>NZ_CP007153.1:5429369-10858739 GCF_001598115.1 Streptomyces sp. AgN23
CCGCCCGGCCGACGGCGACCAGCGCCAGCAGCCCCAGCGGGAGCGTCAGCGCCTCCAGGTCCTCGCCCCGCTGGAAGGCACCCACCACGATTTCGGCGATCAGCATCGCCTGTGCGATGACCAGACCCGCTCCGGCCAGGCCCAGCGCCACGGAGGCGACGAGGAAGAACCGGGTGGCCCGTGCGTACCGCAGCAGCCGGGGGTCGATTGGTTTCACGTGAAACACACCACCCGAAGCATCAGTGGGCGGCGGGGATGTGCCGGGTACCGATGCGCTTACGGAAGACCCAGTACGTCCACGCCTGGTAGGCCATGATCAGCGGCATCATGATCACCCCGACCCACGTCATGATCTTGAGCGTATAGGGGCTGGAGGCCGCGTTCGCCGCCGTCAGGCTCCACTTCGGGTCCAGCGAGGAGGGCATGACGTCGGGGAAGAGGGCCAGGAAGAGCATCGCGACAGCCGCCGCGATGGCCACCCCGGACAGCCCGAACGCCCAGCCCTCACGCCCCCGCCGGTTCATGACCAGCGCCACTGCGAGCGCCAGGACGGCGATCACGACCGCCACCAGACTGCGGGCGTTCCCGCTGTCGCTCTGCGTCCAGACCAGGAACGGCACCGCGACCACGACGGTGGCCAGTCCCAGCCCGGTCGCCTGCCGCCGTGCCCTCGTCCGGATGTCCCCGGACGTCTTGAGCGCGGCGAAGACGGCGCCGTGGAAGGTGAACAGCACCAGCGTGACCGCCCCGCCCAGCAGGGCGTACGGCGTGATCAGGTCCGCCAGACCGCCCGCATAGTTCCCGTCCCGGCCGATCGGCACCCCGTGCACCAGATTGGCGAAGATCGCGCCCCAGAGGAACGCGGGCAGCAGCGAGCACCAGAAGATCGCATGCTCCCAGTTGCGCTGCCAACGGTCCTCGGGGCGCTTGTGCCGGTACTCGAAGGCGACACCGCGCACGATCAGGCAGACCAGGATGGCCAGCAGCGGCAGATAGAAGCCGCTGAAGAGCGTCGCGTACCAGTCGGGGAAGGCGGCGAAGGTCGCCCCGGCCGCCGTGATCAGCCAGACCTCATTGCCGTCCCACACCGGCCCGATCGTGTTGATCAGGACCCGGCGCTCGGTGCGGTCGCGGGCGAGCAGCTTGGTCAGCACGCCGATGCCGAAGTCGAAGCCCTCCAGGAAGAAGTAGCCCGTCCACAGGAAGGCGATCAGCAGAAACCAGAAGTCGTGAAGGTTCATGATTCTCTCCGGCCGTCAGTACGCGAAGGTCAGCGGCTTGTCGGCGTCCTCGTCCTCGGCGGCGGTACCGCCGTCCGGACTGCCCGGACCGCCCGAGGGCAGCCGCAGCTTCGGATCCTTGGCTGGCGGCTTCTCGTCGGTGTCCGGTCCGGCCTTGGCGTACTTGGTCAACAGCCGCACCTCGATCACCGCGAGCACCCCGTACAGCAGCGTGAAGACGCCGAGCGAGATCAGCACCTCGGTCCGGCTGACCCCGGGGGAGACCGCGTCGGCGGTCTTCATCAGCCCGTAGACCACCCAGGGCTGCCGGCCCATCTCGGTGAAGATCCAGCCGAAGGAGTTGGCGATCAGCGGGAAGCCCATGGTGAGGATGCCGATCCGCCAGGACCAGGTGGACAGCAGCGGGCTCATCTCGCGGCTCTTGGTGAGCATGAGCCGGGGCACCTCGTCCTCGCCGGTGCGGAAGGCGGGTGCCAGCCACCGCTTGCGCCGGGTCGTCCACAGCCCGATCAGTCCGGCGACGAACGAGGTCATGCCGAAGCCGATCATCAGCCGGAAGCCCCAGAAGGTCATGAAGATGCTGGGGATGTAGTCATCGGGCTGCCCGCCGTAGGCGTCGGCCTCCCGCTGGGCGATGTCGTTGATCCCGGGAACGGCGTCGGTGAAGTTGCTGTGCGCCAGGAAGGAGAGCGCGGCGGGGACCTCCAGCTCGACGCTGTTGTGGCCCTTGCTGACATCGCCGACGGCGAAGACCGAGAAGGGCGCGGGCGCCTGGGTGTCCCACAGCGCCTCGGCCGCCGCCATCTTCATCGGCTGCTGCTCGAACATCACCTTGCCGAGCTGGTCACCGCTGAGCGCCGTGCCGATCCCCGCGATGACCGCGACGACCAGGCCCACCCGCAGCGAGGCCCGCATCGCCCCGATCTGCTTCTTGCGCTGCTCGCCCAGCTCCTCGCCACGCTCCCGGCGGCGCTTGGCCCGCAGCAGGTGGAAGGAGGAGATGCCGATGATGAAGGCGGCGCCGGTGAGGAAGGCCGCGGTCAGGGTGTGGAAGACGACGACGAGGGTGGTGTTCTGGGTCAGCACCGCCCAGATGTCGGTGAGCTGGGCCTTTCCGGTGGCCTTGTCGATGGTGTAGCCGGTCGGGTGCTGCATCCAGGAGTTGGCGGCCAGGATGAAGTACGACGAGAGGATCGTGCCGATCGAGACGATCCAGATGCAGGCGCAGTGGATCTTCTTGGGCAGCTTGTCCCAGCCGAAGATCCACAGACCGATGAAGGTGGACTCGAAGAAGAAGGCCAGCAGGGCCTCCATCGCGAGCGGGGCCCCGAAGACATCACCGACGAAGCGGGAGTAGTCCGACCAGTTCATGCCGAACTGGAACTCCTGCACGATGCCGGTGACCACACCCATCGCGATGTTGATCAGGAAGAGCTTGCCCCAGAACTTGGTGGCGTGGAAGTACTTCTCCTTGCCCGTGCGGACCCAGGCGGTCTCCAGACCCGCCGTGATGGCGGCGAGAGAGATCGTCAGTGGCACGAAGAGGAAGTGGTAGACGGTGGTGATGCCGAACTGCCATCGGGCGAGCGTCTCCGGCGCCAGAGCCAGATTCACCTGAATCTCTCCTTACGGTCGTGCCTGCCCGCGAACGAGCTTGTGAACGTATTCACATTCACAAGCAATGATACGCACATGGCTTCGCCCCCTCCCACAGGGGGTGGGAGGGGGCGAATGGGGCACCTCTGGGTATGCTGCGCACCTTACGGAGGGGCCGATGGGCCCCTTGTGCGCCAGGGGCCCAGGCGGGCCCACAGCTCCTTGCGGGGCTCAGAGGCTCTAGTGCTCAGGCTCAGGCTCAGGCTCAGGCAAGGCTCACAGCTCCTTGCGGAACTCCTCCGCCGTCCGCAGGAAGATCTCGTTCGCCTCGCGCTCGCCGATCGTCACCCGCGCCCCCTCACCCGGGAACGGACGGATCACCACGCCCGCCGCCTCGCAGACCGCCGCGAAGTCGAGCGTGCGCTCCCCCAGCCGCAGCCAGACGAAGTTCGCCTGGCAGTCCGGGACCGTCCACCCCTGGGCGGTCAGCGCCTCCCACACCCGGCCCCGCTCGGTGACCAGCGCGTCCACCCGCTCCCGCAGCGCGTCCTCGCTGCGCAGCGAGGCCACCGCCGCGTCCTGGGCGAGCTGGCTGACGCCGAACGGCACCGCGGTCTTGCGCAGCGCCGCCGCCACCGGCTCATGGGCGATCGCGAAGCCGACCCGCAGCCCGGCCAGGCCGTACGCCTTGGAGAAGGTGCGCAGCACGCAGACGTTCGGCCGGTCGCGGTAGAGGTCGACGCCGTTGGGGACCCGCTCGTCCCGGATGAACTCGTTGTACGCCTCGTCCAGCACCACCAGCACATCGGACGGCACCCGGTCCAGGAACCGCTCCAGCTCGGCCCGGCGCACGACGGTGCTGGTCGGATTGTTGGGGTTACAGACGAAAATCAGCCGGGTGCGGTCGGTGATCGCATCGGCCATCGCGTCCAGATCGTGGACCTCGGCATCGGTCAGCGGAACCTGCACCGAGGTCGCGCCCGCGATCTGAGTGATGATCGGATATGCCTCGAAGGACCGCCAGGCGTAGATCACCTCATCGCCCGGCCCCGCCGTGGACTGGACCAGCTGCTGGGCCATGCCGACCGAACCGGTCCCGGTGGCCAGATGCTCCAGCGGCACATCGAAGCGCTCCGCGAGCTCGGCGATCAGCGCCGTGCAGGCGAGGTCCGGGTAGCGGTTCAAGGACGCGGCGGAGTCCGCCACCGTCTCCAGCACCCCGGCCAGCGGCGGATAGGGGTTCTCGTTGGAGGACAGCTTGAAGGCCAGGGGACCCCCCGTGGCGGCCGGCTTGCCGGGCTTGTACGTCGGAATGCCGTCCAGCGCGGCACGCAGCTTGGGGCTCTTCTCGGTCACCGACAGTCCTCCTCGACCCATCCTGTCCCGGACCGTGCACATCGTTCGCACACGGCAATACTGCACACCTTATGAGGATTCCCCCGTCTCGCGTACCCGCCGGGCGCCGCCGCGTACCCGCCCCCGGCGCCCGCGTACCGACCGGGGGGAGCGCCCCGCTTTTCCGCGCGCGCCGGTGGCGAGCGCCGTGGCGCGCATCACCCGTGCAGGTGAGTTGAGACCTCTTCGAGACATGTATCAATCAGCAGGCGTGGATATGCCAGGGGCCATCAGAGGCCCGGTGGATCCCCCAACTGGCTTCACTTCCAAGGGAATTGAGGGGGCCGTTCATGCAGAAACGTGCCTTCCGAATACCGATGGCGGAATCGCGCAACCCTCCCACCCGAGCCCTACTATCGGCTGGCCATGACAGCAGCAGGGAAGCACCAGGTGAGCCGGTCGGCCGGCCGCCGGTTAGGGCGGGCGGGCATCCGGGACGTGGCCGCCGCCGCCGGGGTCTCGATCACGACCGTCTCCGACGCGCTCAACGGCAAGGGCCGGCTCCCGGAGGCCACCCGCCGCCATGTCCGCGAGGTCGCCGAGCGGCTGGGCTACCGCCCGTCCGCAGCGGCCCGCACCCTCCGTACCGGCAAGTCCGGCCTCATCGGCCTGACCGTGACCACGTACGGGGATGAACCTTTCACCTTCACCGAGTTCGCCTACTTCGCCGAGATGGCGCGAGCCGCCACCTCCGCCGCGCTGGCCCGCGGCTACGCCCTCGTCATCCTCCCCGCCACCTCCCGCCACGACGTGTGGTCCAACGTCGCCCTCGACGGCACCGTGGTGATCGACCCCTCCGACCACGATCCGGTCGTCACCGAGCTCTTACGCCAAGGCATCCCCGTCGTCAGCGACGGCCGCCCGGCCGGGGCCCTCCCCGTCACCGCCTGGGTCGACAACGACCACGAGGCGGCGGTGCTCGGACTGCTCGACCACCTTGCCGAGGCCGGCGCCCGCCGGATCGGGCTGCTCACCGGGACGTCCACCGACACCTACACCCGACTGTCCACCACGGCGTATCTGCGGTGGTGCGAACGCGTGGGGCAGGATCCCGTCTATGAGGCGTACCCGGCCCACGACCCTTGTGCCGGTGCCGTCGCCGCCGACCGGCTGCTCGCCCGCCCCGACCGCCCCGACGCGGTCTACGGCCTCTTCGACCCCAACGGCACCGATCTGCTCGCCGCCGCCCGCCGCTACGGCTTGCGCGTCCCGGATGATCTGCTGCTGGTGTGCTGCAGCGAATCGACCGTCTACCGCACCACCGAGCCGCCCATCACGACCCTCTCACTCAAACCCCGCCGGATCGGCACGGCGGTCGTACAGTTGCTCATCGACGCCATCGAGGGCCTTGATACCGACCACCCCGTCGAGCAGGTCATACCCACCGAATTGATCGTGCGGACGTCGTCACAGCGCCGTCCGCCGCGTACGACGGTCAACGCCCCGCGCAGCCGTGCCGGAGGCTGACCTGAGGGTGACTCAAGGATGACCCGAGGAGGACCTGAGACCAATGGGCTTCCCCTACCGGGCCAATCCGGGATAAAAGTCCGACCAAGCAGGAGCGAGCACCGATTGACGGCACCCTGGTGCGTCACAAGCCCTCACGGTCATTCCTATGATGGGCGGACGACACCGCGGACCGCCGTCGACCAGGCAAGGTCCACAAGGTGGGACGGCGGCGTGATGGTGGAGGGGTCGATGACTCAGGGGGCCGGTCTGGAAGCCACGGCAGGGACCACGGCTGCGATCCCACCCGTGCCCGCGTACGGGGTGCCCACCCCGCCCATGTCCACGCATGGGGCGCCCACCCCGCCCATGTCGGCGTACGGGGCGTTCACCCCGCCCGGCATGGGCGCGCCCGGAGCCGTACCGCCCGGGCCCGCGCCCGCGGCCCCGGGCCCCGCCGCCCCCGTGCCGCCGCCCGCGCCCGCTCCCGGTCCCACGCCGGGGGCACCGGCTCCAAGGGTGCCCGCGCCGGGGGCTCCTGAGGCGCCCGCGCCCGCCGCGCCGCCGCCCGCCGAGTACACCCCGACCGAGCGGCTCCCGGTCATGGGCCCCGGGCACACCATCCCGGACACGCCGCTCGTCCCGGCGCAGGACCGCCCCACCGTCACGCTCACCTCGGTGCCCGAGCCCGAGCACGGCCCGCTCGCCGAGGACGAGGGGCCCGGCCCGCTGTATGTCGTGGGCGATGTCCACGGCTACCACGACGAGCTGCGCGAGGCGCTCGCCGCCGAGGGCCTGATCGACCCCAAGGGCAACTGGGCTGCGGGCAACGCCCGGTTGTGGTTCCTCGGCGACTTCACCGACCGCGGTCCGGACGGCGTCGGCGTCATCGACCTCGTCATGCAGCTCTCCGCCGAGGCCGCGGCCGCGGGCGGCTACTGCAAGGCGCTGATGGGCAATCACGAGCTGCTGCTGATCGGCGCCAAGCGGTTCGGCGACACGCCCGTCAACTCCGGTGCCGGAACCGCCTCCTTCCAGGCCGCCTGGCTGCTCAACGGCGGCCAGCGCAGCGACATGGAGCGGCTGGAGGACCACCACCTCCAGTGGATGTCCCGGCTGGACGCGATGGCGGAGGAGGACGGGCATCTGCTGGTCCACTCCGACACCACCGCCTATCTGGATTACGGCGACTCGATCGAGGCCGTCAACGACACCGTCACCGAGACGCTGCAGCGCAGCGACGCCGACGAGTGCTGGGACCTGTTCCGCAAATTCACCAAGCGGTTCGCCTTCCGCGACGAGGACACCGGGCCCCTGGCGGCCCGCGAATTGCTCGACACCTACGGCGGGGAGCGCATCGTCCACGGTCACAGCCCGATCCCGTATCTGCTCGGCGAGGTCGGCTCCGAGGACGGCGAGGACGGCGGCACACCCGCCGTCGAGGGCCCGCATGTCTACGCGGACAATCTCGCCGTGGCCATGGACGGCGGCGTCACCATGGCCGGAAAACTGCTGGTCGTCCAACTTCCTCTGACCGGCTGAGGATTCAGCGGACGCTGCCCGGGGCAGATAGAGAGCTTCACCGGCGCGGGAGCAATTCCCGAAACTTGCTGTCACCCCGCGCCGGATCGGCTCTACCATCGGCTTATCCGTCGCAGGCTCTCCTCCGTTTCCGCCCGACTGCCCGGCGCAAGCCGGCGTCACGGCCCTACGGAGCATCGGGGGATGCACCATGAAAAGCGCTCCGCACCTGCTGACCGAGGACCGCCCGGAGTTCGAGCGAGTTCTCGACGAGGCACTGCGCACCGCACACCATCGCCCGGACCTCACCGGTGTCGGGCAGCGGCTGACTGCCGAGCAGTTGCGCACGATGGCGCTCGGCGCCTCGGCCGCGATAGCGGCATGCGCGGCCGCCGAATATCAGGACTACCGCGAAACTCGCGCCAAACTGCGCGAGCCCGCGCCGCTCTTCCCGCTCGCCGGGGACGTGGGCGAGCGCGAACACCCGGAGGGCACGGTGGGGCTCGCCGGCGCGATGCAGGACGCCGCGGGGGCCGGGCTCGTCGCCATGCTCGCGGTGCTGGCGCCGGTGCTCGCCGGAACCGCCGCGATCATCTTCCTCATCGTCGGCTACGTCCTCAACGTCCTCGACCCGGCCCCCTCCATCGCCCAGCCGATGGTCACCGCGGGCTGGTTCTTCGCGGCGCTGACCGCCGCGGGCATCCTCATCGCCGCCGTCGGACTGCTCCTGACCGCGCTGCGCAACGGCTCCAGCGCGATCCGGGGCGAGGCGCGCAGCGAGCAGTTGGAGGAGGTGGACCGCGCCCGAGAGGTCTGGCGTCAGGCCCTGCTGGAGCGCGGCATCCTGCCGTTCCTCCGCGAGGCCCTCGCCAACCCCTCGGCCCCGTCCCCCTCCGCCTACGTCCCGACCAACCCCGAAACGGTCAGCCGCACCCCGCACCTCGGCTACAGCCGCCCCGGTTTCAGCACCGACGGCGAGGGTCCCAAGGCCCGCCCCCGCTACAGCAGCCCGGACTTCACCAGCCCCGACTACGGCGGCCCGGAGCACCAGCCGGACTAGCCCGCGTCGGGGGCCGCCCCGGGGTGCGGTCCGGGTGGGCGTGGGGGTGCACGTGGGGTCATCCCGGATGGCGGGTCGCGGCCGCCTCGCCAGGATGGCTGACCATGACTTCCTTGACTCGACGCACCTTCATGGGTGGTTGCGCGGCCGGAGCGCTACTGGCCGTGGCCGGGAGCACCGAGGCCCGCGCGGCGACAGGGACCACCGGATCGACCACCGCGCCGACCACCGCATCGACCACCGCATCCGACGAACCCGCCCTGCGGGCCGCCATCAGCGATCTCTCGCATCCGCCCGCCACCTCCGCGCAACTGCGCGTCGACCGCCGAGGCGATCACTGGTACGGCACGGCCGGGGCGGCGGACCTCGTGAGCGGGCGGGCCGTACGCCCGGACGACCGCTTCCGTGCGGGCAGCATCACGAAGGCATTCGTGGCCACCGTGATCCTTCAACTGTGGGCCGAGCGCCGGGTGGAGCTCAACGCACCCATCGGGCGATACCTCCCGGATCTGCTGCCCTCGGCATTCTCCCGCCGCATCACCGTGGCCCAGCTGCTCAACCACACCAGCGGACTGCCCGACCATCGAGGGCTGCCGGACGACAGCACCCCGGAGGGCGTCGTGCGGCATCGGTGGGACCGATGGACACCGCGGGAGTGGGTCGAGACGGTGACCCACGACCCGCTCAAGTTCGATCCGGGGGCCACCCAGGAGTACCGGGGCATCAACTACGTCCTGCTCGCCCTGATCATCGAAAGGCTGACCGGCCGCCCCTACGGCCAGGCGATCGAGTCCCGCGTCCTCCGCCCGCTGGGCCTGGCCCGGACCCTGCTACCGGGCCAGGACCCGCGCCTCCACGGTCCGCATGTGCACGGCTATCTGCGGATGACCGACGGCTCGCTGCGCGATATCACCGTGTACAACCAGTCCAGCGCCTGGGGCGAGGGCGAGCTGGTCTCCACCCTCGACGACCTGTCCCGCTTTCAGCGAGCCCTGTTCTCCGGCGCCTTGCTGCCACCCCACGCGCTGGACAAGCTCTTCACCCTGCCCCCGGATTCCGTACGCATGCTGGACGGCACCCCGGCCCGCTACAGCCTCGGCCTGCAGAAGGCCACGGTCAACGGCGTGACGTTCTGGGGAAAGACCGGCGAGGGATACGGCTACCGCACCCGCATGTTCGCCACTCGCGACCAGACGCTCCGCTTCGTCCTCTCCTACGCCCCGACGCCACTGACCACCCAGGAGGAGATGACCAACCGAGTCGTCGCCGTACTCACCGCGTGAACCACCGAGTGGCCCGCGCTCCGACCGCCTCAAAGGGCGGCACGGAGCACGGACCAACGCTCGAAGGGATGTTTCACGTGAAACGGGCCAACGGGAAGAAGAGGAAAGCGCCCCCGTCAGCTGTACAGCGGCGCCGTACGGCCCCTATCCCCAGTCCGCCTCAGTCCGCGATCGGCAGATAGACGCGGTTGCCCGCCTCGGCGAACTCCTTTGACTTCTGGGCCATACCGGCCTCCGCCTCCGCCGCGTCCATCGCGCCGCCGTGTTCGCGGCGGATGTCTTGGGAGATCTTCATCGAGCAGAACCTGGGCCCGCACATCGAGCAGAAGTGTGCCGTCTTGGCCGGTTCCGCAGGGAGGGTCTCGTCGTGGAAGGAGCGGGCCGTGTCCGGGTCGAGGGCCAGATTGAACTGGTCCTCCCAGCGGAATTCGAAGCGCGCGTCGGAGAGCGCGTCATCCCATGCCTGGGCGTCCGGATGGCCCTTGGCCAGGTCGGCCGCGTGGGCGGCGATCTTGTAGGTGATCACGCCGGTCTTGACGTCATCGCGGTCCGGCAGGCCCAGATGCTCCTTGGGGGTGACGTAGCAGAGCATCGCCGTACCCCACCAGGCGATCATCGCGGCACCGATGCCCGAGGTGATGTGGTCATAGGCGGGGGCGATATCGGTGGTGAGGGGGCCCAGGGTGTAGAAGGGGGCCTCTTCGCAGATCTCCTGCTGGAGGTCGACATTCTCCTTGATCTTGTGCATCGGGACATGGCCCGGGCCCTCGATCATGGTCTGGACGCCGTGCTCCTTGGCGATCCGGTTGAGCTCGCCGAGCGTGCGCAACTCCGCGAACTGCGCCTCGTCATTGGCGTCGGCGATCGACCCGGGGCGCAGTCCGTCGCCCAGCGAGTAGGTGACGTCGTACGCCGCGAGGATCTCGCACAGCTCCTCGAAGTGGGTGTAGAGGAAGGACTCCTGGTGGTGGGCGAGGCACCACGCCGCCATGATGGAGCCGCCGCGGGAGACGATGCCGGTCTTGCGGCGGGCGGTCAGGGGGACGTACGGCAGGCGGACGCCGGCGTGGACGGTCATGTAGTCGACGCCCTGCTCGGCCTGTTCGATGACCGTGTCCTTGTAGATCTCCCAGGTCAGCTCCTCGGCCCTGCCGTCGACCTTCTCCAGCGCCTGATAGAGCGGCACCGTGCCGATGGGGACCGGGGAGTTGCGCAGCACCCATTCGCGGGTGGTGTGAATGTTGCGGCCGGTCGAGAGGTCCATGACCGTGTCGGCACCCCAGCGGGTCGCCCAGGTCATCTTCTCGACCTCCTCCTCGATGGAGGAGGTGACGGCCGAGTTGCCGATATTGGCGTTGACCTTCACCAGGAACCGCTTGCCGATGATCATCGGCTCGATCTCCGGGTGGTTGACATTGGCCGGGAGGACGGCGCGGCCTGCCGCGATCTCCTCCCGGACCACCTCGGGGGAGACGTTCTCGCGGATCGCGACGTACTCCATCTCCGCCGTGATCTCGCCCCGCCGCGCATAGGCGAGTTGGGTCACGGGGACGCCCGCGCGACCGCGCCGCGGCTGGCGTGGGCGGCCGGGGAAGACCGCGTCGAGGTTGCGCAGCCCCCCGCGGGGCGAGGTGTGCTTGATCCCGTCGTCCTCGGGGCGGACGGGGCGACCCTCGTACTCCTCCGTGTCGCCGCGGGCGACGATCCAGTTCTGCCGCAGCGGCGCCAGGCCGCGGCGGACATCCGTCTCGATGGTGGGGTCGGTGTACGGGCCGGATGTGTCGTACAGCGTCACGTCCTGGCCATTGGTGAGGTGCACTCGGCGGACCGGGACGTGAAGGTCCGGGCGCGAGCCCGCGATATATCCCTTATGCCAGCCGAATTCGGCGTTCTCGGCGCGCGATGATGCATCCTGCTGAGTCATGAGACCCACTCCCTACGCCGGCATTACCCGGTAACAGGTTCAGCGGTCGGCGCAGCTACAGCGTCAGCGCCCTCTCAGCCCGGTGCTCCGAGCTCCCGCGATTGCAAAGGTTCGTGCCCACGCTAACGGTTTATCCACAGTGCTGAACAGGGGGCCCACTCCTCTTGCGATGATGCGACCGTGACCGCCATCCAGCAGGACCACCCGCCCGAGCAGCCCCACCCCTCCGATCAGGCGCACGACCACGGCCACGGCCATTCCCACGGCCACTCGCACGGTCATGGCCCCGCCGCACCCGTCTCCGCCCGCCTCCGCAAGATCATCGCGGCGGTGCTCATCCCCTTCGCGGTCGCCGTCGTCGCAGGTCTGATCGTGCTCTGGCCGGGCGGCACGCCCGACCACAAGGCGAGCGGCCGCAGCGGTCTCGGCTTCGACCAGCAGACCGTCGCCGGACGGGTGGTGAAGGTCGAGGAGGTGAACTGTGCGGACGTCAACGCCCAGCCGCAGGCGCCCACCGAGCCCGGCCAGGACAGCACCGTCCAGAACGGCGCCCCCGGGCAGGGCGGGAAGAAGAGCGTCTGCGAGAAGGCCACCATCGAGGTCACCTCGGGCAAGGACAAAGGTCGTACCTTCCCCGAAATCATCCAGCCCAACGCCTCGCGTCAGTTCAGCGCCGGGCAGGAGCTGAAGCTGGCGTACGCCCCCAAGGCGCCCAAGGACCTGCAGTACTCCGTGTCCGACGTCGACCGGTCGATGCCGATGGCGCTGCTGGCGGGGCTGTTCGCGCTCGCCGTCGTGGTGGTGGGGCGGCTGCGCGGGGTGTTCGCGCTGGTGGCGCTGGCGATCAGCTTCGGGGTGCTGACGCTGTTCATCCTCCCGGCGATACTCCAGGGTTCCAATCCGCTGGTGGTCGCGGTCGTCGGGGGCAGCGCGATCATGCTTCTCGCGCTCTATATGTGCCATGGGCTGACGGCCCGTACATCGGTCGCCGTGCTCGGCACGCTGGTGTCACTGCTGCTGATCGGAGTGCTGGGCTCGCTGTTCATCGCCTGGGCGAGCCTGACCGGCAATACGGACGACCAGACCGGTCTTGTGCACGGCCTCTATCCGAACATCGAGATACGCGGGCTGCTGCTGGCGGGCGTGATCATCGGCTCGCTGGGCGTGCTGGACGATGTGACGGTCACCCAGACCTCGGCGGTGTGGGAGCTGAGGGCCGCGGACCCGGCCGTGTCCCGGCGCAGGCTTTACGGGGCGGCGATGCGGATCGGGCGGGACCACATCGCCTCCGTCGTGAACACGCTGGTGCTGGCGTACGCGGGCGCGTCGCTTCCGCTGCTGCTGCTGTTCTCCATCGCGGACACCGGTGTGGGCACGGTCGCCACGAGCGAGATCGTCGCGGAGGAGATCGTACGGACGCTGGTGGGCAGCATCGGGCTCGTCGCCTCGGTGCCGGTGACCACGGCGCTGGCCGTGCTCGTGGTCTCCGCGGACCGCGCCCCGGCGGCGGATGGCGGCGCGGAGCGGGGGGCCGACACGGGCGGCGCCCAGGCGGCCCGGACCGGCCGGGGCGGACGCGGGCGGCGGCGCCGGGCCAAGACGCGCTGAGCGGCCGGGCGACGGCACGACGAGCCGCCGGGCGGAGGCACGACGAGCCGCTGAGCGACGAGGGCCTCAGCCCCCGGGCGCGCCGTCCGGGCTGTTCGGTGGCCCGGACGGTTCGGTGATGGCGGACGGTTCGGCCGCGGCACACCGGCCGTCGGCCCGCCGCCGCGTATCCGCCCCTCAGCCCGCGTACCGGTCCTCGGCCAGGATGCGGTGGAGTTCGGCGTCGAGATCGCCGACCGGATCGCAGGCCGCCGGCTCCTGGCCGAAAGGCACCACCCGGTCCGTCCTATCGAGGAAGGCCACCAGAGGGGCGGCCCCGGCCCGGAACAGGGCCCGTTCACAGCCGACTTGGAGTCTGATGAAGACGTCCGAGAGCCCCTCGGGGGAGGCCGGAGCGATACGCACATCCCCCTCACCGGTGGGTCTGCTCAGCCCGTCCAACAGCAGCTCCCGCGCGAAGGCCCAGCTCACCGGCGCGTCGCCGGGCAGATGGAAGGTGATCTCGACGGCATAGGGGTCGCTGCTGTCGTAGGACAGCTCGACCGGGATCCGGAAGGAGAGATCCTGCGAGACCAGGAAGGTCATCGTCACTTCCGCCTGAACTGTGTCACGCATGTCACGCATCGTTCGCCGCCCCGGGTTGTTTGCGCATGGCCGACTCTGGAGCGTAGCGACTCGATTGCTGTGCGGAGTCGGTTTGCCTCGTGTGAGGGAACGAAAATGGCCAGTGTTGCCATGGGGAGGCCCGCGGGGCCGGACGACGTGGGCCCGGTGGGCGGGAGATCGGGGCCGGCGCACCGGCCGTATCGAAGATCGCTGTCGTCAACAGGCACCCCCGGGGTGTTGTTGCGAGGCAGACGCCGAGAGGAAGAACGCCGAGGTCTCGCACTTTAACGGCAGGGGTGGCGCCGGGCCGCGCTCCCGCCCCGGCGGTATCCCTCGCGCGGCCTATCCGCGCGCGGTGGGGGCCCGCAGGGCCCGCGGGGATGCGTCAGGCCCTGGGGGGCGCGGCGAGCGCCGCGCGGCGGGTCAGGCGGTGAACTTCCGTACGACGTAGATCAGCCCGGCGATCAGCGCCACCAGCAGCAGCGCCTTGAAGACAAAGCTCACCAGGAACCCGATCACGCTCATGATCAGACCGCCGAACACGGCGAGGATGAGCACCGGTATCGCGATCCAGGTCACCCACCACGGCAAGCCCCGGAATATCCCCTTCGTAGTCACGTAACTCCCTGCTTTCTCTCCGAGCCGTGGGTCCGGACGCCGACGGCCGGTCTTCCCTGCCGTCGATGCTAGGACGGGACGGAAGCGCGCGGGCGTCCCGCGGCCCCCGTCCTCCCCTGACCGAACCCCTACGGGACCGTCCGGCCACCCGTCGCCTCCGCGGTGGACAAGCCCGCAGGCGACATCAGCTCCGGCCGGGTCAGCCCGCAGGCGACATCAGCCCTCCGGCGGCGAGAACACCACCAGCACCCTCAGGTCCTCGGTGATGTGGTGGAACTTGTGCGCCGTGCCCGCCGGTACGTACACCACGCTGCCCCGCGCCACCTGCGTCGTCTCCATTCCCACCGTGACCGACGCCCGGCCGCTCACCACCAGGTAGACCTCGTCCTGGTGATGCGGCGACTGCGGATCGGGCTGGCCCGCGTCCAGCGCGTACAGCCCCACGGACATGTTCCGCTCCCGCAGGAACTGCAGATACGCGCCGTTGTTCGCGGCCCGCTCCGCCTCCAGCTCATCCAGCCGGAACGCCTTCATTCGCCTCTCCACCCCTGCCTACGGGGCCCCTGCCTGTCGCGGGGCCTGTCTGCGACGATCTCAACCATGAAGAATTTTCTCGTCAAGACGATCGCGAACGCCGGTGCCCTCGGCGTCGCCATCTGGCTACTCAAGGACATCACGCTCACCGGTGACAACACCGGCCGCCAAGCGCTCACCCTCATTCTCGTCGCGCTGGTCTTCGGCGTGGTGAACGTGGTGGTCAAGCCGATCGTCAAGCTCCTGGCCTTCCCTTTGTTCATCCTGACCCTCGGGCTGATCACGCTGGTGATCAACGCCCTGATGCTGCTGTTGACCTCCTGGCTGGCCGGAAAGCTGGACCTGAGCTTCAACGTCGACGGCTTCGGCACCGCGGTGCTCGGTGGCCTGATCGTCTCCATAGTCGCGTGGGCCCTGCACGTCGTGCTGCCCGATGACAAGGACTGATCCCGGCCGGGGATGATGGGAGGCATGAGAGACCCGTCGCCCTACCGTGTCTGCTTTGTCTGCACCGGCAACATATGCCGCTCGCCGATGGCCGAATCCGTCTTCCGCGCCCACGCCGCGGAGGTCGGGCTGGACGGCCGTGTCGAGGTGGACAGCGCGGGCACCGGGCCCTGGCACGAGGGCGACGGGGCCGACCGCCGCGCCATCGACGTACTCACCGCACACGGCTATGAGCAGGATCACATCGCGCGGCATTTCCAGGCCGACTGGTTCGATCACCTCGATCTGGTGATCGCCCTGGACAGCGGCCATCTGCATGAGCTGCGCGCGCTCGCGCCGACCCCGCAGGACGCCGCGAAGGTACGGCTGCTGCGCAGCTACGACCCGGACGCGGACCAGAACGCGCTGGGCGGCCTCGACGTACCGGACCCCTACTTCGGCGGGACGGACGACTTCGAGGAATGCCTGGACATGATCGAGGCCGCCAGCGGCGGGCTGCTGGACGCGGTCACCGAGGCCATCGACGCGACGGAGAGCGCCGCCGAGGGGACCCCGGGGAGCGCCGCCGAAGAGACCGCCGAAGGGACCCCGGAGCAGGCCGCCCAGAGCGCCGAAAACAGGAAGAGCGCGTCGGCCGCCGATGACCCGGACGCGGGAAAGGAGCCCGCATGACCGGCGACGGTACCCGCGCCGTACGGGCCGGGCTGCCCGAGGCCGAGGCGTACGAGCCGACGCTGCCGGGCCCGGTCTTCGCCGCCCACTACCACCTCCCCGGCGACGCCGCCGGCCCCTACACCTACGGCCGGGACGCCAACCCCACCTGGTCCCTGCTGGAGCGGGCGATCAGCGAGCTGGAGTCACCGGGCACCGACGCCGAGACGGTCGTCTTCTCCTCCGGGATGGGCGCGATCTCGGCCGTGCTGCTGTCCCAGCTGCGTCAGGGCGACGCGGCCGTGCTGCCGGCGGACGGCTATCAGCTGCTCCCGGCGCTGATCGAGCGGCTGGAGGGCTACGGGGTCACCGTGCACACCGCCCCGACCGGCGAGGACGCCCAGTTGGACGCCCTGGACGACCGGACGAAGCTGCTCTGGCTGGAAACCCCGTCCAATCCCGGACTGGACGTCTGCGACATCCGCCGACTCGCCGAGGCCGCGCACGCCCGCGGCACGCTGGTCGCCGTCGACAACACCCTCGCCACCCCGCTCGGCCAGCGGCCGCTGGAGCTCGGCGCGGACTTCGCCGTGGCGAGCGGCACCAAGGCGCTCACCGGCCACGGCGATGTGCTGCTCGGCTATGTGACCTGCCGCGATCCGCGGCTCGCCGCGGAGGTGCGGGCCTGGCGCAAGACGGTGGGCGCGATCCCCGGCCCCATGGAGGCCTGGCTCGCCCACCGCTCCCTGGCCACCCTGCAGCTGCGCGTCGACCGCCAGGCGGCGACCGCACTGGCCCTCGCCGAGGCGCTGCGCGAGCGCCCCGAGATCACCGGACTGCGCCACCCCGGTCTGCCGACCGATCCCGCCCATGGGGTCGCGGCCGGGCAGATGCGCGGCGGGCGCTTCGGCTGCGTGGTCTCCTTCACCCTGCCGGACAAGGAGTGCGCGGAGCGCTTCCTGGACGCGCTGCGGCTGGTGGACGACGCCACCAGCTTCGGCGGGGTGCGCTCCACGGCGGAACGGCGCAGACGGTGGGGCGGCGACGCGGTCTCCGAGGGGTTCATCCGGTTCTCGGTGGGCGCGGAGGACCCGGACGATCTGATCGCCGACGTGCTGCGGGCGCTCGATGCGGCATCCGCCCCGGCGGGTGGCTGAAAGCGGGCGGTACGCCTGTGCGGGCGTCTCAAGCCTCCCCCCTCGTGGCTTGAGACGCCCCGGTCCTTCTCGTGGAGAACCGCTCGAACAAGGCTAGTTGACTCAGCGTCAGTGTCCAATCACAGTAGCGACATGGGCCTATCGGCATATTTATAGTTGGCATGCGTGCGGGGCACGACGAGGCGAGGGGAACCGCATGGATCTGGCCCTCTTACGCACTTTTGTCGCGGTTCACCGCGCCGGGTCCTTCACCCGCGCCGCCGGGCTGCTCGGCCTCTCCCAGCCCGCCGTCACCGGCCAGATACGCACCCTGGAGCGGCAGCTGGGCCGCCCCCTGTTCCTCCGTACGGCGCGCGGCGTCGTCCCCACCACCGTCGGGGACGAACTCGCCCACAAGGCCGCGCCGCATCTCGACGCCCTGGTGGAGATCACCGAGGCAGGTCTCGACGACGACCGCTCGGCCCTGCGCACCCTGCATCTCGCGGGCCCCCCGGAGTTCACCGCGCTGCGCGTCCTGCCCGCGCTGACCACCCTCGTCGCCCAGGGCCTGGCGGTGCGGTGCGCCTTCGGCAGCGCCGAGGAGCTGTTCGAGGGGCTGGGCGCCGGCCATCACGACCTGGTCATCACCACCGCCCGGCCGCGGGGCCGGCTGCTGGCCGCCACCCCGCTGTGCGACGAGGAGCATGTGCTGGTCGCGGCCCCGCGCTGGGCCGCCCGGCTCGGCGGTCCCGCGGTGCTCCAGGTCAAGGGGGTGCGCGCGCTGGAGGCGCTGCCCGTCGTCGAGGTGCACGAGAGCCTGCCGCTGGTCACCCGCTACTGGTCGGCCGTCTTCGACACCCGGCCGGTCACCGCCGGCACGATCATCGCGCCCGATCTGCGCGCGGTGCTCGCCTGCGTCGCGGAGGGCGCCGGGCTCGGCGTCCTGCCGCGCTATCTGTGCATGGACGCGCTGGACGCCGGAGAGGTCGTGGCGCTGCTCAACCCGCCGGTGCCGCCGCTGCGCACCTATTTCCTGGTGGTGCGGACGGGGGCGCTCGCGCTGCCGCATATCGCGCGGGCGCACGAATGGCTGTCGCGCGCGGCTGTCGACTGGTGAGTAAGTGGTTTCGCGGGGCGAAGGGTGCGGCAGATGTCCTGCATGACCGAACGACCTGTGGTCAAGCGCACCGCTCGCGCCATTCTCCTCGAGGGCGAGGCCGCCCCCCGGATGATCCTGATCAAGCGCACCAAGCCCGGCCAGGCGCCGTACTGGATCACTCCGGGCGGCGGGATGGAGCCCGAGGACGCGACCGTCGTCGAGGCCCTGCACCGCGAGGTGGACGAGGAGCTGGGGGCGAAGGTGACCGATGTGGTGCCCGCGTTCGTGGACACCGTCCCCCATGCCGATGAGGGCGCGGACTGCGCCGGAGGCGCCGAGGGCGCCGGCGGGGTGAAGGTGCAGCACTTCTTCGTCTGCAGACTCGCCTCGATGGACCTCACCCGGCGGCACGGCCCGGAGGTGGACGAGCCGTGCGGGGAGTACGACGTGGTGAGCGTCCCGTTCACCCGCGAGGGGATCGCCTCGGTCGAGGTGGTGCCGCCCTCGCTGCGGGCCTACCTCGATGCCAACATCGAGGGTGTGCTGGCCCTGCTCGCGGACGACCTCGGCTAGCGCCTGCCGGGCGGACCGTCGCGGGGCAGGATCTAGCGGAACCAGCCGCCGAACGGCTGCTGGGTCTTCCGGGCCGCCCGCTGACGCGCCTCGGCCAGCACCCGTTCGGCCTCCTCACGCCAGGTCTCGGGGCCCGCGTCGGGGCGTACCTCCGGCCGGATGGCGGGGCTGAGGTCGGCGCGCGCCACGGAGGGCTGCGGCGCTTGCCCTGCCGAGTCGGCCGCTTCGGCCTGCGCGGCTGGTGGGGTCCGGGTGCCCGGTTCGGCCGGCACGGTCCGGCCGGCCAGGTCCACCGGACGCACGGCTGGAGGGGCGGCCGGGGCCGGCGAGGCGGAGACGGCCTGGGCGGTCTGGGCGGCCTCGCCGGGAAGGTCCACCGGCCGCGAGGCCGGTGGGGCGGCTGGGGCGGGGCCCGGGGCGGCCGGAGACGCCTGAGCCTCAGGGCCCGAATCTGCCGGAGCCGCCTGGGCCTGAAGGCCCGCGACCGCCGGGACCGCCGGGGTCTGAGGGGCCGAGACCGCCGGGGTGGCCGGAGTCTGAGGGCCAGGGGCAGCCGAGACTGCCGGGGCGGCGGTGGGGTCCTGAAGGCCCGGGGCAGCAGAAGCGGTTGAGAACTGAGGGCCCGAGACCGCCGGAGTGGCCAGGGCCTGAGGACCTGGGGCCACCGGGGCTGCTGTGGTGACCGGGATCTGAGAGCCCGAGACGCCCGGCGTGGCCAGGGGCCGAGCACCCGGGACCACCGGGGCGTAGGGGACAGGCGGGGCCTGAAGACCCGGGACGGCCGGGGCCGCCGGGGTGACCGGGGTCTGAGGACCCGAGACGGCTGCCATGGCCGGCGTCTGCGTACCCGGGACCACCGGGGCGTACGGGACAGGCGGGGCCAGAAGCACCCGGACCGCAGGGGCCACCGGGGCCGGCCGGCCGGGCAGGTCCGCCGGCTCCGGGGCCGCCGAGGTCGGCAGGGTCGGCGGGGTCGCCGAGGTCGGCGGGGTGATGGGCGGGGCGGGCGGGGTCCGGCGGCCGTCGCGCGCCTCGGCGGCCGCGCCGAAGAAGTCGCCGCCCTTCCGCTTGACGTCGTCCGTCCCCCAGTCCCGCTCCCGGTCGTGCTCGAGGGCCCGGTCACCGGAGGGTCCGCGGTACCGGCTGTCGCCGCCGCCGGTGCGCCGCTGCGCCGACACCTTCTGGAGGTGCGGGATGTGCTTGGCGCAGTGGATGTACGCCTCCTCGATGGTCACCTCGACCCACACCACCGCGCGCCGCCCCGGCACCGGATCCACCGGCAGGCCGGGGTGCGCCTCGCGCATCTCGGCGTCCTCCACCACCCGGGCCCGGCCGTTCACATGCAGCCCGATCCGGTCCCGGAAGAAGTCGACCATGAGAATGCCGACGTGGGGGTTCTCCTGGATATTGCCGAGGCTGGCCAGGACGCCGTTCCCCCGGTATTCGGGATAGGTCAGGGTGCGCGCGTCGAGTACCCGCAGAAAGCCGGGCGGACCGGCACGGAAGGTGTTGTCACACTCCCCGTGCCCGTCGGAGGTGGCCAGGAAGAACATTTCCTGACGGCCGATGAACTCCCGCATCCGGGCGTTCAGGTGGTCCAGCACCTGTTCGTCGTAGAAGCGGTCGGCGCGGTCGACCGTGTCCAGCCGCCGCTGCAGAAGGTGTTCGCCGTCGCTCCCCGGACGCCACGCGCGGTCGTCGAGGTGCTCCGCACTGTCCACGGTTCTCGTCCCCGTCCTACTGATTCGCCATCCGGGAATCGCCGGAATGCCTGCCTCATGTCGGTGTTTCGCCGTCTGCCGTCCGCGCCTATTCCGCGGCCGCGGCGAGCTCCTCGATGGAGTCGTGCCGGATGCGGTGGGACGGAATACCGATGCCCACCAGGGCGTCGACACCGCTGCGGATCATCCCGGGCGGCCCGGAGAGATACGCGTCGAACGCGTTCCACGGGCCGTACTGCCGCACGGCGTCCGGCAGCCGGCCGCTGAGGCCGTTGGTCGGGCCGTCGGAGACGACGGGGCGGACCGCGAGCCACGGATGCTTCTGCGCCAGCCGCAGCATGGTGTCGATGTCGTACAGGTCGTGATCATTGCGGGCGCCGTAGAAGACCTCGACCGGACGGTGGCGGCCGTAGTCGGCGACGTCCTCGACCAGCGCCTTGATCGGCGCGATACCGGTGCCGCCGCCCAGGCAGAGCAGCCCGTTGTCGCTGGAGTGGTCGACCGTCATGGACCCGGCGGGGGGCCCGAGGCGGATCACATCGCCGGGGCGGGCCCGGTGCACCAGCGCGGAGGACACCCATCCGGCCGGAATGGCCTTCACATGGAAGGAGAGCAGCCCGTCGGAGCGCGGCGCCGAGGCGAACGAATAGTGCCGCCACACCCGCGGCCACCAGGGCGTTTCCACTGAGGCGTACTGGCCCGCCCGAAAGGGGTACGGCTGGTCCGGGCGGACGGTGATCACGGCGATGTCGTGGGTGCGCGGCTCATGCCCGACCACCTCGGCCTGCCACCACGCGGGGGCGCGCAGTTCGTCCTCGGCGGCGGCGTCGATCATGATCTGGGAGATCGCGGTGTAGGCACGCACCCAGGCGGCCTCGGCCTCGTCGGTCCAGGTGGTGACCGCGTAGCGGGTGAGCGCGCCGATCAGGCATTCGCCGACGGCGGGGTAGTGCTCGGGCTGGGTGCCGTACTTACGGTGGCCGCGGCCGAGCCGGGTGAGGAACTCGGTGAGGATGTCGGGGTCGTCGATGAGCCGGGCGGCGGTCAGTATCGCCTTGAACAGCCGGTCGCGCTGGGCGTCCATGGCGGCGGGGAAGAGCGGCCGCAGCTCGGGGTGCTGGACGAAGAGCAGCGCGTAGAAGTACGAGGTGACCTTGTCGCTGATGGGCTCGACTTCGGCCATCGTGCGGCGCAGGAGGACCGCGTCGGGCGAGGCGGTCTCGGGGATGGCGAACGGCGAGTCGGGGCCGGGCCGGACGTCCTGCGGGGCCGGGGCCTCATCGGGACGCTGATGCTCCTCGTGCCTGGGGGGCGTGGGGCCGGGGGCCGCGGGGCCCGGGGCCCGGCGGTCGTCCACCCGGCGCTCGCCCGCCCGCGGGCCGGACGGCCCCGGACCGGGCGCGGGGGGCGGCTCCACGGGCGTACGGCGGTCGGCTCCGGTGCCGACCGGACGTATCGGATTCACCGGACGACTGGGCGCACGCTCGTCGCTCTGCCGGTCCGGCGCCCCCTGCTCCTCGGCCGGTCGCCTGCTCGGGGTGAACCAGCCCCAGTCGCCACTGTTTCCGCCGGAGCCGTCGCTGCCGGCCGACGATGTGGTGGTCGGAGCGTCCATGGTTGCCTCGCCTCGAACATCTTTCTGTCGGTCTTCGCACTTCCGCTGCCGGAATGTGCCCGCAATTCCCCGTTCTGGTGCCCTGGTTCAAGCGAGAATGGTCGTGCCGACCCTCTCCGTGACTCTCTTCGGGCAGCATGCCACGCTCGTTCCCCACCCCGGGCACATAGCCCGAAGTCCGGGGAACGGGGGCCGCGTTCCCGTTATCCTGGTTGGCCCGGGATGCCCGTTCTGACCCCGTTACAGTACGCCGCACGGAACCGGACCCGACCCTACCGGCCCCGGATGAATTCACAAGCCCCAAGTGCACCACGTTCGTTACACCTGCCAACTCACGTAATTACCGATAGTTACGTGCGGTTACCCATCAATTCGTAAGCCTCTCGGAGATCGCGACCGGCATAGGCGTGGGATGCGATGTCGCTCACATGGTGGTCGGCGTTCACGGCGACCGAGACCGGCACCACCGAGAACAGCTCCGCGTCCGAGCGGGAATCCCCGTAGGCCACGCAGTGTTCCCTGGTCAACCCGAACGTCGCACAGAGTTCATCGGCGATCCGGACCTTCGCGGCCGGGGTCAGGATCCCCGCCGGATCCACCGGCTCCCGGAACGGCACGGCGGGCCAGGCCGATCCGTAGGTGGCGTCCGCGCCCCACTCCAGCAGCCGCGACACGAAGAAGCCCGGCGAGAGTGAAATCACCGCACAGCGCTCGCCCCGCGCCCGGATGTCCGCCCACACCTCACGGATCCCCGCCAGCCACGGCGCTCCTTCGAACGCCGCCGCCACATGGGCCTCCGTCAGCTCCTCCCACAGCGCGCAGGCCCGCTCGGCGAACTGGGCCGTCGTCAGCTCCCCGCCCGCGAACGCCCGCTCCAGCGCGGCGATCTCCCGCTCCAGACCGAGCTGCCGGGAGATCTCGATCGCGGCGGCGGAGCCGTGGATGAGCGTGCCGTCCAGATCGAACAGATGCAGTCTGGTCATATCAGCCGAGCGTAGAGGCAACCGTCCGGGCCCCGCCGCCCCGGTCCTGCCCTGTCCTGCTCCGCGCTTCTCCGCTCTGCTGTGCTCGGCGCCGCCGTCGCGGCCCGCGCCCGCCGCCGGGAGTACGTGTGGATACTCCTGCCGTCAGACGCCGCGGGGGCCGCCGCGCCGCCACGGTGGGGGCATGCAGCAGCTCACCCGCCCCGTCCGCCGGGGCCTCCTCGTCGTGCATGTCGTCGTCTCCGTCGGATGGCTCGGGCTGTCCCTCGGGATGCTGGCCCTGGGGATCACCGGGGCCGTGGCCGACTCGGCCGAAGAGGCCGGGGCGATGTACCGGTCCATGAACGTGCTGGGTGACTGGCTGCTGATTCCGATCAGCCTGCTGGCGCCGGCCAGCGGGATCGTGCTGTCGCTGGGGACGCCCTGGGGGCTGGCCCGCCACCGGTGGGTGTACGTGAAGTTCTGGCTGACGCTGGTCACCACCGGCGCCACGGCGTTCGCCCTGCGCGCCAGTATCGACGCCGCGGTGGCCGATGTGGTGGCAGGCCGGGCGGTCGGGGCGACCACGGATCTGATCGTGGCGCCGTCGGTCAGCCTGGGCGTCTATACGTTCCTCACCGCGATCTCGGTGACCAAGCCCTGGGGGCTGACCGCCCGGGGGCGCCGGCTGCGGGCGATAAAGCACCGATAATTGCATACGCGGTCTTTTTCATCGCTGGACTATCCTGGAATCCGCTCACCCACCAAGGAGGGGTTCCATGCCGGAAAAGGCGCACAGCGCCGTCGCCCCGCCCGCAGGGCAGGCGCTCGCCCAGGGCTGGTGCGCCCTGTCCTCCCTGCACGGCCGGATAGAGACGCATATCGAGCGTGCGCTGCAGGCCGGGCACGATCTGAGCGTCCGCGAATTCTCCGTGCTCAACGTCCTCAGCGGACAGCACGACGGCGACGGCGGACATCTGCAGATGAAGCAGCTCGCCGACTCCGTCGTGCTCAGCCAGAGCGCCACGACCCGGCTGGTCACCCGGCTGGAGGACCGTGGGCTGCTCTCCCGCTACATCTGCCCCAGCGACCGCCGCGGCATCTACACCAACGTCAGCGACGACGGGCTCAAGCTCCTGGAGGAAGCGCGGCCGACGCACGACGCGGCGCTGCGCGAGGCCCTGGCCGACGCCGCCCGGCGGCCGGAGCTGGCACCGCTGGTCGCCGCCGTCGAGAGGCTGACGGCGACGTACTGATCGCCACCGGCCGTGCGCTGCTTGCCCTGGTCCGCCGCCCGTCCGGGGCCCGCGGGCCCCGGCGTAGGCTCACCGCATGAGCGACTTCGAGATACGGCGCGCGACCGCCGACGACATCCCGGCGATCGTGGCCATGCTCGCGGACGACCCGCTCGGCGCCCACCGGGAGTCCCTGGACGACCCGGCCCCGTACCGCGCCGCCTTCGACCGTCTGGACCAGGATCCCCAGCAGCGGCTGGTCGTCGCGGTCCGGGACGGCCGCACCGTCGGAACGCTCCAGCTGACCGTGATCCCCGGGCTGTCGCGGCGCGGCGCCACCCGCTCGATCATCGAGGGGGTCCGGATCCACTCCGAGGAGCGGGGCGGCGGGCTCGGCACCCAGCTGATCGAATGGGCCGTCGAGGAGTCGCGCCGCGAGGGGTGCGCCCTGGTGCAGCTCACCTCGGACGCGACCCGTATCGACGCCCACCGCTTCTACGAGCGGCTCGGCTTCGAGGCCAGCCACGTCGGCTTCAAGCTCCCGCTGGCCTGACCTGTCCCCTCCCGGCCCGACCTGCCCGAGCCGGCCCGACCTGCCCGAGCCGGCCCGACCTGACCTCACCGCCGGGGACCACCGGGCGGCCTCACAGCGTCGCGAGGTCGATGGCTTCGGCCATCCGCCGGTAGCCCACGTCGTTCGGATGCTTGAAGTCGCCCGAGTCGTACGCCGGGTCCAGCCGCAGCGGATCGGACGGCGAGGCCATGACCGTCGCGAAGTCGACGACCGCGTCGAAGGCGCCCGAGGTGCGGATCCACTCGTTGATCGCGGCACGCTTCGCCTCCGAGCGCGGGGTGTGGTACTCAGCGCCCTTGAACGGGAGGATCGTTCCGCCGATGACCTTGATACCGCGGGCATGGGCCAGGGCGATCAGCTCCCGGTAACCCTCGATCACCTGCTCCGCCGACACGTGCGGATTGGGCTTGTAGGTGGGCAGATCCACCTCGCTGAAGCCGATGTCGTTGAGCCCCTCGAGCAGGATCACCGACCGTACGCCCGGCTTGTCCAGGACATCGCGCCGGAAGCGGGCGCCCGCCCGGTCCCCGTACCAGGCCGAATCGTGCAGCAGCAGATTGCCGCCGATCCCGGAGTTGAGGACGGGGCGCGGGGTGCCCGCGGCCGCGAGGCGCTCGGCCAGCAGATCCGGCCAGCGGTGGTCGGCGTCGTCGGTCGAGCCGAAGCCGTCGGTGATCGAGTCGCCGAACGCCACCACCGTGCCCGGGTGGCCGGGGCCGCCGGTGACCTCGACATCGGAGAGGTAGTACCAGGAGTGGGTGGTCTCGGTGAAGGCCGTCCCGGTGCGGTCGGCGCGATGGTCGCCGTCCGCGCGGTAGCTGCGGGCGTATGCCTGGGCGTGGAAGGTCGCGGCGCCGGTGGGGCGGTCGAAGTACAGCGTGACCGTGACCGGCTGACGCGGCGCCACGCGCAGCGGGGCCGCGTCGCTCACCGTCTCACCGCCCGCCGGGATCTCTACCGGCCGCCGGTGCCCGAAGGTCAGCGCGCGCAGGCTCGCGCCCTGTACGGAGGCGCCGTGTGCGGTACGGGCGATGGTCGCGCCCGCGATCCGCAGCGGCGCGGTGCCGTAGCGGTTCGACAGCCGGATCCGGGCGGCCGTGCCGCCGCCGGTGACCCGGACGACCTGACGCAGGGTCTGGGCGGTGCGCTCGGCGAAGCCGCTCTCGGCCCAGTTCTTCTCGAAGCCCGCGCTGGGGCGCTGGACGGGGGCGGCCCACCCGGCCGACCAGCCGGTCCCCGGCCGGTCGCGGCCGGCCGCCGGGCCTCCGGGCCGCGCGGTGGCCGTCCCGGAGGCGGCCATGACGGTGGTGAGAGCGAGCAGGGAGGCGCTGAGGCGAAGCGTGGACGAGCGCATGGCGGGGCTCCTGAGGGAGGGCGAGGGAAGGGCGGACCAGGCCGCTCCGGTACGGGGCACGGGGCACCTGAGTGCCGCCGTACCGACGTACGGGAGTGCGAGAGCACCTGAGTACCGGTGTACCGACGTACGGGAGTACCGAGTGCCGGAGTGCCGGAGTGCCGGAGACCAACCTGCCGCCCACCGCACCGCCGACCCAGCCCCCAGCCGTGCGTACCACTGGCGGGGTCAGGCTATGAGCGCCGAAGCCCGCGAACCGCCGGAACCCGGTACCACCGGAACCCGTGCCACCGGAACACCGGAACCCGCGCCCACCGGATCACCGCACCCCGCCCCCGGCCCCGCCCCTCAGAGCGCCCGCCAGCCCTCCTCATCGACTCCGCCGGGCACCACGCCGTCCGGGGCGTAGGGCTCCCGGGTGAACACGAAGGTGCCCAGGTCCAGATGGGCGGGGGCGTCGCCCTCCCCCTCGACCACCCGCAGCGTCTCCCCCGCGTAATAGCCGTCGAGCCCCGTCCAGGTGCCGTCCGGCTCGGCCGTGAAGCGCGAGGCCCGGCCTCCCTGGGTGGCCGGGGAGAGCTCCAGACCGCGGTCCGCGCGCAGCCGCAGATGGTAGGCGCGAGGGCCCCAATACCAGGGGCCGGTCAGCGCCAGCAGCGCCGGATCGGCCTCGGCCAGCGGCCGCCAGGGCTCGGGGATACGCGGCTCGTGCTCCGCCACGATCCCTATGAGGTCGGCGGCGATGGCACCGATCGCGGGCCCCGAGGTGGTGTTGGCCAGCGCGATCCCGGCCAGCCGGTCCTCCTCGCTCACCCACAGCGAGGCCAGGAAGCCGGGCATGGAGCCGGTGTGGCCATGGAGGAACCGCCCGCCGTGCCGGACGAGCTGGGTCCCCAGGCCATAGCCGCCGTCCCAGTCCCCCTCCTCGGGGGCGACGGCGGGCACCCGCATCTCGGCGAGCGACTCCGTGCCGAGCACCCGCGCGTCCCCGTCCAGCAGGAAGACCGCGAAGCGGGCCAGGTCCCCCGCGGTCGACCAGAGCTGCCCGGCCGGGCCCATCCGCCCGGTGTCCTCGGCCGGCTCGGGCAGCAGCACATCCGCCCACGGGTGCACGGCCCAGCCTCCGGCGTGCGGGGCGCGCGGCTCCAGCGACGTGCGCCCCATCCCCAGCGGCTCCAGCACCTCATGGGCCAGCACCTCGCCCCAGGGCGCCCCGCGCAACCGCTCGACCAGCGCGCCGAGCAGCGCGAAACCGGGGTTGGAGTAGTGGTGACGGCGGCCCGCGGGGTGGACCAGCGGGCGCTCACCGAAGATATCGGCCGTCTGGGGCCGCAGCGCCCCGGGCGTGCGCTCCCACCACGGGCCGCGGGCCTCGGCGGCGAGTCCCGAGGTGTGGGAGAGGAGCTGGGCCACGGTCGCGCCCTCGGCCTGCGGCACATCCAGATGCTTGGCCAGCGGATCGCCGAGGTCCAGCAGCCCCTCGTCACGCAGCCGCATCACCAGCACCGCCACGAAGGTCTTGGTCAAGGAGCCGATGCGGTACTGGGTGTCGGCGTCCGGTGCGGCTTCGTCGACGCGGCCGCGCGAGCCCGTCCACACCAGCCGATCCTCCCGCACCACGGCCCCCACCAGGGATGGGGCACGGCCCTCGGCCTGGCCGAGGGCGACGCGCCGCAGCAGGGCACGGCGGGTGGCTTGCAGCGGCTCCGTGAACTCATCCGCGTCGTGTGTGGTCATGTCGGCACTGTACGGCGGAGGTCCGACAGCGGGCAGCCATCGGCCGGCCGAGCGTCAACCGCCGGGGCACCGCCCGGGACCGCGACGCGGTCTGGCCTTGACGTCAGGGTCAAGGTCTACCGTCGGCACATGCGGATCGGAGAGCTGGCCGAACGGGCGGGTACCACCACTCGCACCCTGCGCTATTACGAGTCGCTCGGGCTGCTGCCCGCGCGCCGCACCGGCAATGGGTACCGGTCGTACGACGAGGACGATCTGCGGCTGCTCCAGCAGATCCGCGTACTGCAGGACTTCGGCTTCGAGCTGGAGGAGACGCGCCCGTTCGTCGAATGCCTGCGTTCCGGCCATCCGGCCGGTGACTCCTGCCCCGCCTCGCTGGAGGTCTACCGGCGCAAGCTGGCCGAGCTGGACGAGTGCATCGGCCGCCTGAGCGCCATCCGGGAGCGGGTCGGGACCCAGCTCGCCCAGGCGGAGCTGGCCCGCGCGGAGCTGGAGGCCGCGGCGACGGCGCCCGAAGGGGCCCCGGAGCCGCGCTGCGAGCTGACGCCGCCCGGGCCGTGAGCCCCGCCATCCCGCCGTCACCACAACGGCTCCGAAGGACTCCGAACACGCCGAACAACGCCGAACAACTCGGAAGGAGAGATGAGATGTCGCTGACACACACCGGGGGAGTGGCCACGGTCACGGACGCCACCTTCGGCGAGGAGGTGCTGACGGCCGAGCTGCCGGTGCTGGTGAAGTTCACCGCCTCGTGGTGCCCGCCGTGCCGCATGATCGCGCCGGTGCTGGCGGAGATCGCGCAGGAGGAGGGCCACCGGCTGAAGGTCGTACGGCTCGACGTGGACGAGAACCCGTCCACCACCAACGCGTACGGGGTGCTGTCGATGCCGACGCTGATGCTGTTCCGGGCGGGCGAGCCGGTGCGGTCGCTGGTCGGGGCCCGCAGCAAGCGGCGGCTGCTGGAGGAGCTCGCCGAGGCGATCTGACGGAGCCGGAGCCGCGGCCGAACCGCCCCTGCTACGTTGGCCGGACATGACCATCAGTGGGGGCGGCCATCAGTGGGGGCGGAAAAGGTGAGGTCAGCGGTGCGCGTCCTGGTGCAGGGGAAACCCGTCGGCTCCTATCCGGCGCTGCCCCCCGAGGCCGAGCGCGGTTCACCGCGCCGGATCACCGAGGTCGGTGAAGACATTCTGCGCCGCTCCTGCCGGGAGGTGACCGAGTTCGGCACGCCCGAGCTGAGCGCCCTCATCGACGACATGTTCCTCACCATGTACATCGCCGACGGTGCCGGGCTGGCCGCCAATCAGGTCGACGTCGATCTACGGCTGTTCGTCTACGACTGCCCGGACGACAACGGCGTCCGGCATGTCGGCCACATCATCAACCCCGTCCTGGACCAGCCCGATCCGGCCGAGCGGCTGCTCATCGAGGACGCCGAGGGCTGTCTGTCCGTACCGGGCGCGCGGATGGACGTACCGCGCACCGACCGCACCGTGGTCCGCGGCGTCGACAAGGACGGCAACCCGCTGGTGATCGAGGGCACCGGCTACTTCGCCCGCTGTCTGCAGCACGAGGCCGACCACCTCTCGGGGCATCTCTACATCGACCGGCTCTCCAAGCGCGACCGCAAGGACGCCCTGCGGCAGATGACGGACCTCCATGAGCAGGTCCTCGCCCGGCGCGTGGAGAAGGCGGCGGCCCTGGGCCACCAGCTGCAGCCCTGACCCGGCCCGCCCCGGGCGGGTGACGGCCGGGATGGGCCTTGAGTCACCGCCGCGTTACCGCAGGCGTCGTGCTCGCAGGACGGTGTCCTGGGTGTGATGGGTGCCGGCGGGGGCGGGAGCGGTACGTGGCCGGGTTTCGTTGATCAGGACGGTCCAGTCGTCGTCGAGGAGCCTGGCGATCTCGTCGGGCTGGTAGTAGTCGCCCGGGTCGAAGTCCCGCTCGGGGTCCGGGGACAGATCGGCGAGGGCGTGGTTGGCGAAGAGCAGGGTGCCGCCGGGCGCGACGGCGTCCAGCAGGCCGCGCAGCGCGGTGTGGTCCGGCTGGTGTGCGAGCGGGAAGTAGTGGACGGACACCAGGTCGAACGCGGCGGCCGGGGGCGGCGTGCCGGTCAGGTCGGCGCGGGTCCACGCCACGCGGCCCTGGACATCCGTGGCGGCCGCGACAGCGCGTTCCAGTGCGGCCCGGGAGATGTCGACCGCCGTGACCTGCCAGCCGCGCCGGGCCAGCCAGATGGCATCGGCGCCCTCACCGCATCCCACGTCGAGCGCCTGCCCCGGCGGTAGATCGGTGATCTCGGTGACGAGCACTCCGTTGGGCGCGCCGCTGAAGAGCTGGTCGCGGCTGCGATACAAGTCATCCCAGAACTGTGCGTCCATGGCCATGCCTTACGTTGGGAGGGTCGCGTCCGGCACCAACCTGCCCCCGCCCGTGGCGAATCGACAAAGCTTTTTGCCGAAACAACGAAGAGCGGACAGTTGCCAGGCCCGGCTCATCGCCGACCTTCACCCCCACCGACTCCATCAATGTCCGCGCGTCACCTGGAGATACGGGCTTCGATGCCGTCGAGCACGCAGTCGAGACCGATCCGGAAGGTGTGGTCGGCGTCCAGGTGGGCGGCATCGCGCACCACCGTGGCCAGCGCGGGGAATCGGCCAGTGGCGAAGGTTCGCTCCAGATAGGGCCCGAGTGAGGCCTGCCAGCGCTTCTCGTCCATCCCGGTGGCCCGCTCGGCACGCCGCTCGGCGATCTCCCGACGCACCGCGCCGATCACATACGCGTTCACCGCGGCGACCACCGGCATGATGGCGTCCACGTCGAGGTCGTCCAGTGCGGCCACCACGGCCTCCCCGGTGGCCAGCGCGTGCGGCCCGAGCTGGGGTCGGCCGCCCAGGAGATCGGCGAGCCATTCGTGCTCGTGAGCGGCCTGCCGAGTGGTCTCGGCAAGAGACCGGAGCACCTCCCGCCAGCCGTCTCCGACCGGCCGGATCTCGGCGTGGGCCGCGTCGACCATCAGGTCGAGCAACTCCTCCTTGCCGCCGATGTAGCCGTACAGCCGCATCGGACGGACGTCCAGCGCGGTGGCGACCTTGCGCAGCGACACCGCGTCCAGGCCGTCCGCGTCGGCCAGCTGGATCGCCGCTCGTACGATCCGCTCCCGGCTCAACGGGGCCGGCACGGGTCGATTCGGTGGCTCCGGCCTCTCCCACACCAACATGCGGCTCACCATACATCGCATCGGGGAATACACTGTATCGGCCGGTACACCGTATCGAAGGAGAGGCAACCATGACCATCGCCATTGTCGGAGCCGGCTTGGGCGGCTTGACCCTTGCCCGGGTGCTGCATGTGAACGGCGTCGACGCCGTCGTATATGAACGTGAAGCGTCACGCGATGCGCGCGGTCAGGGCGGCATGCTCGACATCCACTCCGGCCAGCGGGCGCTGCGCGAGGCCGGTCTGATCGACCAGTTCCACACGATTGCCCGTGGCGAAGGCCAGGACATGCGTCTTCTCGAACCGGACGGCACCCTGCTGCTCCAGGAGGACACGCCCGACGACGCCCCGCTCGAGCGACCCGAGGTCGACCGCGCCGATCTGCGCGACCTGCTGCTGGATTCCCTCCCCGAAGGCGTGGTGCGCTGGGGGCGCGCGTTCACCTCCGCCGACAGCGGCCTGCTGCGCTTCGCCGACGGCAGCAGTGCGGCGTATGACCTGCTGGTCGGCGCGGACGGCGCGCAGTCCCGGGTCCGCGCGCTGCTCACCGACGCCCGTCCGGAACATATCGGCCAGAACATCGTCGAGGTCGGCATTCCCGATATCGACCGCACGCACCCCGACCTCGCGGCGATGGTCGGGCGCGGCAACTACTGGGTGCTCGGCAACGGACTGTCCCTGGCGGCGCAGCGCAACGGCGACGGCCGCGTTCGCATCGGCCTCAGCTTCTACAACACCGCCGAAGACTGGTTCGCCACCAGCGGGATCCCGTTCGACGACCCGGCCGCCGCCCGGGCGCGGCTGATCGACCTGCTCGCCGGCTGGGACTCACGGTTCACCGCACTGATCGCGGCCTGCGACGACACGGTCGTGCCGCGGTCGATCACCACGCTCCCGGTCGGCCTGACCTGGCCGTCGACGCCGGACGTCACGCTGCTCGGCGATGCCGCGCACCTGATGCCGCCGGTGGGAGAGGGCGCCAACATGGCGCTGCTCGACGGCGCCCTGCTCGGTCTCGCGCTGGCCGCGCACCCGGACGACTTTCCCGCCGCGGTCAAGGAATACGAACGCGAGATGTTCGAACGCACCAGCGCTGCCGCCCGGATGTCCGCGGACATGCAGGAATTGCTGATGTCGCCGGACGCCGCCCAGAAACTGCTCGCATTCTTCCAACCTGGCTGAAGGTCACCACGTACGGCCGACACCGTCCGCGACGTGATCCACGCGTTCAACGCCCGGGAGCTTGACGCGCTGGACCCCAGTGGGCGGGAGGCATCCGCGGGCCTCGCGACCGGCCGTGGGCGCGGCCGTGCGGGCAGCGGTGATCGGTCGCGAGCGGCCGCGCCTACTGCCGCGCTCGCGTGGGGTGTCGATCCAGCGGACCCGGACCCGGACCCGGACCTGGAAAGAGTCCAACGACCCGGACAAGGACACCAAGCTCGACCGGATCGAGGAGGTCACCCGCCGCCGGCCGAACCGCTGCCTCGCCTTCGACCAGCTCGGGCCGCTGTCGATCCGCCCCTGCCACGGCGTCACCTGGGCGTCCGAGGCGCACCCGGTCCGGCTGCCCGCGACCTACACACGCACCCACGGCATCCGGTACTTCCACGGCTGCTACAGCCTCGGCGACGACCAGCTCTGGGGCGTCACCCGACAGCGCGAAGGAGGCGAGAACACCCTCGCCGCGCTGAATATCGATCCGGGCTGCCCCGCCCCGACGGCGCCCCGATCTACGTCATCCTCGACAACCTCGCCGCGAACAAGACCCCCACGGTCCGAACCTGGGCGGCGAAGAACAACGTGGAGCTGTGCTTCACCCCGACCCACGATCGCGGGATTCGGGCGCCAAGACTCCACGTCCGCGGAGTATCGGTCCACCACGCGAGGGTGGCTCTCACAGTACCTGTACCACGAGGGTCTCCCGGCCGACTGTAATGCCTGCTTAGCTGAACGAAAGCGCCGACAACACTCCATGGACACGCACTGCGGCTTTACCCCCATCAGTTCAATTCAGCTGCCCCGAATGCGCGACCGTGTCGGCGTATTCTTCCAGGACAGAAGGAACGGAGACCAATGACGGACAACCAATTCACCACTCACACCGAACTTTTCGATCTGAGCGGGAAGTACGCCCTTGTCACTGGCGGCACCAAGGGCATTGGGATGATGATAGCGCGCGGCCTTCTCCAAGCGGGCGCCCGCGTCGTCATCAGCTCACGCAAGGCAGACACGTGCGCGGAGGCACAGCGTCTACTGTCCGAATTCGGCGACGTTCAAGCAATCCCCGCCGATCTGTCCAGGCACGACGAGTGTCAGCGCCTCGCTGATCTTGTCAAGGCCGACTCGGAACGCCTGGACATCCTTGTCAACAACGCCGGAGCGATGTGGCGCGAGCCGCTGGAGACGTTCCCGGACGAGGCCTGGGACGCAGTGATCGACCTCAACCTCAAGTCGCCGTTCTGGCTGGTACAGGCGCTGCTCCCCGCACTTCGCAAGGCGGGCACCGCCGATGATCCCGCGCGGATCATTAACATCGGCAGTATCGCCGCCATCCACGTCGCCGAGTCGCCCAACTATTCGTACGCCAGCAGCAAAGCGGCGCTCCATCAACTCACCAGAGTGCTTGCCAGGGAACTGGGCCCACAGCACGTCACGGTGAACGCGGTTGCCCCAGGACCGTTCCCGTCGCAGATGATGGCGTCCACGCTCGATGCCATCGGCGACACGATCGCGGCGAAGGCCCCTCTGCGCCGGCTCGGCCGCGACGACGACATGGCAGGTATCGCCGTGTTTCTCGCTGGCCGGGCTGGGTCTTACCTCACGGGCACCATCATCCCGGTAGACGGCGGCATCGCGACGACCGCATCAGGTACCTAGGCGTCGGCGCGAGGCTTTGCCAGCGGCCGACGGCCCCGCGAGCAGTTGAAGCCACTGTTCGGCCGCTAAACCGGCTCTTCCGGAAATGGAGTGCAGCTGAGGGCGTGGTCGGGCCAGGGGGCGGGGTCGTGTCGCTGCGGTAGGACGGGCCCCGAGAAGTTGATGACGCAGATGGGTCGCCACCGAAACTCTCCCGGACGCGGTCACCGTCATGGACCCGTTCCATGGTGTGGCGCTGGCCGGGCACAAGACTCTAAAACCAGAAGAGCCGACAATTCTCGTTTCCAATAAGTTGGGCGGTTCAATCCTTGTCTCGGCGAAACGTTGGTCCGGTTGTCTGAACTATCCGTTGGGTACTTACATCTCGGTGGCCATCGTCTGTTGCGTGGCCGCCCACGACGCCAGTAGCGCTAGACCGTCAGCGGTCGGTGTGCCCGCGGGGGCGGTGTAGACGTTCAGGTGCAGGCTGGGTTCGGCGGCCATTTCCAGGGGCTCGACGTCCAAGTCGAGCTGGCCCACGATCGGATGGCGCACACGCTTGCGGCCGGACCGGTGCAGCCGCACGTCCTGAGATGCCCACCGCTTCCGAAATAGCTCACTGCACGTTGACAGTTCGCCGACCAGGGCGATCAGCTCCTCGTCGCGTGGATCGCGGCCGGCTTCCATGCGTAGCTTCGCGGCCACGTTACTGGCAATTTGGTCGTAGTCGACAAAGAATTCTTGGGCCTCCTCGGGGTTCAGATAGACGAACCGCGCTGTGTTCGCGGGCCGTCGCGAGTCGACCAGCACCGGTGAATACAGCGCGCGAGCGAGTTGATTCATGGCGAGCACGTCATAACGGCCGTTACCGATCCAGGCCGGCGCATCGGAGATCGCGTCGAGCACCTGCTGCAGCGTCGAGCGCACCGTCACGGCAGGCCTACGCCGGCGTGAGCCGCTGGGCGCGCCGGATTGGCGCGCGAGGTGAAACAGGTGCTCGCGCTCCGCCTCGTCGAGTTGCAAGGCAGAGGCCAACGCCTCGAGCACGCCGTCGGAAGCACCAGCGAGGCTGCCGCGCTCCATGCGCACGTAATAGTCGACCGATACCCCTGCCAGTAGCGCTACTTCTTCGCGGCGCAGACCTTTGACCCGACGGTTGCCGCCGTAGGCAGTCAGACCTGCCTGCTCGGGTGCGATGCGGGCGCGACGCGAGCTCAGAAACTCCCGGATCTCGGTGCGTAGATCCATCATGGCCATCTCCGCACTGTAAGCCCGTCGTGCAGGCTGAGGGAGGTACTGCTGGTACCCCGACGACTGGCGTTGCCCGGTCTCGCCGGTGTCCACAAGCAGCGTGTGGCGCTGGCTGTGAGAGGAAAAGCCCCGCATCGATGCCTAGTGCGTGGGCGTTTCCGGCGAACGGGCCTACCGGTGCCGGATGTGATCGTGGACGCGGCCGCTGTCGAAAAGGGCAAGCCCTCTCCCGTCCCGTATCCGCGAGCCGCTGAGCGGCTTGGCGCCGACCCCGGAGACTGCCTGGACATCGAGGACGCCCCGTCCGGGGTGCGATCCGGGCGGCGCGCTGGGATGACGGTGTACTCAGCCGGAACGTGGGATGACGTCGCTCCAGTTCTCGCATCCACCGGTAGGCCGTTGTCCGCGGTGGCACCGGCACCTTGATCAGCTTGAATTTGGTTTTGACGCGGGCCTCGACTTCTGCGTCGGCCGGGCGGACACCCCCAGTTCCAGGAACCGGACGTTTTCCAACACGTGCGGATCCGGCTCACTCCACACCTCGTACCGCCACCCGCGCGAGATAACCGCCTCCCGCGTCCAGATGAACGTGAAGGCGACCTCCGGCCGCCCCGCGTCTCCCAAGGCGGCGCATCAGCCGCCAAACGCTGGGGCCCTGCCCCGACAAGACGTGATGACGGCTACTGGGGAGGTCCTGTACACGAAGAGGGGAACTACTCGTTCACGGAGCATGATTTCCATCCCCGTGTCCTATTGGCCACGCAGTGGCCATCGCTGAGGGAAAGTGGCCACGGAATCTGGAAACCTACGATCGCCTCGTATCAGGTCTGCGCCATGTCCACGAAGCGCGAATAGTGGCCCTGGAAGGCAACGGTGATCGTGGCCGTCGGGCCGTTACGGTGCTTGGCCACGATCAGATCCGCCTCCCCCGCGCGCGGTGACTCCTTCTCATAGGCGTCCTCGCGGTGGAGCAGGATGACCATGTCCGCGTCCTGCTCGATGGATCCACTCTCTCGGAGGTCGGAGACCATCGGCTTCTTGTCCGTGCGCTGCTCGGGGCCTCGGTTGAGCTGGGAGAGCGCGATGACCGGCACTTCCAGCTCCTTGGCCAGCAGCTTCAGGTTTCGCGACATGTCCGAGACCTCCTGCTGACGGCTCTCGGGGCGTCGGGCGCCGCCGGACTGCATCAGCTGGAGGTAGTCGATGACGACGAGTTGCAGATCGCTGCGCTGCTTGAGCCGACGGCACTTGGCGCGGATCTCCATCATCGACAGGTTCGGGGAGTCGTCGATGAAGAGCGGGGCCTGGGAGACATCCGGCATCCGCCGGGCCAGCCGCGTCCAGTCCTCGTCGGTCATGCTGCCGGAACGCATATGGTGCAGCGCCACCCGGGCCTCGGCGGAGAGCAGACGCATCGCGATCTCGTTGCGGCCCATCTCCAGCGAGAAAATCACGCTCGGCATGTTGTGCTTGATCGAGCAGGCGCGCGCGAAGTCCAGGGCCAGGGTGGACTTACCCATCGCGGGCCGGGCGGCGATGACGACCATCTGGCCCGGGTGCAGACCGTTCGTCAGGGAGTCCAGGTCGGTGAAGCCGGTGGGCACCCCGGACATCTGCCCGCTGCGTGAGCCGATCGCCTCGATCTCGTCGAGCGCGCCCTCCATGATGTCGCCGAGCGGCAGATAGTCCTCGCTGGTGCGCTGCTCGGTGACGGCGTAGATCTCCGCCTGGGCGTTGTTGACGATCTCGTCGACGTCTCCGTCCGCGGCGTATCCCATCTGGGTGATGCGGGTGCCCGCCTCGACGAGGCGGCGCAGTACGGCGCGCTCGTGGACGATCTCCGCGTAGTACTCGGCGTTGGCGGCGGTGGGGACCGACTGGACGAGGGTGTGGAGATACGAGGCGCCGCCGACCCGGGCGATCTCACCGCGCTTGGTCAGCTCCGCGGCGACCGTGATCGGGTCGGCCGGCTCGCCCTTGGCGTAGAGATCCAGGATGGCCTGGTAGACGGTCTCATGGGCGGGCCGGTAGAAGTCATTGCCCTTGAGGACCTCCACCACATCGGCGATGGCGTCCTTGGAGAGCAGCATGCCGCCGAGCACGGACTGCTCGGCGTCGAGGTCCTGGGGCGGAACGCGCTCGAAGCCGGAGCCCTCCCAGGCGGAGCCGCCCCCTCCGTCGCGGTCCTGCTGACCGTCGCGGCCCCGGCCGCCGCCCTCACCGCGGCGGAAGCGGGGGGACGGGAACCGGTCGGACGGGCCGGAGTCCGCCCAGGGGTCGTCCATGGGCTCGGGAACGCTCACCCCGTCACCTCCTCCCGTCCGCGAAGCGAACCTCGCCGTGCCCGTCGTTCTTACGACACGGCTATGACACAACTGAGCGGCCGGCTTTCCGGACACGGCGCATCGGAGGCTGGGGATTCCAGAGCCGAATCGGGTGGCGGGCGCCGGACCACGTTAGGCCCGTCGGGACCGCCAGCCAACTTGGTTATCCACAGGGCATGTGGATGATGGGATCCATCCTGTGGGTAAGTCGCGCGAACCTGTGCACGGGTCGGGGGACAGTGCTGTGGACAAACACACAATCACCCCGAGAGCCCAACCCTGACCTGCGGTTTCTCTATCCAGGGGCTGTGCAGAAGAAAAACTTCCGCCCCCGGCGCAAGATCACGACAAAGGGCGCAGAGAAGATCGTCCCGCACGCCGCCTTGTAAGGACTGGGGATCGCTTGTGTCTCTTACCTGTGGACGATTACATTGCCCTCATGACACAGGCCCCCACGAGCACGCGGAGCACCCTGCGCCACCACGACCGCGAGATCGTCGCACTCGCGCTTCCCGCCTTCGGCGCGCTCGTGGCGGAACCCCTCTTCGTCATGGTCGACAGCGCCGTCGTCGGCCATCTGGGCACCGCCCAACTGGCCGGTCTGGGCGTCGCCGCGGCCCTGCTCGCCACCGCCGTCAACATCTTCGTCTTCCTCGCCTACGCCACCACCGGGGCGGTCGCCCGCCGCGTCGGCGCGGGCGACCTCGCCGGAGCGATCCGGCAGGGCATGGACGGCATCTGGCTGGCCCTGCTGCTCGGCGCCGCCGTCATCGCCGTGGCCCTTCCCACCGCCCCGGCCATCGTCGACCTCTTCGGCGCCTCGGACACCGCAGCCCCCTACGCCATCACCTATCTGCGGATCAGCACCCTCGGCATCCCCGCGATGCTGGTGGTGCTCGCCGCCACCGGGGTCCTCCGTGGCCTCCAGGACACCCGCACCCCGCTGTATGTCGCCATCGGCGGCTTCGGGGCCAACGCCGCGCTCAACGTCACCCTGGTCTATGCGGCCGGGCTGGGCATCGCGGGCTCGGCCTGGGGCACGGTGATCGCCCAGAACGCCATGGCCGCCGTCTACCTCACCGTGGTCATCCGGGGCGCGCGGCGCCACGGCACTTCGCTGAGGCCCGACGCCGCGGGGATCAGAGCCTGTGCCCATGCCGGGGCACCGCTGCTGATCCGGACGCTCTCGCTGCGCGCCGTGATGCTGATCGCGACGGCCGTGGCGGCCCGCCTCGGCGACACCGACATCGCCGCCCATCAGATCGTGCTCACCCTGTGGAGTTTGCTGGCGTTCGCCCTGGACGCCATCGCCATCGCGGGCCAGGCGATCATCGGACGCTATCTGGGAGCGGGCGACAAGGAGGGCGCCCGGGCCGCCTGCCGCCGCATGGTGCACTGGGGCATCGCGTCGGGCGTGGCACTGGGTCTGCTGGTGGTCGCCTCCCGGCCGCTGTTCATCCCCCTCTTCACCACCGATGCCGCGGTACGGGACGCCCTGCTGCCCGCCCTGCTGGTAACGGCCCTCATCCAGCCGGTCTCGGGTGTGGTCTTCGTCCTCGACGGCGTGCTGATGGGCGCGGGCGACGGGCCGTATCTGGCCTGGGCGATGATCGTCACCCTCGTCGCCTTCGCCCCGGTGGCACTGCTGGTCCCCTCGTTCGGCGGCGGGCTGACCGCGCTGTGGTGCACGATGGCGCTGATGATGTCGGTCCGGTTGGCCACCCTGTGGCTGCGCACCCGCTCCGGCCGCTGGATCGTCACCGGCGCGGTACGAGGCTGAGCCCCGCCGAACCACACCACGCGCGTCTCCGGACAGAACCAGAGCCACCGGTCCCCTGGCACGGCGGAGGGCCGCACCCCTGTGGGGTGCGGCCCTCCGGTGCACGGTGCCCAAGGCGACCGTCACAGTCGTCAGGCGGCGACGACCTCGACGCCAACCTTGGCGGCAACCTCGGCGTGCAGACGGACCGAGACCTGGTGCGCGCCCAGGGTCTTGATCGGCGACTGCACCTCGATACGGCGCTTGTCCACCTCCGGACCACCCGCGTCCTTGATCGCCGAAGCGATGTCGGCCGGGGTGACGGAGCCGAAGAGCCGGCCGGCGTCGCCGGCACGGGTCTTCAGTCGCACCTTGACGCCCTCGAGCCGGGCCTTGACCTCATTGGCCTGCTCGATCGTGGCGATCTCGCGGATGCGACGACCGCGGCGGATCTGCTCGACGTCCTTCTCGCCGCCCTTGGTCCAGCGAATCGCCAGACCACGCGGAACGAGGTAGTTACGGGCGTAACCGTCCTTGACGTCCACGACGTCACCGGCGGTACCGAGGCCGGAGACCTCGTGGGTGAGGATGATCTTCATGACTGGGTCACCCTTCCCTTATCGCGCGGTGGAGGTGTAGGGCAGCAGCGCCATCTCACGGCTGTTCTTCACAGCCGTGGCGACATCACGCTGGTGCTGGGTGCAGTTGCCGGTGACCCGGCGGGCACGGATCTTGCCGCGGTCGGAAATGAACTTCCGCAGCAGGTTCGTGTCCTTGTAGTCGACGTAGGAGATCTTCTCCTTGCAGAACACGCAAACCTTCTTCTTAGGCTTGCGAGCAGGCGGCTTCGCCATTGTCTCTCTCCAGTGTGATCAAGAAGTATGTGCTGGTCGCCCTGACCAGACCGAGCGCTGTTGTTTCACGTGGTTTCACGTGAAACAGCGCCCCGGACCTAGAAGGGCGGCTCGTCCGAGTAGCCGCCGCCGGAGTTGCCGGAGCCGCCGCCCCAGCCACCACCGCCGCCGCCCTGGCCGCCTGCCGGTGCGCCGGTCGCCCACGGGTCGTCGGCCGGAGCGCCGCCGCCCTGCTGACCGCCGCCGGAGTTGCCGGGGCCGCCGCCCCAACCGCCTCCCCCGCCCTGGCCGCCGCCACCGCCGCCGCCGTAACCACCCTGGCCACCGCGACCGGTGGTCTTGGTGACCTTGGCTGTGGCGTTGCGCAGACTGGCGCCGACCTCATCGACATCCAGCTCATAGACCGTGCGCTTGATCCCCTCACGATCCTCGTAGGACCGCTGCTTCAGGCGACCCTGCACGATGACGCGCATGCCGCGCTGAAGGGACTCGGCCACGTTCTCCGCGGCCTGCCGCCACACCGAGCACGTGAGGAAGAGGCTCTCGCCGTCCTTCCACTCGTTGGTCTGCCGGTCGAAGGTACGGGGAGTGGACGCGACGCGGAACTTCGCGACCGCCGCACCGGACGGGGTGAAACGCAGCTCGGGGTCGTCGACGAGATTGCCGACGACCGTGATGACGGTCTCGCCTGCCATTGGGGGAACCTCTCGGCGGGTACTGCTGGGCTGCTTGCTACTCGTTGCGATACGGCCCCGATGACCGCTGAACGCTTACGCGTCAGTGGGTCTCGGGACGGAGGACCTTGGTCCGGAGGACCGACTCGTTCAGGTTCATCTGGCGGTCGAGCTCCTTGACGACCGCGGGCTCTGCCTGCAGGTCGATGACCGAGTAGATACCCTCGGGCTTCTTCTTGATCTCGTACGAGAGACGACGACGGCCCCAGGTGTCGACCTTCTCGACCTTGCCTTCGCCCTCACGGACGACGGAAAGGAAGTTCTCGATCAGCGGGGAGACAGCGCGCTCCTCGAGATCGGGGTCGAGGATGACCATCACCTCGTAGTGACGCATGTGGAACCCACCTCCTTTGGACTCAGCGGCCACGGTCGTTCCGTGGCAGGAGGGTCGTGATGCGTATCCGTTGCGGCATCTGTGCAGACACCACCGCGGACGGTACACAGTACCCGGCTACGGCCTCCCGCTTGAAATCCGGGCGTCTTAGCCCGCAATCTGTACACATCGGGTGTGAGCGGCATTACAGTTCGCCGCTTTGCTCTATGTGCCTACCTGGAGGTGCCCCATGGCACAGGCAGCACGACCCCATCACGGCTTGCTCTCCTTCCTGGACACCGACGGCAAGCCGCATCCCGTTCAGAACGCCTTCGCCGTGACCACGCTGGTGATCGGGGCGATCGCCTTCGTCACGGCTCATTTCACCCAGCTCCACCTGGTCAGCTCATGGACCGGGCTGGTGGGGATGATCACTGGCGCCTGGGGCCAGCTGATCTCCGCGACCACCGGTGAGCGGTTCGTGCTGATCATCGGACTCGGTGCCGCGGCGGTCGGCTTCTACCTCGGCATGGCACACGGAGGGCTCTTCGGCGGCGTGCTGGGCTGAGCCCGGCCGGAGCCTGGTTGCCCCAGGCCCGAACGGGGCGCGTCCCGGTCGCAGTAGGCTTCGGCGCGAGAGCCGGAGCCCCGACCCTGGGGACAAACCTGCCGAGGAGCGCCCCGCATGAGCCTGACCCTGAGGACGATCAGCCGAGAGCAGCATCTGGCGTATATCCAGAGCCTGCCCGCGGCCAGCCACATGCAGGTCCCGGCATGGGCTGACGTCAAGTCGGAATGGCGCTCGGAGAACCTCGGCTGGTTCGACGCCACGGGCCAGCTCGTCGGCGCCGGCCTCGTCCTCTACCGGCAGCTGCCCAAGATCAAGCGCTACCTCGCCTATCTCCCCGAGGGCCCGGTCATCAACTGGTACGCGCCCAACCTCGAGGACTGGCTGCGCCCGATGCTCGCGCATCTGAAGCAGCAGGGTGCGTTCTCCGTGAAGATGGGCCCGCCGGTCATCATCCGCCGCTGGGACGCCAACGCGATCAAGTCGGGCATCCAGAACCCCGACGTCAAGCGGCTGCGCGATGTCGAGGCCACCTTCATCGAGCCGCGCGCCTTCGAGGTCGCCGAGCGGCTGCGGCGCATGGGCTGGCAGCAGGGCGAGGACGGCGGGGCCGGCTTCGGTGACGTCCAGCCGCGATACGTCTTCCAGGTGCCGCTGGAGAACCGCTCCCTGGAGGACGTCCACAAGAGCTTCAACCAGCTGTGGCGCCGCAACATCAAGAAGGCCGAGAAGGCCGGCGTCGAGGTCGTCCAGGGCGGCTACGAGCATCTGCCCGAGTGGCAGCGGCTCTACGAGATCACCGCGGAGCGCGACCACTTCCGGCCGCGCCCGCTCAGCTACTTCCAGCGCATGTGGACGGCCCTCAACACCGAGGACCCCAACCGGATGCGGCTGTACTTCGCCATGCACGAGAACGAGGTCGTGGCCGCCGCCACGATGCTGATCGTCGGAGGCCATGTCTGGTACTCCTACGGCGCCTCCGCCAACCACAAGCGCGAGGTCCGGCCCTCGAACGCGATGCAGTGGCGGATGCTCCGCGACGCCTACGCGCTGGGCGCGAGCGTCTACGACCTGCGCGGCATCAGCGACTCCCTCGATGAGACAGATCATCTCTTCGGTCTGATCCAGTTCAAGGTGGGCACCGGTGGGCAGGCTGCCGAGTACCTCGGCGAGTGGGACTTCCCGCTCAACAAGCTCCTGCACAAGGCACTCGACATCTACATGTCGCGCCGCTGACCACGATTCGCTGTTTCCCATACTTCCAATACACCGCGGCAATGAGAAAGGTTCCGGGACCGGCCAATGGCGCTCACCCTCTACGTCGACACCGCGCGCTGGCGGGCGCACCAGCAGACGGTGGTCCAGCAGTTCCCAGGGATAGTCCCGGTCTGCAAAGGCAACGGCTACGGCTTCGGCCATGAGCGCCTGGCCGAGGAGGCAGCCCGCATGGGCAGCGACATCCTCGCGGTCGGGACCACCTACGAGGCCGCCCGGATGAAGGACTTCTTCAGCGGTGACCTGCTCGTGCTCACCCCCTTCCGCCGCGGTGAGGAGCCGGTACCGCTGCCGGACCGGGTGATCCGCTCGGTCTCCTCGGTCGACGGCGTCTACGGCCTGGTGAACGCGCGTGTGGTCATCGAGGTCATGAGCAGCATGAAGCGGCACGGCATCACCGAGCAGGACCTGCCCAAGCTGCACGCCGCGATAGAGAACGTCCGGCTGGAGGGGTTCGCCATCCACCTCCCGCTCGACCGCACCGACGGTCTGGACGCGGTCGAGGAGGTCATCGCCTGGATGGACCGGCTGCGGGCCGCACGCCTGCCGCTGCACACCATGTTCGTCAGCCATCTCAAGGCCGAGGAACTGGCCCGGCTGCAGCAGCAGTTCCCGCAGACCCGCTTCCGGGCGCGCATCGGCACCCGGCTGTGGCTGGGCGACCACGATTCGACGGAGTACCGGGGCTCGGTGCTCGACGTCACCCGGGTGGCGAAGGGCGACCGCTTCGGCTACCGCCAGCAGAAGTCCGCCTCGGACGGCCATCTGGTCGTCGTCGCGGGTGGCACCTCCCACGGCGTCGGCCTGGAGGCGCCCAAGGCGCTGCACGGGGTGATGCCCCGCGCCAAGGGGGTCGCCCGCGCCGGTCTGGCGACCGTCAACCGCAATCTCTCGCCGTTCGTATGGGCGGGCAAGCAGCGGTGGTTCGCCGAGCCGCCGCATATGCAGGTGTCCATCCTGTTCGTGCCCAGTGATGTCCAGGCACCCCAGGTGGGGGATGAGCTGGTGGCGCATCTGCGGCACACCACGACGCAGTTCGACCGGCTCTTCGACCGCTGATTGCGCGCCGCCGGGAGAGGTTCCCCTCCGGGGCTCACTCCCGGTGGACGCCCCAGTCCACCAGCGCCGCGCCGTCGTACCGGGAAGCGCGCCGCGCCCGTCCCAGCACGAACGCGTCCGGGGCCCGGTCCAGCACGCCGCCTCCGGGATCGTCCGCCCCCTCCTTGCGCACCGGGTCCCGCTCCGGCACCAGCGCGTCCCGGATGATCAGGGCGCACAGATAGAGCGTCCCCAGCAGATGCACGGCGATCGCCAACTGATAGCCCTCGGCGGGCAGCCCCCGGTGCTGGTCGCCGCTGCCCGTGTACGCGAGGTACATCCAGATCCCGAGGAAGTACATGACCTCGCACGCCTGCCAGACCAGGAAGTCCCGCCAGCGCGGTCGTGCCAGTGCCGCCAGTGGGATCAGCCACAGCACGTACTGCGGTGAGTAGACCTTGTTGGTGAGCACGAACGCCGCGACGATCAGGAAGGACAGCTGGGCCAGCCGCGGACGGCGCGGGGCGCACAGGGCGAGCGCCGCCACCCCGATGCAGGCCAGGACCATCAGCAGGGTCCCGTAGGTGTTGACGTCCTCCAGGGGGTTCCCGGTGCGCTGCGAGATGATCAGCCACAGTGAGCCGAAGTCGACGGGGCGCTCCTGGCTGAAGGTGTAGAACGTCTTCCAGCCCTCGCGGATGTGCAGGCCACCGCCCTGCGTGGTGATCATCACGGGGAGGTTCACCACGAGCCAGGCGGCCACGGCTCCGCCCGTCGCCGTCCAGAAGGCCCTCATCCGTCCCGCCCGCAGGCAGAGCACCAGCACCGCGCCGAGCAGCAGCCCGGGGTAGAGCTTCGCGGCCGTCGCGAGCCCCAGCAGCACACCGGCGGCCAACGGGCGGCTGCGGGACCACATCAGCAGGGCGGCGGCCGTAAGGGCGACGGCGAGCAGGTCCCAGTTGATGGTGGCCGTGAGCGCGAAGGCGGGGGCCAGAGCGACCAGCAGCGCGTCCCAGGGACGGCGGCGGTGCGTACGGGCCGCACAGACCGCGATGACCGCGGTGCAGACCATCAGCATGCCGGCGTTGACCAGCCAGTAGATCTGCTCACGGTCCTGGATGGAGCCGCTGTGCGGGGTCAGCCAGGAGGCGACCTCCATGAAGAGGCCGGTGAGGACCGGGTACTCCAGGTACTGCATTCCGCCCGAGACGCTGTCCGGTATGCGGTCGAAGTACGGGACGAGGTCGATGGCGAAGCCGCGGCCGTTGTAGAGGTGCGGTATGTCGGAGTAGCAGGCGTGGCTGTACTGGGCGGTGGCGCCGTAGAACCAGCCGCCGTCGTAGCACGGCAGCTTCTGCACCATGCCCAGGGCGAACATGCCGATGGCGGCGATCGCCACGATCCGCACCGGGGTCCACCAGCTCGTGCCGAGCAGAGCCCGGCGCCCGGCCGGCCCACCGATCAGCTCGCTGCCGGCCGCGGCCAGCGGGTCCTCGGCGGTCGGCCTGACGGGCTCGGCCTGTGGGTCCTCGCGCACGCTCATGGCCCCATCCTGCCGTACGAGGCTGGCGGCAGGAGTCAGGACCGCCCCAGCGGCCGCTGAGCGCGCCGCGGACGCCCGGCAGGCCCTCTGGGCGGGAACAAGGCTGCGAGGGGCGCAGAGGGCCGCCCAGGGCCCGGAACGGCGCCGGCCGCGCCGGAGCGGGGTTCGCTCCGGCGCGGCCGGCGAGTGGTGCACGGGTCGTACGGGGCTCCGGGCTAGTCCTCCCGTCGGGCCCCGGTCGGGCCGCCGAATATGCCTCCGGACCCGCCCGGCGGATCCGAGGTCGGCGATGTGCTCGGACCGCCCGGACCACCGTTCTGGCCGCCGTTCTGGTTGCCGCCGTTCTGGTTCCCACCGTTGTCGTTGCAGTTGAAGTCCAGCGGGTCACAGGTGTCCGTCGGCGTCGGGCTGCCGGACGGCGACTCCGAGGGCGACTCCGACGCGGATTCCGAAGGAGTCTCCGACGGGGACTCGGAAGGCTTCTCCGTCGTCTGGGTCGGGCTCGGGCTCGCGTCCTCGCCGAAGACCTTCTCGCCGATCGGAGTGGCCGCGGGGAAGTCCTTGACCGGTTTGCCCTGCAGGGCACCGCGCATGTAGTCGGCCCAGATCTCGGCCGGGAACGACGCACCGTGGATCGTCTTCTGACCGCCCACACCGCGCATGGACAGGAACTTCTGGCTCTTGGCCTGGTCGTTCACCCGCCACATGCCGATCGCGGTGGACAGCTGCGGGGTGTAGCCGGAGAACCAGGCCGACTTGTTCTCGTCGGTGGTTCCGGTCTTGCCCGCCACCGGCCGGCCGATCTTCGCCGAGGTGCCGGTGCCGTGCTCGACGACGTTCTCCAGGACGTCGGTGACGTTGTTCGCCACGTTCGAGTCGAACGCCCGCTTGAGCTGGGCGTCCTGCTTGTGGTCGTAGACGGGGCCGTTCTTGTCCTCGACCCGCTCCACCGAATACGGGTCGGCCTGCTCGCCGCTGGCCGCGAAGGTGGCGTACGCCCCGGCGAGCCGGATGGCGCTGGGCGCGGAGGTGCCGAGCGAGAACGTCGGGGTGATCGAGGCCAGTTGCTCCTTGCTGAGGCCCGCGGCCAGGGCCGCGTCCCGCACCTTGTCGGTGCCGACGTCCATGCCCAGCTGGATGAACGGGGTGTTCACCGAGTACTGCATCGCGGTGCGCAGGCTGATCGGGCCCTTGTCCTCGTCACCGTCGTTCCGCTGGTGCCACTCCTTGCCGTCCTTGTCGTGCCAGACGGTTCCGTCGTAGTCCCGCAGGGTCACCTTGTTGTCGCCGTTGTAGACACTGCTCGGCGAGACCAGGGTGCGCTCGGAATCGGGTTGCTCCCGTGTGCCCTTCGGGTCGCGGACGCCATTGGTCATCGCGGCGGCCATCACGAAGGGCTTGAAGGTCGAGCCCACCTGGACACCGGTGTAGTCGGCGTTGTTGCGGTAGTGCTCCAGCGCGTTCTTGCCGCCGTAGATGGCCAGGATCTTGCCCGTCTTGGGCTCCACCGAGGCGCCGCCGAACTGGACGTACTTGTCCGGCTCGCGCAGTTTCGGCTTGATGTTCTCCTTGGAGACCTTCTCGACCGCCCGGGTCAGCTCACTGATCTTTTTCCGGTCGAAGGTGGTGTGAATCTGATAGCCACCCTTGTCCAGCTTCGACTTGCTGATGCCGGTGTTGGCGATGATGTAGTTGTCGGCGAGGTCGGTGAGGTAGCCGATCTGGCCCTGCTTGTTCGTGGCCACCTTCGGGTCCTGCGGCATCGGGAAACCTTTGCCGATCCACTCCTGGGCCTCGGTCTTGCTCAGCCTGTGCACGGCGACCTCACGCCGCAGGATCCACTCCCAGCGCTGCTTGGCCCGCTTGGTGTTGGCCTCCTTGGTGGCCGCGGCGCCGTAGCCGCCGTTCGGGTCGTAGAGGTTGGGGCCGTTCAGCGTCGCGGCCAGGAAGGCGCTCTGGCTGGGCGTCAGGGCCGAGCAGTCCCGGTCGTAGTACGCGCGGGCCGCCGCCTGGCAGCCGTAGGCACCACGTCCGTAGTAGGCGGTGTTCAGGTAGCTCCCGAGGATGTAGTCCTTGTTCTTGGTCGCGCCCACCTTTATGGAGATGAACAGCTCCTTGACCTTGCGCGTGAGCGTCTGCGACTGGTCCAGGTAGGTGTTCTTCACGAACTGCTGGGTGATGGTCGACCCACTCTGGGTCGCGCCGCCCCGCGCCATGTTGACGACCGCGCGGGCGATACCCATCGGGTCGACGCCGTTGTCCTCGTAGAAGCTGGCGTTCTCTGCGGAGATCACCGCGTTCTGCATCGACTTGGGGATCTTGCTGAGGGGGACGATCTGACGGTTGAGGTCACCACCGCCGGAGACCACCATCTGCTTGCCGTCCGCCCAGTAGTAGACGTTCTTCTGGGTCTGGGACGCGGCCTGGGCGGTTGGCACCTGCACCAGCCACAGCCCTATGCCGACGGCACCGAGCAGCACCGCGAAGAAGAAGATGAAGGTTCCCGTCACCAGCTTCCAGGACGGAACCCAGCGCCGGAAACCCGACCTTCCCCCACGCGGATAGTCAATAAAGCGCTTCTTGCCGGGGTGCCCATCGCCCCCCGAGCCATGTCCGCGGCCGCCGCCGGCTCCCCGCCGGCCGCCACCGCGACCGCCTTGGCCCGCGCCGCCCGCACCCGGATCGGCTCCTCGTCTACGGCCGCCGCCGCGCTGTGCGGCGCGGCGGGCCGCCGCGCGGCCACCGTAAGGACGCTCTTCCCCCTGGGGGGTGGCGTCCGACCCGGCTGCGGCGTTGTGCGTCGGTGCTGCGCGGCGGCCGGACGACTGCTGTCCGGCTCGCCGGGCCGCTGCTCGTCCGCCGCCTTGGGGCTGCGGCGACTTGCGACGGTGCTCGCTCATGGAACGACTTCTCCTCGGGCAGGCGCTATCGCCTGAAAGCGGCAGATGGCTTCCGGTCCCCCCAATGTGCGGTCCGGTCGCACCAGGCAACCGGACGCACTGCATCCGGGACGAGGACGCTTCGGGGCGTCACTTGGTTCCCATAGGTCTGCATGGCGAACAGAGTACGCACGGTCAAAACCCGCCCAGCCGCCACCTTCGCTCCATAACCGTCAGATTGAATGCCACGAATTGATGATGTGACGGCGTTCACCGTGGGCCCTCTTGTTCCGCCGGGGGCACGGTTCTATCGTCTTGATGTATCGAGTCGATACATCAGCTCGACATAGCTGGCTCGGAGGAGAGGGGAGGCGGGGAATGAGCAGACGCTCCGGCGTCCTGGAGTTCGCCGTCCTCGGCCTGCTGCGCGAGTCCCCGATGCACGGATACGAGCTGCGCAAGCGGCTCAACACGTCACTCGGGGTGTTCCGGGCGTTCAGCTACGGCAGCCTCTATCCCTGCCTCAAGACGCTGGTCACCAACGGCTGGTTGATCGAGGAATCCGGCAGCACCTCCCAGGACGCCCTCGCGGCGCCCCTCTCCGGCCGCCGGGCCAAGATCGTCTACCGGCTCACGGCGGCGGGGAAGGAGCGGTTCGAGGAGCTGCTCACCCACACCGGGCCGGACGCCTGGGAGGACGAGCACTTCGGCGTCCGTTTCGCCTTCTTCGGCCAGACGTCACGAGACGTTCGGATGCGGGTGCTCGAAGGGCGGCGCAGCCGCCTGGAAGAGCGCCTGGACAAGATGCGCGCCGCCCTGGCCCGCACCCGCGAGCGGCTGGACGACTACACCCTCGAGCTGCAGCGGCACGGGATGGAGTCGGTGGAGCGCGAGGTCCGCTGGCTGAACGAGCTGATCGAGAGCGAGCGGGCCGGGCGCGACCAGCGCGACGGCACCGCCGGGCAGGACCGGGCGATCGAGCGGGATGAGGACCGGCCGCCATACCAGGAGCAGGACCAGTCAGGAGATGCGGACGGCCTGCCCCGGCACCGGGGTGGATCCCGGCCGGATCCGTCCGAATGACACCGCCAAGTGAGGCCCGGCAGCCGCGGGGCTTCATCCAGTACACACAGGGAGCAACCGGAATGGGTTCGGTTCGTGTAGCCATCGTCGGCGTGGGCAACTGCGCCGCCTCGCTGGTACAGGGCGTCGAGTACTACAAGGACGCCGACCCGGACACCCGCGTGCCGGGTCTGATGCACGTGCAGTTCGGCGACTACCACGTGAACGACGTGGAGTTCGTGGCCGCCTTCGACGTGGACGCGAAGAAGGTCGGCCTGGACCTCGCGGACGCCATCGGCGCCAGCGAGAACAACACCATCAAGATCTGCGACGTGCCGACGGCCGGTGTCACGGTCCAGCGCGGCCACACGCTCGACGGACTCGGCAAGTACTACCGCCAGACCATCGACGAGTCCGACGAGACCCCGGTCGACGTCGTCCAGGTCCTCAAGGACAAGCAGGTCGACGTTCTGGTCTGCTACCTCCCGGTCGGCTCCGAGGACGCCGCCAAGTACTACGCCCAGTGCGCCATCGACGCCAAGGTCGCCTTCGTCAACGCCCTTCCGGTCTTCATCGCCGGCACCAAGGAGTGGGCGGACAAGTTCACCGAGGCCGGGGTGCCGATCGTCGGTGACGACATCAAGTCGCAGGTCGGCGCGACCATCACGCACCGCGTGATGGCCAAGCTGTTCGAGGACCGGGGCGTCATCCTGGACCGCACCATGCAGCTGAACGTCGGCGGCAACATGGACTTCAAGAACATGCTCGAGCGCGAGCGCCTGGAGTCCAAGAAGATCTCCAAGACCCAGGCCGTCACCTCGCAGATCCCCGACCGCGATCTGGGTGCCGACAACGTCCACATCGGCCCCTCGGACTTCGTGGCCTGGCTGGACGACCGCAAGTGGGCGTATGTCCGCCTGGAGGGTCGCGCGTTCGGCGATGTCCCGCTGAACCTGGAGTACAAGCTCGAGGTGTGGGACTCCCCGAACTCCGCGGGTGTCATCATCGACGCGCTGCGCGCCGCGAAGATCGCCAAGGACCGCGGCATCGGCGGCCCGATCCTCTCCGCCTCCTCGTACTTCATGAAGTCGCCGCCGGTGCAGTACTTCGACAACGAGGCGCAGGAGAACGTGGAGAAGTTCATCAAGGGCGAGGTCGAGCGCTGACGCGCCATGCGCTGATTCCCGCCGCGTGATCACGGGCCTTCGGGTAATACACCCGGAGGCCCGTGTGGTGTGTGAGGCTGGCGTCATGCCTGTTGTGCGTGATCTCCGCGTACTGCTGCAACTGCGTGACTTCCGGCGCCTTCTGGCCATCCGCCTGCTGTCCCAGGCGGCCGACGGCGTCTACCAGGTCGCACTCGCCACCTATGTGGTCTTCTCCCCGGAGAAGCAGACCTCTCCCGCGGCCATCGCCTCCGCCATGGCCGTTCTGCTGCTCCCCTACTCCCTGCTCGGCCCCTTCGCCGGGGTGCTGCTGGACCGCTGGCGCCGGCGGCAGGTGCTGCTCTACGGCAATCTGCTGCGCTCGGGACTGGCCACCGGAACCGCCGTACTGGTCCTCGGTCAGGTGCCGGAGTGGCTCTTCTACGTCTCGGCCCTGTCGGTGACGGCCGTCAACCGCTTTGTGCTGGCCGGTCTTTCGGCGGCCCTCCCGCGGGTCGTCGACAGCCAGGAACGTCTGGTCATGGCCAACTCGCTCTCGCCCACCGCCGGAACGCTCGCCGCCACGGCCGGAGGCAGCCTCGCCTTCATCGTCCGGCTGTCGGGCCCGGGAGGCACCTCGTCGGATGCGCTGGTCGTCCTGGTGGGCGCCGCGCTCTATCTCATCGCCGGGCTCACCGCCCTGTCGATGGCACCGGGCCTACTGGGGCCAGATCCCGCGGCCCTTCAGCCCCGTCTCCCCGCGGCCCTGATGAGCACCGCGCGGGGCCTGGTCGCGGGGGTCCGCCATCTGCTGGAGCGCAGGGACCCCACCGTGGCGCTGGCCGCGATGACGCTGATGCGCTTCTGCTACGGCGCGCTCACGGTGACGGTGCTGATGCTCTGCCGCTACGCATGGGCCGATACCGAGTCCGAGGGACTCGCGCTTCTGGGTCTGGCCGTCGGCGTCTCGGGCGCGGGCTTCTTCGCGGCGGCGGTGATCACGCCATGGGCGGTGGCCCGGCTCAGGAGGCCTGCGTCCTCCCGTCCGGACGGCCGACTCTCCTGGGTGATGGTGTGCGCGGGAAGCGCGGCCCTTCTGGAGCCGGGGCTCGGGCTGCCCTTCGAGCCCGCCCCCATGCTGATCGCCGCGTTCGTCCTCGGGCTCGTCACCCAGGGCGCGAAGATCGCCACCGACACCGTGGTGCAGTCCACCATCGCCGATGACTTCCGCGGCCGGATCTTCTCCCTCTATGACGTGCTGTTCAACGTCGCCTTCGTGGGAGCCGCGGCGGTCGCCGCGGTGATACTGCCACCGGACGGCAGATCGGCCCCGCTGCTGACCTGTGTGGCACTGCTCTACGCGGCCACCGCGCTGCTGGTCAGGTTTCACGTGAAACATGACCGGGACCGCGCCCAGCGGGTCGATGTTTCACGTGAAACCGGAGGGGCTCAGCCCTCCGACTGAGCGTCCCACCACTCCTGGAGCGTGGTGATCGCGGTGTCCCGCTCCATCGGGCCGTGCTCCAGCCGCATCTCCAGCAGATGCTTGTATGCCTTGCCGACCTGCGGCCCCGGGGGAATGCCGAGGATCTTCATGATCTCGTTGCCGTCCAGATCCGGGCGGATCGAGTCCAGCTCCTCCTGCTCCTGCAGCCGGGCGATGCGCTCCTCGAGGCCGTCGTATGCCCGCGAGAGCGCCATCGCCTTCCTCTTGTTACGGGTGGTGCAGTCCGAGCGGGTCAGCTTGTGCAGCCGGTCCAGCAGCGGCCCGGCGTCACGGACATAGCGGCGGACGGCGGAGTCGGTCCATTCGCCGGTGCCATAGCCGTGGAAGCGCAGATGCAGCTCGACAAGGTGTGAGACGTCCTTGATCAGCTCATTGGAGTACTTGAGCTTCGTCATCCGGAATTTGGTCATCTTGGCTCCCACCACCTCGTGGTGATGGAAGGAGACCCGACCGTCCTTCTCGAAGCGGCGCGTCTTGGGCTTACCGATGTCATGCAGCAGCGCGGCCAGCCGCAGCACCAGGTCGGGCCCCTCGGTCTCCAGGTCGATGGCCTGGTCCAGCACCGTCAGCGAATGCTCGTACACATCCTTGTGGCGGTGGTGCTCATCACGCTCCAGGCGCAGCGCCGGGAGCTCCGGCAGGACGCGGTCGGCGAGCCCGGTCTCCACCAGCAGCCGCAGCCCCTTACGGGGGTGGTCGGCCAGGATGAGCTTGTTGAGCTCATCACGTACCCGCTCGGCCGAGACGATGTCGATACGGTCGGCCATCGAGGTCATCGCGGCGACCACCTCGGGAGCCACCTCGAAGTCCAGCTGCGCGGCGAAGCGCGCGGCACGCATCATCCGCAGCGGATCGTCGGAGAAGGACTCCTCGGGCGTCCCGGGGGTGCGCAGCACCCGGGCGGCGAGATCCTCCAGACCGTGGTGCGGGTCGATGAACTCCTTCTGCGGAAGCGCCACCGCCATCGCGTTGACCGTGAAGTCCCGACGGACCAGGTCCTCCTCGATGGAGTCGCCGTACGACACCTCGGGCTTCCGGGATGTCCGGTCATAGGCTTCTGACCGATAAGTCGTGATTTCAATCTGGAAGCTCTGGTCCGACCCGCTTCCTGCGGCCATGTCCTTACGGCAGCCGACGGTGCCGAAGGCGATGCCGACATCCCACACCGCGTCCGCCCACGGCCGTACGATCTTCAGTACCTCGTCCGGCCGAGCGTCCGTCGTGAAGTCCAGATCGTTACCGAGCCGGCCGAGCAGCGCGTCCCGTACCGAGCCGCCGACCAGGGCCAGGCGGAAACCGGCCTGCTGGAAGCGACGGGCAAGATCGTCGGCGACGGGAGAGACCCGCAGGAGCTCGCCCACGGCGCGGCGCTGCACCTGGCTGAGCTCATTGGTCGGCTGCGGGGGTCGGCTGTCATTGTTGGCGTTCGGCACAACAGAACAGGGTACGTGGCCGTGCGCCCCGCGGACTCCACACCCAATGCGGACCACCACTGCGTAACGATCTTGTGGAGCCATCCACAGCACTTCGCCACAGCGGGCATCGTTACCATTTCGTGGACGCACAATGCGACGACCACTGACGACCTACTGACGACAAGGGACGGGCGAGCGCGTGGCCGATGCGGCAGACCTCCGGGGGACAACTTCCGCTCGCGCCCGGCGATGGTTGCGGCGCACAGCGGCCCTGCTCGCCGCGGCGCCGATGCTCGCGGGCCTGACGCAGATTCCGGCGGCACCCGCCGCCCATGCGGAGAGCAAGGCCACCGGCTCACGCTCGGTGGACGTCTCCATCACCTCGCTGACCCCCACCGCGCCGAAGAAGAGCGACACCCTCACCGTCAGCGGCACCGTCACCAACGACACCAAGACCACGGTCTCTGGAGCCCGGGTGGGCCTCCGCGTCGGTCCGACCATGAACGGCCGCAGCGCGATCGACACCGCCGCCCACCGCACCGGCTATACGGAGGGCCTCGACGGCACCGCGGTGGACGACAAATACGCCAAGAAGATCGGCAAGCTGTCGGCCGGCGCCAGCCGTGACTTCTCCCTCTCCATACCGGTGGACCAGTTGCACCTGGGGGAGGACGGCGTCTATCAGCTCGGCGTCTCACTCACCGGTGGCACCTCCAGTCAGCCCTGGCCGCAGGTGCTGGGCATCGAGCGGACCTTCCTGCCCTGGCAGTCGGGCACGGCCAGGAAAAAGTCCCAGCTCACCTATCTGTGGCCGCTGATCTCCGCCACCCATGTGACCGCGCGCACGGACAACGACGAGGACCGCACCCCGATCTTCCGGGACGACCGCCTCGCCGAGGAACTGGCCCCCGGCGGCCGGCTGCAGCAGATGGTCGCCCTGGGGAAGAACCTCCCCATCACCTGGGTGATCGACCCCGACCTGCTCGCCACGGTCGACGCGATGACCAAGAAGTACGAGGTCCAGAACCCCTCGGGCAAGGGCACCACGGCGGGCCGCGGCCAGACCGTCGCCAAGCAGTGGCTCGACGCCCTGCAGAAGGCCGTGAACGGCAAGCAGATGGTCGCGCTGCCGTTCGCCGACCCTGACCTCGCCTCGCTCGCCCACCGCGGTAAGAACGTCACCGGCACCCTCAGCCACCTCCAGGGCGCCACCGAGCTCGCCTCGACCACCGTGGAGACCATCCTCGGGGTGCGGCCGCGCACGGACTTCGCCTGGCCCGTGGACGGCGCGATCGACTCCTCGATCGTGGACGTCGCCACCTCCGGGGGCGCGCACAACGTCATCGCCCGCAGCGACAGCCTGCGCGAGACCGGCGGACTCTCCTACACCCCCACCGCGGCCCGCCAGATCGGCGGCGGCAATACGGCGGTGGTCGCCGACGCACGGCTGTCGACGGCCTTCACCGGCGACATGTCCAAGGCGGAGAACTCCACCCTCGCCATCCAGACGTTCCTGGCCCAGAGCCAGATGATCAACCTGCAGGCGCCGGACAAGCAGCGCAGCATCGTGGTCGCCCCCCAGCGGACGCCCACCACCAGCCAGGCGCAGGCGATGGCGGCGGCCCTGGAGGGCCTCTCCGGGCAGTGGACGCAGCCGCTGAGCCTGGGACAGGCCGCGAAGGCGAAGCCCGACCCGAGCGCCACCCAGCGGGTGCCGAGCTCCCGCTCGTACCCCCGGTCGCTGCGCGCGCGGGAACTGCCCACCGAGGCGTTCGACAGGATCCAGGAGACCCAGAAGACCCTGGACAATTTCGAGCCGATTCTCACCGCGAAGTACCGGGTGGTCACTCCCTTCGGGAACGCGATCAGGCGCGAGATGTCGACCTCATGGCGCAGCGAGGCGCACAACGCGGCCGGCTTCCGGCACGACGTGCAGACCTATCTGTCCGGGCTCACCAAGAAGGTGCGCCTGGTCCCCAAGACGGACATGACCCTCTCCGGGCGGAGCGCGACCGTCCCGGTGACCCTGCAGAACAACCTGGTGCAGGGTGTCGAGTTGCGGCTCGTCCTCCGCTCCCAGCAGGGCAACCGGCTGGCGATCAGCGACCCTCAGCTGGTCCATGTGGAGGGCGGCCACAGCCAGTCCGTGAAGTTCGGGACCACGGCCAACGCGAACGGCCCGGTGTGGGTCTCGGCCCAGCTCTACACCCCGGACGGACAGCCTTACGGCCACGAGATGCTGTTCGAGGTGAATGTCACCGAAATCACGTCGACCGTGATTCTCGTGATCGCCGGCGGTGTGCTGCTGCTGGTCCTCGCCGGTGTCCGGATCTACGTCCAGCGCAAGCGCGCGGCCGCCAGGAGCGGTGAGGACGGCGGAGACGGGGAAGACGCCGAGATGGCGCACGGGCAGGATGATGAGGACGACAGCGAGGCGCCGGAGGCCGACCGGCGTGACCCCGCTCACGCCCTCGTGCCCGAGCAGCCGAGTGACCCGGCGGCGGACACCGGATCGCAAAGCGCTGGCCCGTCCGGCTCGGGTGAGAAAGTGGAGCGTTGAGCAAAGCACGGGGCCGGTCGGCCGCAGTGGACGATGAGGTGGGGTAGCGATGAACGCGCCGTATGACGGTGATGGCCGAGTGCCACCACCGCCGCAGCCTTCGCCTCACGGCTCCCACGATCCTTACGGACCGGAACCGCACCAGCGCGATCCGTATCTGGGCGACGCCCACCAGGCTCCCCAGGCCGATCCGCGCCAGTCATACGGCCAGCAGTACTACGCACCGGATCCGTATCTGGACGATACGTACGCGACGGGCAGCTTCACGCCCTACCCGTATCCGACACAGGATCGCTACGCCCACGACCCGCTGACGGATCCGCTGTACGACCGGCACGCCCCCCACACACCGCAGCAGGGGGGCTACCAGCAGCAGCACTACCAGCAGCCCCCCACGCCGCAAGGCCCCGACCCGCGCGCATGGCACTCCGACGCCGCCCCCGGCCACCAGGGCGCGGCACAGCAGCCGTACACCGGCGGTCAGCCGGGCCCCGGCTATCCGGGGCCCGGCGACGGCTACGGCGCGCCACAGCAGCCTCAGCGGGACGCCTTCGCGCATCTCTACCGCGATCAGCAGCCCTACGACCCCCGGGCCGCCCAGGGCCAGGGCTACCAGCAGGGCCCGGAGAACTACCCGCACGGACAGGCGCCCGCACAGGGGCAGGCGCCGGTTCCCGGACCGTCGAGATCCGAGTCCGCCCATGCCGCGGCCGCCGCTCCCACGGTGGCCGCTCCCGTCGTGACCGCCCCCGCGACCGAGCCTGAGCCGAAGAAGCCCTCAGGGGGCCGGGCCGGGGGTCTGCTGCAGTCAAGCGCGCTGATGGCCGCGGGCACCCTGGTGTCCCGTCTGACCGGCTTCATCCGTCAGATGGTGATCGTCGCGGGCCTCGGCGCCGCCAGCCTCGGCCAGGCTTACCAGGTCGCCTACCAGCTGCCCGCGATGATCTACTTCCTCACCGTCGGCGGCGGCCTGAACTCCGTCTTCGTCCCCCAGCTCGTGCGCTCGATGAAGGAGGACGACGACGGCGGAGTCGCCTACGCCAACCGTCTGCTGACGTTGACGATGGTCGCGCTCGGCAGCCTCGTCGCGGTTTCGCTGTTCGCGGCTCCGGCACTGATCCGGATGCTCTCCGCGGACATCGCCAGCGATCCCCCCTCCAACGAGGTTGCGGTCACCTTCGCCCGCTACTGCCTGCCCACCATCTTCTTCATGGGCGTGCACGTCGTGGTCGGTCAGATCCTCAACGCCCGGGGCAAGTTCGGCGCGATGATGTGGACCCCGGTCCTCAACAACATCGTCGTCATCGCCACTTTCGGCCTCTTCATCTGGGTGTTCGGCACCTCCAGCAACTCCAACATGGGTGTCACGACCATCACGCCGGAAGGCATCCGGCTGCTGGGCATCGGCACACTCCTCGGCCTCACCGTCCAGGCCCTGGCGATGTTCCCCTATCTCCGGGCAGCCGGTTTCCGCTTCAGGCCACGCTTCGACTGGCGTGGCCACGGACTCGGCAAGGCGGCCAAACTGGCCAAGTGGACCGTGCTGTTCGTGCTCGCCAACCAGGCCGGCAACATCGTGGTCACCCAGCTCGCCACCTCGGCCGGTACAGAGGCCGACAACGGGGGCCACCCAGGAGCGAGCTACGTCGGCTACACGAGTGCTCAGCTCATCTGGAACATGCCGCAGGCCATCATCACCGTGTCGGTGATGGCAGCCCTGCTCCCCAGGCTCTCTCGGGCGGCCCACGACGGCGACCCTGGAGCGGTCCGCGACGACATCTCTCAGGGCCTGCGCACCTCCGCCGTCGCCATCGTCCCGCTCTCCTTCGGCTTCATCGCGCTCGGTATCCCCCTCTGCACCCTGCTTTTCGGGACGTCGGGCACCGAGACGGCCCAAGCCATGGGCTACATCCTCATGGCGTTCGGCCTCGGACTCATCCCCTTCTCCGTGCAGTACGTCGTCCTCCGCGGCTTCTACGCCTACGAGGACACCCGCACCCCCTTCTACAACACGGTGATCGTCGCCGCCGTCAACGCCGCCGGCTCCGCGCTCGCCTACGTCGTGCTCCCCGCCCGCTGGGCCGTCGCCGGTATGGCGGCCGCCTACGGCCTGGCCTACGCCACCGGCGTGGGCGTGGCCTGGAAGCGGCTGCGCAAGCGGCTGGGCGGCGATCTGGACGGCCCCCGCGTCATCCGCACCTACACCCGCCTCACGGGCGCCAGCATCCCCGCCGCCCTCCTGGGCGGTGGCTCGGCGTACACCATCATGCAGACCCTCGGAATGGGCATCGCCGGCTCTGTAGCGGGTCTGCTGGGCGGCGGTCTCGTTCTTATCGCGGTCTTCTACATTGCTGCCAAACGGATGCGCGTTGAGGAACTGACGGCCATGGTCGGTATGGTGCGCGGACGACTCGGACGCTGATCATTGAGCACAACCATCGTCCGCCACCGTGTGTCGTGCATAGCGGCGGACTGTGGGCACAATTGTCTTGGCTCGGAGTAGGCGCAACGGATGGGGAGGCAGGAACGACGGTGGCGGAACGGAGCACGGCTGCCGTCGACGTGGCCGACAGCGGCGGAGAGGAGCCGCTGACCGCCGAGGCGGGCAAGGCCACGGCCGACGGGGCGGGGACGAAAGAGAAGGCCGGTAAGGGGACGGAGGACGCGGTCACCGAAGAGGCGGGCGCCGCGGCCGAAGCGAGCCCCCTGGAGCTGCACAGCGGTCATAAGTTGGCCAGACGCTACCGTCTGGAGGAGTGCGTCACCCGTCTGGACGGATTCAGCAGTTGGCGTGCCGTGGACGAAAAACTGCGGCGTGCCGTCGGTGTGCACGTCCTGCCCGCCGACCATCCGCGCGCCAGGCCGGTGCTCGCCGCCGCCCGTTCGGCGGCCCTGCTGGGCGACCCCCGCTTCGTCCAGGTCCTCGACGCCGTCGAGGAGAACGATCTCGTCTATGTCGTCCATGAGTGGCTTCCCGACGCCACCGAACTCACCGCCGTACTGGCAGCCGGGCCGCTCGAGCCGCACGACGCGTACCAATTGGTCAGCCAGGTCTCCCAGGCCATGGCCGCCGCCCACCGCGAGGGCTTGGCCCATCTGCGGCTGAACCCCGGCTCCGTGCTGCGCACCGAGTCCGGCCAGTACCGCATCCGGGGACTCGCCGTCATGGCCGCCCTGCGCGGTATCAGCGTCGACCACCCACAGCGCACCGACACCGAGGCGATCGGCGCGCTGCTGTACGCGGGGCTCACTCAGCGCTGGCCGTACGACACCGACGCCTACGGCCTCTCCGGGCTGCCCAAGGGCGTGGGCCTGATCGCACCCGACCAGGTCCGCGCGGGAGTGCACCGCGGTCTGTCCGAGCTCGCGATGCGCGCACTGGTCAACGACGGGGCCACCGCCTCCCGTCAGGACCAGCCCTGCACCACCCCCGAGGAGTTGGCCAAGGCCGTCGCGGCCATGCCGCGCATCAGGCCGCCCGAGCCCGCCTACACCCCTTCGCCGGCGTATTCGCGCACGACGTACCAGCAGGGCGTGTACGGCCAGCCTCCGAACCGTGGCGGCGCCGCGCACACGGCCCGCCCGGCCGCTCCCGTGCCGCCTCCGCCGCCGCTGCAGAGCCGCACGGGCAAGGCCCTCAAGTGGACCGTCTCCGCCCTTCTGATCGCCGCCCTCGGCCTCGGTAGCTGGCAGCTCGCGGACACCCTCCTCAAGGAGGAGAACAAGGCCGACCCGGGCAAGTCCACCAGCGAGAAGGACGACGGCAAGGGCGAGCAGCTCGTGGGCAAGCCGCTCAACATCGAAAGCGCCACGGAGTTCTCCCCGTTGGGTCCGCCCTTCGCCGCTGACAAGGTCGAGGGAGCCGTGGACGGCGACGCGGACACCGCATGGGTGACCAAGGAGTTCTGGAACTACCCGAACTTCGGTAATCTGCCCCAACGCAAGCAGGGCAGCGGCATCCTCGTCGACCTCGGCAGCGCCAAAAGCGTCGCGAGTATCGACATCGACTTCTACCGCGCCGGCCAGAAGGTGGAAGTTCTCGCCGCGGACCCCTCCGCCTCCAACCCCACCTCACTCAGCGCCTTCTCCCAGCACCTCACCGACCTGAAGATCGCCGGGAAGAAGCTGACCACCGTTCTCGACAAGCCAGTACGGACGCGTTTCGTCCTGGTTCACATCACCGAGCTTCCGGCCAGCACCGCTGATCGCTACCGTGGCGGCATCTCGGAGATCAAGGTCAAGGGCTGACCCTCTACGGTCAGCCGAGAGGGGAGGGGCTCAACGTTGGACGACGCCACCATCGGCGGGGCGAGCGACGGCGAGCTCCTTGCCCGGCACGTCGACGGCGACCCGGACGCCTTCAGCGAAATAGTGCGGCGCCACCGCGACAGACTCTGGGCGGTGGCGCTGCGCACCCTCGGCGACCGTGAGGAAGCGGCCGACGCGGTCCAGGACGCGCTCGTCTCCGCCTACCGCGCCGCCCATACCTTCCGGGGTCAGTCCGCCGTGACGACCTGGCTGCATCGGATCACGGTCAACGCCTGTCTGGACCGGGCCCGTAAGGCCGCCTCCCGTCGCACCTCCCCCGTGGACGACACCGAGCGGCTCGAGCAACTTCTGGAGCCCCATGAATCAGCCGCCGCTCCCGCCGAGCGTGGTGATCTCCACCGCGAACTGCTCCGGGCGCTGCGCACCCTCCCTCCCGAGCAGCGCGCGGCTCTGGTGCTGGTCGACATGCAGGGTTATCCCGTCGCGGAGGCGGCGAAGGTCCTGGACGTTCCGACCGGCACCGTGAAGAGCCGCTGCGCCCGGGGCCGCGCACGACTGCTGCCGCTGCTCTCACATCTCCACCCCAGCGGGAGGGGTAGCTCACCCTCGGGCGTGGGAAGGAACCGGACGCAGGGGACGTCCGTCCCACCGACGGCAGGACCGAACGACACAGATGCCGTGAAGGGCGGAGGTGGGCGAGCGTGACATCCTCGACGGACACGGACGAGCACCCTGAAGTCGCGGAGATCTCCGCACTCACCGAGGGTCTACTCTCTCCGTCCCGCGCCGTCGATGTGCGCACTCACCTCGCGAGCTGCGTGCTGTGCGCGGACGTATCGACGTCACTGGAAGAGATCCGCTCCCTGCTCGGGACCCTGCCGGGGCCGGTGCGGATGCCCGCCGATATCGCGGGCCGTATCGACGCGGCGCTGGCCGCCGAAGCGCTTCTCGACGCGACCGCCCCCGAGGCGGTGGCCGATGTTTCACGTGAAACTCCGGATCCGGATCCGGCGCCCACACCGGTTTCACGTGAAACCGTCGACGACGCCCCCGCCTCCGACACCGTGAAGCCCCTGTCCAAGTCCTCCACCGCTACGGACCGGCCCGCTGGGCGCCCGCGTGGAGCCACCGGACCGGGACGAGGGTCCACTGGGCCCGGCGCCCGACCGGGCCGCTCCCGCCGCTGGCCCAAGGTCGTCCTCGGCGGCGCATGCGCCGCGGCGGTGATCGGCATCGGCTCCTTCTTCATCCAGGGTGGCTCCTCGGGTGATCACGGCGACCCCGGCACCCAGGCCCATGCCAGCCAGAGCTCCGGGAACTCCACCCTCTCCTCGGGCACACTCAAGGACCGTGTGCACGAGCTGCTCGCCGACCGGAAGTCCACCGCGCCGAACGGGGTCACCGGGCAGGGCAACTCACCCGATGTGCCGCTGCGCGCCGAGGACGACCCGAATGTGCCGTCCTGCGTCCAGAGCGGCACCGGCCGCAAGGAGCCGGCACTCGCGGCGCAGCAGGACACCTACGACGGCCAGACCGCCTATATCGTCGTCCTCCCGCACCCCTCCGACAGCTCGCTCGTCGATGCCTTTGTGATCGACGCATCCTGCGTCTCGGCGTCTCCGTCGTCTCCCGGGGAGCTTCTGGCGACCCGGACCTATCCGCGGCCCTGAGGCACACCGCGCACCCCGGGGCCCTGTCTGACAGCGCTCGGGAATGCCTGACCCGTAGGATCCGTTGGGTGGGGTGGCAGCGGAATTCCGGGGGGACCCGGAGCCGCCAGCCCAGTCAGCAGTCCGGCAGTCGGCAGAGACAAGGAAGACATCCGTGAGCGACGTCCGCAACGTGATCATCATCGGTTCCGGGCCCGCGGGCTATACGGCCGCGCTCTACACCGCCCGCGCTTCCTTGAAGCCGCTGGTCTTCGAAGGCTCCGTGACCGCGGGTGGTGCCCTGATGAACACCACCGATGTGGAGAACTTCCCCGGCTTCCGGGACGGGATCATGGGCCCCGACCTGATGGACAACATGCGGGCACAGGCCGAGCGCTTCGGCGCCGAGCTCATCCCGGACGATGTGGTCGCGGTCGACCTCACCGAGCAGATCAAGACCGTCACCGACTCCGCCGGTACGGTCCACCGCGCCAAGACCGTCATCGTGACCACCGGCTCCCAGCACCGCAAGCTGGGGCTGGCCCGCGAGGACGAGCTCTCCGGGCGCGGTGTCTCCTGGTGTGCCACCTGTGACGGGTTCTTCTTCAAGGACCAGGACATCGCCGTTATCGGCGGCGGCGACACGGCCATGGAGGAGGCGACCTTCCTGTCGCGGTTCGCCAAGTCGGTCACCGTGGTCCACCGCCGGGACACCCTGCGCGCCAGCAAGGCGATGCAGGAGCGGGCCTTCGGCGACCCGAAGATCTCGTTCGTCTGGGACAGCGCGGTCGAGGAGATCCACGGCGACGGCAAGCTCTCCGGTCTCACCCTCCGCGATGTCAAGAAGGACGAGACCTCGGAGCTGCCGGTCACCGGACTGTTCATCGCGATCGGCCACGACCCGCGCACCGAGCTGTTCAAGGGCCAGCTGGCCCTGGACGACGAGGGCTACCTCAAGGTGGATGCGCCGACCACCCGGACGAACCTGCCCGGTGTCTTCGCCGCGGGCGATGTCGTGGACCACACCTACCGCCAGGCGATCACCGCGGCCGGCACCGGTTGCTCGGCGGCGCTGGACGCCGAGCGGTACCTCGCCTCGCTGGGCCAGGGCGACGCCACCGTCTGACCTCGCTTCCCACCCCTGCACCAACTCACTAAGGAGATTGCCATGGCCGGTGCCACGGTCACCGTGACGGACGCCGACTTCGAGGAGAAGGTCCTCAAGAGCGACAAGCCGGTACTCGTCGACTTCTGGGCCGCCTGGTGCGGTCCGTGCCGCCAGATCGCCCCCTCCCTGGAGGCCATCGCGGCTGAGCACCCCGACAAGATCGTCATCGCCAAGCTCAACATCGACGAGAACCCGGCGACGGCTGCCAAGTACGGCGTGATGTCCATCCCGACGCTCAATGTCTACCAGGGCGGCGAGGTCGCCAAGACCATCGTCGGCGCCAAGCCGAAGGCCGCCATCGAGCGCGACCTAGCCGACTTCATCGGCTGAACGCATCACGCGTCGCGCTGATGCACGAAGGGGCTGCCCATATGGGCAGCCCCTTCGTGTTTCACGTGGAACTCTCTACAGCGGCCGAAGCGCGGGCTCCTTCTGGACGGCGCCGAGCAGCCGGTCCAGCGCCAGCTCGACATCCTCCTTCCAGGAGATCGTCGTCCGCAGCTCGAGCCTCAGCCGGGGATAGCGCGGATGCGGCCGGACGGTCTTGAAGCCCACGGCCAGCAGATGATCGGCGGGCAGCACACACGCCGGTTCCTTCCAGGTGGCGTCCCCGAACGCCTCCACCGCCTTGAAGCCCCGGCGGATCAGATCCTTGGCAACGGTCTGCACCATCACCCGGCCCAGCCCCTGCCCCTGGTATCCGGGCATCAGCCACGCCGTCATCAGCTGGACGGCATCCGCCGCGACCGGACTGGTCGGGAAGGCCGTGGAGCGCGGCACATACGCCGGCGGCGCGTACAGCACAAAGCCCACCGGAACCTCATCGACATAGACCACCCGGCCGCAGGAGCCCCACTCCAGCAGCACGGCCGAGATCCAGGCCTCCTTCTCCAGCTCCGGCCGGCCGGCCCTTACGGCTGCCTCGCCGCTGACCGGATCGAGCTCCCAGAAGACACAGGCGCGACAGCGCTTGGGGATGTCCGGGAGGTTGTCCAACGTGAGCGGTACGAGCCGACGCCCCATGAAGCCAGTCCTTCACTTCCGTGGCCAGCCGCGCCACGGGCGGCTGACAGCGCACTACGCTCCCTGAGCAGACTGCCGACGAAGCCGCCGACAGCTCCCAGGCCCAATCCTGTGGCCACCAGCCCGGTGCGGCTCACCGATCGCATGGCCCTGCCCTCCACATGCGGCGCCTCCACCTGGATCCGCCCTGCCTGATCGCATCGTATCCGTGCCGAGATTGCACCGATACCGCCCTTGGGCAAACAGCGGGTCGCGTTCCGACCATGTCGGACCGCGACCCGCCCCGCACTGCCCTTCCGTACGGCCTGGCCGCACGGACAGCGCCTCACTCGTCCTCGTCCTCCGCTCCGCCCTCGGAGGAGAGCGGCTGCTCCAGCACCGGCCCCTCACCGGGAGCCAGCGAGCCGAGGATCCGCTCGAGATCCTCTATTGAGGCGAACTCGACGACGATCTTTCCCTTCTTCTGACCGAGGTCGACCTTCACCCGCGTCTCGAACCGGTCGGAGAGACGTGACGCCAGATCCGTGAGCGCGGGGGACACCCTCGCACCCGCCCGCGGGCCCTTGGTCTTCGTCGTACCGCCCGATCGCGAACCCATCAGGGTGACGATCTCCTCCACCGCACGCACCGAGAGTCCCTCGGCGACGATGCGATGGGCCAGCCGGTCCTGCTCCTCCGCGTCGTCCACGGAGAGCAGCGCCCGCGCATGGCCTGCGGAGAGAACCCCCGCCGCCACCCTGCGCTGAACGGACGGGGAGAGCCTCAGCAGCCGCAGCGTATTGGAGACCTGCGGACGTGAGCGCCCGATGCGGTCAGCCAGTTCGTCATGCGTGCAGTTGAAGTCCTTCAGCAACTGGTCGTACGCCGCCGCCTCTTCCAGCGGGTTCAGCTGGGCCCGGTGCAGGTTCTCCAGCAGCGCGTCGAGCAGAAGCTTCTCATCGTCGGTGGCCCGGACGATCGCGGGGATCTTCTCCAGCCCGGCCTCACGACAGGCCCGCCAGCGGCGCTCGCCCATGATGAGCTCATAGCGCTCCCGCGCCAACTGCCGTACGACGACCGGCTGGAGGAGACCGACCTCCTGGATCGAGGTGACCAGTTCGACGAGCGCGTCCTCGTCGAAGACCTCACGGGGCTGCCGCGGATTGGGGGTGATGAAGTCCAGCGGCAGCTCGGCGAAGTGTGCCCCGGCCACCTCCTCCGGCATCACCGCCGGTGCGGCCTCGGGCTCCGCCTCCGGCGGTGCGGGCTCGGGCTCCGGTGGAACGGTGTGCGTCGACAATGCGGCCACCTTGGCCGCCGGCACTCCCCGCTCCTGGGTGAGCACCGGGACCGCGGTCGGTGAGGTGGTGGCCCCGGTCGTCGTGACCGTTCCCGCCCCCGCCGAGGGCGCGGCGTTGTCCGCCCCCTTCGGCGCGGGAGGAATCAAGGCACCGAGCCCACGGCCCAGTCCTCTGCGTCGCTCACTCACTGAATCCCCTCCTGCATACTGTGCTGGTCGTGCTCGCTGAGCTCGGGCAAGGCATGAACGTGCTGGGCCTCATAGTGCACGCCGACGCCTCTGAGGGCGATCTCGCGGGCCGCCTCGAGATAGGAGAGCGCCCCACTGGACCCCGGGTCATAGGTGAGGACGGTCTGCCCATAGCTGGGGGCCTCGGAGATGCGCACCGATCGGGGAATGCTCGTCCGAAGCACCTCACCGCCGAAGTGGCTGCGCACCTCGTCTGCGACCTGGGAGGCCAGCCGGGTGCGGCCGTCGTACATGGTGAGAAGGATCGTCGAGACATGGAGCTTGGGGTTGAGATGGCCCCGCACCAGATCCACATTCCGCAGCAGCTGCCCCAATCCCTCCAGCGCGTAGTACTCACACTGGATCGGGATCAGCACTTCCGCACCGGCCACCAGTGCATTGACCGTCAGTAGCCCCAGCGAGGGCGGGCAGTCGATCAGGATGTAGTCCAACGGCTGCTCATATGCCTGGATGGCCCGCTCCAGTCGGCTTTCTCTAGCCACCAGGGAGACCAACTCGATCTCGGCACCGGCGAGATCGATCGTGGCCGGGGCACAGAAGAGCCCTTCCACGTCCGGGACCGGCTGCACCACATCGGACAGCGGCTTGCTGTCGACCAGCACGTCATAGATCGATGGGACCTCGGCGTGGTGGTCAATCCCCAGCGCCGTCGAAGCATTGCCCTGTGGGTCGAGGTCGACCACCAGCACCCGACCACCGTGCAGGGCAAGCGAGGCGGCCAGGTTGACCGTGGTCGTGGTCTTTCCGACCCCGCCCTTCTGGTTGGCGACCACCATCACCCGGGTCTGCTCCGGCCTGGGCAGCCCCTCACCGGCACGGCCCAGAGCTTCTACCGCCAGTTGAGCAGCACGGCCAATAGGGGTGTCGTCCATCGGGGGTGGCGTTTCACGTGAAACATCCTCCCCCGGCGATTCGGTACGGGGGCCGGGGACCGGATCGGTCATCGGCCCCGCGATGTTGGCGTCGGACCGCAAGGATTCACTCTCCTCGACATCAGGCTCACAATAAGCAGAGCCTGCCATGCTTTTGGGGTCGTGAACCAGCGAGGCCCGTTCTCCTGTGGATGAATCCACGTTCATACGGGGTCGGCGGTCGCGGGGCGAGGCCGCCGCACGACCGCGACTGATGATTCCATGCAGCAGGGAGCGACGTTTCACGTGAAACACGATGCACGGGAGGCCCTGCGGATTGGTCGCGACACTCCGGTATGCGTAGTTTTGCCAGCTTGTATGGAGCAACGCCCTCGACTCAGGGTCGACGGCGCGGCGTCCGGCGAGCAGCCTTGGCCCGCTTGGCGGCGAAGCGCACGCCCCCGGGGCTCTCCCCGACCTCGACCCGCACCACCGTCGAGGGCGGGTCCACCACTCCCTGACCGACATGCAGCACCGAGGTCTCCACCACGCCCAGCTTGCCCAGCGCGGCCCGGGCCTGCTTCAGCTCCTCTTCGGCGGTGTCGCCCTTCAGAAGCAGCATCTCCCCGTACGGACGCAGCAGCGGAACCCCCCAGCCGGCCAGCCGGTCCAGCGGGGCCACCGCCCGAGCCGTCACCACATGCATCGGGGTCAGCTTCCCGAGGACCTCCTCGGCACGGCCGCGCACCACCGTCACATGCTCCAGCCCCAGCAGCTCGACCACTTCCCGCAGAAAGTTCGTCCGCCGCAGCAAGGGCTCCAGAAGTGTGATCTGGAGATCAGGGCGGGTCAGGGCGAGCGGGATACCGGGGAGCCCGGCCCCCGACCCCACATCGCAGACGGTGACCTCCTCGGGCACCACGTCGGAGAGCACCGCGCAGTTCAGCAGATGCCGCTCCCACAGCCGCGGCACCTCACGCGGGCCGATCAGCCCGCGTGTCACGCCCACATCGGCCAGCAGCTCGCCGTAGCGCACGGCCTCCGGGAAGCGGTCACCGAATACGTCCCTTGCCTCGGGGGGCGCCGGGGGGAGCTCCGCTGCTTCCGTCACGGGGACCGTCCTTCCGTACCGAACACTGTGCTGAACGATGATGTAAGGCTGACAAGATTCGGCCCCGTCTGCGTGCAGACGGGGCCGTGTGGATCACGATGCGGAACCGCTTCAGACCGGAAGCACGACCACGCAGCGCTGGGGCTCCTCGCCCTCGGACTCACTGCGCAGCCCGGCGGCGGCCACAGCGTCGTGCACCACCTTCCGCTCGAAGGGCGTCATCGCCTTGAGCTTCACCGGCTGAGCGGTGCCCTTCGCCTCCTCCGCGGCCTTGGTGCCCAGCTCGGTCAGCTCGGCACGCTTACGGGCCCGGTATCCGGCGATGTCGAGCATCAGCCGGCTGCGGTCGCCGGTCTCCCGGTGCACCGCGAGGCGGGTCAGCTCCTGCAGGGCCTCCAGCACCTCGCCGTCGCGGCCGACCAGCTTCTGCAGATCGCGGCTGGTCGAGTCGCTGATGATCGACACCGCTGCGCGATCGGCCTCGACGTCCATGTCGATGTCGCCGTCGAGGTCCGCGATGTCCAGCAGCCCCTCGAGGTAGTCGGCCGCGATCTCCCCTTCCTGCTCAAGGCGGGACAGGGTGTCGACACCCTCGGCGGCCGGGGTGGTGCCTTCCGTCACGGATGGACTCCTTCGTTACTTCTTGGACGGGTGCTTGGGGCGCTGCTGGCCCTTGCGCTGGCCGGACTTCGCGCCGCGGGAGGAGCCGGAAGCCGAACCACCGGCCGGCTTGCCGCCCTGCGCGCCCTTCTTCTGCCCCGCGCCCTGCTTCTCGTCGGGCTTCTTGACCTCGGCGGACTTCTCCGTGGAGGCCGTGGAATCCGCCTGCACGCCGGCCCTGCTGTGGCCGGTCGTGGAGCGCTGCGCCTTGGTCTGGCGCTTGGGCTGCTGACGGTTGGCACGCGCCGTCTCGGCCGCCTGCTTCGCGACGACGTCGGCCGGCTCCTCCTTCAGCTTGCCCTGGGCCCGCAGCCGCTCCTGGCGGGCCTTGAAGGCGAGGCTGCCCGGGGTCGGGTTACGGCGGATGACGAACATCTGCTGGCCCATGGTCCAGACGTTGGTGGTCAGCCAGTAGACGAGGACACCGACGGGGAAGTTGATGCCGAAGACTGCGAACATGATCGGGAAGACGTACATCAGCATCTTCTGCTGCTGCATGAACGGCGTCTTCACCGTGAGGTCGACGTTCTTGGTCATCAGCTGGCGCTGGGTGAAGAACTGCGACGCCGACATCAGGACGATCATGGTGATCGTCACGATGCGCACATCGGTCAGCGAGGCGCCGAGGGATTCGACCTTCGAGGCCGAGTCCATGAACTTCACCGACAGCGGAGCGCCGAAGATGTGGGCGTTACGGGCGCTGTCCAACAGCGCCTGGTCGGTGATGACACCGACCGTCCTGTTGTTCGCGATGTGGTTCAGGACCTGGTACAGCGAGATGAAGAACGGCGACTGGGCGAGGATCGGCAAGCAGCTGGAGAGCGGGTTGGTCCCCGTCTCCTTGTACAGCTTCATCATCTCTTCGGACTGACGCTGCTTGTCGCTCTTGTAGCGCTCCTGGATCGCCTTCATCTTGGGCTGGAGCGCCTGCATGTTCCGCGTCGACTTGATCTGCTTCACAAAGAGCGGGATCAGGCAGATACGGATCAGCACCACCAGCGAAACGATGGACAGACCCCACGCCCAGCCACTGTCCCGATCAAAAATGAGGCTGTAGAACGAGTGGAACTGGACGATGATCCAGGAAACTACGTCATAAAGAGGACCGAGGATCGTGTCCACGAATCAGGCTCCTTGGGCGTTGGGCTGGGTCTCGGGCTGTGCGGCAGGCTCCACAGTCGGATGCCCGCCGAGGCGGTTCCGCAGCCGCTGGTGCCACACCGGACGCTTCCGGGGCGGAACGTGGTCGACGCCACCGAGCGACCATGGGTTGCAGCGCAAGATGCGCCAGGCCGTCAGCGCCGTTCCTTTTACCGCGCCGTGCCGGTCAATGGCCGTGTAGCCATAGTGCGAGCACGACGGGTAGTACTTGCAGACCGGTCCCAGCATCGGGCTGATGGTCCACTGGTACAGCTTGATCAACCACAGCAGCGGGTACTTCATCGCGGCACCCCTCCCAGTAGCCGCTGCACTGCCGTGTCGAGATCGCGGGCCAGCTGGTCGTGACCCGCCTCACCCGCGCCGGGCAGCGCCCGTACGACCACAAGGCTACCTGCGCCAAAACGATCGATGCGGTCCCGCATCAGATGACGCAGTCGCCGCTTCACCAGATTGCGGACGACGGCGCCTCCGACGGCCTTGCTTACGACGAAACCCGCACGCGCCGGAGGAGCACTCTCCCCGGATGCGTGCGGGTCCGTATCACCGCTGGTGAGGCCGGTGCGAAGATGCACGACAAGGAGCGGGCGACCGGCCCTGCGTCCTCGGCGTACCGCGGCCGCGAAGTCCTCGCGCCGCCTCAGCCGATGCTCGGTAGGCAGCACGTCATGGACCTTGGATCAGGCTGCTCAGGCCGACAGGCGTCCGCGACCCTTGCTACGGCGGGACGCGAGGATCGCGCGGCCGGCACGGGTGCGCATCCGCAGCCGGAAGCCGTGGGTCTTCGCGCGGCGACGGTTGTTCGGCTGGAAAGTGCGCTTGCTCACTCGGGGGCTCCAGAAATGAATTGGATGGTGGCGGTCTATCGCTTGGCTGTCACCGTGCGCCCACGAGTAGCTCGCAATACGCCCGAGTGCACCGCTTCACGATCACAGGTCGTCTCGCCCGTGATCCTTGCCCATCGGAGGCAGGCGGCAGCAGCCATCGACAACTCGACCTGGTTACGGTACGCGCGGTTACGCCATCCGGTCAAACCGGTGTCCGACACCGAGACGGCGTAGTTCCCCTCCCAGCCTAGGGGCAAGGGAACGCCCGGCGACATCGCATGGCACATTTGTACACACCCTGTGGACAACGACTTGAACCGCGCACCCCGGCCTGACTACCGTGGCTGGGCTCCAATTCCTTCACGCCCGTCCCGAGAACCACGCATTCGTGGGACCTGTCGGCGTCCCCACCCAGCGAGCTGAGAGAGCGTGCCCTGTGGCTGACGTACCTGCCGATCTTGCCGCAGTGTGGCCACGCGTGCTCGAGCGGCTGCTGGGAGAGGGTTCGGGACAGGGCGGACAAGGCGTCGAAGCGAAGGACGAGCACTGGATCAAGCGGTGCCAGCCCCTCGCGCTGGTCGCCGACACCGCGCTGCTCGCCGTCCCCAATGAATTCGCCAAGGGCGTGCTGGAGGGCCGGCTGGCCCCCGTCGTCAGCGAAACGCTGAGCCGGGAGTGCGGCCGCCCGATCCGCATCGCGATCACCGTCGACGAGTCCGCCGGCGAACCGGTCGTCCCCCCGCAGGTCCAGCGCGACCAGCGCGAATCCTACGAGAGCCGCGAACAGCGCGAGTCCTACGAGAGCTACGACGGCCGGGACGGCTATGGCCGCCAGGCGCCGGACGATCTGCCATCGGCCCGCCCCGCGTACCCCGGCTATCAGCAGCCGCGCCCCGAACCGGGCGCCTGGCCGCGGCCCCGTGACGACTACGGCTGGCAGCAGCCCCGGCTCGGCGGCTTTCCCGAGAGCGATCCTTACGCCTCCCAGCACTCCTCGTCCGGCTATGACCAGCAGCCGTACGACCAGCAGCGGCGCGGTGACTACCGCGGTCCGGGCGCCGAGCGCCCCGGGCCGGGCGGGCCCGGCGGCGGTCCGGGTCCTGGTGCCGAGCGCCCTCCGTACGAGCAGCGTCACGATCTGCCCGACCCGCTCGAGCGCGCCCGCGGCGGACCGCCCCTCCTGCCCTCGCAGACCGGCGCCCCCGGCCCGCTCGCCGCTCAGCCCGCGCCCGCGTCCGGCCCCGGTGAGCCGACCGCGCGGCTGAACCCCAAGTACCTCTTCGACACCTTCGTCATCGGCGCGTCCAACCGCTTCGCACACGCCGCGGCGGTCGCCGTGGCCGAGGCGCCGGCCAAGGCGTACAACCCGCTGTTCATCTACGGAGAGTCCGGGCTCGGCAAGACCCACTTGCTGCACGCCATCGGTCACTACGCGCGCAGCCTGTATCCCGGCACCCGGGTGCGCTATGTGAGCTCGGAGGAGTTCACCAACGAGTTCATCAACTCCATCCGTGACGGCAAGGCGGACGCGTTCCGCAAGCGCTACCGCGACATGGACATCCTGCTGGTCGACGACATCCAGTTCCTGGCGAGCAAGGAGTCGACGCAGGAGGAGTTCTTCCACACCTTCAATACGCTCCACAACGCCAACAAGCAGATCGTGCTCTCCTCCGACCGGCCGCCCAAGCAGCTGGTCACCCTGGAGGACCGGCTCCGCAACCGCTTCGAGTGGGGCCTGATCACCGATGTGCAGCCGCCGGAGCTGGAGACGCGTATCGCGATCCTCCGTAAGAAGGCGGTGCAGGAGCAGCTGAACGCGCCGCCGGAGGTGCTGGAGTTCATCGCCTCGCGGATCTCCCGCAACATCCGGGAGCTGGAGGGCGCGCTCATCCGCGTCACCGCCTTCGCGAGCCTGAACCGGCAGCCGGTGGACCTCGGACTCACCGAGATCGTGCTGAAGGATCTGATCCCCGGCGGCGAGGACGCGGCCCCGGAGATCACCGCCACCGCGATCATGGCCGCCACCGCCGACTACTTCGGGCATACGGTCGACGATCTGTGCGGAGCCTCCCGCAGCCGGGTGCTGGTCACGGCGCGGCAGATCGCGATGTATCTCTGCCGGGAGCTGACCGATCTGTCGCTGCCCAAGATCGGCGCGCAGTTCGGCGGCCGCGACCATACGACGGTCATGCACGCCGACCGCAAGATCAGGGCGCTGATGGCCGAGCGGCGCTCCATCTACAACCAGGTGACCGAGCTGACCAACCGCATCAAGAACGGCTGAGAGGGGCCCGCAGGGCCACCGCAGGGCCACCGCGAACCGCTGAAGGGCGCCCCGGGAGGGACAACTCCCGGGGCGCCCTTCGTCGTTCACCCCTACGAGCTGTTCGATTCCCTGCCCGGCCGGCCCGGTTCTCCACAGATACGCGGCTCATCCACCGTCCACACCCTGGGGACGTGGAAGTTGTCCCGATCGCGTCCACAGGGTGTCCGGTGGGGAAGGCATCCACCGAGGTCAGGTGGTTGTGGAATTGTGGCTATCGGGAGTCCACAGACTGTGGACGATCGAGATACCCACAGGCCGTGCATCAGCTTGTCCACCGGCAACCCACAGCCGAAGGCCCGTTGCCCACAGCTTCTCCACACCGCTGTCCACTGTTCGGCAACGAAATGGCCACGGTCACCGGCGCGAGTGAAAGGCGTCACACCAAGGAGGCGGGTTGGGCTGTGGGGAAGGTGGGTAAAACTGGGGACGGCGCTGGGGAGAACCGGGCGATGTCTGTGCATCGCATGTGCAGAACTCTTCGGCATCCACAGACAACCCTGGTTGTCCACCGCCGTCACCCACAGGCCCGGTGGATAAAAAACCGCCGCTGACCAGGGCAAAGTCAGTTTTCCACGGTTTCCACAGGCCCTACTACTACGACCACAGAGTTATAGCGAGGAAATCGCTTCGAAGTGGGGCCTGTGCACAACCTCGGGCCGAGCCGCCCGACACCCCGCGCACCGACTTGACCCCGAGCCGCACCGACTGTCGGCGTCGTGCGTCAGACTGGTCTCCGGCTACTCAGCCGACGACGAAGGCCAGCAGGGCGAGCCAGCAACAGCAGGAGGCGGCTTACGGTGAAGATCCGGGTGGAGCGCGATGTACTCGCGGAGGCGGTGGCCTGGACGGCCCGCAGCCTCCCGGCCCGACCGCCGGTGCCCGTCCTCGCGGGCATCCTCATGAAGGCGGAGGAAGGCGCGCTCAGCCTCTCCGGCTTCGACTACGAGGTCTCGGCCCGCGTCTCCGTGGAGGCCGACATCGAGGACGACGGCACGGTCCTCGTCTCCGGCCGGCTCCTCGCCGACATCTGCCGCGCCCTCCCCAACCGCCCTGTGGAGATCTCCAGCGACGGGGTGCGGGTCACCGTCGTCTGCGGCTCCTCGCGATTCACACTCCACACCCTGCCTGTGGAGGAGTACCCGGCGCTGCCGCAGATGCCGACCGCGACCGGCACCGTCCCCGGTGAGGTCTTCGCCGCCGCCGCTGCCCAGGTCGCCATCGCCGCCGGCCGTGACGACACCCTGCCGGTGCTCACCGGTGTGCGGATCGAGATCGAGGGCGACACCGTCACGCTGGCCTCCACCGACCGCTACCGCTTCGCGGTCCGCGAGTTCCTGTGGAAGCCCGAGACCCCCGACATCTCCGCCGTCGCGCTGGTGCCCGCCAAGACGCTCCTCGACACCGCCAAGTCGCTGACCAGTGGTGACACCGTCGCCCTCGCGCTCTCCGGCTCGGGTGCGGGCGAGGGCCTGATCGGCTTCGAGGGCGCCGGGCGCCGTACGACCACCCGGCTGCTCGAGGGCGACCTGCCGAAGTACCGCACGCTCTTCCCCACCGAGTTCAACTCGGTCGCGGTGATCGAGACGCCCCCGTTCGTCGAGGCCGTCAAGCGTGTGGCCCTGGTCGCCGAGCGGAACACCCCGGTGCGGCTCACCTTCGAGCAGGGCGTGCTGATCCTGGAGGCCGGGTCCAGCGACGATGCACAGGCTGTGGAGCGGGTGGACGCCCAGCTCGACGGCGACGACATCTCGATCGCCTTCAACCCGACGTTCCTGCTGGACGGCCTCAGCGCGATCGACTCGCCGGTCGCCCAGCTGTCCTTCACCACCTCGACCAAGCCCGCGCTGCTCAGTGGCAAGCCCGCCATGGACGCCGAGGCGGACGAGGCGTACAAGTACCTGATCATGCCGGTGCGACTCAGCGGCTGAGAGCGCGAATGAGCAGGTGTAGCCCACATCTGTGCGGCTACCCGCGGGCGTAGGCTCGGACTCACCGCGAAACGCAACGCACTACGGCATGAAGGATCACTGATGGAGCTCGGTCTCATCGGCCTCGGCAAGATGGGCGGCAACATGCGCGAGCGCATTCGCCGCGCAGGCCACACCGTCATTGGATACGACCGGAACCCGGACGTCGCCGATGTCCACAGCATCGATGAGCTCGTCAACAAGCTCAAGGGCCCCCGGGTGGTGTGGGTCATGGTCCCGGCGGGCGTCCCCACCCAGATCACCATCGACGAGCTGGCCGAGCTGCTGTCGCCCGGCGACATCGTGGTGGACGGCGGGAACTCCCGCTGGACGGACGACGAGAAGCACGCCGAGCAGCTCAACGCCAAGGGCATCGGCTTCGTCGACTGCGGTGTCTCCGGCGGTGTCTGGGGTCTGGAGAACGGCTACGCGCTGATGTACGGCGGTGCCGCCGAGCATGTGGCCAAGGTCCAGCCGATCTTCGACGCGCTCAAGCCCGAGGGCGAGGGCGGCGCCGTCCACGCCGGCAAGGTCGGCGCGGGCCACTTCGCCAAGATGGTCCACAACGGCATCGAGTACGCGATGATGCAGGCGTACGCCGAGGGCTGGGAGCTGCTGGAGAAGGTGGACTCGGTCACCGACGTCCGCGAGGTCTTCCGCTCCTGGCAGGAGGGCACGGTCATCCGCTCCTGGCTGCTGGACCTGGCCGTGCGCGCCCTGGACGAGGACGAGCACCTGGCCAAGCTGCGCGGTTACGCGGAGGACTCCGGCGAGGGCCGCTGGACCGTGGAGGCGGCGATCGACAACGCCGTGCCGCTGCCCGCGATCACCGCATCGCTCTTCGCCCGGTTCGCCTCCCGTCAGGAGGACTCGCCGCAGATCAAGATGATCGCCGCGCTGCGCAATCAGTTCGGCGGCCACGCGGTCGAGAGCAGCGACAAGTAACCACCCCACGGGGTGGAGCAAGCAGTTCAGCCGGGGGAGGTCGGCGCAGCCCACTATGCACGTCACGCATCTCTCGCTCGCCGACTTCCGCTCGTACACCCGGGCCGAGGTGGCGCTCGACCCGGGCGTCACGGCCTTCGTCGGGCCCAACGGCCAGGGCAAGACCAATCTCGTCGAGGCCGTCGGCTATCTCGCCACCCTCGGCAGCCACCGGGTCTCCTCCGATGCCCCGCTGGTGCGCATGGGCGCGGAGCGGGCCGTGGTCCGGGCCGCGGTCGTCCAGGGTGACCGGCAGCAGCTGATCGAGCTGGAGCTCAACCCGGGCAAGGCCAATCGCGCCCGTATCAATCGGTCCTCGCAGGTCAGACCGCGTGATGTGCTGGGGATCCTGCGGTCGGTGCTGTTCGCGCCCGAGGATCTGGCCCTGGTCAAGGGCGATCCGGGCGAGCGCCGGCGCTTCCTCGACGAGCTGATCACCGCGCGGGCGCCCCGGATGGCCGGGGTCCGCTCCGACTACGACCGGGTGCTCAAGCAGCGCAACACCCTGCTGAAGACCGCGGCCCTGGCCCGGCGGCACGGTTCGCGCAGCGGCGGCGGCGACGCGGCCCTGTCCACGCTCGACGTCTGGGACCAGCATCTGGCCCGGGCCGGTGCCGAGTTGCTCGCGCAGCGGCTCGATCTGATCGCCGTGCTCCAGCCGCTGGCCGACAAGGCGTACGAGCAACTCGCCCCGGGCGGCGGCCCCGTGCTGCTGGAGTACCGCGGCTCGGCCGGTGAGGGGCTGACCGACGCGGGCAGCCGCGAGGAGCTGTACGAGCTGCTGATGGCCGCCCTCACCGAGGCCCGTAAGCAGGAGATAGAGCGCGGGGTCACGCTGGTGGGCCCGCACCGCGACGACCTGATCCTCAAGCTGGGCCGGCTCCCGGCGAAGGGCTACGCCAGCCATGGCGAGTCCTGGTCGTACGCCCTCGCCCTGCGGCTGGCCTCCTACGATCTGCTGCGCGCCGAGGCGGGCGAGCCGGTGCTGGTGCTCGACGACGTCTTCGCGGAGCTGGACGAGCGGCGCCGGGAGCGGCTGGCCGAGCTGGTCGCCCCAGGGGAGCAGGTGCTGGTGACCGCGGCGGTGGAAGATGACGTTCCGCAGGTGCTGTCCGGCACGCGCTATGCGGTGTCCGAGGGCGAGGTGCGGCGCGTATGACCGACGGAATGGACCAGCCTGCGGGGCCCTCGCCGGTGCCCGAGCCCTCGGGCGTCGATCTTGCGAGGGTGGCGCTGCGCGCCGCCAAGGAGCAGGCGCGCGCCCGGGGAGCCGCGGCCCAGCAGAAGAAGCAGGCGCGCAGAGGGGGCTTGCGCTCCGGCGCGCGCGCCGATGGCCGCGATCCGCTTCCGCTCGGTGCGGCGATCAACCGGCTGATCACCGAGCGCGGCTGGGAGGCCCCGGCCGCGGTCGGCGGGGTGATGGGCCGCTGGCCCCAGATGGTGGGGCCCGAGGTGGCGCAGCACTGCGAGCCCCAGCGGTACGACGAGGACGCCCGGGTGCTCACGGTGCGCTGTGACTCCACGGCGTGGGCGACCCAGCTGAGACTGCTCGCCCCGCAGCTCGTGGCCCGGCTGAACGCGGATCTGGGTCATGGCACCGTCAAGATGATCAAGGTCCTGGGCCCCGGCGGCCCGGCCCACCGCTACGGCCCGCTGCGCTCCCCGGGCTCCACCGGCCCGGGCGATACCTACGGCTGACCGGGGGCTTACGCGCTCCCGTGTTAACCGGGGGTAACAGGGCGACTGCTGAGACCCCGGTCACGGTTGCCGGTGGTTGACAGCTCGAAGCGCTGAGTGGCGGTGTGAGCCTCTTGGAGCCCGTCCCCGCATATGGGGAGTCGCTGGCAGCCGGTTCAGGGCGGCACATGCGGACTCAGGCGGCAGCAAGCCCCCATTCTTGTCGGCGCTACCGGTAGACTGGGGCCGTACACCGTCGCCGCCGGCGCACCGAGCGCTTGCGGACACATGTTGAACGACGCAGCCGCTCCTGCCTACCCGGAGACGGCTTGTGCTGTGCCAGAAAGGGCGCTTCGTGGCCGATTCCGGCAACCCCATCGAAAACATCCCGTCCACGCCCGACGACGAGGCCCTGGCTCCGCCGTCGTACGACGCCAGTGCGATTACCGTCCTGGAAGGGCTGGAGGCGGTCCGCAAGCGACCCGGTATGTACATCGGTTCCACCGGTGAGCGCGGCCTGCACCATCTCGTCCAAGAGGTCGTCGACAACTCCGTCGACGAGGCCATGGCCGGTCACGCGGACAGCATCGAGGTCACGATCCTCGCCGACGGCGGCGTCCGCGTCGTGGACAACGGCCGCGGGATCCCGGTGGGCATCGTCCCCTCGGAGGGGAAGCCGGCTGTGGAGGTCGTGCTGACCGTGCTGCACGCGGGCGGCAAGTTCGGCGGCGGCGGCTACGCCGTCTCCGGCGGTCTGCACGGCGTCGGCGTCTCCGTCGTCAACGCCCTGTCCTCGAAGGTGTCGGTCGAGGTCAAGACGGACGGCTACCGCTGGACCCAGGACTACAAGACGGGAGCGCCGACCGCGCCCCTGGCCCGGAACGAGGCCACGGAGGAGACCGGCACCACGGTCACCTTCTGGGCGGACCCGGACGTCTTCGAGACCACCGAGTACTCCTTCGAGACGCTGGCCCGGCGCTTCCAGGAGATGGCGTTCCTCAACAAGGGCCTGTCGATCTCGCTCAAGGACGAGCGCGAGGCCCATGTGGACGAGGAGGGCAAGCCGCTCTCCGTGAAGTACCACTACGAGGGCGGCATCGTCGACTTCGTGACCTACCTCAACTCCCGCAAGGGCGAGCTGGTCCACCCCACGGTGATCGGGTTCGAGGCCGAGGACAAGGAGCGGATGCTCTCCCTCGAGATCGCGATGCAGTGGAACACCCAGTACACCGAGGGTGTCTACAGCTTCGCGAACACCATCCACACCCATGAGGGCGGCACCCACGAGGAGGGCTTCCGCGCCGCGCTGACGTACCTGATCAACAAGTACGCGCGCGACAAGAAGCTGCTCCGGGAGCGTGACGACAACCTCACCGGTGAGGACATCCGCGAGGGCCTGACCGCCATCATCTCGGTCAAGCTGGGCGAGCCGCAGTTCGAGGGCCAGACCAAGACCAAGCTGGGCAACACGGAGGCCAAGACCTTCGTCCAGAAGATCGTCAACGAGCATCTCGCCGACTGGCTGGACCGTAACCCTAATGAGGCGGCGGACATCGTCCGCAAGGGGATCCAGGCGGCGACGGCCCGGGTCGCGGCCCGTAAGGCGCGGGATCTGACCCGCCGTAAGGGGCTGCTGGAGACCGCGTCGCTGCCGGGCAAGCTGAGCGACTGCCAGTCCAATGACCCGTCGAAGTGCGAGATCTTCATCGTCGAGGGTGACTCCGCCGGCGGCTCGGCCAAGTCCGGCCGTAACCCGCAGTATCAGGCGATCCTCCCGATCCGCGGCAAGATCCTCAACGTGGAGAAGGCCCGGGTCGACAAGATCCTGCAGAACAACGAGGTCCAGGCGCTGATCTCCGCCTTCGGCACCGGGGTGCACGAGGACTTCGACATCGCCAAGCTCCGCTATCACAAGATCATTCTGATGGCGGACGCCGATGTCGACGGCCAGCACATCAACACCCTGCTGCTGACCTTCCTCTTCCGCTTCATGCGCCCGCTGGTCGAGGCGGGGCATGTCTTCCTCTCCCGTCCGCCGCTCTACAAGATCAAGTGGGGCCGGGACGACTTCGAGTACGCGTACTCGGACCGGGAGCGGGACGCGCTGATCCAGGTCGGCCGTGAACAGGGCAAGCGCATCAGGGACGACTCGGTCCAGCGCTTCAAGGGTCTGGGCGAGATGAACGCCGAAGAGCTGCGGGTCACCACGATGGACCCCGACCACCGCGTCCTGGGCCAGGTCACCCTGGACGACGCGGCGCAGGCCGACGACCTGTTCTCGGTCCTGATGGGTGAGGACGTCGAGGCACGGCGCTCGTTCATCCAGCGCAACGCCAAGGATGTCCGCTTCCTCGACATCTGAGTCGGCCCCCAGCCGCAGACGACAGAAGGACTTTGACCAGCAATGGCCGACGAGAACACCCCGAACACGCCCGATGAACTGACCCCCGACGAGGTCGCCGAAGGCGCCGCACTCCGCGTCGAGCCGGTCGGCCTCGAGACGGAGATGCAGCGCTCGTACCTCGATTACGCGATGAGCGTGATCGTCAGCCGTGCGCTCCCGGACGTCCGGGACGGGCTCAAGCCGGTGCACCGCCGGGTGCTGTACGCGATGTACGACGGTGGGTACCGCCCCGAGAAGGGCTTCTACAAGTGCGCCCGCGTCGTCGGCGACGTCATGGGCACCTACCATCCGCACGGCGACTCGTCGATCTACGACGCCCTGGTGCGGCTCGCTCAGCCGTGGTCCATGCGGATGCCGCTGGTCGACTCCAACGGCAACTTCGGCTCCCCGGGCAACGACCCCGCGGCGGCCATGCGGTACACCGAGTGCAAGATGGACCCGCTGGCCATGGAGATGCTCCGGGACATCGACGAGGAGACCGTCGATTTCCAGGACAACTACGACGGCCGTAACCAGGAGCCGACGGTCCTCCCGGCGCGCATCCCGAACCTGCTGGTCAACGGCTCGGCAGGGATCGCGGTCGGCATGGCCACCAATATCCCGCCGCACAATCTGCGCGAGGTCGCCGAGGGCGCCCAGTGGTTCCTGGCCAACCCGCAGGCCACCCAGGAGGAGCTGCTCGAGGCCCTGATCGACCGGATCAAGGGCCCGGACTTCCCGACCGGCGCGCTGGTCGTCGGCCGTAAGGGCATCGAGGAGGCGTACCGCACCGGGCGCGGCTCGATCACGATGCGCGCGGTGGTGGAGGTCGAGGAGATCCAGGGTCGGCAGTGCCTGGTGGTCACCGAGCTGCCGTACCAGGTGAACCCGGACAACCTCGCGCAGAAGATCGCCGACCTGGTGAAGGACGGCAAGGTCGGAGGCATCGCCGACGTCCGCGACGAGACCTCCTCGCGCACCGGTCAGCGCCTGGTCATCGTGCTCAAGCGGGACGCGGTCGCCAAGGTCGTCCTCAACAACCTCTACAAGCACACCGATCTGCAGACCAACTTCGGCGCCAACATGCTGGCGCTGGTCGACGGTGTGCCGCGCACCCTGTCGCTGGACGCGTTCATCCGCAACTGGGTGACCCACCAGATCGAGGTCATCGTCCGCCGGACCCGCTTCCGGCTGCGCAAGGCCGAGGAGCGGGCGCACATCCTGCGTGGTCTGCTCAAGGCCCTGGACGCGATCGACGAGGTCATCGCGCTGATCCGGCGAAGCGACACGGTGGACACCGCGCGCGGCGGCCTGATGGGCCTGCTGGAGATCGACGAGATCCAGGCGAACGCGATCCTGGAGATGCAGCTGCGGCGGCTGGCCGCCCTGGAGCGTCAGAAGATCGTCCAGGAGCACGACGAGCTGCAGGCCAAGATCGACGAGTACAACGCGATCCTGGCCTCGCCCGAGCGGCAGCGGCAGATCATCAGCGAGGAGCTGACCGCGATCGTCGAGAAGTTCGGCGACGACCGGCGCACCAAGCTGGTGCCCTTCGACGGTGACATGTCCATCGAGGACCTGATCGCCGAGGAGGACATCGTCGTCACGATCACGCGTGGCGGCTATGTGAAGCGCACCAAGACCGAGGACTACCGCTCCCAGAAGCGCGGCGGCAAGGGCGTGCGCGGGACGAAGCTGAAGCAGGACGACATCGTCTCCCACTTCTTCGTCTCGACCACCCACCACTGGCTGCTGTTCTTCACCAACAAGGGCCGGGTCTACCGGGCGAAGGCATATGAGCTGCCGGACGCCGGCCGGGAGGCGCGCGGCCAGCATGTCGCGAATCTGCTGGCGTTCCAGCCCGATGAGAAGATCGCGCGGATCCTGGCGATCCGGGACTACGAGGCGGTGCCGTATCTGGTGCTCGCCACCAAGTCCGGCCTGGTGAAGAAGACCCCGCTGAAGGACTACGACTCGCCCCGCTCGGGCGGCGTGATCGCGATCAACCTCCGGGAGATGGCGGACGGCCGCGAGGACGAGCTGATCGGTGCCGAGTTGGTGTCCTCCGCGGACGATCTGCTGCTGATCAGCAGGAAGGCCCAGTCGATCCGGTTCACGGCGACGGACGAGTCGCTGCGGCCGATGGGGCGCGCGACCTCCGGTGTGAAGGGCATGAGCTTCCGCGAGGACGACGAACTCCTCTCGATGAATGTCGTCCGGCCCGGTACGTTCGTGTTCACCGCCACCGACGGCGGGTACGCGAAGCGGACCAACGTCGACGAGTACCGCGTCCAGGGGCGCGGCGGCCTCGGGATCAAGGCAGCGAAGATCGTCGAGGACCGCGGTTCCCTGGTCGGGGCGCTGGTGGTAGAGGAGACCGATGAGATCCTCGCCATCACGCTCAGCGGTGGCGTGATCCGTACCCGGGTCAATGAGGTCAGGGAGACGGGCCGTGACACCATGGGCGTCCAACTGATCAACCTGGGCAAGCGCGATGCCGTCGTCGGCATCGCCCGGAACGCCGAGGCCGGTCGTGAGGCTGAAGAGGTCGAGGAAGATTCCGCGACCGGGAGCGCGCCAGCCGAGGAGGCCGCGTCCGAGGCGGTCGAGGGCACACCGCCCCCGGCCGACGAGACCGAGGAGTAAGTCGTGAGTGGAGCCACGGGTGCCGCGGGCGGCGGTGCGGACGCCGGAGGGCGTCCGGGATCGGGAGCCCAGACTTCGGCGGGCGGCACCACCGCTGGGGAAGGCGCCCGTGGCCCGGCCGGGGACTCCGCCCCCGCGTCGGTGACGGAGACCCGGAAGCTGCGGCCGCAGCGGGATCCGCATCCGAAGCCCCAGTACTCCAGCCCGCTCCCCAACGAGCGTTCCGCCCCCGCCCAGCCCGCGCAGCCGTACCACCCGCCGCAGGCATACGCCCCGCCGCCCGGCGGCGGGGCCGGAGAGGGCGGCTCCGCGGTGCCCGGGCAGCCGGGCCAGGCCGCCCATTCGGGGCACCAGCAGGCCGCCACGGCCGTCCGCCGCCCCCGTACGCCCGCGGGGGCCCGTCCGGCGCCGCGGACGCGTAAGGCGCGGCTGAGGGTCGCCAGGGTCGATCCGTGGTCGGTCATGAAGGTCAGCTTCCTGCTCGCGATCGCGCTGGGGATCTGCACCGTGATCGCGGTGGCGGTGCTGTGGATGGTCATGGACGCCATGGGCGTCTTCAGCGCGGTCGGCGGCACCATCAGCGATGCGACGGAGTCGCAGGAGGGCAGCGGGTTCGACCTGGAGTCCTTCCTGTCGCTTCCGCGTGTCCTCGGGTTCACCGGGCTCATCGCCGTGATCAACGTGGTGTTGGCCACCGCGTTGGCCACGCTCGGGGCCTTCATCTACAACCTGTCGGCGGGCTTCGTGGGTGGCGTCGAGCTGACCTTGGCCGAGGACGAGTAGCGGCCCGCCGTTACCGATTTTGGGACGGGGCAGGTCGTGCGCTAATCTTTCGGTGCAGCGCGGGGCTATAGCTCAGACGGTTAGAGCGCTTCCCTGATAAGGAAGAGGCCACAGGTTCAAGTCCTGTTAGCCCCACCGTCGCGATCAGCCTGGATGAAGATCTTCTTCATCCAGGCTGATGTCGTATGGGGGGCCGGGAGTTGATCCCCGGTTCCTGCCCGGTTTCTCATCGGCCAATGCCGGTCATAGGTCACCGATCGGTATCGGTCGGTGTGTATCATCGGGCGCCAGAGGTCCCCTACGTCAAGAAAGAGACGAGGTAGCGCAGTGAAGAAGCTGCTCCTGGTCGCACTGGCCGCCATCGGCGGGCTCCTCGTGTACCGCCAGATCCAGGCGGATCGCGCCGAGCAGGATCTGTGGACGGAGGCGACCGACTCCGTGCCCGCAGGTTCGGGTGTGTGAGCTCCTAGCTCCTAAGACAGTCCCAGTGCGGGGCCCCGACCGCTGGAGCGGTCGGGGCCCCGTCGGCTTTACTGGCGCCGTGCGGGGAAGGGGCAGGGGCGCCGGGGGACGGGATGACGGGGGCCTTCGTGTTTCACTCTCGCAAACGAATAGCTTGCACAGGCAAAGTTGAACGGGCCGACCGGCCGGTACGACGAGGAGTGACGCGCGATGAAGGACCGCCGCAAGGTCAGGGCCGGTCTCGCCGCGGTGGCGGCACTGTGCACGGTGGCCGCGGCGCCGGGGACGTCCCTGGCCGACGGCGCCGACGGGGCCCGGGCGTACGAGACCCGCGGCACCCGGATATCCGGCGCCGACGCCGACTCGGGCGCCCCGTCCCTGGCGGCCGGCCGCACCTATGTCGACAGCCTCGGGCCGGGCGAGAAGCGGTACTACGGCGTGACGCTCGACACGAAGTCGGCCGCCTATGTCTCGGCGGTCGCCGCGCCCCCGCCGGGTGCGGACGTGACCTCGTACCGCGATGGCGTGAAGGTGACGCTGGAGAGCCCCGACGGGGGCATCTGCGGCACCGCCGCCCCGAAGATCGAAACCAATGGCGTCGCCTATCCCCTCGCCGACTACGCCTCCCGCCAGATCGAGTCCGGGCCGGCCTCCTGCCATGAAGCGGGGCGCTATGTGGTGACGGTGGAGCGCCAGAACGGGTCACCGGACCCGGAGCGCTGGCCCGTGGAGCTCCGTGTGATGGTGGAGCCACCGGTGAAGGGCGGGGCCACAGGAGCGGCTCCGGAGGGGAGTTGGAGCACGCCGTCGCCCAAACCGCCGGACGGCACCCCCTGGCCGCGGCGCGGCGGACGCGGCTTCACCGACGCGCCGACCCTGGGGAGCGGGGTGTGGAAGGACGAGATCACGCCGGGGGAGACGCATTTCTACCGGGTGCCCGTCGACTGGGGGCAGCGCCTCACCGCCGCCGCCGAGCTGTCCGTCGACGGCAAGGACCAGAGCACCCGTCTGCTCGACCGGGCCCTGGCGATGCACGCGTACAACCCGGCGCGCGGGCTCGCCAAGCGGGGCATCCCCGCCGCGCAGGACGGCGATGCGCCCCGCACCCAGGTGGCCACCGCGCCGGTGGCCTACGGAAACCGGTATGCCAACACCGGCTCAACGGTCCGTGCGATGAGCTTCAGCGGTGGGTACTTCCTGGCGGTCACCCTCAACCCGCCGCACGTGGCGCCGCATCTGAACAGCCCGGTACCGGTCGTCCTGCGGGTACGGGTCGCGGGCGCCGCGCGCGGCGGGCCCAGCTACGACAAGGACCCGGTCGAGGCGGGGTTCGGCCTCACGGCGGCCGACCGGAAGGCGGCCAAGCGCCATCCGGACGCCGCGGACGATGACCGGATGGCGAGTCCTGGATCCGGCACCGCCGACTCGAAGAAGACCGCGCTGCGGGTGGTGGGGTACGCGGGGATCGGCACGGGGACGGCGCTGGTGCTCGGACTCGGCGTGTGGACGCTCGCCGCCCGGCGCCGGGCCTCCGCGCAGCGGTACGGGCCGCCGCCTGGCTGGTAGTTGGGGGCGCTGCTTCCGCTGGGGGTGCGTCAGGGGGCGCGGTCAGGGACGGTGAGGAGCGCGGGGGCGCGGTCAGGGGTGGTGAGGTCGGCGGGGGCGTCGTCGTCGGCGTCGTCGGCGTGAACGCGACGTCAGCCCGCGGCCACCAGCGCCCATGCGCCGACCGCGAAGCACACCGCCGCGACGATCAGGATCGAGAGCGCCGCTTTCCGGGACGGCCCGGGTCGCCGCCGCCTCGCCGCGGGAACCTGCGGCTGCCCGGCGGTGTATGGACGAGTAGAAGGGAAATCACGCGGGGGCGGCGTTGGTGTCGGGGTCGGAGTCGGCGTGGGTGTCGGCGTTGGCGTCGGTGTCGGCGAGGGTGCCGCGGTCGGAGCGGAAGCGGGGGTGGGCGTATGCGGGTGCGCGTGGTGCACCGGCTGTACGGGGTGTGGGGGCTGCTGTGCGTGGTGCGGATGGTGCACGGGTGGCTGTGCCGGTGGCAGCGGGGCCGCCGTCGAGGGGGTCGGCGGGGTCAGTGGGTGGGGCAACGACTGCGGCATCGACGGCCGCTGGACCGGCGGGGGCGGAGTCGCGGGCCGGGCGGTCGGCGGCGGAGGCGTCGGTGTCGGTGGGCCCGCGGGCTGGGGCGGTGGGGTCTGGCTCAGGGGCGTCTGGGCGTGCGGCGGTCCGGCGTGCGGGACGCCGGAGGACGGAGCCCCTGGAGACCCGGTGTGCGGGGCCTGGCCGGGCGGGGGATCGGTGTGCGGTGTCGCTGGCTGTTCGTTCCGGGGGAGCGGCGGCGGGAGGGTGAAGCTGCCGGTGTCGGACATGGACGGCTGTGGGGCGGCCGACTGGGGAGGGGAGGCCGCCTCGGCGGCGGAGCCTGCGTCGGCGGCGGTCTGAGACGGAGAGGGCGCCGCGCCGTTCGCGCCGTTCTCTCGGGGTGGGTCCGTCTTCGCGTGGCGGCGGCGCGGCCGGGTCGGCCCGTTGGAGTCGAACCCGGCGGGCAGCGGCCCGAGATGGTCGAAGACCTCGATGGCGTCGTCGTCCAGGTCGGCCTCGGGCAGCAGGTCGACCGCCGTCGCCAGCGCCTTCCGCGCTCCTGTGGCGGTGCGGAAGCGGTCCTCGGGGTCCGGCTGCAGCAGACTCGCGATCACCTGCCACAGCGGCTCTGGCACGCCCGTGGGCGCGTTCGGCACTCCCTGCTCGAAGAGCTTGACGAGCGCCTCCGCGTCGGGCTTGTGCCCGTTGAGCAGATAGAGCGTCACCAGCCCCACGGCGAAGAGATCCGCCGGGAAGTCCGGGTCATCGCCCATCATCTGCTCGGGTGCGAAGTAACCGGGCGTGCCCATCACGTAGTTGGCCTCGGTGAGGCGCGGCTCGCCCTTGGTCAGCGCGATGCCGAAGTCGGACAGCCGGACGTGCGGCCGCCCGGTCCCGGTGGATTCCAGCAGGATGTTCGCGGGCTTGATGTCCCGGTGCACCACTCCCTCGGCATGTACCGCGGCCAGTCCGGAGAGCAGCTGGTCGAGCAGGGTGCACACATAACGGGGCGGCAGCGGGCCGTAGTCCCCGATGAGATGGGCGAACGAGCCGCCGCCCACCAGATCCATGGTGAACAGCACCTTGTCGTCGTCGGCCGCCCAGCTGGCCGGCGCCAGCACATGGGGGTGATCGATCCGCAGGGCCTGTTCCCGGACGAAGCGCAGCAGCGTATGGGCATCACGTTGCTGGAGAACCTTCGCTGCCACGTACCGTCTGCGGCGGTGGTCCCAGACGCGCCATACGGCGCCCACGCCCCCACGCCCGATCGGGTCCACCAGCTCGTACCGGCCCGCGAAGATCTCACCCATCGCGCCGTGCCCGCCCCGTCATCGACTCGTCAGCAGTTCAGCCCGTCAGCTCTGGTGCGCCTCGTAGTGGGCGACCGCATCGGCGGTCCGCCCGGCGCCGTACACACGGAGAAACTCTGCCAGCTCGGGGTGGGTCGGGGCGAGGGAGTCGGCGGCTTCGATGATGTCCCCCGCGGCCGCCACGGACCGCAGCAGCGACTGGATCTCGCGCACCACTCGCCGAACGGTCGGGGCGCCCGTGCTCGTCGCCGTGGACTGGGTGGAATTGAGGACCGAGCCGCCCGCGGACTTCTTGATCTCCTCCATGCGCTCGGCGGCCTCGGCGGCGCTGACCCTGCCGTCCGCCGCCTGGCTGGACAGTTCCTGCAGCGCCTGCACCCGCTGGACGACGGCGGGGTTGCCGATCTTGGCGCGCTGGCCGCTCATGAGCTGCGAGAGCATGGGCGCGGACAGCCCGAGGACGGCGGCGAGACGGGCTTGGTTCAGACCGAGATCATCGATGAGACGGCGAAAGAGCGCCCCCAGCGGTTCCCCGTACCAGCTGCGCTGAAGCTCCCGTGCGCGCGCGGTGGCATCCTGCTGTGTTGCGTCCATCTCGCTCTCCCCTTCGCTTCGCTGCCGCGAATCTTGCGTGGCATCCTACGGAGAGCGCTACGCACGAGCGATACCCGGTCGGAAATGGTGGTCGGTAGCAGGTATCCTGATCGGCGACGGGGCCTTAGCTCAGTTGGTAGAGCGCCGTCTTTGCATGGCGGATGTCAGGAGTTCGACTCTCCTAGGCTCCACCTTCGTCACCAGCCAGGACATCGTGATCGGTGCCCTGGCTGGTTTGTTTCGCCCCTGATATCGGTGTTGCCACTCCTGTCATTGCCCGGCGCAACACCCGCGGGATGCTCCAGGGTGTTTCTCACAACTCGGGCAGATCGCCCGGGAGTCGTCTGATCGGCGCGAGCCGCCGTACAGGGGGACACGATGGGTGAGCTGCATCCGCTGGGCGAGAACCTGCCCGAGGAGTGTCGGGCCTTCGCCATGGAGCTGAGGAAGCTGTTCCTGGGGCTGGGGATCTCGGTGCGCAGATATGCCGTGCGCAGGCACCGTGACCCGAGCACCATCTCGCGGTTTCTGAGCGGCACCCGCATCCCGCCGTGGGAGTTCGTCTTCGACCTGTTCACCGATCTCGCGGCGCGGCGAGGCGTCGCTCCCACCCCCGCCGCCATCAAGCTGGTGCGGGAGCTGCACCGGGCCGCCGTCCGCACCAGCCGCTCCCCCGGGCATGCCATGGAGATCCTGCAGCTCCAACTGGCCGACGCCGACCGGGACGCGCGGGTGTCCATGGCGCACCAGGATGTGCTGGGCGAGGCGCTGCTGGACCGCAAGCACCGCATCGCCGATCTCGAGGTGCGGCTGAACCAGGCCGAGGCGGCCTGGGCCACGGAGCGCGCCCGGGCGGACGCGCTGGAGCGGGAGCTTCCGGACCGGAAGGAGCTGATCAAGGAGCGGGATCTGCTCCGGCAGGAGGTGGGGCGGCTCACCGAGGAGCTGGAAGACGTGCGGCTGCGGGGCCGGCTGGCGGAGGAGCGCTGCCTGGTCCTGGAGCGGCAGCTGGCCATGGTGGAGTCCCAGCCCCCGGCCGCGGTGCCGCAGCCGGAGGACGAGCCCGCGGCCCCGGAGGGACCCGCGGTGCCCAAGCGGGGCACCGGGCCGCGGCCCAAGATCCTCGTGGTGGACGACCAGCAGAACAATCTGCTGGCCATGGAGGCCGTGCTGGCCACGCTCGATCAGGAGCTGGTGACCGCGACGTCCGGGCAGGAGGCCCTCAAGGCGCTGCTCGACCATGACGACTTCGCGGTGATCCTGCTGGATGTGCAGATGCCCGAGATGGACGGCTATGAGACGGCGGCCCACATCAAGCGGCGTTCCCGTAACCGCGACATCCCGATCATCTTCCTCACCGCGATGGGCGCCGATCCCGAGAACGCCTCGCGGGGCTATGCGGCCGGTGCGGTGGATTACATGGCCAAGCCGTTCGACCCCTGGGCGCTGCGGGCCAAGGTCTCGGTCTTCACCGAGATCTTCCTCGAGCGCCGGCAGCGCCGTTCCCAGGGGGAGGGCCCGGCGGACTGAGCCGGGGCCGGAGACGGGGCGAGGGCGGGAGATCATCAGATCTCCCGCCCTCGCGGAGGGCCGCGCCGGACGCCGTATGCGGCGTTGTTCAGCGCTCGTCGTCCCTGCGGGCCTCGGCCTGCTTGGCCTGCACCTCGGGGTCGAGGGCGCTCTGGTCGCTGCCGTCCACCGCGGAAAGCCGCTCGCGGTCGCCCACCTCGGTCGCCGCCGGGGGCTCGACCAGCCAGTCGGGGTTGGCCTGCTTGTCCCACCACTTCCACGCGGCGAAGACGCCCGCGCCGACCAGTCCGATGAAGGCCGCACGCTTGGCGACACGGGCGGTCCGGGCCCGGCGGCGGTGCTTCCTGGCCAGCTTCTCGATCTCCGCGGCCGTCACATGGGTGCGCAGCGCCGCGATGGCGGCGGCCGTACGGACGGCGGCCTCCTCGCGCACCGGTCCGGCGGCGGCGCGCGCCCCGGCCATCGCCTGTTCCATCCGCGGACCGGTGTAGTCGGCGGCGTGGCGGGCTGCCTTACGGGTGCGCTTGGCGGCCCGGGTGGCGGCCTGGTCCACCTTCGGCGGCAGAGTGCCACGGGCCTGGTTGAGCATGGGCTCGATATGGGCGTGGTACTGGGCGCCGGCCGTGCACCGGGCCTGGTGCGCCGCGGTCGACACCTTCGGCGCCAGCCGTACGCGGGCCTCGTGCGCGTAGCGCGATGCGGTGTCCTTGGCCGTGCCGGCGTAGGGTGCCACCGCCTCCGCGGCGTGCAGGACGCTGCCCTTGGCTGTGCCGGTCGCGGCTCGCACGCTGTCAATGCGGGTCACGGGATCCTCCTCCTCGGTGGCGTGGTCAAGCTCCCGGGTTCAGAGTCGTGCGTTTTCGTCGCGCGCTCTATTTGCCCAGTTTCGTGTTTCCATCCCAAGAAAGATCATGCCTGTTTGTGGAGATCATGCCCGTTCGCAGCACAGGCAGCATGCCTGACCGGGCATCTGGGTCATAGGGAGGATTCTCATGGAAACCACGCGGATCGGCGCGCCCGGTGACGCCTCCGCGGCTACTCGTCGACCTTGCGTCCGTGCGAGGATCAGGAGACGGAAGTGAAAACGATGGAAGGTTGATCGTGGCCGAGCAGCTTTACGCCACCCTGAAGACGAACAATGGCGACATCGTGGTCCGGCTGCTGCCGAACCACGCCCCCAAGACGGTCAAGAACTTTGTCGAACTGGCCGAAGGCACTCGCGAGTGGACCCACCCGGCCACTGGCAAGAAGGCCAAGGAGAAGCTCTACGACGGCACCGTTTTCCACCGGGTGATCAGCGGCTTCATGATCCAGGGCGGGGACCCGCTGGGCAACGGGACCGGTGGCCCGGGCTACGAGTTCGGTGACGAGTTCCACCCGGACCTGGCCTTCAACAAGCCCTACCTGCTCGCGATGGCCAACGCCGGCCCGGGCACCAACGGCTCGCAGTTCTTCGTCACGGTCTCCCCGACCGCATGGCTGACCGGTAAGCACACCATCTTCGGCGAGGTCGCCGACGAGGCCAGCAAGAAGGTCGTCGACGCGATCGCGGGCACCGCGACCAACCCGCGCACCGACCGTCCGCTGCAGGACGTCGTCATCGAGTCGGTCGTCGTGGAGACCCGCGAGGGCTGAGCCCGTACGGGGAACTTTCATGCCCCGCTTGTCCGTGTGAACAAGTGTCCGTGTGAACAAGCGGGGCGGGGGAACGCCCGATCAGAAGTGGACAAGGGGCGAGGGGACATCATGGAGGACCAGGCGGTCTGCTGCTATCGGCACCCCCAGCGGGAGACCGGCATCAGCTGCACCCGCTGTGAGCGCCCGATCTGCCCCGAGTGCATGATCAGCGCCTCTGTGGGGTTCCACTGCCCTGAGTGCGTGAGCGGACGGATGCCCGCCGGGGCCGGGGCCTCGGCTGTCGGTCCCCCGCCGCGTGCCGCACAGCCGCGCACCATGGCCGGCGGCATGATCACCTCGGATCCCCGGCTGATCACCAAGATCCTGGTCGCCGTCAACATCGCGGTATGGCTCGCGGTGCTGTCCGCGGGCGACCGGCTGGTGAACGATCTCGACCTGGTCGGACGGGCCTATGACCCCGGCGCGGCGCAGATCGTCGGAGTCGCCGAGGGCCAGTGGTGGCGGCTGGTCACCTCGATCTTCCTTCACCAGCAGCTGATCCACATCGCCTTCAACATGCTCTCGCTGTGGTGGATCGGCGGACCGCTGGAGGCCGCGCTCGGCCGCGTCCGCTTCATCGTGCTCTACATGCTGTCGGGGCTGGGCGGCAGCGCGCTGTCGTATCTCCTCGCCGCGCAGAACCAGCCGTCGCTGGGCGCCTCCGGCGCGATCTTCGGCCTGCTCGGCGCCACCGCCGTGCTGATGCGCCGGCTGAACTACGACATGCGGCCGGTCATCGCGCTGCTGGCGCTGAATCTGCTCTTCACCTTCACCTGGTCCGGAATCGCCTGGCAGGCCCATGTCGGCGGCCTGGTCGCGGGCACGGTAGTGGCGTACGGGATGGTGCACGCGCCCCGTGAGAAGCGGGCGCTGGTGCAGCGCGGGACCTGCGCCCTGGTGCTGCTCGCGATCGTCGCCATGGTGTGGATCCGGACGATCCAGCTCACCGGCTGAGCGGGCCGGTCGGCCGGCGCTCGGCGGGCCGCCGCGGACGTCCTCCCGCAGGGCCGTCCGCAGGGCCGTGGACGGTTCCCGGCGATCTCCGGCGCATGGGGCCGAGCCGGGCTCGATCAGTTGTCCACAGCAAGTGGTGGATCATACGCAACCTGTGGAGAACCTGCGTACGACCCCCGGCTGACCTGCATTTTCGCAGGAAGACGGGGGTGTGAACGATCGAACAGGAGCCCGTCGCCGGTCACGCCGGCGTCAACACGGCAGAGGTTATCCACAGATCTTCTGAGTTTTCCCCGGCTGTGGATAACTCTGTGGACAACCTGGGGACCGGCGTGGGGACAGCCGGGTCACTTCCACTGGGTGGAGACGACGAAGCCCGCGGCGATGAAGCCGAAGCCGACCACGATGTTCCAGTTGCCCAGCGACTCGACCGGCATATCACCCGTGGTCACGTAGAAGATGACGATCCACGCGAGGCCGATCAGGAACATGGCCAGCATCAGCGGTGCCACCCACCGGCGGCCGCTGTTCAAGTTGATGCTGGCTGCCTGCTTCGCCGGCGGCGGCGTGAAGTCGTCCTTCTTGCGGATCCGTGACTTCGGCACGAGGAACTCTCCTGTCGATGCGCTGCGTGACCGCGCGGGGATGTGTACGGACGGCGCCGGGGCGGGACAGCGACGGGGACCACGTCCCTCCCCCACACGTCCGTTAGCGTAGTCCTTCCGCGGCGTCGTAAGGAGTAAGGGTACGTTGAGCAATTCCGCTGACTCCCCCACCCCGGCGTCCCGCCGCCCCCGTTTCCGGCCCGTGAGACTGCTGACCGGCGCGGTCTTCGCGCTGGCCGGAGTGATCTTCTGGACCAGTTTCAACACAGCCCAGGGCACCAATATCCGCAGCGATGAATCGATGCTGCGGCTCTCCGATCTCATCCAGGAACGCAGCCGTAAGAACGGCACCCTGGACGACAGCACCGGCAAAATACGCTCCGAGGTCGACGCACTCGCCCGGCGGGACAACGGCAGCACCCGGGCCGAGCGCCGCAAGCTGGCCGAGCTGGAGAAGACCGCCGGGACCAGGAAGCTCTCCGGAGCGGGCCTTACGGTCACCCTCACCGACGCCCCGCCGAACGCCACCCCGCAGATCCCCGGCGTCCCGGATCCCCAGCCCAACGATCTCGTCATCCACCAGCAGGACCTGCAGGCCGTGGTCAACGCGCTGTGGCAGGGCGGCGCCAAGGGGATCAAGGTCATGGATCAGCGGCTGATCTCCACCAGCGCGGTGCGCTGCGTCGGCAACACCCTGATCCTGCAGGGCCAGGTCTACTCCCCGCCCTACAAGGTCACCGCTGTGGGTGACCGGGGCAAGCTGAGCGCCGCCCTCACCGCCTCGCCCGCGATCCAGAACTACCGCAGCTACGTCGACGCGTACGGCCTCGGCTGGAAAGTCGACCAGCACGACACGGTGACTCTTCCCGGCTACTCCGGCACAGTGGATCTGCACCAGGCACAGCCCATCGGATAGCACCTGCGGACATCTGTACGCGGCACGGGCCGGCGCACGGGGTCAGCGGGGCGGACAGTGGGGGCCGATGAGAACCCGGCTGATCGTCAGGACGCTCAGTGAGATCTGCGTCACCGTCGGAGCCCTGATCATCCTTTTGGTGGTCTACGTCCTGTACTGGACCTCGGTGCGGGCCGACCGCGCCATGGACGGCGAGATCGACCACCTCCAGGACCGATGGGCCACCGGTACGGTCACCGCCGGCGCCGAGCCCTCGTCCGAGCCCCGCCGCTACGAGCCCGGCGACTCCTTCGCGATCATGTACATCCCGCGCTTCGGCGCCGGCTGGGCCAAGCCCGTCCTCGAGGGGACCGCCACCGGCACCCTGAAGAAGGGGCTCGGTCACTACTCCCGCACCGCCCGCCTCGGGGCCCTCGGCAACTTCGCCGTCGCGGGGCATCGCCGCACCTACGGCGACCCTTTCAAGGACTTCCCCGCGCTGCGTCCCGGCGACGCGGTGGTGCTGACCGACGGCACCACCTGGTTCACCTACCGCGTCGACCGGCGGCCCTACCGCACCCTGCCGACCGACACCGGGGTGATCGAACCGGTGCCGCGCGCGTCCGGTTTCCGGCGCCCCGGGCGCTATCTCACGCTGACGACCTGTGAGCCGGAGTGGGGCCACAGCCACCGCCTGATCACCTGGGCGCACCTCGACGCGACCCAATCGGTTGCCCAAGGCAAGCCCAAGGCTTTGTACAGCTGACCCTCCGGCCCCACCCCGCGCCCCTTACTCTGGTCCTGCACTCCGGTGCTGCAATCGACTTCGTCATCGGTGAGTAGGGATGGCATGTACGGCTGGATCTGGCGGCATCTGCCGGGTAACGCATGGATGCGGGCGCTGATTTCGCTCGTGCTGGTGCTGGCGATCGTCTTCGTGCTCTTCCAGTACGTCTTCCCCTGGGCGGAGCCCCTGCTGCCGTTCAATGACGTGACGGTCGACGAGGGAATGGCGGGTCCGCGATGAGCGCGCGCATCTTGGTCGTCGACAACTACGACAGCTTCGTCTTCAACCTCGTCCAGTACCTCTACCAGCTCGGCGCCGAGTGCGAGGTGGTGCGCAACGACGAGGTCTCCCTGGCCCACGCCCAGGACGGCTTCGACGGCGTCCTGCTGTCCCCCGGGCCCGGCACGCCGGAGGAGGCGGGGGTCTGCGTCGAGATGGTGCGGCACTGCGCGAGCACCGGCGTACCGGTGTTCGGCGTCTGCCTGGGGATGCAGTCCATGGCCGTCGCCTACGGCGGCGTCGTCGGGCGGGCCCCGGAGCTGCTGCACGGCAAGACCTCGCTGGTGATCCATGAGGGCGCCGGCGTCTTCAGCGGACTGCCCACGCCCTTCACCGCCACCCGCTACCACTCGCTGGCCGTGGAACGGGGCACGGTGCCCCCGGAGTTGGAGATCACGGCCTGGACCGAGACCGGCATCGCCATGGGGCTGCGCCACCGTGAACTGCGGGTCGAGGGCGTCCAGTTCCATCCCGAGTCGGTCCTCACCGAATGGGGCCATCTGATGCTCGCCAACTGGCTGGTGGAGTGCGGGGACACGGATGCCGTGGGGCGGTCCGCGGGGCTCGCCCCGGTGGTCGGGGCGGTCGGCGGTAAGGCCGGCGAGTGACCGGACCGCGCCCTGAGCGCGAGGGCGCCGGCCACGGCGCCCGGGAGCCCGCCCCGTACCCGCCGTACGGGTCTCATCAGCAGCACGCCGCCCAAGGCGCGCATGCGGCCCCGGACGCGTTCGCGGCGGCTGCGGAGAGCCTTCGGGACCCTCTGGCCGACCCGCTGCCGGACTCCGCCCCGGCCGGGCTCACGGGGCGGACCACGGGCACCGCGTCGCTCGCCGTGCCGCCGCCCACCGGCCGCCGACGGCGCGCCGGCCCGGCCCCCGCCGGGCCGGAGGAGGCCACTGAGGGCGCCGTGCCGCCCACAGGGCGCCGACGCGCCCGCGCGGCCCCCTCGGGGTCCTCAGCGGCCCACTCGGGGTCCTCGGGGCCCTCAGGGTCCGCATACGCCCCTCAGACGCCCGTACGCGCCCCGGGGACGCCCCGACGCCCCTCCGCGACGTCCGGACGCGTCCCGGAGGCCGCGGAGACGGCCGTCCTGCCCCCGGTGAGGCCCCGGGGCGACGACGAGACGGTCGCCCTGCGCGCCGTGGAGGTGGCGCCCGCCGACCAGACCATGGCGCTGCGCAAGGTCGAGCCGGACCGGGACAGCGGTGCCGAGCCCCCGCCCGGCGGCCGGGCCGCCCGCCGTAAGGCCGCCCAGGAGGCCGGAAAGCGCGCCGGACGGCATGGCTCCCGCGCCCGGCGCGGTACGGCCGAGGCGGGCGCCACACGGCCCATGGAGGGTGCGGGGGGCGCCGGGGACCTCCCGCCCCGCACCCGTATGGAGGCCAAGCGCGCCGCGCGGGCCCGTAAGGACAGCCCGGGGGTGGTGGCGAGCCGGGTGGTCGGCGAGCTGTTCATCACCCTCGGCGTGGTGATGCTGCTCTTCGTCACCTATCAGCTGTGGTGGACGAACATCCGTGCCCATCAGCAGGCCAACGGGGCCGCCAACAACCTGCAGAAGAAGTGGGACGAGAACGGCGGCGACGACCGGAACCCCGGCACCTTCTCCCCCGGGCAGGGGTTCGCGATCATCTACATCCCCAAGCTGGATGTGAAGGCCCCGATCGCGGAGGGCATCGACAAGCACAAGGTTCTCGACCGCGGCATGGTCGGCCACTACGGCAAGAGTCCGCTGAAGACCGCCATGCCGTGGGACAAGAAGGGCAACTTCGCACTCGCCGGGCATCGCAACACCCACGGCGAGCCGTTCCGCTACATCAACCGCCTCAAGCCCGGTGACGAGATCGTCGTCGAGACCCAGAGCCGGTACTACACCTATGCGATGAGCAGCATCCTGCCGCAGACGTCGCCGTCCAACACCGGTGTCATCAACCCGGTGCCGCCCGGCTCCGGCTTCACCGAGCCGGGCCGGTACATCACGCTGACCACCTGCACCCCCGAATTCACCAGCACCTACCGGATGATCCTCTGGGGCAAGATGGTCGAGGAGCGGCCGCGTAGCCAGGGAAAGCCGGACGCGCTGGTCGAATGAGCGGGAACAGCCGGGAAACCAGAAAAAGGGGTACGACGCGGTGGTACGGACCGACCACGACGAGCGGCAGGACCGGCAGCCCGGCCCGCCCGCAACGCCCAGCCGTCGTCCCGGCCGTGGGTGGGTAGCCTCGGCCATAGCGGTCTTCGGCGAGCTGCTGATCACTGCGGGGCTGATTCTCGCCCTGTTCGTCGTCTACTCGCTGTGGTGGACCAACGTCCTGGCCGACCGTGAGGCGAAGAAGCAGGGCGACCGGGTGCGCAAGCACTGGACGCAGCGGGGGCCGGGCGGGCTGGACACCAAGAGCGGCATCGGCTTCCTGCACGTACCGTCCATGCACAACGGCGAGGTGCTGGTCAAGAAGGGCACCAGCACCGAGACCCTCAACGACGGTGTGGCCGGCTACTACACCAAGCCGGTCAAGTCCGCGATGCCGTGGGACAAGAAGGGCAACTTCAGCCTGGCCGCGCACCGGGACGGGCACGGCGCGAAGTTTCACAACATCGACAAGGTCCACGACGGCGACGCGGTGGTCTTCGAGACCCGCGACACCTGGTACGTCTACAAGGTCTACGCGACGCTGCCGGAGACCTCGAAGTACAACGTGGACGTGCTGAACGCGGTCCCGAAGGAGTCGGGCCGGAAGCAGCCGGGCCGCTACATCACGCTCTCGACCTGCACTCCCGTCTACACCTCCCGCCACCGCTACATCGTGTGGGGCGAACTGGAGCGCACCGAGAAGGTCGACGCGGACCGCACGCCCCCCAAGGAACTGCGCTGAGCCCCTCGGGACGGCTTCCGGGCTGAGCCCCTCGGACGGCTTGCGGACTGGCCCCCGGGCGGCCCCTGAGCACGAAGAAGCCCCCGGCACCCTTCTCAGGATGCCGGGGGCTTCCCCGTGTCACTGCTGTGCGCCTAGAAGCCGTTCTGGCCGCCGAAGATGCCTCCGCCGTCCCCGCCTCCGTTGCCGTTCCCGCCGCCCTGCCCGGCGACCGTGATGAGGTTCACCGACTGGCCCTTGGGCACCTGGGTGCCCGCACCGGGCTGGCTGGCCACCACGGTGGCTTCGTCGTCCTGCGGACCGGCGATGTTGCCCACGTTCAGGCCCAGGTCCTGGAGCGCCTTCTTGGCGTCCTTGAGCTTCTGGCCACCCAGGTTGGGCACCGGCACGTTCTCCGCGGCGGCCTTGGCGACGGTCAGCGTGACCGTCGAACCGGGCAGGACCTCCTGGCCGCCCTTGGGCGTCTGGTCGGTCACCGTGCCGGCCTCGACGTCGCCGTTGTCGACCTCCTGCGTCTGGACCTTGAGGCCCTTCCCCTGGAGGGCGGCCGTGGCGTCCGCGACCTTCTGCGTGGTCACGTCGGGGACGGTGACCTTCTGCTGTGCCTGGGCGACGGTCAGGGTGATCGTGGCGCCCTTCGCGACCTTCCTGCCGCCCTTCGGGTCCTGGTCGATCACCTTGCCGGCGGTCTGGTCCGACTGCTGGGTCTTCTGGTCGACCTTGAAGCCCTTGGCCTCGAGCTGATCCTTGGCCGACTCGTACTGCACGTTCAGGACGTCGGGCACCTCGACCCTCGCCGCGGGCTTGGGGCCCTTGGACATGGTCAGCTCGACCACGCCGTACCGCTTGATCTCGCCGCCGCCCTCGGGGTTCTGCTCGCAGACGGTGTCCTTGTCCGCGTTCTCGCAGAACTTGGAGCCGATGTTCTTGATCTTGAAGTCGCCGTTCTCCCCTTGGCTCTTGGCGTCGGCGATCGTCTTGCCGACCAGATTGGGGACCGCGACCATGTCGTCGTTCTTACCGCCGCCGAACAGCGACTTCCCGATGAAGATCGCGCCGACCAGCACCAGTATCCCCGCGACGATCAGCAGGATCGTCGAGAGGTTGCTTTTCTTGCCGGAGCCCCCGCGCCCCCGGCCGCGGTCCGGCCGCTCGTCGTAGCCGAAGCCGCCGTCGTCCTCGCGCATCGGCGGAAGCATCGAGGTCTGCGCCCCGGCACCGGAATTCTGCGGCCGCAGCATCGCGGTGGGCTGGTCCTCGGAGCCGTAGCCGACCGCGCCCAGCGCGGCGGTCGCGGCCACCGGCTGGCCCTCCAGGGCCGCCTCGATGTCGGCACGCATCTCGTCGGCCGACTGGTAGCGGTAATCGGGGTCCTTGACCAGTGCCCGCAGGACGATGGCGTCCATCTCCGGGGTGATCTCGGGGTCGTACGTGCTCGGCGGCTGCGGGTCCTCCCGCACATGCTGATACGCGACGGCCACCGGGGAGTCGCCCACGAACGGCGGCCTTACGGTCAGCAGCTCGTAGAGCAGACAGCCGGTGGAGTACAGGTCGCTGCGCGCGTCGACGGTCTCGCCCTTGGCCTGCTCGGGGGAGAGGTACTGGGCGGTACCGATGACGGCGGCCGTCTGCGTCATGGTCATACCGGCGTCGCCCATGGCGCGGGCGATGCCGAAGTCCATCACCTTGACCTGGCCGTCCCGCGTGAGCATGACGTTGGCCGGCTTGATGTCCCGGTGGACGATGTTGTTGCGGTGCGAGTACTCGAGTGCCTGGAGGATGCCGGTGGTCATCTCGAGCGAGCGCTCGGGGAGCAGCTTTCTGCCCGAGTGGAGAAGCTCGCGCAGCGTGGAACCGTCGACGTACTCCATCACGATGTAAGGGATCGAGACACCGTCGACGTAGTCCTCGCCGGTGTCGTAGACCGCGACGATCGCGGGATGGTTGAGCGAGGCGGCCGACTGGGCCTCTCGGCGGAACCGGGCCTGGAAGGACGGGTCACGGGCGAGGTCCGCCCGGAGCGTCTTCACAGCGACAGTACGGCCGAGGCGGGTGTCGTGCGCGAGGTAGACCTCCGCCATGCCACCGCGGCCGAGCACTGAGCCCAGCTCATACCGGCCGCCGAGGCGACGCGGCTCTTCCATAGCTACTCCAGCCCTCTTCCGTGGTTCCCGGCCGCACCTGTGGGGGCCGGCGAAGTGCTGCTCGCGCATACCGTACCCGGCACGTCTTACGGGACCCGGCCTCAGTCGCTATCTGATACCGGACCGGTACGGCGACGTGCGGGATTGATATCCGGACGTGACGGGGGTCACTTGTCGCTCTGGGTTTCCAGTACGGCCTGCATCACGCTCTTGGCGATCGGCGCGGCCAGCTTGCCACCGGCGATGTCGCCGCGGAGGGTGTCGGACCCCTCGATGACGACCGCGACCGCGACCGGCGAGCCGTCATCGCCCTTGGCGTAGGAGATGAACCACGCATAGGGGTTCTTGCTGTTGGCGACGCCGTGCTGCGCGGTACCGGTCTTGCCGCCGACCGTGACGCCCGGGATCTGGGCGCTGGTACCGGTGCCCTCCTTGACCACGGTCTCCATCATGCTCTGGAGCTTCTGGGCGTTCTCCGAGCTGAGCGGCTGGCTCATCTCCTCCGGGTCGGTCTGCTCGATGGTGTTGAGGTTGGGCGCGCGCAGCGAGTCGACCATGTACGGCTTCATCAGCTTGCCGTCGTTGGCGACTGCGGCGGCGACCATCGCCATCTGCAGCGGGGTGGCCCGGTTGTCGAACTGGCCGATGGCCGACATCGCGTTGCCCGGCTGGTCCATCTTCTCGGGGTAGACGCTGGCGTCGGCGCGGACCGGCGTGAAGACCTCCTCGTTGAAGCCGAACTTCTCGGCCTCCTCGCGCATCTTGTCCTTGCCCAGGTCGTCACCGAGCTTGCCGAAGACCGTGTTGCAGGAGTAGCGGAGCGCCTGCCGCAGCGAGGCGTCCTTACAGGGGATGTTCCCCTCGTTGGGCAGCGGCTGGGTGGACAGCGGGAGCTTCCAGGGGTCCGGCGAATCGGTCGGCCCGTCGATGTCGGTGTACTTGCCGTTCTCCAGCGCGGCCGCCGCGGTGACGACCTTGAAGGTCGAGCCGGGCGGGTAGGTCTGCCGCAGCGCCCGGTTGAGCATCGGGTCGTCCTTGTCGACGTCCGGCTTGAGCGCGTTGTAGGCGTCGGAGTCCTTCTTGGAGGCGCCCGCGAACTTCGAGGGGTCGTAGCTCGGGGTGGAGGCGAGGGCGAGGATCTTGCCGGTGCGCGGATCGAGCGCGGCGACGGCGCCCTTCTTGTCACCGAGGCCCTCGAACGCGGCCTTCTGGGCCTTGCCGTTCAGGGTGGTGATGACGTCGCCGCCCTTCTGCTTCTTACCGGTGATCATGTCGATCGTCCGGTTGAAGAAGAGGCGGTCGTCGTTGCCCGTAAGGATTTGGTCTTCGAGCTTCTCGATCTGGTTGGCGTCGAAGGCCTGCGAGGCGAACCCGGTGACCGGTGCCCACATGGGGCCGTTCTTGTAGGTGCGCTTGTACTTGAAGTCGGTGCCGTTGGTCTCGACGGATCCGGTGATCGGCTGGCCGTCGACGATGATGTTGCCGCGCGGCTGGCCGTAACGGGCGATCAGGACCCTGCGGTTCTTCTCGTGGTTCTTGAGCTCGTCGGCCTGCACGTACTGGATCCAGTTGTCCCGCAGCAGCAGGGCGAAGACGAGAAGTCCGCAGAAGATCGCGATTCGGCGCAGCGGCTTGTTCACGGTCGGACCACCTGGGTCATCTCGGCGTCTGTGGTGGGGGCGGGCGTCGGCGCCGGACGGCGCGCGGTGTCGCTGACCTTGATCAGAATGGCGACGAGTGCCCAGTTGGCGATGACGGACGAGCCGCCCTGCGCGATGAACGGCATGGTCATACCGGTCAGCGGGATGAGGCCCATCACACCGCCCGCGACGACGAAGACCTGGATGGCGAAGGCCGCGGAGAGGCCGATGGCCAGCAGCTTGCCGAACGGGTCACGGGCGGCCAGCGCGGTGCGCACACCGCGCTCCACGATCAGGCCGTAGAGCAGCAGGATCGCCATGGTGCCCGCGAGCCCGAGCTCCTCGCCGACCGTGGCCAGGATGAAGTCGGAGTTGGCGGCGAAGCCGATGAGGTCGGAGTTGCCCTGGCCGAGGCCGGTGCCGAAGACGCCGCCGGAGCCGAAGGCCATCATCGCCTGGGCGATCTGGTCGCTGCCCCCGGTCTTGAACGCCGCGAAGGGGTCGAGCCAGGCGTCCACCCGCTGCTGGACGTGCGGTTCGAAGGTGGCGACGCCGACCGCGCCGACCGCGGACATCAGCAGGCCGAAGACGATCCAGCTGGTGCGCTCGGTGGCGACGTACAGCATCACGACGAAGAGGCCGAAGAACAGCAGCGAGGTGCCCAGGTCGGTCTCGAAGACGAGGATGAGGATGCTCATCCCCCAGACCACCAGGATCGGGCCGAGGTCGCGGCCGCGCGGCAGGTACAGCCCCATGAAGCGGCGGCTGGCCAGCGCGAGCGCGTCCCGCTTGACCATCAGATAGCCGGAGAAGAACACGGCGATGATGATCTTGGCGAACTCACCGGGCTGGATGGAGAAGCTGCCGAGGGTGATCCAGATGCGCGCGCCGAATCGGGGCGGGAAGAACACCGGCAGGATCAGCAGGATCAGCGCCACCACCATGGAGATGTAGGTGTAGCGCTGGAGGAGGCGGTGATCCTTGAGCAGGATCAGGACACCGACGAAGAGGGCGACGCCCAGCGCCGAGTAGATCAGCTGGTTGGGGGCCGAGGCAGCGAAGACCTGACCGGCGTTCTCCGCCTTCTGTGCCAGCCGCTTGGACTGGTCCAGACGCCAGATGAGCACCAGGCCCAGCCCGTTGAGGAGCGTGGCGATCGGCAGCATCAGCGGATCCGCGTAGGGCGCGAACTTCCGGACCACCAGATGGCCGACGCCGGCCAGCAGACCGAGCCCGATGCCGTAGCTGAGCATGCCGGAGGGCATCTCGTCGCTGAGCGCCAGACCCGCGTTGGCGTACGCGAAGACCGGAATGATCACCGCGAAGACGAGCATGGCCAGCTCGGTGTTGCGCCTGCTCGGCGGTCCGGCCGTACTGATCGTCGTCGTGTTGGTCGTACTACTGCTCATGGGTGGACGGCCCCTTACGGCTTCACTGCTGGGTGCTGCTGCACTGCGGGACCAACTTCTTCTCCTCCTCCGAGAGGGTGGGGCCGGGCTTCGGAGTGGGAGACGTCGTCGGCGTGGGCTTGGTCGTGGCCTTCGCGGTGCGCGCCCCGAACTGGTTCTCGGTCTTGTCGTCCCCGGACGGGGCGCCGCTCTGGGACGGGTTGGCGCTGTTGGAGGGGCTGCCCCCGGAGCCGCCGTTCTTGTCCTTGTCGCCGCCGGTGAGGTCCTTCTGGCTGTCCTCGGCCTTGTCCTGGGCCTCGGCCTTCTTACAGGCGCCGGCGAGGGTGGCGAGGTCCTTGGTCTTGTCCTGGGCCTGGCCGAGCCCGCTGACCGTGATGGTGTCCTCCACACGGCCGCGCTGGTCGGCCGGGAGGTACTTGAGTTCGATCTCGCGGTGGTCCTCATGGACCTTGTTGAGCTTGATCCAGGCGAGGTCCTGGCTGATGCCCTGGTAGATCGCGACATGGTCGCCGTTGGAGCCCACGTAGTACTGCGTCTGGGTCCAGCGATAGCCGCCGTAGAGCCCGCCGCCGATCACGGCCAGGCCCAGCACGATGAAGAGCGACCGCTTGGCCCAGGTCTTGGCGCCGCTCTTCTTGGTGAAGTCGCCGTCGGCGTAGTCGCCGTAACTGCCCTGCGGCAGACCGCCCATGGCCGGGTCGCCGCTGCCGGGCGGGCCGAAGCCGCCGTGCGGGTCGCCCTGCTGCGGTACGGACCGGCCGAGCTCGGCCGCGCGGCCCGCGGGGGTGTGCGCGGCGCCGCCGTCCCCGAGGGGAATCTGGTTCTCGGCGACCGCGCCCACGATCACGGGGGTGTCGTTGAGCTGGGCGGCCAGGGTGTCGCCGCCGTCGACGTCCAGGACGTCGGCGACGATGCAGGTGATGTTGTCGGGGCCGCCGCCGCGCAGGGCGAGCTGAATCAGCTCCTGCACGGTCTCATGGGGGCCCTGGTAGCTGCCGAGGGTCTCCTCGAGCGTCTGGTGGCTCACGACGCCGGACAGGCCGTCGGAGCAGATCAGATAGCGGTCCCCGGCCCGGACCTCGCGGATGGACAGATCGGGCTCGACATGGTCGCCGCTGCCCAGCGCGCGCATCAGCAGGGAGCGCTGCGGGTGGGTGCCCGCCTCCTCCTCGGTGATCCGGCCCTCGTCGACCAGGCGCTGCACCCAGGTGTGGTCCTGGGTGATCTGGGTGAGCACACCGTCGCGCAGCAGATACGCGCGCGAGTCGCCGACGTGCACCAGGCCGAGCCGCTGACCGGTCCACAGCAGGGCGGTGAGCGTGGTGCCCATGCCCTCCAGCTGGGGGTCCTCCTCGACCATGACGCGCAGCTGGTCATTGGCCCGCTGCACGGCGCTGCCGAGGGACGTCAGGATGTCCGAGCCCGGGACGTCGTCGTCGAGCTGGACGAGGGTGGAGATCACCTCGGAGCTGGCGACCTCGCCGGCGGCCTGGCCACCCATGCCGTCGGCGATGGCGAGCAGCCGGGGACCGGCATAGCCGGAGTCCTCGTTGCCCTCCCGGATCATGCCTTTGTGCGATCCGGCCGCGAAACGCAGTGACAGACTCATGCGCACCTCGCCTGTCGGCTCCGGGTACAGCCCCTTGCCAACCACGCTGCCCACCCTCCGGTCGTCATGGTCCTACTACTTCCGCAGCTCGATGACGGTCTTGCCGATGCGAATCGGCGCACCCAGCGCGATCGGTGTCGGTGTGGTGAGTCGGGTCCGGTCGAGATACGTGCCGTTGGTGGACCCGAGATCCTCGACGATCCACTGGCCGTCACGGTCCGGGTAGATCCTGGCATGCCGGCTGGAGGCGTAGTCGTCGTCCAGCACGATTGTTGAATCGTGCGCACGGCCGAGGGTGATGGTCTGCCCCTGCAGGGCGACCGTGGTGCCGGTGAGCGTGCCCTCGGAGACCACCAGCTTGGTGGGGGCACCGCGGCGGCCGCGGCCACCGGACTGCTGGCGCTGCGGCGGCGGCGCGCTCTGCCGCTGTTGTTGCTGCTGCGGCCGGTCGGGGGCGCCGCGCCGCGCCGAACCGCGCTGGGTCACGCGGGTCCCGAACAGGTCGCTGCGGATGACCTGGACGGCCACGATGACGAACAGCCACAGTACGGCGAGGAAACCCAACCGCATGACCGTGAGGGTCAGCTCTGACATTGCCCCCGCTTCACCCTTCGGCTTGCCGGTAAACGATGGTGGTGCTGCCCACGACGATCCGCGAGCCGTCGCGGAGCGTAGCGCGCGTGGTGTGCTGTCCGTCCACCACGATGCCGTTGGTCGACCCGAGATCCTGCACGGTCGGTGGGGTTCCGACCCGGATCTCGCAGTGTCTGCGGGAGACACCGGGATCGTCGATCCGCACGTCAGCGTCGGTGGAGCGGCCCAGGACGAGCGTGGGCCGGGAGATCTGGTGGCGGCTGCCGTTGATCTCGATCCAGCGGCGGGTCTGGCCCTGCTGCTGGGCTCCGGCGCCGGCCCCGGCTCCGCTGGTGCGGGGCACCGGACGGGCGCCGGGGGGCGTGGACGGCATCGGCGGGGCACCGGCGGGCTGGGCGGGGTAGCCGTAACCGCCGGGGCGCTGCTGCGGGGCTCCGGCGCCGGGGCGGCCCGGCGCCTGCTGCGAGTCCTGGGACTCGCTGGACGCCAGCGTCCGGCTGCGCACCCGGTACAGGCCGGTGTCGAGATCGTCGGCCTTCTGCAGATGCACCTTGATGGCGCCCATGAAGGTGTAACGCTGCTGCTTGGCGTAGTCGCGGACCATGCCGGCCAGCTCGTCGCCGAGCTGGCCGGAGTACGGGCTGAGCCGCTCGTAGTCGGGCGTGCTCAGCTCGACGATGAAGTCATTGGGGACGACCGTCCGGTCGCGGTTCCAGATCGTGGCGTTGTTGTCGCACTCCCGCTGGAGGGCGCCGGCGATCTCGACAGGCTGGACCTCGGACTTGAACACCTTGGCGAAGGTGCCGTTCACGAGGCCCTCGAGACGCTGCTCGAAGCGTTTCAGTACTCCCACGGGGCACCTCCTTCCGTCAGTCGTGCTCTATGCCGTCCTGGTACTGCTTACTGATCGTATCCACGCGTCGGGAAATCGGGTGGTTCCCCTTCCTGGCCCTGTGGAGCAGTGTCACCTCTCACAGGGATCGTAGAGGTGCCCTGACGACAGTGTCCCGCAACCGTGACGCTCCACGGACGGGTGGGGGCGGGGGCGCCGGTAACGGGTGTGATTGCACCCCGGAGGGCGTGCTAATGTTCTGGATGTCGAAAGGCGCTCCACACGAACCGGACGGATCCAGAGGATCAACCGGGGAGCGGGACGAGTGGCCGGACGGCAGCACCCATGCGCGGGTGGCGGAATAGGCAGACGCGCTGGATTCAGGTTCCAGTGCCCGAAAGGGCGTGGGGGTTCAACTCCCCCCTCGCGCACCAGTCGGAGCGGGCCTCCCAGAAGTGACGAAAGTCGCTTTTGGGAGGCCCGCTCCGCGTTGTGGCAGGGGTGGTCCTTGCCGGGGCTTTGCCGGAGCCTTGCCTTCCCAGAGAAATGGCCAGGGGCCTCCCGGGGGAGGGGAGGCCCCTGTGGCCTGATGCCCGGGTAGGACGGGATCGGGCGGGTCAGGCGGGGTTGGGCGGGTCAGGCTGACCGGTCGGACGGCCTGGCCAGGTGTCCGGATTGATCAGACGTCGGACCGATCAGGCAGCGAAGCGGGTGGCGAGCTCCTTGGCCTTGACCGCGGCCTCCTCGTGGGCCTTCGCCTTGGAGGCGTCCGAGGCCTCGACCAGCTCGGCCATGGCCGGATTGCTGCGGGCCAGCGTGAGTTCGGGCACAACGAAGGTGACATCGAGGCCGAGCCCGTCGCCCAGCGCCTTCCCCAGGTAGTTCGTGACGAACTCGAAGCTCTCCCGGGGGGTGCCGGGGCCGTAGCCGCCGCCACGGCTGGCGACGACGACGGTCGGGGTGCCCGAGGTGGTGGTCTGCTCGGCGCCCGAGGTGCGGCCCACGATGATCACGTGGTCCAGCCACGCCTTGAGGGTGGAGGGGATCGTGAAGTTGTACATCGGGGCGGCGATCAGGACCGTGTCCGCCTGCTCGAGCTCGCTGGCAAGGGTCTCCCGCAGGGCGAAGGCGGCGTGCTGCTCGGGCGAGCGCTGATCGGGAGCGGTGAAACCGGCCGCGGCGGCGAGACCGTCCAGGTGCGGCAGCGGCTCGGCGGCCAGGTCGCGATAGATCACCGTGCCGTTCGGGTGCTGGGCCTCCCATTCCTTGCGGAAGGTGGCCGTGACCGAGCGGGAAGCGGAGGCCTCACCGGGGAAGACGGACGTGTCGATGTGCAGAAGAGTCGGCATGGATGCCTCCAGTGAAGAGGGCTCGGTAAGGAGCCCGTCATACTTACGTACTTACAGATGGCACAGTAGCTTACTTTTCTGCAGTCCCGCACCAGAACGCAGTAGTCTGTATGGCATGGCGAAGGATCGTGGGGAGCACAACGAGCAGGCCTGTAAGCAGGTCGATGGCGAGATGACGCGGTTCTTCGAGCTGTTCGGCAAGCGCTGGACGGGGCTCATCGTGGCCGTGCTGACGGAGCAGGCGGCGTACTTCGCCGATCTGAGGCGAGCCATCCCGGGGATCAGTGAGCGGATGCTGTCGGACCGGCTCACCGAGCTCTCCACGGCGGGTCTGGTGGTGCGGGAGGTCGACGCCGGACCGCCGCTGCGGGTGGCCTATCGGCTGACCGACGCGGGGAAGGCGCTGGAGCCCGCGCTGAAGGAGCTGTCGCGGTGGGCGGAGAGCCATCTCCCCTCGGGCGGCGACGACTGCCCGGAGCAGTTCCGGGGCTGAGGCTGAGGCTGAGGCTGGGGTGGGGCCGGGTCCGAGGCTGGTTCCGTGACCGAGCCTGGGCTGGAGCTCGGGCTGAGGTTGGGCCGGGCCGGGACGAGTCGCGTCTGATCAGGGGTTTCACCATGATCGCCGAGGTTTTCCACAGGCTCTGACGGGGTGGGCTGACAGGGGGTACGGTCTGCTCAGTCGATGTCGTGTGCGAGGAAGGCGGGGGCGCGATGACGGACGACCGGAGCGGTCAGGGCGGCGGAAGCGGAGAGGGCGGCCGGGGCGGCCGGGGCGGAGAGAGTGGCGAGCGGGGGCCGGGCGGCGAGGGCGCCGCGGGCGGGGCGGCCCGGCGGCTGCCGCCGGTTCCGGGCTTCGCCGTCTGGCGCGGTGAGGGGCCGTCTCCTCGGCAGATGGGCAAGGCGCTGCGCAGGCGGGTGCTGCGCTCGGCGCATGCCGAGCCGCCGAGGGCCGACGGGCGGCCGGATCCGGTGGCGGCGGTCGAGCGGTCGAATGCCGGGCGGCTGCCGGAGCTCACCCCGATCCGGGTGGGGCGGATGGCCGCGGGCCCCTTCTCCTTTCTGCGCGGGGCCGCCGGGCTGATGGGGCACGACCTCACGACCACGCCGGTGACCGGCATCGGGGCACAGCTGTGTGGTGATGCCCACGCCGCCAACTTCGGGATCTACGGAGATGCGCGCGGTGGCCTGGTCATCGATCTGAACGACTTCGACGAGACCGTCCACGGCCCGTGGGAGTGGGATGTGAAGCGGCTCGCGGTCTCGCTGGTGCTGGCCGGCCGGGAGGCGGGTGCCGACGAGGACACCTGCCGGGCGGCGGCTCAGGACGCCGTGGGCGCCTATCGGCGCACGGTGCGGCTGCTGGCCAAGCTGCCGGCGGCGGACGCGTGGAACGCGATCGCGGACGAGGAGTTGGTCTCCCACACGGACGCCAAGGACCTGGTCGGGACTCTGGAGCGGATCTCCGAGAAGGCCCGGCGGAACACCAGCGCGCGGTACGCGGCCCGGTCCACCGAGCCCGTACCGGGCGAGGAGGGCTCCTCCGGCCGGCCGGAGGCCCGGCGCTTCGTGGACGCGCCGCCGGTGCTGCGGAGGGTGCCGGACGAGGAGGCGGCGGCGGTGGCCACGTCGCTCGCCGAGTATCTGGGCACGCTGCCGGAGGACCGGCTGCCGCTGCTCTCGCGGTACGAGGTGCACGATGTGGCGTTCCGGGTGGTCGGCACGGGCAGTGTGGGCACCCGCTCCTATGTGGTGCTGCTGCTCGACCACCGGGGCGAGCCGATGGTGCTCCAGGTGAAGGAGGCGCGTCCCTCCGCGCTGCTGTCGTATGTGGCGAAGGCCGGTTTCGAGGTGCCGGACGTCACACATGAGGGGCGGCGGGTGGTGCTCGGCCAGAAGCGGATGCAGGTGGTCAGCGACATCCTGCTGGGGTGGACGACGGTGCGGGGGCGGCATTACCAGGTGCGCCAGTTCCGCAACCGCAAGGGAAGCGTGGACCCGGCGGCGCTTGCGGCGGACCAGATGGACGACTACGGGCGGATGACCGGCGCGCTGCTGGCGCGAGCGCATGCCCACAGCGCGGACCCTCGGCTGCTGGCCGGTTACTGCGGCAAGGGGGAGGAGCTGGACGAGGCGGTGGCCAGCTTCGCCGTGGCGTACGCGGATCGCACGGAAGCGGATCACTCCGCGCTGGTCGTGGCGGTGCGCAACGGCCGGATAGCGGCCGAGTTGGGGGTGTGAGGCGCGGGGCGGGGGTGCGTGCTCGGTCGCCGATCACCGCCGGACGTAGTCTGAGCGGGTGACGAATCCGGAAGCGCAGCAGCAGGCACGGCAGTCGGTGTCGGACGCGGAGCCCCAGGCGGAGTCGCACGACCGGTCCGGGGAGACGCGGTCCGGGGAGACTCGGTCCCAGGGGCCCTGGTCCGAGGACTCCCGGTCCGGTGATGCCGGGCCCGGGGACGCGGGGTCATCCGGGGACGCCGGTTCCGGGGATGCCGCGGACGCCGGGGATGCCCGTGCCCAGGAGGAGGCTCAGGCCGCCGAGCGTCTGGAGCGGGCGGTGCGCGCGGCCGAGCAGGCGCTGATCGAGTTCGAGATCGCGGTGGAGACCTTCCGGGTGGAGGTGGAGAACTTCTCCCGGCTGCACCACCAGCGGCTCGGGCCCATGTACTCGCGCCTCGACGAGCTGGACGCGCTGATCGCCGAGGCGGTCGCGGCGCGCACCGGCGATCCGGAGGACATCCGCAAGGCGCAGGAGGCGCGGGGGCTGGTGCAGCCGATGCCGGGCGTGGAGGAGCTGTTCCACGGCTGGATCGACTCGGAGGGGCTCTCTCCGGAGGCGGCCGCGATGCTCACCGAGCGGCCCGTGCAGCCGCCGCCGCGGGTGCGGCCGAGCGAGGAGGCCCGCCGGATCTACCGGGAGCTGGCCCGTAAGGCCCATCCGGATCTGGCCGAGGAGGAGGCCGAGCGGGAGCGGCGCGGTGCCTTCATCGTGCGGGTCAACGCGGCGTACGCGGCCGGGGACGAGGAGGCGCTGCGGGCGCTGGCCGAGGAGTGGGAGGCCGGTCCGCCACCGCCGGAGCGGCGGGCGAGCCGCAGCGAGGAGCTGTACGCCCGGCTGGAGTGGCTGGCCGAGCGCAAGGAGATGCTGGCCGCGGTCGCCGCGGAGCTGGAGTCGAGCGCGATCGGCGCGATGATCAAGATGGCGCCGGAGGACCCCGACCGGCTGCTGGACGAGATCGCCGAGCAGCTGCTGGCCCAGGCCGCGGAGAAGGAGACCCGGCTCGCGGAGCTGATGCGGTAGTAGGTTTGCCGCAGCTGCCGATGTCATGTGAGAGGTGTGTCTGATGCATTTTGCCCAGCTTCCCCAGATGGAGGCGGCGGCGGTACCGGCCGATGGCCTTCTGCTGGATGTCCGGGAGGACGACGAGTGGACGGCCGGGCATGTCGAGGGCGCGCTGCACATCCCGATGGGCCAGGTCGTGGCGCGGTTCGATGAGCTGACCGCGAAGGTCGGCGAGGGGCAGCGGGTGCATGTGATGTGCCGGGTCGGCGGCCGCTCCGCGCAGGTGACGCAGTACCTGGTCGCGCAGGGTCTGGACGCGGTGAATGTGGACGGCGGGATGCTCGCCTGGGACGCGGCGGGCCGGCCGATGGTGAGCGGCCCCGACGGCACCGCCGAAGGGGCCTTTGTGCTCTAGGAGTTTCCCTACGGTCGGCGGGGCCCGCCGATCAGCCGAGGGGGTGGGCGGCGAGGAGTTCGCCCAGTGCCTCCTCATGGGCGGCGGCGGACCCCAGCGAGAGCTCCAGCTGCTTGCCCCACGCGTGGTAGCGGTGCAGGGGGTAGTCGGTGACCGCGCCGAAGCCGCCGTGCAGATGCTGTGCGGTCTGCACGACGCGGCGCAGGCCCTCGGCGGCCCAGATCTTGGCGACGGCGACATCCCCCGCGATGGGCAGCGCCCCGCTCGCCGTCGGCCGCTCCTCGGTCAGAGACAGCCGCCAGGCCGCCTGCCACAGCGTGGCCTCCATGGCCCGCAGATCGATATAGCGGTCGGCGGTCTGCACGGCGACCGCCTGGAAGCTGGCGAGCGGGAAGCCGAACTGCTCGCGCTCGCTCACATAGGAGCTGGTCAGGTCCAGCACCGCCGAGCCGAGGCCCAGCGCGAGCGCACAGGTGCCGGTGGTGAGCAGATCGCGCAGCCATTCCCAGGCGCCGTCCGCGGCCAGCACCTCGCGGTCGGCGAGCCGCACTCCGTCCAGCCGGATCTCGGCCAGGCGCTCACCGCTGGTGGAGATCTGCTCATCGAGGGCGACGCCCTCGTGGTCGCGGGGGACCAGGGCGAGGATCGTCCGGCCCTCCCCGGTGTGGGCCGGGATCAGCACCTGATCGGCGCCATGCGCCCAGGGGACCGCGGTCTGGACGCCGTCCAGCACCCAGCCGTCCCCGTTCCGCCGCGCCTGGACGGCGAGTTCGGCCGGGCCATGGCCGGTGCGGCCGCTGGAGGCCGTGGTGAGGACCAGCTCACCGCCGACGGCCCGGGGCAGTACGGCGGTGCGCAACTCGGCCCCGCCGTACCGCTGCACGGCCAGTGCCGTGGCGCTGGACTCCAGCAGCGGCACCCGGGCCAGCACCCGGCCGCATTCCCGCAGCACCAGGCACAGGGCGAGCGGGTCGAGGCCCGAGCCTCCGTACTGGGGGTCGAGGCTCAGGCCCAGCAGATCGCTCTCGGCGAGCTTCCGCCACAGCACGCGGTCGAAGTCCTCGGCGACGGCGCCGGCGGTCAGCGCGGGGCTGGGCACGCTGTCCGGTGTGACGGAGGAGAAGACGGCCTTCGCCGCTTCGACGGCCGCCTGCTGCTCCTCGGTGAAGGTGAAGTCCACTGTCCGTACCTCCCGCGCCGCGGCTTTGTCTGACGGCCCGTCAAGATAGAACAGGCTCTACAAGAAGGGAACGCCGGTGCCGGGCCCGGGGCTTCAGCGGTCGAAGTCCAGCTCCACCCGCTCGCCCACCGGATGGGACTGACAGGCCAGCACATAGCCCGCCTCCACCTCGTCCGGCTCCAGCGCGAAGTTACGGTCCATCCGCACTTCGCCGGAGACCAGGAAGGCCCGGCAGGTCCCGCACACCCCGCCCTTGCACGCATACGGCGCGTCGGCCCGGTTGCGCAGCACGGTCTCCAGCAGCGGCTCCCCGGCCTGGACCGGCCAGGTGCCCGACCGGCCGTCCAGGGTCGCCGTGACCGAGCTCTGCGACGCGGTCCGCGCCGGATCCGGCACGGGGGAGACGTCCTCGGTGGGGGCCGCCTCCACATGGAAGATCTCCTGATGGACCCGGCCGCGGGAGACCCCGAGGCCGCGCAGCGCCCGCTCGGCGGCGCGCACCAGACCATAGGGTCCGCACAGGAACCAGCCGTCCACCGAGGTGACCGGCAGCAGCGCCGGCAGCAGCGCGGTCAGCCGCTCCTCGTCGAGTCGGCCGGACACCAGCCCGGCCTGCTGCTCCTCCCGGGAGAGCGCGCACACCAGCTGGAACCGGTCGGGCCAGCGGTCCTTGAGGTCGGCGACCTCCTCCAGGAACATCGTCGAGGCCGCGGTGCGGTCGCTGCGGATCAGACAGAACCGCGCCTCGGGCTGCCGACTGAGCAGCGTGGCCGCGATGGACAGCACGGGGGTGATGCCGCTGCCGCCGACGACCGCCGCGAAATAGCCGGGCCGGGGCTCCAGGACGAAACGGCCGGCCGGGGCCATCACCTCCATGACCTCCCCGACCGCCAGCTCCTTGAGGGCATACGCCGAGAACTCACCGCCCTCGACCAGCCGCACCCCGATCCGCAGGAACTCCGGGCCGTCCGCGCCCGGGGCCGGGGTGCACAGCGAATACGTCCGGCGGATCTCCGCGCCGTCCGCGAACCGGCGCACCGCGATGTGCTGCCCCGCCGTGAAGCGGAACGTCTCCCGCAGCGCGGGCGGCACCAGGAGGGTGACCATCACCGCGTCATCGGTGAGCCGATCGACCGCCGCCACCCGCAGCGGGTGGAACGCGCCGTGGCGGGGCGTGGCCCGCTGCACCGCCTCCGCGGCCATCACAACTCCTTGAAGTGGTCGAACGGTTCACCGCAGGCCGTGCAGCGGCGCAGCGCCTTGCAGGCGGTGGAGGAGAAGCGGCTCAGCAGCTCGGTCTCGGTCGAGCCGCAGTGCGGGCAGCGCACCGCCAGGGCCACCGGGACCGGGCCGTCCGCCGCCGCACGTCGCGCCGCGGGCGGCGCTATGCCGGACTCCGCCAGCTTGCGGCGGCCCTCGGCGCTGATCGCGTCCGTCGTCCAGGGCGGGGAGAGGACCGTGCGCACGGCGACCTCGGGGACGCCGTGGTCATGCAGCACCCGCTCGATATCGGTGGCCATCGACTCCAGCGCCGGGCAGCCGGTGTAGGTGGGCGTCAGCTCGACCTCCACCCGGCCCGGCCCCAGCAGCCGCAGCCCGCGCATCACGCCCAGCTCGGCCAGGGACACCATCGGCAGCTCGGGGTCCGGTACGGATCCGGCCAGCCGCAGCAGCTCCTCCTCGAGCGGGGTGGTGCCGGACGCGGGAGGCGTGGGCGCCGCGGAGGGCGTGGGCGTCACCATGTCGCCCCCGGGTGGCTGCGGTGCAGATGCTGCATCTCGGCGAGCATCCGGCCGAACGGCTCGGTGTGCAGACCCTGGCGCCCCGCCCCGGCCGCCCAGCCGCCGCGCTGCGGCCCCTCGGGCACCGCCAGGGTGGCGCGCTCCAGGACCGAGGTGATCCGGGTCAGCCAGGCGTCGTGCAGCGTGTGCCACTCCACCTCGCACCCCTCGACCGGCTCGAAGAGCTCACCGGTGAACCGCCAGAGCGTGTCCAGCCCCCGCCGCATCCGCTTATGGCTCTCCTCCGTGCCGTCGCCGAGCCGCAGGGTCCACTGCTCGGCGTGGTCGCGGTGGTAGGCCACCTCCTTGACCGCCTTGGCGGCGAGCGGGGCGAAGGGGCCGGTGCCGCGCGCCAGCCGCTCGTACAACAGCTCCTGGTAGGTGGAGAAGTAGAGCTGGCGGGCGATGGTCTGGGCGAAGTCACCGCCTGGCTGCTCGACCAGCTGCACGTTCCGGAACGCCCGCTCCTCGCGCAGATACGCCAGCTCGTCCTCGTCGCCGGCGAGGGAGAGCAGCACCCGGGCCTGGCCGAGCAGGTCGAGGGCGATATTGGCGAGCGCGACCTCCTCTTCCAGCACGGGGGCGTGCCCGGCCCACTCCCCCAGCCGGTGGGAGAGCACCAGCGCGTCGTCGCCCAGGGCGAGGGCCGCGGTCATAGATGCCGCACCCCCTCCGGGATCGCGTAGAAGGTGGGGTGGCGGTAGGGCTTGTCGGCGGACGGCTCGAAGAACGGATCCCGCTCGTCCGGGGAGGAGGCGGTGATCTCGGCGGACGGCACCACCCAGATCGAGACGCCCTCCGAACGCCGGGTGTACAGATCCCGTGCGTTTCGCAAAGCCATCTCCGCGTCCGGGGCGTGGAGGGATCCGGCGTGGGTGTGCGACAGTCCGCGCCTGCTGCGGACGAACACCTCCCACAGCGGCCACTCGGCGCTCGGGCTACCGCTCATGCCTGTGCCTTCCCGTGCTTGGCCGCGTGTGCCGCGGCCGCTTCGCGCACCCAGGCGCCTTCCTCATGGGCCCGGCGCCGCTGGGTGATGCGCTGGGTGTTGCACGGGCCGTTTCCCCGCAGGATCTCGCGGAACTCGTCCCAGTCGATCGGCCCGAAGTCGTAATGCCCCCGCTCCTCGCTCCACCGCAGCTCGGGGTCGGGGAGGGTGAGGCCGAGGGATTCGGCCTGGGGAACGCAGATGTCGACGAAGCGCTGGCGCAGCTCGTCATTGGAGTGGCGCTTGATCTTCCAGGCCATCGACTGGGCGGAGTGGGCCGAGGCGTCGTCCGGCGGGCCGAACATCATCAGCGACGGCCACCACCAGCGGTCCACGGCGTCCTGCGCCATGGCGTGCTGGGCCTCGGTGCCTTGGCTCAGGGCCAGCAGCAGCTCATACCCCTGGCGCTGGTGGAAGGACTCCTCCTTGCAGATGCGGACCATCGCCCGTGCGTAAGGCCCGTAGGAGCAGCGGCACAGCGGGACCTGGTTGGTGATCGCGGCGCCGTCGACCAGCCAGCCGATGGCTCCGACGTCGGCCCAGGTCAGCGTGGGGTAGTTGAAGATCGAGGAGTACTTCTGGCGGCCGCTGTGGAGCTTGTCGAGCAGCTCCTCCCGGCTGGTGCCCAGGGTCTCCGCCGCGCTGTAGAGGTACAGGCCGTGGCCCGCCTCGTCCTGGACCTTGGCCATCAGGATCGCCTTGCGCCGCAGCGAGGGGGCGCGGGTGATCCAGTTGGCCTCCGGCTGCATGCCGATGATCTCGGAGTGGGCGTGCTGCGCCATCTGCCGCACCAGCGTGGCCCGGTAGTCATCGGGCATCCAGTCGCGCGGCTCGATGCGCTCGTCCGCGGCCAGGGCGGCGTCGAACACCGCCTCGTACGCTCCCGCGTCCGCCGCCGTCGTCGTCATGCGAAGCCCCTCCGCCCATCCGTCTCCGCCGACCGGCCAGCCGACCGACCGATCGTTCGGTTCAATGGTGTGCTGAGGAACGTAGGGTGTCAACCCTGTGGATAACGCTGAGGACGCTGTGCCGAGTGGCTCCGCATGGGTACGGTGCCGGGGACGTGGGGGCCACGGGGCGCGCGGTCGACCGGCGTGCGCGAAGACCTGGACCATCGGGAGCGGGGCGGGGTATGGCGGGGCTGGGCATGGCCGGGACGGAGCCGGAACCGGGACCGACAGAACCGGAACCGGGACCGACAGAACCGGAACCGGAGCCGGAACCGGCATCGACGGAACCGGAACCGGCCGCCGGCGCGGCGGAACCGCTCACCGCGCTCTCCCTGCCCGCTCAGCTGATCATCGCGGTGGGTATCGCGGTCGCCGCCGTCGCCGCCGCGATCCACCTCTCGGCGGCCTTTCTGGCCGTCTCACCGCCCAACACCCTCACCAAGCGGCACGGCGCGGCGATCGACGACTACATCTATCCGGAGTTCGAACGGGTCTGGAAGCTCTTCGCCCCCAACCCGCTCCAGCAGAACATCGCCGTCCAGGCCCGCGCCGAGATCCGCACCCGCGAGGGCGGCACCGCGACCACCGGCTGGCGCGACCTCTCGGCCCAGGACGGGACGGCCATCCGCCACAACCCGCTGCCCAGCCACACTCAGCAGAACGAGCTGCGCCGCGCCTGGGAGTTCTACGTCGGCTCGCATGACGCGCGGGAGCGGCCGCAGGGCATGCGCGGCAGCCTCGCCGAGCAGTACATCCGCCGGATCGTGATGCTCCGCTTCGGCCGCGAGGAGGACGGCGGCGCCGTGGAGCGCATACAGGTGCGCTCCGCGACCACTCCGGTGACCCCGCCGTCCTGGAGCGACGAGAAGATCGACACCAAGACGATCTACCGGACGCTGCCGTGGTGGACGGTGACCACCGATGACATCCCGGAGGCGAAGAGCCGGTGACCCCCTCCGCCCGCCTCCAGACCGCCGTGGCGCATGGCTACGCCCGCGTCACCGGAGCCGCGCTCGGCCCCCGGCAGAGCGCCGCGGTGCGCATCGGCTTCTCCTTCACCTGGCTCCTCTTCCTGGTGCGCGAATGGCCGCACCGCCAGGAGCTGTACGGGCCGGACGGTCCGTGGAACTGGGACATGGCCGCGCGGCTGATCGATGGCAACCGCGCCTTCAGCGCGCTCATGTGGTCCGACGGCGGGGTGTGGTTCGAGGTCGTCTACGCCCTCGCCCTCGTCTCCAGCGCGCTGCTGCTGGTGGGCTGGCGCACCCGCACCATGTCCGTGCTGTTCATGATCGGGGTGCTGTCGCTGCAGAACCGCTCCATCTTCGTGGGGGACGGCGGCGACAATCTCATCCATCTGATGTCGATGTACCTGGTGCTCACCCGGTGCGGTCAGGTGTGGTCGCTGGACGCGCGCCGGGCGGCCCGGCAGGCGGACCGCGAGCGGCCGCCGCGCGACACCACCGGCATCGTGCTGTGGGCCGTCACCGGGACCGCCCTGCTCTGGGTACAACTGCTCACCGACGCCCGGCTCTCCCTGACCTCCGACGGCCCGCTGCCCGGACTGGGCTGGGCCACCGTGCTGTGGGGGTTGTGGATCGTCCAGGCCGGCTGGTGGCTCGTCCAGCGTTACGCACCGGGGGAGCCGCGCACCGTTCTGGACGCGCTCGCCAATGTGGCGCACAACGGGGTCCTGGTGGTGATCATGGCCGAGGTGTGTCTGCTGTACGCCACGGCCGGCTGGTACAAGATCCAGGGCTCGCGCTGGCAGGACGGCACCGCCCTCTACTACCCGCTGCATCTGGACTACTTCTCGCCCTGGCCGGGGCTGACCGACCTCATGGCGTCCAGCGGCACCCTCGTGATGGTGCTGACCTACGGCACGGTCATCGTCCAGGTGGCCTTCCCGTTCACCCTGCTCAACCGGCGGGCCAAGAACGTGATGCTCGTCCTGCTGATGCTGGAGCACCTCGGCATCGCCGTGATGCTGGGGCTGCCCTTCTTCTCGCTCGCCGTGATCGCGGCGGACTCGGTCTTCCTGCCGACGAACTTCCTGCGCTGGGCCGAGGCGCGGCTGGCCCGGGCCCGGCACCGGCTGACGGCGCGCGCGGTGTGGCTGCCGGGGCAGCGGGTGCGGGAGAGCGACGGGGAACCCGCGACCGACACCCTCGTACGCTGGGGGAATGATCGATGACGAGGCCGCGCAGGCCGTACGGCACTGGCGCGCGACGGCCCCCGAGACCGTCCTGCTCGACGGCTTCCACGCGCTGAAGCACGCCCTGCGCTTCGGCGCGGAGGTGCGCGCCGCGGTCACCAGCGACAAGGTGGCCGCCGTGGAACTCGCCGAGGGCCTTGCCGACGATCTCACCGAGACGATCGCGGATCTCCTGGTGGAGGTGGAGGCCGGCACCCTGCGCGATCTGGTGCCCAGGGTGCACCCCACACGGGTCGCCGCGCTGGCGGTACGACGCGGCCGGCAGGGCAATCTGGACGAGCTGTCCAAGCGGCCCCGGACTGCCCCGGTGGTCGTCCTGGACAATCCCCGCAACCTGGGGAACGTCGGCGCCGTGGTCCGGCTCGCCGCAGGCTTCGGGGCCACCGGCGTGGTCACCACCGGCGATATCGATCCCTGGCATCCGAACGCGGTGCGGTCCGGCGCCGGGCTTCACTTCGCCACCGCGGTCGAGCGGCTGCCGGGCGACGCCCTTCCGGAGGGGCCGCTGTATGTGCTGGACGCGGAGGGGGAGGACATCCGGTCCGTGGCCATCCCCGATGACGCGCTGCTCGCCTTCGGCTCCGAGCGGCACGGGATCTCGCCGGAGCTGCGGAAGCGGGCTACGAGGCTGGTGGCCCTCCCCATGCGACCACAGGTCTCCAGCTACAACCTGGCCACCAGCGTGGCCATGGCCCTCTTCCACTGGGGCGGCCCCGATCGCCCGGCCTAGGCCCCGACGCCAAGGCTGGACCCGCCCCGCCCGCCCCCGAGGCCGTGTCCGCGCGGGGCGGGCGGGCTCCAGACGGGGCGGGCGGGCTCCAGACGGGGCGGGCGGGGCGTGTGCGGTGACACGACCCGTGTAGCGCGCCCCGCGCACCGGGCCTTGTTATTCCGCCGGGCGGCGGACCTCGATCATCCGGAAGCGGCCTGCCACGAACGCCCCGTCGCACAGCGCGGCGTTGGCCGACGGGTTGCCGCCCGAGCCGTGGAAGTCCGAGAAGGCCGCGGTCTGGTTCACATACACCCCGCCGGTCAGATTGAGCGACAGCTGGGCGCACTCCTCCAGGCACGCCTCCTCGATCAGCCGCTCCGCCTCCGGTGAGGAGGTGTACGCGCCGACCGTCATCGCGCCCTTGTCCCGGGTGGTCCGGCGCAGCAGCGCGACCGCGTCCTGTGTGGAGTCGACGGCGACGGCGAAGGAGACCGGGCCGAAGCACTCGGACAGATAGGGCGCGTCCGCGTCGGCCCCCTCCCACAACTTCCGTGCGCCGTCCGCTTTGACCATCAGCGGCGTACGGACCGTGGCGCCCGGGAAGTCGGGGTGGGTCACGGTGCGCGAGGCCAGGGCGACCGCGCCCAGGCCGGGCGCGGCCTCCAGCCGCTCCTGGACCCGCGGGCCCACGATCGCGCCCAGCAGCGCGCTCGCCCGGGCGTCGTCGCTCAGCAGGCCGTCCACCGCCGCCGCCAGGTCGGCCACCACCTCGTCGTAGTTCTTGGGACCGGCGTCGGTGGTGATGCCGTCGCGGGGGATCAGCAGATTCTGCGGGGTGGTGCACATCTGGCCGCTGTAGAGGGACAGGGAGAACGCCAGGTTGGCCAGCATGCCCTGGTAGTCGTCGGTGGAGTCGATCACCACCGTGTTGACCCCCGCCTTCTCGGTGAAGACCTGGGCCTGGCGGGCATGGGTCTCCAGCCAGTCGCCGAAGGCGGTCGAGCCCGTGTAGTCGATGATGCGGATCTCGGGGCGGACGGCGAGGACCTTGGCGATCCCCTCGTCCGGCCGCTCGGCGGCCAGCGCCACCAGATCGGGGCTGAACCCCGCCTCCTTCAGCACCTCGCGCGCCACCTGGACGGTCAGCGCCAGCGGCAGCACGGCCTGGGGGTGGGGCTTGACCAGCACCGGATTGCCGGTGGCGAGCGAGGCGAAGAGCCCCGGATAGCCGTTCCACGTCGGGAAGGTGTTGCAGCCGATCAGCAGCGCGATACCGCGCGGGACCGCCGTGAACGTCTTGCGCAGGCGCAGCGGGTCGCGCTTGCCCTGCGGCTTGGACCAGTCCGCGGCGCCGGGGGTGCGGGTCTGCTCGGCGAACGCGTACGCCACCGCCTCGAGACCGCGGTCCTGGGCGTGGGGGCCGCCAGCCTGGAAGGCCATCATGTACGCCTGACCACTGGTGTGCATGACGGCCTGGGCGAACTCATGCGACCGGGCGCCGATCCGGGCCAGGATCTCCAGACACACCATGGCCCGCGTCTCCGGACCGGCCTCCCGCCAGGCGGACATCCCCGCCCGCATCGCCGGGAGGAGCACATCGAGGTCCGGATGCGGATACTCCATGCCCATCTCGACGTCGAACGGCGAGACCTCGGAGCCCGTCCAGCCGTCGGTGCCCGGCTGGTCCAGCTCGATGCGCCGGCCGCGCAGCGCCTCGAACGCGGCCTGGCCCTCGGCGACGCTCAGGCTCGGGCGCCCGCTCTCGCCCTCGCCGCCGTAAGCCTTCGGGTGCTCGGGGTGCGGGGACCAATAGGCGCGGGTACGAATCGCCTCCAGGGCCTGGTCGAGGGTGGGGCGGTGCTCTTGCGTCAACTGCGCGGTGGTGAGTGCGGCGGTCACGACTGACCAACTCCTCGTCGAGCTGGGGCTGGGCTGGGATGGGCGACAGAGTTAGAGTAACCGAACGATCGGTCGGGACAAGAGGGCCTGGCGAACCTGTGGATAACTTCGTCGAAAAGGATCTGCGGCATGACTGCGAGCGACCGTGGGATCGACCGCGCCGGCGTCGTCGCCGTCATCGGCACCGGCACGATGGGCCAGGGGATCGCCCAGGTGGCGCTGGCCGCGGGCCATCCCGTGCGGCTCTACGACGCGGCGCCCGGCCGCGCCTCCCAGGCCGCCGACGCCATCGCGGCCCGGCTCGGCCGGCTGGTCGCCAAGGAACGGCTCACGGCCGCCGACCGTGACGCGGCCCTCGGCCGGCTCGCCCCCGTCGCCGACCTCGCGGACCTGGCCGAGGCGGAGCTGGTGGTCGAGGCGATCCTCGAGGAACTCGGCGCCAAGCAGCAGCTGTTCACCGCGCTGGAGTCGGTGGTCTCCGACGGCTGTCTGCTCGCCACCAACACGTCCTCCCTCTCCGTCACGGCCGTCGCGGGCGTCCTGCGCCGCCCCGGCCGCCTCATCGGTCTGCACTTCTTCAATCCGGCCCCGCTGATGCCGCTGGTGGAGGTGGTCCGCGGCGCCGAAACGGACGAGGCCGCCGCCGACCGTGCCCACGCCACCGTCGCGGCCTGGGGAAAGACCCCGGTGCGCTGCGCCGACACCCCCGGATTCATCGTCAACCGGATCGCCCGCCCCTTCTACGCCGAGGCGTTCCGGGCGTACGAGGAGCGCGCCGCCGACCCCGCCACCCTGGACGCCGTGCTGCGGGAGTCCGGCGGCTTCCGGATGGGTCCCTTCGAGCTCACCGATCTGATCGGCCAGGACGTGAACGAGGCCGTCACCCGATCCGTGTGGGAAGCGCTGTTCCACGATCCGAAATTCACCCCGTCGCTCGCCCAGCGGCAGCTCGTGGCCGCCGGACGGCTCGGGCGCAAGACGGGCCATGGCTGGTTCGACCACTCCGAGGGCGCCGGGCGGCCCGCCCCGCACACCGCCGAGCCGTGCGAGCCGCCCGCGAAGGTCGCCCTCCACGGCGACCTGGGGCCGGCGCAGGGGCTGGTGGGCCTCATCGAGGAGGCGGGCATCCCGGTGACCCGCGAGCCCGTCGGGGGACATCTCGCCCTGCCCGACGGCACCCGCCTGTCCCTGACCGACGGCACGACCGCCACCGACGACCCCTTCGCCGCGGCGGTCCGCTTCGACCTGGCGCTGGACTACCGCACCGCCGTCCGAGTCGCCCTCGCCCCCTCCCCAGCCGTCACCGAGGAGTCCCTGCGGTCCGCGATCGGCCTGTTCCAGGCGCTCGGTAAGGCGGTCAGCGTGGTCCAGGACGTCCCCGGCATGGTCGTGGCTCGCACGGTCGCGATGCTCGTGGACTTCGCCGAGGACGCCGTCGCACGCGGCGTGGCGAGCCCCGAGGACGTGGACACGGCCATGCTGACCGGGGTCAACTACCCGCGCGGACCGCTGGCCTGGGGGTACGCGCTCGGCGCCCGCTGGGTGCGCGACACGCTGCGCAACCTCCACCAAGCCTGTCCGACCGGCCGCTACGCCCCCTCCCAGGCGCTGATCCGGCGTGCCGCCGCCGATGAGAGGCTGCTCTAATCATGACCATGGCCAAGCGCGACACCTACACGCCCGAATCGCTGCTCGCGGTCGCCGTGGAGGTGTTCAACGAGCGTGGCTACGACGGCACCTCCATGGAGCACCTCTCCCGAGCCGCCGGGATCTCCAAGTCCTCCATCTACCACCATGTGAAGGGCAAGGAGGAACTGCTCCGGCTCGCCATAAGCCGTGCGCTGGACGGGCTGTTCGGCATCCTCCAGGAGCCCGCCGCACGCGACGGGCGGGCGATCGAACGGCTGGAGCATGTGACCCGGCGCACCAGCGAGGTGCTGATGGAGGAGCTGCCCTACGTCACCCTGCTGCTGCGCGTCCGGGGCAACACGGACACCGAGCGGTGGGCCATGGCGCGGCGCCGGGAGTTCGACCACCAGGTCGCGGAGCTGCTCAAGCAGGCGGCGGCCGACGGCGACCTGCGGTCCGACGTGGACGCCCGGCTGGCGACCCGGCTGCTCTTCGGCATGATCAACTCCATTGTGGAGTGGTACCGGCCGGGCCGCGGCGGGGCCGCCACCTCCCAGGAAGTGGCCGAGGCCGTGGTCCGGACGGCCTTCGCGGGCCTGCGCACGGAGCGCTGAGCGCTCCAGCCCCCGCTACGGCTCCGAGTCCAGATCCGTCTCCTCGAAGACCAGCAGCGTCCGGGTGCTCAGCACCTCCGGTATGGCCTGGATCCGGGTGAGGACCAGCTCGCGCAGCGAGCGGTTGTCCTCGGTGTGCACCAGGAGCAGCACATCGAAGTCCCCGCTGACCAGGGCGATGTGGGCGGCCCCGGGGAGCTGGCGGAGTTGTTCGCGCACGGTGCGCCAGGAGTTCTGGACGATCTTCAGCGTGATGTACGCGGACGCACCCTGCCCGGCCCGCTCCTGGTCCACCCGGGCGCTGAAACCCCGGATCACCCCGTCGTCGATCAGGCGGTTGATCCGGGCATAGGCGTTGGCGCGCGAGACATGCACCTGCTCGGCCACGGAGCGTATGGAGGCACGGCCATCCGTTCGGAGCAGACGCAGGATGTCGTGGTCGATGGCGTCCAGAGGGCGCGCCGGGGGTTTGCCGTCCGGATTGGCCATCTGTTCGCCCCGCATATCGTCCCGCCTCCCCTTCATGGACGTCCTGTCTTCATCACAGGCGCTGCAGAACCGTTTGTCCACAGGCTTGGGTCGCCTGTAGCCAAAATGCGTCAACGACCGAACAATCGGTAGGGGGAGGGCGATGCCGCACGGCACGTCCCGCCCTCCCGCCGTACGCCACGCCCAGGAGGTCGCGACATGACGGTCCTTGAGCAGCCCGGTGCCTACCGGCCCACTCCCCCGCCCGGCTGGCAGCCCCGCGTCGAGGCCGCGCCGCTGCTGCCCGACGCGGAGCCGTACCGCCTGCTGGGCACCGCCGCTGCCGCCGACATCTCCCCCGATCTGCTGACCCGGCTCCACCGCGAGCTGGTGCGCGGCCGCCGCTACAACGCCCAGGCCACCGCCCTCACCCGGCAGGGCCGGCTGGCCGTCTATCCCTCCTCCACCGGGCAGGAGGCCTGCCAGGTCGCGGCCGGGCTGGTGCTGGAGGACCGCGACTGGCTCTTTCCCAGCTACCGCGACACCCTGGCCGCCGTGGCCCGCGGGCTCGACCCCGTCGACGCCCTGACCCTGCTGCGCGGCGACTGGCACTCCGGCTACGACCCCCACGAACACCGCGTGGCCCCGCTGTGCACCCCGCTGGCCACCCAGCTGCCGCACGCCGTCGGCCTCGCCCACGCCGCCCGCCTCAAGGGCGACGATGTCGTGGCCCTCGCCCTGGTCGGCGACGGCGGCACCAGCGAGGGCGATTTTCATGAGGCCCTCAACTTCGCGGCCGTGTGGCGAGCCCCGGTGGTCTTCCTCGTCCAGAACAACGGCTTCGCCATCTCCGTCCCGCTCGCCAAGCAGACCGCCGCGCCCTCCCTCGCCCACAAGGCGGTCGGGTACGGGATGCCCGGCCGCCTCGTCGACGGCAATGACGTGGCCGCCGTCCACCAGGTCCTGGCGGAGGCGGTGCGCCGCGCCCGTGGCGGAGGCGGCCCCACCCTGGTCGAGGCGGTCACCTACCGCATCGAGGCCCACACCAACGCCGACGACGCCACCCGCTACCGCCCCGACTCCGAGGTCGAGGCGTGGCAGGCACACGACCCGATAGCGCTCCTGGAGGACGCCATGCGGGATCGCCGTCTGCTGGACGACGAGGGAGTCCGGGCCGCCCGGGAGTCCGCGGAGCGGCTCGCCGCCGATCTGCGGACGCGCATGCACCAGGACGCGGTCCTCGATCCCATGGAGCTCTTCGAGCACGTCTACGCCGACCGGACCAGCCAGCTGCGCGAGCAGGCGGCCCAGCTGCGAGCGGAGCTCGACGCCGAGGCCGGCCACTCCGGGAAGGGGGAGTGATGACCACCGCCATCGGGGCCGACACCGCCCGTAAGCCCGCCACCATGGCCCAGGCCCTCGGCCGCGCGCTGCGCGACGCCATGGCCGCCGACCCGTCCGTCCATGTCCTCGGGGAGGACGTGGGCACCCTGGGCGGCGTCTTCCGGATCACCGACGGGCTCGCCAAGGAGTTCGGCGAGGACCGCTGTACGGATACGCCGCTCGCCGAGGCGGGCATCCTCGGCACCGCCGTGGGCATGGCCATGTACGGGCTGCGGCCGGTGGTCGAGATGCAGTTCGACGCCTTCGCGTACCCGTCCTTCGAGCAGCTCATCAGCCATGTCTCGCGGATGCGCAACCGCACCCGGGGCGCGATGCCGATGCCGATCACCGTGCGGGTGCCCTACGGGGGCGGCATCGGCGGCGTCGAGCACCACAGCGACTCCTCCGAGATCTACTACATGGCCACGCCCGGCCTCCATGTCGTCGCCCCCGCGACCGTCGCCGACGCCTACGGGCTGCTGCGCGCCGCCATCGCCTCCGACGACCCGGTGATCTTCCTCGAGCCCAAGCGGCTGTACTGGTCCAAGGCCGACTGGTCGGCCGACGCCCCCGAGCAGGTGCCGCCGATCGGGCGCGCGGTGGTGCGCAGGCCCGCCACCGGCGGCCGGCGCAGCGCCACCCTGATCTCCTACGGCCCCTCCGTTCCGGTGTGCCTCGAAGCCGCCGAGGCGGCCCGGGCCGAGGGCTGGGATCTGGAGGTCGTCGATCTGCGCTCGCTCGTCCCCTTCGACGACGACACGGTGTGCGCCTCCGTGCGCCGCACCGGCCGCGCGGTCGTCGTCCACGAGGCCACAGGCTTCGGCGGGCCCGGCGGGGAAATCGCCGCCCGGGTCACCGAGCGCTGCTTCCACCATCTGGAGGCGCCCGTGCTGCGGGTCGCCGGATTCGACATCCCCTACCCGCCGCCCATGCTGGAGCGGCACCATCTGCCCGGTGTGGACCGGGTGCTGGACGCCGTCGCCCGGCTGCAGTGGGAGTCGGAGTGGACCGAGGGGAGCGCCGTCTGATGGCTGTCGTACGGGAGTTCACCCTGCCCGATCTGGGCGAGGGGCTGACCGGCGCCGAGATCGTGCGCTGGCTGGTCCAGGTCGGTGATGTGGTCGTGGTCGACCAGCCGGTGGTCGAGGTCGAGACGGCCAAGGCGATGGTGGATGTGCCGTGCCCCTACGGCGGCGTGGTGACGGCCCGTTACGGCGAGGAGGGCGCGGAGGTGCCGGTCGGGGCACCGCTGATCACGGTCGCCGTGCCGGAGGGCTCGGACGACGGATCCGCTCCGCCGGTCACCGAGAGCGCTGCCGACGGCGGATCGGGCAATGTGCTGGTCGGCTATGGCACGGCCGGCCCCGCCGCGCGGCGCCGTCGCGTCCAGCTCTCCCCCGGGCCGCTGCGTGAGACGGTGGCGGTGGCCCCCGCCGGGCCCCTGCCGGTGATCTCGCCCTTGGTACGGCGGCTGGCCCGGGAGCACGACGTCGATCTGCGGCAGCTCAAGGGCTCAGGCCCCGAGGGGCTGATTCTGCGGGCGGATGTGGAGCGAGCGGTGGCGGCTTCCGCACCCGTGGCCGCGCCCGAGCCCGCCCCCGCGGTCGCCCCGGAGGGGGAGCGGGTTCCGCTGCGCGGGGTGCGGGGCGCCGTGGCCGACAAGCTCGCCCGCAGTCGGCGCGAGATCCCCGACGCGACCTGCTGGGTGGACGCCGACGCGACCGAACTGCTCGCCGCACGCGCGGTGATGAACGCCGCGGGCGGGCCCAAGGTCTCCGTGCTCGCCCTCCTGGCCCGTATCTGCACGGCGGCCCTGGCGCGCTTCCCCGAGCTCAACGCCACGGTGGACAGGGAAGGCCGGGAGATCATCCGGCTCCCCGACGTCCACCTCGGCTTCGCGGCGCAGACCGACCGGGGCCTGGTGGTCCCCGTGGTGCGCGACGCGCAGAGGCGGACCATAGAGGGGCTGTCCGAGGAGATCGTCCGGCTGACCGAGGCCGCGCGGACCGGGACTCTCGCCCCCGCGCAGCTCACCGGCGGCACCTTCACCCTGAACAACTACGGGGTCTTCGGGGTCGACGGCTCGACACCGATCATCAACCACCCCGAGGCGGCGATGCTCGGGGTCGGGCGGATCACCCCGAAGCCCTGGGTGCACCAGGGCGAGCTGGCGGTGCGCCAGGTGGTGCAGCTGTCGTTCACCTTCGACCACCGGGTGTGCGACGGGGGCACCGCCGGCGGATTCCTGCGGTACGTGGCCGACTGCGTGGAGCAGCCCATGGTGTTGTTGCGACGGCTGTAGCGGATGCCCGGCGGCGCCATACTCATGGGGTGACTCCAGGTGCGTATGACGCGGTGATCCTGGCCGGGGGCGCCGCCCGGCGGCTCGGTGGGGTGGACAAGCCCGCACTGCGGGTGGGCGGGCGAGCCCTGCTCGACCGGGTGCTGGACGCCTGCCGCGGCGCCGGGCGGACCGTCGTCGTCGGCCCGCGCAGGCCCACGGTGCGGCCCGTGCGGTGGGCCCGGGAGGAGCCCCCCGGCGGCGGCCCGGTCGCGGCCGTCGACGCGGGCGTCCGGCAGACCACCGCTCCGGTTGTCCTCGTCCTCTCCGCCGATCTGCCCTTCCTGACCCCCGAGACCGTGGAGACCCTCCTCAACGGCGTCGAGAGCACCGAAGGCGCCGTGCTCATCGACTCCGACGGCCGCGAGCAGCCCCTTGTCGCCGCCTACCGCGCCGAGCCGCTGCGCCGCGAGATCGCCCTCCTCGCCACCGAACACGGCGGCCTCGGCGGGCTGCCCCTGCGCCTCCTCGTCTCCGAGCTGGCCCTGGCCCGCCTCCAGCACCCCACGGCGTCGTTCGACTGCGACACCTGGGAGGACATCACCACGGCTCGAGCGCGGATCAGGGAGCATGGAAGCGTGTTGGACGAATGGATTACCGCAGTCAAGGCCGAGCTCGGGATCGACCTGGATGTCGACACCGCGGCGCTACTCGATCTGGCCCGTGACGCCGCACATGGCGTCGCCCGGCCCGCAGCCCCCCTGACCACCTTCCTCGTCGGCTACGCCGCGGCCCAGAAGGGCGGCGGCCCGGAGGCACTGGCCGCCGCGACCGAGAAGGCCGCGGCGCTGGCCGCCCGTTGGGCCGAGGAGCAGTGACACCACGCAACCCCCGGGACGGGGACCCGCTGGATCGAGAGGTCGACGAGGCGCTGGCGCTGGCCAACGAGGCGGAGCCGGTACCGGAGGGTCCGGGGTACTCCGACGAGGACGACTGGGCGGACGCGGCCCTCAACCTGGCCAACGGCCGCCCGGGCCGGCCCGCCCCGGAACGAGGCCGCGACAACAGCGCCGGCTCGACCGGCACGGACTGGGCCGAGACCGCGCTCGACCTGGCCCATGAGCGGCCGGGGAAACGGCGGGAGAGCCGCGAGGAGACGGGAGGGGACGGGGCGGGAGGGGAGGGGATGCTGGACGCTGACGTACACGTGTGGCGCCAATTTCTGGGTAACTCGACGTCAGAGGGCACTGGCAGCAAAAACACGCGGTCCAGGGCCCCCGCCCCGCAGACCCCGGCCCCGCACCCGAAACGCACCCCAGCCGCCCCCACCTCCCACCCGCACCCCCTTATGGACGAACCGCACCACAGCCCCACTTCCTGGCCCGACGCCCGCGCCATCGCCGCCCGCGCCGCCGTCAAGGAGGCCGCCCACGCCGCCCCGGTGATGCGGCCGCTGTCCGAGGCGCTCGGGCAGGTCCTGGCCGCGCCGCTCGCCGCACTCACCGATCTGCCGCCCTTCGACACCTCCGCCATGGACGGCTGGGCGCTCGCGGGCCCCGGCCCCTGGCGACTGCCCACTGATGAAAAGGACCAGGTCCACGGCATCCTCGCCGGACACGGTGAGGCGGCCGCCCTGCCCGACGGCCACGCCGTCCGCATCGCCACCGGTGCCCGCGTCCCGCCCGGCGCCACCGCCGTGCTGCGCAGCGAGTACGGCACCGCCGCGGGCGACGGCTGGCTCCACGCGTCCGCCGCCCACCCCGTCGTCCTCGGCCAGGACATCCGCACCCGCGGCCAGGAGTGCCGCAGCGGCGATCAGCTGCTCCCCGCCGGGACCCTGGTCACCCCCGCCGTACTGGGCCTGGCCGCCGCGGCCGGATACGACGAACTGCCGACGGTGCGCAGGCCGCGCGTCGAGGTGCTGGTCCTCGGCGATGAGCTGCTCACCGAGGGGCTGCCGCACGACGGCCGGATCCGGGACGCGCTGGGGCCGATGGTCGGGCCGTGGCTGCGGGCGCTCGGTGCCGAGGTCACGGGCACCCGGCGGCTGGCCGACGAGGCGGACGCGGTGTGCGCGGCGGTGGCCGAGTCGTCCGCCGATGTCGTCGTGACGACCGGGGGCACGGCCGCGGGGCCCGTGGACCATGTCCACCCCACCCTGCGCCGCCTGGGCGCCGAACTGCTGGTGGACGGGGTGGCGGTGCGCCCCGGCCACCCCATGCTGCTCGCCCGCCTCGCACCCGAGAACCGCGAGAGCCGCGAGAACCCCGAAGGCCCCGATACCCCCGAAAAGTCCGAAACCCCCGGGCCTCAAACCCGCCCCGCCCGCCACCTGGTGGGGCTCCCGGGCAATCCGCTCGCGGCGGTGTCCGGTCTGCTGACCCTCGCGGAGCCGCTGCTGCGGACGCTGACGGGCCGCCCGGCCCCCGCCCCCGGCCCGGCCCCGCTGGCCGAGGCCGTACAGGGGCATCCGCGGGACACCCGGCTGGTCCCCGTGACCTTCCGGCAGGACGCGGCGGTGCCGCTGCGCTTCAACGGCCCGGCGATGCTGCGCGGAATCGCGGTGGCCGACGGCCTCGCCGTGATCCCGCCGGGTGGGGCGAAGCGGGGCACCGAGGTCGAGGTGCTGGATCTCCCGTGGTCGGCGATCACGACCGAGCAACTGAGCTACGCGGACCAAACGCGCCGCGCGGACCAAGCCCACCGCACACCCCAAGCCGGCCACCGCACACCGCAAGCGAGCCACCACACGGACAGAGCAGCGGGCCACGGGGACGGCGAGGACATATCCCCCGAGGAGGGCCCGGCGTGAAGCTGCCCAGCCATGACGCGGCCGCCCGCACTCCCGAGGACGGTGGCCACCGCGTCCATCTGCCCCGTTTCCGCGCGGGCCCGCTGCGCCAGGTCGCCAGCCGACTGCTGCTGGCGCTGCTGGTGCTGGTGCTGACCGTGGTCATCGTCTACGTCGACCGCACCGGCTACCACGACAACTCCGACGAGAGCGTCGACTTCCTCGACGCCGTCTACTACTCGACCGTCACGCTGTCGACGACCGGATACGGCGACATCGTGCCGTACAGCGACAGCGCGCGGCTCAGTAACATCCTGCTGGTCACGCCGTTGCGCGTGCTCTTTCTGATCATCCTGGTCGGCACCACCCTGGAAGTCCTGGCCGAACGAACCCGCGAGCAGTACCGCCTGAACCGCTGGAGGTCAGCGTTGCGTGATCACACCGTCGTCGTCGGCTTCGGCACGAAGGGGCGGTCCGCGGTGCAGACCCTCTGCGCGACGGGACTGGCCAAGAACCGGGTGGTCGTCGTCGACCCCAACCACAAGGTGATCGAGGCGGCGAACGCGGACGGGTTCGCGGGGGTGGTGGGCGACGCGACCCGTAGCGATGTGCTGTTGCGCGCGGAGGCGCAGCGCGCCCGCCAGTTCGTGATCGCCACCCAGCGCGATGACACCGCCGTCCTGGTCACGCTGACGGCCCGGCAGCTCAACCGGGGCGCCAACATCGTGGCGGCGGTGCGCGAGGAGGAGAACGCGCCGCTGCTGCGCCAGTCCGGAGCCGACGCGGTGATCACCAGCGCCAGCGCGGCCGGCCGGCTGCTGGGCATGAGCGTGCAGAGCCCGACGGCCGGGGCGGTGATCGAGGATCTGATCCAGCAGGGTTCGGGCCTGGACCTGGTGGAGCGCACCGTGGTGAAGGCGGAGGTGGGCAAGTCGGTGCGGGACACCGACGACCTCGTGGTGTCGGTGCTGCGCGGCCATCGTCTGCTCGCCTACGACGACCCCGACGCCAGTCCGCTGCAGGCGGCCGACCGGCTGATCACGATCGTTCGCGCGCCGATGGTCCAGGAGTAGCCTCGCGGCCATGCATGCGATCACGATTCCCGAACCCGGTGGCCCCGAAGCCCTGGTATGGGCCGAGGTCCCCGATCCCGTACCCGGTGAGGGTGAGGTCCTGGTCGACGTGGCCGCCGCCGGCGTCAACCGCGCGGATGTGCTGCAGCGCCAGGGCGTCTATCCGCCACCGCCCGGAGCCGCGCCCTACGCCGGGCTGGAGTGCTCGGGCCGGATCTCGGCGCTGGGCCCCGGCGTCACCGGCCGGGCCGTGGGCGACGAGGTGTGCGCCCTGCTCGCGGGCGGTGGATATGCCGAGAAGGTGGTGGTTCCCTCGGGGCAGCTATTGTCCCTCCCCGAGGGCGTGGACCTGGTCACCGCCGCCGCGCTGCCCGAAGTGACCGCGACCGTATGGTCCAACGTCTTCATGATCTCCCATCTCCGGCCGGGCGAGACGGTGTTGGTGCACGGCGGATCGAGCGGTATCGGCACCATGGCGATCCAGCTCGCCAAGGCGGTCGGGGCGCGGGTCGCGGTGACCGCGGGCGGCCCGGAGAAGCTGGCGGCCTGCCGGGAGCTGGGCGCCGACATCCTGATCGACTACCGCGAGCAGGACTTCGTCGAGGAGATCCGCCGGGCCACCGACGGGGTGGGGGCCGACGTCATCCTGGACATCGTCGGCGCGAAGTACCTCGCCCGGAACGTACAGACGCTCGCCACCAACGGCCGACTGGCGATCATCGGGCTGCAGGGCGGGGCGAAGGCCGAGCTGAACCTGGCCGGTCTGCTCTCCAAGAGCGCCGCCGTGACGGCCACCGGGCTGCGGGGCCGCTCGCTGGCGCAGAAGGCGGCGATCATCGCGGCGGTGCAGGAGCATGTCTGGCCGCTGATCGCGGGCGGCCGGGTCCGCCCGATCGTCTACCGCACCGTCCCGATGCGGGATGCCCCGGAGGCCCACCGGCTGCTGGAGTCCAGCGAGCATGTGGGGAAGATCCTGCTGACGACCTGAGCGGCACGGGCAGGCCCGGGGCGCTGACGGAAGCCGTAAGGAGCGTTCGTCACGGGCGGTCCGGCGGTCCGCACGCCGGGCCGCCGGACCCGCCGGGCCGCCCCGGCTCTCCGTCGCAGCCACGGCGTCGCCGGGCCGTCGGGTTGCCCCTGCTCTGCTGCGGAACCGCCCGGCCCCGGCCCGGAGCGATCCGTACGGACGGCGGCGTCGCGGAGCCGTTGCGGCGTCGCGGTAGCCACTGCGGCGGCGCGGTCCGTACGGCGGCGCCCAGGGTGCCCGATGCGTACCCTCGTGTGACGCTGATCCCGTTACGCAACGGTTCGGCACGGGAGGGTGACCACCGTGAACCCTGCGACACTCCGCACACTCCCCGCGGCGGCCCTGCTGGCGGGCACCGCCCTGACCGCCACCCAGGCGGCCCAGGCCGCCCACGCCGCATCCGCCACCTCGACCACCCCCGCCGCCCGCGCCGCCGACGACGACGGTGGGCTGGCGGGCACCCGGGCGGGCGAGGGCCGTACGCACCCCGGCCGCGCCCGGCCCCCCGCTCCCTCACCGTCGGACGAGGACCCCTCGGCCGGGACACGGGACCGGGACGGCGAAAGGGACGGAGAGGGGGACGAGAGCGGGACCGAGAGCGACGAGGGGACCGGGCGGTTCTCGCTGGTGCCCGAGTGGACGCCGTCCTCCCTCCCCATGCCACAGCGCCCGGACCGCCACCAGGCGCGCGAGGTGCTCCCCTCCGGGCAGCCTTACGGTGCTCAGCGGAGCGCCGCCGAGCCCAGCGAGCGGGCGATGCGGGTGTTGCCGCTGGGCACCGGTCTCGCGCTCACCGGTCTCGGCCTCGGCCTGGCGTTCTTCGGTCTGCGGCTGCGCCGCCGCTGACATCGCCGCCCAATCCACGACCCTCGACCGCCGGACCGGATGCCGGTGCGGAACAATAGGGGTATGAACCAGCCGATGAACGAACGAGCGCAGGAGAGCCCGCACGTCCTGGTCGTCGGTCCGGACGGCATGGCACTCGGCGGCGTCGGTCCTGCTTCTGGCGAGGGCAGTGGTGACGACGAGTCGCGCGAGATTCCCGTGACAGACATGGTCGAGCAGCCGGCGAAGGTCATGCGGATCGGCAGCATGATCAAGCAGCTGCTGGAAGAGGTGCGCGCCGCACCCCTCGACGAGGCCAGCCGGGTCCGGCTCAAGGAGATCCACTCCAGCTCGGTGAAGGAGCTGGAGGACGGGCTCGCACCCGAGCTGATCGGGGAGCTGGAGCGGCTGTCGCTGCCCTTCACGGACGAGGCGGTGCCCACCGAGGCGGAACTGCGGATCGCCCAGGCCCAGTTGGTCGGCTGGCTGGAGGGGCTGTTCCACGGCATCCAGACCACCCTGTTCGCGCAGCAGATGGCGGCGCGTGCCCAGCTGGAGCAGATGCGCCGGGCGCTGCCGCCCGGGCTCGGCGGGGGCGAGGAGGACGAGGACATGCCCAAGCCGGGTGGCGCCCGCTCGGGGCCGTATCTCTGAGCCAGGCACCGCACGACGAAACGACGCCGCGGGCCGCACCTTCCGGTGCGGCCCGCGGCGTCGTGTGCGGAGTCGGCGGGGTGCGCCGGGCGCGTGGCCGGCGCGAAGCCGTGGCTACCCCGGGTTACCCGTGGAGACGGTCAGCTCGATGGTGTCCGTCTTGGGGTTGTACGGCTCGTAGTTCCGGTACGTGTAATTGAGGACGGTGCCCTTGCCCCACAGATTCTCGTCCTGGGTCACCACGCGGTACTTCCAGCCCGCGGCCCGGATGCACTTCTTCACCGAGTCGATGTAGAGGTTCTGGAAGTCGGGCACCGAGTACGTGCCCTTCTCGTCGGAGTCCTCGTAGGCGTCGGTGCACCTCGACGTTTCGATCGTCTTGGTCTTGTCGCCCATGCGGAAGCCCGATGCGGTGTCGGAGGCCGACGGCTTCGACGTCTTGCCGCCGCCACCCCCGCCCCCCTTGCTCTCGTCCTTGGAGCCGTCGTCACCGCTGAACGCGATGGCCAGGACCACGGCGATGACCGCGACCGCCGCGACGACGGCCGAGCCTATGATCACGCGCTTGTTGCCGTTGCCGCCGCCTCCGGACGGCGCCGAGGGCGAGACGCTGTACGGCGGCGGGGTGCTGGGGCCCTGGTACGACGGCGTCGGGGTCTGGTAGCCGTGCTGCCCCATCGGCGGGGTGGCCGGGGCCGGGGTGGACGGGCCGAAGGCGCCGTACTGCCCGGCGGAGGGCTGCGGCTGGTACGGCGTCTGGACGCTGCCGGGGCCGGGGGCGGGCGTCTGCTGGTCGATCGGCGGGAAGACGGCCGAGCCGACGCCGACGCCGCTGCGGGCCGGCGGGCCGCCGCTGATGATGATCGGGGAGGCGCCGGTCTGCCCGGTGCGGGTGACCCGGGCGCATTCGTCGCGCATGGCCTCGGCGGTCGGGAAGCGCTCGTTCGGGTTCTTCTTCAGGGCGCGGGCGACCAGCGCGTCCACCGCCGGGGGAATGGACTGGTTGATCGCGGAGGGCGCGACCGGCTCCTCCTGGACGTGCGCGTACGCGATGGCCAGCGGCGAGTCAGCGTCGAAGGGCAGCCTGCCGGTCAGTAGCTCGAAGAGCATGATGCCGACCGAGTACAGGTCGCTGCGGGCGTCGACGCCGCGGCCCAGCGCCTGCTCGGGGGAGAGGTACTGCGGGGTGCCGACGACCATGCCGGTCTGGGTCATGGAGGTGACCCCGGACTGCATGGCGCGGGCGATGCCGAAGTCCATGACCTTGACCACATTACGCTTGGTCATCATCACGTTACCGGGCTTGATGTCGCGGTGGACCAGCCCCATCTCATGGCTGATTTCCAGCGCCGCCAGCACATCGCCGGTGATCTTCAGCGCCTTTTCGGTCGGCATCGCACCGTATTGCCGGACATCGGTGTCCAGAACCGCGCGCAGCGGCTGGCCCTCGACGTACTCCATGACGATGTACGGCATCAAGGAGCCGTCGACGGAGTCCTCGCCGGTGTCGAAGACCGAGACGATATTGGTGTGCGTGAGTTTCGCTACAGCCTGGGCCTCGCGGCGGAACCGCTCGCGGAAGGACTGCTCGCGCCCCAGCTCGGTATGAAGCGTCTTGATAGCGACCTGGCGGTCCAGTACGGAGTCATAGGCCAGGTGAACGGAAGCCATTCCGCCCTCGCCCAGCAGGTCACGCAGTTGATAGCGGCCGTTCGCCAGAGATTGGCCGTGATACCTGCCTGATGCGCCGTACTGGCTCATTTCGTACTTCCCCCTAGGCGCACTCACTACTCTGACGCGCACGTTTCGACGCATTGATCTTGATGTTCTGGATATCGTGGCCAAGTCTGCCCCAGGCCACGGACACGTCAAGCCGCGTGCCCGTTCCGTGACCGGATGAGCAAGAACCCGTCACGCGATTTGCATCGCTTTGGCGTCAACAGGTTTGATGGCCGGTCCATCACCAACCGATGTACGGCGCGAAGGCTGTAGCGTGCCTAGCAGGAACCGTACCGCCCGCGGGCGGGGCGAGCTCGACCAGACCCCCACCGAGAACGAGACGGCGAGGACCGATGGCACAGACCCAGAGCGCCCAGGGGCCCTCCGAACCTGACGCCAGCGGGTCCGGCATGCCGGACTTGCCGGAAGCGTGGGGTAACGGAGGACTTGTTGGCGATGGTCGATATCGGCTTACCGGTCGTCTCGGCCGCGGCGGTATGGCGGAAGTCTTCGCCGCCGAGGACCTCCGGCTCGGCCGGACGGTCGCGGTCAAGCTGCTCCGCGCCGATCTGGCCGAGGACCCGGTGTCCAAGGCCCGCTTCACCCGCGAGGCACAGTCCGTCGCGGGGCTGAACCACCACGCCGTGGTGGCGGTCTACGACTCCGGCGAGGACACCGTCGGCCAGAACACCGTGCCGTACATCGTCATGGAGTTGGTCGAGGGCCGGACCATCCGCGATCTGCTGCTCAACGCCGAGGCCCCGCCGCCGGATCAGGCGCTGATCATCGTCTCCGGGGTGCTGGAGGCGCTCGCCTACAGCCATCAGCACGGCATCGTGCACCGTGACATCAAGCCCGCCAACGTGATCATCACTCACAGCGGCGCGGTCAAGGTGATGGACTTCGGCATCGCCCGCGCCCTGCACGGCGCGCAGTCCACCATGACCCAGACCGGCATGGTCATGGGCACACCCCAGTACCTCTCGCCGGAGCAGGCCCTCGGCAAGGCCGTGGACCACCGCTCCGACCTGTACGCCACCGGATGTCTGCTCTACGAACTGCTGGCGCTCCGCCCGCCGTTCACCGGGGAGACCCCGCTCTCGGTGGTCTACCAGCACGTCCAGGACACCCCGGTGCCGCCCTCGGAGACCTCCGGCACCGTGCCGCCGGAGCTGGACGGCCTGGTCATGCGCTCCCTCGCCAAGGACCCGGACGACCGGTTCCAGAGCGCCGAGGAAATGCGCGGCATGGTCCAGTACGCGCTGCAGATGCTCCACGAGGCGGGCGGCCACACCGGCGTCTGGAGCACCGGCCCGGTCACCCAGCACCTGGGCGCCGCCACCCCCGCCATGGGCATGCCGGGCGTGCCCGGGGCCACCACCGCGCTGCCGCACCCCGGCCACGGTGAGACCTCCCAGCAGCCGATCGTCAGCGGCCCCGGGGGCGGTGACGGCGGTTCCGGCCGCCGTAAGGGCCGCGGCAAGGTGTGGCTGATCGCGGTGCTCGCGGTGATCGCGGTCGCGGCGGGGGTCGCCTTCGCCCTGCAGTACGGCAAGAAGGACGACGACAAGCAGCCGACCAAGCCCAAGACGTCGGTCACCCAGGACAAGACCCCCAAGCCGAGCGACGAGCCGACCGACGACACGGGCGACGGCTCGGTCCCGACCGACGACTCCACCGCCGGGAACACGGGCGACGACTACACCCCGTCCGAGGACCCGACGCCGACGTACTCCGATGACCCCACGGACGAGCCGACGGACTCGGAGACGGACCCGGGCACCAACGTGCCCACCGAGGAGCCGACCACCCCGGGCGGCAATGAGCCGACCACCGAGCCCACCGACGACGGGCCGACCGAGCCCACCGCCGACCCCACCGGTACGACGGGCGCCACGGACGGCGGCATTCCGTAACGGCCCGGGGGCCCGGCGCCCCTGCAGCCGTCTGGGTCACCCGCAGAAGGCGTCGCGGACCGCGTCGTACTCCCGGGTCCACCACACCACCAGCGCCGCGGCCGCCGGGAACTGCGGATCGGCGCGCCGGTCCCCGCGCTGGTAGCGCCAGCGCAGCATCCAGAAGTCATTGAGCCGCTCCCACCACACCCGGTGCACGGCCGCGGCCAGCTCGGAGGCCCCGGCCCCCGCCGTGCAGCGGTACGCCCGTGCGTAGGAGCGCACCTTGGGGAGCTCCAGGGTGCCGTCGGGCCGTACGAAGAAGATCGCGGCGGCCCGGACCGCCTCCTCGGCGCGCGGCTGCACCCCGAGCCGGTCCCAGTCGACGATGGCGGCCGGTTCCGTGTCGCGGTAGAGCAGATTCAGCGGGTGGAAGTCGCCGTGCACCCAGCCGGCGACCGGGATGGCGTGGGTCTCCGGGCGGCGGTGGGCGTGCCGCTCCAGCAGCGTCCGCCGCTCGACCAGGCGGTGCTCGGCGAGTTCGTCGAAGCTGTCGCGGTCCCGGCGCCCCGGGATCAGCGTGAGCAGCTCGTCGATGACGTCGAAGGTGTCCTCGGGGTCGGCCGCCTCCTCGGGCGGCCGGCGGTCGCCCGTACGGGCCCGCATGACGCGCTCCAGACAGGTGTGGACAAGTCCGAGCAGTCCGCCCAGCCGCGAGCACTGGGGGGTGGTCAGCTCACCGCCGGCGCGGTGCTGTCCGTCGATCCAGGGGTGTAACGCGTAGCAGCGGCCGCCGATGACGGCGACCGTACGGCCGTGGGCGTCGGGGACCGGCGGGGCGACGGGCACCCCGAGCGCGTCCAGCCGCTGGGTGACCCGGTGCTGGCGGGCGATGGCGGTGCGGTCGCCGTCGAGGTGGTGTTTGAGGAAGAAGCGGCCGCGGGTGGTGGCGAGGTGGTAGCCCCGGTTGAGCAGCCCCTGGGTGAGCGGTTCGCAGGAGACGGCCTCACCGGCGCTGTCGTAGCGGCGGAGCAGGGCGCCCAGGGTTTCCCCGTCGGGAGCGGCCTCGGCGGAGTGTACATGTGAGCGCGGCACCTGCCAGATGTTAGATCACCGGGGATCACCGCCATGGCGCGCGAGGACGGCGACGCACGGTACACCGGGGTACGGCCGGTTGACCGAGACGGGGCCCGGCGCTTCTCGGCCCGCGTCGCCCGCCCGGGGCCGGGGTGTCCGACGGGTCTTGGCGCCTGCGGCGGGCTGCTTCCCCTCCCGCCCCTTCCCTCGACCGGGACTTGCTTCCCCTCCCGCCCCTTCCCTCGACCGGGACTCCGCCCCAGACCCCGGGGCAAGGCCCCCGCCACGCGGCGGACACCCCCCGCAGCGCTTCTGGGCCTAATCCGAACGACGGACCCTAGTGCTTCTGGGGCTGGGTCGCCTGCATCCGGGCGACATAGGCCGCCGCCTGCGACCGGCGCTCCATGCCCAGCTTGGCGAGCAGGCTGGAGACATAGTTCTTGATCGTCTTCTCGGCGAGATGGAGCCGCTCGCCGATCGCCCGATTGGTGAGCCCCTCCCCGATCAGCAGCAGGATGCGGCGCTCCTGCTCGGTGAGGGCGGCGAGCCGGTCGTCCGGTTTGGCGGCCGTCTGGCCGCGCAGCCGCTCCAGCACCCGGGCGGTGGCCACCGGGTCGAGCAGCGACCGGCCCGCGGCCACGTCCCGGACGGCGGAGAGCAGTTCCTCGCCGCGAATGTCTTTCAGGACATAGCCGGAGGCACCCGCGATGATGGCGTCGAAGAGGGCCTCGTCGTCGGCGAAGGAGGTGAGCATCATGCAGCGGATGCTCTCGTCGCGGGCGCGGATCTCCCGGCAGACCTCGACCCCGCTGCGGTCGGGCAGCCGGATGTCCAGGACGGCGACATCCGGGCGGGCGGCCGGGATCCGCGCCAGGGCGTCGGCCGCGGTGCCCGCCTCGCCGACCACCTCCATGTCCGGCTCGCTCGCGAGCAGATCCCGTACGCCGCGCCGGACGACTTCATGGTCGTCAACCAGGAATATCCCTATTTTTCCTTCTTCGCGCACGGATCCAGTCTCACACACCATGTCTTCCCGTGCCCTTGTCCCGCGGGATAACGTGCGCTTGTCCGGCGGCTGGCGAGGCTGTGACCAGTGGATGTTTCCCGCCTCGCGCGATTTACTTGGAAATCCAAGCAAAATTGCAGGTCAGGTGGGGTTTCGCAGACATGCGAGGCACTGGGTAACGTGCCTTGTGCAGGGCCAGCCGCCGGGAACCTGTCACGCCCGGCCATGCCTCGGCGCACCCACCCCGTGTGCCGAGACGGAACGGGCGAGCCGCAACTGGCCGCCGGCGGATCCCGGGGGCCGGACAGACGGAGGAGCACACGTGACCGTGGAGAGCACTGCCGCGCGCAAGCCGCGCCGCAGCGGAGCCAAGCGCAGCACCACCGCGCGGGACGCCAAGAAGCAGCCGGAGGCCCAGACCGAACTCGTACAGCTGCTGACCCCCGAGGGCGAGCGTGTCGAGCACCCCGAATACGCCATCGACCCGACCCCGGAGGAGCTGCGCGGTCTGTACCGGGACATGGTGCTGACACGGCGGTTCGACGCCGAGGCGACCACCCTGCAGCGCCAGGGCGAACTGGGCCTGTGGGCGTCGCTGCTCGGCCAGGAAGCGGCGCAGATCGGCTCCGGCCGGGCGCTGCACGACGACGACTACGTCTTCCCGACCTACCGCGAGCACGGTGTGGCCTGGTGCCGTGGCGTCGACCCGACCAACCTGCTCGGGATGTTCCGCGGGGTGAACCACGGCGGCTGGGACCCGAACAGCAACAACTTCCACCTGTACACCATCGTGATCGGCTCGCAGACGCTGCACGCGACCGGCTACGCGATGGGCATCGCCAAGGACGGCGCCGACGCCGCGGTCCTGGCCTACTTCGGTGACGGCGCCTCCAGCCAGGGCGACGTCGCCGAGTCGTTCACCTTCTCCGCGGTGTACAACGCGCCGGTGGTCTTCTTCTGCCAGAACAACCAGTGGGCCATCTCCGAGCCCACCGAGAAGCAGACCCGGGTCCCGCTCTACCAGCGCGCCCAGGGCTACGGCTTCCCCGGCGTGCGGGTGGACGGCAATGACGTCCTCGCCTGCCTGGCCGTCACCAAGGCCGCGCTGGAGCGGGCGCGCACCGGGCAGGGCCCGATGCTCATCGAGGCGTTCACCTACCGCATGGGCGCCCACACCACCTCCGACGACCCGACGCGCTACCGCTCCCCCGAGGAGCGGGAGCTGTGGGAGACCAAGGACCCGATCCTGCGGCTGCGCACCCTGCTGACCCGCGAGGGCCTGGCCGACGACGCGTTCTTCGCCGAGCTGGAGCGGGAGAGCGACGCGCTGGCCAAGCGCGTGCGGGACGCGGTGCGGGCCATGCCCGACCCGGATGACATGGCGCTGTTCGAGCACACCTACGCCGACGGGCACGCGCTCGTCGACGAGGAGCGGGCCCAGTTCGCCGAGTACCAGGCTTCGTTCGTCACCGCTGAGGAGGGCATCTGACATGGCCGCCGAGAAGATGTCGCTCTCCAAGGCGATCAACGCGTCACTGCGCACGGCCCTCGAGTCCGACCCCAAGGTCCTGATCATGGGCGAGGACGTCGGCAAGCTGGGAGGCGTCTTCCGCGTCACCGACGGGCTGCAGAAGGACTTCGGCGAGGACCGGGTCATCGACACCCCGCTCGCCGAGTCCGGCATCGTGGGCACCGCGATCGGGCTCGCGCTGCGCGGCTACCGCCCGGTGGTGGAGATCCAGTTCGACGGTTTCGTCTTCCCCGCCTACGACCAGATCGTCACCCAGCTCGCCAAGATGCACGCACGCTCGCTCGGCAAGGTCAAGCTGCCGGTCGTCATCCGCATTCCGTACGGCGGCGGCATCGGCGCGGTGGAGCACCACAGCGAGTCGCCCGAGGCGCTGTTCGCGCATGTGGCCGGGCTGAAGGTGATCTCGCCCGCCAACGCCTCCGACGCGTACTGGATGCTGCAGCAGGCCATCGGCAGCGACGACCCGGTGATCTACTTCGAGCCCAAGCGCCGCTACCACGACAAGTCCGAGGTCGACACCGCCGCGATCCCCGGTCCGCTGCACGCCGCCCGGGTGGTGCGGCCGGGGGCGGACCTGACCCTCGCGGCCTACGGCCCGATGGTGAAGGTCGCCCTGGACGCCGCCGCTGCCGCCGCCGAGGAGGGCAAGTCGATCGAGGTCGTGGACCTGCGGTCGATGTCGCCGATCGACTTCGACACCATCCAGCGTTCCGTGGAGCGGACGGGCCGGCTGGTCGTCGTCCACGAGGCTCCGGTATTCCTGGGCACTGGGTCGGAGATCGCCGCGCGCATCACCGAGAGGTGCTTCTATCACCTCGAGGCTCCGGTGCTGCGGGTCGGCGGCTTCCACTCGCCGTACCCGCCGTCACGGCTCGAGGACGAGTACCTTCCGGGGCTGGACCGGGTGCTCGACGCCGTAGACCGCGCGTTGGCGTACTGAAGGGCTTGAGGAGATCGTGACGATGACCGCAGTCGAACAGCGCTTCCGTGAGTTCAAGATGCCCGATGTGGGCGAGGGACTGACCGAGGCCGAGATCCTCAAGTGGTTCGTGGCGCCGGGCGACACCGTGACCGACGGTCAGGTGGTGTGCGAGGTCGAGACCGCCAAGGCCGCCGTCGAGCTGCCCATCCCCTTCGACGGCGTGGTGCACGAGCTGCGCTTCGACGAGGGCACCACCGTGGACGTGGGCACGCCGATCATCTCGGTGGACACCGACCCGGGAGCGGGGGAGGCGCCGCCCCAGGCCGCTCCCGCCGCGGGGAAGCCCGCCGAGAAGCCCGCCGCCGAGGCCGAGCCCGCCGAGAAGGAGGGCCGCCAGGCCAACCTGGTCGGCTACGGGGCGGCGCCAGCCTCCACCAAGCGCCGTCCGCGCAAGCCGGTGCCGGGCTCCCAGGGCTCGGTGCCCGCCCCCTCCGCCGGGGCGCCCGCGCCCCAGGAGCCCGCGCCCGCCCCCGCGCGCCCCGAGGCCGCGCCCGCGCCCTCACCCTCGCCCGAACTGAACGGCAGTGGCCGGACGGCCCGGCCGCTGGCGAAGCCCCCGGTCCGCAAGCTGGCCAAGGACCTGGGCATCGACCTGGAGGCGGTCACCCCGAGCGGGCCGGACGGGATCATCACCCGCGAGGACGTCCACGCGGCCGCCGAGGCCGTCCAGACGGCCCGGGAGACGCCCGTGGCGGCCCCGTCCAGGGCCGTGGAGGGCCGGGAGCGCCGGGTGCCCGTGAAGGGCGTACGGAAGGCCACCGCGCAGGCGATGGTCAACAGCGCCTTCACCGCCCCGCATGTGACCGAGTTCGTGACGGTCGACGTGACCCGCACGATGAAGCTCGTCGCCGACCTCAAGCAGGACCCGGCGATGGCCGGGCTTCGGGTCAACCCGCTGCTGCTGGTCGCCAAGGCCCTGCTGGTGGCCATCCGGCGCAACCCGGACGTCAACGCCACCTGGGACGAGGACAACCAGGAGATCGTCTACAAGGACTACGTCAATCTGGGCATCGCGGCCGCCACGCCGCGCGGGCTGATCGTCCCCAACATCAAGGACGCCCACGCCAAGACCCTGCCCGAACTGGCGTCCGCCCTGGGCGAGCTGGTCACCACCGCCCGTGAGGGCAAGACCACCCCGGCCGACATGTCCGGCGGCACGGTCACCATCACCAACGTCGGCGTCTTCGGCATCGACGCGGGCACGCCGATCCTCAACCCCGGTGAGTCCGCGATCCTCGCCTTCGGCACCGTCAAGCTCCAGCCGTGGGTCCACAAGGGCGAGGTCAAGCCCCGCCAGGTGACCACGCTCGCGCTCTCCTTCGACCACCGGCTGGTCGACGGCGAGTTGGGCTCCAAGGTGCTCGCGGATGTCGCGGCCGTCCTGGAGCGCCCGAAGCGCCTGATCACGTGGGCGTGAGGTAGCGGCAGACCCCATCCCCCGTCCGCATCGCGGACGGGGGATGAGTGCGCATGCATCTTGTATCTATGATGTGCGCATCATGAGTCCCGCCGATACGGCCACCAAGCCGCCGCCCGCCGCCGAACGCGTCTACCACCACGTCAAACAAGCCGTCCTCGACCGCCGCTACGAGGGCGGCACACTGCTGAGCGAGGGCGAACTCGCGGACGCCGTCGGGGTCTCCCGTACGCCCGTCCGGGAGGCGCTGCTGCGCCTGGAGGCCGAGGGGCTGCTCAAGCTCTATCCGAAGAAGGGTGCTCTGGTGCTGCCCGTCTCCTCCCAGGAGATCGCGGATGTGGTCGAGACCCGGCTGCTGGTGGAGCAGCACGCGGTCGCCAAGGTCGTCCCGGCCGGGGAACGGCTCCTGGGGCGGCTCGAGGAGCTGCTGGAGGAGCAGAAGGCGCACGCGGTGGCCGGAGATCTGGCCGCCTTCGCGGCCGCCGACCGCTGCTTCCACGCGGCGATCGTCAGGGCGGCGGGAAACGCCATCCTGGCGCAGCTCTACGACCAGTTGAGGGACCGCCAGCTCCGGATGGGCGTGGCCACCATGCACGCCGAGCCCGGCCGGATCGCCAAGAACATCACCGAGCACACGGAGATCCTCCGGGCCCTGCGCGCCGGGGACGCCGGCTTCGCGTCCGGGCTGGTGCAGCGCCACATCAGCTGGGTGAACAACCTCGCCCGGGGTGAGGCGCGATGACCTCGGCCCAGTTGCCCGGGGATCCGCCCGGCGGCCGTCGTGCCGTCGCCGTGTGGGGTCTGGGCGTCGCCGTCTACTTCGTCGCCATCACCTATCGCACCAGCCTCGGCGTCGCCGGTATCGACGCCGCCGAGCGCTTCCACATCAACGCGTCGGCGCTGTCGACCTTCTCCATCCTGCAGGTGCTGGTCTACGCCGGGATGCAGATACCGGTCGGGCTCATGGTCGACCGTCTCGGCACCCGTAAGGTGCTCATGCTCGGGGTGGTGCTCTTCACCCTGGGGCAGTTCGGCTTCGCGTTCTCCCACTCCTACGGGATGGCGCTGGGCTCCCGGGCGCTGCTCGGCTGCGGTGACGCGATGACCTTCATCAGCGTGCTGCGGCTCGGCTCGCGCTGGTTCCCGGCCCGCCGTGGGCCGCTCATCGCCCAGATCGCCGCGCTCTTCGGCATGGCGGGCAACCTGGTCTCCACGCTGGTGATCGCCCGGTCCCTGCACGGCGTCGGCTGGACCACGACCTTCGCGGGCAGCGCGCTCGGCGGCCTGGCCGTCTTCGTCCTGGTGCTGTTCTTCCTCAAGGACCACCCCGAGGGCTTCGAGCCCGCGCCCGCCACGCACCTGGGCGCCGACTACGTCCGCCGGCAGATCGCGGACGCCTGGCGCGAGCCCGGCACCCGGCTCGGCATGTGGGTGCACTTCACCACCCAGTTCCCGGCGATGGTCTTCCTGCTGCTGTGGGGGATGCCGTTCCTGGTCGAGGCGGAGGGGCTGTCCCAGGCGACCGCGGGCCAGCTGCTGACCCTCGTGGTGCTCTCCAACATGGCGGTCGGCCTGGTCTACGGGCAGGTCATCGCCCGGCACCACGCCGCCCGCGCCCCGCTGGCCCTCGGCACGGTCGGCGCCACCGCGCTGCTGTGGGGCACCGTGCTGGTCTGGCCGTCCGCCCACGCGCCCATGTGGCTGCTGGTGGTCCTGTGCGTGGTGCTCGGCGCCTGCGGACCCGCGTCGATGATCGGCTTCGACTTCGCCCGGCCCGCCAATCCGCCCGAGCGGATCGGCACCGCGTCGGGAATCGTCAACATGGGCGGCTTCACGGCCTCGATGACCACCCTGCTGGCCGTCGGCGTGCTGCTGGACCTGACCGGCCAGGACTACCGGATCGCGTTCGCCTCGGTGTTCGTGCTGCAGGCCCTCGGCATCAGCCAGATCCTGCGGCTGCGCGGACGGGCGCACCGCCGGGAGCGCGACCGCGTGGTCGCGAGCCGGGTCGAGGCCGTGCACGTACCGGTGTGACCGCCGTGCACGTACCGGCGTGACCCCCAGGGGCGTCACGGCGTGCTCCCCGAGGCGGCTCACGGCGTGACCCCCCAGGGGGCTTACGGCGCGGTCCCAGGGGGTGTACGGCTGACCCTGCGGGCGGGCGGCGCTACGGCGTGATCCCAGGCGCTGTGCGGCCCGCCCCTCCGGGAGGCGCTACGGCGTGATCGCGAAGTGTCCGAGGATCGCCTCGGCCAGCTGCTGGTCGCCCTCGATCTTCAGCCGCTCCGAGACCGCCTCGGGCCGCACCCGCCCACACGCCAGCCGCAGGTAGGTCTCCCAGTCCAGGGAGAGCGTGGCCGTCGGCCCGAGCGAGACGCTGCCGTCGATGCTGCCCCGGCCGTCCGCGTCGACCCGTACCGTCCGCATGAACTCCATCGGGCCGTTCACATCGAAGACGACGGCCGAGTGGGGCGCCGCGCCCGCGTCCTTGGCGACCACCTTCGGCAGCGCCGACAGCAGCAGATCACGAGTGATCGCGGCGCCCGGCGAGTCCAGATTGCCGGGCTTGTTCAGGGCCCGGCGCAGATCCTGCTCATGCACCCAGATGTCGAAGACCCGCTTCATCAGGGCCTCCCCCAGCGTCACCTCGGAGCCGCCGGGCCAGCGCACCATGGCGTCCGGGGCGCGCTTCTCGTTCCGCAGCTGGCGGCCCCGCCGGATGACGGTGTACTCCAGCTCGGAGGTCATCTCGGGCGCGGTGTGGCAGCGCCGGACGTCGACCTGGACCTCCATGTACCGCGACAGCTCGTTGGTGACGTGGAAGAGGTCACGCGGCAGCGTGTGGATGGGACGGGGATCGCCGAGCATCTCGCATTCGAGTCCGATCACATGCGAGACGACGTCCCGCACCGACCATCCCGGGCACTCGGTGGCGAGGTTCCACTCGCGCTCCGCGAGCGGATTCACCAACTCCGATATCGCGTCGATGGAGTGCGTCCAGGCGTCGATGGAGGTCTGAAGGCTGGGATGGACGGTCACGGGACCCCTCGGGCGGTTGGTGCGCGGGCTGGGTGCTGGTGTGTGCGTTCAAGTTACGCTGCCCACGAGCGCGCGGGCAGTGCTTTCGGCTCTGATCGTAGGCCCGGATCGGCGGCCGGCGGCCTGCTCGCGACGGCCGTGTGCGCCCGCCTCCGCCTTATCTCCGGACAGACCCCAGCACATCGGTCGAAAGCCATCGGGGGGGCGGGGGAATGACACGGGTGGGGCTGCTGTTTCATGGCGATATGGCTCCACGTGCACGCGTCCGCGCCCCCGAGCTGATCGGCCGGGGCGGCTGGCTCAATACCGGCGACAACGACCTCACCCTCACCGACCTGCGAGGGCGCATTGTCATCCTCGACTTCTGGACCTTCTGCTGTGTGAACTGTCTGCACGTCCTGGACGAGCTGCGCGAGCTGGAGGAGAAGCACCGCGACACCGTGGTGATCGTCGGGGTGCACTCGCCGAAGTTCGTCCACGAGGCGGAGCACCAGGCGGTCGTGGACGCGGTCGAGCGCTACGAGGTGCACCACCCGGTCCTCGACGACCCCGAGCTGGCCACCTGGAAGCAGTACGCGGTACGGGCCTGGCCCACCCTCGTCGTCATCGACCCCGAGGGCTATGTGGTCGCCCAGCACGCGGGCGAGGGCCATGCGCACGCCCTGGAGGCCCTCGTGGGGCAGCTCGAGGCCGAGCACGCCGCCAAGGGCACCCTCCGGCGCGGCGACGGCCCATATGTGCCGCCGGAGCCGGTCCCCACCGAGCTGCGCTTCCCCGGTAAGGCGCTGCTGCTGCCCGGCGGCACCTTCCTCGTCTCGGACACCACCCGCCATCAGCTCGTGGAGCTCGCGGCGGACGGCGAGAGCGTGGTGCGGCGGATCGGCGCGGGCGAGCGCGGCCTTACGGATGGCGCGGGCGAGCGGGCCCGCTTCAGCGAGCCCCAAGGGCTCGCCCTGCTCCCCGACGGCACCGTGGCCGTCGCCGACACCGTGAACCACGCGCTGCGCCGCTTCGACCCGGCCACCGGCGAGGTCACCACGCTGGCCGGGACCGGCCGCCAGTGGTGGCAGGGGTCGCCCACTGAGGGGCCCGCCCGGGAGGTCGACCTGTCCTCCCCCTGGGACGTCGCCTGGTTCGCGGGCCGGCTGTGGATCGCCATGGCGGGCGTCCACCAGCTGTGGACCTACGACCCGCGGGCCCGGGCCGTACGGGCCGCCGCCGGGACCACCAACGAGGGTCTGGTCGACGGCCCCGCCGAGGAGGCGTGGTTCGCCCAGCCCTCCGGGCTCGCCGCCACCGAGGACCGGCTGTGGATCGCGGACTCCGAGACGTCCGCGGTGCGGTACGTCGAGCGCGACGGCGACGGCTTCGCCGTCCGTACGGCCGTCGGCACCGGGCTCTTCGACTTCGGCCACCGGGACGGCGCCGCCGAACAGGCGCTGCTCCAGCATCCGCTGGGCGTCACCGCGCTGCCCGACGGCTCGGTGGCGATCTCGGACACCTACAACCACGCGCTGCGCCGCTTCGACCCGGCGACCGGCGAGGTCTCCACGCTCGCCACGGATCTGCGCGAGCCCTCCGGCGCGGTCCTGGCCGACGGGGACATCGTCGTGGTGGAGTCCGCCCGGCACCGGCTGACCCGGCTGCGGCTGCCGGAGGAGGCCGTAAGGGTCGACGCGGTGGCCCACCGCACCCAGCGCGCCGCGACCGACATCGCCCCGGGGACGCTCCGGCTGGACGTGGTCTTCCAGGCGCCCGAGGGGCAGAAGCTGGACACCCGCTACGGCCCCTCCACCCGGCTGCTGGTCAGCTCCACCCCGCCCGAGCTGCTGGCGGGCGGCGAGGGCGCGGGCACGGATCTGAACCGTGAGCTCGTCCTTACGGAGGGCGTGACCGAGGGCGTGCTGCACGTCTCGGCCATGGCCGCCTCCTGTGACGACACGGATTCCGACAGCGGCTCCGCCGCGGGGGCCAACGAGTACCCGGCCTGCCATGTGCACCAGCAGGACTGGGGCGTCCCGGTGCGGATCACCGAGGGCGGCGCGACCCGGCTGCCGCTGGTGCTCGCCGGCATGGACGGCTGAGCCCCGACCGGCGGTCCGCCGGGGCAGTTGGGCAGCGTGGAGTACTGCACCTGGTCCTGGCGGATGCGGATGCCCGGCCCCCACATCCGCTTGCCGTCCGGTAAGACGCGGAACCACATGCTGCTGTGCCCGCCCGCCTCGTCGGTCACCGTGACGCCGTTGGCGATGCGGCAGTCGGCGCGCGGTACGGCGCCGTGCCAGACCCGGCCCACGATGTTCGACGGGCGGTAGGCCACGTACGGATCCCCGGCCAGGCCCAGGGAACAGGCGCGGACCCGCTGGTCCTGGCAGTCCTTCTCGGCGTTGTAGACGGTGATCCGGGCGTCGCCCAGGGGTGAGGGGCCCGCCGCGCCGCCCGGGGACCCGCCGTCGTCGGACGACCGGAGGGCGATGATGCCTGCCGTGCCCCCGGCGATGATGACGACGGCGCCCACCGCCGTGAGCGTGAGCCGAGGCCGGCGCCGGGACGGCCGGTCCTCCGGAGGCCGTCCGGGGGCGGCGGCGCGGACGCGCCGGGCTCCGGCCCGGTCCCCTCGGCGGCCTGCACGGCGGCCTCGGCCTCGGTGGCCCGGTGCAGCAGGGGCGCGCCCCGCCCTGGGGCCGAGGTGCTGTCGCGGCTCGTCACGCCCTTCTCGGCGGCCTTCCCGGCCTTCGCCGCCTCGGCGTCATGGCCCGCGGTGTCGCCTGAGCCCGAGCAGCCCAGGAGTCCGGTGGCGCCGATGCCCGCCGCGGCGATGGCGGGGACCCCCTGGCCAGGAGGACCCGGCGCCGGCCGCCGCTGATGGAGTGCGTCACCTGGATTCCCCCTCGGTGAGAGCGCCGACGGCGGACGTCGGCACGGCTCGGTCAAGGCCGCCGGGCCGTTCGCCGCGGCGACGGGAACCACTGTGGGCCGCGGGACGGGGCCTTTCCGGGGCCGAGCCGTCCTTTGGGACGTCCCATCCGGGCGCGCCCCTGATGGCCTGCCAAGACGGCCATGGGAAGGGCCAGGAGCGGGACACGGAGGGCGGTGCCGTGGGACATGACGAGACGGCCCCCGCCGAGGCGGGGGCCGTCCGGGGCAGGTAGCCGGGGGGAGGCGGCTACCTGTCCAGCTGGGTGGCTCGGATCGAGCGGTCACCGGAGGGAAGGCCGGGCGGTCACCGGGGGGAAGGCCACGCGGTCACCGGTGGGAGCGCCGGGCGGTCACCAGAGGAGGGCGTCGGACGCGTCGCTCTGCCAGTAGCCGACCGCCGCCCCGTCCCCGATCTCCACCGAGTCGCCGGGGAGATCGACGGCACGGCGGCTGTCCTCGCCGGCGAGGGAGACGGTCAACCCGGTGGCCTTACGGCCGTCGGCGGCCGGGGCGTTCGCCGCGGAGGTGGTCAGGCCCGCGTAACCGCTCTCACCGGGCGGCAGCGTGACGACCGTCTGCGGCCGGGTGTTCTCGTCCTGCGGCACGGCCGCCCGCCCGTCGTTGAACCGCACCACGGGGGAGCCGATGAGACGGCAGGTCACCCCGGACTGGTTGGTGATCTCCAGCAGCAGATGGCTGGCCGGCCGGGGGACGGAGGTGACGCTCACCGACATCGTGTCGAGACGGCAGACGCCGGTCTCGCCCTCGACGCCGCTGTCGGCCCGCAGACCGCCCTGGGCGCCGGCGTCGGCCCCGCCCGCCACCGTCTCCCGCGCGGCCTGCTGGGCGCCGCCCTGGAGGTCTTCCTCGTTGGCGGTGGGGACGGTGGGGGCGGTGGGGGCGGCCGAGGCCATGCTCTCCGCCTTGCCGGCCGTCTTCACGCCCGACGCGTCGGCGGTGCCGCACGCCGCGAGGGTGATGCCCGCGGCGACGACGGTCAGGCCGGCCGCGACCGAGCGCAGGGTGCCGGCGCGGTGGGCGAGGCGGGCGGTGGTGAGCGGCATGGCGGGTCTCCCCTCAGCGGGCGTTCGGGCGTTCTCCGGTACGGCATAAGCCTGTCCGGACCCGCTGCCGTTCGGCTGGTGAACGGCTGCCGCCCGCTAACGTCCCGCTAACGCCCCGCTGTTCACCCCTGCTCAGGCCCCCTGTGACGGTTCGCCGGAGGCCCCGCCGGACCCCTCGCCCGGGGTCTCGCCGCGCCCGCTCCCGTCGCCCTGGGCGAAGAGCTTCACCAGGTCGCTCATCACGTAGCGGTTGGTGGCCTCCTCGTCCAGCAGATGCATCTCCGCCAGCCGCTCCAGGGAGTCCTGGATCAGCTCGGGGTCCGCCCCCGACAGCGCGGCCGCCTCGGCGGTGTTGACCTCCCGCGCGAAACCGGTGCCCAGGGCCCGCAGCAGCTGTGCGTCGTCCGCCGAGAGCCGGGCCACGGAGTTGCGCAGCGCGGCGGCCACTCCGGTGTCCTCCGCCGACAGCAGCGCGAGCCGGCGGCGCTCGTCGCGCAGCGCGGTGGCCAGCCGGCCCAGCCGCCAGCGGGGCCGGGCCATCAGCTGGGCGGAGGCGGCGCGCAGCGCCAGTGGCAGCCCGTCGCACAGGGCCACCAGCTCCCGTGCGGCCTCCGGGTCCTCGGCGACCCGGGCGGGGCCCAGCAGCGCGCCCAGCAGGGCCGCCCCGTCCTCGGTGCCGAGGGCGTGCAGCCGTACGGGGCGGGCGGCGTCGGTGGCGATCAGCCCGTCCAGCCTGCTGCGGCTGGTGACCAGCGTGGCGCAGTGGGGCCCGCCGGGCAGCAGCGGACGCACCTGGGCGGAGCTGCCCGCGTTGTCCAGCACCACCAGCAGCCGGCGGCGGGCCGCCAGCGAGCGGTACAGCGCGGACGCGGCCTCGGTCGAGGTGGGGATCTGCTCGGCCGGGGTGCCCAGGGCGAGCAGGAATTCGCGCAGCACCTCGGCGGGCACCGTCGCCTCGCCGCCGCTGAAGCCGCGCAGATCCGCGAAGAGCCGTCCGTCGGGGAAGGCGGCGGCCTGGGCGTGGCCCCAGTGGACCGCCAGGCCGGTCTTGCCGACCCCGGCGGGCCCGGTGAGCAGGGCGATACCGCCCTCCTGGGGGTAGCCGCCGGAACCGCCCTGGGCCGGTTCGGCGCTGCCCCGGGTCAGCCGGGTCAGCTCGGCCAGCTCCGCGCCCCGGCCGTGGAAGCCCGCCGGGGGCCGGGGGAGCAGCTCGGGTACGGGCGCGGCGGCCGACGCGGCGGCGGCCACGGACTGCGGATGCGACGGGGTCGACGGCACCGGCTGCCCCGAGGGGCCCGGCGCTCCGGCCCTCTCGGCGCCGGCCTGGGGCCCGTCGGCCTCGGGGACCGCCCGCAGGATCTCCTGGTACGCGGCGGTCAGCCGCTGGCCCGGGTCGACCCCCAGGTCGTCGTCGAGGAGCTGCCGGGTGCGGTGGAACCAGGCGATGGCGTCGGACTGCCGTCCGGAGCGGTACAGCGCCAGCATCAGGGCGGCGATCAGCCCCTCGCGCAGCGGGTTGGCGACGGCGGCGGGGTGCAGTGCGCGCACCGCCTCCTCATGCTCGCCCAGCGCCTTGTGCGCCCGGGCCAGGGCCTCCACGGCGCTCAGCCGGCGCTCCTCCAGGGCGTGCGCGGCGGCCGCGAACGGCGGGCTGGCCACGGTCCCGGTGAGCGCCGGGCCGCGCCACAGGCCGAGCGCCTGGCGGAGCAGCCGGACGGCCTCGCCGGGGGCGGACTCCGGGCTGGCCTGGGCGGTCAGCTGGTCGAAGCGCTGGGTGTCGATCAGGGACTCGGGTATGCGCAGCAGATAGGCGGAGCTGTGGGTGGCCAGCTCGACACCGTGCTCCTCGGCGCCGCCCTCGGCCAGCGCGGCGCGGAGCCGGGAGACATGGCCCTGGATGACGGTCCGGGCGTGGGCTGGCGGCTCGTCCTCCCACAGGCTGGTTATCAACTGCTCCACGGACACCGTCGCGTTGGGCCGCAGCAGCAGCATCGCGAGCACGCTGCGCCGTTTGGCGGGCCCCAGCGGTAGCTCGATGGGCGCTGTCGGCGGTCCCGCGATGACGGTCACCGGTCCCAGCACGGAGAAGTCCAACTCAGCCCTCCAGAAAGGCGTGCAGTGCCTTGGCCAGCAGCCGCGGGTCCTGCGCTCCGCACAGTTCCCGTGCCGAGTGCATGGACAGGATCGCGATGCCGATGTCGACGGTGGCGATGCCGTGCCGGGCGGCGGTGATCGGCCCGATCGTGGTGCCGCACGGCATCGAGTTATGGGAGACGAAGCTCTGCCAGGGCACCCCGGCGCGCTCGCAGGCGGCGGCGAAGACAGCCCGCCCGGCGCCGTCGGTGGCGTATCTCTGGTTGACGTTCACCTTCAGGATCGGGCCGCCGTTGGGCCGTGGGTGGTGACCCGGCTCATGGCGCTCGGCGTAGTTGGGGTGGACGGCGTGGCCGGTGTCGGAGGACAGGCAGACGGTGCCCGCGAAGGCGCGGGCCCGGTCCTCGTACGCGCCGCCGCGGGCGAAGACCGAGCGCTCCAGCACCGTGCCGAGCAGCGGGCCGTCGGCGCCGGTGTCGGACTGGCTGCCGTTCTCCTCGTGGTCGAAGGCGGCCAGTACCGGGATGTACGGCAGCTCCTGACGGGAGGCGGCGGCGATGAGCGCGGCCGTACCGGCGTGCACGGAGACAAGGTTGTCCATCCGGGGACCGGCGAGCAGCTCGCGGTCCCGGCCGAGGTAGGCGGGCGGCTCGACGCTGTGCGTCATCAGGTCCCAGCCGGCGATCTCCTCGGCCGCGACACCGGTCTCCTCGGCGACGAAGCGGATCAGGTCGCCCTCCTCGACGCCGCCGAGCCCCCAGATGGGCGTCATATGGCGCTGCTTGTCCAGCTTGAGGCCCTCGGTGTTGACGGACCGGTCGAGGTGGACGGCGAGCTGGGGCACTCTCAGCAGCGGCCGGTCGATGGTGACGAGATGGTGTGAGCCGTCCCGGAGGGAGATCCGGCCGGAGAGCCCGAGGTCGCGGTCGAGCCAGGTGTTGAGCAGCACCCCGCCGTAGACCTCGACGGCGATCTGTCTCCAGCCGTGCGCACCGGTGTCGGGAATGGGCTTGACTCGCAAATTGGGAGAGTCGGTATGGGCACCGACAATTCGGTACGGAGTGGCGGGGTCCGCCCCCTCCGGTACGTACCACGCAATGATCGCACCGCCCCGCAGCACGAACCGACCACCGGCCGCGCCGTCCCAGGACGCCGTCTCCTCGATCCGCTGGAACCCGGCCTTCTCCAGCCGCTCAGCGGCGCTCGCCACAGCGTGGTACGGCGATGGGCTGGCGCGGAGGAAGGACATCAGGTCATCGGTGTGGCCGCGGTCGATGCCGGGTTGTGCGCTCATGTGCTCAGCATAGATTCGCCGGGGGGTGGCTCGCCCTGGTGCGGGTCGTGGCATCCATCTGTGGGGCCACGTTGATCCAATCTGATGAAAGCACGTCAGGTAAGGCGAGAATTCGGGAGAATCGGTCGATATTCCCCGTGTACCGAGCAACGCCGCACTGAGTCGTAACTCAAGGGGATACCGGATGCGCGTTCTTCGCCACCTGCTTGTCGTTCTGGGATCGCTGCTGCTGCTGTGCGCAGGCGGACCTGCCATGGCCAAGCCCGTCACGGATTTCGCCGCGGGGCTGTCACCCGTGGCCGCCCCGGAGCCGGCAGCCGCGCCCTCGCCCGGCCCGCGTCCGGGGAACGGCGGGGACGGTGAGGGCAAGGGCCACCCTCCCTGTCAGACCAGGGACCGCATCGGGGGGACCAGCATTGCACCCAACCCGCCACGCGAGCGCTACTACCAGGGTGACTGGCGGCTCGGCCCCGCGCAGCTCCCCCGGTACGGCGCGATCGGGCGGATGCTCGAAGGCTATGAACGGCTCGACCACTTCCCCACCTCCTCCGCGTTCCTCGACTGCTACTGGGACGAGCAGACCAGCGGCTGGTGGTTCCCGTACCCCGACGGCTGGGTGCTGCTCAACGGAACGCCGCTGCACACCACGATCAGGCTGAAGGTCGGTCAGAAGGTCGATCTCTTCGGGAGCGGTTTCGGCCACTTCCTCGCCCCGGCGGGCACGCCCTACGAGGAGCGCGCGCTGCCGCCCAGCAACCTCAACACCATCGACCCGGCGTATCCGAACGGCTATCACCTCTACGAGGTCACCGAGCCCTTCTTGGTCGAGGCCGGTCCCATCCGGCCCTGGTTCGGACAACCCGGCTTCGGGCTGCAGTATTTGACCGGGCCTTCGATCCCCCAGTTGGTCGCGGCGGGTAATCTGCGCGCACTCAACTGAGGGCGGATCCTGAACCGGTGGACAGAACGGAACTCGTCTCAACCCTGCGCGACGAGCAGGTGCCGGACGCGCTGTACGACATCCCGGGAGTGCGGGACATCCCGGTCCAGCCGGACGCCTACTACTACCTGCGCCCCGCACCGGACGGTGGCTGGGAGACCGGGCTGAGGGAGCGCTCCCTGGACCGGGACACCAGCCGGTTCGCCACGGAGGACGAGGCGTGCCGGGATCTGCTGGAGAAGCTGAGGGCCCGCCCGCGCCCGCCGGAGGGCGGGGGCGAGTCGGTCGACGAGCTCCTCGCACAGGGCGAGGAGCTCCGGCGGTGGGCCCGTGAGGAGGTCGAACGGGCCCTGCGGGAGCGGCCGCCCGACGACGAGGAGCGGACGGTGAACGGCGACGAGAAGCGGTGACGACGCCCGCGGGCACAGGCCAGGGGGCCGGTCGCCCCGCTGGAGGATGGGACGGCCGGCCCCCTGGACGAGGGAAGAGTGCTCTCAGAACGCGGACTCGTCCAGGTCCATGAGCCCCTTGTCGACCGACTCGGCCAGCGAGCGCTGCACCGAGACGCCCGGCAGCACCTCGTGGGCGAAGAACTTCGCCGCGGCGATCTTGCCCGCGTAGAAGGACCGGTCCTTCGTGGAGGCGGTGCCCACCTTCTCGGCGGCGACGGCCGCGCCCCTGAGGAGCAGGTAGCCGATGATCACGTCGCCGGAGGCCAGCAGCAGCCGGGTGGAGTTGAGGCCGACCTTGTAGATCGAGCTGACGTCCTGCTCGGTGGCGGCCAGGTCGGTGAGCATCGCGCCGACGATCGCCTCCAGGTCCACCGCGGCCTGGGCCAGCTGGTCGCGGGCGGCTTCCAGCTCCTCACCCCCGGCGGCCTCGGCCAGGAACTTCTTGATCTCCTCCGAGACGACGGTCAGGGCCTGGCCCTGGTCCCGGACGATCTTGCGGAAGAAGTAGTCCTGGCCCTGGATGGCGGTGGTGCCCTCGTAGAGCGTGTCGATCTTGGCGTCCCGGAGGTACTGCTCCAGCGGGTACTCCTGGAGGTAGCCGGAGCCGCCGATGGTCTGCAGGGACTGCGCCAGCTGCTCGTACGCCTTCTCCGAGCCGTAGCCCTTGACGATGGGGAGCAGCAGGTCGTTGAGGCGGCTCAGGGCGGAGGCGTCCTCGCCCGCGGCCTCCTTGACCAGGATCTCGTCCTGGACGGAGGCGGTGTAGAGGACCAGTGCGCGCAGGCCCTCCGCGTACGCCTTCTGCGTCATCAGCGAGCGACGCACGTCCGGGTGGTGGGTGATGGTGACGCGCGGGGCGGTCTTGTCGGTGAACGCCGCCAGGTCCGGGCCCTGCACCCGCTCCTTGGCGTACTCCAGGGCGTTGAGGTAGCCGGTGGAGAGGGTGGCCATGGCCTTCGTGCCGACCATCATCCGGGCGAACTCGATGATCTTGAACATCTGGCGGATGCCGTCGTGCTTGTCGCCCAGCAGCCAGCCCTTGGCCGGGTGGTCGGCGCCGAAGGTCAGCTCACAGGTGTTGGAGACCCGCAGACCCATCTTGTGCTCGACATTGGTGGCGTAGACGCCGTTGCGCTCGCCGAGCTCACCGGTCTCCCAGTCGAAGTCGTACTTGGGGACGATGAACAGCGACAGCCCCTTGGTGCCGGGCCCCGCGCCCTCGGGCCGGGCCAGCACGTAGTGGATGATGTTGTCGGAGAGGTCGTGCTCACCGGAGGTGATGAACCGCTTCACACCCTCGATGTGCCAGCTGCCGTCCTCCTGCTGGACGGCCTTGGTGCGGCCCGCGCCGACGTCGGAGCCGGCGTCCGGCTCGGTCAGCACCATGGTGGAGCCCCACTGCCTGTCCACCATCAGCTGGGCGATCTTGAGCTGCTCCTCGGTGCCCTCGTCGTACAGCACACCCGCGAAGGCCGGGCCCGAGGCGTACATCCAGATCGGGGTGTTGGAGCCGAGGATGGTCTCGGCCGAGCCCCACAGCAGCGAGCGGGGGCAGACCGTGCCGCCCAGCTCCTCCGGGACGCCCAGCCGCCACCACTCGGCCTCCATGTAGGCCCGGTAGCTCTTCTTGAACGACTCGGGAAGCGGCGCCGTGTGGGTCTTGGGGTCGAAGACGGGCGGGTTCCGGTCGGAGTCGGTGTAGCTTTCGGCCAGCTCGTGCTCGGAGAGCCGGGATATCTCCGCGAGCACGCTCTTGGCGGTCTCGACGTCCATCTCCGTGAACGGTCCGGTGCCGTACACCGTGTCCCGCCCGAGCACCTCGAAGAGGTTGAACTCGATGTCGCGGAGATTCGACTTGTAGTGCCCCATGGCGACGGCTCCGTAAGGGATCGGGAGGCCAGGACCTCTGTGTTGACGCGTATCAGATCAGCTGTCGCCATGATGCTACCCGTGGGTAATAAAGGGCAACCCTCAACCGGGTAACTGTGACTCAGTACGCTTCTTCGCATGTACGGCTACGACCAGAACGCGAGCGCAGGGCAGGGTTATGCCGCTCCGCCACCTCCGCCGCAACAGCAGCCGCATGCGTCACATCACGCGCAGGCGGGTGCGGGCTACGGCCAGCAGCCGCTCTACCCGGAGCCCTCGCCGCCGTCGCTCGCCGACGCGGTGCGCGCCTTCACCACCGGTTCGATGTCGGCCGAGGACTTCCAGCAGATCTTCGCGGGCTCGAAGGTCTACTGCCCGCGCGGTGACAACCCCGGCTTCCTGGCGCTGCACAACACCCAGCAGCCGGTGATCCCCATGTTCACCTCGCTCAAGGAGCTGCGGCGGTATGCGGGCAAGGAGTCCAAGTACTTCGTGATCACTGGCGCCGAGGTGATCGACCTGCTGCCCACCGGCTACGGCTTCGTCCTCGACATGGAGGGTGAGCACCGGATCGTCTTCGACGCGAAGGCGGTGGAGCAGATGGTGGACTTCGCGATGAGGCGTATGTACGGATAGGTCCGAATATAGCCGTTCGCCCCGCGGGGTCCTCGGGTGGAAATAAAGGCCCTCTTGCGAGTCGTTCACCATTCAATTAAATTGAATGGTGAACGACCGAGGAGGCCGTCATGCCCGCAGTGACCGTAGAGAACCCGCTGACCCTGCCGCGCGTCGCGGCACCCGCCGAGGCACGACAGCGCCCCGTGCTCGCTGTCACGACCGCTCCCAGCGGTTTCGAGGGCGAGGGATTCCCGGTGCGCCGGGCCTTCGCCGGTATCGACTACAAGCACCTCGACCCGTTCATCATGATGGACCAGATGGGCGAGGTGGAGTACGCGCCGGGCGAGCCCAAGGGCACCCCCTGGCACCCCCACCGCGGCTTCGAGACCGTCACGTACATCATCGACGGGATCTTCGACCACCAGGACTCGCAGGGCGGTGGCGGCACGATCACCAACGGCGACACCCAGTGGATGACGGCCGGCTCGGGTCTGCTCCACATAGAGGCGCCGCCGGAGTCGCTGGTCATGTCGGGCGGCCTCTTCCACGGTCTGCAGCTGTGGGTGAACCTCCCGGCCAAGGACAAGATGATGGCGCCCCGCTACCAGGACATCCGCGGCGGCAGCGTACAGCTGCTGACGACCCCGGACGGCGGCGCGCTGCTGCGGGTCATCGCCGGTGAGCTGGACGGCCACCAGGGTCCCGGTATCACCCACACGCCGATCACGATGATCCACGCCACCCTGGCGCCGGGTGCGGAGATCACCCTGCCGTGGCGGGAGGACTTCAACGGCCTCGCGTACGTCCTCGCGGGCCGCGGCACCGCCGGCACCGAGCGCCGCCCGGTTCAGGTGGGCCAGACGGCGGTCTTCGGCGACGGCGGCGCGCTGACCGTCCGCGCGGACGAGAAGCAGGACTCCCACACCCCGGAGCTCGAAGTCGTCCTCCTGGGCGGAGCGCCCATCCGCGAGCCGATGGCCCACTACGGCCCGTTCGTCATGAACACCCGCAAGGAGCTCCAGCAGGCGTTCGAGGACTTCCAGAAGGGGCGGCTGGGCACGATCCCGGCCGTGCACGGGATGTCCGAGGGCGGCCTGTAAGGCTCGCCGGGACCACACGCGAACGCCGGGACCACACGCGAACGCCGGGACCACACGCGAACGCCGGGACCACACGCGAACGCCGGGACCACACGCGAACGCCGGGACAACACGCGAACGAGCCCCGTCCGGATATGGACGGGGCTCGTCCGCGCTTATTCGGCGGTCGCCGCGCGGCTTTCCGTGGTGTCTCAGTGTTGCCCGGCGCGACGCTTCCGGGTCACGAATGCGAATGCCGCGCCGGTGCCGGCCAGCAGGGCACTGAGGGAGATGATCGTCAGCAGGCCGGACGTACCGGTGTTGGCCAGCGAACCGCCGCCTCCGCCGGTCCCGGAGCCTCCGCTGGTCCCGGAGCCTCCGCTGGTCCCGGAGCCTCCGCCACTCTGGGGGCCCGGGTTGTTGGGCGGCTCAGACGTGGGCGGCTCGGACGACGACGGAGTGGGCGTCGGCGTGGGAGTCGGCGGTGTCTTCTTGGGGATGTACACGCCGGCGTCGATGGTGTGATCGACTTCTCCCGGCTTGTCCGGAGCGGTGACTGGTGCCTGTCCGTTGCACAGTCGCCCGGTCTTCGGCGGGGTCACATTGGAGTCGTGTGCCCGGTTGTCACCGGCTCGCGGGAGTGTGAACCGCAGCTTGGTGGCCGCCGGCTGGGTCGGTACCTCGTTGGTGTCCGCGGTACACACATCGAACTGCACCGTGTATTTGGCGCCTGGCTTGAGTGTGTAGGCGGCGCCGACTCCACCGAAGTAGTACTCGCCGGCGGCGTCGGTCTTGGTCGTGGCGACCTGCTTGCCGTCCGAGTCCAGCAGGTTGACCGTGGCGTCCGGCAGCGGCACCTCGTTGCGACCCTCGGGGTCCTGGATGCCGTTGTGGTCGCCGTCGAACCACACCCGGTTGCCGATCTGGATCGGCGCGTTCGCCGCCTCATAGGCGATATCGCCGAGCCCACCGGCCTTACCGAACCCGTTGTCGTCCGAATCGACGAACTGGTACGCGTTGCCGGCATGGTTGTTGCCGGGCCCCTGACCGGTCTCGATGTTGTAGTAACCGGTCCCGCCAGTGGAGTAGTTGTCGGTCGGGTCCATCTGCGTGCTGACGACCCACTGCTGCTGCGGAATGTAGGCCACCGCCCCTTGGGAGGCTTCGTTGTGCACCCCTTGGGGCTGGTCCGGGTTGGCCTTGTTCCGCACGTAGTCGCCCGGGAAGTATTCGACGACGCCGCTGTTCTGGTTGCCGTCGGTGGCGGGGGCGGCGTGGTTGGGGCAATTCCCGGTGCCCTCCCACGAGTATCCACCGGTGGGATTGGCACAGGCCATGTTGATGTCACCACCGGACATGCCGGCTTCGGGGTCGTCGACGCCCGGCCGGGGGTCCAGCCCGCCACCACTGACCACGTCCATGAACCGGTCGCGGAAACCGAGGATCATCGAACCGTCACGGGCGAAGGCGAGGGTCGAGAGCTCCGGCTGCGGATTGACGAGGGTGTTTCCTCCGTTGACCCTGAATTTGTCCCAGGTCGCCAGGTTGGTGTTCCACGGGTTCCAGTGGTTGGCCTGGTCATCCCCCGCGGCACCGCCATAGACGGTGCCGCGCTCGCCGGTGAGGGGCTGGGTCAGCACGGTGTCGAACCGTTCGCCGTCGTAGGTGTAGACGACGGCTTTCAGGTCTTCGCGCTTCTGTGTGCTCTCCGCGCTGCACACGCCGCCGACGTAGAGCTTGTTGTCGTGGGTGGACAGTGCGAACGGCCGCCAGTCGGTGGACGCGGCGCAGCCCGGGTCCGGGATGCGCACCGTCGCCTTGGGTGCGGACGCGGTGGTCCCGGTCGCGTCGAAGCTGACCAGGCGCCGGGTCAGCAGGTTCACCGCGTACAGCGTCGAACCGTCCTCCGACAGGGCCATGCCGCCGATGCTCTCCTTGCCCGGCGCGTGGACGAACCCGGCGTCCTTGATCATGTTGCTGGCGTCGTGCGGCGTCAGCGCGGCGCCCGGCACCTTCGCGAACAGGGTCGGAGCGCTCCCACCGTCGGTCGGAGTGGTGTAGATCGCTTCACCGCCGTCCGGCCCGTACGGGGTGTACCGCCGGGCGAACGCGCCCTGGAAGATCCGCTTCCGGTCCTTGTCGTAGGCCAGCGCGAACGTCGTGCCCACCTGGTCCTGGGTGTTGAGCGCGGTCGGGCACGCCGTGTCGCCAGGACACGTACCTCGTTTGTCCGTCCCGAACGCCACCAGCGCCCGGGTGTCATTTCCGCCGGCAGCGTTCTGGATCGGCACGAAGTACCGCGAGTCCGGCAGTGCGTAGTCGGCCGGGTTCCAGACGCCGGTGATGACCGAGTCGTCCTTGCCATCCGACACGTCCACGAAGGTCGTGAAGCTGTCGAAGTGGTTTTCCGACGTCGAGGCCGGCGCGGCCTGAAGGTACTTGTTGTACGGCGTTGGGACGGTGACGTCGACGCGGTACTGGCCGCCGGTCAACTCGGTCGACTTCGAGATCACCACCTTTCCGGTGGCATCCGTGGTCCCGGTGACCCGATGGCCGTCGGGGTCCGACACCGCGACCTTCATACCGCGCTGCGGCACGTCCATGGTCTTGTTGATCACGCCGGTGCCGAAGAAATCCCGCAGCACCTCAACGGTCAGGGTGCCGTCGCCAGTGGAAGCGGTGGCCGTCCCGGCCGTCGCGCCCATGACGCCACCCGACACCAAGAGAACGGATAGGCCGACTCGCGCCAGCGGACCCGCACCCTTCCCGGCTGTCCGGTTTAATCTTCCACACACTTTTCGCACAGCCATCACTCTCCCCTCATGATGTGAACCGACCACCCGCTTCCGGCCGCACATCCGCTTCCCGGCCCGGGTGACACGTCGGTCATGAAAAGGGTCCACCGCTGTTTCGGTGGACCCCGTCGTTCTTGGTCGTCTTTGCGGATGTGGCGAATTCAGGGACTCGACAGTGGCTTTTCCAGGCCAGTCGCACTCGTCCTCGCTTCCCCACGCGGAAACAGCACAAGAGTCTGAATAGTCATCCTGAACCGCTCTACCAGCGACGACACTGTAGCGGGTGGCTGCCAAGATCGAGGGGGTAGAGGGTGATCGAGCGGAACAAGTTACCAATGCGTCACGCGCGGCGCATGGAACCGAACAAGGTCCCCCACGGCGCGCGGCCGGTCCGCGAGCCGATGTCGATTGACCGGGCATCGAACGTGATCCGCCCGCCCGCGCTGCGACAGCGCGGGCGGGCGGATCACCCTTCTTTTTCCGTGGTGTCTCAGTGTTGCCCGGCGCGACGCTTCCGGGTCGCGAACGCGAATGCCGCGCCGGTGCCGGCCAGCAGGGCACTGAGGGAGATGATCGTCAGCAGGCCGGACGTACCGGTGTTGGCCAGCGAACCGCCGCCTCCGCCGGTCCCGGAGCCTCCGCTGGTCCCGGAGCCTCCGCCAGTTCCGGAGCCTCCGCTGGTTCCGGAGCCTCCGCCACTCTGGGGGCCCGGGTTGTTGGGCGGCTCAGACGTGGGCGGCTCGGACGACGACGGAGTGGGTGTCGGCGTGGGAGTCGGCGGTGTCTTCTTGGGGATGTACACGCCGGCGTCGATGGTGTGATCGACTTCTCCCGGCTTGTCCGGAGCGGTGACTGGTGCCTGTCCGTTGCACAGTCGCCCGGTCTTCGGTGGGGTCACATTGGAGTCGTGTGCCCGGTTGTCACCGGCTCGCGGGAGTGTGAACCGCAGCTTGGTGGCCGCCGGCTGGGTCGGTACCTCGTTGGTGTCCGCGGTACACACATCGAACTGCACCGTGTATTTGGCGCCTGGCTTGAGTGTGTAGGCGGCGCCGACTCCACCGAAGTAGTACTCGCCGGCGGCGTCGGTCTTGGTCGTGGCGACCTGCTTGCCGTCCGAGTCCAGCAGGTTGACCGTGGCGTCCGGCAGCGGCACCTCGTTGCGACCCTCGGGGTCCTGGATGCCGTTGTGGTCGCCGTCGAACCACACCCGGTTGCCGATCTGGATCGGCGCGTTCGCCGCCTCATAGGCGATATCGCCGAGCCCACCGGCCTTACCGAACCCGCTCTGTTCCCGACTGACGAACTGGTACGCGTTGGCGGCCGGAGCGTTGCCCGGGCCCTGACCGGTCGTGACGTTGTGGTAACCGGTCCCGGAGGTCGCGACGTTGACGGTCGGGTCGAACTCCGTGCTGACGACCCACTGCTGCTGCGGAATGTAGGCCACCGACCCCAGCGCGGTCTCCGCGTGAACTCCGTTGCCGAAGAAGTCGCCCGGGAAGTACTCGGCGACACTCGCGTCCTGGCCGCCACCGGTGGCGGGGGTGGCGTGGTTCGGGCAGTTCCCGGTGCCTTCCCACTCGTATTCACCGGTGGGGGTGGCGCAGGCCATGTTGATGTCACCGCCGGCCATGCCGTTTTCCGGGTCGTTGTTGTCCGGCCTCGGGTCCAGTCCACCCCAGCTCACGACGTCCATGAACCGGTCGCGGAAACCGAGGACCATCGAACCGTCGCGGGTGAAGGCGAGGGAGGCGAGCTCCGGCTGCGGATCGATGTAGACGTTGCCCGCCTTCCGCTCGTCCCAGGTGGCCAGGGAGGTGTTCCACGGGTTCCAGTGGGTGGCCCGGTCGGCGTCGTTGGAACCGAAGACGGAGCCGCGCTTGCCGGTGAGCGGCTGGGTCAGCACGGTGTCGAACCGCTCGCCGTCGTAGGCGTAGACGACGGCTTTCAGGTCTTCGCGCTGCTGTGTGCTCTCTGCGTTGCACACACCACCGACGTAGAGCTTGTTGTCGTGGACCTGAAGACCGAACGGCCGCCAGTCGCCGGAGTTCGCGCAGCCCGGGTCCGGGATGCGCACCGTCGCTTTCGGCGCGGACGCGGTGGTCCCGGTCGCGTCGAAGCTGACCAGGCGCCGGGTCAGCAGGTTCACCGCGTACAGCGTCGAACCGTCCTCGGAGAGGGCCAGACCGCCGATGCTCTCCTTGCCCGGCGCGTTGGTGAACCCGGCGTCCTTGATCATGTTGGTGGCGTCGTGCGGCGTCACCGCGGCGCCCGGCACCTTCGCGAAGAGGGCCGGCGCGCTCCCGCCGTCGGTCGGCGTGGTGTAGATCGCGTCACCGCCGCCCGGCCCGTACGGGGTGTAGCGCCGGGCGAACGCGCCCTGGAAGATCCGCTTCTGGTGCTTGTCGTAGGCCAGCGCGAACGTCGTGCCCACCTGGTCCTGGGTGTTGAGCGCGGTCGGGCACGCCGTGTCGCCAGGACACGTACCTCGTTTGTCCGTCCCGAACGCCACCAGCGCCCGGGTGTCCTTACCGTCGGCGGTGTTCTGGATCGGTACGAAATAGCGCGAGTCCGGCAGTGCGTAGTCGGCCGGGTTCCAGACGCCGGTGATGACCGAGTCGTCCTTGCCATCCGACACGTCCACGAAGGTCGTGAAGCTGTCGAAGTGGTTTTCCGACGTCGAGGCCGGCGCGGCCTGAAGGTACTTGTTGTACGGCGTTGGGACGGTGACGTCGACGCGGTACTGGCCGCCGGTCAACTCGGTCGACTTCGAGACCACCACCTTTCCGGTGGCATCCGTGGTCCCGGTGACCCGATGGCCGTCGGGGTCCGACACCGCGACCTTCATACCGCGCTGCGGCACGTCCATGGTCTTGTTGATCACGCCGGTGCCGAAGAAATCCCGCAGCACCTCAACCGTCAGGGTGCCGTCGCCAGTTGAGGCAGTGGCCGTCCCGGCCGTCGCGCCCATGGCGCTGCCCAACAGTACGAAAGCGCAGAGGCCCACTCGTGCCAGTGGCCCCGTACGCTTCCCGGCTGTCCGGCGTAATCTTTTACATACTCCTCGCACAGCCATCACTCTCCCCTCGTGATGTGAACCGACCACCCGATTCGAGTCGTACATCCGCTTCCCGGCCCCGGGTGACACGTCGGTCATGAAAAGGGTCCACCGCTGTTTCGGTGGACCCCGTCGTTCTCGGTCGTCCTGGCGGAGGTGGCGAATTCAGGGACTCGGGAGTGCCATTCCGAGACGCGGCGCACCTGGCCTCGCTTCCCACACGGAAACAGCACAAGAGTCTGAATTGTCATCCTGAACCGCCCCACCAGCAGCGATACTGTAGCGGGTGTGACCCAAGATCGGGGGGAGAGCAGGGAATGAATAAACGGAACGGGTTAGCAATGCGCCGGGTACGGAGCCCGAAAATCAGACACGTTCTCTCGCGGCGCGCGGCCGGCCGACGCCGATGGCTGCGGCCGCGCTGGGTGGTGGCCGTGACCGGCGGTGTGGCCGTCGCGGTGGCCACGTTCCTGGTCGCCGACAGCGGCTCCGCCCCTGCCGGCCCGAAGGCGTTGACCTCGGATCAGGCGAGCCGTCTGGCGGTCACCCGGTTCCTCAACTACCAGGCGGGCGGGCGCGCCGTGACGATCGACGTGCCGGGCACCGCTGGTGGGCTGACCTTCACCGGATCCATCGACTACCGCCGCAAGGTCGGTTATGGCGCGATGCACGGCACCGGGCGCGATACGTCCAGCGACGGGCTGATCCAGTGGACGGCCACCACCGTGTTCGTCCACCCGATGGGGAAGGCCCCGGCCAAGGCCCCGGCACGGCCGCCGGAGTCGGGCTGGTACAGCCGTCCGCTGCAGAGGTACGGCAGTTCGCTGGACAGTTCGCTGGCCATCGCGCTGAAGCTCGGCAGCGACCGGCCGGACAACGCCGAACTGCTGCCGCAGAACGGTGCCGCCTGGGTGGGGGAGAACCGGTTGGACGGCCATCAGGTGGACATCATGACCGGGCCGAGCGCCCGTGCCACGTCCGGTCCGGCGGGGGCAGCGGGTGCCGTGCGCTACTGGATCGGCTCGGACGGCACCATGTACCGGGTTCGGGTCGGCGTGGCGTCCGCGTCGGAGCCGGTGGTCATCGATTTCGACACCCAGAAGTACGTTCCGGTCCGGCCGGTACCGGGAGTCACCCCGACGCGGTAGCCGCCGCTCAGGACGTCCCCACCCGCGCGCCCGCGGCGAGCAGTGACGCCGACGGCAGCCGGAAGCCCGCCGTGTCCGGTAGCGCCGGAACGGCCGGAACGGCGGTGGCGCCCGCGGTCGTGGCGTTCGGGAATCGCGGCTGACGCTTGGGAGCCGCCACGTCGGTGAACGGGATACCGCCAGGCGCCGTCGGCTTCGCCCAGGTGCCGGACGGCGAGGACGACCGGGCGGGACGCGGGCAGGACGCGGTGGTCGCGAGCCGGGCGGGCACCGTCGTGCGCAGCTCATTGCCGCGTAGGCAGTTGCCCCGTCCCTTCGTGGCGGTGGGGAACGTCCAACCGACGTCAACGCCGTTGGCGGCGAAGGTGTTGTCCAGGATCCGGTTGCCGTTCGGCGGTATGTCAGCGGTTGCGGTGATCACCAGCCCGGCGTTGCTGTTGCCGGCGACTCGGTTGCGGATGAACTGGTTGACGGTGCCGCCGTCGATGCCGATGCCGATGCCCCACCCGCCGTCGGCCTGTTCGGGGGTGGCCGCCTGCTGGTTGGCCGCGATCAGGTTGCCCGCGATGACGGCATCCCGCTGCGGGAGCAACTTCTCCTGGTGGTCGGAGTTGGTGGTGAGCCCGACCCGGTTACCGACGAGACGGTTGCCGACCACGTACATGTCGCCACTGGCGTTGGTGCCTTCGTAACCGACCGCGTTGAGTTCGGCGATGTTGTCCCGCACCACGATGCGACAGGGCTTGCACTGTCCGACATAGATCCCCGAGTCGGCCGAGCCCGAGGTGTACGAGTGCTCGATGACACCGTTTTGCGCGGAGAACGCGTAGATGCCGTACAGCCCGTTGCGGGTCGCGGTCACGTGGGAGACCAGGAACGATTTCAGGAAGGTGACGGGCTCATCGCCGGTGTCGTAGCCGCCGGATTGCCCCGGCATCCCGGCGGCCGCCTTCGCCGAGCCGGTGACCAGGACCCCGTTCTGTGTGTTGTTCTCCACGGTCAGGTTCTCCACGGCCACCCCGGGGGCGGTGACGACGACGCCGTTCGGCTGCCGTAACCGCCCGTCGATGACGACCTTGTCCCGAGACTCGCCGCGAAGCGTGATGCGAGCCTTCGATATCTTCACCGACTCGTGGTACTTGCCAGGCGCGACCAGCACGAGATCGCCGGGCCGGGCCAGGGACACCGCGGCCGAGATCGTCGGGGCGTCGGCCGGCACCTTGATCGTCACATGCTCACCGGACGGTCGTCGGCCGTCGTCCGATCCGTCATCGCCCCCGCCGCAGCCGACCAGCACGGGTGCCAGTGTGCCGAGCACCGCGGCCATGAGACGAAGACGGAGACGAGGCATGGCCTCATCCTGGCACGGACGCTGACGGGATCGCAGGCGGTGATACGGATATGGCGCGGATATGGCACAGTTCACGCTGTGCGCCAAGCCGACTCCCGCCCGTCACGCCGCGCGTTTCTCGGTGCCACCGGCACTGTGACCGCCGTCGGCCTCTCCGCCGGCTGCCAAGCGCGTTCCACCCCGCCGGACCGGTCCGATGCCCCTGCGCCGACCCCGACGGTGTCACCAACGGGCCGGTACCAGGCGGGCATCACGCTTCCACAACCAGCCCAGCGGAACCTGCTGGCCGTGGTGGCCGACCTCGTTGACGCCGCGCCCGTCCGTCCGTTGCTGGCCGAACTCGGCGAGGCCATCCGCACGCTCACCGCGGGGACCGACGCACGGCTGATGGGCCTGGAGCCGGGCGATCTGACCGTGACGATCGGGGTGGGCCCCCGGCTGGTGCGCACGGTCGATCCCGCCCTGCCCGGCGCGAAGGACCTCCCGCGGTTCTCCCGCGAACAGATCGCCTCCCGGGCACGCGGCGGCGACCTGCTGATACAGATCTGCGCCGACGACGCCTTGGTGGTACCGGTCGTGGCTGCCGCGCTTCTGGAGCGGGCCGGTGACCGGATACAGGAACGCTGGCGGCAGTCCGGGGTCCGTGGTGCGAACGTGCCGGTGGATCGGGGCCGTGCCGCGCCACGAAACCTCTTCGGCTTCGTCGACGGCATCGTGGGCCCCCACACGAGGGCCGAACAGGAACGCGACCTGTGGTTGTCCGGGCCGGCTCCGGTCGCCGACGGCACCCTTGCCGTACTACGACGCATGGAACTCGATCTGCCGCGGTTCGCCAAGCTGTCCGTCGCCGAACAGGAAGCGGTCTTCGGCCGCCACCGAGCCACTGGCGTGCCCCTCTCCGGTGGCACCATCGCCTCGGGCCCGGACCTCGGCGCCAAAACGCCGGACGGACGCTACCTCGTCCCGGCGGACGCCCATGCCCGCAGGGCGCACGCCACCGCGGTCGGCGTCGGCCTCATGCTCCGTCGCTCCTACAGCACCGACGGACCCGCCCCCGGCCTGCTCTTCATGAGCTTCCAGAACGACATACGGACCTTCACCAGCACCCTCACCAGCATGGACAATTCCGACGCCCTGTTGGAATACACGACCACGACCGCCAGCGCGACGTTTCTGGTACTTCCCGGTTTCGACGAACAACACCCGCTCGGTTCCCGGCTCTTCCGCTGAACGGCCCGGCCGCCTGGGCGCCATCCCGGCAGGCGCGCCTGGGCGCCATCCCGGCAGGCGCGAGCTGATCACGCGCGGGGGCCGGACCCGTCCGCCGCCGGGTCGGGCCGCGCGTTCGGGCTCGCTTCGTACAGCTCGTACCAGATGCATTTGCCGTCGCCGCGCGGATCCACCCCCCAGTTGTCGGCGAGCATCTCCAGCAGCAGCAGGCCGCGCCCCGACGAGGCCAGCTCGCCGGGCCGCCGGCGGTGCGGCAGCTCGTCGCTGCTGTCGGCGACGTCCAGCCGCAGCCGCCGGGACCCGTGCCGCCCGCTGACCTCGGCCACCAGCAGGGCGTCCCCGTCGGTGTGCACCAGGACGTTGGTGACCATCTCGGAGAGCATCAGCACCGCCGACTCCACCTGGTCCGGGTCGGCCCAGTCGTGCAGCATGTCGCGCAGCTGCTGCCGGGTGCCCGCTATGCGCTCCGGCTCGGCCTGGGCGACCGTGACCGCGGTCCGCCGCACCGGCGCCGAACCGGGCCCGACCAGGCACACCTCCGCCTCCCGGCGGATCAGCAGCAGAGCTATGTCGTCCTCGCGCCGGTCCGCGAGCGGGCCGGTGGTGTGGTGGGAGGGCGGCCCGTGCACGGCCTGCACCAGGGAGTCGGCGAGGGCCTCGAGGTCGTCGGAGCCGAGGCCGTGGGAGGGGAGGGCGCCGGGGTCGTCCGTGAGGGTGGCGGGCCGCTCGAAGACCTTGCGGATCCGGTCCCAGCCGGTCTCCAGATCGTGCCCGCCGGTCTCGATCAGCCCGTCGGTGCACATCAGCAGCGTCTCGCCGGGCTCCAGCACCACCCGGGTGGTCGGATAGTCGGTGTCCGGATCGATGCCCAGCGGCAGCCCGCCCGCCGTGGGCCGGATCATCATCGTGCCGTCGGCGAGCCGGACCGCCGGGTCGGGGTGGCCCGCGCGGGCGATGTCCAGGGTGCCGGCGACCGGGTCCACCTCCATATAGAGGCAGGTCGCGAACCTCGGCCCGTACCGGCCGTCCGGGCCGTCCGGGCCGTCCGGGCCGTCCGGGCCGTCAGGACCGTCCAGCGCCGACAGCCCGGCGAGGAAGCGGGAGGCGCGGGAGAGCACCGCGTCGGGGTGGTGCCCCTCGGAGGCGTACGCCCGGACCGCGATCCTCAGCTGCCCCATGATCCCGGCGGCGTGCACATCGTGGCCCTGCACATCGCCGATCACCAGCGCGGTACGGCCCGAGGGCAGCCCGATCACGTCGTACCAGTCGCCGCCGACCTGCAGTCCGCCGCCGGTCGGCACATAGCGCGCGGCCACCGTCAGCCCCGGGATATCGGGCTTGCTGGCGGGCAGCATCGAGCGCTGCAGCCCGTCCGCCAGCTCCCGCTCGGTCTCCTGGAGCGCGGTGCGGGACAGCGCCTGGGCCAGCATCCGCGCGATCGTGGTCAGCACCGAGCGCTCATCGGGCGAGAACGACACCGGATGGGCGAATCCGGCCATCCACGCGCCGATGGTGCGGCCCGCGACGATCAGCGGCAGAAACGCCCAGGACCGGCGCTTACGGGGCCGGCCGAGCGACCAGGCGGCCGGAAACCGGCCGCGGTACTCCTCCGGCGTGGGCAGATAGACCGCCCGGCCGGTGCGGACCACCTCGGCCGCCGGATAGTCCGTGCCCAGCGCGATGTCGTGAAAAGGGTGATCGGCCCCCGGCCGCGGCCCGTGGTGGCCGATCACCGAGATCCGCTCGCCCTGGACGCCGAAGACCGCGAGCCCCTCCGGGGAGAAGCCCGGCATGGACAGCCCCGCCGCGACCCGCAGCACCTCGGCGGTGGACATCGCCTCCGCCAGCGCCCGCCCCGCGTCCAGCAGGAACGCCTCGCGGTTGCGGCGCCAGTCGCCGGTGACCGGTGGGCCCGCGGCCGAGGTGCCGGGCAGCGGGTCGGGGACTTCCTGGAGGGTGCCGAGCAGGTAGTAGCCGTCCTCGCTGCCGCCCCGCGCGATCGGCCGGGACCGGGTGCGCACGGTCCGCAGCACGGTGCCCTTCTCGTCCACGATGCGCAGCCGGGCCTCGGCCAGGGTGCCCTCGGCCACCGCGAGGTCGACGATCGCCTTGATCTCCAGCCAGTCCGCGGGGTGGAAGCACGCGCGGGCGGCGGCTTCGGGAAGGGTGACGGGCTCGGCGGGCAGGCCCACCAGCCGGGCCGCCTCCGCGTCATAGCTGACAGCGCCCGAGACACTGTCCCAACGCCATAGGCCGGTCGCTATGGCGGCCAGCAGGTCCTCGGTGCGCATTGCACTACCTTATGGGGATTTGCCAACCGCTTACCAGTGAGGGTCGCTGCGCCGGTAGGCTTGGCCGGAAGTTCATGAGGGTACGCACGCCTCCCGATCAGACGACTTGGATGAATGATGCATCGGTACCGGTCGCACACCTGTGGTCAGCTCCGCGCCGCTGACGTCGACACCGACGTCCGGCTCTCCGGCTGGCTCCACAATCGACGGAACCTGGGCGGCATCCTCTTCATCGATCTCCGCGACCACTACGGACTGGTCCAGCTGGTGGTGCGCCCCGACACCCCCGCCAACGAGGCGCTGAGCTCGATCAGCAAGGAGACCGTCGTCCGCGTCGACGGCCGGGTCATCGCGCGCGGCGCGGACAACGTCAACCCCGAACTGCCCACCGGCGAGATCGAGGTCGAGGTCGCCGACGTCGAGGTGCTCGGCGCCGCCGACCCGCTGCCCTTCACGGTCTTCCCCGAGGACGGGGTCGGCGAGGAACGGCGCCTGGAGTACCGCTTCCTGGACCTGCGCCGCGAGCGGATGCACCGCAACATCATGCTGCGCTCCGCCGTCATCTCCGCCATCCGGCAGAAGATGACCGCGCAGGGGTTCAACGAGCTGGCGACCCCGATCCTGTCCGCCACCTCGCCGGAGGGCGCCCGGGACTTCCTGGTCCCCTCCCGGCTGCACGCGGGCAAGTTCTACGCGCTGCCGCAGGCCCCGCAGCAGTTCAAGCAGCTCTTGATGATCGCGGGCTTCGACCGCTACTTCCAGATCGCGCCCTGCTTCCGCGACGAGGACGCCCGCGCCGACCGCTCGCCGGGCGAGTTCTACCAGCTCGACGTCGAGATGAGCTTCGTCGAGCAGGAGGACGTCTTCGGCGTCATCGAGAAGGTCATGACCGAGCTCTTCGAGGAGTTCGGCGGCGGCCGCCACGTCACCTCGCCCTTCCCGCGGATCCCATTCCGCGAGGCCATGCTGAAGTACGGCTCCGACAAGCCGGATCTGCGGGCCCAGCTGGAGCTGCGGGACGTCAGCCACGTCTTCGAGGGCTCCGGCTTCAAGGCGTTCGCGGACAAGCATGTGCGCGCGCTGGCCGTGCCGGACACCGCCGACCAGCCGCGGAAGTTCTTCGACCAGCTCGGCGAGTTCGCCTCTCTGCAGGGCGCCAAGGGGCTGGCCTGGGTCCGGATCGGCGAGGACTCCAAGCTGACCGGGCCGATCGCGAAGTTCCTCACCGACGAGGACGTCGAGAAGCTGATCACCGAGGTCCAGGGCAAGCCCGGCACGTCGATCTTCTTCGGCGCGGGTGAGTTCGACGAGGTCTCCAAGATCATGGGCGCGGTGCGGGTCGAGGCCGCCAAGCGGGCCGGCCACTTCGAGGACGGCGTCTTCCGCTTCTGCTGGATCGTGGACTTCCCCATGTTCGAGCGGAACGAGGACACCGGGCAGATCGAGTTCTCCCACAACCCGTTCTCCATGCCGCAGGGCGGCCTGGAGGCCCTGGAGACCAAGGACCCGCTGTCTATCCTGGCCTGGCAGTACGACATCGTCTGCAACGGCGTGGAGCTGTCCTCCGGCGCCATCCGGAACCATGAGCCGGACGTCATGTACAAGGCGTTCGCGATTGCGGGCTATGACCGGGAAGAGGTCGAGCGCGAGTTCGGCGGCATGCTGCGCGCGTTCCACTTCGGCGCCCCGCCGCACGGCGGTATCGCCCCCGGCGTCGACCGCATCGTGATGCTGCTGGCCGATGAGCCCAACATCCGCGAGACCATCGCCTTCCCGCTCAACGGCAACGCGCAGGACCTGCTGATGGGCGCGCCCAGCGAGGTGGACGAGGCCCGGCTGCGCGAGCTGCATCTGTCGCTGCGCAAGCCGCCGCAGGTCAAGCAGGCCGAGAAGGCCGAGAAGGCGGGCCTGCAGGCCGAGCAGCCCGCCGAGTAGGCGGGGCCGGACGGGACCCACGGGGCGGGGGCGTGCCGAACGGCGCGCCCCCGCCCCGCGTACGCGGTTGGCCGGATGACGCTCTTCCCGCAGCGGCTTGGACGGTCACTCGTTCGAGTAGTGCTGCCGGAACACGGCGTGGGAACCGAACGATCGAATGCGTGGCCAAGCCCAGGGCCACTCACCTGGACAACAAGACCACGGGTGAGAAGCGGACCCGTGGCCCGGCGCAGCTCGACGGGATGCTGACAGAGGCGCGGAATCGTACGCCGTGGCCGCGCGAGGGCTCCAGCGTTCCGCAGCAACAGGTGATCCGGGACTTCGGCAAGTCCCGTGCCCGGGCGCACAAGGACATTCGGGAGCGTGTGCCTCAGCAGCGGCGGGCGGGTATGCCGCGGTGGAAGACGAAGCGCGAGGCGTCGCCGACGCTGAACTACACCCGACGCGGGTTCCGGCTGAGGGACGGTCGTCTGCACCTGGCGGGCGGGATCGTGCTGAGGGCGGTGTGGTTCGCGGGACCTGCCCGCTGAACCGTCCTCGGTGCGCGAGTATCAGGACAGCGTCGGCCACCGGTACTGCTCGTTCGTGGCCTCTGTCCAAGTGCGGCCGCTGCCGGAGACCGGCCGGGTACTGGGTGTGGACTGGGGCGTGAGGGAGACTCGACCACCACCTCGAATGCCCATGACCTCCCGCACGCGCAGTACGGACGCAAGGCAGCCTGAGCCAGGAATCCCCTCCCCTTCAGGGACGGGAGGATTCAAAGCCTCCGGTCCACGCCGCACGGTGTGGACCGGTCCGCGCGGGCGGCCCGGTGCACGGCGCGCAACAGCCGCTTCGGCGTGGTCCGGTGCTGCCATAAGACGGCCTGGACCCCGTACTCCATCACCGCCATCAGCTCCGTCTCCCGGAGCTCGCCCGCGATCAGCACCACCCGCTGCCGACCGCCCCGCACCAGGCGGCGCAGCTCCGCCCCGGCGCGGTCGTCGAGGCGCTCGGCGAGCATGACGGCGACGGCGCCGCGGGGTTCGTCGCCGAGCGGGCGTGGCCGGTCGACCAGCTCGACGCTGGGCTGATGCTGCAGATGACGCACGACCCCGGCCCGGCTGAGCGGGTCGGGGCCGTGGACCGTCACCGTGACACGTGCGTCCGGCACTGCTTCCTCGACTCCCCGGTGGTTATGGACTCCACAGGGTCATCGAGTGGGCTAAACGAACGGTTGCCGCGCGATCAACACGTGCGTGAGCGGCTACGCGGCGCCGCTCGCCGACCGCTACGCGGCGCCGTTGCCGTTCTGCTCCGCGCCGCCGAAGCGCTCCCGGAAGGACTCCAGGTCCTCCTCGGTGATCTTCGCGAAGAGCACCGGGGGAACGGTGAAGGCCGTACCCGCCGGAACCGACGCCAGCGCCTTCGCCTCCTCCCGGCCGACCCAGACCGCGGTGTCCTCGCTCAGCGCGAACGCCGACCGCATGGCCCGCGCCGAGGTCGGGATGAAGGGCTCGGAGACGATCGCGTAGAGGTGGATGAGGTTCATCGCCGTACGCAGGGTGAGGGCCGCGGCCTCCTGGTCGGTCTTGATCTCCAGCCAGGGGGCCTTCTCCTCCAGGTAGGAGTTGCCCGCGCTCCACAGGGCGCGCAGCGCCGCCGCGGCCTTGCGGAACTGGAGCGTGTCCATGTGCTCCTCGTACTCCGCCAGCAGCCGCGCGATCTCCTCGCCCAGGCGCTCCTCCGCCTCACCGGCCGCCTTCCCGGCCGGGACCTCGTCGCCGAACCGCTTACGGGAGAAGGACAGCACGCGGTTGACGAAGTTGCCGAGGGTGTCGGCCAGGTCCTTGTTGACGGTGGCGGTGAAGTGCTCCCAGGTGAAGGAGGTGTCGTCGGACTCCGGGGCGTTCGCCATCAGGAAGTAGCGCCAGTAGTCGGCGGGCAGCACCTCGAGCGCGGCGTCGGTGAACACCCCGCGCTTCTGGGAGGTGGAGAACTTCCCGCCGTAGTACGTCAGCCAGTTGAACGCCTTGACGTAGTCGACCTTCTTCCAGGCGTCCCGGGTGCCGAGGAGGGTGGCCGGGAACATCACCGTGTGGAACGGGACGTTGTCCTTGGCCATGAACTCGGTGTAGCGGACGGTCTCGTCCACGTCGTACCACCACGACTTCCAGTCCCGCTGCTCCGGGTCTGTGTCTCGCGCGGCGTCCGCCCACTCCTTCGTCGCACCGATGTACTCGATCGGCGCGTCGAACCAGACGTAGAAGACCTTGCCCTCGGCCGCCAGCTCCGGCCAGGTGTCGGCCGGCACCGGCACGCCCCAGTCCAGGTCGCGGGTGATCGCCCGGTCCTGCAGCCCCTCGTTCAGCCACTTGCGGGCGATCGAGGAGGCCAGCGTCGGCCAGTCCTTGCCGCGCTCGTCGACCCAGGCGGCGACCTCCTCCGCCAGCTTGGACTGGAGGAGGAAGAGGTGCTTGGTCTCCCGGACCTCCAGATCGCTGCTGCCGCTGATCGCGGAGCGGGCGTCGATCAGGTCGGTCGGGTCGAGCACGCGGGTGCAGTTCTCGCACTGGTCGCCGCGGGCCTTGTCGTAGCCGCAGTGCGGGCAGGTGCCCTCGATATAGCGGTCGGGGAGGAAGCGGCCGTCGGCGTTGGAGTACACCTGGCGGATCGAGCGCTCCTCGATGAAGCCGTTCGTCTTGAGCTCACGCGCGATCGTCTGGGTGATCTGCACGTTCTGCGCGGAGGAGCTGCGGCCGAAGTAGTCGAAGGCGAGCCCGAAGCCGTCGTAGATCGCCTTCTGCGCCTCGTGCTGCTGGGCGCAGAACTCGTCGACCGGCAGCCCGGCCTCCTTGGCGGCCAGCTCGGCCGGGGTGCCGTGCTCATCGGTGGCGCAGATGTAGAGGACGTCATGGCCGCGCTGGCGCATATAGCGGGAGTAGACGTCGGCCGGGAGCATGGACCCCACCATGTTGCCCAGGTGCTTGATCCCGTTGATGTAGGGAAGGGCGCTGGTGATGAGGTGTCGAGCCATTGCAGGCTGCTCCCGAGTCGATACGGTAAGTGACGTCCGGCTCTACTGAGCCGCCCATATCGTATCCGAGTGACGAGGGCCACCCGCGCGGCGTTTTTCCGCGGCGGATGGCCCCCGGGGTGGCGCCGGTGCGGCGCCTGGTCGGGTGGGATCGCTCGTCAGCCCTGCTCGCGGGCGGCCAGCCAGCCCGGGAACTTCTTCAGGATCTCCCGGTACAGCTCGGCGTCGGCGACCGTACGGGGGTCGAGCCCGGCGTGGAAGAAGCCGGTGTTGTCGACCGCCCGCTTCTCCGGGACGGCGAGGGCGGGCGAGGTGTCCAGCTTCCGCAGGAAGTCGAACCCCTTCGCCTCCGGGTCCCCGAACGCCAGGAACTGCCAGAACAGCGGCAGCCCCGCCGCCTCGCACAGCGCCTTCTCGGCGGCGGTCTTGGCGGTGGGCGCGCCGTCCGTCTGGAAGATCACGAACGCGGGGTCGGTGGTGCCGGATGCCTTGTAGTGCTCGATGACGGCGTGGACGGCGGTGTGGTAGTTCGTCCGCCCCATGTGGCCGAGCGAGCCGTGCAGCTCCTCGATGCGGCCGGAGTGCTGGTCCAGCTCGAGGTCGGCGGTGCCGTCGATGTCGGTGGAGAAGAACACGACGGGCACGGTGCCGGTGGCGTCGAGCTGCGCGGACAGGGCGAGCGCCTGCTCGGCGAGGTGCGACACGGTGCCGTCCTTGAAGTACCCGCGCATCGACCCGGACCGGTCCAGCACGAGGTAGACGACCGCCCGCTGCCCGGCAAGCCCATGCGCCTGGATGGCCTCCCCCGCGGCGGCGAAGGCCCCGACCAGCCCGGGCGCCCGCGATGCGAGGTCGGTGGGCGTGATGGCGGATGCGGTGGTGGTGGCAGGTGCGGTGGCGGGTGCTTCGGTCTTGGTGGCGGCGGGGGCGGCGGCCGCGGCCGCCACCGGCTCGGGGTCGACCGCGGGGGCGGCCTCCGCCTCGGCGGGCTCGTCATCGGTCGTGGCCGCGGGGGCGGCCTGGCCGTCAGCCTCTGCTGGTGCCTCGGCTTCGGCCGTGGGCTCGGCCTCGGCACTTGCGTCCGCCGCCGGGGCCGCCGGGGCCGCCGGGGCCTCGCCGTCAGCCGCGGGCTCGGCCTCTACCGTGGCCTCCGGTTCGGCTTCCGGCTTGGCCTCCGACGTGGCGGGCATGACCTCGTCGCTCGGGGCCGCGGGCATGACCTCGTCGTCAGCCTCTGCCGCTGTCTCATTCTCGGGCGTGGCGGCAGTTGCCGTCTCTGCCGTGGCGGGCTCCGGCGCGGGGTCCTCCGCACCCTCGGCCTCGGGCGTGGTGTCGGCCTCCACCGAGGATGCGCCGGTCTCCGGCGCAGGGTTGGCGGTCTCCGCTTCCGGCTCGTCGGTTTCCGGTGCGGGGTTGGCGGTTTCCGCTTCCGGCTCGGCCACGGCGGTCTCCACCGAGGATGCGGCGGTCTCCGCCACCGGCTCGGCGGTTTCCGGCGCGGGCTCGTCGGTCTGCGCTTCCGGCTCGGCGGGCTCCGGCTCGGCCACGGCGGTCTCCACCGAGGACGCGGCGGTCTCCGCCACCGGCTCGGCGGTTTCCGGCGCGGGCTCGTCGGTCTGCGCTTCCGGCTCGGCGGCCTCCGGCGCGGGGTCGGCGGGCTCCGGCTCGGCCACGGCCGTGGTCTCGGCGGGCTCGTCGGCGGTCTTGGTCTCGGCAGCGGCCTCGTCGCCTGCCGTCACCTCGGCTCCGGCGTCGGCACTCGCCTCCGCCGACGCGGCGTCCGCGGCAGCCTCGGGCGCGGTGGCGGGCTCCGCGTCGGCCTCGGCGGGGGACGCCGGTTCGGCTGCCGGTTCGGGCGTCGGCTCGGCTGCGGCGGGAGACGTAGCGTCGTCACCAGCCGCGGGAGTCGGCTCGGCGGCGGGCTCGGGCTCGGACGTGGCCTTCGCCTCGTCCTCGGCGGCGGGCTCGGGCTCGTCCGCCTCCGTCTTCGCCTCAGCGGCGGCCGTTTCCTTTTCGTCGGCCGCTGCCTCGACCGGTGCGTCGTCGCCGGAGGTTGTCGTGTCCTCGGGCGCGGGGGACTTCAGGATCTCGTCGAGAGACTTCAGCGGAGCCGACAGGGCCGGGTCGTGGGTGGATTCGTCGTCGGGGGAGTCCGAGGCCGGTGCTATGTCCACGGCCGGCTCAGGCTTCGGCTCAGCCTTCGGCTGAGGCTCGGTCTCGGGCTTGGCCTCGGCCCCGGACTCCACCTCGGACTTCGGCTCGACGCCGGACTCGTCAGCCTTCGGCTCGGCGTCCGGCTCGGCCTTGGACTCCACCTTCTCGTCTGCCGTCTGCTCTGCCGTCGGCGCTGCCGTCCGCTGTGCCGACTTCTCGGCCGACTGGGGGTCCGGGACAACCTCCGCCTCCGGCGCGGCAGAAGCTTCGTCCACCCCCGTGGTTCGGGAGCGGCCGAAAACTTTGCGCAGTAGGTCCCGTATGCCCATGGGAGATACCTCTCACGTGTCGAGTGCGGTGCATGGCGGTGCATGACCGTGGTGCCGAAAGGCTAGCGGGCCGTTGGACGGCCCTCTTCCGCCGATTCCGCTCGCGCTTCGTTCACCTCTGGTTCAGGCGTTCGTCGCCACCGTGCGGTTCTACGCCCATAGCTTCGCCGCCAGAGGATCCCGACGTCATGTCGGCCCGGACCGCGTCGGCCTACTGCCCATGCGGGGCCCTGCGAAGCCCATACGTGACACCCTTATGGAGGGGAAGACGTGCGCAACCTCCTGCCGCTCATCAGCTCGCACCCGGGCGGTCGTTCCGCGCTGACGTGCCGGTACCGCTGTGGCGACGCCTGCTTTCACGAAACGCCGAACACCAGTGACAACGCCTACGTGGGCGACGTCATCGCCGCTGCCGCCTCGCGCCGTTCCCTTCTGCGGGCCGGTGCGGTGATGACCGTGGCGGCCGCGACCGGAGCCGTGGCGATCGAGCGGGCGCCGCAGGCGTCCGCCGCGTCGGCCGACGCCGCCGCCACCGCCGGTTCCGCCGCCGCGGCGAAGAACAAGGCCGCCCGCGGCCTCCGCTTCTCGCCGGTGGCGCCCAACACCGAGGACACCGTGGTCACCGCCGAGGGCCACGACCAGAACGTGGTGCTCCGCTGGGGCGACCCGATCCTGCGCGGTGCGCCCGCGTTCGACCCGGCCAAGCAGAGCGCCAAGGCCCAGGCGGGCCAGTTCGGTTACAACAACGACTACATGGCGGTGCTGGACGTCCCCGGCGAGCGCGACCATCAGCTCCTCGTGGTCAACCATGAGTACACCGACGAGGTGCTGATGTTCGCCGGGTACGACCCGGAGAACCCCACCCGCGAGCAGGCCGAGATCGCCTGGGCCGCGCACGGGCTGTCCGTGGTGATGACGGCCGAGGAGCGCCAACTGGGCCGGCTCACCGCCGTGCCCCGCCACCACCTCAACCGCCGTATCACCGCGACCACTCCGTTCGAGGTCACCGGCCCGGCGGCGGGCAGCGAGCTGCTGCGTACCTCCGCCGACCGGTCCGGCAAGCGCGTCCTCGGCACGCTGAACAACTGCGGTGGCGGCATCACCCCGTGGGGCACGGTGCTCTCCGGCGAGGAGAACTTCAACCAGTACTTCGCCAACGCCGACAAGGTCACCGACCCGACCGTCAAGGCGGGCCTGAAGCGTTACGGCTTCAAGGACGGCGCCTCCGAGCGCAAGTGGGAGCGTTTCGACGACCGCTTCGACCTCGCCAAGGAGCCCAACGAGGCGCACCGCTTCGGCTGGGTCATCGAGGTCGACCCGTTCGACCCCGACTCCACCCCGCGCAAGCTGACCGCGCTGGGCCGCTTCAAGCACGAGGCCGCCGAGCCCCGGCTGACCACCGACGGCCGTCCGGTCCTCTACATGGGCGACGACGAGAAGTTCGACTACTTCTACAAGTTCGTCTCCGCCAAGCGGATGATGAAGGGCAACAGCCGCATCGCCCGCGAGCACAACCGCACGCTGCTGGACGAGGGCACGCTGTACGTCGCCAAGTTCACCGGCGACAGCCCGTCCGCCGAGATCGACGGCACCGGAAAGCTTCCCGAGGACGGCGAGTTCGACGGCGCCGGTGAGTGGATCCCGCTGGCCTGCGGCGACCGCTCCTTCGTGGACGGGATGACCGCCGAGGAGGTGTACGTCTTCACGCGTCTGGCCGCCGACAAGGCCGGTGCGACGAAGATGGACCGCCCCGAGGACGTCGAGCCGAGCCCGCGCACCGGTCGTGTGTACATCGCGCTGACCAACAACTCGGACCGTGGCAAGACGGGCAAGGCCGCGGCCGACGAGGCCAACCCGCGCAACGCCAACAAGCACGGCCAGATCCTGGAGCTGACCGAGCGCTGGAACAACCCGGGTTCCACCCGCTTCAACTGGCGGCTGTTCCTGGTCTGTGGCGACCCCGAGGACCCGAGCACCTACTTCGGCGGCTTCGCCAAGGACCAGGTCAGCCCGATCTCCTGCCCGGACAACATCACCTTCGACGCGCACGGCAATCTGTGGATCTCCACGGACGGCAACGCGCTCGGCAGCCACGACGGGCTGTTCGGCGTGGCGACGGCGGGCAGCCGTCGCGGCCAGGTCAAGCAGTTCCTGACCGTGCCGACCGGCGCCGAGACCTGCGGCCCGATCGTGCAGGAGCGGCGGGTGCTGGTGGCCGTGCAGCACCCGGGCGAGCTCGACGGCGCGAGCGTGGAGAAGCCCGCGTCCACCTGGCCCGACGGGCCGGGCAAGCTGACCCGGCCGTCCGTGGTCAGCGTCTGGCGGCGCGACGGCGGCGACATCGGCGCCTGAGGCCCCTGAGGCCCCTGAGGCCCATGAGGCCCATGAGGCGCTTGACGTTCTCGAGGCTCCTGAGGCCAACGAGGCTCAAGCACTAGCCTTCGCCCTCCGCGAGCCGCCGCAGCCGCTCGCGGGGGGCGCGCAGGGAGCGGCCCCTGGTGTCCGTACGGGCCCAGGGGTCGTCCGCGAGCCGCTCGCCGACGGTCCGCAGCGTCCAGCGGTCGGCCCTCAGTTCCGGGTCGTCCAGCTCCGCCGCGTCGATGGGCGTGGCGACGGGGGCTCCGGGGCGGGCGCGCACCGCGTACGGGGCGACGGCGGTCTGGGCGTAGGCGTTGCGCTGGATGTCCAGGTAGAGCCGGCCGCGCCGGTTGGCCTTGCGCGGCTCGGTGGTGAGCCGGTCGGGGTGGCGGGCGGCCAGCAGATCGGCTGCCTCGCGCGCGAAGGACCGTACGGTGTCGAAGTCGGCGCGGCGGTCCAGCGGGACGATGACATGCAGGCCGCGGGAGCCGGTGGTCATCAGCAGCCCCGGCAGCCCGAGTTCGCCGAGCAGCCCGCAGCAGCGGCGGGCCGTCCAGCGCACCTCCTCGAACGCGGACTCCTCCGCCGAGGGCGGATCGAGGTCGAAGACCAGCCGGTCGGGGTGGTCGGGCCGGTCGGCGCGGGAGAGCCAGCGGTGCGGGGTGACGCCCGCCTGGTCGGCGAGGCAGACGAGGGACGCGATGTCGTCGCAGATCACATGGGTGACCTCGCCGCCCTCTTTGGGGAGTACGGCGCGGCGCACCCAGTCCGGAAAGTAGTCGGGGGCGTTCTTCTGCATCAGCGGCTTGCCGCCGATTCCGTCCGGATGGCGTTCCATCATCAAAGGGCGGCCGCGCAACTGCGGAATGATGCGGCGGGAGACCGAGCGGTAGTACGCGACGAGATCCCACTTCGTGATCCCGTCGTCGGGGAAGAGCACCTTTTCCGGGCGGCTGATCCGTACGGTGTGGCTCCCGGCCCTGACGTTTCGCGCATCGGTCCGCTTCTCGCTCATATCGGACCCGGGTAACCGTGTGGCTGGCTGACTAAACTCTGGAGTCAGGAAAACGGGAGAAGTGGAAAAGCGGGGGAAATCATGGTGAGACCAGGGTCGCTCGGACCACCGACGACGGATCGGCGCGGCCGTTGGGCGCAGAGCCCACTCGCGCTCATGGACACCACCATGGACCAGTTGCGCACCTTGATCATGGTTCATGAGGCCGGTACCGCACTGGGCGCCGCACGGATTCTGGGCCGTGAACAGTCCAGCGTGCAAAAGCAGATCGACACCATGAACCGGAACTTTCGCGAGCTTTGCGGCGAACCCCTCATACTCAAGCAGGGGCGTGGCAAGGACGTGCTGTTCACCGGCACCGGAAAAGCCCTGGTCGAATTGGCGCGCGGAACTCTCGGCGAGTGGCTGGACGGCATCCATGAGTCGCGGCGGCGCCTGGGAAAAACCCTGGTGGTAGGCACCACCCGATTTACCCTCAGCTATCTGGCGGGCGCCGGGGAGCGGGTGGCCGAGGAGTTCCGGCAGCGCGCCATCGAGCTCAAGGTCGGCCATGTGCGCACCCGGGATGTGCTGGCCAAGCTGCGGGCCAAGGATGTGGACCTGGTGTGCGGTTCCGTGGTGACCCGGCCCGAGGGCGACGATGAACTCGCCGCCTTCGATGTGATGGAGTGGCGCCGCAGCGGGGTCTCGCTGCTGACCAATCTGTCCGAGGCCGAGCTGCCCGGTCCCACCGCCCCGAGCAGCGCGCTGCGCTCGCTGCCGCTGGTGGTCTCGGCCAGCGGGCTGATGGCCGGGGTGCTGCACACCTGGTTCGGCGGCGATTACCGCAACAAGCTGCGCATCGCCGCCGAGATCGACACCGTCAACTACGGTTTCGAGTTGCTGCGCTCCGGTCTGCTGCGCGGCTGCATGCTGGTCACCAAGGGGGTCGCGGACGCGGCGGGCGATCCGCGGGTGGCGTACGGACGCGGGCTGCGCGCCGTCGAGCTGGTCAATGACACCGGGCCCCGGCTGGAGGTGCTGCTGGGCGCCTTCACCCGGCGCGGTGAGCGGGCGTCCTACGACGCGGCCCATCCGCTCAATCTGCTCTGGGACGCCCTCGCACAGGAGAACGCGCGCTGGCAGCGGGAGCAGCGCTGGCCCACGGCGGGCCTGGAGCCCGATCCGTTCGAACTGGCCAACTCCTACAACCCGAGTGAGAGCTGAGCCGCGACCTGAGTGAGAGCTGAGCCGCAGGTCAGCCCTGCGGCCCGTACAGGTCCAGCTCCACCAGCAGCGCGCGGTGGTCGGTGTGCGGCAGCTCCAGGAAGCGGGCCGTGCGCGGCCGCAGCGCCCGGCTGGCCAGCACATGGTCGATCTGCGCCCCCAGCACCGGGGCCGTGGTGCTCGGCCAGCTCGGCGTGCGGGAGATCCCGGTGGCCCGTGCGCTGTCCCGCAGCCCGGTGTCCAGGACGGCCCGGAAGGCGGCGTGGTCCTGGGTGGCGTTGAAGTCGCCCGCGATCAGCGTGGGTTCCTCGCCCCGCCCGGCGGCATAGGCCCGCAGCCGCCCCAGCTCGGTGCGCCAGACGTCCAACTGGCCCGGCATCGGCGGCATGGGATGCGCGACCTGCATCCGCAGCCGCTGCCCCGCGATCCGGACGACAGCCCCCGGCATCCGCAGCGTCCCGCGCACCCCCTCCGCACGGGTCAGCGGGTGGCGGCTGAGGATCGCCGAGCCGGCTGCGGCGCTGTCGCCGAGCGCGACGCTCCGGTACGGATAGGCCGCACGCACGGCGGCCGAGTCCAGCGCCCCGGCACACTCCGTGTCGCACTCCTGGACCGCGACCAGGTCCGGCCGCTCCCGGCGCAGCGCGGTCAGCAGCCCGTCCGTGGCCTGCCCGAACTCGAGGTTCGCGGTCATCACCCGCAGCCGGGCGAGGACGGGTCCGTGCGGCTCGGGCGGGGTGCCGCCGTCGTACGGCTGGATGAACCACCCGGTGGCCGCGGCTGCCGCCAGCGCCCAGCCGCACCCCAGCGGCCAGCGGGCGGCCGTGCCGAGCAGCAGCCCGAGCGCCGCCGGGACCAGCAGCCAGGGCAGAAAGGCCAGGAGCTGCGGTATGGGGGTGATGCCGTCGAGGTCCGCGGCCCGGCACAAGACCACCACGCTGACCAGGGCCAGCGGCACCGTCGCACACCAGGCCGCCGTCCGCCGGGCCCGTCCGCCGGGGAGCCGGAGCAGGCGGGCGACGGCGGCCCGGGCACCGCGTGGGGCGCCGGGCGGGCGGCCGGGGCCGGTGCCTTGGTCCTCCGCGACTGTCGTCTCCACGCTGGGCCTCTCGATCGGGGCGGGGCGCCGCACATTCTCTCCCACGCATTGGTGAGGCGGCCCTGACGTTCACGCCGAGGGAAGCGAACAGTTGTCCCATGGATCGCTGGGACGGCTGGTCGTTGGAGAAGTGGCGGTCGTGTGTGTGGTGGTCGCACTACAGTCCGATGTCATGAAGCTGGTGGTGCAGGTGAAGCTGCTGCCGACGCCCGAGCAGGCGTCGGTCCTGGAGGCGACCCTGCGCGTCTGTAACCGGGCCGCCACCTACGCCTCGCAGGTTGCCTTCGCCGAGGAGCTGAAGGACCGCAACGGCCTGCAGAAGGAGGTGTACGCGGACCTGAAGGCGAGGTTCGGACTGTCGGCGCAGCCGGCGGTGCGGGCTGTGAAGAAGGTCGTCGACGCCTATGCGACGCTGAGAGCCAACCTGAGAGCGGGGAACCTGGGCCCGCCCACGTCCAAGCGTTACCGGAAGGCCGTCGGTGCCCCCATCGGCTTCCGCCCGGAGGCGGCCCAGCCGTTCGACGATCGCTGTCTGTCCTGGCAGTACGACGCACGTACGGTGTAGATCTGGACGGTGGCCGGGCGGATGCGCGGCATCCCGTTTGCCTGCTCACCCGACCAGCTCAAGACGCTCGTCGCCCACCGTAAGGGCGAGAGCGACCTGGTGTGCCGGGGCGGGAAGTGGTTCCTGATCGCCACCTGCGACCTGCCCGACCCGGAGGTGTACGAACCGGTCGACTGGATCGGAGTCGACCGGGGCATCGTGAACCTCGCCACCACATCCGACGGCACGAATTACCAGGGCCGCCGCCTGTCCCGCTACCGGCGCTGGCAGGCCCGCAAACGCGCCGAACTCCAGAGGAAGGGAAGCCGCTCTGCCCGGCGGCGCCTGGCCCGCCGGAAGCGAAAGGAACAGCGTCATGCCACCCATGTGAACCACCGCGTCAGCAAGGAGATCGTGTCCGTCGCGCAACGCACCGGGCGTGGCATCGCCGTCGAGGCACTCGGCGGGATCCGCGAGCGGGTACGGCTACGCCGCGACCAGCGGGGCGCCCTCTCCTCCTGGCCCTTCCATCAGCTGGGACAGCACCTTGCCTACAAGGCCTGCAAGGCCGGGGTGCCGTTCCTCGAAGTGGACATGGCCTACACCTCGCAGCGCTGTCCGCGCTGTGGGCACACCGAGCGGGCCAACCGGCCCGACCGGGACCGTTTTCGCTGTCGTCGGTGCGGCTCGCTGGCCTTGCCGATGTCGTCGCTGGGGTCAACGTGCGCGATCGCGCACGCTCGGCGTGGGTGTTTGTCACCGCACCCGCACCCTCCTCCTGACAGCTGCTGGGGTTGGGTGGATGCGACCCGTGACCGTCCTGTCGTAGGGGGTAGTCGGGAGCGCGACGAGGTGTGCACGACCGAGCGCAACAAACGGCCGTGCACGACTGAGAAGGTGACCCACACCGGATACGGCACCCCGAGGGCCCTCGTTCATTCGCCGCGCAGCGCCAGCACCGCCTCGACCGTGTCCGCCTGATCCGCCGGCTTGTCCTCCCGGTAGCGCAGCACCCGCGCGAACCGCAGCGTGACGCCCGCCGGATAGCGGGTCGAGCGCTGCAGCCCGTCGAAGGCCACCTCCACCACCAGCTCCGGCCGCACCCGCACCACCCAGCCGTCGTCGCTGACCGCGATCCCCAGCAGCGCCTGTGTCTGCCACTCCAGCATCGCGTCGGTGAGCCCCTTGAAGGTCTTGCCCAGCATCAGATACGTGCCGTCCGCCGCCCGCGCGCCCAGATGGAGGTTGGACAGCTTCCCGGTGCGGCGGCCGTGGCCCCACTCCGCCGCCAGCACCACCAGATCCAGCGTGTGCACCGGTTTGACCTTCAGCCAGGACGCCCCGCGCCGGCCCGCGCCGTACGGCGCCTCCAGCGCCTTGACCAGCACCCCCTCATGCCCCCGGGTCAGCACGTCGGTGGCGAACTCCCGTGCCGCCCGCCGGGTTTCCGGATCCGCCGGGTCGTCGGCCACCAGCCGTCGCACCCGGCGGGGCCCGGGGGCGATCCGGGCCAGTTCGACATGGCGCTCGCGGGTCGGCAGGTCGAGGAGATCGCGGTCGTCCACGACGAGCAGATCGAAGAAGACGGGGGACAGCGGCAGCGCGGCCGACGCCCCGGCCACATCGAGCCGGGAGCCGACCCGGGCGGAGGTCTCCTGGAACGGCCGCGGCCGCCCGTCGGCGTCCAGCAGGATCACCTCACCGTCGAGGATCGCCCGGTCCACCGCCAGTTCCCGCGCCGCCGTGACGACCTCCGGCAGCCGGTCGGTGATCTCGTCCAGGGTGCGGGTGTAGATCCGTACGTCCTCGCCGTCCCGGTGCACCTGCACCCGGATCCCGTCCAGCTTCTCCTCGACCGCGCACGGCCCCAGCCGGTCCATGGCCTCGTCGAGGTCCTTGGCGCTCTGCGCGAGCATCGGCAGCACCGGCCGCCCCACCTCCAGCCGGAAGTCGGCCAGCGCCTCCGGGCCGCGCGCCAGCAGCGCCTCGGCGACGGCGCCCAGCGAACCGCCGACCATCACCGCCCGCCGCACCTCGGCGGCCGGTGCGCCCACCGCCTCGGCGAGCCCCTCCACGGCCAGCCCCTCCAGGGCCCCCTGCCGCAGCTCCCCGCCGATCAGCCCAAGCAGAAAGCCCTGCTCGTCCTTGGTCGCGGCGGCCAGCAGCTCGCCCACCAGCCGCTTGCGGGCCGCCGTCGCGCCGGTGCCGGAGACCGCCGCGACCCGGGTCAGGGCCTCGTCCACATCGAGCACCGTGAGCGTCGGCTCGGCGGCGGGTTCCCGCCGGTGGCGCAGGGTGGACCAGCCCACTCCGGTCCGGCGCTGGGGCAGTTTGCCCGCGAGGTAGGTGATCACCACGGCCGCTTCGGCCGGTTCCGTACGCCGGAACAGCCGGGCCAGCGCGGCGATCTTCTCCGAGCGGGCGGCGGTGGCCGCGACCTGGCGGGAGGTCAGCGCGACATCAGCCAGCAGCATGGCTCCAGCCTGCCCCGCGCCCCGCCGGGAAGCCAGGCACCGTGGCTCTCAGGCCGTACGTCCCGCCTCGCCGCGTCCCCCCGCCTCGCCGCGTCCCCCCGCCTCGCCGCGTCCTCCCGCCTCGCCGCGTCCTCCCGCGCCGCCGCGGCTCGGCCCGGCGCACAGCGACCAGATGACGAGGGCGTCGACGATGAGCAGCACGGTGGCCCAGACCGGGTAGTACGGCAGCCACAGGAAGTTGGCGATCAGCGCGAGCCCGGCCAGCACCACACCCGTGACCCGGGCCCACATCGCACCGGTGAACACCGCGAACCCGGAGAGCAGGAGGGCGATGCCGACGCCGAAGTGGACCCAGCCCCAGCCGGCGAGGTCGAACTGGAAGATATAGCTCTGCGTGACCAGGAACACCCGGTCGGTCCGGATGGCCGAGATGCCCTGGAGCAGGTTCATCAGCCCACTGAAGATCATCATGACCGCCGCGAAGACGAGCCATCCGCTCACCGCCCGGTGCGCGTGGCCCGGGGCGACCCCTGTCTGAACTCCACCGGCGTGACTGGCCATGTCGGGCTCCTTCGTCAGGCGCAATCGGTGCCGCGCTGACACCGATTGACGGCGGTAAGGGTGAATTGCCCTTTTTCTCAGATTTGCATAGACCCCCGCCATCGGCACCTCGCCCCTCGCGAATACGCCCCTCAAGAGCGTTCCGTGATCGGGCCAGTGCGGAAAGTCGCGCACCGTGTGCGCGTTATCGTGGCCGCCTGGCCGATAGGAGCGGAGATTCGCCTTCCAGGATTTCCCGGTGTAGATGTATGTGTATGGCCCGGTTTATGGGTCGATCGTGGGCTGCCCGCATGATCCCCGGTCGGCGCCCACGGAGTCGGCGCCGGGAGCGCCCGGAGGTGGCGGGCCGGCGCTTTCGATCGTGGCTGAGCGTCCGCAGCGTCGCCGGCCAGGTCTTCGTCCTCCAACTCGTCATCGTGCTGCTGCTCGGCGCGGCGGCGACCACCGCCCTGGTGCTCCAGGTGCGGCACGACGCCACCGCCGAGGCCCGCGGCCGGTCCGTCGCGGTCGCCGAGGCCTTCGCCAACTCCCCCGGTATCGTCCAGGCCCTGCACAGCCGCAACCCGACCAAGGCGCTTCAGCCGAGGGCCGAGGCCGCCCGCAAGAAATCCGGGCTCGACTTCGTCGTGGTGGTGACCCCGCAGGGCATCCGGCTCACCCACCCCAAGCCCAACCGCATCGGCAAGCACTTCATCGGCACCATCGGCCCCCCGCTGCGGGGGCACACCATCACCGAGAGCCGCCCCGGGACCCTCGGCCCGGCGATGCAGGCGGTCGCCCCGATCTTCAACGGCCATCACAAGGTCGTCGGCCTGGTGGGCGCGGGGATCACGATCCAGAAGGTGAGCGGGCTCGCCAACCGCCAGCTTCCGCTGCTCGTCGGCGCCGTCTCCGCCTCCCTCGTCCTCGCCACCGGTGGCACCGCCCTGGTCAGCAAGCGGCTGCGGCGGCAGACCCGCGGCCTGGACCCGGTCGAGATGACGCGGATGTACGAGCACCATGACGCCGTGCTGCACTCGGTGCGCGAGGGCGTGCTGATCGTCGGCGGCGACGGGCGGCTGGTGCTGGCCAACGACGAGGCGTGCCGGCTGCTCGATCTGCCGCCGCGGCCGGAGGGGCGGCTGGTCGACGATCTGGGCCTGGAGCCCCATGTCGCCGACGTCCTGGCCTCCGGGCGCGATGTCACCGACGAGGTGCTGGTGGCCGGCGACCGGCTGCTGGCCATCAACAACCGGCTGACCGACCGCGACGGCGGCCCGCCCGGCAGCGTCGCCACCCTGCGTGACTCCACCGAACTGCGCGCCCTCTCCGGCCGTGCCGATGTGGCGCAGAAGCGGCTCAAGCTGCTCTACGACGCGAGCGTGGAGATCGGCACCACGCTCGATGTGGCCCGGACCGCCCAGGAGCTGGCGCAGGTGGCGGTGGACCGCTTCGCCGACTTCGTCACCGTCGACCTGGCGGAGCCCGTGGCGCGTGGCGATGAGCCGCTGGCGGTCGGCGGTGTCGAGATGCGCCGGGAGGCGGTCCACGGGATCCGGCCCGGCCAGGGGCACCCCTTCTATCCGGTCGGCCGGGTGTTCTCGTTCGTCCCGACCTCGCCCCAGGCGTTCGGGCTGAGCGGCGGTGAGCCGGTCGTCGAGGACGATCTGACCGAGGCCACCGGCTGGCAGGCGCAGGACCCCGAGCAGACCGCCAAGGTCATCGAATACGGCGTCCGGTCCCTGGTCACCGTGCCGCTGCGGGCCCGGGGGGTGCTGCTGGGCGTGGTCAACTTCTGGCGGATGAAGCAGCGCGAGCCCTTCGAAGAGGAGGAGGTGTCCCTCGCCGAGGAGCTCGCCGCGCACGCCGCGGTCTGTATCGACAATGCCCGCCGCTACACCCGTGAGCACACCATGGCGGTCACCCTGCAGCACAGCCTGCTGCCCCGCGCCCTGCCCGAGCAGAACGCGCTGGATGTGGCCTTCCGCTATCTGCCGGCCGAGTCGGGGGTGGGGGGCGACTGGTTCGACGTCATCCCGTTGCCGGGGGCGCGGGTGGCGCTGGTGGTGGGCGATGTCGTCGGGCACGGTCTGCACGCGGCGGCGACGATGGGGCGGCTGCGGACGGCGGTGCACAACTTCTCCACGCTCGACCTGCCGCCCGACGAGATCCTGTCGCACCTCGACGATCTGATCGCCCGGATCGACCAGGACGAGGGTCCCGGCGGTCCGGAGGGCGAGGGCGCCGGCAGTGAGGGGATCACGGGGGCGACGTGTCTGTACGCGATCTACGATCCGGTGACGCGGCGGTGCACGATGGCGCGGGCCGGTCATCCGCCGCCCGCGCTGGTGCGTCCGGACGGCTCGGTGGAGTTCCTCGACCTGCCCGCCGGGCCGCTGCTGGGCCTGGGCGGGTTGCCGTTCGAGACCGCCGAGGTGGAACTGGCCGAGGGCAGCCATCTCGTCCTCTATACCGACGGGCTCATCGAGGACCGCCGCCGGGAGATCGACACCGGTCTGGAGATGCTGCGCGATGCCCTGTCCCACCCCGGCCGCACTCCCGACGAGATCTGCACCGAGGTGCTGGAGGCGCTGCTGCCCAGCAACCCGAGCGATGACATCGCCCTGATCGTCGCCTGTACCCGGGTCGTGGGCGGCGACCGGGTGGCCTCCTGGGATGTGCCGTCCGACCCCGCCGCCGTGGCCGGGGTGCGCGCCGAGGTGATGCGGAAGCTGGCGGAGTGGGGGCTGGACGAGGCGGCGTTCACCGCCGAGTTGGTGCTCAGCGAACTGATCACCAACGCCATCCGCCACGCCACCGGCCCGATCCGGGTGCAGTTGCTCCGCGACAAGGCCCTGATCTGCGAGGTCTCCGACACCAGCAGCACCTCCCCGCATCTGCGGTACGCGGCGACGACGGACGAGGGCGGCCGGGGGCTCTTCCTGGTCGCCCAGTTCGCCGAGCGCTGGGGCACCCGCTACACCTCGGACGGCAAGGTCATCTGGGCCGAGCTGGCGATTCCGTGAAAGTTCGGGGGCCTGACGCTGCCGTATTCGTGACGTCTCCGGGTCCGTGACGCTGCCGGGTCCGTGACGCTTGCGAGCGATGGCAGCGGCATATGCGTCCGGAAGGTGACGCTCCTCGACGCGCCAACTTGACGGACCGTCATGCTCTATGTGATGAGCGGGACCGGTCAAAACGACGTGACTCTACTAACATGTGGCGCCCACGGCTTGATGTCCGCGTGGTCCAGCCAAAAAACCTCAACGCGCCCATGAGGACCTGATAGATGTCAGCACACATATCCAGCCATCCGTACAAAGGGCCCTCGGTGACGCGTGGGGCCCTGACCGTCCCCCTGCTGGCCGCCGTCGTCGCCGGCGGGGCGGGACTGTGGGTGACCACCGCCGTGCCGTCCGCCCAGCGCGCCGCCGTCGCCGTCTTCTGCGGAGTGGCCGCCGTGCTGCTGGGGGTGGTGCTCGCGGTCGCCGCCAACCGCTCGCGGACCATCGGCCGTCTCCAGGAGCGGGTCACGGAGCTGGAGACCACGGCCGCCGCCAAGGAGATCGAGGCCACCCGGCTCGCCGAGGAAACGATTCCGTCCGCGGTCCGGAGACTGCGCGAGGGCGGCTCGGTGGACACCGTGATCACCCGCATGGAGCGCCCCACCAGCAGGGCCCATCAGCTCCTGCTGCGGGCGTTGCTGCGCGAGATCGGTGACGGTGAGCGGATGCGCGCCTCCGCGATGGCCGCGTGCGCCAACGCCGCGGGCCGTGTCCAGGCGCTGGCCACCAGCATGCTGGCCGATCTGCGGGAGATGGAGAACCGCCACGACGAGACCGTCCTCGGCGATCTGCTGAAGCTGGACCACACCACCGCCCAGGCGGGCCGGATCGCGGACAGCATCGCGGTGCTGACCGGTGCCCGCTCCGGGCGCCGCTGGACCAAACCGATCGTCATGGAGTCCGTGCTGCGCGGCGCGATCGGCCGGATCAGCGCCTTCCAGCGGGTACGGGTCCACTCGGCCAGCAACGCCGCGGTGGCCGGTTACGCGGCCGAGGGCGTCATGCACGCCCTCGCCGAACTGATGGACAACGCCGCCAGCTTCTCGCCTCCCACCGAGGAGGTGCATGTGTACGTCGAGGAGACGCACGCGGGCGTCGTGGTGACCATCGAGGACGGCGGGCTCGTGATGGGCCCGGCCGCCCTGGACCGCGCCCAGAAGTCCGTCTCCTCCGAGAGCCTGGACCTGATGAGCCTGTCCGGCACCCGGCTGGGTCTGGCGGTCGTCGGCTGTCTGGCCCGTAAGCACGGGCTGACCGTCTCCTTCCGGCCGTCCGCGCGGGGCGGCACGGGTGTGGTCGTCCTGATCCCGCAGCAGCTGATCACGCACGTCAACCAGGACGCGGTCGTCCTCGACGCACTGGGCTCCGTGCGCTCCGGGGTCCCCCGGCAGGCGTCCGCCCAGGCTGTCGCGTCCACGGCCACCGCCACCGCGGCCCCCGCCGCGACGGCCCCCGCGCCCGCCACCTCGCCGTCCCCTTCGCCGTCCCCTTCGCCGTCGTCCGCGCCGGAGCCCGCCGCGCCGGAGCCCGCCGCGCCGGAGCCCGCCGCGCCGGAGCCCGCCGCGCAGCCCTCACGGCCCGTCAACGGACTGCCCAAGCGGCGCCGTGGCGAGACGCTGGCCGCCGCCACCCGGGCGGCCGCTCAGGCGGCCGAGGCGGAACCCAAGGCCAAGACCAGCCGTCCACGACCCGAGGAAGCCGGAGCCCGCTTCGGCGCCTTCCGCCAGGCGGCCCGCGGTGGTTTCGCCGCCGGTGCTCCGTGTGACACCGAGCCTTCGGTATCCGCAGATCACCACGAGACCGCCGAGTCCGCCGAGCCCGCCGAGCCTGCCGAGAACGACAAGCCGTGACAGAAGGAACGCCGATGAACACCACTGACCGCAGCTTGGACTGGCTGTTGGAGAACCTGCTGGAGAAGACCCCGGGGTCACGCCACGCGCTGGTGCTGTCGCGGGACGGGCTCAAACTGTGCCTCTCCTCCGGGTTGTCCGTGGACCAGGCCGATCAGCTGGCGGCCATCGCGTCGGGCATCCAGAGCCTCGCCCACGGCGCGTCCATCGAGTTCGGCGACGGCAGCGGCGGCGTACGGCAGTCGATGACGGAGTTCCACGGGGGAATTCTGTTCATCGTCGAGGCCGGCGAAGGCGCCCACCTCGCCGTGGTGGCCCATGACGACGCCGATGTCGGCGTCATCGGCCACAACATGAACGAACTGGTCGAGCAGATCGGCGACCATCTGCGAGCCGCCCCGAGGGTGGCCGCGGGCGACAGCGGCGGCGGGGCGACGACATGATCCGAGGGCCGCTGGACAAGGAGGGGCCGGACCGGCTGTACACCGTCACCGGCGGCCGCAGCCGGGCCGACGAGAGCCGGTTCGACACGGTCACGCTGATCGTCAGCGAAAGCGACCCCACGCCCGGGATGCAGTCCGAGCACGTCCGGATCCTGCGGATGTGCCGCCGCCCCCTGTCGGTCGTGGAGATCTCCTCGTATCTGGAACTGCCCGTCAGCGTGGTCAAGATCCTGCTGTGCGATCTGCTGGACACCGGCCGGATCACCGCGCGCCATCCGCATGCGGCCCGCCCCGGCGGCCGGCTGCCCGGGCCCGAAACCCTGAAGAAGGTGCTCGTTGCACTCCAGAATCTCTGACGGCACCGTCAGCATGGCACTCCCCGGCAGCACCGGACACGCTCCGCTGCCGGAGAGCGCGAGCAACGGTCTCAAGATCGTGATCGTGGGCGGGTTCGGCGTCGGCAAGACGACGATGGTGCGGTCGGTCAGCGAGATCCGTCCGCTGAGCACCGAGGAGACGATGACGCAGGCGGGCGTCGGCATCGACGACGCCTCGTTCGTGCGGCACAAGACCACCACCACGGTGGCCTTCGACTTCGGCCGGATCAGCCTGGACGAGCAGATGGTGCTCTATCTGTTCGGCGCCCCGGGCCAGGAGCGGTTCTGGTTCCTGTGGGACCGGCTCTTCGCCGGGACCCTGGGCGCGGTCGTCCTGGTGGACACCAATCGGCTGTCCGACTCCTGGTACGCGCTGGACCGGCTGGAACACCACGGCACGCCGTTCATCGTGGCCCGCAACAACTTCACCGAGCCGCAGCACTCGCTGGAGGATGTGCGGGAGGCCCTCGACCTCCCGGCCGAGGTGCCGATGATCGACTGTGACGCCCGCAAGCGCGACTCCAGCAAGGCCGTACTGGTCGCGCTCGCCCGCTACCTCTACTCCCTTTCCGCCAACGGCGCCGCCGGGGAGAGCCCCGCGTGACCACCCCTGACCCCACGTCCCCGTCCGAGGACCCGTCGGAGGGCCTGTCGCAGGACCCGTCGGAGGGCCTGTCGCAGGACGCGCCGGAGGGCCTGTCGCAGGACTCGCCCGAGGACCCGCCCGAGCCCGTCTTCCGGTCCGCCCCCGCCCCGTCCGACGGAGTGGTGCCCGCCGGGTCGGTGCCGCTGGACTACCAGCGGTTCCGGGCCGAGCCGCTGGAGCTCTACCGGGAGCTGCGCCGGGACCACGGCCCGGTCGTGCCCGTCCTGCTGGACGGCACGATCCCCGTCTGGGCGGTGCTCGGCTACCGCGAGGTGCTCAGGGTCACCACCGATCCCCATCTGTTCGCCCGCGACTCCCGCCGCTGGCACTCCTGGCATCTGGTGCCGTCCGACTGGGAGTTGATGAGCTTCGTCGGCTACCGCCCGACCATGCTGTTCAGCGAGGGCGCCGAGCACCAGCGGCGGGCCGAGGCGATCTGGGACGGTCTGGCGGCGGTGGACCAGTTCGAACTGCGCGCGCAGTGCGAGCGCGTCGCCGACCGGCTGATCGACACCTTCGCGGGCAGCGGCCGGGCCGATCTGGTGGCCGAGTACGCCAGCCAGATCCCGCTGCGGGTGGTGACCCGGCTGTACGGCCTGGACGACGCCGAATCCGCCGCCATCCAGGACGATGCGCTCCACCTCACCGGGAACGACGCACCCCTCGCGCTGCGGAATATGCAGACCCGGACGGAGGCGCTGATCAAGCGCGTCCGGGAGAACCCCGACCAGGTCAACATCGCCGCCCATCTGGTGGCCCACCCGGCCGGGCTCACCGACGACGAGATCGTCAACGACCTGCTCGGCAGCGTCTACGCCGTCCAGCAGCCCACCAGCGACCTGATCGCCAACGCCCTCCGGCTGATGCTGACGGACGAACGGTTCGCCATCACCCTCTCCGGCGGCCGGCGCAGCGTCGGCCAGGCGCTCAACGAGGTGCTGTGGGAGGACACCCCCGTCCCGTTCTGGATCGGCCGCTGGGCCGCCGAGGACACCATGCTCGGCGGACGCCGCATCAGGAAGGGCGACTGCCTGATGCTCGGCCTCGCCGCGGCCAACGCCGACCCCGACGTAAGCCCGGACTTCCACTCCGGCGCGGGCGGCAACCAGGCCCATATGGCCTTCAGCCACGGCAAGCACGGCTGCCCCCCGGCCGCCCGTGAGATCGCACAGGTCATCGCCGGCGCCGCGGTCGAGGTCCTGCTCGACCGCCTCCCGGACGTCACCCTGTCCGTCGACCCGGACGACCTCGAATCGCAGGTCACGCTGATGATGCGCGGCGTGGCCGCCCTCCCGGTGCGGTTCACCCCGGCCCACCTCCACTGACCCTTCGCCGCCCCCGGTGGTGCGTCGCCACCGCCGGGGGATGGCCGGCTGATCCCGGCCCTGTCCCCCGGTGGTGCGTTGTCACTGCCAGGGGGAGTGGGGCTTTTCCGGGACTCAGGGGGTGGATTCGGCCGGTCCGCTTCCGGCCGAGCTGTTGCCGTTGCCGTTGCCCTTGCCCTTGCCCTTGCCCTGCCCTTGCCCTTGCCCTTGCCGGAAGCGTGCTGCTCGACGTTGGTGGTCAGCCGACGCAGCAGCTCCTGCGCGGTCTTGATCTCGTCATCGCCGAGCCCGATGGCGTCGCCGATCGCCGGCGGGACGGTGCGGGTGCGCTCGCGGAGTGCGGCGCCCTGGGGAGTGAGGCGGCCGTCGGCGACCCGGACGTCAAGGCGCTCGTCTTCGCCGGCAACGCGTCGTCCACCTGTGCGCGGGCCCTGCTGATATCGGGCCGGGAACGTCGCACGGTGGGAAGGAGAGGGGCGTGCTGGACCTTCCTTCCCCTCGTGAGGAAGGTCCGGCAACTCTGCGCCCCGTTGTCCTAATGCACTGTCGCGCGCATTAGATAACGGGTGTCACAATAGCGAGGGGCGTGTACGCCGTGCAATGGGTTACCCGGCGCAAGGCGCCCGGATGTCGTGAAGATCTGGTGCTCACGAGGGTGGAGGGGCCGTACAGTCGGCGCGTCATGACAGAGCGACCACCGCATGGGTCGGCTCGCCCCGGGGGGCGTACGGCCCGGACTCGTGCCGCCGTGTTGGCGGCCGCTTACGAGGAGCTCGACCGCGATTCGTTCGCCGCGCTCACCCTGGACCGGCTCGCCCGGCGGTCGGGGGTGCATGTGTCGACCATCCGGCGGCGCTGGCGCACGGTGGAGGGCGTCGTCGTCGAGCTGCTGGCCGAGCGCGGGTCGACGCTGCCGACGCCGGACACCGGTGACTTCCGGCGGGACCTGACGCAACTCACGCAGGCCATCGCGGACTTCAACAACGCGCTGCGCAACCGCAACGTACTCCAGGGGCTGCTCGCGGCCGCCGCGCACGATCCCCGGGTCGAGGAGATCGTCCGCGCCGCGTTCGTGCGGCGGATCGAGGAGGTGACCCTGATCGCGCGGCAGGCGGTCGAGCGGGGGGAGATCCCCGAGGACACCGATCCGCGGGAGGTCATCGCCGCGCTGGCGGCGCCCCTCTACTACCGGGTGCTCATTCTGCGCGGGTCCATCGACGAGCGGCTGGTGCACACCACCGTCGAGGCGACGTATCAGGCCGCCCGCTCCGGGGTGTTCGTACGCAAGGGGGATCGCGAGGGGTGATGGCGCCCCCGGGGCGGGGGCGCCATCGGCGGGGCGTCAGGAGGACGCGCCGCGTGCCTTGAGCATGTCGGCCATCAGCTGGATCTCCGACTGCTGACCCTGGACCATGGTCGTGGCCAGATGCTTCTCGGTCGGGTCCTTGACCAGTTCGACCGCGCCCTTCGCCATCTCGACGCCGCCCTTGTGATGGGCGGTCATCAGCTTCAGGTAGAGCACCTCGGCCGCCTTGCCCTTGGCCTTGCGCAACTCGTCGAGCTGGGTGTTGGTGGCCATGCCCGGCATGAGCGAGCCGTCGTGCGGCTTGTACGCGCCGCCGTCCATGCCCTTCATCGAGCCGTGGTCCATGCCCTCCATGCCGTCCATGCCGTTCTTCATCCACGTCATGGGCGGGTCCTCGGACGTCTTGTCCAGCCCCCACATGTCCAGCCAGCCCTGCAGCATGCCGCTCTGGGTGGCCTGCGTGCTGGCGATGTCGAACGCCAGCCGCCGCACCTCGTCGTCGCCGGTGCGGTCGCGCACGATGAACGACATCTCCACCGCCTGCTGGTGGTGGACGGACATGTCGCGGGCGAAACCGGCCTCGGCGGAGGTGTCCTTCGGCGTACCCGTGTCGGTCGTGCCCTCCGAGCGGTCGCTCGTCAGCCACAGCACGGCCACCGCCACCAGCGTCAGCAGCGCGAGGGCGGCGGCGATCCCCGCCACCAGCGGCTGGCGTGCGGCGCGGCCGACGGCGGTCCCGTCGCTCACGAGGTCTTTCCGTTGGTGCAGTAGGCGCCGGGCTCGGGCGTCTGCTTGCCCTGGACGAACTTCTTGAAGAAGGCGGCCACCCGCGGGTCCGACGCCTTCTCGATGTCCAGCTGATTGCCCCAGGCATTGAGGACGATGGGCGCGTCCTGCTCCTGGTAGGGGCTGATCATCGAGTACGGGGTCTTCTTCACCCGCTCCGAGAGGGCGGCGACGTCCTCCTTCGACGCCTTGTCGGTGTACGTCACCCACACCGCGCCGTGCTCCAGCGCGTGCACCGCGTTCTCCTTCGCCAGCGGCTTGGTGTAGACGTCGCCGTTGCAGTTCTGCCAGACCTGGTTGTGGTTTCCTCCGACCGGCGGTGACATCGCGTACTTCACCGTGCCCTGGACATGCGTCCGACCCAGGTTCTTCCAGGTCTTCATGCCCTTGAACTCGCCGGTCTGCACGACCGCGGAGGTGACCTTGGCCTCCTTCTCGTCCTTCTTGTCGCTCGCGTCGACGAGGAAGTAGCCCCCGACGGCGAGTCCGGCGACGATCACCGCGACGGAGGTGATGGTGATGGCCCGGAACCTGCGCTCGCGCGCCTTCTCCGCGCGGCGCAGTTCCTCTATCTTCGCGCGGCGGTCGGCCGCGGTGCCCTTCGTCTTCGATCCCTTGGAGCCCATGGCTGTCCTTGTCCTCGGAGTGCTCACAGTTCGCGCAGTGCGCACGCTGGATGGGTGGAGCGGTACATCGCGGTTACCGGCGCCGGCCTAGGTCCGAAGCACTTGGAGCTGATGGAGGCCGAGGGCACGGACGGGGCGGTCGGGCGGCGCCCGGACGGAGTCCGGATTCCGGTGGCCGCCGGGCGGTGGAACCTCGGCGAGGAGGAGCGGGGGTACGGGCGTGGGCACCAGAGCCTGGACCACGCCCCGGGGGCCCGTGACACAGTCGTCGCTTCCGGAGCCGGTGCCGGAGCCGGAGACGTCGGACGGGCCGTGCCCGGGAGACGGATGGGTGACCGGCTTCTCGTGCGGCTCGGCCCACGCCGCGGTGTCCGCCGGGCGGCGCGGGCACCCCGTCGACAGGCCGTTGTGGTCGGCGGCGGGATGGACGCACGAGGGCGCCACCCAGATCGCCGCGGCGAGCAGCAGCACGGCACGGCAGAGGACGGACGGCACGGTGCCGCGCACCGCGTCCGTCCGTATGTGGCCCTCTCCGCCCCGCCCTCTGCCCATCGCGCCAGATCGTAACCACTGCGCCTGTCGCGACTGAATGGGTCCATGGCGGAACGTGGGCAAACGCCTGGTGGGGGCGTTGTCCGGCGCGTCCGGGGTACGCGGCGCGTCCAGGGCGTCCGGGATGGTGGCGGGCTGGGACACGCCGGCTCCTTCGCGGGCGGAGGACACACCGGCCCCGTGGCGGGCGCGGCGGGAAAGGGGTGAACCACGCTCATCCCACGGCGCGGACGGGACAGAGTCAATTGGCCCAAAGGCCATACCGGCCCCCTGGGGCGGGCCGGGCGCGCCACGCGCCACGTACCATGCCCGGCCGGAGGTGGTGGGGACATGGGAGAGACAGGTGGCGGTCGCGTCCTGGTGACCGACGACGACGCGGCCATACGGCGGTCCCTGGAGCGCGGGCTGCGGCTCAACGGGTTCTCCGTGACCCTCGCGGACGGCGGCCACGCCGCGCTCGCCGCGGTGCGCGACGGCGCGCCCGATGTGGTGGTCCTGGACATCTCCATGCCCGACCTCAGCGGTATCGAGGTGTGCCGCGCCCTGCGCGGGGACGGCGATGACGTCCCCGTCCTGATGCTCTCGGCGCTCGACGAGGTGGCCGACCGGGTGGCCGGGCTGCAGGCCGGGGGCGACGACTATCTCGTCAAGCCGTTCGCGCTCCAGGAGTTGGTGCTGCGGCTGCACGCCCTGCTGCGCCGCCGTCCGCCCGCCGCCACCGACCGGGTGCGGGCCGGTGCGCTGGAGATGGCGCCAGAGGCCAGGGAGGCGTGGCTGGACGGGACGCCGCTGCGGCTCACCCGGCGCGAGTTCGAGCTGCTGGACATGTTCGCCCGCAACGCCGGGATCGTGCTCACCCGCGAGCAGCTGCTGGACCGCGTCTGGGGCTATGACTTCGAGGTGCGGACGGACGCCGTGGACACCTTCGTCAGCTATCTGCGCCGCAAGCTGGAGGCGGGCGGCCGGCCCCGGATGCTGCACACGGTGCGCGGTGTGGGCTTCGTCCTGCGGCCGTCGGGAACACCGGAGGGCCGTCCAACAGGCCCGTGAGGGGGGACTGTCCGGCCCACAGAGTTTCCACAAAGAAGGCTCCTAGGTTTTTCCCCAGTCCGGGGCGGCCCGGCCCCTCCCGGGCCGTCCGGCCCCGAGGGAAGGAACAGCACCATGCACCGTGGGAAGAGCGCCATCGTGGCCTGCGCGGCCACCGCTGCCCTGCTCGGTCCGGTGGGCGTCGCGGCGGCGGACGGCAGCACCCCGGCCTTGACACCGGCCGCCGCCCCGAGCGCGAAGCCGCACAAGGGGGCGGGGGACGGCTCCCAGGGGCTGTGCAAGCGCGCCAAGAAGATCGACAGGCGGCTGGACCGGGCGCTGAAGCGGCTGAAGGGCCAGGCGAACGTCAAGGGGTCGGTGGCCCGGCTGGCGAAGCGGGTCGAGCGGGCCAAGAAGGCGGACCGCACCGAGGTCGAGACCTTCCTCAACCACAAGCTCACCTTCCGCAGGTCCCTGGTGACCACGCTCGAGCAGCGCCAGAAGGACCTGTCGAAGGTCCAGACGTGGTGCGCCTCGCGCGGTGAGGGTTCCGGCACATGAGGCGCGGCCGGCCCGTGCGGCGCGGCCCCTGGGCCGTGGCGGCCACGGCGGTGCTCTGCGCCGCGCTGGCCACCGGCTGCGGTGGCGGCAAGGGCGGTTCGGACGACGCGGACGGCTCGGACGGCTCATCGGGGTCGTCGTCCGCCCCGTCGGCCACCGCACCGGCTCCCTCCGCCTCCGAGCTGGACGAGCTGAACAAGCTGGTGGACGACGCCGAGTCGGCGGCCGACAAGGCGGACTCCGACGCCGCGAGCGACACCTGACCCCGAGCGGCACCTGACCCCGAGCGGCACCTGACCCCGGGCGACACCTGACCACAAGGTGCCCGGAGGCCCGGCCCCCGGCGCGGCATCGCGCCGGGGACGCCCCTCAGACGAGGGCGACCGGGGCGATCAGACCGGCGGTGGATCCGGCCGGTACGGGGTTGGCCTCGGCGCTGACCAGATCGCCGCTCTCCATGACTCCGGAGCCGCTGACGTCCACATGGACCCGCAGCCCGTAGTTGTCGTCCGGGAGCAGCTCACCCGGGACGGTGACACTGAACGGGACATGGCCCCCCGGGCTCAGCGGCACATCGGTGAGGACCTGCGCCGCCACGATCGACTCGGGGGTATCGGAGCGGGACACGTTGCGCACCTCCACCACCACCCGCGCCGCCCGCCCGGCGGGGGCGTCGGGGGGCAGGGTCACGATGCCGCTCAGGACACTGCTCACTCCGAGATGTTTTCCCCCTGGACGGAGGACTTGTTCCGCCATCCGGGTGGGAACGCCATTCGGGCCGGGCAGCGTGGTGTCGTCAGTCCGCGCAGGGGCGGCCGTTCAGGGTGAACGACCCGGGCGGCCGGTTGCCGTCGTTCCAGGTGCCGAGGAAGCCCACGGAGAGGGAGCCGCCCGCCTTGACCCGCTTGTTGTAGTCGGCGGCGGTAGCGGTCACCTTCGCGCCGGCTTGAGTGAACTCCCCGTCCCACATCTGGGTCACCCGCTGGGAGTCGCGGAAGGTCCAGGTGACCCGCCAGTCGTCGAGGGGCTTGCGGGAGGTGAGGGTGACGGCGGCCTTGAAGCCCTCGGGCCATTCGGTGACCAGCTGGAAGCGGGCCGTGCAGTCGGCGTATGCGCCGGGCGTCCGGCCGGAGGGCGGCCTTCCGCCGTGGCCGGAAGCGGAGCCGGAGTCGCCCTTGGAGGGCGAGGGGGACGCGGAGGGCGAGTGACCGGGCTTCCTCGTCGAGCCCTTGCCGGGGTCGTGGCCGGAGCCTTCGCCCGTCGAGGGGCTCGGGGAGGCGGTGCCGCCGGGGTTGTGCGGTGAGGAGGTGGCGGGGGCCAGGCTGCCGTAGGTCTCGTCCGGGCCCATGGACCCGCCGCTGCGGTCGTCGGAGTCCGTGGCGGTTCTGGTCATCGCGACCAGTGCGGCGAGGGCGACGACGGCTATCACCGCCAGGATGACCGTCGTACGGGCTCTGCGTAACCGGCGGCGGGAGGCGCGGCTCCGGCCGACCCGATGCCCGCCGGCGCGGGAACCACCCGCACCATCGGCCCGGCCCGCTCCGGCTCTGCCGTCGGCTCCGGCTCTGCCGCCCGCGTCACCGGCCCGTCTGCCACCGGCCCGTCTGCTCCGTCGCCCCCCGATCGCGTCCAGGACCCGGTCGCGCAGCCGCTCCCACAGCGGTGTGCGGACCGCGTGTGCGGTGGGCGCGGCGGCACGGGCGCTGGGCGCGGTGCCCGGGGCCCGCTGGGCGAGCGCGCGGCGCCGCGCGAGATAGGGGTGCGCGCCCCAGCCGATGACCCCGCTCGTCAGCGCGCCGGGCAACCCCTCGCCGTCCACATACATGCAGGTGGCGGCGTCACGGCAGGACCGGCAACGGGCGAGGTGCTGCCACAGGTCGGCGGGTGAGGGGGAGTCGGGCGCCCGGGTGGCGGCGTCCAGCAGCTTGGCGTAGCTGCGGCACTCCTCGTCGGTGAGGGTCTCCACATGGGCGCGCTGACACCGTTCACGGAAGGCCGCGCGGACCCGGGTGATCTCCTCGGTGGCGTACTCCGGGTCGTAGCCCAGCTGCCGGGCCACCGCCTCCGTGGACCGCGCCTCCACCTCGACCAGCCACAGCAGCTCCCCGTCCGCCTCCGGCAGATCCCGCAGGGCGCGCAGCGCGAGCGGCTGGTCGCGGGGCGGGGCGGCGAAGCGGGCGGCGAGGTCGGAGGTCAGCCATGTCCGCAGCTCGGGGTTGAGCCGGTCGCCGTGGCGGTGGGCGTGCCAGTCGGCGGCGGTCTTGCGTACGGAGGTCAGGAAGAGCGGCAGCCACGGGAGACGCTTGCCGAAGCCCCGGGTGCGGCGGTGGCGGGTCTCCCGAATACCCCGCCGGAACGCCTCGGTGGCGAGCCGCATCCCGTCTTCTGGAGTGGTCGTGCACAGTTCCGCGTAATCGGCGACCGCCACCCAATAGGCGCCCAGCAGCGCCGTCGCGGAGGCCGCGCCATCGACTTCCTCGGCGGGCGCTTCGGCGAGACCGTGCGCCGGGGAGCCGGCCCCGGGAGATTCCCTGGGCGATGAGTGGTCGGGCATGGAGGCAATTCCTCACTCACGAACAGCGGTGCCCCCGCCGGGGGCAACCCTCTCATAAACGGGCTGCGGGGTGGTCGGCCAACAGCACAGCCCTGCCACGGAGTTGGGGATTCCCCTTACGGGGCGGGCCGAGCCTTTCACGCCGGTGACCTGGCTGACAAGAGACGTAGAGCAGTCCCCGTTTAGGGATTTCGAGCCGCCTGACAAGCCGTGAGGTCGTGTCGAATTGAGGTGAATAGTAGTCACGTTCACTGCTCAATGCGACGCGAAGTTCCCCGCCGTAAAAGGTCCAGACCGCTCCGTTCGCCGTATGAACTCCTGTGCGTTTCCGATGACTTCCGGTGGGGCCCGCCCCCGGCCCCCGGTCCAGCGTCCTCTTGGCCTGACCGGCTGCGTGCCGAGGTCTGTGCGGTGTGACATTGCACTGTTACCGTTGAACGGACAAGTGGCCTGGTCCCCTCCCCGGGAAGGTTCCGCATGCCCGAGATTCCTGGTGTTTCCGCGCCCTGGCATGGCGTTCATGTCGCCACGGCGCTTCCGTTCCATGACGATGACGAGCTGTCGGTCGACTACGAGGGATACGCCGCCCATGTGCGGTTTCTCGCCGAGCACGGATGTGACGGGGTCTGCCCCAACGGGTCGTTGGGGGAGTATCAGACCCTGACGGACGAGGAGCGCGCGCGGGTGGTGCGGGTGGCTGTGGAGGCGGCGCCCGAGGGGTTCGGTGTGATGCCGGGGGTGGCGGCTTACGGGGCGCTGGAGAGCCGGCGGTGGGCGGAGCAGGCGCGGGAGGCCGGGGCGCGGGCGGTGCTGGCGCTGCCGCCGAACAGCTACCGCGCCGACCGGGAGGCCGTGGTCGGCCACTACCGCGAGGTGGCGCGGGCCGGGCTGCCGGTGGTGGCGTACAACAACCCCCATGACACCAAGGTCGACCTCACCCCGGAACTCCTGGCCGAGCTGCACGGCGAGGGTCTGATCGTCGCGGTCAAGGAGTTCAGCGGGGATGTGCGGCGGGCGTACGAGATCGCCGAGCGCTCCCCCGGGCTGGATCTGCTGGTCGGCGCCGATGACGTCCTGCTGGAGCTGGGGCTCGCCGGGGCCGTGGGGTGGATCGCCGGGTATCCGAACGCGATTCCCGAGTCCACCGTGGAGCTGTACCGGCTCGCCACCTCGGGCGTCGGCGCGGACCTGGAGAAGGCGCTGCCGCTGTACCGCGCGCTGCATCCGCTGCTGCGCTGGGACTCCAGGACCGAGTTCGTCCAGGCCATCAAGGCGTCCATGGACCTCGCCGGGCTGCGCGGCGGATTGTGCCGGCCGCCGCGCTCGCGGCTGAGCGGCGAGGTGGCGGCGCGCGTCGTCCGGGAGACCGAGACGGTGCTCGGGCTGGGGTACCGGTGACGGGCCTCTCGGCGAAGGGCCCGTCGGCGAAGGGTCCCTCGGCTGAAGGAACGCCGGTGAGGTCGCGGCGACCGGTGAGGGGGCGCTCGTGAGGTCGCGACGGGTCCTGCACACCGTGGAGTCCCACACCGAGGGCATGCCCACCCGGGTGGTCACCGGCGGGGTGGGGACGCTCCCGGGCGCGACCATGGCCGAGCGCCGCCGGTGGTTCATCGAGCACCAGGACGATCTGCGCACCCTGCTGATGTACGAACCGCGCGGCCACTCCGCGATGAGCGGGGCCATCCTGCAGCCGCCGACCCGGCCGGACGCGGACCACGGAGTGCTCTTCATCGAGGTGTCCGGCGTGCTGCCGATGTGCGGGCACGGCACCATCGGGGTGGCCACGGTGCTGGTCGAGACCGGGATGGTCGAGGTGCGCGAGCCGGTCACCACCATCCGCCTGGACACCCCGGCGGGCCTGGTGGTCGCGGACGTCGCCGTGCGCGACGGGGCCGCGACCTCGGTGACGATCCGGAACGTGCCCTCGTTCAGCCTGGCCACGGACCGTACGGTGCGGGTGCCCGGCTTCGGTGAGGTGCGCTACGACATCGCCTTCGGCGGCAACTTCTACGCCATCGTGGAGCTGGACGCCCTCGGGCTCCCCTTCGACCGGGCGGCGGGGCAGGAGCTGCTGACCGCCGGGTTGAAGATCATGGAGGCGGTGAACGCGCAGGAGCCGCCGCACCACCCCGAGCGGCCGGACATCACCGGCTGCCACCATGTCTATCTGAAGGCCCCGGGGTCGACGGCGCGCCACTCCCGCCATGCCATGGCCATCCACCCGGGCTGGTTCGACCGCTCCCCCTGCGGGACCGGCACCTCCGCGCGGATGGCGCAGCTCTACGCACGCGGGGAGCTGGGCCTCGGCGAGGAGTTCGTGAACGAGTCGTTCATCGGGACGCGGTTCATCGGGCGGCTGCTGGAGGAGACCGCGGTGGCGGGACTGCCCGCCGTCGTGCCCGCGATCACCGGGCGGGCGTGGGTCACCGGCACCGCGCAGTTCCATCTCGATCCCGACGATCCGTTTCCGGCCGGGTTTTTGATGTAGGGGACGTAAGGACGTAGGGGAGCGTGGCGATGGTGGGAGAGACATCCGATTCCCGTGGGCGCCCCTTCAGCACGACTCCGGGGACCACCGAGGAGCTGCCGAGCACCGCCGACCTGGTCGTCATCGGCGCCGGAGTGGTCGGTGCGGCCGCGGCCTGGTTCGCCGCCCTGGCCGGGCTGCGGGTCGTGGTGGTCGACCGGGGCGCCGTCGCGGGCGGCACCTCGGGCGCGGGTGAGGGAAACGTCCTGGTCTCGGACAAGGAGCCGGGCCCGGAGCTGGAACTCGCCCAGTACTCGCGGCAGGTGTGGGGCGAGGACCTGGGCGCGTACGGCGGGCTGTGGGAGTTCGAGTCGAAGGGCGGGCTGGTGGTGGCCTCCACCCCCACCGCCCTGGACGCGCTGCGGACGCTGGCCGAGCGGCAGCGGGCCCTCGGGGTCGAGGTACAGCAGGTGCCCGGCGCGGAACTCCACGCCCTCGAACCGCGGCTGACCCGCGAGGCCGCCGGGGGCGCGCTGTATCCGCAGGACGCCCAGGTGCAGCCGATGCTGGCGGCGGCGCATCTGCTGAGGCTCGCGCGGCGGCGCGGAGCGGTGGTGCGGACGCGCACGGAGGTGGTGGGGTTCCTGCGGCCGGGTGGCGGGCGGCCGGGCGACGGGCATGCGGGCTCCCCGGTCACCGGCGTACGGACCCCCCACGGCACCATCAGCGCCCCCGCCGTCCTGAACGCGGCGGGCACCTGGGCCGGTGCCGTGGCGGGGCTCGCGGGCGTCGAGCTGCCGGTGCTGCCGCGCCGCGGCTTCGTCCTCGTCACCGAACCCCTGCCGCCCGCGACCGTACGGCACAAGGTCTACGCGGCCGACTACGTGGATGCCGTGGCCAGTTCGGACGCGGAGCTGCAGGCGTCGCCGGTCGTGGAGGGCACGGGCGGCGGCACGGTACTGATCGGCTCCACCCGGGAGCGGGTCGGCTTCGACCGGCGGCCGTCCCCCGCCGCCCTACGGGCGCTGGCCCGGGGCGCCATCGGGCTGTTCCCGGTGCTGGCGTCGGTGCGGGCGATGCGGGTGTACGCCGGCTTCCGGCCGTACTGCCCCGACCATCTGCCGGTCATCGGCCCCGACCCGCGCGCCCCCGGACTGTGGCACGCCTGCGGCCACGAGGGCGCGGGCATCGGCCTCGCGGCGGGGACGGGGAAGCTGATCGCGCAGGCTCTGACCGGGGAGGCGACGGAGCTGGACCTGGCGCCGTTCGCCCCCGAACGCTTCGCAGACGAAGGAGGGCGCGGATGAGTGAGCGCAGCACACGCGGTGGACCGCCGCCGTACCGGCTGACCTTCGACGGCGCGACGGTCACGGCGCTGCCCGGCCAGAGCGTGGGCGCGGCGCTGCTGGCCGCCGGGATCGTGGCCTGGCGGACGACGCGGCGGGAGGGCAGACCGCGCGGGCTGTTCTGCGGGATCGGGGTGTGCTTCGACTGCCTGATCACCGTGGACGGGCGGCCCGGGCAGCGGGCCTGTCTGGTTCCGGCACGGGACGGGATGCGGCTGTCCGCAGAGGGCGGCGACGGCGCTGGCGGTGGCGGCGGTGATGCCGGTGGCGGCGGTGATGGCGCCGGTGCCGCTGCCTGTGCCGGTGCGGGTGACGGTGCCTGTGCCGGTGCGGGTGACGGTGCCTGTGGCGGTGCGGGTGACCGAGGCAGTGACCGTGGCGGTGACATCGCCCGTGGCGGTGCGGGTGCCGCTGCCTGTGGCGTTGCGGGTGACGCTGCCCGTGACATCGCCCGGGGCGGTGGCGGTCGGGATGACGGCCACCGTCGCGGTGTCGATAGCCGTGTAGATGGCGAGGGCGAGGGCGAGGATGGTGGTGATGGCGATGTCGGCTGATCCGCCGATGTATGACGTGGCCGTCGTGGGCGCGGGACCCGCCGGGCTCTCCGCCGCCGTCGGCGCCGCCGAGGCGGGCCTGGACGTGGCCCTCATCGACGCGGGGCGCCTCCCCGGCGGCCAGTACTGGCGCCACGACGACGAACACCCGCCGCACCCCGGCCACCGCGACGGGCGGCTCTTCGCCCGCCTCCGCGCCCGGCTGCACCACCAGCGCCGCCTCGGCCGCCTCCACTACCTCCCCGGTCATCAGGTCTGGCTGATCGATCGACCCCGCCCGGACACCGGGCCGTTCACCGTGCGCCTGAACGGTCCGTACGAGACGGCCCCCGTCGAGCGGGACCGGGTGCGGGCCCGCGCCCTGGTGCTCTGCTGCGGCGCCCACGACCGCCAACTGCCGCTCCCCGGCTGGGATGTGCCCGGGGTGATGGCGGCCGGAGGCGTCCAAGCGCTGCTGAAGGGGCATCGGACGGCGGCGGGCCGCCGGGCGGTGGTCGCGGGCACGGGCCCGTTCCTGCTGCCGGTGGCGACGGGCCTGGCTCAGGCGGGCGTGCGCGTCCTCGCCGTATGTGAGGCCAACCCGGTGCACGGCTGGCTGCGCCACCTGGGCGGGGCGGCGCGGGTGCCCGCCAAGTCCGCCGAGGCGCTGCGGTACGCGGCGCTGATGGCCCGCCACCGCATCCCGTACCGGACACGGGCCGCGGTGACCGAGATCCTGGGCGAGGATCGGGTGCGTGGGGTGCGGCTCGACGGCGGCGAGGTGCTCGAGGCCGATCTGGTGGCGCTGGGCTGGGGGTTCACCCCCGCCCTCGAACTGCCCCTGATGGTCGGCGCCGACACCCGGCGCGACCTCGACGGCTCCCTCGTCGCCGTGGTCGACGCCCGTCAGCGCACCACCGTCCCGGACGTCCTGGCCGCGGGGGAGACCACGGGCGTGGGCGGCGCCGCGCTGGCCGTCGCCGAGGGACGGCTGGCCGCCCTGACCCTGGCGGCGGCCCACGGGCTGCCGGTCGATCCACGCGCCGCGCGACGGCTGCGCACCACGATCCGCCACGGCCGGGCCTTCGCCGCCGCCCTGCACCGCACCTACCCCGTGCCCGCCGGCTGGACCGGCCGGTTGACCGAACGCACGGTGGTCTGCCGCTGCGAGGAGGTCACCTACGGGGAGCTGTGCCGCGCCCGCGCCGAACTCGGCGCCGAGGACCCCCGCACCATGAAGCTCCTGGCCCGCCCGGGGATGGGCTGGTGCCAGGGCCGGATCTGCGGGTTCGCCGTCGCCGCCGTCACCGCGTCGCTGACCGGCCGCCCTGCCACGGCGGAGGATGTGCGGCAGCTCTCGGCACGGCCGTTCGCGGCCCCGGTGACGCTGGGGGAGCTGGCGGGGATGGCGGACGGGGACGAGGAGCCCGGAGCCGACGCGGACGACGAGCCCTGAGCGTACGTTCGTCAGCGCCGCGCAGATGCCAGCCTTCGTGCCCGAATCGTTGGACGGATACCACCCGACCGCCATGTACCGGCTCGCAGACGCGGCGCTACCATCGGCGGATGCATACGTACCGGATCGGTGAGGCCGCAGCTCTGATGGGGGTCAGCGCCGACACCCTGCGGCGCTGGGTCGACAGCGGACGGCTGACCGCCGAACGGGACGAGCAGGGGCGCCGGATCGTCCCGGGCCCGGCGCTCGCCGCGTTCGCCCGCGAGGTCGCCAGGAGCGCGGAGCGCGACAACCCCGGCTCCTCGGCCCGCAATCGCTTCTCGGGCATCGTCACCGAGGTGATCCTGGGCGATGTGTCCGCGCAGGTGGAGATCCAGGCCGGGCCGTTCCGCGTGGTGTCCATGATCAGCCGGGAGTCGGCGGAGGAGCTGAAGCTGGAGCCCGGCGTTCCGGCCGTCGCCGTCATCAAGTCGACCAACGTGGTCGTGGAAACCCCGTGAGCACGCGCGCCGAGGGCGGCAGTGGCACAGGCGGCAGCGGCAGCAGAGGCAGAGAGGGAGAGGCAGACTCCATGACGACCCGTTCCGTATCCGGATCCCGGCCCCGAGTCCGTTGGACCTACCGTGCGGTGGGCGGTTTCGCGCTCGCCGCCATAACACTCACCGCCTGCTCCTCCGGCGACTCCGACGACTCCTCCAAGGAGTCCGACTCCGGCTCGTCCTCGAAGAAGCCGTCCGGCACGGTGACCGTGTTCGCGGCGGCCTCGCTGAAGGAGAGCTTCACCGCCCTGGGCAAGACCTTCGAGAAGGAACACCCCGGCACCAAGGTCTCCTTCAACTTCGGCGGCAGCGACGCCCTCGCGGCCAGCATCACCTCCGGTGCGCCCGCCGATGTCTTCGCCGCCGCGAGCCCGAAGACCATGAAGACCGTCACCGACGCCAAGGACGCCGAGGGCGCCCCGGCCACCTTCGTCCGCAACCAGCTCGAGATCGCCACCCTCCCGGGCAACCCGAAGAAGATCGCGACGCTGAAGGACCTCACCCGCTCCGGGCTGAAGGTCGCGCTGTGCGCCGAGGAGGTGCCCTGCGGCTCGGCGGCCCAGAAGGCGCTGGACGCGTCCAAGCTGAAGCTCACCCCGGTCTCGTACGAGCAGGACGTCAAAGGCGCCCTGACCAAGGTGCGGCTCAAGGAGGTGGACGCCTCCGTCGTCTACAAGACCGATGTGAAGGCGGCGGGCGGCAAGGTCGCGGGCGTGGAGTTCCCCGAGTCCGAGCAGGCCATCAACGACTATCCGATCGCCCTGCTGAAGAACGCCCCCAACGCCGAGGCGGCCACCGTGTTCATCGACCTGGTGAAGTCCGCGCAGGGCCAGAAGGTGCTCGGCGAGGCCGGCTTCCTCAAGCCGTGACGGAGCAGAAGGCGGGGCCGGTGCCGGACGCCGTGACCGGCGCGGCGGAGGTTCTGGACGGCGGCTCGCGGCGACGGTCCGGCACCCCCCGCTTCCGGGCGGGGGTCCCGCTGCCGCTGCTGCTGCCCGCCCTCGGCGGCTTGGTCTTCCTGGTGCTTCCGCTGGTGGCGCTGCTGGTCCGCGCGCCGTGGCGGAGCCTGCCCGACCAGCTGACCAGCGTCGCGGTGTGGCAGGCGCTGCGGCTTTCGCTGATCACCGCGACCGCCGCCACCGCCGTGGCGCTGGTGCTGGGCGTGCCACTGGCCTGGCTGCTGGCCCGCACCCGCTTCCCCGGCCGCCGGCTGGTACGCGCCCTGGTGACCCTGCCGCTGGTGCTGCCGCCGGTGGTGGGCGGTGTGGCGCTGCTGCTCGCGCTGGGCCGTAACGGGATCGTCGGCCGCTGGCTGGACTCGGCGTTTGGCATCACACTGCCGTTCACCACGGCGGGGGTGGTGATCGCGGAGGCGTTCGTGGCGATGCCGTTCCTCGTGATCAGCGTCGAGGGCACGCTGCGGGCCGCCGATCCGCGTTACGAGGAGGCCGCCACGACCCTCGGCGCCTCGCGCTTCACCGCCTTCCGGCGCGTCACCCTGCCGATGGTCGCGCCCGGCGTGGCCGCGGGCGCGGTGCTGGCCTGGGCGCGGGCGCTGGGGGAGTTCGGCGCCACGATCACCTTCGCGGGCAACTTCCCCGGCCGGACGCAGACGATGCCGCTGTCGGTCTATCTCGCGCTGCAGAGCGACCCGGCCGCCGCCATCGCGCTCAGCCTCGTCCTGCTCGCCGTCTCCATCGCGGTCCTGGCCGGACTGCGCGACCGCTGGATGGCCACCTCATGACCACAGTCACGTCTCCCGCCGAGAACGCCGGGCGGCGCACCGACGGCCTCGACGCCCGCCTCGTCGTGGACCGCGGCACCTTCCGCCTCGACCTGCGGCTGTCCGCCGCGCCCGGCGAGGTGGTCGCCCTGCTCGGGCCCAACGGCGCGGGCAAGACCACCGCCCTGCGCGCCCTGGCCGGACTCACCCCGCTCACCACGGGGGCGCTGCGGCTCGACGGCCGGACCCTGGAGGAGCCGGAGCGCCGGCTGCGGACCCCGCCCGAACACCGCCCGGTCGGCGTCGTCTTTCAGGACTATCTGCTCTTCCCCCATCTCACCGCCCTCGACAACGTGGCCTTCGGCCCGCGCTGCCACGGCGTGCCGAAGGCGGAGGCCCGCGCCCAGGCGGCCGACTGGCTGGACCGGATGGGCCTGACCGACCGCGCGGGCGCCAAGCCCCGCGCCCTGTCCGGCGGTCAGGCCCAGCGAGTCGCCCTCGCCCGCGCCCTCGCCACCCGCCCCCGGCTGCTCCTGCTGGACGAGCCGCTCGCCGCGCTGGACGCCCGCACCCGCCTCGACGTGCGCGCCGGGCTCCGCCGCCATCTGGCCGAGTTCGAGGCGGTGGCCGTCCTGGTCACCCATGACCCGCTGGACGCGATGGTGCTCGCCGACCGGCTCGTGGTCGTGGAGGACGGCCGTACCGTCCAGGAGGGCGCCCCGTCGGACATCTCCCGCCGTCCCCGTACCGACTACATCGCCAGCCTCGTCGGCCTCAACCTCTACCAGGGCCGCGCCGACGGCCACACCGTACGGCTCGACGGCGGCGCCACCATCACCACCACCGAGGACCTCACCGGCCCGGTCTTCGTCGCCTTCCCACCCGCCGCGGTCACCCTCCACCGCGACCGCCCCGACTCCAGCGCACGCAACCTGTGGCGGCTGGAGGTCGCCGGTATGGAGTCGCACGGCGACCAGATCCGCGTCGACCTCACCGGCGAACTCCCCCTGCTGGCCGACCTCACCACACCCGCCGTGGCCGAACTCGCCCTCCACCCGGGCCGCACCGTCTGGGCCACCCTCAAGGCGACCCAGACCCACGCGTATCCGGCCTGAGCCGGGCCCCGGCCGGACGGGCCGTCGGGCCTTGCGCACCTGCGGCGTGACGCTTAGCCAGGCGTTAGCGGTGCGGCAGCCTTGCGATAGCGGCCCCGAGCAGAGTGGTTGTCGTACCGAGGAGACAACGACACCGACCGCCCCGGGGGGACCCGAAATGAGCTCCAACACCACTGTCCGTACCGCTCGTCGCCGCACCGTCCGCATCGCCGCCGCGGCCCTGACCGCAGCCGCCGCCCTGACCCTGACCGCCTGCAACGGCTCGGACGCCAACGCCTCGAAGCCGGCGGCCGGCGCCGAGTCCAACGGCGGGGGCTCCTCCGCCGGAGCGCAGGGCTCCGGTGGCAAGGCGGACCCCGCTGCCAAGGTCGACACCGATGCGGGCGCCGCGGGCAAGCAGTCGAGCGGCGCGCCCGCCGCAGGCGGTGACCGGGCGGGCTCGGGCGTCGAGCGCTGCCACACCTCCGGCCTGGAGGCGTCGTTCGCCACGGGTGAGGACGCGGCCCCGGACCCGAACGCGGGCGGTTCGACGACCACCAGCATCGTGCTGACCAACGCCGGCGACCGCACCTGCAAGATCGGCGGCTTCGCGGGCGTGGACCTCACGTCCGAGAACGGCGGTCAGGTCTGGTCGCTGGCCCGCTCGTCGGCCAAGTACGGCTCGATCACCCTGGGCCCCGGGGACAGCACCGACTTCACGATCAACCTCGGCATGACCGATGAGAGCGAGGAGGGCTCCTACAAGCCCGCCTTCGCCGTCGTCACTCCGCCGAACGAGACCGCCTCGCTGAAGCTGGAGTGGCCGTGGGGCGCGCTCGTCGACCAGCGAGCCGCCACCCACCCGGCCACCTTCGTCAACCCCATCGGCTGACCACGTCGGCGCTGCCTGGAATTGAGCCAAGACCATCTCCGAGCGGGAAGTCCGCTGCCCCGGTGTGCCACACCCCGGCAGCGGACTTTCCGCTTCACGCCTCGCGGCAGAGCGGTCGGCACACCCACAGCTCGACCTCCTGGGGCCTGCTGCCGCAGGTCCACTCCACCGTGCCGAGCAACTGATCGGCGTACAACCGCCGCCCGCACAGGGCACAGTGCCAGCCCTCCAGCTGCGGCCCGGTCAGCGTGTCGGGATCCGGCAACTCGACGCGGTGCGCTGCCGCGAGCGACTGCTGGGCGGCTGGACGGCCGTCGGTCACCGGTCGTCCCCCTCCGCGACCCCGAGTTCGGCGACGACCGCCCGAACCAGCGCCTCACGCAGCCGGTTGGCGTCCGTGAGGTATCGCCCCGGCCCGACCGGTACGCGCCAGTGCAGATACGGCCCGCTGGTGCGGTCGATGGGAGGAACGCCGATGTACGACGTCTCGACGCGGCCCGTACCAAGCGTCTGAACCTGCCGGATACGCCGCCAGTACTGCGCGGCTCCTGGGCGGATGAGCCAGTACATGAGGTTGTAATCGGCGATGACGGCACCGGTCGCCCCGCCGAGTAAGGCCAGGGCCCGCCCGCCGAGCGCCTCCGGCGCCCGTACGACGTCCCAGTGCGGGCCGACCCGCACCATCTCTACGTCGGTACTGCTCGGAGGTGCCCATGGAGGGGACTTGAGAGAGTCAGCTGACATTCGGTTCGCCTTGGTCGCGGTGGTCTTCACAGACGACGTCAGGCCGTACGCGATCCCGCCGGGGAAGAATGATGGGTCGGGCGGCGTACGGCTGTCCCATCCGCCTGGTCGGTGTGGACAGGGAGACTGTTCTCCGCTGGAAGGGCCGTAAGTGACCCGGCGAGGGTCAGTGCGGGTCACTCACCCGCGTGACACCACTCCGCGAATTTGCTCAAGCTCTCGGCATCTCCACGCCGCAGGCGGCGGAGAGTCGCGGCGTCCTCTCGCACCCATGGGTGATCACGGGTGTGCTGTGGAGCGATGTGCCGCGCGGCCTTCAGCGACTCGAACGCATCGCGGGTCAGCCCCGACCACAGTTGCGCACGGGCCACCTCGATGTAGAACCCGCTGCGGCGCTCGGCAGGAAGGTCCCGCGGCGGGGCCCAATCGTTGGCCACGTCGAGGGCGCGACGCACATGGTCACCACCGAGGCTGACCGCGACGGATACTTCGTGGACGCGGACGCTGTTCGGCCCGAACGCTGTGCCTTGATAGACGTTCTCGGGCACGGCATCCGCCAGGCGCCGAGCCTCCGCGAGGTGCTTGTCCGCGGCTGTCACGAGACCGGCGCGCCCCGCAATGACAGCGGCGCGCATGTGCAAGGCGCCTCGGGCAGCCATGGCCGCCTCCTCGTCACTGGTGGGTACGCGGTCCAACGCGGCCTCCAGCGCGCGTAGTCCAGGGGTGAACGCGCGTGCGGCGAAGAAGGTCTCGGTGCGGACGTATGCGACGGTGGCGTCCAGCAGCGGGTCGTCAGTGCACGGCGCCGCCCAGCGCATCAGATCGACCAGACGGGCAGACAGATCCCGGGCACCGTACTTGTACGCCAGAGCGTCAGCGGTTCGAACCGCACCGATGAGCAGGCTCGCTGTCTCGGGCTTCGCTTCTCCCGAAGCGAGGTGGAAAGCACGAATCAGCTCGCTGATGAGCGAGGGTAAGTGGCGTGCGATCCGGACGTACTGGGAGGCCAGGCGCCAGGTCACCGCCTCGTCCACGGCTGTGCTCAGCTCGCTGAGGTGCCGCACCGGCCCGTCGTCGGGCACGTCGTACGCCGCGATGACGGCCGACAGGGATGGCATCGCTGCGTGAACGCGGGCGTCCGTCCGGTCCCGGCTTCCCCACAAGACCGATGGGTCGACACCGAGAGCTGCCGCGAGGGCCTCCACCACGTTGTCGCCGGCGCCCCGGGCGTTGCGTTCGATCTTTCGCAGGGTGCCGACGTGCACACCGGCGGCGTCCGCCAGCTCTTGTTGCGTCATGCGAGCGACGCGGCGCTGATAGGCCACACGCTTGCCGAGATCGCTGGGCATACCGGTGCTCCGTTCGGTGCGTCCACTCCGAACGGTAGCGAGCGGCCTTGCGACAGCGGGGCTGCTCGCCTCAACTGGCGGCGCATCGTACGAGATCGTGCAGCGAGTCGATCTGCCAGTCGGCACCAGCCGCCTCAGCAGTGCCGGACCACAGATGGCCCCACGGCCCACGGCGCAGATGCGCGACGCGCAGTCCCGCCGCCTTTGCCGGGCGGATGTCGTTCGCGGGGTGGTCCCCCACGTACACCGTCTTGTCGGGCGGGGTGCCTGCGAGGTCCAGTACGCGGGCGAAGAAGCGGGGGTCGGGCTTGGCCACGCCCCACTCTCCCGACGTGGCGATCTCGTCAACCGGGAGGTCCAGCTCCCGTAGCAACTGGCCGACGTGCGCGGCCTGGTTGCCCGCGATGACGACGCGGAGCCCCTTCTCACGGAGAGCCGCGAGGGCGGGACGCACATCCGGGTACAGATCGGCTTCGCTCAGTTCTTCACCCACCCCAGCGGCCTCCATCGCGGCTCGCTCGGCCGCGATGTCGATGTCGGGCCGGATGAGTCGCAGGGCATCGGCGTTGTCGTGGCCCTGAGCGACGACCGCGCCGACGAGTGCGGACACGGTATGGCGGGGGACGTTCAGCCAGTCCGCCCACCTGGACCATCCGCGGTCATCCCTGATCAAGGTCTCGCCGACGTCGAAGACCACTGCACGCATCATGCGGGCAGCGTAGGCGGCCGGCTCGGGCCGATGCCCGTCCGGCCTGAAGTGGCCCCGGCTGGGGAAGGCTGGGGGGCATGAGGCGGGGGGAGCACGGAGTGGGTGGGCGGTTTGCGCGGCGGTCCGCGTGGCGTCGGTACATCGTCGCGTCCGTGGTGAGCGGTGTGGCGGTCGCGGTGGCGGTCACGCATGTGCTGGCGCCGGACCTGAAGATAGACAACGTCACCGTGGCGCTCCTGGTCGTGGCGGTCGTGCCCTGGTTGCGCGATCTGCTCAACAGCATCGAACTGCCGGGCGGGGTGCGCCTGGAGTTCAAGGAGGCCGTCGAGCAGCGCATCGAGGCCGCCGAGCGCATCGCCGACGCCGCCCTTGTCGGAAGCGGCGACGACGGACCGGAGACCGACGACCCCACGGCGCTGGCGGACGTGCGTCGACTGGCCGCCGAATACCTCGAGGTCCGCCGGTCGATGGCCAGTGGCTCCGCCCGTACGCAGCGCATGAACGGCATCTTCGCGCGGCTGGTGCGCACCACCCAGCGGCTCGCGGACCCCGACCTCGACGGCTGGCTCACCTCCCCGGACGGCGGATTGCGGCTGGCGGCGTACGCGCGGCTGTACGCGGTGCCGGTACCCGACGCGCTGACCCTCCTCGCCGACGCCGTCGTCAGGGAGCCGCTCGCCTTCAACCAGTACTGGGGCATCCACGCGCTCGACAAGGTCGTGGACGCCGTCGGGGTCGAGGACGTGCCACCGGGGGTCGTCCGCCGCCTGGAGGACTGCCGACCGCGTGGCAGCGACCGGGTGGCCCTCCTGCGACGTCTGATCACCAAGCTCCACGGCCTCCGATAGCGACGGCCCCTCCGGGTACCCCCGAAAAAACGCTTGATCTGAAGCAACTACTTTGTCAAACGATTTCGAGAGGGGTACCTCCCCCTCCCGGCTGTCCGGCACCAATCCCGGCCCCCCACCAGCTCAGCCGCCACCGGCGCCCACCCCCACCGACCCGGCGCCCGCCAGCGGCGCCGCGCCCCCCACCCCCGCCGCCGCTGCTCAATTGCGCCGAAGGCGCGAAACGGCGCCGCACCCAACCACGCCGACCAGCCCGAACATCCCAACGACCCCACAACCCCAACGACCCCACAACCCCAACGACCCCACAACCCCAACGACTCCACCCCAACGACCCCACAACCCCGACTACCCCGACGACCCCCACCGGGTCCGTCGTACCAGCGGCGGACCCCCTCGCCCCCTCCCTACTGCGTTCTCAGTAGCGCGAACTGTCGGCAGGCGCACGACGACACGACCGCCCCCTCCCGGAGAGCCTGGGCGGACAGTCGGCACCAGATGTGGAGACCTCCTGCCGTGGCTACTTTCCTTTACCGAGTGGGCCGTCTGGCCTTCCGGCGACGCTGGTACGTCGCCCTGGTCTGGGGGGCCGTCCTGGCCGCCGTCGGGCTGGGCGCCCTCAAGGCTCCGGGAGCCTCCGACGACGGGTTCTCCATGCCGGGCATCGAGTCCCAGAAGGCGTTCGACCTGATGGAACAGCGCTTCCCCGGAGCCACCGCCGACGGCGCGACCGCCCGGGTCGTCTTCGTCGCGCCGGGCGGTGAGAAGGTCACCGCCACCGAGAACAAGCGGGCCGTCGAGAAGGCCGTGGCCGACCTGGCCGACGGCCCGCAGGTCGCCAGCGCTGTCGACCCGTTCCAGGCGAAGGCCGTCAGCGAGGACAGCACGACGGCGTACGCGACCGTCACCTACAAGGTCGCCGCCGACGACCTCACCGACGCCGACCGGACGCGGCTGGAGCGGGCCATCCACACGGCCCAGGACTCCGGGCTCACCGTCGAGGCCGGCGGAAGCGCGATGGCCGACGGTGGCGGGGCGGGCGGTGCGGCCGAGGTGATCGGTGTCGTGATAGCCGCCGTCGTGCTGCTGGCCACCTTCGGTTCGCTGGTCGCCGCTGGGCTGCCGTTGCTGACCGCTCTCATCGGCGTGGGCGTGAGCACGGCCACCATCCTGACCCTGTCCCAGGCGCTGGGTCTGTCCACGACGACCGGCACCCTGGCGATGATGCTGGGCCTCGCGGTGGGCATCGACTACGCCCTGTTCGTCGTCTCCCGCTACCGCGAGGAGCGCGCCAAGGGCCGTGCGCCACAGGAGGCGGTCGGTCTGGCGGTCGGCACGGCCGGTTCCGCCGTCGTGTTCGCCGGGCTCACCGTAGTCATCGCGCTGGCCGGACTCGCGGTGGTCGGCATCCCGATGCTCACCAAGATGGGCCTGGCCGCGGCGGGCGCGGTCGTCGTCGCTGTATTGATCGCGCTGACGCTGGTCCCGGCGCTCCTGGGCTTCTGGCCGAACGCTGTGCTCCGGCGGCGCGCCCGCAAGAGCGGACGGATCGAGGAAGAGGGCACCCGGAACAACGGGGGCAGCCGCTGGGCGCGGTTCGTCCTGCGGCGTCCGCTGCCCGTGCTGCTGCTCGGCGTGGTGGGCCTCGGAGCCCTCGCGGTGCCGATGACGGCCCTGCAGCTCGGCATGCCCGGGGACGAGGCCAAGTCGACCTCCACCACCGAGCGCCGGGCCTACGACGCGCTCGCCGAGGCTTTCGGACCGGGCTTCAACGGGCCGCTGACCGTCGTCGTGGACGCGAAAGCCAACGCAGACGCGAAGGGCGCGGCCAACGCGAAGGGCACCGCCGCAACCGTCGCGAAGGAACTCCGCGGCACCGAAGGCGTCATCTCCGTCTCCCCGCCCCGCTTCAACGAGGCCCGTGACACGGCCGTCCTCCAGGTCGTGCCGTCCACGGCGCCGACCGATGAGGAGACCAAGGACCTGGTCACGACCATTCGGGGCGAGCGGCCCGGAGTCGAGTCCGAGACCGGGGCGACCTTCGAGGTCACGGGCACCACCGCGCTGAACATCGACATCTCCGACAAGGTGCAGGCCGCGCTGATCCCTTACCTGGTCGTCGTCGTGGGTCTCGCGATCGTGCTCCTGCTGGTGGTCTTCCGGTCCCTGCTCGTCCCGCTGAAGGCGGCCCTCGGCTTCCTGCTGTCGGTGCTGGCCTCCCTCGGCGTGGTCGTCCTCGTCTTCCAGCAGGGCCATGGCGCCGGACTCCTGGGCGTGGAACAGACCGGCCCGATCATGAGCCTGATGCCGATCTTCCTGGTGGGCATCGTCTTCGGCCTGGCCATGGACTACGAGGTGTTCCTCGTCTCGCGGATGCGGGAGGCGTACGTCCACGGCGAGGGACCCGGCCAGGCGATCACATCCGGCTTCCGGCACAGCGCTCGCGTGGTGGTGGCCGCCGCGCTGATCATGATCGCGGTGTTCGCCGGGTTCGTCGGCGAGAGCGACTCCATGATCAAGATGATCGGGTTCGGACTCGCCTTCGCCGTCCTGTTCGACGCCTTCGTCGTACGGATGGCGATCGTTCCCGCCGTGCTCGCCCTGCTCGGCGACCGGGCCTGGTGGCTGCCGAAGTGGCTGGACCGGCTGCTGCCCAACGTCGACGTGGAGGGCGAGGCCCTCAGCCGCCGAGGGGAAGCGGACGGGGGAGCGGGCCAGGGAACAGACCAGGAAGCAGGCTCGGAGGCGGACGCGGATCCGGCCGGGACGCCCGGCCGCGAAGTGGCCCGCACCTGAGACGACTGCCCTGCCGACCCCACCGACCGGGGCCACCCGCGGCGAACGCCATGGGCGGTCCCGGCAGCCGTTCGCGCGGGGAGCGGGGAAACGGTCACGATGGCCCGAGAGCAACGACCGGAGAGCCCGATGAGTACCAGCCTTGAGCGTTACACGGATCGTTTCGAGCAGTACGCCGACCGCTACCCCCGCGTCGTCGACGTGGTGCTCGTCCTGGCACTGATGGGCGGTGCGACCCTCGGCAGCAATCTCAGCCTGCCCGGCGCCGACCCACCCGGCCAGGACAGGACCGCCATCGTCCTCATGGGCGTGTCCTGCCTCGCCCTCTTGAAGTACCGCACCCACCCGCGCACCGCCGTCGTCGTGACCGCGGTCTGCACCGTGATCGCGATCTCGCGGGGGTATCTGCTCACCCCCCTGCTGATGGGCCCCGTCATGGCGGCGCTCTACTGGCTGGCCACGCTCACCGACCGCAAGACCACACGCGTCTTCGGCGTCACCACCATGGCGGCGCTGATGGCTGCGGCGGTATTCGCCGACTCCATGGACAGCCACTCCCTGCTGGTCAGGATGATCGGTCCCTTCTTCTGGCTGCTGCTGCCGCTCGCCGCCGGCAACATGACCCGGCTGCGGCGCGCCTACCTGGCATCGGTGCAGGCCCGCGCCGAACACGCCGAGCGCACCCGGGAGGAGGAGGCCCGGCTGCGCGTCACGGAAGAGCGCATGCGCATCGCCCGCGAGCTGCACGACGTCGTTGCCCACCACCTGGCCCTGGCCAACGCGCAGGCGGGTACGGCCGCCCACCTCGCGCTCACCAGCCCGCAGCAGACGAAGAAGATCCTCACCGACCTCACCGGCACCACCTCCTCCGCACTGCGCGAGCTGAAGGCCACGCTGGGACTGCTGCGCCAGAACGACGACCCGGCCTCCGCATCGCTGGAGCCGTCCCCCGGCCTGGCCCGTCTGCCCGAACTGGTCTCGGCGTGTGCGTCGGCGGGGCTCACCGTCACGGTCACCACCACAGGGGAGCCGCGCCCGCTCTCCCCCGGAGTGGACCTGACCGCGTTCCGGATCGTGCAGGAGGCGCTCACCAACGTCACCAAGCACGCCGCCGCGGACGCCGCACACGTACGCATCGCCTACGCCGGATCCCGTTTGCTGATCACGGTCAGCAACGACGGTCCGGACACCACAGGCACCATGGGCCACACCGATGCCGCTGAGACCGGGCCGAGCCGGGGCTTCGGCGTCATGGGCATGCGCGAACGCGCCCACACCATCGGCGGCGAACTCCGCGCGGGCCCCCGCCCGGAGGGCGGCTTCGAGGTCACCACCGCGCTGCCGCTCCAGCCCTCGGCACCCGAGACGGCACCCCAGTCGGCACCCGAGACGGCACCCCAAGCGGCACCCCAGTCGGCACCCGAGGCGGCACCCGAGGCGGCTCCCCAGGCGCCCGTAGCCGCCGCAGATGTTCCAGCAGGAGGAGAAGAGTCATGACCATCAGGGTGCTGCTCGCCGACGACCAGGCCCTGCTGCGGGCCACCTTCCGGATCCTGATCGACTCCTGCGAGGACATGACGGTGGTCGGCGAGGCATCGGACGGCGCGGAGGCGCTGGAACTGACCCGCGCCCACCATCCCGACATCGTCCTCATGGACATCCGGATGCCGGGCACGGACGGTCTCGCCGCCACCTCCGCGATCTGCGCCGACCCCGAGCTGGCCGCCACCCGCGTCCTCATCCTGACGACGTTCGAGACCGAGGACTATGTCGCCCAGGCGCTGCGCGCCGGTGCCAGCGGCTTCCTCGGCAAGGACGTCACCGCCGACACCCTGCTGGCCGGTCTGCGCACGGTGGCCTCCGGCGAGGCGCTGCTGTCACCCGCCGCGACCCGCACCCTCATCACGAACTTCCTCATGTCCCCCGCCCTCGACGCCCACCTCGCGCCCCCGGAGCGCCTGTCGGAGCTCACCGGCCGCGAGCGCGAGGTGATGGGCCTGGCCGCCGAGGGCAGGTCCAACACCGAGATCGCCGAGATCCTCACGCTCAGCCCGCTGACCGTGCGCACCCACATCCACCGCGCGATGATGAAGCTCGGCGCCCGCGACCGTGCCCAACTGGTCGTCATCGCCTACCAGACGGGCCTGGTGCAGGCTGCTCCGCCCGCACCGTGACCGCCGAGGCCAGGGTCACGGTGTCACGCGTCGGGGATTCGCGCCGCTCCTCACCCGCTCCGCGGGATCCGGACGGCCTGCCCGCTGACGCGCGCCCGGGGCTCGTCGGGCGTGACATCGAGCAGGAGATCACTGGGTCGGCCCATGTCCTCGCCCTGGCGGATACGGACCCGGGTCGGGCCGTCGACCAGGCCGAGTGCCCGCAGATAGCCGCCGAAGGCGGCGGCCGCGGCGCCGGTGGCCGGGTCCTCGACCACCCCGCCGACCGGGAACGGATCGCGGGCGTGGAAGACGAAGCCGTTCGTGGCCTCGCCCGCCGAGCCACCCCCCGCCTCGCGCCACACCAGATGCACTGTCGTCCAGCCGCGCCGCCGCATCACCGCCTCCAGCGCTTCGTAGTCGTAGTCGAGACCCGCCAGCCGCTCGCGGGTGGCGGCGGCGAGGACGAGGTGGTCGTTGCCCGCGAAGGCGACATGCGGGGGCAGGGCCGGGTCCAGGTCCTCCGCGGACCAGCGCAGCGCCAGTGTCGGTTCGACCTCCGCGCCCGGGTCGGCCGGGCGCGACCGCGTGGGAACGCTGGTGAGCGTGGCGCGGGACGGGCCGTCGCCATCGGCCGTGGTCTCGACGCGGATCTCGCCCGAGGCGGTGTCGAAGATCAGCTCACCGGGGCCGTCGCGGTCGGCGAGGGCGACGGCCGTGGCGATGGTGGCGTGCCCGCAGAAGGCGACCTCGGCGAGCGGGCTGAAGTACCGCAGCCGGTAGCGGCGCGCGGCCTCGTCCCGCTCGGTGATGAACGCGGTCTCCGAGTAGCCGACCCGTGCGGCGACGGCGGTCATGGCCGCGTCGTCGTCCGCGAGGGCCGCGGCGTCGAGGACCACACCGGCGGGATTGCCGCCGTCGGGGTGGGTGGTGAAGGCGGAGTAGTGCAGAACGTCGATGTCTGTCGTGGGTGCCGTCATGCCGTCCACGGTTCCACCGCGACCGGTATCGCGTCCAACGATTCCTTTTGCTGGAGACGATCGAGAAACCCGATGGTGCCAGGTGGGGGCTGCCTATCCTGACCGTCGTGGACACACGACTCCTGAGGACGTTCGCGGCGCTGGCGAGAACCGGCAGCTTCACCGCGACCGCCGCCGATCTCCATCTCGCCCAGTCCACCGTCACCGTCCAGATACGCACCCTGGAACGGGAGCTGGGCACCCGCCTCTTCGACCGGTTGCCGTCAGGCGCCCTGCCGACCAGCGCCGGCCGCCGGCTGCTGAAGGAGGCCGAGGAGGTCCTGGACGCCGAGGCCCGGTTGCGCGCGGTGGCGGCGGCCGGAAACGGTGACGGCGCGGACGGCACGGTGGAGGGCCCCGTCGCGCTCGGCGCGGGCGAGTCCCTGTGCGCCTCGCACCTCCCCCGCGTGATCGCCTCGCTGCGCCGCACCCACCCCGGTATCGATCTCCACCTCCACCCCGCGGGCACCGCGGCGGGCGTCGAGGGACTGCGTACGGGACGGCTCGACCTCGCCCTCCTCCTCGAACAGGACGTGACCGAGGCCGACTTGGTCGCCCGCCCCATCGCCCGCGAACCCCTCGTCTACCTCGCCGCCCCCGGCCACCCGCTGGCCGGACGCGACGCGGACTGGGACGAACTGGCCGCGCAGAGCTTCTTCGTCCACGAACAGGGCTGCTCCTACAGCGACCACCTCGTCCGCACCCTGCTCACCCTCCCCGGTCCGCCACCCCGCCTCACCCGCTTCGGCAGCATCGAGGCGGCCCGCTCCTGCGTCGCCGCCGGGCTCGGCCTGACGCTGCTGCCCCGCGCCACGGTGGAACGCCAGCTCGCCGACGGCCGGCTCGCCGAAGTCCACGGCCCAGCCATCCCCCCGGTCCCGGTCCACCTCACCCGCCACCGCCGCCGCTGGACCAGCCCGGCGGCGCGGGCGGTGGCGGACGAGCTGACGCGGCTGCTTCCGGCGTGAGCCGGGGGCGCTGCGGGTCAGACGAGCGTGACGCCGTCGTGGGCGCGGACCGCCGGTGGGGCGGTGGCGTCGAGGGCGTCCAGGATGCGCACGGCGTACGCCTCGTCGGCGAGGTCGGGGACCTCGGCGCGGGTGGCCCAGCGCCAGGCGCGGGTGCGGGGGCCCGTGGCGGGGATGCCGTCGAGGGCCTCGCAGCGGAAGACCAGGGAGACGGTGAGGTCGTTCATGTCCTTGTAGACCCCGATGAGCGCGGCCGGGAGCGCGATCTTGACGCCCGTCTCGTCGAGGATCTCGCGCTGCAGGGCGTCGGGGATGGTGGCGTCGGGCTCGAGCGCACCGCCCGGCGGCTCCCAGGTGCTGCCGTCGCGCCGTTTGATCAGCAGCGCTCGGCCGCGCTCGTCCACGATGACTCCGGCGACGCTGACGCGGTGCGGGCGGTCAGGGGTCACGTTCCTCGGCCCTCTCGGCTGGCTGGGTTTCTCACGGTAGCAACGGCCGGACGGGGCCGGGGCCATGACCGGAGAGCCGGGCCCCGCCACTCATCCACCGAACCGGCCTGACCGGCCGCACGAGCCGTGCAAGCCGCACGGGCCGCACGAGCCGTGCAAGCCGCACGGGCCGCACGAGCCGTGCAAGCCGCACGGGCCGCACGAGCCGTGCAAGCCGCACGGGCCGCACGAGCCGCACGGGCGGCACGGGCCGCACGGGCTCTACAGGCTTGCCGGGTCTAACGAACCTCGACCGCGCCGTCGTCCGCCCCGCTCGGTCGCTTCGGCTCGTCCTTCGGACCCGGCGTGCCCATGTTGCGCCGCACCGCGTCCAGGATGGTCAGCCCTTGGCCGACCAGGCCCGCCGCGATCTCGCCCAGCCCATCGGCCCCGTTGAGGACATTGACGTTCGCCCCGGACAGCCCGGAGGCGGCCTCCTTGACGATCTGCGGGAGCTGGTCGATCAGCATGCGGTCGAGCGCCACCCGGCCGTGCGAGGCCGCCGCCTCGGCCTGGATCTTCATCCGCTCCGCCTCGGCCAGCGCCACCACCCGGATCCGCTCGGCCTCCGCCTCCGCCGGTTTCACGATCTCGGCCACGAGCTGCTGCTGCCGCAGATCGGCCGCCCGCTGGGCCAACTCGGTCCGCGCGGCCAGCACTTCCCGCTGGGCGTGCGCCTCCGCCAGCGGCCCCGCCTGGGCGGCCTCGGCCTGGGCGCGGTCCACCTCGGCGCTGTACCGCGCCTGGACCACCGCCGTCTGCCGTGCGTACTCGGCCTGGTTGCGCGCCGCCTCCTGCTCCGCCTCGGCCGATGCCTGGCTGGCCTGCGCCTGGGCGATCTGGGCCTGCCGCTGGATGGCGGCCTTGTGCGGGGCGGACATCGCGTCGATATAGCCGGTGTCGCCGTCGTCGATCGACTGGATCTGCAACGAGTCCACGATCAGACCGATCTTCGCCATCTCCGCCTTGGAGGTGTCCAGCACCTCGGTGGCCAGCTTCTGCCGCTCGGTGATGATCTCCTCGACCGTCATCGAGCCGATGATGGACCGCAGATGGCCCGCGAAGATCCGCCCCGTCAGCACCGCCATCTGCTCCTGGTCGGAGAGGAACCGCTGACCCGCGTTGACGATGGACTCGGTGTCATTGCCCACCTTGAACGCGATCACCGAGCGCACCGTCAGCGTGATGCCCTGTCGGCTGACGCACTTCTCCTCGACCTCAGCCTCACACATCGCCAGCGTCAGGAAACGGACCTTGCGGAAGACCGGAAGCACGAACTTGCCGTGCCCGGTCACCACGCGAAACGGCGCGCCCCCCTGCCCACGCCTGCCCCCCGAGATCAGCATCGCCTGGTCGGGTGCGGGCACGCGGTAACCGAACATCCTTCGTCTCCTCAGCCGGCGCCGCCGGCCATGCCGGACGACGCGTTCAATGGATCGGTCCACTCGATGACGTCGACCTGGCGGGAGCCACGGAAGTCGATCACGAGGACGGACGCGCCCGGGGGCAACGGGTCGGCAGACCAGGCGAGGAACGTCTCCGAACCGCCTCTGACCCGCACCAGGACCTCACCGGGACCACCGGCCCCCCGGGTGCCGAGTACCAGCACCCCGGTGCAACCGATCACAGGATCATCCGGTGTCATACGGCGGCCGCCCCCCAGTCGTTCCGCTGCTGAAACCCGACGTTAGACCGTTTTCCCGGCGCCGGATACGGTTGTGCGCGGCGAGGACCGGATGAACCGCCACCCGCGCGGATGGCCGCTACGAGGTGGCGTCCTTGGCTTCGGTGTCCTCGGTGTCCTTGGTGTCCTTGCTCTCGGCTTCCGCTTCGGCCTCGCCGTCCTTCGAGTCCTCGAAATACGCGTCGAGCACCGCGTCGAGCTCCGCCGTCCATTCCTTGAGGAGCTTGCGGGCGGGCGCCTCGACATCGGCCGTGTACCAACGCCGGTTGGTCATATAGACCGTGATCCCGAAACGCTTCCCGAACCGCGGGGTGTCGACCTCCACCGCGCCGATCTCGTCCCATTCGAACTCAGCCTTCTCGCCATCGAGTTCGAACGCGACGCCATGGCGCCCGGCCCGGATCGCACCGCGCCGGTCGGACACGTCGAAGACGACGCCACCGTCCTCCTCCGCGCCCTCCGCTTCCTCGTCGTCGTCCGCTTCCCCGTCGGACGCGACGTCGCCCTTCGTATCGGCCTCGTCGTCGGACTCCGCCTCGGCGTCGGCGCCTTCTCCCTCGGCGTCTTCGACCTCGTCGACTTCGTCCTCGGCGGTGACTTCCTCGGGCCGCCGCTCTGCTGCGTTGTCCGGTGCGTCCTCCTCCACATCGGCAGGGCGCGGGGACGTCAGGCCGGGGACATACCCCGGATCCGTCCCGGCTGTGTGCATGGGCGGGATGATCGGTCCAGTGCTCTGCTCCACGGCGGGAAGTATTGCCGATAAACCTGTGCCGACGACAGGCAACCCCGTACCCAATCGAGCCGACAGGGAAAAGCCGCAGGCTATGCGGAGCGCATCTCGACGCGGACGGGGCGCGGGCCGGGCCCCCACACCTTTACCGTCCCTTTACTATGGATGCGGGGACACTGCCTTCCCCGGACATGTGCGGATCCACCGGACGTCCCGGCGAGCCACCGACCAGCGATGAAGGAGCACCCGACCCGCGATGGGCGACCCTGACCCTCCCAGTACCACCCGTGCCACCCCCCGCCCGCTCCTCATGAGAACGCCCCTCACCACGGCGCCCCTCACCACGGCGTCCCTCACCACGGCGTCCCTCACCAGGGCTCTCCTGAGCGGGCAGACGGCGGTGGCACGGTGACCGAGATCCTGTTGCTTCTCCTCGCGCTGGCCCTCACGCTCGCCTGCGCGCTCTTCGTGGCCGCCGAGTTCTCCCTCACCACCGTCGAACGCGGTGAGCTGGAGCGCGCCGCCGAAGCCGGTGAGCGCGGGGCCGACAGCGCGCTGATGGCGGTGCGCCGACTGACGTTCCAGCTCTCCGGGGCCCAACTGGGCATCACCGTCACCTCCTTGGTGATCGGCATGCTCGCCGAGCCCTCGCTGGCCGCCCTGCTCCAGAGCCCGCTCACCGCGCTCGGCCTGGCCGAGGGCGCGGCGTCGACGACCGCACTGGTGCTGGGCGTGGCCCTCTCCACGGTGGTGCTGATGGTCGCCGGGGAGCTGGTGCCCAAGAACTGGGCGATCTCCCGCCCCCTGCACGTGGCCAAGGCGGTCGCCGCCCCGCAGCGCGCCTTCACCGCCGCCTTCGCCCCGCTGATCCACCACCTGAACAACACGGCCAACCGCCTGGTGCGCCGTCTGGGCCTGGAGCCCGCCGAGGAGCTGGCCTCCGCCCGTACGCCGGACGAACTGGTCGCGCTGGCCCGCCACTCGGCCGCCGCGGGCGCGCTGGAGCAGGACGCGGCCGAGCTGTTCGTCCGTACGCTCCATCTGAGCGAGCTGACCGCCGAGAACGTGATGACCCCGCGCGTGGACGTCCAGGCGCTGGAGGCCCACGCCACCGCCGCCGACGCCGCCAATCTCACCCTGGCCACCGGGCGTTCCCGCTTCCCCGTCTACCGCGACACCCTGGACGAGGTGGTCGGCACCGTGCACATCCGCGACGTCCTCGCCCTGGCCGTCGCCGACCGCGCCACCACCCCCGTCACCGACCTGGCCACACCCCCGCTCCTGGTCCCCGACAGCCTCCCGGTGGACCGGCTGCTGGACCGGCTGCGCAGCGCGCACACCATGGCCGTCGTCATCGACGAGTACGGGGGCACGGCGGGGGTCGCCACCCTGGAGGACATCGTCGAGGAGATCGTCGGCGACGTACGCGACGAACACGACACCGACGAGACCCCTGGCCTGGTGCCCCTCGGCCCCGGCACCTGGGAGGCGGACGGGAGCCTACGGCTGGACGAGCTCACCGGCATCGGCCTGACCGCTCCCGAGGGGCCGTACGAAACGGTGGCGGGCCTGCTGGCCACCGCCCTGGAGCGGATCCCGGCGGCCGGGGACACCATCGAGATCGACGGCTGGCAGCTCACGGTCCTGAAGGTCGACCACCACCGCGCCGACCGCGTACGGATCACCGAGCCCGCCGACCGCGTACGGATCACCGAGCCCGCGGAGACGGCCGAAGCCACCGAGCCCGTCGAGACGGCCGAAGCCACCGAGTCCGCCGAGATCACCGAGGCCACCCGATGACCGTCCTCCAACTCGCCGTCGGCGCCCTCACTCTCCTCACCAACGCCTTCTTCGTCGGCGCCGAATTCGCCCTGATCTCCGTGCGCCGCAGCCAGATCGAGCCGCGCGCGCAGGCGAAAGAGAAGCGGGCGCGCGGTGTGCTGTGGGCGCTGGAGCACCTGTCCGCGCTGATGGCCACGGCCCAGCTCGGCATCACCATCTCCTCCCTCGCCCTGGGCGCGGTCGCCGAACCGGCCATCGCCCATCTGCTGGAGCCCGTTTTCGACGCCGTCCACGTGCCGCACGCCCTGGTGCATCCGATCGCCTTCGTCGTCGCGCTCACGGCGGCCACGTATCTCCACATGCTCATCGGCGAGATGGTCCCCAAGAACATCGCCCTCGCCGCCCCCGAGCGCACCGCGCTCCTCCTCGGCCCGCCCCTGGTGGCCCTCACCCGCCTCCTGCGCCCCGTCGTCTTCGGCGTCAACGCCTTCGCCAACGCCGTGCTGCGGCTGCTGAAGGTGGAGCCCAAGGACGAGGTCGAGGCGGTCTTCACCGACGACGAACTCATCCGGCTGGTACGGGACTCCAGCGACGCCGGGCTGCTCGACAAGTCCGGTGGCGACCGGCTGCGCGACGCCCTGGAACTGGGCACCCGGCGGGTCGGCGACATCCTCGTCCCCCTCGACGCGATGGTCACCGTCGACCATCGCGTCACCCCCGCCGAACTGGAACGCACGGCCGCCGCCTCCGGCTACTCCCGCCTGCCGGTCACCGGCCCCGGCGGCGCCATCCTGGGCTACCTCCACATCAAGGACACCCTCGGGGCCGTCGACCGGGACCGCCCGTTCCCCCGTACCGCCGTCCACACCATCCCCCGTGTGCGGGCCGACACGCCGCTGGACGACACCCTCACCACCATGCGCGCCACCGGCACCCACCTGGCCGCCGTGACGGCCGACACCGGTACGGCGGTCCTCGGCTTCGTCACGATGACGGACGTCCTGGACGAACTCGTGGGCCCGGCCCCGGCGTAACCACGCCGACCGCAGCCGCGTCGACCGCAGCCAAGCCGACCGCAGCCAAGCCGACCGCAGCCGCGTCGACCGCAGCCGCGTCGATCAGGACGGGGGCCGCGCCGAGGGACGGTCCGGGCGCACGGAGAACGCCGTGTCCCCGGCCGTCCCCACGATCGCGTCCTGGACGAGCACCACCCTCGGCTCCGTGTCCTGCGCCGCCGTCCCGGGGTTGTCCAGCGCGGCCGTGCGCCACGCCTCCGTGCCGTCGTCCACGTTCAGCGCCAGCAGCCGGCCGAAGCGGTTGGAGAAGTACAGCTGCCCGTACCGCCTCGACAGCACGGGTGCGGACAGGCTTTCCGTCTCCGTCGACCGCTGCCACAGCTCCCGGCCGCTGTCGGCCGACACCGCGGTGACCGTGCCGTTGGCACGGACGAAGTAGACGACGCCGTGCAGCAGGGACGGTTCACCCAGCACGGGGCGGCGCAGCGGGATCCGCTTGGCCTCGCCGGTGCTCGGATCGACCCGGAGCATGGACGTGTACGGGCGCTCGTACCCCGAGTCGTACACCTCCTTGGCGGTCTGCGGGATCAGGAACAGCGGCTTGCCCGTGGCCGCGCCAATGGTCAGCGTCTTCTTCGGAAGAGTGGTGAGTTCGTGCTGCTTGCCGTCGGAGGCGTCGAACCGCAGCAGTTCGTACGGGCCCTCGGTGGCCAGGCCGTTGGAGGTCACGGGTGAGCACAGGCCGTACGGTTCGCCGCCCAGCACCGTCGGCTCGCAGTACGTCCCCTGGGGCGCCGGTGACTGCCACAGCCGCTCACCCGACGTCCCGTAGGCGACGAGCTGATTGCCGTCCGGCGACAGCGTCAGCACCCCGCCGCGGAACAGCTGCGCCGGCGCGGAGCCGTTGATCCGCTGCTCCCACCGCTGTCGCTTGGTGGCGGCGTTCAGGGCCACCACCCACCGGTGGCCATCCTCCGATGCCTTGTAGGCGTAGGCGATTCCGTCCCGCACTCCGATCGGGCGCGCCGCCTGGGGGCGGGTGCCCCAGCGCCACAGGACGCGGCCGGTGGCGGCATCGACCTTGGCGATGGTGAACCCGTTTCCGCCGCAGTACAGGGTCCGGCCGTTATCCGGGACACATCCGGACTGCTGGTAGACGAGGGGCGGCCCCTCGGTCTCGACCCGTAGATCCGTCCGCCACGGCTTCCAGCCCTCGGGGAGTGAGGCGGGCTTCTGGGACGGCGCGGTGCCGGAGGCGGCGGACGCGTCGCCCGACGACTTCGTCATGTCCGGGGCGAAGACCGCCGCCGCGACGGTCAGCCCGGTGACGGCCAGGGCCACCCCGGCGGAGGTGACGACGAGCCGCCGCCGAGCTACCCGCCGCGGTGCGGTCCGCCCCGGGTCGGGGGGCCGCGAGCCGGAGGGCCGCGAGCCGGGGGGCTGGGGAGCGGGCTGCGCGTCGGGCCGGGGAGCGTGGGTCGAGGAGGCGGGGGGATGCCCAGCGGCGGCAGCCCCGGGACCACCGTCCGCCCCGGGACCACCGGCGGTGACGACGCGCTCCGCCGCGGGGAAGTCCGGCAGCGCACGCAGCATAGGGTGCAGTTCGTCCAGCTTCGGCCGGGCCTCCGGCTCCTTGGCCAGACACCGTTCGGCGATGCCCCGCAGCGGCGTCGGGACCTCGTCCAGCGTCGGATGCTCGTACATCACCTGGTAGCCCGACAGATAGGGGCTGTCGGACTCGAACGGACTGCTGCCCCGCGCCGCGAACACCAGCAGCGACCCCAGCGAGAACACATCCGACGCCGCCGTGACGTCCCGCGGACTGCGCAACTGCTCCGGCGACATGAACGGCGGGGTGCCGAGCACCCGCCCGATGGTGACGGTGAGCGTCTGGCTGTCGACGGCGCGGGAGATGCCGAAGTCGATGACGCGCGGCCCGTCCTCGGCCAACAGGATGTTGGCGGGCTTCAGATCCCGGTGCACCACCCCGGCCCGGTGGATCTCGCGCAGCGCCTCGACCAGCCCGAGGCCGAGCGTCCGCAAGGTGTGCCCGTCCAAGGGGCCGTTCTTCCGTACGACCTCGGAGAGGGTGCGCCCCGGCACATACAGCGTGGCCATCCACGGCCGGTCGGCCTCCGGATCGGCGTCCACGACGGGGGCGGTGAACGCCCCGCTCACCCGGCGCGCCGCCGCGACCTCCTGCCGGAAACGGGTCCGGAACTCCTCGTCCTGCGCGTACTGCTCGTGGACCAGCTTGAGCGCGACCTGCCGCCCCGACGCCGAACGCCCGAGATAGACGACGCCCATGCCGCCCGACCCCAGCCGGTCGACCAGGGTGTAGCCGCCTATGGATTCCGGATCCCCGGTGGCCAGCGGCATCGCCGATCCCCTTTCCCGCGCTGTCTCCGCGTCTTGAACGGCCGTACCGGACTCCTAGATTAGGTCGGCGGGAGCATCGGCGGACCGGGTGGCCCAGGGCGTGGCGGAACGGTTACCGGCGGAGCGTCGGCCGGCGGGGGGCAAACGGACGGACCGGCGGAGGGGCGGGTCGGCCAACTGGAGGTGAGGGCCGTGCGGTCGCGTTAGTGGCGCGTTAGCGGAACGGCGTTGCGGCGGCAGCTTTACACCAGCGCGGCACGGCAGGCTCATGGCCATACCGAGGGCCGGAGAGGAACACCGGCCGGACCGCCGCTCCGACCCATAAGGAAAGACCACCATGAACGTCACCGCTTACCGCCGCGGCCGCACCGTCCGTACCATCGCCGCCTCCATGCTGGCCGTCGCCGCGCTCGGCCTGACCGCGGCGTGCGGCGGTAGCGGGGACGGAGGTTCGGACAACTCGGGCAAGGCGAACTCGTCGGCCTCGGTCTCGGCGGACAAGACGGCCAAGGGGGGCGACGCGGGCGCCAAGGATGCCAAGGACGCGAAGACGCAGGCCCAGAAGGCCGGGGCGGGGTCCGAGGAGGAGCCGATCGGCGACTGCGACGTCAACAAGACGGTCTTCTCGGTCCAGAAGGTCAAGAACCCCATCAACCACCTGCTGCTCAAGGCGACCAACGGGGCCGGCGTGGACTGCAAGCTGGTCGGCTACCCCGGCCTGAAGTTCGGCGAGAGCGCGCAGGCCGCCACCCCGGTGAACGAGGACAGCCAGCCGCAGTCCGTCGTCATGCTCGCCCCGGGCGAGAGCGCCTATGCGGGCATCACCACCTCCGCGGGGGACGGCTCGGGTTCGGAGGGCAGCGAGGTCAACTCGCTCGAGGTGTTCGTCGACGGCAGCGAGGACCCGGTGAGCGTCGAGCTGCCCGGCGGCTCGGTCTACATCGACAGCGCCGCCCAGGTCACGTACTGGCAGACGACCGCGCAGGACGCCCTGACCTGGTAGGTCCGCGCGGCCCTCGGGGTCAGCCCACGTCTATATACATGAACGCTGTCTTGTATGAGAGACAGCATCCCTGGAGTATGAAGCGACGCCGCCGGCGTGAAGAAGGAACAGCGACGTCGCCGAGCCGGCGAACAGGGGGAACGGATGGGTGTCGACTCGACGGCGCTGCTGGTGTCGGCCGGGGTGGCCTCCGGGCTCGCCGGTTCGATCGCGGGGCTGGCCTCGCTGTTCAGCTATCCGGCGCTGCTCGCGGTGGGCCTGCCGCCGGTGGCCGCCAATGTGACCAACACGGTGGCCCTGTTCTCCAACACCGTCGGCACCGCGGCGGGATCCCGCGCCGAACTCCGCGGCCAGCGGGACCGTCTCCTCCGACTCGGCGTCATCGCGGCGCTGGGCGGCGCGGTCGGGGCCGCCCTGCTGCTGGGAACCCCGTCCTCCGCCTTCGAGACCGTCGTACCGTGGCTGATCGCCCTCGGCTCGGTGCTGATCCTGGTCCGCGATCCACTCCGCCGGCTCGTGGCCTCCCGCTCGCCCTCCCCCGCCCGCACGGCCCGGCCCACCCTCCCGCTCGCCTGCGCGGTCCTGCTGGTCGGCCTGTACGGCGGCTACTTCGGGGCGGCCTCGGGCGTCCTGATGCTGGCGGTGCTCTCGCTCTCCGCCACGGAGCCCCTCCCGGTCACCAACGCCGTCAAGAACATCGCGACCGGCGCCGCCAATGTGACGGCGGCCGTCGCCTACGTCGCCGTCGCCCCCGTGAACTGGGCCGCCGCCGTATCCCTCGGCCTCGGCGCTCTCCTCGGCAGTTGGCTCGGCCCTCTGGTCGTCCGCCGCCTGCCCGAAACTCCGCTCCGGATCGCCATCGCCCTCGGCGGCCTGGGCCTGGCCATCTCGCTGTGGCGCTAGACGGCCACCTCCCGACCCGGCGGATGGCGCTTACGTCCCGGACTCCTCCGGATAGAAGGTGATCAAGGTGATGCTCCCGTCCGGCGCGACGACGCGGACGGCCGCCTCCGGGATGTCCTCCGTAGTCACATCGACCTCGGTGGGATGCCACACCAGGTGCCGCAGCACCACCGGATACCGCGGCGACTTCCCGCCGACGGCACCGATCACCGTGTCGTCCTTCGGGTCGTAGCTGAGGGAGGAGAAGGGCAGCCGCTCGGCCTCGTACTGATGCCCGACCGACGGGTCCAGCACCTCGATGGTGGCGAGTTCCCCCTCGTGCTCGGCCGTGACCTGATCGAGCGTGGTCCGCCACTCCCCGCGATCGAACGTTGTGGAACCGGCCATCGTCGATCCTCCCTCCGCTCCTCCACTGCTCCTCCTGCGGTGCCAACCCCTCCCACGGTGGACGCCACCGCCCGGGGCCGCCACGTCCACCCGGGTCGAATCGGTCCGGCCGGGCTTGACCTCCCCGGACAAAACGGTCGGCCGCACCCCGTTCCCCCGGGGGCATTACCTGGGACGTAATCGCACCGCGCCGCGGCCCCCGGCAGCATGGTGATCGCTTCCCGCAAGGCTTCCGATCGGAGGGATCACCATGTCCTTGGCCGCACCCACGACCACCCGCGCCCTGGTTGCGGAACTGCTGCGCCGCATCGGTGAGGGTGACCCCGAGCGCATCGCCGAGCTGTATGCCGAGCGCAGCGACTGGAAGCTGGACTGGCCGGAGGCCGAGCACGGCCGCCCCGCCACTCCGTGGATCCGCCACCGCTCCACCCGCGCGGACGTGGCCGCCCACTTCCGTGAGCTGGCCCACCACCATGTGCCCGAGCAGGCGGCCACCGAGGTCGAGCGCATCCTCGTCGACGGTGACGACGCGGTCGTGCTGGGCGAGATCCGCCAGACCGCCCGGGCCACCGGACGCGCCTATCGTGCGCGGTTCGCCCTGCATCTCACCCTCGAAGGCGGTCTCGTCACCCGGCACCACGTCTACGAGGACAGCCTCGCCGTCGCCCAGGCGTTCAGCACCCCGCAGGGCACGGCACAGGACAATTGACCACTGCGCCGTGCCCTCGGGGATCCCCGGGATCAGCCCGCGAGCAGGGACTCCACCCGGGACAGCGTGTCCAGAACATTGGCCTCGGTGATCGCCATCCGCGCCTCGTCCGGCGTCAGCCAGCGCAGCGGCGCGTCCGGGTTCTCCGGCCGTACCGCCTCGGGCACGCTGGTGGCCAGCACATAGCGCACATCGGCGTGTTCATGCGCCGGCTCCCGGCTGCTCGCGGGGACCGGGACGATCACCAGATGCCGTACGTCCGCGTCCGGCCACGGGGCCAGATCGGGCAGCCCCGTCTCCTCCTGCCCCTCCCGCAGGGCGATGGCGAGCGGGTCGTACTCGCCCGGGTCGCCATGCCCGCCGACCAGCAGCCACGACTGGTGGCGCTGGTGCCAGCGCAGCAGCACACGGCCGCTGTCGGGGTGCACGATCAGGGCGGATGCGGTGATGTGAAGGGGCGTCGACCGGTCCCAGGGGGCGCCGCCCGCCTCGACAACGCCGAGCGCCCGCTCGAGGTCGACGCATTCCGCGGTGGTCTTCGGCCGGTAGCCCGTAAGGACATGGGTGACTGCGTGGTCGGCTGTGGCCATGCGCCGGATCCTAACGATGCGAGGCCCCCTACGGCGCGCGGTTTTTGTCACCCGAGCGCGGTCACACGCAGGGAAGCCCCGGGCCGGTGGCGCGCCCGGGGCTTCCTGGGATGGGGGTGAGGTGACTCGGTTCAGGGGAGGGTTGGGCGATCCGCCGTCGTAATCGGGGTCATCGACTGCTCGATCCCACCGCTGGTTCGTATTCGTTGCACGTCTGGAGCGGTATTCGCTGACTGCGCAGAAATCGTCGGCTTATCGCCAGTCTTCGTTGGCATGCATACGGCAGACGCCGGAGCTGCGGCCAAAAACGTTACTGCTGCGGCGATGGCCGTCGCACGGGCTGCGGTCAGAAGAGCATTGCGCATACGTGTCAACGTGTGACCTCATTCACCCGATCGGTGTTCCCGTTCATGGCGGTGAGGTTATCCTATAAATGACTGACCTGTCGAAATGGCTGACCGCAACTGAGGGCGCCAGTCAATTGTTCGAGGGGCAGGCTATGGAAGCGGATTACTCTTCGGTAGTCAAATTCGCTGTCCCGCCGAGGACGTCGGTTAAGCACTTGCTTACCCGCTTCGCTTCCCGCTCGTCCAATGCACGCAATGCAGAGAGCGCTTTCTGTAGCAGTTCTCGCGCTTGCGCCGTATCGCCCGCTGTCAGCCGTACCTCCGCGAGGAGGGCCTGTGCCCGGGCCTCATCGTCGCGCGCATTGGCCTTGTGTGCGGTTGCTATGGATGCCTTCAAGTACTCCGCCGCCGAATCCAGCCGACCGCAGTCGAGATCGATCCGTCCCAGACCGCGTAGTGCGCGCGTGATCTCCTGAGTTGCTCCGATATCGCGGGCGATGTCCAAGGCCTTCAGGTGGTTGTCGGCAGACGCGTCGATGGAGTCTTCCTTGAAGTGCGCTTCCCCCAGTCCGTTGTGCGCTGTCGCCTGGCTCTTTCTGTCGCCCAATATGCGAAAGTCCGTCAATGCCTGCTGGTGCAGCGCCAGTGCGCGCCCGGTTTCGCCGGACTTGGTGAGATTCGCGGCCAAGTTGGTGCGTACCGTTGCCCGCGTGTAGGGATTTCCCGTGGACTCCGCCAGGGGGAGTAATTCCTCGAAGGCTTTCCGAGCTTGTTCGTGGTCGCCCCTGCGTGAGTACAGGTCGCCTAGATTGTTGAGCGTTCTAATTACGCCTGACTGGTCGCCTGCGGACCGGAAGCCGGATATCGCTTTCTGGAAGTGGTCGAGTGCGCGTTCTGGTTCGCCGAGGTCGAGTAGGGAGATCGCGATGTTGTTGCGAGATCTGGCCTCATTCCAGACATTTCCTGTCGTCGCGCCGATCGCCAGTGCCTTCTGGTGTAGCGCGACTGCCATCTCGCACTCGCCCTGATGCCAATAAATCACTCCCAGATTCCGATAGGCTTCCCACTCCGCCTCCCGGTCCCCGGTCTCCCGCGCGATCTCCAGTGCACGCTCGCCCGCCTCCACGGCCTGCGCATATCGGCCCGTGTTGGCGTGATTGGAGCTGAGGCAGAGCAGGGCGTGGCACTGGGCCGGTTGGTCGCCGGTGCGTGACCAGTGGTCGGCGGCGTGCTGAAGGATGTCGATGGCGTCCTGCCAGTGACACTCGGACTCCAGGAACCCCGCCAAGGCGTGGGCGAGCCGGGCCGCAGACGGCCGGGAGTCGTGGGTGCGGGCGTGGCGCTCGACAGCCAGGAGGTTGCCGTACTCGGCGGCGAACCAGGCGCGCGCGTCATGGGCGTTCCGCATACGGGAGAGGGTCGGAGGCCCCTGCGCACCGTCCGGCGCGAGCCGGATCCTCCGCGGGTACGCCACTCGGTCGGCCTGCTCCGCGTTCCGTAGGTACGAGGCGATGAGCCGTTCCAGGGCCTGCTCGCGCTCCCGCGCGCTGTCTTCCGAAAGTGCGAGCATCCGGGCGTATTCGCCCAGCAGGTCATGAAACCGGTACCGGTCGGGCGCCGGTTCCCGAAGGAGGTGACACTCCAGCAGGGATTCAATCAGCCGCTCGGTTTCCTTGGGGGGAAGGTCGAGTAGCACGGCGGCCGATTCGGCCGTGAAGTCGGGCCCCGGATGTAGCCCCAGGCGCCGGAACGTGGTGCGCTGCGTTGCGTCAAGGGTCCGGTAGGAAAGGGCGAAGGCGCGTAGAATCTCCTGATCTGCGTTGCGGATCTCACCGAGGGGGCCGGGGCTGCGCGCCAGGCGCTCGCCCAAGGTAGTCAGGCTCCAAGAGGGGCGGGAACGGAACCGGTTGGCCACCAATTCGATGGCAAGCGGCAAATAGCCGCAAAGGCGCACGATGCGGGCGGTCTCTGTGATGTCCTGGGTCCGTGCCGCACCCGCGAAACTCCGGAAAAGAGTGATCGCGTCATCGGTCGGCAGCACGTCCAGGGCAAGAGGCACCGCATGCGGAAGCCCCGTCAGATGCCGACGGCTGGTGATGATGGTCAGGCATGGCGAATTGCCGGGCAGCAGCGGTGCGACCTGGTCCGGCCCCGCCGCGTCGTCCAGCACGATTACGGCCCGGCGGTCGGCGATAGTGGTCCGCCACAGGGCGATCAACTCGTCCAACCGGACGGGGATCGAATCGGCGGGGGCGCCGAACAGCCGCAGGAGCATGGCAAGGGCCGCACCCGGACTCAGCGGTTCCTGGGAGGGGGAGTGGCCCCGCAAGTCCAGGAAGACCTGACCGGCGGGGAATCGAGGAGCCAGTCTCCGAGCCGTGTCCACCGCGACCGCCGTCTTGCCGACCCCGGCCATGCCGCTGACCGTTTCCAGCGTCAGCACAGCCCCTTTCCCCGGCTTTGTGTCGATGGACGCCATCAAGGCGTCGAGTTCGGAGCGCCTGCCGATGAGCGGGGGCTGGTACGGCAGATTGCGTGGCGGAGTCTGCGCAGAGGAATGCCGTTCGGGAGAAGGCCCGGAGGACGCCGCGGCTGCGGCGGTCCTGAGGAGCCGGTCCACGGGTGTCCGGTCAAGAACGCCACGGTGTATTCGGTCCAGTTCGTCCCCCGGCCGGGAGCCGAATTCCGACATCAGCAGTTGGCGGGCCTGCTGATGCACCCGTAAGGCGTCTGTGTATCGGCCGCTGCCGTAGTACGCCAGCATCAATTGGCCTGCCAGCGTCTCGTCCTCCGGGTGGTGGCGCACCATGGCCGACAGCTCCCCGATCGAGTCCGCGAAACGGCCGAGCCGGTGCAGAGCCGCGATGCGGGAAATGGCCGCTTGGAGACGGCGCTCGGCGAGCGAGCGGCGTACGGTTTCGGCCCAGGTGCCGGGGAGCCCGGCGAGGGCCTCTCCCTGCCAGAGGTGTTCGGCGCGAGTAAGGAGGTCCACGACGCGTTCGTCCTCGCCGCTTGTCGCCACCGCTCCGGCCAGATCGGTGAGGCGCTGGAAACGGTTCAAGTCCACCGAGTCGGGGTCGGTGTTCAGCACGTAGGTGTGGGCCCGGCTGGTGATGCGCGGGGAGCTCGGCCCGGTGCCGGCGAGGCGGAGATGCTTACGCACCCGTGAGATGTATGTGTGTGTGTTCTCGCGGGCGCGTGGTGGGGCCTTGCCGTCCCAGAGCCGCTCCAGGAGCGAGTTCATGGAGATGGGGCGGCCGACTTCCAGCGCCAGAGCGGCTAGCAGAGCCCGTTCCTTGTCAGAACCGAGCTTCAGTTGCCGACCCTCCAGCCGAAGCTCCACCGGCCCGAGTAAATGGATGTCCACCAGCGTCCTCCCGCTGGTCTGTCCTTTTTCAGTGAGCATGGCATGGGGCATCGAGAGCCGCCATACGTCGTTGGCGGCGCACTGGCCGGATCACGTCATCGGGCGTTCCCGGGTGCATCGTCGAAGCCTCCTCGAGGGTAGAACCGGGCTGATCCACACAAACGGCAACCGACTGACCGGGGGGCAGACGGATGGGCCAGGCACCTGGGGATGCCCACGAGAACCTGATCGGCGGCCAGGCCCGGATTCTCGGTCCCGCGGTACAGGCGCGCGACATTCACGGCGGCATCCATGTGCACACGGGAGCGGCAACCGCGGTGCCGCCACCCCGGCAGCTCCTGCCGGTACCCGCCCACTTCACCGGGCGTGGCGACGATCTGGCGGCGCTGGATGGACTGTTGACCGGCGGTGGGCATGGCGGCCCGGCCCGCTCGCTGATCGTGGTCAGCGGCCCGGCCGGGATCGGCAAGACGACCTTGGTGTGTAGCTGGCTGCACTCGCTCGCGCCCGAGTTCCCCGACGGACAGCTCTACGCCGACCTGCGGGGGCACTCCACCGAGGGCCCCTCGGGCCCTGGCGAGATTCTGAGCCAGTTCCTGCGGGCGCTCGGTGCCGGCTCGGTGCCCGCTGATATGGCCGAAAAGGCGTCGCTGTGGCGGTCTTGGACCGCTGATGCCCGGATCGCGGTAGTCCTGGACAACGCGTTCACCGCTGCCCAGGTCCGCCCGCTGCTGCACGCGGGTCCGGGTGGACTCACCGTGGTCACCAGCCGCCGCCGACTGACTGGCCTCCGCATGGATGGAGCGGCGATGCACCAACTCGAGGCGCTGGAACCGGCCGCCGGGGCCGAGCTGCTCAGCCGTGCGATCGGCGACGACCGCGTCGCGAACGAGCCTCAGGCGGCGCGCCAGGTCGTCGCGCTGTGTGCAGGATTGCCCCTTGCCGTCTGCCTTGCCTCCGCGCGCCTGGCGTCGAGGCCACGACAGTCCGTGAAGACACTGGCCGATGCCCTGACTCGGGACACGGAGCGGCTGGCCGCGCTGCAAGTGGAAGGGGAGACCACAGTGAGCAACGCTCTGGACGCCTCCTACGCCGTACTCACCGAGGGCGCCGCCCTCCTCTACCGCAGGCTCGGCCCACTGCCCTTGCGGACCTTCGACGCGAGAAGCGCCGCCGCGGCCTGCGCCGCCTCCCTCGCGTGGGCGGAGTCCCGGCTGGACGAACTCGTCGAGGCCAACCTGATGGAGGACATCGGCCCTGGCGTCTGCCGCCACCACGACCTGGTGCGCGTCCACGCCCACGGCCGAGCGATCGCGGAGGAGAGCGCCACGACTCGTGCGGAGGCACTGCGGCGGGTCTGCGACTGGTATCTGGAGACGGCCACCGAAGCGGAGAAGCTGATTACACCCGCGCAGTTCACCCTCGACAGAGACGTGGCCCAACCCTCCGGGCTCCCCATCCCCTTCACCGACGATCCGGGCGCGCTCGCCTGGCTCGATGCCCACCGGATGAACCTCATGGCGGTGATACGCGCTGCCGCGGCATCCGAGTGGCATGCGATGACCTGGCAGCTCGTGGACGCCATGTGGCCGGTCTTCCTTCGGCTGCGCTACTACGATCTGTGGATCGAGGCTCACGAGATCGGGCTGGAGGCGGCCCGAAGAGACGGTAACGCTGAGGCCGAGCGCCAGATGCTCAACTCCGGCGCCATCGGCCTCAGCGCCGCCGGCCGCGTCGAGGACGCGGCCGAGTGGTACGAGGAGTCCCGCCGGGCGGCGCGCGAGGCGGGCGATGTACGTGACGAGGGACAGGCGCTACTGGGCCTCGGCGGCTGCCACCGGGAGGCCGGGCGGACGGTGGCTGCCGTGGAGTATCTCCACCAGGCCATCACCTTGTGGGAAGCGTGCGGCTACCCACGCGGTGTGGCCCTGGCCAGGATCGTCCTCGGTGAGATCGCACTCGCCCAGGACGAAACCGGCCGCGCCGTCGAGTACTTCACGCACGCGCGCGCTGGTCTGCTGGCCGTCAACGACCCCCATGACGCGGCGCGCGCCCTGGTCTTTTTGGGGCGTGCCCGTGCGCGCGCCGGTGAACACGTGGTGGGTGTGACGGCGATGGAAGAGGCCCTCACGGTGTTCACCTCGTCCGGGGCTGCTCACTGGCAGGCCCGGACCCTCGAGATGCTCGGAGACAGCGCCCGGGAACGCGGGGAGGAGACGGCGGCACGGAACTTCCGCGCCCGGGCGCTTGCGCTCTTCGAGGTCACTAGCCCCTCCGACGCGCGTCGACTCAGGGAATCGCCGAGCGGTACGTGATCCGCGGGCGAGTCTCCAACAGTCCGCTCAGCGGGAGCCCCGCCACCAGCCAGGCGTGCAGGCAGGACACGAAGAGCCATTGCTCCGGTGGCACTCGGCAGGGCAGGGCCACCACGTCCGGGTCGGTACCGCCGCGCGCCACCCAGCCGCCACCGGTCAGCGGTACGGCGGCCAGGCGGCACCCCGGTCCGGCGGGTCCGACCTCCGCCAGCCACCGCACCGCCTCGGCGATCGACCGCGGGCGGCTTCCACGCAGCACGTCGGCGCAGTCCAGCCCGCGTGCGTCGGCGCAGGCATCGGCGTCCACCGTCAGGTGCTCGTCGAGGACGGTCGCTCGGCGGGTGCCCACGAGACCGGTACGGGCCAGCAAGACGCCTCCGCCCGCCGCCCGGCCCGTCCAGAGGCACACGGACGGCGTCGGCGCTGGATCCAGTGGAGCCTTCTCCCACCACTCCACGGTGACGAAACACCCGGCCGGACGACTCATGCCGATGCCTCCCCACGATCGGACGACCACGTTCGCAGTGTCGGCGGCTCCGGGAGCGGTATCACCCGCGGTTCGTGGGCGGGCTGGCCCAATCCCATCAGCCGATACATCAGCCGCCGCATATTGCGATAGAAGCGGCCGGGCTCGGAGGTGATGCGCCCGGCGATCGCGGCGTACTCCTCCGGGCGGTATTCGGCGGCGGCGTAGTCGAGTTGCTCGGGGAGCGGATGAGCCGGGGACAGCGCCGGCGCGGTGACGGCGAGCGTGGCGGCCGGAGAGCCCGGGTTGATTTCGGGCTCCGGGGACCCGGTCAACAGGATCGGCACCCCGGTGAGCGTTCCGTAGAGGGTGACCGAGCCATGGTCGCCGACGATGTAGTCGGCGGCGATCAGGACGCTGCGCCAGTCCGCCTCCGGCGGCACCACGCTGACCCCCAGCCGACTGCACCACGCCAACCACGTCCTGACCTGCCACGGCCCATGGCCCGACCAAACGTTGGGGTGGACAAGGATGGCCGTACGGAACCGCCCGGAGGGAAGCTCCCCGACCATGCGGGGCAGCAACATCTCGAAACGGCCGAAGAACGAGTGCGGACCCCAGGTGGAGACGGCGAGCACCAGCCGCTCCCCGTCCGCGAGACCCAGCGCACGGCGATATGCGGTGCGCTGCGGCAGGCTCGCGGTGATCCGGTCGTGCGCGGGGTCGCCGATAACATGCGCCAGCTGAAGCGCTTCGGGGCAATGACGGCCCAGCTCTCGCAGGTCAGCGTGGTGCGGTACGACTACGGCGGCCGGCGGCTTGCCGCCCGGCATGAGGTCCCGCCTGCGGAGCCCCGCCACGCCCGCGTCCGACATCCCGGGCAGGCGTTTGAGGTAGTTGGCGCCGTGCGGCATCGTGATCAGGGGCGCTTGCACCTGCTCCACCCCACGCGGCCCTGCCGCCACCGCGAGGTCGAACGTCATACGGGTGGCCTCTGCCCAGGGAAGTACGGGGCTTCCCAACTGTTGGAGGAAACGCGGTACTTCGTCCCCGAAGACGTGGGGCGGCGTGGTGAATACCACTTGGAGCCGGAAGTCGGCCTCCAGCAGCGACAGGACATCGAGAAGTCGCTTGGCGTAGGTGATGGTGTGGACGACGGCCAGTACCTTCTTGCGTTCCACCAGTGTGAGCCACTGGCGTGGCTCGTCCGACGAAGGCTCTGCGATCGTGTTCAACGCCGACATGGCGCCCCCCGTTGATCTCTCATGCGGATTCCGGGCATGGACTTTCGTGGGTCTCGCGTCCGTCCTCTGCCCGGCCCGACGGACAGAAGGCTTGCCGACCCCTTGCGGAAAGCTTGCGGGGCCCGCCCGAAAGCAGGTGCCGATTTCCAGGCAAGAAAGAGCCCCAGGCGGTCGGCCTGGGGTTCTGTGGTGACACGGGATGGAGGCGGCGGACGCGACGCGTCGGCGCGTGGTCGTGGCGTTACTTGCAGGCCGCCGTGTCCACCAGACCCATGACGTGCTGCATGACCTTCGGGAGTTCGGCCTGGTCGTTGATGACGGCGGTGGGGAGGGCGGTGACGGCGACGGTGACGGCGCGGCCGTCCTCGGTGAGGGTGGACTTGCCCGCGCCGTTCGGCCCGGTGACGATCAGCCGGTCCCCGGACGTCACGGACAGCGTGCCGGCTGGTGCAGCCGACCGGCGACGGTCACCCCGTCGGGGGCCAGGGTGCCGGCCAGGACGTGCAGCAGGGTCGACTTGCCGCGGCCGTTCTCGCCGACGATGCCCCAGCGCGAGCGGGGCGAGACGTTCATCCCGACGCCGGACAGGACGGTGTTGCCGCCGCGCTCGACGCGGATATCGGCGCAGGTCAGCTGGGCCCGTTCGCGGGCAGGCACATGGGTGGTGGCGGGCATGCCTTCTTCCTCCGGGAAGGAGGCACACGTCACCCCCGGTGGGTGGGAGGGGGAGAGTGGCCTCCGAGAACTGACGGCGGCCGGGCCCGTCACAACGGGACGGCCTCGGGCAGCATCACGACGCCCGTCGCCTCAACCGTGGTGGGAGGCACGGGGGCTGTGGGGCCCGGTCAGATGAAGAGGAAGGTGCAGTACACGCTGTAACTCACCCTCGCATTTAAGCGGTTCGCTCATGCGGACGAAGAGACTGCCGGAGAAAGCGCCCTTCAACGGCCGCCGACGGTCAAAGCACACGCAGCGCGCATAACGGCCCCATAGTCGGTCAGGCGACAAAGCCCGAGGTCACAGCGTTGCCAGGCCGTTAACGGGGCGTTAGTTGATCGTCAGCGGAGCCGGACAGACTTGTAGTCACGGCCCCGGGGGACGGGGACGACGTTCACGACAGCTGAGGGCCTCATGTCGCACCGCATCACTCTTCGTCACGCTCGCAAGGTTGCCGCCGCCGCGGTCGTCGCCGTCGCCGCGTTCGGTCTGACCGCGTGCCAGGACAACGCGGACGCCAGCGGCGACTCGTCCTCCGCCGCCTCGTCCAGCTCCGGCGGTTCGTCCAGCTCCGGCGGTTCGGACTCCTCCGACTCGGGCACCTCGGGTTCCTCGGACAGTGGCTCCTCCGGTTCCTCCGGTTCGGGTTCCTCGGGCTCCGGTGGCGGCGGCAACGCCGGTTCCGATGCCTGCGCCACCTCGCAGCTCGCCTTCCGCAGCACCCACGGCATGGGTGAGGGCACCCTGATCGTCGACCTCAAGAACACCGGGTCGGCCACCTGCACGCTGCAGGGCTTCCCGGGCGTCGACCTGAAGAGCAAGAACGGCACCCTGAGCGCCAAGCGCAGCGACCTCGCGGCGCCGAAGACGAGCGTCAAGCCGGGTGAGGAGACCCGCTTCACGCTCTACTACCCGCCGAACACCTCCGGCGGCTCCGGCGAGACCTTCACCACGCTCGTCGTCACCCCGCCCAACGAGACCCACTCGCACTCCCTGCCCGTGAGCATCAACGTCCCCGTCACCGACGGCTCCAGCTCCGCCATCAAGGTGGACCCCGTCGGCACCGGCAAGTAGACACCAGACAGCAAAGCAACCCCGGGCCGCCGGCCTGGGGCTTTGCTATGAGCGCCGGGAGTCATGCGCTCGATCGATATCGATCGTACGTTTGATTTTCGGCGCAACGGCGTGCGCCCTCGCCGGTGACGGCCGACCCTGGAGGGTGGACGCGGGGAGCCCGCTGAGCAGTGCCCGGCTCACGTTCCCCTGGCCCAGCGCAGGAGCTCGGACCGAACTGGAAGGTGGACGTCACGATGAAAACACCTCCGATCGTCTCGCCGCAGGAGTGGGAGGCCGCGCGCCAGGAGCTCCTCGGAGAGGAGAAGCAGCTCACCCGCGCCCGTGACGCCCTGGCCGCCAAGCGCCGGCGGATGCCGTGGCTGGCGGTGGAGAAGGAGTACGCGTTCGAGGGTCCCGAGGGCCGGGTGAGTCTGCTCGACCTGTTCCAGGGGCGTCGTCAGCTGATCCTCTACCGCGCCTTCTTCGAGCCCGTCGTCTACGGCTGGCCCGACCACGCCTGCCGCGGCTGCTCCATGGTCGCCGACCACGTGGGCCACCTCGCCCATCTCAACGCCCGCGACACCACCCTCGTCTTCGCCTCGCGCGCGCCGCAGCAGGAGATCGAGCGGGTGAAGGCGCGGATGGGCTGGACCATGCCCTGGTACACGATCACCGACGACTTCGACGCCGACTTCGGTGTGGACGAGTGGCACGGCACGAACGCGTTCATCCGCGATGGCGACCGCGTATGTCGCACCTACTTCATCAACGCCCGGGGTGACGAGGCGCTGGGGAGCACCTGGAGCTACCTCGACATGACCGCGCTCGGGCGGCAGGAGGAGTGGGAGGACTCGCCCGAGGGCTACCCGCAGACCCCGCCGTACGAATGGTGGAACTGGCACGACGCGTACGACGACGCTGCGCCGGCGCCGGAGTGGGTGGCCCAGACCCAACGAGGCACCCAGGCCCAGCCGGGCTGAGCCGTGCGCCAAGCTATGGGGCATGGACGACCGCATCCGCCCCGCGACCGCAGCCGACGTTGACGCGGTGGAGGCCGTCACCGACGCGGCATACCGCCCCTACGTCGCCCGGATCGGCCTCCGCCCGGCGCCGATGGACGCGGACCACGCGGCCGATGTCGCGGCGGGGCGCGTGTTCGTCACCGGCGACCCGGTCGTGGGTGCGCTGGTCCTGGTGGCCGAGCCCGGCCATCTCGTCCTGGAGAGCATCGCCGTAGATCCGGACGCGCACCGACAGGGCGTGGGCAGGCGCCTGCTCGCCTTCGCCGACCTGCACGCCCGCGCCCTCGGCCTCCCGGAGATCCGGCTCTACACCAACGCCGCCATGTGGGAGAACCAGGAGATCTACCCGAGGTACGGGTACGAGGTGACCGAGCGCCGCCAGGACGGCGCGTACGACCGGATCCACTACCGGAAGCGCATCTCCGAGGCAACGCCCGACCAGCGGTGAGGCCGCTGCGGAAGCCCCCGCTCCATGGCCACCACCACCGCCCTCGTCCGGTCGTGCACATCGAGCTTGGCGAACAGGCGCGGCAGATGCGTCTTCACCGTGGCCTCGGCGATCACGAGGTGTCGTCGGATCTCGGCATTGGTGAGACCGTTCCGCCACGGCGTCCAGGACGTCGGTCTCACGGCCGGTCAGCGGCTCCTGAACGGGCCGCCGCAGCCGCGCGACCAGCTTCTCGACGACCCGGGGAGCGAGCACCGACTCGCCCCGCGCCGCCGCGTGGATGGCATCGACGAGTCGCTCGCGGGTGGTGTCCTTGAGCGGATAGCCGAGGGCACCGGCCTCCACCCCGCGCTCGATCTCCGTGTCGGTGTCGTGCGTCGTCAGGATCAGCACCCGGGTCCGTGGATACCGGGCGACGATCTCGGCCGGCCGGTCAGGTCCCTGGCCGCGGCCTCGGCCGCGTCCCGGTCGAAGGGTCCCGACCGGGAGGAGTTCAGCACCTGTCCGGCGGCTCCGCGCTCCAGACCCCCTCGACGGCCATCGCCTCCGCCCGGCCGCCCGGCCTCGCCGACTCGCCGACCCGGTAGTCGGCCGTGGTCGCGCTGTGGGTGCCGACGGCACTGCCGACCCCCAGGCACAGCGCCACGAACACCAGCCGGCCGACGATGGCCCGCCAGGGGTGCCGAGCGCTCCCTCGAGCCATGCGCACAGGGGGAATGGGTTCATGGCCAAAAGCGTTGCCGGCCAGTGCGGTTGGCGGACAGAGGTGCCCGGTTGAACTTCCCGTCCACCGATCGGTGGACGAGACAGGGCCAGGGCCAGGTCCCGGGATCGGGAACTGGCCCTGGAGAGTGCGCCGGGGTGGGGTCAGGAGCAGGGCTTGTAGAAGTGCTTCCAGCCGTCGCCGGGCATGGCCGGCGGCTCGGCCGTGCTGCCGAACTCCCCGTACTTCACCTGCGTCGCGTAGTCGTAGTCCCCCGGGCCGCTGCCCGCGGTCGACAGGCGCACGTCCCGATCCAGCTGCCCGTCACCGGGGTTGTTGAGGATCGCGAGGTCCGGGTACGGGTCGTCGCCGTAGTTGGCGATCCGAAGCTGCTGGGCCTCGCCCTGGTCGCCGATGTCGGAGTGCCGGGCGTCGGCGGAGCTCAGGTCCGTCCGTGCGAGCGGGCCGGGGCGGTATTCCGCGAGGCGCGCGGTCGAGGCGTCGTCCCCGTCGGCCGGCTCGACGATGTTGACGACCATGTCCAGGGTGCCGTCGTTCTGGAAGTCGGCGACCGCGGCGGTCGCGACCTCCCCCTTCTTCGCGCCGAGAAGTGCGCTGACGGCGTGCTTCTCGCCGAACGAGCCGTCCGCGGCGCCCCACTGGATGGTCATCTTGGTGCCGGTGTGCCCGGGGTTCGAGATCTTGTCCGGGTGGCCGTCGGCGTCGAGATCGCCGATCAGCGTCGTGGCGTCGGCCAGACAGGGGCCCGTCGCCTCGCTGACCCTGCCGGACCGGTCCGCGCCGCCCGAGGGCGACGCCCCGGACGCACTGGCCTGGTATCCGGCGATGGTCAGGGTCAGAGCGACAGCCGCGATCGGCGCCGCGATCAGACGTGTCCGTTTGCGAAGCATCTACGAACTCCTAACGTCGTTACTGCGAAGTGCGAGGGCCACCTTCACCGGCATGGTGTCGCCCGCCGGTTACTGGTCCGTTCCGCCGCCGAAGGGCACGGCGTCCGCCGGGGAGGTGTGCCAGTTGGTGACGACGGGCCTGTCGACGGTGATGGTGCCGACCGGCAGGGAGACCGGGTTGGCGTCCTCATTGCCGACGGCGACGATGATGCTGTCCAGTTCCTTGCCGTTGTCGTCGTTGGTGGTCTTCGGGTTCACCCCGGCATAGGCGGTGGTTCCCCCGCTCAACGTGATCGCGGGTCCCACGGACTGCTCCGCGGGGCCCGCCTCGGTGCCGTCCGACCCGAAGGCCACCGTGGGAAGCGCGGCGGGCAGCACACAGGTGATCCCCGCCTTGGCCTTCGCCATGACCAGGATGTATCCGCCGGCCTGCGACTCGTCCCGGGTGTTCCAGGAAATGTCGTTGGCCCCGCACACCTGCCCGACCTTGCCGCGCTCGCCGTTGCCGGTGTCGGCACCGGAGCCGTCCTGGGCTCCCTTGTCCTTCGCACCGGGGGACGTGGCCGACGAGTCGGCGGCGCTGTCCTTGCCGCCCGCGGCATCGGCCGTGGCCCCGGTCGTGGCCTTGGCGGAGGCAGACGAGTCACTGGATCCACTGCTCGTCTCGTCCGACTGGCAAGCGGTGGCGAACATCGCGGCAGTCACCAGCAGGCTGGCACCGGCGAACATACGGACCCGGGGGCGGCTGATAAGCATGGGAAGACCTTCTTTGTCATCAGTGGTGTCGTGCTCCCGGCGACGTTTCGCTCGGTGTGCCACTCATCTTGCCGGTGGCCGCTACCGTTCCATTAGCGCTCCACTAACGAAGCGCTGACGCGACCACAAACCGGCTGACCCACCTGCGTATCGACGGCGCGCCAGTAGAGTGAAACGGTGACTTCTCTGCCGGAAGACCCGCCGCTACTCGTCAGCGAAGACGACCGCGACGCGGCCGTGCGGCGCGTGCAGGAGGCGTACGCCGAAGGGCACATCGCCCACGAGGACATGGACGAGCGCCTCCAGCAGGTGCTCACCGCCAAGACCCACGGCGAACTGGCGTCGGCTCTGGCCTCGCTCCCGGAGGAGAACGCGGGTACGACGTCCACGATTGCCGCCGCCGGCGGGCGGATCAAGCGGCGCGGCGCATGGCACGTGCCTCGGGTCCTCAAGGTCGCGTCCGCATTCGGCAGGGTGCGCCTGGACCTGTCCCGGGCGGTCATCGAGCATCCGGTCGTGGACATCGAGCTGCAACTCGGCACCGGCAGGGCCAAGATCACGGTGCCGCGGGACGCGATCGTCGATCTCGAGGGTCTGCACACCGGGTGGAAGGACACGCGCTACAAGCCCCGGCGGCACTCCGGCCCCGGCGGCCCGAGGATCCGGATCTCCGGGACCATGGGATTCGGACGGTTGACGATTCGCCACGCGCGTCGTTCGCCCTTGTGACGAAACCCCGGCGCTCAGCCGACGTGGCGAGCGCGTCCAGGCCGATGCGGATCAGTTGGCGGTGCAGCTCGTCCACTGGGCGGCCGCGGTCGTGGCGCCCGGGAGCGGTGGCTTGTTCAACCGCGCGGTCGAGATGCTCGACGAAGGAGGGCAGCCGGGCGGGGGCGATCTGGGCGACCGCTGCGCGGAGCGCCGCCGGAGTGAGCGCCGGCACGGGGATCAGGGGCCCGTCGGGAGCAGAGGGCCGCTCGGTCATTCGAACGTCTCCGGGGCGGCGGTCTGCGTGATCGTCATGATCCCTGCCGTTGTTGCGGACGCTGGGCTTGAGCCTATGCCCGCGCCTCGTCCGCCACACAACACCGACGCATCTCGATCGCTCTGGCCCAAGAGTGATCGCGTTGTGCTGGATCTTGGTGCGCGCCGCAGGCCGACGGAGAGGCCAGCGGCCCCGGGCAACAAAGAAGCTCCGGGCCGTTGACCTGGGCCTTAAGCATGGAGCGGGTGACGCGAATCGAACCCGCGCTCCGAGCTTGGGAATCACGGGGCCCGGCAGGCGCGGAACCGGCTCTCACCTGCTGGAACGGGTGATGTGCCGAGTCACGTCCGGGCTGGCCCTACACCCTGATTGACCGTGGTTCGCCACTTCATCGGGCACATATCGGGCACGGTCGACACGGGAAGCCACGCGTCTTGCGTCGAGGGGGGACCGAGCCGCCAGCATACACCAATCTGGTACATGTGTTACTCTAGGTACATGTCTATGAAGCGCACCAATGTCTACGCCGACCCGGAAGACCTCGCCATCATCAAGGAGGCGGCCAAGCGCCGCGGTATCAGTGAGGCCGAGATCATCCGGCAGGGCATCCATCTTGCCGCCATGGCCAATCGCACGTGGGATGAGCCGTTGTTCTCCCGCACTTTCGTCGGCCCTGGGCGCACGCTTGCCAAGGATGAGGTGCGCGATGTCGTTGCTGATGCTGCCCAGCGCGAAACCGGTTCTGGAACCGCTGCGTGATCGTCGTCATCGCTGACACCTCCGGCCTGCTGGCCGCGCTCGATTCCACGCACCCGGAGCACGAAGCGGCGCAAGAGGCGATCATGGCTGCCGGTCTGCTCGTCATGTCGCCGTTGCTGCTTGCTGAACTCGACCACGTAGCCACCCGCGAACTGGGCCGCGAGGCCGCGGTGAGCGCGATCGACGACATCCGGGGCTGGATGCGCCGCGGCCGGGTATCCGTCCCCGAGATCACCGAAGTGCACCTCGGTATCGCCCAGACCGTCCGATCCCGCTACCTGGCGCTCGACCTTGATCTCACCGACGTGGTGAACGTCGCCCTGGCGGCCGACTACGACACCGACGCCATCCTCACTCTGGACCGCCGCGACTTCCGCGCTGTACGTCCCCTCGGCCATCACAAGGCGTTTCGCGTCCTGCCTGACGATCTACCCCTCTGAAGCCCCACCGCACTCCGGAAGTCCTCGAAGGCCAGTTCGCTCTCTCCATGCGGAGTTGTCGACCCGTGCTGGGTCGGTGCGTCCACTCGGGGGGCGAGACAAGAGCTTCTGGCCCGGATCTGGCACGAGACACTTAGCGCGGTCTAGACAACAAACAAGGCCCAGGTCGTTGACCTGGGCCTTCGCTGTGGAGCGGGTGACGGGAAGCGAACCCGCGCTCTGAGCTTGGGAATCACGTGGTGATCGACGCTGGTCATGCCGCTGACCAGCATTGACGAGTGCTGGCTGCAGGCTGGTGTGCCCGCCGCAGCACCTGTCATTGACCGCTGCTCACCGCTCTATCTGGTGCGGATCTGGTGCGTCGTCCTCCACGTATCTGTCTGTCCTCAGGGGCCCGTGCCTCATAGGGCGATCAGTTGCACGCGGTCATTGCAGAGCTTGGCCATGTCGTCGGTGTCGGAGGTGAGTACGGCGACTGGGGGCAGCTGGCGTAGTGCTGCCTCGGCGACGGTGGCGTCGAGCGCGTATTTGTGCCCGTGCAGTCCTGCTGACTTGAGTAGTTCGGCGGCAGCCTTGGCCGCCTGTTCGGTGACGGGTTCGACCTTGACTCGTGAGAGAGCCCAGTTCAGGCGTGGGAGGTTCACTCGCGAGTGGCTGACTTCGACGATGGTGTTGGCGCTGACGACGAGATCGGCTCCCATCCCGTGGAACACCTGGAACATCGCGAGAACTTTGCGGTCCTGGGCAACCCAGGCGGACAGTCCCTGGGAGTCCAGGACGACGGTCTCGAGGTGTGTGCTCACGCGGCGTCCGTATGGCCGGCACGGCCGGCGGTGCCGAAGATCTTGGCGCGGGCTTCGGCCAGCTCTTCGTCTGTGAAGGCGCCTTGTTCCTCCTGATGGCGCCGCAGATCCTCGCCGAGGAGTTGGTGGCGGATCTGGCGGGCCACCGCTTCAGCCACATAGCCGGACACGTTGTCCGTGAGCTTCCTCAGCTCGGCGACCTGCTCGGTGGGCAGGGTGACGGTGATGCGCGTTGTGGCGGACATGAGTCGAGCATACTCCAGTATGCGTTTGGTCGAGGTCCGGCTGCGTACGGCTGTCCCTGTGAAAACCAAACAAGGCCCGGGTCGCTGACCTGGGCCTTAAGTGTGGAGCGGGGGACGGGAATCGAACCCGTGCTCTGAGCTAGGGAATCACGGGGCCGGCGTGTGGGGAAGCAGCTCTGACCCGCTGGAACGGTCTGCGTGCCGGGGCACGCCAGGGTTCCTCAAGGACCCTGATTGACCGTGGTTCACCGCCCGATCGGGCACGCATCGGGCACGGCCAAGTCCGCGAAGACCGCCGTTGCCAACACACTGAGCGCGGCTGGCGTCAATCCGCTACCGAGGAGGTTGGAAGGGCCGCTTCACCGGTCCTTGGCATTGCTGCAACTCCGCAGCAGCTTGGTCCGCTGGTCGGCTCGAGGCGCAGGATGGTCTGGGGTGCAGGCTCAGTGCTGCGACGCGCACGCCGTGTGGGTCGGGTTAGGGCCAGAGCCAGCCATCGATCGCCTCTTTCCAGTCAAGAAACGCCCCGTGGCAGCGCAGCATTTACGCTCAGCCACGCACTGTTGCACGGTTACTGACCGGCCGGAAGGCGGCCCGTCCTGGCACTGTGCTGCCCCAAAGCAGTGTCATCACTGGACCAAGAAGCCATAGCTTCACCGTTCGCAAGTAGCCCTGTTCGCCATGCGCTTCCATGGGCGCGCCGGTCAGTGTTTGAGTACTTAGGGGCAGCAGTATTCGAGGACGGATCGTGCATGGCTGCTGGTGGACGTCTCAAACGGCTCCTTCAAACGCGCTGCCTCCACACTGGGGAGTCTCGTCGTCAGCTCAAGGGTGCAGGCGAGAAGATCGACAATAAGCGCCCTATTCCGGACGCGGTAAACGATCAAGCGCTACTTGAGTCGCAAGTCTTTTCAAAGCTCTCAGACGGTGGTACATGGTCCGCGCACCCTATGGGGATTTCCAAAGTGCGCCTGAGTCGCCATAATCCCATCTCCGTTCATCTCGACAGCCACACTGAGCTCTCACGAGGCAGGACATACCCGATGAGCTCGCATGCTCTCGACCGACTCCTGCCCTACGCAGAGCCGGGCATCCAGGTGAACGGCGTAATGGGCCTCCGTGTCGTCGATATCGATGGGGCTGACCTCCATCTCGGACTCGTAAATAGTAAGAGTCGCACAAATGCAAGGTATATGCGGCAATGCACATACAATCTGGAGCACATTGGTGACCAGTTGTGCGGCCTGCAAATTCGCTTTCGAAGTGGGCCCACCGTGTATGGAAAGAATGTGCGGGAGGAGCTCAAAAGACTAGGTGCCGACAACTCCTGGCTGGACCGTGTCCTCCCAACCGGCGACCAAAGCGTCACCGGAGAGGCCGGCCGATGAACTGGGGCAGTGTCACTCTTTCCATTCTGGCTAGCTTTGGCGCCCTTGTACTCGTTCTCTCACAAATTCAAGGGCGGCACCCCGGCCCTCCTGGCGGAGCTGGGCTACCCACCCCGCCTCAGCGTCGACAAGGTGTCCGCCCGCGTCCCAACCCAGGAGCAGTGCACGGTCCTCGGCCTGCCGGGCAATCTGCCCGTGCTGCGCACGCTCCGGGTGGTGTACAGCGACGAAGAGCGCCCCATCGAGGCCACGGTCTTGGCCAAAGCCGGCCACCTCTACGAACTGCGGTACGAGTTCATCCCGTCCTGACGTCTGGCGTCGTACTCGCCGAGTCGCGCGTTCGGGTGCGTGTGTTGAGGTCATCACACGACCGGGCCTTGTGGGCTTGCTCATGGGTGCGGCGTGCCCGGACGCCAGACGGCCATCTGGCACGGAACGGGCACGGCGGCCCCGGAGAGGTCTGGACAACAAACAAGGCCCGGGTCTGTGACCTGGGCCTTCGCTGTGGAGCGGGTGACGAGAATCGAACTCGCGCTCTGAGTTTGGGATCACTGGGTGCTAGGCGGCTTACATGGCATCTGGCCTGCATATATGCATGCTGATGGGTGCTGTCGGCGTGGCTTCATGGCACCGCTGTTGACCCCGTTGCGCTGCCCTGAAGGGCACGGACAGGGCACGTGCACGCCGACTACCGAGCAAGGGGCGCAGGTGGGGCAAGGCGGCGCGCAACGCGTTGTGGCCCCGGTCACAGCGTTGCAGCCGCGACCAGTCCGTAGGGGGCCCGACCGCCGACGGTCCCGACGCAGCGCAAGGCCCACCGCGAGTACGAGAACCGCGCCAACATCCTCGTGTCCGACACCCCGTAGCGAACTTCCCTAGCCCCAGGATCATCCCGTGGCGGGTTCCTGGCGTATCTGGCCCGGGGTTGACACGTTCGCCTAGTATGCATTGCATGGTAGCTGGCAAAGCAAGCAATCACGTGGAGGCCCGCGGTGTGAGCCAGCTGCGCAAGGGCGTGCTGGAGTACTGCGTCCTGGCGTTGCTGTGTGACAGGCCCCGCTATGGGGTGGAGCTGCTGGAGGCTCTTGCGGATACGCCGGTCATGGCGACCAGCCAGGGAACGCTGTATCCGCTGCTGTCCCGTCTGCGCAGAAGTGGCCTGGCGGACACGTTCCTGATGGAGTCGGCCAGCGGGCCGTCTCGCAGGTACTACGAGCTGACCGACCAGGGTCGGCAGGCCCTGGACGAGTTCTCCGGGCACTGGCCCAGTTTCCGTGATGCTGTTGACCGTTTCCTCGTTTCTGGAGCTGAATCATGAGCGACCCCCTGACCCACCCGCTGGTTCGCACTTACCTGGCTTCGGTCGACAAAGAGGCAGCAGTGCTGTCCGGCGACCGGCGCCGTGACCTGGTGGCAGACCTGCGCGAGCACATCGAGTCTGTGCTGCCGCAGGGCGCCGATGACGCAACGGTCCAGCAGGCCCTGGACCAGCTCGGCACCCCCCGGGAGATCGCCGCCGCCGCGATCGCCGAAGAGCCCGGCGTCAACCCGCTGCAGCCGGAAAGCAACGCGCGCACCACTCTGACCCTGGGCATGATGGTTTTGGCCGCCCCGTTCTTCTGGGTCCTCGGTATCGGCCTCGTACTGGCCGTCCCTGCCGCCGTGCGGATCTGGCGCTCTACAGCATGGACCAGGCGGGACAAGCGCCTGGGCAGCATCTGCGCCCTCTCACCCCTACTGGTGACCCCCGCGGCTGCCGCACCGTTCGCTTTCGCCGACGGGCTCGGCCTCGCCGCACTCATCGGCGCATTCCTGATCGCCATGGTGATCCCGCTGGCCGGAGCCATCCGACTGGGACGCAGCGCCGCACGCCTGCACCTACACGCAGCCTGAATGGCCCGCGGCGCCGGGACGCCAAGTACTGCTCAGCCCGTTGTCGAGACCGTGCTTACCGGCGTCGGCACCGTCAGTACGGTGACGTCGAGGCATCGGGAAAACGAGCTGTACCGACGGGTACGACGCGCTGACGTCACGCAACGCCAATCTCTTCGCGGAGCCGTCCCAGGTCAGCGATGGCGCTGAAACCTACCGGCGGGTTACTTGCTCCCTGGCGTCTGAGCTAGGACTCCGGGGCCCTGCACCGATGTTCCCCAACGCGGCTTCAGCTCACGATGTGCAGGGGAGCCAACGGGTTCGGCAGACGGCCACAGTCGAAGACGCCAAAGTCGGCGCCGGCCGCAACTGACCCGGCTCGCGACCTCAGAGACGGGCTTGCTGCGGACGGCTCAGCTGATCAATGGCCGGACGGCGTGGGGCCCGGCGGTCGCTCGCCGGTGAGCAAGAGCGCGCCGAGTAGATCCAGGTCCGCCCGCCCGTAGCAATTCCAGGCTGGAAGCCAACTTCAATTATCCCGACGATGGGTCGGCATAATTGCACGGCAATGGCGGGTGCGATGACTTGACGGCCTATCGCCTGTCGGGAGTTGATCGCCGTGGATACGTACTTGGCAGGCTCGCGCGCAAGTAATCTGGCTAAGGTGCAGGTGCGTGAATGCCTTGCTCCCCTGCGTGCGCGATTCCCTGAGGTTGCCTTTGCGTAACGCGTGATTCTCGAAGGCGGTGGCAGGAACCGGAAGTGCTGCTTTCGGATGTCTCAGCGGTGAGTGGCGGCAGCGCATTCAGCACGGAGCAGGAAGCCGCGCTGGCGCGGGAAGATGTGGATGTGGTCATCTATTCCTTGAAGGATCTGCCTACGGCGAATCCGCCGGGCCTCGCCTGATGGCCCCTCCGCATCGGGAGGATGCACGCGCTGCCCTGTGGGGGCCACGCTCGCCGGGCTGCTCAAGGGGGCTCGGGTAGGGACTGGGGCTCCGCGGCGAATCGCCCAGCTGCTGGCGGTCCGGCCTGATATTGAGGTCGTACCTTTTCGGGGTGACGTCCCGCCGAGGTTGAAGAAGATGGAGACCATGTGGCTTGACGCCGTGGTTCTGGTGGTCGCGGGGCTTCGACGTCTCGGGCTGGATGATGCTATCGGCGAGATTCTGTCAATTGATCTCTTCCCGCCGTCGCCGGGTCAAGGAGCGCTTGGCATTCAGGTGCGTGAGGACAGCACGGCGATCCAGGAGATCTGTCAACCGTGGGAGATCCCGCGGTTGATGCTCAGGTGCGGGCCGAGCGTGCATTGCTTGCCGAGTTGCACGGCGGATGCAGCGTGCCCGTGGGGGCATATGCGGAAGTCTGCACAGACTGAGGCATCAGCAACACCAAGAGGAAATCCGCGGTACTGCTGCATGAGTTCGGCTATGCGGGAAAGGTCGTCCCGGGCGGTTGGGGCTTGGACGAGGTCCTCTGCGGCAACGGCCTCGATGAGGTTGATCTCTGCGTCGGGGCCGACGTACTTGGCGAGCAGATAGCAGGCTTCGGTCAGCACATACGGCGTGATCAGTAGTTCGCCGTCGTGGGACTCTCGGACTTTCCCTGTCGGCCGTCTCTGCTTCACGATAGCGCTCGATCGAGGAGGCCGCCGGGGACTCTGCATCTGGTGCGCATCTGGTGCGAGCCGTCTGGAGGGGGCTGGACAACAAACAAGCCCCGGACGCCTGGCCTGGGGCTTCTGTCTGGAGCGGGTGACGAGAATCGAACTCGCGCTCTGAGCTTGGGAATCACGTGGTGATCAGGGCTGAGTACGCTGCTGACCAGCGCAAACGAGGGCTGACGGCAAGTCGCCGACTTTTCGCAGTTCCCGGCATTGACCGCTGTTGACCGCCGCATCTGGTGCGCTTCTGGTGCGGGGGACGCTACGCGGTTGTTCAGGCGGCGTCCTGGCGCGCCGACCCTGGCTCACCCTGTAGCAGCCGAGCGGGCTGATCACATGCAGACTGGCGCCGTAGCCGCTGATCAGCCAAGCCTGTGACGCGGGTGATCACAACAAGTTCGAGCCGCTCCAGGGCCATGAACATGAAGAAGCCCCGTCCGCCGAAGATGTCCTGCGTCCGCAGACCTCCGCCGTGCGGGTTTCCGCGCCCGACGTCGACCGCGTCGCGGCCCAGGACCGTCAGTTGCTCGGCCAAGCGCTCTACCTCAGCCACGACTTCGTGTGGCAGGCCGCCTACGACGTGCTCGGCATCGGGGTCGTAGTCCCAGGTCCAGTTGTCGCTCACGCGGAGATCTCGCGCTGCGCCACGTCTGTGATCTGTCGCATCTCGGCGAGTGCGGAATGCAGGGCCTCGCGGTCGGTTGCTTCTTCCGCTACGGCTTCCAGTTCACGCAGTCGGGCCGCTCGCGCGGGGTAGCGCTCGATGGCAACGAATTCTCCCCACCACAGCAAGAAGGTACGCAGCGGAGCGATGGTGCTCTGAGTGGCGGCTTGTTCAACCGCGCGGTCGAGGTGCTCGACGAAGGAAGGCAACTGGGCGGGGGCGATCTGGGCGACCGCTGCGCGGAGCGCTGCCGGTGTGAGAGCCGGCATGGGGATCAGGGGCCCGTCGGGGGCAGAGGGCTGCTCGGTCATCGGAACGTCTCCTGGGCGGCGGTCTGCGTGATCATCGTGAGCCTGGCCGTTGTTGCGGACGCTGGGCTGAGCCTACGCCCGCGCCTCGGCCGCCACACAACACCCGACGCGTCTCGATCGCTTTGGCTCAAGTGGGATCGCGTTGTGCTGGATCTTGGTGCGTCGTCGCGATTTACCGGAGACGCCAGCGGCCCTGGGCAACGAAGAAGCCCCGGGCCGCTGGCCTGGGGCTTCTGTCTGGAGCGGGTGACGGGAATCGAACCCGCGCTCTGAGCTTGGGAATCACGGGGCATGGTGGACATGAAATCGGCCCTGACCTGCTGGCGTGGATGATCTGGTCTGCTGCGGCACGGCTCGCCGCAGACCCTGTTTGACCGTGGTTCCCCGCTCCATCGGGCACGCATCGGGCACGGGCCGCCACGTCCCCAAAGCAGGGATGAACCAGCCGATACCGGGAGAGTGTCAGTACTGGGTCCTATGGTCGGCGCCGTATGGGGCGAGGGTGGATTGCTGGGGAGAGACTATGACGAAGGTGCCTGCAAGCCGGACGACGGAGCGGACCGCAGTCATGAAACACGCGCGCTCTTGGAGCGTCACGGCCACATCGTGCAGGAAGTGGAGGGCGGCAGTGACTTCGGAGAGGATTTATACGTCTCGTTCGTCCGAAATGGGAGACGAACCGGTGATCTGATTGCCGTCCAAGTGAAAGGTGGCCTCTCTTTCCGCAGAGCGTCCGGGTATGCCGTCTCAACCAAAAAGCACGCCGATGACTGGCGAATAAGTAATGTGCCGGTCGTTTTGTGTTGTTTATGATCCGGATATGAAGTAGCTCTACTGGGCCAACGCGTCACAGCAACTGCGGGTGGCTAAAGCGGACGGAAAGGCAATCCGATCGATTCGGGTCGGGGAATCTGACGTCCTGGATGATCGAACGGTAGATGACTTTGTCCGCGATGTGAGGCGATATATAGAGATCTCGGATGCCAGGGCTAGAGACGGGTTCAAAGAAGCCCAGAGGCGCTTCGTTTTGCGGGCTGAGGGGATCGCGCTTAAAGACGCGCCGATTGGTGGCTACCCGAACAGGTTTTTCCTTCCCGTGGCGCAGTGGATAGAGAAGCATCCAACCGCACTGATGTGGATGATAGTTGCGGCGCTGCACCTTCTGGGTCTTGGGGTTCTTCTTATCATGTGGCCCATCCTGTGGCGGTTCGCGGAATCGTACGCAGCAGGGGAAACTTGGATGTGGATGGCCGTTCTATATGGATTTACCATCCTGAGTTCCGGACTCCTGTTGTATGAGGCAAGGCTTGGGCGGAATCCCATCGCGCTACGCGTTATGGCTTACGGGCCTATCATGTCGCTGTGCTTCGTAGCGCTCGGTTCGGAAAAGTTTGGCTTGCATCTTGGAGAAGGTTCGCTAAGAGGTATAGCCGACTCGACTCCTACCCTCATGAAGAATTTGATCTTCCTTACAATTGCGTCGTACGTCGGCAAGGAGATCGTGCGTCGGCGGCGTTTGAAAGCCGCCTATGGCGAACGCAATTGAGCAGATATGTGGGGCTTGGACCCGGTGCTGCTGACGACGGCTTGGGCGCGCGATGCGAAGTGTTGTGGAACGGTCGACAGGGTGGCGCACCGTTCAGAGCAGCTGCTGCTGCCAGTTGGCGAAGGTGTCGCGAATCGCTGCGGCTTCCTCAGGGGTGAGGTCGTAGGCAGCGAACTGCTTGTCGGTGTACCGCTGGATGCGGCCGAGCGAGTCGGCGAACATGCAGCGGTCAAAGCCCGCATCGTTCTGAGCGGCGAGTTCCATGAGCCGTTCGCGGGTGTAGCCGACCTTCAACAACCCCGCGACGTCGATGGCGTCGCGGACCTCGGCTCGGGTGAACAGTGCGCTGGTCTTGCCTGCGGCGACGTCGTCGCGGTGCAGGACCGGGCCCAGGTCGGAGTCGACTGGCGTGTGGTGCAGGAATTCGGCGACGAGCTCTACCTTGCTCTGCGTGCCTGAAGCTGGGTCGGTGACGTTCAACCTGGTGTAGGTGGGGGTTAGATGGGCCTGCTCGACGGTGTACCCGGCGGCTTCGTAGGCGGTGGTGATGCGCTCCGCGGCCTGGCTCATCTCACACCGCGCCCTCTCGAAGGGCGCGAAGAGGTCCACGTCGTCGCTGACTCGGTTGACGATGTGGTGGGCCTGGACGGCGTAGCCGCCGGCGAGTGCGTATCCGTAGTCCTTGGCGAGCGCGTCCAGGCCGATGCGGATCAGCTGGCGGTGCAGCTCGTCCACTAGGCGGCCGCAGTCGTGGCGCCCGGTTCACGGAGTGCGGGGAAGCGGGCTTCCCACGCCGTCTTGACCGGGAGGGGGAGGAACAGGTCGTGCCACATCTTCCGCAGGTACATCGCGTCTAGATATGCCTCAAGGTCCTCGCGTGTCTGGGCCTCGCGGATGACGCGCTCGTACATCAGCCGGAAGTCGGCCTCGTCGGTGAGGTCGTAGACGTAGCGCGGTCCCCAGTCGATGTGGCGCGGCAGCGTGACACTGCCGGCCGTCGGCCCGCCCAGCTCGTCGAGCGAATCCGGCAGTACGTACGGCTTCGCCGCTGCATACCTGCTCATGGATCTAGCATGCCCGATGGGGACTGCCGAGCGCATCGACAGTGCGGATGGGTGCACGGAGGAGTGAACGCGACCGTCGGGGCACGGACGGCTGCCGTCTGGCACGGAACTGGCACGGCTGCCCATAAGAGGTCTAGACAACAAACAAGCCCCGGGCCGCTGGCCTGGGGCTTTGTGGTGGAGCGGGTGACGGGAATCGAACCCGCGCTCTGAGCTTGGGAAGCTCATGTTCTACCATTAAACTACACCCGCGAGAGGCGCCCGATATCGGCGCCGCATCGTCGGATACTTTACCCCATGGCTGACCCCCGGCGCATTCGTCGTGGGGTCTTCGTGCTGTTCGGGTGGGATCGAGGTCAAGGCGGGGCCAAGACGGGGCCAAGGTGGGGTCGGGGCGAGGGTGAGTCCGGGGTGGGGTCGGGCCGAGTTGGTGCGGATTCGTGGGGGTTTCAGGGTGGTATTGGGGTGGATGTCCGACGTGGGGGCGGGGCGGAAGCGGCTGTTGGGGTGGGGGAGTTGGGCGTACGGTGGGGGCGCGGAGTGCCGCTTGGAGTGGTGTGTGGTTGATCCCCTAATGTGGCTTTTGTCGTCCACGCCGTCCACGTTCTTGGGGAAGGGACTCAATGGAGCGCACTGTCGTCCGTTGTGCTGAAGGGCACGTATTCAGCACCGCCTCGTTCCCGATGCAGTACCTCACCGTCGACCGCATTGGTCCCGGCCGGTTGCTGCGGTGTCCGCGTTGCGCCCGGCTCCGGCACGCTGTGCCGGTGGGTCTCGAGAAGCGGTAAGCGGTAGCCGATGAAGCCGCAGGGTGCGGGCCCGGTCCGGTGGGACCGGGCCTGTGCCGTAGAGGGGGGTCCGATGTGCGTATCCTCTTCGGGTGCTTCTCTCAGACAAGGACATCCGGGCCGAGATCGACGCCGGACGGGTGCGGATTGATCCGTACGACCCGGCGATGGTGCAGCCGTCGAGTATCGATGTACGGCTGGACCGGTTCTTCCGGGTGTTCGAGAACCACCGCTATCCCCATATCGACCCGGCGGTGGAGCAGCCCGATCTGACGCGGCTCGTGGAGCCCGAGGGCGATGACGCGTTCATCCTGCACCCCGGGGAGTTCGTGCTCGCCTCAACGTACGAGGTCGTATCGCTGCCCGACGACATCGCCTCGCGGCTCGAGGGAAAGTCGAGTCTGGGGCGGCTGGGGCTGCTGACGCACTCCACGGCGGGCTTCATCGACCCGGGGTTCTCCGGGCACGTCACGCTCGAGCTGTCGAATGTCGCGACGTTGCCGATCAAGCTGTGGCCGGGAATGAAGATCGGGCAGCTGTGCATGTTCCGGCTGACCTCGCCCGCCGAGCATCCTTACGGTTCCGCCCATTACGGCTCCCGCTATCAGGGGCAGCGCGGGCCGACGCCTTCGCGGTCGTTCCAGCGGTTCCATCGGACGAAGGTGTGAGTGGCATGGGTGAGCAGCGCGAGAACCTTACGTACGAGCGGTTCGGGGTCGCGGTCCGCGAGCTGGCGGAGAAGATCGCCGAGGATGGGTACGAGCCCGACATCGTGCTCTCCATAGCCCGTGGCGGGGTCTTCGTGGCCGGCGGGCTGGCGTACGCGCTCGACTGCAAGAACATCCACCTGGTGAACGTGGAGTTCTACACGGGCGTGGGGACCACCCTCGACATGCCCGTGATGCTCGCGCCCGTGCCCAACGCGATCGACTTCTCCGACAAGAAGGTGCTGATCGCCGATGACGTGGCGGACACCGGCAAGACGCTGAAGCTGGTCCGTGACTTCTGCCTCGGCTCGGTCGCCGAGGTGCGCAGTGCGGTGATCTACGAGAAGCCGCAGTCGCTGGTGAAGTGCGAGTACATCTGGAAGCGCACCGATCAGTGGATCAACTTCCCGTGGAGTGTCGAACCGCCTGTCGTGCGGCGGGAGGGGCAGGTACGGGACGCCTGAGGGGTGCTGGACGCCTGATGGGGGCGGGGAAGCCTCTTGAGGGTGCGACGACGACCTTACGGGTGCCAGGGTGCCAAGCCTGCGAGGTGGCAGGTGAGATGAGGAAGGGGCCCGCGGCGCGGGCCCCTTGGTCGTGCGGAATGCGGTGGCTGCCTTACAGCGTCCCGAGCTTCAGCAGGCTCAGCAGGGCGATCAGCTGGAGCGCCGACGCGCCCAGCGCCTTCTGCCACGGCAGGTCGTGCGACTTGCTGACCATCGTGGTGAAGAGCGCGCCCGCGGCCAGCCAGGTCAGCCAGCCCACCACCTTCACCAGCGAGCTGTCACCGCCCAGGAAGAGCGCGAACACCAGCCGCGGCGCGTCCGTGATCGACATGATCAGCATCGACAGGCCGATGGTCGGCGCCCAGGTGCCGTCGCCGCCCAACTGGCGCGCGAGGGTGTGGGTGACGGCGCCCAGGATCAGTCCGCTGATCACCATGGCGACGCCCGCGGTGAGCACCCACGGGATGCTGTTGGCCATAGGGGCGTTGAGGACGTCCTCACGGGCGTCGTCGAAGCCGAAGACCGCCAGCAGACCGTAGATGAAGGTCACGATCAGCGCCGGGCCCCACACCGCGTAGTCCCGCATCTGCCAGAAGGTGGCCGACGGGCGCAGCACGATGCCGCTCAGCAGCTGCTGCCAGTGCAGCCGGGGGCCGGCGGGCGGGGCGGTGGAGGAGCCGGCGCGGTACGTCTGCCCGCCGTAGCCGTCGTCGTACGAACCGGGGGCCTGGCCGTACGGGTCGTACGCGTCGGGCGCCTCGCCGACGCTGAACTGCTGTGTATGGCCCGCGTTGTTGTCGGCGTAGCCGCCGCCCTGGCCGTACGGTCTCTGCCCCTGACCATGGCCTGCGGGGCCAGGGCCGTGCCCGGGCCCGGGGCCGTAGTGCGGGTCCTGGCCGCCGAAGTACTCCGGCTCTCCCTGTGAGGAGGGCTGCTGCCACTGTGGCGGCTGCTGACCGCCGTACGGCTCCTGCTGTCCGTACGGCGACTGCGGCGGCCGCTGCTGCTGCCCTTGTTGCGCGGAGTGGGAGTCCCGTCCGCGTCCGATCCTGAATCCAGCCACCATTCGAACGTACCCGGTCGTAGCGGGCCGGGTGCGTGGAGCTGTGTGGCGGACCAGGCTTTGCGGCCGAGCTGTGACATCCCTTAGGGGGTCCCTTATGGGTTTTCCCCCTGTGGATCCTGAGGGTATCCGGTGCACCCGTCCGGGGTTCCCGCGGCGTTCGCCCGCCCTCGCTCCCTCGGCCCGCCCTCCTTGTCCACCTAGTCCGCGTCCGCCGCGAACGGCTTGCTGCTGAAGGCCGTCTTGTCCTTCGTGCCGTCCGTGATCCACCACCACTCGGGACGTTCGCCGTATCGCGAGAAGGCCAGGCCGGGGCCCCACGCCAGGACGACCTCGTCCTTACCGTCATGATCGAAGTCCGCGACGTCGTAGAGCCGGGCCGCGCGCTCGCCCTTACGGATCGCCTTGCCGTCCACGACGGAAGGTGCCGCGCGGGTCAGGAGGTGACGCCCGGCGACGCGGGTCGTGGCGGAGTGGGAGCCTCGGCGCAGGGTGAGCAGCTCGACGCCGCCCCGGCCGAGCGAGACGGCCAGCTCATCGGTGCCGTCGCCGTTGGTGTCGGCGGCGACCAGCTTGCCCGACATCCCCGGCATCTTGAGGGGGCGTGGTGGAAGAGGGCGCGGATCGGCACGCCCCGGCCGCGCCGCACTCTTGTAGTAGACGCTCACCGTCTTACCGATGTCCGGCCGCTCCGTCTCGACGCCCGGCTCGTCATTACGGGTGCCGCTGTCGCCGACCGCGACATCGCGGCGGCCGTCGCCGTCGAAGTCGCCGAACGTGATCGCGTTGCCCTCGCGCAGCCTGCGGCCCTCCGGGTTGAGGCCGTGGGCGCCGGCGGCGAGGAGGGTGGAGCCGGACTGGTCGTTGTCGTTGACCGCGTGCACCACCAGATCGGTGGCGCGGTGGCCGTCGGTGGCGTGGGTGCCGGTGTCGGTGCCGTCCGCGGCGTCGGTGTCGGTGTCGGCGATGGTGTCGGCGATGAGATCGCCGATCTCGCCGTGGCCGTCCAGCGGGCTCGCGTACGGAACGGTCCGGGCGGCCTTGCCCGCCCGGTTGAACGGCCCGTACAGCACCAGCAGCGAGCGGCGGTCCTCGCGGATCAGGGCCAGGTCGTGGTGGCCGTCGCCGTTGAAGTCGCCGACGGTCGGGCGCTGGGCGTCCACGCCGTCCTCCGGGCCGGTCAGCTGGACGCGGGCGGCGGAGCGGGTCCTCCGGGGGCCGCCGGGGCCGCCCCAGGAGATGTAGGGGACGGTCCGGACGGTGGCCTGGGTGCGCTCCGTCTCGCGTTCGTCGAGCGCCTCGCCCGCCGTGGTGGTGACGTCGGCGTAGCCGTCGCCGTCGAGGTCGGCCGTGGCCACCTCGGTCGCGCCCGCGACGGTGACGTCCTGGGACGGCAGACCGAGGTCGCGGTGACGGAGCACGGTGCGGGTGGCGGGATTCAGGCCGTGGGACGAGCCGTGGACGAACGCGATCCGGCTGGGCAGCCCCCCTTCGCCGGACGGGACGGGGAGCCGCAGATCGGGGTAGCCGTCGCCGTTGACGTCATCCGGCAGCCGGCTGCCCTTGCCGTGGGGGACGGGCGCGGTGGCGGTGGGGGTGATGACGGACCCGCTGACGGAGGAGGAGCCGTCGCGCCCGCCCTGGGCGCCGCCGTCCTCGGGGCCGCAGGCGGCGAGCAGCAGCGCCAGGCAGGCCGCACCTGCGGCGATGGAGGCGGTGGGGACGCGGAGGAGGGAGCGGAGTCGGGGGCCCGGGACGCGGCCGGGTGGTGCGGTGGGGGGAGGTGCGGGCGTCATCGGGCCACCTCAACCCATCAGGGCGGCTGAGGCCATGGGGCGTGGCACTTCGTTACGAGGGTGATGCCTGGCGTTTCGTCCATGTCCGCTCGATGGTTGTGCAGACTCGATGGTTGTACCGCTCGGTGGTTGTACAGAAGGACGCGGGACCGATCAGTCCGCTTGGCTGTAAAGATGACCTTTTGAGCACAAGGTCTGTCCAGGACATTTACCTATGTGCCATCGGGCATGATCCTGTAGGGAATTCGCAACGTCGTTGTGAGAAGGGATACTTCGCGGCCAGTATCGGTAGTCGATCGACGCGGAACTTCAACGCGGAAAAGCGGGGGCAGTCATGTGCTTAACGCACGGTGCGCGGGTGACGGGTGAAGCGGCGAGACCGGCGAAAGAGGGCTCGGGCGGGGTGTAGTCGCGATGTCGGACGGGAGCGCTCGGCGCCCAGCGGCGGATGCCGCTCGCCCGCCGCTGAGCGAGGGTGCTAGAAATAACGACATGGCCGGACTTTTCGGTCGACCACGGGTTCCGCTGGCCCGCACGATGAACGACTGGCGCCCACGCGGTCGGCGTGAGGGGCCCCGCTCGGCGTGGGAACGACGTGGGCGGCGCGTTCAGCAGGATCAGCGGGATCAGCGCGGTCAATCCGATCCGCAGGGCTCGCCGGATCCCCATGACCACTGGGATCCGCAGGGCCGGCAGGACGCGTACGCCCAGCGGGGCCCGCAGGAGCGGTTGCCGGTGCGCACCGGCCGGACCGGCCACGGATCCGGTCCAGGTTCCGGCCACGGATCCGGTCCAGGCTCCGGCCGCGGCAGCGCTCACGGCCGCGGCTATGGGCGCCCCCGCCGGAACCCGGTGCGCGGTGTGCGCACCGTGGCCGGCCAGGTCTTCGTCCTGCAGGTGGGGGTCGTGCTGCTGCTGGTCGTCGCGGCCGTGGTGGCGCTCGTCCTGCAGTCCCGCTACGACAGCGAGCGGGAGGCCCGTAACCGCTCCATGGCGGTCGCCGAGAGCTTCGCCAGCGCGCCCGGCATGGTGAGCGCGATCCGCGGGCCCGATCCGAGCGCCGTGCTGCAGCCGCTCGCCGAGCGCGCCCGCAAGGGCTCCCGGGTCGACTTCGTCGTCGTCATGACGCCCCAGGGGATCCGCTTCACCCACCCCAACCCCGACCGGATCGGCAAGCACTTCATGGGCAGCATCCGCCCGGCGGCGGAGGGCCGGACGGTGCAGGAGACCTTCACCGGCACGCTCGGCCTGTCCGTGCGGTCCGTGGTGCCCGTCAAGGACAGCCACGGGAAGGTCGTCGGCCTGGTCGCGGCCGGTATCACGATCAAGAAGGTCAGCGGTGCGGCCGACCATCAGATGCCGCTGCTGTTCGGCGCGGCCGCGGCCGCGATGGCCCTCGCCACGGCGGGCACGGCCCTGGTCAGCAGGCGGCTGCGGCGCCAGACCCACGGGCTGGACCCGGCCGAGATGACGCGGATGTACGAGCACCATGACGCGGTGCTGCACTCGGTGCGCGAGGGCGTGCTGATCGTCGGCGGCGACCGGCGGCTGGTGCTCGCCAACGACGAGGCGCGCCGGCTCTTCGACCTCCCGCCGGACGCCGAGGGCCGGCTGGTGTCCGAGCTCGGCTTCGATCCGCACACCGCCGCGCTCCTGGTGTCCGGGCGCCCCGCCACCGACGAGGTCCATACGGCCGGTGAGCGGCTGCTGTCCGTCAGCCACCGCCCCACCGACCGCGACGGCGGCCCGCCCGGCAGCGTCGCCACCCTGCGCGACACCACGGAGCTGCGCGCGCTGTCCGGCAAGGTCGACCTCGCGCGCAACCGGCTCAAGCTGCTGTACGACGCGGGCGTCTCCATCGGCACCACGCTGGACGTGGTGCGCACCGCCCAGGAGCTGGCGGAGTACGCGGTGGCCCGGTTCGCCGACTACGTCTCGGTGGACCTGGCGGACTCGGTACTGCGAGGCGAGGAGCCCCCGGACGGGGCGGCGGGCACCGGCGCCCCGGACGCGGGCCCGTGGGCCGCTGCGGCGGTCGCCGACGGCGGCCGCACCGTCCTGCGCCGTACGGCCCTCAGCGGCATCCGCGACGACGGCCCGCTCTACCCCCTCGGCATGCTGATCGAATTCGGCCCGAGCGCGCCCCAGGCCCGCGGCTTCCACAGCGGAACGGTGACGGTCGAGCCGGTCCTGAGGGACTTCACCGGCTGGCAGGACCAGGACCCCGAGCACGCCCGGCGGATCGTCGACTACGGCATCCACTCGATGATCACGGTCCCGCTGCGGGCCCGGGGTGTCGTCCTGGGCGTGGCCAGTTTCATGCGCGCGGAGAAGCCGGAGCCCTTCGAGGAGGACGACATCTCCCTCGCCGAGGAGCTGGTCACCCGGGCCGCCGTCAGCATCGACAACGCCCGCCGCTACACCCGTGAGCACACCATGGCGGTCACCCTCCAGCGCAGCCTGCTGCCCCGGATGCTGCCGGAGCAGAACGCGCTGGATGTGGCGTACCGCTATCTGCCGGCCGAGTCGGGGGTGGGGGGCGACTGGTTCGATGTCATCCCGTTGCCGGGGGCGCGGGTGGCGCTGGTGGTGGGCGATGTCGTCGGGCATGGCCTGCACGCGGCGGCGACGATGGGGCGGCTGCGGACGGCGGTGCACAACTTCTCCACGCTCGACCTGCCGCCCGACGAGATCCTGTCGCACCTCGACGATCTGATCGCCCGGATCGACCAGGACGAGGGCCCTGGTGGGCTGGACGGTGACGGCGGTGGGAGCGAGGGGATCACGGGGGCGACGTGTCTGTACGCGATCTACGATCCGGTGACGCGGCGGTGCACGATGGCGCGGGCCGGTCATCCGCCGCCCGCGCTGGTGCGTCCGGACGGCTCGGTGGAGTTCCTCGGTCTGCCGGCCGGGCCGCCGCTGGGCCTGGGCGGGCTGCCGTTCGAGACATCGGAGCTCGAGCTGCCCGAGGGCAGCCATCTGGTGCTCTATACGGACGGGCTGATCGAGAAGCGCGACCGGGACATCGACACCGGCCTGGAGATGCTGCGCGGTGCCCTGTCCCACCCCGGCCGAACACCCGAGGACGCCTGTACGGCCGTGCTGGACGCGCTGCTGCCCGACCGCCCGAGCGATGACATCGCGCTGATCGTGGCCCGTACGAGGGTGCTGGAGCCCGGTCTGACCGCCGACTGGGAGGTGGCCTCCGACCCGTCGCAGGTGGCCGCGGTGCGGGCCGCGGTGGCCCGGAAGCTGGCGGAGTGGGATCTGGGCGATGTCGCGTTCACGACCGAGCTCATCCTCAGCGAGCTGATCACCAACGCGATCCGCTATGCGACCGGCCCGATCCGGGTGCGGCTGCTCTGCGACCGCAGCCTGATCTGCGAGGTCTTCGACACCAGCAGCACCTCCCCGCATCTGCGGTACGCGGGGACGACGGACGAGGGCGGCCGGGGGCTCTTCCTGGTCTCGCAGTTCGCCGACCGCTGGGGCACCCGTTACACCTCGGACGGCAAGGTCATCTGGACCGAACAGGCGCTGCCGCTGTCGAAGAGCGGCAAGCCGCGGCCGTAAGGGGCCCTGGGGCCCGCATGGAGGCCCGTAAGGCGCCTACGGCCCCGTAAGGCGCTCACGGGGCCGTAGGCGCCTTACGGGGCCATAGGCGCTCCTGAGGGCCCTGAGGGCCGTAAGGGGAACGCGGCCGCCATACGCCCCCAGCAACACCGAGAAGCCCGCCCACGGACCCCGTGGGCGGGCTTCAGCGCATTCGTCGCGGTGCTACTTGGCCGGGGCCGGCTCCGGCTCCTCGGCGTTCTTGCCGCCGTCCTCCGGCGCGGCCGGGGTCCTCACCGAGTCGAGGAGCAGCTGCGCCACGTCCACGACCTGCAGGTCTTCCTTCGCCTTCCCGTCGTTCTTCTTGCCGTTGACCGAGTCGGTCAGCATCACCAGGCAGAACGGGCAGGCGGTGGAGACGATGTCCGGGTTGAGGGACAGGGCCTCGTCCACGCGCTCGTTGTTGACGCGCTTGCCGATCCGCTCCTCCATCCACATCCGGGCGCCGCCCGCGCCACAGCAGAAGCCGCGCTCCTTGTGGCGGTGCATCTCCTCGTTCCGCAGCCCCGGCACCTTGGCGATGATCTCGCGCGGCGGGGTGTAGACCTTGTTGTGGCGGCCCAGGTAGCAGGGGTCGTGGTAGGTGATCAGACCCTCGACCGGGGTAACCGGGATCAGCTTGCCCTCGTCGATGAGGTGCTGCAGCAGCTGGGTGTGGTGGATGACCTCGAACTCGCCGCCCAGCTGCGGGTACTCGTTCGCGATGGTGTTGAAGCAGTGCGGGCAGGTCGCGACGATCTTCTTCTTGGCCTTCTCGACGGTGACGCCTTCCTCGGCGTCCTCCCCGAATGCCATGTTCAGCATCTCGACGTTCTGCTGGCCGAGTTGCTGGAAGAGGAACTCGTTGCCCAGGCGGCGGGCGGAGTCACCGGTGCACGCCTCGTCGCCGCCCATGATCGCGAACTTGACGCCCGCGATGTGCAGCAGCTCCGCGAAGGCCTTGGTGGTCTTCTTCGCCCGGTCCTCCAAGGCGCCCGCGCAGCCGACCCAGTACAGGTAGTCGACCTCGGTGAGGTCCTCGATGTCCTTGCCGACGACCGGCACCTCGAAGCCTGTGTCTGCTGCGAGCTCCTTGGTCCACGCGAGGCGCTGCTTCTTGGCCAGCCCCCAGGGGTTGCCCTTCTTCTCCAGGTTCTTGAGCATCGCGCCCGCCTCCGACGGGAACGAGGACTCGATCATCACCTGGTAGCGGCGCATGTCCACGATGTGGTCAACGTGCTCGATGTCCACCGGGCACTGCTCGACGCACGCACCGCAGGTGGTGCAGGACCACAGCACGTCCGGGTCGATGACGCCATTCTCTTCCAGGGTGCCGATCAGCGGGCGCTCGGCCTCGGCCAGCGCCGACGCGGGCACGTCGGCAAGCTGCGCCTCGCTGGCCTTCTCCTCGCCCTCCATGGTCTTGCCGCCACCGGCGAGCAGATACGGCGCCTTGGCGTGCGAGTGGTCGCGCAGCGCCATGATCAGCAGCTTGGGCGACAGCGGCTTGCCGGTGTTCCAGGCGGGGCACTGCGACTGGCAGCGGCCGCATTCGGTACAGGTGGAGAAGTCGAGGATGCCCTTCCAGGAGAAGTGCTCGATCTGTGAGACGCCGAACTGGGCGTCCTCGTCGGGGTCCTCGAAGTCGATCGGCTTGCCCTCGCTCACCATCGGCTGCAGCGCGCCGAGGGCCACCTCGCCGTCCGCGTTGCGCTTGAACCAGATGTTCGGGAAGGCGAGGAAGCGGTGCCAGGCGATGCTCATGTCGAGGTTGGTGCTGACCGTGATCATCCAGATCATGGTCGTACCGAGCTTGATCATCGCGAACAGGTAGGTCAGGTTCTGCACCGTGTCCACGCTGAGCCCGTCGAAGAGCTGGACCAGCGGATACGAGGCGAAGTACGCGGGCTCGTAACTGTCGACGTGGTGCAGTGCGCCCTCGGTGCCGCGCAGGGCCATGATCGCGACGCCGATGATGAGGATGACGTACTCGACGAAGTACGCCTGCCAGGCGGTGGAGCCCGCGAACCGCGACTTGCGGCCGGCCCGGCTGGGCAGGTTGAGCAGCCGGATCGCCATCAGCGTCAGGATGCCCAGGGTGGTCATCGTGCCGATGAACTCGATGTACAGCTCGTAGGGGAGGAAGCCGCCGAGGATCGGCAGCGTCCAGTCCGCCTGGAAGAGCTGGCCGTAGGCGTTGATGATGGTCGGCGGCAGGGTCAGGAAGCCGATCGCCACAAACCAGTGGGCGACGCCGATCACGCCCCACTTGTTCATGCGGGTGTGCGCGAGGAACTCCCGGGCCAGGGTCACGCTGCGCTGGTATGGGTTGTCGATCCTGGCCCCCGCTGGGACCGGCGCGCCGAGCTTGAAGAAGCGCACGAACTGCGCGACGGCCCGGCCGAGCAGGGCAACGCCGACCGCGGTGAGAACCAGCGACACGATGATCGCGGCGAGTTGCATATGGGGCTCCTCGAACCTGCGAGCTGGATTACTAAGCAGTAACTTAATGTGGCTTGACCGAGATTACCCGCCCGGACGGGGACGCATGTAGTCGGCGAGCCGGTGATCTGTGTCGCTCACTTGGCCCCTCCTCCACCTCTTCCACGCTTGGTTGGGCATAAGCCTCATATAAAACTTGAGTCCTGGCGACTCAGGTCTGTTGACAGCGGCGATCGGGCTGATGCACCCTTGAGCCTGTTCCACTCAATGCTGTAGCTGGAGGATCCCGAAATGGCACGTGCGGTCGGCATCGACCTGGGTACGACGAACTCCGTCGTCAGTGTTCTCGAGGGCGGTGAGCCCACCGTCATCACCAACGCCGAGGGCGCCAGGACCACGCCGTCCGTTGTGGCGTTCGCGAAGAACGGCGAGGTGCTGGTCGGCGAGGTGGCCAAGCGCCAGGCGGTGACCAACGTGGACCGCACCGTCCGCTCGGTCAAGCGCCACATGGGCACCGACTGGAAGATCAACCTCGACGGCAAGGACTTCAACCCGCAGCAGATGAGCGCCTTCATCCTGCAGAAGCTGAAGCGGGATGCGGAGTCGTACCTCGGCGAGAAGGTCGCGGACGCGGTCATCACCGTCCCGGCGTACTTCAACGACGCCGAGCGCCAGGCGACCAAGGAAGCCGGTGAGATCGCGGGCCTCAACGTCCTGCGTATCGTCAACGAGCCTACCGCTGCCGCGCTCGCCTACGGGCTGGAGAAGGACGACCAGACCATCCTGGTCTTCGACCTCGGTGGCGGCACCTTCGACGTCTCGCTGCTGGAGATCGGCGACGGCGTGGTGGAGGTCAAGGCCACCAACGGCGACAACCACCTCGGTGGTGACGACTGGGACCAGCGCGTCGTCGACTACCTGGTCAAGCAGTTCAACAACGGCCACGGTGTCGATCTGTCCAAGGACAAGATGGCCCTGCAGCGCCTCCGCGAGGCCGCTGAGAAGGCGAAGATCGAGCTCTCCAGCTCGACCGAGACCACCATCAACCTGCCCTACATCACGGCCTCCGCCGAGGGCCCGCTGCACCTGGACGAGAAGCTCACCCGCTCGCAGTTCCAGCAGCTCACCTCCGACCTGCTGGAGCGCTGCAAGACCCCGTTCCACAACGTCATCAAGGACGCGGGCATCTCGCTGTCCGAGATCGACCACGTGGTCCTGGTCGGCGGCTCGACCCGGATGCCCGCCGTCGCCGAGCTGGTCAAGGAGCTGACCGGCGGCAAGGACGCCAACAAGGGCGTCAACCCGGACGAGGTCGTCGCCATCGGCGCCTCCCTCCAGGCCGGTGTCCTCAAGGGCGAGGTCAAGGACGTCCTGCTGCTCGACGTCACCCCGCTGTCCCTCGGCATCGAGACCAAGGGCGGCATCATGACCAAGCTGATCGAGCGCAACACGACCATTCCGACCAAGCGCTCGGAGATCTTCACCACGGCCGAGGACAACCAGCCGTCCGTGCAGATCCAGGTCTACCAGGGCGAGCGCGAGATCGCGGCGTACAACAAGAAGCTCGGGATGTTCGAGCTGACCGGCCTTCCGCCGGCCCCGCGCGGCGTGCCGCAGATCGAGGTCACCTTCGACATCGACGCCAACGGCATCATGCACGTCGGCGCGAAGGACCTCGGCACCGGCAAGGAGCAGAAGATGACCGTCACCGGCGGCTCCGCGCTGCCGAAGGACGACATCGACCGCATGATGCGCGAGGCCGAGCAGTACGCGGAGGAGGACCACAAGCGCCGCGAGGCCGCCGAGACCCGCAACCAGGCCGAGCAGCTCGTCTACCAGACGGACAAGTTCCTCAAGGACAACGAGGAGAAGGTCCCGGGCGAGGTCAAGACCGAGGTCGAGGAGGCCCTCACCGAGCTGAAGGAGAAGCTCAAGGGTGAGGACACCGCTGAGATCCGCACCGCGACCGAGAAGGTCGCCGCGGTCAGCCAGAAGCTGGGCCAGGCCATGTACGCCAACACCGAGGCCGGCGCGGGCGAGGCCGGTGCCGCCGGTGCGGCCGGTGGCGAGGGCGCCCAGGCCAAGGCCGATGACGATGTGGTGGACGCCGAGATCGTCGACGACGAGAAGGCCGACAAGGGCCAGGGTGGTGCCGCGTGACGGAGGAGACCCCGGGCTTCGAGGAGCAGCCCGACGTCCCCTCCGAGGCCGCGCAGACCCCTGACGACGCGGCGAAGGGCGCCGGGTCCGCCGACAAGGCGGGCCCGGCAGCCCCGGCCGGGGACCTCGAGCAGGTAGCCCTTCAGGCACAGCTGGACCAGGTGCGTACCGCCCTCAATGAGCGGACGGCCGACCTCCAGCGGCTCCAGGCGGAGTACCAGAACTATCGGCGCAGGGTCGAGCGGGACCGGGTGACGGTCAAGGAGATCGCCGTGGCGAGCCTCCTGTCCGAGCTGCTGCCCGTGCTCGACGACATCGGCCGCGCCCGTGAGCACGGCGAGCTCGTCGGCGGCTTCAAGTCGGTCGGCGAATCGGTGGAGACGGTGTCGGCGAAGCTGGGTCTGCAGCAGTTCGGCAAGGAGGGCGAGCCCTTCGACCCGCTGGTGCACGAGGCCCTGATGCATTCGTACGCGCCGGATGTCACCGAGACCACGTGCGTGCAGATTCTGCAGCCGGGGTATCGAATCGGCGAGCGCACGATCCGCCCGGCGCGGGTCGCGGTCGCCGAGCCCCAGCCGGGCGCTACCCCCGCGAAGGGCGGCGAAGGCGAGGCCGCGGCGCCGGACGAGGAGAGCGGTGGCCCGGAAGAGGGCTGACGTGACGGTGATCGCGGGAGCGGCAGGAGAGGAGGGACGTCGAGGATGAGCACCAAGGACTTCGTGGAGAAGGACTACTACAAAGTCCTCGGCGTCCCCAAGGACGCGACCGAGGCGGAGATCAAGAAGGCGTACCGGAAGCTCGCCCGCGAGTACCACCCGGACGCCAACAAGGGTGACGCCAAGGCGGAGGACCGCTTCAAGGAGATCTCCGAGGCCAATGACATCCTCGGCGACCCCAAGCGGCGCAAGGAGTACGACGAGGCCCGCTCGCTCTTCGGGAACGGCGGATTCCGCCCCGGTCCCGGCGGTCCGGGCGGCACCGGAAGCTTCAACTTCGACCTGGGCGACCTCTTCGGCGGTGCCCAGGGCGGCGGCGGTGCCGGTGCCGGTGGCGCCGGCGGCTTCGGCGGCGGGCTCGGGGATGTCTTCGGCGGGCTGTTCGGCCGTGGCGGCGCCACCCGCGCCCAGCCGCGCCGGGGCCAGGACATCGAGTCCGAGGTGACGCTGAGCTTCACCGAGGCCGTCGAGGGGGCCACGGTCCCGCTGCGGATGTCCAGCCAGGCCCCGTGCAAGGCGTGCTCGGGCACCGGCGACCGGGACGGCACCCCGCGGGTCTGCCCGACCTGTGTCGGCACCGGCCAGGTCAGCCGGGGCGGCGGGGGTGGCTTCTCGCTCACCGACCCGTGTGTGGAGTGCCGCGGCCGCGGCCTGATCGCTCAGAACCCGTGCGAGACCTGCAAGGGCAGCGGACGGGCCCGTTCCGCCCGCACCATGCAGGTCCGGATCCCCGCGGGCGTCAGCGACAACCAGCGGATCCGGCTGCGCGGCAAGGGCGCCCCCGGCGAGACCGGCGGCCCGGCCGGCGATCTGTATGTGGTCGTGCACGTGGACGCGCATCCGGTCTTCGGCCGTAAGGGCGACAACCTGACCGTCACCGTGCCCGTCACCCTTCCGGAGGCGGCGCTCGGCGGCGAGATCAAGGTCCCGACCCTGGGTGGCCCGCCGGTCACCCTGAAGCTGCCGCCCGGCACGCCCAACGGACGAACGATGCGCGCCCGTGGCAAGGGTGCGGTCCGTAAGGACGGCACGCACGGAGATCTGCTGGTCACCGTCGAGGTCACGGTGCCGCAGGAGCTGAGCGACACGGCGCGGGACGCGCTGGAGTCGTATCGCGAGGCGACCGTGGGAGAGGACCCACGGGCGGAGCTGTTCAAGGCCGCGAAGGGAGCGTGACCCCAATGGAGTCGCACGGCCGAGGAGGCATCGGAGGCAGGGGCGCCGGCCGGCCCCGTAACCCGTATGAGCTGACCGAGGATTCGCCGGTGTACGTCATCTCGGTGGCGGCTCAGCTCTCCGGACTGCACCCGCAGACCCTGCGTCAGTACGACCGCCTCGGCCTGGTTTCCCCCGACCGCACCGCCGGCCGTGGTCGGCGGTACTCCGCGCGCGACATCCAGCTGCTCCGCCAGGTCCAGCAGCTGTCCCAGGACGAGGGCATCAACCTCGCCGGGATCAAGCGCATCATCGAACTGGAGAACCAGGTCGCGGCTCTCCAGTCGCGTGTCGCCGAGCTCCAGGCCGCGGTCGAGGGCGCCGCGACCGCCATACAGCAGCGCGAGGCCCAGGTCCACGCCTCCTACCGCCGCGACCTGGTCCGCTACCAGGACGTCCAGCAGAGCAGCGCCCTGGTGGTCTGGCGCCCCAAGCGCCCGGAGTAGCGCCCGGCGCGCCGCTGATCGCAGGCCCGGTGACCGTCCATACGGCCACCGGGCCTTTCGCGTGCCCGGAGCGTGCCCGGTGCCCTCTCAGCGCCTGCCCGGTGCTTGCCCACGGGGGCTCTCGGCCGGGCGCGCCGATGGGGCATCCCGGGCGCACCATGGAGAGATGGGAGGAGGTATCGCCATGGTGGAAGTCAAGACGATCGAGAAGCCGGATGAACGGCGTGACTTTCCCGGAGGCCATATCGAAGCCCTGCATCTGACCGGACTGGATTTCGCCGTGGGCACCTTCGAGCCCGGATGGCGCTGGCGGGAGTCGGTGCGGCCGATCGTGGGGACCGATCTGTGCGAGGTCCACCACCGAGGGATCGTGGTCCGGGGCCGGATGCGGCTGCGCACGCCCGATGGCGCGGAGGCCGAGCTGGGTCCCGGGGATGTGTATGTGGTGGCGCCCGGCCATGACGCGTGGGTCGTCGGCGATGAGCAGGTCGTGGTGTACGACGTCGCCGGGCAGATGGCGTTGACGTATGCGAAGTCGAGTGAGGCCGGGGCCTGACGCGGGGGGCGGGAGCGGCGTCCTGTAGCGGTTCAGCCGTCGGCAGGGGACGAGATGAGTACCGGTCGGATACCACCGCGTGGACCCCGCCGCGGGGGGTGGCCGCACGGGAGTGCCCGTACCGACCAGCTGATCCGGACGCTGCTGCGGCGCCGTAAGGAGTCGCTGGCGATCGAGGACGTCACCGTCGTCGACAGGCCCGGGATGCGCCGTGCGGTCGCGGCGACCGCGATCGGCAACACCATGGAGTGGTTCGACTTCGGTGTCTACGCCTATGTCGCGGTCACTCTCGGCAGGGTCTTCTTCCCCGCCGACGACCCCGCCACCCAGGTGGTCTCCACGTTCGCCACCTTCGCCGTGGCGTTCCTGGTGCGGCCGTTGGGCGGGCTGGTGTTCGGGCCGCTGGGCGACCGGATCGGGCGGCGGCGGGTGCTGTCCACCACCATGATCATGATGGCGGCCGGCACCTTCGGGGTGGGTCTGCTGCCCGGCTACTCCGAGATCGGCTTCGCCGCCCCGCTGCTGCTCCTGGCCTGCCGGGTGGTGCAGGGCTTCTCGACCGGCGGTGAGTACGCGGGGGCGACCACCTACATCGCCGAGTTCGCGCCCGATCAGCGCCGCGGTTTCCTCGGCAGCTGGCTCGACTTCGGCACCTTCATCGGCTATTCGCTGGGCTCCGGTCTGGTCACCGTGCTCACCGCCGCGATCGGCGAGACCGGGATGGTGGAGTGGGGCTGGCGGGTGCCGTTCCTGGTGGCGGGGCCGCTGGGGCTGATCGGTCTGTATATGCGGCTGCGGCTGGAGGAGACCCCGGCGTTCCAGCAGGAGGCCGAGCGGGCGGCCGAGGCGGCGGAGGCGGCGGAGGCGCACGGCGACACGGTGCCGATCGAGGAGGCCCGCCAGTCCGGACAGGGGCGGCTGAAGGAGATCTTCACCCGGCACTGGGAGGCGATGCTGATCTGCATGGGCCTGGTGCTGCTGTACAACGTCACCAACTACATGGTGACGTCGTATCTGCCGACGTACATGACCTCCACGCTCGGCCAGGACGCCACCACGGCTCAGGTGCTGGTGCTGGGCACCATGCTGTTCGTGGTGCTGGCGATCACGGTGGTGGGGCGCGGTTCGGACCGCTGGGGGCGGCGGCCGCTGTTCCTGTTCGGCAGTCTGGGCCTGGTGGCGCTGGCCATTCCGGCGGTGCTGCTGATCCGGGCGGGCGGCGTGCTGATGCCCGCGATCGGCTGTCTGCTCCTGGGGGCGATGCTGGTCACCTTCGCGGGGACGAGCGCCGCCACGCTTCCCGCGCTGTTCCCGACCCGGCTGCGCTACGGCGCGCTGTCGATCTCGTACAACCTCTCCGTGTCGCTGTTCGGCGGGACGACGCCGCTGCTGGCCTCGTGGCTGGTGGCCACCACCCACAACACGCTGGTGCCCGCCTTCTACCTGATGGCGGCGGGTGTGATCGGGCTGATCGCCACGCTGTTCCTGCACGAGACGGCGGGGAAGCCGCTGCGCGGTTCGGGGCCCATGGTGGAGACCGAGGAGGAGGCGCGTACGACGGTGGCCGAGAGCCGTACGGAGGCCGGGCGGCATGCCCGCGACGTCTGGATCCGGCTGCGCCACCCCTGGGCGGGGGCGGGCCACCGGAAGGAGGACGAGGAGTGACCCGGTCCGGGTCTCGGCCCGTGTGCATGGCGCGGTCTCAGCTCCCGCCCAGGGCGAGGGCTCAGCCCTTGCCCATGGCGCGGGTGAGGGTGATTTCGATGAGGACGCGGTCGGGGTTGGGGCGCGGGGTGCGCTCGTAGCGCTCGGCGTAGCGGCGCACCGCCTCCGCGATCAGCTCGGGGTCCTCGCGGACGACCGCGAGCCCCTCCAGCGTGGCCCACCGCTTGCCCGCCATCTGGCAGACCGCGACCCGCGCACCGCCCTCGCCCGCCGCCCGGACATGGGCGACCTTACGGCTGTGGCGGTTCGCGATGACGCGGGCGAGCCCGGCCTCGGGGTCGTAGGTGACGCCGACCGGTACGACATGCGGGGTGCCGTCCGGGCGCGGGGTGGTCAGGGTGCACAGATGGCGTTCGCGCCAGAAATCGAGGTACCCGGGATCGGGGTTGCGGGGATCGACAGACATGGCCCAGAACCTACAGACAGGGCCAGAACCTCAGGCCAGGGGAGTGGCGTGAGCGAGGTTGAGTGGAATAGACTCAACTTTGCGGAGGTTGGGTAGGGCAGGATGGGAAGATCGCAGCGAGGAGGAGCACAGGGACGTGGATGCCGAGCTGACCAACAAGAGCCGGGCGGCGCTGAGCGCCGCCAATGACCGGGCGGTGTCCTCCGGACACGCGGATATGACGCCCGCGCATCTCCTGCTCGCCCTGCTGGAGGGCCAGGACAACGAGAACGTCATGGATCTGCTGGCAGCCGTCGAGGCCGACGCGGCCCTCGTGCGCAGCGGCGCCGAGCGGCTGCTCGCCGCCCTGCCCAGCGTCCAGGGCTCCACCGTGGCCCCGCCGCAGGCCAGCCGCGATCTGCTCGCCGTCATCGCGGACGCCACCCAGCGGGCCAGGGAACTGGGGGACGACTATGTCTCCACCGAGCATGTGCTCATCGGCATCGCCGCCAAGGGCGGCCAGGCCGGGGAGCTGCTCGACCAGCAGGGGGCGAGCGCCAAGAAGCTGCTCGCCGCGTTCGAGAAGGTCAGGGGTGGACAGCGGGTGACGACGCCCGATCCGGAGGGCACGTACAAGGCCCTGGAGAAGTTCGGCACGGACTTCACCGCCGCCGCGCGCGAGGGCAAGCTGGACCCGGTCATCGGCCGGGACCAGGAGATCCGCCGGGTGGTGCAGGTGCTCTCCCGGCGCACCAAGAACAACCCGGTGCTGATCGGCGATCCGGGCGTCGGTAAGACGGCCGTCGTCGAGGGGCTCGCCCAGCGGATCGTCAAGGGCGACGTCCCCGAGAGCCTGCGCGACAAGCGCCTGGTCGCCCTCGACCTCGGCGCGATGGTCGCGGGCGCGAAGTACCGCGGTGAGTTCGAGGAGCGGCTGAAGACCGTCCTGGCCGAGATCAAGTCCAGCGACGGCCAGATCATCACCTTCATCGACGAGCTGCACACCGTGGTCGGCGCGGGCGCCGGCGGCGACTCCGCGATGGACGCGGGCAATATGCTCAAGCCGATGCTGGCCCGTGGTGAGCTGCGCATGGTCGGCGCCACCACCCTCGACGAGTACCGTGAGCGGATCGAGAAGGATGCCGCGCTCGAGCGCCGCTTCCAGCAGGTGCTGGTCGCCGAGCCGACCGTCGAGGACACCGTCGCCATCCTGCGCGGGCTCAAGGGCCGCTACGAGGCCCATCACAAGGTGCAGATCGCCGACGGCGCGCTGGTGGCCGCCGCGGCCCTCTCCGACCGGTACATCACCTCCCGCTTCCTGCCCGACAAGGCCATCGACCTGGTCGACGAGGCGGCCTCCCGGCTCCGGATGGAGATCGACTCCTCCCCCGTGGAGATCGACGAGCTCCAGCGGTCGGTGGACCGGATGCGGATGGAGGAGATGGCGCTGGCCCGGGAGACCGACGAGGCCAGCAAGCTGCGGCTGGACAAGCTGCGCCGCGACCTCGCCGACAAGGAGGAGGAGCTGCGCGGGCTCACCGCCCGCTGGGAGAAGGAGAAGCAGGGCCTCAACCGCGTCGGTGAGCTCAAGGAGCGGCTGGACGAGCTGCGCGGCCAGGCCGAGCGCGCCCAGCGCGACGGCGACTTCGACACCGCCTCCAAGCTGCTGTACGGGGAAATTCCGGCCGTGGAGCGGGAGCTGGCCGAGGCGTCGGAGGCCGAGGCCGAGGTGCAGCAGGACCGTCCCACCATGGTCAAGGAGGAGGTGGGCCCGGACGACGTGGCCGATGTGGTCGCCTCCTGGACCGGCATCCCCGCCGGCCGGCTGCTGGAGGGCGAGACCAAGAAGCTGCTGCGCATGGAGGAGGAGCTGGGCAAGCGGCTGATCGGCCAGATGGAAGCCGTAAGGGCGGTATCGGACGCCGTGCGCAGGACTCGCGCGGGCATCGCCGACCCGGACCGGCCCACCGGTTCGTTCCTCTTCCTCGGCCCCACCGGCGTCGGCAAGACCGAGCTGGCCAAGGCGCTCGCCGACTTCCTCTTCGACGACGAGCGGGCCATGGTCCGCATCGACATGAGCGAGTACGGCGAGAAGCACAGCGTGGCCCGGCTGGTCGGCGCCCCGCCCGGGTACGTCGGCTACGAGGAGGGCGGCCAGCTGACCGAGGCGGTGCGCCGCCGCCCGTACAGCGTGGTGCTGCTGGACGAGGTGGAGAAGGCCCACCCCGAGGTCTTCGACGTTCTGCTCCAGGTCCTCGACGACGGGCGGCTCACCGACGGCCAGGGCCGGACGGTGGACTTCCGCAACACCATTCTGGTGCTCACCTCCAACCTGGGCAGCCAGTACCTGATGGATCCGCTGCTCGGCGAGGAGGAGAAGAAGCAGAGCGTCCTGGAGACCGTACGGGCCTCCTTCAAGCCGGAATTCCTCAACCGCCTGGACGACCTCGTGGTCTTCTCCGCGCTCAGCGGGCCGGAGCTGGCCCGGATCGCCGAACTCCAGATCGCCCGGCTGGCCCGCCGCCTCGCCGACCGCAGGCTGACCCTCGACGTCACCCCGGCCGCGCTGGAATGGCTGGCCGAGGAGGGCAACGACCCGGCCTACGGGGCGCGCCCGCTGCGTCGGCTGATCCAGACCGCGATCGGCGACCAGCTGGCCAAGGAGATCCTCGCCGGGGAGATCCGCGACGGCGACAAGGTCCGGGTGGACCGGGTCGGCGACGAGCTTCTGGTGGGCCCCGCGCAATAGGTCCGGGCAGGTCCTGGCAATGGGTCCCGGCACGCTCCCGGCAATAGGTCCCGCCGGTCCTTGTTCGGCCGGATCGGGCAATGTACGGCCGGGGTTGCACGGCGGGGGCGGGTGTGAGGGAGGATGGCGGTATTCCATACGAAGGGAAATCCACGGTGAGCATCGACCCGTCCTCGATTCCGAATTTCGGGGGTCAGCCCGAGCCCGAACCGACGGGTCCGAGCGGCCCCGTGCTGCCCGACCAGGATCTGGTCAAGCAGCTGCTGGAGCAGATGGAGCTGAAGTACGTCGTCGACGAGGAGGGGGACCTCGCCGCGCCGTGGGAGCAGTTCCGCACCTATTTCATGTTCCGCGGGGAGGAGGAGCAGCAGGTCTTCTCCGTCCGTACGTTCTACGACCGGCCGCATGGCATCGATGAGAAGCCGCGGCTGCTCGAGGCGATCGACGACTGGAACCGCCGCACGTTGTGGCCGAAGGTCTACACCCACACCAATGACGACGGCACGGTCCGGTTGATCGGCGAAGCGCAGATGCTGATCGGCACCGGCGTCAGCCTCGAGCACTTCGTATCCAGCACGGTCAGCTGGGTACGGGCTTCGATCGAGTTCGACCGCTGGCTGGTCGAACAGCTCGGTCTGGAGGCCGACATCGAGTCCGACGGCGAGGACAAGCCGGACGACGGCGACGGACAGGTCTGAGCGGGAGCCGTATCGCACGCCCTGGGCCGCCCGTATCGCGGTCAGGCCGGGCTGTCGGCCATGGTCAGCAGATACGCCCCGTAGAGACAGGAGAGCCCGGCCAGCGCGCCGCCCACCAGGACGGCGGTGCGTGGCCGGGCTCTTGCCATCGCCAGCGCCGCCGGGAGCAGCAGCGGGAAGGCGGGCAGCAGAAAGCGCGGCTTGGAGGCGAAGTAGTTCGAGCCGGTGAGCGCGATGAACACCAGGACCAGGGTGTAGACGACCAGCGGCAGCGGCGGCGGGCGCAGTGCGAGGCAGACGAGCGAGACCAGCGAGGCGCCGATGACGATCAGGGACATGTAGTGCGGCGGTGAGCCGCCCCCCATGATCAGGCCGCGGGCGGAGCGGAAGCCGCTCGCACCGAGATCGAAAGAGGTGCCCCAGCGGTCCTGGACGTCCAGATAGCCGTGCCAGGTGCCGCGCCGCACCCCCACCCAGCCGATGTAGCCGAGCCAGCCGAGCGGTGAGAGCGCCGCGCCCGCCCACACCCGCCAGGACACACGCCCACGGCGCCGCCAGACCTCGGCGGCCGCGCACGCGCACACCGCCGCCGCGACCGCGATCCCGTTGGGCCGCGTGGCCCCCGCGCACAGGGCCAGCGCCCCGGCCCACAGCCAGAGCCGGGTCAGCAGCGCATACAGCGACCAGGCCGCCAGCGCCGTCAGCAGCGACTCCGTGTATCCCATGGACTCGACGACCGCATGCGGCAGCAGCCCCCACAGCGCCACCAGCATCAGGGCCGCCCGCCGCCCGTACAGCCGCTCCCCGACCGCGTGGATGCCCCAGGCCGCCAGTCCGGCCGTGACCCAGGTGATCAACAGCCCCGCCGTCACCGCGCTCAGGGGGACGACACTGGTGACGGCCCTGATCAGCGCCGGGTAGAGCGGGAAGAACGCGAGATCGCTGAAGCTCAGGCCGGGGTGGGTGACGGAGGGCCGGCTGGTGCCGTAGCCGTGCTGGGCGACGCCCACGTACCAGATGCTGTCCCAGTAGTGCCCGAGCTGCGTCCGCGGATGCTTCCCGGTCCGCCAGGCCCCCACCGCCACGCATCCGATCCCGGCGGCCCGCACCGTCGCGTACACCGCCAGCGCGGGCCACGCCCGCCCCAGCGACGCCCGCATCCCCCGCCGGGTGGCCGGTCGTCCGGGCGGCTCCGGGGTCCGGGCGGACGCGGTGATGTCGGCGGACACGGAAACCTCCGGTGCGGGCACCCGACGGACATGCGCCGAGCCCCCGGGAGGGGACGGACCGGGGGGCTCGGCGGACACACCGACCATCCGCCGGACCGCGGACGCCCGCGACCCGGAAGGCCCATCCGGGGGAGGCTCACCGGGCTTGCCCAGATGACCGGAGGTGCCGCGTCAGCCGGTGCCGAGCGTCTTCAGGCGGGCGACGGCGTCCGTAAGGACCTCATCGCGCTTGCAGAAGGCGAAGCGGACGAACGGGGAGCCCTGGTCCTGGTGGTCGTAGAAGACCGCGTTCGGGACGGCGACCACGCCGCAGCGCTCGGGGAGGGAGCGGCAGAAGGCGAAGCCGTCGGTCTCGCCGAGGGGCCGGATGTCGGTGGTGATGAAGTACGTGCCCGAGGGGCGGAAGACCTGGAAGCCCGCGTCCGTCAGGCCGTCGGCCAGCAGATCGCGCTTGGCGCGCAGATCCTCGCGGATGCCGTGGAAATAGGCGTCGGGCAGGCGCAGCGCCTCGGCGACCGCGTACTGGAAGGGCCCTGCCGAGACATAGGTGAGGTACTGCTTGGCCGAGCGCACCGCCGTGACCAGCTCGGGAGTGCCGGTCACCCAGGGTCAACCCCTCTTGATACACACCTTGCGTATGCCCTCTGACCTCGGGCGATGGCTTGGCATTGGCCATCAGAGGCCCGGTGCTCGGCCGTCTATGCCTATCGTGAGGGCCGAACCTCCTGGACGGACGCACGGAAAGCAGAGGCGCATGGGGACGAGCGGGACGGCTGACGCGCGCGGCATCGTGGGTACGGCGGACTGGGGTCCTGCGGTGCGGGTGCGGGACATGGGTACGTCGATCTTCACGGAGATGACGGAGCTGGCGCGCCGTACGGGGGCTGTGAACCTCGGGCAGGGCGTGCCGGAGCTGGCAAGCCCTGACGCGCTGCTGAAGGACGTGGCGGAAGCGGTGCTCTCGGGCAACAACCAGTACCCGCCTGCCGTCGGCTTCCCTGCGCTGCGTGAGGCCGTCGCCGAGCATCAGCTTCGGCGATATGGCCTCGACTACAACCCGGCGGGGGAGGTACTGATCACCACGGGCGCCACGGAAGCGCTGGCCTCGGCTCTGCTGGCGCTCTGCGACCCCGGCGATGAGGTCCTGGCCTTCGACCCCTGCTACGACGCGTACGCGGCGGATGCCCGGCTGGCCAGCGCCCGGCTGGTGGCCGTGCCGCTGGTCAGCGATGGGGACGGCTTCGCGCTCGACGTTGACGCGCTGCGCGCTGCCGTGACGGCGCGTACTCGGGTGCTGGTGCTGAACACTCCCCACAACCCGACCGGGAAGGTGTTCACGGCTGAAGAGCTGGCTGCCATTGCCGAGATCGCCCAGGAACACTCGCTGACCGTGGTGACCGATGAGGTGTACGAACACCTGGTGTACAACGGCGTGGCTCACCTCCCGATCGCCTCGTTGCCCGGCATGAGGGAACGGACGCTGACGATCTCCTCGGCGGGCAAGACGTTCAGCGTCACGGGTTGGAAGATCGGTTGGGTTTCCGGTCCGGCTCCCCTTGTCGCCGCTGTCGCTGCGGCGAAGCAGTTCCTCACCTACGCGTCGGGCACGCCGTATCAGGAGGCGCTGGCGCGTGCCCTCGGCTCGGTAGAGGAGTGGGCTGCGGATCTGCGCGAGACGTTGCGGCACAACCGGAACCTGTTGAGCGAGGGTCTGACGCGGGCCGGACTGCGCCCGTACCGCGCGGATGCCGGGTACTTCCTTCAGGCGGACGTACGGCCGTGGGGCTACGCGGACGGCGTGACGTTCTGCCGTGAACTGCCGGAGCGCGCGGGCGTGGTGGCCATTCCGACATCGGCCTTCTACGAGAGTGCCGATGCTCCGGTGTGGCTCGTCAGGTTCTCCTTCTGCAAGCAGGAGGAGTCGATCCGCACGGCTGTTGAGCAACTGATCACAGCGCGCTGACCGCGCTCAGTCACGGGGCTACGCTCGCGGGTATGACTGATTTCCTTCAGGTGGCGACGGCGACGGAGAACCGCGAGGAAGCCGAGAAGCTTGCGGGGTCGGTGGTGACCGCTCGGCTCGCGGCCGGGGCGCAGATCGTCGGGCCGGTGGTCTCCGTCTTCTGGCATCAGGGCGAGTTCGGCACGGGGGAAGAGTGGCAGCTCTTGTTCAAGACCCGTGCCGACCGTTACGCCGACCTTGAAGCGCACCTCTTGGAGCATCACCCGTGGAAGAACCCCGAGGTGTCGGCCGTGCCGATCGTCGCGGGTTCGGACGCCTACCTGCGGTGGGTGGAGCGGACCACTGAGCCGGAACCTGGGGCCTGACCTCTCACGTCCTGGCCTTCTCCAGGACTTCGGCCACGGACGGAAGCTCTTGGTGGGCCTTGAGCCGGTGGAGGATCGGCGCGAGGCGCTGGCGCGGGCGGACGGACGCCACTCCGGCGGAGAGTTCGAGTACGCGGCCGGTGATGGTTGTAGCCTGCTCGATCTCTCCGGCGGTGAGATAGGAGTCGGCGAGCCACGACAGGTAGAGGCTCTTGTCGCGAGCGTGTGTGTCGTCGTATCGGGTGAGTACGTCTTCCAGGACGGGGACGGCTCGGAGTGGTCGACGCAGTTCGGTCCAGCAGCGGCCGGTCATGATCTGGAGCTCGTTGCGGTCGACCCACGCTGACCAGTCGGGCTGTGGGCTTCCGTCGCTCTCGCTGAGGGCGGCTTCCGCGATGCTCAGCGCGCGTTCGGTCTCGCTGGGGTTTCCGGCGACGGCGTAAGCCCACGCCAGTCGTTCATGCAGCAGTGCGCGCACTCCGGGCGGGGCGTCGGGGCCTGCGGTGCGGCATGCCTGGACAGCGGTCTCTATCCCGGCAGAGCGGTCCGTGTTGATCTTCTGGTAGGCGAGGAAGGCGAGGGCATTCCCGGCCAGGGCGGCGTCTTTCGCCTCGGTGGCCGCCTTGTGGCTGTCCTCGTAGAGGCTGCGGGCATCGGCGTGCTTGCCCGCGTCGAATGCGGCCCACCCGGCTTGCTGGGCCTGCTCGGAGAGGACCGACAGCAGCGCGCGGCCGGTCTCCTCGGTATAGCTGCCCTCTCGGAGCATCGTCTTCGTCGCTTTGTACTCGCCGAGGTAGACGCGGTAGGTGTCTCCTCCGCCGAGCACGTCATCGAGTCGCCGTAGCCGGGCGGTGCGCTGTCGCAACTGCTCGGGCACGTCTCGATCGATTCGGTGGCCCGCGTTGATCTGGGTCAGCTCGGGCAGACCGAGGACCAGGCCGGCCCCGGCTGAGGCTCGGAAGAATTCCCTGCGCAGCACTGTTTCGCTTCCCTCTCGGGTCGTGGGTGTGGTGCGTGCTGAGGCGGTAGGGGCGTGACCGGGTGCGGTGGCCGCTTCCCAGTCGCGGGGAGCTAGGCCGAGAAGATGTCCGGGGATACGTAAGGCGTCGGCGATCGTCGCGATCTTCTCGAAGGATGTGATGCGGCCTTGGCCACGGGCCAGGGTGCCGACTCTTTCGGGCTTGATGTCACACTCGGCGGCGATCTTCGAGTAGCTGATCTTGGCTAAGTCTCGGGCAAGGGAGAAAACGGCGCCGAAGTCGTGAGCCACGATCGCGGCGCGCATATTCGGGTGGTTGAGCAGTTCTCGCGGTAGTGCTGTCGGCGGTTGGTAAGCGGTCATCGTGTGCCCCGTTGCGCCTGCTGGTGACAGTGTGTCGCAAAGTCCTGACCGTCAGCCTACCCATGATGGGTATAGCCACGGGCGGGAAGCCACCGCCGTTTCTCCGCAGCACAGTTGGCAGACGCAAGAGACCCCCGCGACCGATGCGAACGGCCCGGGGGCGTGGTCAACGCTGTGTAGGAGCGTCAACGTGCCAAACCATATCCCCCGATTCGTGCGGTGGCTGTTGCGACTACTGCTGCCCGGCGCCGGTCGTCATCGCGCTGGTGAGACAAGCGCTTCGGTGACCTGTGCAGACGCGCCGACGCTTCGACTTCCGCGCGTGCACCAGGTACATCGGGTGCCGGATCGTCCACTGCTGCGTGGTGAGGACGTCGGCCTTGTTCGGCCGTATGTCGCCGCGCATGCGCGACGCCAGGAGCAGCGCAGGGAGAGCCTGCCTCGGGTGGAGCTGCTGTGCGCTCCGCACGGGATGGTGGTGGTCAGGTGAGTGCGCAACCACGACTGCTGCCATGGCCCGGCCCTGCTGGTAAGCCGTGCTACCTGGTGTCGGACGCGGACGGTGAGGGGTACCTGTCGCGGCTGGCTGACGAGATGGAGGCGGTTCAGCTCCAGATGGGCGCTGAACTGATCGGTCACGCCCGCCTGTTGCTCCGCGACCGGAAGGCGGACGCGCGAGAGCTCCGCTACCTCTCGAACCGCCTGATCGAAGCGCTGCAAGACGCGCTCCGGATCGCGGAGAGTCGCGGCGGGCGTCTGCCCGTGTCCGACGAGTGCGAGAGCGACGGACCGACTCAAACGAACGAGGGGGCCGAATGAGTCGGGCGTCAGATGGCTGGCAGGTCGGTCCCGCACCGGGACGTGGTCTGCGCCCGGGGAAGGACGGTCTGTTTGAGCTGCCGCTTCGCGTTCTCCGCCCCGGTCGCGCGTCCCTGGCTTCGCTGGTGCTGACGGTGATGGAAGCGGAGCAGTTGCACGCCGCCTTGTGTTACGCGCTCGGCGGTGAGCCTGCTCTTGAGGACGCGCCGGAGTGCCGAAAGCCGGTTCGTTACCCGGGTGGCCGACAACGGTACTGAGGTCCGTTCGGACGGAATCACGCGCAACAACTGAAGAAACAACACCGGACCACCCCCGTGCCTGGTCAGCTCCTGGGGTGGTCCGGCTGGGGATCGATCACGAACCCCGGTGCCGATGGTACCGGGGTTGTCGTCGTGCTCCCGCTCGACGCCAACCGTTAGGTAATTGTCAGGTGGCTTGCAGAGAAGGGGACTTGACGAGATGTGCGGCCCTGGGGACGACGGGTTCGACGGTGAGGCGGCAGACCTGGAGGCGGGGATATGGGTACGCGGAGAGGACTACTTGAGCGGCTGGCGGGACGCGAGAGAGGCTGTGGCTGATCTAGGCGACGCGCTGCGGCTCGTCGGTGTGGAGACCGCAGGGGTGCGGCTGCATGCCGCTTCGGGCGCGGACGGCTCCGGGGTCGTGCGGCTGGAGCTGTCGGCGGCCTCGGCGCGTGAGGTGGCGATGCTGGCGCGGGTGACGGCGGCGCGGTTGGGTAGGGCCGGTTGAGACGGACCTGAGTTTGGGAAAGTGCTTGGCATTACGGGGCCGGTTGGGGTGGTGCTGACCTGGACGCGCCGCTGGACTGTGGCCTCTTTGAACGGGCTGCTTCTACCTGATCCCGAGGTACCCCGCTCGATCTCGTGCGGCTGTGGTGCGGTCAGCGGTGCCGCAGGGCCAGCCTGGGGACTCTACGTTGCAAGCCTCTCAGAGGTGGCTCTTGCCTGCGCTGACAAGTCGGCTGATGTCGTCACGGGTCCGCACTCTGAGATCGTCGAGTTCAGCCCTGCTGCCAGCCTTGGCCAGTCCCGTGATGTCTGCAAGCACGTCCTCCGCGGCCTGGCTCAGCGTTTCGTCGTCCGTGAGCATCTGCATACGGAAGAGGGCTTCTTGGGCATTGGAGCGCAAGTCGTAGGCGCGGATGCGCACGGTGTCCGGGCTCTCGGGCGGGGGATGTTCGTGCTCACAGAACCAGAGGTGAACGAGGCAGCGACGGTAGTTGATCAACGCGCCGGCATAGACGGAGTAGGCATCGAGCCGCTCCTGTCGGAGCGTCTCGCAACGGGTGAACTGATGGCTTCTGTTGGTGGTGCGCTGCTGGAACGCCAGGGTGATCGCCGAGCCCAGCAGCGTTCCCAGGACGGCTATGGCGCTGGCGAAGATGGTCTCCACGGCCCAAGCTGATCACGCAATGCCGATCGTGCGTCGTGGGAGCAACTCCCTAAGAAGCCGTTGCTCTATCGAGAGCGGTGATCACTGGTTCGAGTGCAGCGACTCGGTTGGGTGATCTCCAGCCCAAGCAGGCATGAAAGCAGGGCCTCCTGCCCAGCTCGGGATTGCTGAAGTCCTTCGAGCGTCAGGAGGCCCTGTGCCGCAGTCTTGCGTTCCGTTGTCCTCGTCGTCCAACCCGGTTGCCCGGTCGTGTGATTGCCTCGCGCATGCGTACGGCAATGCGGGGGATCGTTCGGACAGACGACCTCGGTATCCGTCGGACATGACGGACGCCGAGTGGGCCGAGGTGCGGGGCTTGTTGCCGGTGCCGGGATGGCTGGAGGGCAGGGGCGGTCAGCCGGAGGGTTACTGCCACCGGCAGATGATCGACGCGGTCCGTTACCTGGTGGCCGGCGGCATCACGTGGCGGGCGATGCCGAGCGATTTCCCCGCGTGGGACCGCGTCTACGCCTTTTGGCGGCGCTGGCGGGACAAGGGCTGGGCCCGCGAACTGCACGACCGGCTGCGTGACCGGGTCCGCGAGGCCGAGGGACGGGACGCGGAGCCGACGGCCGCGGCCATCGACGCGCAGTCGGTGAAAGCGGCCGCGTCGGTGCCGGCCGCCACCCGGGGCTTCGACGGCGGCAAGAAAGTCAACGGACGCAAGCGGCACGTCGTGGTCGACACCCTTGGGCTGCTGCTGACCGTGATGGTCACAGCAGCGTCGGTCACCGACCGGAACGCGGGCCACAGCCTGCTGGCCCGGCTGCGGCACAGGCATTGGCGCGTGAGACGGGTATGGGCCGACGGCGGTTACACCGGGCCGTTGGTCGACGTCGCCCGCAGCGTCTGGCAGATCGCGCTGACAGTGGTCAAACGCGGTGACGGTGCCTCGGGGTTCACCGTGCTGCCCAAGAGGTGGCTGGTGGAGCGCACGTTCGCGTGGCTCATGCGCTCCCGCCGCCTGGCACGCGACTACGAAGGCCGCACCGACAGCGCGGAGGCGATGATCTGGTGGTCGATGAGCATGGTCATGAGCCGCCGCCTGGCCCGGCAGCGTCACTGAACCTGCCCGGCACCGTCTCGACCAGCCAGCCCCGCGCAGCCAGGCGCTTGACCTTCGACCGCACCCCCTCGACCTTCGCCGGGACTACAGCCAGACCCAGTGCCGCAGCGAGCTGCCGACAGTCCATCGCCTCCCCACCCCGGTCAGCCACGATGGCCATGATCCGCCGATAGTCCGGCGCCAGCACGCCGGCGTCGAGCCCTTCCCACCGCACCGGCACCACCGAGCCGGGCACCGCACCCATCACCGGCCGCGGTCGCTGATCGGGCACGATCACCGGTGCGTCCCCGCAGCCGCCCGGTTCCGCCAGGACTTGCCCGACCGTCTCACGGGCGATCACGAACCGCTCCAACGCGGCCTCTGCTTCCTGCAATTCGGCCTGAAGAGCCTCCACCCGCTGCCGGGCGGCACGCTCGCGCTCCTCCAGCAACCCCATCACCGACGGCACCCGACACCTCCACCGAGGAGACAACGACATGCCATCACTGCCACACGAGTGCCGGACTATGCCTGACCAGCGGAAACACAGTGGTCACGCCCGGAAAGACAACGGCTTCTAAGCCACACGCTTTCCAACTGTGTTGGTGGGGTGTTGTGTTGTGTGCAGGGCCGTTCACCTGCGTTCATGAGCGGTTGGCTCTCGGTGCTGGGAGCGGGTGCGGGCCTGGCTTGAACGGACGTGAACGGGGCTGAATGAGACGGAAACTGAGACGGCCCTCGGCTCCGGCGGCACCGTAGGGTCCTGGGCAGGCGCCCCCAAGGTCGGGCCGATCGACACCACCAGATCTTTGGCCCGTCGGCGCTTGGTCCCGAAGACGCAAGGCACCGTCAGCAGGATGGGCATGATCCTGCTGACGGGTGGTCACGCCTCCGGACGTGACCAGCGATTCGTCCGCAGCCCAGGCTGAGTCCTCGGATCGACGGGGGCTGGGCAAACGCGGGTGCCCGTCGACCGGGTAACATGTGGTGCTCTTGGGGGATCGACTCATCACGCGCCTGCCCAACGGGACGTACGTCGGCTTCCTGGACTGACAGAGCTTCTTTCGAGACAGGCCAAGTACTTACTGTATATGGCTGGATGCGCTGGGTGAGTAGAAGCCGAATGCATGAAGAGGCTCCTCTACGGGCACTGCCGCTGAACGCGGTTAAGGAACGCGTAAGCCTTGCCCGCCTGGAACTTGTGGTGTCGGCAGCCGGCTTCCATCTTCGCGACCCGCGTGCTGACTACGACGCCATTGACGTAGTAATCGCGTCATCCGCGGAGTATGAGCAGTATTATGCGCCGTCGCTGGAAACCCAGATGAAGTGTACGACAAGTCCTCATGTCGCCCGGCGCAGAACTGACGGGTCACTCTCCTTCTCACTTGACGGAGAGTCATACAGGAAGCTCAGCAACCCGAAGCGATACAGTGCCGCACTTTTCGTTGCACTAGTCCTGCCAGGCACCGATGACCCCGCAGCGTGGGCTGTCCAGACAGAAGACGGTTTGTACTCGCCCGGTGTACTCCTGTGGTCGAACCCTAAGAAGTGGCCGCCTCTGCCTAGTGCGCAAAAGTCTGGAACGGTTCCTCTGCGCACTATGGACGTGTTGGACGTCAGCCAGTTGCAGGGCATCATGAAGTCAGTCGGAGACGGAGGTGACTGGTGAACACACATTCGCGTGCCGAGTATCACGCCCTCGTCTCGTTGCTGAGTCCTCCCGCCGTCGCTGAGTTTTTGAAATCCCAAGGGTGGGATCGTGTTTCCAGAGTGGAAGATGTGCAGGAAATTTGGGCGCATCGCCAGTTCCGCGTAATGCTTCCACTGGCAACGGAATACGTTGACTTTGAACAGCGATTTGGTGAAACTCTCATTGCACTAGGCCGAATCTATGAATGGCCACCTCGTGAGCTATTGGAGCGAATTACCACAACTCGTGCAGATGTCATTGCGTTGCGTCTTGATCACGAGATCCGGGGAGAAACTATTGCCCTGTCGGAGGCTGATGTGATCGTCGGTGCGCTGCGGGGTATCGTCGAGAGCGCAGCCATTCGGACGGTCAACCCGACTAGTTCCGGTGGTGGACGTAAGTCCGGCCGAGTAGTGCGCTACATGAACGAAAACGCACGTTTTGGGCATACTAGGGCTGGCAGTTTCATTTTCACCGTAGTCTCTCGATGGGGTAGTAGGGATATTTCGCCGGTCAAGGCAAATGCTTCGCCGGAATACCCCTTCGCGCATCGAGTGGCCATGACGCTTGCAAGGGACTTGGTGGCCACTGCTGAGGCAGTTAATCAACTACGTCGTGGCATGCCTCTTAATTCGTATAGCAGCGAACAATCATTGAACCCATCCGTACTTAAGCACCTTGAAAAGATCGGGGAACTTCCCGGTTTGCGGGGTATTGAATTCTCCTTCACCTGGTCTGGGGCGGTAGATGAGCGTCCAAGTCGCAGCACGCCAATCACTCTGGATCGACCAGGCCTAGAGCAGCTCTCCCTGCTGGCAAGGACTTGGAAGAACCTGTCACAAGCGCCTCGCACGGCCGCTTCTAGAATGGCACACACCGAGCAAGAGCGCCTAGAGCTAAGCCCCATCGAATCGCCATTTGATGAATCGCAATTTGTGGAGCTTGAGGGGTTCGTTAGATCCCTGTCACGTCATGTTGGCAACGCCTCAGGAGGGGGAATCGCTACAGTCTCCGTCCCGTTTGGCGAAAGGCTGGTTGACATCTCGGTGGCGCTGCATGAGTTTGCGTATGGGCTGGCCGTGGAAGCGCATCGCCAAAATATTCCGGTCCTAATCAGGGGTAGGATTGGACGGATTGACAATGAACTTCAGCTGTGGGGAGAATCGCCTCTAGACGTAGAAGACATTAGGGAAAAGTTGAATTAGAGGCCTATTCTCGCATAGTCGAACCGAGTCGTCGAAAGTCACCCACGACGGCGGGTGCGCCTGAGCTAGGTTCCCATCTATCGGGCATGGATGCGGCACGGGCCCCATCGTCCCGAAACTACTGGCCGGAGGGGCATTGAGGTCTGGTGAGCTGGTCAGGCGGCCGCCGACGGTCGTTGTCGGTTGACTGCGGCCATGGTGGTTGCTGTACTCCGCTGCTGTACAGCACTTGCTTGGCTTGGCCGTCATCGGTGCTGATCACGCGGTCTCGATTGTCACCCGCCAGAACGAACATGCGAGCAGAGTGCACGCTGCTCGTACCGCCGGGTACCCCGACTCCGACGGCGGCCCAGAAACCTTGGGACTCGGTGAAGTGGCCGCCGAGCGTGTGTCACGACAGACCTGGGTGATCGTTGCGCAAGGCGGCGAGACCCCCCGAAGCCAAGCCGCAGCGCTGATAGTCGGGCAGAGTGTGAGGCTCCTCGACCCATGCCAGACGGCAACGGCGGCAGGTCTGGTAGTCGACAGCGAACACGAACTCACCGTGCAGGTTGGCCGCGCGCTGGCGCCAGCCGATCCGGTTGGCAGACACGGTGTCCTGCCACGGGATCCCCAGTTCGGGAACATCCGGCCAGCCCTTCCGCCGGCCGAGTCGTCCGCGGCTGACCCACTGCAGGACCTCACGCCAGGGCTCACGCCCAGACACGCGCCGACCTCGTGTGCTCTGTCGGCTAAGTTCTTCGCAGCCTGTCTGGTCTCCTCGATTGCCATGGTCCTCATGTTCTCGGCTGTGGAGACGAGTCGGAAGAGCAGGGTCTGAAGGGCGATGCTGCGCCCTCAGCTTGAGAAGCTGCGATTGAACTGGGCGAACGCCCTAAATGTGGTCTCATCGGCCTTGGTGCTGACTGCAGCAGGCAGCCACGGTCCGCGGTCGAGGAGTAGGCACCGCCGTGCGCTGGTAGGATGCCTCGGTTCAGGGAGCCATGGTCCCTTAGACTGACCCGACGCCCGCTGCCGAGAAGCGTGAAAGAGGGACAGTGGATACCCCGCAGGACAGTCCAGGAGCCTTGCCCGTCCAGGAGGTCTTGGCGCTGCCCTTGGGTGATGTATTGCCGGGAGTGCGCAAAGCAGGAGCTCTGTCGCCGAAACGACCGGCAGTAGAAACTGCGGGACTTGCAGATATTTTTCCGTACTATGCTGGCTTTTCTTTCGAGTGGGCATGCCATCAGTTGGCGCGGCACGAAACAGATCTACTAAGTGGTGCGACTGTCCTAGATCCCTGGAACGGCAGCGGCACTACGACTCTTGCAGCGCAAAGTCTTGGTTTGAACGCCATTGGGCTTGATCTTAATCCTGTCGCGAACGTAATCGCTAAGTTGCGAGCACAGGACTACTCGCAAGTCGAGGAGATCAAGCGTCCTATTGCAGGTACAGACGTAAGTGTGGATGATGATCCGCTAGCCGCCTGGCTTGCGGAACCTACCGTCCGCAGAATCCGGCAGTGGTTCAAGATGGGAGTAGATGTCGGCGGCCCCACTCAGGATCTGTTGACTGTCTCACTCTTCCGCGCAATTCGTGAGGCGACCAAGCGATTCGAGGGAAGTAATCCCACGTGGGTAAAGCGCGCCAAAGAAGGCTCACAAGCCGTGTTGATCGGCGACGAAGAGCTGGACGCGATTATTGAGCGGCATGTTACCTTTGTCTCCTCACGTGTAGGTGCGCAATCATTGCCTAATCGAGCATGCGTAATGACTGCGGACTCTAGGGCTATGCCGATCGCGTCGGACTCAGTCGACATTGTCGCAACCTCCCCGCCATATCTGACCCGAATCGATTACGCTGTTGCCTACTCGCGAGAGTTGGCCTTGCTCGGTGTTGATATCTCAAGCGATCGTTCGCTACGTGCAGGACTCATGGGAACTACGCTAATTCGGCAACAAGTGAAGGTTCCCGCCACATTCGGAAAAGTCGGATCAAATCTACTGTCGCTTATTCGAAAGCACGACAGTAAGGCATCATCGGGATACTACCTGAGGCAAGCTCAGCAATACCTGGCCGATCTGGTCTCAGGTCTTGATGAGATTACGCGAGTGTGCCGGACGTCGGCGACAGTGCATCTCGTAGTGCAGGACTCCTTTTACAAGGATGTGCACGTTCCGCTGGCTGACATCTGCATTGACGAGGCAACGATGCGCGGATGGGCGCTAAGGAACGAGCCGGAACGCTTTCCGGTGCGTCGAACACTAACCTCGCTCAACAAGTCCGCTCGGACTTACAAGAAGGGCGATGTGGCTGAGTCTGTACTTACTTTTACTAGGGGGCAATAGGGTGCCTAGCCACCTTAGCGCGGAAGAGCTAATCGAAGCAGTAGACCAGAAGATCACCGCTGTCCGAACGAAGACCAACGATTTCTCCTTCAACGAGCTGGCGGATATGTACGCCTCGGAGGAACTGGTCATCGATCCCGATTTTCAGCGTATGTTCCGGTGGTCGGAGGGTGCGCAGTCACGTTTCGTGGAGTCGTTGCTCCTCGAACTTCCTGTTCCCCCGATCTTTCTCATTGAGAGAGAAGACCGCGTATATGAGTTGATCGACGGCCTGCAGCGCATCTCCTCCTATCTTCACTTCCGCGGCGAACTCACGGTCAATGGCGATCTGGTGCCACCTCTCGTATTGTCTGACTGTGACATCGTCCCGGAGCTCAACGGCTGCACATACGCGTCTCTCCCGAAAGCTCTGGAGATCAAGCTAAAGCGTAGTTACATCCGGGCAGAGATCCTTCGCAAGGAGAGTGATCCTCGGCTCCGCTACTACATGTTCAAGCGGCTGAATACTGGCGGTTTGGCGCTTTCCAATCAAGAGGTCAGGAACGCCACAATCCGACTGCTATCAAATGAATTCAATCAGTTCATCATCGACCTTTCTGAAAATGAGGACTTCCGAGCGTGTGTTGAGACGCTCACCGATAAGGCGAGCAATGAGAGGTTCGATCAGGAACTCATTCTGAGGTACTTCGCCTTCAAAAACGCTGGCGCTCAGTACAAGCATGACATTGCCGATTTCATGACCGAGTACATGGAAGACGTATCCGACCCTTCCGGGGTCACACAGTTCGACTATGAGCATGAGAAGCAGGTCTTTGAGAAGACTTTCCGTGTAGTCACGAAGATTGGTGAGCTTCTCGGGTGGGGCCCGCGGGTGCTCGGAACGGTCGGCCGGAACGGCGAGCCGCGCTGGCAATTCTCCGTGCATCACTTCGAGGGAATTGTGCTGGGGATGCAGGATGCGCTGAACAGGATTAATCTCGAAGACGAAGAGACAATGCAGAAACTTGCCGAGGTGGTTAAGGACGGCAAGACCAACCCCGGATTCACCAAAGCTATCGGGGGAGGTAAGAACGATCGCATCTCCCTTCAAACCCGCATCGGCTTCTTTCGTGACAGTTTTACACGAGCGCTGTCATGAACGTATCCGACATGCGGGCGCAGCTAGAGGCCGATATCCTTTGGCGGCTAGACGAAATACGTCACCTTCGTAACTTGCTTCTGCAGGGTGAAGAGCCAGAGAAGGCCTCCGTCTATTCCCTTCGTGCGATTCTGGTGATGCAGTATGCTCACTTGGAGGGGTTCACGAGGACTGCGCTTTCCCTATATATCGACGCAATCAATAGTCAAGGCTTGCCGGCTAAGTCCTTAAGGCCAGAACTCTTGGCAGCTGCCCTCGCTGGAGAGTTCGACACGTTGCGTCGTGGTGCACCTGCGAGCGGGGACGAAGGGAAGATGACCACGCGTGCCCGCCACCAGGTTGCCTTCGTGCAGCGTCTTCAAGAATTGAGTGAAGGGCCTATTTCTATCGCCGCAGAGGTTGCTGTGTCGATGGAGATGAATCTAGGGTCAGACGTTCTAAAGAAGTGTCTCGTTGCCTTGGGGATATCTGTGGACAAGGTGAGGCGCGACCAGTACTCGGCGATTGATTTCGTGAAGAATGTACGGAATGACATTGCTCACGGAGGGCGCAAGGAAAAGATCCCCGGAGGGCTTTTCTCTGCACACCTCAAGAAGTGTGAGGAATTCATGAACGAGCTGGCTCGAGTGCTAACTAGGGCAGTGAGTGAGAAGTGGTTCCTCGTGCAATTCGATAGCGCGGCGAAGGATACCGTTTAGGCGCCCAAATCGAGGTCGGTGGAGCGGCTTTGGGGTGGCGCTGCTTTGGCGCGAGTGATCATGGCCCCGTAAGCTTCCGGCGCGTCGGGCAGTCTGTGGACCTGCCCGGTAAAGCACGACGTTGGGGCCATGATCTTAGAGGCTCGCGCCAAAGTGGCTCCGTAAAGCCGTGGAGCCGACCGCCCCAGCCACGATGTACCCCTTCTCTGAGGTCAGGTGGCTGATCGCCGAGCGCGGCACGGGCGCCGGCCGGGCTGGAGCGGGGCGGAGACAGGAGCGCAGGCCCGGCCGGGGGCCGGGCCGCGCGCGGTGAGCGGAGCGAGCCGCCTTGAGTAAGTGAAGACAGGTTTCGACAGTTTGCCGGTCGGAGCTCAGACAGTGCGGAGTTGGCAGGGGCTGTCGGCGGTGATGCGGTAGGCGAGTTGCGCGCGGTCGGCGCTGGTGCGGAGTTCTTCGAGGATCAGCGGCCGTTCATCGGTGCCGTGGGTGACGCGGGTGGTGTGGAGGATCGGGGTCGCGTCGGGGGTCTCCAGTGCGCTGCGTTCGTCGGGCAGGGGCATGCGGGCGCTGACGGTCTCGTGCCAGGTGAGCTTGTTCCCGGCGGCGGTGAGGACCGCGTAAATCTGTTCCGGTTCGGTGTCTGGAGCCTCGGCCAGCTCCTTGGCCTCGTCGGCGGTGGCGAACGGGATGAGCACGCGGTGGAGGGCGCGGGTGCCGGTTGCGGGGTCGGTGAGCAGCCGGTCGACTCCGAAGAGGGCTTCCCCCTCCTCGACTCCGAGCAGCGGGGCTGTGATCGCCGTGGTCGTGGTCCGGTAGACGGTCGGTTCTTCCGCCTGCTCCCAGGCGTGGTGACCTGTGCGGAAAGTCTTGCCGGTGCGGGTGATGCTGCGCTCGATGGTGACAGCGGGAGCGGGCCGGGCGCGGACGTAGCTGCCCTTGCCGTGAATGACCTCGATGAGCCCTTCCGCACGGAGCGCGGCGATGGCCTTGCGGACCGTTGGCCGGCTGACCTTGTAGCGCTCGATGAGTTGGGTTTCTGAGGGGAGCGGGGCGCCGGGCTTGTACTCGCCTGTAGCGATGCCGCTGCGGATCTCGGCGGCAACCTGCTGGTACAGCGCTCCGGGCCGTTGGATCTCTCCCATGCCGGGCTCTCCTCATCACCTGTCGTCAGCGGTCCTGACGTGAACTGATGTCACTCGTAAGCATAAGTGCTTGCCTCTCGGCGTCAAGGCGTGCATAGTTGCAACTCGTAAGCACGAGTGACGTCAGGTGATGTCTTGCGTCTCGACGGCCAAGGAGGCCCACAACCCATGCAGTCCATCCCTGTGGACACCACCCGACTCGGCGTACTGCGGTGCGCGGTCGGGCCCGAACCGAAGATCGCGGACTTCGAAAGCAAGGAGGTCAAGAAGGACCGGGACGGCAACACCGTCTACACCGTCGCCGTGACCGTGCGGCAGGATGGACGGCGCGTCTCGGTGATCGAAATCGCCGTCCCCGGAGAACCCAAAGGCGTCGTGGAGGGCTCGGAGGTCCGGGTGACGGGCCTGGAGGCATTCGCCTGGGCCATGGGCGACCGCCACGGCATCAGCTTCCGGGCTGCTGCCATCACCCCCGTACCGGCCTCGACTTCGTCAGCAACGGCGAGCAAGGGCGGTGCGGCGTGATGGATCAGCTCATGCTCGCTGCCGCACTGCTGCTGGCCTGGATGGTAGTGATCGGCACCTACCTGGAACAGCGCTGGCCGGACTGGCACTGGTACCTCACCGGTTACCCCCGCACCGCGCTGCGCGTGATGGTCACCTGGCGCAAGGTGGCACAGCTCAACGACCTCACGGTCTTGCACAAGCCCAACCGGCGTCTGCTGGGCGGCCTGGTCGTCAAAGGCCAGCCGCTACATCTGAAAGTCCCACGCTGCTCGTTCCCCCGGCCCACACCGAACGGGCTGTCGGTGCGGGTGCGGCTGCACGCGGGCCAGACCCCGGCCCTGTTCCTGGGGGCGGCTGAGGCGTTAGTGCATGCCTGGCGGGTGCACGCGGTGCGGATCGTCTCCCCCGAACGCGGCGTCGTACTGATCACGGCGACCGTCCGTGACCCGCTGGAACACCCCGACCGGCCCACGGGTGAGGTGTCGGCGTCGCTGCTGTCGGCGGTGGTCGGCGCGCTGGAGACCGGTGGGGCGTGGGTGATGGACTTCCGCCGGGTGCCGCACTGGCTGATCGTCGGTGCAACCAGGTCGGGGAAGTCCACGCTGATCGCCCGGCTGATCACCGAGCTTGCCCCGCAGCCTGTCGCCCTGGTCGGCATCGACTGCAAGGGCGGCATGGAACTGGGTCTGTTCGAGCAGCGGTTCTCGGCGCTGGCCACTTGCCGCAGCGAAGCGGTCGCTGTGCTCGGCGCGCTGGTGGTGGACATGCAAAACCGGATGCGCACCTGCCGTGCGGCCGGGGCGCGCTCCATATGGGAGCTGCCCGAGAAGGAACGCCCCGTGCCCGTGGTGGTGGTCGTGGACGAGATAGCCGAGCTCTACCTGACCAACGGGAGCAAAGACCAGCGGGCGGAGGCTGAGCAGTGCTCGACCTACCTCCTGCGGCTGGCCCAACTCGGGGCGGCACTCGGGATGCATCTGGCCGTAGCCGGGCAACGGGTCGGCTCCGATCTCGGGCCGGGGGTGACGGCGCTGCGGGCCCAGTTGAGCGGGCGTGTCTGCCACCGGGTCAACGATCCGGGCACCGCTGAGATGACCCTGGGCGATTTGAACAAGGATGCCGTGGCGGTGGCGCAGTCCATCGGGGAGGCCGAACAGGGCGTCGCCGTGACCACGGGTGATACGGGCGGCTGGATGCGCGGGCGGTCCCACCTGACCACCCCTGCCGAAGCCCAAGTCACGGCGGCTGAGAACGCGGGGCTGGCCTTCCGCCTGGCTGGGGTTGCCCGTGCTCTGGAAGAGCTGGACGCAGGTGAGGGCGCATGAGTCAATCCCTGGTCCTCTCCCTGGCGCTGCTGTTCGGGCTCGCCACGGTCCTGCTCCTGCGCTCCCGCGCGGTGCGGTGGTGGGAAGCGCTGTTGATCGGCCTGTTCGGCATGTACCTGGGCCAGACCCCCGTCATCGACAGCACCAACGGGCTCGTGAACTGGCTCCTGTCCGGCTTCACCCACACCAGCTAGACCACCCCCGGGAGGCCCCACCAGATGACCATGCGTCGTGTCCGCTGCCCCGTCTGCAAGGGGGAGCGCTACCGCAGGACCCGCACCGGACACCGGCGGCGCTGCCGCTGCTGCCGGGGCACCGGCACCATCCGCTAACCCACCCAACCGGCCCGCGAGGCAGGGAGTGATCGCCATGGACGACACCCACCCATCCGCATCCATCCGTGCCGCTGCGGCGGCCCACCCTGGGAGGTCCCCACCATCACCGCCGAGACCACCTCGGCTGACAGGCGCGCCCACCTCGACCGTGCGGCGCGCCTGCGTCAGCTCTCCGAAGTTGACCAAGACCTGATCCGCCTCGTCCAAGACCCCCGCTTCGACCGCTGGGTGGAGCAGATCACCGCTACCGGCGGCTGCGCTCACCCGATCCACCTCACCGGCTCCACCACCACCCGCGACACGGCAACGGGCGAGGTACGGCACCACTACGACACCCGCAACGAGCCCGGCGAACGGCTCCTGATCCGCTGCCGCAACCGTCGCCAAACCGTCTGCGCCCCCTGCTCTCGCCTGCATGCGGGCGACACCTTCCACCTCGTCCGGGCTGGACTCGTCGGCGGCAAGACCGTACCGGCGGACGTGCGCGAGCGGCCCCGGCTGTTCCTCACGCTCACGGCTCCGAGCTTCGGCCCCGTTCACCGTGCCGCTGCTGACGGGCAGCGCTGCCGACCGCGTCGCGATGGCGGAGAGTGCGAACACGGGCGTCGCCTCGGCTGCCCGGCCGTCCATGACGCGGATGACCGGCTCATCGGCCAGCCGCTGTGTCCCGACTGCTACGACTACCCGGCACATGTCCTGTGGCACGCGCACGCGGGGCGGCTGTGGAAGGCGTTCACGGACAACCTCTACAACCACCTTGCTGCCCGCGTCGGCCGCACCCGCACCGGCCTGCGGCACAGCCTGCGCATCTCCTACGCCAAAGTCGCCGAGCACCAAAATCGAGCAGCCATCCACGTCCATGCCGTGGTGCGCCTCGACGGTGCGCACGGGCCCGACGATCCGCCCCCGGTCTGGGCAACGGCCGATGTGCTCACGGCCGTGGTCCGCGCACCGCCGCTGCGGCCGTACGGCTGCGCACCGTCTACAGCGCAGCTCTGGGAGAACACGAATTGCGTTGGGGCGCCGAACTCGACGCCCGGCCGCTGCGTGCCTTCGGCGGCGGTGAGGGCCTGGCCGATGACGCGGTAGCCGCGTACGTCGCCAAGTACGTCACCAAAGGGGCCACCGACACCGGGGCCGGACTTGACCACCAGATCACCAGCCCCGACGACATCGCGACGGCCCCCGTGTCGGCACACGTGCGCACCCTCATGCGCACCTGCTGGCGCCTCGGCGGCCTCCCCGAACTGGAACCCCTCCGACTACGCGCATGGGCTCACACGCTCGGCTACCGGGGCCACATCCTCACCAAATTCCGTGCCTACTCGACCACCTACACCGCACTACGCGCCGAACGAGCCGACCACCAGTCCGGCGGGACCGAACTTGCCGACAGCGGCGTGATCACGGATGCCCACTGGCGCTACGTCGGCTCCGGCCACACCCCCGGCGCCGCGCTCCTGGCTGCCGGGATCGCTGAAGACCACGCCCGGAATCGCGAGATCGCTTGTGAAGAGCTGGCCGTGACGGGCACGGGCGGCGGTGCGGCATGAGCGAGGCCGCACGAAGCACAGCCCGCAAGCGTCGAGTGTCCGAGGCTAATGAGAAGTGGTCGGCGGCCGTGCGTCGGGAGGCTGCCAAGTTCCCGACACGAGTCGGGCCGAGGAGCGCTGCACGTCTCGCACAGCTCCTCGGCCCGTGAAGGGCGCTGGGGCCTCAGTCCAGCGGATTCGGCCTGATACTGATCCGGTCGGTGTCGAAGTTGCCGACCCCGGTTGCCGGACCGATGACGATGCCCCCGAACAGGAAGCGGAAGATGGCGTTGATCCGCGCGTAGTCCTCGTTCTTCTCCAGTCGCGTCCAGTTCTCCTCGGCGTGCGGTCCGGCGATCCCGTCCAACACGGCCACGGGCCGGACGATGGTCTGCTTCTGCCGTTCCTTGATCCGGGCTTCGATCTCACGCCGCTTCTGCCGGTACTCCCGCGTCGGCATCTCGTCGGCGTCCCACATCTCGTAGAGGTCCTTGAGCTTCTGGTCGTCCCTCTCGTCCGCCTCCACATCGGCGGCCGGTCGGGTGGTGGTGGCGGGAGGACGGCCGCTCACGTCGAGCTTCGACAGGACATCGATCGCCACTGCCCGCGCGAAACGCTCCAAGGGCTCGGCCGCGATCGTGCGCTTGCATGCCGTGCCGTCCACTGCCACCCGTCGCGTGCAGCGGTATTCGAAGACGTTGCCCCCGCTACCGCCCATCGTCCGGCCGCAGGTGCACATGACGACGCTGCGCAGCAGGTAGTAGCGACTCCGCTTGTTCTTCTCCGCTGACCGCTCCGCGCGGTACTTCCGTCGCTCCTGGGCCTCGTCCCACTGCCCCCGGTCGATGATCGCGGGCCAGTTACCGACGCCGTGTTCCTCGCCTCGGAACATCCGGATACCGGCGACGTGGCGTGAGTCGATCAGGGCTCGCACGGTGTCGGGGCCCCACGACTTCCCGAGCGCGGTCCTCACCTCGCGCTCATTGAGTTCGCGGGCGATGGCACGAGGGGCCGCCCCGGCGAGGTAACGCCGGAAGATCTCGCGCACGATCTCCGCCTCCTCCTCGATGATCTCCATGCCGTTCTTGGTGTAGCCGTAGCGGCGGCGGCCGGTGTGCGGGGTGCCTGCCCTCGCCCGGTCGTCCATCGCGTCCTTCAACCGGCGTGAGGTGTCGTCCGAGGAACGGCAGGCGTGGGCCACCTCGATGCGGAGAATGAAGCGGTCGTCCGGGTCGGACAGATCGCGCCGGTTGGCCTCGCCGTGCATGGTGATGTGGTTGCTGTCCGAGATCGTCAGCAGCTCTTCGAGGTCCCTCGGCTGCCGCATGAGCCGGTCGGGGTGGTAGGCGATCAGATGACGGATCTCGCCCTCTTCCATCTCCTTGAGCATGGCGTCCCACCCCGGTCGCTTCCGGTCCCGTCGCCAGGCCGACCGGTTGTTGTCCACGAAGACCAGGGACGGCGGGACGACGAGCCCGAGCCGTTCGGCGATCTCTCGGCAGATGCGCTCCTGCCGGTCTACGCCTGTCTGGTCGTCGTCATCGGTGTGGGATATCCGGCAGTAGATCGCTGCCTCGGTACCCGGGGTGATGGGCTGCCGCTTCGCTGTCTTCGTCGCCATGGCAAGAGTGCATGAAGAGGGAATGACTCACCCGACCTTCCAGCCCGTGAACGAAAACGTCTTGCCACTACTGCTGATGGTGACGGTCCGCTCGCGCATCCCCGGGAAGGAGACGAGCGGGGTGTGCGCGGTGCCGAAGACGAGATGCTCGTAGACCTCGTCGGTGACCACCAGCAGATCGCGCTCGACGGCAAGCTCGGCGACCGCGGCCAGCTCATCGTGGGTGAGCACGGTGCCGGTGGGGTTGTGCGGGGTGTTGAGCAGGATGAGCTGGGTGCGATCGGTGACGGCGGCGCGCAGCTCGTCCAGATCCAGCCGGAAGGTGTCCCCGTCGGGGCGGAGGGTGACCGGGACGCGGACCCCGCCCGCCATGGCGATACAGGCGGCGTACGAGTCGTAGTACGGCTCCAGCGCGACCACCTCGTCCCCCGGCTCCACCAGCGCCAGCAGCGACGCCGCGATGGCCTCGGTGGCGCCCGCGGTGATCAGCACCTCGGTATCGGGATCGAAGCCCAGCCCGTACCAGCGCCGCTGGTGCTCGGCGACGGCGGTACGCAGCTCCGGCACCCCCGGCCCGGGCGGGTACTGATTGCCCCGCCCGTCCCGCAGCGCCCGGACGGCGGCCTCGCGCACCTCCTCGGGCCCGTCGGTGTCCGGGAAGCCCTGGCCCAGATTGATCGCGCCGGTGCGCACGGCGAGAGCGGACATCTCGGCGAAGATCGTGGTCCCGAAGGCGGCCAGTCGGCGATTGAGCGGCGGTCGTCCCATGGCGCCCATACTCCGCCGAAGCGCGGGCCTTCATCAACTCTGGCGAGCACTGACGGTTTCGGGCTCAGGGCTACGCTCGCGCCATGACTGATTTCCTTCAGGTGGCGACGGCGACGAAGGGCCGCGAGGAAGCCGAGAAGCTCGCGGGGTCGGTGGTGACGGCTCGGCTCGCGGCCGGGGCGCGGATCGTGGGGCCGGTGGTCTCGGTCTTCTGGCACCAGGGCGAGTTCGGGACGGGGGAAGAGCGGCAGTTGTTGTTCAAGACCCGGGCTGACCGCTACGCCGATCTTCGAAGTCACCTTCCCATGGTCACGCGGTCGGCGGATCGAGGAGCGCGCGCGTTGCCAGGCCGTGCCCCGGCGGGCTGGTCGGGTGCGGGTGGGCTGGTCAAGTGCCAAGGCTCTGGATGGTCGCTTCCACCAGCCTGTTCCCCTTGATGGCGTTCCACGAGGTGTAGGCCGAAAGCTGAGCGACCACCGCACTCAGCCACTCGGGATCACCGAGCCGGTCCAGCGCTTTCGCCTGGGTGAGCTGGCCGAACAGGGCCTTCAGCATGATGATGTGGCCGCCCGTATAGCGGCGCTTGTGATGCGTGTACCGCACACTCCACAGATCGTACGGATGGCGCACGATGCCGCGCAGGGAGCAGCCGTCGCGGCCCATGTCGGCACCGGGCCGAGAAGGGAGGCCGGGGGCGGCCTGCCACTTCCGGTAAGCGGCCCGCACGTTCAGCTCGACGAACCGGGACCACTGGACAGTGAGCTGGGGTGCCGCCTCCCCGTGCCGCCGGTGCTCCAGACCCTCGGTGGTGAGCACGACATACAGGCCGTCCTTCCGCATCGGGTCCCCGAGCACCCACCTGTCCCCCGTCAGCTCCAGAGGTCCCAAGAGCTGGGCCATGGCTTCTCCCCCATTCGCGCGCCTCGACGGACCAAGAACCTAACTGACGCACCCAGCGACCGGCGGCCGGAGGTGAGCCACCGATCGCGTTCGTCGGGCAGGGCATACCGGCGCTGACGGTCTCGTGCCGGGTGAGCTTGTTCCGCGGTGGCGGTGAGGATCGCGTAGATCTGTTCCGGCTCGGTGTCCGGAGCCTCGGCCAGCTGCTCGGTGACCTCGATGAGTCCTTCCGTGCGGAGTGCGGCGATGGTCTTGCGGACGGTTGGTTCGGCTGACCATGCAGTGCTCGATGAGCTGGGTTTCTGAGGTGAGCGGGGCGCCGGGCTTGTGCTCGTATGGAGCGATGCCGCTGCGGATCCTTGCAGTGACCTGCTGGTATAGCGTTCCAGGACATCCGATCTCTTCCAGGCCGCGCTGTCCTCGACCTGTCGTCGTTTTCATCGGCGGGATGCGCGGGTACCCGGCCGGGTCGGAATGTGTTTAATGTGATCGATTGCGCGTTTTGCCGGAGTCGTGAGGCCCCGCGGGAGGCGAGATGGCCATGCACGAGACACAGCAGGCGGGGGCCTGGCCGCGGCTTCGGCTGGAGGACTGGGCCGAGGCGCGGGACACGCTGCACATGTGGACCCAGATCGTCGGCAAGATCCGGCTGGATCATGCGCCACCGGCCAACCAGTGGTGGCAGGTGACCTTGTATGTCACCCCGCGCGGGCTGAGCACGTCCACGATTCCGTATCGGAGCGGGGCGTTCGATATCGAGTTCGACTTTGTCGATCAGCGGCTGGGGATTCGGGTCAGTGACGGCAGCCGGCGAGAGCTGGTGCTGGAGTCCAAACCGGTGTCCCAGTTCTACTCCGAGATCATGGGTGTGCTGGGAGACCTGGGCATCCAGACCCGGGTGTACCCCCGCCCGAACGAGGTGCCCGTGTCGATCCCCTTCCCGGAGGATCACCGGCACGCGGTGTACGACCCACGCGCCGCCCGGCTCTTCTGGGGCCAATTGCTGAGCGCACACCGGGTGTTCGGGGAATTCCGGTCCCATTTCGTCGGCAAGGCCAGCCCCGTGCACTTCTTCTGGGGAGCGATGGACCTGGCCGTCACCCGCTTCTCCGGCCGCACCGCGCCGCCGCATCCCCCCGGCGGGGTGCCGAACCTGCCGGACCGGGTGACACAGGAGGCGTACTCCGTCGAGCTGTCCAGCTGCGGCTTCTGGCCCGGCGGCGGCGAGGAGGGCGGCTTCTACTCCTACGCCTACCCCGAGCCCGCCGGTTTCGCCGACCAGCCGGTCCAGCCCGCGACGGCCTCGTACCGGCGGGACGTCGGTGAGTTCGTGCTGCCCTACGAGACGGTCGCCACCGCGGCCGATCCGGACCGGATGCTGACCGAATTCCTGCACAGCACCTACGAGGCGGCCGCCGAACTGGCCGACTGGGATCGCTCGGTCCTGGAAGCCGACCCGCATCATTGGGAGCATCGCTAGCGGCGCGCCCTCTCGCAGCGGTGTCAGGGCCAGACGTTGGCCTGTGCCCGGAAGGTCTCGGGGTCGGTCTCCAGGGGCAGTACGCACATCACGTGGCCGCCGGGCACGCGGAGCACCCGGCACTCCTGCCATTGCGCAATCTGCTCAGCGCCCAGGGCGAGCAGGCGCGCGGTTTCCGCCTCGACGTCGTCGGTCTCGAAGTCCAGGTGGATACGGGGCGCGTCGTCGACCGCCTGGACGGCGGTGACCAGCCCCGGCAGAGCCTCGTGGAGCGTGGTGAACTGTGGCTCCGGCGCAAACGGCTCGGCGGTGACGCCGAGGGCCGCGGACCAGAAGGCGGTCGCCCGGGCGGCCTCGGCTTTCGGCGCGTCGATCAAAACGGCGTACACACGGCTCCTGTGCATGCACGGCAAATTACCCGCCTGGGCCCACGGCCAGTCGCGCCGCGCCGAACCTCTGGACTTCCTCAACTTCGCTTTCGACCCGGGTGAGGTCGGGCAGGGGAGACGACAGGTACGAAGCGGTACCTCGCTACGGGGGATGGGAAGGAGAGTGAGGACCATGGGTCCTGTTGTCATCTTGGTCGTGGTGGCGTTCACGTTCGCGGCGCTCGCCGCGCTGGGCGCCGGCCGGTCGAAGGGGAACGGCGGGCGGCGCAGGCGGTCCTGGAGCGCCGGGTCCGGCGGGGCGGCCGGTGGCAGCTGGTGGGCCGGTGGCGACGGCGGTGGTGGCCATCACGGGGGTGGTCACCACGGCGGCGGTGGCTGCGGCGGCGGAAGTGGTTGCGGTGGCGGAGGTGGCTGTGGCGGCGGCGGTGGTGGTGGCGGCGGTGGCTGCGGAGGGGGCGCCTGATCCCCTGGCCACCACGCGTCCCTACGGTCGCCACGCCGCTCGTGCGGTCAGGTTGTCCTTATGGTCGCCACGCCGTCCTTACGGTCATGCCGTCCTTACGGTCGCCACGCCGTCCTTACGGCTGTGAAGCAATGAGCCCGCGCCCAGCGCGCCAACGTGCGCCGGGCGCGGGCTTGTTGAACACTTGACCTAGAAGGCGCCCTAGGGGGTGGAAACCCGGCGAAGATGGGTAAAAACGATGTGGCGCCCAGCATTTCATGATTCCGTATACCACCATCGACCTTACGGCCCCACGTGGGCACGAGCCGGCGTATGCGCATGCCCCTGGTTCACCGCGGGGCCAGTCGGCCCATCTTTTTCCACTGCGTGCTTGCGGAGCCGATCCATGCTCACGACCCTCAAGACTGCCTACACCGATACCCGCGCCGCTGACCTCGCCTGGGGCCTGGGACGGGAACCGCTTCCCGCCCTCGCTGTGCTTGATCTGCAACTTCATGGTTTCGACGTCCAGTTGAGGCTCCTGGGAGCCTCGCATCAGGTCCTCCTCGAAGGGGAGGGCAGCCGTTGCTCGGAGACCGTCGCCTGCATGTCCGGCAACAGCACCGCGCTTCCGCTGGGGGTTTCCACGCTCGTCGACGGCCGCGAATACGAATTCGCGGCGCGCGTCGAGGAGTTGTCGCAAGGGGCCTTCGCCGGGCGCGCGCAGGAGCTGCTCGCGCTGGTGGCCGACCATCCGCACGGGCTGGCCGGCACCTTTCCCGGCAGTCCGAACGCGTTCACGGCGCTGCTCGCGCAGTGGCACGAGGGCACCGTGGGCTGGCGGACCTGGCATGCCTACCCCCAGGAGGGGCGGCTGGTCACCACCCGCACCTGTGTGGGGGCCCGGGTGCCGGCCGCGCTCCGGCCGCCGGGCGCGGGCGGGCTCGAGATAGGTGGCCTGCCCGATGGGCGGTCGCCCCAAGTGCCGTGTGTCTGAAGGTGGTCCAGCGTGTTGGCGAGGCCATCGATGCCCGATGCGTGAACGGCAATGCACCCGTGTGGGGGACGAGGCGTAAGCGATATGTAACGTAGCGTTCCCTTTGTGATCGATTCGCCGATGTCCGCCGTCTCGGATGTGCCGTCGTCGCCGGAGTCCGGCCCTCCGGCGCGGCTGCCCGTGAGGGCGACGCTCGGCCGCTTCCTCGTTCTCGGCACCGTCTTCGTCTGCGCCGCCTGCGGCCTCGTCTACGAGCTCGAACTCGTCGCGCTGGCCTCGTACTTGGCGGGTGATTCGGTCACCCAGGCATCCGTGGTGCTGTCCGTGATGGTCTTCGCCATGGGTGTCGGCTCGCTGCTGGCCAAGCGGCTGCGCTGCCGGGCCGCCGTCGGCTTCGGCGCGGTCGAGGCGGTGCTCGCGCTCGTCGGCGGCTGCTCGGCGATGGCGCTGTACGCGTGCTTCGCGTGGGGCGGTCACTCGCGTTCCGCGCTCGTCGGCTTCTCGTTCGCGATCGGGGTGCTCATCGGGGCCGAGGTGCCGCTGCTGATGACCCTCATCCAGCGCGTGCGCCGGCAGGACGCGGGCGGCGCGGTGGCCGATCTGTTCGCGGCGGACTATGTGGGCGCGCTGGTCGGCGGGCTCGCCTTTCCCTTCCTGCTGCTGCCCGCGTTCGGGCAGCTGACCGGCGCGCTGGTCACCGGCGCGGTCAACGCGGTCGCGGGCGGGGCGTTGGTGCTCTGGCTGTTCCGCCGCGATCTGAGCGTACGGGCGCGGTGGACGCTGATCGTCGCCAATGGGCTGGTGCTCGCCGTGCTGACCGCCGGTGCCGTGCTGACCCCCTCCTTCGAGCGGGCCGCCCGGCAGGCCGTCTACGGACCGGGGGTGCGGGTCGCGCTGCGCACCGGTGAGCAGGAGATCGTGCTCGTGGGCGGTGGGAAGAGCGGGCGGCCGCTGGCCCTCTTCGTCAACGGGCGGCTGAGGGTCAGCGGGCGAGAGGAGGTCCGCTACCACGAGGCGCTGATCCACCCGGCGATGGCCGCCGGACCGCACGGTCGGGTCTTGGTGCTGGGCGGGGGCGACGGGCTCGCGGCGCGCGAGGTCCTGCGGTACCCGGGGGTCCGGTCGGTGACGGTCGTGGAGCGCGACGCGGAGGTGGTGCGGCTGGCTCGCCGCGATCCGGGCCTGTCCGCGCTCAACGGCGGCGCCTACCGCGATCCGCGGGTGCGGGTGGTGACGGCGGACGCCTTCGACTGGCTGCGCCGGTCCATGGCGTACGACGTGGTGGTCTGCGATCTGCCCGCCCCCGAGCTCACTCCGAGCACCAAGTACTACTCGCAGGAGTTCTACGGCCTGGCCGAGCGGGCGCTGGCGCCCGGCGGCCGGCTGGTGGTCCACGCCGGGCCGCTGCGGCCCGAGCCACGGGCGTTCTGGACGGTGGACGCGACGATCCGCTCGGTCGGGCTGCGGACCGCGCCCTACGTGATCGACACCCCGCACCCGGGCCGTGGCTCCCCGCGTCCCGGCCGTGGTTCCCCGCACGACTGGGGCTTCGTGCTGGCGGCGCGCTCCCCGGTGGGGGTGCGGCTGGCCCCGCACGATCCGCGGCCGCGCTCGCTGACGGAGGAGGGGCTACGGGCGGCCCGCCGCGCTGCCGGGCGGCATCGGGAGGCGGGGCTGCCGCCCTCCACGTTGATGCGTCCGCGGTATGGGGAGTGAGGCACCTTGGCAGGCCCTCGCCGGGGGTAAGGCCACGGGGGAGACCACAGGGCAAGCCCGCCGTAGTCAGGCCGTGGGCGGCGCGCCCGGTGCGGAAAGTTGACCGGGAACGGGTCTCAGGTAACGAGCGATGGGTAGTGTCTTGAGCTATGGAGCATGAGGTGTTCGTCCCGTTTCCCGTCGACACCGTCCGGCTGGCGCTCGCGGAGCCCGATCGCGTCGCACGTTGCGTTCCCGGGCTCCAGCGGGACGCCGATGAGGCCGCCGGGCCGCTTTCCGGCCGGCTGCGACTGCGCATCGGCGGGTCCACCATCACCTACCGCGGTGTGCTGCGCGTCGGTCGGCGCGCCGATGCCTTCGAGATCGAGGGCGAGGGCATCGAGGCCCGCGGCGGCGGCTCGGTGAAGCTGACGCTGACCGTGACGCCGAAGCCCGTCGAGGGCGGCACGCAGCTGATCTGCGCCGGGACGGTCCACAGCGAGGGGCGGCTGGCCGAGTTCGACGACGAGGCGTCCGTGACCGTGGCCCGCCGCATGCTGGACCGGTTCGCCTCGGCGCTCACCGCCGGGCTGCAGAAGTCCCCGATCACCGCGGCCACCGAGGACGAGGCCCCTGGCAGGCCCACCGACGGGCCCACTGACCAGGACACCGAGGACGAGGCCACCGAGGACGAGGTCGGCGTCGAGGCCACTGACGCCGGTAAGGGGGCCGCCGCGGAGGAGTCCGGGCTGCCGACCGAGGCCGAGCTACCGCTGTCGGCCGACGACATGGACATCGACGACGTCGGCGACCTCGAGGACGTCGACGACGCGGACGCCGTCGAGGAGACCGTCGGCTTCGGCGACCTCGCCGATCTCGACGACCTGGACGACGAGCCCCCGGCCGAGGCCGCCCACGCCCGCCGCACGATGATCGGCCGCTCCACGGAGGAGGTCGACCACGCCCCGCCGCGCGGCCGCTACGCCCCCGTCCCCGCGCCCGAGACCGTCTCCACCAGCGCCACCCTGCGCTGGGCCGCGCCCGCCGCGGCCGTGGTGATCGCCTCCGTCGTCGTCGTGGGCCGTCGCGTACTTCGCCGCCGCCGATGACCGTGTGCGCATAGGGTCGGTAGCTGTGACCACCGAAGAGACACCGGAGACCAAGGGCGTACGGCTGACCGCCGGGGACGCCGAGCTGACCGTCTCACCCGAGAACGGCTGCCGTATCGGCTCACTGCGCATCGGCGGTACGGAGCTGCTGCGACAGGGCCCGCGGTTCGGGGCGTTCCCGATGGTGCCGTGGTGCGGCCGGACCGGGCTGGGCCGGTTCCGCAATGGCGGGCAGACCCACCAACTGCCCATCAACTCCCCGCCGCACGCGATCCACGGGACCGGCCGGAACGTCGCCTGGAGCCCGGTCCGGACCAGCCAGTCCAGCGCGGCCTTCACCTACGACCTCGCCGACCCCTGGCCGTACGAGGGCCGGGTCACCCAGACCTTCGAGCTCTCCCCGGACAGCGCGACCGTCACCATGAGCGTGGAGACCGAGGGCGATTCCTTCCCGGCGCAGGCCGGCTGGCATCCGTGGTTCCTGCGGAACCTGGGCGACGGCGGCGCCGATGCCGAGATCGCCTTCGACGCCGCATGGCAGGAGGAGCGCGGGGAGGACCACCTCCCCACCGGCCGCCGGATCGCGCCGAAGCCCGGCCCCTGGGACGACTGCTTCGGCATGCCGCAGGGGGTGGACGTCACGCTCACCTGGCCCGGCCAACTCGAGCTGAAGGTCACCAGCCGCACGGAGTGGGTGGTCGTCTACGACGAGCAGGCGGAGGCGGTGTGCGTCGAACCGCAGTCCGGTCCGCCCAACGGCCTCAACCTCTTGCCGCGGCTGGTCACCCCCATCGATCCGCTGGAGCTCTCCATGACCTGGAGCTGGCGCACGCTGGCCTGAGGGAGTGGCCTGGCCTGACGGGGATCGGGGCGGCTCGGCCCGGAGGGAACGGAGTGCCTTGAGGGGTTCCGAGGGCCACCGCCTAAGCTCATGCGCATGAGCGATGCGCGTGACGCCCTGCTGCAGCAGATCAAGGACAAGGCCGTGGTCCACGGCAAGGTGACCCTCTCCTCCGGGCGTGAGGCCGACTACTACATCGACCTGCGCCGGATCACCCTGGACGCCGAGGCCGCGCCGCTGGTCGGGCAGGTCATGCTCGAGGCCACGGCCGATCTGGAGTACGACGCGGTGGGCGGTCTGACGTTGGGCGCCGACCCGGTGGCCACGTCCATGCTGCACACGGCGGCCGCGCGCGGCCGCCGGCTCGACGCCTTCGTGGTCCGCAAGGCCCAGAAGACGCACGGGATGCAGCGGCGGATCGAGGGCCCGGACATCGCGGGCCGCCGGGTGCTGGTGGTCGAGGACACCTCCACCACCGGCGGTTCGCCGCTGACCGCGGTGGAGGCGGCACGGGAGGCGGGTGCGGAGGTCGTCGCGGTCGCGACGATCGTCGAGCGCGGCGCCGCGTCGGCGATCACGGACGCCGGGCTGCCGTACCTCCCGGCGTACTCGCTTGCCGACCTCGAGCTGAGCTGAAGCGTGGCGGGTGGGGCGGTCGGACGTTTCACGTGAAACCACCCACCCCCGTCCGTGTGGTCTCCGCGTGCGCCGTGTGGAGCAATCGACGGAGTCTGGGATTATGGCCCCGACGATGACGTCGCCCCTAGGTCAGGGCCGAGTACGACTAACCCGCACATACAAGGAGCGGTCAGATGCCCATCGCATCCCCTGAGATCTACAACGAGATGCTCGACCGGGCGAAGGCAGGCAAGTTCGCCTACCCCGCGATCAATGTGACCTCGACGCAGACTCTGCACGCCGCCCTCCGCGGCTTCGCCGAGGCGGAGAGCGACGGCATCGTCCAGATCTCCACCGGTGGTGCCGAGTTCCTGGGTGGCCAGTACAGCAAGGACATGGTGACCGGTGCGGTCGGTCTCGCCGAGTTCGCGCATGTGGTCGCCGAGAAGTACCCGGTGAACATCGCCCTCCACACCGACCACTGCCCGAAGGACAAGCTGGACGGCTATGTCCGGCCGCTGCTCAAGATCTCCCAGGAGCGCGTCGCCAACGGTCAGAACCCGCTGTTCCAGTCCCACATGTGGGACGGCTCCGCCGAGACGCTCGAGGACAACCTCCGCATCGCGCGGGAGCTGCTCGCCGAGGCGGTCAAGGCGAAGATCATCCTCGAGGTCGAGATCACCCCGACCGGTGGCGAGGAGGACGGCGTCACCCACGAGATCAACGACAAGCTGTACACGACGGTCGACGACGCCCTGCGCACCGCCGAGGCCATCGGCCTGGGCGACAAGGGCCGCTACCTGCTGGCCGCCTCGTTCGGCAACGTCCACGGCGTCTACAAGCCGGGCAATGTGGTCCTCCGCCCGGAGCTGCTGCGTGAGCTCCAGGACGGTGTCGCCGCGAAGTACGGCAAGCAGGACCCGTTCTTCTTCGTCTTCCACGGCGGCTCCGGCTCCACGGAGGAGGAGATCCACACCGCGCTGGAGAACGGTGTGGTGAAGATGAACCTCGACACCGACACCCAGTACGCCTTCACCCGCCCGATCGCGGACCACATGTTCCGCAACTACGACGGGGTGCTGAAGGTCGACGGCGAGGTCGGCAACAAGAAGCAGTACGACCCGCGGAGCTGGGGCAAGCTGGCCGAGAAGGGGATGTCGGAGCGGGTCACCGCGGCCTGTTCGCACCTTCGGTCCACGGGGACGAAGCTGAAGTAGTCCGTTCTCCGGCTCGCTCTCACGGGCCCGGCGCTCGCCTTGCGGCGAGTTGCCGGGCCCGTTTGCGTTCCGGGGCTGGCCCTGCCGGGCCGGCCCGAGGCATGATCCGGGTATGGCAGGTGTGCGGCTCTCCGTGCCGGCCGGGCGGTGGCTGGTGTTCACCACCGTGCTGGGTTCCGCCATGGCCCTGCTCGACAGCACCGTCGTCAATGTCGCCCTGCCGCGCATCGGGCTCGACCTGGGTGCCGATCTCCCCGTACTGCAGTGGACCGTCAACGCCTACATGCTCACCCTGGCCGGGCTGATCCTGCTCGGCGGGGCGCTCGGGGACCGGTTCGGGCGGCGGCGGGTGTTCGTCACCGGGGTGGTGTGGTTCTCGCTGGCCTCGCTGGTGTGCGGGCTGGCGCCGAACGCCGGGGTGCTCATCGCCGCGCGGGCGCTGCAGGGCATCGGCGGGGCGCTGCTCACCCCCGGGTCGCTGGCGCTGATCCAGTCGGTGATCCACCACGACGACCGGGCGCGGGCGATCGGACTGTGGTCCGGCTTCGGCGGGATCGGGGCGGCCATCGGGCCGTTCCTCGGCGGCTGGCTGGTGGACGGGCCCGGCTGGCGCTGGGTGTTCTTCATCAATGTGCCGCTGGCCGCGGTGTGTGTGCCGGTCGCTTTGCGCCATGTACCGGAGACCAGCAATCCGCGGGCGCACGGCCGGTTCGACGTCCTCGGTGCCCTGCTGGGGGCGACGACCCTCGGCCTGATCACCTATGCGCTGATCGCCGCGCCGCAGAAGGGCGCCTCGCCCGCCGTGGTGGTCCCGGCCGTCGCCGGGCTGGCGCTGGGGGTGATCTTCGTCCTCGTGGAGCGCAGGCGGCGCGAGCCGATGCTGCCGCTCGCCATCTTCTCCTCCCACCAGTTCAGCGCCGTCAACGCGGTGACCCTGTGCGTCTACGCGGCCTTCGGCGGCTTCTTCTTCCTCGCGGTGCTCGACCTTCAGGTGGTCGTGGGCTACTCCGCGCTCGCCGCCGGTACCGCGCTGCTGCCCACGACCACGCTGATGCTGCTGCTGTCGGCCCGTTCGGGAGAGCTGGGCAAGCGCATCGGCCCGCGGATCCCGCTGACCGTGGGTCCGCTGCTGTGCGCGGCGGGGATGCTGCTGATGACCCGGGCCGGGGTGGGGGCGGTCTACTGGCGGGACATCCTGCCCGCGCTGCTGGTGCTGGGCATGGGCATGGTGGTGGTGGTCGCCCCGCTCACCGCGACCGTCCTGGCCTCGGTGGAGGTCGCCCGCGCGGGCCTGGCCAGCGGCGTCAACAACGCGGCGGCCCGCGCGGCGGGCCTGATCGCGGTGGCGGCGCTGCCGCTGCTCGCGGGGATGGGCCCGGAGGCGTACCGGTCGGCGGACGCGTTCGGGGACACCTTCCGGCGGGCGATGCCGATCTGTGCCGGGGTGCTGGTGCTGGGGGCGATCCTCGCCTGGCGCACGGTGCGCTCGGACGCCCTGGAGCAGGTGGGCGAGGAGGTGGGGGCGCAGGCCGAGGCGGGTGCGCCGGCGGGGGCCGAGGCCGCGGCGCGCGCGGAGCCAGGCGAGGGCGCCGTACGGCCGGAGGGGCTGGTGTGCCACCCTGAGTGCGCGTACCACTGCGGCGTGGCGGCGCCGCCCCTGGACCCGGGCGACCTGTCCGCGCCGCCGCCCCTGGACCCGGACGGGAGACGCTCCGGCACCTGACCCCCGCCCTCTTCACCCGTCTTCGCGCCGGACGCGCCCCGGACCCGCCCCTCGATCTGCGGACCACGTGGCCTGAGCGTGTCGGGTGGGGCCCCGGACCAGGCAGACTGGAACCCATGGCCATTCACGAGAACCTGCTCGGGGGACCGCCCCCGACCCATCTGCCCGACGACCCGGAGCCACGGGAGCTGCTCGCCTCCGGGGCGGCCCCGTCCGAGGTCGCCGCGAAGTACCCGGCCTCCTCGCTCGCCTGGGCCCAGCTCGCCGACGAGGCGTTCGAGGACGGCCGGGTGGTCGAGTCCTACGCGTACGCCCGCACCGGCTACCACCGTGGACTCGACGCCCTGCGCCGCAGCGGCTGGAAGGGCCACGGTCCCGTGCCCTTCGAGCATGAGCCCAACCGTGGCTTCCTGCGCGCCCTGCACGCGCTCGCGCGCGCCGCGCAGTCCATCGGCGAGCAGGAGGAGTACGAGCGCTGCGCGACCTTCCTGCGCGAGAGCTCCCCGACCGCGGCGGACACGCTCTCCTGAGGCGTAACGAGACGTAACCAGACGTACCGGGCCTGTGGGGTGTCGTACGCCCCACGGGCCCCTTCCGTGCTTGCCGATCGTCCGTGCGGCGCGGATGATGCGGTGCGGGGCCCCTTCGGCTGTGGGCCCCGAGGGGACCGGGGCTCCGAGACCGAAAGGATGGGGCGGACCGCTACCCGGTAGCGAGCAGTACTCAGGAGATGCGATGTCGCAGCAACCTGTCCCTGACCACGCCGCCCCGGCCCAGGCCACCCCAGGCGGGACCCCTCGAGGCCGGACCGCCCCAGGCGGGACCACGCCGAGCGGGGCCGCCCCCGGCCGGACCGCTCCGAGCGGGACCACATCAGGCCGGACCGCACCGGGCGGGGCCGAACTCGAGGCCCCCCATCTGGACTTCGACGGCACCACTCCGTACGAGGACTACGTCCAGGCGTCCGTGCTCACCCACCTCCAGCGCCCCCTCTCCGACGACCCCGGCGAGATGGTGTTCCTGGTGACCACCCAGGTCATGGAGCTGTGGTTCACCGTCATCGTCCATGAGTGGCACACCGCCGCGCAGGCGCTGCGCGAGGACGATCTGCCCACGACGATGGCCGCGCTCCAGCGCTCGGCCTACGAGCTGGAGTCGCTCAACGCCTCCTGGAAGCCGCTGGCCCATCTCACCCCCGGCCAGTTCAACGCGTACCGCTCCGCGCTCGGCGAAGGCTCCGGCTTCCAGTCGGCGATGTACCGGCGGTTGGAGTTCCTGCTCGGTGAGAAGTCCGCGTCCATGCTCGTCCCGCACCGGGGCGCGCCGCGGGTCCACGCCGAGCTGGAGAAGGCGCTGACCGAGCCCAGCCTCTACGACGAGGTGCTGCGCTATCTCGCCCGCCGCGGCCTCGCCGTCCCGGCCGCCGTGCTGGACCGCGATCCCGCCCTGCGCTATGAACCCGATCCGGGGGTGGAGCGGGTCTGGGAGGAGATCTACTCCGGCCCGCGCGAGGATGAGCTGGTCAGGCTGGGCGAGGCGCTCACCGAGGTCGCCGAGCTGGTGTGGCGCTGGCGCAACGACCACCTGGTGGCGACCCGGCGGGCGATGGGCGCCAAGACCGGCACCGGCGGCTCGGCCGGGGTCGCCTGGCTGGAGAAGCGCGCGGGCAAGACGGTCTTCCCCGAGCTGTGGACGGCGCGCAGCCATGTCTGACGCGACGATCCCCACGGAGTCGGCGGGCGCCGCGCCGACTGGTGCCGAGTCCGGGCCGACTGGTGCGGAGTCCGCGCCGACCAGTGCCGAGTCCTGGGCGGCCGAGCCCCGTCCGCCCCGGTCCGCGCTGAGCGACGAGGCCACCACACTCGACGCGGCCGACCGGCTGCGCGCCAAGCGCGACGCCTTCACCCTCGACGACGTGATCTACCTCGACGGCAACTCGCTGGGCGCGCTGCCGCGCGCCGTCCCGCACCGGCTGGCCGAGGTGGTCGCCCGCGAATGGGGCGAGCTGCGCATCCGCTCCTGGGAGGAGAGCGGCTGGTGGACCGCGCCGGAGCGGATCGGTGACCGCGTCGGCCGGCTCGTCGGCGCCGCCCCCGGCCAGGTCGTGGTGGGCGACTCGACGAGCGTGAACGTCTTCAAGGCGGTCGTCGCGGCCGTACGGATCGCCCAGGCGCGCGGCGCCCACCGCGATCAGATCCTGGTCGACGAGACCACCTTCCCCACCGACGGCTATATCGCCGAGTCCGCCGCCCGGATGACCGGCTGCACCCTGCGGCCGGTCGCGGCGGGCGACATGCCCACCGCCGTGGGCGCGCGCACCGCCGCCGCGCTGGTCAACCACGTGGACTACCGCACCGGGCGCCTCCACGACCTGCCCGGGACCACGGCCGCCGTGCACGCGGCGGGCGGGCTCGTCGTGTGGGACCTGTGCCACAGCGCGGGCGCCCTGCCGGTCGGGCTGGACGACCACGGGGTCGACCTCGCGGTCGGCTGCACGTACAAGTACCTCAACGGCGGGCCCGGCGCGCCCGCGTATCTGTACGTCGCCCGCGCGCATCAGCCCCGCTTCGACTCGCCGCTGCCCGGCTGGAACTCCCATGCCGACCCCTTCGGCATGGCCTCCGCCTACACTCCGGCCGACGGCTCGGCCCGCGGCCGCGTCGGCACCCCGGACATCCTCTCGATGCTGGCCCTGGAAGCCGCCCTCGAGGTGTGGGACGACGTGACGATCGAGGACGTCAGGGCCAAGAGCCTGGCCCTGACGGACTTCTTCCTCCGCTGCGTCGAGGACTATGTCCCGACCGGCCGCGTGCAGTCCCTCACCCCCGCCGCACACGCCGAGCGCGGCAGCCAGGTGGCGCTGCGGTGCGCGGACGCGGGGGAGGTGATGGCGGAGCTGACGCGGCGCGGTGTCGTGGGCGACTTCCGCCGCCCCGATGTGCTGCGCTTCGGCTTCACCCCGCTCTACACGGGCTTCGCCGAGGTGGAGCGGGCGGCGCGGGTGCTGGCCGACGTACTGGCGAAGGAGGGCTGACCGATGGGCGGGGCAGCGGCCGAGGAGACGTCGGTCCTGGGGCTCACACCCGTGGCTCCGGACCGGTCCGCCGCGTACGGCGAACACCCGGACCAGGTGGCGGACTTCTACCTTCCGTCCAGGCCGCGCGGGGCCGCCCGCCCCGCCCCGCTGGTCCTCCTCTTCCACGGCGGCGCCTGGCGCGCCCCCTACGACCGCCGCCATGTGTCCCCCTTCGCCGCCTTCCTGGCGGGGCGGGGGCTCGCGGTGGCGTCGGTCGAATACCGCCGCGGCGGGGCGGAACCGGCACGGGCGGGGCGGTGGCCGGAGACGTTCGACGACATCGCGGCCGCGGTGGATACGGTGCCGGGCCTCGCCCGGGAACTCGGGCTTCCCGGGGTCGACCCGGACCGCGTGGTGCTCACCGGGCACTCCGCGGGCGGGCACGCCGTGCTGTGGGCGGCGGCCCGGCATCGGCTGCCGTCCGGCACTCCCTGGCATCTGCCCTCCCCCTCCCCGCTCCGCGGTGTCGTCGCCCTCGCCCCCATCGCGGACCTCGCCACGGCCCGTGCGCTGGACGTGTGCTCCGGCGCCGTCGGCGAACTCCTCGGTGAACTCCGTGGCGACGGCGATGAACTGACGGCCCGGCTCGCCCTCGCCGACCCCGCCGCACTGCTGCCCACCGCGATCCCCACCACCATCGTGCAGGGCGGCACCGACATCGACGTGCCACCGGCGGTCGCGGACGCCTTCACGGCGGCCGCGACCCGCGCCGGACAGGACGTACGGCTGGTCAGGACGGAGGGCGGACACTTCCCGCCCATCGACCCCACCACGCCCGTCGCCCACACCGTCGCGGACGAGATCGCCCATGTGGCCGGGGCAGGCCCGGCAGGGTAGTTGGGGCGCCCGACCGCAGCGCCCCCGACCGCAGTGCCCCCGACCGTGCGGCACCGCGGCGCACTTGGCGCGTGCCGGCGGCCCGCACCCGGCCACGCGACCCGCGGCGAACCCGGCGCCCAGACGGTGTCCGACGGACCTTGAGGAGATACGCGGCCCCGCCGCGTGGCGGGGCTCCGCCCAGCCCCTGGTTACCGAAAAGGGGCGGGGTGGGGAAAGCCCGCTGGACACCCTGTAGCGCCGCAGCGCACCCGGCCACGCCACCGCAGGGCGCGCCCCGCCGCGTAGTACTTGAGTCGGACGCCGCACAATCCACATTCCCGGGGACGACGGCGCTGGCTCGGCTCTCTACCGTGGACGGCGTGACCCAGACGATTCCGCGGACCGAACTCCGCACCATCCGCCGGGCGTTCTCCCATCTGCGGAAGGACTTGATCACCGGCGCCTTCGCCCTCCGCCCGGTGCCGCCGCTGGCCGCCACGCATCCGCTGGTGCGGTACATGCCCCGGACGGTGCGGCCGTACGCGCCGTGGTTGCCGCGGGCCGCGATCGCGGTCTTGGTCTTCTACCTCATGGCCGTGGCGGGCGAGACCGAGGGCGTAGGGCTGGCCCTGCTCAGCGGTGTGCCGCTGTCGCTGGCGCTTTACCGGCCGATCGGCGCCTGGTGGCTGTCGTTCGCGGCGAGCCTCGTCTGGAGCCTGGGCGTCGCCGACACCTACGGGGGGAGCATGTGGCCCTGGCCGGCGCCCCTCTTCGCGTCGCACATCGTGGTGATGGTGATCGTCGCGACCCAGAACCGCCCGCGGGTGGCCGGGCGGATGCTGATGCTCACGGCCGGGTTCGGGCTCGCCTGTGAGCTCGGCATCAACGCGCGGCCCACGAACGCCTTCCCCATGGTGGTCGCCTCGTGCGTCATCGTGGGCGCCGTCGTCGCCCGGCGCAGTCTGCGCGAGACCAAGCAGCAGGTCGCCGTGCAGCAGTCGGCCACCTACGAGGAGCGCTCCCGCCGCACCCTGCTGGAGGAGCGCGCGACCATCGCCCGCGAATTGCACGATGTCGTCGCGCACCACATGTCCGTGATCGCCATCCAGGCGGAGGCGGCGCCCTACCGGGTGGCGAACCCGCCCGAGGAGCTGGCCACCAGCTTCGCGACCATCCGCGAGAACGCGGTCGCCGCGCTCACCGAACTCCGCCGCCTCCTCGGCGTCGTCCGCGCCGACGACCCCGATGCCTACGCCGACGCCGACCCCGAGGCGCCCCAGCCGACCCTCGCCACGCTCGACACGCTCTTCGCGGGCGTCCGGGCGGCGGGGCTGACCGTCGAGCACGTCATCACCGGCGCCGTACGTCCGCTGCCCTCCGGTGTGGAGCTGTCGGCCTACCGGATCGTCCAGGAGGCGCTGTCCAACGCGCTGCGCCACGCCCCCGGATCCACCGCCCGCGTCGAGATCGCGTACGTCCTCGGCGGTCTGGGCCTGCGGGTCGTCAACGGCCCGCCCACCCAGCCCGTACGCCCCTCGCCGGGCATGGGCCACGGGCTGCTCGGGATGCGGGAGCGCGTGGCGATGCTGAACGGGGAGATGACGGCGGGAGCGGTGGAGGAGGACGGCGGCTACGAGGTCGCGGCCTTCATCCCGGCCGCCGCGGTCCCCGAGGCGGAGACCTCCGCTCCGGACGCCGCGACGCCCCCGCGGCAGGGGCCCGCCCCGGAAGCAGGGACGATGAAGCCATGACGACCGATGTCACCGCTCCCATCCGCGTGCTGATCGCCGACGACCAGGTGATGGTCCGCGAGGGCTTCTCCGTGCTGCTGAACGCCCAGCCCGATATCGAGGTCGTCGGCGAGGCGGTCGACGGGCGCCAGGCCATCGCCCAGGTCGTCGCCCTGCGCCCCGACGTCGTTCTGATGGACATCCGGATGCCGGAGGTCAACGGCCTCGAGGCCACCCGGGAGATCGTCGCGGCGGACGCGGACGCCAAGGTGCTCGTCCTGACCACCTTCGACCTGGACGAATACGTCTACCAGGCGTTGCGCTCCGGAGCGAGTGGCTTCCTGCTCAAGGACGCCTCCGCCCGTCAGCTCGGCGATGCGGTACGTGTCGTCGCGGCGGGCGAGGCGCTGCTCGCGCCGACCATCACCAAGCGTCTGATCACCACGTTCTCGCGGATCGGGGAGGCCGCCGGGCTCGGCGGCCCGCTTCCCTCTCCGCAGGCGCGGCTGGCCGAGCTGACCGAGCGGGAGAACGAGGTCCTGGTGCTGGTCGCCCAGGGCTGCTCCAACGCCGAGATCGCCGAGCGGCTGATCGTCGCCGAGTCGACGGTGAAGACGCATGTCAGCCGGATCCTGGTGAAGCTGGGGCTGCGCGACCGCACCCAGGCGGCGGTGTTCGCGTACGAGGCCCGCCTGGTCACCCCTGGAGGCTGAGCGGGCGCTGGGAGGGTCCTCGGAGGCTGAGCGTGCCCTGGAGGCCGGGCGGGCCCGGCGGTACCGTCCGGGGATGAGCAGCAGCAGCGCGGAAGCGCCCGCCTTCGACCCGTGGCAGCCGTCGTTCGTCGCGGACCCGTATCCGGCGTACGCCGCGCTGCGCGAGCGCGGCCGCGCGCACTGGTTCGAGCCCTCCCGCCAGTGGCTGATCCCGCGGCACGCGGATGTCAGCGCCCTGCTGCGGGACCGCCGGCTCGGCCGCACCTATCTGCACCGCTTCAGCCATGCGGAGTTCGGCCGCACCGCGCCGCCGCCCGAGCACGAGCCGTTCCACACCCTCAACGACCACGGCATGCTCGATCTCGAACCGCCGGACCACACCCGGCTGCGGCGGCTCGTCTCCAAGGCGTTCACCCCGCGGACCGTCGAGGCGCTGGTGCCGACGATCCGGCGGTTCGCGGACGAACTCGTCGACTCCCTCGTCGCCTCGGGCGGCGGCGATCTCATCGCGGCGGTCGCCGAACCGCTGCCGGTCGCCGTCATCGCCGAGATGCTCGGCATTCCGCAGGCCGACCGCCCCGCGCTGCGGCCCTGGTCGGCGGATATCTGCGGGATGTACGAGCTGGGCCCGAGCGAGGCGACGGCGCGCCGGGCGGTGCGCGCCTCCCTCGAATTCTCCGGCTATCTGCGCGAGTTGATCGACGCGCGCCGTAAGGCCCCGGGGGACGATCTGATCAGCGGGCTCATCGCCGCGCATGACGAGGGCGACCGGCTCACCGAGCAGGAGATGATCTCCACCTGTGTGCTGCTGCTCAACGCGGGCCACGAGGCCACGGTCAACACCACGGGCAATGGCTGGTGGGCGCTGTTCCGCCACCCCGAGCAGCTCGCCCGGCTCCGCGCCGACCCGGACGCGCTGCTGCCCACCGCCGTGGACGAACTCCTGCGCTTCGACACCCCGCTGCAGCTCTTCGAGCGCTGGGTGCTGGAGGACATCGAGATCGACGGCATGGTCATCCCGCGCGGCAGCGAGGTCGCCCTGCTCTTCGGCTCGGCCAACCGCGACCCGGCCCGCTTCGAGCGCCCCGACACCCTCGATCTCTCCCGCGCCGACAACCCCCATGTCAGCTTCGGCGCCGGGATCCACTACTGCCTCGGCGCCCCGCTGGCCCGTCTGGAGCTCGCGGCCTCCTTCGGCGCGCTGCTCCGTAAGGCGCCCGGGATGCGGCTGGTCAAGGAGCCGGAGCCACAGGCGAACTTCGTGATCCGCGGGCTGCGGGAGCTGCTGGTCGAGCTCTGAGCGGACGACGGCGGCCAGCCGGCGGACACGCGGACAGCAGTCGGCGGACACGGCACCCTGCGGATTGCGCAGACGAAAGGGCCCCCGTTGTCCACAGCCTGTGGACAACGGGGGCCGTTGCCGGGGTGTGGCGGGCCGACGGGGGTCAGCCGCCGATGTCACGGCGGCGCAGACCCACCAGTCCTCCGGCGGCGAGAACGACCGAGAGAAGCAGCAGCCACAGGAATGGTGCGGCCGTCACCTCATCGCCCGGCAGCTTCGGCAGATGGCTGAAGGGCGAGGTGTCCATGACGGAATCGGACAGCTCCAGCGCCGGGCCCATCCAGCCCAGGGCGACCACCCAGCCGACGAAGGCCCAGGCCGCGGCCGAATACTTCGGCAACACGCCCACGAGGAAGAGCGTCACGCTGGTGAGCACCCACAGCGCCGGGAGCTGGGCGAGGGCGGCGCCCATACAGCGGCCGAGCTGGTCGGCCAGATCGCCCGCCGCGATGCCGTAGCCCAGGCCGAGCGCCAGACCGCCGATGGCGAGGATGACGACCGGGCCGAGGTAGGCGATGACCAGATGGCTCCCGGCCCAGCGCAGCCGGCCCACGGCGTTGGACAGCAGGGGCTCGGCGCGCTGGTCGGTCTCCTCGCCGCGCAGCCGCAGCACGGAGCTGGCGGTATAGACGGCGAGGATGGTGCCGAGGACGCCGACCATGGCGGCCAGGAACGCGTCGGTGAGCCCCTGGGCGCCGCCCATCCGCTGGATGATGTCGCGGGTCTGGTCGCTGTCGCCGAGGAAGTCGTCGGCACCGTCGGAGATGGATCCGAAGATGGCGCCCGCGAAGACGAAGCCCGCGGCCCAGCCGAGCAGGGCACCGCGCTGCAGCCGCCAGCCGAGGCCGTAGACCCCGTTCAGCAGCGGGCCCGCGGCCGGCGGGCCGGGACGGCTGGCGTAGAAGCTGGCGCCCACGTCGCGACGGCCCGCGAGGGAGTACGCGAGGCTGATCGAGGCCGCGGCGAGCACGGCGATCAGCAGCAGCGGCCACCACCGCTCGCCCCCGTACGGCCGGGCGTACTCGGCCCAGCCCAGCGGCGAGAGCCAGACCAGGACGTGGCCGGAGCCCTTGGTGCCGTCCTCGGCGGCGTCACCCGCCATGCGCAGCACGAAGGCGACGCCGACCGCGGCGGAGCTCAGGCCCCGGGCCAGCCGTGCGTTCTCCGTGAGCTGGGCGGCGACGGCGGCCAGACCGCCGAAGGCCATACCGGACAGGCCGACGGCGAGGCCGAGCGCGAGCGCGCCGGTGCCGCCCTGGCCCGCGAGGCTGCCCGCGATGAGCAGGGTCACCGCGCCGTTGGCGATGCCCACGGCGAGCAGCGCCGAGGTGAGACCGGCGCGGCGGCCGACCATGCCGGCGGAGAGCGCCTCCTGACGGCCGGTCTCCTCCTCCTCACGGGTGTGCCGGATCACGATCAGCAGGCTCATGATCGCGGCGAACACCGTAAGGAAGGCACCCACGCGCCAGACGGTGAGCGCGCCGAGCGAGTCGTCGAAGGCGGCGCCGAACAGGGCCCGGGTCGAGCCGTTCCCGTTCATGTCCTGGACGAGGTCGGCGCGCCGGGCGGGGGTGTCGTACGCGCTCTTCAGACGGCCGACGGTGCTGCTGGCCGTGAGCCCCAGGCACAGCACCCACACCGGCATCATGATCCGGTCGCGCCGCAGCGCGAGCCGCAACAGCGTGCCCGTGCCGGCCAGATCGCGGGCCGATCCGCGGGCGCGGGGAGAGACCCGGGCGTCGGCTACGGCGGTCATCGGACGATCGCCTCGGCTTCCGTGTGCGAGATGTCGTCCTGGTAGTGGCGCAGGAAGAGCTCTTCCAGGGTGGGCGGGGTGGAGATGAGGCTGCGCACCCCGGCCTGGGTGAGCTGGCGCAGCACGGCGTCCATCTTGTCGGTGTCGACCTGGAGCTTGACCTGGCGGCCCTGAATGTCCACGTTGTGCACACCGGGGAGGCCGGACAGGCCGTTCGGCTCTCCGGCGAGCTCGGCGGTCACCGACGTACGGGTCAGATGGCGCAGCTCGGTGAGCGAGCCGGACTCCACCCGCCTGCCCTTGCGGATGATGCTCACTCTCCGGCAGAGCGCCTCGACCTCGCTGAGGATGTGGCTGGAGAGCAGCACCGTACGACCACGGTCGCGCTCCTCGGCGACGCACGCGCGGAAGACCTCCTCCATGAGGGGGTCGAGCCCGGAGGTCGGCTCGTCGAGGATCAGCAGCTCCACTTCGGATGCGAACGCGGCGACCAGGGCGACCTTCTGCCGATTGCCCTTGGAGTACGTACGGCCCTTCTTGGTGGGGTCGAGCTCGAACCGCTCCAGGAGCTCGGCGCGGCGTGCTGAGTCCAGCCCGCCGCGCAGCCGTCCGTAAAGGTCGATGACCTCTCCGCCGCTCAAGTTGCGCCACAGGGTGACGTCCCCGGGGACGTAGGCGATGTGGCGGTGGAGGTCGACCGCGTCGTGCCAGGGGTCCTTGCCGAGCATCTGCACCGCACCGGAGTCGGCGCGGAGCAGACCGAGGAGGACCCGGATGGTGGTGGACTTCCCGGCGCCGTTGGGCCCGAGGAAGCCATGGACCTCACCTGCCTCGACTTCGAGGTCGAGGCCGTCCAACGCGTGGGTCCGGCCGAAGGACTTGTGGAGGCCGGACACGGAGATTGCCGTTTTCATGATTTCGAAGCTACGCTAGTTTCACAAAATTGTGAAGTTAAGGAACCATATAAACTTATGATGATGTGACGAAGAGAGGAGATGATGAAGCGGTGAGGGAGACGATCGAACCGGAGGACGCGCCCGGTGATGCGCGGGACGAAGCGGCGGTGTCCAGGTTCGTCGAGCGGTTCGCGGCCGATCTTGCCGAGGCCGGTATGCAGCGCATGGCGGCGCGGGTCTTCGCGGCGCTTCTCGTCTCCGACGCCGGGGCCCTCACCTCCGCCGAGCTCGCCGAGCAGCTGCGGATCAGCCCGGCCGCGGTCTCGGGCGCGATCCGCTATCTGTCCCAGGTGGACATGGTGGTGCGCGAGCGCGAGCCGGGCTCCCGCCGCGATCGCTACCGGCTCTACAGCGAGGTCTGGTACGAGACCCTGACCCGCCGCGACCAGATCCTGGCCCGCTGGGAGAACACCATGCGGGACGGCGTGAAGGTGCTCGGCCCGAGCACCCCGGCAGGGCTGCGGATCACCGAGACCGCCGACTTCTTCGAATGGGTCCAGCAGGAGCTGCCCAAGATGCTGGAGCGCTGGCGCGCCCACCAGGCCGCGGACCGCGCCGCGGAGGCGCGCGAGGCGCGCGAGGCGGAGGCGGGCTAGCGGCCGGGACGGCGCCGCGAGCGTGGCGCCCGGGGGCGCCGGGCCCGGAGGCGGGTCGCCGGGCGATCCCGCCCGGCGCCGGATGCGGTCGCCCGCGGCCGCGCGCCAGCGGCGGTCGCGTGCGGCCCGGTACCGGTACCTGTCGCGTGCGGCCTGGTGCCGGTATCTGTCGCGTGCGGCCTGGTGCCGGTATCTGTCGCGTGCGGCCTGGTGCCGGTATCTGTCGCGTGCGGCCTGGTGCCGGTATCTGTCGCGTGCGGCCTGGTGCCGGTATCTGTCGCGTGCGGCCTGGTGCCGGTATCTGTCGCGTGCGGCCTGGTGCCGGTATCTGTCGCGTGCGGCCTGGTGCCGGTATCTGTCGCGTGCGGCCTGGCGCCGGTACCCGTCGTGTGCGGCCTGGCGCCGGTACCCGTCGCGTGCGGCCCGGTGCCGGTACCCGTCGTGTGCGGCCCGGTGCCGGTGGCCCTCGGGTCCGGCCCGCACGGGTATCGCGCCGTCCGCCCCGTGGTGGCGCGAGTGGGGCTCAAGGGCGGTGGGGCAGCATCAGAGACCACGCCTCCGCCAGGACCGTCCAGGTGCGGCTGCGCACCGGGCCCCGGATCAGCGCGTCCGCGTGATAGCGGAAGTCCGGGCCGGAGACGGTGACGGCCCGCGCCCGGGTGCGCAGCGGACCGTCCGCCGCGTGGGGATGGACGACGACCTCGGCCAGCCCGCCGCCCGGTGCGGCCGTTGACACCGAGACCCGCTCCACCGGCCGGTCCAGATCGGTCAGCAGCACCCCGTCCGCCTCGATCCGCAGCCGCTGCGGCGGCGGATGTGCCGGTCGCCGGACGCCGCCGGCCAGCCCGATCACAGGGAGCGAGAGCAGCGTCAGCGCGGTGCGGGCGGTGCGGGCCGCCGGGGTCCACCACGGCCGGTTGCCATCGCCGTCCGGGTCGTCGCCGGGCGGGCCCCCGCCGAGCCCGCCGTCCCCTCCGTCCCTGCCGTCCTCCCCGTCTTCCTCGGCCCGGCGGCGGCGGTCGCGGTCGCGGTCGCAGGGATCGCAGCGGCAGTCCCGGCCCCTCGACCCGTCGCCGAACGGCCCGGAGTCGTGCCCGTCCGGCCCGGCCGCCGCGCCGCATCCGCCGCCCGGCGTCCCGTGCGCGTCGTAAGGAGCGCGTCCGGAGGGGATCCGCAGGCCACCGAGGACCACCCCGCCGCTCTCGTCCACCAGCAGATCACGCGGGCGCGCGGTCCCGTCGAGGACCGTACGGGCCGCGGCGACCGCGTCCGTCGGCACGCCGAGCGAATGGGCCAGGGCGACCGTCGCGGAGCCGCCGACCGGGACCACCGACAGCGTCGCGTCCGCCAGCTCCCGCCGCCGGTGCAACAGCTCCACCATCCGCAGCAGGGCGCGGTCGTCGCCCACCAGCACCGGCCGTCGGGCGCCGCGGCGGGCCAGAGCCCGCTCGACTTCCTCCGGGCCGTCCGGCAGGCAGATTTTCGTCTGCGCTCCCGCACAGAGCACATCTTTCGCGATCCGCACCGACTCCCCGTCCATTCGCCGGGCGTTGGGGTCGATGACCATGAGCAGCGGGCGCCCCCGGACGGTGTCCGGCGCAGGGGGCCGGGGATCTGGAGCCGACACCTCGGTCCTTCCTCAGGTAATCTCTCGGTGCAAGAGCCCCTGTCGCTGTTGCGCCAGGGGCTTCGTCTATCCGGGGCACCGGTTCGACGGCTCTTGTGGTGGCGCACGTCACCATGCACGTTGGACATGCCCCGCCCGGAAGGGGTGTACGCCTGTGCCCGCACTTGTGCTGCTCGGTGCTCAGTGGGGTGACGAGGGCAAGGGAAAGGCCACCGACCTGCTCGGCGGCTCCGTGGATTATGTAGTGCGCTACCAGGGCGGTAACAACGCCGGCCACACCGTGGTGGTGGGCGACCAGAAGTACGCGCTGCACCTCCTCCCGTCCGGAATCCTGTCGCCCGGGTGCACCCCGGTCATCGGCAACGGTGTCGTCGTGGACCCTTCGGTCCTGCTCTCCGAGCTGAGCGGACTGGATGAGCGCGGCGTCGACACGTCCAAGCTGCTGATCAGCGGTAACGCCCATCTGATCACGCCGTATCACACGACCCTCGACAAGGTGTCGGAACGCTTCCTCGGCAAGCGGAAGATCGGCACCACCGGACGCGGCATCGGCCCGGCCTACGCGGACAAGATCAACCGTGTGGGCATCCGGGTCCAGGATCTCTTCGACGAGTCGATCCTGCGCCAGAAGGTAGAGGCGGCCCTGGACAACAAGAACCAGGTGCTGGCCAAGCTCTACAACCGCCGTGCCATCGCGGCCGACCAGGTCGTCGAGGAACTGCTGGGCTACGCGGACCCGCTCAGCGGCTATGTCGCCGACACCACCCTGCTCCTCAACAACGCCATCGACCAGGGCCAGGTCGTCCTCTTCGAGGGCGGTCAGGGCACGCTGCTCGACGTCGATCACGGCACGTATCCCTTCGTCACCTCCTCCAACCCGACCGCGGGCGGTGCCTGCACCGGCACCGGAGTGGGCCCGACGAAGATCAACCGCGTGATCGGCATCCTGAAGGCGTACACCACCCGCGTCGGCGCGGGCCCGTTCCCCACCGAGCTTCTCGACGACGACGGCGAGAAGCTGCGCACCATCGGCGGCGAGCGTGGTGTGACCACCGGGCGCGACCGGCGCTGCGGCTGGTTCGACGCGGTCATCGCGCGCTATGCGACCCGGGTCAACGGCCTGACCGACTTCTTCCTCACCAAGCTGGACGTGCTCACCGGCTGGGAGCGGATCCCGGTGTGCGTCGCCTACGAGATCGACGGCAAGCGGGTCGAGGAGCTGCCGTACAGCCAGACCGACTTCCACCACGCCAAGCCGATCTACGAGACCCTGCCGGGCTGGTCGGAGGACATCACCCGGGCCAAGACCTTCGACGAGCTGCCGAAGAACGCGCAGAAGTACGTCCAGGCGCTGGAGGAGATGTCGGGCGCCCCGATCTCGGCGATCGGCGTCGGACCGGGCCGCGACGAGACCATCCAGATCAACTCGTTCCTCTGACCCTCGACGGGAGAGCGGCCCGCGCGCCGGCGTCATCACGCCGCGGGCGGGCCGTCGGCGTCACTACGCCGCGGGCGGGCCGAACACTCCGGCGGGCTGCTGCGCGTGGCCGACGGGAGCCGTGGCCCGCCGCTCCTGCATCTTGGTGATCCGCCGCACCACCGCGATGGCCAGCAGCGCCGTCAGGATGCCGATGACGTCGTCGGCGATGCTGAGGGCGACCCTGGGCCGCTGTTCCCGGATGTTGTCGCCGACGATCTCGCTGATCCCGTTCACCGGGAACATCAGGAACATGATCACGAAGAACGTCCACCACCAGTGCAGCACCCCGCGTCCGGGACGGCCGGGCCCCGGAGGAGTGCTCGAGGTCCAGACGTCGTTGGCGATCTGCTTGGGGAGCCACAGCTGGGCGATCGGGATGAACCAGGCGCCCACGGCGTAGCCGCTGCCGAACCGCTGCCGGCCGGGGTTGAGCACCGTGGAGTTGATGTAGGCGGTCCGGAACCAGACCAGCCACAGCACGACGAGCACGAGCGCGGCGACACCCGTGCCGCTGTCCATCGCTTCGACGTCGCTCTTCTTGCTGTAGAGCATGTCGTCGGTGGCCGTGCCGGAGTCGAGCGAGAAGTACGTGTCGAGCAGCGCGATGTTCAGCACCATATCGAGCAGCGTCAGCACCAGCCAGATGCCGAACATGCTCATCAACGCGGTGGCCAGACCCCGTATCGGCTTCAGCCTGGTGCCCTGGGCGGGATAGCCCACCGGCGTCTGATAGCCGCCCTGCCAGGGCTGGGCGGGCGGAGGCACCTGGTACGCGGGCCCCCCGGCCGCATGCGCGTGAGGTGTCGCGTACGCCGACGGCGAGCCGTACGCGGCGGGGCCGGGCGGGGTAGGCGGGCCGGCCTGAGGGCGGCCGGCCTGGGGATGGCCGGCCTGGGGATGGCCGTACGCCGACGGGCCCTGCTGCGGCGCCATGGAGTCCGGCTGGGCGTTCTCCGCCTCCACCTCGAGGAGCTGCAGCGCGTCCCGTCCGAGCCGGGCGAGCAGCCCGCCCGGCAGCCAGGGCTCGCCGTCGTCGGTCACCGGCTGGGTGGCGGCGATCAGTTCGTCCACCGAGGGCCGCTTGGCCGGGTCCTTGTTCAGGCATGCGGTGACCAGCCCGCGCGCCCCCTCGGGGAGCCCCACCAGATCGGGCTCCTCCTGGGCTATTCGGTACATCAGGGCGTGGATCCCGCTGTCCACGTTGCCGAACGGCTGACGTCCGGTGGCGGCGAAGGCGAGCACCGAGCCCAGGCAGAAGACATCGCTCGCGGCGGTGACCGGCTCGCCGCGCACCTGCTCGGGCGACATGAAACCGGGCGAGCCGACGACCGCGCCGGTCATCGTCAGATTGCCGCCCGTGGTGGAGCCCACGGCGTCCAGGGCGCGCGCGATGCCGAAGTCGATGACGCGCGGACCGTCGATGGTGATGAGGATGTTGGACGGCTTGAGATCGCGGTGGACCAGCCCGGCGCCGTGGATGTCGCGCAGCGCGAGGGCCAGTCCGTTCGCCAGGATCCGCAGCGAGCGCTCGGGCAGCGCACCGAAGTCCTCGGCGACGACGCTGTGCAGGGACGGACCGCCGATGTAGCCGGTGGCCACCCAGGGCACCTCGGCGTCGGTGTCGGCGTCGAGCACGGGGGCGGTCCACTGGCCGCCGACCCGTGTGGCCGCCTCCACCTCCCGCTTGAAGCGGCCGCGGAAGTCGGGCTGTCGTGCGAGTTCGGCCTGTACGAGCTTCACCGCTACGGTGCGGCCGCGGGCGGAGCGGGCGAGATAGACCCGGCCCATTCCGCCCTCGCCGAGCTTGCCGAGCAGCCGGTACTCGCCGATCCACCGCGGGTCCTGGGCCCCGAGGTTCTCCATCGCGGTGTGGCTCCTGTCCCTGTGCCGATAGTCCCTGCGCCGATCGGCCGATCAGTCGAGGCGGGTGAACGTCTGTGTCATCGTCTCATCGCTGTAATCGTCCGGGTCGTCATACTCGACACGCAGCTTGTCATGTCCGGAAGAGGTGAACGTGAGTGACGTGCCGGGCCCACAGAGATTCTTAGGGGTACCCCCGGTGAACTTCGACGGGCTGAGGACGAGACCCTTCTCCACCGAGGCCAGGACCCGGTCCCCCTCGCAGTGGTACTTCTTACTGTCCGCGACTTCCTGGGCCACCGCGGTGCCGATCGCGCCCTGCTTGATGGTGATCTTCAGCGTGGCGTCCTGCTTCCCGAACGCGTCCTTCGCCAGCCAAGTGCCCTCGTACGAGGAGGGGATCGGCTTGCCGCCGCTCTTCGAGGGGCGCAGCGTGGCCTCGTAGGAGCCGTCCGTGGTGCTCCAGGCGAGGGTGCCGTCGTTGCCTATCCGCAGGGTCTGCTCGCCGACCGTGCTGCAACTCTCCTCGGGGATGCTGGTGGTGACCTCGTCGTCCTCGATGAGGAGCAGGCTGTCGGCCGACTTGAGCTTGGCCGAGTCCTGGCAGAACGAGTCCGAGTCGGAGGTCAGGGTCTCGGCGACGACCGCGCCGACCGGCCCCTGGGAGAGGACGATCCGGCGGATCTTGCCGGTGGACGAGCCGCTCTCCTTGATCTCGCCCTCCCAGGCGCCCAGATACTCGGTGGGCACGTCGCCTGTCGTGCCCAGCTTGGTCGAGGACGGTTCGGGCGCGCCCGAACCACCGGTGGGTGCCTTGGAGTTGGCGCCGTCGGGGCTGTTGGGCGGGGTGTGGGTCATCTTGTCGTAGTCGGTCTTGGCTCTGTCGCCCTTGCCGCCCTCGTCGTCGTTCCCCTTGACCACGGCGAGGGCGGCGACCCCGGCGATGAGCAGTGTGGCGACCGCGGCCGAGACGACGATGAGCGTCTTACGGCGCCGCTTGGGCGGCTGCGGCGAGCCGCTGCCGGGGCCGCCTGGTCCGCCTGGTGTGGCCGGTGTGCTCGGCCCGCTCGGGCCGAAGCCGGCGGAGGGCGAGGCGGCGGAGGGTGAGGCGGCGGCCGCCTGGCCTGGGGACGGGGCGGGCCCGAACGAGGTGACGGCGGGCGGCCCGAAGGCGTGCGGCGGCGTCTGCGGTTCACCGTCCGCGCCGGGCCGCGGCGGTGTGGCGTGCGGCGGGTAGCCGTACGCCGGGGCGGCGTAGGGGGAGGCGGAACCGGGCGAGTTGGGCGCGGCGGGCGCCGCTCCGGCGTGAGGCGGGGTGGGGTTTCCGGCTGCGGCCCGCGGTGGTGCGGCGCTTCCGGGGGTGCCCTGCGCGCCGCTTCCCCGCGGCGGCGCGTACGGCGCGGCGCTCTGTGGTCCGGCGCCGCCGGGCGAGTTGGGCGACGCGGCTGCGGCGTCGCCCGTTCCGGCGTGCGGTGGCGTGGGGTGTCCGGGTGCGCCCTGGCCCTCGCCTGCCTGTGGTCCGGCGGGGGAGGGCGCGCCCTTCGGCCCGCCCGGCGTCCCGGCGGTCCCGGCGCCCTGGCTGCCACCGGCCGGGGACGCGTCCGCCTGCCGTGGGTCTGGCTGCCCTGCGCCTGCCTGCGACGCGGCTGACCGTTGGCCGGGTGTTCCGGATGCGGCGGCCTGCGGGGCGTCGTGGCCCGGCGCGGCACCACCGGGCGTGCTGGGGGACGCGGCGGATCCCCCCGCCGCCCCGGCCTGCGCCGCGCCCGCCGAAGGCGTAGCGCCCTGCGGTCCGGCGGCTGCCCCGCCCGGCGTTGCGGGCCCTGCGGCGGGGTGGCCCGGGGTGTCCTGGCGCGCGGCACCCTGCCCCGGCCCGCTGTGGCCCGAACCGGCTTGCGCGCCGTCGCCCGATGGCGCGTCGGCCGACGACGAGGCGGCCTGCGGCCCGGCGGCCGGGTCCGAGCTGCCCCGGTCCCCGCCCGCCTGCGGTGCGGCGCCGTACGGCGCCGCAGGGTGCCCGCCGGGCGTCGCGGGTCCGGCGGCCTGCCCCGCGCCCGCCGAAGGAGGCGCGGACGGAGCCGGGGGGAGCGGTGCGCCCGCCTGGGGCACGGCCGACGGGAGCGGCGGTGTGGCGGGCGGCGGTGTGGCGGGTGGCGGGGGCGTGGGGGGCTCCGCCGGAGCCAGCGGGTAGGACGTGGCCGACGGCGGCGCGGAGGGCGGCGGCGGGACGGCGGGTCCCGCCGCCCCGGCCACGGGCGGCACGGCAGGCCGCGCGGGCATCCCCGGCACGGCGGGCACCCCCGGCCCCGCGGGCGTCTCCACCTCCAGGAGCTGCACCGCATGCCGTCCGAGCTGGGCGACGAGCCCGCCCGGCAGCCACGGTTCGCCGTCGTCGTCCGCACCGGCCGTACGGTCCAGCAGCTCCTCCAGCGAGGGCCGGTCGTCCGGGGCCTTCTTCAGGCAGTCGGTGACCAGCTCGCGCAGCCCCTCCGGCAGCCCCTCCAGGTCCGCCTCCTCCTGTGCGATGCGGTACATGACCGCGTGCACACCGCTGTTGGCCGTGCCGAAGGGCTGACGGCCGGTCGCCGCGTAGGCGAGCACCGAGCCGAGGCAGAAGACATCGCTGGCCGGGGTGACCCGCTCGCCGCGCACCTGCTCGGGCGACATGAAACCGGGTGACCCGACGACGGCGCCGCTGCGGGTGAGGATGCCGTCGGTGACGGTCTCCAGCGCCCGCGCGATGCCGAAGTCGATGACGCGCGGACCGTCGATGGTGACCAGGACGTTGGAGGGTTTGAGGTCGCGGTGGACCAGACCGGCGTCGTGGATGTCGCGCAGGGCCTGTGTGAGGCCGTGGGCGAGGATGCGGACGGTCCGCTCGGGCAGGCGGCCCGACTCGGAGACGATCGCGTGCAGGGAGGGACCGGCGATATAGCCGGTGGCGACCCATGGGGTGGCGGCCTCGGTGTCGGCGTCCAGCACCGGCGCGGTCCACGCGCCCCCGACCCGCTGCGCGGCCCGCACCTCCTGTTTGAACCGCCTCCGGAATTCGGCCTGTTGGGCGAGCTCGGTCTGGACGAGCTTCACCGCCACCGTACGGCCGCGCGAAGAATGAGCCAGGAACACCCGGCCCATGCCACCGGCGCCAAGGCGCCGGAGCAGCCGGTACTCACCGATCCATCGAGGGTCCTCGGCCCCCAGGTCTTCCATGCGTCGATCGCCCCTTCCCCGTGAATCCCCCTGATCAGCCCCTTGGAGAGAATAAAGGCGGCTGAGAGCGAAGTGGACGACGCGGACGATCCGTTATCGGTTCCGTATCCGTCCTGTGTCACTCCCGGGCCGGAGAGCGAAATCCGGACGCCGCTCCCCGATCACCGACGGTGACGACAAGAGCGCCGAGGCCCGGCAAGGTGTCGGCGGACGGCCCGAAACCCTGACAGCCTGTCGGTGCCCGGCCCGGGGATACGGTCCGTACGCTGGTTCCACCCCGACCCGCGAGCGATGCGAGGTACCGAACGTGTCCGTGCAGCCCAGCCCCGACCTCGCGGCCGGCGCCGCCGTCAAGGCCGCCGACCGTGCGCATGTGTTCCACTCCTGGTCCGCGCAGGGCCTGATCGACCCCCTCGCTGTCGCGGGCGCCGAAGGCTCGTACTTCTGGGACTACGACGGCAACCGCTACCTCGACTTCTCCTGCCAGCTGGTGAACACCAACATCGGCCACCAGCACCCCAAGGTCGTCGCCGCGATCCAGGAGCAGGCCGCGAAGCTGTGCACCATCGCCCCGGGCTTCGCCGTGGACGTACGGTCCGAGGCGGCGCGGCTGGTCGCCGAGCGCACCCCCGGTGACCTCGACAAGATCTTCTTCACCAACGGCGGCGCCGAGGCGGTGGAGAACGCGGTCCGGATGGCCCGGCTGCACACCGGCCGCCCCAAGCTGCTCTCCGCCTACCGCTCGTACCACGGGGCCACCGCCACCGCGATCAACCTCACCGGCGATCCCCGCCGCTGGGCCTCCGACAGCGCCTCGGCGGGTGTGGTGCACTTCTGGGCGCCGTTCCTCTACCGCTCGCCCTTCCACTCCGACAGCGAGGCGCAGGAGTGCGAGCGCGCGCTGCGCCACCTCGAGGACACCATCGCCTTCGAGGGCCCGCAGACCATCGCCGCGATCATCCTGGAGACCATCCCCGGCACTGCCGGGATCATGGTCCCGCCGCCCGGCTATCTGGCCGGCGTCCGCGAGATCTGCGACCGCTACGGCATCGTCTTCATCCTGGACGAGGTCATGGCGGGCTTCGGCCGCACCGGCCACTGGTTCGCGGCGGACCACTTCGGCGTCACCCCGGACCTGCTGACCTTCGCCAAGGGCGTCAACTCCGGCTATGTGCCGCTCGGTGGCGTCGCGATCTCCGCCGAGATCGCCGCGACCTTCGACCAGCGCCCCTACCCGGGTGGTCTCACCTACTCCGGCCACCCGCTGGCCTGCGCCTCGGCCGTCGCGACGATCAACGCGATGGCGGAGGAGGGCATCGTGGAGAACGCCGCCGCGATCGGGGAGAACGTGATCGGCCCGGGGCTGCGGGAGATCGCCGACCGTCACCCCTCGGTCGGCGAGGTGCGCGGCCTCGGCGTCTTCTGGGCGCTGGACCTGGTCAAGGACAAGGAGACCCGCGAACCGCTCGTCCCGTACAACGCGAGCGGACCGGCCAACCAGCCGATGGCCGACTTCGCCGCGGCCTGCAAGCGCGGCGGTCTGTGGCCCTTCGTGAACATGAACCGCACCCATGTGGTGCCGCCGTGCACCGTCACCGAGGCCGAGGCCAAGGAGGGGCTCGCCATCCTGGACGAGGCGCTGGGCGCGGCCGACGCGCATACGGCGTAGTCGCACCGGGGCTCTGCCCGTTTGCCCTCCGGTCGCCGCCCGAGCGCTGCCCGGTGTAGACCACTGCCGCACTCTGCGTGTTCCGCGCAACGGCCCTCGCATATCGTGATGCGAGGGCCGTCCGCTTTCTTGATCCGACGGCCGTGGAAGGAGACGGTCCTCGATGCCCGTGCCCGGCGCCAGCCCGGTCAAGCGGAACACCCTGCGGCAGCAGATCGCCGACGCGCTCTGCGACGAGGTGCTCGCGGGCCGGCTCCCTGCGGGGCGCCAGTTCACCGTCAAGGAGATCGCCCAGCAGTACGGCGTCTCCGCGACCCCCGTCCGGGAGGCACTGCTGGACCTGTGCTCCCAAGGGCTGCTCGATGTCGAGGAGCACCGGGGCTTCAAGGTCCACGACTTCACCATCGACGACTTCCGGCACATGGCCGACGCCCGCACGATGGTGGTCGAGGGCGTCTTCCGCCACTACGTCGAGCAGACGCTGAACACCATGACCCCGCAGGCGCTGGCCTCGGTAAGGCGGCGGGCCGAGGAGGCCGAGCGGGCCGCCCGCTCCGGTGACCTGGACATCCTCATCGGCTATGACCTGCGCTTCTGGCGCGAGATCTGCGGGCTGGTCGGCAATCCGTATGTGTCGGACTTTCTGCAGCGGCTGCGCGTGCAGACCTGGGTCTTCACGGTGCCCTATCTGCGGCGCGTCCCCGATCTGCGCGGTCAGCTGTGGACGGGGCACTCCGAGCTCACCGCGGCGGTCACCCGTGGGGACCCGCATGACTCGGAGCGGTTGATAGGGGCGTACAACGCGCATTTCCGTGCGCTGATCGAGCGGTTGGTGGAGCGGGAGGAGTCGCGCGCGCGGAACCGGACGTCGGAGGTCAACTCCCCCTGATCTCCTCCTGAACTCTTCTCGGACGCCGCCCGGCCCCCAGCGGTTCCCCCTGGACGGTCAGTGAACCGGAGGCCGGGGACGCCGGAGCGGTGGCAGGTGAAACGGCCCGCCAGGGTTGGCCTCCGGCACTCTTCGCGAGGCGTACGCGGGGCATTACGCTGGGCTGACCATCGACCGTACGGATACGAGAGTGAGATCGCGTGGCATGTGACCTCTGGCTGGTCCCCCTCGTCGATGTGCTGTGCCACAGCCCCGACAACCCCTTCGCCGAAGAGATCGCCGCGTACGACAAGGCCCTCAGTGATGCCGGTTTGCCGCCCGTGCCTGTCTTCAGCTATATGCCGGGACTGTCCGGGGATGTCGCCCCGGTGGCCGGTTTCGACTACGACGCGCTGCACTTTCTCCGCCGTGCCTATCTGCTGCAACTGTGCGGACTCGCGGTGACGCCCGTGGACGAACTGGGCGGGGATTACGAACAGTTGCTGGAGATGTTCGAGCCCACGGCCCAGCAGTCGCATCTGGTGTGGCACTACGACCACGCGGGGGCGTATGTCCCCGTCGACTTCCAGAGCCCGCTGTCCAACGACGAACTCCTCGAGGGCGGCGGCCCGTTGGGATCCAGCCACGGCCTGCTGCGCGAGCTGGAGGCGGTCGCCCCGGCGCTCGGCATCGACCCGTCCAACCCTCCGGCCGCCCCCGCGCCCCCGGCTCGCCCCACGAGCCTGGAGGAGCCGGCGGCTTCGGTCCCGTACGAGGACAGCCCCTTCGCACGGGAGCGCCATGTCTGGCTGGGTCTGCACGCGGCGGCGACGCGCAGCCTGGGCCAGGGCTCGATGATCGTCTTCAGCTGACCGTTCCTTCGGCCGACCGTTCCTTCGACCGACCGTTCCATTGGCTGACCGCTCCGACACGCGTTGCGGTCCGGCCGTCAGCGGGGCGGCTCGGGAGGACGCTGCCGCGGCATATTGGGCCGGGCGGGGCCCGGCGGCAGCGGAAAGCGGCTCGTGGGGCTCCCGCTGTCCGGACGGGAGCCCTGGGCCATCAGCGCCTGCGTGACCAGTGGCGCCGAACCGGACCCGAAGTCCACCATCCAGCCCGCCGTCTCGGCCCGTACCAGCTCCGACACGTCCTCGCAGAACCGCCGCAGCACCGAAAGACACCGCTCCACGGCCTCGCTCGCGGTGCCCTCGGTCGGGCCCAGCACCTCCCGCACACTCTCCGACGCCCAGTCGAACTGCAGCGCCTCCAGCCGCCGGTGCACCGCCTGCGCCGTGGCCACGTCCCGCATCCAGCCGGACGTCAGCCCGAAGAACCGGTCGCCGCCGACGCAGGCGGCCGCCAGCAGCAGCGCCAGCGCGCCCCAGCCCGCGCCGCCGTCCAGCGCCCCGTTCAGATCGAGCAGCGGCAGCACGCCCGCCACGACCACCGCCACGGCGGCGCCCACCCGCAGCACCCGGGCGGTCCGCCGCTTCCACACCCGTTCGGCGAGGTACCACCCCGCGACCTCCAGGGCGCCCTCCTCGACCCACCGGTACAACTCGTCGAGCCGGTCCGCCGGCTCCCCCCAGTCGCCGTGCGGGAAGGGCCGACCGAGCAGGTCACCCTGGGCTCTCGCACCCTCCGGCCGAGGGAGCCCCTCGGGCTGCATCTCCGGCTGACTCACCGTGCAACTCCCTCTGCGGCGGCGTTTCTCCTGGCGCGCGGCTGATGCGCGACCACCATTCCTACCGCCGAACGGCTGGCCACGAAGACCCGATCACGGGTTTTCCGCCCGTAAGAGCTGCCCCATCGGGTATAGGACCGCCCACTCCTCACCCAAAAGAGTGGCCCGCGCACCGGATCCGGGACTGGTCGGCCCGGCCGGGGCCGCGCCCATGCGCCGAAGGCGCGAGACGGAGCCGGCGGCCCCCAGGGCCGCGGTTCCGGCGCCGCGGCTCCGGCGCGGACAGGGTGGCAACCCCCACCGCACAGCGGCCCGCACCCGAGGCAATAGGCTGCATACCGTGAAGGTCCTCGTCATCGGCGGCGGCGCCCGCGAACATGCCCTGTGCCGCGCTCTCTCCCTCGACCCCGACGTCACCGCACTGCACTGCGCCCCCGGCAACGCCGGCATCGCCGAGGTGGCCGAGCTGCACGCGGTCGACGCGCTCGACGGCGCCGCCGTCGCCGACCTCGCCGCCTCCCTGGGGGTGGGCCTCGTGGTCGTGGGGCCGGAGGCCCCGCTCGTGGCGGGGGTGGCCGACGCCGTGCGCGAGCGCGGGATCCCGGCCTTCGGGCCGTCCGCCGAGGCGGCGCAGCTGGAGGGCTCCAAGGCGTTCGCCAAGGACGTGATGGCGGCGGCGGGAGTGCCCACCGCCCGCGCCTATGTGTGCACCACGCCCGCCGAGATCGACGAGGCGCTGGACGCGTTCGGCGCGCCGTACGTCGTCAAGGACGACGGCCTGGCCGCGGGCAAGGGCGTCGTGGTGACCGAGGACGTCGAGGCCGCCCGAGCGCACGCGCTGGCCTGCGGCCGGGTGGTGATCGAGGAGTTCCTGGACGGCCCGGAGGTCTCCCTCTTCGCGATCACCGACGGCGAGACCGTGGTCCCGCTCCAGCCCGCCCAGGACTTCAAGCGCGCCCACGACGGCGACGAGGGCCCGAACACGGGCGGCATGGGCGCGTACTCCCCGCTGCCCTGGGCCGACCCCGAGCTGGTGGACGAGGTCGTGGCCACGATCTGCCAGCCCACCGTCGATGAGCTGCGCCGCCGCGGCACGCCCTTCTCCGGGCTGCTGTACGCGGGCCTGGCGATCACCTCGCGCGGGGTGCGGGTGATCGAGTTCAACGCCCGCTTCGGCGACCCGGAGACCCAGGTGGTCCTGGCCCGGCTGAAGACCCCGCTGGCCGCGGTGCTGCTCGCCGCCGCCACCGGCCGTCTGGAGGCCGAGCCGCCGCTGCGCTGGAGCGACGGCGCCGCCGTGACCGTGGTCGTCGCCTCGCACAACTATCCGGACACCCCCCGCACCGGCGACCCGATTACCGGGCTGGACGCGGTGGCCGAGCAGGACGGCCCCAAGGCGTACGTCCTGCACGCGGGCACCAAGCGGGACGGCGCGTCCGGTGAGGTGGTGAGCGCGGGGGGCAGGGTGCTCTCCATCACCGCGACCGGCTCCGACCTGGCGAAGGCGCGCGAGCGGGCGTACCGCGCGGTGGGCCGGATCGGGCTGGAGGGCTCGCACCACCGCTCCGACATCGCCGCGAAGGCGGCAGCCGACGCGGCCTCGTAAGGACAGGCTGCGAGTCAGGCTGTAAGAAGAGTCTCAAGCGGTGTCCCGGGCGGGCCCGTGAACGGCCCCGAACGCCGCTTCCGCCTGTTCACACGGGGCCAGGCGTCGCCATCGCGAAGTTCCCGGTTTTACCCAAGGCCATTCCATCGGGTGAGCGCTTCCGCATCCTGCTGACGCACGCCCGGCCCCCAACTAGTGTGCCGCTCAGGCGAGGTGCGGCAACTGGCCCACTGGCATTGCGGAGTGGGCGGCCAGTGCGACAGTGGGTGGGAGAAAACAACGCCGCCGTCGTCCGCTGTTCAAACATCGGCCGGACAGTAGGGGGTGATGAGAACCGTGGCAGGTACCGAAGCAGGTGCCCTGGCGGCGCGCGCTCGCGCCCTCGCGGTACTGCGCATCCGGAGCACGGCGCTCGCGGTCGCACTCCTCCCGGCCGCGGCCGCCGTCGTGCTGCTGGCCGCAAGCGCCACCGGCAGCGTCGGAGGTTCCCAGGACCAGGGCTGGACGGCCCTGCGCTGGGTGGTGACCGGTGGCGCTCTGCTGGTCCTGCTGCTGGCGGCGGCCGTGGCCGCCGTGGTCGTCCGGGCCAGGCCCGCGCTCACCCCGACGGTGCCCATCGCCGAGGAGACGGCGCCCGATCTCTATCGACTGGTGCGCGACCTGGCCGAGCGCCTGGAGGTGCCCGCGCCCTCGGCCATAGCGCTCACCCCCGACTGCGACAGCTGGCTGGAGGACCGTACGCATCCGGCGCATGCCCAGCGCCGGGAGCATAGGGACCGCGGCGCCCTGGCGGTCGAGGAGCCCCGCTCCGCACGGGGCGCCCCCGCGCCCGCGAGCGGCGCGGACCGGATCGTGGACCGCCCCGAGCGGCGCGTCCCGCAGGCGCCGGTGCTGGTGATCGGCTCACCGTTCCTGTGGTGGATGCGGGTCGCCGAGCTGCGCGCCCTGCTGGCCCCGGTGGTGGCGGGCACCGGCCCGTCCGTCCATCCCGACATAGCCTCCGCCCGCCGCTTCGTGCGCGGGCTGGACGCCGCCGTGGCCGTCGCGGCCCAGGGCGGCGAGCCGTCGTCCGGCCCCGCGCCCGCCCTGGTGGCGGTGGTGCGCCGCCCCGCCTTCGCCTTCGTCGGCTGGGTCGCCCGGCTGCTGCTGCGCGGCTGCCGGGACCATGCGGCCGAGATGGAGCGCGCGGTCGCCGCCGCCGCCTCCGAGCGGGCCCAGTCGGTCGACTACGGGCTGCGGATCGTCGCCCAGGAGCAGGTGGGCCTCGCCTACGCGGGCTGGGACCGGCTGCTGACCCGGGTCGCGCTGCCCGCCTGGCGGATGGGCCGCTGGCCCTCCCGGCTGGACGCGGGCGTGGTCTCGGCGCTCACCGAGCTCTCCCGGCGCGACCGGCTCGCCGAGGGGTTCACCTCCCGGCTGAGCGAGCGCCCGGCCTGTGACCTGCTGGAGGAGCCCGGGGTGATAGACGAGGCCACCTCGCTGCTGGCCGCCCGCCTCTTCCACGGCGGCCCGCCGGAGCCGGGCCCCGACTGGTCCCCGGTCGACTGGGGCGCGTATCCGGAAGAGGTCGTGGACCGCAAATGGCGGCAGGAGGCCGCCCGGCTGAACCGGCTCCTGGACGAGCGGGAGGACACCCACGACCTCGTCGGCGCCGCTCGCGCACCGGCCCCCGTGAGCGCGCCCGCGCCGCCCACCCTGGCCCGGGTCATGGACCGGCTCACCGCCACCGCGGCCGACCCCGCCGACGCCCCCGACGGCGGCACCCCCGGGCTCGCCGCCCGGCTCAGCGTCGAGGTGGCCCGTGAGGAGGCCGCCGCCACCCGGGCGTACGGCCAGGGTCCCGCGGCGGGGGCGGAGGGGGCCGCCGGCGACCCGTGGATCGACGACTTCGCCCCGGCGTTCCCGCTGCAGCCGCCGCGCACCGGCCGCGAGCTGCTCGCCGACCATGTGACCGCCATGGTGTGCTGCGCCGCCGTGGACACCGCGGGCGCGGCCCCCGGCCTCGACTGGCTCGACGGGCCCGCGCTGCTCGTCGGCGGGCGGCGGCGGGCCGATCTGGCCCATCCCGTGCTCAGCCTGGTGGAGGACGGGGACGACGGGCCGCTGCGCGCCTGGCTCGGCGAGGTGGGAGTCCGTCCGGAAAAGCCCGTCCGGCTGGTGTAGGCGCGCATACCGCGCCGGATCCGGTCCTCTGTCCAGCCTTGTCGCGCGTTCGGCGTCTGTTCCGGCAAATTGGCGACTATCGGTGACGGAGTGGGTGCGTAATGTGATGTGCTTGGACCGGTCGCTGTCCGCCCGGCCCACGAGTTCCGGCCTACCGGCCCGGACCGCCAGACCGGCTCCGCAGCCCGGCCCACAAGGCCGGATCCGCTGCGGTGCGGTGTGCGAGGACAGCGAGGCGAGGCGCCGCCGGGCACGCAGGGGAGGGGAACGATGGTGGGGACGGACCAGATCAGGCGCTGGGAGTCAGGAGCGCTCGCGCACGCGGTGACGGATCCTTTCGGCCAGGGACCGCTGCCCTGGCTGCGCGACAGTGAGAACTACTTCGACGACACCGGTCGGGTGGTCCCGTGGTACGTCGATCATGTCCAGCAGCCCGGGGCCATCGACCGGGCGGCCGGGCGGGTCCGTGCGAAGGGCCCTGCCAGGATCCCCGGCCCCCGCACCGCAGACGATGTCCACCGGCAGATCAAGGGCTTCCCCTCCGCCTCCGCGGCGGCCCCCGGCGAGGCCATCGACTTCCGGATCACGGTGGATCCGCCCCAGCAGTTCAGCGTGGACATCTACCGCATCGGCTACTACGAGGGCGCCGGCGCGCTGAAGATCACCACCAGCCCCCGGCTGTCCGGGATCGTCCAGCCGCCCCCGCTCACCGCCGACCGCACCGTCTCCTGCCACCACTGGTGGCTGTCCTGGCGGCTGCAGATCCCCTCGTACTGGAAGCCCGGCGCCTATGTCGCGGTGCTGACCACCGTGGACGGCTACCGGAGCCACATCCCGTTCACCGTCCGCGATCCCCGCCCCGCCGATCTCCTTCTCGTCCTCCCGGACCTCACCTGGCAGGCGTACAACCTCTACCCGGAGGACGGCCGGACCGGCGCCAGCCTCTACCACGCCTGGGACGAGCGGGGAAAACTGCTGGGCGAGTCCGAGGCGGCGATCACCGTCTCCTTCGACCGGCCGTACGCGGGCGCGGGGCTGCCCCTCCATGTGGGCCACGCATACGACTTCATCCGCTGGGCCGAGCGCTACGGCTACGACCTGGCCTACGCCGAGATGAGCGATCTGCACGCGGGCAGGGTCGACCCCACCCGCTACCGGGGGCTGGTCTTCCCCGGCCACGACGAGTACTGGTCGGCGCCGATGCGCCGCACCGTGGAATCGGCCCGCGACAGCGGCACCTCGCTGGTCTTCCTCTCCGCCAACACCATGTACTGGCAGGTCGAGCTCACCGCCTCGCCCTCCGGTCCGGACCGGCTGCTGACCTGCCGCAAGCGCCGCGGCCCCGGCCGCTCGGCGCTGTGGCGGGAGACCGCGCCCGAACAGCAGCTGATCGGCATCCAGTACGCGGGCCGGGTGCCCGAGCCGAGCCCGCTGATCGTGCGCAACGCCGGCCACTGGCTGTGGGAGGCCACGGGCGCGGAGGAGGGCGATGAGCTACCCGGCCTGGTCGCGGGCGAGGCCGACCGCTACTTCCCGCGCACGGTCCTGCCCGAGCACCTCCGCCGCATCCTGCTGGCCCATTCGCCGTACGAGGACACGGAGGGGGTGGTCCGCCACCAGGAGACTTCGCTCTACCGCGCCCCGAGCGGCGCTCTGGTGTTCGCGTCGGGGACGTTCGCGTGGTCGCCCGCGCTGGATCGTCCGGGGCATACGGATGAGCGGATTCAGCGGGCGACGGCGAATCTGCTGGACCGGATCTGCAAGCGGGGATGACCGGACACCGGCTTACCGCGGCTTCAGGGACGGCGCCGTCCGTACGCCGAAACGATGCCTCAGCGCCGACAGGGCCGCCAGATACCCGCACATGCCGTGCACCCCCGGCCCCGGCGGAGTCGCCGACGAGCACAGGAAGAGCCCGGGGAACGGGGTGCGGTACGGATCGAGGCGGGGCACCGGCCGGGCGAGGCTCTGCCAGAGCGTCATGGCGCCCGAGCCGATGTCCCCGCCCACATCGTTGGGGTCGTACGCCTCCAGGTCCCGCCCGGACAGGCCGCGCGCCGCGAGCACGGTGTCGCCGAAGCCGGGGGCGTAGGTCTCGATCCGGGAGCGGATCAGCGCGACCGGGTCGGTGTCGTCGCCGTTCGGCACATGGGCGTAGGCCCACACCGGGCGCCTGCCGGGCCGGGCGCGCCCGGGGTCGGTGACGGCCGGGTCGACGAGCAGGACGAACGGCTCCCGGCTGCGCACCCCGCGCGCCGTCAGGGTCTCCTCCCGGGCCAGCTCGGCGTGGCCGCCGCCCAGGTGCACGGTCCCGGCGCGGCCCACGGCGGGGTCGGCCCACGGGATCGGCTCGCTGACCAGGAAGTCGGCCTTGGCGGCGGCCGGGCCGTAGCGGAACCGCCGCAGCGCCCGGACATAGCGGTCGGGAAGCCGACGCCCGGCGATGTCCAGCAGCCCCGGCACACCGGTGTCGAGCAGCACCGCACGAGCGCCGCCGGCCAGCTCGCCGAGGTCGCCGATCGGGCGCCCGATGTGGAAGGTGCCGCCATGCGCGGTGATGTCGTCCGCCATGGCCTCGGCGATCCGGGCGCTTCCGCCGCGCGGCAGCGGCCAGCCGGGGCCATGTGCCAGATGCCCGAGGAGGGCGGCCACCGCGCCCCCGGCCAGGCTGGGCAGTTCGCCCACGGCATGGGCGGCGACCCCGGTGAGCAGGGCGGGCGCCGCCTCACCGGTGAAACGGGCGGCGCCGAGCCGGGTGCCGTGGACGAGGATCCGCGAGGCCAGCAGCAGCGGTGCCACCGGATCGCGGGGGAGGGCACGCTGTCCGGAGAGGACGAAGTCGACCACGCCCTCGCTGTGCCGCAGCAGCGGCGCCATCAGCCGCCGCCAGCGCTCCCCGTCCGGGCCGAGCCCGGCGCAGGTGGCCGCCAGATCGCGGTGGGCGAGCGCGGCGCGGCCGCCGTCCAGCGGCTGGGCGTAGGAGACCTCGGGCGTCAGCAGCTCCACCCCGCGCGCGGCCAGGTCGAACGCGCGGAAGAAGCGCGAGACGGGCGCCATGGGGTGGACCGCCGAGCAGATGTCATGGGCGATGTCCGCGTCGAAGAGCGGCTGGCTGCGCAGTCCGCCGCCGATGGTGTCGGCGGCCTCGTACACCTCCACCCGCAGCCCGGCGCGGGCCAGGGTGACGGCGGCCGCGAGCCCGTTGGGGCCGCTGCCCACGATCACCGCGTCGGCCATGCCACACCTCCCATCCGGCCCCCTCCAGGCCCCTCCGGAGCCCTCCTTCGCGCGTCCCGCCGAACGAGTTCCTCCTGCGCGGTGTTCGAACCGGCCGGAAGCGGAACCCGGACCGCCGGGCCCCCGCCCCGCCGCCGGTCACGGCCGCTTCGTGCGGCAGAATCAAAGAGGGCTGGGACAAATGGACAAAAACACCAGGAGGAAGCGTGTCCGGATTCGTCGAGAAGCCCGAACCCGTCGAGGTTCCGGGCCTTCAGCACCTGCACACCGGCAAGGTGCGCGACCTCTACCGGAACGAGCGCGGTGAGCTCGTCATGGTCGCCAGCGACCGGATCTCCGCCTACGACTGGGTCCTGCCGACCGAGATTCCCGAGAAGGGCAAGATCCTCACCCAGCTCTCCCTCTGGTGGTTCGATCTGCTCGCCGACCTCGTCCCCCACCACGTCCTGTCCAGCGAGCTGCCCCCCGGCGCCCCCGCCGACTGGGAGGGCCGCACCCTGGTCTGCCGGTCGCTGCGGATGGTCCCGGTCGAATGCGTGGCACGTGGTCATCTGACCGGCTCCGGCCTGGCCGAGTACCGCGAGACCCGTACGGTGTGCGGAATCGCCCTCCCCGAGGGGCTGACCGACGGCTCCGAGCTGCCCTCCCCGATCTTCACCCCGGCCACCAAGGCCGAGGTCGGCGAGCACGATGAGAACGTGGCGTACGAGGAGGTGGCCCACCGCATCGGCGCCGAGCCCGCCGCCCAGCTGCGCCAGGCCACCCTCGCCATCTTCAACCGGGCCCGGGAGATCGCCCGAGACCGCGGGATCATCCTCGCCGACACCAAGTTCGAGTTCGGCTACGCGGAGGCGACCCTGGGCGCGGAGGGCGCCGAGCCGGTGCTCGCCGACGAGGTGCTGACCCCGGACTCCTCCCGCTTCTGGCCCGCCGACCAGTGGCAGCCCGGCCGCCCGCAGCCGTCCTTCGACAAGCAGTACGTCCGCGACTGGCTGACCTCCCCGGCCTCCGGCTGGGACCGCGCCAGTGAGCAGCCGCCGCCCCCGCTCCCGGCGGAGGTCGTCGAGCGGACGCGGGCGAAGTACGCGGAGGCCTACGAGCTGCTGACCGGCACCGGCTGGAAGTAGGCCGCAGAACGACCAAGGGTCCCGGCCGATCGGCCGGGACCCTTGATGCATGGAGCGGACGACGAGGCTCGAACTCGCGACCTCAACCTTGGCAAGGTTGCGCTCTACCAACTGAGCTACGTCCGCCTGCGCCGGACTTTTCCGGTTCGACGCGCCTCTACTATAACCAAACCCTCGACCGGGGAACTACCACCCGGGTGTCGAGGCCGCTCCGGGCGGCCGCGCCAAGCGGCCTCGGGAGCGCTCGGGAGCCGCTCAGAGCCAGCCGTGCTCCTGGGCGATCCGCGCCGCCGCGTGCCGGTTCTCCGCCCCCAGCTTCGCCGCCGCGGCCGACAGATAGTTCCGGACCGTCCCCTGGGAGAGCGCCGCGCGCTGGGCGATCTCCGCGATGGAGGCGCCGTCCGCCGCCAGCTCCAGCAGCTCCGCCTCCCGCGCGGTCAGCGGGGAGTCCCCGGCGCTGATCGCGTCGGCGGCCAGACCGGGGTCGACATAGCGGGACCCGCCGTGCACCGTGCGGATGATCTCCGCCAGCCGCTGCGCTGAGGTGGTCTTCGGTACGAAGGCGCGGACCCCCGCCTCCAGGGCCCGCTTGAGGTGACCCGGCCGGCCGTGGCTGGTCACGATCATCGTCCGGCAGCCGGGCAGCTCCGACCGGAGCGCCGCGGCCACCGAGACCCCGTCCGCCTCCGGCATCTGGAGGTCCAGCACCGCCACATCGGGCCGGTGCGCCCGTGCCATCGCCAGCGCCTCGGGGCCGGACGCCGCCTCCGCGACCACCAGCAGATCGTCCTCGAGCGCCAGCAGGGCGGCCAGTGCGCCCCGGATCAGATGCTCGTCGTCGGCCAGCAGCACCCGGATCGCCGCGGTGTCGTTCACACGCCCCTCCCAGCGGGACCTTCGCGCGGCGGGACCACCCGGACCCGGCACGCCGTCACTTTCCCTCGGCGGCACTGCCGTTCGCTCCCGCCCCGGCCCCCGCCAGGGATTCCGGGGCTGAAAACGCCTGAGGCGCCGGTCGATTCGACCGGCGCCTCAGATCTGGAGCGGACGACGAGATTCGAACTCGCGACCCTCACCTTGGCAAGGTGATGCTCTACCAACTGAGCCACGTCCGCATGCCTCCGACCGGCTTTCACCGATCGGCGCGTGCATCACTCTACCTGATCCTCTTCGCAAGAGGGCGATAGACGATGAGAGCGGGTGACAGGGATCGCACACTGCGCCTCCCCCTTGGAAAGGGGGCGCTCTACTACTGAGCTACACCCGCATGGTGTCTTCCTCGGGGTCTCGGCCTTTCGGCCTCGCCCCTCGGCGTGCTCCAGACTTTAGCGGATCACCCGGGGTGGTGCGCAACTCGGCTGAACGGGTCAGTCAGGCCGACTCGTTGAAGGCTTCGTAGACCTTCTTGGGGATCCGGCCGCGCGGAGGCACCTCCATGCCGTGCGACCTGGCCCAGGCGCGCACCGCGGCCGGGTCCGGGGCGACATCGGTGCGGCGGTACGTCTTGCCCGAGCGGGCCCGCTTACGGCCGGCCTCCACGTACGGCGCGAGCGCGTCGCGCAGTTTCGACGCATTGGCAGAGTTGAGGTCGATCTCGTACAACTTGCCGTCGAGTCCGAACGTGACCGTCTCTTCCGCTTGGCCGCCCTCGAGGTCGTCGGAGAGCGTGACTACTACGCGCTGCGCCACGGATATCGGTCCTTTCGGGCTGCATCGATGCGTTGACGTGCAAAGATGTCAGCTGTCCAGTTGTGTCCAACAATGCTTTTTCATTTGTACAGCGACTGGCATTGCATTGTGAACCCCGGTAATTCCATCCGCGTGTCACGCCGCGATCGGGACCATACGTTTTCCCCGACCTTTCCCCGCCAGTCGCCACCGACGATGCTTAAACGTGACCGAACCCTTGCATATCTACTCGCGTAGAATTTTCGCCGGGGTAGGCTTGGGCCACCGCCTTACGCACCAGCACCACACCACCGGGAGTGCCAGTGGCACGCGTCGTAGTCGACGTCATGCTCAAGCCGGAGATCCTCGACCCCCAGGGCCAGGCGGTGCAGCGAGCACTGCCCCGCCTCGGTTTCGAGGGGATCGCCGATGTCCGTCAGGGCAAGCGCTTTGAACTCGAGGTGGAGGGCCCGGTCGACGATGCCGCCCTCGCCCGTATCCATGAGATCGCCGAGACCTTCCTGGCGAACACCGTGATCGAGGACTTTTCCGTGAAGGTCGAGGTCGGCGAAGGTGCCGACACCAGCGCCGTGAAGGCCGGATCGTGACCGCACGCATCGGAGTCATCACTTTCCCCGGCACGCTCGATGACCGCGACACCCAGCGCGCGGTGCGCACCGCCGGCCTCGAAGCCGTACCGCTGTGGCACCGCGACAAGGACCTCAAGCAGGTCGACGCGGTGATCCTGCCGGGCGGCTTCTCCTATGGCGACTATCTGCGGGCCGGAGCGATCTCCCGGTTCTCTCCGGTAATGGAGCCGGTGATCGACCAGGCGAAGGCCGGTATGCCGGTGCTTGGCATCTGCAATGGCTTCCAGGTTCTCACCGAGACCCATCTCCTCCCCGGTGCGATGCTGCGGAACAACCATCTGCACTTCATCTGCCGTGATCAGAAGTTGCGAGTGGAAAACGCGGAGACCGCCTGGACGCGCTCATACGAGCAGGGTCAGGAGATCAACATCCCGCTGAAGAACATCGACGGACGCTATGTCGCCGATGAGCGCGTCCTCGATGAACTCGAGGCCGAGGGACGCGTCGTCTTCCGCTATGAGGAGCTCAACCCCAACGGCTCGCTCCGCGACATCGCCGGAATCTCCAATGCGGCGGGCAATGTCGTCGGCCTCATGCCCCACCCCGAGCACGCCGTCGAACCGCTGATCGGCACCGGTCGCACCGACGGTCTCGGCTTCTTCACCTCGATCCTCAAGAGGCTGGTCAGCGCATGACCCTGGACACCACCAAGCACGCGGCGCAGACCCCGGACGACGGGCAGCCCTGGGCCGAGCTCGGTCTGAAGCAGGACGAGTACGAGCGCATCCGCGCCATCCTGGGCCGCCGCCCCACCGGCGCCGAGCTCGCGATGTACTCCGTCATGTGGTCCGAGCACTGCTCGTACAAGTCGAGCAAGGTCCATCTGCGGCAGTTCGGTGAGAAGGCCCCCGAGAGCGACGCCCTGCTCGTCGGCATCGGCGAGAACGCGGGTGTGGTCGACGTCGGCCAGGGCTACGCGGTCACCTTCAAGGTCGAGTCGCACAACCACCCCTCGTACATCGAGCCCTACCAGGGCGCGGCCACCGGCGTCGGCGGCATCGTCCGCGACATCCTCGCCATGGGCGCCCGCCCGGTGGCCGTGATGGACCCGCTGCGCTTCGGCGCCGCCGACCACCCCGACACCAAGCGGGTGCTGCCCGGTGTGGTCGCGGGCATCGGCGGCTACGGCAACTGCCTGGGCCTGCCCAATATCGGCGGCGAGGTCGTCTTCGACCCCTGCTACCAGGGCAACCCGCTGGTCAACGCGCTCTGCGTGGGCGTGATGAAGCATGAGGACATCCACCTCGCCAAGGCGTCCGGCGCCGGCAACAAGGTGATCCTCTACGGCGCCCGCACCGGCGGCGACGGCATCGGCGGCGTCTCCGTGCTGGCCTCGGAGACCTTCGACGACTCGAAGCCCACCAAGCGTCCCGCCGTCCAGGTCGGCGACCCCTTCCAGGAGAAGCTGCTCATCGAGTGCACCCTGGAGGTCTTCAAGGAGGACCTGGTCGAGGGCATTCAGGACCTCGGCGGCGCGGGCCTGTCCTGCGCCACCAGCGAGCTCGCCAGCGCCGGCTCCGGCGGGATGCGGGTCGAGCTGGACACCGTGCCGCTGCGCGACTCCTCGCTCTCCCCCGAGGAGATCCTGATGAGCGAGTCGCAGGAGCGCATGTGCGCGATCGTGAAGCCCGAGAAGGTCGACCGCTTCCTGGAGATCTGCGAGAAGTGGGACGTCATCGCCACCGTCATCGGTGAGGTCACCGACGGCGAGCGGCTGGAGATCTTCTGGCACGGCGAGCAGATCGTGGACGTGCCGCCGCGCACCGTCGCCCATGAGGGCCCGGTCTACGAGCGACCCTTCGTCCGCCCCGAGTGGCAGGACGCGCTCCAGGCCGACGACGCGGGCAAGCTGCCGCGCCCGGCCACCGCCGAAGAGCTGCGCGAGCAGGTCCTCAAGGTGGTCGCGTCGCCGAACCAGGCGTCCAAGTCCTGGATCACCGATCAGTACGACCGCTTCGTCCAGGGCAATACGGTCCTCGCCCAGCCCGAGGACTCCGGCATGGTCCGCGTGGACGAGGAAACGGGCCTGGGCGTGGCCGTCGCCACGGACGGCAACGGCCGCTACGCCAAGCTGGACCCGTACGCGGGGGCGCAGCTCGCGCTCGCCGAGTCGTACCGCAATGTGGCCGCGTCCGGCGCCACGCCGCTCGCCATCTCCAACTGCCTCAACTTCGGCTCGCCGGAGGACCCCGCGGTCATGTGGCAGTTCGCCGAGGCCACCCGCGGTCTCGCCGACGGCTGCCTGACCCTGGGCACCCCGGTCACCGGCGGCAATGTGTCGCTCTACAACCAGACCGGCGAGGTGGCCATCCACCCGACGCCGGTCGTCGCCGTCCTCGGCGTGATCGACGATGTGGCCCGCCGCACCCCGATCGCCTTCGCGGAGGAGGGCCAGCTCCTCTATCTGCTGGGCGACACGGAGGCGGAGCTGGGCGGCTCGGCCTGGTCCCAGGTGATCCACGACCACCTGGGCGGACTGCCGCCGAAGGTGGACCTGGAGCGGGAGCGGCTGCTCGCCGAGATCCTGATCTCGGCCTCCCGCGACGGCATGGTGGACGCGGCCCACGACCTGTCCGACGGCGGTCTGATCCAGGCGCTCACCGAGTCGTGTCTGCGCGGCGGCAAGGGCGCCCGGATCGTCGTTCCCGACGGTCTGGACCCGTTCGTCCTGCTGTTCTCCGAGTCCGCGGGCCGGGCGGTCGTCGCCGTACCGCGCAGCGAGGAGGTCCGCTTCAAGGACATGTGCGGGGCGCGGGGGCTTCCGGCGGCCCGTATCGGTGTGATCGACGGCGACGCGATCGACGTCCAGGGGCAGTTCTCCATCCCGCTGGCCGAGCTGAGGGAGCCGTACGAGGCGACGATCCCGGGCCTGCTGGCCTGAGGAACCGCGCCCTTTGTGACGTACGGCCCGCTCCCTGCCGGTCAGGGAGCGGGCCGTACGGTCGCTTCGGGTCCGGCGCGCCGGGGTTCATGGGTTCCAGACGGGGTTCACGGGCCCCAGAACGCGTCCCAGGCGTCGATGTCCTCGACGCATTGGTCGATGTCGGTGATCTTCCCGCCGACGACGGTGAAGAAATTTCCGGTCCTCATGTCCAGGCCGCGGTTGCCGCGCTCGGCGCGCAGGTGGTGGCTGGACATCGCGTGTCCGCGCCCGTCGCACAGCACCCTCTCCACGTCGACCCGCAGCGTGCCGCCGGTCTCCTCGTACATCGAGCGGTACAGGTCCAGGCAGGCGTCCCGGCCCTTGTGGTGGCCCGACATCGCGTTGTCACCCGGCAGATGATGGACGGCGTCCGCCGTCATCAGCGTCGATACCGTGTCCAGATCGCCCTCGGAGAAGGCCGTGCAGGCGCGGCGCGCCAAGGTGCGATCGGGGTGTTCGGCCATGGCATCTCACACCTTCCATGCCGATGGAAAACCCTTCCTCCTTCCATCCTGCCGCTGTCAGTGGTCTAGGGGTGGCCTCGTAGCGGAGCTACTAGGACATTTCGGCAACACCGCGAGCGTGCGTGCCAGACCGTGACGCCGCTCACCATTTCCCCCGAGGTCGTAAGCTCTCCGCCATGCCGCCCCGTGCCCGTGCCCGCAGCTATGACCTCGCCAAGACCCGGACCGCCGTGATCGCGCAGCTGAGGCTGGTGCGGAAGGCGGCCGAGGGGCTGGAGCCGACCGCCCTGGACGCCCCCACCCGGCTCGGCGACTGGACGGTCCGGGAGCTGATCGCGCATCTGTCGATGGCCGTGACGTCCGTCGTGCGCCTCCTGGAGCTGCCCGCGCCGCCTGTGCGCGAGGTCACCGTCACCGGCTGGGCGTCGGCGGTGGCGGGGCACTCCGGGTCGATCGACGAGGACACCCGCGGTCTCGCGGCGGACGCGGATCCGGGCGAGCTGCTGGAGCGCGCCGAGGCCCGGTTCGCCGAGGTGGCCGCCGTCGCGCCCGCCGACCGGCTGCTGGCCGCCCGCGTCGGGGCGATGCGGCTGGACGACTACCTGGTCACCCGCTGTGTGGAGCTCGTGGTCCACGCCGACGATCTGGCGGATGCCACCGGCGTCCCCGTGCCGTACGACCGTCAGGCGCTGGCCACCGCCACCCGCGTGCTCGCCGACGCCCTCGCGGTGAAGGCGCCCGGCGGCTCGGTCGAGGTCCGGATCCCGCCGTTCGCCGTGATCCAGTGCGTCGAGGGCCCCCGGCACACCCGCGGCACCCCGCCGAACGTCGTCGAGACCGATCCGCCGACCTGGATCCGCCTCGCCACGGGCCGTCTGACCTGGGCCGAGGCCCTGGACTCCGCACCGCTGACCGCGAGCGGCGACCGCGCCGACCTCTCCGCCCACCTTCCCGTGCTCGGCTGACGGGTCCGAGATGTGATCCTTGCCTCGGACGGGCGGCTCCGCCCCCGGCCGTGCGCAGGTCGGACACGGGTTCCGCGGGCCCGGAGCGGTGCGGGGAATGTGACTTACGCCCCCCTGACGGGTCCCTCGTTCGGAGGCACCGCCGGACTGGCCTAGACTCGATGACGTGCCACGTGGTGACGGACGACTCAGCCACGACCTGCTCCCCGGTGAGAAGGGCCCCCAGGACGCTTGCGGCGTCTTCGGAGTCTGGGCACCGGGTGAAGAGGTCGCCAAACTCACCTATTTCGGGCTGTACGCACTGCAGCACCGTGGACAGGAGTCCGCGGGCATCGCGGTGAGCAACGGCTCCCAGATCCTCGTCTTCAAGGACATGGGCCTGGTTTCCCAGGTCTTCGACGAGACCTCCCTCGGCTCTCTCACGGGCCATATCGCGGTCGGTCACGCCCGCTACTCCACCACCGGAGCCTCGGTGTGGGAGAACGCGCAGCCGACCTTCCGGGCCACCGCCCACGGCTCGATCGCGCTCGGCCACAACGGGAACCTGGTCAACACCGCCGAGCTGGCGGAGCTGGTCGCGGCCCTGCCCCGGGACGGCGGCCGGGCCACCCAGGTCGCGGCGACCAATGACACCGACCTGGTCACCGCCCTGCTCGCGGGCCAGGTGGACGACGACGGCAAGCCGCTGACCGTCGAGCAGGCGGCCCCCATCGTCCTGCCCAAGGTCAAGGGCGCTTTCAGCCTCGTCTACATGGACGAGCGCACGCTGTACGCGGCGCGCGACCCCCAGGGCATCCGCCCGCTGGTCCTCGGCCGCCTCGAGCGCGGCTGGGTGGTGGCGTCCGAGACCGCCGCCCTGGACATCGTGGGCGCGTCCTTCATCCGGGAGATCGAGCCCGGCGAGATGGTCGCCATCGACGAGAACGGTCTGCGCTCGACCACCTTCGCCGAGGCCCGTCCCAAGGGCTGTGTCTTCGAGTACGTGTACCTCGCCCGCCCCGACACCGACATCGCGGGCCGGAATGTGTACCTCTCCCGGGTCGAGATGGGCCGCCGGCTGGCCAAGGAGGCCCCGGCCGACGCCGACCTGGTCATAGCGACGCCCGAGTCCGGCACCCCCGCCGCCGTCGGCTACGCCGAGGCCAGCGGGATTCCGTACGGTTCCGGACTGGTCAAGAACAGCTATGTGGGCCGGACCTTCATCCAGCCCTCGCAGACCATCCGCCAGCTCGGCATCCGGCTCAAGCTGAACCCCCTCAAGGAGGTCATCCGGGGCAAGCGCCTGGTGGTCGTCGACGACTCGATCGTCCGCGGCAACACCCAGCGCGCCCTGGTGCGGATGCTCCGCGAGGCCGGCGCCGCCGAGGTCCACATCCGGATCTCCTCCCCGCCGATCAAGTGGCCGTGCTTCTTCGGCATAGATTTCGCCACCCGCGCCGAGCTGATCGCCAACGGCCTCTCGGTCGAGGAGATCGGCAAGTCGCTGGGCGCCGACTCGCTGGCGTACATCTCCACCGACGGCATGATCGAGGCGACCACGATCGCCAAGCCGAATCTGTGCCGAGCCTGCTTCGACGGTGAGTACCCGATGGAGCTGCCGGATCCGGGTCTGCTGGGCAAGCACCTCCTGGAGTCCGAAACACAGGCCCCGAACAGCGCCGACGCCGACGGCGTGACGACGCTGACCGCTGGTGTCGGCGGCGCCGACGCCCTGCGCCGTCCCTGAGCGCACGCCTGTCCTCCCCGAACGAAAGATCTCTACGTCATGCCTGAGTCCGGGTCCACCTACGCCGCCGCGGGCGTCGACATCGAGGCCGGTGACCGCGCCGTCGAGCTGATGAAGGAGTGGGTCAAGAAGGCGAGCAGGCCCGAGGTCGTGGGCGGCCTCGGCGGTTTCGCCGGGCTCTTCGACGCCTCCGCCCTGGCTCGCTACCAGCGTCCGCTGCTCGCCTCCGCCACCGACGGGGTCGGCACCAAGGTGGACATCGCCCGGCGGATGGGCGTGTACGACACCATCGGCCGCGACCTGGTCGGCATGGTCGTGGACGACCTGGTGGTCTGCGGCGCCGAGCCGCTCTTCATGACCGACTACATCTGCGTCGGCAAGGTCTACCCGGAGCGCGTCGCCGCCATCGTCAAGGGCATCGCCGAGGGCTGCACCCTCGCCGGCTGCGCCCTGGTGGGCGGCGAGACCGCCGAGCACCCGGGGCTGCTGGGCGCCGATGACTTCGATGTCGCCGGGGCCGGTACGGGCGTGGTCGAGGCCGATCGGGTGCTGGGCGCCGATCGCATCCGTACGGGGGATGCGGTGATCGCCATGGCCTCGTCCGGACTTCACTCGAACGGGTACTCACTCGTCCGCCATGTGCTCTTCGACCGGGCCGGCTGGGCGCTGGACCGCGAGGTGCCGGAGCTGGGCCGGACGCTGGGGGAGGAGCTGCTGGAGCCCACGCGGATCTACTCGCTGGACTGTCTGGCCCTCACCCGCACCACCGAGGTGCACGCCTTCTCGCACATCACCGGCGGCGGGCTCGCCAACAACCTCGCGCGGGTCATCCCCGAGGAGCTGCGCGCGGTCGTGGACCGCTCGACCTGGACCCCTGGGGCGATCTTCGAGCTGGTCGGTCAGGCCGGCTCGGTCGAGCGTCTTGAGCTGGAGAAGACCCTCAACATGGGCGTCGGCATGATGGCGATCGTCCCGGCCGACTCCGTCGATGTGGCGCTCACCACGCTCGCCGACCGCGGTGTCGACGCCTGGGTCAGCGGTGAGATCACCGAGCGCACGGCCCCGCACGCGGAAGCGGTGACGCTGACCGGTGACCATGCGGACTGAGCGGACCGCGCCAGGTGTGCGGACAGCACAGAAGCCGGTCCGAGGCGGGTGCCCCGGACCGGTGGAGGTGTGCGGCGATAAGCCGAGCGCCTGGAACGGGTGGTTCAGGCGCGCCGACGCTGCGGGGACGGATCGGACTGGTCGTCGTCCTCGTCCTCATCGTCGTTGTACAGATCCGCGTACTGTGCGTACGGGTCGTCGTCCAGCTCATCGTCCTCGAACTGCTCGCCATTCGGCGGCTGGCTCGGTGTCGATGCGCCCAGCTCCTCGGCCAGGCGTGAGAGATCCGTCCCACCGCTGTTGTACTTCAGCTGGCGGGCGACCTTCGTCTGCTTGGCCTTGGCCCGGCCGCGCCCCATGGCTCGACCCCCTCAACGACGGGGCTCGACGGCCCCAGAGTCTTGACACGCGTTCACGTTCATAAATCGGAGCGGACTCTCATAAGAGAGACCGGTCCGTAGGGCTTCAACGGTACCTGCTTCTGTGGCCATACGGTACGTCGCCCACACGACGTGCCACGAGGCAGAACCCGCGAGGAGCCCGTTCCTCGCTGGTCAGCTGCGATTTTAGCCTGTCTTGCGGGCCGACCCGCCGACAGGTCGTGAGGGATGTCTCGCCGATGGCTCCCAGAGGGCTCCCATGCCGCCCCTCCGGCGGCCTCCGGCAAGATCCCACACGGCCTGCCCACGGCTGCGCCCAGACGCTCTCAGGCGCCTGTGGGCCACGGCTCAGGCGTCGTGGCCCTCCGCCATCCGGTGCTCGGCCAGCCGGTCGGCGGCCGCGGCGGGCGGGATTCCGTCGGTCTGCGCACGATCGAATATGGCCAAAGTCGTGTCGAAGATCTTTGTCGCCTTCGCCTTGGCCCGATCGAAGTCGAACCCGTGCAGCTCATCCGCCACCTGGATGACACCACCGGCGTTCACCACGTAGTCCGGCGCGTAGAGGATCCCGCGGCCGGCCAGGTCCTTCTCGACCCCCGGGTGGGCCAGCTGGTTGTTCGCCGCGCCGCACACCACCTTCGCGGTCAGCACGGGCACCGTGGCGTCGTCCAGGGCGCCACCGAGCGCGCACGGGGCGTAGACGTCCAGGTCGGCGCGGATCAGCGCCTCGGTGTCCCGGACCGCCCGCACCCGGGGGTGGCGGGCCAGCACGCGGTCCACCGAATCACCGCGCACATCCGTGACCACGACCTCGGCGCCGTCCTCCAGCAGATGCCCGACCAGGTGGTGGCCCACCTTGCCGACCCCCGCGACGCCGACCCGGCGGCCGCGCAGCGTGGGCGCGCCCCAGGACGCCTGGGCGCTCGCCCGCATCCCCTGGAAGACACCGAAGGCGGTCAGCACCGAGGAGTCGCCGGCGCCGCCGTTCTCGGGGGAGCGGCCGGTGGTCCAGGGGCACTCGCGGGCGACGACGTCCATGTCGGACACATAGGTGCCCACATCGCAGGCGGTGACGTAGCGGCCGCCCAGAGAGGCCACGAAGCGGCCGTAGGCGAGCAGCAGCTTTTCGGTCTTGATCTCTTCGGGATCGCCGAGGATCACGGCCTTGCCGCCACCGTGGTCGAGCCCGGCGAGCGCGTTCTTGTAGGACATGCCGCGGGCGAGGTTGAGGGCGTCGAGGAGCGCCGCCTCTTCGGGGTTCTCCTCGGAGGCGTAGGCGTGGAAGCGGGTGCCGCCGAGGGCCGGGCCCAGGGCGGTCGAGTGAAGGGCGATGACGGCCTTGAGACCGCTCTCGCGGTCCTGGCAGAGCAGGACCTGCTCATGCCCGCCGAGATCGGACCGGAACAGCGTCGCAAGCGGTGAGAGAGGGTTCGGCACGCGACTCTCCGTCGGACCGTCGGCACTGACGGTGTGACGTACGTCGGTCACGGTGGTGACTCCCATAGGTCGGGGTAGACGCCCTCCTGGCTGGTGGGGAGGGCCGTGGGCAAGAGCGTAAGCCCTGGGGCCCCAGGGGATCGGCCATGTCCCCGACGAGTCCGGATACCGGGCATGGGACGATGCCGTCAGGTGGGGGTAAGGGAGCCCCTGGCGGTGGTCTCAGCCTTGAGGGAGCGCGTGTGACCTTGGCGTCTTCGGTGATTGTCCCGTACGCGGCGTATCTCCGGGTCTATGAGCCACTGGCAGCGTTTCCGGAGCCGGAGCGATCGCACTGGGCGCGGTATGCCAAGCGCGACGACCTGCCGGGCGCGCAGGATGAGCTGCGCCGCTCGCTCGCGGACCTCCTGCCGGTCCCGCCGGTGGCGGTTCCGGTGCACGAGAGCGCGGACGCCTTCGTGGCGCTCGTGGACGGCGTCACATGCGTCTGTCCGTGGCGTACGCGGCTGAGGGGCTGGCTGGCCCTGGAAGAGCTGCCGGAGCGCCTTCCCGGGCCCCTCCTGGACGCGGCGCTGCCCCCGGTGGTGCGCCGGCAGGCGGTGGCGGACTTCGAGCGGTGGCTGGAGCGCAACCCGGACGCCCGGCCGTGGATCCGCTCGGCCACCTGGCATGTGCCGGTGCGCTGGTTCGTGCTCTTCGGGGACGAGGAGCGCGAATTCACCAAGGGTGACGACGGCCTCATCCTCCGTTACCGCACTCCGATGGTCCAGGCCAGGCGCCGGGTTGCGCGTGGCCTTAAGGTGCTCAAGGAGTCCCTCGGCGAGGGGCCGCTGATCGACGGGCTGGTGGACGTCGGCCGGTGGCTCGAGGAGTTCCACCCTCGGTCGCTGGTCGAGCTGGACTACGGCGGTCTGGTGCACACGCTGCCCGCCGGGCAGCTGGAGGAGGACCACTCGGCCGCGGATGTGGCGGAGGGCCTCGCGGCGCTGCGCGACGGGGACGGGGAGCGGGCGGGCAGCGCGTACGAGCGGCTGACCGACCGCTGGAGCGTGATCCGCGGGCGGCAGAACGCGAGCTGAGCCCGGCCGGAGCGGCGCCGGGCGGCCGGTTGACGATCGACCGGAACAGACGGGGACGTAGGTCCCGATCCGGGCCATTGCCTCAATCGTGACCTAAAGCACTGACTTCGGGCCTTGCGGTAATCGCCCATCCTCGTGTCAAAATAGGACAAGGAGTCCGGGAGGGATTCCTTCCGTCCAAGTATGGGCGGATTCATCGGTATTGCACTCCTTGATGGATCTGGCTACCCCTGATCCTGTTGTGACTGATCGTCACGGCCGCGTGACTGTCCGCTATGGCATGGTCCATCGGCTTCCGTTGAGGTTGGACACCTGAGAGGGCAATTCCATCGGTTTGGCCGACGGGGCTGGACAGATGGTGTAGTTGTAGTGCCGAGGACAAGCCGTTCGTCCTATAACCGACTCGGCCCGCGTCCGCCATTTCGGGCAACGCGGGTCAAGGTGCAGAATTTAGAGGAAAGAACCGTGATGGTTCGGTTCTCCCGAGGAGGCCGCTCATGACCGCTCGCACCCCTGATGCCGAGCCGCTGCTGACCCCGGCTGAGGTTGCCACGATGTTCCGCGTGGACCCGAAGACGGTCACTCGCTGGGCGAAGGCAGGCAAGCTCACGTCCATCCGCACGCTCGGAGGGCATCGGCGCTACCGCGAAGCGGAGGTCCGTGCACTTCTTGCGGGCATCCCGCAGCAGCGCAGCGAGGCCTGAACAACCGCATAACCGGGCATTTCCGGGCCCCCAGCCCGGTTTTCGCCTGTATAGCTCCACACGACGGGTGCCTGCCCCAACAGGCCCGCCACCGCTCGACATGGGTGCGTCGTTGATCGCGCTGGACTCCGCCGGGTCCGGCGCGATCTTTTTATGCCCGGGAACGGCCTTCCGGAGGGTGCCTCCAGAGGAGTCGCAAGTGGCCCTGGAGAGGCAATAGTTCGGCTTGCCCGGGGGTGTCCCGCGGTGTCTCCCGGAGGCTCACGGCGAGTCCCCCGCGGGGTGTTCGGGGAGCGTTGGGGAGGCATGGACAGACGGTGCAATTGCACATATTAAATTGACCCATGGTGAGAGGGGTGTAAGTTCCCTCACTCCGGAAACTCATTCAGTGACTCCAGTCACACTGCCCAGTCATTGCCCTGTGCCTGCTGGTTGCGCTAGAGGGCAACTGCGGTAAGGGTTTACCGAGTTGGCGGTGGAGCGGCGGCCGTCGCCTGGTGGCCGACCCCGTCGTCGGCCTCGTCCCCAACTCCGTTGCCGGCCCCGTCGCCAGCCCCGTCGCCAGCCCTGTCGCCCGCCTCGTCGGCCGCCGAGGGCTCCATCGCCAGCCGCAGCAGGCGATGGCAGATCGGGCAGTGCCGGGTGAAGTGGCGGTAGCCCGCGGCAGCCGCCAGATGGGCGCGCAGCAGCGCCCTGGTCTCATGCCTCGCGGACGTCGTCATACGCCGCACCTCCCGCGCGCCCCCGCGCCTTTTAGCTTGGGTACCTCTGGGTGTGGTGTGCCGTCAAGACGCCAAAGGCCCGGATCCATATACGGATCCGGGCCTTCCGGGTAAGCGGTCCTGACGGGATTTGAACCCGCGGCCTCCACCTTGACAGGGTGGCGAGCACTCCAAACTGCTCCACAGGACCAACAGTGACGCCTGCGACTTCGTCGCCCTGCGCCGCGCTGGTGTGCGCTGCGATGCAGACTCTACAGCAGGTCAGGGGGTGCGGTCGAACTCGCGCCCGGCGGGGCTCCGGCGGGCCGCCGGAGCCCCGCCGGGCGCCCTTACGGCGCCGCCGCGTCGATGGCCTTCACGATGCGCTTGTCGGACACCGGATAGGCCGTGCCGAGGGCGTGCGCGAAGTAGCTGACCCGCAACTCCTCGATCATCCAGCGGATCTCCAGCGCCTCCTGGGGCACCGGGCGCCCCGGCGGGAACTGCTCCAGCAGCCAGGCGTACTCGTCCCGCATCTCCCGCACCTTCGCCATCCGGGCGCGGTCCCGGTCGGCGTTGCCCGGAAGCTGCTGCAGCCGCCGGTCCACGGCCACCAGATAGCGCATGAGGTCCGGAAGCCGCCGTACGCCGTGCGCGGTCACGAAGCCCGGTGTGATGAGTTCCGAGAGCTGCTCCCTGATGTCCGTGAGGGACGGCAGCAGCACCGGGCTCCTGGTGTCCTTGAGCCGCCGCTCGCACGACTGCCAGGCCGCCAGCACCTCCTGGACCTTGCGCACGGTGTCCAGCGTGGCGTCCGTGATGTCGCTGCGCACCGCCTCGAAGAGCTTGCGGAACGACTCCTCGTCCCAGGCCGGGCCGCCACGGGCCGCGATCAGCCGGTCGGCCGCCGCGGCCACGCAGTCCTCGAAGAGCGCCTGCACACCGCCGTGCGGGCTGCTGGAGAGCGCCAGCTTGGCCTGGTTGGAGAGCTTGCCCTGGACGAACTTGGCGGGGCTGGACGGCAGCTGGAGCAGGATCAGCCGGCGCGTCCCCCGCCACATCGCCTCCTGCTGCTCGGCCTCGGTGTCGAAGAGCCGTACGGCCACCGAGGCGCCCTCGTCGACGAGCGCCGGATACGCCTTGACCGGCTGGCCGCCGCGGCGCGTCTCGAAGGTGCGCGGCAGCGTCCCGACCGTCCACCGGGTCAGCCCGCCGCGCTGCTCGATCCCCGCGCCCTCCTTGGAGGACTCGAACGCCTTGGAGATCGCGGCCCGCGTCTTCGGCCGCAGCCGCTGCCGCAGCACCTCCAGATCCTTGTCCTCGGCCAGCTTGCGGCGCCGCTCGTCCACCACCCGGAAGGTGACCTTGAGGTGGTCGGGGACCTTCGTCAGGTCCCAGTCCTCCGGCTCGATCCGCACGCCCACCATCCGCTGCAGCTCGCGCCCGAGCGCCGCGGTCAGCGGCTCCTGGAGGGGGACAGCGCTTTCCAGGAAGCGCTTGGCATAGTTCGGCGCCGGGACGTAGTGACGGCGCACCGGTTTGGGCAGCGAGCGGATCAGCTCGGTGACCAGATCCTCCCGCAGCCCCGGAATCTGCCAGTCGAAACCGTCCGCGGTGACCTGGTTGAGCACCTGCAGCGGGACGTGGACGGTCACACCGTCCGCGTCCGCCCCCGGCTCGAATTGATAGGTCACCCTGAACTTGAGCTTCCCCTGGCGCCAGGAGTCCGGATAGGCGTCCTTGGTGATGTCCTGCGCGCGCTCGTTGATGAGCATCGACTTCTCGAAGTTGAGAAGCTCCGGCGCGGCCCCTCCTTCCCGACACTTGTGCTTCCACCAGGAGTCGAAATGGGCGCCGGAGACCACATGCTCGGGGATCCGCTGGTCGTAGAAGTCGAAGAGCGTCTCGTCGTCCACGAGGATGTCGCGGCGCCGGGCCCGGTGCTCCAGCTCCTCGACCTCGCCCAGCAACTTGCGGTTGTCGTGGAAGAACTGGTGGTGGGTGCGCCAGTCGCCCTCCACCAGGGCGTTACGGATGAACAGATCGCGGCTGGTCTCCGGGTCGATCCGGCCGTAGTTGACCTTCCGCTGGGCGACGATCGGCACCCCGTAGAGCGTGACCCGCTCATACGCCATCACCGCGGCCTGCTTCTGCTCCCAGTGCGGCTCGCTGTAGGTGCGTTTGACCAGGTGCTGGGCGAGCGGCTCGATCCACTCCGGCTCGATCTTCGCGTTGACCCGCGCCCACAGCCGGGACGTCTCCACCAGCTCCGCCGACATCACCCAGCGCGGCGGCTTCTTGAACAGCGCCGAGCCGGGGAACACCGCGAACTTGGCGCCGCGCGCGCCCAGATACTCGTTCTTGGCGCCGTCCTTCCCGCCCTCCCCCCCTGCGTTCTTCAGACCCACATGGGACAGCAGCCCCGCCAGCAACGACGTATGGACGTGATCGGGCGCCGCGTCCTGCTCGGACATATGGATGTCCATGGTCTTGGCGACCGTGCGCAGCTGGCTGTAGATGTCCTGCCATTCGCGTATGCGCAGGTAGTTGAGGAACTCATTGCGGCACATCCGGCGGAAGGCGGAGGAGGACAGCTCCTTCTGCCGCTCCCGGATGTACTTCCACAGATTGAGGAAGGCCAGGAAGTCGCTGGACTCGTCCTTGAACCTGGCATGGTGCTGATCCGCCTGCTGCTGCTTGTCCGAGGGGCGCTCGCGCGGGTCCTGGATGGACAGCGCAGCCGCGATCACCATGACCTCGCGGACACAGCCGTTGCGATCCGCCTCCAGCACCATCCGGGCCAGCCGCGGGTCCACCGGCAGCTGGGCCAGCTTCCGGCCGACCTGGGTGAGCCGCTTGCGCGGGTCCTTCTGCTTGCTGTCCAGGGCGTGCAGCTCCTCCAGGAGCTGGACGCCGTCCTTGACGTTGCGGCGGTCCGGCGGGTCGATGAAGGGGAACTTCTCGATATCGCCGAGGCCGGCGGCGGTCATCTGGAGGATGACGGAGGCCAGATTGGTCCGGAGGATCTCGGCGTCGGTGAACTCAGGGCGGGTGAGGAAGTCGTCCTCGGAGTACAGCCGGATGCAGATGCCGTCGCTGGTCCGGCCGCAGCGGCCCTTGCGCTGATTGGCGCTGGCCTGGGAGATCGGCTCGATGGGCAGCCGCTGGACCTTGGTGCGATGGCTGTAGCGGGAGATCCGGGCAGCGCCCGGGTCGATCACATAGCGGATACCGGGGACGGTCAGCGAGGTCTCGGCGACGTTGGTCGCCAGCACGATCCGGCGGCCGGTGTGTCTCTGGAAGACCCGGTGCTGCTCGGCGTGCGACAGCCGGGCGTACAGCGGAAGGACCTCGGTGACCGGGAGCTTCTTCTTGTTCAGCGCGTCGGCGGTGTCGCGGATCTCCCGCTCACCGGAGAGGAAGACCAGGATGTCGCCGGGCCCCTCGGCCTGGAGCTCGTCGACCGCGTCGCAGATCGCGGTGATCTGGTCGCGGTCGCTGTCCTCGCCGCCCTCCTCGAGCAGCGGGCGGTAGCGCACCTCGACCGGATACGTACGCCCGCTGACCTCGACGATCGGCGCGTCGCCGAAATGGCGGGAAAAGCGCTCCGGGTCGATGGTGGCGGAGGTGATCACGACCTTGAGGTCGGGACGGCGGGGCAGTAGCTGGGCCAGATAGCCCAGCAGGAAGTCGATGTTGAGGCTGCGCTCATGGGCCTCGTCGATGATGATCGTGTCGTACTGGCGCAGCTCGCGGTCGGTCTGGATCTCGGCGAGCAGGATGCCGTCGGTCATCAGCTTGACGTGAGTGTCCTGGCCCACCTGATCGGTGAAGCGGACCTTCCAGCCGACGGACTCGCCCAGCGGCGACCGCAGCTCCTCGGCGATGCGCTCGGCCACGGTGCGGGCGGCGATACGGCGCGGCTGCGTATGGCCGATAAGTCCCTTGACGCCGCGCCCCAGCTCCAAACAGATCTTCGGAATCTGGGTGGTCTTCCCGGAGCCGGTCTCACCTGCGACGATCACCACCTGGTGATCCCGGACGGCCTCGAGGATCGCGTCCTTCTTCTGGCTGACCGGCAGCTCTTCCGGATAGGTGATGGCCGGCACGGCGGCGCGGCGGTCCGCGACCCGCAGCTCGGCACGCGTGATCTCCTCGGTGATCTCACCGAGCACGGCCGCTCGGGCCTCGGGTTTACGGATCCGGCGCGCACCGTCGAGTCGGCGTCCCAGCCGCTGCTGGTCGCGCAGCATCAGCTCGGGCAGCCGCTCCAGAAGGGCGGGCAGGGCGGGGGCAGGCGTGGTGGACATACGGATCCCAGGATCTCACCTCGGCAAAACGACTGGCGAACCATTTCCGCCGGGTGTTGTCCGGGCCACGTCGTGCGGTATGCCGGGATTGTCCGTTCTAGCGTGGGCGTATGGCGGACGACGAAAGCGGCGAAGGCGCGGGCGGGGGCGACGCGAGCGAGGGCAGGGGCGGGGGCAAAAGCGACGCGAACGAGGGCAAGGGCGGGGGCAAGGGCGACGCGAGCGAGGGCAGGGGCGCGCCCGACGCGGGGAGGGGCAGGGGCGGGGCGGACGCGGCCAAGGGCGGGGCGGACCGGCTCTCCTCATGGGCCCGTTTCAAGCACACCCCCTTCTTCCCCGCGACCGTCATCGTGCTGCTCATCTCCGCGGGCGCGGGGCTCTTCGCGGGCTCGTACACCTTCGCCTTCGCCAATCCCACCCCCCGGAACATCCCCACCGCCATCGTGACCACCGATGACGGCTCCGCCGTGCGGAACCAGTTCCTCACCGGGATGGAGAAGGCCCTGAACGCGTCCCTCAAGCTGCACCCCTACCCCAGCTATGCGAAGGCCCGCTGGTCCCTGGAGGAGCAGCGGGTCTTCGCGATCCTGCGGGCGCGCGGCCGTGGCGTCGAGCTGGATGTCGCGGGCGCGGCGGGGGCGACCGTGGCCCAAGTGCTCAGCCAGGCCGGTGGCAAGGTGGGCCGGGCCTCCGGGGTGCCCGTCACGGTCAGGGATCTGAAGCCGCTGCAGCCCGGCGATCCGCGCGGACTCGCGGTCTTCTACATCTCCCTGGCCGCCACGATCATCGGCTTCCTCGGCGCCATCCAGCTCAGCGTGAACGCCGCCGGGCTCAACCCGGCCGAGCGGATCGGCTTCAACGTCGCGTACGCCATGCTCGGCGCCTTCTCGATCGCGGCGATCGTCGACTGGGGGCTGGAGGCGCTCCGGCTCCCCTTCGCGGAGTCGTGGGCGATCCTGGCGTTGACGATGATCACCTCGGGTCTGGTGTTCTCCATGTTCAACGTCCTCTTCGGGCGCTGGGCGCTCCTGCCCACCTGGGGCGTGATGGTGATCCTCGGCAACCCGTCCTCCGGCGGCGCCGTCTCCTGGCCCTTGCTCCCCTCGCTCCTGGGCGCCATCGGCCGCTGGCTCCCGCCGGGTGCCTCGGTCAACGCCCAGCACACCGCGATCTACTTCCCTCACCACCAGCACCCCTTCCCCTTCCTGGTGCTGGGGGGCTGGTCTGTGGTGTCCGCCGTGGTCTTCTGGACCTGGCGCCACCGCCACCCGGGCGGGCGGCCGCCGAGGGCGACGCCGACGCGGTGCTGAGAGGGGTGGTGCGGGGGGTGGCGCGGGCGGGGGCGGTGCGGTGCGGGCACACAAAAAAGTCCCTCCCCCGCAGATCAGGGGAGGGACTTCGTCAAAGAGCGCCGAGCAGGCCTTGCACCTACATCCCTCGTTTGGAGACGAGTATCTTTCCTTAGACGACCGACGCATCAACTCCCGCCCCGTTGGGGCGGCGTTGCGAGATCAACTATAGCCCATCCGGGCGATCACAGCCGCCACAGCGGGGCGTCGTACCGCTCCGGCTGAGTCCCGATCAGCAGGGCCCGCAGATCCGCGCGTTGGACACCGCTCAGGCCGAGGGCCTCGGTCAGGCGGCGGAAGGTGGTGTGGCTGACCCCGCGGGCGCGGGCCTCCTCCGCGAAGCGGGCGACCCCGGCCAGTACGGCCCTGGGCCGGAACGGGCCCTCGGGCGCCGCCCCGAACCGCGCGGCCTTCTCCCGCTCGTAGTCGATCTCCGAGCATCCGCAGATGTCCCGGCAGTGCCGCTCGGCCTCGGCGAGACCGGTCGTATCGGCGATGGCCCCGGCGAGCCCATTGCGGCGGAACGCGGCGTCGAGATCCGCCTGATGGACCACGGCCCCGTCGTCCGTCAGGGGAATGGTGAGCCCCGCGTCCCGCACCTCGCACAGCCCGCGCACCCTCCGCGCCGTGGCCGTGAGCATGCCGGTGGCCTCCGACGGATGCCACTCCATGACGGGGCCGATGGGCGCGACGTCCTCGGCGGTGAGCGTATGGACCACCGGCCCCAGCCGTTCGCGCAGCACCTCCACCGGGATCTCCCCGTCCAGCCCCGGCCCGGCGACCAGCAGCCGGATCTCCGCGGCCACCCGCGCGCACGCGGCAAGCGACAGCGCGTCCCCGAGCGGGCTGCGCAGCGTTGGCTCATCGCCTCGCGCGAGGATGTCGCCGCCCACGTCCAGCAGGTCGATCGAGGCCGGGGCCAGGTGCTCGATCAGCTCTTCCAACTGCCGGACCATGCCCTCCACCCCGTGGTGGGGGTCGAGCAGCGCGAAGGTGTGCGGCAGCTCGGCGGCGAGCCGGGGCAGCGTGGACCCGGCCGGCGCCACCGGCCGCGCGTCCTTGGGCACGGCGTACACGCTCGGCGTAAGGGCCCGCAGACCGGTGAAGTCGGCCGCTCCCCGGGGCCCGGGGACGGGATCGACGAGCAGCCGGTCCCAGGCGTAGGTCAGGACCACCGCCCGGTCGTCGGCCGTCCCGGGCCCGTACAGAGCCCGGTCGATCACCGCGGCGGCAACGGCGTCACCGCCACCTCCCCCCGCCACGATCAGCCGTGTCATCAGCCCAGCGTACGGCCGGAACGGCCGATACCGTCGTACTTCGGGCGCGCCCCGCCCAGCCGTCGCCCCGCCCAACCGTCACCCCGCCCCGGCCGCGCTGGCCTCACCGGCGGCGGGCGGGGCAGGGCGAGGCCGGTCAGGAATGAATCGGCGAGGAATCGGACGGCTTGGGTTTCGCTTCCGCCTCGGCCTCCTGCCGGGCTTTGCCGTCGTCCCCGAGGACGTTCGGGTTGGTCTCGGGGGCGGCCGCCACGGCGAAGACGGTGACCAGGCCCATGCCGATGAGGAACAGCGCGATCGGCCAGGACGCGCCCGACCAGGCGAGCAGCGCCGTGGCGACGATGGGGGAGAACCCGCCGACGATCATCGACGCGAGCTCATGCCCCAGGGCGAGCCCGCTGTAGGCCACCCGGCTGGCGAAGAGTTCGGTGAAGAACGCCGGCTGGGTGCCGATCATCGCCCCGTGGCCGAGCACGACCGCCACGAAGATCGCGACGAAGATCAGCACCGGATCGCGCGAGTCGAACAGCGCGAAGAACGGATACGCCCAGACGATCACCGCGATAGCGCCCCCGATATACACCGGTCGGCGTCCGACGCGGTCGGAGAGCGCCCCGAACATGGGCATCGCGAACGACTCGAACAGCATCCCCACCACGAGCGCGGCCAGCACCACGCCCTTGCCCACCCCGATCTCGGACGCGTAGGAGAGGCTGAAGGTGAGGAAGAGGTAACTCGCACCGGTTTCGGCGACCCGCGCGCCGAAGGCGATCAGGATGGACCTGGGGTGGGTGCGGATGACGTCGAGAAGCGGCGGGGTGGACTTCTTCGGCTCCGAGTCCTTCTCCTGGAACGCCGGTGTCTCCATGATCCGGAGCCGGATCAGCAGTCCGACGGCGGTGAGCAGGATGCCGACCACGAACGGAATGCGCCATCCCCAGGCGAGGAAGGACTCCTTGGTGGTCACCTCCTGGGCCAGCGCGTAGGCGGCGGCGGACAGGACGAACCCGAGCCCCACGCCGGTCTGGCTCCAGGCCGAGTAGAAGCCGCGGCGGTGGCTCGGCGCGTGCTCGCTGACGATCAGCACCCCGCCGCCCCACTCGCCGCCGACCGCGATGCCCTGCACGACCCGCAGCGTCACCAGCAGCACCGGCGCCCAGACCCCGACGGTGGCGTAGGTGGGCAGCAGGCCGATCAGACAGGTCGCGACGCCCATGATCACCAGGGTGGTCACCAGCATCGACTTTCGGCCGATCCGGTCCCCGAAGTGCCCGAAGATGACACCGCCCAACGGCCGGGCGAGGAACCCCACCGCGTTGGTACCGAAGGCGGCGATCGTCCCCACCAGCGGATTGAAGGTCGGGAAGAACAGGGTGTTGAACACGAGCGCGGCGGCCGTGCCGTAGAGGAAGAAGTCGTACCACTCCAATGCGCTACCGAACAAACTTGCGATCGCAGCCTTGCGTACTTCGCTCGGGGGGCCCTTCACGTCTGCCATATCGGCTCTCCAATGGCCGCTTCGGATGGGATCAAGACCTGCGGCTCGGTTGTGTTCGGGGATTGTTCGCCGCTGGTTCTCGTGGCGGGAATGGCGACGTTCCGCTCACCGGGACGCGGGCGGGAACCGGCGACCCGCCGCCCTTCAGACGTGCTGCGGCCGTACGCTCCTCACGCTTCCCTCGTTCGTGCGATTTTCGTACTTATCGGTCTTGCGTTCCGCCGTGCCTGGTCACGCTCTTCACGGTGTCGGTCCCGTCCAGGGGCCCCCGACGGAAGGTAGACACACATGCGTGGAAGGCTCGTCATCGCTGCCGCCGCCCTGACCATGGCTCTGACGCCGGGCGCGGCGTGGGCAGCACAGGACGGCGACGACCAGACGACCGGTTCCCACCGCCCCGAGGCGTCAGTCTCCCGTGAAGATCCCCGGACCGACGAGGGGGTGCCCGGATACGAGCTGGTCACCCTGCCCAACAAGAACGTCCCGAACTTCCAGCGGCGCACGGTGTACTGCCCCGAGGGCAAGAAGGCCATCGGCGGCGGCGCCGAGGCCCGCGGCAACGACGCCATCCTCGTCGGCAGCTTCCCCACCGACGACGGCAGGGGCTGGATCGGCCTGGGCCGCCAGACCACCACCGACAACGTGGGCATCAGCGTCTTCGTCATCTGCGCCTACGTCTGATCGACACACGACGCGGCGGGGCCACGGCGACGCAGCGGCCACCGCAACGAAGAAGCCCCCTGCCGGACGGACCGGGAGGGGGCTTTGCCCTGGTAGGGCTGCGGTGGCTGGGGCCGGGGTCGAACCGGCGACCTTCCGCTTTTCAGGCGGGGTGCGGTGGCCGCCAGGGCCCGTCTCGCCTGGCTCGGCGGTCCGCTGACGTCCGCTGCTGGCGTCGGCGTACGCGGCCGTTGGCGTCACGGCTGGCGTCAGACGATCTCTTCGTCCCGAACTACGGGATGGGCGGTCAGTGAGGTCTGCTGCGCTGGTCGGGCAGTCGGCTGGGATTGGTGGTGGTCGGCTGCTGTCGCGATGGTTGCTGTACTTCGCTGCTGTACAGCCGACACGTGCGCACGCGTTCCAAGTCTGCTGGCGGGGTGATGGGGCTTGTGCGGATCTGTTCATCTGAGGTCATGAGTGGCTGGTGACCGAATCGGGGACGGCTCCAGGTCTCGTCTGAACGGCCGTGAACGGGGCTGAATGAGACGGAAACTGCGACGGCGAGGGTCCCAATGGCGGTAATTCGGTGCTGTACCGAAAACAGGCGCCTCGTCCCTGTTGAACCTGGTCGAGGGTCCGAGCGTGGAATCACCGGTCGTTCAGTACCTCCGAGAACTCTTTTTGGTGGCTTTAGGAAAATTTAACGGATGAATTGTCAATCCAGCGGGCCAGAATGCTGAAAGCAGCAAGGTGCTCTAGCGCCTCATGTTCGGGTATATCGCCAAGCATGACTTCATGGCTATTAGGGTTCCGGATTCCCGCGTAGCATCCCTCGGCAAAGGACCGTGCCCCTCTCTGAATACTGCGAAAGGTGTCACTTCCATCATCAGCAGCCAACCGGAGGCGCGGCTGGCCAGGTTTGGGGCCATCAGTAGAGAACGCCGAGTTGAATAGTGCTGTCTCCGATACATCCCGACGGCCTAGCTTATTCTGCGCCTCTGCATTTACTTGCTTCGCTGCCGCGGTAACAGCCTCTCGGAAATGTCCACTCTGCCAGAGTGATCTTGCTCCATCCCAAACCCAAGGATGGAGTGATCCAGCGCTAAGGCGGGGGGAATTGTCGCCCAGCTTCTCCTTGGTGTCTTCCTCCTTGAGGATGCGGGTGCGAATCTGAATAGCCATCTCTCGGTCCGGTTCCCAGCGGCGATCGAGATGAATGCTTCGTTTGCTTTGCCATCTCGGGTCAACGTGACTGAAGATTTTCTCGACGATGTAGTAAAGCTCTAGGATCTCATCCTTGCGCCGCCTTTCTCGAATCCCAAATAACCTGTCCACTCCTCGAAGGGTTGTGAGTTCAATGAATCGGTCGAGCTGACAGATAGCCCACTCGGCGTCTGCAATCCTGGTCATACCTCCATACTGACCTATTGTTGCTGGCAGTGTCAGGGAGTTTCTACTTCGTATGAACCTGTAGGTGGCGGTTCGCGGTCGGTCTGGGGCTGGAGCTTGCAAGCGGATCGGGCAGCTCTTGGCGTACCCGCTAACGAGCCCTTGCAGAATGATCTTCATGTGGCACGGTGGAGGGCCGGTGACCTCGTTCCTCGGGGTGAGGATGGCTCGGCCGAAGCCGTGGGAGATCAGTGACGAGCTGTGAGCGGTGATCGAACCGCTCCTGCCCAGGCACGAACGCCGCTACCGGCATCCGGGCTGGTAGCGGATCGACGACCGCAAGGCGCTGCAAGGGAGCCTGGGGGTTCTTTGTGGAGCGGGTGACGGGAATCGAACTCGCGCTCTGAGCTTGGGAATCACGGGTTGCTTGCGGCCGATCGTTGCGCTGACCTGCGTGAATGGCGCTGGATGCGATCTTGGATTTGGGCTCCTGGTAGCCCGCGTTGACTATGGTTTGCCGCTCGTTCTGGCACGCATCTGGCACGGCCGTCTAACGGTGATCAACGCCTTGCAAGTTCGATCACAGGCCAGGCCGGCCTCAGGTTGGGCTGGGCCTATTTGGCAGTAGTCAAAGCCCGACGCCCTGTGGTCGGTCTCACCTTCGAGTATCCTTTTCCCGCATCAAGGGGAGAGCGTAGAGGGGGATAAATGGCCTGGAATGAGACACCTGCGAAAGATGACCCGAATCTTTCCTTGCAAGCCTATTACGTAAGGCCAAACGTACTACAGAGCATGCTCAAGCCGGTAAGTCGAGCCATTTTCCAAAACATTTGGAATGCAGTCGGCGCCATGGATAGTGGGGGGCTTCGGAAAGCGGATTTTGTAGGCGATGTGGTTGCCGACCTGATTCGCGGACTCGGGCTTGTGGAAATCTCGGAGTCGTCTCTCGGTCCGGGCGACTGGTTTGTTCATTCCGGAGTTACTAGATATCATCCTCGGGATGCCCACTCTGGCAGAGCAGAGATCAAACTCGCTAGTGGGAAAACGGTCGTGGGTGTGGTGCGGCATGACTGCCGGATTACTAATTCTGCTTCCGTTAATATGTCAGGAGACGACGACGTCTCATTTGTTGTAGGGCGACTGCTGACGAGTGAAAAATTCGACCTAGTGGTCGCTGGGTACCGCGATCCGTTTGCGTTCTTCTCGCGGGGGCTTGACGTTCCTAGGATCTTTGACGTGACTCAAGGCGGAGACCTGTCGCAGATGGTTTACAACAAACCATGGGCGTCACGCTTCAAGATGCGTCTCGACATGCCTGACGCAGAAGCGCTTGCTGAAGTCATCGGTGACGTCATGGAGAGCTTCGCAGCTGCGGTGGGTAGGCAGGGAGCCTGGAAGCTCCTCTATGGGCGGGATGGTCGCCCCTTGCATGAGTCGCATCATCAAGGCATGTTCAGGCTTTTCTCGCAGCTTCCATTCGGGGCGCTCGGTATACATGTTGAGCCGAATGCGGACCACGGATCCGGGCCTACTGATTTTACGCTCAGATTGAACGATTCGGTAAATATCATCGAATTCAAGAAAGATGACAAGAAGGAAGAAATAAGGCACGGGCTAGCGGTTCAACTTCCAAATTACATGGAGTCGGCTGGAGCGGGCCGGGGTACTTATGTGGTCATGTGTCATAGTCGAGAAAAGGAAGACGTCTATAGGTTGCTGGCGGAAGTAATAGACTCCGATCCGACTCTGCCAGATATTGACTGCTGTGTAATCGATTGTCGACCCAAAACGTCGGCCTCCAAGGCGAGATCGCGGTACCCGCGCGAATGAGGTGACGGATTGCAGCTGTCGGTGGAGCGGGTTTGGTCGGTGGCCTGCCCGGTTTGGGGTCGGGCATGGTCAGGGGCCGTGCGCTGGTTGCCAGAGGGGGTCTGCTCTGCACGGGCACTTGTCTGTAGTCAAGTAGTGGGTCGCTGTCAAAATCCATCCCTGAATTTGGCGGCTCGATCTGATATCATCTTGTGGTCGCCAGTTGAGACTAGGGGCAGGGGCTTGGGGTTCGATTCCTCTTGCGTCCTTCCTCGTACTCGTTTCGGCCGCTTTGGCAATCAGGTTCATTATTCCTGTCCTAGGAAACACCACGTCAGGGAACCAGGCAGCCTCCGCCGGGCGGAAGGAGAGCGTTATGGGCAAAATTCGAAAGTCAATTAAGGTCGTCTTGAAGGTGGCCGTGGCGGTCGTAGAAGGCTCCGCAGCTGGGCTGCTGCTTCCTGCCTGAGCTGGCGAACCGCATGGCCCCGGACCTTACTGAGTCCGGGGCCATGCGGCATTTGCACTCCTGCACCAGCCCACCACTCTCCCCAGCTCCCATCCCGTCTGCCGTCGACCCACACACCGTGGAGCGGGCGCGGCCCCTGGCGTCCAGGTGGAGCGCGCCACTGTACGAACGACCTGGACGCCAGGGGCCGCGTCTGCTCGGCTCTGCCTGGGTCGACGGCAGACGGGATGGGAGCTCCCCGCGCACGCCACCGTTGGCCCGCACTCGCGAACGGAGCCCCGTCCATCCCGGAGCCTGAGCGCCCCCGCCGGAGGCATCAATCTCTAAGGTCAAGCGGCTGATTGCTGTGTGCGCGGCACGGGCGGCGGCCGGGGTGGAGCGGGGCGGAGACAGGAGCGCAGGCCCGGCCGGGGGCCGGGCCGCGCGCGGGGAGCGGAGCGAGCCGCCTTGAACCTGTAGAGAAGGTTGTAACTCAGTAGCCGTTGGCCTGGTGTCGGGCGATCTTGTGTGTGGTGGGGCAGGTGAACTGTTCGGCGCATGCCGGAAGGCGTCGGGACTCGCGGTGGGCGAGGGGTAGGAAGATGACCGGCCGGAGGATCCATTCGATGTGGGTGTCGTGCTGGGTGAGGGCGAAAGTGGCTGCTTGCCCGTTGGCCAGGGCGTCTTCGGCCTCTTTGTGGCCGTAGGTGACCCAGTCCCATGCCTGGTGGGCTGCTTCCCGGTCGAGTGCTGAGGCGATGGTTCGCACGGTGACGCGGATCCATCGGGTGGCCTCGCTCGGGCTGTTGGTTTCGATGGAGGCGAGCAGGACGGAGCGGGGTCCTGTGGCTGGTGAGCGCGTCCAGCATTCGCACCAGTAGCCGGGTCGTAGCAGGGGCCTCAGCATGTCGTGGCTCCTGCCTGCTCGGGTGCTACGAGCTGGGCGGTGACGGTGCGGCCGTGCTGGCTGCCGGTGATGTCCAGGCGGCGGGCGAGTGCCATGACGATGGTTAATCCGCGGCCGTGGGTGTCGTCTGCGTCGGCCTCCGCGTGGCGGGGTTCTTCGGGGTGGCCTCCCTCGTCGGTCACGGAGATCGCGACGGTGCGGGGTGAGAGGGACAGCGTGAGCTGGAAGGTGCCGTAGGGGGTGCCGCTTGCGGTGTGGGTGAGGGCGTTGCTGCCGAGTTCGCTGACGATCAGCTCGGCGTCGTGCGCGCAGGGGTGGCCGTTGAGGATGTCGCGGGTCCAGCGGCGGGCGCGGGTGACTTCTTCTCGGGATCCTGGGCACATTAGGCCCCAAACTCGCGGAGCACTCATATACTCGTCCATACAAGTTCCTTCGTGCTGGTAGGGGCTATGGGTCGTGGGTGCGTGCTAGATGAGTCGTACGCCGTCGTGGGCGCGGATGGCCGGCGGGCTGGTGTTGTCGAGTGCGTCCAGGACGCGGATCGCGTATGCCTCGTCGGCGAGCCCCGTGACCTCGTCGCGGGTGGCCCAGCGCAGGGCGCGGGTCTCCGCTCCGGTGGTCGGGGTGCCGTCGAGCGCTTCGCAGCGGAAGACCAGGGAGACGATCAGGCCGGTCATGTTCTTGTAGACGCCGGTGAGGGTCGCGGGAAGCGCGATCTTGATGCCGGTCTCTTCGAGGACTTCCCGTTGCAGGGCGTCGGGGATGGTTTCCTCGCGTTCGAGCACGCCGCCGGGCGGTTCCCACTTACCGTTATCGCGTCGCTTGATCAGCAGCGCACGGCCAGCGTCGTCGACGATGACTCCGGCGACGCTCACGGAGTGCGGGCGCTCAGTGCTCACGTTCCTCGGCCCTCCCGGCTGGCTAGGCTCTCCACCGTAGCAATCCGGGTCAGCCGCTCGTCTAGATACCTAAAGGAGTACGTGTACATGCCTTCCCTGACTTCCGTCCTGGGTGTATTGGACCCGACGAGCGACCGGGCGGTGTTCCGGCAGATCGCTGACGCGCTGCGGGAAGCGATCGACAAGGGGCGTTTCCGGGAGGGCGACAAGCTGCCTTCCGAGACGGAGCTGGTCGATCACTTCGGTGTCTCGCGGATGACCGTCCGCAACGCTCTGTCGCTGCTCCAGCAAGAGGGGCTGGCCGTGTCCGAGCATGGCAAGGGCGTCTTCGTGCGGCCCCGGCCGCCTGTGCGGCGGCTGGCCTCGGACCGGTTCGCGCGGCGGCATCGGGATCAGGGGAAGGCTGCCTTCACGGTGGAGGCGGAGGCGGCGGGGAGTCGTCCGGAGGTGGACAACCTGGAGGTGAAGGAGGAGCGGCCGTCTCCGGATATCTCTGCTCGGCTGGGTTCGCCTCGTAAGGTGCTGGCTCGGCGGCGGCGGTATCTGCTGGATGGGCGGCCGGTGGAGTTCGCCACCTCGTATCTGCCGCTGGACCTGGCCCGGAACACTCCGATCGCGCAGCCGAACCCGGGTCCTGGTGGGATCTATGCCCGGCTGGAGGAGATGGGGCACCGCCTGGACCACTTCGATGAGGAGATCCGGGCCCGGATGCCCTCTCCCGCCGAGGTGCGCACGCTCCAGCTCGCCTCCGGGGTGCCGGTGATCCATCTCGTCCGGACTGCCTACGACTCTGAGGGGCGGGTGGTGGAGGTGTGCGACACCGTGATGGCCGCCGACGCGTACGTCCTCGCCTACCAGCTGCCTGCCAACTGACGCATGGCCGGGGCGTGGTGGCCCCGGGCTGCTTCTTCTGACTCGTACACACAAAAACACATACTCGTATAGACGAGTGGGCAAGCTGTGTGGCATGGTGGTTCCCGTTCCCGCTCGTTCGGGTTCGAAGACCGCAACTCATCTACACAACTAGGTGCGTTGTTCGTGAGAGAAGGAGAAGTCGTTGCGTTCCATCCGAGTTGAGACCTCCGGTGCCACTGTCCTGCTGACTGAGGCGCCGGAGCCGAAGGTGAAGGACCGGCAGACCGGCGAGATCGCCAAGGACGCGCAGAGCGGCGAGACGCTGATGCGGCTCGGCGTCGTCTACATCGACGGCGGGGAGTCCTCGCTGCTTCAGGTCACCGTGCCGGAGAGCGGGGTGACGGAGGGGCTGGCGCTCGGTTCGCCGGTCACGCTGATCGGGCTGATCGCCCGGCCGTGGGAGACCGTGTTCAACGGGCAGCAGCGTCACGGCATCGCTTTCCGGGCCGAGGCCATCGCCCCGGCCGCCATATCGGTGGGTGCGGGGGCCTGAACCTGATGGCTGACGTGATGACGCTGATGGAGGTGGGTGGTCCAGTCGCCGCTACGGTCGGCGGGGCCGCCTACCTTTGGGCCCGGCACCCGGCCGCCTACTGGTCCACGATCGGGATGCCTATCTCGACGGCCCGGCTGCTGGGGTCGTACGGGTCCGTGATGGACGCGTGCGGGCTGACCGTTCCGCCGTCGCGGCTGCGGGCCTGGGCGGTGCAGGCGCTCACGCATCGGGAGGTTCGGCCCGTTCCTCCGCGTCGGGGGCTCATCCGTCCGACGTCGACCGGGCTGCGGGTCCGGCTGCGGCTGGCACCGGGGCAGGAACCTGCCGACGTGGCCGCCTCTGCCGAACGGCTGCGGCATGCCTGGGGCGTTCACGGCGCGTACGTGGAGGAGATCAAGCCGGGTGTGGTCGAGCTGCGGCTGATCGGCTTCGACGTGCTGCGGAAGGTGCGGATGCCTCGCAAGACCGGTGGCGGCTTTCTCAAGGTGCCGGTGGCGCTGCGGGAGGACGCGACGCCGTTCGTCCGGGACTACCGGGCCATCCCGCATCAGCTCACCCTGGGTGCCACGCTGTCGGGGAAGTCGATGTTCCTGCGGCACCTCATCGCCGGGCTTGCTCGGCAACCGGTCGCGCTGGTGGGGATCGACTGCAAGCGGGGTGTCGAGCTGGCGCCGTTCGCTCCACGGCTCTCAGCCTTGGCTACTGATCCTGTGCAGGCGGCGGAGCTGTTGCCTGTGCTGGTTGGGCTGATGGAGGACCGGTACGACCTGATCAAGGCTCGGCAGGGCATCGCGCCCAGCACTCCGGACGAGGAGATCACTTCTGACATCTGGGGGCTGCCGGAGGAGGAGCGGCCGGTGCCGGTGGTGCTGGTTGTGGACGAGGTGGCCGAGCTGTTCCTGGTCGCCACGCGGAAGGATGAGGAACGGCGGGATGAGATGGTCACCCAGCTCATCCGGCTCGCCCAACTCGGCCGCGCGGCAGGCATCTACCTCGAGGTGTGCGGGCAGCGCTTCGGCGCCGAGTTGGGCAAGGGGGCGACGATGCTGCGGGCGCAGTTGACCGGGCGGGTCTGCCACCGCGTGAACGATGAAGCCTCCGCCAAAATGGCGCTCGGCGACATCGCCCCCGAAGCGGTCGGCGCGGCCTGCGCCATCGCCCCCGAATGGCCCGGTCTCGCGGTCGCGGGTGATACGTCCGGCGGCTGGTCACGCATCCGTCCGCCCCATCTTTCACTCGCTGACGCTGCGGCCGTCTGCCGCGACCATGCCCATCTCGTCCCGGACATGCCCGCGCTGGAGCCGTTCCGGCCGGACGCGCCGGCCGTTCCGGTGAGCGCTCCGCCGTCCCTGCTCAAGCCGCTTCCGGCTGCCGAGTAACCCACCCCGTCTGACGGCTGGTGCGACCGCATCGTGCCGTGTCCCTACCCCCGCCATGCCTGAAAGCGAAAGGGAGCCCCTGTGTCCCGTCCCACCATCTCCGAGGTCTCCGCGCTCCTGGCCGACCTGGCCGACTTCCGCACACGCGGGGTCGGAAGCAACGCCGAGCTGATGAACCGCAAAGCGGACCTCTTGGAGCGCATCGCCGCTGCCCAGCCCGATGACGCCCAGGCCGCTGAGGTCGCCGCCGCTGCTCGCGCCCATGCCGATGAACTCACCGCAGACGGCTGACTGGACCGGAAGGAGTTGCCACCCATGCGCGCTTACCTGGCGCGGGTTGACGCGGTGTTGGTGCAAGCGGTCATCGCTGCCGCGCTGTCTTTCGCCCACCTGCATGACCTGGCCTCGGCGGCCGGGCAGGACGGGTGGAAGGCGTGGGCATACCCGGTCTCCGTCGACCTGCTGCTCGTCGCGGCCTGGAAGCGGCTCCGGTCGGGGGCGCCCAAGGCGGCGGGCTGGTGCTGGTTCGTCGTGGCTTTGGCCGCGTCGCTCGGGGCGAACGTCGCCACCGCCGGGCTGCTCGACCTGGCCGACGTACCGGACTGGCTGCGCATCCTCGTCGCCGGATGGCCCGCTGTCGCCTTCCTCGGCGGCACGCTCCTCGCCCACACGAGTGCTCCGCTCAGCAACAGAGACGGCAGCACGACACCGCAGGAACGCGACCGGCGACCGCCCGCCATAAGGCGGACCCCCCACACGAGGCGGCAGGCTGGCGCGGTCGCCGATCCACTCGAAACCCGCACCACTCAGCCAGGTACCCAGCCGAGTGCACGAAGCGAAGCCAACGATAGCCGCAGTGGCGAAGTTCCTGCCACGCAACCCGCTGTCGATGAACAAGCTGACCCCATAGACGACTTGGCCGTACCACCGTCGGCAACGGTCAAGTTGCCACCCGCCCTTGTCGCCCACGCGCGCAAGCTCGCCGACGATCACCACGCCCGTACCGGCTCGCCCATCGACCCCGAGACCCTGCGCGCCCGCCTCGGCGTCCCGGCGCCGTTGGCCGACGCCATCGCCTCCCGTCTCTGAAGGAGTCCACGATGCTCCGCCGCTTCCGCAACGTCGCCCGTATCGGGCCGGTCCGCGTCGGCACCGCCAACGACCAGCGGGGTCGGGTGAAGCACACCGCCGTGTGCACCGCTCCCCGGTGTGACTTCTCCGCCGACTACGACACCCGCGCCGCCGCCGAGCTGGCCGCCCGTACACACCGCTGCCCCATCCGCTGAAAGGAGATCGCCAGTGACCGTCAGCCTGCCCTTGGTTCTCGTCCTGGGCGCCGTCGCCTGGATCGCGATCAAGTTCATGGGCGTCCGCCTGTGGGTCGCCGTCGTGATCGCGCTGTTCGGCTTCTGGCTCGCCCACACCGGGCTTGCGCCCTCCGTGGAGTCCGGTACGCGCTCCGGCGTCGACTCCGTCAACGAGCAACACGACTAGACGAGTAGCTGAGAGGAGATCGCAGTGTTCCGACCGAAGTACCCCGAAGCCCCCAAGCCGTCGATCGTCCACGTGCCCACCGCCGTCCCGGCGGCCCAGCACGGTCACGCGACGGCCTGCTCCTGCCAGCACACCACCGCGCCCGCTCCGGCTCGCCCGGCCGGGGTCTTGAGCGGTCTCAACGCCGGAACGGTCGGCGCCGTGGTCACGGTCGGCATCGTCCTGACCGCGCTCCTGGCCGCTGTCGCTGTCACGGCCGTCTCCGTCGCCGTGGCCGCCGTGGTCATGCGCTCGCTGCTGGCCAGCCAGCGCCGCCGCTGATCCCGCTCGAACACGACTGCCGGGGCGGCCTCGATACCGCCAAGCATCCGCCGCCCCGGCAGCCCAACCCCTCCCCGACCCAAGAGCCGAAAGAGGAGACCCCATCATCACCCGCACCACCCCGCCACCGCTGCCCCAACTCCGCACCCTGGCAGCACTGGGCACCATGCCCGCACTGCTCCGCCAGCTCTCCGGCCTTGGCGGCTGCACCAACCCCATCCGCCTCGACGGCCACCGCACCGAACACCACCTCGACCGCGACACCGGCGAGATCGGCCGCATCCTTCATCACCTGGACTCCACCGAACTGCCCGCCGGGCATCTCCTGGTCCGCTGCAACAACCGCCGCGTCACCCGTTGTGCGGCCTGTGCCGAGACCTACCGCCGTGACACCTTCCACCTGATCACCGCCGGACTGCGCGGCGGGAAGGGCACTCCGGAAGACGTGGCCACGCACCCGCGCGTCTTCGCCACCTTCACCGCGCCCAGCTTCGGCCCCGTCCACAACCGGCCTACCGGTCCGGCTGGCACGGTCCGCCGCTGCCGGTGCGGCATCCGCCACGACCAGGAGGACGACGCCCTTGGTACCCCGCTCAACCCGGACAGGTACGACTACGAATCCGCGGTGCTCTGGAACGCTCACGCGGGCCTGCTGTGGCGGCGCTTCTCGATCTACCTGCGGCGGGAAGTCGCCAGGCGGGCCGGGCTCACTCAGCGGGCCTTCCGCGAGCACGCCCGGTTGTCCTTTGCCAAGGTCGCCGAGTACCAGAAGCGCGGCGCCGTCCACTTCCATGCCGTGATCCGCATCGACGGCCCCGATGGCGGCGACACCCCGCCTCCGGCCTGGGCCACGGTCGAGCTGCTGGCCGACGCTATCGAGGCGGCTACACCCAAGGCACAGGTTGCCGGGCCGGTCATCGACGGCCGGGCGTACACCTTTGTCTTCGGTGACGAACTCGACGTACGGCCCATCCGGGGCGCCGACTTCAGCGGCGGCCAGGAGCTGACCGACCGGGCCGTGGCCGCGTACATCGCCAAGTACGCGACCAAGGGTGCCGAGACCGCGACGGGGGCCCTGGACCGGCCGATACGGCTCATCGCCGAAGTCGCCCAGCTCGACATCAGCGAGCACGCCCGCCGTCTCGTCCGCACCGCTTGGGCCCTCGGCGCCCGCAAAGACCTGGAACACCTCCGGCTCCGCGCCTGGGCTCACATGCTCGGCTTCCGGGGCCACTTCTCCACCAAATCCCGCCGCTACTCCACCACCTTCGGTGCCCTCCGTGACGCCCGCGCCGCCTGGCGTCGTGCTCAGGCTGCGGCCGCCGACTCCAGCCCGGCCGAGACCACGCTGGTCCTCGCCCACTGGGCCTACGCCGGAACCGGCCTCACCCCCGCCGAGGAATGGCTGGCGGCCACGATCACCCCCGCCCCCGGAACGGAAGGAGAGCCAACCCATGACTGACGAACTGCTCACCGTGCCGGAGGTGATGGCCCGGCTCAAGATCGGTCGTTCCACGGTCTACGACCTGATCCGGTCCCGGCGCCTGCCCTCCATCACCATCGGCCGCGCCCGCCGCGTCCCGGCCGCCGCACTCCGCGACTTCATCGACCACCAGATTGCCGAGGCCGCCTGATGCCATCCCAGCGCAAGCGCAACCCCAACGGGGCCGGAACGATCATCAAGCGCAAGGACGGCCGCTACGAGGGCCGGGCGTACGTGATCACGGCGTCCGGCATGCGCAAGCGCAAGTCCGTGTACGGCGAGACGTGGGATGAGGTGCACCGCAAGCTGATCGATCTCCAGTCCCAAGATCAGAAGGGAGTGCCCCTGCCCGACACCGATTCGACTATCGGTGACTACCTGGCCTACTGGCTGGCTGAAGAAGTCGCGCCAAACCGGCGACCCAAGACGTACCAGGGCTACGAAAGTGTCGTGCGCGTCCACCTGGTCCCCGGTCTGGGTGGCAGGAAGCTCCGTGACCTGCGTGCCCAAGAGGTCCGGGTCTGGCTCAACCGGGTGCGCGAAGAGTGCCAGTGCTGCAAGCACGGCTGGGACAAGGAACGGGCGAAGCCGCAGTGCTGCGCCGCTCGGCGCTGCTGTGAGCGCAAGCTGTCGGCCCGCATGGTCCAGTCGATCCACGCCGTGCTGCGGAACGCCCTGGAGCACGCCGTCCGCGAGGAGCTGATCATGCGGAACGTCGCCAAGCTCGTGAAGACCCCGGCGCCCTCCTACCGGATCGGCAAGGGGCTCTCACCGGCTCAGGCCAAGCTGGTGCTCAAGGAACTCCGGGATCATCGCCTGCACGCCCTCTACGTCCTGGCGCTGCTCCTCGGCATGCGGCGCGGTGAGCTGCTGGGCCTGCGCTGGTCGGCGGTGGACCTGGAGCGGGGCACCCTCACCGTGCTGACCAACCTCCAGCGCGTCGGGGGAGAGCTGCGGCTTGTCCTCCCCAAGACGCGGTCCTCCGAGCGCACCATCCCTCTCCCGCCCCTCGCTGTCTCCGCGCTCCGCGCCCACCAGGAGCGTCAGGCGCAGGAGCGGGCGGCGGCCGGCATGGCCTGGCAGGAGAACGGGCTGGTCTTCCCATCCCGGATCGGGACGCCGTACGAGCCGGACAACCTGCGCCGGAGCTGGGACCCGGTGCGGAAGCGGCTCGGCCTGGATCTGCGCTTTCATGATCTCCGCCACACCTGCATCACGCTGCTGCTGGATCTTGGCGTCCCCGTGCACGTCGTCCAGCAGATCGCCGGGCACAGCGATCACGGGGTGACCATGCAGGTCTACGCCCATGCCTCGCTCGATGAGCAGCGGAAGGCGCTCGGCCGCCTGGAGGGCCGGCTGGCGTAGATCCGGTGATCCGGCGCCGTTGGCGTCAGCCGTAGGTGTCACAGGCAACGAAGAAGCCCCCTGCCGGACGGACCGGGAGGGGGCTTTGCCCTAGTGAGGGCTGCGGTGGCTGGGGCCGGGGTCGAACCGGCGACCTTCCGCTTTTCAGGCGGACGCTCGTACCAACTGAGCTACCCAGCCGCAGCGGTCCTGACGGGATTTGAACCCGCGGCCTCCACCTTGACAGGGTGGCGAGCACTCCAAACTGCTCCACAGGACCTTGCGTGTACGAGCACGAGTCTCGCACATGTGGGATGCGGTCCCAACGGGATTTCCCGCTGTGGATTCGCACTCCTTGCGATGTCGAACCGGGGCCTTGGTTGTTCTCCGCCGCGTCGTTGTCGCTGGATCAGCGTATCAGACCTCTGACCGTGTCCTGACCGCTCGCCGAGGGGGCAGGACACGGTCGGCGCCGGCCCGGGTCAGGGGCGACCGCCGCGCTCCAGGGGGATGCGCTCGCCCGCCTCGATCGCGACCGGCAGCCGGTTCTCGGCGGGCGGCAGGGGGCAGGTCGCGAGGTCGGTGTAGGCGCAGGGGAGGTTGGTGGCGCGGTTGAAGTCGAGGGTGACCCGGCCGGCGTCGTCGGGGGCGTCGATCTGGAGGGAGCGGTTCGCGGCGTAGGTGGTCACGCCCGAGGTCGCGTCGGTGAGGAGCACCATCAGGCTGCCGGGCCGCTTGCCGTTGAAGGCGGTGAGCCGGAGCGTCTCGCCGGCCAGCTCGAACTCGACCTGGCCGGGCGCGTCGTAGACGTGCTCCAGCCCCTCCACCGCGGCGCCCACGGTGATCGCGCGGGGCTCGTCGAAGGGGAGGTAACGGCCGCCGCGGACCCAGCGGGGGTCGGGGGCGTAGGCGGGGGTGCCGGTGAAGGCGGTGCGGAGGGGGTTGCCGGGGTGGCGGGGGCGGACGATGTCGTGGCCGCCGCGCTTGGCGATCTCGATCACCGCGTCGCCGTACCCCGCGTACAGGCTGTCCCGCTCGGCGATCGTCCCGAAGACGTACCGCCCGTGCACCGCCGTGCCGTCGAGCGTCAGTTCCTCGCCGTCGGCCAGCTCGACGACCACGCCCTCCGGGCCGCTGGACCAGGCCCCGGGGGCGTCCTCGAAGCGGGCCGGCTCCGGGCTCAGCCAGTGCAGGCCGGTGATCGCGAGAAAGCCGTGGGGGTCGGCGAGTGCCTGCTCATGGGCGCGGTGCCAGCGCTCCCACTCCTCGGCGAAGGTGGTCCGGTCGACGTCCTGGACGGTCATCTGCGCTCCCTCGCATGCGTGGGTCTGCGGCGGGTCCGTTGCGTACAACCCGGTGGGGGAGGAAGTCATTCCGGGGGTTCGGGGAGTGCGGCGGATTGTGGGGTTCCGGAGCGCGTGTGCGCATAAAAAAAGTCACCGGCAGGTACGTTCTGACCTGCGGTGACCAAAAGAAGGTGGTGCCCCCAACGGGATTCGAACCCGTGCTACCGCCTTGAAAGGGCGGCGTCCTGGGCCACTAGACGATGAGGGCCGATGGCCCACCTGGGCGCCTTGCGGCGCTTTCGGGGACGCGAGAAGCATATGGGATGCCGGTGAGGTTCGCCAAAACGGTTTACGGAGTGGTGGGCGCCGGCGTCGCCCCCGGGCGGTTCTCGGCGGGCAGATGACGGCTGATCTCGGCCTTCGCCAGACCCAGACCGCCCAGATCGATCTCGTCCCACGCCTGGAGCCGCCGCGTGTCCCGGTCCAGATAGAGGACCGAAGCCTGCACCGTGTCCGGTGTGCCGTCGTCCACCGCGCGCAGCCCGCTGCCGCCCGTCGACCCCTCCGTCATCAGCCGGGTGCCGCCGGGGAGCACCTCCGTACGGCGGTGATGGACATGGCCGGTGAGGGCGAGCGGCACCGTGCCGTCGGTCTCCCGGGCGGCGATCGGGTTGTGGGCGAGGGCGATGTCGACCGGCGCGCCGGTGGCCTTGCGGTCCCGGATCGCCTCGGCCAGCCGCCGCCCGGCGCTGTGCTCGGCCGCGTCACCGGCGGCCGCGCTGGAACGGTCGGGGGTGAACTGCGGATCGCCGATGCCCGTGATCCGCAGCCCGGCGACATTGATCACCTGGCCGTTGTCCACCACATGCGCTCCCTTGCGCTGGGCGAGGTAGCGCTGGGTCGACGGCGAGTCGTGGTTGCCGCGCACCCAGACATAGGGGGCGCCGAGGTCGGAGACGGGGTCCAGGAAGCCGTTCTCGGCGGCGGTGCCGTGGTCCATCGTGTCGCCGGTGTCGATGATCACGCTGACCTTGTACTGCCGCACCAGCGATTGCACGATGTGCCACGCGGCCGGATTGAGATGGACGTCCGAGATGTGCAGCACCCGCATGGTGGTCGGATCGGGCTGATACGCGGGGAGCGTCGAGGTCGCCTCGTAGAGTTGGGTGACATTGGTCACCAGCCGGGCCAACTCCCGCTGATACACGTCGAAATCGCTCACGATGCTGCGCGCGTTGCCGACCACCGAGGGGGCGCTGGAGAGCAGCCCGGAGTAGCGCGGCTCCAGGACGGAATTCGGGTTCCAGGTCGCGTATACGGCGCCCCCGGAGGCGGTCAGCAGCGTGAGCGCGAGCCCCCCGGCGGCCAGCGCCCGGCGCGGGCGGCGGTAGACCGCCAGGCCCAGCGCGGTGGCGCCGAAGACGACGGCGACGCAGGAGCGGACCGCGAGGCCGAGGGTGCCGCGGGTGACATCGCTCGCGACCTCGTCCTGCAGCCCGGAGAGCCGCTCGGGGTGGTCGACGAGGGCCTGGGACCGTATGGGGTCGAGCCGGTCCACATCCACGTCCAGGCGGAGCGGGGCGTGGTGGCTGGTCAGCTCGAGCGCGCCGAGCGGGGCCACGTTGATCTTGGTGCCGCCGGTGAGGGACGGCCGCAGCGCCATCCGGGTGTCCATGGGGCCCACGGAGATATGGACGCTGCCGACCACCAGCAGTCCGATCCAGGCGCCGAGGACGGTCACGGCGGCCAGCCCGGCGGCGCGGACGAGGGGGCGCGGGCGCAGGGTGGGGTCGAGTGCCGAGGGGTCGAACGCCGCGGCATCGGGGGAGGCGGCGGGAGAGGGGGAGCGGGAGGAGGTCTGCGAGGGGCGGCGGAAGCGGCGAATGGGGGAGACGGCCGCGGTACGTGCGCGCTGGGCGGTGGCACGGAGCAGCCGGAGCGGTTCGCGGGCCATTGCTGCCGTATGCCCGGCCGCACGGGGGCGTATGCCTGGACGGCGCGGGAGCGGGTCTTGTGATGGCGCACTGGGTACCGGGCGCTGGCGGCGCGCCAGGCGCCTGTCCCGCGTCCGGCGCGGATGCCTTGGCGCGGACCGCTCCTTTTCCGGGCCCGGCTGCCTGACAATGGCCTCGTGCTGGAGATGACGCGCGAGGAGTTCGAGGAACTGGTCGCCGAGGCGCTGGACCGGATTCCGCCGGAGCTGACACGGCTCATGGACAACGTCGCCGTGTTCGTGGAGGACGAGCCGCCGGCGGAGGATCCCGAGCTGCTCGGGCTCTACGAGGGGACGCCGCTCACCGACCGGGGTGAGTGGTACGCGGGCGTCCTGCCGGACCGGATCACGGTCTACCGGGGTCCGACGCTGCGGATGAGCGAGACGCGGGAGGACGTCGTCCAGGAGACCGAGGTGACCGTGGTCCATGAGATCGCGCACCACTTCGGGATCGACGACGCCCGGCTGCACGCGCTCGGCTACGGCTGATCCTTGACGTCGGCTGATCCTCGTCCTCGGCCGATCCCTGACCTCTGCCGATCGCGGCTTCTGCCGACCCCGGCCCGCTGCCGATATCGGCCTCCGGCCGCCCTCCGTCTACGACCGACGCCGGACGCGCGGTCTACGCGATGGGCCGGGTCCGCGCCGTACGCGTGTCCTGGGCGGGTCGGGGCCAGTTGGGCAGGGCGTCACATCCCTGCCGTCTGGAGGTGTCCCGCGCATGCCTGGATTCCCCGTGCCCGGATCCCCCGCTCCTCGCACCGCCCGTTCCCCCCGGACGTCCCGGCCCTCCCGGCGCGCGCTCCGCCCCGCGGCGCGCGGGGCGGCGCTCGCGGCACTCGTGGCCGTCACGATGACGCTGGGCGGCTGCATGAGCATCGCCGACGACCCCGAGCGGCCGGACAAACACCGCGGCTCCCACCAGAAGGGCGAGGCGGCGGACACGGGCGGCGCCGGGGTGCGGTCGGACGGCAGGGGCCGTGCGTACGAGGACTCCGGCCGGGACAAGAAGGACGGGAAGGGGAAGAAGGGCGAGAAGCGGAAGGACGGCGAGGACCGGTCGGCCTCGGCCTCCGCGACCGACCCCGCGACCGAGCCCTCGGCCCCGCCCGGTAAGCACGGGGCCCCGCACCATGGACCGGACCCCTCCGCCCCACCGCAGCCGGGCGGCGCCACCCCCTCCGACGCGCCGCCCGCGCCCCGGCCGACGAGCCCGCCGCCGAGTGCGCCGGACCCGAAGCCGACCGACGCCGAGCCCCCGACCGCGCCCGCCTCCCCGTCGGCCCAGCCGGCGGGCTGAACCGCGCCGGACGCCGCGGGCCGGCTCCGCGACGACCCAGACCCGGAAGACCCCCACGCCTGGCACCGCTGTCCACCACCGACGGAGCTGATTTGCTCTTGAGGGGTGAAGGTGCGTATGGTGGTAGATCGTTTGATCCCATTTGCCCGGCGCCTCGTAAAAGTGCGCCGTGAGGCGCGTTCCTTGCCATCCCGTGGCTGACCGCATAGAGGCGGTCGTTTGCGACAACACGGAGTTTGGGCGCGTGCCGAGACTCCGGAAGGTTTCGCATTTCGCATGTCCGTTTCCACTGATCACGCCGTCATGCCCGCTGTCGATGAGCCGAACGAGCTGACCGCTCCGGCCGAGCCGTTCGAGCAGGAGCAGCGCGACGAGCAGGCTGAGCAAGCCGCCACGGAAGCCCCCGAGACCCCTAAGGCGCCCGACATCACTTTCGCCGACCTCGGCCTCCCCGAACAGATCGTCCGCAAGCTGGCGCAGAACGGCGTGACCACGCCCTTCCCGATCCAGGCGGCGACCATCCCCGACGCCATGGCCGGGAAGGACATCCTCGGCCGCGGCCGTACCGGCTCCGGCAAGACCCTCTCGTTCGGTCTTCCGCTGCTGACCACGCTGTCCGGCGGACACACCGAGAAGAAGCGGCCCCGGGGCCTTATCCTGACCCCGACCCGCGAGCTGGCGATGCAGGTGAGTGACGCGCTGCAGCCTTACGGCGATGTCCTCGGCCTCAAGCTCAAGGTCGTCTGCGGCGGCACCTCGATGGGCAATCAGATCTACGCGCTGGAGCGCGGTGTCGACATCCTCGTCGCCACCCCGGGCCGACTGCGCGACATCATCGACCGCGGCGCCGCGACCCTCGACAAGGTCCAGGTCGCCGTCCTCGACGAGGCCGACCAGATGGCCGACATGGGCTTCCTGCCCGAGGTCACCGAGATCCTGGACCTGGTGCCGCAGGGCGGCCAGCGGCTGCTGTTCTCCGCGACGCTGGAGAACGAGATCGACAGCCTGGTCAAGCGCTACCTGGTCGACCCGGTCACCCACGAGGTCGACTCGGCACAGGGCGCGGTCACCACGATGACCCACCACGTGCTCGTGGTGAAGCCGAAGGACAAGGCGCCGGTCACCGCCGCCATCGCGGCGCGCAAGGGCCGCACCATCATCTTCGTCCGGACCCAGCTGGGCTGCGACCGCGTCGCCGAGCAGCTGTGCGACGCGGGCGTGCGCGCCGACGCGCTGCACGGCGGCATGACACAGGGCGCCCGTACCCGCACGCTGGCCGACTTCAAGGGCGGGTACGTCAACGTGCTCGTCGCCACCGACGTCGCCGCGCGCGGTATCCACGTCGACGGCATCGACCTGGTGCTGAACGTGGACCCGGCCGGCGACCACAAGGACTATCTGCACCGCTCCGGCCGTACGGCCCGGGCGGGCCAGAGCGGCACCGTGGTCTCGCTGGCCCTGCCGCACCAGCGCCGCCAGATCTTCCGGCTGATGGAGGACGCGGGCGTCGACGCCTCCCGTCACATCGTCGGCGGCGGCGGTGCGTTCGACGAGGACGTGGCCCAGATCACCGGCGCGCGTTCGCTCACCGAGGTGCAGGCGGAGGCGGCCTCGAACGCGGCCAAGCAGGCCGAGCGCGAGGTGCAGGACCTCAGCCGGGAGCTGGAGCGGGTGCAGCGGCGCGCGGTCGAGCTCCGCGAGGAGGCCGACCGGCTGTCCGCGCGGGCGGCGCGGGAGCGCGGCGAGACCGTGGCACCGGCGCAGCCCGCGGCCGAGGCCGGGGCGGAGACGGTGGCCGCGGCCGCTGTGACGCTGCCGGCGCAGCGTACGGCGGAGCCCGCGACCGTGCCCGCGGTGAAGTCCGCGGACGCCGCCGAGGGCGCGGGTGACGACGAGGCGCCGCGCCGCTCCTCGTACGACCGCCGGGACAACGACCGGGGTGGCCGTTCCTTCGACCGCCGGGACAACGACCGCGACCGTGGCTTCAACCGGGACCGGCGTGACGACCGTGGCGGGGACCGCCCGTTCAACCGCGACCGTCGGGACAACGACCGTGGCGGTCGCTCCTTCGACCGCCGGGACAACAACGACCGCGACCGTGGCGGCTTCAACCGCGACCGCCGCGATGACCGTCGTGACGACCGGCGTGACGACCGCGGCGGCTTCAACCGCGACCGTCGGGACAACGACCGTGGCGGCCGTTCCTTCGACCGCCGGGACAACAACGACCGCGACCGTGGCGGCTTCAACCGCGACCGCCGCGACGACCGTGGCAACTTCGGACGGCGGGACGACCGTGGCGGCCGTCCGTACGAGCGTCGTGACGACCGCGGCGGCTTCAGCCGCGACCGCCGGGAGAACGACCGTGGCGGCCGTTCCTTCGAGCGCCGCGACCACAACCACCGCGGCGGGGACCGTCCGTTCAACCGCGACCGTCGCGACGACCGTCCGGCTCGCCGTGACGACCACCGGGGCGGCTCCACCGGCGGCCGTTCGTACGAGCGCTCCGGGGGCTCGTCCTTCGACCGGCGCGCCGACAAGCCGCGCTGGAAGCGCAACGGCTGATCGGGCCGTCGAGAGGGCCGTGCAACACCGCGCTGTTGCACGGCCCTTCGCTCCCGGAGGGTATTGGCTCGGGTGTTGGCCCCCGGCCGAGCTATGCTGCGGGGGTGCGGGTCATTAGCTCAATTGGCAGAGCAGTGGACTTTTAATCCATTGGTTCAGGGTTCGAGCCCCTGATGACCCACCGCTGAAACCGCAGGCGCCATTGGTGACCTGCGGTTTCATCGTTCCTGAGGGTCCCGCCGCACGGTCTGCGGCGACCCGGAGGGGGGTTCCCACCCCCCGTCGTACAGAAGATCGAGTCTCACTCGACCAGCGCTTGAGCGGATGCCGAGCGGTACTCGACCGCAGAGTCTGAACCTGCTGCGTCTGGCCCGCTGCTCGGAAACGCTAAGGAGACTCCTCGTGCGACTCGCGACAACGATCCGGGGTTTGATCCCCGTCATGGCGCTGGCGGTATCCGTATGGGCGGTCTCCGCTCCGGCGTCCGCCGAAGGAAAGGGAAGCGGCGGAAAGGAGGGTGAGAAGGCGGCCCCGGTGCCCTGCGGGGACGTGGCGGCGCTGATCATCGCGGTGAGCGAGGCCAACAGCTCGCCCTCGGGAGGGTCCGTCGTCCTGGCGCCGGGGTGTGTGTACACGCTGGGCTCCGCGGCGTTCACCGGTCCCCATGGAGCCGATGGCCTTCCTCTCATCACTCGTGACGTGTCCATCACCGGCACCCAATCCACCATCAGACGCAGCGCGTCCGCAGGTGACTTCCGGCTCGCGGAGATCGCGCCCGGTGGAAGCCTTACGGTCAACGGCGTGACCTTCTCGGGCGGCCGGGCGACCTCGGGGGCGGGCACCGACGGCGGTGGCATCTTCGACGCGGGCTCACTGAGGCTGATCAACGCCACGGTCACGGGCAACACCGCGAGCAACGTCGGCGGTGGCGTCGAGGTCGCCTCGGGCGGTTCGGCGCTGCTTTCGGCCACGGATGTGACGCACAATTCCGCGGGGGACGGCGGCGGTATCCATATCAATACGTCGGCCACCCTCAGCGTCTCGGGCGGCAACATTTCCGACAACACCGCGTCCAGCTCGGGCGGCGGCGTCAGTAACTTCGGAACGACGCTGCTGGGCGCCGTCACGGTCGCGCGGAACAGAACCACCAACTTCGAGGGCGGCGGTATCGCCACCGCGGTCGGCGATCTCACGATCAACGGCGGCCGGGTCGCCGAGAACACCGCCGGCAGTTTCGGCGGCGGTATCGCCAATATGGGCAGCGCACTGCGTGTGCAGGCCACCACCGTGTCCGGGAGTACCGCCACGCTGAACGGCGGTGGGCTGTTCCAGCACGCGGGCACGACACAAATGATCGGCGACACGGTCACCGGTAATACGGCCAATGGCGGTCAGGGCGGCGGCATCTTCACCGACGGCGGCACGGTCTCGCTCGCCGCGACCACGGTCATCGGGAACAACCCGAACCAGTGTGTACCGGCTCTCACGGGATGCTGAAATCACACCGCTGAACGCCGTCACTGAATTCGGCTGAACGCCGCGGCGCCCCCGGAAGTCGCTTCTTCCCGGGGCGCCGCGTGCTCGATCGCGAGATCGGCCGTCAGTGCTTGCAGTCCTTCTTCTTCGCCTTCACCTTGGCCTTGTGGTGCTTCTTGGCCTTGTGCGGTTCGGCCTTGGCCTTGTGCACCTTCTTGGCCTTGTGCTGCTCCTTGGCCTTGTGCTTCTTCGGCGCCTCCTTGTGCACGACCACGACCTGGTCCGGCTCGTCGAGGGCGATGTTCGCGCAGTTGGAGCCGATGTTGGTGTCGCCCGTCGGGGCGGCGAAGCCGATGACCAGGGTGGTGCCGGTGGCGGTGTCGCAGTCGTTGGACTGGAGGACCGCACCGTCGCGGTTGGCGAAGTTGATGCAGTCCGAGCCGATGTCGAGGTCGTCGGTGGGAGCGGAAACGCCGTTGTTGGTGGTGGGGCCGGTGGCCGTGTCACAGTGGTTTCGCTGAGCACTGCTGGACTGCGGGAAGAGCCCATGAGCACTCGCGCTACCGGCGCCGCCGACCACCATTGTGCCCGCGGCCGCCGCGGCCATGAGAGCTGCCTTCTTGCCGATCTGCATTGTTCTGGTGCCTCCATATCGGGTCTTCTCCGCGAATATTCCGCAGACACCTCTTGAACGAGGTTTCCGCAATCCGGGATCCGGGACCATGCGAAGCATCACCCATCCGCCACAGTAAAGATATATTCAGCCGGTGCGGAAGCTGGTGGACTTCTCTTCGCAAAAAATGAACGCGACCCCGGGGGAATTTCCCCAAGGCCGCGTTCATCTCGAGCGGCTTTTTCCGGAAGCTCGGTGGCGAACTCCGGTGAGCTCGGTGTTTCAGGAGCGCTGACGGTTTCCCAGGCCACCGCTCTTCGTGCCGTTCGAGCTGGTGCCCTGACTTCCGTTCTGCGGGTCGGAGCCGGCGACATTGGCACAGTTGGTCTCGGCGGTGACGTCGGAGCCGGGGCCGATGGTGATCGGACCCAGCACGGAGGTGGTGCGACAGTCATTGGTCTGCTTCGTCACACCACCCGACTTGCTGACGTTGACGCAGTTGGTCCCGTTCTTGATTTCGGATCCGGGAGCCAGCGCGACGGTGATCGGGCCGACGACGGAGTGGGTACGGCAGCGGTTCTTCTGCTCCGACACTCCCGACTCGGCGGTGTTGACGCAGTCGGTCTGATTGCTGAGCTCGGTCGAGCCGGCGGCCACGGTGATGGTGCCGACGACGGAACTGGTGGTGCAGCGATTGCTCTGCGTCCCGCCGTTGGCGCCTGCCGCGCGGCTGGGACCGGAATCGGCGGCGTCGGCTCCGCCCGCACCGCCGATGAGCAGCGCACCCACGGCGGCCATAAGAAGGGCCGACCTTTTGCGCATGTGCATAAAGAGCCTCCAATCGGGCTTTCGGCGCGGTGTGCTCGGCACCGTCACCGAAAACCTTTTTCATGGCAGCGGCCCTGGAAGAGAAGCTTCCAGGGCCGCGATTCCCAACGGGGGGGGATGCCTCATGGTGTTACCGCGGGCGGGAACACCATGAAAGGGTCAGCGACTCAGCGACGGTGACCGCTGTCGTCGTCGTCGACGGCGATGTTCGCGCACTTGGAGCCGATGTTGGTGTCGCCCGTCGGGGCGGCGAAGCCGATGTTCAGGGTGGTGCCGGTGCGGGTGTCGCAGTCGTTGGCCTGGATGACCGAACCATCGCTGTTGGTGAAGTTGACGCAGTCCGAGCCGACGTTGAGGTCGCCGGTGGGAGCGAAAATGGCGTGGTTGACGGTGAGGCCGGTGGCCGTGTCGCACTTGTTGAGCTGCGCGACGAAGTCGTCGTTGTTGTTGGCCAGGGCACCACCCGCGCCACCGATGACCATAGCGCCGGCGGCCGCGGTCAGAAGAACTGCCTTCTTGCCGATGTTCACTTAAATCCTCCGTCTGGGTTGCTCCGCGAATTCACGGACGCATGACACAACGAAGCTCATCAGTTAAGGCTTCGGGCCGCCAGTCAGCTTCACCCGTCCGGCATAATATGGCTCTTCCGGTGCGTGTTATCCGAGAATCCAGCTAAGGGGGACCAATGTGAGCTCCATTTGGCCCAGCGGAATCTGAATCTCCTTTATGAGGAGGGGAGGAGGGCGGCTGCCGGGCCGTTGCGGGGTGGTGACGGGGCGGTGGAGCACCGATGGCCGCGTGGCGGCCGGAAGACGGCCGGAAGACGACCGGGGGCGGCCCCACGCCGAGCGGTCGGGTCGCCCTGCCCCGGCCCCCGCCCTTGTTCGACCGGCCGGACGAGTGATACATCCTGGCCCTACGGCGCAGGAGTGAGTGAGGCACAGTCACACCGACGGCTTCGCGGAACCGCGGCGCGGTGCGTGTTCACACCGCTACGCTAAGTGCGCGAGGTGGTCGCCCGGGGGGCGCGGCGAATCAACGCCGGGAGGCGGGAGGAGAGACATGGGGCACTCACGAGCGGACGGAACCCCGGCCGAGCTGATGGACGGGCTGCTGGCCTGTGCGCAGAACGGCTTCGAGATCGGCGAGGCGGTGCTGGCACAGGCGCGGAGCGCCCTGATGCACCAGTCTGAGCTGCGGTCCTGCCGGCAGTGCAATGAGCGGTGCGGCCGGCTTGGCTACAGCACCTACCGGCATGTCTTCCTGCTCCCCGACGGCAGCAGCCTGTTGCTGTGGGAACTGGAGCACAACACCGGCGAGGACGGTCGCCCGCTGTACGAGCTCTACGCGGACGAGGGCGCCCTGACGCTGGCCGAGCGCCGCGTCCATGATCGCCTCGGCGGCGCCCGTTGGGAGGAGCTCGACGGGTTACCCCTGTGGCTGCCGGACCAGCTGCTGCACACGGCCGAGCCCCTGGAGAGCTCCCGTGCGTATGTGGCCGACAATTCGGCCGACCACGCCCGTCGTGTCCTGCGCCGCGCGGAGAACGCCGACCGCCCGGGCGAGGAGACCGAGCGGCTGCTGACGACCGCGTTCGCCCATGACATCGCACTGGCGCCCAAGCCCCGGCGCCGCTCCGGCGGCCCCGACGCGACCTGGTGCCGGTTCTATGAGCACGCCTTCCTGCTCGCCGGAGGGGACGAGGTCGTGCTGTGGGAGCTGGAGCACAACCTCACCCGGGACGGCCGGCTGGTGTGCGAGGTCTACCTCGACGAGGTCTCGGCGGAGCTCGCGGCGGACCGTCACGCCCGCGCGCTGGGCGTCGACCTCTGACGGCGCATCGGTGCTTCTGACACATCCGCAGGCTCTGGCGAATCCGTAACCTTTGCTGATCCGTAGGCTCTGGTGTGCCCGAGGCGGCGGACGCCTCGTAGCCGCTGACGCTCTCGTAGCCCCTGACGGGGCGGCAGGGCACCCGCCGCGTAACCTCTGACGCCCGTAACGCCTGCGCGGCTCTGACGGGCCCACAGCCTCTGACAGGCCCACAGCCTCTGACGCGCCGCAGGGCGCCCGCCGCGTGCCCGCTGAGTGCCCGTGTGCGGCCTCCACGTGCCCGCAGTGCCCCCTCCCCGTGCCCGCCGCCTGCCCGCAGCGCACGCGCGGGAGATGGGCCCGCTCACGGCGCCCGTCCGGCACCCGCTTGGCCGACACCGATTCGCCTGGCCGCCCGTCAGCCGGAAGCCTGGTGACGAAGGTGGAGAAGGCGACGAGGGTGGCGACGGCGACGCTGTGACGACGGCGACGCCGAGACGCGGCGGGACGCGGACCAGGGAAGCGAGAGAAGCCGGTGCGGGTGCGAGGGAGCAGGGCTCGTACGGGCGCCCGTACCAAGTGGCGTACGGCCTGGCCCCGGCTGAGCCGCCCGCGCACCCACCGCCGCCGCACCCGCCTGCACACGCTCATCGACACCGGCGCTGCGGCCGGTGCTGCCTCCGCCGACGCATTCACCGGCCCCACCGCGGGGCCCGGCCCGGCCGAGGACGCTCACCAGGGGCTGCTGGGCCGGGTGGCCCGTTGGGTTCCCGCCATCCTCATCCTCGGCGGCGTCAGCTTCGACCTGGCCACCCCGTCCGGCTACACCGCCTCGCCCTTCTTCGCCGCCGCCCCTCTGGTCGCCGCGGCGCTCTTCCCGCTGCGGCAGACCGTCATCATGGCCGTCATCGCCGTCCTCACGACCTGTCTGCTGGCGGAGTTTCACGGTGTGACGGACCCGACCCAGGCGGCCACCGAGATCGTCACGGTCACCACCGTGACCGTGCTGGCGGTGGCGATCAACCGTGTCGTACGCCGCAGCTACCACCGGCTCGCCTCGGCGCGCGGCATCGCGGAGGCTGCTCAGCGCGCCGTCCTGCCCGCGCCGCCCGCCCGTCTCGCCGGGCTGGAGATCGCCGCGCGCTACGTCCCGGCGGAGAAGTACGCGGCGATCGGCGGTGACCTGTACGCGGTCCAGGACACCCCGCACGGCGTACGGCTGACCGTCGGCGACGTACGCGGCAAGGGGCTGGGGGCCGTGGAGGTCGTGGCGATCCTGCTGGGCTGCTTCCGGGAGGCGGCGGAGCAGGAGACGACCCTGGAGGCGCTCGTGGGTCGCCTGGAGCGGGCGCTGCAGCGTGAGGGCGCCCGGCGGGCCGACCTGGAGGTGTTCGAGGGGTTCACGACGGCGGTGGTGGCCGAGATTCCGCGTGGCGACTCCACTCTGCGACTGCTCAACCGCGGCCATCCGGCGCCGCTGCTCATGACGGAGGACGGAGCGGTGCGCGCCCTGGAGCCGGAGGCGGCGGCGCTGCCGATGGGGATGGGGGAGTTGGCCGGGTGGCCGGACCGGGTGATGGAGCTGGGGTTCGCGGAGGGGGAGACGCTGCTGCTGTTCACGGACGGGGTGACGGAGGCCCGGGACCGCAATGGCGAGTTCTACGACCCGGCGAAGCAGCTGCGCGGCCGCCGCTTCGCCGATCCGCAGGAGCTGCTGGACGCGTTGGTGGCCGATGTCGAGCGCCATACGGACGGCGGGACGTCGGACGACATGGCGCTGCTGGCGGTCCGCCGGACCCCGGCCCGCGGGAACGGACGGGGGAACGGGCGCGACGACGGTGATGCGCACCGCACCGGCCGTACGAGGGACAGCGACGCTCCCCACCGTCCTTAGCCGACCGGGTCCATACCGTGCGTAGTCGGCCGAGCCCCCTCCGCATAACAATTGCTGCACGATCGACCCGCACGCGTTTTTGCAAACCTTTGGCCAGTGCGCCGACTCGCCCTCATATGCCCCTTCTTGAGGGTTAAGTTCATGCCAAAGGTGCGCGGATTCCTCAGAACAGCTTGGAATCACATCGCGCTCTCTATTAACGTTCGATAACGCAGCGCGGTCGTCACAACCGTCGCAAGGGCGGCACCGTGCGCCGTCGCCGAATCCCGTACGCACACTGGCAGTACCGCACCACCAGCAGCACCAAGGGAACCGGGGAACCAACACCTTGGGGTGAATCGGGTCGAACCTGACCCGTAGGAGACCTTCCTGCTCCGAACCCGTCAGCTAACCCGGTAGGCGAGAAGGAAGGAAAGGAGTGCGCCTCCGTGGCGTCCAACAGGTCTGCCCTGGACGAGGCCCCGTATCGCACACGGGGAGGCGGTTTGGGGACCGCCACCGCCTACGGCCCCGGCTTTGACGCCGGCGTCGGGATGAGTTCCGGGGACGGCTACTTCGCCCCCGACGATCGGTACCCGGATGCGGATGGGGACGCGTTCGAGGGCCCGGGTGCCGGATTCGAGACCGAGCCCTGGGAGGAGTGGAACCCCACCGAGGAGTCCATCGCTCCGGTACGCGGCCGGCACCGCGTGGCCAAGCAGCGCGGCGGGACCATGGCGCGCAGCGGCGCCGTCCTCGGGGTCGGCGTGATCGCGGCGGTCGGTGCGGGCGGCATGGCCAGCGCCAAGGACCGTCCCAAGCCGCCCATTTCTATGCCGGACCTCGGTCATGTCGCCGATGAGGTCAAGGCCAGCCTGCCCGCCGCCAAGGACCTGCCCGGCATCGGCTCCTGGATGTCGGACGACAGCAGCAGCGACCCGCAGACGGCTGCCGCCCCGCTCTCCCAGGCCGGTCTGACCAGCGAGGACGAGCAGCGCGGCACCACCGACGCGGGCGAGGCGCTCCGCGCCCGCATCCTCCAGCAGGCCGAGAACCAGCAGAACGCGGCGGACGAGGACAGCCGCACCGCCGCGGCGAAGGCCGCCGCGGAGAAGGCATCCGACCAGGCCGCGGAGGTGGCCGCCCAGCGGAAGGCCAAGGTCGAGGCCGAGAAGAAGGCCGCCGAGCAGCGGGCGAAGGAGGCGGCCGAGAAGAAGGCCGCGGCCGAGCGCCAGGCCAGGCTCGCCGCCGCGTACACCCTCCCCGTCGGCTCGTACACCCTGACCGCGAGCTTCGGCCAGGCGGGCGACATATGGTCGGCCGACCACACCGGCCAGGACTTCGCCGCCCCGACCGGCACCCCGGCCAAGGCGGTGCACGGCGGCACCATCACCCAGGCCGGCTGGGCCGGTTCGTACGGCTACCGCATCGTGCTGACCCTCAGCGACGGCACCGAGGTCTGGTACTGCCACCTGTCCTCGATGGTCGTCACCTCGGGCAAGGTGACGGCGGGCGACGTCATCGGCCGGGTCGGCGCCACCGGCAATGTGACCGGCCCGCACCTCCACATCGAGGTCCGGCCGGGCGGCGGCTCGCCGATCGACCCGATGCCCTGGCTGCGCCAGCACGGGATGAACCCCTGATACAACCCCTGATACTCCGGCGGCTCTGGCGCTCTCTCCCCCCTTGACGCCAGGGCCGCCGGTTTACGTCCCGACGGGGCTTTACGTCCCGACGGGGCCGCCCCTCAGGAACGCACGCGGGAACAACAGGCCGGAACAACAGGCCGGAACAACCCGGCCCAGCCAACCGTTGTAAAGACGTATGGCTGACCACACACAGAAGATCGGTAATCTGTCCGTTTTCCCGCTCTCCCTCGGCGGGAACGTCTTCGGCTGGACCGCGAACGAGGCCGAGTCCTTCCGGGTGCTCGACGCCTACGTGGCGGCGGGCGGCAACTTCATCGACACCGCCGATGTCTACTCCGTCTGGGTACCGGGCAACGAGGGCGGCGAGTCCGAGACCATCCTCGGCAACTGGTTCGCCTCCCGCGGCAACCGCTCCGACGTCGTCCTCGCCACCAAGGTGGGCGCCGGCTCCCCGGAGCCGCGCGGGCTGACCTCGTCCGCCATCAAAGCGGGCGTCGAGGAGTCCCTCCAGCGGCTGCAGACCGACTACATCGACCTCTACTACACGCATTACGACGACCCGTCGGTGCCGGTGGAGGAGATCATCACCACCCTGGACGAGCTGGTCAGGGAGGGCAAGGTCCGCGAGATCGCCGCGTCCAACGTCGGCGCGGACCGCCTGGAGGCCCAACTGGCCTTCTCCACTCGCGAGCGCCTGGCCCGCTACGTCGCCCTCCAGCCGCACTACAACCTGGTCTCGCGCGACACCTTCGAGGGCGAGCTGGCCGACGTCGCCGCCCGCCACCACCTGGCGACCATCCCGTACTACTCCCTGGCGTCCGGCTTCCTGACCGGCAAGTACCGCCCGGGCACGGCGGTCGACAGCCCCCGCTCCTCGGGCGCGGCCCAGCACCTGGAGACCGAGCGCGGCCAGAAGGTCCTCGCCGCCCTGGACGACGTCGCCGCCAACCACCGCACCGAGCCCGCCACGGTCGCCCTGGCCTGGCTCCTCGCCCAGCCCACAGTCGTGGCCCCCCTGGCCAGCGCCAGCTCCGTCGACCAGCTCCCCGCTCTGCTGGCGTCGGTCGACCTCGAGCTGACGAAGCCGGAGCTGGACCTCCTGACCTCGGCGTCGGACTGAGCGCCGGCCGACCAGACAGGAACCCCACGAGGGCGGGCACCCCGAAGAACCAGACCAGCCCGCCCTCGTACGCTTACGAACCCTTACCGCCGATCGGCAAGAGCCCAGGACGCGAGGGCAACGCCACCGGCGACGGCGAAGACGGACGGCCAGGCCCCGATCTTCTTCGCCAGCGGATGCGACCCGGCGAATGCGGCGACATACGCCCCACCGAGCGCGGCCGCCGTCCCGTTCCCCGCCTTCTCCCGCCACCCCCGAGCGGCCACGACCCCGGCAGCGGCCAACGCGACCCCACCCAAGGGCCGCTTCTTGGTCCACCGAGCCACCGAATACCCCCCGACCAACCCACCCGCAGCCACAACCCCCGCCGGCACTCCAGCCATCCCCATACCTCCCACTCCAAGGATCTCCTGGCCTTTGACCCTACGCAGCAGACACGGAGAACCGTCGTCGGCCCGTCAGTCTCCCTCCACGAGCCCCGCGTTCGCGGCCCGCGTCCAGAGACGGTCGTGCCATTCATTGGCATCCGGCTCGGGCTTGACGGTGAGGACGGGGTTCGGGCCCGTCTCGATGAGGTGCAGCAGAGTCCAGGCGACGCCATGGCAATCGTCCGGACCGAAGCAATCGGCCAGAGCCCCGGCCTCCTGGGCCGTGACCGGCCCGGAGATCGCATCCAGCTGCTCGACGCGCCTGTCGATCTCTTCTCCACTCGCCCCCTCATCGGGAAGCGGCCCATCGGCAACGAATACCCGCACCTCGGCTCTCATCACCGAATGATCGTCCGCAGCCACGGTCCCCAGCAAGGCGTCTGGGCAGGGCGGCCATGTCGACGCACGGACGGAACGGTCAAGACCCACGAAGACGGACCTCAGCCCAACAGCCCGTCCTGCACGGCCCCCACGAAGTCCACCCACGCCCGGTGCGAGACCCCGACCACGGGCCCGCCCGGATCCTTGGAGTCCCGCACGGCGGTCTCCCCGCACTTCAGCTCGGCCATCTCTATGCAGTTGCCTCCGCTGCCATTGCTGTAGCTGCTCTTCCGCCATTGGAGAGGCGATATATCAGTCATCAGTACAGTCCTTGTGCCGCTCGTCTGATCAGGTCACTCGACCGCTGAGGACTCAAGGACAGAGCACGTAGATTGTCAAACGCCTTGGCGTAGAGAGCGATCTCTTCCGGACGCTCCAGATACACCGCGTCTGTCAGGCCGTCGCGGTACACCATGTCGGGGTCCTCCTGGTCCGGAAAACCTAGGATGGTGAATGCCCCGACGGCGGGGTAAGTTCCAGCATCGAACGGCAGCACCTGGATCGTGATGTTCTTCAACTCAGCCATTTTCAACAAGTGTTCGAATTGACTGAGCATGATCTTGGCGTTGCCGATGGTGTGCTGCAGCACGCTCTCATTAAGGATCGCCCACAGGTCGAGAGAGCTGGCGCTCGTCAGGAGAACCTGCCGCTCCATCCGTACGTTGATCATGCGAAGGGCCATTGCGTGATCGCGATGAGTGATTGCGTGGCGTCGCCCAGCGGAAAAGGCTGAGTCGTGGTCATCGAACACTGCATGTCGAGGAAGGCATGGGACCTTCCCTTCCTTGCGGAGCCCGGCGAAGTCGCGGCCCTGCCGGATCGTGCGTACACACTTGACACTATGGGGACTGCCTCACCTGGTTGAGGTGGCACAGATCATGCGTCAGCGAACTCGTCGCCAACGTCATTACCCACGTCGGCACCGGTACTCCGACGACCTTGGTGGTCGCCATGAAGGGCACTCATGTACGCATTGAGGTCCACGACCCCGACGGCAAGACGTTGCCGACGTTGGTCAGCGCAACAAGTGCATCCGAGTCGGGTCGAGGCTTGGCATTGGTCACGGCGATGGCAGACCGTTGGGGGGTGATCCCGACCGAGAAGGGCAAGATCACCTGGTGCGAGATCGCCACTGAGCTCGTGCGGAACGACACTCATGTAGACAGCCCTCAAGTGCATCGCGCAGAGGCCCTGCTCACCCTTTACGGTCCGTCGGTACCTCTGTCGAGCTCTCCGACTCGACTAGGGCCGGCAAGCTGGGAAGAGGCGGCGATCACATTGATTGCCGACTTGCTCCACTGGTTTCGCGCCCATGGGCAGGACCCAGATACAGCCTTGGTTCGGGCCCAAACGCACTTCGAGGCAGATCTGCACGCAGCCGATTGACCTACCCCGCTGCAATGGCCGAGTAGGTCCAGACATCGGCGGGCAGCTCATGCTGGAGTCGCCAGACAATGCCCATGGGCTTGCTGCCCTTGTGGGATTCGTATTCGGCAGGGCCGATCAGCATCCAGGGCTGGGGCCCTCCTATGTCCGTCTTCTTGTAGCGCCGCACGAAGAGCAGCACGTGGGATCCCCGTTTCGTGTGGTGCTGGTAGCGCTGCCCCGTGGGAGAGGAATCAGATGTTTGGTTCTGCGATTCCCAGTGGAAGCGGTCTGGGCCCATAGCGAAGTCCTTGTACCGGGTCTGCGGCGAGAAGTCCTTATCGTCCTTCTCGAGCGTGATGAGCAGCGCATCCGTCTGGATGCCTTCGCACCACTTCACGCCCTCGCGGAAATTCCCCGGCACGAAGCCGCCTACCTCTGCCTGCCCGAGGGCGGGCAGGATCTCCTCCCGACTGTACGAGGAGTGGATGGCCAGTGGTACGCCACTGTGCTCGCCCAAGAGCGGGATGGGGTAGTGGTCGGTGTGCTCCAGGTTGTACGTCAGCACCTGGCGCAGTTCACTCCGAAAGGCGCTCTGCTGGCGCAACGACTGGAAGCCATCGACATAGTTGCTGAACCCACCGCCTAGAGGCCACAAGGAGAAGAAGAGCATCCGTGCGTACGCCTGCCCTGATGCGTCGAGCGAGTCGTACCCGGGGGCGTCATCGTCCAGCATCCGACGGTAGGCATTCACTCGCTGTGGGTCACTGACATGGAGAAATGCGGAGACGCGCTTGAGGAGGGCGGCCTCCCCTTCGGGCGGCTCGCCGGTGAGGAGATTGGCTCGCCTCAGCAGACCCGTCCATGAGTTGTTGGCCCGATAGAGCTCTTTGAGCTCGCGGCGGCTCTCTTGAAGGTAGGCGTCGAGTCGCGGCTCGGCGTATGCCGCCACCTCCTGCGCCAACTGCCTCACGTTGACGTTGATCTGGCTCCTGATGTTATCCAGGATCCGCTCCTTGGACTTGCGGTCCAGGATGATCTGGCAGCCAGAAGGGAGCTGAGGAAAATCCCGCTGCATGTGCTCGGTCAGCCGATGACGGGTGAAGTTCGTCAGCGCACGGAACTGCTCTTCGAATCGGAACTCCTTACGGTGCTGGCCGATGAAGTCGAGCACGGTGAGGACCGGCTTGTCCGGCGTACGCCGAAGCCCTCGGCCAAGCTGCTGGAGGAAGACCGTGGCGCTGGAGGTGGGGCGGAGCAAGAGAAGGGTGTCCACATCCGGAACGTCCAGCCCCTCGTTGAATAGGTCGACGGAAAAGAGAATCTGTACCGTGCCGTCACGGAGATCTCTCAGGGCCTGGGCGCGTTCGGCAGCAGGAGTGGAACCGTCGAGGGCCTTGGCATTGACACCCGCTCGACGGAAGAAGTCAGCCATGAAGTGGGCGTGTGCCACGGTGACGCAGAAGCCGAGCGCTTTCATGGTCCCCGGGTCGGTGACCTTCTCCTGGACGGCCTTGACGATGAGCCGAGCTCGAGCATGGTTGCCGGTGTAGAGCTGGCTGAGCTCACTGGCGACGTAGGAGCCTTGTTTCCAGGTGATCCCTTCGAGATCGGTGTTGTCCGCGATACCGAAGTAGTGGAACGGACTGAGGAGATCGTTCTCCAGCGCTTCCCATAGCCGCATCTCGGCCGCGAAACGGCCATCGAAGAATTCTTCCTGGACGTTCCTGCCATCCATCCGCTCAGGTGTGGCGGTCAGGCCAAGAAGCTCAAGAGGCTTGAAGTGGTCGATGATGCGCCGATAAGTTGGGGAAACGCCATGGTGGAATTCATCGATGACCACCACATCGAAGTGGTCGGGAGCGAGCTCTTCGAGGGCCCGGGCGTTGAGGGATTGAACGCTGGCGAAGACATGCGTCCAGCCCGTTGGTACCTCTCCTCCGACGAGCAGCTCGCCGAAGTTCGCATCGTCGAGCACTTCCTGGTAGGTGCGCAGCGATTGCTTGAGGATCTCCTGCCGATGGGCCACGAAGAGGAGGCTGAGGGCCCGCCCTTGATGGGCGTGCTTCAGCGCCTTGTAGTCGAGTGCTGCCATAACCGTCTTGCCGGTACCGGTCGCTGCGACGAGCAAGTTCCGGTGTCGGCTGTGGATGTCACGCTCGACGCGGAGTCGTTCTAGCATGTCTTGCTGATGGGGGTACGGGCGTACTTCAAGACCGGACAGGCTGATGGCGTGGGTATCGCTCTTCTGCTTACCGCTGGCCAGCGTTAGGGCCTCGTCCAACCGGGAGGCATCGCGCTCGGGATCGTAGGTCTCAAAGGCGGGCTCGGCCCAGTACGAGTCGAATGTCGCCTCGAACTTCCGCAACACCGGTGGCGTCGCTACGGATGACAGCCGCACGTTCCACTCCAAGCCATCGAGAAGCGCCGTCTTGGAGAGGTTGGAACTGCCCACATAGGCGGTGTCATAGCCGCTGTGACGTCGAAACAGCCATGCCTTTGCATGGAGGCGCGTGGACCGTGACTCATAGTTGACCTTGACCTCGGCGTTGAACTCCGTCACGAGGCGGTCCAGCGCGCGTCGCTCCGTAGCGCCGATGTAGGTGGTCGTGATGACGCGGATCGGCACTCCACGATCGCGGGCCGCCTTGAGCGACTCTTCCAGTACGCGCAGACCATGCCACTTCACAAACGCGCAGAGCAGATCGACACGGTCGGCCGTCGCCAGCTCAGCCCTCAACTCGAACCCAAGGTTCGGGTCCTCGGGTGCGTTGGTGATGAGCGCCGTCTCGGACAGCGGCGTGGCTGGTCGAATGCTGTACACGCCCGGCGCTTCCTGCTCGGCAATGGCCGTCAGCTGACGGGGCCCGTCCGCGACGAGGTCCACCCATTGCTTGGCCCCGTCGAGGGTGCTGATCGACTCGAGGATGTGATTCGCCGCAACGACCTGCTCTTCGGTTGTGAGCGAGATGAAGATCTGGCGGACGGTCTCGCCGATGTGACGGGCGAGCACATGAGGCGAGGAGTGCTCGCCCACCTTCGCCCGGATCGTCTTCCACCCACGGGCATCCAGGGCATTGAGCTGCTCCTCAATCCGAGAGGTGATCAGCTGCTCATACAGCCCAGGCACCGGCCCCGTCTGGTCCGCAAGCTGATCGGCCATGGGCAGCTCTCCTCGATGTCGGCTGGGTGGTGTTGCTGTTGTACCAATCGCCTCTGACACCGGACCTGGACTGGATGGGGCGCAGGAGCGTAGGGGTGTTGGGCGAGTAGCCCGATTACCCGACCTCGAACGCTGGGCCGTTGGGCCAGATCACCCTTGCCCCCGACACGTTGCACAGGTCGATCAGGTCCTGTCGTGGGCGCGCGGGCAGCAGTACGGCCAGGGCCGGTGTGGGCGTGATGTAGCGGCGGTAGTCATAGAGCTGCCCTATGGCCATACGGACCGCTTCACGAGCCACGCTGCCCTTGGCCTCGATCAAGATGTGGTCGGTGGTGTCGAAGAGATCGGTGTAGAGGGCTCTGACCTCCCCGGCCGGGATGATCTTCTTGCGCGTGACGGTGTGGCCACGTTCTAGCAAGTAGTCGTGATACGCGGTGACCAACGGTGCCTCGCGCCGCTCCGCCTCGCGCTCCTGTGTCTTCGAGCTGACGAGCATGCGTTCCGTCTGGTGCTTTTCGATCTCGACGTCCTCAACGACGTCATCGCTGCACGGGGTGAAGGCGAGGTCCTCACCGAGCTGCTCCACGGCACCGATCGACTTGAGGCGGAACATGATCACGCTGCGGGTCTCGCCAGCCTTGTCCGGCGCATCCCGGTAGTACCAGGGGGTATCCGTGGCGAGAGTGAACTCCCCCATGTAAGCCACGACTCCCCGGGCCACTGAGTCGAACAGATGCAAGGCGCGCCCGTCCTGCACGTGTTGGAGGATGGCCAAGTTACCCCGGGTCATCCTCTGATCGCCCGTCTGACCTTCTCCGGTGTAGTGGTAACAGCCGTCGGCTCCCCAGCCGTCGAAGTAGCCCACCTGATGGCCTCGACCAGGGTTGGAGAACAAGAGCACGTTAGGGCTCTTGCGCGAGTGCGCGATTCCTCCCTGCCGACTGCCACCGTAGAGGTCTTGTATCGCCGTACGCTTGCGCTGCTCGCCAGGCGCTATGTCCAACGTGGGTCCCCGAAGATCCAAGAATCATGGTCGACCCAGAGGTTAGCCCTATAAGCGTATTAATGCGGGGAGGGCCGCCCCCACGGCATGCCGGGGCGGCCCTCACAGCACGAGGGGCAGACTCAGCGCAGGGCGCTGAGCTTTTGCCAGGACGGGTAGGGGAGGTTCCAGTCGCCGAAGCCGTTGCCCGTGGAGACCGTGGCGCGGGTGGAGCCGGTGATCTCGACGATGTCGCCTCGGGTGGCGCGGTCGTAGAACCACTTGCCGTCGGCGAGGGACATGCCGACGCAGCCGTGGCTCTGGTTGGACTGGCCGAAGTAGCCGAGGCCCTCGTTCCAGGGGGCGGCGTGGGCGTAGGTGCCCGAGGTGGTGAGGTGGACGGCCCAGGGGACGTCTTTGTTGTAGGGGTCGGCTATGCCCACGGACTCGCTGGTCATATTGACCATGGGGGCCTTGTCGAGGACGACCAGGGTGCCGTTCCAGGTGGGGTAGGACGGCTGGCCGGCGGATATGGGGATGGTCTTCTGCTTCTGGCCGTCCTCGTAGACGGTCATCGTGTGCTTCTTGATGTCGACCTTGGAGATCCGGGGCGTGCCGATGGTGAAGGTCGTCGAGACATCGCGGCGGAGGTAGCGGGAGTCGCCGGTGTTCACGCCGCTGAGGTGGGCTCGGAGGGTGACCTTGGTGTCCTTGTGCCAGTAGGTCTTGGGGCGCCAGTCGACGCGCTCGATGCCGGTGAGGGGGTCCTTGGTCCAGCCCCAGGAGCCTTCGGTCTTGGGGCTGGTGGAGACGGAGAGCGTGCGTTCCACCGCTGCCTTGTTCTGCACCGGGTGGTCGAAGGCCAGGGAGACCGGCTGGCCTATGCCGACGGTGGAGCCCTTGGACGGGGTGACCGTGACGCCGTTGGTCTGCTGGGCGGCGCGGGTGCGGAAGGTGGAGTGCTGGACGGCGGACTTGCCTGCGGCGTTGGTGGCCGTGGCCTCGACGGTGTAGGTCGTACCCGGGGTCATGGTGCGGGTGGAGCGCCAGCTGCTCTTGGAGTGGGAGAGGGCGCCGGTCACCGTGGCGGCCTGGGAACCGGCGCCGTCGGGGACGACGCGGACCGTGGTGAGGGTGCCATGGGAGGCGGTCACCTTGACCGTGGCGTCGGGGGCTATCGCCGCCGTGTCACTGCTTGGGGTGATCGTGATCCGGGTGGGCTTGGCGTCCGCCGGGTCCACCGACGCGGTTTTCGACGCCGACTGGCAGCCGGCGAGCAGGGCGACGGCGATGGCGGGCACCGTGAGGGTGCTGAGGGTGCGCAGGGAACGGACGGAGAGCAGCACAGAGGACCTCTTGCGGGAGTCGTGAGGGGCGATGGGAGGGGAGGAGCGGGTCAGCAACGCCTCTTCGCCTCCTCGGGGTTGTTCCGGTACGGGCCGGGGGAGGCGGTGGCGGTGGGATCGAGGCGCCAGAGCGCGACCGATACGCAGTAGGCGGAGGGACCGTCGATGTAGGCGCTGGGTGGGGTGCCGATGCCCTCGGCCTGCAGCACCGCGACCCGAGTGCCCGAGCGCATCAGGACGACCTGGGCGTCATGCGGTGCGCGGGGCGAGTGCCAGCCGTAGGTCATGGTGGTCGGCTGGCCGACCGCGGTCTCGCTCGACGACGGTGCGTCCATCGTCTTGGGGCGGGCACAGTGGTCCTTCAGCGTCTCCTCGAGGGAGGTGAAGACCTTCGCGGCCTCGCCGTCGCTCGCATAGGCGTTGATGGTGTGGCGCGCCTGCTCCGCCGTGCGGCCCTGGTAGTCGCGGGTGCGCTGGGCGAGGGGGCGCGGGCCGTCGAGGCGGCAGCTGGGGGAGAGGTCGAGCAGCGGTGCCCGGCCATCGTCGGCGGAGCCGATGGTGTCGTCGACCGTCTTCCAGCGCATCATCGCGTCGAACGGCAGAGCCGAGGGCCGAAGGAGGGCGCCCGTGGGGATCTGCGCCCCGGGGACACGGTCCGTTTGCGGGGCGGGTGGGGCCGCCGGGAGCGTACGGGAGGAGTCGTCGCCCGGCAGCAGCCGCCAGGAGCCCGCGGTCACGGCGGCCACCGCGAGGACGGCCGCGGCGGTGATCGCCGTGCGCTGCCGGGCGCGGCGCCGACGGCCCCGCGCCCGCACGGCTTCCGGGCCCGCCAGACGTATGGAGGGCTCGACGCCTCGGGCGATATCGCGCAGACGCTCGTCCAGATCAGCCATGGGAGGGCACCCCCTTCGGGTGGCACGTGGGCGGATGGGGCGCCGGCGCCTTGGCGCCAGCGTCAGCGTTGGCGAAGGTGTCGGTGTCGGTGTCGGTGTCGGTGTCGGCGAGATGGGAGCCGAGTGCCTTGCGGGCACGGCTGAGCCGGGTGCGCACGGCGCCGGAGGAGACGCCCGTCTCCCGGGCCACCTGCTCAATGGGCAGATCGAGAAGGTGGTGCAGGACCACGGCCGTACGCTGCTCGGGCTTCAGTCCGCGCAGGGCATGGATCAGCGCTACCCGGTCCGGGGCGAGATCGGGCAGATCGGGGGGCGGGCCATGGCGGAAGTGGGCCCGCATGCGGTTACGGGCGCGGCGCCAGGAGCTGACGGCGAGGCGCAGGGCGACGGTGCGGACCCAGGGGGTGGGATCGCCCTCGGCGGTCAGCCGGTCCCAGCGCTGCCACGCCCGGGCATACGCCTCCTGCACCGCGTCCTCGGCCTCGGCGAGATCGCCCGTCGCCGCATAGACCGCAGCCACGAGCCGCTTCGCCGTAGCCGTATAGAACTGGTCGAAATCGGATGGTGTTGATGAAGCTGATGGTTCTGACATGAATCCCCCGCGCCCCCACGTGCTCCCCGCTTCTATGTAGGAACACGTCCGAAAGGGGCGGGAGGTTACAGACGACTTTCGGGTCCGCCGGGTCCGTAGGGGACGGGGGAGGTGTGGGGCGTCGCCGAGTTCGCGGGCGGCTGTGGGGTGCGCGGCTGCTGCGGGCCCTGCGGCGGAGGGGCGCCCCACGGCGCGTAGGTCGGCTGGGCCCCGTATTGCGGCTGCGCCGCGTAGCCGTACCCGTAACCGGACCCGGGCCCGCCGTAGCCGTAGCTCTGACCGGTTCCGTAGTCATACGCGTACCCGCCGCCGTACGGCCCGGCGGGCCAGAACGGTGCGGGCATCGTGCCCGGGGCCGGCCGGGGTGCCTGGCGGGGCCGGGGGAGCGGCACGGACAGCGCCGCGTGGGCCAGGGCGGGCTGGGCGGTCTCCCGCCGCTCCCACAGACGGTCCAGCAGTTCCCTCTCGCGGGTGGTGAAGTCCGGGCCGGCCGTGCCGCGGTACGCGCGGCGGCGGAGGAAGGCGAGTGAGGTCGCGAAGGCGGTGTACTCGCCGACCGTACGGGCCGCCGCCGCGCCATGGGTGCGGCGGGCGAGGTCGCGGGCGATGCCGCGGGCGCGCATCGAGGACAGGGCGAGGGGCTCGGGCGGGGTGAACCAGCCGGCGGCCTGGTAGGCGGCGAGCTGCTCTCGTATGGTGCGCAGTTCCTTGGTGCGGGACCAGAGCGTCAGCCAGGTCAGCAGCCCGAACATGGGGACCATGAACAGGGCGTAGACGATGAGGAAGCCGTAGCCGCCGAGGGTCGCCGAACCGTTCCACACGCCGTGCAGGACCATCGCGGTCAGCAGCATCACGATCGGTATGAGGACGCGGCGGACGCGCTGGTGCCGTGCCGCCGCGGCGGCTATGCCGAAACCCACCCCCGTCATCGCGGTGAAGAGGGGGTGCGCGAAGGGGGACATCACGGCGCGGATGAAGAAGGTCGCGGCCGTGGTCGACCGGATGCCGGAGTAGCCGAGCGTCTGGTCGCTGACGAAGGCCGAGCCGAGATAGAGGATGTTCTCGGTGAAGGCGAAACCGGTGGCGGTGATTCCGGCGACGACGACCCCGTCGACCAGCCCGTTGAAGTCGCGGCGGCGGAAGAGGAAGAGCAGCAGGACGGCGGCCGCCTTGGCGCTCTCCTCCACGAACGGCGCGATGAAGGTGGCGCCCCAGGTGTCGGCGTCGGCCTGGCCGATGGGGGACGAGGAGTCCACGGTGGTCATGAGCCACTCGGTGGCGAAGCCGTTGGCGATCAGCGCGACCAGTGTCGCGGCGCACGCTCCCCAGGCGAAGGCGAACACAAGGTTTCGCCAGGGCTTGGGGTCGACGCGGTCCAGCCACCGGAAGACCGCGATGATCAGAGGCACGGGGAGCACGGCGAGGCCGAGCCCCACCAGGAAGCCCTTGGTGCCTGTCTGTTCGCGCACCAGCGCCAGGATGATCAGGCCGGAGAGCGAGAGCAGACCGGCGAGCGCGGTGGCCCGCAGCGCCTTGTTGTGCCAGACGCGGGCGAGACGGCCTCCCGGCCCCCACAGGCCCTGGCGGGGCGCATGCGGCCAGCCCGTCGGTGCGGCGCCGGTGCCGAACCACGGGTGCTGGTCACCGTAAGGAGCGCCGTAGGGAGTGCCGTGCGGTGCTGCGCCGTGCGGTGCTGCGTCCTGCGGTGTGCCGCCGTGCGGTGTGCTGTGCGCCGCCTCGTACGGCCCGGCCTGCGGTGCCGCGTTCTGGCCGCCGCCCTGGGGTGCCTCGTACGGCGCTCCGTGCGGAGCCTCGTGCGGTGCGCCACGCGGAGCCTCCGGCAGCGCTCCGTACGGAGCCTCGCGCGGCGGCGTGACCGGTGGTTCGGGCGGCTCTTGCGGGGGCGGGGACTGATGCACTCAACCGACCCTAACGAACGGGGGAAGGGGACTCAGGGCTTATGCCCATCCCCTTGGGGTCGTTATGTGTCGTTGCGGCGGAAGATCAGGTCATGGACGAGGTGTCCCTTGTCCAGCCCCTGGCTCTCGAACTTGGTGAGCGGCCGGAAGTCCGGGCGCGGGGCATAGCCGCCGTCGGGCTGGGAGTTGTCGAACGCGGGGCTCGCGGAGAGGACCTCCAGCATCTGCTCCGCGTACGGCACCCAGTCGGTCGCGCAGTGCAGCAGCGCACCGGGCTTCATCCGGGTGGCGGCGAGCTCGATGAACTCGGGCTGGATGAGGCGGCGCTTGTGGTGCCGCTTCTTGGGCCAGGGGTCGGGGAAGAAGACCCGCAGCCCGGAGAGCGATGCGGGGGCCAGCATCTCGCGGAGCAGGATGATCGCGTCGCCGTTCGCGACCCGGATGGTGTCCAGGCCGTTCCGCTCCGCGAGCGCGAGCAGATTGCCCTGGCCGGGAGTGTGGACGTCGGCGGCGAGGATGCCCGTGCCGGGGTCGGCGGCGGCCATCTGCGCCGTGGCCTCACCCATGCCGAAGCCGATCTCCAGGACGACGGGAAGGCCGGGGCGCGGGCCTGCCTCTGTGGCGAACAACTCACCGAGGTCGATACGGCTCAGCCCGTCGATGTCCAGGCCCCACTGTGGCCACAGGCGGCGCAGCGCCTCGCCTTGGCCCGGGGTCACCCGGCCGCGGCGGGGGCGGAAGGAGCGGATGCGGCGCTCGTGGTGCGAGCCGGCCGGATCGGCCACGGGACCGCCGGGGAACATCGGCTCGCTGCGGTCACGGGGGGCGGGCAGGGCACGCTCCACGTGGGAATCGGGGGCGGTGGGGTTCTCGGACACAGTGCTTCGATTCTACGGGCGGAGCCGGGGAGGGCGGCGGGGCCGGTGCGGCAGGGTGGGGCGCCGGGGCACCGGGGGCTGGTCCGGCGGTCACCGCCCAGCGGGTCGGGGCAGCGGGACGGGCAGCCGGGTCCATGGACAGCCGGATCGATGGACAGCCGGATCGATGGGCAGCCGGGCCCTGGACGGTCAGGTCGTGCGGCCTCGGTGAGGGTGGCCTGAGGGGCTCGGCCCGTGCCTCTCGGCGGGGACTGGACCCGTGCCTCTTGGCGCGAGCTCGGCCCGTACCTCACGCCGAGGCTCGCCCGTATCCCGGCGGCGGGGCCCGCTCGTGCCCCGCCCCCAGCCGCCCCCTCACCCCGCCCGAAGGCTCTCCAGCACTCGGCGGGCGACCTCCCGGCCGATCGGCAGTGAGGCCGTGGCCGCGGGCGACGGGGCGTTGAGCACATGGACGATCCGGGGCGACTGAGAGATCAGGAAGTCGTCCACCAGCGTGCCGTCCGGCAGCACCGCCTGGGCGCGCACGCCCGCCGGGGCCGCTATCAGGTCGTCGGCCGTCACATCGGGCAGCAGACGGCGCACGGCGTCGGTGAAGGCGCGCTTGGACAGGGAGCGCCGCAGCTCACCCGCCCCGTACCGCCAGTGGCGGCGGGCGATCCGCCAGGAGCCCGGATACGCCAGCGTGCCGGCCAGCTCCTGCGGGCGCACCGTATGCCAGGCGTATCCCTCGCGGGCGAGGGCCGGCACCGCGTTGGGCCCGATGTGGACGCCGCCGTCGATGCCGCGGGTCAGATGGACGCCGAGGAACGGGAACGCCGGGTCGGGCACCGGGTACACCAGACCGTTCACCAGCGAGGCGCGGGAAGGCACCAGCTCGTAGTACTCACCGCGGAAGGGCACGATCCGCATGCCCGGGTCGTCGCCCGCCAGCCGGGCGACGCGGTCGCAGTGCAGCCCCGCGCAGTTGACCAGGGCCCGCGCGCGCAGCACCGTGCCGTCCCCCGTGCGCACCGCTACCGCGGAGGGGCGGCGGCCGATGGTGCGCACCTGCGCCCCGTACCGCACCGAGGCGCCCGCGTCCTGGGCGAGCCGGGCCAGCCGGGCCGCCACCGCGCCGAAGTCGCAGACGCCCGTCGTGCCGACGTGGATCGCGGCGAGGCCGCGCACCCATGGTTCGTACTCCGCGATCTGGGCGGGGCCCAGCTCGCGCACCGGAATGCCGTTCTCCCTGCCGCGCTGGACGAGGCCGTGGAGCCTCGGCAGCTCGGAGCGCTCCGTGGCGACGATGAGCTTGCCGGTGACCTCGTGCGGAATGCCGTATTCGGCGCAGAACTTCACCATCTCCGCGGCGCCGCGCACCGCGAACCGCGCCTTGAGCGACCCCGGGCGGTAGTAGATGCCGCTGTGGATCACGCCGCTGTTGCGCCCGGTCTGGTGGCGGGCCGGGCCCGCCTCCTTCTCGAGCACGGTCACGCGGGTGCCGGGCGCGGCGCGGGTGATCGCATACGCCGTCGACATGCCGACGATCCCGCCCCCGATCACCAGCACGTCGCAGTCCAACGCCGTCACGCCATGTCACCTCCCCACGCGCCACACCGTCCAGTCGCCCGACCGTCGATCCCTATCATGACCTGCACCACTGACAACGGCCCGAAACCCATGCCATGACTAGGGTCCGGGCTAGGTCCACCGGTCATATGGATCGATTCATATCGAGTCGCGCATTCCGGGTGACGCATATCCGAATCGCGCATTCCGGGCAGCTCTCGCCTCACCGCTCATCCCCGGCAGACCACGCCTTTCATCCTGGGCCGCCACGTCTCCTCCCACGCCGAGGGCCGCTCACGCCGGGGCCACCAGCAGCGGCCGGGCCTGCTCGCGCAGCTCGGCGACGCGCGGCTCGTCGCGGTACGCCTCCAGGCGGCGCATCAGGTCCCGCACATACTCCGTCGTGCGCGCGGACGAGATCCGGTTGGCCACCTCCACGGCACGGGCGCCCGCCGCACAGGCCGCGTCCAGATTGCCGGACTCCAGTTCGGCGACGGCGGACACCACGAGCCGCAGCCCGTGCGACCGTACGAACTCCTCCGTCGGCCTGGCCAGCGCCTGCTCGGTGAAGCGCCGCACCTGGCGCGGCAGCCGGAGATCGCGATAGCACTCGGCGGCGTCGGCCGCGAACCGCTCATGGCTGTAGAAGTCGAGCCAGGACGGATCGGGGTCGCCCGCCCGCGAGCGCTCCAGCCAGCCCTCGGAGGACTTCAGGGCCGCCCCGCAGGCGGGTCCGTCCCCGGACTTGGCCTGGGCGCGCGCCTCCACGAGCCGGAAGAAACTCATGGTGCGGGCGGTGGCCAGGCCGCGGTTGCGCTCCAGGGCGGCCTGGGCCAGGTCCACGCCCTCGTCGGCGAAGCCCCGGTAGGTGGCCTGCAGGCTCATCGACGCCAGCACATAGCCGCCCAGGGGGACGTCGGCCGCGGCGCGGGCGAGGCGCAGCGCTTGGATGTAGTAGCGCTGTGCGGCCTCCTGTTGGCCGGTGTCGAAGGCCATCCACCCGGCGAGCCGGGTCAGTTCGGCAGTGGCGCCGAAGAGGGAGCGGCCTACCTCGTCGCTGTACGAGCCGAGCAACAGGGGCGCCGCGTCCACCCGGAGGCACTCGGGAACCATGGAGGAACGCCAGTCGCCGCCGCCGTACTTGGAGTCCCAGCGGCGGGCGTCCTCGGCGGCCTCGCGCAGCTTGGTGACGTCACTGTGGCCGACGCGCTGCAGCGGTAAGGCGTCCGGCGCCGCCCCGCCCGTGGTGCTCGCGGCGGTGGTCTCGTCCTCGGCGTCCTTGGGTTCGCGGGCCACCGAGCTGTCGGCGGGAGATATGAGCCAGCGTGAGGCCGGGGTGGCGTACGCGCTTACTGAGAAAGATCCGGCCAGGCTCTGCCAGATGCCGACCCCGCCGCGCCGACCCGCGAGATCCAGCCGGTAGAGCTCGGTCGCGGAGCGGACGGCCTGGCCGATGTCGCGCGGGAAGGCGAGACCGACCTCGGGGGCCGGATCGGCATCGGCCAGACCGATTTCGTGCAGGGGGACGGGGCGGCCGAGTTTGCTGCCGATCGCAGCCGCAATGAGGTGTGGCGCGGCCCCCTGGGGGACCATGCCCTTGGACACCCAGCGCGCGACGGACGTCTTGTCGTAGCGAAGTGTCAGGCCACGCTGGGCGCCGAGGTCGTTGACTCTGCGCGCGAGCCCGGCATTGCTGATCCCAGCGAGGGCGAGAACGGTGCCGAGCTTTTCGTTCGGCCCGCGTGGCTCCCTGGACATGCGCACCCCTCGACAGCACCGACGGCCGCCCCGGCATGAGCGCGGGACATTCGTAAACCCAGCGTAGTTCGCCGCATCCCGACCGTTAAGAGGTGGTGTCCCGGATGGCGAGATTCTTGTACGAACGGGCGTGCGGGGCGTGACGTGTGCTCCCGGTGTGTGTGGCTGTGCGCCCGTGTGTGCGCTCTGTCTCAGTCGCGGCGGGGACGTTTCGATGGATCCTGCGTGGGTCGGCCCGCTGTACTGGATCCAGTGGGCTGGGGGACGCCGCCGCCTCATTCCCCGCGGGTGGCGGAACGGTCCGGGAGGCGAATGCCGCCTCCCGGACTGTCGTGTCGGGAGGCGCGAGAGGCGGAAGTCGAGTACTTGCAGGGCGTCCGCAAGACCATCGAGAGCGCCACGGCAACTTGGCTGAATATCGCCCATCACGGCCGGGCTCCCGCGTCGGGCCGGGGAGGGGGAGGCCCGACGCGGGAAGCCCTCTTCCGCTCGGATCGCGCACGGATTCCGCCCAGGGCGGTGCGCCTCGTATCACATGCCGCGGATGCCCCGGTGTGCGGCGGACGCCGCGGCGCGGACGGTAAGTCCCTCAGATGGTCCGTGGGTTGGCGCATTTTCCGCGCGCCCCTTCGTGCGCCCCTTGTGCGCCGCTCCGCATATGCGTCGATGCCCTTGCGCTCTTGCGCGCCCCAGTCGTGGCAGCATGGGCCGCGGCGGAACGGTGGGTCGCTACCGGCTGTGGTTCCCTCGTGGGCTCCTTAATGGATGCCTTCCTGGGAGGATCACCTACTGGGATCAACTCTGCGATTTCTGCGGTCATCTGTGGTCACGGGACATCCAGGAGATCCATGTTGTTGTCCGGTTCGATGCCGAAACCGTCAACATGCTGTGCATGATGGCACCTACTTCTTGGTTGCCCTGGATGCCCACAGCCTGTGGAGGCGGCGATGCGGTGGTTGGTGGGGTGGAGCAGTACCGCATCCGGCCCGGTCCCCCCGGAGGGCCGTGCGATCCAGCCGGTCGGCGCTCAACTCCTGTGGTCCGACCCCGATCCGCTGTGGGCGGTCGGCGACTGGCGGCCCGATGAGGTACGCGTCGTCCAGACCGATCCCTTCACCCGCCTCGCCGTCTTCGGCTGCTGCGGCGCCACCGACGAGGAGCTGCGGGTGGGGCTGTTCGCCGCACGCGGCGGTGCCCTGCGCCATCTGACCGCCTGGTCCGGCAGCTACACCGCCGTCGCCCAGGTCGGCCGCCGCATCACCATCGTCGGCGACCTCGCGGGCGCCCGGCCCGTCTTCCACACCGACTGGGCCGGCGGCACCGCCTACGCCACGGCCGCGCTTCCGCTCGCCGACCTCATCGAGGCACAACTCGACGTCGGCCACCTCGGCGCGCTGCTCGCCTGCCCCGACTCCCCGGAGGCCATGGGCGACGGCACGCCCTATATGGGTGTCAGACGCGTGCCCCCGGGCCATGCGCTGATCCTGCGCGACGGCGCCCGCGACGTCACCGGCTACGAGCCCACCGCGTCCCTCGCCGTCGCCGCGCCCCCACTCGACCAGGGCACGGCCGTGGACGCGGTCCAGGACGCCCTTGTGGAGGCCGTACGGGCCCGGCTCACGGCCCCGCGCCACGCCCCCGAGACCGACGACCTCGATCCCGGTCCGGTGCCCGGCATGGGGCCCGCCGAGCGGCGGGCCGCCCGCGGGGCTCCGGCCCCCGGCATCGGCGCCGATCTGTCCGGCGGCAGTGCCTCCGCCACCCTCGCCCTGCTCGCCGCCGGGCTCCCCGGAATGCCCGGCACCCTCTTCGGGCACGGCACCGAGGCGGGCGAGCGGCTCCTTGCCGTCACCTTCAACGACCTCGCCACGGCGGGTGGCGCCCGCACCCGCGAGGCCGAACTCGAACGGGCCGGCGCCATCGCCGCCAATCCGCGGCTGCACCATGTGGTCGTCACCGCGGGCGAGGAGGCCCTGCCGTACGCGGGCCTCGACACCGGCGCCCTTACCGATGAGCCCGGCCCCTCCCTCGTCATCGCCGAACGCCACCGGCGCCGGCTCGCCGCGGGCAGCGCCGACCACTTCATCGGGCACGGCGCCCGCCAGGTGCTCGACGCCCACCCCGCGCGCCTCGCCGACCTGCTGCTCGACCGGCGCAGACGCCATCTGCTGCGCCCCGCCACCGCGCTCGCGAAGGCCGACGGCCCCTCCGCACAGTCCTTCTTCGTGCCCTTCACGGTCTACCGGGCCGCACGACGGCTGGCCCGCACCTCCTACCGCGACGGCGTCCAGGACGCCGCGGTACGCCTGCTGGAGCGCCGCTTCGCCGACGACCAGGCCGTACGCGACCCCGGCGCCGTATCCGCCTCCCTCGCCGCCCTGACGTGGTGCCGCCCGGGGCCCGCCGCCCGCTGGCTCACCGGGGAGACGCTCGCCGAGGTGTCCGTCCGGCTGGAGGAGGCGGCCATGCGCCCCGTGCTGATGCGCCGCCCCGGGGAGCGCCGCGCCGACGCAGCCCTCGCCCGTTACGCCGCGGACCACCGCGTCTTCGAGCAGGCCGCCGAGATCCGCAGCCAGCGCCTGCACGCGCCCTTCCTCGACAACCAGGTCGTACGGGCCTGCCGCGCGCTCCCCGAAGCGCTTCGGGTGCAACCGGGGGCGCGAGCCGCGGTGCTGCGGACGGTGCTCGCCGGAGCGGGCATCCGGGAGCTTCCTCCCGGTTGGGGAGCCACCTCCCACGCCGCCCACACCGCCGCCGTACGGACCGGCATGCGCACCTGGACGGGCGAGTTGATGACCCTCTTCGACGCGCCGCTGCTGGCGGACGCGGGCCTGATCGAGGCCCGTGTCGTCCGTAAGGCCCTGCGCGCCGCCGCACAAGGGGAGCGGCTGCCCCTGGACGGCCTGGCCGAACTCGTCTCCACCGAAGTCTGGCTGCGGCGCCTGCTGGCCCGCCGGGGCACCTGCTGGACGGGTACGGCGGCGCCACGGCAGCGGGCCGTGGCGGGCGGAGTGGTGCCGCGCCCGAGCCTGTGACGGCTTCCGCACCGAGGCGACACGAGGCCGCCTGGTGACACCTCGCCCGGCCCCGGGTGCCCCGCGGGGCATGGCACCTGGCGCTCAGAGAGCCGGGGCCCGCCGCGGACCCGCCGCGCACGAAGCCGGCGTCCTTACGGCGGACGGCGGCGGACGAGTCCTCACGGCGGACGAGCCCTCACGGCGGACGGGACGAAGGGGCCGCGCCGCACGATCTGCCCAGCGGCAACCGGCAACCTAGGAGAATGGCGCCTGTGCGGTATCTGATCCTCGGCACCACCGAAGCGCGCGACGACCACGGCGACCCGCTCCCCCTCGGCGGCCCCCGGATCCGCGCGCTGCTCGCCGCGCTCGCCGTACGGGCCGCTCGCTCCGCCCCGGTCTCCGTCGACGTCCTGATCGACGCGGTGTGGGCCGACGACCCTCCGCATGACGCGCCCGCCGCGCTCCAGGCGCTCGTCGGCCGACTGCGCCGGACCATCGGCCGGGACGCCGTCGTCTCTTCACCCGGCGGCTACCGTCTCGCGACCACCACCCCCCAGGACGACGTCGACCTGCTCCGCTTCGAGCGGCTGACGAACGAGGGCATCCGCGCCCTGGACGCCGACGACCCCGGGACGGCCGCCGCCACCCTCCGTAAGGCGCTCGCCCTGTGGCGCGGCCCGGCCCTTGCCGACCTGCCGGACCGGGACGCGCCCGCCGCCCGCCCCGAGGCGCTCCGGCTGACCGCGCTGCACCGCCGGATCGACGCCGATCTCGCGCTCGACCGCCCTACGGACGTCATACCGGAGCTGCGCCAGCTCGTCGCGGACCATCCGCTCGACGAAACGTTCCACGCCCAGCTGATCCGCGCGCTGCGGGCGGCCGGCCACTCCGCCGACGCCCTCGCCGCGTACGAGAACGTCCGCCGGATCCTCGCCGACCGCCTCGGCACCGACCCGGGAGCGGAGCTGAAGGAGCTCCACAGACGGCTGCTGGTGACGAACGCCGAGCCGGCCCCAGGGGATCCGGACGCCGCGCGCGGCGGCGCGCCCACCGCGCAGGCCGTGGCGTCGGAGGCCGACGGCCATGGGGGGAGTGGTGGGGGCAGGGCCCGGGCCGACAGCGGGGCTGGGTGGGCGTTCGACGGCCGGGGCGACAGCGCGCCCAGGTGGATGACCGAGGGCCGGGACGACGGCCCGTCCACGGGCGCGTTCGACGGCCCGGCCAGGAACGCGTTCGACGGCCCGGCTGGGAGCGGAGAAACCGGCGGCGCGGCCCGAAGCCGGGGCGCCGACGGCAGGGAGGCGGGCTCGGGCACCGCCGTGCCGCCTCTGCCGTACAGCAACCTCAGGGCCCGCCTCAACAGCTTCGTCGGCCGGCAGAACGAGATCGGCGACATCCTCCGGGACCTGGACGGCGCCCGCCTGGTCACCCTCACCGGCCCCGGCGGCTCCGGCAAGACCCGGCTCTCCGAGGAGGCCGCGGCGACCGTGACGGCCGGCTATCCGGACGGCGTCTGGGTGGCTGAACTCGCCCCGCTCGACCACCCCTCCGCCGTCCCCGGCGCCGTCCTGAGCGCGGTCGGCCGCCGCGCGACCATGCTGCTCGCCTCCGGGCTCGAAAGCCGCACCACGGGCCCGGACGGCGGAGACCCGACCAGTCGGCTCGTCGAGTACTGCGCCGACCGCCGGCTGCTGCTCCTGCTCGACAACTGCGAGCACGTCATCGACACCGCGGCCCGGCTCACCGAGACCCTGCTCGCGCACTGCCCCGGTGTGACCGTGCTCGCCACCAGCAGGGAGCCGCTGGGGGTGCCCGGCGAGACCATCAGACCGGTGGAACCGCTCGCGCCCGCCCCCGCCCACCAGCTGTTCGCCGAGCGCGCCGCCACCGTAAGGCCCGGCTTCGACCCGGCGGCGGACCCGGAGACGGCTGCAGCGGTTGCGGAGATCTGCCGCCGCCTGGACGGTCTGCCGCTGGCGATCGAGCTGGCCGCGGCACGGCTGCGGCTGCTGACCCCACGCCAGATCGCGGACCGGCTGGACGATCGCTTCCGCCTGCTGACCAGCGGCAGCAGAACCGCGCTGCCCCGCCAGCAGACCCTGCGGGCCGTCGTCGAGTGGTCCTGGGACCTCCTCGACGGGCGCGAGCGCACCGTGCTGCGCCGTGCGTCGGTCTTCGCGGGCGGGTGGACCCTGTCCGCGGCCGAGGCGGTGTGCGCGGACGCCCCGCCCGGTGAGAACGTCCTTACGGTCGACACGGACGAGGATCGCGTCTTCGGCGATGGCGTCTTCGAGGATGGCGTCGACACCCGTGGCGCCCTTACGGACGCGACGGCAAGCACGCCGGAGCCGGGGGACACAGTCGCGTACGACGAGACGCGCTCCCCTATGCGCTCTCATCCGCGCCCCCACGCCAGGATCGCGCCCGCCGAGGTGCTGGAACTGCTCGGGGCGCTGGTCGACAAGTCGCTTCTGATCGTCGACCATCCGTCGCACGGTGCGGCGGCGGAGTCCTCCGGGCCGCTCGGCGGGGAGCCCCGCTACCGGATGCTGGAGACGATCCACGAGTACGTCGGCAAGCGCGCCACCGAGGACCGGGCGGCCCGTGCCGACCACAAGGCCGCCGTGGCCCGTCACACCGCCCACTTCAGGGACTTCATCCGCGCCGCCGAACCCCGCCTGCGCTCCGCCGAACAACTGCCCTGGCTCCACCTGGTCGAGACCGACCTCGACAACATCCGGGCCGCGTTGCACCGCTCCCTGACCATCGCGGACGAGGACACCGTCTTCGCGCTCATCCGCGCCTTGGCCTGGTTCTGGTGGCTGCGCAACTACCGGGACGAGGGCGCCGCCTGGGTCGGCCGTGCCCTGGCTCTCCAGGCCCGCGCCCACGGCACGGACGCCGAGGCGGACCGGGTACCGGGCGGCGCCCATCCCCTTGACCAGTTCCCGTACATCCCGGACCGGATTCCGGACGGCGAGGACGGTGTCGACGAGGAAGCCACCCGGTACTGGCAGCGTATGGACCTGCGGCTGATGCTCTTCGTCCTGCTCGCGGAGCAGGGCACCGGCCCGGATCTGAGTGACCCCAGGATCCGGGACGTCGCCATACGCATGCGCGCCGCCTACGCGGGCCACCCAGGGCCCCGTAGCGCGTCCTTCCCTGGTCTGCTGTGGCCGTTCACGGCCTTCGTCATCGAGGGCTTCATCGGCGGGATGCTGCCGCTCATGGACCAGACCGTGGCCGTCTGCCGCACGCACGGCGACGACTGGGCGCTCGGCATCACGCTGATGTACCGCACCCACCTCGCCATCGACATGCCGGGCGGCATCGAGACCGTGGACGACGACCTGGCCGAGCTGCGCGAGCTGACCGCCCGCGTCGGCGATCGCTGGCTGCTCGCCCAGGTGGAGGGCGCGCGCGGCGAGATCGCCACCCACCACGGCCGGTTCGCGGAGGCGAAGGCCGCCTACGAGAAGGCACTACGGCTCGCGCAGGAGCTCGGCGCCCACACCGAGGTGCCGTTCCTCTACACCCGCCTCGCCGATCTCGCCCTCCACGAGCGGGACATGGAGGCCACGCTGACGTTGGTGGCGCGCTCCGAGGAGGCGGCGGAGCGCTGCGGTACCCAGGACGTGAGGGCCTTCAACCAGATCGTGCGCAGCGAGGCCGAGCTGTTGCGTGGTGATCTGGGGCGGGCCAGGACGTATTGCGACGCCGCTTGGGATCGAGCGGGGCGTGGCACGCCGCCGCCGCAATTCTGGGTCGTGGCCGGCGGCCTGGACGGCCGTATCACCGGCCTGGAGGGCGATCTGGTCGGCGGACTGCGCAAGCTGCGGAACACTCTGCGCGAGGGCTTCGAGGCGAGCTGCATGGAGCTGCTGCTGGCCCATCAGGCGGAGTCGGCGGCGGAGCTCCTGACGCGATGCGGACAGGAGCGGCTCGCCGTGCGGCTGCTGGGCGCCGCCGACGGCTGGCGCGGTCGGCTGCCGCGCTCACCCCTGGTGGCCGGGGACATCGGTGCGACCGTGGCCCGCGCGAGCGAGGCGCTGGGCCAGGACGCGGTGGACAAGCTGCGCGCCGAGAACACGGCCCTGACCCCCGAGCAGGCCATCTGCCTGCTCGACGAGGTGCTGACCTCTCTCGACGCCACGGACGCCACGGACGCCGCGGATGCCGCGGACGCCACCGACGTCGCGGACGCGTTCGAAACGACCGCGGCCCAGGCAGACGTCCAGGCTGAGGCCGTCGAGCGGGCCGGCGCCGACGACCAGGCCAAGCCCAACACCCAAGCCAACCCCGATATTCAGGCCGAGACCGCCGACCGGGGAGCCGCACCGCCGCCCGCCCGCTGACGCGGACCCACGCGCGCGGATGCGCGACGCCCCGGCCCACAGTCGCGTGTCGTCACTCGTACCGAGGAGGCGCAACGCACCCCGACCGCCACCCCCGACCGCCCCGGCGCACGAAACCCGCGCACCTGCGGACCCCGCCCACCGGGCCGACGCATCGCCGACCCCTCGCGGGCGGCCCCGCAGCAAGCACCCACGCCCGGCACGGCTCGCTCATCGGACGTCGCCGATGTCACCCTGCCGGGCGTGGACATCGCTCCAGGGCCGACGGCATCACCCCACGGGGCGCGACCGCAGCCCGTCCAGCAGGATGTCCAGCAGCCGGGCCGACGCCGCCGCCTGCTGCGCCGCGTCCGGCAGCGAGGGCGCTGCCGTGGCGATCACCAGCAGTACGTCGGCGACCGCCACATCCGGGCGCAGCTCGCCCGCTGCCCGTGCCCGCTCCACCAGTTGCCCGACGACCTCCAGCAGCGCCGCGGCGCCCGCGTCGTCCGGCTCGTCCTCAGGTGCGGTCGGCCGCTCGACCAGCCGGAGCTCCGGCTGGCCTGGTGCGGCTAACGCCGCCTGCCGCTGCTGCGGCAGCCGGATCTCGGCCTCCACATCGACCCCGACCCGCAGCACCTGCGGCGGCAGCAGCCGGCCCGCGCCGGACGCCACCGAGGTGCGCAGGAACCGGGCCAGCGCGGACCACGGCTCGTTCTCCTGACCCAGCGCCGCTCGCGCCTGATCGGTCAGCCTTGCCGTCTCCTCCTCGGCTATGCGGCGCACCAGCACGTCCTTGCTGGGAAAGCGCCGATAGACGGTGCCCACCCCGACCCGCGCCCGGCGCGCCACGTCTTCCATCGGAGCCCCGTATCCCAGCTCACCGAAGACTTCGCGCGCTGCACGCAGGACGTGCTCCAGATTGCGCTGCGCATCCACGCGCAACGGTGTGTTCCGTCCGCCGTTTCCGTCTGACGATGCGACGGCTGCGGACCATGACGAACCCTGAAGGTGCATAAGTGATCCCCCGGTAATGACGTCTCCCCCCGGAGACTCCCCGCCCAGACTGTCGAGGCAGTCACAACCCCGACGAAGTACGAACATAGTTGAGCCCAGGTCAAGAAAGAAGAGGGTAGCTCGGGACAGAACGTCCCCCGATCAGAGCAGACCACCGCCTTTTTCTGACTCGCCCCCCGACCGTCACCGACCATCGAGGGGCTGACCTGCGGACATTTCGTACGTGTAACCGATTCCGCGCCGCGGGGCGAGTCAAGCCATCCGGTCACACAATTCGTCGGGGCTGTGGACAAACCGCGGTCGCGCGTGCCTCATGGGAGGGTGAAGGAACCCGCGCGCATTCTCGTTGTCGGTGGTGGCTACGTCGGGATGTACGCCGCGCTGCGCCTCCAGCGAAAGCTGAAGCGAGAGCTGAGGCAAGGCGGCGTGCAGGTCATCGTGGTCGACCCAGAGCCGTATATGACCTATCAGCCTTTCCTGCCCGAGGCGGCGGCCGGATCGATCTCACCGCGCCATGTCGTCGTGCCGTTGCGGCGGGTCCTGCCCGACTGCACGGTCGTCATCGGCGAGGCCACCGCGATCCACCACGGCAAACGCACCGCGACCGTGAGAACCCTCGCCACGGAGGAAGAGCGCACCGGCACCGTCGACATCCACTACGACGAGCTGGTGCTGGCCCCGGGATCCGTGTCCCGCGCCCTCCCGGTCCCCGGCCTCGCCGAGTTCGGCATCGGCTTCAAGACCGTCGAGGAGGCCATCGGGCTGCGCAACCATGTCCTCGGGCAGCTGGACATCGCCTCCTCGACCCGGGACCCCGAGGTCCGTGACGCGGCGCTGACCTTCGTCTTCGTCGGCGGCGGTTACGCGGGCGTCGAGGCGCTGGGCGAGCTGGAGGACATGGCCCGGTACGCCGTCCGCTACTACCACAACATCGCCCCCGAGGATCTGAAGTGGATCCTCGTCGAGGCCACCGACCGGATCCTCCCGGAGGTCGGTGAGGAGATGGGCAAGTACGCCGTCCGGGAGCTGCGCGGCCGCAATATCGACGTCCGGCTGGAGACCCGCCTGGACTCCTGCGCAGACCGGATCGCCGCACTGAGTGACGGATCGCGCTTCCCCACCCGCACGCTCGTGTGGACCGCGGGCGTCAAACCGCACCCGATCCTCGCCTCCACCGATCTGCCGCTGAACGAGCGCGGCCGGCTCACATGCACCGCGGCGCTCCAGGTGGAGGGCGTGGAGCATGCCTGGTCGGCCGGGGACGCCGCGTCGGTCCCCGATCTGACGGCCGATCGGCCCGGTGCGGAGTGCGCCCCCAACGCACAGCACGCCGTCCGCCAGTCCAAGGTCCTCGCGGAGAACGTGGCCGCCTCGCTCGCCGGCCGGCCGCTGACCGACTACGCGCACAAGTACGCGGGCTCCGTGGCCTCCCTGGGGCTCCACAGAGGCGTCGCCCATGTCTACGGACGCAAGTTGAAGGGCTATCCTGCGTGGTTCATGCACCGTGCCTACCACCTCAGCCGGGTGCCGACGTTCAACCGTAAGGCGCGCGTGCTGGCCGAGTGGATCCTGTCGGGGCTGTTCAAACGCGAGATCGTCTCGCTGGGCTCGCTGGAGAACCCGCGCGCCGAGTTCAAGCTCGCCGCGGACACCGGTCGCCATCCCGAGTCCAGTTGAGCCGATCGGGGCGGAGCCGGGAACTCCCCTCCCACGATCGGCGTCTCACGGATGTCAGTCCGGTCGGCCACACTGGTCGTGTGACCATGGGTGGGCTCGTATCTGCAAAGAGTGACAATCGCGAGGATTCGGAAGTTTGCTGCATTCCCCTGGGGGCCGTCCCCCGTACCCGCACCCATCTCCCCGATCCCGCGCCGGCGCGCAGCTCAGCCACCACCCCACGAGGTAATCCGCAGTGAACTTCACGCGCTGGAGCGCCCGGCTCCCCCGAACCCAGCGACGCAACGCCGCCCGGGCAGACCGCGGTGCGCGGCGGCCGAAGCCCGCGGCCACCGCGGGCGGCGGCTCCGTCCCGGCGGCCCGGGGCGAGCGCGCCGACCCCTCGGGGCGCGGCGAGCCGCCCGCTGCCGGCCCCTTTGACGCCGCACCGCCCGACGCCGTCCCGACCCTCGACGGGCTGTCCGTCCATGACCTCCTCGGCCAGGTGCCGGCGCTGGTCGCGGTGGTCTACGGCCCCGAGCACCGCATCGCCTACCTCAACGACACTTATGTCGAGCTTTTCGGCTCCCGGGCCCCCGGCACGCCCGCCCGCCATGGCCTGCCCGAGCTGACGGAGCTGGGGCTGCTGCCGCTCATGGACCAGGTCCTGCGCAGCGGCAAGCCCCGTACGGTCAAGTCCCGGCAGGTGCCCCCCGGCGGCCCGGCGACCACGCCCGGACCGCGACAGGAGGGATCGGCCCCCGGCCCCGGCCGATCGCGCCACGGCTACTACACCTTCACCTGCTCCCCGATCGAGATGGCCGCGCCCAGGGTCGTCACCCTCGCGCAACGGGCGGACGAGCGGGCGAGGGAGGGGGCCGTGGACGGATCTCCGGTGGACGGATCGATCCGGGAAGCCGCGCTCCGTAAGGGCGCCATGCCGGAAGCGGCCGCCACTGAGGCCGTCGCTACAGCTACCGCCACCGGCACGGTCACCGAGCCCGTCCGCGGCGTGCTCGTCTTCGGCGCCGACGTCACCGACCAGGTCGAATCGGCGGAGCGGCTGCGCGCCGGCGAGCGCCTCCAGCGCGAGGCCGCCGTCACCCTCCAGCGCAGCCTCCTTCCCCAGGAGCTGGAGCAGCCCGACGATCTGCGGGTCGCCGCCACCTATCAGCCCGGCGGCACGGACGCGGCGGTGGGCGGCGACTGGTACGACGTCATCACCCTGGGCGCCGGCCGCACCGCCCTCGTCATCGGCGACGTCATGGGCCGCGGCGTGCGGGCCGCCGCCGTCATGGGCCAGCTGCGCACCGCCGTCCGCGCCTACGCCCGGCTCGACCTCCCGCCGCACGAGGTCCTGCAGCTCCTCGACGGCCTGGCCGCCGAGATCGACCCCCACCAGATCGCCACCTGCGTCTACGCCGTCCACGACCCCAACGAGAACCGCCTCGTCTACGCCTCCGCTGGCCATCTGCCGATCCTGGTCCGCGACCCGGACGGCACCGTGCGCCGCGCCTCCGAACCCACCGGACCTCCGCTCGGCACCGGCGGCTGGCTCCACACCACCGGCTCGGTCGCGCTCGGCCCCGGGGCCAGCGCGGTCCTCTACACCGACGGCCTGGTGGAGCGGCGAGACAAGGACATCTACGACGGTGTGGCCGCGCTCGAGCGCGTCTTCGCGGGCGCGACCGGCTCGCCCCAGGTGATGTGCGACCGCCTCATCAGGGCCCTGGGCATCACCGCGGAGCACGACGACGATGTGGCGGTGCTGGTCCTCCAGCACCCCGCCCGTACGGGGCATGACGCCGAGCTCTTCCACAACGCCGCGCTGGAACTCCTCGGCGGGGTGGAGGCCGCACCGCGCGCCCGGGCCTTCGCCTCCGGGGTCCTCGCCAGCTGGCGTTTCCCCATGGAGCTGCGCGATCTGGGCGTGCTCGCCGCCAGCGAGCTCGTCGCCAACTCCCTCCAGCACGGCACACCGCCCATGCGGCTGAGGCTGCGCCGCACCGACCGCCGCCTGATCATCGAGGTGACGGACGGCGATGAGCATCTGCCGCGCCGCCGCCGGGCCGAACCGGTGGACGAGGCCGGACGCGGCATCTCGATCGTCGCGACCATCGCCTCCTCGTGGGGCTCACGCCGCACACCGGGCGGCGGCAAAGCGGTGTGGTGCGAATTCGCCCTGCCGGCGGGCTAGCTCCACCGAGGTCCCGGCAGCACTGGCCCGACGAGGACGAGGCCGACCCCGAACAAGAACATCGCCCTGGCACGGCGGAGCCGACTGGCTCCTTCGCCGCACCAGGGCGATGGCGGAATCGCCGGGCGGCCTAGGCCGCGGTGGTCACCTCGTCCGAGGCGGCCGCCCGCGGCGCGGGCACCGCGGCACCGGCGACCGCCCGCAGCGGATTGTCCTGCTCGGCGGTGAGCCACTTGCCGAGCCTCAGCGCGAGCGCGGTGATGCCGAGCGAGCAGACGATCAGCGTCACGATGTACGTCCCGTACAGCCCGGCACCGGCCATCAGCCCGCCGACCGCCGGGCCCACCGCCAGGGCAAGCTGCTTGACCAGCGCAAACGCCGAGTTGTACTGACCGAGTGCCGACGACGGCGCCAGATCGGCGACCAGCGGCGCGACGGTCGGCGACAGCATCGCCTCACCGATCCCGAACAGCGCGTACGCCGAGACGATCGCGGTGATGCCGACGACCTGGCTCCCGGGCACCAGCCCCGCGGACCCGGCGACGCACCACGCCACCGTCCAGACCAGCCCGACCAGGGCGATCACCCGGCTGCGCCGCCGCCGCTCGACCAGCTTGAGCACGACGAACTGCGCCAGCACGATCGCCGCCGTATTCGCGGCCAGGGCGACGCCCAGCATCGACGGCGATATCCGGGCGACATCCACCGCGAACGCCGACAGCCCGGACTCGAACTGGCCGTAGCAGGCGAAGAACATCACGAAGCCCAGCACACACAGCTGCACCATGGCCCGGTCGGCGAGCAGCGAACGCCAGCCGCCGCCGGCGCCACCGAGGCGCGCATCGGCGGTCGGCACCGGATCGTCGAACACCGGTGTCTTCGCCAGCCTTACGGTCGCGACCGCGGCGCCGAGCACCAGGAACATCACCGCGTCGATCGCGAAGAGCCGCACAAAGCTCGAGGCTGCGGAGGTGTCCACCAGCAGCCCGCCGAGCAGCCCGCCGACGCCGAGGCCCAGATTGCCCAGGAAGAACTGGGTGGCGAAGGCCCGCGACCGGGTGACGGGCGTCGAGCACCAGACGATCAGCGTGGCCAGCGCCGGCTGTATGGCCGCGATGCCCGCGCCCAGCACTCCGGCCGCGGCGATGACCAGCGGCTCGCTCGCCGCCAGCCCGAGCCCCATCGATCCGATAGCGGCAGCGACCGCGCCCGCGACGGCAACGGACAGCGGCCCCCGTCGGTCGATCACCCGACCGATGAAGGGCAGCACGGCAAGCGCGGCCACGGCGAACGTCGCGAGCACCACGCCCGCAGTGCTCGAACCGAGATCCCGCACCTGCGCCACATAGACGAAGAGGAACGGGACCGTGAAGCCGTTGCCGAACGCGCTCAGCGCGTTGCCCAGCTGGATACGGCGCAGCGCTGCGCCCATCGCGGTGGTCACACTCACCTACCTAGGTCGAGAAGGGTCAAGGAAGAGCGGGCCTGACCTGCGGTCCAGCCCGGAGGATCGACGTCTGAAGACTTCGAACCTAAACTTCAATACTTAAGAGTACAGCTCGAAGGACTTCAGCGCCAATGACTTTCGTGTCATGCTGTTCACCATGGCGGAGACCCCCGACGCGGACGACCTGCTGAGCCTCGAGGAGCAGATCGCGGCCTATCAGCGCGAGTTCCAGGACCTGGACCCCCAGGTGGAGCAGGTCGTCAGCGCGCTCAGTCGGCTCACCCGGCGCATGCATGTCGCATACGGCCGCCAGTCGGCCAGGCTGGGGATCAGTAACTCCGAGTGGGAGGTCCTCAAGGCGCTCGTCCTTTCGGGGGCTCCCTACCGCCTGGGCCCCGGAGACCTGGCCAAGCGGCTGGGCCTCACCCCCGCCGCCATGACCCACCGCATCGACCGCATGGTCAACGAGGGGCTGGTCACCCGTGAGCGTGATGCCGACAACCGGGTCCGCGTCATCGTCGAGCTGACCCCCGAGGGCCGGGAGAAGTGGCTGGAGGCCATGCGCCAGGCCACGGTCTTCGAGGCGGACCTTCTCCAGGACCTCTCCAGCGAGGAGCGCGGAGCCCTCGGTGCGATGCTCACCCGCGTGCTGCGCCGGGTGGAGGAAGCCCAGCCCGATGCTGAAGGGCGCCTGAACAACCTCGACTGAGGCATTCGGCCCAGGCCGTGTTGACACGGGTCCGGGCGATCCGTAATGTACTCCGAGCTGCCACGGAGCCGTAACGGTTCCCAGGGCGGCACTTGAGCCGCACCGGCGGCAAACCACTTCTGCACGGCCCCTCATTGGGATGGATTTCGGCATGCCGGAATTCGGATCGGGAAGCTCGATTATGAGCATCCGGGGGAATCCGCTAAAGTAGTGATCACGCCGGAAGGCGCGAAAGACCCCGCTCCAACAGGGGGCCGGAAACGGAATTCGGACCGGAAACGGAACGGAAAACGGATCTGGTAAGGTTGGAAACACCGAAGGGAAGCGCCCGGAGAAACCGGTGAAACGGTTACGAAGGAAGCGTCCGTTCCTTGAGAACTCAACAGCGTGCCAAAAGTCAACGCCAGATATGTTGATACCCCGTCCATCTCGGACGAGGTTCCTTTGGAAAAATACACAGCGAGGACGCTGTGAGCGGACTGGATTATTCCTCCGGTCTGCTCCGCTCTCGTGATGTGTTGCCGGGATATCCCGGAAGCATTCACGGAGAGTTTGATCCTGGCTCAGGACGAACGCTGGCGGCGTGCTTAACACATGCAAGTCGAACGATGAACCGGTTTCGGCCGGGGATTAGTGGCGAACGGGTGAGTAACACGTGGGCAATCTGCCCTGCACTCTGGGACAAGCCCTGGAAACGGGGTCTAATACCGGATATGACACGCTCCCGCATGGGATGCGTGTGGAAAGCTCCGGCGGTGCAGGATGAGCCCGCGGCCTATCAGCTTGTTGGTGGGGTGATGGCCTACCAAGGCGACGACGGGTAGCCGGCCTGAGAGGGCGACCGGCCACACTGGGACTGAGACACGGCCCAGACTCCTACGGGAGGCAGCAGTGGGGAATATTGCACAATGGGCGAAAGCCTGATGCAGCGACGCCGCGTGAGGGATGACGGCCTTCGGGTTGTAAACCTCTTTCAGCAGGGAAGAAGCGAGAGTGACGGTACCTGCAGAAGAAGCGCCGGCTAACTACGTGCCAGCAGCCGCGGTAATACGTAGGGCGCAAGCGTTGTCCGGAATTATTGGGCGTAAAGAGCTCGTAGGCGGCTTGTCGCGTCGGATGTGAAAGCCCGGGGCTTAACCCCGGGTCTGCATTCGATACGGGCAGGCTAGAGTTCGGTAGGGGAGATCGGAATTCCTGGTGTAGCGGTGAAATGCGCAGATATCAGGAGGAACACCGGTGGCGAAGGCGGATCTCTGGGCCGATACTGACGCTGAGGAGCGAAAGCGTGGGGAGCGAACAGGATTAGATACCCTGGTAGTCCACGCCGTAAACGTTGGGAACTAGGTGTGGGCGACATTCCACGTCGTCCGCGCCGCAGCTAACGCATTAAGTTCCCCGCCTGGGGAGTACGGCCGCAAGGCTAAAACTCAAAGGAATTGACGGGGGCCCGCACAAGCGGCGGAGCATGTGGCTTAATTCGACGCAACGCGAAGAACCTTACCAAGGCTTGACATACACCGGAAACCTCTGGAGACAGGGGCCCCCTTGTGGTCGGTGTACAGGTGGTGCATGGCTGTCGTCAGCTCGTGTCGTGAGATGTTGGGTTAAGTCCCGCAACGAGCGCAACCCTTGTTCTGTGTTGCCAGCATGCCTTTCGGGGTGATGGGGACTCACAGGAGACTGCCGGGGTCAACTCGGAGGAAGGTGGGGACGACGTCAAGTCATCATGCCCCTTATGTCTTGGGCTGCACACGTGCTACAATGGCCGGTACAATGAGCTGCGAAGCCGTGAGGTGGAGCGAATCTCAAAAAGCCGGTCTCAGTTCGGATTGGGGTCTGCAACTCGACCCCATGAAGTCGGAGTCGCTAGTAATCGCAGATCAGCATTGCTGCGGTGAATACGTTCCCGGGCCTTGTACACACCGCCCGTCACGTCACGAAAGTCGGTAACACCCGAAGCCGGTGGCCCAACCCTTGTGGGGGGAGCCGTCGAAGGTGGGACTGGCGATTGGGACGAAGTCGTAACAAGGTAGCCGTACCGGAAGGTGCGGCTGGATCACCTCCTTTCTAAGGAGCGCATAGCCGACTGCGAGCGCATGTCTCGCACGGTTTGCTCATGGGTGGAACGTTGACTATTCGGCACGGCCATCTGGTCCGCTGTCTCTAGTACTGCCTCTTCGGGGCGTGGAACGGGACTGTTGGATTCGAGGGTCGGGCCGGGCACGCTGTTGGGTGTCTGAGGGTACGGGCTGGAAAGTTGCCTGTTCCTTCGGCCGGTCCCGGTGAACCATGCGGAAGTGTGGGTGACGGGGTACGGGTCGTTGTTTGAGAACTGCACAGTGGACGCGAGCATCTGTGGCCAAGTTTTTAAGGGCGCACGGTGGATGCCTTGGCACCAGGAACCGATGAAGGACGTGGGAGGCCGCGATAGGCCCCGGGGAGCTGTCAACCGAGCTTTGATCCGGGGGTGTCCGAATGGGGAAACCCGGCAGTCGTCATGGGCTGTCACCCATACCTGAACACATAGGGTATGTGGAGGGAACGCGGGGAAGTGAAACATCTCAGTACCCGCAGGAAGAGAAAACAACCGTGATTCCGGGAGTAGTGGCGAGCGAAACTGGATGAGGCTAAACCGTATGTGTGTGATACCCGGCAGGGGTTGCGCGTACGGGGTTGTGGGAGTGCTCTTGATCGGTCTGCCGGCCGGTCGGTGAGTCAGAAATTGTTGATGTAGGCGAAGGGCATGCGAAAGGCCCGGCGTAGAGGGTAAGACCCCCGTAGCTGAAATGTCGGCAACTTGCTTGAGTATTTCCCAAGTAGCACGGGGCCCGAGAAATCCCGTGTGAATCTGGCGGGACCACCCGCTAAGCCTAAATATTCCCTGGTGACCGATAGCGGATAGTACCGTGAGGGAATGGTGAAAAGTACCGCGGGAGCGGAGTGAAATAGTACCTGAAACCGTGTGCCTACAAGCCGTGGGAGCGTCGGACATCAGCTTGCTGGTGTCTCGTGACTGCGTGCCTTTTGAAGAATGAGCCTGCGAGTTTGCGGTGTGTTGCGAGGTTAACCCGTGTGGGGAAGCCGTAGCGAAAGCGAGTCCGAATAGGGCGGTTTAGTAGCGCGCTCAAGACCCGAAGCGGAGTGATCTAGCCATGGGCAGGTTGAAGCGGAGGTAAGACTTCGTGGAGGACCGAACCCACCAGGGTTGAAAACCTGGGGGATGACCTGTGGTTAGGGGTGAAAGGCCAATCAAACTCCGTGATAGCTGGTTCTCCCCGAAATGCATTTAGGTGCAGCGTCGTGTGTTTCTTGCCGGAGGTAGAGCACTGGATAGGCGATGGGCCCTACCGGGTTACTGACCTTAGCCAAACTCCGAATGCCGGTAAGTGAGAGCGCGGCAGTGAGACTGTGGGGGATAAGCTCCATGGTCGAGAGGGAAACAGCCCAGAGCATCGACTAAGGCCCCTAAGCGTACGCTAAGTGGGAAAGGATGTGGAGTCGCAGAGACAACCAGGAGGTTGGCTTAGAAGCAGCCATCCTTGAAAGAGTGCGTAATAGCTCACTGGTCAAGTGATTCCGCGCCGACAATGTAGCGGGGCTCAAGCGTACCGCCGAAGTCGTGTCATTGCAGCATGTGGTCTAACGATCGCTGTGATGGGTAGGGGAGCGTCGTGTGCCGGGTGAAGCAGCCGTGTAAGCGAGTTGTGGATGGTTCACGAGTGAGAATGCAGGCATGAGTAGCGATACACACGTGGGAAACGTGTGCGCCGATTGACTAAGGGTTCCTGGGTCAAGCTGATCTGCCCAGGGTAAGTCGGGACCTAAGGCGAGGCCGACAGGCGTAGTCGATGGACAACCGGTTGATATTCCGGTACCCGCTTTGAAGCGCCAACGTCGAACCAGGCGATGCTAAGTCCGTGAAGCCGCCCTGATCTCTTCGGAGTTGAGGGGAGTGGTGGAGCCGACGGTCCAGACCTGTAGTAGGTGAGTGATGGGGTGACGCAGGAAGGTAGTCCAGCCCGGGCGGTGGTTGTCCCGGGGTAAGGGTGTAGCCCGAGGAGTAGGTAAATCCGTTCCTTGTTGTGGGTGAGACCTGATGCCGAGCCGATTGTGGTGAAGTGGATGATCCTATGCTGTCGAGAAAAGCCTCTAGCGAGTTTCATGGCGGCCCGTACCCTAAACCGACTCAGGTGGTCAGGTAGAGAATACCGAGGCGTTCGGGTGAACTATGGTTAAGGAACTCGGCAAAATGCCCCCGTAACTTCGGGAGAAGGGGGGCCATTGTTGGTGATCCGATTTACTCGGTGAGCTGGTGGTGGCCGCAGAGACCAGCGAGAAGCGACTGTTTACTAAAAACACAGGTCCGTGCGAAGCCGTAAGGCGATGTATACGGACTGACGCCTGCCCGGTGCTGGAACGTTAAGGGGACCGGTTAGTCACATTTCGGTGTGGCGAAGCTGAGAACTTAAGCGCCAGTAAACGGCGGTGGTAACTATAACCATCCTAAGGTAGCGAAATTCCTTGTCGGGTAAGTTCCGACCTGCACGAATGGCGTAACGACTTCTCGACTGTCTCAACCATAGGCCCGGTGAAATTGCACTACGAGTAAAGATGCTCGTTTCGCGCAGCAGGACGGAAAGACCCCGGGACCTTTACTATAGCTTGATATTGATGTTCGGTTCGGCTTGTGTAGGATAGGTGGGAGACTGTGAAGCATTAACGCCAGTTAGTGTGGAGTCATTGTTGAAATACCACTCTGGTCGTGCTGGATGTCTAACCTGGGTCCGTGATCCGGATCAGGGACAGTGTCTGGTGGGTAGTTTAACTGGGGCGGTTGCCTCCTAAAGGGTAACGGAGGCGCCCAAAGGTTCCCTCAGCCTGGTTGGCAATCAGGTGTTGAGTGTAAGTGCACAAGGGAGCTTGACTGTGAGACCGACGGGTCGAGCAGGGACGAAAGTCGGGACTAGTGATCCGGCGGTGGCTTGTGGAAGCGCCGTCGCTCAACGGATAAAAGGTACCCCGGGGATAACAGGCTGATCTTCCCCAAGAGTCCATATCGACGGGATGGTTTGGCACCTCGATGTCGGCTCGTCGCATCCTGGGGCTGGAGTCGGTCCCAAGGGTTGGGCTGTTCGCCCATTAAAGCGGTACGCGAGCTGGGTTTAGAACGTCGTGAGACAGTTCGGTCCCTATCCGCTGTGCGCGTAGGAGTCTTGAGAAGGGCTGTCCCTAGTACGAGAGGACCGGGACGGACGAACCTCTGGTGTGCCAGTTGTTCTGCCAAGGGCATGGCTGGTTGGCTACGTTCGGGAGGGATAACCGCTGAAAGCATCTAAGCGGGAAGCCTGCTTCGAGATGAGGACTCCCACCCACTTGATGGGTTAAGGCTCCCAGTAGACGACTGGGTTGATAGGCCAGATATGGAAGCCGGGTAACTGGTGGAGTTGACTGGTACTAATAGGCCGAGGGCTTGTCCTCAGGTGCTCGCGTCCACTGTGTTGGTTCTGAAGCAATGAACCGTATTGAACCCCCCTTGTTGTTTGGGGTGTGGTTCCGGTGTCTGTTTCATAGTGTTTCGGTGGTCATAGCGTTAGGGAAACGCCCGGTTACATTTCGAACCCGGAAGCTAAGCCTTTCAGCGCCGATGGTACTGCAGGGGGGACCCTGTGGGAGAGTAGGACACCGCCGAACAATCTTTAGCCTCGGTTCCGAGTAAATGTACTCGGGACCGAGGCTTTTTTGCGTTCGCCTCGTTATTCGCCGCGATATCCGTCCCGGGCTGGGTACGAAAGAGACGCCCCGGTAAGCACCACCGGACGATGTGGCTTCCCTGGCGTCGCGACCACGTCCGGGGGCGGCTCTGTGACAGGGAGCCTCACCGGGACGCCCTGCCCAGCCAGCCTGACTGCCTACTGGCCGACCAAGGAGCGGTGGGGCCAGCGGGCTCGTGCTTGTTCCTGGGAGCGCATCAGGGCCAGTGTGGGCAGGCCCTGGGCCGCGCCCTGGGTGAGGAGATCGGGGAGCGCCGGGAGCGGGGCTACGGCGGCGACATCGTCCAGGACGAGGGTCAGTGGTGGGTCGAGCCGACCGGAGGATGACCGTTCGGCCATGCGCCGGCCGTGCTCGACCACGTCTGAGGCGAGTGCGGTCAACAGGGGCATCGCACCCGGATGGGTTCGGGGGTCCTCGATGGACTCACCCATCAGATACAGCGTTCCCCCTTCGGCGACGAATGACTCCAGCGCGAGCGTGTCGGCACGTCCCGGATTGCAGGCGTCCCGGATGTGGATCGAGGAGAGCGCGCCGAGGGCACGGGCGGTCAGCTCCTGGGCCATATCGCGGCGTTCGCGGTGTGCGGTGAGCGTGGCCTCCAGCTCGCCGGCCGCGCCGCCCGCCGCCTTGGGATGCGTACGAAGGATCTTGACGGGCTCGTGGGCCGAGCTGCCCTGCGCCCAGCGGTGCACATGGCGGAACGGCCGGCCGTCCACCGCAGCGGCGTGCAGCCAGCAGCGGAGCATCGTCTCGGCGGCTTCCGCCATGGGTCGGTCCATGGCGTGCATGGGCCGTACGGGGGCGAGGAGAGCGGTGGCGCGGGCGGCCGCGATGTCGCGGGAGCCGCAGTCCGACGCCGGATTCCAGCGCAGCCGGGCGGGGGTGTCGAGCAGATGGGACGGGTCGAAGACGTGAGTGGGGCCGAGTTTGGCGCGGGCGTCCTTGGTCGTGGACCAGAGTTCGGGATCGCTGGTGACGACGAGGACGGGGCCGACGGCCTCCAGGACGGTGTGGGCCGCGGACTCGCCGCGCTGGGCACCGAAGAGGACGCGGGACTGGGCCAATTCGCCGTCGGGAAGGCCGGCCGCCGTCAGCGGGTCGGTGCGGGGGGTGGGGAGCGGCTGTGCGGACGCCGGGTCGGGCTCGAGCGGGGCGTACCGGCCCTCTTGGGCGAGCGGTGTGGTCGCGCCCTCCGCGGGGGCGTCCTGCGCGCGGGCTCTCTGCTCGGCGATATGGGGATGCGGCTGGTGGCCCGTCCCGGTGGCCGCTTCAGCGGCCATGGCCTTGGCCTCGTGGGGGTGACCGCCGACAGGTGCGACGAGGCCGTTGCCGGGAACCGCCTCGGCCGAAGTCGGTGCGGGGGGCCCGACGGGGTGGCCTGGAGCGTCGCTCTCCGGCCGGGAGGCCGGGGAGCCCTCAGGGGGTCTGGCCGGGCCGGAGGCGGCTCTTCCAGGACTCGGTGCGGGCGGGGACGGCGCCTGGGCGCCAGGGGTCGGCTCCGGCCTCGTACCGCTGCCGGTCCCGAAGTCCTCTTCGGCGGCCCTCGCGCCCGTAAGGCGGAGTCGTTTCGCCTCCGCCGCCTTCTCGCGGGCGTCCGCGTGGTCGGCGCGGCGCTGGATGCGGACCGTCCGGTAACGGGCCAGCGTGCCGATCACGAAGATCGTCAGCACGATCAGCACCATCAGCTCACTGATGAAGACGCCCCAGAACAGTCCGTACCCCGACAACTGGTCCTTCGGGGTGCTGGGCCATGCCGCCGCCACGTTCTGGGGCTCCTGCACCAGATGGCGCAGCGCCATCGGCGTTCGCATGAAGGTCAGGTTGTCCGGCCAGGCGCCGCGGGCGAAGAGCCCGGCCAGACCGGTTGCCGACCACATCAGGCCGAGCGTGCCCAGCAGGAGGCCGATGGCGCCGATCAGCAGGCCGTCCGGAATGCCGCCTTGCGCGGACGGAGGTCTTCCGTGCTCCGCGGGCCCGCCGTGGTTCTGTCCCGCTGCCATCTCACGCCACCGTGGATCCGTACGACGGCCCGCCGTAGGTTTCCGCCTCGACCGCCGCGGCGGCTCGCTCTTCGGCCTCCGCCTCGGCCGCCATCTGGATGGCCAGCCCGTCCTCCGTCATCGCCCGGTCGGTGTAGACCAGGGGCCGCTCGGCCTCGGTGATCAGGTGTTTGACGACCTGTACGTTGCCGTTGACATCCCAGACGGCGATACCGGGGGACAGCGTCGGGATGATCTCGACGGCCCAGCGGGGCAGGCCCAGGACGCGGCCGGTGGCCCGTGCCTCGTCCGCCTTCTGGGCGTAGATCGTCCGTGTGGAGGCCATCTTGAGGATGGCCGCGGCTTCCCGGGCCGCCGCGCCGTCGACCACGTCGGAGAGATGGTGGACGACGGCGACGAACGACAGGCCGAGCCGTCGCCCGAACTTCAGCAGCCGCTGGAAGAGCTGGGCGACGAAGGGGGAGTTGATGATGTGCCACGCCTCTTCGACCAGGAAGATGCGCTTCTTACGGTCGGGACGGATCCAGGTGTGCTCCAGCCAGACACCCACGATGGCCATGAGGATCGGCATCGCGATCGAGTTGCGATCGATATGGGACAGGTCGAAGACGATCAGGGGTGAATCCAGATCGATTCCGGCCGTGGTGGGGCCGTCGAACATACCGCGCAGATCGCCGTCGACCAGCCGGTCCAGCACCAGGGCGACATCGAGACCCCAGGCCCGCACGTCGTCTATATCCACGTTCATCGCCGCCGCGGAATCCGCCTCGGGGTGGCGCAGCTGCTCCACGATGTCGGTCAGCACCGGCTGGCGGTCGACGATGCTCTCGTTGACGTAGGCGTGCGCGACCTTCAGGGCGAACCCGGAGCGCTCGTCGAGCCCGTGCCCCATCGCGACCTCGATGATCGTGCGCAGCAGGGCGAGCTGACCAGTCGTGGTGATCGCCGGGTCCAGGGGGTTCAGGCGGATACCGCCGTCCAGGGCCGCCATGGGGTCGAGCCGGATGGGCGTTATTCCCAGCTCCTGGGCGATGAGGTTCCATTCGCCGACCCCGTCCTCGCCCTGGGCGTCCAGCACCACCACCTGGCGGTCGCGGAACCGCAGCTGACGCAGGACGTAGGTCTTCTCCAGGGCCGACTTTCCGTTTCCGGACTCGCCGAGCACCAGCCAGTGGGGGGCCGGCAGCTGCTGGCCGTAGAGCTGGAAGGGGTCGTAGATATAGCCCTTTCCGGAGTAGACCTCGCGGCCGATGATCACGCCGGAGTCGCCGAGGCCGGGGGCCGCGGTGGGCAGATAGACGGCCTGCGCCTGGCCGGTGGAGGTGCGCACGGGCAGCCGTGTCGTCTCCACCTTTCCGAACAGAAAGCTGGTGAACGCATCGGTGACGGCGCTCATCGGATCGGCCACTGCGGAGCCCCTATCGTCCCTGTCGTCCCAGTCGTCTCTATCGGCGGATGCCGGTCGCGAACGGCAACGTGTTCACAAAGGCCCTGTGGTGCTCGCGGTCGCACCACTCCAGCTTGAGATAGCTCTTCCCCGCCGAGGCCCGGATGGTCCGCTTGTCGCGCGCGAGGGCCTCCGGGGACCGGGAGGACACGGTGATGTAGCCGACGAGGTTGACGCCCGCGGCGCCGCTGGCGAGATCCTCGCCGCGCTGGTCGAGCCGGCCGTGGGCGGCGATGTCGCGCGGGTCGACGGTACGGTTCATCTTCGCCGCGCGGCTGGCCTCGGCCTCGTCGTTGGTCTTCTCGGTGAGCATCCGCTCGATGGCGACCTCGGTGGGCTCGAGGTCCATACAGACGGCGACCGTACGGATGACATCGGGGGTGTGGACGAGCAGCGGGGCCAGGAAGTTGACCCCGACCGGCGTCATGGGCCACTCCTTCACCCAGGCGGTGGAGTGGCACCAGGGCTCGCGGGTGCTCGACTCCCGCGTCTTGGCCTGGAGGTAGGTGGGCTCCATGGCGTCCAGCTCGGCGGGCCAGGCGTTCCGCTTGGTCATCGCCTGGATGTGGTCGATGGGGTGGTCCGGGTCGTACATGGAGTGGATGAGCGACGCCAGCCGCCCCTGCCCCAGGGGCTGCCGCACCCGGATGTCGGCCTCGGCGAGCCGGGCACAGATGTCGGTGAGCTCACGGGCCATCACCACGGCGAGGCCCGCGTCCTTGTCGAGGCGGCGGCCGCCGCCGCTGTGGCGGGCGGCGCGCGCGATGGCCTGGGCCTCGGCGGCGAGGTCGCGGGTGTAGTGCATACAGGCGACGAGATAGGCGCGGTGCTGCTCGGAGGAGGTGGAGACCATGGACTGCAGCTGGTCGTAGGAGTCCTTGAGCCAGTGGGGGGCCTGATGGTCGCCGCGCCGCTCGACGTCCTTGGCGTGCGCGTCGGGGTCGGCGGGAAGGGTGCGGGCCAGGATCTGCAGGCGGGTCACGAAACCGTCGCCGTTGGCCACATGCTTGAGCAGGGTGCCGAACCGGTCGACGAGGGCTTCCTGGTCCTCGCTGTCGCGCAGCCCGACGCCGGGGCCCTCGATCTCGATGGCGGCGGTGACGGTGCGGCGGTCGGCGTGCAGGAGCACGGCGATCTCGTCGGGGCCGAAGGGGGCCGCCAGCCAGTTGATCCGGCCGATGCCGGGGGGCGGGCCGACCTCGATCTCCCGGCCGTCGAGGCGGGTGCCGGCCTCCGCGGCGCCGGAGCGGTAGGCGGTGGTGCCCTTACGGACGCTGCGCTTGTAGGAGCGGTTGATCTCGAACCACCGGTAGAACGTCCGCCCGTTGTACGGGACGTATACGGCGGCGAGGGCGAGGGTGGGGAAGCCGACCAGGGCGACGATGCGGAACATCAGCACCTGCACCAGCAGGCCGCACATCATTCCGATGAAGGCTCCCCCGATGATCAGCGCGATCTCGCCGGTCTCGCGGTTCTTGCCGACGATCGCGTTGGGGCGGGGGCGCCCGATCAGATATGTGCGACGGGGCGCGATGGGGTGCGACTGGGCGTCGATCGTCACCGCCGGTCACCTCCCGAGTTGTTGCCGGAGCTGCGGTTTGTGGCGGAGCCGCCACGGGAGCCTCCGGTGCGGCTGGCGGGCGCGCCGCCCCCGCCGCCCGAGGCTCCGCCTCCGCCGCTGGTGCGGGTGCTGTGGGCCGCCACCCCGCCGGAGACGGGGTTGGCGGGCCTGGCCTGCCCGGGGGCGGCACCGCCGCCGGTCTCGCCTCCGCCGCGGGCGCTGTGGGCGTTGATGCCCTGCTTCACCAGGGCGGCGGGGGACGTGATGACGGCGGCGGCCTGGCGGGACGCGGGGTCGGAGCTGGCGCTGCGGGCCTTGACGATCTCATCGCCGAAGCCGGGCACGAAGCGGTAGATCATCGCGCTGGCGAAGATGGCGAGGATGATGATGGACAGACCGGAGACGACCGCCGAGAAGGCGTCGGGTTTGTCACCGGAGGTGGAGAGCGCGCCGGCGAGGGCCAGCACGATCATGATCACCGGCTTCACGAGGATCACGGCGATCATGATTCCCGCCCAGCGGCGCACATGCCCCCACATGTTCTTGTCGACGAGGCCCGAGTAGACGGCGGTGCCGAGCAGCGCGCCCACGTAGAGGAGGGCGGCGCGGATGACGAGCTCGAGGCAGAGGACGCCGGCGGCGAGGATCGTCACGAGCGAGACGACGATGAGCATGATCGGGCCGCCGCCGATGTCCTCGTCCCGCTTGAGCGCCTGGGCGAAGGAGCCGAAGAAGGCGTCGTTGTCCGCACCGGTGCCGGAGGCGATGGCTTCGGTGACGGCGTCGGTCGCGGTGACGACCGTATAGAGGATGAGGGGGGTGAAGGCGGAGGCCAGGACCGTCAGCCAGAGGAAGCCTATGGCTTCGGAGAGCGCCTCGCCGAGGGGGACGCCGCGGATGGCGCGCTTGGCGACGGCGAGGAGCCAGAGGATGAGGGTGAGGACGGTGGAGGCGGCGAAGACGACGGCGTACTGGCGGAGGAAGGCCTCGTTGGTGAAGTCGACGGTGGCCGTCTCCTTGACCAGCTTGGAGAGCTTGCCGACGAGCCAGGAGGCGGCGTCGGCGCAGCCGCGGGCCAGGGAGGCGGCGGGGTCCAGGGGGTTGGCGGGGTCGGGGGGGCCGCTGGAGCCGCCGGAATCCTTACCGCAGGGCGCGGGGCCGATGATGTCGCCGCAGTGACCGTCGTCCGACGGGGTCGGGGTGGGGCTCGGCGCCGCCGCGGCGCGGCCGGCCAGGAGGATGGCGGCCGTCTGCACGGAGGCGAGGGCTCCGGCGAGGGTGAGAGCGCGTCGGCGGGGACTAGCGGGCATAGGTGAACCCTCCGTACTGCTCGACTGCCTTGGCGATCTCATCGGCGGTGGACGCGGTGCGGTCGCTGTTGACCGGTGCCGGACCGGCCTTCTGCGAGTAGCTCTCGGCCTTCCAGTCGTTGTTCACCCACCGCAGCTTGAGCGTCAGGGTGAACCAGTCGTTGGTGACCGGGTTCTTCGATCCCTCTCCGGCCGTGCCGAACACGCCGGTGCACCAGACCGCGACCGTCGCGCTGGTGTCCGAGATGGTGCCGACCTTCGTACCCACAGGGGCGGTACGCGAGACGTAGGTCATGCCGTCGGGCGCCTTGCCGTTCGCGTCCAGGCCGATTCTCTCCAGGGATGCCTTGGAGTACGCCTTGTCGAGCCTGGTCCGGAGCCGGTCGGCGGCGGCGCTGGTGAAGATCTGGGGGACGATCTCATGGCGCCGGTCGCTGTTGTACATATCGGCGGACCCCAACGCCACCGCGTAGTTCGCCGCCGCGCTCTGGGCCCCCTGTTCCGACTTGGCGAAGCCCGAGGCGATGCCCGTGGTGCCGTTCTTGCCGTCGACCGGGCGCTCGCCCGTGGGGGCGGTGGGGTGGGCTTCGGTGCCGGTGCCGCCGGTGTCGTCGCTGCTGGAGTCGCTGTCCTTGCCGCCGCCGCGGTTGACGAAGGCGATGGCCGCGAGGAGGAGGACGACGACGCTGACCACGGTGATCAGGTTGCGGCTGGGCTTGCCGGCGCGGCCGGGGGCTCGGCGGGGCGGGCCGTAGGGGGCGCCGTCGCCTTCGGGTAGACGGGTGCGCGTCAGGTGATCTCCAGGGGCCGCGCCGCGGCCGCGGCGCGCCTCATGGCCCTCGTAGTCACCGCCGTATCCGTCGTCGCCGCCGAGACTCATCCTGCGTACGCCCCTTCACCCGTGCCGAGCCTGCCGAGCCTGCTGATCCCGCCGAGCCTGCCGGTCGTGCCGACCGCGTCATCCATGGTCCCTCTTCCGTCACCCGCATACGACGGTAACGGTGAGGACTGACGCTCGGGCGCGCTGGTGTGAGTGGACATCAAGCTGACACGTCCTCAGCGTGGTGAGCGGGAGCGGGCATCAGGGAGCAGCCTCGGGTACGGGGTGGGGGGCCGGTAGGGGGAATCGGGAGCGGGGCTTGCGGCCAGGGGTGTGCGCCCCGCGCAGGGGAGCGGCTCGGGGGCGGGCGGGGGCGCGGCTAGATGGCCATGCCATACACGATCGTGAAGAGGGTGCCCAGTGATCCGATGATGAACACACCGGTGAGGCCGGCGACGATCAGCCCCTTGCCCTGTTCCGCGCTGAAGGTGTCCCGCAGGGCCGTCGCGCCGATCCGCTGCTTGGCCGCGCCCCAGATGGCGATGCCGAAGCACAGCAGCAGTGCGACCGCCATCACGACCTCGATCATGACGCGGGCCTCGCTGCCCAGACTGCCGAACGGGCCCCAGTCTGGGGCGATTCCACCGATGATGGTGTTGATGTCGCCCTTTTCGGCCGCTAGGAACATGATGAACTCACCGCCCCTTATGGGTTGTTGTGTCCCCCGCCGGCATGGCGTGGGTCAGCCTCTATCTTCGCTGATGAATCCGCTTCCGCATGTCGACTTGGCGGCATTTCTTGGCGGATCTCGTGCGTGTTGTGGGACACGGCCGTCCGGCGGACGTGTGAGGCGTGTCAACGGAGTGTCGAATGGTCACTCTGTGTATCACGCGGGTGAGCGTCGGGCAACGATCGGTGAGGACCGACGGTGGGGGCCGGAGGCAAGGGCCGACGTCGAGGACCGTCGGGGGTCTGGGCGAGGGACGTCAGCGAGAGTTGGAGGGGCATCGGCGAACGGCCGTCAGCCGTTCACTTCCCCGTGGGCTCGTCGGCCTCCGCGAGGTCGGCGAAGTCGTCGAACTCGCCCGCCTTGACGCCCTTGATGAACGCCTCCCACTTGGTCCGGGTCGTGACGACCACGGTCTCCGGGTCGTTGCTCTCGCGCATCAGGATCTGGTCGTCGGGGCCCACGGCCACCTCGAGGTAGGCGTGGCCCTCCTCGCTGTCGTCGGGTGCGGCCCGCTGCCAGTCGAGCTCGCGCCAGTCGCGCCGTGTCATCTGCGGTCCCCAGGGTCGTGGTGCTCGGACGGCTGGACTCTACGCGTTGCGCGGCCCCGCGGGAGGCGGCCGAGGCTGAGCGGTGAGGCGCGCGGGGCGGGTGGGCGGCGCACAAGGGGGCGCGCGTCGGCTGCCCACCGTATGGTTTCGGCTGGGGAGCGGCTGATTTTCGCCGTGCGGACGTAAACGCGTTCGCATCGCGGGTGGATGGGGGAGGATGGCCGGGTGCGTAAGGTCTGGCTGGGTGTCAGTGTCGGTATCGGAGTCTCCTTTTCCTTCGTCGCGCTGCTCGTCGTCGGCACCTATATGGTCGCGGCGGACCTCATCGGCGGTGCGGGTGGTAAGGCTGTCGGGCTGGCGAAGGGCTCTGTTCCGTCCTCGTACGAGCCGCTGATCCAGCAGTATGGGAACTCCTGCCCCGCCATCAATCCCGCGCTCCTCGCCGCGCAGCTCTACCAGGAGAGCGGCTGGAACGCGAAGGCGCAGAGCCCGGCCAACGCCAAGGGGATAGCGCAGTTCATCCCGGCCACCTGGGCCTCGCACGGGGTCGACGGCAACAAGGACGGCGTCAGGGACATCTGGGACCCCCAGGACGCGATCCCGTCGGCGGCCGCCTATGACTGCTCGCTCGCCAAGTACGTCAAGGACGTGCCGGGCAATCAGACGCACAACATGCTGGCCTCGTACAACGCGGGCGCCTATGCCGTGATCAAGTACGGCGGGGTGCCGCCTTACCGCGAGACCCAGAACTACGTGAAGACCATCACCACCCTCGCCAAGAGCTTCGAGGCGCCGATCCAGAAGGTCCAGCCCTCCCAGCAGTCGGCCGGTGCGATCTACTTCGCGCAGAAGCAGCTCGGCAAGCCCTATCTGTGGGGCGGGAACGGCACGCCGGAGCAGGGCGGGCGGTTCGACTGCTCGGGGCTGACGAAGGCGGCGTACAAGACGGTCGGGATCGACCTGCCGCGTGTCGCCAACGACCAGTGGAACGCCGGACCCCACCCCAAGCGGAACGAGCTGCTCCCTGGGGATCTGGTCTTCTTCGCCTATGACCTCGACGACCCGAGATCGATCCACCACGTGGGGATGTACGTGGGCGGCGGTTACATGATCAACGCGCCCTATACCGGTGCGGTGATCCGTTTTGACAAGATCGACTCGCCGGACTACATCGGTGCTACACGGGTGACTCAAGATGGCGCGAAAGCGCTGCCGCGGGCGAACTCCGCGTAAGGATTTCCCCTGAGCTGCGACGATCGGTCACCCTTCGATAACGTCCCGGTGATCGTTGGGTGGAGTACGGAACCCCCGGCGAGAAGAGGGAGTTCCCTGGAGGTGGATCGGAGCGTGGATCAGCGTGGATCGACGGCGGACTCTCCGGCGCCGGTCGCGATGCTACGGATCGCAAGGCATTACGGGGGTCGGCAGCTGCACGTAGTGACAGGCAAGAGATAAGGGGCTACGGCACATGGCTGGACTCGCACTGGACGGGTCGAACCCCGATGTCAGCCTTCTCTACGACATCAACGGGCTGGCGAAGGACGCCCCCCACTGGTTCGACCGCGTCATGGAGTTCGTCGGCGAGTACGGGATCGTCATCGGGCTCGCCCTGGTGACCCTGGCCGCCTGGTGGAGCGTGCGGAAGCGGCCGCAGGAGGCGCCGTCGGCCGTCGCCGGGCTGATGTGGGCCCCGCTGGCCGCCGGGCTGGCGCTGTTCGCCAACATCCCGATCCGCGGCTTCGTCGAGCGGCCCAGGCCCTTCAGGGACCATCAGGGGCTCGACGTCCTGGTGGCGGGCAAGACCGACTTCTCGTTCGTCAGCGACCACGCGACGCTGACCATGGCGGTCGCCGTCGGCGTCTTCATGGCCCACCGCGCCTACGGGGTGGCCGCGATAGGGCTCGCGCTGCTGGAAGGGTTCTGCCGCGTCTATATGGGGGTCCACTACCCGACCGATGTGATCGGCGGGTTCGCCCTGGGGACGGCGGTCACGCTGCTGCTGGCGCCGCTCGCGATGATGCTGCTGACACCGCTGACCACGGCGCTCGCGAGTTCGCGCGTCGGCCGGCTGATACGGGCCGAGCCCGCGGCCGCCGACCAGGGCGCGGACGAGGCGTGTGCGGAACTCTCCGAGTCCCGCACAGCGGGTGGCGACCACGGGAACAAGGACCTGGCGGCTTAGCGGCCCCCTCGCGGATGCGCGCCTGGTGGCTTCCTCACGGATACGCCTGACGGCCTCCTTACGGACGCGACGAAGGCCCGGCGGCTGCCGGGCCTTCTGTCATCTGCGGCTCTCCCCGCCCGCGAACGCCCTCACAGCGCCTGCGGGAAGTCGAAGAGCCGGTCCGGGTCGTAACGCTTCTTCAGCCGCGTCAGCTTGTCGGCGGCCGAGCCGTAGTAGGCCGAGCGCCAGTCCTTCAGCGACGCGTCCGTGTAGTTCTGGTACGCCGCCCCGGAGGCGTAGCGCCGCATCGCCGTATGGGCCCCGTCCAGCCAGGCGTTGCCCGCGGTGCCGGAGCCGCTCGCCGCCCAGGACGCGGTGTACTGGGCGAGGAACCGCGAGCGGCGGTGGATGAAGGACGTGGTCGTGGGCGAGACCCGGTTGACCGCCCCGCCGAGCGCGGTCAGCGCGATGCTCACCGCGCCCCCGCCGCCGGTGCGCCGCCCGTAGCGTTCCATCTGGGCGAGCATCGCCCGTGCGCCCGCCTGGCTCAGTGAGCGGTCGTAGAAGTCCGAGCGCGCCGCGTAGGTCTCGCGATTCAGCACCCCGGAGGCGCTGTGGCCGGGCTTGTCGCCCGGCAGATGGCAGTTGGTCGTCGAGGTGTCGCCGCAGCCCGCGTACCTCCGCATGGCGTCGACGTAGCCGCGGCGGCGCAGGCTGACCTGTGTGGCCGGGCCGGGGCCGCCCGGTCCGTCGGCGAGCCGGTCCACCGCGTTCTGCAGCGCGCCGTAGGTGCCGAGCGAGAAGCAGCTGATGGAGACGGTGGGGGTACTCCCGGGGGCGGCCGACAGATGCAGCACCGACCAGATCTCGTCGGGCTGGTCCGGGCCCCACTTCTGCCAGGCGCTCAGCACCTTCGCGGCCTTAGACCATGGCCATGACATATAACACGTCACGCCGTCGGCCGCCTCATGCGTACGGAACCGCAGTTCGGTGACGACACCGAAGTTGCCGTTGCCCGCGCCGCGCAGCGCCCAGAACAGATCGGCCTCGCGGTTCTTGGAGATCTCGAGGGCCTTACCGTCCGCGGTGACGATCGTCGCACCCGTAAGGCTGTCGGCGGTCAGCCCGTACGCCCGGGAGACCACACCGTGGCCGCCGCCGAGGGTCAGCCCCGATATGCCGACGCTCGGGCAGGAACCGCCGGGGACGGTGACCCCACGGGTGCCGAGCGAGGTGTAGACGTCGATGAGCTTGGCGCCGCCGCCGATCCGGGCCTCGCCGGAGGTCGTACGGATCGACGAGAGCGCGGAGACGTCGATGACGAGCCGGCCGTCGCCGCTGGACCACCCGGCGTAGGAGTGACCGCCGTTGCGGATGGCGACGGGGGCGCCATGGCGGCGGGCGAAGTCCAGACAGGCGGAGATGTCCGAGGTGTTCTCTATATAGGCGACGGCGGCGGGCCGCAGATGGTCGAAGCGAGTGTTGTAGAGCCGGCTGGCGGAGGTGTAGTCGGAGTCGCCGGGGCGCACCAGGTCGCCCTGCAGGTCCTTGCCGAGCGCGCTCCAGTCGGCGGACTTCGGCTTGCCGTCGACGGCGCCGCGCCGGCCGCTCGCGGAGGCCGAATGGGCGTTGGGCGCCGAGGAGGAGGGGGAGTCGGCGGAGGTCCCGTCACCGCCGGCCTTTCCCGCGTCGTCGTCGCACGCGGTGGCCCATGTGGCGGTGGCCGTCAGCCCCGTGCCCGCTGCCAGCAGTGTCCGCCGGTTCATGGCGGTGTCCCCTCCCTGTCGACGCCGTTCTCAACCGTCGACCGGGCCACTGCCAAGCCGGCCCGATCCCTGGGTCAGAGGGAGGGACCGGGGGGTGTGGTTCCGCTCGTTGCCGAAGTGTTGTCGGGGGACGGACAAGTCCCGCTAATCGGACGAGTCCGATGAATCGCTTGTGTCGGACGGGGAGTGACGGGCCGTCGCATGAGCCGCCGCGTCGTCGCGGGCGATGCCTCTGGCGCGACGGGCCGGGCCGTACCAGCCGCAGGTGCAGCGGGCGGTGGAGAAGGAGCCCTTCTCCACGGTGGTGGTGCGGTCCTGGCCGGGGCCTATGTCGCCTGAGTCGAGCACATGACCACGCTACCGGGCCGTGACGAGCCACCGGTGCCGATCGTTAAACGAACAAGTATCAAGCGTGGACGAGCGTGGCCAGGGGGTCGGCGGTCGATGGAGTTCCAGCAGTGCGGGCTCGGCGTACGGAGACGGGTGAGAGCGGTCGCCGGTGTCGTGTCGGGTGGCCTGCTGGCCATGTCGCTGGCGACCGTCAGTGGCTGTTCCACCGAGACGGCGGCCGATGAACGCCCCGGCGGCACGGCGCGGGGGAGCGCGGTCACGGTGCTCCACCGGGCCGCGGACGTGCTGGTCAGATCGGGCAGCTCGCGGGTCCGCACCACCATGGAGACGGCGACGGGCGGCACCCGCGTGTCCATTCGCGGCAGCGGTGCGTACGACTTCGAGAAGCGGCGGGGTCGGCTGCGGCTGCTGCTGCCGAGGGACGCCATGGGGGCCGCCGAGCATGCGCCGATCACCGAACTCCTGGCCTCCGGAGCGCTTTTCATGCGCAATCGCGGGGCGGGCATTCCCCGCGATAAGTGGGTGCGGGTGGATACGACGGACATCCCCGATGGCAATCTCGTCACGGGTGGGGCCACGGATCCGCTGACCGCCGCCGAACTGCTGCGCGGGGTACGGAAGGCCAGCCTGGTCGGCGAGGAGGGGCTCGACGGGGATCTGGTGCGTCACTATCGCGGCATCACCGACATCGGCCGGGCGGCCCGGCTCGCGTCGGAGGGCGCGCGGGGCTCGCTGGTGGCCGCGGCGAGGGGGTTCGGCGAGAGCGCGGTGACCTTCGACGCGTATCTCGACGGGCTCGGCCGGCTGCGCGAGGTGCGGCACCGGTTCACGGTGACCAGCCGGACCGACGGCCAGGAGGCGACGGCGGGCCCGGACGCCACCCGGCGGCGCGGTGCGGTGGGGGTCGCCTCGACGACGGAGCTGTACGACTTCGGGGCGCCGGCCGTGGTTGAGCTCCCCAAGCCCACGGATATCTACACAGGAAAGGTCGGATCACCTCAGAAGTAGTCGGAGGGGCCCGCTTTGCCCTTCGAAATGGCCCATCCGTGCCATGCGCGGAGTGTGTACCGATCCCTACGCTGGGAAGCCGCTGCTCGAAAGTGCTCGCAGGTGCTCGCTGGAGGAGGTGAAACACGTGGTTGCGCGTCGCGGCTCGTCGGGCCCGGACCCCGTGGCCCTCGTCGAAATCGATCTCTATGGTGACTTGATGATCGCTGCGTCGAGCGCGGACGAGGACAGGCTCAGTACGGACCGTATCGACGAGGTGCTCCGGGTGCAGGCCGACCGATCAGATTCGGCCGAGGGGGCCAAGAGCGCCAAGGGTGCTCATGGCGCTCATGGTGCTCATGGTGCTCATGGCGCCAAGGGTGCCAACGGCGCCAAGCGGACCAAGGGCGCCAATAACGCTGACCGCACCGAGGGCGCAAGGGGTGCCGACGAATCGACGGGCGCCCCGGAGGCCGGGAGTCCGGACACCCCGTAGCCGAGTCGCCGTCTCGCCGGCGGGTGTCCAGCGGCCCCGTCCGGCGAGCGGCTCGTCCGGCGAGGCGGTAGCCATACCCACACCCGGCTTCGGGCATGTCCGCGCCCGAGACGGGGCGGGGCGGAACGGGGCGGGCCGTGCCGGGGCCGGCTCAGGTCCGCAGCAGCCGGGCGATGGCCGCCGTGGCCTCGGCCACCTTGGCGTCGACCTCACTCGTGCCCTCCGTCTCGCCCTGGGCGGCGCTCTCCACGGCCGCGCTGGCGACGCAGTGGCGCAGATGCTCCTCGAGCAGCTGGAGGGCGAAGGACTGGAGCGCCTTGGTGCCTGCTGAGACCTGGGTGAGTATGTCGATGCAGTAGACGTCTTCCTCGACCATCCGCTGCAGTCCCCTGATCTGGCCCTCGATCCGGCGCAACCGCTTGAGGTGTTGATCCTTTTGTTTGGCGTATCCATGGCCACCGTGGGGTACGGACTCCTGGGCGGAAGTATGCCCGGACGTCTGGCCCCGCTCGTCGCCGTCGGTGGGCGCGGTGGTGTCGGCTGCCGTGGTCGTCATGGCGTCCTCCCGTTGATTACGCAATGTCCGCATATACCCCCAGTGGGTATATGGTACCGGCTTTTCTGGTCGAACCGGGCCCCCGTGCTGAGCACTCTGCCCGATGGGCGACACTGGGACCGCCGGTTACCGTGGCCGGAAGATGCGCCTAGCATCGACGAGTCCCCATCCGCTGCATCCGAGGATCCCCAGTGCGCTTTCGTCTGACCCCCAGGGAGACGAGCTTTTACGACATGTTCGCCGCGTCCGCGGACAACATCGTGACCGGCTCCAAGCTCCTGATGGAACTGCTCGGGGCGGACTCCTCCGCTCGTGCCGAGATCTCGGAGCGGATGAGGGCCGCGGAGCACGCGGGGGACGACGCCACTCACGCGATCTTCCACCAGCTGAACTCCTCCTTCATCACACCGTTCGACCGTGAGGACATCTACCGCCTGGCCTCGTCCCTCGACGACATCATGGACTTCATGGAGGAGGCCGTCGACCTGGTCGTCCTCTACCAGGTCGACGAGCTGCCCAAGGGGGTCGAGCAGCAGATCGAGGTGTTGGCGCGGGCGGCCGAGCTGACCGCCGAGGCGATGCCGAATCTGCGCACCATGACCAACCTCACCGAGTACTGGATCGAGGTCAACCGCTTGGAGAACCAGGCCGACCAGATCCACCGCAAGCTCCTGGCCCACCTCTTCAACGGAAAGTACGACGCGATAGAGGTGCTCAAGCTCAAGCAGATCGTCGATGTGCTGGAGGAAGCGGCCGACGCCTTCGAGCACGTGGCCAACACGGTCGAGACCATCGCCGTCAAGGAGTCCTGAGCCCCGGCATGGACACCTTCGCGCTTGTCGTGACCATCGCGGTCGCGCTCTTCTTCACCTATACCAACGGCTTCCACGACTCGGCCAACGCCATCGCGACCTCGGTCTCCACCCGGGCGCTGACCCCCAGGGCGGCGCTCGCGATGGCCGCCGTGATGAACCTCGCGGGTGCCTTCCTCGGCAGTGGCGTCGCCAAGACCGTCAGTGAGGGTCTGATCGCCACCCCCACCGGCGACCAAGGCATGATGATCTTGTTCGCCGGGCTGATCGGCGCGATCACCTGGAACATGGTGACCTGGTACTACGGCCTGCCGTCCTCCTCCTCGCACGCGCTGTTCGGCGGGCTGGTCGGCGCGGCGCTGGCGGGTGCGAGCACGGTCCACTGGGACGGGGTGCTGGAGAAGGTCGTCATCCCGATGATCCTCTCTCCCATCGTCGGCCTGGTGCTGGGCTACTTCGTGATGGTGATCATCCTCTGGCTGTTCCGTGGCGCGAACCCGCACAAGGCCAAGCGCGGCTTCCGGATAGCGCAGACCGTCTCGGCGGCGGGCATGGCGCTCGGCCATGGCCTCCAGGACGCCCAGAAGACCATGGGTGTCGTGGTGATGGCCCTGGTCATCGGGGGTGTCGAGGACGAAGGCGACGCGATTCCGGTGTGGGTGAAGATCTCCTGCGCCGCGATGCTGTCGCTCGGCACCTACGCGGGCGGCTGGCGCATCATGCGCACGCTGGGACGGCGGATCATCGAGCTGGACCCGCCGCAGGGGTTCGCGGCGGAGACCACGGCGGCCGGAGTCATGTACACGGCGTCGTTCATGTTCCAGGCGCCCATCTCGACCACCCATGTCATCACCTCGGCGATCATGGGTGTGGGGGCGACCAAGCGGGTGAGCGCGGTCCGCTGGGGGGTCGCGAAGAACATCATCCTCGGCTGGTTCATCACCATGCCCGCCGCGGCCGGAGTCGCCGCGCTCAGCTACTGGATCGTCAACCTGGCCTTCGGCTGAGGCTGGCCGCCGCATGTATCAGGGCTGACCGCCCACGCGCTCCGGCCGACCGCCGTACGGCAGATACCCGACGCAGATACGCGAAGCAGATACGCGAAGCAGATACGCAAAAGCGGGCCCGCCCCCGGGAGCCAGGGGCGGGCCCGTCGTCTTGCGGTGGCACCGCCATGCAGCACCGCAGGACGTTCTGTCCTCGCCAGTAGTGCGGCGAGGAGCCTGATCAGCCGAAGCGGCCCGAGATGTAGTCCTCGGTCGCCTGCACCGACGGGTTGGAGAAGATCCGCTCGGTCTCGTCGATCTCGATGAGCTTGCCGGGCTGGCCGACGCCGGCCAGGTTGAAGAAGGCCGTACGGTCCGAGACGCGCGCCGCCTGCTGCATGTTGTGCGTCACGATGACGATCGTGAAGCGCTCCTTGAGCTCACCGATCAGGTCCTCGATGGCGAGCGTCGATATCGGGTCCAGCGCCGAGCAGGGCTCGTCCATCAGCAGCACATCGGGCTCGACCGCGATGGCGCGGGCGATGCACAGCCGCTGCTGCTGACCACCGGAGAGGCCGGCGCCCGGCTTGTTCAGCCGGTCCTTGACCTCGTTCCACAGGTTGGCGCCCTTGAGGGACTTCTCGACGACGTCCTCGAGCTCGCTCTTCCGGTACGAGCCGTTGAGCTTCAGCCCGGCGGCGACGTTCTCGAAGATGGACATCGTCGGGAACGGGTTGGGGCGCTGGAAGACCATGCCGACCGTACGGCGCACGGAGACCGGGTCCACGCCCGAGCCGTAGAGGTTCTCGTCGTCGAGCATCACCTTGCCCTCGACCCGGCCGCCGAGGGTGACCTCGTGCATCCGGTTGAGGGTGCGCAGGAAGGTCGACTTGCCACAGCCCGAGGGGCCGATGAAGGCGGTCACCGAGCGGGGTTCGACCGTCATCGAGATGTCCTCGATGGCTTTGTGGGTGCCGTAGTAGGCCGTCAGCCCGCTGACGTCGATGCGCTTGGCCATGTGAATCACTTCTCTTCTTCTTGGCCTCAGCGGCCGGACTTCGGGGCCTTCCAGCGGGCGATGCCGCGGGCCACCAGGTTCAGGATCATGACGAAGGCGATGAGCACGAGCGCCGCGGCCCAGGCCCGGTTGAAGGAGGCATCGTTGCCGAGCTGCCACTGCTCGTAGATGTAGTACGGCAGCGACGACTGGGCGCCTTCGAACGGGTTGTTGTTGATCCCCGCGGCACCGAAGACCAGCAGCACGATGGGGGCGGACTCGCCGGCGACACGGGCGACCGCGAGCATCACACCCGTGGTGATTCCGCCGATCGCGGTGGGCAGCACCACCTTGAGGATGGTGCGCCACTTGGGCACGCCGAGCGCGAGGGACGCCTCACGCAGCTCGTCCGGGACCAGCTTGAGCATTTCCTCGGTCGAGCGGACGACGATCGGCATCATCAGGATGGCCAGCGCCATGGCACCGGCGAAGCCCGAGTAGCTGAAGCCGAGAATGATGATCCAGAAGCTGAGGATGAACAGACCGGCGACGATCGAGGGGATACCCGTCATCACGTCGACGAAGAAGGTGACGGCCTTGGCGAGCCGGCCGCGGCCGTACTCCACCAGATAGATGGCGGTCAGCAGGCCGATCGGAACGGCGATGAGCGCGGCGAGACCGACCTGCTCCAGGGTGCCGATGATCGCGTGGTACGCGCCACCGCCGGGCAGGATCGTCTGCACACCCTCCATGGAGTGGCCCAGGAAGTAGCCGTCGAGCACCGTCCGGCCCCGGTCGATGGTCTCCCAGAGCAGGGAGAGCAGCGGGATGACGGCGAGCAGGAAGCAGACCCAGACCAGGCTGGTGGCCAGCCGGTCCCTGGCCTGCCGGCCCCCCTCGACCACGGCGCCGAGGACGTACGAGGCGATGATGAACACCAGGGCGGCGAACAGGCCCCACTGGAGCGGATTGCCCATTCCCAGGGCGGCGCCGATGCCCGCACCCACCGCCGCCGAGCCGACGACCAGGGCGTACGGGGTCCACCGCGGCAGACGGGCCTGCTTGAGGCTGGAGGCGCGGTGCTCGCCCTTGTCAACAACAGTGCTCATGCCGTGCCCCTCACATTCGCTCCGCTGCGCCAGCAGCTGACGTGACTGTCGCCCGCGCGGCGCAGAGGTGCGGCCTTCGTCTTCTTCTGCGGCCCGGTGGCCGCGCGTACGTCGCTCATGCCGCGGTCCCCGAGTACTCCTTGCGGCGGGCGATGATCATTCGCGCGGCGCCGTTCACCAGCAGGGTGATGACGAACAGCACGAGACCGGAGGCGATCAGCGCGTCGCGGCCGTCGTTACCGGCTTCCTTGAAGCGGCTGGCGATGTTCTGGGCGAAGGTGCCGCCGCCCGGGTCCAGCAGGCTGGTCTCGATCAGGAAGTTGGGGGACAGCACGGTGGCGACCGCCATGGTCTCGCCCAGCGCGCGGCCCAGGCCCAGCATCGAGGCGCTGATGATGCCGGAGCGGCCGAAGGGGAGGACCGACATCCGGATGACCTCCCAGCGGGTCGCGCCGAGCGCCAGCGCCGCCTCCTCGTGCATCTTCGGGACCTGCCGGAACACCTCGCGGCTCACGCTGGTGACGATCGGCAGGATCATGATCGCCAGCAGGATGCCGACGGTGAACAGGGAGCGCGCGGCGCCGCCCTGGTAGCTGAAGATCCCGGTCCAGCCCAGGTAGTCGTCGAACCAGGTGTACAGCCCGGTGAGATGCGGGACGAGGAAGAGCGCGCCCCACAGGCCGTAGACGATGCTGGGGACCGCGGCGAGCAGGTCGATGACGTAGGCGACCGGAGTGGCCAGCCGGCGCGGGGCGTAGTGCGAGATGAACAGCGCGATGCCCACCGCGATCGGGACCGCGATGACCATGGCGATGATCGAGCTGACGACCGTGCCGTAGGCGAGGACGGCGATGCCGAACCGCATCGGCGAGGAGCCGGTGTTCCACTCGAAGTACGTGAGGAAGTTGGCCTCGTCCTTGGAGATCGCGATGGCGGCGCGGTAGGTGAGGAAGGCCGCGATGGCCGCCATGATCACCAGCAGGGCGATACCGGAACCCCGGGAGAGGCCGAGGAAGATCTTGTCACCGACGCGGCCGGTGGAGCGGGTCTTGACCTTGGGTGGAGACGCGGCGGCTGATGATGTGGGTTCTATATCCGTTTTCATGAGTTCTCCGGTCTGCGGAGCCTGATGCGGATGAGGCTCCTGGTGCGGCGGTGCACCGGACAGTGCGGCTGACTCCGCCGCGGCGATTGCCGCGGCGGAGTCAGCCGCACTCGGGTCAGGAGAGGCTCTTGACGCTCTCGCGGACCTTGTTGGCGATCTCGGTCGGGAGCGGGGCGTAGCCGAGCTCCTTGAGGGAGGTCTGGCCGTCCTCGCTGGCGACATAGGTCAGGAAGGACTTGGTCGCGGCGAGGGTGCTTGCCTTGTTGCCCTTGTCACAGGCGATCTCGTAGGTGACCAGGGTGATCGGGTAAGCGCCGTCCGCCTTGGTGTCGTACGCCAGGTCGAGGGCCAGGTCGCTGCCGGTGCCCTTGATCTTGGCCTCGGAGATGGCCTTGGAGGCGTTCTCGACGGTGGCCTGGACCGGGGCGGAGGCGCCGGTGTCCAGGTCGACGGTCTTGATGCTGTTCGCGGTCGCGTAGGACAGCTCGAAGTACGAGATCGCGCCCGAGACCTGCTTGACCTGCGAGGAGACACCGGAGGAGCCGTCGGCCGACTGGCCGCCCTCGCCCTCCCACGCCTTGCCCGGCTCGTGCGGCCACGCCTTCGGGGCGGCGGCCTTGAGGTACTTGGTGAAGTTGTCCGTGGTGCCCGACTCGTCGGAGCGGTGGAACGCCTGGATCTTGAGGCTCGGGAGCTTCGCGTCCTTGTTCAGCGCCTTGATCGCGGGGTCGTCCCACTTCTTGATCTCGGAGTTGAAGATCTTGCCGAGGACATCGGCGTTCAGCGTCAGCTTGTCGACGCCGGGCACGTTGAAGCCGACGGCGATCGGGCCGCCGACCATCGGCAGGTCAATGGCCTTGCCGCCCTTGCAGATCTTCTCGGAGGACTTGACCTCCTCGGGCTTCAGCGCCGAGTCGGAGCCCGCGAAGGCGGTCTTGCCCTGCAGGAACTCCTGGATGCCCGCGCCCGAGCCGGTGGCCTTGTAGTTGAGCTTGGTGTCCTTGCAAGCGGCGCCGTAGGTCTTGATCCACAGGTCCATGGCGTTCTTCTGCGCGGACGAGCCCGAGGCCAGCAGCTGCCCCTTGCCGTCGCACTTGATGTTGGAGGCGGCCTTGGAGCCGCCGCCGCCCGAGTCGCTGTTGTCGTCGGAACCGCACGCCGTGAGGACAAGGACGCCGGAGACAGCAAGGGCACCGGCGGTGATGGCGCGAAGCCGGTTCTTGCGCTGAAGCTTCACTTTCAGGAGTTCCTTCCAGGAGCCGCCGGTTGGGGGACGGCGCGCGAGATTGGGTGGAGCGCACTTCGTGCGGCGTGGGCCGGAGCCGTACTCGGCTCACGCTCAGTAGGGCCGAAAGTAGGCAGATCAGGTGAAGCGGCCTGAGGGGGCGAGTTAACGGATGGTGAACCTCGGCCGTCAGTGTGGTGGCCATGTCACGGCCAGGTCACGGCCTGATCCCGAGCCCGACGACGTCCTTGCGGAGGTTGCGCCAGGTCCGTCCGACACCTGTGCGACACCCGTCCGGTGAACCGGTTCGGGGTGGCTGCTGGAGTAACCGCCGCGTGTCTCTGTCGAATTGCGGTACGGCATGTCACTATCCGTCCCTACGTGCCGGTACGTCAGGTCTGGCGCGCGAGAGGGGCAGGAGCGCGCACGGCCGGAACGGAACGAGAGGAGACCGCGGGTGAGGCGGGACGGGAGAGGGAGGGGTATGAGCGTCGCCGCGGCCACCGCGCTGGTCTGCGCGCTGGGACTGTCGGCCGTGCCGGAGACGGCGTACGCCGCACCCGGCGAGCCGGGGCCGGCTCCGGGGCCGGGCGACGGGTCCGGTGGCGGCGCGAACGGGGGCCAGAGCCTGGAGGAGGTCCATCAGGAGGTCGACGGGCTCTACCGCAAGGCGGAGTCCGCCACGGACGCGTACAACCTGGCGCGGGAGAGACAGGCCCGTCAGGAGAAGGCCATCCTGAAGATCGCCCGAGCCGTGGTGAAGGCCCAGAAGGAGATGGCCGGGCTGCGCAAGCGGGCCGGGGCGATGGCCCGGGCGCAGTACCGGGGCGGCGGGATGCCGGCGGAGGCGCGGTTGTTCCTCAACGGCGATCCGGGCGACTTCCTCGACGGTGTCACGCTCGCCCGCAAGGGTGAACAGGCCACCCACGGACTGATCGGCCGTCTGGAGCGCACCCAGGTGGCGCTCGACCGCTACGCCGACTCGGCCTCCCAGGAGTGGGAGCGGCTGGACCGGAGCCGGGCGAAGAAGGCGGCGGCGAAGAAGGAGATCCTGCGCAAGCTGGCCCGGGCGCAGCGGCTGGAGTCCCGGCTGGCGAAGGACGAACGGGAGCGGCTGCGCCAGTTGGAGGAGGACAAGGCCCGTGGCGCGCAGGCGAAGTGGCTGGACACCGGGATACTGCGGGAGCTCGGCAGCGACGCCACCGCGATGGGCGGGCGCGCGGTCGACTTCGCGAGGGCCCAGCTCGGCAAGAACTATGTGTGGGGCGCGGTGGGCCCGGACACCTACGACTGCTCGGGGCTGACCCAGCGGGCGTGGGCGACGGCCGGCCGGGCGATCCCGCGGACCTCGCAGGAGCAGTGGAGGCTGCTGCCCAAGGTGAGCGCGAAGGACATGCGCCCGGGTGATCTGATCATCTACTTCAGGGACGCGAGCCATGTGGGGATGTATGTGGGCGGCGGCGCGATGATCCACGCCCCCCGCCCCGGCCGCCAGGTCACGTTCGCGGGCGCGGGCTCGATGCCGATCCTGGGCGTGGTCCGGCCGGACGCGCGGTAGTACGGCGGGTCCTGGCGCCCCGGGGCTGCGAGGGCCCGCCCGGCCGCCTCAGGCCGGCGGGAGCCCGTTCAGGGCCGTCTCGAAGGCGTCGTACGCGCGCTGGTCGAAGAGGACGAAGCGGGCCTCGGTGACCGCGGTGTCCGCATCGCGGACGGTGGTGAGCGCGATCCGGGCCGCGTCGTCCAGGGGCCAGCGGTAGACGCCGGTGGAGACGGCCGGGAAGGCGACCGTACGGGCGCCCAGCTCATCGGCGACCCGCAGTGCCTCGCGGTAGCAGGGGAGCGTGGCCGAGCGGTCCTCGGCCGTGGAGAAGACCGGGCCGACCGTGTGGATCACCCAGCGGGCGGGCAGTCGGCCGGCTGTGGTGGCGACCGCCTGCCCGGCCGGAAGGACCTTGCCGTAGCGGGACGCACGCACATCGCGGCATTCATCCAGAATGCCGGGTCCGCCCTTTCGGTGGATGGCTCCATCGACGCCACCCCCTCCCAACAGGGAGGAGTTGGCCGCGTTCACGACCGCGTCCACGCTCTGCTCGGTGATATCCCCCAACGCCAGCGTGATGTTCGTCATCCCGGGATTGTCTCCTGGGCCACCAAGTGCCGCATGACGTGCGGCATATGACAAAAGTCGGTGCCAGGAGGTCATTCCATGAAACGGCCGCCTAGCGCTAAGGTCGCCTGGCAATATCCGGTACCCGCGCTCTGGGGCCGCTGAAACCGACCAGTCGGTGTGCGTACCGGAATCCCACTGCGCTCCACCGGTCGGCGGTGCGCGCCCTCGGGGGGAGGGAAGGAATCGAGTGATGTCCGTACCCGTGCCGAGGCAACGGGAGGCACCGGCCCCGGAGGCCGGTCCCGCCGCCCTGCCCGACAACGGGCTCACCCTGCTGGTGATCGAGGACGATCCGTCCGGTGCCTTCAACGTTCCCGAGATGCTGGATACCGAGGGTAACCGAGTCCGCATCCGTACGGCGCGCAACCTCACCGAGGCCAGCCGGCTGCTCACCGACGGGGTGCAGTGCATCCTCCTCGCCCTCCCGGGCCCGGACCATGACGGCGCGGACTCGCTGGCCGCGCTGCGCGAGGTGCTGCGGCTCGCGCCCCTGCACGCCGTCCTCGTCCTGACCGCGGAGGACGACGCCGAGCGCGCCGCCGAGGCGGTACGGGTGGGCGCCCAGGACTTCCTCTTCCGCGGCGAGCTGGACGGCCGGATCCTCAGCCGAGCCATCCGCTACGCCGTCGAGCGCAAACGCGCCGACCTCGCCCAGCGCCAGCTCACCGAGTCGCGGCTGCGCGCCCAGGAGAACGCCCGGCTGGAGCGCGGACTGCTGCCCACCCCGCTGCTGGACGGCTCGGGGCTGCGCTTCGCCGCCCGCTACCGGCCCGGCCGCAGCCGCGCCCTGCTCGGCGGCGACTTCTACGACACCGTCCGTACCCCGGACGGCACGGTCCACGCGATGATCGGCGACGTCTGCGGCCACGGCCCGGACGAGGCCGCCCTCGGGGTGGAGCTGCGGATCGCCTGGCGCGCCCTGACCTTCGCCGGGCTCTGCGGCGATCAGCTGCTCGGCACCCTTCAGCAGGTGCTGGAGAACGAACGCGCCGACGATGAGATCTTCGCCACACTCTGCACGGTCGACATCGCACCGGACGGCCGCCGGGCCGGGGTCTGCCTGGCCGGGCACCCCTCACCGCTGGCGATCCGCCCGAGCGTGGCGCCCCGGCTGCTGCCCACCGACGAGAACGGCCCGGCGCTCGGCCTGCTGCCGAACGCCCGCTGGCCGCGCCGCGAGGTCGAGCTCGGCGGGGCATGGAGCCTGATGATGTACACCGACGGGCTGATCGAGGGCCGCGTCGGAACTGGGGTGCAGCGGCTCGGCCAGGAGGGGATGGTCGAGATCGTCGCCCGCCAGGTCGCGGAGGGACGGCGCGGCGAGGAGCTGCTGGACGCGACCGTCACCGAGGTGCGCTCGCTGAACGGCGGGGAGCTGACCGACGATCTGGCGGTGCTGCTGCTGGACCGCGGCTGATCGGCCGCGGCCCGTTCCGCTGTCTGTTGCCTGGCGCCCGGCGACTGTTGCCTGGCACCCGGTGTCTGTCGCCTGGCGCCCGCTGTCTGTCGTCGCGCCCGCTGTCGGACGCTCGGTGCCGTCCTAGCGGCCGTTGAAGGGTCCGTAAGGACCGTCGGAGCTGGAGCCGCGGCCGCGCGGCCAGCGGCGGCCACCGCCGGAGACCTGCCGCAGCGCGGGCCGGACGTCGACGATGTACACGATCGTCGCGATCAGCCCGATGATCGGCAGGAAGTCCAGGATTCCCATGAAGAAGTTCACCGCGGCGGCGAGACCGAGGATGATCAGCCAGAACGCCTTGGTCTGCTTGTCCGCCGCCCGGTACGCGTCATCCCGGCGGATCGCCGAGTCGACGAAGGCGAAGAGGCTGAAGAGGAGCAGGGCCCAGGAGACCCAGTACATCAGCTTGCCGAAGCCTTCAACCAGCACGCCATCCACCGCCTAGAAGATATGTATGGGACGCGTCTCTGCGGGCCACCGTACCCGCCCACCGGGCCGGGCACGCAGGGCGTACCCGGCCCGGTCGTGGACGTGCGCTCGTCAGCCGGCCGACTTCGGCTCCGGCCGCTTGGCGGGGGTGGCGGGCTTGTTGCCGCGCGCCGGGGCCTTCTTGGCCTGGGCGGACGAAGAGGCCGCGGACGTCTGCGTGCCCGAGTGACCGGAGTGGCCGGAGTTGCTCGACGGGGCCGGGGTGGCCGGGGTGGCCGGCTTGGCCGCCGACTTCGGGGCCTCCTTGGACGAGTCCATGGCGACCGACTGCGACGGGGCCTTCGAACGGGCCGCGGCGTTGCCGTCGCGCCCCTCGTGGGGCTCGATCGCACCGGCGATGTCGACGACCTCGTCGGCCGCCTCACCTCGCCAGGTCCGCACGACGTCCTGGCCGTGCTCGGCCACCTCGTCGTACCGCTCCCGCGCCTTCACGGCGAGCTCGGCGGCCCGGCCCACACTCTGCAGGGCGAGGTCCTGCGCCGTGTCGCGCAGCCGCTTGATGTCGGTGTCGATCGTGCCCAGCATCTCGTTGAGCTTGCCCTGGGCCTCCTTGGCCTGCTGGGAGACCCGCTCCTGCACGACCTTGGGGTCGGTGTTGCGCACCGCGTTCAGGCGCTCCGGGGCCTCGGCGACGATCTTCTCGACGAGCGACGGCACCTCCTTGAGCTTCTGGGCGGCCAGATCGGCGGTGCCCGCCATGAAGTACAGCGGGGTCGGGTCGGTCAGGGTCTTGCGTACGTCGTCGGTGATGGCCATGGTGATGGTCCTCCCGGATCAGTTCGAGGGTGTGGCGACGTCGGCGCCGGTGCCGAAGGTGTCGGAGGGGTCGGAGATGTCGTCCGAGGCGGTCTGGAGCCCGTTTTCCTTGCGGAAGGACTCATAGATCTGAAGCAGTACCTGCTTCTGCCGCTCGTTGATCGAGGGATCGGCGAGTATCACGCTGCGCACCTCGGTCTCTTCGCGGTCCCGCTCGTCGAGGATCCCCGCCTGTACGTACAGGGTCTCGGCGGATATCCGCAGCGCCTTCGCCAGCTGCTGCAGGATCTCGGCGCTCGGCTTGCGCAGCCCGCGCTCGATCTGGCTGAGGTACGGATTGGACACCCCGGCCGCATCGGCCAGCTGCCGCAGCGACAGCTGCGCACTGCGCCGCTGCTCGCGCAGGAACCCGCCGAGGTTGCCGACGTTGAGTGATGCCATGCCTCGATGCTGCAACAGGTGTGCTAACTATTGCAAGCATTTGCTTGCAATAGTGGCGCGTGTCATGACGGGGCCGGGGCGGTGCGGCCTCGGCGAAAAAAATCTCATGGGGTCTGTCGATCCGGGCAGTGCCCGTTCGACGCAGGGGTGAGAGGCGGGGAAGCCCCCGGCCTCCGTAAGGAATCTCGCTCGTCCACCGAATGAGGAGTCACCATGCCGCGCTATCTGTCGATGATCCGCGTCGATGAGCGGAACGCCCCCACCGAGGGCCCCAGCCCCGAGCTCATGGAGCGGATGGGCGCGCTGATCGAGGAGATGACCAAGGCCGGGGTCATGCTGGACACGGCCGGGCTCGCCCCGACCTCCGAGGGCACCCGGGTCACCTGGTCCGGCGGGAAGATCAACTGCACCGACGGCCCCTTCACCGAGAGCAAGGAGGTCATCGGCGGCTACTCCATCGTCCAGGCCAAGGACAAGGCCGAGGCCGTGGAGTGGGCCAAGCGGTTCCTGCGGACCCATGAGGAGTTCTGGACCATCACCGTCGAGGTCCGCGAGATCGTCGGGGGCTGAGCCGGCAGTGCTTGCTCTGTCCCCTTACGGCTGCTCTGATAGGGGCCGTGACGGGAGCAAGCCCGGCCGATAAGGCGAGAGCGGCTGAAACAGCCGAAACGGCTGAAACCACCGCCATCGCCGAGACGGTCGAAACGGTCTTCAGGATCGAGTCCGCACGGATCATCGCAGGCGTCGCCCGCATCGTGCGGGACGTCGGGCTGGCCGAGGAACTCGCACAGGACGCCCTGGTCACCGCGCTGGAGCGGTGGCCGGAGTCGGGTGTGCCGGATAATCCGGGCGCCTGGCTCATGGCCACCGCCAAGCACCGTGCGATCGATCTCGTCCGCCGTAAGGAGACCTACGCACGCAAGCTGGCGGAGGTCGGGCGGGCCCTGGAGGACGTCTCACCGCCCGATCCGGCGGATCTCGCCCGCACCGCCGAGGACATCGATGACGATCTGCTGCGGCTGATCTTCACCGCCTGCCATCCCGTGCTGTCGACCCAGGCCCGGGTCGCGCTCACCCTGCGGCTGCTGGGCGGGCTGACGACGGAGGAGATCGCCCGCGCGTTCCTGGTCCCGGAGCCCACGGTCGCCCAGCGCATCGTCCGGGCCAAACGGACGCTCGCCCAGGCCGACGTCCCCTTCGAGGTGCCCTACGGCGACGACCGGACCGCCCGGCTCTCCTCGGTCCTGGAGGTCATCTACCTGATCTTCAACGAGGGCTACTCCGCGACCACGGGCGACGATCTGGTGCGCCCGGCCCTGTGCGAGGACGCGCTGCGGCTGGCGCGGGTCCTGGCCGGGCTGCTGCCCCAGGAGCCCGAAGTCCACGGGCTGGCCGCGCTGCTGGAGTTCCAGTCCTCCCGTATCGCGGCGCGCACCGGCCCCGGCGGCGAGCCGGTGCTGCTCGCCGACCAGAACCGCACCAAGTGGAACCGCCTGCTCATCCGCCGGGGCGCCGAGGCCCTGCAGCGCGCGGGCCACGGCCCGTACTCCCTCCAGGCCGCCATCGCCGCCTGCCACGCACGGGCGATCCGTTACGAGGACACCGACTGGACGGCCATCGCCGCCCTCTACGGCCGGCTGATGGCGCTGGCCCCGTCCCCGGTGGTGGAGCTCAACCGGGCGGTCGCCGTCGCGATGGCGGAGGGGCCCGCGGCGGGTCTGAAGCTGGTCGAGGCGCTGGCGGAGGAGCCGGCGCTCAAGGACTACCACCTGCTGCCGAGCGTCCGCGGGGATCTGCTGGAGCGCCTGGGCCGGCATGAGGAGGCCCGGGCGGAGTTCGCCCGGGCGGCGGACCTGACCCGTAACGCCCGTGAGCGGGCGCTGCTGCTGAAGCGGTCGGCGGGCTGATCCGAACTTGTGGCCGGGGCGAAAAGGTGCGCATGCTGCCCCATGAACTCATCCCCCGCGGCTTTCTCCTCTTCGTCCTTGTTTTCCCACCTCTCGTCACCGGCCGATCGGCTCGGCTTCGGCGCGATGCAGCTGCCGGGGCGGTGGGCCGGTCCCGCCGTCGCGCGTGCGACGGCTGTGGCGGTCGCACGGCGGGCCGTGGAGCTGGGGGCCCGTCATATCGACACCGCCGCCTTCTACTTCTCCGCCACCGAGCGGGCCAACGACATCCTGCGCGAGGCCCTGCATCCGTACCCCGCGGATGTCACCATCGCCACCAAGGTCGGGCCGCTGCGCACCGCGACCGGCGAGATGTACGCGGAGGCGCGGCCGGAGCAGCTGCGGGGTCTGGTCGAGGAGAACCTGCGGCAGCTCGGCGTCGACGCGCTCGACCTGGTCTACCTGCGGGTGGGACGGCTCAAGGCGGTGGGCGGGGTGCCGCTCGGGGAGCGGTTCGCCGCGCTGGCCGCGCTGCGGGAGGAAGGGCTGGTGCGGTGGCTCGGGGTGAGCAATGTGAGCGCCGAGCAGCTGGCCGAGGCCCGCGCGATAGCGCCCGTGGCGGCGGTGCAGAACCGGTTCGGGGTGCTCGATCAGGCCGACGGGGCGCTGGTGGACGAGTGCGCCGGGGCCGGGATCGCCTATATGCCGTTCTTCGCGCTGGGCGGCGGCCATACCGCCCTGGAGAGCGGGAACCTGCGGACGGTCGCGGAGCGGCACGGCGCGACCGCGCATCAGATCGCCCTCGCCTGGGGGCTCGCCCGCTCGCCCGCGATCATCCAGATCCCCGGCACCAGCTCGCCGGCCCACCTGGAGGAGAACATGGCGGCGGCGCGGATCACCCTCGGCGAGGACGACCTGGCGCTGCTGGAGCCGGTGGCGGACTGAGGCCGGGCCGGGCCGATTGACGCCGGGCCTGGCGGACTGAGTTCGGGCAGGGTCCGGATCTGGGCGCGGCGCCGTTGTCGTACCCCCGTGGTCGAATGAACGGAACGCGGGCGCAGGGTGGGCTGACGGCGGGAGGCGGCGGATGTCCGGTGGGGCGAGCGGGGTGCGGGTGCGGCTCGAGCCGTGGGAGGACAGCGCGTCCTGCCGGGAGCTGCTGCGTGGCGTCAACAGCCCGGAGATGACGAGCCACCTGGGCGGACCGGAGAGCGAGGAGCAGATCCTGGTCCGCCACCGCCGGTATGCGGAGCTGACGGGGCCGGGTGCCGGGCGGATGTACCGGATCGTGCTGCTGCCGGGGGAGGAGACGGTCGGCAGCATCGGGTACTGGGAGCGGGAGTGGCGGGGTGAGTCGGTGTACGAGACCGGTTGGGCCGTGCTGCCACCGTTCCAGGGGCGGGGGATCGCCGCCGTGGCCGCGGGGGAGGTCGCCGGGGCGGCCGCGGCACAGCGGACCCATCGGTATCTGCACGCCTATCCGTCCGTCGGCCACCCCGCGTCGAACGGAGTGTGCCGCAAGGCCGGGTTCACCCTGGTCGGCGAGTGCGAGGTCGAGTACCCGCTGGGGACGATGACCCGGTGCAACGACTGGCGGCTGGAGCTGCGCTCGCCCTCCTAGCTGTTCAAGGCGCCCCGAGAGCCTTGGTCCTCGTCGCTCAAGGTGCCCTGGGCGCGGGGGCCCTGGGGCCGTGCGCAGTGCACGGAGAGACCGGTCCGGCCCGGCAGCACATCGGGCCGGAGCACCAGGCGCTCGTCGTAGTCCCCGCCGTTCTGGCGGCGGAACGGGATCGGCTCCTCCGTCGGCAGGCCGGCCAGTCGCTTCCGCAGCGCGGCGGCATGGGCCTCGTACACCTCGGCCGGTACCCGGTCCGCGCCGTAGACCACATGCGGCGGCAGCACGGACATGCCGCTGTACCAGAGCGTGCCGTGGTGCAGCGGGAAGAGCAGATCGCCGATGGCGCCGTTGATGCCGCGCGGTCCCATGGTGTCCTCGGGCGCCCCCGCGGTCAGGACCACCATGGCGCGCTTACCGGCCAGCTTGCCGTCCCCGTAGCGCAGGGTGCGTCCGTCCGGCCCCTTGATCCCGTAGGCGAAGCCCTTGACGAAGACGCGGTCGAACCAGCCCTTGAGGATGGCGGGCATGCCGTACCACCAGAGCGGAAACTGCACGATCAGCGCGTCGGCCCAGGCGATCTTCTCCTGTTCGGCACGGATGTCCTCGCTCAGCGTCCCCGCGTCATAGGCGCGCTGCGAGGCGGCTCCGACGATGAGGCGTTCGCTCGCGTCGTGGCGGAAGTCGGCGCCGTCGACTACGGGGTTCCAGCGCATCGCGTAGAGATCGGACAGCCGGTGGTCATGGCCCTCCTCCCGCAGGGCGCGCAGACCCTCGTCGCGCAACGCCACGCTGAGGGACCGCTGTTCGGGGTGGGCGAAAATCCACAGCACGTTCATGACCACCATGCTGCGAAACGGGCCTCGGGCCGACGAGTGGCCGGATGGCCAGGATGTGCAAATATCTGGCCAGAGCCGACCGACGGTCAGCGGCGTCAGACGGTCAGCTCCGCGCGCTGACCAGCGCCTCCACACCGTCGAGAATCCGCTCCAGGCCGAAGACGAACTCGTCGTCAGGGCCGCCCGGGGTGTCCAGCTCCCCCGCCCGCAGCGCCGCCGTCACCGCCGGGAAGCGCTCGGCGTCGGTCAGCTTCCCCAGCGGCCTGGCCCAGGCCGCCATGGAGGTTTCGAGGCTGTCGCCGACGAAGCCGCTGACCAGCATCAGCTCAGGGGCGTCGATCTGTCGGTCGCGCCGGGCAGCGTCTTCGCGCTGCTCGGCCCCAATGGGGCGGGCAAGACCACGACCGCATCACCGTGCATAGCGCCACGCTCGACGACGTCTTCATGGCCCTGACCGGCCACGCCGCGGAGGGCGAGAGCCGTACCGCCGAGGGCGAGAGCCATGAAGGTGAGGGCGAGAGCCGCGACGCCACGGGCGAGAAGGAGACGGCCGGTGTCTGACGCGATCGTTCTGACCGGCCGCACGATCCGGCTGACCAGGCGCAACCTGGACGCGGTGCTCACCGCCATGCTGCCGCCGATCATGCTGATGCTGGTCTTCGTCTACTTCTTCGGCGGCGCCCTCCACACCGGCACCGAGTACGTCACCTATGTCCTCCCCGGGGTGATGCTGCTGTGCGCGGGCTTCGGCTCGGCCAATACGGCGGTCACCGTCACCCATGACAGGACCGGCGGCATCGTCGACCGCTTCCGGTCGCTGGACATCGGCGGCACCCCGATCCTGGCGGGCCATGTGGCCGCGAGCGTGCTGCGCAACACGGTCGCGACCGCGCTCGTCTTCGGGGTGGCCTTCCTCATCGGCTTCCGGCCGGACGTCGGTCCGCTCGACTGGCTGGCCGTGGCCGGGATCCTGCTGATGTTCATCCTCGCGATCTCCTGGCTGTCGGCCTGCTTCGGCCTGATCGCCAGGTCACCGGAGGCGGCGGGCGGGTTCACCTTCCTGATGATGTTCCTGCCGTATCCCAGCAGCGCGTTCGTGCCGATCGACACCATGCCGGGCTGGCTGCACGGATTCGCGGAGCACCAGCCGGCCGGTCATCGAGGCGCTGCGGGGGCTGCTGCTGGACCGGTCGGCCGGCGACAGCGCGTGGCAGGCCCTGGTGTGGTGCGGCGGAATCCTGGCGGTGGCGGCCGGGCTGTCGGGGGTGCTCTTCCGCCGCCGCACCGCCTGAGCCACGCTTCCGGCGGCGCAGGTCGACGGGGGGTGACGGGGCCGGCGCCGCCGGGGGCATCAGGTGCCGTACGGGTGGGTGGTGCGGGCCGTGCGCAGAGCCCGCGCCCACCAGGCGAGCTGATTGAGCATCGCCCCAGCGGCGGTGTCCGGACCCTCGGAGTCCTTCAGCCGGCCGTCCTCCTCGAAGAGCCCGTGCGCGTTGTGGAAGCTGACCGTGTCCCGGACGGTCACGGCGTGGACCTCGGCGAAGACCGGCCGCAGATGCTCGACCGCCCGCAGGCCACCGGAGATGCCGCCGTAGGAGACGAAGCCGATCGGCTTGGCCTGCCACTGGGTGAAGTGCCAGTCGATCGCGTTCTTCAGGGAGGCGGGGTAGCTGTGGTTGTACTCGGGGGTGACCACGGCGAACGCGTCGGCCGCGTCCAGCCGGGGCGTCACGGCCTCCAGGGCCGCGAGGTCATCGGGGCCGGGGCGGTGGGTGAGGTCCATGGGCAGCGGGGTCTCGGCAAGGTCGACGACATCGACGGTCATATCGGAGCGGAGCGTCGCATGACCGGCGAACCATTCGGCGACCCTCGGCCCGAAGCGGCCCTCGCGGGTGCTGCCGACGATGACGGCGAGCCGGATGGGGGAGTCGGTGTCGGTAGGGGCTGCGGCCGTGGAGACGGCGGTGTCAGGAGCCATGGGAAGAGCCTCGGACTTAAACAAAGGTTGAAGTCAAGCTACCCTCGGCTCTATGACGCAATTGACCTGGAAAACCCATGAGCTCACGGTCGGCGAGCTCTCGCAGCGGAGCGGAGTCCCCGCCTCCGCGCTGCGCTTCTATGAGCGCGAGGGGCTGATCCACAGCCGCCGCACCTCCGGCAATCAGCGCCGCTACACCCGCGATACGCTCCGCCGGGTCGCCTTCGTCCGCTCCTCGCAGCGCGTCGGCATCCCACTGGGGAGAATCCGGGAGGTGCTCGGGCTCTTCCCCGAGGACCATGTCCTCACCAAGGAGGACTGGGCCCGGATCTCGGAGTGCTGGCACGCGGACATCACCGAGCGCATCGAACAGCTGGAGAACCTCCGCGACCACCTTACCGACTGCATCGGCTGCGGCTGTCTGTCGATCGACAAGTGCGCGCTGGCCAACCCGTACGACCGGCTCGGTGAGCAGGGCGCGGGCGCGCGCCGACTGCTCAAGTCCTGCTGCTGAGCCTCGGCCGTTCAGCGTCGGCCGTTCAGCGTCGGCCGTTCAGCGTCGGCCGTCCAGTGTCGGCCGCCGAGTGCCGACCGCCCGGTGCCGATCGGGTGGGCGCCCGCCACAGTGCCCGGACACCCCCGCCACCTCAGAAGCTGTCGGGGCACCAGGGGCGTCGCGGTGTTCGCAGCAGCCGGTCCGCCAGTGCCGCCGCGCCCGGGCGCTCCTCGGCGATCCGGCCCAGCGAGGCGAGCCGGGCCGCCGACTCGTCGCCCAGCCACAGGGTGCCCAACTCGCCGATGTCCATGGTCAGGTCGGCCGGGCGGCCCGTGGTCGCACACGCCGCGCCGTCGGGGCCCGCCTCCAGGACATAGCGGCCACCGGCCAGCCCGGCGGCGTCGTGCAGCTCGAGCACCAGCGAGCCCTCGACCGGGTACGTACGCCTCTCCAGGAGCTGGGGCACATCCAGCGGGCGTAGCCACAGCCAATCGGCGTGCATGCTGACCTGGGCGGCGCGGGGGTCGCCGAGCAGCAGCGGAAGCAAATCGTCCGGGGCACGCCGGCCGGTGTTGACCCGGGTCACCCAGTCGACCGAGAGCAGGAAGTGCCACAGCGCCCGCTCGGCGGCCGGGGTGACTCCCATCAGCTCGAGCACGGTGGCGGTGTTGTGCGGCCGCTTGTTGCCCTCCCAGCGGTCGTCCGCCGTATAGGCGAGCAGCCCGTCCACCGAGCCGTCGGGGGAGCGGTAGAGGACATAGAACGGCTCGGTCCAGGGGCGGTTGGGGAATCGTCGCCGGCCGGTGCTGATCCGCCACCAGCTGTCCGGGCGGTCGATGACGCCGTGCTGCTGGGCGCGGAGCCGCTCATGCAGTGCGGGGCCCAGCTTCCGGACCTCGTCGGCGTCGGCGAAGTCGACCCGGCCGCCGTCCACCGGAGCCGAGTGGCGCGGGTCGAGCCCGGCGCGGGGAACGTCCACCTGCCATTCGGTGATCCAGGCGGCGGGGCCGAAGCCGTACCGCCCATAGATCGGGTACTCGGCCGCGATCAGGGTGGCCGCCGCGTCGCCCCGCTCCTTGGCGGCGCGCAGATCGTGCTCCATCATCCGGCTGAGCAGCCCCCGGCGGCGGTGGGTGGGTGACACCGCGACATTGCTGATCGCGTCGGCGGGGACGTCCGCACCGCCGACCGCCGTCAGCCGCTGCGCGAAGCTGCGGAAGGTGGCGACGCAGCGGTCCCCGTCGAAGACCCCCTGCGTACGGGACAGGTCTATCTGCTCCCGCCGCAGCTCCACCTCTTCCTTCGGCGCCTCCGGCGGACGCAGAAAGCCGGTGTTGAGCGCGATGGTCCAGCTGGTCAGATCGGAATCGGAGAGCGGGGTGCGGAGTTCGACGGCCATGCCCACACGCTAGGCGTGAGCCGCCACCGGCCGCACGCCGATTTCCCCAGCCTGTGGACCAGGTCCTTTCATCACACCGCACCCTGTGGACGGCTCGGCGAGCCCCCCAACGGACGGCTCGGCGAGCCCCCCAACGGACCGCTCGGCGAGCCCCCGATGGACGGCTGGGCCAGCCTCCGATGGGAGCCCCCGATGGACGCTGGGCAAGCACCCCGCGGGCGCCTACGCCAGCAGGTCGTCCACCTGCGCCTCTCCCTCGCGGTACCGGCGGGCGATCTCCGCACTGCAGCCGTCCGCCGTCCGCTGCAGCTCCTGCCGCCGCCGCGACACCTGCTGCTCATGGCCGACGAGGCGGGCCATCGCGCCGCGCAGTTCCTCGTCCGTACGGGCCCGCAGATCGGAGAGGCCCACTTCGGCCAGCATCTCCTCGGCCAGCCGCTCGTATTCGGCGCCCTGCGGCGTCCCGAGCGTGACATGGCGGGCCGAGGAGCGGTGCCGTGAGGGGAGGTCCGCGAGGATCTCCGGCAGCCGGTCCACCAGCGCGGCGGACGGCTGTGCCGCGGCCGCCGCGGGCGCCGGGTCACGGCGATGGCCCAGCTCGGCGCGGAGGATGTCGATCCGGCCCTGCAGCAGTCTGCGCAGATAGCTCAGATCCGCCTCCTCGCCCTGTGCCGCGCGGCGCAGCGCCCGCAGCTCCGGAAGCCGCAGTGCGTGCAGTCCGCTCGCCGCCGCGGACGTGGGAGCCATGGTCGGCGCCGTCACGGCGGCCGAGTCGGCCAGCCGTCCGCCGCGCTGGCTCGGCGGCCGTGGCGGCAGCAGGCCCTCGGTGGCCATGGGCTGGCCGGTGCCCGGTGTGGTCATTGGTGTCCGTCCCCTCCAGCGATGCGTCATTCCCGCAGTTCCTGCCCGCTTGCACCGCCTGCACGCATCGTGCCACCAGTGATGCTCCCTGCGCAGCGGCTCTCCACCCGATCGGCCCCGGATGGACGCACGGCATGATGGTCGGTATGCGTGCTGTGGTACAGAGAGTGGACGGGGCAAACGTCGTCGTGGACGGCGAGACGGTCGGCGAGATCGTCGGTCAGGGGCTGTGCGTGCTGATCGGGGTGACGCATGACGACACTCCGGAGAAGGCGGCCCAGCTCGCCCGCAAGCTGTGGTCCGTAAGGACCCTCCAGGGCGAGAAGTCCTGCTCGGACACGGCCGCCCCGCTGCTGGTCATCAGCCAGTTCACGCTCTACGGCGACGCCCGTAAGGGGCGCCGTCCCACCTGGAACGCGGCGGCGCCCGGCGGGGTCGCCGAACCGCTGGTCGACGAGGTGGTGGCCCAGCTGCGGAAGCTGGGCGCGCACGTGGAAACGGGCCGGTTCGGAGCGGACATGAAGGTCTCGCTCACGAACGACGGCCCGTTCACGGTGTTGATCGAGGTCTAGCGCGACCCCCCTCGAGGTCTAGCGCGCCCCTCGAGGTCTGGCGCGACCTCACCGGGCTCACGGCTCCACGACCGTTTCCTGTGCGGCGGCCGTGGAGTCGGCGATCAGCTCCGCGTCCACCGGCACATTGCGCTTGACCAGCGCGAGCGCGATCGGCCCCAGCTCGTGGTGGCGGGCCGAGGAGGTGATGAACCCCAGTTGGCGGCCCTCCTCGCCCTCCGACGCCAGCCGTATGGGTGCGCCGTGGGAGGGCAGCGTCACCTCGCTGCCGTCGAGGTGGAGGAAGACCAGCCGGCGCGGTGGCTTCCCCAGGTTCTGCACCCGGGCGACGGTCTCCTGGCCGCGGTAGCAGCCCTTCTGCAGATGGACGGCGGAGCCGATCCATCCCAGCTCATGGGGGATGGTGCGGTGGTCGGTCTCCAGGCCGACCCGCGGCCGGTGGGCCTCGACCCGCAGCGCCTCGTACGCCAGCACTCCGATCGCCGGCCCGCTCGCCTCGGCGAAGTCGGTCAGCCGCGCACGCGGCAGGAAGAGATCCCGGCCGTGCGGGGTCTCGCGGACGACGGTGTCCTCGGGGGCCTCGGTGATGCTGCCCGCCGGGAGGTGGACGACCGCGTAGTCGTCGGTGCGGTCCGCGATGTCGACCCGGTAGAAGAACTTCATGCTCTCCAGGTAGGCGATCAGATCGCGCTGGCTGTCTGGCTCTACATGGGCCCAGGTCGTTTCGCCGTCGTCGACGAGATAGAGCGCGTGTTCGATATGGCCGTGGGCGGAGAGGATCAGGGCTTCGGTGGCCTGGCCCGGCGGGAGTTCGCTGACGTGCTGGGTGATCAGCAGATGCAGCCAGCTCAGCCGGTCGGCACCGGTGACCGTGACCACTCCGCGGTGCGAGAGGTCCACGAAGCCGGTGCCGTCGGCGAGCGCGCGCTGCTCGCGGAACAGGTCGCCATAGTGGGCGGCGACGCCTTCGTCGGGGCCCTCGCCGGGGACGGCGCCGGGCAGCGACAGCAAAGGGCTCTTCATGAACTCAGCCTACGACCTGCGGGCTCGGCCCTCACCGGAGCCGTTTTGGCCGTCGTCTCCACCGCGCTGCCGGGCCGAGCACGCGGCACACCGGCCGAAGATCGCGAAGTGCTTCAGATCGGTCTCGAAGCCGAAGTCCGCGCGGAGCTGCCGGGTGAAGGAGTCGGCCACGGAGACATCGGCCTCGATCACATCCGTGCAGTCGCGGCACACCATATGGATGTGATGGTGCCGGTCGGCCAGGTGGTACGTGGGGGCGCCGTGGCCGAGATGGGCGTGGCTGACCAGGCCCAGCTCCTCCAGCAGCTCCAGCGTGCGGTAGACCGTGGAGATGTTGACGCCACTCGCGGTGCGGCGCACCTCGGTGAGGATCTCGTCCGGAGTGGCGTGCTCCAGATGATCGACGGCTTCGAGTACGAGCTGGCGCTGCGGGGTCAGCCGGTAGCCGCGCTCCCGCAGATCGCTCTTCCAGTCGGTGGTCGCCACGGTGCAAGTGTAGGCGGGCACGCGATTACCGGCCGGACGCACAGGTGCAGAACCGGCCGCGGCAGGGAAGAGCCGGGCTCGGCGGCAGCTGGAACGGCCCGCTCAAGAGCCCGAGAGCACAAGAGCCCGAGAGCCCAAGCACTCAGGTGCTCAGCGGAAGAAGGCGATCCCGTCGTCCGGCAGGTCCTTGAGGTCCTTGGCCCACTCCCGGGGGTCGACGACCTTCTTCAGATGCGCGGACATGTACGGGCGCAGCTCGACCTCGGGGGTGGCCTTCTCGCCGACCCACATCAGATCGCTGTTGACGTAGCCGTACAGCCGCTTGCCGCCCGCGTACGGGGCCGCGTGCGCGGTGCGCGCCACCGCGTCCGTCGCCAGGTCGATCTGCGGCTTGCCCTCCGCGAGCTCGCCGTACCAGACCTCGACGATGCCCTGGTCCCGGATCATCACGACCTCGACCTTGCGGTCCTTGTCGATCCGCCAGTAGCCGGACTCGGTCTCCAGGGGGCGCACCTTCTTGCCCTCGGAGTCCAGCACCCAGGTGTGCGAGACGTATTCGATGAAGTCGCGGCCGTCGTGCGTGAAGGTCGCCTCCTGGCCGAAGTTGCACTTCTCGGCCCCGGGGAAGTCCGATACGCCCGCGCCTTCCCAGTTGCCCAGGAGGAAGGCGAGCGGCACGAGGTCCGGGTGGAGGTCGGAGGGAATCTGGATCATGAATTCAGGCGATCTGTCGAGAGTCGAGCCGTGACGGCCGGGCGGGAGGGGTTCAGCGCTGGCCCTGGTACAGCTTCTTCCAGGTCAGCGCGGCGAAGCCGAGCGTGGCCACGGCGACCAGGATCATCAGGGTGGTGAAGACTGCCTCAAGCACGAGCGCGCTCCTCGGAACAGATGACGGACGGCACCGAGTCTAGTCGGCGCCGGGGCGGCCGGTGGAGACAGGTCGCCGTGCCGCGCCCGGCCCACCGTGCCGACCCTAAGGTTGGCGTATGGCGAAGAAGCTGGTGATCAAGGTGACGGCGGGTGCGGACGCTCCCGAGCGCTGCTCCCAGGCGTTCACGGTGGCGGCGGTGGCCGCGGCGAGCGGGGTCGAGGTCTCGCTCTGGCTGACCGGGGAGTCGACGTGGTTCGCGCTGCCGGGCCGGGCGGCGGAGTTCGAGCTGCCGCATGCGGCGCCGCTGCCGGATCTGATCGACGGCATCCTTACGGGCGGCGGCACGATCACGGTGTGCACCCAGTGCGCGGCGCGCCGGGAGATCGAGGAGAAGGATCTGATCGAGGGGGCCCGGATCGCGGGTGCTCAGGTCTTCGTGAGCGAGATCATGCCGGACGGCGTGCAGGCGCTCGTGTACTAGGGCGGCCCTCAAGGCCCCGGCTACCAGGGTGGTCCTGGGCACCGCGGGCCACCAGGGCGGTCCTCTACGCCCCGGCCGGGGCCCGGTCAGTGGCCCCTGCCGGGCCCCGATCGGCCGGGTCGGTTGTGCTGGTGGTCAATGCCGGTGGTTGTGCTCGTCCAGCTCCCGCCACCACCGGTCGGATTCCTCGTCCCCCGACTCATCCCACCACCGGTCGTCCGGGCCCCGGCGATTGGCCACTATGGCGGCCAGCGGCGGGATCACCATGGCGACGATGCACATCGCGACCGCGGCGGGTACGGACCACAGGCGCACAAAGGCCCACGCCGAGATGAAGAGCGTCAGACACGCGCCCATCAGGAAAAAATATGCGTGGCGGCGTCGCGCGTACATATGTCCAGCGTACGTCCGAGGCCGCCGCGCCGACAGACGAAGGACACCGGCACCGACGGGCGAGACAGACGGAGGGCCGCACCCCGCCGAGGCGTCCAACCCCGGGGTGCGGCCCTCCGGCCGTGTGTCACGACGCGCCGTCACGCGTCAGACGGCGATGGCGACCTCCGCCAGCCCGCCCTTCTGGGCGACGACAGTGCGGTCCGCGGTGCCGCCGGGAACCAGGGCACGCAGCGTCCAGGTGCCCTCCGCGGCGTAGAAACGGAACTGTCCGGTCGCGGAGGTGGGGACCTCGGCGGTGAACTCGCCGGTGCTGTCCAGCAGCCGGACGTAGCCGGTGACGGGCTCACCGTCGCGGGTCACCGAACCCTGGATGGTGGTCTCACCGGGCTTGATCGTCGAGGCGTCGGGGCCGCCGGCCTTGGCTCCACACATGGATGTCTGTCCTTACGTTCGGGGGCGCGTTCGGGGGAGAGGGGTCAGCTGCCGGCGCCGAGCTCGACCGGCACGCCGACCAGCGAGCCGTACTCGGTCCAGGAGCCGTCGTAGTTCTTGACGTTGGTCTGGCCCAGGAGCTCGTGCAGGACGAACCAGGTGTGAGCGGAGCGCTCACCGATGCGGCAGTAGGCGATGGTGTCCTTCGCCAGGTCGACGCCCGCGCCCTCGTAGATCTCCTTGAGCTCGTCGTCGCTCTTGAAGGTGCCGTCGTCGTTGGCCGACTTCGACCAGGGGATGTTGCGGGCGCTCGGCACGTGGCCGGGACGCTGCGACTGCTCCTGCGGGAGGTGGGCCGGGGCGAGCAGCTTGCCGGAGAACTCGTCGGGGGAGCGCACGTCGACGAGGTTCAGCGAGCCGATGGCGTCCACGACCTCGTCGCGGAAGGCGCGGATGGAGGCGTCCTGCGGCTTGGCCTTGTACTCGGTCGCCGCGCGGGTCGGCACCTCGGCGACCAGGTCGCGGGAGTCGAGCTCCCACTTCTTGCGGCCGCCGTCGAGCAGCTTGACGTCCTGGTGGCCGTAGAGCTTGAAGTACCAGTAGGCGTACGCCGCGAACCAGTTGTTGTTGCCGCCGTACAGGACGACCGTGTCGTCGTTGGCGATGCCCTTCTCCGACAGGAGCTTCTCGAAGCCGGCCTGGTCGACGAAGTCACGGCGCACCGGGTCCTGGAGGTCCTGCTTCCAGTCGATCCGGACGGCGTTCTTGATGTGGTTCTTGTCGTAGGCCGACGTGTCCTCGTCCACCTCGACGATGACCGTCTTGGGGTCGTCGATCCGGGCCTGGACCCACTCGGCGTCCACCAGGACGTCACTGCGGCTCATGTTCTCTCCTCCGGGGCAGTTGCGGCGGTACGGGCACGCTCGCGACGCGGCGCCGCGCGGGGCGTGCGGCGAGCGTACGAGCGAAAGTGCGGGAAGGCCCGGCTGACGGGCCGAAGAGGGGGCCGGTCCGAGGCGTGCCGGACCGCGTCCCGTTCAGACGGTGCGACAGAGCATGGCGGCGACACGGCACAGGTCGACTGCCCGCCGCTTCGTGAGATCCGCCTGTCGCTTCATGCGTCCGATCGTAGGGACGGACAGGCGGACATGTCACCGGCGTGTCGAATGATGAGACGATATCGTCCGGAAGGTGAGATGAGAGAGGGGTGCACGCCCCGGAGGCGGGGCCGTCCGGGCAGGCGAAGGCCACGGGCGGTCATGGATGCGGACGAGATCGTCTCAGTGAATGGACCAGGGGCATGATCGGACGCCCCTGGTGTTGATCGCGTCAGCCCGTCAGTTGGACGTTATTACCCGTGACCGAGACGTCTATGCCGTCCTTGGTGGTCTCCACCTTGTCGAGCCGCATACCGGTGGGCAGTCCCTCGATCTTCCGCTCGATGTCGGCCTTCTCGCGGACCTTGTCCTCCCACTGGGGGATGCTGCCGCCCGGGATGGACTCGGCGTGCAGCCGGATGGTGGTCCCGTTCACGATGGTGACCCGGGAGTGGGCGGTGAGGGTGAGGCCCAGCAGGCTGCCGGTGATCTTGACCTTGTTGGACCCCGACGGGTCGTAGCCGACGGTCACCCCCGGACCGGCGGCCTGTGAGAGGTCCGCGTAGCTGATGTGGGCCGAGCCGGTGGCGCGGTCGGCGCTGGCCGAGGAGAAGCTGCCCGAGATGCGGACGTTGTGCAGCTTCGCGTCGAGCTCGGTGACCCGGACGCTGCGGCCGTCCCCCGTGGCCGTGGTCAGCCCGTCCACACCGACGTCGACCTCGTCCAGCTCCTTGCCCGCGACCTGGGTGAGGAAGGGGAAGCCCTTGATCGAGACATTGGGCGTGGTGGTCAGGCCCTGTGAACTCTTGATCTTGTCTGCGGCCTTCGACTCCGCGATGTACACCGCGATGCGGTCGGCGGCCACGAAGAGGCCGCCGAGTATCACGACGACGATCAAGGTGATACGTAGTGCGCGCATGTGCGTGGGTCCCCCAGGCTCTTGCTCAGGCCCTCGCCTGAGGCTGCGAGCCTATCCGGAGCGGCCGAACGGGAGCCGGGGAGTCAGCCCAGTGCGCGGCCGATCACATAGACCACGGGGGCGGCGGCCGCGAGCGGCAGCGCCACGCCGGCCGTCATATGGACGAAGCGCGAGGGGTAGTCGTAGCTGGCGACCCGGTGGCCGATCAGCGCGCACGCCCCGGCCGCGAACCCGAGCAGGGCGGCGGTGGAGGTGCCCGTTCCGGTGAGCTGCCCGGCCCCGACCCCGGAGCCCGTGGCGGCCGCCAGCGCGACCACGACGGCGGCGGCGGTCGGCAGCGGCAGCGCCCGGACGAGCACGGCCACGGCGACGGCGGCCGCTCCCACCACGACGGCGTCCGAGGACTCGGCGACGGCGGCCAGATGGCCGGCCGCGAGCACGGTAAGGGCCGTGGACGCCACAGCGGCCGTGAGCCCGTACAGCCGCTCGTCCGCGGAGGCGTGGCTGCGGAGCTGGAGGATCACCACGAGCAGCAGCCAGACGCCGATGGTGCCGATGAGGACCGTCGGGGCGTGTGCGGGCTCGGTGGCGAGCAGGCCGACGCTGGCGGCCAGACCGCCCGCGTAGGCGAGCGCGATGCCCTGCCGGGCGGGCCACATGCCGTTCAGCCGGAACCAGCCGGCCGCGGTGACCGCCTGCAGCACCGCCACCACGACGGCGACCGCCGGGCGGCCCAGCGGCGCGGTGGCCGCGAGCAGGCCGGCGAGCACGGCGGTCAGGGCGGCGGGGACGAACCCCGGGGGGAGGATCTGCGGACGGCCCTCGGCGCGGGCCTTCTCGGCGGCGGTGAGCGGCCGGTCCGGCTGCGAGGCGGGCGGCTCGGCGGTCGCGGTTGCGGCTGCCGTCGTGGCGGGGGGCGCGGTCTGTGGCTGCTGGGGCTGGGCGTGCTGGGCCCGCGCGTGCTGGGCCTGCGCCTGCGTCTGGGCCTGCGTCTGGGCCTGCGTCGCGGGCCGGGGCTGTCCCGGGTGCTGGGCGGCCGGCTGGTACGGGTGCCGCTGATCCCAGCCCGGGGCGTACTGGCCCTGGTTGCCCTGCTGCGGGTGCTGGCCCTGGTGCGCCTGGTTGCCCTGGTGCCCCTGCTGGGCGGCGTAAGGATCCGCGTACGGCTGCTGCTGGTACTGCTGCTGCTGCTGCGGGTGCTGGTACTGCTGCGGCTGGGCCTGGGGGTACTCCTGCTGCTGCGGCTGGGCCCGGGCGTACCCCTGCTGCTGCGGATAGCCCTCGTACCCCGGCCAGTCGGCCGGCTGCTGGGCGCCCTGACCGTGGCCGCCGTTGCCGCCCGGCCCGCCGTTACCGCCATCGCCGCCGTAAGGATGCGCGCTCTGGTCGTAGCCGCCGTAAGGAGCCTCGTACGACCCGTACGGGGGATACGGCTGCTGGTACGGCTGCTGCTGGTTCTGCTGGTTCTGCTGGTGGAGGTCGTGAGGCTCGTGGGGCTCGTTGGGCTGGTGCGGCTGGTTGCTCATGAGCTCGGGGTTCACCCTCCTGCGAACGGCGGGAGCACCTCGACCGTGCCGCCCTCGGCGAGTTGGATCGTCTTGTGGTCGCGGGTGCCGACCGGGGTTCCGTCGACCAGGAACGAGCAGCGCAGCAGGACCCGCGCGAACTCCGGCCGAGCGGTGTGCCGCTCCCGGGCCACCTCGAGCGCTTCCGCCAGTGTCCGCGCGGTGTACGGCTCCTCCGCGGTACCGGCCGCGGCGCGGGCCGCGGCCCAGTACCGGATGGTCCCGGCGGGCGTGTTCTTCATCGCCATCGCGATCCCTTTCCCGTCATCTGCCGCCTCCATGATGACGGGTGCGGGCCCGCGCCATGGACCACGCGCGGTTCGTCGAAAATACGGCCGGTTCGGGGCGTGCGTCACTTAAGGTTTCGGTGTGCTGGTACGACTGATACGGGCGTATCTGAGGCCCTATACCCGAACGATCACGCTGATCGTTTTATTGCAGCTGGTGCAGACCCTGGCCACCCTCTACCTCCCCGCGCTGAACGCGGACATCATCGACGGCGGAGTGGTGAAGGGCGACACCGGCTACATCGTCCGTGTCGGCGGGCTGATGATCGCCGTCACGTTTGTTCAGATCGTGTGCGCCGCGGGAGCCGTCTACTTCAGCGCCCGTACGTCCATGGCGCTCGGCCGCGATGTGCGCGCCGCCGTCTTCGACCGGGTGCAGTCCTTCTCCGCCCGTGAGATGGGCCACTTCGGGGCGCCGTCCCTGATCACCCGCACCACCAACGACGTCCAGCAGGTGCAGATGCTGTGCCTGATGGCGTTCACGCTGATGGTCTCCGCGCCGATCATGTGCGTCGGCGGTGTGGTCATGGCGCTCAACCAGGACGTTCCGCTGTCGGGGCTGCTCCTGCTCATCGTTCCGACTCTGGGCGTGGTCGTCACCTTCATCGTCCGCCGGATGCGGCCGCTGTTCCGCCATGTCCAGGAGCGCATCGACACGGTCAACCGGGTGCTGCGCGAGCAGATCACCGGTATCCGGGTCATCCGTGCCTTCGTCCGTGACACCCATGAGCGCGACCGCTTCACCGCCGCCAACACCGGGCTGATGGACGTCTCGCTGCGGGCCGGGCGGCTGATGTCGCTGATGTTCCCCACCGTGATGCTGGTGGTGAACGTCTCCAGCGTGGCCGTCGTCTGGTTCGGCGGGCACCGGATCGACAGCGGCGGGATGCAGATCGGCGCGCTGACCGCGTTCCTCAGCTATCTGGCGCAGATTCTGTCGTCGGTGATGATGGCCACCTTCATGTTCATGATGGTGCCGAGGGCCGAGGTGTGCGCCGAGCGCGTACAGGAGGTGCTGGGCACCCAGACCAGTGTCGTACCGCCGCTCGTGCCCGTCGCGGCCGCGCCCGCCGACGCCGGAGGGGGGCTGCTGGAGCTGCGGAACGTGGAATTCCGCTTCCCCGGCGCCGACGAACCCGTGCTGCGCGACATCTCGCTGATCGCCCGGCCCGGCCGGACCACCGCCGTCATCGGCTCCACCGGCAGCGGCAAGTCCACCCTGCTCGGGCTGGTGCCGCGGCTGTTCGACGCGACCGACGGCAGCGTCCACATCGACGGGGTGGATGTGCGCGACCTCGACCCGGAGGTGATGACCCGGACCATCGGGCTCGTCCCGCAGAAGCCGTATCTCTTCGCCGGAACCGTCGCCTCAAACCTGCGGTACGGCAATCCCGATGCCACCGACGAGGAGCTGTGGCGGGCCCTGGAGACCGCCCAGGCACGGGAGTTCGTGGAGTCCATGGAGGCCGGGCTCGACGCCCCGATCGCCCAGGGCGGGGCCAATGTCTCCGGCGGGCAGCGGCAGCGGCTGGCGATTGCCCGGGCCCTGGTCCGCAAGCCGTCCGTCTATCTCTTCGACGACTCCTTCTCCGCGCTCGACTACGCGACCGACGCCCGGCTGAGGGCGGCGCTCGTGGACGAGACGGAGAACGCGACGGTCGTCATCGTCGCCCAGCGGGTGTCCACCATCCGGGGCGCCGATCTGATCGTGGTGCTCGACGCGGGGCGGATCGTCGGCGCCGGTACCCACGGCGAGCTGATGGCGGGCAACGAGACCTACCGCGAGATCGTGCTCTCCCAGCTCACCGAAAAGGAAGCCGCATGAGCGACGGACACGCGGCCGCTGAGCCGCGGAAGACGACGAAAGTCGCACCTCCGCGCCGCGTGGGCGACAGTCACATCGGCTGCTGGCGCAGCGGGGCGAATGTAAGGGACACGGTATGAGCGGCACCTCGGCACCCCGCAGGGGCCCGGCGCCCGCCGCCGGACCCGGCCGCTTCATGGGCGGGCAGCCGACCGAGCGGTCCCTGGACTTCCGCGGCTCCGGACGCCGGCTGCTGGCCCGGCTCCGCCCCGAGCGCGGTATCGCGCTGCTGGTGCTCGCGCTGGGCACGTGCAGCGTCGCGCTCGCGGTGGCGGGTCCGAAGATCCTCGGCGAGGCGACCGACCTGATCTTCGCGGGTCTCATCGGACGGCAGCTGCCCGACGGGGCCGACAAGGAGCAGGCCGTCCAGTGGCTGCGCGACAGGGACCAGGGCACGGTCGCCGACATGGTGGCCTCGATGGACGTCACCCCCGGCCAGGGCATCGACTTCCACGCGGTCGGCGTCGTGCTGCTGTGGGCCACGGCGCTGTATGTCGTCGCCGCGCTCCTGGGTCTGGTACAGGCGCGGGTGGCCACGGCCATCGTCCAGCGCGCCGTCTTCCGGCTGCGCGAGGACGTGGAGCAGAAGCTGGCGCGGCTGCCGCTGTCGTACTTCGACAAGCAGTCGCGCGGTGAGGCGCTCTCACGCGCCACCAACGACATCGACAACATCCAGCAGACGCTGCAGCAGACCCTCAGCCAGATCCTGGCCTCGCTGCTGACGATCGTGGGCGTGCTGGCGATGATGTTCTGGATCTCGCCGCTGCTGGCGCTGGTGGCGCTGATCACCGTCCCGGTCTCGGTGTGGGTGACGACACGTATCGGCAAGCGCGCCCAGCCGCAGTTCGTCGCCCAGTGGAAGACCACGGGCAAGCTCAACGCCCATATCGAGGAGATGTACACCGGCCACTCGCTGGTGAAGGTCTTCGGGCGGGAGAAGGAGTCCGCGGAGCTGTTCCGGGAGCAGAACGACAAGCTCTACGCGGCGGGCTTCCGGGCCCAGTCCATCTCCGGGCTGATCCAGCCCTCGATGATGTTCATCGGGAACCTCAACTATGTGCTGGTGGCCGTGGTCGGCGGGCTCCGGGTGGCCTCCGGCGCACTGTCGATCGGCGATGTCCAGGCGTTCGTCCAGTACTCCCGGCAGTTCAGCCAGCCGCTCACCCAGGTGGCCTCGATGGCCAACATGGTGCAGTCGGGCGTGGCCTCCGCCGAGCGGGTCTTCGAGCTGCTGGACGCGCCGGAGCAGAGCGCGGAGCCGGTGGACGCGCGGCGGCCGGAGGCGGTGCGGGGGCAGGTCGCGTTCGAGGACGTCTCCTTCCGCTACCAGCCGGACACGCCGCTCATCGACGGTCTGTCGCTGTCGGTGCGGCCCGGGCAGACCGTGGCCATCGTCGGCCCGACCGGCGCCGGAAAGACCACGCTGGTCAATCTGCTGATGCGGTTCTACGAGGTCAGCGGCGGGCGGATCACGCTGGACGGGGTGGACATCGCCGAGATGTCGCGGGAGGAGCTGCGCTCCCATATCGGGATGGTGCTGCAGGACACCTGGCTGTTCGGCGGGACGATCGCCGAGAACATCGCGTACGGCGCGCAGGGGGCGAGCTTCGAGAAGATCGTCGAGGCGGCGAAGGCCACCTATGTGGACCGCTTCGTACGGACCCTGCCGGACGGCTACGACTCGGTGATCGACGAGGAGGGTTCCAATGTCAGCGCGGGGGAGAAGCAGCTGATCACGATCGCCCGGGCGTTCCTCTCCGAGCCGTCGATCCTGGTGCTGGACGAGGCCACCAGCTCGGTCGACACCCGTACCGAGGTCCTGATCCAGCGGGCGATGGCCTCGCTGCGCAGCGGCCGCACCAGCTTCGTGATCGCGCACCGGCTGTCGACCATCCGGGACGCGGACGTGATCCTGGTGATGGAGTCGGGGCGGATCGTGGAGCAGGGCTCGCATGACGCGCTGCTCGCGGCGGGCGGTGCGTACGCCCGGCTGTACGCGTCCCAGTTCGCCGAGCCGGTGGCGGAGGCCGAATAGCTGGGGCCGCCCCTCAGGCGTGGGCCGCCGCCCAGTCGGCGATGCGCGTCAGCAGAGCGGGGGAGGCGGCGGTCTCGGCGTGGCCGAAGCCCGGTTCGATCCACAGCTCCGAGACGGACGGGTCCGCCGCCGACGCCAGCATCCGCGGATGGTCCAGCGGGAAGTACGGATCCCGGTCACCGTGCACGATCAGCAGCGGCGTCGGCGCGATCAGCGGCGCCGCGGCCACCGGGGACAGCGGGTCGACGTCCCAGCCGCGCGGGTCGATCCGGGTGCGCAGCCCGTAGCGGGAGACCAGGCGGCCCGCGGGCCGGGTGACCGCCCAGTGGACCCGCCGCATGGGCGCGGTGCCCCGGTAGTACCAGCGGGCGGGTGCGCTTACCGCGATCACCGCATCGGGCGCGGCACCGTCGGCCGCCTCGCCGGGCGCGCCCGGCGCCCGCCCGTCCGGCGCCCCGGCCGCTGGGGCCGTGCGCCCCGGCGAGCGCCCTGTGCGCTCCCCATCGTGTGCGACATGCACCGGTTGGATTCCATGGTTTTTCCCGTACAGCGCGGCCTGCCGGATCACCACCGACCCGCCCATCGAGAAGCCGACCGTGGCGACCCGCCGATGCCCGAGGCGACGTGCCCAGCGCACCGCGGCGGCCAGATCCAGCACCTCGCGGTCGCCGACCGTGGACCGTCCGCCGGACCGGCCATGCCCCCGGAACGAGAACGTGATCACGGCCGTACGCTGGCGAAACACCGATGCCACCCGCCGCAGCGCGGGGCGCTCCAGGGCGCCGGTGAACCCGTGCCCGACCACCAGCACGAGATGGTCGGAGGGTTCGGCGCCGGATGCCGGGGAAAGCTCGTACAGCGCCTCGATGGAGACGGCGTCATCGGTCAGCAGCGTGGCCCGCAGCTCCCTCGTGATGACCTTGGAAGGACAACGGGGAGCAGATTGAGCCTCTCGGGCACATGTCATGTGGGTTATTCTGCTGTGAAGAGGATCCGGGCAACGTAGCCCCCGGGTCCTTTTGTGCTTTCGGGGCGTGATGCGCGTTTGAGCGCACCGTCGCTCCAAGGGTGCGGAGCGTGACCGTACGAAGTAGTAGCCGCAGACTCCCCCGGGCGCTGCCCGGGAGGTGCCCCTCTCGCAAGGGACCGAGGAGGAACCGACGTAATGGGCGAGCGAAGCGTGCACAACCTCGAGAACATGGCCGGGGCAGGTGGTGGACGATGAGTTCCCTCCTGCTGCTGACCAACGCACTTCAGCCCTCGACGGAGGTGCTCCCCGCCCTCGGCCTCCTGCTGCACAGCGTGCGGGTGGCTCCCGCCGAAGGTCCGGCCCTGGTGGACACACCGGGCGCCGATGCCATTCTGATCGACGGCCGCCGCGATCTGCCGCAGGTGCGCAGCCTGTGCCAGCTGCTGCGGTCCACCGGCCCCGGCTGCCCGCTGATCCTGGTGGTGACCGAGGGCGGGCTGGCCGCCGTCACCGCCGACTGGGGCATCGACGACGTCCTGCTGGACACCGCGGGCCCGGCGGAGGTCGAGGCCCGGCTGCGGCTGGCCATGGGCCGCCAGCAGATCACCACCGACGACAGCCCGATGGAGATCCGCAACGGCGATCTGTCGGTCGACGAGGCCACCTACAGCGCCAAGCTCAAGGGCCGTGTGCTCGATCTCACATTCAAGGAGTTCGAGCTGCTGAAGTATCTCGCCCAGCACCCCGGCCGGGTCTTCACCCGGGCGCAGCTGCTGCAGGAGGTCTGGGGCTACGACTACTTCGGCGGCACCCGCACCGTGGACGTCCATGTCCGGCGGCTGCGCGCCAAACTGGGCCCGGAGCACGAGTCCTTGATCGGCACCGTGCGGAACGTGGGCTACCGCTTCGTCGCGCCGGAGAAGGTCGAGCGCGCCGCCGAGGAGGCCCGCGCGAAGGCCGCGGGGCGGGGCTCCGCGGCGGGCGACACGGCGCGCGGCGAGCGCCCCGGCGGGGCGTCCGGCTCCGCGGCGAAGGCCGCTGCCGCACGACCGGCCAACAGCTAGCTGGACCCGCGTAGACTTCGCGCGTGGCCAAGGTGACGCGGGATGATGTGGCAAGGCTTGCGGGGACGTCGACCGCGGTCGTCAGTTACGTCATCAATAACGGACCCCGGCCGGTCGCCCCGGCCACGCGCGAGCGGGTGCTTGCCGCGATCAAGGAGCTCGGCTACCGGCCGGACCGGGTCGCGCAGGCGATGGCGAGCCGCCGGACCGATCTCATAGGGCTGATCGTTCCGGATGCCCGGCAGCCGTTCTTCGCGGAGATGGCACACGCCGTCGAGCAGGCGGCCGCCGAGCGCGGAAAGATGGTGCTGGTCGGCAACTCCGACTACCTCGACGAGCGCGAAGTGCACTATCTGCGCGCCTTTTTGGGGATGCGGGTGTCCGGGCTGATCCTCATCAGCCAGGGCCCGAGCGAGAACGCGGCGGCCGAGATCGAGGCGTGGGACGCCCGGGTGGTGCTGCTGCACGAGCGGCCCGAGGCGATCGACGACGTGGCGGTGGTGCTGGACGACGTCGGCGGCGCGCAGCTCGCGGTGCGGCATCTGCTGGAGCACGGCCATGACTACGTGGCGTGCCTCGGCGGCACCGAGATAACCCCGACCGTCGGCGACCCCGTCACCGACCACGTCGAGGGCTGGCGCCGCGCGATGCACGAGGCGGGCCGCTCCACGGAGGGGCGGCTCTTCCAGGCCCCGTACAACCGGTACGACGCCTACAAGGTCGCCCTCGACCTGCTGGCCGGCCCCGACCGGCCCCCGGCCATCTTCTGCGCCACCGACGACCAGGCGTTCGGGGTCCTGCGGGCCGCGCGTGAGCTGCGGATCGAGGTCCCCGGAGAGCTGGCGGTGGCCGGCTTCGACGATGTGAAGGAAGCCCACCTCACCGACCCCCCGCTGACCACGGTCGGCTCCGACCGCCCCGCGATGGCGCGCGCCGCGGTCGATCTGGTGCTGGACGACGGCGTCCGCCTGGCCAGCTCGCGCCGCGAGCGGGTCAAGCAGTTCCCGTCGGCACTGGTGGTCCGCCACTCCTGCGGCTGCGCGTAGCGCGGAGCGCTTCTGCCCGGGTCGGGGCCCTGGGGCCCCGACAGCTCCCTGTCGTTCTCGCGGTCCGGCGGGATGGGCCCTGCGGGCCGGTTGTGGTGTGCGGGAGGTGCCTGCCTGGTCTGGGGCCGCCCGGCGGGAGGCGTCCGCGCGTTGCGGGGCCCTGCGGCCCCGCGAACGGATGCCATGCGCGGCGCGTGCCCGCCCGGTGGCCTCCCGGGCGGGGAGATTCCGCGCCTGGCGAGGCTTGTGATCCGGGCGTTCCGTGGCTGGGCCCCGATGCTCGCGGAGGCGTCGTGTCCTGCGGGTGGTGTGCTGCCCTCCGGGGTGCAGCGTCCGCCTTACGGCGGTGTGCCGGCGGGGCGCGACGCCCACGTTCCGCGGTGGGACTTCGCTGACCTGCGGGGCGACCGAGGGGGTTCGGGGGCGGCGGGGGCCGAGGCTACGGCGGCTCTCGGCGTCCGGCGGACGCGCCCCGGCTCGCCGCCTTATGTCGGGCATACCGACTTCTGGTGGGGTTCTCAGCGGGCACTCAGGGGACTCTCATACTTCGGCCGCACAGTCATAGACATGACGGACAGCACACGCCGTAGCGGCGCAGACGAGCCCTATCCCTTCTCGTACGGCGGTGGTGCGGGGTATCCCGATCCGCCCGCGTATGAGCCTCAGCAGGCGGTCACCACGCCGTCCGGGGTCACCGTGTGGCCGAGCGGTGGCAGCGGTGGTGGGGGCGGGGTCGGGGAGGAGGGCGGCGCGGGTGAGGGGGCGCATGGTGGTGGAGGGCGGCGCAGGGCGCGGGCGCCGCGTCCGGTCGCGCTGATCGCGGCCGTGGCGGCGGTCGCGGCGCTCGTGGGCGGCGGGGCGGCCGCGCTGGTCACCAACGCCACCCAGAAGTCCGACACCACGGTCTCCACCCCCGTGGTCAACGCCAAGTCCACCAGCAACAGCGGGGTTTCGGCCGTCGCGGCGGCCGTCAGCCCCAGCATCGTGGAGGTCAGCGCGAGTGGCACCAGCGGTCAGTCCACCGGCTCCGGCGTGGTCATCACCAGCGGCGGCGAGGTCATCACCAACAACCATGTGGTTTCCGGCGCCGACTCGATCAAGGTGACCTTCAGCGACGGCAGTAAGAAGACCGCGACCGTCGTCGGCACCGACAGCAAGAAGGACCTCGCGCTGATCAAGGTGGAGGGCGCGAGCGGGCTCAAGGCCGCGGCCCTCGGCGACTCCAGCAAGGTCACGGTGGGCGATCAGGTCGTGGCCATCGGCTCGCCGGAGGGCCTTACCGGCACCGTCACCAGTGGCATCGTCTCCGCGCTCGACCGTGAGGTCACCGTCTCCACGGACCAGAGCCAGGGCCAGGGCGGTCAGGGGCAGGGCGGCGGCGGTCAGTGGCCCTTCGAGTTCGGCGGCGGCCGGTACAACGGCGACGTCGGCGAGTCGACCACCACCTACAAGGCCCTCCAGACCGACGCCTCGCTCAACCCCGGTAACTCCGGCGGCGCGCTGATCAACATGAGCGGCCAGGTCATCGGCATCAACTCCGCGATGTACTCCGCGGCCTCGGGCCAGAGCGCCGGCAGCGCGGGCAGCGTCGGCCTCGGCTTCTCGATCCCGATCAACACGGTCACGTCCGATCTCGCCTCCCTGCGCTCGGGCGGCAGCGACGGCAACGTCTGACCGACCCACGTGCGAGGCTGGCAGCAGCGCGGCGGAGCAGCGACGGAGCCATTCCCGCGGAGCGGCTCGCTCGGCAGCGCGGCCACCTCCCCGCCCACCGTCATCGTGATCGTGAAGGAAACCGACCCATGAGCCCCGCCGACCACGGCGATCAGCCCGCCCGCATCCTGATCGTCGACGACGAGCCGGCCGTCCGGGAAGCCCTGCAGCGCAGCCTCGCCTTCGAGGGCTACGCGACCGAGACCGCCGTGGACGGACTGGACGCGCTGGACAAGGTCGGCTCCTGCGACCCCGAGCTGATCGTGCTCGATGTGCTGATGCCCCGGATGGACGGGCTGACCGCGGCGCGGCGGCTGCGCGCCACCGGGGTGACGCTGCCCATCCTCATGCTCACCGCGCGGGACACGGTCGGCGACCGGGTCACCGGGCTCGACGCGGGCGCCGACGACTACCTCGTCAAACCCTTCGAACTGGACGAACTGCTGGCCCGCATCCGCGCCCTGCTGCGCCGCAGCTCCTACGCGGGGCAGCAGGGCGCGGCGCTCCCCGAAGGCGACGTGATGGCCTTCGGCGATCTGCGGATGGACCTGGTCACCCGCGATGTCACCCGGGGCGGGCGCCGCGTCGAGCTGACGCGTACCGAGTTCACCCTGCTGGAGATGTTCCTGGCGCATCCCCGTCAGGTGCTCACCCGTGAGCAGATCCTCAAGGCGGTGTGGGGCTTCGACTTCGAGCCGTCGTCCAACTCGCTGGATGTGTACGTGATGTATCTGCGCCGTAAGACCGAGGCGGGCGGCGAACCGCGGCTCGTGCACACCGTGCGCGGGGTGGGCTATGTGCTGCGGCCCGCGGAGGGCGATCCCTCATGAGGTTCCACCGACTGCCGCTGCGCTCGCGGCTGGCCCTGCTGACCGCGGTGGCCGTCGCGGTCGCGGTGGCGGTGTCCGCGTTCGCGTGCTGGCTGATCGTCCGGGAGCAGCTCAGCGCCCAACTCGACTCGTCCCTGCGGAACGTCAAGGTGGACGAGCGCAATGTGCTGAGCATCCTGGAGGCGTGCCAGAGCCCGGGGGGCGCCGACGGCCACACCCCGCGCGCCCTCGGCTCGTACTCCGTACAGATCGTGCTCGCCGACGGAAGCCGTTGCACCCAACCAGGGGCCACCCAGCTGCCGGTGACCACCGCCGATGTGGAGGTGGCCGTCGGGCAGCGGCCGAACGCGCTGCATGACGCGACGGGCGCGGGCGGCGGGGACATGCGGGTGTACACCTACCGGCCGACCGAGGGCCCCGGCAGCCCGCTGCCGCGGGGGATCGCCGTCTCCATGGCCCGCCCGCTGAGCGAGGTCGAGCATCCGCTGGGCACGCTCACCCTCGTCCTCGCCGTCGTCGCCGGGGTCGGCGTCGTCGGCGCGGGCGCCGCGGGCCTGTGGATCGCCAGGACCGGGCTCAAGCCCGTGGACCGGCTGACCGAGGCGGTCGAGCATGTGGCCCGCACCGAGGATCTGGCCGTGCGCATCCCGGCGGACGGCGATGACGAGATCGCCCGGCTGTCCCGGTCGTTCAACTCCATGACGGCGGCCCTCGCCTCCTCCCGTGACCGTCAGCAGCAGCTCATCGCGGACGCCGGACATGAGCTGCGCACCCCGCTCACCTCGCTCCGGACCAATATCGAACTGCTCGCCCGCAGCGAGGAGACCGGCCGCGCGCTGCCGCCCGCCGACCGTAAGGCGCTCATGGGGAGCGTCAAGGCGCAGATGACCGAGCTGGCCGCGCTGATCGGCGATCTGCAGGAGCTGTCCCGGCCCGACGCCCTGCCCGGCAGCGGCCCCCCGCAGGTGATCGCCCTGCACGAGGTGGCGCGGACGGCCCTGGAGCGGGCCCGGCTGCGTGGTGCGCATCTCACGATCAACGCCTCGATCGAGCCCTGGTACGTCCGCGGCGAGGCGGCCACGCTGGAACGGTCGCTGGTCAACCTCCTCGACAACGCCGTGAAGTTCAGCCCTTCGGGTGGTGTGATCGACGTCGTCCTCAGAAGCGGAGAGGTAAGGGTGCGGGACCACGGCCCCGGCATCCCCGCCGAGGAACTCCCGCATGTCTTCGAGCGCTTCTGGCGCTCCCCGTCCGCTCGCAGCATGCCCGGTTCGGGCCTCGGCCTGTCGATCGTGGCCCGTACGGTCCAGCAGGCGGGCGGCCAGGTGGGGCTGGAGGCGGCCCCGGGCGGCGGCACCGTCGCCTGGATCAAGCTCCCGGGCGCGCCGACGGCTCCGCCGGGGATCGACGTCGACTGAGCGCGGCACCAGCCCGCCCCCCGTCAGAGCGGCCGAGCCGGAGCGTCGGCTGAGGCCAGGTGACGACGCGGTGACGCGACGACGCGACGACGCGACGACGCGGTGGCGCCGGGACCGGCCGCGGTCCCGCGTCCGCGACCAGGTGCCAGCGGGTCTTCTCTAGCGGGTCTTCCCGAATGACAGCCCAGCGCCGGTCAGATCGGCCCGAATCCCCTCCGGGGAGACGCCGATGTTCGCCAGCTTGATCCCCTTGGCCTTTTGGGGGAGCTGGAAGGAGAGCTCCAGCTTGTCCGTCAGCTCCGGCACCTTCATCCGTGTCAGCGCCGCGGCCACCGTCGGATCGATACCGAGCTTCCTGGCGAGCTGGGGATGGTCGTTGGCCGCCTGGACGAGGTTGACCGCGAGCAGCGCCGGGACGAAGCGCGGCGAACCCGTGATCCGGTCCAGCGTCTGGTCGTCGTTCCGCGCCTGCCCCGCCTCCGCCGGCGGCACCCCGAGTTTCTCCGCCACCGAGGGGATCGACAGCAGCGCCCGCGCCTTCTCGGAGTCCTCGCTGATCTGCCGCGCCGCCTTCTTGTGCAGATACAGCCCGGCGCGCGGCTCGGGGCCGGGCCGGTAGGTGGCGATCCCGGGGATGTCCAGCCGCATATCGGTGACGCTGGTGGAGATCCCACGGTCTCCCTGGCGCTGGATATGTGCCTGGGCGTGCAGCGACACCTGCTGGCCGGCGACCGGAAGCTTCCCGTCCGCGCGCACCGAGCTGGGCCCCAGCGCCTTGAACCGCACCTGGGAGGCGCCCAGTTCACGGCTGAGGTCCTCGAAGGACAGCAGCACATCGCCCTTCATCCGGCCCACCGTCGCGCCCCTGAAGGAGCTGGGCAGATCCCCCACGATCCGGATGTCCTGGGCCTGGGCGCGCACCTCGGCGAGCGAGACCCGGTCGGCCGCCACATCGGGGACGGCGATGTCGACCTGCTGCAGCTCCTTGCCGAGCACCTGGGTGAGGAACGGGAAGCCGTGGATCGTCACATTCGGCGCGGTGGCCAGATCCAGCTTCTTCTGCAGCTCCTGCTCGGCCTTGCGCTCGCTGTACATCACCGCACAGCGGTCGCCCAGCACCAGCAGCAGGCCCAGCACGAGCAGCCCGATCAGCGCCTTCGCGGTGAGCGGTATCCCCCGGAAGCGCCCGCGCCGACGCCGGGACGAACGGCGGTGGTTGGGCGGTGACCATGTCGCGCCGTCGCCGTCGCCTTCGGATCCGGAGCCCGAACCCGAGCCGACCGGCTCACCCCTGTGCCCGCCGCCATCGGCGTCGTCGTCATCCGACGCCAGGCCGAGGCCCAGGGGGTCGTCCGGATCGTACGGATCGGCGAGCTCGGCGAGTTCCTCATAGGGGTTGCTGTAATGAACAGGAGGTGAACCGCTGTGAGGATGCGAGGGCTGGGGTGAAGATATGCGTGCGGGGGATCGCATTGATCCATATCACCACGCCGCACTGCTCCACCCGCAAGTCCTAGCGGTGATACGTGGCGAACCGCACGTTCCGATTTCGCCCTCCGTACACGTGCCGTTTCTCAGCGCGTGCCGCGTGAGACCGCCCTCGCCTCGGTGACGGTGACCGCCCTGCCGTCCATCTCCGTGCCGTCGAGCTGGGTCATCGCCTTCTCCGCGGCCATCTCGTCCATCTCCACGAACCCGAATCCCCGCGAGCGGCCGCTCTCCCGGTCGGTGATCACGGTGGCGTCCAGCACCTCGCCGAACTGCCCGAACAGGGTCGCCAGGTCCCTTGTCGTCGTCTGGTAGCTCAAGTTGCCCACATGCAGTCGTTTGGACATGACCGGCTCTCCTTGTTCTCCGTGGTCCCCAGTGCAGCGAACCGTGTCAATCCTCTCAGCGAGGTACGAAACGGGCCATCCGCATGGGCTGAACCGGTCATCCCGGACGGCTCAGCGCAGCGTGCCGAGCTGCTCCACGGAGTACGGCACGAGCGCGTCCGCGCGTCCGGTCAGCACCTTCTCGGCCCACTCGGGGTCGGCGAGCAGGGCCCGCGGGCCGGCCCGCTGCCGGTCCCCGGCACGAACGTCGGCAGGAAGTCCTGGTTCAGACCGACCGAGCCGACCGTGATCGTCGCCTTCCCGGTGAGCTTCTTCGTCCAGCCCGCGAGGTTCAGGTCCGAGCCCTCGAACTCCGGCGTCCAGTAACGCCGGGTGGACGAGTGGAAGACATCCACCCCCGCCTCCGCGAGCGGGGTGAGCAGCGCCTCCAGCTCCTGCGGGGTCTCGGCCATCCGCACGTCGTAGTGGTCCTGCTTCCACTGGGAGGTACGGAAGATGATCGGGAACTCGGCCGAGACGGCCTTACGGCAGGCGGCCACCAGCTCGGCCGCGAAGCGGACCCGCGAGGCCGGGTCCCCGCCATAGGCATCGACGCGCCGGTTGGTCGCGCTCCACAGGAACTGGTCGATCAAATACCCATGCGCGCCATGCAGTTCGACCCCGTCGAAGCCGATCCGCTCCGCGTTGGCCGCCGCGTCCGCGAAGGCCGCGATCACCGCGTCCACGTCGTCCTGCGTCATCGCCCGCCCGGTCGGCTCACCGTTCAGTCCGATCCCCGATGGGCTCAGCACGGGCGCCTCCGGGCGCGGCGGCGCGCCCTCCTCCCGCGACACCCCCACATGCCAGATCTGCGGCGCGATCCGCCCACCCGCGCGATGCACCTGCCGCACGACCTCGGCCCACCCCGCGAGGGCGTCCTCCCCGTAGAAGCGCGGCACGCTGTCGCTCAGCCCCGCCGAGGGGTGATCGACATAGGTCCCCTCGGTAATGACCAGCCCCACCCCGGCGGCGGCGCGACGCGCGTAGTACGCCACCACATCGGCATTGGGCACCCCGCCCGGCGAGAACATGCGGGTCATCGGCGCCATGGCGATCCGGTTGGGCACGGTCAGCCCGCCCACGGTGAACGGCCGGGACAGAACCTGGGCCGCGCGCTCGGCACTACTGCTTATGGACACGTGAATACTCCTTGACCGGACGTCACCACCGCGCGGAATCGCGCGACCCGGCCAAGCTAAAACCTGACGTCAACGTGAGGGTCAAATACCGGAGGCCGCCTCCGGCCAGCCCTTGCCGAGGAGCAGGCGCACTGCGGCGCCGTCTGCGCCCGGAGGGGTGCCTGCGCGCCCTACCGTCAGCCGGGCGGGCAGGCCCACACTGGCCGCCTGACCAATGATGCGAAGGGGCCCGGAATGGGAACGCACGGCAAGCCGCCCACACCGAATCCGCAGCCGAAGCAGCCGAACCCACGGGACTCGGACGGACAGCATCCGGATGTCTCCAGGCCGGGCGGCGGAACGCACCGCAAGTGACCGACCTGGCAGAGCTGCACACGGGGGCGGCCGAGGCGCTCGACATCGCCGAGCCGTGGGTACGGCGGGCGTTCGAGGCCGTCCCGCGGCATGAGTTCGTCCCCGGCACCGTATGGGTGGTGGACGACGGCGTATACCGGCCGCTCCGCCGAGAGGACGACCCGGACCGGTGGGCCCGCATGGTGTACGACCCCGCGCAGGCCATGACCACCCAGGTGGACGACGGGGCCCCGGCCCCTGTCGGCGGCGATGTGCCCACCAGCTCCATCTCCGCGCCGACCGCCGTCGTGACCATGCTCGCCGAGCTGGACCTGCGGCCCGGGCATCGGGTGCTGGAGATCGGGGCGGGTACCGGGTACAACGCGGCGCTGTTGGCCGAGCGGGCAGGCGCCGAGCGGGTGACCACGCTGGACATCGACCCGGACGTGGCCGACGGCGCCCGGGCCGCGCTGCACCGGGCCGGGTACGGCGGAGTGACGGTACTCGAAGCGGACGGCGAGCAGGGCTGGCGTAGGGGCGCGCCCTACGACCGTCTGGTGGCCACGGCCTCGGTGACGTCGATCCCGTGGGCGTGGGTGGAGCAGGTGCGGCCCGACGGGCTGATCCTGGCCCCGTTCCGCACCGCGTTCTGCTCGCACGGGCTCGCCCGGTTGACCGTCTCGGACGGCCGCGCCGAGGGCCGGTTCGCGGGCGCTGTGACGTTCATGGCGGTGCGGGGCCAGCGGGCGCGCCCGCGCATCGATAAGCTCTTCTCCACGGAGGCGTGGGAGGAGAGCCGCGAGAGCAAGGCCCACCTGGACGTCGCGGTTCTCGCCGACCCGCACGCCGAGTTCGCGGTGGGGCTGAAGCTCGCGGACGTGGCGCACTGGCCGCAGGACGGCGGGCACTGGTGGTGCAGCCGGGACTCGTGGGCGTACGCGGCGGATGGCGCGGTGCACCAGTGGGGCCCGCGTGACCTGGCCGACGAGACCGCCGAAGCCCTCGCCTGGTGGGAGGGCACAGGGCGGCCTGCGCTCTTCGACTTCGGCCTGACGGCCACGGCCGACGGCCACCACCGGGTATGGCTCGGCGATCCCTCGGCGGCCTGGCCCCTGCTCGCCGCGTAGCCGGAGCGCCGTCCTGCCGGCCGGGGGGCCGTCCCGCTCACCCGGACAGGCCGCCTCCCCCGGGGGTGCCGCATCGCTCGGGTGCGGCGCCGTCTCGCGCGCTTCGCGCGATTGAGCAGCGGGGCAGGGGGTGGGGGCGCGGGGCGCGTTGCCGACCGCCGGACGGTGGGAGTGACCGCCGGTGGCGGCATCCGTGTACAGGGGGCGAGGCCCGTCGCCGGACAGCCGGACTCCGCATCCACTGCGACGCTGGACCACCCATCAGTGCGTGCCCGGACGGTCCACCGTCGCACTCGACGCCGCAGGGGGTACCCCCTCCGAAAACTCTTGACAAGGTAGTTGCTTCAGATCAAGCGCTTTTTTGGGGGGTACCCGGAGGGGCCGCCCCACCGGGCCGCGCTCCGGATCGGCATCGGCCCCCAGGCACGATGGCCGCCACGGCACGGGCCCCCACCGGCCCGCCGGCCGGCAACGCGCCCTGCGCCCCCCACCCCCTGCCCCGCTGCTCAATCGCGCGAAGCGCGCGAGACGATGCCCGTACCTGACATCCGGCCTGCGCTCAGAGGGTGTGATCGAGGCGGCCGACCTTCACGGCACGTATGAGGGCGCCGAGCGCGGCTGGGCTGGTCCGGAGCACCGCATTGGGCTCGTCGCTCTCACGTATGCGGATGCCGCTGGGGGCGGCGGCGAGTTCCACGCAGTTGGCCGCAGCAGCTTCACTGAAGGATGACTTCTGCCAGGTGAGGTCGGACATGATGCCTTCCCTAGAGGGTGTACAGGATGTGTTGGAGGAGGCCCCACGAGTCGCGCTGTTCATGGAGCTCCGGAGCCGCATCCGCGACTACCGGTGGCAGTGCGCTCTGGCTCAGATCGCTGAATGCGGATTCGTAGCGTGCGATGGACTCGGCATCGCCGAGCCGCAGGTTCGCGGACGGGTGATCCGCGACCACGGTCTCGAGGCCCGGAACTCCGACTCCCAGGATGAGGAACGGTGTGCTGTGCCAAAAGCGCGCGCCGACTTTGAAGGGCAAGACCTGGATGGTCGCGCGCGGGTTCATCGACACCCGGATGAGCTGTATCAACTGCTCCCTCATGACCTGCGGACCGCCCACCTCCATGCGGAGCGCAGCCTCGTGAATGACCGCTTGGAACGTGACGGGCTGGTCAGGTCCCAGGATCGCCTGGCGGCTTCTTCGGAAGTGGACGAGTTGCTCGATCTCCTCGGGCGAGGCGTCAGGAAGCCCGCTGTGCAACAGGGCTCGCATGTACGACTCGGTCTGCAACAGGCCGGGGATCAGGAGGGTTTCGTACGTCAGGACCCTTGTGGCCCGGGATTCCAACTCGGCGAGGTCGAGCGTGGACTGCGGGAAGGACTTCCGAGATGCGGACCACCAACCCTTGCCGTCGCTCTCGGCCATGCTGATCAGCTCGTCAACATAGGGCTCATTCTTGCACCCATATGCGTCAACGAGTTCGCGCAGGCGGTCGGTTGGGATGGCTGTTCGCCCCGCCTCGATGTGGCTCAGGTGCGGGGCGCCCATGCCGATCTGCTTGCCGCCCTCGGCGATCGACAACCCTGCCTGAAGTCTTAACTTCTTGAGCTCTGCGCCGAGTCGGCGTTGCCGTTCGGTGATGAGCGTTCGCAGCGCCACGGCCGGTCCTCCAGGGGATTCGGTGACAGTGTGCCCCGCACGGGTGGGGCAGTCCAATCATCTTCGCGGATCGGTTGCAATATTGCTGAGTCCTGCCATACCTTGGGTGTTGCCTTGCTCACACAGGGTATTGAGCTACGAGCGCCACGGAGGCGTCGCATGGGAGCACACGCACACCCGGAACACCCGCACCGCTACACCCTCTCCGCCCCCGCTCTCCCCACCTCACCCCGCTTGTGCCGCGACTTCGTGCGCGGCGTCTTCGCGACCTGCGGCCTGAACGAACTCGCCGAGGCGGCAGCTCTCTGCACATCGGAGTTAGTCACCAATGTGCACCGGCACGGCAAGGGCGACGTACGGATGGCCGCCACCGTCCAACACGACCGCGTCCGGGTGACCGTCCACGACGACAGCCCCGAACTGCCCTCGCCCCGCCGCGCCGCGAACGATGAGACCAACGGGCGCGGCCTCTTCCTGGTCACGGCCCTCTCTGACATCTGCGGCATGACCCTCGACGAATCCACCGAAGGCACCGGCAAAGCGGTCTGGTTCGAGTTCAACGTCCCGCCCACGCACACGAAAAGCCACGCATGAGCCCCACCCCCGCCGAGCGGGTCGCCGCGATCCTCCGCGACGAGTTCGCCGCCCACGGCGTACGGCTCCCCGACGTACGGGCCAACCTCACCGACCCCCGCCAACCGCAACTGGAACTCGGCACCGTCCCCCTCGGCACCGGCTTCGCGCTGCTGCGCGTGCTCACGGACTACCAGCGCCTGCTGAAGGCAGAGCGGCGGAGGGGAAAGCCGTTACCGTGACGCCGTGCAGCGATGCGGCACCGCTGATCTCCGCGCCGACGACGGTGGCCGTCTCCAGGCCGCGGAGGGCTGCGAGCGGGGATAGGTCGATGGGGTGCTTGGCGCCGCGGGCAAACGTGATTTTCAGATGACGAAGTCGGGGGAATGCCGAGGGCATCCAGGGGGTTCTCAGGTACTCCCCCGCGACATGCAGATCCAGCCAGGTGATGCCGGGTGGGAAGTAGCGGGGGTGGATCCCTGACTCCCCGCTGGTGATCTTCAGCCGCTCCAGCGCCACAAGCCTCTCCAGGCCCCAGGGGAGGGCGGGCCTGTTCCACCCGCCTGGCGGCTCGAAGAACAAGGTGCGGAGGGGGAGGTCGGGCAGGGTAGTGAGGTCGAGGGCCTGGTGACAGCCGGTCAGGTAGAGCGTCTCAAGGTTCGCCAGGTGGCCGAACGCGGCGCCGAGATCGCTGACCAAGTCGTTTCTGGACAGCCGCAGTCGGGTCACGTCCTCCCCATCTAGGCTGTCCCTGATCTGGAACTCCGTGAAATTTCCGCGCAGGATCAGCCAAGGACGCGGACCCGTGTCCAGGAGCAGCCGCAGATGCTGCATGGACTCGGCCACGAAGTACAGGTCGTCCCGGTCCAGGCGCAGGATCACCTCATGGAAGTACCGCTCGGTGTCGAACCGCCCCCAGCTCGAAGCCAGTTGCGCACGTACCCCGACCGCCGGGTGGCCGGCGAACCTCGCCAGATACGGGATCGCCGCGTCCACCGGTATGCGTGAGGCCGTCACCACGCAGCACTCCGCCACCTCGTTCGTCAGCCCCTCCGGCCCCGGAAGCAGCTCCAGCACCAGGGGGCCCACCGTGGCCAGCTCCCGGGCTCGCGGGATGGTCATGGGCGGGACGAACTCCATCGCGTTCCGCGTGACCTCGTCCCGTATCGCCGGGTCGAGGTCGGGCGCGTGCTCCAGGCAGGCCATGGCCAGCAGGAAGAGACGAAGCGCCGACTCGGCGCCGTTCTCGTGGCGTGCCACGTCCAGCAGCTTGCGCAGCAACTCCGCCCGCTCGCGCGGCCGCCCATGCGCGACCGCCATGCGGATGACGTCCTCCCACTGCGCGTCATGCGCGTTGCGGATCAGCAGGCCCACATCCCACGCCTCCACCGCCGCCTTCGCGCCCAGATAGTCCTGGAAGGTGCGGTGGACGAAGTCCACCGTGCTCACGGAGGGCTCGCGCAAGAGCCCACTCCTCAGGAGCAGATGGCGCAGGATGGCCGGGGCGTCGCCCAGCGCCTGGGCGGCGGGGACCGAGGGGAGGGCCTCCTCGATGAGGTGCTCCGCGCGGTCGCGGTCCAGCTCGGCCTCGCCGTTGCGGATCAGGTAGTAGGCGAGCCGCTGGAGGAGCTGGAGCTGGGGCTCCTCGTCGAGCTGGACGTCGCCCGGCGCGTAGACGTGGCGCTCGGTGTCGCGCCGGGTCAGCAGCATCGACAGCGCCGCGTCGTACAGCGCCTTGCGGCCCGGTGGCAGATAGCCGCGCCGGGCGCGGTGCAGGGCGCAGATCAGCCCGCACATCAGCGGGTTCGTGGCGAGGCGGCTGAGATCTTGCTTGGTGCGGACGGCGGTGTGCAGGGCCGACTGGTACGCGCCCAGCGTCGCCCGCTCCTCCTCCGTACGGCAGGTCTGGCGGGCCGCCTCGTGCCAGCGGTCGATGAACGCGGCCATGTCCTCGCGGCTCATCGGGGACAGCGTGAACTCGGCGAAGCCCTGAGCCCCCAGCCAGTCGTCGGCCACGGCCGAGGGGCGGGAGGTGACCACCCACAGGTTGTCCGGATAGGCGATGAGGAGGTCGGACAGCCAGGCCCGGGTGCGCTCGCGGTCGCGCTCGGGGATCTCGTCGATGCCGTCGATCAGCAGCAGCCCGCGCCCGGCGGTCAGGACGCGGTCGGCCCAGCCGGGCGGCTGGGCGCCGTCCAGCGGGTTGTGGACAGAGGTCAGGAACGAGGCCGGGGAGGGCAGCGACTCCCGGCGGGCGATCGTGCGCAGAGGGAGCACGAAGGGGACGCGGCCGATCAGCTGCTCCAGGCCGCGCAGCGACTCCTGCCGGGCGGTGGACACGGCGAGCCACTGCACGAGCGTGGTCTTGCCGGAGCCCGCGACGCCGCGCAGCAGCACCCGCTGATGGCCGGAGAGCGCCCGGTCGGCGGGCAGGGCGGTGTGCTGCGGGGCGGCGGGGGGCTCTTCCCCGCCCAGCCCGAACGCGCTCAGCGGACGCTCCTCGCCGGAGGACACCGCCTCCAGGCTGAGATACGCCGCGTCCAGCGGCCAGGTGGCCTCCGCGTGGCTGAGGTCGATCCCCACGATGGTCAGCGTGGAGTGCTTGCCGGTCATGTACTCCGCGTACCGGCGCTCAAAGCCCGCGTCCTGCGCGGTCTGGGACGGAATCCGCTCGATCAGGATGTCGATCTTGGTGATCAGCTCGCTGAGCCGGCCGCTCTGCTCGACGAGCGTGCGAGGGACGAACGCCGAGCGCTGGGTGAAGAAGTGCAGGATGTGCAGGCAGGCGGTGTCCAGCAGGCGCTCGTAGAGCAGCGTGCCGCCCTGGCTGAGGCGCAGCGTGGTCCTGCCCCGCGTGCGGGTGGCGTGGGCCAGCTCGTAGGCCAGTCCCTGGTGGCCGAGCCGCACCGCCTGGACGTCGTTCATATCGAGGTCGCCGAGCGCGTACAGCGTGGTGGCCAGTTGCTCGGCGACCAGCTCGTCCTCGTCGGCGGGGCACGGCCGCTCGCCGGGTCCGGCGTTGCGGATGGCCCGCGCGACCAGCTCGGCGGCGAGCTTGCTGAGGTCCTTCTCGGTGAGCGTGCGCTTCTCGCCCCGGAACGAGAGGAGGGAGGAAATACGGACCGGCTCGTCGACCAGCCCGGCGCCCGGCCCCTCCTTGACGAACAGCTTCTTGATGAGCGGTGTGACGACGCTCGACGCCAGGCGCGCGCCGATGACTGCGGGATCCACGTCCATTCCCCCCGGTAGTTGTGTGTCCCTGACCGGACAGCGTACAGCGGGGTAAGGACGTTGGTCCCGAATCGGACATCCGAAAGTCCCGGCGAAGGTGACTTCTCGCACAGGCCCTTCGGCGCCTACTACGGTAAATAGGGGATCTCGCAGGTCAGAGGTGTGACGGGGGTTTCCGGGAATTTCGCGCGGGAAACGCATCACATCATCAATTCGCTACGTAGCCACTTAGTAGAAGAACACCTTGGCCTATTCACCGGAACGGGATAACAAGAGGCGTCCAAAGACGCTTCTGGAGGTACTTCCCATGGCCCCGCGCGCCACAAACCGCCGTTTCTCGCTTACGTCCGTATCCAAGGGGCGCGCCGCTGTGGTCGCCGTCGGCCTGGGCGCCTCGCTCGCGCTGGGCGCCGGAACGGCGTTCGCCGTGGGGGCGGGCGAGGCCCCCGCCGCCCCGTCCGTCAAGGTCGCCGCGAAGGCCCCTGCCAAGAAGGCTCCGGCCAAGAAGGCCCCCAAGGACTGGCAGACCCCGGTCGACAAGTTCTCGATAGGCGCCGCCTTCGGCCTGGCGGGCAACCTGTGGTCGCACAACCACAGCGGTCAGGACTTCGTCGTGCCGACCGGCACCCCGGTGCACGCGGCCCACGAAGGTGTCGTCGTCAAGGCGGGCCCGAACGGCGGCGGTGACGGCCCCGCGTACGGCAACGCGATCGTGATCAAGCACGACAACGCGACGTACTCGCAGTACGCCCACCTCTCCCGCATCGATGTGCGGATCGGCCAGACCGTGACCGAGGGCCAGCAGATCGGCCTGTCCGGCAGCACCGGCAACTCGACCGGCCCGCATCTGCACTTCGAGATCCGTACGACGCCGAACTACGGCACCGCGGTCGAGCCGCTCAAGTTCCTCCGCGACCACGGCGTCAAGGTCTGACGCGACCACGGCGTCAAGGTCTGACGCCATTCATGCGCTTGATGCGCATGTCAGCCATGCGTCGATGACGCATGCGCCTGCTTCACCAGATCGAGGGCGACCTCGAGGACGGCCTTGCGCTTGTCCTCGGCGTCGCCCTCGATCGCCTGCAGCGCGAACATCCGCGCATGCATGCTGAACAGGGCGGTGACGCTCCGGACCTGGTCGACCATCGGCGCCTCGGGGTCCCGGATCAGCGCGGACATGGCGAGCATCCGGTTCTTGAAGATCTGGCCGATGCTCAGCTCGCGCACCGTCGCCTGGTTCTCCTGCATGAAGCGCATCAGCGGCTCGCCGAGGTCCAGGGCCGCGCTGTAGCGGCGCAGCAGCTCCTGCTTGGTCTCCAGCGTGCGCGGCTGCTGCTCGCCCCAGGTGATCAGCTCGTCGAGCGGCCGGCCCAGGTCCTGGAAGAGGCTGAGGACGATGTCTTCCTTGGTCTTGAAGTGGTAGTAGAGCGCTGCCTTGGTGACCTCAAGATGCTCGGCGATCTCGCGCAGTGACGTTTTCTCGTAACCCCGCTCCGCGAAGAGTTCCAGGGCCACGTCCTGGATGCGCTGACGGGTGTCTCCCCGCCGCGGTGTGCTGCCCATGGTGCTCTCCTGTGCTGGTGGTCTGGCTGCCCTCGGCAGGCCGAACGTAACTTACTTGACGCCCGGCTAGTTGGCGCCTTACCGTCTCCACTGTACTGAACTAGCCGGGCGGCAAGTAAGTGGGCGTCAGTGGCTCTCATCACCCAGGGGGAGACGGAGAACATGTTCCGAAAACCATCACAAGACGAAGCGTCATCCGCTTCGACATCGGCTCAGGCCGCCCAGGAGGCCCAGATGCCCAAGGAGCCCAAGGGCAAGGCCGAGCCGAAGCAGCGCAGCACCAGCGTGGTGATCTTCGCGCTGATGATCGCGATGCTGCTCGCGATGCTCGACAACATGATCGTGGGCACCGCGATGCCGACCATCGTCGGCGAGCTGGGGGGACTCGACCACCTCTCCTGGGTGGTGACCGCGTACACCTTGGCCACCGCCGCCTCGACCCCCATCTGGGGCAAGCTCGGCGACATGTACGGCCGTAAGGGCATCTTCCTCACCTCCATCGCGGTCTTCCTCGGTGGCTCGGCGCTGTCCGGTATGGCACAGAGCATGGGGGAGCTGATCGGCTTCCGGGCCATCCAGGGCCTGGGCGCGGGCGGCCTGATGGTCGGCGTGATGGCGATCATCGGTGACCTGGTGCCGCCCCGGGAGCGTGGCCGCTACCAGGGCATCATGGCCGGTGTGATGGCCGTGGCCATGATCGGTGGCCCGCTGGTCGGCGGTACCCTCACCGACCACCTCGGCTGGCGCTGGATCTTCTACATCAACCTTCCGCTCGGCGCCGTCGCCCTCGCGGCGATCACCGCCGTGCTGCACCTGCCGAAGAAGCGGTCCCAGGGGCGGATCGACTACACCGGTGCGGCCCTGCTGACCGTGGGCATCACCGCGCTCGTGCTGATCACCACCTGGGGCGGCAACGAGTACGCCTGGGGCTCGGCCCGGATCGTCGGGCTCGGGGTGCTCGGTGTCCTCGCGCTCGTCGCGTTCGTCTTCGTCGAGCAGCGGGTCGCCGAGCCCGTGCTGCCGCTGCACATCTTCCGTAACGCCAACTTCACGCTGGTCACCGCCATCGGCTTCCTCGTCGGCTTCGTGATGTTCGGCTCGACCACCTTCCTGCCGCTCTACCAGCAGACCGTCCAGGGCGCCACGGCCACCAACTCCGGGCTGCTGCTGCTCCCGATGCTGCTGGGCATGCTGGTCGTCTCGCTGGTCGCGGGCCGGGTCACCACTCAGACCGGCAAGTACAAGATCTTCCCGATCATCGGCGGTCTCCTGATCACCGTCGGGATGTTCCTGCTGTCCACCATGGACACCGAGACCACCCGCTTCAGCTCCGGTCTCTACATGGCGGTGCTGGGCATGGGCATGGGCTGCCTCATGCAGACGACCATGCTCGTGGCGCAGAACAGCGTCGAGATGAAGGACATGGGCGTCGGCAGCTCCTCCGCCACCCTCTTCCGCACCCTGGGCGGTTCCTTCGGTGTCGCCATCCTCGGCGCCCTGTTCACCAGCCAGGTGCGGGACACCATGGCCGAGCGGGCCGGTGGGAAGGCGGCGGCCGTCACCTCCGGAAGCGCCCAGCTCGACCCGGCCAGCCTCAAGAAGCTGCCCCCGGGAATCCGGGACGCGTACACCCACGCGGTGGCCAGCGGTGCCCACCAGGTGTTCCTGTGGGGCGCGCTGATCAGCATCGTCGGCTTCCTCGCGGCCTGGTTCGTCAAGGAGGTCCCGCTGCGCGGGGGGCCCGGCAAGGCCGCCGACGGCGGCGACGAGGCCCCGGCCGACGCGGCGCCGGTCGCCGAGACCGTCTGACCAACGGCCTCTGGGGGACCCTGAGGAACCACCTGCCTGTCAGTGGGGCATGACAGCATCGGCCCCATGGTGACCTCGCCGGACGAGGCGCGGCTGGCGCATCTGCGCCGGCTGCGCCTCGCGAAGGACGTGATGGACCGCGACTGGGCCGAGCCGCTCGACCTGGACGCGGTCGCCGCGCATGCCGGCTATTCGCGCTATCACTTCATCCGCGCCTTCAAGGGCGCCTACGGATCCACGCCCGGTCAGTATCTGACCCGGCGCCGCATCGAGCGGGCCGAGGAGCTGCTCCGCTCGGCCAATCTCTCGGTCACCGAGATCTGCTCGCTCGTCGGCTTCAGCAGCCTCGGCACGTTCTCGACGAGCTTTAAGAAGCAGACCGGGCTCACCCCCAGCGCCTACCGGGACCAGTACGTCGGCCGGGCCGCGGGGGTCATACCGGGGTGTTACGCCATGTTGTGGTACGGCGGGCGCGACGCACCTGCCCACATCGGCGGCGCCGAGGACAGCAATTCTTGAGAAGCGGGCCGGACCTGCTGCTGCCTACGGTGGCGATGTCGCGACGACGCGCGATCCATCCCGATACCTCCGGAGGCAGCAATGATCAAGGGGATGTCCATCGTCACCGTCTGGGTCCTCGACCAGGACCGGGCCAAGGCGTTCTACACCGAGAAGCTGGGCCTCGAGGTCCGCACCGACATGAGCATCGGCGGGGACGGCGAGGGCGGCGGTATGCGCTGGCTGACGGTCGGCGCCAAGGACCAGCCGGATGTGCAGCTCACCCTGATGGTGCCCAGCTCGCCGGGGCTCGACCCGGAGTCCGCCGAGGCCCTGAGGACGCTGGTCGCCAAGGGGGTGCTCGGCGCCGGGGTGTTCACCACCGATGACATCCACCGGGACTACGAGGCGCTCAAGGCCAAGGGCGTGGAGTTCGTCCAGGAGCCCCAGGAGCGTCCGTACGGCACCGAGGCCCTCTTCCGCGACGACTCCGGCAACTGGTTCTCGTTCACCCAGCTCCGCGAGGAGATGGACTTCAGCAAGCCCTGGGAGGGCTGCGTCTCGGACTGAGCGCTCAGTCCGGCACCTCGATGATCGGGAAGCTGCCGGTGTTGGTGGGCGCGGACTCCGGCAGCCAGAGCACGGCGACCGCGCCCCGGCACTCGCCGTCCGTGCCATCCGATCTGTCGGTCCCGTCGAGCACCGGATCGGCGTTGCGGAACGTCAGCCGGGCGCCCAGCACCCGCGCCTGGCCCGCGGCTATCGTCAGCCCCAGGCCGTGCCCGGTGCCCGCGCGGTCCTTGCTGCCGGTGCGGAACCGGCTCGGCCCGTCCTTCAGCAGCTCCTCCGGGAAGCCGGGGCCGTGGTCGCGCACGCGCAGCACCCGTCCCTCGACCGTGACCTCGAAGGGCGGCTTGCCGTGCCGGGCGGCGTTGGCGAGCAGATTGCCCATGATCCGCTCCAGCCGCCGGGGGTCGGTGGAGACATGGGCGTCACGCGCCACGTTGATCACTGCGTCGGGGGCCACCGCCCGGACCCGGCGGGCGATGAACTCGGCCACGGCTATCTCCTGGAGCTCCGCGCGCTCCGCGAAGCCGTCCAGCCGCGCGACCTCCAGCACGTCCTCGACCAGGGTGCGCATCGCCTGCGCCCGGTCCCGTACCAGCTCGGTGGGGCGGCCCGGCGGCAGCAGTTCGGCCGCCGTGAGCAGCCCGGTGACCGGGGTGCGCAGCTCATGCGCGATATCGGCGGTGACCCGGCGCTCCGCCTCCAGCCGCTGCTGCAGCGCCTCGGCCATGCCGTCCACCGCGCGCGCCAGATCGTCGGTCTCATCGCGCACCCGGCCGCCGATCGCCTCGCGCACCCGGACCTCGGAGTCGCCCTCGGCCAGCTTGCGGGCGGCGGTGGCCGCCTTGCGCAGCCGCCGGGAGAGCTGATCGCCGATGAGCACGCCGAGTGCGATACCGCCCATCACCACCGCCACCGAGCCGATGAGCAGCACCCGGTCGAGGTCGTTGAGGACGGCGAAGCGGTCCTGGAACTTGGTGTGGACGGACAGCACCTTGCCGTTCCGCAGCGGCACCGAGGCCCACACCTCGGGGGTGCCGGTGCCGGAGTCCTCCAGATAGGTGGCGCGCTGGCCGCGCCACGCCTCCTTCTTGAGCTGCTCGGGAAGCCTGGGGTCGTCCAGCTTGGCGCCGAAGCCCAGCACCCGGGACTGCTCGTACCACCGCTGGGCGACCTTCACCCGCTCGTCCATCACGGTGCGGCTGTTGTCGAGCATCGAGACCCGGGCCGCGTTGTGGACGACCAGGCTCAGCACGACCGCGACGAGCGTGCTCACCGCCGCGATGGCGAGACTGACCTTCCACCGCAGGCCGGTGCGCAGCGCGAATCGCCCCAACGCCGGTCAGCCCTTGAGCTTGTAGCCGAAGCCGCGGACCGTCTCGATCCGGTCCTGGCCTATCTTGCCGCGCAGCCGCTGCACATGGACGTCCACGACCCGGGTGTCCCCGCCCCAGCCGTACTCCCAGACCCGCTCCAGCAGCCGGTCACGGGAGAGCACGGTGCCGGGCGCGGCCGAGAACTCCAGCAGCAGCCGCATCTCGGTCGGGGTGAGCGCGACCCGCCGGCCGCCCTTGCGGACCTCCATGCCCTCGGGGTCGACCTCCAGATCGCCGAAGCACAGCACCCCGCCGTCGGGCTCCTCGGGGACGGGCTCCGCGCCCCGCCCGCCGGGGCCGCTGGCATGGCCGAAGCGGCGCAGCACGGCCCGGATGCGGGCGACCAGCACGGCGCCGTCGAAGGGCTTGGTCACATAGTCGTCGGCGCCGGCTTCGAGGCCGAGCACCACATCGATGGAGTCGGCGCGTGCGGAGAGCATGATCACGGGCACGGTGGACTCATCGCGGATCCGGCGGCACAGGCTGACCCCGTCCAGGCCCGGAACCATCACATCGAGCAGCGCGATATCGGGGCGGTCGGCGCGGAAGCGCTCGAGACCGGTCAACCCGTCGGGTGCGGCCGTCACGAGAAAGCCATCGCGCTCCAGGGCGAGCTGCGTGGCTTCACGGATCACATCGTCGTCCTCGACGAAGAGCACATGGGTCTCGGCCACAGCCTCGGTTCAGCCTTCCGTTCCGTCGTCGGCGCTCACGGACGGCGCCGGGGTCGCCTCTTCCGTGGGCACATTCTTGCTGTAGTCGGTGCGCTTGCGGGACAGCACGTCGAACGTCTTGTCCGCCTCGGCCCAGCGGTAGGTGATCACGGCCTCGCTCGAAGGGCAGCAGACGGAGTCACCGGAGGTGTAGGCGAGCTTGGTCACCCGCAGCTCGTCCTTGGCGATGTCGGCGTAGACGGGCGGCTGCTCGTCGCTGAACACGTTCTCGTACCGGTCGCCCGCCTTGCGGTACACATACGAGCCGATGCCGAAGCCATCGCCGCAGCTCATCACGTTGATCACCAGGTCGGAGGCGCTGGAGCCGGTCAGCTTGCCGTACGCCACGTCCACCGGGTAGCCCTCGATCTGCTGCTTGCCCTCGGGCGCCTTGCCCTTGGGGCAGGGCTTGAGGCTCGCCTTCAGATCGCCGCTGACGTTCGGATCCGTCTTGACCAGCTTGATCGCGTCGACCTTCTGCCCGGCCGGTGACGGCCGGCCCGAGGCGTGGCCACTCGCGTACGCGCCGGAGTCCGCGGCGGCCGAGGCCCACTCGGTGCGCGCCGGTCCCTCCTTGCGGACACCCTCGCTCGCGGCGCCGCATCCGGCCAGCATCAAGCCGCCGGCGGCCGCGAGGCCCACGACCGCACCGCCGGTGATCATGGCTGTCCTGCTGGGGGAGGCCCTGGTCAGGCCGCGCACCGGCCCTGCCCCCGCTCCTGGCGGCCGCGCCGGACCCGACCCGTGTGCTGCCGGACGTTCCCGGCCCGCTTGCCTTCCTCGTCCCGACGGCCGAGCGCGCGGGCGTCCAGATCGCGGCTCTCCAGCTCCTGCCGCAGCCGGGCCAGCGCCCGGTGCAGCGTGCTCTTGACCGTTCCGGTCGACATTCCGAGCGCCTCCGCGGTCTCTTCCGTCGTCATCTGCTCCCAGTGTCGCAGCACCACGACACTGCGCTGCTTGGGAGCCAGCACCGAGAGGATGTCCATCAGCAGGGCGCGGTCCGCGTGCTGCTCGGTGCTGTCCTCGACACTCGCCTCGGGAAGCTGCTCGGTGGGCACCTCGTCCAGCTTGCGGGCGCGCCACCACTCGGTACGGGTGTTGATCATCACGCGCCGGAGATAGGCATCGGCGAGTGATTTGTCGGCTATGCCGTCCCAGCGACCGTAGGTGCGCACCAAGGCGGTCTGGAGCAGATCCTGTGCCTCGACCGGGTCCGGAATCAGCCGACGGGCGCTGCGCAGCAGCGCGTCCTGCCGATTCCGCACGTACTCCTCAAAGTCCAGAACATTGCTGCCCATGATGCAGCCTCCATCCCGCTGGTTCCCCGCCGTTGATGTGCCGCCCTGTCGGTCGGCGCGAGAAGGACGCTACGGAGGCGCTGTTGCGGCGCGATGCGCATCCGGGCCTCGGCGAACGCACAGCTATCCATAGGTTGTGTAACAACGGAACCCGGTTCGACCGAGTGTCAGAACCGGGTCCTGGGCGTGTCACAGGTCTGTCACAGACAGGGCCGTGACGAGGGATTTCCTCAGGTCGGCGGCAGGCGCTTCTCAGGTCAGCGGAAGTCGGTAGAGGCCGCCCGAGAGCGGTTCCACCAGCCCGTCGGAGACCAGTCCGTCGAGCGCGCGGGCCCGCTGCACCGGCTCGTCCCACACCTGGTCCAGCGTCGCCTGCGGTACGGGTGTCACCGTCCCCCGCAACACCGCGAGCAGCTTGCCGCGCACCTGACGGTCCGTACCGGCGTAGGTCTGGCCGCGCCGCGGCGGTCCGTCGTGCTCCGGGTGACCGGCCTGGCGCCAGGCGCAGAGCGCGGCGATCGGGCAGCGGGCGCAGTCGGGGGTGCGGGCGGTGCAGACCAGCGCGCCCAGCTCCATCGTGGCGGCCGCCCAGCGCGCCGCGGTCGGCTCGTCGTCGGGGAGCAGGGTGCGGGCCAGCTTGCGCTCGGCGGCGGTGGTGGCGTTCGGCGGGTACTGCGCACCGCCGACCGCGCGCGCGAACACCCGGCGGACGTTGGTGTCCAGGACCGGATGGCGCTGGCCGTACGCGAACGAGGCCACGGCCGCCGCCGTGTACTCACCCACCCCCGGCAGCGCCAGCAACTGGGCGTGGTCGCGCGGTACGTCACCGCCGTGCCGCTCCCTTATGGCGGCCGCGGCACCGTGCAACCGTAGCGCCCGGCGCGGATAGCCGAGCCGGCCCCAGGCGCGGACCGCCTCACCGGGCGGTTCCGCGGCCAGGTCGGCCGGGCGCGGCCAGCGGGCGAGCCACTGCTCGTACACCGGCAGCACCCGGTTCACCGGGGTCTGCTGGAGCATGAACTCGCTCACCATCACGCCCCAGGCACCGGCCTCGGGGCGACGCCAGGGGAGGTCGCGCGCGTGCGCGTCGAACCAGTCGATGACGGGCCGGTGCAGAACGGCTCCGTCGGGGTCGGGGGATGCGGCGGCCGGGGCGGCGGAAGCGGAAATGGCAGTCATCGTTCTCGATCCTGGCACGACGGGACGGTTCGCGGGCGCGCTGGGCGCGGGCGTTCGGGTCGAGCCGCGCCAGTCGTTGCCAAATCGTGCGATACGGGCGTCCGTGCGGGAACGGATGGCCGCTTACCGCGCCCGGGTGCGGTATCCCTGCCCCCTCAGGGTGGCCGCAGGGCGACTCGGGTGCCTCCGGGGTGCGTCTTGGGTGCGTCTTGGGGCGACTCGTGGCGGCCTGGTGGCGGACTTATGGCGGTCTCATGTGCGGGATCCGGTCGGATCATGAGAAAAGAAGGGAACGGGGCGGGGGGTATTGGCCGGTAGAGCTCCCGATCTCTCGTAGAGTTTCCGCGTGGGATCTCTGCGCAATCCGATCGGGCCGCTTCCCTCCTCCATTTACTGGCGGCGGAGGATCGTTGCGCTGGCCCTGCTCGTCGTCATCGTGCTCCTGGTCATCTGGGCCTTCGGCTGGGGTGGTTCGGGCGGTGGCGGAAGTGACGAGGGCAAGGGAGGGGGTGGCGGGGGACCCGCGAGCACGATCACTCCAGGGCCCTCCTCATCCGGGCCGGTGAACAGCGAACGGCCGGGCGGGCGCGACGAGTCGGACAACGGCGGCTCGGGCTCAGGCGACTCCGGCGGCAGCGGTGGCGGTTCGGACGACGGCGGGACCGGCGCGAGCGGCGGTGGCGCGGGCGGCGGCAGCGGCTCCGGCGGCTCCTCGGGTGGTGGCGCGGGTGGCGGTGGCATCGGCACCGGGACCGGACCGGGTCTGCCCGCCGGGTCGAGCCTGCGGGACTGCCGCCCCGGCGACGCGGAGTTGACGGTGCGCAGCGTCAAGGACTCCAAGGTCAAGAACACCTGGGCGCCGGGAGAGAAGCCCACCTTCGAGATCGTCGTGAAGAACACCAAGTCGAGCTCCTGCAAGGTCGACTTCGGTCGCGCGGCGGCCTCGCTGACCATCACGGACGCCAAGAACGCCCACGTCTGGGCCTCCGGCGACTGCCCGGAGGGCAGCGCCAGCGCGCTGGTCGAGGTGAAGGGCTCCGGCGAGATCAAGCGCACCGTGGAGTGGGACCGCAAGCGCAGCGCCGAGCACTGCGCCACCCCGTCGGGCAGCGCGTCGGCCAAGCCCGGCACGTATCTGGTCGAGGTGAAGGTGGACGGCCTCGGCACGGCCAAGGTGTCGTTCGTCCTCGAGAAGGACTGACCAGGGCAAGGGCGGGCCGGCGGCTTTCGGTGGCGCCGTTACGCGGACGGCGCCCCGCCCACATCCAGCCCACTCCGGCGTTTGAGGAGCGGGGTCCGGGGCGGGGGCCCGGGGCCGGACCCGGTTTCGGGAAGGAGCGGGGAGCGGCCCGCCGCAGGCGCCAACGCCGAAACGACAGACCCTAGACGTACCGCTCCAGGATGGACGACTCGGCCAGCCGTGACAGGCCCTCGCGGACCGAGCGCGCCCGGGCCTCGCCCACGCCGTCGACCATCTGCAGATCGTCCACGCTCGCCGCCAACAGCTTCTGCAGGCCCCCGAAATGCTCCACCAGCCGCTCGATGACGGCGCCCGGAAGCCGCGGCACCTTCGCCAGCAGCCGGAAACCGCGCGGCGAGACCGCCGAGTCGAGGGTCTCAGGCGAGCCGGTGTACCCCAGCGCCCGGGCCACGATGGGCAGTTCGAGCAGCTCGGTGTGGGTCAGCCGGTCCAGCTCGGCGAGCGCGTCGGCCACCGTACGGGTGCGCTTGGCGGTCGGCTCGGGGACGTAGTCACGCACCACCAGCTCACGCTCGGGCTCCACGCCCGCGATCAGCTCGTCCAGCTGGAGGGAGAGCAGCCGGCCGTCGGTGCCCAGCTCGACCACGTACTCCGCGATCTCGGTGGCGATGCGCCGGACCATCTCCAGCCGCTGTGCGACCGCGCTCACATCCCGGACGGTGACCAGGTCCTCGATCTCCAGGGCCGAGAGCGTGCCCGCGACCTCGTCGAGGCGGAGCTTGTACCGCTCCAGGGTGGCCAGCGCCTGGTTGGCGCGGGAGAGGATCGCCGCCGAGTCCTCCAGGACCCGCCGCTGGCCGTCCACATACAGCGCGATCAGCCGCATCGACTGGCTGACGGAGACCACCGGGAACCCGGTCTGGATGGAGACCCGCTGCGCGGTGCGGTGCCGGGTGCCGGTCTCCTCGGTGGCAATCGCCGCGTCCGGAACCAGCTGCACCCCCGCCCGCACGATCTTGGTGATGTCCTTGTCGAGGACCAGCGCGCCGTCCAGCTTGCACAGCTCGCGCAGCCGGGTCGCGGTGAACTCGACGTCGATCACGAAGCCGCCGGTACACAGCGACTCGACGGTCTTGTCGGTGCCGAGCACGATCAGCCCGCCGGTGTTTCCCCGGAGGACGCGCTCGAGGCCGTCGCGCAACGCCGTGCCGGGCGCGACCGCGCTCAGGGAGGCACGCATCAGACCATCGGCCTTGCCGGGTGCCGTTGCCCGGTCGCCTGCTGCCACTGCACTCCTCCGTCGCAAGGTCTGTCGGTGCCGCCAGTCGCCCTGCCATGCCGGTGTGCGAGGCCACGTATGGGCGAGACCAGGGCAAAGTCTACCGGCGGCCACCGGCCTCCCGTGGGGTCTCCCGGCGTACGCCCGCAGGTGCGAAGCAGAGTGCCGCTCCCCCTGTGCCGCGCACCACCCGGCTCACGGCCCCCTTGCGTACGCCCTCACCAGCACACACCGCGCCCACGGCCTGTCACCTCAGCCGCGGTCCTCCGCGTCTCAGCCGCGGTCCTCCGCGTCTCAGCCGCGGTCCTCCGCGTCCGCCCGCGCCGTTTCGCCCCGCTCCCGGCGCCGCGGCAGCACCCGCAGCGCGTCCCCGATGTCCGCCACCTCCAGCACCCGCATGCCGTCCGGGATCCGGCCCGGGTCGGTCGGCACCAGGGCGTGGGTGAAGCCGAGCCGGGCCGCCTCGGCCAGCCGCCGCTGCACTCCGGTGACCCGCCGGACCTCGCCCGCGAGACCCACCTCGCCGATCGCCACCAGGTTCTTGGGCAGCGGGGTGTCACTGGCGGCGCTGGCCAGCGCGAGCGCCACGGCGAGGTCGGCGGCCGGCTCGGACAGCTTCACCCCGCCCACCGTGGCGCTGTAGATATCCCGCTTGCCCAGCGCGCTGATCCGGCCGCGCTGCTCCAGAACGGCCAGCATCATCGAGACCCGGGAGGTCTCCAGACCGGAGGTGGTGCGGCGCGGGGAGGGGATCTGGGAGTCGACGGTGAGCGCCTGCACCTCGGCCACCAGCGGCCGGCGGCCCTCCAGGGTGACCGTCAGACACGTGCCCGGCACCGGCTCGGCGCGGCGGGTGAGGAACAGCCCGGAGGGGTCGGCGAGCCCGGTGATGCCCTCGTCGTGCAGCTCGAAGCAGCCGACCTCGTCCGTCGCCCCGTAGCGGTTCTTCACCCCGCGGACCAGCCGCAGCCGGGCGTGCCGGTCGCCCTCGAACTGCAGGACGACATCGACCAGATGCTCCAGCAGCCGGGGGCCCGCGATGGCGCCGTCCTTGGTGACATGGCCCACCAGCAGCGTGGACATACCGCGCTCCTTGGACGCGCGGATGAGCGCCCCGGCCACCTCGCGCACCTGCGCCATCCCGCCCGGCGCGCCGTCGATCTCGGGCGAGGCGACGGTCTGCACCGAGTCCAGGACGAGCAGCGAGGGCTTGACCGAGTCGAGATGGCCGAGGACCGCGGAGAGGTCGGTCTCGGCGGCGAGATAGAGATGCTCGCTCAGCGCGCCGATGCGGTCGGCGCGCAGCCGCACCTGACTCGCCGACTCCTCACCGGTGATGTAGAGCGTGCGGTGCTCCTCGGAGGCGGCCTTGGCCGCCACGTCCAGCAGCAGCGTGGACTTGCCGACCCCGGGCTCCCCGGCGAGCAGCACGACCGCGCCCGGGACCAGCCCGCCGCCGAGCACCCGGTCCAGCTCGTCCACGCCCGTGCCCCGCGCGGTGGCCTGACGGCCGTCGACCTGGCCGATGGGCAGGGCGGCCGAGGTGACCCGGCCGGGCGCGGTGGTGCGCACCGCGGGCGTGCCGTACTCCTCGACCGTGCCCCATGCCTGGCACTCGGGGCAGCGGCCGAGCCACTTGGCGGTGGTCCAGCCGCACTCCGTACAGCGGTAGGAGGGGCGGTCCTTGGCGGATGAGCGGGAGGAGCTACGGGCAGCCATGCCGTAACGCTAGCGTCGGCCACCGACAGAGCCGAACGGCGGCCGTGAAGGGCCCTTCACGGGCCCCCTTATCGGCCCTTCCCGGGCCCTCGCACCGGCCCTTTTCCGGCCTCGCACCGGCCCCTTGTCGGCCTTGCCGGAGGGCGCCGGGCGCATAGCAGGTTACGGCCACCGGAGGGGGACACCTGTCCCCTTATGAGGGAGATGGTCACCCGTAAGGGTTAAAACAGTGCAAGTGGCGCGAGGAAGTCTGCATCATCCGCCTACCGTCGCCGGGTGATGAGCAGCAGGTCCGAGCACTCGACACAGACCACCGGCGCACAGCGGGTGCGGCGCCGTGCGCCCCGCTCCACGACCACCCGCCCCCAGCGCCCGCCCGAACGCTATGAGCCGTATCTCGACGGACTGTTCACCTACTGCCTGTCGGCGCTGTGCGAGCACGACGCGGCCGCCGTCGCGGTGGGCGATGTGCTGGCGGTGGCCGAGCGCCGCCCCGGCCGGGGGCGGGGCCGGGTCACCGTGGAGGGCGAGCTGTCCCGCCCCTGGCTCTACGCGGTCGCCCGCTGGGCCTGTCTGCGCAAGCTGGCCGAGCGCCGCGGCCGTACGGGGACGGACACCCCGGGCGACGGCGCCGGGGCCGAGCTGCCCGAGCCCATCGCCGCCCAGCGCCGTCGCGAACTGGCCGCGCTGGCCTGGCCGGAGGCCGCCGGGACCACCGCCGAGCAGCGCGAGGCGCTCGAGCTCGCGGTGCGCCATCGGCTGGGCCCCTCCGAGGTGGCGGCCGTGCTCGGCAAGGACCAGGAGGAGACCCGCGTCCTGCTCTCCAGCGCCGCCTGCGAGGTGGAGCGCACGCGTGCCGCCCTCGCCGTCGTCGAGCTGGGCCACTGCCCGGTCGTCGCGCGGCTCGCGGGCGACACCCAAGTGCTGCTCTCCGCGGCCCTCCGCCGCGAGCTGGTGCGCCATGTGGACGACTGCCGCGAGTGCCGCCGGATGGCCGAGCGCGCCACGGCCGACGGACCCTGGCCCGGTACGGCGGCCGCGCCCGCCGCGCTGCCGGTGGTGGAGGCCCCCCGTGCCGCCGTGCACGCCGCGCTGCTGAGCGCGCTCAGCGGACGCCCTTCCCGCGCGGGCGCCGGGCCGCGGTTCGACCGGCGCGGCTTCCCGCTGGAGCCCCAGGACCGGGCCGCCCGCCGCAGCCGGATGCGCAGCCGCGCGCTGACGACGACGGTGGTAGCGGCGGTCGTCGCGGCCCCGGTGCTGGCGCTGTGGGCCGCCTACCGGGGTGCCCCGCTCGCCGGTGACGAGCGCGATACGGAGTCGGTGGCCGCCGCCGAGGCGGACGGCACGGACCAGGCCCCGGCCGGTCAGGACCGGCCCGCCCGTCGCTCGTACGAGCGCGGCGGCAGCGCGCAGGACCGTTCCGGCACCCAGATCGGCTCCGGACCGCGGAGCGCCAAGGCGGGCCGCGGGGCGTCGGATGTGTCGGTCGAGGTCATCGGCGTGGACGGCGCGGTGGAGCGGCCGGGGCACAAGGGCGGCGAGGCGTCCCGCCCGGACGGCTCTCCGACCGGCGGCGGCCGCCCCGGCGACGGCTCAGGACCGTCCCGACCGGTCCCCGGCCCGGGGCGGCTCACGGTCACGGCACACCCCGAGGGCGAGGTGACGGTCATCACCCTCACCGCCTCCGGCGGCTCACCGGTGCACTGGTCGGCCTCCGCCGGGGCGTCCTGGCTCCAGCTGAACCACACGGGCGGGGTGCTGCGGCCCGACGACTCCACGACCATCACGGTCTCGGTGGACCACGGCCGGGAGCCGGCCGGTCACTGGAGCGCACGGGTCTCGGTGGACCCGGCGGGCGCGGTGGTGCTGATCGAGGGCCGCGGCGCCTCCCCCGAGCCCACGCCCGCCCCCGCGGACTCCTCCGGCAACCCGACCCCCACCGACCCGCCGCCCACCCCGTCCGGCCCGGCCGCCGCGAGGCGCTGACGCGAGGCCCGCACACCTCGGCTGACGGCGGTCCCGGAGGCGTCGACCGGCGGGGGCCCAATCCAGCCCCTCCGGCGTTTGAGGAGCGGGGTCTGGGGCGGACTCCGGCGGGGTCCTGGGGCCTGGCCCCGGATTCGGGAAGGGGCGGGGAGGGGTAAAGATCCGCCGGGCACCCGGTAAATCGCCCGTGTCAGTCCGCCGGGGTTGCCGGATCCGCCGGATGCGGAGCCACCAGCGGCAGCGACGACGCCAGGCGCTGCTCGCACAGCTCGGCCAGCCGGTCGTATCCGGACTTGCCCATCAGCTCCGTGAGCTCCGGTCGGTACGACCGGAACACCGGCTCCCCGGCCCCGTGCGCCGACGTGGCCGACGTGCACCACCAGTGCAGATCGTGGCCGCCCGGACCCCAGCCGCGCCGGTCGTACTCGGCGATGGTGACCCGCAGCACCCGGGTGTCGTCCGGCCGGTCGATCCAGTCGTAGGACCGGCGCACCGGCAGCTGCCAGCACACGTCCGGCTTGGTCTCCAGCGGTTCGCGCCCCTCCCGCAGCGCCAGGATGTGCAGGGCGCAGCCCGCGCCGCCCGCGAAGCCCGGCCGGTTCTGGAAGATGCACGAGCCCTTGTGGCGCCGGGTCTGCCGCTCGCCGTCGTCGTCCTCCTGCACCCACCCCGAGGCGTGCCCCACATCGTGGAACTGCCAGATCTCGGGGGTCAGCCGGGCCATATGGCGGCCGACCCGCTCCTCGTCCTCCTCGTCGGAGAAGTGCGCGCCCAGCGTGCAGCAGCCATCGCTGGCCCGCCCCGCCTGGATGCCCTGGCAGCCCTGGCCGAAGATGCAGGTCCACCGGGAGGTCAGCCAGGTCAGATCGCATCGGAAGAACTGCTCGTCGTCGGCCGGATCGGGGAATTCGACCCATGCGCGGGCGAAGTCCAGACCGACTTCGTCCTCGGCGGCCCCGGCGGCCCCGGCATCCTCGGCCCCGGACGGCATCGGCTCCTCGGCCGCCCACTTCGGGTCGGTCTTCCGGCCTTTGTCCTGCTTCGCCTTTTTCGTCTTTGCCACGGTGCAAGGGTAGGCCCCTCGGCCAAAAGCCGGAGGTGGGGACCGCACACGGCCCGGCGGCCCGGCGCGGGCCCGGGATCGGCCGCCGATCTGCCGCCCGGCCGCGCGATCGCATGCGATCGGTGGGGGACCTGTGCATGACACCGAGGGGGGAGCAGTAGCGTTCACGCTATGAGACTCGGTGTCCTCGACGTGGGTTCGAATACGGTTCATCTGCTGGTGATGGACGCCCATCCCGGCGCGCGCCCGCTGCCCGCGCATTCGCACAAGGCCGAGCTGCGGCTGACCGAACTCCTCGACGGCGCCGGGGCCATCGGCCCCGAAGGCGTCGACCGCCTGATCGCGGTGGTCAAGGAGGCGCTGGAGGCTGCCGAGGACAAGGGCGTCGAGGACGTCCTGCCGTTCGCGACCTCCGCCGTCCGCGAGGCGTCCAACGCCGATGAGGTCCTGGCCCGGGTCACCGAGGCGACCGGCGTGCGGCTCCAGGTGCTCAGCGGCGCGGACGAGGCGCGGCTCACCTTTCTGGCCGCCCGCCGCTGGTTCGGCTGGTCCGCGGGGAAGCTGCTGGTCCTGGACATCGGCGGCGGTTCGCTGGAGATCGCGTACGGCATGGACGAGGAGCCCGACGCGGCGGTCTCGCTGCCGCTGGGGGCCGGCCGGCTGACCGGTTCCTGGCTGCTCGGCGACCCGCCCGACCCGGCGGAGATACGGGCCCTGCGGCGCCATGTGCGGGCCGAGATCGCCCGGAGCGTCGGCGATTTCAGCCGTCATGGGGCGCCGGACCATGTGGTGGCCACCTCCAAGACCTTCAAGCAGCTGGCCAGGATCACCGGCGCCGCGCGCTCCGCCGAGGGGCCGTACGTGGAGCGCCGTCTCACCCGCCGGGCGCTGGTGGAGTGGGTGCCGAAACTGGCCGCCATGACCACCGAGGAACGGGCCGATCTGCCCGGCGTCTCCGAGGGCCGGGCCGGACAGCTTCCGGCCGGGGCGCTGGTGGCGGAGGCCGCGCTGGATCTGTTCGGCGTGGAACAGCTGGAGATCTGCCCGTGGGCGCTGCGCGAGGGCGTCATCCTGCGCCGCCTGGACCACCTGCCCACGTGACCACGCAGCGTCACCGGGGCGGGGAGTGACGGTGGCCCGGTCGGAAAGCGGCGGCGGCCGGGTTGGAAAGCCCCCCGGCGGTCGGGCTGGTAGGCCCCGGCGGCCGGGCCGGAAAGCGGCGGCGGCCGGGCCGGAAAGCTCCGGTGACCGAGCCGGGAAGCGGCGGCGGCCGAGCCGGAAAGTCCTGGTGGCCGGGCCGGGGAGCGGAGGTGGCCGGGCCGGAAAGCGGCGGTGGTTCAGTCGCAAGCGCCGCCGCGGTTCGGCTGCGGAGAGCAGCCGCCGTACGCTGTCCTTCGTGACAGAGCCAGTGGTGCGCATCCCGGATGCGAAGGTCGCGCTGTCCACAGCCTCGGTCTATCCGGAGTCGACGGCGACGGCCTTCGAGATCGCGGCACGCCTGGGCTACGACGGCGTCGAGGTCATGGTGTGGACCGATCCGGTCAGCCAGGACATCGAGGCGCTGCGTCGGCTCTCGGACTACCACCAGGTGCCGATCCTCGCCGTGCATGCTCCCTGTCTGCTGATCACCCAGCGGGTCTGGTCGACCGACCCCTGGGTCAAGCTGCAGCGGGCGAGAGCGGCCGCCGAGAAGCTCGACGCGTCCACCGTCGTGGTCCACCCGCCGTTTCGATGGCAGCGGTCCTACGCCCGCGAGTTCGTCAGCGGAATCTGGCGGATGGCCGATGAGACCGATGTGCGGTTCGCGGTCGAGAACATGTACCCGTGGCGCTATCGCGATCGCGAGATGCTCGCGTACGCCCCGGACTGGGACGTCACCCAGCACGACTACCGCCACTTCACGATCGATCTGTCGCACACCGCCACCGCCCGTACGGACGCGATGGAGATGGCGGACCGCATGGGCGACCGGCTGGCCCATCTCCATCTCGCCGACGGCCAGGGCTCCAACAAGGACGAGCACCTGGTGCCGGGGCGCGGCACCCAGCCCTGTGCCGAACTGCTGGAACGGCTCGCGACCACCGGTTTCGACGGCAATGTGGTCGTCGAGGTCAACACCCGGCGGGCCATGTCCACCGCCGAGCGCGAGGCCGACCTGGCGGAGGCCCTGGCCTTCACCAGGCTGCATCTCGCCTCGCCGACCTCGGCCAATCCGCCTAGCAGGGTGGTGCCCGGGTCGTGACCCCCGCCTCATCCGGGCCCGCCACGGGCCCGCGCAAGCGTGGCCGCCCGGCCCGTACGAGCGCCTCCGACGGCCCCGGCGCCCGCGACCGGATCCTGGCCGCGGCGCGCAACGAGTTCGCCGAGCGCGGCTACGACAAGACCTCGATCCGCGGCATCGCCAAGGCCGCGGAGGTGGACCCGGCGCTGGTCCACCACTACTTCGGCACCAAGGAGCAGGTCTTCGAGGCGGCCATCGAGCTGATCTTCGCGCCCGCCATGGCCGCCCCGGACGCGGTGCACGGCAGCCGGGAGGGCGCGGGCGAGCGGATGGCCCGCTTTATGTTCGGCATCTGGGAGAACCCGGTCAGCCGGCTGCCGCTGCTCGCCGTGATGCGCTCGGCGCTGACCAACGAGGCCGCCGCCGCGGTGCTGCGCGGCATGATCGAGCGCCGGGTGCTGCTGCGGATGGCGGGTGAGCTGGACGTCCCGAACCCCGAGTTCCGGGCCCAGCTCGCGGCCGGGCACCTGATCGGGATCGCGATGCTGCGCTATGTGATCCGGATGGAGCCGATGGCCTCGGCGGAGGTCGATGACATCGTGGCCATGGTGGGGCCCACCCTGCGGCGCTATCTGACCGAGAGCTGATCGCGGACGGGCCGGCCCTGACCGTCCGGCGCTGACCGACAGTTGACCGGGTCCTTCCACACAGTGACCCCACCGTCTCTGGATCCGGACGGACCATCCGGATCCATGGACACAGGCGTAGGCTCAGAAGACTCCGATCCGCATTGCCGGGCGTCCCATTCGCCGGACGCCCGTATCACGAGGGAGCCGAGCACCGTGCCTGAGCTGAGGTCTCGCACCGTCACCCATGGCCGCAACATGGCGGGCGCCCGCGCCCTTATGCAGGCGTCCGGCGTAGCGCGCGAGGACTTCGGCAAGCCGATCATCGCCGTGGCCAACAGCTTCACCGAGTTCGTGCCCGGTCACACCCACCTCCAGCCGGTCGGCCGGATCGTCAGTGAGGCGGTCCATGCGGCGGGTGGCATTCCGCGCGAGTTCAACACGATCGCGGTGGACGACGGCATCGCCATGGGCCATGGCGGGATGCTCTACAGCCTCCCCTCCCGCGACCTGATCGCCGACTCCGTGGAGTACATGGTCGAGGCGCACTGCGCCGACGCGCTGATCTGCATCTCCAACTGCGACAAGATCACGCCCGGGATGCTGATGGCCGCGATGCGGCTCAACATCCCGACCGTCTTCGTCTCCGGCGGCCCCATGGAGGCGGGCCGGGCCACGCTCGTCGACGGCACCGTCCGCAAGCTGGACCTGATCAACGCGATCTCGGACGCGGTCAACGAGAACGTCTCGGACGAGGACATCCTCCGTATCGAGAACAACGCCTGCCCGACCTGCGGCTCCTGTTCCGGCATGTTCACCGCCAACTCGATGAACTGCCTGACCGAGGCGATCGGCCTCTCCCTGCCGGGCAACGGCTCGGTGCTGGCCACCCACACCGCCCGCCGGGCGCTCTACGAGACCGCCGGCCGTACGGTCGTGGACATCACCAAGCGCCACTACGAGCAGGACGACGAGACCGTTCTGCCGCGCTCCATCGGCACCCGCGCCGCCTTCGACAACGCCATGGCGCTCGACATCGCCATGGGCGGCTCGACCAACACGATCCTGCATCTGCTGGCCGCCGCCCAGGAGGCCGGTCTCGACTACGACCTCAACGACATCAACGAGGTCTCGCGCCGAGTGCCCTGCCTGGCCAAGGTCGCCCCGAACGTGGCCCCCGGCGGCACGTACTACATGGAGGACGTGCACCGCGCGGGCGGAATCCCGGCGATCCTCGGCGAGCTGTTCCGCGCCGGGCTGCTGAACGAGGACGTCCACTCCGTGCACAGCTCCTCGCTCGCCGACTGGCTCAAGACCTGGGACGTGCGCGGCGGTTCACCGTCCGCCGAGGCCGTCGAGCTGTGGCACGCGGCCCCCGGCTGCAAGCGCTCCGCCACCGCCTTCTCGCAGTCCGAGCGCTGGGACACGCTGGACACGGACGCCGCCGGCGGCTGCATCCGCGACCTGGAGCACGCCTACTCCAAGGACGGCGGACTGGCCGTCCTCAAGGGCAATCTGGCCGTCGACGGCTGCGTGGTGAAGACCGCGGGCGTGGACGAGTCGATCTGGACCTTCGAGGGCCCCGCCGTGGTCTGCGAATCCCAGGAGGAGGCCGTCGAGCGGATCCTGGGCAAGCAGGTCAAGGAGGGCGACGTGGTCGTCATCCGCTACGAGGGCCCCAAGGGCGGCCCCGGTATGCAGGAGATGCTCTACCCCACCTCCTTCCTCAAGGGCCGGGGCCTGGGCAAGTCCTGCGCGCTGGTCACCGACGGCCGCTTCTCCGGCGGCACCTCGGGCCTGTCCATCGGCCACGCCTCGCCCGAGGCGGCGTCCGGCGGCACCATCGCCCTGGTCCAGGACGGCGACCGGATCCGCATCGACATCCCCGGCCGCACCATTGAACTCCTGGTGAGCGAGGAGGAGTTGGCGGCCCGGCGCGAGGCGCTCGGCGGCGTCTACGCCCCGAAGAACCGCGAGCGCAAGGTGTCCACCGCCCTGCGCGCCTACGCGGCGATGGCCACCAGCGCCGACAAGGGCGCGGTCCGCGACATCAGCCGGCTCGGCTGACGCGGCTGATGTCGGTCCCGGCCGCCTCCACGGTGTCGTATCCATAGACCGTGGTGAGGGCGTCACCGCTGAGCGTCAGCTCGGCGGGGACGCCACCGGGGTCCGTACGCGCCTTGCCCCGCCACGGCACCCGGCCGTCCTCGCGGTCCAGCGCGACCACCCGGCCCGCGGCGGTGGCCAGATACAGGGCGTTCCGGCGCCCGGACACGACCGGTGAGCCCAGCCACTCCACCCCCGTCGCCTCGCTCCACAGCCGCTTTCCGGCCGTGGTGACGGCGGTGACCTCGCCGTTCTGCCGGACGAAGTAGAGCGTGTCGCCCACCAGAGTGGGCCTGGTCTGCTGGGCGGACAGCCCCTCGGGCAGCTTCACCCGGCGCGCCGGTCGGCCGTCCGGGGAGAGGAAGAGCAGATCGGTGTAGTCGAAGCTGTCGTGGTCGCCCTGCTCCAGATGGAGAAGGTCGCCCGAGCGCTCGGCCAGGGACACGCCCGCATCCGGCGTGCATCTGCCGGGGCGCCCCCGTGGTGGGGGACAGGGCGTAGAGCCGGCTCGGAGTGTCCGGATCGGCGCGATCCTCCATCGGGCTGCAGTCGGCGAGGGGGCGTCCGGCCACCACATCGGGGGAGCAGGTCAGCCCGCGGCCGGCCGCGATCTCCTGCCGGAACCGCACCCGGAACTCGTCGTCATCGGCGAACTGCTGATGCACCACCTTCAGCGCCAGCTGCCGCCCCGACTGGGACTGGGCCAGGCAGACGGTGCCCATCCCGCCGCGGCCGAGTCGCCGTTCGAGTGCGTAGCCTCCGATGGACTCCGGGTCCCCGGCGCGCAGTGCCATTCCTGTTCTTCCCCCCCAACGAGCCACGATCCGGCGGTCAACGCGATCCAGCCCCTCCGGCGCTCGAGGAGCGGGGCCCAGGGGCGGAGCCCTTGGCAACGTATCCAGCCCCTCCGGCGTTTGAGGAGCGGGGCCCAGGGTCGGAGCCCTTGGCAACGTATCCAGCCCCTCCGGCGCTCGAGGAGCGGGGCCCAGGGGCGGGGCCCAGGGGCGGAGCCCTTGGCAACGTATCCAGCCCCTCCGGCGTTTGAGGAGCCGGGTCCAGGGTCGGAGCCCTTGGCACGGGAAGGGGCGGGTAGGGGAAAGCATCGATATGCGGCCCCGCCGCTGGTCAGCCGGACGCCCGTAGCCCCGGATCGCGCCGGTGCCCCTGTCGTGGCTCACCAGCCGGCCGGATCCCGCCCGTCCACCGCGAACACCGTGCCGTCCGAGGCAGTCGCGAACACCTTGCCCCCCGCCACCACCGGCGCAGGCATCAGATCCAGAAAGCCACGCCCGGCCGCGCCCCCGCGCGAGCGCCGCGTCTCGCCGATCACCTCGCCCCGCTCGGCGTCCACGGCCAGCAACCGTCCGTCCGCCGCCGAGAAGTACAGCCGTCCGTCCGCCGCCACCAGCGGCGACGCGTTGGCCACCGAGGTCTCCAGACGCCAGAGCCGCGCCTGTGCCGAGCCCTCGCGCCCGGTGTCGACGGCCACCAACCCGCCGTCCGCACCGAGCACATACACCCGGTCGCCGCTGCTGACGGCACTGGTCGCGGACACCGGCGCGGACAGCGCGACCCGCCGCGCCGTACGCCGCTTTGGGTCGTAGCGGACGACGGCGGTGGTCCGGGTCCGGGCGTCCGTCTCGGTCAGCAGCAGCACTCCGCCGGGGCCACTCCCGGCCGGGGCCAGGTTGCCGCTGAGCGAGGCGCGCCAGCGCGTATCGCCACGCACCGTGTCCACCGCCGTGACCAGCGTGTGCGCGCCATCGTCCGCGGTGGTCACGGCGTACGCCGTGCGGCCGTCGCCGTACGAGAAGAAGGCGGGCCGGGCGTGGCCGGGCAGCCGGTGGCTCCAACGCTCCTTGTTCGTCGTGCCGTTCACCGCCGTGATCGTGCCGTCCGGTGCGGCCAGCAGCACGGTGTCGCCCGAGGCGTAGACCCCGCCGTCGTAACGGGACACCTCGCGGCTCCAGCGGACGTCATGGGTCGTGGGGTCGAGCGCCCGCAGCCGCTTACCGTCCGGGGAGACCGTCTGCACCAGACCGCCGGAGAACACGGGAGGGGAGATCGCCTCGCCGTCGCCCGGGCTCCCCGCCGCGGACGGCCGGGACCAGACCACCCGGCCGTCGTCCGGATCGACCCGGGCGGCCTCGATACCGCGCCGAGCGCAGTACAGCGCGCCCGCTCCGTACGAGCAGAACGCGGGCCGCGCCCCCGAGCCCGCGGGCTTTCCGACGTCCAGCCCCGTGGTCCAGGGGCGCCACGCCTCCGCGGTCGCCGCGCTGTTCCGCGGCTGCCGCCCGCCGGACGCGTCCGCCTCGCCGAACGGGCGCAGCGCGGCGACCGTGCCCGCGCCCAGCAGCACGAGGGCCGCGAGCCCGGACAGGGCCCACCGCCGAATCCCCCGGCGCCGCACCACCGGCCGGTCGGCCATGGACTCGCCCGCCACGGGTCTGTCCGCCACCGGTCCATCGGTCACCGGTCCATTCGCCACGGACCCATCCGCCACGAGCCCGCTCGTCACCGACTCGGGCTCGTCCGCCACCGGTTCCGGCTCGGCCTTCGTGTCCTTCATGAGCCGGGGCGCGGGCTCGGAGCCCGCCTTCACCTGCGTATTCGTGGCGCCGCCGACCTGCTCCCCGCGACCGCCCGGCAGGGAGTGCGGCTCCGGCGTCCGCTGCTGCGGCACCAGCGGGACGGGGCCGCGCGGCGCCGGCGGATGGGGGCCGCGGACGGCGCGCAGGACCGTCATCAGGGCGTCGGGCGTGGGGCGGTCCTCGGGGTTCTTGGCCAGACACCGCTGGATCAGCGGCAGCAGCTCATCCGGCACCCCCGCCAGATCCGCCTCGTCGTGCACCACCTGGTACGCCAGGATGTACGGGCTCTCGGACTCGAACGGCCCCCGCCCGGTGGACGCGTGCACCAGCAGCGAGCCCAGCGCGAACACATCCGCCGCCGGCCCCACCGTACGCGGCCGCTGGAACTGCTCCGGCGCCATGAACGGCGGAGTGCCGATCAACTGCCCTGTCTCGGTGCGCAGTTCGCTGTCGGACGGCCGCGAGATGCCGAAGTCGATGACCTTCGGGCCGTCCGCCGCGAGCAGCACATTGCTCGGCTTGAGATCGCGGTGCACCACGCCCACCCGATGGATGTCCCGCAGCGCCTCCGCGAGCCCCGCGGCCAGCCGCACCGTCTCGTCCGGCGGCAACGGCCCGCTCCGCTTGACGTGTTCGGCGATGGTCGGGCCGGGGATGTAGAGGGTGGCCATCCAGGGCCTCGGCCCCTCCGGGTCGGCGTCCACCACGGGCGCCGTGAACGCGCCGCTGACCCGCCGGGCGGCCGCCACCTCCTGCCGGAACCGCGCCCGGAACTCGGGGTCTTCGGCGTACTCGGCATGGACGACCTTCACCGCGAGGCGCCGTCCCGAGGGCGAGCGGGCCAGATGGACCACGCCCATGCCACCCGCTCCGAGGCGTGCCTCGAGCCGGTACTGCCCGGCGTATTCCGGATCCTCCGCTTCCGCGCCCCTCCCGGCTCTGTGCACCGGCGGCATGCCCCACCCCCGTGAATTCGGCCGCATTCGCGACTCGGCGAGCCTAGTCGATGGCACGTGCGAGCCTTGTTAGCCTCCGCATGTCGTGTCACTTCACACGACATGTGCACAACTTCGGAAAGAAGTTCAACGGGGGAGGGGCCGTCATGGCCATGGAAGAGACCGCCGAAACCGTCGCCACCACCGACGCCGCAAGCGCCACCGAAGCCGCCGACGTCGAGACCACCGCCGGAGCGATCACCTATCCGACCGCGCCCGGCTACCAGGTGAACGTCCGCAGCGGGCCCGGCACCAACCACAGAGTCGTCAAGGTGCTGCCGTACAACACCCGGGTCCCCATCCGCTGCCAGCGGCACGGCGAGAAGGTGTCCGGACCGTATGGCACCACGGACATCTGGGACAGCATCGCGCCGGGCCAGTATGTGTCCGACGCGTATGTACGGACCGGCAGCGACGGCTTCGTCACCGTGCCCTGCGGCTGACCCACGGGGCCGGAGCGCGACTGACCCCCGGAGCCGCGAGGGCGGCGCCGGGGGCCAGTTGACGGAAGGGGGCGTGTCCCCCGAGCGGGCCGTTACGCCGGGACCCGCTCCTCGACGGCGGTGTCCCGCTTGACCACCGCGTTGTGCCGCTCGGTCCAGGTGGCCAGCGCCATCTCGCAGGCGTGGTCCACATGGCGCAGCCCGGTCAGGTCGAGCTCGACCTCCCGCTCACGGGGCAGCCCCTCCAGCTCGTCCAGCAGCTTGGGCAGCCGCAGGAAGGTCGCGTGACCGCGCACCCGGACGTGCAGGGGCTGGTCGCCGTCGTCGCCGTCCTCGAGCCCGCTGACCTCGACATGCACATGCGAGGTCTCCCAGGCCGTCTTGGCCACGGCCATCAGCAGACCGATGATCACGCCCTCGAACATATTGGTGATCACGATCGCGCCGGCGGTGACGATCAGGATGATCGCCTCACCGCGGTGGGTCCGCCACAGCGGCACCAGGTCCTTGGTCGGGATCAGCTTCCAGCCGGAGTACACCAGCACACCGGCGAGCGTCGCGACCGGGATGATGCCCAGGGCCGACGGGAAGAGCACCGCGAAGATCAGCAGCCACACACCGTGCAGCACCCGTGACGCCTTCGTCTTGGCGCCGGCGTGCACATTGGCCGCGCTCCGCACGATCACCGCGGTCATCGGCAGGGCCCCGAGGACACCGCACACCGCGTTGCCCGCGCCCTGCGCCATGAGCTCCTTGTCGTAGTTGGTGCGCGGACCGTCGTGCAGCCGGTCCACGGCCGCGGCGCTGAACAGGCTCTCGGCCGAGGCGATCAGCGTGAAGGCGAGCACGGTGCCGATGACCCCCACCTCGGCGAGCGCCTGGAACTCACCGCCGCCGGGCGGCTGGATGGCGTCCAGCAGACCCTTGACCTCGACCCGCGCGATCGGCAGGTCGAAGATCACGGTCGAGGCCGTGGCGAGCGCGACGGCCGCCAGCGGCGCGGGCAGCACCTTGGCGCCCTTGCGGAAACGCGGCCACAGCACCAGGACGGCGATGGTGCCGACGCCCACGGCGACCGCCTTCAGGGCGTCGCCGGAACCGGCCACGTCCCCGATGAGCTCCGGAATGCCGAAGATCTTGTCGAGCCCGCTGGTCGGCGCCTTGGCATCGGCGAGCGCATAGAGCTGCCCGGCGATCAACACCAGGCCGATGCCCGCGAGCATGCCCTGCACCACGGCGACGGAGATCGCCCGGAACCAGCGGCCGAGGCCGAACGCGCCCATGGCCAGCTGCAGCAGCCCGGAGACCAGGACGAGAACGCCGAGTGCGGCGACGCCGTATTGCTCCACGGCCTCGTACACCAACACGGTCAGACCGGCGGCCGGGCCGGAGACCTGCAGGCTGCTGCCCGGCAGGAAACCGGTGACCAGCCCGCCGACAATGCCGGTGATCAGGCCGAGTTCGGCCGGAACACCCGAGGCCACCGCCACCCCCACGCACAGGGGCACGGCGACGAGGAAGACGACGAGAGAAGCGGTGAAGTCGGCGCGGAATGTTCCGGCGCCGGATGAGCCTGGGGTGCCTCCGGCACCACGGAAACGGTCAAGGAGAGAGTTTCGCATGAGGGCTGCCTCCAGTGCGCCCCGTCACCGGCTCATGGGCAGGCGGGGGCACGGCATAGCGCTACGTCAGTGGGATCGATGGAATCGGTCGCTGGCGGTTGAGATCGCTTGCGTGAGAAGCGTGAAAAGCGCGGAAATGGTGCGAGACGAACCGCCGGGCAACGGCGGTGTGGCTCTCAGCAGCGGAAGATCTGGAGGATGACGGGCAGCTCGCCCGATCTCGACACCGGAACGGCTTGCCGTTCGGTGACCGATGTGGAGATGGCGGTACGCGGCACCGGAACACCAGTGTCGCAACCGCACACACATCCGTATTTGCCGCTCGGTGTGGGAGCGGTCAGCGGGGCTCGTCCGCGAAGCCCCTTGCAGTCTTCTGTTCCGTTGTCGCCGTGCGCGGAGACCCATGATTTGGTGGCCTGCCGCAGATCGGCCGAAGCGGTGACGCTGCTCGTTTCGGGATGGATGACCTGCGCGGACGCGCAATCAGCCGCGATGAAGAGGGCAAGCAACACGGCTACCGCCGTTACCAGTGCGTGAGCGGTATGCCGAATGCTCCTCACCATCGCCCCCCTCCCGTACGTATAGACACCGGCCCCCATTGTGTCCATGAGACTGTGACCATTTGCAAGTCGATATGTAACCAACTTGTGAACTCGGAGTCATCGAACAGGACTGCTTGGTTCCGGGCGCCCCTATAGGCGCGGGCGCAAAGCGGCCTCCCGGGCACGCCGGATGGCGCGAAAGTTTTAATTCATCGAACGACGAATAAGTAATTCATAAAAGCCGTAGGAAATAGGCCACCCGTGGGAAGATGGCGGAGAACACACATGCAGCACAGCACGACCCGCTCAGGTATGAGGAGAGCCGCACTATGACGGAGAAGGTCGCCGTGCTCGGCACGGGAAAGATTGGTGAGGCACTTCTCAGCGGAATGATCCGAGGTGGCTGGTCGCCGTCCGACCTCCTGGTGACGGCCCGCCGCCCCGAGCGCGCCGAGGAGCTCCGCTCGCGCCACGGCGTCGAGGCCGTCTCCAACGCCGAGGCCGCCAAGTCCGCCGACACCCTCATCCTCACCGTCAAACCGCAGGACATGGGCGCCCTGCTCGATCAGCTCGCCCCGCACGTCCCCGCCGACCGGCTGGTGATCTCCGGCGCCGCCGGCATCCCCACCTCCTTCTTCGAGGCGCGCCTGGCCGCCGGCACCCCGGTCGTCCGTGTGATGACCAACACCCCCGCACTGGTCGACGAGGCCATGTCCGTCATCTCGGCGGGCAGCCACGCCACCGAGGAGCACCTCGCCCACACCGAGGCGATCTTCGGCGGCGTCGGCAAGACCCTGCGCGTCCCCGAGTCCCAGCAGGACGCCGCGACCGCCCTCTCCGGCTCCGGCCCGGCCTACTTCTACTTCCTCGTCGAGGCCATGACCGACGCGGGCATCCTGCTGGGCCTGCCCCGCGACAAGGCCCATGACCTGATCGTCCAGGCGGCCATCGGCGCCGCGGTGATGCTGCGCGACAGCGATCAGCACCCGGTCAAGCTCCGGGAGGCGGTGACCTCCCCGGCGGGCACCACGATCAACGCCATCCGCGAGCTCGAGAGCCACGGTGTGCGCGCCGCGCTGATCGCCGCGCTGGAGGCGGCCCGCGACCGCAGCCGCGAACTCGCCTCCGGTAACGGCTGAGACCGGCCGGCCGGGCGCCCATCGCTCTGGTCAGGCGCCCGGCGCCAGGTCGCTTCGGTCAGGTGTCCGGCGCCCGGCCGCTCTGGTCAGGCAGGCGGCAGCAGCCCGACCGCCGCATACGCCTCGTCCACCCGGGGCCGGGCCAGCCCGCGCGCCCGCTCGGCCCCGGCCCGCAGCACCCCGTCCATATAAGAGGGGTCGGCGCACAGCTCCGCGTGCCGGGCCTGAAGCGGCCGCAGCACCTCCAGCACCGCCTCCGCCGTGGCACCCTTCAGCGCCCCGTACGAGCTGAACTCCTCGGCCAGCACCTCCGGCTTTCCATCGGTGCACGACGCGAGCACATCCAGCAGATTGGCCACCCCCGGCTGCTCCGTCCGGTCGTACCGCACCTCGGTTCCGCTGTCCGTGACGGCCCGCATGATCTTCTTCCGCACCACATCCGGCTCATCGAGCAGATAGACGATGCCCGCCGTCTCCGCATGCGACTTCCCCATCTTCGAGGTGGGGTCCTGCAGATCCATCACCCGCGCCGAGACCCGTGGCTGAGTGGCCCGGGGCACGGTGAAGACCGGTCCGTACCGCTGGTTGAACCGCTGCGCCAGATCCCGGGCGAGCTCGACATGTTGCGTCTGGTCCTCGCCGACGGGCACCTCATGCGTGCCATAGGCGAGGATGTCGGCCGCCATCAGCGCCGGATAGGTGAGCAGCGACAGTCGTACGCTCCGCCCTCTCGCCTGCTCCCGCACGGCCTTCTCCTTGTACTGGATCATCCGCCGCATCTCGCCGTCGGTGGCCGTGCACTCCATGAGATAGGACAGCCGCGCGTGCTCATCCACCTGGCTCTGGACGAACAGCGTGCACTGCTCGGGGTCGAGCCCCGAGGCCAGCAGCAGCGTGGCGGCCTGGCGGGTGAGCCGCCGCACCCGCGCCGGGTCGTGTTCGACCGTGAGCGCGTGCAGATCGACGACGCAGAACAGCGCGTCGGCACGGTGCTGGTCCTCCTGAACCCACCGGCGTACGGCCCCGAGGTAGTTGCCGAGGGTCAGATGCCCACTCGGTTTGATCCCACTGAAGATCCGGCGCCGTGCCGTCTTCGTCTCCGTCATCTCTCTGCCATCTCCCGCTGTGTCGGGACCGCCGACCCGGCCGGCCGGGCTTCGCGGGGAGGAGATACGCGAACGGCCGCCGGAGCGGCGGCCGTGGTTGCGCATGTGTTGATAGAGGCGGCCGCCGTCAGGCGGCCCACCACCGTGGGTGTACACATGCGCTCGTCATGCCCTAGACGGTACGCCCTGACGGGGCGTCCGGCCATGAGTTTGATGGTCCTCGGGGCGTCGTGTACTGTTCACCGAGTTGCCACGGAGCCCTGCGGGGAAACGCGGCAGCCACTCGAGCCGCACCGGCGGCAAACCACTTCTGCACGGCCCCTCATTGGGATGGATTTCGGCATGCCGGAATTCGGATCGGGAAGCTCGATTATGAGCATCCGGGGGAATCCGCTAAAGTAGTGATCACGCCGGAAGGTGCGAAAGACCCCGCTCCAGCAGGGGGCCGGAAACGGAATTCGGACCGGAAACGGAACGGAAAACGGATCTGGTAAGGTTGGAAACACCGAAGGGAAGCGCCCGGAGAAACCGGTGAAACGGTTACGAAGGAAGCGTCCGTTCCTTGAGAACTCAACAGCGTGCCAAAAGTCAACGCCAGATATGTTGATACCCCGTCCATCTCGGACGAGGTTCCTTTGGAAAAATACACAGCGAGGACGCTGTGAGCGGACTGGATTATTCCTCCGGTCTGCTCCGCTCTCGTGATGTGTTGCCGGGATATCCCGGAAGCATTCACGGAGAGTTTGATCCTGGCTCAGGACGAACGCTGGCGGCGTGCTTAACACATGCAAGTCGAACGATGAACCGGTTTCGGCCGGGGATTAGTGGCGAACGGGTGAGTAACACGTGGGCAATCTGCCCTGCACTCTGGGACAAGCCCTGGAAACGGGGTCTAATACCGGATATGACACGCTCCCGCATGGGATGCGTGTGGAAAGCTCCGGCGGTGCAGGATGAGCCCGCGGCCTATCAGCTTGTTGGTGGGGTGATGGCCTACCAAGGCGACGACGGGTAGCCGGCCTGAGAGGGCGACCGGCCACACTGGGACTGAGACACGGCCCAGACTCCTACGGGAGGCAGCAGTGGGGAATATTGCACAATGGGCGAAAGCCTGATGCAGCGACGCCGCGTGAGGGATGACGGCCTTCGGGTTGTAAACCTCTTTCAGCAGGGAAGAAGCGAGAGTGACGGTACCTGCAGAAGAAGCGCCGGCTAACTACGTGCCAGCAGCCGCGGTAATACGTAGGGCGCAAGCGTTGTCCGGAATTATTGGGCGTAAAGAGCTCGTAGGCGGCTTGTCGCGTCGGATGTGAAAGCCCGGGGCTTAACCCCGGGTCTGCATTCGATACGGGCAGGCTAGAGTTCGGTAGGGGAGATCGGAATTCCTGGTGTAGCGGTGAAATGCGCAGATATCAGGAGGAACACCGGTGGCGAAGGCGGATCTCTGGGCCGATACTGACGCTGAGGAGCGAAAGCGTGGGGAGCGAACAGGATTAGATACCCTGGTAGTCCACGCCGTAAACGTTGGGAACTAGGTGTGGGCGACATTCCACGTCGTCCGCGCCGCAGCTAACGCATTAAGTTCCCCGCCTGGGGAGTACGGCCGCAAGGCTAAAACTCAAAGGAATTGACGGGGGCCCGCACAAGCGGCGGAGCATGTGGCTTAATTCGACGCAACGCGAAGAACCTTACCAAGGCTTGACATACACCGGAAACCTCTGGAGACAGGGGCCCCCTTGTGGTCGGTGTACAGGTGGTGCATGGCTGTCGTCAGCTCGTGTCGTGAGATGTTGGGTTAAGTCCCGCAACGAGCGCAACCCTTGTTCTGTGTTGCCAGCATGCCTTTCGGGGTGATGGGGACTCACAGGAGACTGCCGGGGTCAACTCGGAGGAAGGTGGGGACGACGTCAAGTCATCATGCCCCTTATGTCTTGGGCTGCACACGTGCTACAATGGCCGGTACAATGAGCTGCGAAGCCGTGAGGTGGAGCGAATCTCAAAAAGCCGGTCTCAGTTCGGATTGGGGTCTGCAACTCGACCCCATGAAGTCGGAGTCGCTAGTAATCGCAGATCAGCATTGCTGCGGTGAATACGTTCCCGGGCCTTGTACACACCGCCCGTCACGTCACGAAAGTCGGTAACACCCGAAGCCGGTGGCCCAACCCTTGTGGGGGGAGCCGTCGAAGGTGGGACTGGCGATTGGGACGAAGTCGTAACAAGGTAGCCGTACCGGAAGGTGCGGCTGGATCACCTCCTTTCTAAGGAGCGCATAGCCGACTGCGAGCGCATGTCTCGCACGGTTTGCTCATGGGTGGAACGTTGACTATTCGGCATCGTCTGGATGCTCTTCTCTGTCAGTACTGCTTCGGCGTGGAACACAGAGCGAGTGGAGAGATGACGTCGGGCACGCTGTTGGGTGTCTGAGGGTACGGGCTGGAAAGTTGCCTGTTCCTTCGGCCGGTCCCGGTGAACCATGCGGAAGTGTGGGTGACGGGGTACGGGTCGTTGTTTGAGAACTGCACAGTGGACGCGAGCATCTGTGGCCAAGTTTTTAAGGGCGCACGGTGGATGCCTTGGCACCAGGAACCGATGAAGGACGTGGGAGGCCGCGATAGGCCCCGGGGAGCTGTCAACCGAGCTTTGATCCGGGGGTGTCCGAATGGGGAAACCCGGCAGTCGTCATGGGCTGTCACCCATACCTGAACACATAGGGTATGTGGAGGGAACGCGGGGAAGTGAAACATCTCAGTACCCGCAGGAAGAGAAAACAACCGTGATTCCGGGAGTAGTGGCGAGCGAAACTGGATGAGGCTAAACCGTATGTGTGTGATACCCGGCAGGGGTTGCGCGTACGGGGTTGTGGGAGTGCTCTTGATCGGTCTGCCGGCCGGTCGGTGAGTCAGAAATTGTTGATGTAGGCGAAGGGCATGCGAAAGGCCCGGCGTAGAGGGTAAGACCCCCGTAGCTGAAATGTCGGCAACTTGCTTGAGTATTTCCCAAGTAGCACGGGGCCCGAGAAATCCCGTGTGAATCTGGCGGGACCACCCGCTAAGCCTAAATATTCCCTGGTGACCGATAGCGGATAGTACCGTGAGGGAATGGTGAAAAGTACCGCGGGAGCGGAGTGAAATAGTACCTGAAACCGTGTGCCTACAAGCCGTGGGAGCGTCGGACATCAGCTTGCTGGTGTCTCGTGACTGCGTGCCTTTTGAAGAATGAGCCTGCGAGTTTGCGGTGTGTTGCGAGGTTAACCCGTGTGGGGAAGCCGTAGCGAAAGCGAGTCCGAATAGGGCGGTTTAGTAGCGCGCTCAAGACCCGAAGCGGAGTGATCTAGCCATGGGCAGGTTGAAGCGGAGGTAAGACTTCGTGGAGGACCGAACCCACCAGGGTTGAAAACCTGGGGGATGACCTGTGGTTAGGGGTGAAAGGCCAATCAAACTCCGTGATAGCTGGTTCTCCCCGAAATGCATTTAGGTGCAGCGTCGTGTGTTTCTTGCCGGAGGTAGAGCACTGGATAGGCGATGGGCCCTACCGGGTTACTGACCTTAGCCAAACTCCGAATGCCGGTAAGTGAGAGCGCGGCAGTGAGACTGTGGGGGATAAGCTCCATGGTCGAGAGGGAAACAGCCCAGAGCATCGACTAAGGCCCCTAAGCGTACGCTAAGTGGGAAAGGATGTGGAGTCGCAGAGACAACCAGGAGGTTGGCTTAGAAGCAGCCATCCTTGAAAGAGTGCGTAATAGCTCACTGGTCAAGTGATTCCGCGCCGACAATGTAGCGGGGCTCAAGCGTACCGCCGAAGTCGTGTCATTGCAGCATGTGGTCTAACGATCGCTGTGATGGGTAGGGGAGCGTCGTGTGCCGGGTGAAGCAGCCGTGTAAGCGAGTTGTGGATGGTTCACGAGTGAGAATGCAGGCATGAGTAGCGATACACACGTGGGAAACGTGTGCGCCGATTGACTAAGGGTTCCTGGGTCAAGCTGATCTGCCCAGGGTAAGTCGGGACCTAAGGCGAGGCCGACAGGCGTAGTCGATGGACAACCGGTTGATATTCCGGTACCCGCTTTGAAGCGCCAACGTCGAACCAGGCGATGCTAAGTCCGTGAAGCCGCCCTGATCTCTTCGGAGTTGAGGGGAGTGGTGGAGCCGACGGTCCAGACCTGTAGTAGGTGAGTGATGGGGTGACGCAGGAAGGTAGTCCAGCCCGGGCGGTGGTTGTCCCGGGGTAAGGGTGTAGCCCGAGGAGTAGGTAAATCCGTTCCTTGTTGTGGGTGAGACCTGATGCCGAGCCGATTGTGGTGAAGTGGATGATCCTATGCTGTCGAGAAAAGCCTCTAGCGAGTTTCATGGCGGCCCGTACCCTAAACCGACTCAGGTGGTCAGGTAGAGAATACCGAGGCGTTCGGGTGAACTATGGTTAAGGAACTCGGCAAAATGCCCCCGTAACTTCGGGAGAAGGGGGGCCATTGTTGGTGATCCGATTTACTCGGTGAGCTGGTGGTGGCCGCAGAGACCAGCGAGAAGCGACTGTTTACTAAAAACACAGGTCCGTGCGAAGCCGTAAGGCGATGTATACGGACTGACGCCTGCCCGGTGCTGGAACGTTAAGGGGACCGGTTAGTCACATTTCGGTGTGGCGAAGCTGAGAACTTAAGCGCCAGTAAACGGCGGTGGTAACTATAACCATCCTAAGGTAGCGAAATTCCTTGTCGGGTAAGTTCCGACCTGCACGAATGGCGTAACGACTTCTCGACTGTCTCAACCATAGGCCCGGTGAAATTGCACTACGAGTAAAGATGCTCGTTTCGCGCAGCAGGACGGAAAGACCCCGGGACCTTTACTATAGCTTGATATTGGTGTTCGGTTCGGCTTGTGTAGGATAGGTGGGAGACTGTGAAGCATTAACGCCAGTTAGTGTGGAGTCATTGTTGAAATACCACTCTGGTCGTGCTGGATGTCTAACCTGGGTCCGTGATCCGGATCAGGGACAGTGTCTGGTGGGTAGTTTAACTGGGGCGGTTGCCTCCTAAAGGGTAACGGAGGCGCCCAAAGGTTCCCTCAGCCTGGTTGGCAATCAGGTGTTGAGTGTAAGTGCACAAGGGAGCTTGACTGTGAGACCGACGGGTCGAGCAGGGACGAAAGTCGGGACTAGTGATCCGGCGGTGGCTTGTGGAAGCGCCGTCGCTCAACGGATAAAAGGTACCCCGGGGATAACAGGCTGATCTTCCCCAAGAGTCCATATCGACGGGATGGTTTGGCACCTCGATGTCGGCTCGTCGCATCCTGGGGCTGGAGTCGGTCCCAAGGGTTGGGCTGTTCGCCCATTAAAGCGGTACGCGAGCTGGGTTTAGAACGTCGTGAGACAGTTCGGTCCCTATCCGCTGTGCGCGTAGGAGTCTTGAGAAGGGCTGTCCCTAGTACGAGAGGACCGGGACGGACGAACCTCTGGTGTGCCAGTTGTTCTGCCAAGGGCATGGCTGGTTGGCTACGTTCGGGAGGGATAACCGCTGAAAGCATCTAAGCGGGAAGCCTGCTTCGAGATGAGGACTCCCACCCACTTGATGGGTTAAGGCTCCCAGTAGACGACTGGGTTGATAGGCCAGATATGGAAGCCGGGTAACTGGTGGAGTTGACTGGTACTAATAGGCCGAGGGCTTGTCCTCAGGTGCTCGCGTCCACTGTGTTGGTTCTGAAGCAATGAACCGTATTGAACCCCCCTCTTGTTTGGGGTGTGGTTCCGGTGTCTGTTTCATAGTGTTTCGGTGGTCATAGCGTTAGGGAAACGCCCGGTTACATTTCGAACCCGGAAGCTAAGCCTTTCAGCGCCGATGGTACTGCAGGGGGGACCCTGTGGGAGAGTAGGACACCGCCGAACAATTTTTAAGAAAAGCCCGGTCGGGAGCTTCGGCTCCCGACCGGGCTTTTCTCATTTCAGTTTGTAGGCTGGCCGCATGCGCTATGACCTGGTGATCTTCGACAACGATGGAGTGCTCGTCGACAGCGAGCCCATCTCCAATCGGCATCTCGCCGCTTACCTGACCGAGTTGGGGCACCCCACCAGCTACGAGGACTCCATACGCGACTACATGGGCTCCGCCATGCATCGCATCCACGAACTGGTCCTCGAGCGCTCGGGCCGGCGGCTGCCGCCGGACTTCGACACCACCTTCCACGACCGGGTCTTCGACGCCTTCCGCCAGGAGCTGCAGCCGGTGGCCGGGGTGTCCGAGGTGCTGGAGAAGCTGCGGGCCGACGGCGTTCCGTACTGCGTCGCCTCCTCCGGAAGCCATGAGCGCATCCGCGTCGCCCTCCGTACGACCGGGCTGTACGACCTCTTCGGTGAGGACCACATCTTCAGCTCCGAGGATGTGGGCCGGGGCAAGCCCGCCCCGGATCTGTTTCTGCACGCGGCCGAGCGGATGGGGGTGGCGCCCGAGCGCTGTGCCGTCGTCGAGGACAGCCCGCTCGGGGTCCAGGCCGCCGTGGCCGCCGGGATGGATGTGTACGGCTACACGGCCATGACACCCGCCGCCAAGCTCGCCGCGGCCCGTGACCGTTTCGTCCACATGGCCGAACTGCGAGGGTTGCTCACCTCTACCCACAAGTAGTCCGGGGCCGTACGCTCCACGGCCATGACGGATTCGCGTCCGAGCCGCCGGCTTCGGCAGGGCCGGGCCTCATTGGCCATCAGTTTCTTCGTCCAGGGCGCGATCTTCGCTCTGCTGGTGACGCGCATACCCGCGCTGCAGGATCGGTACGGGATATCCGATGGGCTGCTGCCCCTCTTCCTGGCCGCCGTGCCGATCCTCGCCGGCGTGGGCAGCGTCGGCACCGAGCATCTCGTCAAGCGGATGCGCCCGGGGCTGGTCCTCCGCGCGGTCCAGCCCGTCGTCTCCGTCGCCCTGCTGGCCGCCGGATCGGGTACGACGGTGTGGCAGCTCGCGGCGGCCCTCGCGGTGTTCGGGCTGACCGTCGGAGCGCTCGACGCGTCGATGAACATGCTCGGGGTGAGCCTGCAGCGCGCGTACGGCCGCAGCATCATGCTCGGCTTCCACGGCGCGTACAGCCTGGGCGGGATCGCCGGGGCCTCCCTCGCCTGGGTGGGCGCGCACTGGGACCTGCCGCTGCCCACGCTCTACGCGCCGCTGGTGGCCACCCTGGTGCCCGTCGCGCTCATCGCCGGCCGCTGGTACGTGGACCGCCAAGGCGATCACCCAGCCGATAACCAAGCCGATCACCAAGCCGACGACCACGGCGCCGCCGTGAGCATGCGGGCGCTGCTGCCGCTCTGTCTCGTCATGGCCTTCGCCTATATCGGGGACTCCACCGTCTCCAACTGGAGCGCCAAGTATCTGGAGGACGTGCTGCACAGCTCCGAGCAGCTGGCCACGGTCCCGTACAACGTCTATATGGTCACCACGCTCCTCGGCCGCTCTTTCGGCGACTTCGGGGTGCGGCGCTTCGGCGCGGTCGCCGTGGTCCGGGCCGGGGCGCTGCTCGCCGGCGCCGGTTTCGCGGTGGTCGCGGCGGCGCCCGGCCCATGGGTGGGGATGGGCGGGTTCACGCTGCTGGGGCTGGGGTTGTGCGTGCTGGTGCCGCAGACCTTCGCGGCCGCGGGGCGGCTCTTCCCCGGGGCGTCCGATGCCGCGGTCGCACGCCTCAATATCTTCAACTACGTGGGCTTCCTCATCGGCTCACCGCTCGTCGGCGCACTGGGCGGTGCGTGGAACTATCGGGCGGCGATGCTGGTGCCGATGGCGCTCGTGCTGGTGACGATCCGGTACGCGAGGTCGTTCACCCCTGTACCAGCCGGATACGGTGACGGGCATGAGCGGCCGCGCACAGTTGATGTGGGATGAGGAAGTAACCGGATACGACTTCGGCGCCGGGCACCCGATGGACCCGGTGCGGCTGGCACTGACCATGCGGTTGGTGCAGGCGTACGGGCTGGATCGGGCGGTCCACGTGGTGGCCGCCAAGCCGGCCGGGGAGTCGACGCTGCGCCTGGTCCACGGGCAGGAGTACATCGAGGCGGTACGGCGCGCCTCGGCCGCCCCGGAATCGGCGGATGGTTCGTACGGCCTGGGGACGATCGACGATCCGGCCTTCGCGGGGATGCACGAGGCGTCCGCGCTGATCGCCGGGCAGTCGGTCGGCGCGGCCGAGGACGTCTGGCGCGGAGAGGCGCTGCACGCGGTGAACTTCGCGGGCGGGCTGCACCATGCGATGCCCCGGGGCGCCTCCGGGTTCTGCATCTACAACGACGCGGCGCTGGCGGTCGCGCGGCTCTTGGAGCTGGGCGCGGAGCGGGTCGCGTATGTGGATGTGGATGTCCATCACGGGGACGGGGTCCAGGCGGCGTTCTGGGACGATCCGCGGGTGCTGACGATCTCGCTGCACGAGCACCCCCGGACCCTGTTCCCGCAGACCGGCTGGCCGGAGGAGGTGGGCGGGGAGGGCGCCGAGGGCTCGGCGGTCAATGTGGCGCTGCCGGCCGGGACCTCGGACGAGGGATGGCTGCGGGCCTTTCACGCGGTGGTGCCGGAGCTGCTGGCGGCGTTCCGTCCGCAGGTGCTGGTGACCCAGCATGGCGCGGACACTCATGTCGAGGACCCGCTGGCCCACTTGGCGGTGACGGTCGACGCACAGCGGGCGGTCGCCGAGAGCTGTCACCGGCTGGCGCATGAGCACGCGGACGGGCGCTGGGTCGCGCTCGGGGGCGGCGGCTATGCGGTGGTGGACGTGGTGCCGCGGTCCTGGACGCATCTGGTCGCGATCGCGGCGGGACGGCCGGTCGAGGCCACCACGCCGGTGCCGGAGGAGTGGCGGCAGGAGGTGTACCGGCGGACCCGGATGGACGCGCCGCGGCGGATGACGGACGGGCGGGTGCCGAGCTGGCGGGAGTTCGCCGAGTCCGGCTACGACCCGGCGGACCGGCTGGACCAGGCGATCCTGGCGACGCGCCGGGCGGTCTTCCCGCACCACGGGCTGCTTCCGTGAATCGCCCCGCGAAAAGCCTCTCCGCGCTGATCGGGAACGCCCGGACGGGGGGCTGACCAAACGGGCGTTACGCCAACCGTGGGGTCTGGCGGCATAACCGGGCGGCCGGCCGGGTGCGTCCGTCAGCATCGGTGACGTGCTGAGTACTGCCGCGCTGCGCGCGCATCTGCTGGCGGCGCGGCTCGCCGGACCCGTGGCGACGAGCCGGGAGGAGAGCCTGCGCCGCTATCGGCTCTTCGCCGCCCGGGACCCCCGGGTGCTGCTCGGTCTGGAGCCCGAATACGACTGGTCCTTTACGGAATTGCTCAGCCTGATGGGCGCCAAATGTGGGGTTTCGGTCGACCCGGCCAATGTTTCGGGGCCGGATGTGATCGATCCAGAGCTGACGATCGCCGCGCTGCATGCCTTCGCGGACCGGCTGCGCGCCGCCGCCCAGGCCCGGCTCCCCGTGCTCCTCGGCACCGGCCACCCCCACCGTCTCCTCGGTTTCTACGCCGCGTTGGCGTCGGCACTCTCGGCGGCGGGCTGCCGTGTCCTCACTCCCGCGCACGGTAGATGTATCGACATAACGACGCGGTTCGGCGTACGTACCCACCGGCTCGCCTACGTACGAGGTATTGCGATGGTGCAGGCGCCCGGCGCTCGCCCGACCTTGAGTGAGCCGGGCGCCCACAGCCATTCGCCGCTCCCGGTTCGAGTCGCGCTGGGCTCTGCCGCGGAGTCCGGCGGTCCGCTGCCGGGACTGGTCATCGGGGACCACGGATGGGTCTGCGGTGCAGGTCAGCTCGGCTTTGAGGCCATCGGGCTAGGGGATACGGACGACCCCGCGCTGTTCGTCGGGGAGGCCGAGGGGCGGGTGTCCGTCGCCGTTCCGCTTGATGACGCTGTGCGGTCTGGTTACTACCGGCCGCTTACTCGCTATGTACTCAATCGAGCGTGTCTGTCACAGTAGGCGTCCGATCGCTACTCCTCTTCCCCACTTGCATCACCCGCCCCTAACCTGGGGTGGAGCGCGCATGCGACAAGGAGTCACCGGAGGGGAAGCCGGTGCCCGACATGTGCGGAAGGTTCAGGTGTTGTGTCATGGCTGCTGGCGAACGGCCTCTGAACGAGGTTCAGTTTCTGACCGTGGCGGAAGTCGCCTCGGTGATGCGAGTGTCCAAGATGACCGTGTACCGCCTGGTGCACAGCGGTCATCTGCCGGCGATCCGGGTGGGCAGGTCTTTCCGGGTCCCAGAGCAAGCGGTTCATGAATACCTCCGCGAATCGTATGTGGGGGTGGAGTCCGCCTAGGCGCTTTCCGGGCCCGGGGAGGACCCTCGGATTACGTGGTTCGCTCGGCGGCGGGTAGGCTGGCCCGATGTAGGTCGTGTGGGCTCGGACGCCCCGCACCGAGTGAATCGAAGTGAGCGAGGGTAGTCGTGGGCTCTGTTATCAAGAAGCGGCGCAAGCGGATGGCGAAGAAGAAGCACCGCAAGCTGCTCAAGCGCACGCGCGTCCAGCGTCGCAACAAGAAGTAAGCAAGCGACGCTGTGTTCGTCCCGCAGCCCTTCCACCACCGGTGGAAGGGCTGCGGTGCGTGTGTGGCACGGGTCTGCGCCACGGCGGCCCCTGCGGCCCCGGCGTAAAACGCGCATCGCGCGGCGAGTGGTCATCACAGCGCAACACCGAGCGGTTACGGTGTTCGGCACAGCCCAGCTCGGACGAGGGTGGGAAGGAAGGCGCTGATCTTGGGAAAGGTCGTGCTCGTCACCGGGGTCGCTCGCCGGCTGGGAGGCCGTTTCGTCCGGCGCATACAGCGCGAACCCGATGTGGAGCGGGTGATCGGCGTGGACGCCGTACCGCCCGAACACCACCTCGGCGGCGCCGACTTCGTCCGGGCCGATATCCGTCATCCCACGATCGGGAAACTGCTCGCCGAATACGGCGTCCACACGGTCGTCCACATGGATATCAACGGGACTCCGCTGGGGGCGCGCGGCAATCGCGCCTCGATCAAGGAGACCAATGTCATCGGCACCATGCAGCTCCTCGGCGCCTGCCAGAAGGCCCCGTCGGTGCAGCGGCTGGTGGTGAAGTCCAGCACCAACGTGTACGGCTCCGCGCCCCGCGACCCCGCCGTCTTCAGCGAGACCACCCCGCCCAAATCCCTGCCGAGCGGCGGCTTCGCCAAGGACACCGTCGAGGTCGAGGGATATGTCCGCGGTTTCGCCCGGCGCCGCCCCGATGTCGCGGTGTGCGTGCTGCGCTTCGCCAACATCCTGGGGCCCTGCGCGGACTCACCGCTCGCCGAGTACTTCGCGCTGCCCGTGCTGCCCACCGTCATCGGCTATGACCCGCGGCTGCAGTTCGTCCATGAGAAGGACGCCATCGAGGTGCTGCGGATCGGGGCCTCCGAGCCGCGCCGGTCCACGCTCAACAGCGGCACGTTCAATATCGCCGGAGACGGGGTGCTGCTGCTCTCCCAGGCCGCCCGGCGACTCGGCCGCCCGACCCTGCCGCTGCTGCTGCCCACCTTGCGATGGGCCCGTACCGCGCTGCGGTCCCTCGGCATCACCGACTTCTCGCCCGAGCAGATCCGGCTGCTCACCCACGGCCGGGTCGTGGCCACCAACCAGATGCGCGAGACCCTGGGATTCGAACCCGAGCACACCACCGCCGGTGCCCTCGCGGACTATGCGCACAGCCGTGGTCCCGGGCTGCTCCCGCCCGAGACCCTCGCCCGTACCATCGATCGGCTCGCCGCGCTGCTGCCCGCCGGCGCCCAGACGTGAGGAGCGCAACCACCATGGCGGACGCCAAGGTCATTCCGTTCGGTGAGGAGCCCCGGTCTTCTCGGAGGAAGGTCCCTCGGCTGGGGCGCGGCGGTCGCTCCCAGGGCTCGCTCAAGCCCGTACCGCAGCAGCGCGACGAGGCGCTCGAACAGCGCCCCCAGACGGCGGCCGCGGCCGTGCCGCCCCTGCCGCCCGGCCCGCCCAAGCAGGCCCCGGGCAGCGGCGACTGGGAGCGCAAGCTGGCCCATGGGCTGAGTTTTCTGCGCCGTCGGATCACCGGGGACTACGAGGTCGACGACTTCGGCTACGACCACGATCTGACCGAGCAGGTCCTGATGTCCCTGCTCCGTCCGCTGTACGAGAAGTACTTCCGGGTCGAGGTGAAGGGGATCGAGAACATCCCCGACAGCGGCGGTGCGCTCGTCGTCGCCAACCACTCCGGGGTGCTGCCGCTCGACGGGCTGATGCTCCAGGTCGCGGTGCACGACAACCACCCGGCCAAGCGCCATCTGCGGCTGCTCGCGGCCGACCTCGTCTTCGTGCTGCCGGTCGTCAACGAGCTGGCGCGCAAGGCGGGTCACACCCTCGCCTGCTCCGAGGACGCCCAGCTGCTGCTGGAGCGCGGCGAGGTGGTGGGAGTGATGCCGGAGGGCTTCAAGGGGATCGGCAAGCCGTTCTCGGAGCGGTACAAGCTGCAGCGCTTCGGGCGGGGCGGCTTCGTCTCGACCGCGCTGCGCGCGGGGGCGCCGATCGTGCCGTGCTCGATCGTGGGCGCGGAGGAGATCTACCCGATGGTGGGGAACGCGAAGACCCTGGCCCGGCTGCTCGGCCTGCCGTACTTCCCGGTCACACCGACCTTCCCGCTGCTGGGGCCGCTGGGCGCGGTGCCGCTGCCGACGAAGTGGACGATCCAGTTCGGCGAGCCCATCCCCACCGACGGGCATCCGCCGGAGGCGGCGGACGACCCGATGCTGATGTTCAACCTGACCGATCAGGTACGAGAAACGATCCAGCACACGCTCTACAAGCTGCTGGTGCAGCGGCGGTCGGTGTTCTTCTGAGCCCGGTCTTCTGACCGGAGGCCCCGGGGGTGGGTGGTGTGCGCCGCACACCACCCACCCCCGGCCTATTTCACCGTGTGTCGTCGCCGTCGATGCTCAGGCCCGGCAGCAGGTCCGGCAGCAGCGGGGGGATGGTGATGTCCGGCTGGGACGACGTCTTGCCGCCCGGGTCGCCCTTGCCCGTGGACGGGCTGGGGGTCGCGCCGCCGAGCGGCGGGTCCAGCAGGTCCCCGGCGCCGCCCACCAGCCCGCCGCTCTGGTCGTGAGCGCTTGACGAGGACGACGGGTGCGGGTGGGTGGTGGTCTCGCCGGTGCGGCTGCCGCTCGGGGTGGCCGAGGTGGACGCCGGACGGTCGCCCGGGGTCACCCCATCGGCGCGCTGGGGCGCGTGGCCGGTCTGGCCCTGCTGCTCCTTCTTCGTGGGCAGCAACGCCCGCAGCGGGCCGACCTCTTGGTCTATGGCGTCGAAGACCGAGTTCACCTCGTCGCCGACATCCATGAGCTGGACCGGGAGCTGCTCGCGCAGGCGGCTCCAGCCGCCGCGATGGGCCTGGGAGAAGGACGACAGTTGTTGGATCGGGCCGAGCGAGCCGTCCCGCTCGTAGACCTGGTGCAGCAGCCGGTGGCCCTCGGAGGCGTCATGGCGCATCCCGGCCAGGGCCCGGCGGATCTCGCCCAGCGAGTCATGGTCCAGATCACCGGTGCGGGTGCGCTCCATCAGCCGGCGCGCCTCGCTCATCCGCGTCGACGCCTGGTCCAGATAGATCCGGCCCCGGTCGGTGTCGCCGTCCGCCATCTCCAGCTTGAGGTCCTCCATGCCGCGCTTGAACCCGTAGAGGGTGTCGCCCGGCAGCGCGTCCGAGCTGGCCGCGGCGACGCCGCCGAAGGCACCCGCCGCGACTCCGACGGTGAGCCCCCCGGCCGCAAGCCCCTTGGACCAGCGGGAACGGGGGCGCAGTCTTGCCACCGGGGGTTTGGCGCGGTGGGCGCCGCCGGTGCGGCGGCGCTGCTCGGGCACGCGTGGCGCGCCCTCGGCGAAGGCCGCCTCCATGGCGGCGAGCAACTGCGCCCGCTGGGTTACGCGGACCTCCGGGTCCAGTGTCGGTGCCGGCAGCTCGCCCAGCCCGCTCGCCAGGGCCAGCAGCCGTCTCCGCTCGGCGCTCTCCGCCGATGGGGAACCTGGCTGTTGCTGCGGCGTCTTGTCCTGGGCGGCCTGGTGGTTGCTCTCCAGGGCCTCCAGGGCCTCCAGGGCCTTGGCGAAGGCGTTCGCCCGCCGGTGTGCCGATACGTTCGCGATCACAGGCGGCACCTCCTCTCGTCGTGACGGTCGACTCCCCAGGACACCCGAGGGTTCCGTGCCATGCGCGCGTCCACCCGATCGAGTGAGTGGACTACGGGCAGGGTACGACCACGAGGCGCCTGCATCCCCCACAACGAGCGGCGCAGCACCCGGGTTACGCCCTGCCCAGAGGCGGACGGTCCGTGGCCGGACGGCTACGGGTGGTCAACGGGCGTCGTCCGGAAGCAGCCGGGCCAGGGTGCGCACGGCCCGGTACTGAAGGGTTTTGATCGCGCCCTCGTTCTTCCCCATGACCCGGGCGGTCTCGGCGACCGAGAGGCCCTGGAGGAAGCGGAGCGTCACGCACTCCTGCTGCTGCGGGTTGAGTTTTCGCACCGCCTGCAGCAGGGCCGCGTTGGACAGCGATTCGAGGACGGAGTCCTCGGGGCTGCGCTCGACCTCGTTGGCGTCGAGCATCTCGCCGGTGGTGACCTCCAGCCGGAAGCGGCTGGACTTGAAGTGGTCGGCGACGAGGTTGCGCGCGATGGTCACCAGCCAGGCGCCGAAGTCGCGGCCCTGCCAGGTGAAGGTGCCGATGCGGCGCAGGGCGCGCAGGAACGTCTCGCTGGTGAGGTCCTCGGCCGTGGCCTTGCCGCCCACGCGGTAATAGATATAGCGGTAGACCGTGTCGGCGTACTGGTCGTAGAGCCTGCCGAACGCCTCGGCCTCTCCGGACTGGGCGCGCTCGACGAGGTCCATCATGCGACGGCTGTCACTGTCGGCGCCGGGGCGCCGGGCGGTGGGGGTGGTGGAGCCGCGGGAGCGTCTGCTGACCGCGGCGCCGCCGTCCGCCAGTGCGTAGCACGGACCGGCCTGGCCGGGGCGATTGACCGTGCCGACGGCTGGGCTGACGGGCAGGGGGGTGGCGAGTGCGGGGACGGCATACGCGGTGGGGACGTAGCCGCGCAGACAGTCAAGGACCGTTGCGCGCAGCGTAGCCAGGCCCGAGGCGTCAACCCCGACGTGTGGGTACACGAGACTCCCAGAGGCAGAGCTTCCATCACGAGCAGTACGGGACCGTCACCCGCCGTAGGGACGTGTGGGTACCGGTTTGCGTCTAAGGAGAATAACGCTTCGTACAGGCGGCACTACACCCAGTTGTTCAAATCATCGTTTCCGTTCGCTCTGTTATGCATTGACGACTCATCAAGTATCGAACGTGCACCGCTAATTGATCGGAATCGTTCGTGGGTTGTGCGATTGCGTGGCGTGTTGTGACAAAGCGGCGGTAAGGGGACTGGCGGGAGCGCTGTGGGGTAAGACGCGCGGAATGACCGAAACTGGGCGGGCGCGTTCGGTTGGTGACGCTGCGTATCGATGGGCGCATGGTCACGGAGCGCGATCGGCGGTCAGTCTTGACCGTCCTCGGTCACGGTCGTGCGCGAGCGGTCAGCGGGGCCCGAGGGAAGCGCGCCGGAAAGGGTTCAGCGGGAGGTCAGAGGGGTGGAGGGGGCGGTCGGCCGCTTGAGGTCGGCGGCACCGGTGGCCCCGGTCGTGCCCGCGGTCAGCGGCGCCGGCGGTGCAGGGCCACGGCGGCCGCCGTGCCGCCCGCCACCGCGCCCACCCCGGCCGCCGCCGGAATGCCGATCTTGGCCGCCTTGCGGCCGGTGCGGTAGTCGCGCAGCCGCCAGCTGTGCTCACGGGCGTGCTTGCGCAGCCGGGTGTCCGGGTTCACCGCGTACGGATGGCCCACGATCGACAGCATCGGGATGTCGTTCGCGGAGTCGCTGTAGGCCGCGCAGCGGGAGAGATCCAGGCCCTCGGCCGTCGCCAGCGCCCGCACGGCCTCGGCCTTGGCCGGGCCGTGCAGCGGCTCGCCGACCAGCCGGCCGGTGTAGACGCCGCCCACCGACTCGGCCACCGTGCCCAGTGCCCCGGTCAGGCCGAGCCGCCGGGCGATGATCGTCGCGGTCTCGACCGGCGCGGCGGTCACCAGCCAGACCCGCTGTCCGGCGTCCAGATGGGCCTGGGCGAGAGCGCGGGTGCCGGGCCAGATGCGGTCGGCCATGTACTCGTCGTAGATCTCCTCGCCGATCGACATCAGCTCGGAGACCCGGTGGCCCTTGACGATGGACAGGGCGCTGCTGCGCACGTCCTCCATATGCGCCGGATCCTCGACGCCGGCCACCCGGAACCAGGTCTGCTGCCACGCGAAGCGGGCGAGTTCGCGCTTGCGGAAGAAGTGCCGCTTGTAGAGGCCGCGGCCGAAGTGGAAGATCGCGGCGCCCTGCATGACCGTGTTGTCCAGGTCGAAGAAGGCGGCGGCCCGCTCGTCGCCGACGACGGGGAACTCCGGCTCGGCGGGGGGCTGCGGTGCGGGGGTCTCGGCCGACGACTTGCGCGCCGCCTCGGCCGATGCCTCTCCGGCGAGGACACTCCGCTCGGTGGCGGGTCGTCGACGTCGGGTGAACCATCCCAGTGCGGCCATGGAGCGAGCATAGCCAGCGCTCCGGCGCATCCCGTTACGCCCGGGTGTCGGGCCGATTCAGGTTACGCGAAAGGGAGGCCGCGGAGGGGCTGAAATCAGCCGCCTCGCGGGGGCTGGATCAGCCGCCGAGCGCGGTGCGCAGCCGCTGGGGATTCACCCGCCAGAAGTCATGCTGTTCGCCGTCGATGAGTACCACCGGGATCTGCTCCCAGTAGGCGCGGTACAGCTCCTCGTCCTGGGTGATGTCCTTCTTCTCCCAGGGGGTGCCCAGCGCGCCGCAGACGTCTTCGATCACGGCCTCGGCGTCCTCGCACAGATGGCAGTCGGGCTTGCCGATCAGCGTGACCGTGCGCTCGGAGGGCTTCTTCCGCGGAGTGCGGCGCAGCAACGGACTCATGCCCTTCATTCTGCCCGCCCTTTTTGGGGGCTCGGTGCGCCTCCGGGGCGCTCCAGCCTCCCCCGGCTACCGCTGGGAGGTGCCCCCGGCCGGAAGAACCCAGCGCCCCGACCCGCGATGGTGCCCCTTCCGCGAGTTCGGAAGTGGGCTCTCGGTCGATTACGATCGTGGGCGTTTTGTTGCTGTCCGGGGGTAAAAAGGTGAGGAGTGAGGGCCTGTGCTCCGGTCGGCGGCCCGGCGGTGCGAGTGTGCCTGCCGGGAACGGTGTGACGCAGGTGGTGGTTCCGCGGCTGGCGGGAAAAGGCGCGTGACACCGGTCACTTTGCTCGGACAAAGCGGACATCATCTTTGTGCACGCGTTCACAAAGACATAGCCTGCTGTCGATGGGGCGGTCATGAAACACCCGGCCGCCCACAGCCTCGCTCTACCCGCAGGAGCACCGTGGCAACTGGCCGAACTCACCGACCGGCGACCCGCAGCCGAGGGATCCCCGAGGCCACCGTCGCCCGGCTACCGCTGTATCTGCGTGCGCTGACCGCTCTTTCGGAGCGCTCGGTGCCCACAGTGTCCTCGGAGGAGCTGGCCACCGCGGCCGGCGTCAATTCGGCCAAGCTGCGCAAGGACTTCTCCTATCTCGGTTCGTACGGCACCCGCGGTGTCGGCTATGACGTCGAGTACCTCGTCTACCAGATCTCGCGGGAGCTCGGGCTCACCCAGGACTGGCCGGTTGTGATCGTCGGTATCGGTAATCTCGGCGCCGCGCTCGCCAACTACGGCGGCTTCGCCTCCCGTGGATTCCGGGTCGCCGCGCTGATCGACGCCGACCCCACCATGGCCGGGAAGCCGGTCGCGGGCATCCCGGTGCAGCACACCGACGAGCTCGAGAAGATCATCACGGACAACGGCGTCTCGATCGGCGTCATCGCCACCCCGGCGGGCGCGGCCCAGCAGGTCTGCGACCGGCTCGTCGCCGCCGGGATCACCTCGATCCTCAACTTCGCGCCCACCGTGCTGACCGTTCCGGACGGGGTGGATGTGCGCAAGGTCGATCTCTCCATCGAGCTGCAGATCCTCGCCTTCCACGAGCAGCGCAAGGCGGGTGAGGAGGTCGCCGCGCCCGAGGAGGCGGCGGGAGCCGTTCCACCGCCGCCCGTGGCGCATCGCGCGCCCTCCGGCGGCCCCGCAGCGGACAGCGGCCGGCAAGGACCTGACGGGGACGTGCCCGCCGTGATGCCGGCATGAGTCTCCTCGTCGTCGGACTGAGCCACCGCAGCGCGCCCGTGAGCGTGCTGGAGCGCGCCGCCCTGGTGGGGGACGAGCAGGCGAAGCTGGTGCAGGACACCCTCGCCGCCGAGCCCGCCACCGAGGCCGCGGTGCTGGCCACCTGCAACCGCATCGAGCTCTACGCCGACGTGGACAAGTTCCACGCCGGGGTCGCCGAGCTGTCCACGCTGCTCGCCCAGCACACCGGCGTCGGACTGGACGAGCTCACCCCGTATCTCTACGTCCACTACGAGGACCGGGCCGTCCACCACCTCTTCTCGGTGGCCTGCGGGCTGGACTCGATGGTCGTCGGCGAGGGCCAGATCCTCGGCCAGATCAAGGACGCGCTCGCGCTGGGGCAGGAGCTGCACACCGCCGGGCGGCTGCTGAACGATCTCTTCCAGCAGGCGCTGCGGGTCGGCAAGCGGGCCCACAGCGAGACCGGTATCGACCGGGCGGGCCAGTCGCTGGTCACCTTCGGCCTGGAGCAGCTCGCCCAGGGCGCGCCGGTGGCGGAGTGGGCCCGGGGCAAGCGGGCCCTGGTGATCGGCGCCGGCTCGATGTCCTCGCTGGCCGCGGCGACGCTCGCGCGCGCCGGTGTGGCAGAACTGGTGATCGCCAACAGGACGTTGGAGCGGGCGCTGCGCCTCGCCGAGTCCCTGGTCCAGCAGCACGCGGCCACCCCGGCCGCGATCCCCGCCGAGGGTGATGAAACGTTGCGCGAGCCGCTGGTGGCCCGCGCCGTGCCGCGGGACCGGGTGTCCGCCGAGCTGCCGCACGCCGACATCGTCGTCTCCTGTACGGGCGCGACCGGGCTGGTCCTGGCCGCCGCGGAGCTGCGCACCGCGCTCGCCCAGCGCGCGGCCTGCCCACCCGAGGCCCACCGCGTGGGGTCGGACGTCTCGCTGCTCGATCTGGCGATGCCGCGCGACATCGACGCGGCGGCGCACCGGATCGAGGGGCTGCACCTGGTCGACATCGAGTCCCTCGCCGAGGCGGCCGCCGAGCCGTCCGGGGCGCCGGGCTCGTCCGCCGGGGCGATGGCCGCCGATGTGGACAAGGTACGGACCATCGTCTCCGCCGAGGTGGCCGCCTTCGGGGCGGCCCAGCGCGCCGCGCACATCACCCCGACGGTGGTCGCGCTGCGTACCATGGCGGCGGACGTCGTCGCGAGTGAGATCGCCCGGCTCGACGGGCGCCTTCCGGATCTGGACGACAAGCAGCGGTCCGAGATCACACAGACCGTGCGCAGGGTCGTCGACAAGCTGCTGCACGCGCCGACCGTGCGGGTCAAGCAGCTCGCGAGCACTCCGGGAGGCGCCGGTTACGCGGACGCGCTGCGCGAGCTCTTCGACCTCGATCCGCAGGCGGTCGCCGCCGTCAGCCGTGCCGACGGCTCGGCCCGCGCGGCCGAACAGAACGACCCGAAGGGAGGCCGGCCATGAACGCCACCCCCTCACCCGCCGCCTCCGGCGCCGCCGCGCCGCTGCGTCTGGGCACCCGCCGCAGCGCGCTCGCCATGGCCCAGTCCGGCCTGGTCGCGGACCTGGTGCGGGAGGCCACCGGGCGCCCCGTCGAACTGGTCGAGATCACCACGTACGGCGACACCTCGCGGGAGCACCTCGCGCAGATCGGTGGCACCGGCGTCTTCGTCTCGGCGCTGCGCGAGGCGCTGCTGAGCGGTGAGATCGACCTGGCCGTGCACTCGCTGAAGGACCTTCCCACGGCGGAGCCGGAGGGGCTGCGGCTGGCCGCGATACCGCGCCGCGAGGACCCGCGCGACGCGCTGATCGCCCGGGACGGGCTCACCTTCGCCGAGCTTCCCGCGGGGTCCCGGATAGGCACCGGATCCCCGCGCCGCGCGGCCCAGCTCAACGCGTGGGCCCGCTCCTTCGGCCTCGACATCGAGACCGTGCCGATACGCGGCAACGTCGACACCCGCATCGGCTACGTCCGGTCGGGACGGCTGGACGCCGTGGTGCTCGCCGCCGCCGGCCTGATCCGTCTGGGGCGGATCGGCGAGGCGTCCGAGCTGCTCGATGTCGGCCATGTTTTGCCCGCCCCCGGCCAGGGGGCCCTGGCAGTGGAGTGTGCCGCGTCCAACGTGGCGCTCACTGCCCGGCTCGCCGAGATCGACGACCCGTATACGCGGGTCGCCGTGACCGCCGAGCGATCCCTGCTCGCCGCCCTGGAGGCCGGCTGCAGCGCACCCGTGGGGGCGCTGGCCGACCTGCTGGCCGACGGTCAGGTTGTCACCGAAATGCGCCTGCGCGGCGTCGTCGGCTCCCTCGACGGCACGACGCTGGTGCAGCTGTCCACCACCGGTCCCGTACCCGCGTCGCCCAGTGAGGCCGGGGACCTCGGTCGCGAACTCGCGGCCGAGATGCTCGCCAAGGGTGCGGCCGGTCTTATGGGGGAGCGAGCACTTTGAACCCCACCGTCCCGAATCACCCCGGCTGCGGACACGTCACCTTCCTCGGTGCGGGCCCCGGAGATCCGGGCCTGCTGACCTTGCGCGCCGTGGAGGCTCTGGCCACCGCGGACGTACTGATCGCCGACCCGCAAGTGCTCGACGTGGTGCGGGGGCACGTCAGGCCGGGCGTGGCCGCGGACGCTCAGGGCGTGCCGCGACAGGCGGACGCTGATGGGTCGTCGGCCACCGCCACCGTCCCGGTACTCCGGGACACCGCCAATCTTGTCATGACGGCCGCGCGCGGCGGCAAGCGGGTCGTCCGCGCGGTCGCGGGCGACCCCGGCCTCGACGGATACGCCGCCGACGAGATGCTCGCCTGCGCCGCCGAGGGCATCCTCTTCGAGGTGGTGCCGGGTGTGGCCGCCGCGGTGGGCGTGCCCGCCTATGCGGGGGTGCCGCTGCGGGACGCCCACAGCGCGGATGTGCGCTTCGTGGACGCCCTGGCCGCCGATGAGCGCTGCTGGAACGAGGTCGGCTCGTCCGACGCGACCGCCGTGGTCTCCGCGACCCTGGAGACGGTGGCCGTCGCCGCGGGTGAGCTGGTGGCCGCGGGCCGCAAGCCGGACACCCCGCTCACCGTCACCGTGGGCGGCACCACCACCCGCCAGCGGACCTGGACCGCGACGCTGGGGACCATCGCCCAGGTGCTGAAGGCGGCGAAGGTGCTGCCGTCGCCGCAGGGGGCACAGCCGGTGATAGCCGTGGTCGGCGAGCAGAGCGCGGCCGGCCGGCGTGATCAGCTCTCCTGGTTCGAGTCCAAGCCGCTGTTCGGCTGGCAGGTCCTGGTGCCGCGCACCAAGGAGCAGGCCGCCTCGCTCTCGGACCAGCTGCGCAGCTACGGCGCGGTGCCCAGCGAGGTGCCGACGATCGCCGTGGAGCCGCCGCGCACCCCGCAGCAGATGGAGCGCGCGGTCAAGGGCCTGGTCACCGGGCGCTATGAGTGGATCGCCTTCACCTCGGTCAACGCGGTCAAGGCGGTGCGGGAGAAGTTCGAGGAGTACGGGCTCGACGCCCGCGCGTTCGCCGGGATCAAGGTCGCGGCGGTGGGCGAGCAGACCGCGAAGTCGCTGATCGACTTCGGGGTGAAGCCGGATCTGGTGCCCAGCGGCGAGCAGTCCGCGGCCGGGCTGCTGGAGGACTGGCCGCCGTATGACCCGGTCTTCGACCCGATCGACCGCGTCTTCCTGCCGCGGGCCGACATCGCCACCGAGACCCTGGTCGCCGGGCTGATCGAGCTGGGCTGGGAGGTCGACGACGTGACCGCGTACCGCACCGTGCGCGCCTCGCCGCCGCCGGCCGAGACCCGGGAGGCCATCAAGGGCGGCGGGTTCGACGCGGTGCTCTTCACCTCGTCGTCCACCGTGCGGAACCTCGTCGGCATCGCGGGCAAGCCGCACAATGTCACCGTCATCGCCTGTATCGGCCCGGCCACCGCGAAGACCGCGGAGGAGCACGGGCTGCGGGTGGACGTGCTGTCGCCCGAGCCCTCGGTGCTCAAGCTCGCCGAGGCGCTCGCGGACTTCGGGGCGGCGCGGCGGCAGGCCGCGATCGAGGCCGGGGAGCCGGTCACCCGCCCGAGCGAGCGACGGCCGGGATCACGGAGGAGGGCACGCTCTTGAGTACCAGGTACGGCAGCTTCCCCGGCGCGCGACCGCGCCGGCTCCGGGTGAACCCGGCCATGCGCCGCATGGTCGCGGAGACCCGGCTGCATCCGGCCGAGCTGATCCTGCCCGCGTTCGTCCGCGAGGACCTGACCGAGCCGCTGCCGCTTCAGGCGATGCCGGGCGTCCTCCAGCACACCCGGGACTCCCTGCGGAAGGCGGCGGCCGACGCGGTCGCCGCGGGCATCGGCGGGATCATGCTCTTCGGGGTGCCGGAGGAGTCCAAGAAGGACGCCGTCGGCACGCCCGGCACCGACCCGGACGGGATCCTCCAGGTGGCCATCCGCGATGTGCGCGCCGAGGTCGGCGACGACCTGGTGATCATGTCCGATCTCTGCCTGGACGAGCACACCGATCACGGCCACTGCGGGGTCCTGGACGCCGAGGGCCGGATCGACAACGACGCCACGCTGGAGCGGTACGCGGAGATGGCCCGCGCCCAGGCCGACGCGGGCGTCCACACGGTGGGCCCCAGCGGCATGATGGACGGGCAGGTCGGGGTGGTCCGCGAGGCGCTGGACGGCGCCGGGCACCAGGACGTCTCGATCCTCGCCTACACCGCGAAGTACGCCTCCGCCTTCTACGGTCCGTTCCGCGAGGCGGTGGGCTCCTCGCTGAAGGGCGACCGCAAGACGTATCAGCAGGACCCGGCCAACGCCCGGGAGGCGATGCGCGAGCTGGAGCTGGACCTGGCCGAGGGCGCGGACATGGTCATGGTGAAGCCGGCCCTGCCGTATCTGGACATCCTGCGGCAGATCGCCGACGCCGTGGATGTGCCGGTGGCCGCGTACCAGATCTCCGGTGAGTACGCGATGGTCGAGGCGGCGGCGGCCAACGGCTGGATCGACCGCGACCGCGCGATCATGGAGACGCTGACGTCGGTACGGCGCGCGGGCGCGGGGATGATCCTCACGTACTGGGCGGTCGAGGTCGCCCAGCGGCTGAACCGCGGGGAGTAGTCCCCCTGGGCTCTGTACGGGCCGGATGCGCACCGGGCGTGTCCGGCCCGGCTGCGTGTCGTGGAGCCGCTATGGCTTCTCGCCCAGCGCCGCACGAAGCCAGTCGAGAGACCCCTGGTTCAGGAGTTCGTCAGCGAGGCGCTTGCCGGTTTCCGTCACCAACCGGCCGCGGCTGTTGTCCACCCACCGCTGAGCGTTCGCGTACCCCTGAGCCAGGTACTCGATCCCCTGAAGCAGACATTCGAGCTTGTCCGCCTCCCGGGCACATACCGCCTCGGGCGATTCCTTCGCTTCGTACTCGCCCACCCAAGCCCGCACGACGGAAGCGAGACCTTCCGGCATACCAGCGGTCTGATCTGCCGTCACCGCCTGTGGGTCGGCGCTGGGCGCGTACTTCTTGCCGAGGTGGTTCACGTCCCCGGTGCGCGTCTCCTGAGAGTCGTGCCAGACGGCCAGGAGAGCGGCTCGCGCAGGGTCGGCACCTTCCAACTGGGCGATGACCGAGGCGATCAGCGACGTGCGCCACGCATGCTCCGCGACGCTTTCCGGATCCCGCACGCCTGCCATCCACCAGCCGGTCCTGCGGTTCTGCTTCAGCGTCCCGGCCTCGAAAAGGAAGCGTGCCACCGCATGCAGATCATCAGCCACCGTCCAACTCCTCTCACGCCTCAGCGAGACGGATCGCGTACCGGATGCCCTCGAGCTCGCGACGAGCCGTTGCGGAAATCTCCCGGCTATCCAACATCACCTGCAGCCGTGCCCGGAGGGTGATGGCGGCATTTCCCGCACGGAGCAGCTGGGGTCTGGCGACGAGCAATGCCCACAGGGTGTGAATGTTCAGGTCGACGTATCCGTGATGTGGTGCAAGCCCCCGGGCCAAGTGCTCCAGCAGCCGCACGCCCGACCAGCGGTCAAGCTGACGCGAGGCGATGAACTGATCGGATAGCTCGATGCGCTGGGTCTCGCCGATCCAATACGCCCAGTAGTTGAGGTTTGCCGTCTCGCTGGCGTCGTCATCGTTCAGCGTGTTGCTGACGAAGTGCTGCATGTGTTCCCGATCGCCCTGGCGAGCCGCTACGGCTGCGACAGATCGCTCATTGAGCCAACTGGTCAGCCAGTCCGAAGGGCGCTCGCTGCGTTGTTGTTGCGCAAGCCAGTCACCGTTGTTGGCTCGGTCGTCGTATCCGGACAGGTAGAGGGCTTGGCGCCGGAGCAGGAAGTTTCCTCCGCTGCGGGCTTCTTCGGCCATACGCCGTAAGTGAGCGAAGAAGCGCTTGCAGTCTTCGGCGGGCAATTCCGGGGCTGGGGGTACGGGGCCTCTCCGCTGTCGCGGAGGGTAGGACAGTCCTCGGACCGGGGTCGGTGGCTCTCCGGTAATTGGCCAGGTCAGCACTTCGACAAGGTCGCGTTGCATCACCCAGGCACCGAGCGGGCTGTCCTGAGTAGACGCCTCGTCGTCGAGGGCGCTGGCCAGCAGGACATCCGCTTCCATGGCGCGTTCGAGGGCCAGCAGCAGCGTCGGTGAGGCGCCCAGGTGCATCAGCCGGTGACGATGGACGAGCATCTGCCCGGCGGGTACGGCGGTAAGTGGTCGGCGCCCCGACTCCCAGCCCGCGATGGTGTCGAGCGAGACTCGGAAGCGTTCGGCAAGGGTCTCTTGGGTGAGGCCCAACTGTTCCCTTATGAGCCGCAAGACGTACCCCGACACGATGCCCCTGCGGGTGCGATTGGCCTTTCCCTGACCACGGGTCAGGGATGAAGGCTGGCTCTGCGTCATTGGCCCCCTACCTGGTCGTAGCAGTCGCCATCATCCCGTACCTGCGGTCCCTTCATACCCAATGCGCCGATTCATGACGTCATGAGCAGGGAGAACCCTCTCCGACCAGGCCGAGTGAATGAGGGGCGCAACGATGGACAACGCCATCCGTTCCATGCCGGAGGCGATCCGATGACGACCAGAGACCTGCCATGGACACCGCCGAACACCGAGGACGTCGAACCGTTACCGGTTGGCCGCTGGTGGGACGCCGTGTCCGCGCCCGCCGCTGTCGGAGACCGCGCACTGGAACTGCTCGGCCGGGAGTCGGGTGCCGTCATCCAGGACGACCTCTACGGCAAGCTGTACTGGCTGATCGGAGTCGACACCGCACGGAGCTGGTGCCTGCGCCGGGTACGCGTCCTCGCCGCGCTGGCCGACGAGACCACGCTCCTCGGTGTGCCCCCCGCTGCCTGGACGGCTGACCACCACAGCTACTGGCGGGTGCCCCTCGGCCCCGGCCGGTACCTGACCGACATCCGGCCGCTGCACGAGGCCCTGGCTCAGGCGGTCTCCGAAGTCCTGGGCCCCGCGCCCGAGATCCGCCAGCTCTGCTATCGCTGCCAGTTGCCCACCGACGAACCGACCCCGGTCGCGATGGAACACAGCGGCAGTGTCGGTGGCGTGACGATCTACGCCTGCCCCAAGCACGCCGCCCATTACCCGGGACCCCTCCGCCCGCACACCCTCACGTCAGCGAGTCGGACCAGGCAGGAGGGACGGCCCGGATGACCGCTTCTGCCCGCCATCTGGAGCCAGAATGCCGCCTTGCCGTCGCGCGCCCCAAGTACGCGGTCCTGCACGGGGAATGCCGTGGCCCCCATGAAGTACGACTGCCGCCCCGGCCGGGCCAGGAGCGCGGCGACCTCATCATGACGGTCCGCTGCGACTGCGACTGTCACCAGGAGGCCCGCCGACGCGTAGGACCGCTCTCTACGCCTTCCGAGTCGCCCGCGTCGGCCCAAGCCGCGCCGGAGCGCACGGGCTAGCGGCCCACCCCAGGACCCCCGTTCGGCTGGCTGCGTAACGGGCGGCAGCCGGACGGGTTGGCACATGCGGGAACACCAATGGAGAGGAATGCGATGCGGCATATTCTGAGCGAGTGTGATCACGATTGGGTCGGTTGGAGCGGCAAGGTCCGCTGCCGTAAGTGCGGCGCCACGCAGTAGACCGCCGAAGCCGGAAGGGGTGCCGGGAGACCGGCACCCCGACCGCGTATCCAAGGGAGAAATGACGTGATCGAGCGCGTCACATGGGATGACCTCCCGGTCGAACTGCGCAGTGCCGTGGAGACGCGCACGGGAGAGGTGAGCGCGACAGCGGAAGTCCAGGACGGTCTCAATTGTTCTGTCGCGCTGATCCTGGACACGGCGTACGACGGTCGCCTGTTCTTCAAGGGCGTTCGTGAGACGGACGAGCCCGGGACGGCGGCTCTGCGATGCGAGGAGCGGATCAACCGGGCGGTCGGAGGCATCAGCCCCACCGTCCGCTACCGATTCGACGCGGGCGGCTGGTCGGCTCTGGCGTTCGTCTACGTCGACGGTCGGCACGCGGACCTTGGGCCGGGCTCGAATGACCTGGATGCCGTGGCGTTCATCATGAAGCGTATGCAGGACCTGAAGATCCCGGATTTTCCGATTCCGCAATTCGCCGACAGGTTGCGGAAGTTCTTGGAGCCTGACGAGGCGGAAGCTCTCGCGGGGAATCATCTGCTGCACACGGACACCAATCCCCACAACCTGCTGATCGGCAACACCGGCGGTGAGGCTTACGTTGTGGACTGGGCCATGCCCGCGATCGGCCCAGCCTGGGTGGATCCGGCCAACACCGCCGTACGGCTTATGGAATGCGGGCAGCCGCCCGGGGACGCACTGGCGTGGCTGCGAGGATTCGCGAGCTGGCGGCGGGCAAGTGAGCACGCTGTTGGAGCGTTCGTGTCCGCCACGTGTCGGCACTGGGCCGCGACGGTTGGGGCGCGGAGTGCGGAACCGAGCAACGAGCGATTCCGGCACCTGCTCGGTTGAGATCGTCGCCGCCCCATGAACGGGGGCGGCGACGCGTATGACGAGTCGGGATGTGGCCGGGGCCACCGGGGACTTCCACCACGGCTGGCGCACCCTCGCCTCATGAACGTCCGGCGAGTCGGGGCCAAGGCCGAGGGCGCCGGTCGTCACCGGCCCCTGACCACGAAGTCGGCGGCCGCCCGCCCGGGGGCGACCAGCCGGGCGTTGGCCTCGTCGGAGGTGAGGACGAAGCGCTCGGCCACCGCGCGCGGCTTGCCGAACCGCTCATGGCGGTCGATCAGCCGGCGCACCCGCTCCTCGGTGTCCAGGTCGACCCACCAGGTCTCGTCCAGCAGCTCGCGGACCGGGAGCCAGGGGGCCTCGTCCAGCAGCAGATAGTTCCCCTCGGTGATCACCAGCGGGATCTCCGGCGGCACCGGGATGGTGCCCGCGACGGGTTGTTCCAGCTCGCGGTCGAACCCCGGCGCGTAGACGACCTCCTCGGCGCGCGGCGCCCGCAGCCGTCGCAGCAGCGCGGTGTAGCCGTACGGGTCGAAGGTCTCCGGTGCGCCCTTGCGGCCGATCAGGCCGAGCCGGCGCAGCTCGGCGTCGGCGAGGTGGAAGCCGTCCATCGGCACCAGGACGGCCCGGTCGGCGCCGAGGGCGTTGACCAGGTACTCGGCGAGGGTGGTCTTGCCGGCCCCGGGCGGCCCGGCGATGCCGAGCAGGCGGCGGCCGCCCGCGTCGGCCAGGCGCTGGACGCGGTCGAGGAGTTGCTGGGAGGTCATGGCGGGCGCTTTCGGTGGCTTTCGGGAATCGGCACGATCCACTGTCAGCTTTCGGGAATCGGCACGATCCACTATCCGGCCTGCGGCCCGGCCCCGCGGCTGCCGGTGACGGGGCGGCAGGCGGGCAGCCGGGGGAATTTCCAGAAATCTCGGCTGAGGGGCACATCCCTTGACCCGTTTCACGCGTCACATGAGAGAGCGGCCCTGCGATGCGGCCGCACGCATGGGGCATTGGGAGATATTCACGTTGAAAACCGGCATGAAGGGTCTACGTCGCGTATCCGCGGTCGCGATCACCGCTGGAGCCGTGCTGACGGCGGGGGCGTTCACCGCCTCCGCGCAGGCCGCGACGACCGCTACTCCCACGATCGCCGCCAAGGGCGGGTTCGTGATGAACAACGGCACGGGAAAGAGCCTGTTCACCAAGGCCGCGGACACCCGTCGGTCCACCGGCTCCACCACCAAGATCATGACTGCCCGGGTGGTGCTCGCACAGCCGAATCTCAACCTGGACGCCAAGGTCACGGTCCAGAAGGCGTACAGCGACTACATCGTCGACAACAACTGGGCCTCCTCGGCCAAGCTGATCGTCGGCGACAAGGTCACCGTCCGCCAGCTGCTGTACGGGCTGATGCTGCCGTCCGGCTGTGACGCGGCGTACGCGCTGGCGGACAAGTTCGGCACCGGTTCCACCCGGGCCGCGCGGGTGAAGTCGTTCATCGGCAAGATGAACACCACGGCCAAGTCCCTCGGGCTGACGAACACCCACTTCGACTCGTTCGACGGCATCGGGCACGGCGCCAACTACTCGACGCCGCGCGATCTGACCAAGCTGGCCAGCAGCGCGATGAAGTACTCCACGTTCCGCACGGTCGTGAAGACGAAGTCGACCAAGCAGAAGGTGACCACGAAGAGCGGCGGCTACCGCTACATGTCGTGGACCAACACCAACAATCTGCTGGGCAGCTATTCGGGCACCATCGGCGTCAAGACCGGCTCGGGTCCGGAGGCCAAGTACTGCCTGGTCTTCGCCGCCACCCGGAACGGGAAGACGATGATCGGCACCGTCCTCGCCTCCTCCTCGGTGGACAACCGCACGGCGGACGCGAAGAAGATCATGGACTACGGCTTCAAGCAGTAGGCCGAGTCCGAGGCGGACAAGGGCCTGCCCCACGACCGTCCGGCCGTGGGGCAGGCCCTTCGCCGTCTCCCTCAGCGCACCGCGTTCCAGGAGTGCGCCACATCCACCACGACCCGCCCGTCCGTCTGGAAGACGCGGAACGGCAGCCGTGCGCGCACGCCCAGGCCGACCTGGGTCTCGCCCTCGAAGCTGGCGCCGAAGCGGGTGTCCCGGAAGGTCTGGTACCCGGCGACGTTCACCCCCGGCAGCGGCTTGCGCGCCCGCCCCGGATACGACTCCCCGCCGGTCCCCGGGTCGTAGCTCGGCGCGGCCACATGGATGTCCAGGATCGCCCCGCCGCCGACCGGGATCTCCTCGCCCGAGCCGTCCTGGTACAGGGTGTCCACGTAGGCCACGCGGTAGCCGATGCGATCGGCGGCCGTGGCGCCCTTCACGTCGAACACCATGCGGTCGTAGCAGGCGTGCCGGCCGGTCCTGATGCTCCCCAGCGGTGTGTGGCCCGCGGGCTGGGCCGTCTTCTCGCCGCTGCCCCAGCCGGTCTCACAGGCCGCCGCCTCGGCCGCGGCCGGAGTGACGGCCCCCGCCGCTCCCGCCGTCGCCGCCAGCGCGCCGCCCGCGAGTACCATCGCCGCGAGTGCGGTCCCCCACCGTCGCATGGTCAAGCCCCCAATGGTCTGTTGATGACAGGTGATTCACGGGGTTGGACGGGCCGGGGTGGCGAGAGGTTGTCCGGGTCCGGGAAATGTGTCGCGAATGCTACGTGCGCGACGGTACGCCTGACGTTCCGTCGGGGGTTATCCCCCGGACAGGTCGGCCGGTTGCCCGGATGGGAGGCAGAAGCCGGTTCGACAAGGCTTGTGCACATGAGACCGACGACCGGCAGAACCGCCGCGCTGGCCCTCGCCACCGCCGCCACCGCATCCCTCCTCGGCAGCGCGTCCGCGGACGCGACCCCGGGACCGCTGGCCGATCCGACCGCCACCGCGCTCAGCTGGGGGGCCTGCGAGGGCACCGGGCTCGACCCCCGGCAGGAATGCGCCACGCTCACGGTGCCGCTGGACCACCGCGACCCCGGCGGCAAGCGGATCTCCCTCGCCGTATCCCGTATCCCCAGTGAGCGGCCACAGGCCCGCCGGGGCACCCTGCTGCTGATCCCGGGCGGCCCCGGATCCACGGGGCTGGAGCGGCCCACCACGCTCGGCAAGCGGCTGCCGCGGTCGGTGCGGGACGCCTATGACATCGTCAGCTTCGACCCGCGCGGCATGGGGCGGTCCACGCACACCGGATGCGGCCTGGACACCGGCGATCTGTCGCTGCTCGCCTCCCGCCCCTGGCCTGCCCCCGGCGGGGACATCACGCAGAACGTCACCACCGGCCGCCGCATCGCCGACACCTGCGCCCGCAATGGCGGTGAGCTGCTGCGCACCATCAGCACCGTCAACGAGGCCCGGGACATCGACAGCATCCGCCGGGCGCTCGGCGAGCGGAAGCTGTCCGCATGGGGCGTCTCCTACGGGACGTATGTGGGCTCCGTCTACGCGCAGATGTTCCCCGAGCACACCGACCGCTGGGTGCTGGACAGCAATGACGACCCCGACCCGGAGCGGGTGGAGCGCCGCTGGCTGGCGAACTACGCCGTCGGCGTCGAGGACACCTTCCCGGACTTCGCCGCCTGGGCCTCCGCCCCGGACAGCCCCGTCCGGCTCGCCCGGACCCCCGACGGGGTGCGCAGCCGGGTGCTGGACCTCGCCGCCCGGCTGGACGCGAAGCCGCTGCCGTGGCCCGGCGCCAACCCGCCCGAGCTGAACGGCAACGCACTGCGCCAGAGCATGCTGAACGCCCTCTACTCCCGGGACCACTTCGAGGACCTGGCCAAGCTGATCGTGGACGCGGACGCCGGTAAGGCGCCCGGCGCGGCACCGGCCGACCCGCCCCAGGACGCCGCGGCCGTGTCCCTCGCGACCATCTGCAACGACGTGGAGTGGCCCACATCCCTGCCGGACTACGCGCGGGATGTGGCCGCCAGCCGTAAGAGCCACCCGCTCACCGCGGGCATGCCGGTGAACGTCACGCCCTGCTCGTTCTGGCATGACGCGCCGCGCGACAAGCCGGTGCGGATCACCGACCAGGGGCCGTCGAACGTGCTGCTGGTGCAGAACAAGCGCGATGTGGCCACCCCGTACAGCGGGGCGCTGAACCTGCGGCGCGCCTACGGCGACCGGGCCCGGATGGTCAGCGTGGACGCGATGGGGCATGGCGCGGCCTATCTGGTGAACAACGGCAGCGCCTGCGCGGACCGGAGGGTCACGGACTTCCTGCTGAAGGGGGAGCGGCCGAAGCACGATGTGCTCTGCCGGTGAGGAACGCGCGGTTGAGAAACGCGCGGTTGAGAAACGCGCGGTTGAGGAGCGCGCGGTTGAGGAGCGCGCGGTTGAGGAGCGCGCGGTTGAGGAACTGCGATACGCCCCTGATGAATGTGCGGCGCCCCGCTCCCTGTCGCAGGGGCGGGGCGCTTCACGGTCAGCCGGCTCAGAGGCGCTCGGGGGTGCGGATGCCCAGCAGGGTCATGCCCTGCCGCAGCGTCCGCGCCGTGATGTCGCACAGGAAGAGGCGGTTCTCCACCTGGGACGGGCCGCCCTCGGCCTTCAGAACCGGGCACTGGTCGTAGAAGGTCGTGTAGAGCGAGGCCAGCTGGTAGAGATACCCGGCCAGCTTGTGCGGCTCGAACCCGGCGGCCACCTCGCCCAGCGTCTCCCCGAACTGGTCGAGGTGCAGGCCCAGCGCCCGCTCGGCCTTGGTCAGCGGCAGCTCGGGGTGGGCCAGCGGCCGCTGGCCCTCCTGGGCGAGGCGCAGGATCGACTGGATCCGGGCGTACGCGTACTGCAGATAGACCGAGGTGTCGCCGTTGAGCGAGACCATCTGGTCGAGGTCGAACTTGTAGTCACGCGACGCGGAGGTGGACAGATCCGCGTACTTCACCGCGCCGACGCCGACCTGGGCGCCGCGCTCGAGGATCTCCTCCTCCGTGAGGCTGAGCTTCTTCTCGCTCTTCTCCCGGACCACGGCGGCGGCCCGCTCGGTCGCCTCGTTCAGCAGGTCCTCCAGCCGCACCGTCTCGCCCGCGCGGGTCTTGAAGGGCTTCCCGTCCTTGCCCAGGACGGTGCCGAAGGCGAGCTGGACGGCGTGCACCTGGTCATTGAGCCAGCCGATCCGGCGGGCGGTCTCGAAGACCATCTTGAAGTGCAGCGACTGGCGGGCGTCCACCACATACAGCAGGGTGTCGGCCTTCAGATGCTGCACCCGGTCGCGGATCGCGGAGAGGTCGGTGGCCGCATAGCCGAAGCCGCCGTCGGACTTCTGGACGATCAGCGGCACCGGATTGCCCTCGGGGCCCTTGATGTCGTCGAAGAAGACGCACAGCGCACCCTCGGAGCGAACGGCGACGCCGGACTCCTCCAGCAGTCGGCAGGTCTCGGCCAGCATGTCGTTGTAACCCGACTCGCCGACCACATCGGGGTCGTGGATCTCGATGTCCAGCTTGTCGAAGACCGAGTAGAAGTAGATCTTCGACTCGTCCACGAACTTCCGCCACAGGGCGATGGTCTCCTCGTCGCCCGCCTGGAGATCCACCACCCGCCGCCGGGACCGCTCCTTGAACTCCGGGTCGGCGTCGAAGAGCGCTCGCGCGGCCTTGTACAGCCGGTTCAGATTGGACATGGCCTCCTCGCCGGAGGAGGCGTCCTTGTGGTCCAGCTCATGCGGGTGCTCGATCAGATACTGGATGAGCATGCCGAACTGGGTGCCCCAGTCGCCGATGTGGTGGCGGCGGACCACCTTCTCGCCCGCGAACTCCAGGATCCGCACCACCGCGTCGCCGATCACCGCCGAGCGCAGATGGCCGACGTGCATCTCCTTGGCCACATTGGGCTGGGCGTAGTCGATCACGGTGGTGCCGGGCGTCTGCGCGAACGGCACGCCGAGGCGGTCGTCGGCGGCGCGGGCGGCCAGGGTCGCGGTGATCGCGGAGTCGGCGATCGTGATGTTGAGGAAGCCGGGGCCGGAGACCTCGATGTCGGCGATCACCGGATCGGGGTCGGCCGAGGTGGCGGCGACCGGAAGGTGCGCCACAACCTTGGAGGCCAGCTCACGAGGGTTTCCCTGGAGCTTCTTGGCCAGCGCCAGCATCCCGTTGGCCTGGAAATCGGCCCGGTCGCTTCGTCGCAGCAGCGGGTCCGCGGAGCCGGCCTCCGGCAGGGCGGCCGAGAGGGCGTCCGCGACGCGCTGATGGACGGTGGCGGCGAGGGAAGGGACCGATGCCATAGATGAGGTGCCATTCCGATAGTGGTGGTATGGGCAACCCAGTATTTCACGGCGGGTCCAACGATTTCCCCGGCCTGTGGATAACCCGGGCCCGCCCGGCAGGCCCTGTGGGCAACGCCAGAGGGGTCCGTTCCGTCTGGGACAATGGGCGGTGCCATGACCGCTAGGAAGGAAGTGCCGACCGTGGCTCAGAGCACCGAGACCGACTGGGTCTCCCGATTCGCCGACGAGGTCATTGCCGAGGCGGAGCGCCGCGCCCCGGGCAAACCTGTCGTCTGCGCCTCGGGCCTCAGCCCGTCCGGCCCGATCCACCTCGGCAATCTGCGCGAGGTCATGACCCCGCACCTGGTCGCCGACGAGATCCGGCGCCGGGGCTATGAATGCGTTCACATCCTGTCCTGGGACGACTACGACCGGTACCGCAAGGTCCCGGCCGGGATCGACCCGTCCTGGTCCGAGCACATCGGCAAGCCGCTCACCTCGGTCCCGGCTCCGCCCGGATCGCCGTATGCGAACTGGGCGGAGCACTTCAAGGTGCCGATGGCCGAGGCGCTGCGGGAGATGGGCATCGAGTTCCACCCGATCAGCCAGACCGAGATGTACACCTCGGGGGCGTACCGCGAGCAGATCCTGCACGCGATGCGCCATCGCCGGGAGATCGACGCCGTCCTGGACCGGTACCGCACCAAGGACAAGGCGGCCGCGAAGAAGCCGGCCAAGCAGCAGCAGAAGCCGGTCGACGAGGCCGAGCTGGCCGCCGCCGAGGGGTCGGGCGCGGCCGCCGAGGACGACGGCAGCGCCGGCGGCGCGGGCTACTTCCCGTACAAGCCTTACTGCTCGGTCTGCGACCGCGATCTGACCACGGTGACCTCGTACGACGACGAGACCACCGAGCTGGCCTACACCTGCGCGTGCGGCCACGGCGAGACCGTCCTGCTCACCGAGCACAACCAGGGCAAGCTGGTCTGGAAGGTCGACTGGCCGATGCGCTGGGCGTATGAGGGCGTGGTCTTCGAGCCCTCCGGTGTCGACCACTCCTCGCCCGGCTCGTCCTATGTGGTCGGCGGCCAGATCGTCCGCGAGGTCTTCGGCGGGGAGCAGCCCATCGGCCCGATGTACGCCTTCGTGGGCATCAGCGGCATGGCCAAGATGTCCTCCTCCAAGGGCGGTGTGCCCACTCCGGCCGACGCCCTGGAGATCATGGAGGCGCCGCTGCTGCGCTGGCTGTACGCCCGCCGCCGGCCCAACCAGTCCTTCAAGATCGCCTTCGACCAGGAGATCCAGCGGACCTACGACGAGTGGGACGCGCTGGAGCGCAAGATCAGCGAGGGCACGGCCCAGCCCGCCGACGTGGCCGCCTACGGCCGCGCGACCCGCACCTCCACGGGCGAGCTGCCGAGCACCCCGCGCCCGCTGCCGTACCGCACGCTGGCCTCGGTGGTGGACGTCACCACCGGCCATGACGAGCAGACGCTGCGCATCCTCAGCGACCTCGACCCGGGCAACCCGGTCACGTCCCTGGAGGAGACCCGGCCCCGGCTCGACAAGGCCGAGCGCTGGATCACCACCCAGGTCCCGGCCGACCAGCGCACCCGGGTCCGGGACGAGCCGGACACCGAGCGGCTGGCCGCGCTGGGCGACACCGAGCGGGAGTCGCTGCGACTGCTGCTCGACGGCCTGGACGACCACTGGTCGCTGGACGGTCTCACCACGCTGGTCTACGGAGTGCCCAAGATCCAGGCGGGGCTGTCGCCGGACGCCAAGCCGACGCCGGAGCTGAAGGTCGCCCAGCGGTCGTTCTTCGCGCTGCTCTACACCCTGCTGGTCGGGCGGGACACCGGCCCGAGGCTGCCCACGCTGCTGCTGGCGGTGGGGGCGGACCGGGTGCGCAAGCTGCTCGCGGCCTGACCTCCGCGCTCCCGGGCGCCGGGCGGGCGGCCTTACGGCTGCCGCCCGGCGCCTTCGGCTTTACGGGATGGCTTCCCGCTCCAGGCGGACGCGCTCCTTGAAGTCCTCGACATACGCGGACAGCTCGCCGTTGCTGAGGTCGCTCACGCCGTACGTCTCGCGCAGCCGCTGCCCGAACTGGTACGCGGAGGGGTACCGGCTGTGGTCGGCGAGGAACTGGCGGAAGGTCGCGTAGTAGACCTCCTCGCGCGGGACGTCGTCCGGGAGCTGGTTCACCGGCTGCCCCGGCTGCTCCTCGTACGCGTACCGCTCGGGCTCGCGCTGCTCCGGTACGTACACGCCCTGGTGGCTGCCCACGCCCTCACCGCCGAGCGGGCGCACCCGGCCGCCGGGCCCGACCGGCACGGTCAGCTGGGGCTGCTGCGGCTGTTGCTGCTCGGGCTGCTGCCCGAACTGCGCCGCCTGGCCCAGGACCTGCTGGTACTGCGGCTGGGGGGCCTGCTCGTACTGCGGCTGCTGGGGCTGCTGCGGCTGTTGCTCGACCGGCGTGGGGTGGGCGGCGGCGGCCGGGTCGAACGGCACGGCGTTGCGGCCGTCGTGGCCCTGCCCGGCGGGCTGCTGGTAGACCGGCAGGGGCAGCGAGAGCGGCAGCTCCTGCGCCTGGGGCGTCTGGGGGTGCTGCTGCGGGGCGTCGGCGGCGCCGGTGCCGCCCGCACCCTCCAGGGCCCCGGGCGGGCCGTACAGGCCCGGCTGGGCCCCCGGGGAGGCGGTCCTGGCCCCCGCCCCGTCCACCGCGTCGGTCCGGCCCCGCGGAAGCGCCGTCGGCGACACCGCGGACGGCTCCAGCCCGGCCGCCGCGAGCCCCGCGGGGGCGGTGTCCGACAGCGGCACCCCGTACCGCGCCAGCCGCAGCGGCATCAGCGACTCCACGGGCGCCTTACGGCGCCAGGCGCGCCCATAACGGGCCCGCAGCCGGGCCTGGTAGACCAGCCGGTCCTGCTCCAGCCTGATGACCTCGTCGTAACTGCGCAGCTCCCACAGCTTCATCCGGCGCCAGAGCCGGAAGGTGGGCACCGGCGCGAGCAGCCAGCGGGTGATGCGGACCGACTCCATGTGCCGGTCGGCGGTGATGTCGGCGATCCGGCCGACCGCGTGCCGGGCGGCCTCCACGGAGACGACGAAGAGGATCGGGATCACGGCGTGCATGCCGACGCCGACCGGGTCCGGCCAGGCGGCCGCGCCGTTGAAGGCGATGGTGGCCGCGGTCAGCAGCCAGGCCGTCTGGCGCAGCAGCGGGAAGGGGATGCGGATCCAGGTGAGCAGCAGATCCAGTGCGAGCAGGACCACGATCCCCGCGTCGATGCCGATCGGAAAGACGTTGGAGAACGTGCCGAAGCCCTTGTCGAGGGCGAGATCGCGCACCGCGGAGTAGGAACCGGCGAAGCCGATCCCCGCGATCACCACCGCCCCGGTGACGACCACCCCGGCCAGTATTCGGTGCATCCGTGTCAGTTGCATCGCGGCCACCCGCGACCCCTCCCCGTCTTCAACAACAGCGGCCTCAGCGTCGCATACACGTCAAGGTCCGTGGGCGGGAAGGGGCCGTGTCGGGGGATCAGGTGCCGCTCTGGGAGTCCTTCGCGATGGCGCCGACGGCCTCCTTGGCGGCGGACTTGGCGTCCTTGAGCAGCGCGGCCGCGTCCGGGGTCTTCTCCTTCTCGTAGCCCGCGCCGTCGTACTGGACGGTGATGACGACATTGGCGGTGCGGGTCACCACCGTCTGGTTGCGGAACTCGTCGCCGTCCTTCTTCTCCTTGGAGCTGACCGAGGTCGCCTCGTCGCCGATGCCCGCGACCTTCTCGGTCTTGGGGTCGGTCACCTTGCCGGTGGCGGCACGGCTCGCCTGCTGGGTGGCGTACTCCCCGGCGCGCCGGTCGCCGGAGCCGAGCCCCGGGTCGGAGTGGAACAGCTTGAGGGAGACGGTCAGCGAGCGGTACTTGAAGCCGTCGAGTCCGCTCCACAGGCAGCTGGCGGACGTGTTGGTGTCGGCCGAGGGAAGGGCCTTGCCCTTCTTGTTCTGCGCCTTGGGGACGAGCTTGTCGACGGTCTTCCCGGAAAGGGCGGTGCACACGTCGGGCAGCTTGCTGAACTTCGCGGCCGCGACGGTGGGGGAAGCGCTGGGCGAGCCGGGTCTCGCCGAGCCACCGGCGTTCTTTTCGTCCTTGTCGTCCGAGCCGGAGGAGCAGCCGGCGACGAGCACCATCGGTACGGTCGCGCAGGCGAGTATTCGGGCGAGTCGCGGGGCTGAACGGTGCATGGGTCCTTCGCTCATTCTCTGTCGATGGGCGGACGTACCGCCCGCGTCATTAGTCGGCACGGTACGCGGCCGACGTGCGGGCGTCCCAATTTCCGAGGTTTGAGCGGGGGCTCGCGGAGGGTGGCCGGAACCCGCTATTCGTTGAGGCGACCGGTCAGCTCATCGGCCAAGTCCTGGGCGTTTTCCTGCAGTCCCTGGCTGTTGGGAATGTGCTTCTTGTCGGTCGTCCACTGGTCGTACTCAATGGTGGCAATCACATTCGAGGACCGGAACACCAGCGTGATATCGCGGTGTAGACCCGAGTCCTTGGTGATCAGCTCGTCGTTGAGGAAGGCGTCGTCACCGAGGTCGTCCAGCCGGCGCGGGGCGGTGTCGTCCGAGGCGGTGTCACTTTCGTCACTTTCGCCGCTCGCCTCGCCCCCCGCGGAGGGGGTATCGGTGCCTTTGCCTGTCTTGTCGGAGTTGTTGGCCTCATCGCCCATGGCGCCCTTACCGCTCTTGCCGGGCTCGTCGGAGCTTGTGCCGGGGGAGGCGGAGGAGCTGCTGCCGCCGCTCGCGCCGCCCTCGCTCCGCGAGCTGGAGGAGGGGGTCGAGGGGGCGCTCGGGGCGTCCGGGATGTGGGCGGCGACGGCCTTCTTCTCGTAGGTCTCCTGCGCCCGGTCGTCATCGCTGACCGAGGGGTCGTACGAGACGACGCGCTGGAAGTCGATCGTGAGATAGCGCGTGCCGCTCGCGGTCTCCACCTTCCAGCGGCAGCCGTCCCGCCGGTCGATGTCATACGTCACGGCGGCCTGGCCGTCGTACACCTTGTCGTCCTGCTCGGCGCCCGGCAGCAGGGTCTGCAGGGTCTTGCGGCTGACCGCGCCGCATGCCTCGGGCAGGGTGCGGTAACGGCCGGGCTCGGCGGAGACATTCGTCCCGGAGTCGCCGGAGGCGCCGTCGTCCGGGCCGGACGATGAATCGGAGCCGGTGCATCCGCCGAGCCCCGCGGCGGCGAGCACGGTGATGAGCACGGCGACGGCCGGGGTGGCCCGCCGTCCGTACGCCCTTCGCTGCGCTGGCTGCACTGTCGGTGTCCCTTCGAGCGACGGAAAACTCCTTGCCGCCCGCGGGCGGTGGCTGGAGACAATGTCTACCGCACGCACTGCGGTGCCTGCCGGTCACCTGCCCCCTATGGGGTCTTGGTCCGGCTTTTGCGTTTTCTGTCTTTTACGGGGGAATGAGTACATCATGTCGTATGTCGAGGTGCCCGGCGCCCAGGTGCCGATCCGGATGTGGACCGACCCTTCGACGGTCGAGGGCGTGGCCATGCAGCAGCTCCGGAATGTCGCCACGCTGCCCTGGATCAAGGGCCTCGCCGTGATGCCGGACGTGCATTACGGGAAGGGTGCCACGGTCGGCTCGGTGATCGCGATGGCGGGCGCGGTGTGCCCGGCGGCCGTCGGCGTGGACATCGGCTGCGGGATGTCGGCGGTCAGGACATCGCTGACTGCCGACGACCTTCCGGGGGATCTCTCGCGGCTGCGGTCCCGGATCGAGCAGACGATCCCGGTGGGGCGCGGAATGCACGACGACCCGGTGGACCCGGGGCGGCTGCACGCGTTTCCGACGGCGGGCTGGGACGACTTCTGGAGCCGGTTCGGGGGAGTGGCCGACGCGGTCAAGTTCCGTGAGGAGCGGGCCGTCAAGCAGATGGGTTCGCTCGGGTCCGGTAACCACTTCATCGAGTTCTGCCTCGATGACGAGGGCTCGGTCTGGCTGATGCTGCACTCCGGCTCCCGCAACATCGGTAAGGAGCTCGCCGAGTACCACATCGGCGAGGCCCGGAAGCTGCCGCACAACCAGGATCTGGTCGACCGCGACCTGGCCGTCTTCATCGCGGACACCCCGCAGATGGCGGCGTACCGGCACGATCTCTTCTGGGCGCAGGAGTACGCGAAGTACAACCGCGCGATCATGATGGCGCTCTTCCAGGACGTGGTGCGCAAGGAGTTCAGGAAGGCCCGCCCGGTCTTCGAGCCGCTGATCAGCTGCCACCACAACTACGTCGCCGAGGAGCGCTACGAGCACATGGACCTTCTCGTGACCCGTAAGGGCGCCATCCGCGCCGGGAGCGGGGACTACGGGATCATCCCGGGCTCGATGGGCACCGGTTCGTACATCGTGCGCGGTCTGGGGAACGAGGCGTCGTTCAACTCGGCCTCGCACGGAGCGGGCCGGAAGATGAGCCGTAACGCGGCGAAGAAGCGCTTCTCGACCCGGGACCTGGAGGAGCAGACGCGGGGCGTGGAGTGCCGTAAGGACTCCGGCGTCGTGGACGAGATCCCGGGGGCGTACAAGCCGATCGAGAAGGTCATCGACCAGCAGCGGGATCTGGTCGAGGTGGTGGCGAGGCTCAAGCAGGTCGTGTGCGTGAAGGGCTGAGGCCCGGAACCTCGCGACCGCGCATCATCAATGGCCCCCGGACCGGTGGAGGTTCGGGGGCCCCGCCTTGTCCATGGGCGATGCCCGGCGCTATCGGCTGAGGCCGTCGAAGGCGATGGGCAGATGCCGGGGGCCTCTCAGGACGGCGTTGTGGCGGTAAGGGGGCGGGTCCTCGACCAGACGGGGGTTGTCGAGCCGGCGGACGAGTTCGGCCAGGGCGGTCTGCGCCTCGAGGCGCGCCAGGGGCGAGCCGATGCAGTTGTGGATGCCGGTGCCGAAGCCGAAGTGCTGGTTGTCCGGGCGGTCGGGGAGGAAGCGGTCCGGCTCGGGGAAGCGCTGGGGGTCCCGGTTCCCGGAAGCCGGGACGAGCCACAGGGAGGCGCCCTGGGGAATGGTGGTACCGGCGATCTCGATGTCGTCGAGCGTGGTGCGCTCGGGCAGTAGCTGCACGGGCGGTTCGAACCGCAGCAGCTCTTCCACCAGCGGGATGACCAGGTCGGGGTCCGCGCGAAGCTGCTTGAGGGTGTCGGGGTGGCGCAGCAGGGTGAGCATCCCGTTGGTGATGAGGTTGACGGTGGTCTCATGCCCGGCGATCAGCAGCAGCGTCAGGTTGCTGAGCATCTCGGGCAGGGACATCGGGCTCTCGTCGGCTCCGCGGTCGGTGGCCAGGGCGGAGATCATGTCCTCCCGGGGCGCGCGGCGGCGCTGCTCGATGAGGCCCGAGAGGTAGTCGGCGAGCTGGTGATGGGCCTCGCGGATGGCCTGCCAGTGGGCCTCCTGTTCCTCGGGCGTGCCGACGGGCGGCTCGATGGCGGTGGCGACGGTGTCGGCCCAGCCGTGGAAGCGCTGCTCGTCCTCCTGCGGGACGCCGAGCAGACGGCAGATCACGGTGACGGGGAAGGGGTAGGAGAAGTCGTCGACGAGGTCGATCCGCTCCCGCCCCCGGAACCGGTCGATGAGGCCGGAGACGATTCCGGAGATCTCTCCGTGCAGACCGTAGACGCGCCGAGGGGAGTGCGGCGGGCCGTACGTCCGCATGATCAGCCGGCGCAGGCGGTCGTGGTCGGGAGGGTCGAGTCTGATGAAGCTCGGCGGCAGGTCGGGGTCATCGGTCCTGGGGCCGGTCTTCGCCTCGGGGGCGAGATTGCGGATGTCGGAGCTGACCCTGGGGTCGTGCAGCAGGCTGCGGATCTCCCAGTAGGTGCTGACCAGGTAGGGGCCGGATTCGTCCCGCACCACGGGGGTCCTGCGGAGTTCGGCATACAGCGGGTACGGGTCGGCGCGGTTGGCGAAGTCGAGGATCTGGCCCAGGAGTGCGACCGACGTCATGGTGATTTTCCTTCCGGGTGCCGATGGTGTCCGCGTGGGGTGGTGGTGCCCAACTCGGGCGGTGGGGCCCGCGTCGGGCGTTGCGGCGTCGGGCGGTGGGGCCCGCGTCAGGCGTCGGGGTCCGCTCGGGCGTCGGGGTCCGCGTCAGGCGGGGGTGAACGTGACGCGCTGGTCGGTCGGGGAGTGGCCGCTCACGGTGACCTGCGGGCCGTGGGTGGGCACCGAGGGGTCGGGGAATCCGGCCGGCACCGGACGCATGCCTTCGGCCCGCCGGTCGACGGTGGTGAACGGCGGGGGGAAGGGCGCGGCCTGTTCGATCTGCCGCTGGTAGAACTCCAGCCATTTCGCCTGGTCGAAGGTGACGGCGGCGATGACGCGGCCTTGGTAGCCATAGGCCGCGGTGAAGCGGTGTTCGCCCAGCGACCCCTGGCTGACGATGATCTGGTCGGCCATGTTCGGGACCCCGACGGACTTGATGTTGACGCCGAACTGGGCCGACCAGAAATACGGCGTCCACAGGTGCGGGCGGCGCTCCTCACCAGGGCAGATCATGTTGTGGGCGGCGACCTCGGCCTGCGCGACCGCGTTGCCCCAGTGCTCCAGGGACAGGAACTGGTAGCCGAACAGCGGATGCGGGGAGCGGGCGACGTCTCCCGCGACGAAGACATCGTCGGCGACGATGCCCCGTACGTCGAAGGCCCGGCAGCCCGCGTCGCAGGCGATCCCGCGCGGCCCCGCGGCCAGCCCGGATCCCGCGAGCCATTCGGTGTTGCGCGTCGCGCCCAGGGCGACGACGGCCACCTCCGCGTCCACCGTGCCGCCGTCGGAGAAGTGGGCTCGCCGCAGCCGTCCCGCCCCGTCGCCTTCGAGCCCGGTGACCATCACACCGCAGCGCAGGTCGACGCCGTGCTGGTGGTGCAACTGGGCGGCCACATCGCCGATCACGTTGCCCAGGGCGCCCGACAGGGGGGTCGGTCCGCGTTCGGCAACGGTGACGGGCAGGTCCCGCTCGCGGCAGACGGAGGCGATCTCCGAGCCGGTGAATCCGGCACCGATCACCAGCACCCGGCTGGGCCCGGCCTTCAGCCGGTGCCTCAACCGGGTGGCGTCGTCCATGGTCCGCAGCACGAAGACGCCGTCCAGGCCGGCCTCCAGCTCGTTCGGCCAGGGGCGGGAGCGGACCCCGGTGGCGATCAGCAGCCGGTCGTACTCCACCGAGGTGCCATCGGCGAGGGCCACCCGCTTGGCCGTCGGATCCAGGCCGGTCGCGGCGACACCCAGCCGCCATTGCGCCTCGATCGCGCGGCGCCGGGGAAGGGCCGTATGGTCGGCCGGCACCCTGCCGAGCAAGACCTGCTTGGACAGCGGCGGGCGGTCGTACGGCTCGTACGGCTCGTCACCGATCATGGTGAGGGTGCCGGTGAAGCCCTCCTCCCGGAGCGTCTCGGCGGCCCGCAGCCCCGCCAGGGAGGCACCCACGACGGCGATGCGGCCCTCGCGCCTGAGCCGCTCCACGGAACCGTCAACCGCCATCGGAGACACCCGCCCCCTCCGCGGCCCAGGTGGCGCCCGCGCCCTCCACGGCGATGGCCTTGACCGGACAGGCCGCCTCCGCCCGCAGGACGTCCAGGCGTCGCGTGTCGTCGGGCTGCCCGTCGTACAGCAGCGCCTCCTCACCGTGCATCGCGAACACATCCGGCGCGAGGAAGGCGCACTGTGCGTAGCCCTGGCACCGGTTGAGATCTACGACAATTCTCATGACGCCTCCGCTTCACCGCGAGGTGACGGTCTCTCCCAGCATCGGAGAGACCTCGGGACGCCGCACATGCACCGGGTCGGATGGGCGGACGGCCAGGGCGGACGGCTACAGGGCGCCCATTCACGGGCTCAGCGCCCGCGAACGGGCTCAGCAGCCGTCAGTGGCGGCGAAAGCGCTCAGCGGCGAAAGCGCTCAGCAGCGAATGCCCTCAGCAGCGAATGCGCTCAGCAGCTGCGAAACGCGCTCAGCGCTCGCGGTGGACCTTGTGCTGGGCGGCCTGGGCGCGTGGGCGGATGACCATCATGTCGATGTTCACATGCGAGGGGCGGGTGACCGCCCACTCGACCGTGTCGGCCACGTCGTCGGCGGTCAGCGGTTCGGCCACGCCGTCGTAGACGGCCGCGGCCTTGGCCTCGTCGCCGCGGTAGCGGTTCACCGCGAACTCGTCCGTCCTGACCATGCCCGGGGCGATCTCGATCACCCGCACCGGCTCACCGCACAGCTCCAGGCGCAGGGTGGCCGCGATGGCGTGGGCGCCGTGCTTGGCCGCCACGTACCCGCCGCCGCCCTCGTACGCCACATGGCCCGCCGTGGAGGACAGCACCACGATCGTGCCGTCGCCGGAGGCGGTGAGGGCGGGCAGCAGCGCCTGGGTCACCTGAAGCACGCCCACCACATTGACCTCGTACATCGCCCGCCAGTCGGCCGGGTCGGCCGTGGCGACGGGCTCGGCGCCGATCGCGCCGCCCGCGTTGTTCACCAGGACGTCGCAGCGGTCCACAGCGGCGGCGAAGGACTCCACGGCGGCACGGTCGGTGACATCCAGGACATACGCCTCGGCCTCGTGCCCCGCCTCGGTCAGTTCGGCGGCGAGCGCGTCGACGCGCTCCTTACGGCGGGCGGCGAGGATGACGCGGAATCCGGCGGCGGCCAGGCGGCGCGCGGTCGCGGCGCCGATCCCGCTGCTCGCGCCGGTGATGACTGCGGTACGGGTGGTCATCGGCCCTCCTGTGGCGACGTGGCGCAAACGGTGGTGCCTGCGCATGATCCATACGCAGGATATGACGGACTGATCTACCTCCAACCGGGGGACTGAAGATCGGAATCCGCTAGCGGGACCTGGGCTCGGGGAAGGGTGCAATGCGTCCGGCGCGGCGCCGGTAATGGAGCACCCATGCCCAAGGAGTGAATTCAGGTAATGACGCAGCAGAGCAGATTCCTTCAGCGGTCTCGTCGTTCTTTCCGGCGCTGGGGCGTGGCCTCAGCGGGTGCCATCGCGGCGGCGGCCCTGGTCACAGGTGCTCCGGGAACCGCATGGGCCACGGGCAGCACCCCCGAGCCGCACTCGTCGCCGAGCAACAAGTGCCACCAGGACAGGGCGCACGGCGACAGCAAGGGGCACCACGAGAACGGGCACCAGGACCCGAACGGCCGCCACGACGAGAATGGTCATCAGGACCCGAACGGCCGTCACGATCACGTCCGGGACAACGAGGACAGCCGCCACGACGAGGACAGCCGCCACGACGAGGACAGCCGTCACGACGAGGACAGCCGCCACGACGAGGACAGCCGCCACGACGAGGACAGCCGTCACGACGAGGACAGCCGTCACGACGAGGACAGCCGTCACGACGACGGTGGGCGGTACGAGGAGAGCGGCCAGCGTGAGGACAGCGGCCGTGACGACCACGGGCGCCAGGAGAACAACGGCGGCCAGGAGAACAAGGAGAACAAGGAGAACAACGGCAGCCGGGAGAACAGCGGCGGCCAGGAGAACAAGGAGAACAACGGCGGCCAGGAGGACAACGTCCAGCGCGAGGACCAGGGGCGTCCGAACCTGAGCCAGTACTTCCCCGGGAAGTATTGGCACGGCCCCCAGGGCCGCAGCATGGCGCGCCCCGAGCAGGCCGCGCAGCCGCAGCAGGCCGCGCAGCCCGAGCAGGTGGTGGCCCAGCCCGAGCAGGCCGCCCAGCCCGCTGAGGAGGCCCAGGACCGCGGCGCCGTGCGCCCCGTCACCGTTCCCGCCCACGAGGACGACCAGGCGCGCCACGGCGAGGAGAACAAGCAGAACAAGCAGAACAACGACAACAAGGAGCACCAGGACGCGAAGAAGAGCGACCCGGTGACGATCGCCGAGGCGATCGAGATCGCCGAGTGCGAGGTCGGCGGCCGGGCCGTCACCGCCGAGCTGGTGGACTGCCCCGAGGACGACCCGCACCACAAGGGCAACCACCAGGACGAGCGCAAGGACGAGCGCAAGGACCCGCAGCACCACGACGGTCAGCGCAAGGACAAGCAGCGCAAGGACGAGCACAAGGACCCCCACCAGAAGGAGGGCAAGAAGGTGTGGGTCGTGGAGGTCGAGTGCGACCACACCCTCACGACCGTCTTCATCGACCCGGAGACCGGCTGCGTCCTCGGTACGGAGCAGGAGCAGGACGACCACCACGGTGACCACGGCAAGCAGGGTGACCACGGTGACCACGAGGGCAAGGGCGGCCACGGCCGGCCGATGGTTACCGCCTAGGCACGTACATGATCACAGCGACTCCGGCCAGGCAGATCAGCGCTCCGATGACATCGAAGCGGTCGGGCCGGTAGCCGTCGGCGACCATGCCCCAGGCGAGCGATCCGGCGACGAAAACGCCGCCGTACGCCGCGAGGATGCGGCCGAACTCCGCGTCCGGCTGGAGCGTGGCCACGAACCCGTAGGCGCCCAGGGAGATGATCCCTGCGCCGATCCACGCCCACCCCCTGTGCTCACGTACGCCCTGCCAGACGAGCCAGGCGCCCCCGATCTCCAGGAGCGCGGCCACGGCGAACAGAGCGATGGAACGTGAGGTGAGCATGGGGGGAAGGGTACGGCCCGATCATGAAGCCGGAACGAACCGCCCATGGGCCCGCCTGAGCCCCGGGCGTCGGCCGAAATTCCCTTTGCGCGCAACCGCCCGTGTGCCAGGGTCGGGCCGATGACGACGTCGACGACATCCCGATGTGCCTTGCTGTGCTGGCAGTTCGACCTGACCTGGTCGCTCTTCGAGTACCACCTGGAGCGGTTGGATGCCGGGGACTTCCTGTGGGAGCCCGCGGCCCACTGCTGGACGGTGCGGCGGGGCGCCGACGGGGCGTGGGTGCCGGACTGGGCGGAGACCGAGCCCGATCCCGTGCCCGTCCCCACCATCGGATGGCTGAGCTGGCATATCGGCTGGTGGTGGAGTGTGACCATCGATCACGCGGAGGGACGGAGGCCACGGGAGCGGACCGAGGTCAGCCCGCCCGGCGACGGTAAGGCGGCCATCGAGTGGCTGCGGGGTCTGCGGACGGCGTGGACGGCCGTGCTGGAAAGGCTCACCGAGGAGGACCTGGACGCCATCGCGCCGTTCCCCTGGGGCCGGGACCCGGAGCACACCGTGGCCCACATGGCGGCCTGGGTGAACGCCGAGCTGATGAAGAACGCCACCGAGATCGGCCAACTCCGCCTGCTGCGCGCCGCGTCCGCGACGTAGGGGCCAGGCATCAGGGCCCCGGCCTCAGAGCACGGCCCGGATTCAAGGCCCGGGTCTCAGAACCCCGTCCTCAGGGCCACACCAGGCAGTACGCCTGGTGCCCCGCCTCGTGCAGCCGGTGGCTGAAGTCCTGCCATTCGTGGAGCAGCTGATAGACCGTGAAGGCGTCCCGAGGGCCGCCGCGGTCGGGGACCGTGGACCAGATGAAGGCCGCGGCGCCCACGGACTCCTCGCCCACGCCGCGCAGCGGGTCGACGACGGTCATCGGGAGCTTGACGACGGCGTAATCCGGGTGGAGGACGACCAGTTCGAGCGGGGGGACCCTGTGCAGCGGGACGCCCTCGATGCCGGTGAGGACCATCGCCGCGACCGTCTCCGGCTTGATCTTCGTGAACATGCCTTGGCCGAGCTCATCGCCGCCGAGCTCCTCGGGGCGCATGGAGATGGGGACCCTGGCCGCGGTGGCGCCATCGGGCGCACCGAAGTACTTGTAGGTCACCCCCATGCGGCCCCCGCTTCTGCCTGCCCTGCCCGCCTCGTCCCGCCGATGGCGTCCGGGCCGGGCACGCTCGGGGCCGCCTCGGTCGTCGGTCCCTTCACCCAGTTCGCCACCGCGATGCATATCTCCACCCGACCACTCGCGGCCACTACCGCGCAACCCGATCTCTGTCACAGCAACCTCCCCCACGCTCGGGCCGTGAAACGCCCGGCCGCGGGACTCTGTCCGGCTCTGACAACATGGCTTGCGTGAGCTATCCGTACGCAGCCCACCTTCATGCAGTTAGGGTACTTTGGTGATGTGAACCCAGCTACACAGGTGGGGGCCCCGGAGCGCGTCGCTACCGTGCTCCGGGTGGCAGCAGGTTATACCCGCCAGTCCAAAGCCAAAGCAGACAAATCGGAAGCCAGCCCGCAGGCGCAGGACGACGCGACGGAGCGGAAAGCGCGAGAGCGCGGATGCTCATTCAAAGGCCATTACAGGGACATTGGCGTCTTCGGGTACGACCCGAACGCCAAACGCAAGGCATTCGAGCGTCTACTGGACGACTGCCGTGCGGGGTTGGTGCACGAAATCATCGTCTTCAACGTAACTCGGTTTTCCCGACGAGAACCAAGGGATGCAATCCCTGTCGTCCTAGAGCTGTTCGACCTCGGCGTTACCATCACATCGGTATCAGAGGGCTCTTTCGCTCCTGGTCATGACAACACGATGGAACTCATCATGTTGATCATGCGCCTTGACGCGGCTTATCAGGACAGCCGGAACAAGAGTCAGGCAATCGCCGGGACGAAGCAGAAGGCGAAGGAATTCGGGGGCTGGACCGGAGGGGCGCTGCCCTACGGTATGGAGTCTTACGCCGAGTCGGTCACGCGTGAGATAAATGGCAAACCCGTTACGGTCACCATTCGTCGACTGCGTCCCGCGTCTGTGCGCGAGGACGGCACGGATCAGGCGGGCGAAGTCGTGAAGATGTTTGACCGAATCTTCGAGTTCAAAGACAAGCCTTGGACGGGAAAGAAGAACGCCCATCCGGCATCGGTGGGTGCCATCGTGGCATGGCTCAACTCCAGGAAGGTTCTCACGCAGAAAGGCGGGCCGTGGAGAGAGCGCACGGTTAAGCGGCTCCTCACGGATCCTCGGCTGGCTGGGATGGCTGCCGAGCCTGTGTACTCCCGTGACAAGGGCGGCAACCAGACCCGCAACGTCACTGGGTACCGCATCCTTCGTGATGAGAACGAAGAGCCCCTCGTGATCGGTGAAGCCTTGATCCCGCAGCGCCGATTCTTCGAGGCTCAGGAATGGCTGGCTGGCAGGGGTCGGGGCAACCGAGGCGGTACCCCCAGTAAGTACCTTCTGACGGCCATGGAACGGTTCTACTGCGAATGTGGACGCCCCAAGACTGGCTCGGGTGACGTCTACAAGTGCAGTCGGCCGGCGGGCGTTTCCGAGGAAGGTACGCACGAAGGCGGGAGCACGATCCAACGAGCGGACGTCGACTATTACGTTGCTTCCCGCATCATGGCCGTCATCACGAACGCCGACGCGGACGACCCGGAGACCTTGGATATCCTCGCTGAAGCGACTGTCCGTCTGGCACGTCGCAATGAGAGCCCGGAGATTCGGAGCGAACGCGCCGCGCTACTCGGGGAGCGGTCGGATATCGTCCGGTCGATTGAGCAGCTTTACAGCGACCTTCGGATGGGGATCTACGACGGCCAAATCGGACGTCAGCAATTCCTGGCCGACAAGTCGTCGCTTGAAACGCGCCTGAGAGCGGTCGACGCCAGGATTGTTGTCGTCGGGGATTCCGATCTGCCTCCCCTTCCCATCGAAGAGTGGACAGACTCCGAAGATGGCAACCCCCTCGGCCCTAACTCGTGGTGGGCGCGTGCCGACATCGAAGACCGCCGCATGTTGGTTGAGCTGTTCGTCGACCGCATCACTGTCGCGAAGGCCAAGGAGCGTGGCGGCACTGACCGCACATGCCGTGTGGAGGACCGCGTGACGGTGGTCATGGCCTCGTCTTCAGCGGACGCAGACGAGGGGCACGAAGCCGCCTGAGGCGTCACGTAGAAGAGCCCCCGTCGCGCTCGACGGGGGCTCTTCCTATGTCTGTGGAGGCTTGCTCCACGGTCCCGCTGGCGGGCGCTCAGGCATCTCCGAATCCGGGCGCCTGACGAACCACTCCATCCGACGAAAGGAACTCACGCCCCTCACCGCTCCCCTGCCAGAGGGCTGGAAGTACTTCCGCTCTCAGGCGAAGCCTGTGGCGGGGGCTCAACTGCCCATGTGGTACGCCACGGCGCCGTACCACATTCCGCGGCTCCCGGATGTGGAGGGCAGGAGGAAGCTCGACCAGACCGTCAGTGCACCCACATGGCGTGAGCTTCACCGCCTCGTCGATGAGCAGGTGCAGCGATACCGCGCGCTGACGCTATGACCGCCGACCCGTTCGCAGAGACCGCGTACGAGAGGTCGCGGGTGAGCTGGTGGACGAGGTACGGCGGGGCTGAAGATCCCGTCTCTGGCGTCGTCTACATCCCGGCGGGGGCCGACCTCCCGCCGTGCCCGTACCCGTGCGCTCACTGCCGTCGGAGGGGGCTCCAGCCACAGACAGGGGAGGTCATGGGGAAGCCACAGGTAGAACGACCGACTGACGACCCGGGCGACCGCGAGTGGTTCCCCGGGGACGATCCGGGACGACGTGCTGACCGTCCATTGGATGCGCGTCCGCCCGGATGAGACCCGATGCGGGATAGACATCCAGCAGGACGCCGGGAAGCGAGAGGTGTACCGGTGGCAACGGCTGGTGAACTGCATCGCCTGCCTGGCTGCCGCTGACTGACCACCGCGCGGCCACCAGGCCGAAGCGGAACACGCCCCGTCCGCGCGCTCCCCCGTGGCGCCGGGCGGGGCTTCCGCGTGCCTAGGGGCGCTGTCCTACGCTGAGGACGTTCACTGTCCGCCCCGACGTAGAGACAGCAGGTCATGACCGAACTGCCCTATAGCCATGAAGCCCCAGTTTCGCAGACGCTTTTCGATCGCGCGGCCGCCGTGACCCCCGGCGGCGTGAACTCTCCGGTGCGGGCGTTCCGCGCCGTGGGAGGAACGCCCCGGTTCATGGTGTCCGGTGACGGTCCGTACCTCACCGATGCCGACGGACGCGAGTATGTGGATCTCGTGTGCTCGTGGGGACCGATGATCCTCGGCCATTCCCACCCCGAGGTCATCGCGGCCGTGCAGGCCGCCGTGGCTCGCGGCACGTCGTTCGGCACACCCGGTGAGGGTGAGGTCCAGCTCGCCGAGGAGATCGTGGCGCGGGTCGCCCCCGTCGAGCAGGTGCGCCTGGTGTCGTCCGGCACCGAGGCGACGATGTCGGCGATCCGCCTGGCCCGCGGGTTCACCGGGCGGTCGAAGGTGATCAAGTTCGCCGGTTGCTACCACGGGCATGTGGACGCCCTGCTGGCCGCGGCCGGGTCCGGGGTGGCGACCTTCGGGCTGCCGGACACTCCGGGGGTGACGGGAGCGCAGGCGGGGGAGACCGTGGTGCTGCCGTACAACGATCTGGAGGGGGTCCGGGCGGCCTTTGCCGCGCACCCCGGGGAGATCGCCTGTGTGATCACCGAGGCGTCGCCGGGCAATATGGGCGTGGTCCCGCCGCTGCCCGGGTTCAACGCGGGCCTCAAGCAGCTCTGCGCCGACCATGGCGCGCTCTACATCTCCGACGAGGTCATGACCGGCTTCCGGGTCTCCCGGGCCGGGTGGTTCGGGCTGGACGGCGTGGAGCCGGACCTGATGACCTTCGGCAAGGTCATGGGCGGCGGCTTCCCGGCCGCGGCCTTCGGCGGGCGCGCCGATGTCATGGAGCGCCTCGCCCCGGCCGGCCCGGTCTACCAGGCGGGCACGCTGTCCGGGAACCCGATCGCCACGGCCGCGGGCGTCGCGCAGCTGCGGCTGCTGGACGACGCGGCGTACGGACAGGTCGACGCGGCCTCCGAGCGGCTGCGGTCGATGGTGACCGAGGCGCTCTCCAAGGCGGGCGTGGCCCACCGGGTGCAGGTCGCGGGCAACATGTTCTCGGTCTTCTTCACCGACGACGAGGTCACCGACTACGAGCAGGCCAAGGCGCAGGAGTCGTTCCGCTTCACCGCCTTCTTCCACTCGATGCTGTCCCAGGGCGTCTATCTCCCGCCGTCCGCCTTCGAGTCCTGGTTCGTCTCCACGGCGCATGACGAGCGGGCGCTGGAGCGGGTGGCAGCGGCTCTGCCGGGGGCGGCGCGGGCCGCCGCCGAGGCCACTGAATGATGGGTGACATGACACAGAGCGAGAACGACATCACCGTCGTCCATGTGATGCGCCACGGCGAGGTCCACAACCCGGAGGGCGTGCTCTACGGCAGGCTGCCCGGCTACCACCTCTCGGACCTGGGGCGGCAGATGGCCGACCGGGTCGCCGAGCACCTCGCCGACCGTGACATCACCCATGTCGTCGCCTCCCCGCTGGAGCGGGCGCAGGAGACGGCGGGGCCGATCGCCAAGGCGCACGGCCTGGACGTGGCCTCGGACGAGCGGCTGATCGAGGCGGCGAACGTCTTCCAGGGCAAGACCTTCGGCGTCGGCGACGGCGCACTGCGCAAACCGGCCAACTGGCGCCATCTCACCAACCCCTTCCGCCCGTCCTGGGGCGAGCCCTATGTCGACCAGGTGGTGCGGATGATGGCGGCGCTGGGCCGGGCGCGGGACGCCGCGCGCGGGCACGAGGCGGTGTGCGTCAGCCATCAGCTGCCCATCTGGATCGTGCGCAGCTTCGTGGAGCGGCGGCGGCTGTGGCACGACCCGCGCAAGCGGCAGTGCACCCTGGCCAGCCTCACCAGCTTCACCTACCGCGGCGACAGGATCGTCGCGGTGGGCTACAGCGAACCGGCCCGTGATCTCGTCCCGGCCCATCTGCGTGCGGGCGCCAAGCCGGTGAAGGGGGCCTCCAAGGGCTTCGGCGCCTGAGCGACAGGGCCTGCGGCGCCTGCGGCGCGGGCTGCGGTGCGCGGTGACCGGCACATGGCCGCTCGGTGGCCGGCGCGCCACGGGGTGCGTTCCCGAATGGAGACATTGTGTCCACCGTGTAATTGACCGCGTTCCCTCGGAACCTCGCTATTCGCTTCGCCATCTCCAGGGTTGTCCGGACACCCCGGGCAATCGGAACGGCGAGTGCGAATAGAGGACGTTATGCGTGAGGTCAGCCGGAGGGGGATCTTCGGTCTGGGTATGGGAGCGGCGGCATCGCTGGCCGTCGCCGGCTGTTCCTCGGGATCGGGGACGCCGAAGCCCGCGAAGAAGACCACTCAGGCGAAGCCGATCGGTGACGGCTCCACTTCGAAGGGTGAGCAGCGGCCGGCGGACCCGAAGCCCGAGCGGCTGGCACCGGGGCAGAAGCCGCCGCAGTTCGTGGTCTTCTCATGGGACGGCGCGGGAGAGGTCGGCAACGGTCTCTTCCCGCGGTTCCGCAAGCTCGCCAAGGACCACGGCGCGACCATGACCTTCTTCCTCTCCGGTATCTACTGCCTTCCGGAGTCGAAGAAGTCTCTGTACCGGCCGCCGAACAACCCGGTGGGCGCCTCCGACATCGGCTATCTCACCGATGAGCACATCAAGGAGACGTTGCGTAACGTGCGTGCGGCGTGGCTCGAGGGCCATGAGATCGGCACCCACTTCAACGGCCACTTCTGCTCCGGAAGCGGGTCGGTGGAGAACTGGACGTCCGCGCAGTGGAAGTCCGAGATCGACCAGGCCATGTCCTTCGTCACTGAGTGGCGGACGAATACGCGCTTCACCGATGTGGAACCGCTGCCGTTCGACTACGCCAAGGAACTCATCGGCGGTCGCACGCCCTGTCTGAAGGGTCAGACCAATTTGCTGCCGACCGCCCGGGAACTCGGCTGGCGCTATGACGCCAGTTCGCCCGGCGGACTCCAGGTATGGCCGTCGAAGAAGCAGGGCGTGTGGGACTTCCCGCTGCAGCAGATTCCCTTTCCGGGGCACACCTTCGAGGTGCTCTCGATGGACTACAACATCCTGGCGAACCAGTCGAAGAATTCCACCAATGCCCCGCCCGCGAACTACCCGGGCTGGCGCAAGCAGGCCACCGAGGCATACATAGCCGGCTTCAAGCGGGCCTATGAGACCAACCGTGCCCCGCTTTTCATCGGCAACCACTTCGAGCAGTGGAACGGCGGTATCTACATGGACGCCGTCGAAGAGGCGCTGAAGCATATGGCCGACGAGAAGCGGAAGGACGTCCGGCTGGTCTCCTTCAAGCAGTTCACCGACTGGATGGACGCACAGGACCCCGCGGTCCTGGCCGATCTGCGCGGGCTCGGCGTGGGCCAGGCGTGGAGCGCGAGCGGTCACTGACCGCGTCGGCGGGCCTTAAAGGCCCGCGGAGGCCCTCCGGACTCTCTGGCGGGGGTGCCCGGAGGGGGGTGGCGAAGATCCGCAAAAGGGCCATGCGAAACTTTTCACATGAGCGCCTGCCGTGCCCCTCGGGGCCTCGCGAACCGTCGTCGCGCAACCGTGCTGGCCGTCGGGGCCACGGTTGCCGCGCTGTCCCTGACCGCCTGCGGCGGGGGCGGCACCTCGGGCGGCTCCGCCGACACCAAGTTCGTCCAGGGCAAGGGCGGCGTGGACACCGTCGCCAAGGAGAACCGTAAGGACGCACCCCAGCTCTCGGGGAAGACCCTGGAGGACAAGCCGCTGGACGTGGCGGACTACAAGGGCAAGGTCGTGGTCCTGAACGTCTGGGGATCGTGGTGCACCCCCTGCCGGGCCGAGGCGCCGAACCTCGTCAAGGTCGCCAAGGACACCAAGGCCAAGGGGGTGCAGTTCATCGGGATCAACACCCGTGACTCCAACCGTGCCCCCGCGCTCAGTTTCGAGAAGGAATACGGAGTCGGCTACCCGAGTCTGTACGACCCGATGGGGAAGCTCATGCTGCGCTTCCCCAAGGGCAGCCTCAACCCGCAGACCATCCCCTCGACGATCGTGCTGGATCGGGAGGGCAGGATCGCGGCCCGCGCTCTGACGCCGCTCAGCGAGGAGCGCCTGCGCTCGATGATCACTCCGCTGATCGCGGAGAAGTGACCTTTCGTGAACATGCTGGCCGCCGCCACTGATCCCAACGAGACCGTCCTGAGCGGGGCGCTGCTGCTGGCGCTTCCGGTCGCCCTGCTCGGCGGGCTGGTCTCCTTCTTCTCCCCCTGTGTACTGCCGCTGGTGCCCGGCTATATGTCGTATGTCACCGGGGTCACGGGGACGGATCTGGCCGAGGCCAAGCGCGGCCGGATGGTCGCGGGCGCCTCGCTCTTCGTGCTCGGCTTCACCGCGGTCTTCGTCTCCGGGGGCGCGCTCTTCGGAAACTTCGGCTGGACGCTCCAGGAGCACAAGGAGACCATCTCCAAGATCCTCGGGGTCGTCACGATCCTGATGGGCCTCGCCTTCATGGGGGTGCTGGGGGGCTTCGGACAGCGGGAGTTCCGCTTTCACATCAAGCCCACGCTGGGGCTCGCGGGGGCGCCGGTGCTGGGCGCCCTGTTCGGCGTCGGCTGGACGCCGTGCCTGGGGCCGACGCTCACCGCCGTCAACGCCCTGGCCATCAATGAGGCGAGCGCGGGGCGCGGGGCCCTGCTCACCGCCGCGTACTGCGTGGGGCTCGGGCTGCCGTTCGTGGTGGTCGCCGTGGCCTACCGCCGGGCCCTGGGTGCCTTCGGCTGGGTCAAGCGGCACTACGTCTGGGTGATGCGGGCCGGGGGCGGCATGCTCGTCGTCCTGGGGGTGCTGCTGCTCACAGGTATCTGGGACACCATGATGGGCTCCATGCAGACCTGGGCTCAGGGCTTCAACGTTGGGATCTGACTGATGTCCACCACCGATACCGACACCGCGGCCGGCCGGGAGGCGCCGCCCGAGGGCGGCGCGACCGCCGAGGAGCGCGAGCTCGGCGCCGCGGAGTCGCAGCTCTCCACCGCCCCGGCCGAGGAGATCAACGTCCCCTCGCTGGGGCCGCTCGGCTGGGCCCGGTGGTTCTGGCGGCAACTGACCTCGATGCGGGTCGCGCTGCTGCTGCTCCTGCTGCTCTCCCTCGGCACGATCCCCGGCTCGCTGGTCCCGCAGACCAGCATCGACCAGCTCAAGGTGCAGGACTTCCAGGAGCGGCACCCGACGCTCACGCCGATCTACGAGAAGCTCCAGCTCTTCCACGTCTACAGCTCGGTGTGGTTCTCGGCGATCTACCTCCTGCTGTTCATCTCCCTCATCGGCTGCATCGTGCCGCGCACCTGGCAGTTCATCGGCCAGTTGCGCGGCCGCCCGCCGGCCGCGCCCCGCCGGCTGACCCGGCTTCCCGCGTACACCACCTGGCGCAGTGAGGCCGAGCCGGAGCAGGTGCTCGATGCCGCTCGGAAGATCATGAAGCGGCGCCGCTTCCGCATCCACGGCTCGGGTGACGCGGTGGCCGCGGAGAAGGGCTATCTGCGCGAGGTGGGCAATCTGCTCTTCCATATCGCGCTGATCGTGCTGCTGGTCTCCTTCGCCGCCGGGCAGTTGTGGAAGACCGAGGGCAGCAGCCTGATCACCGAGGGCGGCGGCTTCTCCAACAGCATCACCCAGTACGACGACATCAAGACGGGGCAGTTGTTCAACAGCGACGATCTCCCCCCCTTCGGCTTCCAGCTCGATCGCTTCACCGCGACCTATGAACGCAGCGGTCCGCAGATGCGCACCCCGCGCACCTTCCGCGCCGATGTGTCCTACTGGGACGGCGCGGACGGCGCCACCCGCAAGACCTCCATCAAGGTGAACGAGCCGCTGGAGATCTCGGGCTACAAGGTCTTCCTGCTGAACCACGGCTACTCGCCGGTCGTCACCATCCGGGACGGCAAGGGCAATGTGGTGCACCAGGGCCCGGTGGTCGGGCTGCCGATCGACGGGGCCAACCTCACCGAGAGCATGGTCATCAAGGTCCCGGACTACCGGGACAAGAACGGCAAGAAGGACCAGATCGGCTTCCAGGGGCAGTTCCTGCCGACCTGGGTGCGCAGCCAGGGCATGTTCTCCGTCTTCCCGGCGCTGGACAACCCGACGCTGGTCCTGACCGCCTACCACGGCAGCCTCGGCGTGGACGGCGGCACTCCGCAGAGCGTGTACCAGTTGGACAAGTCGCGGATGAAGCAGTTCATGGAGCCCGACGGCAAGACCAAGTTCGCCCGGGCGCTCAAGGTCGGCGACACCATGAAGCTGCCGGGCGGCGGCGGAACGCTGTCGTTCGACGGCGTCAAGGAATGGGCCAGCTTCCAGATCTCGCACAAGCCGGGTGACCAGGGTGCCCTCATCGGCGCCGTAGCCGCCCTGGTGGGCCTGGCCGGCTCCCTGTTTATCCAGCGCCGCCGGGTGTGGGTGCGCGCGGTGCGGGGCGACGACGGCACCACCGTGGTCGAGATGGCGGGGCTCGGCCGCAGTGAGTACGCCAAGCTCCCCGAAGAACTCGCCGATCTGGCCGTCCGTCTCCAGACGGACGCACCTCCGGCCCCGGAAGCGGAACCCGATCCGGAGCCCGGCCGGGACTCCGCCAAGGAGCCCGGTAAGGACTCCACCAAGGACGCCGGTAAGGACTCCGCCAAGGAGCCCACCAAGGACTCCGGCAAGGAATCCACCAAGGACTCCGCCTCGGAATCCGCATCCGACACCGCAGATCCCGCAGATCCTGCCGAAGGAGCGCGCGCGTGAACCTCGCCGCCGAAGTCAACGAGAACCTGGCTCATTACAGCAACGTGCTGATCTACTCGGCGATGGCGGTCTACACGCTCGCCTTCCTCGCGCATATCGCCGAGTGGGTGTTCGGCAGCCGCAGCGCCGTCGGCCGCACCGCCGCCGCGATCACCTCCGACACCGCGGCCACCCAGCGCGCCAAGGTGACCGTGCGGGTCGGCGGGCAGAGCGGCGGCACCGCCGTGCTGGAGCGCCCGAAGATCGTCACCCGTTCCGCGGCGGGCAGCCGCGACGTGCCGGACGGGCCGGGCGCCGCGGGCGGCACCGAACAGGGCGATGTGTACGGCCGGATCGCGGTGGGCCTGACCGTACTGGCCTTGCTCTTTCATGCCGTGGGCGTCCTCTTCCGCGCGCTGTCGGTGCGGCGGGCGCCGTGGGGCAACATGTACGAGTTCTCCACGACCTTCGCCATGGTCGCGGTCGGCACATACCTCGTGCTGCTCGCGCTGAAGAAGAATGTGCGCTGGATCGGGCTGCCCCTCGTCACCACGGTCCTCCTCGACCTCGGTCTCGCCGTCTCTGTCTTGTACACCGACAGCGACCAGTTGGTTCCGGCCCTGCACTCGTACTGGCTGTGGATCCACGTCAGCTGCGCGATCATCTCCGGCGCCTCGCTCTACATCGGGGCCGTCGCCACGCTGCTCTACCTCTTCCGCGACCGCTACGAGGCCCAGCTGGAGAACCCGGAGGGCAAGCAGTACGGCCGGTTCGCCACGTCCGTTCTGGAGCGGGTGCCCTCGGCGGCGTCGCTGGACAAGTTCGCGTACCGCATCAACGCCACGATCTTCCCGCTGTGGACCTTCACGATCATCGCGGGCGCGATCTGGGCCGAGGCCGCCTGGGGCCGCTACTGGGGCTGGGACCCCAAGGAGGTCTGGTCCTTCATCACCTGGGTCGCCTACGCCGGGTATCTGCACGCCCGCGCCACCGCCGGCTGGAAGGGCCGCAAGGCCGCCTACCTCGCGCTGATCGCCTTCGGCTGCTACCTGTTCAACTACTACGGCGTCAACATCTTCATCACCGGCAAGCACTCCTACGCCGGGGTCTGACACCGGAACACGCCAACGGCCGGTGCCCGTGACCTGGGTCACGGGCACCGGCCGTGGTGCGTGCGGACAGCTCCGGCCGCCGCGTCAGGCCCTCCGACCCCTCCTCAGGACGCGGCCGGCGGCGGTGAGTCGTCGGAACCGGAGCCGGAGCCGGAACCGGGCCCCTCGCCCTTGCGGCGCAACTCCTCCTCGCGGCGGCGGAGGTCGGCCTCCCAGTCCTTCAGCCGCTCCTCGTCGCTCTCCTGGTCGCCGGGCGGGTCGGCCTGCGCCTCCCCGTCGTCCTTACGGCTCTTGTCGTTCAGGGACTTGAGGAACTCGGGATTGTCGTCCGGCGCGACCCACCCGCCCTGGCCGCCCGCGCTGCGGGCAGCGCCCCGGCCGCCGCCTCCGGCGACGGCGCGCTTACGGCCCGCGATCAGCCAGGAGATGGAGCCCACGACGGGGAACAGCAGAACGAGGATCGCCCAGATGGGCTTGGGGATATAGCGGATGTCCTGTTCGTCGGTGGTGATGCAGTCGATGAACGCGTAGATGCTCAGTGCCAGCGGCACCAGGATCATCAGCACCCGTAGCATGAGGCGATTCCCCCTGCGTGTGGTGTTCGGGGCGGTGGCTCGGGCCCCCAGTTACGGGACCAGGGTAGTGCGTACCGGATACTGGGACGCATGGCTTATGACGATCTTCGTTCCTTTCTGCGGGTGCTCGACAAGGAAGGCGACCTCAAGAGGGTCAAGGCCGAAGTCGATCCGTATCTGGAGGTCGGGGAGATCGTCGACCGGGTCAACAAGGCGGGCGGTCCCGCGCTGCTCTTCGAGAACGTCAAGGGCTCGGCGATGCCGCTGGCCATGAATGTCTTCGGCACCGACCGCCGCCTCCTCAAGGCCCTCGGGCTCCGCTCGTACGACGAGATCAGCGAGAAGATCGGCGGGCTGGTCAAACCCGAGCTGCCGCAGGGATTCGGCGGTATGCGCGAGGCGTTCGGGAAGCTGGGCTCGATGGCCCATGTGCCGCCGAAGAAGGTGAAGGAGGCGCCCGTCCAGGAGGTGGTCCTCACCGGCGAGGACGTCGATCTGGACCAGCTTCCGGCGCTGTTCACCTGGCCCGAGGACGGCGGGTCGTTCTTCAACCTCGGCCTCACCCACACCAAGCACCCCGAGACCGGGGTGCGCAACCTCGGCCTCTACCGCCTCCAGCGTCATGACCGCCGCACCATCGGCATGCACTGGCAGATCCACAAGGACAGCCGCAACCACTACCAAGTGGCCGCCCGGCGCGGGGAGAAGCTCCCGGTGGCGATCGCCTTCGGCGCGCCGCCCGCCGTGACCTACGCCTCGACCGCGCCGCTGCCCGGCGACATCGACGAGTACCTCTTCGCGGGGTTCGTCCAGGGCCGGCGGGTCGAGATGGTCGACTGCAAGACGGTGCCGCTCCAGGTCCCGGCGGCCGCCGAGGTCGTCATCGAGGGCTGGCTGGAGCCCGGAAAGATGCTGCCGGAGGGCCCGTTCGGCGACCACACGGGCTTCTACACGCCCCAGGAGCCGTTCCCGGCCCTGACCATCGACTGTGTGACGATGCGGCGGCGGCCGCTGCTCCAGTCGATCGTGGTGGGCCGTCCGCCGACCGAGGACGGACCGCTGGGGCGGGCGACCGAGCGGTTCTTCCTCCCGCTGCTCAAGATCATCGTCCCGGACATCGTGGACTACCACCTCCCCGAGTCCGGCGGATTCCACAACTGCGCGATCGTCTCGATCGACAAGAAGTACCCCAAGCACGCGCAGAAGGTGATGCACGCCATCTGGGGCGCCCACATGATGTCGCTCACCAAGCTGATCGTCGTAGTCGACGCCGACTGCGATGTACACGATGTGCACGAGGTCTCCTGGCGCGCCCTCGGGAACACCGACTACGGCCGCGATCTGACCGTGGTCGATGGCCCCGTCGACCACCTCGACCACGCCTCGTACCAGCAGTTCTGGGGCGGCAAGGCGGGCATCGACGCCACCGCGAAATGGCCCGAGGAGGGCTATACGCGCGACGGCGGATGGCCCCGCATGGTCATGTCCGACCCGGAGATCGCCGATCGGGTGACAAAGCGATGGAAGGAGTACGGGCTGTGAGCGCCGATTCCGCAACCTCCGATCTCTTCGGCCCCGAACCGGCGCCGCCCGGGAGGATCCGCGCCTTTCTGCGGCTGGTGATGATCGAGCACTCGGTCTTCGCGCTGCCCTTCGCCTACACGGCCGCGCTGACCGCGATGCATCTGTGGGACGGCACCGTCCACTGGACGCGGCTGCTGCTGATCACGGTCGCCATGGTGGGCATGCGCACCTTCGCGATGGCCTGCAACCGGATCATCGACCGCGAGATCGACGCCCGTAATCCGCGCACCGCAGGGCGTGAGCTGGTCACCGGCGCCGTGTCGGTGCGCACCGCCTGGACCGGCGCGCTCATCGCGCTCGCCGTCTTCCTGGGCTCGGCGGCGCTCCTGGGCCCGCTCTGCCTGGCGCTGGCGCCGTTCGCGGTGGTGCCGATGGTGGTCTATCCGTACGGCAAGCGGTTCACCGACTTTCCGCACGCCATCCTGGGGCTGGCCCAGGCCATCGGCCCGGTGGGCGCCTGGATCGGGGTCACCGGCGAGTGGTCGTGGGACGCGGTGATCCTCGGGCTCGCGATCGGCATCTGGATCGGCGGCTTCGACCTGATCTACGCCTGCCAGGACGTGGCGGCCGACCGGGCGCACGGGGTGCGGTCGGTGCCGGCCCGTTTCGGCATCGCGGGCGCCCTGTACGGGGCGCGCGTCTGCCATGTGGTCACCACGGCCCTGCTGGTCTGGTACGCGCTGGCCACGGACGCCGGGGCGTTCTTCTGGGTGGGGCTGGTGATCGTCGCGGTAGCGTTCGGGTACGAGCACACGATCGTGCGGCCCGGTGATCTGTCCCGGCTGAACCGCGCCTTCTTCACGGTCAACGGCTTCATCGGGATCGCCCTCTTCGCCTGCGCGCTCCTGGACCTCATGGTGCGGGGCCTCGGCCTGTGAGACCCGCCGGATAGGCTCGGTGACGTGGAGACGCCGCACGAGCCGTACGGACCGCACGAGCCGTACGGGCCGCACGAAGAAGTGAGCCGGCGCCGTCCCTGGGTGGTCGGCGTGTCCGGCGCGTCCGGGACGCCGTACGCCGCCTCGGTGCTGCGCGCGCTGCTGGCGGCGGGGGAGGCCGTCGACCTCGTGGTCAGCAGGGCGTCACGGCTGACGCTGCTGGACGAGACGGGGATCGGATTCCGGGACGCCCACTGGCGTGAGGATCTGCGCCGCTGGCTTTCGCGGGGCGCGGACGGCAGGCCCGACGCCTTCGAGGTGCCCGCCGAGGTCGCGGACGTGGCCCACTGGGCGGCCGGGGACCTGGCGGCCGGGCCGTCCTCCGGCTCGTACCCGACCAAGGGGATGCTGATCGTCCCGGCGAGCACCGCGTGTGTGGCCGGGGTGGCGCTCGGGCTGTCCAAGGATCTGCTCCAGCGGGCCGCGAGCGTGACGCTCAAGGAACGGCGCAAGCTCGTGGTGGCGGTGCGCGAGACGCCGCTGAACGGGCAGACCCTCAAGGCTCTGGTGTCGCTGGACGAGGCGGGCGCGGTGGTGCTGCCCGCCTCGCCGGCGTTCTACGCGGGGGCGACGCATATCCAGGATCTGGTGGACTTCGTCGCGGGGCGGGTGCTGGACGCGGCGGGGGTGCCGCACAAGCTGTACCGCCGGTGGGAGGGGGAACTCGGTGGGGACCGGGACCGGGGAACGGCCTAGGGGCACTCGCCCTAGCGGGTCCAGCGCCTCCTGGTGCGCGCGGACCGGGCCGCGACGACGGCCGCGCGGCGGGCCGCACGGGAGACGGGCCGGTCGGTGGCATGGGCTGCACGCGAGCGGTTGGCCAGGTCCCGCAGCTCGAGCATGCGGGCCTCAAGACCTTCGATCGTGTACACGGTGAGTCTCATCTCCTGAGGACAGGTTGATCGCCTGAAAGATTTACAGGGCTTGTGGCTCTGATGCCTTAGATTCTACATGTAATCTCGCTCAATCTCTGAATAATGGAAGGCGTACGTGCTTATGGACGCGGTGGACAGGCAGCTCATCCAGGCCCTGCGGGAGAACGGCCGGGCCTCGTACGCGGAGCTGGGCAGGCTGGTCGGCCTCTCCGGGCCCAGCGTCACGGACCGGATCAATCGCCTGGAGGCCGCCGGGGTGATCACCGGTTATCGCGCGACCGTCGACGCCGCCTCCCTCGGACTGGGCGTCACCGCCCTGATCGGCATCCAGCTCTCGGACGCCACCGACCACGAGGAGGTGGCCCACCGGATGCGCGATCTCGCCGAGATCGAGGACTGCTGGTTCATCGCGGGCGACGACTCCTACATGCTCAAGGTGCGCGCCTCCGACGTGGACGGCCTGGAGCGGACCATCCGCCGGCTCTCCGGCACCAAGGGCGTCTCCCGTACCCGCACCACGATCGTGCTCTCCACCAAGTGGGAGAACCGGGTCGGCGAGCTTCCCGAGGACATCGAGGCGTAGTCTCGGCGAAGGCTGACATCAGCAGACGTACTGGGAGGCGACCGGGGTGACGGGGACCACACACGACGCGGGTTTCAAGCGGGAGTTGGAAGACAAGGTCCGCGCGGGCGAGCGGCTCTCGCGGGAGGACGGCATCGCCCTCTACGCGTCCGACGACCTGGCGTGGCTGGGCGGTCTCGCCCATGAGGTGCGCACCCGTAAGAACGGCGACGTCGTGCACTTCAACGTCAATCGCCACCTCAACATGACGAACGTGTGCACCGCGTCCTGCGCGTACTGCTCCTTCCAGCGCAAGCCCGGCGAGAAGGACGCCTACACGATGCGCATCGAGGAGGCCGTCCGCCTCGCCAAGGCGATGGAGAACGAGAACCTCACCGAGCTCCACATCGTCAACGGCCTGCACCCGACCCTTCCCTGGCGCTACTACCCGCGCTCGCTCAAGGCGCTCAAGGAAGCCCTGCCGCAGGTCTCGCTGAAGGCGTTCACCGCGACCGAGATCCACCACTTCGAGAAGATCTCCGGCATGCCGGCCTCGGAGATCCTCGACGAGCTGATCGACGCCGGACTGGAGTCGCTGACCGGCGGCGGCGCCGAGATCTTCGACTGGGAGATCCGGCAGCACATCGTCGACCACGAAACCCACTGGGAGGACTGGTCGCGCATCCACCGGCTCGCCCACGAGAAGGGGCTCAAGACCCCCTGCACCATGCTCTACGGGCATGTCGAGGAGCCCCGCCACCGGGTGGACCACGTGCTGCGCCTGCGTGAGCTCCAGGACGAGACCGGCGGCTTCCAGGTCTTCATCCCGCTGCGCTACCAGCACGACTTCGTGGACATGAAGGACGGCAAGATCCGCAACCGCCTTCAGGCCCGCACCACCATGGCGACCGGCGCCGAGGCGCTGAAGACCTTCGCGGTCTCCCGGCTGCTGTTCGACAACGTGCCGCACGTCAAGGTCTTCTGGGTGATGCACGGCGTGCGGACCGCACAGCTCGCGCTCAACCACGGCGCGGACGACATGGACGGCTCGGTCGTCGAGTACAAGATCACGCACGACGCCGACTCCTACGGGACGCCCAACAAGCTCACCCGTGACGACCTGCTCGAGCTGATCCGGGACGCCGGCTTCCGGCCGGTGGAGCGGAACACCCGCTACGAGATCATCCGCGAGTTCGAGGGCCCGGACGCGGCCCGCCGCGAGTCCCCGCAGCCGATGCGGGTGTGACCCGTCCTGCCCACCGCCCGGCGGCCACTGTCTGACGGCCGCCGAGCGGGGCACACGGGGGCCATGGCCGGTACGAACAGCCCCGAGGACGCGTACACCGCCGCCCCCTTCGTCCCGGACGGCGCCGACCTGGGCGCGCTCCGGGAGGCGGCGGCCGGATGCCGCGGCTGCCCGCTGCACCGTGAGACCACGCAGACGGTCTTCGGCGTCGGCGACCCGGCCGCCCGGGCCATGCTCGTGGGCGAGCAGCCGGGCGACCAGGAGGACCGGCAGGGCAAGCCCTTCGTGGGCCCGGCCGGCAAGGTCCTCGACCGGGCCCTGGCCGAGGCCGGGATCGACCCGGACGAGACGTACATCACCAACGCCGTCAAGCACTTCAAGTTCACCCATGTCCCCGAGCGCGGCAAGCGGCGCATCCACAAGCCGCCGAGTCTGCGCGAGCTCTCGGCCTGCGGGCCCTGGCTGGAGGCCGAGGTGGAGCTGATCGGGCCCGAGGTGATCGTGGCGCTCGGCGCCACGGCCGGGAAGGCGCTGCTCGGCTCGTCGTTCCGGGTGACCAAGGAGCGCGGGACGCGGCTGGAGGGCGACGCGTCGGGACCGGCGCGCGGCGCCCTGATCGTCCCCACGATCCACCCCTCCGCGGTGCTGCGGGCCGATGACCGGGAGGCGGTGTACGAGGGGCTGGTGGCGGATCTGAGGGTCGCGGCGGAGGTGCTCGGCTGAGCGAGCGGCCGGGGCCGGGGCGTGCGGAAGCCCTGGGAGGTCCGCCGTCGTGTAAGGGGCCCGAGGCGCGGGTGGCACTGACAGTCCCGGTGGGTATCGTCGGCCGCATGCCCCTGCGTTTTGAACTCGATCCCGAGGCCACCCCCGAGCTGCTCGACTCCGTCTGCGCCCTATGGGCCGACGTATCGAACGCGGGCGGCGCCGTCGGCTTCGTACCGCCCGTGGCCAAGGACGACATACGCCCCGAGCTGCTCAAGCACCTCGCCGCGATGACGGAGGGCCGGACCCGCCTGCTCATCGGCCGCGACGAGGACGGCGCCGTGGCCGCCACCGCGTTCTTCACCTTCAACGTCCACCGGCTGATGCGCCACTGGTGCTGGCTCTACACCGTGATGGTGCACCCCTCCCACCAGGGCAAGGGATATGGCCGCGCCCTTATGGCCGCCGCCGGGGACGCCGCGCGCGATATGGACGGCATCCGGGGGATACGGCTCACCTGCCGCGGCGGCACCGGGGCGGACCGCTTCTACGAGGCGTGCGGCTACAAGGAGGTCGGGCGGGTGCCCGGCGCGATCAAGGTCGCGGACGACGACTTCCGGGACGACGTCACCATGTGGCTGCCGCTGAATTGAGGAGAGCCCGGCCGTGGTTCACTGGGAGGACAGTTTCTCCCGGTACAAGCTCCGGCAGAACGCCCAGCAGAACTCCCAGGAGAGAGGACGAGTCGTGTCCTTCACGCCGAGTGCCATGTTCCGCTACACCCTCATGCGCTTGGGAATCTTCGTCGGCTCGTTCCTGGCCATCTGGGGCCTGGTCTACGTGCGGGTGCTGCCCTCCGGCCTCGGCAGCTCCAACCTCTTCTGGGTGGCGCTGCTCGCGCTGGTCGTCTCCGCGCCGCTGAGCTGGGTGCTGCTGCGCAGGCAGCGGGACGCCGTGGCCGTCCAGGTCGCCGAGAAGGTGGACCGCGCCAAGGAGCGGCTGGCGGCGAACCAGAGCCAGGAGGACGGCGTCTGACCCGCGCCGGGCTGTAACCCTCCTCACACCACCCCACACACTCCACCGACGCCCCCTGCGCCAGCTTCCGCTGGCACAGGGGGCGTTGATGTCTTTCGGCCCCTCAGGAGCCGTCAGGAGCCCTCAGAAGCCGCCGGAAGTCAAAGATTTCCTTTGGGTGCCCCAAAGCGACGGTGTTAATGTACTTGTCATGAAGACAGCAGCCGCGCCCCTCATCTCCGCGAGCGTTCCGCTCGTGGCGCGCCTGCACATCGATCTTTGCCGCTGCCTGTCCGCGGCCTGTCGTCGCCGCTGATCGACCTCACGCACAGCGGCCGGAGATCCCGTACGGACTCCTGGCTTTCTCCCGCCCTCTTACCTCCACCGGAGTGTGTCCGTTGTCGTCCGCCCTCAAGGCGTCCCCCCAGGGGTCGCCGTCCTTCCGCCTGCCCAAGGTGCCCTTCTGGGCACAGATCCTGCTGGGCCTCGTCCTCGGTGTGGTGCTGGGCTGGATCGCCCGCAGCGGTGATGTCGGCTGGCTGGTCACCACGCTCGACAAGATCGGCTCGATCTTCGTCCAGCTGCTGAAGCTGGCCGTCGCCCCGCTGGTGTTCTTCGCGATCCTGATCTCGATCACCAATCTGCGGAACGTCAACAACGCCGCCCGGCTGGCGACCCGCACCCTGCTGTGGTTCATGGCCACCTCGCTCATAGCCGTCGCCATCGGCCTCGCGATCGGCCTGATCACCAACCCGGGCGCCGGCACCGATCTGACTCCCAAGGACGGCGCCAAGCCCGACCACGCGGGCTCCTGGCTGGACTTCCTCACCGGGATCGTGCCGACCGACGTCATCACCCCGTTCACCGAGCTGAACGTCCTGCAGATCGTCTTCATCGCCGCCGTCGCGGGCGTCGCGGCCCTCCAGCTCGGCGAGAAGGCCCAGCCGATCCTCACCCTGAGCCAGTCGGTGCTGGGACTGCTCCAGAAGGCCCTGTGGTGGGTCATCCGCCTCGCCCCGCTGGGCACCCTCGGCCTCATCGGCACCGCCATCGCCGACTACGGCTGGAACCTGATCGGCAAGTACGCGACCTTCACCGCCGACATCTACATCGGCTGCGCGCTGGTGATGTTCGGCGTCTACCCGCTGCTGCTCGCTACGGTCGCCAAGGTCAACCCCCTGAGCTTCTTCAAGGGCGCCTGGCCCGCCATCCAGCTCGCCTTCGTCTCCCGCTCCTCGGTCGGCACCATGCCGCTGACCCAGAAGGTCACCGAGCGGCTGGGCGTCCCCAAGGAGTACGCCTCCTTCGCGGTGCCCTTCGGCTCGACGACGAAGATGGACGGCTGCGCCTCGATCTACCCGTCGATCGCCGCGATCTTCATCGCCCAGATCTTCGACGTCCACCTCGGCATCGGCGACTACCTCCTGATCGCCTTCGTCTCGGTCATCGGCTCCGCCGCCACCGCCGGCCTTACCGGCGCCACGGTCATGCTGACCCTGACCCTCTCCACCCTGGGCCTGCCCCTGGAGGGCGTCGGCCTGCTGATGGCCATCGACCCGGTGCTGGACATGATGCGGACCGCCACGAACGTGGCCGGCCAGTCGCTGATCCCGGTGATCGTCTCGGCCCGCGAGAAGATCCTCGACCACGAGGCGTACGCCCACGCCAGCGCGTCCCCGCTGGACGACTACGACGAGCCGGAGCGGCAGCTCGCCGCCGCGTAACCGCTGACCGGTGAACCCCTGACCGGCGACAAAAGGGTGCCCCCGGACCTCCGCGAGGTCCGGGGGCACCGCACTGTTCACTCGCCCGCCGTGGCCTCCAGTCCGACGATGGCCACCACCAGCAGGAGCAGGAAGAAGATCCGGGCCGGGGTGACCGGTTCATGGAAGAGGATCATGCCCAGCAGCGCGGTGCCGACCGCGCCGATGCCGACCCAGACGCCGTAGGCCGTGCCGATGGGCAGGCTCTTCACCGCCACGCTCAGCAGCCCCATGCTCACGATCAGACCGGCGACGGTGAACACGCTGGGCCACAGCCGGGTGAAGCCGTCGCTCAGCTTCATGCCGATCGACCAGCAGATTTCGAACAGTCCGGCGATGAGCAGCAGGACCCATGCCATGACGGCACCTCCGTGAAGTCTCTCGTTACGGGGTGCGTCGTCTTTGCGGGGCCCGGTACGGCGCGTCTCGTCGGGTTGTTTCCGACCGTAGCAAACCCCGGCGTCAGGCGATCGGGGCGGTGAGGAGGGGCAGGGCGCGGGTGAGTTCGCGCTCCCAGTAGGGCCAGGTGTGGGTGCCGGGGCCGTAGAGATGGGCGGTGACGGCCAGACCGTGGGCGCGGGCGCGGCGCACATAGCGCTGGGCCATCTCCCCGAGGCCGCGCTCCAGGGTGTCCTCGGGGCGGTCCGGAGGGTCGAGGGGGCCGGGGGTGCCGTTGCCGCAGGCCAGGTAGAGCGGATAGCCGCGGGGGAGCCGGGGGATGAGGGCGTAGGGATTGTGGGCGTCCCAGAGCGCGGACTGGGCGGCGGGGTCTCCCCACAGGGCCGTCGGGTCGGCGCCCTGGCCCGTAAGGATGCCTTGGACGCCGGCGGGGTCCAGGGTGGTGTGGATGACACCGCTGAAGGACGCCGCCGCGCGGAACAGGCGGGGGTGGCGGGCGGCGTAGGACAGGGCGCCGAAGCCGCCCATGGACAGCCCGGCGACCGCCCGGCGGCCGTTGGCCCGAAGGGCGCGCTCCAGGAGGGGGCGCAGCTCGGCCAGATGGAAGGTCTCCCAGGCGGGCGGGCCGTAGTGGCCGCCGTTCCACCAGTTGGAGTAGAAGCCGACCGGGCCGCCCTCGGGTGAGACGATCAGGGCCGGGGTGCCGGCGGTAATGGCCTCGACATCGGTGTTGAGGGTCCACGCCTCCCAGCCGGGGCCGGGGTCGCAGCACCCGTGGAGCAGATAGAGCACCGGCCAGCGGTGGTGGGGGCGGCGGTCGTAGCCGGTGGGGAGGAGGACGCGGGCATGGCCCTGGCGGCCCAGTGCGGGGGAGTCGATCGTCAGGTCGAGGACGCGCTCGCTGACGCGGTCCGCGGCGATGAGGCGTGCGCGGGCGGGCGTCCGGCGTCCGGCAAGGGCTTCCGCGGGACGGGCCTTCGAGGGGCCGGGCTCCGGGGAGCGGGCTTCGGCCGTGGTCGTCAGGAGCGGTGTGGCGGCCAGCGCGGTGAGTGCGGCGACGGCTCTGCGGCGGTTCGGCATCGTTCGTTCTCCTTCGCGGCGCTGCGTACGGAGCTGAACGGGGCACGGTGCGTGGTCAGTTGAAACTTTGATGTCGACGGGCGGCTGTGGCAAGAGCGCCGACAGCGGTCCCCCGTAGGCTTACTCGCGATATGTGTGCGGGGGCACGATCGAAGGGGGCGGCCTGCGTGGGCGGGGAGACGGGGAGCAAGCGCGTACCACGGGCGGTGCGGGAGCAGCAGATGCTGGACGCGGGGGTGCGGGCCTTCGCGCGCAGCGGCTATCAGAACGCCTCGATGGACGACATCGCCGAGCTGGCCGGGGTTTCCAAGCCGCTGGTCTATCTCTATCTCAACTCCAAGGAAGAGCTGTTCACGGCGTGCATACGACGGGAGGCCGCGGCGCTGGTGACCGCGGTGCGCGCCGCCGTGGAGCGGGACGCGCCCGCCGACCGGCAGTTGTGGAGCGGGCTGAGCGGCTTCTTCGCCCATGCGGCCGAACATCCCGAGGGCTGGACGCTGTTGCATGTGCAGGCCCGTACGCATGGCCAGCCCTACGCGCGCGAAGTGGCCGCGATGCGGGCGGAGATCGTGGAGTTCGTGACGCAGCTGATCGGGGCGGCGGCGCGGGAGCACGCCCGCGGCACGGCGCGCGCCCGGACCCTCGCGGGCACCGAGGTGTCCGGGCTCGCGCACGCGCTGGTGGGTGCGGCCGAGTCGCTCGCGGACTGGGCGGGCGACGGAAGAGCGGGCGGGCACTCGGCCAAGGAGGCCGCGGCCACCCTGATGAACTTCGCCTGGGCCGGGTTGGGGAATCTGCTCCAGGGGACGGGATGGTCGCCCGATCGGGTCGGGTGAGGCGTGGATTCAGCTGAGGCGTGGGTCGGCGTGGTGTCGGGCGGGCGTCAGGCGGTGCAGTTGCCCCGTGCCGGCGCGTCCGCCAGCCGTCCGGCCATCCAGTCCAGGGCCGCCGGGATCCCGGTCAGCGCCGTGGTGACATGGTCGAGCGGATAGTCCCGCCACTCCACCGGCACGCCCTGGGCGCACCAGCGGGTGCGCAGCGCCTCGCCGACCCGGTACGGGATCAGCTCGTCCACCAGGCCCTGGTAGAGGTAGACGGGGCGGTCCGGGGAGCGGGTGCCCAAGTACGAGGACCGCAAGGCGAGTTGCCAGGCCGGGGCGGCCAGCGGGTCCCTTACGGTCACCTCGGACATGTGCTGGAAGAGCCCCGCGATGGTGCTGAGGGCCACGCAGTTCCGCTTCATGAAGTCCACATAGCCGCGGCCCCGGTCGTTGAGGTACGCGTCGAGCCGCAGTGCGGGGAAGGCCGAGTCCTGTCCGGTGAGCGCCATAAGGGCGAGCCCGGCACCGGCTCCGCCGTCGTTGTAGTCGAGCGTCGTGGGGAGATCGGCGGGCACGCCTCCGGCGGCCGTGCCCTTCAGCCGCAGCTCGGGGGCGTACGAGGCGTGCAGTTCGGCGGCCCAGCCGGCCGCCTGGCCGCCCTGGGAGTAGCCCATGATGCCGACGGGAGCGTCCGGTGAGAGTCCGGCCGCCGGAAGGCGCTGGGCGGCGCGCGCCGCGTCCAGGACGGCATGGCCCTCGGACCGGCCGGCCGTATAGGTGTGGTCGCCCGGGGCCCCCAGCCCCTCGTAGTCGGTGACGGCGACGACCCAGCCACGGCGGAGCGCCAAGTCGATCAGCTGGGCCTCGATCGAGGTGCCCTGCGGGAACCGGCCGGAGACCGCGCAGTCGTCGGAGAGGCCGACGGCGCCGATGCCCCAGGTGAGGAGCGGCCGGGGGCCCTGTTTGCCGTCGTCGGGGACGACGACCGTGCCGGAGACGACGTCGGGGCGGCCGGTGGCGGTGGTCGAGCGGTAGGTGATGTGCCATGCCCTGGTCGCCGTCGGCACCCCGGGCAGCGTCCGGAAGGCGGTGGGGGCGGAGGTGACGATGTCGCCGGGTCTGCCGGTGCCGGCGGCCGGGGCGCCCGATACGGCCGCGGCGGCGGGCGGCGCCGAGGCCAGGGCCAGTGCGGCGAGGGCGGCGAGCACGGTGGTGCGGATGCGCATACGGCTCTCCCAACGGTGCGGGCGGTGCGCTCTGGTGGTGCCGAGTCGCTGTGGGAGGACCGTAAGGACGGGCGGAATGTCTGTGGCTGACCGCGGCGCTCAGATTTGCTGACTCCATGTCTCATGTCGGTATGCGCCCGGAGTTGACCCGGTCCAGCGCCGGAACGCCCGGTGGAACGCCGTGTCCTCGGAGAAGCCGAGCCGTGCGGCCAGGTCGGCGATGGGTTCGGCCCCCTCGGCCAGGCTGCTGACCGCCTCGTCGCGCCGGACGGTGTCCTTGAGCTCCTGGAAGGACGTGCCCTCCTCGCGCAGCCGCCGCCGCAGCGTCGCCGGGCTGACCGCCAGCCGGGCGGCCACCTCGGGAAGCTCCGGGAGCCGCGCGGTGCGCCGGCCGCGTGGGCTCATCGCCGGGCCGCCGCGTGCCCGCAGTGCCCCGGTGAGCGCGTGCCGCACCTGCTCGGCCACGGTCGTCGCGTAGCCGCGGCGGCTGAGCAGTCCGGCGGGCGCGTGCCGCAGCAGCGTCCGGAGCGTGGACTCGTCCTGGACGACGGGGGCGGTCAGCCAGCGGCGGTCGAAACCGGCCGCGGTGCGCGGTGCGCCGAAGCGGGGCGGGCAGCCGAAGAGCGGCTCGTAGTCGTCGGCGTACGGGGGCGGGGGGTAGGCGAACTGGGCCCACAGCAGCGGGATTCGGCGGCCGATCAGCCAGCCGGCGAGCCGGTGCCAGATGAGCATGAGCCATTCGGCCACGATGTGGTGCTCGGCCGCCGTAAGGCCGTCCGCATGCGGGCCCAGCCCGCCGCGCAGGGCGAACACCGCCTCCCCGCCGCGGTCCGCGCCGCGCTCCAGGGCCAGATTGGGCCCGCCGGGGAAGAGCCGGTAGAAGCGGGCCCCGCGCTCCACCGCCGTGCCGAGGTCGGGGCAGCCCAGCGAGGCGTAGCACATCATCGCGAAGGTGCCGGGGCGGCTGCGGATGGTCCCCAGCCCCAGGAACTCGTCCCCGGTGGCCCGGTGCAGGGCGCGCACCAGCCGGGCGAACTGCTCGGGGGAGACGCGGGCGCGGTCGTCGGTGAGCAGCAGCGGGGGTATCCGGGCCCGTTGCAGCAGGGGGACGGTGTCGAGGCCGAGCCGCTGCGCACCGCGCAGCGCGGCCCGCACATGGTGCACCGTCACCGTCCGCCGCCCGCGCCCCATGGTCAAAACCGTAGCCCGATCGGGGCGTTGCGTCAGCGGTGCGTCGCTGGACCTCTACACGGCGTGAGCACCTTAAGGGCGGCACGAACCCCCCATTCCGGGTGAGTGCCTTGAGCCGAGGAGGGCGTGAGCGCCTTACGGGCTATTCTCGACGGCCCGTGACGAACCTGTGAGAGCGGTGAGGGACATGACCACGACCCGGCGGCCCGCGACAGCCGAATGGCTCGGTCTCGAGCCCCATCCGGAGGGCGGCTGGTACCGGGAGACCTGGCGCAGCGATGTCACGGTGCGGCCGCCGGGGTACGAGGGCGAGCGCGCGTCGGCCACGGCGATCTATTTCCTGCTGACTGCCGGTGAGGAGTCCCGCTGGCATGTGGTGCGCTCGGCCGAGCTGTGGCTGTGGCACAGCGGCGGCCCGTTGCGGCTCCGGCTGGGCGGTACGGGCGACGGCCCGGACGCGGCCCCCACCGAGCTGGTCCTGGGCCCCGATATCGCCGCCGGCCAGCGGCCCCAGGTCGTCGTCCCGCCGGGCACCTGGCAGTCGGCCCGTCCGGGGTCGGACGAGGAGGTCCTGGTGAGCTGTGTGGTCTCCCCGGGCTTCGACTTCGCCGACTTCCGGTTGCTGGAGGACTGACCGCCTCCGCGAGGCTCCGGGAAAGGCAGAAAGCCGGAAAGGGCGGAGAAGAGGCGGAAAAGGCAGGAGCCCCGCTTCCCGCCAGGCGGGGAGCAGGGCTCCTTAGGTGGTGCTGAAGGATCAGACGGGGCTGACGTTCTCCGCCTGGGGGCCCTTCGGGCCCTGAGTGACGTCGAAGGTCACGGCCTGGTTCTCCTCAAGAGAACGGAAGCCGGTCGCGTTGATCGCGGAGTAGTGAACGAAGACATCGGGGCCGCCGCCGTCCTGGGCGATGAAGCCGAAGCCCTTCTCGGCGTTGAACCACTTGACGGTTCCGGTAGCCATAAGCCCTCCTTGGGCCAAAGGGTTGCCCTGCTCCAGAACCTGCAAGAAGTCTGAAAACTACAAAAGCCTGCGGTTACATGCTCCGCAGGCTCTGTACTGCAAGGAAACCAAACTGCAACTTGCGGCGAGCCTAGCACGCTCCGTGTGCACGAGGAAAGAGCCGAAGATCACGAAAACGAGGGGTTTCCCTGGCTTCCAGGATGGATAAGATCGCAGGTCGAGCGCTTACCGGTCAGTCAGCGCGCGGCCGGCCGAGCACCCCGCCGCCATTCCCGAGGGCGAGCGGGGCTAGCCTCCGAGACGTGGACTATTCACCGAGTTCCCCCTCGCGGAGTACCCAGGACGCCTCCGAAAGCATCGGATCCCCTGTCGGTCATCGGCTCAGCCGGCCAAAAGTGGGGCACATCCAGTACCTCAATTGCATGCCGTTGTACTGGGGCCTCGCCAGGACCGGATCCCTCCTGGATTTCGAGCTCACCAAGGCATCTCCCGACGCACTCAACGACCTGCTGGTCCGTGGTGATCTCGACATCGGCCCGATCAGCCTGGTGGAGTATCTGCGCAATGCGGACGATCTCGTCGCGCTCCCCGACATCGCGGTGGGCTGCGACGGACCCGTGATGTCCTGCGTGATCGTCTCGCAGGTGCCGCTGGAGCAGCTGAACGGGGCGCGCATCGCACTCGGTTCCGCCTCGCGCACCTCCGTACGCCTGGCTCAGCTGCTGCTCGCCGAGCGGTACGGGCTCACACCCGACTACTACACCTGCCCGCCCGACCTCAGCCTGATGATGCAGGAGGCCGACGCGGCGGTGCTGATCGGCGACGCCGCGCTGCGGGCCAATCTCCACGACGCGCCCCGGCTGGGCCTCCAGGTCCACGACCTGGGGCAGATGTGGAAGGAGTGGACCGGGCTCCCCTTTGTCTTCGCGGTGTGGGCGGCCCGCCGCGAGTACCTGGAGCGGGAGCCGGAGATCGTCCGGGGCGTGCACCAGGCGTTCCTGGAGTCGCGGAACGTCTCCCTGGAGGAGGTCGGCAAGGTCGCCGAGCAGGCGGCGCGCTGGGAGCACCTCGAGGCGTCGGTGCTGGAGCGCTACTTCACCACCCTCGACTTCAGCCTCGGTGCGGAGCAGCTCCGGGGCATCACGGAGTTCGCCCGCCTTACGGGTCCGACGACGGGATACCCGGCGGACGTCCGGGTCGATCTGCTGACCTGACCTGACCTGACCGACCCGACCTGACCTGACCTTCCGGACCGCACCGACCTGCGTGGATGGCGGGAACACCCCCTAAGCTGGATCGGCGCACGGAGGGGGAGGCAACGCGATGGATCCGCTGGGAGCGGACGATCCGCAGGTCATCGGCGCGTACCGGCTGCTCGGACGGCTCGGTTCGGGCGGGATGGGCCGGGTCTTTGTGGGACGCAGCGCGGGCGGGCGCACGGTAGCGGTGAAGGTTGTGCACGCCCATTTCGCGATGGACGAGGAGTTCCGCGCCCGCTTCCGGCGCGAGGTCGACGCCGCGCGCCGGGTCGGCGGCGCCTTCACCGCGCCGGTCCTGGACGCCGACCCGGAGGCACGCATTCCGTGGGTGGCCACCGGCTATGTGGCGGGCCCTCCGCTCAACCAGGCCGTGTCCGACGAGGGGCCGTTGCCCGCATCGGCGGTGCGGGCCCTGGGCGCGGGACTCGCCGAGGCCCTGGCCGCGGTGCACGCCCTCGGCCTGGTCCACCGCGACGTCAAGCCGTCCAATGTGCTGCTCGCGCTCGACGGTCCGCGGCTGATCGACTTCGGCATCGCGCGGGCCACCGAGGGCACGGTGTCGCTGACCTCGACCGGCGCCTCCATCGGCTCGCCCGGCTATATGGCGCCCGAGCAGATCCTGGGCGAGGGCGTCGAGGGCGCGGCCGATGTCTTCTCGCTGGGCGCGGTGCTGGCGTACGCGGCGACCGGCAAGCCGCCGTTCCCGGGCGACACTTCGGCCGCGCTGCTCTACAAGGTGGTGCACGACGAGCCCAAGCTCGGCCCCGAACTGACCGGGGAGCTGCGCGATCTGGTCGCCGCGTGCCTCGCCAAGAACCCGGCCGACCGCCCCACCCCCGAGCGGATCGTGCGGCGCCTCGCCCCCGAGGACGGCGCCTCGGGGCTCGCGCGGCCGGGCTGGCTGCCGGGGGCGCTGGTCGAGCGGGTGAGCCGGCAGGTGGTGGAGCTGCTCGACCTGGAGGCGGAGGCCGTGGCCCTGCCGCCGGCGGCCGAGCGGCCCGCCATAGGGTCGTCCACCAGAGTGCCCGCCATAGGGCCGTCCCCGGCCGGGCCGTCGGCCGTGGAGCCACCCGCCGCCGGGCCCTCGACCACCCAGCCGCCCGCCGAGGACTCCCCGACCCCGCCGCCCACCCCGGCCCCGGGCTCACCCCTGCTGGGTGCCTTCGGCCCGCCCGACCCGTCGTACGCCAACGGGCTGCCCCCGGGGCCCGGCCGGCCGGGCCCCCGCTTCCCTCCCCGCCGTCCCCACCGTCCCCGCCGTCGGCGAAACCGGGCGGCCGCAGTGTCGCGCTCTCCGCCGCCGTCGGCGGTAAGAAGCGACCCAAGGCGCTGAGCTGCACGCTGGTGCTGTCCGTCGCGGGCGCGCTGGCCGTGGCGACGACCGCCGCCGTGCTCTTCAGGGTGCTGCCCGGCGGCTCCGCCGACAACAACGACCAGGGCGCCGCGGACCCCCACGCCTCCGCCACCGAGCGGAACCCGGGAGGTCCTGATGGCTCCGGGAAGGGCGCCGTGCCCAAGGCGTTCCTCGGCACCTGGAAGGGCGATCTGACCTCCGACTCGGGTATCCCGGTGGGCACCTTGACCATCACCTTCCGGCAGGGGCGGACCGGACAGGACGTCGCCAGCGGCCGGGTCAAGCTGTCGGTGCTGCGCTGCGACAGCACCTGGAAGCTGGTCTCGGCGGCCCCGAAACAACTCCACCTCGACGCGCGCCTGAAGGGCTCCGAGCCCCAGCAGGGGTGCAGCGACGCCTCGACGGACGAGCAGTTCACCCTCACCTCCGACGGCGCGCTCAGCTACAGGGCGAAGGACGAGCAGGCGGGTGACCCCACGGGCACGCTGCGCAAGCTCGAATGAGCGGGGCGGGCCGCACTGATGTGCCCGCCCCGTACTCGTACAGGCGTACAGGCGCTGGCGTACGCTGGGTCGGTCCACCCATAAACCTCCGAAAGGTACGCCCCGGTGACCGCAAACGCAGAGGTGCAGGTAGTCCTCGACCGCGCCGCCGACGGGGGGCGGATCACCCCACAAGAGGCGCTCGACCTTTACCGCTCGGCTCCGCTGCACGCGCTGGGGGCTGCCGCCGACGCGGTCCGGCGGCGGCGCTACGCCGGCACCGAGCACATCGCGACGTACATCATCGAACGGAACATCAACTACACCAACGTCTGCGTGACGGCGTGCAAGTTCTGCGCCTTCTACGCCGCGCCGAAGGACACCGCGAAGGGCTGGAGCCGCGATCTCGACGACATCCTGCGGCGCTGCGCGGAGACCGTCGAGCTGGGCGGCACGCAGATCATGTTCCAGGGCGGCCACCACCCGGACTACGGCGTGGAGTACTACGAGAAGCACTTCTCGGCCATCAAGAAGGCGTTCCCGCAACTGGTGATCCATTCGCTGGGGGCGTCCGAGGTCGAGCACATGGCGCGGATCTCGGGCGTCTCGGCCGAGGAGGCCATCCGCCGTATCCACGCGGCCGGCCTCGACTCCTTCGCGGGCGCGGGCGCCGAGCTGCTGCCCGAGCGGCCGCGCAAGGCCATCGCACCGCTGAAGGAGTCCGGCGAGCGCTGGCTGGAGATCATGGAGATCGCCCATAACCTGGGCGTGGAGTCCACCTCCACCATGCTGATGGGCACCGGCGAGACCAACGCCGAGCGGATCGAGCACATCCGCATGATCCGCGATGTGCAGGACCGTACGGGCGGCTTCCGCGCCTTCATCCCGTACACCTACCAGCCCGAGAACAACCACCTGAAGGGCCAGACGCAGGCGACCGTCTTCGAGTACCTGCGGATGATCGCCATCGCCCGGCTCTTCCTCGACAACGTGGCCCATATCCAGGGTTCCTGGCTGACCGTCGGCAAGGAGGCCGGCCAGCTGGCCCTGCACTACGGGGCGGACGACCTCGGCTCGGTGATGCTGGAGGAGAACGTGGTCTCCTCGGCCGGCGCCCGCCACCGCTCCAACCGGATGGAGCTGCTCCACCTCATCCGCGCGGCCGGCCGGGTCCCCGCGCAGCGCGCGACGACGTACGAGCACCTGGTGGTGCACGACGACCCGGCGAACGACCCGGTCGACGACCACGTCGTCTCGCATCTGTCCTCGACGGCGATCGAGGGTGGCACGGCCCACCCCGAGCTGACGGTGATCCAGGCGTCCTGATGCTGACGCTCCACGCGGCGCCCGTCGTCCGGCACACCCCTGACGACGCGGCGCCGCTGCACGACGCCGCCGTCGCGGTCGACGGCGACCGCATCGCGGCCATCGGCCCCCTGGAGGAGCTGCGGCGGAGCTATCCGCGGGCCCGGGTGCGGGAGTGGCCCGGGGAGCTCGGCCCGGCCCTCGTCCACGAGGGCCCCGTGCCGGACGCGCCCAGCCCGCGGGAGCGGATCCACGCCCTGCTGCGGCGGGGCGCGACCGCCGTTCTCGCACACCACCTCGGGGACGCCGAGCTGCGCGCGGCCGCCCACCGGGGCGGTATCACCGTCCTGGACCGGCCCCGGCCGCCCGTCCTGGCCCCGGCGGGCCGCGCGGACCTGGCCGTCTTCGACGCGGACGGCGCGTGCCTGGCCACGGTGGTGGCGGGGCGGCTGGTGCACCGGCGCCGCTGAGGCACGCCGGGCCCCGGGCGGGGGCGCGGGGCGCGGGAGGTGAACAATGGGGGCGTGAGCCGAGCATCCCTGGACAAGCAGCCGCACGAAGTCGCCGCCATGTTCGACGGCGTGGCGGCCAAATACGACCTCACCAACGATGTGCTGTCGCTCGGGCAGGCCCGGCTGTGGCGCAAGGCGGTCGCCCGGGCCGTGGACGCGCGCGCCGGTGAGCGGGTGCTCGACCTCGCCGCCGGTACGGGGACGTCCTCGCTGCCCTTCCAGGCGGCGGGCGCGTACGTGGTGCCGTGCGACTTCTCGCTCGGGATGCTCCGGGAGGGCAAGAAGCGCCATCCGCGGCTGCCGCTGACGGCGGGCGACGCGACCCGGCTGCCCTTCGCGGACGGGGTCTTCGACGCCGTCACGATCTCCTTCGGGCTGCGCAACATCCAGGACACGCAGGGGGCGCTGCGCGAGATGCTGCGGGTGACCCGGCCCGGCGGACGGGTCGTCATCTGCGAGTTCAGCCACCCCACATGGGAGCCGTTCCGCACGGTCTACAGCGAGTATCTGATGCGCGCGCTGCCGCCGATCGCGACGTCGGTCAGCAGTAACCCGGACGCGTATGTCTACCTCGCCGAGTCCATCCGCGCCTGGCCGGACCAGCCCCGTCTCGCCGCCCGGCTGCGGTCGGCGGGCTGGGGGCGGCCGGCCTGGCGCAACCTGACCGGCGGCGTGGTGGCTCTCCACCGGGCGTACAAGCCGTAAGGCGGCTAAGGCGGCCACGGACGCGGCAACGTGCCGTAAGGCGGCCGTACGTGCCGTAAGGCGGCCACGGGCGGTCCCCGGCCGGACCGTGGGACGGCACCTTGCTGCCCTTCGCGCCCCTTCGCGAGTGCCGGAGTTTCGCCCCACATAGACTGCAGCTGTCCAGTGCCCGGCGTGACCGGCACGCCGTTACCGAGGCTTGGGGAGACCCCGCGTGAGCGAGACCGCACCCACCGAGAGCGCGTCCGTTGGGATCTCGGAGCGCAGCGCCGATGTGATCGTCGTCGGCGCCGGACCGGCCGGCTCCACCACTGCGTACCACCTCGCCAAGGCGGGGCTGGATGTGCTGCTACTGGAGAAGACGGCCTTTCCGCGCGAGAAGGTGTGCGGTGACGGGCTGACCCCGCGCGCCACCAAGCAGCTCGTGGCCATGGGCATCGACATCTCCGAGGAGGCGGGCTGGCTGCGCAACCGGGGCCTGCGGATCATCGCGGGCGGGGTGCGGCTGCAGCTCGACTGGCCGGAGCTGGCCGCGTACCCCAACTACGGCCTGGTCCGTAAGCGCGACGACTTCGACGAGCAGCTGGCGCGGCAGGCGCAGAAGGCCGGGGCCCGGCTGTACGAGCGCTGCAATGTGGGCGCCCCGATCACCGACGACCGTACCGGCCGGATCACCGGGGTCCACGCGAAGCTGGGCGAGGAGAAGACGCCCGTCACCTTCCACGCGCCCCTGGTGGTCGCCGCCGACGGCAACTCCACCCGGCTCTCGCTCGCCATGGGGCTGCACCGGCGCGAGGACCGTCCGATGGGCGTGGCCGTGCGGACGTACTTCACCTCGCCCCGCCATGACGACGACTACCTGGAGTCCTGGCTGGAGTTGTGGGACCGGCGCGGTGCGCAGGACCGGCTGCTGCCCGGCTACGGCTGGATCTTCGGCATGGGCGACGGCACGAGCAATGTGGGCCTGGGCGTCCTCAACACCTCGTCCTCCTTCAAGGAGCTCGACTGGCGCGAGGTCCTCAAGGCGTGGTGCGCCTCGATGCCGGAGGACTGGGGCTACACCCCGGAGAACATGACCGGCCCGATCCGCGGCGCCGCGCTCCCGATGGCCTTCAACCGGCAGCCGCACTACACCCGCGGGCTGCTGCTCGTCGGTGACGCGGGCGGCATGGTCAACCCGTTCAACGGCGAGGGCATCGCCTATGCGATGGAATCCGGGCAGATCGCCGCGGACGTGATCGTCCAGGCCCAGGCCCGCGCCACCGCCCCCCAGCGCGAACTGGCCCTCCAGCGCTACCCGAAGGTCCTGAAGGACACCTACGGCGGCTATTACACGCTGGGCCGGGCGTTCGTGAAGCTGATCGGCAATCCGAAGGTCATGAAGCTGGCGGCGCAGCGCGGGCTGACGCATCCGATGCTGATGCGGTTCACCCTGAAGCTGCTGGCGAATCTGACGGATCCGACGGGCGGCGACGCGATGGACCGCATCATCAACGGCCTCACCAAGGTGACCCCGCGAGCCTGACGGCCCGTCCGGACGCCGCCGCGTGCCCGTGTCCGGACGCCCCTGCCGCGGGTACGTCCGGCGGTCCGGCCGCTAGGCCCCCGGGCCGCCGCTCGCGATGACGCCGAACGGCGCCCGGACCACATCCGCCAGCCAGGCCATCCGGCCGATCCCCTCGGCCGACATGGCCGGCATCAGCACCGAACCGCCCAGGTCCTGTCCCTTGGCCACCACCGCGTCGCAGTCCGCCACCTCGAAGTACGGCAGCCACTGCGGCGGTGTCGAATGCCCCTCCTGGAGCTGGGCGACGCCGCCGAAGGAGCCCTCCCGGCCGGCGCCGGTGGTCATCAGCACCGTGTACGACCCGCCGGGGAAGGACATCTCCTCGGCGTCCCAGCCGAAGACCTTGCGGTAGAAGGCCAGGTCCCTGGGGGGATCGGGGGAGTGGAGCTCGGTCCAGCACAGGGTGCCGGGGTCGTTGACCGCGTCCAGCCCCGCCGTCCCGCCAGGCTGCCAGATGGCGAAACGGGCCCCGCCGGGGTCGGTGAACTGGGCCATCCGCCCCTCCTCGAAGACGTCGAACGGAGCGAGCCGCACCGTGCCGCCCGACTGCTCGACGGTCCGCGCGGTCGCCTCGGCGTCACGGGTGTGGAAATACGGCGTCCAGGCGGACCGTTGGCCCTCCTCGGTGAGCGGACCGACGGCGGCGACGGTCTCGCGGCCCAGGGTGAAGAAGCCGTACCCGCCCGCTTCGGGGCCGGCCGACTCGAAGCGCCAGCCCATCAGGGAGCCGTAGAAGGCCACGGCCGCTTCGGTGTCGGGGGCGCCCAGATCGAGCCAGTTAGGGGCGCCGGGGACGTAATCGGTGGTGAGCATGGGCGCTCCTTCGACGGTCGAGCGCGAAGAGGCGGGAAGTTCTGCCGGCCATTGCCTCGTTCTGTCCGGGATTGCCTCGTTACTCAGTCTGGCACCGGGCACCGACGGCCGCCGCCGGGCTCGACATGACGTCGCCGTGGAGCGGTGGTGACAATGAAGGCAGGGGGCGCCGTGCGCGCGAGCCGCGGTGACACCGGATCGATGGGGCTCACAGGGCCGGATCCACCGCCGGTGGGCCTGGCAGGAGGTACACCATGACGAAGGCAGCGGACATCATGCACCCGGGCGCGCAGTGGCTTCCGGAGAACGAGACGGTGCTGCGCGCCGCCCAGCTCATGCGGGAGCTCGGCGTGGGGGCCCTGCCGGTCAGCGACAGCAATGAGCGGCTGTGCGGCATCGTGACCGACCGCGACATCGTCGTCGACTGCATCGCGGAGAACGCCGACCCGTCCGGGACTCCCGTCGGGGCGCTCACCAAGGGCACTCCGCGCTGGATTTCCGCGGACGCCGATGTCACCGACGTCCTGCGGGAGATGGAGGAGCACAAGATCCGCAGGCTGCCGGTGATCGACCAGAACAAGCGGCTGGTCGGAATGATCTCCGAGGCGGACCTGGCGCACCACCTCAGTGACGACCTCCTCGGCGAGTTCCTGGAGAAGGTCTACGCGCAGTAGGCGCGCGATGGGGGCGTGAGGCCGCCGTCCGAGGTCGGAACGGCGGCCCCAGGCCCCTGGATCGGGAGGTGCGCCTTACAGGACGCGCACGGCCCCGGTGGGCATGTCGTAGTCCAGCGGGCGCTCGACGATTCCGGTGCTCGGGTTCTGGGCGCCGATGAAGTTGCCGTCGCCGACGTAGACGCCGACGTGGTACGCGCTGCCGGCGCTGCCCCAGTAGAGCAGGTCGCCCGGCTGGAGGGAGTCCAGCGAGACCGGGGTGCCGGTGGTGGACTGGTCCTGGGAGACGCGCGGCAGGCTCACGCCGACCTGCTTGAAGGCGGCCTGGGTCAGCCCGGAGCAGTCGTAGGAGGACGGACCGCTGGAGCCGAGCACATACGCCTTGCCCAGCTGCGCCTTCAGGAAGCTGATCAGCGTGGCGGCGTTGCCGGTGGCGTTGCTGACGCTGGTGGTGGACAGCGTGGTGCGCTCGGCGGAGCGCGACGCCTTCGCCGCCTGGGCCTTGGCCTCGGCCGCGCGCTTGGCGGCCGCCTTACGGGCCGCCTCCCGGGCTTCCTTCGCCTTACGGTCGGCCTCCGCCTTGGCCTTCTTGGCGGCGATCTTCGCGTGGGCGGCCGCCTGCTCCTGCTGTGCCTGGAGCTCGTAGTCGGATGCGGCCTGCTGCGTGGCGTCCGCGGTCTGGGCGGCCGTGCTCGCCAGCGTGGCGCTGACGGTCGGCATTTCCAGGGTGGACTCGGCCGGGGCGGCGTTGGACTCCGCGGCGGAGGCGGGCACGGCGGCACCGGCCACCGCGAGGGTGAGGAAGCCACCGGTCATCCCTGCGCGGAGTGCACGCGTGGACGCGGCACGGCGGGGCTTCCGGTGGCTGGGTATGTGTGCGACTGGGGACATAGGTCCTTGGCTACCAGGGCCCTAAGGCCCAGATCAACAAAAGTGGGGTGCGCCACATTTGACGTGCACACGCTTAGAAATCGGACCAAATGATCTTCGTGGCCTCGTCGGCGGCCATGCCCGAATTTCTCGATCATGTCTCTACGCACGGCATTTGGCGGCCATGCGGTGTCTGCGGACGATCTACCACTGATGTGGCCCGCAGACAAAGGGTTCCCGGGAAATCTAGATCCACAACCGGTCCGGGCGTGGGATACCTCACTCGCTCCGAGCCGCTCGTGAACGCGTGCGCGAACCGGTGATCAATCGGTGATCGACCCATGATCGATCGACGCCCGGGGTGAGCGTCTCTGGTGGGGATGGCGGACGCTTACCAGCTGACAAAGTCCACTGCAAATTTGCATGTATGTACCATGTCTTGGTAGGAGCGCAACGCGCTCACCTGTGGTGACGTCTCCGAATGTCACTTCTCGTGGTCGTTCGGATGCTTCACGTACAAGATCACCGCTCATCCGACTTCATGATCCTTCGTCAGGTGGTGGAGATCACAAAGGCGTTGTCGTACCCCGTGTCGCAGATCACAGACCGACGGGCATAGGATGCAGGCGAAACGGGCTTGTGAACTGCCTCACATGTGCGCGATCTTCGTGGGGTGACCGGCATGTCCGTGCGGTCCGCCAAGCAGTCATCGTCGACTGAAGGGAGCGAGGACGGTGAACGCATACGCGCCCATCCTCGTACTGGGAGCCCTCGGGGCAGGTTTTGCGATCTTCTCGGTGCTCATGGCCGCGATCATCGGCCCCAAGCGCTACAACCGGGCCAAGCTCGAGGCCTATGAGTGCGGCATCGAACCGACTCCGCATCCGTCCGGCGGTGGGCGCTTCCCCATCAAGTACTACCTGACGGCGATGCTCTTCATCGTCTTCGACATCGAGATCGTCTTCCTCTACCCCTGGGCCGTCACCTTCGACGCCCTCGGCCTGTTCGGGCTCGTGGAGATGCTCCTCTTCGTGCTCACCGTCTTCGTGGCCTACGCCTACGTATGGCGGCGCGGCGGCCTGGAGTGGGACTAAAGGGGCTCTAGAGGAGATAGGGGAAACATCGCATGGGTATCGAAGAGAAGCTCCCGAGTGGGTTCCTGCTCACCACCGTGGAGCAGGCCGCCGGGCTGGCCCGTAAGTCCTCCGTCTTCCCGGCCACCTTCGGGCTGGCCTGTTGTGCCATCGAAATGATGACCACGGGTGCCGGGCGCTACGACCTCGCGCGCTTCGGCATGGAGGTCTTCCGCGGCTCACCCCGCCAGGCCGACCTGATGATCGTCGCCGGGCGGGTCAGCCAGAAGATGGCCCCGGTATTGCGCCAGGTTTACGACCAGATGCCGAACCCGAAGTGGGTCATCTCCATGGGCGTCTGCGCCTCCTCCGGAGGGATGTTCAACAACTACGCGATCGTGCAGGGCGTCGATCACATCGTTCCGGTCGACATCTATCTGCCCGGCTGTCCGCCGCGCCCCGAGATGCTCATGGACTCGATCCTCAAGCTGCACCAGAAGATCCGCGAGGAGAAGCTCGGCGTCAATCGCGAGCGTGCGGCCCGTGAGGCGGAGGAGGCGGCGCTCAAGGCGTTGCCGTTGATCGAGATGAAGGGGCTTCTTCGGTGAGCGACGCACACGAGGCCACCGGGCCGCAGACGGCGACGAAGGCCGCACTTCTGCGCCTCGTGGGCGGAGAAGCGAACGGAAGGGAAAGGCGTTGACCGAGGCCAACGGGTCCAACGGGGTCAACCCGGACAAGGACCTCAACGCTGAGAACCTCCCCGGCCGCCGTGGCGACCAGGGCGAGCCCATCCGCGTCCAGCGCGGGATGTTCGGCGCCAACAACGGCGGCGACACCACCGGCTACGGCGGGCTGGTGCGCCCCGTACGGCTGCCCGGCCAGGCCACCCGGCCGTACGGGGGCTGGTTCGACGAGGTCGCCGACGAACTCGAGGGCGCGCTCGAGGAGCAGTCGCTGCTCCCGGAGAACGCGATCGAGAAGACCGTCGTGGACCGCGGTGAGCTGACCTTCCACATCGCCCGCGAGCACCTGCCGCAGGTCGCCCGGACCCTGCGCGACGACCCGGCACTCCGCTTCGAGTTGTGCACCGGCGTCAGCGGGGTGCACTTCCCCGGCGACAAGGGCCGTGAGCTGCACGCCGTCTACCATCTGCGGTCGCTCACTCATGGGCGGGTGGTCCGGCTGGAGGTGAGCGCCCCCGACAGCGATCCGCACATCCCGTCGATCGTCGATGTCTATCCGACCAACGACTGGCATGAGCGCGAGACCTACGACTTCTTCGGCCTGATCTTCGACGGTCATCCCGCGCTGACGCGGATCATGATGCCCGACGACTGGCAGGGCTTCCCGCAACGCAAGGACTACCCGCTCGGCGGCATCCCCGTCGAGTACAAGGGCGCCCAGATCCCTGCTCCGGACCAGCGGAGGTCGTACAGCTGATGACTGCCCCCCATGCAACGCCCTCGGCCTCCGCGCGCGAGACCACCGAAGGCACCGTCTACACCGTCACCGGCGGCGACTGGGACGAGGTCGTGGCCGCCGCGGCGAAGGCCGACGACGAGCGGATCATCGTCAACATGGGTCCGCAGCACCCCTCCACCCATGGGGTGCTCCGGCTGATCCTGGAGATCGACGGCGAGACGGTCACCGAGGCCCGCTGCGGAATCGGTTATCTGCACACCGGGATCGAGAAGAACCTCGAGTTCCGGAACTGGACGCAGGGCACCACCTTCGTGACGCGCATGGACTATCTGACGCCCTTCTACAACGAGGCGGCGTACTGCCTGGGCGTCGAGAAGCTGCTCGGCATCGAGGACCAGATCCCGGACCGTGCCTCGGTGATCCGGGTGCTCCTGATGGAGCTCAACCGGCTCTCCTCGCATCTGGTGGCCATCGCCACCGGCGGCATGGAACTCGGCGCGACCACCATCATGATCTACGGTTTCCGCGACCGCGAGCTGATCCTGGACATCTTCGAGCTGGTCACCGGCCTGCGGATGAACCACGCGTACATCCGGCCCGGCGGGCTCGCCCAGGACCTGCCGCCGGGTGCGGTCGACCAGATCCGGGTCCTGCTGAAGACGATGCGCAAGAACCTGCCCGAGTACGACAAGCTCGCCACCGGGAACCCGATCTTCAAGGCCCGGCTGCAGGACGTGGGCTACCTCGATCTCGCCGGCTGCATGGCGCTCGGCGTGACCGGCCCGATACTGCGTGCCACCGGGCTGCCGCACGATCTGCGCAAGTCCGATCCGTACTGCGGCTATGAGACCTATGACTTCGAGGTGCCGACCGCCGACACCTGCGATGCCTACGGCCGCTTTCTGATCCGGCTGGAGGAGATGCGCCAGTCGCTGCGGATCGTCGAGCAGTGCCTGGAGCGGCTGGAGCCGGGTCCGGTGATGGTCGAGGACAAGAAGATCGCCTGGCCCGCGCAGCTCGCGCTCGGCCCGGACGGCCTCGGCAACTCCCTGGACCACATCAAGAACATCATGGGCACCTCGATGGAGGCCCTGATCCACCACTTCAAGCTGGTGACCGAGGGATTCCGGGTGCCGCCCGGACAGACCTACGCGGCGATCGAGTCGCCCAAGGGGGAACTGGGCGCCCATATGGTCAGCGACGGCGGCACCCGCCCGTTCCGCGTCCACTTCCGCGACCCGTCCTTCACCAATCTGCAGGCAGTGGCGGCGATGTGCGAGGGCGGCCAGGTCGCCGATGTGATCGTGGCCGTCGCGTCCATCGACCCCGTGATGGGAGGAGTGGACCGGTGACCGACGCACGCGTGAATGGTGCCTGCGCGCAGCGCAGCCGCTTGAGGGCGGTGGCGGGAGACGGGCGGGACGCCGGGCCGCAGATGACGACGATGGCCGCACCCCTGCGCCGCGCGGGCGGAGAAGGGAACGATGAGGCACAGTGAGTGATGTTCAGCTGGGGATGCCGGAGCTGCCGGCGCCCGACTACCCCGCCGAGGTACGTGCCCGGCTCGAGGCGGACGCCCGGGAGGTGATCGCCCGCTACCCGGACAGCCGCAGCGCGCTGCTGCCGCTGCTGCATCTGGTGCAGTCCGAGGAGGGCCATGTCACCCGCACCGGCATGCGGTTCTGCGCCGAGGTGCTGGGGCTGACCACCGCAGAGGTCACCGCCGTCGCCACCTTCTACACGATGTACCGGCGCAAGCCCTCCGGCGACTACCAGGTGGGGGTGTGCACCAACACCCTGTGCGCGGTGATGGGCGGCGACGCGATCTTCGAGGAGTTGCAGAGTCACCTCGGCGTGGGCAACGGGGAGACCACCGAGGACGGCAAGGTCACCCTGGAGCACATCGAGTGCAACGCGGCCTGCGACTACGCCCCCGTGGTGATGGTCAACTGGGAGTTCTTCGACAACCAGACCGTCGAGTCGGCCAAGGGGCTGGTCGACGATCTGCGGGCGGGCCGGACCGTCGAGCCGACCCGGGGCGCGCCGCTGTGCACTTACAAGGAGACCGCCCGCATCCTGGCCGGCTTCCCCGACGCCCGTCCGGGCGCCGTCGAGGCCGGCGGCTCCGCGGGGCCCGCCTCGCTGGTCGGGCTGCGGTTGGCCAAGGGGGAGGCCGCGCCCGGCCGGGTCGTCTCGCCGAGGTCCGCGGACGCCCCGCAGGACGAGGCGCCGCCGACGCATCCCAGCTCGCATGACGCGCCGCAGCGGACCTCCGCCTCCGATCCGCACCACCCCGCAGGTCCGGTCGCCGAGGAGGGGGAGTGATGACCGTGACAACCGAGATCAATGGGCACAGCCCCGAGAAGCTGCTGGCACCCGTGCTCTCCGCCTTCTGGGACCAGCCGAACTCCTGGGCCCTGCGCACCTATCTGCGGCACGAGGGTTATGAGGGCATGCGCAAAGCCCTCGCCATGGACCCCGACGCGGTGATCGCGCTGGTGAAGGACGCGGGTCTGCGCGGACGCGGCGGCGCCGGCTTCCCCACCGGAATGAAGTGGCAGTTCATTCCGCAGGGCGACGGCAAGCCCCACTATCTCGTCGTCAACGCCGATGAGTCGGAACCGGGCACCTGCAAGGACATCCCCCTTCTCTACGCCAATCCGCACTCGCTCATCGAGGGCATGGTCATCGCCTGTCATGCCATCCGCTCCGAGCACGCCTTCATCTATCTGCGCGGCGAGACCGTCCCCGTGCTGCGACGGCTGCACGAGGCCGTCCGCGAGGCGTACGAGGCGGGCTACCTCGGCACGGCGGAACGGCGGCGGGACAAGCTCGGGGTGGACGGACTTCCCGGTCTCGACATCACCGTGCACGCGGGCGCCGGCGCGTACATCTGTGGTGAGGAGACCGCGCTGCTGGACTCGTTGGAGGGACGCCGTGGCCAGCCCCGGCTGCGGCCCCCCTTCCCCGCGGTCGCCGGTCTGTACGCGTGCCCCACTGTGGTGAACAACGTCGAATCCATCGCCTCTGTTCCCGCGATCCTCAACAAGGGCAAGGAATGGTTCCGTTCGATGGGCAGCGAGAAGTCCCCGGGCTTCACGCTCTACTCGCTGTCCGGCCATGTGGCCAACCCCGGACAGTTCGAGGGCCCGCTCGGGATCACCCTGCGCCAGCTGCTCGACATGAGCGGCGGGATGCGCCCCGGCCACCGGCTGAAGTTCTGGACCCCGGGCGGCTCGTCCACCCCGCTGCTCACCGAGGAGCACCTGGACGTCCCGCTGGACTACGAGGGCGTGGGCGCGGCCGGGTCGATGCTGGGCACCAAGGCGCTCCAGTGCTTCGACGAGACCACCTGCGTGGTGCGGGCCGTGACCCGCTGGACCGAGTTCTACGCACATGAGTCCTGCGGCAAGTGCACACCCTGCCGCGAGGGCACGTACTGGCTGGTGCAGCTGTTGCGCGATCTGGAGGCCGGCAAGGGGCGGATGGACGACCTCGACAAGCTGGCCGACATCGCCGACAACATCAACGGCAAGTCCTTCTGCGCCCTCGGCGACGGCGCGGCCAGCCCCATCTTCTCCTCGCTGAAGTACTTCCGCGAGGAGTACGAGCAGCACATCACCGGCGGGGGCTGTCCGTTCGACCCGGCCAAGTCGACCGTCTGGGCCGACGAGCCGCGCTCCACTCACCTGGGGGTGAACGCATGACCGTGACCACCAACGCACCCTCGTCGGGCGGGGAGGCGGCGGTGCCGCGAGAGGATCTGGTCTCCGTCACCATCGACGGGATCGAGATCTCCGTTCCCAAGGGGACGCTGGTCATCCGTGCCGCCGAACTGCTCGGCATCGAGATCCCGCGGTTCTGCGACCATCCGCTCCTCGATCCGGCCGGCGCCTGCCGCCAGTGCATCGTCGAGGTGGAGGGCCAGCGCAAGCCGATGGCCTCCTGCACCATCACCTGCACCGACGGGATGGTCGTCAAGACGCAGCTCACCTCGCCGGTGGCCGAGAAGGCACAGCGCGGGGTGATGGAGCTGCTGCTGATCAACCACCCGCTGGACTGCCCGGTCTGCGACAAGGGCGGTGAATGCCCGCTGCAGAACCAGGCGATGAGCGCCGGACAGGCCGACAGCCGCTTCGAGGGCCGGAAGCGCACCTTCGCCAAGCCGGTCCCGATCTCGGCCCAGGTGCTGCTGGACCGCGAGCGCTGTGTGCTGTGCGCGCGCTGCACCCGCTTCTCCAACCAGGTCGCGGGCGACCCGATGATCGAGCTGCTGGAGCGGGGTGCGCTGCAGCAGGTGGGCACCGGCGAGGGCGACCCGTTCGAGTCGTACTTCTCCGGCAACACCATTCAGATCTGCCCGGTGGGCGCCCTGACCTCGGCGGCGTACCGCTTCCGCTCCCGCCCCTTCGACCTGGTCTCCTCGCCCAGCGTGTGCGAGCACTGCGCGGGCGGCTGCGCGACCCGCACCGACCACCGGCGCGGCAAGGTCATGCGGCGGCTGGCGGCGGACGACCCCGAGGTCAACGAGGAGTGGATCTGCGACAAGGGCCGCTTCGGCTTCCGCTACGCGCAGTTGCCCGAGCGGCTCACCACCCCGCTGGTGCGCGACCGCGAGACGGGGAAGCTGGAGCCGGCGAGCTGGCCCGAGGCGCTGGACGCGGCGGCCGAGGGGCTGGGGATGGCGCGCGGCCGCACCGGCGTGCTCACCGGCGGCCGGCTGACCGTCGAGGACGCGTACGCCTACGCGAAGTTCGCGCGGCTCGCCCTGGACACCAACGACATCGACTTCCGGGCCCGTACGCACAGCGATGAGGAGGCCGACTTCCTGGCCACCCATATCGCGGGCCGGGGGCGTGACCTGGACGGCGGCGGGCTCACCTACACCACGCTGGAGAAGGCCCCGGCCGTGCTGCTGGTGGGCTTCGAGTCCGAGGAGGAGTCGCCCGGCGTCTTCCTGCGGCTGCGCAAGGCGCACCGCAAGCACGGACAGCGCACCTTCTCGCTGGCCACCCACGCGACCCGGGGCCTGGAGAAGGCGGGCGGCGTGCTGCTGCCGGCCGCCCCCGGCACCGAGCCGGAGTGGCTGGACGCCATCGCGGGCCGCACCGGTCTGGACGAGAGCGGGGAGCGGGCCGCCGAGGCGCTGCGCGAAGAGGGCGCGGTGATCATCGTGGGCGAGCGGCTGGCGTCCGTGGCCGGCGGGCTGACCGCCGCCGTACGGGCCGCCGCCGCCACCGGGGCCACACTCGCCTGGATTCCGCGGCGCGCGGGGGAGCGGGGCGCGATCGAGGCGGGCGCCCTTCCCGGGCTGCTGCCCGGCGGCCGCCCGGCCCACGACCCGCGGGCGCGTGAGGAGGTCTGCGCCGTCTGGGGCACCCATGACCTTCCGCACCAGGTGGGCCGGGACACCGGCCAGATCATCGAGGCCGCGGCGGTCGGCGGGCTCGGCGCGCTGCTGGTCGCGGGCGTCGAGGTCGCCGATCTGCCCGATCCGGCCCGGGCGCTGGAGGCCCTGGACGCGGTGGACTTCGTGGTCAGCCTGGAGCAGCGGCCCTCGGAGGTCACCGAGCTGGCCGATGTGGTGCTGCCGGTCGCGGCGGTCGTCGAGAAGTCCGGCACCTTCCTCAACTGGGAGGGGCGGGCCCGGCCGTTCGAGGCGGCGGTCAAGCCCGACCAGATGACCCGCCGTCATACGCTGCCGGACGCCCGGGTGCTGCACATGCTGGCCGACGCGCTGGACGCGCCCCTCGGCCTGCCCGACGTCGAGGCCGTACGCACCGAGATGACCCGGCTCGGCACCTGGCAGGGCCCGCGCCCCGCCGCCTCGCTGGAGACGGGCGGCCCGCTGCCCCGGCCGGCCGAGGGCGAGGCGGTGCTCGCCGGCCATCGGCTGCTGCTCGACCAGGGCCGGCTGCAGGACGGCGATCCGGCGCTGGCCGGGACCCGCCACGCGGCCGTGGCCCGGCTGTCGGCCGCCACGGCGGGCGAGGCGGGGGTCGAGGACGGCCAGATCCTGCGCGTCAGCGGACCGGCCGGCTCGGTCCAACTGCCGTTGAGCATCACCCCGATGCCCGACCGGGTGGTCTGGCTGCCGCTGGCCTCCGTCGGCGGCGGTGTCCACCGCGATCTAGGAGCCCGCCCCGGTGACGTCGTCACGATCACTGCCCCCGCGACGGAGGTGACCCAGTGAGGTATCTCGCCGCAGAGGACCTGTCGATGTTCGGCACCGACCCGTGGTGGCTGGTCCTGATCAAGGCCGTCTTCTGCTTCGCGTTCCTGATGGTGACGGTGCTGATCTCCATCGTCATGGAGCGCAAGGTGGTCGGCTGGATGCAGCTGCGCATCGGGCCCAACCGCCACGGCCCCTGGGGCATGCTGCAGTCCCTCGCGGACGGCGTGAAGCTGATGCTCAAGGAGGACGTGGTCGTCAAGGGCGCGGACAAGGTGGTCTACGTCCTGGCGCCGATCGTCGCGGCCATCCCCGCCTTCATGGCGGTCGCGGTGATGCCGTTCGGCCCCTCGGGCGGCGAGGTCTCGATCTTCGGCCATCGCACCACGATGCAGCTGACGGATCTGCCGATCGCCGTCCTCTACATCCTCGCCACCGCCTCGGTCGGCATCTACGGCATCGTGCTCGCGGGCTGGTCCTCCGGATCGACGTATCCGCTCCTGGGCGGCCTGCGCTCCTGCGCCCAGATGATCAGCTACGAGATCGCGATGGGGCTCTCCTTCGCCGCGGTCTTCCTCTACTCCGGGTCGATGTCGACCTCGCAGATCGTCGAAGGGCAGCACGACCGCTGGTACGCGGTGCTGCTGCCGGTCTCGTTCCTCATCTACATCGTCTCGATGATCGGTGAGACCAACCGGGCGCCGTTCGACATGCCGGAGTCCGAGGGCGACCTGGTCGGCGGCTTCAACACCGAGTACTCGTCGATCAAGTTCGCGATGTTCATGCTCGCCGAGTACATCAACATGGTCACCGTCTCGATGGTCGCCGTCACGCTCTTCCTCGGCGGCTGGCGGGCGCCCTGGCCGATCAGCACCTTCTGGGAAGGCGCCAACCACGGCTGGTGGCCGATGCTGTGGTTCGTCGGCAAGGTCGTCACCTCGCTGTTCGTCTTCATCTGGGTGCGCGGCACGCTCCCGCGCGTGCGCTACGACCAGTTCATGAAGCTGGGCTGGAAGGTGCTCATCCCGATCTCGATGGTCTGGCTGATGCTGGTCGCCACCGTCCGGGCGCTGCGCAACGAGAACTACGACTACCAGGACATCGTGCTGTACGTGGGCAGCGCGGTGATCGCGCTGCTGCTGCTGTCCTTCGTGGTCGACTTCTTCCGCGACCGTTCGGCCACCCAGGCCGAGGCCGGCGCGGAACAGGGACCGGAGCCCGCCTTCGATCCGATGGCGGGAGGTTTCCCGGTGCCGCCGCTGCCCGGCCAGACCTTGCCGCCCGTCCCCCGCCGACGTCCGCGCACCGAGCGCGAGTTGATTGTCAGTGGTGGCCCCGACACTGCCAGTGACGGAAAGGAGGCCGACGGTGTCTGATTTCCAGAATCCGGTGGCCGGCTTCGGCGTGACCTTCAAGGCCATGTTCAAGAAGCGGCTCACCGAGCAGTACCCAGAGGAGAAGAAGCCCACCGCGCCCCGCTTCCACGGACGCCACCAGCTCAACCGGCATCCGGATGGGCTGGAGAAGTGCATCGGCTGCGAGCTGTGCGCCTGGGCCTGTCCCGCCGACGCGATCTATGTGGAGGGCGCGGACAACACCGACGAGGAGCGCTACTCCCCGGGTGAGCGCTACGGCCGCGTCTACCAGATCAACTATCTGCGCTGCATCCTGTGCGGCCTGTGCGTCGAGGCGTGCCCCACCCGGGCGCTGACCATGACCAATGAGTACGAGCTCGCCGACCGCAGCCGCGCCTCCCTCATCTACACCAAGGAAGAGCTGCTCGCGGGCCTCGAGGACGGGATGGTCGACTCCCCGCACGCCATCTACCCCGGCACCGACGAGCAGGACTACTACCGGGGTCTGGTGACCGAGGCGGCGCCCGGCACCTCCCGGCAGGTCGCGGTCAGCAAGGGCGAGACCCTGTCCGACCAGGCCGCGGGGAACGAGGAGTCGCAGGACCCGGGGCAGGGGGTGCAGGCATGAGCGGCGCTCTGGCCGCTGCGGCCTCCACCACCTCCACGGGTGAGGCCCTCCAGTTCTGGGTGCTCGGCACCGTCGCCGTGATCGGCGCGCTGTGCACGATCCTGATGCGCAAGGCCGTGCACAGCGCCCTGTGCCTGGCGGGCACCATGATCGTCCTGGCGGTCTTCTACCTCGCCAACGGTGCGTACTTCCTGGGCGTCGTCCAGATCGTCGTCTACACCGGCGCGATCATGATGCTCTTCCTCTTCGTGGTGATGCTGGTCGGTGTCACCGCGGCCGACTCCCTCAAGGAGACCCTGAAGGGGCAGCGCTGGCTCGCCGCCCTGTGCGGGATCGGCTTCGGCATCCTGCTGTGCGCCGGGATCGGCAATGCCTCGCTGAAGACGTGGAACGGCCTGGGCCAGGCCAACTCCGGCGGCAATGTGGAGGGCCTGGCGGCGCTGATCTTCACCAAGTACGTCTTCGCCTTCGAGATCACCGGCGCGCTGCTGATCACCGCGGCGGTCGGCGCGATGGTGCTGACCCACCGCGAGCGCACCGAGCGGGCCCGCACCCAGCGTGAGCAGGCCGAGGCGCGCGTGCGCACCGGGCGGAACGTGCCGCCGCTGCCCGCCCCCGGCGTGTACGCGCGGCACAACGCGGTGGACATCCCCGGTCTGCTGCCCGACGGCACCCCGTCCGAGCTCACGGTCAACGCGACGCTGCGCGGCCGCGGTCAGATCCGGGACGTCTCCAGCGAGGCGCTGGCCGAGTTGGCGGCGCTGGAGCGGCGCTCGCAGCGCTGGCTGGGCCGTAACGCCAAGGACACCGGCAAGAAGGCCGAGGACGCCGCCGAGCCGGAGCGCGGCGAGAACGGCGCAAACGGCGAGAACGGCGAGAACGCGGCCGGCGCGAACTCGAGGGGAGTCGCCAAGTGAATCCGGTCAACTACCTCTACCTGGCCGCCCTGTTGTTCACCATTGGTGCGGCCGGCGTCGTGATCAGGCGGAACGCGATCGTCCTCTTCATGTGCGTCGAGCTGATGCTGAACGCGTGCAACCTGGCGTTCGTCACCTTCTCCCGGCTGCACGGCAATCTCGACGGCCAGATCATCGCCTTCTTCACGATGGTCGTGGCCGCGGCGGAAGTCGTGGTCGGTCTCGCGATCATCGTGTCCGTCTTCCGCTCCCGCCACTCGGCCTCGGTCGACGACGCCAGCCTGATGAAGCTCTAGAAGGGGTCGCGTTCAAGTGGAGAACCTCATCGGATTGCTTGTCGCGGCGCCGCTTCTCGGCGCTGCCCTGCTGCTGTGCGGGGGGCGGCGGCTGGACGGCAAGGGCCACTACATCGGCACGGTGCTCGCCGCCGCCTCCTTTGTGATCGGCGCCGTGCTCTTCGCCGAGATGCTCGGCCGCGGCGAGCACGACCGGGCCCTGCACAGCAAGGTCTTCAGCTGGATCCCGGTGGGCGGCTTCCGGGCGGACGTCGCCTTCCAGCTCGACCAGCTGTCCATGACCTTCGTCCTGCTGATCACCGGTGTGGGCACGCTGATCCACATCTATTCGATCGGCTATATGGAGCACGACGAGCGCCGCCGCCGCTTCTTCGGCTATCTCAACCTCTTCCTCGCGGCCATGCTGCTGCTCGTCCTCGCCGACAACTACCTGCTGCTGTACGTCGGCTGGGAGGGCGTCGGTCTCGCCTCGTACCTGCTCATCGGCTTCTGGCAGCACAAGCCCAGCGCGGCGACGGCGGCGAAGAAGGCGTTCATCGTCAACCGCGTCGGCGATGTGGGCCTGTCGATCGCGATCATGCTGATGTTCACGACCTTCGGGACCTTCACCTTCGCCCCGGTGCTGACCAACGCGGACCACGCGAGCGAGGGCAAGCTCACCGCGATCGGGCTGATGCTGCTGCTCGCCGCCTGCGGTAAGTCGGCCCAGGTGCCGCTCCAGTCCTGGCTCGGGGACGCGATGGAGGGCCCGACCCCGGTCTCGGCCCTGATCCACGCGGCCACCATGGTGACCGCGGGCGTGTATCTGATCACCCGCTCCGGCGCGATCTTCGATAACGCCCCGGACGCCCAGACCGCGGTGGTCACCGTCGGCGCGGTCACGCTCCTCTTCGGTGCGATCGTCGGTTGCGCCAAGGACGACATCAAGAAGGCCCTGGCCGGGTCCACCATGTCGCAGATCGGCTACATGATCCTGGCCGCCGGGCTCGGCCCGATCGGCTATGTCTTCGCGATCATGCACCTGGTGACCCACGGCTTCTTCAAGGCGGGGCTCTTCCTCGGGGCCGGATCGGTCATGCACGCCATGAACGACGAGGTCGACATGCGCAAGTACGGCGGCCTGCGCACATACATGCCGATCACCTTCGTCACCTTCGGGCTCGGCTATCTCGCGATCATCGGCTTCCCGGGGCTGTCCGGCTTCTGGTCCAAGGACAAGATCATCGAGGCGGCCTTCGCCAAGGGCGGCACCGAGGGCTGGATCCTCGGCGGCGCGGCCCTGCTGGGCGCGGCCATCACCGCGTACTACATGACGCGGGTGATGCTGCTGACCTTCTTCGGCGAGAAGCGGTGGGTGCCCGATGAGGCCGGCCATGAGCCGCATCCACACGAGTCGCCCTCGTCCATGACCATCCCCATGATGGTCCTGGCCGTGGGATCGGTCTTCGCGGGTGGGCTGTTCAGCCTCAACGACTCGTTCCTGAAGTGGCTGGAGCCGGTCACCGGCCACAGCCACGGCGACTCCCCGCTCAGCGCCGCGGCGGTCACCGGCGGGACGATGGTGGTGCTGCTGATCGGGGTCGCGCTCGCCTGGGCGCAGTACGGACGCCGGCCGGTGCCGCGCACCGCCCCCCGCGGCTCCCTGCTCACCCGCGCCGCCCGGCGCGATCTGCTGCAGGACGACTTCAACCATGTCGCGCTCGTCAAACCCGGCCAGTACCTGACCCGCGGGCTGGTCTATGTCGACCACAAGCTGGTCGACGGGGTGGTCAACGGCACCGCGGCCGGAGTCGGCGGACTTTCCGGCCGGCTGCGGAAGCTGCAGAACGGCTACGCCCGTACGTACGCGGTCTCGATGTTCGGCGGTACGGCGGTGCTCATCGCCGCGACCCTGCTGATGAGGGCGGTCTGAGTCATGTCATTTCCCCTGCTGACGGCCACGGCCGTGGCGCCCGCGCTCGGCGCGGTCGTCACCGCCGCCGTGCCCGCCGCCCAGCGCGCCGCCGCCAAGTGGGTGGCGCTGGGCTTCTCCCTGCTCACGCTCGCCCTCGCCGCGGTCGTGCTGGTCCGCTTCGACCCCGGCGGCGCCCGCTTCCAGCTCACCGAATCCCACGCCTGGATCAAGGACTTCGGCGTCCGCTACGAACTGGGCGTGGACGGGATCGCGGTCGCGCTGATCGCGCTCACCGCGGTGCTCATCCCCTTCATCATCCTGGCGGGCTGGCATGACGCCGATCCGCTGGAAGGCGCCCGGCCCAACAGCCGCTGGCGGCCGACCCAGGGCTTCTTCGCGCTGATCCTGATGGTCGAGGCGATGGTGGTGATCTCCTTCGAGGCCACCGACGTCTTCCTCTTCTACATCTTCTTCGAGGCCATGCTGATCCCGATGTACTTCCTCATCGGGGGCTTCGGGGACCGGGCCGGGGGCCGCTCCGAGGAGGAGACGGCCACTCAGCGCTCCTACGCCGCGGTGAAGTTCCTGCTCTACAACCTGGCGGGCGGGCTGATCATGCTGGCCGCGGTGGTCGGTCTGTACGCGGTCACCGCCGATCAGCTCGGCACCGGCACCTTCTCGCTGCAGGAGATCGTCCAGGCGCGGGCGGGCGGCCATCTGGACATGGCGTCCAGCACCGAGCGGCTGCTGTTCCTCGGCTTCTTCTTCGCCTTCGCGGTGAAGGCGCCGCTGTGGCCGCTGCACACCTGGCTGCCCAACGCGATGGGGGAGTCCACCGCCCCGGTCGCCGTGCTGATCACCGCGGTCGTCGACAAGGTCGGCACCTTCGCGATGCTCCGCTTCTGCCTCCAGCTCTTCCCGGAGGCCAGCAAGTGGGCCACCCCTGCGATCATGATTCTGGCGCTCATCAGCATCCTCTACGGGGCGCTGCTGGCGATCGGCCAGCGGGACATCAAGCGGCTGATCGCCTATGCCTCGATCTCCCACTTCGGCTTCATCATCCTGGGCATCTTCGCGATGACCACCCAGGGCCAGGGCGGCGCCACGCTCTACATGGTCAACCACGGAGTCTCCACGGCCGCGCTGATGCTGGTGGCCGGGTTCCTGATCACCCGGCGCGGTTCGCGGCTCATCGAGGACTACGGCGGTGTGCAGAAGGTCGCCCCGGTGCTCGCCGGCACCTTCCTGATCGGCGGGCTCGCCACCCTCTCGCTGCCCGGACTCGCGCCGTTCATCAGCGAATTCCTGGTCCTGGTGGGCACGTTCAGCCGCTACCCGGTGTTCGGCGTGATCGCGACCGTCGGAATAGTGCTGGCGGCGCTGTACGTCCTGATCCTCTACCAACGCACCATGACCGGTCCGGTGAAGGCCGAGGTGCGCTCCATGCCCGATCTGCGGGTGCGTGAGCTGGTCGTCGTGGCCCCGCTCATCGCGCTGCTGATCTTCCTCGGCGTCTACCCGAAGCCGCTGGCCGACATCGTCAACCCGGCGGTCGACCACACGATGTCCGTGGTGGACAAGAAGGATCCCAGGCCCGAGCACCCCGTCACCGACGCGGGCTGGTTCCACTACAGCCCGAAGTCCGAGGGTGCTTCCCACGACGGTGCTTCCGGAGGTGCCAAGTGACCCACGCGGCCACTGTCCACAGCCTGTGGACAACAGCGGCGGCGGCGCCCGACAAGATCCCGTCGCCCGATATCGAGTACGGCCAGCTGTCGCCCACGCTGATCGTGCTCGGCGCCGCGATCGTCGGCGTCCTGATCGAGGCGCTCCTGCCGCGCCGCCAGCGGTACGTCGCGCAGGTGTTCGTCTCCGTGGTCGCCCTGGCCGCGGCCTTCGCCGCCGTCATCGGCCTCGCCGCCGGGGACTACGGCACCAGTAAGGCCCACGTCGCGGCCATGGGCGCGATCGCGGTCGACGGACCTGCGCTCTTCCTCCAGGGGACCATTCTCCTGGTGGCGCTCGTGGCGGTGTTCACCTTCGCCGAGCGGCGGCTGGACCCGCTGGTGCACGGCAACCGCGTCGACTCCTTCGCGGCGCAGGCCGCCGCCGTGCCCGGCGGCGACGCGGAGAAGGCCGCCGTCAAGGCGGGCTTCACCACCACCGAGGTCTTTCCGCTGGTCCTCTTCGCGGTCGGCGGCATGCTGGTCTTCCCGTCCGCCAACGATCTGCTGACGCTCTTCGTGGCGCTGGAGGTCTTCTCCCTGCCGCTGTACGTGCTGTGCGCGCTCGCCCGGCGCCATCGCGCGCTGTCGCAGGAGGCCGCCGTCAAGTACTTCCTGCTGGGCGCCTTCTCCTCGGCGTTCCTGCTCTTCGGCATCGCCCTGCTGTACGGCTACGCGGGCACGGTCACCTACTCCGGGATCGCCGACGTCGTCGACGGCCAGGTCAGGAACGTCTCCCCGGCGCTCGCCGGGACCATGGGCAATGACGCGCTGCTGCTGATCGGCGGGGCGATGGTGCTGATGGGGCTGCTGTTCAAGATCGGCGCCGTGCCGTTCCACATGTGGACGCCCGACGTCTACCAGGGTGCCCCCACCCCCGTCACCGGCTTCATGGCTGCGGCCACCAAGGTCGCGGCCTTCGGCGCGCTGCTGCGGCTGCTGTATGTCGTACTGCCGGGGCTGCGCTGGGACTGGCGGCCGGTGATGTGGGGCGTCGCCATCGTCACCATGCTGGGCGGCGCGATCGTGGCCGTCACCCAGACCGATGTGAAGCGGCTGCTCGCGTACTCGTCGATCGCCCACGCCGGGTTCATCCTGGCCGGTGTCATCGCCACCACGCCCGACGGCGTCTCCTCCGTCCTCTTCTACCTCGCCGCGTACTCCTTCGTGACCCTCGGCGCCTTCGCGGTGGTCACCCTGGTGCGGGACGCGGGCGGCGAGGCCACTCACCTGTCCAAGTGGGCCGGGCTCGGCCGCCGTTCGCCCCTGGTGGCGGCCGTCTTCGCGGTCTTCCTGCTGGCCTTCGCCGGTATCCCGCTGACCAGCGGCTTCGCCGGGAAGTTCGCGGTCTTCAAGGCGGCGGCCGACGGCGGGGCGGGCGCGCTGGTCGTGATCGGTGTGATCTCCTCGGCGATCGCCGCGTTCTTCTACATCCGGGTGATCGTGCTGATGTTCTTCAGCGAGCCGCGCACGGACGGCCCGTCCGTGGCCGTGCCGTCCCCACTGACCTCGTCGGCCATCGCGATCGGCGTGGCGGTCACGCTGGTCCTGGGCGTCGCCCCGCAGTACTTCCTGGACCTGGCGAGCCAGGCGGGAGTCTTCGTCCGCTAGCCCACCCCTACCCCGACCCCCGGCCGGGCACGGACACCGCGACGGTGCCCGCGCCCGGCCGGAGCGTTTCCAGCGCCTCCGGTGTTTGCGGAGCGGGGTCCGGGACGGGGCAATTCCAGCCCCTCCGGCGATTGCGGAGCGGAGTCCGGGACGGAGCCCCGGCGGGGGCTGGGGGCGCAGCCCCCTGATGCCGGAAGGGGCGGCGGGCATGCGCCTTTTCGAGGAGGAGGACGGAGGAGCCGTGCTCGGCGGCGGTGAGCGCCCCCATGGTGCCCGGCCGTGCCGCCGCCGATGACGAGGACCTCGCAGGACAGCTCCTCGGCCGCGTCGAGGGCGGGGAACTCCATGGGTGCGGCGGTCTCCCTGTGCTCCCTGTGCTCCCTTGTGCGCACGGAGCTGGGCCTTTCGCATCCCGAGGAATTCGGGTCACATGCCGAGGGATTCGAGGACCTGACGGCGCGACGCGACGGTCGCCGCCGTGTCATGGGCGGCGCGCTGGCGCGGATGCGGTATGTCCAGCACCCGGCCGCCGCCCTCCGTGCCGCCCAGCAGCGCCACCCGGTCGCCGAGGAACAGCGCCTCGTCCACGTCGTGGGCGACGAGGACGACGGTGGCGCGGGTGCCCTCCAGAACCTCGACCAGCAGCCGCCGCATCCCGGCGCGGGTCTGTGCGGCGCCGATGTCCATCGGGAGGTAGGTGAGGTCGAGGGAGAGCGGGAGTCCACCGAGCCGGTGCAGCCGCTCGACGTAGAGGACATCGGTACGGGCGGGGACGCACGGCCGGTCGGCGACGCAGACGGGCGCGGGGACGGGGCCGACGGTCTCGCACCTCATGGGTCACCCGGCCGTGTTCGTGAAGGGTCTCGGCCGGGCCCATCAGCGGGTCGAGGCCGTGCGGGTACTTCTCCGCGACGACGACCGTGCCCACCCCGGGTTGCCGCTCCACCGGGCGCTCGGCGCGCAGGAGGTCGAGCGCCCGGCGCACGGTGTTGCGGGAGGCGCCGCAGTCCTGGCCGAGCGCGTCCTCCAGGGGGAGTACGCCGCCGGGGAAGCCGCCGGTGAGGAAATGGCGGCGGAGCGGATCGGCGAGTTGCCGCGCCCGGTCGGCGCGCAGCCGGCGGCGGCGACCGGCGCGGCGTGCTCGCGGGGGCGTTCGGCCGGCTCCGGGGTTTGCTGGTCGGCGGGGTCGTACGGGGGCCATACCGACGGGGCCGGGCCGATGGTGTTGCCGAAGTGGTGCGCCACCTGGCGGCGGCCTTCGTACCGCCGCTGCCTGCGGTTTCGCCGTCGCGGAGGCAATATCTGCCACTGCGCGCGGCGGGCCCCGGCGCGGTGGTGCGCCGGGGGCCCGGGGCGCCGGACGGGGCCGGCGCGGTGGTTCAGCCGGTCGGGAGGCCGCTCGGGATGCCGCTCGGCAGATCGGTCGGGAGGCCGGAGGGGAGCGACGTCGGCAGGCCCGAGGGAAGGTCGCTGGGCGAGGTCGCCTTGACGAAGGTGTCGTTCTTGGCGAGCGCGTCCCAGTCGACCGTGAGGGTCTTGCCGTCCGCGCCCAGGGTGACCTTGCCCGCGCTGCGCTCGGTGTTGCCGTCGGAGCACTTGAGCATGAGCATCTTCCCGCCCATGTCGGCGTACTCGCCGTTGCAGATGTGCTTGCCGGCCATCAGGACGGCCTGCTTGCCGCTGATGGACAGGATGACGGCCTCGTCGCCGGACTTCGCCACATAGGTGCCGGAGACCTTCGCGTCCGCGCCCCCCTCCGCCGGGGCGCTCGACGCGGAGGAGGGGCCGTTGGAGGTGTCCTTCTTGTCGTCGTCTCCGTCACTGCCACATGCGGTCAGTAGCAGGGCGGCCGCCGCCACCGTGCCGGCGATGCCCACTGCCTTGTTCACGTGTCTCTCCTCGATCGTCAGGGCGGGAGCACGACAAATTAGCAGTCGGGTCAGGGCGTGGCCGGGACGACCTGGCCGGTCACCTCGCCCAGCCCGATGCGGACCCCCTGCGGGCCCGGCGCCCAGGCCGTGATGGTCACTTCGTCACCGTCCTCCAGGAACGTCCGGGTGGAGTCGGGGAGCCGCAGGGGTTGGCGGCCTCCCCAGGTGAGTTCGAGGAGACAGCCGAGCTCGTCCGGGCGTGCACCGCTGACCGTGCCGGAGGCGAAGACGTCGCCGGTGCGCAGCGAGGCACCGTTGACCGTCAGATGCGCGAGCTGCTGGGCCGCGGTCCAGTACATGGCGGAGAAGGGCGGGCGGGAGACCGTGTGGCCGTTGAGGGCGACCTCGAGACGCAGATCGAGGCCGCCGGGCTCCGCCGCGCTGTCGTCCAGGTAGGGGAGGAGCGGGACGTCGCGTGCGGGCGGGCTGGTACGGGCCGCGGTGAGGGCCTCCAGCGGGGTGACCCATGCGGCGAGGGAGGTGGCGAAGGACTTGCCGAGGAACGGGCCGAGCGGGCGGTACTCCCATGCCTGGACGTCGCGTGCGGACCAGTCGTTGAGCAGACAGACACCGAAGACGTGGTCGTGGAACCCGGAGAGGCCCACCGGTGTATTCACAGTAGAAGGGGCGCCGACGACGAAGGCCACCTCCGCCTCGAAGTCGAGGCGCAGGGAGGGGCCGAAGACCGGAGTGGGGGAGGAAGCGTGTGGTGGTGCGGAGGTATCGGCCGGGGGCAGGTGCTGGCCCTGTGGGCGGACGATGGGCGTGCCCGAGACGAGGAGGGTGCCGGCCCGGCCGTGGTAGCCGATCGGCATGTGCTTCCAGTTGGGGCTGAGCGCTTCGCCGTCGGGGCGGAAGATCCTGCCCGCGTTGGTGGCGTGGTGCTCGCTCGCATAGAAGTCGGCGTAGTCGGCCACCTCGAAGGGGAGATGGAGCGCGACGGTGGGGAGGGGATGCATCAGCGGCTCGATGGTCGACCGGTGCGCGGGATCGGTGAGCCAGCCGAGCACCTCGGCGCGGACGGCCTGCCAGACCGGGCGGCCCGCGGCCATCAGCGGGTTGAGGGTGTCGGCGCCCAGCTGTTCGGCGTGCGGAGAGGCGGCGGCGGCCGCGGCGGCGCCGGCGTCCAGCACATGGTTTCCGTAGCGCACCCCGATTTTCCGCAGATGCGGAGCGTGCGGCGTGGTGAAGACGCCATAGGGGAGGTTGTGCGGGCCGAAGGGGTCGCCTTCGGGCAGGTCCAGCGGGGATCGCTGCGGCATCGGGGCTGCCTCGCCTTCTCCTGGTCACTGCTGGGGGTGCAGCACACCCTAAGGCGAGGGGAGAGCGGGGAGGAAAGGAAGGTGGCACCGTGTCGACTACCCCCTGAAAAGATGGCAATGTCCGGAAAATCCTTGCTGGAGGCGGCGATTCCGAAGTGGCGTCCTTGCTCGGGGTCACGCACAGTGGAGGGCCACTGCGCTGCGGTGACCAAGGGGGCTCGTGGCGAGCAGTGCCGTGCCATTCGCGGTGGACCGTTCCGTACCCACTCCGGTCGTGAAGATCGGCCACTATCCGCCGCATCATGGTGGCGTCGGGGCCATCCGGTCCCTGGGGCCTCTCGGCATCCCCATGTACGCGGTCACGAGGACCGTTGGACCCCGGCGGCGCTCTCACGCTCTCCGGCGAGGGCCTTCGTCTGGGCGACCACCGGCAGCGAGCGGCCGGAGCGGCTGGTGGAGGGGCTGCTGCGGATAGGGCGGGCGGATCGGCCGGCAGACGGTTCTGCTGCCGACGGACGAAGAGGCGGCGGTGCTGATCGCCGAGCACGCGGATCGGCTCGCCGGGGAGGGCGGCTTCCTCTTCCCGCGCGCCGAGCCGGAGTTGCCCAGGCGGCTGGCGAGCAAGCAGGGGCTGCACGAGCTGTGCGCCAAACACGGGGTGCCCACGCCCGAGGGCGCCTTCCCGGATACCTACGCCGACGTCAAGGCGTTCGCGGCGAGCACGCGGTTCCCGGTGGTCGCCAAGAACCGGGAGGCGTTCGAGCGGCGGAAGAAGCCCGCGGTGGGCGGCACCTCCCGGACCGAGGGCCCCAGGGAGCTGAAGGAGCTGGGTCCGTGTCTTCGGGGATCCGATGGTGAGCTGGCGCGAGCGGATGCCCGCGGGCATGCTGCTCAAGTCCACACCGGTCGCCTCGAACATCGACGCACCGCAGCCCGGGCACACCCTGCTGGACTTCTGCCATGCGATGGGCGGCCCGCGCCATGAGTCGGACTGGGACCTGATCCCCGTCGAGACCTTCTCGGCCTACGGACTGTGGTTCCAGGAGCGGCTGGTGCCGGCACGGAGTACGCGTCGCCACGGCTGGCGGAGGCGGTGGCCGCCGCGCACGGATGAGCGGCCGCCGAGCCCGCGGCCATCGGCCCGCCCTGGCCGATGGCCCGCCCCGGCCCCTGGCCTTCCCTGGTCTCTGGCCTTCCCTGGTCTCGGGCCTTCCCCGGCCGACGGCCGTCCTCGGTGCGGCCCGTGCCCGGGCCCGTTGACCGGTCAACAGGCCGGGCCCGTTGACCGGTCAACAGGGCCGGGCCGGTTGACCCGTCAGCGGGCCAGGTTGGCCGACTTGTCGGGGGCCGGGTTGGCCGACTTGTCGGGGGCCGGAGGATGAATGATCTGCTGCGATCGCGGTACTGCGATGGGAAGTAACCGGTTCGGGAGAGAACGGTGAGAGGCGCACAAGGCGGGAAGGCGCCCACAGTGATCGATACCCGACCGGATACGCTGCCTGTTGGTGGAGGCAGCGACACGTCGACATTCGCGTCATTCGTAGGCAGACAGGAGTACCCCGTGAGCTTCGTCGGGCCCTTGGGGCTGAGCGTGCGGGACCGGACTCTGGAAGCCGACACCCAGGCCGGGCTGACGGCGGTCGAAGAGGGCCTGCTGGAGGCCACCAAGAGCGATGTGCCCTTCATCACCGAGGCCGCCCAGCATCTGGTGCGGGCCGGTGGGAAGCGGTTCCGGCCCCTGCTGGCGCTGCTGGCCGCACAGTTCGGCGATCCTCACGCACCCGGAGTGGTGCCCTCGGCCGTGGTCGTCGAGCTCACCCATCTGGCGACGCTCTACCACGACGATGTGATGGACGAGGCAGAGGTGCGGCGCGGCGTCTCCAGTGCCAACGTCCGCTGGGGCAACTCGGTGGCGGTCCTCACCGGCGACTTCCTCTTCGCCCGGGCCTCGCACATCCTGGCCGACCTGGGCCCCGAGGCGGTGCGGATCCAGGCCGAGGCGTTCGAGCGGCTGGTCACCGGCCAGATCCTGGAGACGGCGGGCCCCCGCGACGGCCGTGACCCGGTCGAGCACTATCTGGATGTGCTGGCCGGCAAGACGGGCTCGCTGATCGCCGTCTCCGGCCGGTTCGGCGCGATGATGTCGGGCGCCGACGAGTCCATCGTCAGCATCCTCACCCAGTACGGCGAGCGGCTCGGCATGGCCTTCCAGCTCGCCGACGATGTGCTGGACATCGCCAGCGACAGCCATGAGTCCGGCAAGACCCCCGGCACCGATCTGCGCGAGGGCGTGGCCACCCTGCCCGTGCTCTATGTGCGGGAGCGGGCCGAGGCGACCGGTTCGGCCGAGGACCGCGAGCTGTGCGAGCTGCTCGCGGGCGATCTCAGCGATGACACGCGCCTCGCCGAGGTGCTGCGGCGGCTGCGCGCCCATCCGGCGTTGGAGCAGGCCCGCCGGGTCACGGTCCGTTACGCGGCGGAGGCCCGTTCGATGCTGGCGCCGCTGCCCGAGGGCCCGGCGAAGGCGGCCCTCGAGGGGCTGTGCGACGCGGTGGTCCACCGGGCCGGCTGACGCCCGGCCTCCCGCCCATCGGGCCGGTTGACGCTTCCGCCCGGCCTCCCGCCCACCGGTCGGCTGACGCCCGGCTTCCCGTCCATCGGTCCGGTTGACGCCTCCGCCCGGCCTCCCGCACTGGTCGGTTGACGCTTCCGCCCGGCCCCCCGCCCACCGGTCGGCTGACGCCCCCGCCCAGCCCCCGCCCATCGGGCCGGCTGACGCCCCGCCCAGCCCCCGCTCCGCCCCGACCGGCACCGGCTCCGGGGAGCCGACCCTGACTCCCGGGGGAGCGGTGTCATCCCCGAGCAGTACACCTAGGTGATCCTGCGGGCTGACGCGCCACGTCACACGATTTGGTGGGATGAAAAGACCACCACATGGCGGGATCGGGTGACAATGGCCCGAGAGGGTGGACGAGTGCAAGCTGACGAACCGCCGCCGACGACGGAGGTAGAGCACACATGGCACGGATCCGACCGACACAGGTCGCCGACGACGGCTTCTGGGATGACGAGCGGCCATCCCGGGGGAAGAAGGTCGCCCGGTACGCCGCCCCGGTCGCGGTCGCGGGCATCGCGGCGGCGACCATAGGGCTGGTCCCGGCGCTGGCCAGCACCGGTGACCCCGACCTGCCGAAGATCTCGGCACAAGAGCTGATCAGCAAGATGGCGGCATCGGACGCCCAGCAGATGTCCGGTTCGGTGAAGATCACCACCGATCTGGGCATCCCCTCGCTCCCCGGCGGCGGCTCCCTCGCCGACCTCGGCGGGGCGCAGGGCGGCGAGGAGTCCGCCTCGCCCGAATCCCGGCTGATGGAGCTGGTCTCCGGCTCCCACACCCTGCGGGTGGCCACCGACGGCCCCGGCAAGCAGCGGGTGTCGATCGTCGAGAACGCCGCCGAATACAGCATGATCCACAACGGCGACGAGATCTGGGCGTACGACAGCGGGAGCAACTCCGCCTACCACGCCACCGCCCCCGAGGAGGCGAAGGCCAAGGGCGACCACCGGCAGGAGCTGCCCAAGGACCTGCGGGGCGCCACGCCCCAGGAGATCGCCAAGACCGTGCTCGCCTCCGTGGACGACACCACGGATGTGACGGTCGACGGCACCTCCCGGGTCGCCGGACGGGACGCGTACGACCTGCTGATCAAGCCCAAGGCGGACAGCGACTCCACGATCGGATCCGTCCGTATCGCGGTGGACGCGGACAACGGCGTCCCGCTGAAGTTCACGCTCTCCCCGAAGAGCGGCGGCAAGGCGGCCATCGACGTGGGCTACACCAAGGTCGACTTCGGCAAGCCCAAGGCCGGCACCTTCGACTTCACCCCGCCCAAGGGCGCCAAGGTCACCGAGGAGCGCAAGGCCGACCGGCCCGAGGCCAAGGACTTCGGCACCAAGGACTTCAAGGACGCCCAGGGCGCCCTGTCCGGGCTGAAGGTCGTCGGTGAGGGCTGGGACTCGGTCGCCCGGCTCGACACCCCCGGCGGCGCGGCATCCACGACCCCCGGCGGCGACAGCGGCCCGGGTGCGGCGTCCGGACTCCTCGGCGGCTTCGGCAAGGAGGTCAAGGGCGACTTCGGCTCCGGCACCGTGGTCAGCACCCGTCTGGTCAACGCGCTGCTCACCGACGACGGCAAGGTGTTCGTCGGTGCGGTCGACAAGGCCGCCCTGGTCAAGGCCGCCAACGCGGCCAAGTGAGGCGCTGGGCGCGCAGCACGGCGTAGCACACGACGCATAACGAAGGGGAGCCCGTGGAGCAGCGGTCCACCGAGGGGAACGACACCGCGGTGGAGACCCGCGGGCTCACCAAGCGCTACCGGGGCGGACAGCTCGCGGTCGACGCACTCGACCTGTCCGTGCCGCGTGGCAGCGTCTTCGGCTTCCTCGGGCCCAACGGCTCGGGGAAGACGACGACGATTCGCATGCTCATGGGCCTGATCGAGCCCACCTCGGGCAGAGCAAGGCTGCTCGGCGAGCCGATGCCGCGCGCCGCCCGGAGCGTGTTGCCCAGGGTGGGCGCCCTCATCGAGGGCCCCGCCCTCTACCCCTTTCTGACCGGCCGCGACAATCTGCTGCGCTACGACGCCGCCGACCCCACGGCCGACCCCCGCACCCGCGTCCCCCGCGTCGAGGCCGCCCTGGACCGGGTCGGGCTGGCCGCCGCGGCGGGGAAGAAGGCCCGTGCCTACTCGCTCGGCATGAAGCAGCGCCTGGGCCTGGCCGCCGCGCTGCTCCAGCCGCGTGAGCTGCTGGTCCTGGACGAGCCGACCAACGGCCTCGATCCGCAGGGCATGCGCGAGATCCGTTCCCTGGTGCGCGAACTGGCCGAGGAGGGCACCACCGTCTTCCTCTCCTCGCATCTCCTCGACGAGATCGAACAGGTGTGCACTCACGCCGCCGTGATGGCCCAGGGCCGTCTGATCGCCCAGGGCACGGTGGCCGAGCTGGCGGCGGGCAGCCGCGGCAGGCTGGTCGTCACCACCCCGGACCCGGCGGACGCGGTCCGGATCCTGAAGGAGTACGGCGTGACGGATCTGGTGATCCTGGATGAGCGCGTCTCCGGCGAACTGCCGGTGCCCGGCCCCGGCGCGGACGACGCACCGCTGGAGCTGGCCGATCTCAACGCCGCCCTCGTCCGCGCCGGGGTGCGGGTCCGGGCCTTCGGGGCCGAACGGGCCTCGCTCGAGGACGCCTTTGTGGCACTGACCGGGGAGGGCTTCGATGTCGCGGGCTGAGGAACTGGGGCCGCGGGCCGAGAGCGCAGGAACGGTTGACCTCGGCGCACCGGCCACCCGTACGGGGGAGAGAGCCCCGAACGCGCCCCGCCCGAACCCCCTGTGGGCCCTGGCGCTCTTCCGCTCCGAGCTGACCACCACCCTCCGCCGCTGGCGGACCCTGGCCCTGCTCGGGGTGCTCGCGCTGATCCCGATCCTCATCGGCGTCGCCGTGAAGATCGAGACGAGCGACGGCGACGGCCTCGGCGGCGGCCGTGGCGGAGACGGGCAGGGCCCCGCCTTCTTCTCCCAGATCACCAACAACGGGATCTTCCTGGTCTTCGCGTCACTGGCGGCGACGCTGCCCGTCTTCCTGCCGATGGTGATCGGCGTGATCACCGGTGACGCCATCGCCGGTGAGGCGGGCGCCGGAACGCTGCGCTATCTGCTGGTCGCCCCCGCCGGGCGGACTCGTCTCCTGCTGGCCAAATTCACCACGTCCATGGCCTTCTGCCTGATCGCGACCCTGATCGTGGCGCTCTCGGGCCTGGTGACGGGGGCGCTGCTGTTCCCGCTCGGCGATGTCACGCTGATCTCGGGCATCACCGTCTCGTTCGAGGAAGCCCTGCTCCGGGCGCTCGGTGTGGCGGCCCTGGTGGCCCTGTCGCTGGTGGGGATCGCGACGGTGGGGCTGTTCATCTCCACCCTCACCAACAGCGGGATCGCGGCCATGGCCACGACCGTGGGGCTGGTCGTCACCGCGCAGATCCTCGACAGCATCCCGCAGCTCCACGCGATCCACCCGTATCTCTTCCCGCACTACTGGCTCAGCTTCGCCGATCTCCTGCGCGAGCCGGTCTACTGGGACGAGCTGGTCAAGAATCTGGGGCTGCAGGGGCTGTACGTCGCCGTGTTCGGCTCGGCGGCCTGGGCCCGGTTCACCGCGAAGGACATCACGGCCTGAGCCGGTTGGGGCCGAGCACCGAGCCGAGCACCGAGCCGAACACGGCACGTCAGCCGGGATCAGGCGCCGCCGAGCGTCCAGACCGCGTACGCGATGGCGTCGCTGTTGCGGTCCAGGGCGGTGTCGTTGATGTTGCTGGTGGTGTCGCAGGAGCGGTGGTAGCAGCTGTCGAACGCCCGGCCGGAGGTGCCGCCCCACTTCTGGGCCTGGGCGGCAGTCTTGATGTAGTCGGCGCCGCTGAAGAGACCGCCCACCGGGATGCCCACGTTCTTGAACGGCGCGTGGTCGGAGCGGCCGTCGCCCTCGGTCTCGATCTCGGTGGGAACGCCCTTGGCGGAGAAGAACGCCTTGAACACCGACTCGATCCCGGGGTCGTCGTCATAGACGAAGTAGCCGGGGTTGGGCGAGCCGATCATGTCGAAGTTGAGATAGCCGTCGATCTTCGCCCGCTCGGCTGACGGCAGGTTGTTGACGTAGGAGCGGGAGCCGACCATCCCCAGCTCCTCGGCGCCCCACCAGGCGAACCGCAGATGCTTGGTGGGCTTCGCCCCCTGGCGGGCGACAGTGAGCGCGGTCTCCAGGATTCCGGCGGAGCCCGAGCCGTTGTCGTTGATCCCGGGGCCCGCGGTGACCGAGTCCAGATGGGCGCCGGAGAACACCACGTTGTTGGTGTCGCCGCCGGGCCAGTCGGCGATGAGGTTGTAGCCGGTGGAACCGCTGGAGGTGAACTGCTGCACGGTGGTGGTGTATCCGGCGGCATCCAGCTTGCCCTTGATGTAGTCGAGCGACGCCTTGTAGCCGGGGCGGCCATGGGCGCGGTTGCCGCCGTTGGCGGTGGCGATCGACTGCAGTTGGGTCAGATGGGCCTTCACATTGGCCACGGAGATGTCCGGCGCCGCGAGGGCGGTACGGGAGTCCGCCGCGGGCCGGGCCGATGCGGCGGCGGAGGTGGCGGGGGCGGCCGACACCAGGGCGGCGACGGCCGTACCGGCGGCGGCCATGGCGGCCGTCCGGCGGATCAGGGATCTTCGGGGGCGGCGCTCAGCGCATGACGACATGGGGGGCTCCAGTTCCGAACGAGGACAGGACGGAATGACGTGACGCTGTGTGGTGCACGTGCCCGTGGGGGCGATGGAGCGGCGAACCCGAGGTTCGCTGAAGAGCGGTGATGACGCGAGGCTGATGCTCCGGGTGTGGCTGACTCCGCGTCAAGGGCGGGAACCGGACATCACCCGCCGGATATCGATCCCGGCCGGGCATCGGGCGCGGCGGCATCCGATACGGCGACATCCGATACGGCGACATCCGCTATGACAGTCTCCGGAACGAGACCGGCTTCGGGAACGAGACCGGCCTCCGGAACGACACCGGCCTCCACTGTCGCCGACAGCGCGGCCGCCCGCGCGGCGGCGTCGGCCAGCTCCCGCCGTGCCCGCCGGGCGGTGCGCAGCGCGTCCCAGGTGAGCAGCGCGAGGGCGAGCCAGACGAGGGCGAAGCCTGCCCACCGTTCGGGTGGCATCGTCTCGTGGAAGACGGTGATGCCGAGGGCGAACTGGAAGGTCGGCGCCACGTACTGCAGCATCCCGATCGTCGACAGCGGCAGCCGCACCGCCGAGGCCCCGAAGCAGATGAGCGGCAGCGCCGTGACGAAGCCACAGCTCGCCAGCAGCGCCGCATGTCCGGCGCCCGCACTCGCGAACGTGCTGTCGCCGCGTGCCCCGAGCCAGATCAGGAAGCCCAGCGCGGGCAGGAACTGTACGGCGGTCTCGGCGGCCAGCGACTCCAGCCCGTCCAGCCCGACCCGCTTCTTGGCCAGGCTGTACGTCGCGAAGCTGAAGGCGAGGGTGAGCGCGATCCACGGCAGCTTGCCGTAACCCACCGCCAGCACGGCCACGGCCACCGCCCCGACGCCGACCGCCGCCCACTGCGCGGGCCGCAGCCGCTCCCGCAGCAGCAGCACCCCGAAGGCGATGCTGACCAGCGGGTTGATGAAGTATCCGAGTGCGGCCTCCACCACGTGGCCGCTGTTGACGCCCCAGATGTACAGGCCCCAGTTGATCGAGATCACGGTCGCGGCGAGCGCGATCATGCCCAGCCGCCGGGGCTCCCGCAGCAGCGGCCGTATCCAGCTCCAGCGGCGCAGCGCCAGCAGTACCAGACCGACGGCCGCCAGCGACCACACCATCCGGTGGGCGAGGATCTCCACCGCGCCGGCGGGCTCCAGCAGCGGCCAGAAGAGCGGCACCAGCCCCCAGAAGGCGTATGCCGCGAAGCCGTAGAGGAGACCGGAGCGATCGGCGCGGTCCTGCTGGTTCTGCGGCGTCACGGCACCCTCCCCGACGGCATGGCGAGCCCAGGGCGGGCCCGTTCCGAGGGTCCGAAGGTAGCGCTGGTGAGACCCGCCTGTCATTCGCGTATCGGGATACGGTCATGACAGGCGGGCCGTGGTGGGTACGGGGCCGGTCAGCCCTTCAGCGCGACCGCGACCGAGTCCGCGATGGGCGTGGTCGGGCGGCCGATGAGCCGGGACAGATCGCCCGGGGTGGCGGCCAGCCGGCCGCGCTCGATGGCCCCCTCGACGTCGGAGAGGACCACGGCGAGCGGCTCGGGGACGCCCGCGCCGGTGAGGATGGTCTGGTACTCCGCCGGGGAGACGGCGCCGTAGACGATCTCCTTGCCGGTCTGCTCCGCGATCACGGCGGCGTACTCGGCGAAGCTCCAGGCGGTGTCGCCGGACAGCTCGTACGCCTTGCCCTCGTGGCCCTCACCGGTCAGGACGGCGACGGCGGCCGCGGCGTAGTCGGCGCGCGAGGCGGAGGCGACCCGGCCCTCGCCCGCGGCGCCCACGACGGCGCCGTGCTCCAGGACCGGGGCGAGGTTCTCGGTGTAGTTCTCGTGGTACCAGCCGTTGCGCAGCAGGACGTACGGCAGGCCGGACTCGGTGACCGCCTTCTCGGTGACATGGTGCTCGTCGGCCAGGGTGAAGTCGGCGGCCGGGCCGCCCAGAATGCTGGTGTAGGCGAGCAGCGCGACACCGGCCTCCTTGGCGGCGTCAATGACCGCCTGGTGCTGCGGACCGCGCTGCCCGACCTCGCTGCCGGAGATCAGCAGCACCTTGTCGCCCGCGGCGAAGGCGCCGGCGAGGGTCTCGGGCCGGTTGTAGTCGGCCTCATGCAGCCGTACACCGCGGTCGGCGAAGTCGGCGGCCTTCGCGGTGTCGCGCACGACCGCCGTGATCTGGTCGGCGGGAACCTTCTCCAGCAGCCCCTCGACGACGAGTCGGCCGAGGTGGCCGGTGGCTCCGGTGACGACAATGCTCATGGGTGTGACTCTCCTGTTCAGGATCGGTACACCCACCTTAAGGGAAGCGCTAACCGAAAGAAAGGTACTTCCGGTTAAGTAAGTATGTTCATCGGGGGCCGGTCCGGGCCGAGTCCGGGCCGGGGGCCGGGTCCGCGGCGGAATCGGCGGGGGTTCGCGTCACTCCGGGACCTCGCTCTCCCGTGCCGCGAGGCTGACCGCGAACGGCAGGATCGTCACCGCGACACCCGGCAGGTGGTCCAGCGCCTTCGCCAGCGACTCCGCCGTGCCCCGGTGCAGCAGCTTGCCCAGCGGGGAGGCATAGGTGCGGCGCGGCACCAGCAGGGTCAGCGCGGTCTGCCCGTCCTCGGTGGTACGGGCCGCCAGCTCCATCACCGCATGGCGCAGCCGCCGGTCCGGGCACGCCACGACCTCCAGCGCCACCGTCACCCCCGCCGTGGCCTCCCACCGCGCCATCAGCCGGCGGGCATGGCTCTCGTCCACCATGAAGTGCACCGCGCGGACCTCGTCGGGCCGCAGCTCATGGGCGTAGCGCAGCGCCTTGACCGTCGCGAGGTCGATGCTGTCCGCCAGGACGAAGACGACATGGCGCCGCCAGCGCGGGACGTCGTCCCCCGGATGCGGCACCGCCTCCAGGGCGGCCGCCTCCGCGCGGTACTCGCGGTTGATCCGGATCAGCGCCCAGACTCCCAGCGGGAAGACCACCACGACCAGCCAGGCGCCCTCGGTGAACTTGGTGATCCCGAAGATCAGCACCACGGCGGCGGAGACGGCCGCGGTGGTGAGGTTGACCGCGATCTTCCAGCCCCGGCCCGGCTCCCGCCGCCGCAGGTGATAGGCGGTCAGCCCGGCCCCGGCCATGGTGAAGGCGGTGAAGACCCCGATCGCGTACAGCGCCACCAGCCGGTCCACACTGGCCCCGGTGACCACCAGCAGCGCCAGCGCCACCACGGCCAGCGCGATGATCCCGTTGGAGAAGGCCAGCCGGTGGCCGCGCCGGGTGAGCTGCCGGGGCAGAAAGCGGTCCTCGGCCACGAAGCTGGCCAGGAAGGGGAAGCCGGTGAACGGCGTGTTGGCGCCCGTGTAGAGGATGAGCGCGGTCGCCAGCTGGACGAACGCCAGCCCCAGGGCGCCCACCGCCCCGTCGCCGAAGACCAGATGGGCCTCCTGCGCGAGGACGGTCGGGGTGCCGTCCCGGTACGGGATGGCGTGGGTGAAGTGGGCGAGGGCGGAGACCCCGAGGACCAGCGTGCCCAGGATGCAGCTCATCGTGATCAGCGTGCGGCGGGCGTTGGGGCCCTTGGGATCGCGGAAGACCGAGACGCTGTTGGAGATCGCCTCCAGACCGGTCAGCGAGGAGCCGCCGTTGGCGAACGAGCGCAGCACGATGAAGAGCGAGGCGCCGTAGAGCCAGCCGCTGCCCGAGGTGCCGAGGGGCACGGCGCCCGCGGCGTGCACATCGGCGTGCGGAAGCCGTCCGGTGAGCCCGCGTACCACGCCCACCACCAGCATCAGGCCGACGGCGACGATGAACAGATAGGCGGGCACCATGAAGACCCGCCCGGCCTCGCGCAGTCCGCGCAGATTGCCATAGGCGAGGATCAGGATCACCAGGGCGCTGAGGGGCAGTTGGAGATGGTCGATACCGGTCCAGCTGCCGCCGACGAGATGGGCGAACGAGATGATCGCGTTGGTGCCCGCCGAGACCTGGACCGCGACGGTGACGATGTAGTCCACCAGCAGCGCCACGGAGGCGATCTGGGCGATGTCCGGGCCGAAGTTCTCCCGCGCCACCACATACGAGCCGCCCGCCCGGGTGTAGATCATCACCACATCGCTGTAGCAGAGCGTGACCAGCAGCAGCACCAGCAGAATCGCCCCGGTCACCGGGAGGATCAGGGAGAACGCCGCGAGCCCGATGACCGGCACCAGCACCCGCAGCATCTCCTCGCTGCCGTACGCCGTCGAGGAGATGCAGTCGGAGGCCAGCACGCCCAGCGCGGCCGGGTTGCTCAGCTTCTCGCGCCGGATCCGCTCGGTGACCAGGGGCGGGCCGAGCAGCAGCCGCTTGAGGCGGTAGGCGGGGCGGTCGGGCGGCTGGATCGGGGCGGCGGGGTCGGCCATGCGGATAGCAGAGCGGGTGCCCGGCCGCAGCGTGGTCAGACGCTCCGGCCGGGCACCCGCCTGTGCCCATATGTACGAACGTGCCCGCCGACGGTACGAAGGTGCCTGTCGGCGAGGCGGGCCCGCTGAGGTCAGCCCACGACGGTCCAGGTGTCGCCGCCGGCGAGCAGCGCACCGAGGTCGCCCTTGCCCTTCAGCTCCACGGCGTTGTCGAGCTGGTGGGACATCTGGGTGTCGTAGACCGGGCGGTCCACATCGCGCAGCACCCCGATGGGGGTGTGGTGGAGCGTGTCGGCGTCGGCGAGCCGGGTCAGCGCGAACGCCGTGGTGGGCGAGGCGGCGTGGGCGTCGTGCACCAGCACCTGGTGCTCGTTCCCGGCAGTGACGGTGACCACCTCGAGGTCGCCGGTGCGCTGGTCGCGGATGACGCCCTTGGACCGGTCGGCGCCGAAGCGGATCGGCTGCCCGTGCTCCAGCCGGATCACGGCCTCCTGGGCCTGGTCCTTGTCCTTCAGGGCCTCGAAGGCGCCGTCGTTGAAGATGTTGCAGTTCTGGTAGATCTCCACCAGCGCGGTGCCCGGATGGGCCGCCGCCTGCCGCAGCACCTCGGTGAGGTGCTTGCGGTCGGAGTCGACGGTGCGGGCCACGAAGCCCGCCTCGGCGCCGAGCGCCAGCGACAGCGGGTTGAACGGCGCATCCAGGGAACCCATCGGGGTCGACTTGGTGATCTTGCCGACCTCGGAGGTGGGGCTGTACTGACCCTTGGTCAGGCCGTAGATGCGGTTGTTGAAGAGCAGGATCTTCAGGTTCACATTGCGGCGCAGCGCGTGGATCAGGTGGTTGCCGCCGATCGACAGCGCGTCGCCGTCACCGGTGACCACCCACACCGACAGATCCTGCCGCGAGGCGGCCAGACCGGTGGCGATGGCCGGGGCGCGGCCGTGGATGGAGTGCATCCCGTAGGTGTTCATGTAGTACGGGAAGCGCGAGGAGCAGCCGATGCCGGAGACGAAGACGATGTTCTCCTTCGCCAGGCCCAGTTCGGGCATGAAGCCCTGGACGGCGGCGAGGATCGCGTAGTCACCGCAGCCGGGGCACCAGCGGACCTCCTGGTCGGACTTGAAGTCCTTCATCGTCTGCTTGGTGTCGCTCTTGGGCACCAGGGAGAGCGCGCTTCGAGCCGATGCCGCGCCCTCGGCGAGGGTGTCAGTCATCGATGGCCTCCTTGAGGGCGGTGGCGAGCTGTTCGGCCTTGAAGGGCAGCCCGCGGACCTGGGTGAAGGAGCGGGCGTCGACCAGATAGCGGGCGCGCAGCAGTGTCGCCAGCTGACCCAGGTTCATCTCCGGCACCACCACCTTCTCGTAACCCTCCAGCACCGTGCCGAGGTTGGCGGGGAAGGGGTTGAGATGGCGCAGATGGGCCTGGGCGATCCGGTCGCCCGCGGTGCGGACGCGGCGCACCGCGGCGGTGATCGGGCCGTACGTCGATCCCCACCCCAGGACCAGGGTGCGGGCGTCGCCGGTCGGGTCGTCCACCTCGATGTCCGGCACGGTGATGCCGTCCACCTTGGCCTGGCGGATGCGGACCATGTGCTCGTGGTTGGCCGGGTCGTAGGAGATGTTCCCCGAGCCGTCCTGCTTCTCGATGCCGCCGATCCGGTGCTCCAGACCGGGCGTTCCCGGCACGGCCCAGGGGCGGGCCAGGGTCTTGGGGTCGCGCTTGTACGGCCAGAAGACCTCGGTGCCGTCGGCCAGCACATGGTTGGTCCCGGTCGCGAACTGGACGCGGAGGTCGGGCAGCTCGTCGACGTCCGGCACCCGCCAGGGCTCCGAGCCGTTGGCCAGATAGCCGTCCGACAGCAGGAAGACCGGGGTGCGGTAGGTCAGGGCGATCCGGGCGGCGTCGAGCGCGGCGTCGAAGCAGTCGGCCGGGGTCTTCGGGGCCACGATCGGCACCGGGGCCTCGCCGTTGCGCCCGTACATGGCCTGCAGCAGATCGGCCTGCTCGGTCTTGGTGGGCAGCCCGGTGGAGGGGCCGCCGCGCTGGATGTCGATCACCAGCAGCGGCAGCTCCAGCGACACCGCGAGCCCGATGGTCTCCGACTTGAGCGCCACGCCCGGGCCGGAGGTGGTGGTCACGGCGAGAGAGCCGCCGAAGGCCGCGCCCAGTGCCGCGCCGATCCCGGCGATCTCGTCCTCGGCCTGGAAGCTGCGCACACCGAAGTTCTTGTGCTTGGACAGCTCATGCAGGATGTCCGAGGCCGGGGTGATCGGATACGACCCCAGGAACAGCGGCAGATCCGCCTGGCGGGAGGCCGCGATCAGCCCGTACGACAGCGCCAGGTTTCCGGAGATGTTCCGGTAGGTGCCGGTGGGGAAGGCCCTGGTGGCCGGGGCGACCTCGTAGGAGACCGCGAAGTCCTCGGTGGTCTCGCCGAAGTTCCAGCCCGCCCGGAAGGCCGCCACGTTCGCCTCGGCGATCTGTGGCTTCTTCGCGAACTTCTGCCGCAGGAACTTCTCGGTGCCCTCGGTCGGCCGGTGGTACATCCACGACAGCAGCCCGAGCGCGAACATGTTCTTGCTGCGCTCGGCCTCCTTGCGGGACAGGCCGAATTCCTTCAGCGCCTCGATGGTCAGCGTGGTGAGCGGCACCGGGTGGACGTGATAGCCGTCCAGCGAGCCGTCCTCCAAGGGGCTTTGGTCATAGCCGACCTTGGCCATCGGGCGCTTGGTGAACTCGTCGGTGTTGACGATGATTTCCGCCCCGCGCGGCACATCGGGGAGGTTGGCCTTCAGCGCGGCCGGGTTCATCGCCACCAGTACGTTCGGCGCGTCACCTGGTGTGAGGATGTCGTGATCGGCGAAGTGGAGCTGGAAGCTCGACACTCCGGGCAGGGTGCCTGCGGGGGCACGGATCTCCGCCGGGAAATTCGGCAGGGTCGACAGGTCGTTTCCGAATGACGCCGTCTCCGAGGTGAACCGGTCACCCGTGAGCTGCATACCGTCACCCGAGTCACCCGCGAACCGGATGATCACCCGGTCCAGACGGCGGACTTCTTTACCGCCCTCTGCCGCTGGCTGCCCCCCGGCGGGCATCTGCCCGCCCTGCTGATCGGCTGGTTCGGCCTGTTCGGCCGGGCTGCTGACCTGGCTGGTCACTGCTTCGGACCTCCCTTGAGGCGGCGCTCCTGGACAGTCGGTGCCGACCGGTTGTTGTCCCATGACCATCGTACGTCGGTAAGGGTGGCCTTCCTTGGCGGGATCACATGGTGGACGCCCAAAGAAGAACCATATATGTCATGGTTTGGCATAGCCTGTCCCATCCCCCGTGCTGCCATTTCTGGTGATCCCCCGTTCAGCCTTTGGCCCCGCTTTGGCCCGTGGAAGTCTGCTTTCAGGAATTGAGATACGTGAGGACGGCGAGCACCCGACGGTGATCCCCGTCACTCGGCGACAGGCCCAGCTTCAAGAAGATGTTGCTCACGTGCTTCTCGACCGCGCCATCGCTCACCACGAGCTGCCGGGCGACGGCCGAATTGGTCCGCCCCTCGGCCATCAGCCCCAGGACCTCCCGCTCCCTCGGGGTGAGCCCGGCCAGCACATCCTGCTTGCGGCTGCGGCCCAGCAGCTGGGCGACCACCTCCGGGTCGAGCGCCGTACCGCCCTCGGCGACCCGCACCACCGCGTCCACGAACTCGCGCACCTCGGCCACCCGGTCCTTGAGCAGATAGCCGATGCCCCGGCTGTTCCCGGCCAGCAGCTCCGTGGCGTACTGCTCCTCCACGTACTGCGACAGGACCAGCACCCCCAGGCCCGGATGGTCGCGGCGGAGCCGGATGGCCGCCCGCACCCCCTCGTCGGTGTGCGTGGGCGGCATCCGTACGTCGGCCACCACCACATCCGGCGGCACGCCCTCGTCGGCCAGCTCCCGCACCGATTTGATCAGCGCTTCCGCGTCCCCGACGCCCGCGACCACCTCATGGCCCCGGTCGGTCAGCAGCCGGGTCAGCCCCTCCCGGAGCAGCACCGAATCCTCGGCGATGACCACCCGTACTCTGTCCGGCACGATGCTCGGCCCCCGTTTCACTCGGCCCCCGTTTCACTTGTTCCGTGGGGACCAGCATCCCAGGGTTGGGCCGCCCGCGTCGCGCGGAACCGGACGGGTACGACAGGTGGGGTCGTGTCGCGCCCTCAGCGTCGGCCGTTCGGGCCGTGCGCCCTCAGCGCCAGGGGAGCTCGGCGGTCACGGTGGTCGGCCCACCGGGCGGGGAGTTGACGACGAGGATCCCGTCCACCGCGTCGATCCGCTCGGCCAGCCCGGCCAGCCCCGAACCGGCGGAGGTGCCGGCCCCGCCCCGCCCGTCGTCCGTGATCTGCAGCAGCAGCCGGTCCTCGGTGCGCCAGACATCGACTTCGGCGGTGCGGGCGCCGCTGTGCTTGCTGATGTTCTGGAGCAGTTCGGAGACGGTGAAGTAGGCGATTCCCTCGATCGCGGGTGCGGGCCGTTGGGGAAGGTCGACGCTTACCGTGACGGGGACGGTGCAGCGGGCTGAGAGGGCGGAGAGGGCGGGGCCGAGGCCGCGGTCGGTGAGGATCGCGGGATGGATGCCGCGGGCGAGGTCGCGTAGTTCCTGGAGGGCGAGTTTCACCTCGCCGTGGGCCTCGTCGACCATCTTGGCGGCGGCTTCCGGGTCCTCCTCCAGCTTCTCCTTCGCCAGACCGAGCCCCATGGCGAGGGCGACCAGCCGGGCCTGGGCGCCGTCGTGAAGGTCCCGCTCGATCCGGCGCAGGTCCGCGGCGGCGGTGTCGACCACCGTGCCCCGGTCCGACTCCAGCTCCCAGACCCGGCTCGCCAGCCGGGACGGACCGAGCAGCCCGGCCACCATGATCCGGTCGACCGAGGTCAGCGCCCGCATCACCCACGGGGTCAGCAGCAGGACCAGCACACCCGCGACACAGGTCGCGGCGACCTCGAACGGGGTGTCCAGATAGAACGCACGCCCGTGGTCGTCCCCGAAGATCTGCAGGCCCGGCTCGTCCATGTACCGGGGGAAGACCCAGCGCCACAGCGGATAGGTCGCGAAGCCCCAGCCGTAGCTGGTGAAGACGATCGCGAAGGTGAAGGAGAAGAGCGCCCACGGCAGATGGATCAGTGCGTAGATCACATGACGCCAGGAGGTGCCGCTCCTGAGCAGCGCGCCCACCCAGGCGACCGGCCCGCGCTTGCCCCCGCGGCCGCCCTTCCGGCCGAGGACGGGCTCGGGCTCGGCCACCTCCAGCCGCAGCAGGGCACGGGCGCGGGCCCGCTCGACGACGCCGAGCGCCCGGCAGCCCGCGAGGGCGGCGCCGAGCACCGGGACGCCGAGGAAGGTGATCAGCAGTCCGGCGCCGAGCGCGAGCATCGTGATCGTGTAGACGAAGGTGAGGACGGCCATCGGCAGGCTGATCACGAGATAGAGGAACTCACGCCAGACCCGGGCCTGGAACGGCGCCTTCAGCGCCGCGGGCACCAGATGGCCACGGGGCTCGGTCCCCGGCTCGTAGGGTCGATATGCGGTGGCCATCGTCTCGTCCATCCTCCGGGGGCCTGGTGGGTCACGCGATCCGGGTCAGCAGGGTGGGTCGCGTTCTGTGCGTACACCCAGAATCCCGGAGCGAGGTCGGCCCGACCATCGGGCGGATCGGCCTCTTCACCGGGGGGTTAGCCCTACCTTCCGGGGGTGTGCGGGGGCTGTGCGGGGGCTGGCTCTTCGCCCCCGGGGGTCGGCTGCCCTCCGGGGGCTGGTTCTGCACTCCGGAGGGGCTGGCTCTGCACTCCGGCGTCAGGCGCCTGACCGGGAATGCGCCACCGCCGTGCCCGCCGCCGACCCCGTCCGGTGGCGCCAGGGCAGCTCGGCGGTCACGGAGGTCGGCCCACCGGGCGGGGAGTCCACCGCGAAGAGCCCGTCGACCGAGCTCAGCCGCTCCGTCAGCCCCGCGAGCCCCGTGCCCCCGTCGGTGGTCGCCCCGCCGTGTCCGTCGTCCCGTACCTGGATCAGCAGCCGGTCCTCGGTGCGCCAGACATCGACTTCGGCGGTGCGGGCGCCGCTGTGCTTGCTGATGTTCTGGAGCAGTTCGGAGACGGTGAAGTAGGCGATTCCCTCGATCGCGGGTGCGGGCCGTTGGGGAAGGTCGACGCTTACCGTGACGGGGACGGTGCAGCGGGCTGAGAGGGCGGAGAGGGCGGGGCCGAGGCCGCGGTCGGTGAGGATCGCGGGATGGATGCCGCGGGCGAGGTCGCGTAGTTCCTGGAGGGCGAGTTTCACCTCGCCGTGGGCCTCGTCGACCATCTTGGCGGCGGCTTCCGGGTCCTCCTCCAGCTTCTCCTTCGCCAGACCGAGCCCCATGGCGAGCGCGACCAGCCGGGCCTGGGCGCCGTCGTGAAGGTCCCGCTCGATCCGGCGCAGGTCCGCGGCGGCGGTGTCGACCACCGTGCCCCGGTCCGACTCCAGCTCGGCGATCCGCCGCTCCAGCTCATCGGAGGGGAACAGCAGCCCGCGCACCATCGCCCGATCCGCATGCGTCAGCCCCCGAGCGATCCACGGCAGCACCGGCCAGGCGACGAACAGCGAGGTCAGGGTGAGCGCGAAGGTGACCACCGCCCACGGCAGCCGGATCAGGGCGTACAGCGTGGCGCGCCAGCCCACCGGGTCCCGCAGACTCGTCCACAGTCGGCTGAGGAAGCCACTGCCCGGCCGGTACGGCAGCGGGCTGGGCTCATCGATGCGCACCGAGAGCAGCGCCCTGGCGCGGTTCCGCTCGAACCGGCCGAGGAGTCGGCTGAAGCGCAGCCCCAGGGCCAGCAGCGGCAGCCCCACCACCGTGACGGACAGCCCCAGCCCCACAGCCAGCCAGACCAGGGTGAGGATGAAGCAGACGATGCCCACCGGCAGGTTGCCCAGGAGATAGGCGATCTCCTTCCAGGTCTGCGCGGGAAAGGCGAACGCGGGCGGCCGCGGCAGCCGCTCGTCGCCGCGGCCACGGCCGCCGCCGTCGGGGCCGTGGACGGGGGAACTGGAGGTCATGGCAGCAAGACTGCCCGGCCCGGCGGGGGGACCGCCATGGGGCTAGCCCTACCGCATGGCGGACGGGCCGCCCGGGCGGGCGGCGGCAGGGCCTAGACTTCCCGTCCGTACGGATCGTCGAACACGCGGGGTCGACGAGGAGCAGGCAGGGACCGGAGACCAGGGAGCGAGGGGCGGACGTGCCGGAGGCGACGACCGTACACACCACGAGTGGCGCCGGCGTCCAGCTCGCGGACGGCTACTTCCAGGGCTATGCGGTGGTCGGACTGCTGGCGGCGATCGGCGTGATCTTCGTCGCCGTGGCCTTCGGGGCCGGGCGACTGCTGCGGCCGGTCGTGCCGACGCCCGAGAAGCTGCTGACCTACGAGTGCGGAGTGGACCCGGTGGGCGAGGGCTGGGCCCACACCCAGGTCCGTTACTACGTCTACGCTTTTCTGTATGTGATTTTCGCGGTGGACTCGATCTTCTTGTTCCCGTGGGCGACGGTCTTCGCGGCACCCGGCTTCGGGGCCGCCACGCTGGTGGAGATGTTCATCTTCCTCGGGTTCCTCGCCGTAGGTCTGCTGTACGCATGGAAGAAGGGCGTCCTGGAGTGGACGTGACACCGAACCCCACGCCGACACCGGCACCGTCCGCCGCGCCGGTCCCCGCCGCCGCTCCGGTGGACCTGCCGGAGCCGCGCCGTCTCGGCACGCTGGCCCGGCTGGCTCCCGAGCCGATGAAGGTCGTCCTGAACTGGGGCCGCCGCTACAGCCTGTGGGTCTTCAACTTCGGGCTCGCCTGCTGCGCGATCGAATTCATCGCCGCGTCGATGGCCCGCCACGACTTCATCCGGCTCGGCGTGATCCCCTTCGCGCCGGGGCCGCGCCAGGCCGACCTGATGGTCGTCTCCGGCACGGTCACGGACAAGATGGCGCCCGCGGTCAAGCGGCTGTACGAGCAGATGCCGGAGCCGAAGTACGTGATCTCCTTCGGGGCCTGCTCGAACTGCGGCGGCCCCTACTGGGACTCGTACGCCGTGACGAAGGGCGTCGACCAGATCATCCCCGTCGACGTCTATGTCCCCGGCTGCCCGCCCCGGCCTGAGGCGCTGCTGCAGGGCATCCTCAAGCTCCAGGAGAAGATCGCGCGCGAGTCGCTGAGCGAGCGCTATGCCGATTCCGGGCAGGGGCGCGGAGGCGCCGCGGCCACGGCGGCGGGCCGCCCGTCGGCGGCCGCGCTGCGCAGCGGGCTGGTCACGCCGCCGGGGCGGGAAGACACGACATGACCGAGCCGAACGAGCCGAACGAGACGCCGGAGCGGACCGGGGCGGCAGAGGCCGCAGAGGCCGAGCCCGCGGAGCTGGCGGAGCCCGCAGAGGTGGAGCCCGCTGCGGTGGCCGCGCCGCCTGTGGGCTGGCTGCCGCGTTCCGCCACCGAGCTGTTCGGCGAGGGCGCCACGGCGGAGGAGGCGTACGACCTGCTCACCGTCGACGTCCCCGCCGACTCCTGGATCGCGTCGCTGGACACGGCCCGCGACACCCTCGGCTGCACCTACTTCGACTGGCTGAGCGCGGTCGACGAGCCGGGCACCGGCTTCCGGGTAGCCGCGTACGTCGTCGCCCTCGGTGGGAGCGAGGGTGCGGGTGCGGCGGGGCGCGCGGTGCGCTGTCTGCTGGTGCGCACCACCGTGCCGCACGAGGCTGCCGCGCTGCCGACCGCGACCGGCGTCTACGCCGGGGCGGCCTGGCATGAGCGCGAGACCCACGAGATGTTCGGCATCGGCTTCACCGGCCACCCCGGTCTCGCGCCGCTGCTGCTCCCCGATGGCTTCGAGGGGCATCCGCTGCGCAAGGACTTCGTGCTGGCGGCCCGGGTCGTCAAGGCGTGGCCGGGCGCGAAGGAACCGGGGGAGTCGGGCACCGGCCACGGCCCCAAGCGCCGGCAGATGCTGCCGCCGGGCGTCCCCGACCCCAACGAATGGGGTCCTCTCAAGGGGCAGCTGCCCCCTGCCCCGGCCCGCCCGGCCCGCGGCGCCCGCGCGGCAGGCGCCGCCGCGGGCGACCGCCCCGCCCGCCGCACCCGCACCGCGACGGCCGGCTCCGCGAGCCAGCGCCCGGCGGGTGCGGAGCCGACGGCGGACGCCCCGAGTCCGGCGGCCGAGCGCCCGGCACGGCGCTCGCGCAGCGTGAGCGAGGGTTCGGCGAGCCAGCGCCCGGCGGGTGCGGAGCCGACGGCGGAGGCTCGGCCTCCGGCGGCCGAACGCCCTGCAGGCGCGGAGGCGGTGGGGGAGACTCCCGCTCCTGCGGCCGAGCGTCCGGTGGGTGCGGAGGCTCCGCGTCCGGTGGCGGAACGTCCGGCGCGGCGGTCCCGTAGCGTCGGCGAGGGTTCGGCGAGCCAGCGCCCGGCGGGTGCGGAGCCGACGGCGGAAGCCTCGGCCCCGGACGCCGCCGGTCGGCGGGCCGCGGCCGATGAGCCCTCGGCCGCCGCCGAGCCACCGGCGCCCGAAGCCCCCGCGGCCGATGACGCCCCCGCGACCGATGACGCCCCCGCGGCCGATGACGCCCCCGCGGCCGATGACGCCCCCGCGGCCGATGACGCCCCCGCGGCCGATGACGCCCCCGCGGCCGATGACGCCGCCGGGGCCGAGTCGCCCGCAGCCGTGTCCCCGGCGCACCCGCGCCGCCCCGCGCCGCGGACCCGCTCGTCCGATGCCCCCTGGCATCATGCGCGCCCCGCGCGGGACGAGGATGCCGAGTCTCCGCGCGAGCCGGAGGCGCCGAAAGCAGCGGAGGCCGAGGCGGACGGAGACGGACGCGGGGGCGAGACACCCGGTCCCGCCTCCGAGGCGCCCGACACCCCTGACGCCCCCGACTCCAACTCCGACGACCAGCCAGGAGGCACCGCGTGAACGACGTCCTCGACGTCGCGCTGCGACTGCTCGCCCTCCTGCTCGCCTTTCTCGTGCTGCCCCTGCTCGTGGGGCAGACCGAGCACAAGGTCATGGCCCATATGCAGGGCCGCCTCGGGCCGATGTACGCGGGCGGGTTCCACGGGTGGGCCCAGCTGGTCGCGGACGGGGTGAAGTTCGCGCAGAAGGAAGACGTCGTACCCACCGGCGCCGACCGGCGGATCTTCCAGCTCGCGCCCGCCGTCGCCCTGCTGCCGTATCTCCTCGTCCTCGTCGCGATCCCGGTCGGCCCCGCCGAGGGCGCCGTCGGCCAGGTCGTGGACGCGGGCATCTTCTTCGTGCTCGCCGTGATGGGCGTCGGGGTGCTGGGTTCGCTGATGGCGGGCTGGGCCTCGGCGAACAAGTTCTCCCTCCTCGGGGGCCTGCGTACGGCCGCCCAGCTCATGGCGTACGAGCTGCCGATGCTGCTCACCGCCGCCTCCGTGGCGATGGCGGCGGGCACGGTCTCGCTGCCCGGCATCCTCGAGGCGTTCGAGTGGTGGTGGGTGCCGTGGCAGGTCGTCGGCGGGGTGGTGTTCTTCACCGCCGGTCTCGCCGAGCTGCAGCGCCCGCCGTTCGACGCGCCGGTCGCCGACTCCGAGATCATCTTCGGTGCCTACACCGAGTACACCGGGCTGCGGTTCGCGCTCTTCCTGCTCGCCGAGTACGCGGGCATCGTCATCCTGTGCGGGCTGACCACCGTCCTGTTCCTCGGTGGCTGGCACGGTCCGTTCTCCGATGGCCTCGGCTGGCTGTGGACGCTGCTGAAGACGGCCGTCCTCGCCTTCGTCGTGATCTGGCTGCGGGTCAGCTATCCGCGGTTGCGCGAGGACCAGTTGCAGCGGTTCGCCTGGACCTGCCTCATTCCGCTCTCACTGGCCCAGATCGCCCTCACCGGCGTTGTCAAGGTGGTGATCTCCTGATGGGCATCCCCGGATCCGGCCTGGCCAAGGGCCTGGCCGTCACCCTCCGCACGATGACGCGGAAGTCGCACACCGCGCAGTATCCGGACGCGCAGCCCGAGCTGCCGCCCCGCACCCGCGGGGTGATCGGGCTGTTCGAGGAGAACTGCACGGTCTGCATGCTGTGCGCCCGCGAATGCCCGGACTGGTGCATCTATATCGACTCGCACAAGGAGACCGTCCCCCCGGCCGCCCCGGGCGGGCGCGAGCGCAGCCGCAATGTGCTGGACCGGTTCGCGATCGACTTCGCCCTGTGCATGTACTGCGGTATCTGCATCGAGGTGTGTCCTTTCGACGCGCTCTTCTGGTCGCCGGAGTTCGAGTACGCGGAGGAGGACATCCGCGATCTCACTCATGAGCGGGACAAGCTCCGCGAGTGGATGTGGACGGTGCCCGCGCCGCCCGCGCTGGACCCGCGTGCGGAGGAGCCCAAGGAGATCGGCGCCGCCCGTAAGGCCGCCGATAAGCTCGCCGCCGCGGAAGCCGCGGCCGCCGCCGAGGCGGAACGCGCCTCCGGCACGAGGGACGGGACCGACGGACCTCACGCGACCAACGGGCCCAACGGGAACAACGCGACCGACGAGCCCAACGCGAGCGGCGGCACCCACACCACCGACGGATCCGACGGAAACGGAGCCGCCACGTGAGTCCCGCGGTCCATCTGGCCGCCACCGGCCACGGGTTCCTGTCGCCGACCGGCGTCGAGATCGCCTTCCTGCTGGTGGGCATCGCGACCCTCGGCGCGGCCGTCCTCACCGTCACCACCAAGCAACTGGTGCACGCCGCCCTGTGGCTGGTGGTGGCGCTCGGCGGCATCGCCGTGGAGTACCTCCTGCTCACGGCGGAGTTCATCGCCTGGGTGCAGGTGCTGATCTATGTCGGCTCCGTCGTCGTCCTCCTCCTCTTCGGGCTGATGCTCACCAAGGCGCCCATCGGCCCCTCCCCGGACGCCGATTCGGGCAACCGACCGGCCGCGCTCGCGGTGGCCCTGGCCGCCGCGAGCGTCCTGGTGTGGGTGGTCGTGGACGCCTTCCGGACCACCTGGATCGAGCTCGACAAGGGCGTCCAGGGCTCCACCGCCGTCTCCGGTGAGAGCCTCTTCCGCCACTGGGTGCTGCCGTTCGAGGCGCTGTCCGTGCTTCTCCTCGCCGCGCTCGTGGGCGCGATCGTCCTGTCCCGTAAGACCGCCGAACCGCGGGACGCCCTGAGCGGCAAGGAGAAGCGCTGATGCATCTCGCCTACCCCGCCGTGCTCGCCGTCCTCCTCTTCTGCACCGGCCTGTACGGCGTCCTCGCCCGCCGCAACGCGATCCTGGTGCTGATGTCGGTCGAGCTGATGCTCAACGCCGTCAACCTCAACCTCGTCGCCTTCGACGTCTGGCTCCGCGACACCCTGCACGCGGGCCAGGCACTGACCCTCTTCACCATCGCCATCGCCGCCGCCGAGATCGGCATCGGCCTCGCCATCGTCCTCCTCGTCCACCGCAACCGCGGCACCGCCGACGTCGACAAGCTCCGGGACCTGGCCGACCCCCCGTCGGACGGCCAGGACCCGATGGACGACAGCATGGCAGCCCCCACTGACAACGACGCCGACCAGGCACGACGCGCCCGGAGGCAGACCGCGTGACGACCACGACCGCCGCCGTTCTCGTCCCCCTCCTGCCCTTCCTCGGCGCCGCCGCCGGGCTTCTGCTGGGCCGCCGCGCCCCCGGTTTCGTCCGCCCCCTCGCGGTGCTGCCGACCCTCGCCGCGGCCGGTCTCGCCGTGCTTGTCGCCGTACGGCAGGGCGGGGGAGCGGGTGGCGGTACGGCCCCGCTCACCGCCGCGACCCGGCTCGCCGACACCGGCTCGGTCCCCATTGACCTCGCCCTGCAGGTCGACGGGTTCGCCGCCCTGGTCGCGGTCCTCGTCGCCGTCGTCGCCTGCTGTGTGCAGATCTACTCGACCGGCTATCTGCGGGACGATCCCCGCTACCCCTCCTACGCCGCGCTCGTCTCCCTTTTCACCGCCGCGATGCTCCTGGTCGTCTACGCCGACGACCTGATCGTGTTGCTCATCGGCTGGGAGATCATGGGCATCTGCTCGTACTTCCTGGTGGGCCACTACTGGGAGACCGCGGCCGCGCGCTCGGCGTCCCTGAAGGCGTTCCTGGTCACCAAGCTCGGCGACGTCCCGTTCCTGATCGGCATCTTCGCGCTCGCGGGCGACACCGGCACGTTCCGCATCAGCGAGATCCACACCCGGCTGACCTCCGAGACCGCCGGGGTGCCACTGGACCACCCCACCCTGATCGCGCTGCTGCTGCTGGCCGGGGTCGCGGGCAAGTCCGCGCAGTTCCCGCTGCACACCTGGCTGCCGGACGCGATGGCCGGCCCCACACCGGTCTCCGCGCTGATCCACGCGGCCACCATGGTCGCCGCCGGTGTCTTTGTGGTGGCCCGGCTGCTGCCCGTCTTCGCCTCCTCCGCCGCCGCGCTCGCCGTACTGGCCGCCATGGCGGCCGTGACGATGGTCGGCTCGGCGCTCGCCGCGCTCGCCCAGGACGACATCAAGCGCGTCCTCGCCTACTCGACCGTCGGTCAACTCGGCTATATGACGGGCGCGCTGGCCGTCGACGACCGCGGCGCAGCCGTCTTCCACCTCATCACCCACGGCGCGTTCAAGGCGCTGCTCTTCCTCGGCGCGGGCGTGGTGATCCACGCCGCGGGCAGCAACTCCCTCGCCGCCATGTCCCGGATGAGCGGCCTCTCCCAGCGCATCCCCGACGCCTTCTGGACGATGACGGTCGCGCTGCTCGCGCTCGCCGCCATCCCGCCCTTCGCGGGCTTCTTCTCCAAGGAGGCCGTCCTCGGCACGGCCGAGCACGCCGCGACCGGGCATACCCCCGGCGTCCCGACGGGCGTCGGCTGGACCGTCCTCCTCGCCGGTCTCCTTACCGCGCTCCTCACCGCGGGATACGCGGCCCGGCTGTGGCTGCTCGCCTTCCGCGGCCGGGGCGAGCCCGTCCCCGACCACGGCAAGCAGCCGGTGGCCATGAACGTCGTCCTGTGGGTGCTGTTCATCCCCACGGCCGCACTCGGCCTCGCCTACGGCACGCTGCCCGACTGGTTCGACGGCGAGACGCTCACCCCGACCCTCGCCACCTCCGTCCTCGGCACCGGGTCGGCCCTGGTCGGCGTCCTCGTCATGTACGGCGCCTGGCGGCACCGCTCGGCCCGGGCCGCCCGCGTCCCGCTCGGCGCGGTGGCCGCCCACCCCGAGGCCGCCGACGCCGTCTCCGAGGCCGAGGCCATCGCCACCCACGAGGCGGCCTACGGCTCCATCGCGGGCGCCAGCGACCCCGCCGACCCCGGGCGGCTGCTCCTGGGCCCGCTGCACCGCCACGCGGCCGTCGGCTTCCACCTCGACGCCGTCTACAGCGCCCTGTTCGTCCGGCCCGTGCGGGCCGCCGCCCGACTCGTCCGCTTCCTCGACCGCGAGGTCGTCGAGACGTACGTACGCGGCGCGGGCGGTGCGCCCCGCCTGCTCGGCGCGGCCGTCCGCCGCGCCCAGACCGGCAATGTGCAGACCTACCTCGGCGCGCTGCTCGCGGGCTCCCTCGTCCTGGCCGTGGCCGCCGTCCTCGTCGCAGCGGGAGCCTGACCCGTGAACCACACCGTCCAGCAACTCCTCCTCGCCGCCCTGGTCGTGCTCCCCCTGCTCGGCAGCGCCGCCGCCCTGCTCCCGGCCCCGCCCGGGCTGCGCGGCCGCGGGCCGGACCAGGCCGTGCTGCGCCACGGCGTGACCGTCACCGGAGTGGTGCTCGCCGCCGCCATCGCCCTGGCCGCCGGTTTCGACCACGACCACCCGGCCAGGATGCAGGCCCAGACGGACATCGGCTGGATCCCGGCGCTGGACATCCGCATCCACCTGGGCGTGGACGGCGTCTCGCTGCCGCTGCTCGTGCTGACCGCGCTGCTGACCTTCCTCAGCGCCCTCTACGCCTACTTCAACCGGCCCTCCGGGCCGTCCCCCAAGGCCTTCGTCGCGCTGCTGCTGCTCCTCGAATCCGGCACCCTGGCCAGCTTCGCGGTGCTGGACCTGATGCTGTTCTTCCTGGCGTTCGAGATGGTCCTCATCCCGATGTACTTCCTCATCAACCGGTGGGGCAGCGGCGAACGCGAGCGCGCCGCCTGGCGGTTCATCCTCTACACGCTGCTCGGCTCCGTCGTCATGCTGCTCGGCCTCCTTCTCGTCGGACTGGGGGGCGGCACCTTCGACATGGTGGCACTCGCCACCACTGCATCCGACAGCGCCTCCGGCGCGGGGGGCTCCGAGCTCAGCCACACCACCCAGCTGATCGCGGCCCTCGCCATCATCGTCGGACTCGCCGTCAAGGCCCCCATGTGGCCGCTGCACAGCTGGCTGCCCGACGCCCATACCGCCGCCCCCACCGTCGGCTCGGTGCTGCTGGCGGGCGTGCTGCTCAAGATGGGCACGTACGGGCTGGTCCGCATCGTGCTGCCGATGACCCCCGGGGCGGCCCACACCTACGCGCCCTACCTCGCCGCGTTCGCCGTGGTCGGCATCATCTACGGATCGCTCGCCTGCCTCGCCCTGGCCCGCACCGGCGCCAAGGGCGACCTCAAGCGCCTGATCGCCTACTCCTCCGTCGGCCATATGGGCTTCGTGCTGCTGGGTATCGCGACCCTCACCCCCACCGGGGTGAACGGCGCGCTCTTCGCCAACATCGCCCACGGCCTGATCACCGGCCTGCTCTTCTTCCTCGTCGGCGCCCTCAAGGACCGCTCCGGCACCACCGACCTCGACCAGCTCGCGGGCACCAGCGGCGCCGCCCTGTACGGCAGGGCGCCGCGCCTGGGCGGACTGCTCGCCTTCGGCGCCGTGGCCTCCCTGGGCCTGCCCGGACTCGCCGGGTTCTGGGGCGAGATGCTCGCCATGTTCGGCGCCTTCGACCCCGCGGACGGGCTCAGCCGCCCGGCGTATCTCACCTATATGGCGCTCGCCGGCCTCGGCACCCTGCTCACCGCCGCCTACATGCTCATCGTCGTACGGCGCGTCTGCATGGGCGACCATCCGATCGAGCCCCGCATCGGCACCGAGCCCGAGCGGCCCGCCCTCGCCGACGTCCACGGCCATGAACTCGCCGCCTGGAGCCCCTTGGTGGCCCTCACCGTCCTCGCCGGACTGTGGCCCGCGGCCCTCCTCGGCCTCACCGACCCGGCCGTGCAGCAGCTCCTCGCGGGAGGCAACCGATGACTGCGAACGCCACGAGCCTGGCCACCAGCCTCGTCCAGTCCGTCGACTGGCTCGCCGTCGCACCGCCCACCATCGCGGCCCTGGCCGGCCTCGCCGTCCTCGTCGCGGACCTCTTCCTGCCCGAGCGCAGGAAGCATCTGCTGGGCTGGGGAGCGATAGCGGGACTGGCCCTGGCCGTACTCGCCCTGCTGCCGCTGCTGGACGGCGACCGCTCCACCTTCTGCCTGACCAGCGGCGCCCACGCCTGCAGCTACACGGCCGACACCTTCGCCCTCGTCATCCAGTTCCTCGTGCTCGGCGGGGCGCTGCTCACCGGGCTGCTGTCCTTCAGCTCTCTCGACGACCTCAAACTTCCCGCGGGCGAATTCTGGTTCCTGCTGCTGTCCTCGGCCGCCGGGGCGGCCCTGCTGCCCGCCTCCCGCGATCTGGCGACCCTGGTCATCGCCCTCGAAGTGGCCTCGCTCCCGGCCTTCGCCCTGGTGGGCCTGCGCCGCGGCGACCGCCTGTCCTCCGAGGCCGCGCTGAAGTTCTTCCTCTCCTCGGTCACCGCGACCGCCGTGATGCTGCTCGGCGTCAGCTTCGTCTACGCCGCCACCGGCAGCCTCCATCTGTCCCGGATCGCGGATGCCCTCACCCATGTCGACCCACGGCTCGACACGCTCGCCCAGGCGGGGGTCGTGCTCACCCTGGTGGGCTTCGCGTTCAAGACCGCCGCCGTGCCCTTCCACTTCTGGGTGCCCGACACCTACGTCGGCGCCCCCGTGCCCGTCGCGGCGTATCTGTCCGTCGTCGGTAAGGCGGTCGGCTTCTCCGGCCTCATCCTGGTGACCGTCCTCGCCTTCCCCTCCTACGCCGATGTGTGGGGCCCGGCCGTCGCCGTCCTGGCCGCCCTCACCATGACCGCGGGGAACGCCGCGGCGCTGCGCCAGCGCCCGGAGCGCGCCTTCAGCGCCGTACGCCTGCTCGCCTGGTCCTCCGTCGCCCAAGCGGGCTATCTGCTGGTCCCGATCGCCGCGGCCGGCTACGCCGACTCCGGCAAGGACGCCTCCCGCGCCATCGGCTCCACCGTCGCGTACGCCCTGATGTACGCGGCCGTGAACCTCGGCGCGTTCGCCGTGGCCGCCCTGGTGGCCCGTACGAGCCCGGCCAACCGCCTCACCGACTACCGCGGGCTGTACGCGGCCCGCCCGGCCGCCGCCCTGGCCCTGGCCTTCTTCCTGCTGTGCCTGGCCGGGCTGCCCCCGGGCGTCATCGGGCTCTTCGCGAAGGTGACCGTCTTCTCGGCGGCCGTGGACGCGGGGCTGGGCTGGCTCGCGGTGGTGATGGCGCTCAACGTGGTCGTAGCGCTCTACTACTACCTCCAGTGGACGGCGGTGCTCTTCCGCGCCCCCGAGCCCGCCGCCGGGGCGGAGCCCGCACCCGCGGCCGGGGCGGCCGTCGCCCGCCCGCGCGCCGTTCCCCTTACGGCCGCCATCGGCCTCACCGCGGTCATCGGCATCGCCCTCTCCGGCGCCCCGCAGCTCGTCCTGCGGTTCGCCTCGGAGAGCCTGCTGTAACCGCTCCCGCGATGCTGTAACCGCTCCCGTCCCCGCGTCCGCTCCCGCCTCACGGCTGCCATGGGCCTCAACGCGGGCCGCGCGGCCGCACCCGTGTGCACAAGGGAACTGGTGCCCTTCGCCTGGCGTTGACTTTTTCAGGAGGGTCCACTGGAAGGTGGAGACACCAGGCAAAGCGTTCCCCTGCGGCACAACGGGAGGGCACACAGTGCACCGCCGGCACAACGGGCTGAAGACCGCCGTACTCCTCGGTGGTCTGTCCGCGATCATCATCCTCATCGGCAGTCTCTTCGGCCGTACCGGGCTGATCATCGCGGTCGTCGTCGCACTCGGGACCAACGCGTACGCCTACTGGAACAGTGACAAGCTGGCCCTGCGCGCGATGCGCGCCCGCCCCGTCAGCGAGTTCGAGGCACCGGGGCTGTACCGGATGGTGCGCGAGCTCTCCACGGCCGCGCGCCAGCCGATGCCCCGGCTCTACATCTCGCCGACCGAGGCCCCCAACGCCTTCGCGACCGGCCGCAACCCCCGTAACGCGGCGGTCTGCTGCACGGACGGCATTCTGCGGCTGCTGGACGAGCGCGAGCTGCGCGGGGTCCTCGGCCATGAGCTCAGCCATGTCTACAACCGCGACATCCTGATCTCCTCGATCGCGGGCGCGCTCGCCAGCGTCGTCATGTTCCTGGTGAACTTCGCCTGGCTGATCCCGATGGGCCGGTCCGACGACGACGAGGGCCCCGGCTTCGTCGGCTTGCTGCTGATCATGCTTCTCGGCCCGCTCGCGGCCTCCATCATCCAGCTCGCCGTGAGCCGCTCCCGCGAATACGAGGCCGACGCCTCCGGCGCCCAGCTCACCGGCGACCCCCTGGCCCTCGCCAGCGCCCTGCGCAAGCTCGAAGCCGGTACGAAGCAGCTTCCGCTGCCGCCCGAGCCCCGTCTGGAGACCGCCAGTCACCTGATGATCGCCAACCCGTTCCGGGCCGGTGAGGGCATGGCCAAGCTCTTCTCGACCCACCCGCCCATGCGGGAGCGCATCGCCCGACTCGAGCAGATGGCAGGACACCAGCCGTGAAAACTCTCCTGAACCTCATCTGGCTGCTCTTCGCCGGCCTCTGGATGACGATCCTCTACGTCTTCGCCGGGGTGCTCCTCTTCCTGACGATCATCGGCATCCCCCTCGCGTTCGCCTCCTGGCGCATCGCCGGCTTCGCCCTGTGGCCCTTCGGCCGCACCGCCGTCCCCCGCCCCGGCGCCGGAGCCCCCTCCTGCGTCGGCAACGTCCTGTGGCTCATCCTCGCGGGCTGGTGGCTGGCGCTCGGCCACCTGCTCACCGGCGTCGCCCTCTGCATCACGATCATCGGCATCCCGCTGGGCCTGGCCAACTTCAAGCTCATCCCGATCTCCCTGGCCCCCCTCGGCGTCGACATCGTTTCCACCGATCAGCCCTTCGGCCACCGCTGACCTGCGCCCGCCGACAACGCCAGGGGCGGCACGGCCACGCCGCACCGCCCCTGCCGCACCGGTCCGAGTGCTGCCTACCGGTAGTTCACGAACTGCACCGCGAAGTCCAGGTCCTTGCCCTTGAGCAGGGCGATCACGGCCTGCAGGTCATCCCGGCTCTTGGAGGTCACCCGCAGCTCCTCGCCCTGCACCTGCGCCTTGACGCCCTTGGGCCCCTCATCGCGGATGATCTTGGCGACCTTCTTCGCGTTCTCCTGGGAGATCCCCTCCTGCAGCGAGGCGAAGATCTTGTACTCCTTGCCCGACGCCTGCGGCTCGCCCGCGTCCAGGGCCTTCAGCGAGATCCCGCGCTTGACCAGCTTGGACTGGAAGACGTCGAGGATCGCCTTGACCCGCTCCTCGGAGTTGGCTCGCATCTCGATCCGCTCGCCCGACCACTCGATCGAGGCGCCGACGTTTTTGAAGTCGTAGCGCTGGGAGATCTCGCGGCTCGCCTGGTTCAGAGCGTTGTCGACCTCCTGCCGCTCGACCTTCGAGACGATGTCGAAACTGGAGTCGGCCATCTTGAGTTGGCTCCTCGTACGTAGATCCGTCAGTGGCACGGCCCAGCGGACCGCTCCAGCCAGCCTAGCGATCTCGGCCATGATCCAGAGGCGATCAACCGGGTGGCGAAGCACCCCCGCGCATCAGGTATTGTTTACGTCGTTGCCAGGGAGCAGCACCGCGAGAGCGGGGCACCTGGCCACATCCCAGGCGGTGTGCCCGAGTGGCCAATGGGAGCGGACTGTAAATCCGTCGGCTTAGCCTACCCAGGTTCGAATCCTGGCGCCGCCACACGAGGGAAACGGCCCCCGAGCTGCGACAACGCAGCCGGGGGCCGTTCTCGTCGGCGATTGGGGGATCACGCCCGGAATGGGCGGTCCATCCCACTGTGTCTCACTCAAGCTCGCGTGCTGACCACTGCGTGTGGGACATGTGCGGGGCAGGCCCAGGCCTCGTCCCCATCGCGATCCGGCGCATGCGTGGACCGTGGCCGAACTGGCATGTGCCGCCGCGGTGTCCCGGCCCACCCTGGCCGCCCGCTTCAAGGCCACGGTCGGCCGGGGGCCGCTGGAGTACCTCACGCGCTGGCGCATCGAGCTAGCGGCCCGGCAGCTGCGGGAGGGCGGCGGAAAACTCGCCGCCACCGCCCATACGGTGGGATACGGATCAGAAAGTGCCCTCAGCATCGCCTTCAAGAGGGTCGTGGGCGTGTCTCCCGGTGACTACCGCAAGCGTCCGATCTCCGGTGAGGACGGAACCCCGGACGGTCACGGGGACGGTTGACCGCCGCCCATCGCGCTCGTCCCGCTGGGGAGATGGCGCCTGTGCCCGCGCCGCTGGGCGGTGCGGTGCGGGCGGCCCGCTGTCACGCAGGTGCGCCAGTGCCGCTTCCAGGACCTGGCGGATGTCCTCGGGGAGCCGGCCGGAGTGCGGCCACCGGACGATCTGTTCGGCGATCAGGCGCACCTTGATGTTCGTGGTCTGGGACACGGTCCTGAGTACGCCCCAGCCCTGGTCCGGAAGCAGGCTCCCGTGCGTGATGGCCACACCGATGGCCTGGTCGATGACGGCGCGGGAGACCATCGCCTAGCGCAGCTGCGCGACTTCCTCCTCCAGGCCGACGATCCTCTTGAGCAGGTCATCCCTCTCGATCGCCACGTACTGCCTTTCGATCGGGAAGCGGGGGCGGCATCGGGGGACGGTGCCGCAGCCATCCACTCTCCAGAAGCGGGCCGGTCCGGGCCATCCCGCAAGCGCACACTCGGGCGGCGAGCGGGACAGAAAGCGAAGGCGCGGCGGCCGGGGGGTCAGCCGCGCAGTGTGGCGCTCGGGGACCTGCCGTAGGTCTCGCGGTACTGCTGACGTGCGCGGCGGCCGCGATGTCGGCCACGGTGAGGGGCTGGTCGGCGTGGTCGTCGATGTGGCTGAGCGCGCGCTGGAGCGTGCCGGGGTGGGCGTCGTTGCGGTCGGGGGCGGTGGGGTCGATGAGCGCGGTATTGGGGAAGGCCGCCAGTACGCTGCCGGCCAGGAGCTGGCTGACGGTGGCCCGGACCAGCGGCTGTTCGGCGATGGCGGGATCGGACAGGGCGTGGGTGCGCACAAAGCCGATGGTGTGCCGCAGATGCCCGGCGGCGGCCGCGGAGTGCGGTCGGTGCCCGGTCAGCCGGACCGGCTGTGGGGTGGCGCGCTGGTCGGTGGTGGCGGCGACCTCGTCCTCCGGTGCCCAAGCGATATCGTCACGAAGCACAAGATTACGGTCTGCCGACGGCCGGTCTCCTCCCTGCCGCCGTACGGGCGGCCGTCCGTCGTGGCACACCGCGGGCTCCGTACGGCCGCTCCTAGGGTGGTGACTCCCCCGTATCGGGACAGAGAGGGCGGATCGTGTTCAGGGGCTTCAAGAACTTCCTCATGCGTGGCGATGTCATCGTTGTCGCCGTCGGCCTGGTCACAGCACTGGCGTTCTCGACGCTGATCAAGGCGTTCACCGACTCCGTGATCAACCCGATCATCGCCCGGCTCCAGGGCGGCAAGGCGGTCGGGCTCGGCTGGCAGCTCGGCCAGGAGGGGAACAACGCGACCTACATCAACATCGGGTCGTTCATCGGCGCCCTGATCTACTTCATCATCTTCATGGCCGTCATCTACTTCCTGATCGTCATGCCGTACAAGTACACCCAGGCCCGCCGGGGTGCCGAGGTCTTCGGGGAGCCGGGCCCGGTCAAGACCTGCCCGGAGTGCCTCGCCGAGGACCTCCCGGAGGCGGCGCGCAAGTGCCGTTACTGCGGCTCGGACCAGCCACGCGTGGAGTAGCCGCCGGGCCGATCAGCCGCCGGGCCGCCCGCCCCGCCTACCGCGCCCCGTCGAGGTCCAGCTCCAGCATGCGGATCGCGTTGCCGCGGAGGATCTTGTACGTGGTCTCGGGGGAGAGCCCGGCCACGTGCTCGGCGGCGATGCGGCGGGTGTGCGGCCAGGTGGAGTCGACGTGGGGGTAGTCGGTCTCGAAGGTGGCGTTGTCCACGCCGATCGTGTCCAGCGAGGCGACCCCGTGCTTGTCGCGGAAGAAGCAGCAGTAGATCTGCCGGTAGTAGTACGTGGACGGCGGCTCGGGGATGAGGTCGCGGACGCCGCCCCAGGCGCGGTGCTCCTCCCAGACGTCGTCGGCGCGCTCCAGGGCGTAGGGGATCCAGCCCATCTGACCCTCGGCGTAGGCCAGCTTGAGGCGCGGGAAGGAGACCAGGACGCCGCTGAAGAGGAAGTCCATCATCGAGGCCATGGCGTTGTTGAAGCTCAGGGCCGCCTGGACGGCCGGCGGGGCGTCGGGGGAGGCGGCGGGCATCTGGGAGGAGGAGCCGATGTGCATGCACACGACCGTCCCCGTGGCCTCGCACTCGGCGAAGAAGGGGTCCCAGTAGCCGCTGTGGATGCTGGGGAGCCCGAGGTAGGTGGGGATCTCGCTGAAGGTCACCGCGCGGACGCCGCGGGCCGCGTTACGGCGGATCTCCTGGACGGCGAGGCCGACGTCCCACAGGGGGATCAGGCAGAGCGGGATGAGGCGGCCGCCGCTGTCGCCGCACCACTCCTCGACCATCCAGTCGTTGTACGCCCGGACGCAGGCCAGCCCGACCTCCTTGTCGTTCGCTTCGGCGAAGGTCTGGCCGCAGAAGCGGGGGAAGGTCGGGAAGCACAGTGACGCCTCGACATGGTTGAGGTCCATGTCGGCGAGGCGGTCCTTGGGGTCCCAGCAGCCGCGGCGCATCTGCTCGCGGGTGATGCCGTCGAGGGTCATCTCGTCGCGGGAGAAGCCGACGGCGGCGATGATCCGCTTGTAGGGGAAGAGATCGCCCTCGTAACTCCACCAGTCGGTGAGCTGGCCGTCCGGGTCGGTGGTGAACTTGTACTTGCCGCCGACGTAGGCGAGTTCGCCGATCCCGGCCGTCAGCGGCTTGGGGCCGCGGTCCCGGTACTTGGCGGGGAGCCAGGTCTCGAAGAGGTGCGCGGGCTCGATCACATGGTCATCGACGCTGATGACCCGAGGCAGCTCGGTCGTGCCGTTCGTCTCGTCGGTCATCTCGCCATCTCCCCGGTCTTCTCGTGGTGATCCTGTGACTCCATGAGATCTGACGGTTCGTCAGATTCTGGCGGCAGAGTAGGACGGATCGCTTCAACCAACAAGAGAAAGTCCCGTTTCCGCACCTACGTCCAGGGCACACGATGTGCGACAACCGGGAGGAAACGGTGAACGCATCGTCGATCGCACGCGGACTGGGTTCGGCAACGGGCACACGTACCCCACGCGAGGCGGGTAGCCGGGCCATCGAGGCGGCGGCCCGCTGGGGGCTGGCCACCCGGGGGGTGCTCTATCTGCTCATCGGCCTCCTGGCGCTGCGCATCGCCCTGGGCGACCACGGCGAGCAGGCCGACCGGGGCGGGGCCCTCCAGGTCCTCGCCCAGCAGCCGTTCGGCGCGGCGCTGGTCTGGGCGGTCGGCATCGGGCTGGTCTGCATGGCGCTGTGGCGGCTGTCCGAGGCGGTCTTCGGGGCCGCGGGGCCGGACGGGGGCGCGGCACGCAAGCGGCTGGCGGGGGCGGCCCGCGCGGTCTTCTACGGCGTCGTCGCGTACTCCGTGCTCTCCTTCGCCACCGGCGAGCGGGGCAGCGGCTCCAGCGACCGGCAGTCCCAGGACGTGACCGCCCGCGCGCTCGACCTGACGTACGGCCGGTGGCTGGTCGCCGCCGCCGGGGCCGCGGTGGCCGCGGCCGGGGTGTGGATCGCCGTACGGGCGCTGCGGCGCGGCTTCCGCAAGTACCTCAAGCTGGGCGCGATGTCCCGGCGGACGCGGCGGGCCGTGGAGGCGCTGGGGGTCTGCGGCGGGGTGGCCCGCGGGGCCGTCTTCGCGGTGGCGGGCGGCTTCGCGCTCTCGGCCGCCGTGCGCTACGACCCGGACAAGGCGAAGGGCATCGACGACACGCTGCGGACCTTCGCCGGGACGGCGGCGGGGCCCTGGCTGCTGATGGCGGTGGCGCTGGGGCTGGCGCTCTTCGGGGTGTTCTCGTTCGCGATGGCCCGGTGGCGCAGGGTCTGAGCGCGATTCTTGGTCATGTGTCCCTTGGTCTGGGCCCGGCCCCCGCGTCTCGCACGCCTCGCACGGATGTGCCCCGTAAGGCGGTCTTCCCCGGGGTTCCGGGCGCCGGGACCATCGGACGATGCCGACCGTGAAGCCCAACGTGCCGACCATGAAACCGCGCGCCCGTATAGCCGCCTTCGGGGCGGCCTTCGCCCTCGCCGCCACCCCCGTCGCCGCGTACGCCGCGCTGGACGACCCGCCCGCCGCCGCGGCCTCCGCCGCCGTGGACCGCGGTAAGCCCTACGTCGAGACCCGGCTCTTCTTCGGCACCGAGCGCCCCGACGGCGGGCCGCCCGTCACCGAGAAGCAGTTTCTGGCCTTCGTGGACCGGCAGATCACTCCGCGCTTCCCCGCCGGGCTGACGGTCCAGGACGGCCGGGGGCAGTGGCGGGACCAGAACGGGACGATCGAGCGGGAGCGCTCGTACGAGGTGATCCTGCTCTACCCGACGTCCGAGGCCCCGACGCAGGACCCGCGGATCGAACGGATCCGGGCGGCGTACGAGCGGCAGTACGCCCAGGAGTCCGTGGCCCGGGCCGATGCCCCGGCCCGGGTGGACTTCTGAGCCATCGGGCCGGAACCGGCTGACCGGCTGACCGGCCGCCCCCGGCCGTTCCCGCGCCTCAGCCCCGCTCGGCGGCGACCGCCGCCACCGCGTCCGCCACCGGCGTGCCGCCGTTGATCAGCTCCAGCGTGCGGCCCGCCGTACGGGGCTCGTCCAGCAGGGCGGTCAGGACCGCCGCCACATCGTCGCGGGTGATCTCGGCCCGGCCCGTGCGTTCGGCCAGCTTCACCCGGCCCGTGCCCGGGTCGTTCGTCAGCCGGCCCGGGCGCAGCACGGTCCAGTCGAGGCCGTCCCGGGCGCGGATGTCGTCGTCGGCCGCGGCCTTGGCGCGCAGATAGGCGGCGAAGACCGGGTCGGTTTCCGGCGGCGGCTGGTGGGACGCGCCCATCGAGGAGATGATCAGGAACCGCCGGGCCCCGGCCCGCTCGGCCGCGTCCGCGAAGAGCACCGCGGACCGGTGGTCGACGGTCTCCTTACGGGCGGCACCGCTGCCGGGGCCCGCGCCGGCCGCGAAGACGGCCGCGTCCGCGTTCTCCAGATGCTTGACCACGTCCTCCAGCGAGGCCGACTCGAGGTCGCAGACGACGGGCTCGGTGCCCGACGTCAGCAGGTCGCCCGCCTGTTCCGGCTTGCGGATGATGCCCGCCACTTCGTCTCCGCGCGCGGTGAGCAACTGCTCCAGCCGCAGTGCGATCTGTCCATGTCCACCAGCGATGACAATGCGCATGATCCCGACCGTACGCCGTGCGGCCTACTGTTGCTCGCCGCCGCTCTGCGACCGCGCCTGCCGGGGCAGATCCAGCGCCACCGCGGCCGCCGAGTCGCAGTACTCCCGCACCGCGCTGGTACGGGCCACCACCCGGCCCCGGTGCACCACGACCCTGCTGTACGCGAGCGAGAGCACCCCCGCGAGCCCGTCCCCGCGCACCGCGAGCAGCTCCGCCGGGAAACCGGCCTCCACCCGCACCTCGGCGAGCCCCATCGCGGCCCGCGCCCGCCCGCACACCGACTCGTACGCCTCCTCCGGCCGCAGCCCGCCCCGGGACGCCAGCAGAAAGGCGGCCTCCAGGGGATCGCCCCGGCCCACCGGATTGACCGCGTCCCGCAGCGCCCCGCTGCCCGCGGCCACCCGGACGCCCGCGGCGCGCAGCAGCCGCACCGGCGCGCAGGCGCAGGTGCCCGCTCCCCGCCTGCCCTGGTGCTCCAGCCCGGCGCAGTCGCCCTGGGGGAGGCAGACGACGGTCACCCCGGCCGCCGCCAGCCGCTCGGCGATCCTCCCCGCGCTCTCCAGGGGCAGCCGGGACAGCCCGCCGCAGGGGCCGATGGTGACGCCCGGCCGCAGGCCCCCGGCCATCGCCGCGAGCCGGGCGAGGCGGGCCGGGTCGTCACCGTCCGTGTGCAGATCGACCGCGCAGCCATGGCGGGCGGCGAGGTCGAGGACGGCCTCGGCGTGGCCGGTCGGATCCGGGTCGAGGTCGGGGCAGCCGCCGATGACCGACGCGCCCATCCCCACCGCATCCCGCAGCATCGCCAGACCGTCCGCCCCGGCGGCGCCGGTCAGCACCCGGGGCACCGCCACCGCGCTCAGCTCCGTGAGCCCGCGCAGGGTCCGGCCGGCCTCCAGGACGGCCTCCAGGGAGCGCAGCCCGTGCACCCCGCCGACGCGGACATGGGTGCGCAGCGCGGTCGCCCCGTGGCCCAGCTGGAGCAGCGCGGCCTCGACGGTGCGGCGCTGGATGTCCCCGGGGGCGTACGGGACCGGGCCCGCCATGTCGGCCGTAAGGGCGGTGTCGCAGTGGGCGTGCGGTTCGGCGGGGGCGGGCAGCAGCAGATAGCCGCCGAGGTCCAGCCGGGTGCCGGGGACGAGGCTGCCCGCCGTGCCCACGGCCTCGATCCGCCCGCCGCTGAGCCGGACGTCCACGGTGCGCCCGTCGGCGAGCCGGACGCCGCCGAGCACCAGAGCGGTGGGCTCGGGGGCCGCGCCGCCGTTCCTGGGCGGCTGCTGCGGCTGCTGCTGGCTCTCGGGCATCGCACTCCTGGGATTCGCAGGGCGTACGCGGGGCGCACAGGGGCGCGCGACGGTTGCGTGACGAGGTGCGGTGGCGGTGACGCCAGGGCGCCACGGGTACGCGCCGGGCACGCGAGGGGTAAGGCGACGAGCAACGCGCCGGGCATGCGTCGGATGCGTGCGCAGCCAAGATCACGCGGGTGCGATCCGAAGCCTAGGACGCGGTGGGGGCGGCTTCGCGGAGGAGCCGAATAGTCGTACCGGTGTGGTGCCTGAGCCCAGGGTGACGGGGGGCGATACGGATTTCACCTTCGGCGGCCGACCGTGTAATGTCTTCATCGCTCGCCCCAATAGCTCAGTCGGCAGAGCGTCTCCATGGTAAGGAGAAGGTCTACGGTTCGATTCCGTATTGGGGCTCTGATGTGTGAGGTTTCCCGTTCGGCTACGCTGAGTCGAGCGGGGAGTCACTCGCATCACAGCGGTGTAGCTCAGTCGGTAGAGCAAGCGGCTCATAATCGCTGTGTCACCGGTTCAAGTCCGGTCACCGCTACTGACAGTAGCCGATTGTGGGGTCGGTCCTTCGATCGGCTACTCTTTCTGCGTTAATCCTTTATCCGTTCGTCAAGGAGCACTCACGTGGCTGCCACCGACGTCCGCCCGAAGATCACGCTGGCCTGCGTGGAGTGCAAGGAGCGGAACTACATCACCAAGAAGAACCGGCGCAACGACCCGGATCGCCTTGAGATCAAGAAGCACTGCCCGCGTTGCAACGCGCACACCGCGCACCGTGAGACGCGATAGCAATAAGCTCTCATTCGAGGCCGCCCCCACTCGCGGGGGCGGCCTCGTTTCGTTGGTAATTCAATCGCAGGAGGTGTGCGCCGATGGCGCTCGACCAGTCCTTCGTGGGGCGGACCTACCCGCCCACCGCGGCGTACGAGGTCGGCCGGGAGAAGATCCGGGAATTCGCCGAGTCCCTGGGTGACACCAATCCGGCCTACACCGACCCCGAGGCGGCCAGGGCCCTCGGCTACCCCGACGTGATCGCCCCGCCGACGTTCATTTTCACGATCACCTTCAAGGCGGCCGGGAAGCAGGTTGTCGAGGACCCGCAACTGGGGCTGGACTACAGCCGGGTGGTCCACGGCGACCAGCAGTTCGAGTACACCCGCCCGGTCCGCGCGGGGGACCACCTCTCGGTCACCTCGATCATCGACTCGATCAAGTCGCTGGCCGGCAACGACATCCTGTCCGTCCGCGGCGAGGTCCACGACAAGGCGGGTGATCATGTAGCGACGTCGTTCACGACGCTGGTGGCCCGCGCCGCCGACGCAGAGGTGGAGGAGAGCAGATGACGACGGCCAAGATCTCGTACGACACCGTGGAGGTCGGCACCGAGGTGCCGATGCGCGAGTTCCGGGTGAACCGCGCCGACCTCGTGCGGTACGCGGGCGCGTCGGGCGACTTCAATCCGATCCACTGGAACGAGAAGTTCGCCAGGGAGGTCGGCCTCCCCGACGTCATCGCGCACGGCGCCTACACCATGGCCCAGGCGGCCCGGGTGGTGACCGAGTGGGCCGGCGACCCCGGCGCCCTCGTCGAGTACGGCGTCCGCTTCACCAGGCCGGTCGTGGTCCCCAACGACGACAAGGGCGCGCTCATCGAGATCGGCGCCAAGGTCGCCGCCAAGCTGGACGACGAGGCCCGCACGGTGCGCCTCGACATCATGGCGACCAGCGCCGGCCAGAAGGTGCTGGGCCGGGCCCGCGCCGTGGTACGGCTCGCCTGAGCCCTCGACCGCGCCCGAGCGGCCCCCAGGCGGATGAGAGCACGCCACCGCGTGTGAAGCCCGTCTGAGCGCTTTACGGGCCACACGCCCGTCGGCCCCCGGACTCCCCACACCGGGGGCGGCCACCCCAGGGCCCCCAGGGGGCGCCCCCGTACTCTTGAGCGCGTGCAGGAACTCCACGACGCCCCTCTCGCGCCCCTCACCACCTTCCGCCTCGGCGGACCGGCCAACCGGCTGATCACGGCCACGACCGACGATGAGGTCATCGCCGCGGTGCGGGCGGCCGACGCGGCCGGGATCCCGCTGCTGGTGATCGGCGGCGGCAGCAATCTGGTCATCGCCGACAAGGGCTTCGACGGCACCGCCCTGCAGATCGCGACCAGCGGCTTCACGCTCGACGGCACCCGCCTGGAGCTCGCCGCGGGCGAGAACTGGTCCGACGCCGTGGCCCGTACGGTCCGGGCGGGGCTCGCGGGCGTCGAATGCCTCGCCGGAATCCCCGGCTCCGCGGGGGCCACGCCGATACAGAACGTCGGCGCCTACGGCCAGGAGGTCTCCGCCACGATCACCGAGGTGATCGCCTACGACCGCCGCGCCGACGAGGTCGTCACGATCCCGAACGCCGACTGCGCCTTCTCCTACCGCCACAGCCGCTTCAAGGCCGACCCCGACCGCCATGTGGTGCTCCGGGTCCGCTTCGAGCTGGAGGACGCGGGCGGCCTCTCCGCGCCCGTGCGGTACGCCGAGACCGCGCGGGTGCTCGGCGTCGAGGTGGGGGACCGGGTGCCGGCCGCCGTGGCCCGCGAGACCGTCCTGGGACTGCGCGCGGGCAAGGGCATGGTGCTCGACCCCGAGGACCACGACACCTGGTCCGCTGGGTCGTTCTTCACCAACCCGGTGCTCACCGAGGACGCCTACGCCGCCTTCCTGGCCCGCGTCGCCGACCGCCTGGGCCCGGACACCGCGGTGCCCGCCTTCCCGGCGGGCGACGGCCTGATCAAGACCTCCGCGGCCTGGCTGATCGACAAGGCGGGCTTCACCAAGGGCTACGGCACCGGCCCGGCCCGGATCTCCACCAAGCACACGCTCGCCCTCACCAACCGGGGCGAGGCCACGACCGAGGATCTGCTGGCGCTGGCCCGCGAGGTGGTGGCCGGGGTCGAGGAGGCGTTCGGGATCCGGCTGGTCAACGAGCCGGTGACGGTGGGCGTGAGTCTCTGAGCCCGACTACTCACGTGAGTGGTCGGGGCCCGCCAGCCAGTCGTCGATCCCCGCCAGCATCCGCCGCCGGACCTCCTCCGGCGCGGCCGACCCGCGCACCGACTGACGCGCCAGCTCGGCCAGTTCGGCGTCCGTGAAGCCGTGGTGCTCGCGCACCAGCTCGTACTGCGCCGCCAGCCGTGAGCCGAAGAGCAGCGGGTCGTCCGCCCCGAGCGCCATCGGCACCCCCGCGTCGTACAGCGTCCGCAGCGGGACGTCCTCCGGCTTCTCGTAGACGCCGAGCGCCACGTTCGACGACGGGCACACCTCGCAGGTCACCTGGCGCTCGGCGAGCTTGGCGAGCAGCCGTGGGTCCTCCGCCGCGCGCACCCCGTGGCCGACCCGGGCCGCGCCGAGGTCGTCCAGGCAGTCCCGCACGCTGCCGGCGCCCGACAGCTCGCCGCCGTGCGGCGCCGCCAGCAGCCCGCCCTCCCGGGCGATGGCGAAGGCCCGGTCGAAGTCGCGGGCGAAGCCGCGCCGCTCGTCGTTGGAGAGGCCGAAGCCGACCACGCCGCGGTCCGCGTAGCGCACCGCGAGCCGGGCCAGGGTGCGCGCCTCCAGCGGATGCTTCATGCGGTTGGCGGCGACCAGCACCCTGATCCCAAGACCGGTGTCCGCGGAGGCGCTCTCGACCGCGTCCAGGATGACCTCCATCGCCGGGATCAGCCCGCCCAGGCGCGGGGCGTACGAGGTGGGGTCGACCTGGATCTCCAGCCACTGGGCCCCGTCCCGCACGTCCTCCTGGGCCGCCTCGCGGACCAGCCGCCGGATGTCGTCGGCGTCCCGCAGGCAGGATCGTGCGATGTCGTACAGCCGCTGGAAGCGGAACCAGCCGCGTTCATCGGTGGCCCGCAACTTCGGCGGCTCACCGCCGCTCAGTGCCTCGGGCAGGTGGACGCCGTACTTGTCGGCGAGTTCCAGGAGGGTCGCGCTGCGCATGGAGCCGGTGAAGTGAAGATGCAGATGCGCTTTGGGGAGCAGGTGTACATCGCGTGCCATCTGCAGATACTGCCGTACGACCGGACCCGCCGGTACCGCTTTCCCCGAACGGGGAGGTGCACACATGAGGAAGGGCCGGATCCGCTCCCGCGGATTCCGGCCCGTTCCCTACGTGCGTGCGACCCGTGCGCCTTACGCGCTCGCCTCGCCCAGCAGCTTCTGCAGCCGGGAGACGCCCTCGACGAGGTCCTCGTCGCCCAGCGCGTACGACAGCCGCAGATAGCCCGGGGTGCCGAACGCCTCACCCGGCACCACCGCGACCTCGGCCTCCTCCAGGATCAGCTCCGCCAGCTCGACGCTGGTCCGCGGCCGCTTGCCGCGGATCTCCTTGCCGAGCAGCCCCTTGACCGAGGGATAGGCGTAGAAGGCGCCCTCCGGCTCCGGGCACTCGACGCCGTCGATCTCGTTCAGCATCCGCACGATGGTGCGGCGGCGGCGGTCGAACGCCTCGCGCATCGTGGCCACGGCGTCCAGGTCGCCCGAGACGGCGGTCAGCGCGGCGACCTGAGCGACATTGCTCACATTCGAGGTGGCGTGCGACTGCAGGTTGGTCGCGGCCTTGATGACGTCCTTGGGGCCGATGACCCAGCCCACCCGCCAGCCGGTCATCGCGTACGTCTTCGCGACACCGTTGACCACGATGCACTTGTCGCGCAGCTCGGGCACCACGACCGGCAGCGAGTGGAACTCGGCGTCGCCGTAGACCAGGTGCTCGTAGATCTCGTCGGTCAGCACCCACAGCCCGTGCTCGGCGGCCCAGCGGCCGACCTCCTCGATCTGCTCACGGCTGTAGACCGCGCCGGTGGGGTTCGAGGGGGAGACGAAGAGCAGCACCTTGGTGTGCTCGGTGCGGGCCGCCTCCAGCTGCTCGACGGAGACGCGGTAGCCGGTCGTCTCGTCGGCGACGACCTCCACCGGGACACCGCCGGCCAGCCGGATCGACTCCGGGTAGGTGGTCCAGTAGGGCGCGGGGACGATGACCTCGTCGCCCGGGTCCAGGATCGCGGCGAACGCCTCGTAGATCGCCTGCTTGCCGCCGTTGGTCACCAGGACCTGGGCCGCCTCGACCTCGTAACCGCTGTCGCGCAGCGTCTTCGCGGCGATCGCGGTCTTGAGCTCGGGGAGCCCGCCGGCCGGCGTGTAGCGGTGGTACTTCGGGTCGCGGCAGGCCGCCGCCGCGGCGTCGACGACATAGTCGGGCGTGGGAAAGTCGGGCTCACCGGCGCCGAAGCCGATCACCGGACGGCCGGCGGCCTTGAGGGCCTTGGCCTTGGCGTCGACGGCGAGGGTCGCGGACTCGGAGATCGAGCCGATCCGGGCCGATACCCGCCGGTCGGTCGGGGACTGTACGGGGGGAGTAGCAGCGGTCATAGATGCATCGTCGCAGACGGGCGAAATGGGTGGCACAGGGGTTTGCGGAGACTTCGCGCGCTTCTCGTTCGACGCCTGGCCGTCAAGCACGTACACTCAACCGTCGTTGGCCGATCAACAGCCGCATCCGACCGCACACTCCGTGCAGCCGGATGTATGCGGTAGGTTGGTGGTGCCGCGAAGGGTCGTAGCTCAATTGGTAGAGCACTGGTCTCCAAAACCAGCGGTTGGGGGTTCAAGTCCCTCCGGCCCTGCTACACGCACTTTGATCAGGGTGCGTGCACGCGTACGCAAGGACAAGCACCGCTGTGCGGCCGGGCCGGACGCGGCACGGCCACGACCCGGATTCAGGTGAGGACGAGTGACGGAAGCCCTTGGCTCCACCGCGACGCCTGAGAGCGGTCGTCCCGACGAGGACGAGGTGGCGACCAAGCGGGGTCGCCGTGGCGGCAAGCGCGCGAAGAAGGGGCCCTTTGGCCGCCTCGCGCTCTTCTACCGCCAGATCATCGCTGAGCTGCGGAAGGTCGTCTGGCCCACCCGCGGTCAGCTGTCGACGTACACCAGTGTGGTGATCGTTTTCGTCCTCATCATGATTGGCATCGTGACCGTGATTGACTATGGGTTCAATAACGCCATCAAGTACGTCTTTGGCTGAGACCCACGCGAAAGGCGGCCGCCGTCCCGGCGTCGCCTCTTTCGCACGTTCCACCCCTTTGAAGCCAGGAAGAAGCAGCCACAGTGTCTGACCCGAACCTGAACGACGCCGCCGAGCCCGTCGAGTCCCGTGAGGACGAGCTCGACATCGTTGAGGCGGCGGACTCCGACCAGGCTGAAGCAGCCGACGCCGCGGCGGGCGTGCCCGCCGAGGAGGACGCGCTGCATGTCGAGGGCGAGGACGCCCTCGAGGCCGATGCGGCCCCCGCGGCCGAGCCGGACGGGCTGGACGAGGCAGAAGACGCGGCCGAGGCGGAGGCCGAGACCGAGGTCGTCGACCCGGTCGAGGCGCTCCGCCAGGAGCTGCGCGGACTGCCCGGTGAGTGGTACGTGATCCACACCTACGCGGGCTACGAGAAGCGCGTGAAGGCCAACCTGGAGCAGCGTGCCGTCTCGCTGAACGTCGAGGACTTCATCTATCAGGCCGAGGTCCCCGAGGAAGAGATCGTCCAGATCAAGAACGGCGAGCGCAAGAACGTCCGGCAGAACAAGCTGCCCGGCTATGTGCTCGTCCGCATGGACCTGACCAACGAGTCGTGGGGTGTCGTCCGCAACACCCCGGGCGTCACCGGCTTCGTGGGCAACGCCTACGACCCGTACCCGCTGACCTTGGACGAGATCGTCAAGATGCTCGCTCCCGAGGCCGAGGAGAAGGCCGCCAAGGCCGCCGCCGAGGAGAGCGGCATGCCGGCGCCGAGCCGCAAGGTCGAGGTCCAGGTGCTGGACTTCGAGGTCGGCGACTCGGTCACGGTCACCGACGGCCCGTTCGCGACCCTGCAGGCGACGATCAACGAGATCAACGCCGACTCGAAGAAGGTCAAGGGCCTGGTGGAGATCTTCGGCCGGGAGACCCCGGTCGAGCTGAGCTTCGACCAGATCCAGAAGAACTGAGTCTCCGCAACGGAACTTCCGAACAGGTCAGACGGGCTTTCGCGGCCGGTCTGACCTGCTCGGTTTTAAGGCGCACACCTATACCCGTTATCGTTGTGCGGTATGCCTCCATCCGGATGATCCGGTTCGGAGGCGAACCACCTCTCACTAGGACCCGGAGAGAGCATGCCTCCCAAGAAGAAGAAGGTCACGGGGCTGATCAAGCTCCAGATCCAGGCCGGCGCCGCGAACCCGGCCCCGCCGGTCGGCCCCGCGCTGGGCCAGCACGGCGTCAACATCATGGAGTTCTGCAAGGCCTACAACGCCGCGACCGAGTCGCAGCGTGGCATGGTCGTGCCGGTGGAGATCACGGTCTACGAGGACCGCTCCTTCACCTTCGTGACCAAGACCCCGCCGGCCGCCAAGCTGATCCTCAAGGCCGCGGGCGTGGAGAAGGGCTCCGGCGAGCCTCACAAGACCAAGGTCGCCAAGATCAGCCGCGACCAGGTGCGTGAGATCGCCACCACCAAGATGCCCGACCTGAACGCCAATGACCTGGACGCCGCCGAGAAGATCATCGCCGGCACCGCCCGTTCCATGGGCATCACGGTCGAGGGCTGACACCTCCACGGCGAGGGCACACAGCCCCCGCAGTCACGTGTGGCAGGGCCAAGCGCTGGCCCGGACCACGAACTCCACACCATCAGGAGCAACAGTGAGCAAGCGCAGCAAGACTCTCCGCGCTGCGGACGCCAAGATCGACCGGGAGCGCAACTACGCCCCGCTCGAGGCCGTCCGTCTCGCGAAGGACACCTCCGCGACCAAGTTCGACGCGACCGTCGAGGTCGCCATGCGCCTGGGCGTCGACCCGCGCAAGGCCGACCAGATGGTCCGCGGCACCGTGAATCTGCCGCACGGCACCGGTAAGACCGCCCGGGTCCTGGTCTTCGCGACCGGTGACCGTGCTGCGGCCGCGGAGGCCGCCGGCGCCGACATCGTCGGCTCCGACGAGCTCATCGACGAGGTGTCCAAGGGGCGTCTGGACTTCGACGCCGTCGTCGCCACCCCGGACCTCATGGGCAAGGTCGGCCGCCTCGGCCGGGTGCTCGGTCCGCGTGGTCTGATGCCGAACCCGAAGACCGGAACCGTCACCCCGGACGTGGCCAAGGCCGTCACGGACATCAAGGGCGGCAAGATCGAGTTCCGCGTCGACAAGCACTCCAACCTGCACTTCATCATCGGCAAGCTCTCGTTCGACGAGACCAAGCTGGTGGAGAACTACGCCGCGGCGCTCGAGGAGATCAACCGTCTCAAGCCGTCCGCCGCGAAGGGCCGCTACATCAAGAAGGCGACCCTGACCACCACGATGGGCCCCGGCATCCCGCTGGACGCCAACCGCACCCGCAACCTGCTGGTCGAGGAAGAGGCCGTCTGAGGCCGCCTCTGACCCAGCGCACCACGGTGTGCAACCGCCGGGCCCCCGCACCGCGTCGAAGGTGCGGGGGCCCGGCGTCTTCTGTTGTCGGTTCCCTCCGCTAAAGTCACTCTGCAGCAGACGTAAAAGAGAAATAAAAACTAGGGGGAGCCGTGCGCGGTACTCATGTCGGTGCGCGATGGGCGATAGCCGCTGGAAGCCTCGTTCTGATGGTCGGCCTCACCGCGTGCGGGAGCGAGAAGTCCGACGATGACAAGGCCGGCGACAAGACCGGCGGCGACAAGTCCGGGCAGTCCGCGATGAGCCCGCTGGCGGCGCTCAAGCTCGCCTCGCAGCAGACGGACAAGAAGAACTCGGCCAAGGTCGAGGGCACCACCAAGATGGGCGAGCAGAACTCGCGGATGTCCGGCGACATGGACTGGGCCAACGGCATCCGGGCCAACATGTCCATCACCCAGACCGGTGGCGCCATCGCCTCCTCCCCGATCGCGGGCAAGCCGATGGACGCCAAGTACACCCCCGACGCCATGTTCCTGAACATGGGCGACGAGTTCGCCGCCCAGGCGGGCCGCGGCAAGCACTGGGTGAAGTACGACTACGACGTGCTGGCCCAGAAGGCGGGCCCCTCGGGCGCCTTCCTGAAGGACCAGATGCAGAACAACAACCCGTCGCGCTCGGTGGAGCTGCTGCTCGCCACGGGCAAGGTCAAGAGCGTGGGCAGCGAGGACGTGAAGGGCGTCAAGGCCACCCACTACACGGGCACGGTCAAGGTCTCCGAGATCGCCAAGATGCAGTCCAAGGAGCTCAGCCAGTCCGACCTGGACGCGCTGCAGAAGCAGCTGGAGACCTCCGGTATGGACACCGAGACCATCGACCTGTGGGTGGATGGGGAGAACCTGCTGGTCAAGAAGCGTGAGCAGGCGCAGAGCAACAACGGCGCCTACGACTCCACGGTCTACTACTCGGACTACGGCACCAGCGTGACCGTCACCGAGCCGTCCTCATCGGACACCGTGGACTTCCAGGACATGCTCCAGCAGTAGAGCCGATTTGCCTGGCCGCGGCCCGTTCGCGTAATCTCCTACAGAAGCCAAAGACCGCTGGTTGTCGCTGTGCCCCCGTAAGGGGCCGGTGGCTGAAGGATCCGCTAGCTGCGGGCGACCTGCGTAGGTGTACGTGGTTGAACTCCCGAACGGGTCGCGAGCCCTGCCGGTCGAGTTACGCCCCGAGCGCCTGCGCCGGGGCGTTTTCGCGTTGTCCAGTCTCCTTCCTTCAGGCCGAAGCGGTCCTCATCACCCGGAAGGAGGCCGAGGCTCATGGCGAGTCCTGACAAGGTCGCAGCTGTCGACGAGATGCGGGAGAAGTTCCGCAGCTCCAACGCGGCTCTCGTCACCGCGTACACCGGTCTCACCGTTGCGCAGCTCAAGGAGCTGCGCCGTTCGCTCGGTGAGAACGTTCAGTACCGTGTGGTGAAGAACACGCTGACCAAGATCGCGGCCAATGAGGCCGGGATCAACCAGCTCGACGACCTGTTCGCGGGTTCGTCGGCCGTCGCCTTCGTGACCGGTGACCCGGTCGAGGCGGCGAAGGGTCTCCGTGACTTCGCCAAGGAGAACCCCGCTCTCGTCATCAAGGGCGGTGTCCTTGATGGCAAGGCGCTGTCCGCCGACGAGATCAAGAAGCTCGCGGACCTCGAGTCCCGTGAGGTGCTGCTCGCCAAGCTGGCGGGTGCGATGAAGGCCAAGCAGTCCCAGGCTGCCGCGCTCTTCCAGGCCCCGCTGTCCAAGTTCATCCGGACCGCCGAGGCGCTCCGGCAGAAGCAGGCCGAGCAGGGCGGTGCCGAATCCCCGGCTCCCGCCGAGGCCGAGTCCGAGTAATCAGGCTCCGGTCGCAGCGGGCCGGGAAGCCCGCCGACATGTACATCCGGCACCACCTGCCGAATTAGTGGAAGGACCGCCATCATGGCGAAGCTCAGCCAGGACGACCTGCTCGCGCAGTTCGAGGAGATGACCCTCATCGAGCTCTCCGAGTTCGTGAAGGCCTTCGAGGAGAAGTTCGACGTCACCGCCGCCGCCCCGGCCGCCGTCGTGGCCGCCGCCCCGGGCGCCCCGGGTGCCGCTGCCCCGGCCGAGGAGGAGAAGGACGAGTTCGACGTCATCCTCACCGGCGCCGGCGACAAGAAGATCCAGGTCATCAAGGTCGTGCGTGAGCTGACCTCCCTGGGTCTGAAGGAGGCCAAGGACCTCGTCGACGGCACCCCGAAGCCGGTCCTCGAGAAGGTCAACAAGGAGCAGGCCGACAAGGCCGCCGAGTCCCTCAAGGGCGCCGGCGCCTCCGTCGAGGTCAAGTGACCTCTCGGCCCGCCGCCACACGCCCGTAGGACGTCCGGCGGCGCGGCCCGGTTGCAGCCAGGGGCGATCACCCGTTCGGGTGGTCGCCCTTCGGCGTTCCCGTCAGGGCTACATTGTCTTACGGAGTTGTGGAGGTAGGGTGATCTTCGTTGCCTGTCGCCACGCCCTGTGACGATCTCGCCGGAGTGGGGGGCCTTGACGAACGGCACGCAGCGCGCAATTCTCAGGACGCGACGCCGCATCGATCCAAAAGTCCGAGGCATGGATCGTCGGCGAAGCGGGCAGTATCGATATGCGCATCGAGCGCGCGGGCTGCCGCCAGGGCGGATGAAGACAACGAGGGGCGCGCCCCTCACCGGAGGGAGAGATTGGCACTGCCGGTCTCAGGAACTCGGCGCTGGACATCAGTGTGCCAAGTGGCTACACTGACCCTTTGCGCTGCCTGTTAGCTGCTCCCTGCCCGTCACCAGGGGCATACCTACCTTCGAGCACTATTGATGGAGACACCCTGACCAGGGATTTCATCCATGGGCTCTCGGTAGGACCGGTACGCGCGTAGTGAGTCCGAGCCCTCGGAAGGACCCCCTCTTGGCCGCCTCGCGCAACGCCTCGACTGCCAATACGAACAATGGCGCCAGCACCGCCCCGCTGCGCATCTCCTTTGCGAAGATCAGGGAGCCTCTCGAGGTTCCGAACCTCCTCGCGCTGCAGACCGAGAGCTTCGATTGGCTGCTCGGCAATGCCGCCTGGAAGGCTCGCGTCGAGGCTGCGCTGGACAGCGGTCAGGACGTCCCCACCAAGTCCGGTCTGGAAGAGATCTTCGAGGAGATCTCCCCGATCGAGGACTTCTCCGGGTCGATGTCCCTGACTTTCCGTGATCACCGTTTCGAGCCGCCGAAGAACTCGATCGACGAGTGCAAGGAGCGTGACTTCACCTACGCCGCTCCGCTCTTCGTCACGGCCGAGTTCACCAACAACGAGACCGGCGAGATCAAGTCCCAGACGGTCTTCATGGGCGACTTCCCGCTCATGACCGACAAGGGCACCTTCTGCATCAACGGCACCGAGCGTGTCGTCGTCTCGCAGCTGGTCCGCTCGCCGGGTGTCTACTTCGACTCCTCCATCGACAAGACGTCCGACAAGGACATCTTCTCCGTCAAGGTCATCCCGTCCCGGGGTGCCTGGCTGGAGATGGAGATCGACAAGCGTGACATGGTCGGTGTGCGTATCGACCGCAAGCGCAAGCAGTCCGTCACCGTTCTCCTGAAGGCTCTCGGCTGGACGACCGAGCAGATCCTGGAGGAGTTCGGCGAGTACGAGTCGATGCGCGCCACCCTGGAGAAGGACCACACCCAGGGCCAGGACGACGCGCTGCTCGACATCTACCGCAAGCTGCGTCCGGGCGAGCCCCCCACACGGGAGGCCGCGCAGACGCTGCTCGAGAACCTCTACTTCAACCCGAAGCGCTACGACCTCGCGAAGGTCGGCCGCTACAAGGTCAACAAGAAGCTGGGTTCGGCCGCTCCGCTGGACGCGGGCGTCCTGACGGTCGAGGACGTCATCGCCTCGATCAAGTACCTGGTGAAGCTGCACGCCGGTGAGACCGAGACCGTCGGGGACAACGGCCAGTCCGTGGTCGTCGAGACCGACGACATCGACCACTTCGGCAACCGCCGTATCCGTAACGTCGGCGAGCTGATCCAGAACCAGGTCCGCACGGGTCTGGCCCGTATGGAGCGCGTCGTGCGTGAGCGCATGACGACTCAGGACGTCGAGGCGATCACGCCGCAGACCCTGATCAACATCCGGCCGGTCGTCGCCTCCATCAAGGAGTTCTTCGGCACCAGCCAGCTGTCGCAGTTCATGGACCAGACGAACCCGCTGTCGGGTCTGACCCACAAGCGCCGTCTGAACGCGCTCGGCCCCGGTGGTCTCTCCCGTGAGCGGGCGGGCTTCGAGGTCCGTGACGTGCACCCGTCGCACTACGGCCGCATGTGCCCGATCGAGACGCCCGAAGGCCCGAACATCGGTCTGATCGGCTCGCTCGCCTCGTACGGCCGGGTCAACGCGTTCGGTTTCATCGAGACCCCGTACCGCAAGGTCGTCGACGGTGTCGTCACCGACGACGTCGACTACCTGACGGCCGATGAAGAGGACCGCTTCGTCATCGCGCAGGCCAACGCCCCGCTCGCGGACGACCTGCGCTTCGCCGAGAACCGCGTCCTGGTCCGCCGCCGTGGCGGCGAGGTCGACTACATCCCCGGCGACGACGTCGACTACATGGACGTCTCACCGCGCCAGATGGTGTCGGTCGCGACCGCGATGATCCCCTTCCTCGAGCACGACGACGCCAACCGCGCGCTCATGGGCTCGAACATGATGCGCCAGGCCGTGCCGCTGATCAAGGCGGAGTCCCCGCTGGTCGGCACCGGCATGGAGTACCGCTGTGCGGTCGACGCCGGCGACGTCATCAAGGCCGAGAAGGACGGTGTCGTCCAGGAGGTCTCCGCCGACTACGTGACGGTGGCCAACGACGACGGCACCTACACCACCTACCGGGTGGCCAAGTTCTCCCGCTCCAACCAGGGCACCTCCTTCAACCAGAAGGTCGTCGTGGACGAGGGTGCGCGGGTGATCGCCGGCCAGGTGCTGGCCGACGGCCCGTCCACCGAGGACGGCGAGATGGCGCTCGGCAAGAACCTCCTGGTGGCGTTCATGCCGTGGGAGGGCCACAACTACGAGGACGCGATCATCCTCAGCCAGCGTCTGGTGCAGGACGACGTCCTCTCCTCGATCCACATCGAGGAGCACGAGGTCGATGCCCGTGACACCAAGCTCGGCCCCGAGGAGATCACCCGGGACATCCCGAACGTCTCCGAGGAGGTCCTCGCCGACCTCGACGAGCGCGGCATCATCCGGATCGGTGCCGAGGTCGTCGCCGGCGACATCCTGGTCGGCAAGGTCACCCCGAAGGGCGAGACCGAGCTGACCCCGGAGGAGCGGCTGCTGCGCGCGATCTTCGGTGAGAAGGCCCGTGAGGTCCGTGACACCTCGCTGAAGGTGCCGCACGGTGAGATCGGCAAGGTCATCGGCGTCCGCGTCTTCGACCGCGAAGAGGGCGACGAACTGCCGCCGGGCGTGAACCAGCTGGTCCGCGTCTACGTGGCGCAGAAGCGCAAGATCACCGATGGTGACAAGCTCGCCGGCCGTCACGGCAACAAGGGCGTCATCTCCAAGATCCTGCCGGTCGAGGACATGCCGTTCCTGGAGGACGGCACCCCGGTCGACATCATCCTCAACCCGCTGGGTGTCCCGTCCCGAATGAACCCGGGACAGGTCCTGGAGATCCACCTGGGCTGGCTGGCCTCCCGCGGCTGGAAGGTCGAGGGCTCCGAGGACTGGATGCAGCGGCTCCAGGCCATCGGCGCCGACGAGGTCGAGCCCGGCACCAACGTCGCGACCCCGGTCTTCGACGGCGCCCGCGAGGACGAGATCGCCGGTCTCTTCGACTCGACGATCCCGAACCGCGACGGCGACCGCCTGGTCCAGTCGTCCGGCAAGGCCCGGCTCTTCGACGGCCGCTCCGGCGAGCCGTTCCCGGAGCCGATCTCGGTCGGCTACATGTACATCCTCAAGCTGCACCACCTGGTGGACGACAAGCTGCACGCCCGGTCCACCGGTCCGTACTCGATGATCACCCAGCAGCCGCTGGGTGGTAAGGCTCAGTTCGGTGGCCAGCGCTTCGGTGAGATGGAGGTGTGGGCGCTGGAGGCTTATGGCGCCGCGTACGCCCTCCAGGAGCTGCTGACCATCAAGTCCGACGACGTGACCGGCCGCGTGAAGGTCTACGAGGCCATCGTCAAGGGCGAGAACATTCCCGAGCCCGGCATCCCCGAGTCCTTCAAGGTGCTCATCAAGGAGATGCAGTCCCTGTGCCTCAACGTGGAGGTGCTGTCGTCCGACGGCATGTCCATCGAGATGCGCGACACCGACGAGGACGTCTTCCGCGCTGCGGAGGAGCTCGGTATCGACCTGTCCCGGCGCGAGCCGAGCAGCGTCGAAGAGGTCTGACGGGTCTGGCCGGGGCGCTCCCACCAAGGCGCCCCGGCCTCTCCCCGGACCCCCAGTCAGACCCGAAGACACGACCCTGAAAGAGGGATTGACGACAAGTGCTCGACGTCAACTTCTTCGACGAGCTGCGGATCGGCCTCGCCACCGCTGATGACATCCGTCAGTGGTCCCACGGTGAGGTCAAGAAGCCGGAAACCATCAACTACCGCACCCTCAAGCCCGAAAAGGACGGACTCTTCTGCGAGAAGATCTTCGGTCCGACCCGGGACTGGGAGTGCTACTGCGGTAAGTACAAGCGCGTCCGCTTCAAGGGCATCATCTGTGAGCGCTGCGGTGTCGAGGTCACCCGCGCCAAGGTGCGCCGTGAGCGGATGGGCCACATTGAGCTGGCCGCTCCCGTTACCCACATCTGGTACTTCAAGGGCGTGCCCAGCCGTCTGGGCTACCTGCTCGACCTCGCCCCGAAGGACCTCGAGAAGGTCATCTACTTCGCCGCCTACATGATCACGTGGGTGGACGAGGAGCGCCGCACGCGCGATCTGCCCTCGCTGGAGGCCCATGTCTCCGTCGAGCGTCAGCAGATCGAGCAGCGCCGCGACGCCGACCTGGAGGCCCGCGCCAAGAAGCTCGAGGCGGACCTCGCCGAGCTCGAGGCCGAGGGTGCCAAGGCCGATGTGCGCCGTAAGGTGCGCGAGGGCGCCGAGCGTGAGATGAAGCAGCTGCGCGACCGCGCCCAGCGCGAGATCGACCGTCTCGACGAGGTGTGGAACCGCTTCAAGAACCTCAAGGTCCAGGACCTGGAGGGCGACGAGCTGCTCTACCGTGAGCTGCGTGACCGCTTCGGCACGTACTTCATGGGCGGCATGGGCGCCGCGGCGCTGCAGAAGCGCCTGGAGTCCTTCGACCTCGACGAAGAGGCCGAGAAGCTCCGCGAGATCATCCGGACCGGCAAGGGCCAGAAGAAGACCCGTGCGCTCAAGCGCCTCAAGGTCGTCTCCGCCTTCCTGCAGACCCGCAACAGCCCCAACGGCATGGTGCTGGACTGCATCCCGGTGATCCCGCCGGACCTGCGTCCGATGGTGCAGCTGGACGGTGGCCGCTTCGCGACCTCCGACCTGAACGACCTGTACCGCCGTGTGATCAACCGGAACAACCGCCTCAAGCGTCTCCTTGACCTCGGTGCCCCCGAGATCATCGTGAACAACGAGAAGCGGATGCTGCAGGAGGCCGTCGACGCGCTGTTCGACAACGGCCGCCGCGGTCGCCCGGTGACCGGTCCCGGTAACCGTCCGCTGAAGTCCCTCAGCGACATGCTGAAGGGTAAGCAGGGCCGGTTCCGTCAGAACCTGCTCGGTAAGCGTGTCGACTACTCGGCCCGTTCGGTCATCGTCGTCGGCCCGCAGCTCAAGCTGCACCAGTGCGGTCTGCCCAAGGCCATGGCGCTGGAGCTCTTCAAGCCGTTCGTGATGAAGCGCCTGGTGGACCTGAACCACGCGCAGAACATCAAGTCGGCCAAGCGCATGGTCGAGCGTGGCCGCACGGTCGTGTACGACGTGCTCGAAGAGGTCATCGCCGAGCACCCGGTGCTGCTGAACCGTGCGCCGACCCTGCACCGCCTCGGCATCCAGGCCTTCGAGCCGCAGCTGGTCGAGGGCAAGGCCATTCAGATTCACCCGCTCGTCTGCACCGCGTTCAACGCGGACTTCGACGGTGACCAGATGGCCGTGCACCTGCCGCTGTCCGCGGAGGCGCAGGCCGAGGCCCGCATCCTGATGCTGTCCTCGAACAACATCCTCAAGCCGGCCGACGGCCGGCCGGTGACCATGCCGACCCAGGACATGGTGCTGGGCCTGTTCTTCCTCACCACCGACGAGGAGGAGCGCGAGGTCAAGGGCGAGGGCCGGGCCTTCGGGTCGGCCGCCGAGGCGACCATGGCGTTCGACGCCCGGGAGCTCTCGCTCCAGGCGAAGATCGACATCCGCTTCCCGATCGGCACCGTCCCGCCCCGCGGCTGGACCCCGCCGGCTCCGGAGGCAGGGGACGACGGCGTCGGGGGAGGGGTCTGGCAGCCCGGTGACAGCTTCCGGCTGCGCACCACGCTGGGCCGCGCGCTCTTCAACGAGCTGCTGCCGGAGGACTACCCGTTCGTCGACTACTCGGTGGGCAAGAAGCAGCTCTCCGAGATCGTCAACGACCTCGCCGAGCGTTACCCCAAGGTCATCGTCGCGGCGACGCTGGACAACCTGAAGGCGGCCGGTTTCCACTGGGCCACCCGCTCCGGTGTCACCGTCGCCATCTCCGACGTGGTCGTGCCCGAGGCCAAGAAGGGCATCATCGAGGGGTACGAGGCGCAGGACGAGAAGGTCCAGAAGCAGTACGAGCGTGGTCTGATCACCAAGGACGAGCGCACCCAGGAACTGATCGCGATCTGGACCAAGGCGACCAACGAGGTCGCCGAGGCGATGAACGCGAACTTCCCGAAGACCAACCCGATCTTCATGATGGTCGACTCGGGCGCGCGCGGAAACATGATGCAGATGCGTCAGATCGCCGGTATGCGTGGTCTGGTGTCCAACGCGAAGAACGAGACCATCCCGCGGCCCATCAAGGCGTCGTTCCGTGAGGGTCTCTCCGTGCTGGAGTACTTCATCTCCACCCACGGTGCCCGTAAGGGTCTCGCCGACACCGCCCTGCGTACCGCCGACTCGGGTTACCTGACCCGACGTCTGGTGGACGTCTCCCAGGACGTGATCATCCGCGAGGAGGACTGCGGCACCGACCGTGGCCTCAAGCTCGGGATCGCGTCCAAGGGTGCGGACGGCGTGCTGCGCAAGGCGGAGGACGTCGAGACCAGCGTGTACGCGCGCTGCCTCGCCGAGGACATCGTCGTCGAGGGGAAGGTCCTGGCCCCGGCCGGTACCGACCTGGGCGATGTGCTCATCGACGAGCTGGTCCGCCACGGCGTGGAGACGGTCAAGACCCGTTCGGTGCTCACCTGCGAGTCCGCCGTCGGCACCTGCGCCATGTGCTACGGCCGCTCGCTGGCGACCGGCAAGCTGGTGGACATCGGTGAGGCGGTCGGCATCATCGCCGCCCAGTCCATCGGTGAGCCCGGCACCCAGCTGACGATGCGTACCTTCCACACCGGTGGTGTGGCCGGTGACGACATCACCCAGGGTCTGCCGCGTGTCGTCGAGCTCTTCGAGGCCCGTACGCCCAAGGGTGTCGCCCCGATCTCGGAGGCGGCCGGCCGCGTCCGGATCGAGGAGACCGAGAAGACCAAGAAGCTCGTCGTCACCCCGGACGACGGCTCCGACGAGACCGCCTTCGGCGTCTCCAAGCGAGCCCGTCTCCTGGTGGGCGAGGGCGACCGCGTCGACGTCGGCCAGCCGCTGACCGTGGGTGCCGTCAACCCGCACGACGTGCTGCGCATCCTCGGCCAGCGCGCCGTCCAGGTGCACCTGGTGGGCGAGGTCCAGAAGGTCTACAACTCGCAGGGTGTGTCGATCCACGACAAGCACATCGAGATCATCATCCGGCAGATGCTGCGCCGTGTGACGATCATCGAGTCCGGCGACGCGGAGCTGCTGCCGGGCGAGCTCGTGGAGCGCTCGCGCTTCGAGTCGGAGAACCGTCGTGTGGTCCAGGAAGGCGGCCACCCGGCCTCCGGCCGTCCGCAGCTGATGGGTATCACCAAGGCCTCGCTGGCGACCGAGTCCTGGCTGTCGGCGGCGTCCTTCCAGGAGACGACCCGGGTGCTCACCGACGCGGCGATCAACGCCAAGTCGGACTCCCTGATCGGCCTCAAGGAGAACGTGATCATCGGTAAGCTCATCCCGGCCGGTACGGGCCTGTCCCGCTACCGCAACATCCGGGTCGAGCCGACCGAGGAGGCGAAGGCCGCGATGTACTCGGCCGTCGGTTACGACGACATCGACTACTCGCCCTTCGGCACGGGCTCCGGCCAGGCGGTTCCGCTGGAGGACTACGACTACGGTCCGTACAACCAGTAGGACCCGATCCGTTCGCAGGGCGGTCACCCCCATGGTGGGTGGCCGCCCCGCGGCGTTTTCCGGGCCCCGGGGCGGACCCAGACGGCCCCGGTGGGCGGTCCCGGATACGGCCCCAGACGGCCCCAGACGGCTCCAGGCGGCCGGGGTGAGCGGGGTGGGAGTCGAGGAGCCGGGCCAGCGCTCCTTGCCGTTTCACCCGCTTCCCGCCGGCCGCGGCGACCGCCGCCGCGTCCTGCTCGCGAGCCTGCTGCCTGCTCAGGACCTCGGCGAGCATCGGCGCGAAGCCGAGCGCGGCCGCCTGCTGGTCGGAGTGGTCGTCACGGTCGCTGTAGCGTGATCACGACCTGGCGTTCACGCAGATCCTTGAGGAGGCGCTGCACCATTTCGCGGGAGGCGCCGATGGCCCCGGCGAGCTCCTGCTTGCTGAGCGGTACGGCCAGCTCGATGCCGTTCTCCGTACGTCGCCCATGGGACCTGGCGAGGTCGAGGAGCAGCACCGCGAAGCGCTCGCGCACGGTCAGCGAGGCGAAGTCGAGGCGGCGGCGGTCGGCGGCGCGCATCCGGTCGCTGGTCAGGGCCAAGGGCACCCGGTCGTCGGGTCCACTGTCCTCGGGAATTCCGGCCTGCGTCATGATTCCGCTCCCCCCCAGTGTCATGAATCGATCAACGCACCGAAGGCGCTCCCTATACAGGGAGTGACGTGCCTCGGTTCACTCGCTCCGAGAGCGGTCGGACAGCGGCTATTTCCGGCGTGTCGGGGCCCTCTGCATTTGTTTTGACCGAAGTCGATGAGGTAGGTACGCTCAGACCTTGTGCCTGGGGTGTGCCCGGGTCCTTGCGTGTGCGCCCCCAGCCTTCGGCGGGGAGGTGCCTCAGCATGCGAGGGGCCGAGGTGTCGACACCAACAATCTGCACTCTCCGAACTTTCGCAGAGGGCTGCGGTGCGCGACACACCCGACCGCGTGGGTCGGACGAACTCCAGGTTAGCTTTACCGAGACTGGCACACAGAAACCGGAGAAACGGTGCCTACGATCCAGCAGCTGGTCCGCAAGGGCCGCCAGGACAAGGTCGAGAAGAACAAGACCCCCGCCCTCGCGGGGTCGCCGCAGCGCCGTGGGACATGCACTCGCGTGTTCACCACGACGCCGAAGAAGCCGAACTCGGCGCTCCGCAAGGTCGCGCGTGTCCGGCTGAGCAGTGGGATCGAGGTCACCGCCTACGTCCCGGGTGAGGGGCACAACCTGCAGGAGCACTCCATCGTGCTCGTGCGTGGCGGTCGTGTGAAGGACCTGCCGGGTGTTCGTTACAAGATCATCCGCGGCTCCCTCGACACGCAGGGCGTCAAGAACCGCAAGCAGGCTCGCAGCCGCTACGGCGCCAAGAAGGAGAAGTAAGAATGCCTCGTAAGGGTCCCGCCCCGAAGCGCCCGGTCATCATCGACCCGGTTTACAACTCTCCTCTGGTGACGTCCCTCATCAACAAGGTGCTGCTGAACGGCAAGCGCTCCACCGCCGAGCGCATCGTGTACGGCGCCATGGAGGGCCTGCGCGAGAAGTCCGGCAACGACCCGGTCATCACGCTCAAGCGCGCGCTGGAGAACGTGAAGCCGACCCTCGAGGTCCGCTCCCGCCGTGTCGGTGGCGCCACCTACCAGGTGCCGGTCGAGGTCCGTCCCGGCCGTTCCTCCACCCTCGCCCTGCGCTGGCTCGTGGGCTACTCCCGCGCGCGTCGTGAGAAGACCATGACCGAGCGGCTCATGAACGAGCTGCTGGACGCCAGCAATGGTCTGGGCGCCTCCGTCAAGCGGCGCGAGGACACCCACAAGATGGCCGAGTCCAACAAGGCCTTCGCGCACTACCGCTGGTAGTCGCTACCCCATCGAGAACCGAGAGAAGACTGAGCCAGATGGCCACCACTTCACTTGACCTGGCCAAGGTCCGCAACATCGGGATCATGGCCCACATCGACGCGGGCAAGACGACCACCACCGAGCGGATTCTGTTCTACACCGGCGTGAGCTACAAGATCGGTGAAGTCCACGATGGCGCCGCCACCATGGACTGGATGGAGCAGGAGCAGGAGCGCGGCATCACCATCACGTCGGCCGCGACGACTTGTCACTGGCCGCTTGAGAACGTCGATCACACCATCAACATCATCGACACCCCGGGCCACGTCGACTTCACCGTCGAGGTGGAGCGTTCGCTGCGCGTGCTCGACGGTGCCGTGACCGTGTTCGATGGCGTCGCCGGTGTGGAGCCGCAGTCCGAGACGGTGTGGCGTCAGGCGGACCGCTACGGCGTTCCGCGTATCTGCTTCGTCAACAAGCTCGACCGCACCGGTGCCGAGTTCCACCGCTGCGTCGACATGATCACGGACCGCCTGGGCGCGGTGCCGCTGGTCATGCAGCTGCCGATCGGCACCGAGGCCGACTTCAAGGGTGTCGTCGACCTCGTCACCATGAAGGCGCTGGTCTGGTCCGCCGAGGCGACCAAGGGCGAGATGTACGACACCGTCGACATCCCGGACACCCACACCGAGGCCGCCGACGAGTGGCGCGGCAAGCTGCTCGAGGGCGTCGCCGAGAACGACGAAGAGATGATGGAGCTGTACCTGGAGGGCGAGGAGCCCACCGTGGAGCAGCTGTACGCGGCGATCCGCCGCATCACCATCGCCTCCGGCAAGGGCGGCGGCACCACCGTCACCCCCGTGTTCTGTGGCACCGCGTTCAAGAACAAGGGCGTTCAGCCCCTGCTCGACGCCGTGGTCCGGTACCTCCCGTCGCCGATCGACATCGAGGCGATCGAGGGGCACTCGGTCAAGGACCCGGACGAGGTCATCAAGCGTCGTCCGTCCGAGGAGGAGCCTCTCTCGGCTCTGGCGTTCAAGATCGCGAGCGACCCGCACCTCGGCAAGCTCACCTTCATCCGTGTGTACTCCGGCCGCATGGACGCCGGCACCCAGGTGCTGAACTCCGTGAAGGGCAAGAAGGAGCGCATCGGCAAGATCTACCGGATGCACGCGAACAAGCGTGAGGAGATCGACTCGGTGGGTGCCGGCGACATCGTCGCCGTCATGGGTCTGAAGCAGACCACCACCGGTGAGACCCTCTCCGACTCGTCGAACCCGGTGATCCTGGAGTCCATGGACTTCCCGGCCCCGGTCATCGAGGTGGCCATCGAGCCGAAGTCCAAGGGCGACCAGGAGAAGCTCGCCGTCGCGATCCAGCGGCTTGCCGAGGAGGACCCGTCCTTCCGCGTCAAGACCGACGAGGAGACCGGCCAGACGATCATCTCCGGCATGGGCGAGCTGCACCTGGACGTGCTGGTCGACCGTATGCGCCGCGAGTTCAAGGTCGAGGCCAACGTCGGTAAGCCGCAGGTGGCCTACCGCGAGACGCTGCGCAAGGCGGTCGAGCGGTACGACTACACGCACAAGAAGCAGACTGGTGGTTCCGGCCAGTTCGCGAAGGTGCAGATCGCGCTGGAGCCGCTCGAGGGCGACGGCTACGAGTTCGAGAACAAGGTCACCGGTGGCCGCATCCCGCGGGAGTACATCCCGTCCGTGGACGCGGGCTGCCAGGAGGCCATGGAGTTCGGCGTGCTCGCGGGCTACCCGCTGACCGGTGTGAAGGTCACCCTGCTCGACGGTGGCTACCACGAGGTCGACTCGTCCGAGATGGCGTTCAAGATCGCCGGTTCGATGGCCTTCAAGGAGGCCGCCCGCAAGGCCAGCCCGGCCCTGCTCGAGCCGATGATGAAGGTCGAGGTCACCACACCCGAGGACTACATGGGTGACGTGATCGGCGACATCAACTCCCGTCGCGGGCAGATCCAGTCCATGGAGGACCGGAGCGGCGCCAAGCTGGTCACCGGCCTGGTTCCGCTGTCGGAGATGTTCGGCTACGTGGGCGACCTGCGCAGCAAGACGTCCGGCCGCGCCAGCTACTCCATGCAGTTCGACTCCTACGCCGAGGTTCCGCGGAACGTCGCCGAGGAGATCATCGCGAAGGCCAAGGGCGAGTAAGGCGGGTTCATCCGCTTTCCTCACCCTTTAGGCTGGAAGCACAAGGCATCGGGGCATTCGTTGTGGAGCGCGTCCACCGCGTTCCACGGCGGGGCCCCTGGCGCCGGCCCCCCAGACGAATACGGCGAAGGGCATCCCCCTCGGGGTCCTGGCCGGTTCGGTAAGAAAACCTGAACTCATCCGCAAAGCGTGGATGCGTTACAGAACCACTCCACAGGAGGACCCCAGTGGCGAAGGCGAAGTTCGAGCGGACTAAGCCGCACGTCAACATCGGCACCATCGGTCACATCGACCACGGTAAGACCACGCTTACCGCTGCGATCACCAAGGTGCTGCACGACGCGTACCCGGACCTGAACGAGGCCTCGGCCTTCGACCAGATCGACAAGGCTCCTGAGGAGCGCCAGCGCGGTATCACCATCTCCATCGCGCACGTCGAGTACCAGACCGAGTCGCGTCACTACGCGCACGTTGACTGCCCCGGTCACGCGGACTACATCAAGAACATGATCACCGGTGCCGCGCAGATGGACGGCGCCATCCTCGTGGTCGCCGCCACCGACGGCCCGATGCCGCAGACCAAGGAGCACGTGCTCCTGGCCCGCCAGGTCGGCGTGCCGTACATCGTTGTCGCCCTGAACAAGGCCGACATGGTGGACGACGAGGAGATCCTGGAGCTCGTCGAGCTCGAGGTCCGCGAGCTGCTCTCCGAGTACGAGTTCCCGGGCGACGACGTTCCGGTCGTCAAGGTCTCGGCGCTCAAGGCGCTCGAGGGTGACGCCGAGTGGGGCAAGTCCGTCCTCGACCTGATGAAGGCCGTCGACGAGTCGATCCCGCAGCCCGAGCGTGACGTCGACAAGCCGTTCCTGATGCCGATCGAGGACGTCTTCACCATCACCGGTCGCGGTACGGTCGTCACCGGCCGTATCGAGCGCGGTGTGCTGAAGGTCAACGAGAACGTCGACATCATCGGCATCAAGCAGGAGAAGACCTCGACCACCGTCACCGGTATCGAGATGTTCCGCAAGCTGCTCGACGAGGGCCAGGCCGGTGAGAACGTCGGTCTGCTGCTCCGCGGCATCAAGCGCGAGGACGTCGAGCGCGGCCAGGTCATCATCAAGCCGGGTTCGGTCACTCCGCACACCGAGTTCGAGGCCCAGGCGTACATCCTGTCCAAGGACGAGGGTGGCCGCCACACGCCGTTCTTCAACAACTACCGTCCGCAGTTCTACTTCCGTACCACGGACGTGACGGGCGTTGTGACCCTCCCCGAGGGCACCGAGATGGTCATGCCGGGCGACAACACCGAGATGTCCGTCCAGCTGATCCAGCCGGTCGCCATGGAGGAGGGCCTGAAGTTCGCCATCCGTGAGGGTGGCCGGACCGTCGGCGCCGGCCAGGTCACCAAGATCAACAAGTGACCTGACGCTCCCCGGAGCAAAGAGCCCCATTCGCCACTGGCGGGTGGGGCTCTTTCGTATGTGGGTACCCGGCCGTCCACATCGAAGCCGCGTTCGACTTCGGGAGCGAACAGATGATGACAAATGGCAAGATCGCGGTCGCGGTCGTGGGAGGCTACTTCCTCGGGCGCACCAAGAAGGCGAAACTCGCCTTCGGGCTGGGCATGTTGCTGGCCGGTAAGAAGATCACGCTGGATCCGCAGCAGCTGAAGAAGTCCCTCGCCGAGATGCCGCTGCTGAGCGGCCTCAACGGACAGGTGCGTCAGGAACTCGTCGACGCCACCCGGCAGGCCGCTACCAAGGCCGTGTCCGACCGGGTGGGCGGCCTCGCCGATTCGCTGCATGAGCGCACCGCGTTGCTGCGCGGTGCGAGCGAGGACGCCCGGGACGAGGACGAGGACGCCCGGGACGAGGGCCGCGCCGAGGACGAGGAGCCCGCCGAGCGGGAGGAGGCCGGGGCGGACTCCGAGCCGAAGCGGAAACCGAAGCCGTCGAAGCCTCCCCGCAAGGCGGCGGCCAAGGCCCCGGCCCGTCCGGCGAAGAAGACCGCCGCCTCCGTCTCCGGGAAGGCGAAGAAGGCCGCCGCCTCGGGCGCCGCCCGGGCCAAGAAGACCGCCAGGACCGCGGGGGGCCGCAATGGCTGACACGCTGGGCAAGCTCAAGGACGACATCGTCGGCAACCCCGCTACCGACCGGCTCAAGGACGAGCTGCGCAACTACGTCCAGGCGCGGGCGACACATGCGATCTCCGGCCTCGGCACCGGCCTCGCCAAGGGCGCGCAGTCCCTCGCCGAGGGCAAGTCGCCGGGGCAGGCGCTGATGAAGGCCGGCTCGTCCCAGCTGAAGGATTCACTCAAGCAATCGCTGAAGGAGAAGGTCAAGGGCGCCTTCGGCAAGGGCCGGGGGAAGAGCGGAGGCGGCAAGTCGAAGAGTGTGACGGTCGTCGAGGACATCGACGTCGGGGTGCCGGTCCGCGAGGCGTACGACCAGTGGACCCAGTTCCAGGAGTTCAGCACCTTCGCCAAGGGGGTCGTCAGCGTCGAGAAGGCCGACGACACCAGCAGCAACTGGAAGGTGAAGGTCGCCAAGTCCACCCGCAGCTGGCGGGCGAACGTCACCGAGCAGGTGCCCGATGAGCGGATCACCTGGACCACCGAGGGTGCGAAGGGCACCGTCAAGGGTGTCGTCACCTTCCATCCGCTCGGCGACAACCTCACCCGGGTGCTGCTGGTCCTGGAGTACTTCCCCAAGGGCCTCTTCGAGAAGACCGGCAACATCTGGCGGGCCCAGGGCCGACGGGCGCGCCTCGACCTGAAGCTCTACCGCAAGTTCATCATGATGCGCGGCGAGGCCACGGACGGCTGGCGCGGCGAGATCCGGGACGGCGAGGTCGTGCGCGACCACGAGACCGCCGTGGAGGAGGAAGAGCGCGACAACGCAGGGGACGAGGCCGGGGGAGAAGCCGATGAGCCGCGGTCCGGGTCCGGCGACGAGAGCGAAGCCGAAGGCGACGCCGGGGAAGAGCGTGCGGACGAGGCGGAGGACGCGTACGAGGACGCGTACGAGGACGAGGGCGGTGCGGCCGCGGATGCGGATGAGGCGCCGGAGGAGGAGTACGAGGAGGAGCCCGAAGACGCCGAGTCCGAGCCGGAATCCGGTCTCGCGGAGGACGAGGAAGACGCGGAGGACGAGGAAGAGCCGGAGGACACCGAGGACGCCGAGGCGTACGAGGAGTCCGAAGAGCCTGAGGAGGCCGAGGAGGCCGAGGAACCCGAGGAACCCAAGGCCGCCCGCCCCCGACGGCGTGCCGCCGCGGCCCGGCGCTGAGCGCGCGCACCAACGCGCCCCCGGCCCGGGGCCGGACATGACGGGGCCCCACCCGGACCGGAGACGGCGGGTGGGGCCCGGTCATGCCGTACGGCGGGAGCCGCTGCCGCACACGGATCGGGAAGGCCGCACCGGGGGACGTGGGTCGGGGCCGCACCGGGGGACGTGGGTCGGGGTGACTCGGGGACGCGGCTCGGGGTGGCCCGGGGATGTGGGTCGGGGCGGCTCGGGGATGTGGGTCGGGGTGGCTCGGGGATGTGGGTCGGGGTGGCCCGGGGAGGCGGGTCGGGGCGGCTCGGGGACGCGGGTCGGGGTGGCCCGGGAGCGCTATGCCCGCGAGGTGGGGCGTGGGCGCCAGATCCACGGGGTGGCGTCCGGCGCCATGCCCACCACGCAGACGCCCTGGTGGCCGTCGTCCGCCAGCAGTGCCGGGGCGCCGACCGGGATCAGGTGGCCGGGGGAGCGCAGGGGCCTGGCGTCCGGGCCGGTGCCGTACTGGACCTGGACCTCCCCGCCCAGGTCGCGGCCGACCACCAGCAGCGTCTTCGCCTCGTGCCGGCCGGACGGTTCGGCCACGGTGTGCGCGGCGAGCGCCCCGTAGCCCTCGAAGTGCCGCACGGTGAGGGAGGTGTCGTCGCCGTGGACGGCGGGCACGGTGGCCGCGGGGGTGCGGTAGACCAGCGCGAGCGAGCCGTCGGGGGCCACCGCGGCGCCCAGCGGATCCCCGCCGGGCCGCGGCAGACCGGCCGACGGGCGCAGCGCGACCGGGCCACCGGCCCACTCCTGCGCCCAGTGGTGGACGGTGTCGCGGCCGGCGGCGAGGACATGGACCCGCCCCTCCGCGTCCAGCAGCGCGGTCAGCCCGTCCTGGACCTCGGCGCCGCCGAGCCGCTGCCAGGGACTCCAGCGGCCGCTCGCGTCCCGTACGCGGGTGGCCAGGCCCTTGTCCGCGGTCCGTACGAAGAGATGGACCCGGCCGTCGGGGGTGGCGACCGCCGCTGGGCAGCCGACCCGGCGGCCGTGTTCGGTGCTGGTCTCGGGCGTGCCGAGTCTGGTCCAGGCGCGGAACGGGCCGTCCGGGCGGCGCTGTTCCAGTACCACGATCTCGCGCAGGTCGGCCGCGCCTTGGCCGCCCAGCGCCGCGAACCGCAGGCCGAACAGCACCTGACGGCCCGCGCTGTCCCGCACCGCGGCGAGCGCCGGGGCGAGCGGTCCGCCGCCGAGCCCCAGCGGCGCCCCGAACCGCCCGCTGCCGGGCGCCGTCTCGCGCCACCGCACGGCCTGGGCGCCGAGCACGCCGTACGCCACGAGCCGGCCCTGGGCGTCGGTGGTGGGGGCGGGCAGGGCGGTGGGGTAGCGGTAGTGGGTGGAGCGGATCCAGCCCTTACGGTTCCGCAGCGGGCGCACCCCGCCCTGGCTGTAGTCGCCGCAACCGGCCGCGTTGCCGCAGTCCCAGTCCGGCGCGCCGCCGTAGGACTCGATCACCCGTGCCTTCCGGGCGAGCACCGCGGGCGGCAGATTGTGCGGCCAGCGCTGGTTGTAGTAGCCGCGGAACGCGGTGGTGGTGACGCGCGGAGCGTGCTTGTCCCGCTGGGCGGACGCGGCCACCCACTGGGCGATCGCCTTCCAGGTGAACAGCGCGACCGGGGTGTGGTCGCGGTGGTCCGAGCACCCCGGCTGATCGTTGTCCTTGGGGTGCAGCACGTCGTGCACCTGGAAGTCGGGGTCCGGGTCCAGCGTGTGGATCAGCGTGGGCCGATAGCGGTCCATGATCTCGGCGAGCACGTCGACCAGCGTCCGATGACCGTACGAACTCGGGTGCGGCACCGGGGACCCGGCGGCTCGGAGGGTGCTCATCACGGTGCCCGGGGTGCTCCACAGCGCGGGGATCCGTACGCCGCCGTCCGACAGCATCGCGATGTTGAGGAAGATCAGCCGGACCCTGCGGGCCCCGCTCGCGAGGGTGTTGGTCTCCGCGGTGACCCCGCCGGGCAGCCGCAGCACCGACCGCTGCCAGGGCGCGAACTGGTTCAGCCCGATCATCCGCGCGTATGCCTGCCGCAGCCCCTGATGGCGGGAGGCGGAGTAGGCGGCCTTGTCGGCGGGCGGGATCGGCGTCCCCGCCTGGTGGTTGATCCCCTGGGCCTCACCGGCCGTGACGTACACGCACACCACCGGGACGCCGGAGCGCAGCACCTGCTCGGCGTCCGGGTTCATGAAGTACAGATCGTCGTCGGGGTGCGCCATGACCTGCAGCAGCAGCGCCTGCTTGTCGCCCACCGTCGAGGTGAAGGGCTCCGCCGCCCCGGGGGCACCCGCCTGCGCGGGGCCGGCGGGCACGGGTGCCGCGCCGCGCGGGCCCCCACCGCCGCAACCGGCGACTCCGGCGACCCCGGCCGCTCCGGCCGCGGTGAGTGCCGCCAGCGCGGCCAGCGTCTGCCTGCGGGTGGTGCCCGTCCCCCGCACTGTCCATCGACTGTTCAATTTGGTGACCCTGTCACTTCGGCAGCACGTAGTCTCCGGCTGCTCCGAGTGAAAGGACGGTCGGTGATCTTGACAGGTTGTCCGGTGTCCGGGAGGTATCGGTCACAGACCGGACACATCGTCTTTCGCCACGAGGGCGTGCGGGCACGCGGGCGCCCCCGACGATGGAGCCGGTTCGCTCAGTCGGCGATCAGCACCCCGAGCACCGCGAGCCAGCAGGCCGCCACCAGCACGGGCAGCAGCATCATGATCGCACCGGTCGGGGAGACCTTCAGATAGGCCGAGCCGGGGTCGTCGGTGCGGCGATTGACTATCCGCTCGCCGCCGTGCCAGGCCATGTACTCCTCGAGCTCGATCACCGCCTCCTTGCGTGCCAGAAGGTACTGACGGCCGAAGCGCAGCATCAGCGAGAAGCCCAGCGACACCCCGATACCGATGATCGCGATGATCATCGCGAGCCCCTTGCCCAGGCTGCCTCCCGCGCCCTCCTTGCCGAGGCAGAAGGCGGTGGCGGCCGCGAGGCCCGCCGTGATGTAGAAGAAGTTGTTCAGCTTCTGCCAGTTGAGGTTGTCCTCGTGCTTGTAGAGGTCCACCGCGGTCCCGTACTGCGCGTGCAGCATCGCCTCACGCGGTTTGCGCCACACCCACACCACCCGGGGCAGCCCGTCCGGCGGGGTCAGCCGGGTCAGCTCCTGGAAGCCCAGCTTGTGGTGGAAGTGCGCGGACGCGTCGTTGGGCGGATCGTTGACCACGGCGGCGATCACCGGGCTCTCGTGCCACTGGTCGAGGACGTGGTAGTAGAGCATCGAGGCGATCCCGGCCCGCGCCGCGTCCCGGGCCACACAGATCTGCTTGATCACCAGGAAGCTGCCGAGCGCCGTCTTGATCCGGCGGTTCAGCCATTCGTCCGGCTCGACCTGGTCGGAGCTGTAGGCCAGCAGGAACGCCAGCACCTGTCCGCCCTTGACCGCCACATAGAAGTGCTCGGAGCTCTCCAGCCGGGCGCGGTAGTCGGCCTCGGTGTACGCCGAGACCAGGAAGCCGCCCTCCACCGAGCCCTGGGCGCCATCCGGCCCGTTCAGGCTCCGTGACTCGGCGAGGCGCGCGATCCGCGCCACGTGCTCCTCGCCCGCCCGTAAGATCTCCACCCGCAGCGGCACACCGGTCATCCCGATCCCCCTCTTCTCGGCGCGCCGAAACTACCGTGGGCCGGGTGCGCCGCACCAGGACGCGTGGGGGCCGCGGGACGATGGCGGCGGGTTTGAGTGCTCACTCGTAGGGGGTATGCTTCCCCGCTCCCTGATTGGCGTCGGCGGTGCCCGCTATGGCACACTGACCAGGTTGCTCGGTTGAGTGCCGATGCTGCGCGCCTCTCGCCGGGAGGACTGGAAGCGAGTCCCACGGTACTCGTCGCCCCTGATCAGGGGCGGAAGTACGGGAATCTTCCGGGAAGCGTCAGCGGGGCCCCAGCCAGGCGCCCGGTGGGTGACTTTCTCCCCCAGCAACCCCCTTCACCAGGGATCTCCATACGGAGATTTATGAGAAGGACTGCGACACGCCCGACCGCGTGGGTCGGAAGTGGGGTGGAGGAGGACGCGAACGCCACCGGGTCCCAGAGCGTTACGAGAGACAGGACTACGAAGTAGCCATGGCGGGACAGAAGATCCGCATCCGGCTCAAGGCCTACGACCACGAGGTCATCGACTCCTCGGCGAAGAAGATCGTCGAGACGGTGACCCGCACTGGTGCGTCGGTCGCGGGCCCGGTGCCGCTGCCCACAGAGAAGAACGTGTACTGCGTCATCAAGTCGCCGCACAAGTACAAGGACTCGCGCGAGCACTTCGAGATGCGTACGCACAAGCGCCTCATCGACATCCTCGACCCCACGCCGAAGACCGTCGACTCGCTGATGCGTCTCGACCTGCCGGCGGGCGTCGACATCGAGATCAAGCTCTGAGGTGACGCGCGAGATGGCTAAGCAGATCAAGGGCGTCCTGGGCGAGAAGCTCGGCATGACACAGGTGTGGGACGAGAACAACCGTGTCGTCCCGGTCACCGTCGTCAAGGCCGGTCCCTGCGTCGTGACCCAGGTCCGCACCGATGACGCGGACGGCTACAGCGCCGTCCAGATCGCCTTCGGCGAGATCGACCCGCGCAAGGTGAACAGGCCCCTCAAGGGCCACTTCGCCAAGGCCGATGTGACCCCGCGCCGCCACCTGGTGGAGCTGCGTACCACCGACGCCGGTGAGTACACGCTCGGCCAGGAAGTCACGGCCGAGGTGTTCGAGTCCGGTGTCAAGGTCGACGTGACCGGCACCAGCAAGGGCAAGGGCACCGCCGGTGTCATGAAGCGCCACGGCTTCGGCGGCCTCGGCGCCGGCCACGGCACCCAGCGCAAGCACCGCTCGCCGGGCTCCATCGGTGGCTGCGCCACCCCGGGCCGCGTGTTCAAGGGCCTGCGCATGGCCGGCCGCATGGGCAATGAGCGGGTCACCACCCAGAACCTGACCGTCCACGCCGTTGACGCGGAGAAGGGTCTGCTCCTGATCAAGGGAGCGGTTCCTGGTCCGAACGGCGGCCTCGTCCTGGTCCGTACCGCGGCCAAGGGGGCCTGAGGTAACCGATGAGCACCATTGACATCCTTTCGCCGGCAGGCGACAAGGCCGGGACCGTCGAGCTCCCCGCGGAGATCTTCGACGCGCAGGTCAGCGTTCCGCTGATCCACCAGGTCGTCGTCGCCCAGCTGGCCGCTGCCCGCCAGGGCACGCACAAGACCAAGACCCGCGGTGAGGTCCGAGGCGGTGGCAAGAAGCCCTACCGCCAGAAGGGCACCGGCCGCGCGCGCCAGGGCTCGACCCGCGCGCCGCAGTTCGCCGGCGGTGGCGTCGTGCACGGCCCCGTGCCGCGCGACTACAGCCAGCGCACCCCGAAGAAGATGAAGGCCGCCGCGCTGCGCGGTGCCCTCTCCGACCGGGCGCGCCACGAGCGGATCCACGTCGTGACCGGCGTGGTCGACGGCGACATCTCCACCAAGGCCGCGAAGACCCTGCTGGGCAAGATCAGCGAGCGCAAGAACCTGCTCCTGGTCGCCGAGCGGAGCGACGAGGCCGCGTGGCTGTCCGCCCGCAACCTGCCCCAGGTGCACATCCTGGAGCCGGGCCAGCTGAACACGTACGACGTGCTCGTCTCCGACGACGTGGTCTTCACCAAGGCCGCCTTCGAGTCCTTCGTGGCTGGTCCCAAGGCCGCTGAGAAGACCGAAGGGAGCGCCGCCTGATGAGTGAGGCGACCGCTGTCACCAGCAAGACCTTCACCGACCCCCGCGACGTGCTCGTCAAGCCGGTGGTCTCGGAGAAGAGCTACGCGCTGCTGGACGAGAACAAGTACACGTTCATCGTCGACCCGCGCGCGAACAAGACCCAGATCAAGCAGGCCGTCGAGGCGGTCTTCTCGGTCAAGGTCACCGGGGTCAACACGATCAACCGGCAGGGGAAGCGCAAGCGGACCAAGACCGGCTACGGCAAGCGCAAGGACACCAAGCGCGCCATCGTGACCCTCGCCGAGGGCGACCGCATCGACATCTTCGGCGGCCCGGTCTCCTAACGGGGATCGGAACGTCCAGAAGTCCGGAATCTTCCGAGGACTGAGAAATGGGTATCCGCAAGTACAAGCCGACGACCCCGGGCCGTCGTGGCTCCAGCGTCGCCGACTTCGTCGAGATCACGCGGTCCACGCCGGAGAAGTCGCTGGTCCGCCCGCTGCACAGCAAGGGTGGTCGTAACAACGCCGGCCGCATCACGGTCCGCCACCAGGGTGGCGGTCACAAGCGTGCGTACCGCGTGATCGACTTCCGCCGTCACGACAAGGACGGCGTCCCGGCGAAGGTCGCGCACATCGAATACGACCCCAACCGCACCGCGCGCATCGCGCTGCTGCACTACGCCGACGGCGAGAAGCGCTACATCCTCGCGCCGCGCGGCCTGACGCAGGGCGACCGGATCGAGAACGGCCCCGGCGCCGACATCAAGCCCGGTAACAACCTCTCGCTGCGCAACATCCCGGTTGGTACCACGCTCCACGCCATCGAGCTGCGGCCCGGCGGCGGCGCGAAGTTCGCCCGCTCCGCGGGTGCCTCCGTGCAGCTGCTGGCGAAGGAGGGCTCCATGGCCCACCTCCGCATGCCGTCCGGTGAGATCCGCCTGGTCGACGTCCGCTGCCGCGCCACCGTCGGCGAGGTCGGCAACGCCGAGCAGTCGAACATCAACTGGGGCAAGGCCGGCCGCATGCGCTGGAAGGGCGTCCGCCCGACCGTTCGTGGTGTGGTCATGAACCCCGTCGACCACCCGCACGGTGGTGGTGAGGGCAAGACCTCCGGTGGTCGCCACCCGGTCTCGCCGTGGGGTCAGAAGGAGGGCCGTACGCGCTCGCCGAAGAAGGCCAGCAACAAGTACATCGTCCGCCGCCGCAAGACGAACAAGAAGCGCTAGGAGCGGGTTTAGATGCCGCGCAGTCTCAAGAAGGGGCCCTTCGTCGACGACCACCTGATCAAGAAGGTGGATGTCCAGAACGAAGCCGGCACCAAGAACGTCATCAAGACCTGGTCCCGCCGCTCGATGATCGTCCCGGCCATGCTCGGCCACACGATCGCGGTGCACGACGGCCGCAAGCACGTCCCGGTGTTCGTCACCGAGTCGATGGTCGGCCACAAGCTCGGCGAGTTCGCGCCGACCCGCACCTTCCGCGGCCACGAGAAGGACGACCGTAAGTCGCGTCGTCGCTGATCGGCGGAAGAGACTCATGACAGACACCGAAGGGACAACCATGGAAGCCAGGGCCCAGGCGCGGTACATCCGCGTCACGCCCATGAAGGCCCGCCGCGTGGTGGACCTCATCCGTGGCATGAGTGCCACGGAGGCTCAGGCGGTCCTGCGTTTCGCCCCGCAGGCCGCGAGCGTGCCGGTCGGCAAGGTGCTGGACAGCGCCATCGCCAACGCCGCGCACAACTACGACCACACCGACGCCGACAGCCTCTTCATCTCCGAGGCGTACGTCGACGAGGGCCCGACCCTGAAGCGGTTCCGTCCGCGTGCCCAGGGCCGCGCCTACCGGATCCGCAAGCGGACCAGCCACATCACCGTGGTCGTCAGCAGCAAGGAAGGAACCCGGTAATGGGCCAGAAGGTTAACCCGCACGGGTTCCGGCTCGGCATCACCACCGACTTCAAGTCGCGTTGGTACGCCGACAAGCTGTACAAGGACTACGTCAAGGAAGACGTCGCCATCCGCCGGATGATGACGAAGGGCATGGAGCGCGCGGGCATCTCCAAGGTGGAGATCGAGCGCACCCGTGACCGCGTCCGCGTCGACATCCACACCGCCCGGCCGGGCATCGTCATCGGCCGCCGCGGCGCGGAGGCCGACCGTATCCGCGGCGAGCTGGAGAAGCTGACCGGCAAGCAGGTGCAGCTGAACATCCTCGAGGTGAAGAACCCCGAGGTCGACGCTCAGCTGGTGGCCCAGGCCGTCGCCGAGCAGCTCTCCTCCCGCGTCTCCTTCCGTCGTGCGATGCGCAAGTCGATGCAGAGCTCGATGAAGGCCGGTGCCAAGGGCATCAAGATCCAGTGTGGTGGCCGTCTCGGCGGCGCCGAGATGTCCCGCTCGGAGTTCTACCGCGAGGGCCGTGTGCCCCTGCACACGCTCCGCGCGAACGTCGACTACGGCTTCTTCGAGGCCAAGACCACCTTCGGCCGCATCGGCGTCAAGGTGTGGATCTACAAGGGCGACGTCAAGAACATCGCCGAGGTCCGTGCCGAGAACGCCGCCGCCCGCGCCGGCAACCGCCCGTCGCGCGGTGGCAGCGACCGCCCGCAGCGCCGTGGTGGCGAGCGCGGTGGCCGTGGCCGTAAGCCGCAGCAGCAGCAGAGCGCCCCCGCCGAGGCCCCCAAGGCCGAGGCCACCGCCGCTCCGGCTGCTGAGAGCACTGGAACGGAGGCCTGACCGACATGCTGATCCCTCGCAGGGTCAAGCACCGCAAGCAGCACCACCCCAAGCGGTCCGGTATGGCCAAGGGCGGCACGGAGCTGGCGTTCGGCGAGTACGGCATCCAGGCCGTCACCCCGGCGTACGTCACCAACCGTCAGATCGAGGCCGCTCGTATCGCGATGACCCGCCACATCAAGCGTGGCGGCAAGGTCTGGATCAACATCTATCCGGACCGTCCGCTGACGAAGAAGCCTGCCGAGACCCGCATGGGTTCCGGTAAGGGTTCGCCGGAGTGGTGGGTCGCGAACGTCAAGCCCGGCCGGGTGATGTTCGAGCTGTCCTTCCCGAACGAGAAGACTGCGCGTGAGGCGCTCACCCGCGCTGCTCACAAGCTCCCGATGAAGTGCCGGATCGTGCGGCGCGAGGCAGGTGAGTCGTGATGGCGGCCGGTACCAAGGCGTCCGAGCTGCGTGAGCTGAACAACGAGGACCTCGTTGGCAAGCTCCGTGAGGCCAAGGAAGAGCTGTTCAACCTCCGCTTCCAGGCGGCGACCGGACAGCTTGAGAACCACGGCCGGCTGAAGGCCGTCCGCAAGGACATCGCCCGGATCTACACCCTGATGCGGGAGCGCGAGCTCGGCATCGAGACGGTGGAGAGCGCCTGATGAGCGAGACGAATGTGACTGAGAACGCAACGCAGAACCGCGGCTTCCGCAAGACCCGTGAGGGTCTGGTCGTCAGCGACAAGATGGACAAGACCGTCGTCGTCGCCGTCGAGGACCGCGTCAAGCACGCGCTGTACGGCAAGGTCATCCGCCGTACGAACAAGCTCAAGGCGCACGACGAGCAGAACGCCGCGGGTGTCGGCGACCGTGTCCTCCTGATGGAGACCCGGCCGCTGTCCGCGACCAAGCGCTGGCGCGTCGTCGAGATCCTCGAGAAGGCCAAGTAGGTAATTCCCGTAAGGGAATTCCACGTAATGCAGCCTGCGGGCAATAGTCCGCAGGACAGTTCCGCCAGGCTCGGCAGGGGCTGGGAGTATCCAGCCCCTGCCGGGAACCGGCAGACGATCAGGAGATAGACGTGATCCAGCAGGAGTCGCGACTGCGCGTCGCCGACAACACGGGCGCGAAGGAAATCCTTTGCATCCGTGTTCTCGGTGGCTCCGGTCGCCGCTACGCGGGCATCGGTGACGTCATCGTCGCCACCGTCAAGGATGCGATCCCCGGTGGCAACGTGAAGAAGGGTGACGTCGTCAAGGCGGTCATCGTGCGCACCGTCAAGGAGCGCCGCCGCCCGGACGGTTCGTACATCCGCTTCGACGAGAACGCGGCCGTCATCCTCAAGAACGATGGCGACCCCCGTGGCACCCGTATCTTCGGCCCGGTGGGCCGTGAGCTGCGCGAGAAGAAGTTCATGAAGATCATCTCGCTCGCGCCGGAGGTGCTGTAACCGATGAAGATCAAGAAGGGCGACCTGGTCCAGGTCATCACCGGTAAGGACAAGGGCAAGCAGGGCAAGGTCATCGCGGCCTTCCCGCGCGAGGACCGTGTTCTGGTCGAGGGTGTCAACCGGGTCAAGAAGCACACCAAGGCCGGACAGACCGCTCGTGGTTCGAAGACCGGCGGCATCGTGACGACCGAAGCCCCGATCCACGTGAGCAACGTGCAGCTCGTGGTGGAGAAGGACGGCAACAAGGTCGTCACCCGCGTCGGATACCGCTTCGACGACGAGGGCAACAAGATCCGCGTTGCCAAGCGGACCGGTGAGGACATCTGATGACTGCCACCACCACTGCACCGCGCCTCAAGGCGCGCTACCGCGAAGAGATCCAGGGCAAGCTGCAGGAGCAGTTCTCCTACGAGAACGTCATGCAGATCCCGGGTCTGACCAAGGTCGTGGTCAACATGGGTGTGGGCGACGCCGCCCGCGACTCCAAGCTGATCGAGGGCGCCATCCGCGACCTCTCCACGATCACCGGCCAGAAGCCCGCCGTCACCAAGGCCCGTAAGTCCATCGCGCAGTTCAAGCTGCGTGAGGGCCAGCCGATCGGCGCCCACGTCACCCTCCGCGGTGACCGCATGTGGGAGTTCCTGGACCGACTGGTGTCGCTCGCGCTGCCGCGCATCCGCGACTTCCGCGGTCTGTCGCCGAAGCAGTTCGACGGCCGGGGCAACTACACCTTCGGTCTCACGGAGCAGGTCATGTTCCACGAGATCGACCAGGACAAGATCGACCGCGTCCGGGGTATGGACATCACCGTGGTGACCACGGCGACCAACGACGACGAGGGCCGCGCCCTGCTGCGTCACCTCGGCTTCCCGTTCAAGGAGGCGTGAGCCGTGGCGAAGAAGGCTCTCATTGCCAAGGCCGCCCGCAAGCCCAAGTTCGGCGTGCGTGGATACACGCGCTGCCAGCGTTGCGGACGTCCGCACTCCGTCTACCGCAAGTTCGGCCTGTGCCGCGTGTGCCTTCGTGAGATGGCTCACCGTGGCGAGCTGCCGGGCGTGACCAAGAGCTCCTGGTAATCAACCCTTACGGGTTGATACCGGGCTCTCGGTAAGCAAATGGATGGCGAGCCCCGCCCGTCCACTCCCGTAGAGTGGAACGGTTGGGCGCTCGCCGCCCAGAATCCTTACTACGCCGTAGGTCCCCGCGCCGCACCCGTGCCCGCCTTTGAGCGGGTGAGAGGGATGGCGCATACAGGAAACCCCGGCGAGAGAGGCCGAAGGCCATCATGACCATGACCGATCCGATCGCAGACATGCTGACGCGTCTGCGAAACGCGAACTCGGCGTACCACGACTCCGTCGTGATGCCCCACAGCAAGATCAAGTCGCATATCGCGGAGATCCTCCAGCAGGAGGGCTACATCACCGGCTGGAAGGTCGAGGACGCCGAGGTCGGCAAGAACCTCACCCTCGAGCTGAAGTTCGGCCCGAACCGCGAGCGCTCGATCGCCGGCATCAAGCGGATTTCGAAGCCGGGCCTGCGGGTCTACGCAAAGTCCACCAACCTGCCGAAGGTGCTCGGCGGCCTGGGCGTGGCGATCATCTCCACGTCGCACGGGCTCCTCACCGACAAGCAGGCCGGCAAGAAGGGCGTGGGTGGGGAAGTCCTCGCCTACGTCTGGTAACCAGGGAACGGAGGAAGCACATGTCGCGCATTGGCAAGCTGCCCATCCAGGTTCCCGCTGGTGTGGACGTCACCATCGATGGCCGCACGGTCGCCGTGAAGGGCCCCAAGGGTTCTCTCTCGCACACCGTCGCCGCGCCGATCGATGTCGCCAAGGGTGAGGACAACACGCTCGTTGTCACCCGCCCCAACGACGAGCGTCAGAACAAGGCCCTGCACGGCCTGTCCCGCACGCTGGTGGCGAACATGATCACCGGCGTGACCCAGGGCTACAGCAAGGCGCTCGAGATCAGCGGTGTGGGTTACCGCGTCCAGGCCAAGGGCTCCAACCTGGAGTTCGCCCTGGGCTACAGCCACCCGATCGTGGTCGAGGCCCCCGAGGGCATCACCTTCAAGGTGGAGTCCCCGACCAAGCTGAGCGTCGAGGGCATCGACAAGCAGAAGGTCGGCGAGGTCGCCGCGAACATCCGCAAGCTGCGCAAGCCCGACCCGTACAAGGCCAAGGGCGTGAAGTACGCGGGCGAGGTCATCCGCCGCAAGGTCGGAAAGGCTGGTAAGTAAGCCATGGCATACGGTGTGAAGATCGCCAAGGGCAACGCCCGTAAGGCGGCTGCCGTCAAGCGGCGTCACATCCGCGTCCGCAAGCGGGTCTCCGGCACGCCGGTCCGTCCTCGCCTCGTGGTGACGCGGTCCAACCGGCACATGGTGGCGCAGGTCATCGACGACATCGCGGGCCACACGCTGGCCTCGGCGTCGACGCTGGACAGCGCCATCCGGGCGGCCGAGGGCGACAAGAGCGCCCAGGCGCAGCAGGTCGGCGCGCTGGTGGCCGAGCGGGCGAAGGCCGCGGGTATCGAGGCCGTCGTGTTCGACCGTGGTGGCAACAAGTACGCCGGGCGGATTGCCGCTCTGGCGGACGCCGCCCGCGAGGCCGGGCTGAAGTTCTGAGCCCCGGTTCCAACGCAAAGCGGAAACGAGAGAGGTAAATCCAATGGCTGGACCCCAGCGCCGCGGTGGCGGCGCCGGTGGCGGCGAGCGGCGGGACCGGAAGGACCGGCGGGACGGTGGCGCTGCCGCCGAGAAGACCGCTTACGTCGAGCGTGTTGTCGCGATCAACCGTGTCGCCAAGGTTGTGAAGGGTGGTCGTCGCTTCAGCTTCACCGCGCTGGTCGTGGTGGGCGACGGTGACGGCACCGTGGGTGTCGGTTACGGCAAGGCCAAGGAGGTGCCGGCCGCGATCGCCAAGGGCGTGGAGGAGGCCAAGAAGCACTTCTTCAAGGTCCCCCGGATCGCCGGCACCATCCCGCACCCGATCCAGGGTGAGGAGGCCGCGGGTGTCGTGCTGCTGAAGCCGGCGTCCCCCGGTACCGGTGTGATCGCCGGTGGCCCGGTGCGCGCCGTGCTGGAGTGCGCGGGCATCCACGACGTGCTCAGCAAGTCGCTCGGTTCGTCGAACCCGATCAACATCGTGCACGCCACGGTGGCCGCTCTGCAGGGCCTTCAGCGCCCCGAGGAGATCGCCGCTCGCCGTGGTCTGCCGCTGGAGGACGTCGCCCCCGCCGCTCTGCTGCGGGCGCGTGCCGGGGTGGGTGTGTGAGCATGGCCCGCCTGAAGATCACGCAGACGAAGTCCTACATCGGCAGCAAGCAGAACCACCGCGACACCCTGCGTTCGCTCGGGCTGAAGAAGCTCGGCGACGTGGTTGTCAAGGAGGACCGCCCCGAGTTCCGCGGCATGGCGACCACCGTGCGGCACCTCGTGACGGTCGAGGAGGTCGACTGAGATGGCGGAGAACAACCCGCTGAAGGTCCACAACCTCCGGCCCGCCCCGGGCGCCAAGACCGCCAAGACCCGTGTCGGTCGTGGTGAGGCGTCCAAGGGTAAGACCGCTGGTCGTGGCACCAAGGGCACCAAGGCCCGCTACCAGGTTCCGGAGCGCTTCGAGGGTGGGCAGATGCCCCTCCACATGCGGCTCCCGAAGCTCAAGGGCTTCAAGAACCCGTTCCGCACCGAGTACCAGGTCGTGAACCTGGACAAGCTGGCCGCGCTCTACCCGCAGGGTGGCGAGGTCACGGTGGCCGATCTGGTCGCCAAGGGTGCGGTGCGCAAGAACCAGCTCGTCAAGGTGCTGGGCTCCGGTGAGGTCTCCGTGGCGCTCCAGGTGACGGTCGACGCCGTCTCCGGCTCCGCCAAGGAGAAGATCACCGCTGCCGGTGGCACCGTCACCGAGCTCGTCTGAGCACGGTGCACACCCGACCGGGGATGCTCCAGATACGGGGCATCCCCGGTTGGTCGTTCCAAGCGGGGCCAGGTCGCCGGTAAGGTGGCGTGCGTTGTTACCTTCCGCGCGGTACGCCTCCGCGCGGGTCCTGGCTGATAAGTATTCGTCGATCCTCAAGACCGTCACCTCTCGCGCACGCACGCGGGGGGCGCAGGAGGCACCGTGCTCACCGCGTTCGCCCGGGCGTTCAAGACGCCCGACCTGCGCAAGAAGCTGCTGTTCACGCTGGGCATCATCGTGCTCTTCAGGCTCGGGCAACATATCCCGATCCCGGGCATCGACTACAAGAACGTCCAGACGTGCATGGACCTCGCCAAGGGCCAGCAGGGGCTGTTCGGCCTGGTCAACATGTTCAGTGGTGGCGCACTGCTCCAGATCACCATCTTCGCGCTCGGGATTATGCCGTACATCACGGCGAGCATCATCCTGCAGCTGCTGACCGTGGTGATCCCGCGTCTCGAGGCCCTCAAGAAGGAGGGTCAGGCCGGGCAGTCGAAGATCACGCAGTACACCCGCTATCTGACGATCGCGCTGGCGATTCTGCAGGGCACCGGCCTGGTGGCCACCGCCCGCAGCGGCTCGCTCTTCCAGAGCTGCCCCGTCGGCGGCCAGATCGTCCGGGACGACTCGATCTTCACTACCGCCGTGATGGTCATCACGATGACCGCCGGCACCGCGCTGATCATGTGGCTCGGTGAGCTGGTCACCGACCGCGGCATCGGCAACGGCATGTCGATCCTGATGTTCGTCTCGATCGCCGCCGGTTTCCCGAGCGCGATGTGGAGCATCAAGCAGCAGGGCAAGATCATGGGGGGCTGGCTGGAGTTCGGCCTGGTGATCCTCTGTGGTCTGGCCATGGTCGGCCTGGTGGTCTTCGTCGAGCAGGCCCAGCGCCGGATCCCGGTGCAATACGCCAAGCGCATGATCGGCCGTCGCAGTTACGGCGGTACGTCCACCTACATCCCGATGAAGGTGAACCAGGCGGGTGTGATCCCCGTGATCTTCGCCTCATCGCTGCTGTACATTCCGGCGCTGATCGTCCAGTTCTCCAATTCGAAGGCCGGCTGGGCGACCTGGATCTCGCAGAACTTCGTCAAGGGCGACCACCCGATCTACATCGCCACGTACTTCCTGCTGATCGTCTTCTTCGCATTCTTCTATGTCGCCATCAGCTTCAACCCCGAAGAAGTTGCCGACAACATGAAGAAGTATGGTGGGTTCATCCCGGGTATCCGGGCTGGTCGTCCCACCGCGGAGTACCTGAGCTACGTGCTGAACCGCATCACGTGGCCCGGTGCGCTCTATCTGGGCTTGATCGCCCTGGTGCCCACGGTGGCACTGGTGACGCTCAACGCCAATCAGAACTTCCCGTTCGGCGGCACGAGCATCCTGATCATCGTGGGTGTCGGCCTGGAGACTGTGAAGCAGATCGAGAGCCAGCTTCAGCAGCGACACTACGAAGGGTTCCTCCGCTGATGCGAATCGTCCTCGTCGGGCCTCCGGGAGCCGGCAAGGGTACGCAGGCCGCGTACCTTGCCGAGAAGCTGTCGATCCCGCATATCTCCACAGGCGACCTGTTCCGCGCGAACATCAGCCAGGGCACCCCCCTCGGCAAGCAGGCGCAGGAGTACATGCGGGCCGGACAACTGGTACCGGACGAGGTCACCATCGGCATGGCGGAGGACCGGCTGGGCCAGTCGGACGCGCAGTCGGGCTTCCTGCTGGACGGGTTCCCGAGGAACCAGATCCAGGCCGAGGCCCTGGACACCTACCTGGGCGAGCGCGGTGTCTCGCTGGACGCGGTGCTGGACCTGGAGGTCCCCGAGTCCGAGGTGATCAAGCGCATCGCGGGCCGTCGTACCTGCCGTCAGGACAGCTCGCACACGTTCCACGTGGAGTACAAGCCGCCGAAGGCCGCGGGCGTGTGCGACGCCTGTGGCGGCGAGCTGTACCAGCGCGAGGACGACAGCGAGGAGACGGTTCGCAAACGACTCGAGGTCTACCACCGGGAGACCGAGCCGATCATCGACTACTACAAGGCCAAGGGCCTGGTCGTGACGATCTCGGCGCTCGGCAAGGTGTCCGAGGTCACGCAGCGGGCGATGGACGCCCTGGCGGCCAAGGCGGCCTAGAGAACAGAGCTGATCGGCCGCGATGCCCCGCCCGGGGTGTCGCGGCCGTACTGTTGAGCAGAACCGATGGACGCGGAAGGCTGAGTGATGGTGGAGATCAAGACTCCCGAGCAGATCGCGAAGATGCGTGAGGCGGGACTGGTCGTCGCCGCCATCCACGAGGCGACACGGGCGGCCGCCGTCCCCGGCGCCACCACCAAGGACCTGGACGACGTCGCCCGTAAGGTCATCGCCGACCACGGCGCCAAGTCGAACTTCCTGGGCTACGGCGGCTTCCCCGCCACGATCTGCACCTCGGTGAACGACATCGTGGTGCACGGCATCCCGGACCAGGAGACCGTCCTCAAGGACGGCGACATCATCTCCATCGACGCGGGCGCGATCGTGGACGGCTGGCACGGCGACGCCGCCTTCACCGCCTTCGTGGGCACCGGTCACGCCCCGGAGCTGTACGAGCTCAGCCGGGTGACTGAGGAGTCGATGTGGGCCGGGATCGCGGCGGTCCGCAAGGGGCACCGGCTCATCGACATCTCCAAGGCGATCGAGGGCTACATCCGCCGCCAGCCCCGCCCGGCCTCCGGCAAGTACGGGATCATCGAGGACTACGGCGGCCATGGCATCGGCACCCAGATGCACATGGACCCGCATCTGCTGAACTATGTCTCCAAGAAGCGCGGCAAGGGCCCGAGGCTGGGCCCGGGCTTCTGCATCGCGATCGAGCCCATGGTGAGCCTGGGCACCGCGAAGACGCATGTGCTGTCCGACGACTGGACCGTCAAGACGGACGACGGGACCTGGTCCAGCCACTGGGAGCACTCGGTCGCGCTGACCGAGGAGGGCCCGCTGGTGCTGACCGCCGTCGACGGCGGCAAGGCCAAGCTGGCCGAGCTGGGCGTGGAGGCCGCGCCCGATCCCCTGGCCTGACGATCTCCGTGGGCATAAAGATCTCGATTCCGGGGCATCATGCCCCCGATTCGTGTTTCGGGATGCCCTGACGTAGACTGACACGTCGGCTCACGCATGCCCTCCCGCATGTGGCGGGCCGATCAAGGTAGCCGATCCCGAAAGCAGGACATGGCCAAGAAGCAAGGCGCCATCGAAATCGAGGGCACCGTGATCGAGTCTCTGCCGAACGCGATGTTCAAGGTGGAGCTTCAGAACGGTCACAAGGTCCTCGCGCACATCAGCGGCAAGATGCGCATGCACTACATCCGCATTCTGCCCGATGACCGGGTCGTGGTGGAGTTGTCTCCGTACGACCTCACGCGCGGACGGATCGTCTACCGCTACAAGTAGATCTCACGACCCGGAGAACCTCACACCATGAAGGTCAAGCCGAGCGTCAAGAAGATCTGCGACAAGTGCAAGGTGATCCGCCGCCACGGCCGGGTCATGGTCATTTGCGACAACCTGCGCCACAAGCAGCGCCAGGGCTGACGCACACCGGCCGGATATCCTGCACCACTCGCAGCATCTTCGCGCGACGTCATAACTTTGCGTACATACGCAGTCACCCGTTCCCGCCTCGCGGGGACGACACCCCCGGTCGGAGGCCGGGGACCCGGCAGCCGTGCGAACGGTGGCCGGGAGTGGTGCTGCGGAAGACCTCCGACAACCATCTGGAGCCAGATTCATGGCACGCCTCGCAGGCGTTGATCTCCCGCGCGAAAAGCGCGTCGAGGTCGCCCTCACCTACGTCTTCGGCATCGGTCGCACCCTTGCCCAGCAGACGCTCGCCAACACCGGTGTGAACCCGGACACCCGCGTTCGTGACCTGGGCGAAGAAGACCTGGTCAAGATCCGCGAGTACGTGGACAACAACATCAAGACCGAGGGTGACCTCCGTCGCGAGATCCAGGCCGACATCCGCCGCAAGGTCGAGATCGGCTGCTACCAGGGTCTGCGCCACCGCCGCGGCCTTCCGGTCCACGGCCAGCGCACCAGCACCAACGCCCGCACCCGCAAGGGCCCGCGTCGCGCCATCGCCGGTAAGAAGAAGCCGGGCAAGAAGTAGTCCGCACCGGACGCTGTCAAGCGGTCCGAGCTGTAGGACCGACCACCTCCACGGGAGATTTCAGGAATGCCTCCGAAGAGCAGGACGGCCGGCGCCAAGAAGGTGCGCCGCAAGGAGAAGAAGAACGTCGCCCACGGGCACGCTCACATCAAGAGCACGTTCAACAACACCATCGTCTCGATCACGGACCCGACCGGGAATGTGATCTCTTGGGCCTCTGCCGGCCACGTCGGCTTCAAGGGCTCGCGCAAGTCCACTCCGTTCGCCGCGCAGATGGCCGCCGAGTCGGCCGCCCGCCGCGCGCAGGAGCACGGCATGCGCAAGGTCGACGTGTTCGTCAAGGGTCCGGGCTCCGGCCGTGAGACCGCGATCCGCTCGCTCCAGGCCACCGGCCTGGAGGTGGGTTCGATCCAGGACGTCACTCCGACTCCGCACAATGGATGCCGCCCGCCCAAGCGTCGGCGCGTCTGACCGGCTGAAGTAGGAGACAACAGAAACATGGCGCGTTACACCGGGGCCGACTGCAAGCGTTGCCGTCGGGAGAAGCAGAAGCTCTTCCTCAAGGGGAGCAAGTGCGAGAGCGCGAAGTGCCCGATCGAGATCCGTCCTTACCCCCCGGGTGAGCACGGTCGCGGGCGCACCAAGGACAGCGAGTACCTGCTGCAGCTCCGTGAGAAGCAGAAGGCGACCCGCATCTACGGCGTCCTTGAGAAGCAGTTCCGTGGCTACTACGCGGAGGCGAACAAGAAGTCCGGCAAGACCGGCGAGAACTTGCTTCGCATCCTCGAGACCCGCCTCGACAACGTGGTCTACCGGGCCGGCTTCGCCAAGTCCCGCGACCACGCCCGTCAGCTGGTCCGCCACGGCCACATCAACGTGAACGGCCGCAAGACCGACATTCCGTCGGCCCGCGTCACCGTGAACGACATCATCGAGGTCCGCACGAAGTCCCGGACCCTGACCCCCTTCCAGGTGGCTCAGGCCGAGGCGGGCGAGCGCACGGTGCCGGCGTGGCTTGAGGCCATTCCGTCGCAGCTGCGGATCCTCGTGCACTCCATGCCCGAGCGCCAGGTGATCGACACCCAGGTGCAGGAGCAGCTCATCGTCGAGCTCTACTCCAAGTAGTAGACCGCTGGACGATACGGGCGGTACGGAGCCGTTTGGCGCGTACCGCCCGTACCATTGAAGGGTTCGGCGTCAAATAGCGGGCGCCGAAGACTGGAGGCAAACCCATGCTGATCGCTCAGCGTCCCTCGTTGACCGAAGAGGTCGTCGACGAGTTCCGCTCCCGGTTCGTGATCGAGCCGCTGGAGCCGGGCTTCGGCTACACCCTCGGAAACTCCCTGCGTCGTACGCTCCTCTCCTCGATCCCCGGTGCGGCCGTCACCAGCATCCGGATCGACGGGGTCCTGCACGAGTTCACCACCGTGCCGGGCGTCAAGGAGGACGTCACCGACCTGATCCTCAACATCAAGCAGCTGGTCGTCTCCTCGGAGCACGACGAGCCGGTCGTGATGTACCTGCGCAAGCAGGGCCCGGGTCTGGTCACCGCCGCCGACATCGCCCCGCCGGCCGGTGTCGAGGTGCACAACCCCGACCTCGTCCTGGCCACGCTGAACGGCAAGGGCAAGCTGGAGATGGAGCTCACGGTCGAGCGTGGCCGCGGTTACGTCTCCGCCGTGCAGAACAAGCAGGTCGGCCAGGAGATCGGCCGGATCCCGGTCGACTCGATCTACTCGCCGGTGCTCAAGGTCACCTACAAGGTCGAGGCGACCCGTGTCGAGCAGCGCACCGACTTCGACAAGCTGATCGTCGACGTCGAGACCAAGCAGGCCATGCGGCCGCGTGACGCCATGGCGTCGGCCGGTAAGACCCTGGTCGAGCTGTTCGGCCTGGCCCGCGAGCTGAACGTGGACGCCGAGGGCATCGACATGGGCCCGTCCCCGACGGACGCCGCCCTGGCCGCCGATCTGGCGCTGCCGATCGAGGAGCTCGAGCTCACCGTCCGCTCGTACAACTGCCTCAAGCGCGAGGGCATCCACTCCGTGGGTGAGCTCGTGGCGCGGTCCGAGGCGGACCTGCTCGACATCCGCAACTTCGGCGCCAAGTCGATCGACGAGGTCAAGGCGAAGCTGGCGGGTATGGGCCTGGCGCTCAAGGACAGCCCGCCCGGATTCGACCCGACCGCCGCCGCTGACGCCTTCGGCGCCGACGACGACGCGGATGCCGGTTTCGTGGAGACCGAGCAGTACTAGAGACCTGCTGGTCCGCTGTGGCTGAGGCGTTGCCCTCCATCGCCGGACGGGCTGGATTTTGTTCACTGACACCGGTACCTCATACGGCCGGTGCAGACATCTAGGAGAGACACATGCCGAAGCCCACCAAGGGCGCCCGTCTGGGCGGCAGCGCTGCGCACGAGCGGCTCCTGCTGGCGAACCTCGCCACCGCGCTGTTCGAGCACGGCCGGATCACCACCACCGAGGCGAAGGCCCGCCGCCTGCGCCCGGTCGCGGAGAAGCTGGTCACCAAGGCGAAGAAGGGCGACCTTCACAACCGCCGTCTGGTGCTGCAGACCATCCGCGACAAGAGCGTCGTGCACACCCTCTTCACCGAGATCGGCCCGCGCTACGAGAACCGGCCGGGTGGCTACACCCGTATCACCAAGATCGGTAACCGTCGTGGCGACAACGCCCCGATGGCGGTCATCGAGCTGGTCGAGGCGCTGACCGTGCAGCAGGAGGCGGTCGGCGAGGCCGAGGCCGCCACCAAGCGCACCGCCAAGGACGCTGCCGGTGACGCGGCCGCCGCGAACCTCAAGAAGGACGAGGCCACCGAGGCCCCGGCCGCCGAGGCCGAGGCGACTGAGGCTCCGGCCGCCGAGGAGTCGAAGGACGCCTGAGGCGTCGCTACGGCTTTCGTTGTCACGGACGGGCCCGCCCCCAGAATCTGGGAGCGGGCCCGTTCCGCATGGAGAGGAACGCCCCAGTGAGTGACGAGGCGGCGCCCGGTTTCGTCCGGGTCCGGCTGGATCTTTCGTACGACGGCAAGGACTTCTCGGGCTGGGCCAAGCAGCGCGAGCGGCGCACCGTGCAGGGCGAGCTGGAGAGCGCGCTGCGGACGGTGACGCGCTCCTCGGAGACCTTTGAGCTGACCGTCGCGGGCCGCACCGACGCGGGGGTCCATGCCCGTGGCCAGGTGGCGCATGTGGATCTGCCCGAGGCGCTGTGGGCCGAGCACCGGGACAGGCTGCTGCGGCGGCTCGCCGGCCGGCTGCCCCATGACGTACGGGTCTGGAAGGTCGAGCAGGCCCCGCCCGGGTTCAACGCCCGCTTCTCCGCGATCTGGCGGCGCTATGCCTACCGGGTCACCGACCACCCCGGCGGGGTCGATCCGCTGCTGCGCGGCCATGTGCTGTGGCATGACTGGCCGCTGGATGTGGACGCCATGAACGCGGCCTCGACACGGCTCCTGGGCGAGCACGACTTCGCCGCGTACTGCAAGAAGCGCGACGGCGCCACCACCATCCGCACCCTCCAGCGGCTGGACTGGGTGCGCGGGGCGGACGGGGTCATCACGGCGACGGTTCGGGCCGACGCCTTCTGCCACAACATGGTGCGCTCGCTGGTGGGCGCCCTGCTCTTCGTCGGGGACGGCCACCGCCCCGCGGACTGGCCGGCCAAGGTGCTCTCCGCGGGGGTGCGCGACTCCGCCGTCCATGTCGTCCGTCCGCACGGGCTGACCCTGGAAGAGGTCGGCTATCCGGCAGATGACCAACTCGCCGCCCGTAACCGGGAGTCCCGCAACAAGCGCTCCCTGCCGGGTGCGACGGCGATGGGTTCCGGCTGCTGCTGAAATCGGCGGGTGTGGGCGGCCGATCATGGGGTACTCGCCGCGCGCTTCGTGTGCCGACGACTGGGCGAGTGGGTCAAGGCGGCGGGGCTATCGGCATGATGCGACTTCCGGGGCCTCCGGAAGATCGATAAAATTCGCCAACCGACAACGGTCGCCGACCGCGAAGGGATCCGCGTGAGTACCAGCGAGGCCGCTGTACGAGAGCGCCTGACCAGGGCTCTTCAGGAGCGCGACGAGGAAATCGCCGATCGCTGGGTCGAGCTGCAGATGGAGCAGGCCCTGCTTGACACCGACATCGGCGAGGCCGAACTGCGCGAGGAGGCCGATTCCTTGATCGAGGCGCTGGTTCCGGGCCTGCAGAGCGGTGTGCCGGTGGACCGGGTGGTGACCTCCACCCCGGGGCTGCACGAGGCCGTGGTGGGGCTGTCGATGCGCCGGGCGCGGGCGGGGGCCACGCCGACGGCGACCTCGCTCGCGGTGCTCGCGCTCAAGGAGGCGCTGCTGAAGGCGGTGCAGCGGGACACCCGGGACGCCGAGGAGCTGTTCGCCTCGGCCGTCTTCATGAACCGGCTGCTGGATGTGGCCGGGGCGCTGTCCTTCGAGACGTATGTGGAGGGCCGGGAGGAGATCATCCGCCGGCAGAGCCAGCAGTTGATGGAGCAGTCGACACCGGTGGTGCGGCTGTGGCGGCAGGTGCTGGCGGTGCCGCTGATCGGCACGCTGGACACCGCCCGGACCCAGGTGGTGATGGAGAATCTGCTCCAGGCCATCCAGGACCATGAGGCGCTGGTCGCGATCATCGACATCACGGGTGTGCCGACGGTGGACACCGCCGTCGCCCAGCATCTGATGCAGACCGTGAACGCGGTGCGGCTCATGGGCGCGGACTGCGTGATCAGCGGGGTCCGCCCCTCGATCGCCCAGACCATCGCCCAGCTCGGCATCGATCTGTCCACCATCCTCACGCGGGCGACGCTGGCCGACGCGCTGGCCACCGCGATCAAGATGATCGACGGGCCCGGTCCCGACGGTGACGAAGGAGATGGTCGGTGAACGGTCATCGCTCGCCCGGCGTTCCGATTCTGCGGCTGGGAGATGTCCTGGTCACGGGGCTGCTCAATGAGCTCGACGATCGGACCGCCATCGCCTTCACCGAGGAGCTCACCGAGCGGATCTCGGCCGAGGGCGCCCGTGGGGTGCTCATCGACATCTCCCGGCTGGAGGTCATCGACTCCTTCGTGGCCCGGACGCTGATGGAGCTGACCACGGTGGCCCGGCTGCTGGGTGCCCGGGTGATCGTGGCCGGGATGCGACCGCCGGTGGCGATCACCCTGGTCGAGCTGGGGATCGAACTGGTCGGTGTGGAGACCGCACTCAATCCGGAGCAGGGGTTGGCCGCGCTGGGGTGGCGTCAGGCCCAGCAGCCCCTGGAAGGGGCCCGACGTGGCACTGCCCGGTGAATCCACCCTCGCCTCCCACGGGCCCAAGCGGCCCGCGCGGGCGGAGAGCCGGCGCCCGCCCGCGTCGGCCACCTATCCGGTGCGCACGGAGGAGGACCTGCTGACGGTCCGCCATGCGGTGCGCGCGGCCACCGTCGAGGTGGGCTTCGGCCTGGTGGACCAGACCCGCGTGGTCACGGCCGCCAGCGAGCTGGCCCGTAACGCCTATGTCCACGGGGGCGGCGGCACCGTCACCCTCGACTATCCGCGCGAGCCCTCCGGGCGGCGGGGGCTGCGGCTGACCGTCAAGGACGAGGGGCCGGGCATCGCGGACCTCGACGCGGCGCTCACCGACGGCTTCACCACCGGCTCGGGCCTGGGCCACGGGCTGGGCGGCGCCCGGCGGCTGATGGACGAGTTCACCGTGCGCACCGGCCCCGGCGAGGGCACCGTCGTGGTGGTCACCCGCTGGGCGGTCCGGTGACCCGCACGTTCACGGTGCCCACCGCCCAGGTGCGCGTCGACCACCACAGCGCCGTGCATCTGGCCGCCGAGACGGCGCGTGCGGTGGCCCGGGAGTGCGAGCTCCCGGGGGCGCTGCCCGATCAGGCGGCGGTGATCGCCTCGGAGCTGGCGACCAACCTGGACAAGCACGCCAGCGACGGCACCCTCTACGTCCAGCCGCTGCCGCTGGGCCACGGGGTGGAGATCCTCGCCGCCGACCGCGGCCCCGGTATGCACGACCCCGAGCGCTGTATGGCCGACGGCTACACCACCTCCGGAACGCTGGGGGTCGGGCTCGGCGCCGTCAAGAGGATGGCGACCCACTTCACCATGCGCAGCGCGGACGGCACCGGCGCGGGCACCTGGGCCTGCGCCCGCCTGACCGCGACGGGCGAGCAGCGGCCGGAGTGGCAGGGGGTGGGCGCGATCTGTCTGCCCGCCGAAGGGGAGGAGGGCTGTGGCGACGCCCGCGGGATCGTCGACACGGACGCCGCCCGCACCGCGGTCGTCCTCGACGGCCTCGGCCACGGCCGCGCGGCCGAGGAGGCGGCCCAGGCGGCGCTGCGGACCTTCCACACCGACCCCGACCGGCCGCTGCCGGAGGTGCTGACCCGGATGAACCGGGCCCTGCGGCACACCCGCGGGGCCGCCGTGGGGCTGCTGCGGCTGCACCACGACCGCGCCGACTACTGCGGCATCGGCAACATCCGCGCCCTCGCCCTGACCCCGGGCGGGGTCGAGCACCGGCTGACCGGACAGCCCGGGATCGTCGGCTGGGGCATGCCCACCCCGCGCGTCCACGGCTTCCCGCTGTCCCAGGGCGCCACGGCGGTGCTGCACAGCGACGGTATAGACGCCCGCTGGGCGCTGGACCCGCCCCCTTCCGTGCTCCGTCTTCCGCCGTCCCTGCTGTCCGCCGCACTCGCCCATGGCCATCGCCGCGTCCGCGACGACGCCACGGTGCTCGCGGCCAGGTCACCCTTAAGGCTTCCATGACGACGAGGAACCTCACCTGCGCCACGACGGCCGGGCTCAGCCGGGCCGTTCGGGCGCTGGCCCGGGAGCACGCCCTGGACCCGGAGGTCCGGGGGCGCCTTGTGCTGTCCGCCGCCGAGGCCGCCGGGGCGGCGCTGCGCGCCGGGCGTCAGGCGGGTCTTGAGTGGGCGTACGACCCGGGCGCCGGGCTGCTCACGGTGGTGCTGCGGACGCCGGGCGATACGGGCCCCTCGGCGGCGGATCTGCCGATGGCCCCCGAGGCGGTGACCGAGGACGAGGTGGTCTGGCGCCTCCCGGCGGGCCCGCCGGCGGACGCCGCCGAGGAGGCGCCCGGCGACGAGGCCCTGGCCGCGGAGGAGTTGCGCGCCGTGCTGGCCGCCGCCGACGCGCTCACCGCCGAGCACCGCCGCCTCAAGGACGAACTCGAGGAGACCAACAGCGGGGTGCTCGCGCTCTACGTCCAGCTCGACGAGCGGGACAAGCAGTTGCGCACCGCGCACGGCCAGACCCTGCGGGAGCTGGAGGACGCGCTGCGCCCGCCGCTCATCAAGGCCGACGGTCTCGAACTCGCCGTGCACTACGAGCCGGCCGGCACCGACGCGCCGACCGGCGGGGATCTGTACGACTGGTTCGTGCTGCCCGACGGCACCGTCCACATCACCATCGTGGACGCGCTGGGCCATGGGGTGACCAGTACGCGCAGCGCGCTCAACGTCACCCACGCGGTGCGCACCCTGGCCCTGGAGGGCCACCGCCTCCAGTCGATCGTGGCCCGCACCGACGAGATCCTGCACCCCTTCGACCGGGCCGTGATGGCCACCGTGCTGCTCGCCCGGATCGATCCGGTCACCGGTGAGCTGTGGCTGGCCAACGGGAGCCATCCGCCCGCGCTGCTGCTGCGCCGCGACGGAACGGCCCGCTATCTGGACGCCCGGGGGCGTGGGATCGGCTTTCCGCTGCCCGGGAGCGAGACACCGCTGACCGAGCGGCTGGCCCCCGGGGACCTCCTCCTGCTCTACACCGACGGGCTCACCGAGAGCCGCCGGGACCCGATCGAGGGCGAGAGGCGCCTGATCGAGGCCGCGCACAAGCATCTGCAGAGCCCGATCGAGGAGGTCCCCGGCGCCATCGCGGAGGATATGCACACGGTGATCCTGCATCCGGATGACACCCTCGCGCTGGCGGTGCGGCTCACCGGTCAGTGATCGGCGGCCGGGCCGAGGCGCTGCCGCGGGATACGGCCCTGCTGAAGATCCCGCTGACGGGGGACCGGGGGCGGGAGCGGGCGCTCGTCGTGCGGCTGTGCGCGCACGAGTTGCTCGAACAGGGGCCGCGCCGCGACCAGCGCCTCCCGCATCCGCTCGGTGGCGGCGTCGGCGGCCTGGGCCGCCTCGCTTTCGGGTACCTGCGTCGCCATGGCGTGCAGTCGGCGGTAGCCCTCGACCTCCCCGGGGTGACGGATGGACAGCGCGTCCATCCGCTTGGCGTCGGACTCGGCCGGATAGCCGCGGTCGACGGCTAAGGCGCCCAGCAGCCGGTCGGCTTCGCGCAGCGCCCACGCGGGAGAGTCCACGAATCGCTCCTGCAGGCCCGCCCACCGCGCCGCGTACTGCTCCCTGGCTTCCGAGGGCAGGCTTCGGACCGGCAGTTCGCCCTTGCGGCCCTGCCGGACCGAGGGGGCGATCACCAGGCCGGCCATGGCGGCCAGGGCCGCCACCAGGATGATGAGCGTGACTGTTGACATCGCTGTGCCTTCCGCAGAGTTTTCCTCGCTCGAGGCTGGTATCACCGAGTGTTACCGGTGATCTCCGCGGCAAACACCGCACGGATGACTCATGTCTCTCAATTGTCTGTGATGGGGCAGATGATGGTGAGGTCGCCGGTGCGGGTGAGGTGGGGTCGAACACCGTGGGTGACCGGGAAGAGGTCCGTTTTGTCGCGGTCCACGATGTCGCCCACGATACGGCCGATCGGGATCGCGGTCTCGGATCCGGCGGACTTATGGAGCGTCAGGGTCCAGGCCGCGGCGCCCGCGTCGTCCGTACGGGCCCGCTGGATCCGCTCGTACGGGACGGTGAAGCGGAACCGGCCGCCGTCCAGCGCCGTGACGCCGGTGAGGAACGGGCGGGCCGGGCCGCGGGACGGGGTGGCCACCGCGGTCGGCGCCGCGTCGGGCCCGAAGCGCGCCCCGTACAGGGTGCCTTCGACGGCGAGCCCCTCGGCGTCCATGCGGATCACCCGGGCCTCGGCATGGACCGGGCGCCGCCAGGCACGCAGCGCGAGATAGCCGTCGACCGTGGAGTAGGGGATCCACCAGGCGACGGGCGAGCCGGGCAGCGGCTCCAGGTCCAACAGCCCGCGCCCCTCGGCGAAGCGGCAGCCGACCCGGCGGCGGACGCCGTCGGAGCGGCGGACCACATGCAGATCCCAGCGGCCCTCGGCGAGATCGAGCGTCGCGCGGTCGAGCGTGGCCGTCCAGGGCGCGGACGGCGCGATGCTCGCCGGGGGCAGCAGCGGGACGCGGAGGGAAGGCTCGTCGCTCTTCCGGCGGGTGACGGTCAGTTCGAGTTCGCCGCCGCGCACCTCGGCGGGCTCCACCAGCACCGACAGATTGCCCTCGGCGGTGACCCGGCAGGACGCGACGGGCCGCAGCGGCCTGCGGATGAGCTGCTTGACCGCGCCCTTGAGGGTGGCGGTCAGCGGCGTCCCGGCCGCCCGGGCCCGCAGGGGCGCGATCGTACGGCGCCGGTGGGCCGGGGCCTCGGTGCCGCGGGCGGTGTGGAGTTCCTCGATGAGCCGCTCGTAGGCGGCCGCCACCCGCTCGGGGGCGTACCGCCGGGCCGAGATACGGGCCGCCTCGCCCATCGAGCGGCGCAGTTCGCCGTCCTCGATCAGGGTCAGCAGCCCCTTGGCGATCCCGTCGGCGTCGCCGGGCGGCACCAGCAGCCCGTCCCGGCCGTCGGTGATGATCTCGCCCGGCCCGTGCGGGCAGTCGGTGGCGACCACGGGCACCCCGCAGTGCATCGCCTCGACGATCGTCATGCCGAAGGACTCCTCGCGGGAGGTGACGGCGGCGATCGCGCCCTTGGCCCATTCGGTCTCGATGGGGGAGTGGGCGCCCATCAGGGTGATCTGGCCGGCCAGCCCGAGCTCGTCGATCTGGCGGCGCAGCGCGGCGAGTTGGGGGCCGCGGCCGTAGATGCGCAACCGCCAGTCGGGGTGTTTGGCGGCGACCGTCTCCCAGGCGGCCACCAGCAGGTCGTAGCGCTTGACCGGGATCAGCCGGCCCGCGGCCACGACCAGTTTGGCGCGGCCGTCGGAGGGCTCGATCCCGGTGGCGGGCACCCCGTTGGGCAGGGCGGTCAGCCGGGTGGTGATACCGGGGAGGTGGGCCCGGTGGGTGGCCGCGTCGGCCTCGGAGACCGAGGTGTACGCGTCGAGATGGGGGATGGCGGCGTCGCAGGCGGCGCGGATCTCGGCGCGGTGGGTGCCGTAGAGGCGGTGCTCCTGGCCGATCCGCAGAAAGCGGCCGGTGCGGCCCAGTGCGGCGAGGTAGATGACCAGGCCGGGGCGGGTGGCGATGACGACATCGGCGTCGGTGCGGTCGAGATGGCCGGCGACGCGTTCATCGGTGAGGGCGTTGAAGTTGGTGGTGCCTTTGGCCTCGGCGTCCGGGATATGGGCGCTGGGCCGCGACAGCAGCGGGTGGCCGAGGTCGCCCGCCCGGGCTCCGTCCTCGTGCGGGCGCAGGTCGATCAGGGGTCTGAGCCGTACGGCGGGGTGGAGGGGGAGGTTCGGGGTGTCGATGGTGCGGATCAGGGAGACGATCTCCACGGTGTGGTGGGCGGCGAGCGCCCCGGCCACATTGAAGGTCGACCGGATGGTGCCACCGATGCCATAGGCGTTGTGGAGCAGGAAAGAAATCTTCACGGTGATGTACGCCCGGCGCAGCCGATCCGCCGCGGCGTGCCCTCCCCTCCGAGTCCGTGCTTCGTTCTGGTTCCGAACCAGGCTGCATTGGGCCGATATGGGGCCGGTGTGATGCCGGTATGAAGCCAGTAAGGACTGATCGGTCCGTAAGACTGGTCTGGGCCCGGAAGGTTGCTTATGCGCATGGTGATATGGGATCAGCCACATTCGGGAAAGGGAGTACAACCCTCCCGGCGTTCTGGGAGTCTGCGGGGTGTCCGTGCGGTGGCCGTACGGGCCCGTTATCGACCAGGGGTGGACAGAGAAATGAACGAGTCCGGTGCGAAGCGGACCATGGGTGTGGCCATCGCGGCGGTGGCGGCGCTGGGGCTGATGACCGGATGCGGCAGCGACTCCGGTGACGGCGAGTCCGCCGGTGCCAAGCAGGACGACAAGCCCGCGAGCACCGCCCCGGCCGCGAAGCCGCTGTCCGCGTCCGCCCTGGAGCGGGCCGCCCTGACCAAGAGCGAGGTCACGGGGCTCGAAGTCCAGAAGATGACCGACAAGGAGATCAGCGAGGGCGGGTCGGCCAAGTCGGCGAAGGCCGAGTGCCAGCCGCTGGCCGCGCTGATGGGCACCCACTACGACCCGGCGCCCAAGGCCAGCGTCCACCGCGCCTACGCCACCGACCTCACCAAGGCGAAGGTCGGCGGCGCCGGCCTGATCCGCATCTCCTCCTACGGGCCGGGCGACGCCGAGCGGACGGTGAAGGACCTGCGCGAGGCGGTGACCGTCTGCCGGGGCGGCTTCCCGGCCGAGGACGGCACCGGGGCGAAGGCGGACGTCACGAAGGTGACACCGCTCGACGCGCCCGAGCGCGGGGACGAGGCGGTGGCCTTCAGCCTGCATGACGCGGGCAAGGACAACGCCGTCATCAAGTTCACGGTCGTGCGGACAGGGCCGCAGGTGACGGTGTTCTTCGGGGTCAACATCGCGGACCCCGCGAAGTCCGAGATCCCGGCCGCGCTGGTGGACGCGCAGGTGGCAAAGGTGGAGAAGGCGACGCGGGGCGCCGCGTCGTAGCGGATCCCCGATCCCCCGGCGGGCGCCGCCCGGCGGGACCGGCGTCTCAGCCGGCGGTTCGGTTGCCGGTGGCGGCTCAGTCGGCGGTCGTCGCGGCCGCCTCCGCCGATGCCTGGGCGCTGCCGCGGGCCAGGATGCGGCGGAAGGTGTAGTCGGCCACATCGCGCCCGGCCTGGAGGGCCGCGGTGTCCGACGCCGTGACCGCCTTGCCCGAGGTATAGCCGGAGATCGTGAAGTAGGCGTACCGCCCGATCGCGTTCGCCGAGCTCTGGCAGGCGGTCCGGCGGCAGAAGGCCGGCACGCCTCCGCCCGTCAGCGAGGCGATGTTGGGCTTGTACTGGTCCTTGGCCTTCTCGGCCGCCGCCTTGCCGTCGAAGACGGCGACGCCGACCGTCACCGCGACGCCGTCCCGGGAGAAGGTGGCCCGCAGCAGCTTGCGGCAGCCGTTGTTCGTCAGGACCGAGCCGAGCGCACCCTGGGTGGCGGCGGCGCAGCTCGTCGTGGAGGCGGACGCCGCCTTGGTGTACGAGCGGTCGTCCTTCGCGGCGCGCTGCTCCGGGAAGAGGGTGGCCGCGGACAGCGGCGCCTTGTCCCGCCGCGCGCTGGAGATGATGTCCAGCGGCTTCGGCGGCGCGGGCGGGGCGACATCGGAGAAGGTGGGCTCGGGCGTCGCCGACTCGCTGGGGAGGTCCTGGGGGGTGGGCAGCCCGCCGGCCGAGTCGCCGCCGCCGGCCGAGTCGCCGCCGCTCTTGTCCTTGTGGCCGCTGCTGACCACGGCGGTGGCGACGATCGCGGCGACGGCGGCGGTGGCCAGCACCCCGCCGCCGATGAAGAGCAGCCTGCGGCGCCGGTTGCGCGCGGCGGACTGGTCGGCGAGCGCCGCCCAGTCCGGTGTCGACGGCTGAGGCGGCTGAGATCCCCCGGGCCCGTAAGGCCCCCCTTGCCCAAAGCTCATGGCGCGCATCTTAGACCGGCCGGGTGACGCCGGGGAGCCGTCGGCGGGGCGCGGGCCCGGCCGGTGGTCCGGCCCGGTGTGGGCCGCGGGCGGGTGCGCGGCGAGGCGGGGGCGTTTTGACCCGCGGTGGGGCGGGCCGGTATTCTGCCAGTTCGTTATGCGTATTGGCTTGCTCGTTCTCACGTGAGAGGCCGTTACGCCGGTCCACCGGGCCGATGACCAGCGGCAGGCACTCGGATGCGTCACCGAGGTGCGGCCAAGGCTGTCGTGATCGTCCGGGTGGCCTTGTCCGGACCCGTCCCCTCGGTCCTAGCGGATCCGGGGAGACCCCACTCACTGAAGAAGCGAAGGCTACGACCGTGCGTACGTTCAGCCCCAAGCCCGGCGACGTCCAGCGTCAGTGGCACGTCATCGACGCCACCGACGTTGTTCTCGGCCGTCTGGCCACTCAGGCCGCCACCCTCTTGCGGGGCAAGCACAAGCCGGTGTACGCGCCGCATGTCGACACTGGTGACTTCGTCATCATCATCAACGCCGACAAGGTGCACCTCTCCGGTAACAAGCGGACCCAGAAGATGGCGTACCGCCACTCCGGCTACCCGGGTGGTCTGCGCTCCATCCGCTACGACGAGCTGCTGGAGAAGAACCCGGAGAAGGCCGTCGAGAAGGCCATCAAGGGCATGCTCCCCAAGAACACCCTGGGCCGTCAGATGCTCTCGAAGCTGAAGGTGTACTCGGGTGACCAGCACCCGCACACCGCTCAGCAGCCGGTCCCGTTCGAGATCACCCAGGTCGCGCAGTAGTCCCGGCCACCCCTTACGACGAAAAGAATCTGAGGAGCATCGTGGCCGAGACCACCGCCGAGACCCCCCTCGATGTCGAGGAGTACACCACCGAGAGCGTTGAGACGGTCGAGTCGGAGTACACCTCCGAGTCGCTCGCTTCCCGCTTCGGTGACCCGCAGCCGGCCGCCGGCACCGGGCGTCGCAAGAACGCCGTGGCGCGCGTCCGCATCGTGCCGGGCAGCGGGCAGTGGAAGATCAACGGTCGTACTCTCGAGGAGTACTTCCCCAACAAGGTTCACCAGCAGGAAGTCAACGAGCCCTTCAAGGTGCTCGAGCTGGACGACCGCTACGACGTGATCGCCCGCATCGCGGGCGGCGGCGTGTCCGGCCAGGCCGGTGCGCTCCGTCTGGGCATCGCCCGCGCGCTGAACGAGGCGGACGTGGACAACAACCGCGCCCCGCTCAAGAAGGCCGGCTTCCTGACCCGTGACGACCGCGCCACCGAGCGTAAGAAGGCCGGTCTGAAGAAGGCCCGCAAGGCGCCTCAGTACAGCAAGCGCTGACGCCCATCGCGGCACCGCTGCTTCACCCGAACGCCCCGGCGGCACCACCTGTGCCCCCGGGGCGTTCGGCTATCGCCACCAGGGGGCGTATACCTACAAGCAAGCTTCTGCCCCCCAGCTCGTAACTTCGGAGGACACCAGTGGGACGACTCTTCGGTACGGATGGTGTGCGCGGCGTCGCGAACGCCGATCTGACGGCTGAGATGGCGCTCGGCCTGTCGGTAGCGGCGGCGCATGTGCTCGCCGAGGCGGGAACCTTCGAGGGCCATCGGCCGGTGGCGGTGGTCGGGCGGGATCCGCGCGCGTCCGGGGAGTTCCTGGAGGCGGCCGTGGTGGCGGGGCTGGCCAGCGCCGGAGTGGACGTCCTGCGGGTCGGCGTGCTGCCCACGCCGGCCGTCGCGCATCTGACCGGGGCGCTGGACGCGGACCTCGGGGTGATGCTCTCCGCGAGTCACAACCCGATGCCCGACAACGGGATCAAGTTCTTCGCCCGCGGCGGCCACAAGCTGGCCGACGAGCTGGAAGACCGTATCGAGACCACCTACCGCTCGCATGCCTCCGGCGAGCCGTGGGACCGGCCGACGGGCGCCGGAGTGGGCCGGGTCCGGCCCTACGAGGAGGGCTTCGACGCCTACGTGGCCCACCTGGTCGGCGCCCTCCCGGGCCGGCTCGACGGCCTCAAGGTCGTCATCGACGGCGCGCACGGCGCCGCCGCCCGGGTCTCCCCGGAGGCGTTCGCGCGGGCCGGGGCCGAGGTCGTGACGATCGGCACCGACCCGGACGGCCTCAACATCAACGACGGCTACGGCTCCACCCACCTCGCCCGGCTCCAGGCCGCCGTCGTGGAGCACCGCGCCGACCTCGGCATCGCCCACGACGGGGACGCCGACCGCTGTCTCGCGGTGGACGCGACCGGCCGCGAGGTCGACGGCGACCAGATCCTCGCCGTCCTGGCCCTGGCCATGCGCGAGGCGGGCGAGCTGCGGGGGGACGCGGTGGTCGGCACCGTGATGTCCAACCTCGGCTTCAAGCTGGCCATGAAGCGCGAGGGCGTCGAGCTGGTCCAGACGGCGGTCGGGGACCGCTATGTGCTGGAGGAGATGAAGACCCGCGGCTACGCGCTGGGCGGCGAGCAGTCCGGCCATGTGATCGTCCTCGACCACGCCACGACCGGTGACGGCACGCTCACCGGTCTGCTGCTGGCGGCCCGCGTCGCCGCGACCGGCCGCACCCTGGCCGATCTCGCGGCCGTCATGGAGCGGCTGCCCCAGGTCCTGGTCAACGTCCCCGACGTGGACAAGTCCCGCGTCGCCTCCAGCGCCGACCTGGCCGCGGCCGTCTCCGAGGCGGAGCGCGAGCTGGGCGAGACCGGCCGAGTACTTCTCCGGCCCTCGGGCACGGAGCCGCTGGTGCGGGTCATGGTCGAGGCGGCCGACATCGAACAGGCCCGCTCGGTCGCCGGCCGCCTGGCGGACGCGGTGAAGTCGGCCCTGGGCTAGCGGCTCCTTCCCCTCCCCGCCCTTTCCCGCATGCCGATGCCGCGGGACGGGGCGGGGTGGGGTGGGGGAAGCTACCCCCGCCGCCCCCACAAAACCTTCTGCACCCCCAACGTCAGCGTCCCCGCCACCACAATCCCCACCAGATTCAGCAGCAGCTGCTCCGTAGAGCCCCACATCTGGTCGATCTCCCCGTATCCCAGCGCCACCGCCGCATTGGCCGCCGCCGGCACCGTCGTCACCGAGATCGCCACCCCCACCAGCGCACCGGACTTCGCCGACGTCAGCGAGAGCGTTCCCGCGATCCCCGCGAGCACGGCGACCGCGAACGAGAACATGTCCGGCTTCCAGATGAAGTCCGTGTTCGGCCGGGCGCGCTCCAGCATGTCCCTGCCGAAGAGCCCCACCGCGTCCATCGCGATGCTGAAGCCGGTGGTCAGCGCCATCGCCGCGGCGAACCCGACCAGCAGCGCGATCGCCGAGCGCGCGGCCAGCCGCGGCGCGCGCCGCACCAGCGCGGTGCACAGTCCCGCCAGCGGCCCGAACTCCGGGCCCACCGCCATCGCGCCGACGATCAGGATCGCGTTGTCCAGCACCACACCGCATGCCGCGATCATCGTCGCGATGACGAGGAAGGCGAGATAGGTCGCCGAGAGCGTGGACTCCTCATGGGTGGCGTCCGCCAGCTGCTCCCACAGGACCGCGTCCGCCCCCTCGCCGGGCGCCTCCTCCTCCGCCGTGTCGGCGCGCTTGGACAGCGAGAGGTCGATGTTCTCCACCGCGATGGACCCGGTCTCGTCAAGACCCAGCCCGCGCAGCTCGCCGAGCAGGCCGTCCCCGGCCTCGCGTGCCACGTCGCACATGACGACGTCCCCCGCGGGGTCGCGGGCGGCGCCCGGCAGTACCACCAGATGGGTGGTGCCGACCGTCTTCTCGATGGTGCGCACCACCGCCTCGGTACGGTCAGCGGGGACGATCAACCGCAAGTGCAGCATGGCGTGCGTACGCTCCTCACAGCTTGCGCAGGGACAGCCGCTGCACCTTGTGGTCCGGCCCCTTGCGCAGCACCAGCGTCGCCCGGCCCCGCGTGGGCTGGACGTTCTGCTTCAGATTGGGCTTGTTGATGGTGGCCCAGATCATCCGGCCGTAGTCCAGCGCCTCCTCCTCGGAGACCTGGGTGTACTTGCGGAAGTACGAGGAGGGGTCCTGGAAGGCCGTCTCCCGCAACTTCCGGAAGCGGCCCAGATACCAGCGCTCGATGTCCTCGGTCCGGGCGTCCACGTACACGCTGAAGTCGAAGAAGTCCGCGAGCCCCACCCGGGTCAGCCCGTCGTTCCCCGGCAGCGCGGGCTGCAGCACATTGAGCCCCTCGACGATCAGGATGTCGGGGCGGTGCACGGTCAGCCGCTCGTCCGGCACGATGTCGTAGATCAGGTGCGAGTAGACCGGCGCCGACACCTCCGCCCGGCCCGCCTTCACATCGGCGACGAAACGGGTCAGCGCCCTGCGGTCGTAGCTCTCGGGGAACCCCTTACGGGACATCAGCCCGCGGCGCCGCAGCTCGGCGTTGGGGTACAGAAAGCCGTCCGTGGTGATCAGCTCCACCCGCGGATGCTCGGGCCAGCGGGCCAGCAGCGCCTGGAGCAGCCGGGCGGTGGTCGACTTGCCGACCGCGACGCTGCCCGCCACGCCGATGACGAAGGGCGTACCGGGCTGGGCGCCGTTGCCGTGCTTGGTGTCGCCGAGGAAGGTGTTGAGCGCGCCGCGCAGATTGCCGGTGGCGGCCACATAGAGGTTGAGCAGCCGGGACAGCGGCAGATAGACGTCCCGCACCTCTTCGAGGTCGATGACGTCGCCCAGCCCGCGCAGCTTCTCCACCTCCTCGGCGGTCAGCGGCAGCGGGGTCTTGTCCCGCAGCGCGCTCCACTCGGCGCGGGACAGATCCACATACGGGGTCGCCTCGCCGCTCCGCCGCTGCGGGCCGCCCACGGTGCGCGCCGCGCGCGCGGTTGACGTGATCACCCTCTCATTGTCATGGCAGGGACCGGCCGAGTGACCGGGGTTGAGGCGTGGGGTCGGTCACCCCGGCCGGGGGCCGGGGACAAGATCAGCCGGGGAGCACGCCCGAGACGGCGTCGGTCGGGATGGTCCTGGACGGGTCCGGGACCGTCACCTCCACGGGCTTCCCGAAGTCGGTGAGGTCCATGGTGGCGGTGACGGTTTGCGTGTTCAGCGCGGCGGACAGCTCGACCCGGGCCGGCCGTCCCTCCTCGTCCACCCAGACCCGCGCGGACGAGGGCAGCCCGCCGCCCATCGCCTTCCGGACCGCGTCGAGCCGCTCGCGGTGCTCGTCCACCAGGCCGAGGGTGAGCGTCCGGTAGTCGAGCGTGCCGCGGTAGAGGTGCGCCGGGCGGCCGTCGATCGTGGTGGTGCCCTGGTCCGACACGCCGCGGATGGCCGCCACCTGGCGCAGGACGAGTTCGGGGTCGTTCAGCGGGGCCCGCAGCAGGGAGTGGGCCCTGGCCTCGGCACGGTCGATGACCGCCCAGTGGCCCTTGGGCACGGTGCGGGTGAGATAGACCTTGCCACCGTTGAAGATCTCGTCCATGTGGTCGACCGCGCCGCCCGGGAAGTCGACCGACAACTTGCCCCGGTCGGCGGCCAGGTCGAACGGTCCCGCGACGGAGAGGATGAATTCCTTGCCCGCGCCACGGGTCACCACGGTCTCCTCGATGCGCGCGCTGGTGGCGCGGGCCTTCGCCACGGCGGTGCGGATGATGTCGACGGGTCTGCCGTCCGTGCCCTTCGTCGCGGACGCTTTCGCCCCGGCCTTTCCGCCCGGTTCCTCCGCGACGCGGGCCTTCTCGCTCGAAGCCGATGAACAGCCGGTGCCGAGCGCTAAGAGCAGCACGGCGACGGACGGCATGGTGATACGGCGCACGATCCCCCCAGGGAAGTGAAAGTCAAAGGGCGGCCCCCCAGCCGCTCGTGCGCATTATGCACGGCATGCGAGGGGCCTGGGCGTGGCCGGTGGTCGGCCTGCCGCCCCGGGGGTCGTACGCTGCGTCCATGTGCGGAATCGTTGGTTATGTGGGAGGGCAGTCGGCCCTCGATGTCGTCCTCGCCGGACTCAAGCGGCTGGAGTACCGCGGCTATGACTCGGCGGGCGTCGCCGTGCTGGCCGATGGCGGGCTGGCGGCCGCCAAGAAGGCGGGCAAGCTGGCCAACCTCGAGAAGGAGCTGGCCGACCGCCCGCTGCCCACCGGCAGTACCGGCATCGGCCACACCCGCTGGGCCACCCACGGCGGCCCCACCGACGCCAACGCCCATCCGCACCTGGACAACGCGGGCCGGGTCTCGGTCGTCCACAACGGCATCATCGAGAACTTCGCCGCGCTCCGCGCCGAACTGGCCGAGCGCGGCCACGACCTGGTCTCCGAGACCGACACCGAGGTCGTGGCGCATCTGCTCGCCGAGTCGTTCTCCTCCTGCGGCGACCTCGCCGAGGCGATGCGCCAGGTCTGCCGCCGCCTGGAGGGCGCCTTCACCCTGGTCGCGGTGCACGCGGACGCGCCCGATGTGGTGGTCGGGGCGCGCCGCAACTCGCCGCTGGTCGTCGGCGTCGGCGAGGACGAGGCGTTCCTCGCCTCCGATGTGGCCGCCTTCATCGCCCACACCCGCGAGGCCATCGAGCTGGGCCAGGACCAGGTCGTGGAGGCCCGCCGGGAGGGTGTGGTCGTCACCGACTTCGAGGGGGCGCGGGCCGAGGTCCGCCCGTACCACGTGGACTGGGACGCCTCCGCCGCCGAGAAGGGCGGCTACGACTACTTCATGCTCAAGGAGATCGCCGAGCAGCCGAAGGCCGTCGCGGACACCCTGCTCGGCCGGATCGACCTGGCCGGGAACCTCTGCCTGGACGAGGTGCGCATCCCCGCCTCGGTGCTGCGCGAGGTCAGCAAGGTCGTGATCGTCGCCTGCGGCACCGCCTACCACGCGGGCATGATCGCCAAGTACGCCATCGAGCACTGGACCCGGATCCCCTGCGAGACGGAGCTGGCCAGCGAGTTCCGCTACCGCGATCCGATCCTGGACCAGCGGACGCTGGTGATCGCCATCTCCCAGTCCGGCGAGACCATGGACACCCTGATGGCGCTGCGGCACGCGCGGGAGCAGGGCGCCAAGGTGCTGGCCATCTGCAATACGAACGGCTCCACCATCCCGCGTGAGTCGGACGCGGTGCTCTACACCCACGCCGGGCCCGAGGTCGCCGTCGCCTCCACCAAGGCGTTCCTCACCCAGCTGGTGGCCTGCTACCTGGTGGCCCTCTACCTGGGCCAGGTGCGCGGCACCAAGTGGGGCGACGAGATCCTGTCCGTGATCCGCGAGCTGTCGGAGATCGCGACCCAGGTGGACCAGGTCCTGGAGACCATGGAGCCGGTACGCGAGCTGGCCCGCAGCCTGGCGGACAAGAACACCGTCCTGTTCCTGGGCCGTCATGTGGGCTACCCGGTTGCCCTGGAGGGCGCGCTCAAGCTCAAGGAGCTCGCGTACATGCACGCCGAGGGCTTCGCGGCGGGCGAGCTCAAGCACGGGCCGATCGCGCTGATCGAGCAGGACGTGCCGGTCGTCGTGGTCGTGCCGTCGCCGCGCGGGCGGTCCGTGCTGCACGACAAGATCGTCTCCAACATCCAGGAGATCCGGGCGCGCGGCGCCCGCACGATCGTCATCGCCGAGCGCGGCGACGAGACGGTGGCCCCCTACGCCGACCACTTGATCGAGATCCCCGCCACGCCTACGTTGCTGCAGCCCCTGGTCGCGACGGTGCCGCTGCAGGTCTTCGCGTGCGAGCTGGCCACGGCGCGCGGCAACGAGGTCGACCAGCCGAGGAACCTCGCCAAGTCGGTGACCGTGGAGTGACCCGACGGATGACGGCGTGATCGTCGGCGTGGGCATCGACGTGGCCGGTATCGACCGTTTCGCGGAGGCGCTGGAGCGCACGCCCGGGATGGCGGACCGGCTCTTCGTCGAGCGCGAGCTGTGGCTGCCCAGCGGGGAGCGTCGTGGCATGGCCTCGCTGGCGGCCCGGTTCGCAGCCAAGGAGGCCCTGGCCAAGTCCCTGGGCGCCCCCGGCGGCCTGCGCTGGACGGACGCCGAGATCCTCACCGAACCCAGCGGCCGCCCCCGCCTCTCCGTCCGCGGCACGATCGCCGTACGCGCGGAGCGGCTGGGGGTGCGGGGGCTGCACGTCTCCCTGAGCCATGACGCGGGGGTCGCGTCGGCGGTGGTGATCGCGGAGGGGTGACCCGGTGCTCCGGTGACCCCGGTGGCCGTGGTGACCTGGTGAGTGGCCCGGTGCTCCGGTGCTCCGCGCGGTGGGCCGGTGCTCCGCGCGGTCGGCGAAGCGGCGGGCGCGTGGGTGGTACACCCGCTGTTGGCGGCGGGTTCCGGTGGCGGGGCCTGAAGGAGCGGCGCCCTGGACCGCACCTTTACGGCGCCGACGACGGTGAAGCGTCGGGTTGGTCGGGTACGTCGCTCGTAGACTCCAAGCCCTGCGTATGGACTTCGGCTCCCTCGCTCGCGATGTGCGGGTTGGCGAATCGGATGCCGAGATCAAGGCACTGAGCGTGAACTGACGAAAGGGGCAGGGATGTCGCGGACCGAGGGTGCCCGGCTGTTCCGGGAGGCGTGGATCGCGGGGGTGCGGCGGCACTTTCCCGGGGAGCCCAAGCCAGGTTATGTGAACCCCTGGGAGGAGACCCCGGAGTGGGAGCGCGCGGCCGCCGGGGCGGTGCACGAGCAGGTGCGGCAGTTCCTTGAGCTGAGTGAGGGGCACGCGGGGCGACTCACGCGAGAGCAGAAGGGGCGCTTCGTCGCGACGTGCTGGACCGCGCAGATGTACCGGCACTTCGAGGACCCGAAGCCCGGGTACGTCGCCGACTGGCCGGATCTTCCCGGCTGGCAGCGGGAGACGGACGCGGACATCTTCGAAGCGATCGAGAGGGACGTCAGCTGACACACACTCTCTTCCTGCTTCTGCTTGCCCTCTCCGCCGCCCGCAGCACACATCGCGCAGTGCCGCACAGAGCCGGTCCGCGCAGAGCCGGTCCGCGCGGAGGCGTAGCTTCCTCGCGTCGGCCTCGCGGTCGCCAGGCCGAACGGTTCTCGCCCACGCCCTTCGGCTGACTGGCTTATCGGGGGTTCGGAAGCCGGCGGTCGTGCCTACGACCAGCCGGTGACCGATCCGCAACCGCAGTCCGCTCCCGTCGCGTTCTGGGCACCTCGTCGACTCCGTCTGATCCGGGCCGACCCGCCGCGGGTCCCGCCCGAGCACCAGCGGGCCGCCGATCGGATCTGGGGCGAGATGGCTCGCGCCAACCCGACCGGTCTGTTCGACGGGCCTGCCGTCGCCTGTACCTCACTGGACTGGGACGACCCTCACCACGTCGTCCTGTCCTGGGCGCCGGTGACGTACCGGCATTACGCTCTGCGCCGCGTGCCGGGGGCGTCCGCACTGTCGTCCCTGTTCGTCGCCGTCCTGCAACCCGCGGACGACGGACGGCTGCTGGTGGGGCGCATGTCGTCGTGGACGGCCGCCTCCCGGCCGCTGGCAGCTCCCGGGCGGATCGGCCGAGCCCCCCGCCGACCACGAACGGCTGGATGAGGCAGCCCTGCGCCGCCACGCCGCTCGGGAACTGGCCGAGGAGACCGGCGTCGACACCGCGCCGCACGAACTCCGACTGTGGGCCGTCACGCGCGGCAGGCGCGGGAGCACCGGCGTCTACTTCCGCGCCCCGGCCCGGCCCGCGTCGGTGCTGGCCGAACGATTCATGGCCGCGGTGGCCGCGGAGACCGCACTCGGCCGCGAACCGGAGTTCGCCGAGACCGCACTCGGCCGCGAACCGGAGTTCGCCGAGACCGCACTCGGCCGCGAACCGGAGTTCGCCGAGACGGCTCTCGTCCGCTCACCCGCCGACCTGGGCACCCTCCCCGGCTCCCACGCCGACTACCTCGAAATCGTCCTCCGGCGGTACGCGCACCGCCCCGACGACTGGCCGGAGCGGGCATAGGACGTAGCGCGTCCGCTCACCGGGCCAGTCTTATCGTCCGGGGACCGGCGGCACACCTCAAGGGAAAGGAACCCGGCAGCCCGGACCGCTTCCGGTGCGGTGCTGTCGCGCGATCGCCCGGGACCGGAGCGGCTTGTCGAGAACCGGCCGTGCCAGGCCGCCTCGCACGCGAATCGGCCGGTGGGCCCGGTCATGGTGCGTCGCCGTCCTCGTCGTGGACGGCCAGTCGTCTGCCCCTGCTCTCGGCCACCCGCAGCGCATCGCGCAGTGCCTCACAGAGCCGGTTCGCGAGGAATCGGAGCTCTCTGGCGTCTGCCTTGCGGTCGTCCAGCAGCGCTCGAGCGTGGCCGAGGAGCTCCGTCCCCATGGACAGCTGGAGTGCCTCGATCTGATCCGCCCGCCGGTTCATAGGACTGTCCTCACGGTCCGATGCCAGATAGCACGGCCTGCCCTCCGGGTCGGACCAGGGCAGTAAGCGCAGGCGGGTCATCGTGTCCATCCGGCCACCTCTCGGAGAGGGCCGAGAATCGCTCTCACCCATTCGAGGGCATCGGTCATCAAGTGGTTCATGTTCATCAGTTCCTGTCAGCTGATGGGCCACGCCCCCGGACGTCCCACAACGTCGCGGGGGTCTTGCGCAAGTCCACCGTTTCGGCGGGAGCCGCAGGCCATCCGTGAGCGGACGTTTGGGCGGACGTTTCCGTCTATGCCGGGCGGATGAAGTCGCTACGGTGAGGCGTTCAGCGCGAGTTGGGGGATGTGGATGGCAAGCAAGCTGGCATCGCTGCGCGGTATGGCCGGTTACACGCAAGCGACCTTCGTCGCCGCCTTTGCCCGCGAGGCCGCCCGGCTGAGTATCGGCGCCTCGGTGAGCGTCCGCCAGCTCAGGCGGTGGGAGAGCGAGTCGCCTCCGCCATTGCCGCATCCGAGTCAACAGGTGGTGTTGGAGGCGATGTTCGGTCTTCCGCTCGCCGAGATGGGATTCGACGTCCCGTCTCATCGCTATTCGACTGTCGAGCGGATCGGCGACGATGGAGAGGTGAAGCGTCGATCGTTCGTCACGGGGGCGGGTGCGGTCGCGGCGTCGGCGGCCCTCCCGAGCCGGCAAGGGCCGCGTGTCGGTGCGAGTGAGGTGGCGGCGTTCCATGCACGGCTGGCCGACCTCTATACCGTCGATCACCAGTCGGGTGGCATTCCCGCGAAGGCGCGTGCCGCGCAGCTTGAGCAGGAGATCACGCAGGTGCTGAGCCGCAGCATCTATACGAGCCGAGTAGGCCGCGCCTTACAGGCCGCGCTTTCCGAGCTGCACAGTAATCAAGCGTGGTACGGCTACGACAGCGGGCCGATCGGGCAGGCACGTACCGCCGCCATGGAGGCGTTGACCGCCGCTCAACTCATCGGTGACGGTCTCTTGCAGCTGTCCGCACTGGAGACGCTTGTCCTGATCGATATCAAGGCGGACCGACTGTGGGAGGCCGCATCAGCGGTCGAGTTCGCTTATGACGTGGCCCGCAGGAGCGGGGCCGGGCCGACCGTGCATCTCGTCGTCGCTCTTCGCGAGGCGAATGTGGCCACGCAGGCCGGGGACACGACCGCTGCCCGGCGAGCACTCAGCCGCGCCCTTTCGTATCAGAGCCGCGCCGACACGGACACAGATGTGCCGCACTGGGCTCGGTTCGCCGGCCCGATCGAGATCGACTACGCCACAGCGGATATGTACGTGGCGGCTGGCGAACCACGACGCGCCGTGCCATTTATGCGGGCCGCCGTCGATGGTCTGGCTCGGGGTTATGCCCGCAACACGGCCTGGTACCGGTCGAAGCTCGCCTGCACGCTCCTCGATGCGGGGGACATCGAGGAGGCGTGCGCCGAGATGGGCAGTGTGCTCGATGTCTATGAGGAGATCGGTTCCGATCGACTGACACGCCGGATGCGCGCTTTCGATAAGACCGCCATCGCTCTGGACACCGCGATGACACATGACATGTCCGCCCGTATCCATGAGGTCGTACGAGGAGGCTGTTGATGACCGGGACGTTCGCCGTCGAGCGCATGGATGGCGCGGCCGCCGCGCGGGCCGAGCCGGAGTTCAGGCTTGTCTATGCCGAGGTCTTCGCGGAGGAGCCGTACGAGGAGACTCCTGGGTCGGTGGAAGCGAATTTCCGGCGGTTCCGCTCGCAGGTCCGCAAGAAGACCTTCTCCGCCGCCCTGGCCCGCACGGGCGCCGGTGAGCCGGTGGGCATCGCCTACGGCTACCCGTTGAGCCCGAGCACCGGCTGGTGGGACCGGCTCACCACGCCCGTGGACGACGCACTGCGCCGCGAGGACGGGCGGCGGACGTTCGGGCTGATGGAGCTCGCTGTACGGGCCCCGTGGCGGCGGCTGGGGGCGGCACGCCGGATGCACGAGGCGGTGCTCACCGACATCACGGCGGAGCGCGTGCTGCTCAACGCGCGGCCGGATGCCGAGGCCGCCCAGGCCGCGTACCGGTCGTGGGGGTACCGCAAGGTGGGGGAGGCCCGCCCGTGGGAGGGCGCGGTGCTGCATGACGTGATGGTGCTCGATCTGGGCACCGCGGGGCGTTCCGGGCGCTGACGTCGCACCACTACATCAGCCAGAGTCCTGTCCGCCGCAGGCCGCAGGGGAGCGGCGACGAGGCCGGAGCCGGCGCGGCGCGGGGCGGCGGAGGGGGCGTGGCCTGTGAAAGCGGGCGCGGCGCGTCGGCGAAAAGGCGCGCGATGACTGTGCGTATTCACTCGGACGCGTTCCCGAAGGGGCGGTGGAGCGCCCGTGCGGGTGGCATGAGGAGGGGCACTCGCACCCAGAAGCGCCCCGGAGGAGGACTCATGTTCCGTCGCTCGATACGCACGCTCGTGATCGGCCTGTGCGCGCTGACAGCGGCCACGCCGGCTGCCACGGCCGTGGCCCTCACGGTGCCGGTCGAGGGGCAGCAGGCCGCCCACGCCGCCGCCCGGGTTCTGAACCCGCAGACCCTCACCGACCTGGACACCACCATGAAGGGGGAGGCGTTCGCCTACGCCTCCTACAGCCTTTTCGCCATCGAAGCCGACCGCCAGTCCTACCCGGCCGTCGCCAAGCTCTTCCGCGGCACGGCGCGGACCGAGCTCAACGAGCACTTTCGCGAGGCCGCCGCCCTGGCCGGAACGGTCGGATCGAACGCGGCCAACCTGCGCCAGGCCATCAATGGCGAGACCTACGAGCACCAGGTCATGTACCGCCGGTTCGCGGCCGAGGCCCGCGCGGACGGGGACCTGAAGGCTGCCGAGCTGTTCACCGAGATCGCCGCCGACGAAGGCCGTCACCGCGACGCCTACCGCGCCGCGCTCAAGGTCGTGACCACCGGTCACGGCACCATCCCGGCGCCGCCGAAAGCCGACGTGGTGCCGGTGCCCGCGGGGCCGCCGAAGGTGAAGGCCGCCCGGACCAAGGCCAATCTCGACACCGCGATGCACGGTGAGGCACTGGCCTACGGCAAGTACCAGCTCTTCGCCGCCCGTGCGCGGCAGACCGGCAACACCGCGCTGGCCCGCCTGTTCGAGGGCACCGCCAACGTGGAGCTGCACGAGCACTTCGCCGGCGAGGCCGTCCTGGCCGGCCTGGTCCGTACCACGAAGACGAACCTGCGCAAGGCCATCGCCGGAGAACGCAACGAAGCCACCGTCGTCTACCCGGGCTTCGCCAAGCAGGCCGCCGCCGTCGGCGATACGGCCGCCGCCCGGTTCTTCCGCGACACCGCCGCCGACGAAGCCAAGCACGCGGCGGCCTTCCAGCGGGCGCTCGACCGGCTGCAGTGACCACCTGGGTGTGGTGTCCGGGGACCGGCGGCACACCTCATGCGAGGGCGGTCGGCGCGTCGCACCGGGTGCACGGGCCGCTTTTGGCGCGTCACCGCCCGGGGCCGGACCGGCTTGTCGAGAACCGGCCCTGCCAGGCCGCCCTCGCACCCGAGTCACCGATCCGGTACACCTGGACGACCGCGCCGACGGCCACGACCAGGGCGATCACCAGCGCCGCGACGCGCACCGGCAGGGAAGAGGCCAGCCGGACCACTGTGGACGCCGCGCCCCCGGTGGGGCCGTCGTCCTCCTCACCGCGCTCTCGTCCCCGGCGGGGGCCGACACATCCGAGCAGCCATACGGCGACGGTGAGCACCAACAGGGCGATCGTCCATGGGGTGAGACCGGGCCCCATTTCGGCGTGCTCCTCCACCAGCGAACTCTCCCGCACCCGCTCCTCCAGCCACTCGCCGGACTCGGTGGTCAGCACGACCAGAGCGAGAGTGACCAGCGCCATGACCGGCAGCACCGGGCCGAGCCTGCGTGCCGCCGAACGCCACAGCGCGCAGACCACGAGCGCCAACGCTGTCAGCGGGACCAGCACCGCCGCGCCGTGAACGAATAGCGGATGGCCGGGAACGCCGTTGATCAGCCCAACATCCACGGGACCTCCTCCAGCAGATGCGCGTTAAGGCGCATTCGGTAAGAAGTCATTGTTTCGGGCGTGCGTGGCGAATATGTCCATGCGCGGAGGGCGTACCGCGCGTATGGAGCAGTGCCCAGGCGGTCACGGGGCCAGGGAGAAGTAGCTCTCCTCTTCCTGGGAGAAATGCAGCCGCAGGACAGTGTGCAGTCCGTAGAGACAGGAGCGCAGGTCGTCGAGTTGACCGGCGTCCAGCCCGCCGCGGGCGTGAGCCAGACGCAGGTGCGTGGCGACGCGCCGGGAAAGGCGCTCGATCTCGGCATGGGCGCGGCTCATGGTGGCGGTGGCCTCGGGGCCGCCGAGCGCGGGGGCGAGCGCGGGGTAGAGCTGGTGCTCCTCGGCGTACTCGTGCGGCAGGAGCCGTTCGGTCAGCAGCCGGTGCGTCTCCTCGACGGCCGCCAGGGCCTGGGGGTCGTCGCCGGCGGAGAGGCGGTCGGCGGCGGCGCGTACCGCGTCGAGCACGTCCTGCAGATCGTCATGTTCGGCCGCGAAGCGGTGGATGAGCGCTTCGGCGGCCGGTGCGAGAGCCGGCCGCACCGTCTGGTCGACGCGCAGGGCCCGCAGGGCGTTGAGGATGACCGCGACGTCGATGCCCTCCTGGAGCAGGGCACCGGCGGCGGGCGGGAGCAGGCCGAAGGCGGCTGCGGCCATGGCGGCGAGCGACAGCAGCATGCCGCCGAGCGCGCTCTGTACGGCGATGCGCCGGGAGCGTTCGGCGATGGCGACGGCATCGGCGAGGCGGTCCACCCGGTCGGTGGTCAGGACGATGTCGGCGGCTTCGGAGGAGGCGGTGGAACCACGGGCACCCATGGCCACCCCAATGTCCGCCGCGGCGAGCGCGGGGGCGTCGTTGACACCGTCGCCGACCATGACGGAGACGGCCCGGTCGCGCTCGGCGCGGACCGCGGCGACCTTGTCCGCGGGGCTGAGCTCGGCCCGTACGCCGTCGAGGCCGAGGACGGCGGCGACTTCGTGCGCGGGCTCGGTCCGGTCACCCGTGAGCATCATGATCCGCTGGATGCCCGCCGTCCGCAGGTGGCGCAGGGTTCTGGGGGCGTCGGAGCGTATGGGATCGCGCAGCAGCACGGCGCCCGCCACGTGCCCGTCGACGGTCAGCCAGGCGACGGCCGCTCCGTCGAGCAGTGCGCGGTTCTCCACCCCGCCGGCCCAGGACGGCGCGGCACCCGCGGTGTCGATCCGGCCGATGGCCGCCCGCCGCCCGTCCACGGTGCCCGAGGCGCCCCGCCCGGGGTCCTCGGTGACGTTCGACACCGCAGGCAGTTCCAGTCCGCGTTCCCGGGCGGCGTCGACGATGGCGTGGGCCAGCACATGCGGGGAGTACTGGTCGAGTGCGGCCGCCAGGCGCAGCACCTGCGTCGGCTTCCACCCCGGCGCGGCAGCGACGTCGAGGACACGAGGACGGCCGCCGGTGAGGGTGCCGGTCTTGTCCAGCAGCAGAGTACGGGCTCGGCCGAGGTTCTCCAGCGCGCCGCCACCGCGGATCACCATACCCAGGCGTGAGGCGCGGGACAGGCCGGAGACGATCGCGACCGGCGCGGCCAGCAGCAGCGGGCACGGGGTGGCGACCACCAGCACCGCCACCGCCCGTACCGCGGAGCCGCTCAGGAGCCAGGCCAGCCCGGCCACCGCGAGGGACAGGGGCAGGAACCAGGCCGCGTACCGGTCGGCCAGGCGGACCACGGGAGCGGATTCCGCGCCGGCCTGCCGAGCCAGCCGCACGATCTCGGCATAGGTGCTGTCCCGCTCGGTGGCGGTGGCTCTCAGGTCGAAGGCGCCGCCGGCGTTGATCACCCCGCTGCGTACCGTCTCGTCCTTCGCCCGCTCGATGTGCGGGGCCTCCCCGGTGAGCGCCGACTCGTCGAATACGGCGATGGGGCTCTCCACGCGGCCGTCGACCGGGACCACTTCGCCCGGGGCCACCACGAGCAGGTCACCGACTTCCACCTCGGCGAGTGGCACCGTGCGCACTCCGGCGTCGGTGAAGCGCCGGGCCGTGCGCGGCGCGCGTTCCACAAGGGCCCGCATATCGTGGGAGGCCCGTCGCCCGGCCGCGGCTTCGAGAGCGCGGCCGGTGGCCAGCATCAGAGCGATCAGCGCTCCGGCCAGGTACTCGCGCACGGCCAGGGTCCCGCCGAGGGCCAGAACCGCGATCAGGTCCACGCCCGCCCGACCACGCCGCAACGCGACCACGACCCACACCACCGCCGGGACGATGGCGAACACGGTCCCCAGGCCCCACACCAGGTTCGCGAGGCTGTCGGCGCCGACGGCCCAGGCCACACCGCCGGCCATCAGAGCCGCCGCCGTGACGGCGAGGAGGAACGGCTCCAGATGAGCGGAGACGGCGGCTGTCGAACGGCGAATCGGCTGTGCGGCGGCGAAGTCGTTCATGGACACACCTCTGCTGTCCATCTTCCTCCCCGACGGCGCGTTCGCAGCGCGGGCGCACCGTCCACGCCGCCGGGATGGCGGTGCCCCCGCATCCGCTCTCGCGGGCCGCGCCCGTCAGGCCAGCACGTCCCGCCACGTGTCCGTCAGCGCCGCCGAGACGTCGTACGCGGCGATGGGGGCGCCCTGCGGCGTCGTGGCGCGGCGCGCGGCCAGGCCGTGGAGGTAGGCGCCGACGGAGGCGGCATCGCGGGCGGGGAGGCCCGTGGCGAGCAGGGAGCCGATCAACCCGGAGAGCACATCGCCGCTGCCCGCCGTGGCCAGCCAGCCGGTGCCGGTGGGGTTGACGCGCACCGGCTGGTGTTCGGCGGCGATCAGCGTGGTGGACCCCTTCAGGAGCACGGTCGCGCCGTAGCGCTCGGACAGGGCCCGCACGGCGGCGAGGCGGCCCGACTCGACCTCTTCGCGGCTCACGCCGAGGAGCGCCGCCGCCTCGCCCGCATGCGGGGTCAGGACGGTCGCCGCCTCGCGTTTGCGCAGGTCGCTCCCGGCGGGCAGCAGGTGGAGCCCATCGGCGTCGACCAGGACCGGGACGTCGGAGGCGAGAACGTCGTCCAGGGAGTGCTTGGCCGCCGCGCCGTCGCCGAGGCCGGGGCCGACGACCCATGACTGGACGCGGCCCGCCTTGGCCGGGGGACCGGTGTGGACGAGGGTCTCGGGGAAGCGCGAGATGACGTCGTCGGCCGCGGGGCCGACGTAGCGCACCGCCCCCGCACCGCCCCGCAGCGCGCCCGAGACGGCCAGCACGGCCGCGCCCGGGTAGCGGGCGGAGCCCGCGACGACGCCCACCACGCCGCGCCGGTACTTGTCGCTCTCGGGCAGGGGCCGGGGCAGCAGCGCCGCCACGTCCTCGTGCTGGAGCGCCGCCACGTCGGGGTCGGCCGGAAGATGGGCGTCCAGGCCGATGTCGATCAGCCGCAGGGCGCCCGCGTGGGTGTGGGCGGGGTCGATGAGCAGCCCCGGCTTGTACGCGCCGAAGGTGATCGTGGCGTCCGCGCGCACGGCGGAGCCGCGCACCTCGCCGGTGTCGGCGTCGACCCCGCTGGGCAGGTCTACGGCGACGGCGATGCCGCGCACCGCCCGGACCAGCCGCTCCGCGTCGGGCCGCAGCCCGCCCTTGCCGCCGATGCCGACGATGCCGTCGATGACGAGATCGGCGCGGGCCACGGCCGCCTCGCCCCAGTCGGCGGCCACGTCGCCGTCGTCGGAGGCCGCCGGGCCCCCGTCAGCGCCGGCCCGGCCGCTCTCGGCCGAAACCGTGCGCCCGCCGGCGGCCCGCAGCGCGGCGAGCCCGCCCTGGTGCGCCCGGTCGGGGTTGAGCAGCACCGCCGTGACCCCGGCGCCGCGCCGGGCCAGCCGGGCGCCCGCGTAGAGCGCGTCACCGCCGTTGTCGCCGCTGCCGACGAGCAGGGCCACCCGGGAGCCGTACACCCGGCCCAGCAGATCGGCGCACGCGGCCGCGAGCCCCGCCGCCGCGCGCTGCATGAGCGCTCCTTCGGGCAGCCGCGCCATCAGTTCGCGCTCGGCGGCCCTTACGGTCTCCACGCTGTAGGCAATCCTCATGCTCTTAGTCTCCCGAACGGAGGGCACTCCGTGCGTGGAAGCACACACTCCGGTGGGCTGATCGGCCTGAGAGACTGACGGAGATGGACGAGACACCGATGCGCGCCCGTGCCGTGGTCGATCTGGCCGCCCTACGGGCCAACGTGAGGGCGCTGCGCGCCGCGGCACCCACGGCAGAGCTGATGACCGTGGTCAAGTCGGACGCCTATGGCCACGGCATGGTCCCGTGCGCGCGTGCCGCCCGTAAGGCGGGCGCGAGCTGGCTGGGCGCGGCCACGCCCGAGGAGGCGCTCGCGCTGCGGGCGGCGGGGGACACGGGCCGGCTGATGTGCTGGCTGTGGACGCCCGGCGGCCCCTGGCGGCAGGCGATCGAGGCGGACATCGACGTCTCGGCCAGCGGGCTGTGGGCGCTGCGCGAGGCCGTCGCGGCGGCGCGTGCGTGCGGCCGTACGGCGCGGCTCCACCTGAAGGCGGACACCGGGCTCGGCCGGAGCGGCTGCCAGCCCGCCGACTGGCCCGCCCTGGTCGACGAGGCCCGCGCGGCCGAGGCGGAAGGGGCCATTCGGGTGACGGGGCTGTGGTCCCACTTCGCCTGCGCGGACGAGCCGGGCCATCCGTCCATCGGCGCCCAGCTGTCGGTCTTCCGCGACATGGTGGCGCACGCCGAACGGGCGGGGCTGCGGCCGGAGGTGCGCCACCTGGCCAATTCCCCGGCGACCCTGACCGTGCCCGAGTCCCACTTCGACCTCGTACGGACCGGCATCGCCACCTACGGGATTTCCCCGAGCCCCGAACTCGGCGCGGCCGCCGACTTCGGCCTGCGGCCGGTCATGACGCTCTCCGCCGCGCTCGCCTCCGTCAAGCGGGTGCCGGGCGGGCACGGCGTCTCCTACGGGCACCGCTATGTGACCCCCGGCGAGACGACCCTCGCGCTGGTGCCCGTCGGGTACGGGGACGGCATTCCGCGCCATGCCTCGGGCACCGGCCCGGTGCTGGTCGCGGGGAAGTGGCGGACCATCGCGGGTACGGTCGCCATGGACCAGTTCGTGGTGGACTTGGGCGGGGACACCGCCGCCCCGGGGGACGAGGCGGTGCTGTTCGGCCCGGGGGACCGGGGCGAGCCGACCGCCGAGGACTGGGCACGTGCCGTGGGCTCGATCGCCTATGAGATCGTGACGCGAATCTCGGCCCGGATTCCCCGCGTTTATGTAGGTGAGGACGGGGGCACAGGGAACTGACCATGGGCGACGAGAGCACGGCCGGCAGTACGGCAGAGATGGCGACACGAGTCGCGGCGGGGGCCACAGCCGTGAGCTGGCGCCGGGGCGCCGGATTCGCGGGAGCCACGATCGGCGTGCTCGCGGCGGGGGCGGCCGCGGGCGTCGCGCTGGAGCGGCTGACGGTCGGCCGCGGTGTACGGCGCAAGGCCCGCCTCGCACTGGACGCCGAGGGCCCTTACGGCACCCTGCGCGGCACCCCGGGCACGGCGGTCGCCGACGACGGCACCGAGCTGTACTACGAGGTCGAAGAGGTGCGGGAGAACGCCGCCGCGCCCTCGCCGCGGCGCAAGCGGCGGTTCGGGCGCCGCACCCCCATCCCCGTCACCATCGTCTTCAGCCATGGCTACTGCCTCGGCCAGGACTCCTGGCACTTCCAGCGCTCCGCGCTGCGCGAGGTCGTCCGCACCGTCTACTGGGACCAGCGCTGCCACGGCCGCTCGGCGCGCGGCTGCGCCCAGGCGGACGGCGAGGCGATCAGCATCGACCAGCTCGGCCGCGATCTGAAGGCGGTCATAGACGCGGCCGCGCCCGAGGGCCCGCTGGTGCTGGTCGGCCACTCCATGGGCGGGATGACGATGATGGCGCTCGCCGCGCAGTACCCCGACCTGGTGCGCGAGCGCGTGATCGGCGCGGCCTTCATCGGCACCTCGGCGGGCCGGCTGGGCGAGGTCAGCTTCGGCCTCCCGGTGGTCGGGGTGAACGCGGTGCGGCGGGTGCTGCCCGGACTGCTCAAGGCGCTGGGCTGGCAGGCCGACCTGGTCGAGCGCGGGCGGCGGGCCACCGCCGATCTCTTCGCGGGGCTGATCAAGCGCTATTCGTTCGGCTCGAAGGACGTGGACCCGGGGGTCGCGCGGTTCGCCGAGCGACTGATCGAGGCCACGCCGATCGATGTGGTCGCGGAGTTCTATCCGGCGTTCATCGCCCATGACAAGGCGGCCGCGCTGCCGCACTTCGACGGTCTGCCGGTGCTGGTACTCGCGGGCGACAAGGACCTGATCACCCCGATGGAACACAGCGAGGCGATCGCGGAGCTGCTGCCCGGGGCTGAGCTGGTGATCCTCGAAGAGGCTGGGCATCTGGTGATCCTCGAGCATCCCGAGGTGGTCAACGGCCATCTGACCGAGCTGCTCTCGCGGGCCGTGGACGGGACGGGCGACCGGGCGAAGCGAGGCGTATCGGGCTGAGGGGGCCGCCGTGGCCGCCTGGTGCTCGTGCTGGGTGGAGCGGTGCTCGTGCCCGGCGGCGGCTCGGTGCCCGTCCGTGGCCGACCGGTGCTCGGTGCGTGCGTGCCCGCGTTGGCCTGGTGGCGGTTTCCGGTGGTCCGGTGGCCCGTTCCTGGCGGTCCGGCGTCTGCTCCCGGTGGTCCGGCGGCCCGTAGCCGGTGGCTGGGTGTGCGTTCCCGGTGGTCCGCTGGCCCGTTCCAGGCGGTCCGGTGGCCCGTAGCCGGTGGTCCGGCGTCTGCCCCCGGTGGTCCGGCGGCCCGTAGCCGGTGGTCCGGTGGCCCGTAGCCGGTGGCTGGGTGTGCGTACCCAGTGGCCGGGTGCCCGTAGCTGTTGGCCCGGTGCCTGTCCTGACGGTGTCCGCGTGGCTTCCGCCCGACTGATCGACCGTCCGGCCAGGGCGTTCGTACCGGTCCGCACCGGGCTTTTGCTGCCCGTACCATCGGCGAGTATGGACGTAGGCACGCGCATCACCGTCACCTCTCCCGACCAGATGCGGGACCTGGGCCGCAGACTCGCCAAGCTGCTGCGCCCCGGCGATCTGATCCTGCTCACCGGTGAACTCGGCGCGGGCAAGACGACCCTGACACGGGGCCTGGGCGAGGGCCTCGGCGTTCGTGGCGCCGTCACCTCCCCCACCTTCGTGATCGCCCGGGTGCACCCCTCGCTGGGCGACGGCCCGCCGCTGGTCCACGTCGACGCGTATCGGCTGAACGGCGGCCTCGACGAGATGGAGGACCTGGACCTCGACGTCTCCCTGCCGGATTCGGTGGTGGCCGTGGAGTGGGGCGAGGGGAAGGTCGAGGGGCTGGCGGAGGACCGGCTGCATGTGGTGATCCAGCGGACGGTGGGCAGCGACATGGCGGTCACGGACGTGATGGCCGCCGATGTGGACGACGTACGGGACGTGGTGGTGACGGGCGTCGGCCCCCGCTGGGCGGGGGAGGACCTGGCGTCGCTCGCGGGGTAGCGCCGCGGAGCCCTCCAGCCGTGCGGTTTGTCGCCGGGTAGAGCTCGCGTGCAGATGCCGGGTAGTTTCCGACAAGCCGTCGGCATGCTGTTGCATTCCGGGCATCGCCCGTGGTCACATGGGGGGAGAAAGCGTGGGTTAGGTCTGCCTAACTCCGCTCGACTGCCCCAGCACCCTCAGGAGGCATCCATGTCGGCCCACGACCCCGTGGCCGGGACCGGCGCGCGCGAGGACCGGTCACCGTCGATGTCGGAGCTCCTGGCGGCATGTGCGGCGGCGAGCGCGGTCTCGACGCCCCCGCGGCCGGCCGAGGAAGAGACGCCCGCGTCCGCTGAGACGCCCGCGTCAGCCGAGACGCCCGCGTCAGCCGAGCCCGAGTCCGAGCACGAGCACGAGGCGGACGACGAGGAGCGCGACGCGGCATAGCGCCCGGCGGGCCGCGTCATCTCCGCTACGGGACTACCGACTGCCGGACTACGGGATGACGACGACCTTCGTGTCCACCTGGGCGAACTCCCACATCGCCGCACTGTCCGCCCGGCTCTCCCGGACGGCCCCGGTCCGCTTGCGCGCGTTCGGGTCCGGCATCGACCCGTCCACCGCCGCGCTGAAACCGAACACGACCCCCCCTTCCGAGTGGAAGACGACGACGTGCTCGACCTGCACTCCGTCCGATCCGACCCCGCCCTTGTTGCGCGAGGTCACGGAATAGGTCCCCGGGTCGGGGCTGGCCGGGCTGGGGCCCACCCGGAAGGTGTGGCTGGCTTTACCGTCGGCACCGACCAGCCAGACCCGCTTGTCGCCCAGTGCGTAGACGACCCGTACGCCGGTGCCGGAGCCGGCCGGAAGGGCCGTGGACTTCTGCTTCGACCCCGCGTCGTTTTTGTCCTTCTTCTTGGACTCGGCGCCGTGCGACCCGGGCCGGGCCTGGGTCGGATGGTCGGGCGCGGTCGCGGCGGCCTGGTAACCGAGGAACCCGACGACGCCCAGCGCGGCGGCGGTGAGTACGGCCACAGCTGGCCCGGTACTGCTCCTTGGCACGGCGGCAACCCTCTCCTGAAGTCAGTACGTGCTGACGGCCCGTACACACTTACGGCGACGGTAGCACCGGCGCCCAACGCCCCGCCGCGCTCCGGCCGACCGGTGACCGAGCTGTTCCACCGTCGGTACGAAAGGGCGGTACGAAAGAACGACCTCCCGGCGCGCCGTAGGCTGTTCTCGTGCTGTTGCTCGCTCTTGATACCGCAACCCCCGCCGTGACCGTCGCCCTGCACGACGGCTCCGCAGTGATCGCCGAGTCCTCGGACGTGGACGCCCGGCGCCACGGCGAGCTGCTGCTGCCCGCCGTGCACCGGACGCTGAGAGAGGCGGGCACCGAGCTGGCCGCGGTGACAGAGATCGTCGTCGGGGCGGGCCCCGGCCCGTACACCGGACTGCGCGTGGGCTTGGTGACCGCGGCCACCTTCGGCTCGGTCCTCGGCGTGCCCGTCCACGGGCTGTGCACCCTGGACGGGATCGCGTACGCCGCCGGTCTGGACGGTCTGGACGGCCCCTTCGTGGTGGCCACGGACGCGCGGCGCAAGGAGGTCTACTGGGCGCGCTACGACGACGCCCGGACCCGCGTCACCGAGCCCGCCGTCGACCACCCCGCCGATCTCGCCGAGCGGGTCGCCGGGCTGCCCGCGGTCGGCGCGGGCGCGCTGCTCTACCCGGCGGCCTTCGCCGACGTACCGCCCGGGATGCCGAAGTACCAGTCGGCCGGGGCGCTCGCCTCGCTCGCCGCCGAGAAGCTGGCGCGCGGCGAGGAGCTGCCGCCGCCCCGGCCCCTGTATCTGCGCCGCCCCGACGCCAAGGTGCCCGCCAACTACAAGGTGGTCACCCCGAAGTGAGCGGCGCGACCGTGACGCTGCGCGAGATGCGCTGGTGGGACCTGGACCGGGTGATGGAGCTCGAAGAGGAGCTGTTCCCCGAGGACGCCTGGTCGCGGGGGATGTTCTGGTCCGAGCTCGCCCACGCCCGGGGCCGGGACGCCACCCGGCACTATGTGGTGGCGGAGAGCGGGCCCCGGCTGGTCGGATACGCCGGGCTCGCCGTCTTCGACCGCACCGGCGACGTCCAGACCATCGCCTCCGCCCGCGACCACTGGGGCACCGGCCTCGGCGCCCGCCTCCTCACCGACCTCCTTACGGCCGCCACCGCCTTCGAATGCCGTGAGGTGCTGCTGGAGGTGCGGGTCGACAACGCCCGCGCGCAGCGGCTGTACGAACGCTTCGGCTTCGAGCCGATCGGCATACGCAGGGGCTACTACCAGCCCGGCAATGTGGACGCCCTGGTCATGCGGCTGTCCGACCCGGCGGCGCCGGGTGTGACGACGGCGGGCATGGCGACTGCCGCGGACAGCGGGACGGGTGTGTCCCTTGAGACGGGCATGTCTCCTGGCACCAGGGCGTCCCCCGAGACCGGTGCGCCCCCCGAGACCAGAGCCCCCACCGCGCACGCGGCGAACTCCGCGCACGCGGCGAACACAGCGAACCCCGCGAACACAGCGAACCCCGCGACCTCAGTACAAGGAACCGAGACCCATGGCTGACGAACCCCTCGTCCTCGGCATCGAGACCTCCTGCGACGAGACCGGCGTCGGCATCGTCCGCGGCCACACCCTCCTCGCCGACGCCGTCGCCTCCAGCGTGGACGAGCACGCCCGCTTCGGCGGCGTCGTCCCCGAGGTCGCCAGCCGCGCCCATCTGGAGGCGATGGTCCCCACGATCCAGCGTGCGCTGAAGGAGGCCGGGGTCGCCGCCTCCGACCTCGACGGCATCGCCGTCACCGCGGGCCCCGGGCTCGCGGGCGCGCTGCTGGTCGGCGTCTCGGCCGCCAAGGCGTATGCCTACGCCCTCGGCAAGCCGCTCTACGGCGTCAACCACCTCGCCTCGCACATCTGCGTCGACCAGCTGGAGCACGGGCCGCTGCCCGAGCCGACGATGGCGCTGCTGGTGAGCGGCGGCCACTCCTCGCTGCTCCTCGCGCCCGACATCACCTCCGACGTCCGCCCGCTCGGCTCGACCATCGACGACGCGGCGGGGGAGGCGTTCGACAAGGTCGCCCGGGTGCTGAACCTGGGCTTCCCCGGCGGCCCCGTCATCGACCGCATCGCCCGCGAGGGTGACCCGGACGCGATCGCCTTCCCGCGCGGGCTGACCGGTCCGCGGGATGCCGCGTACGACTTCTCCTTCTCGGGGCTGAAGACCGCGGTCGCCCGCTGGATCGAGGCGAAGCGGGCGGCGGGCGAGGAGGTCCCGGTCGCCGATGTCTCGGCCTCCTTCCAGGAGGCGGTGGTGGACGTGCTGACCCGTAAGGCCGTCCGCGCCTGCAAGGACGAGGGCGTGGAGCATCTGATGATCGGCGGCGGCGTCGCCGCCAACTCCCGGCTGCGGGCCATGGCCGAACGCCGCTGCGAGGACGCGGGGCTCACCCTGCGGGTGCCGCGGCCGAAGCTGTGCACGGACAACGGGGCGATGGTGGCGGCGCTCGGCGCGGAGATGGTGGCGCGGGGGCGGTCCGCCTCGGCGTGGGACCTGTCGGCGGATTCCTCCCTTCCGGTGACCGATCCGCACGTCCCGGACCCGAACGGGCACGCCCACTCCCACGGTCACTCTCATGACCATGTGCACGAGCTGAGCCGGAAGAACCTGTACGCATGACCGTCGCGTTGATGTGGGAAGCCCGAGCCGTGGCGGGGAAGGGCGAGGAACTGCTGGCCTGGGCCACCCGCCAGCCCCTCGACCCTGCCCCGCTGCGCCGCGAGACCTTCCGCGCACCCGAGGACCGCGTCCTCGTCATCACCTGGTGGGACGGCGCCTACGACACTCCGGGCCTGCCGGAACTCCCCGAACCGGGGGAGGACTTGGTCCGCCGCGCGGTGCACCGCTGGCGCTTCGAGACGGTCACGGACGAGAACTGAGCCGCACGGGGCGCCCTGGCTGTGCCTCGCGCCTTGGCTTGTAGGGCGAGGCGGTCGTGGTCGTGCCGCGTGTCTTGGCCGTGCGACGTGCCCTGGTCGTGTCGCGTGCCCTGACTGTGCGGCCTCCGGGCCTACCGCGCGCCCCGGCTGTGTGGCCCCCGGCCGTACTGCGCCCTGGCGGTGCCCGCCCCGGCCGTACCCGGTGCCCCGGGCCTACCGCGCACCCTGGCCGTCATGCTGTCCCGGGCCGTGCCGTCCCGGCCGTACGCCTCTCGGCCTTACCGCTCTCGGCCTTACCGCTCCCGCCCCTGCCCTCACCCTCCTCACCGGAGGGCATCGGTGAGATCGGCCAGGTGCCGGGAGACCGGGCCCAGGGTGAGCAGGCCGCTGCCCGCCCCGGCCAGTTCCGCCGCCGCTGGGGCCAGCGCGGCGCGGGCGCGTGCCATCGTCTCCCGGTCGCCGACGGCGATGGCCGCCCGGCCGGTGAGGCACCACAGGGCCTCCAGCAGCAGATCGCGGGGCGGCTCCGGGACCGTGCGTAGCGCCGCCGCGGCCTCAGTGCGGTGGTCCTGGGCCAGCATTACCAGCGGGCGGGCCCAGGGCGCGTACGGCCCCCAGTCGAGGTCCGCGTCGGTCGGGGCGGGGCGCCCCTGTTCCACGCGCAGACAGAGCAGCGCGAGCGGCAGCAGACCATGCGCCAGACCGGGCATCCCGGCGCCGTCCAGCCGTGTGGCCGCGTCCCGGTAGGCCGCCTCGGCCTCGGCGGCCTGCCCGGTCGCCGCCAGCCGCAGTGCCCGGTACCACTCGGTGAACACGCTGACCAGCGGCCGCTCATGGCGCTCGCCCAGACGGTCGGCGGCGGTCGCGTGCCGGTCGGCCGACGCGAAGTCCGCGAGCGCGCTGCGGGCCTGGAGCCGGATGAGATGGCCGAGCACCTCGAAGGCGACCAGGCCGTGCCGTTCCGACAGGGCGATCAGCTCGGCCCCGGTCGCGTCCCGGCGCGGCGCCAGCCCCGCGCGGTCGAAGGTCTGCATGAAGACGCCGTTGAGGGCGAACGCCAGCAGCGCGGGATCGTCCAGCCGCCGGGCGATCTCCTCGGCCTGCCGGGCCGCCTGGCGGCCACGTTCGGAGCGACCACCACGCGACTCGACGGCAATCGTGGCCAACAGCCGAGCCCGCACCGCCTCATGACGCGGCGCCGCCTCGCCCCTAGGCGCGTGCCTCAGCGTGCTGAGCGTGCTGTGGTCGGGCGCGTCGAGGTCTCCCCCAGGGACGGAGCTCCCACGCGCGACGGCCGCGTAGCCGGAGGTCCGGCGGCTGGGCAACTCGTGCCCGGTCACCGCGCGCTCGGGCGCGCCGTGGCCGAGCGTGCCGCGGCCAGGGGCCTCGTGAGCAGGGCCCTCGTGCCCCGGTGCCCCGTGGTGGGACGCCCCGCGGCCGGTTGCCGCGTGGCTGGGCGCTCCCTGGCCGGGGGGCTCAAGATCGTGCGTCTCGTGGTCGGGTGCCCCGTGGCCGGTTGCCGCGTGGCTGGGCCCTCCCTGGCCGGGTGCCTCGTGGCCGGGGGCCTCAGGACCGGGTGCCCCGTGGCCGGTTGCCGCGTGGTCGGGTGCCGCGTGGTTGGGCGCTCCCTGGCCGGGGGCCTCAGGGCCGGGCGTCTCGTGGGCAGGTGCCGCGTGGCTGGGCCCTCCCTGGCCGGGTGCCTCGTGGCCGGGGGCCTCAGGACCGGGTGCCTCGTGGGCAGGTGCCTCGTGGCCGGTTGCCGCGTGGTTGGGCGCTCCTCGGCCGGGGGCCTCAGGGCCGGGCGTCTCGTGGGCAGGTGCCCCGTGGCCGAGGGCCTCAGGGCCGGGCGTCTGGTGAGCAGGTGCCCCATGGCCGGGCGCCCCGTGGTCGGGGGGCTCAACGGCAGGGGCCCGATCGTCCGGCGCCCCGAGACCGGCCGCGAGCGCGGCCAACGTGCGTTCGGCCGCGGCGACGATCGACGCCGCCTGTTCCGGGTCGTCCAAGCGGGTCCAGATCGCCGGGACGTCGTAGGAGCCGATCACCCGGGCGGTCAGTTCCGGGTCGCCCAGTTCCTCCGCTGCCGCGACCGCCGCCACGCGTTGCTGCCGGGCCGTTCGCAGGCCGCCGCCTCCGGTCATCGAGAGGTCGCGGAGCAGGCCGACCGTGGACTCCAGACGGGTCCGCGCGCCGGAGGCCACCGTGCGGTCGTAGGCGGCGGCCGCTTCCGCCCATACCTGGGCGGCCGCTCCGCCCCGGGCCGTGGCGGGGTCGAGGTGGGGCGCCTGGCCGAGGATGTCCGTCTCCAGGCGGCGCAGTTCCGGGCCCGGGTCCACGCCCAGCTGCTCGACCAGCAGCGTCCGGGCCCGCCGCAGCACCGCCAGCGCGTCGCCCTGGCGGCCGGTGCGGTACAGCGCGAGGGCCAGTGCCCGCCAGGCGCCCTCGCGCCAGGGGTGCTCGGCCAGATGCGCCTCCAGGTCCGGCACCGCCTCGGCGGCCCGGCCCAGCGCCAGGCGGGCCTCCGCCTGCCGTTCGACGGCGTGCAGCCGCAGCTCCGCCAGCCGGGAGCGCTCGCCCCGGGCCCAGTCCTCGTCGGCGAACTCCGCGTACGCGGGCCCGCGCCACCGGCTCAGCGCCTGCTCCAGCCGGGGCAGCGCGCCGTCCGGCGGCAGGGTCGCGGCGGCGGACACGTCCTGTTCGAAGCGCCAGGCGTCCACCGTGTCCACATCGGCGCGCAGCGCGTATCCGGGCCCCTCGGTGACCAGCAGCCGGGCCGGGGTGCGGGGCGGGCGCTGCGGCTCCAGCGCGCGGCGCAGCGCGGCCACGAACGTACGCACCGCGCCGACCGCCGCCGGAGGCGGCTCCGTCCACAGGTCGTCGACCAGTCGGGATACGGGTACGACGCGACGGCGGGCGACGATCAACCGGGCCAGCACGGCGCGGTGCCGTGGCCCCTTCAGCGCGATGGCGTGCCCGTCGGCGTCCCAGGCCACCACCGGCCCCAGCACCCCGAACCCGACCCGCATGCGGCCACCGTAGCGCGCTGATCGGATGCTCATCCGCACCCGGCAGGCTGACAGCCACCTGGTCACCTCCATCATTCAGAGCAAGGGCGGAAACATGGGCCTTCTCATCCCCGGCTTCGACTACCGGCGCGTCCCCGTCGCCGACGGCGTGTCCCTGAACGCGGCCGTCGCGGGCTCGGGCAGCCCCCTCGTGCTGCTGCACGGCTTCCCGCAGACCCACCTGATGTGGCGGCATGTCGCCGCCGACCTCGCGGCCGACCACACCGTGATCTGTCCCGACCTGCGCGGCTACGGCGCCAGCGACAAACCGGCCGCCGACGCCCGCGCCGACGCCGACACCGATGCCGACAGCGCCGCCTACTCCAAGCGCACCATGGCCGCCGACATCGTCGCCCTGGCCCGCGCCCTCGGCCATGACCGCTTCGCCCTGGCCGGACATGACCGCGGTGCCCTGGTCGCCTTCCGGGCGGGCCTCGACCACCCCGCGGCGATCACCCATCTCGCCTGCCTGGACGTGCTGCCGACCCTCGACATGTGGGACGTGATGCGCGGCACCACCGCCGCGGTCGGCTTTCACCTCTATCTGATGGCCCAGCCCCCGGGGCTGCCCGAGCGGATGATCGCCGCCTGCTCCGACGACTTCTTCGGCCACTTCCTCGACCTGTGGGCAGGCGACCCGGGGGCCATCCCCGTCGAGGTCCGCACCGCCTATCTGGACGCCTGCCGCGCCGCGGTGCCCTCGATCGTGGCCGACTACCGCGCCTCCGCCGGTGTCGACGTCGACCACGACCGTGCCGACCGGGACGCCGGGCGCCGGCTGACGATGCCGCTCACCGTGCTCCAGCAGGACTGGGGCGCCGCCCTCGGCTATGACGCGGCGGAGGTGTGGCGCGCCTGGGCCGACGACCTGGAGCACCGCACCGTCGGCTACGGCCACTTCATGGCCGAGGAGGCACCCGCCGACATCGCCAAGGCGCTGCGGGCGCTCCTCTCCCGCTAGGAGTTGTCGTCTGCCTGAGAGGACTCGGCGGGGCCGCCCGGGGAACTCAAGGCGCTGGCCGACACCTTCGACCAGATGCTGGGTCGGCTGGAACAGCTGGTGACGGCCCTGCAGCGGTGCGCGGCGAACGCCGCGCACGAGCTGCGCACACCGCTGGCCGTCCAGCGGGCCGCCGCCGAGATCGGCCTGGCCGACGCCGACCCCGAACGCGTGGCGTGATCCGGGCTGATCTGCTTCCCGTAAGGGGTGTGGTCCCGACCGGCCTCGGCGCACGCGGTCACGCCGTCACGCCGTCCGGGCGTAATGCTCGGCGATCTCGTCGCTGGTCGTCACCCACACCCCGGGGTGGTTCACGACGTACTCCAGCGCCTGGTCCACGTATCGGTGCCGGAACGGCTGGTTGATCACGAACGGATGCAGCACCAGGGACATCACCCGGCCGCTGGTGGCCGCGTCGGCGTAGAGCTGGTCGAGCTGGTCCTTGACGATCCGGACGAAGTCCGGCCCGCTGAGGCTCTTGCCCACGAACATCTGGACGTCGTTGACCTCGATCGAATACGGCACGCTCAGCATGCCCGGCACGTTCAGCGGGTACGGCTGATCGTCGTTGGCCCAGTCCAGCACGTACCCCAGCCCCAGCTCGGCCAGGAGCTCCGGGGTCCGGAAGGTCTCGGTCAGCGCCGGTCCCAGCCAGCCGCGCGGCCTGCTGCCGGTGGCCTTCTCGATGGTGTCGATCACCTCGGTGAGGTAGGCGCGCTCCTCCTCGGGGGACATGTCCGCCTGGAGGATCGAGTTGTTCTTGCCGTGCGCCGCCCACACCCAGTTCCGCTCCCGGCCGGCCCGGACGATCTGGGGGTAGCGCGCGGCGACATCGGAGTTGAGCATCACGCTCGCCCGCACTTGGTGCCGGTCCAGGCTCTCGATCAGCCGCCAGATGCCCACCCGGGGGCCGTAGTCCCGCCACCCGTAGTTCAGCGGGTCGGGTGCCAGCGCCCTGGTGTCGGCGAAGATACTCGTCGAGGGGCGGTCGACCTGGTAGTGCTCGACGTTCAGTCCGAGGTAGAAGGCCACGCGGGCGCCGTCCGGCCAGTGGATCGGTGCGCGCTCGACGATGGGGCTGTAGTCGAAGAGCTGGTTGTCCATCAGAGCTCACCTCAGGTGTGCGGTGCGGCGGTTCGGTTCGCTTGATGGACATCGTGAAACCCTCACACCAGTGAGAAGGTCAAGCGGGGGCTTCGCATGAGGAGTGACCATGCGAGCTGAAAGACTGCGTAGGCCAACCCGCTGTGCTGTGAGTGCCACGTGTGACGTGTGCGCCAGCAGTGCCATGAGTGCCATGAGGAAGGACGTCATGACGCCGCCCATCGAGCTTCCGTCACCGCCGCCCGGCCCGGACGAGCGGCCGTGGAAGGACCGCGCCGGATTGCTCGAGGAGCGGGCGCGGGCGATGGGAGCGCTGGCGCGGTGGTACCTGGCGCCGCATCGGGCGCTGCTGCTGTGGCTGTCCACGCTCGTCTTCGCGCTGGGGTGGAGCCTCGCGGTCTCGGGGTTCCAGTTCCTGGTGAAGGGCGAGATCATCGAGCATGTGCTGGGCGTGATCTTCCTGGGTCTCGCCCTGGGCGCCACGGTCCCCTCCAGCCTCGGGGTGGCGTCCGGCATCCGGCGCGACGTCTTCGTGGGCGCGTGCCTGCGCGACTGGGCGGAGCTGGAGCGTGACCCCCAGACGCTGCCGCACTGGCGCGTCTCCGGCGGAGCGCTCCTGTGGCTGGGCCCGTCCATCGTGCTGACCTGCCTCGGGCTGGCGCTGGGCGGGTTCGCCGTCTTCGCGGACATCGGTACGGAGAGCTTCGGCACCGTCGCCGGTATCGGCATCGTCTTCGCGGTCGCCGGGGCGCTCGGCATGGCCAAGGCGATCGACTACTACCGCCTGGTCAGCCGCGAACTCCGCCCCGACACCGGCGTTCCGGATGGCTTTGGCCGGGATGCCTGCGCTCCGGACGCGCCCGGTCCCGGCTCCCCCTACGACGACGGCTTCTGTGACGAGGGCTTCTGCAGTGACTGAAAGCGGTGCCGCAGCTCCTCGTACCGCTCGTTCGGGCTCTCCCCGCGCTGCTTGGCCGCCTCCTCGATGCGGGTCAGCAGCTGCCTGATCCGCACGGCGTCCATATAGGCGTCGCGCTCCAGCTTCTTGTACGCGGCGGCGGCGGGCCCCTTGTGGTCGTCCGGGTCGACCGACTGCTTCAGGTGGCCGAGACGCTCGATCTGTTCCTCAAGGTAACTGAGCATTCCCTCAAGGTCTTTGATGAGATCCGACAGATCCTGGTCCGATACGGACAGTTTGTCATTACTCATGTTCCACCGTCTCTGCCATCCTCCCATCGGCCCAGTCGCGGGATGATCGTGCCATGACCGGGGCCGGAGTGGAGAGTCACCCGGAGTTTCTTACCGGAGGTCAGTCCGGCAGGACCGTGTCCGGGGGCAATTCGATGCAAAAGTCGGTGGCGAGAACGGCCAGCACCTCCTCGTTGTCGGCGAGTTGGCGCTCCTTACGGGTGCCGTCGGAGCCGGTCTCGACGAGGGTCCGCCCGGACAGGGAGAGATGGCGGGCCAGGGTGGCGCGCTGGACGTAGAGGCTGTGCTGGAAGGGCGAGCGCGGGCTGGTGGCGACGTACCAGTTGATCACCACGTAGTCGGACGGATGGCAGGGCTCCCGGGTGAAGGCGTACTGGTCCTGCCAGGAGCCGTCGAGGAACGCCTGGAACACCCACAGGTCCTCCAGCCCGCCGGGGTGCGGCTCGCGGATGTAGCGATGGCGCCGGGTGCCGTCGTCGAACTCGGTGCCGGCCACGAGCGGCACGGCCTCCAGGAGGCTGCCGATGCTGCCGAAGCCCACATCGGCCACGTAACGCCGCTCCTCGCCCGGAATCTCGACCAGCAGCAGCATGTGGGTGCGCGGACGCACCGCCCCGGGGGCCGCGCCGACCCGGACGCGGCCGGAGAGGCCGGTGACGCCGAAGCCGAGGGCGGTGAGGGCGGCGGTCAGCAGCGTGTTGTGCTCGTAGCAGTAACCGCCGCGCCGACTGCGGACCAGCTTGGCCTCGAGGTCGGGGAGGGCGAGGGAGGGGGCCGAGCCGAGGAGGGGTTCGAGGTTCTCGAACGGGATGGACATCAGGTGCGCCTGGTGCACCGCCCGCAGCGTCTCCACGGTGGGCGCGGGGCGCCGGTCGCCCGTCCAGTCGATACGGGCCAGATAGGCGTCAAGATCGAGGTTGGTGCGGGCCGGTTCCATGCTGCCGACCGTAGCGCCGCAGCCCCGGCACCGGCCTCCGCTCATGGTGGGGGCCGCATCTGGTCCCCTGGACGTAGGTCCTTTACGCCTCCGGCGCCGCCGCGAGGTGATCGAGTTCGCCCGCCTTGATGGACCGGAGCAGGGCTCCCAGCTTCACGGGGGTCGTGGCGAGGACGGTGCGGGGGTCGTCGCTCTCGCGGAGGGCGACGGTGGTGCCTATGAGGGCGAGTTCTATGCAGGAGTTTCCGTCCCCCGCGCTGGAATAGGAGGATTTCTGCCAGTTGACCTCGGTCATCTCCACGCCTTCATGTCTGTTGAGCGATGTCACGAATGAAATCACGTGACTCCTCCACGGAGAGGGCCGCCTCGGTGGTGCGGTCCAGGACTCCACGATGGTTGACGAGCTGGGACTGCGCGTCCAGGAAGACCGGGCCGTGGGCGGCGTCGAGTTGCGCGGTGTCCAGCTGGGGCACCGCCCCCAGGGCGTAGGTGACCGAGAGCCCGGGCACATGGAACCCTCCGGCCTCGAAGGTCAGCACGCGCACGGTGACGTTCTTCCGCTCGGAGGACTCCAGCAGGCTGTCCAGTTGCGCGCGCAGGACGAGGTCCGTTCCGAACCGCATGCGCAGCGCCGCCTCGTGGATGATGAAGGTGCACGACGGCGGGTCGTCCCGGTCCAGGATGTCGCGGCGCTTCATGCGGTGGGAGAGCCTGCGCCTCAGGTCCGTGGCGGACCACTGCGGGACGGTGGAGCCGAGCACCGCCCGCGCGTACTCCTCCGTCTGCAACAGGCCGGGCATATGCATGATTTCGAGCACGCGCAGGCTCGTGGCGTAGTACTCCAACTCGGCCAGATCGAGCCCGCCGGTGGCGATATGGCCCCGGTACTCCTCCCACCAGCCGCCCTTGCGCTCCCGGGTCATGGCGACGAGCGCCTCGACGTACGCGCTGTCCGGGCAGGCGTAGATGGCGGCGAGGGCCCGGACCCGCTCCTCGCTCACGCCGAAGCGCGCGAGCTCCAGGTTGGTGATGTGGGTGCGATTGATGCCCAGTCGGTCGGCGGCCTCCTGAATGCTGAGACCCGCGCCTTCGCGCATCCTCCTGAGTTCTGTACCGAGCCGGACTTGGCGCGCGGTCGGGACGCTTCTGGGTGGCATGGTCCTCCATAACCCTCAAGGAGTAATTGTCGGGGAAATTCAACGGGGCCGTAGCAGTTGTTTGCGCCGCTGCCCTACCGTAGGTGGCGTTGCCGCTACTGCGCGTTGATCGCCGTAACGGTACGCGCGCTGTCGGCCCCCTCACAGGGAGTTGCCCCATGGATTCCGATCACGAGTCCGACGACCGTCCCCCACGCCGCCCGCCCGTTCCCTCCAGGGACCCGTACGTCTACACCCTTCAGAGCAGCCGCCACGCGACGTCCCCCAAGGTCTGCCGGGATTTCGTGGCCTGCGTCCTGCACTCCGTGGGGCAGGAGGAACTGGTCGACACGGCGTCGCTGTGCACCTCGGAGCTGGCCACCAACGCGTTTCTGCACGCCGAGGGCGACCCCCTGATGCTGCGCGTGGTGATCGAGCCGCCCCGCTTCCGCGTCCTGGTCTACGACGCCTCCGCCGAACTCCCCACCGCCGCACGGCTCCCCGAGGGCGATCGTCTCCGCGGCCGCGGCCTCGGACTGGTGGCCGCCCTGGCCGACGCGTGGGGGACGGCGGAGGGGGACGCGGTCGGCACGTATGCGAAGGGGGTCTGGTTCGAGCTCGCGGGCAAGGAGGAGAAGGCCGAGGATCAGCCTCGGCCTTTCACGGGGTGACGGCTTGCCTCACCGCTTCGCCTTGGCGTCCATGAAAGTCAGCGGAAATGTCTCGCCGGACTCCGCGTAACGGTGGAACCGGCTCGCCCAGGATGGCTCCTGAAGGGCCCGGGCCTGGGCGCGTGGCAGGGCCATGTGCACATCGCGGGCGCCGTTCTGATCGGCCGGGGTCGGCGCTATGTGCACGGTCCAGGGAATGGGGATCGACGTGAAGTCGTACCAGAACGGGGTGCCCTGCCCGAAGTCGATGCGGTAGAAGGGGAGCTTCGACCAGTTGTTGATCGCGATGGTGCTGTCGAACGCGTCCAGACCCATGGTGTTCATGACGCGCTTGAAGCGTCCCGCATCGCGTTCGGCACAGAGAAACGCCGTTTCCTCGCGGATTCGCTCCTCCGTGTTCTCGGCATGGCCCGCGCGGACCGCCGCGGCGACCTCGCCGAGAGGGCGGGCGCGCAGTTCGGCCGCGGGCATTCCGGGCCGGGTGTTGGTGACGGCGTTGCCCCAGTAGTCATCCGGTATGGCGTCGCCGGCGAAGGAACGGAAGTCGGCGATGAGGCCGAGCCTTTCCTCGCTCGCGTCGGGCCGGTCACGCAATTCGCCGAGCACTTTCCACAGATGGGCGGTCAGCGCGTCATTGGTCGACACCCACCGCTCCGTGCCCGCGAGATCGGCCATCGCGGTGTCCTTCATGGTGGCGAGTTCGGCGGCCGTGAAACGGGTGGTCACCGTCGTCACATTGCCGAGGCTGCCCATCAGGGCGCGGCCGATGAAGGCGGACTTCTGGCCCCGCCCGATGATCGTGAGATGGGCACCGCCCATACGGGTGTCACCCGTGGCCGAGGCGCCGAGCGCGTCGATGACGCCGCGGTCGTGGCTGAGCTTGGGGTATCCGAGGCCCCGGTGCTCGCGCACCCAGCTCTCCAGGAAGCTCATATAGCTGGACCCGTCGGCCACGGCGTGATTCATCGTGAGGCCCAGGATGGAGCCCCCGCCCTTCATATGGGTGAGCTTCACCGTGAAAAGCGGCGTATCGCGGTCAACCACCCAGAAGGGCATGGCGTGGCTGAGATGGCGCTCCAGTCCCTTTTTCGCCGTATGGCGAGGCCCGTAGTCCGGCATGGGCTCGGATGCGTGTGCCTCGACGAAGCGCACACCGCCATCGTCGCAGAGCACACTGAGGCCGCCGTCGGGATCCCTCTTCATGCGGCCGGAAAGGATCGGGAAGGTGCGCAATGTCCGGCCGAGGGAGGCGCGGAGCGCCTCGCCATCGAGCGTCTCCCGGTAGAAAAAGGCACGCGGGGTATAGACCGGGCCGATGAGCATGTCGTAGACGCTGAGCCGTATGCGGTCACCGCTCGCCTCCCCGGCACGCACGGTGAACGTTCGCTTGGCGCCGCTCTCGGTGGCGGATGCCGTCATACTCACACGCTCTTTCGTCGGGACCGAACACGCTGTCGCGTCGACGCGTTGACCCTAACTCCCCGGTCCCGAACGGCCTCATGAAGTGGAACCGGGTTTAGGGAAATTCCGCACCTTCCGTTCGGCCTCGATCTATCTCGGCGGGCCGTGGCCGTGTTAGGCCGGGTGCCCCAGAAGCATCGTGGGGGAGCCCTTCGAGCGCGTCAGCACGATGGTGCAGGCGTTCCGGCCCTCGAGCCGGAGCTTCTTGCGGAGCTGCTCCGGCTCGACCGCCGAACCGCGCTTCTTGATGGTCGCGATGCCGACCTCCCGCTCCCGCAGCAGCGCCTTGAGCCGCTTCAGGTTGAACGGCAGCACATCCGTGATCTCGTACGCGGTGGCGAACGGCGTCGGGCGCAGCTCGTCCGTCGTGATGTAGGCGATCGTCGGGTCGATCAGCCTGCCGCCGACGCGGGCCGCGACATCGGCGACGAGATGGGCGCGGATGACGGCCCCGTCCGGCTCGTAGAGCCAGCGGCCGACCGGGCCGGGCTCGGGGGCGGGGAGGTGCGGGGTGCCGACGAGGGAGTGGGCGCTCGGCAGAAGGGTGGCGCGGCGCAGCCCGGGGCGGGCGGTGCCGAACCACAGGACGGCCTCCTTCACCTGGCCGTGGTCCGAGATCCACTCGGCCTCCGCGTCCTCGGGGACCGCCTCGTGCGGCACGCCGGGGGCGATCTTGAGGGCGGCGCGCGGGGTGGTGCGGGCGGCCTCGATGGCCCAGGAGAGGGGCGGGGAGTACGCCTCGGGGTCGAAGACGCGGCCCCGGCCGCCGCGCCGGGCCGGGTCGACGAAGACCGCGTCGAAGGACCGGGTGTCGATGTCGGTGACATCGGCGCAGCGGATCTCGATGAGCTCGGCCAGGCCGAGCGCCTGGGCGTTGGCGCGGGCGACGGCGCAGGTCAGCGGGTCGCGATCGACGGCGAGGACGGAGATCCCGGTGCGGGCGAGCGCGATCGCGTCGCCGCCGATGCCGCAGCACAGATCGGCCGTGCGGCGGACGCCGAACTCCGCGAGGCGGGCGGCGCGGTACGCGGCGACGGAGGTGCGGGTGGACTGCTCCACGCCGTTCGGCGTGAAGTACATGCGGTGCGCGTCCTCGGAGCCGAATTTGGCCACCGCGCGCTGCCGCAGCGTGGCCTGGGTCAGGGCCGCCGAGACCAGCGCCGGGGGATGGTCCCGGCGCAGCCGCGTCGCGGTGGCGAGCTCCTTCGCCGGGTCGTAGTCGCGGAGTCCGGAGAGCAGCGCCTGCCCCTCGTCGCCGAGCAGTGAGTCGAAGGCGTCAACGTCCACATGGCCCATTCTCCCCGCTCCCAGGGGGGCATTCGCACCCCGCTCGGCGCGCGGGTCCGCGCCGCGGAGCTGAAGATCACTTCTGTGATGATGATCAAAGCTGGTCTTTCGAGGTTTCTGGTCCTCACCGCGGCGGTCGCGCTCACCGGCTGTGGGGCGCTCGGTTCGCCGAGGCCGCACAGCGGGGCGGGGAAGGCGGCCGATCCGCCGTCGTCGGCCTCCGCCGCCCCGCACGCCCCGTCCGGGACATCCGGCGCGCCGACGTCCGGGAGCGGGCACGAGGACGGCTCGCCGCCCTCGGCCCCGGCGGCGTTCCCCGGTGCGTACCGCCGCTGGGGGCTCGACCGGCCGCTGGCCCCGCCGCCGCGCCCGCCCGCCGTCAAGCCGCCGCCCGCGGCGATCTGGCCGCCGACACCCGGGCTGCCGACGGTCATCCGCCGGGTGGCCACCACCGATCGGGTGGTTTTCCTCACGCTCGACGACGGGATCGAGAAGGACCCGGCCTTCGTCGACCAGGCGCGGGACCTCGGCCTGCCGTTCACGCAGTTCCTGGAGGACGAGGTGATCGGCGACCACTACGACTACTTCGGCCGACTGCGTGAACTCGGCAACCGGATCGGCAACCACACCCTCACCCACCCCAAGCTCGCGGGCCAGGACTATGACACCCAGCTCCACGAGATCTGCGGCCAGCAGGACGTCCTCCACCGCAGCCTCGGCCTCGAACCCCGCCTCTTCCGCCCGCCCTACGGGGAGTACGACAGGACCACGCTGCGGGCGGCGGCGGAGTGCGGACTGCGGAAGGTGGTGCTGTGGCGCGCCGAGATGGAGCCCGATGGGCTGGCGTACCGCTCGGGCGACGGGCTCCGGCCCGGGGACATCATCCTCGCCCACTTCCGCGGCCCGGACCTGTCGAAGGGCGCGACGATGACCGACATGATCACTTCTCTGCTGCGGGAGATCCAGGCGCAGGGGTTCACGGTGGCCCGGTTGGAGGACTACATCTGACGGCGCCGCGCTCCGGTCCCGGAGGCGTCGGGGACCCGGCCGGGCCGGGAGGCGCCGCGGGCCGGAGCGCGACGTTCTCGTGGCGGACACAGGGCCGGGAGGGGGCGCCGACGAGGTGCCGCACAGCGGTCCGCCACCACGTCGCTTGGCACTCTAGTTGACTGAGTGCTAACCGCGTCATAATGTCGAGGCTGGCACTCGGGACCGATGAGTGCCAAGGGATACAGCGACGGGCAGGTCCGGCACCCGCGACGACGGATCCACCTGGTCGCCACCTCAGACAGTTGACCCCGTGAGATCTCCGAAGGGGGAGGTCGGATCGTGACGACCACCAGCTCCAAGGTTGCCATCAAGCCGCTCGAGGACCGCATTGTGGTCCAGCCGCTCGACGCCGAGCAGACCACGGCCTCAGGCCTGGTCATTCCGGACACCGCCAAGGAAAAGCCCCAGGAGGGCGTCGTCCTGGCCGTGGGCCCGGGCCGCTTCGAGGACGGCAAGCGCCTTCCGCTCGACGTCTCCGTCGGTGACGTCGTGCTCTACAGCAAGTACGGCGGTACCGAGGTGAAGTACAGCGGCGAGGAGTACCTCGTCCTCTCGGCTCGCGACGTCCTCGCGATCGTCGAGAAGTAATCACCGAAGTTTTGCCTATGAGCCGTGCCCCGGTGCCCGCGTCTGAAACCGGGGTCGGGGCGCGGTTCGTTTGAGAGGACATACGCAACTCATGGCGAAGATCCTGAAGTTCGACGAGGACGCCCGTCGCGCCCTCGAACGCGGCGTCAACAAGCTTGCGGACACCGTCAAGGTGACGATCGGCCCCCGTGGTCGCAACGTCGTCATCGACAAGAAGTTCGGTGCTCCGACCATCACCAACGACGGTGTCACGATCGCCCGCGAGGTCGAAATCGAGGACCCGTACGAGAACCTGGGCGCCCAGCTCGTCAAGGAGGTGGCGACCAAGACCAACGACATCGCGGGTGACGGCACCACCACCGCGACCGTGCTGGCCCAGGCCCTGGTCCGCGAGGGCCTGAAGAACGTGGCCGCGGGCGCCTCCCCGGCCGCCCTCAAGAAGGGCATCGACGCGGCGGTCAAGGCCGTCTCGGACGACCTGCTGGCCACCGCCCGCCCGATCGACGAGAAGTCCGACATCGCCGCCGTGGCCGCGCTGTCCGCGCAGGACAAGCAGGTCGGCGAGCTGATCGCCGAGGCGATGGACAAGGTCGGCAAGGACGGTGTCATCACCGTCGAGGAGTCCAACACCTTCGGTCTGGAGCTCGACTTCACCGAGGGCATGGCCTTCGACAAGGGCTACCTCTCGCCGTACATGGTCACCGACCAGGAGCGGATGGAGGCCGTCCTCGAGGACCCGTACATCCTGATCCACCAGGGCAAGATCGCCTCGATCCAGGACCTGCTGCCGCTCCTGGAGAAGATCATCCAGGCCAACGCCAGCAAGCCGCTGCTGATCATCGCCGAGGACGTGGAGGGCGAGGCCCTCTCGACCCTCGTCGTCAACAAGATCCGCGGCACCTTCAACGCCGTCGCGGTGAAGGCCCCGGGCTTCGGTGACCGCCGTAAGGCCATGCTCGGCGACATCGCCACCCTTACGGGCGGCACCGTCATCGCCGAAGAGGTCGGCCTCAAGCTGGACCAGGTCGGTCTGGACGTGCTGGGCACCGCCCGCCGCGTGACCGTCACCAAGGACGACACCACGATCGTCGACGGTGGCGGCAAGAGCGACGAGGTCACCGGCCGCGTCAACCAGATCAAGGCCGAGATCGAGGCCACGGACTCCGACTGGGACCGCGAGAAGCTGCAGGAGCGGCTCGCGAAGCTGGCCGGCGGCGTGTGCGTGATCCGCGTGGGCGCGGCCACCGAGGTCGAGCTCAAGGAGAAGAAGCACCGTCTGGAGGACGCCATCTCCGCGACCCGCGCCGCGGTCGAGGAGGGCATCGTCTCCGGTGGTGGCTCCGCGCTGGTCCACGCCGCGAAGGTGCTGGAGAACAGCCTGGGCCTGGAGGGCGACGAGGCCACCGGTGTCGCGGTGGTCCGCCGTGCCGCGGTCGAGCCGCTGCGCTGGATCGCCGAGAACGCCGGTCTCGAGGGCTACGTCATCACCTCGAAGGTCGCCGAGCTCGAGAAGGGCCACGGCTACAACGCGGCCACCGAGGAGTACGGCGACCTGGTGAAGGCCGGCGTCATCGACCCGGTCAAGGTCACCCGCTCCGCGCTGGAGAACGCGGCGTCGATCGCCTCGCTGCTGCTCACCACCGAGACGCTGGTGGTCGAGAAGCCGGCCGAGGAAGAGGCTGAGGCCGGGGGCCACGGCCACGGTCACGCGCACTGACGCCCCGGCGTTTTGCACGCAGCTGCTTGCTGTGCGAAGGCGCGGCCGCCCTGGGGGCGGCCGCGCCTTCGTTGTGCGAATTCAGCCCCTCCGGCGTTTGAGGAGCGGGGTCCGGGGCGGACCCCCGGCGGGGGCGAGGGGGCGGAGCCTCCCCACGCGGCGGAGCCGCATATTGATGCTGCGGGAAGGGGCGGGGTGGGGGCTGTCCGCCGGAGGCGCCCACGGCCCGCACTCGGTATTGGCCCCCGGGGGCCCGGGCTACGCCTTCGCCGGCGGGCGCCCGACCTTGGAGGAGAGGGTGGAGAGGGCCGAGCGTGGGGCCAGCTTGGCCAGGCTTGACATCGCCTTGTAGCGCGGGTCCGGGATGGACAGGGACTTGCCCCGGGCGAAATCCTTCAGGGCCGCCGTGACCAGCCGGTCCGCGTCCAGCCACATCCAGCTCGGGACGCTGTCCTGCTTGATTCCCGCTCGCGCGTGGAACTCCGTACGGACGAACCCCGGGCACAGCGCCATCAGCCGTACGCCCGCGCCCGCCAGGTCCTTGGCCGCGCCCTGGGTGAACTGCACGACCCACGCCTTGCTCGCCCCGTACGTTCCGCGCGGGAAGAAGGCCGCGACCGACGCCACGTTGATCACCCCGCCGCGGCCGCGGCCGCGCATGGTTTCGGCGCCCGCGCTGGTCAGCCGTAGCACCGCCTCGCAGTGCAGCTTCAGCATCCGCAGCTCATCGGTGATCGGCACCTCCAGATAGCGGTCGCGGTTGCCGAAACCGGCGTTGTTGACGAGCAGATCGACCGGGTGGGTGCGGTCCCTGAGCCGCGTTTCGACCGCGGCGATTCCGTCATCCTCGGACAGGTCCGCCACCAGCACGTCGGCCTCCACGCCGTGCCGGTCGTGCAGATCCGCCGCCTGCTCCCGCAGCCGCTTCTCGTCGCGTGCGACGAGCACCAGATTGTGCCCGTCGGCGGCGAGCCGGCCCGCGAAGGCGGCCCCGATGCCCGCGGTGGTTCCGGTAATCAATGCAGTCGTCATACGCGCACGTTATCGGCCACGGCAGGCCCCGGTGGACCGCCGAGCGGGACCGCGAGCGATCTGGGTCGGAATGAGCACTTCCGTCAGCTGGACCGGTACTTGAGGGCGGCCTCCCGCGCCTCCGGATGCAGTGCGTCGCCCGCCGCCAGCACCCTCGGCAGCAGTTCCCGCTCCGTGGTCTCGGCGCGGAAGAGGAAGGCGACCGTCACCTCGTGGTCGGGCCGGTGCACGATCTCGACGGGGTCGCCCGAGCGGATCTCGCCGGGTTCGAGCACCCGCAGATACGCCCCCGGGACGGCGGCCTGGGTGAACCGCTTGACCCATCCCCGCTCGCCCAGCCACCCCGCGAACGTGCGGCACGGGATGCGCGGCGAGGTCACCTCCAGCAGCAGCTCGTTCCCCACCCGCCAGCGCTCGCCGATGAGGGCGCCGCTGACGTCGATGCCGCTGGTGGTGAGGTTCTCGCCGAAGACGCCGTTGGCCAGCTCGCGGCCCAGCTCCTGTTCCCAGACGTCGAGGTCCTCCCGGGCGTAGGCGTAGACGGCCTGGTCGTCGCCGCCGTGGTGGCGGGTGTCGCAGACCGTGTCACCGGACAGACCGCTGGTGCCCTGGCCCTTCGGCCCCGGGGCCGAGACCCGCACCGGGCGCTCGACGGGACGCTTGTCGATACCGGTGCCGCCGGGACAGTCGGTGTAGTCGGCAGGCGTCGCGCGGCCCAGGTTCACGGTGAGTATCGCGGGGGGACGTGGCGTATGCAGCATGACCGCACCGTAAGGCAGTGCGGTCAAAGCGTCGACGTAGTATCCCGGCCCATCCCCAAGGGTCGCTTATGCTCGGAGGCATGATCGAGGCTCGCCATCTCAGGGTGCTGCGCGCGGTGGCCGCCACCGGCTCCTTCTCCGCCGCCGCCCGTGAGCTGGGCTGCACCCAGCCCGCCGTCAGCCAGCAGATGAAGGCCCTGGAGGGCGCCGCGGGCACCCCGTTGCTGATCCGCAGCGGGCGGGAGATGCGGCTGACCGAGGCGGGCCGGGCGCTGGTGCGGCATGCCACCGGGATCCTGGCCGGGCTGACCGCCGCCGAGGAGGAGGTCGCGGCGATCGCCGGGCTGCGGGCGGGCCGGGTGCGGCTGGTGTCCTTCCCCAGCGGCAGTTCGACCCTGGTGCCCATGGCGCTCGCCGAGCTGCGTGCGGCGCATCCGGGGACGCGGGTCTCGCTCGTGGAGGCCGAGCCGCCGGGCTCGGTGGAGATGCTGCGTTCGGGCGACTGCGAGATCGCGCTGGCCTTCCGCTATCCGCAGATGAGCGAGGAGGCTTCAGGCGAGTGGGACGACCTGGTCCTGCGGCCGCTGCTGAACGACCGGCTGGTGGGCGTGGTGCCGGAGGGGCACAAGCTCGCGGGCGCCGGGGCGGTGGGGATCGCCGAGCTGGCCGGGGAGCCGTGGATCGCGGGCTGCCCGCGCTGCCGGGGGCATCTGGTGGAGGTGTGCGAGTCCGAGGGGTTCACGCCGCGGATCGACTTCGCCACGGACGACTATCCGACGGTCATCGGCCTGGTCGGGGCCGGGCTGGGGGTCGCGGTCCTGCCCGAGCTGGCGCTGGAGTCCGTACGGACCAAGGGCGCCACGACGCTGGACGTGGAACCGGCGGTGCGCCGGGAAGTGGTGGCGCTGACGCTGCCCGATCTCGCCCGCGTCCCGGCGGTGGCGGCGACGCTGGACCGGCTGGAGCAGGCGGCCCGCAGGTGAGTGTTGCGCCCCATCGCAGATGGTGGGGATAGAAGGAACGTTTCTTCGATTGGCTGCGACCGGGCTCCGATCAGGATTGGGGGGCCCCGGTGCCGGCGACCGCGCGGTGGCGTGCCCGCCCCATGAGCTCCTCGCGCTCGTCCTCGGTCAGCCCGCCCCACACGCCGTAAGGCTCGCGTACGGCGAGGGCGTGCGCGGCGCACTGTGCTCGTACCGGGCAGCGCATGCACACCTCTTTCGCCGACATTTCGCGTGCGCTGCGGGCAGCGCCGCGCTCCCCCTCCGGGTGGAAGAAGAGCGAGCTGTCGACCCCGCGACACGCGGCCAGGAGCTGCCAGTCCCACAGGTCGGCATTCGGGCCGGGAAGACGGGAGAAATCTGCCATTGCCTTATCTCCTCGATGCGATCGGCTGCGGACGCTGCGTCCTGGGTCGTACACCTACGGTGTAAGTAGATGTAAATATGACTCATTGCGAATCTAGCCACATAGACCGGCAAATTGGAAGCAAGGTCGCCAAATGCCACCGAAGGGACTGCCTCGGGGGCTGCCCTATGGGGGAGACGCGAAGGGCGCGACCTGTGCGACGAAGCTGCTCCGTGTCCAAGCCCTCACGTAGAGTGTCGAAGGTGGCCGCCGAACCCCGTAACTCTTTCGGGTGACCGTCGTTGAGAGTGCGGAGGCGGTTGATGGGTAAAGCTCTCGGACAGGTATCCGGGGCTGTCAATCGCTCAGGTGACGATATGTACCAGCCTGGAGGCTCAAGGTGACGCGCATCAGCTGCGGAGGACGGCCATGACATCCGTCCTCGTCTGCGACGACTCCCCGCTTGCCCGAGAGGCGCTGCGCCGTGCGGTGGCGACCGTGCCCGGCGTCGAGCGTGTGACGACGGCGGCCAACGGCGAGGAAGTCCTCCGCCGCTGGGGCGCCGACCGCTCGGATCTGATTCTGATGGACGTACGGATGCCCGGTCTCGGCGGTGTCGAGACCGTGCGGCGGCTGCTCTCCGCCGACCCGGGCGCCCGGATCATCATGCTCACGGTCGCCGAGGACCTCGACGGCGTCGCGCTGGCCGTGGCCGCCGGCGCCCGTGGCTATCTGCACAAGGACGCCTCGCGCGCCGAGCTGCGCGCCACCGTGACACAGGCGCTCGCCGACCCCACCTGGCGGCTGGCCCCGCGTCGGCTGCGCTCGGCCGAGATGGGCGCCGCGCCCACCCTCACCGCGCGCGAGATCCAGGTGCTCGAGGGCATGAGCCACGGCCGCTCCAATGCGGAGATCGGCCGTGAGCTGTTCCTGTCCGAGGACACGGTCAAGACGCACGCACGCCGGCTGTTCAAGAAGCTCGGCGCGTCCGACCGGGCCCATGCGGTGGCCCTAGGGTTCCGCTGGGGTCTGGTCCGCTGACTCGGCCACGACCGTTCTGACGTGCTGCGCAGCGGGGGCGCTACGGTCCCCGCCCGCCGGGTGGCGGGCGGGGCGAGAGCGTGCGCGGCGGGCCCTGTCGCGGTGGCCTGTGTCAGTTCCCCGCGCTATGCCGCATCCTTGAAGGTGTGGAGTTCCTCGGGGACGAGTCGGTCGGGCGTGAGGGGAGAGCGCAGGACGTGACGACAGCCGGCGCACCTGCTCATAACGCTTCAGCGCACAACTACGGACGCGGTGCCACGGAGCCACCGGGCCCGAGGCACCATGGATGGATGCCGCGCGACGACGAGAACCCAGGAGCCGCCAAGGGCGCTCCCGGGGGCACGGGGCCGATCGGCTCCCTCGTCGGGCGCGCCGCCGAAGGGGACGAGCAGGCCACGCATGACCTGCTGGCCCTGGTCCACCCGCTGGCCCTGCGGTACTGCCGCACGAGGCTGTCCCGACTTCCGGGTGATGCCCGCCACTTCGTGGACGACCTGGCGCAGGAGGTGTGTCTCGCGGTGCTGTGCGCGCTGCCGCGCTACCGCGACACCGGAAAGCCCTTCGAGGCGTTCGTCGTGGCCATCGCCTCCCACAAGGTCGCCGATCTGCAGCGGGCTGCCATGCGCCACCCGGGCTCCACGGCCTTCCCCTCGGACGAGATGCCGGAGCAGCCGGACGATTCGCTGGGGCCCGAGGAGCGGGCGCTGCTCAGCAGCGACGCGGAATGGGCCAAGAAGCTCCTGGCCAACCTTCCGGAGAACCAGCGCGAGCTGGTCCTGCTGAGGGTCGCGGTCGGGCTGACGGCGGAGGAGACCGGGCAGATGCTCGGCATGTCCCCCGGAGCGGTGCGGGTCGCCCAGCACCGGGCCCTGAGCAGACTGCGGGCGCTCGCCGAGCAGTGAGCCGAGGGCCTGCCGGTCCCGCTCGTTACCTCGTTGTGCCTTCCGTATTCAGCAGCTCACTGAGAAGTTATCCACAGGGCGGAATGAGGCACTCGGGGAGCCCGTTAGCATGGGAGTCCGCGCTGGGGCAAGACCATTTGGAAGGGTGTCATGACTGACAACGTCGACGGAGTGCCTGAGAAGTTCGCCATGCTCGGGCTGACGTACGACGACGTGCTGCTGCTGCCGGGCGCCTCCGAGGTGCTGCCGAACGCGGTCGACACCTCGTCCAGGGTCTCTCGGAATGTCCGGGTGAATGTGCCCCTGCTGTCCGCCGCCATGGACAAGGTCACCGAGTCCCGGATGGCCATCGCCATGGCCCGGCAGGGCGGGGTGGGCGTGCTCCACCGCAATCTGTCCATCGAGGACCAGGCCAACCAGGTCGACCTCGTCAAGCGCTCAGAGTCCGGCATGGTCACCGACCCGATCACGGTCCGGCCGGACGCCACGCTGCACGAGGCGGACGCGCTGTGCGCGAAGTTCCGCATCAGCGGTGTGCCGGTCACGGACGCGGTGGGCAAGCTGCTCGGCATCGTCACCAACCGTGACATGGCCTTCGAGGTCGACCGGGGCCGCCAGGTCCGCGAGGTCATGACCCCGATGCCGCTGGTCACCGGCAAGGTGGGGATCTCCGGCGAGGACGCGATGCAGCTGCTGCGCCGCCACAAGATCGAGAAGCTGCCGCTGGTCGATGACGCGGGTGTGCTCAAGGGCCTGATCACGGTCAAGGACTTCGTGAAGGCCGAGAAGTATCCCCACGCGGCGAAGGACGCGGGCGGCCGGCTGGTCGTGGGTGCCGCCGTCGGCGTCGGCGACGAGGCGTACGAGCGGGCGCAGGCGCTGGTCGAGGCCGGCGCCGACTTCCTGGTCGTGGATAGCGCGCACGGCCACAGCCGGGGCATCCTCGACATGATCGCCAAGGTCAAGTCCAATATCTCGGTCGATGTGGTGGGCGGCAATGTCGCCACCCGGGACGGCGCCCAGGCGCTGATCGATGCGGGGGTGGACGGGGTGAAGGTCGGCGTCGGCCCGGGCTCCATCTGCACCACGCGCGTGGTCGCGGGCATCGGTGTGCCGCAGGTGACGGCGATCTACGAGGCGGCGCGGGCCTGCCACGCGGCCGGGGTGCCGCTGATCGGCGACGGCGGTCTGCAGTACTCGGGCGATATCGCCAAGGCAATCGCCGCCGGTGCGGACACGGTGATGCTGGGCAGCCTGCTGGCCGGCTGCGAGGAGTCGCCGGGCGAGATGGTCTTCATCAGCGGCAAGCAGTTCAAGTCCTACCGGGGCATGGGTTCGCTGGGCGCGATGCAGACGCGCGGCCAGGCCCGCTCGTTCTCCAAGGACCGCTACTTCCAGGACAATGTGCTCTCCGAGGACAAGCTGGTCCCCGAGGGCATCGAGGGCCAGGTGCCCTACCGTGGTCCGCTGGCCTCGGTCGCGCACCAGCTGGTGGGCGGTCTGCGGGCGTCGATGGGCTATGTCGGCTCGGCCAATGTGGCGGAGCTGAAGGAGAAGGGCCGCTTCGTGCGGATCACCTCGGCGGGTCTCAAGGAGAGCCACCCGCACGACATCCAGATGACCACCGAGGCGCCGAACTACTCCGGCCGTTGACCCGCGCCGTTCACCCGGGCGGCCCTGCGCAGGTCCGGGCAGGGATACTGGGACGGCTGTTCGTGAACAGGGAAAGGCACCCACGTGACTGAGATCGAGATCGGGCGCGGCAAGCGCGGCCGCAGGGCGTACGCGTTCGACGACATCGCCGTAGTGCCGAGTCGTCGCACCCGGGACCCCAAGGAGGTCTCGATCGCCTGGCAGATCGATGCCTACCGCTTCGAGCTGCCGTTCCTGGCCGCGCCGATGGACTCGGTGGTCTCGCCCCGCACCGCGATCCGCATCGGTGAGCTCGGCGGCCTCGGGGTGCTGAACCTGGAAGGGCTCTGGACCCGTTACGAGGACCCGGAGCCGCTGCTGGCGGAGATCGCCGAGCTGGACGAGGGCACCGCGACCACCCGGATGCAGGAGATCTACGCCGAGCCGATCAAGGAGGAGCTGATCGGCCAGCGCCTGAAGGAGGTGCGGGACGCGGGCGTGGTCACCGCCGCCGCCCTGTCCCCGCAGCGCACGGCGCAGTTCTCCAAGGCCGTGGTGGACGCGGGCGTCGACATCTTCGTGATCCGTGGGACCACGGTCTCCGCCGAGCATGTCTCCGGCGCCGCCGAGCCGCTCAACCTCAAGCAGTTCATCTATGAGCTGGACGTCCCGGTGATCGTGGGCGGCTGCGCCACCTACACGGCCGCGCTGCATCTGATGCGCACCGGCGCCGCCGGTGTGCTGGTGGGCTTCGGCGGCGGTGCCGCGCACACCACCCGCAATGTGCTGGGCATCCAGGTGCCGATGGCGACGGCGGTCGCCGATGTCGCCGCCGCCCGCCGGGACTACATGGACGAGTCCGGTGGCCGCTATGTGCATGTGATCGCCGATGGCGGCGTCGGCTGGAGCGGGGACCTGCCCAAGGCTGTCGCCTGCGGCGCGGACGCGGTGATGATGGGCTCCCCGCTGGCGCGGGCCACGGACGCACCGGGCCGCGGCCACCACTGGGGCATGGAGGCCGTGCACGACGAGGTGCCGCGCGGCAAGCGGATGAACCTGGGCACGGTGGGCTCCACCGAGGAGATCCTCCTCGGCCCCTCCTCCATCCCCGACGGCTCGATGAACTTCTTCGGTGCGCTGCGCCGGGCCATGGCCACGACCGGCTACTCGGAGCTCAAGGAGTTCCAGCGGGTCGAGGTCACGGTCGCCCCGTCGGCCCGCGACAAGAGCTGAGTCTGCTGCTGAGCGTTCCGCGAGCGAAGGCCCCGACCGCAGCGCGGTCGGGGCCTTCCCTCGTCTTGCCTGTGTCGCTGTGTGCGCGTCGCGCGTGGGGTCAGCGGTTGCTGATCCGGTACGCGGTGCTGACCGCGGCGACCGGCGCGAGCGCCATGAAGATGTAGGTCAGCGCGTCCGAGTCTTCCTTCCACGACTTCCACAGGTCGCTGAAGTGGTCGAAGAAGATCTCGTTCGAGGAGAGCACCTGGCTGCTGGCGCCGCCACCGATCTTGTCGGCGTAGTTGCTCATCACATCGTGCAGGATCATCGCGTAGCCGTAGAGCTCACCGAGGAACACCGCGGCCAGGGCCAGCACCGCGCCGACCACCCACAACCCCGTGTTGCGGCCGCCCAGCTTGGCGACCGCCAGACCGATGAGCGCACCGACGACCACACCGGCGTAGGCGAACTGGGTGACCTCCGGCGGGGTCTTGTCCGTGTCCGCCATCGCGCTCAGCAGGAACGCGTAGAGGAACGCGCCGACGAGAGTGGCCACGATGGCGGCACCCACCGCCAGCATCGGGTTGCCCGGGCGGCCGACCGGCGGCGCGGGCGGCGGGAAACCGCCGCCGTACTGCGGCTGGGGCTGCTGGGGCGCCTGCGGGTAGCCGTAGCCCGGCTGCGGGGTGCCGTAGCCACCGGCCTGCTGGGGCGGGGCGGGCTGCTGCGGGTAACCGCCGGGCTGCTGTGGGTAGCCACCCGGCTGCTGTGGCTGCTGCCAGTTCTCGCTCATGGAATTCCCCCGGGGATGAAGGTGTTGAGACCGCGTTCCGTGGACAGCTGAGTTGATGAGCGGCTGTGGGCCGGGAACGCGGATGGAAACTATCGAGCCATAAAAGTAACAGGCAGGCATGACAATCAGACAAGTTGTGTCTGGTGTCCGTGACATGGCTGGGACCGGACGGAGACACACTGGCCCGGCATATGCGGATTTCGTCGGCCGCTACTCGGTGATCCGCTTCGCGACGAGGTAACTCTCGGCGCCGGCCACGGCGTAGAAGGTGATGTCGTTGCGTCCCAGGATGTCATCGCGCCAGTGGTCCATGACCAGGCCGAAGTGCCCGATCAGGGCGTCCGCGGTGGGCCAGGAGCTCTCGTCCCCCATCAGCACCGCGACGCCGAGCAGTTGCGCCAGCGAGACGCCGACCACCGCGAGCGGTATGCCGATGAGCGCCAGCAGCGGTGCGCGGCCGCCCAGCTTGCCCAGCGCGGCGCCGGTCAACAGCCCGATGCCCAGCGCCCAGTAGCCGACCTCCTGGCCGCGGTGGCCGATTTTCCCCTGGATGAAGCCGAAGACCAGCGCCCCGAGCAGCGCCGCCGCGATGCCCGCCGCGAGGCCACGGGCCGGCCGTGGGGCCTGAGCCGCGGAGGGTCCGGACGCGATCATGACCGCAAGGTAGCAGTGGCATGGCCGTACGGTGGTGCGAATGACATCAGTGCCGGGACAGAATCCGGCATAAGCAATAATGTCAACTTATGGCGCAGAACAAGTCGTTCAATGGGCGTGACATGGGTATCGACCTCGGCACCGCCAACACACTGGTGTACGTACGGGGCAGGGGCATCGTGCTCAATGAGCCGTCGGTTGTGGCAGTGAACACAGCCGACGGCAGTGTGCTGTCGGTGGGTTCGGCGGCCAAGGAGACCATGGGGCGGACGCCGACGAACATCGTCGCCGTGCGACCGCTGCGCGATGGCGTGATCGCCGATTTCGAGATCGCCGAGCGCATGCTGCGGTACTTCATCAAGAAGGTGATGGGCAGCCGCCGGCTCGCCCGTCCCCGTGTCGTCGTCTGCGTGCCCTCCGGGATCACGGGTGTTGAGCGCCGCGCGGTGATGGAGGCCGCCACCCGGGCCGGGGCGCGTCAGGTGCATCTGGTCGAGGAGCCCATCGCGGCGGCGATCGGGGCGGGGCTGCCGGTGAGCGAGCCGACCGGCTGCATGGTCGTCGACATCGGCGGCGGTACGACGGAGGTCGCCGTGGTCTCGCTGGGCGGCATCGTCACCGCGCGGTCGGTGCGTACCGCGGGCGACTCCATGGACGTGGCGATCACCTCCTATGTGAAGAAGCAGTACGCGCTGGCGATCGGTGAGCGGACCGCCGAGGAGATCAAGGTCTCCATCGGGTCCGCCTCGCCCGCCGGGTCGCTGTCCGTGCCCCGGGTGTCGGAGGCCGTCCGGCGGCCCGAGCGGAATGTCGAGGTCTTCATCCCGGGCCAGAGCGAGGACCCCGAGGACACCCAGGCGCTGCTGCCGCCGGACCGCTGCACCATCCGCGGCCGCGACCAGGCGACCGGGCTGCCCAAGGTGCTCGAACTGACCGCGGACGAGGTGCGGCACGCCCTCTCCGAGCCGGTGGACAGCATCGTCGCGGCGGTGCGCTCCACGCTCGACGAGACCCCGCCCGAGCTGGCGGGCGACATCATGGACCGCGGCATCGTGCTGACCGGCGGCGGTGCCCTGCTGCGCGGTCTGGACGTACGGCTGGGGCGCGAGCTGAACATCCCGGTGCTGGTGGCCGACGACCCGCTGGACTGTGTCGCCATCGGCACGGGCCGCTGTGTGGAGGACTTCGCCTCACTGCGCACCGCGATGGACGCACGCCCTCGCCGGCCGGACACGGTGCGGGTGTGACGCTTCGGGGCCGCGGCGTGTGGGGGTGATGCCTCCGGGCCACCGCGTACCGATGTGACGCCTCGGGGCGGACCCCGCAGGGGTCCTCAGAGCTGAGGTCTCCCATGGACCCTCCCCGGGCGGGGGTCTTGCGGGTGCGGCATCGTCCCCGGCGTGGTGGGCTGGTGACACCGCGTCGGTCCCGTGCGGCGCGGGCGGACGGCAGACGCGGGCGTCGAGGTGGTGGTCGTGGGGAGCGGCAGGACGTACGGGTGGGCGGTCGTCGCGACCGTCACCACGATCCTGGCCGCGATCACTTCCGTACCGGCGACGCCCACCGGGCCCGCCGAGGCCGTGGGCCCGGCGCCCGGCCGCGGGACGTACGGCGCCAGCGCGGCTCAGGGCTCGTCGCGGGCGTACGGCGTCACCGCGGCTCAGGGCTCGTCGCGGGCGTACGGCGTCACCGCGGCTCAGGGCTCGTCGCGGACGCACGGCGCCAGCACAGCTCAGAGCCCGTCGCGGGCGTACGGCGCCAGCACGCCACACAGTCCGTCGCGTTCGTACCCCGTGTCCGTCGAACTGGCCTCCCTGACCCCCGCGGTGATCCGCCAGGGCGGTGAGCTGAGGATCAGCGGGCGGGTCACCAATACCTCCGGGCGGCGTCTCGGTCCCGCGCATATCGGGGTGCGGATCGGTGCGGCCGGCGCGATCGACACCCGCGGCGGGCTCTCCACCGTGGCCCGCCGCACGCCCCTGACCCGGGCCGACGGCCCCGAGGTGGCCGGCCGCGCGGCCCGCCTCGCCGCGCTGCCGACCGGCGCCGAGCGCGGCTTCCGGCTGACTGTGCCCGTCCCCGATCTGGAGCTGGACGACGCCGGGGCGTACGCGCTCACCGTGAACGTCGTCCGCGAGGGCGGCGCCGGTGCCGGGACCGTGCTCGGGCTGACCCGCACCCATCTGTCCGCGTACCCCGACGCCACGCGGCTGGAGCCGCTGCGCACCACCGTGCTGTGGCCGGTCCTGGACGCCCCGCGCATGGAGGCGCTGACCCTGCGCACCCAGGACAGCGTGCTGCCGGTCTTCCGCGACGACGAGCTGACCGCCGCCTTCGGGCCGGGCGGCCGGTTGCGGCGGCTGGTCGAGATGGGCAAGGGGAAGCCGGTCACCTGGGTCCTCGATCCGGATCTGATCGTCCAGGCGCGGGCCATGGCCGCCGGCTACCGGGTGGCCCGTACGCCCGGCGACAGCGATCCGCAGGAGGCCACCGAGGGGGAGGGCGGCGAGACGGCGGCGGACTGGCTGGCCGCGCTCCGTGCGGCGGTCCGGGGCCGGGAGGTGATCGCGCTGCCGTTCGCGGACCCGGATCTGGCCTCGCTCGCCCGCGGCGGCGGCGCCCCGCTCACCGGGCTGCTGCGCGGGGCCTCCCGCACCGGCCGGAGCGTGGTGGACCGGGCGCTGGGCGTCCACGCGCGCACCGGGGTGGGCTGGCCCGCGGGCGGTGAGCTGGACGACGGGATCGCCCGGTACGCCAAGGAGCTCGGCCTGGACACGGTGCTCGCCTCCGGCGCCGGGGTGGCCTCCGAGGGCGAGCTGGTCTCCGAAGGGGCCACCGACGACGGCGCCGTCTCGCTCGAGGGCGGGACGACCGCGCTGCGCTACGACGCGGCGATCGCCGCCCAGCTCTTCGCGAGCCACCCGGCCGCGGGTGCCGCCGGTGAGCCCGCCCGGCTGCTGCTGCGGCAGCGGCTGCTGGCCGAGACGCTGACGGCCGCACGGGAGCTGCCGTACGCCCGGCGCGAGCTGGTGATGGTGCCCCCGCGCCGGATGTCGCTCGCGGTCGCCCGGGTGCTGCTCACGGTGGTGGCCGAGGGCCGGAAGGCGGGGTGGCTGGAGCCGGCCGGGTTCGCGGCCGCGCTGCGCAAGCCCACGGCGGGGCGGCTGCGGGGCTTCGACGGCTATCCGCTGGCCCGGCACGCCTCCGAGCTGCCGCCCGCCCGGCTCGCGGCGGTGGTCCGGGACCGGCGGCGGATGCGCGCCCTGGCCAAGGTCCTGTCGGACGCGCGGGCCACCGCCGCGTCCGTCCGGGCCGCGCTGGCCCGCTCCGTCGCGACCGCCTGGCGCGCCGACCAGTCGGGCGCCGCCTCGTACCAGCAAGGGGTGTCCCGCTATCTGACCGCCTCGATCGCGTCGGTGCGGCTGGTGCCGAAGTCCATGGTGGTGGTGGCGGGGGGCTCGGCGACCATTCCGGTCACCGTCGACAACGGGCTGCAGCAGGACCTCACCGGGGTGGAGCTGCGGGTTCTCTCCAGCCGCCCCGAGCGGCTGAACGCCCGGGACCGCGCGATGCCGGTCCGGGCGTCACGGGCGGTGAGCCGGACGGTACGGATCCGGGTGAAGGCGTACGCGAACGGCCCGGTGCGGCTGACCGCCCAGCTCTACACCACCGCCGACGGACTGCCCTGGGGTGCCCCGATGACGTTCACGGCGGATGTGCGGTCGGCGCCGTCGGGCGCGGTGATCTTCGTGCTGGGCGGCACGGCGCTGATCGTGCTGGCGGCCGCGTTCCGGCCGCGGCGTGCGCGGCGGCGTTGACGAAGCGAGGGTCGGGGCTGGTCAGAGCCGGTGCGCCGTCCCCGCAGGACCCGCGCCCCGGGTGTCCAGCAGCAGCTGGGCCTTCACCGCGAGTCCCTGCAGGTCGTAGGTGCGGTGGGGCTGCAGCAGGACGGTCAGGTCGGCGTCGGCCGCCGCCTCGTACACCGAGTCGGCGCGCTCCACCTGGCGCCCCAGCACCCGCCACCGCGCCACGTACGGGTCGTGGTAGCTGAGCCGCGCGCCCAGCTCGATCAGCCGGGAGGCGATCTCCCGGGCGGGCGAGCCCTCCGCGTCGGCTACGTCGGCCTTGTAGCCGACGCCCAGCAGCAGGACGTGCGCGCCGCGCGCCGACTTCCCGTACTCGTTGAGCAGGGCCGTGCAGCGGCGGGTGACATAGCCCGGCATCCGCCCGTTGACCTGCTGCGCCAGCTCCACCATGCGCAGCGGGAGGCCGAGGCCGCGCTGCTGGTCGGCCATATGGCCGTGGTCGACCGGCACGCCATGGCCGCCGACGCCGGGGCCCGGGCGGAAGGACTGGAAGCCGAACGGCTTGGTCTCGGCGCAGCGGACCACGTCCCATACATCGACGCCGAGGTCATGGCAGTACACCGCCATCTCGTTGACCAGGGCGATGTTGACGTGCCGGTAATTGGTCTCCAGGACCTTGACGGTCTCGGCCTCGCGGGTGCCGCGGGCCCGGACGACCTTCTCGGTGAAGCGGCCGTAGAAGGCGGCTGCCGCCTCGGTGCAGGCGGGGGTGAGGCCGCCGATGACCTTGGGGGTGTTGGCGGGGCCGTGGGCGCGGTTGCCCGGGTCGTGGCGGCAGGGGGAGTAGGCGAGGTGGAAATCGCGCCCGGCCCGCAGCCCGGATCCCTCCTCGAGAAGCGGACGGAGGAATTCCTCGGTGGTGCCGGGGTACACGGTCGATTCCAACAGAACGGTGGTGTGCGGACGCAGCCGTGCCGCGAGCGTACGGGCCGCCTCGCCGACCGCCGACAGATCCAGTCTGCGGTCGTCCCCGAGCGGGGTCGGGGCGCAGATCACGGCGGTGCGGACGCGGCCGAGCTCGGCGGGGTCGGCGGTGATCCGGAAGCCCTGGGAGGCCATCCGGCGCAGCTCGGCGGCGGACAGCCGGCCCTCGCCGCCCGAGCCGGAGGGCAGCCGTCCGGACCGGAGGTCGGCGGCGGCGCGCGGATCGGGGTCGTAGCCGACGGTACGGACGCCGGCGGCGGTGGCGGCCTGGGCGAGAGGAATACCGAGATGACCGAGTCCGATGACGGCGAGATCTGCGGGCATGACGTCGTGTCGTCCTTCCCGGGACGATGTCGGATGGCGCAAACCCCCCACAGGCAGACTAAGCGGAAATATGACTCGTATTCAGTATTGATGGGAGGTGTTGGCGCGGTGTCGTGGCGGTGGGCGCGGCAGCGGCATGGCACGGAGGAGCGAAAGCCAGGAAAATCGGCAGGGCGGCGTGACGTCGATCGCAACGGGAGGCAGCGGTGAAGACACCGGCACTGGGACCGGCCGAGCGCGGCGAGGCGCTGGCCCGGATGGCGGACCGTGAGCTCGATGTGCTGGTCGTGGGCGGCGGAGTGGTCGGCGCGGGCACCGCGCTGGACGCCGCCACGCGCGGCCTGGAGACCGCTCTGGTCGAGTCACGGGACTGGGCCTGCGGGACCTCCAGCCGGTCCAGCAAGCTGGTCCACGGCGGACTGCGCTATCTGGAGATGCTCGACTTCGCACTGGTGCGCGAGGCGCTGAAGGAGCGCGGACTACTGCTGGAGCGGATCGCACCGCACCTGGTCAAACCGGTGCCGTTCCTGTATCCGCTGCAGCACCGGGCCTGGGAGCGGCTCTACGCGGGATCGGGTGTCGCGCTCTACGACGCCATGTCGATCTCCTCCGGGCACGGCCGCGGACTGCCCGCCCACCGCCATCTGTCCCGTCGGCGGGCGCTGCAGGTCGCCCCCTGCCTCAAGAAGGACGCGCTGGTCGGGGCGCTGCAGTACTACGACGCCCAGATGGACGACGCGCGCTATGTGGCCACGCTCGTGCGCACGGCGGCGAAATACGGCGCGCAGGTGGCCAACCGCGCGCGGGTGGTCGGCTTCCTGCGGGAGGGCGAGCGCGTGGTCGGCGCCCGGGTGCACGATCTGGAGCAGGGCGGTGAGTTCGAGGTCCGCGCCCGGCAGGTGGTCAACGCCACCGGGGTGTGGACGGATGAGACGCAGGCGCTGATCGGGGAGCGCGGGCAGTTCCATGTCCGGGCCTCCAAGGGCATCCACCTGGTCGTTCCCAAGGACCGCATCCACTCCACGACCGGGTTGATCCTGCGCACCGAGAAGAGCGTGCTGTTCGTGATCCCCTGGGGCAGGCACTGGATCGTCGGCACCACGGACACCGACTGGGACCTGGACAAGGCCCATCCGGCCGCCTCCAGCGCCGATATCGACTATCTGCTGGAGCATGTCAACGAGGTCCTCGCGGTGCCGCTGACCCGCGACGACGTGGAGGGCGTCTACGCCGGGCTGCGCCCGCTGCTGGCCGGGGAGTCGGACGCCACCAGCAAGCTCTCGCGCGAGCACACGGTGGCCCATCCGGTGCCGGGCCTGGTGGTGGTGGCGGGCGGCAAATACACCACGTACCGGGTGATGGCCAAGGACGCCGTGGACGAGGCGGTGCACGGCCTCGACCGCCGGGTCGGACCCTGTGTCACCGAGGAGATCCCGCTGGTCGGCGCCGTCGGCTACAAGGCGCTGTGGAACGCCCGGGAGCGGATCGGCCGGCAGGCCGGGCTGCATGCGGCGCGGATCGAGCATCTGCTCAACCGCTACGGCTCGGCGACGCAGGAGGTGCTGGACCTGATCGCGGCCGACCCGTCGCTGGGGAAGCCGCTCGCCGGGGCCGAGGACTATCTGCGCGCCGAGATCGTCTACGGCGTCTCGCACGAGGGGGCCCGCCATCTGGACGACGTCCTCACCCGCCGCACCCGCATCTCGATCGAGACCTTCGACCGCGGTACGCGCTGCGCCCGCGAGGCGGCCGAGCTGATGGCGCCCGTGCTGGGCTGGGGCCAGGACCAGACCGACCGGGAGGTCGAGCACTACGAGAAGCGGGTGGAGGCCGAGCGCGAGTCCCAGCGTCAGCCGGACGATCTGACGGCGGACGCGGCGAGGCTGGGCGCGCCGGACATCATCCCGCTGTAGGAGGTGCGTGATCCCGCCGTGGGAGATCGGCGTCTTACCGGCGATGGGTGGCTTACCGGCGATGGGTGGCATACCGGGGATCGGCGTCTTACCGGGGATCGGTGGCTTACCGGGGATCGGTGGCTTACCGGGGATCGGTGGCTTACCGGGGAGGGCAGAACTCGGCCTCGAGCAGAGACGTTTCGGCGGCCAGCCCGGACGCGGCCGTGCTGTTGAGCCGGTAGGCGAGGGTGTGGCGGCCGTCGGGAGTGGCCACGGCCAGTGCGTAGGAGCCGTTGATCTCGCCGTTGTGGCCCCACAGCGTCACCCCGCACGACAGCCGCACCGGGAAAAGACCCATGCCGTACTGGCCGTCGGAGGCGGAGGTGTTCCGCATCTGCCGCAGCTCGGCCCGGGGCACGACCGTGCCGCGCAGCAGTCCGGAGAGGAGATGGCTCAGATCGTCGAGCGTGGAGACCAGCTCGCCCGCGGCCCCCGCGTAGGAGGGGTTGAGGTCGGTGACATCACGTCGGGCGCCGTCGCCCCGGGCCCCGCTGTCCCGGGTCCCGCTCTCGCGCGTGTACGCGCGGCCGTGCGGGGCCGGGAGGGTGGTGCGGGTGCCGGGGAAGGAGGTGCCGTGCAGGCGCAGGGGGCCGAGCACCTCGCGCCGGGCCTGGTCCGCGTAGGAGCGGCCGGTGATCTGCTGTACGACCATGCCCAGCAGGACGTAGTTGGTGTTGGAATAGCGCCATTTCGTGCCGGGCGCGAAGTACGGGCGGTGGGTGAGGGCGGTCCGCACCAGGGACGTGGGGGTGCGGGTGCCGTCGGCCGCGGCGGAGAGCTGACGCGCCAATGCCGGGTCCTCGGTGTAGTCGAACAGCCCGCTGGTGTGGTTCAGAAGCTGACGCATCGTGATGTTCCGGCCGTCGTTGCCGTGGCCGCGCACCAGTCCCGGAAGGTGCTCCTCCAGCGTGTCGTCCAGGCCGAGCCGCCCCTGCGCGGCCAGCCGCAGGGTCACCGCCGCGATGACGGTCTTGGTGAGGCTGCCCGCTCGGAAGTGGTCACTCCGGTGGATCCGGCGCCCGGTGCGGACGTCCGCGACCCCCGACGCGACGAACCGTGTGCCCCCGCCCGCCCGGCGGATGAGCACCGCCGCCCCCGGCGCGTCGCCCTGCGCCGCCAGCCGGCGTACGGCGCCGCGCACGGCGCCGCCCTGACCACCGCCCCCACTCGCCCGCGAGTCCGCGTCCCGGCCCGCTTGAGTGGCCGCCGTTCCGCAGCCGGACAGGGCGAGTCCGAGGGCGGCCGTGAGTGCCACGGCGGTCGGCATACGGCTCCGCCTGTGCCATCGTATGGCGGAGATGGGCATGACACGGACCTCCGTTTCCTGCGTACCTCCAGATGGTCGCAGGTACCGCGGCGGCCGCCACGCCGCGCCCCGGACCCCCGGCGGTTCCGGGTCCGCGGATGAGAGACAATGGACGCTCTCCCAGGGTGGGTTCAGGGTGGGTAGATTCGCAGAGGGGTCGCATGTCGGAGGCTGAGAAGACGCAGGGTTCGACTGGGCGCCTCCTCGCCGGGCGGTACCGGCTCGGGGAGATCCTCGGTCAGGGCGGCATGGGCACGGTCTGGCGTGCGAGTGACCAGACCCTCGGCCGTACGGTCGCGGTCAAGGAGCTGCGCTTCCCGTCCAGCGTGGAGGAGGACGAGAAGAGACGGCTCATCACCCGCACGCTGCGCGAGGCGAAGGCTATCGCCCGGATCCGCAGCAACGGTGCCGTCACCGTCTATGACGTGGTCGACGAGGACGACCGCCCGTGGATCGTCATGGAGCTCATCGAGGGGCGTTCGCTCGCCGATGTCGTCCGCGACGACGGCCCGCTGACCCCGCGGCGCGCCGCCGAGGTCGGGCTCGCCGTCCTCGATGTGCTGCGCGCCGCCCACCAGGCGGGCATCCTGCACCGCGATGTGAAGCCCTCCAACGTGCTGATCTCCGACGACGGCCGGGTCGTTCTCACCGACTTCGGCATCGCCCAGGTCGAGGGCGACCCGTCGGTGACCTCGACCGGCATGCTCGTCGGCGCGCCCTCCTACATCTCCCCGGAGCGGGCCCGCGGCCAGAAGCCGGGCCCGCCGGCCGACCTGTGGTCGCTGGGCGGGCTGCTGTACGCGGCGGTGGAGGGTGTGCCGCCGTACGACAAGAGCACGGCCATAGCGACATTGACCGCCGTGATGACCGAGCCGGTGGAGCCGCCGAAGAACGCGGGCCCGCTGGAGGAGGTCATCTACGGTCTGCTCACCAAGGACCCGGCCCAGCGGCTCGACGACGCCGGGGCGCGGGCGCTGCTGGAACACGCGGTGAGCGCCCCCGAGGAGACCAAGGTCCCCGCCGACGCGACCCGCACGATGAGCCTGCCGCCCGCCCCGACGGAGCACGAGGCCGCCGCCGAGGCCAAGGAGTCGGCCGTCTCGGAGCGCAGGCGCGGTGCGCTGAAGTCCGTGCGCAACGCGGCGGCCGCGGCGGCCACGAAGAAGGCGGACAGCGGGAGCGCGGCGAAGCCGGCGGAGAAGTCCGGCGCTTCCGGGGCCGCGAAGGCCGGAGCGGCGAAGTCCGGCGCGGCGAAGTCCGGCGCGGCGGCGAAGGCCGAGTCGGCCGCCGCGACCCCCGAGGGCGTGCCCGCCCCGCGGCCCGCCGCACCGCCGCGCGCCTCGATCACCGATGTGGTCCCCAGGCGCACGCTGATCATCATCGCGGTGGTCGTGGTGCTCGCCATCGTGGGCACCGTGCTCGCCGTGGTCCTGAGCGACGGCGGGGACGGTGGCGACAAGGCCAAGGGCGCCTCGGGCGGTGACAAGTCCACCTCTGCGGGGGCCTCGGGCGGCGCCAAGGACGGCCAGGGCGCCGACAAGGCCGGCCAGTCGGAGGGCGAGTCGCCGAAGGCGGGGGACTCCGGCGGAAAGTCGGGGTCGCGGCCCGGCACGGACGCCTCCGAGGGCTCGGACGACAACTCGGGCAAGGGCGGCGGCGGAAGCGGCGACGACAGCGGTAAGGGCAAGGGCAGCGGCGGTAAGGGCGGTCTGCCCGACGGCTACCAGACCGTGAAGTCCTCCGACTTCCCGTTCAGCATGGCCATGCCGGAGGGCTGGTCGGTCCACTCCGGGAGCTATGCCGGAAGCCGTAAGTACTACGGCGGGTCGCGCATTCCGCGTATTCAGATCGACTTCACCGACGCGCCGAGGTCGGACGCGGAGGCGGACTGGCGCAAGGGCGAGGACAACGCCCGGCGCACCATGGCCGGCTACAAGGGCCTCGGCATCAAGTCGATCGACTGGCGCGGCTATCCGACCGTCGCGGACTGGCAGTTCGAGCGCGATCAGGACGGCAAGCGGGTCCGGGTGCTCAACCGCGGCTTCAAGGCGGACGGCAGCCATGGCTTCGCCATACTGATCACCTGCGAGGCGAGCAAGTGGAACGACAAGGAGTGCGCCACCCTCCGGCAGACCGCCTTCGACACCTTCAAGATTACGGACTGAACACTCCTGTCGGCGAAGCGTCGTTCGGGCACGTATCGTGAGAGGCCCTAGACTGTGCGCAGCCGCTGGAACCCGCCAAAAACGACCACATTTGACGGTTTCACGCTGCGCTGATCGCTGATGAGGGCGGCGTTGATCGCGCGCTTGGGGAGGCGTCGTGGAGGAGTACGCGGGCCGGGTGCTGGCCGACCGCTATCGCCTGCCCCTTCCACCCGCCGATGAGTACGAACTCATCGAGACCCGCGCCTTCGACACCTACAGCGGCCAGGAAGTCCATCTGCGGCAGATACCGCTGCCGGAGGTCGTCGACGCCGAAGTCGTCGACGAGGACGCGCGGTGGGGCGGCGGCGGGCCCTCGGGGCGGACCGGCACGTTCGCCGGTGCCGGGCGTACGGCCCGGGGCGGCGGTGATCCGGCCGTCCGGCGCGCCATCGCGGCGGCGACGTCCGCCGCGCAGATCCCCGACCATCCTCGACTCGGCCAGGTCTTCCATGTCTTCGCGGAGGCCGGAAGCCTGTGGATCGTCAGCGAACTGGTCTCCGGCCGTCCGCTGGCCGCGCTGCTGGCGGAGGGCACGCTGTCCCCGCACCGCGCCGCCGAGGTCGCCAACGACATCCTTACGGCGCTGGGCGCCCTGCACGCCCATGGCTGGGTCCACCGCAACATCACCGCCCGAACGGTGCTGTTGTGCGACGACGGCCGCGCGATGCTCATGGGGCTGGCGGCGGGCGCGGCGGAAGAGGCGCTGTGCGGCTACGACCCCGTTCCGGCGCCCGCGTCCTCGCCGTCGACCGAGGCCCCCGCCGCCGAGGAGCCGCGGCCGGATGAGGCCCCGGCCGCCGTGCCGCAGGGCCCGGCGAGCTCCGGCGATCAGCCGGACCGTCCCCAGGGCCAGGGCGGGCGAGGAGACGAAGGGCGCGCCGCCATCCCCGGGGCCCGTACGGGAGAGGACGGCGCGGCGCGGCCGCAGGGCGGCCCGCGCTACCGCGACCAGGGTGCCGCCGGGGGTTTCCTGCCCCCGGGCGGCCCTTACGGTGGCCATGAACCGGCGGGGACGGGTTCCCGGGCCGACGCCGAGGGCCGGGAGCACGGCGGCCATGGCACGGAGACCGGCCTGCCCGAGCCACGGACGCCTTACGGCGGCCACGGGGCGGAGACCGGCCTGCCCGAGCCACGGACGCCTTACGGCGACCACGGCACGGAGACGGGCCTGCCCGAGCCGCGGACGCCTTACGGCGACCACGGGGCGGCGGAGCCGAGTTCGAGGCCCGGCCCCAGCGGTCCGGTGTACCGGGATCAGGTGACGTTCGGTCCGGGAACCGGCGGCCCCATGGCTCCCTACCGGGACCAAGGGGCCGCCGGCGGGCTGCCCGGACCGCGCCGGGCGGGGCAGCCGGGAAGCAGGGAGGGCGAACCGGGCGGCGCCGGTGCCGACGCGCCGAGCGCGGCCGCCCGGGCCGCGCGGGCCAGCGCCATCGCCGCCTACGCGGCGGGCGCGCGAGCCGCCGCGCGGGCCAACGTCGAGGCGGCCACCCGCTCCCCGCACACCCCCGAGCCCGCCTCCGCGGCCGCGCCCGAGCCGGAGCCGGAGCCCGGCGGCGCCCGATGGCCCGGCCAGCCGGACCGTGAGGAGAGCGCCCAGCCGGCCGCCTCCGAAGGCGGCGGTTCCTGGGACACCGGCGGAGCCGCCGTCGGCGGCCCCGCCACCGCGCTCGCCGCCGAACGGGCCCGCCAGGCCCGCATCGTCGTGGTCGGCGCCGTCACCGAGCGGTGGGCACCCGAGCAGGCCGGACCCGTCCATGAGAACTGGCGGCTGGCACCCCCGGTCGGCCCCGCCGCCGATCTGTGGGCGCTCGGCGTGCTGCTGTTCCGCGCGGTGCAGGGCCATGCCCCGTACCCGGAGGAGAGCGCCGCCGAGCTGGTGCAGATGGTCTGCGGCGAGGCGCCCGCGTACGCGGAGGAATGCGGTCCGCTGCGCCCCGTCGTCGAGTCGCTGATGCGCCAGGATCCCACCGAGCGTCCGGAGTTCGAGGAGCTGCGCGGCTGGCTGCGGTCGCTGATCCGGTCGGCGCCCGAGCCGGACGTCGGCAGCAGCACGGTCACGGTGCCGTCGCTCGGCGCGGGCGGGGTGTCCGATCCCCGGCGGCTGCCGATAGTCCGCCGGCGGGGCTGGCTGGTGCGCAGGGGCCGGGGCCGCCGCCCGGCCGCTGCGGCCGACGCGGCGGCCGGGCACGCCCGGCATCGGCGCGACAAGCGGGAGAAGAGGGAGGCCCGGGAGGCCCGGGCGTCCCGGGAGACTCGGGCACCCCGGGAGACCCGGGCGCCCCGGCCGCCCCGACCTCCCCGGGAGAACACGGAGACCCGGGAGACCCGGCAGGCCCCGGCGCCCGCCCAGCGCAAGCCGCGCAGGCTGGGACGGATGCTGTTGCTGCTGATCTTCCTGGCGCTGGCGGCGGCGGTGCTCTACGCGATGATGTTCATGCCGCGCGCCAAGGACGACGACGGCCAGCGGCGTACGGGTTCGTCCGGTACGCCGAGCGCGGCGCCGCACGACCCCGCGGACGGGGACGGCGACGGGGGCGAGGCCGGAAAGCCGGCCGACCCCGGCGACCAGGAGCCGCAGTCCACCGACCCGGCCGGACTGGCCAAGGGCTTCGCGGTGCGCAAGGACCCCAAGGGTTTCAAGGTCGCCGTCCACGAGGACTGGACCCGCCGGGGCGAGAACGGCCGGGGCCAGATCCGCTACATCGGCGGCGACTTCGAGCTGGTGGTCGTGGCCGGACGGGACAAGATGTCCGAGTTCGGCGGCGACCCGATGGCGTACCAGCAGGACCGCGAGGCCGAACTGGCCGCCTTCCGCGGCTCCTCCTGGGCCTCGTCCTCGGGGCTGCGGCGGATTGACGTCGGCCGGACGGCGATGGCGGAGGGCTCGTTCAGCTGGCGCGACAGCAGCGGGCGGAACGTGTACGCGCGCAACCTCGCGATGCTGATCGACGGCCGTTACCACGTGGTCCTGGTCATCGGCCCGTCCGACGAGCGCAGCGCGGTCAACCGCTACTTCGAGCAGGCGACGGCCACGTACAGCACGACCAACGGCTAGGGCGGCGCGGCCAGCGGCTGGGGCGGCGCGGCCAGCGGCTGGGGCGGCGCGGCCAGCGGCCAGGGCTCAGGCGCCGTCCCGGTCCTGGGCTTCTTCGCGTGCCGCCTGGGCGCCGTGCTCCGCGAACCGCTCCCGCAGCCGGTACTTGAGCACCTTACGGAGCGTCTCATTGCGCGGCAGGGCGTCCACCACTTCGAGCCGCTCCGGCAGCTTGTGCACCGACAGCCCCGCCGCGCGCAGATAGGACACCGCCCGGCCGAGCGTCAGCGCCTCCGCCCCCGCCGGCTGCTCCACCACCGCGCAGACCAGCTCGCCCCGGGCCGGGTCGGGCAGGCCGATCACCGCCACATCACCCACGTCCGGGTGCTGGTACAGCAACTGCTCGATCTCCTTGGCCGAGATGTTCTCGCCCTTGCGGATGATGATGTCCTTGGCGCGGCCGGTCAGCACCAGGTGGCCGCTGTCGGTGAGGTGGCCGAGGTCGCCGGTAAGGAAGAAGCCGTCCGCGTCGAACGCCTTACGGGTCTCGGCGTCGTCCAGATATCCGGCGCAGACCGCCTCGCCGCGCAGCCCCACCTGGCCGTCCACCACCCGGATCTCCATCTCCCGGGGCGGCCGGCCCTCGGTGGTGGCGAGGTTCTCGTCCGTATCGTCCGGCGCCCCCATGGTGATCATGGGGACTTCGGTCATTCCGTAGCCGTGGGTGAGCGTGCAGCCCAGCTCCCGTACGACCTCGTAGTAGAGCTCGGGCGGTTTGGGCGCGCCGCCGCCCGCGAGGAGCCGCAGGGTGGGGATGAGCTTGCGCGAGGGGTCCTTGCGCTGTTCGGCCAGGAACATCGAGTAGAAGGCGGTGCTGCCGCCCGCGACCGTCACCCCGTGCCGCCGGTAGGCGGGCAGCGACTCCGGCAGGGAGAAGTGCTCCAGCAGCACGGCCGGGAAGCCGTACAGCAGCAGCATCACGGTGTAGTCCGGCCCGGCGACATGGGCGTACGGGAAGGCCATGGACCCCACGTCGTCCGGGCCGAGGCGCAGCGCGTGGGCGAGGCAGGCACCTGCGGCGATGAGGCTGCGGTCGGTGTGCAGTACGCCCTTGGGGTCGGAGGTGGTGCCCGAGGTCCAGTAGATCCAGCGGACGGCCCGCCCGTCGGTGGGCGGCGGCGGCAGCCGCAGGGCCTGGGGGTCGGCCACCGGCAGGGTGTCGTACGCCTCGAAGACCAGCGGTGGTTCGGGCAGTTCGGCGGCCAGGCGCCGGGCCATCGCGGTGTGGTCGAAGCCGCGCCAGCGGCCGGGCACGGCGAAGAACCGCGCCCCGGACTCGCGGAGCGCGAACCGCACCTCGCGGTCGCGGTAGTAGGGGATCAGCGGGGTCTGCACGGCGCCGAGGCGGGCGAGCGCCATGGTCAGCACGACCGTCTCGATCCGGGTGGGCAGCTGCCAGGCGACCCGGCTGCCGGGGCGTATCCCCATCCGGTACAGCCCGGCGGCGGTCCGCTCGGCGCGGGTGCGCAGGGCGCCGAAGGTCAGCCGCCGGTCATGGCGGGCGGCGGCGCCGGCCTGCAGCAGGGCGGGGGCGTCGGGGGTGAGCACGGCGCGCCGTTCGAGCAGTTCCCACAGCGTCGCCGAGCTGCCGAGCTCATGCGCGTCGTGCGCGACGTCGGTCATCCCGGCCTCCCGTGGAACTCTTCCGGAACCGTTCGAGGCGATCGCGTGATCGTGGCCCGGGAGCCCGGGAGCCCGGGAGCCCGGGAGCCCGGGAGCCCGGGAGCTGAACCGCGCGCCGACCCGGCTCGGACCACAACTGACGACCCATCAGATAGTAGTGGAAGCGTAAGGGCGCGCGCCTTGTCGGTCCAGGGGGTGCGGACTAGCCTGCGGATGCCCGCCTTGTCTGACGGCCCATCAGAAAGGGAGGTCGGCTGCCGATGGATCTCGCCTTCACGGACGATGAGGAGGACTTCCGGCACCGGCTGCGCGCCTGGCTCGCCGACGCCCTGCCCACGCTGCCGGACCGCCCGCATCCGGCCGACTGGCCCGGTCGCCGCGCCTATGACTGCGGCTGGCAGCGCATGCTCCACGACGCGGGCTATGCCGGGCTGCACTGGCCCAAGGACGCGGGTGGCCAGGGCGCGACGCCCACCCAGCATCTGATCTTCCTGGAGGAGACCGAGCGGGCCGGCGCGCCCTATGTGGGCGCGGGCTTCGTCGGACTGCTGCACGCGGGCCCCACCATCGCCGCCGAGGGCACCCCCGAGCAGCGGGCCCGCTGGTTGCCGCCGATCCTGCGCGGGGACGAGGTCTGGTGCCAGGGGTTCTCCGAACCGGACGCCGGCTCCGACCTGGCGTCGCTGCGCACCCGGGCGGTACGGGACGGCGATACGTATGTCGTCAGCGGAAGCAAGATCTGGACCTCGCACGCCGAGATCGCCGACTGGTGCGAACTATTGGTGCGCACCGCGCCGGTAAACGCCGACACGCCCAAGCACCGGGGCATCACCTGGCTCGCGATGCCGATGGACGCGCCCGGGGTGACGGTGCGGCCGCTGCGGACCCTCGCCGGTACGGCGGAGTTCGCCGAGGTGTTCCTGGACGAGGTGCGGGTGCCGGTCACCCATCGGGTCGGGGAGGAGAACGACGGCTGGCGGGTGACCATGGTGACCCTCTCCTTCGAGCGCGGTACGGCCTTCGTGGGCGAAGTGGTCGCCTGCAGGCGGGTGCTGGAGGCGCTGGCCCGCACGGCGAAGGCCAACGGGCGCTGGGACGACGCGGTGCTGCGGCGCCGGTTGGGGCGGCTCGCCGCGGAGTGCGCGGCGCTGTGGCGGCTCACCCAGTGGAATGTGAGCGAGGCGCAGCGCACCGGCGGGGTGCCGGGCGTCGGCGGCTCGGTCTTCAAACTGCGCTTCTCGCAGGTGCGGCAGGAGCTGTACGAGGCGGCCGCCGAGGTGCTGGGGCCGGACGCGCTGGACGCCGGTCAGGAGTGGGTCGCGGACCGGCTCTCGTCGCTCTCGTACACGATCGCGGCGGGGACCTCGCAGATTCAGCGGAACATCGTGGCCGAGCGGATCCTCGGCCTGCCGAAGGGACGGTGAGCGGGGCCGTGGACTTCCAGCTCACGGACGACCAGCGGGCGCTGCGGGCGGGGATGCGCGAGCTGCTGGAGCGGCGCTTTCCGCGGACCCGGCTGCGGGCGGTGGTGGACGGGGACGCGGAGCGGGGTGCGGAGTTGGACCGGGCGCTGTGGCGGGAGCTGGGCGCGGCGGGTCTCTTCGCGCTGCGGGTACCGGAGTCGGCCGGCGGGGTGGGGCTGGGGCTGCCGGAGGCGGTGCTGGCCTTCGAGGAGGCGGGCCGGGCACTGCTGCCGGGGCCGCTGGTCGCGACGGAACTGGCGGCCGGGCTCTCGGGGCTTTGGGCGGCGGGGGGTGCGGTGCCGGGGTCGTTGGAGGCGAGGCTTTCGGGGTTGGCGGCGGGGGCTGTTCAGGGTGAGACGGTGGTGACGGCGCTGGACGAGGAGGGGTCGCGTACGCCGGTGGAGCATCTGGCCTCCGCCGACGCGGTACTGGCGCTGGGGCCGTCGGTGGTCGAGCTGATCTTGGCGGCGGAGGTGGCGCGTGCGGCGGAGCCGATACGGTCCGTTGACCCGGCCACCCCGCTGCACCGGACGGAGCCGAACCGAACCCGGCAGGATCAGGCGGGGCCGGGCCGTTCGGGGATCGCCGCCCGACTGCGCCGCGAGGCGGCGCTGCTGACCGCGGCACAACAGCTCGGCAGTGCCTCCCGAACGGTCGAGCTCGCGGTGGACCACGCCAAGCGGCGCACCCAGTTCGGCCGGCCGATCGGCGCCTTCCAGGCCGTCCAGCATCTGTGCGCCCAGATGCTGGTACGCGCGGAATCATCCAGAAGTGTGGTGTATGCGGCGGCGGTCACAGAAGACCCGGGTGACATCGCGGCCGCCAAGCTCCTCGCCGATGAGGCCGCTGTCCACAATGCCCGCGATTGTCTGCAAGTCCATGGTGGGATGGGCTTCACCTGGGAGGCGGATGTCCATCTGCATCTCAAGCGGGCCTGGGTGCGGGCAGGTCAGTGGCAGTGCGCGGCGGCGGCGGAGGAGGAACTTGCCGCCGGGCTCGTGTCGACCGTTGAAAGATGTTTGTAGCCGGGCTCGATGGATACGCCTGAATTGTTGGGATGTCGCATTCTCTGGGGAGATCCCCAGAGCGTCTGAGGTGACCGAGCGTTGATACCAGGTTGTTTCCTAGGCGTGACTCGTCACAGGGGGGAGTCGGGCCCGGGCTCGGGTACTCTCCGTGGGGTGCGAGCGCTTATGGGGTGCAAGAAGCCCGGCGTTGCCCATGGGGCGATTCCGGGCACGCCGACGCGCCCCGCTCGCACGGGGTACGCGACGCCCGAGCTTCGGTGTTCGAGTCCTCAGGACGTGTGTCGCACAGTATGCCCCACGCATACTCCTTGGCGCTGGAATATGACCGAAGCGCTTGTTGGGGTGACTGTACGTCAACCATGCTGTCGCGCAAGTCTCCCAGCGGTAGCTGGGGGAGTGTCACGGTCCGTGACCTCTTGGAGGTACAAGGCGATGTGTGTGCCGGTTCGGATGGTGTGAGCAGTGCAGGTGCTTCAGGCGCAGATGGAGGTCCGCCCCGATCCGGCGGAGGTGAGCCGTGCCCGTAGGTGGGCCCGTTCGCGGCTCGTCGGATCAGGGATCGGAGCCGACGAGCCGCTCGCTGAGACGTTGATTCTGCTCATTTCCGAACTTGTCACCAACGCCGTGGTACACACCGGCTGTCCGGCCGTGCTGCGGATGCTCTTCCCCGCCCAGTCGATGGGCGGCGGGGGCGGCGCGAACGGGAACGGTGGCGGTGTCGGCGGGGGCGGGGCCCCAGGGCCGTTCGTGAGCCGGGGTCCGGGTCTGGGAACGGTCCGGGTCGAGGTCGCCGACGTCAGTGACCGCGCGCCGCGCCAGCGCTGCGCCGATGAGGGGGACACTCATGGGCGCGGTCTGGAGCTGGTCGACGGTCTCGCCGACCGGTGGGGCTGGCAGCCGGAGGGCTCCGGCAAGCGGATCTGGTGTGAAATCGACCGCGCGAAGGGCGAGGAGCCGCTTTCCAAGAGGCGGGCGGCCTCTCATGCGCCGTCACACATGGGACGAACCAGGCAAAGTCCAGACCAGGTGTTGACGTGACGTGTTCGGTTGATCACGCTAGGGTCAGCGATTCGTCGCGAGGGGACGCCGAGGGCTGTGGTGTCTCTGTGAGCCCTGTGTTCACGGTGACGTTCCTTGGCGAGTGCGGGTCGCGCCCCCGCTGCTGAACCAGGGCTCAGCGTCGGGAGTCGGGTGGCGGTGCGCGGTGCCGTGCTCGGGGCGCGCATGAGCGCACCGCCGCCCGAGAAGATCGACCCGCCCTCCCCTTCTGGGCCCGACGCGCGCCGCCCGGTGCGCACGTTGGGGACGCCGAGGCGGCGGCGGGGCCGGGCGCCAGGGGATGGGTGTCAGGGGGATGGGCGTCAGAGGATCGCGATGGGGGCGACGGGCGCGCCCGTGCCGCCGACGAACGGCTCGGGCGGGGCCGACAGCAGAAAGACGTAGCGCCCCTCCTCGGCGCAGGCGTCGGAGAGTTCCTCCAGATTCCAGTTCTGGCCCTGGAGCATGCCCATCTCGACCAGATCGAGGGCGTGGACCGGCATCCAGAGGTCCTCGATCTCCGGTGGGAAGACCTCGAAGGTCAAGGTGTCGTTGGCGACCGCCGCCACATCGCGGGCGTGGAACCACTCCGGGGTGCGCAGGGAGAGGCCCGGTGAGGGGTAGGCGTATGCCTCCTTCTCGCCCGCCAGGTACCGCTGGATCTGCCCGGTGCGGACGAGGACGACATCGCCGGGGCGCACGGTCGTCCCGGCCAGTTCCTCGGCGGCGTCGAGGTCTTCGGGGGTGACCGTATGTCCCTCGGGCAGCCGCTCGGCGCCCCGGGCGCGCGCCACATCGAGGAGCACCCCGCGCGAGACGAGGGGTCCCACCTTCTCGATACCGCTGAAGGCGGCGCGGTCATGGGTGGTGATGGAGTCGGCGGGGCGGCCGTTGTAGATCCTGCCGGAGTGCGAGACATGGGTGAGCCCGTCCCAGTGGGTACCGGCCTGGAGCCCCATCGTCACGGCGTCGTCGCTGGTCGCCACGGTGCCGGGGTCGAACATCTCGAAGTTGACGGCGATCATCGTATGCAGCGGGTTGATCCGCCCGGGGATCATTCCGGTCTGGATGCCGTCCTGTCGTAGCGGCACCGCGAGGGGAATGCGACGACCGGTCCGTATCGTCGCGGCGGCCTCCCGGACCACGGCATCGGTGATCAGGTTGAGCGTGCCGATCTCGTCCGCCGTCCCCCAGCGGCCCCAATTGTTGACGCGCTTGGCGATCTCGTGGAACTCGGCTGGCAGCGGCATGGCATCTCCTTCGTCGTTCCCGGTCGACGTTTGTGCGCGAGGGCTTGTACTCGGGCCGCGTCTGCTCAAAAATCTAACGGACCGTCAGAAACTCCGGGAGGGGATGCGACGTGGGCAACTTCTTGGACGGCAAGGTGGTCGCCGTCACCGGGGCCGGACGCGGTATCGGACGAGCGGCGGCCATCGCCTGCGCGGCCGAAGGCGCACAGGTGGTCGTCAACGACTACGGGGTCTCGATCGAGGGCGGCGAACCGAGCAGCGAGATCGCCGAGGCCGTGGTCAAGGAGATCGTGGCGTCGGGCGGTGAGGCGGTCGCGGTCGCCGACGACGTCTCGACCATGGCCGGTGGCCAGCGGATCGTGGACACCGCGCTCGACCAGTACGGACGGCTGGACGGGGTCGTCTGCGTCGCCGGGATCCTGCGCGAGCGGATGCTCTTCAACATGTCCGAGGAGGAGTGGGACCCGGTGGTCGCCACCCATCTCAAGGGCACCTTCACGGTCTTCCGGGCGGCGTCGGCGGTGATGCGCCGCCAGCGCTCCGGCACCCTGATCGGCTTCACCAGCGGCAACCACCAGGGCAGCGTCGCCCAGGCCAACTACGCCTCCGCCAAGGGCGGGATCATCTCCCTGGTGCGCAGCGCCGCGCTGGGGCTGCACAAGTACGGCGTCACGGCGAACTGCGTCGCACCGGTCGCCCGCACCCGGATGTCCGCCAACGTGCCGATGGAGCTCAAGGAGATCGGCGAGCCGGAGGACGTGGCGGCCCTGGTCGTCTATCTGCTGAGCGAACGCGCCCGCGCGGAGCGGATCACCGGCCAGGTCTATACGATCGCGGGCCCCAAGATCGCGGTTTGGGCCCAGCCCCGTGAGCTGCGTGCCGGATACACCGAGGGCGCCTGGACCCCGGAGAAGATCGCCGACTTCCTCCCGGGCACGGTCGGCACCGATCCCATGCCGATGCTGGCTCAGCTGGAGGCCATGGCCAAGGCGGCTGCCACCGACCAACGCCCCAACGCCTGACCGCGACAACGGCAGGGGTGCCGGGAACACCGCAGCGCCGACGAGGGGAGAGGCTGTGGACTTCGCTTTCGGACCGGAGGACGAGCGGTTCCGCACCGAAGCGCGCGACTGGCTCGCCGAGCACTTCGCCGGACCGTTCGCCGCCCTCAAGCAGGAGCCGGGCGGCCACCCCGGCGAGGCGCGCGGCGATATGACCGCCCGCCGCGCCTGGGAGCGCGAGCTCGGCACGGGCGGCTGGATCGGCCTGGGCTGGGACCGTACGGACGGGGCGTACGGCAACCGCGCGGCGACGCTGACCCAACAGGTCGTCTGGGCCGAGGAGTACGCCCGCGCCGGGGCTCCCGGCCGACTGGGCCATATCGGCGAGAACCTCCTCGCGCCCACCCTGCTCGTCCACGGCGACTCCGCACAGCGCGCCCGCTTTCTGCCGCCCATCGCCCGTGGCGAGGAGCTGTGGTGCCAGGGCTACAGCGAACCCGACGCGGGCTCGGACCTCGCCGGGCTGCGGACCCGCGCCGTCCGCGACCCGGGAGAGGGCACCTATCGCATCACCGGGCAGAAGATCTGGACCTCCCTCGCCCATGAAGCCGACTGGTGCTTTGTGCTGGCGCGCGCCGAGGAAGGCTCACAGCGCCATCATGGACTCTCCTTTCTGCTGGTGCCGATGGACCAGCCGGGACGGATCGAGGTGCGGCCGATCCGGCAGCTGACCGGGACCGCGGAGTTCAACGAGGTGTTCTTCGACGGGGCCGTGGCCCGCGCCGAACACCTCGTCGGCGGCGCGGGCCACGGCTGGCGCGTGGCCATGAGCCTGCTCGCGGTGGAGCGCGGGGTCTCCACCCTGGTCCAGCAGATCGGCTTCGCCCAGGAGCTGAGCCGGGTGGTGCGGCTGGCGCTGGAGACCGGCGCCGCAGAGGAGCCCGTCCTGCGTGACCGGCTCATACGGCAGTGGGCCGAGCTCAAGGCCATGCGCTGGAACGCCCTGCGCACCCTGGGCGCCGCACAGAACCCCACCGCGAACCCCGCCCGGGACTCAGCCGTCCGGGACCCCGCCCCGAACGACGCACGGGACCCCGCCCCGCGGAAGGGCGCCGCCCATGACCTCCCCCCGGGGAGTGCGGACCGCCAGGCCCCCGGCCCAGGCGATCCCGGCCCGCAGGACCCCGGCGCGCCCAGCGTCGCCAAGCTGCTGTGGGGCGGCTGGCATCAGCGGCTCGGCGAGCTGGCCGTGCAGGTGAGAGGCGCCGCGGCCGCACTCGGCCCGGCACGCTGGACCGCCGGCCGGCCGTACGAACTCGACGCCTTCCAGCGTCTCTTCCTCTTCTCCCGCGCCGACACCATCTACGGCGGCTCGGACGAGATCCAGCGCACCATCATCGCCGAGCGCGTACTTCACCTCCCCAAGGAATCACGCCGATGACGAAGACCTATGCGCACTGGATCGCCGGCTCGTGGCGGGATCCCGGGAACGGGCACTACCCCGTCATCAACCCCGCCACCGAGGAGACCGTCGGCCATGCCCCCGAGGCCGACCCGGCCGATGTGGACGCCGCCGTCCGGGCCGCCCGCGGCGCGTACGACGACTGGTCGCGCACCGCCCCCCGGGAGCGCGCCGCCGTACTCGACAGGGTCGCCGATCTGCTCGCCGAGCACACCCCGGACCTGGTGCCCCTCGTCCAGGCGGAGACCGGGGCGACGCTGCGCGTCACCTCCTCCCTCCAGGTGCCCCCGGCGATCGACCGCTTCCGCCGCTATGCGCGCGGCGCCCTCGAACCGGACACCGTGCCGCTCGCCCCGCTGCCCATGGCCGCCACCCCGCTGGCGCCCGGCGGGCTGATCGGAGCGGCAGCGGTCCGCCGTCCTCTCGGTGTCGTCGCCTGCATCACCTCCTACAACTTTCCTCTCACGAATCTCGCGGGCAAGGTCGCCCCGGCCCTGGCCATGGGCAATACGGTCGTGGCCAAACCCGCACCGCAGGACCCGCTGTGCTGTCTGGAACTCGGCCCCCTGCTCAAGGAGGCCGGGCTCCCGGACGGTGCCTTCAATGTCGTCACCGGCTCGCGCGCGGCCGCCGGCGAGGCGCTGGTCGCGCACCCCGGTGTCGACATGGTCAGCTTCACCGGATCCACCGCCGTGGGTAAGAAGATCGCCGAATCCGCGGGGAGGTCGATGAAGCGCACCCTGATGGAACTGGGGGGCAAGGGCGCGGCCATCGTCCTGGGGGACGCCGACGAGCGAGCGATCGCGTCGGCGGTCGGGGCGGTCGGTTCGACCTTCTCCTTTCACAGCGGACAGATCTGCACGGCGCCGACCCGTGTGCTCGTCCATCGATCGCTGTACGAGAAGGTCATCGCCGCACTCACACACTACGCAGAGTCACTGAAGATCGGGGACCCTGTGGATAACTCCACGATCGTCGGTCCGTTGATCTCCGCCGCGCAGCGTGATCGCGTCGAGGCGTATCTCTCCGGAGCCCGCGCGCAGGGCGCCCGGATCGTCGTGGGCGGCGAGCGCCCCGCCCACAAGCCCGGCTTCTACGTCGCCCCCACCCTCATCGCCGACGCCGACCCCGCGATGACCGTCGCGCGGGAGGAGCTGTTCGGACCGGTCGTCGTAGCCCTGCCCTTCGACGACGAGGACGAGGCGGTGCGGATCGCCGACGCCACCCCCTACGGCCTCTACGACTATGTCTTCAGCGCCGACGCGGGCCGCGCCTGGACCCTCGCGGCCCGTCTGCGCAGCGGAAACGTCGGCATCAACACCGCCCAGCGCCATCCCGAGACGCCGTTCGGCGGGTTCAAGGAAAGTGGAGTCGGCCGCGACGGCGGCTCGTTCGGCCTGCACGCGTACAGCGAACTCCAGTCGCTGGTCTGGGTCTCCTGAGGCACCGGAAGGGTGATGAGGATGAGAGGCGTCATCTTCGACGGCACGGCGCCGCGCGTGGTCGAGGACCTGGAGGTGCGCGACCCCGGCCCCGGCGAGGTGCTGGTGCGCATCGCCGCCGCGGGGCTCTGCCACAGCGATCTGTCGGTCATCGACGGCACCATCCCCTTCCCCCTCCCCGTCGTCCTCGGCCACGAGGGCGCGGGCGTGGTCGAGGAGATCGGGCCGGGCGTCACCCATGTCGCTCCCGGCGATCATGTGGCGCTGTCCACCCTCGCCAACTGCGGGACCTGCGCCGACTGTGCCCGGGGCCGCCCCACCATGTGCCGCGCGGCGATCGGCCGGCCGACCCGGCCCTTCCGCCGCGGCGACGAGCGGCTGTACAACTTCGCCTCGAACTCCGCCTTCGCCGAGCGCGCCCTCGTCACCGCCGTCCAGGTGGTGCGGATCCCCGAGGAGATCCCGCTCGTCTCCGCCGCCCTCATCGGCTGTGCCGTCCTGACCGGCGTCGGCGCCGTGCTCAATCGCGCCAAGGTGGACCGCGGTGAGTCGGTCGTCGTCATCGGCAGCGGCGGCATCGGGCTCAATGTGCTGCAAGGGGCCCGGATCGCCGGGGCGTTCCCCATCGTCGCCGTCGACTCCAACCCCGCCAAGGAGCCGCTGGCCCGGCGCTTCGGCGCGACCCACTTCGTGCGCGCCGCCGACGCCGTACGGGAGATCCTGCCGACCGGCGCGGACCACGCCTTCGAATGCGTCGGCTCGACCGGGCTCATCCGTCAGGCCGTCGATCTGCTCGACCGGCACGGCCAGGCGGTGCTGCTCGGCGTGCCGCCCGCCGACGCCGAGGCGGCCTTCCGCGTCTCCTCCATGTATCTGGACAAGTCCATCCTGGGCTGCCGCTACGGCTCCTCACGGCCGCAAGCCGATATCGCCCTGTACGCCGGTCTCTACCGGCAGGGGTTGCTGCTGCTGGACGAACTGGTCAGCAGGACCTACCCGTTGGAGGACTTCGCCAAGGCCGCCGACGACGCCCACCACGGCCGGGTGGCGCGCGCCGTGCTCACCTTCTGACAGGCTCCGACCTGCCTACGGTCTGCCTTACGGTCCGCATCCGGCCCGGGTCCGGCCCGCCTCCAGTACCCCTGACCGTCACCGCACGGCTTCGCGGTCGTCGGCCTCGGCGCCCGCGCGGAAGGTGCGGCGGTAGGCGGTCGGGCTGACGCCCACGGCCGCCTGGAAGTGCTGGCGCAGGGACGCGGGGGAGCCGAAACCCGCCTCGCGCGCCACCTGGTCCACCGACAGGCCGGTGTCCTCCAGGAGACGACGGGACCGCTCCACCCGCTGCCGGGTCAGCCACTGGCCCGGGCTGACGCCGACCTCCTCGCGGAAGCGGCGGGTGAACGTCCGCACGCTCATCGACTCCTGGGCGGCCAGCTCCCTCAGCGAGATGGGCCGGTCCAGCCGGCCGAGCGCCCAGGCGCGCGCCGTCGTCGTGGTGGCCTGCTGGGGCTCGGGCAGCGGGCGCGGGATGTACTGGGCCTGGCCGCCGTCGCGATGGGGCGGCACCAGGCTGTGCCGGGCGACGTCGTTGGCGACGGCCGAGCCGTGGTCGCGCCGCACCAGATGCAGACACAGGTCGATCCCCGAGGCGACACCGGCCGAGGTGAGCACATCGCCGTCGTCCACGAACAGCACATTCGGATCGACTTTGATCGTCGGGAAGAGCCGCTGGAATTGGCCGACGCTGGCCCAATGGGTGGTGGCCGGTCGGCCGTCGAGAAGACCGGCGGCGGCGAGTACGAACGAACCGGTGCAGATGGACACCCAGCGTGCGTCCGGCCGGGCATGGGCGAGCGCGGAGGCGAGCGGCTCGGTCATCCGGCCCTCCTCGCGGACCGGGCCGAGTGCGTACGAGGCGGGCACCAGGATGGTGTCGGCCTCGGCGAGGGCCTCCGGGCCGAGTTCCACGGCGATCGGGAAGTCGGCGTCCGTGGGCACCAGGCCGGGCTCGACGGTGCAGGTGACCACCTCGTACAGCCGCCGGCCGTCGGCGGAGCGGGCCTTGCCGAAGATCCGGTACGGAATGCCCAGCTCGAAGGGGATCACACCGGGGAGAGCGAGGACGACGACGCGATGGCGCCCGTTGGCGTTACCGGGTGGGGATTGGGGCACTTCCAGCCTCCCGTCGCTCGGACATGGCCCCACAGGGGCGTGGCCCGATCCTAGCGAAGGCTGTCCCATGGGCCACTCGTCCTTGAGGAACCGCTGCTCAATGCTGGTCCGGTGACGCAGACAACCGAACTTTCCGGAACTCCCGAACAGGACAAGCAGCCCGACCGGCCTCCGCGACGGGCCCTCCCGCGCCTTCCGCACCGCGCCTGGTCGGTCGCCGCCATCGCCTTCGTGACGATCATCGGCGCCGCCGGATTCGCCTCCCTGCCCGGTCTGCTCATCGATCCGCTCCACGACGAGTTCGGCTGGTCGCGCGGCACGATCGGGTTCGCGGTCTCCGTCAACCTCGCCCTCTACGGGCTCACCGCCCCCTTCGCCGCCGCTCTGATGGATCGCTTCGGCATCCGTAAGGTCATCGCGGCCGCGCTCGCCGTCATCGCGACCGGTGGCGGCCTTACGGTCTTCATGACCGAGCCCTGGCAGCTCATTCTCTGCTGGGGCGTGCTGGTCGGCCTCGGCAGCGGCTCCATGGCGCTGGCCTTCGCCGCGACCGTGACCAACCGGTGGTTCGTCGCCCAGCGCGGTCTGGTCACCGGCATCCTCACGGCGGGCGGGGCCTCCGGACAGCTGATCTTTCTGCCGCTGCTCTCCTGGATCGTCGAACGGCACGACTGGCGGCCCGCCGCGATGACGGTCGCGCTCGCCGCGCTGGCGATCGTCCCCCTCGTCTGGCTGCTGCTGCGCGACTACCCCTCGGATGTGGGCCTCGCCCCGTACGGCGCCGACGGGCCGCCCACCCCGCGGCCCGCAGCCCGGCGCGGCGCCGCCCGGCGGGCCGTCAAGGCCCTCACCTCGGCCTCGCGTACCGGCACCTTCTGGCTGCTCGCGGGCACCTTCGCGATCTGCGGCGCCTCGACGAACGGCCTCGTCAAGACCCACTTCGTGCCCGCCGCGCACGACCACGGCATGCCGGTGACGGCTGCCGCGAGCCTGCTCGCCGTCATCGGCGTCTTCGACATCATCGGGACGGTGGCCTCCGGCTGGTTCACCGACCGCTTCGACGCGCGACGGCTGCTGGCCATGTACTACGCGCTGCGGGGGCTCTCCCTGATGTTCCTGCCGATCTTGCTGGACGACGCGGTGCATCCGCCGATGATCTTCTTCATCGTCTTCTACGGTCTCGACTGGGTCGCCACCGTGCCGCCGACAATGGCGCTGTGCCGGGAGCAGTACGGGGAGGACAGCGCGATCGTCTTCGGCTGGGTGCTCGCCTCCCACCAGGTGGGAGCCGGGGTCGTCGCTTTCGTGGGCGGTATGGCGCGGGACGCCTTCGGCTCGTACAACCTGGTCTGGTACGGCGCGGGGGCGCTGTGCGCGATCGCCGCGCTGATGTCCCTGGTGATCCAGCGCGGCCCGAATGCGCAGGCCGCGGCGGCGGCGGTCTAGGGCCGCGCGGTCTTACGGGAGGACGCGCGGCTTTACGGGGGGCCGTGCGGTCTTACGGGAGGCCGCACGGCGCTTACGGAAGGCCGCTCGGGCTCACGGAAGCGCCGTGAACTCCCCGAAGGAGCCGCGGTGGAAGAGCAGCGGCCCCGATCGCGCCGCGGACTCGTCCGTTCCCAGGGCCCGGACGCGGCCCACCACGACCAGATGGTCGCCGCCCGTGTGCACGGCGTGGACCGCGCAGTCGATCCACGCCGGGACGTCCGCGAGACGCGGTGAGCCGGTGACGGGGGACGGTTCGTAGCGGACACCCGCGAATTTATCGGGGCGCCGGGAGCCGCTGACCGCGAAGGCGCGGCACAGCTCGCCCTGGTGGGCGCCCAGGACATTGACGCAGAAGACGCCCGCGCGGGCGATGCGCGGCCAGGTCGTGGAGGTGCGGGCGACCATGAAGGCGACCAGCGGCGGGTCCAGGGACAGCGAGGCGAAGGACTGACAGGCGAAGCCGGTCGGGCCGGTCCTGTCGACGGTGGCGATCACGGTGACCCCGCTCGCGAAATGGCCCAGTACGCTGCGGAATTGGGCGGGGTCGACCGGGGGCCGCTCATCGTCGCGCACACAGCGCAGCTCCGGCGGGGGCAGCGGTTCGACCGGTCGTACGGCGGCGGTCGGCGAGCCGACGGCCCGGAGGTAGCGGACGGCGGTGGCGGCCATACCGGCGTGTCCCATCATGGCCCGTCCCTCTTTCTTGGCTTGCCCGATGACTTTCCTGACTTTCCTGGCTTTTATCCGGTTTGTCTTGGCTTGTGTGACGGCGTGGGTCTCTCAGCGGCCTCGGTACACGGGGGGCCGGCGCTCGATGAACGCGCTCAGGCCCTCCTGAGCGTCGGCCGTGGTCATGTTGGTCTCCTGCGCCGCCGCCTCGGCGGCGAACGCGGCCGGGCGCCCCGTCTCCAGGGAGGCGTTCACCAGCGCCTTGGTGAGAGCGAGGGCGCGGGTCGGGCCGGCCGCGAGGCGCTCGGCCCAGGCGCGTGCGGTCTTGGCCAGGTCGTCGTCCGGGACGACCCGGTTGACCAGGCCCAGCCGCTCGGCCTCGGCGGCGGGCAGCGCGTCGCCGAAGAACATCAGCTCCTTCGCGCGCTGCGGGCCGGTCAGCCGGGGCAGGAGGTACGCACCGCCCCCGTCGGGGACCAGACCGCGGCGGATGAACACCTCGATGAAGACGGCCGATTCGGCGGCCAGCACCAGATCGCAGGCGAGGGCGAGATGGGCGCCGAGCCCGGCCGCGGTGCCGTTGACGGCGGCGATCACCGGCTTCTCGCAGTCGAGGACGGCGGCGATGAGCCGTTGCGCTCCGCCGCGGATCAGCCGGGCGACATCGCCCGCGACACGTTCCGCCGCGGCCGGTGTGCCGCGCAGATCCGCCCCCGCGCAGAAGCCCTTGCCGGTAGCGGTCAGCACGACGGCCCGCACTGCCGGGTCGGCGGAGGCGTGGTCCAGCAGCGAAATCAGGTGTTCTCGCTGGTCGGGGGTGATGGCGTTCATCGCGGCGGGGCGGTTGAGCGTGATCCACGAAACGCCGTTGTCAGTGGTGTGCCGTAGAACGGAGTCAAGCGCTTCTTCGGGGGAGGGAGAGGTCATGGGAACGCTCCATCGGTCAGCGGCAGATCGCCAGCGCGTCCAGTGCCACGGCGCCTTGGCCGCGTTCCAGCACCATCAGCGGATTGACGTCGAGTTCGGCGAGGTGGTCCCCGAGTTCCAGGGCCATGCGCTGGACCCGCAGCACGACCTCCACGAGCGCGTCCACATCGGCCGGGGGAGCGCCGCGCACACCGTCGAGGAGGGCGCGACCGCGCAGTTCGGCGAGCATCGCGCTCGCCTGGTCCTCGCCGAACGGGGGGACGCGCACGGCGGCGTCACGGAACACCTCGACGAGCACGCCCCCGATACCCACAGTCACCGTCGGGCCGAAGAGGGAGTCGTGGCTCATGCCGACGACCATCTCCACCCCGCGCTGGACCATCTGGCAGACCAGCACCCCGTCCAGCTCGACGCCTTCGCAGCGGGCGATGTCGGTGAGCTCCCGATAGGTGTCGCGGACCTGGCTGGCCGAGGTCAGCCCCAGCCGGACCAGTCCCAGCTCGGTCTTGTGGGCGAGCTGCGGCGCGGATGCCTTCATGACGACGGGGTAGCCGACGAGCCCGGCGGCGCGGACGGCCGCGGCGGCGCTGGTCACCAGCTGCTCGCGCGGCACCCGGATGCCGTACGCCCGCAGCAGCTGTTTCGCCGCGTGCTCGCTCAGGCGGCCTCCTGGGCGCAGCAGATCGCGCACCTTGCGCAGAGATGGGGACGGGGTGCGCGGGGCGTCGTCGAAGGGGGAGCGGTAGGAAGCGGTGAAGCGGTGGTGCCCCAGATAGGCGCGCACGGCGGTGATGCAGTTGGCGAACGTACGGAAGGTGGCCACGCGCGAGGAGCCCAGCAGGGTGGTGCGGTAGGCGTCCTCGGTGCCGACCGGCGAGCCCCACACCACGCACACCAGCTTGTCCGTCTGCTCCGCCGCCTCCACCAGATCCTGCGCCAGCTTGTCGCTCATGGGCGGAAAGGGGCCGGTGATCGGGCAGATCAGCACGCCCACGGCGGGATCGGCCAGGATCGCGTCGATGATCTTGCGGCCGCGCCAGTCGCCGACCGGGTGGCCGCCGTTGTCGACCGGGTTGGCGACGCTGAGATCGCCGGGTATCCACTGGTGGAGCTCGGTCTGCTTCTCGGTGGAGAGGGTGGGCAGGGTGAGGCCCGCCGCGGTGGCGAGGTCGGAGAAGTGGGCCCCGGTGCCCCCGGAGATCGAATACACCACGACGCCCTCGGCGAGCGGCGGGCGGGCGCGGGCGAGCAGCGCCGCCGTGTCCTGCAGCTCGTCCAGGCCGTCCACGCGGATCACGCCGAACTGCCGCATGGCCGCGTCCACCACCGCGTCCGAGCCGGTCAGCTTGCCGGTGTGGGAGGCGGCCGTGCAGGCGCCGGTCTCGGTGCGGCCGACCTTCACGGCGACGACGGGCACCTTGGCGCGGGCGGCCCGGTCGGCGGCGAGGAGGAAGCTGCGGCCGTCCTTCAGCCCCTCCGCGTACAGGGCGATGGCGCCGACCTCGGGCCGGGTGGCGAAGTAGGAGATGAAGTCGGCGGTCTCCAGATCGGCCTCATTGCCGGTCGGGGCCCAGTGGCTGAGCCGGATGCCGAGTTCCTGGAGGGTGAAGACCGGGCGGCCCTGGTGGCCTGACTGGGTGATGAGGGCGATGGCGGGCCCGTCGAGGTCGTCGCGGAACTTCTCGAAGGCGTTGAGATTGGTGTTGGGGCCGAGCAGCCGCAGCCCGGCGCCGCGGGCCGCGGCGGCCAGCCGGACCTGCGCGGCGGCGCCCTCGGGGCCGGTCTCGGCGAAGCCGGAGGCGAAGGCGACGGCGAACTTCACCTTGCTCCCGTCGAGTTGCTCGATGACGGGGAGCGGGTCACGGACGAGGAGGACGGCGAGATCGACGGATTCGGGCAGCGCGGCCACGGACGGTACGCACGGAATGCCGAAGACGGCGGGACGGGAGGGATGCACGGGGTGCAGCCGGGCGCCGACACGTTCGGCCCAGGCCAGGAGCTGGCGGGTGATACCGGTGTTGGGGCGGCCGTCCGCGTCGGAGGCGCCGATGAGGGCCACTGACTCGGGATGGAAGAAGCGGTCCAGATCGGGGACGGCGGAGTGCAGCGGGCGCCCGCTGACGTCTACGTCCCCCGCGCCTTCGGCGGTGCCGTCCGCCGTCTCCCTGCTGGAGACGTGCACGGCGGGGCCGGGGGCCCGCCCGCAGGCGACGGCGCGGGCATGACGGGAGTTGGTGGTCAGGGTGCCGTAGGTCGATCCAAGCATCGGTATCCGCCACTCCTGCTCGTTGGCCAATAACCGGGCAGGTGACCGGGTGGTTCGGCGGCAAAACTGACGCCAAGTCACATTACCCAGTAGTCAGGTTACTGAACTGACGGCCTGTCAGGAATGCTCGGGGCGCGGGGAACACGCAGGGTGACGGGCGGGGCGGCGGAAATCCCTGCTGGCCGCGCACCCCCGGTGCGGTGCATGGTGCCGCGTTCGTGCCGCTGTCTGCGTTGGTGGTCTCGCCCGCTCCGCGGTCATGCCGTCGTGCGGGCCACCGTCTTGGCGATCTTCCGGGCGTCGATGGCCAGCTCGCGCAGCATCCCGCTGATCGGGTTCGTATAGCCCGTGAAGTGCAGTCCCGGGGCGGACTTCAGGGTCCGCCGACCGTGGGGGAGGGGGCGGCCACGGTCGTCGAGCACGCCCAGATGGCCGACCAGTTCCTCGAGGCCGCGCCGGTAGCCGGTCGCGGCGATCACCACCTCGGGGCTGATCCGCGAGCCGTCGGCGAGGACCACCTTGTCCAGGTCGAAGGAGTCGACCGCCGAGACCACCTCCACCCGCCCCGCCCGTACCGCGTCGACCAGCCCCACGTCCTGGACCGGGATCGCACCCTCGCGTACGCGGGTGTAGAGCCCGGTGTCGGGCCAGGGCAGACCGTGCTCGGTCAGGTCCGGCATGCTCAGCCGGCACATCGCCCGCGCCGCCCGGTCCACCGCGCGCCGTGGCAGCCTGCGCACCAGGATGCCGGTCGCCTGTGCGGGCCAGCCGGCCGTCGAGCGGCGCAGGATGTGCGGCACGGTGCGGACCGCCAGCCGCACCCGGGCCGCGCCGCCCTCGATCAGGTCGACCGCGATCTCCGCGCCCGTGTTGCCGACGCCGACCACGAGCACGTCGCGGCCCTCGAAGGGGCGGGCGTTGCGGTAGTGGGCGGCGTGCAGCAGCTCACCGGTGTAGGCGGCGCGGCCCGGCCAGTCCGGCACCCGCGGGGTGTGGTTGAAGCCCGTCGCGACGACGGCCACGGGCGAGGACAGCGCACGGCCGCCCGTGGCGCGGAGCACCCACTCCGTGTTGTCGGGCGACCGGTCGATGCGGGAGACCTCGACCCCCGTGACGATCTCCAGCCGGTGGTGCTCGGTGTAGCGCTCCAGATAGCGCACCACGTCGTCGCGCCCGACCCAGCGCCCGTAGGACCGGGGGATCGGCAGGCCGGGGAGCGCGGACAGCCGGCGCGTGGTGTGCAGATGCAGCCGGTCGTAGTGGTTGCGCCAGGACGCGGCGACCGCCTCGGACTTCTCCAGGACGACGGCGCGGATCCCACGGTGGCTGAGCGCGGCAGCGGCGGCGAGTCCGCCCGGTCCACCGCCGATCACATAAACGGGTGAGGACTTCTCGGGGGAGCTGTCAGCCATGCGGGTGAGCGTAGCCGGGTATTTGACGGGTTTCGGTCAAAGCGATCCGGTCAAAGTGATTCCGAATGGGTTGCGGACAGGTCACGGCCGGTATCTGTCGGTCTGCCGTTCCGCCGATCGCCGCTTCGGCGTCCCGCCGGCTTCCGCTCCGCTGGTGCGACCCCTTGCGCGTGCCGCACCCGACCGTGAAACTGACGTACCGTCAGATTTGCTGGAGTGGGAGAGGTGGGGGACGATGCGGACGATCGGGCTCAGCGGGGCCGAATGGCTCGCCGTACTGCGCATCGGACTCGGCCTGTGGTGGCTCGAGAGCTGGCGGCACAAGAACAAGAAGGACTGGTTCGAGCGCGGCACCGGTATCGGCTGGGCGGTGGGCGTGGCCGACAAGCACCGCTGGGCGTTCGTCCGCAGCGGCTTCGGCGCGGTGGTCACACCCCGTCCCAAGGTCATGGCGTACGTGGTCGTCTACGCCGAACTCGCCCTCGGCCTCGGTCTGACGCTCGGTTTTCTGACCCCCATCGCCCTGGTCGGCTCGATCGTGCTCAATCTGCTCTATTTCCTGCTCATGATCCACGACTGGGCGGAGCAGGGGCAGAACTCGATGATGGTGCTGATCTCCATGGTCGGGCTCTTCGGCATGAGCTGGCAGACCTGGTCGCTCGACGAGTCATGGGGACTGTTCCTGTGAGCCCGGCGCCGCCCGCGGACGCCCCGCGCTTCGACCTGCCCGAGATCGACGCCTTCACGCGCCCTTACTGGGACGCCGCGGCCGAGGGCCGGTTGCTGATCCGGCGGTGCGCCGACTGCGGCCGGGCCCATCACTACCCGCGCGAATTCTGCCCGTACTGCTGGAGCGAGGACGTCAGCTGGGAGGAGGCGAGCGGCGCCGCGACGCTCTACACCTGGTCCGTGGTGCACCGCAATGACCTGCCGCCATTCGGCGCCCGCGTTCCGTACACCGCCGCCGTCGTCGACCTCGACGAGGGGCCGCGGATGATGACCGAGCTGATCGAGGCCCCGGAGAGCGGCCCGCGCGTCGGGATGCGGCTCCGGGTGGCGTTCCGGGCGGCCGACGCCGTCGAGGGGGCCGCCCCGGCCGTTCCGGTCTTTCGGCCGCTGCTCGCCTAGCCCGCCGCTGCGCGCATGGCGTTACGGCGTCGGCGCCTTACGGTCGCATTGTTCAGCGGTGCACGCCTTACGGTCGCGTTCGCCTTCTCGTCGGACCCTTACGGTCTCCGCCATACGGCCGCACCGCTCCTACGGCCGCACCGCTCCTACGGCCGCATCGCTCCTACGGCCACAGCAGCTCTCGCCGCCAGCCGCCGCGCTCGTCGGGGTCGCGGCGGTAGCGGAGCCTTACGTGCCGCCGACGCGCCTCCTCCTGGTAGAACTCGACCTCGTCCGCCTCCAGGACGTACAGGGTCCAGGTGGGGGCGGTCGCGTCCGGTTCGCGTTCGGCCCGCTCGTATGCCGCCTCGAAGGCCCCTAGCAGCTCCTCGTACGAGCCGAGCACCTCGCTCTGCCGGCCGCTCCCGGCCAGTGCCGCCGCGAGCGCCGCGGGGGACCGGCCGCGCAGATCGGCCGCGCTCTCCTCCGGCCCGGCCTCGCCGACCCGCCCGCTGACGCGCACCTGACGGCCCGCGCGCATCCAGTGGAACGCGAGCGAGGCGTACGGGTTCTGGGCCAGCTCCCGGCCCTTACGGCTGGTGCGATGGGTGCCGAAGTGCCAGCCGTGCTCATCGGCATCGTGCAGGATCACGGTGCGCTGGGACGGGCGGCGGTCGGCGTCCGCGGTGGCCAAGGTCATGGTGTGCGGGCCGGGTTCCCCCGCCTCGGCGGCCTCCCGCAGCCACCGCCGGAAAAGCGGAAGCGGCGTGTCCGGGGCCGTGTCCGGGTCGAAGACCGGCAGATCGCCCGCATGGGGTACGGGCAGGCCGCGCAGCACTGCGCGGAATGCCGCGGCCTCGTTCTGGTCGTCACCCTGGTCATCGCTCATCGGCTCCCCATCCGATCACCCGCGACCGGCCGGGGCAAGCGGGGGCGTACGTACGGCCGGGGCGGGCCGAACCGGGACCGGCGCGAGCCCGTCCGTCGGGCGGGTCCCGCGCTCCCGCGTGGGCCCGGTCAGCCGCGGCCCAGGACGACCGTGCCCGCTGAGCAGAACCAGCCCCCCGTCCCCGACGCCACGGCCAGCTCCGGCAGCCGTCCGCCCGCCTTGTGGACCTGTCGCTCCCCGGCCTCGCCGCGCAGCTGCCGTACCGCCTCGACCAGCAGGAACAGCCCGCGCATCCCCGGGTGGCAGGCGGAGAGGCCGCCGCCGTCGGTGTTCGTCGGCAGCTCGCCGTCCCGCGTCAGCCGCCCCTTCGCCGCGAACGCCCCGCCCTCGCCCTTGGCGCAGAAACCCAGGTCCTCGAGGGTCACCAGGGTCATATAGGTGAAGGCGTCATAGAGCTCGGCCACATCGATATCCGACGGCCGGACGCCCGCCCGGGCGAAGGCCGCCCGCCCCGAGGCGGCGGCCGGGGAGACCGTGAAGTCCTCCCATTCGGACATGGTGGTGTGCGAGACGGCCGTGCCCGAACCCAGCACCCACACCGGCGGTTTCGCGGTGTCCGGTACGTACTCCTCGGCCGCGAGCAGCACCGCGCAGCCGCCGTCCGAGCGGATGCAGCAGTGCAGTTTGGTGAAGGGGTCGGCGATCATCGGGCCGCTCAAGACGTCATCGACCGTGATGGGTTCGCGAAACATCGCGTCCGGATTGTGCCCGGCATTGATACGCGCCTGAACGGCGATGTCCGCCAGCTGCTCAAGGGTGGTGCCGTACTCATGCATATGGCGGCGCGCGGCCATCGCGTACTTGGCGACCAACGTGTGCCCGTACGGAACCTCGAACTGCAGTGGTCCGCGCGCCCCGAAAGAGAGGTTCGCGGTGCGGCGGCCCGCGCGGATGTCGGCGCGGGCGGTGGAGCCGTAGACGAGCAGGACGGCGCGGGCGTGCCCGGCGGCGATCGCGTCCGCCGCGTGCGCCGCCATGACCTCCCAGGTGGAGCCGCCGACGGCCGTCGAGTCGGTCCAGGTCGGCCGCAGCCCCAGATACTCGGCCACCTCGACCGGCGCGAGGGTGCCGAGCCCCGCCGAGGCGAAGCCGTCGACGACCGACCGGTCCAGACCGGAGTCGGCGAGGGCCCGGCGGGCGGCCTGGGCGTGGAGGGCGTAGGGGGTGGCCGTATCGACGCGGCCGCAGTCGGAGAGGGAGACGCCGACGACGGCGACCTTACGGGCGCGCTGCGCTGCGGGCGACATAAATCTGACGGTACATCAGATTTCTGGGGACGGAAGAGAGTGTGGAAGGAGATGGATGGGGGCGCTGCGCGCGAGTATGTCCGGGGGAAGGGGGTGGTCCGGACGCTCTCCCGTTTGGCCGTGCTCGCGCCTCGAACACAAGCCCCGTCCGGACCACGCGTGAGGCGCCCGGCTACTGCAGGAACTGCCCCACACAAGCGGCGATCGCCACCAGAAGGCTCAGCACTCCAATGATGACCTGCCACTTGTCAGGGCCGGTCCATCGGTCGTCGCTCGTCTCCTGCGTGCTCCGATCGTCCATCACCCCTCCTCGCTCCTCCGATAGGCCCCGGAGGACAGGGCCACCGCCGGTCTGCGCTCCGGCGGAGCCAGTGGGGAGGAACGTGGTGAGGTGTCGGCAGTTTAGCCGTGGAGCGCCGCGGAGGGGTGGGAAAGTTCTGAGTCCGTCCCTAGTATGACGGCCCGTCAGAAAGCGGAGGTGCTCGCCGATGGACGCCGCGTTCACCGAGGAACAGGATGAGATCCGCCGTACGCTGCGCACACTCCTGCGGGAGCGGTGCGGGCCGGACGAGGTCAAGGCGGCGGTCCAGACCGCGCCCGGCTGGGACGAGGCCCTGTGGCGGCAGCTCGCCCGGACGCTCGGACTGCCGGGCCTGGCCCTTCCGTCGGCCTACGGGGGCGTCGGCTGCGAAGTCACCGAGCTGGCGCTGGCCTGTGAGGAGACGGGGCGCGTGCTGCTGCCCTCGCCGCTCCTGGCCACCGCCGTGTTCGCCGCGCCCCTGGTCGCCGCGGTGGGAACGGAGGCGCAGCGCGCCGAGCTGCTGCCGCGTATCGCGGAGGGCGCCCTTACGGCGGCGCTCGCGGTGCCGGGAAGCGCGCTGCCGGAAGCGCTCGGGCTCGTAGGAGCGCGGGACGGCGCGTGGGCTGGTGGGGGGCGCGCGGGGGGTGTCCAGGCGCGCCCGGACAGCGGCGGCGGTGCGCGGTGGCGGCTGTACGGGCAGGTGGAGCAGGTGCTGGGCGGGCACAGTGCCGAACTGCTGCTCGTCGCCGCCCGCGCCGGGGGCTATACGCGCGGGCGGACACTGCTGTTCCTCGTTCCGACGGGGGCGGACGGGCTGGTCCGCACCCGGCTCACCGCACTCGACGCGACGCGCCCGCAGACCCGCATCGAGCTGCGGAACGTACCCGCCGAACTGCTGGGGGCGGATGACGGCGGGAGCGGGAGCGGGGACGGGGTGGCGGAGGCGCTGGCGGCGGTGGGTACGGCGGCCGCGGCCGTGCTCGCGGCCGAGGCCGTGGGGGCGGCGGACGCGGCCCTCGCGCGGACGGTCGATTATGTACGGGCGCGTGAGCAGTTCGGCCGCCCGATCGGCTCGTTCCAGGCGGTCAAGCACCGGCTGGCGGATGTGTACGTCGCGGTCCAGGCGGCCCGTTCGGCGGCCTACTACGCGGCTTGGGCCGCGTCCCAGGGCGGCGCGGAAGGCATGGACGCGGCCCCGGGCGGTGCGCAAGGCACGGACGCCGCGGTGGCGGGCGGGCTCGCGCTCGCGCAGGCGCTGGAGGCACAGCGCATGGCCGCGGCCGAGGCGGTGCAGCTACATGGTGGCATCGGCTTCACCTGGGAGCATGAGGCGCATCTCTACTTCAAGCGGGCCGCCTCTGACGAGCTGCTCTTCGGCCCCGTCCACCGGCTGCGGGCCCGGGCCGCGGAACGGGAGGGACTCTTCGGCGCGACCGACCGCCCTCCTTACGGCGACCATCGCGGGCGCCGGGGGAACGATGGGCCTGACAAGCGCGCTAGGCCCGACGGGCGTGACGGGCGTGACGGGCCGCGGAAGGCGGTGACGGTCTGATGGCCGGTTACGGCGTGAAACTGGTCCGAAAGGTGTCCTCGACCCGCGCCTTCGCCAAGGTCGCGCCCCATGTCATCCCCGCCTTCGACCGCACCGTCCACCGGCTGACCCGCGGCAGGGTGCTGCCGAGCGCGCGGATGCTGCCCGGCGTGATCCTTACCGCGCGTGGCGCGAGGTCGGGGCTTCCCCGCCGTACGCCGCTGGCCTGTATGCCGGAGGACGGCGGCACCTGGCTCCTGATCGGCAGCAACTTCGGCCGCCCGGGCCACCCGGCCTGGACCGGGAACCTCCTGAAGCACCCGGAAGCGGAGATCAACTGGCGGGGCCGGGACATCGCCGTCCGGGCCCGGCTGCTGGAGGGCGCCGAGCGCGAGGCGGCCTGGGCGGCGGCCCTCGCCTTCTGGCCGCCCTACGCGAGCTATCAGTCGCGGGTGGAACGCGAGATCCGCCTCTTCCGCCTCCACCGCGCCGAGGAGCGCTGAGCGGTCTGCGGGCCCTGTGGGGAGCGCTGAGCCGGTCCGCGGGGCCCGGGCGGGAGCGCTGAGCCGGTCCGTCGACCGTCAGCCGGGCCCCGGCCTCCATGGCCCTCCCACGGCCGCTAGCGCCCGGTGGGCGCAAAAAGGCCGCGGCGGATCACTCGGGAGTGATCCGCCGCGGCGTGACAGGACGTGCGGGCTCGGTCGGGCGACCGGCATCGAGAGGCCGGCAAGGAGGCCGAGGAAAGGGGCGGGAGAAGGGTGCGGATTCGTTACTTCGGCGGTTTGCGCCCGGTGATGCCGAGGTGGACGAGCCAGGTCAGGCTCGGCCTGAGGTCGGCCTGCTTGACGCCCCAGCTCTGGAAGCCCTTCTGGTGCGCCGCGACCGCGGCCAGCATCGCGACCAGCGAGCCCGCGATGGCCCCGGGGTTGAGGTCCTCGTCGATCCGGCCCTTGGCCTGCTGCTCCTTGACGGCGTCCGTAAGGGAGTTGGTGACGGAATTGAGGATCTTCATGCGGATCTTGTAGAACCGCTTGTCGCCCTCGGCGGCGCCCAGGTCGACCACCCTCAGGATGGCGTCGTGTTTGCGCCAGAAGGAGAGGAACCCCTCGACCAGGTCCTCCGACGCCGCCGCGCCGGACTTGCCCGCCCATGAGCGGTCGGCGACCAGATCGGTCAGGTTCGCACCCTCCTTCGCCATCTCCTCGGCGAGCTCGAGGACGGCGCCCTCCACATCTGGGAAGTACTGGTAGAACGTCGCAGGCGAGGTCCCTGCCTTACGTGCGACATCGATGACCTTGACGTCTCGATACGGGGATGTGCTGAGCATCTCGCCGAGGCAGTCGAGCAGCTTCTGCCGCGTCGCCTGCCCGCGACGACCGGCCACCCGCCCGTCGACTGTGCGTACTTGTCCTGTCATGCCGTCAGCTTACCGAGGGGTGATCGGAGCGCGATTCGGCTGCGTGCAAATGGGGTTAGGGCGAGATGAGATGGTTTGCGAGCCTCGCTGGGCAGGCTGGAATGGCTGATTCCGACCCCTGCACGCCGTCGTCAAGCCCTCAACCACCGCTCACCCACACGTGTGAATTGTGTTATCAACAGGCTGTGGATAACAACGGTGGATGACGCGGTCGGATCCGTCTTGGTGCGAAAAGGATTGGCCAAATATTTCGAGTTCCGGGGCGAGCAGACCGGGCGATCCCCCGTTAGCGTGGCAAGTGAGGTAAACGAGCCAAGCGGCTCCAAACCCGCACCAAGCATCTCCAAACGGGCTGTGAGCAAGCTCCGAGGGCCGAGTCCCAAGGTCGAGTCCCAGGGCCGAGTCCCAGGGCCGAGTCCCAGGACCAAGCCCCCAGGGCCGAGTCCCAGGGCCAAGCTCCGAGACCGGCTCCGATGACCGACTCCGAGGACCGAGGACCGAGGACCGAGGGACGCGAGAGGATCCGGGCGATGGCGGCATTCGCGGAAGGCGTGCCCTGCTGGGCGGATGTGCTGCTGTCCGACCTCGCGGCGGGCCGGCGCTTCTACGGTGAGCTGTTCGGCTGGGCCTTTGAGGAGATCGCCACGGACTACGGCTCGTACACCCGTGCCCTCCTCGGCGGTAAGGAGGTCGCGGGGCTGGTCCCCAAGCCGGACGGCCGGATGCCCACCGTCTGGAACATCTACTTCGCCGCCCGGGACGCCGCCGCGACCGCCGCCCGGATTCGCGAGGCCGGTGGCCGGGTGATCACCCCGCCGGTGTGGATCGACCGGTTCTGCGTCATGGCGACGGCCGCCGACCCGGGTGGCGCCGTCTTCGGGATCTGGCAGGCGGGCAGCCACACCGGCTTCGGGCGGCGCGGCGGGCCCGGTTCGTACGGCTGGACCGAGGTCCACACCCGTCAGCCGCGCGCCGTGGACGCCTTCTACCGGGCGGTCTTCGGATACGGGATGGAGCCCTCCGCCGAGGGCGCGTCGGCCGACCTGGTCCTGTGGACGCCGCGCGGGGAGCCCACGGACCCCCGTCACGCGATCGGCGGACGCGTCGTGATCGGCGAGGAGTACCCAGCCGTTCTGCCCGCCCACTTCCTGACGTACTTTGTGGTGGCGGATTGCGATCGGACGCTGCGCACGGCCCACAGGCTGGGCGGGCGGGTTCGCAAGACCGCCGAAGATACGCCGTACGGGCGTTTCGCGGTTCTTGCGGACAATCAGGGCGCGGCATTCGCCGTCATCGAACACCTCGACGGCAGGCTGAACCCCGGCCGGAGAACTGGGCGATACAGGCCCGAGGGCACTTAGATGATCCTCGGTCGAACCGGACGGTCCCCGGCTCCGTATCGCCCGATGACACGACGATTCGCCCCCGGGTTCGCAACCGCCGCCTTCGCCAGAGAGAATGCAGGATGCGTGCCGCCGGTTGGTTTGTCGGTGAGACGCTGCACGGGGCTGTACTTTTTCAAGCCCCCACGGGGAGGTGGCAGGCAAGTGGTGGAGCAGCTGACGCAGCACGATCCGAGGCGGATCGGCCCTTTCGAGGTGCTCGGCCGTCTCGGCGCGGGCGGCATGGGGCTGGTCTATCTGGCCCGCTCGGCATCGGGCCGACGGGTCGCGATCAAGACGGTCCGTACCGAGCTCGCTGAGGACCAGCTGTTCCGTGTCCGGTTCACCCGTGAGGTGGAGGCGGCCCGTGCGGTCAGCGGCTTCTATACGGCCGCCGTCGTGGACGCCGATCCGCGCGCCGCGGTGCCATGGCTGGCCACGGCCTATGTGCCGGCGCCTTCCCTCGAGGAAATCGTCAACGAGTGCGGACCGATGCCGGCCCAGGCGGTGCGGTGGCTGGCGGCCGGGGTGGCCGAGGCGCTGCAGTCCATCCATGGCGCGGGCCTGGTCCACCGGGATCTGAAGCCGTCCAATGTGCTGGTCGTCGAGGATGGCCCGCGGGTGATCGACTTCGGTATCGCCTCCGGTGTTTCGAACACCCGGCTGACGATGACCAACGTCGCGGTCGGCACCCCCGCCTATATGTCGCCCGAGCAGGCGCGCGACTCACGCAGTGTGACGGGCGCGAGCGACATCTTCTCGCTCGGCTCGACCCTGACCTTCGCGGCCACCGGGCATGCGCCCTTCCACGGCGCCAACCCGGTGGAGACCGTGTTCATGCTGCTGCGCGAGGGCCCCGACCTGACCGGGCTGCCCGACGAGCTGCGGCCGCTCATCGAGTCGTGCATGCAGATGGAGCCCGAGCGGCGGCCGTCCCCGGCCGATCTGCAGTCCCAGCTGGCCCCGCATCTGTTCGCGTCCAACGCCGACGACAGCGGTACGGCGTCGGCCTGGCTGCCGCCCGGCGCCGTCGCGCTCATCGAGCGCAAGCGCAGCGGCCGCAACCAGGTGCGCGGCTCCACCCGGCCCGCGTCCGGAGGCGGCCGTCCCGGAGGCGCCGGGCACGCCGCGAACGACGGCAGCCGGCCGTCCGCGCCGCTTCCGCCGGAGCGTCCGCCCACGCCGCCGCCCTCGTACGCCCCCGCCGCGGGAGGCCCCGCGGACGGCCATGGCGGCCGGCACGGAGCGGCCGCGGGCGGGCCCGCCGGTGCGGGCGGCTGGGAGCCCGTGGGCGTGGGCGATCCGCGCGGGGGCCTGCGCGCGCCGGAGGCCGCGAGCCCGCCGAGCGCGCTGGGCTCCATCGGGCCCGGGCGGCACGCCGCCCCGTCCGCCGCCGCCGCGCCCGCTCCGGCGCCCGCCGGGGCCGACGGATCGGTGCGGCTGCCCGGTTCGCAGGTGCCGATCGGCCCGGGGCTCCGGGCCGACCAGGCGCGGGATCCGCAGCCGCAGCACGGCACCGGGCCCGCGACCGGCTGGGTGCGCCCGCCGGCCGGGGTGACCACCGGAGGGCTGAACGGAGGCGACGGCACGGCCGCCGTCCCGCCGCCGACCCACTCCCCTTCGGCCGAGCCGCCCGAGCCGCATGCCGGAGGAGCCGGGCACGGCCGCTGGCGCCCGTGGCGGTTCCGGATGTCCAACGACGTCTGGGGCACCCCGGCGGTGGCCGACGATCTGCTGTATGTGACCTCGTTCGAGGTGCACGCGCTGGATGTGGCCACCGGCCGGCGCCAGTTCAAGACCCGCGACGTGGCGTGGGCCATGGCCGTGGAGAACGGCCGGATCCACGCCTCCGACGGCCCCACGCTGTACGCGCTGGACGCGGAGGACGGCGCCGAGCGCTGGCGGCTGTCGACCGACGGCTGGGTCTACTCCCTCAAGGTCGACCGCGGCACGGTCGTCACCGGGACGCGCGGCGGTGGCGTCCAGGCGTGGGAGGCGGCCAACGGCGAGCTGCTGTGGGAGATGCAGGGCCTCCAGACCGACTTCGAGACGCCCGAGTCCGGCCCGGCCGTCCACGACGGCACGGTGTATGTGTGGGCGGACGCGCGGCTGCGCGCACTGGAGGCGCGCACCGGCGCGGAGCGCTGGTCGTATCCGGTGGGCGACGCGGCGTCCTGCGGCGGTGTGCCGCTGCGTCTGCTGGCGGCCCCCGACGGGGTGGTCTACGTCTCGGCGGGGACGCGGGTGCTCGCGCTCGACGCCGCCCGCGGGGATGTGCGGTGGCGTTTCGAGGCGCCCGCCGTCTTCCTGTGCGCCCCCGCGTACGCGCCGGGGCCCGCGGTGACCGGCGGCGGCATCTACATCGCCGACTATCTGGGCACGGTGTACGCGCTGGACGCGGCGAACGGCCGCGACCGCTGGCGTATCGCCACCGAGGCCCGGCAGTCGATCGAGCCGGTGCTGGTGGCCGACGGCTCGGTCCATCTGGGCAGCGGCAGCGCGCTCTACACGCTCGACGCGGTCACCGGCACGCCCAAGTGGCGGTTCGCGGCGGGCGGCGAGGTCATCGGCTCGCCGGTGGTCGCCGACGGCCGGGTCCACTTCGGCTCGGCCGACCACTGCCTCTACACGGTGGACGCGGCGGGCGGACAGCTGCGCTGGAAGCTGGCGACCGGCGGCGAGATCACCGGGTCCCCGGTGGCCGCCGGGGGCGTGGTGTACGCCTGCAGCAAGGACCGCTGCGTCTACGCGCTGGACGCGGTCAAGGGCACGGGCCAGTCCCGGCCGTCGGGCGGCCGGGCCTGACCGACCCCCAGCGCAGGCGCGGTGACGTGCCGGGGCGGCTGGTCGCGGGCTGTGTCCCTGACAATTCCTGCTACGGTTGCGGGCGTTCATCGACCTCCTGGGAGCCGGGAGGTCGATGGGTAACTCTCTGCGCGGTCTTCGGGGGACGGGGTCTGTGATGCGGCGTGGTCTACGGCTGGCGGCCGTGCTCACCGTGGTGCTGGTGGCGCTGACCGGGTTCAAGGGGCGTGGCCATGGCCACGGGGGTGGCGGAGGCGGCTGTTCCAGCTCCTCCTCGCACCACTCGGGGTCGGGCTCGGGTTCCAGTTCCGGCTCCGGTGGTTACTCGGACTCCGACGACGAGAGCTCCACCACCGGTGCGGGCTCCGGCGGTTCCCGCTACCGCGACTACGACGACGACGGCGACAGCGCGTCCAGCGGCACAACGTCGCCCAACGCGCCCCAGGCGACCGTCGTCAGCTGCGCGGGCAAGGACAAGAGCGGCCATTCCGCGGCGACCGTGAAGGTGCGCAACCGCTCAGGTGCGGCCGACACCTACCTCGTCGACATGAGCTTCCAGGACCGGGACGGCTCGACCCTGACCACCGGGCGCGCCGATGTGCGGGTCCCCGCGGGGAAGTCGAGGACCGTACGGGTGCCGCTCGATGATCCCTCGGTATCGGGAACCGTCGTGCGGTGCGAGGTCGTCTCCGTCCTCTGAGAGCCGGGCCAGACGCACTCGTAGGTGACTTTGGGGTAGCAAATCCCGTTGCTAGGGTGGCGCGCACCTGTCAACCAGTCCTGGCTGGCTTGAATGTGTCTTTTCAACGGGGGTAATGCCATGCAACGCCGCTCCATGCGGATATTCGCCGTCACCCTGGTCGGGCTCATCGCGCTGACCGGGTGCGGAAAGAAGGGCCGAAGCCACGACAGCGGCCTCGGCGGGTTCGTCTCGGGCGGGAGCGGCGGCGACAACCCGGCGTCCGGTCCCACCGGTCTGCCCACGGATCTGCCCAGCGGAGTCCCCTCCGACCTCGACGTGCCGTCGTACGGGGCCCCCTCGCCCTCCTACACCTACTCCGCGCCGCCCACCTACAACTCGGACGGCACGAACGACATCACCGCCACCGGCTGCGACTACGACGAGTCGACCCACTCGTTCCAGTACACCCTCAACCTCAGGAACCCCGAGACGCAGTCCATGCACTACTCGATCACCATCGAGTGGGAGAACCAGAGCGGCGGCAGCCTGCTGGGCTCCGACTACAAGTCCGTCACCGTGGCGTCCGGCAGCAGCCAGACCCTCAGCGCCACCTCCTACCGCTACCTCACCGAGCAGACCTCCTTCACCTGCAAGGTCACCTCGGCGCTCAAGTACCCGAGCTCCACCTGAGGCCCCGAGCCGACCCGTGGCCGGTGGGCTCACCGCGTACGGAAGCCGGTCGTACGGGCCGCGAAGAGCGCGGCCTGGCGCCCCGGCGGCTGATTGCCCAGCGCGATCAACTGCGGGGCCTGTGCGAGCGCCTGGGCCAGCGCCGCCTCCTTCGCCGCCCATAGCGCCCTTACGGTCCCCTGCACCGCCTCCGTCGGGTACGACGCGATGACCGACGCGGCGCGCATGGCCGCCGTAAGGGCCTCACCGGCCGGGACCACCTCGCTGACCAGGCCCGTCTCATACGCCCGTCGGGCCGAGAGCCGCTCTGCGGTCCCCATCAGCGCCATCCGCGCGACCTCGCCCATCGGCATCCGCTGTGCCATATAGACGGCCTCGTAGGCGCTGACCATCCCATAGCTGGTGTGCGGATCGAAGAAGGCCGCCGTCTCGTCGGCGACGATGAACTCGGCCTCGCCCAGCAGATAGAACGCCCCGCCGCACGCCATCCCGGCCACCGCCGCGATCACCGGCTTCCACAGGTCATTCGCCTTGGGCCCGACGGTGCGCAGCGGATCGTCCATCGCGTAGGGCGACGGCGGCTGCGCGACCTCCACCGAGCGGTCGATGCCGGTGCTGAAGGCCCGGCCGCCCGCGCCGGTGAGGACGACGGCCCGGACCGCGTCATCGTGCCGGAAACGCCGCCATATGGCCGTCAGTTCGCCGACCGTCTCCAGGTCGATGGCGTTGTGCCGCTCGGGCCGGTCGAGGGTGACGACCGCGACCCCGCTCTCCGCCACCCGGGTGCGGACCGTCATGGCCGCTCCAGCAGCCAGCGCACCACCGTGAGCCCGCCGTCCGTGGCGTGGAAGGCGGCCTTCACGGGCGCGCCGATACGGATCCGCTCCGGCGGGACCGAGTTCAGCGCGGCGTCCGCGGTGGCGACCAGATTGCCCACCAGCCGGATGCGCGGGGCGTCCGCGAGCTCCACGAGGACGACGTTGTACGGCGCCTGCTCCGCGTAGGCGGGCAACAGCGGGGGATGGGGCAGCACGTACGACCAGATCCGGCCACGGCCGCTCATCTTTTTCCACAGGCAGTCGAAGGACTGGCAGTGGGGGCAGCAGGGCCGCGGAGGGAAGCGCGGTTCGCCGCAGTCGGCGCAGCACTGGACGCGCAGTTCGCCGCGCGCCGCGTAGGCGAAAAAGGGTGCCCCGTCCTCGTCGGGTACGGGCGCCAGCAGCCCGTCGGACGCCTCGCCTCCGCCGCTCGCGGCCGTCGTCGGGTCAGCCGTCGGGTCAGCCGTCGTGCCCGTTGTCGTGTCGGTCGTCGCTTGCGTTGTCGCGTCAGCCGTCGTGTCCATCTGCGTCATGGCGTCGGTCAACTCCTCAGCAGCAGGGCGGATGTGGGAACCCCTTCACCCGCCGTGACCAGGCAGGTCGTGGCGCCGGGGACCTGGGCGGTGCCGGTGCCGCGCAGCTGTCTGACCCCCTCGGTGATGAGGTTGAAGCCATGGACGTACGCCTCGCTGAGGCCGCCCCCACCGGTGTTGAGCGGCAGCCGTCCGCCGATCTCCAGCGCGCCCCCCTCGGTGAAGGCGGCGCCCTCGCCGCGGGCGCAGAAGCCGTAGCCCTCCAGGGAGAGCGGGATCAGCGGGGTGAACGCGTCGTAGATCTGCGCGACATCCACATCCTGCGGCCCGAAGTCGGCGGTTTTCCACAGCCGGCGGGCGGCGGTCCAGGAGGGGCCGGTGAGCGGGTCGTCGTTCCAGTAGTTGACCATCCCGTGGTGCTGGGCGGGCAGCCCCTGGGCGGAGGAGTGGACGTACACCGGCCGTTGCCGGCAGTCGCGCGCCCGCTCGGCCGACACCACCACACAGGCCAGCGCGCCATCGGTCTCCAGGCAGTTGTCGAAGAGGCAGAGGGGCTCGCTGATCCAGCGCGCGGTCATATACATCTCGCGGGTCAGCGGGCGGTCGTACATGATCGCGGCGGGGTTCTGATTGGCCCGGTTGCGGCAGGCCAGCGCCACATTGAAGAAGTGATCGCGGGTCGCGCCGTAGTCATGCATATAGCGCCGGGCCAGCAGCCCGATCTCATCGGCCGGGCGCAGCAGTCCGTACGGCCGGGTCCACTGGGCCGGGGTGGGCAGCTGCGCCCGGGTGTTGGTCCAGGGGCGCGGCCCGCTGCCGCGTTTGCGCGACCGCCAGGCCACCCCGACACTCGCCTGTCCGGTGGCGACCGCGGCGGCCAGATGCGCGACGGTCGCACAGGAACCGCCGCCCCCGTAGCCGACCTTGCTGAAGAAGGTCACCTCCCCGGCGCCGATGGCCTTGGCGACCTCGACCTCGTCGGTCTCCTCCATGGTGTACGAGGCGAAGGCGTCCACCTCGGACGGGGCGATACCGGCGTCGTCGAGCGCGGCCAGGATCGCCCGGCAGGCCAGGGTCTTCTCGGATTCGGGGAGGCGTTTGGCGAAGGCGGTCTGCCCGATGCCCGCTATCGCCGTCGCGTCCTTCAAGGCCGCCCCCGCCCCCGCTATCGCCCCCGCCGTCGTCCCCGTCGCCCCCATGGCCGCCTCCGTGGTCGCGTTCACCGGTGCTGACAGCGGGGAAGGCTACCGCTAATCTGACGGGTAGTCAGCTAGTGGGGTCGTCCGTCCCGGGTTCCGGGGAGGGGAGCGGTCCGATGCAACGGATGGCACAGGGGAACACCGTCCCGGCACTGATCCGGGCGGCGGTCGAGCGGTACGGCCCGGCCGAGGCCGTGGTCGAGGGCCGCGCCCGGATCTCGTACACCGAGCTCGGCGCCCGGATCGAACGGGCCGCGGCCGCGTGCGTCGCCTCGGGCCTCGAACCGGGCGACCGCGCCGCGATCTGGGCGCCCAACACCACCGACTGGATCGTGGCGGCGCTCGGCGCGGTCACCGCGGGCGGCGTGCTGGTCCCGGTCAACACCCGCTTCAAGGGCGCCGAGGCGGCGTATGTGCTGCGCCGCACCCGGGCCTCGCACCTGTTCATCACCGGCACCTTCCTGGGCACCTCGTATGTGGCGTCGCTGCGCCGGGCGGCGGGGGAGGGGGCGGGCCACGGCCCCCTGCCGCGCCTGCCCTACCTGCGGGAGGTGGTCGTCCTCGCCGACAACGGCCCGGAGGACTTCCGCACCTGGAAGGAGTTCCTGGCGCTGGGCGACGCCGTATCGCCGGCGGAGGTCCGGTCCCGGGCGGAGGCGGTGCGTCCCACGGACCCCTCCGACATCACCTTCACCTCCGGCACCACCGGCCGGCCCAAGGGCGTGGTGACCACGCACTTTCAGACCGTGCGCGTCTTCGACACCTGGAGCGAGATCACGGGGCTGGCGGCGGACGATCGCTATCTGATCGTGAACCCGTTCTTCCACACCTTCGGCTACAAGGCGGGCATCATCGCCTGTCTGAGCCGCGGCGCCACGATGGTGCCGCAGCCGGTCTTCAGTGTGGAGACCGCCCTGGCCAACATCGCCGCCGAGCGCATCACCGTCCTCCCCGGCCCGCCCACCCTCCACCAGTCGCTCCTCGACCACCCGTCCCGCGCCGGCCATGACCTGTCCACGCTGCGCCTGGTCGTCACCGGCGCCGCCGTGGTCCCGCTGGAGCTGGTGGAACGGCTGCGCTCGGAGCTCGGGGTCGCCACCGTCCTGACGGCGTACGGCCTGACGGAGGCGTCGGGCACCGTCACGATGTGCCGCCGTGGCGATCCGCCCGAGGTCATCGCGGGTACGGCGGGCCGCGCGATTCCGGACACCGAGGTCAAGATCGCCCATCCCACCGGGCGCGAACTCCCGCCGGGGCGGCCGGGCGAGGTCTGGGTCCGCGGCTACCACATCACCCCCGGCTACTTCGAGGATCCGATCGCCACGTCCCGCACCATCACCCCCGACGGCTGGCTGCGGACCGGCGATGTCGGGGTGCTGGACGAGCAGGGCAATCTGCGCATCACCGACCGCATCAAGGACATGTTCATCGTCGGCGGCTTCAACGCCTATCCCGCCGAGATCGAGCAACTCATCGCCCGCCACCCCGATGTGGCCGACGTCGCCGTCGTCGGCATCCCGGACCCGCGCCTGGGCGAGGTGGCCAAGGCGTACGCGGTCCGCCGCCCGGACTCGACGCTGACGGCGGACGATCTGATCGCCTGGTCGCGCCGGGAGATGGCCAACTACAAGGTGCCGCGGCAGGTGGTGTTCCTGGCCGAGCTGCCGCGCAACGCCAGCGGCAAGGTCCTCAAGGCCGAGCTGCGGGCGGGCCGGTCAGTCTCGTAAGACCCCGGTCGCCGTCCAAGGCGTGCGCGGGCGGGGCATCACCAAGGGGCCGGGCATGTTCGCCCGGCCCCTTCGGCCTGCGTAAGTCGTCTCGCCGCGCCTACTGCGGGCTGGTGGGAGCATGGCCCTCGCCCTGCGGGGCCGGGGCGGCGGCAGTGGCGTATTCGCTACTGTCCACGCCGACGATGGGGGTGTGACTATCGCTTGCAGCTGCGAATGCGGCTGTCTGGCTTGTGGCTCCGACCGCGGCACCTATAGCGATAATCAAGGTCGCAATGCCCTTTGTGGCACGAGTCATTCCGGTTCCTCCGATACGGGGGGTGATTATCTATTTTGTACTGCAAATTAACAAAGAGGGGTACGCGTGTTCGGCCATCTGGCCGGAACTGGTCGAAGCTTGGCGGAAAGGGGGCCCGCCCGGTGGTGCGCGGAGCCGATCGTCCGGAGGCGCCCGCACAGAGGGGCCGACGCCGATGACGTCCCCTCCGCGTCATCGACATCGGCCCCGCGGTTACCTGGTGGATACGAGCGACCTTCCGTGGTGGCCTACTGGGGTGCCGAGGGAGTGTGGCCCTCGCCCTCGGCGCTCAGCTGCGGCGGCGCCGGGGTGTGACCCTCGTCCATGGTGCTGAGCTGCGGAGGCGCGGGCGTGTGGCCCTCCCCCTGCGTGCTCAGCTGCGGCGGCGCGGGCGTGTGGCCCTCTCCCCGCGTGCTCAGCTGCGGCGGGGCGGGCGTGTGGCCTTCGCCCTGGGTGACCGCCTGCGGCGGCGCCGACGTGTGGCCCTCGTCCTGAGGAGTGAGGGTCGCCGGGTCGGCCTCCAGTGGCCGGTAGGTGTCGGACTGGGGCTTCTTGTCCGTGCTTGTCACGATCAACTCCATCGGATGCTCTGGTCGGTAGAGGCCCGTTGACACCCGCCCGGCGACTCCCCCGTGGGTCGCCGGACAGGTGTCTCAAAAGGGCCGCCCACCTTACGGTGTGACCTCGCAACCGACCCGTCTGCCCCCCGCGGGGACGGGTCGACCGGTACTAAGACTCCCGGACGGCGATAAACGATTGATGAACGGTCGGCGGGACGCGCGGTTATGCCGCGGTCGCGGGGGCCAGAAGCCCCCGGACGTCCTCTGCCTCCGGTGCTCCCAGCCGCTCGTGAATCGACAGCGCCTCACGCCAGCAGGCATCCGCGCGCTCGTTCTGGCCGAGTTCCAGCAGCGCCTTGCCGAGCAGCGTCAGCACGATGGCCCGGCGCCACTCGCCCCCGATGCCCCGCAGGGCGAGGGCCTGTTCGGCGTGGGTGGCGGCCTCCGCCGGGCGCCCGATGGACAGATGCGCCTCGGCCATCCGCTGGTGGGTCATGCCCTCCCAGAGCGGCTGGCGGTGCTCACGGAAGAGGCCGAGGGCCTCGGTGAGCTGCTCCAGCGCGTGGGTCAGGCTTCCGGACCCGGTCAGGGCGATACCCAGCGCGTACTTGCCGTTGGCCAGGCGCAGGGTGCGCCCCAGGCTTCCGTAGATCCGCACGCCCTGCCGGGCCAGGTCCACGGCGCTGTCGATCCGGCCCATCTCCACATACGCGCGGGACAGGTTGCACAGCGCGCTGGCCTCGCCGGGCTGGTCGTCCACGGCCCGGTAGGCGTCGATGGCACGGAGGAAGTGCCGCTCCGCGTCGTCCCAGCGGGTGCGGCTGAGGTGCGCGATGATGCCGCGCTCGGTGAGGGCGCGCCCCATGGTCACGTGGTCCTCGACCGTGGAGCCCAGGGCCAGGGCGCGCTCCGCCTCCGCGTCGGCCTCCTCCAGCCGGCCGGTGAGGTTGTGCACCTTGGCCAGGCAGGTGCGGGCCCGGCCCTCGGCCCGGGTGTCGCCGACCGTGTGTGCCGTCTCGCTGACGACGCGGGCGACGGCCTCGTAGCGCGGGGCGTTGGCACCGGATTCGGCCAGGTCCATGGCGGCGAGCAGCAGATCCGCCGCCCGGCCCAGGGTGGTGCCCGAGGCGGCCTGCTGGGCGCAGGCCAGCAGGCAGTCCGCCTCGGTGAACAGCCAGTCCAAGGCGGCGTCCTGATGCGGGAAGACCAGGCCGGGGTGGTCGGCGGGGGCCAGGTGGTCGCCCAGCCGGTCGCCCGGCCGCTCCATGGCGTACACCCGCGCCGCCGTGGCGAGGTAGAAGCTCAGCAGCCGGGAGAGCGCCGCCTCGCGTTCCGTGGCCGACTGGTGCCGCTCCGCGCGGTCACGCGCGTAGAGCCGTACGAGGTCGTGGAAGCGGTAGCGGCCGGGCGCCGCGGACTCCAGCAGGGAGGCGTCGACCAGGGACTCCAGGAGCTCCTCGGCGTCGAAGGTGTCCAGCTGCAGGACGACGGCCGCCGCGGCGAGCGAGATGTCGGGGCCGTCCGCGAGCCCCAGCAACCGGAACGCCCGGGCCTGCGGCGGCTCCAGCTGGCCGTAGCCCAGCTCGAAAGTGGCCCGTACGGCCAGGTCGCCGGCCCGCAGCTCGTCCAGCCGCCGGCGCTGGTTGGCGAGCTTGCGCGCCAGCGTGGAGACGGTCCAGGTGCGGCGCGAGGCCAGCCGGGAGGCGGCGATCCGGATGGCCAGCGGCAGGAAGCCGCAGGCCGCCACCACGTCCATGGCCGCGTCGCGCTCGGAGCTGACCCGCTCCGCGCCCACGATGCGGGTGAAGAGGACCAGCGCCTCCTCGGGGCTCATCACATCCAGGTCGACCAGGTGGGCGCCCTCCAGGTCGACCATCCGGGTCCGGCTGGTGATCAGCGCGGCGCAGCCCGGCGTACCGGGCAGCAGCGGCCTGACCTGTGCGGCGTCGCGTGCGTTGTCGAGCAGCGTGAGCACCCGGCGGCCGTCCAGCCTCGAGCGGTAGAGCGCGGCCCGCTCGTGGACGCCCTCGGGGATCGCGCTGTCCGGGGTGCCGAGGGCGCGCAGGAAGGCGCCCAGGATCGCGTTGGGCTCCGCGGGCACCGGGCCGGCGCCCTGGAGGTCGACGTAGAGCTGGCCGTCGGGGAAGTGGGCGCGGGCCGCGTGGGCGACGTGCACGGCGAGCGTCGTCTTGCCGACTCCACCGATTCCGGCCACGGCTGACACGGCCATGACACGCCCCTCGGCGGTGGCGAGCTCATCGCTCAGCTCCTCGACGAAGGCGACCCGGCCGGTGAAGTCCGCGACCGTCGCGGGCAGCTGGGCCGGCCTCACGAAGCTGGGCCCGGCGTGCGTGCGGTCGTCCACCGGGCTCGCCAGCTCGGCATCCGCCTGCAGAATGCGCTGATGCAGCTCGGACAGCTCCGGGCAGGGGTCCACGCCGAGGTCCTCGGCGAGCAGCCGCCGGGTGTCGTTGTACACCGCCAGGGCCTCGGCCTGCCGGCCGCTGCGGTAGAGCGCCAGCATCAGCAGCTCGCGCAGCCGCTCCCGGAGCGGATGGGCGGCGGTCAGCGCGGTGAGCTCGGAGACCACCTCGGTGTGGTGACCCAGCTCCAGGTCGAGATCGAGTCTGGTCTCGGTGAGCACGAGCTGCCATTCCGACAGCCGGGCGCGCTGCGTCGTGGCGTAGGGCCCCGACAGCCCGGCCAGGGCCTCACCGTTCCAGAGGTCCAGCGCCCGGCCGATGAGCTCATGGGCGCGCAGCCGGTCGCCCGAGTGCCGGGCCTTCTCCGCCTCCGTCGCCAGGCTCTCGGCCACATCGATGTCCAGGGCCCCGAGGCCCACTTGGAGCGCATAGCCGCCCGATTCGCTGACCAGGATGTCCGAATGCGGGGCGAACACCTTGCGCAGCCGGGAGGCGTAGGTGCGCAGCGCCGCGATGGCGGCGTCCGGCGGATCGTCGCCCCACAGGGCGTCGACGAGTTCGGGGGCGGTGGCGGTGCGCCCGCCGCGCAGCAACAGAGCGGCGAGCAGGGCTCTTTGCTGCGGTGATCCGGTGCTCAGCTGTTCCTCGCCCCGAAAGGCCCGTACCGGTCCGAGCACGGTGAAGCGCAAGGACTGCTCCTGCGCCCGCTCCTTCTCGCCGGCCATGGTCTCCCCCTGCCTCCGCTCCCAGTTGCACGGGCCAGTTTGCCTTGCCAATACCCCTTACGTCAGTAGGGGCCGGACCTCTCCACAAGGCCCGCCCGACTTCGAGACCTCCGTTTGCCGACGGATCGTCAGTTCCAGGGCCCGTTTTCGGACACCGGGGGGCCGACTCCGAAGGCGCCCCGATGGCCGGGATTCGGGTCTGCGGCCGCCGGGAGGTCCGGTGCCGAGGTCGCCAGCAGTTGGCGCACCTCCTCGGGCTCGGGCGAGCCCAGCCGTTCGCGAAGGGTCTGTGCCTGGCTCCAGTACTCCTGGGCCCGGCTTCGCTGTCCGGCCGCCATCAGGGCCTTCGACAGAACGGTGAGAAAGGAGAAACGTCGCCACTCGCCGCCGAGTCCGCCCAGGGCGAGGGACTGTTCGGCGTGCGTCACCGCCTTGGTGGGGCGATGTGCTGCCAGATGCATTTCGGCCAGCCGGAAATGTGCCATGCCCTCCCACAGCGGCTGACGGGCTTCGCGGAACAGGTCGAGCGCCTCGGTGAGGTGAACGGCCGCCTCTTCCAGTCGGTGGGCACGCGTCAGCGCGATGCCGAGGGTGTACATCCCGTTGGCGAGCCGTAAGGGGGCGCCGAGCCTGCGGTAGATGGCGAGCCCCTGCTCGGCCAGTTCCACCCCGCTCCGGGTGCGGCCCCGGCTCACATGGAGCCGGGAGAGGTTGGCCAGGGCGCTCGCCTCACCGGCCTCGTTGGCATCGGCGCGGAACGCCTCGAGGGCCTGTCCGAGGAACCGCTCCGCGTCGTCGTACCGCCCCAGGCCGTTGGTGACGATGCCGAGCTGATTGGAGGCGCGGCTGGCGATCACCGGATCCTCGCCGTCCAGCTCCAGGGCGAGGCGAAGCTCGCGCTCGGCCTGGGCGTACCGGCCCGTGAAGCTGTACAGATGCCCCAGCGCCGAGCGGGCGCGGGCCTCGGTACGGGAGTCCGCGGCCGCGTGGGCCGCGTCGCCGGCCGCCCGCGCCACCGTTTCGTACTGCCGCGGCCGGGCCCCGGACTCGGCGAGGTCCAGCGCGCCCAGCAGCAGATCCCCGGCGCGGCGGCGAGTGGTCTCCCCGGTGCACCTGGGCACGCACTCGAGCAGGCAGTCGCCCTCCGCGAAGAGCCAGTCCAGGGCGGCCTTCGAGGTCTCGAAGCGCAGTCCGGGATGGCCGGTGGGCTCCAGGTGCTCGACCATGCGATCACCAGGCCGCTCCATGGCGTACACCCGCGCCGCCGTGGCGAGGTAGAAGTCCAGCAGCCGCGACAGCGCCTCCTCGCGCTCCGCCGCCGCCTGCGACTCCCGCTCGGCGCAGGACCGCGCGTAGAGCCGTACGAGGTCGTGGAAGCGGTAGCGCCCCGGTACGGCGGACTCCAGCAGCGAGATGTCCACGAGGGAGGTGAGGAGCCGGGCGGTCTCCTCGACGTCGAGGCCGAGCACCGCGCCGGCGGCCGGCAGGGAGATGTCCGGGCCGCCGACGAGGCCGAGCAGCCGGAAGGCGCGGGCCTGGGCCGGGTCGAGCTGTCCGTAGCCGAGCCCGAAGGTCGCCTTGACCGCCAGATCCCCGGCCCGCAGCTCGTCCAGCCGCCGGCGCTCGTCGGCGAGTTTGCGGGCGAGAACGGAGACGGTCCAGGTGCGGCGGGAGGCGAGCCGGCAGGCCGCGATGCGGATGGCGAGCGGGAGGTAGGAGCAGGACGCCACCACCTCCATGACCGCCGCGCGCTCGACCATCGCCCGCTCCTCGCCCACGATCAGCGCGAAGAGGGCGAACGCCTCGGTCGGGCTCATCGCGTCCAGGTCGACCAGGTGGGCGCGGTCCAGGCCGGCCATATGGGCGCGGCTGGTGATCAGCGCCACGCACTCCGGTGCGCCGTCGCCCGGGAGCAGCGGCCGGATCTGGGCGGCGTCGCGGGCGTTGTCCAGCAGGACGAGGACCCGGCGGCCTTCGAGAGTGGCGCGGTAGAGCGCGGCACGCTCCTCGGTGCCGTCCGGGATGGCGGCGTCGGGGGTGCCGAGCGAGCGCAGGAAGGCGCCGAGCACGGTTTCGGGGTCGGCGGGGGAGGAGCCCGCACCGCCGAGGTCGATGTAGAGCTGGCCGTCGGGGAAGTGGTGGCGGGCGGTGTGGGCGAGATGGACGGCCAGGGCGGTCTTGCCGATGCCTCCGATACCGGCGATGGCGATGGCGGCCGGCCGGTCGGAGGGGGGCGCCAGCCGGTCGTTCAGCTCCCGTACGAGGTCCTCGCGGCCGGTGAAGTCGGACACCGCGGCCGGCAGTTGCGCGGGGCGGACGGTGGTGGTGTCGGCGGCCAGGGGGCGTTCCGGGCGGCCCACGGCGGTGGGCCGGGAGAACGCGGCGGCGGGCTGTGGGGCGGCGTGCGGACGGAGCCCGGGGACGACATCGGCGCGGTAGCCGCTCTCCCACTCCAGCTCGATCCGCGTCCGGTCGAGGGCGGGGTCGGGGTCCTCGCCGAGGGCGAGGTTCGCCTCGTCACCGCGGCACGACCCGTCCGGTACGGATCCGGTGGAACCTGTCCGCCGCCCCAGGCGCTCGTCGCCGACCATGGTGCCCCCCGCACACGCTTCCTCGCTGTATGGCCAGTCTGCCGTGCCCGTGGGTCGTACGTCAGTAAAGAGTGCGACGTGTCCGTGGCATCGCCCGAACCTCGTGGGAGGCGTCCAGTGAGCTGACGATCCGTCAGATCGGCGCTACCGTGCAGTCATGGAGAGCTTCCCGAAGATAATCTCGGTGGACGACCACACGGTTGAGCCCCCTCACGTCTGGCGGGACCGCCTCCCGTCGAAGTACCGCGACACCGGGCCGCGCATCGTCCGGGCGCCGCTGAAGGAGATGACCTTCATCGGCGGCCGGTTCGCCCCGAAGATGGGCGCGCCCGGGGACGACGGGCCGCTCGCGGACTGGTGGGTGTACGAGGAGCTGCACCGGCCGCTGACCCGGCTGGACACCGCCGTCGGATACGACCGGGACGAGGTCAGGCTCGAGGCCATCACCTATGAGCAGATGCGGCCCGGCTCCTTCTCGGTGCCGGACCGGCTGGCGGACATGGACGTCAACCACGTCCAGTCGGCGCTCTGCTTCCCGACCTTCCCCCGCTTCTGCGGGCAGACCTTCACCGAGGCCGCCGACCGCGAGCTGGGGCTGCTCGGGGTCCGGGCGTACAACGACTGGATGGTGGAGGAGTGGTGCGGCCCCGAGGCCCGGGGCCGGCTGATCCCGCTGATCATCGTCCCGCTGTGGGACGCCGAGCTGGCCGCCGCCGAGGTGCGGCGGAACGCGGCGCGCGGGGTGCGGGCCGTCTGCTTCTCGGAGATCCCGCCGAACCTCGGGCTGCCGTCGATCCACACCGACGACTGGGACCCCTTCCTCGCCGCATGCGACGAGACCGGCACGGTCATCGCGATGCACATCGGCTCCTCCTCGCGGATGCCCTCGACCTCCGCGGACGCGCCCCCCGCGGTCGGCTCCACCATCACCTTCGCCAACTGCTGCTTCTCGATGGTCGACTGGCTGATGAGCGGCAAGTTCGAGCGCTTCCCGAACCTCAAGGTGATGTACGCGGAGGGCCAGATCGGCTGGATCCCCTACATCCTCGAACGCGCCGACGTGGTCTGGGAGGAGAACCGGGGCTGGGGCGGAGTGGCCGACAAGGTGCTGCGCCCGCCGTCCGAGCTGTTCGCGGAGCATGTGTACGGATGCTTCTTCGACGACGCCTTCGGGCTGCGCAACCTCGACGCGATCGGGGTCGGCAACGTCCTGTACGAGACGGACTATCCGCACTCCGACTCCACCTGGCCCACGTCGCGCGAGGTCGGCGAGGCGCAGATGGGGCATCTGGCGCCGGACGTCGTGGAGCGGATCGTGCGCGGCAACGCGATCGAGCTGCTGGGGCTCACGGCGGACGGGCTCTGGGAGGGCGCGCCGGGGGTGTAGCCCCGGGCCGCCAGGCTTCCGTGGCGCCTTGGTCACGGAGGAGCAAGAAAGCGGTCACTGCCGGTCAATGACATCCTCCGGGCGCTCCGGCAGGCTGTGGCCCACACCGGCCCTCCCCCTCCCAGCGCCGTCACCCACCCCTACGAAGTGGCAGGGGCCGTGAGTGGTGCGGAGGGCCGGGAGTCCGTGCGCACCGGGCGCCGCGGGGTTGCGCCCGGCGCGCTGGACGCCAGTGCCAGGCGGCGGTAGTCGCTGGGCGGCATGCCGTACGCGGCGCGGAAGGCGCGGCTGAAGACGGCGGGGTGGGCGAAGCCCCAGCGGGCGGCGAGTTCGTGGAGGGGGACGGTGTGCAGGCCCGGGTCGGTGAGGTCGCGCCGGACGCGGTCCAGCCGCTGCTGCCGGATCCATGCGGAGACCGTGGTGTCGCGGGCGCGGAAGAGGCGGTGCAGATAGCCGACGGAAATGTGGTGCGCGGCGGCGATGGTGGCCGGTGACAGCCGCGGGTCGGACAGGTTCCGCTGGATGAAGCTCTGCACCCGTAAGGCCAGGGTGTGCCGGTGGGTCTCGGGCGGCAGGGTGTCGTCGGCCTCGACGGCCTGGGCGAGCAGCGCCGCCGCCAGGTCGATCAGTACGGTCCCCAGCCGCGGCCCGTCGGAGGGACCGTAGGAGCCGCGGTCCGCGGCCAGCCGGGCGAGGAACCCGGTCAGCAGGGCGCCGACGCCGTCGCGCGCCGGGATGGGCCGGGCGAGCAGCCGGTCGATCCGGTCGTGCGGGACCGGGATCAGGGCCTTGGGGATCTCCAGACCCACGCCTCCGGGAGGGCCGCCGAAGGCCAGGCAGTCGAAGGGGCGCGAGGTGTCGACGACATAGAGCCCCTGCGCGCTGTGCGCGGCCTCCTGGCGGGACTGGGAGACCTGGAGGTTTCCCTCCAGGATGAACGAGAAGTGGTACAGCTCGGGGTCGGACTGCCGGATGAGCTTGGGGGTACGCCGGAAGTTCATCTCACGGAATGTGGTGGGCCATACGGAGGCGGCGCCGAAGTCGAGGATGCGCACCTCTCCCCAGAAGTCACGGGTGTGGTCGCTGCTCATCTCCATCGGCGCCATGAGTTGTGCCATCTGCTCACGCCAGAAGTCGAACCGCTCCGCTCTGGGCAGATCTTCGCAGCGGAAGACCGTCTCGATCATCACGTGCCCCTCTGTGTGCCCCTTGCTGTGCCCCCGTGGTGGCCCCTGAGCGGGGCGGCGGGCGATGGGCCCGAGGTCGAACGTCCGTACGCTAGCAGGGCCTCGCAATGCGGGACGAGACCGCCATACCCCTTGTCTGATGGACCGTCAGATATCACTATGGCCGACGTCCGATACGACGATGGCGGTCCACCGACGAGGAGGCCCGGCATGCGCGTCCTGCCCCGGGGCCGGTTGAGCTACGGCATGCAGCTGCCCGTCCAGTCGCAGTCCACCCTTTACGCCGAGCCGTGGGAGGCGGCGGCCGGCCCGGCCGAGCTGCTCGCGGTCGCTCGCGCCGCCGACCGGCTCGGCTTCGCCTACCTCGCGGTCTGCGACCATGTCGCGATCCCGCGGCGGCTGGCCGCCGCGATGGGCACCGTCTGGTACGACCCGGTGGCCACCCTCGGCTGGCTCGCCGCGGCCACCGAGCGGGTGCGGCTGCTCAGCCATGTGGCGGTCGCCGCGCTGCGGCATCCGCTGCTGACCGCCAAGCAGTACGCGACGCTCGACCAGCTCTCCGGCGGCCGGCTGATCCTCGGGGTCGGGGCCGGGCATGTGCGGGAGGAGTTCGACGCGCTCGGGGTGGACTTCGCCCGGCGCGGGGCGCTGCTGGACGAGACGGTCGACGCGCTGAAGGCGGCGCTGGGGCCGGAGGAGTTCCCCGACTTCCGCGGGGAGCGGTTCGCCTTCAGCGGTCTGGGGCAGGCCCCGCGCCCCCTCCAGACGCCACGGCCCCCGCTGTGGATCGGCGGCTCCTCGCCCGCGGCGGTGCGCCGCGCGGCGCACCGGGGCGACGGCTGGCTGCCCCAGGGCGATCCACGGGACCGGCTGCCCGGCCAGATCGCCCGGCTGCGCGCGCTGCGGGACGAGGCGGGGATCGACGAGCCCGCCGAGATCGGCGCGATCACCGAGCCGCTCTACGTGGGCGAGCCCGGCTGGGGCGTGGGGCGCCGGACCCTGGCCGGCGCGCCGGAGCGGCTGGCCGAGAGCCTGCGCGCCTACGCCGCGATGGGGGTGGACCAGATCCAGGTGCGGTTCCGCTGCCGGGACCACACCGAACTGACCGACCAGATGGCGGCCTTCGCTGCCGATGTCGCTCCGCACCTCGATGACTAGGGAGAACGGAATGGGCAAGCTGGACGGGCGGGTCGTCGTCATCACCGGGGCGGCGCGCGGACAAGGTGAGCACGAGGCGCGGCTGTTCGTGGCGGAGGGTGCGCGGGTGGTCCTCTGTGACGTGCTGGACGAGCCGGGCGAGGCGCTGGCCAAGGAGCTGGGCGAGAGCGCCCGCTTCGTCCATCTGGACGTGGGCCGGGAGGACGACTGGAACGCCGCCGCCGAAGCCGCCAAGGACGCCTTCGGCGCGGTGGACGGCCTGGTCAACAACGCCGGGATCCTCCGCTTCAACGAGCTGGTCAGCACCCCGCTCACCGAGTACCTGGAGGTGGTCCAGGTCAATCAGGTCGGGGCGTTCCTGGGGATGCGGACCCTCGCGCCGGAGCTGGCGGCGGCGGGCGGCGGGACGATCGTGAACACCGCCTCGTACGTCGCCCTGTCCGGTATGGCCTTCCTCACCTCGTACGCCGCGACGAAGGCGGCGGTGGTGGGGATGACCCGGGTGGCCGCGATGGAGCTCGCGGCCAAGGGCATCCGGGTCAACGCGATCTGTCCGGGCGCGATCGACACCCCCATGACCAACCCGGCCCGGCTCGACCCGGCCGCCGACGCCGCGGAGGCATCCGCGGCGGTCGACGAGCTGTACCGCAAGCTGGTGCCGCTGGGCCGGATCGGCCGCCCGGAGGAGGTGGCGCGGCTCGCGCTCTTCCTGTCGTCCGAGGACTCGTCGTATGTGACGGGCCAGCCGTTCGTCGTCGACGGCGGCTGGCTGAGCGGCGTCTCGGTCTTCTAGGACCCCTCCGGGTCCGGCGCGGCTTCGGCCCTTGACGGTCCCTGTCCGCGGTGCCAGAGTCAATCAAAATCTGACGATGCGTCAGATCGAGTCGTCTGAGGCGGTGAACCTCCATGGAATTCGGACTCTTTGTGCAGGGATACGTCCCCGAAAGCCGACGCCGAACCGACCCCGAGGCCGAGCACCACGCGCTCGTCGAGGAGACCGAGTACGTCATCCAGGCCGACCGGTCCGGCTTCAAGTACGCATGGGCCTCCGAGCACCACTTCCTGGAGGAGTACTCCCACCTCTCCGCGAACGACGTCTACCTCGGCTATCTCGCCCACGCCACCGAGCGCATCCACCTGGGGTCCGGCATCTTCAACCCGCTGCCGCAGGTCAACCACCCGGTCAAGGTGGCCGAGAAGGTCGCGATGCTCGACCACCTCTCCGGCGGCCGGTTCGAGTTCGGCTCGGGCCGGGGCGCGGGCAGCCACGAGATCCTCGGCTTCCTCCCGGGGATCACCGACATGAACGCCACCAAGGAGATCTGGGAAGAGACGATCGCCGAGTTCCCCAAGATGTGGCTGCAGGACGAGTACCAGGGCTTCGCGGGCAAGCACTGGTCGCTGCCGCCGCGCAAGGTGCTGCCCAAGCCGTACGGGGGCTCCCACCCGGCGATGTGGTACGCGGCCGGATCGCCGCCGTCGTACGCGATGGCCGGCAAGAAGGGCCTCGGCGTGCTCGGCTTCTCCATCCAGAAGGTATCCGACATGGAGTGGGTCCTCGACTCCTACAAGAACGCGATCAAGGAGGCCGACCCGGTCGGCGGCTTCGTCAACGACAACGTGATGGTCACCTCCACCGCGATCTGCGCGGAGACCCATGCCAAGGCCGTGGAGATCGCGGTGGGCGGCGGGCTCAACTATCTGCAGTCGCTGCTCTTCCGCTACCACGACACCTTCCCCCGCCCCGACGGCATCCCGGAGTGGCCCGAGCTGCTGCCGGAGTACACCGAGGAGATCATCGAACTCCTCATCGCCGAGGAGCTGATGATCTGCGGCGACCCGGACGAGGTCTTCCGCCAGTGCAAGCGGTGGGAGCAGGCCGGGGCCGACCAGCTGTCGTTCGGGCTGCCGATCGGGATCGGCTACGAGGACACGATGAACACGGTCAAGCTCATCGGCGAGCACGTCATCCCGAAGATCGACACCGATCCGGTGCACCGCACGACCCGCTTCCGCCATGCCGAGACCCGGTAGCCGCGGACGCGCGAGCCGAGGCCGCGTGGCCGCGGACGCGAGAGCGGAGCCCCCGGGAGCCGCGGACGCGAGAGCGGAGCCCCAGCAGCCGCGGTCGCGTGAGCCGAGACCCAGCAGCCGCAGACGCGAGAAGGGATCCACCCGTGCTCGACCACCTGATCAAGGGCGCCACCGTGGCGGACGGCACCGGCGCGCCCTCCTACGTCGCCGACGTCGGCATCCGGGACGGCCGGATCGTGGCCATCGGCGAGCCCGGTACCGTCACCGAACCGGCGCGGTCCGCCGAGGACGCCACCGGGCTCGTCCTCGCGCCCGGGTTCGTCGACCCGCACACCCATTACGACGCCCAGCTGTTCTGGGATCCGTACGCCACCCCCTCCATGAACCACGGAGTGACCACGGTCGCGGGCGGCAACTGCGGTTTCACCCTCGCCCCGCTCAACCCCGACCGGCCCGGCGACGCCGACTACACCCGGCGGATGATGAGCCGGGTCGAGGGCATGTCGCTGGTGGCGCTGGAGCAGGGCGCGCCCTGGAACTGGTACGGCTTCGGCGAGTACCTGGACGCGCTGGAGGGCCGGATCGCCGTCAACGCGGGCTTCATGGTGGGGCACTGCGCGCTGCGCCGCCATGTGATGGGCGAGGACGCGATCGGCGGACAGCCCACGCCCGCGCAGCTGGAGGAGATGCTGCGGCTCTTCCACGAGGCGATGGACGCGGGGGCGTGGGGGCTGTCCACCACCCAGTCCTCGACCCACTCGGACGGGGACGGACAGCCGGTCGCCTCCCGTCACGCCGAACCCGAGGAGCTCCTGGCGCTCTCCCGGGCCGTCGGCGAACACGAGGGCACGCAGATCGAGGCGATCGTGGCGGGCTGTCTCGACCAGTTCGCCGACGAGGAGATCGATCTGCTCGTGGAGATGAGCGCGGCCGCCGGCCGCCCGCTCAACTGGAACGTGCTGACCATCGACGCGGCCGTCCCCGAGCGGGTGCCGCGCCAGCTCCAGGCCGGCGAACGGGCCCGTAAGGCGGGCGGCAGGATCGTCGCGCTCACCATGCCGATCCTCACCCCCATGAACATGTCGCTCGGCACCTTCTGCGCGCTGAACCTCATCCCGGGCTGGGGCGACATCCTGGGGCTGCCGATCCCGGAGCGGATCGCGAAGCTCCGCGACCCGGACGTCCGGGCGCAGATGCTGCGTCGCGCGAGCAGCCCCGAGGCCGGGGTCTTCCGCCGGCTCACCCACTTCGGTCGGTACGTCATCGGCGACACCTACAGCGCGGCCAACGCCGGGCTGACCGGCCGCGTCGTCCGCGACATCGCCGCCGAGCGCGGCCAGGAGGACTTCGCCGCACTGGTGGAGATCTGCGCCGCCGACCAGATGCGCACGGTGCTGTGGCCCATGCCGACCGACAACGACCCGGCGAGCTGGGAGCTGCGCCGGCGGACCTGGGAGCACGAGGACGTCATGCTGGGCGGCTCGGACGCGGGGGCCCATCTGGACCGGATGTGCGGCGCCCCGTACACCACCCGGTTCATCGGGGACTGTCTGCGCGGCCGGAAGCTGGTCGGCCTGGAGCGGGCGGTGCGGATGCTGACGGACGATCCGGCGCGGCTGCTCGGGCTGCGCGAACGCGGCCGGATCGCCGAGGGCTACCACGCCGACCTGGTCCTCTTCGACCCCGAGCGGATCGACGCGGGCCAGGCCCGGCTGGTGCACGACCTGCCGGGCGACAGCCCCCGGCTGGACTCGCGGGCGATGGGGATCGTGAGCGTCCGGGTCGGCGGGGTCGAGACCATCCGGGACGACGAGATCACCGGCGCGGTGCCGGGAAGGGTGCTGCGGTCGGGCCGGGACACGGAGACGGTGAGCACGAGGGGCTGAGCCGGTGGCACGCGCGGCCCTGATCACGGGCGCCTCACGCGGTATCGGCCTGGCGGTGGCGAAGGCGCTGATGGCGGACGGTGCGGCGGTGTGCCTCACGGCGCGGGACCCTGAGGAACTGGCCGAGGCCGTACGCCACCTCGGCCCGCGCGCCGTCGCCTGCTCCGGGGACGTGGCGGACCCGGCGCACCCGGAGGCGGCGGTGGCCCGCACCCTCGAGGAGTTCGGCCGCCTCGACATCCTGGTCAACAACGCCGCCACCAACGCCCCGCTCGGCCCGCTGATGACGGTGGACCCGCTCGCCTGGCGCAGGGCCTTCACGGTCAATGTGGAGGCCCCGCTGCGGCTGACCCAGGCGGCCTGGCGGGCCTGGATGGGCGACCACGGCGGCGCGGTCGTCAACATCTGCACCGAGGGCACCCACGGCGTCGGCCCGGGTGTCGGCGCCTACGGCACCGCCAAGACCGCCCTCCTCCGCCTCACCCGCCAGCTCGCCGCCGAACTGGCGCCGTCGGTCCGCGTCAACGCCGTCTCCCCGGGCCTGGTCCGCACCGAGATGGCTCGCTTCGTCTGGGACCGCGACGAACCCGCCATCGCCGCCACCCTCCCCCTGGCCCGCATCGGCGAACCGGAGGACGTGGCGAGCGCCGTCCGCTGGCTGGTCTCCGACGAGGCGTCCTGGATCACCGGCACCGACCTGGTGGTTGACGGCGGCCGCCGCGTCCGCGCGGCCTACCGTCCCGCGTAACCGAACGGGCCGCTACCGATGTGTCACCTCAAGCGAAATTCGAGTGACAGAGCATCAATAGGAGCCGTCCGCGTTGAAGTTGTGGAGCACGTCGCGGATCCGGTCGTCGCTGGTGAACGTCACCTCGGCGATCTTCGCAACCAGCATGCCCTGCGCGGATAACAGCACCATCTGAGCCCGCCGCCAGGTCACCACCGAACCAGTGCCGCTACGGATGATCCGCAGCAGGCGCCTGCCCTCGTCGTCATCAATGTCCCGGACCCGCACGCGTTCAGCCACGTGATCATCGTGGTCGGTTGCCGCGCCGGGTGGCACCGGCTTGTTGACCGGACTACGGGAGGACATGCCGGGCGGGAGGGCGTCCCCGCTCGGGCGTCGACGGCTTCCACGACTGGACGGTGGCGTCGGACCGCCGCTTTGCCCGGATGCGCCGGTTCCCGCCCGGAGCCTGCCGGGTGGTCAGCCCAGTGCGGGGCGTGTGCGGCGTGCGGTGAGTGCGGGCCGCCCGACCGCGGCGTACCAGACCAGGGCCGCACATATGAAGCCCGTCGCCCCGGAGACCAGTGACCTTGTGAGGGTGTCGTTCCGTGCGCCGGAAACGAGGGCGATGGCCAGTGCCAGCGTCAGGGTGATGACGGGCAGCGCACGGGGGCTCCGCGTGGCGCCTGGCACGGCGGCCGACGGCAGCAGCCAGGTTGCGAGGCCGTAACAGGCACAGGCCAACAGTGTGGCTCCCAGCACTTCGCTGGGCCGGTGGCCGCCGTTGGTCGCGCTGTAGGCGGCGATGCAGGCGAGCCACAGCACACCGGCCGTGGCGACGTAGGGGCGGATGCGGGGGGAAACCACGAGGACGGCGGCGAGGGTCAGCGCGGCGGGGATGGCCGAGTGCCCGCTGGGGAAACCCTGATCAAGGAGATTCTCGGGCGCGCCCACCAGATCGGGGCGGGGCAGGATGGTCGATTTGAGCACATCGTTGCCTCCGGCCGTGAGAATGACGACCCCGAGTGCCGCGCCCCCCTGCCACCAGCACCGCCGCACCAGGGTGAGGACCACGATGACGGCCAGGCCCACCATCAGGGTGGGCTTGGCGCTCAGTTCCAGCGGCGGCAGGGGCGTCGAGCCGTATTCCGCTCCTGACAGGGGGTAGATCCATGCCGCTTCGCCGCCCTGTTCACCGAGATAAAACCAGGGGTTCTCAGCTCGTTGCCCCCACGGGGTGCAGATGGCGAGCAGGTAGACCGTCAGGAACCCCAGGGTGTACAGCAGAGCCGGCATCCACGGCCGTGTCGTACGCGACGGGCTGGGGTCGTCGGGGGCCTCGGGGGCCTGCCTTGAGGCCCCCGGACCGTGCGCGGGCAGGGATGGTGAATCGTGCTGTGTCATCGCTCTGTTTCTTCCGTTGGGGGGGAGTTCGGTCACGCACGTCTTGCGGTACGACGTGGGCCGCCGGGCTCGGTCGGCCCACCGGGGGTCCGCTCCTATTGGGCGAGTGCCTGCCCCTGCCGGCGCTGGGCGGTGATCGCCAGGACCGGGAGGGGGGCGATCAGGAGGACGAGGACGACCAGGTCCGGCAGGGACTGCATGAACCCCTGCGGCTGGATCACGATCGCCTGCGTGCGGATAAACGCGACCGCCGCGACGGGGATCAGCCACCGGTAATCCCCGGTGGAGGCCGTCGCCGCCCACGCGGCGATCAGCGCGGCGACTTCGAGGGCGAACAGGCCGCGTTGGAAGGTTGGACTGACGGAGATGATGTGCAGGCCCCCGGCCACGTACATGGCGAGCACGACGGGCACCAGCCAGCGGTACGAGCGGCGCCGCAGACGGCTGGGACGGCAGGCCGTCAGCACGGCGCACGCGGCGCACAGTGTCCCCGACAGGACCAGGTCATGGACGGTTATCGGGGTGCCAAGACCGTAGTAGCCCAGGCCCGCCTTGCCCTCGTCGCCGAAGAGGGTGCGGCCGTGGGACGTGGCGCCGGCCCAGATCATGGCTGCCGCGGCCGGCAGCGCGATCCACGGTCTGCCACGCAGCAGAGCGATCAGGCAGACCAGCGGGAGCAGCCCGTAGGGCAGCAGCCGTATCCGCGTGGGACCTTCGGCCCACGGGTACCAGCCGGAGAAGTGGAAGGCCATGGCGTGCTGTCCGGGGTCGATGCGCAGTGCCCAGTGCCACACATCCTGCAAGTACGGAACCAGCGCCAGCGCGGCGAGGGCCAGGGCGGCCAAGTGGATGCCGTCCAGCCACCACGGCCGAGCGGTGTCGTGGGCGGTGGCACGGGCGCGGGCCTGCACCCCGGCGCGCACCAAGGCGGCGACTTCCCGCGGCGGGGGCCAGGAGCGGCCGGGGTACGCCTCGGCGAGGCAGGTCAGCAACTCCTCTCCATGCCGGGAACGGTAGGGCTCGGGATAGGCCGCAAGCAGCAGACGGTTCATGCCGGGGCCGCTCCGGCATTCCGCGAGCGGCCGATGACGACGGCCGCCGCCTGCTGCATCCGCAATGCCTCCCGGCTGAGCATCGCGGTGCCGTCCTCGGTGAGCTTGTAGTAGCGCCGCGCCCGCCCGTCCACGATCTCCTCATGGTCGGCGGCCACCAGTCCGGCCCGCTCCATCCGGTCCAGCGCGCCGTAGAGGGTGCCGACAGCGATCCGGAGCCGCCCGTCGGTGGCCTGCTCGGCCGCCTTGATGATGCCGTAACCGTGCAACGGCCCGTCCATGAGCGCGGCAAGGATGAAGTACTGCGGTTCCGTCAAGGACGGGTTCTGTCTTGTCACGCGTCGACTATATATCGAGCCACGAAATATATCTGTCAACTCTGGACGATCACCGGCGGCGGCTCAACCTCCAGCCCCACCCCCGGCCGGCAATGGACTGAACGCGGCGGCAGCGATAAGGACCCCGCCCGGGAACCGAGGCCCCGCGGGCGACCTGCACCCGCCCGCACGGGGTCCGGCATCCGCACGCCGCCGACGAACGCCTCACCTGCCGGTCGCGGCCCGCGTCACCTTGGGCGTGGCGCCCTCGTAGCCTGGGGTTGTGATCGATTCGAGCGTGCTGCGAACGCTGCTGCCCCTGGGCCGTGACGGCGACGGATGGGAGCCTGTCACCGCGGGGGAGTCCGGGGCCGCCGTCTTCCGTTCCGATGACGGTTCCCGGTACGCGAAGTGCGTGCCCGCGCGGCAGGTGGCCTCGCTGGAGGCGGAGCGGGACCGGGTCGCGTGGCTTCACGCGCAGGGTGCGCCGGGCGCCCAAGTCCTCGACTGGCGCATCACCGATGCCGGCGCCTGCCTGGTGACCAGCACCGTGGAAGGCGTCCCCGCGGACCGGGTCCCGGCCGCCACGCTCCACGCGGCATGGGAGACGATCGCCGACGCCGTGCGGCGACTGCACGACCTGCCGCTCCAGTCGTGCCCCTTCAGCCGCGACCTCCGTCAGACGTTCGCCACCGCACGCGAGGTCGTGGCGCGGGGCGCGGTCAACCCGGAGTTCCTGCCCGTCGAGCAGCAGGACACCCCGCCCGAGGAACTGCTCGCGCGTCTTGCCCCGCAGGTCGAGGGCCGTCTCGCCCAGGAAGCCGCCCAGGCGGTCGTCTGCCACGGGGATTTGTGCCTGCCCAATATCGTCCTCGACCCGACGACTTGGACGGTGGCGGGCTTCATCGACCTCGGCCGCCTCGGCCGCGCCGACCCCTACGCCGACCTCGCCCTCCTGCTCGCCACCGCCCGGGAGACATGGGCCGACGACCGGCAGGCCGACGACGCGGAGGAGATGTTCGCCCGGCGCTATGGCACCGCCCTCGACCGTGACCGGGAGCGGTTCTACCTCCACCTCGACCCGCTCACCTGGGGATAGCGGCAGGGGCGCCGTCCTAGGCGTCGAACGTGCCGTGCTTGATGCCCAGGAGGAATCCCTGCCACCCCGCGCCGGCGAAGTGCAGGGGCGGTCGGCTGAGGTCCTTGCTGTCCCGTACGGCCCGGCCCCCGTCGGCCGTGAGCGCGATCTCTACGCAGTCGCCCTCTTGGAGGGAGTATGGCGACTTTTGGTAAGGGCCTATGACCTCAGAGGTCACCTTGTTCTTCCTCGCTGCTTCGCAGGACGCGCCGGATGAGGCGTGCGCCTGTGGCTGGTCGAACTTGGCGGCTTGCCGGTGCCTCCTGAGTGCCGCTCCGAGCCGCCTGCTGCGCACGGTCGGCCGTCCCCCTGCGGGCATTGGCTCCCCCTCCTTGGCTACTCAGCGTGATGTGTGGACCACTACCGGGGATGCGGAAAGTGCGTATGGGCGCGGTTCGCTGCCGTGGAAGAGCCGAAGGTGGACGGGGGCTGCCGGAAACCGATTCGCTCGGGTGATCGTCTCCGAGGGCGGGGCCCGAACGGATGGGAAGCGGTGGACGGTGAAGGCAGAGGTGTTGCGGCGCTGGGGGTCGGGCGAGGGGCGGTCGGCCTGGACGCGGGGGCGGGTGCTCGCCGGGGTGGCGGTGCTGACGGCCGTGCTGCTGGCGTTCCACCGGGCGGTGCCCAACTCCGTGGGGCGGCTGGGCAGTCTGCTGGAGGCGTTCCTGCCGTGGCTCGGGCTGGTGGCCGTCGTGCTGCTGGGCCTGGCGCTGCTGCGGCGTTCGGCTACCGCGCTGGTGGCGCTGCTGCTGCCGGTGGCGGCGTGGACGTACCTCTTCGGCGGGCTGCTCCTACCCGGGGAGACGGAGAGCGACCTGCTCGTGGCGCAGCACAACGTCAGCGACGAGAACACCGACCCGGCGGGCGCCGCCCGCGTCTTGGCCGACGCCGGGCCGGATCTCATCGCGCTGGAGGAACTGGTGCCCACGGCGCTGCCGGTCTACGAGAAGACCCTGGCCCCGGAGTACCCGTACCACGCGGTCCGGGGCACCGTAGGACTCTGGTCGAAGCATCCGCTCAGCGGTGTCCGGCTGGTGGACATCAAGCCCCCGGGGATCACGGACGACTGGAGGCGCGGGCTGCGGGCCGTGGCGCGTACGCCGCGCGGTGAGGTCGCCGCGTATGTCGTGCACCTGCCCTCGGTACGTGTCGGGGCGAGCGGTCTCGCATCGTCGTGGCGCGACGAGAGCGCCGGTCGGCTGGGCGAGGCCATCGCCGCCGAGCAGCGGAAGCGGGTCATCCTGATGGGCGACCTCAACGGCACGGTCGAGGACCGTGGGCTGGCCCCGCTGACCTCCCGGATGAACGTGGCCGAGCGGGGCTTCGCCTTCAGCTTCCCGGCCGGTTTCCCGGTGGCCCGGATCGACCAGGTCATGGCCCGCTCGGCCACCGTCGCCCACATCCGCACCCTGCCCGCCACCGGCAGCGACCATCTTCCGGTCGCCGCCCGGATCACCTTGGGCTGACGGCTGCCGTCGTCAGTGGCCGCGCCGGCCCAGCCAGATCGGGTTGGTCAGGGCGACCATCGGGCCCGGTATGCCCGACGCGCCGCCGTCCGCCCCCGGACGGCGGATCTCGGCGCGGACGTAGGCCGCGTAGGAGGGCGTGGTCCTCCACTCCACCGTGCCGGAGCCGGAGTCGGGCAGCGTGGTGGTGTACAGCGGGCCCTGGTCGGTGATGAAGCGGACCTGGGGACTTGCGCCCGCGCCCGTGACCTTCAGGCGGACCGTCACCTTCGCGTCGGCGGCGACCGCCAGCCTGTCGGCGATGCCGGCGTGGTGGCCGCGGCCGTCCACCGCCTCGAAGGTGAGGTCGACCTCGGAGGACTCGGCGATCCAGCAGCGGCCGGAGCGGATGCCGTCCTGGAGGGCGGTGCGCGACAGATCGTCGGCGAGGACGACCGTCTGGGGGAGGCCGACGGGCGCGGGCTCGCGGTGGGAGTCGCTGTGGCCGACGGCGGGGAGCCAGCGGCCGTCCCCGCGGGCGGCGGCGACCAGGGTGTTGTCCCATTCCAGGACCGTCGCCTCGTCGTCCGGGCCGAAGTCCGCGTTCCACACCTCGACCGCGTCGGCCTCGTTGAAGCCGAACTTCCAGTTGCAGCCGACGCAGGTGCCGTGCGGGTGGGCCGGGATCACCAGGCCGCCGGCCTGGCGGATCTTGCGGGCGAACTGGCCGAAGCGGTTGTCCCGGGCGCGGTAGCGCCAGTCGATGAAGGTGCCCGGGGCGATGCCGAGGGCGACCACATGGCCGTTCCGGGTGGTGATCTCCTCGCCCGTGATGATCAGAAGGTCGTCGCCCCACAGGCCCTCGAACGCGCCGTGGGAGGAGGTGGTGTTGTGCTCGGTGGTGGTGATGAAGTCGAGCCCGGCGGCGCGGGCGGCGGCGACCAGCTCGGCCGGGGTGCGCTTGCCGTCGGAGTGCACGGTGTGCAGATGCGAGTCGCCCCGGTACCAGGCGCGGCCCCGGCCCTTCGCCCGCTGCGGCGGATAAACCGGCGTGCGGGGGGTGCCGGGCGCGCCGTACCGCAGCGTGACGGTGACCGTGTAGTCCAGGCCCTGGGGGGCGACCGTGTACGGCCCCAGCACGACATGCCAGGTGCCCGCCTTCACCGGCCCCGCCAGATAGCCGGGCGTCGCCTGCTCGGCGCTGATGGCGAACTCCGTACGGGCCCCGCCGGACCAGCCGCGGAAGCCGCGCCCGCCCAGCTCCGTGCCGCGCTCGTCGAAGATGCCGATGTCGCAGGCGTTCCCCTGCGTGCCGGCCGGGACGGTCGGCTTGTCGTAGGTGTACGACACGGCGATCTCGCGCACCCCGCGCGGCACCTCGACGGGCACATAGACGAAGTCCGGCGCGCCGGTGGGCAGATGGCCGCTGAGGGTCTTCGTCCGCTCATGGTCGTCGGCCGGGCCCGCCGCGTCGGCCTGGGTGAAGGTCATGGGATCGAGTGTCAGCACACCCGCCGCGCCCGCAAGCGCGGAGAGCCTGAGTACATCGCGTCGCTGCATAAGAGACCCCCAGAGTCGAGAGTGCCGTCCGACACCCGCGTGACACCGTTGTACGCGGGGGTGACACGCGCGGAAAGCCCTGTGGATAACTCCGTGGCGACGAGGGAACGTACGTCCCTCGCGCCCATCCCGTCCCTCGCGCCCCACGGCCCCGCCGCGCCAAGTCCCGTCCGGGCAGCGGACGTCGGCACCCGCCGCGTGTAGCCCGCACGTTTTACGGTGTCCTATTCCCGCCCACGGCCCGCGGCAGCCGTGATCAGACCCACAAAACCGCAGGCCCGGCCCGTCTGGCGGTGTCACACACCGCTCGTATGCTCGGAGGATGACCACGAGCGTGCAGGGAAACGAACCGGCTGCCCCGACTGGCTCCGCCGCCCCCACAGCCAACGCGATGCGCCGTGCGCTCAAGCGCGCCCGCGACGGCGTGGCGCTGGACACCGCCGAGGCGGCGGTGCTGCTCCAGGCGCGCGGCGACGACCTGAAGGATCTGATGGCCTCCGCCGCCAAGGTCCGCGACGCGGGCCTGGAGGCGGCCGGCCGCCCCGGGGTCATCACCTACTCGCGCAGCGTGTTCATCCCGCTCACCCGGCTGTGCCGGGACAAGTGTCACTACTGCACCTTCGCGACCGTGCCCGGCAAGCTGCGCCGCGCGGGCCACGGGATGTTCATGTCGCCCGACGAGGTGCTCGCCATCGCCCGCCGGGGCGCCGAAATGGGCTGCAAGGAAGCGCTGATCACCCTCGGCGACCGCCCCGAGGACCGCTGGCCCGAGGCGCGTGCATGGCTCGAGGCCGAGGGGTACGACGACACCATCGCGTACGTACGCGCCATGGCGATCCGCATCCTGGAGGAGACCGGCCTCCTGCCCCACCTCAACCCCGGCGCGATGACCTGGACCGACTTCCAGCGGCTCAAGCCGGTCGCCCCCTCCATGGGCATGATGCTGGAGACCACTGCCGAGCGGCTGTGGAGCGAGCCCGGCGGCCCCCACTACGGCTCGCCCGACAAGGAACCGGCGGTGCGGCTGCGCGTTCTGGAGGACGCCGGGCGCAGCTCCGTCCCGTTCACCAGCGGACTGCTGATCGGGATCGGCGAGACACCGGAGGAGCGGGCGGAGTCGCTGTTCGCGCTGCGCCGCGTCTCCCGCTCGTACCACGGCATCCAGGAAGTCATCATCCAGAACTTCCGTGCCAAACCGGACACCGCGATGCGGGGGATGCCGGACGCGGAGCTGGACGACCTGGTGGCGACCGTCGCCGTCGCGCGACACATCCTGGGCCCGTCCGCCTGCATCCAGGCCCCGCCCAACCTGGTCGACGCGGAGTACGAGCAGCTCATCGGCGCCGGTATCGACGACTGGGGTGGCGTCTCCCCGCTCACCCCGGACCACGTCAACCCCGAGCGCCCCTGGCCCCAGGTGGACGAGCTGACCGAGCGCTCCGCCGCCGCCGGCTTCAGCCTGCGCGAACGGCTCGCGGTCTACCCCGAGTACATCCAGCGCGGCGAGCCCTGGCTGGACCCCCGGCTGCTGCCGCACGTGACCGCCCTCGCCGACCCCGCGACCGGCCTGGCCCGCGAGGACGCGACCCCCACCGGACTGCCCTGGCAGGAGCCGGACGAGGCGTTCAGCGCCTCCGGCCGCACCGATCTGCACCACACCATCGACACCGAGGGCCGCACCGGTGACCGCCGTAAGGACTTCGACGAGGTCTATGGCGACTGGGAGGCGCTGCGCGAGGCCGCGGCCCCCGGGATGGTCCCCTCCCGCATCGACGGCGACCTCAAGGCCGCGCTCGCCCAGGCCGCCGACGATCCGACCAAGCTGACCGACCCCGAGGCGCTGGCCCTCTTCCACGCCGACGGCCCGGCGCTGGACGCGCTGTGCCGCATCGCCGACGATCTGCGCCGGGCGGCGGTCGGTGACGACGTCACCTACATCGTCACCCGGAACATCAACTTCACCAATGTCTGCTACACCGGCTGCCGCTTCTGTGCCTTCGCCCAGCGCCGTACGGACGCCGACGCCTACACCCTCTCCCTGGACCAGGTCGCCGACCGCGCCCAGCAGGCGTGGGACGTGGGCGCGGTGGAGGTCTGCATGCAGGGCGGCATCCACCCCGATCTGCCCGGCACCGCGTACTTCGACATCGCCCGCGCCGTCAAGGAGCGCGTGCCCGGGATGCATGTCCACGCCTTCTCCCCGATGGAGGTCGTCAACGGGGCGACCCGCACCGGGATGTCCATCCGCGAATGGCTGACGGCGGCGCGCGAGGCGGGCCTGGACACCATCCCCGGCACGGCGGCCGAGATCCTGGACGACGAGGTGCGCTGGGTCCTCACCAAGGGCAAGCTGCCGACGGCCACCTGGGTCGAGGTCGTCAAGACGGCGCATGAGCTGGGTGTCCGGTCCTCGTCCACGATGATGTACGGCCATGTGGACCAGCCCCGGCACTGGCTGGCCCATCTGCGGCTGCTCGCCGAGATCCAGCAGGAGACGGGCGGCTTCACCGAATTCGTCACCCTCCCCTTCATCCACACCAACGCCCCCGTCTACCTCGCCGGTATCGCCCGCCCCGGCCCCACCAGCCGCGACAACCGCGCCGTCACGGCCATGGCGCGGATCCTGCTCCACCCCCATATCCCCAACATCCAGACGAGCTGGGTGAAGCTGGGCGCGGAGGGCGCCGCCGAGATGCTCCGCTCCGGCGCCAACGACCTGGGCGGCACCCTTATGGAGGAGACCATCTCCCGTATGGCGGGCTCCTCCTACGGCTCCTACCGCTCCGTCCAGGACCTGGTGGCCATCGCCGAGCTGACCGGACGCCCCGCCCGGCCCCGCACCACCACCTACGGTCCCGTCCCCGAGGAGCGCCAGGCCGCGGCCCTCGCCTCGGACGGCCATCTGCCGGAGCTGCTCCCGGTGCTGGGGGACTGAGCCCGGCTCACGGCCGGACTGAGCCAGGCTCAGGGTTCGCGGGCGCGCCGCGCGGATACGCTGCCATGGGAAGCGGGGGAAGGGGCACCCATGGCAGAGCGGCGTCCGACGATTCGGGAGCTGATCCGGCAGCGGCGCCGCTTCGTGGGGCGGCGGCAGGAGCTGGCCGCGTTCCGGGAGAACTTCGCGGTGCCGCCCGAGGACGCCGCCCACCACTTCCTGTTCCATGTGCGCGGCGACGCCGGGGTGGGCAAGACGACGCTGCTGCGGCAGCTGGAGAACACCGCGCGGGAACACCGGGCGCTCACCGCCTCCGTGGACGAGTCGGTGAACAGCGTCCCCGAGGTGATGGCGGCCATCAGCGCCCAGTTCGCCCACCAGGGCCACCCGCTGAAGTCCTTCGACAAGCTGCTGGCGACCTACCGGCAGCGGCGCCACGAGGCCGATTCGGCGGCGCAGCAGCCCGCGCCGCAGCCTTCGGAGGAGGCGGCGGGCGAGCCCCGGCCGTCGGCGTCCAGCGCGTTCGTCGCCCGGGCGGGGCTGATCGGGCTCGGCATGGTGCCGGGCGTCGGGGCGTTGGCCGGGGCGGCGGAACCGGACCGGGTCGCCCAGGCCGCCGACCGCGCGCGGGCCAAGCTCAGCGCCCGCCTCCGCAGCCATGACGACGTGGATCTGGTGATGTCGCCGCTGGACGCCCTCACCCCCGCGTTCCTGAAGGACGTGGGCGAGGTGGCCGCGTCGGTGCCCTGGATGGCGTGGTTCTTCGACACCTATGAGCGCACCGGTCCGCTGCTCGACCTGTGGCTGCGCGATGTGATGTTCGAGGGCCGCTACGGCTCGCTCCCGGCCAACGCGGTGGTGACGCTGGCCGGACAGGGCACGCTCGCCCCGCGCTGCTGGGCCGACTACGCCGACCTCGTCGCCGACCTCCCCCTCGTCCCCTTCACCGAGACGGAGGCCCGGCAGCTCCTGACCGCCAAGGGCGTGGTCGACGAGCAGGTGGTCGAGGTCGTCCTGAGGCTCACCGGAGGGCTGCCCGTGCTGGTGTCCATGCTGGCCGAGGCCCGGCCCACCACCCCCGAGGCCGTGGGCGATCCCTCCGGCACCGCCGTCGAGCGCTTCCTGAAGTGGGTGAGCGACGAGACCCACCGCTCGGCCGCCCTGGCCGCGGCCCTGCCCCGGAGCCTGGACGAGGACGTCTTCGCGGCAGCGGTGGAGGACGAGGCGGCCGACCTCTACGGCTGGCTGCGCTCGCTCCCGTTCGTGGCCGACGGCTCCGGCCGCTGCGGCTACCACCAGGTCGTCCGTACGGCCATGTTGCGGCTCCAGCGCAACCAGTCCCCGCAGGCGTGGCGCGCCCGTCACCTCCGGCTGGCCGAGGCGTTCGCGCGCTGGCAGCGGCAGATCGAGGAGACGCTGGAGGGCGACGAGAAGTGGGAGCACGAGCGATGGCTGGACTATCGGCTCGAGGAGGCTTACCACCGGCTGTGCGCGACTCCGGAGGAAGCCCTGCGCGAGGAGCTGCGCGCGTATGTGTGCGCGTATATCGACTACACGTCGCCGTCGTGGGACCACCGCTGGAGACAGATGCTCGTGGAGGCGGGCCGGGATTCCGGCAGCGGGTCGGTGGCGGCCTGGGGTGACCGGCTCCTCGCGGAGTCCACCAGGAGCGACCTGGCCGGCAATGTGACGCGGCTGCTGGATGAGGTCGGGTCGGACGAGCGGGCCGTGTCCATGGCGCTCGGGCTCCGCGGCATGGTCCGCGCGGACATGAACGAGCTGGAAGGGGCTCTGGCGGACGCGGAGCGAGCGCTGGAGCTGGACGCCGACTGCGTGCGTGCTCTTGCCGCCCGGGGGAGTGTGTACCTCGACAGGGACCTTTACGAGCAGGCGCTGGAGAGCTTCGACCGCGCCGTGACACTGGATCCCGACTTTCCCTGGCCGCTCGCCCGGCGCGGCGAGACGTATCGCCTTCTCAGACGGTACGAGGAAAGCCTGGCGGACCTCGATCGCTCCTTCGACCTGCACGAGAGCGCATGGACCGTGGGGACCCGCGCTCAGGTCCACCACGCCATGGAGGACTACGAGAAAGCGCTGGCGGATTTCGGGCGGGCGGTGGAGATCACTCCCGAATGGTCCTGGATCTACGCGGAGCGGGCCAGGACCTACCGCTTTCTGGGGCGGCACGAGGAGGCGCTCGCGGACTGTGACCGGGCCCTCGAACTCGGTGCCGACTATGCCGTGTTCGGGCGCGTCCACGCCCTTCGCAATCTGGACCGTTATGAGGAGGCGATCGAGGCGGCCGACTGGTGCCTGGCGTCCCACCCCGAGGACCAGGCCGTGCTCGCCGAGCGTGGCGAGGCATACCGGATGATGGACCGCTTCCAGGAGGCGCTGGCGGACTTCGGCCGGGCCATCGAGATCGAGCCGTCGTATGTGTTCGCGCTGGTCTGCCGAGGGCAGACGCATGAGCACATCGGTCTGCTCGGCGAAGCCCTGGCGGATTTCGACGCCGCCGCCTCCGCCTCTCCCGACAACGCGTGGGCACTGGCGAACCGGGGTGCCCTGCGGCTGCGCCTGGGCGACGGCGAGGCCGCCCTCGCCGATCTGGACCGCGCGCTCGGGCTCCGCCCCGACAGCCTGCTCGCGCTGGAGTGCAGGGCGAGGTGCCACCGCCAGGCGGGCCGGTACGCCGAGGCCGCCACGGACATCGAACGGGCGACGGCGCTGGACGGCCAGGACCTCGACATCGCCTTCGAACACGCGATGCTGGTGAGCCGCACGGCCGGTCTCCTCGAGGCGCGCGGGTTGTGGACCGCCTTCGAAGCGCTCCTGGAGGAGCACGACAGCCAATGGGACGCACAGGCCCGGGCCGCCGCCCCGATCGTCAGCAGGGCCGCCCTCGGGGACGGGGCCGGGGCGGCGCGTCTCGTGGCGGAGCTGCCCGCCACCCGGCCGTACTGGCAGATCGTCGACATCGCCATCCGCTCCCTGGACGAGCTCGCCCGGATACCCGGGGCGGATGCCGCCCTGCTCGCCACCCTCCGCGCCCCGCTCGCCGAGCTTCGCGCGGCCTTGGAGCCCGGCCCGGCGGCACTCGGATAAGGGCCCGGAACGCATACGACATTCGGTGAGGGAATTCGCATTTTCGGAATGCGTCCATCCGTTGTCTTCTCGGTGATGACGCCTTCACAATCCTCGGCGGCCAAGAGGCGATCATTCGGTGTCCATTACAGTTCAAAGACAGTTGAGGGCCATTCACGCAGCGAAGAAAAGAGGCATAGGTCGTGACCGCAACCGCCAGCGCAGCGACCGGCGTATGGGGCCGCGCCGAACAGCAGGACTTCCGCAGCCGGGTGCGCGGCTGTCTGCTCGGCGGGGCCATCGGGGACGCGCTGGGGGCGGCCGTCGAGTTCGCCTCGCTGGACGAGATCAGGGCGGCGCACGGAGCCGAGGGCGTGACGGACTTCCTGCCCGCCTATGGCGGTCGCGGACGGGTCACCGACGACACCCAGATGACCCTGTTCACGGTGGACGGGCTGATACGGGCGCAGGTGCGCCGCGACACGGGCGCCTGGCATCCGCCCACCGACATCCACTCCGCACACCGCCGCTGGTACTCCACCCAGCGCGACTGGGGCCCCGATGAGCGCCGTAAGGACGCCGGCTGGCTGGCCCGCGAGGAGTGGCTCTACGCCCAGCGCTCCCCGGGCCGGGCCTGTATCACCGCGCTCGCCGACGAGACCATGGGCACCCTGGAGGCGCCCAAGAACCCCGACTCCAAGGGATGCGGCGCCGTGATGCGCTCCGCCCCCTTCGGACTGTTGGTGGGCTGGGAGCCGCAGCTGGTCTTCCAGTTGGCCATCGAGTGCGCGGCCCAGACCCACGGCCACCCCACCGGCTATCTCGCGGCCGGTGCCTTCGCCCTCATCGTGCATGGCCTCGCGCGCGGCGAGGCGCTGGACGGAGCCGTCCAGCGCGCCCTCGCCCATCTGGCCACCCGCCCCGGCCACGAGGAGACCACCGACGCGCTGCGGTACGCGCTCGGCGCCGTACGGCAGGGCCTGCCGACCCCCGAGCGCGTCGCGTCCCTGGGCCAGGGCTGGACCGGTGAGGAGGCCCTGGCGATGGGCCTGTACTGCGCGCTGGTCGCCGAGGACGTCCGCCATGGGCTGCTGCTCGCGGTCAACCACGGCGGGGGCAGCGACTCCACGGCGGCCATTTGCGGCAATCTGCTGGGCGCGCTGCACGGCGAGACGGCGCTGCCGCCCGCCTGGCTGGCGGAGGTCGAGGGGCGTGGCACGATCCTGGAGCTGGCCGACGACTTCGCCATGGAGATGACCCAGGGTCCCGCGCTCCACGGCCCGGGCAGCTCCTCCCCGGCCTGGCTCACCCGCTACCCGCGCGCGTAGACCCGCTCCGGCCGCCGCCGCGCCGCATCGGGACCGGTGGCGGCCAACTGACGCCCTACGGTCCCGCTCCCCTCCCATGGACGCCTTACGGCGGGCAGGGTCAGATACGCGGCCACCCCCAGGAAGGCGATGCCGATCAGCGGATAGACGGCGGTGAGGAGCATCTGGGCGGGGTTCTGGTGGAGTTCCACCCGGGTCGGCCTGCTGTGGGGCGCGTACCAGACCATGAAGGAGCAGAACAGCAGCCCGGTCATCACCGTCCAGGCCGTCCAGCCCGCCGTGCGCCGCCGCACCGCCTCCACCGCGAGCAGCAGGACCATCGGGACGGCCCACACCCAGTGGTGCGACCAGGAGACCGGGCTGACCATGAGGGCGGTCACCGCACAGGTCAGGGCGGCCCAGGCGCGGGCGTTCGGCAGCCGGCCGTCGTCGGTGAGCTGGGCCGCGACCGCTGTGGCCAGGCCCGCACAGCCCACCAGCGCGGCCGCCATGAGCCACCACATGCCGGGGTCGGGGGTGTGCAGGATACGGGCGAGCGCGCCCTTGAGGTTCTGGTTGCCCGCGCCCTCCACATCGCCGGGGCGGTCGGTCGCGAAGAGGACCTCGGTCCAGAAGCGCCGGGAGTCATGCGGCAGCGCCAGGGCCGAGAACGCGACCGTAAGGGCGAAGGCGGCGGTCGCGACGCCCGCGCGCCGCAGATGGTCATTCCAGAAGCGCCGCCGTGGCAGTCGGCTGCCGGGCTCGCCTCGCCCCCGGGCCGCCCCGGCCGCCCACAGCCGACGGAGGCCGAGGAACAGCCCGGCGAGCCCCAGGAAGACCACGAAGAGCCCCGGGGTCAGCTTGATCCCGGTGGCGATGCCCGTCCCGACCCCGGCCCAGCGGTGGCCCGCCCGGCGGGTCAGATCCCCCAGCACCAACGCCGTGACCAGCAGATTGATCTGCCCGTAGCGCAGGGTCGTCCAGACCGGCTCACACCACACCGCGACAGCGGCCAGGGCCAGGGCGGCGGCCGGTCGCGGCACCCGGGCGGGCAGATCGATCAGCCGCAGCGACAGATGGGCCACGGCGACCATCAGGCCGAGGTTGACGGCCGTCCCGAAGGTCCGCAGGAGGCCCGTGCCCATCATGGTCAGCGGGGTGAAGACCAGCGCCGCGAACGGCGGATAGGTATTGGGGAGATTGTGCTGAGTCGCCCGCATGCCATACAGATCCTGCGCATTGCGTACGGTCCATCCCTCGGCGCGATAGACCAGCAGATCGACCATCGACACCTGGGCGGCCCGCTGCGCGATCCAGAACCCGGTGAAGGAGAGCAGGCAGAAGACCGCCGCGCACAGCACCGGCCGGCGCAGTACGAAGGCGCGGGCCCGGTGGATCCGGGAGTCGGTGATCGTCTGTGTGGCGGTCACGGGGGCTCCAGAGGTCCCTGGGACCGCGACTCGGCCGGGGCGGGCCGACGAGTCGGGTCCGGGGTGGTGCGGTCGGGGGCGGTCGGCTCGGACGGCCGCCCATCGTACGTTCCGGATGTGGACGGCAGGTGGAGGAGAGATTGCCTGGACAGCGTGGATCTCCCGATCGTCGCCCCTGCATCACGTTCCGCTTCCGCCTCGCCGCCGGGGACGGGCCGACCGTAAGGCGGCCGTCCCCCGGGGCCGTCGGCCGTAAGGCGGCCGCCCCGGGACCGACCGCCGTAAGGTGGGCCGGTGCCTGCCACGACCGCCGTCATACGTGATGCGACCCACACCGACCTGGGCGCCATCGCCGCCATCTTCAGCCATTACGTCACCGAGACCGTCGTCACCTTCGAGGAGGTCCCGCCCACCGTCGACGACTGGGCGCGGCGGCTGGCGGACCTGACGGAACGGGGGCTGCCGTTCCTGGTTGCCGAGGTCGCCGAGGTCGCCGAGATCCCCGGTGACACCGACCGTACGGTCCCCGGTGACACCCGCCGTACGGTCGCCGGATACGCCTACGCCGGGCCCTGGCGCCCCAAGCCCGCGTACCGCCACACCGCCGAGGACGCCATCTACCTCGCCCCCGGCCGGACCGGCGCGGGGCTCGGTGCCGCGCTGCTCGGCGCCCTGCTCACCCGCTGCGCCGAGGCGGGCGTACGGCAGGTCGTCGCGGTCATCGCCGACTCCGGCAGCGACGCCTCGGCCGCCCTCCACCGGCGCTTCGGCTTCACCCCGGCGGGCACGCTGGCCGGTGTCGGCCGTAAGCACGGACGCTGGATCGACACCCACCTCATGCAGTGCGATCTGACGACCGGCACGGACCCGCAGACGGAACCGGGCCGCCGGTCACCCCACGTTGGGAGGTGACCGGCGGCCCGGATCGTGGCCGCCGCGCGGAGGGCGTCAGTCCGTGGCGCCCGCGACCGACTTCTGGCCGGCCGTGCCCTGCTCGGGCTCCGACAGTGCGGCACCCGCTGAACCCGGCCCGTCGTCATCCGAGTTGAGCGAGGCGAGGATGGCATCGCGCTCCGGAGTGTCCTCCGGCTTGATGTAGCCGACGACGATGAAGAGCACGAGCGAGACCGCGAGCGGGACGGAGATCTGGTACTCCAGGTTCACGCCTCCGTCGATCGCGTCGTTGATCGGGTAGTTGACCAGGTAGAAGGCGACCAGCCCGAGCGCCCAGCTGACCAGCGCCGCCGTCGGCCCCGACTTGCGGAAGGCGCGCAGCATGCCCAGCATCAGCGGAATCGCGATCGGCCCCATCAACCCGGCGACCCACTTGATCACCACAGTGATGATGTCGCCGAAGAAGTCCGAGTTGACCTGGGTGGCGATGGCCATGGACAGGGCGAGGAAGAGCAGCGTGGTGTACCGGGCGGCGAGCAGCCCGGTGCGGGAGGACCATTCCCGGACGGACGTGAAGATCGCGGGCATGATGTCCCGCGTCACCACCGCCGCGATCGCGTTGGCGTCCGAGGAGCACATCGCCATGGTGTGCGAGAAGAAGCCGACGATCACCAGCCCCAGCAGACCGTGCGGCAGCAGATGCTCGGCCATCTGCGCGTAGGAGTCGGCGGGCTTGTCCGTCTTGATGATCAGCGGCGCGACCCACATGGGGAAGAACAGGACCAGCGGCCACACGAACCACAGAACGGCAGACAGGCGGGCCGAACGCTTGGCGGAGTGGGCGCTGTCGGTCGCCATGTAGCGCTGCGCCTGGTTCCACATACCGCCGTTGTACTCGAAGGTCTTGATGAAGAGGTAGGCCAGCAGGAAGATCAAGGTGTACGGGCCGACGGTCGGCTCGTGGTGGCTGTCGGGGAGGTCGTCCCAGACGGTCCAGAAGGTGGAGAAGCCGTCCAGCTCATTGAGCACCGCGATCAGCATCGCGATGCCCGCGATGAACTGGATGATGAACTGGCCGAGTTCGGTGAGCGCGTCGGCCCACAGTCCGCCCACCGTGCAGTAGATGGCGGTCACCACGCCCGTGATCAGGATGCCCTGGTTGAGCGAGACGCCGGTGAAGATGGACAACAGGGTGGCGATGGCCGCCCACTTGGCACCCACGTCGACGATCTTCAACAGCACCCCGGACCAGGCCAGCGCCTGCTGGGTGGGGAGGTTGTAGCGGTTCTTCAGGTATTCGAGCGGTGAGGCCACCTTCAGCTTGCTGCGCACCCGGTTGAGGCGCGGCGCGAAGAGGTTGGCGCCGATCGCGATGCCGATGGCGATCGGGAAGGACCAGGTGACATAGGAAGTGATGCCGTATTGGTAGGCGATGGCCGCGTATCCCGTGAACATCACCGCGCTGTAGCCGGACATGTGGTGCGAGATGCCGGACAGCCACCAGGGCATCTTGCCGCCGGCCGTGAAGAAGTCGCTGACGTTGTCCACACGCTTGTGCGACCAGAGACCGATGCCGACCATGACACCGAAGTAGCCGATCAGTACAACCCAGTCGAGACTGTTCATGTCCCCTCCAGGGGTCCGCCATATGAACGGGAGCGCACTTCGCCGCGACTTCGTCATGGGCGGTTCCCCCGAGCGGGAGCGGGGTACTTCCGGGATTGAACCGCTCGTTCGGGTGACCGGTCAAGGGTCCTAAGAGTCACGAGTGTGAACACAGATCAGAAAGAAGAACCAATTTACTCTTTCTTGACCTGACGGGGCGTTGTCGTTCGCATGCTCGTGAACCCACGATGAGCGGGCACTTCGTCAGACGCACGCCCACCGATCGATGGGTCGTACGGGAGCGGGATCCCGAAAGGCCGGACAGGAGTCGCGCTAACGCATCAGCTCACCGGCGTTCACCAGCAGCGACTGTCCGGTGATCGCCCGGGCCCGGTCGGAGGCCAGGAACGCCGCGGCCTCCGCCACATCCCCGTCCGTCGCCAGTTCGGGCAGGGCCATCGCGTCCGTGAGCCGGGCCAGCACCTCGGCCTCGCTCACTCCTTCGGTCTGTGCCGTGAAGGCCACGTACGCGCGCACCGGCGGCCCCCACATCCAGCCGGGCTGCACGGTGTTGACCCGTATCCGGTGCGGACCCAGCTCGCGCGCGAGCGCGTACATGGCGGAGGTCAGCGCGCCCTTGGAGGCGGCGTACGCGGTCTGGCGCACCTTGGTGGGGGCGGCGGAGGACGACTGGGTGCCGATCAGTACGACCGAGCCGCCGTTCCGTTTGAGCGCGGGCAGGCAGGCGCGGGTCATCCGCAGCGTCCCGAAGAGATTGATGTCCACCACCCGGGCCCAGGACGTGAAGTCGGCGTCCTCCAGCCCGCCGAAGTGGCTGTCCAGCGCGGCCACATGGACGACGGCGTCGATCCGGCCGAAGCGGTCCAGGGCGAGCGCGGCGAGGGCCTCGCACTGCTCCTCGTCCGCGATATCGGTCGGTCGCCAGGCGGTGCGCTCACCGCCCGGATCGACCTCCTCCGCCACCTTCGGCAGCCGCTCCTCGGTCCGCGCCCCCATCACCACCCGCGCCCCGTCCCGGACGCACGCGGCCACCACCCGGGCCCCCAGCCCGGGTCCGACCCCGGAGACGACGACGGTCTTGCCCTGCAGCGGCATGGCGGCACCTCCCGTGTCTGGCGTCGCGTCAGGTTAGGGGTGCGGCCCTCAGATGGCCAGAGTGCGGCAGCGGTCCGGTTCCGGCGGAAGGCCACTCCCGGCCGTGCGGCCGCCGTCCGATTCCGCGCACTTGATACCGGCAGCCCCCTCCCCAACTGACGTCGCGTCAGCTAAACCTGGGGGGCATGACAAGCGACGCGTACGCGGAACTGGCCTCCGTCGGCCCGTACGGAGTGCGCCCGGGGCATGCCCTGATCACGATGGTCGAGCCGCATCCGGGCCATGAGTACGCCTACAACCGCTGGTACGAGGACGACCACTTCATCGCGGGCGCGATGGCCATGCCGTGGATCTACGCGGGCCGCCGCTGGGTCGCCACCCGTGAACTGCAACTGCTGCGCTATCCGGAGAAGTCGGCGATCGCCCAGCCGGTGACCGCCGGCTGCTACCTCTCGGTCTACTGGCTCACCGAGGGGCGCTACGCGGACCATATGAGGTGGACGGTCGGGATCAACAAGCGGCTGCTCCGGGACGGGCGGGTCTACCAGGACCGTACGCATGTCTTCACGGCCTTCCAGGACCACGAGGCCACCGTCTACCGGGACGGAGCCGCCGGTCCGCGCGACCACCACGCGCTGGACCACCCCTATGCCGGGCTGGCGCTGGAGGTGATCGAGACCGAGGGCCCGGAGCAGCGGGAGGAACTGCTCGCGTGGCTCCGATCCAGACATCTGCCGCGCCGGCTCGCGGGCTCGCCCGCCGCGATGGTCACGGTCTTCCGGCCGACCCCGCTGCCCTCGGACCGGATGGCGTATGTGAAGCAGGTCGAAGGGGTCGACACCCGGCTGACCCTGCTCTGGTTCCTGCAGTCCGATCCGCGGGAATGCTGGGAGCGCTGTTTCACCGGTCTCGACGGCGAGGTGGCCGATGCCGGTCTCGGCCGGGTGGAATTCATGGCGCCGTTCATTCCGACGATTCCCGGTACAGACCAATACGTGGCAGAACTCCGCTGAAGCGGCGACACCGGAATGCGCCGGAAACGCCTAGTACTCCAGCTGTAGATGGTGATCTTGCTGCCTGTTGGCCCGTCGGACTTGCTGCCACGGTGGCGCCAGCTCGGGGCCGAGCTGGCCAACTGCTCGCCCCACAGTCGTACTTCGTGCCGGAAAACCGGTTGCTTGCGGCGCTCACCGTGATCACCCTGGCCCGATGGACCTCAAAGAAGCGGCACATGCATGGCGTGAAGACGGCTTCGTCATCCTCCCCGGTTTCATCTCACCCGATGAGCTGAAGCCCGCAACGGGCGAACTGGATCTACTCTTCCCGTCCGCCGAGGGGTTCCACGACGCAACCGACCCGCGACGCGAGCGCTTCATCGGCGACCAGTTCGCCGGAATCGACTACTTCCCGTTCACCAGCACGGAGATCAGCCTGTTGGCTGTGAACCACCGGATTCTGGCGCTGGCCAAGACGCTGCTGGAAGACGACGATGTCCAGATCTCCGGCGCGGAGGCCTGGGCGAAGTACGCCGGTGCCAGCGACTACGAGCAGGACCTGCACCGCGACCACCCGGGCCATACCCTTCTGGTGCCCAGCACCGCCCCCGGCTTCCGCCAGCTGGAGATGTTCGTGTACTTGGCGGACGTGCCGGAGGAGTTCGGCCCGGCTCACCTTGTCTCGCGAAGGCACACGGCCGACCTCCCCGCCGTACCCGATCGGTATCTGCGGCCCGGCCACGAAAGCAAGAACCGCTTCCACGACGTCAGCGGCAGCCCGCACCTGTACGGAGCAGAGGTGTCCGCAGCCGGTCCCGCCGGGACAGTCGTCGCCTTCGAGATCGGCACCGTCCACCGCGGAACGGCCATGACCGCGCCGCACGGTGCCCGGTTCACCATGCACTTGAACTTCCGTCCCTCCCAAGTCCAGTGGGGTCAGCGCCGGGGCTGGGCCTACTCCGCTGTCCAGGAGGACTGGGTCAAGTTCGTCGAGCGGGCCACCCCCCGCCAACTCCAGGCATTCGGGTTCCCACCGCCTGGACATCCGTACTGGTCCCCGGAGACATTGTCCGGGGTGGCGCTGCGGTATCCGGGGCTCGACCTCACGCCTTGGCGCCAGCCTGGCTGACGCACTGTCGCATCGCGTGGGCTTGACGATGGGGGCAGTGCGGACACGATTGCGGACACCGCTGATCATCGGTGTGTGAAGACTGAAGATCATGCGGTGGCCGTAGGTCACAGCCTAGACCCCACCCGTTGGCAGCAGTCCTTCGAGGTCTTGATGGGTCGGATCGCAGGCCAATTCGCGCGGGTAGAACCACGACGTCGGGTACGTCGGTTGGTGCTCGGACTTCTGTCGGACTTGCCGCGCAAGAACTGCTGGACGATCGCCGAGTGGGCCGGGGAGTCCACTCCGGACGCCATGCAGCACCTGCTCAGCCGGGCCAAGTGGGATGCCGACGCCGTCCGCGACGACCTTCGGGGCTACGTGGTGGAGCACCTGCACGACGAGCGGGCGGTGCTGGTCGTCGATGAGACCGGCGATGTGAAGAAGGGCTCCGGCACGGTGGGCGTTCAGCGCCAATACACCGGTACCGCGGGCAGAATCGAGAATGCCCAGGTCGCCGTCTACCTGGTCTACGCGGGACGGCGTGGGCACGCCGCGGTGGACCGGGAACTGTACGTTCCGCGTTCCTGGACTGCCGACCCTGACCGCTGCCGCGCCGCCGGACTCGATAAGGAGGCCGCCTTCGCAACCAAGCCGGAGTTGGCCGCACGCATGGTCGCCCGGTTCCTGGATGCTGGCCATCGAGCCGCCTGGGTGGTCGGCGACGAGGTCTACGGCGGTAACCCGAAACTGCGGACCATGCTGGAGCAACGCGGCACCGGCTACGTCCTCACCGTGGCCTGCTCGCACGAAGTCACCACCGGCGCCGGGAGGTTTCGCTCGGATGCCCTGGCCAGGAAGGTACCCGAGCGGGCCTGGCAGAAGTTGTCGGCAGGGACCGGGGCCAAGGGCCACCGTTTCTACGACTGGGCCGTTATCGACCTCGTCGACCCCGGCAGCCGTCAGTTGTTGATCCGCCGCAATCGCGGCACGGGCGAACTCGCCTACTACCGCTGTTACTCGCCCACCCCGGTGCCGCTGACCGAACTGGTGCGGGTCGCTGGATCAAGGTGGCGAGTGGAGGAGTTCTTTCAGGCCGGAAAGGGTCTGGCTGCCCTGGATGAGCACCAGGTACGCCGCTACGTGTCCTGGTCGCGCTGGGTCACCCTGGCCATGCTTGCGCATGCTTTCCTAGCCGTCGTCCGCGCCGACGAGCACTCCTACCATCCCGCACCGGACGGCCTCATACGGCTGACCTGCAACGAGATCCAACGCTTGTTCATCACCCTCGTGATCCGCACCGTCCACGACACCGCCCATTTGCTCGCCTGGTCCGACTGGCGACGCCGCCACCAGGCCCGATCTCAGGCCAGCCACTACCGGCGGCAAGCCGTTCAAGCGTGAAGATCACCATCTACAGCTGGAGTACTAGAGCCCTCTCGGCAGGGACGGCGACCGGTCGAGAGGGCTCGGGTGCAGGCTTGCGGCCCTGCGCCGCCGACCGTGCTACCACGGCCGGGTGTCAGGTAAATCAGCCGAGGTCGAAGGCGCCACGGCTGACGTCGGACACAAAGGCCGACCACGATGCGGGGGCGAAGCTGAGCGTCGGTCCCTGGGGATCCTTGGAATCGCGCACGGCGATCTCGCTGGTGACCGGGGAGGAGATTTCCACGCAAGCGCCGTTTCCGGCCGAGTACGAGGATTTCACCCACATGCTCGTCTTTCCCTGCTGAATGGACACGATTGCTCCGATGCTTTTTGTCGATGAGACCCACCCCCGTTTGGAGGCGTCACCGACGTTACTCGGCAACATCGTCTGGAAAGCGGGCCATTCACTCGACCGGATGGCATATTCCCGTGGCCCCTTCCGCAGCACGGTGCGGAGGTGTATCTTCCGCCCCTCATCTCTCGCACCGGAGCGTTCCGGTCCCCCGTCAGTCCGCCGGGGCGGCCTCGCCCTCCTCCTGGTGCCGGCGGGCGTGTTCCTGGGCCATCTCGGTGATGAACTGGCGGCTCTGATCCGCGTTCAGCGCCTGGGCCCGCAGGTGCTCGTACATCATGCTGTAGCTCTGCACATCGCTGAGCTTCTCCAGATACAGGTCGCTGGTCACGCCCTCGAGATAGACGACGCTGGTGTCCGACTCGTCAGAGAACTCCAGGATGGTGAACTGCCCGCTCATCCCCGGATGCGACCCCATGTCGAACGGAAGCGCCTGGACCGTCACATGGGGCTCGTGGCTCATCCGGACCAGATAGTCGAGCTGATCGCTCATGATCTTCGAGTTGCCGACCACCCGGCGCATCGCCGCCTCGTCCACGACCGCCCAAAGTCGCAGCGGGGCCAGCGGATCGGTGATCCGCTCCTGGCGCCTGAGCCGGACCTGGACCCGCTGGGCGATCTGGTCCTGCGGGGCCTCCGGGAGGGCGCCGCTGATCACCGCCTCCGCGTAGTCCGGTGTCTGCAAGAGGCCGGGGAGCACCTGGGGTTCATAGACCCGCAGGGACGCCGCGTCTGTCTCGAAACCGATGTAGACGCTGTACGGCACATCGCCGAAGGCGTTCCACCAGCCCTGCTGGCGCGACTCCTTCGCCATTTGCATCAGGGAATCGACCAGCGCCTTGTCCTCCACCTTGTAGGTGCGGCACAGGTCGCGCACATCGCGCTGGCTGATGCTGCGGCGCCCGTTCTCCAGTCGGCTGATCTTCGACTGGGAGACCATCAGCTCCTCTGCCACCTCCTCCGCCGTCATGCCCTTCTCCTGGCGGAGTCTGCGCAGCTCCTGGCCCAACCGGCGTCGCCGGACAGTGGGGCCGACGTTCGATGTCACAGGACGTGCACCTCCGGCTTCGTGCTGCTGATTTCTGCTGTTCAGCAGCCTGCCACTACCGGACGGGGGCGCGCTGGGAAATGGCCGCACAAAGGCGGCCGCACCACGGTGGACGAACGCGCGCGCGGGGCGGTGGGACGGCCGGTCGTCCAAAACGGCCGTCCCACCACCCCGCGCGCTTCAGCGGCTCCCGAACCGGATCAGTGGGGACTGCGGTGCGGTCGGTGGAGCGTGAGTGGTGCTCGGTGCCGCCCGGAGCCGGACAGTGGCGCTCCGCCCCGGACGGTGCCGGGAACGGTCTCCGCCGCCCCGCTGACGGGCTGCTGGTGCGTTCGACGGGCTGGTTGTACGTGGTGGTGCGGTAGGGCCCCGAAGGGGCCTCAGCGCGCTCCGACGCGGGCCATGCTCCCGCGGCGGGACGGCTGGGCCGGAACGCCGGCCGCGGGCTCCGCCGCGGCGCCTGTTCCCGCCTGCCGGCCCGGGGCCGGTGCGCGCCGTGGCTGCGCGGCGACACCGTTCTGCACGTCCATCACGGCGTGCGCCACGAGACCGCCCATCGGGTCGTGCCGGATCAGATCCCGGAGCCTGGAGCGCGAGGAGCGCCCCTCGTTCCCGGGATACAGATGCTTGCCGAGCCCGACCGCGTGGGCCAGGGCGGCGAGCGCGGCGGTCCGCGGGTCCGGCGGTACGCCGGTGCGGATCGCGCTGTCCAGCCGGGTCCTGATCTCCCGGCTGATCGCCGTGTCCGTCGCCTGGTAGCGCGTCGTCGGCAGTACGCCACACATCTGGCCCGCCACGGCATGCACCATGCCGCAACGCTCCAGGTGCGTGAGGTACGTCTGGCGCAGCCCCAGCCGGGGCCCGCCGATCCAGTGGACCGCGCGCACCGGGCTGCCGCGTCGGCGCAGCAACTCCAATGCGGAGTCCAGAGTCGGATCTCCGGTCGGCCGTGGCAGCACCACGGCGATACGATCCCCGTCAGGGGCTATCCGTCCGGCCAGGGCCAGCTCCACTAGCTGTGCCCCGGCAAGACCCAGGTCGAGCGACTGCGGCTGCGCCGTGGTACCCGTGGTCGGGTCCAAAGCGAGCAGCAGAAGCTCCTCCGGAATTGTTCTGCGGCTCCTGCCCATCCATGCCTCCCCGCGTGGATGAATGACAGGGTGACCCCTCTCACATTGGTCTGTCGAGAGTGCCTGGGGGGTTTGGGTGGGAACCAGTGCGTATGTCTTTCTCGTCTAGCGGGTGGGCGGGCACCTGAGGACGCTCTCCGGCTGTGGCGTTGCGCTATCGCATGCCGGACACACAGGACACTGGTAGAGCTTGGGCTGCGGGACGTGACGCCACGGGGCGTAGGGCGTCCCGCGACACATATCGAGGAGGCATCGGTGGCGGGCGAGTCCCCCGGCAGGTCGGATCAGCAGAAGTCGTCGGGGGAGACGGCTAGGGGAGAAAGCGATCCGCGGCTCGCGATCTCGCGCGAAGCGGAGGAGGCCCAGGGCTCGACGGCGGTCGCCGTCGTGTCCGACGACCTCCGGTCGGGTTCCGGTGAGCCGCGGTCGGCTTCCGGCGATCCCGATGTGACCTCCGAGGCGGCCCCCGGGGCGAGGGCCGAAGCGGAGGCTGAAGCGGAACCGAAGGCGCCGGCTGCCGACGGGGGCGACGCAGAGGTTTCTGGTGTTCGCGATGGTGAACGGAGTGAAGGTTCCGGGACGTCGGAGGCGAAGGACGAGCCGGAGGCGGATTCCGGTGCGCCGGAAGCATCGCCCAAGGGGGATGCGCCCGAGGCGGACGTGGAGCCGGAAGCGGACCATGACACGGAGGGTGCCGGTGGCACCGACGCCGACGTAGAGGCTGACGGTGCCTCCGAGGCCGATACCGAGGCCGATACCGAAGCCGAAGCCGGGACCGAGGCGGATGAGGACGGCGGCGAGTCGTCGGAGTCGTCGGTGGATCAGCGCACGGCCGTCTTCCGTACGGTCAAGCCCAAGGCGGACGCCGACGCGATGGCTGAAGATGTGTCCGAGGGTGGCGAGGACGGCGACGAGCTGTCGGAGTCGTCGGTGGATCAGCGCACGGCCGTCTTCCGTACGGTCAAGCCCAAGGCGGACGGCGACGCCAAGGCTGAGGGCAAGGACAAGGACAAGGACAAGAAGGAGACGGTCAAGGAGGAGGAGGCCGAGAAGGACGAGCCCAAGGGCGCGTCCGAGAAGGCCGCCGCGTCCGATGCGGACGGCGACGCCTCCGGCAAGCCGGTCGACCGCCCGACGGCCGCCTTCGGCCTGCTCCCGGAGAAGTCCGGAAAGGACGGCAAGAAGGGCGTCGACCAGCCGACCACCGCCTTCAAGGCGGTCAGCCCCCCGGCTGACAAGAAGACGTCCGAGAAGGCGTCCGAGGCCAAGTCGCCGGAGGCCAAGCCGTCCGACGCCAAGACCTCAGAGAAGGCGCAAGGCAAGAAGCCCGCCGCCGAGTCGGACAACGAGCGGACCAGCAAGTTCGTACCGCTGCGGTCCCCCGACGACCCGGCCCCGTCGAAGCCCTCCACCGCGCCCGCCGCGTCCGCCGCGCCGTCGGCCCCCGCCGCCCCGCCGACCGGCGTGCCCGAGGCCGAGCGGACCAAGCAGCAGCCGCTGCCGCCGATCACCTCGGACGGCAAGCAGCCCGCGCCGCTCGACCTGCTGGCGCAGCTGACCAATACGCCGCCCAAGCCCGAGACGCCGATGCGGACGGCGGTCCGCCGGGTCAAGATCTGGACGCCGCTGGCCGCGCTGCTCGTGATCATCCTGGGTGTCGTCCAGGCGCTGCGGCCGCTGCCGGAGCCGTCGCTGAAGCTCACCGCCGACTCCTCCTACCGCTTCGGCGGCGGCGAGCTGTCCCTGCCGTGGCCCGACCAGGGGCAGTCGGCCGCGGAGGTCGAGGGCGTGGCCAGCCTGGGTACCTCCGGAGATCAGAAGCCCGTGCCGATCGCCAGCGTCACCAAGGTCATGACGGCCTATGTGGTGCTCAGGGACCATCCGCTGAAGGGCGACGCGCAGGGTCCGAAGATCACGATCGACGCGCAGGCGGCCGAGGAGGCCAAGTCCGCCGACGAGTCGCGGGCGGAGGTCAAGGAGGGGCAGACCTTCACCCAGCATCAGCTGCTCCAGCTGCTGCTGATCAATTCCAGCAACAACATCGCCCGGCTGCTCGCCCGCTGGGACGCCGGGTCGCTCGACGCGTTCGTGAAGAAGATGAACGACGCGGCCGAGGGGTTGGGGATGAAGCAGACGACCTACACCGACCCCAGCGGCCTCAAGGAGTCCACCAAGTCCACCGCGGCCGACCAGCTCAAGCTGGCGAAGGCGGCGATGCAGTCCGAGGCGTTCCGGGGGGTCGTGGCGACGCCCAACACCGAGATCCCGGGGCTCGACGACCGGATCTACAACAACAACAATCTGCTGGTGAAGCCGGGCGTGATCGGTATCAAGACCGGTTCGTCCACCCCGGCCGGCGGTGCGCTGATGTGGGGCGCCGTGCGGACGATCGACGGCAAGAAGCAGCGGATCCTCGGTGTCGTCCTCGAACAGCGCGCGACCACCACGCTGGACGCCAGCCTCCAGCTCGCCCAGACCAACAGCTACAAGCTGATCAGCACCCTGCAGGACGCCCTCACCTCGGCCACCGTCATCAAGAAGGGCGATGTGGTCGGTCAGATCGACGACGGGCTCGGCGGCACCACGCCGGTCGTCGCCACCAAGGATCTGAAGGCGGTCGGCTGGTCCGGTCTGGGGGTCGACATCAAGATCGGCGACGGCGGTAAGAAGGTGCCGCACTCCGCCAAGGCGGGCACGGTCGTCGGCGAGGTGACCGTGGGCACGGGCCCCGGACAGCTCACGGCGCCCGTGGCCCTGCAGGATGACTTGTCCGAGCCGTCGTTCGGCTCGAAACTGACCCGTATTGGCTGACCCAGCGGGGAAGTGGACTCAAGGGGACAAGCGGAGCGGCCCCGGCGCGAAACGCCGCCGGGGCCTGACGCGGTCCGGGGCCGCCGGCGCGTGCTAGCGTCGGTGGGTCCCCGGCCTGGACCCGCCGCATGCGAACCGGAGCGATCCGGTGCGGGGTTGAGGACGATGGGGCAGACCTCGGGGGAAGACGGGGAGAGCCGCAGTGACCACCGTGGATCCGACACGGGCCGATGAAGGCGGGGGCTCGGAGGAGAGCACCGCCGCACGAATACGCGTACCCACGCAGCGCTGGCCGGACGAGCCGACGGGCCCGGCCGAGGCGGAGCGTGAGAGCGGCCGGGCCGCTTCCGGCGGGCTGCTCCAGCGCGCCCGGACGGCCCTGCGCCATCCTGTGTGCGCCTCGCTGGCCGCCGCCGCGCTGCTGCATCTGCTGTGGGTGGCGCTGCTGGCGAACAGCGGCGGTGACCTCGCCGCGCAGGACGCCTGGGCGGAGTTCGCCCTCCAGCATCCGGACTCGGCGTACAACCTGGCCTGGTACGGCGGGATGCACCCGGTCTCGTACAGCGTCATCTCGCCCTATCTGATGGCGGTCCTCGGCGTCCGCTCGACGATGGTGATCGCGGGGACGCTGTCCGCCGGGCTGCTCGCGCTGCTGCTGGTGCGCAGCCGTGCCGTACGGCGGCCGTTGTGGCCCGCCCTCTACGGCACGTTCGCGCTGACCTGCAACGCCATCTCGGGCCGGGTGACCTTCGGGCTCGGCGCGATGTTCGGGCTCGCGGCGGTGGCCGTGATCTTCGCCTGGCCGCGCAGGTGGCGGTCCCGGCGCTGGCACCACAAAACCGGACGATTCATACTGGCCGCCCTGCTGGCCGCGCTGTCGACCATGTCCAGCCCGGTGGCCGGCCTGTTCGTGGGCGTCGTGGCCGCCGGTCTGTGGCTGACCAAGCGGCGGCCCGCCGCGTACGCGCTGGGGATCACGCCCGCGCTGGTGGTCGGCCTGTCGGCGTGGCTGTTCCCGTTCTCCGGTGAGCAGCCGATGGGCATCGGGTCGGTGATCCTGCCGTTCATCACCGGCGCCGCCGTGCTGATGTGCGTGCCGCGCACCTGGTCGACGGTGCGGGTCGGGGCCGGGCTCTACTGCTTCGGGGTGGTGCTCACCTGGGTGATTCCCTCCCAGATCGGCACCAATATCTCCCGCCTCGGCATGATCTTCGGCGGGGTGGTGCTGATCGCCGTGCTGCCCGCCCTGCGCAAGCCGCCGCGCGCCGAGCTGCGCTCCACGCCCGCGGGCCGCCGCTGGACCGTCCTGGTGCTGGCGCTCGCGACCGTCACGGTCTGGCAGGGAGTCAAGACCGCCGACGACGTCATCCACACGACCCCCTCGGCGTCCTGGGCCCGTGAGCTGGCGCCGCTGGTCGACCGGCTCAAGCGGGAGAAGGCCGACCGCGGCCGGGTCGAGGTGGTTCCGGTGCGCAGCCACCGCGAGTCCTCCGCGCTCGCCCCGTACGTCAATCTGGCGCGCGGCTGGAACCGCCAGCGCGACCTCGACCGGAACCCGATCTTCTACGGCGAGGACACCCTGACCCCGGCCAGCTACCACGAATGGCTCAAGCGCTGGGCGGTGCACTATGTGGTGCTGCCCGCGGACGACCCGGACACCGCGGCGGAGCAGGAGGCCAAGCTGCTCGGCACCGAGCTGCCGTATCTGCGCCAGGTCTGGTCGGACGCCAACTGGAAGCTGTACGAGGTCAAGGACCCGACGCAGATCGCCGACCCGCCCGCCACCGTGCAGCGCGCGGGAGCCGACCAGCTGGTGCTGTCGGTCCGCTCCAAGGGCCCGGTGCTCATCCGCATCCCGTACTCGCCGTGGCTGGGTCTGGTGGACAACGACGGGCACAGCGTCCGGGCCCCGAAGGGGGAGGACGACCAGCTGCCGGTCAACCGCGAGGGCTGCCTCACCAAGCAGACCGAGGGCGGTGAGGAGGGCCAGCCGGAGGACGAGTGGACGGTGCTGCACGCCCCCCGGGCCGGTGTCTACCGGATAACGGGCAAGTACCAGCTGCCGCGGGGCACGCCCTGCCCGGACGAGATGGTGCCGTGAGCCCGCTCAGCCGCAGACCGTCGACAGCCAGGGCTGGTCGGGGGCGCGGCGCAGGCTCTGGCGCACCTTCTCCAGGCTGCGCAGCAGCCCGTCCGGTGGCCTGGTGGTGTCGCTGAGGTAGGTCAGTACGGCGCGCTGGAAGGCGAGCCGCATCCGGGTGGGCATGGCGTCGGAGGCGTCCAGGCACAGTGAGGCCGAGTCCCGGAGGGTCTCCGCGATCTTCCGGTCCACCTTGTCGTCGCCCTGGGCGTCGAGCGGGACGCCAGGGTTGGCGAAGAACGGGTGGGTGCTCTTGGTGGCGGTCTGCCGGCCCCAGGTCCGCTGGGCGTCGGCCGACACCAGATAGCGCATCAGCTTCTGTGCCTGCGGGGTGTCACGGAACATCGCGGCGAAGTCCCCCGACACCTCCCGGGCGGTGGAGCCGCGGTCGGCATCGGGGAGCAGGCTGCGGGAGAAGGTGAAGTCCGCCTTGTCCGGTCGGGGGTAGCCGCTGCGGATGAACGACCCCTGGTGCTCCAGTGCACACGGCGGGTCCGCGTGGAACAGCTTGCTCCCGGCCTCGCGGAAGTCGGTGGTCAGCGCGGTGCGCGCGGTGTCCCTGCCGAAGAGCGACCCCCAGCTCTCCCAGGCCCGCTTCACCCGCGGGTCCGTCCACGGCAGCCCGCCGGTGGCCCAGTCCTGGTAGACGGATCTGCCCTGTTGCTGGAGCAGCAGATCCTCGATCCAGTCGGTGCCGGGCCAGCCGGAGGTGGCGTCGTCGCCCATGCCGACGCACCACTGGCGGCCGTCGGCGGCGAGGCCGGGCAGCGTGTCCCGGCGGCGGTCGTGGTCGTACCACACGATGCTCTTCAGATCGGCCTTGACCGCGATGCCGTAGACCGGACCGTCGGCGCTCAGCCGGGGCGTCCACAGCCGCCCGTACGCCTTGCGCTCCTGGCTCGGGAGCACTCCGTCCAGCGGGGTCAGCTGGCGCTGGCGGGCGTAGGCGGCCAGCTCGCCCGAGCTGGGCAGCACGGCGATATCGGGTGGCGTTCCCGAGCCGACCTCCGAGGACAGCACCTCGCGCAGCGCGGTGGTGCCCTGGTAGTCGACATGGATGCCGGTGCGCCGGGTGAACGTGTCCAGCAGGTGCCGGAACGCCTCGCCCTCGGCGCCGGTCCAGGACGCGAGCACGCTGACGCTGCCGCGCGACTGCCAGCCGCTCGTATCGCTGGCGCCCACGACACACAGCAGCACCATCCACAGCCCGAGGACCGTGGCCGTGGCCTGACCGGACCGCTTCGCCGCGCTCATCGGGACTGGAACCGGTACTCGTCGATACGCGGCTGCAGACCGACCAGGATCAGCGCGGCCAGCACGGCGCCGCCCACGGGTATCCAGCCGACCGCACCGGCCTGCCAGTGCGCGTTCCGCATCGTCCTCGCCACCTTTCTGGCGGTGGGGCCGCCGGTGTGGCCGATGCCCGGTTGGGTCAGGCTGGCCCCGGCCGACTCCAGCCGGTCCTGGGTCTGATACGTGAAGGCGGCCAGCGGCAGCAGCGCGATGAGCAGCGCGGTCGCCGCCGCCAGCCAGGGATTGACCAGCCGGCGGAAGCGGTGCCGCAGGAAGCGCTGGGTGTGCACCAGCAGCGCCGCCAGCGTGAGGAACAGCCCGGGCACCAGCAGCCACCAGGCGAACGTCAGCAGCCAGCCGAAGGAGGTCTGGTCGTCCAACACGTCGAACTGCCGCTTCTGCACCGCCTTCAGGCGGTCGAGGATGCCGCTGTGGCCATGCCGCAGTATCGAGTCGGCGTACCCCAGATAGGCATCCCGGAGCGTCGGGTTGTCGCGGTTCGCATACGCCTGCTCGACGGTGTCGCCGTAGGACGTCACCAGCGCCGCGGTGGTGCGCAGTGAGCCGCGCGCCGACTCGCCCCCGATGGTGCTCTTGGACACCTGGGCCAGGCTCTGCTTGGCCGTCGAGAGCTGGTCGCGGTACTCCTCGCTGAGCCCCTCGAACTCCGCGGTGGGGCTCGAGATGCTGCGCTTCGCGTCGTCATAGGAGGCGTTCAGCGCGTCGATGGAGGCGGCGACCTGCAGGATCGCCGGGGTGGACCGGTCGGTCACCGCCGCGGAGTTGCGGCTGACGCCGTAGTACGCGGCCAGCAGCGTGGTCACGGCGACCGCCGTGACCACGAGCAGGGCGATCAGCCGGCGGACCAGGAAGGCGCGGGTGCCGCTCATGTCGCGCCGCCGGGTTCGGTGCCCAGCGGAGCGCCGCCCGGTTCGGCGCCCAGCGGAGTGTCGCACTGCTGGCAGAACTCGGCGGTGGCGGGCGACCGGCGCCCACAGGCCGGGCAGATGACATCCGCGGCGGGCGGCGCGGCGGCCCTCGGGCGCTCCACCCCCACCAAGTGGACGCTCTCCTCCGACACGATGATCGCCGAGTTGAGGTCCAGCGGCCGGATGGGCTCGCGGATCCGCACCTCGCCGGTGGCGGCGTCGACGATGTGGACCAGCCCGCTCAGCCGGGTCAGCATCTTCTCGCTGCCGAGCTGATGGGCGAGCTGGACGGCGCGCCCCCACTGGCCGCGGGCCCGCTCCCGGTCACCCGCCTCGTAGGCGTCGCAGCCTGCGGTGATGGCGTGGCCCAGCTCGGAGTCGGCATCGTAGTGGGCCAGCCGGGGGTCGATCCGGGACGACAGCAGCACATCGTCCGTCCACTGGACCAGCAGGGACTCCGGCTCGGGCGGCGGCAGCGCGGTATCGCCCTCCACCGCCAGCTCCACGGTGGCCAGCTCGACGTCCTCGCCCGTCGGATCGCCCCGCGGATCGGCGAGCACGGACACCTGGTACTCGCGGGTCTCGTCGCCCCACGCCTTGGTGGTCCACTCCCAGGTGCGCTCATCGGGGCGGACGCCCTCGTCGGTCACGTCCACCCGGGTGGGGTGCACCTGCTTGACGAAGCCGACCCGGCCGCCCGCCCGGGTGCGGATCCGGATCCGCACTCCGGCCAGCGCCTTGGCCATCGAGGCGGAGACCATCTCCTCGAACTCGGCGGCCAGCGCGGCGTCCTCCAGGACCGCATCGGCCCTGCCGTGCAGCCGGCGCGCGATCCGCTTCAGCTCGGCGGCGTCCCAACCGTCGCCGATCCCGCGCGCGTCACAGGTGAAATGCGGGGCACAGGCGTCCAGCACCTTGTCCAGATAGCCGGGCGGGTCGTGTTCATTACGGCCGTCGGTGAGCAGCAGGGTGTGCTGGATCGCGGCGGGCTGCCGCAGATGGAGCCGGCGGGCGAGATCCAGCCAGGAGCCGATCGCGGTGCCGCCGACCGCGGGCAGCCGGGCCGCGACCCGGGCGGCGGCGGCCTTGGTGTCGGGCCCGGCGACCGCCATGCCGCCGGTGAACGGATAGACGACCTGGGCCTGTTCGGTGCCCTCGACGATCGCGAAGCGGGTGCCGTCGCGGAGTATGCCGACCGCGGTGGCGGTGGCCCGCCGAGCCGCCGCGATCTTCGTCGGCGGCCAGCTCATCGACATCGAGCAGTCGATGACGATGACCTCCGAAGCGGCGGTACGGGCCGCCGCCGGGCCCAGGCCGCGGGCCCGCACGCTGACGATGGCATGCATCTCCGTGCGGCCCGCGGAGGCGGGGAGGTACTTGTTCTGATGCACCCGCAGGGTGAGGGCCGGGCCCCCGTCCGTGCCCTCCGGGCCGTACTGCCTTCTGCGCTCCTCGCTCATCAGGATTTCCCCGTGGGTACCCCGGCCTTCAGGCCGGGGAGGAAGCGGACTCCTGTGGAGCTGGGCAAGGAAAGCGGAATCGTCGTCAGGGCGATTCGGCGCCCACCGACCACCGGCCGACGCCCACTCACAAGGGAACTGATAGAATGTGAGGCGTGACGCAGCAGGTCAAGCGGGCGTTCAAGTACCGCTTTTACCCCACGGACGAGCAGGCAGCCGAGCTGTCCCGCACGTTCGGCTGTGTCCGCCTCGTGTACAACAAGGCGTTGGAGGAGCGCACGCGGGCCTGGTACGGCGAGCAGCGCCGCATCTCCTACTTGCAGTCGTCCGCCGCCCTGACGGAGTGGAAGAAGACCGCGGAACTCGCCTTCCTGAGTGACGTGTCCTCCGTCCCGCTCCAGCAGGCGCTGCGTCATCTTCAGACGGGGTTCGGGAACTTCTTCGCCAAGCGGGCCAAGTACCCCCGGTACAAGAGCCGGAAGAAGTCCCGCGCGTCGGCCGAGTACACCCGCAGCGCCTTCACGTGGCGCGACGGGCGCCTGACGCTGGCGAAGATGACCGAGTCGCTGGACATCCGCTGGTCCCGTCCCCTCCCGGAGGGTGCGGAGCCGACGACGGTGACTGTGTCCCGCGACAGCGCGGGCCGCTGGTTCGTCTCGATGCTCGTCGAGGACACCATCGCCCCTGCCCCCGCCACGAACGCGGCGGTCGGCCTGGACGCCGGGATCACCTCCCTGGTGACCCTGTCCACCGGGGAGAAGATCGCCAACCCCCGGCACGAACGCCGCGACCGAGCCCGCCTGGCCAAGGCCCAGCGGGAGCTGTCGCGGAAGGCGAAAGGCTCCAGCAACCGGACCAAGGCCCGGGTGAAGGCGGCCCGAGTCCACGCCCGCATCGCCGACCGGCGCCGGGACTTCCTGCACAAGCTGTCGACTCGTCTCGTCCGTGAGAACCAAACGGTCGTGATCGAGGACCTGGCCGTCCGTAACCTGCTGAAGAACGGCCGCCTCGCGCGCGCCATCTCGGACGCGGCATGGATGGACCTGCGCATGATGCTGGAGTACAAGTGCGCCTGGTACGGGCGCGAGCTCGTCGTGATCGATCGCTGGTTCCCGTCCAGCAAGTTGTGCGGGAGCTGCGGCACGGTCCGCGAGAAGCTGCCCCTGAACGTCCGCGAGTGGACGTGTGAGTGCGGCACTGTGCATGACCGCGATGTGAACGCGGCACGCAACATCCTGGCCGCCGGGCTGGCGGCGTCTGCCTGTGGAGACGGTGTAAGACCTCAACGGGAGTCCTCCCGGACGGGGCAGTCGTCGATGAAGCAGGAAACCCAGCGGGCGACCGCTGGAATCCCCCACCTTTAGGCGGGGAAGGAAGTCAACTGATCCCCCTGTCAGACGCGGGTCACGGGCCTGATGGCGTTCGCGTGGTCGATCAGCGCACCGAGCGCCTCGGGGCTGTCCGCCTGCCGGGCCAGCCGGCGCAGGGTCAGCTCCAATTCGGCGCGCAGCGCGCTTTCGTCCTCCCACTCTCCATACACCAGCGACGGGGGTTCGGTTCCCCTCCGGGGCGCTTCAGCCGCCGCGGCGGCACGCCCCCTCCGCACCCAGCGCCGGGAACGGGCGTGCCCAGCGGGCTCACCCATCCGCTCCCCGGCACCGGACTGCCGCTCCGCCCAGTCCAGCGTCACCTCCAGCGACTCCGCGGTCAGCCGGTCGCGGGCCGGGCCGGACTCCCGTCCCTCGTCCAGATACAGCCGCGGCAGCCGGGTGCGCACCTCCGCCAGATCCTCGGCCGTCGGCAGGGCGTCGGGGTGCCCCAGTCGCCCCGACAACACCCGCACGATGGCGATCCGTGCGGCGTCGTAGTGGCGGGAGACCTTCGGCACCCCGCCGAGGATGTCCACCGCGCCGCCCCGGTCTCCCGCCGCGAGCCGGAGCCGGGCCAGCCCGAACGCGGCGCTGCCCTGCGAGCGGTTGCGCTGCCACACCGCCTCGTAGAACCGCTTGGCGGCCTCGTGGTCGCCCAGGTGCTCGGCGCAGTAGCCCAGCGCCAGCTTGGGGGCGTACTCCCCGGGCAGAGCGCTGTAGACCTCGTCGAACTCCCGCTGGGCGTCGGCCACCGCGCCGTCCGCCAGCCGCAGCAGGGCGCGGTGCCAGGACAGCCGCCAGTCGTACGGGCCGGCCGAGCCGATCAGCTCCACGGCAATCGCCAACTCCCGTGCCGCCGCCTCCCGTTCGCCCAGCTCCAGATAGGCGCGGCAGGTGCGCAGCCGGATCTCGGCGGAGGGGCGGGGGAAGGCGTGCAACTGCTCGATCAGCCGCCGGGGCCCGCTGTCGGTCGGCACGCCCAGCAGCGCCGCGCCGGGATCCGCCGCGTCCGGGAACGGCACCGGCAGCCCGGACGGCACCTGCTCGGGGCGGGGCAAGCCGGACGCCAGCAGCGGGCGCGGCTCCCCGTCCAGCCAGCGCTCCAGGTCCGGGATCCGGCCCAGCGAGGAGTCCAGCAGCGCCGAGGTCGGCGCGAAGAGCGTGGACGGCTGGGGCTGCTCCCGGCTCAGCCGCAGCGAGTGGATCTCCCGCAGCACGCCCCACAGTTGCTCGGACATCTCCGCGGCCGATCCAAAACGCCGCTCCGGGTCGGGCGCGGTGGCGCGGGCCAGCACCCGGCGGTAGGACTCGGCGCCCAGGCCCGGCGGCCGCTGGGCCTGCCGGGTGGCCTTGTCGGAAAGCTCTTCGAGCGTTCGGCCGACTCCGAAGAGGTCATGGCGCTCGGTGAGGGCCGAGGCGCCCCGGGCCAGCACCTCGGGGGCGGCGAACGCCTCGGTGATCACGGGCGGCCCGCCGTCCCGCTGGCCCACCCGCCGCACCGCGCCGAGGTCGATCACCTTGACCCGGTCCTCGTAGTGCATCACGTTGCTCGGCTTGAGATCGCAGTACAGCAGCTTCTCGCCGTGCAGATAGCCGACCGCCCGCAGCACCAGACAGCCGTAGGCCAGGATGTGCTCGTACAGCCGCGGCCCGTCGTACGGCCTCACCGCGTCCGCGATGTGGTCCTTGATCTGGGCGAAAGTCATCCCGCCGACGAACTCCATCACGATGTAGCCCGCCAGCGCGCCGTCCCGGGGGTCGGGCTGGGTGACGTAGTTGATGATCCGGACGATGCCGGGATGGTCGAGCATGGTCAGATAGCGGCGCTCCTCGACCGCCGTCCGCAGGGCCGCCTCGTCCTCGTTGTTGATCAGGCCCTTGATGGCCACGGGCTGGTCGTCCAGCTGGGTGTCCTCGGCGAGATAGACCCAGCCGAGCCCGCCGTACCCCACGCAGCCGATCACCCGGTACTGATCGCCCAGCAGATCCCCGGGGCTCAGCCGCGGGGCGAAGTCGAACGGATGGCGGCAGCGCGGGCAGTAGCCCCTGGAGAGCGCGGGCTGCCCGCCGTAGGGCGCGCCCACGATCTCCTCGCACCCCTCCCAGCCGCAGGTCTGGCCGCGTGAGGGGGGATGCGGATCGTCCATCACCAGATCGCGCAGCGAGGGCAGTTCGACCCGGGGCAGGGCCAGCGGATCCTCGCCCGCCGGCCTTACGGTGAACTTCCGCGCCACATCGCGGCGGCGGGCGCGGGCCGTGGTCGCGGTGGACTCGGACGTCAGGGCTTCGCCGGGCCGGGTGGGCGGGGGAGTCCGCGCCTGGGTGGGTGGGGGAATGGGCTCGGGGGCGGTGGGCAGGGCCCTGCGGCCGCACTCCGTACAGAACCCCCGGGCGTTGATCCGCCCCAGGCCCTCGCCGCGGCAGTCCGGGCGATCGCAGTGCGGACGGTCGCTGTCCGGGCCATCGCCGTCCGGACGATTGCCGCCCGTACGACTGCGGTCCGGACGGCCGCCGCCCGGACGACCGCCGTTCGGACGACTGCCGTCCGTCATGGCGCCTCCCCCTCCGGCGGTGTGTGCACGGCGGCCACGAACCGGTCGACGGCGCGGCGGGCTTCCGGTAGATCACAGGGCACCGTGGCCAGCAGCCGCACCGCGGCGCGGTGCAGCGGAATCAGCTCCGCCCGCTCGGATTCGGCCTTGCTCCCGAGCATCGCCGTGTACGACACCAACTGCCACTTCAGCTCCTGGACCGCGGGCTGCTGGGCCTCGATCACCCGCAGTGTCCCCTCGGCCCGCTCGGCGACCGTGCGGACCGTGTGCTCGAACGCGGCCAGCTTGGCCACGATGCGATGGGAGCGCAGCTCGGGGTCGGAGCGCAGCCGGGTCAAATTGATCCGTAAGGCCGTCGCGTCCTCGGCGTCCGACAGGGACGAGCGGCGCGCCCCGCGCTCGGCCGCCTCGTGCTCGCGGTCGGCGGCGAGGGCCACCCGCCCGGCGAGCTCGTCCAGCCAGCCGTCGATCCGCGCCGCCTCGGGTCGGAACAGCCGCTCGGCCAGGCGCAGTCCGCGGGAGTGGGGATCGCGGAAGACCAGCATCAGCCGGCCGCCCCGGTCGGCGAGCAGCTTCATGAAGCCGACCAGCGCCTCCGGATCGCGGGCGCGGTCCACGCCGACGGCCACTATGGTGAGCGGCACCGCGTTGGCCCGGACCCGGCTGAGCGGGGAGGTGTCGCCGGGCGCGCGCAGATCCATCCGGTCCGCGACCCGCAGCGCGACCTCGGTGTCGGTGCGCCCGGTGACGTCGATGGCCAGGTCCACACTGCCCAGCGGCGGTACGGTGCCGTGCGGCGCGGCGGAGACCGCCCCGTCCGGGCCGCCGCCCGACAACTCGCGGTCGGCGAGCGTGATGGCGCGGCTGAGCGCCTCGTACCGCGCGTGGTCGTCGTCCTCGATGACCACGGTCTCCACGTCCGCGATGTCCGGGCGCCCGGTGAGGGGCTCCCGGCGCAGCCATACGGCGAGCCGCTGGGCGAAGCCGATGTCCTGGACGCCGGTGGTCAACTGGGAGACCAGCGGCCGGTCCACCCCGGGGTCGCCCCGTAACCAGCGGTGGACCACCGGCAGATGGCGCACGATCGTCTCCACCGGGATCATGTAGGAGACGCTGAGGCGCTTGGCGGAGGGGACGCCGACGGGGTCGTCGTACCGGCTGACGACCATGCCGATCACATGCCGGGTCGCCTCGTCCTCCACCCCGGCGCCGCTGAAGCCCTTACGGACCACATCCCGCGGCGACTTGGGGTCGAGCCCCACCCACTCCGCCCGGGGGCCGACCCGCCCGGCGGTCTTCGCGCGCAGATAGTGGCCGTTGTCGAGGCCCTTGGGGAAGCCGCCCATCCACACCGGGCGGCCGAGCACCGGCGGCAGCCGGTAGAGCGGCGCGGCGTGCTCGGCGGGCTGCGGCCGGCTCAGCCGCAGCAGCGCCACATCGCCGCATCCGTCGGAGCGCTGGGGCACCCAGCAGCCGTCGGCGACGCGCGCGGGGACCGGTGCGGCGTCGGGCACCTCGACCAGGTCGACCAGCACCTCGGTGGCGGGCACCGGGAGCCCGTCGTCGGGGATCACATGGGCGCAGGTCAGCACCGTCTCGCTGCCCAGAAGGATTCCGGCGCCCAGGACGCCACCGGCCGAACTCCGGATTCTTACCCGCCAAGTGCCCCCGCTGGAGGTCTCATCGGCGGTAATGCCCATTTCCGCCCCCATGTGGCAAGAGCATACGCCCGGGAGGTACGGAAGTGACCCGTCCGTCCGATGGGTCACGGGAACGGGTGAGGGGTGGGACCGGGCCCGGAAAGGGCGTGCTGGGACGGCGCGGAGCGGGATGGCAGGCCGGGCGCGTGCGGCGCCCGGCGCGGCCCATCCCGCACGCCCGGCCATTCGGGTGACGTGGCGTCACCCTTCTTGTGGCGGGCTACGCCGGATGGATTACTGAAAGTGTGCGGTGGAACCCCCGCCGTTGTCTTTCGGCGCTGGGGGCGCCGCGTCCTCGCCGGAGCCGGGCGCCAGGCGTACCGCGAGGAGGACCGGGCGGGTGCCCCAACGCCCGCGGTCGCGCACCGGATTTCCGTGAGCGCGAGCGGGTGTAGCCCGCCCGGTCCCGTCTACCCGAACGCCCCGCACTTCAGCTCACCTCACCTCAGGAGGGGCTGCGCCATGCCCATCTCACCCGGTCAGGGATCGTCCGCCGGCGGACAGGCCGCCGTCATCACCGGCACCAACCTCACCGGAGCCACGGCCGTGCGCTTCGGCGGCAAACTGGCCACCATCACGGCCAACGACGCCACCAGCGTGACGGTCACCACGCCCTCCGGCAACGGGGTCGTGCCGGTGACCGCGACCACGCCGGGCGGCACAGCAATCCGCTGAACTTCTACTCCATCGGCGCACCCTTCAAGCCCGCGTTGAGCACCAGCGCCCGGCCGCTCGCCGGCGGCAACACCGTCACCATCAACGGCACCGGACTGTCCACCGCCACCGCCGTGAATTTCGGCGGCACCGCGGTGGCGCCGCCGGGCAGCGGCACCGTGCAGATCACGGCGGTGACGCCGGGCGGCACCAGCAACGGCGTCCCGTACACCTATGTCGCCGTTCCCGTCCTCACCAGCCTGTCGCCGACCGAGGGGCCGCTCAACACCGGGACCACCGTCACGCTCTTCATCAGGGGCCTCACCACGACCAGCACGGTGCTGTTCGACACCACCCACCTCCTTCACCGTCGTCTCGGACACCTGGGTGACCGCCATCGCCCCCGTGCGGGGCCGCCGGTCCGGTGAATGTGCGGCTCACCACGCCCGGCGGCACCAGCAACAGCCTCGTCTACGCCCGCTGGGGGCGTCCGGAATCCAGCCGCGCCTAGGCGTGCGGTTCGCGCGCCGCCCCGGCGCGCAGCGGCCGGTCGGCGCAGGGCCGGGACCACCACACCCCCTCGCCGTGCGTCAGCCGGGGCAGGACATGCTCGAAACCGTGTACTCGGCGGACCGGGATCTCGCCCCGGAGCAGCCATGCCGTGGCACCGTCAACGCTCTCGCCGATGTCCGCCTCGGCGGCGGCGAGTTGGGCGGTGACCGCGGCGAGCGTCTCGGGCGGGAGTTCCAGCTCGAAGGCGTGGTACGGCTCGTACACCCGCCACCCCGCCCGCTCCAGCGCCTCCTCGAGCACCACCGGGGTGACGTCGCGGAAGTCCGCCGCGGTGCTCACCGGGCCGATGAACCCGGATCGGACGAGGACGACCCGGCAGTCCGTCACCGAGCGCCCCCGGGGGCCGTGGAACAGCGTGTCGTACACGGTCTCCTCGATCGCGTGGTGGAACGCGCGGGGCAGCGCGCCCAGTTCGGTCTCGTAGCCGAAGACCACCCCGGCGCCGCGCGCGGTGGGCTCGACGCGCAGCCCGACGGTGGCCCACGGCCCGGTGTGGCCGGAACGGGCGATCTCACGACCGGCCTCGCCGACCCCCGAGGGGCGTTCGACGAGCACGGGACGGCTCGGTTCGAACTCCGCCTTGACGCCGTAGTCCTGGACCAGCGTGGCCGCGATGATCTCCTTCTGCACCTCGCCGTACAGCAGCACCGAGGTGGCCCCGCCCGGCATCGCCCGCGCGTGGATCAGCGGATCCTGGTCGGCCAGCTCGAGCAGCGCGGTGTGCAGCCGGGATGCGGCCGCGGCGCCGGGCTCGCGGGCGTGGACGAGGGTCTGGAGGGTGGGTGCGGCGAAGTGCGGCCGGTCCGACGGGACGTCGCGGACGGGTCCGAGCCGGTCGCCGACCCGGACCCCGGGCAGCCCCTTGATCCGCGCGATGTTCCCGGCGGTCAGCGGCCCCCGCGCGGCCCCCGCCGCGCCGACGATCTCCAGCGCGGTGATCTGCCCGGTGTGCTCGGTCAGGGCGCCGCCGGGCTCGCGGCGGTGCAGCGTCACCCGCTGCCGCAACGCCACCTCACCGGAGAACAGCCGCAGATACGCCGTACGGCCGCCGCGGGCGCCGCTTCCGCCGGTCCGGCCGCTTCCGCCGGTCCGGCCGCTTCCGCCGGTCCGGCCGTCGCCACCCCGGGCGCCGCCACCGCCGCGCTCCACGGCGAAGATCGTGCCCCGCGGCTCCGCCCCGCCCGGCGCGGGCGGCACCAGCCGCGTGACCCCCTCGACCAGCGCCCCGACGCCCTGACCGCTGAGCGCCGAGCCGAAGAAGACCGGATGCACCAGCCCCTCCGCCGTACGGGCCGCCAGCGCCGCCCACACCTCCTCGGCCGAGGGGAGCGGACCGTCCACGACCCGCGCGAGCATCGCGTCATCGAGCTCGGCCAGCACCTCGGCCCCCTCGGTGCGCATCCCCGGATCGTCGAGGGAGCGCGAGCGGACGTACGCGTTCCGCGTGCCCAGCTCCCGTACCGCCGTCAGGGGGAGGAGATGCGGCGCCAGGGTGCGCCGGATGTCGGCGAGCAACCCCGCGTCGCGGGCGCCCGCACGGTCGATCTTGTTGATGAAGAGCAGCACCGGAAGCTGCAGCCGCCGCAGCGTCTTCATCAGCACCCGGGTCTGCGCCTGGACGCCTTCGACGGCGGACAGCACGAGCACCGCGCCGTCGAGCACCCCGAGGGCGCGTTCGACCTCGGCGATGAAGTCGGAGTGGCCGGGGGTGTCGATCAGGTTGAGCTGGGTGTCCCCGGCGGTGAGGGACGCGACCGCGGTCCGTACGGTGATACCGCGCTGCCGCTCGATCTCGCCGGTATCGGTCTGGGTGTCCCCGGCGTCGACGCTGCCGAGCCGGTCGATCACCCCGGCGTCGTAGAGCAGCCGCTCGGTGAGGCTGGTCTTACCGGCGTCGACATGGGCGAGCACGCCGATGTTGAGGGTCCGAGAGACCCGTGGAGAGTTGGGCATGGATGCTGAAGTCCTCGAAGACGGTCGTCCGGTAGGGGCGCTGAGTCGTTCCGAGGAATCGGCGCATCTGTTGCTCCTGTGCTCCTGCTCGTAGCGGTGAGGTCCCGGACATCGTGGACACGAGGGCGGACGGAGGCAACCGAATTACCGACGGCCGTCACCGCGCCGGGCCGTCATCCGCTCGCCCGTCCGTTCGTGGAAAGCGCTGTCACGCCTCTCGACAACGCCCAGCGCCGGCTGGGCGCTGATCCACTACGCCCCGGACTCCGCCCAGCCCGGCGCCGTGCAGACCAAGTACTACGTGCTCGCCCAGTTCACCCGGCATATCCGCCCCGGGATGCGGATCCTGGACACCGGCTCGGACCACGCCATCGCCGCGTACGACCCGGCCGCGCGGCGGCTCGTGCTCGTCGCCGTCGACCCCGGCGCCGCGCAGACGGCGACCTTCGACCTGTCCCGCTTCGGCCAGGTCACCGGGGACGCCGGCGGGCTGGCGCCGCGCTGGTCCACCCACACCTCGGGCACCGGCGATCTGTACACCGCACGCCGGGACACGGCGCTGGACGGCAAGCGGCTGAGCGTTCCGTTCGCCGAGAAGTCGGTGCAGACGTTCCAGATCGACGGGGTGGTGGAGTAGGGCGGGTCTCACGCCGCCAAGTGGCGGACGATGCGGCGCAGCTGCTCCTCCCACCGCTCCTGGAATTCCTGCGAGCCCGGATCGATGCCGAAGATCTGGCGGACGGCGTGCGGCATCGTGGCGGGCGCGGAGACCACGGCGTAGCACATCAGCAGCACGGCGGCCGGGTCGAGGTCGTCCGCCAGCTCGCCCGCCGCCTGCCGGCGCCGTATGTCGGACAGGTCCTCGGGACGCTCGTCCGCCGCCTCCTCGCCGGTCAGCCCGCGCCAGACGGCCAGCCGGATGGCGCGGGGGTCGTCGAACGCCTCCCGGAGGTAGCGGACGATCAGCTCCTCGAAGGGGACCGCGGGGTCGTTGAAGGTCGCCTCGCGTGCCAGCCACTCGCGGGTGAGCTCCTGGTAGAGGCCCTCCTTGCCGCCGAAGTAGTAGGCGATCAGCTGCTTGTTGAGGCCCGCCCGGTCCGCGATGTCCTGGACGCGGGCGCCCGCGAACCCCTTCTCGGAGAACACGTCCCTGGCCGCCTCCATCAGCAGCCGCCGGGAGCGCTCCGGGCACTGCTTGCGCTCCTCGGGGGTGGGGGCGCGACGGGGCCTCTTGGGCGTCCCCTGCATGGTCGTCATCTCCTCTTCCTCGGCCCGGACAGGCTAGCCGGGGGTCCCCGACAGGTTCTCATCCAATCGTTTGACATTGTCATCTGTTTGGATGAACCTGACTGCGGTTATGTACCCATCGCAGGACAGGCGAGGAGATTCATCATGTTCGTGGTGACCGGAGCCACCGGAAACGTCGGCGGTTATGTGGTGAAGGAGCTGGCCGACGCGGGCGCCGAGGTGCTCGCGCTCACCCGCGACCCCGAGGCGGCCCGGCTGCCGCGGGGCGTGCGGGCGGCCCGCACCGAGGAGATGCCCCTGGACGGCGCCACGGCGCTGTTCCTCAACCCCGCGGTGGTCTGGCAGTTCGGGTCCGGGAAGATCCTCGAGCGGGCCAAGGAGAGCGGCGTACGGCGGATCGTGATGCTCTCCTCGTCCTCCGTCCTGCAGGACCTCGATCCGCACACCAACCCGATCGGCGTCCGCCACCGTGCGCTGGAGGACGAGGTCGAGGCCACGGGGCTGGAGTGGACGTTCGTCCGCCCGGGCAGCTTCGCCGCGAACTCCCTGCAGTGGGTGGACCAGATCAAGGCCGGGGACGTGGTGTACGGGCCGTACGCCGAGGCGCAGGTGGCGGCCATCCACGAGGCCGACATGGGCGCGGTCGCCGCCCGCGCGCTGCTCGCCGACGACCTGGTCGGCCAGACGCCCGAGCTGACCGGACCCGAGTCGCTGAGCTTCGCCGATCAGGTGCGCATCATCGGTGAGGTCGTCGGGCGGCCGCTGCGGTACGAGGAGATCCCGCCCGAGGCGGCGCGGGAGCGGATGGTCGGCGACTTCCTCACGCCGGAGATGGCGGACTCGCTGCTGCGTGTGTTCGCGGAGTTGGTGGACCGGCCGCAGGCGGTCTCGCCCGAGGTCGAGCGCATCACGGGGCGCCCCGGGCTGACGTTCGCCCAGTGGGTGGAGGACCACGTGGCCGACTTCCGCTGAGGCGCCGTCCGTAACCGTGGCCCGGGTGCGCGCCGGGCGGACCCGGGACCGGATGGTCGACTGACCGCGGTCGCGCCTGCGGCGGGCTGTCCCCTGCCGCCCCTTCTCACAGCCGGGGCTCCGCCCCCGGACCCCGCTCCTCGAACTCCCTCGGCTACCGCTGGGAGGTGCCCCCTGGGCGGGCGGGTTTCGGCCCGTCCGGCGTTTGAGGACGCGTACGAAGGGCGTCCGGGGTCCAAGGGGGCGGAGCCCCATGGTCCCGCCGCTGACGTCACCCGCTCTACCTCGTTGCCGCCGGCCGGGGGATCCCGGGATGCGATCACTGGCCGGTGGGGGTGCGATAGGGGTGAACAGGGAGGTGAAGGGGCCATGGCGAGGGCGATCTGGAGCGGTGCTCTGTCATTCGGCCTGGTCGCCATGCCGGTGCAGCTGTTCACCGCCACGGAGAGCCACACCATCCGCTTCAACCAGATTCAGCGCGGAACATCCGACCGGGTGCGCAACAAGCGGGTGAACGAACGCACCGGTGAAGAAGTCCCTGTGGATGAGATCGTCAAGGGCTTCGACATGGGGGACGAGTACGTGGTGGTCGAGCCCGGTGAGCTGGATGAGATCGCCCCTGGCCGGTCCAAGGGGCTGGAAATCACGGGGTTCGTCGACGCGGAAAAGGTAAAGCCGATCTTCTTCGACAAGGCCTACTACGTGGCGCCGAAGGGCAAGGAGTACGCGAAGGTCTATTCCCTGCTGCGCGAGGCCCTGGCCCGGTCCAACAAGGCGGGGATCGCCACCGTTGTCATGCGTAACCGCGAGTATCTGGTTGCTGTGAAACCAGAAGGCGACGTCCTGGCGCTTCACACGCTGCACTGGGCTGATGAGGTCCGCGATCCCCGCCGTGAAATCGGGAACCTCCCGGAAGGTACCCAGGTCGCTGACAAGGAGTTGCAGACCGCGGTCCAGCTGGTTGAGGCCCTGAGCACGGAATGGGACCCCGAGGAGTATCACGACATCTACCAGGAGCGCGTGATGCGACTCGTTGAGGCCAAACGCGCTGGTGAGACGATCGAGAAGAGCGAGCCGCCGCCACGCTCCACCAACGTCATCGACCTCATGGACGTCCTGCAAGCCAGCGTCGACAAAGCCAAGGGCAAGAGAGAGGCCGGCGCCGAAGAGGCCCAGGCCGCTCGGAAGCCGACGCAGCTGGAAGAAGCGGCTGAAAAGAGTCGGGCCGGCCGCGCGGCGAAGAAGGCCGCGAAGAAGCCTTCGAAGGCATCCGACCTCGAGGGACTGAGCAAGACGGAGCTCTACCACCGGGCATCGGAGGCCGGCATCCCCGGCCGCTCCTCGATGAGTCGCGAAGACTTGATCAAGGCCCTCACCGGTAAGGCTGGTCGCCGCAGAGCAACGGCATCCTGATGCCCCGCCCCCCTGGGGCCGGTGCGAGGCGGACCGTGAGCGAGCGCGGACCTGGCCCCGGGGCCGGGCCTGGGAGTCGGGCCAGGGCGGCGTCCAGACGAGCCGGGGCGTCCTCCGCGACGGACTCCAGGGCGGGGGCCGGTCAGGGTGACCATGGCGCCCGGGTCGAGGACCTGCACGAGGGTGGTGTCCCTGTCGCGACGCACGACGACGTCGCGGGGCAGGAGCAGGCCGATGCCGCGGTCGGCCTGAGGCGCCTGATGGCCGAGGGGCGGGGCACTGGCGCCCACGAATACTCCTGAAGGGCGGCGCGGGGAGCCGATTCCGCTATACCCCGCCGAGTACCCGCTCGTCGGCGGCCGGGCGGCCACCGGGGCGATCCATGTGCCAGGAATACCCCCCGGGGTACTCCTGTTAGGGTGAGTGTCCAATACCCCCCGGGGTACACCGTCCAAGAGGGAGTCATGGTCGTGTTCTTCGTCGACACCCTGGAATTCGAGGGCCTGGGCAACCGCAGCTACCTGGCCGGCGGGCCCAGTGCCGCGGTGGTCATCGACCCGCCGCGCGATATTGCCCAGGTCATTGCCGCAGCGGCCCGGCGCGGGGTGCGCATCGCTTTCGTCGCCGAGACTCATGTGCACAACGACTACGTCACGGGCGGCTTGGAGCTGGCTCGCGTGACCGGCGCCGACTACCTGGTGCCGGCCGGGGCGTCGGTCGCCTTCGCTCGCACCCCCGTCGCCGACGGCGACACCGTGACGGTGGACGAGGGCTTGGTACTGCGGGCGATCGCCACCCCCGGGCACACTCCGCACCACACCTCCTACGCCCTTACCGAGGACGGGCGCGGTGTGGTGGCGTTCACCGGCGGGTCGCTGCTGATCGGCACCGTGGGCCGTCCGGACCTGGTCGAACCACGGCTGACCGAGCAACTGGCCCGCGCCCAGCACGCTTCCGCCCACCGCCTGGCCGACGAGCTGGACGACGAGGTCGCGGTGCTGCCCACCCACGGATTCGGCAGCTTCTGCTCCTCCGCGCAGGCCGAGGGGGACGCGACCACGATCGGCCAGGAACGGAGGACCAACGACGCGCTGACCGAGGACGTGGACACCTTCGTCGCCGAGATGCTCGCCGGACTGGACGACGTGCCCGCGTACTACGCGCACATGGGCCCGACCAACGCCGCCGGTCCCGCGCCGGTCGACCTCACTCCGCCGGGGCGTGCGGACGGCGAGGAGATCGCCTCCCGGCTGGCCTCGGGTGAGTGGGTGGTGGACCTGCGCAGCCGCGTGGCCTTCGCCGAGGGGCACGTGGCCGGCTCGTTCAACTTCGAGGGCCAGGGCAAGCTCGCCACCTACCTGGCCTGGTTGATCCCGTGGGGCAAGCCCGTCACCCTGCTGGCCGAGACGCCCGAACAGGTCACCGACGCGCAGCGTGAGCTGGCCCGGGTCGGCATCGACCGCCCGGCCGCCGCCGCCACCGGCGACCCGGCCGACTGGGTCCGCGTCGGCGAGCAGCTCGCCTCCTTCCCGCGCGCCCGCTTCGCCGACCTCGCCCAGGTGCGCGGGCGCGGGGAGCAGGTGGTGGTGCTGGACGTGCGGCGGGATTCCGAGCGGGCGGGCGGCTACATCGACGGCTCGGTCCACATTCCCATCCACGAGCTGCGCGGCCGCATCGGCGAGGTGCCGGACGGGTCGGTGTGGGTGCACTGCGCCGGCGGGATGCGCGCGGCGATCGCCGCGTCCCTCCTGGACGCCGCAGGCCGAGACGTGGTCGCCGTCGATGACGGCTTCGAGGCCGCTACCGAGGCGGGGCTGTCCCTCACTCGCCCCGACCCCGATGGCGCCGGCTGACACGCCCCACCCGCACATCCCCGCACGGAGTGGGCCGCAGGCCGAGACGTGGTCGCCGTCGATGACGGCTTCGAGGCCGCTACCGAGGCGGGGCTGTCCCTCACTCGCCCCGACCCCGATGGCGTCGGCTGACACGCCCCACCCGCACATCCCCGCACGGAGTGATCCACGATGTTCCCGTTCCTTCGGCGCGGCCCCGGCCGCCTCACCCCCCAGCAGGCCCGGCAGCAGACCCGCGACGGCAAGGTCGTACCGCTGGACGTCCGCGAAACACCGGAGTGGCGAGCCGGGCACGCGTCTGACGCGCTGCACCTGCCGCTTTCCCGCCTCATGGCCGGGGCATCGCTCCCCGCAGCCGTGCGGGACAAGCCGGTGGTCACGATCTGCCGCTCCGGGCGCCGCTCCCAGCAGGCCGTCAAGGTGCCGGCCGGACGTGGCGTCGAGGCCACCGACGTCGCCGGCGGCATGACCGCCTGGACCCGTGCGGGTCTGCCGGTCACCAGCGAGGGTGGCAGCGGCGGTGGCATAGCGTGAGCGCAGCGATCCTGGCCCTGATCGCGGGGGCGGTGGTCGGGCTCGCGCTCGGCGCGCTCGGTGGGGGCGGCAGCGTCCTGGCGGTGCCCGCGCTGATCTATCTGCTCGGCTTCACTCCGGCCGCCGCCACCACCGCCAGCCTGATCATTGTCACGGCCACCTCGCTCACCGTCCTGTGCGCCCACGCTCGCACCGGCGACGTTCGCTGGAAAGCCGGAGCCCTGTTCACCGCGGCCGGGCTCCTTCCCGCCGCCGTGGCCGGTGCCGCCGCCGCCCGCTTGCCGCAATCACTGCTGACCGCCGCGTTCGCCGCCGTCGCGGCCCTCGCCGCGCTGAAAATGCTGCGGCCCGGCCGGACCGACGGCGATCACACCACGACGGTGCGGCCGGCGAAGGCCGCTGGGACCGGAGCCGGCCTGGGGACGCTGACGGGACTGCTCGGCGTCGGCGGAGGCTTCCTCGCCGTCCCCGCCCTGGTCACCGTGCTGGCGTTCGACATGCAGGCCGCCGTCGGCACCAGTCTGCTGGTCATCTCCGCGAACTCGCTGGCCTCCCTGGCCGCCCGGGGTGCCGGCGCCGCCGGCATCGACTGGGCGGTCATCGGCCCCTTCACCGGGACCGCGATCCTCGGCGCCTGGGACGGCAAACGCCTGGCCGCCAAGGTCGCCGGCACCCTGCTGCAACGCACCTTCGCCATCGTGCTGCTGGCCGTGGCCGCCTTCATGCTCACCGACGCGCTCACCTGACAAACCAGTCGGGCGATCAGGTGTCGCGGCACCACGGTCAGGCCAGAGAAAGGAACAGCTTCTCCAGGCGGGCACGCATCTGCTCCCGGTCACCGGAAGCGGCCATGTCCGCATCGGCCACACAATGCTGCAGACCGGTCGCGATGATCGCGAAACCCGCCTTGTCCAGAGCCCGGGAGGCCGCCGCGAGTTGCGTGACCACGTCCTCGCAGTCCCGCCCCTCCTCGATCATCTTGATCACACCGGCGATCTGGCCCTGCGCCCGGCGCAGGCGGTTGACCACCGTCTTCAGTTCCTCAGCCGCCATCGCCAGTTCCACAACCCACACTCCCTCGTCCAGATACCCCCTCGGGTACCTTACCCAAGGGGTAACACCGACCGAGCAAAGGAAAATCCCCGTGGCATCCACCCTCACTCTCACCGCGGACCAGGCCAGCGCCCGCCTCCACGAGCTGACCGTTATCGACGTCCGCACCCCCGGCGAATACGCCTCCGGTCACCTGCCCGGTGCCCACAACATCCCCCTCGACCACCTGGACACCGCCCTGCACGCCCTGAGGGCCGCCGCCGACCGCGGCGACCTCCTCGTCGTGTGCGCTTCCGGCGCCCGTTCCGCGACCGCCTGCGAGCGCCTGGCCGATCAGGGGATCAACGCTGTCAGTCTCACCGGCGGTACCACTGCCTGGACCCAGCTCGGCCATGACACCCATCGCCCCGCCGGCGCCCGGACCCCCTGGGCCATGGACCGCCAGGTGCGCCTCGCCGCCGGAAGCCTCGTCCTGACCGGACTGCTCGCCGCCCGACGCTGGCCCAAGGCCCGCCTGCTGTCCGCGGGCGTCGCCGGCGGCCTGGTCTTCTCCGCCCTCACCAACACCTGCGGCATGGCCAAGATCCTCGCCAAGCTGCCCCACAACCAGCCCAAGGCCACCGACCTCGACGCCACCCTCGCGGCCCTGACCAGCTGACTTCGCCAGCACGCCAGTGGGCCTGCCGCGCACAGCCGGCTACGGTTCGCCACCGGCACGCGCCATCGCCCACGCTTGGGCGGCCTGGGTCGGACCAGGTCGCCCTCGGGTGTGGATCTGCCGGAACGAGTCGAGTGGTCCCCGGTGGCCGGACAGATCGTGATGGGAATGCTCACCAGACCGAAGGAAACCTTCCCATTTCAGATAGATCGCATGCTTGATCCCTTTCATGAGATTCTTACCGTATGTCCCCGATCGCGGAGGTGGAGGGGCGGCGGATCACGCTCAGGAACCTCGACAAGGTCATCCATCCGGCCACCGGCACCACCAAGGGCGAGCTGCTGCACTACCTGGCGTCGGCCGCGGACCCGCTCCTCGGCCATCTGCACGGGCGGCCGCTGGCGTTCCTCCGTTACCCGGACGGGCCCGACGGCCAGAAGTTCTTCACCAAGAACCCGCCTCCGGGCACGCCTTCCTGGGTGAGGACGGCCGAGATCACCCGCCATAAGGGGGAGACCGCGGAGCAGGTGCTGATCCAGGACCTGCCCTCGCTGATGTGGGCGGCCAACCTCGTGGTGGAGCTCCACGCCCCGATGTGGCGGATCGACCAGGGCGTGGGCATCGCCGACCGGCTCGTCTTCGACCTCGACCCCGGGCCGCCCGCCACGATCGTGGACTGCCGCGTCGTCGCCGTATGGCTGCGCGAGCGGCTGGCCGATGACGGCCTTACGGCTTACGCGAAGACCAGTGGCTCCAAGGGGCTGCATCTGCTGGTGCCGGTGGAGCCCACCCCCTCCCGGCAGACCACCGCCTACGCCAGACGGCTGGCCCTGGAGGCGGCGAACGCCATGCCGGATCTCGTCATCCGCAAGATGACCCGCTCGCTGCGGCCCGGGAAGGTGTACGTGGACTTCAGCCAGAACGCCGCCGCGAAGACCACCGCCGCCCCGTACACCCCCCGCGCCGTCCCCGAACCGGCCGTCTCCACGCCCGTCACCTGGGAGGAGGTCGAGGAGTGCCAGGCCCCGGCGGCGCTGTCCTTCCTGATCGACGACATCCCCGCGCGGCTCGACCGCCACGGGGATCTGCTGGCCCCGCTGCTGGAGCCCGGGCAGGCGCGCCCGCTGCCGACGGGCGAGGGCGGTGCCCGTGAAAGCGACGGAGAAGAGGGCGCCGACGACGAAGGCGCGGTCGACCGATGACGCCGCCCTCCCGTGAGCCGCCGTCCTCCCACGAGCCGCCCGTTCAGCCGCCCGTGGACGTGGCGCTGGCCCGCGTCGTCCCCACCCTGCCGACCGCCCCGCCCGGACGGCGGCTGGCCTACGAGCCCAAGTTCGACGGCCATCGGCTGCTGATCTTCCGGCTGGCGGACACCGTAAGGATGCAGGCCCGCTCCGGCCGCATCATCACCCCCGCCTTCCCCGACCTGGAGGCCGCCGCGCGGCCGCTGCCGCCCGGCACGGTCCTCGACGGCGAGGTGGTGGTGTGGTCGGGCAACCGTACGGACTTCGCCGCCGTCCAGAAGCGCGCCTTCGCCGCGTCCGAGTCCCGGGCGGGGAGGCTCGCCCGGGAACTGCCCGCCTCCTACGCCGCCTTCGACCTGCTCGCGATCGGCGAGGAGGATCTGCGGCCGCTTCCGTACGAACAGCGCCGGGCCAGGCTGATGGCGCTCCTCGAACCGCTCGGCCCACCGCTCCAGGCCGTGCCGATGACGACCGATCCGCAGCTCGCCGCCACCTGGTACGAGTCGCTTCTGGAGATCGGTGTCGAGGGTCTGGTCGTCAAGGAGCTGGACCAGCCCTACCGGCCGGGCCGCCACTGGCGGAAGGTGCGCCACTCGGAGACGCGTGACGCCGTCGTCGTGGGCGTCGTCGGCCCCCGGTTCCGCCCGCGCGCCCTGGCGCTGGTGCTCCCCGGCGACGACGCGCCCGTGATCTCCGCCCCGCTCGCCACGGCCGTCCGCGCCCAGCTCGGCACGGCCCTGCGCGAGCTGCCCGACTCCCAGCCCCCGCCCGCCGAACTCCCCACCGCCCTGGACCGGGTCGGCGCCGAGATCGCCTACCGCCCGGTCACCCCGGACCTGACGGTCGAGGTCCGCCAGGAGGGCACGGTCCGTCACGCGGCGACGAGAGTGATGCGCCTGCGCATCCCGGACTGAGACCCGTGCGTCGTGACCCCGGCGCCGCGCCCATGATCCGTGATCCGACCGGGGTCGCCCCGCCTGGCACCGGCGATCGGCCGACGCGGTCCGCGCGCCCGGCGACCGGCCGCGACAGCCTACGCGCCGAGCCGTGACCCAGGCCGCGTCGAGCCGTGACCCAGGCCGCGTCGAGCCGTGACCCGCGCGGCGGGTCACGCCCCGGGCCGGGCACCACCCGCCGAGCCCGTCGAACCTGCCGCATCCTCTGGATCCGGAGGCCCCGTCACCACCGCCGTCACCCGGCTGCCCGGGGTCAGTTCCCCCCGCTCCACCAGCCCGTACACGCCCCACAGCAGCTTCGCCACGTACCGCCGCTCCAGCCGGACCCCGTGCCGCTGCTCGAACTCCGCCGCGAACGCCTCCAACTCCGCCGGCACCCGCCCGTAGCCACCACCGTGGTAGCCGTGCTCGATCCGCCAATTGCCGAAGGCCCGCCCCCACCCCCGCTCGTGCAGCGCGGCCACCTCGCCGTCCAGGTAGCCCTCCGCCCCCTTCAGGACGGCGAACCCCACCGCCCGCGCGCCAGCCGGGAGCCCGGCCGCGATCCCGGCCAGCGTGCCGCCCGTGCCCACCGCGCAGCACGCCACATCGCCGGGCCCCAGGCCGGGCAGCTCGGCGACGAGTTCGGCCGCCCCGCGCGCCGCCAGCACGTTCGTACCGCCCTCGGGGAGGACGTAAGCGCGCCCCCACCGCTCCTCCAGCCCCCGCAGGGTGCCGGGGTCGTCCTCGCTCAGCCCGCGCAGCGTCTCGCGGTAGGCGGAGCGGGTGACGAAGGCCAGCTCCATGCCGTGTGCCTCGGCCCGCGCCAGCGACCAGTTGCGCGGCGCGTCGGCCAGCTCGTCGCCCCGGATGACCCCGACCGTCGACAGCCCGTACGCGGCCCCCGCCGCCGCCACCGCCCGGATGTGGTTGGAGTACGCCCCGCCGAAGGTGAGCAGCCGGGTGTGCCCCCGCTCGACGGCCGCGCGCAAATTCGGGGTGAGCTTGCGCCACTTGTTGCCCGGCACCAGCGGGTGGATGAGATCGTCCCGCTTCAGCCGCAGCGCCACGCCCCGATCGGCGAGCCACGGATCGACCACGTCCCACACGGGGGACGGCAGCCGGGGCCGTATCGGGCTGGTGATGTCTGGCGAGCGTCTCACCTGTCCATTCTCACCGCCGGCCCCGCGGCCGCGGGGCCCGAGCCGGTCACACAGCGTAAGCACGGGCAGAGCGGCCATACCGAGGTGCACGCACCGAATGACGCGCTGCGGGCCGTGCGGATCGGCCTGCGGATGAGCCAGGACGACTTGGCGAAGGCGCTCCGCCGGGCAGGTGCCGAATTAGGCGAGCCGAACGAGGCCAGCAAGCGGCTGGTCCAACGCTGGGAGTCCGGTATCAGCCGATCGCCGAGGCCGGTCTATATCCGCGCGCTGGAGAGGGTCACAGGGGTGCCGATCGAGTAGCTGCGCCTCATGGACACCTCGGTGTCCAAGGCGACCCTGGAGCGGTACAGCGTCCCGCCGGAGTGACCGGCGCCCGCTCGGAGGGGCGTGAGGCGGCCGTCGGCGGTGGGGCGTGAGGGCGGCCGTCGGCGGTGGGGCGGGTCCCGGGGCGAGGCGCGTCCCGAGGCCGCGCCCGCCGGCCGCCGACGGCCGGCCGGGGGACCGGCCGCCTGTGCGGGTCCGTTTGGTGGTGTCACAGTTCCACGACGACGGCGCCCAGATGGCGTCCCTCGGTCAGTTCGCGGAGCGCCCGGGGTGCCTGTTCGATACCGCGCAGCCGGGCGTGCGGGAAGGAGAGGGCGCCCGAGCGAAGGCCCGCGGCGAAGCGGCGGTTCCACTGGGGGATCAGGTCCAGGTGGTCGTAGAGGGCGACGCCCCGCAGGGTGATGCCGCGGGAGAGCAGCGAGATCGTGTCGATCTCGGTTTTGGCGGCGCTCGTGCCGTCCGCGGCGAGCTGACTGGCCAGCGCGCCCACGAGGGCGATCCGGGCGCCCTTGTTGGCGACGGCGAGGGCCGCCGTCAGCTGTTCGCCGCCCACGTTGTCGAAGACCGCGTCGACGCCGTCCGGGGCGGCCTCGCGCAGCTGGTCCTCGACGGGGCCCGCGCCGCGGATGACCACCGCGTCATAGCCGAGTTCGCCGATCAGCCGGTCGGCCTTCGCCCGCGAGCCGGTGCTCCCGATGACCCGGGCCGCGCCGAACTGCCGGGCGATCTGGCCCGCCAGGGAGCCCACGCCACCGGCCGCCCCGGTGACGAACACCGTGTCGCCGGGCCGCACTTCCGCGCCGCGCTCGACGCCCATCAAAGCGGTGGGGCCCTGGGAGAGATAGGCGGCCGGGTCGGGCATCAGGCCCGGTTCGAGGCGGTGCGCCTCATCCGCGTCGAGCAGCGCGTACTCGCGCCAGCCGAGTCGGTGTTCCACCAGGTCGCCGGGGGCGAGGTCGGTGCCGGGGGCGGCCACGACCTCGCCGACCGCCGGCCCGTTCAGCGGTGCCCCGATCTCGAAGGAGGCCAGCGGGATGCCGGTGTCCTCGTCCATCAGAGTGCGCGTCACGGCGGCGACGCCCATATGGGTGTTCCGTACGAGGACCTGGCCCGGTCCGGGCTCGGGGACCGGCACCTCCGCGATCTCGAAGAGGTCATCCGTGACCGGCCCCTCGGGGCGGGCCGCCAGCCGGATTTCGCGGTGCGTGTGGTTGGTCATGGACCAAGCCAAACGTGAGCCTCCGGCGTGGTCAACCGTTACGAGAAGCGCGCTATCGCCGTCATCGTCGGCCGCAGGTTCCGCACCGCGGGCAGCCATCGCATCAGCGGCGCCAGCGCCCCGTAGTAGAACCCCCGGCCGCGCGGCGGCGGCACCTCGCGCACGTCCGTGATCGCCGGATGGGCCGTCCGCACCTTCGGCAGCTCACCCGCGTCCATGCCCCACGGCATGGGCGGCGCCTGATAGCCCCGCGCGGTGCGCATCTCGCCGCGCAGCGTCCGGGCGCTGAACCAGCGCGGTACGGCGTCGAAGACCAGCGCCCCGCCCCGGAACCGCTCGGCGCACCCCGCGATCAGGTCCTTCACCTCGGTCGGCCGCAGATACATCAGCAGCCCCTGCGCGGTGATCAGCACCCCGCGCGCCGGATCGACCTCGTCCCGCCAGGACAGGTCGAGCGCCGAGCGGGCGAGGGTGCGCCGGCGTTCCTCGTCCGGCAGCAGCGCCCGCCGCACCTCCGCGGTCTCCGGCAGCTCCACGCACAGCCAGCGCGCCCGCCCGTTGTCCACCCGCCAGTACTGCGTCTCGAGGCCCTCGGCGAGCGTGACGACCGTGCCGTCCGGATGCTCGTCCAGGAAGGCCCGTACGGCGGCGTCGAAGGTGCGGACCCGCAGCGCGTGGCCCTGCGCCAGCAGTGGGCTGGGCGCGCCGAAGGTCTCCTCGAAGGGGTAGTCGATGCGGTCGACCAGCTCCACGGCCTTGGGGTCGGCCAGCACGGTCCGCGCCCGGCGGGCCTCGGCGGCCCGCATATAGAGGTTCCACAGCAAGGTCTCGGGCACCTCGCTCAGCTCGACGCGCCGACTGCCCTTGCCGTTCCCGTTCCCGTTCCCGTTCCCGTTGCCGTTCCCGTTCCCGTTGCCGTCGGGCCAGGCTTCCGGGCCGGTGCCCGCTCCGGCGTCCGCCATGGCGTCGTCACTCCTCGCACACGCGTCCCGCGGTGTTTCCGCCACTGCCTCCACCGCCATTCAACCTCACCCGATCCTCATCCGGAACGGCGAACGCCCCGGCCCCCCGACGATGCCGGGGCCGGGGCGTTCAGGAGGGACGGCGGTCGTTCAACCCGCCTCGGCCGGAACCGGGCCGATCGCCCGGCCCGCCCACTCGGGGGCGTTCTCCAGCAGGTCCGTCAGCCGCTCCCGTATCTCATCGGGGAAGGGGGCCGAGTGGCTCTCGTGCTGGTCGATGTGGAGCGCGAGCAGCTCGGTGGTGGCCACGGGGGCGCCGACCGGTTCGCCCACATGCATCTCGTGGGTGAACCGCACCTTCTTCTCGTCCACGCCGATGACGCGCGTACGGATGGTGAGTTCGGCGCCCTCCTCGACCTCGTTCAGATACCGGATGTGCGACTCCACGGTGTAGAGGGAGCAGCCGGTCTTGGCGCGGTAGGCGGAGTCCAGGCCGGTCTCCACCATCATCTCGTCGGTGCTGTGGCCGAAGACGAGGACGTAGAACGCCTCGCTCATATGGCCGTTGTAGTCGATCCACTCGGGACGTACGGTCTGCCGGTAGTCGGGGAGCGTGGTGCTCACTTCTCGTCTCCCATGGTGCTGGGGGTATGTGTGATGGCATCCGTCCCCTCGGCGCGCTGCCGCGGCAGTCGGCCAGTCGCCCGCAGGACGTCGATGACGCCCTGGTCCCGCTCCGCGACGAGCTGCGCGATGGTACGGCCGCCCGCCGCCTCGTCACAGCCGTCGACCATGGCCGCACGCAGCGTGTCGTCCAGCTCAGGCGCCTCGAGACGGGTCCACGGAGACTTCAACGAGGGTCCGAAGTGGTCGAGCATATGTCCCATGCCTCCTTCGCCGCCCGCTAGGGCGAACGTGAGGCAGGGACCCATGAAGGCCCACCGCAGTCCGGGCCCCTCGGTGATCGAGTCGTCGATCTCCTTCACCGTGGCCTCACCGCCTGCGACCATGTGCAGCGCCTCCCGCCACAGCGCCTCCTGGAGCCGGTTGGCGATGAAGCCGGGCAGCTCGCGTTCCATGGTGATGACCGACTTGCCGGCCACCTTGTAGAAGCGTGAGGCCCACTCGACCGTCGTGGCGTCGGTCTGCTTCCCGCCGACGACCTCCACCAGCGGAATGAGATAGGGCGGGTTGAAGGGGTGGCCGACGACGAGGCGGCCGGGGTCGGCGGCCTCGGTCTGCATATCGGTCATCGGATAGCCGGAGGTGGAGGAGGCGATGACGACCCCGGGCGGGGCCGCCGCGTCCAGCTGGGCCAGCAGCGACCGCTTGAGCTCCAGCTTCTCGGGGGCGCTCTCCTGGACGAACTGCGCGTCGGCCACGGCCTCCTCGACGGACGCGGCGACGGTCAACCGGTCGGGGGAGGCGCCGTCGGCGAGGCCGATCTGGGTCAGGGCGGGCCAGGCGGCGTCCACGAGACGGCGCAGCTTCTCCTCGGCGTCGGGGGCCGGGTCCCAGGCGGTGACGTCGTAGCCGCGCGCCAGGAAGTGGGCGACCCAGCCGCCGCCGATGACTCCGGCGCCGACGCAGGCGACGCGGCGTACCTCTTCGGGGGCGCAGGGGGATGAGGGCATGGCGGTCCTAAGGGTGTGAGGGGAGGGAGGAGAGAGATGAGGAGCTGGTGGGGGATTACGCGCGGGGCTTGAGGCCGAGCCGCTGCCGGGCCTCGTCCGGTGTGGCGACGTTCGCGCCCAGCAGCTCGGTGATCTGGACCGCGCGCTCGACGAGCTGGCCGTTGGTGGCCTTGACGCCCCGGCTGAGGTAGAGGTTGTCCTCCAGCCCGACCCGTACGTTGCCGCCGAGCAGAATGGACTGCGCCACCCACGGCATCTGCATGCGGCCCAGCGCGAAGCTGGCCCACTGGGCGCCCTCGGGCAGCATGTTGACCATGGCCTGGAGCACGCCCGGCTCGGCCGGGGCGCCCCACGGGATGCCCATGCAGAGCTGGAAGACGGTCGGGTCGTCCAGCAGCCCCTCGGCCAGGAGCTGCTTGGCGAACCACAGCTGCCCGGTGTCGAAGATCTCCAGCTCGGGGCGGACGCCCAGCTCCTGGATGCGCTTGGCGCCGGTGCGCAGCATGTCGGGGGTGGAGACGTAGAGGTTGCTGCCGTCGCCGAAGTTGAGCGAGCCGCAGTCCAGGGTGCAGATGTCGGGGAGCAGATCCTCGACGTGCGGGAGCCGGTCCAGGCCGCTGACCAGGTCGGTGCCGGGGAGGTGGGCGAGCGGGTTCTCCGGGTCGATGACCAGGTCGCCGCCCATGCCCGCGGTGAGGTTGATGACGACGTCGGTGCCGGTCTCCTTGACCCGCTCCACGACCTCGCGATAGAGCCGCGGATCGCGGGCGGGGGCGCCGGTCTCGGGGTCACGTACGTGGATATGGACCACGGCCGCCCCGGCCTCCGCGGCCTCGACGGCGGAGCGGGCTATCTGCTCGGGGGTGACGGGGACATGGGGGCTGCGGCCCACAGTGTCCCCGGCGCCGGTCAGGGCACAGGTGATGATGACGCTGTCGTTCATGGGCATGGGCTTCTCTCCCTCTCTTACGGTGCGAAGCAGCGCGGAGCTACGGTCCGCGCCGGTCGGCCGTCCTACGGTCCGGGCTGGTCGGGCGGCCCGGCCTCATCGGCGCCGGAGCGCCGTGCGACCGGTCGTGCGGTCGTGCGTACGGTCAATTCGGAGTCCACGTACGCGTTGCAGGCGAGGTCCATGGCCTCGGCGGTCGTGCCGCCCTCTCCGGGCGCGGTGGCCAGCACCTGAATGGCGAGTCCGTCGATCAGCGCGGTCAGGCGCAGCGCGCTGAACTCCGGGTCCACGGCGCGGAAGACCCCCTGCTCGATCCCGCGCCGGATCACCTCGGCGACGGTCTGCCGCCACTGCTGGTAGAAGTCGGCGTGCAGCCGCCCGATGGCCGTGGACCGCGCGGCCTCGGCCCACAGGTCCATCCACACCAGCCACTGCTGCCGCTGCCGCTCGGTGTGCGGCGCCTGCAGTGCGATCAGCTGCCGCAGCTCCTCGCGCGCGTCGTCGGCCGTGGCGGTCCGGGCGGCGCGGCGCGCGGTGTCCTCGTCCATGCACCAGCGCACGGCGGCTTCGAGCAGCTCGGCGCGGCCCGGGAAGTGGTAGTGGATGGTGGCGGTGCTGGTGTCGCAGGCGGCGGCGATGTCGGCGACGCGTACGGCGTGGAAGCCGCGCTCGGCGATGAGCCGCACCGTCTCCCGCACGATCTGCAGCGGCCGCCCGCTGTCGGGGAGCGCGGCCGGGGCGGGCGGCCGCGGCGCGTCGGCGGCGCCGCCGGTCGCCGTGGTGCCGAGCAGCCATCCGGCGTCCACGTTCCCGGCGTCGGCGATCCGCGCCAGCTCGCCCACGGTGAAGCGCCGGCTCCCGCTGAGCGAACGCGAGAGCTTGGACGGGTCCATCACGACCCGCCGCGCGAATTCGCGCTGGGTACAACCGGCTTTGCCGATCACCTCGCGCACGCGTTCCGCCACCTCGACCTGTTGCCGCATGGCCGACACCGTACGGACGCGTTGAGATAAGCGCAATGAATGTGGATGCTTAATGCCTGTTTCCTCCTTGAATCAGGGGGAATTTCACCCGGGCGTTGCGATGCAGGCTGACTGTTGAATCAGTTGAGATCAATTGTGTTCGAACACTTCCGACTATGCTCACCGGGCGTGAGAGCAGGAGAGATCGGGTGACATCGGGCGGGGACGACATGCGGCTGATCGCCGGCCGCTACCAGCTGGGCGACCGGCTCGGACGCGGCGGCATGGGCACGGTCTGGCGCGCGTACGACCAGATGCTGGCGCGCGAGGTCGCCGCCAAGGAGCTGCACGTCGCGAGCGACCACCACGAGCACCACCGACGGCTGCGCCGGGCCCAGCGGGAGGCGCGGACCGTCGCCCGGCTGCGCCACCCCCACGTCGTGGGCGTCCATGACCTGGTCGAACACGACGACCGGCTCTGGATCGTGATGGAGCTGATCGACGGCCCCTCCCTGGCCCGCCGGATCGCCGACACCGGCCCCCTCGCGCCCCGCCACACCGCCGCCCTGGGGCTGCAACTGCTCGGCGCGCTGGAGGCCGTGCACGCCGCCGGGGCGCTGCACCGCGACATCAAGCCCGCCAACATCCTGCTGCGCGGGGACGGCAGCGCCGTCCTCACCGACTTCGGCATCGCCGCCCTGGAGGACGACGAGTCGCTCACCACGACCGGCGAACTCCTCGGCTCCATCGGCTACATGGCGCCCGAGCGGCTGACCGCGGAGGAGGTCGGCCCGCCGTCCGACCTGTGGTCGCTGGGCGCGACGCTATCGGCGGTGGCCTCCGGCGTGCCGCCCTTCCAGCGCCCCACCGGGGCCGCCGCGCTGCACGCCGTCACCTTCGCGGATCCCGTCATCCCGGAACGGGTCGGCCCTCTGCGGCCCATCATCCAGGCCCTGCTGAACAAGTCCCCGGCCCAGCGCCCCTCCGCCGCCACGCTCCGGGCCGCCCTGCGACGCGTCGCGGACGGTGCGGACGACCCGGGCCCGCTGCCCCCGGCCGCGCCCGCGGGGCCCGTACAGGCTCCGGGGCCCGCGCCAACGCCGGGCGGCGACGCGGACACCTCCGCGTACCTGGCGGACACCCCCACGATGACCGCGCCCCCGACGGTGAGCGCGACCTCCACCGCGGGCGCGCCCCACACCGTGACCGGTACCCCCACCCTCGACCCGGACCCCACGCTGATCTCGTCCCCGGCCCGGACCCCGGACCTGGACCGGGAACCGACGCTCGTCGCCCCGGCCGGGCCGCCACCCCCTCGTCCCCGTGGCCGGGCCCGGGCATGGTGGTGGACGGCGGGCGCCGCGCTCGCGGTGGCGGGCCTCGCCACCGCGCTCTTCTTCACCTTCGGCCCCCCGTCCGACAGCGACGGCGACGACGACGCATCGCCTCAGCCCGCCACCAGCACGACGAAGGTGACCGTGGAGGCGGCACGCGGCTGGCAGCCGGCGACGACCACCCCGGTCCGCAAGGGCGACAGGGTGAGCGTCCGCTACACCACCGGCACCTGGACGGTGGACGCCGCCAACCTGCCCTTGACCGGCCCGGTGGGCCACACCCGCGCCGACGACGAAGCCCTCCGCTTCGCCTGGACGGACTGCAAGGTGAATTCCGACGCCCCCTTCGGTGCCCTCCTGGGCCGCTACCCGGGGAACCCCCGAAACCCCCACGCCGTGGGCCGCGCCTGGCACTTCCAGGCCACCCGCCCGGGCGTCCTCCAACTCCGCATCAACGACCGTGACGGGAGCTGCCTCGACGACAACAGAGGAGCCATCACCGTCACCGTCCAGATCACCCACTGACCGGGCAACGGCACCCCCCCCCGGGAAACCGATTCCGCGAAAAATGTGGGTGCCCTGGGCAACTGGCAGCCCTCGCCGACGCATCCTCCCGGGCAGTCCGGCCGGTACGGGCCGGAAAATCAGCACGGACAGGGAACGTCACTTGAATACGGATACGGATACCGAGACGGAGACGGAGACGAGGAAGAACCCGCTGGCACGGCGGCGTGTGCTGGCCCTGATGGGTGGGACAGCTTTCATCGCCACGGGATGCACACAGGGCGAACAGCGCCCCGACGACAAGTCCGGCCACGCCTCCGGGGAAAGAGCGCCCGCCGACGGCCCGGCCGAGGGTCCGGACGGCGCGCTGGGAGCGAATTTCAACGAGGACCCCGACAGCGTGACCTTCGCCGAATTGCGGGACCTCTCCGCGAGCTGGCTCCGGGGCTTCGTCCCCATGCCCGAGGTCACGGCCGACGCCTCCCAGCAGCGCGCCATCGAGGCGCTCCTGGACGCCCACCACCAGGGCTACGGCACGGTCCTGTCGCTGAAGTTCCCGTACAACCACCGGGCGATCCCCCGACCGGGCAGTTCGGCCATGACCGCGGAACTCGCCCGGGTCGACCAGGTCCTGCACACCGTCCTCGACACCGTCGACGTCCTGGCCATCGGCAACGAGCCGTTCATCGAGAGCCTCCCGCAGGACCGCAGCTCGGGCGCGATGAACACGTTCTACGAGACGGTCGCGGAGCACATCATCGCGTACCGGAAGAAGCACTTTCCCTCGCGCTGCCGGACCCACCTCTACATGGGCGCGCTCAACCACCTCGACAAACCGGACGAGCAGACGGCGGCCACCGACCGCTGGCTGTCCTTCGCGCGCCGCACCCCGGAGATCGAGGGCGTCGACATCCACCCCCACGTCGCCGCACCGGAGCGGGTACAGCCCTATCTCGACTACATCCTTCCCCGCCTCCGCGACGACCAGAAATTCCTCGTCACCGAGTTCTCCCTGGTACAGCTCTGGAAGCAGCACCTGAGCGACACGATCCCCACCCGTTTCGCCCGCCGCTACCACCTTCCGCCGGACACTCCGGTGTGGAAACTGATCAGGGACGCCATCGAGCACCCCGTCCCGGAGCAGAAGTGGCACGACTTCCTCGCCATGAGCCCCTGGTTCGAGCGCAACAAGCACTTCCTGCGGGACCAGGTGGGCCACTTCCGTGACACGGGGCGCCTCGCCGTGGCGACGTACGGAGTCACCCAAGGCGCCGCCATGACAGAGAACTTCGGCCCGGACAAACAGCCCTGGCTCCTGAACAGCCTCTACGCCAACCGCACCGTCGAGCACCCCGCCGACGGCCCACCGGCCCACACCTACGGTTTCTTCGACGACTTCCGAGCCCTCCAACGGCAGCAGGACCGCCGCGGGTCCTAGCCGCCCTCGCGCCCACCGATGGGATGCGCCCCCCGAGGCGAGCCCCCAGTCCGCGTTGCTGACCATCCCACCGGGCATCCCGGGACCGCCAGGGCCTCCGGGGCCGCTCCCGCTCGTCACCGACGACGGCAGACAGCCGCCTATCCGGTTGGCGAGGAAGATCGGGGCGCCGGTGGCATCGACGGCCTTGCCGTCGATCTCGACGCGCCCGTCGCACCCGCCGCCGGCGCAACGAATAATCCTCCGTCGGCCGCCGCCGGTACGGCGGCGGCCGCGGCAAGCCCCCTGATCATGGTTCCGCGCTTCACGGACCTCTCCTCACATGGCGCGCTCTGCTGCCTGCCGGATGGTGGCGCATGCGAGAACGTGAGGCGCTGGCCGCGAAATCGTCAACAATCATGTTGATTTCATCGTGAATGCCTAAGTCATTCACCGCGAGCGCACAGGCTGTTACCGAGCCGTGAGAGCCGTACGCCTTACGCGGGGAGGGAATTCAGCCAGTCCACCAGCAGCCGATTGATCTCCTCGGGGCGCTCCTGCTGGATCCAGTGGCCGCAGTCCTCGAGGATGTGCGAGCCGATGAGCCCGGGCAGCGTGGTCGGGTATGCCTTGATCGCGTCGCCCATCCAGGTGGTGGAGGCGTCCAGGGCACCGCCGATGAAGAGAGACGGCTGGGTGATGGGCGCACCGTCGAACTCGGCCAGGTCCTCCCAGTCCCGGTCCATGTTGCGGTAGCGGTTCAGCGCCCCGCTCATTCCGGTGCGCTCGAACTCGCCGGCGTAGACATCGAGGTCCCGCTCGCTCAGCCAGGCGGGCAGCCGCCCGGCGGGGAAGCGCTCGCGCAGCGTCGCGCCGCGCGTGAGGAAGTGCGGGTCGGGCAGGTCGGGGCCGGGCATGGTGTCGCCGGACAGCGCGGCGTAGATTCCCCCGAGCCAGCCGCGTACATCCGGTTCGATCTCCGTCTCGGCCCGGCCCGGCTCCTGGAAGTAGGAGACGTAGAACTCCTCCTCGCCGCCCATCCCGGCGAAGACCTCACTGGGCCTGGGGCCGCCGCGCGGGGCGTACGGCACGCTCAGCAGCCCGACCGCGCGGAACACATCCGGCCGCAGCAGGGCGGAGTTGGCGGCGGTGGGCGAGCCCCAGTCGTGGCCGATCACCACGGCGGACTCCTCGCCGAGCGCCTCCACCACGGCGACGTTGTCCGCCACCAGCTCCCGCATCCGGTACGCGTCCACCGCCCCGGGCCTGGACGAGCGCCCGTATCCGCGCACATCGATGGCGGCCACCCGGTACCCGGCCGCGGCGAGCGCGGGCAGCTGGTGGCGCCATGAGTACCAGGACTCCGGGAAGCCGTGGACGAGCAGCACCAGGGGGCCGGTGCCCTGCTCCACGAGGTGGATCCGCCCGGCGGGGGAGGACACCAGGCGGTGGGTGAGGTCGGTTGTGGGTGGCTGCGGCATGGTTCTCTCCCGGGGGCGCTCGGGCACGCACTCTGCGTGGCGGCCGACGGTCCGATCCTGCCGTGACCTGGGTGGCGCGGGCCATGCCTGTTGCCGGTTCGGCAAACCTGACCGTGGCCGTCGACCACGTCCCGTGGGTCAGGGGTGCGGAGTCAGGGCGTCGCTCCCAGAATCGATCTCAGGGGGTTCTTCTCCTGGGAGGTGAGGGGCGTGGCGACCTACATCACGCTGCTGAACTGGACCGAGCGGGGAGTCAGCGCCTACAAGGACACGGCGAGGCGCGCCGAGGACTTCTCCGCGGCACTGAACAAGCTCGGGGCGAGGCTCGTGGACATCTACTGGACGGACGGGCCGTACGACCTTGTGTGCATCATCGAGGCCCCCGACGACGAGACCGCCACCGCGGCGTCCTTGCGGCTCGGCGCGCTGGGCAATGTGCGCACCACGACACTGCGGGCCTTCGGCCGCGAGGAGATGCGGGGCATCATCGCCAAGGCCGCGGGCTGAGGGGCAGTACGCGGGGGAGGGCCGACCCGCGGAGGGTCGGGCCTGTGGCTCACGTGAAGCGTCAGTCCTGGTGGACGACGTTTGTGCCCGGGCCACCGGAGAGGCTGTCCGCGCCGGGGCCGCCGTACGGCTTCGGCGGTGATACGACGATGTCTCGTCGGCAGCGCTTCACCATGAATTCATGGTCGCGTTCGGCTGGTCGCGTTCGGCTGGTCGCGTTCGGCCGATGGCCTGACCCGGCTCGGAAGAGTCGGGCCAGGCCATCGAACCAACAACGGGGTGGTGCTACCTGCGGTGGTGCTGCGTGAGGCGGTGCTACTTCGTGGCGCGCCCGGACAGCTCCGTGCCGAAGGCGGCATCGGCTGCCGGTGAGCCGAGGTCGCCCGGCCCGATGAGGGCGGAGCCTTCGGCGGTGATCCCGTCGGCACCCGCGTACAGGAGCGCCACCGCGCCCGCGCCCTCGGTCCGGTTCGGGACCCCGATGGCCAGGTCGGGCTTGCCGTCGCCGTTGTAGTCGGCCGCCGAGACGGCGTCACCGAACTTGTCGTTGCCCGTCATCTCGCCGGGAACGCCCTCGGTGTCGAGGGAGAACGTCTGCGCCCCCGTGTCGGTCAGCCAGTTCTTGGTGCCCTTGAGCACGGTGATGGCGCCGGCGTCGTTGTAGCCGCCGGGGGCCTCGGCGGCGGTGTCGCTGACGACGAGGTCGTCATTGCCGTCCCCGTTGATGTCGGTGAGCTGGGAGGCGGTGCCGCTCTGCGCCGCGCCCTTCCAGTCCACCGGGTTCGCGGTGTCGAGGCCCTGGGCGGTGCCCGGGTACGTCCGCAGGCGCTGGTCGTCCGGACCGTCCTCGAAGCCGGTGTCGGTGACGACGTCGTCCTTGCCGTCGCCGTTGATGTCACCCACCACGGCCTGGTACGAGGCGAACGGCAGCGCGACGTCCTCGCCCAGCGACTCGCTCTTCAGCCCCCCGGACGAACCGGGCAGCACGCCGAGCGTGCCCTCGTCGGCGGGGTCGTCCTGGTAGGCGACGGTGACCAGGTCGGCGAAGCCGTCCCCGTTGATGTCGCCCGAGGACAGATGCTCGATGCCCGCCCCGCCGCCGGGCGGGGTGACGCTGGACATCTTCGGGGTGGCCGTCTCGCGCAGGTTCGCCGCGCCGCTGACGATCTGGACCTTGGTGCCGTCGGAGATGGCGATGTCGTCGCGGCCGTCGTGGTTGTAGTCGCCCACGGCCATGGTGTCGCCGAACATCGCGTAGGCGGTGGCCTTCGGCGCGTGGAAGGCGATGGCGTCGCTGGACAGGCCGTCCTTCGAGCCGAAGACGACCGTCACGGAGCCGGCCCGCTTGACGTCGCCGATGGCCTCGTAGTTCGCGGCGACGATCAGATCGGTGTACCCGTCCCCGTCCACGTCACCGCGCACCACGGCCGAGCCGAAGTGATCCCCGGCCTCCGGGGTGCCGGGCACCCCCGCGCTGGCCTGCGACAACGTAGCGTGCCGACGGGTGTCCACGCCGCTCTGGGCCCCGTACGTCACGCCCACGTAGCCCGCCTTGGACTTCCCGGAAACGGTGCCGTCGGGCGCGCCCACTCCGAGGTCGGCATAGCCGTCGCCGTCGAAGTCGCCCGTGGTCTTTCCTGCCGCGGCAGCCCTGGGGGAGGGCTGGTTCTGGTCGGTCCCGTCGCCGTTTGTCACGACAGCGCCGGCCCCGGCGGCCACAGCGGCGGTGACGACGGCGCCGACCGCCGCACCCACCACACCTCGGGTTCTATTGCGCACAAATCCTCCATCAGTAACGCATTGGTCGCCCTGGAGTCCCGACTGCCATCTGTCTCCCCCGGCGGCCGGAACGGAAGGGTCACCAAAGTAGAGTTGTCCGGAAGCTGAACGGTTGCCCAACCAAAGAGGACCGAGACCGGGCCGTGATCTCCGGCGCCCAGCTCAACGCCTTTGTGACGTAAGGCACTTGCCGCCCCGCCGAGGTGAGGGCGTCCCTCCCTGTGGGGATCTGGGGGGACCTTCCGCCCCGTAACTCCGCCAGCTCCTTCTGGAGATCCCCCTTTTCGGCGTGGCCGGCAGCCCGGAGACAGGAGACCCCTGTCAGGTTGCCCGACGGGTCATGTGCATGTGCCAGTTGGTGATCCAGGTGCGCCCCTCGTCGACGGAGAACGCCTGCTCCCAGTGCGCGGTGGTCTCGGTGACCTCCGACCAGACGAAGCGGACCTTCACTCCGCGTCCGAGGTGTTCGTCGTCACCGTGGAAGACGCCAGTGCCGTCCGGCTCGAAACGGCCGGTCACAGGCGGGAAGAGCGTGCCGGTGCGCTTGCTCGCCCAGTACAGGGACCATGCGTCGGCGGCGGGGTCGTACAGCCGCAGGGTCAGTCCGGCGAAGCCCTTCGTCGGGAACTCGATCTCATCGAAGTTGGCCCGCCCGTCGAAGTGCGCGGAGGCGCGGGTGAGACCCGGGAACTCCTCCCAGCGGTCTTCGCCCTCGGTGGGGTCGAGGAAGTCCTTGCGCCGACGGTTGACGACGTCGTACGTGCCGGTGAAGAAGCCGAAGCCAGTGCTGTTGTCCATGTGCCGGAGGCTAGGCCCACTCCACTGACAACACGTGTCAGTGGACCTGGGTAGATTTCCCCGACATGCGCGCCGGCAGACTCCTCTCCCTCCTTCTCCTGCTGCAGAACCGCGGCCGGATGACCGCCGCCGAACTCGCGGCGGAGCTCGAGGTGTCCGTCCGTACGGTCTACCGGGACGTGGAATCGCTGACCGCGGCCGGCGTCCCGATCTACGGAGAGCCGGGCCACGACGGCGGTTACGCGCTGGTCGACGGCTACCGCACCCGCTTGACCGGGCTCACCGCCGATGAGGCCGAGGCATTGTTCCTGGCCGGGTTGCCGGGGCCCGCGGCCGATCTGGGGCTCGGCTCGGTGCTGACCGCGGCCGAACTCAAACTGGAGGCCGCACTGCCGACCGAGCTGCGGCGCCAGGCGCGACGCATCCGCGAGCGGTTTCACCTCGACGCGCCCGGGTGGTACCGAGAGGCGGACGATGCCCCGCATCTGCCCGCGGTCGCGGCGGCGGTATGGCAGCGGCGGGCGGTCCACGTGCGCTACCGGCGCTGGTACGCCCCGGAGATCGTGGAGCGGCGGCTCGAACCGTACGGGATCGTGCTCAAGGCGGGCCGCTGGTACGTGGTGGCGCACGCCGGCGCCGACACCCCCCGCACCTACCGGATCAGCCAGATCCTGGACCTCCGGACACTCGACGAGGAGTTTGTGCCACTCGCGGACTTCGACCTGGCATCGTACTGGCGGGCGCACACGGCGCAGCTGCAGGAATCGCTCTGGCAGGGGCGGGCGGAGATCCGGATCTCCCCGGCCGGGGCCGAGCGGCTGCGGGAAATCGGGGTGCCGGCGGTGATCGATGCCGTCGAGGCGGGGGAGGAAGAGCATCCCGGCGGCTGGCGCCGCGCGCTCATCCCGATCGAGAGTCTGACGCATGCGGAGGGCGAGTTGCTCAGGCTGGGCGCGCATGTGGAGGTGGTGAGCCCGCCTGAGCTGCGGGAACGGATCGCGGCAACGGCATTGGCGCTGGCGGCGCGCTACGGCTGAAGGCGATGACGGACGCCGGGGCAGCCCATCCCCTGAAAGCGGTGGCCGACGCCGGGGCACCCATCCCCGGCGCGGGCGGCCCGGCCCAGCCCTGCCCTCTGACCGAGCCGTCCAGGATCGGCGAGTGGATCGAATGGACCCGGGGGCACGGTCAGCGTGGTTGGCGTAGTCCCGCGACGAGGAGCTTGACCAGCCGGCGGGCGTCGTAATGGGGATCGCTTTCGGCGCCGATGCAGAGGTTTCCGATGCCGCGCATGAGGTGAATGGCGTTGAGGCCGGAGCGGATCTCACCGGAGGCGACGGCAGCGTCGAGGAGCTGGGTGCACACCGGGAGGAGGCGGTCGACGAAGTAGGCGTGCAGCGTTTCGAAGCCGGCGTTGTCGGCCTGTATCGCGGCGGCCAGGCCGTGCTTGGTGACCAGGAAGTCGACGAACAGCTCGACCCACGCTTCGAGGGCGGCGTGCGGTGTGGGGCTGGTCGCCAGCAGGGCCGGGCCCGCCTCGGCGCAGGCTTCGACCTGGTGGCGGTAGACGGCGATGATGAGGTCTGCCCGGGTGGGGAAGTGGCGGTAGATCGTGCCCATCCCGACACCGGCCTTGGCCGCGATGTCGCGCACCGGTGCTTCCACGCCCGAGGCGACGAAGACCGCGGCGGCCGCGTCCAGCAGGGTCTGCTGGTTGCGTCGGGCGTCCTTGCGCCTGGAGCCGGCTGAGCTTCCCGCGCTCCGGCCGCTGTCGTTCTCCACGGCACTCGCACTCCTTCCATGACCGGCCTTGCAAAGCGGAACGTCGCTCCGTATTGTTAGCGGAGCAATGTTCCGGTTCGGCCATGATGGCAGACCGGGGGACGGGCGACCAGGCCGTCCCCCGCCCTCGCACGCTCCACCGGGCCGAACGGCACACGCGGTCGTCGATACCCGGCGTCGGGCCGGGTGTGACCAACCCTCCTCGCTCCCTCCCCGGTCCGCCCCGCGGCGCCCCGGACCACCCCGGGCCCCCGAACCACCAGCGCGAAGAATCCGAACGGAAGGCACTCCCATGCCCATCCCCACGTCCACGCCCGACGCGAACGCCACGAACGCGCGGCAGATCGAGGGTGCGCCCACCACGGTGGTATCCGCGAAGCCGGTCGTCCTGCCCGCCCCGGGCCGCGGGGAGGATCTCCAGGTCCGCGTGTCCGCCCCCGCGACCGGCGGCGATCTGCCCGTCATCGTCTTCTCGCACGGCTTCGGCTGGTCGATGAACGGCTACGCCCCGCTGGCGGACTACTGGGCCGCTCACGGCTTCGTGGTCATCCAGCCCACCCACCTCGACTCCCGGACGCTCGGCATCCCCGCCGAAGACCCCCGTACGCCGCGGATGTGGCGCTTCCGTATCGAGGACCTCACGCGCGTCCTGGACGGACTCGACGTGCTGGAAGCCTCCGTCCCGGGCCTCGGCGGGCGTCTCGACCGCGAACGCATCGCCGTGGCAGGCCACTCCTGGGGAGCCCAGAGCGCGAGCGCGCTGCTGGGCGCGCGCGTCCTCGGTGCCGACGGCGTTCCCGGCGAGGACATGTCCGACCCCCGCGTCAAGGCGGGCGTGCTGCTCGCCCTGACCGGCCTGGGCGACGACCTGACCCCGTTCGCCGTCGAACACCTCCCCTTCATGCGGCCGTCCTTCGACACCATGACCACGCCGGCCCTCATCGTCGCCGGGGACAACGACCAGTCCCAGCTGTCCACCCGCGGACCCGACTGGTTCACCGACCCGTACACCTACAGCCCGGGAAACAAGGCCCTGCTCACCCTCTTCGGAGCGGAGCACTCGCTCGGCGGCATCCCCGGGTACGAGGTCGCCGAGACGACGGACGAGAGCCCCGCGCGCGTCGCTCTGATCCAGCACCTCAGCACGGCCTTCCTCCGCAGCGCCCTCCACCCCGGGGACACCGGCTGGAAGACGGCGGTCAGCGCGCTGGAAGACGACCCCAGCGCGCTGGGGGCGCTGCAGAGCAAGTAGGAGAGCCCTCCGACGATCAAGACCGCTACAGAACAGCACCGCTACAGAACAGCACCGCTACAGAACAGCACCGCTACAGAACAGCACCGCTACAGAACAGAAGGGACAAGCGATGATCCTCGTCACCGGAGGTCTCGGCTTCATCGGCTCCCACACCGTGCGGGCCCTGCTCGACCTGGGTGAAGACTGCGTCGTGGCCCAGCGCCGTACCCGTGAACTCCCGGCCCTACTCGCCGGAGAGCGGGTGGCGGTGGAACAGGCGGACATCACCGACCGCGACGCCCTGCTCGCGATCGGCCGCCGCCACGACATCACCGGCATCGTGCACCTGGCGGCGTCCTATCCCTGGTCCCCGACCCCCGACACGGCGGTCGAGGCGACGCGACATTCGCTCGACGGACTGTTGAACATCGCGCAGGCGGCGCAGGAGTGGGGCGTGCGACGGCTGGGCGTCGCCAGCACGATCGGCGTCTACTTCGGGGTCCAGAACGACGGGCCGCTACGCGAGGACGCGCCGCTGCCGTTGAACGCACCCGTCTCGATCCCCACCTTCAAGAAGGTCGGTGAACTGCTCAACGGCTTCCTCGCCGACGCCACGGACATCGACATCGTCAACTACCGCATCTCGGGCACCTGGGGCCCGCTCGGCCACGCCGACCCGTTCTTCGCTGCCCCCGCCCTCATCCACGCCGCCGCCCGCGGCACCGCCCCGGACCTCTCCCACCTCGTGCGCCCGGCCTTCGCCGAGGACGGGATCGACCTCAACTACGTGCGGGACACCGGGCGCGCCCTCGCCCTCCTCCAGCTCGCGGACAAGCTGAACCACCGTACGTACAACGTCGGCTCCGGCCGTGCCACGACCAACGCCCAGCTCGCCGAAGCGATCAAAAAGGCGGCCCCCGACGCCCAGGTCGGCCTCCCCACCGGAGGCGACACACCGCCCATGGTCCTGGACATCAGCCGGCTCCAGGAAGACACCGGCTACCAGGCCGAATACGACACCGAACGAGCCGCCGGCGACTACATCGCCTGGCTGCGCGCAGGCAACAAGATCTGACCAAGACTCAGCGCTAAGCCGCCTTGGGGCGCGCTGCACACATGCCCGAAACGGGTCCCGGTGCACCCTCGAGCGGGAAGATCCCGTCTTCCCCGAAGTCCGGGGCCTGGAACGGGTTTGTCGTCGGAAGCGGCAATGCCGCTGCGGTGGAACGGCGGGGTTGCCCTTCCGGAGCGGAGAACAGCGACGTGAGATCGATGAGAGGGTCTCTCTTTCGTTGCAGGTTTCTGAAGGGGCCTGGCGTGCCGTGACCGGGCACGGCGGACCCTACAGCTTGGTCATCTTGGCGTACGGGCTCAAGATCCGCATTTGCGCCGAGCCGAAATCCACGAGTGCCGCGATTCCCTCCTCGATGCCGATCACCCGGCCGAGGCCGTAGATGTCGTGGGTGACCTGGTCACCCACGGCGAAGTGCTTGGGAGCTGGTGTGGCCGGCGCCTTGAAGGGGCTGGTGGGCAGATGACGCTTCGATGCAGCAGGTTTTGTCATTGGCCCCCCAGTATGCGCCTACGTCTATCCCGTTTGCTGCGGCTGTTCACGTTCCTCTGCGCAGCATAGACCCGGACGGCACCAACCGTTTTGGGGCGAGGTTGGGCGATCAAGGGTCTGACCTGCGGACTCTCCAGCGGATTCAGACGCCCCGGGCCATGATCGGCTCGGGGCGTTCTGGCTGGTGCCCCCGGCGGGATTCGAACCTGCGACACCCGCTTCAGGAGTGGGATCGAATCTCTGACGGGTGGTGCCTGGCTGTACCGCGTGGCGCTGTTCTGCCTGATCAGCGCCGTGCGACATGACCGGCCAGCTGGCTCAGGACGGTCCCTGCTGCACCGTCCGCTCACGCCTTCGGTGGCCGCGGGGTGTCCAGTGGCGGACCATGCTCTGGCGCCGACGGCCGATTTTCGCCTGTCTGTCTGCCAGACCTGTCGATGATGGAGGCGCCATGCCCTCGAAGGCGCCCTCCCCATCCATCAAATGCGGACAACGTCAGCCAGGCGGAACAGATCCTCATCGACACCGGGAGCGGGCGCGGAACGTCGGGCTGACGGGGCGGCGCGGGGCGCGACCGGCGCACCGGCTCGAGGGTCTCGGACGGCGGGGGCAAGGGCGGCCCGCCACTCGGGGGCGTGCCGATGGTGACCGCAGCATGGTCTCCGACGGTGGCTCCGGCAGGTGTCTCAGGTGGGAACGCGGGCCTGCCGCAGTGGTGCTCCGGCCCGGTGGAGACTGGCGAGGGCCAGCCGGTAGGAGGCGATCAACCCGGTCTCCACGTAGTCCAGACCCAGTTCCTGGCAGTGGCGCAGCACGATGGTCCGGGCCCTGCGCAGGTTGGGGCTGGGCATGCTGGGGAACAGGTGGTGCTCAATCTGGTGGTTCAGTCCGCCCAGTGCGATGTCGGTGAACCAGCCGCCGCGCACGTTGCGTGAGGTGAGCACCTGGCGACGGAGGAAGTCCGGGCGGTCCGTGTTCTTCAGGATGGGCATGCCCTTGTGGTTGGGCGCGAAGACGGAACCGAGGTAGACGCCGAACAGGCACTGGTGGACGGCGAGGAAGGCGATAGCCATGCCGGGCGGCAGCAGCCAGAGCAGTACGGTCAGGTAGAGCACGAAGTGCGCGAAGAGCAGGACGCCGTCCAGCGCGCGGTGCTTGAGCGAGCGGTTGGCCAGTGCCTTCACGCTCGACACATGCAGGTTGAAGCCTTCCAGGGTGAGGAGCGGGAAGAACAGGAACGCCTGCCGGCGGCCGATCAGCCGGGGGAGCCCCTTGGCGGCCCGCGCCTGGTCCTGGGACCAGACCAGCAGGTCGGGGTCGAGGTCGGGATCGAGTTCCTCGTGGTTGGGGTTGGCGTGGTGGCGGGTGTGCTTGTCCTGCCACCAGCCGTATCCCATCCCGATACCGGCACCGGCGATTCGTCCGGACACCTCGCTGGCCCGGCGTCGGCGGAACACCTGGCGGTGCGCTGCGTCATGGGCGAGCAGGGCGACCTGGCCGAAGACGACAGCGAGGAAGGCGGCGACCGCCAGAGTCCACCAGCTGTCGCCCAGGACCGCGACGGCTGCCCACCCACCGACGTAGAGCCCGGCCACCACGGTGGTCCGCAGCGCGTAGTAGCCGGGACGGCGCCCCATCAGCCCGGCAGCGGCGATCTTTCTCGACAGACGGGCGAAGTCACTTCCGGACGCCTCCGGGGGCGGTGGGCGGACCGCGGTGTTACTGCTCATGACGGTGGACCTCTCTCCGGACAAGGCCGATCGGCTCGGTGTCCCCCGGGAGCCGCTGGGACCGAGCCGCTGGAAGGGCCTTACGACGTCCCTGGTGCGGACGCATCACGCGACCCTGGAATCGGGGAGTCGATGGTGTCGGGAGGCCGTCTGCTTCGTCGGTCAGCGGCTGCGCAGGCCCTCTGTCTCCGTGCGGGTACCCCGCCGGGGGTGCCTCACACCGTGAGGGACGGGGCCTTGGGAGCGGTCCGGCTGAACGCTGACGAGTGCTCGACTCCAGGCCGGTCAAGCCGCGTTCTCGTTGACGAGGACGGCAACGGTGACCGGACCCGGGGCGTCCGTGGCCGCCGCGGCGGCCCGGAGCATCTCCGGGAAAGGAACAGTCCGTGCCGGGCTCGACCGCCGCGCGGGCGCTCTGGTGCTGCGCTACGGGGCCGTGCGGCTACCCGGTGTCCAGTCGGCACAGGCTCCTCGCCCAGCGCAGACGCCGCCTGGGCGGCGTCCTCGTCGACGGCGGTAACGGCACGGCGGCCCGGCTCGACGGACGTGATCGAGAAGGAGGTGCAGGCCCTGGACGGGATCGCGCGGGCCCATGCAACGGCTGACCGGCCGAAGTACCGCTCCGGCGGCGCGCGTACGGCTGCTGCTGAAGCCTTACGCCGATCCGGCGCGGACCCTGGAGCGACTGAGCCGGGAGACGCTCGCGCACGCACGCGACTCGGCCGGTCTGCACAGCCTCCCCGCGAGTCAAGCTCAACGGAGTCCGCCACACCGGGCACGACGCGCCGACTGAGACCCACGGGGCCGGGCTCCCGGACTCCCTCAGCGGCCAGGGTGACCGGTGCCCGCCTGTGCTGCCCGGCGACCAGCTGGCTGGGGAAGCTCCTATGGGCGCCACGCCCGCTGACGCCGGGCCCCTCCCGGCCTCAGCGCATAGAGCAGACGATCGTAGCCCGTGTCCGTGAGCAGTCGTTCGGTCTGCGGGGAGGGGTGGTGCAGCAGCAGGAACGCGTGATTCTCGGCGGCGTGCCGTGACACGTCGAGGAAAACGCTCAGGCCGCTGTCGTCACAGCGGTCGACGGTGGTCAGATCGACGTCGATGAGGGTGATGCCGTCCCGCAGGCACCGCTCCAGGGCGGCGCGCACATGGGGCGCGGTGGCGGAGTCGATGACACCGGCCAGGGTGACCAGGGCCCGCGTGCCCCGGTCGTGCCGGTAGAGGTTCAGCCGCGGAAGAGTCATGACGCCTCGGTTCAGGTGCTCAGGTGCTCAAGGTCCTCAGATGCCTCGGTCCACGGGCCCCGGCCGCTCCTCGCGCGGTCCGGGGCCCGCGTGCACGCCCCGGGCACGCGTCGCCGCGGACCGAGCCGACGGTGGGGGCGTGGCCGGGCGGGCCGGTCCGGCCGGGATGCGCACCCGTGGTGCGGCGTACGGCTGTGGCGCGCAGCGGCCGCGGCGGCCGGGCCGGGGGGTGCTGTACCGGTACGCGGCGATCCTGTCGGCGTGCTGGAGCCCGAGCCGGTGGATCACGTACGCCGCCACTGCGACGAGGACCAGGAAGGCGGTGGCCGTCAGGAAGGCGCTCATGGCGGCCACCTCACATACCGATGATCAGCCGGCTGGCCGGCCTCGGCGTACCGGTCTGTCCGGGAACGGCCGCGGACTCCGCCGAGGCGCCGCCCTCGTACTCCCACGCCTCCTCCGGTCCCGGTGGCCGGTCGGTGGCGGAGACACCGTGACGGGCCTCCTCCGCGGCGATCAGCGCGCTCGCGGTCAATGGCGGGCCGTCGTGGTCGGACGCGGCAGCCATCAGCCGTGCCGCCGACTCCGCCCCGGTCCTGGGCGGGATGACCAGCAGATCCCAGCGGCCGGTGCCGTAGGAGAGCAGCAGCAGCTTGTGCGGATCGATCTCCGGAGTGAACCAGCCGACCTTGACGATGTGCCCGCTCACGGGAACCTTGCGGGGGATGACCGGCCAGTGCTCCGGGTTGACGGCGATACGGGTGATGCGGCCCCACAGGGGGTCCAACACGTCCGTGAGCGCCGGCAGTTCGCTCAGCAGGTCCCGGGAGCGGGGCCACCAGGCTCCGTCCAGGAGTCCGCGGGAAGTGCCGTCGGTTTTCAACGCGAGACGTGCGGCCGGGGCTGCGACGGGCTCGGGGTGCGGCAGCGTGGGGTACAAGGTCGCCGACATGATGCGGACCCGTCTCCGGGCCACCTCCGCGGCGGCCCGGGTTTCATGTTTCGCCGGGGACGACCCGGCGTGGAAGCCGGTGTGCGAGATGCCCTCGGTACTGTTCACACTACTCCGCGTTTCCCGGCGGCGGGTTTTCCCGGCGGCGAGGAGCAGTGACCGCACTGTCGGACGGCGGGGGCGAGAGGTCACCCGCGCCACTCCACCATGAGCAGGGTCGCGTCATCGCTGGTCCGCCCGCCCCGCGCCTGCTTGAGCGTGTGGGACAGGGACCGCGTCACCGCCCGGATGCCGCGGCCGGTCCGCTCCAGCTGGTTCACGCAGTCGATCAGGTGGTCCTCCCCGAACTCCTCCCCACCGCTCTTGTGCTCCTCGACCACTCCGTCGGTGAAGCAGAGGACTCGGTCCCCGGGCACCAGCCCCAGTTCGCTGATCCGGGGCACCGAACCACCCAGGCCGACGGGAAGCGTGGTCGGGCTGGCCAGACGCTGTGCGACGCGGTGGTCGCGGACGAGGACCGGCGGCGGGTGCCCGGCGTTGACCCACTGCACCCGTCCCGTCGTCGTGTCCAGCTGCATCATCTGCGCGGTGACGAAGTGCTCGGGACCGAACTGCTCGGCCACGGCGCGGTCCATGAACTCGTAGATCTCCGACAGTCCGATGCCGGCGCGGCGGGCGTGGCGGTAGGCGCCGATGGCCACGGTGGCCATCGTGGCCGCGTCCAGTCCGTGCCCCATCGCGTCGATCACCGCCACGTGGAGGACGTCGCCGTTCAGCGCGTAGTCGAAGCTGTCGCCGGCCACGTCGTAGGCGGGTTCCAGGATCCCGGCCACGGCGACCCGGGGCATGATCATGGCCAGCGGTGGCAGCAGGGACCACTGGACCTCCGCGGCGACGCTCATCGCCTCACCCCGTCGGACACCGAAGAACAGGTCGGAGTAGCCGTGCTTGGTCACCAGAAGGTCGGCCACCAGGCCGGAAATCCTGTGCAGCAGGCGGCGGTCGTGGTCGTCGACTCTGTCCAGCGTCACCGCCATGACCCCCACCTGGTCTCCCCCGTCCAGCAGCGGCAGATGGAGCCGTACGCCGTCGGCCTCGGCCAGTTCGACGGGCTGGGCGTCGAGAAAGCAGCGGCCCGCCTCGGAGTCGTCGATCACGTGCGGTTCCCCGCCCGTGAGGCCCTCACCGGGCAGCGGTACGAGCAGCAGCTGGCCGTAGTCCTGCAACAGCACCTGCGGTCGGCGGCCACCGAGCCGCTCCACCACGTCGGCGACCAGGGGCCCGATGAGATGGGGCGGGAGTTCGTGCGCGCTGTCGAGGATCTTTCCGAGGAGAGCTTCCCCGAAGCTCTCGGAGCGGTCCGCGCGCCGTCCTGCCGTCATCCCCTCACCCGCCGTGGTCCGCTTGCCACGGGGGGCGGGCCGGGATGGCAAAGGATCTGTCGGTGCCATGGCTCCATCACGGGGTCGTGGACGCCCGATCCGCCGGTCAGTCGGAGCCGGCCGGGCCGGGCTGCTTACCTAGGTCAGGCTCCGGCTCCTCCTTCTGACTCCCATGTGTCCTGCCCGTCGAGGCCGTCCTCGGCGAGTGCCAGCAGGCGCGGAGCCGACAGTGGGTTCGCGGGGTCGGAGGCGGTGGTCAGCAGCCGGGCCGCCGTGTCGGCCGGTTCGCCCGGTGGGACCACCAGGAGCTCCCAGCGCCCCACGGTGCCGCAGTCCACGGTGATGGCGTGCGTCTCGGCGTCGTCGTCGCTCAGGGCCACCTCGATCACATGGCCGGGCGCCATCACCTCCTGCGGGGCATCGGGCCAGGCGGCGGTCCCCACGGTCACGCGGGTGACGGTGCCGATGCTCGGATCCAAGGAGCCGACCAGCGCGGGCAGCTCCAGTTCCAGGGCGTCGCAGCGCGGCCACCATGCGCCGTCCAGCGGGCCATGGCTGACGTCCGGCGTGAGGCGCAGCCGGGGCAAGGGCGTCCGGTAGGAGTGTCCGTCACCTGGCGCCGCACTTTCTGCGGGCTGTGTGATGGCGTTCATCGTGCGATCCGTTCCGGGCGGTTTCCGGCTGCCCGTGTCTGTCACTCGCCGGGAACGGCGCTGCCATGGTCGTGCGCCCGAAAGTTCTCGGTAGCTGTCAGGCTACTCCCGGCCGTGGCGGGCGGCGCATCTGCTGCTTTCCATAGAGAGGAACGGGCGATTACCCAGGCCGTAGCCCGGTTCGTGCAGCAAGCATGCGTCACCTCCGCGAGCGCCACTCCCTGCCGGAGCCGGAGCCGGAGAGCGCCCTGATGACCTGCCCTCCGCGCATCTCCTGTCCCCGCCGCAGAAGGCGCACACGTTCGGTCACAGGAAGGCCCGCGGCTCGCTGTCGCGGCCGGCCGTGGGGCGTCGGCCGAGTCGGCGCTGGGCGTACTGGGCGAGGAAGGCGGTCTCGAAGAGTTCATCACGTACGGGATGGACGAGGAGACCCTCGCCGCGATCGGGCACCGTCCGGAGGGCCGCGGAATCCTCGGGCTGTTGATCCGCGAGCCGCACTCGCTGCGGTTGGCCGATCTCAACGAGCACCCGGACGCCGCTGGTTTCCCGGCCGAGCATCCGCCGATGCGAACCTTCCTCGGCGTTCCCGTCCGGGTGCGTGAGGCGGTGTTCGGCAATCTGTACCTGACCGACAAACGCGGTGGTGCCGAGTTCGACACCGATGACGAGGCGGTGCTGGCGACGCTGGCCGCGGCGGCCGGGGTGGCGGTCGACAACGCCCGGCTGTACGAGGCGGTACAGCGCCGCGAACGCTGGCTGACGGCCAGCAGCGAACTGACCCGCAGCCTGCTGTCCGGCACCGCCCCGGCCGAGGTCCTGGACACGTTCACCGCCACCATCCGCGAGATGGCCGACGCCCATCTGGTCGCCCTCGCCGTGCCCATCCCCGGCACCGGCGACCTGGTCGTCGAAGCCACCTCCGGCCAGAACGCCGACCGCGTACGCGGGCTGGTTCTGCCGGCCACCACGCTGGCCGCGAAGGTCTATACCTCCGGCGAGACGATCACGACCGACGACTGGAACTCCGACCTTCGAACCGAACACGACACCGCCCCCATGCCCCTGGGACCGGTCTTCCTGGTCCCGCTCGGTACCCCCGAGCACGTGCGGGGCGTCCTGCAGGTCGCCGGTCTCCCCGGCCGTCCCGCCTTCACCGCCGCGACCGTCGCCATGATCGCCGGATTCGCCAACCACGCCGCACTCGCCCGGAGATCGCCGAGCACCGCCGCGCCGCCGAACAGCTCCTGCTCCTCGGCGACCGTGACCGCATCGCCCGCGACCTGCACGACCTGGCCATCCAGCGCCTGTTCGCCGGAGGAACGACCCTGCAATCGGTCCTCGCGCAGATCTCCAACCACCCGCAGGCCGCGGAGCGAATCCAACAGGTCGTGGACAACCTCGACGACACCATCAAGATCATCCGGTCGACGATCTACGCTCGAGGACAGCCCGACAGCACCGGGCACACGCGCCTGAGGTCGCGCCTGGTCGCCGAGACGGGCGAGGCCGCCGCGACCCTGGGTTTCACTCCCGCCCTGCGCATGACCGGCCTGCTGGACACCCGTGTAGCCGACGACATCGCCGACCAGTTGCTCGCCGTGCTCCGCGAAGCCCTCGCCAACGCCGCCCGGCACGCCCACGCCACCGCCGTGGAGTCACGGTCGAGGCCACCGCCACGCATCTGATGCTGCGGGTCTCAGACAACGGCCGCGGCATCGACCCGGCTCGCACGCGTCGCAGCGGACTGGCCAACCTCCGCACCCGTGCCACGGAACTCGGCGGAACCCTCACCATCGCCCCGCACCGGCCCACCGGCACCACCCTTGACTGGGCCGCCCCCCTCCCCACGGACCAGGGCTGACCCCTGCGCCCGTACGGGGGCCGGCACGGTGGGGGACCGTTCGGCCCATGCGGCGTGGTCCCCGACGAGCGATGCTGGACATACGGCCGGTCCTGATCAGGTTCTCACGGCCTCAGGTGCCGGTCCGGGTGAATTGCGCCCCTCGAGACGGGCCACGAGCACATGACGGTGTGCTCGCCCCCCTTGACGTGCTCCGCCGACCCATTCCCAGGACCTCGCGCGAACGCCCTGGTCCTCGTCCCGAGGAGCCCAGCATGCAACTCCTGATCGTTCTCATCGTCGTGGTCGGCCTCGTGGCCCTCATGGTGCTCGCCATGGCCGTGAAGGTCGTCAAGCAGTACGAGAACGGAGTGCTGTTCCGCTTCGGTCGACTCGTCGGAACACGCTCCCCCGGGCTGCGGTTCATCATCCCGTTCGTCGACGCCCTGCACCGGGTGTCGCTGCGGGTCATCACCATGCCGATCCAGTCCCAGGGCATCATCACCAAGGACAACGTCAGCGTCGACGTCTCCGCCGTGGCCTACTTCCGCGTGGTCGACGCGGTCAAGTCTGTCATCGCGATCGAGAACGTGAACTCCGCGATCGACCAGATCGCCCAGACCACCCTGCGCAAGGTCGTCGGTCAGCACACCCTGGACGAGACCCTGTCCGAGACCGACCGCATCAACCTGGACATCCGTCAGATCCTCGACATCACCACCGCCGAATGGGGCGTGGAGGTCACCCTGGTCGAGCTCAAGGACATCCAGCTGCCCGAATCCATGAAGCGCGCGATGGCCAGGCAGGCCGAGGCCGAGCGGGAGAAGCGATCCAAGATCATCAACGCCGAGGGTGAGTCCCTGGCCGCTGCCGCCCTGGGGGACGCCTCCGACACGATGATGGCCCATCCGCTCGCCCTGCAACTGCGCAACCTGCAGAGTCTGGTCGAGATCGGTGTGGACAAGAACACCACCGTCGTCTTCCCGGCACCGCTGATGAGCACCATCGGCGAACTCGGCTCCTTCCTCGCCCGCGAAGCGAACGCGGCCGGCGCAACGCCGCCGCCGTCCCCCACGCCCGCACCGCCCCTCGACCTGACCAGTTCTGCTCGCGTGCCGGCACCGAACGGGGGGACTGAAACCACGTGAGCGCTCCTGTAGGTGGCCACCCGCAGCAGCCCGGCAGGCGGACGTGCGCCTGCCGGGCTGCTGCGAGGTGATCCGGTGTCCCTCTGCGCCGCTCGCCGCACGGCTGACGGTCCGTATCACGGCGGGCCGTCGACCGGCGTGGGGTGGGGCGCGGCAGTGCTGAAGCGGGCGGCACGGCGCCGCAGGTGGCGATGGCGCGCGTAGTGCCTGGGAACCGGAGGTGGCGCGACTGCAGCCCCGTAGAAGAGTCGTTTGCCGATTTCGATGAGGGCCAGGCAGGCGAGGATCATGCCGACCAGCGTGGCGAAGAACCCTCCCGGAAGCGGTTGGAAGCCCAGGATGTGGGAGGCTTTTCCACACCTGCCAGTACACAGAGCTGGAGCGCACCCTCCCGAGCCTGGTCGCCGACCTGCGACTGGCGGCCGGCGATGCGACGGACAGGGACACGGTGTCCCGGCTCCTGGCCACGGCGTACCAGACGACGACGGGCCTGCTGCTCAAGCAGCACGACCAGGGCGACGCATGGCTCGCCGTTGGTCGGGCGATGGCCGAGGCCGAACGCTCGGGGGATCCGGTGGTTCCGGGGAGCCGTAGTCGAAGGGGGCCGGGCCATCGTCATTGCACGATGGCCCGGCCCCTTCAGTCTCCCTGGTGGGCTGCTCGCCGGGCCCGGTCCATGGCCTCGGCGGCAACATCGGCGGCCAGCCGCCTGATCTCCTGCGGAGGCTCCCGATCGTCACGGACGAACAGCCGGCCACTGGTCAGGTGCGTGGTCGTCTTCCATCCGAGGCGCCGACCTGCCTCCCGAGCGGCCTGCCGGACGTCCTTGAGCTCGCCCATCTCCGCGAGATCGTTGCCGCTCAGGATCAGCTGCCCGTAGTAGCCCTCGTACTGCGGCTTCAAGGCGGCCCGCATCAACGACTCACGTTGGTCGACCACCTTCTCGTACCGGCGCCGGGCCAGCTCGTCCTTCGCGGGCATCTCGCACAGCTCCCCACCTCTGCCCGCAGCCCGTGTGTGCCATATGTGTGCTGCGAGTGCGAAGGCCCTCCCGTCCGTCGGACGGAAGGGCCTCTGACCAGGTGTTTCTCTGTGCCCCCGGCAGGATTCGAACCTGCGACACCCGCTTTAGGAGAGCGGTGCTCTATCCCCTGAGCTACGGAGGCCCGGCGTCAGGGCGGCATGGTGGTGCCGCCGCGTCGCACCGCCACAGTGTAGCGGGTCGTGCACTTGGATCGTTTCGGGTGCTCCGCGCCGCCGAAGGCTCGGGGCCCGGGGTGCCCCAGGCCCCGAGCCCCGGCCACCAGCCCTGGCCCTGACCCCCGGCCCGAAGCCCCCGAAGGGCCACCGGCCGTCTCAGTCGCCCGCTCGCCCCGACCCCGCGATCGGGTTCCTCAGCGTGCCGATCAGCTGGAGTGCCCCGGCCGGGTCCTGGAGGTCGACCATCTCCCGGTTGTTGCGGAGCTGGAGGCGGTTGAGGCAGGAGAGGGCGAAGTCCTCGGTGAACATGTCGTACTGGGCGAATTTGTCCGCGAGGTGGGGGGCGGATCGTTGGTAGGACAGGACGGAGTCGGCGACGGTCTGCCAGAAGGTGTCCTCCTCCAGGAGGCCCTCGGTGACGAGGATGCCGTTGAGGAAGCGGAGGAAGCAGTCGAAGACGTCGGTGAAGATCGAGAGGAGTTTCTTGTCTTCGGGGACGTCCACGCGGATGCGTTCGACGGCCGGGGGGAGGACCGCGGTGGGGTCCATGACGGCGATTTCCTCGGCGATGTCCTTGAAGATCACGCGCTGGACGACGCCGTCCTCGATCACCAGGATGACGTTCTCGCCGTGCGGCATGAAGACCAGGTCGTAGGCGTAGAAGCTGTGCAGCACCGGGGTGAGGTAGGCGTCCAGGTAGCGGCGCAGCCAGGTGGCGGGGGTGAGGCCGGATTCCTCGATGAGGGCGCTGACGAAGGAGGCGCCGGCGGGGTCGGTGTGGAGGAGGGACGCCATGGTGGCCAGGCGCTGGCCGGGTTCCAGGGTCGGGACGGGGCTCTCGCGCCACAGGGCGGCGAGCATCTTGCGGTACGGGGAGCCCTTCGCGGTGGCGGCCTCGTACTGGCGGTGGTGGTAGCCGATGGCGGCTCGTTCCCGGATGATCGAGAAGCCGCAGGACCGGAAGGTGTCGTCGGCGGAGACCAGACCGGCCAGCCAGTCGTTGATGGCCGGGGTCGCCTCCATGTAGGCGGCCGAGAGGCCCCGCATGAAGCCCATGTTGAGGACCGACAGCGCGGTTTTCACATAGTGCTTGGACGGGTCGCTGGTGTTGAAGAAGGTGCGGATCGACTGCTGGGCGAGGTACTCGTCGTCGCTGGGGCCCAGGCACACCAGATGCTGCCGGGCGACCTCGGCGGCGAAGCTGACCGACAGCTTGTTCCACCACTGCCAGGGGTGCACCGGCAGCAGGTGGTAGTCGGCCGGGTCCAGGCCGAGGTCGGTGAGGGTCTGTGCGAAGCGGGCCCGGGTCCGCTCGCTCAGTTCGGAGTGGATCAGGGCGTCGTAGTCCAGGTCCGCGGCGGCGGTGAAGGTGGAGCGGTCGCGGCGGGCGGCGAGCCAGATCAGGTGGACGGGGCTCGCGGTCTCGGGGGCGTACGAGAGGTATTCGTGGATGCCGAAGCCGAGGCGGCCGTTGTTGGCGACGAAGCAGGGATGGCCCTCGGTCATCCCCGTCTCTATCTCCTGGAAGCCGGATGTGGCCAGCTGGGCGGCGCCCACCGGCTCGCCGGCCAGTTTGAAGGCCGTACCGGAGAGGGTGGAGCTGATCTCCTCGAGGTAGACGGGGAGGACGTCATCGCTCAGGCCCAGCCGCTCGCTCAGCTCGATGAAGAAGTCCAGGGCGTCCAGCGGGAGTTCGGTGCCGGCCCGGTCGTGGCGGGTGATGCTGTCCGCCTCGACCAGCCAGTGGTCCAGGGAGAGCACCCGGGCGGCGAAGCGGTAGGTCACCGCCCCGTCGTCGCTGATCACCGCGTAGCGGCCGTCGGGGCCGAGCTCGGGGGCGAGCAGGCGCTCGTGGGTGAACTCGGCGAGGGCCTTGCGGATGAGGAGGCGGCCCGCCCGGTCCCACAGATCGGGGGTGAGGTGGGCGACGGCGTCGCGGGGGCTCATCGGGTCACTCCTTCGACGGCGCGGGCGGCGCGGGCAGCGCGGGCGGCGCGGGCGGTGCGGGTGGCCTCGAACCGATCGCGGGTGCAGACGCCGAGGTAGGCGTCCTTCTCGGGTGTGGCGATCTGCTCGACGATCTCGAAGCCGACGGCCGCGTTGAGCGCGTGCACCGCCGCGTTGCGCACATCGGGCTCGACGACGACGCGCCGGACGTGCGGGTCGGCGAAGCAGAACTCCATGACGACGGTGATCACGGCCAGGGTGAAGCCGTGCACCGGGGTGTCGGTCGGTGCGCAGAGGAAGTGCATGCCGACGTCGCCGGGCCGGGCGGGGTAGAGCCCCTCGAGTTCCACCCGCGACGGGTCGTAGCGCTCGGCCAGGAACGCCGGGCGTCCCTCGTGCAGGCCGATGAACGCGTCATGGTGCGGATGCTCGTGGATCCGGCGGTACTCGGCGGCGACCTCCGCCTCGTCCGCGCCCTGCATCATCCAGTAGGACGCCTTGGGGTGGGTCACCCAGCCGTGCAGCAGCCCGGCGTCGGCCGCCGGGTCCAGGGTGCGCAGGGTGAAGGTGCCCAGGCGGGCGTCCGTGTGCTCGAAAACCGGCGACGGTGTCATGCGAGGGCTCCTTCCGGTGCGCCGAACTCCTGGAAGGCGATGGACTTCTCCACCGGGTAGTGCTCCCGCCCCAGCAGCTCACGGATGATCCATGAGTTGCGGTACGGGCCCATGCCCAGGTCCGGGGAGGTCAGGCTGTGGGCGTGGGTGGCGCCGTTCTGGAGGAAGATGCCACGCCCGGTGGTGTCGATGCTGTAGTTGCGGGCGACGTCGAAGCGGCCGTGGCCGTCCCAGCGGATGCGGTCGCGTACCGGGTCCAGGAAGGCGGGTACCTGGTAGCGGTAGCCGGTGGCCAGGACGAGCCCGTGGGTGGTGAGCGAGAAGTCCCGCTCCTGCTCCGCATGGCGCAGCCCCAGGGTGTACGTGCCGGACAGTTCGTCGTACTCCGCGTCGGTGAGCGCGGTGTTGGTCAGCAGCCGCGTGGGCACCGGGCCGCTCACGCTCTTCTGGTACAGGAGGTCGTAGATGCCGTTGATGAGGTCGGCGTCGATCCCCTTGAACAGGCCCTTCTGGTCACCCTCCAGCCGGTAGCGGGTGTCCTCGGGGAGCGCGTGGAAGTAGTCCACGTACTCGGGCGAGGTCATCTCCAGGGTGAGTTTGGTGTACTCCAGCGGGTAGAAGCGCGGGGAGCGGGTCACCCAGTTCAGCCGGTAGCCGTGGGTGTCGATGCCGGCGAGCAGATCCTGGTAGATCTCGGCCGCGCTCTGGCCGCTGCCGACGATGGTGATGGACTCCTTGGACTGCAGCGCCTCCTTGTTCCCCAGGTAGTCCGTGTTGTGCACCAGATCGCCGTCCAGGCCGCGGCACACCTCGGGGAGGAACGGCGGGGTGCCGGTGCCCAGCACCAGATGGCGGGCCCGGTGGGTGGTGGTCTCGCCGGTGGCGGGACGCAGGGCGCGCACCGTGTAGAGGCCGTCGGCCTCGTCGTACTCGACGCTCGTCACCTCGTGGCCGAAGCGGACGGACGAGAGCTTCGCGGCGGCCCAGCGGCAGTAGTCGTTGTACTCGGCGCGCAGCGGATAGAAGATCTCGCGGATGTAGAAGGAGTACAGCCGCCCGGATTCCTTGAGGTAGTTGAGGAAGGAGTACGGGGAGGTGGGGTCGGCCAGCGTCACCAGGTCGGCCATGAACGGGGTCTGCAGGGTGACGCCGTCCAGCAGCATGCCCGGATGCCAGTCGAACTCGGGCTTGCTCTCCAGGAACAGCCCGTCGAGTGCCTCGATCGGCTCGGTCAGGCAGGCAAGGCCCAGGTTGTAGGGGCCGAGCCCGACCGCGATGACGTCATGGGTGTGCGGGGTGGGCACGAGGGTCTCCGACGGGGTGAAGGGGCTCAACTGGCGCGCGAGTGGCGGTGGCCGCTGAGTTCGGGCTCGATGCGCAGGGCCAGATACTGACCGGCGTGCTCGGCGAGGAGGTCGAGCACAAACGCGATGTCGCTCAGCGAGGTCTCCGGGTTGAGCAGGGTGAACTTGAGGTAGTGACGGCCGTCGACGACGGTTCCGGCGACGACCGCCGCACCGGAGGCGGCCAGCGCCTCGCGGGCATGCAGATTGGCCCGGTCGACGAGGTCCGGGTCGCCCGGCCCGTCGGTCGGCGGTACGTAGCGGAAGACGAGCGTGGACAGCTGGGGCTGGGTGACGACCTCGTAGCGCGGATCGGAGTCCAGCAGGGCCCATGCCTCGGCGGCCCGGTCCACCACCTCGTCGAAGAGGGCACCCACGGCGTCCGCGCCCATGATCCGCAGCGTCAGCCACAGCTTGAGCGCGTCGAAGCGGCGGGTGGTCTGGATGGACTTGTCCACCTGGTTGGGGATGAGGTTCCGGGCGCTGCGCTCGGGGTTGAGATAGTCGGCGTGGTACGTGGCGTGGCCGAGCGTGGCGCGGTCGCGGACCAGGACGGCGCTGGAGCTGACCGGCTGGAAGAAGGACTTGTGGTAGTCCACCGTCACCGAGTCGGCGCGCTCGATGCCGTCGAGCAGCCCGCGGCGGGTGGGGGAGGCCAGCAGTCCGCAGCCGTACGCGGCGTCCACATGCATCCAGGTGCCGTGCCGGTCGCACAGCTCGGCGATCTCGAGCAGCGGGTCGATGGAGCCGAAGTCGGTGGTGCCCGCGGTGGCCACGACGGCCATGACGATCAGCCCCTCGCGGCGGCAGCGGTTCAGCTCATGGGCGAGGGCGACGGTCCGCATCCGGCGGTCCTGGTCGCAGGGGACCGGGACGACGGCCTCGTAGCCGAGCCCCAGGATGGCGGCGGCCTTCTGGATGGAGAAGTGGCCGGCCTGGGAGGTGAGGATGCGCAGCCGCGGCAGGATGGCGGATTTGGCGATCGTCTCGCCGGACGCGGCGGCCTCCTTCTCCACCAGCGTGCACGCCTCTTCGCGGGCGAGCAGCATCGCCTGCAGATTGGACTGGGTGCCGCCGCTGGTGAAGAGGCCGTCCGCGGCCTCGCCGAGGCCGATGCGCTCGGTGGTCCAGTCGATCAGCCGGCGCTCGATGAGGGTGCCGCCCGCGCTCTGGTCCCAGGTGTCGAGGGAGGAGTTGATGGCGGAGAGGACGGCCTCGCCCAGCAGTGCGGGGATCACCACGGGGCAGTTGAGGTGGGCGAGATAGCGCGGGTGGTGGAAGTAGACGGCGTCCTTGAGGTAGACGCTCTCCAGCTCCTCGAGCGCGGCGTCCGGATCGCCGAGCGGCCGCTCCAGGTCGATTCCGGAGATCTCGGGGGCGAGTTCGGCGGGGGTGACGCCGGTGAAGGGGCGCTCGGTGCGGGCGACGGTGGAGGCCACCAGGCCGACGGCGTCGGTCACGGACCGCCGATAGCGTTCCGCCGTACGGCCGTTGAACAGGTGGGCCCTGCCATCCGCCGCCCCGGGTATCGGCTCCGGCGACGGGTCCTCAGCGGTCTGCGCGAGGGAACTCACGGTCTGTCCCTTCTGGAAATGAGCATGGGGGCGTGCGGAGGGTGCGGGCATGCGGCTGGTGGTGGGGGGAGGGGAGCGGTGGCCCACGGCCTGACGGCCTGATGGGCGTGCGGGGGCGCTGGACGCGGCGAAGGGCGCGGCGAAGGGCGCGTGGGGGCGCGCCGAGCGGTTGGCCGCCCGTCGTCCAGGTGTCGGTCTCGCGGTCCCGTAGCGGGATTCGGTTATGGGGACTCGGTTATGAGGATTCAGCTGTGGGGATCGCGGATTCGAGGTTCCAGATTCCGGATTCGGTGGTGCGGAGCCGGCCCGGTACGCAGATGGGGATCAGTCGTCGGCCGCGGGGCCGGTGCCTGACACGGCTTCCTCGACGAGCTGTTCCTCACAGGTGCCCAGGCGCCAGTAGCCGGTGAAGGTCACGGCCTTGCGGTCGAAGCCGCGTTCGCGCACCAGATGGCGGCGCAGCTCCTTGACGGTCCCGGCCTCGCCCGCGATCCAGGCGTACGGCGTGCCGGAGGGCAGTCCGGTGGTCCCCACGGCGTTCAGCAGCGGCGCGGAGCGCGGGGTGCCGGGGGCCACGGCATCCCGGACCAGCCAGGTGATCTCGGCTTTCGCCGCGGTGCGCAGCTCCTGCGTGTCCTCGGCGTGCTGGACCTCGAGCCACACCTTGGCGGGCAGGCCGGCGGGCAGCCATTCGAGGATGCCCGCGATGGCGGGCAGCGCGGTCTCGTCGCCGGTGATCAGCACCCAGTCGGTGCCGGACGGCGGCCGGAAGTCGACACCGCCGTTGTCCGCCACGACCGGGCCCAGCAGGGTCACGCGGTCGCCGGCCTCGGCGCGTGCGGCCCAGCGGGCGGCCGGGCCGCTGTCGTCGTGCAGCGCGAAGTCCACGTCGATCTCGTCCGGGTCGTGGCGCTGACGGCGCACCGTGTACGAGCGCATGATGCCGCGTTCGGCCGGGTCCATCGCCCGCCAGGTGGCGAACCAGCCTTCCCCCGCCTCTACCGGGACCACCGGGGCACTCTGGCCGGGGTGCGGCAGGAACAGTTTGAAGCGCTGGTCGCGGCCTCCGCTGGTGAAGTCCTTCAGACAGGCGCCGCCGAAGGTGATCCGTGCCATGGACGGTCCGAGCGGGCGGGTCCGTACGACCCGCGCGTCGAAGAAGCGGAACGGAACGGCGGCGGGGGCGGGGGCGGTCGTGGTGGCTGCGGTGGTCATGGCAGGGGGTCTTCCCTTCGCTTGCCGTGGGGAGGGCCGGGCCGGCCGGTCACGCTGACCGTTCAGCTGAGCTTCTTCGCGTCCTGGATGGCCTTGGTGAGGGATTCGACGAGCGGGGCGGCGCCGGCGTAGGAGAAGCGCGGCTCGCTGCTCCAGGGGGTGATCTGACCGGCCTTGACCGCGGCGAGCTTGGACCAGGTCGGCTTGGAGGTCAGGGCCCCGGGCTGGAGGGTCGCGGTGCGGTTGTCGAGGAAGAGCACATCGGCGTCGTACTTGTCGGCGTTCTCCCAGCTGAGGCTCTCGAAGTAGCCGCCCTTGTCGGGCTTTTCGGGGACGACGAAGTCGACGCCGAGCTCGCTGAAGTAGATCAGGTCGGCGCTGACCTTCGGGTTGGAGACGTAGAAGAGATCGGCGCTGGCGGAGCAGGCCATGACCTTGAGCTTGTGCGATTTGATGGTTTTGCGCAGGGTCTCGGTGGCCTTCTCGAACCGCGCCTTGGCGTCGGTGACCTTCTTGGCCTTCGGGTCGGCGCCGAGCGCCTCGGCCAGTGCGGCATAGCGCTTGATGGGCTCGAGCATGGAGACCCGGCCGGTGTTGATGGCGGCGCTGGGGGCCAGCTGGAGGATCTTCTTCTTGCTGTCGTCCGGGATGTAGAAGAGCGCGCCCGGGTTGTACATGTTGGTGATCAGCAGATCGGGGCTGAGCGAGGCGTACTTCTCGACGTTGAACTGGCCCCAGGTGTTGCCCAGGGACGTGGCCCGGTCGACGGGGAAGTCGCCCGCCTGGACGTCCGGCTTGCCGTTCTTCAGCGTGGTCGGGCCGAAGACGCCGGTGATCTGCTTCTCGATGCCGAAGTCGTAGAGCGCGGCCGCCGCGGCGATGTAGGCGACGATGTGCTGGGGTCGGCCGTCGAGGCTGATCTTCTTCTTGCGGTCATCGGTGAACGACCAGGAGCCGCCGCCATCGCCGCCGGAGCCCGAACCGCCGTTGTCGCCGCAGGCGGTGACCAGGGCTCCGAGTCCGAGGGCGCCGCCCGCGGTGAGCAGACCGCGGCGGGAGAGGGGGAGTGCTCTGGCCTGGCGCATGAAGGTGTGCTCTCTCTCGATGCGTACGGGGGCGTGGTCACGGGACGGCGACCCGAGGACGTAGTTAGGTTAGCCTAACCAACCTGTTTGTCCAGTGGGCGGGGTCGTTCCGAACCTCACATCGAGGGGCTCACACGGCGATTCAGGGCGGATTCACAGGTCCAGCACCAAGCGGGGGCCACGGCAGCGTGAGACACAGATCATCATGGTCTCGCCCGAGGCTCGCTCCTCGTCGGTGAGTACAGAGTCGTGGTGGTCCACCTCTCCTTCGACGACATCCGTCTCGCACGTCCCACACGTGCCCTCCTCGCAGGAGTACAAAACCGGTACCCCCGCCTCCTCGACCGTGCGCAGCACGCTGCGCTCCGGCTCCACGGTGAGGGTCAGCCCGGAGCGGGTGAGCACCAACTCGAAGGCCCGGCCGCCCGATCCGGCGCCCGCGTCGTCCGCACGGGGCTGGAAGCGCTCGGTGTGCAGGGACCCCTCCGGCCAGTCGCGGCACGCCTCCTCGGCGGCCTGGAGCAGCGGTTCGGGACCGCAGCAGTAGACGAGGGTGCCGGGGTCGGCCGGGGTGCCGAGATACGGCGCGAGGTCGAGCAGCCCCTCCTCGTCCTGCGGCACCAGGCGCACCTTGTCGCCGTAACGGGCGGCGAGTTGGTCCGCGAACGCCATCGAGGCACGGGTGCGCCCGCCGTACAGCAGCCGCCAGTCGGCGCCCGCGGCCTCGGCGGCGGCCGTCATGGGGAGGAGCGGCGTGATGCCGATGCCGCCCGCGATGAACAGATAGCGGTCCGCCGGGCGCAGCGCGAAGTGGTTGCGCGGCCCGCGCACCCGCACCGCGCTCCCCTCGGTGAGGGTGTCGTGCACGCGGGCGGAGCCGCCGCGCCCGGCGGGCGCGCGGAGCACCGCGATCCGCCAGGAGGCGCGGTCGGCGGGGTCGCCGCACAGCGAGTACTGCCGGGTCGGGCCCGGGTCGAGGACGAGATCGAGATGGGCGCCGGGCTCCCAGGCGGGGAGTTCACGGCCCGCCGGATGGCGCAGGGTGAGCGCCACCACGTCCGAGGCCGCCTCCTCCCGGCGGGCCACCAGCAGGGTGTCCTCGTACTCGCCGCCGGGGTTCGTCACGTCATCTCCTTACGGTGGTCGGCGGGATGGTGCCCGGTGGGGTGGTGCCCGGTGGGGTGGGCGAGCATCCACTGCCACAGCTCGACCGGGTCCTCGGCGGCGTGTTCGGCCCCGCAGTGGCAGACCCCGTGCAGCACATCGGTGCCGGGCAGCCAGTCGATCCGGTACACCTCGGCCGTGGGCGCGCCGCTCACGGGGTCGCCGCCATGGCCGAGGTCCGCTCTCCTTCGGCGGCGAGGCGGGCGAGGATGCGGCGCGCGGCCAGACCCCCGGTGTCGATGTTGATGCTGAGCTCCTGATAGCCCTCGCGCTCGGTGTCCAGGGCCTTCTGGAGCAGGTTCAGCGCGGCCACGTCCTGCAGCACCACGGTCCGGTTGAGGTCGTGGAGGAAGGCGGTCACCTCCTCGTCGTCCTGCGCGAAGTCCCGTGAGACGGCCCAGAAGTCGTACACATGGTGGTCGGTGGACGGGGTGATGGCGTAGGTGATCTCCACATGGAAGGCGTCCGGATCGGAGCCGTCCGGCCCCGGCAGCACCCCGACCGGGGCGATCCGGCTGTGCAGGAGATAGAGACAGGGCGCGTGGTATTCGATGTCCTGCCAGCGGGTGATGCGGCCGTCGATCCCGGTGGAACGGGCGTAGAACGGCGGGCACTCGGCGTCGTCCATATGCCGGCTGACCCGTACGACGCCCGCGCCCTCGTCGACCTCCGTGGTGATCGGGGTCTCGGCGACCTCCGGGGTGCCGATATAGCCGCTGTGCAGATACGTCTCGTGGGACAGGTCCAGCAGATTGTCCACCAGCAGGCCGTAGCCGGCGTCGATCGGCTCCATGCCGCCCACGGTCGTCCAGCGCGGATCGGCCAGCCAGGGCGCACGCGGCACCGAGCGGGGATCGGCGAGCGCCGGGTCCCCGATCCACACCCACACCAGCGAGTCCTGCTCGACGACGGGATAGGAGCGGACCCGGGCGGTGCGCGGGACGCGCTTCTGGCCCGGTACGAACACACAGGCGCCGCCGGTGTCGTAGGTGAAGCCGTGGTAGCCGCAGACGACCGTGTCGCCGTCGAGACGGCCGGCGGTGAGCGGATAGCGGCGGTGGACGCAGCGGTCGGCGAGCGCGATGACCGTGTCGTCGGACTCGGTGCGGTAGAAGGCGATGGGCTCGTTCAGGATGGTGCGCCCCAGCAGCTCACGGCCGATCTCGCGGCCGTAGGCGGCGACGTACCACTGGTTCCTGGCGAATGCGGTGATGTGCGGCATGGCAGTTCCCGTCCCTGTCGGCGGGGCTCCGTCGCCCCGCGTGCCCTGGTTGGAATCAGGGTCGTGAGGCTTGCATCGGCTCGGCAAGAGGGCTTCTGCCAGGCGGAAGGACTTCTGTAAAGAGCCTGGTCAGAGCCTTGTTCTGGCAACCCCTAGTCGCCAGAGTGGAGTGCCGCGTGGTGCGGCCGTCCGGTTCGCGCTCGGGGGAGCCGGAGGCGGCGACGGCGAGTGCGACTACTCACACGGCTGGGACTGGCTGGCGCGACTGGCCGCCCAGGACCTGCCGTTCGCCCGCGGCAGCTACACCCCCAGGGATGCCGTCACCAGTGGACAGAAGGCGATCGGTGTCGGCGGCTCCGGCGCGCCCCTGGCCTCAGGGCCCGTCAAGTGGGTGCCCCCTGACGGGGCAACGCCGTTCATGTCCTGGGGCAGCGGGCCGCGATCCTGAAGCATGCGTGCCGGCGTGGTGACGCCCGTCATGTACGGGCAACGGCCCTCCACTGAGTGGAAGGGCCGCGCGAGATGCTACCGGTGAACTGCGGGGCGGATCAGCTCCCGAACTGCCAGAAGACGGACTGGTTCAGCGTCAGCAGGACGATGAGCACGACCACATCGGCGATGCCGAGTGCGAGTCCGAGCAGCGCCCGGCCCCTGCGGCGGGTCTCCCGGGCGAGGGCGAGCGTCCCCAGGACGATCGCGCAGGGCCCGAAGACCGCGTTGAAGAGCAGCAGGCCGATCAGGCCGAGCACGAAGGAGGCGACGGCCATGCCGTCGGCGTCCCTGCGCGCCCGGACCGGTGAGGTGCGGGACGGTGCGGTGAGTGCCATGGGTCTCAGCTCCCCTTGTGGCCGGTGCGTTCGCGGATGAAGAAGATCAGCAGCCAGGCGCTGATGGCGCCCGCGGCGGCGAGGAACAGGGGGAGCGGAGTGTGCGCCGCCGCCCCCAGAAGAACTCCCATCAGGGCGAGTGCCGCGACGATGAAGAGCATGTGAGCCTCTCTCGAAGTGACGATCCGGATGCGGTTGGCGTGCGGATGGTAATTGTTCGGTGAACAGTTGGAATCACGACTGTTCACTGAGTTCTAGAGTACCCCTCCCGCCCCTGGAAAAATTCAGCGAACAGCTGTTTACTGAATGATATGAGTCACACGTCCGGGGTCCGGCAGGCCCAGAAGGAGAAGACCCGGCGCGCCCTGATGGACGCGGCGTTGGGGTTGCTGGAGGACCAGAGCCTGAGCAGTCTGGGGCTGCGCGAGGTCACGCGGGCGGTGGGGGTGGCGCCGGCCGCCTTCTACCGGCACTTCCGGGATCTGAGCGATCTCGGGGTCGCGCTGGTCGAGGAGTCCCTGGGCAGTCTGCACCATATGATCGGCGCGATACTCGCAGGTCAGGACGGTGATGAGGAGCGGATCGACGCCACTGTCGAGGCGGTTGCCGAGCATGTCCGCCGCTATCCCGCGCATATCCGCTTCATCGCACGTGAGCGGCATGGCGGGGTACGTGCGGTGCGCGAGGCCATCGCCGCCGAGCTGGACCGATTCGCCGATGAGGTGGCCGCCGACTTCTCCCCGCGGCTGACGCCGGACGGCTGGCCGCCGGAAGATGTCCGGATGCTTGCGGAGCTGTATGTGGACCACATGGTGATGACGGCGACGGCGTTCCTGGAGGCGCAGCCGGATCAGCCGCGGCTGGAGCGGCGGGTCGCCGACACCGCGCGCAAGCAGCTGATGCTGATCAGCCTCGGGCGCCGCCACTGGCGCGACGGGTGATCTCCACGCCGAAGTCGCCGGCCGCGTCCCGGCCGGTGACGCGGACGCGTATCCGCAGGCCGTTGGTCTCCGTGCGGAAGGTCTCGCCGGGCGCGTAGGCCGCGTCGCTGAGCCCGGGGTGGACATTGCGCTCCCGGGTGCAGCCGCGGCCGTGGGGGGTGGAGTCCATGATGGTGACGGGGCCGCCGCCGGAGTCGACACCGGTGTCCACCCGGGAGATCAGCACACCGGGCTTGCATATGGCCTCGTCGTTGCCGCCGCTCGCGCGGGCCTCGATCGCATAGCCGGTGGACGGCGAAACGGGGACGAAGACCAGCTTGGTGCCCTCCGGCCGGTTCAGCGGGGACAGGGTGTGCGCGAAGACCCCGGAGCGGGCGGCGCAGGCGATCTGCCGCGGGCCGAGCCAGCCCAGCTTCCACTTGTGCCAGGCCAGCAGGTCGTTGCCGGCGCCCCAGTCCTCGGACATCACATCCCAGTGGCCGGCCTTGTCGCCGCCGCCCCGGGTGTAGAGGTCGGGCAGCCCGAAGACATGGCCGTTCTCATGGGGCAGGACGCGGAAGCCGGTGCGGCGCAGCGAGCCGGAGCCGTCGTCCTGGCGGCTGTAGACGAAGGAGACATTGGCCAGCGGCACGCCGTCGGCGGTCGGGGCCTGCTGGTTGTCGGCGTAGGTGACGGACAGCACGGCATGCGCGGCAGGCGGCCCGGCGTTCGGCGTGACCAGGACGTTCACCAGGTCGTAGCGGCGGAAGTCGACCTTGGGGTCGGCGGCCTCGGCGATGTCGGCCACCAGTCTGCGATAGCCCGGGTCGAAGGGGCTGCCGCGCTTGATGCCGTAGGCGCGGAACGAGCGCGGCATCCGCAGCCAGTGGGTGATCGGCATCTCGGGGCGGTAGTCCAGCCGTCCGTACGAGCTCTGCGCGAACCACCGGGTGGTCTGGGGGAAGAACTCCTCGAAACGCTGGCGGGCGGTGCCCTGGCCGCGCACATCCGGGAAGTCGATCATGAGGTTGAGGGCGTGGACCGTGCCGGTGCTGCGGCTGTAGCCGCGGCCGGTGGGTATGCCCTCGGACATCTGCAGCCCCGGTCCTGAGGCGAGGGCGCAGGGCGCGAGCGAGCCGAAGGCCGGTCGCCCGGAGGGTGCCGGGGCCAGCTCGGGGGGTGCGGGGGACGCGGGGCGCGGAGTCGCCGCCGGGGCGACCACTGCCACCGTGAGCACGGCGGCAGTGGCGAATGCGCTGCCTCTGCGGGGCCGGCGTATTCGTATGCGGTGGCGGGTGGTCCCATGCGCCTGTCTCATTGCCGACCACGGTGGGACGGCTCGGGACGGGGCGCCCGTGGGGTGCCGCCGAACGAGGGAATGACCTGCTCCGTTTGGGTGGCGAGGGGTGCCGAGCAGGTGTGAGGCAGGTCACCTGCGGACGCGGAAATTCCGGGGAGTGATTCCCCGTTTAACCGGGTGACCGCATAAACGGGGACTGACTCCCCGGAAATGTTGAAGCTCAAACGTCTGGGCCGGGGCCTGGTGTCGCCACCAAGCCGCCGGAGAACCGTACGCAGGGATGCCGTACGCAGAAGGGAGTGCTGTCATGGCCGCCGACACGATGACCGCGAAGTCCGCGCAGCCCCGGCTGCGCGCGGACGCCTTGCGCAATCGGGAGCGTATTGTCGTGGCCGCCCGTGAGGTGATCGTCGAATCCGGGGCGCAAACCCCCCTCGATGAAATCGCTCGACGGGCAGGGGTCGGGAATGCCACGATCTATCGGCACTTCACGGACCGCCGTGAGCTCATCCACCATGTGGCGCTTTCGGTGATGTCCGGCGTCGCCGACCAGGCCGAAGCCGCCATGGCCGAGGAGGCGGACTCCTTCTCGGCGCTGCGGCGCTTCGTCCATGCCGCGGCGGATGAGCGCATCGGCGCGCTGTGCCTTCTGCTCTCCGACGGCCTCGACAAGGAGCACCCTGACCTCATTGCCGTCCGCGACCGTCTGTCCGCCGGAGTCGAGGCCCTGATGGGGGCCGCGAAAGCCGACGGCCGACTGCGCACCGACATCGGTGTCGGTGACCTGATGGTCGCGCTCAACCAGCTCACCCGGCCGCTGCCCGGCAGCTTCTGTATGGACTTCGACGCCTTTGTGCACCGGCATCTGCAGCTGTTCCTGGACGGATTGCAGGCCCCGGCGCGCTCCGAACTACCCGGCAAGTCCGTGACCTTGGAGGATCTGCAGCACCGGCCGTGACATAGATCGCACCCGGCCGATCCCGGGCACCGCTTATTTCGCGCGCGTTCACAAGTCTTCAGTACGTGCGTCGACGCCTCTCGCTACCTGTTACCCATTGCCCTGCGCCGGCCTGACTTCGGTCGGCCCCACTCGTCTCATCTGTCACTCTCCGCACCGCTAGGTAGGCTCACCCATGCCTGAAACGGCACAATTCGTGGATCCCCGGCGCTGGAAAGCGCTGATATTCATCGCCCTCGCCCAGCTGATGGTCGTGCTCGACGCGACCATCGTGAACATCGCGCTGCCCAGCGCCCAGGCCGACCTCGGCATCTCCGACGGCAACCGGCAGTGGGTCATCACGGCCTACGCCCTCGCCTTCGGCGGACTGCTGCTCTTCGGCGGCCGGATCGCCGACCTGTGGGGACGTAAGCGGACCTTCATCGTCGGCCTGGCCGGCTTCGCGGCCGCCTCCGCCATCGGCGGTGCGGCGCTGAACACCAGTGTGCTGCTCGGTGCGCGTGCGCTTCAGGGTGTGTTCGGCGCGCTGCTCGCCCCCTCCGCGCTCTCGCTGCTCGCGGTGATGTTCACCGACCCCAAGGAGCGTGCCAAGGCGTTCGGTGTCTTCGGTGCCATCGCAGGTGGTGGCGGTGCCGTCGGTCTGATCCTCGGCGGTGTGCTCACCGAGTACATGGACTGGCGCTGGACCTTCTTCGTGAACATCCCGTTCGCCATCGTCGCCGCGATCGGCGCGGTCGCCGTGATCCGCGACCCGGTGGAGAGCCGCAACACCTCCCGGCTGGACGTCCCCGGTGTGCTCCTGGCCACCACGGGTCTGGTCTCGCTGGTCTACGGCTTCACCCGCGCCGAGTCCGACGGCTGGTCCGCGGGCCTGACCATCGGTCTGTTCGTCGCCGCGGCCGTGCTGCTGATCGCCTTCGTGGCCGTCGAGTCGCGGGTGAAGGCGCCGCTGCTGCCGCTGCGCGTGATCACCGACCGGAACCGGGGCGGTGTCTACGCCTCGCTGGGCCTCGCCATCATCGGCATGTTCGGCCTGTTCCTCTTCCTCACCTACTACATGCAGGTCGTCAAGGGGTACAGCCCGGTCAGGACCGGCTTCGCCTTCCTGCCGATGGTCGCGGGCATGATCACCGGCTCGACGCAGATCGGCGCCCGGCTGATGACCCGGGTCCCGGCGCGGCTGCTGATGGGGCCGGGCTTCCTGGCCGCCTCGGTGGGCATGCTGCTGCTGACCCAGATCGACCTGGACACCTCGTACCCCGCGCTGATCCTGCCCGGGTTCCTGCTCCTCGGCCTCGGCATGGGTACCGCCTTCATGCCGGCGATGAGCCTGGCCACGCATGGCGTCGAGCCGCGTGACGCGGGTGTCGCCTCGGCGATGGTCAACACCTCGCAGCAGGTGGGCGGCGCCATCGGCACCGCGCTCCTGAACACCATCGCCGCGAGCGCCACCACCGCGTACGCCAAGTCGCATGCGGCGGGCGCCCCTTCCCGCACGGCGCTGGAGCTGCAGTCGATGGTGCACGGCTACACCGCCGCCATCTGGTGGGCGGTCGGCATCCTGGTGCTGGCCGGGGTGATCGCCATCACGATGGTCAACGCCGGACATCAGGGAGGCGGCGGCGCGGTCGCCGGCTCCGATGAGGGAGCGGCGGAGGAAGCCATTCCGGTCATGGCGCACTGACGCGCGGAGGTCGTTCGTACAGCGGAGATCATCCGTACAGAGGCGAAGGCCCCGTTCCCCTGGGGAGAATCCCGGGGGAGCGGGGCCTTCGTCCGTCCGTCGGTCGTCCTTCGTCCGTCCTTCGTCCGTCCTTTGTTCGTCGGTCCTCGGCGTGCTGGTGCGGTGGCGTCAGCGCAGCCAGGGGAGGTCGGCGCCCTCCGGCTGCAGACTGTCCGCGATGATCTGGCAGATGGTGCCGAACTGCTCGACCTGCTCGGGGGTGAGCCGGTCGAAGACGGCCATCCGCACGGCGGACACGTGGCCCGGGGCGGTCTCCTCCAGCACCTTGAGTCCCTTGTCGGTGAGGACCGCGTTCTGCCCGCGCTTGTCGTCGGGGCAGTCCTCGCGTCGCACCCAGCCGTCCTTCTCCATGCGCGCGACGGCATGGGACAGCCGGGATCGGGTGATCTTGGCGGCCTCGGCCAGTTCGGTCATCCGCATCCGGTGGCGTGGCGCCCAGGAGAGCTTCACCAGCAAGCCGTAGTAGACGTGGGGCATGCCGGCGTCCCGCTGCAGCTGGCGGTCGAGGTGATCTTCCAGAAGCATGTGTGCGTGGCGGTACGCCAGCCAGCTGCGCTGCTCGTCATCGGTCAGCCAACGCGGCCCGTCGGCGTCTGAGGGGGTCTTCATGGCGTTGTCCACGCGTCCATTCTAGAGAACACTTTTTGAACTTTAAACAAGTGTGCGTTACAGTGATGAGTGCTTGCTTGAGACTTCAAGTACCTTGTCGGGCTCTGCCGAGGAGACTTCATGTCCGCGCTCGACGGGCGTATGCCCGCCCTCTACCTCAGCCATGGTGCTCCGCCACTCGCCGACGATCCGATCTGGCCCGGGCAGCTCGCCGCCTGGGCCGCGGGCCTGCCCCGGCCCCAGGCCATTCTCATGATCTCCGCCCACTGGGAGGAGGCGCCCCTGGCGATCGGGGCCACCCAACAGGTCCCGCTGGTTTATGACTTCTGGGGATTCCCCCAGCACTACTACCAGGTGCGGTACGCCGCGCCGGGCGCCCCCGAACTCGCCGAGCGGATCCGTAAGACGCTGCGCACGGCGGGTACACCGGTCCAGGACATCCCCGAGCGAGGGCTGGACCACGGGGCGTATGTGCCCCTGGTCGAGATGTATCCGGAGGCCGACATCCCGGTCCTGCAGGTCTCGATGCCGACCCTCGACCCGCGGAAGCTGATGGAGATCGGGCGGAAGCTGGCGCCGCTGCGGGACGAGGGCGTCCTGATCGTCGGCAGCGGCTTCTTCACCCACAACCTGGCCGCGATGCGGCAGACGGCCCCGACGCCGCCCAGTTGGTCGACCGAGTTCGACGACTGGGGGCAACGGGCCCTGGACGCACAGGACATCGACGCGCTGCTGGACTTCGAGCACACGGCCCCGGCGGGACGGCTCGCCCACCCGCGCACCGAACACTTCGCGCCGTTGTTCGTCACGCTGGGCGCGGCGGAGGCGGAGTTGCGCAGCCAGCGGAGCGTGATCGACGGCTTCTGGATGGGGTTGGCGAAGCGGTCGCTGCAGTTCGGGTGAGTGGGGCGCTCGGTGAGGGGGATGGGTCCGGGGGGATCGGCTCGTCGGGTACGGACCGGCTCGTGCCCGCCCTCAGAGCGCCGTGTCGATCATCGCGCAGGCGTGGAGTGCCGCGGCCAGGGCCAGGGGGTCCGGGCCCTGGGCGACGTCGAGGGCGGTGTCGGTGAGCTTGATGGCGTGCTCATCGCCGTGCGCGGCGGCGCGGGCGAAGACCTCTTCGGGGGTGACGCCCGCCGCGGACGGCAGTCGGTCGGCCGGGAACGGCTCCCGCGGTGCGTACACCGCCGTGACCGCGGCGCTCGCCGCCCATGCCGCGTCCAGACTCGGCGCCCACAACTCCCGCGGCAGCGCGGGCAGCACGCGCAGCACGGCGTTGGGCGCGGTCGCGGCGTGGACCAGCATCACCGGTGAGCCGTGGCCGTGGGTGGCGTAGCGATGGGTCGTGGCCCGTACGAGCTCGGTCAGCCGCCGGCGCGCCTCCTCCGCCGGGTCGGCGGCGTCGGGGGCGGTCGTCCGGCTGGTGGGCTGCTGGGCGGCCGTCCGGCCGGGCCGCGGGGTGGGCGGCCAGGTGGGGAAGGCGGTGAGCCGGGCCAGCCGCGCCCGTATGCCACCGCTCTGGTCCGCGACCGGCTCCACGGCGGCCAGTGCGTCGGCCGCCGACCCCGAGGTGGGGCCCGGCTGCTGCCGGAGCGGCGGCAGCGGAGCGTGGCGGGCGGCCCAGTAGCCGAGGGCGTGGGCCAGTTCGGCGGTGCGGGGAGCGGTCGTCGTGCCCGGGTCGTCCAGGAGGGTCCGTACGGCGTGGCCGACCCGGATCACCGGATGTGTCGCGCCCCCGGCGATGCCCGGCAGCAGCCGTGGCCACCACACGGCGAGCACGTCCCGCCAGGGGCGGTCGGCGAGCGCGCGGTCGAAGTAGGCGGGCCAGTCGGCGAGACGGCGTGGGTCGCCGAGCGCCTCGCGCCAGTTCTCCTCGGTGATCCGGGCATACGAGTCCGGCATCTCCTGCAGCTTGTCGCGATAGCGGTCCAGCCACCGGTGCACGGTGCGCCCCTGGCCGTGACGCACCAGCGCCTCGACGGCCATCGGCGCGTGATTGCTCAGCCATCCGTCATGCTCGGGGCCGGAGGCGTGCAGTCGCTCGAGGGCTTCGTCGAGGGTTCCACTCGTGTCGTCTGTCATGGCCTCACGCTAGGGAGGGAGGGGCGGCCCCGAATCGGGCCGGGGACGGAAGCGTGCGGGGACCAACGACCTAAGCCGGGCCGGGGCGGGGCCCCGGGGACCTCAGCCGGAGGTCCGGGGCGAGGCTACGGAGGGCTGGGGCGGGCCAACGGGCTACTGCCGGGGGCGCTCCTCGCGTATGTGGAAGACGTAGAACGCTATGCCGATCATCGCGAGCCCCGCCCCGAGCCCGATCCCCGCGGACCGGTACACCGAGCCTCCGCTCACGGCGTGCAGAAAGCCGAGCGCACAGCCGAGGAGCGCCCCGTAGAGCACGGCCCGGATCTCCGGCATCAGGCCCGGCGTCATCCGGCCGAGGGCGTAGCAGAGCGCCCCGACCACCACCGCCGACACCACGCCGAGGATGGCGGACGCGGGGATGGTGGAGCCTTGATTGTGGTCCACGAACATCACCCAGCCGCCGAAGAGCACCGCCAGAACGACGGGGACGCCCCAGGAGGCGGAGGGGTGCAGTGGGAGGTGGAGCCGCGGATGGTGGCGGTGGCTCACCGGGGCTGTGGGGGCATTCATGACCGAACCTCCTCGTCGCCGCGTCCCCGCCCTGACCTGTCACTTTCCAGCGCACACCCATGCGGAGGGCAGGGCAACCCGGCGCGATGGACCATCCGGGCAACCGGGAGCCCGCGAGATTCGTCTTGACAGATGAGAGACGGGCGGGAGAGCCGTAGGAGACGGCGGCACAGGGGGTCTGACCTGCGCTTCCCGCCGCTTCGGCAGTTCGCTGGGCCCCGTGTGGGTGGACAGGATACTGCATGATCGTAAAAAGGTGGGGGCCTGATGGGAATTCTGTCCTGATTCCAGTCGTTGTTTCCTTCGGACGGGGCACCCGACACCGGAGAGTCCGTCCATAGTCCGCGCCCGATCCATCTGTAAGGGAGCACGCATGGCAACCCGTGCCGTCGCCCGTAATCAGTCCGCCGCCGCTGGTGGTGCTGATGGGGCCAACAGCGTTCGCGCCTCAGGCGGGGAGATCGCCGATCGCGACCTGGTCGGCATGTATCTCGACGAGATCGCTCGTACCCCGCTGCTGGACGCGGCGAAGGAGGTCGAGCTGTCCCAGTCCATCGAAGCGGGGGTGTATGCCCAGCAGATCCTGGACGGCGAGGTTGAGGAGGCCCCTGCCGCAGGTGCGAGCCGCGAGGAGCTGGAGGCGATAGCCACCGAAGGTGCCCGCGCCAAGGACATCTTCATCCGCTCCAACCTGCGCCTCGTCGTGGCTGTGGCGCGCCGCTATCCGCGCAGTGGGCTGCCCCTGCTCGACCTGATCCAGGAGGGCAACGCGGGCCTGGTGCGCGCGGTGGAGAAGTTCGACTACACCAAGGGATTCAAGTTCTCGACCTATGCCACGTGGTGGATCCGTCAGGCCATCACGCGCTCGATCGCGGACCAGTCCCGTACGATCCGGCTGCCCGTCCACCTGGTCGAGGAGCTCGGCCGGATCCGCCGGGTGCAGCGGGAGTTCAACCGTGAGCACGGCCGTGAGCCGGAGCACGCCGAGATCGCCGAGGAGCTCGGCTCCACGATGGAGCGGGTCTCGGATGTGCTCGACTGGGCCCGCGACCCGGTCAGTCTGAACATGTCGGTCGACGACGAAGGAGAGACCCAGTTCGGCGATCTGCTGGAGGACACTTCGGCCGTTTCGCCCGAGCAGTCGGTGATGACGCTGCTGCGCAGCGAGGAGCTGGAGGACCTGATCGGCCGCCTCGACGACCGCACCGCCTCCATCATCAAGGCGCGGTACGGCATCGACGACGGCCGGGAGCGCACCCTGACCGAGGTCGGCAAGCAGCATGGCCTCACGCGTGAGCGCATCCGCCAGATCGAGAAGCATGCCTTGCTTGAGCTGAAGAAGATGGCCCGCCAGACCGGTTTCGACGCAGCGGCTTGAGTTCTCGGGACAGCAGGCTCCAGCCGCCACCAGACCCTCTCCAACCCATGGACCGAGCCCCGGCGCCTCCCCCCTGGCGCCGGGGCTCGCTTGTGTCCGGGTGCGGTCCGGGTGGGGTCCGGGTGCGGGTCTGGGTGCGGTCCGGGTGGGGCGCTCAGACGGCGAAGCCGCCGTCCACGGCGATCGACGCCCCGGTGATGTAGCGGCCGCTGTCGCTCGCGATATGGGCCACGGTCGCCGCGATCTCCGTGGGACGGCCGTAGCGGCCGAGTGCGGTGAAGCCGCTCTGGAGTGCGGCGTTTTCGCCGTCCGCCGGGTTCATATCGGTGTCCACCGGGCCGGGGTGGATCAGGTTGGCCGTGATCCCGCGCGGGCCGAGTTCACGGGCCAGGGCCTTGGTGAGGCCGGCGAGCGCGGTCTTGCTGGTCGCGTAGAGGCTGCCGCCGGGGAAGGCGACGCGCTCGGCCATGCAGCTGCCGATGTTGATGATCCGCCCGCCGTCGGTCATCAGCGCGGCGGCCGCCTGCGCCATGAGGAACGGCGCCCGGACGTTCACGGCGAGGATCTGGTCCACATCGTCCAGCGACAGCTCGGCGAGGGGGCCGAGGACGCCGACGCCCGCGTTGTTGACCAGGATGTCCAGTCGGCCGAACTCGGCGGCGGCCCCGTCCACGGCGGCGCGCACCTCCTGCGCGTCGGCGCCGTCGACCCGCACCGCCCAGGCGCGACGGCCGAGCGCCTTGATCCGGTCGACGACGTCCGCCGCGCGGTCGGCCTGGCTGTGGTAGGTCAGGGCGACATCGGCGCCGTCCTCGGCGAGCCGGATCGCCACGGCCTCGCCGATGCCCCGGCTGCCGCCGGTGACCAGGGCCGCCTTGCCGTCGAGTGTCATGTCTTCTCCTTGTATGCGAATGGTGCGAGGAAAATTCCGCTGTGCGGTGGTCCCTCCTGGTGAGGGGGACATGACTCGATCCTGGTCGGGCGGGTGGTGGAAGTCCGGCGGGAATCGGACGGTGCGCTGCGGCGATGCGCTGAGGCGATGCGTGGGGCGATGCGTGGGGCGGGCGATCGGAGGCGGCGGTCCGGAGCGGGCAGCCGAAAGAGGTCGCTGAGCGGGGTCGCTGAGGGGGCCGCTGAGAGGGGTAGCTGAGCGGTCGCGGCCCGCCCATGCCCGGTCGAGTTCGTTTCGTGCCCGAGTCTGTTTACTTTCCGGCATTTCCCACGTAATCTGGCCGCGAAATCACAGGTTCGGGCATGGAAGGGACGTAAACCCACATGTACGCTCCGGAGCGGCAGCAGGAGATTCTCCGGCTCGCCCGTGAAAGCGGGCGGGTGGATGTCCTGTCCCTCGCCGAGGAGTTCCAGGTCACCGCCGAGACCGTGCGGCGTGATCTGCGCACCCTCGACCGGGCGGGGCTCGTCCGCCGTGTGCACGGGGGCGCCATCCCGGCCGGACGTCTGGACTTCGAGCCCGATCTCGCCGAGCGCGAGTCCACCGCCGCCGATGAGAAGGACCGCATCGCGCGGGCCGCCATCGCCGAGCTGCCGTCCGACGGCAGCGTGATCATCGACGCGGGCTCGACGGCGGCCCGGTTCGCCGCCGCCCTCCCGCTGGAGGCCAAGCTCACCGTCGTCACCCACGCCCTGCCGGTCGCCGCCCGCCTCGCCGACCACCCCGGTATCGCGCTGCACCTCGTCGGTGGACGGGTCCGCCACCGCACCCGGGCCGCCGTGGACGCATGGGCGCTGCGCGGCTACGGCGAGATCAAGGCCGATGTGGTCTTCCTCGCCACCAACGGCTTCTCGCTGGACGGCGGGCTCACCACACCCGATCTCGCGGAGGGCGCCGTCAAGGGCGCCATGATCGCGGCGGCGCGGCGGGTGGTGCTGCTCGCGGACTCCGCCAAGTTCGGCCGGGAGCACTTCGCCCGGTTCGGCGGCCTGGACGATGTCGATCTGCTCATCACGGACACCGGGCTCAGCCCGCAGGACGCCCTGGCCATCGAGCGGCGGGGCACGGAAGTGGCACGCGCATGATTCTCACCGTCACCCCCAACCCCAGCCTGGACCGTACGTACGAGATCCCCGCGCTGGAGCGCGGCGCCGTGCTGCGGGCCACGGCCGACCGGGTCGACCCCGGCGGCAAGGGCGTCAATGTCTCGCGTGCCGTGGCCGCCGCGGGGCATCGCACGGTGGCCGTGCTGCCGCTCGGCGGACCGGAGGGCGCGCTGCTCGCACGGCTGTTGGGGGAGCTGGGCATCGAGGCGGCGGGCGTGCCCGTGGCGGGCTCGACCCGGGTCAACATCTCCGTGGCCGAACCGGACGGCACCCTCACCAAGCTCAACGCGGGCGGGCCCGAGCTGAGCGACGCCGAGGCCGAGGCGGTGCTGGAGGCCGTCCGGACGAGCGCCGAGAGCGCCGACTGGATCGCCTGCTGCGGCAGCCTGCCCCGCGGGCTCGCGCCCGAGTGGTACGCCGAACTGGTGGCGCGGGCCCACCGGGCGGGCGCCCGGATCGCGCTGGACACCTCCGGCCCCTCGCTGACCGCCGCCCTGCGCGAGCGTCCCGATGTGGTGAAGCCCAACGCCGAGGAGCTGGCCCAGGCCGTGGGCCGTCCGCTGGCCACGGTGGGCGAGGCGGTCAAGGCGGCCGAGGAACTGCGGGGGCTCGGTGCCCGCGCCGTGCTGGCCAGCCTGGGCGCCGACGGTCAGCTGCTGGTCGACGAGACGGGCACCTACTTCGGCACCGCGCGGGTGGCCGCCGTGCGCAGCAACGTCGGCGCGGGCGACGCCTCGCTCGCCGGATTCCTGGCGGCTGGCGGCGCCGGGCCCGCCGCACTCGCCTCGGCCGTGGCCCACGGGGCGGCCGCGGTGCAGCTGCCGGGCAGCGCCATGCCGACCCCGGCAGACCTCGATCCGTCCGCCGTCATCACGACGGCGGATATCCCGCTGGACCGTGTGCTCAAGGAGCCCGCGTGACCGGCCGACCCCACTCCCACCCCCCAATCCCCACTCCGTCCGCCCGCCTCCCCCAAGGCGGCACCGCACACAAGGGAGCCGCGAGATGAGTGAGCTGATCACCGCGGATCTGGTCGACCTTGACCTGTCCGCCGACACCAAGGAAGCCGCCGCCCGGTCGCTCGCCGAACGTATGGTCGCGGCCGGCCGCGTCACCGACCTCGACGGCTTTCTCGCCGATGTGGCGGCGCGCGAGAAGCAGATGCCGACCGGCCTGGACGGCGGCATCGGCATACCCCACTGCCGCAGCGCGCATGTCACCGAGCCGACCCTGGCCTTCGGGCGCAGCGCTGCCCGGATCGACTTCGGCGCGGCGGACGGTCCGGCCGATCTGATCTTCTTGATAGCCGCTCCGGCGGGCGCGGACAGCGACCATCTGACGATTCTGTCGAGCCTGGCACGGCAGCTGATGAACGCCGACTTCACCGATGCGCTGCGCTCGGCCGACCGGCCCGAACAGGCGGCCGCCCTGATTCGCGGCGAGGAGCGGAGCGCACCCGCCGCCGAGGGGACGGGAACTGAGCGATCGGAGGGTGAGGAGCCCGCCGCGGCAGGTGAGTCTGCCGCGGCAGGTGAGCCCGCCGCCGCTGAGCCTGGGGCTGCTGAGCCCGCCGCCGCTGAGGCCACCGACTCGGAGCCGGTGGCCCCCTTCCGGATCGTGGCCGTCACGTCCTGCCCCACCGGTATCGCACATACCTATATGGCCGCCGAGTCGCTGGAGAACGCCGGTCGCGAGGCCGGGGTCGAGCTGGTGGTCGAGACCCAGGGCTCGGCCGGGTTCGACAAGCTCCCCGCGGCCACCATCGCCGCCGCCGACGCGGTGATCTTCGCGCACGATGTGGAGGTCCGGGACAAGGCCCGCTTCGCGGGCAAGCCGACAGTGGACGTCGGAGTGAAGGCGGGCATCAACCGCCCCGCCGAACTCATCGCCGAGGCGCGTGGGAAGGCCGCACGTGGCGAGGTCGGCGCACCGGCCGACGGCACGGCGGGGGGCTCGGCGCCGATGGACGAGGACGGTCCCGCCGGTGACGGCTTCGGCACCCGGCTGCGCAAGTGGCTGATGACGGGCGTCAGTTACATGGTTCCGTTCGTCGCCGCGGGTGGTCTGCTGATCGCGCTCGCCTTCGCGATCGGCGGTTACGAGATCGCGAGTGCCAAGTCGGTGGCGGACCACTTCGTCTGGGCCGAGAGCAGCAGCTGGGCTGCGCTGCTCTTCCAGATCGGCAGTGCGGCGTTCACCTTCCTGGTGCCGGTCCTGGCGGGCTATATCGCCTACGGCATGGCCGACCGGCCCGGCCTGGTCCCCGGTTTCGTGGGCGGCTACATCGCGACGACCATCAAGGCCGGATTCCTCGGCGGTCTGGTCGCGGGGCTGATCGCGGGCGCGGTCGTCATGGGTATCCAGCGGTTCAAGGTTCCGGCGGCGCTGCGCGGCATCATGCCGGTGGTGGTGATCCCGCTGATCTCCTCGGCGATCGTCGGGGTCCTGATGTTCGTGGTGATCGGCAAGCCCATCGCCTCCGCGCAGGAGGCGATGACCGACTGGCTCAACGGCCTCTCCGGCGCCAACGCCATCGGTCTCGGTGTCCTCCTCGGCCTGATGATGTGCTTCGACCTCGGCGGCCCGGTCAACAAGGTGGCCTACGCCTTCGCCACCGGCGGTATCGCGGTGTCGGACCCCTCCACCGGAAGCCTCAAGATCATGGCCGCGGTGATGGCCGCCGGTATGGTCCCGCCGCTGGCGCTGGCCCTCGCCACCACCGTGCGCGGACGGCTGTTCACCAAGACCGAGCGGGACAACGGCAAGGCCGCCTGGGTGCTGGGTGCCTCCTTCATCACTGAGGGCGCCATTCCGTTCGCCGCGGCGGATCCGCTGCGGGTGATCCCCTCGTCGATGGTGGGCGGTGCCGTGACCGGTGCGCTGTCGATGGCGTTCGACTGCACGCTGCGCGCCCCGCACGGCGGCATCTTCGTGGTCCCGCTGATCGGCCAGCCGTTCCTCTACCTGCTGGCCATCGTGGCGGGCACGGTGGTCTCGGCCGGTCTGGTGGTCTTCCTCAAGGGGCTGCGGAAGACGGCGGAGGCAGAAGGCACCGGCCAGACGGGCGGCAAGGCCGCCCCGGGCGGTACCACCGAGGACGAGTCGAAGGTGGCGGTCGCGGCCTGACCGCATCTCAGCCACCCCCTGCCGGGTCCGGCGGCCCGCCCACGTCCGTGGGCGGGCCGCCGGTCTCTGTGGGCAGCCCGCCTGACTCCGTGGGCAGACCGCGCGAGGCGTAGTAGGCACCGAGCGCGGCCTCGCCACCCGACCCCATGGCGGTCGCGATCCGCTGGAAGCGAACCGACCGCAGATCACCGGCGGTGAAGACCCTGGGATGCTGGCTCCAGGGAGGGCAGTACCCGGACCGGTCGGCGGCCACGGCCCCGGCGGGGGGCGCCGGGGCGCTGCCCAGGTTGAGGAAGGCGAGATCGGCCGTGAGGACCCGCCGCTCGCCCTCCACCGTCCGGACCTCGACGGTGACCGGTGCCGAGGAGGACCCGAACTCCAGCCGCCGCATGGCCACCAGCTCCACCCGCGAGTCCCGCCGGATCTCCTCGGTCTTGTACGCGTCCTCGGGCGGATACGCCACCACAAAGCGGGTCCTCAGCTCCGGATGGGCCCGCGCCACGGTGCCCAGGGGCCGGTCCGCCCCCAGGACCAGCACCGTCCGGCCGTCGACCGCCGCCGGATCCGCCTCCCACAGCGGCGGCAGCGCCAAGCCCGCCACGCCCCCGAGCCATCCCGCGCGCTCAGGACCCAGCGGCCCGACCCCCGTGGCGACGACCACATACGGAGCGGTCAGCCGCGCTCCACGCCCCCGCGCGGACCCCACCGGCGTCACGGGCTCGGCCGCCACCTCGACGCGGTCGTCGAAGGCGTCGATCCTTGTGGCGCGGCTGCCCAGCTCCACCCGGCACAGGTCACATCGCGCCAGATCGGCCTCGATCGCCGTCGCCAGATCCGGGCCGTTGGTGACTCCGAGGACATTGCTCACCACCGGGATGCGCCGCAACGCCCCGCATACCGTGTCGCCCGACTCGATCAGCACCGAGCGCATCCCCACGCTCGCCGCCATCACGGCTGCGGCGCAGCCCGCCGGGCCGCCCCCGACGATCAGCAGATCGGTGTCCATGTGAAGCCCCCCTTCTCTCCGTCTCCGCGGCCCGTTTCTCTCCCGGCCGGACGCTTCCTTCCCTCCCGTCGGGAGAGCAATTGGGCCGGATCAGCGGCTGTAAAGATCCCGGTACGCGGGGAAGACACCGCCCGGGCCGTCCACGCTCTCCGCGGCGAGCACCGCCTTGACCAGCGCCCGGGTCAGCACATCCGCCCCGGCCGCCAGCACCTCGTTCAGCGCACCGCTCTCCCGGTGCACCCCGAACGCCGGATCGTCGGCGCCCTCGGGACCGCCCTCCGGTATCAGCGGCCGCCCGCAGGTGGCCAGGGCGAAGACCGTGTCGCCGTCGGACAGCAGATGCACCGGCCGGATGGCCCGCGCCAGACCGTCATGCGCGGTACCCGCGAGCTTGTGCGCCTGGGCCCGGGTGAGCACGGCATCCGTGGCGACGACGGCCAGCGTGGTGTTCAGCGGAGGCCGCACCGACGCGGCTCGCCGCCGCTCCGACTCCGCCCGCGCGGCGGTCAGCCGGCGCATTGCCTCCGCGTGCTCGGCCGCACCCGGCCTGTGGGGCCCGCCCTCGTCCGACGGCCCGTAGTGCTCCCCGTACAGCACACCTGTACCCGGATCCACGACCGATCCCACGGCGTTGACCACTGCCAACGCGGCCACCATGACACCGGACGGCAGCACCGTGGAGGCCGAACCGGTGCCGCCCTTGAGCCCACCGGCCACCGCGCCGGTGCCCGCTCCCACATTGCCCTGCGCGACCGGCGCCCCCGTCTCCGAACCGGCCGCCGCCTCGATCGCCTCGCGCCCCAGCGCGGCGTCCGGGCGGGCCCGCCAGTCGCCGCCCCGGCCCAGGTCGAAGAGGGCGGCGGCCGGGACCACCGGAACGACCTGCGTCGGATCGGGACCGACCCGGAAGCCCCGGCCGTGCTCCTCCAACCAGGAGGCCACCCCCGAGGCGCTGTCGAGCCCGAACGCGCTGCCGCCGGTCAGCACGATGGCATCGACGCGCTGGACCAGATTGCGCGAATCGAGGGCATCGGTCTCCCGGGTGCCGGGACCACCGCCGCGCACATCGACCGCGGCGACCGCACCACCCTCGGGGGCCAGCACCACGGTCGTCCCGGTCAGCCGGCCGCCGGTGGACCGCTGGGCATGGCCCACCCGCAGTCCACGGACATCCGTGAGGCCGTCGGCCGGACCGGTGGGGGCTGATTCGGAGTTTGTCTGCTCGGCATCCATGGAAGCTATGCGTAGCACGGGAAGCCATGGCATGGTCGGGTGCCGAGGCGCGAACCACTCCCTTGTCCGCCCGCCCGCCATCGCCGGCGAAGGCCACAGGACGGGGTGAGGAGCCCTCATATAGAGGGCGTTCATCAGACGTTGATGGCGTGACAGCAGTCTGGGCTGTATGCCGTTCGCCCCCGTCCGAAAGAAGACCGCCGTGCCCCGTAGCTCTCGGACGGAGGAGCTCCCGACACTGGCCGCCGACACCCGGCGGGCCGCCCGGGTCGCCCTCCGCTGGATCAGCGAGCCGGACTGCACCGAGGAGCTCACCCATGCCGAGCTGCTCGACCAGGCGGCCCGGGCCGCCGCCGCACTCACCCGGCTCGGCGTCCGCGCCGGGGACCGGGTGGCGGTCCATCTGCCGCTGGTGCCCGAGTCCGTGATCGCCACGCTCGCCTGCGGTCGGCTCGACGTCGTCCGCGCCAGCCTCCCCGTGGGGCTGCGCCCCCATGAGCTGCGCGAGCGGATCAGGGAGGTCGACGCGAAGGTCGTCATCACCGCGGACGCCGGGCAGCACCGCGGGGAGCTGCAGCCGCTCAAGCGGCAGGTCGACCGGGCGCTGGCCGGCTGCCCCGGGGTGCGATCCGTGCTGGTCGTCCACCGGCTCGCCTGCCCGGTGTCCTGGACGCCCGGGCGTGACCTGTGGTGGCACGACGAGCTCGGCCGATACACCGAGCCGCTGCCCGGGCCGTACTCTTGAGGCATGAACACCGCCCCTGCCCCTGGACCGCGCGATCCGGCCGCCGCGCTGATCTTCGACGATCCACTGGCGCAGCGGTCATCGGACGATACGGACCACGGGTGGGGTGAGCGGGTTCCCGGCGGCGACAGCGCCGACGATGCCGCTGGTCTGGCCCGGTTCCTCGACGAGAAGCCGCCCCACCACCTCTGACGGGTCCCTAGGCGCTGGAGCCGCTGCCGCCACCGTCGACGGCGGAGGCGCGCTGCGCCACCAGCTCGTCGCGGATCTGGCGCAGCAGAAGGATCTCCTCGGCCTCCGCGACGGCCTGCTCCTCCTCCGCCTGCTTCTCCTTCGCGGCCTTGCGCGCCAGATAGCGCGACATCGGCAGCACCATCAGGAAGTACACCACCGCCGCGGTGATCAGGAAGGTCAGCACGGCCGAGAGCACGCTTCCCCAGAGGATCGGAATGCCGTGGATGACATCGCCCGCGGCGTTGGTCTCGCAGGGTGCCTTGAGGCAGGAGCGGTACTTCTCGAGATCCTTCGTGCCGAAGGCTCCGACTATGGGGTTGATGAGGCCCTTCACTATCGAGTTCACGACGGCGGTGAAGGCGGCTCCGATGACGACCGCGACGGCCAGATCGATCACATTGCCGCGCATCAGGAAGGCTTTGAACCCTTCCATGACGCTCTTCTTCTCCTCGGTTACCTTCTCCTGGCTCAACCCACTGCCTCTCTCTTGCCGCGTCGGTGCTGGAGCGGACGGTTCCGCAACCTACACCCGCAGGTGAGAGGGGCATCAGGGGAGTCGGGGGAGTCAGCAGTGGCATAGCGTCACCGCCAGTCGGGAGCCGGCCGCGGCCCCGGCCAGCGCGGTGGTGTCCGCGCGCGGCACCGTGAGCACCACCAGCGCCCCGCCGCCGTCCAGCACACCGTCACCGTTCACCGCGCCGCCGTCCAGAGCGCTGTCACCGTTCCCCGTGCCGTCGCCGCTCGCCTCCGCCCCGGCCTCCGGCGCGCCGCCGTCGGCTCCACCGTCCGCCGAGCGGCCGCTCCGGGAGCCCGGCACATCGGCCACCCGGACCCCACGTGCGACTACCCGTGCCGTGGTGCCGGACGAACCGGTCCGTGTGGCGTCCGGGAGCGGGGTGGCCAGCACATCCACCCGGTCACCGGGGTGCAGCAGCCGCACCGTCGCCGCGTCGGCGATCCGGACTGGCGCCGACACCATCGCAGGGCGTGGGCCGTCTCGCCGCTCCTCGCCCGCCGGAGCGGGCGCCCGCGAGGACTCGGTGTCCGTGTGGCCCCGGCCGGGGGTGCCGCGGCCGCGAGTGCCGCGGCCGTCAGCGCCAGCCCGGCCGCCATCGCACGGCGCCGCCGCCGCACGGCCCGCCGCAGCCGGAATCCGCCGGTGCGCTCGGTGCGCACCGGATCGAAGCGTGGCACCGCGCGGGCCGGGGGAGCGGAGCGGGGTAACGCGAGGGTGGGGGTGGGGGACGGATGGGACATGGCACGTCACCGCCTGCCGTGAGGGACCGGGTGCTTCTGGCCCCCTCACCATGCCCGCCCCCACCCGATCCCGCTCGGGCCTGTGGACGGTCACCGGGCTGTGGACAACTCGGTCACCCGGGCCAGCGATATCCGCCCCGGCGTGCCCTCCCCGTGGCCTCCCCGCGCCTTCCCGGTGGCCTCCCCGCGCCCTGCCGCACCGTCCCTACGGAAGCTCGATCCCCAGGTCCCAGCCGTCGTGGGCGTGGGTGCACAGGCAGTCCCGTGCGGAGCTTTCCGGCAGCTTGCCCACCGCGTCGAAGAGCACCTCACGCAGTCGGCCCACGTTCTCCCCGAAGACCTTCAGCACCTCGGTGTGGGTGACGCCCTCACCCGTCTCCACCCCCGCGTCCAGGTCGGTGACCAGAGTCAACGACGTGTAGCAGAGCCCCAGTTCACGGGCGAGCACCGCCTCCGGGTGGCCCGTCATGCCGACAACGGACCAGCCCTGCGCCGCATGCCAGCGCGATTCGGCCCGGGTGGAGAAGCGCGGCCCCTCGATCACGCACATCGTCCCGCCGTCCACCGGCTCCCAGCCGCGTCCGCGCGCCGCGGCCACGGCCGCGTTCCGCCCCACCGGGCAGTACGGGTCGGCGAAGGTGGTGTGCACGACGTTCGGAATCCGGCCGTCCGGCAGCGGCTCGCCGTCGAAGTAGGTCTGCGTACGCGCCTTCGTGCGGTCCACCAGCTGGTCGGGGACGAGCAGCGTGCCGGGTCCGTACTCCGGCTGCAGCCCGCCCACCGCGCACGGGCCGAAGACCTGCCGCACCCCGAGCGAGCGCAGGGCCCAGAGGTTGGCGCGGTAGTTGATGCGGTGCGGCGGCAGGTGGTGCTCGCGGCCGTGCCGCGGGAGGAAGGCGACCCGTCGCCCCTCGATGTCGCCGAGAACGAGCGAGTCGCTCGGCGCCCCATAGGGAGTCTCCACAGTGATCTCGGTCACGTCGTCGAGGAACGTGTAGAACCCCGATCCCCCGATGACCCCTATGTCTGCTTGCCTGCTGGTCTCGACCATGCGATCACCCTAGCCACCCGCGTCCGCGCGAACGGCACCCCGCCTCCTCCCGGTGGAGGCGGCGGGGTGCCGATGAAGCCGAAGACGGGTGGCCGGGTCAGGCGGCCGAACTCGACGACGAGGACGACGAAGACGAGGAGGACGCCGAGGACGGCGACGAAGACGCCGACGACGAAGACGTCGAGGAGGAGGATGAGGAAGAAGAGTCCGAGGACGAAGACGAGGAAGACGACGAGTCGGAGCTCTCGCTCTTCGCCGCCGGCTTGCTGGAACCGCCGCTCGTGCTGCTGGACGAGGAGCGGCTGTCGTTCCGGTAGAACCCGGAGCCCTTGAACACGATGCCGACGGCGGAGAACACCTTCTTCAGGCGTCCCTTGCAGTTGGGGCACTCGGTGAGCGCGTCGTCGGTGAACTTCTGCACCGCCTCGAGGCCCTCGCCACACTCGGTGCACTGGTACTGGTAGGTCGGCACGTTCTTCCTCCTGGCACTCTCACTCAATGAGTGCTAACGACGCTCCATAGTGCAGTATTCCTGCGCGTCAGTCCACTGGGACGGGATAGACGGTGATCGAAGCCACCGTCAGAGGCCCCTCCCGGCTCTTGGCCCGAAGCCTTCGCGGGCTTTCGCGGGCCCCCGCTCCCGCCCCCTCAGCCCGCTCCCGTGCCCAGCCAGCCCGCCAGCTTGCCGCCTTGGCCCACTGCCCGCAGCCGCCGCTCCGCCGCGTCGCGCACCGGGTCCGTGGCCACCACCAGCAGCTCGTCGCCGCGGCGCAGCATCGTCGAGGGCAGTGGTACGAAGCTGGTCCCGCCCCGGACCACCAGGGTGACCGCGGCCCCTGTGGGCAGCCGCAGCTCGCCTACCTCGACGCCGTGCATCTTGGACGACTGGGGGATCGACACCGACAGCAGATGGCCGCGCAGCCGCTCCAGGGGCGCCGATTCGATGCCCAGGTCGGCCGGCTCGGGTTCCTCGAGCCGCAGCCGGGTGGCGAGCCAGGGCAGCGTCGGCCCCTGGATCAGGGTGTAGACGATCACCAGCACGAAGACGATGTTGAAGATCCGGCTGCTGCCGGGCACATCGCTGACCACCGGGATGGTTGCCAGGACGATCGGCACCGCCCCGCGCAGCCCGGCCCAGGACAGCAGTGCCTTCTCCCGCCAGGGCAGCGGGAACGGCGCCGTGCTGACCAGGACCGACACCGGCCGGGCCACCACGGTCAGCACCAGCCCGACCGCGAGGGCGGGCAGGACGTCATCGCCCAGCTCATGCGGGGTGACCAGCAGTCCCAGCAGGACGAACATCCCGATCTGGGCGAGCCAGCCCAGCCCCTCGGCGAAGCCGCGCGTCGCCGGCCAGTGCGGCAGCCGTGCGTTGCCCAGGAGGAGGGCGGCGAGGTAGACGGCGAGGAAGCCGGACCCGTGCGCCAGCGCACCGCCCGCGTAGGCGGTCACCGCGATGGCGATCACCGCGATCGGGTACAGACCCGAGGCGGGCAGCGCCACATGCCGCAGGCCGTACGCGCCCAGCCAGCCGATCGCGAGGCCGATCACCGCGCCGATCGCCAGCTCCAGGGCGATCGTGCCGATCAGGGCGTACCAGGACTCCATGGGGCCCTGGCTGGAGACGGCGACCACCAGGATCACCACGGGGGCGTCGTTGAAGCCCGACTCGGCCTCCAGGACGCCCGTGAGCCGCTTGGGCAGTGGCACCGTGCGCAGTACCGAGAAGACCGCCGCCGCGTCCGTGGACGACACCACCGCGCCGATGATCAGCGCCTGCCGCCAGTCCAGTCCCACCACATAGTGCCCTGCGGTCGCGGTGAGCCCCACGCTCACCGCGACACCCAGGGTGGACAGGACGGCGGCCGCCGGCAGGGCGGGTTTGATCTCGCTCCACTTCGTGCCCAGACCGCCTTCGGCCAGGATGACGACCAGCGCGGCGTAGCCGAGGACCTGCGTCAGCTCGACGTCGTTGAAGGTGACGCCGATCCCGTCCGTGCCGATGGCGACGCCGATCCCGAGATAGATCAGCAGCGTGGGCAGCCCGCTGCGCGAGGAGATCCTTACGGCCACCACCGCGAAAAGCAGGACGAGCGAGCAGATCAACAGCAGTTCATTGAGGTGGTGAACAGTCAGGGGCCGACCCTTTCTCACGGGAGCGGAGGGGACGCTGCGAACAGGTCCCCTCCGACCGGAACTTCATTGCCTTACCTAACATTTTACGGGATCTTGACGCGAGCCTCCCACGAGGAGCCTTCGCCGAGGTGTACGAGCCCGCCCGGTGGCCGGTGCAATGCGTCAGTCATGACTCCGCGTAGGGGCGGCGACAGCGCTGCGCCTATGGTTGCTCCAGCACTCCAGGTTCACCCTGCCCCTCGAAGGACAGCGATGCCCGCCAACACAACCGGCTCTTCTCCCAAAAAGAAGAAGAGCCGACGTCTCCGCCTGATCGTGATCGCAGTCGTGCTGCTGCTCGTCGGGGGCGTCGGCTACGGCGCGTACTGGAGCATCAGTACAGTTCGTGCCTCATTCCCGGAGACCACGGGATCGCTGCAGCTGAAGGGGTTGTCCGGCCCCGTTCAGGTCAAACGTGACGGCTATGGGATACCTCAGATCTACGCCGGTACCTCCGAGGACCTCTTCCGGGCCCAGGGGTTCGTCCAGGCCCAGGACCGCTTCTGGGAGATGGATGTCCGCCGCCATATGACGGCCGGGCGGCTGTCGGAGATGTTCGGTTCCGGCCAGGTGGAGACCGACGCGTTCCTGCGCACCATGGGCTGGCACCGGGTGGCCAAGCAGGAGTACGACACCAAGGTGTCGCCCGCCACCAAGAAGTATCTGCGGGCCTACTCCGACGGCGTCAACGCCTATCTCAAGGACCACCAGGGCGATGCGCTGTCCGTCGAGTACGCGGCCCTGGACTTCAAGAACGACGGCTACAAGCCCGAGAAGTGGACCCCGGTCGACTCGCTGGCCTGGCTCAAGGCGATGGCCTGGGACCTGCGCGGCAATATGCAGGACGAGGTGGACCGCGCCCTGGCCTCCAGCAGGCTCAGCGCCAAGCAGATAGATGAGCTCTATCCGTCCTACCCGTACAGCCGGAACAAGCCGATCGTCCAGGGCGGCGGCGTCAGCGAGCTGACGGACGAGTTCGACCCCAAGGCCACCCCGGCGGGCTCCACGAGCGGTACGGGCGGCACGGCGGACGGAGGGGCCACCGGAGCCGGCCAGGGGCTGCAGAGCCAGCTCTCCTCGCTCTCCAGGACCCTGGACGACGTCCCGGCGCTGCTCGGCCCGAACGGGACCGGTATCGGCTCCAACTCGTGGGTCGTCTCCGGCAAGTACACGACCACCGGCAAGCCGCTGCTCGCCAACGACCCGCACCTGGCGCCCCAGCTGCCGTCCGTCTGGTACCAGATGGGGCTGCACTGCAAGCAGGTCACCAGCGCCTGTCCGTACGACGCGGCGGGCTTCACCTTCGCCGGTCTGCCCGGCGTGGTCATAGGTCACAACCAGGACATCAGCTGGGGCATGACCAACCTGGGCGCCGACGTCAGCGACCTGTACCTGGAGAAGGTCACCGACAACGGCTATCTCTACGACGGCAAGCAGCTCCCGTTCACCACCCGCGAGGAGACCATCAAGGTCGCGGGCGGCAAGAGCCGGACGATCACCGTCCGCACCACCAACAACGGCCCGATCGTCTCCGACCGCGATGACGAGCTCACCTCCGTCGGCAAGGACGCCCCGGTGGGCAGCGGCGCCGATGATGTGGCCCCCGACCGCGGCGACGGCTACGCGGTGGCGCTGAAGTGGACCGCGCTCACCCCGTCCAACACCATGGACGCGGTCTTCAAGCTGAACACCGCGAAGAACTTCAGCGACTTCCGTAAGGCGGCCCGCGACTTCGCGGTCCCCTCCCAGAACCTCATCTACGCCGACACCAAGGGCAACATCGGCTATCAGGCGCCCGGCCAGATCCCGGTGCGCTCCAAGGGTGACGGCCGCTATCCGGCGCCCGGCTGGGACTCGCGCTACAAGTGGAGCAAGTACATTCCGCAGTCGGCGCTGCCCTGGGAGCTCAACCCCGATCGCGGCTATATCGTCACCGCCAACCAGGCCGTCGTGGACAAGAAGGACTACCCGTACCTGCTGACCGACGACTGGGGGTACGGCGCGCGAAGCCAGCGCATCACCGACCTCATCGAGTCGAAGACCAAGGACGGCGGGAAGATCTCCACGGACGACATGCAGTCCCTGCAGATGGACAACAGCAGCGAGATCGCCAAGGTGCTGACGCCCTATCTGCTGAAGGTCGACGTCAAGGACGACTACGTACGGCAGGCGCAGAAGCTGCTGGAGAGCTGGGACTACACCCAGGACTCCGACTCGGCGGCCGCCGCGTACTTCAACGCCGTCTGGCGCAACACCCTCAAGCTGGCCTTCGGCGACAAGCTCCCCAAGGAGCTGCGGGTCAAGGGGGAGTGCCTGAAGGTGCGCCCGGCCGACGACTCGGGCCCGCTGGAGGACCTGAACGGCAACGCCCGGCTGGTGCGCGAATGCGGTAAGCGTGACGCCGACATGGCCCAGCCGGACGGCGGCGACCGCTGGTACGAGGTCGTGCGCGACATCATCAAGGATCCGAAGAACAGCTGGTGGAAGACGGCGGGCACCCGCAACAAGCCCGGCGCCACCAACCGTGACGAGCTGCTCGGGCAGGCCATGCGGGCCGCGCGCTCCGAGCTCACCGCCAAGCTGGGCAAGGACATCAACAGCTGGAGCTGGGGCCGGCTGCACCGGCTGACGCTGGAGAACCAGACCCTGGGCACCGATGGCCCCGGCGTGGTGCAGTGGCTCCTCAACCGCGGCCCCTGGAACCTTTCCGGCGGCGAGGCGGCGGTCAACGCCACCGGCTGGAACGCGGCGGGCGGCTACGACGTCACCTGGGTCCCGTCGATGCGGATGGTCGTCAACCTCGACAACCTCGACAAGTCGCGCTGGATCAACCTCACTGGTGCCTCAGGCCACGCCTACAACGCGCACTACACGGACCAGACCGAGAAGTGGGCGAAGGGCGAGCTGCTGCCCTGGGCGTTCAACAAGAGTGCCGTGGACAAGTCGACGGAGGACGAGCTGGCGCTCACCCCGTAGTGACGTCGGGGCCCCGCACGGGACTCCGAAGGGCCCGGCGGCCGTCTGAGGGGCGTTTCCGCTCCCGGTCGGTCCCCGGGCCAGCCGACCCTCGCGGCCCCGCCGGGAGACGCCTCCGGGCGCCTTCAGCGGGGCCGCGGCGTGAAGCGGTGGAGGCCCGACGGGGTCACCGCCGCGTGCACCGGGCGGTCGTGGCCCTCCTCGGGCACCTCCTCCAGCAGTTCACCGTCGTACAGCAGCACCACCAGCGCCGGATCAGCCCCCGCGGCCGCCAGCCGGGCCAGCACCCGGTCGTACGAGCCGCCGCCGCGGCCCAGCCGCATCCCGCGCCGGTCCACCGCGAGCCCGGGCAGCAGCACCACGTCCGCCCGGATCACCGCCTCGGGGCCGAGCCGCGGCCCCTCGGGCTCCAGCAGGCCGCGCCGGGCGGGCGCCAGCCGCTCCCGCCCCTCGTCCTCGCCCCAGTCGAGATCGTCGTCCTCGAGCAGCACCGGGAGCAGCACCCGCACTCCGCGGGCGCGCAGGGCCTCCCTGAGGGCGTGCGTGCCGGGCTCGCTCCCCACGGACACATAGGCCGCCACCGTGGCCGCCCCGGCGATCTCGGGAAGCTCCAGGGCACGACACGCCAGAGCGGCGCCGGCCTTCTCGATGTCATCCGCCGTCAACCTGGACCTCATCGTCAGGTGACGTCTCCGCAATGCGCGCTTACTACCGTCAAAGTTGATCACTGGGTGTGCAAACTCCCTGTCTCATGCCATATTCACCGAATACTCATCATTTGTCCCAAAGGGACCGGATAGGGTTCGGAACATGACTCAATCGCGTACTCGGATCAGCAAGGCTGTCATCCCTGCCGCGGGGCTCGGAACCCGCTTTCTTCCGGCCACCAAGGCCACCCCCAAGGAGATGCTGCCGGTCGTCGACAAGCCGGCGATCCAGTACGTCGTCGAGGAAGCCGTCACCGCCGGACTGTCCGACGTCCTCATGGTCACCGGTCGCAACAAGCGACCCCTGGAAGACCACTTCGACCGCAACTACGAGCTCGAAGAGGCACTGACCCGCAAGGGCGACGAGACCCGACTCGCCCGCGTCCAGGAGTCCAGCGACCTTGCGACCATGCACTACGTCCGCCAGGGAGACCCCAGGGGTCTCGGCCACGCCGTGCTCTGTGCCGCCCCGCACGTAGGTGACCAGCCTTTTGCCGTCCTCCTCGGCGACGACCTCATCGATGCCCGCGACCCGCTTCTGGCCCGCATGGTCGACGTCCAGGAGCGGCACGGGGGCAGCGTCATCGCCCTGATGGAGGTGGACCCGGCACAGATCCACCTCTACGGCTGCGCGGCGGTCAAGCCGACCGTGGACGACGACGTCGTGCAGGTCACCGGCCTGGTCGAGAAGCCCGACCCCGCGGACGCGCCCAGCAACTTCGCCGTCATCGGCCGCTATGTGCTCGACCCGGCCGTCTTCGGGGTGCTGCGCAGGACCGAGCCGGGCCGAGGTGGCGAGATCCAGCTCACCGACGCCCTGCAGGCGCTAGCCTCCAGTCCGGACCTCGGCGGCCCGGTGCATGGCGTCGTCTTCAAGGGACGCCGCTACGACACAGGCGACCGTGGCGACTATCTGCGTGCCATTGTCAGACTCGCGTGCGAACGTGAGGACCTGGGCCCGGAGTTCCGGGAATGGCTTCGCAGTTACGTCACCGAGGAGATGTAGCACCTTGAGCAGCACCGCAGAGCGGGCCGCCGATCACGGCCCGGACCAGGGCCGGGTCTGGACGGTGGCCGAGCACCTCGACGACATCCTCGGGCATGTCCACCCGTTGGAGCCCATCGAGCTGCAGTTGCTCGAAGCCCAGGGCTGCGTCCTGGTGGAGGACGTCACCGTCCCCGGCGCGCTTCCGCCGTTCGACAACAGCTCCATGGACGGTTATGCCGTCCGTACGGCTGACGTCGCGGCCGCGACCGAGGACCATCCCGCGGTGCTGACCGTCGTCGGCGACATCGCGGCGGGCAGCAGTGACCTGCCCGCCGTGGGCCCGGGCGAGGCGGCCCGGATCATGACCGGCGCCCCGACGCCGCCCGGCGGCCAGGCCGTCGTCCCCGTCGAGTGGACCGACGGCGGCCTCGACAGCGGGCCGGTCACCCATATGCCCGCGCGCGGCTCGGACCCCCACGGCGGAAGCGGCAGGGTGCGCGTCTTCCGCTCGGTGAAGGAGGGCCAGCACGTGCGCCTCCGGGGCAGCGACGCGGACGCGGGCGAGCTCGCGCTGCGCGCCGGCACGGTCCTGGGCGCCCCGCAGATCGGGCTGCTGGCCGCGCTCGGCCGCGCCACCGTGAAGGTGCGGCCCCGGCCGCGGGTGGTCGTGCTCTCCACCGGCAGCGAGCTGGTCCAGCCCGGCGAGGAAGTGGGCCCCGGCCGGATCCACGACTCCAACAGCTTCCAGCTCACCGCCGCCGCCCGGGAGGCCGGCGCGATCGCCTACCGGGTGGGCGCGGTGGCCGACGACGCGGCGACACTGCGCGCCGCCGTCGAGGACCAGCTGGTCCGCGCCGATGTCGTCGTCACCAGCGGCGGGGTCAGCGTCGGCGCGTACGACGTGGTCAAGGAGGCGATGCACGAGGTCCACTTCCGCAAGCTGGCCATGCAGCCCGGCAAGCCCCAGGGCTTCGGCCGCGTCGGCCCGGAGGACACCCCGCTGATCGCCCTGCCCGGCAACCCGGTGAGTTCGTACGTCTCCTTCGAACTCTTCGTGCGCCCCGTCATCCGCACCATGCTGGGCGGCACCGACATCCACCGCACCACTGTGCAGGCGGTCTGCCCCGAGGGCGTCACCTCCTCGCCCAAGGACAGACGCCAGTTCCTGCGCGGCTGGTACGAGCCGGCCACGATCGACGGCCCGGCCACCGTCAGCCCGGTGGGCGGCGCGGGATCGCACCTGATCAAGGCCATGGCACACGCCAACGCGCTGATCGTCGTCCCCGAGGACGCCACCGAGGTCGCCCCCGGCGCCGAGGTGGACGTCGTCCTGCTGGCCTAGCCGCCACCAGCGGCGGGTACGGTGTCGTCCCACACAGGAGCCACCTGGCCCGGACCGGGAGAACGATGAGCAGCGCCCAGGACCATCTCACCCACCTCGACTCGTCGGGCGCGGCCCGTATGGTCGACGTCTCGGCCAAGGACGTCACCGCGCGCACCGCCCGGGCGAGCGGCCGCGTACGCGTCGCGCCGCGCGTCGTGGAACTGCTGCGCGGCGAGGGCCTTCCCAAGGGCGACGCCCTCGCCACCGCCCGGATCGCGGGCATCATGGGCGCCAAGCGGACCCCGGACCTGATCCCGCTGTGCCATCCGCTCGCGGTGTCGGGCGTCACGGTGGACCTCGCGGTCGCCGACGACGCCGTCGAGATCACCGCCACTGTGAAGACCACGGACCGCACGGGCGTGGAGATGGAGGCCCTGACGGCGGTCTCGGTCGCCGCCCTGACGGTGATCGACATGGTCAAGGCCGTCGACAAGGGCGCCGTCATCACCGACGTCCGGGTGGAGGAGAAGACGGGCGGCAAGTCCGGTGACTGGAGCCGGACATGAGTGGCTCAGCGGCGCCACACCGCCGCGCGCTGGTCGTCACCGCCTCCAACCGCGCCGCCGCCGGGGTCTACGCCGACACCGGGGGCCCGCTGATCGCCGAGGGGCTGGCCGCCCTCGGCTTCGCCGTGGACGGCCCGCGCGTGGTGCCCGACGGCGATCCGGTGGAGGCTGCCCTGCGGGACGCCGTGGCCGCCTCGTACGACGTCGTGGTGACCACCGGCGGCACCGGTCTCACCCCCACCGACCGCACCCCCGAGGCCACCCGCGCCGTCCTGGACTACGAGATCCCCGGCATCGCGGAGGCCATCCGCGCCGAGGGGCTCGCCAAGGTGCCCACCGCCGCGCTCTCCCGGGGGCTCGCCGGGGTCGCCGGCACCACCCTGGTCGTCAATCTGCCCGGCTCCACCGGAGGGGTACGTGACGGCCTTAAGGTGCTCGGCCGCCTCCTGGCCCACGCGGTCGACCAGATCCACGGCGGGGACCACCGCAGACCCGCCGACCCCGCCGATTCCGCGGGGCCGGACGGGAGCGCGCGCTGAACGCCCCCTGGCCGGTCGCACTGGCGGACGGCGACACCGTCCTCCGCCCCATAAAGCTGCGCGACCAGCGCGCCTGGCGCGAGGTCAACCAGCGCAACCGGGAGTGGCTGCGGCGCTGGGAGGCGACCATCCCGCCGCCCCCGCCGGGCGGCCCCGTCACCCACCGGCCCACCTACCGGCAGATGGTCCGCCATCTGCGGGCGGAGGCGCACGCCGGGCGGATGCTGCCGTTCATCATCGAGTACCAGGGGCGGCTGGCCGGGCAGTTGACGGTCGCCGGGATCACCTGGGGGTCGATGTGCTCGGGCCATGTCGGCTATTGGATCGACCAGGCGGTGGCCGGGCGCGGAGTGATGCCGACCGCGGTCGCGCTCGCCGTCGACCATTGCTTCCGCGTCGTCGGACTGCACCGCGTCGAGGTCTGCATCCGGCCCGAGAACCTGCCCAGCCGCCGGGTGGTGGAGAAACTCGGATTCCGCCAGGAGGGACTGCGGCCGCGCTATCTCCACATCGACGGTGCATGGCGGGATCATCTGGTCTACGCCCTCACGGTGGAGGAACTGTCCGAGGGACTGCTGAGCCGGTGGCACCGGACCCGGCCAGGCGCGTCGCAGAAATAAAATACCTGTTCGAATAACGGGAGAACATTTCCAGCCTGGTCATCTCATCAATCACAAAAAACTTTCGAGATATCAGCCAGATCGTGCGACACACCGCGCCAATTGGCAGATGGCCTCATGCGGACCCCTCTACCGTGTGAGCGTGAGCAGCAGTGGCCTCATCTACGCAGTCATCGTCGGGGCCTGGGCCGCCTATTTGGTGCCGATGTGGCTTCGTAGGCAGGACGAGCTCAATGAGGCCCGTCCGACGGAACGCTTCAGCACCGCCATCCGGCTGCTGTCCGGACGGGCGGGCATGGAGCGCCGTTACGCCAAGAGCCGCGCGGACCTCGAGCGCCCCGGGGACCAGGCGGACGACCCCGCGGAGCGCACCGCCGAGGACGCGGACGCCCCCGCCGCAGGCGGCGCCCCCGCGGCCGGGCAGGGGCGCTACGTGACCGACCCGGACGCGGTGACCGACGCGGTCGACGTCCGGGCCTTCGCCGACCCCGTAACCCTGCGCGCCCCCGCTCCCGCGGCCGCCGAAGCCCCCACCGAGGCCGCGTCGGCACCGGCGGCCGGGGCAGCGGGCGGTGCGCGCGGCGCGGGCGGCACGGGAGGCGCGGGCGGCAGCGGAGGCTGGAGCGCGCTGGACCGTGGACGGCGCGCGCGAGTGCTCGCGCGCCGCCGCCGCACCACCGTGATGCTCTTCCTCGCCTTCACCCTCGGCGCGATCGTCGCCGCCGTCGGTGGCCTGGCCTTCCTGTGGGCCCCAGGCATCCCGGCCATACTGCTGAGCGCCTATATCGCCTACCTCCGTGCCCAGGAGCGCCGCCGCTTCGCGTTCACCATGGACCAGCGCCACGCCGAGCAGGCCGCCCAGCGGCTGCGGGAGCGCCGCCCCCGGGCCCATCCGCCCGCCGAGAGCCGGACCGCCGGCGACGACCCCGCGGGCCCTCCCGCGCCGCCCGAGGGGGAGCCCGCCCCCGCACCGGTGCCCTCGCGGCACGCGGCCGGGCGCCGCGCGCTGGTCGAGCAGACCGATCACGCCGAGTGGGTGGACCAGGAGCGCGAGCGCGAGCGAGGCCCGGCCGCCGGGGCGGGCTGGGAGCCGGTGCCCGTCCCGCTGCCCACCTACGTCACCGCCCCTGTCGCCCCGCGCGCCACCGGCAGCGTCGACCTGGCCGCCCCCGATGCCTGGAGCTCCGCCCGCTCCAGCACCGTCGACCCCACCGCCGCCCAGAGCCCCGCCCCGGCCCCGGACCCGGCCGCCACCCCGCCCCGCGGCGCCCGCGACCGCGGCCGCACTCCCCTCTTCGACCAGTACGCCGACGAGGACCGGCCGCGTGCTGCCAACGAGTGACGGGCCCTTCACTGACCAGCGAGGAACGGATTACCAAGCACCCCGGAGGGGATGCTAGAGTTTCACTCGTTGCAAGGGCCTGTGGCGCAGACTGGTAGCGCACCTCGTTCGCATCGAGGGGGTCAGGGGTTCAAATCCCCTCAGGTCCACAGCAGCTCAAAGCCCCCGCCGGGGAAATTCGGCGGGGGCTTTTTCGTGCCGTACAGCAGCGAAGCACAGCAGCGAAGTACAGCGAATACTTCCGACTACGCGCGGGACTCTCCCTCGCGGTCCTGCCGACCGGGTCGGCCAGTGCCGCCGAAGACCTTCAGGTGCGGTGCAACAACGCAGGAACTCCTGCCCGGCGACGACATCAAAGACCCCGAGTGAGCTGAGCCTCAAAGAAGCCCCCGCCGGGGAGATCCGGCGGGAGCTTGCGGGGAGTGGGATCAGGCGGATCGGTTTTCCGCGCTGACCATCCAGGCGTGCTTCTCCAGGGAATCGATGATCGCGTGCAACAGGTCGGCCGTGGCGGGGTCCTCGTTGTCGATCTGGTCGTGGTGGGTGCGCAGGGTGTCGACGGTGGTGCGCAGGCGCGTGGTGACGAGGTCGACCACGGTGCTCACGTTCACCTCTCCCGCCGGGAACGCGGGGAGCGTGGTGGTCGCCGCGACGGTGTCGGAGCGGCCGTCCGGCACGGTGGCGAGAGCGCGCATGCGCTCGGCGATGGTGTCGGCCGACTCCCGGGCGTCGTCCACGATCTGATCCAGTTGCAGATGCAGGTCCCGGAAGTTGTGGCCGACCAGGTTCCAGTGGGCCTGCTTTCCCTGGAGGTGCAGTTCGACGAGGTCCACCACGATCTGCTGCAGCGCCTGGGCGAACTGCGGCGAGGCCGTGAACCCGGCGGCGTCGGTCTCCGAGCGTCGGGAACCCTGAGGAGAAGCGGGCATGGCGTGTCTCCTTCGAAAGCGTCGCGGCGCAGCAGACCCCTGGGACAGAAGGCCCGACGTCCTATGCGATCAAGCCTATGGAGGTCTCTCTCCGCCGCCACCGCACCTGATCCAGTCGGGTGGGCACCGGGGGTCGGCGATGTCATGGAATCGTGCTGACCGCGTTCGTGTTTGGTGCGGGCCGGGGGACAGGTGATGGCGCTGGCCAGGGGCGCGGGCATAGTAGATGCCCTGTCCAGTGGCTTCGTGGCGTGAAAACGCCGTAAGGCAGACGCGACACAGCACAGCACGACAACTGCACCACAACAGGGGGATAAGGCTCCATGCCACTCATACGCCGTTCCACCGTGGCGGCCGCGGCCATGACCGCGCTGCTGGTGGTCTCCGCTTCCGCCTGCGGGCCCGGTGACGACGAGGCGGCTTCCACATCGGACTCCTCGGCCGCGTCCGCCGGGCAGCAGGCCAAGGACGGGATCAAGCTGCCGGAAGGCGTCCCGACGAGTCTGGACGACCTGAAGAAGTGGAAGGAGGGCGGCTGGAAGGACTGGGACAAGTGGGCCCGCAAGGCGTCGGAATTCGCCAATCCGATGATCAAGGACTTCTGGCAGCCGTCCCGGATGGCCAAGGCGAAGGACTCGTCGACCACCGTTTCCACGCAGAGCGCCGGCCAGGACCAGGCGGCCACCGACCCCGAGCCGCCCGCCGTGCCGGCCAAGCAGGTCTCGCGGCCGTACCACCAGAACATGGCGCCGGTCGGGAAGGTGTTCTTCGACAGCCCCGAGGGGCCGATGGTGTGCTCCGGCACGGTCGTCGACGACCCGGCGCATCCGGGGAAGTCCAACCTGGTGTGGACCGCGGGCCACTGTGTGCACTCCGGTAAGCAGGGCGGCTGGATGCGCAACATCGTCTTCGTGCCCTCGTACAACGACAACGGACTGGGGGCCGAGCAGACCCAGACGGCGGCCCAGAACGAGGTCAGCCCCTACGGCGTGTGGTGGGCGGACTGGTCGCAGACCTCGTCCGAGTGGATCGCGAACGGCGGTAAGACGGGCGGGGTGGGGTCGGCGTACGACTTCGCGGTGCTGCATGTGAAGCCCGAGGGCGGCGGTGGCAAGTCGCTGCAGGAGACGGTCGGGGCCTCGGTGCCGGTGTGGTTCGGGGCGCCGTCGGCGGACCGGGTGAGCTCGATCGGCGCGTACGGCTATCCGCAGGCCCCGCCCTACGACGGGGCGAAGATGTTCAACTGCACCAGCAGGCCGGGCCGACTGTCGTTCTCGCCGACCTCGCCGACGATGTACCGGATCGGCTGCTCGATGACCGGCGGCACCTCGGGCGGCGGCTGGTTCGTCAACAACGACGGCAAGACGGTGCTGGTGTCCAACAGTTCGATCGGCTCTTACGGACACACCTGGCTCGCCGGTCCGCATCTGGGGTCCGAGGCGAAGGGCGTGTTCGAGGCCATCAGCAAGAAGTACGCCGGTCAGGGCTGATCGGCCCGCAGACGCACGGCAGACGTAAGGGGCCCGCTCCGGATCCGGAGCGGGCCCCTCGTCATGGCCTTACGGATGGCTTCGCGGATGGCTCTGCAGATGGGCTCACGGAGGGCTCCACGGGCGCGGCCGTAAGGAGCTTGGCGTAGCAGCGGCTCATCTCCTCGAAGCGGTAGAGCCCGAACTTCGGCACCGGTGTGTAGCCGGACGAGGTGTACAGCTCTATGGCCTCGGGCTGCTCGGTTCCGGTCTCCAGGACCATCCGCACCCGCCCCGCCTCCCGCGCGCTGTCCTCCAGCGCCGCGAGGATCCGCCGGGCCAGCCCCCGGCCGCGCGCCGCGCGGACCACGAACATCCGCTTGATCTCGGCGTCCCCGTCCTCGTAGCCCTCGTCGCTCCGCTCCTGGCTGCGCCAGCCGCCGGTGGCGACCGGGGTGCCGTCGGGGTCGTAGGCCATGAGGTAGAGGCCGTGCGGCGGGTCGAAATGGGCCGCGTCCATGGGCGTGAGATCGCCCTCGCCGTAGCGCACGGCGTACTCCGCCTGCACTTCCTCGTCGAGTTTGAGGGCGTCGGGGTGATCGTAGCGGATCGTTTGAATATTCATGCGTTAAATCGTACTTCTATGCAGTGAATGGGCGCGTGGTTTTTGTCGCGTATCGTGCCGGAGGTGCTCACCGTGACGACCGTGAATGTAAACGGGCTGCGCGCCGCCGCCAAGAAGGGCTTCGGCCCTTGGCTGGACGCTACCGCGGCCGATGTGGTGTGCCTCCAGGAGGTACGCGCCGAACCCAAGGAGCTGCCGGAGGCGGTCCGCGAACCCGACGGCTGGCATGTGGTGCACGCCCCCGCGGCGGCCAAGGGCCGGGCCGGGGTGTCGGTGTACGCCCGGCGCGAGCTGGAGGGAGTCCGGGTCGGCTTCGGGTCGTCCGAATTCGACGGCAGCGGCCGCTATGTGGAGGTCGATCTGCCCGGCGTGACCGTCGGCAGTCTGTATCTCCCCTCGGGCGAGGTCGGCACGGACCGCCAGGACGAGAAGGAGCGCTTCATGGCGGAGTTCCTTCCGTATCTGAAGGAGCTGCGCGAACGGGCGGCGGCCGGCGGGCGCGAGGCGCTGGTGGCCGGCGACTGGAACATCGCCCACCAGGAGGCCGACCTCAAGAACTGGAAGGCCAACCAGAAGAAGTCCGGGTTCCTGCCGGAGGAGCGCGCCTGGCTGACCAGCGTCTTCGAGGAGGCGGGGTACGTGGACGTGGTGCGCGCCCTGCATCCGGACGTCGCCGGTCCGTACTCATGGTGGTCCTACCGCGGCCGGGCCTTCGACAACGACGCGGGCTGGCGCATCGACTACCAGATCGCGACACCAGGGCTCGCCGGGCGCGCGGTCAAGGCGGCCGTGGAGCGGGCGGCCGCCTACGACCAGCGGTGGAGCGACCACGCCCCGGTGACGGTGGCCTACGGCTCGGCGCACTGACCTTCGCGGGGGTGCTGGTCCCGTCGGCTCGCCGACCTTCGTGGGCTCACTGATTCCCGGGGTGGCCGCCGGGGGGCGTCTGGTCCGTCTCCGCCCGCATGCGGCGGTTCATGGCCATCGTCAGCTCGGCGTCCACCACGCTCGTGGCCAGTGGCCGCAGCCGCTCCACGGTCTCGCCGACGTCCTCGCCGCGTTCCAGGGCGTCCGCCGCCACATGGGTGCGCAGCAGCGTGACGAAGGTCTCGGCGATCGCGTCCACATGCTCACGGACCTCGCGCGCCGCGGCGAGCACCGCGGCCAGCGGGACGCCCTGTTCGACCAGGGTGTGCGAGACGTCCAGCAGGCGGCGGCTGAGGTGGACGATCTCGTCGCCGTCGACGGCCAGATAGCCGAGGTCGAGCGAGGTGGTGAGGTTCTCCGCGGTGGCCTCGCCATGGAAGTAGTCCGCGAGCGCCTCGGGGGTGAGCCGGACCGGGGTCTCCGAGGGCCAGGAGGCGACCGCGCCGGGCAGCCCGAGCAGCTCGCCGACGTCCCGGCGGCCGCTTTCGAAGGCGGTGATCAACTCGGCGATCCCGCCGAGGGTGTGGCCGCGCTCCAGTAGCCCCGCGATCGTCCGCAGCCGGGCCAGATGGTGGTCGTTGTACCAGGCGATCCGGCCGTCGCGGCGCGGTGGCGGGATCAGCTTGCGCTCCCGGTAGAAGCGCAGGGTGCGCACGGTGATCCCGGCCTTCTCGGCCAGTTCCGGCATGCGGTACTCGCGTACCTCGTCCGCTTCGCTCGTCGCCACAACGGAAGCCTATGTCGCGTCCGGTCGGGTGCGACCGCCGGTAACTTCGTTGTCCACAGCCCCTACCGCTCGGTAGATCTCTGTCCTACGCTCCCATCGTGCCAGTGATTGCTGGCACGGTCGTATTCGCGTTCGTGGGAGGCGGCGGCATGGCTGGGCTGACGCATGAGCATGTGCGGGTGGCGGTGATCGGAGCCGGATTCGGCGGTCTGGGTGCGGCGGTGCGGCTGCGCCGCTCGGGCATCACGGACTTCGTGGTCCTGGAGCGGGCGGAGGCGGTCGGCGGGGCCTGGCGGGACAACACCTATCCGGGGTGTGCCTGCGATGTCCCGTCGCATCTGTATTCGTTCTCCTTCGCGCCCAACCCCGACTGGCCCCGGAACTTCTCCGGCCAGCCGCATATCCGCGCGTATCTGGAGCGGGTCGCCGACACCTTCGGGCTGCGGCCGCACCTGCGCTTCGGTGCCGAAGTGCGCTCCCTGCGCTGGGACTCCGCGGCGGTGCACTGGGAGGTGGAGACGGCGCGGGGCTCGCTGACCGCCGATGTCGTGGTCAGCGCCACCGGTCCGCTCGCCGACCCCCGGATCCCGGACATTCCCGGGCTCGACGGCTTCCCCGGCGCCGTCTTCCACTCCGCCCGCTGGGACCACACCGCCGATCTGCGCGGCAAGCGCGTGGCGATGATCGGCACCGGCGCCTCGGCCATACAGATCGTCCCCGCCATCCAGCGCGAGGTCGGCCGGCTCACCCTCTTCCAGCGCACCCCGCCCTGGGTGCTGCCGCGGATGGACCGCCGGATCAGCGGCCTGGAGCGATGGCTGCACACGAGGATCCCGGCCACCCGGGCGCTGCGCCGCGGGGTGCTGTGGGGCATCCGGGAGCTGCAGGTGGGTGCCTTCACCAAGCGGCCGGGCGAGATGCGGTTCGTCGAGCGGCTGGCCGGTGCCCATATGCGACGGGCCATCAAGGACCCGGCGCGGCGGGCGGCGCTGACCCCGGACTACCGCATCGGCTGCAAGCGCATCCTGCTCTCCAACGACTACTATCCGGCGCTCGCCCAGCCGCATGTGGACGTGGTTCCGGCCGGGCTGAAGGAGGTGCGCGGCACCACTCTCGTCGGGGCCGACGGCACCGAGACCGAGGCCGACGCGATCATCTTCGGCACCGGCTTCCATGTGACCGACGTCCCGATAGCCCATCGGGTGACCGGGGCGCGCGGGACGACGCTCGCGGAGGAGTGGAAGGGCGGGATGGAGGCGCTGCGCGGCACCAGCCCGGCGGGCTTCCCCAACTTCCTGACCATCATCGGGCCCAACACCGGCCTCGGGAACAGCTCGATGATCCTGGTCATAGAGGCGCAGCTCGCCTATATGGCCGACTATCTGCGCCAGTTGGACACCCTGGGCGGCAAGGTCGCGCTGGACGCCCGGCCGTCCGCGGTGCGCGCCTACACGGACATGATCCAGGAACGGATACGGCGCACGGTGTGGAACACCGGCGGTTGCGACAGCTGGTACCTGGACAACGGCCGCAACACCACCCTGTGGCCCGGGACCACCAGCGAGCTGCGGAAGGTCACCCGCCGGGTGGACCTCAACGAGTACACGGTGCTGCGGCCGCACACCGGGCCCGCCAAGGCCACGGTGTCCACGGCCGGTGCGGGAAGGGGATCGCGGTGAGGCGGCTTCCTTCCCCACCCGTCGGGCCGTACGCCCCGCCCGCCCCGGAGCGCGAGCTGACGGTCGTCTCGGCCGACGGGAGCCGGCTCCACGCGGAGCTGCACGGCCCCGAGGACGCTCCGGCGGTGCTGCTCGCGCACGGCTGGGTCTGCTCCACGGCCTTCTGGGCGCCGGTGGTGCGCGCCCTCGCGGCCGACCACCGGGTGATCGTCTACGACCAGCGCGGCCATGGCCGCAGCCCGGCCCCGGGGCCCGGCGGCTACAGCACCCACGCCTTGGCCGACGACCTGGTGGCGGTGCTGGAAGCGGCCCTTCCGTCCGGTCGACGGGCCGTGCTGGCGGGCCACTCCATGGGCGGGATGACGTTGATGGCCGCGGCCGACCGTCCCGCGCTGCGCGAGCGCGCGGCCGCCGTGGTGCTGTGCAGCACGGGCGCCTCACGGCTGGTGGACCGGTCGCTGGTGGTGCCGCTGCGCTCCCCGCGGGCACGGGCGCGGGTGCACCGCGTGCTCCTGGGCTCACGCGCCCCGCTGGGCCCGGTCACCCCGCTCGCCAGGCGGCTGGTGCGCTACGCCACGATGGGCCCCGGCGCCGACCCGGCCGCGGTGGACATGTGCGCGCGGATCCTGCACGCCTGCCCCCGCGCCGTACGCGGCGGATGGGGCCGGGTCCTGCTCGACCTCGAACTGGAGGCGCGCATCGGCGAACTGACCATGCCCACGGCTGTCATCGTCGGCACTGCCGACCGGCTCACCCCGCCCGAGCACGCCGACGCCCTGGCCGCCGCGCTGCCGCACTGCACCGGTCTCATCGAGCTCCCGGGGCTCGGCCATATGACCCCGGTGGAGGACCCCGAGGCGGTCACCGGCGTGATCCGCGGCCTGGTCGAGGAGTTCGGGACGTCCCACCCCACAACGGCAGTTGAAGTGAAGGAGCAGACGACATGAGTGCGCGCAGGAGCCTTGAGGGCCAGGTGGCGGTGGTGACGGGCGCGGCGCGGGGCGTCGGCGAGCTGCTCGCGCGCAAGCTCTCCGCCCGCGGTGCGAAGGTCGCGCTGGTGGGCCTGGAGCCCGAGGAGCTGAAGCGGGTCTCGAAGCGGCTGTCGACCGACTCCGCCCACTGGCACGCCGATGTCACCGACGCCGAGGCGATGGCGCGGGTGGCGGGGGAGGTCGTGGAGCGGTTCGGCGCGGTGGACATCGTCTGTGCCAATGCGGGTGTGGCCCAGGCCGGTCCGTTCCTCGACTCCGACGAGACGGCCTGGCGGCGGGTGATCGAGGTCAATCTGCTGGGCAGCGTCACCACGGCCCGCGCCTTTCTGCCCGCGCTGATCGCGAGCCGCGGCTATCTGCTGCAGATCGCCTCGCTCGCCGCGCTCGCGCCCGCGCCGATGATGACGGCGTATTGCACCTCCAAGTCGGGGGTCGAGGCGTTCGCCCACAGTCTGCGGGCCGAGGTGGGCCACCGTGGGGTGCGGGTCGGCGTGGGCTATCTGAGCTGGACGGACACCGATATGGTGCGCGGCGCCGACCAGGACGAGGTGATGCGCGAGCTGCGGCAGCGGCTGCCCTGGCCCGCGGGCCGCACCTATCCGCTGGGCCCGGCGGTGGACCGGCTGGTGGCAGGTATCGAGCGCCGGTCGGCGCATGTGTACGCGCAGTGGTGGCTGCGCGGTATGCAGTCGGTGCGCGGCTATCTGCCCGCGTTCATCCACGCCGTGGGGCGGCGCGAGATGCGGCGCGCCGAACCACGGCTGGCGGCGACCCGGGAGGGGCGGGGTGGTCGTCTGCTGGGCGAGGGCGGCGCGGCGGACGAGAAGGCGCGCACGGCGGGCACGGAGCGTCACCAGTAACGCTCCGTCAATCGCGCTGACCTGCGCTTTCTTCGACTCCTCCGATCCGGAATGCGGAGAAAGTCGGCACATGTAACTCTTGTCGGGCCCGACGCCATTCACCCGATGAGGAGTGACACATGGGCCCCAAGGACCAGCCGAACGACAAGGGTCAGCAGGCCAAGCGGAAGCCGCAGGGCGGGCGGAGCCAGGAGCCGCGGCGCGGCCAGCAGCCTGGCGAGCGCATGCAGTCCGGCGAGCGCATGCAGTCCGGCGAGCGGATGCAGTCCGGTGAGCGTATGGAGGAGCGCTCCCGCCGGGAGCCGGGGCAGGAGCAGCGCCGTGGCAAGCAGGACCGGCCGGAGGCCCGCGGGCAGTCCCAGCGGATGAGCCGTGAGCGCCGCCAGCCGGGCATGGGCGACGAGACGATGGACCAGGAGCCCTTCGAAGAGATGTGACGCGCCAGGGCGGGCGGGGGCGCATCCCCATGGGCGACCATGGGAATGCGCCCCCGCGCCTGCCGGGGCCCGGCGCCGCTCCTGCCCTGGCCCTGCCCTGGCCTCCCGGCGGAAGCGCTCACTTCCCCTTACGCGGGGCTCACTTCCCCTTACGCGGCGGCTTACTTCCCTTGCGGGTCGGCTTCTTTTTCCCCTTGCGCGACGGCTTGCTCCCCTTGCGCGGCGGCAGTTGGGGACGCCGCAGATCGGGCACGTCCGAGTAGTCCGGCGGGGTCGCGGCCGGATGCCGCTCCAGCAGATCGAGCGCCGTACGGACGGCGACCCCCAGCTGCGGAGCGCGGCCCTCCGCCCAGTCCACGGGGGAGCGCGGCGCCTCGATGTCCGGCTCCACCCCGTGGTTCTCCACGCCCCAGCCGTAGGCGTCGAACCACGCGGCGTTCATCGGCACCGTGATCGAGGTGCCATCGCCCAGGCGGTGACGGCCGGTCATCCCGACCACCCCGCCCCAGGTGCGCAGCCCCACCACCGGCCCGATGCCCTGGATCCTGAAGGCCGCGGTGATCATGTCGCCGTCGGAGGAGGTCGCCTCGTCGGCGACCGCGACGATCGGCCCGCGCGGCGCGTTGCTGGAGTACGAGACGGGCTCGGCGTTGCGGGTGAGGTCCCAGCCCATGACCTTGCGGGTGAGCTTCTCCACCACCAGCTCGCTGATATTGCCGCCCGCGTTGCCCCGGACGTCCACGATCAGCGCGGGCAGCGACATCTCGCGGCGCAGATCGCGGTTGAACTGCGCCCACCCGGAGCCGCCCATATCGGGGATGTGCAGATAGCCGCACCGCCCGCCGCTCAACTCCCGCACCACGGACCGGCGCTGGGCGACCCAGTCCTGGTAGCGCAGCGGCCGGTCGTCGATCAGCGGGGAGACCGCGACCCGGCGCGCCGGCCCCTCGCCGTCCGGCGGCTCGAAGGTCAGCTCCACCGTCGTGCCGCCCGCCGCCGTCAGCAGCGGGTACGGACCGGCCACCGGGTCCACCGGGCGCCCGTCGACATGGGTGAGGACGGCGCCGTTCCGGATACCCAGACCGGCCAGCGGCGAGCGGGCCCGGGAGTCGGAGGACTCACCGGGCAGGATGCGGGCCACCGCCCACCGGCCGTCCTTGGTGCGGGTGAGGTTGGCGCCGAGCAGTCCGATGGGGCGCTGGTAGTGGCGCGGGCCCTCGTTGCGGCGCGCGGCGGCGACGTAGGCGTGCGAGGTGCCCAGCTCGCCGAGGGTCTCGCGGAGCAGATCGGCGAACTCGTCGGGCGAGGCGACCCGTTCGACCAGCGGACGGTACTGCTCGAGCACCCCGTCCCAGTCGACACCGCACATCCCTGGGTCCCAGAAGTAGTGCCGGGTGATGCGCCCGGCCTCGTCGTACGCCTGCCGCCACTCGGCCGCCGGATCGGCGGTGTGCTGGATCCGCCGCATGTCGAGGTGGACCGTGGAGTCGCTGTCGCCGGTCTCGGTGGCGGGCATCGCGCGCAGATCGCCGTCGTCGTAGGCCACCAGCCGGGTGCCGTCGCCGCTGACCGCGAACCAGTCCAGCTCACTGGTGAGTTCGGTCCGCTTGGCCTTCGCCAGGTCGAAGTGTTCCAGGGTGGGGCGGCTCGAGGTCTCGGCCGGGTTGGCGAACGTCTCGCCGAGCGCACCCGAGATCGGCCAGCGCAGCCACACCAGTCCGCCGCCGCTGACCGGCTGCAGCGAGGAGTACTTGGACGCGGACACCGGGAAGACCGTGACCCGGCTGGCCAGCCCCTCCACCTCGACCGTCACCGTGCCGTCGCCGTCGTCCCCGCTGTCGTCCGGGTCCAGCCCGCCCGCCGCCGGGCGTCCCTCGGGGGAGAGCGCGAAGGGCGAGGGGGTGGCGGAGGACAGCGGTACGAGATAGGGGCGGCAGCCCAGCGGGAAGGAGAGGTCGCCGGTGTGCACGTCGTAGACCGGGTCGAAGCCGCGCCAGGAGAGGAAGGCGAGATAGCGGCCGTCGCTGGTGAAGACCGGCTCCTCGTCCTCGAACCGCCCGTTGGTCACGTCCACTATGGTCCGGTCGGCCAGCCGCGCGATCTTGATCGAGCGCAGGGTGCGGCCTATCCCGGGATGGGACCAGGCGAGCCATGCCGAGTCGGGGGAGAAGGCCAGGTCGCCCACCGGGCCGTTGTCCGACCGGATCAGCTCGGTGACCTCGCCGTCCCCGTCGGTGGAGGTGTCCACCAGCAGCAGCCGCCCGTCGCCCGCGGCGACCGCGAGCAGGTCGCCGTCCGGCGAGGACTCCAGCTCGTGCACCCGGCCCAGCAGTCCGGCGGCCAGCCGGCGCGGCTCGCCGGGGCCGCTGGCCCGGGGGAGTTGCGCGATCTCGATGGCGTCCTCGCCCTCCGCGTCGGTGAGGTAGGCGACGCGGCCGGTCGAGCCCAGCATCACGGGCAGCCGCACCCGGACGCCCGGGGTGTCGGCGAGGGTGCGGGCGGGGCCGTCGCGGTGGGTGAGCCAGTACAGGCTGCCGCGGACGCACACCGCGCTGGCCCGGCCCGTGGTGTCCACCGACAGCGAGTCGATGTGCGAGGCGGCCGGCACCTGGTAGGGCCGCCGCCCGGTCCGCGCCCCGCCCAGCCGGATGTCCAGCTTGCGCGGCACGCCGTCCGGGCCCAGGTCGTCCACCAGCCACAGCTCGCCCGCGCACTGGTAGACCACGCGGGAGCCGTCGGTCGAGGCGTGGCGGGCGTAGAAGTCGGCGTGGTCGGTGTGGCGGCGCAGATCGGTGCCGTCGGGCAGACAGGAGTAGAGATTGCCGATGCCCTCGTGGTCGGAGAGGAAGGCGATCCGGCCGCCGACGAACATCGCCGCGTCCAGATGGCCGTTGAGCTCCTCCGCGAGCCGGGTGCCGTGCAGCCACAGCCGCCCGGTCGCACCGCCGCGGTAGCGCTTCCAGGTGGCGGGCTCATGCGGCGGCTTGCCGGTCAGCAGCAGGGTGCGGCGCTCGCCGTCGAGGTCGGCCACCGCGATATCGGCCACCGGCCCCCAGGGCAGCCGCCCACCGGGGCTGCCGTCGGTGGGCAGCGTGTAGGCCCAGGAGAAGTGGGAGAACGGCTGCTCATGGGAGGAGACCGCGAGGATCTGGGAGACGCCGTCCTGGTCCGGCGGGGTCCAGCCGCATACCTGGGCGTCCGTACTGCCCCAGTAGGTCAGCCGGCGGGCCGGGCCGCCGGCCGCGGGCACGAGATAGATCTCCGGGTCGAGGCTGCGCCAGGTGGTGAAGGCGATCTGGGAGCCGTCGGGGGAGAAGCGGGCAGGTCCGACGCGCGTACGGTCCACGGTCAGCCGCCAGGCCCGTCCGGGGGGCCCGCCAGGGGCGGTCAGCGGGGCGACCCACAGGTCGTCCTCGGCCGCGAAGCACAGCAAGTCGCCGTGCAGATGCGGAAATCGCAGATAGGCCAGGTCGTCGTCGCTTCCGTAAGGCTCCACCTCACCCATGTTTTCGAGCTACGCCATTTGGAGCAACTCGGTTGTGACCTAGACCACGAGCGAAACGGTGCTGTTTCGATAGTGGTGCGCTTATGCTGGAGGAGTACGAAACCGTTTCGTTTGGAGGGAGGCGACACGCCATGCCGGCCATGGACCAGGCAACGGAGGACCGGGACACCGCCCGGGTGCGTCGCAGCCGACTCTCCCCCGAGCGTGAGCGGGAGTTGTACGAGGCGGTGGTGGAGTTGCTCGGCGAGGTCGGGTACGACGGCCTGACGATGGACGCCGTCGCGACCCGTACGCACTCCAGCAAGGCCACGCTCTACCGCCAGTGGAAAGGCAAGCCGCAGCTGGTCGCGACCGCGCTGCGGCACAGCAAGCCCGTTCTGCTCGAGGGTGTCGACACCGGAACGCTCCGCGGAGATCTGCAGGAGATCGTGCGGTGCTCGGAGAGCGCCCGGGAGCGGGACGCCGCGCTGATGAGGGGACTCGCCCACGCAAGCCACGACAACCCGGACCTTCATGAGGCCCTGCGAGAGTTGTTGATCTATCCCGAGATCGACGCGCTCAACGCGCTGCTGAGGCGCGCCGTCGACCGCGGCGAAATCGCCCCGGACCGGCCCGCCTTGAACTTCGTCGTGCACATGGTGTGCGGCGCGTTCATCGCCCGACCGCTCGTCGACGGTCAGCAGCCGGACCAGACGTATCTCCTGGACTACGTCGACGCCGTGATCCTCCCCGCGCTCGGCGCCGCGTAGCCCTTCCCTCTCACTTCCTCCCTCCCCGTTCTCCCCGCACAACCACATAAGGCCCCGACCGGCGCGCCGCTCTCGTCGCCGGCTCGGCTACCCATCCCTGCCCAGTGCCATCCAACCGACGGGAGCACCTCTTCTCGTGGCCACCTTCCTTTATAAACTCGGCCGGTTCGCCTTCCGGCGACGCGGCTTCGTCGCCCTGATATGGGTGGCGCTGCTCGCGGTCGCGGGCGTCGGCGCCGCCACCGCCTCACAGCCCGCCAACGACAGCTTCTCCATCCCCGGCACCGAGGCCCAGAAGGCATTCGACCTGCTGGAACAGCGGTTCCCCGGAGGTAACGCGGACGGCGCCACCGCCCGTGTGGTCTTCCGCGCCCCGAGCGGCGAGAAGATGACCGACCCGGACAACAAGGCGGTGGTCACCAAGACCGTCGCCGACCTGAAGGCCAGCTCGCCGCAGGTCGCCTCGGTCGCCGACCCCTACCAGGCGCGGGCCGTCAGCAAGGACGGCTCCACGGCGTACATCCTGACCAGCTACAAGGTCAACTCCATGGAGCTGAAGGACCCCGCCAAGGACGGTCTGAAGGAGGCGGGGGAGAAGGCCGAGAAGTCGGGCCTGACGGTGCAGATCGGCGGTGACGCGCTGCAGGAGATGCCGGAGACCGGATCGACCGAGATCATCGGCATCGCGATCTCCGCGGTCGTCCTCGCCATCACCTTCGGCTCGCTGGTGGCCGCCGGACTGCCGCTGATGACCGCGCTCATCGGCGTCGGCATCGGCATCTCGTCGATCACCGCGCTCGCCACCACCCTGGGGCTGTCCACCACCACCTCGACACTGGCGATGATGATCGGCCTCGCGGTCGGTATCGACTACGCGCTGTTCATCGTCTCCCGCTACCGCGCGGAGCTGGCCGAGGGGCGGGACCGGGAGGAAGCCGCCGGACGTGCCGTGGGCACCGCGGGCTCCGCGGTCGTTTTCGCCGGCCTTACGGTGGTCATCGCGCTGGTCGGCCTCGCCGTCGTCAACATCCCGATGCTGACCAAGATGGGCTTCGCCGCGGCCGGTACGGTCGTCATCGCCGTCCTCATCGCGATCAGCCTCATCCCGGCGGTGCTGGGCTTCGCGGGCAAGCGGGTGTTCGGGCGCAAGGCGCGCCGGCGGCTGGAGGAGCGCCTTGCGGCGGGTCCGGACGCCTCCGCCGAGGAGAAGCCCAACATGGGCACCCGCTGGGCGCGTTTCGTGCTGCGCCGCCCGCTGATGGTGCTCCTGGTCGCCGTGCTCGGCCTCGGTGCGGCCGCGGTGCCCGCCGTCAGCCTGGAGCTCGGCCTGCCGGACGACGGCTCGCAGCCGGTCAGCAGCCAGAAGCGCCAGGCGTACGACGCGATCTCCGACGGCTTCGGCCCCGGCTACAACGGTCCGCTGATGGTGGTCGTCGACGCCAAGGGCAGCGATGACGCCAAGGGTGCGGCCGAGCAGGTCCGTAAGACCATCACCGGCCTGGACGGTGTGGCCGGGGTCAGTCCGGCCACGTTCAACAAGGCCGGTGACACCGCGACGCTCACCGTCATCTCCAAGTACAAGCCGAGCAGCATCGACACCGAGAACCTGGTCGGGGACATCCGGGACGAGGCGAGCGGCTTCAAGGCCGACACCGGCGCCGAGGTGCTGGTGACCGGCCAGACGGGGATGAACATCGACATCTCGCAGAAGCTGAACGACGCGCTGGTGCCCTATCTGGTGCTCGTCGTCGGACTGGCCTTCCTGCTGCTGATGGTCGTCTTCCGGTCCGTCCTGGTCCCGCTCAAGGCGGCGCTCGGCTTCCTGCTCTCCGTCGTCGCGGCGCTCGGCGCGGTGGTCGCGGTCTTCCAGTGGGGCTGGCTGGCGGATGTGTTCGGCGTCGAGGAGACCGGTCCGATCATGAGCATGATGCCGATCTTCATGATCGGTGTGGTGTTCGGTCTGGCGATGGACTACGAGGTCTTCCTGGTGACCCGGATGCGGGAGGCGTACGTCCACGGCGAGCGCCCCGGCCAGGCCGTCGTCACCGGTTTCCGGCACGGCGCCCGGGTGGTCACCGCGGCCGCGGTCATCATGATCAGCGTCTTCGCCGGGTTCATCGGCTCGTCCGAGTCGATGATCAAGATGATCGGCTTCGGCCTCGCCACCGCCGTCCTCTTCGACGCCTTCGTGGTCCGTATGGCCATCGTCCCGGCGGTCCTGGCGCTGCTCGGCAAGGCGGCCTGGTGGCTCCCGCGCTGGCTGGACCGCGCGCTGCCCAACGTGGACGTGGAGGGTGAGGGCCTGCGCAAGCAGCTCGAGGCGACCCCCGCGGCCCAACAGCGCGACTCCGACCCGGAGGCCGAGCTGACCCGCGTCTGATCCGCGTCTGAACCGCGTCCGACGCCGGCGTTACGTTCCGGCCCGACGGCGGCCTTCCGATCCCGGAAGGCCGCCGTCGGCATGTGGACCGGCGGGATCCCGCCCGATTCCGCGATGACGGCGCTCTTGCGAACGACTTGCAGGTACGGGCTACCATCGGGCCGATAGCAGGAGCTCAGGAGCGGAGTCCCGCCATGCATGTGCCCGATGGATTCATCGACGCGCCGGTGTCGGCGGTGACCGGTGTGGTCGCCGCCGGGGCCGTCGCGGTCAGTTTGCGCGGTGCCCGGCGGGAGCTCGACGAGCGGACCGCGCCGCTGGCCGGGCTGGTGGCGGCGTTCATCTTCGCCGTGCAGATGCTCAACTTCCCCGTCGCCGCCGGGACCAGCGGGCATCTGCTGGGCGGGGCGCTGGCCGCGATACTCGTGGGGCCGTATACGGGGGTGTTGTGCGTCTCCGTGGTGCTGCTGATGCAGGGCGTCCTGTTCGCCGATGGCGGCCTTACGGCGCTCGGCGTCAACATCACGGATATGGCCCTGGTCACCACGGTCGTGGCGTACGCGATCTTCCGCACGATCGTGAAGCTGGCCCCGCATCGCCGCCGTACGGTCACCGTCGCGTCCTTCGTGGCGGCGCTGGTCTCCGTACCGGCCGCGGCGGTGGCCTTCACGGCGATCTACGCGCTCGGCGGCACGGCCGATGTGGCGATCGGCAAGGTCTTCGCGGCGATGGTCGGGGTGCATGTGCTGATCGGCATCGGCGAGGCGGCGATCACCGCGCTGACCGTCGGTGCCGTCGTGGCCGTACGGCCGGATCTGGTCTATGGGGCGCGGGGCGTGACCGCGCCTCCGCTGGAGATCCGCGACAGCCCGCTGGCTCCGGCCGCGCCGGGAGCGGTGGCCCGGGCCGGGGCTCCGGCGGCCGAACCCTCGACGGCGACCTCCGAGTCGCCCGTGACCTCCGAAGCGCCCGCCTCCGAGCCTTCCGCGACCCGCGAGCCTTCCGCGACCCGCGAGCCCGCCGCGACCCGTGAGGCCGCCGCCGTGCCGCAGCGGTCGACACGGCGCGTGTGGTTCGCCGGGCTCGCGGCCGCGCTGCTGTGCGCCGGGGTCGTGAGCTTCTACGCCTCCGCCAGCCCCGACGGGCTGGAGAAGGTCGCCCATGACAAGGGGATCGACGCGAAGGAGGAGGACCACGCCGCCAAGGACTCCCCGCTCGCCGATTACGGCGTCAAGGACATCTCCGACGCCCGGCTCTCCGGCGGGCTCGCCGGGGTGATCGGGGTGGGCGCCACACTCGCCGTCGGGTCCGGGGTCTTCATCGTCGTACGGCGGCGCCGGGCGACGGCCGAGAGCGGACGGAGCTGACGATGGGCGCGGGACACGCGCACAAGCTCTACCGGGAGGGCCGGTCACCGGTCCACGCCCTCCCACCGCACTGCAAGATCGCCGCCGTCTTCTGCTTCGTCCTCGTCGTCGTCTCCACGCCCCGCGAGGCCGTCTGGGCCTTCGGGGCGTACGCGCTGCTGCTGGCCGGGGTGGCGGCGGCGGCCCGGATACCGGCCGGGTATCTGCTGCGGCGGCTGCTGATCGAGATCCCGTTCGTGGCCTTCGCCGTGCTGATGCCGTTCATCGCGGAGGGCCCGCGGGTGGCGGTGCTGGGGATGTCGCTCAGCGAGTCCGGGCTCTGGAGCGCCTGGAACATCCTCGCCAAGGGCACCCTCGGCGTCGCCGCCTCCGTCCTCCTGGCGTCCACGACCGAGCTGCGCGCCCTGCTGCTGGGGCTGCAGCGGCTGCGGATGCCCTCATTGCTGGTGCAGATCGCCTCGTTCATGATCCGCTACGGGGACGTCATCTCCGATGAGATGCGCCGGATGCGGATCGCCCGCCAGTCACGCGGGTTCGAGGCGAGCGGGGTGCGTCACTGGGGGGTGCTCGCCTCGTCGGCCGGGGCGCTGTTCATCCGCTCGTACGAACGGGGCGAACGGGTCCACCTGGCGATGGTCAGCCGGGGCTATACGGGAACCATGCCGGTGATCGACGATGTGACGGCGTCCCGTGCGCAGTGGATGCACGCCGCCGCCCTCCCGCTGACCGCGCTGGCGGTCTGCCTGACCGGATGGATGCTCCCATGACCGACCCCGCCACCACCCCGCCGTCCCTCCAGGTGGCCGGTCTGGCCTATGCGTACCCCGACGGCCATCAGGCCCTCTTCGGCGTCGATCTGACCGTGGCCCGCGGTGAGCGCGTCGCGCTGCTCGGCCCCAACGGTGCGGGCAAGACCACGCTGGTGCTGCACCTCAACGGCATCCTCACGGCGGGCGCCGGGACCGTCACGGTCGCGGGGCTGCCCGTGGCGAAGACGCATCTGGCCGAGATCCGCCGCCGGGTGGGCATCGTCTTCCAGGACCCGGACGACCAGCTCTTCATGCCGACCGTGCGCGAGGACGTGGCCTTCGGTCCGGCCGCGGCCGGACTGCGCGGCCCGGAGCTGGAGGAGCGGGTGCGCCGCGCCCTGGAGCGGGTCGGGATGGCGGAGTTCGCCGACCGGCCGCCGCACCACCTCTCCTTCGGGCAGCGCCGGCGGGTGGCCGTGGCGACCGTGCTGGCCATGGAGCCGGAGATCCTGGTCCTGGACGAGCCCTCGTCCAACCTCGACCCGGCCTCGCGCCGCGAACTCGCCGACATCCTGCGCTCCCTGGAGGTGACCGTGCTGATGGTCACCCACGATCTGCCGTACGCACTGGAGCTGTGCCCGCGCTCGGTGGTGCTCAGCGGCGGGGTCATCGCGGCGGACGGCGGGACGCAGGAGCTGCTGTGCGACGAGGAGTTGATGCGCGAGCACCGGCTGGAACTCCCCTTCGGCTTCGACCCCCGCTCGGTGACGCTGCCGGTGTTTCCGGTGGGACGAGGGCGCCGGTGAGGTAGGTGGCGCTTCGCTCACCCGCGCGGACGCGGCCACCACTGTCACGGCGGCCACGCCGAGGTGGTCGGTTCGCTCACCCGCGCGCGGACGCGGCGTGCTGACGGCCCCCTCAGGTACGCCGGAAGCGGTCGGCGGCGTTCTCCTCCCGGTGGCGGGGGCACTGGCAGGGCGGCCACGCCTGCCCCAACGCGTAGGGGTTGACGTTCTCCCCGACCAGCACGGCCACCAACGCGCGCCGCGCGGTCACCATCCCGTCGCGCGCCATCGTGTAGACGCGCATCGTCATACGGGGCCCCTCACCCCTGGTGCCGGCGATCACCGGCCACCCTCCCCGACCGGGGCCAGGAGCTGGAGCACGCTGCGCAGACCGCGCTTCACCGCGCCCAGGTGGTAGGCCAGTTCCTCCGGCGGGGCGGTGGCCAGGTCGAGGGATTCGGCCCCCGCGAGGGCCTGTCCGGCCACGATCACGACGGCCTGTTCGAGGCCGTCACGGGTGGGCTTTCCGGCCGCGATACATGCGGGGCACAGGCCCGAACGCGGTTCGGCGGGATTACGGGGCCCGAAGGCGCCGGGGGCGGCGCACAGGACGCAGCCGGGGGCCGGGGTGGGCGCGGCGTGGCCGTTGGCGGTCACCGGATCACCACCATCCCGTGCGGGGCACAGATCAACTCCACCCGGGGGACACTCTTCGACCGCTCTCGCCGCCGCCGCTCATCGGCCACCGCGTAGGGCCGCACCAGGGCGGGCAGCTCGCTGTCCAGCGGCAGGAGGGGAACGGTGTGCAGTTCCAGGGTCGGCGAGTCGGTGCAAGGGCGCGGGGGCACCGGTCCGGGCCCACCGGTCGGGCAGCCCACGGCTCCCGCCACGGGCCGGGAAGGCGTCGGATACGAAGCGGGGACGTTCCGGACGGCACGGTGACGGCCGGACGGCCGTAAGGCCAGAACTGCCCTCACCCATACGAGTGCGCACCGGATAAGGTCGTGCATGCGATCAGCTCCTCGAAAGCTGGTGGCCACGCCCCCGGACGTCCAGCAACGTCGCGGGGGTCTTGCATGTGGCAGGTCTCTTCGCCTTGCCTGCTTTTGGCGACGTAACCCGTTGACTCTTTGTAGTGCAAGGGTGGCAATCTGTGCTTACCGTCAACAGGCGCTGAAGCTGGACAAGTTCAACTGTCCAACGTGATGGGAGAGCCGTTTGAGCGTCGAAAGCGAGCACGCAGATCCTGCGGACCCCACCGTTTCGCCGTTGGCCCACTTCGGGGCAGAAGTGCGGCTGGAGCGTGAACGGGTGGGGATGTCCCGGGAGGACCTTGGGAGGGAGGCGCACTGCGGGTACTCGCTCGTTGCCAAGATCGAGGCTGGCAAGCGGGTCCCGGTGCTGGAATTCGCGGAAGCGTGCGACCGCGTGTTTCCGCATGCAAACGGCCGATTCGTGCGTTTGTGGCCGTTGGCGCTTAGGCACGCGTTCCCGCCGTGGTTCCGTAGATACGTTGAGTTCGAGCGGGACGCTACAACCATCCGGACCTTTGAGAGCCAGGTTGTCCCTGGCTTGCTACAGACGCCGGAGTATGCGCGGGCGCTGTTTCGCACCGGCCGACCGGACGGTCTTGATGACTTGGTGACTGCCCGCATGGCGCGGCAAAGTCTCTGGGCGCGCGACAGCCCGCCCCGTGCGTGGTTCGTGCTGGATGAGCAAGCGCTTCACCGGAACATTGGCGGAGCTAAAGTGATGGGGTGTCAGCTGGAGCGTTTGCTCAAGGCTGGCCAGGAGCCCCGCACTGTCATTCAGGTAGTGCCACGGACAGTCGGGGCGCATCCTGGATTGGAGGGCCCCTTCACAATCCTGTCATTCGGGCAAGGCCCGGATGTGCTCTACGTGGATGCGTTCAGCGAGGGTCGTACCGTGCTGGATGCGGCAGAGGTAGACGCTGCGGCACACGCTTACGATCTGCTGAGAAGTTATGCACTGTCGCCCGAAGTCTCGGCCGAAGTGATCGGCGCTTGCTTGGAGGAATTGAGCCCATGATCAAGGCGAATGACATACGCCATGTGGCATGGCGGAAGTCCAGCTATAGCAGCAGCAACGGTGGCAACTGTGTTGAGGTCGGTGCTGGGCTTGTCGACGCTGTCCCCGTTCGCGACAGCAAGAACCCCAGCGGTCCGGCGTTGGTCTTCCCCCCGTCGTCCTGGGCATCGTTCATATCGGCTGTCAGGGGTGGAGAGTTCCACGGCGTCTGACGAACGCTGACGAGTCATCAGCTTCCGCGTCCCCTGACCGCTCGGCAGGGGACGTCGCGCTGCCCCGGTACGGCTTCGTACCGCATGGGGCCGCAAGGGAGGGGTCCGGGCCGCGCGGTGACGCCCCTCCGTCGCGGCGCCCGGCCGCACCCGCGGCCCCCTCGGGCCGTCACTCCTCCCGCGCCGCCAGGCTGGTCCGCACCGCGCGCACCAGCGCCTGCGCACGCGGATCCGCCGTGACACCGCGCCGCATACCGTTGGTGACGTAGGCGAAGCCGATGCGCGCCTCCGGGTCGGCGAAGGCGAGCGAGCCTCCGCGCCCCGGGTGGCCGAAGGAGCCCGGCCCCAGCAGCGGACAGGCCGGGCCGTGCAGCATGTAGCCGAGGCCGTATCGGGTGCCGACGACCAGAACCCGGTCCGGCCCCGCGGACTCCTCCGTACGGGCCATCGTCAGCGTCGCCGGGGCGAACAGCCGGCCCCCCGAGCGGGCCGTACGGGCCGAGGGCAGCGGGCCGATCAGCGCCGCGTAGAAGCGGGCCAGCGCCTCGGCGGTGGCCACCCCGCCCGAGGCGGGCAGCTCGGCGGCGAGATAGGCGGGGTCGTTCTCGTCCGGCAGCGGGGTGATCGCGGCGAACGCCCGCCGGGTCAGCGACTCGGGGTCCCGATACGCCTCGGCGACCGACCGCTTGGGACGAATCCGCGGCCCGTGGGCGGCCGGCGCGGCGAGGGCCTCCACCGCCGCGATCCGGCCGACCCGGCCCCGCTGTGCCTCGGGCAGCCCGAGCCACAGGTCGAGCCCCAGCGGGCGGGCGATCTCCTCGGCGATCCAGCGCCCGATGGTCCGCCCGGTGACCCTGCGCACCAGCTCGCCCAGCAGCCAGCTGTACGTCTGGGCGTGATAGCCGTGGGCCGTACCGGGCTCCCATACGGGGCGCTGGGCGGCGACGGCCCGGGGCCCGGATATGCCGTCGACGGCCTCGGCGGGGGTCAGCGGGGTGTCGAGCACGGGCACGCCGGTGCGGTGCGCCAGCAGATGCCGCACCAGCACCCGCTCCTTGCCGGCCGCCTTGAACTCCGGCCAGTACGTGCTGACCCGGCCGTCCAGGTCCAGCTGGCCGCGCTGATGCAGCAGCAGCGGTACGGCGGCGGCGACGCCCTTGGTGACCGACCGGACGACCTGGGCGGTGTCCTGGGTCCAGGGCTCGGGACCGCCGCCGGAAGGCCCGGGGTCGCTCTCGCCGTCGTCGGGGGCCTTCGTGTCTGGGGTCTTCGTGTCTGGGGTCTTCGTGTCGGGGGCCTTCGTGCCGCCCCACAGATCGACGACCTTCTCGCCCTCCCGGTAGAGCACCATGGCCGCACCGCGCTCGCCGTGCCGGGTGAAGTTCGCCGCGAAGGCGTCCCGGACCGGTTCGAAACCGTCGGCCACCGTGCCCTGGACGTCCACCACTGATCCGACTCCCGCCATGCCGACCCGCGCGTGTGTGCTGTGTTTCTCCTTATGGTGCAACGTCCCGTGAGCGAGGATCATGCCGGGGCCGGGCACGATCACCGGTGGACGCGCCACCGTGGTGCGGCGGCGGTCCAAGAGCCGACGAGAAAGGGCACACGGTGCGGAGATTCGAGGGCTACGCGGTCATGCTCACCGGCGCGGGACGCGGGATCGGGGAGGTCACCGCCCGCCGCTTCGCCGACGAGGGCGCCCGGGTGCTGATCACCGACCTGGACGGCGAACGGGCCGCGGAGGCCGCCGCGTCCATACGGGCCGACGGCGGCGAGGCCGAGTCGCTGGGCTGCGATGTGGCCGGGCGGGAGGACGCCGAGGCGGCCGTGGCGCACGCCGTAAGGAGCTTCGGAAGGCTGGACGTCCTGGTCAACAGCGCCCACTCATGCCACGTCGACACCCCGCTGTTCGAGGACCAGTTGGACGACGAGTGGCAGCAGGACATCGATGTCACCCTCGGCGGCGCCTTCCGCTGCTCCCGCGCCGCGCTGCCGCATCTGGCCGCCGCGGACGGCCGGGGCGCGATCGTCAACGTCGGCTCGGTCAACGGCCTCCAGGACTTCGGCAACCACGCCTACAGCGCCGCCAAGGCGGGCCTGGGCAGCCTCACCCGCACCCTGGCCGCCCACGCCGCCCGGCGGGGCGTCCGCGTCAACCTCGTGGCCCCCGGCACGATCCGCACCCCCGGCTGGGACGGCCGGGACGACACCCTGCGCCGCGCCGCCGAGGTCTACCCGCTCGGCCGGGTCGGCGAGCCCGCCGACATCGCCGCCGCCATCACCTTCCTCGCCTCATCCGACGCCGCCTGGATCACCGGCACCACCCTCCCCGTGGACGGCGGCATCACCACCACGAACGTGGCGGCGCGCAGGGCCTTCGGTCACTTGGAGACGCCCAGCGAGACATAGTCGTAGCCGCCCTGCCAGGAATCGCTCGTATAGACGTTGGTCAGCCGGGAGCCGCGCCAGATCACACTCTTCTGGAACAGGAGGGGCAGATAGGCGGCGGAGTCGGAGATCCTCCGATTGATCTGTGCGTAGTCACTCCCGGCCTTCGCCGGATCCTGTTCGGCGATCGCCGTGTCGAAGAGGCCGTCGACCGTGGGGTCGTCCAGCTCCGCGACATTGAAATTGCCGGTGGACTCGATGAAACGGCTGTCGGCGAGCGGCCGTAGAAAGTTCTGCCCGGTGGGGAAGTCGGCGCCCCACCGGTAGACGACGATGCCGTATCCCTTTTTCTTCACCACCTCGGGCGCGCCGATCGCCTCGCTGAAGTGGTTGCCGTCGACCTGATCGATCTCGGTGGTGATGCCGACTTTCCGCAGCGATGCCTGGAGCGACATCGCGACAGCCGCATCGGTGGAGCGATTGTTGCGCACCGCGATGGTGGTACTGAATCCCTTGGACTTTCCGCACGCCTTCAGCTCGGCCTTCGCCTTGTCGGCGTCCGGCTTGCCCTTGCTCTTGACCGTCCCGTACGGGTCGTAGGAGGAGTCGGAGCCCCCGATGGCGGGCGGGAGCATATGAGGCGCGATATCGCCGGTCCGCGGACCGCCCGCGGCGGTGCGCACGTTCTCCCTGTCCGCCGCGTAGAGGACCGCCTTACGGCAGTGGACGTTGTTCAGCGGTTTGACGGAGCGGGGGAGGGCCGCGAACAGGAGAATCCCGTTGGGCGGGCTGTCCAGCCGGGGACTGAGGTCGGAACTGCTCGTGGCCTGGGCGAGGGCAGACCCGGTGAGTCCCCAGGATTGCAGGTCCAGGTCGTAGTCGCCCGAGAACAGGGCTTTCGCGTTCGTCTGCTCGTCGCTGCTGATTTTCACCGTGATCTGGTTGGGAAGGGCGGTGCGGATCGGGTCGGACGACCGATTCCACTTGGTGTTACGGACCAGTTCCAGCGATGTGCCCGGCCGGTAGGGCCCGAATTTGTACGGCCCCGAGGAGAATGGCCTCTCCTGGTACTTGTCCTTGGTGTCCTTCGACTTCTTCACCGGTGATGCCGACGGTGTCGCCAGCATGTGCTCGAAGTCGCCGTTGGCCTTCGGCAGTTTGAAGACGATGGTCCTGGGGCCCGGGGTCTCGATGGCCGTCAGGCCGAGCTTGTCCTCGGACGTGTCCTCGTACGGCCCCTTGTAGGTGTGGCCGGGATCGAGCGCCTGCTGGACATAGACCGGGCCACCGGAGATTTTGTCCTGGTCCCAGATCCGCTCGATGCCGTATTTGATGTCCTGTGCCGTGATCGGGGAGCCGTCCTCCCAGGTGATCCCCTTGCGCAGGGTGTAGGTGTACGTCCTGCCGCCGTCGGTCACCTCGGCCTTCTTCTCCGCGAGGTCCGGGACCAGTGCGGTGCCGTCCTTACCGGGCTTGGGGGCATAGGTGACCAGTTGGCGGGCGTAGTAGCGCGAGAAGTTCCACACGAAGCCGAAATAGCTGCGCTGAGGATCCCATGAGTCCGCGTCGTTCTTGCTGATGAACTTCAGCGTCCCGCCCGGCTCGGTCGAGGCGTTGACGACGCCCCCCTCGGCCGCGGCGTTGGCCCCGGAGGTGGGGCCCGGCTTCGGGGTGCTGGACGACTTCGAGGTGTTGTGCCCGGAGTCGTCCTCGGAGGAGCCCTTCATCCAGGACATCGCCAGCGGTATGCCCGCGGCCACCAGGGCCACGAAGAGCGCTCCCGCCAGCCCGTAGGTGACGGCGCGGCGGTGGCCCGGAGAGGCGCCGCCGGGGGCGGGGAGCGGGGCGGGCGAGGGCAGGGCCATCGGCGACCAGGTGGGCATCGGCGGCACCGCGGGCAGCGGCGCGGGTCCGGGGGCCGAGGCGGCCGGTTCGTGGTCCGCGGGCGCCGCTCCCGGCTCGTACGGCGGCGTGGGTGTGCCCATGAACGTGGGCGGCGTCGGTTCGTGGTCGTACGGCGGGGGCGGCGGGCCGAAGCCGGGCGGTGCCCAGGCGGCGTTGCGGGCCAGGGCGAGCCCGCCCGCCGTATTGCGGTCGCGCTTCTGCGGCAGCGGCCGCCCCTTGGCCCGCAGCGCCGCGTACACCTGCGCGTAGACCGTGTCCAGGTCCAGCAACTCCGGCCCGCCCGGCACCCCTTGCCGCAGCAGCCGCAGTAGTTCACCGGTGAAGGCCGTATGGTGCTCGCCGGGCGGGGCGAGCGCGAAGCTGGTGTCGGGGACGGAGGCCAGCAGATAGGTGCCCTCGATCTCCACCTGGTCGATCACCGCCTCGGCGCTCGCCGCGCTCATGAAGCCGAGCACGCGTCCGCTGAAGCAGCAGTCGAGCAGCATCACCTGGCGCGCGGCCCGTCCGTCGAGCACGACGTCGCGCAGCGTGCCGTACGGCAGTCCGGTGTAGGAGCGGTGCTGTATGGACCCGGTGAGCCCGAGGAAGAGCTCGCCGCGGCGCGGTTCCACGAGTCCGTGTCCGGCGAAGTACACCAGCAGGGTGTCCGTGGCCTCCTCGGCCGCGGTCCGAACGGCCTCGAGGACCTCGACCGCGGTGGCGGGGTCCTCGACGACCGTGCAGTGCTCGGGCGCCAGCCCCCAGGAACCCGGCGCGCACAGGGCCGCGGCCAGCGCGCTCAGGTTGGTGGCCACCGCCGGGATCTGCTCCAAGTGGGCATAGCGGCTGGTGCCGATGAGCACCGCGCGGGTGGCGGCCGGGTCGGGCAGAACGGCCACGGCTACCGCCCTTCTCCGTCGGCCTGACGGTCCCGGTCCCGGTCCGAGTCGGGGGCGGCGGCCGGGCGCTCCAGCACGTCGATCAGACGCCGCAGCTCCTCGTCGTCGCCGCCGTCGAGGTCGACCGTAAGGTCACCACGGCGCACGGTGATCCGCCGGGCGTGCGGACGTGTCTGTCGCCAGGTGGACAGCGCCAGCGCGAAGGAGGCCGCGCTCCAGGCGTTCTCGGTGACCAGCTGCAGCACATCGGTGAGCATGCCCATCTGGCCCGGCGCCGGCTCGGCCTGGACCAGCTCCACATGGGCGCCGCGGCGCGCGGCCGGATCCCGTCTCAGCCAGTCGAGGAGCGATCGCAGCTCCGCCTCTCCACCGTTCACCGCTACGTCGATCCGCACCGAGCCCCCCTTGTGACGACGGTCTCCCCGATTCTGTCCTACCCAGGGGCGGCCGCGCAGGAGCAACGAAGAGCAAGGTCAACGGAGTTCGGGGGCAAGCAAGCCGCCGGCTCACGGCTGCCGCGGCGGTGGGGTGGCCAGCGCCCGGCGCCACTGCTCGGTGACCGACTGCCGCAGGCGCTCGGTGTCGACGGCGCCGGGGTCGAGAAGCCGTTGCAGTCCGATGCCCCGTAGCTGTCCGACGATCGCCACCGCGACCTCCTCGGGCGCGAGGTCGTGGCGGATGGTGCCTTCGGCGATGCCGGCCGCCACATCGTCGTGCAGATCGGCCCTGAACGACGCGTCCCGTTCGCGGAAGATCGGTGCCAGTTCGGGCATGGTGGGTGCCTCGGCCCACAGCAGCAGGAACGCGTGATGGGCGGCGCCCACCTGGCCGAGTTCGCCGATGTAGCCGTCGACCAGCCGCAGGAGGCGGTCCAGCCCTGGGGTCAGATCGGCGAGGCCCGGCACGAATCCGGCTTGGGTGCTGCGGGCCAGGAGCTCGAGGAGCGCCTGCTTCGAGCCGAAGTGGTGGGTGACGATTCCGCGGCTGTACCCGGCTCGCTCACCCACCCGCGCCAGCGTCAGCGAGCGCACTCCCTGCTCGACGACCAGCTCGGCGGCGGCCGCCAGCAATGCGGCTTCGGCCTGGTCGCGACGCTGCTTCTGGGTGCGGCGGGGGGTCGTCATGACGAGAGTCCTCACTAACTTGCGTGTCGTCTAACAAGTTTATACGGTGGCACTCATCCTGACTGGAGGTTTCGATGATCGACATGGATGAGCGTGCCCTCGATGCGCTGCTGGCCGAAGACCCCGGCGGCCCCGTGGTGATGCTGAACCTGCTGCGGTTCCGCCCGGACGGCGGTCGTGAGAGCTACCAGCGCTACGCCGAGGCGCTGGGCCCGGAGATCAACGCGCGGTACGGACTGCGGGTGGAGTACTTCGGGGACGGCGGTCCGGCCCTGGTCGCCGAGGAGGGGCAGGCATGGGACGCGGTGCTCCTGGTGCGCTACCCCAGCCGCCAGGCGTTCGCCGACATGATCCGTGACCCCGACTATCGGGCGGCGTCCCATTTCCGTAGCGAGGCGCTGGTGGAATCGGTCCTGCAGCCGACCGTGCCGCTCCAGGGGAGCGTGGTCTGATGCCCGCCGTCTTCGTACACGGCAATCCCGAGACGGCGGCCGTCTGGGATCCCCTGCTCGCCGAACTGAAGGCCGCCGGCACTGCTCCGGCCGGCCTCGTCTGCCTGTCCCCGCCCGGGTTCGGCGCGCCACTGCCGCCCGGGTTCGGGGCGACCGTCGGGGAGTACCGCGACTGGCTGATCGAGGAGCTGACACGCTTCGACGAGCCCGTGGACCTGGTGGGCCACGACTGGGGCGGCGGACACGTCCTCAACGCGGTGATGAGCCGCCCGGAGCTGGTACGCAGCTGGGCCAGCGACACGATCGCGGTCTTCGAACCCGACTACGTCTGGCATGAGCTCGCCCAGCGATGGCAGACACCGGGAATCGGAGAGGCCGATGTGGCCGCACGCTTCGGCGCGCCCGTCGAGCAGCGGATCGCGACGCTCGTCGAGCGGGGGATGGGCGAGGCGGCGGCCGAACGGGTCGCCCAGGGGCAGAACGAGGCGATGGGCCGGGCCGTGATCGCGCTCTACACCTCCGCCATGCCACCGGTGATGGCCGAGCTCGGCCGGAACCTGGACAACGCGGCGCGGCGGCCGGGACTCGTGTTCCTCGCCACCGAGGACCACGTGGCCGGAACCGCCGAGCTGCGACGCCGCGCCGCGCGCCGCGCCGGTGCCCGGGTGGAGGTCCTCGATGGGCTGGGCCACTGGTGGATGACACATGACCCCGGCCGCGGCGCGGAGGCGCTCACCCGCTTCTGGGCGTCGCTGGACCAGGGGTAGCCGCACACACCTGGATGCCGCACGAGAGGCGGCCCGAAGCACGGGCACTGCGTCGACACCGGCGAAGGCGACGACCGCTGCCGCCTGGACCACGAGGGAGCCGAAGATCACCGAGTGCGTCAACTGGTGTGCAGCATCAGCCCGATGCCCGCCACCATCAGCCCCGCCGCCGCGATCCTCGGGCCGCCGAACCGCTCCTTGAAGAACAGCGTCCCGATCGCCGCGCCCACGATGATCGACGATTCGCGCAGCGCCGCGATCGGGGCGAGTTCGGCCTGGGTCTGGGCCCAGAGGACCAGGCCGTAGGCGGAGACCGACAGCAGTCCGCCGAGCAGTCCGCGCACCGCGACGGGGCGCAGTTGGTGAAGGAGCGCACCGCGGCGGATGAACAGGGCGCAGGCGGGGATGGCGAAGCCCTCCAGGACCATCAGCCAGGCGATGTAGCCGGGCGCGCTGCCGGAGGCGCGTACCCCCAGCCCGTCCACGACGGTGTACGCGGCGATGGACAGACCGGTGGCGATGGCGGCCGTAAGGGCGAGCCACTGCGGTGCGGCCCCGCCGTGCTCCCCGCCGTCCTGCCCGCCTTTCTCGTCGTCAGCGTGGCGGGAGCCCCTGACGCCCCACAGCGCCACGCCCACCAGCCCGGCCGAGGCCAGCGCGATCCCCGCCGCCTGCCAGCGGTCCGGCCGCTCGCCGACGAAGACCGCGGCGGCCACGGTCACCACCAGCGGGGCGGTGCCGCGCGCGATGGGATACATCTGGCCGAAGTCGCCCAGGTGGAACGAGCGCATGAGCAGCAGCTGATAGACCACATGGATGGCCGCGGAGGCCAGCAGATACGGCCAGGCGTCCGCCGCGGGCAGCGGGGTGAACGGCAGCAGTGCCAGCCCGCACAGCGCCCCGCCGCCGCCCACCAGCGTGAAGGCGAGCAGCTGGTCACGGATGCCGTGCGCGATGGCGTTCCAGGACGCGTGAGTGACGGCCGCTATGAGCACCGCGGCCGCGACGAGCGGGGTCACGCGGACCGCTCGCGCACATCCACCAAGGTGCCGTCGGCATGCGCGATCAGGGCCTTGGGGTCGAGCGGGAAGACGGTGTGGGGGTCGCCCGCCGCGGCCCATACGGTCTCGTGGTCCAGCAGCCGGCGGTCGGCGAGGACGCGGGTGCGGGTGCGGTGGCCGAAGGGCGGCACTCCACCGATGGCGTAACCGGTGGCCTCCCGCACCAGCGCCGCGTTCGCCCGGCGGACGCTCCCGGCGCCCAGCTCATGCCGTACGAGCTCGACGTCGACCCGTGACGCCCCGTCCATCAGCACCACCACCGGCTGTCCGTCCGCCTCGAAGACCAGCGACTTGACGATCTGGCTCAGCTCACAGCCGATGGCCGCGGCGGCCTCGGCGGCGGTGCGGGTGGCGTCGGGGAACCGGCGCACCTCGACATCCAGGCCGAGCTCGAGCAGGGCGTCGGCGAAGCGGGGGTGGGCGGCGGTGTCAGGGGTGGGTGTGGGATCGACCATGGAGCGACGCTATCCACACGGCCGCCGCCCACGCCAGGGCATTCCCCGAGATCGCACCGGCCGGTCGGCCGAACGCGAAGGAGCCGGGCGGGCGCTTGAGCGCTCGCCCGGCTCCTGTGCCGTCAGACCGGCGGAACCAGAGGGAACTTCCGGCTCAGCCGCCCGCGCGCAGCAGCGCCGCCACTATCGGGCCCGCGGTGTCGCCGCCGTGGCCGCCCTCGGGGACCACACCGGCGGCCGCGATGTCATCGCGGTACGCGCTGAACCAGCCGTTGGGCTTCTCCTGGTTGTCCACCTCGGCCGAACCGGTCTTGGCGCCGAAGTCGCCGCTCATCCCGGCCATCGCCTCGGCAGCGGTGCCCGAGGTGGCCGTCAGCCGCATCAGCTTGCGCAGCTGGTCATGGGTGCTCGACTTCATCGTCTTGCTCGCCTTGGCCAGCGTCCGGTCGTCCAGCGACGGCGCGACCAGGTACGGCTGGCGGAAGGTGCCGGTGGAGGCCGTGGCCGCGACCGACGCCATGTTGAGCGGGTTCATCCGCACCCCGCCCTGGCCGATCAGCGAGGCGGCCTTGGAGGCCGCCGACTGCACCGGCACCGCGCCGTCGAAGGAGGGCACGCCGGTCTGCCAGTTGAGCCCGATGCCGAAGACGTTCCGGGCCTCGTTGGTCAGGTCGTCGTTCTTCAGCTTCCCCGCCTGGCTGATGAAGGCCGTGTTGCAGGAGCGGGCGAAGCTCTGCTCGAAGGTGCCGTTCTTGATCTCGAACTTCTTGTCGTTCTGGAACTTCCAGCCCCCGTAACTGAAGTACTTGGGGCACGGATGGGCCTTGCCGTACGCCGCCAGACCCTTGTCGATCAGCGTCGCCGAGGTGATGATCTTCATCGTCGAGCCGGGTGCGTACGAGCCCTGGAGGGCGGTGTTGAAGCCGCTCGCGGGGGAGTTGGCCACCGCGAGGATCTCACCGGTGCTGGGCTTGACCGCCACCACCGACGCCTTGGCGCGCTTGCTCACCTGCTGCTCGGCGGTGCTCTGCAGCGATGCGTCGATCGTCGTACGGAGCGTGCCCGGGGTGCCCTTGGAGAGCACCTTCAGCGTCTTGTCCGGGGACTTGGAGCCCTTGGCGCGCTCGATCCAGGTCTCCACGCCCGCCTTGCCCCCCGCCTTCTTGCCGTACCGCTCGCGCAGCGCGGCCAGGACGGTCTTGAGGGTCGGGTGCTCGGCGGCGGTCAGCTCCTTGCCGTCGCGGTCCACCGCCTTGATCGGCGGCGCCTCGGACGCGCCGGTCTTCAGGGTGTCGCCCTCGGCGAGGTCGGGCTGCACCACCGAGGGCTTCCAGGCGACGACCGGCTTACCGGTCTTGGTGTCGCGCGTGACGGTCAGCGAGGATTCATACGCCCAGGGGACGCTCTGACCGCCGGAGGAGATCTGGGCGTTGACCGAGAACGGCACCTTCGCACCGCTCGCCGACCCCGGCTCCAGCGCCACCTTGGCCACATGGGCCTTCTTGCGGTAGTCCCCCAGCGCCGTGGTGGCCGCGCCGGTGTCGTCCGTAAGGGCGGCGGCCTTCGCCGTCTCGCCCGCCGACCAGGCCGCCAGGAACGCGCGGGCGGTGGTCTTGACCTCGGCCGCGCTGGGCGGGCCGGTCTTCACGTTCTTCAGGGACGGCTTGTCGTCACCGGAGCCGGCGCTCGCACCGTCCTTCGCACTGGATGAATCGTCCTGGCCGCTGCCGCAACCGGCAACACCGACCATGGCGGCGAACACCGCACCGACGATCGCGGCTCTCGCGCCACTCCGCATTACAGAACCCCCACAGTGTTCTCGATTCTCTCCATCAGCCGATGGAGGCCGCGGTGTCCGGCACTCTACCGGCACCGAGCGAAGCCCCCGCGCCCTCACCGTAGGAGGCGCGGGGGCGGGGGCCGGATCCGGACGGCGGGCCGGGGATCAGATCCAGGTATCGAGCCACATCCGGGCGCGCCAGGCGTCCATGGGGATCGTCTGGCCGGTGTAGAGCGGGAAGAAGTAGATGAAGTTCCAGATGATCAGCAGGACGAGCGCGCCCGAGCCGACGGCGCCGATCACCCGGCGGGTCTCGCTCGCCCCCGGTGGCCCCAGCAGCGCGCCGATCATCATCGCCACCGCCAGGCACAGGAAGGGCACGAAGACGACGGCGTAGAAGGAGAAGATCGTCCGGTCCTGGTAGAGGAACCACGGCAGATAGCCCGCCGCGATCCCGCACAGGATCGCGCCCGCCCGCCAGTCGCGCCGCAGCGCCCACCGGAACAGCAGGTACAGCAGCGCGAAACAGGCCGTCCACCACAGCAGCGGGGTGCCGAGCGCCAGCACCTCGCGGGCGCACTTCTCGGCGGCGTCGGTGGGGCAGCCCTCCTGGCCGGCCCGCGGGGACTCGTAGAAGTACGAGACCGGGCGGGACTGCACCATCCAGCTCCACGGATTGGACTGGTAGACATGCGGCGAGTCCAGGTTGACGTGGAACTGGTAGACCTCGGACTCGTAGTGCCACAGGCTGCGCAGCGGGTTGAGCAGCCAGTCGAAGGCGCCGCCGGTGCCGTAGCCGCCGCCGTCCGGCTTCCGCGATTCGGCCCAGTGCCGGAAGTAGCCGCTGTGCTGCCAGCCGCGCCCCCGGTCGAAGGTGCCGCTCGAGGCGAACCAGCCCGACCAGGAGGCGATGTACGTGACGATCGCCACAGGCACCAGCGAGACGAACGCCCAGCCCAGGTCGCGCCGCAGCACCGCCCGGTAGGGACGGAGGGCGCCCGCCGTACGGCGGCTGCCCACATCCCACAGGACGGTCATCAGGCCGAAGGCCGCCAGCACATACAGCCCGTTCCACTTGGTGCCGATGGCCAGGCCCAGCAGCACCCCGGCCGCGATCCGCCACGGCCGCGCGCCCAGCTTCAGGCCCCGCCCGACCGCCGGGTCCGTCCGCGGCGTGCCGTCCTCACCGGCCGGCAGTGCCGCGGCCAGCCTGGCGCGCGCCTGGTCCCGGTCGACGAGCAGGCAGCCGAAGGCGGCCAGCACGAAGAACATCACGACCAGGTCGAGCAGGGCCGTGCGGCTCATCACGTAGTGCAGCCCGTCCACGGCCATCAGCGCGCCCGCCAGACAGCCGAGGAACGTCGACCGGAACAGCCGCCGCCCGATCCGGCACAGCATCAGCACCGAGACCGTGCCGAGCAGCGCGACCATGAAGCGCCAGCCGAACGGATGCAGCCCGAAGAGCTGCTCGCCGAGGCCGATCACCCACTTGCCCACCGGCGGGTGCACCACATACGAGGCCGCGTCGCTGAGCGGGATGTGCTGCGGGGTCTCCAGGATCCGGTCGTTGGCGGCTTTCGGCCAGGTGCCCTCGTAGCCGTACTCCCAGATCGACCAGGCGTCCTTGGCGTAGTACGTCTCGTCGAATATGACGTTGTCCGGGCTGCCCAGCCGCCAGAAGCGGGTCAGCCCGGCGCACAGCGCGACCAGCAGCGGACCGCCCCAGCCGCTCCAGCGGGCGATTCTGGCCGCCGCCGAGGGGGTCGCGCCGAAGACCTCCCAGAGCCGGGTGCCCGGCTCCGCGTACGGCGGGACCAGCCGCTCCCGTACGCCGGGCCGGGTCTGGCCCGCGTATCCGAAGCGGCGCAGCCGGCGCTGCCAGGCCGGCTGCTGCTGGCCGGTGGCTTTGCCCGGCTGGGCGTGGGTCGCGGTGTCACTGCTCACCGGGCCATCGTAGGGAAGGGGCCTGTGAGTGTGGTGGGGAAAGGCGGCGAACCGGGGATTCGTACCCGGGGCGCCGGGCGCGCGGGGCCGCCGCGTGGCGGCTGCGAGGATGGTGGGCGTGACTGGAACGCTCGTACTGGCAGGGACCCCCATCGGCGACACGGCGGACGCGCCCCCGAGGCTGGCCGCCGAACTCGCGGCCGCCGACGTGATCGCCGCCGAGGACACCCGGCGGCTGCGCCGCCTCACCCAGGCCCTGGATGTGCGCCCGGCCGCGCGGGTGGTGTCCTATTTCGAGGGCAACGAGTCGGCCCGCACACCCGAGCTGGTCGAGTCGCTGGCCGAGGGGGCCCGGGTGCTGCTGGTCACCGACGCGGGCATGCCGTCGGTCTCCGACCCCGGCTACCGCCTGGTGGCCGCCGCCGTGGAGCGCGGGATCACCGTCACCGCCGTGCCCGGCCCGTCCGCGGTGCTCACCGCCCTGGCCGTGTCCGGGCTGCCGGTGGACCGCTTCTGCTTCGAGGGGTTCCCGCCGCGCAAGGCGGGGGAGCGGCTGACGCGGCTGCGCGAGGTCGCCGACGAGCGCCGCACCCTGGTCTGGTTCGAGGCCCCGCACCGGCTGGACGACACCCTGGCGGCCATGGCCGAGGTGTTCGGCCCGGACCGCCGCGCCGCGGTGTGCCGGGAGCTGACCAAGACGTACGAGGAGGTGCGGCGCGGCCCGCTGGCGGAGCTGGCCGCCTGGGCGGCGGAGGGCGTGCGCGGCGAGATCACCATCGTGGTCGAGGGCGCCCCCGCGCCCGGCCCCGAGGAGGCGGGCCCCGCCGAGCTGGCCCGCCGGGTCGCGGTGCGCGAGGAGGCCGGTGAGCGCCGTAAGGAGGCCATCGCGGCGGTCGCACAGGAGGCCGGGCTGCCCAAACGGCAGGTGTTCGACGCCGTGGTGGCGGCGAAGAACGCGACGGGAGGCGCGCCACGAGAAGGTAAAGCACCGTAGCGAAAGGCAAAGCTCAGGTTACTGGCCGGGCAGCTGTGTGCCGGTTTTGGGAAGGCCGGTGCCAAATCTCGCTCAAAGAGAGGGAAGGGCCGATGCGGTAGCGCCGGGAAAGGCGTCCACTGGGTGGGGAAGACCTGGGGCGATCCCATCCCGGAAGACTTGTCCTGTGTGACAAGAGGAGCTGCCATGAGCGATATAGCGGGAACCTCGAGCGGTGCTCATCCGATAGCCGCCCACACCCCCTCCGCCGGGCCCGGCGAGGTGGCACACGAGGCCTACGCCTTCGCCTGCATGAAGTGCGGGCACGGCTGGGAGCGGTCGTACGACATCGAACACCACGTGGACGGCGAGGGCCGGGCCTTCGTCGTCTACTTCACCGGCGGCCTGCGCGTTCCGTCCCCGCTGACGAGCCCCGACTGCGTCAACTGCGGTGCGCATCTGGTGCGGATCATGCGCTCGGGGCAGGTCTCCTCGGTCCTGGAGGGTGCGCGGCGCGGGAGGCCGCACACCGCCCGGGGCTCGGAGGCGGGCACCGGTGCGCCGGACGGGACGGCTGGGGCGGAGGCCGGGGCGGACACCGGGACGGATCACGCGCCGGAAAACGAGGGCCCCGCACGACGCCGGGCGCACCATTGGCATCTGGCGAATCTGCTGCACCCCTTTCAGCACCACCGCGACTGAGTACGTTCCGCTTCATCTGAGCTGTTTCGCCTGAGCGGGTTCAGATGGGCCGGTTCACCTGAGCCGGTTCACCTGAGCCGGGCGCGGGGCAACTGAGCGGCCGGACGCGATTCACCGCACATTCACCGGGATTCATAGAATCGCGACCATGGCGAAAACAGCATCGACCCCCGGCGGCAGCGGCAAGGCGAGCGGCGCGCAAAAGGAAAAGGACGCGCCCCCGCCGCCGCCGGAGCCCCTGCGGGTCCCGGTCGCCGATTCCCACACCCACCTGGACATGCAGCCGGGCACGGTCGAGGAGGCACTGGCCAAGGCCGCCTCGGTCGGCGTGACGACCGTCGTCCAGGTGGGGTGCGATCTGGCCGGGTCCCGGTGGGCGGCCGAGACCGCGGCGGCGCACGAGAGCGTCTGGGCCACCGTGGCCCTGCACCCCAACGAGGCGCCCCGCATCGTCCTCGGCGACCCCGACGGCTGGTCCCGGCAGGGGGCGCGGCAGCCCGGCGGGGACGCCGCCCTGGACGCGGCCCTCGACCAGATAGCGGCCCTCGCCGCCCTGCCCCAGGTGCGGGGCGTGGGCGAGACCGGCCTGGACTGCTTCCGCACTGGCCCCGACGGCATGGCCGCCCAGGAGCGCTCGTTCCGCCGCCATGTCGCCATCGCCAAGGAGCACGGCAAGGCGCTGGTCATCCACGACCGCGAGGCCCACGACGACGTGCTGCGGGTGCTCGCCGAGGAGGGCGCGCCCGACACCGTCGTCTTCCACTGCTACTCCGGCGACGCGACCATGGCGAAGGTCTGCGCCGAGCGCGGCTACTACATGTCGTTCGCGGGCAACGTCACCTTCAAGAACGCCCAGCCGCTGCGTGACGCCCTCGCCGTCGCCCCGCTCGACCTCGTCCTCGTCGAGACCGACGCGCCGTTCCTGACCCCCGTCCCCTACCGCGGACGGCCTAACGCTCCGTATCTGATTCCGCTCACCCTGCGGGCCATGGCCGAGGTCAAGGGCGTCCCCGAGGACACCCTGGCGACCGCCGTAGCGGCCAATACGGCGCGTGTCTTCGGCTATTGAGGGGGCGGTGGCGCCTCCTGAGGGGCGGTGGCGATCCGAAGCGAGTGATCACCGTGGGTGATGGTGTCGCTTTGGAGAGTCACCCCCACTCCGCTACAGTCCCGGACTCAACGCCCTGACCAGTGGACTTGTGGAGTGTTACCGGAGTGTTCTTGTGAGCCGTAGGGGCAGCCACCGTGTCTCGGGCGGCCGAGCCGCCGCCCGCCGAGCCGCCCGCCGCGGCTTCGCCGGCCGGACCGACCCGATGCGCCGGCTGCTGCCGCAGGCGATGGTGGTCGCCGCGCTGGCGGGCGGCACCTCCGCCTTCGTCGCCCAGGACAAGGCCGTACGGCTCAGCGTCGACGGCGACGCGCGCACCCTGCACACCTACGCCGACGACGTGGGCGAGCTGCTGGCGGACGAGGACGTCCACGTCGGCGAGCACGACATCGTCGCCCCCGCGCCCGGGGAGCGGCTCGCCAACGGCGACGAGATCGCCGTCCGCTACGGCCGCCCGGTCACCCTCACCCTCGACGGGGAGCGCCGCCGGGTGTGGACCACCGCCCACACGGTTGACGGCGCACTGCGCCAACTGGGCGTACGTGCCGAGGGCGCGTATCTCTCCGCCTCCCGCTCCGCCGCCATCACCAGCCGCGGCCTGCTCCTGCACGTCCGCACCGAGCGCACCGTCACCTTCCTCGCCGACGGGCGCGAACACACCGTCCGCACGAACGCGGCCACCGTCGGCGAGGCCCTCGCCGCCACCGGGCTCACCCTGCGCGGCCAGGACACCACCTCGGTCCCCCAGGACAGCTTCCCGCGTGACGGCCAGACGGTGACGGTGATGCGGATCACCGGCGGCAAGGAGGTCCGGGACGAGCCGGTGCCCTTCACCACCGTCCGCCGCGCCGACCCCACCCTCCCCAAGGGCACCGAACTCGTGGAACGGCCCGGTGAACCGGGCACCCTGCGCACCAGCTACCGGGTGCGCAGCGTCAACGGCGTACGGCAGCGCCCGCGGAAGCTCCGCAGCGAGATCGTCAAGCCGCCCGTGGCCCGGATCGTGCGGGTCGGCACCATGATCGTGCCCGCCCGGGTCGGCGGCCCGGCCGACGGGCTCAACTGGCGGGCGATGGCGCACTGCGAATCGGGCGGCCGGGCGGACGCGGTCGACGGCTCCGGCCGCTACGGCGGCCTCTACCAGCTCGACCAGGGCACCTGGCACGACCTCGGCGGCCACGGCCGCCCCCAGGACGCGCCCCCGGCCGAACAGACCTACCGCGCCAAAAAGCTCTACCAGCAGCGCGGCACCGGCCCCTGGCCGACGTGCGGCCGCAAGCTCCACCAGTGACCCCCTAAACTTTGCCGGTGAGCTCCACCGATCCCGACGTCCTGCTCGGCCCCGCCGACATCCGCGCCCTCGCGGCACGGCTCGGCGTACGCCCGACCAAGCAGCGCGGCCAGAACTTCGTCATCGACGCCAACACGGTCCGCCGGATCGTCCGGACCGCCGGGGTACGCCCCGAGGACGTGGTCGTCGAGGTCGGCCCCGGGCTCGGCTCGCTGACCCTCGCGCTGCTGGAGGCCGCCGACCGGGTCACCGCCGTCGAGATCGACGACGTCCTCGCCGCCGCGCTCCCCGCCACCGTCGAGGCCCGGCTGCCGCACCGCGCCGACCACTTCGCGCTGGTGCACCACGACGCCCTGCGGCTGACCGAACTGCCGGGCCCCGCCCCGACCGCCCTGGTCGCCAACCTGCCCTACAACGTCGCCGTGCCCGTGCTGCTCCATATGCTCGGGCGCTTCCCGACCATCGAGCGGACCCTGGTCATGGTCCAGTCCGAAGTCGCCGACCGGCTCGCCGCCCCACCCGGCTCCAAGGTCTACGGCGTCCCCTCCGTGAAGGCCGCCTGGTACGCCCACGTCAAGCGCGCGGGCGCGATCGGCCGCAACGTCTTCTGGCCCGCCCCCAACGTCGACTCCGGTCTGGTCTCGCTGATACGCCGGGACGAGCCGCTGCGCACCACCGCCACCCGGGACGAGGTCTTCGCGGTCGTCGACGCGGCGTTCGCCCAGCGCCGCAAGACGCTCAGGGCGGCGCTCGCGGGCTGGGCCGGGTCTGCGGGGGCCGCGGAGGAGGCCCTGAAGGCCGCCGGGGTCTCCCCGCAGGCGCGCGGGGAATCGCTGACGGTGGAGGACTTCGCCGCAATCGCCGAACACGGCCCAGCGGCCTGACCCCGGCCCCGCCTGCGGCGGCCTCGTTCCCCACCCCCACAGACGGGACAATGGCCGCACCGGAACACCGAACCCCACCGAGGAGCCCCGTGACCCGCCCCGTGACCGCCCGTGTGCCCGCCAAGGTCAACGTCCAGCTCGCGGTCGGCGGGCTGCGTCCCGACGGGTTCCACGACCTGGCCAACGTCTTCCTCGCCGTCGGGCTCCACGACGAGGTCACCGCCACCCCCGCCGACACCCTCCGCATCACCGTCGAGGGCGCGGACGCCGGTCAGGTGCCGCTGGATCACACCAACCTGGCCGCCCGCGCCGCCGTCGCCCTCGCCGAACGGCACGGCATCGCGCCCGCTGTCCACCTCCACATCGCCAAGGACATCCCCGTCGCGGGCGGCATGGCGGGCGGCAGCGCCGACGCCGCCGGGGCGCTGCTGGCCTGCGACGCGCTGTGGGGGACGAAGGCGACGCGCGAGGAACTCCTCGACATCTGCGCCGACTTGGGCAGCGACATCCCGTTCGGCCTCGTCGGCGGCGTCGCCCTCGGCCGGGGCCGGGGCGAGCTGCTGACCCCGCTGGAGACCGGCGGCACCTTCCACTGGGTGTTCGCCCTGGCCGACGGCGGCCTGTCCACCCCCGCCGTCTACCGCGAATGCGACCGGCTGCGCGAGGCGTCCGGCGCCGGCGCGGGCGTCGCCGACGTCCCGGACCCCGAGCCCTCCCCGGCGCTGCTGGACGCGCTGCGCACCGGCGACGCCACCGCGCTGGCCGCCGTCGTCTCCAACGATCTGCAGCCCGCCGCGCTCTCGCTGCGCCCCGCGCTCGCCGCCACACTGCGCGCCGGTGCGGACGCGGGCGCGCTCGCCTCCCTCGTCTCCGGCTCCGGGCCGACCTGCGCCTTCCTGGCCAAGGACCCCGAGGCCGCGCGGGCGGTGGCGGACGCGCTGGCCGCCTCGGGCACCTGCCGCTCGGTCCGGATCACCTCGGGCCCGGTCCCCGGGGCACGGCTCGTGGACGCCTGAGCGAGGCGCCCCGCACGGCGACTACCCTGGGGAGCCGATCGATCCGCGTAATGGAGTGTGATGGCGACCAACCTGGTCAACGTTGAATCCGTCGGCAAGGTGTACGGCACGCGTGCGCTGCTGGACGGCGTCTCCCTCGGGGTGAACGAGGGCGACCGCATCGGCGTCGTCGGCCGCAACGGCGACGGCAAGACCACGCTCATCCGGATCCTCGCCAAGCTGGAGCCCGCCGACGACGGCCGCGTCACCCACTCCGGGGGTCTGCGGCTCGGCGTGCTCACCCAGCACGACTCCCTCGACCCCGAGGCCACCGTCCGCCATGAGGTGATCGGCGATCTCGCCGACCACGAGTGGGCCGGTGACGCCAAGATCCGGGATGTGCTCACCGGGCTGTTCGGCGGGCTCGACCTGGCCGGCTTCCCCCAGGGGCTCGACACCGTCATCGGCCCCCTCTCCGGCGGTGAGCGCCGCCGTATCGCGCTCGCCAAGCTGCTGATCGCCGAGCAGGACCTGATCGTCCTCGACGAGCCCACCAACCACCTCGACGTCGAGGGCATCTCCTGGCTCGCCGGGCATCTGCGCGCCCGCCGCTCGGCCCTGGTGGTGGTCACCCACGACCGCTGGTTCCTCGACCAGGTCTGCACCCGGATGTGGGACGTCCAGCGCGGCGCCGTCCATGAGTACGAGGGCGGCTACAGCGACTACGTCTTCGCCCGCGCCGAGCGCGAGCGCATCGCCGCCAGCGAGGAGGCCAAGCGGCAGAACCTGATGCGCAAGGAGCTCGCCTGGCTGCGCCGCGGCGCCCCCGCCCGCACCAGCAAGCCCCGCTTCCGCATCGAGGCCGCCAACGCGCTGATCGCCGATGTGCCGGCGCCGCGCGACAGCGCCGAGCTGATGCGGTTCGCGAACTCCCGGCTCGGCAAGACCGTCTTCGACCTGGAGGACGTGACCGTCACCGCCGGGCCCAAGGTGCTGCTCAAGCATCTGACCTGGCAGCTGGGGCCCGGCGACCGGATCGGCCTGGTGGGGGTGAACGGCGCGGGCAAGACCTCGCTGCTGCGCGCCCTGTCCGAGGCCGCCCGCAGCGAGGGCGAACAGCAGCCCGCCGCGGGCCGGATCACGGTCGGCAAGACCGTAAAGCTCGCGTATCTCTCCCAGGAGGTCGCCGAACTCGACCGGAACCTGCGGGTCCTGGAGGCGGTCGAGCAGGTGCGGCAGCGCGTCGACCTCGGCAGGGGCCGGGAGATGACCGCCTCCCAGCTGTGCGAGAAGTTCGGCTTCACCAAGGAGAAGCAGTGGACCCCGGTCGGCGATCTCTCCGGCGGTGAGCGGCGCCGGCTGCAGATCCTGCGGCTGCTGATGGACGAGCCCAATGTGCTCTTCCTGGACGAGCCCACCAACGACCTCGACATCGAGACCCTGACCCAGCTCGAGGACGTGCTCGACAGCTGGCCCGGCTCACTCGTGGTCATCAGCCACGACCGCTACTTCATCGAGCGCACCACCGACCGGGTGCTCGCGCTGCTGGGCGACGCCGCCTTGCGGATGCTGCCGCGCGGCGTGGACGAGTACCTGGAGCGGCGGCAGCGCGCCCTGGCCGCGGCCACCCCGGCCGCCGCGCCCGCCAAGCAGAAGCCGGACGAACAGGTCGCCCGGCAGCGGTCGGCGGCCGAGCAGCGCGCCGCGAAGAAGGAACTCCAGAAGATCGAGCGGCGGTTGGACCGGATCAGCGAGCAGGAGTCCGACCTGCATACGCGGATCGCCGAGCACGCCACGGACTTCGCGAAGGTCGCCGAGCTCGACACCCAACTGCGCGAGCTGACGGGGGAGCGGGACGACCTGGAGACCCGGTGGCTGGAACTGGCCGACGACGCCTGAACGGCGGCGGGACAAGGGGCGGGCCACCTCCGATGTGAGTGGCCTGAAAGCATCGTGTGAAGAGACTGTGCGGCCCTGGCGCGCGCCCTGGCAACGGTCGCGTCACAGGCCGGTCTCAGCTGGTCGATGACCTGGAAACTGGTCCCTATTGCGCCCCTTACGGGTGATACAAAGAACTCCCGCCTGCCTTCCGCTCAATGGCGGGGTTCCACGTCCGATTCGCTCCTTCCCGGAGGGCTTGACCACCGGGATCGCGGGGGAGGCCGGTCGGTCGATGGGTCCCGCACCTGAAGGATTTCGCATGTCACAGCCGCCTCCGCCGCCCAACCAGCCGCCGCAGGGCGGCTTCGGGGCACCGCAGGATCCTGGTTACGGCTATCCGCAGCAGCCGCCCACGCCGCCTCCGGGCCAGCAGGGTTACGGCTATCCGCAGGCGCCCGGTCAGCCACCGCAGACCCCGCCTCCGCCCCCGGCGGCACCGCCCGCCCCGCCGCAGACGCCCCCGCCGGGCGCCGGCGGCTACGGCTACCCGGAGCAGCCGGGCGCCGGCCAGCAGCCTTACGGGCAGCCGCAGTACGGGCAGCCGCAGTACGGCCAGCAGCCTTACGGCCAGTCGCAATTCGGCCAGCAGCCTTACGGCCAGCAGCAGTACGGCCAGCCGCCGCAGCCCCAGTTCCCCGGCAGCCCCGGCCCGGGCGGCTCCGGCCAGTCCAAGCAGCGCATGGCGATCATCGTCAGCGCCGTGGTCGCGGTCGCGCTGATCATCGGCGGCGGCATCTGGTTCGCCACCAAGGACGACGGCGGCGGCAGCGAGGCCAAGGGCAAGGACAAAGAGTCCAGCCAGGGATCTTCTTCAAGCGGTTCCACGGGCGGCGGGGACAAGCCCGCCAAGACCGTAGACGCCAAACTGCTCAACAAGGTTCCGATGCCCAAGGTCTCCGACCAGATCACCGTCGAGGGCATGTGGGTCACCGACGACACCTTCGTGAAGGCCGACGTCTACAAGATCGTCGGCTATCCGCTCAGCGGCGGCACCGCGAAGTGGACGATCCCGCTGGACGGCGCGGTCTGCTGGTCCTCGGACCACCTCACCAAGGACGGGCTGACCACGGTCCTCTACCAGGGGGCCAAGCCGTCGGCCAAGGACAAGTACCCCGGCTGCACCGAGGTCGGGCTGCTGGACCTCAAGAACGGCAAGATGCTCTGGCACCGGAACGTCAAGGAGGGTGACGAGAAGGTCCGCTTCGACGAGGTCACCCTCGGCGGCGGCACCGTGGCCGCGGGTGGCACCAGCGGCGGCGCCGCCTGGTCCACCTCGGGCCAGGCGCTGTGGAAGCCGAAGTCCGGTGAGCAGTGCTCGGACGACGGCTACGCGGGCGGCGAGGACAAGCTGGTCGCGGTGCGCCGCTGCGGCGACTACGACAACCCGCAGATCCAGGTCCAGACGCTGAACCCGAAGACGGGCGCCGTGAAGTCGGCCTACAAGGTCTCGCAGGGCATCGACTACGTCCATGTCGCCTCCACCGACCCGCTGGTGATCGGCCTCGACGCCGGTGACTCGACCGGCTCGGCGGTCTCGGACTTCCTGTCCATCGACGACAGCGCCAAGACCGGCAAGGTGCTCGGCAAGATCGGCACAGAGAACGGCAAGTACGACGCCAAGTGCGACTCGACCAACGTCGAGGGCTGCCGGAAGTTCGCCGTCTCCAAGTCGGCCAACACCCTCTTCCTCGGCTCCGAGGACCGCACCGACTCCTCCGCCGCGACGGCCAACGAGATCGTGGCGTTCAGCCTGGCCAACGGCAAGCCGATCGGGAAGACGGACGGGGTCAAGGGCGCCGCGCTCACCCCGCTCGGGCTCGACGAGAACGGCTCCGTCCTCGCCTACCAGGAGAGCACCTGGGAGGCCGGTGGCGCGGTCTGGCAGATCGACCCCAAGTCGTACGCCAAGACCAAGCTGCTGCAGAACCCCGTCGCCTCCCACGAGATGGAGTCGAAGTTCAGCCCCAGCTACTCGGAGATCATCTACTCCGGGAAGCATCTGTTCATGAGCGACGTCTACGCCACCAAGCCCTCGGGCACCTACGACAAGGACGACCCGCTGGCGATCATCTTCGGCGCGAGCTGACCCCTTCGACGTCCGCTCAGCTCCCGGCGGCCCCGCCCGTACCCACCGTACGGGCGGGGCCGCCGCTTTTCGCCCCGGCGGAGCGCCGGGGCACGCGCTCGCGCGGAACTCGGCCGCATCGGTCCGATTCGGACGTCAACCGGACCTCAAGTAGGCACTAATGGCCGGGACTTCGGCATTCCGGGGGGCTTCTGCCCGGTAAGGGGCGCGCAACGTCGAACAAGCGTGTAGCTTTCCCCCCTGAGCGAATGGGGGGGGGGAGCTCATGGGCGTGCGACTCATGGTGGTCGATGACCACCGTCTGCTCGCGGAGGCGCTCGCCTCGGCGCTGAAGCTGCGCGGGCACCGGGTGCTCGCCGCGGCGGCACCGAGCGCGGGCGCGGCGGACCTGGTGGTGAGCCGGGCACCGGAGGTGTGCCTGCTGGGCACGGCGTCACCCGCCGAACCAGGGGTGTTCGACCCGGTGGTGCAGATCAAGAAGGAGCGGCCGCAGGTCGCGGTCGTGGTGCTCGGCCCGGTGCCGAGCCCACGCGGCATAGCCGCCGCCTTCGCCGCCGGGGCGTCCGGCTATGTGCGCCACGACGAGCGGATCGAGGGCGTCGAACGCGCCATGATGAAGGCGCGCGCCGGCGAGGCCGCCGTGGCGCCCCAGCTTCTCCAGGGGGCCTTCGCGGAGCTGCTCAACCCCGCGGCCCAGCCCGACGACGAGGGGGCCCGGCTGCTGCGCATGCTGACCCCGCGCGAGGTGGAGGTGCTGGTGCGGGTCGCCGAGGGCGAGGACACCCGGCTGATCGCGGCGGGTATGGGGATCGCCCCCAGCACGGCCCGCACCCATGTGCAGCGGGTGCTGATGAAGCTCGGGGTGGGCTCACGGCTGGAGGCGGCGGCCCTGGCGGCACGCACCGGGCTGCTGGACCGCGCGGCGTCCCGCCGGATCGCGTCGCCCGCGCCGCAGCCGCCCACGTCGTCGGCGCCGTAGCCCGCGTCGGCGGGCCGGCAGCCCTGCCGGCTGGTTCGCGGTGGCCCGGGCCCGCGCGCCCCGGCGCGCGGCGGCCAGCGCCGCTCAGCCCTCTCCGGCTCAGCCCTCTCCGGCTCCGGGTTCTCCGGGCCCTGTCCCGGTCCCTGCCCCGCCCTCCGGCCCGGTCTCCGGCTTGGGCGCGGTCCCCGGGGCGGACAGCGGCCTGAGTTTCATCCACAGCAGGAAGAGCAGGCCGACCGCGAGCATGCACCATCCGGTCCAGAGGTTGATGTTGATGCCCGAAGCCTTCTTCACATCCGCGTCCGAGGCGGTGAATCCGGCGATGAGGACGATGATCGCGTAGATCACGAACAGCCCGCCGATGATCCGCCGCACATCGAACAGCCGCGCCGCGGTCGCCGACCTCTGCTCCAGCTCCTCGACCTCGGACCGGTATGCGTACTCCTCACTCATGGCGTGGGCTCCTTATCCGCCGGAGGCTTACAGGGAGAACGGGATGTAGCACAGGGCCGCGAGGACCAGCGCGCTCCAGCCCAGCACGGCCGGGCGGCGGTACCACGCCTCGTCGCCCGGCACCGGCGGCTCGGCCACACCAGGCGCGGTGGTGCCGTAGACCAGACCGGCCAGCGACTCCACCGGCTTGGGCGTGGTGAACGGGGTCACCGCGACCATCACCACCCCGCCGACCACGAACGCCACGATGGCGGAGACGAAGTTGGCGCCCTGGTCGCTGGGGATGGAGATGACGCCGGCCCGGTAGAGCCAGAAGTAGTTGATCATCGCGGCCACGGTGCCGCAGAGCAGCCCCCAGAACCCGGCCTGGGCGGTGGCCCGCTTCCAGAACATCCCGATGATGAAGACGCAGAACAGCGGCACGTTGAAGAACGAGAACAGCGTCTGGAGGTAGTTCATGATGTTGCTGAACGATGAGGCGATGACGGCCGTCCCCATACCGGCCAGCACGCCGATCGCCGTCACCACCCGCCCGGTCAGCAGGTAGTACCCGTCCGGCCGGTCCTTTCTGACGTACGCCCGCCAGATGTCGTGGGTGAAGACCGTGTTGAAGGACGACACATTGGCCGCCATGCCCGCCATGAAGGCGGCCAGCAGCCCGGTCACCGCGAGCCCCAGCACCCCGTTCGGCAGCAGCTCGCTCATCAGCAGCGGAATCGCGTCGTTGTACTGCAGACCGCTCTTCTTCGAGCCGATCTCGGGGGCCATGGACAGCGCGATCAGCCCCGGGACCACCACGATCAGTGGGATGAACATCTTCGGGAACGCGGCGATCAGCGGGGTGCGCTGGGCGGCCGAGAGGTTCCTGGCCGACAGGGCGCGCTGCACCTCGGCGAAGTTGGTCGTCCAGTAGCCGAAGCTCAGGCAGAAGCCGAGGCCCAGCACGATGGTCAGCCAGTTGGCCCCCAGCGGGTTGGGGGAGCCGATGCCGGTGCCGCCCCAGGCGGAGACGAAATTGGGGCCGTGGGAGTCCACCAGCGAGTCCTTGAGCCCGCCGAAGCCGCCGATCCGCCGCAGGCCGATCACGGTGAGCGGGATGAGGGCGGCCAGGATCACGAAGAACTGCAGCACCTCGTTGTAGATGGCCGAGGAGAGCCCGCCGAGGGTGATGTACGCGAGCACGAAGATCCCCGCGACCACGATCGCCACCCACTGCGGCCAGCCCAGCAGCGCCTCCACCACGATCGCCATCGCGTAGAGGTTCACGCCCGCGATCAGTACGGACGCGATCGAGAAGATGATCGAGCTGAGCAGATGCGAGGACGGTCCGTAGCGGTGCAGCAGGAACTCGGGGACGGACCGTACCTTGGAACCGTAGTAGAACGGCATCATCACCAGGCCGAGGAAGACCATGGCCGGAATCGCCCCGACCCAGTACCAGTGCACGGTGTACACGCCGTACTGCGCGCCGTTGGCGGCCATTCCCAGGATCTCCAGGGCGCCCAGGTTCGCGGCGACGAAGGCCAGTCCGGTGACCCACGCGGGCAGCGACCGGCCGGAGAGAAAGAAGTCGAGGCTGGTCTTGACGCTCGCTCTGGCGGCGAATCCCACGCCGAGCACGACGACGAAGTAGAGGATCAGGATCGTGTAATCGAGTGCGTTGGTGGGAAGCCGGAGCCCTTCGGCCAGATAGCGCATGGTCTCGCCTCATCGCCTGAACGGAATGCACCAGAAACGTTCGGTGAACGTATCCGAATTCTTGTGGTTTGTCCGAGCGCCTTCACCGTGCATTGACGCCACTGTTGACTTGTGGTTCATTATGTTGAGTTGTGTTGGGTGCACCTGACAGGAGCTGGCGGAGTGAAGAAGACGGCGACGCGGCTTGCGGACGGACGCGAGCTGATCTATTACGACGCGCGCGACGACGCGGTGCGCGACGCCGTCGACCAGCGGCCGCTCGACCCCATCGCGACCCGCTCGGAGATCCGGCACGACCGCCTCCTCGGCGACCGGGTGGCGATCGCCTCCCACCGCCAGGCCCGCACCTACCACCCGCCGGCCGACGAATGCCCGCTGTGCCCCTCCCGCGAGGGGCGGCACAGCGAGATCCCCGCCTCCGGCTATGACGTCGCGGTCTTCGAGAACCGCTTCCCGTCACTGGCCGGGGACTCGGGCCGGTGCGAGGTCGTGTGCTTCACCTCCGACCACGACGCCTCCTTCGCCGACCTCGACGCCGCGCAGGCCGCTCTGGTGCTCGACGCCTGGACCGACCGCACCGCCGAGCTGGCCCAGCACCCCGCCGTCGAGCAGGTCTTCTGCTTCGAGAACCGCGGTAAGGAGATCGGCGTCACCCTCGGCCATCCGCACGGCCAGATCTACGGGTATCCCTTTGTGACCCCTCGTACACAGCTGATGCTCCGTTCGCTCGCCGAGCACCGTGTGGCCACCGGTCGGAATCTGTTCGATGATGTGGTCGCCGATGAACTGGCCGACGGGCGCCGGGTGGTGCTCGAAGGCGAGCACTGGGTCGCGTTCGTCCCTTACGCCGCCCACTGGCCGTACGAGGTGCACCTCTACCCCAAGCGGCGGGTCGCGGACCTGCCGGCGCTGGACGAGGCCGCGCGCACAGAGTTTCCACAGATGTATCTGGAACTCTTGAAGCGCTTCGACCGGATCTTCGGGGAGGGCGAGCCGCCCACGCCCTACATCTCCGCCTGGCACCAGGCGCCGTACCGCATGACCGACCGCGGTGAATTCGCACTTCACCTCGAGCTTTTCACCATCCGCCGCACTTCCGGCAAGCTGAAGTTTCTCGCGGGTTCCGAATCCGGCATGAATGTGTTCATCAACGATGTGCCGCCGGAGGCCGCGGCCGAGCGACTGCGAGAGGTAGCGAGCAAGTGAACACTGCGCACCAGAAGAAGTACCTGGTCACCGGCGGCGCCGGCTATGTCGGCAGCGTGGTCGCGGCGCATCTGCTCGAAGCCGGTCACCGGGTGACCGTGCTGGACGACCTGTCCACCGGGCACCGGGAGGGGGTCCCCGAGGGCGCGGAGTTCATCGAGGGCCGCATCCAGGACGCCGGCAAGTGGCTCGACCCCACCTTCGACGGCGTGCTGCACTTCGCGGCGTTCTCCCAGGTCGGCGAGTCCGTCGTCAACCCCGAGAAGTACTGGGTCAACAATGTGGGGGGCACCACCGAGCTGCTCGCCGCGATGCGCGACGCCGGGGTGCGCACCCTCGTCTTCTCCTCCACCGCCGCCACCTACGGCGAGCCCGACCAGGTCCCGATCACCGAGGACCTGCCGACCGCGCCCACCAATCCCTACGGCGCCAGCAAGCTCGCCGTCGACCACATGATCAGCGGCGAATGCGCCGCGCACGGGCTGGCCGCGGTCTCCCTGCGCTACTTCAACGTCGCGGGCGCCTACGGGGCGTACGGCGAGCGCCATGACCCCGAGTCCCACCTCATCCCCCTGGTGCTCCAGGTCGCCCAGGGCCGGCGCGAGGCGATCTCGGTCTTCGGCGAGGACTACCCCACCCCCGACGGCACCTGCGTCCGCGACTACATCCACGTCGCCGACCTCGCCGACGCCCATCTGCTCGCCCTCGGCGCGGCCTCCGCGGGCGAGCACCTGATCTGCAACCTCGGCAACGGCAACGGCTTCTCCGTCCGCGAGGTCATCGAGACGGTGCGCCAGGTCACCGGCCACCCCATCCCGGAGATCGCCGCCCCGCGCCGCGGCGGCGACCCGGCGGTCCTGGTGGCCTCCGCCGAGCGCGCCAAGGAGCGCCTGGGCTGGCGCCCGACCCGCGCCGACCTGGCCGGAATCGTCGCGGACGCATGGGAGTTCGCGCAGCGGAGGGAGAGTCAGTGACGGACGAGCACGGCCCCGGGCAGGCCACGGCGGGGTTCCACGAGATCTACGGCACCGACCCGGAGGGCGTCTGGGCGGCGCCGGGCCGGGTCAATCTGATCGGTGAGCACACCGACTACAACGACGGCTTCGTCATGCCGCTCGCCCTGCCCCACACCTGCCTGGCCGCCGCCACCCCGCGCACCGACGGGGTGCTGCGGCTCCACTCGGGCGACGCCCCGGGCGGGGTCGTCGAGCTGCGGGTCGAGGAGCTGGTGCCGGTCGCGGGCGGGGCCGGCGGCGGCGACCGCGGCGGCTGGGCGGCCTATCCGGCCGGAGTGGTCTGGGCGCTGCGCGATGCGGGGCTGCTGACGGGCGCGGCCGGCGGTGCGGACCTGCACTTCGAGTCCACCGTGCCCACCGGCGCCGGGCTGTCGTCGTCCGCCGCGCTGGAGGTGGTCACGGCCACCGCGCTCAACGATCTGTACGGACTGGGGCTCACCCCGCGGCGCATCGCCCAGCTGTGCCAGCGCGCGGAGAACGTCTTCGTGGGCGTGCCCTGCGGGATCATGGACCAGATGGCGTCCGCGTGCTGCACCGAGGGACACGCCCTGTTCCTGGACGCCCGTGACCTGACCCAGCGCCAGGTGCCGTTCGACCTGGCGGCCGAGGGGCTGCGGCTGCTGGTGGTGGACACCCGCGTCAAGCACGAGCTGGGCGACGGCGCCTACGCGAACCGGCGCGCCGCCTGCGAGGCGGCCGCCGAGGCGCTCGGGGTGCCGGCGCTGCGCGATGTGCCTTTCGACGGGCTGGAGGCGACGCTCGCCCAGTTGGAGCGGCTGGGCTACGACGCGACCACCCGGCGGCGGGTGCGCCATGTGGTGACCGAGGACCGCAGGGTCGAGGAGGTCATCGAGCTGCTCGACGCCGGGGACACGCGGCGTATCGGACCGGTGCTGACCGCCGGGCACGCTTCCTGCCGCGACGACTTCGAGATCTCCTGTGCCGAGCTCGACCTCGTCGTGGAGTCGGCGAACGAGGCGGGTGCGCTCGGGGCGCGGATGACCGGCGGCGGCTTCGGCGGCTCGGCCATCGTGCTGGTGGCGGAGGCGGATGCGGAGGCGGTGGGCAAGGCGGTGACCGAGGCGTTCGGCGCGGCAGGCCACGGGGCTCCACGGATCTTCCCGGCGGTGCCCAGCGCGGGGGCGCGACGGCTGTAGCCGAGGCGGGGGTGCGACGGCTGTAGCCGGCCGTCGCCACCGGCCCCTTGATCGCGTCGCGGATCGTTCTCGGTACATCTTCGCGGCTTGTGGATCACTCAGTCCCCAAGAGCGAACAAGAAACGCACAGTGAACAGCCGAGAACAGTCAGTTTCGCCAAACCGCTTCCTATATGAGACCACAGCCTTACTCTGAGTACAGCGTCGGTGGGGGCCGACGCCCATCAGGGGGCGAGACAGTCAGGTACGACGCCCGGGGCGGGGTAGCAATCACAGCACGGCGGCGGCCGTGCGGGTTGCGGTGACCTTGCGCCGGGCGCCGTACCCGCACTGTTTCTCGGTGTATCCGGAATCTTCATCCGGCGACTGGGGGGTTGTCCGTGGCACGTATTCGGGTTCTCGTGGTTGACGACCATCGTATTTTCGCCGAGTCCCTGGCCGCCGCCCTCGCGGCGGAACAGGACGTGGACGTGGCGGCGGCCGGCAGCGGCCCGGCGGCGCTGCGCTGTCTGGAGCGCGCCGCGGCGGAGGGGCGCCGCTTCGACATTCTGCTGGTCGACGCCGATCTGGGCACGGCCGCCGAGGGTGTGGGCCCACCGCTCCCGGTACCGGCCGAGGTGGCCTACGGCGGGGCGAACGGCACGCCGCACAGCGGGCCGCACGGCGGCCCCGCCCGGGTGGTGAACGGCCGGGCGGCCGACGGCATATGGCTCGTCGGCGCGGTCCGCTCCACCCAGCCGGGGGTGCGCACCGTGGTGCTGGCCGAGCGCGACGATCCGCGCCGCGCGGCGGTGGCGCTGCAGGCCGGGGCGTCCGGCTGGGTCGCCAAGGACTGCTCGCTGGTCCGGCTGCTCGCGGTCATCCGGGGGGTGCTCCGGGAGGAGACCCATCTGCCGCCCGCTCTGCTCACCGGCGTCCTGCGGGAGCTGACGGCCGCCCGTAAGCACCGCACCGAAAGCGAGCGCCTGGTCGAGTCGCTGACGCCGCGTGAGCGGGAGGTGCTGCGCTGCATGGTGGCCGGGCTCGGCCGCAAGGCCGTCGCCGAGCGGCTCTTCCTCTCCCCGCACACCGTCCGCACCCATATGCAGAATGTGCTGGGAAAGCTGGGCGTGCACTCCACGCTGGCGGCCGTGGCGCTGGCCCGGCGAGCCGGGGTGGGCCCGGTCGACCTAGCCGGGGAGATTGTCGAACGGGGCGGTCAACTGGCGTAGCAGCGCGGCCAGTTCGGCGCGCTGGGCCTGGGAGAGCTCGGCCAGAATGGCGTGCTCATGGTCCAGCAGCCCGGCCAGTGCCTGATCGGCGCGGTCACGCCCCTCGGCGGTCAGCCGGACCAGCACACCGCGCCGGTCACTCGGGTCGGGCCCCCGCTCGACCAGCCCCTTCTTGGCGAGCCGGTCGATGCGGTTGGTCATGGTGCCCGAGGTGACCAGGGTCTGGGTCAGCAGCTGCCCGGGGGAGAGCTGATACGGGGGCCCGGCCCGGCGCAGCGAGGTCAGGACGTCGAACTCCCAGGGCTCCAGATTGTGCTCGGCGAAGGCGATCCGCCGCGCCCGGTCCAGATGGCGGGCGAGCCTGCTGACCCGGCTGAGCACTTCCAGCGGTTCCACATCGAGGTCGGGGCGTTCCCGCCGCCACGCCGCGACCAGCCGATCGACCTCGTCCTCCATAGCGATCAGTGTAGTGGGTCTGTCGACATGAAGTCTCTTGACATCAAGAGATACCGTGGGCAACGGTAATACACCGGGACGCGCAGCGGTCACGGCGGCGCGCCCCATACCGACCGTACCCACAGGGGGAACCGACCATGACCACCGCGCCCAACTGGGACCCTCGGCAGTATCTGCGCCACGCCGGCCACCGCGTCCGCCCCTTCCTGGACCTGCTGGCCCGCGTCCCCGAGCCGCCCACCGACCCCGGCCGCCCGCCCCGCATCGCCGACCTCGGCTGCGGCCCCGGCAACGTCACCGCCCTGCTCTTCGACCGCTGGCCCGACGCGCGGGTCACCGGCCTGGACAACTCCGCCGAGATGCTCGCCGAGGCCCAGCCCCTCGCGGGCCCCACCACCAGCGGCGGCCGCCTCGACCTCCGGCAGGCCGATGTGCGGAACTGGGCGCCGGACGAGCCCTACGACCTGATCGTCTCCAACGCCGCCCTCCAGTGGATCCCCGGCCACCCCGACGCCTTCCCCGCCTGGCTGGCCGGACTGCGCCCCGGCGGCATCTTCGCTTTCCAGGTCCCCGGCAACTTCACCGCCCCCAGCCACACCCTGCTGCGCGATCTGTGCGACGCCCCCGAGTGGCGCGACCGCCTCGCCGACCGCGTCCGCGACCCCGGTGACGTCCTGGAGCCCACCGAATACCTGGCGCGCCTGGCCGCGCTCGGCTGCGAGGTCGATGCCTGGGAGACCACCTATGTGCAGGTCCTGACCGGCCTCGACCCCGTCCTCGACTGGGTCAAGGGCACCGCCCTGCGCCCGGTCCTGACCGCCCTCGCCGACGACCCGCCCGCCCGCGACCGCTTCCTGGCCGCCTACGCCTCCCTCCTCCGCGACGCCTATCCCTCCGCGCCTCACGGCACGGCCTTCCCGTTCCGCCGCATCTTCGTCGTGGCTCGAATGGCCCAGCGATGATCGCGGCCCTCGACCACGCCCAACTCGCCGCCCCGCCCGGCGCCGAGTCCACCCTGCGCGCCTACTACGGCGGGGCCCTCGGCATGATCGAGATCCCCAAACCGGCCGCCCTCGCCGCCAACGGCGGCCTGTGGTTCGGATGCGGCCCGGTCCAGCTGCACCTGGGCATCGAGCCGGACTTCCGCCCCTCCCGCAAGGCCCACCCGGGTCTCAGGGTCGTCGGCATAGCAGCCTTCGCCACCCGCCTCGCCGGGCGTGGTGCCGAGGTCGTCTGGGACGAGAAACTGCCGGGTCACCGCCGCTTCTTCTCCGAGGACCCGGTCGGCAACCGGCTGGAGTTCGTCCTGATCGACGACTTCGACGGCGACGGCACGGTCGTCATCCTCACGGCGCCCGACCCCGACAAGGCCGTCTACGCCGACGAGCACCGCGTGCCCTACGGCACCGACGCCGTCATCCCCGACGGCCCCGCGAAGGGTTTCGTCATCGGAGAGACCATCGTCAAGCCGTGATGCTCAGCCGTTCCGGTCCGGGGTGAGTCGGGTGCCGGTACAGCCCCTTCCCTCGGAAGTCTTGTCCCCGTTTCCGCGACAACCTCGGCCCATACGGTCAGCCCCGCGCGGGAGCGTCGCCCGCCCCAGCGGTGCGCCAGCGCCGCGACCAGATACAGGCCCCGCCCGTGCTCGTCGTCCCCCTCGGGCGGAGCGGCGACCGGGATGTCGCCCGCACCCTCATCGCTCACGGTGACGACGGCCGAGCGCCCGGCCAGCGCGAGCGCGCCAGGCACGCGTTGCCGCAGCGCTCCCCTGGATCGGCGGGTCAGTTCTTGCGGTGGCCTATCAGCCGCGGCTTCGGCTCCAGACCGTCCAGACCGTGCCAGGCCAGGTTCACCAGATGCGCCGCCACCTCGGCCTTCTTCGGCTTACGGACGTCCAGCCACCACTGGCCCGTCAGCGCCACCATGCCCACCAGCGCCTGCGCGTACAGCGGGGCCAGCTTGGCGTCGAAGCCGCGGGCCTTGAACTCCAGGCCCAGAATGTCCTCCACCTGGGTGGCGATATCGCTGATCAGCGAGGCGAAGGTGCCCGTCGACTGGGCGACGGGGGAGTCACGGACCAGGATCCGGAAGCCGTCCGTGTACTCCTCGATGTAGTCCAGAAGGGCGAAGGTGGCCTGCTCGCACAGCTCCCGAGGATGGCCCGCGGTCAGCGATGTCGTCACCATGTCCAGCATCCGCCGCATCTCACGGTCCACCACGACCGCGTACAGCCCCTCCTTGCCGCCGAAGTGCTCGTACACCACCGGCTTGGAGACCCCCGCCTTCGCCGCGATCTCCTCCACCGACGTGCCCTCGAAGCCACGCTCGGCGAAGAGCGTGCGACCGATGTCCAGCAGCTGCTCCCGGCGCTCCTTGCCGGTCATCCGGACCCGGCGGGGCCGCCGGGTCCCGGATCCGGAGGGCCGGCCTGTCCGGCCCCGCCGGTCCTTTTCACCGCTGGTATTACTGTCGGTCGCCACGCCCTCCATCATGCCGCTCCGGCGGACTCCTCCTGACGGCGGGAGTCGATACGGGCCTGGCTCGGCCAGCGGACGTCATAGGCCCAGCCCGCCTTCTCGAACCAGCGGATGATCCGGGCGCTGGAGTCCAGCTGCCCCTTCATCACCCCGTGCCGGGCACAGGTCGGATCCGCGTGGTGCAGGTTGTGCCAGGACTCGCCGCACGAGAGCACCGCCAGCCACCACACATTGCCGGAGCGGTCCCGCGACTTGAACGGGCGCTTGCCCACCGCATGGCAGATCGAGTTGATCGACCAGGTCACATGGTGCAGCAAGGCCACCCGGACGAGGGACCCCCAGAAGAAGGCGGTCACCGCGCCCTGCCAGGACCAGGTCGCCAGCCCGCCGATCAGCGGGGGCAGCATCAGGGAGACCAGCGTCCACACCACGAACTGGCGGGAGACCGCCCGGACGGCACCGTCCTTGATCAGATCCGGTGCGTACTTGTGCTGGGACGTCTGCTCCTCATCGAACATCCATCCGATATGTGCCCACCACAACCCCTTCATCAGAGCCGGCACGGTCTCGCCGTACCGCCACGGGGAGTGCGGGTCGCCGTCCGCGTCGGAGAACTTGTGGTGCTTACGGTGGTCGGCCACCCAGCGGACCAGCGGCCCCTCCACGGCCAGCGACCCGGCGATCGCCAACGCGATCCGCAGCGGCCGCTTCGCCTTGAACGAGCCATGAGTGAAGTAACGGTGGAAGCCGATCGTGATGCCGTGGCAGCCGATGTAGTACATCGACACCAACAGCGCCAGATCCAACCAGCTGACCCCCCAGCCCCAGGCCAGGGGAACCGCCGCGACCAGCGCGACGAAGGGGACGGTGATGAACAGGAGAAGGGTGATCTGTTCGACGGAACGCTTGCTGTCCCCGCCGAGCGTGGCGTAGGGAAGCGGGGCCTCCTGGGCCTTCGGCGTGTCGTTGACCACGTCGGGGCTTGCAGTCATGGGATCCCTCGTGGGGCTCGGGGCATGGCTACGGATCCGTAACCTACGGCGTCGTAAGTATGGCAGGGCCGGGAAGCGGGGCAATAGGGCTCTGGTCTCACCCAGGGTCGCGCCGCCTATCCTGGGAACGTCGGACAGCGCGGTCCGCACATGGCCGAAAGCACCGGGTCAGCAGCCCGCGGCGCCCGCCGCACAAGCCCTGATGCCGCGCTTCGAACCCCGTTCACTGCAAGGAGCCCGCACCTGTGAGCAGTGCCGACCACACCAACGCCGCTCTGCGTGCCGACATCCGCCGTCTGGGGGACCTGCTCGGTGAGACCCTCGTCCGCCAGGAGGGACCCGACCTCCTCGAACTCGTCGAGCGCGTCCGCGCCCTCACCCGCAGCGACGGTGAGGCCGCCGCCGACCTGCTCGGCTCCACCGACCTCGAGACCGCCGCCAAGCTGGTCCGCGCCTTCTCCACCTACTTCCACCTGGCCAACGTCACCGAACAGGTACACCGCGGCCGCGAGCTGCGCACCCGCCGCGCCGCCGAGGGCGGCATCCTCGCCCGCACCGTCGACCAGCTCAAGGACGCCGACCCCGAGCACCTCCGGCAGACCGTCGCCCACCTGGGGGTGCGCCCCGTCTTCACCGCCCACCCCACCGAGGCCGCCCGCCGCACCGTCCTGACCAAGCTCCGCCGCATCGCCGAACTGCTCGACACCCTCGCCATCGGCGGCGACGCCCGCCGCGCCGACCTGCGGCTCGCCGAGAACATCGACCTGCTCTGGCAGACCGACGAACTGCGCGTCGCCCGCCCCGAACCCGCCGACGAGGCCCGCAACGCCATCTACTACCTCGACGAACTGCACGCCGGCGCCGTCGGCGACGTCCTCGAGGACCTCACCGCCGAACTGATGCGCGTCGGCGTCGAGCTGCCCGCCACCACCCGCCCCCTCACCTTCGGCACCTGGATCGGCGGCGACCGCGACGGCAACCCCAACGTCACCCCCGAGGTGACCCGCGATGTCCTGATCCTCCAGCACGAACACGGCATCACCGACGCCCTGGAGATCATCGACGATCTGCGCGCCGCCCTCTCCAGCTCCATCCGCAACACCGGCGCCTCCGAGGAACTCCTCGCCTCCCTCCAGCGCGACCTCGAACTGCTGCCCGAGATCAGCCCGCGCTACAAGCGGCTCAACGCCGAAGAGCCCTACCGGCTCAAGGCCACCTGCATGCGGCAGAAGATCGTCAACACCCGCGAACGGCTCGCCGGCGACACCCCCCACCAGCCCGGCCGCGACTACCTCGGCTCCGGCGAACTCCTCGCCGACCTCCACCTCATCCAGGACTCCCTGCGCGCCCACCGCGGCCACCTCATCGCCGGCGGCCGGCTCGAACGGGCCATCCGCACCCTCGCCGCGTTCGGCCTCCAGCTCGCCACCATGGACGTCCGCGAACACGCCGACGCCCACCACCACGCACTCGGCCAGCTCTTCGACCGGCTCGGCGAGGAATCCTGGCGCTACGCCGACATGCCCCGCGACTACCGCCGCAAGCTGCTCGCCAAGGAACTGCGCTCCCGGCGCCCCCTCGCCCCCAGCCCGGCCCCCCTCGACGCCGCCGGCGCCAAGACCCTCGGCGTCTTCCGCACCATCCGCGACTCCTTCGAGCGCTTCGGCCCCGAAATCGTCGAGTCCTACATCATCTCCATGTGCCAGGGCTCCGACGACGTCTTCGCCGCCGCCGTCCTCGCCCGCGAGGCCGGACTCATCGACCTCCACGCCGGCTGGGCCAAGATCGGCATCGTCCCGCTGCTGGAGACCACCGAAGAACTCAAGATCGCCGACAAGCTCCTCGACGAAATGCTCGCCGACCCCTCCTACCGACGGCTCGTCGCCCTCCGCGGCGACGTCCAGGAGGTCATGCTCGGCTACTCCGACTCGTCCAAGTTCGGCGGCATCACCACCTCCCAGTGGGAGATCCACCGCGCCCAGCGGCTGCTGCGCGACGTCGCCCACCGGCACGGCGTACGGCTGCGGCTCTTCCACGGCCGCGGCGGCACCGTCGGCCGCGGCGGCGGCCCCACCCACGACGCGATCCTCGCCCAGCCGTGGGGCACCCTCGAAGGCGAGATCAAGGTCACCGAACAGGGCGAGGTCATCTCCGACAAGTACCTCGTGCCCTCGCTCGCCCGCGAAAACCTCGAACTCACCGTCGCCGCCACGCTGCAGGCATCCGCCCTGCACACCGCGCCCCGCCAGTCCGACGAGGCACTCGCCCGCTGGGACGCGGCCATGGAAACCGTCTCGGACGCCGCCCACGGCGCCTACCGCGCCCTCGTCGACGACCCCGACCTGCCCGCGTACTTCTTCGCCTCCACCCCCGTCGACCAACTCGCCGACCTCCACCTCGGCTCCCGGCCCTCCCGCCGCCCCGACTCCGGCGCCGGCCTCGACGGACTCCGGGCCATCCCCTGGGTCTTCGGCTGGACCCAGTCCCGGCAGATCGTCCCCGGCTGGTTCGGCGTCGGCTCCGGCCTCAAGGCCGCCCGCGAAGCCGGACTCGACGGCGTCCTCGACGAAATGCACCAGCACTGGCACTTCTTCCGCAACTTCCTGTCCAACGTCGAAATGACCCTGGCCAAGACCGATCTGCGGATCGCCCGCCACTACGTCGACACACTGGTCCCCGAGGACCTCAAGCACGTCTTCGACGTCATCCAGGCAGAACACGAACTGACGGTACGAGAGGTGCTGCGCATCACCGGTGAGCGCGAACTCCTCGACTCCAACCCGGTGCTGAAGCAGACCTTCCACGTCCGGGACGCCTACCTCGACCCGATCTCGTATCTGCAGGTGACCCTGCTCCACCGGCAGCGCACCGCCCGCGAACGAGGCGAAGAGCCCGACCCGCTGCTCGGCCGCGCCCTCCTCCTCACGGTCAACGGCGTCGCGGCGGGCCTCCGCAACACGGGCTGAACAGAGCGTATGCCTGACACCGGGCGGGCCCACTCCCGAAGGGGGAGCGAGCCCGCCCGGTGCGTGGTGGGGGTTGAGCTTCCCGGGGGCTCCGCCGCCGGCCCCCGACGTACAGCAGGCTCCGCCGCTACCCGCTCCAGCCCCGCGGCTGGGCGCACCTCGTGCCCCACGGCGGCCAGCCGCCACTTCTTCCCCGCCGCGACGGCGAGGACCCGCACGGCGGAGTCCGGCGGTGCCGATCGGGCCGTGCCATGGGACGGGTCACACGGCGGTGGAGGCGGAAGCGCGCGTCCGTGGCCGCGGGGGCGTCCGATGATGGGTACGGCGTCAGTGCGTTCCGGCGGTCGGCCGGGCGGTGGCGGCGGCTTCTCTTTCCCGTCGCGACGGCGAGGACCCGCACGGCGGAGTCCGGCGGTGCCGAACTGGCCGCGCCTACGCGGCGGGTCACACCCCACGGCGGGGTGGTCCCGGGGCGAAGGGCGAGCCCAAGACCAGGGGGGGCACCCGGTGAGCGCTACAGCGTAAGCGTGGCGAAGGACGCGCCCAGCAGCGCCGCGCCCAGCAGGCCCATCGTCCAGCCCGTGCGGCGCAGGCCGAGGCCGCCCGCGACGATCAGGGAGGTGAGGAGGAGCGAGCCGCCGAAGGGAACCCAGGCGTGGAGGATGCCCGCGGCACCCGTACGGACGGCGCGATCCGTGCCCGGCTTGAGGGCCACCGGAACCCGGTCGCCCGTCCCGTCCGTGACCGCCTTGTCGACCCGCACCCGGCCATGGGACTCGCCACCCGCGCGGGCCGGAGCGAACGAGCCGGTGCACCATTCGTCGCCGCAGTCGGAGACCGTCACGGTGCCGCGCTCAAGCCCCTTGGTGAGCATCGTCGGTTTGGCGTCATCCCAGGACGACCACACCCCGGCGGCCAGAATCAGCAACGCGACAAGCCCCATCGCCACGTTCTTCGTCAGCAACAGAAGCCCGTACGCGCTCTCGCCCGCCCGCCGCGTACGGCTGCGCTTGGTCACACCGGTGGAAGCCATGGCGGCGATCCTTGCCATCCCCAGGCGCTCGGTCAACCTTCCGCCGAACAAACGGGCGAACGGCGTCATTCAGGAGTTGTACGTCCCCTGCGCGCGCTCCAGCCCGTCCGCGATCAGCGTCTCCACCGCATCCGCCGCACGGTCCACGAAGTAGTCCAACTCCTTGCGCTCCGCAGCGGAAAAGTCCTTCAGCACAAACGCCGCGACATCCATCCGGCCCGGCGGACGGCCGATCCCGAAGCGCACCCGGCAGTAGTCCGCACCCAGCGACTTGGTGATCGACTTCAGGCCATTGTGGCCATTGTCACCCCCGCCGACCTTCAACCGCAGCGCGCCGTAATCGATGTCCAATTCGTCGTGGACCGCCACGACATGACCGACCGGCACCTTGTAGAAGTCGCGCAGCGCGGTCACCGGACCGCCCGACAGATTCATGAAGGACATCGGCTTGGCGACCACGACCCGGCGGCTCAACGGCCCCGGCGGACCCACCCGGCCCTCGACGACCTGCGCCCGCGACTTATGCGCCTTGAAACGGGCACCCATCCGCTCCGCCAGCAGATCGGCCACCATGAAGCCGACATTGTGGCGATTGCCCGCATACTCGCCCCCGGGATTGCCGAGGCCCACCACAAGCCAAGGGCTCGCGTCGTCCGTCATCTGCATGTCTCTCCTTGAGGACGGCCGCCGCCCCACCACAGGGGCGGGACGGCGGCCGGAAAGCGAAAGGGAGCAGCCGAAGACTACGCCTCGGCGCCCCCCGCCTCGCCCTCGGCACCCTCCTCGGCCGGAGCCTCGGCCTGGGCGGCGACCACCTGCAGCACGGCCGCGTCGTCCTCGACCGCCAGCGTGGTGCCCGCCGGAAGGGTGATGTCCTTGGCGTGGATGGTGGCACCCGCGTCCAGACCCGCGATGGAGACGGTGACCGACTCCGGGATGTGGGTCGCCTCGGTCTCGACCGGCAGCGCGTTCAGCAGGTGCTCGAGCAGGTTGCCACCCGGGGCCAGGTCGCCCTCGGTGAGGATCGGCACCTCCACGGTGACCTTCTCGCCCTTCTGCACCAGCAGCAGGTCGACATGCTCCAGAACGCCGATCTTGATCGGGTGACGCTGCACGGCCTTCGGGATGACCAGCTCGTCCTTGCCGCCCTCGACCTTCAGGCGCAGCAGAACGTTCGGGGTCTTCAGCGCCATCAGCAGGTCATGCGCCGGAAGCGTGACATGCAGCGGGTCGACGCCGTGGCCGTAGACCACGCCGGGAACACGGTCGGCCGCACGGGTACGCCGGGCCGCACCCTTGCCGAACTCGGTGCGGGGCTGAGCGGAGATCTTGACCTCGGCCATGGGGCACTCCTCGTAGATCGTTTAGTGTGTGGGCGTCACCCGGCCCACGACAGACCTTGCTACGAAGAGCGCGTCGATAACGGACAGCCGCGATCAAACGCGGCCTCCCTCGCCGAGCAACCCGGCAATTCTACCAACGGATGAGGCCACCCCCGTACGGGAGTGGCCTCCAGACCCGGGCAGAGCAGGTTAAGCCGCTCACGCCTGCTCCTCGAACAGGCTGGTCACCGAGCCATCCTCGAAGACCTCCTGCACCGCGCGAGCAATCGTCGGAGCCATCGACAACACCGTCACCTTGTCCAGCTCCACCTCGCTCGGAGTCGGCAACGTATTGGTGAACACGAACTCACTGACCTTCGAGTTCTTCAACCGGTCCGCCGCCGGACCCGACAGCACACCATGCGTGGCCGTCACGATCACGTCCTCCGCGCCATTCGCGAACAGCGCCTCCGCCGCCGCGCAGATCGTGCCACCCGTGTCGATCATGTCGTCGACCAGCACACACACCCGGCCCTCCACATCACCGACCACCTCATGCACCGTGACCTGATTCGCCACATCCGGATCCCGCCGCTTGTGCACGATCGCCAGCGGCGCGCCCAGCCGGTCGCACCAGCGGTCCGCCACCCGCACCCGGCCGGCGTCCGGCGACACCACGGTCAGCTTGGACCGGTCGACCTTCGCACCCACATAGTCCGCGAGCACCGGCAGCGCGAAGAGATGGTCCACCGGACCGTCGAAGAAACCCTGGATCTGATCCGTGTGCAGATCGACCGTGAGAATCCGGTCGGCCCCCGCCGTCTTCAGCATGTCGGCGATCAGCCGCGCCGAGATGGGCTCACGGCCACGGTGCTTCTTGTCCTGACGGGCATAGCCGTAGAACGGAACGATCACCGTGATCGAGCGCGCGGAAGCCCGCTTCAGCGCATCGACCATGATGAGCTGCTCCATGATCCACTTATTGATCGGAGTCGTGTGGCTCTGGATCAAAAAGCAGTCGGCACCGCGCGCCGACTCCTGGAAACGTACGTAGATCTCGCCGTTGGCGAAGTCGAATGCCTTGGTCGGGACCAAGCTGACGCCCAGCTCATGGGCGACCTCCTCGGCCAGCTCGGGGTGGGCGCGGCCGGAGAAGAGCATCAGCTTCTTCTCGCCGGTCGTCTTGATCCCGGTCACAACAAGTCTCCTTGGATGTCGCTTTGGTGCACTTTCACCGTACGCCCCGCACGACGTACCTGTGCACATGTCACTGCTGGCCCTCGTCCTCCCGACGAGCGGCCTCGGCGGCCTGTGCCGCGGCACTTCCGGGGCGCTTGCGGGCGACCCAGCCCTCGATGTTCCGCTGCTGTCCGCGTGCGACGGCGAGCGAGCCCGGGGGCACATCCTTGGTGATGACCGATCCGGCGGCGGTGTAAGCGCCGTCCCCGATCGTGACGGGAGCCACGAGCATGTTGTCGGCCCCGGTCCGGCAGTGGCTGCCGATGGTGGTGTGGTGCTTGTTCACACCGTCGTAGTTCACGAAGACGCTCGCCGCACCGATATTGGTCTGGTCACCGATCGTCGCATCGCCCACATAGGACAGATGCGGCACCTTGGTGCCTTCGCCGATCGTGGCGTTCTTCATCTCCACATACGTACCCGCCTTGGCCTTCGCACCCAGCCGGGTCCCCGGACGCAGATACGCGTACGGCCCCACGCTCGCCCCCGCGCCGACCACCGCGCCATCCGCGACCGTGAACGCCACCACCGCCCCCGCGCCGACCGTGGTGTCGGTGAGCCGGGAATTCGGCCCCACCTCGGCATTCGCGGCCAGGTGAGTGGCCCCCAGCAACTGGGTACCGGGGTGCACCAGCGCATCCGGCTCGAAAGTGACGGTCACATCGATCCAGGTGGTGGCCGGATCGACGACGGTCACCCCGCTCAGCATCGCGCGCTCCAGCAGCCGGTCGTTCAGCAGCCGGCGCGCCTCCGCCAACTGCACACGGTTGTTGATCCCGACGATCTCGCGGTGGTCGGCCGCCACACACGCGCCCACCCGATGCCCGGCCTCGCGCAGAATGCCCAGCACGTCGGTGAGGTACTCCTCACCCTGGCTGTTGTCGGTGCGCACCTTGCCGAGGGCGTCGGTGAGCAACTGCGCGTCGAAGGCGAAGACCCCGGAGTTGATCTCACGGATGGCGCGCTGTGTGTCGGTCGCGTCCTTGTGCTCCACGATCGCGGTGACGGCGCCGCTCGCGTCGTCCCGCACGATCCGTCCGTAACCCGTGGCGTCGGGGACCTCGGCGCTCAGCACGGTCACGGCGTTCCCGTCGCCGGAGTGCGCCGCGGCGAGCCGCTGGAGCGTTTCGCCGGTCAGCAGCGGCGTGTCACCGCAGACGACGATCACGGTGCCGTCGAGGGCGACCCCGCTGTCGGACAGCTCCTCCAGACCCATCCGGACGGCGTGCCCGGTGCCGTTCTGCTCATGCTGGACGGCGGTGCGCACCTCGGCGTCGATCTCGGCCAGATGCGCGGAGACCTGCTCCCGGGCGTGGCCGACCACGACGACGAGATGCTCGGGCGAGAGCTCACGGGAGGCGGCTACGACGTGCCCGACGAGGGAGCGGCCGCAGAGGGCGTGCAGAACCTTCGGGGTCGCCGATTTCATGCGGGTGCCCTCACCCGCTGCGAGGACGACGACGGCTGCCGGGCGGTTGGCGCTCACGGGTGTGCCCTTCGGCTTCGGGGGTGGACACCCGCAGGATACCGAGAGGTTTCCGGGCGGAAAGGAAGGAGGGTCCCGAGCCGGACGGTCAGGACCCGGGAAAACGGAATATAAAGCTCCCCTGCCAGGACTCGAACCTGGAACAAAGCATCCAAAGTGCCACGTGTTGCCGATTACACCACAGGGGATGGCAAAAGGTGCCAAATCGGACAACCTGCTAGATCGTCGACCTGGCCCCCACCACTATGCCGTACCACCAGCCTTCGATGCGACGGTATAGGTCGGCCCCTTTGAGGGTGCGGACCACGAGGCACCCTCGGTAGTGCTCGCCGACGTTCTTCCGGACGGTCTTGGGGTTGTGCTTCTTCAGGGTGGTCTTCTCGAAGGTGTCGACGTCCACGCCGACCAGGCTCGCCCAGTAGCGTTCCGCGTCGGCGACCTGGGCGGACTCGTGGATCATCACTCGGTAGCGGAGCCGCTCCGGCTCGACCCCGAGCAGGCTGAGCCATGCGAGATAGGTCTGGATCATGTCGGGGTCGCTGTTGATGAAGACGACGGTTTCGCTGCGGCGAGCTTCGTCCGCTGCCGCTCGATCTCCCGCTGCCGCAGCGTCGCCTCCCACCCCCGCTGGGCGATCGCCGACGCCTCCTCCCGGGTGCGCGGCGGCCGGTCCGGTTTCGGTAGGTCGCGGACCCAGAGCGAGATGGAGCTCTTGGAGCAGCCGAGCTCCAGCTGGATCCTGTCGTATGTCATCCCCCGTAGCCGCATCTCGCGCGCCCTGGCCCGGAGGTCGTCCTTGGCGTTGGGGCGCCTGGTCCACTCGGGTGGCGGCTCGCCCTCCAGGAGGCGGTTCAGGATGTCGTTGTTGCTGACCTTCAGCCGGTCGCGGATCTGTCTGCGGCTCATCCCCTCTTTCCGTAACGCGATCGCCCGTTCTCTCAGTTCTTCGAACGTGGTCGACCCGTCGAGGAGGCCGCCCATGCTGTCGCCGTCGCGGCGCCGTGGTGCGTTCATGGCCACAGGGTCGTTCGACATCCGGACGCGCCGGGTCGAAAACGTGGGCGATTCATTCGTTCGAGTTAAATGGGAGGTTTTGCCTGATGTTCGAGTCTCTTATGCGCCGCCGTGTCCCCGGGAAAAGCGCTGGCGCCCGGCCGTAGGCTGGTCGCTATGAGTTCGACGGGGGAAGAGGCGACGGGCACACGGGGCGTACCCGTGGGGCCGTGGTGGTGGTCGCGGCGGCGGAGTATGGGGCTCGATGTCCTGCTCGCCGTGGCGTCGGCGGTGGAGTGTGCCGTAGAGGGTGTCTCTTTCGCGCATGATGCCCGGATTCCGGTTGTTGTCGGGGTGCTGATCGGGGTGGTCGTCGGGGCCACGCTGGTGGTGCGGCGGCGCTGGGCGATCGCCGTGGTGCTGATATCGATCGCCATCACGCCCGCCGAGATGGGTCTGCTGCTCGGTGTCGTGTCGCTGTACACGCTGGCGTCGTCCGAGGTGCCGCGCCGGATCACGGCGTTGCTGGCCGGGATGGCGGCGGTGGGGAGCTTCCTCGTCACGGTGATCGGCGTTCGGCGGGACAATCCGCAGAGTGGTCTGGGGACCTCCGTGTGGGAGGCCCCGATGTTCGCCATGGTGCTCACGTTGGGGCTGACCGCTCCGCCGGTGCTGTTGGGGTTGTATGTCCGGGCGCGGCGGCGGCTGGTGGAGAGTCTGCGGGAGCGGGCGGACGGTCTGGAGCGGGAGCTGTCGCTGCTGGCGGAGCGGGCGGAGGAGCGGGCCGAGTGGGCGCGTAATGAGGAGCGGACCCGGATCGCGCGGGAAATGCATGACGTGGTGGCGCACCGGGTGAGTTTGATGGTGGTGCATGCGGCGGCGTTGCAGGCGGTGGCGCTCAAGGATCCGGAGAAGGCGTCGAAGAATGCGGCGCTGGTGGGCGATATGGGGCGGCAGGCGCTGACGGAGTTGCGGCAGATGTTGGGGGTGTTGCGGTCGGAGGATGGTCTGCGGGCTCCGGGTGCTGCTTCGGCCGCCGCGTCGGGGCCGGTGTCCGCTGCCGGGGATCGGGCCGCCGATGTGGCCGGGTCTTCTGTCGATGTCGATGGTTCGTCCGCGGCTGCTGCCGAGGAGCGGCCGCTGGCGTCGGTGGCGGTCGCGGCTTCGGCGGCTGCGGAGGCCGCGGGGGCGGCCGGGAGGGATGTGGGGGCGCTCGGGGGGCCGCGGCTGGCGGAGCTGGAGGCGCTGGTGGGGCAGTCCCGGGCGGCCGGGATGGCGGTGGAGCTGTCGGTGGAGGGTGAGAGGCGGCGGTATGCGGCTTCGGTGGAGCAGGCGGCGTATCGGGTGGTGCAGGAGGCGTTGACCAACGTCCATAAGCATGCTCCGGGCGCGAGTGCCCGGGTTCGGGTGGCGCATCGTTCGGCCGAGATCGCGGTTCAGGTGGAGAACGGGCCGTCGGAGCGGGGTGCGGCGGATGCCGGGCTGCCGAGTGGGGGGAATGGGCTGGTCGGGATGCGGGAGCGGGTGTCGACGCTCGGTGGGGGTTTTGTGTCGGGGGCTACGGAGGCGGGTGGCTTCCGTGTGTCGGCGGTCATTCCGGACGGCACGGACGGCACGGACGGCACGGACGGCGCGGATGACGCGGATCACACCGATAGCGTGGATGAGAAGGATCACACGGGCGGCGGGGATCGGCTGGAGGGCCGTCCGGTGGACGGCACGGCGGCCGAGGGTCGCGGCGGGGGCGTGGAGCGGGCGCAGCGCGCCTAGTGCCCGCGGCCTGCTGGACGGCGCGTGGTGCGCGGGTTATGCGCGGGCCAGTCTGGCCGGGAGTGCGCCGGTGACGAGGGTGCTGAGGGCGGCGTCGAGGGTGGGGCCGAGGTACCAGTCTCCGGTGTGGTCGAGGCTGTAGACCCGGCCTTCCGCGTCGATGGTCAGCAGTGCCTGGCCGTCGGATTCTTCGCCCAGTGGGCAGATCTCGGTTTCGAGGGCGTGGCCCAGGTCGCCGAGGGTGCGGGCGAGGTGGAGGCCGTGCAGGGGGTCGATGCGGAAGGGGGTGGGGGCGATTTCGCGGCCCGTGCCGGGTGGCTGGATGTGGAGTCCGCCGAATTCCGCCCATGCTTCGACGGCGGCCGGGAAGACGGTGTGGCGGTGGCCTGCGGGGGAGGTGTGGGCGCGGAGGGTGTCGGCCCAGACTTCGGCGCGGTGCATGTCCCAGCGGCCGGGTTGCCAGCCGGCGTCGCGGAGGGCGGCGTCGACGGCGACGGAGAAGCGGGTGACGTCCAGGCGGTCGATGGGCTGTCGGGCCGGGCGGGTCGGCGGTGTCTGCGCCGCCCTCGGGGCCTGTGGTGCCTGATGTGCCTGGTTCATGTGGTCTCACCCACCGTCCGTACGCCGAAGTGGGCCAGTAGTGCGGCGCAGGACAGGCAGGGCGGGGCGTAGCTGCCGTGCTGGGGGTCGCCGGCCTCGCGGATTCTGCGGGTGGTGAGCTTGGCGTGTTTGAGGGAGCGGCGGGCTTCACCCTGGGTGAGCGGTTTGCGGGAGGCGCGCTTGGAGCGGCCTGCTTCGACGTTGGCCAGGTGGCGGGAGAGCAGGATCGCTTCGGGGCAGCGGCCGGTGAAACGTTCGCGCTGGCCGCTGGCGAGTGCGTCGAGGAATTCCTGGACCAGTGGGTGGAGTGTCGGCGGCTGTTCGGCCTTGCCTCCGGTGCAGGTCAGCGTCTCGCCGCGGACGGACAGCGCGGCCGCGACGGCGGGCAGGATGCCGTCGCGGCGCCGGTTGAGCGGCGGTGGTCCGGCGTCGGGGTCGACGCTGCTCCATCTCAGCCGCGGGTCGCCGGCCGCGAGAGCGGCGCCGTCGCCGCCTCCGTTGCTCTGCGTGATGTGCATGTGGTGGATCCCTCCCTGTGCAATCCCCCGGTTGCAATGATCAGATTGCCAAATGCCGTGGGCGCTGCGGTAGTCCGGGCCTGAACGACCTGGTGGGGGCGGAGGCTGTCATGAGGGGGGATGGCCGCCCGGTTCGGCCGGTTGCGTCACCGCATAGGCTGTGCCCAGTAGCCAGCATCAGCAGGGGGCAACCGCCATGACGACAGGTCGGCTCGGGCAGCATGCCGCGCCACCGAACACGGCCTACGCCGGGCAGGTCGTGCACTTCCCGGATCCCGTCCGGGCCGCGCGCCACCCCAAGGGCGTCCGAGTGGACGAACACGGCTTTCCGGACTTTTCGCCGTATGCGCGTGCGGCCGCCGAAATCGCCGAGCCCCCGGAGGGGTTCGGCGTCGACGAGCTGCGGCTGACGGACTATGTCTCGGCGAACGCGGCGCTGCACGCCACCGGCCATGAGCTGTGGAACGGGGCGTCGGCGGTGGCCACACCGCACGGCTGGACCTGGCACCACGTGGTCGGCACCCGCCGGATGGAGCTGGTTCCGGTCGAGGTCAAGGCGCTGCTGCGGCATCACGGTGGGCTTGCGACGGCGCAGGTCGACCAGGAGAAGCGGGGCACTCGCCCGCTGCAGGAGACCCGGCCGATCCATGTGGGCCTGCCGCTGAGGGGCATTTCGGTCACCGAGGAGCAGGTGCTCGGTGTCGAAGAGGATCTGGGCTATCGGCTGCCCGAGGCGTACCGCTCCTTCCTCAAGGCGGCGGGCGGCTGCGCACCGGTCGGCACGGCGCTGGATCCGGAGCTGGGGCTGCTGATCGACCAGCCGTTCTTCACGGTGCGCGACGAGGCGGCGGTCAACGACCTCGTCTATATCAACAAGTGTCTGCGGGATCACTTCACCAAGGACTATCTGGGCGTGGGCTTCGTCCAGGGCGGTGTGATCGCGGTCAAGGTGAAGGGTGACGCGATCGGCTCGGTGTGGTTCTGCGCGTATGACGACGCGCGGGACCGTGACGGCTGGACGGTCCAGGAGCGGGTGGGGCGGCTGTTGCTGCCGTGCGGCGACGACTTCGACGCCTTCCTGCTCCGGCTGGCGGGCAATCCGCCGGAGCTGGAGACCGTGGCGAACCTGATGGTGGACGGTGGATTCGCGTACGCCGTCCCGGTGGAGGGGTGAGCGCGATGGTGACCTTCGCACAGGCGCAGGAGCGCGCGGAACTCTGGATCAACGGCGATGTGCCGGCTTATCAGCAGCGCGAGGCGCGGGTCCGGGAGTTCGATCTGGGCTTTGTGGTCTGGGCCGAGGACCGGGCGGACGGGCCGGTCTCGGGCCGGGGGGCCGAGGGCACGCGGATGGTGATCGCCCGCGACAGCGGCGAGACCACGCTGTGGCCGGGGCTTCCGGTGGGTGAGGTGATCCGCCGTTACGAGGAGCGGTACGGCACGACGGACGGCTCGCGTGACGAGTCCACCACTGGCCGGCAGCAGCGCATCGACTTGAACGCGACGTCCTTCCTGCTCACTCCGCCGGAGTGGTTGCAGGAGGCGGCGGACGCGATGAGCAGCCGGCCCGAGGCGTCGGCGGACCTTCCCGGGCAGCGGCCGGGGGCGGAGCCGGGCGGGGGCGCGCCCGATGCCGCCGCGCCGGTGTCGGCTCCTTCCGCCCCTTCCGCCCCTTCCGTTTCTCCTGCCCCTTCCGCCGCTTCGGCTGCTTTGCCTCCGCAGGGCGAGTGGCCGTCGGCCGGTGGGCCCGGGGCCGGGCCCGGGGTGTCGGCACCCCGGATCTCGGGCGAGGACGACTGGCCGTCGGACGGCGGGTCGCGGAGCGCCGCGCCGGGTGCGCCGCCTGTTCCGGGTCCGCCTGCCGCGCCTGGGCCCGTTCCGCCCGGACCTGTTCCGGGTGCGCCTGCTCCCGGCGGGCCTGTTCCGGATGCGCCGCAGGGGCGGGGCGGGGCCGTGGACGACTGGCCGTCCGACGGTGTCGCGCGCCCGCTCGCGGCCGGCTCGCAGCAGGACGCCCGGTCCGGCTCCGGTGCCCCGTCCGGCGGTGAGGGCCGGCAGGACGCGCCGCCCGCGCCCGGTGGGGCGAGCCCGTGGGCGCCGCCCGTGCCGGACGCCGGTACGCCCTCCACGGGGGGCCAGGCAGGCAACGCGGCCACGCCCGGCGACAGTACGCCGTGGGCCGGTACGGACATCAAGGGCGACGACGACCGCTCGGTCGCCCCGCCCGCCACGGTCTTCGCGCCGCCGCTCGCGGGCTCCGACGACGAGGACACTCCGCCGCCGGGTGTACGGCCCGACGCCAAGACCGAGTTGATGTCCGGTGGCAGTTCGCTGCCGCCCACGGCCATCGCCCCGTCCCTCGACTTCCCGGAGCGGCAGGGCGGCCCCGGTGCCGGTCCGGGTGCCGGTGCCGACCCGGGCGATATCGCGGACGCCGCCACCCGCAAGGCGGGCGGCGGTGCGATGCCTCCGTCGCCCGGTGCGCCGGGGACGCCCGGTGCCCGGCCGGGTGCGGACTCCACGCCGCCGCCCGCGCCGTCCGGGCCCGGTGCCCCCGGTGCTCCGGCCGGGGGGTACGTACCGACGCAGCTGGTCTCGCAGCTCGGCCCCGACGGCCCCGGTGGCGGCCCGCAGCCGCCCGGTCCTCCTGGTCCGCCCGGCCCTCCCGGTGCGCCCGGTGGTCAGGGTGGTGGGCAGACGCCGCCTCCGCCGGGTGCGCCCGGTACGGCCGGCGGTGGGGTGCACGCCGCCGCGACGATGCTCGCGGGGGGTCCGGGTGTGCCCGGCGGCCAGACGCCGCCCCCGGGTGCCCCGCAGCCGCCTGGTCCGCCTGGCCCTCCCGGCCCCCCTGGCCCCCCCGGGGTCCCTGGTGCCGGGCAAACGCCCCCTGGTGGGCACGGTGGTGGGCAGACGCCGCCTCCGCCGGGTGCGCCCGGTACGCCCGGTGGTGGGGTGCACGCCGCCGCGACGATGCTCGCGAGCGGTGGTCAGACCCCGCCCCCCGGCGCTCCGGGCCAGGGTGCCCCATCCGGCCCGCAGCCGCCCGGCCCACCCGGTGTCCCCGGTGCGGGTGGTCCGCAGACGCCGCCGCCCCCGCCGGGCGCGGGCGGGCCGCCGTATCCCGGTGGACCGGGCGCGCCGGGCGCTCCCGGTATGCCTCCGCCCGCCGGTGCCCCGGCCCAGGGCCTGGCCCCGCCACCGGGTATGCCCGCTCCAGGGATGCCCGCCCCCGGCACACCCGCGCCGGGCACGCCTGCCCCAGGGATGCCCGCCCCGGGTACGCCCGCTCCCGGCACGCCCGTGCCGGGTATGGGGTCGCAGCCCGGCTATGCGTATCCGCCGCCGCCCCCCGGTCAGCCGACCGTGGGTCCGGGCTATATGGCGGTGCTGCGCTACCGCGCGCAGGACGGTTCGGAGCAGCAGCTGATCCGCCGTTCGGCGCCCGGTACCCCGCATCCGGAGTGGCAGATCCTGCATGAGCTGCGGGCGATGAACGTGCCGCCGCAGCAGGTGCTGGAGCTGCACACCGAGTTGGAGTCCTGTGATCTGCCGGGTGGTTACTGCGCCCGGATGATCCGGGAGAGCTGGCCGCAGGTGCGGATCAGCCACACCGCTCCGTACGGCCGTGATCACGCGACCCGGCAGCAGGGTGTGCGTCATCTGCTGGAGCACCAGGGCGAGCTGCACCAGGTGGCGGACGGCCCGGCCCGTCCGGCGCCGAACCGGGTGCCGCTGCCGCATCCCAGCCAGGTGCAGCCGATTCCGCCGGTGCCGCCGGAGGGGCTGGCGCATGAGCTGGGCCAGGCGTTCGGGCCGCAGGGCATCGTCCGCTTCGACCAGCGCGCGGTGTCGCGGATGGGCGTTCCGGAGGTGGTGGCGCAGACGCTGGTGTGGGCGGGGCTGCCGCTGGACTTCGGTCCGTTCTTCTGGGCGCAGGCGCAGGCGGGCCGTCCGGTGCCGACGCTGGCGGAGCTGGCGGCGGAGCGCGGGGTGCAGCCCGCGTCGGACGCGGGTTCGTACCTGGTCATGGGGAATGACTTCGGCCGGCAGCTGTGTGTGCAGTACGGCACGGCGAACATCGTGGCGGTGCCGCTGGAGGCGACGCCCCAGCCGGCGCCGCCGCAGTTCGTGAACACCGGGCTGCCGGAGTTTGTGCGCTGCATGGCGCTGCTGGGCCGGATGTGGCGGCTGCGCTACGGGCTGACGCCGGACCAGGCGGGCCGGTGGACGGTGGACTTCCAGGCGCAGCTCGCGGGTCTGGATCCGGCGGCGTTGTCGGCTCCGGACCATTGGTGGGCGGTGCTGCTGGAGCAGATGTGGGACGGTCTGTTGTAGGTCCGTCCGCGCGGTGGTGACCCGCGCACCGTACGAACGGCGATCGAGGCGCCCGACCCCCGTGACGGGGGCGGGCGCCTCGTCGTTGTTGTCACCGGCGGCGGTCCCGGCCGGAGATATGGGCGGAGTGTCGCGTTATGGGGGATGAGAGGCCATCTATAAAGATGTGCGCCGAAGCGCGTTGCATACCGGACAAAAGGGGTTCCAAGGATGGGCGCATCGGTGTCACGTCAGGGCTTCACCATCGTCGGCGGACGGGGCCGTGGCTACCGGCCCGCGCAGGTCGACCACTATGTGGCGGAGCTGTCCGAAGCGCGGGACGCGGCGTGGGAGCGCGCCGCGCGCCTCACCGTGCTGGCCAATGAGCTGACCGCCGAGGCGGAGCGGCTGCGCGAGGTGATCGCTCAACTGGCCCCCCAGACCTATGAGTCGCTCGGCGACCGGGCCCAGCTCATCCTCATGGCGGCCGAGGAGGAGGTCGTCTGTCTGCGGGCGGCGGCCGAGGCGTCGGCGCAGGAGGAGTGGGAGGCGGCGCAGGTGGTGGCCCGTACGGTGCGGGACGCCGCCCGTGACGAGGCCGAGCTGGTCCGCGAGGCAGCCGAGGTGGCGGCGCGCGCCACGTTGGAGTCGGCCCAGGTGGATGTGGACGAGCTGCGGGCCGTCTCGCGTCAGGACGCCAAGGAGTGGCGGACCCAGGCGCTGGCGGAGCTGAAGGAGATGCGGCAGCGCGCCGCCGGGATCCTGGCCGAGCAGGAGCGGGAGCACGCCGAGCGGTGGGAGGCGGCGGGCCGTGAACTGGCCGAGCGGGACAACGCGATGACGGCCCGGCTGGCCCAGCTGGAGGAGTACGCCCAGGCGACGCTCGCCGACGCCAAGCGGGAGTTCGGGATGGCAGAGCAGGCCGCGCGGCTGCGGCAGGAGGACGCGCAGGCGCAGGCGGCGGAGATCATCGCGCAGGCGCGGGCCCGCGAGGAGCGCCTGGCGCGGGAGACGGAGCGGACGCTGCGCGAGCATGTGGAGCGGCGTGAGGAGCTCAAGGCGCATCTGGAGCATGTGCGCGGCAGCCTGGCGGCGCTGACCGGGAAGCCGGTGGCGGCGGAGGACGCGGCGGCGGCGCCGCGCCCCGAGTCCTGAACGCGCCGCCGGGGCGCGAGCATGCGAGCGCCCACGGGGGAGCGGATCGGCGTCCGGTCCCGGCTCCGTCCAGTCCGCCCCTGTCAGGATTCCGTCTCGGCCTCGGCCTCGGTGCGGACCGGGAAGCGGCGCGGGGCGAGGAACACCAGAACCAGCAGCGCCAGCAGGGCGGCGGTCGCCGAGCCCAGGTAGACGTGGTCGACGGCGGTGTCCACGGCCCGCCGCAGATAGTCGGCAGCCTGGTCGGTGAGGGCGCCGGGGTGCTCCAGGGCGCGGGAGACCGAGTCCAGGCCGTCGGGCAGCCCCGGCCGGATGGCGTCGGGGGCTTCGGTGAGCCGGGAGGCGAGGGTCGCGTTGGCGACGGCCCCGAAGAGTGCCGCCCCGAGGCTCTGGCCGACCTGGCGGCAGAAGAGGATCGAGGCGGTGGCGGTGCCGCGCTCGGCCCATTCGACGGACGACTGCACCCCGATGATCAGCGGCAGTTGGAAGAGCCCGAGGGCGCCCCCGAGCAGCAGCATGATCAGCGCGGGCTGCCAGGCGGCACCGGGGTAGGGGAGGAGGGGGAAGGCGGCCAGGATCAGTGTGGCGGCGGCCATGCCGGTGATGGCGCAGCGCCGGAAGCCGACGCGGTTGTAGACGCGGCTGCTGAGCGCGGCCGCGATCGGCCAGCTCAGGGTCATCGTGGAGAGCACGAAACCGGCCGGTATCGGTCCGAGGCCCAGCACCGACTGGGCGTAGGTGGGCAGAAAGACGGTCGGGGCGATCATCAGCAGGCCGAGCGCGGCGAACGCGAGGTTGACCGCCGAGATGGTGCGGCGGCGCCAGACCCAGCCGGGGATGATCGGTTCGGCGGCGCGCCGTTCGATCCATACGGTGGCCGCGCCGCAGAAGGCGGCGCCGCCGAGCATGGTCAGGGACGGGGCGGACAGCCAGTCCCAGGCCACCCCGCCCTGGACGAGGGCGGTCAGCAGCAGTCCGCCGGTGAGGAAGACGCCGAGCGCCCCGGCCCAGTCGATCCTGGGGCGGCCCTCCCGGTGCCGTCGCGGTTCGTGCAGATGGCGGGTGATGAGGAGGAATGCCAGGGCGCCGATCGGCAGGTTGATGAGGAAGATCCAGCGCCAGTCGGCGTATCCGGCGAGCAGTCCGCCGATCGCGGGGCCCGCGACGGAGGAGAGCGCCCAGACGGAGGAGAGCCGGGCCTGGATCTTCGGGCGCTCCTTGAGCGGGTAGAGGTCGGCGGCGACGACCTGGATGGTGCCCTGGAGTGCCCCGCCGCCCAGCCCCTGGACGATCCGGAAGGCGATGAGGGAGGCCATGTTCCAGGCGGTGGCGCACAGCAGTGAGCCGATGAGGAAGACCACGACGCCCGCGAGCAGGATGGGTTTGCGGCCGAAGGTGTCGGAGAGCTTTCCGTACAGCGGCAGGGAGACGGTGACGGCGAGCAGATAGCCGGAGAAGAGCCAGGAGAAGACGGAGAAGCCGCCGAGGTCGCCGACGATCTGCGGTACGGCGGTGGAGATGATGGTCGAGTCGAGTGCGGCCAGCGCCATGCCGAGCATGAGGGCGGCGGCGACGGGGCGGCGGCCGCGGGGGGTGGGGGCGCCGGGGTGCGGCTGGGGTGCGGGTGGCCTCGGGTCAGCGTCCATCGGCCGTCGCGCGGTGCCGCCCACGGTGGCGCGCTCCCTTCGCCGGTACGCGCCGGCACGTGTCCCTGATGTTCGTACGCGGGACTCCCGTACGCACGATTCTTGTACGACCCACGATTCCATGGCGGGACAGGCTGGGGGAAGAACGCATCCGGGCTGTCCAGAAGGCCCGGGTTGAGCGTGACGTGGCGGAAGGGTGGAGTATTTACCCCGAGTCCGGGTCAGTCTCAGGACTCACTCCCCTAGGGGATGCCCACCCTGTACTCCTACTCCCGGTTCGTCCGGGCGGATGAGGAGCCGGTCGTCCCGGCTTCATAGGGTTGCTACGGGCTGCGCGACCGAGGGGGTGGGGCTAGCCCTACCGCTGAGAGGGAGTCCTTCCCCATCGCGGAGGTTCCCGGATCACGGCAATCTTGATGCCGTGATCGGGGAGCGACATCGCCGATCAATTACTGAAGGAGAACGAGCGTGACAACGGCTGTATCGATTCCCAGGACCGGGGGCAGCGGAGGACATACGGCCGTCGCCGCCCGTGCACGTCAGGTGCTCAAGGCGTATGGCTCGGGGGAAACCCGGGTGGTCGCGCTGGACCATGTGGACGTGGACATCGCCCGTGGGCAGTACACCGCGATCATGGGCCCGTCCGGCTCCGGCAAGTCGACCCTGATGCACTGCCTGGCCGGTCTGGACACCGTCAGCTCCGGGCAGATCTTCATCGACGAGACCGAGATCACCGGGCTGAAGGACAAGAAGCTCACCAAGCTGCGCCGGGACCGGATCGGCTTCATCTTCCAGGCGTTCAACCTGCTGCCGACGCTCACCGCGATCGAGAACATCACGCTGCCGATGGACATCGCGGGCCGTAAGCCCGACCGGGCCTGGCTGGACCGGGTGGTGGAGACCGTGGGCCTGGCCGGCCGGCTCAAGCACCGTCCGAACCAGCTCTCCGGCGGTCAGCAGCAGCGCGTCGCCGTGGCCCGCGCCCTCGCCGCCCGTCCCGAGATCATCTTCGGTGACGAACCCACCGGAAACCTGGACTCGCGGGCCGGTGCCGAGGTGCTGGGCTTCCTCAAGCGGTCGGTGGACGAGCTGGGCCAGACCATCGTGATGGTCACCCATGACCCGGTCGCCGCCTCCTACGCCAACCGTGTGCTGTACCTGGCCGACGGCCGGATCGTCGACGAGATGTACAACCCGACGGCCGAGCTGGTCCTGGAGCGCATGAAGCACTTCGACGCGCGGGGACGGGTGTCATGACCGTCCTCAAGACCTCACTGCGCAACTTCGTCGCCCACAAGGGGCGGATGGCGCTGTCCGCGATCGCCGTGCTGCTGTCGGTGGCGTTCGTCTGCGGCACGCTCGTCTTCACCGACACCACCAACGCCACGTTCGACAAGCTCTTCGCGAGCACCGCCTCCGATGTCACGGTCAGCCCGAAGGGCGCCGGCGACGACGACACCCGGCAGGGCCGGATCCGCTCGCTGCCCGGTTCGGAGCTGGCGCGGCTGAAGCAGGTGGACGGCGTCAAGTCGGTGATCGGCGACGCCACCAGCCAGTCGATCACCGCCGCCGACCGGAACGACAACAGCATCGGCTCGGACTCCGGCGCCCCGACCATCGGCACCAACTGGGACCCGACCGAGACGCGCTCGGTCCAGATCACCTCCGGTCACGCGCCGCGCGGCCCGACCGAGGTGATGGTCGACGCCGACACCGCGAAGAACAAGAAGCTGAAGCTGGGCGACGAGATGCGGATCATCGCCATCCCCGGCGAGTTCCGCGCGAAGATCGTCGGCATCGCCACGTTCCAGGTGACCAACCCCGGCGCCACGCTGGTCTTCATGGACACCGACACCGCGCAGCGCAAGCTGCTCGGCGCTCCCGGGGTGTACTCCAGCTACCTGCTCACCGCCCAGCCGGGCGTCAGCCACGACCAGCTCAAGAAGAGTGTGGTGGCCGACCTCGGCACCGGTGTGAAGGTGCAGACGAAGGCCGAGTCCAGCAAGGAGGCCGAGGACGACATCGGCTCGTTCCTGGACGTCATGAAGTACGCGATGCTCGGCTTCGCCGGGATCGCCGTCCTGGTCGGGATCTTCCTGATCGTCAACACCTTCTCGATGCTGGTCGCCCAGCGCACCCGTGAGATCGGCCTGATGCGGGCCATCGGCTCCAGCCGGAAGCAGATCAACCGGTCGGTGCTGATCGAGGCGCTGCTGCTGGGCATCGTCGGCTCGATCCTCGGTGTCCTCGGCGGCGTCGGCCTCGCGGTCGGCCTGATGAAGATCATGGGCAGCGCGGGTCTGCATCTGAGCACCGACCAGCTGACGGTGAAGCCCACCACGCCCATCATCGGCATCGGTATCGGCGTCGTCGTCACCGTCATCGCGGCCTACATCCCCGCCCGCCGGGCCGGGAAGATCTCCCCGATGGCGGCCCTGCGCGACGCGGGCACCCCGGCGGACAGCAGGGCCGGCTGGATCCGCGGTGTCATCGGCACCCTGCTCACCGCGGGTGGCGCGGCCGCCCTGGTGGTCGCGGGGAACGCGGACAAGGCGGTCGACGGCTCGATGTTCCTGGGCCTCGGCGTGGTGCTGACGCTCATCGGCTTCATCGTCATCGGCCCGCTGCTGGCCGGTCTGGTGGTCCGCGCACTGGCCACCGTCGTCCTGCGGATCTTCGGCCCGGTCGGCCGGCTGGCCGAGCGCAACGCGCTGCGCAACCCGCGGCGCACCGGCGCCACCGGCGCGGCCCTGATGATCGGCCTGGCGCTGGTCGCCTGTCTGTCGGTGGTGGGCTCCTCGATGGTCGCCTCGGCCACCGATGAGCTGGACAAGTCGGTGGGCGCGGACTTCATCATCCAGTCCGACATGGGCCAGCCGATCACCGAGGGGATCGAGAAGTCGGTGCGCCAGGCCAAGGGCCTGAAGCACATCAGCGAGGCCAAGAACATCGACGGCGCCAAGCTCACCCTGCCGGACGGCAAGACGGTCACCAAGGACCTTTCGGCCGCCAGCCCGACGTACGCGGAGGACCTGCGCACCCCGGTTGTCGAGGGTGATCTGGCCGCCGCGTACGGCAAGGACGCCATGTCGGTGCCGGAGGGCTTCGCCAAGGACCACAAGGTGAGGAAGGGCGACACGCTGACCGTCGCCTTCAAGGAGGGCCGGACCGCCAAGCTCACCGTCGCCGCGATCACCTCGGACGACGTCAGCCTCGACAAGGGCGCGCTGTACCTCAACATCGCCACCGTCGAGAACTATGTGCCCGCCAAGCTGATCCCGGCGGACGTCATGATGCTGGCGCAGGCCAAGGACGGCCAGGAGGACGCGGCGTACGCATCCCTCAAGGCCCAGCTGCACCACTACCCGTCGGTGAAGGTGCGCGACCAGACCGACTACAAGCAGGAGGTCAAGGACCAGGTCGGTCAGCTGCTCAACCTGGTCTACGGGCTGCTGGCGCTGGCGATCATCGTCGCCGTCCTCGGTGTGGTGAACACTCTGGCCCTGTCGGTGGTCGAGCGGACCCGTGAGATCGGCCTGATGCGCGCCATCGGCCTCTCCCGCCGCCAGATGCGCCGCATGATCCGGCTGGAGTCCGTGGTCATCGCGCTCTTCGGCGCGCTGCTGGGGCTGGGTCTCGGCATGGGCTGGGGAACCACGGCCCAGAAGCTGCTGGCGCTGGAGGGTCTGAAGACCCTGGAGATCCCGTGGCCGACGATCATCACGGTCTTCATCGGCTCGGCCGTGGTGGGTCTGATCGCGGCGCTGGTCCCGGCCTTCCGGGCGGCGCGGATGAACGTGCTGAACGCGATCGCCACGGAATAGCCGAAGCCAACGGGGGAAATGGGCCCGCTGCCCTTCCATGGGGGGAGGGGCAGAAGGCCGACCGGCCCGGTGTGCGACGGGGGAGCGCACCGGGCCGGTCTTTTCTGTGTGAACGATGCCTCCAGAGGCCCGGCATTCGGCCTGGGTGAGCGGGGCGGGGAACGCGCCGGGCCGCTCGGCCGCCGATCCGGTGGTTTGACGTGGAGTGCGCTCCAACTCCTAGCGTGAAGGTCACGACCACGAGGGAGGTACCCGATGTCCGCACTGCCCACCCGCCACCTGGGCGCACTGACCGTCGCGGCCCAGGGCCTGGGCTGCATGGGAATGAGCCATGGCTACGGCGCCTCGGACGACGCCCAGTCGATCGCCACGCTCCACCGCGCGCTCGACCTCGGCGTCACGCTGCTGGACACCTCCGACTTCTACGGCTCCGGGCACAACGAGGAACTGCTCGGCCGGGCCCTGGCCGGACGCCGGGAACAGGCGGTCCTGGCCACCAAGTTCGGCTTCGCCAACCGGCTGGGGGAGCCGACCGCGATCCGGGGCGACGCCGCCTACATCCGCCAGGCGTGTGACGCGTCGCTGCGGCGGCTCGGCGTCGACCACATCGACCTGTACTACCAGCACCGCGTGGACCCCGACGTCCCCATCGAGGAGACCGTCGGCGCGATGGCCGAGCTGGTCCGGGCGGGCAAGGTGCGCCATCTCGGCCTGTCCGAGGCGGGCGCGGACACCATCCGCCGCGCCCACGCGGTGCACCCCATCGCGGCGCTGCAGAGCGAATGGTCGCTGTGGACGCGGGACCTGGAGCACGAGATCGCCCCGGTCTGCCGCCAGCTCGGCATCGGCCTCGTCCCCTTCTCCCCGCTCGGCCGCGGCTTCCTCACCGGCCGCTACACCTCGACCGAGGGCCTGCCGGAGGGCGATATGCGCCGCACCCAGCCCCGCTTCGCCGACGGCAACCTCGAGAAGAACCTGGCCATCGTCGGGAAGCTGAACGAACTGGCCGCCGAGAGGGGCGTCACCGCGGGACAGCTCGCCCTCGCCTGGGTGCAGCACCGCGGCGACGACGTAGTCCCCATCCCGGGCACCCGGCGCCAGAAGTACCTGGAGGAGAACCTGACCGCCGCCACCCTCGAACTCTCGCCCGAGGAACTGGCCGCGATCGACGCCGCCGCCCCGGCCGACCAGGTCGCCGGCACCCGCTACGACGAGAAGAACCTCACCTTCGTCAACCGCTGACCGCCACGGTGGTTCATCGGGCGCGCGGGCCGATCGGCGGGCGACCGATGAGTTTCGCGGTGCCTCGGGGTCTCAGGTGGTGAACGCATTACCTCAAGGGAGATCACCATGACCGAGACCGCGCAAGGCACCCGGCTCGCCGAGGTGGGCCGGGTTGCCGTCACCGTCGCCGATCAGGACCGGGCGCTGGAGTTCTATGTGGGCACGCTCGGCTTCGAGAAGCGTGCCGACATCCCCTTCGGCGACGGCCACCGCTGGATCGAGGTGGGCCCGGCGGGCGCCCCGACCGGGATCGCGCTCGTCCTGCCGCGCGAGGGCGGCCAGGGGCCGGGCTACGACACCGGCATCATCCTCACCTCCGAGGACATCGACGCCGACCACGCGACGCTGCGCTCGCGCGGCGTCGACACCGACCCGGAGGTCCAGCGCTGGGGCGCCCCGGTGCCGCCGATGTTCAGCTTCCGGGACGGGGACGGCAATGCGCTGATGGTCGTCGAGAACGGCTGACCGCAATCGGGCGGGAGCCGGTTGCCGAGGGCCGGTTACCGAGGGCCGGTTGTCGAGGGCCGGTGGTGAGCCGGTGGAAGAGCCGGTCCGCGACGGGGGGGCGGACCGGCTCTTCCGTGCGGCTACGACGCGTGGCGGCCCATGAGCTCGGCACGGACGCGCAGCAGGAGCCCGACCCAGCTGCGGTAGGGCCGCCAGCCGTCGGCGATCCCGGCCAGCCGGCTGATGTCGCCGGAGACGGCCTCGTCGAGGCCGTACGCGGTGGCGAGGGCCGCGTGCAGTCGCGGTTCGTGGCGCGGGAAGACATCGGGGTGCCCGGCGCCGCGGATGAGGATGAGCTCGGCGGAGAACGGGCCGATGCCGGGAAGGGTGCGCAGCGCCGCGAGAGCGTCGTCCACCGGCAGCGCGCGCAGTCGTGCGGCGTCGAGTTCCCCCGTGTCGGCCGCCTCAGCCAGCGCGTGCAGCCGCTCCATCTTCACCTCGGTCAGCCCGGGGACCCGGGTGATCGCGCGCAGCACCGGCGGGGTGGGGAAGGCGTGCAGGGTCCGGCCCGCGATCTGGACCCGCCGTCCGTACCGCTCGGCGAGGCGGGCCTTGATGGCGGCGGCCTGGGTCATACGGATGCGGTGGCCGATGACCGCCCATACGGCGGCTTCGTAGGGGGAGTGGAAGCACACCGGCCGAAGGCCCGGGAATTCCGCCATGAGCCCGGCCGCCACGGGGTCGGCGGCGAGTCCGGGGAAGCCGCTTCCGTCGACGTCGAGCGAGAGGATGCGGGCGAGCTGGGCCCGGACGGCGGCGTCGGGCCAGGACGGCTCCCCGGGGGATACGGGCCCGGGCCCGGCGGACGCGGGGACCGCCGGGAAGCCGTCCGGGTCGCCGTCCGGTTCGCCGGTATAGACGGTGAACTCGACGTGTACCGTGCCCGCTCCACCGTCCGCCGTCCCCTCCTGCCGCACCGCGGCCGCCACCGTCGAGTGGCCGTCGTCGGCGGGAAAGGCCAGGCGGAGCACCTCGTCCGCCGTGCCCGAATAGCTCGCCGGGGTGAAGCCCTCCAAGAAGCGGACGCTCGCCGCCAGCGAGAAGGGACCGGCCGGGGTGAGGGAGACGGCGGTCACGATCAGCCTCCGTGCGCGGTGATGGCGTAGCCCTCGGGGCCGATGAAGGTGAACGTCAGGCCGAAGGGGCTCTCCTGCGGCGGGGCGACGATCGGCACCCCGGCGTCGGCGAGCTGGTCGTGCAGCGCCTGGGCGTCCGTGGTGCGGAACCACAGGGCGACGCCGAGACCGGGCCGTGCGACGTCGTCGAGGTCCACGCCCGGCAGCGGCTCGCGGACGGCGAACGCGATCGGCTGGGTGGTGAACACCACGGCGCCGGGAGGCGATGCCGGGGCCCGCCGCAGTCCGAGGTGCTTTTCGCAGAAGGCGGCCGCCGCCTCGACATCGCGTACCTGCAGGGCGATGAAGTCGGGGCCGTCAAGGGTGGCGGTCATGGGTCCTCCTCAGGTTTTGATGTCAGGCTTTTGACATTCCCGGACTGTACGCACGCCTCCCTCCTATGTCAAAATCCTGACATGGAAGATCGGACTCCCGTGGCCCCGCCGCACCCCGCTCACGACGTCACCGAACATGTGGGATACCGCCTCAAGCGCGCCGCCGCGGCGCTGCGCGGCGCCATGGACAAGGCGCTGCGCGAACGCGGTCTGACGGTGCCGCAGTACGCCTGCCTGGAACTCCTCGACCAGCGGCCCGGCCTGTCCAACGCCGAACTCGCCCGGGGCGCCTTCGTCACCCGGCAGTCCATGAACGTCGTCCTGCGCGGCCTCCAGGACGCGGACCTGATCTCCCGGCCCGCCACCACCGACCACGGCCGCGCCCTCCCCGCCCACCTCACCGAGGCCGGCCGTGAACGGCTCGACGCGGCCCGGTCCGCCGTCTACGCCATCGAACGGACGATGGTCGACGCCTTCCCGCAACGCCGCCTGGCCGCCCTCCTCGCCGACCTCGACCGCATGGCGGAAGCCCTCGGCGGCTGAATCCGCATCAGTCGCGGGGGAGCAGGGTGCCCAGGGGGCCGAGGTCCAGGTTGAGGTCCTCCGGTGTCAGTCCGTGCTGGTCACACAGCTCCGCCATGCGCTGGTCGAGCAGCATCAGCGTGGTGCCGATGCGCTCGACCTGGCCGTCGGTGAGGCCCCCCGCGTCGATGCGGCGGATGGCCTGGCGTTCCATCAGCTGGCGGAGGAGTTCGACGACGGTCAGCACGAGGGCCGCCAGGTCGCGGCCGACCGAGTCACGGTCGATGTCGAGGTGGGTGGAGGGCGGGGGCGTCAAGGGGCTCATAGCGGGCCGCTGTCGGTCCAGGGGGCCGGGACCCGCTCGTTGACCGAAGAGAGCAGGGCGTGCAGGGAGAGGCGGACGAGGGGGACCTCGGCGATCGCGATGACGAGGTCGCCGGTGATGACGACACCGGTGGCGAGCACCCGGTCCAGGAGGTCCACGAGGGGAACGCCGAGCGGTCCGAGGGCCTCGGCGGGGGTGGTTCCCCACGCGGGTGCCTCTTTCCGGGCGATGTCGGCGGGGGCCGCTTCCCATGCCGCTTTCGCCGGGGCGGCGTCCCAGGCGGCCCTGGTCATGAGGGCGTCCTTCCGCTGGTGCGTCTCTCGGCGGCGGTCCCTCCGTCGGTGAGTCCCCCGTCGGCGATCCCTCCGTCGGCGAAGGAGTAGGGCGCCCACGGCCCGGAGAGTTCGATCTGGAGGTCCGTCTCGTCGCGGCGCAACGACGCGAGGGCGGCATGTAGTTCGCGCTCCCGGCCCAGGTCGAGGAGGTAGGCCGCGTTCAGCACCTGGGTACGGTGCTTTCCGGTCACCTCGACGCCGTGCGGGCGCAGCCGGCGCGCGGCGACGGCGAGGCTCCGGACGGCGCTGTCCACCCGCTCGGCGGCCCGCAGCGTCAGGGTGTGGTGCTGTTCGCGACTCCGCTGCCGGGTACGGACGCGGTCCAGATAGGCGCGGCCGCTGGCCGGACCGTTCGCCGGACCGTCCGCCGGGGCGGCTTCCGGGGCGGGCGGCGGCGGTCCCGCCGGGGCGTAGACCTTGACGCCCCATTCGGCCCGGCCCGCGATCCGGTCCAGCGCGGTCAGGAGGGACGTCTCCCGCTCGCCCAGCGCCTCGCGGGCCCGGTCGTCGTCGAGATAGAGGGTGGCCAGCGGCAGCGGAACGGTGGGGGCCAGCGCCGACGCCGCCGTGATCACCGTGTGGTGGGCGCGGGCGCAGCGTTCCAGCTCATCGCGGTCGGACAGCCGCCGCCGCAGCGCCTCCTCGCCGAACCCGGCGGCGGGCACGTTCTGGACCACGGCGGTGAGCGGGCCCGCCGTGAGCGTGCGTACGGAGGCGCCGGTGTCGAGCCCGGGGAGCGCGGTCAACGCCGTGAGGGCGCCGCCGCGGCAGACCGCGAAGGCGTAGGTGAGGGTGGGGGCCTCGGGCGGGGTCATCTGTCCGCGCCCTCCTCCGCGACCGTGGCGCCGACCGCGCTGAGCTGCTCATCGGAATCCATGCGCGATTCCAGGGCGTGGAGCCGTTCGCGCAGTTCCGCGTTCTCCTGGGCGAGGGCGTCCTTCGCGGCGCGCGAGGAGAGGGCGGGATCGGTTTCCCACCAGTCGATTCCGGCCTTGCGGGCGGTGTCCACGGAGGAGATGAACAACCGCAGCCGGATGGTGAGCAGTTCGATGTCCAGCAGGTCGATCTTGATGTCTCCGGCGATCACGATGCCCTTGTCCAGGACGCGTTCGAGGATCTCGGCGAGGTCGGAGGGGTGCCGGTCGGCGGTCACGGAAGGGGGGTACACCAGATCGCGGTCAGTCATGGCGGCTCACCCTCGCCCTTCCTCCCGGGCTCCGGCCGCCCGAGCGCTCCAGCAGATCCAGCAGCCGATCCTCCTCCCGGTCGAACTCCTCGGGGCCGATCGCCCCCGACTCCAGGGCCTCGTTCAGCGCGGCCAGCCGGGCGCGCAGCACCGACGGATGGCACAGCTCCTCCTCCGCGACGTCCCGTACGCGCTCCGCGATCCACACCACCCCGCGCACCGGTGCCAGCGGGAAGAGGGCGACCTGGCTCAGCACCCCCATGTCAGGCCCGGCCTTCCGCGAAGCTGTAGCAGGGCAGCGGTCCGGTGAGCCGCAGCTCGACCCGGTCGCGGTGGCCGGCCGCGAAGCGCTCCACCACGCCGTGGAACCGCCGCTCCTCGCGCCGGTCCAGCAGGAAGGAGACGTTGAGCACGCATCCCTCGACCTCCGGGCCGTGCACCTTGGCGTCCGCCACGGCGGAGAGCTCCGCGAGCACCGCGGCCGCGGCGGCGGCCGCCCTGCGCCCCAGCCCGCGCGCCACGGCCTCGCCGAGCCGCACGCTGGCCTCGTACCCCGGGGCCCTGCGGGCGGCGGTGCGCAACCGGCTCACCTCGGGGTCCTCCCGTACCAGCGAACTCAGGTCGGCCTCGGTGGGCAGCGCCTTGAGGTTCATCTCGACCCGGCCGTCGACGCGTTCGAGCGCGGCCAGGCAGTCGTTCTGGGACGACAGCAACTGCTGCCGCACCGACTCCTCGTCGGGGGCGATCATCCCGAAGCGCATCGGCAGCACCGGCCCGTCCGCCGCCAGCGTCAGGGCGAGGTCCTGGTGGGCGAGGAGATCGCGCCGCTTGGCGCGCAGCCGGGCGGGAGCGTCGCTGATCACCGCGGCCAGCGCTCCGGCCCGGAGGGTACGGACCGGGACGGGCCGCTCGCCCACTCCGGTGCGGCCGGGCGGCACCGCGTGGGAGGCGCGGACGACGCCGTAGACGTACACGCTCCGGGGCGCGGTCATGGATCAGTCCTCCTCGGATTCATCGGTCAGTCCTCCTCGGAAGAAGCGGGGCGGCGGCGGGAGCGGGCGCCGGTGGCGGCGGTGCGCCGCCGGGGGCGGCTCTCCTGCTCCTCCCTCTCCTCTTCCTCCTCGTCGTCGCCGACCCCGACGGCGTGCTTGACCTTCTCTCCCACGCCTTTCACCGCCGTCTTGGCCTTCTTCTTGCCGATGCCGGCGGCCATCCCGCCGGCCGCGCTCCCGCCGCCCCCGACCCCGCCCAGCAGTTCGGGAACGGTCGTGCTGCTGCGGTCGAATTCGAGGTCCAAGCGGTTGCAGGCTTCGGCGAAGCGGAGGTAGGTGTCCACGCTGGCGACCACGATGCGGGCGTCGATCTTCAGGATCTCGATGCCGACGAGGGAGACCCGGATGAAGACGTCGATCACCATGCCCCGGTCGAGGATGAGTTCCAGGACGTCGTAGAGGGTGCCGGTCCGCTGAACGCAGACGACCTCTTCCGTGTACGTGCCAGTGGGCATCTCGGGGCGTCCTTTCGGCTGTCGTCTCAGCAGTCGTCGGCCGCACCGCGCCGGTAGCGGCGGACCCTCCGGTATTCCTGGAGTTCGCCCCGCTCGTCGACGCGCACCTCGTAGGTGGCCAGCAGACTGGTGGTGTCGGGGATCCGGGCGACCTCGAGGACGTCCACGCTGACGACCCAGCCGTCCTCGTGACGGGTCACCCCGCTGACGCCCTCGGGCTCATGGACGATCAGTGAGGCGAGCTGGTCGCACGCCTGCCGGGCGGCCTCGGCCGGCCGGGGTGGCCGGGACCTGGGGCTCGTCCTGGTGCCCGTGGGGCGCGATTCTCGCTCTGCCATGTGTATCAGTGTGCTCACAGGGCGTGTCCGGCCGCCTGTCGTGATGGGCCAGACGTGGGGGCCAGACGTGATGGGCCTGTCGTGATGGGCCAGACGTGGGGGCCAATACGCCCGCCCGGCCCCCGCCCGGTTCGGGACGCACCGGGCGGGGGCTGCGAGCCGGCCCGGCGTAGTTGTCGTCGGGTGGCCGTACTCTGGAAGACCCCCGGCCCGTGAGACGTGTCGGGTCGTTCGCGTTGTCCGCCTCCGGGATGGAATACCCCTTTATGAGCCTCACCGGTCTGCTCGACGTCGTCGTTAGGGACCCCGCGCTCGCCGAGGCGGTGCGCGGCGCCGCCGACGGCAATCGTCCCCACGTCGATCTGGTCGGCCCGCCGGCCGCCCGCCCGTTCGCCGTCGCCGCGCTGGCGCGCTCCGCCGGCCGTCCCGTGCTCGCGGTGACCGCCACCGGCCGGGAGGCGGAGGATCTGGCGGCCGCGCTGCGCTCGCTGATGCCGCCAGGACGCGAAAACACAGTGGTGGAGTACCCGTCCTGGGAGACGCTGCCGCATGAGCGGCTCTCCCCGCGCTCGGACACGGTCGGGCGGCGCCTCGCGGTGCTGCGCAGGCTGGCCCATCCGCGCCAGGACGATCCGACGGCGGGCCCGGTCTCGGTCGTCGTCGCGCCCGTCCGATCCGTACTGCAGCCGCAGGTCAAGGGGCTGGGGGACCTGGAGCCGGTGAGCCTGCGGGCCGGCGGGACCGCCGATCTGGAGGAGATCGTGGACGGGCTCGCGGCCGCCGCGTACTCCCGGGTGGAGCTGGTGGAGAAGCGCGGCGAGTTCGCCGTGCGCGGCGGCATCCTGGACGTCTTCCCGCCGACCGAGGAGCATCCGCTCCGGATCGAGTTCTGGGGCGACGACGTCGAGGAGATCCGCTACTTCAAGGTGGCCGACCAGCGCTCCCTGGAGGTCGCCGAGCACGGCCTGTGGGCCCCGCCCTGCCGGGAGCTGCTGCTGACCGACCAGGTGCGGGAGCGGGCCGCGGCCCTCGCCGAGGCCCATCCCGAGCTGGGTGAGCTGCTCGGCAAGATCGCCGAGGGGATCGCGGTCGAGGGCATGGAGTCCCTGGCCCCCGTCCTGGTGGACGAGATGGAGCTGCTGCTGGACGTCCTCCCGAAGGGCAGCATGACGGTCGTCTGCGACCCGGAGCGGGTGCGCACCCGGGCGGCCGACCTGGTGGCCACCAGCCAGGAGTTCCTGCAGGCGTCCTGGGCGGCCACGGCCGGGGGAGGCGAGGCCCCGATCGACGTCGGCGCGGCCTCCCTGTGGGGCATCGCGGACGTCCGCGACCGGGCCCGTGACCTGGGCATGATGTGGTGGTCGGTGAGCCCGTTCGCGGCCGACGAGGAGCTGACGCGGACACTTGCCGCTGACGCGGCGGGGGACACCGTCAAGCTGGGCATGCGCGCCACCGAGAGCTACCGCGGCGACACCGCCCGGGCGCTGGCCGACACCAAGGGCTGGCTCGCCGACGGCTGGCGCACGGTCTATGTGACCGAGGGCCACGGCCCCGCCTCCCGCACCGTCGAGGTGCTCGGCAGCGAGGGGATCGCGGCCCGGCTGGACGGCGACCTCACCGAGATCAAGCCGTCCGTCGTGCATGTGTCCTGCGGTTCGATCGACTACGGCTTCGTCGACCCGGCCCTGAAGCTGGCCGTGCTGACCGAGACGGATCTGTCCGGGCAGAAGGCCGCGGGCAAGGACGGGGCGCGGATGCCCGCGCGCCGCCGTAAGACCATCGATCCGCTCACCCTCGAAGCGGGCGACTTCATCGTCCACGAGCAGCACGGCGTGGGCCGCTACATCGAGATGGTGCAGCGCACCGTCCAGGGCGCCACCCGTGAGTATCTGGTGGTGGAGTACGCCCCGGCCAAGCGCGGCCAGCCCGGCGACCGGCTCTTCGTCCCCACCGACCAACTGGAGCAGGTCACCAAGTACGTGGGCGGGGAGGCGCCGACCCTGCACCGGCTCGGCGGGGCCGACTGGACCAAGACCAAGGCGCGCGCCAAGAAGGCCGTCAAGGAGATCGCCGCCGACCTGATCAAGCTCTACTCCGCCCGGATGGCGGCGCCCGGCCATGCCTTCGGCGCGGACACCCCCTGGCAGCGGGAGCTGGAGGACGCCTTCCCGTACGCGGAGACCCCCGATCAGCTCACCACCATCGCCGAGGTCAAGGAGGACATGGAGAAGTCGGTTCCGATGGACCGGCTGATCTGCGGCGACGTCGGCTACGGCAAGACCGAGATCGCGGTCCGCGCGGCCTTCAAGGCGGTCCAGGACGGCAAGCAGGTCGCGGTGCTGGTGCCCACGACCCTGCTGGTGCAGCAGCACCTCGGCACCTTCGGCGAGCGGTACGGCCAGTTCCCCGTCAATGTCAGGGCGCTCTCCCGCTTCCAGACCGACACCGAGGCCAAGGCGGTGCTGGAGGGACTGAAGGACGGCGCGGTCGACATCGTCATCGGCACCCACCGGCTCTTCTCCTCCGAGACCAAGTTCAAGGACCTGGGCCTGGTCATCGTGGACGAGGAGCAGCGCTTCGGCGTCGAGCACAAGGAGCAGCTCAAGAAGCTCCGCGCCAATGTGGATGTGCTGACCATGTCCGCCACCCCCATCCCGCGCACCCTGGAGATGGCGGTCACCGGCATCCGCGAGATGTCCACGATCACCACCCCGCCGGAGGAGCGCCACCCGGTGCTGACCTTCGTCGGGCCGTACGAGCAGAAGCAGATCGGCGCGGCGATCCGCCGTGAGCTGCTCCGCGAGGGCCAGGTCTTCTACATCCACAACCGGGTGGAGTCCATCGACCGGGCCGCGGCGAAGCTGCGCGAGATCGTCCCCGAGGCGCGGATCGCCACCGCCCACGGCCAGATGTCGGAGACCGCCCTGGAGCAGGTCGTGGTCGACTTCTGGGAGAAGAAGTTCGATGTGCTGGTCTCCACGACGATCGTCGAGTCCGGTATCGACATCTCCAACGCCAACACCCTGATCGTCGAGCGCGGTGACAACTTCGGTCTCTCCCAGCTCCACCAGCTCCGCGGCCGGGTCGGCCGCGGTCGCGACCGCGGTTACGCGTACTTCCTCTACCCGCCCGAGAAGCCGCTCACCGAGACCGCCCATGAGCGGCTGGCCACCATCGCCCAGCACACCGAGATGGGCGCGGGCATGTATGTGGCGATGAAGGACCTGGAGATCCGCGGCGCGGGCAATCTGCTCGGCGGCGAGCAGTCCGGCCATATCGCGGGCGTCGGCTTCGACCTCTACGTCCGGATGGTCGGCGAGGCCGTCGCCGACTACCGGGCCTCGATCGAGGAGCGCGACGGCGAGGCCGAGGAAGCGCCGCTGGAGGTCAAGATCGAGCTGCCGGTCGACGCACACGTCCCGCACGACTACGCTCCCGGCGAGCGGCTGCGCCTCCAGGCGTACCGCGCCATCGCCTCCGCCACCAGCGAGGACGACATCCGCGCCGTCCGCGAGGAGCTCACCGACCGCTACGGCAAGCTCCCCGAACCGGTGGAGAACCTCCTCCTGGTCGCGGGCCTGCGCCTGCTGGCCCGCGCCTGCGGCGTCACCGACATCACCCTCCAGGGCTCCAACATCCGCTTCTCCCCGGTGGAGCTCCGCGAATCCCAGGAGCTGCGCCTGGGGCGCCTCTACCAGCGCTCGGTGATCAAACCGGCCACCAAGCAGGTCCTGGTCCCCCGCCCCGCAACCGCCCGAATCGGCGGAAAGCCGCTGGTGGGGCGGGAGCTGCTGGCATGGACGGGAGAGTTCCTGACGTCGATTCTCGGGTCGTGAGGGTGCGGCTCGATCACTTAAGCTCGCGTCGACGACGCCGTGGCCGCGCCGGCCGGGGCGTCGATCGAGGCGATCGGTATCCAGCCGCTCCTCATACGCATGGGGGAGCCGCGGAGCCAGGTCTCGGGCTACGACGCTGCGTACGTCGCGGCGGCGGAGGTGTACCAGGCTCCGCTGATTACCGGCGCCGCCAGACTGAGCCGTTGCACCATGGCGCGCTGCGAGATCGAAATCATCGGCTGACCGCCCGGGCCGGGCGGGACAGGGGCGGGCCGCGCGCGACACCCCCGTCGTCGCGCGGCGGCCGCCCCGGATCGTGAGGCCCGGCGGGCTGGGCCAGTTCAGGACATTAGGCGGGCGCGGCTGCGGGGGCGAGGAACGATGTGCACAGTGAGGGTGTGCGGTGGTTCCCGTTCGAACGGTGAGTGCTCTGGTCAACGGTGAGTACGGCCGCGAACCGGGAGTGCGTTGAGGCGAATCGCGGTGCCCCGGCTCCTCAGAGCGAGCCCAGTGCCCGCATCGCCAGCCACAGTTCGTACTTCGCGCTCGGCGCGGTCAGCAGGGACCGGCCCAGCACGTCCTCTGCCCTGGTCAGGCGCTTGCGCGCGCCCGGTAGCGAGATGCCGAGGGCGGCGGCCGCCGCGGGGAGGCGGGCGTCGGCGCGCAGCCAGGTGCGTACGGTCTCCAGACCGGCCGTGGGCCTGGCCTGTTCCAGGGGGCGTAGCTGGGCCCGGGCCCAGGTCCCGGCGGCGGGTGTGCCCAGCACCGTGTCCAGCGTGGCGGTGGGCCCCGGCGGGGCCTGGGCGCGGGCCGCCGCGGCCTGGGGCGCGGTGTGCAGCCGCAGGGCGAGCCAGGCTGCCGACTGCGCGGCCAGGCTGCGGCTGACCTCCACGCCCAGCAGCTCATCGAGATGGCGCAGCCGCGCGGCGAGCGTATTGCGATGGATCTTCAGATGACGGCTGGCCGCTCCACCGAAGCTGAGCCAGGACCCGAGCGTGCCCAGCAGCTCCTGCGGGCCGGGGTCGGCGCGGCGGGCCGGGGCGTAGCGCAGGCAGGGCGCCAGGAGTTCACTCGCCCACAGATACCCCTCCGGGCCCGCCAGTACGGTCACATCCACGTCGCCGCCGAAACCGGCGCGGCGCTCGGGCGCGTTACGGGCCACCGCAAGCGCGTGGATGGCCTGCTCATAGGCGGTCGGCGTATCCCGCAGCGCGACCGCCGCGCTCACCCCGACCCGGCACTCGGGCACCAGGCGGACGATCAGCAGGTCCAGCGATGCGGGGAGTGGGGGGTGAGGGCCGTCGCTCACCTCGGCGGCCGGGCCCGTCGTCTCCGGCGGTACGAGCGCGAGGAGGTGGTTCGGGCGTACCGGGCACGGCACGATCCACGCCGCGCCGCCTGCCTCGCGGTCGATCCGCCGGGCGATCTCGCGCCGCCGGGGGTGCGGGCACTCGATCACATACATCTGGACCACCGCGGGCAGCGCGGGCCGCAGCGCCCCGGCGATCCGCTGCGCGGCGGGCACGCTGCCCACCATCAGCAGATGCAGCACCGCCTCCCGGCTGTGCTCCTCGGCCGACTCGATCCGCCGCCGCGCCCGTTCGGCCTGCTCCAGCCGCCAGCACAGGGCGAGGGTGCGCGCGGCGTCGGCGAGCAGCATTCCGCAGTGCGGATCGTCCGGCCCGATGACGGCCAGATATGTGCTCGGGTCGGTGTCGAGCGCGATCAGATGCACCGGGGGCCCCTCGCCCCCGCCCAGCACGGCGGACGGCGCCCCGCGCCGGTGCAGCTCGACGGCCGCGTCGGCGGCCGGCCGCGCCACCGCCGGGTCGTGTTCCCCACCCGGCCCGGCCAGCACCCGGCCGGTGTCCCCGACCAGCACGGCCGGGCCCCCGGTGCGCCGGGTCAGCCAGCCGAGCATGTCCCGTACCGCCCCGCGCCTGGAGGCCAGCCGGGCGAGGGCGAGAACATTGTCGGCGCGGTCGGCGCGGTCGGCGCGATCGGCGCGCACGTCGGAGGGCGAGGCGGGCATGAAACAGCACATTAGTTCCGATCGCCTGGGTTCCCGAAGGGGCTCGGACCGGTCTGCGGAATCGGCGGCGGCCAGGGGAAGGGGCGCGGCTAGGCTCGGCCGGTGTCCACTGTCATAGCCGCCATGATCACCGCCGTTGTCGGCATCCTCGGCACCCTCTTCGCGCCCCTTCTCCAGCAGCGCATGACGGCACGTCAACGAGAGGAGGACGCGCGTACGGAGGACCGGCGGCGCCGCTTCGAGGAGCGCCGGACCGCCTACACCGCAATGAACCGCGCCTCCCGGCAGTTCCACACACTCCTCAAGGACGCGCTGCACCGGATCCGCGACGGCGTGTACACGGACGAGGACCGCGTCCGGCTGGAGGAGGCCCGCCGCGACTACCGCGACCGTTACGCCGAGGCGCAGATGATCGTCCCCGAGCGGGTCCTGGAGGCGTCCCGCGCGCTCAACACGGTGCTCGCCGGGATCGACGCGCAGGCCAAACGGATCGACCGGGGCCTGCAGCGCGACGGCGAGACGGCGGCGGGCGCGCTGCTGGAGTTGAAGGAGGCCGAGCCCCGGCTGGCGACGATGCGCCGGATCATGCGGGAGGACCTGGGCATCCTCGACTGAGGCCCGGGGCCCGGTCGGCCACCGCATCCGGCGCCCCCGCCATGACCTCAGGGGTAATCGACGCCCCGGGCGTGGCGCGGCAGGCTGATCCGTGTCCGCCGCAGACACCGGACCGGACCCGACCGCCGATCAGCCCGGAGCACATGCCGGAGCACTTGGAGGAGCCATGCCCGCCGCCTACGCGCTCGCGCATCTGCACGGCCGCAGTCCGCACCCCGACGTCATCGAGTACCTGGAGCGGATCCAGGCCACCCTCGACCCCTTCCACGGCCGCTTCCGCATCCACGGCGGCGAGCTGGAGGTGGTCGAGGGGGAGTGGCCGGGCAGTGTGGTGCTGATCGAGTTCCCGGGCGGGATGACGGACGCCCGCGCTTGGTACGCCTCGCCCGCGTATCAGGACATCCTGCCGCTGCGCACGGACCACATCGAGGGCGTCGTGGTCCTGGTCGAGGGCGTCGACCCCGGCTACGACCCGCTGAAGCGAGCCGAGAAGCTCCGGTCCGCGGACCCCAGCGGGTACGCCCGCTGAGCGCTCCGATGGAAGTGCCGCGATGCGTCGTCGGCCGACTGCGGCGCCGTCGTGGCTGGTCCCACGCGGCGGAGCCGCACATCGACACAGCCGCGGCGGAGCCGCACATCGGCACCGCCCCGCGCCCCTTCGGGGCGCTGCCCGAACCGTAGCGGACTTCCTCCGACCTGCTTGGCGCGCACGCCACCCGGCGGGTCTTTCCCACGCCCCTGGGGGCGACGCGGCCGGGGGCTGGGGCGGAGCCCCCCACGCGGCGGAGCCGCATATCGATGCTGCGGGAAGGGGCGGGGAGGGGAGCAGCCCGCCGCCGGCGTCAGCGCCCCACCGCGTACCCCTGCGCGCCCCGCGGATTGGCGGCGGCCAGCAGGACGCCCGTCTCGGGGTCGCGGGCGACCGCGCACAGCCGTCCCTCCGACCAGGGCTCGCCGACCACCACGTCGTGGGCGCGGCGGCGCAGCTCCGCGACGGCGGGCCCGTCGATCCGGGACTCCACGACGACCCGTCCCGCCGTCATCGCCCGTGGGTGGAAGGAGCTGGGGAAGGACTCCTGGTGCCAGTTGGGGGCGTCGATGGCGCCCTGCAGATCCAGGCCGGAGCGCACCGGCGCCCGCAGCGCGACCGCGAGGAAGAAGTGCGTGCTCCACTGGTCCTGCTGATCGCCGCCCGGCGTCCCGAAGGCCATGACGGGGGTGTCGCCGCGCAGTGCGAGCGAGGGGGTGAGCGTGGTGCGGGGGCGGCGGCCGGGGGTGAGGGAGCTGGGCAGTCCGGGGTCCAGCCAGGTCATCTGGAGCCGGGTGCCGAGCGGGAAGCCGAGCGCGGGAATGACGGGGTTGGACTGCAGCCAGCCGCCGCTGGGCGTGGCCGCGACCATGTTGCCCCAGCGGTCCACGACGTCGAGATGGCAGGTGTCGCCCCGCGTCACCCCGTCCGGCCCGACGGCCGGTTCGCCGTCGGCCCGTTCGCCCGGAGCCGGTCCCCCGACCGCCGGTCCTCCGCCGAGGGCCGGTCCCAGGTCCGGACCGCCGACCGTCGGCTCCCCGCCGCCGGGCCCGGCGGCCGGTCCGGGCGCCCCGGAGGCCGCGCGGGCCACGGCGGCCAGCGCCTGCCTGCTCAGCCGCGGCGTACGGCCCCCGGGGCGCCCGGGACGCAGCTCGTACGAGGCCGCCTCACCGATCAGCTTCCGCCGCTCGTCGTTGTACGGGCGGGAGAGCAGCTCCGCCAGCGGCACGTCGGCGGCGTCCCCGTACCACGCCTCCCGGTCGGCCATGGCCAGCTTGCCGCCCTCGATCAGGGTGTGCAGGAAGTCGGGCGTGCCCAGGTCGTCCGCGCTCAGCCCGTCCGGCAGCAGGGCGAGCTGCTGCAGCAGCACCGGCCCCTGGCTCCAGGGCCCGGCCTTGCATACGGTCCAGCCGTTCCAGGAGTGGCTGACCGGCGCCTCGTATGTGGCCTCGAAGGCGGCCAGGTCGTCCCCGGTGAGCGTCCCCGCGTGGCGCTGCCCGGACGAGTCCATCGCGGGCCGGGCCGCCGCGTCCGCCAGCTCCTTCGCGATGAAGCCCTCGCGCCAGACCCGGCGGGCCGCCTCGATCTGTGCCTCGCGCCCCGCCGCGGCCGCCTCCGCCTCGGCGATCAGCCGCCGCCAGGTGGCGGCCAGCGCGGGGTTGGTGAGCAGCCGCCCGGCGGCGGGGGACTCCCCGCCCGGCAGATACAGCTCGGCCGAGGTCGTCCACTCGGTCTCGAACAGCTCCCGCACCGCCTCGACCGTCTCCCCGATCCGCTCGACCGCGGGGTGGCCGTGCTCGGCGTAGCCGATCGCGTACCGCAGCACCTCGGCGAGCCGCTTCGTCCCGTGGTCGCGCAGCAGCACCATCCAGGCGTCGAACGCCCCGGGCACCGCCGCCGCGAGCGGGCCGGTGCCCGGGACGAGGTCGAGGCCGAGCGCCGTGTAGTGGTCGATGGTGGCCCCGGCGGGGGCCGGGCCCTGGCCGCACAGCACGGTGGGTTCGCCGCCTGCCGGGGCGAGGATGATCGGCACCTCACCGGCGGGCCCGTTCAGATGCGGCTCGACCACATGGAGGACGAACCCGGCGGCCACGGCCGCGTCGAAGGCGTTGCCGCCGTCCTCCAGGACGGCCATGGCGGACTGCGAGGCCAGCCAGTGGGTGGAGGACACCATGCCATGGGTGCCCTGCAGGGTGGGCCGGGTGGTGAACATGCGGCGAGCTCCTGATCTCGTACGGGGGCAGGTGCGCGGGCGGGGCTCAGGGGGCTGAGGCGGCTGAGGTGTCCTCAGGGGGCCGGGGTGGCTCAGAGGGCCGAGGCGTCCTCAGGGAGCCGGAGCGTTCTCATGGGGCGGAGGTGTCCTTATGGGGCATGGGCATGGTCATGGTGCCGAGGCGTCCGGCGCGGTTCCGTCGTCCGCCACCAGATGGCAGGAGACCTGCCGACCCCCGCCGCCCGCAAGTCCGCGCAGCGCGGGCGGCTCGGTGCGGCAGCGGTCGACGGCGAGCGGACAGCGGGTGTGGAAGCGGCAGCCCGGGGGCGGATCCAGCGGGCTGGGCAGCTCCCCGCTGAGCACGATCCGGGCGCGCGACCGCTGCGCGGCCGGGTCCGGCACCGGCGCCGCGGACAGCAGCGCCTGGGTGTACGGATGCTTGGGGCCGGCGAACAGCTCGGCGGCCGGGGCCTGTTCCACCAACTGCCCCAGATACATCACCGCGATCCGGTCGGCGAGGTACTCGACGGCGGCCAGGTCATGGGTGATGAACAGACAGCCGAAGCGCCGCTCCCGCTGCAGATCCGCCAGCAGATTGAGCACGGACGCCTGGGCGGAGACGTCCAGCGCCGACGTCGGCTCGTCGGCCACCAGCAGCTGTGGGTCGACCGACAGCGCGCGGGCGATCGAGACCCGCTGCCGCTGCCCGCCGGAGAGCTCATGGGGCCGCCGCCGCGCCAGTTCGGGCCGCAGCCCCACCTGGGCCAGCAGCGCGGCGACCCGGTCGCGCAGGGCGTCGCCGGAGGCCAGGCGGTGCAGTCGCAGCGGCTGGGCGACGATGGCGCCCACGGTCATCCGGGGGTCGAGCGAGGAGGACGGGTCCTGGAAGACCAGATGGAAGTCCTTGCGCAGTGGACGCAGCGCCCGCTTCGAGAGCCGGGTCACCTCGCGGCCGTTGATCGTCACGCTGCCCGCGGTCGGCCGGTCCAGCCGTACGGCGCACCGCCCCACTGTGGACTTGCCGCTGCCGGACTCCCCGACCAGGCCGACGATCTCGCCCCGGCCGATGCTGAGGCTGACCCCGTCGACCGCCTTGACGGTGCCGGCCGGGCCGGTGAAGTGGCGGACGAGGCCGCTGATGTCGAGCACGGCGTCGTCCCGCGGCGCCTCCACGGACGTGACGGCGGCGGTCATCGGGTCTCTCCTTCGTGGAAACCCCGGTCTTCAGGCCGGACCTGGACGTGCGACTGCGGGGCGACCCACGACCGGGACGTGAACGCGGCGAAGAACATCCTGGCCGTCGGACTGACGGCGTCTGTCTGTGGAGCTGGTGTAAGACCTCAACGGAGTACTCCGGGCGGGCAGTCGGTGACGAAGCAGAAACCCCTGCGGCGCGAGCCGTAGGAATCCCCCTCCTTTTAGGAGGGGGAGGAAGTCAAGAGGCAGCCTCCTGATCAGCTGCCGCCCGGTTCCCGCGTCCCCCCGGAGCGGGAGCTGGCGGAGAGCCTCGGCGTCTCCCGGGGCTCGGTCCGCGAGGCGCTGCGCGCCCTCGCCTCCCGTGGACTGGTCGCCCGGCGCCCCGGCTCCGGCACCGTCGTACTCGACCCGGGGGCCACCCCGCACGGCGACATCCTCGCCTCGGGGCTCGACGCCACGGCGGAGCTGCTGCAGGTCATGGAGGTGCGCGCGTGTATCGAGCCCTCGGTGACCGCGCGGGCCGCCCGGCGTGCCACCCCCGCCGACATCGTTCAGCTGCACGCCCTGCTGGACGCGATGCGACGGGAGCCCACGCGGCGGGAGTTCACCGACCTGGACCGCACCTTCCACCGCGCCATCGCCCAGTACACCCGCAACCCGCTGCTGCTGCGGCTGCTGGACCGGGTCTACGAGATCGGTGAGCCGGGGCGGCGCGAGAACTCGCTGTCCGCCGCCCGCCGGCGCGCCACGATCGAGGAGCACCAGGCCATCCTGCGGGCGATCGAGGCGCGCGACCCGGAGGCGGCCCGGGCCGCCTCCGAGACGCATCTGGACTCGGTGCTGCACCGGATCGAGGAGCAGCGGCGGCGTGCGGAGGCGCGGGGCGGCGGAGTCGGGGCGGCGGGCGCCTGAGACACCGGGAGTTGAACCCGGCTGTCCGACGACAGACCCTAGGGGCGGACGTACCGGTCGGGGTTGCCCTGCGGCCAGTTGATGGTCAGGCTCTGGCCGTCACCGCTGACCACCGCGGTGCCGCCGGAGATGGTCTCGCCCTGGCAGGTCATGGAGACGGCCATGTTCGCGCTGATCGTCCCGGGGCAGGACTTGCCCTGGTACCCCACGGTCAGGGAGCCGCCGGTCACGGTCATGACGAGGGGCTTGCCGTTCGGATCGCGCACCTGGGAGTACCACGTGCCCTGCACGCTCGCCGGGGCGCCCGCGCGGGTCGGCGCGGGGGCCTGCGTCTTCGGGGCCGTGCGGCGGGGCGCCGGGGTGACGCTGTCGGCGGTGCGGGTGGTCCGGGGGCTGCTCGGGCTCGTGCTGGGGCTCTTCCCGGCGGGCTTCGTACGGCTCGGGCTGGGGCTCGCACCGGTGGGGGTGGCGGACGCGGTGCCGCGTTCCGAGCCGTCGCCCTTCTGGGTGGCCGCGGCCTTGTCGGAAGTGCCGGACGACCGGGCGCCCTTGTCGTCGTTGCCGCAGCCGGTCAGCGCCAGAGCCAGCACCGTGACGGCCACGGTGGCGGCCGCATTTATTTTCCGCACGAGAATCCCTGATATTCCTGAGTGAACGGGGAAGGCATGAGGGAAGATCTTGACAGGCGGATCCGTACAACTCCATGGGTTCCGGAAATGTTCTCCAGGAAAGGTGAACTGTAATCCGGATCAGTTTCTTGGTGCGCTTTCTCGCGGCGCTTTCCTGCGAGGGATTCTCACGGTGTCGCCGGACCGGCGCCGGGCTCGAAGACCACCGACCACGGCCGGGGTCGGCCGGTCTCCTCCAAAGGCGTGAGCAGCCGGTTGGGCGGGTCTTCCCGCGCGATGACCTCCGCGGCGATCCGGGCGAACGGAGCTGCCGCTGGATGGCCCGAATGCGCAGGCCACACGGCGGACATCCACAGCATCAGCGGCCGGCCGGCCAGCGGGCGCCAGGCGGCCCGCGGCTCCTTGCCCGCCACCCGCCCGTCGTCGAACGCCACCCCGCGTCCCGATGCCACCAGCCCCAGCAGGAATTCCGGATTACGGGCATGACGGACCGCGGGCGGGGTGAAACCGCCCTCCCGGCAGATATCGAGAATCCGGTCGTACCACCCCGGCGCCGCGGCCCGGGGAAAGAGAAACAGCTCATGGCCGGTAAGGTCCGCCAGCGCCACCTCGGAAAGGCGGGCCAACGGAGAGGAACGGGGCAGGACGACCCCCAACTCGACCCCGGCGGACGGTCCCACCACGAGATCGTCGGCGTCCGCCACGGGGTGGTGCACCAGCCCCACGTCGAGCCGGGCGGCGGCGAGCAGCCGCACCTGCTCGGCCGTGTCGACCTCCTGAAGGTCGATCCGCAACCCCGGGAACTCCTCCGCGCACGCCGACAGCAGGGCGTGCAGCGTCCGGGCGGGCGTCTGCGACGGTACGCCCGCCCGCAGCGTGCCCAGCTCCCCGTCGCGGACCCGCGCCATGACCGTACGCAGCCGCTCCTCGCGGCCGAGCAGTTCGCGCGCCTCCTCCAGCAGCAGCGCACCGGCGGCGGTGAGCCGCACCTGGCGGGCCGAGCGGTCGAACAGCTCCAGCCCCAACTCCCGCTCCAGCCGCCGGATGGACTGGCTCAGCGGCGGCTGTGCCATGCCGAGGAGATCGGCGGCGCGGCTGAAGTGCAGCTCCTCCGCGACGACAATGAACAGGCGCAGGTGGCGTATGAGATCCACCGGCCGACCCTATGCGACGCCGGAGGGGTGAGGGGGAGCGTTGGACAAGGGGGAAACAGGGGCCCCGGTGCCGGTGGACACGGCGCTGGCCGAGAAGCGGATCGCGGAGGTGTTCGCGGCGGCGGACGCCGAGGGCCGGCTGCACGCGGTGGACATCGACGCACCCGGGCGCGAACTCGGCCTCGGCGTGGACGACCAGGTCGTCATCGCGTCCGTGTTCAAGATCCTGCTGGTGCTGGAGTTCGCCCGGCAGGCCGGCGCCGGACAGCTCGACCCCCGCGAACGGGTCGTCATCACCGCCCCCGACCGCCTCGGCGGCTGGGGCACCGCGGGCTGCGCCGACGACGTCGAGATGTCCCTGCGCGACCTGGCGTACTTCGCCCTGTCGGTGAGCGACAACTCCGCGGCGGACGCGCTGATGCGCCGGATCGGCCTCGATACGGTGCGGCTGCTGGCGGCCGAACTCGGCCTGGGCCGCACGCGGATCGTCGGCGGGCCCCGGGAACTGCTGGAGTCGATGTTCGAGGACGCGGGCGCGACGGACGAGGCGGAGTTCGCCGCCGTCTATCCGACGCTGACCTTCGAGCGGCTGCGCCGCTTCCGCGTCCTGGACCCCCGGCACACCACCTCCAGCACACCCCGCGACATCACCACCCTGCTGGGCCTGATCTGGCGGGACCGGGCAGGTTCCCCGGCGGCATGCGCGCTGGTACGGGAGTTGATGTCCCGGCAGGTCTTCCGTCAGCGGCTGGCCTCCGGCTTCCCCGATGACGTGCTGGTCGCGGCGAAGACGGGCACGCTGCCGAGCCTGCATATCGAGGCGGGCGTCGTCCGCTACCCGGACGGCGGCCGGTACGCGGTCGCCGTGTTCGCCCGTACGGCCTCGGCCGCGGCGGCACGTACGGCGGTGGACGCGGCGATCGGGCGGGCGGCGCGGCTGGCGGTGGACGCGCTCAGACGCCGCTGACCTGGCCTGATACGGAACCGGATATGGCTGTGGTGCCGCGACGATCTTGGACGGTGGCCCGGGGGAGCTGCTCTGCTGTGCCCATGACCGCCAACAGAGCATCGCGCTTCAACCGCCGTCTGCTGATCCGGGGAGCGGCGGCCGGCGCGGCCGTACCCGCCGTCCTTCCCACGGCCGCCCGGGCGGCCACGGGGACGGCACCGAGCGCCCCCAGGCCCTCCGACGCGAAGACTTCGAACGCGACCTTCCAATGGCTCGGTACGAGCGGCTGGCGCATCGACATCGGCGGCGGGCGCACGATCCTCTTCGATCCCTATCTGAGCCGCTTCGAAACCGGGCTCTTCAAGAAGAGCTTCAATCCGAAGACGCCGCTGACCACGGACGCCACGACGATCGACCGCCATAGGGGAAGCCCCGAGCTGATCCTGGTCAGCCACAGCCACTGGGACCACCTCAACGACGTCCCCTATATCGCCGCGGCCGCCCCAAAGGCGCGGATCGTCGGCACCGAGACCACGTACCACCTGCTCCGGGCCCTCGGCGTCGACAAGGCCCGGATCGCCGTGGTCAGGGGCGGTGAGGTGCTGGACTTCGACGGCCTGGTGGTCGAGGCGGTCTCCAGCCGCCACAGCCGTAACGACTCCTACGGCTACTTCGCCCCCGGCACCCTCACCGGCCCTCCGCCCCGCCCCCAGACCGTCTCCGACCTCCCGGAAGGCGACACCCTCGCCTTCCACCTGACGCTGCCCGATGGGCTCTCGGCCTTCCTCATGGGAGCGAGCGACTTCAGCGAACGGGACGCCGCCGGTCTGCGCCCCGACGTGGCCATGATCGCCACCCCCAGCACCCCCGCCACTCACCGCTACACCCCCCGCCTGCTGAAGGCGCTCGGCCACCCCGCCACCGTGGTCCCCGTGCACTGGGACAACTTCGAACTCCCCCTGGACGAGGGCGCCCACCGCGATCCCACGATCGACCTGGACGGTTTCATCGCCCGGATCCGCGAGGCCAGCCCCGGCTCCCGCGTCCTGCTGCCGGAGTACGCGACGCCGTACCGCTTCTGACCCGCTCGGTCGTGAACGACCTGGCTCGGCCGCGAACGCCGGGCTCGTCCCTGAGCGACCGGGCCCGTGCGGCGCGTCCCCAGGACGGCGCATCGCCTACGACCTGATCCCCACACCCCCACCCACGACGAGGTTCTCCCCCGTGACGAAGCCGGCCGCGTCCGAGGCCAGGAACGCCACGACTTCGGCGACCTCTTCGCTCGTCCCGAACCTCCCGAGGGGGACCTGGGAGACCGTGGCCTCGGCGGCCTCCTCCAGCATTTCGGCCGGCATCCCTTGTTTGGCCCAGATTCCGGTGTCGATCGGGCCGGGGCTGACGGCGTTGACGCGAATGCGTCGGGGAGCGAGTTCAAGGGCGAGTGACGGCACCATGGAAAGCAGGGCTCCCTTGGTGGCGGTGCTGACAGCTGCCCCGCCGGGAATTCCCCTGGTGGCGCCGATTCCTACGTTGAAGATGATGGAACCTCCGTCACGGAGCAGCGGGAGAGCCTTTTGGAGGGTGAAGAACTGGCCTTTGACGTTGACGCTGAAAAGGTCGTCGTAGGCGGTCTCGTCGAATACGTCGGCTTCGATCGGTAGCATGCGGACGATGGCGGCATTGAGAAATACGACATCGAGTCCGCCGAAGCGCTCACGGATTTCCTCGACGACGCGGTCGGTCTCGGCCAGTGAGCGGGCGTCGGCGCGCACCACGACCACGCCTTCGGGGAATTCTTTCTCGGCCGCGGCGATGGTGTCGGGATTCTGCCCGGTGACGACCACCTGATATCCGCGACGATGAAGCGATTCGGCGGTGGCCTTGCCGATTCCACTGGTGCCACCGGTGATCAGCGCTACGGGTGCGGACATATGTCTCTCCTCGCAGGTACAGGAAAAAGGGGGGAACTGCTGCGGATGCGTACGCCACGCTAGGAACGGCCCTGGACCCGCGTCCAAGGCCTGTTCCGCATGCGGAGATACGACTCAGGCATCACCCCAGCTCAGGGGGATTGCGCAGTAGCGTCCGGCGGGTCGGTGCGGCTAGCGTGAGGGCATGGCAGACACGCCGCCTCCGGTGGATCTCGATCTTCGGCTGGTGCGGTATTTCACCGTCGTCGCCGAATACCGGCACTTCCGCCGCGCCGCCGAGGCCCTCCACATCACCCAGCCGTCCCTGAGCCGGCAGATCCGTCAGCTCGAACGACAGCTGGGGGCCAGGCTGATCGACCGCACCCCGCAGGGCAGCAAGCTCACCGAGGCCGGCGAGGTCTTCCTGTCCCGCGCCAAGGCGCTGCTGCGATCCGCCGCCCAGGCCGCGGCCCACACCCGGGCCGTCGCCGAGCCGAGCCGGATCACCATCGGCTACATCATGAACGTCATCGTCACCCCGGCGGTGCGCGAGCTGCGCCACCGGAACCCGGACGCCGACGTCCGCACTCTGCATCTGACCTGGAACGACGCACGGGCCGCCCTGCTCGACCACCGGGTGGACGCGGCGGTGACCCGGCTGCCGTTCCCGACCGGTGATCTGCAGGTGACGGTCCTCTACGACGAGCCCCGGGTGCTGGTGGTGCCCTTCGACCACCCGTTGGCCGGGAAGGAGTCGGTCACCGTCGCCGACATCGCCGATGAACCCCTGATCCGGGGGGCCGACCCGGTCTGGAACGCCTTCTGGCGCATCGACCCCCGCCCCGACGGCAGCCGCGCACCCGACGGCCCGCTCGCCGAGGGCGTGGAGGACAAGCTCGAACTCATCGCCTCCGGCCAGGCCGTGACCATCGCACCCGGCGCCTACGGCCAGGGCCTCCGCCCCGATCTCGCCACCGTCCCGCTGCACGGGGTCGAGCCGAGTCACGTGGTGCTGGCCACCCGCGCCGACGACAACAGCCGCCTTGTGACGGCCTTCCGTAAGTACGCCCGGGCCCACCTCACCGGTCCGCCTTCGGCCGGCTCAACGGCCACTCGGTGAACAAAGAGTTAAGCGGCTCACAATAGGCGGTTGCCGCGATGGAACTTTTCATCGCGCAACTACCTTGGAAAAAGGGGATGACCTGCGCCTGCGGGAAACTAGGGGATTCCCGGTGCAACCGCTTGCCGTCAATCTCGGTCTACCTGGGCGATCGGAAACACCAAATCGCCGATGACCGGCGCCCGGTGATCGTATCGGCGCTTTCTCCGCCGGTTTGATCGGCACTGATAGCACGAAGGGCCACACCCCTATGCGCATGTACCGGACCATGGCCGCTGCGGCCACCCTCGCCCTCGCCCTGGGGGGAGCCGCTCTCGCGGCGCCCGCCGCCCAGGCGGCCGCGACGACCTCGGGCTCCCTCGTCCACGAGGACGGTGAGCTCTGGTACAAGGCCGCCGCGGGACAGAAGAACAACCTGTCGGTCTCCGAGCAGATCGTCAGCCGTGGGGAATTCGAGGAATACTACGTCCTCACCTTCCGCGACAACGGTGATATCACCATCGACGCGGAAGCGGCGGACTGGGACGAGTGCACCTACCCGACCGCGGGCGATCACACCGTCGCCCAGTGCGCGGTGCTCATCCCGCAGAACTCCGACGACTCGGATAACTACGACGTCGACCTCGGTGACGGCGACGACACCATCAAGCTCGACGCCGACAGTTCGGCCTACGCCGGAATTCACGGTGGCGCCGGCGACGACGTCCTCAAGGGCAACGCGGCGCCGATGTTCTACGGCGAGGACGGCGACGACCAGATCGACGGCGGCGGCGGTGTCATGGGCTTCGGCGCCTACGGCGGCGACGGCGACGACACCATCACCAACTGCGTGCAGGAATGCCACGGTGACGCCGGCGACGACACCATCACCGGCGGCGCCGAGGACAACATCCTGCGCGGCGGCACCGGCAAGGACATCCTGCGCGGCGGCAAGGGCGCCGACGCCATCTACGGCGACCAGGACGACGACACGCTGTACGGCGAGGACGGCAACGACACGATCTACGGCAACAGCGGCAACGACGTGCTGTGGGGCGGCCGGGGCACTGACACCCTCTCCGGCGGCCCGGGGCGCAACGAGGTTCACCAGGACTAGCTTCACCACGGTCAGGTCCACCGGGACCAGGTCCATCTGACGGCAGGGCTTCCCGAGCGGCTCGGGGCCCTGCCGTCGCGCTTCCCGCCCGGCCGCGCCGCCTACTTGCCCCAGATCTTGCGGTAGACCTGCCGATAGCCCTCGGAGTCCCAGGACAGCGCCCCGCCGCTGTTGGCGGCCGTGGTGATGTGCACCTGGGGGACGTATCCGCTGGCCGGCTTGCCCGCGAAGGCGCGGTTGAACTCGTCGACGATCTGCCAGCCCTGTTCGGTGAGGGGCTCGGGCACCGTGGCGGCCTGGAACCGCTCGCCGTTGACGCGCTGGAAGGCCGATGGATCGCCGTCCCCCGCACCGATGTTGAACGGGGCGTCCGCCCCGTCCTTGCCCGCGGCCCGCAGAGCGGCGGCGGTGTGGCGGAAGTACAGGTCGTTGATGGCGGCCGAGTAGGTCCACTTGTCCCCGTAGCGGGCGAGCAGCGAGCGGACTTCCCCGATGGCGCGCTTGTTGACCTCCGGTATCGGCATGTTCCGGTAGCTCAGCAGCTTGACGTCGGAGCAGGTGGCCAGCTCCTTCTTGATCAGGTCCGACTTGTGCTTGGCGAAGGGGACCGTGGCGTCGGTGAAGAGCACCACCCCCGCGCGGCCGCCCGAGTGGGCGATGATCCAGTCGGCGCTGATCTTCGCGACGTCCTCGACCCGGGTGGTCACATTGCTGAAGAGTTCGGGGCTTCCGTCGGGGCCGGGGGCCGGGGCGGCGTGCCAGCCGACCACCGGAATGCCCGCCGCCGTGGCCTGCTTGATCTCGTCGGCGATGCTGCCGGGGTCGAAACCGGCGATGGCGATGCCGTCCGGCTTCAGGGCCAGAGCCTTCTTGAAGGCGGACCGGTAACCGGCGGGCGTGCCCTGCCCGTTGAGGGTTCGGGCGCTCCACCGCAGGAGCGTGGCGGCTTCCTGGACGCCCTGGGCGACTCCGGCGGGACCGGGGTTGGAGAGGTCATGGGCGATGAAGACGACGCTCTTGCCGTGCCCGGCCGCCTTGGGCCCGGTGGTGGGGCCCTTCCAGGGGGCGTCGACGGCCTCCGCCTTCTTGACGGCTTGTCTGGCTCTGGCGAGGGCGGTCGGGCAGCCGGGTTCGGCGGAGCTGGGGTGGGATGAGGTGGAGGCGGCGCCGGGCTCGCAGCCGGCGGTGGCCACGGCCAGCAGCGCGATGGCCGACAGGGCCGCCTTGCGGGTGGGGTGCACGGATCTCCTCGCAGGGCACGGAGGGTACGGAGAGTACGGGCCGGGGGACTGGCCAGGGCTGGGAGGAGACAGGTTACGGGTGGCGGCGCCGCGCGGGGCAGCCCCCTTCGGCACCTGCGGCCACCATCGTGCACAGTCGTGAACAAGCCAGGTCTCGCGGCGCTCTCGGCCGCCACCCCATGGGCACCGAGCGGACACCTTAGGGACTCCGGTGGGGTCTCCGGCCGGGTGCGGAGCGATGCGGGGGTGATTTGAACTCAGCAATTCATGGAATTTCCGGAGTTCTTGAGAGGGCATGCCTTGCGCGGGTGCGCGCAGGCGGTAGTGTTCACGCCCGGTCAGGCATGTGGCGCGATCCCGTCGCTCGCATTCCGGCAGAAAACGCCGTCGCCGACGTCCCGCTCCCCGGTGTCGGCCATGGCGGCAACAACACCTCGGTCACGCTCAGGAGCACATCGAAGGAGGACCTGGGTGTCTGTGGACACGGCGGACCCGCCACCCGAACAGAAGCCGTCCGGGCACGCGCCACAGCGTCCGCGGTCCCGTCGCAGGACCGAAGTCCCCGGTGCGCTCCTGGACCGCTGGCCGTTCCGGCGGAAGCTCAACGTCCTGGTGATCGTGCCCCTGGCGGTCGTCGGCGTGCTCCTCGGCCTCGGTGTGTACAGCCAGGCGCGGCAGGCCCGCGACGCCGACCGGATCGCCGAGCGGGTGCGCGACACCGGCCAGGTCGCCCGGCTGATCAACGAGGTACAGGCCGAGCACCGCGAGGCGATTCTGCTCTCCGTCCAGCAGGAGTCGCTCCGCTCCGGCGCCACCCTCCCCTCGACCGCCGACTACCGCCGGGCGCAGCGGGCCACCGAGGAGCAGGCCGCCGCCGTGCGGTCCGCGTTCGGATCGGAGCTGCCGAAGGGCGAGGCGCGGGCCCTCGACTACGTCCAGCGCCTGAGCGTGCTGCGGGACAAGGTCGAACGGGGCTCGGTGCCCGCCGCCGGTATCGACCCCGCGTACGCCGCCGCCGTCGGCTATCTCATCGACGGCACCGGACTCGACCACTTCTCCGACAGCTCCTCGTCGTCCGCCATCGAGCTGGTCGACGCCGTGTTGCGCGCCGACGCCGCCCACGCGGCCTTCGAGGGCGGAGTGTTCTCCGCCCAGACCCGGGACGCCAACGGGCTCACCGAGTACACCCGCGCGGTCGGCGCCCACCGGGTCTACGAGGAGCAGTCGGAACGTTTCTCCAGAATCGCCGGCCCCGACCAGGTCCTGCGCCTCGACGGCATCGAGCGGAACTCCGAGGAGAACGGCATCGAGGACCGGTTCGCGGAGCTCCAGATCGACCCCAGCAGCTTGCAGGGCCAGTCGCCGCGACAGTTGCGCACCGAGATGGCCGCGGGCACGCGGCAGGCCGAGGCCCGCCTCGAGATCGCCCGCTCGCTGATCGGCCAGATCGCCGACCGCGCCGACGGCCTCTCCCGGGACGCCCTGCACAAGGCGCTGGCGCTGCTCGCCCTCGCCCTCCTCGGCTTCGCCGCCTGGCTGACCTTCTCCTTCCTGGTCCGCCGCTCCGTCGTACGCCCCCTCGCGGCCCTCACCGGCGCCGCCCGCCAGGTGGTCGAGGTGGCGGGCGAGGAACTCGCCAAGGTCGAGGACGAGGACGACGACGCGACCGACAGCACCCCGCTGCGGCCGCGCCCGATCCCCGTCCCGGTGCGCGACGAGATCGGCGATCTGGCCGAGGCGTTCAACCAGGTGCAGGTCACCGCCGCGGCGCTGCTGGAGCGGCAGGTGCTCAGCCGCCGCAATGTCGGCGAGATGTTCGGCAACGTCGGCCGCCGGGTCAGCAACCTCACCACCCGCCAGCTCAGCCTGATCGACGCCGTCGAACGCCAGGAGACCGCCCCCGACATCCTGGAGCGGCTCTACCGCATCGACCACATCGCCGTACGCCTCCAGCGCAACGCCGACAGCCTCATGCTGCTCGCCGGAATCCGGGAGACCGAGCTGGACGCCCGGCCGACCACCCTGGCCGATGTGATCCGGGCGGCGCTCGGCCAGATCGAGGGGTACCAGCGGGTGTCCCTGCGGTCCGAGACCGAGGCCACCGTCGCACCCGACATCACCGGCGACCTCACGCTGATGCTCGCCGAACTGCTGGAGAACGCGGTCGCGTTCTCCCCGTCCGACACCCCCGTCGAGGTCGTCGTCCGGCCCGGCACCGACGTCAGCGCGGACGGCGGGGCGCTGATCGAGGTCATCGACCACGGCCTCGGCATGGCCGTGGAACGCCTCGACGAGGAGAACGCCCGCCTGGTGCGCCGCGAGCGGCTCGACCTCGTACCGACCAAGGTGCTCGGCCTCTTCGTGGTCGGAAGCCTGGCCCGCCGCTGGGGCATCCGGGTCACCTTGAGCCGTACGCCGGGCGGCGGGGTCACGGGCAGCGTCTGGGTCCCGGCCGCGCTGCTGGTGGCGCGGGGGCCGGGGGCGCCCTCGGCGTCGGCGGGGGCCGGGCGGGAGCCCGAAGCCGCGCCCACCGCCCAGACCCCGCCGACCCCGGCCGTACGGGCCGCAGCCACCGCGCCCGGGCGCCGCCCGGCGGCGCCCGCGACGGAGTCCGGTCTGCCACGGCGCGTCCCGGCGGCGTCCCGTACGAACGCGGTGCAGACTCCCACCGCGCAGGAAACAACGAAGGCGGCGAATGAGCCGAACGCGGCGAACGAGCCGTCCACCGGGAACGAGCCGTCCACCGGGAACGAGCCGTCCACCGGGAACGAGCCGTCCACCGGGAACGAGCCGTCCACCGGGAACGAGCCGAACGCCACCCCGGTTGCCCCCACCCCCGCCTCCCGCCCGCTGCGCCGCCGCGTCCGGGGCGCGACGCTCGACAAGACCACCCCACCGGCCGACCGGGCGATCCCGGCCACGCGCCGGCCCGCCGATGCCGACGCGGTCCGTTCCGAACTCGACGAGTTCGAGGCCGCCGTACGCAGGGCGGAGCAGGACAGCGCCGTCGCCGCCCAGGCCGAAGCCACACCATCGACACATCAGCGCCCCCGGAAGGAGTCGGGAAGTGACCACGCCGACAGATAAGAGCGGTTCCGCTGAGCGGGATACCACCGATCTGCGAGCCGCCGCGGCCGACTTCACCTGGCTGCTCGACCGGTTCGCCACCGAGACCGCCGGTGTCGTCGACGCCATCGCGGTGTCCTCCGACGGCCTGCTGATCGCCGTCTCCCAACTGCGGGAACAGGCGGACTCCGAGCGGCTCGCCGCGATCGTCTCCGGTGTCACCAGCCTCGCCGCCGGTGCTTCCGGCAACTACGGCCTCGGCGACCTCAACAAGGTCATCATCGATCTGGAGGGCGGCCATGTGCTGGTCTCGTCCATCGGGTGCGGTGCCGTGCTGGGCGTGGTGACCACGAAGGAGGCGAAGCTGGGGAACATCGCGTACGAGATGACCCTCTTCGCCAACCGGGCCGGGGCCGCGCTCACCCCGCAGCTCGTCATGGAGCTGAAGAAGACCGCCGGGTCCGTCTGCTGACGGATCGCGCGGCGCACGGAGGAGGGGGCAGATGGTCGCCGGTGAACCGGTACCGCACGACGCGGCAGCGCATGAGGCGGCAGCCCACGAGGCGGAGGACAGCGCACGGGACGCCCGGGAGCCGACGGAGCCCGAGGAGCCGACGGAAGCTGGCGAACCGACGGAGGCCGTCGAGCCGAGTGACCCCGTCGAGCCGACCGAGCCCGTAGGCCGCGCCTCCGCCATCCGGCCGTTCCTGCTGACCGCCGGTCGGGTGGCCGGGAGCGGCACCGGGCCGCCGCTCCCCGTCGAGACCCAGATCGTGACGACGCCGGACGGGCTGTCCGCCCTGCGGTCGCTCACCTTCGAACGCCGCGACATCGTCGCCGCCTGCCGGCGCCCCCAGTCGGTGGCGGAGCTGGCCGCCCGGCTGCAGCTGCATCTCAACGTGGTCCGGGTCCTCGCGGAGGACCTGCGCGCCGCAGGACATCTGGCGGTCCATGTCCCGAACGCCGGGACCGTCCACGACATCTCCGTACTGCGAAGGGTTATCGATGGTCTCCGTGCCGTCCCCGACTCACGGGGCTCACTCCGCGACAGCAGTTGAACCGCCACTGCCGGTCAAGCTGGTCATCGCCGGTGGCTTCGGGGTCGGCAAGACCACGGCCGTGGGGGCGATCTCCGAGATCCGGCCGCTGACCACGGAGGCGCTGATCACGGAGGTCGCGGCGGGCGTGGACGACCTCACCCACACCCCCGGCAAGACCACCACCACGGTTGCCATGGACTTCGGCGTCATCACGATCGACCCGAAGCTGAAGCTCTACCTGTTCGGCACGCCGGGCCAGGACCGCTTCGGTTTCATGTGGGACGACGTGGTCGAGGGCGCCCTCGGCGGTCTGGTGATCGTGGACACCCGCCGCCTGGACGACTGCTATGCGGCGGTGGACTACTTCGAGCACAAGGACGTCCCCTTCGCCGTCGCCATCAACGCCTTCGACGGCGAGGTCCAGCACGATCTGGACGAGGTCCGCTGGGCCCTGGACATCTCCGAGCACGTCCCCCTGATCGTCTTCGACGCCCGCGAGACGCGCTCGGTTCGCGACGCCCTTCTGGTCGTCCTCGACGTGGCCCTCTCTCGCGCCCAATCCGCCCACCCGGCCTGACGCGAGGGGCGCAGAGCACGGCGCGTCGCACTGGCGGCGCACCGGCCGGGGCACGCCGGGGCGTTCAGCCCTCCGCGTCGTCCTCGCCCGAGCTCTCCTCGCCCCCGTTCGGCCGCGGCCGCAGATGGGTGCGACGCCCTTCTGCTCGCCCAGCGTCCGCAACTGACCGGCCAAGCCCTCGGTCAGCGGCGGGCCCTCCAACGCGGGCGTCGGGTTCGTCTCTCGCAGGATCCCCGTCAGGGCCAGCGGTACGCGCGCCGCCGAGGCGATGGTGTCCTGGGGGCGGCATAGCCAACGGCCATGACCGGTAGCCGCTTTGACTTCGCCCCTGAGGGGTGAGTAACTGTTCGCCGCACGTCGTACGTCTCTGGAGGCGCTCTATGGCCGAAGCGGAAGTGGCAGGCGAGACGGAAGCGGAGGGCGGCCGGGAAGCGGCAGGCAGCCCGAAAGCGCGCTGTCCCCTGGGCGATTTCCCGTTCGTATCGGAGCACCCCCTGGAGCCCCCGAAGGAATGGGCGGCGCTGCGGGCGGAGGGGTGCCCGGTGCCGGAGCTGACGCTGCGGTCGAGCGGGGAGCCGGTACGGGTGCTGACGCGCTACGCGGATGTGCACACGATGCTGTCCGACCCGCGCTTCCCGAGGGACCGGAGCGAGGCGGGCCCGGACGGGACCGGCACGGGCGAACGGCACCAGCGCTGGCGGCGGTTGGTGGCCCAGACGCTCACCGCGAAGCGGGTCGCCGCGCTCCGCCCCCGGATCGTCGCCATCGCGCATGACCTGGTGGACACCATGGAGGCCGGCCCGAAGCCCGCGGACCTCTGGGCGGGTTTCGCGTATCCGTTTCCGGTGCGGGTCGTCGGCGCCCTGCTGGGCGTCCCGGAGCAGGACTGGGACCGCTTCTCGTACTGGTCCGGCGCCCTGTTCAGCCAGGACCGCTACGGCGAGCAGGAGACCCGCACCGCCCGCCACGACCTCGCGACCTATCTGGCCGAGCATCTGGCCCGGAAGCGGCGCGAACCGGGTGACGACCTGCTCAGCAAGCTGATCGAGATCACCGACGCCGCCGACCGCCGCCTGCCCGAGGCGGTCTTCGTCCAGATCATGCAGGGGCTGATGCACGCCGGGCACGAGACGACGTCCAGCGTGATCGGGAAGCTGGTCCCGGTCCTGCTCGACGACCGTTCCCGCTGGCAGCGCCTGCTGGACGACCGCTCGCTGATCCGCCCGGCCGTCGAGGAGCTGCTGCGCTTCGACGTCAACCGGGGCCCGGGCATGCCGCGTTACCTCACCGACGACATCGAACTGGACGGCGAGGTGATCCCGAAGGGCAGCACCACCCTGTCGGTCGTCGCCTCCGCCAACCGCGACGAGCGGATGTTCTCCGACCCGGACGAACTCGACCTGACCCGTTCCCCCAACCGCCACCTCGCCTTCGGCGCCGGCGCCCACTCCTGCATCGGCCAGGCCCTGGCCCGCACCGAACTCCAGGTCGCCCTGGAAATCCTGCTGGAGCGCCTGCCCGGTCTCGACCTGGCGGTCCCGTCATCCGAACTGGCACGGCGCGAGGGAGTCCTCACGGACAGCTTCGAGCAAGTCCCCGTGGTGTGGTAGCGAGCAGCGCGCCAGGATCGTGACGCGGATCACAAAGAAAGGGTGACAGGGTGGTGTCGCGGACGGCTGCGACTGTCTGCGCATGACGATCACAGATGAGGACTGCCTCGCCGAGACCCTGGCCTTCAACGAGCAATTCGAGGCTGCCGCGGCGAGCCGTCCGGCCCGCGGGCAAGCCCCGAGCGCGGACACGTTGGCGCTCCTGCGGCGCAACCGGCTCGGCGGCGACACCCCACCGGTGAGACTGCCGCACGCCCAAAGCCGCGTCGTCGAGGGCGGGGTGAAGCTCCGGACGTTCGTACCGGACCGCGTCGACGGCGTGTACCTGCACATCCACGGAGGCGGCTGGGCATTCGGCTCCGCGGACGGGCAGGATGAACGGCTCTGGCGGCTTGCCGTACAGGCACGGCTGGCCGTGGTGAGCGTGGAGTACCGCCTGGCGCCGGAACACCCGTTCCCCGCCGGGCCCGACGACTGCGAAGCGGTCGCCCGGTGGCTGGTGGAGCACGCCGCGACCGAGTTCGGTACCGAACGGCTGCTGATCGGTGGTGAATCGGCCGGTGCCCACCTGAGTGTCGTGACGCTGCTACGCCTTCGCGATCGGCACGGCATCACCGGCGCGTTCCGGGCGGCCCACCTGCTCTTCGGCCTCTACGACCTGTCGATGACACCGAGCCAGCGGTCATTCGGCCCCAGGCAGCTGCTGATCAACACCGACTCGCTTCGCGGCATCTACGAGCTCTTCACCCCGGGGATGGACGTGGAGCGCCGCCGCGACCCCGAGCTCTCACCCCTGTTCGCGAACCTGGCCGGTCTGCCGCCCGCCCGCATCGTCGTCGGCACCGAGGATCCGCTGCTGGACGACTCCCTGTTCCTGGCCGGGCGCTGGCAGGCGGCGGGCGCGCCCGTGCAACTCGGCGTCGTCGCCGGCGCGATGCACGGCTTCACCCTCTTCCCGCTGACCGTCACCGAGCGGGAACAGCGGCGCGAGCGGGACTTCCTGGCCACCGCGTGACGGTAGCGTCGGCCTCATGAACCGCACGGCCCGGCTCTACGCGCTGGTGGAAGAGTTGCGCGCGGCCGCGCCGCGACCGCTGACGGTCGCGGCGCTCGCCACGCGATTCGAGATCAGCACCCGCACGGTGCAGCGCGACCTCCAGGCTCTGATGCGGACGGGTGTCCCGGTGCGCACCACACCCGGACGAGGCGGGGGCTGGTCGATCGCCCCCGAGATGACCCTGCCCCCGATCCACTTCACCACCGATGAAGCCTCGGCACTGACCGCCGCGCTCGCCACGGCCGACGCCTCCACCCCGTACGCCGGTGCGGCCCGTTCGGCAGCCCAGAAGGTCGCGGCCTCGATGACCGGCCCCGCCTCGACGGCGGCCCGGACACTCGCCGCACGCATCGTTACGCTGCCGACGCGAACCGACTCCGAGGTCCGCACCGCGGTGGAACAGGCCCTCTCCCACAACCTGGCGCTGCGGCTGTCCTACACCGACGCGGCAGGACACGAAAGCGACCGCGTCGTGGAACCGGCCGGACTGCTCACCGCCGAAGGCCGCTGGTACCTCATCGCCTGGTGCCGCACCCGGCGCGCGGGCCGAGGCTTCCGCCTGGACCGGATCACAGCGGCGACTCCCACCGACGAGCGGGCACAGCCCCACAACCTGGCCGACCTACTCCTCGGCTCCACCGCCGCCGCCGCGGTGCGGCCCGCCGCGCTGGCCCCACTCACACCCGCCCGGCCACGGCACTAGCCGCCAAAGCCCCAGAGGAGAGCGGTCGGGCCGGCGAACCCCAGGACACCCAGGGCCGTGCCGGTGACGGCGGCCCACAGCCGCCCGACGCCGCGGCGGGCGTGGTGGATGCCCATGGCACCGAGCACAGTGGCGAGCGCTCCGCCGAGGATCGCCCACGGGAGGGTGATCAGCACGAGCGCAGGCACCCATGCGCCGATAGCAGAGAGGACACCAAGAACAACGGCGGTGGGTCCCAACGCGACGGCAGGCGAATCACTCCGGCCCGGCATGGCCCCACCCCCGGACCCGGACACGCTCGACTCGGACATGACGTGCACCTCCGTGGGACGCATTCCCGCTGTGCACTGATCGTACCGACGGGCTGTGACTGCCCCATGGGGGGCGGGCGTTGAGCGGGGGCGTCCCGGCGGAGGGAGAGGCAGGCGGTATGGAGCCCATGGGCACAGCGGTGGACTCTCCCACCGTCGGAGAGTCCACCATGACGGCATGCACGAAGAACTCCTCACCATCGGGCGGTTCGCCCGCCTGTGCCGCCTCAGCATCAAGCAGCTCCGGCACTACGACGAGACGGGGCTCTTGGCTCCGGTCCGCGTGGACGCCAACTCCGGCTACCGCTATTACGCGCCTGAGCAGGCACGGGATGCCCTGACCGTTGCCCTGCTCCGCGAGATGGATCTCCCCCTGGCCGTGATCGCCCAGGCGCTGGCCGCCGAGCCCGAATCCAGGGCACAGATCCTGCGCGCCGAGCGGGACCGGCTGGCCGAGCGGATCAGCAGGGATCAGGCACGGCTGGAGATGCTGGAGCGGCTGGCGGAGGGCGGCCTTCCCGGCTATGAGGTGACGATGGGCAGAGAGCCGGAGCGGCGGCTGGCGGTGGTGCGGGCGGCCTGTGCCTTCGAGGAGATCGGAGAGACGTTCGGGGCATGCGTGGGCCGGCTGTTGCCCGTGCTCGGCAAGGGGGGAATCGCATGGGAGCCGCCGCTGTGGGGGCTGTATCCGCTGGATCTGGAGGAGCGGATGGAGATCGCCGTCGGGGCGCAGACCTCGCAGGGGGAGGGGACGCCCGGCCTGGAGTTCGAGACGTTGCCCGGCGGACCCGTCGCCGAGACCGTGCACCTCGGGTCCTATGCCCAGCTGCCCCTGGCCTACAACGCTCTCTTCGCCGCTGTCCACGAGCGCGGGCTGCGTCCGCAAGCGCCGGTACGTGAGGTCTATCTCGTCGGGCCGGCAGAGGCACCGCAAGAGGAATGGACGACCCGGCTGATCATCCCCGTCGAGGAAAGCAAACGGCATGACCACAGTGATTGACCTTGACGCCCGTGGTACGCGGCACTGCGAGACGTCGGCTCTCGGGGTGCTGCTGCGGCACCAGGGACTCGATCTGTCCGAACCCATGCTCTTCGGCCTCGGCTCCGGCCTGTCCTTCATCTACTGGGACAGCAAGAGCATGGGCTTCCCCTTCCTCGGGGGACGGGTCAAGCCCTTCGAGCTGACCAGGAACCTGGCCACCGGACTCGGGCTGGACCTCCAGGTCCAGGAGACCACCTCCCCTCGCCGGGCATGGGAGAACGTCGCGGCCCACATCGAGGCCGGCCGCCCCGTCGGACTGCAGCTCGACAGCTACCACCTGGACTACTTCGGATCGAAGGTGCACTTCGGCGGTCATGTCGTCGCCATGTACGGCTACGACGACCGCGGCGCCTACCTGGTGGACACCGACCAGCAAGGCGGAACGGTGACCACCAGCCTGACCAGCCTCGCCCGGGCCAGGGCCGCGCGCGGCCCGATGACCGCCAAGCACCGGTCCTTCACCCTCACCGCCCCGAAGCACCTGCCCTCCCCGCAGGGCCACATCATTCCCGCCATCGCCGCCTGCGCCGACGCCTTCCTCAAGCCGCCCATCGCCAACCTCGGCCACCGAGGCATCGAAAAGGCCGGCAAGCAGGTACGCACATGGCTCGAGCGGACCGACAACCCGCGGCGGGACCTACCCCAGGCCGCCCTCCTGATGGAGCAGGCCGGCACCGGCGGCGCCCTGTTCCGCAACCTCTACCGCGACTTCCTCGCCGAATGCGCCCAACTGCTCGACAGCGACCACCTGCGCACCGGCCACGCGATGTACACCGAGGCGGCCACCCTATGGACGGAAGTCGCCGCACTCATCAGCCGCGCCGGTGCGTCAGGCGATACGCAGTGCCTCGTACGGGCCGGCGCCATCCTCCACGACCTTTCCCGCCTAGAGCACGCGGCCATGCGCGCGCTGAGCCGCCTGGCAACCTATGGCGGCCCCCGTACCTGAACAACCCTGACTATTGGCGGGAGAGGACCCGGGTGATGCCCGCGGCCAGGGCCGTGGCCAGCAGCCAGCCCGCGCCGATCAGGAGCCAGGCGATCCACTGGGCCGGCCCCGTCGGCTGGAACGCCCGCTCCTGGCCGAAGTCGATCACAGGAAGGAGCAGGTCCAGGCTGTACATCACGGGATTGAACACCGGATGGGGCGTACCACTGGGCAGGTGCGGCCGGTGCAGGCCGAAGACGGTGGTTCCGGTGGCGAGCAGGGCCAGCAGCCACACCGCGGCACGTTCCGGCACGTAGCCGTACCCGACGGTGGCATCCTGCACATACCCCCAAGCCCGGGCGTACCAGGGGAGGGTCGTACGGCGGTGGCGCTGGCGGGTCCGGAGCACGGTCCGGGCGTCGCGGTCCTGGCCGATGGACTGGTAGACGGTGGCGAGCTGCTGGTACGGCTGGGGCCGGTACCCGTCGGGATCGCGGCTCAGCAGCTCAAGGTGATCGTTGACGGCCAGGTGCGGTTCCAGCGACCGGTAGACCAGCCCGTCGAGTTGGAGCGGCGACTGCTCGTGACCGTCGTCATGGAGCCGGAGTACCCCGATGGCCGCGTGGCGCAGATCCATGCCTCCCGTGGCCCGCGCGGGCCGAAGGAGCAGTTCCCCGGCCTGGAGGTGAGGGCAGGAGAGGGCGTTTCCCTGGGCGGGCGTGAGGGACGCCGCATCGAAGCTGACCGACCCGCCGACGGTGGCGCCGGTCAGCGTGACGGTTCCGTCGGCGCGGAAGCCCTCGCCGCAATCGATGGTCGTGGGGACCTGGATACCGGGGGCGAACAGGGCCTCACCGCCGGGTTGGCGCAGCGCCGCCCCGCACAGGTGCAGGCCGTCACCGAGGCGCGCCTGAAGCAGTCGCAGCTCCCCGTCGGCGCGGAATCCGCCGGTCCCGACGACGCCCTTCGCCTCCAGGCGTGCGCCGTCCAGGGCTATACCGCCGGCATGGGAGAGGTGCGCGCCCTGGAGGAGCAGGCTCCCGCTGATGTGCGCGTCATGTACGTCGACCTTGCCCTGTACGCGACAGTTCATCAGGTCGAGGTTCCCGTCCACCGTCGTGGCGCCCATCCCCAGCCCCGGTAGGCACGAGCCACCGAAACTGGTGACCCGAAGGGTGGCCCCGTACAGCTGCGGCGCCTCCTCGAACCAGCACTCCTCCAGCCACAGCACGCAGCACACCTCGGAGAAGACCAGGCGCAGCTTCCCCGCTATCCGGGCACCCACCAGGTGGACCATCGGAGTTTCACCGCTGATGGCATCGGCACCGCCCAGCAGCAACGAGCGGACCACCGAGGCCCGCACCTGCCGCTCCGGCCCCCAACCGCCGCCGTCCATCACCGTTCCGCCGACCGCGTCGCGCGGACGCAGATCGACTTCGCCCCCTGCGGCGAATGCCTCCCAGAGCCGGAGTTCCGGGTCGGTGAGGTCATCTGGGCGCATCCGGGGGCCCTCCGGCTGGTCGGGAACGGGGCCCGCCCATGATCAAGCCGGGCGAGGTGGCCGCCGCGAGCGTAGCCACGTGTCCTGGGATGCCCACGCTCTGGGCCCGGCAGTCCTCAGCCCCTCAGGACACCGGCGGCGCGGGCGGAAGCGAGCCACCGCGGGAACTCATGGAGCAACTGATCGTAGAGTGCGGCGTCGGAGAGGCCCTTCGGTTTCGGTCCGGCGGCGAAGAAGCCCGCGTTGTCGACGATGCGCCGGTGGGGCACCGGCAGCTCGTCCAACCTGCGCAGGAAGCGGAACTCGTCGTCGCCGAACCCGATGAACTGCCAGAAGAGGGGCAGCCCCGCGGCCGTGCACAGCACATGCTCTGCCGCCGCCTTGGATGTGGGGGAGCCGTCGGTCTGGAAGACGACGAACGCCGGGTCGTCGGCTTTGGACGACTGGTAGTGGTCGATGACGGCCTGCATGGCGACGTGGTAGTTGGTACGGCCCATGTGCCCCATCGAGTCGTGCAGGGGGTTGATCCGGTCCTGGTAGGCATCGAGGCTGATCTCAGCCGTCCCGTCGATCTCCGTGGAGAAGAAGACGACCGGCACGATCCCGTCGTCATCGAGGTGCGCCGCGAGAGCCAGCGTCTGCTCCGCCAAGTGCTGTACGGAGCCGTCACGGTAGTACGGGCGCATGCTCCCGGAACGGTCCAGAACCAGGTACACCGCGGTACGCTGCCCGTCGGCGCCGTGCTTGGCCAGCGAGACCGCAGCCGTCTTGTAGAGGCTGACCAGCCCCGGAGCCTGGGCGGCTACCTTTTCCAGACTGATCGCTGGGGTGGGCGTCTTAGGGGGCTTGCGGTAGTCGATGGCCATAGCCGGTGATTGTCCTCCCACGGGTGAACTCCACCATGAGCCGCCCCCGTTGGGCGCGAGCGCCGCCTGGCTCGCCACCCCGTCGACGTAGGAGTGGCCGTCGCAAGCCCACCGTGATGCCGCAGCAGCACCTTGACCTCGACCGGAAGTCCTCCCCGACGCGGAGCGAGACCACGCCGAACGCCAGGCCCCAGGTCGTGATACATGACGTGCAGTCCGACCGGCCCCAGCTCCGGATGCCGAAACGCGCCCGGCACGGTGCCGATGAGGGTGAACCCGAGGCGCTCGTACAGCCCGACAGCAGGCGCGTTCGACGATCGGCCAGACCTGCGACCAGTCACGTTCCTCGAACGCCCGGATTTCCATCCGCCATACGCTAGCGATGGGGTTCAGCCCTTTCGACCGATTTTCTCGTGCCGCATCAGTCCGATGCGACCGTTGCCACCCCCTCCCGTTCATGCGTGAGGGCCGGAGCCCACCCCTTGCTCGGTGAGGCATCGGCGCCCCGCCGCGAGTGTGGCCAGGGCCCGAGGGGACTCGCGCAGGCGGTCGGTCAGGGCGTCCGTCAGCGTGAGGAGGCAGCGGGGGTCCACCGAGCGGGCGGTGAGGTAGGCCATGGCGAAGGCGAGGTGGCCGGTGAAGACGCGCTCGTCGTCCACGAATACGGCCGCTGCCAGGGAGTCCAGCAGCCGGCCGAGGAAATCGGCGGCCTCTTCGTGTTCCATGCCCGAGCGGCTCCGCAGGCCGGGGAGTACGTCACGCAGCGCGTGGATCACGTGATCGAGCAGCTCAAGGCGTTGCCGGACGAGTACGGCGTACGCCTCCACGGCACCGGGCTGGACCGACGACTGCCCGCATGTCACCGGGGGCCAGGGGTGAAGCAGTGCTTCCGCTGCGCTACGGGCGTCGGCCGCGTACAGGTCCGCGCCCAGGGCGTACGCCCATGTGCCCTCGGGGCCGAACCCCGGCCCGCCCGTCAAGACGGGAACGCCGGCGTATCTGCAGGTCTCGATCTGCCGGTAAGCCAGCGGAAGGTTCCACGACAGGGTGCACGAGAGAGCGACCACGTCAGGGCCGTTCTGGTGGACGTCCGAGAGAAGCTCGTGCGGGGAGACCGAGCCGCCGAGTGAGCGCACCTGAAAGCCGCGCAGTCGCAGCACCTCGGTGAGGATGTGGGAGGGCAGAACGTGCCATTCGCCGTCGCTGCACGCCACCAGCACATGGCGGGGTGGGCCGGCTCCCGCAGGGGTGCGTGCGGTGCCCCCGGTGTGGGCAGTGGACGCGATCGCGTCCACTGTCAGGCGGCTGACGTGGGTGGCCGCGTGCTCCTGCGCCACCGTCCACTCGCCGGACTCCCACCGCTCACCGACCCTCACCTGGGCGGGTGCCACCAGGCCGAGCAGTACGTCCTCCGCGCTCACGCCGCTCGCCACCAGGCCGGTGGCCAGCTCCAGCGCTCCGTCCTCGTCCGCACCCGCAAGGCAGGCGTCGAAGTCCGCGCGGATGGTCTCGGTGATCCCGGTGCCGTTCATGAGCCCTCCGAGTCCCTCGCATCTGCGGACACTGAGCCACGGCGAGGGGGTGCCTGAAGCGTCAGGATGGAGATGTCATCGTGCGGGCGACCGGCCAGCCATTCGGTCGTGAGGAGTTCCAGTCGCTCGGCGACCGACGGCGCCTGCATGCCGCCGCAGCTGGCCAGCGCGTCGACGAGGCGTTCGTCACCGTAGATCTCCCGCCCGCTCGCACCGCCTCGCGCCTCCGTGACCCCGTCGCTGTAGAGCAGCATCAGCTCACCGGGGTCGAGACGGCACTCGGTACGGCCGAAACTGGGATCGGGCACCGCCCCGAGGAGCATGCCCTCGCAGACGATTTCCGCCACCTTTCCGTCGCCCCGCAGGACGAGCGGGGAGAGGTGGCCGCCGCTGGCGATCTCCACCTGCACCGAGCCGTCGTCGCAGGGGCGGGCGGAACCCGTGACCAGGGTCGTGAAGCGATGGCCCGCACTGATCATGAGGTCGTTGAGCAGCCGCAGGTCACCCAGGGGCTCGGGCTCCCGCTCGACCATGGCCAGGGTGCGCATGCTCTGCCGCACCTGGCCCGCCACCACCGCGGCCTCCGCACCCTTGCCGGACACGTCACCGAAGAAGAACGTGACCCCGCCCGCGGTGGAAGGGGCCACATGGTAGAAGTCGCCGCTGATGCGCAGGGCCTCCGCGGCCGGCCGGTAGGCGGCGCCGAGCCTGAGACCGTCGGCCGACGGCAGCGGCTCCGGAGCCATGCTGGTCTGCAGGACGGCGATGGTGTGGGCCTGCTGCGAGTAGAGCGCCGCCGTTGTCAGCGCGAGTCCGGCCCGTACGGCGAACCGATGCGCCAGGTCGATGTCCGCGTCGTCGAAGCGGGCACGCTCCGCGCCGCGCAGCATGATCAGCGCACCGGCCGGGACGCCCCCCGCGGTGAGCTGGACCACCAGCGCGGCCTCGCCCTGACCGAGCTCACCGGGCACGACCTCGTCGAGCGCGTCCATCTCCTGGGGGCGTAGGACGGTGGGGCGGGGTTGGAGCCCGTACAGCGCGTCCGCGACCTTGGGCGCCCGTTCCAGCGTCTCGACGGCCACTTCCCCGGAACACCGGGCATCGCCCGGACCCGCCCGGTGCCAGTGGGTACGCCGTCCGCTCGCGGGCAGGACGACCACGGACGCGTCCGCCAGCTTCGGGATCACGATGTCGACCAGCGCATGGACGGTACGGCCGTGGTGGAGCGAGGCGCCCAGGCGCCGGGTGGTCTCCTCCAGAAAGGCCGACATCTCGCGCTCGTGGGCGAGGGCGGCCTCGGCCTCCTGGGCGCCGCTGACCTGATGGACCAGCCACACCGTGAGCCCACCGGCGGTGTGCAGACGACCGCTGAGCCCGCGGCCCTCGTAGGCGGTGGAGAAGTGCTCCGCTTGTTGGGCGGCGGCCCGGGCGAGGGGCGCGGCCGCCGACATGCTGACCGGGCTGCCCGGACGCAGCCCGGGGAAGAGGCGGGCGGCGGCGCGGTTGAATCCGCGGACGGGCCCGTCGGCCCGGTCGCAGATGACGACGGCCTCGTCGACAAGATCCAGCAGCTCGCCCAGCTGCGCCGGGGCACAGCCCCATATGCCCCCGCCGCCGCTGTCCTCCGTCATCGGCCACCGCCTCTTGCGCATGACGCCGCTACGCCCATAGTGCCCAGATTGCTCCACCTTCCATTGTGTTTGTCCGGTGTGGTTGTCGCAGAGGCGCGGCGAGGGGGCGTCCCCGGAGGGCCGGAAGGCCCGGGGGCTGACGACAGGAGCGGACGTCAGCCCTCCGCCGGAGCCACCCCGATCGGGCAGGAGACGCCCGTACCGACGGGCCTGTGCTCCAGTGGCCGGACCGGGCGGCGTTTTCGGTTCCGGAGCGGCCTCCGGAAGGGACGGGTTCAGAGGAAGCTCAGAGCTTCCTGTGACAGTCTGGCGCGCCTCATAGGCCGACAGGCTGAGCGCCCGTGCCCGCGCCGACCTCTCGTGGTCACTTTCTGGAGGAAAAAAAGATGAGCATCACCGTTGTCAACGGCCTGCCCGCACACGTCCTGGTCGTGCACTTCGTCGTCGTGCTCGTTCCCCTGAGTGCCCTGGCGGTCGTGGTGGGCGCGATATGGCCGAGTGCGGCCCGGCGGATGGGGGTGGTGCTTCCACTTCTGGCCCTCGTGACGCTGGCGAGCGTGCCCGTGGCCACGAATGCCGGCGAGTGGCTGGAGGAGCACGTCGACAGCGACGCCCTGGTGCGCAGGCACGCCGAACTGGGCGATGGGTTGCTTCCCTGGGCGGCGGGCCTGTTCGTGCTGGCGACGGCGGTCTGGTGGACGACCCGCAGGTCGGCGTCGGCGGAGGCGGCCCCCGGGGAGCGGACCCGGGCGGCCACCCCCCGGTCCGCTCTGATCGTCCGTGCAGCGGCAGTGGTGCTCTCCGTCGTGGTGGCCGCGGGCGCCGTGGTGGACGTGTACCGGATCGGCGACTCCGGAGCGAAGGCCGCCTGGCACGACGGCTTCTCCAAGACCGCCGATGGCGGCGGACATGGTGACGACGACTGACACCCTCGGCCCGGTTGCCACTGAATGATGGCCGGAGCCGCCGCCGAAGCGATCCGGATCCGCCACAGGGCACGCGTCCCGCGTCGGCCGGCCGGTCGCCCTCGCTGTGAGCCGGAGGCCCTCAGCTTCCAGCGGGGGCGATCCCGGTCGGGCAGGAGCCGCCGTCCGACGGGTCACTCAGTTTGACGCCCGTGCCGCCGATGCCGCAGTAGCCGGCCGGATTTTTGTCCAAGTACTGCTGGTCGTACTCCTGTCTCTCGGGCAATATTAGTCCGGGACGACTACAGGGGGCGATATGACCAACGACTCTCAGTTAGTGCCGGTGGTGGCCTACGCGCGGATCTCCGCAGATCTGGCCAGGGACGGGCACGGAGTCGAAGATCAGCACAGGGTGAACGACGAGACGGCTGCAACGCTGGGCCTGAAGATCGTTCACTACTACACGGACAACGACCTTTCAGCGGCCAAAGCCGATCTTGTGCGGCCCGACTTCGAGGCCATGCTGAGGGCGCTCAAGGCCGGACGCCTCCCGGATGCCCAGCCGGTGCGTGGCGCGATCGTCGTTGCGGATGACCGATTGGTGCGGCGCGTCGGTGACTATGAGCGCTTCGTGGATGCCCTGACCTATGAAGACGGGCGGGTGTACGCGGACGCCAAGGGGCTGAAGGATCTCTACAACGAAGATGTTGAGTCCATGGGGCTGTTCGGTGTTGTCATCGCGAAGGCGGAAGTGCGCAAGATCAAGCGGCGCACCCGTCGCTCGCATCGGCGGCGGGCGGAGGAGGGAATCCCTGTCGGGGGGAAACGGCCGTTCGGGTGGAAGGACGACAAGCTAACGCTTGAGCCAGATGAGGCCGCGCTTTTGGCCGAAGCTGCGCGGGATGTGATCGCAGGAAAATCCTTGCACTCCATTCAGCTTCGATGGAATGACGCGGGGGTGCGGACGGTCCATGGCAACGAATGGCGAAGCCGGTCGCTCAAGCTAGCGCTATGGAATCCTCGGCTGTGTGGCTGGCGTAAGCACAACGGGGAGTTGGTGCGAGATGTCAACGGCCTCCCTGTGGTCGGTAAATGGGAATCCATTATTACGCCGAAGGAATGGATGGCCATCGACGCTCTCTTTTCGGCGCGAATTGGGCCTAACATCAAAGCGGACGGTACGGTCACGGACTACCGCACTCCCTCGTACCTCCTCACTGGGATTCTTCGGTGCGGGAAGCCAAAAGGGGACGGGCAGATCTGTAATGCCCCTTTGCGGGTGAGTGCCAGGCCGGATCTCTCAGGTGGATACGTTTACCAGTGTCCTAGCCGGTCCATGGGGGGCTGTGGTGGAAGTGCCCGGAACGGCGCCAAAGTCGACGAGTACATCACGGAAGCGGTCCTGGCGAAGCTGGAGGAGCGTACTGCGGCCAAGACTCAGCTAGATGCCGAGTGGGGTGGGCAGGAGGAGCTTGATCGCCTCATGGTCAAGCAGCGGAAGATGTTGCAGGCTTGGCAGGAAGACCAGATCTCGGATGAGCTGTTCTTTCCGGAGAACCACAAGATGGAGTCCCGGATCAAGGTACTTCGCAAGGAGCGGACGCAGCACGCCTTGCAGGTTCAGCGTGCTTCAGTGGTCACAGAGGACGTCCGAAAACAGTGGTATTCGGGAAAGCTCGACATGGCCCAGAAGCGTGCTCTCATCCGCGAAGCGCTGCATGCTGTGATCGTTCTTCCAGTCGGCGGAGGGGGTAGGCGCCCATTTAACCCCGACCTCCTCGTTCCCAAGTGGACGGAAAGCTAGACTCAATACGGCGAAGAGGGGCGCGGCGGTTGCGCCCCTCTTTGGTGTTCGCTGCGATTATCCTTGTGTATGTTTCCTTCTCGATTTATGATCTCGTCGATCGTCTTCCACGAGATCAACACCGATTATCCTGGAAATGCGACGCCACCGTTCTTCGCTCCAAGCGGGAGCGTTGGCCGCTTGCTTTCGTCCCCATTCGCGGGCGCTGATATGGGTCATGTGTCGCACCCCTGCTGCCCATGGAGGCTATGCGCTATTTCCTCGGTTGCTATTTCTCGGTTCCGGGCGAGGTCTTCGGCGATTCCAGCGGCGATGAGGGCGGCGCCGGGGGTGTGGCCGGGAACCGACGTAGAGCCAAGCTGCTTCCGTGACCGTGTGTTCCTTGGCTGTCTCGGCAACGGTGCGCTGATGCTCGGCCCGTTCGGCGCGTAGTGCGGCGTAGGTGGTGGAGTAGCGCCGGGACTTGGTGAGGATGTGTCCCTGGTAGCCGAGTGTGTGAGCCCACGCGCGCAGCCGCAGGTCTTCCAGTTCCGGCAGGCTGCCCAGGCGCCAGCAGGTGCCCATCAGAGCCCGTACATGGCCGGACACCCGAGCCGTACGGATGTCCTCCGGACCGCTCACCTGGTGGTCGAGTCCGGCAGCGGTGTCGGCGGCGCCTTTGGTGACGTACTTGGCCACGTAGGCTGCCACCGCGTCATCGGACACCCCGGCGCCGTCACCGAACGAGCGGATCGGCCGGACGTCGAGTTGTGCACCCCAGCCGAGGGCTTCCGCCCCGTAGGCGGCCGACTCGGGGACCCGGACGGTCACGGAAGCGGCAACGGCGCGTACGGCGTCGGCGAGCAACTCCGCAGTGGCCCAAGAGGGCGGGGCCGCGCCGGGACCGGAGGGGCCGTCCAGGCGCACCACGGCATGGAAGTGGATGGCTGCGCGCTGTTGGTACTCGGCGACCTTCGCGAACGACACCATCAGGTGAGCACCTAGCCGGGACCGGGGGATGCCAGCCGCTGAGGCGAGGTGGCGACGTACGGCGGTGGTGAAGCGGTCCCACAGCCGCCCGGCGTGCGCGTGCCATAGGACGTGACCGGGGTAGTCGTAGCAGGCCGGACAGACCGGCTGGCCTGTTAGCGGATCGCCTTCGCTGTGGGTGAGAGAACAGCTCAGCGGTGTTCCGTGTGCGCACCGTGGGCGGTCCCGCCGGGGTCGGCAAGGGGAGTCGTCGTCGGCGATGCGGTGCACAGGGCCGAAACCGGGGGCGGTCAGGGTGACGAACAGCCGGGGCCGATCGCGCACCGCCTCGGGCACGGTCTTGCCGCCGGTCAGGCCGGAGCGTACGAGGTGGAAGGTGTCTCCGGCGTGCAGTCGTGAGCAGGGAGCGCAGATGGTGGCACGCCGGTTACGGCACCGTACGGCCAGCCGTTCGCTGGGTTCGTCGGCGGTGGAGTAGGCGGAGAGCACTTCGCCCGTGTGGGCGTCACGGGTGATTGTTGAGCCGGACAGGTAGATCGGGTGGGCGCAGCCGCCGATGGCTTGATCTGTTCCAGCCAGCGGGTGAAGCCCGGATCTTGGGCGAGGCGGACGGTGTCCCTGTCAGCTTCGGAGAGCAGACGCAGACGCCTTTCGCGCACCAGCTCGGCCGAGCGGTCAGCACAGGCGGTCGACAGGGATCGGGTGAAGTGGACGCGCGAAGCGTCGGACAAGTGTCACCTTCCAGGGGAGCGAGAGCAATCGGACCGGAGGACCGCCGCGCAGGCGTGTCGCTCCTGGCTGTTCCTGACGGCACGTCAGGTTTACTTCGATCGCTTTGGCTGACCTCGTCAGCCGATGCTCCTCTGGGCTGTTGGTTGACCCTCGTTGGGCCGTCACTGGTGCCTATATATTCCCAGGCGTCCGCACCCATGGGCCAGCGAATATTCGCCTCTCAGCCCTGCTGGCCTGACCGGCCCAGGCCCCGGAAGGCGGTGCAGTGCGCACGGTCAGCCGACCGCCCCGGCGCCCTTCATACCGCAGCGCCCGATGACCGAATGGATGTGGCGGAAACCGTCTTCACTTACTCAAGGGCGCGCCTGCGGCGCGCCGGGCGGTCTGGCCGCCCCGGCGGGCTGCGGCCTGGCGGCCGGTCCCGCCGGGCACCCACCGCCCGTATTGCAAGCGCACCTTGAGGAGTGCGGACACGCGCATCCGCTTGTCGGGGCTGGTGCGTTGTGGCTGGTGGCCGACGGCCTCCGAGGCTTTAGACAGCCACCACGGGGCGAGCCTCGAAGAACAGGGGGCCAATCGGTCGCAAACGCGGGCAGGATCACAGACCCGCCCGATTCGCCGGGCCAGCGTAAGGCCCCCTGTTCTCTCGCCCCGTGGCAGCTCCCGTCCAAAGCCTCTACGGCCGGCGGCGTGCCTACGGCGCACCGACCGGGCGCCGCGCCTCACTCCTCGGGTTCGGGCAGCCGCTTGCCTCTGCTCTCGGCCACCCGCAGGGCATCGCGCAGCGCCTCGCAGAGACGGTTTCCAAGGAACCGTAATTCCCCGGCGCTCACCTTTTTTTCGTTCAGCATCTCCCGTCCGATAGCGAGGAGTTCCGTTCCTGTGCGTAGCTGTACGTCCTCCATCTCGTCCGCAACCTGCGAGACGTAACCGTGGTGATCGGTGACGAGATAGCACGGCTTGCCACTCGGATCGGACCAGGGGAGAAGTCGGGGTCGTGCGCTCATCGGTTCACCACCTCTGGCCCGGTACAGCGATGTGCGAACAACCACGACTGTTCGACCCGACCGGCGATACGCTCTCTCATGTTGGCGCTCCTCGCAGCGTTGACCACGCCCCCGGACCGTTCGCCCGGTCGCGGGGGTACACCTAGGCAACCCCTGTGGCACTTCAGCGGGTAGCGCCTGTAGGGGTGTTGAAAGGTGTTGGTTCCGCATTCGTTCATGACCGAAGGCCGTGAATCATGAAAACGCCGAACGAAAAGCTGTCCGATTGGCTGGACCGATCCGGAATGAGCCAAGGCGAGTTAGCCCGACGAACAAGAGTTCAAGCCAAGCAATGGGGACAGCCACATATTGCCCCGGATGCCACGAGCGTTCGACGCTGGCTGACCGGGGAACAACCCCGACCCCCGGTACCCGACATCCTGGCGGATGTGTTCTCAGCGGCCATGGGCTACCGAGTCACGACCTACGATCTGGGGCTCGGCGACAGCGCGACGGCGGACAGAGGGCTTGTGTACAGCCCTTCCTTCCTGGCTACCGTGGAAGCCGTTGCCGACTTGGGGAGGGCCGACGTGGACCGTCGTAAGTTCTTGGCCTCAGCACCGTTCGCCGCCGTGGCGGGTATCGGACCAAGCCGGGACTGGCTGTTGAGCACGCTCGATCAGCAGCCCAAGCCCGGACCCCGGGTGAGGCTGGAGGACGTCAGCGCCGTTCGGAACATGTTCGGCGTCTTCCAGCAGATGGACATCTTCCAGGGTGGCGGTTCGGGACGCCTCACCTTGGCCGCGTACATGAACGCCCATGTGTTCCCGCTGCTCCGTCGCACCCACACCGAGCGGGTTCGGCGTGCTCTCTGCGAGGCCGCCGCTGAGCAGACGTATCTGCTGGGTTGGATGGCGTACGACAACGGGGAGCACGGGGCGGCGCAGCGCTACCTGATCCAGTCGCTCCGTCTTGCCGAGGAGTCACGCAACCCGGCCCTCGGCGCGCATGTGCTGGCCGGGATGGCGGATCAGGCCACGCTTCTCGGGCATCCCGAGGAGGGCCGAAGGCTCGCCCAGTCGGGCCGCGCGGGACTCACCAAGTCGGCATCCCCTGCATGCCTGGCCGATCTCTGGGCGCTTGAGGCTCGCGCTTGCGCCAAGCTCGGTGACAAGCGTGCGGCAGTCTCGGCGGTCGCGAAGTCGGAGACCTCGTACGAGAGCGTGCGCCCCGAAGAGGAACAGGAGTGGGCCGCGTTCATCGACCCGGCGTACTTGCACGGGGAGCACGCCAACACCTTCCGTGATCTTGGCGAGCCGAAGAACGCCAAAGAACACGCCCGCAGGTCAATCGACCACGCCCGCAAGCAGAAGCGCGCCCGCCGGGGCGCCATGTCCCATGCGGCGCTGGCTGCCTCGCATCTCCAGGGCAAGGACCTGGAAGCGGCGCACGCTGCGGGAGTACGGACGATCTCTCTCACACAGCAGGTCAAGTCGTCGCGAGCGGTCGAGGCAGTCCAGGACTTGCAGAAGCGCATGAAACCGTTCGGCAGGCACCGCCTGGTCGCGGACTTCAACGAGCGAGCGCGCGACCTGGTCGCCGCCTAAGGCCGACGTGCGAGTAGCCGGACGCCCCACATCATCCGTGGCCAGGGGCGTCCGGCGCGGGCTTGTGCGTATTGATCAGTGCACGACGACACCGGGGACAAGGGCGACAAGGCCCGATACGAAGCTGCCTATCCCTGCCAGGGTGACGATGGTGGCCTTTCCATCGGAGAACAGACCCGCGCAGAAGTGACGGACCTGACGACGGAGGATGAGCATTTTCAGCTTCTGCCAGCGGTGCTGACGGATGTGACATCCGAGAAGGATCCCAGACGCGTTGTTCCGGCAACCGTCGTCACGGCCGCGTACCGGAGCGCCGCATGTCACGGGCGCCTGGAAGAGGCACCATGCGACTGTGATCGCCGAGAGCGCGATCACTACGGCTGGTCCGGCAGAGGAGTTGATCCACGCCGCGATGAGAAGCAGACCTGCCAGAACTCCCCACCACTGGCCTAGCCCACCCAGCGTCTTGCTTCGTGCCCCCGAAGTCGCCATGCAGTGCATGTTGCGACGCATGGGTCACTGTCATGCACGCCGAGTGCCCATTGGCCGGAACACTGCGGAAGTAGGCCAGTTCACCAGTCAGGCACTGCCGCGCGTTACGGGAGGCGCTGCTGACGCACGATCTTGGGCCGTTGCGCGAACAGGCCGACACAGCCGCCCCCACCAGGTGGACTAGCCGTCCGCCGGGGCCACGCCGATGGGGCAAGCGACGCCCGTCCCACCGATCCCGCAGTACCCGTTAATGTTGCGGTCAAGATACTGCTGGTGGTGTGCCTCGGCCGGGTAGAAGGGGCCCGCCGGGAGGATTTCGGTGGTGATCTCGCCGTAGCCGGAGCCCGTCAGGACGGACTGGTAGGAGGCGCGGGAGGACTCGGCCTCGGACTGCTGCTCGGGGGAGTGGGCGTAGATCGCCGAGCGGTACTGGGTGCCGACGTCGTTGCCCTGGCGGAAGCCCTGGGTGGGGTCGTGGGACTCCCAGAAGAGCTTCAGGAGGGCGGCGTAGGAGGTGACGGTCGGGTCGAACACGACGCGGACGGCCTCGGTGTGGCCGGTGAGGCCGCTGCAGACCTCCTCGTACGTGGGGTTCTCGGTGTGGCCGCCCTGGTAGCCGACGAGGGTGGTCCAGACGCCCGGGGCCTGCCAGAACTTCCGCTCCGCGCCCCAGAAGCAGCCCAGGCCGAAGTCGGCGACGACCAGGCCCTCGGGGTACGGGCCGACCAGCGGGTTGCCGAGGACCGTGTGGCGGTCGGGGACGGCGAAGCCCGGTTCGGCGCGGCCCTTCAGCGCCTCCTCGGGGGTGGGGAGGTGGTTCTTCTGGCGGCTGAACAACATCACTGGACTCCCATGCGGATCCGGCTGGCGGGTGTGGTCCCTCGGGCGGGTGCGCTACGCGTTACCTGGGCGGGTGCGGTCGCTGCGCTGGTGCGGGTCTTACGGCGCGGGGTGTTTCCCTGCGCCGTGTGGTTGTTACAACGGGCTTCGGGGTGTCTGAATTCCGCCGCCCGTCCCCTCACCGCGGCAGCCTCTCACCGCGGCAGCGTCGCCGGGGAGCCGCCCTCGCCCTCCCAGCCCGCGACCGCGAGCGCCCGGTAGACCGTGTACTCGGCCGCCGGATCCGCCCCGTACGACCACGGGACCGCACCCACATGGCCGTCCACGTGGCGCAGCTGCTCCAGGGCCTCCGCGTACCGCTCCGCCCGGACCAGGAAGAAGACCAGCAGATGGCGGACGTGCGGCAGCACCGGGTGGTCGGCGGGGGCCTGGCGGACGGCGAAGAGCGCGCCCTCGATGGCCTTCACGATCACCTCGCTCCGGTAGAGCGTGCGCACCAGGTTGGCCTCCGGCAGGTGCTCGAAGACGCCGAAGAGGGGGAGGGCGGGGAGGAGGCTCTTCTCGGGGGCCGAGGCGGCGGCCGCGTGGGTGAAGGCGTCGGCGCGGTCCTGGGAGCCGTGCCACTTCTCGCACCAGTAGTGGAGGGCGGCGAGGTGGGCTCCCATGTGGTGCGGGGCGAGCTTGGTGACCTTGGACCACAGCTCCTCGAAGTCGGCCTGCCGGTAGGCCATACCGCGGGCGACGCCGAGCTCGATGATGTGCGGCACCGGGTCGTCCGGGGCCAGCCGGGCCGCCTCGTGGCAGACGTCCCGGGCCTCCTCCAGGATCATCCGGAAATCGACCGAGGACGGGTCGAGCAGCGCCTGGCGGACCAGGAACTCCGCCTGCACCGCCGCCGCGCCCGGGTCCTCGGGGGCCGCCACCCGCCAGGTGCGCAGCCACATCCCGCCCTGGCCGGGGGCCTGGGCGAGTTCGAAGGCCGCCGCCCCGGCCAGCGTCTGCACCCGCTGCCAGCGCAGCTCCGAGGTGGCGTCGGTGAGTGCGAGCAGGCGGGCGGCCGGCTGCCAGTCCTGCCGGGCCTGGACCTCCTCCAGGGTGTCGATCAGCTGCCGGTCCGGGCCGGGCAGCCGTACGTCCAGCCGCTCGCGCGGTACGAAGCCGTACTCCTGCGGATCAGAGGCGCGCATCGCGCCCTGCATGGCCTCGCGGCCCCCGCGCCGCCGTCGCAGGGCCGACATGACGATCAGCCCGCCGATCATGACGATGGCGATGAGGAAGATCAGAAGCTCCATGAGGTGTCCCCGTGTGAAGTTCCGTAACGGCTGGTGGCGCAGAACGGCTGGTGGCCCAGAACGGCCTGTGGTCCAGCCTATGCGCCTCGGCGGTCGTTGAATCCAGCACGGGCGCGTCGGGCGTTACGCTCGGGCCCATGAGCCACCAGCACCCCGAGGGGCACCCTCAGAGTTTCGAGACGCTCGCCATCCACGCGGGCCAGGAGGCCGACTCGCTCACCGGCGCCGTCGTTCCCCCGATCTACCAGGTCTCCACCTATAAGCAGGACGGGGTGGGCGGTCTGCGGGGCGGCTACGAGTACAGCCGTTCCGCCAACCCCACCCGCACCGCGCTGGAGGAGAACCTGGCGGCGCTGGAGGGTGGCCGCCGCGGCCTCGCCTTCGCGTCCGGTCTTGCCGCCGAGGACTGCCTGCTGCGCACGCTTCTGGTGCCGGGCGACCATGTCGTCATCCCGGACGACGCGTACGGCGGCACGTTCCGCCTGTTCGCCAAGGTCGTGGAGCGCTGGGGGGTGGAGTGGTCGGTCGCCGACACCTCCGACCCGGCGGCCGTACGGGCCGCGCTCCGCCCCCGTACGAAGGTGATCTGGGTCGAGACCCCGAGCAACCCGCTGCTCGGCATCACCGACATCGCCGCCGTGGCCGACATCGCCCGGACCGCGGGGGCCCGGCTGGTGGTGGACAACACCTTCGCCAGCCCCTACCTCCAGCAGCCGCTCGCGCTCGGCGCGGATGTCGTGGTGCACTCCACCACCAAGTACATGGGCGGGCACTCGGACGTCGTCGGCGGTGCGCTGGTCGTCTCCGACACCGGCCTCGGGGACGAACTCGCCTTCCACCAGAACGCGATGGGCGCCATCGCCGGGCCCTTCGACGCCTGGCTGGTGATGCGCGGCATCAAGACCCTCGCCGTCCGCATGGACCGGCACAGCGCCAACGCCACGCGGATCGCGGAGATGCTCACCGCGCACCCCAAGGTGACCCGGGTCTACTACCCGGGGCTGCCGGAGCACGCGGGCCACGAGATCGCGGCCAAGCAGATGCGGGCCTTCGGCGGCATGGTGTCGTTCCAGGTCGCGGGCGGCGAGGAGGCGGCGGTCGAAGTGTGCGACCGGGCGCGGCTGTTCACGCTCGGGGAGTCCCTCGGCGGCGTCGAGTCGCTGATCGAACACCCGGGGCGGATGACGCACGCCTCGGCGGCGGGCTCGGCGCTCGAGGTGCCGGCCGATCTCGTACGGCTGTCGGTGGGCATCGAGTCGGTCGACGATCTGCTCATGGACCTGAGCCAGGCGCTGGGCTGACGGCTGGGGCGGGGGCTGCCCGGACGACGGACGACGGACGCCTGCCGCCTGACCGCGTGGGCTGCGGATCTTTGAGGGCGGTCACCGTGCTCCTCCGGCGGTCACCGTGCTCCTCCGGCGGTCACCATCCTTCGAGGGGTGGGGTGGTGTCGGTGGGCGGCGGCGCGGTCCATGGTTCGACGATCGCCGCCCAGACGGCGAAGGCGACGACCGCGGCGAACAGCAGCAGCCAGCCGATGGTGCGTACGAACTGGTGGCGGCGGAGCATCCGCTGCCCCCGTTCGGTCGCCCGGCCCGCCAGATCCGGCGGCAGCACCGGATGCGGGCCCTCCAGCATCCGGCGGACCTCGGTCTCCTTGCGGTCCGGAAAGCTCATGGCGCCACCCCGGTCCCAGCTTCGGCCCCGGTTCCAGCTTCGGCCCCGGTTCCAGCTTCGGCTCCGGCCCCGGTTCCAGCTTCGGCTCCGGTCCCAGCCCCGGCTCCGGCCGCGCCGGTGGCCGTCCGGCGTCCTGCGGCCGGGAGTGTTCCGGTGGGCGGGGGCTGTCCCGCGGACGCCGGCTTTCCGGTGGACGGAGGCGTTCCGTACGCGCTACGCCGCGGCGCCGCGCTGCGCATCGCCGTCACCGCGCGGGTACAGATCGCCCGGACCCGCTCGACCGGGAGGCCGAGCGCCGCCGCCGTCTGCTCCTCCGCGACCCCCTCGTACAGCCGCAGCACCAGCACCAGCCGCTCCTGCGGGGTGAGCCGGGCCAGGAGGCCGCCGCGCGGGTGGCGGTAGCGGTGGCCTCGGTGGGCGAAGAGGGCGGCCAGCGTCCGGCGGGTGTGGTCGTACGGATCCTCGCCGCGCAGCCGGTCCCAGCGGGCGTACGTGCGCGCGAGCGCGGCGGTCAGCAGGCGCTCGGCGGCTTCGGTGTCCCCCGTCGGCTCCCCCGTGAGCAGCGCGGCCGCATGCAGCAAGCGGCCACCCGCGCCCGCGACGAATACCTCGAACTCCCGGGCCCGGCGGCCATCCCGTGCTGCCCGCCGCTCTCGCACCACGTCCTCCGCCTCCCGTTCCTTTAGGACACGGCAGGCAGGGGCACCCGGTCAAGAGGTCTGCCAAGAGGTCTGCGCGGTCTGCGCGGTCGCGCCGGGTCAGGTGGCGGGCGTCGCCTGGGGCACCGTGCCGTGCGCGGCGGAGAGGGCGCTGTTGAACCGGGTCAGCAGATCGCAGAAGAGATCGCGCTCCTCCGCCGTCCAGTCGTCGGTCACGCGGGCCATCAGGTCGCGCCGTGAGGAGCGCACTTCCTCCAGGCGGGCCTTGCCGCGTGGGGAGAGTTGCAGCACGACCGCGCGGCCGTCCTCGGGGTGCGAGGTGCGCTTGACCATGCCGGAGTCGACCAGCGGGGCGACCTGGCGGGTCACGGTGGACGAGTCGATGCCCATGCTCCCCGCGAGCGCCTTGACCCCCATCGGGCCTTCCTGGTCGAGCCGGTTGAGCAGCAGATACGCGGCTCGGTCCATGGAGTTGCGGGCCTGGCCGACGCCGCCGAGCCGGGTCTGTTCCGCACGGCGGGCGAAGACGGCGACCTGATGCTGGAGCGTGTCCAGTACGCCGGTGTCGAGTTGAGTCGTCATGTCCGATTGGGTGGGCATGGCCTAGGGCTCACTTCATGCGGTGGTCTGTGGGATGTGGCACAGAGTACGCGGCCGGGGCCCTGCCCGTACGGGGGCTGCAGAAACCTGACGACCTCCGAGCCACAACCTGCCGTTCTGAGCCGTTCTCCGTCGCCGTGGCCCGCCGGTGGGCCTTGGCCCGGCGCCCGGCCGGCACCGGCCCGGGGCGCGGGGGCCCGCCGGGGGTGAGCTGCGAGACTGGGGACCATGGCTGCACGACACGGCGACGAGGACGGGCCCGGCTCCGGGGCCGGCCCGGCCTCGCACCCCACCTCCTCCGCTTCTGCTTCCGCCTCCACTGGTTCCGCGGGGTCTGGCCTCGCTTCCGACCCCGCTTCCCGCTCCGGGCGGTCCGCCTCCGCTTCTGGCCCCGAGGGGTCCGGGTCCGCGGGCTCCGCCCCCGGGGGCTCTGCCGCCGCTTCCGCCTCCGGGGAGCCCGAGACGATCAAGACGATCACGCTCGACGACATCCGCGGGGCGCAGAAGACGCTGTCGGGGATCTCCCGGCTCACCGCGCTGGAGGGCAGCCGCTATCTGTCCGGTCTGGTCGGCTCGCCGGTCCACCTCAAATGCGAGAACCTGCAGCGCACCGGGTCGTTCAAGTTGCGCGGCGGCTATGTGCGGATCTCCGGGCTCAGCCCTGAGGAGCGGGCGGCCGGGGTGGTCGCGGCGAGCGCCGGGAACCATGCGCAGGGCGTCGCCCTCGCGGCCTCGCTGCTGGGGGTGCGCTCGACGGTCTTCATGCCCGAGGGCGCCCCGCTGCCGAAGATCGCGGCCACCCGGGACTACGGCGCCGAGGTGCGGCTGCGCGGCCAGATCGTGGACGAGACGATGCGGGCGGCGCAGGAGTACGCCGAGCGCACGGGCGCGGTCTTCATCCACCCGTTCGACCACCCGGACATCATCGCGGGGCAGGGCACGGTGGGGCTGGAGATCCTGGAGCAGTGCCCCGAGGTGCGCACCGTGGTGGTGGGCATCGGCGGGGGCGGGCTGGCGGCCGGGATCGCGGTGGCGGTGAAGGCCCTGCGGCCGGATGTGCGGGTGGTGGGGGTGCAGGCGGAGGGCGCCGCGGCGTATCCGCCGTCGCTGGCGGCCGGGCGGCCGGTCTCGATCGAGGCGCCCGTGACGATGGCGGACGGCATCAAGGTGGGGCGGCCGGGCGATGTGCCGTTCCAGATCATCGACGATCTCGTCGACGAGGTCCGTACGGTCACCGAGGACGAGCTGTCCAGTGCACTGCTGCTCTGCCTGGAGCGGGCGAAGCTGGTGGTGGAGCCGGCGGGCGCGAGCCCGGTGGCTGCGCTGCTGTCGGCGCCGGAGTCGTTCGAGGGGCCGGTGGTCGCGGTGCTCTCGGGCGGCAATGTCGATCCGCTGCTGATGCAGCGCATCCTGCGGCACGGCATGGCCGCGGCGGGACGCTATCTGTCGCTGCGGCTGCGGCTCACGGACCGGCCGGGGGCGCTGGCCACGCTGCTCGGGGTGCTGTCGACGCTGGACGCCAATGTGCTCGATGTCAGCCATGTACGCACCAATCCGCGGCTCGGGCTGAGCGAGGCCGAGGTGGAGCTGCACCTGGAGACGAAGGGGACCGACCACTGCGAGGAGGTCCGGGAGGCGCTGCGCGGGGCCGGCTACACGGTGATGGCCTGACGACGGGAGACGGCCCGCCCCCGCGGCTCCCGCCGCTGCCGCGGCTCCCGCCGCTGCCGCGGCTCCCGCGGCTCCCGCCGCTGCCGCGGCTCCCGCGGCTCCCGCCGCTGCCGCGGCTCCCGCGGCTCCCGCCGCTGCCGCGGCTCCCGCCGCTGCCGCGGCTCCCGCGGCTCCCGCGGCTCCCGCGGCTCCTGCGGCTCCCGCGGTGGGGCTGATGCCCTGGCTCTGCCCGGGGGCCGCCGTCGCCCCCGGGCTTAACTATCTTCGCCTCGCGTATGTCGCGATGTATCGCGTTCCCGGTACCATTGCCGTCCAGTTGCTGCCGAGCGCTGCCCATATGGGCGGACTTATGCCTTGATTGAGTGTGGAACGGCCCCAACCCCGGGAGTGCCAACATGCCAGGCGCTATTCACGCCGAGGGTCTGGTGAAGACCTTCGGCGACGTAAGGGCTCTGGACGGCGTCGACCTCGACGTACCGGAAGGAACCGTGCTCGGATTGCTCGGCCCCAATGGCGCCGGCAAGACCACCGCGGTGCGCGTGCTCACCACGCTGCTGCGCCCGGACAGCGGAACGGCGGTGGTCGCGGGGGTGGACGTGCTGAAGAACCCCGACGAGGTCCGCCGCTCCATCGGGCTGTCCGGCCAGTTCGCCGCCGTGGACGAGTATTTGACCGGCCGCGAGAACCTCCAGATGGTCGGCCAGCTCTACCAGATGGGAGCGCGGGTGGCCAAGGCCCGCGCGAGTGAGCTGCTGGAGCGGTTCAGCCTCGCCGAGGCGGCCGACCGCACCGCCAAGACGTACTCCGGCGGGATGCGCCGGAGGCTGGACCTCGCCGCGGCCCTGGTGGTCAGCCCGCCCGTGATGTTCATGGACGAGCCGACCACCGGTCTGGACCCGCGCAACCGGCAGGCGCTGTGGGAGGTCATCCAGGAGCTGGTGGCCGGTGGCACGACGCTGCTGCTGACCACGCAGTATCTGGAGGAGGCGGACCATCTGGCGCATGACATCTGCGTGATCGACCGCGGCCGGGTCATCGCCCGCGGCACCTCCGACCAGCTCAAGGCCCATACGGGCGGGGAGCGGGTGGAGGTCGTGGTGCACGAGCGCGAGCACATCGCGGTCGCCGAGCAGGTCCTGCGGGTCCTGGGCAAGGGCGAGACGACCGTGCAGCAGCACACCCGTCAGGTCACCGTCCCGGTCGTGGGCGGTGCCAAGCTGCTCGCCGAGGTCATCCGCGAACTGGACACCCGCGGTGTGGAGATCGACGACATCGGACTGCGCCGCCCGACCCTGGACGACGTGTTCATCTCCCTCACCGGCCATGGAACCGAGGACGGACTCCAGGGCGGCGGCGAGGCCGAGAGCAAGGGGGTCGAGTGATGGCCGTCGTCGAGGAGACCGGTGCCACCGTCGCGGCGGCCCCCCGGCCGCGCGGCGGTCCGCTGCGGTCCGTCCGGGACTCGCTGGTGGTCGCCAAGCGCAATCTCCTGCGGATGATGCGCATCCCGGAGATGGTGGTGTTCGGCCTGGTGCAGCCGATCATGTTCGTGGTGCTGTTCAGCTATGTCTTCGGTGGCGCGATCATGGTGCCGGGACAGGCCAGCGCGGATGCCACGGTGTATCGCGAGTTCCTGATGGCGGGGATCTTCGCGCAGACCGTGACGTTCGCCACGGCGGGCGCGGGGGCGGGGATCGCCGACGATATGCACAAGGGGCTGATCGACCGCTTCCGCTCACTGCCGATGGCGCGGGGCGCGGTGCTCACCGGCCGTACGCTCGCCGATCTCGTGCAGACGGCGCTGACGCTGGTGGTGCTGGCGATCGTCGCGGTCATCGTGGGCTGGCGGGTCCATGACGGCGTCCTGAAGGCGCTGGGCGCGTTCGCCCTGCTGCTTCTGCTCGGCTACGCCTTCTCGTGGATCGGCGCGCTGATCGGCCTGTCGGTACGGACGCCGGAGGCGGCCACCTCGGGCGGGCTGATCTGGCTCTTCCCGCTGACGTTCATCTCGAACGCCTTCGTGCCGTCCAGCAAGATGCCCGCCGTGCTGGGCCATATCGCCGACTGGAACCCCTTTAGCGCGACGGTGCAGGCGTCCCGGCAGCTGTTCGGCAATCCGGAGGGCGTGGTCTCGGATGCCTGGCCGATGCAGCACCCGGCGCTGGCGTCGATCCTCTGGTCGCTGCTGATCATCGTGCTCTTCCGGACGCTGGCGGTGCGCAAATACCGCTCGGCGACCGCCTGAGCGGCCCCGCTGAGGGGTGTGGCGATCGTGGAGGAGCCCCGGCCGTCCGGCCGGGGCTCCACACCGGGCGCTCAGCCCTGGTACGGCTTGGCCTCCAGGATCCGCACCGAGGCGGTGCGGCCGTTGGGCAGCTCGTATTCCGCGTCCTGGCCGACCTTCTTGCCGTTCACACCCGAGCCCAGCGGGGACTGCGGCGAGTAGGTCTCGATGTTCGCGCTCGCGTACTCACGGGAGGCGAGCAGGAAGGTCAGGGTGTCGTCCGGGTCGCCGTCGAACGCGATGGTGACGACCATGCCGGGGGCGACCACGCCGGTGTCCGCGGGTGCCTCGCCGACCTTCGCCTGCTGCAGGAGCTGCGTCAGCTGACGCACTCGGAGCTCCTGCTTGCCCTGCTCCTCCTTGGCGGCGTGGTAGCCCCCGTTCTCCCGGAGGTCACCTTCCTCCCGGGCAGCCTCGATCTTCTTCGCGATCTCGACACGTGCGGGACCCGACAGGTACTCCAGCTCGGCCTTGAGCTGGTCGTACGCCTCCTGGGTCAGCCAGGTGACGTTCTCGCTGGTCTGGGTCACAGGTGCTCCTCGTCGGTGCTGGGAATACAAATGAACGCCCTACTCAGAAGGGTGCGCCTTCAAAGCGGGGCGAAACCACGAGCCTAACAATTCCGGCAAGAAACGGGGAGGAGGGAACTGGGCGCAATGCGCAGGAAAGCCGTCAGTGCTGGTCAGATCGGGGCAGCCGCCGACACGTGCGGTTCGATTATCGTCCGGGCTCGCAGCCGATCAGCTCGGCGGTGGTCGCCCGGGCCGTGGTGCGCACGGTCACCACCTTGACCAGGTCGCCCTCGCGCTGGTCGAAGGTGAAGTCCTTCCGGCCCACCTCGTCGTGATACTCATCCAGGGTACGCACGGTGCAGACACCGGTTACGTCCTTGTCCTTGGTGATCTCCAGCCGGACGTCGACGGCGTCGTCGGCGACCACCTTGAAACCGGTCAACCGCCCGCTGACGTCCTGACCGGCGATGTAGTCGTATCCGAACCACGCGATCAGGGCCAGCAGCCCGGCACCGAGCACCGCGCCGACGATCTTCAGCGTGCGGTCGGCACGCGCGTCCGCGGACCGGCCGTAACGCCCGTCGGGCAGACCCTCGCGCACGGCGGCCATGTGCGTTCCTCCTGCTGGGAGAGACATCGGAATTATTTGTCCCTGGTTTAGGTCACTATAGAAGCCGTCTCCCACGACGAATCACTGAGGATCGAACTTGACTGAGCAGCTGCGTTTGATGGCCGTGCACGCGCACCCCGATGACGAGTCGAGCAAGGGCGCGGCCACCATGGCCAAGTACGTGTCTGAGGGGGTGGACGTGCTGGTCGCGACCTGCACAGGTGGAGAGCGCGGCTCCATCCTCAACCCCAAGCTCCAGGGCGACCCCTACATCGAGGAGAACATCCACGAGGTCCGGGCCAAGGAGATGGACGAGGCGCGCGAGATCCTCGGCGTCAAGCAGGAGTGGCTGGGCTTTGTGGACTCCGGACTGCCCGAGGGCGATCCGCTGCCGCCGCTGCCCGAGGGCTGCTTCGCCCTGCAGGACGTCGAGGCGGCGGCGGAGCCCCTGGTGAGGCTGATCCGCTCGTTCAAGCCGCAGGTGATTACCACCTATGACGAGAACGGCGGCTATCCGCACCCCGACCACATCATGACCCACAAGATCACGATGGTGGCCTTCGAGGCGGCGGGTGACCCCGAGAAGTACCCGGAGGCGGGGGAGCCCTGGCAGCCGCAGAAGCTCTACTACAACCAGGGCTTCAACCGGGCGCGCACCGTCGCCCTGCATGAGGCGCTGCTGGCCCGCGGGCTGGACTCGCCGTACGAGGAGTGGCTGGAGCGCTGGAAGACCTTCAACCGGCCCGAGCGCACCCTGACCACCTATGTGCCCTGCGCCGACTTCTTCGAGATCCGCGACAAGGCGCTGATCGCGCACCGTACGCAGATCGATCCCGACGGCGGCTGGTTCCGGGTGCCCATGGACGTCCAGCGGGAGGTCTGGCCCACCGAGGAGTACGAACTCGCCAAGTCTCTTGTGGACACCTCCCTCCCCGAGGACGACCTCTTCGCCGGCATCCGCAACAATTGAGCCCATGATGAGCGCCACCAGCACCCTCGCCATGACGCACCTCGTCCCGCTCGCCAAGGACCTGGACGAGAACAAGGTGACACCGGGCGTCCTCGGTTTCATCGTCTTCGCCGTGATCGGCGCGGCGGTGTGGTTCCTGATGAAGTCCATGAACAAGCACATGAAGCGGGTGGACTTCGAGGAGGGGCCGGAGCCCGGCAAGGCACCGGCGACGGCCTCCGCCGAAGCCACCAAGGGCGAGGAGCGCACGGCCTGAACCCTGGCCGGGTCCGACCGCGTGCCCCGCGTGAGCGGGGCCCCACGGCCCGGCCGACGGGATCTCGCGTATCCCGGCCCGGCCGACTCGACGGGATCCCATGTATCCCGGCCCGGCCGACGGGATCCCACGTATCGGCCCCCTCTCCGCGCTCTTCGTGACCAGGCCCTGCCCGGCCTAGCCGCGAGGCTCCGCCAGCACGGCCATGACCTCGCGCGAGTGGCGGCTCGGCACCATGCCGAGCTGCCATGCCTGCCACCCCGTTTCCGGCTCGACGCCGCGCTCCAGCACCAGCGCGAACGCCTCCGCGCACCCCTCCAGCCGGGAATCGCCCGCCGTGCCCTCCTCGCGCATCTCCCGCGCCAGCTCCGCCAGCTCCTCCTGGGCCACCGCCGTGCCGATGACCGAGCCCCCCGCGGAGGCGAACGGCAGCAGGGTGCAGCGCAGGAACCGGGCCCAGGAGCGGCCGCGCCGGTCCCCGTACCCCGCGAACAGCCCGGCCGCCTCGTCCACCAGCTCCAGCGCCTGCGCCGCCTTGCCGTTTCCCGCGTCGATCACCGCCAGCTCGACGCAGGACCATGCCTCGCCATGGGCCACGCCCACCCGCCGGAAGTCATGCCGCGCGTCCTGGAGCAGCTGCCGGGCGAAGCCGCTGTTGCGCAGCGAGCCCGTCTGCGCCGCCCGCAGATCACGGGTGACCCGAGCTGAGTGATGACGGGAGCACGCCAGCCCGTACACATCCCGCATCCGGTTGAACATCAGGCGGGCCCGCTCCAGCTCGCGCAGCGCCGAATCGTGGTCGCCGCGCTCCTCCAGGGCCTGACCCAGGTAGTACAGCGTCCATGCCTCACCGCGCGCGTCCTCGTTCTCCCGGTGGCGGGAGAGGGCCTGGCGCAGCTGGTCGACGGCCGCCGACGCCTCCCCGGCCACCAACCGGGCCCGGGCGAGCTGGGTGAGCGCCCATGCCTCACCGCGCTGGTCATGGGTGCGGCTGTAGGCGTCCAGCGCGCCCCGCAGCTCGTCCTCGGCGCGTGGCACATCGCCCATCCGCAGACATGCCTGGCCGAGCTGGAAATGCGCCCACGCCTGGCCGTGCAGGCTCTCGTTCTCCTGATGCAGCTCCAGGGCCGCGTCCAGCAGCTCCAGCGCCTCGGCCAGGCCGCCGCGGTCACGCTCCACCGCCGCCAGGGCGTGCATCGTCCAGCCCCGGTCACCGCGCAGCTCCTCGGCCTGCTGGAGCTCCAGCGCCTCGCGCAGCTTCGCCGCGGCCTCCCCGAGATTGCCCTGGTGATGCAGGGTGATGCCGAGGCTGCACAGGGCACGGGCCGCGCCCGCCTGGTGCTGGGCCTCGAAATACAGGTCCACCACCGAGGACAGCGTGGTGCGCGCCTGGTCCAGCTCACCGAGCTGGCGGGCCGCGATACCGGTGCGCCACTGCACGGACCGCATCAGCAGCCCCTGGTCCACGGCCTGGGTGAGCTCGCTGATCTCGCCCAGCCGGTAGAGATCGCCGCGCAGCAGGCAGTAGTCGCACAGGGCGCCCAGCAGATGCAGCACCGCGGACTGGTCCACGCCCTCCGCATGGCGCAGCGCGGCGGTGATGAAGCTCGATTCGTCGTCCAGCCAGCGCAGCGCCGCGTCCAGCGAGGTGAAGCCATGGCCGCCCGCGGCGCCCTTGCCGAACATGTCGGCACGGGTGGAGGTCTTGCCGTCGACCAGTCGGATCACCGAGTCGGCCAGCTCGGCATAGCTGCGGATCAGCCGCTCCTGCGCGGCGGTGCGCTGCTCCGGCTGCTCCTCGTCGAGCAGCCGGGCATGGGCGAAGGAGCGCACCAGGTCATGGAGGCGATAGCGGCTGCCGCGCACATGCTGGATCAGCCCGGCCCGGCCGAGCGCCTCCAGATGGCGGCCGGCCTCCTGCTCATCGGTGTCCAGCAGCGCCGCGGCCGCCGCGCCGCCCAGGCTGGCCCGCCCGGCCAGCGCCAGCCGGCGCAGCAGCCGCCGGGCGCCGTCCTGCTGATCGGTGTAGCGCAGCCATAGGGCGCGCTCGATCGCGCCCACCGGGCCGTACGCCTCCAGCTCGGTGACCAGGGCGGCGGGGGTGCGCGGGCCGAGCGAGGAGCCCGCGATCCGCAGCGCCAGCGGCAGCCGCCCGCACAGCTCGGCGATCCGCTCCACGGACTGCCCGTCATAGGGGCCCGCCCCGGTGGGCTCCTCGGCGGAGGTCCGCAGCAGCTCCTCGGCGCCCGGCTCGTCCAGCGGGCCCACCTCCATCCGGTGCACCCGGGCGGCGAGGTCGGCCGGCAGATCGAGCGGAGTGCGCGAGGTGATCAGGACCAGGCTGTCGGACCGCTCCGGGATCAGGGTGCGCACCTGCTCGGCGTCGCGGGCGTCGTCCAGCACGATGGTGACCGGCAGTCCGGTCAGATACTGGTGATACAGCTCGGTGAGCCGTCTGATGTGCTGGTCCTGCGTGGACCGCTCCCGGAAGAGCAGCTGGTCGCGGGGTGCGCCGAGCCGGTTCAGCAGATGCAGCAGCGCGTCGCGGGTGGGCAGCGGGGCCTGCTCGGGGCTGTCGCCGCGCAGGTCGACCAGGCACGCACCGCGGAACTGATCGCGCAGATGGTGGGCCGCCCGCACGGCCAGCATGGTCCGGCCGGATCCCGGCGGACCCTCCAGCAGCACCACCGTGGGCTGGGTCTCGGTGGACACGCGGGCCTGCTGCACCCACTGCGCGATCTGCGTGAGCTGCGCCCGGCGCCCGGCGAACGGGCCCTCCGCCTCGGGGAGATGGGCGAAGGACTGCTCCAGCACGGTGCGCCTGCGGGCCGCCTGGCTGCGGTCCGCACCGCGCAGCCTCGGCGCCTGACCGGCGGCGGAGGCGGAGCGCTTGGCCGAACCGCCGCCCTGGCGGGTGGCGGCCGAGGTCATCCGGTGCTGGTCGATGAACGGCCGGATGCCGCGCACCTCGACCGCCGTGAGCCACTGCAGCCGCAACTGCTCGGGCCCGCCGGGCTGGTTGCGCAGCGCGGCCTGGCGATGGGCGGCGGGCCAATGGCGCGCCGTGAGCTTGACGAAGGCGGCGGCCGAACCGGCCACGGCGGCCGTCACCCCCGCGCCCAGCGCTGTGCCCGCCGAGGTGCCATAGGTGAGATCCGCGCCGAAGGCCGCCGCCGCGGCGACCGTCGCGGCCAGCGCCGGGGTGCCGAGCTGACCGCGCGACAGCCGCGCCGAGAGCGGACTGCTGCCCGCGTCGGATTCGTCCAACGCGCTCACATACGCCCCGTACTCCTCCGCGGCGGTCGCGGCCATCTCATCCAGCGCGCCCCGCGCCCGGCTGAGCAGCACCCCGCCATCGGTGCGCCCGCCCGAGCGGCGCACTTCCTCCTCCACGGCCCGCGACAGCAGCCGCTCAACTTCCGTCCGGTGGCTGTCCCGCAGCACCGCCAGTGACCCCGGCATGTGATCCCCCTCCTGCAGCAGTGCCCTCAGTCTTCCCTTTCTGGCTCTTTTCCGGCAGCCCTGTGGATAACTCCCCTGTGGACAACTCCGCCTGCCCCGCGCGGCGGTGACGCCCGGTCTTCAACTCGCTACGGCCCCCTGACCGGCGGGGCTGAGGGGTCAGCGGTCGCCGTCGGCCCGTCGTTCTCGGACTCCGACGCCGGCTCGGCCGTCGTGCGGCACCTCGACCTGGTCCTGCCAGCCGTCCGCAGCAGCCGGACGTCCAGTCCCGGGTGGCGGGAGGCCAGGGCGCGCACCGCCGGGGTCACCGTGATGCCCGGCATGAAACCGATGGTGAACCTCGGGGTCTCGGCGGCCGCGGCGGTGACCGCGCGGACCATCGCCGTGCTGGCCGCCAGCAGCCGGGGGGCTTCCGCCAGGAGCCGGGCTCCGGCCGCGGTCAGCTCGGTGCCCCGCCGGTCGCGGCGGCCATGGTCCGGATGATCGGCTCGGTGAAGGTGCCGGCAGCCGTCGAGGAACGTCATATACGGGATCAAAGCCCCGCATAACCATCGTCGCGCCGTCGGGCCGTATGCGCCCACTCCGCGCTCCCGGCCCCACCCCCGGCCGCGCTCATAGGATTGCCGCCTTCCGCATCCCCACGCAGGGTGAGCCGCCGAGTCCGCTGCGGTGCACCGCGGATTCGGGGGCCTGTTGGTTACGCGCTGTGGATAACTTCGGTCTGCCTCGCCGGGTGGGGGAGGATGGACCCATGCCGAACCGTCTGGCGCACGAGATGTCCCCCTATCTGCTTCAGCACGCCGAGAACCCGGTCGAATGGTGGCCGTGGTCGGACGAGGCGTTCGAGGATGCGCGCCGCCGCGGGGTGCCCGTGCTGCTGAGCGTCGGCTATGCGAGCTGCCATTGGTGCCATGTCATGGCCCATGAGTCGTTCGAGGACAAGGAGACCGCCGAGTATCTCAACGCCCACTTCGTCTCCGTGAAGGTCGACCGCGAGGAGCGGCCGGACGTCGACGCGGTGTACATGGAGGCGGTGCAGGCCGCGACCGGGCAGGGCGGCTGGCCCATGACGGTCTTTCTGACCCCCGAGGCCCAGCCGTTCTACTTCGGCACGTACTTCCCGCCCCGGCCCCGGCCCGGTATGCCGTCCTTCCGGCAGGTGCTGGAGGGGGTCAGCGCCGCCTGGGCGGACCGCCGCGAGGAGGTGGTCGACGTCGCCGGCCGGATCGTGGAGGACCTGGCCCAGCGCACCGGGATCGCCCTGGGCTCGGATGCGCCCGCGCCGCCCGGCGAGGAGGATCTGCACGCCGCGCTCATGGGGCTGACCCGTGAGTTCGACGCCACGCGCGGCGGTTTCGGCGGTGCGCCGAAGTTCCCGCCGTCCATGGCGCTGGAGTTCCTGCTGCGCCACCACGCCCGCACCGGCTCCGAGGGCGCGCTCCAGATGGTGTCGGCCACCTGCGAGGCGATGGCCCGCGGCGGTATCTACGACCAGCTCGGCGGCGGTTTCGCCCGCTATTCCGTCGATGCCGGCTGGACCGTGCCGCACTTCGAGAAGATGTTGTACGACAACGCACTGCTGTGCCGGGTCTACGCCCATCTGTGGCGCGCCACCGGCTCGGATCTCGCGCGCCGTGTCGCCCTGGAGACGGCGGACTTCATGGTCCGCGAGCTGCGCACCGCGCAGGGCGGCTTCGCCTCCGCGCTGGACGCCGACAGCGACGACGGCACCGGCAGGCATGTCGAGGGCGCGTACTACGTGTGGACGCCCGAGCAACTGCGCGAGGTGCTGGGGGAGGCCGACGCGGAGTTCGCCGCCGGGTATTTCGGCGTGACCCAGGAGGGCACCTTCGAGCAGGGAGCCTCCGTGCTGCAGCTGCCCGACGGGGAGCGGCCGGCGGACGCGGGCCGAGTCGGCTCCGTACGGGAGCGGCTGCTGGCCGCCCGGGAGCGGCGGGCCCGCCCCGGCCGCGACGACAAGATCGTGGCCGCCTGGAACGGGCTGGCCGTCGCGGCTCTCGCCGAGACCGGTGCCTATTTCGACCGCCCCGACCTGGTGGACGCGGCGACCGAGGCGGCCGACCTGCTGATGCGCCTCCACATGGACCAGCGCGGGCGGCTGGCCCGCACCTCGCTCGACGGCATCGCGGGCGCCCACGCGGGCGTGCTCGAGGACTACGCGGATGTGGCCGAGGGCTTCCTCGCCCTGTCCGCCGTCACCGGAGACGGGGCGTGGGTGGACTTCGCCGGGCTGCTCATGGACACCGTACTGACCCGGTTCACCGCCGAGGACGGCACGCTGTTCGACACCGCCGATGACGCCGAGGCGCTCATCCGCCGCCCCCAGGACCCGACGGACAACGCGGCGCCGTCCGGCTGGACGGCCGCCGCCGGGGCCCTGCTGTCCTACGCCGCCATCACCGGCAGCTCCCGCCACCGGGAGGCCGCCGAGCGCGCCCTCGCCGTGGTGCGGGCCCTCGGCCCCCGCGTGCCCCGCTTCATCGGCTGGGGCCTGGCGGTGGCCGAGGCCCGGCTCGACGGGCCGCGCGAGGTGGCCGTGGTCGGCCCCGGCGATGACCCGGCGACCCGCGCCCTGCACCGCGCCGCACTCCTGGCCACCGCCCCCGGGGCGGTCGTCGCGGTCGGCGAGCCCGGCTCCGAGGAGGTCCCGCTGCTGCAGGACCGCCCCCTGCTGGAGGGACGCCCGGCGGCGTACGTCTGCCGCGGCTTCACCTGCGACGCGCCCACGGCCGATGTCGAGGCCCTGACGGCGAAGCTGGGGGGCTGAGCCGCCGGAAGCGCACGGCAGGGCACCGCGGGCCCCGCACCGCGGGTCAGAGCGGGATGCCCCGGGAGAGGAGGTCCAGGGCCCGGTCGATGGCCGTCGTCATGGCGTCGGCGCGGGTGGCGGTGGCCTTCGCGGTGCTCGCCGTGGTGGCCGGCGGCCGGTGGTGGTCCAGGCAGTGGAAGACGGCTTCGCGCAGGGCGCCGAGGACGGCGCCCACCGCGACCCGCACCTCGAAGTCGTCCGGGGCCCGGCCGCTGCGCTCGGCCAGTGCCTCGCCCAGCAGCGTTCCGCTGTCGCCCAGGCCGCCGCTCATCCGAGCGCGCAGCGCCGGGACCTGCCGTACGAGGGCCAGCCGGGCCAGCAGTTCCTCGCGCTCAGCACCCGCCGCGGGCCCCAGCAGCCCCACGACGGCATGGCGCAGGGAGGCGGCCGGGGTTTCGTCCCCCGGGCGCTCGCGGATCGCCTCCGCCATGAGCGCGTCGTACTCATCGGTGAGGACGATGTCCTCCTTGGCCGGGAAGTAGCGGAAGACGGTGCTGGTCGAGACGTCGGCGGCCGCGGCGATCCGGTCCACCGGAGTGGCGTCGTAGCCCTGCTCCGCGAAGAGCCGCAGGGCGGCGCGCCGGATCGCCTGCCGGGTCTTGATCTTCTTCCGTTCGCGCAGCCCTGGCCCGGGCCTGCGCTCCGGCTGCGAGGGCTGCGAGGGCTGCGAGGGCTGCGAGGGCTGCGACGGCTGCGACGTGGTGGTGGCCTTGGACATCTCAGGCGTGCTGATACGCCACCAGGGAGATGCCGATGTAGTGCACGACGAAGGCGGCCAGCGTGAAGCTGTGGAACACCTCGTGGAAGCCGAACCAGCGGGGCGAGGGGTTGGGGCGCTTGGTGCCGTAGATCACCGCGCCCACGCTGTAGAGCAGCCCGCCGACGATGATCAACGTCATGACGGCGGCGCCGCCGGTGCGCAGGAAGTCCGGCAGGAAGAAAACGGCGGCCCAGCCCAGCGCGATGTAGCACGGGGTGTACAGCCAGCGCGGGGCGCCGACCCAGAAGACCCGGAAGGCGATTCCGGCGAGCGCCCCGGCCCACACCAGCCACAGCAGCAGCTGTTTCTTGCCGTCTGGCAGGAGCAGCATCGTGAAGGGCGTATACGTGCCCGCGATGATCAGGAAGATATTGGCGTGGTCCAGCCGCCGCAGCACCGCGGCGGCGCGTGGTCCCCAATTGCCGCGGTGGTAAAGCGCGCTGGTGCCGAACAGCGCACACGCGGTGAGCGTGAAGATGGCGCAGGCCAGCCGCCCGCGCGGACTGTCGGCGAGGGCCGTCAGCACCACCCCCGAGACCAGGACCGCGGGAAACATGCCGGCATGCAGCCAGCCGCGGAGCATCGGCTTCAGGGGGAGCGGCGGGGCCGCTTGGGGTGCTGGGGGGTTCTCAACGGCGGCATCGGGTGCGGCGGCAGTCATGGCGCTCATGCTACCTACGCCACCGTAAGTTACCGGTTCATGCCGAGTGGTGATGGTCACCAAAGCGCCCACTGGACAGATGGCCCACACAGTCGGATGATCAAATGAGCGCGGTCGGCACCGGATGAGCTGAGCATCCGGGTCGCAGCCCCCAAGGGGTAGCTGTCTCCATAAACGAATATGAGTGCACATATTCGTCCAAAACCCTCAATCAAGTCGCCGGAGCGTGTGCGGTTCCGGCGGGATGGAGCGATCGTGGCGCCCAGCAATGTGGCTTCCTCTCTCACGACCACCCCGAGCCCCACGAACCACCAGGAGCTCGTCTCCTGGGTCGGCGAGATCGCCGCCCTCACCCAGCCCGATCGTGTGGTGTGGTGCGACGGCTCGGAAGCGGAGTACGACCGCCTGTGCGCGGAGCTCGTCGAAAAGGGCACCTTCACGCGCCTTGATCCGATCAAGCGCCCCAACTCGTACTACGCCGCCTCCGATCCGAGCGACGTGGCGCGCGTCGAGGACCGTACGTTCATATGCTCCGAGAAGGAGGCGGACGCGGGCCCGACGAACCACTGGAAACACCCCGACGAGATGCGCGAGATCTTCGCCGGGGAGCAGGGCGTCTTCCGGGGCTCCATGCGCGGCCGGACCATGTACGTCGTGCCCTTCTGCATGGGCCCGCTCGGCTCGCCGCTGTCCGCGATCGGCGTCGAGATCACCGACTCCGCCTACGTCGCCGTCTCCATGCGCACCATGACCCGCATGGGACAGGAGGTCCTCGACGTCCTCGGGGACGAGGGCTTCTTCGTCAAGGCCGTCCACACCCTCGGCGCCCCGCTGGAGCCGGGCCAGGCCGACGTTCCCTGGCCGTGCAACCCGACCAAGTACATCTCGCACTTCCCGGAGGCGCGGGAGATCTGGTCGTACGGCTCCGGCTACGGCGGCAACGCCCTGCTCGGCAAGAAGTGCTACGCCCTGCGCATCGCCTCCGTGATGGCGCGGGACGAGGGCTGGCTCGCCGAGCACATGCTGATCCTCAAGCTCACCCCGCCGCCCAACAAGACAGCGGACCAAAGGTCCTCGTTTGAGGGTGGTGGCGGGCGACGGGAGGGCGAGTCGAAGTACGTGGCCGCGGCGTTCCCGAGCGCCTGCGGCAAGACCAACCTCGCGATGCTGGAGCCGACCATCCGGGGCTGGACGGTCGAGACGATCGGCGACGACATCGCCTGGATGCGGTTCGGCGAGGACGGCAGGCTGTACGCGATCAACCCCGAGGCGGGCTTCTTCGGCGTCGCGCCCGGCACCGGTGAGCACACCAACGCCAACGCGATGAAGACCCTGTGGGGGAACTCGGTCTTCACCAATGTCGCGCTCACCGACGACGGCGATGTGTGGTGGGAGGGCATGACCGAGGAGCCGCCCGCTCATCTGACCGACTGGAAGGGCAACGACTGGACCCCGGCGAGCGAGACGCCCGCGGCCCACCCCAACGCCCGCTTCACCGTGCCGGCCGGTCAGTGCCCGATCATCGCCCCCGAGTGGGAGGACCCCAAGGGCGTGCCGATCTCGGCGATCCTCTTCGGCGGCCGCCGGGCCAGCGCCGTTCCGCTGGTGACCGAGTCCTTCGACTGGCAGCACGGCGTCTTCCTCGGCGCCAACGTGGCGAGCGAGAAGACCGCCGCGGCCGAGGGCAAGGTCGGCGAGCTGCGCCGCGACCCGTTCGCCATGCTGCCGTTCTGCGGCTACAACATGGGCGACTACATGGCCCATTGGGTGAAGGTCGGCAAGAACGCGGACGCCGCCAAGCTGCCGAAGATCTACTACGTCAACTGGTTCCGCAAGGACGCCGACGGGCACTTCGTCTGGCCGGGCTTCGGCGAGAACAGCCGGGTGCTGAAGTGGATCGTCGACCGGCTGGACGGCAAGGCCGAGGGCGTGGAGAGCCCGATCGGGGTGCTGCCGACGCCCGAGGCGCTGGACACCGACGGTCTGGACCTCGGCGACGCCGAGCTCAAGTTGCTGCTCACGGTCGACAAGGAGGTCTGGCGCGAGGAGGCGGGGCTGGTGCCCGACCACCTCAACACCTTCGGTGAGCACACGCCGAAGGAGATGTGGGACGAGTACCACGCGCTGGTCAAGCGCCTGGGCTGAGCGCAGCCCGAGGCCCGGGGCCCGCACTCAGGTGCGGGCCCCGGGCCTTTTCGCGGCAGCGACCGTACAGCCCGCACCGCTGTGGCCCAGGAGCCGGAGGTCTCGGTCTTGACGGTGGGCCCTTGGTCCGCCGGCGCCTTCACGACGTCGGGATCGGCGAAGACGGCCTTCTCCGATCCGATCACGCCACGTACGGTCGTCGTTGCCGTGCCCTTGTCCTTGTCGCGGCCCGCGACGACGGCAACGGCCACACCGCCGATCAGCGGTACTGCCAGGACGATTCCCAGGATGCGTCTCACGGCGGCAGCGTCCTCGCGGAAGCCCGCGTTCCAGCCAGCTTCGGATGTACGGAACGTGGAGCGCTTATCGCGGTCCTCAACCGGAATGAGGCATTCGGCAGTCGGACCGAGCCATTCCGGGCCGAGAGTTGAGTGATGCGCTCAGACTGCGCCCACCCCCGGACGGTTCCGGCTACGCCTCGTTAAGCCCCAGTGCCGCCGCATGCGCCGCCAGTCGCTCGGCCGCCAGCGTCGAGGCCGCCGTGTCGTTCCGGGACGTGGCCACGACCAGGGCCCACCCGGCCAGGGTGTGGGCGCGCTGGTGGAGGGTGGCTATATGTGCCGCGTCCGGCTCCGTCGTCGAGGGTGCGGCGCGCAGCGGGGCGCGGCCGTCGCGCAGGCGGGCGGCCTGCTCGGCGAGGCGCTGGGCGGCGTCGTCGAGGCCGGGGTGCGGGGTGTGGGCACGCAGCTCGTCCGTCACGGTGAGCAGCGCGGTCAGATGCCCGGCCAGCCGGACGTCCAGCTCTTCCTCGCGGGTGCGGTGCGGGAAGTCGGGCGTGGGCTCGGCCATGCTGTGGACCGATTTGGTGCGGATCGGCTCGTACATGGATGGCCTCCAAGGGGTCAGGAGGCCATCCTAACTTAGACTCTGTCTAAAGTTGAGCTGAGACTAAAAGATCAGGGTTGGCCGTATCCGTCCAGGAAGTTCCCGATCCTGGTCACCGCGTCCGCCAGATCCTCCTTGGCGGGCAGCGTGACGATGCGGAAGTGATCCGGCTCCGGCCAGTTGAATCCCGTGCCGTGCACGATCATGATCTTCTCGGCCCGCAGCAGATCCAGCACCATCTGCCGGTCGTCCTTGATCTTGTAGACCTTGGGGTCCAGCTTGGGGAACGCGTACAGCGCGCCCCTGGGCTTCACGCACGTGACGCCCGGGATCTGGGTCAGCAGGTCGTACGCCGTGTCCCGCTGCTCCAGCAGCCGTCCGCCGGGGAGCACCAGGTCGTTGACCGACTGACGGCCGCCGAGCGCCGTGGCCACCGCGTGCTGCGCCGGCATATTGGCGCACAGCCGCATATTGGCAAGGATGGTCAGCCCCTCCAGATAGCTGGCGGCGTGCGCCTTGGGGCCGCAGACCGCGAGCCAGCCGCTGCGGTAGCCCGCCACCCGGTACGCCTTGGAGAGCCCGTTGAAGGTGAGGGTCAGCAGATCGGGGGCGACAGTGGTGGTCGGGGTGTGGGTGGCCCCGTCGTAGAGGATCTTGTCGTAGATCTCGTCGGAGCAGACGATCAGCTGATGGCGGCGGGCGATATCGGTGAGCCCGCGCAGCGTCTCCTCGCCGTAGACGGCACCCGTGGGGTTGTTCGGGTTGATGATGACGAGCGCCTTGGTGCGGTCGGTGACCTTGCGCTCGATGTCGGCGAGGTCCGGCAGCCAGTCCGACTGCTCATCGCAGCGGTAGTGGACGGCGGTGCCGCCGGCCAGTGAGACCGCGGCGGTCCACAGCGGATAGTCGGGGGCCGGGACGAGGACCTCGTCGCCGTCGTCGAGCAGCCCCTGCATCGACATCTGGATCAGCTCGGAGACGCCGTTGCCGAGGAAGATGTCCTCGACATCGAGGTCGATGCCCTGGGTCTGGTAGTGCTGCATCACCGCGCGCCGCGCGGACAGCAGCCCCTTGGCGTCGCCGTAGCCGTGGGCGTCGCCGAGGTTGCGGAGCATGTCCTCGAGGATCTCCGGGGGGCATTCGAAGCCGAAGGCCGCCGGATTGCCGGTATTCAGCTTGAGGATGCGGTGTCCTGCCGCCTCCAGCCGCATCGCCTCCTCGAGCACCGGGCCACGGATTTCGTAGCAGACGTTGGAGAGCTTCGTGGACTGGATCACCTGCATGTCGGCCACCATACGGCGGAGTATCCGGGGCCGCTCGGTGTTTTTCGCCACGTGGACCGTGCGCGGACGGTGTGCGGGGGTGCCGTGGGGCGGGGTCCGCGACCCCGCGCGCCGTCCCCGGGCCGCTCTCCGCGCCGGGTAACGACTCGGTTTCCGGGGTTAATTTTCGCGAACGAAGGGTTGGCCCGAACGCGTGTACTGGCTATCGTTCACGCACTTCACCCAATCGTTCCGCTGAACGAGTAAGGGAAGGGTGCCCCCGTTCATGCCCCCGTTCACATCCGAGACCTCCCACCGAGCTGCCCCCGCCGCGGCCGGGCTGCCACGGAGGTCGCTGCTCACCACCGCGGCGGCGATCGGCGGTGCGCTCGGCGGCTCCGCCCTGCTGAGCGGCTGCTCCGGAGCCGCCTCCGCGTCCCCGACGAGGGCCGTGCCCACCCGCGGCCCGGCCGGGCGGCCCGACCGCGGCGGCACCCTGCGCATCGCCCGGCCGCCCGCCTCCGACGCCGAGACCCTCGACCCCGCGAGCGCGCTCTCCGCGTACGAATACCTCGGCGCGCTCTACAACCGGCTCGTCCGGATCGGGCCCGACGGCACCGTCGCCCCCGACCTCGCCGAATCCTGGGAGCCCGACGCCAAGGCGACCACCTGGACCTTCCGGCTGCGCCGCGGCGTCACCTTCCACGACGGCCGCGCCTTCACCTCCGCCGACGCCGCCTACACCCTGCGCCACATCCTCGACACCGCGACCGCCTCCCCGCAGGCCCCCGTGCTGTCCCCGCTGATCGACCCGAAGCGGCTGCGCACCCCCGACGCCCACACCCTCGTCGTCCCGCTGAAGAGCCCGCACGCCGAGTTCCCCAGCCTGCTCACCCACTACAACTGCTACGTCGTCCCGGACGGCAGCGCCCGCTCCATCGGCCGCACCGGCATCGGCACCGGCCCGTTCCGGCTCGCGTCCTTCGCCGCCGCCGGGCCCGGCCGGGTCACCGCCTACCCGGACCACTGGGCCGGGCGCCCGGTCCTGGACGCCATCGACTTCTACTCCGTCGCCGATATGCAGGCCCGCTCGGGCGCCCTGCTCGCCGGACAGGTCGATCTGCTCTCCCAGACCAACCTCGACTTCGCCACCGCCCGGGTCATCGCCGCCTCCGACCGCGCCACCATCGCCCGCGCCGAGAACGCCCAGTGGTACGTGCTGCCGATGCTCACCACCGAGAAGCCCTTCACCGATGTGCGGGTGCGGCAGGCGATGAAGCTCGCCTACGACCCCGAGCACATCCTGAAGGCGGCCCTCCAGGGCGCGGGCACGGCCGGCTGGGACAACCCCGTCCCGCCGAACGACCCCGCCCACACCGCCGCCCACCCCGCCCACGACCCCGAGAAGGCCCGCCATCTGCTGAAGAAGGCCGGGTACGAGCGGCTGGCGGTGGACCTCTACACCTCCTCGTACGACCCGATCTTCACGCCCATGGCCCTCGCCTACCAGGAGTCGGCCGGGCGGGCCGGCATCCGGATCCGGGTCAAGACCGCGGCCGCCGACTCGTACTACACCCAGATCTGGATGAAGAAGCCGCTCATGGCCACCTACTGGTACACCGGGCGCCCCGTCGACCAGCTCCTCAACCAGGTCTTCCGCGGCGGCTCCTCGTACAACGAGACCGCCTGGGCCGACAAGGAGTTCGACGCGCTGCTCGACCGGGCCCGCCGGGAGACCGACACGGGCCGCAGGCGCGAGCTGTACGGACAGGCGCAGACGCTCGTCATCGAGCGGGGCGGGGCCATCACTCCGATGTTCGCCGACCGGCTCGTCGGGATCTCCCGGAAGGTGCGCGGCTACGCCGAGCACGGCTTCGAGTTCGACTACCTCCGCATCGGCCTGAAGGGGGCATGAGGCGCATGCTCACCTTCCTCGTCCGCCGTGTGGTCTCCGCGCTGGGCACCCTGATGCTCTCCTCGGTCCTGGTCTTCCTGGCCGTCCAGGCACTGCCCGGCGACGTCGCCACCCAGGTGCTCGGCAGGGACGCCACCCCCGACGCCGTCGCCACCCTGCGCAAGCAGATGGGGCTCGACCAGCCCGCGTGGGAGCGCTACGGCCACTGGATCAACGGCGCCCTGCACGGCGACTTCGGCACCTCGCTGGTCACCGCCAAACCGGTGGGCGGCGAAGTCGCCCAGTACCTCGGCAACTCCGCCCTCATCGCCGTGGTCACCATCCTCTTCGCGGTCACCGGCTCCCTCGTCCTCGGCATCGTCGCCGGGCTCTACCGCGACCGCTGGCCCGACCACCTGATCTCCACCGTCAGCCTGATCGGGATGAGCGTCCCCGAATTCGTCGTGGCCACCGTGCTGGTGCTCGCCTTCTCCGTCACCGTGCCGGTGCTGCCCGCCGTGGTGCTGTACGGACCGGGCGCCAGCACCGGGCAGCTCCTCCCGGCGGTCTGGCTGCCCGCCGCCTCGCTCGCGATCGTCATGGCCGCGTACATCGTGCGGATGGCCCGCACCTCGGTGATCGACGTCATGGCCGGCGAATACGTCACCACCGCCCGGCTCAAGGGCCTGTCCACCTGGCGGGTGGTCACCCGGCACGCCCTGCCCAGCGCCCTGCTGCCCACCCTCCACGTCATCGCGCTCAACGTGGCCTGGCTGGTCGGCGGCGTCGCCGTGGTCGAGAACGTCTTCAACTACCCCGGCATCGGCAAGCTGATGCTCTCCTCCGTCCAGAACCGCGACCTGCCCGTCATCCAGGCCATCGCCCTCATCAGCGCCGTCGTCTACGTCGTGTGCAACCTCGCCGCCGACCTCGGCTCCATGGCCCTCAACCCCAAGCTCCGCACCCGAGGAGGGAGGATCCGATGAGCTCGCTGGAAGACCCGACGAGCCCGCTGAAAGCGTCCGCGGGGGCGGCGCGGGCCGCCGCACCGCCCGCGCCCGTCCGCCCCGGTGTCGCCGCCCGCACCTGGCGCGCCGTGCGCTCCTCCCGCCCCACCGCCATCGGGCTCGCGATCGTCGCCGTCCACCTCGTGGTCGCGCTGCTCGCCCCGCTGCTCACCCCCTACCACCCCACCACCGGCGACGCCTCGCACGCGCTGCTCGGGCCCGGCGCGGACCACTGGGCGGGCACCGACAGCTATGGGCGCGATGTGCTGACCCGGGTGCTGTACGGCGGGCGGTACGCGCTCGGCGTCTCCGTCACCGCGACCGTCCTCACCGTCGCCCTCGGCGCCGTCCTCGGCTGCGCGGCCGCCCTGCGCGGCGGCTGGCTGGACGATCTGCTGATGCGCGTCCTGGACGCGGTGCTCTCCATCCCCGCGATCCTCGTCCTGCTGGTGATCGTCACCGCGCTGGGCACCGGTTCCTCGGTCATCGTGCTGGCCATCGCCGTCGTCTGCGTTCCCCAGGTGGTGCGTGTCGTGCGCGGCGCCGCGCTCGCCGTCGTCCCGCAGGACTACGTCACCGCGGCGCGTGCCCGCGGCGAGAGCACCTGGGCGATCCTGCGGCGCGAGGTGCTGCCCAACATCACCGACGTGGTGTGCGTCGAGTTCGCGATGCGTGCCTCGTGGGTGGTGCTGCTGATCTCCTCGCTGTCCTTCCTGGGCTTCGGCGCCGACCCGCCCACCCCCGACTGGGGGCTGATGGTCGCGGAGAACCGCACCGCCATCACCGTCGTCCCGATGGCCAGCCTCGCGCCGATCATCGCCCTGGCCACGCTGGTGGTCGGGCTCAACCTCGCGGCCGACGGCCTGTCCAAGGCGTGGGGCGTGGACCGGATCCGGGAGGGCTCCTGATGACGCGCATTGTTTCGGCGGACGGGAGTGTTCCGTCGGAGTCGACGCCCATCGTCTCGGTGGACGCCTTGTCCGTGGCCTACCGTTCGGGTGGGCCGGGTGGGCGCGAGGTGCCCGTCGTGGACGAGGTGTCGCTGGAGGTGCGGCCCGGCCGGACGCTGGCCCTGGTCGGCGAGTCGGGCAGCGGCAAGTCGACGGTCGCCGCGACGCTGCTGGGGCATCTGCGGCACGGATCGCGGCTGACCGGCGGACGGGTCGCCGTCGAGGGCAGGGACGTCTTCGCGCTCTCCGCGCGGGAGTTGCGGCGGCTGCGCGGCGGTACGGTCGCGATGGTCTCCCAGAACGCGGGCCACGCCCTGACGCCCAGCATGCGCATCGGACGGCAGATCGCGGAGGCGGGCGGCGAGGTGCCCGTCACGGACCTGCTGGAACAGGTCAGGCTGCCGCATCCCCGCGAACTCGCCCGCCGCTATCCGCATGAGCTCTCCGGCGGACAGCAGCAGCGCGTGGCCATCGCCATGGCCATCGCGGCCCGCCCCAAGGTGCTCGTCCTGGACGAGCCCACCACCGGCCTCGATGTGATCACCCAGCGCGGGGTGCTGGACCTGGTCGGCGCCCTGCGCGAGGAGCTCGGCCTCGCCGCCGTCCTGGTCAGCCATGACCTCGGCGTGGTCGCGCACATGGCCGACGAGGTGTGCGTACTGCGCGCCGGGCGGGTCGTCGAGGCGGCCCCCACCCGACGGCTCTTCGCCGCCCCCGCCGACCCGTACACCCGCCGCCTGCTGGCCAGCGTCCCGCGCATCGCGGACGCCGGGCTGGCGCTGGTGGGGGAGGACGGCACGCGGGAGATCCGGCCCAAGGCCGAGGTGCCCGGGGACGCGGCCGAGGCGCTGGACGTACGAGAGGTGACGATCGACTACGGCACCAGCCGCGCGGTGGACGGGGTCTCCTTCAGCGTGCGGAAGGGGGAGGTGCTGGCGCTGGTCGGCGAGTCGGGCAGCGGCAAGTCGACGATCGCGTGGTCGCTGGCGGGGCTGCGGGGGCCGTCGGGCGGGTCGATGCGGGCCGGGGCGGGGGGTGTGGTGGGCGGTGCGTCCGGAGCTGCGTCGGGCGGTGGGTCCGGGGGTCCGTCGGGCCGCACGCCCGACGGTGCGGTGGGCGGGGCGTCCGGCGGTGACCTGGGCGTCCCCGCGCGGCGGCGTCCGCTCGCCCTGCGCCGCACCGTGCAACTCGTCTTCCAGAACGCCGACACCTCGCTCAATCCGCGGCGTTCGGTGGGCGATGCGATACGGCGGCCCCTGCGCTTCTTCGGCTCGGCGGGGTCGCGGGGCGAGGCGGCCTCGCGGGCCCGGCAGCTGATCGCCGACGTTCGCCTCGACCCCGACTTCGCCGACCGGCTGCCCGCGCAGCTGTCGGGCGGCCAGCGCCAGCGGATCGGGATCGCGCGGGCGCTGGCCGGGGAGCCGGAGGTGCTGATCGCGGACGAGATCACGACGGCGCTGGATGTGTCCGTACAGGCCGATGTGTTGCGGCTGCTGGACGATCTGCGCCGGGAGCGGGAGTTGGCGTGCCTGTTCATCAGCCATGACCTGGCGGTGGTGCGGGGGATCGCCGACCGGGTGGTGGTGCTGCGGCACGGGGTGGTGGTGGAGGAGGGGCCCACGGATGCGGTGTTCGAGAGTCCGGGGCATCCGTATACGCGGGCGCTGATGGGGGCGGCGCTGGAGCCGGATCCGGAGGTGGAGGGGGCTGCGGCCTCGGCCCCGGCCGAGGAGTGGGCGGATGCGGCCGAGCCGGGGGCGGTGTGGGAGGAGTTGGGCGGGGGGCACCGGGTGCGCAGGTGGCGGCCGACGGATGGCTAGCCCCCCACCCCGCCCCTTCCCGAAACCGGGGCCGGCCCCGGCCCCCGTGGGGGGTGCCCCTCGGGGTATCGCCGCCGGGCGCGGGCCGGTGGGCCGGTTGCGCCCACCCGTTCCGCCGGGTGCACCTCCCAGCGGTAGCCGGGGGAGGAACGATTGCCCACAACCTGCGAGCCCCTCCGGCGATGGAGGAGCCGGGTCCGGGGCGGAGCCCCGGTTTCGGGGAGAGAAGGGGCGGGGTGGGGGCTAGCCCGCCGCAGGCGCCCCCGACCCCCAGGCGCTCCCGACCCCGCAGGCTCACCCCGACCCCCAGGCGCTCCAGACCCGCAGCCGCCCCCGCCCCCCAGGCGCCCCCGACCCCCAACCGCCCCCGACCCCCAGGCGCCCCCGACCCCCAGGCGCCCCCGACCCGCAGCCGCGCCTCCGACCCGCAGCCGCTCCCGCCCCCCAGGCGCTCCCGACCCCGCAGGCTCACCCCGACCCGCAGCCGCTCCCGCCCCCAGGCGCTCCCGACCCCGCAGGCTCACCCCGACCCGCAGCCGCTCCCGCCCCCCAGGCGCTCCCGACCCCGCAGGCTCACCCCGACCCGCAGCCGCTCCCGCCCCCCAGGCGCTCCCGACCCCGCAGGCTCACCCCGACCCGCAGCCGCCCCCGCCCCGCAGGCTCACCCCGACCCGCAGCCGCCCCCGACCCGCAGCCGCGCCCCCCACCCGCAGCCGCACCCAACCCGCAGGCAACAACCCACCCCCGCCCCACCTCCAACCCCACCCCGTAAGGAGAGGCGTGAAGTACCGCGAGACCTTCGACCGCAAGGTGCGGGTCGAGGACGTATGGATCCCCACCCGGGACGGGAGAACGCGGCTGCACGCACGCATCTGGCGCCCGTCGGACGCGGAGACCGCCCCCGTCCCCGCCCTCCTCGAATACCTCCCGTACCGCAAGAGCGACTGGACCGCACCCCGCGACGCCCAGCGCCACCCCTGGTACGCGGGCCACGGCTACGCCTCGGTACGGGTCGATCTGCGCGGCAGCGGCGACTCCGAGGGCGTGATGCTCGACGAGTACACCGCGACCGAACTCGCCGACGGCGTCGACGTCGTCAACTGGCTCGCGCGGCAGCCCTGGTGCACCGGCAAGGTGGGGATGTTCGGCATCTCCTGGGGCGGGTTCAACTCCCTCCAGATCGCCGCCCTGCGCCCCGAGCCGCTGAAGGCGATCGTCACCGTCTGCTCCACCGACGACCGTTACGACAACGACGTCCACTACACCGGCGGCGCCGTCCTCGGCATCGACATGCTCGCCTGGGCCGGGACGATGCTGGCGTTCACCGCCCGCCCGCCGCACCCCACCTCCGTCGGCGAGGACCGCTGGCTGCCCATGTGGCGGGAGCGGCTCGACGCGCTCGAGCCGTATCTGCACACCTGGCTCGCCCACCAGGAGCGGGACGACTACTGGCGGCACGGCAGCGTCTGCGAGGACTACGGCGCGATCGAGGCCGCCGTGCTCGCGGTCGGCGGCTGGGCCGATCCGTACCGGGACACCGTGCTGCGCCTGCTGGAACACCTGGACGCGCCCGTGCGCGGGCTCATCGGCCCCTGGTCGCATCAGTACCCGGACCGGGGGCTGCCGCCGGGCCCGGCGATCGGCTTTCTGCAGGAGACCCTGCGCTGGTGGGACCACTGGCTCAAGGACGAGCCGACCGGCGTGCTGGACGAGCCGCCGCTGCGCGCCTGGATCAACGACCCCGTACCGCCCGCCACCTCGTACGCGACCATGCCCGGCCGCTGGGTCGGCGAGGACGCCTGGCCGTCGCCGTCCGTCACCTGGGACGAACGTCCCCTGGGCGGCCCCGCCGACGAGCCGGTGATCGTCCGCTCGCCGCTGCACACCGGCCTGGACGCGGGCCGCTTCTTCCCCTTCGGCAACGCCACCGATCTGCCGCCCGACCAGCGCGAGGAGGACGGCCGCTCGGCCTGCTTCGACTCGCCGCCGCTGACCGATCGGGTCGAGATCCTCGGCCGTCCCCGCGTCCGCCTACGCCTCGACAGCGCCACCCCCCGCGCCCATGTCATCGCCCGCGTCTGCGATGTGGCGCCCGACGGCTCGTCCACCCTGGTCACCCGTGGCGTACTCAACCTCCTGTCGAGGAAGGGACGGGACAAGGCCGTCGAGTGGGAGCCAGGGCGGGAAGAGGACGTGGAGTTCGAGCTGAACGCCACCGGCTACGCCTTCCCTCCCGGCCACCGCATCAGGGTCGCCGTCTCCGACGCGTACTGGCCGTGGGTGTGGCCGCACGGCGAGCGCGGCCGGCTGACCGTACGGCCCGGGGACAGCGCCCTGCTGCTGCCGGTACGGGATCCGGGCGCCGACGCGGGCCGCCCGCCCATCGTCTTCGAGGAACCCGAGCAGGCCGCGCCGCTCGCCGTGACCGTCGACCCGCCCGCCCAACCACGCCCCGAGCGGACCCTCACCCACGATGTGGCGACGGGGGAGTGGGTGCTGGACGTGGACCCCAACTACGGTGGCTCCCGCACCTACCCCGACGGACTCCGCTACGAGGAGAGCGCCCGCGAGACCTACCGCATCCGCTCCGACGATCCGCTGTCGGCCGTGGCAAGCTCTCGGTGGACCATCCGGCTGCGGCGCGGGGCCTGGGACACGGTGGTCATCACCGCCGTGGAACTGCGGGCCACGGCGGAGGAATTCATCATGGACAGCAGCATCGAGGCACGGGCGAACGGAGAGACAGTGGTCACGCGCGCATGGCACCACACCACGCCGAGGACATCCGCGTGACGTCCCCCGCCGAACGCCGCCCCCCGCGCCGCGCCGTCGACGCCTCGCGCCGCACCCGGCAGCCCACCGAAGTACGCCGCCGCCTCATCGTGGAGGCCGCCGTTCCGCTCATCGCGGAGCGCGGCACCAAGGGGGTCGGGGTGCGCGAGGTGGCGGCCGCGGCCGAGGTCTCGGTCGGCACGGTCACGTACCACTTCGAGAGCGTGCAGGAAGTCCTCTCCGAGGCGATGGTCCTGCACATCGAGCGCTACTACGCCGCGCTGAGCGAGGCCGCCGCGAAGGCCACCAGCGGCGCGGAGGGGCTGCGGCTGCTCATCGACGCGCTCTTCACGGACGACACGGACCAGCACTGGCGGATGTGGTTCGACTACTGGAACGCGGGCGAACGCGACGAGTCCTTCGCCCATGGCCAGGCCGAGCGCTACGAGGCATGGCACGGCGAGATCCAGTCCCTGGTCGAACGGGGCCGCGACGAGGGCGACTTCGTATGCGACGACCCGGCCGACTTCGCCCTCCGCTTCTCCGCCCTGGCCGACGGCCTGGCCCTGCGCCGCCTGCGCCAGGCCCCCGCCCTGACCGTGGCCGACGCCCGCCGCCACCTGCGCCGCTTCGTGGCGGCGGAACTGGAGGGGTGAGCGGGGGTCCACACGCTCTCCCTTCCCATCACCCCTCCTTGGCAGGGAGGTCCTCTGAGAGCTCGCACAGATGGGCGTGGGGTCATGGTCGCGACGCCATCTGCCCTGCTGCTCGACTGCCGTGCCGCCCAGTACTCGCTGCCACCCGAGACATCGCTCGGCTCACGGAGACGGTGAACGCGATGCGTGACTCGGCCGCGGAGCCCTATGTCTCCGGGCCGTGTGACGCACGCCACGGGAACCTGCCCCGCCGCTTGGACGAAGCTTGACGTGGACTACTCATGGCACACCCGGATACGGGCAGGCGACCCCGGGCGGCGCTGCTCGAAGTCCTGGACAACCTGCCTGCCCACGAGGGCGGACAGCGGAGCGAGGGAACACCGCGGCGGTGGAGCCGCCGTAGGCAACTCCACCGCCGCGGTCGGGCAGGTGCTCACTCGTGGGCGCTGATCACGCCGCCGGCGCTGAGCACGATGTACACGCCGTTGGCGTCCATCCCGTCGTCGTGCTGGTTCGCCTCCAGCGTGCCGTCCACCGAGCCCTCGTTGCCGATGATGTCCGCACGGAAGTGGGCGTCGCCGACCTTGGTGACCTTGGCCGTCCAGCCGCCCGCGAGCTTGAAGGTGCCCGGCCCGCTGTGCTCGCCGCCCATCCAGGAGTGGACCTCGCCGCTCTGCGTGAACACGACGTACATGCCGTTGGCGTCGAGCCCGGCATCGCGCTGGTTCGCCTCCAGCGTGGCCAGGACGGCACCATCGTTGATGATCTTGAGGCGGTAATGCTGGGTACCGAGCTTGTCGATCTTGGCCGTGCTGCCGTCCGCCAACTTCTGGTCGCCGGTCGAGGATGGCGCCTTGTCCGTATCGCCCGTCTTGGCGTCGGAGCCCTGCGCACCGGTGGAGGAACCCCCGCTGTTGGACTCGGCGGAGGCCGCGGGCTTCTTCGTGCCGGTGTTGTCCGTGTCGTTGTTGCAGGCGGTCAGGCTGAGGCCGGCGGCTGCGATCAGGGCCGCGGCGGCGATGCGAAGGGTGCGGCGACGGCGGACAGTGGTGTTGGCGTTCATGTCGAGTCCCCCAGGGGCAGTTGGTGACGTTGTTCTCTCGGTACGTCACCCACTCTGGCCGGGGCCGCTACCGCAAGCCTGCCGCTCCGCTAACACCCCGCTAACAGAGGTGTCAGCGGGGCAAGGCCGCCCCCTTCGACGACAGACCCTAGGCGCGCCGCACCGAACGCCCCGCCAGGACGTCCGTCCGCCGGCCGTTCTCGATAACGAAGCGGCCGTCGATGAGGACGTGGGGGATGCCGGTCGGCAGGGTGCGGGGGGTGTCGAAGGTCGATCCCGCCGCCACCGTGTCCGGGTCGAAGAGGACGAGGTCGGCGCGGTAGCCCTCATGGATCTGGCCGCGGTCGGGGAGGCGGAGGCGGGCCGCAGGGCGGGAGGTGAGGTGGGCGACGCACTCCTCCAGGGTGAGGACGCCCAGCTCGCGGACGTAGCGGCCGAGGTACTGCGGGAAGGTGCCGTAGGCGCGGGGGTGGGGCTTGGCGCCCTGGAGGATGCCGTCGCTGCCGCCCGTATGGACGGGGTGCTTCATGATCGCCTGGACGTTCTCCTCATGCCCGACGTGCTGCAGGATCGTGGGGCCGAGGTGGTCCTCCAGGAGGAGGCGGCGGGCGGTGACCCAGGGGGCCTCGCCGCGTTCGCGGGCGCTCGCGGCGATGGTCCGGCCGACGTAGCCGGTGAGGGACGGGTCGTTCACGCCGGAGATCTCGATCGTGTCCCAGTCCATCGGTACGCCGTGGCAGCCGTCCGCCCCTTCCACCTCCATGACGTGCCGGATGCGCTCGGCCGTCGCGTCGTCGCGCAGCCGGGCGAGCGCCGCCTCGGGGCCGCCCTCGGCCGCCCAGCTCGGCATCATCGCGGCCAGCGTGGTGCAGCCGGGGAGGTAGGGGTAGGTGTCGAGGGTGATGTCGGCGCCGTCGGCGAGGGCGGTGTCGAGGAGGGTGAGGAGTTCGGGGGCGCGGCCCTTGTTGAGGCCGAAGTTCATGGTGGCGTGGGCGAGGTGGAGCGCGCAGCCGGCCTCGCGGGTGAGGGCCACCATCTCCTCGTACGCGCGCAGGGCGCCGACGCCGTAGGAGCGGTGGTGCGGGCAGTAGTAGCCGTCGTACGCGGCCACGACCCGGCACAGCTCGGTGAGTTCGGCGTCGGAGGCGTACATGCCGGGGGTGTAGGTGAGGCCGGAGGAGAGGCCGACGGCGCCCTGCTGAAGCCCCTCGGCCACCAGCTCCTTCATCCGGGCGAGCTCCGCCGGTGTCGCGTCGCGGTCCTCCCAGCCGACCGCGAGCATCCGGACGGTGCCCTGGGGGATGAGGTAGGCGGCGTTGACCGCGATGCCCCGGCCGTCGAAGCCGTGGTCCAGGCGGTCCAGGAACTCGCCGACGGTGCGCCAGGTGAAGTCGATGTCCGTACTCCCGGGCGCACCGCCGTTCCAGCCGGTGATGGCGGTACGGATCTGGGCGAGGGTCCGGTCGTCCACGGGGGCGTACGAGAGCCCGTCCTGGCCGATGACCTCGAGGGTCACGCCCTGCGCGGCCTTCGCCGAGTGGTCGGGGTCGCGCAGCAGCGCGAGGTCGCTGTGCGCGTGCATGTCGATGAAGCCGGGGGAGAGGACGAGGCCGTCCGCGTCCACGGTGCGGCGGGCGGTGGGTCGCGGCCCGCCGCCGTCCTCGCGGACGACGGCGGCGATCCGGCCGTCGTCCACGGCCACATCGGCCCGGTAGGCGGCACCGCCGGTGCCGTCGATGACGCGTGCGTCGCGGATGACCAGGTCCATGAGGTGCGTCTCCCTTTGCGCGGGGTGGGGCGGAGCCCCGGAGAGGTCAGAAGAAGGTGCGGATGTAGTCCGTGACAGTGCCGTCCGCCTCCGCCACCGGAATCATCTGCCACTTGTCGAAGCTGGTGCACGGATGCGAGAGCCCGAGGGCCACCCAGTCGCCGACCTCCAGCTCCGTGCCGTCCGCGACGGTGACCCAGGCGTGCTGGTCGGAGAGGGCCGTGATGGCCAGGCCCGTGGCGGGGCGGGTGGAGCCGTCCCGGGCGGAGCGGATGAGCTGGGGTGCGGGCAGGTCGAGGTCGTACGCCGCGTCCCGCTTGCCCGCGTTGAGGAACGCCTGGCCGGGCTCGGGGCGGGAGACGACCTGGGCCCACAGGCGGAAGGCCGGGTGCAGCTCGCCCTCCTCCGGGACGCGGTTGAAGGGGGTGATGTGCCGGTAGTGACCGTCGTCGTGGGAGACGTACGCACCCGAGCGCAGCAGCTTCAGCACCGGCCGGGACAGCGCGGGCAGCTCCGCGAGGACGTCGGCCACCGCGTCGAACCACGCACTGCCGCCCGCGCTGACGACCACCTCGTCCACGCCCTCGAAGCGGCCCGCCGCGTCGAAGTCCGCGGCCAGTGCGGTGAGCCGGCGCAGCCATGCCCGTACCCGCTCGCCGTCCGGCTTCGGCACCTCGCCCTCATAGCCGGCCACGCCGACCAGCCGCAGGGTCCCGGAGGCCGCGACCGCGTCGGCGACCGCCGCGCACTCCGCCTCCGTACGGGCCCCGGTGCGGGCTCCCTCGCCGCCGCCCAGCTCGACCACCACCTCGACCGGCCGCCGCGCGCCGGCCTCCCGCAGCGCCGCGTCCATCAGCTCGACGCCACGCGCCGAGTCGACGTAGGCGATGAAGCGGAAATCGGGGTCGGCGTCGAGTTCGGCCGCGAGCCAGTGCAGGGCGGCGGCGTCGACGAGCTCGTTGGCGAGGAAGATCCGCTGGATGCCGAAGGCCCGGTAGACCCGCACGTGGGTGGGGACGGCCGCGGTGATGCCCCAAGCCCCGTGGGCGAGCTGGCGCTCGAAGAGCTGGGGGGCCATGGAGGTCTTGCCGTGCGGGGCGAAGGCGAGCCCATGGGCGGCGGAGTAGCGCTCCATCGCCACCAGATTGTGCTCCAGTGCCTCGGCCGACAGGGCCAGGACGGGCGTGGTGAAGCCGCCGGTGAACAGGGAGCGCCGCTCGGCGGCCAGCTCGCCGACCGTCAGGCCCTCGGCGCTCGCAGGCAGCCCCTTGAAGCGGTGGTCCACGCGCTCCCGCGCGAGAGCGGCGACGGCCTGGTCGCTGTGGTCGGTGGCCATGGAGGCGCCTCCATACGGATTCCGGTTGCAATCTCTGCAACGTGCATTGCGCATATCGCTGAGCGCTGTCTAACATCCCGCCCAGCACCGGGTCAACGGTGTGTGGCTGACCCCCATCCGTCCATCCACGAGGAGCGAGACCAGACGTGCCCCCTCTCCCCAGCGTCGAGACCGCCGATGGTGTCGCTGATGCCGTCGATGACATCGACGTCGTCTGCCTCGGCGAGTCGATGGTGACCTTCGTGCCGTCCCGCCCGGGCCGGCTGGCGGACGTCCCCTCCTTCGCCCGGGGCATCGGCGGCGCCGAGTCCAATGTCGCCTGTGGCCTGGCCCGCGCCGGGCACCGCGCGCGCTGGATCAGCCGGGTGGGCACGGACGGCTTCGGCGAGCACCTGGTGCGCGAGATCGCGGCCACCGGCGTGGACACGGCCTACGTCCAGCGCGATCCGCACCGCCCCACCGGCATCTACTTCCGCACGGCGGGCGAGCGCGCCGTCGGCTCGGAGACGGTGGACGGGTCCGGCCCCGCCGACCGGAACGGCCCCGCCGACGGGTCCGGCCCCGCGCAGTCGCCGGCGCCGCTCGCCGAGGTGGTCTACTACCGGGCCGGATCCGCCGCCGCGGCCATGTCCCCGGTGCTCATCCCCCGGGAGCGGGCCTGGTCCGGCCGGGTGCTCCATCTGACCGGGATCACCCCGGCCCTGTCCGCCGACTGCCGCGCGCTGATGCGTGAGCTGACCGCCCGCGCGCCCGGCCGCCCCCTCGTCTCCTTCGACCTCAACTACCGGGTCTCCCTCTGGCAGCGGGAGGACGACGCCGAACAGGGCCCCGCCGTCCTGCTCGGCCTCGCCCGCGGCTGCGACCTGGTCTTCGTCGGCGAGGACGAGGCCGAGGCGGTCTGGGGGCTGCGCGGCCCGGCGGCGATCCGGGCGGCGCTGCCCGAACCGGAGACGCTGGTCGTCAAGCAGGGCAGTGCCGGGGCCACCGCCTACGCCCGCCGCCCCGACGGCACCGACGCCGTCACCTTCGAACCCGCCCCGCGCGTCGATGTCGTGGCCCCCGTCGGCGCGGGCGACGCCTTCGCCGCCGGTTTCCTCTCCGGCACCCTGCGCGGACTCCCGGTCACCGAACGGCTGCGCCATGGCCACCTCATGGCCGCCGCCGCCCTCACCGTCCCCGGCGACCTCGGCACCCCGCCCTCCCGGGAACAGGCCGACCCATTGGTGGCACTCGATGCCACGCAGTGGGGCACACTGCGATTCGGCCCCGGCTGGACAGATCTGCCGACTCCCGCCGGAAAGTGGGCCGAGACCGCAGTGGTGGAGGTATGCGACCCATGAGTCAGACCGTCGACCGAGCGCTGAGCATTCTGCCGTTGCTGGCGGAGGGCCCGGCCAATCTGGAGCAGGTCGCCACGCGGCTGGGCGTGCACAAGTCGACCGCGCTGCGGCTGCTGCGCACCCTCCATGAGCACGGCATGGTCTACCGCCAGCAGGACCAGCGCTACCGCCTCGGCGCCCGCCTCTTCGCGCTCGCGCAGGAGGCGGTGGAGAACCTCGACGTACGCGAGATCGCCCACCCCCATCTGTTGGCGCTCAACGAGCGGTGCGGGCACACCGTCCATCTCGCGGTGTACGAGGAGAACGAGGTGCTCTACATCGACAAGGTGGAGAGCCGCTACCCGGTACGGATGTACTCGCGGATCGGCAAGCCCGTCGCCATCACCGTCGCCGCCGTGGCCAAGCTGCTGCTGGCCGATCTGCCCGAGCCCGAGCTGCGGACACTGGCCGAGCGGCTCACCTACCCCGCGTACACGCCCCGTTCGACGCCGAACGCCGCCGCGTTCCTCAAGGAGCTGGCGACCGTGCGCGAACAGGGCTGGGCCACCGATCTCGGCGGCCACGAGGAGTCGATCAACTGCGTCGGGGCACCGATCCGGGGAACGGACGGGCGGGTCGTCGCCGCCTGCTCGGTCTCGGCGCCGAACGTCGTCGTCACCGCCGAGGAACTCCTCTCCCTGCTGCCGCTGGTGCGCCGCACGGCGGAGGAGATCAGCCGGGAATACTCGGGCGGCGCCCCGGTGTCCGCATCGGTGTCCCACGCCTCGCAGAACCCTTCCCAAGTAACAGCGGAAACACCCGAGAAGAAAGCCGAGGAGCCCTCCTCATGACCGAGAAGCTGCAGAAGACCGCGATCACCCCGGCCACGCACACCACCCCGCCCGCCAAGTTCTCCCACGGCGTGAAGAAGGGGAACGTCCTCCAGGTCGCCGGTCAGGTCGGCTTCGGCCCCGCCGTCCCGGGCCAGGCCCCCACCCCCGTCGGCCCGACCCTGCGCGAGCAGACCCTGCAGACCCTGCGCAATGTGCAGGCCGTGCTGGAGGAGGGCGGCGCGAGCTGGGAGGACGCCATGATGGTGCGCGTCTACCTCACCGACACCGGCCACTTCGCCGAATTCAACGAGATCTACAACGAGTTCTTCGCCGGCCTCAAGGAGGCCCCGGCCGCTCGTACGACGGTCTACGTCGGCCTCCCCGCCGGTCTGCTCGTCGAGATCGACGCCCTCGCCGTCCTGGGCTGACCCCGAAAGCCCCGCGGCGGGCGGGAGCGCCTTCCGCCCGCCGCGGGTTCCACCCCTGACTCGTCCTCACCGTCCCCGCCGTCGGAAGCTCGAGCCCTGATCAACCGCACCCACGCTCACCCAGCGCGCGGCCCCCCGCCGTGCGGCGGTACCCCCTACCCACACCCGGAGTTCCCCATGCTGCTCGCGGCCGCTCCCGCTGCCGAGACACCACCCCACACCGGTGGTCTGCTCGCGCTCATCGACGGCACCGCCGGTCTGCTGACCGTCGCCGCCCTCGGCATCGCGCTACTGCTCTACCTGATCATCAAGGTCCGGCTGCAGCCCTTCGTGGCGCTGCTCGGCGTCTCCATCGCGGTCGGCCTGGCCGCCGGTCTCTCGGTCACCGAACTCTTCGGCACGGTCCAGAAGTCGGACGCCGTCTCGCTCATCGAATCCGGTATGGGCGGCATCCTCGGCCACATAGCCATCATCATCGGCCTGGGCACCATGCTCGGCGCGATACTCGAGGTCTCCGGCGGCGCGGAGGCGCTCAGCGCCCGGCTGCTCGGCATCTTCGGGGAGAAGCGGTCACCGCTCGCGATGGGGCTGACCGGCCTGATCTTCGGCATACCCGTCTTCTTCGACGTCGGCATCTTCGTCCTCGCGCCAATCGTCTACGCGGCCGCCAAGCGCAGCGGCAAGTCCATCCTGCTCTACGCGATGCCGCTGCTCGCGGGCCTGTCCATGACCCACGCCTTCCTGCCGCCGCACCCCGGCCCGGTGGCCGCGGCCGGGCTGTTCCACGTCGACCTGGGCTGGGTCATCCTGATGGGCATCGTCGTCGGCATCCCCTCGGTGCTGGCCGCCTGGGGCTACGCCGCCTGGATCGGCAAGCGCATCTTCGTCCCCGTACCGCAGGACATGGTCGAGGCGGCCGAGGAGTCCCGGGAGGCGGTCGCGGCCCAGCAGCGCGCCTCCGGCGTCACCCCGGCCGAGCGGCCGGTTTCGGTGGCCACGGTGCTCGCGATCATCGGCACCCCGCTCGTCCTGATCCTCTGCGCCACCTTCTCCTCCGTCGCGCTCGACCCGAGCACCGGCCGCTCGGTCATCGAGTTCTTCGGCCACCCCTTCGTGGCGCTGACGATCGCCCTGCTCCTCGCCTACTACCTGCTGGGCATCCGGCGCGGCTGGTCCCGCAAGTCCCTGGAGACCGTCTCCACCGCCTCCCTCAAGCCCGTCGGCAACATCCTCCTGGTCGTCGGCGCGGGCGGGGTCTTCGGCGCGGTCCTCAAGGGCAGCGGTGTCGCCCAGGCCCTGGCCGACGCCTTCGACAGCGCGGGCCTGCCGGTCATCGTGCTGGCCTGGCTGATCTCGGTGGTGCTCCGGGTGGCCCAGGGCTCGGCGACGGTCGCGATCGTCACGACGGCGGGCATCGTCACCCCGATGCTCTCCGAGGGCCACTACTCCCAGGCCCATCTGGCGCTGGTCATCATGGCCATCTCGGCGGGCTCGATCTTCGCCTCGCACGTCAACGACGGCGGTTTCTGGATGGTGGCGAAGTACTTCGGCATCTCCGAGAGCGACACGCTGAAGTCCTGGACGGTGCTGGAGACGGTGCTGTCGGTGGCCGGTTTCGTGGTGGCGGCCCTGCTGAGCATCGTCATCTAGCGGACGGCGCCCGCATGACGACGGCCCCCGAATCCCGGCGGAAACCGCCGGGATTCGGGGGCCGTCGCTTCCAGCTCGATTCCGCTCCGTGCCCAGTTGGCATTCACCGCGACATTCACCATCGCAACTCATTCATGGGAGCATCCAAGTTTGATCAAATAATGGCAAAAAATGCTGATCGAAATGGAGGGATCCCGCTCGGCGGCGACGTCGTGAATGCCAAGTCGTTTCCTGTTCTACGTAGATTCAACTCTCCATCCTCCTGAGCAGCATGATCAATCCATAGGGTCCTTGAGGAATTTGAAGGAAAGGGACCCATGGAAGAACTCCGCGCAATCCGGGCTCGCGGTATCACGAAGAGCTTCGGTGATGTCGTCGCCCTGGACGGCATCGATCTCGAGGTGTCGCAGGGTCAGATCCACGGCCTGGTCGGACCGAACGGCGCCGGAAAAACGACGTTGCTCGGCCTTCTGCTGGGGCTCGCGGTGGCCGACAGCGGCCGCCTGGAGGTCCTGGGTACACCGGTCGAGCGGGCACTCGACGCTCCCGACGGTGCCGCCGGCTTCGTGGACGGCCCCGCTCTCTACCCCTCGCTCACCCCACGTCAGAACCTCGCCGCGCTGGCCGCACTCCGCGGCCACGACGCGCGCACGGCGGGGATCGACGACGTACTCGCCGAGGTCGGTCTCACCGACGTCGCCGACGACCGCACCCGCGGCTTCTCCCTCGGCATGCGCCAGCGGCTCGGGCTCGCCGCCGCCCTGCTGACCAAGCCCCGGCTGCTCGTGCTCGACGAACCGTCCAACGGCCTCGACCCGGCGGGCAAGAAGCACGTGCACGGTGTGCTCAACGGGCTCGCGGCCGACGGAACCGCCGTCGTGCTCTCCAGCCACAACATGGACGACCTCGAGGCGCTGTGCTCCGAGGTGACCATCCTCGCCGCCGGACGCGTCGTCTTCTCCGGCCCGCTGTCCAAGCTGGCCACCGAGAACCGTGAACTCGACTACCGGCTGCTCACCTCCGACCCGCAGGCCGCGCGCCGGCTGGCGGACGACGCGCCGGGGATCCAGGTCGTCGACGATGCCGGGGTACGGCAGAACGCCGAACTGCTCGTCGTACGGGCCCTGATGCCCGCCCTTGACCAACTCGTGGTGCGGCTCGTGGAGGGGGGCGTCACGCTGCGCGAGCTCACCCCCGTGGTGTCGCCGCTCGAAGCCGCGTTTCTCGCTCTCACCGAGCGGCAGGAGGCCGACAGATGACCGAGCCTCTCACCCGGAGCCGGGAGCGGGAACACGAGCAGGCGACCGGGGGCCGTCGCGTCCCCGTCACCCGTGCCTGTCGCTTCGAGTTCGTCAAGCTCGTCTCCCAGTGGCGGATCCGCCTGTTGGTGCTCGCCTGCTGGATCGCTCCCGCCCTCTTCGTCGCCGGGGTGAGCCAGCAGAGCACGCTTCCCGTCGACACCCTCTTCGGGCGCTGGATGCTCGCCTCCGGGTGGGCCGGGCCGCTGGTGATGCTCGGTTTCGCGGGGACCTGGGCGCTCCCGCTGCTGACCTCGGTCGTGGCCGGAGATGTGTTCGCCTCCGAGGACCGGCTCGGCACCTGGCGCCATCTGCTCGTCGCGGTCCGCTCGCCTCGGCGGATCTTCGTGGCGAAGGCGGTGGCCAGTCTCACCGTCCTGCTGTTGCTCGTGGCAGGGCTCGCCGTCTCCAGCACCGTCGGCGGCCTCCTCGTGGTCGGCAACCAGCCGCTGGTCGGTCTCGACGGCCATCTCCTGGCACCGTCGGACGCCGCCGTCTCGGTCTTGCTCTCCTGGGTCTGTGTCCTCGCTCCGACCCTGGCGCTCGCCGCACTCGGCTTTCTCGGGTCGGTCACGCTGGGACGGTCCCCGATGGGGCTGCTGGTGCCCGTGCTCGTCTCACTCGCGATGGCGGTCGCCCAGATGCTGCCGCTTCCGGTGGCCGTGCGCGTCGCCCTGCCGAGCTACGCCTTCGTCTCCTGGAACGGTCTGTTCACCAGCCCCCAGCAACTCGGCCCGCTGCTGATCGGCGTCGTTGTCAGCCTCGTATGGGCCGTGGTCGCGACGGCGCTGGCGTATGTGCTCTTCGTACGGCGCGACTTCACCGACCTGGCCCACGACGGTTCGGGCCGCCGTGCGATCACCGTCGGAGTCCTGCCGCTCGTCGGGGTGGCCGCCGCGTCGTTCGCGGTCGTCGCCGCGACGACCTCGGCGACGGGCTCCGGCATCGAGCAGGACAAGGTGCAGCGCTCGCTCGCCACGGCGTTCGCGCACCTGTATCGCATGCAGACCGACCAACTCAACCGACCCGCCGTCACCGAGGCCCGGCTGAAGGCCACGGCGTCGTGCAACAAGGGAAGCGTCAGGGTCGCGGCACAAGGCCCGGGCAACGACTGGCGCTGCGTCGTGACCTGGCATCTTCCCGGCGTCGAGGCCACAGGACAGGCCATCTACCAACTCGACGTCACTCCGGACGGGCGGTTCATGGCCGATGGCGATGGACCGAAGGAAGTGAACGGCTACTTCCTGGTGCGGACCCCCGATGGGGACGCACCGAACCCGCTGTGGCAGTTCGACGGCAACGTCGAACTGCTCGACACCACCCCGAAGGGATAACCTCAATGCAGGTAACTCGCCGCCGCAAACTCGTCGAGGAAGCCCGGATCAGCCTCATCAGCAGACGCATCGGCCGCCGGATACCGCTGTTGACGGCGGGCACCACCGCTGTCGCCCTCGTGGCCGCCGGCACGGCGCTCGCACAGACCCACCAGTTCGGCACGGACCAGGTCGGTCAGGTCACCGAGAATGGCCAGGTCGTCTCCAGCAACCAGTACATCGCCCCGTACGGCGACCGCCTTGTCATCAACCAGGGCAAGATCATGTCGTCCTCGGTCAGCCCGGACGGCACGCACATGGCCGCGTCGGTCACCGACGGTGGCGCGGCCCTGGCCATCGTGGACCTGAAGAACTGGAAGACGCAGCAGCTCGTCAGCAACGCCGCGTCGTCGAACCCCCGCATCAGCAGCAACAACGTGGGCCAGGAGGGCCCGACGTACTCGCCCGACGGCAAGGAGCTGTGGCTGGGCCAGCCGGACGGCTACACCGTGTTCACCGTGACCGCGGACGGCAGCGTCTCCAGCCCGCGGACCGTCGGCATCCCGGCGCAGGGGTCCAAGCACGCCCTGGTGGGCGCGGCGGCGTTCTCGGCCGACGGCAAGACCGTGTACTCCGCGGTCAACGGCCAGAACCGGGTCGTCTCCATCGACGCGGCGACCGGGACCATCAAGCAGAGCTGGAACGTGGGCAACGCCCCGCGCGGCATGGTCGTCGTCGGCGACAAGCTCTACGTCAGCAACGAGGGTGGCCGCCCGGCCAAGCCCGGCGAGCCCACGATCAACTCGTACGGTACTCAGGTACTCGCCGACCAGAAGACCGCCGCCACCACCAGCGGCACGGTCAGCGTCATCGACCTGGCGAACCAGGACGCCGCGGTCTCCAGCATCGAGGTCGGTCTGCACCCGACCGCCGTGTACGCCAAGAACGGCGTGGTGTTCGTCACCAACACCGCCGACAACAGCGTCTCGGTCATCGACACGGCGAAGGACAAGGTCGTCCAGACCATCTCCACCCAGCCGTGGGCCAAGGCCAAGGTGGGCTACGAGCCCGACGCGGTGACCCTCACCGACGACGGTCACCTGCTGGTGACCCTCGGCCGCGCCAACGCCGTCGCCGTCTACAAGTTCACCTCCGCGCAGGAGCCGGTCAGCTACGTCGGCCTGCTCCCCACGGACTACTTCCCCTCGGAGATCACCACCTCCGGCAACCAGGTGTACGTCTCCAACACCCGTGGCATCGACGCCCGCCGTAAGGCCACCGGCGGTCACGGCACCCACGACACGACGTCGAGCGTGCAGAAGTTCACGCTGCCCGACGACAGCGTGATCAGGTCCTACACCGGCAAGGTCTTCAAGCAGAACGGCTGGAACGGCGAGTCCCTCAAGAAGACCGACGGCACCCCGGCCAAGCCGGTGCCGGTCCCGGTCAAGCTCGGCGACCCCTCGACGATCAAGCACGTCTTCCTGCTCGTCAAGGAGAACCGGACCTACGACCAGGTCTTCGGTGACATACCGAAGGGCAATGGCGACCCGTCGCTGACCCAGTTCGGCGAGAACGTCACGCCGAACCAGCACGCCCTGGCCAACCAGTTCGGCCTGTACGACAACACGTACGACATCGGCACCAACTCCGCCGAGGGCCACAACTGGCTGATGCAGGCCGACAACCCGGAGTACACCGAATCCTCGGCCGGTGAGTACACCCGCAGCTACGACACCGAGGACGACGCCCTCGGCCACCAGAAGACCGGCTTCATCTGGACCGGTGCGCAGGCGGCCCGCAAGTCCGTCCGGAACTTCGGTGAGTTCCAGCAGTTCCTGACCAAGCCGTCGGGCGCAAGCTGGCAGAACCTGTACTGCGACACCAAGAACATGGCGGCGACCGGTCAGGACACCGCCTACCCGCTGAACTCGACCTCGCCGATCCCGTCGCTCAACGACGTGTCGGTGCACGGCTTCCCGAAGTTCGACACCAGCGTCCCCGACGTCTACCGGGCACAGATCTGGAAGAAGGACTTCAAGAAGAACGGGCCGGCGAACCTGAACATGTTCTGGCTCTCCAGCGACCACACCGGTGGCCCGGTGAGCCCTGCCTCCCAGGTCGCGGACAACGACCTCGCCGTGGGCCAGATCGTCGACGAGATCTCGCACAGCAAGTACTGGAAGGACTCGGCGATCTTCGTCGTCGAGGACGACTCCCAGGCGGGTCTCGACCACGTCGACGGCCACCGTGCCCCGGTCCAGATCATCAGCCCCTGGGCCAAGCACTCCACGGTGGACAGCCACTACTACTCGCAGATCAACATGATGCGGACCATCGAGCAGATCCTCGGGATCCAGCCGATGAACCAGAAGGACACCGCGGCCACCCCGATGGCCTCGGCGTTCACCCAGCACCCGGACTTCACGCCGTTCAAGGTGCTGCCCAACCGGACCTCGCTGACCGACGGTGTGAAGACCGCGCCGTCCTGTGGTCTGGACACCCCGGCGGCGCAGAGCCTGAAGGCGGCGGCCGTGCCGTCGTCCTCGGTGCCGGCGGACATGAAGGATGTCGCCGCCGAGTGGGACCAGTGGAAGTCGAAGCAGCGGCTGACCGGTCCCAACGCCGTCCCGGACTACGCTCCCCCCGCCCAGATGAACCACCTCACGTGGTACCAGACGCACAACTGGGCGAAGCCGTACCCGGGTGAGAAGAAGATCTACGCTCCTCAGGACGTGCCGGGCGCCTACATCCCGTCGGCGGAGAACGACGGCTGACGCGAACTCACGTGCAGGGCGGCCCCTGGTCGGCGTCATCGCCGGTCAGGGGCCCGCCCGCGGTGTGGCCCGCACTCCGGGTCAGACGGTGGGGAACTCCCCGCGCTTGACGGCGGAGACAAACGCCGACCACGCGGACGGCTCGAATATGAGCGCCGCGCCGTGCGGGTCCTTGCTGTCGCGGACGGGGACGTCGGCGTATACCCGCGTTATTTCGAGGCAGTCGCCGTTGCTGCCTCCGCTGTAGCTGGACTTGAACCACCCGGTGAGTGTGGAGGCATGGGGGGTGGTGTGCTTACTGCTGACCATGTTCGTGTTCCTCTGCTATGGCCCTGATCAGGGCCAGGGACTCCTGGCGCGTCGCCGCCTCGCTGAGAGCAAGAGAGTAGGCCGACTGGCTCGCGCGTACCAGGGACGGATCGTCCATCAAGTGTCCGACTCGAAACCCTTCGACGTAGGCGACCGGCGCGGCGTCCTCGAAGGTCATAAGGGTCATCATGCTCTCCATGAGCGCATGCGCCCCTGCTGCGAAGGGCAGCACGTGCAGGCGTAGCCGACGCGCCTCGGCCAAGTCGGCGATCCTGCGCAATTGCTCCGCCATCACCTGTGGGCCACCGACAAGGCGCCGTAGCACCGCCTCGTCCAGCAGCGTCCACACCACGGGCTTCAACGGATCATCGAGGATCCGGGCACGGGCCATGCGGTTTACAACGCGCCCGTCAAGATCAGCCCGATGATTGGGGCTGTACGCCTCAAAGACTGCGCGGGCGTATGCCTCCGTCTGTAGCAGACCCGGGATGAGGGAGATGCTGTACTGCTGGATCTCCGTGGCGTGCGGCTCCAACTCGGCCACGACCGCGAAGTGGTCGGCGAACTTCGACTCCAGGTCCTCCAACCACCGGACGAAGAACCCGTCGGTCCCCAACGCCTGGTCGATCCGAGCCGCGTCGTCCGGCTTCGGCAACCTGCGGCCAGCCTCGAAATGGCTGATCAGTGTGGGCGAGCAGACCACGCGCTCACTCAGCGCCTCCTGCGTCATATCGGCCGCTGTGCGCCGGATCCGCAGCTCCTCCCCGTACTTCTCCCTCGGGGTGCGTGGCCTCCGATCCATCTTCATGGCTGACTCCCTGAGTTGAAAGCTGTGCTGTCAGGCCCGCCCTCCTAGCAGCGTAGCCAGAACGACCTCCACTCTGTGAGGGAATCGCCACACAGCGTGAAGAGACGCAGGACCCTCGCGACCGGGGTGCACCGGCCCGAGGGCGTGGCCCACCAGCTGACAGGAGCTGATGAACGTGAGCAACCCTAGGGAGAGGTTCCTCGCATGCGCGAGGGCACTTCTCGCCGTACTGCCGCCCGGCCGTCATCGGGCCGGGGCCCGGCCGGTGATCCGTGGGGTGGAGGTGTCCGGATGGGCGCGGTGACCGGGCTGCGCCTGCTGCCGTGGTCGGATCCCGACGGCAAGCCGTGTTACCTGGCGTCGGACGACGCGCACAGTCCGCTGAGCCGACGTGCTGACGCGATCGAGGCCGTACAGATGTCCATGGGGGTGGAACTCCTCCGGCACGCTCGGGCGCTGCTGGCCGCCCCCAAGGCCGACGCGCGAGAACTCCGCTACCTCGCGGACCGGTTGTGTGAGGCGCTGCGCGATGTGTTGCGGGTCGCCGAGAGCAGGGGCGCCCGCCTGCCCCCGTGCGACGAAGGCGACGGTCCGGCGCCCGTAGGGGGCGGCTGTGACTGACTGGCGGATCGGTCCCGTTCCGGGCCGGGGCCTGCGCCGGGCGAACGGTGGGGAACTCGCGTTGCCGCTCCAGATCCTCCACGGCGGGCAGCATTGCGCCATCGCCCGACTTGAGTTGACCCCGGCCGAGGCGGAGCAGTTGCACGCGGCCCTGTGCTATGCGCTCGGTGAGCAGTCCCCGCCCCCCGATGCGCCCGAGTGCCGTCATCCTGTCCGCTACCCGGGCGGCCGACAGCGTTACTGAAGACGACCGCACTCGCGGCCTTCGCGAGGTGCCGTCCCGGAGGTCTTCCGCCGGGACGGCGCCCGCGTCGTGCCGTACGGCCTCGGCTCAAACTCAGGTGCAGTACTGGGCCTCCTTGCCGATCGAGCGGTACATGCAGTCCGCGTTCTCCACGAGTTGGAGCACCGCGTCGCGGTTGCGGCTGGTCTCGCGGTCGATGACCTCGTCGGGCGGGTAGAAGCCGCCGCCGCCGGAGCCGGTCGGGTACATCTCGAAGGTGTAGGCGAAGACCTTCTGGGTGCCCCACAGATAGTCGTCGATCGCGCCGTCGGTGATGTACAGCTCGCTGGACTGCTCGGGGGTGTAGCCGTTGCTCGCGGCCATCTTCTTGCCGACCGCGGCGAAGGCGTCGTAGTCGTCCCGCGTCATGCCGGTGGTGGTTTCGTCGTACGTCCAGCCGAAGGGCCACAGCACCAGTTCGCTGTAGGTGTGGAAGTCGATGGCGGCCTTGATCTGCTGCTTGCCGCCGACGACGCGGCTGCGGGCGAAGTCGGCGACGACCTTCACCTCGGGGGCCGACGCGGCTTTGGGCCCGCGGTAGGTCTCCGAGCCGGGGGAGCCGGAGGAGCCGCCGCAGCAGCCCCATTTGAAGTCCCAGTTGCGGTTGAGGTCGGTGCCGACGGACGAGGAGCCGGAGTTGGGCTGGCGGTTCTTGCGCCAGCTGCGGTAGGAGCCGGTGGCGATGTCGTACTCGCCGCCGTCCGGGTTCACATCCGGGACGATCCAGATCTCCCGGCCGTTGACCGCGCCCGTGATCCGGGAGTCGCTGCCGTAGCCGTCGGTGAACTGCCGCACCAGATAGAGGGCCATCTCCACCGTAAGGTGCTCACGGGCGTGCTGATGGGCGGTGAAGAGAACCTCGGGCTCGTTCTCGTCCGTCGCCACGTTGTCGCTGATCTTGAGGGCGATGATGTCCCGGCCCTCGTACGACTTTCCGATGACGCGCTTGCTGAGGATCGACGGATACTTCGCCACCGCCGCGTTGATCTCGGCATTGGCCTCGGCGTAGTTGTGGTACTTGGCGTCGGCCGAGGGGAAGTCGAACGGCTTGGCCGCCCTGCCCTCGGCGCGGTCGGGCGGGCCCTGGAGCCCGGTGAGCCGGTAGCCGAGCCCGCGCAGCCGCTTGGCCTGCGCCGCGTCGGCGGTGACGACCAGGGAGCGGGCGTCCACCTCGTCGATGGACACGCCGGTGGCGGCGACGGCCGAGCGGTCGGCCCGGGTGGCGGGGCCGGAGACCTCGTACTGCCGCACGCTCTCGTCGGCGCCCCGGGCGGTAGGGGGTGATGCGGTGCGGTCGGTGCCGGGCCGTGGAGCGGGATCGTCGGCCTGAGCTGCCATGGGGGCGGCGAGTGCGAGGGTGAGCAAGGCGGTGAGGGCGGTGGCCCGTCTACCGCGGATGCGACGTCGCATGACATCTCCTGGGGGGTTGGAACTGCTGCTAATTGACAGGGCCTGGGCGTGCTTGAGCGTGTAGGAGTGAGTGCTGCGGTGACGGCGGGCGGATTCGATGGAACGGGAGTTCTTGCATCGAATGCGTGACCTTCCCGGGGGAGGCTCGTTGTGAGGGATGACGGATCTTCGGTATCGGGCGGGGGTGAGGAGAATGGGTGGGCGGCGGGAGGTGGCGGCGCCGTTCGTCGCGTCCGGGCCTTGTGGTGTGGCGATCCGTGCCCGACTGAAGACGCTCACGCCCGAGGACGAGAAAGTCCTGACGCTGGTGGGTGCGCACCTGGGCTCGCTCGCTTCGAAGGACCTCAAAGCGCGTTGCACTGACGGTCTGGAGCACTCCGCTCGTACCTGGGCGACCCGGAAGCGGGAGCTGACGGCCGCCTCGTCGTCCCGGTGGGCGGGCAGCATCACGAAGGCAACGCACGATCAGTGGGCACTCGTCCGGCGCGGGCAGTCGGCATACGTCCAGTCTCTTGAAGCGAGCATCGGGACGCTTCAACGCCGTCTTTCCCTGCCGATTGGGGAGAGAGGAACCAGGCATTCGCCCGGTGGCTACCGGTCGGCGCACGAGTGGTTCCACAAGACACGCCGCCTGCATGCGCTCGAAGACCGGCTCGTCTCCGTCGGCGCCGACCGTGAAGCCGGTGTCGTGCGTGTGTCGCGGGGCGGGAAACGTCTGTTGAACACCCGGCACAACCTCGGCAAGGCGGGGCTCACTGAGGCCAAGTGGCGTGAGCGATGGGAGGCGGAGCGCTGGTTCCTCCAGGCCGATGGCGAGTCCGGCAAGAGGTTCGGGAACGAGACGATTCGCGTCACGCCCGAGGGCGAAGTGAGCATCAAGCTCCCGTCCCCCCTTGCCGAGCACGCGAACGCGGGGCACGGCCGGTACGTCCTCGCCGCGAAGGTCCGCTTTCCCCACCGGGGCACCGAGTGGGCCGACCGCGTCGCCGCGAACCGGGCCGTTGCCTACCGCATCCACTACGACGTACAACGGGGACGCTGGTACCTCACCGCGTCCTGGACGTTCCCCGTCGCCAAGCCGATCCCGCTCGACGCCGCACTCGCCGACGGAGTGATCGGCGTGGACGCCAACGCCGATCACCTCGCGGCCTGGCGCCTGGACACTCACGGCAACCCCATCGGTCATCCGCGCCGATTCTTCTACGACCTGTCCGGTTCGGCTGCCCACCGTGACGCCCACGTCCGCCACGCCCTGTCCCGGCTGCTGAACTGGGCCAAGACCTGCGGCGTCAAAGCCATCGCAGTCGAAGACCTCGACTTCGCCGCTGAGAAGACGCGGGAGAAGCACGGGCGCAGGAAGCGCTTCCGCCAGTTGATCTCCGGTATGCCCACCGGCAGGCTCCGCGCCCGACTCACGTCCATGGCCGACTCCACCGGAATAACGATCATCGCTGTGGACCCGGCCTACACCTCGAAGTGGGGCGCCCAGCACTGGCAAAAGCCGCTCACCACCAAGAACCGTAAGACGACCCGTCACGATGCCGCGAGCATCGCGATCGGGCGACGCGCCCAAGGGCATCCGATCCGGCGACGGACGGCACCGCCCCCTGCTCACCAGAGTGATGTGCAGGGGCATCGGACCGTCCAGGCCGGTGTGGAGGCTCCTGTGCGTGAGGGAACCCGCCCCCGCGTTCCCGGACCACGCACACGATGCGTGCCGCCGGACACGGAGAGAACGCGGGCAACCAGGACACCCAAAACCGTTCGGGATGTCCGCAGTGATCAGGTGTGGGTACAAGGCTCACTCCTTTTCACTCATGAGGAACGGTGAGGGGCGAGCGACTGCTGCGCCAGTGTTCGGCCATGCGCATGACATGCGCAAGGGTGGGAAATGGTCGAAGCCGAAGGAATCTCTCATCGAGGGAAGGAACCCCCCGCATGAACAGATCTCTCGTCGGCGCGTTCTCGGCCCTGTTGCTGGGCGGCGCGACCCTCGTCGGCGCGGGCGCGGCGCCCGCGGCGGCCGCATCCCCCGGCGCGGCACCTGCCAAGGCCCCGGCCCCCGCCAAGGTCTCCGCCAAGGCCCCGAAGGCCGTCACCTTCGCGGGCACGGTGGCGCTCAGCAACTGCTCCGGCTCCGTCGTCCGGACGCCGGGCTCGGCCGACACCGACCCCGCGCTCGTGCTCTCCAACGGCCACTGCCTGGAGAGCGGCTTCCCCGGCGCGGGAGAGGTGATCGTCGACAAGCCGTCGAGCCGTAGCTTCACCCTGCTGACCGCTTCGGGTGGCAGCGCCGGCACCGTACGCGCGAGCAAGGTCGCGTACGCGACGATGACCGACACCGACATCTCGCTGTACCAGCTGACGTCCACATACGCCCAGATCCAGTCGGCGTACGGCATCAAGGCGCTGCCGCTGTCGGACAGCCACCCGACCCAGGGCTCCGCCATCAATGTGGTCTCCGGCTACTGGAAGAAGATCTACTCCTGCAATATCGACGGATTTGCATACCGCCTTAAGGAGGGGGACTGGACCTGGAAGGACTCGGTCCGCTACACCTCCGCCTGTAACACGATCGGCGGAACCTCGGGCTCTCCCGTCGTCGACCCGGCGTCCGGCAAGGTCGTGGCCGTGAACAACACGGGCAACGAGGACGGCGGCCGCTGCACCCTGAACAACCCGTGCGAGGTGGACGAGAACGGCACGGTGACGGTGCGCCAGGGCATCAACTACGCCCAGGAGACCTACGGCATCACCAAGTGCGTGACCACCGGTAACAAGATCGACTTGAACCTGGCGGGGTGTGCGCTGCCCAAGCCGTAGCGAACACCGGTACGCCGGTGCGCCCCGCATGGTGTGAGCGGGGCGCACCGGCGTACGTCGAACTGTCGTTCGCGCCTTGAGGGTCTACAGCCCGTGGACGTGCGGGCCGACCGCCTTGGACCACGCGTTGCCCGCGGCCGCGTCCCAGTTGGTGGACCAGGTCATCGCGCCGCGGATGCCGGGGTAGGTCTTGGACGGCTTGAAGGAGCCGCAGCCGGTGCCCTTGGCGAGGCAGTCGAGGGCGTCGTTGACGACGCCCGGCTCGACATAGCCGGAGCCGGCGCCGCTGGTGGAGGCGGGCACGCCGATGCCGACCTGCGACGGGTCGAGGCCGTTCTCCAGCTGGATGCAGGCGAGGGCGGTGAGGAAGTCGACCGAGCCCTGGGAGTAGACCTTGCCGTCACAGCCCTGCATCGAGCCGCTGTTGTAGTACTGCATGTTGACCACCGTCAGGAAGTCCTTGATCCCCAGGGCGGTCTTGAAGTACTCGGTGGACGCCGACTGCATGTCGATCGTCTGCGGCGCCATGGTGACCACGACATCGCTCTTCTTGTCGTGGACGGCCTTGAGGGCCTTGGTCATGTAGGTGGAGTTGACGCCGTTCTCCAGGTCGATGTCGACGCCGTTGAAGCCGTACTTGTCCATCAGGCCGGTGATGGAGGAGGCGAAGGCGTCGGCCGAGGCGTCGTCGCTGACCGAGATGGTGCCCTTCTCGCCGCCGACGGAGATGATCACGGACTTCCCGGCCGCCTGCTTGGCCTTGATGTCGTCCTTGAACTGCTGCTCGTCGCTGTAGCCGGTGGCGGGGTCGAGCTTGAAGTCGACCGCTCCGGGAGAGCCGGTGGCGTCCGCGAAGGCGACCGCGATGATGTCGTAGTCGTCCGGGACGTCCGAGAGCTTCTGCTTCGTCGCGCCGTTGTCGAAATTCTGCCAGTACCCGGTGACGGCGTGCTCGGGGACGGCGGCGGCGTGCTGCTTGGCGTCGGAGTGGTCCTCCGACGCGTTGGCCGAGCCGGCGGATATCAGCCCTCCGGCGGCGATGGCGACGACTGCGGCGGCTCCGAGCAGCCGCTTGGTGAACTGTGCGCGTACCACGACAGCCTCCGTACGTGGGGGGAGAGGTGTGGGGGTGGTGTTGCGAGTGCGTGTTCAGGGGCCCCTGTGGCGTGCGTATAAGGTGGTCCAGACCAATGCCGTTGTCAACCCCGCGCGTCATCTTCCCTGTACATGAGGGTGAAAAATGCGGATGAGGGGGCCGAGCGGTTGCGCCCCGGCCCCCTTGGCCCATCCCCTCGTGATCGGCGCCCCCGGGAGGGGCATCCCCCCCCGGGAGGGGCATCCCCCCGGGAGGGGCATCCCCCCGGGAGGGGCCGCGTCACGCTACGGCAGACCGTGGACCTTGGGGCCCACCGCGTTCGACCACGCGTTGCCCGCGGTCGCGTCCCAGTTGGTGGACCAGGTCATCGCGCCGCGCAGACCCGGGTAGGTCCGGGCCGGTTTGAAGGAACCGCAGTTCGTGCCGCGGGCCAGGCAGTCCAGGGCGTTGTTCACGATCGCCGGGGAGACATAGCCGCTGCCCGCGCCGCGGGTCGAGGCGGGCAGGCCGAGGCCGACCTGGGACGGCGACAGACCGCCCTCCAACTGGATGCAGGCGAGGGCGGTGAGGAAGTCGACCGAGCCCTGGGAGTACACCTTGCCGTCACAGCCCAGCATCGAGCCGCTGTTGTAGTACTGCATATTGACCACCGTCAGGATGTCCTTGATGTTCAGCGCCGTCTGGAAGTAGGCGCCCGACGTGGACTGCATGTCGATGGTCTGCGGGGCCATGGTGATGACCAGGCCGGACCCGGCCTTCGCCGACAGGGAGCGCAGCGCCTGGGTCATATAGGTGGCGTTGAGGCCGTTCTCCAGGTCGATGTCGACGCCGTTGAAGCCGTACTCGCGCATCAGGGCGTAGACCGAGTTGGCGAAGTTGTTCGCGGAGGCCGAGTCGTTGATGGACACCGTGCCGTTCTGGCCGCCGATCGAGATCACGACGGACTTCCCGGCCGCCTGCTTGGCCTTGATGTCGTCCTTGAACTGCTGCTCGCTGCCGTAGCCGACGGCGGGGTCGAGGGTGAAGTCGACGGCTCCTGGGGTGCCGGTGGCGTCCGCGAAGGCGACCGCGATGATGTCGTACTGGTCCTGGACGTCACGCAGCTTCTGCACGGCCGCGCCGTTGTTGAAGTTCTGCCAGTAGCCGGTGACCGCGTGCTTGGGCACGGTGCCGTCGCCCCCGCCGCCTCCGGCCGTGGTCGTGCCCGTGACGGCGGACGACCTGGGGGACTCGCCCGCCGCGTTGGTGGCGGTCACCTGGAACTGATACGAGGTCGAGGCCGCCAGACCCGTCACGGTCGCCGAAGCGCCGCCCACCGACTGCACCCTGGCGCCGTCGCGGTAGACGTTGTAGCCCGTCGCGCCGGTCACCGGGGACCAGGACAGATCGATGGAGGACGAGGTGGCGCCGCCGGTACGCAGCCCGCTCGGCGCGCCCGGCACCGGGTCGCCGGGGTCGCCGCCGGGGCCGGTCAGGCTGATGTCGTCGGCGTAGTAGGCGGGCTGGCCGTACCAGCCGTGGGTGTAGACGGTCACCGAGGTGGTGCCCGCGCCGGTGGTGAAGCTGGTGCTGAGCTGCTGCCAGCCGGGCGCCGACGGCGTCCAGGTCGAGACATCGGCGGTGCCGGTGCCGCTGGCGCCGAGGTAGACATAGCTGCCCTGGACCCAGGCGCTCAGTGTGTACGAGGAGTTGGGCTTGACGGCCACGGTCTGGGCGCAGCGGGCGTTGTCCGTGCCCGCCGGGGTGGCCTTGAGCGCGGCCGAGCCGCCGTGGACGGGGCTCGCGACCGTGGTGCCGCTCCCGGCGGAACAGGTCCAGCCGCTGAGGCCGGATTCGAAGCCGGGGTTCTGGGCGAGGTTGGCGGCGGCGGCGCCCGCGGCGGTGCCGCCGAGGGCGACCAGGCCGGTGGCGCCCAGGGCGATGGTGGCGAATGCGCTGGTCAGCCGGGCGAGGCCGCGTCTGAGTCGGGTGGGGCGGGGATGTGGGGCACGGTCCATGACTGCCTCCGTGGGGGAATCCGTTGGGAAGCCGGTGTGAAGGAGGAGATTGCGGACGGTGGCCACCGTATGAACGTAAAGTGGTCCAGACCAATAACCTTGTCAAGAGGATGTGCGGACTCCGCATCGGGCCTGGGGTGCGTAACCCAGAGGAACTGTTCTCTCACGCCGCTTTCGTAGATAAAGTGACGACGCACCAGAACAGGGGCAGTAATGAGACAGGGGCAGTTGAGACCTGTGGCCGCCGCCGCTCGGCGCCGATGTGAGACGGGGTAGCCGACGTGCCCACCGCGATAGCAGTCACCGGCCGTGAGCTGGTGCTTCCGCCGCCCGACGGGCAGACCCCGTCGGCCGTCGTGCTCCGCCCGCCGGAAGCACAGTCACTCGACGACGCCCTCGCCGAGGTCGGGACCCTCCTCGACCAGCAGGGCTATCTCGTCGTGCTCTATCCCGCCGCGACCCCCGCGCCGGTGGTCCGCCGGCTCCATATCGTGCGCTCCGTCCTGGAGAGCGACCGGATGGCGCTGCTGCCGCTCGAACTGCCGCCGCTGGCCGTCGCCGTACTGGCCCGCCAGTTACGCCAACTGTCCATATCGGACTTCAGCCCCGGCGTTCTGGCGTGCGCCGCCCGGCTGCTCTCCCACTACATCCACGCGGGCGCCCTGCTGGGCAGCGTCGCCCGGTTGGACCGGGTCCCGGTCAGCCTCACCTCGCACGTCAAGTCCTGGGTGCCCGGCGCCCACTTCGGGGTGCTCGCCCATCCCACCCCGCAGTTGGTGAAGGTCGGCGGCGCGTCCGAGCTGCCCGCCCCCGGGTACGCCACCTCCATGACCGTCGCCCGGGGCCAGCTCAACAGCCATGGCCACGGGGACGGCGGCGCGGGCCGCGACGACTGGGTCACCGGCGCCCTCGCCCCGGCCTGGGGCGTACGCGGCGTGGAGGAGGTGCCGCCGCCCGTCGAGTCGACGCGCTGGTGGGGCACCCCGAAGCTGATCGAGTTCGCCGCGGCCATCCCCGACCTCTCGGTCCTCTACCAGCTTGTGGCCTCCGTAAGGAGAGAGGAATGCCACTGGTGCGGTTTCGAACTCATCGGCGACCGCTGTGCCTTCTGCTCCTGCCCGGTGGCGCGCGGCGATGAGATCCCCGCACTGCTCACGTCCCCACGTCCCGCCCTGACCAGCCGGTAACGTCCCCGAACGAGGTTGTGCGTCCCATGAATTCACGCCAGCGCCGCGGAGTCATCCTGCTGCTCCTGTCGGTCCTGTGCGCCGTCGGCGCCTTCGCCGGAGTGCTCTCCGTCGTCAACGACGTGGAGTCGAAGGTCGGCCCCGAGACCACCGCCTACAAGCTCACCTCGGACGTCCAGCCCTACAAGGCGCTGGACGCGGGAGAGTTCGAGAAGGTCTCGATGCCCAAGCGCTATGTGCCCTCCACCGCCGTCACCGATCTCGACGAGCTACGCGGGAAGATCGCGGTGACCCGGCTGACCAAGGGGTCACTGCTGCAACGGGACATGATCGCGAACCGGCCCGCCCTGAAGCCCGGGCAGCAGGAGATCGCCATCATGATCGACGCGGCCACCGGCGTCGCGGGCAAGATCACCCCGGGTGCGAAGGTCAACATCTACGCGACCTTCGAGGGTGACTCCCAGAACCAGGAAGCGGTCTCCAAACTGATCGTCGCGGGCGCCGAGGTGCTCGACCTCGGCAAGATCACCGCTCTGGAGCCCAACCGGGACGACAAGCGGCGGATCGACGAGGCCGTGCCGATCACCTTCGCGCTCAACACCAAGAACGCACAGCGCGTGGCCTACGCCGAGTCCTTCGCCTCGCATGTGCGGCTCGCGCTGGTCGCCCCCGGCGGAGGCACCTCCATAGGCCCCGGTGACCGCACCTACACCCTCGACGGCGACAAATGAGTGAGGAGGTGCCGCGGTGACGATCAGGATTCTGCCGGCCGTCGGCGACCCCGACGCCGCCCGCTCCCTGAGCGGGCTGCTCGGCCAGCTGCCCGGTGTCGAACCGTCGGCACCGGTCGGCGACTCGACCCTGCTGCTCGACACCCTCGCCTCGCTGGCCGCGGCCTCCCTGGAGGAGCTGCCGGAGGTCGTCCTCGTCCATGAGCGCATCGCCCCGGCCCCGGCGCTGGAGCTGATCCGCGAGATCGCGCTGCGCTTCCCGGCGGTGGGCGTGGTGCTGGCGACCGCCGACGCGGGCCCCGCGCTGTACTCGGCCGCCATGGACGCCGGGGCCCGCGGCATCGCCGGGATACCGCTGTCCTACGACGAGCTGGCGGCCCGCGTCCAGGGCGCCGCCCAGTGGGCCACGGGCGTGCGGCGCCATCTCGGGGGCGGCGGCGATCCGTTGGCCGCCGGGCCCGTCGGCAAGCTGGTCGCGGTCGCGGGCGCCAAGGGCGGCGTCGGCACCACCGTGACCGCCGTGCAGCTCGCGCTCGCCGCGCGGGCCGCGGGCCGTAAGGTCGCGCTCGTCGACCTGGACCTGCAATCCGGGGACATCGCCTCCTACCTCGACGTCCAATTCCGGCGCTCGATCGCCGATCTGGCGCAGATCAGCGACATCTCGCCCCGGGTACTCCAGGACGCGGTGTTCACCCACCAGACCGGGCTCGGGCTGCTGCTCGCGCCGGGCGAGGGCGAGCGCGGCGAGGAGGTGACCGACCGCACCGCCCGCCAGGTCATCGGCGCGCTGCGGTCGCGCTTCGAGCTCGTGGTCGTCGACTGCGGTACGCAGATGACCTCCGCGGGCGCCGCCGCCGTGGAGATCGCGGACATCGCGCTGCTGGTGACCACCCCGGACGTGGTCGCGGTGCGCGCCGCCAAGCGCATGGTCCGGCTGTGGGACCGGCTCCAGATCCGCAAGGCGGAGGAGACCGTGACCGTGGTCAACCGGCACACCCGCAGCGCGGAGATCCAGCCGCAGCTCGTCCAGCGGGCCACCGGGACGACCGTGGCGCGCACGGCGATCCCGGCCGGCTTCAAGGAGCTGCAGCCCGCCGTCGACTCGGGCCGGATGCAGGACCTGGACGCCAAGTCGGCCGTCAAGCAGGCGCTGTGGGGGCTGGCCGGCGAGCTGGGCCTGGTGGACGCCGCGCCCCCGAGTGGCGGCCGCCGCGCCGCCCACCGGGGCGGCCACGCGGCCGGGGGCGGCGGCGAGCGCGCCCTGCCGGGGCTGCGGCGGCGCCATGCCATAGAGGCGGGCGGCGACCCGGCGCGGGGCAGCGTGGGCGACGGCACCGACGCGCTCAATGAGATCGCCCCGCCGTCCACCAAGGGGTTCCTGCGCAAACGCGGCGGCGACCGCGGCCAGGTGACGGTCGAGTTCCTCGGCGTCCTGCCGCTGGCGCTGATCGTGCTCGCGGTCGTCTGGCAGGTGGTGCTGGTCGGCTACACGTACTCGCTGGCGGGCAATTCGGCCGACAAGGGCGCCCGCGCGGGCGCCACCAAGGGCGCGGGCGCCTGCCAGGACGCGGCGAGCAAGGACATCCCCGGCTCCTGGAGCGCCGACATCGACTGCGGCGGCGGCGACGGCTCGGTCTACAAGGCCACGGTCAAGCTCCACGTCCCGATCCTCTTCCCGGGCGCCGCCGACTTCCCCTGGACGGTCACGGGGACGGCGGGCGCGGCGGACGAGAGCGACCTGGCGGGCGGTGGGGAGTGACATGAGCCGTCACCGGGAACCGGCACGCCGCCCCGCCGACGCGCGCCTTACGGTGGCGCCCGCTTCGTCGCGCGGCCGCGCCGGGGCGGGCACGCCCGCGGGCGGCGGGGCCGTGGCGCGGCGCCGTCCCGAGACGGTCGGCACGCCGCGCGGTCGCGGGGCGGGCCCTCTCGCGTCCGCGCTTCGCGGTGTCGCGGCGACCGGCCACCGTGACCGTCCGGCCGCCGGGCGAGGCCGCGAACGAGGGTCGGCGTCCATCGAGTTCCTGGGGTTCCTGCCGATCCTCATCCTGGTCGCGCTCGCCGCCGTGCAGCTCGGCATCGCCGCGTACGCCGCCCAGCAGGCCGGGACCGCCGCGCGGGCGGCGGCGCGCACGGCGTCGCTGGACGAGCCGCGGACCAGCCCGCAGGCCGCCGGGGAGGCGGCGATCAGCGGGTGGCTGGCGGACGGCACCGGCATCAGCAGCGGCGGCTGCGGCGGCGGAGAGGCGCAGGCGACCGCGACCGTGGAGATCCCCTCCGTCATCCCCGGCTTCGACTTCGGCAGCGCCGAGAAGAGTGCCACGATGCCCTGCGACGACGGCGATGACTTCGACGGCGGTACGGACAGTCCGGGGGCGGCCGCGATGGGAGGCGACCGATGAGCCTGCGGGCCCGTATCACCGCGCCCGAGGGGCCCGGCGAGGGCAGTGGCGGACGCCAGGACGGCCACCTCGTCTCCGCCTACCGCGCCAAGCTGCTCGAGGAGATCGACCTCGCGGAGATGTCCTCCCTCTCCACCGCCGAGCGCCGCTCCCGGCTGGAGCGGGTGCTCGGCCACATCATCAGCCGCGAGGGCCCGGTGCTCTCGACCACCGAGCGCGCCCAGCTCATCCGCCGGGTGGTGGACGAGGCGCTCGGCCTCGGAGTGCTCGAACCCCTCCTCGAAGACGCCTCCATCACCGAGATCATGGTCAACGGGCCGGACCAGATCTTCGTGGAGCGCTCCGGCCGGGTCGAGCAGGTCCCCGTCCGCTTCGCCTCCGAAGAGCAGCTCATGCAGACCATCGAGCGCATCGTCTCCACGGTCAACCGCCGGGTGGACGAGTCGAATCCGATGGTCGACGCCCGGCTCCCGTCCGGCGAGCGCGTCAACGTGATCATCCCGCCGCTCGCCCTCACCGGCGCCACGCTCACCATCCGCCGCTTCCCCCGCGCCTACACCCTCCATGAGCTGATCGGCATGGGCACGCTGGACGAGCAGATGCTGATGCTGCTCGCGGCGCTGGTGCGGGCCAAGTTCAACGTCGTGGTCTCCGGCCCCACCGGCTCCGGCAAGACCACGCTGCTCAACGCCCTCTCCGGGCTGATCCCCGACGGGGAGCGCATCATCACCGTCGAGGACGCCGCCGAGCTGCAGCTGCAGCAGACCCATGTCATCCGGCTGGAATCCCGGCCGCCCAACGTGGAGGGCAAGGGCCGTATCACCATCCGCGACCTGGTCCGCAACTCGCTGCGGATGCGCCCCGACCGCATCATCGTCGGCGAGGTGCGCGGCGGTGAGACCCTCGACATGCTCCAGGCCATGTCCACCGGCCACGACGGTTCGCTGGCCACCGTCCACGCCAACAGTGCCGAGGACGCGCTGATGCGGCTGCAGACGCTCGCCTCCATGTCGGAGGTGGCGATTCCCTACGAGGCGCTGCGGGATCAGATCAACAGCGCGGTGGACTGCATCGTCCAGCTCGTTCGCAACGCCGACGGGTCCCGGCGGATCAGCGAGATCGCGCTGCTCGACAGCCACGGCCACGAGGCGTACCGCATCGCCACCGTCTGCCGCTTCGACGCCCAGCCCATGGGTGCGGACCGGGTGGTGCACGGGCGGTTCGGCTACTTCCCGCTGCCGGAGCGGGTCGCGGAGCGGCTGCGGCTGGCGAGCGAATCGGTGCCGCCGGCCTTCGGCGTGGCCGCCTTCCCGGCGCAGCTTGCCACCCGCGCGGCCGGATACGACCCGTACGACGGACCGCCGTACGACCGGCCGCCGCATGACCGGCCCCCGTTCGGCCGGCCTCCGCCCGACCGACCCTCGTTCGACCCACCCCCGTTCGACCCCAGGGACCGGAGGTAGCAGGGCCCATGGACCATCTCGCGACGGCCGCCCTCGGCGCGACGCTGGTGTGCGGCGCGCTGGGCGTCGTGGGCGTGCACACCTACGTGCGCGGCAAGGAGCAGCAGCGCGCGCTGATCGACCGGCTCTCGGAGACCGGCCCGCTGCCGGGCACCGGCCGGGCGCGCCGCTTCGCCGGGGTCGACCGGCGGCTGCGCACCACCTCGCTCGGCCGGAAGCTGGAGCTGCGGCTGGCGGCGACGGGCCTGGAGATCACCCCGGGCGAGTTCTTCGTCTACACGGCGGGGGCGGCGGCCGGGCTCTGGGTGATCGCGGCGTCCTTCCTCGCGGCGTTCTTCGGCCCGATAGCGGCGGTGGTCGCCGTCTGGGGGGCCTTCGCGTTCCTCAGCTGGCAGCGGCAGAAGCGGATAGAGCGCTTCATCAACCAACTTCCCGAGCTGTCACGGATCCTGGCCAACGCCACCCAAGCCGGGCTGGCGCTGCGCACCGCGCTCGGCATGGCGGCGGACGAGATGGAGGCGCCGGCGGGCGAGGAGCTGGCCAAGGTCGCGGCCAAGCTGGCCGTCGGCCACTCGATCGACGACGCGCTGGAGGAGCTGGCCGAGCGGCTGCCCTCCCGGGAGCTGGTGGTGCTGGTCACCACGCTGGTGCTGTCCAACCGCGCGGGCGGGACCGTGGTCAGCTCGCTGCGCAACCTCACCCAGACGCTGGAGGAGCGCAAGGAGACCCGGCGTGAGGTGCGCACCCAGCTCTCGCAGGTGACCGTCACCGCCTATGTCGTACCGCTGCTGGGGATCGGGACGCTGCTGCTGATGAACCGGATCTCGGCTGGTTCGCTGGACCGGATGACCTCGTCCTTCTGGGGGCAGGCGGCGGTGGTCGTGGCCTTCTGCCTGTACGGGATCGGCTTCTTCCTCATTCGCCGCATGTCCAAGATCGACGTCTGAGAACGTCCACGACCGTCCGAGAGGGGACTCAGGGAGATGGCACTGCTGCTGGCGCTGGCGGCCGGTCTCGCGGTGGCGGGCATCGCCTACGGCATCGCGCTGTACCGCAGCGAGGCCAAGCTGCCCAGCGACCTGGCGGTGGCCCTGGAGGTCGGCTCCAGCCGGACGACCGCGGTCGGTTCGGCAGTCGATCGGCTGGGCATCCGCTACGCCCCGCTGGTGCTGCGGCTGATGGGCGAGAAGCGGGTGGCCAGGGTCCGTCGCCGGATCGATCTGGCGGGCAATCCGGGCGGTCTGACGGTGGACCGCTACGCGGCCCGGCGGGCGGTCTACGGGGCGCTCGGCTTCGGCGGTGCGCTGGTGATGATGATCAAGGGTCAAGTCCTGCTGGCGCTGGTGCTGGTGGCGTTCGGACTGTTCTGGATCGAGGTCGGCATCTGGGCGGCGGTGCGGGAGCGCAAGGACGCGATCGAGCGGACGCTGCCGGACTTTCTGGACGTTCTGGCCGTCGTGGTGAGCGCCGGATTGAGCTTCCGTCAGGCCCTGGACCGGGTCGCGGAGAAGTACGAGGGTCCCTGGGCGGATGAACTTCGCATCACACTTCGGCAAATGGACATGGGTGTCAGCCGCCGCCATGCGTTCGAGGAGCTACGTAAACGTAATGACTCGGAACAGGTCGCACAGTTCGTCACCGCCCTTCAGCAGGGGGAGGAGCTGGGCGCTCCGATTGTCGAAACGCTGATCGCCATCGCGAATGACATGCGCCGTACGGACGCCCAGAACGCACGGCGGCGCGCGGCGCGCGCGGTACCGAAGGCGACCATGGTCATCACGACCTTCATGGTGCCCGGAACCATGGTGCTGCTCGTCGCGGGGTTCTTCATCGGGTCGGGCACCGACTTCGGCTCGGTGACCGGGGACTGACGGTCACTTTTAGGTGAAGCTCCTTCGCGGTTGCAATTGAATGTGGGACAGTCGTCGACGGAGAACTCCTCGGTGGCGGGAGGGGGTGAGACGGATGCACGACCGGGGCCGGTCGTCACGTCCACGGTTCGAACGTGGTGAACGGGGAAGGCAATGCTTCCTGGGGCACTGTTCCGAGACGGCTGTTTCGGCGTACTTTGCTCGTGTCGCGAGCGACACCACGGGGGTTGAGTCGCCGGACCACAGTGGGACGGCAGCCCATGGAGGGGAACACAATGGGGAAGCGCGTCATGAGGAACGATCGGGGACAGACCTCGATCGAATACCTGGGCATCATCGCCGTGGTGGTCGCCATCGTGCTGGTTGTGTCGAGCACGGACATCGGCAGCGAGATCGCAAACGCCATCTCCAACAAGGTCGCACAGGTCGTCGGCATCTGACCGGTCCCGTGACAGCGCGCCGAGATCTCAGGAGCGACGCGGGGCAGGCATTTCCGATCTACATCACCGCGGTGGCGGCCCTGCTCTTCCTCGCGCTCGCCCTTTTCGCCGTCGGCCAGGCCGGAGCCACCCGCAACGGCGGACAGACCGCCGCCGACGCGGCGGCCCTCGCGGCCGCCCAGGACTACCGCGACCAGTTGCGCAAGGGGTTCCTGGAGGCGATCGCGAACGGCAGCGTATGGGACGACCTGTTGAACGGACGGGGGATCGGCGCGGGTGACGCCTGCGAGCGGGCCCAGTGGTTCGCCCAGCAGAACGGTGCGGACCTCACGGGTCCGGGGTGCGTCCCGGGCTATCTCCCCACGTCCTTCACCGTCACCGTCAGGACGCAGAAGCCCGTGGGCAAGACCGTCATCCCCGGCACGGAGACCAAGCACGCGACGGCGACGGCCAAGGCGGTCGTCACCCCACGCTGCACGGCCGAGCCGCCCGCCCCGCCGACCAAGGGGCCCGACGACGGCCAGGGCGGCGGCGGCCAGGGCGGGGACGGCAGTAAGGGCGACGGCGACGGCGGTAAGGACGACGGAGACGACGGCAAGGACGACAAGCCGCCCATCGACCTCCGCTGCGACGGACTCGACCTGACCATCGACCCGACGCGCCTCGACCTCTTCCCCGATGCCAAGGACCTCTTCTCCGTGCACCTTGCCGACTGACGGCCGACTGACGAGCGAACGAAGAGCAAAGGACAGCGAGCGATGAGCATTCGGCACACGACGAAGGCCCGGAGGGGGGCCGCCGCGACGGCGCTCGCCGCGGCCCTGGCCCTCGCCGTGGCCGGGTGCGGCAGCGGCGACGGCGACGGCGGCAAGAAGCCCGGCGACGGCGCGGACCGGACGTCGACCGCGGCCAAGGACGACGGCGGGGAGCAGGAGCCCGCGGCTGATTCCTCCAAGACCATCGGCGAGATGAAGGGTCCCGGCGGGATCGTCGTCACCCTGCACTCCGCGGAGCGCGACGACGGGGGGTTCGTCACGGTGAACGCCACCGTCACCAACCACGGCAGCCAGCTCTTCACCGCGTTCGCCTGGCGCTCGAAGGAGACCGACGTGAAGCCCAACCCGTCCCTCTCGGGAGCATCCCTCATCGACGAGAAGGGCAAGAAGCGCTATCTCGTCCTGCGGGACACCGACGGCCAGTGCCTGTGCACCACGGGGCTCTCCGGGATCAAGCCCAATGAGAGCCGACCGCTGTTCGCCCAGTTCCCGGCCCCGCCGAAGAGCGTCACGGAGGTCGACTTCCAGATCCCGACCATGCCGTCCGTCAACATCACCCTCTCCGGATGAGCCGGGCCATGACACCGCAGACGACGGCCCGCCGCCCCGCGCGCCGCGGCCCCGTGCTCGCCGCGCTGGCCTCCGCCGCGCTCCTGGTCACCCTCACCGCCCCGGCGCCGCCCGCCCACGCGGACAGCGGCCCCGGCGCGCCCGCCGACACCACCCCGCCCCTGAAGATCGACGCCAAGGACTCCGATCTGCGGATGCCCGAGGGCGCCGAGCTGGCACCCGGCCGGGTCCTGGACATCAAGTCCGTGGTCGAGACGGACGACGGCGACGAGCGGCGGGAGGACACCAACGCCAAGGTGAAGTTCGCCCTCCAGGCGGAGGTGCTCTTCGGCAAGGACAGCGCGAAGCTGGGCGGCGAGGCGAAGGCCCGGATCAAGGAGATCGCCTCCGAGGCGGAGCGGCAGAACGCGAAGAGCGTCCGCGTCTTCGGCTTCACCGACGACCTGGGCTCCGCGAACCATGGCATCGTGCTGTCGAGGCAGCGGGCCAACGCGGTGCAGCAGGCGCTCGCCGAGGACCTCGACCCCTCGGTCAACTATGAGATCCGGGGTTACGGCGAGCAGTACCCGATCGCGGACAACGCGAGCGAGGAAGGCCGGAAGCGCAACCGCCGGGTGGAGGTCAGCTTCCCCAGGACCGCCTGAGCGGCCCGGTTCCGGCTCCTCAGGACGGGCGAGCTGAGCGGCCCCGGCTCCCGGCACCCCAGGACCGGCTGAGCGGCCGTGTCGGCGCGATGCCGCATCATGGGTGTGCCGATCACGCCATCCGCCGGAGTCCATTCTGAGTACCGCCGTCGCCGAGTCCCTTTCCGTCGTCCTGCTCCTCGGCGTACTGGCCTTCGCGGTGGTGCGCCCCCGGGGCCTGCCGGAAGCGGTCGCGGCCGTGCCCGCCGCCGGGATCGTCGTGGCCACCGGGGCGGTCTCGCCCGCCCGGGCCTGGGCGGAGACCCAGGAGCTGCTGCCCGTCGTGGGCTTTCTGGCCGCCGTACTGCTGCTGGCCCGGATGTGCGCGGACGAGGGGCTCTTCGAGGCGGCGGGCCAGGCCGTGGCGCGGGCCTGCGCGGGGCGTACGGACCGGCTCCTGGGCGGGGTGTTCGCGGTCGCGGCCGTCGTCACCGCCGTACTGAGCCTGGACGCCACCGTCGTGCTGCTTACGCCCGTGGTGTTCGCCACGGCGGCCAAGCTCGGGGCGCGGTCCCGGCCGCATGTGTACGCCTGCGCCCATCTGTCGAACTCGGCGTCCCTGCTCCTCCCGGTCTCCAACCTCACCAATCTGCTCGCCCTGCAGGCCGGCGGGGTCTCCTTCACCCGTTTCGCCGTGCTGATGGGGCCCGCCTGGCTGCTGACCATCGGCATCGAGTATCTGGTCTTCCGCCGCTTCTTCGCCGCCGATCTGGCCGCCGGGGCCACCGAGCCCCCGCCCGCCGACTGGCCCCGGGTGCCGGTCTTCGCGCTGGCCGTGCTGCTGCTGACCCTCGTCGGGTTCGTCGGCACCTCGCTGGCGGGCCTCGACCCCCAGTGGGCGGCCTGGGCGGGCGCACTCGTGCTCACCGTAAGGGCGCTGCGGCGCGGCGAGACGACCGTAAGGGGAGCCATTGGCGCGGCCGGGCCGCTGTTCTGCCTGTTCGTGCTGGCGCTCGGGGTGGTGGTGCAGGCCGTGCTGGCGGGCGGTCTCCAGGACGCGCTGACCCAGGTGCTGCCCACCGGGACGAGCCTGCCCGCGCTGCTCGGGATCGCGGCGGTCGCGGCGGTGCTGGCCAACCTCATCAACAACCTGCCCGCCGTGCTGGCGCTGCTGCCGATCGCCTCCGCGGGCGGCACCGGGCCCGTGCTCGCCGTGCTGATCGGCGTCAACCTGGGCCCCAACCTCACCTACGTCGGCTCCCTGGCGACCCTGCTGTGGCGGCGCATAGTGCACCACCATGCGCCGGGCACCGGCTCCGACCTGGGGGTGTTCACCCGTCTGGGGCTGCTGACCGCACCGGCGACCGTGGTGGTCGCGACGGCGGCGATGTGGATGATGCTGAAGGTCACCGGAAGCTGAGAAGCGCCGGAAGCCGAGAGGCGCCGGAACGCGAGGGGCGCCGGAACGCGTGGGGCCGCCGTCGCGACGGCCTGTCGCGGCGGCGGCCCTCAGGATTGAGGATCCGCTATCAGGATTCGATCCAGTTGTGCGCCTGGGCGAGTTCGATGACCCGCCTGCGCACCTGCTTGATCTGGTCGGCGGTCAGGCTGCCGCCCATCTCGACCAGCGCCTCGGTGAGCTCCTGCCGGAACTCGGCGACCGACAGCACATCGCACATCGTGTCGTCGCCGTCCGGCCCGGCGGAGGGCCGTACGACCGGCGCGGCGGCGCGCTCGAGGACGCGGACCTCCGACGCCTTGGGCCCCTTGTCGCCGTACTCGGGAACGAACCGCACCTTGGACCCCGGCTGGAACAGGTGCTTCTCGTCCAGCAGGTCGTTGGCGTGCATGAAGACGTCCTCGCCACCGTCGTCCGGAGCGATGAAGCCGTAGCCGCGGAACTCGTCGAAACGCAGAATCTTGCCCGTGGTCGTCACCGTGCCACCCCTACCCCTACTACCTCTACCTCGATGATCCCGACCGCTACCTCGATGTATCTCGACCGCGATCGATGGCGTCCCAACCATGACACCGAGAAGTCAGCGTACAGAAGGAGGGGGCGGCGTTGAAGGCCCGGGGGCGATCACGACGCGCACGCCCCGCCGCACGCCCCAGCGCTCCAACGCGCCTGCCTCCGCCTCCAGGACATGGCGGGAGCGCAGCCTGGGGCGCCCGAGCCGGCCGGGGCGCAGGGTGTGGACGTCCACGACGGTGAGCCGCCGGTCCAGATACGCGACGTCGATGGCGAACCGCATCCGGAAGGTGTGCACCCCGCTCGCCGGGGTGAGGAGGAGCGCGCCGGTCAGGCCGTCCCGCCCGAGCAGACCGCGGGCGCGGGCGCGGTAGGAGGCGGCGATGGTGAGCGGAATGCCCGCCGCGCGCCCCGCGCTCAAGCCCTCCGCGCGCCCCGCGCTGCCCTCCGCGCCCTCCCGGTCCTCCTCTGCGCCGTCCGCTCCGTCCGCGCCGCCGACCACGTGCAGCGTCCCCGTACCGTCCCGCCAGCGGCCCACCATCCGGCCCCCCTTCGGCCCTTCCCGCGCCGTCCGCCCTTCCCGCGCAGTGTTCCACCGGCCGGGCGCTTCCGTAGGCTCGGCCCGTGCAACCGCTGCTGATCGTGCTCGCCGCCGCGTACGGCGCGGCCGCCGGGCTGCTCGTACCGCGTCCGCTCTACCGGCTGGCCGTCGATCCGGAGGAGCCCTGGCGCGGCGCCTGTCCGCGCGGGCACGTGCTCACCGGTCCGGCGCGCGGCTGGCTGGGCCCCGCCCGCTGCGCCGGCTGCCGGGGCGGCGAGCGCGACTACGGAGCGGGTCCGGTGCCCGCGGTGCTCACCGCGCTGGCGTGCGCGGGCCTGGCGGCTGCCGTCGGCGCGCGCCCGGAGCTGGCGGTGTGGCTGCTGCTGGTGCCGCTGGGGGTGCTGCTCACCGGCGTGGACCTGGCGGTCAACCGGCTGCCGGACGTCCTCACGCTGCCCATGGCGGGCGGGGCCGCGGTGCTGCTCGGCGCGGCGGCGCTGCTGCCGCACAGCGCCGGGTCCTGGCCGCGGGCGCTGCTGGGCGGCGCGGTGCTGGGCGGGGCGTATCTGGTGCTGTTCCTGATCAGCCCGAGCGGGATGGGGTTCGGCGACGTCAAGCTGGCGCTGACGCTGGGGGTCGCCCTGGGCTGGTACGGCTGGGACGTGCTCTTCGTGGGCGCCTTCGCCGGGCTGCTGCTGGGCTCCTGCTGTGCCGTGGTCCTGGTGCTGACCCGCCGGGCCGGGCGCCGGACCGCGATGGCGTTCGGTCCTTTCATGATCCTCGGGGCGGGCGCGGGGCTGATCCTGGGGGCGCTCGGAGCCGGATGACACCGGCGCGCGAATTGTCGGCCCCGCCGATGCATGGACATCCCCTCACGAAGCGTTATGGTGGAAGCCCCCCCTCGGGCCGGTCCGTACTCCCCCCCACGGACCGGCCCGCTCTATTTCGGGCATCCGAGGCCCCGGGAGCGGCACGTATCCCGCACGGTCGGCTACGAAGCGTGACGCAGTGCGGTCCATTGGCCGTCCCGGTTAGCCAGCCCCTCCGCCCCGCAGTAGGGTGTCGGCCTTGGGGCGGACCGCCATGGCGAGGCACTGAGGGGCTGGAAGACGTGAAGTTGCGCGACCTGGTGTACGGGCTCTACGCACGCCGGGTGGAAGGCCGCCTCGATCACGCCCAGGTGCCCAAGCACATCGGCGTCATCCTCGACGGCAACCGCCGCTGGGCCCGCGCGGCCGGCGGCACCGCCGAGCAGGGCCACAAGGCAGGCGCCAGCAAGATCCAGGAGCTGCTCGGCTGGTGCAGCGAGACGGACGTCGAGGTCGTCACCCTCTGGCTGCTCTCCACCGACAACCTGGACCGCCCCGAGGACGAGCTGGGCCCGCTCCTGAGCATCATCGAGGGCGCGGTGCGCGATCTGGCCACCGACGGCCGCTGGCGGGTGCACCACGTCGGCAACCGCGATCTGCTGCCCTCCCGGACCCAGACGGTCCTCAAGGAGGCCGAGCGGGACACCGAGCACATCGACGGAATACTGGTCAACGTGGCCGTCGGCTACGGCGGACGGCAGGAGATCGCCGACGCCGTGCGGTCGCTGCTGCTGGACCACGCCACCAAGGGCACCTCCTTCGAGGAGCTCGCCGAGGTCGTCGACATCGACCTCATCTCCGAACACCTGTACACCCGTGGGCAGCCCGATCCCGACCTGGTCATCCGAACCAGCGGTGAGCAGCGGCTCTCCGGCTTCATGCTGTGGCAGAGCGCCCATTCGGAGTACTACTTCTGTGAAGTTTTCTGGCCCGCTTTCCGCAAGGTCGACTTCCTCCGCGCACTGCGCGACTACGCCGCCCGTCATCGCAGGTACGGCAACTAGTTCCGGTCTGTAGCACCGCAGTTCACCGGCCCGGGGCCGGACGCCGATCGGCGTCCGGCCCCGGGCCGGTGAAGCACGCTCGTTTCACAACGTTCATATCCGCGCCGTCATATGCCGTTGCATGCCCCCGCACGTTCGAGGGAATATCCCTTCCAGGTCGATGCCCTGTCCCACCTGTCCAGTTGGGTGTCGAACTGCCAGCGGACGGCATGGGCCGTTCGCCCGGGAGGCCCTTTGCACACGGACGACTGTGCGGATCGTGCGTATGACGCGGAGGGCCGGCGCTCGGCCCTCCCAGTAGAGCCTGAGCCCGGTCCGTTCCCCGTCTACGGCGGGGATACCTCACTCCCGCGACGCCGTCGCACCCCAACCTCTCCCGAGGGGGTACGTCCACCCGTGGTGACCAGCAAGAAACGCCGCGAGCACGACCGGCGCACCTATGTCCTCGACACCAGCGTCCTGCTGGCCGACCCCAATGCCATGGCCCGCTTCGACGAGCACGAAGTCGTGCTGCCGGTCGTGGTGGTCACGGAACTGGAGGCCAAGCGGCACCACCCGGAGCTGGGGTACTTCGCCCGGCAGGCGCTCCGCCTGCTGGACGAGTACCGCGTCCGTTTCGGCCGCCTGGACGCCCCGATCCCGATCGGCGATCTGGGCGGGACCCTGCGTGTCGAGCTCAACCATTCCGACCCGGGCGTCCTGCCCGCGGCCTTCCTGAATCACGGCCGTATGCCGGACAACGACGCGCGGATCCTCGCGGTCGCCAGAAACCTGCAGGCCGAGGGGTACGACGTCACCGTCGTATCGAAGGACCTGCCGCTGCGCATCAAGGCGTCCTCGGTGGGGCTGCTCGCCGAGGAGTACCGCGCGGAGCTGGCGATCACCGACTCGGGCTGGACCGGGATGGCGGAGCTCGCCGTCTCGGCCGAGCAGGTGGACGACCTGTTCGCCGCCGAGACCGCGGATGTCCCCGAGGCGGCCGGACTGCCCGTGCATACCGGTCTGGTGCTGCAGTCCGAGCGTGGCAACGCGCTCGGCCGGGTCACCCCGGACGGGCAGGTGCGGCTGGTGCGCGGCGACCGGGAGGCGTTCGGGATCCACGGACGCAGCGCGGAGCAGCGGATCGCGCTGGATCTGCTGCTCGATCCGGAGGTCGGCATCATCTCGATGGGCGGCCGGGCGGGTACGGGCAAGTCGGCGCTGGCGCTGTGCGCGGGTCTGGAGGCCGTGCTGGAGCGGCGTCAGCACCGCAAGGTGATGATCTTCCGCCCGCTGTACGCGGTGGGTGGCCAGGAGTTGGGCTATCTGCCCGGCACCGAGGCCGAGAAGATGAGCCCTTGGGCCCAGGCGGTCTTCGACACGCTCTCCGCGGTGACCAGCGCCGAGGTGATCGAGGAGGTCGTGGGGCGGGGCATGCTGGAGGTGATGCCGCTGACGCATATCCGCGGCCGCTCGCTCCATGACGCCTTCGTCATCGTCGACGAGGCCCAGTCGCTCGAGCGGAATGTGCTGCTCACCGTGCTCTCCCGGATCGGCGCCAACTCCCGGGTGGTGCTCACCCACGACGTGGCCCAGCGGGACAACCTCCGCGTCGGGCGGTACGACGGTGTGGTGGCGGTCGTCGAGAAACTGAAGGGGCATCCGCTGTTCGCGCATGTCACCCTGACCCGCTCCGAGCGTTCGCCGATCGCGGCGCTGGTGACCGAAATGCTGGAGGACGGCCACATCTGAGCTGGTTGAGTCGTTTGCGACCACGAGGCGCCGCGCGGAAAGGCAATGAGCTTAGCCGCGCGGCGTCTTGGCGCGCCGGGATTTCCATAAATTCTAGGGCGTAAACGGGATGTGAGCTTTCACACCTGGCGGGGAATTGCCTCGGGGCTCCGCGTCCGGCAGTGTGTGGGTTCTGTCAGGCCCCGCATACGGCACACCGGTACCCCCAGCGGTACAGAACCACAGCAGTACCAGAATTGAAGAGAGTTCGCCGTATGCCGCCCGAGCACCTCGAGGATCTCCCGCGGGTGATCCCCACCGGGCCCGTGCCTCCCGTGACCAGCCGACCCCACCGGGTACCACCGGGGACGGAACAAGGGGAGGCCAGCGTCAGGGGCACGATTGCGCCCGCGAGGTCACCTAAGCGGGCGAGCTGGAAGGAAACCGAGTGAGCCGGATTTCGGTCCGGGGATTCGCAGTGGCCTCGGCCACCGCGGTCACCACTGTGGGCGCCGTTGTCGGCGTCGCCGCGGGCGGACAGCAGCAGGGCTCGTCCGACCCGATCGAGGCGACTGCCGCCGACTCGACGCTCCTTGCGGACATACCCGCCGGGCAGCAGGCCGTTGCCCAGACCGCATCCCTGACGCAGCAGGCGGACGTTCAGTCCACCGCGGCCGACGCGGAGGCGCGCAAGTCCGCCGAGGAGGCAGCCCGCAAGCAGGCGGCCAAGGACGCGAAGGCCAAGAAGGCCGCCGCGGACAAGGCAGCCGCCGAGAAGCTGGCCAAGGAGCGGGAAGCGAAGAAGAAGGAGGATCTCGCGAGCCGTTCGGCCACGCGTGACGCCGGCGACTTCCCCCAGCAGGCTTCGTACACGATCTCCGAGGTCCAGTCGATGGCCCGGCAGATCGTTCCGAGTGGCCAGTTCCAGTGCTTCAGCAACATCGTGGACCACGAGTCCACCTGGAACTACCAGGCCACCAACCCCTCGTCTGGTGCCTACGGTCTGGTACAGGCGCTGCCCGCCTCCAAGATGTCCTCGGCAGGCTCCGACTGGCAGACCAACCCGGCGACCCAGATCAAGTGGGGCGTGAACTACATGAACGAGCGCTACGGCAGCCCGTGTGACGCCTGGGCGTTCTGGCAGGCCAACGGCCACTACTGAGCCGATCGGACCGGGCCTTCCCGGCAGCGGCGCACGCTCGCACACTTCACGAAACCCCCGGCCCATGGGTCGGGGGTTTCGTGCATCCCCAGCAGGTAACGTCTCCTTGACGGCCGAGGGGGAACCTGGGGGTAGGAAACGAGAAATGTCCAAATTGCCGCAGTGGGTCGGCAGGCTGGGAACCGGACTTACCCGGCTCGCCCACCGGCTGGAATCCCAACAGGCCGAAATGCGGGGGCGCGAGGACGACGGCGACGCCGGCCCGAGGTCCCCGTCGGGGCCCGAACCGTCGGAGGAGCGCCCGCGGGGGGAACGGCCGTCCGGCGGTGCGCCCGGCACCGGAGCGGACCAGGACCAGGACCAGGGCGCCGGGGCAGCACGGGGTGGCGCCGAGAGCGCCAAGGGGGCTGAGGGCCGGGAGAGTTCCGCGGGCCCGGGAAGCCCCGAGAGTTCCGCCGGCCCGGGAAGTCCCGAGAGCCCCGAGAGTCCCCGGAATTCCGCGGGCGCCGCGGGGAAGGGCGCGCAGGGCGAGTCCCTCCGGCCGGAGCCGTCCAGCGTGCCAGCCCCGCCCTCCTACGCCCCCGCCGTCTCCGCCAGACCCGATCCGGTGGCCGCCGTCCCCTGGGGCGTCCGCGTCGCCGCCGAGGCGGCCTGGCGGCTGCTGGTGCTCGGCGGCACGGTGTGGGTGCTCATGAGGGTCATCAGCTCCGTCCAGCTGGTGGTGCTCTCCTTCACCGTCGCGCTCCTCATCACCGCGCTGCTGGAACCCACCGTGACCCGGCTGCGCCGGCGCGGTGTGCCGCGCGGGCTGGCCACCACGCTCACCTTCATCGCCGGCTTCGTCGTCATGGGCCTGGTCGTATGGTTCGTGGTCTGGCAGGTCATGGAGAACGTCGACGAGGTCTCGGGCGAGGTCCAGGCCGGTATCGACGATCTGCGGCGCTGGCTGCTGCACAGCCCGTTCCATGTGACCGAGAAGCAGATCAACCATGTCGCCAAGAGTCTGCGCGAGGCGGTCGGCGCCAACACCGAGCAGATCACCTCGGCGGGGCTCGAGGGCGTCACGGTCGTCGTCGAGGTGCTGACCGGCCTTCTGCTGACGATGTTCTCCACGCTCTTCCTGCTGTACGACGGCCCGAAGATCTGGAACTGGACCCTCAAGATGGTCCCCGCCCCGGCCCGCGAGGGCGTGGCGGGCGCCGGTCCGCGGGCGTGGGCGACGCTGACCGCCTATGTGCGCGGCACGGTGATCGTGGCGCTGATCGACGCGATCTTCATCGGCGTGGGTCTCTTCTTCCTCGATGTGCCCATGGCGGTGCCGCTCGCCGTCTTCATCTTCCTCTTCGCCTTCATCCCGCTGGTGGGTGCGGTGGTCTCCGGCGCGCTCGCGGTGGTCGTGGCACTGGTCACCCAGGGCGTGTTCACGGGGGCGATGGTGCTGATCGTGGTGCTGGCCGTGCAGCAGATCGAGGGCCATGTGCTGCAGCCCTTCATCCTCGGCCGCGCGGTGCGGGTCCATCCGCTGGCCGTGGTGCTCTCGGTCGCGGCCGGTTCGCTGATCGGCGGCATCGGCGGCGCGGTGGTGGCCGTTCCCCTGGTGGCGGTCGCCAACACGGTCGTCGTCTATCTGCGCAGCTACAGCCAGGAGAACGCGATGCGCGCCGTCCCGGGCCCGCACGGCGCCACCGCCTCCGGCGCGGCGCCCACGCCCACCGACCCGCCGGGCGCCCCTCCGGAGAAGGGCACCGAGCCCCGGTAACCCGGGACCGGCCGTGGCCGTTGAACGCCGAAGGGCGCCCCACCGATCGGTGGGGCGCCCTTCTGGTCTCCGCGACCGAGCGGTCCTGTGACCGTGCGGGTCAGCCGTTCGCGGCCAGGACGCCCTCGGCGTCCAGGGTGGCGCCGACCGCCTGCAGCACCGAGGCGATCTTGAAGGCTTCCTGGATCGTCTCGCGGTCCACGCCCGCCTTGCGGAGCACCTGCTCATGCGAGTCGAGGCACATTCCGCAGCCGTTGATCGCGGACACGGCCAGCGACCACAGCTCGAAGTCGACCTTCTCCACACCCGGGTTGCCGATGACGTTCATCCGCAGCCCCGCGCGCAGGTTGTTGTACTCCGGGTCCGACAGCAGGTGCCGGGTCCGGTAGTAGACGTTGTTCATCGCCATGATGGCGGCCGCCGACTTGGCGGCGGTGTACGCCTCCGGCGAGAGGTTGGCCTTGGCCTCCGGCTCCAGCTCGGTCAGCACCCGCGCCGAGCGCGAGGCGATCGCACAGGCCAGCACGGTGCCCCACAGCTGCTGCTGCGGAAGCTCGGAGTTGCCGATCACCGAACCGAGGTTCAGCTTGAGGTCCTTGGCATAGTCCGGAAGCGCGGACTTCAGCTCATCGAGTGCCATGGGGAATCAGCTCACTCACCGGAGAGGAGGGCTACCGGGTCCAGGGTGTCCTCGCCCTTGCTCCAGTTGCAGGGGCACAGTTCGTCGGTCTGCAGGGCGTCCAGCACCCGCAGGACCTCCTTGGGGTTACGGCCCACGGAACCGGCCGTCACCATGGTGAACTGGATCTCGTTGTTCTGGTCCACGATGAAGACGGCGCGCTGTGCGAAGCCGTCCTCGCCCTCGATGCCCAGGTCGCGCATCAGCTCGTGCTTGGAGTCGGCCAGCATCGGGAACGGCAGGTCGCGCAGGTCCGGGTGGTCCTTGCGCCAGGCGTGGTGGACGAACTCGGAGTCGCCGGAGAAGCCCAGGATCTGGGCGTCACGGTCGGCGAACTCGTCGTTCAGCTTGCCGAAGGCGGCGATCTCCGTCGGGCACACGAAGGTGAAGTCCTTGGGCCATGCGAAGACGACGCGCCACTTGCCCTCGTAGGTCTTGTGGTTGATCTGCTCGAACTCCTTGCCGCTCTCCAGCGACACGCAGGCGGTCAGGTCGTACTCGGGGAACTTGTCACCGACGGTGAGCACGCGCACTCCTTGCAGGTTTTGCGTAGGAAAGGCCCGGTCATCCGGGTTTTCCTGGGGTTGGACGATTCCTACCCTGGCACAGAGTGCATTGATCAGTGAAATAGCTAGACTCGGTGGGGTTGATTGGAGGTGGCTATCAGTGGCCGCATCAGCCACACCGGCGGGCAAACCACGGCAGCCCAGCATTTCCCAGCTCAGAGCCTTTGTCGCGGTCGCGGAGCAGCTGCACTTCCGCGATGCCGCGGCCGCCATCGGGATGAGCCAGCCCGCGCTCTCGGGCGCCGTCGCCGCGCTCGAGGAGGCACTCGGTGTCCAGTTGCTCGAGCGTACGACGCGCAAGGTGCTGCTCAGTCCGGCGGGGGAGCGGCTGGCCGCCCGGGCACGCACCGTGTTGGAGGCGGTCGGGGAGCTGCTGGAGGAGGCCGAGGCGGCGCGGGCGCCCTTCACCGGCGTGCTGCGGCTCGGGGTGATCCCGACCGTGGCGCCGTATCTGCTGCCGACCGTGCTGCGGCTGGTGCATGAGCGCTACCCCAGGCTCGATCTCCAGGTGTACGAGGAGCAGACCGCCTCGCTGCTGGACGGGCTGGCCCACGGCCGCCTGGATCTGCTGCTGCTCGCGGTGCCGCTCGGCGCGCCCGGGGTGGTCGAAATGCCGCTGTTCGACGAGGACTTCGTGCTGGTCACCCCGCGGGACCACTGGCTGGGCGGACGCGATGACATCCCCCGTGAGGCGCTCAAGGAGCTGGATCTGCTGCTGCTCGACGAGGGTCACTGCCTGCGCGACCAGGCGCTGGACATCTGCCGTGAGGTGGGCCGCACCGAGGGCACCCCGGTGACCACCAGCGCCGCCGGGCTCTCCACCCTGGTGCAGCTGGTCGCGGGCGGGCTCGGGGTGACGCTGCTGCCGCGCACCGCGCTCCGGGTGGAGACCGCGCGCAACGACCACCTGGCCACCGGCGACTTCGCCGATCCGGCGCCCGCCCGCCGGATCGCGCTGGCGATGCGGGCGGGCGCGGCGCGCACCGAGGAGTTCGAGGCGTTCGCGGAGGCGCTGCGGGAGGCGCTGCGGCCGCTGCCGGTACGGGTCGCGCGGGGGTGAGTGTCAGGGGCGCCCGGCTGCCAGGACCGCTTCCACGTCCAGGGTGACCTCGGCGCCGATCGACTCCGGGAGGGTGATGTGCTCACCGGGGGCGTAGACGCGATGGTGGTGGTATTCGTTGGCGATCGGATCCGTCAGGACGTGGATGCGCTGCTTCGTGCGGTTGACGATCACGTAGACGGGGATCTTGGCGATAGCGTAGGCGGTGACTTTCGTCCTCAGGTCGTTGCCGAGGTTGCTCGAGGTGACCTCCAGGACCAGACGGAAGATCGTGGGGTCGTAGCAGTTGTGCTCGATGGAGTGGTCCCGGTAGTCCGCGTCGACCACCGCAAGGTCCGGTACGGCGTAGTCGAAGGGGCTGTTGGGAAGCCACACGCCCGAGCCTTGGACCACTCGCGTCAGCTTGCCGTGAGCAGGCGCGAAGGCAAACGTGAGGTCGGTCAGCGAATCCCCGTGAGGCATGTCGGGCGGTGGCGTCACGGTGATTTCTTCCCCGATGATCTCGACTCGATAGCCGGGGAGCATGGCGGAGAGCTGCTCGGCTTCTTCGAGCAGATTCCGCTCCGGACCGTCACAGGGGTACTCGACCGCTGCGGCAGACATGGCGCCTCCTCCTGGCTGGTATCGAGGACATCATCGTAGGCCGGAAACTGAGGAAGAGGCCCTTTGCCGTGATTCACCCAGACGGGTGGCATAACCGCTGGAAACAGAGACAAGGGGCCATTCCCGCAGATGGGAACGGCCCCCGACACGGGCGCGGCGGGACGGGACCTACTCCGTCCGCAGCCCCTCCGGCCGCATCATCCGCCACAGCGGCGGCAGGCTGACCAGGGTCACCAGCAGGATGACCCCGCCGCCGACGCCGGTCATGGTGCCGAGCCCGGTCCAGTCCACGGCCAGCGGCTGGCCGGCCATCTTCAGCAGCATCATGCCCAGCGCCAGCCCGCCCGCGATCGACAGCGCCAGGCCCAGCACCACCGGGACCGCGGTCTGCCACAGTACGGACCAGCTGAGCGTGGTGCGCCGGGTGCCGAAGGCGACCAGGACGGACAGCAGCCGCTTGCGCTCGCGGAGCTGCTCCAGAGTGGTCACGATCATGCTGGCCCCGATGAGCAGCAGGGTCGCGGTGGCGCCGATGAACAGGGCCTTGCGGATGGTCTGGAACTCATCCGACCGCGAGGTGCTGGAGAGCCGCATGACATCTATCGCGGGGGACAGCGCCGCGCTGGTGTTGCGCACATACTCGACCCCGTCCGGGACCTTCGGGTCCAGCCGGATCATGGCCGACGCCTGGGGGTCGGGCAGATCGGCGACGTCGAAGGCGCCGGGGGTGGCGAAGATGCCGGTGCGCTCGCTTCCGGTCGGGTCCGTCCGGGGCTTCACCTTGGTGGCCGAGTGGGGAATCGTCCACAGCTTCTTCCTGCGCAGATCCGGCTCACCGTTGTCGCGGTAGGCGAGGTTGACCTTGGCGCCCGGTGTGGCGAAGCCCTCCCCGTCCCCGAAGTAGGGCGACTCGACGAGGAAGACATCGCCGTTCTCGCAACTGGTGAGGCGGACGACCTCGCGGAGCGTGGGGCAGTCGGCGACCGTGATGGCCTCTTCCGGGACCGACGACGGGTCGTCCTTGCTGCGGTGCACATCGGAGACGTAGCCCCCGGTGACACCGAGCAGATCGCGCACGCCCTTGGTCGCGCGGTACCGCGTGAAGGCGTCGCGGGCCTTGGCACCGTTGGCCACCGGGACGTTCGCCATCAGCTGGGCGCGGTTCGGGTCCTGGCCGGTCGACTCGGTGTTGTCGGCCTGCACGCTGGTGAAGAGCATCTGGAGCGCCAGCGCCCCGGCGACGGCGACCGTGATGCCGCTGACCGCGCGCGAGGCGGTGCCGCTGCTGAGCTGGAGCCGGCGGGTGGCGAGCTGCCAGGGCACCGAGCCCCTGCCCCCGAACCGTTCCACCACGGCCTCGACGACCCAGGGCAGCAGCGCGGTGATGCCGATGAGCAGCAGGACGGCACCGGCCGCGGCCTGGTACGCCTTCATGTCGCCGGTCCCGCCGGCGGTGCCGGCCCCGAAGCCGCCCGCGAGCGGCAGCAGCATGGCCATGCCCAGCAGCGGCAGCAGCAGCCGCCACCACAGGCGCCGCCGCTTTGGCTTGGCGTTCCGGACCACCCCCAGCGGCTCGATGGCGATACCGCGCAGGGCGATCAGCGTGACCATGACGGCCGAGGCGGGTACGGCCGCGGCGATCACCAGGGCGAGCGGGGCGGACGGCACGATGTCGGAGGCGAAGAAGCTGATGCCCCAGATGTCGACACCGCTGATGAGCTCCCGCCCCAGCAGGAACAGTCCGCCGCCGACGGCGAGTCCGAGCAGGGAGCCGAAGAGCGACTCACCGGCGGCGATCCGCCGGGTCATATGGATGTCCGCGCCGACCAGCCGCAGCGCGGCCAGCCGCCGGTCCCGTCGCTCACCGCCGAACCGGGCCGCGGTGGCGATGAAGATGAGCACCGGCAGCAGCAGCACCACACAGCCCACGATGATCAGCAGCAGCAGCGCGGGGTCCAGGGGCTCGCTTTTGCCCGTCTTCTCCGTGCCCCAGTGGTCGATGTGGTCGCTGGAGTTGACGTGGCCGAACGCCTTCTGGGAGATCCCCGCGTAGTAGGTGAGTTCGGTCGGGCCGGACAGGCCGCTGTCGCCGATCACCCCGATGGTGCGGTACGGGAACCGGTCCCGGAGCAGCTTCCCCTCGTCGGAGTCGAGCAGCTTCTTCAGCGCCGGGGACACCCACATCTCACCGGCGGCCGGTATCCGGTCGATGCCGGGCGGCAGGGGCGGCTCGCCCTTGCCGTCGGGGGCCATGACCATGCCGCCGATGTCCCGGTCGCGGTAGGTGGTCCCCGCATTGGCGATCCGGAGCGTCTCGGGGCCGGGCCTCACCTCGGTGTCCATGAAGCTGAGCGCGGAGCGGGCGTCGCCCCGGTCATGGCGCGCCTGATACATGGTGGGGACGGAGGAGGCCAGCAGCAACAGCGCGACCCCCAGGCCGACGCCCACCGCCGTCATGATCGTCCTGGCCCAGCTCTCCCGGCCGCCGGTGACCGCGAACCGGGCGCCCATGGCGAGGTCGGCGGCCCAGCGGGCGACGGAGACGCGGGCGCGGGGCTCCTGCGCCGGGGCGTCCTGGCCGCTCATCGGACCCCTGCCATGTCCCGGGCCTTGCCGTCGCGGACCACGACCTCGCGGTCGGAGTAGGCGGCGACCCGGGCCTCATGGGTGACCAGCACCACGGCGGTACGGGACTCCCGGGCGGCCTCGGTCAGCAGCTCCATGACCCGCTCGCCGTTGAGCGAGTCCAGCGCGCCGGTCGGCTCGTCGGCGAACAGCACCCGCGGCGCGGTGACCAGCGACCGGGCGACGGCGACCCGCTGCCCCTGGCCGCCGGAGACCTCACCGGGCCGCTTGTGGGCCACGTCCGCGACCTCCAGCCGCTCCATCCAGGACGCGGCGCGGGCCTCGGCCTCCTTGCGCTTGGTGCCGTTCAGCCGCAGCGGCAGGGCGACGTTCTCCACACAGCTCAGCTCGGGGACGAGCTGGCCGAACTGGAAGACGAAGCCGAACTCGCCGCGGCGCAGACCGCTGCGCTCGGAGTCCGACATGGCGGTCAGCTCGCGCCCGTTGTAGTGGACGGTGCCGGAGTCCGGCCGCACGATCCCGGCCAGGCAGTGGAGGAGCGTCGACTTGCCCGAGCCGGAGGGGCCCATGACGGCGACGACCTCGCCGGGGTGGATGGAGAAGTCCGCACCGTCCAGGGCGGGGGTGTGACCGTACGTCTTGTTCAGGGACGTGGCGATCAGCAAGGAGCCTGCCGGGGTCATGAACGCACCGCCTTGGCGAGTTGGCCGAGGCGGGCGGCGGTGAGTTCCAGCCAGCGCAGATCGGCCTCGAGATGGAAGAGGGCGTGGTCGCAGATGAGTTGGTCGCTGAGGTCGCCTTCGCGCTTGCGCTGGGTCAGTTCGCGCATCAGCCGCAGATGTTCGGCGCGTTGGACGTCGAGGAGATCGGCCGCGTCGCGCCCGGTGAGCAGGGCGATGACGACCTTGGTGTAGAGGACCGACTGGAGATAGGGCTCGGGCTTCTCGGGCTCGGTGAGCCAGTGCTCCACATCGGTGATGCCCGCGTCGGTGATGGCGTAGCGCTTGCGCTCCGGGCCACCGCCGTGCTCGATACCGTCGACCTCCACCAGGCCGTTCTTCAGCAGCCGGGACATGGTCGAGTAGACCTGCCCGTAGTGCAGCGGGCGGTCGTGTCCGAATCGTTCGTCGAAGGCTCTCTTGAGGTCGTAGCCGTGGCGAGGACCGCCCTCGAGGAGTCCGAGCAGGGTGTGGCCAATTGACATGCCCGGCACTCTACACCATGCGTATACCCGGTGTGTATAGCTGCGTGGGGGAGTGCGTTATCGCAGGTCGGAGAGGTGTGAGCGGGGTCAGGGCTGATTCGGGGCGCGGCCGGGCCCCTCGGGGCCCTCGGCGGGGCCCCCGCCCTCGGCGCCCTCCGCGGGCCGCCGCGGCGGACGGCCCCGGCGCGGGATCGGGCGCGCCGCGCCGGGCAGCCGGCCCGCGTCCGCGAGCGCCTTGCGCAGCAGGAACTCGATCTGCGCGTTGGCGCTGCGCAGCTCGTCGTTGGCCCAGCGCGCGAGGGCGTCATGGATGGCCGGATCCAGCCGCAGCAGCATCTGCTTGCGCTGCCGCGGCTGCCGACCCGTCGGCCCGCTCTCGTCCGTCACTGGTACAGCGTGCCCGTGTTCACAACGGGCTGCGGGGAGCGGTCCCCGCAGAGCACCACCATCAGATTGCTGACCATCGCGGCCTTGCGTTCCTCGTCCAGTGTCACGATCTCCTCCTCGGTGATCCGGGCCAGCGCCGCCTCGACCATGCCGACCGCGCCGTCCACGATCTGCCGGCGGGCCGCCACCACCGCGCCCGCCTGCTGGCGCTGGAGCATCGCGGAGGCGATCTCCGGAGCGTAGGCGAGGTGGGTGAAGCGCGATTCGATGATGCGGACCCCGGCCGCCTCGACCCGGGCGTGCAGTTCGACGGCGAGCTTCTCGGTGATCTCCTCGGCGTTGCCGCGCAGCGAGAGCGCGTCCTCGTCATGGGCGTCGTACGGGTACTCGATGGCGATGTGCCGCACCGCGGCCTCGGTCTGAGTGGAGACGAACTCCAGGAAGTCGTCCACCTCGAACATCGCCTGGGCGGTGTCCTCGACCCTCCAGACGACGACCGCGGCAAGCTCGATCGGGTTGCCGTAGGCGTCGTTGACCTTGAGGATCGCGGTCTCGTGGTTGCGCACCCGGGTGGAGATCTTCTCCCGGCTGGTGAGTGGGTTCACCCAGCGCAGCCCGTCGGTGCGGATGGTGCCGCGGTAGCGGCCGAAGAGCTGGACCACCCGGGCCTCGCCGGGCGCGATCGTATTCAGGCCGCACATGGTGAGGATCGCGGCGACGATCACCACGATGCCGGAGACGATCAGCAGCGTCGACCCGGCGCCCTTGTGGTCGGAGGCGACGGCGGCCCCCGCGAAGATCAGGCCGACGCCGCCCGCGAGTCCGGCCAGGCCCCCGAGCAGGGCCAGCCCGCCGCTGACGTTGCGCGCGGGCCGCTCCCGGACCCGTGGCTCGGGAAGGGGCGGTATGCCGGCCTGGTCGGTGATGGGGCCGGTTGAGGTGGTCTCGGTCATGGAGGGCTCCCCGTTCCGTTCGGTGGTGCGTCTATCAAAGTGATAGCACATTATGAGTCGGTGGCAACCCTTGGCGCCCGTAAGCCGTCAGTTCCCTTGGAGTGGGTGCTTTTTGTCACCTTCGGAAAAAGCGAGATCGGTGAGCATTTGAGGGTTGTTGCGGTGTTAGCTTCATGAGCTGGCCTGGGGGGTTTATGGACTGGAGCGGCGGGAGCGATGGGTAGAGCGGAAGAGCGACGCGCGCGGCAGAAGGGCGCTCGCAGAGCCAAGCGGGCGGCGAAGTCGGGGGGCATACGCCGCTTCTTCACCTGGAAATGGGTGCTCGGCTACGTCCTGGGGTTCTGCGCGTTGCTCGTCGGGGCGTTCTTCGTCCTCTATCTGTGGGTCGATGTTCCCCCTGCCAACGCCGCGGCCAAGGCGGAGGCCAACGTCTACAAGTACAGCGACGGCTCGATCATGGCGAAGGAGGGCAAGGTCAACCGCGAGTCGGTGCCGTTGTCCAAGATCCCCAAGAAGGTGCAGCACACCTTTGTCGCCGCTGAGAACAAGGACTTCTACGGCGACTCCGGCGTCTCGTTCACCGGTACCGCCCGCGGTCTCATCAACACCGCGCTGGGCCGGGGCAAGCAGGGTGGTTCGACCATCACCCAGCAGTACGTCAAGAACTACTACCTGAGCCAGGAACAGACCGTCAGCCGCAAGCTGAAGGAGCTGGTGATCTCGCTCAAGGTCGACCAGCAGAAGTCCAAGGACTACATCCTCGCGGGCTACATCAACACCAGCTACTACGGTCGCGGCGCCTACGGCATCCAGGCGGCCGCCCGCGCGTACTACGACAAGGACGTCGAGGACCTCAGCGTCGGGCAGGGCGCCTATCTCGCGTCGGTGCTCCAGGCGCCCAGTCAGTACGACTGGTCGGCGGCGGGCCCCAACGGCAAGCGGCTGGTGAAGGCCCGCTGGAACTACGTCCTCAACAACATGGTCGAGAAGGACTGGCTGCCCAAGAGCGAGCGCGAGGGCATGAAGTTCCCCGTGCCCATCGAGCCCCGCCCCATCCCGGGTCTCGACGGCCAGGCGGGTTACTTCATCAGGGCCGCCAAGGACGAGCTCTTCAAGGCCGGGGTGGACGAGAAAGAGTTCGAGGCCGGCGGCTGGACGGTCACCCTCAACATCGACAAGAAGAAGCAGAAGGCGCTGGAGAAGGCGGTCCGTACCGAGCTGACCGACAAACTGGACCCGAAGAAGCGCAAGGTCGACGGGGACGCCCAGGTGGGCGCGGTCTCGGTGGACCCCAAGTCCGGCGGCATCGTGGCGATGTACGGCGGTGCGGGCGCGACCCAGCACTACTTCAACAACGCCACCCGCTCGGACTACCAGCCCGCCTCCACCTTCAAGCCGCTCATCCTGGCCTCGGCCCTGGAGAACGGCTCGGCCACCCAGGACGGCACGCCGATCACGGCCGGCACCGTCTACGACGGCACCAGCAGACGGCCCGTCAAGGGCTCTCTCACCGGCTTCGCCCCGCCGAATGAGGACAACAAGTCCTACGGACCCATCTCCGTCCAGAAGGCGATGAACAACTCCGTCAACTCCGTCTTCGCTCAGATGGCGGTGGACGTGGGCCTGGACAAGGTGAAGAGCACCGCCATCGACCTGGGTATGAGTAAGGACGCGGGCGGCTTCGACGTGCGCCCCGCGATGTCGCTGGGCGTGATGGGCGCCAGCCCCAAGGAGATGGCCGGGGTCTACGCCACCCTCGACAACCACGGCAAGAAGGTCACCCCGGCGATCGTGAAGTCCGCCGAGAAGGGCGATGAGCGGCCCCAGTTGCCCGATCCCACCAACGGTCAGGCGATCAGCCGGGGCGCAGCCGACTCCGTCACCTCCGTCCTCACCGGGGTGGTCGACGATGGCACCGGTCAAGCGGTGCGGCAGCAGGGCCAGGCGGTCGCGGGCAAGACCGGCACCTCGGACGACAACAAGTCGGCCTGGTTCTCCGGCTACACCCCCGACCTGGTCACCTCGGTCGGCATGTTCGGCGAGCTGAAGGGCGTCGGCAAGCAGGTCTCGCTCAAGGGCACCGCGGGCGGCGGCCGCGTCAACGGCGGTGACTTCCCGGCCAGGATCTGGGCCGCGTACACCCAGTCCGCGCTGAGCGGCCAGGAAGCCTCGAAGTTCGACCTGGACACCGACATGGGGGCGGCGGTCAAGCCGCCGCCGTCGCCGAGCACGAGCGCCACCTCGGAGTCGCCGTCCTCGTCCCCGTCCTCGTCCCCGTCGAACAGCGAGTCGGCCTCCTCGTCCCCGTCCTCCTCCCCGTCCAACAGCGAGTCGCCCTCGGCGTCGTCCTCGGGGTCGCCGTCCGCCCCGGGCTCCCCGAGCGCGCCCGACCCGTCGACTTCGTCCTCGGACGACGACGGCGGCGTTCTCCGCAGAGATCAACAGTGACGGCCCGGTGCGGGCGTGCCCCTCGGCACGCCCGCACCGGACCGCAAGGCCGTAGGGCCGTAAGGTCAGAAGTTCGCCTCGATCTGGCTCTTGAGCATCGCGAGGGCGAAGAAGCCGTAGAAGCCGATGGCCAGCAGCATCATGCCCAGCCGCGAGCCCCGCAGCCGTACGGCGGCCGGCAGATCGCGGCGGTTGAGCCGGATCAGCAGCGCCGAGTAGACGAGGGTGACGACCGAGGCGGTGCAGGTGGAGATGGTCAGCAGCACGATCGGCTGATTCACCCCGGACAGCAGGATCGCCGAGCCGATGCCCACCTCGGCCCATACGACCGCGAAGTACAGCCGCCCCTCGGTCCAGAAGGCCGACTCCCGCAGGTAGTTGCGCTTGGCGAAGTCGCTGACCACCCGTCCGATGACGTCGAGCAGACCGATCGAGGCGGCCCAGAGCGAGACCGTGGCCACCGCGAAGAACACGATCTTGAGCCAGTCGCCCACCTGCTGCCCCAGCAGATCGCCCTGGATCCGCAGGAACGTCGGGCTGTTCTCCACATCGTCGCGTCCGAAGAGGGTTTCGTACGCGAGCATGCTCATCAGCCCGATCGTCACCAGGCAGACCACGAAGAACGACACGATGTGCTCGGTGTTGGCCCGGCGCCACCACACCCGCCAGCGGGCCAGATTCGCCTCGTCCTGCGGGAAGGCGTAGCGGTCGGCGCCCGATGCCTCCGACTGGCCGGTGATGGGGGAGACCAGCTTGGGGACATGGGCGCCCATGCCGTAGCCCTTGTCCCGGATCCAGTTGCTGAGCACCAGATTGTGCACCCCGCCCGCCCCGGCGGCGCCGATCGCGCTGAGGATCATGGTGAAGGTGATGCCGTCCGGGATCCGGCCGGCGCCGGTGACGGTCTTCTCGCCCGCCGTGCTCCAGGTGTGCCAGCCGATGACGGCGACCGCGACGACGGCGAGGAAGAACAGCGTCAGTGCGACCTTGACCACCTCGACCTTCTCGATCGTGCGGTAGACCACGGGTGAGACGGTCAGCACCACCCCGAAGCCCACCAGCGAGCCCACGGTGATCCAGGTGACATCGCCGCCGCCGGTCAGATACGTGAGCACCGTCGAGCCGGAGGTGGCCCAGCCCGGCCAGACGTACTGGAACGCGCCGGCCAGGCAGATCAGGATGCCCCACGCCTTGGACCAGCGGGAGAAACCGGCGACCACGGTCTGCCCGGTGGCCAGGGTGTAGCGCTCGATCTCCAGATTGATCACGGTCTGGACTACCAGGGTCACCACCGCGAGCCACAGCAGCCCGAGCCCGCCGATCGAGGTCAGATACGGCCACAGGATGATCTCGCCCGCCGCCATGCCGATCCCGACGGCGACGACCCCCGGGCCGACCATCGTGCGCAGCGGCGGTGGATCGGGCAGATCGAGCAGATGGGGTGGCGCGTCGACCGGGTGGGACGGGCGCCGGGTGGATGGTGACGGTGTCGACGACGCTGACGACATGGCGGCTCCTCGGGGGGACGGCGAGGTGGTTACGGGGACGGGAAAGGGGGTTGGCGGTGCTCGGGTGCTCAGGTGCTCAAGGCCGTACGGGCGTGCTGCGCGGCCAGGCGCACGGGGGCGTTGGCCGCGCCGTAGCCCTGGTAGCCGTCGATCCGCTGGACGATTTCGAAGAAGACCCGGCCGACGGTGGCCGTGTACAGATGCAGGAACGTGCCGCTGTCGTCCTGGTCGTAGAGCAGGCCGAGTTCGCGCAGGGTGCGATGGAGCCCGGGGTCGAGCTCATGGCGTGCTTCGAGGTCGTCGTAGTAGTTGTCGGGGATGGGCAGCAGGGGTGCGCCGAGTTCCCGCAGTCGGCGCGCGGTGGCGAGGATGTCCCGGCTGTGCAGCGCGATGTGCTGCCACAGTGAGCCGGAAGGACCCGAACCCGGGCGGACCTGGGCCAGGTTGAGCGCGAGGCGCACCGAGCCGTCGGCGTTGGACACCGCCCGGCTGCGCAGCAGCCCGTACGGATCGGCCAGCTCCAGGGATTCGTGCGGCCGCAGCCCCAGGACGGCACGGTAGAACAGCGACGCCTCGTCGAAGTGGTGCCGGGGCTGGGTGAGCGCCACATGGTCGATATGGGTGATACCGGCGGGGGAGGCGGCGTGGGCGCGCGGGGTGAAGTCGCCGGTCCAGCTCGGGTGGTCGGGGTGTTCGGTGCGGCAGAAGAAGAGCTCGGTGGAGTCGGGTGCGGCGACGGCGTCCAGCGGGGCGTCCGCCACGGCCCGGTGGCGCGGCAGGACGGGGGAGAGCAGGGCCCGGGCCCGGCCCGCGGACGCGGCCGGGTCGGGGGTCTCCAGACCGATAGCGGCGAGCGCGGGTTCGGGGTGTCCGGTGGCGGCGTCGAGGCCGGAGTTGAGGACGATCCGGGCGTCGCCCTGCTCCCACAGCTCCACCGGTTTGGAGTGGTGGCGGCCGGTGCGGGCGAAGCCGAGCCCGGTCAGCAGCGACGACAACTCGGCGTCACCAGACGCCAGTTCGGCGAAGGCGAAACCGGTGGGGACCACGGGCGCGGGCAGATCGGTGCGGCCCGCGGCCTCCTCCAGGGCGATCAGCGAGCGCAGCGCGTCCACGGCGGTGCGGGCCGTATCGCCCTGTCGGAAGACGTCGTTGAAGACCTCCAGGGACAGCGGCCCGTCGTAGCCCGCCCGCAGCACGTGCTCCAGCAGTCCCGCCACGTCGAAGCCGCCCTGCCCGGGGAAGCAGCGGTAGTGGCGGCTCCACTGGAGGACGTCCATGGCCATCAGCGGGGCGTCGGCGAGCTGGAGAAAGAAGATCTTCTCGCCGGGGATCTCCTCGATGCCCTTGGGGTCCGAGCCGCGCGAGAGGATGTGGAAGCTGTCCAGGCAGGTGCCGAGCGCGGGGTGGCCGGCCTGCCGCACGATCCGCCAGGCGTGGTCGTAGGTGTTCACCTGCCGTCCCCAGGCCAGCGCCTCGTAGGCGATGCGGATGCCGTGGGCGGCGGCCCGTTCGGCGAGCAGCCGCAGCTGCTCGGCGGCGAGGGCGTCGTCGTCCAGGGCGGCGGGGGAGACGCTGGAGCACACCAGCATCAGATCGGCCCCGAGCCGGTCCATGACCGCGAACTTCTTCTCGGCCCGGCGCAGATTGCGGGCCAGCAGGTCCTCGGGGACGGCCTCGAAGTCGCGGAAGGGCTGGAAGAGGTCGATGGCCAGGCCCAGTTCGGCGGCGCGGTCCCGGACCCCCTCGGGGGACAGGGGGCTGGCCAGCAGGTCGTTCTCGAAGATCTCGACCCCGTCGAAACCGGCGGCGGCGATGGCGGTGAGCTTTTCCTCGAGGGTGCCGCTGAGGCACACGGTGGCGATGGACTTGCGCATGATCAGCCTCCGGCGGGGAACTCGAGCAGGTCGGTGAGGTCGGTGAGCATCCGCTCGGCGTCGGGTTCGCGGCCGCTGAAGAGCCGGAAGGCGTCGGCGGCCTGGAAGACGGCCATGCCGCCGCCGTCCAGGGTGCGGCAGCCGGCCGCGCGGGCGGCCGCCAGCAGCGGGGTGACCAGCGGGCGGTAGACCACCTCGGCGACCCACAGCCCGGGCCGCAGCAGCCCGGCGGGCAGCGGCAGCCCGGGGTGGGCGGCCATCCCGGTGGGGGTGGCGTGCACCAGCCCGTCGGCGACCTCGACGGCCGCCGGGAGTCCGTCGTCGGGCACGGTACGGACCCGGGTGGCGCCGAACCGTGTCGCCAGCGTCCCGGCGAGCCCGGCGGCCCGCGTCGGATCGGTGTCGGCCAGCGTCAGCCGGCCGGCGCCGACGGTCAGCAGCGCATGGGCGACGGCGGCGCCCGCCCCGCCCGCGCCGAGCAGCACGATCTCGCCGGTGGGGGCGTCGGGCAGGCCGCGGGCGAAGGAGCGGGCGAAGCCGGACCCGTCGGTGTTGTGGCCGATCGCCCGGCCGTCCTCGCCGAAGACCACCGTATTGACCGCGCCGAGCAGCGCGGCGTCCTCCGACAGCCCGTCGAGATGCCGGATGACCGTCTGCTTGCAGGGGTGGGTGATGTTCAGCCCGTCGAAGCCCAGCCGGGCGGCGGCCCGCACCAACTCGCCCACTCCGTCCGGGCCGAGCCGCAGCGGATCGATGTCGATCGTGCGGTAGAGATACCGCAGCCCGTGGCGGTCGGCCTCGCGCTGGTGCAGGGCGGGGGAGAGCGAGGGGCCCACTCCGGATCCGATCAGCCCCACCAGACAGGACTCCCGGCCCTGCCGCGACTCCCGCTGGTGTGCACTGCCCCGCATACGGGTGACCTCCTGCGTTCAGCAGCTCGGCTAATGTACGAACTGGTTCGTTAGTAGCTCGGACAGTAAAAACCCCAGGACGCCTTCTTGTGAACCCCCTGCACGTAGAGTGGGCCCAGCATGAGCGATCAGCCGCCGAAGAACATCCGCCTGCGCGACGCCGTCCGCACCCAGGCCGAGATCCTGGACGTAGCGACCCGGGAATTCGCCGAGCGCGGCTACGCCGGGGCCCGCGTCGACGAGATAGCCGCCCTCACCCGCACCACCAAGCGGATGATCTACTACTACTTCGGCGGCAAGGAGCAGCTCTACGTCAAGGTCCTGGAGCGCGCCTACACCGGCATCCGCGAGGCCGAACAGGCCGTGGACGTCACCGGTCTGGACCCCGCCGAGGCCATCCGGCACCTGGCCGAGCTGACCTTCGACCACCACACCGCACACGCCGACTTCATCCGGCTGGTGTCCATCGAGAACATCCACCGGGCCGAGCACCTGGTCAAATCCGAGACGCTGGCCAAGGCCGGCACCCCCGTGATCGACCTGATCTCCGGGATCCTCGCCCGCGGCCGTGAGCAGGGCGTCTTCCGGGACGACACCGACGCCGTCGACGTCCACATGATGATCAGCTCGTTCGCCGTCTTCCCGGTGGCCAACCAGTACACCTTCGGCACCCTCTTCGGCCGCGACCCCCTGGACCCGGAGCGCCGCGCCCACTACCGCCGGATGCTCGGCGACATGGTCGTGGCCTACCTCAGCGCGAGGTCGTGAACCGTACGGCCCCGCACCGGGCGGCCCGGGACCGTACGCCTCACGACCGTGCGCCTCAGGGCATCGCGAGCTCGAACCAGACGACCTTGCCCGTGGACAGCCGGGTCGCGCCCCAGCGCCGCGCCATCCGGTTCACCAGATACAGCCCGCGGCCGCCCTCGTCGGACGGCCGGGCCTGGCGCAGCCGCGGTAGCTGGGGGACGTCGTCCCCGACCTCGCAGCGCAGGACGTCCGTGCGCAGCAGCCGCAGGGTGATCGGCCGTTCGGCGTAGCGCACCGCGTTGGTCACCACCTCGCTGACCAGCAGCTCCACCGCGTCCGTCAGATCGTCCAGGTCCCAGCGGGCCAGTGCTCGGCGGGCCAGCCGGCGCGCCTGCCCGGCGGTCTGCGCCTTCGGGTCCAGGAACCAGTACGCGACATCGCTGGGCGCGATGCCCTCGAAGCGGGCCGCGAGCAGCGCCACGTCGTCGTCGCGGTCGCCGGGGCCGAGCATGTCCAGCACCTCGTCGCACAGCGGCTCCAGCGGCGGCGGGTTGGGGCCGGTGAGCCGGGCGGTGGCGGTCAGCCGCTCCCGCAGCTGCTCGATCCCGGTCCACACATCGCGCATCCGCGATTCGACAAGACCGTCGGTGTAGAGCATCAGGGTGGCCCCGGCCGGGGCGTCCAGCTCGACGGCCTCGAAGTCGACCCCGCCGACCCCGATGGGCGCCCCCGGCGGCACCCGCAGCACCTCGGCGCGGCCGCCCCGGTGCAGCAGAATGGGCGGCGGATGGCCCGCGTTGGCGACCACGATGCGGTGCGCGACCGGGTCGTAGACCGCGTACAGGCAGGTGGCCATGCGGTCGGTGCCCAGCCGCTGGGCCTGCTCGTCGAGGTGGTGCAGCACCTCCTGGGGCGGCAGGTCGAGCCCGGCGAGGGTCTGGGCGGTGGTGCGCAGCTGGCCCATGATCGCGGCGGAGGTCATCGAATGGCCCATCACATCGCCGACCACCAGCGCCACCCGGTTGCCCGGCAGCGGGATCGCGTCGTACCAGTCGCCGCCGACCCGCGCGGTCTCGGCGGCGGGCAGATAGCGGCTGGCCAGCCGGACGCCGGTGGGCTGCGGCAGCGAGTCGGGCAGCATGGTGCGCTGCAGCTCGTCCGCGATGTACACCTCGCGCCCGTACAGCACCGCCTTGTCGACCCCGAGCGCGGTGTGGGTGGCGAGCTGCGCGGCCACCAGCAGATCGTCCGGTTCGAACGGCGGCCGGTCCGGGCGGCGTACGAACACGGCCGCGCCGATCACCCGGCGGCGGCCGCGCAGCGGCGCCAGCACGGTGCGCTGACCGGTCGCCACCGAGGGACCCTCGCCGAGCAGTTCCGGCAGTGCGGCGCGGGCGGCCTGGGAGTCGCCGAAGACCGGCCGCACCCCGCGCAGCACCTCGGCCAGCGGACCGCCCGCCTCCACCTCGCACAGCTCGGCGGCCGGGCCGCCGCCCACGGCGGGCGACAGATCCGGCTGGGAGGGCAGCAGGGAGAGCCGGCCGCTGTCGGTGTCCGGGTCCAGCGGGATCCGGTCGGTGCGGCGCAGCCGCAGCACCACCGGGCCGACCGGGCGCTCGTCGCCGACCGGCAGCGGATCGCGCAGATACACCAGGATCGCGTCGGCGAAGGTGGGCACGGTGGCCCGGCACAGGCCCAGCACGATCTCGTCCAGGTCGATGCCGCGGGCGATCCGCCGGGTGGCGGCCCCCACGAACCGCAACCGGTCGCCGCCCCGGTCCCGCGTGGCGGCCTCGGCGGCCACGGTGCCGACCGCGGGCGGCACCGTGGGCACTCCGCCTTCCGGCGCGCTGTACGCCACCTCGCCCGCGGAGGCGGCCGCCGCGTGGGTCTCGACGGCGCGCTCCGGGTGCTCGCCCGCGGCGGCGCCCCGGCGCCCCGCTCCCCGGCCGCCGCTCTGGGCGGCCGGGGGCTGCTCAACGGGGCCGGTGCCGCCGCCCGGCCCTCCGGGCCGGCCCGACGCGCCTCTTGCGGCGTTGCGATCCGCGTCCCACACAGGCTCGCCCTCCGGTGTGCCGTGCTCCGGCTGCGCCGGGTGCTCGCTCTCCGCCGTGTTCCGGCGCTCCCTGCCTGCGCCACCGCGTGCCGCGGCGTCGCCTCTCCGCCCGTCGGCGCCGTCGGCGCCGCTCCGGCCGCGGCCACGGCGCCCGCGCCCCGTACGGTCGGCGCCGTCGGCGGGCTCGGGGGCGCCGCCGCGCTCTCTGGCGCGCGGTACAGGCTCCCCCTCGGGGCCCGGGGGTCCGCCATGGGCCGCCGGGCCCGCTTGGCCGTCGCCGACCGGACGGGGCGTGGCAGGACGTGGGCGGCCGCCGCCGGGCTCCTGGCCGGGGGCAGCCGTCTGCCGCACGGCGGTCCGCGGGTCCGGGACCGCGCCGTGCGCGTCGTCGGGCGCGGGCGCGCCCGGGGCGGCGGCGGAGGTGGCCGCCTGCCGCCTGTTGTGGGAGATGGGGTGCTCCGTCACGCGTGGGTTTCCATCCGTCCGGGGCCGTGCGCCCGCAGGTCGTGGGCGCACCGAGTGTCAGGCACGTCGTCGGCAGTTCAGATAGAGCTGGATCTCGGGTGGTACGTCCGTGCTGGCCGGGGCGTACGCGTGGGAATCCTCCCCGGCGATCTCGAAGCCCGCTTCGCGTACGACCTGGCGCAGCTCGTCCCGCAGATATCCGGATACCCGGACCGAGTTGCCGAGGAACGGGATGGGGAAGTCGTCGATGTCCGCCTCCACCATGCCCAGCCCCAGCAGCCCCCCGGGTCTGAGTACCGCGTGCAGGGTCCGCAGTGCGTACGGGATCTCCGGGCGGGGCAGCAGCAGCAGCGTGAAGTAGCCGGCGATGCCGTCGAAGGGGCCGAGCTCCCGGGGGCCTCCCGGGCCGTACCGGCCGCCCACCCGCAGATCGACGATGTCCACATGGTGGAAGGTGGCCTCCGGCACATTGTCCCGGGCCAGCTTGAGCATCCCCGGGGAGATGTCGATCCCGACCACCCCGTGCCCGGCGTCCACCAGCTGACGGGCCGTGGGCAGGCCCGTACCACAGCCGACGTCGAGCACCCGGGAGCCGGGCGGCAGCGATTCGGCCAGCCACTGGCCGGCCGCGATCTGGCCCTCCTTGTACGGAAAGGCATCGTCGTAGCGGTCGCTGATGGTGTCGAAGGCGTCCGCCTGACCGCTGCGGTCCAGTGCGAGGCGGTCGAAGTCCTCGTAGCCCTCGTAACCGTCCCTGCACGCGTCCTCACCGCTCACGACTCCGCCCCTCCTGTGACAATACGTCAGACCTTGCGCATCGCCCGTGACTTGCGTCGGCGTCTGGTGTCCCGCATGGGCAGTGTTCCGGACGACGATCCTACGTTTGAAACACTGGGACACGACAAGAGGTTCATGACCTCGAGTGTGCCGAGGTGCGCTTCTTGTCCGTACGGTCCCAGTCCGCCGGAAGGGCGGGCACCGACCATGCGGGGTCGGGCCGCCAGTCCTCCCACCCGTCCCGGAACGGCGCTCCCCAGGACTCGACGGTCGCCACGGCCGCCCGGCCCGCGGTGCGGACCCGCTCCGCCTGCTCGGGGCCCATCAACCCGGCCCGCTGCGCCTGCGCGAACTCGTCCTCGTCCTTCCATTCCCAGCTGCGGTCGGGGTAGACCGCGATGTCCAGGAAGTGGTCCTCGGAGTCCACTCCGCGGGCCCGGCGGACCAGCGGCTCCTCCAGGTTCACGTACCAGTTCTTGAACTGCCAGCCCTGGTCCCAGAACAACCAGACCGACCAGGGCTCACCGGGCCGGGCCAGCTTCAGCACCCCGGTGCCGAACCACTGGGACAGGGCGGTGGTCCGCGGCTTGGTGTAGCGGGTGGACAGCGGCTCGCGGTGTACCGAGGTGCCGTCGGTGAGCTGCGGTTTGACGCAGGGGGTGCCGGGGGCGAGCCAGACGGCGAGCAGCTCGGCGGTGTCCTCGACGACGGTCACGGGACGGCAGATGTGGATGAGTTCGGAGGCGTTGGCCCGATAGCGCCACAGGATATGGTCACCCGGTGCCCACCGGGCGATGTCCGCCGTCCCCGTCGTCTCCGCGATGTCCGCTGTCATGAGCAGATCTTAGGTGCGCCGGGGTCGCGATGCCGTGACCTATGCCGCAACCGGTGGCCAACGTCCGGCTAAGGACGCGTCATGCGCAGGACGTCGAGCGCCTCGTCGAGCTGCTCCACGGTCAGCAGCCCGCGCTCCACATAGCCGGACTCCAGCACCACCGCCCGGATGGTCTTGCGCTCCGCCAGCGACCGCTTGGCCACCTTCGCCGCCTCCTCGTAGCCGAGGTAGCGGTTGAGCGGGGTGACGACGGACGGCGAGGACTCCGCGTACTCCCGGGCCCGCTCGGCGTTGGCGGTGATTCCGTCGATGGTGCGGTCCGCGAGCAGCCGGGACACATTGGTCAGCAGCCGGATCGACTCCAGCAGATTCTTGGCGATCACCGGGAGCATCACATTCAGCTCGAAGTTCCCGGCGGCCCCGGCCATGGCGACAGTGGTGTCATTGCCGGTGACCTGCGCCGCGACCATCAGCGTGGCCTCGGGGATCACCGGGTTCACCTTCCCTGGCATGATCGAGGAACCGGGCTGCAGATCGGGCAGCGCGATCTCGGCGAGCCCGGTGCGGGGGCCCGACGCCATCCAGCGCAGATCGTTGGAGATCTTGGTGAGGCCGACCGCGATCGTCCGCAGCTGCCCGGACGTCTCGACCAGCCCGTCCCGCGCGCCCTGCGCCTCGAAGTGGTCCCGGGCCTCGGTCAGCGGCAGCCCGGTGGCGCGGGCCAGCTCGGCGATGACGGCGGCGGCGAACCCGGGCGGGGTGTTGATCCCGGTGCCCACCGCCGTACCGCCCAGCGGCAGCTCGGCCAGCCGGGGGAGCGTGGCGCGCAGCCGCTCGATCCCGTACCGCACCTGGGCCGCGTAGCCGCCGAACTCCTGCCCCAGGGTCACCGGAGTGGCGTCCATCAGATGGGTGCGCCCCGCCTTGACCACCTCGGCGAACTCGGCCGCCTTGCGCTCCAGCGCCTCCGCCAGATGGGCCAGGGCCGGGATCAGATCGCGGGTGACGGCCGCGGTGGCCGCGATGTGGATCGACGAGGGGAAGACGTCGTTGGAGGACTGGCTGGCGTTCACATGGTCGTTGGGGTGCACCGGGCGGCCCAGACGCTCGGTCGCGAGGGTGGCCAGCACCTCATTGGTGTTCATATTGGACGAGGTGCCGGAGCCGGTCTGGAAGACGTCCACCGGGAAGTGGTCGTCCCAGCGGCCCTCGGCGACCTGGGCCGCCACCTCCGCGACCGCCCCCGCGATGTCCTTGTCCACCACGCCCAGATCCGCGTTGACCCGGGCGGCCGCGCCCTTGATCCGGGCCAGCGCCTCGATGTGCGCCCGCTCCAGCCGCTGCCCGCTGACGGGAAAGTTCTCCACCGCCCGCTGGGTCTGGGCGCGCCACTTGGCGTGCGCCGGGACCCTCACCTCTCCCATCGAGTCGTGCTCGACGCGGTAGCCCTCCTGGGGGCTGTCGTCGCGGTGGCTCTCGTCGGTCATGGGGACACCTCCGTCCAGCACAGCGTCATCACGCCACCCCGTGTTCCCGCGCCCGCCGTGCCGAACGAGTGAGCCCGGTCACCGTACGGCCTCCGGTGCCCGCGGAGTCTCCACCTCGCCGGTGCGCTTGAGTTTCTGCCACGGCAGCAGGGCGCCGGTCGCCGCGGTGACACAGGAGTGCAGCAGCACCAGATACATCAACTGGCGGTAGACGATCTGCTGCAGCGGCAGGACGGCCAGAGCCCGGTAGTTCTCGCGGTCCAGCCGGAACGCGTACGCCGCCCCCAGCAGCTGCACCAGCAGCAGCGCGCCCCAGGCCAGCAGCGAGCGCACCGGGTCCAGGAAGATCACCCCGTACAGGGTGAAGAGGTCGATCAGCGGCGCGCACAGCGGGGTGAGGATCTGGAAGAGCACCACCAGCGGCATCCCCACCCGGCCGAACCGCCCCGAGGGCCCCCGGTCGATCAGCGAGCGGCGGTGCTTCCACAGCGCCTGCATGGTGCCGTAACTCCAGCGGTAGCGCTGCTTCCACAGCTGGCCGAGGGAGCTGGGCGCCTCGGTCCAGGCGCGGGCGTGCTCCTGGTAGACCACCTGCCACCCGGCCCGGTGCAGGGCGATGGTGATGTCGGTGTCCTCGGCCAGGGTGTCCGCGCTCATGCCCCCGGCCTCCAGCACTGCCCGGCGGCGGAAGGCGCCGATCGCGCCGGGGATGGTGGGCATGCAGCGCAGCAGGTCGTACATCCGCCGGTCGAGGTTGAAGCCCATCACATACTCGATGTGCTGCCAGGCGCCGATCAGCTTGCCCCGGTTGCCCACCTTGGCGTTGCCCGCGACCGCGCCCACCCGCGAGTCGGCGAACGGGCGGACCAGCTCGCGGATGGTGGTGGGCTCGAAGACGGTGTCGCCGTCCATCATCACGATCAGCTCGTGGCTCGCATGGGCGATGCCCCGGTTGAGCGCGGCGGGCTTGCCCGCGTTGGCCTGGCGCAGCACCCGCACGTTGGGCAGCCCCATCGCCTCGGCGATATCGGCGGTGCCGTCGGTCGAGCCGTCGTCCACGACCAGGATCTCGATCGGGTGGGTGGAGGCGGACAGCGACCTCAGGGTGCCCGCGATGCACTCCTTCTCGTTGTACGCGGGCACGATCACGCTCACCGGATCGGTCACCTCCTGCACCCGGCTCCACCGCCGCCGCTCCCGCGAGCGCCGGTGCCACCAGGCGAGGACCACCATCAGCAGCAGCCGCCCGATCACCGAGAAGCCCACCAGCCCCAGCAGCGCCATCAGCGCGGGCAGCGCGCTGTGGGTGAACGCGGCCGCCCAGATCAGCGCCCGGCCCTCCCAGATCGGCAGGGTGCGGGCCGGGTGGTTGGCGCTGTGGGCGCCGAGCGCGCCGGTGACGGTGGTGAAGGAGTAGCCCTTCTTCTGCATCCGCTCGATGTACAGCCCCAGGGCCGTCACGGTCCGCGCGCGGTTGCCGCCCGCGTCGTGGAAGAGCACGGACGCGCCCTTCTTCTTCTCGGGGGTCGCGTTCTGGACGATCTCCTTGACCGGGGGCCGCTGCCAGTCCTCGCTGTCGGTGTCCACGAAGGCGCTGATGTAGCCCTTGGAGCCGATGTGCTGCTGCACCGGCCAGGTGCGGTCGTCCAGCGCGCGGACCTTGGAGGCGTACGGCGCGCGGAAGAGTGAACTGGTGATGCCCGCCGCACCGGCCAGGGCCAGCTGGGACTGGGCCAGTTCGCGGTCCATGCGCCCCTTGTCCTGGTACGACAGGTCGACATGGGAGAAGGTGTGCACCCCGACCTCATGGCCCGCGGCCCGCATCCGGCGGACCAGCTCCGGATGGCGGACCACCATCTGGCCCAGTACGAAGAAGGTCCCCCGCACCCTGTGGCGGCGCAGGACGTCGAGGATCTCCGGGGTCCAGCGGGGGTCCGGGCCGTCGTCGAAGGTCAGCGCGATGGTCTTGGACGGGATGGCGTGCTCGGTGGCCTTCCCCTTCCGGTCGAAGGTGATCACCGGCCCGCCCTTGCGCAGCCGGTCGGGGACGGTGTGCGAGGCGTGTGAGCGGTACACCCGGGCGTCGTTGCCGACCTCGGCGTGCAGATAGCCGTCCAGCAGCAGGGTGCACACCAGCGCGAGCAGGGTGGCGAGGGCGAGCACCATCCGGGTGCGGGTGCGGAGCTTTCGCAGCTTGACGGTACGGAGCTTGGGAGTGTGGCCGTCAGCCTTGGACAGCTTGAGGGTGCGGAGCCTGCCCGTGAACCGGGGCCTGCCCGTGAACCGGGGCCTGCCCGTGACCCGGAGCCTGCCCATGACCCGGAGCCTGCCCGTGAGCCTCGCGGCGCGGCGCCCGGAGCCGGTCAGCCGGAACACCGTGCGGGGCGCGCCGTCCTGACGGGGCGCGGGGGGTCGGCGGCGGGGCCGCGGCAGCCTTGGCGGTCTGCCGCCGCTCATGACTCCTCGCCCTCGGCCTCGGGGGCGTCCGGCCCACCGGCCGGGTCGCCGCTGCCGGCGGGCCCCTGGGGGCCCTTCGGGGGCTTGGGCGTGTTGGCCTGCGGGGGCTTCTGGGTCTGGGGCTTCTGGGGGGACTTGGTGTGGCCGGGCTTCGTGGTGCGGCCGGGGGTCTGCGGGTGGCCGGAGCCCTTGGCCGGTGGCTTGGCGGTGGCGGGGTGCTTCTTCGGCGGGGTGTGCGACGCGTTCACGGGGTGCTTGGCGGGCGGGTGGGCGGCCGGATGCGAGGGCGCGTGGGTGCGCTTGCCGTGCTTGGCCGGCCGGTGTGCCTCGGTGGACTCGCGGGCGCCGGGGCGGGGGTGCGCGGGGGAATGCCGCGGCGCCGCGCGGTGGGCCCTGGGCGGGGCGGGCTGCGGGGGCGCGGGCCGCGGCCGGGTGGTGATGGGGGGCAGGGCCACGGGCTCCCGGGCGGCCTGGGGCCGCGGGCGCTCGGAGTCGTGCCGGTGGCGCTGGTGCTGACGGTGGGTCGGGACGTACGCGTACTCCCGCGCGTCGTCGTGCCGCTCATGCGACTCGGAGGGTCCCGAACGCCCCTTTGGGGTGTGCTTCGGCTGGCGGCCGAACGCCTCGGTGGAGACGGGATGCCCGGGAATCAGCGTCTGCGGCGCGAACGGCGTACCGCCCGCGTAGCCCAGCCCCAGGACCGCCGAATAGCCGAGGCAGGCGGCCCCCGCGAGTACGCCCACATGTCGTACCAATCGGCCACGGCGCCCGGAGAGGTCCACGAACACGGGCCCCTTCCGGGCCACGTCAGCGCGGAGGGGACGCGAAGGCGCGCGCTCGGCCACATCTGACTGAGGATCCATACGGAAGAGGCTAATGCAGAAAATACGACATGCGACATATAAGTCAAACATGCGGTGTGTCATAGTTCAGTAGGCTTCACCGAATATGCGAGGTTTGGCGAGGAGAACGGCACGGGCGGCGCAGCCCCCGGCGCCTCGTACCGGACCGCAAGAAGGAGCCAGAGCCATGAGGGCCAGCCCCCGCATGAGCGGAATCGCCGTGGCCGGCGCGGTGGTCTGCGCCACCATCGCCGTATGGGCGGGACACCACAAGCAGTCGCCCGAGCCGCACGCCGCCCCCTCACCGCCGCAGGCGTCGCAGTCTCCCGCGGCGCGGTCACCCGCCGAGTTCGTGCCGTACGTCAACGCCTGGTCGGACTCGGGGTACGACATGGCCGCCGCGGCCGCGCGCGGGGTCAAGGAGTTCACTTTGGGCTTCGTCGTCGCGGGCGACGGCTGCGTCCCGGTGTGGGACGGCGGCACCTCGCTCGACGACGAGGCGCTGGATGCCCGGGTCGAGGGCGCCCGCCGGGCGGGCGGTGACGTACGGATCTCCTTCGGCGGCGCCGAGGGCACCGAGCTCGCCGCCGTCTGCACCGACGTCCCCGAACTCGCCTCCGCCTACGCCGAGGTGATCGAGCGCTACCAGGCACACCGGATCGACTTCGACCTCGAGGGCGAGGCGCTCGCCGACACCGAGGCCGCCGCCCGCCGCGCCCAGGCGCTCGCGCTGATCCAGCGCACCCACGAGGGCCTGAACATCTCCTTCACCCTGCCCGCGATGCCCGACGGGCTGACCGCCGAGAGCGTCGCCCAGTTGGAGGCCGCCAAACAGGAGGGGGTCATCCTCTCGACCGTCAACATCATGGCGATGAACTACAGCGGGGACCATACGGGCGACATGGGCGACTACGCCGTCCAGGCGGCCACCGCCGCACAGGCCCGGATCCGCGAGGTGCTCGGCATGTCCGACGCCGCCGCCTGGAAGGTGCTCGCCGTGACACCGATGATCGGGGTCAACGACGTCACCGGCGAGACCTTCACGCTGGAGGACGCCTCCGGGCTGGCGCGGTTCGCCGCCGACAAGGGGATCGGACGGCTGTCGATGTGGTCCGCCGAACGCGACCAGCCGTGCACCCCGGAAATGACCCGGTCGGCCACCCCGACCGCTCCCACGGCCGGTGACGCGGGCCCCGAGACGGCCGAGAACGTCGTCCCGAACACCCGCTGCAGCGGCGTCATCCAACGCCCCGGCGCCTTCGAGGCGGCGCTGAGGGGGTGAGCCGAGCCGGCTCGTCCGGCGTTTGAGGACAGCCGGTCCCGGCAATTCCAGCCCGTCCGGCGTATGAGGACAAGGCCCGTCCCGGGCCGGGCGGGGACCCAGGGGCGGAACCCCCAGGATGGGACGGGTAAGGGCGGCGGGGGCGTATCCACGCCCCCGCCGACCCCAAGGCGTTACGCCACCCCCGGCCCCCGCACCGGAATACTCGTGAACGTCGGCTGCGGCGCCGGATCCTGGAAGAAGTCGTTCCCCTTGTCGTCCACCACGATGAACGCCGGGAAGTCCTCGACCTCGATCCTCCAGACCGCCTCCATGCCCAGCTCCTCGTACTCGAGGACCTCGACCTTCTTGATGCAGTCCTGGGCCAGCCGCGCCGCCGGACCGCCGATCGAGCCCAGGTAGAAGCCGCCGTGTGCGGCACACGCGTCGGTGACCTGCTTCGAGCGGTTGCCCTTGGCCAGCATGACCTTCGAGCCGCCCGCCGCCTGGAACTGCTCGACGTACGCGTCCATCCGGCCCGCGGTCGTCGGGCCGAACGACCCGGAGGCGTAGCCCTCGGGGGTCTTGGCCGGGCCCGCGTAGTAAACCGGGTGGTTCTTCAGGTACTCGGGCATCTCCTCGCCCGCGTCCAGCCGCTCCTTGATCTTCGCGTGCGCGATGTCCCGGGCGACGACCAGCGTGCCGGTGAGCGAGAGCCGGGTCTTGACCGGGTGCCGGGTCAGTTCGGCCAGGACGTCGTCCATCGGCCGGTTGAGGTCGATGGCGACCGCGTCCAGGTCCGGGCCCGCGCCCTTGGTCAGCTCCTCCTCCGTCGTCTCCGGCAGGAAGCGCGCCGGGTCGGTCTCCAGCTGCTCCAGGAAGACGCCCTCCGGCGTGATCTTGGCGAGCGCCTGGCGGTCGGCGGAGCACGAGACCGCGATCGCGACCGGGCAGGAGGCGCCATGGCGCGGCAGCCGGACCACCCGGACGTCATGGCAGAAGTACTTGCCGCCGAACTGCGCGCCGATCCCGATCTTCTGCGTCAGCTCGAAGACCTTCTCCTCCAGCTCCTTGTCGCGGAAGCCGTGCCCGGTCGGGGAGCCCTCGGCGGGCAGCTCGTCCAGGTAGTGCGCGGAGGCGTACTTGGCGGTCTTGAGCGCGTACTCGGCGCTGGTGCCGCCGACCACGATCGCCAGGTGGTACGGCGGGCAGGCGGCCGTGCCCAGCGAGCGGATCTTCTCCTCCAGGAACTTCATCATCGATGCCTCGTTCAGCACCGCCTTCGTCTCCTGGTAGAGGAAGGACTTGTTGGCCGAGCCGCCGCCCTTGGCCATGAAGAGGAACTTGTAGGCGCCGCCGTCGGTCGCGTACAGCTCGATCTGCGCGGGCAGGTTGGAGCCGGTGTTCTTCTCCTCCCACATGGTCAGCGGGGCCATCTGGGAGTACCGCAGATTGAGCTTGGTGTACGCGTCGAAGACGCCCCGTGACAGGGCCTCCTCGTCGCCGCCTTCGGTGAGCACGTTCTGCCCGCGCTTGCCCATGACGATCGCGGTGCCGGTGTCCTGGCACATCGGGAGCACCCCGGCGGCCGCGATGTTGGCGTTCTTCAGCAGGTCCAGCGCGACGAAGCGGTCGTTGGCGCTGGCCTCCGGGTCGTCGAGGATGCGGCGCAGCTGGGCGAGGTGGGCGGGGCGCAGATAGTGCGAGATGTCGTGCATCGCCTCGGCCGCGAGCTTGCGCAGCGCCTCCGGCTCGACCTTCAGGAAGGTACGCCCATCGGCCTCGAAGGTGCTCACGCCGTCGGAGGTGACCAGGCGATAGGGCGTGGTGTCCTCTCCAAGGGGCAGCAGGTCCGAATAGGCGAACGCTGGGTGGGCGGGACGGGAGACGGGGGGCATCGCGGCCATTCCTCACTCGACAGGGCTTCGGCTGACTTCGTCGACAGCGCGTCCATAAGCGTAGAACGGGGCGGCGGAACGGAACCTGTGAGGTAGGGCTCAGCGCCGGGCGCGGCCGCGGACGCGGGGAGGGGTAGGGGAAGGATCAGGGATCCGTCAGGGATCGTCCCCTAGTCGCGATAGATCGCGACTGGATACCCTGAGTCCGTGGATGAGCAGCAGCCCGTGCCCCTGACCAAATCCGCCCCCGCACCCGCCCCGGCAGCCCCGGCGGCCGCCCCGGCCGCCCCGGCCGCCCCGGCAGCCCCGGCGGCCCCGACTCCGGCTCCGGCTCCGACTCCGGCGTCCGCGCCCGTCGCGGAGGGGGAGCTCCGCGCGTCCGACGCGGACCGCGACCGGATCGCGGACATCCTGCGGGAGGCGCTCGCCGAGGGGCGGCTCCAGCCCGAGGAGCACGCCGAGCGGATCGACGCGGTCTATCGCGCCAAGACCCTCGGCGCGCTGGAGCCACTGGTGCGCGATCTGCCTGTCGCACCCGCCCGCGGCGCCGGCCCGGCGACGGCGCACGACGCGGAGCCGGACTGGGCACGCACCGTGCCCGAGTCGGAGAACCTGGTGGCGGTCTTCGGCGGTTCGACGCGCAGGGGCCGCTGGCGGGTCAGGCGCCGTACGAACGCCCTCGCGGTCTTCGGCGGCGTCGAGATCGATCTGACCGAGGCGGTCTTCGAGCACCGGGAGATCGTCATCAATGTCGTGGCCGCCTTCGGCGGGGTGGACATCAAGGTCCCGGAGAACGTCTCGCTGCGCGGCTCGGGCGCGGGCATCCTCGGCGGCTTCGACGTCAGGACGTACGAGGCGCAGGACCCCGACGCACCGGTGATCCACGTCACCGGGTTCGCGGTCTTCGGCGGTGTCGAGGCCAAGCCCAAGCGGGGGAAGCGGCTGAAGAACCTGCGGGCATAAGCCCTGAAGAACGAGCATGCGCGGGGGAAGTTCCGGGTGGGACAACGGTGTGCATAAGCGCGCGCACAGCGGGTAAGGCTTGGTGCATCGTCTCTCGTACGGCTGATGGGGGTGCTCACGGGGCCGTACACCTCGAGGCGGGCAAGGGTGACCACCGGAGCCGTCGTCAGGAGTAGACCGTGCTGCAACCGCATCAGCCCCTGCTGGAAGCCGCCGTGCCCCCGCAGCGCGTCCCCGCGCGGGATCAGGCCGGCCCCTGGCACTCGGAGGCGGTGTGCCGACGGGACGAGGCCGGGCTGTTCTTCGCTCCGTCCAAGGAGCCCACGGCTGCCAGGCTGTCGCGGGAAGAGGCCGCCAAGCGCGTCTGTGCGCGCTGCCCGGTCATGGTCGAGTGCCGGGAGCACGCACTGCTGCAGCCCGAGCCGTACGGCGTGTGGGGCGGGCTGACCGCGGCCGAGCGCCGGGTCGTGCTGGCCCGCCGCCGGCGCCGGGAGGCGGAGCTGCAGCGCGCGGTGCGGGTCGCCGCCGCGGGCTGAACTCTTCGGGACCTGGGCCGGGACCCGCCGGGAGGCGGGACCCGGCCCAGGTCATGTGCCGTCTGCGTTACCGGCTGTCCGCATGATGTACCGCGCGCTCAGCTGGGCCGTTCGAAGTCGACGGAGGCGTAGGCGCGCAGCTTGGCCAGCCGGTGGGTGGAGTCGATCTGCCGGATGGTCCCGGACTTGGATCGCATGACCAGCGACTGGGTGGTGGCGGTCTCCGCGCGGTACCGCACCCCGCGCAGCAGATCCCCGTCCGTGATGCCGGTCGCGACGAAGAACACATTGTCGCCGCTGACCAGGTCATGGGTTTCCAGGACCTGGTCGAGGTCGTGGCCCGCGTCGAGGGCGCGCTGCCGCTCCTCGTCGTCCTTGGGCCACAGCTTGGCCTGGATGGTGCCGCCGAGGCACTTGATCGCACAGGCCGCGATGATGCCCTCCGGCGTACCGCCGACGCCAAGGAGCAGGTCCACACCGGTGCTCTCGCGCGCGGCCATGATCGCGCCGGCCACATCTCCGTCGGAGATGAACTTGATCCGGGCGCCCGCCTCCCGGATCTCCTTGACGATGCCCTCGTGGCGGGGGCGGTCGAGGACCACGACGGTGACGTCCTCGGGGCTGGACTTCTTGGCCTTGGCGATCCGGCGGATGTTCACGCCGGGGGGTGCGGTGATGTCGACGAACTCGGCGGCGTCGGGGCCGGTGACCAGCTTGTCCATGTAGAAGACGGCCGACGGGTCGAACATGGTGCCGCGCTCGGCCACCGCGAGCACGGAGACGGCGTTGGCCATGCCCTTCGCGGTGAGCGTGGTGCCGTCCACGGGGTCCACGGCCACGTCGCACTCCGGGCCGGTGCCATCGCCCACGCGCTCACCGTTGAAGAGCATCGGCGCCTCGTCCTTCTCCCCCTCTCCGATGACGACGACGCCGTTCATCGAGACGGTGTGCACGAGGGAGCGCATGGCCTTCACGGCGGCGCCGTCGGCGCCGTTCTTGTCGCCGCGGCCCACCCAGCGGCCGGAGGCCATGGCACCCGCCTCGGTGACCCGGACGAGTTCCAGGGCGAGGTTGCGATCGGGAGCCTCGGGGCTGACCTCGAGCTGGGAGGGGAGATGATGCTCGGTCATCGGAGCGCACCTTTCTGTACGGCGACGGACCGGGAGGTCCCTCCTTCCCGCAGGGGGCTAGGAGGGTGAGGGTGTTCATGACCTTATCCGCTGATTGGCTAAGTGAGCAGACAGCCCCACGCGTGAGCACGGCCCTGTTGCGAGGTGCGGCGACCGGATGAGGGACGATAGGGGGCGTGGCAGGTATGCGTGGCAAAGAGACGGTCCGGGACATGGTGCTGTCGCTGGCGGCGATCGGCGTCGTCGCGGCGGCCATCTACCTTTTCGGTATCCCGCACGACGAGGGCGCCAAGGGCTCCGGGGTGAAGACGGTGGACTACCGCGTGGAGCTGGACACGGCCCGCCGCGCCGCCCCGTACCCGGTGGCCGCCCCCGAGCCCGGGAGCCTGCCCAAGGGCTGGCGCGCGACGTCGGTGACCTACCGCCCGGCCGCCGAGCCGGACGGCGCGCTCTGGCACCTCGGCTTCCTCGACCAGGACGAGGAGTACATCGCGGTCGAGCAGAGCGACGGCAAGCCCGTGCCGTTCGTGGAAGAGGTCACACAGCAGGCGCGGGAGACGAAGCGCACCCAGCGGATCGACGGCGAGGAGTGGGTCCGCTACGAGGGCGACAAGTACGACGCGCTGGTCCGCCAGGAGCCGGGCGTGACCACGGTGGTCACCGGGACGGCGTCGTACGGGCAGCTGACGAAGATGGCCACCGCGCTCATCGAGAAGAAGGGCTGAGCGCGACGATCGAAGGGCGTGGCCCGGACCAGCGGTCCGGACCACGCCCTTCGGCTTGTGGCCTGTGCTCTGTGGTCTGCGGCCTGTGGCCTGTGGCCGATCAGACCGTGGTGATGACCTGGTCGTAGTCCAGGCGCGGGCTACGGGGGAACCAGGCGTCCTCGCCCGGCTTGCCGATGTTGATGACCACCAGCGGGGTGTGGTCCTCATCCAGGAACTCCTTCTGGACCCCGGCGGCGTCGAAACCGGTCATCGGGCCGGCGGCGAGACCGGCGGCGCGGATGCCCAGGATGAAGTAACCGGCCTGCAGCGAGGCGTTCAGCCCGGCGGCCTGCTCACGGGCGGCGCGCTCGGAGAAGAAGACGTCCTTCGCCTGCGGGAAGTGCGGGAAGAGCGCGGGGAGCTCCTCGTGGAACTCATTGTCCGCGGCCAGGATCGCGACCAGCGGGGCGGTGGAGGTCTTGGCCTGGTTGCCCTCGGCCATGTGCTGGACCAGACGCTCACGGGCCTCGGGGGAACGGACCAGCACAACGCGCAGCGGCGACTGGTTGAACGCGGTCGGCGCGTACTTGATGAGGTCGTAGATCGCCTGCACCTGCTCCTCGGTCACCGGCTCGTCGGTGAAGGTGTTCGCGGTGCGGGCCTCACGGAAGAGAAGGTCCTGAGCGGTGGGGTCGAGTACGAGTGCCATGGAAGAAACCTCTGGATAAGGGGGGATATCGCTGACGGCTCCCACTGTACGGCGCTTAGGTTAATGTTCAACTAAAAAGCGGGCGCAGCGTGCGGAAGGTGCTCTGAATCACACAGTGTGCGGCGCGCCCGGGCCGGACGCGGTGGATCGAGTGCGACCGTACGACGGCGGGCAGCAACCCAGCCCGGCCGGTCGGCGGCGAGTAATAAGGGGTGAGCGGTAAGGGGTGAGCGATAAGCGGTGAGAGGTAAGCGGTGAGCGGTAAACCGCCGGCGGTCATCCCTCCGCCGGGCGCTCCGCGCCTTCGGCGCCCCCGCCGTCCCCCTCCCCGTCCGCATCCGTCTCGTCCGCCAGCGCCGCGTCCAGCCGCGCCCGCGCGCCTTCCAGCCAGCGGCGGCAGACCTTCGCCAGCTCCTCGCCCCGCTCCCAGAGCGCGAGCGACTCCTCCAGGCTGGTGCCGCCCGCCTCCAGGCGGCGGACCACCTCGACCAGCTCGTCCCGCGCCTGCTCATAGCCGAGCGTGGTCTCCGCCCGCGGTGCGTCGCTCCGCGCGGTCTGCTGGGCCTGCCCGTCCGTCTTCGCCATGCCCCTCACCCTATTCAGCCGGACCGACAGCGACGCGCGCCCGGAACTCGCCCTCGGCGACCCGGGCCCGCAGCTCCTCGCCCTCCGTGACCTCGTCGGCCGCCCGCACCACCGAGCCGTCGGGGTGCTGCAGCACCGCATAGCCGCGTCGCAGCGTCGCGGCGGGGGAGAGGGCCACCACCCGCGCCTGGGTGTGGGACAGCTCGGAGTCGGCCCGGTCCAGCAAATGGCCCAGGCAGCGGCGGGCGCGCTCCAGCACCGCCGTGATCCGCTCCGCCCGCTCGTCCACCATCCGGTGCGGCTCCCGCATGCACGGCCGGGCCAGCGCGGCGGCCAGCCCCCGCTCCTCCCGGTCCAGCAGCCCGTGCACACTGCGCAGCGCCCGCTCCCGAAGCTGCTGGACGCGCATCAGCTCCTCGCCCACATCCGGCACGATCTTCTTCGCCGCGTCGGTGGGCGTGGAGGCGCGCAGATCGGCGACCAGGTCGAGCAGCGGGGAGTCCGGCTCATGACCGATCGCGGAGACCACCGGCGTACGGCACGCTGCCACCGCCCGCACCAGCTGCTCATCGGAGAACGGCAGCAGATCCTCCACACTGCCGCCGCCGCGCGCCACCACGATCACATCCACTTCCGGCAGCGTGTCGAGCTCCTTGACCGCCTCGATCACCTGCGGCACCGCGTGCACCCCCTGCACCGCCACATTGCGCACCTCGAAGCGGACGGCGGGCCAGCGCAGCCGTGCGTTCTCCAGCACATCGCGCTCGGCGGCCGAGGCGCGCCCGCAGACCAGCCCTATCAGCTGCGGCAGAAAGGGCAGCCGCTTCTTACGGTCGGCCGCGAACAGCCCCTCCGCCGCCAGCGCCTTCTTCAACTGCTCGAGCCGCGCGAGCAGTTCGCCCACGCCCACCGGGCGGATCTCGGCGGCCCGCAGGGACAGCTGGCCCCGCGGCGCGTACCACTCCGGCTTGGCGTGCACCACGACCCGCGCGCCCTCGCTGACCGTGTCCGCGATCCGGTCGAAGACGGCGCGGAAGCAGGTGACGGTCAGCGAGATGTCGTAACTGGGGTCGCGCAGGGTCAGAAACACCACACCGGCGCCCGGGCGCCGGGAGAGCTGGGTGATCTGCCCCTCGACCCACACCGCGCCGAGCCGGTCGATCCAGCTTCCGATCAGCCGGGACACCTCGCCGACCGGGATCGGCGCCTCCGCGGACGTGTTGACAGCCATGACCGCGAGGGTATCGGTCACCACCGACAGACCCCGGGGCCATCGCCCCTACCATGGGGGACATGACTGCAACCTCCGCCCGCCGGGTCCTGCTCGCGGCCCCCCGTGGCTACTGTGCCGGTGTCGACCGTGCCGTGATCGCCGTCGAGAAGGCCCTGGAGCAGTACGGCGCGCCGATCTATGTGCGCAAGGAGATCGTCCACAACAAGTACGTCGTCCGGACCCTGGAGAAAAAGGGCGCCATCTTCGTCGACGAGACCGAAGAGGTGCCCGAGGGCTCCATCGTGATCTTCTCGGCGCACGGTGTCGCGCCGGTGGTCCACGAGGAGGCCGCCGAGCGCAAGCTGGCCACCATCGACGCCAGCTGTCCCCTGGTGACCAAGGTCCACAAGGAAGCAGTCCGGTTCGCCAAGGAGGACTACGACATCCTCCTGATCGGTCATGAGGGCCATGAGGAGGTCATCGGCACCAGCGGTGAGGCCCCGGACCACATCACCCTGGTCGAGGGCCCCGACGATGTGAAGAACGTCGACGTGCGCGACGAGTCCAAGGTCGTCTGGCTCTCCCAGACCACCCTCTCGGTCGACGAGACCATGGAGACCGTGGACGCGCTCAAGGAGCGCTTCCCGCAGCTCATCAGCCCGCCCAGCGACGACATCTGCTACGCCACCCAGAACCGCCAGATCGCCGTCAAGCAGGTGGCCGCCGAGTCCGACCTGGTCATCGTGGTCGGCTCCAAGAACTCCTCCAACTCGGTGCGGCTGGTGGAGGTCGCCATCGGCGCGGGCGCCAAGGACGGCCATCTGGTCGACTACGCGAGCGAGATCGACGAGGCATGGCTGGAGGGCGTCACCACGGTCGGTGTGACCTCGGGCGCCTCCGTTCCGGACGTGCTCGTCGAGGGCGTCCTGGAGTGGCTGGCCGAGCGCGGCTTCGGCGATGTCGAGGTCGTCCAGCCGATGCAGGAGTCCCTGACCTTCTCGCTCCCCAAGGAGCTGCGCCGGGACCTGCGGGCGGAGGCGGCAGCGGCCGCGGCGTCCGGTGGGCCGGAGGCCGCGGCGGTCGCCGCAGAGGCGGAGGGATCGCAGCGGTGACGCAGGACCAGGCGGCCACGGGGGTGTCCGCGGCGAAGGTGTTCGGCATCGACATCGGCGGTTCGGGCATCAAGGGCGCCCCGGTGGACCTGGACCGGGGCGAGCTCGCGGAGGAGCGCCATAAGGTGCTCACCCCGCACCCGTCCACGCCCGAGGCGGTGCTGGACGGTGTGGTGGAGGTCGTCCGGCATTTCGACTGGTCCGGGCGGCCGGTCGGGGTGACCTTCCCGGGCGTGGTGAAGAACGGTGTCACCCTTACCGCCGCGAATGTCGACAAGAGCTGGATCGGCACCGATCTGGCGTCACAGCTCGGAGAGCGGCTGGGCTGCCCCGTCACGGTGCTGAACGACGCGGACGCGGCAGGGGTCGCGGAGGTGGCCTTCGGCGCCGCCCGCGGCGTCAAGGGCACCGTGATCGTGCTCACCCTCGGCACCGGCATCGGCAGCGCGGTCTTCACCGACGGGCATCTGCTCACCAACACCGAGCTGGGCCATCTGGAGCTGGACGGCCACGAGGCGGAGAAGCGGGCCTCGACCAAGGTCAAGGACGATCACGACCTCAGTTGGTCGCACTGGGCGCGCCGGGTGCAGAAGTACCTCCATCACCTGGAGATGCTCTTCTCTCCCGAGCTCTTCGTGCTGGGCGGCGGGGTGAGCCGTAAGGCGGACAAGTTCCTGCCGCTCATCGAGGGCGTCAGGGCCGAGATCGTGCCGGCGCAGCTTCAGAACAACGCGGGGATCGTGGGTGCCGGGATGGCCGCGGCCGCTGCTGCCGGCGACGCCGGGTGACCAGCACCGCCCGCCGCACGAGCACGATCAGCACGGTCAGCAGCGTCCCCGCGTAGAGCCAGCCGGCCTGCAGCGACAGTGCGGTGAACACCCCCACCGCCTGTCCGCTGAACCCCGCGGAACCGTCGTTGATCGGCAGCAGCCCGACCGTATAGGCCAGCGGCGCCGTCACCGGCGCCGCCAGCAGATCGGCGGGGCGCACCCACAGCCCGCAGGCCGCGCAGGCCGGCAGGAAGAGCACGCTGTACACGGTGGGTGAGCCGGAGAACAGCAGCGCGTCCAGGCAGCCGATGCCCAGCATCGTGAGTGCGGTCAGCAGCCCCGCGCCCAGCCCGGTCAGCCGGGGGCCCGGGAGGGACAGCCCTCGGGCCCGCCGCAGCGCGGCGGGCAGCGCCGCGGCCGGACCGGACGGCGCCGTCCGCCGCGCGGGCGGCCAAGCGTCCCGGACCGCGCCGCCGGGCCGTCCACGGCCCTGACCGGCGCCGGCGCCTCGGCTCCGGCCGGTGTACGTGTCGTCCGCGGCCGGGCGGGGCGGCGGGGCCGCCGCGCGGCGCGGCGTACGCGTGCTGTATTGCTCCACCCGACCAACGTAGGCGGCCGGAGGGCGGGAATCCGGTCTTGGACACGCCCTTCGCAGGACCTTGGCAGTGTGTTCGACCGATTGTCAGCCCGGTCGGGTGATCGGCCGGGTGATCGGGGGCGGCCCCGTAGACTGGTGGACCGGCCCCGCCGGGGTCCGTCCTCTGTCCTCACATCCCGACCACGGGAAGTTACGGGAAGTCGCCAACGTGTCGCTCACGATCGGAATCGTCGGTCTGCCGAATGTCGGCAAGTCGACCCTTTTCAACGCCCTGACCAAGAACGACGTGCTGGCGGCCAACTACCCGTTCGCCACCATCGAGCCCAACGTCGGCGTGGTCGGCGTCCCCGACCCCCGCCTGGACAAGCTCGCCGAGATCTTCGGCTCGGCCCGCAAGCTTCCCGCCACCGTCGACTTCGTCGACATCGCGGGCATCGTCAAGGGCGCCTCGGAGGGCGAGGGACTGGGCAACAAGTTCCTGGCGAACATCCGTGAGTCCGACGCCATCTGCCAGGTCATCCGCGCCTTCAAGGACGAGAACGTCGTCCACGTCGACGGCAAGATCTCGCCGAAGAGCGACATCGAGACGATCAACACCGAGCTGATCCTCGCCGACCTCCAGACCATCGAGAAGGTGCTGCCGCGCCTGGTCAAGGAGTCCCGGATCAAGAAGGACAAGCAGCCCCAGGTCAAGGCCGTCGAGGAGGCCAAGGCCATCCTCGAGGAGGGCCACACCCTCTTCTCCGCCGGCATCGTCCAGGGCAGCGAGCGCGCCGCCCTCCTCCACGAGCTGCACCTGCTCACCACCAAGCCCTTCCTCTACGTCTTCAACGTCGACGAGGACGAGCTCACCGACGAGTCCTTCAAGGCCGAGCAGCGCGCCCTCGTCGCCCCCGCCGAGGCGATCTTCCTCAACGCCAAGCTGGAGGCCGACCTCGCCGAGCTGGACGAGGACGAGGCCCTCGAGCTCCTCCAGTCCGTGGGCCAGGAAGAACCCGGCCTCGCCACCCTCGCCCACGTCGGCTTCGACACCCTGGGCCTGCAGACCTACCTCACCGCCGGCCCCAAGGAATCCCGCGCCTGGACCATCAAGAAGGGCGCCACGGCCCCCGAGGCGGCCGGTGTGATCCACACCGACTTCCAGAAGGGCTTCATCAAGGCCGAGGTCATCTCCTACGAGGACCTGGTCGAGACGGGCTCCGTCGCCGAGGCCCGCGCGGCCGGTAAGGCGCGCATGGAGGGCAAGGACTATGTGATGCAGGACGGGGACGTGGTGGAGTTCCGCTTCAATGTGTAGCGGGCGTCATGGCACGGTATCGGCGATCTAGCAAACATGCAGGTCAAGCGGGGTCACGCGCGCCGGGGCGTGGCCCCGTTCCCGTAACCGTGCTGGATCGGTGCTGGATAACCTGACGCGTCGTCACCTGCGATCACCTCTGTATATCCGTACCGTGCTGGATCAGTGCTGGATCAAGCCGACGGCGCGCCGGAAGCCTGGGGCCGCGTCCGGGCTTGGACCGGCGGCCTCGGACTGGACTGGCGCCTCGTTACGTGGGGCCCACGCAGCGGAAGGAGGTGTCGTTGTCCAGCATGGTGGCGTTCGCCGCGTTTCTCAGCGATGGGGCAGCGCGCTCGAACGGTGAGGTGAAGGCTGACCTCTGCAGTTCGTACCGGCCGGGCTTCGCCTCGATGGAGCACCACTCCCAGGTGTTCCCGCACAGGTCGAACACCCCGTACGGGCTGACCCCGGCCTGGTACCGGGCGACGGGGGTTGTCCTCCCTATCCCGGCTTCGGCCACGTTGCATTTCGCGGCAGTGGGCTCGTCGCCCCACGGGTAGATGCCTCCCTTCGGGCCGCGGGCGGCTTTCTCCCACTGTCGGGCGGTGGGGGAGGTCTTGCCGCTCCAGCGCGCGTAGGCGGCGGCGTCGTGCCACGTCACCCACACCACGGGATGGTCGAAGAGGCCATCGGCGCACCGGCCGCCGGGCCAGTGCTGTGGTGAGCGGTGGCCGGTGGCGCGTACGAAACGCTCGTACGCGGCGTTGGTGGTCGGGAAGACGTCGATGCGAAAGGCGCCCACGAGGGTCACGACTACGACTTTGCCGTCGACCGGGTGCTTGGCGCTGCGCGGGTCGCGGCGCAGGAGTTCCTCGGCGCGCTCGTCGTGCTCGGCGGCTGCCTGTTCGGTGAGGAGCGCCGCGAACCGCTGCTGTACGGCGGTGCCGGCGCGGGCGAGCAGGGTGGATGACGGTCATGAGGCTAATGAGCGACTCGCCAGGCTGAGCGCGAATTCCTGGAAAGGTCACGTCACGGACTGCGGATGCTCGGGTTGACAATCACGTGCCGCCAGGCGGTGAGTGGCTCGGATGGGCCGATGGCGTTTCCCCCGTCGTTTCCATCGGCGTGTCCGGGGCCGTCCTTGGACGCGACGCCCCCGTGCAGGGCTTCACCGCAGGCCAGGCCGTAGACGAAGCAGTTGCTGGCGAGGGCGACTGTATATCGGTACAGCAAAGCATTCCGATCTACTTGACCCGGCGGCCCCGGCAACCGCCTCGCCTGCGTGCTCAAGGACCGCCTGTACGACGTGCGGCGCCCATGCCTTGCCCATCGCGATCGCTCAACCCGAGTCCCACTTGGTTCAACCTCGACCACACCAGCCGCAATGACCCGCCCGAGTTCGGCTGCGACGGCGACGCCCCTGAGAGCATCCCGGCAGCGCCATTGGCGGCGCCGTCGACGAGTGGGCGGCCGTCCTCGGCGCCGGTCCCGGTTCTTGAGCTGACCCTCAGCCGTTCGCCGGTCTGTTTCCATCTGGGTCTACGGAAATCCGCAGGATCTTGTCCCACGCCGCCACCAGGCCAGCGGCGGCGGCCGTGGCCAAGGCGATTCCCACAGCCGATGAAGCCAGGGCGAAGACGATGCCAGCAAGACAGAGAGTGAACGCCAAACCTCGCAGCATCTGCCCTCGCCATGCCTTTCGTTCGTGGTGGCTGCGCAGCAGATCGCCAGCGGCCACGTTGTTCGGCGCGAGGTCCTGCATCCGGCCGCTCGCAAGGACCTTGAGAATCCGCTCCACTTCGAGCAGCGCTCGTTTCGCTCCGTCGATACGGTCGAGTTCAACGTCATCGCGAAGTTCGCGCACGAGGGCTGCAGCCGACGAGAACTGGGCCACAACCTGGGGCATGGGGTTACGTCCGTCAGGCAGTGCACGCTGCATGGCGTACTTTTCCAAGGCGATAGCGAATTCCTCCAGCGCCCGGACCGCTGTGACCTGCGGGGAATTGAAGGGAGCCTCCGACGAAGGCTCCCGTCCAGACACATCCGGAGGATTCAGCAGAGCCAGATATGCCCGACGTGCTGTGGCTGCCACGATCTCAGTCGTCCACCGCTGCTTACCTTGGTGACCCACGAGCCAGCTGATCACAAAGGTGGTCGCCATCGGCGCAAGCAGGGTTGCTATGGCGAGGACATCCCGCCAGACGCGCCAACTTGTGCGTTGCATGACGAGCGCAGCCAGGGCGCCGCCCGCTGACACGGATGATGCGACGGGTACCACCATCTTGACGGCCAGCGCCTTCTTGGACGCTTGGTACAGCACGTCCTCACGTTGCAAGTAGTCCAGCGTGCGATCGTCTGGAAGCGTCGCCAGGTCGCTCTCACGCACGTCGCGCTCCAGCTTTGTCCGACGCGTCTCGGCCCGCACGCGAGCCCACCTCCAACAGATTCGCTCCAAGAACGCCTTGTTGCCGCGGCTCTGTGACGTCGCCGTCATGCTCAGTGCCCAGATCGATAACGTCCATACGGCGATGATGACTGCCCCGAACTCGGCCTTCGACAAGTCATTCCCCTTCCGGAACTTCGTGAGTCCCAGCCCAATCTCTATGCCCTCGGGAGTTCCACCGCCTCAGCTTGCTGGGCCCACCCCCTATGTGTGAGGAGCCGCGCTGTGACCGAGCCCCTGTCCGTCGCTGCCCTGCGCGCCGAAGCCGAAGCAGCCTATGAAGCTTTGCCGCTCACCTTGGGATCCGGCGCCGGTGACTGAGCTGCTGGAGCATCATCCGAGAGCCAGTAGTGAGCCAGCAGCGAGCCATCGGGGCCATGGAGCGACATCAGGACCGGGCGCCACTCCGCTCTCTGGGCGGTACTCGGCCGTCGGCTGATCCGCCTCGTCTACCGGTCGCTCCCGAGTGTGGCGGTAAGCCGGTAGGCGCGTGGACGTTCGATTCCCTGCTTGGCCAGCGTAACCAGTGCGTTGGCGATGGAATGCTGTGCGGTGGCCAACCAGCCAAGCCGCTCCCGACGCCCCGGGGGGTGCATCTCGCGCCGGGGCGTCGGGTGCGGTCCCGGGTGCGCGTTGAGGTGCGGGTGCTCCCGGGGTGCGCTCGGTGTCGAAGTGCGGAGCTGGCGGGCGTGGTGTTGGCCCAGGTGCAGATGGTGGCGAAGCTGGCGGATGCTGATCGGCGAGGTCCAGTGCGGGGAGCCCGGGCGTACGGGGGCGTCTGCATCGTGTTGCGTATCCGGCTGGCCCGGGGGCCCACCGGGATGGGATTTGGGGCTGTCAGGGTGTGTTGTGGCCGCTGTTTGGCCGCCAATTCCCCTGTCCGGGTGGGCGGACGGTGGTGGGGGATGTGGGGGTGCCTCTATGTCTTCCGTCAAGGCATCCCTGTCGGTTTTGGGGTGGTTCGGGGTTGCTGGGGTTAGGCGGCGAGTTCGAGGTCTCTCGGTGTCCGGGGTTCGTAGAAGGTGCCGTCGCGGAGCATGGCGAACAGGACGCTGATGCGTTGGCGGGCGAGTCGGAGGAGGGCTTGGGTGTGGGTCTTGCCGCGTGCTCGTTGCTTGTCGTAGTAGGCGCGGGAGGCGGGGTCGGCGTTCATGCAGGCGAAGGCGGACAGGAACATCGCCCGTTTGAGCTGCCGGTTGCCGCCTCGGGGTGCGTGTTCGCCGTGGATCGAGGTGCCGGAGGACTTGGTGGTGGGGGCGAGTCCGGCGTAGGAGGCGAGGTGGGCGGCGGTGGGGAAGCTGGTGCCGTCGCCGACGGTGACCAGCAGGACGGCGGCGGTCCTGACGCCGACGCCGGGCATCGACGTCAGGACCGGGGAAAGAGGGTGGGCCTCCAGCAGGGTGTTGATCTGGGCTTCCATCGCCCGGCGCTGGGTGTGGACGGCGGCCAGGGAAGCGGCCAGAGAGGGGATGACGATGTCGAGGGTGCCGGTGCCGGGGACGACGACGGTCTGTTCGTCCAGTGCGTCGAAGATGTCGTCGGTCAGCCGCTGGGCCATGCGGGGGGCTTTCGGGCGGATCAGCTCCGCGAGTCTGCGGCGGCCGGCCTTGCGCAGGGCGGACGGGGAGCCGTAACGCTCCAGCAGCCAGGTCACGGCCTGGTGGTCCAGGCGCGGGCCCAGGACGCGTTCCAGGCTGGGGTGGAACTGGGTGAGCAGGCCGCGTATCCGGTTGGAGGTGCGGGTGGCCTCGGCTGCGAGGTCCTGGTCGAAGCCGACGAGGACCGTGAGTTCCGCGGTGATCTCGTCGGTCAGTTCCAGGGACCGCAGGGTGTGCGGCATGGTGCGGGCCGCGTCCGCGATCACCGCGGCGTCCTTCGCGTCGGTCTTGGCCTCGCCGGGGTAGAGGTCGGCGATCCGGCGCATGGCAAGGCCCGGCAGGTAGGCCACTTGACAGCCCGCATCGCGGGCGACGTTCAGCGGCAGAGCGCCGATCGAGGCGGGCTGGTCGACGATCACCAGGACGGTGCCGAACTTGGCGGTGAGCTTGTCGAAGACGGCCCGCAGTTTCGGCTCGCTGTTGGGCAGCGGCTTGTCGAAGACTTTCTTTCCGGCCGGGGTGAGTCCGTGGCCGTGGTGGGCACTCTTGCCGACATCCAGGCCCAGGAAAACGCCCACGTCTTCGATCTTGAACATCGTGCCCCTTCCCAGGGGGTGTTGACGGTGCCGGCCTCGGCTCGGATGTCGTGCTCGCGCATCCACGTTATGCAGACCTGCCGCCCGCGAACTGTCCGGCGTTGCGCTGGACCGGACGGTGGCCGGACCTCTGATCAGCGTCTCCGACGGACACCTCCCGGGCCCGGCGACACCACCCCCCAGGTCATGCCGTCCAATGCCGTTGCTTTAGCACTCATTCCCACCGGTGATGCAGAGTGACGATCACGGGTGGACGGTGCTGGCTGCTGGGCTCGCCGGGAGCCTTACTGCCGTAGCCGGTGATGCATGACCGGATCTTGCGGGGGCAGTCACGAAGCCGACGATGAGGCAGGAGGCTGTGGCCGATCTCGGTGAGTCCGAGGTGCCGGTCGCGTCTGCGGGCGGAGGGGGGAAAAGCCGCTGGGTGAGATCACCGTGCGGCGGACGACGTGCAGGGTCCGGGTGAACGAGGTCCGCTCGGCGGTGCTGGAGTGCAGGCGGGCGGCTTCGTCCAGCAGGTCGCGGGTGGCGTGGTGCACGATCAGGTGTGCGTAGATCTCCTGCCGCACCCCGTCCGGAGTCTGCGATCTGAGGACTGGCCGGCCGCGTTGATGGGTCTTGATCTCATCGAGGACCAGCTCGATCTCCCAGCGTCGGGCATAGAGGGCGGCGAGCTCGGCGGCCGGGTACTTCTCGTGGTCAGTCAGGCTCGTGATCAGGCGGACGATGTCGGGCTGCCCGTCGATGCGGTACTCGATCACCCGCACCAGCGCCGGCGGGGCCTTTGCCGTTCCGGCTGCCTTGCTGTGTTTGTTCGCCTCGATCCGGGCCAGGTAGCTGCCGTCGGGCAGGACGTCCTGGACCTGGCGGGCCTTGCGCCGCTCGATCCGCCATAACAGGTGAGTGCCCCGTTCCCGCAGGTGGTGCCAGCGAGCCAGGCCCCAAAGGCCGCGATCGGCCAGCAATAAAGTGCCAGCTCCGATGTGGGCCTCGAGCGTGTCGGAGACGATGCGTTCGGACTCCTTGAACCCGCCGATCACGGCGTCGAGCACCGCGTGGGAAGAGCACTCCGCGACGGCGACAACCCTTGCCTGCGGATATCCCATGGGACTGCGCTCGGAGCCCGACTTGCCGAAGGCGTCGTTGTTCCCTGCTGAGTCGGGCACGGCCAGCAAAGTCCCGTCCAGGGCAAGGACCCGCAGACCGCGGAACAGCTCTCCACTCCCGCCCAGGGGCCGGGCCACGGCACGAAACAGATCCCGCATCACGGCCCATCCGAGCCTCTGCCGGGCCCTGGTCAGCGACGACTTGTTGACCCCGGTCCACGACCGCAGTCCCGGATCCCCGGTCTTCACCAGGCGCAAGACCTCCAGGTAGTCGGCCTGCGGAAACAGGCACATCACCAGCACGAAGTAGACCGTGAACCGAGCAGACAGCAGACGCCGGCGCCTCTCCGAGCGACCAGCGTCACCGACTACCCGGTCCACCAAGTCCGGCGGGCACGACCGGGTCAGGACGCCCAGCCCCAACCGCTCCAGACGGGATATCAGCACATGGGCTCAACCGGCCGACCGCCTCAAAAGCAACGGCATTGTCATGCCGTCGACAGGGGGCAACAGTCATACCGGGCCCGGAGGCCAGCGGCCCCATTGCGGGACCGCGAAAAACATAACGGGGGCGGGGGTGCGAGTGCTCCTCGGGTGTTCCCGGATTGCTCCGTGTAGTGGTTCGGGTGGGGTGCGGGTGAACCTGGGAGGTGCGCCACGGTGGGCGTTGACGGTTTCGGTCAGGCCATTGAGGAGCCGGTGGAGGAGCACCCAGGCGGGGCCGGGGTGTGAGGCCAGGGGATGCGGTAGTCGGGCCATAGGGATGTTCAAGGCGGCGCGCTGATGCAGAGCCAGCATGTTCGAGGGACGACGCTGACGGCGTAACGACTGGAGCGCACAGGTGGTCAACACCCAGCAGAAGATGGCAAAGAGCTGCGTCCCGAATCCCTATTGATTACGTCAGCACCAGACGGCCGGACCTCCTTTCCCGGCGCCGCCAGTGATTCCTGTGCTCCACCGCCACCGTCCGCTCCCCATCTCGATCTGGATCCTCAGCCCACGCGATTCCGGTCTGTATTTCGATACGAGGACGCGCCGCCCTGCGGCGCAATTGAAAAGCGACACATCGAGTTCGTCCGTCACCCCGCCGCGGCTTCCTGTCGTGAACAAGATCGCGCGCTTGACGACGTGGCCGAGACGGAGCGTCCATGGTCGTTCGGTCGGCACGACGGGCCTGCCTGGCCTTGCCATGTCCGCACACATCTGCTGAGCAAGCAAAGGAAAACAGGATGAGTCATCCCGGGGCGGTGCCCGCATGACGCGAGGTGGAAGCAACCGGCTGCTGACCCCAGAAGAGGTCGCGAAGTGGCTCAAGGTCAGCGAGAACACTGTGCGGAACAAATACCGCGCATGGGGGCTGAAACCGCAGAAGGTGGGGCGGCTTCTGCGATTCCGTGAGCGCGACATCGTCGCCTATCTGGATGACAACTACGGGTGAGGCTTGCCCGAAATCGAACCGGAAATGGAGGGCCCATGGCCACTGTTTTTCAGCGGTGTAAGACGGATAAGCGAAACAGGTACTTTCCATGCGAGAAGGTTCGGTGCGGTCACGACTGGACGGTCCGGTACCGAGAGCCCGGAGGGCGTACGAGTCGTCAACGTGAGGAGACTTTCAAGAAGAAGTCGCTGGCCGAGGCCCACGGCGCGAAGATGGAGAGCGACAAGGTCCAGGGCGCGTACATCGACCCAGACGCCGGGAAGATCACTGTGAGGGCCTATGTTGAAGACTGGTTGGAGCGTCGTGTGGTCAGCGACTCGACGTTGGCCAATTACCGGGGCTTCATCGACAAGCACCTGGTCCCACGACTTGGCCGCAAGACGATTACAGGTGTCACAAGACGAGACATCGAGCACTTCGTTGCTGCGATCAGCAAGGAACTCGCCGCGAGTACGGTCTATGACCGCATGAAGATGGTGAAGCATGTCTTCTGGTCCGCGAAGGAAGAGAAGCGGATTCAGGAGGGCCCCGCCAAGGGTGTGAAGATCGCTCTCGGCAGCCTCGGGGTCGATGAGGACGAGATCCCCTCACTGGAAGAGGTCCTCCTCATCGCCGAGCACATCCCACCTCAGTACAAGCTCACCGTGTGGCTCCAGGCCGGGCTCGGGCTGCGGATCAGCGAGACGCTGGCCTTCAACACAGCATGTCGGCTCCCCGGCCTCATTCGGGTGCGTTGGCAGGTCAGCGCCAAGGCAAACCGGGCGGACTGCAAAACCCGGCTCGCGCCGCTCAAGCACAGGGACGAGGGTGAGTACCGGGACATCCCCATGCCGCCGTTCGTCGGCGACGAGATCGATGCCCACATGGAGCAGTGGGGAGCAGTGCCGCTGGTGTTCAAAGACAAGGCGGGCAGGGGCAGGGAGGCGGAAGTCCTTTTCGCTCCTCGGGAACGGGGGAAGGGGGTCATGCCCACGGCCACGACATACGGCTACCACTTCCGGAAGGCGCTGAAGGCTGCTGAGCTGGTCAGCGAGGACGGCAAGCCGAAGTACACCCCACATGGCCTTCGGCACTTCTTCGCGTCCACCGCCCTGGCGAATGGAATCCCCATCCACGAGCTCTCGCGCTGGCTCGGGCACAAGAGCATCAAGACGACGGTCGACATCTACGGCCACGTCGTTCCGGAAGCGTGGGACCGGTGCCGCGCCATCATGCAGGCCGCCATGCGGCCGGTGCCTGTGGAGGTGCCCACGGAGACACCAAACAGGCCGTTCCGATACGGCGAAGCGGCCTGACGTGGTGCTGGATCGCTTCCGACCGTGCTGGATCTGTGCTGGATCCGATCTTCGGAGTCCGACGTGGCACTTCACACGCTGGCCCGCGCTGGGGCGATCGGGCTCAGCTGCGCTCAGGATTCGGCCTGAAGCATGGCGAACCGGACCGACTCTTCGAGGATGCAGCGGGCACTTGCCTTGTCCACGGTGCGTGCGGCCAGCGTCGCCTCGGCGAGCCTGGCGGGCAGCGCTTCGGCGAATTTCAGGCCGCGTACAGCGTGCCCGTCGATCTCGGGCAGGCTCAGACCTTCGTCTGCTCGGGCCATGGCGCTTGCCCAGTCCGCACGTGTGATGTCGTCCCGCAGCTGGATCCAGTGGGCGTGGGCGCGGCGGCGGGGTGAGATGGCGGGCAGCAGGGTGGCGGCGAGCGTGGCGTTCGCGCGGTGGCCGGCCCAGGTCCACCACCGTACGTCCCCATCGGGGCGTCGGACGATGACGGTACCTCCGGGATGCACCGTGTTCACGTGCGCCTCCCTGGCCTGAGCGAGGCGTGCCGAGGCCCGCCCGGTGAGGCGCACGGGCGGGTTCTCTCCGAGGAGGACGTCGCGTGCGGCGCGGGTCAGCTCGAAGGAGAGGATCCGCTCGGCGCCGAAGCCGTTCCACCGTGCCCGCCCGCCCTCGTCAGCCGGGGTGACGAAGCACCGGCGTCGGCTGAAGTCGATGTGGGTCACCTGCCAGCTACGTCCCGCCAGCAGGAGCCTGCGAGGCCCCTGGACCTCCTCGGTGAGTAGGTCGGGGTCGGTGCGGCCGATCTCGCTGCGGCCGTTGAGGACAGTGAACTCGGGCGGGGCGGTGAAGACGGCCGTCAGGTTCATGAAATGGCGGTGCCCGTAGCGCTGTTCGGCCTCCGGACCGATGAACAGAAGGCCCGAGTCCTGGTCGAGGTAGCCCTGTTCGACCAGATGCCGGACGACAGGAGCGGCTCCGGGGCCGAAGGGGCCGATACCGCCCCACCACTGTTGCCACACGTTCTCGCCGACCTGATGTTCCTGGAGGCATAGGGCCAACAGCTGCTGGGCGACGAGATGACGGGGCTCGGGGGGCGGGGTGACGGGTTCCACCCAGTTACGCGACCACTGCAGCAGCAGGGCTGCCGAGGCGAGGAGCCCTTCGTCGTCCAGCGCGAGGTAGAGGCAGTTGCGGCTGCTGCCGGTGCGGCGCCCGGTGCGGCCCAGGCGCTGGAGGAAGGCGGCGACGGTGCGGGGTGCGTCGAGCTGGATGACCCGGTCCAGGTCGCCTACGTCGATGCCCAGTTCCAGGGTGCTGGTCGAGACGATCACACAGTCCCGCGCCTCGGCGAACGCCGATTCAGCCCGTCTGCGTTCGTCCACGGAGAGCGAGGCGTGGGAGAGGAAGGTCGTGACACCGCGCAGGCGCAGCTGCTCGCCCAGCTCCTCGACGGTGCGCCGGCTCTCGCAGAAGACGAGACGCTTCTCGCCGCGGTGGAGAGCGGCGATGACGATCGCGGCGTTGGCGACGGAACCGACGTAGTCGAGTTCGACCTCTCCGGGTGGTTGCGTGGTCCCCGCCGACGGAGGCAGCGGCCGCGCATCGGGGGCGATGACGTGGCCGGGCCGTCGGCCGTGCCCGGAGCCCTGGAGCCAGTCCAGCAGCTCGGTGGGGTTTCCGATGGTCGCGGACAGGCCGACGCGCTGGAGGGGACGGCTCGCGATGCGCGCCAGACGTTCGAGGACGGCCAGCAGGTGCCAGCCGCGGTCGTCGCCGGCGAAGGCGTGAACCTCGTCGATGACGACCGAGCGCAGGCCGCTGAAGAAGGAGTGATGGTCGACGTGGGTGCTGACCAGCATGGACTCCAGGGACTCGGGTGTGGTCAGCAGGATGTCGGGGCGTTCGACGAGCAGTCGGCGGCGGCGCGAGGTGGTGACGTCGCCGTGCCACAGGCCCGTGCTGCGGCCCAGCCAGCCCGCGTACGTCTCCAGGCGCGGGTGCAGGTTGTTGAGGAGGGCCTTGAGCGGGCACACGTACAGCACGCTGGTGCCCTTCCAGCCGCGCCGGTTCATCCGGGTCAGCAAGGGGAAGACGGCCGCTTCGGTCTTGCCGCCCGCGGTGGGGGCCAGCAGCACGGCGTCCTCACCGTCGAGGAGCGGGGCGATGGCCTCGGTCTGCAGGGGGCGCAGGGTGTGCCAGCCGAGCGTGTTGACGATGTGGTGTCCGAGTACGGGGTCGAGCAGGTCGAAGGCGTCGGGCGCGCGCGGCTCGGCTGCCTCGTCGGACACCCGGTCGCTCACGGCAGGTCCAGGGGGACGTCCGCCGCGCTGCTCGCGGCGTTGCGCTCGGTGTCGCTGAGTTCAGCTGTGTGCAGGGTCAGGGAGTAGTGCCTGCGGGGGTCGAAGTCCTCGAACTCGTCGATGCGGTCCAGGACATCGGCGACCAGCTTGCGCAGATACAGACGCGGCGCGATGCCGACTTTCCCGCCGAGCGCACCGGTGACGGCGCGGGCCAGCTCGTCGAGGTAGGTGTCGTCCGCGAGCGCGGCGAGCCGCGCGGGATGACGGGCGTCGGCCGCGAAGATGTCGCGCACCTTGCGCCCCAGTTCGCCGAGGGAGGCGAGGTCGAAGCCTGGCAGCCGCAGTTGCACCGCCCGCGGGGAGTCGAAGCGCGGGTCGGTGGTGAAGTCGGTGGCGAGGCGCTGGGCGAGGGGCGCCAGGCGCTGTACGCCCTGCTGACCGTCGTAGAAGGCGGGGGTGCCGGTGATGACGAGGAACAGGCCGGGGAATCGTCCGGTGTCGATCTCGTCGAGGAGCTGGCGCAGCGCGTTGAGGGACTTTTCCCGGACGTCGCCGCGTACCCGCTGCAGGGTCTCCACCTCGTCCAGGACGAGCAGGAGTCCGGGATGCCCGCAGTCCCGCAACACGGTGAGCAGGCCCTGGAGGAAGCCGAGGGCGGCGAAGTGGTCGAGGTCGCCGCGGATTCCAGCGGCGCGCTTGGCGGCGGCGGCCACCGACTTCTGGCCGCCGAGCCAGGCGATCAGGGCTTCGGCGAGGGCGCCCTCGCCGGCTGCCACGGCCCGCCGGTATCCGCGCAGTGCTGCCGAGAAGGCGGGGGTGGTGCGGGCGACGGAGGCCAGCCGCTGCTCCAGGAGCACGTCGACGGCGGCTGCCAGCGCCTCCTCGTCGTCGTCCGCCACGTCGCCTCCGGCCAGCGCCTCCTCCTCCAGGGCGTAGAACCAGGAGTCGACGACAGCGCGCAGTGCGGACGGCTGATGGGTGGCGGTGGTGAGCCGTTCGGTGAGTCTGCGGTAGACGGTCTCCAGCCGGTGCAGCGGGGTCTCGGTCTCCGAGATCTGGACCTCGCTGACGGCAAGCCCGCGCCGTTTGGCCCGCTCGGCGAGCCATCGGGCGAAGAAGGTCTTGCCGGAGCCGTACTCACCGCGCAGGGCGTGGAAGGCGGCCCCGCCACGGGCGACGGTGGCCAGGTCGTCGTCGAGCGCGCCCTCGAAGCGCTCCAGCCCGACGGCGAACAGGCCCAGCCCCGCCTGCGGGACGGTGCCGCGCCGCAGCGCGTCGACGACGTCCCGGCGGCGCGCGGCGCTGATGTCGAGGGCAGGCCCGGTCATGCGCTGCCTTCCGACGACAGGAACTGCTGGCTGAGCAGGGCGCGGTCGAGCTGCACGGTGCGGCCCGACTCGACCAGCTGGAGCACGGGGTAACCGTCGATGTTGAGCAGCCGCTCCAGCATCGTGGCGAAGCGCGCCGGGTTGCGCTGCGACTTGCCGGTGGCGGCCTGGGCTGCTGCGGCAACCGCTCCGGGCGACAGCTTCCCGCCCGCCGCGTCCAGGGCGTCGAGCGCCGCCTCGACGGCCTTGTCGGATGGCGCTCCGCGGACGAACTCGCGCTGCGTCCGGTACGGGGCGCTGCGCACGGTCCGCTGCCCGAGGGTGAGCCGCCCGGACGCCGTGGAGCGGCGGGCGGGCCGAGCCTTCGGCTCCTCGAGGCGGGCGGGTGGTTCCGGCGTGTCCTGGGCCACCGCATCGGGCGCGGCCGCGGCGCCGGATGCCTTCCACCACGCGGGCTCGGCCGACTCGGGCGGCAGCAGCACCCAGCCCGACGGCACGGTGCCTCCGGACGGCACCAGGGTGATCACGGGAACGGTGACCTCGGCGAGTGAGGCACCGCCGTGGTATCCGGCCTGCCGCGCGGTGTAGCGCAGGTCGTCACGCCAGGCGGCCGTGATGCGCCGGCCGTCGGTCAGTACGCGCGGACCGGCCAGGGCGACTTCCCCGTCACGGGGGTCCCCGGTGCGCCAGCGGGCGCCGCGCACCCCAGTGACCTCGGCGGGCTGGTGTCCGCGCTCGGTGCGGTCGACGATGTGGCCGTGATCGGAGACGAGCACGACCGGACGCCCGTAGTCGCGGGCGGCGTTGAGCAGATCGGGCAGTTTCCCGATGTCGGCCAGGCCCCAGCGGCCGCTGGTTCCCTCCCGGCCGTCGGCCAGCGCGTCGTCGATGGTGTTGACGACGACGGCGACGATGTCGTCGGAGGCGAGGGCCTGGACAAGTTCGGGGGCGAGCCGGTGACCGGGCGGGCCCTCGTAGCCCCCCTTGTGGAAGAGGTGCGCGTCGCGGTGCCGCTTGCGCCAGAAGGCGGCGAAGCCGGTGCGCTCGGCGCCCTGGCCGCCCTCGGAGGGCCGACCGCTCAGCAGGGACGCCCGGCTGACACGGGTGACCGACGGCAGCATGGACACCGCTGCCTGCCTCAGCGGCAGGGTGCCCTTCGCCGCGGCTGGCACGATCTCGGTCCACGCCCTTCGGTCCAGTTCCCCAGCGGTCCGGACGGCGACGTCCGCGCTCATCCCGTCCAGGACGATGATCAGCGGACGGCCGCCGCCGTGGGCGAGCGGGGCCGCCGTCCGGGCGAGGACGTCCTCGATGAGCAGCGCACCGCCGTTCGCCTGCTGGCAGGCAGTCTCGGACCAGGAGGCGAGCAGGTCGGCGAAACGGGCGTCGAGAGCGGCGCGGCGCTCCCGCGCCGCTCCTATCAGCCGCCGGTACGCCTCGCCTACGGCCGCGTCCCGGGACGCGTCTCCCTCCGCGAGGACACCGATGGCCAGGTCGGCCCAGCCCGAGGAGGCCAGGTGTTCCCGCACGCCCTGAGCGACGGTCGCGGGAGACGGGGGCGCGGTGGCGAGCCAGCGCATCAGGCGGACGGCGGTACGGGCGGTCTCGGTGGACTCGGCGTGGAGCAGGGCGAGCTGATGTGCTTCCAGGTCGTGCAGGGCGGACTCGGCGAGTGCTGTCGCGCCCTCGCCACGGCTGCCGAGGCAGGCGGCCAGGGCCCGCAGCCGCCCCAGGTAGCCCGACGGAAGCAGCCGGTCGCCGCGGACCAGATCGGTGAGGCGCGCGTCGGCGGCGAGCTGGTCGGCGCGTTCGAGGACGGCCACCACCCGGGAACGAGCCGCGCCAGCCGGTGCGGTGGGGCCCTCGGCCTGCGCGATCCAGCGGGTGAGAACGCCCGTGGCGGCGTCGGCGAAGGGCCGCAGCGTGTCGAAGGAGGCGAGGGCCGGACCGAACAGGGTGCCCAGGGCGAAGCCCGCGGCCTCCGCCGACCGTGAGCCCAGGGCGGCCGAGGCGAGCACGCCCAGCGGCAGCGCGTCACTGCCCCGCTCCTCGGCGGCCAGCGTGAGGAGTGTGGGAGCGGCGGGCCCGATGGTCCGTGCCAGCCAGTTCTCCAGACCGCGCTGTTCCTCCCTGGGCAGAGCGGCGTAGCGCGAGGGCCCGGCTGGGGTGCGGGTCCAAGCGAACAGCGCGTCGGCGTCGAGGTCCAGGGTGTCGGACGCGGGGTCGCCGAGCCCGAGGCGCGCACCGAGCAGGGCGCGTACGGCCCGGTCGCGGGTGAGGACGGCACCGACCCGGGGCCAGCCGTCGAGCGGCTCGGCCTGGAGCAGCGCGTCGAGCAGCCAGTGCTCGCCCAGCATGCGCGGGTCGAGGTCGGCGGCCCCGAAAAGCTGGGCGACGATCTCGGCGCGGTCGACGGGCAGCGGATGCCTGCGCACCGCGTGGGCCCGCAGGTCCAGGCCGAGCTGGTCGGACGGGACGGTGCCGGTGATGACGAGGAGGCTGTCGTCGTCCCCCGTGCCGCCCGCGAGGTGGCGGTGCCAGGCATCGGTGACGCCGAGTGGGGATCGCTGGTCGGTGACGACGACGCGGCGGTGCCCGCCGTCGACCGCGACGGTGAACTCGGTGTCTTTCTCCTCGGGATCCCACACCGCGTCGACCAGGACGAGCCGGCGGTCGGGTGCGTGCCTCAGCTCGGTCTGGAGCAGCACCTCGATGGCGCGTCGGCCTGCGACGGGACGGGTGATCGTCACCGGCTCTCACCGTCCGGCTCGGCACGCCAGGAGATCTCCACCGGGGTGTCCGGGTGCAGGGCGCGGAATGCCTCGACCTCCTCGCGTACGGCGCTGAGGTCGGCGTGGAGCGCGGCCGGGCCGGGGGCGATGACCCGGCGGGCGGCCCGCACCGGGCGGGGCTCGTCGGCGTCGGTCCCCGAGTCCTCGGGCTCCCAGGACAGCGGCTGCTGCTCGCCCCGCACGGGCCCCGCTGGGTCCGAAGAGATCGGCGGGGCGCCGTGCTCGGACAGCGTGACCTGCCCGGCGTCCGTCACCGGGTCCGGCTCGGCGGAGGGCTCGCCGGGGGCGGGCCGCTCCAGCCGGAGAGCGGAGTCCACCAGGGCGTGCCCCAGCTCACGGACCTCGCCGAGCACGGGGATCAGGGACCGCTGGAGTTCGGGAGCGCGCGCCGCCTCGCCGATCCGGTCCATGAGCCGCTGTGCGCGGTCGCCGATGCTGTCGTCGCGGCCGGTGAGCCCGTGCACGCTGGTCAGCAGCCGCCAGTCGGTGCCGTCCAGGGCCGCCAGCACGTCGGCGGCGCTGTCCATCGCGTGGGACAGCTCCCGGGCGGGCGTGTCGTACGAGACGGAGGCCAGCTCGCACACCAGCCCGGTGGCGTCGTCGGTGTGGCGCACGAGGCGGGCCAGCAGGGCGGCGGCCTCCCGCAGGATACGGCCGCGCTCGGCCGTGCCCTCCCCGTCGAGCCCGAGCAGGGTGGCGTGCCGCTTGAGCACGGTGCGCACGTCGCCCACGCTCTTCTCGTACGCGGTCGCCCTGGCCAGGACGTCGGTGGCGAGCCGGTTGACGTTCCGGGCGAACAGGCCGGGCTTGGCGGTGACGCCGAACAGCCGGCCGGCGCGGTCCCGGGCGGTGGCGTATTCCTCCTCGGTGGGCAGCCGCTGGGCGCGCAGCTTCCAGCCCAGACCGATCTCGGACAGCGGGGGAGGCGTGGTCTCGGTGCCGGAGTACAGCACCCAGGAGCGGTCGTCGAACAGGGCGTAGGCGGCGATGAGCAGACTGGAGACGTGCTTGTCGAGCCCGCGCAGGCCGAGGTCGTCCCTGATCCAGTTGCGGATGTCCTCGACCGCGAGTTCGCCGTGCTCGCCGTGTGCGGAGGCGGCCTGGTTGATCCGCGTGCGCAACTGGTCGCCGCGCACGACGAGCGGACCGTCGTGGACGGTGCCCAGCTCCAGTGCCTCGACGACGCGCTTGACGGCCCGCATCTCCTTTGTGTCGACCTCGGCCCGGCCGCCTTCGTCCACGGCGCGGATGAGCCACTTCAGGGCGGTGGCGAGGTCGGCCGGGGTGACCGCGCGGGGCGTGCTGCCCGGTCCCGGTCCGAAGTCGGGGTGCTTGTCGTAGAGGGCCGAGAACATGCCGTCGGCGAGCTGTGCCACCGCCAGGTCGAACGGCTTGCTGCCCTCCGGCTGCGGGCGCGGGAACTCGGGCTGGAGGGACAGCACATGCCGCCCGTCGGCCACCTCGGCGCCCCGCGTGCCGTCCTTGGCCTCGGCGAGCCCGTACACCTCACGCAGCGACTCGACCAGGGTGCGGGTGAGATTGTCGCGGGCATGCTCCAGGCTGCGGCGGGCCTTGAGACGGTCGTCCGGCGGGAAGGTGCGGGTGTAGTCCGACAACCGGTCGCGTTCCAGCAGGAAGTTGATCCTCATCAGGCGGCCCAGCTGGGCCTTGCGCTGCTCGGAGAAGTGGTCGCACAGCCAGACCAGCACGGGGGCGCCGGGATGCGAGGTGCGCAGGGCGGCGACGCGCCGGTAGGCGTCGTCGGGGGAGCGGCCCGGTTCCTCGTCGAAGGGGCAGTCGAGGATGATCCGCAGGTTGCCCGCGGTGGCCGGTTCGAATGCCTCGTCCGCGACACTGCGCGCGTTGCGGACCTCGCCGAACACGAACTCCACCGTGCGCTCGGAGCCGCGCCACACGATCTTCTTCTCGTCGAGGAGCTGCCCCTGCCGGCCGGTGAGGCCCAGCTCCTCCCACAGCCGCTCGCGCAGCCAGGCGCGCCGCGCACCGCCCTTGTCCTCGCCGACGACGGCGTCGAGGATCGGCTCGATGTCGAGGTCGGACAGGTGGAGGGAGAAAACCGGGTCGTCGGTGCCCTCGGAGCGCAGCTCGCCCGGGAACTCGCCCTGCACTGCCCGCATCCGCTCGATGACCTTCTCCCGCACGGGCACGGCCCGTGAGCGCAGCGAGCCGTGGTTGAGGGCGGCGAGCCGGCCGGCGGTCAGGCGGCGCAGCGCGGGTACGTCGGGCGCGAGGGCGGCGAGCAGCAGCGTCTTGACGTAGCGCTCGTCGGCGAGGAAGTCGGGGTGGTCGGCACGCCCGTACTTGTTCAGCAGGAAGCGGCGGGCCTTGGCGTGGAAGCGGCGGGCGGTCTCCGACTCCTGCTGGAGCTTGGCGGTGAACGCGGTGCTGGTGGCGTCCACGAGGACGTCCCACAGGTCGCCGAGCGGGATCAGCCGGCCGACCTCGGCGTCCGCGTTCCGCTCCAGCAGCTGCTGGACCAGCTTGAGGCCGGTGCGTTCACGCTGGAGCGCCCCGGACAGGGCCACGAGGACGTTCAGCAGGGCGGGGGAGAGCGGGTAGACGGCCCGGAAGTCCTCCCAGTCGGCGCCGGTGGCACCCTCCCCGTCGAGGAGCACGTCCTTGACGAGCTGGCCCGCCTTGTCGATCCCGGTGAACGCGGCCTCCAGCACCCGCTCCTGTCCGGGGAGCGGCCTGAGGACCCGCTCCTTGATGATCTCGGGGAGGTTGCGGTCCTCTAGATCGACGACAGTGACGCGCTCCTTGAGGTACTCCAGGGCCTGCTGGAGGTTCTCCACGTCCGAGCCGAGGATGTCGGAGCCCATGAGCTGGGACAGGTCGCGCTGGCGGGAGATGAACGAGATGATCGGCACCGGCCGGTCGGGGTTGCTGGACTCGATCAGCTTGACCAGCTTCTGGATCTCGTCGTTGATGAACGTCCGGTTGGACATCCGCGCCTGGAGCCACAGCACCAGCTCGTCGAGGAACAGCACCACGCCGTCGTAGCCGAGCGACCGGGCATGCTTGCTCATTTCACTGAGCCCGTCGTCCAGCGCCACATACGCGGCGGCGTCACCGCTGACCGTCTCCGCGTAGTGCTTGTTCGGCCCGTTGAACAGGGCCGTCAGCAGCTGGTCGCGCTGCGGGTCGCCGGCGGGCGCGCGGAACGCGGCGTCGAGGGCCGCGCTCGTCCAGCCGACGACGGGGACGGCGCCGATGGGGGGGAGCTCCCCGTCCTCGTCGTCCTCCCCGTCCAAGTGGTCCTCGTGGTCCGCCGCGGCGGCCTGCGGGGCGACGGGCGCGGGCAGCAGTCCGATGAACGCCTCGTCGCCGATCTTCGCGCGCAGCTCACGCGCGTCGGCGAGCAGCGAGTCGGCCCGGAACACCAGGGGCGTCGGCGCCTCGGGCCGCTCCCGGCGCACGGCCTTCACATAGCCGCCGAGCAGCGCCGACTCCAGGCTGGCGGCGCCCACCAGGTGGTAGGGCACCATCAGGAACTTCCTGCCGGGCAGCCAGTCGGCGTGCTCGGCGACCACCTCCCGCAGCCGCGTCTTGTTCTCGACGGCCGGGTCCCCGTTGAGCACGGCGTGCAGCACGGTCAGGAAGTGGCTCTTACCGGCGCCGAAGGAACCGTGCAGATACGCGGCGTGCGAGGCGTTCTTGCGCAGGGCACTGCCGACCAGCTTCAGGGCCTTGCGGAACTCGCCCTGGAGCTGCGGTGTGACGACGTACTCGTCGATCGACCCGGCGGCATCGCCGGTGAACCCCTCGGACAGGGCGACCTTGAAGTCTCCGGAGAGAACGTCCTCCTTGATGTCGAGGACATCCCTCAGTACGACCCCGCTGCCTCGCGCCATCAGCCGCTTCCGCTCCCCACAGCATCGTCACGCCCGGCTGCCGCGTCCGGGCCCCTCGGCGGGCACCGGCCCGCGCACACCACGAATGTCCATCCTGCCAGGGGTGGGGGCGCCGGTGGGAGGGCCGGGGGAATCGGCGTCAGGACGGGGCGCCCGGCCCCTCCGCCCGCAGCAGCGCCCGGACGTACCCGGGGGAGCGCAACAGCCCCTGTCGAGTGGGTCAGGGGCCGACGGAATTGGCGGGCGATCACCGGACCATTGACTACCGAATGGCAGGCATATTTCCGTTTCGCCAGTCATCCACGCGCTTTCGAATGCTGGGCACCATTTGGAGGGCGGAAATCTCTCCGGGAGTGAACCAGCGAACATCTATAGATTCCTCGGACACGGCTATTTGACCGCCGACCGGTCGGGCCAGGAAGCAAATGGAGAACTCTTGCCGAACTTCGCCGTCATCGTATGCGAAGACGTGACCGGGGTTTGTGTAGGTACCGACAATGCCGACAATTTCAACTTCAATCCCCGTCTCTTCGCGCGTTTCCCGAATAGCGCATCCCGGCAATGATTCACCAATTTCCATGACGCCGCCGGGGAGTGCCCACATGTTGTTATCGCACCGACGCTGAAGCAGGATGCGTCCCGAGTCATCGACGACAACTACAGAGGCGGCGGGAACCATGCTGTTCGCTGCTGGGGCATTCGGGTCGTCCTCGTAGTCTCTCCTACCCATTGCGCTCCTCTCCCCAGACTGGGGCGCCCCGCTTCCATAGTTCCTCAGTGTGCGAAGCAAAGCGGTCGAATATGCCATCGTCCTGTTGCCGACGCAGATGCAACGTGGGTGCATCGTGGCCAACGCTGTGAGTCAGCAAAGGCGTGACAATCATGTCATCGTCGAAGCGAAACACGGACAAGTGTGCATGCCCATTGCTGTACCTCGCTTCAACTCCTGGCTGAATTTTGATTTTCTCCAATTCAGCGAGTGTTACCTGGATGCGCGTGGAAAGTGTAAGGGTGGCCTCCTCGTCCTTTTCTCGGGACTTGGTCAGGTCGCTATTCGGGTTGCCGAGCAGAAAGCGCACCCGGCATCCGTTGGATGCTTTGCGGCGCAGAGTGGCGCCGAATCGGGGTTGTTCGAGCCACAAGAAATAATTGGTGTAGCCCGCGAATGTCAGCTCCTGTTCGGCCTTTGTGATCAGTGATTGCCACAAGGAAGCTGGGCAACTGGACCGATATGGATATACGGAAACAACCTCACGGTCGGGGCCGACCTTGATTGCCTTCTTTGTGGCTGCTGGCCATAGCGTCGTCTCGTCCACTCCGAGTGCTTCGCAGATGGCCCACCGATGGCGGGCGCGAGGTACCCGCCCACTCTCGGTGATCCATCGACCTACGGTCTTGACGTCAACGCCGCAGCTTTCTGCTAACTGACGGTCCGTCACTCGGGATCTAAGCATGGCTCGGCGCAGAACTTCGTTCACGGCCACCTCCTAGGACGTTAGGCACGCTTCATACGGTAGGCGCACTCCGTGTCTAACGGTCACCTAACGCGGTAGGAACGCACCGCCAAAGGCGGAAGTGTGGTGCGCAAGTAGCGCAAGACCCCCGCGACCTGGCCGGGTCCGGGGGCGTGGCCCACCAGCTGTAAAGGAGCTGATGAACATGAACAACCCTATCGGGTGGTTGTTCGTATGGGTGAGGGCAGTTCTGGCCTTACGGCCGTCCGGCCGTCACCGTGCCGTCCCAGGTTTCCCCGCCCCGTACCCGGGGCCTTCCCGGCCCGTGGCGGGGGCCGTGGACTCCTCGAGCATCACCCACCGACCGGCGCCCCCGCGCCCGTACAACGACTCCCCAACCCTCGAACTGCACACCGTCCCCCTCCTGCCGCTGGACAGCGAGCTGCCCGCGCTGGTGCGTCCCTACCTGGTGGCCGATGAGCGGCAAAAGCAACAGCGGCCGAAGAGCGTTCCGCGGGTGGAGTTGATCTGTGCCCCACACGGCATGGTGGTGATCCGGTGACGGCCAACGGCCATGCCGCGACCGTCCCGGCCCCCGGCTGTGCCCTGTGCACCACCCCCGGCACCTTCGGGCCCCGTCACCCCGCCGACCCGCGTTCGGGCCTGTGCCCTGCATGTATCGCGGCCGGAAAGCCCACCCGCGACGGTCTTGAGCGGGCCGTCGTCATCGTCGCCGGACAGAGCCTCGCTGCTGCGGAAGCCCTGAGCTTGGCCACCGCGACGCCGGAAGAACTGACCTATCACCTTGGTGCGGTCAAGCGCAGTCTGCGGACCGTGCTTCAGCTCCTGGCCCCCGTTGAGGGGGAGCCCCGGTGATCGCCGACAAGAGCCGGGGCGGAGGCGAAGCGCCCCGCATGACGATCCGCGTCTACACCATGGCTCGCGACGGGATCGTGACCGCACGCCGTGCGGTGGTGGCCGTTCTGGTCGGCAAGGACAGTACCGACGCTTACGCGCTGGGTCAGGCGTGGCCACCGTGCCAGTGCCCCCGCCACCGCGACGAGAACGACGCCCGCCGCTTCCGGCGCACCTGAGACGGCCGTCCGCCCCGTGCCTGCCCGTGGGGCCGGGCGGACGGTCCCCCGGTCCCGGTCGCCGTGCTCCCTCGTGGCAGACGACCGGGGCCACCCTCAACAACCGCCGAACTCCAACGGCTCAGAGGCGGGACCTGTGCCGAGTCGGCCGGAGCTACTTGCCCGCCCGGCCCCGCTTCTTCTTCTCCGGGCGCCAGGCGGTGAGGTCGTCCAGGGACAGTTGGCGGCCGTACATGCCGGCGACGAGGGCGCTGTTGAAGTCCTCGGCGGGGTTGCCCTCCCACTCGTCGTCGTACTCGTCGTACCACTGCTTCACCCATGGCATGACCTCCGCGAGCCCGGCGAGGAGCGGAAGGAAGCGGGGGTCCTCCTTGCGCCAGCCGTCGACGTTCAGGCGGTCGTTGAGGAGGTTGACGACAGCCTCGGCCTGGTGGCGGTGGTTCCAGCCCGCCCAGCCGATGAGGAGGGAGGGGTCATTGTCGGGGGAGGCGCCGGGGTAGGAGACGAACCGTTCCTTGGGGACGTCGAGCTTGCCCCGGTTCGACCAGTAGCTGTGCTTGAGGAAGTCGGCGGACGTGTACTTCGGCGGGACCTTGATGTCACGCCGCTTGCCGTCCTTGTCCTCCTCGCGCTGCTCCTCCCAGACCTGCTCCCACTGGGCGCGCTTGCGCAGGCCGGACTCCTTGTAGCGGAGGGCGGCGAGGTACGGGACGTGCTCGGGCTCGATGACGGCGGCCAGGACGGTGGACAGCGGGACGTCTCGCTTGCCGAGGTGACGGTCGGCGTAGAGCGCGGCGATGTCCTGCACGTCGCTGTCGTGACGGAGGGCGTCGGCGAGCTGGAAGATCGTGAGCGGGCACGGGGAGTCGATCCCGTCGCGCTCCTCGAACCACAACTCCTCGCGCTCCATGGCGTCCAGCAGCCATGACCGCAGGGCGGCGGCCTCCCTGTCCTTCCAGGGTTTGGTGGACCAACGGCGCTTGAACTCGGGCCGCTCGATCAGGCGGATGTCCTTGTTGTCGGCGATGAGATCGAGCCGTGCCTGAACGATTCGACGGTAGGACTCGGGCCACTCGGGTGAGGGAGGGATCTCGGTGACCGGGGTGGAACCGTGGCGCTCGAACCACGCGGTGTCGGCGCCGCTGCGGGCAAGCGCGATCTCGAACGCACGCTGGCCGAGTCTGAGTTGCGGTACGTCGGCGTCGGTGAGGTCGGCCGGATCACCGGGGAGGGTGGTTCGTGCGACCTCGGCAGGCGTGAGCAGCCCGTACAGCCCGTACACGATCCAGTCCAGCTCCTCCTGGAGCAGGATCATGCGGGCGCGGATCCGCTTCTGCTCGGCTTCAGCGGCGTCGAGGGCTTCGCGGGTGGGGGGTGTGGCGGAGGAGGCGGTGGAAGCGGATGGCTCGTGGACGGCCAACTCTTGGGCGAGGGCGTCGAGTTGGCGGGCGAGGGGGAGGGGGAGCTCCCTGGGGACGGGGAACTGCTGGAGTCTGGTGGAGTTGAACTGGTAGAAGCGTTCCCATGCCTCGAAGGCCCACCGGTTGCCGCCGCCGCTGTTGTTGTCCGCGCCCCCCTTCTGCTGGGCGACCTGCTTCATCCAGAAGCCGCCAGTCGACGAGTTCAGCATCCCGAGCAACTCAAGGTGCTGCTCCTCGCTCGCGGTCTCGGGCAGCTTGATCACCGGCGCGGTCTGCTTGAACACCTTCCCGCCCCGGTCCAATACAAAGTGGTTGTGCGTCCCGACCTCGCCGTACGTGATCGACAACGGCGTCCGCAGCTTGCTCGGGTACAACTCCTGCCACTCGTACCAAGCCATGCCACGTTCCAGCATGGGAACGCCGAAACGCTTGCGTGAAGAAATGGCGGTTCGGTAGGGCTCCAGCAGACGCTGCGAGGTACCGATTGCTTCCCAGGGCAGTGTTTTGAATGTTTCGTCGTACACCCACAGAGCATCGAACTCCGGACTGAGCGTGAAGTCGCGGATGACGTCGCCGGTGACCATCTGGTGCGTCGCGGCGACACCGAGTCGCGCAGCCGCGCCGTTGCGCGGCATGAGGTAGAGGTCGTCCTCCCCGGTGACAGAATTGATACCGATCGATGTGGCGATGTCGCCCAGCTTTTTCACTGCCGCAGCTTCGATCGCCTCCATGAGCGGGCCCGCCCCACCGCCACTCAGCGACCAAGGATGCCCAGCAAACCGCTGCCGCTCCACATCCTCAACGCTCACCCACTCCTCAGACCCCGCCCCCGGCTTCCGCCACTGCGAGACGATCGCCTGCCACACCTGCCCCCGCGCCGGGTCCTTCGGCTGGCTCGGCTCCCCCCGAACCCCCAGCACCGCCCGAATCGGCAGCGACTGCCGCGGCCCCTGATTGCGCCCCACCAGAATCACCGTCGGCGTACCGTGCCCCGGGATGAACGCCCCCGACGTGTCCAGCACATGGGTCAGCTCCACGCCCGGAGAGTCCCGCCAGCGTCGCGTCTGCGGGTCCTTGTAGCGGCTTCCGTGGAAGAACGACTCGATCAGCGTCGCCCCGAACTCCCGCTTCATGAAGGAGTTCGCCGTGATCTGCCCGGTGAAGCCCCCGTTCCGCTGGTCACCGCTCGCCCGGACCGCCAGTTCGAAGATCCGCTGGGCGAACGGAACGGACAGCGCGTACTTCCCGGAGCACGCCCAATAAATCTTGCGGTAGTTCTCGTTCTCCGCCTTGTCCTTGACCGTGATGTACGGCGGGTTCGCCACGACCACGTGATACGAGCCGCGCCCCAGCAGGTCGGCCTCCTTCACGTACTGCGCCACATCCTCCGTGCGGTACGTGAACGTCTCGCCCCGATCGACGTCGTCGAACGTCGGGTCGGTCTCGCGCCCCGCCTCCCGCCCGTGCAGCAGGGAGTCGGCGACGGCGATACGGATCGGCATCGACGGAGCCGCGGAGAGACGGCCGACCCCGCACTCCTTGAGCATGTCGACCAGCAGGCGGAAGCGGGCGATGGAGACGGCGAAGGGGTTTTTGTCGGCGCCGTGGACGGACTCCAGGGCGCGGCGCACCAGCGTCCAGTTCTCCGTGCCGGGCTCGGCCTCGCGCCAGGCGGCGAGGACCCGGCGGAAGAGGCCGAGGAGGAAGTGGCCGGAGCCGCAGGCGGGGTCGATGCAGCGCAGGCCGCGGACGACGGTGGTGAGGTCGCCGTTCTCGTCGATCTCTTCGGACGTCTCGCCCCGCCAGCCCTCGGGAACGTGCTTCCACGCCGGGTTCAGGTCGAACTCCTCCAGGGCCGGGTCCAGGGTGAGGTCGAGGATGAACTCCTCGACGAACTCGGGGGTCTGGAGCAGCGCGTACGTCTTGCGGGCGTGCTCGGACAGGTGCTGGTAGAGGTCGCCGAGGAAGCGGGTGTTCAGGGCCGGGTCGGTGAAGTCGTGGCGGATGCGGCCGTCGGGGCCGCGCTCGCGCCAGAAGGAGAGCAGGCGGGACGCGGCGCTGTAGGAGGGGTCGAGCTCCCACAGCGGGTTGTGGGCGGGATCGAAGAGGCCCTCGGCGATCTCGTGCTCGCGGCTGAGCTCGCGGAAGGACTCCTTGAGCCAGTCGCGGTCGTTGAGCTCGGGGCGCTCGCGGAAGAACGCGTCGTGGTTGTCCTGCGCCTCGGCGAGCCGTTCGCCAGGTCCCGAGAGGCGGGCGTCCGGGACGAGGCCGTTGTCCTCGCAGAAGCGGACGAAGACGCAGGCGAGGACCCAGGCAGCGGCGATCTGCACCACCCGCTCCTCCAGCCACGACTCGTACATGACGGAGGTGCGGTCGGACAGGAGGGCCCGCTCGTACTCGGCCTTCAGGGCCGCGGTCTGCTCGCTGTCGCCGTGGGCGCGCTCACGCAGGTCCGCCTCGAGGGCCGCGACCTGCTTCTGGAGGTCCTTGAGCAGCGCGTCGTGGTCCAGTGACGCGGCGACCGGCGTGTCCGTCGCTTCCGCGGTCGTACGGGCATCCTGGGAGGGCACCGGGGTCATTCCTTCGCTTCGGGATCTGCGGCGTGTTGCTCTCGCGCCGGTCCGTCCATCCTGCCAGCCCGGATGGTACGGCGGGCCCACCAGGACTTACCGCTTGGCGAGCGGAATCCCGCCGAGGCGGCCCAGGCCGAAGGCGAGGCGGTAGATGTCGGGCAGGTCGAGGAGGGAGTACTCGTCGACGGTGCGGTCGCGGCGGCGCAGTACGCCGAGGTCGATCAGCTCCTGGACCAGACGCGGCAGGTCGTCGGGGTGGCGAGGGCCGGTGCGGACCAGTTCGGGGCGGTCGGCCTGGGCGTAGCGGGCCGTGTCCTCCCGCAGCAGCTTCGGGAGGTTGCGGTTCTTCCAGATGTTGATGATCTTTCCCTGGGCGAGGGGGACCTGGCAGCCCGCGAGCGGCTTTATGGCCCGCTCGACCCACGGAACGTCCTCGCAGATCTGGACCACACGCACCGCGGACGCCTCGCGGACCCCGCTCCGGATGGCGTCGTGGTGCAGCGCGCGGCCGTGCGAGGGGTAGGAGGCGCGCGTCGTCTCGGCGGCCACGTCGAGGGCCTTGAGGAAGCTGCGCGGACTGATCCGGCCGTTGCTGTCCATCAGGTGGTTGGGCAGCCAAGCGTAGGGGCGGCCCCGGCGGACGTTCGTGCCCATGAACGGGTCGGCGATGCGCTCGAACAGCTGCTGCTGGGCCTTCTCGTCGTTGCGCAGGCCGGGCGGGGCCGCGTACCGCACCGCTGTGCCGGCCTCGGCGAGCTGCCAGCCGCCGGTGAAGCGGCGGAACCGCTCGGCCGCCTCGTCGTCCTCGTTGCTCAGGTGGTGGAAGAGGAGCCCGTACAGGTCGGCGCGGGTCCATTCCAGGTGGGCCGCGTTCCCGGACAGCTTCGACGCGTCGGGGAAGAGCTGCTTGGCCGCGTCGAACATGTCGGGGCGCAGGAACACCTTCAGGCGGATGTTGCGGGTGCCGAACCGCATCCGCATCGCCAGGCGGAGCAGCTCGGCGATCATACGGTTGCGGGTGTTCCAGTCGCTGTGCAGGTGTTCCAGGCCGTCGAAGACCAGCAGGTGCACGGTGTCCTCGGCGGCGGCCTCCGCGTCCGCCCGCGCGAGGGTGGTCTCGGCCGGTCCGGCGTTGGCGCGCACCCAGGCGACGCGCTCGGCCCAGTCCTCCGTCGCCCGCAGTTCGGGCTGTGCCAGGGCGGTGAGCAGGACGGCCTGCCAGATCTCCTCCGGGAGCGCGCCGCCGGTGAGCAGGGCGGGCAGGGCGAGCGGGCCCGGGTAGTGCGGCACGATGTCCATGCCGTAGCCGGGTGTGACGCGCAGGCGGTTCAGCCGGTTGATGCGGTATTCGCGGGCCGCCGCCGCGCGCAGGTCGGCGTCGAGCAGGGAGCGCGCCCAGAATGTCTTGCCGACACCCCGGTCGCCCTGGACCACGGTGCTGTCCACGTACAGCGCGGCGCGGTGCGCGTCCGGCATGTACAGGGTGTGCGGCTCGGGGGGCCGGGTGTCCGCGTCCACGGTGCCCTCCAGCGCGCGCGACAGCAGGTCGCGGTACTCGTCGGAGGTCAGCGGCTCGGTCATGGGCGGTCGTCCTCGGACTCGGTGCCGGAATCCTCGGCCGGGCCCGCCAGGATCAGCGGGACGGCCGTGTCTAGGAAGTCACGGTACGCGGCCTCGACGAAGGCACGCTCCTGCCAGTCCGGGGAGCGGGGCACGTTCATCCCGACCAGACCCGGCTCGAACAGGATCGGGATCGGGGAGTGGGGCGCGTCGTCGTCGTCCAGGTCCCAGGAGCCCTCCGTGGCGCCGGCGACCTCGTCCGGCGCGAGCGAGTCGTAGAGGATGCTGAACGTCATATGGGCGTTCTGGCGGAAGGACCAGAGGTGGGTGTCCTTCGAGTAGTGCACCGAGTCCGGGACCATCGACGCCACCATGCGCAGCTTCTGCCGGATCGCCGGGGCCTGCCCGGACGCCGCCCACGCCTCGAACAGGTCACGGTAGCCCGACCACGTCTGGTCGTTGTCCGCGCCGAACAGCAGCGCGTAGTCGCACAGATGGGAGATGGTCACGGCCGCCACGTCGTGGATGCCCGCCCGGCTGTCGAGCAGCACCACATCGGGCAGACGGCCGCTGTCGCTCCGTTCCACCGCCTCCTCGCAGGCACGGACCGTGGCGGCCAGGCGGTCGGAGAAACGAGCGCCCTCCGTGTCGGCGTACACCCGGTTCAGCTTGTCTACGTACGCGTTGGGAACGCCCTCGGTGCCCGCGCCGCGCGCCGGCGCGATCCACAGCTCGCCCCGGTTGCGCGGCGTGTAGCCGGAGCGGACCACGATCTCCAGGCCGTCCGCGTTGCCGAGCGCCGACTCCACCAGGTGGTCCACGACACCGTGGGTGCACAGAGTGCCGTCCCCGAGCAGGAGCGGGCCCACACCGGGCGACTCCAGGTCGAGGTCCAGGACCAGCACGATCAGCCCCTCGTCGGCGAGCCGACGGGCGAGAACCGCGGCCGCCGTCGTGCGGCCCACGCCGCCCTTGAACCCGTACAGGGCCGTACGACGGGGGCGGGACGCCCCGCCGTTCTCGGCGGCGGGGGGAGTGGTGACATGGGACCATTCCTCGCCGACGACGGTGTTGTCGAGGAGCCGGACCGCGCCCGCCGTGCCGGTGGCCGCCACCACCTCCAGGGTGCGGGGTGAGGCCGTCAGGGTCTTCGGCAGACGGGTGACCGAGGTCAGCACGAGCGGACGGTCGCCGCTGTAGCGGCCCAGCCGGCGGGTGAACGACTCCCGCCAGCGTTCGGCCTGTCCGGCGCTCGCCCCGTCGTCCCGCTCGCCGTCGTCCACCACCAGGGAGAACCTGCCGAGTACATCCCTGATGAGGAGGACGTCGAAGCCTGCCGCGGCGACCTCGCGGGCGAGGGCGACGGCGGCCGGGCGCGCCTCGTCGAAGCGGACCGGTGCGTCGTGGAGGGTCATGGCAGCTTTCCGGTGAATTGGACGTGCAGATGCAGCTCGTGGGCGAGTGTCGCCGCCTCCTGACGGCGGGACAGGAGCGCCCGGTCGAGGTGGGTTCCGTCGGTGTAGCGGTCGTTGACGATCCACTTCTCGAAGTCCGCCGAGACCCTCGTCAGGGCTTCGGTGAGAGAGAGACCGGGACGTCCGTCGAGCAGCAGGGGGAGGGCCTTGCGCATCTCGTTGATATGCCCCAGAGCCTTCCGCTTCTTGTTCTGGTTCTTGGCGTCGGGGTCGTCCCACCAGAGCCGGTCGTCGTCGGAGCCCCCGCTGTTCCGCATGGACACCTGGTGGTGCGGCCCGGCGAACCGCAGCAGGAGCCCCTTCATCAGGCACTCGACCGCGAGCCCGAACAGATGGTCCGCGTTCAACAGCCGTCCGTCGCCGTGGAGATAGGCGGCGTCCTCGTAATGCCGTTCCCCCGCGCAGGCGTAGTCCGTCTTCGCCTTCTTGCTTTCCTCGTCGTCCCCCACGACCCCGATCATAGGGTCTTCGGCTGATCCCGCGTCAGCCGTCAGCGCGCTTCCAGGAGCTCCTCCAGCTCCTTCATGAACAGCCCCTCCAGGACCACCCACTCGCTCACCCGGTCCACCACGTCCACCGTGCGGCCGTCCAGCGCCGGGGTGGCCTGCGGGTCGTCCATGGGAACCAGCAGCCACAGACCGTGCGGTACGGCGGCCGGGCGGCGTGCCGCCTCCTGGAGGGACACCAGCAACTCGCGGCCGCCCGCCTCCCAGTACCGGGCTACCAGGGAGGCACGGTGGGCGAGGAGAACCCTCCGCGGGCCTGTCTGCTCGGCGAGCGTCGTGCAACGGGCGGTGACGTGCTCGGCGGCAAGCCGGGTGTAGGACGCCAGCGCGGGCCCGATGCGGCCAGTGGTGGTGTACTTGGCGTCCGCCTTGAGCAGGGCCCCCCACCTGACCTGCTGCTCCTCGGCCAGGGCACGCAGGGCAGCCAGGAACAACTCGTCCACATCGACCGGTAGCACATCGAACCGGGCGGCGAGGCGCTCGGCCGTGCCGGGCAGTTGGGCGGCTCGCACGGTCAAGGCGAGAAACCCGCCCCGGCGCGCCGCCTCCTGAAGCCGTACCTCCATCACCCGGCGCGGGTCGCGGCCCTCAGCCAGCTGGCCCTGCGCGGCCTCGTACAGCGCGCCGGTGCTTGTCAGCACCGAGCCGGTGTGGGCCGGGCGGCTCTGCTCGGCGTCCCGCGCGGGCGGGTAGAAGCGTCGCCTGTCCCGGTCGTACTCCAGCGGGAAGTGCGCCGCGGTCAGGGCTTCCTCCCACTCCACGTAGGTGACGCCCGCCAGCGTGGCAAGGCCGGGGAAGCGGGACCTGACCCGGCTCAGCAGTTCCTCGGCACCGATCCCGATACCGGGACGCACCCCGGCCGCGGCCTGCGAGATCCGCAGCGCCCGGTCGAGGCCGAGGTTCAGCGGGAACAGCTCGAAACGCGGCGTGACGCCGACTCCGTCCGCCATCGCGGCGGCCAACGTCAACAGGCGGGTGTCGGCCAGTGGGGCCGTGTCCTCCGGGGCGGGCACCGCGCGCAGCTCCCGCAGGACGGTGCCCCCGCCGGGCAGCGGATCGCGGGCCGTCACCTCCTCGGCGGCCCGGCCGAGGAGGGTCGCGTACTCGGCGAGCTCCACGGGCGTCGGATCGTCGCTGCCCGGTAGATCCACCAAGGCCAGCAGCACCGTGCTGGCGCGCCGCAGCAAGGTGAAGCGGGAGGCGCCGTCCTCGTCGCCGTTTCCCGCGGCGGCGGCGGCGTCGCGGCGGGCCTCGACTTCGGTGGCCGCCCGCAGCACGGCCAGGGCCTGCGTCTGAAGCCCGGACCGGCCCTCCGCACCGCCCTCATCGAGCGGCCTGTGGCGTACTCGCAGTTCGGTGGCGAGTTCTTGTGCCGTCATGACCCTGCCCTGCTCGGACAGTATGGTCACCAGCTCGTCCCGCACCTTCTCCAGCCACGGAAGCGCCGCCCACCGCTCGATCGCGGCGCTCAGACTGTCCGAGACCTCCGACTGGCTGACGGCCAGGGCCCTGACGATCACCGACTGGTCGGGCCACGGCGGCAGTTCACCGGACTGCTCGACGTCCGACAGGCCCAGTGTCGCCAGGACGATGTCGCACCGGCGGTGGGCGCCGGGTCCGGCCTCGGCCGGGACCAGCTGGGACGCGAGGGTTCCGATGGACTCCGTGGTCTCGACGGGCGTGTCGGCAGCCACCCGTACGGGCTGCTGGGCCGTGGCGCGCCCGCGGAGCTGCCGGGTCCACTGGCGGTGGCGCCGGTTGAGCTCCTTGCGGATGACGTTGCCCGCGCCTCGCGCGCGGGAGATCGTGTGCGGCGGGACGTCCAGGAGCTGGCCCACCGTCTCGGCATGGAGGCTGGCGGCCACGGACACCGCCCGCGGCGAGAGTCCCGCGGCGTGCAGGGGGGTCGTCAGGTCCGCGGCGGCGGCGGCCTGCTCACGGGCGTCCTCGATGTCCGCCGCCTGCGTGTCGACCGTCGCGGGGGTGGTAGGCGGGGGCGCTGAATCCGCCCGGCGGAAGACCTGGCGCCAGGCCTCCTGCATCTGGCGGAGGCTGTCGAAGCGCTGCTCGACATCACGATGCAGGGCCTTGGCGAAGAACTCGGTCAGCCCGTCCGCCAGCGCGGGCTCGAACAGTTCGCGGGGCACGTAGAGCTCCGCCTGGGGGACGGTCAGCGGATCGCACTGGCCATCGCCCCACACCGGCCGTTCGCCCGAGGCCATTTCGTGCAGCGTGACCGCCGTCGCGTACCACTCCGCGTGGTCGTCGTAGCGGGCGCGGCGGCTGCCGCCCAGGAAGGGGTCGAGATAGCCCCGGGTGCCCGCGTGGAGGTCCTGGTCGGAGACTTCGGCCAGGGAGAAGTCGAACAGCATCAGCTGCCAGGAGCCGTCACTGCGCTTGAACAGCCCCAGATTGTCCGGCTTGATGTCTCGGTGCCGCACCCCACGAGCGGCCAGGCTGTCCAGGGCCTCGAAGAGATCGTTGCCGAACCGCTCCAGCTGGGCGTATCCCAGCCGGCCCTCGCCGCGCAGCCGAGACCCGAGACTGACCGGCTCCCGGTCGTCCGCCGGCCGGAACCCGCCCGCGTACTCGATCTCCAGAAGGGTGTGGCCGGCCAGTTCACGCGGGGGCGCGAACAGCTTCACGACGCGGTTGCCGCCCACCTCGCGCAGCGCCTTCGCCTCCGCGTGGAGCCGCCCGTCCTTCTCCCGGTCGAGCCCCACCTTGAACACCCGAAGGGACGACGGGTCCGGTACCCCGTCCTCGACGCGGCGCACCAGCAGGGCGCGGGCGGTCGCGCCGGTGCCGAGGACCCGTACGACCTCCCACTCGGCGTCGACGCGGCAGCCGGCCTTGGCCGTGAGCGGGTCCACGACCTTGACGGCCCCGCGCCGGGCCGCGGCATCGTCCGCCTCGGCGGCGTCGAGCAGTCGCAGGAACTCTTCGGCGGACGACAGCCTGTTCTGCACGTCGGAGGCAGTGGCCCGGAAGACCAGGTCGTCCAGCGCCGCGGAGACGCTGTCGGACGCCGCGGACGGATGGAGCCCGCCCTCCGCGGCGAGCCGGTCCACCAGAACACCCCGCGCGTCGGCGGGCGGCTTACCGGTGAGCAGCAGATAAGAGACGGATCCCATGCCGAAGACGTCGAGGTCCACCGGGTCGGCGAACTCCCTGGCGGCCTCCGGGGCGAGGTACACCTGGGCGATGTCGGCCACCAGTCCGGAATCCAGCGGTGTCTGGCCGAGGCTGAGGTGCGAGGTGGTGCCGAAGTCCCTGGCGGCGGTCTGCCAGTCGGCGATCCGCAGCACCGGTTCCGTGTCGTCCTCACGCGCGGACACGTACACCGAGCGCGCCGACAGCGCCCGGTGGTACAGCGATCGGTTGTGGGCGTAGCGGACGGCCTCGGCGAGTTGGCGCACCAGGTCCAGGCGCATGGCGGGTGTGAGCCGGTCGCCGTACGCGTCCAGGTACGCGTCGAGCCGCAGGTCCGACTTCCGGTGCCGGAAGAGGATCGCCGGGCCGCCCTGGTGCTCGCGGATCTGGACGGCCTGGACGATGCCGCGGTGGTTGATGCCCTGGAGCACCTGGTACTCGCGCCGGGCCGCCCGGTCCACCCGGCCGCGCTGCTCCGCCGACGCTGCCTGGCCCGACAGATAGATCCGGACCCTGCCGCTCTCCTTGACCAGGCCGTCGTCGCGTACGGCGAGCCGGTCCTCCCAGCCGGGGCCCGCGTCCAGCGCGCGCGGCGCGAGCCGCCAGTCGTCTCCGAAGCGCAGGTGGCTGGTGGAGTGGCTGATCCCGATACGCTTCATCAGCATTTCGAGCCGCTGGCTGTCCTGCGGGGTGACCCGCCAGCTCTCCCGCTCCGGCGGCAGCCCGAGCAGACCGTCCCAGATGCCGGGCAGACCGCTGGTACCGCCGTCGCGCCCGTAGACCGACGCGCGCTGGAACTCGTCCAGCTCGCTCACCAGGTCGGTGTCGTGCAGGAAGACCGCGGGCTTGATGTAGGGAATCTTCGCCTCGGGGACCCCCGCCGCGTGCGCGGCACGCTCCAGCTGTGCCTTGAGCTCCTTGGCCTTGAGGTCGGTGAGGTGCAGAGGGTTGCGCAGGGTCCGCACCCGGTCACCGTGGAACTGCCAGGTGTCCCCGTGGTTCACCACCCGGCCGGGGTGCCCCTTGAGTTCCAGCAGGTAGACGCCGCCGGGCACGGCGATCAGCAGATCACACTCGTTGACCCGGCCCGTGACACCGGTGAACCGGAATGTCGCCCACGCCCGATACGGCTCGGCGTTCGGCATCAGCTGCCGTACGTGCTCAAGCCCCTCCTGCTCCCACCGGAAACCGGACCGGCGCGGCTGGAACCAGTGCTCGCGACGCGCCGGGGGGCCGGGCTTGGCGGCGGTCGGCGTCACGTGGAGTCCTCCGGTCATGGGTGGCGCAGTAATGAGGCAAGCCTAGCGATGTCAAGCGCGCAGCCGGAGGCCGCTTCTGGCGGCTGTGTGCTGGCTCGATCGCCGACTGCAAAGCCTCAGCCGCCGCTCCGCGTATCCGGTGATCGCAGCGCATGGCCGAAGTCAGCCGTGCACCCTGTCCTGCCATCGCTGATCGTTTTATGATCACTACTCTGCGTACGAGGGGGAGCTGTATGGCGGCTGGTGGATCGGCATCGCGGCGGGCGCAGGAGGCGCGACACCAGGAACGGCTGCTGAGAGAACAGTGGCAGGCGGCCCGGCAGCAAGCACGCCGATGGGAAGCCGCGAGTGAGGGCGAACGCAGGGTCGCGGCCCAGCTGCTGGTCCTGACCGCGCGCGGGTGGCGGTTACTGGTGGATCGCAGGTGGCCGGGGACGCGGATGGCCAATGTGGACATGTTGTTGGTCGGCCCCGGCGGGGCGTTCGTCCTCGATGTGAAGAACTGGCGCTCCGCACCGGAGTGTTTGGAAGGGAGGCTCTGCGTCAGCGGCGAGCCTCGCGACGAGCATGTGGCCAAGCTCCTTGCCGTGACGAAGGTGGCCGAGTCGGCGTTGGCGTCCTTGGGTATGTCCCCGGTCGCGGTCAAGCCCGTCATGGTTTTCGCAGGGCACCGCGTCGATGCTGAGCTGGGCAGGATTCGGCTGCTGGGGGAGCATGAGGTCGGACCGGCCCTGCTCTCGGAGCGCCACCGATTGCGCCCGGAATCCGTACGTGTCATCGCCGACCACCTGGATCGGGCCTTCCCTGAGTACGAGCGAGCCTCCGTGACTCAGGCGATATCGCCTCCGCCGCAGGCACAGCCCCAAGAAGAACTGTCCGACGGCCTGTTCGACCTCGACGGACTGCGCGAGGCGGCTCTGGAAGAAGCACTGCGGGCCCCGATCGAGCAGTGGATGACCTTCCTCCACCCCGATCAGGTAGCTCTGGTACGCCGGAACTGGGCCGGCCCCGCGCGGATCAGCGGCCCGGCGGGCACGGGCAAGACCGTCGTCGCTCTGCACCGCGCGGCCCACCTCGCCCAGCGCACCACCGGCCGGATCCTTTACGTCACGTTCGCCAACAACCTCCCGCGGGTGCAGGCCACCTTTCTCAAGACCATGTCTCCCGCCGTGGCGGACAGGGTCGACTTCCGCAGCCTGCACTCCTGGGCTCAGGAGTTCCTGCGCGACTGCGGCGTCTCGGTCCGGTTGCATGGAGAAAGGGCCCAGACCGCCTTCAGCCTCGCTTGGAAGAACGTCGGCCGCGACAGCTGCCTGGCCGAGATCGACCCGGCACCGGGCTACTGGAAGGAGGAGATCGACCACGTCATAAAAGGGCGGGGCATCACCTCCTTCGAGGAGTATGCAACGGTGCCCCGCCGACGCCGTCGCGCCAGCCTGCGCCGCCCGCATCGGCAGGCCGTCTGGGCTCTGTACGAGGCATACGAGGCGCTTCGTGTCGAGCGTGGCGTGCACGACTTCAACGATGTCCTCTCCCTCGCCCTGGCGGAGGCCCTCCGCCGCATGGGGCAGCACCGCTACGCGGCTGTGGTCGTGGACGAGGTCCAGGACTTGACTCTGGTCGGAGTGCGCCTTCTGCATGCTCTCGTCGGTGACAGTCCCAACGGACTGTTGCTGGTCGGTGACGGTCAACAAGCCGTCTACCCCGGAGGGTTCCGCCTGTCCGACGCCGGCATCGATATCCGCGGCGACCGGGGACAAGTGCTGCACACCAACTACCGCAACAGCAAGGAGATCCTCGACGCGGCGCTTGCTGTCGTCGCTGAGGACTCTTTCGAGGACATTGACGGCCTGCGCACACCGGGCCGCCGAGACGTCGACCTCACGTACCACGACGGCCACGTGATCCGTGTTGCGAAACCGACACCGGCCGAGCACGACCAAGCTCTTCTGGAGGCCCTGCACAGCCTGCCACCCGGAGCCCGCGCCGACACCGCGGTGCTTTGCCCCTCCATGCGCGCCATTGGCCGCTACCAGCGGCTCCTCGAACGGGCGGGCATCCCGATATGCCCACTGGAACACTACGACGGCCGGCCTGTCGACGCCGTCAAGCTCGGCAGCTATCGCCGGGCCAAGGGGCTTGAGTTCAAGCGCGTTTACCTCCCAGAGCACGACGCAACCTTGCCGAACGGCTCGCGTACACCCGACGCGGAAGTCTCCGAAACGGGGCGCGAACGCGACGAGCTGTCTCGCAGCCAGCTCTTCGTGGCCATGACCCGAGCGCGTGACGTGCTGTGGCTGGGCAGCGTGAACCGACCGCTGGCGGGGCGATAACAGCAGGGCTTGTGGCCCAGCTCGCTCATCCTCTCGGACACCGTCGGGGGACGCGACGCCACTGCGACTTCCATCCGCAGTGGTGCCGTCACCGGGCGGCGACGCCGGTGGATTGCCCCATTCGTGCAGTTCCCATGGTTGACGTCGCCACTCCTCGTTCCCGGTACGTGGGACCGGTACCGCGCCATCATGCAGGCGGCCACGCGGCCGGTGCCCGTGGAGATGTCCACGGACACACCGGAAACGCCGTTCCAATACGGCGAGGCGGCCTGACGTGGTGCTGGATCGCTTCCGACCGTGCTGGATCTGTGCTGGATGCGATCTTCGGAATCCCGGGTTTCCGCAGGTGGCAGTGGTGTGCGCAACGTTCCGCTTCAATGTGTAGCGGGTGAGCACCACCACATCGCTGATCTTGTAAATGCATCGCATCTGGCGCCGGCGTGAACGTGAAGTACCAGGCGTGAACGTGAAGTACCAGGAGACGCCCCGGGCGGGCTCGCGGTGAACATCATCGAGTGCTGAGGGGCTGGGGCTCCTACCCGGGTCCACGCGGCTCCCACCCGGGTCCACGCACCCCGGACGCGATGACGACCGCCCGTGCGGCCGGGTCTCGGCTGCACGGGCGGTCGTCTGCCGGCGGGCGCGGGGCCGTCTCAGAGGTGCTGTTCGGTGGCCCGGGTGCGGTGGTACTCGTCCTGGCGCTCGTCGGTGATGTACGCCGGGATCGGGAAGTCCCACCAGCCGGGCACCCAGGGGCCCGCGGCGTCGCGGTCCGTGGGAACCTCGATCACGGCGGGCGCTCCGGACTGGACCGCCTTGCGCAGGGTCGGCTCCAGGGACGCGGCGTCGTCGACCTTCCACGACTCGATGCCGAAGGCCCGGCCCATGGCCGCGAAGTCGGGGCTGTACGGCGAGCCGTCGGGGTGGGAGAACTCGGTGCCGATGTGGCGCGAGGTCTGCTTGCGCTGGCCACCGCGGATCGACATGTAGCCCGCGTTGTTCTGGACGACGAAGATCACCGGTGCGCCGGCGGTGACGCTCAGGGCGATCTCCTGGGAGGTCATGAGGAAGTCGCCGTCGCCGAGGACACACACGACCGGGCTGTCCGGTCGGGCGAGTTTGGCGCCGATGGCCGCCGGGATGGCCCAGCCCATGGAGGAGAAGCCGCCGGAGGTGAGGTGGGTGCGCGGTGAGTAGACGGGGAAGGTCTGCTTGACCGCCCCCTGGGTGTTGCCCGACCCGGCGACGATGATCGCGTCGCGCGGGAGCACGGAGCGCAGGGCGCCGAGCGGGCGCTGCGAGGTGAACGGGAAGCGGTCGCTGTCACGGCGGCCGGCGAGCTTCTCCTCCCAGTCCTGCTTGAGGCTTGCGAGTTCGGCGAGGTACTCGGAGCGGTCTACGCCCTTGCTGGGGAGGGAGTCGACGATGGCTGCCACGGCTCGCTGCGCGTCCGCGACGATGCCCACTTCGGCGGGGTAGTTCTTGCCGATCTCGTGCGGGTCGATGTCGATGTGGATGAGCTTCGCGGGCGGGATGGAGAAGCTGATGCCCTTGGCGTAGCTGGAGGCGGACCAGTCGGTGAAGCGGCAGCCGACGGAGATGACGACGTCGGCGGAGCTGGCGATCGCGTTGCCGGTCATCGTGCCGGTCTGGCCGACACTGCCGGCGAACAGCTCGTGGTCCTCGGGGAAGGCGCTCTTGCCGTTCCACGTGGTGACGACCGGGATCTGCCACCGCTCGGCGAGCGCGAGGACCTGGTCGGACGCCTCGGACGTGATCGCACCGCCGCCGACCACGATGACCGGCCGGGTGGCCGCGCGCAGCACGTCGACCGCACGCTCCACGGCCTCCGGGTCGGGGTGCTGGCGGCCGACCGGGATGCGCCGCTCCAGGTCGTGAAGCTGCACGTCCGCCGCCTCGGCCTGTACGTCCATGGGGACTTCGAGGTGCACCGGGCCCGGGCGGCCGGTCAGCATGGAGTTGAAACAACGGTGCAGGACGAAGGGGAGCTCCTCGACCCGGGTGACGACCCAGTGCCGTTTGCTGACGGCCTCGGCCACCTTGGGGAAGTCGTTCGCCGTGTAGCGGTCGAGTTCCTGCAGCAGTCCGTGGCCGCGCATGTGGGTCGGCGGGCCGCCCGTGACGACGAGGACACTGGTGGAGTCCGTGAACGCGGTGCCCATGCCGATGACGGTGTTGCTCGCGCCGGCGCCGATGGAGGTCACCGCGGCCTGCGGGCGGCCGGTGGCGCGGTAGTAGCCGTCGGCGAGGTGGACGGCGCTCTGCTCGTGGAAGGTCTGGATGAAGGGGATCCTGGACTCGTCGTCCAGGAAGGCGTCGGTCAGTGACCAGATGCCGTGGCCGGGGATACCGGCGACGACGTCGACCCCGTAGTTGCGCAGGGTCCGCGCGACGATCTGGCCTCCGGTGAGGACAGGCATGGTGTGTTCCCAATCAGCTCGGGTCGGACGGTGGGATCAGGCGTTCTGACGGGCGGCCCAGGTGAAGCCCTGGGTGCACAGGCGGGTGACGTCCGGGTTCTGGAGGTCGTCGAGGTCGTGTCCGACCGCGCTGTAGAAGACGCGGCCCTCGCCCCAGGTGCGGGTCCATGCCTGAGGGATCGTCTTTCCCTCCAGCCACGGCAGGTGTTCGCCGGTGAAGGTGGACTCGGCCAGGACGTGGTTGTTGGGGTCGACGGACATGTAGTACTGCTCCGACGCGACCCGGAAGTCCTTCACCCCGGCGGTGATCGGGTGGCCGGTGTCCGTGACGGTGACCTCGTAGGGGTACTTCACGCCTTCGCCCGCTGGGTGTTCGAGGAAGCTGCCGCCGAGCAGCCAGTGGTACTTGAGGCTGGTGCGGAACGCGGCGGCCGCGCCGTGCCAGGCGGCGATCCCGGTGCCGCTCTCCACCGCCCCCAGCAGGTTCGACTCCTGGGCGGCGGTCAGCCCCTCGGACAGCAGGGCGTTGTTCCAGTTGAGCGCGATGAGGTCGTAGCCGGTGAGGTCGGCGTCGAGCGAGAAGATGTCGTTGGTCTCGTCGACGTCGAATCCGAGGCTCTTGAAGATCGGGAGGGCCCACTCCTCGGCCACCTGGTAGGGCTTGTGCCCCGGCCAGCCTCCGTACAGATACAGGACGCGTGTCATGCGGTGTTCCCTCCGGTCGTGCTCTCAAGGGCCGCGGCGCGGCTGCGCAGGCGCTCGGCCACCTCCATGGCGTCGCCTTCCGGCGCGGTCGACTTGCGGTCCGGCTTCATGGTCAGCAGATACACCAGACCCACGGCCGAGACGACGAGGAAACCGACGAGTGCGATCCACTGGTCCACGAACGAGGTTCCCGAGCCGCCGGTGGGCAGAGCGAGAAGAACCATCCCGAGCACGCCGTAGACCAGGGCCGCCACGTTGACCACGAAGCCCCAGCGGCCGAGGCTCCAGGCTCCGGCGGGACGCCAGCCCTTCAGGCGCATCCGCAGCGCGGCCAGTACGACCATCATGAACGCCGCGTATCCGGCCAGCACCTGGAACGACACGATCTTGGTGAGGGAGTCGGGCGAGAAGTAGACGAACACGAAGATCAGCACCGGGACGACGTTCACGGCCAGCAACGCGTTCATGGGGACGCGGCGCTTGCGGGAGATCTTCGAGAAGACGCGGGATCCCGGGAACATGTCGTCGCGGGCGAAGGAGAAGACGATCCGGCTCGCGGCGGCCTGCTGGCTCATCACACCCGCGATGAAGGACGTGATGGTGACCGCGAGCACCGCCTTCGTGCCCACGATGCCGAGCGAGCTCTGCAGGATCGAGGGGATCGGGTTGGTGTCCTTGCCCGAGAGGATCGAAGCGAGGTCCGGAGCCGCGAGGGCGTAACCGACGAACGCGAGGAGCGCGGCCACTCCACCGACGGCCACGGTCAGCTGCATGGCCCGCGGGATGCTGCGGGAGGGATTGGGGACCTCCTCCGCGATCTCGCCGCATGCCTCGAAGCCGTAGAAGAGGAAGAGCCCGACGAGCGAGGCGGCGATGAAGGCTATGAGGTAGTTGTCGTGGTTGGAGCTGCTGGTCTGGAAGAAGATCGAGACGGAGTTGTGCCGTTCGAAGATCAGCAGGTAGAGGCCCACGAGAACGATGCCGATCAGCTCCGCGGCGAGTCCGATCTTCGAGATCAGAGCCAGTGTCCTGGTGCCGAAGCAGTTGCAGATCAGGCAGATGACGGTCATGCCGATCGCGATCCACAGGCGCTGGGTGGGGGTGGAGCTGATGCCGGGCGCGTCGGCGGTTCCGGCGAAGAGGCTGGCCAGGAAGTCCGAGCTGAAGAGTGCGGTGCTGGTGATGCCGATGGTGATGGTACAGATGTAGATCCAGGCGTTGAACCAGGCATATCGCCCGTTCCACAGCCGTCTGACCCACTGGTAGAGCCCGCCCGCGAGCGGGAACTGCGAGACGACCTCGCCGAAGACCAGCGCGACCAGGAACTGCCCGACCCCTACGATGCCGATCCAGAAGACGGACGGTCCGCCGGCCGTCGCCAGACCGACCGCGAAGAGGGACACGACACCCACGAGGGGTGAGAGGTACACGAAGCCCAGGGCGAAGTTCCCCCACAGGCTGACCTTTCGGTCGAACTTCTGCTCATAGCCCAGTACGGCGAGCAGTTCCGCGTCCTCGGCCGATGAAACAGGGCTCGCGGCCCCGCCCGCGGGCCCTACGGGGGTGGATGTGGGCGCCGTGCGCGCCTCGTTTTCTGTAGCTGACATGACGATCTCCGTGGCTCGAGGGGGACGTGCTCCTTGTCGAACGGCTGCCGGGCCGATGCTGCGGTCCGGCATAAATCGCGATCCGTCATCGCGGTTCAGCTCTGCTCGAAGGTGTGGTCGGTCCAGTCCAGCCGGGCCGATCCGTACCGCGCGGCGCGGACATCTGCGGAGCGCGCGTGTCCCTCGAAGTTCTCGATGCGTGAGGCCCTGCCGCAGATCTCGCCGAGCCGGGCGCTGGACCCCGCGTCCCTGATCTCCTGGTAGGTCACGGTCTTCAGGTACTTGCCGACCCAGAGACCGCCGGTGTACCGGGCCGCTCCCAGGGTGGGCAGCACGTGGTTGGTGCCGATGACCTTGTCGCCGTACGCGACGCAGGTCTTGTCCCCGAGGAACAGGGCACCGTAGTTGCGCATCCGGTGCAGCGCCTCGCGGGGCTCGGCGGTGAGGATCTGGACGTGCTCGCTGGCGTACTCGTCGGCGAGTGCGTAGGCGGCGTCCAGGGTGGGGACCACGATCACCTCGCCGTGGTCGCGCCAGGCCGGCCCGGCGACTCCTCCGGTGGGGAGGTCCGGCAGCAGTTCGTCCACCCAGGCGATGGTCCGCCTGCCCACCTCCTCCGAGGTGGTGATGAGGACCGTCGGGGAGTCGGGGCCGTGCTCGGCCTGGGACAGCAGGTCCGTCGCCACCACGAACGGGTCCGCGGTGTCGTCCGCGACGATCAGCACCTCCGTCGGTCCGGCGAAGAGGTCGATGCCGACCTCGCCGAAGAGCTGGCGCTTGGCCTCCGCCACGTAGGCGTTGCCGGGGCCGGCGAACATGTCGACCGCGTCGATCGTCTCGGTGCCCAGTGCCAGGGCGGCCACGGCCTGGACACCGCCCATGACGTAGATCTCGTCGGCTCCGGCCAGGTGCATCGCGGCGATGCTGACGGGCGGCGGCGCGCCCCGGTCCGGCGGGGTGGTCGCGGCGACCCGTTCGACACCGGCGACCTTCGCGGTCAGGACGGTCATGTGGGCCGACGCGGTGAGGGGGTAGCGGCCGCCGGGCACATAGGCGCCGGCCGCGCTGATGGGGATGTTGCGCTGCCCCAGGAACACGCCGGGCAGCGTCTCCACCTCGAAGTCGGTGAGGGAGTCCCGCTGCGCCTGGGCGAAGCCGCGGATCTGCTTCTGGGCGAACCGCAGGTCGTCGAGGACCGTCTCGGGGACGGAGGAGAGGACGGAAGCGATCCGGTCGGGGCCGAGCCGGTAGGACTCAGGGCTCCAGCCGTCGAACTTCTGCGACCAGCGGCGCACGGCGGCGTCGCCGTGGGCCCGTACGTCGGCGATCACGTCCGCTACGGTCTCGACGATTTCCGGACGGCTGGTCCGCGACGTCTTCACGGCGACAGGAACCTTGATGGTCTGGTGTTGGGCTGACACTCTGCACTCCTTGCACGGGGTCGTGCCTGCGGGCTTGACCTGAAGTCTGGGGAAACGGTGGGTGTGACGACAGGCACAACGTGTGCAATATTGGTTGCGGATCCTGCACACACCGAGGTCGTGGCTCATGGCTGAATTCCTGACGGTTCGCACCGCGCTGGAGCTTGAGGTGTTCACGCGCACCACCGTGCGGGTGTATGCCGGGGAGAGGAATCTGGACCGCCCCGTGCGCTGGGTGCACACCGGGGAGATCCCGGACATCCACCGCTTTCTCACGGGTCAGGAGATGCTGCTGACGGCCGGCCTCGGCATGGGCGCGACGGAGCTGGAACAGCGTGCGTTCATCCGACGGCTCGCGGACGCCCACGCGGCCGTCCTCGTCATCGAACTGGCCGGGCGCGTGTTCGCCGCCATGCCGGAGGCGGTGACCGAGGAGGCGGAGGCGGTCGGCCTGCCCCTGGTGGGGCTCGCCGACGAGATCCCCTTCGTCGAGACGTCGGCCCAGGTCCACGAGGTGCTGGTCGGGACGCGCGTCAAGCAGCTGATCGCCGAGGAGGCCACCAGCCAGGCGTTCATGGATCTGCTCCTGGCGGACGAGGACTACGTCGGCGTGGTCAGGGAGCTGGCCCGTCGCACCGGGCACCCCGTGGTGCTGGAGGACGTCGCCCATCAGATGCTGGCGTACGGCGGCGCGTCCCCGGAGGGCGACCGGGTCGTGGACGAGTGGAGTGCGCACTCCCGGGCGATCCACGAACGCCACCCCTCGCTCCTGGCGCAGGGCCCCGGGGTTCCGACCGCCTCGGCGGCGTCGTTTCGTGAGGTCGCGCCGTGCGCTCGCCAGCCCGTGGTGCTCCGCGGCGAGTCGTGGGGGTGGCTCCACCTTCTGCACGGGCGGAGGCAGCCGAGCCCGCCCGAACTGCGCACCCTGGAGCGGGCCGCCGCGGCCGTGGCGATCTCGCTGCTCAGCGAGCGGGAGGGCGGCGCCCGTGCCTCCCAGCGCCAGACGGCGCTGCTCAACCGGCTGCTGCTCGGCGACATCACAGGAGAGCGGTTCGTCACCCTCGGCCTGGCGCTCGGCCAGGACCTGCGCGGCCGGGACCTGATCGTCGTCACGGCGTGGGCGGGGGACGAGGAGCCCACCAAGGACCACCTCCTCGCCCGCCTTCTGCGGGAGGCCGGCTGGCCCGCCGTCGTGGGCGACACCGGGGACTTCGACATGGCGGTCGTGGGCCTGCCCGCCGCCGCCGACGCCGGCCATGTGCGGACCCTGCTGGCCGACCACGGGGTACGCGGTGGCCTCAGCCGCATCGTGGAGCCGGCGGTGCTTCCGCTGGCCCTGCGCCAAAGCCGCAGCGCGGCGTCCGTCGCCGCGGCGGCCTCGACCGCGGAAGTGCGACATTTCGACGACCTGGGAGCTCTGCGCCTCCTCGTCGCCCTCTCCGAAGGTCCCGAGCTCAGGCGTTACGTCGAGGACGAACTCGGTCCGCTCCTGGAGCACGACGCACTGGTGAAGAACCCTCTGCTGCCCACCCTCCGCACGTTCCTCGACAGCGGCGGCAACAAGGCGCGGGCGGCGGAGGAACTCTTCATCCAGCGACGCACCCTCTACCACCGCCTCGACAAGCTCTCCGAGATCCTCGGCCTCGACCTCACGCAGGTGAGCAACCAGCAGCGGCTGCAACTGGCCGTGCGCGGACAAGACTTGCTGCGCAAGCCGACGCTGCGGCGGACCTGACCTGCGGACGCCTCCGGCCTCCGTGCCGTCAGCCCTTCGTCGCCCTGGCGAGGGACGGGGCGATGCGCAGGGCGTTCGCGCCGATCGTCAGGGCCGGGTTGAGGGCCGCGGAGGACGGGAAGAACGACGAGTCGGTCACCCAGAGGTTCTCGACGTCATGGCTGCGGCACAGGGGATCGAGCACGCTCTCCGCCGGGTCGTGACCGGCCACGGCCGTCCCGCACATGTGCGAGTTGGTCTCGATGCCCATGCGCTGGGTGAAGATCAGCGGATAGCCGGCCTTGCGGACCGCCCGGGTCACCCGGCGCACGAGTTCGTGGTGGGGCGCGACGTTGGTCGGCGTCCAGTCGATGAGGATGCGCTCGCCGTCCACGCGCACCCGGTTGTCCCGGGACGGGAGGTCCTCGGTCGTCAGGTAGATGTCGAGACTTCTGGCCGCCATGAGCTTCAGGGCCCACGTCGGTGCCCACGGACGCGCCGGCTTCAGCATGGGGGCCCGCAGCTTGCCCAGCATCTGGAGGTTCCCGAGCGGGAAGCGCGTGCCCGGTCCGGCTTCGTAGAAGTCGTTCAGACCGAGCGTCTTCTGCCACTGTGTGGGGTTGGTCCGCAGGGGGTTGACCCCGACGAAGAACGTGCTGTTGTGGACCATGTAGTTGCGGCCCAGCAGTCCTGACGAGTTGGCGAGACCCTGAGGGTGCGCGTCGTCGGCCGAACGGAGCAGCAGCGCGGCCGAGTTGACGGCACCTCCGGCGAGGGCGAACGTCTTGGCGTTGATACGGATGATCCGGCCCGCGTGCCGGGCCTCGGCGGCGACGACCTTCCGGCCGTCGGGCGAGGTGATCAGGCGGGTGATCTCCGCACCCGTGAGGATCTTCACGCCGTCGCGCAGCGCGGGCAGGAGGAGCCGGTTCTCGGCGTCCGACTTCATGCCCGTCTCGTCCGGACAGCCGTCGGCGGACGTCACGGCGGCTCGGTCGGCCTGTGTGCTGATGTTCAGGGCGTTCGGCGTGTGGAACGGGTGCAGGCCCTGCCGCCGCAGTGACCGGGAGAACCGCTCGATCTCCGGTTCGTGCCGCAGCGCCGGGTACGGGTAGGGCTTGGAGCGGGGCGGCTCGGTCGGGTCCTCGCCGGTCTGCCCATGCACCTGGAGCAGCTGCTCCATGGTGGTGTAGAAGGGCTCCAGGTCGTCGTAGGCGAAGGGCCAGGCGCGCGAGACACCCTCATGGTGTTCCACCTCGGTGAAGTCGCTGCGCCGGAAACGGGGCAGCATGGCGCCGTAGAAACGGGTGTTTCCGCCCACCCAGTAATAGACACCCGGCGCGAACGGCTTGCCGGTGCTGCCGTCGTACCAATAGCCGGCGTTCTTGTACCGGCCCTTCATGTACATCTCGGCCGGCTGCGAGTTCTCGGGTTCACGTGGAAGGAAGTGGCCCCGTTCCACGACGAGTACGTCGAGACCGGAGTCCTTCAGTGCCCAGGCCAGTGAGGACCCGCCCATGCCGGAGCCGATGATCAGGACATCGCTGCTGATCTCTTCGACGGTACCGGCTGGGACAAGGGCATCGGGCCGAAGCTCCGGGGGTGTGTAATCCAGACGGACCGGGTGGGACATGAGTGGGGATCCCCTCTTTGCCACGATAGTTCGAAGAGAGCCTAAGCAGCGGCATGGATGCAGCACACGCACGAAATGGGTAATGACTGCCGCTTTAATTGCTCACCTCGTGCATGGGCCGCGCATGCCCGGCGTCCCTAGCCTCTCCGGGAACCACCACGCGCCGATCAGGGCGACCGAAGTTCCACGGAGGCGAAATGGACAGGGAATCGTATGACTACGTCGTCGTCGGGGCCGGCTCGGCCGGCTGTGCGGTGGCGGCCCGGCTGTCCGAGGATCCGGGGGTCACGGTGGCACTGATCGAAGCGGGGCCGCCGGCCCGGGGCCGCCTCTTCGAGATACCCGCGCTGTTCTCGCAGCAGCTCAAGACGGTGTACGACTGGGACTTCGAGACCGAACCCGAGCCACGACTCGGCGGGCGCCGCGCCTACCTGCCCCGCGGCCGGGTGATCGGCGGCACCAGCTCGATGAACACGATGCTGTACGTCCGCGGGCACCGCTACGACTACGACACCTGGGAGCGGCTCGGCAACCCGGGCTGGGGGTACGACGACGTTCTGCCCTTCTTCAAGAAGTCCGAGGACAACGAGCGCGGAGCCGGTGACTTCCACGGCGTCGGCGGCCCCCTCACCGTCAGCGACCCCCGCTCCGTCCACCCGCTGCTGACGGCGTGGGTCGAGGCGGCTCAGGACGCGGGGTACAAGCACAACTCGGACTTCAACGGAGCCGAGCAGGAGGGCGTGGGCTACCACCAGGTCACCCAGCGCAACGGCCTGCGGTGCAGCAGCGCGATCGCGTTCCTGGAGCCGGCCGCGGGGCGTCCGAACCTCACCGTCCTCCCCTCGACGACCGCCCTACGCCTGAGCCTCGACGGCTCGCGGGCCGCCGGCCTGGAGGTCGACCACCTCGGAACCGTCCGGACGATCCATGTCGACCGTGAGGTCGTGCTGTCCCTCGGCGCCTACAACTCGCCCCACCTGCTCCTGCAGTCCGGTGTCGGGCCGGCCGACGAACTGACCGCGGGAGGGATCACCCCCCTGCACGACCTGCCTGATGTCGGCAGGAACATGCAGGACCACACCGGGTGTTTCATCAGCTTCTTCAGCGACACCGAGCCGCTCCTGGGACCGGACACCTCCGCGGCGGAGCGGCTCCTTCGCGAGCAGGCCACCGGCCCGATGGCCTGGAACGAGACCGGCGGCTTCTTCAGCTCCGGCGACGACGTCCCCGCCCCGGACATCCAGGTCCACGCAGCGCTCGGCATCGTCCGTGACGAGGGTCTCGCCGCGCCGCTCGAACCGGGAATGTCGTTCGGGCCCTACGTGGCACGGCCCGCGAGCCGCGGCTCGGTGCGGCTGCGGCACTCCCACCCCTACGCCAAGCCGCGCATCTTCCACAACTACCTCGACGACCCCGACGACCGCCGACGGCTGCGCGAGGGTGTCCGGCTGTGCATGCGCATCGCCCGTGAGCAGCGGCTGACGTCCCTGCTGCAGTCGGACCTGCGCGGGGCCGCCGACGCCGGACTGGCCCCGCGGTCGGACAGCGACCAGGACATCGACGAGTTCATCCGCACGCAGTCGTTCTCCTTCTACCACCCGTCGGGCACCTGCATGATGGGCAAGGTCGTCGACCACGAACTCCGCGTGCGCGGGCTGGAGAACGTCCGCGTGGCGGACACGTCGATCATGCCGACCCTCGTCACCGGGAACACCAACGCCCCCGCGATCATGATCGGGGAGAGGGCCGCCTCGTTCATCCGGACGTCGGCGGGCTGACGCCCGGGGCGCGGGGTCACACGGTCCGGACGACGGTGCCGCCGGCTTCGAGCGCGGTGACTTCCTCGGCGGCCGCGGTGGTGTCCGTGACGAGGGTGTGCAGGAGGGCGGCGGGGCCGACGTGGGCGTAGGCGGTGTGGCCGAGTTTGCTGCCGTCGGCGGCGGCGATGACGCGGCGGGCGGAGGCGATGCCCGCCTTCTTCACCGCGGCGTCGTCGAGGTCGTAGGCGGTCAGGCCGTCGGCCGCGGTCAGCCCGCAGCAGCCGATGACCGCGGTATCGAAGCGCAGGGCGGCCAGGGAGGCGAGGGTGAGGGGCCCGGTGAGGGCTCCCTCGGCGGCGCGGGGCTGTCCGCCGGGCACGACCAGGGTGGCGTGGTCGGGTGTCTCGGCGAGCAGGTGGATGGCCTGCAGGGACAGGGGCATCACGGTGACGGGCCGTTCGCGCAGGAGGCGGGCGACCTCCAGGCAGGTGGTGCCGCTGTCCAGCAGGACGCTCTCGCCGTCCACGAGGAGTGCGCAGATCTCGGCGGCGATGCGGCGTTTGGCCTCGACCGCCTCGTGGGCGCGCAGCGCGAAGGGAGGCCCCTCGCCCCGGAGCAGCAGGGTGCGGGCCCCGCCGCGGACGCGTTCGAGGACGCCCTGGGCGGCGAGGGTGTCGAGGTCGCGCCGGATGGTCATCTCGGAGGCGCCGGTCAGCTCGGCCAGTTCCTGGACCGTGGCCCTTCCGGAGTCCCTGACGACCTTCGCGATCAGCCCGTGCCGGTCTGCGTTGTTCATGCCGCGATTGAACACCACCAAGAAACAAACAATCGACTTGTTCATTATCCAGCTTTTCAAACACGCTAAATGTTCGTTACGGTGGTCGGCGTGGAACGTTCCCTGCGAGCCGCCCGCGTGGCGACCTATGCCTACTTCGTCCTGGACGGCACCTTGCTGGGCACCTGGGTGGTGCACATCCGGCCGAGGCCATGGCCGCGATGGGAGCGGTGGGCATCGTGATCGCCCCGGTCGCGGCACGTGACCTGCTGCCTGCCGCTCCCGACGTCGAGAGCGCGGGCTTTGCGGAGGAGGCCGGGACGTCACTGCCCGCCGAGGGCGCCGGCAGCACGGCCCGGGTCTGGCTGCTGGCCGTCCTGGCGCTGATGGTGATGCGGTGCGAGGACGCCGCCAACGACGGGAGCGCCCCGCACCTGAAGGACGTCATGGGTGCGTCCGCCGGTGCGGCGGCCTTCGCGTACGGCACCTTCGCCGCGGCCATGACCGTCGGCCGACTGCTCGCCGACCGCGTCGCCGCCCGGTTCGGTTCCCTGACGATCCTGCGTCATGGCGCGGCCGTGGCCGCCGTCGGCATCACCATGGTGGCCCTGGGCCCGTGGATGTGGGCGGTGTTCACCGGCTGGACGCTGTTCGGGCTGGGTCTGTCCGGCTGCGTCCCGCAGCTGTTCAGCACGGTCGGCCACGCCGACCCCTCCGCCGCCGGGGCCAACGTCTCCCGCGTCGCCGGACTCGGCTACGTCGGCATGCTCGCCGGCCCGGCCGTGATCGGCTGGCTGACCCACGTCGTCGCCCTCAACCACGCCTTCGTCCTGTTGACCCTGCCGTGCGCGACCACCGCCGTGAGCGCCGGCGTCCTGCACACCGGACCCGACCGCGCCCGCCGCCCCGAGATGGCGGCCGGCGGCCACTGACCGCTTGTGCGGCACGGTCCCTGACAACCGTGCCGCACAAGCTCTCCTCCCCCGGTCACCAGGGCCGGGAGCAACGCCCTCAGCCGACCGAAGGAGCCCCAGATGTCCGAGTCACCCGCACCCCCCGCCCGCGGCACTGTCGGTGTGATGCTGCCGCTCGATCTCCCCGTCGGCGAGGTGCTGCCTTATGTCCGGCGCGCCGAGGAGCTGGGGTTCGACCAGGTCTGGGTGGTGGAGGACCTCGGCTGGCGCGGCGGTGTCGCCCAGGCTGCCACCGTCCTGGCCTCCACCGAGAACCTCACCGTCGGGATCGGGATCATGCCCGCCGGCGCCCGCAACGTGGCCTTCGCCGCGATGGAACTGGCCACCCTCGCCCAGCTCCACCCCGGCCGGCTCATCGCGGGGATCGGCCACGGCATGCCCGGCTGGATGCGCCAGGTCGGGTCCTGGCCCGAAAGCCCTCTGACGCTGATCAAGGAGTACGCGAGGGCGCTGCGCCTGCTCATCGCAGGTGAGCCCGGTCCCGAGAACGGCCGGTACGTCCGCTGCGAAGGCGTGGTCCTCACCGAGATCCCGGACATCGTCCCCCCGGTGATCCTTGGCGTCCGCGGCCCCAAGTCGCAGGCAGTCGCGGGCGAGGTCGCCGACGGGCTCCTGCTGGCCGAGCCCGCCGCACCCGCGTACATCACCGCCTCCCTGCGCAACCTGGGCGCCTCCGCGAACCCTCGGGAGACCGTCGTCTACGACGCTGCAGCCGTGGACGACGACGAGGAAGCCGCCCTGACCCGTGTCCGCGCCGGCCTGGAGTCGGTCGGTGAGCCGCAGTGGGCCGCGCACATCGACCCCCTGCCCTTCGCCGAGGAACTGCGCGCACACCGCGCCGCCAGCCCCGACGCCCGGCACTTCGCCCGGACGATGCCCGCCGACTGGGTCCGTCAGCTGAGCATCGCCGGCACCCCCGCCCAAGCCCGCGCGGCGATCGACGCCCGCCATGCCGCCGGGGCGACCAGCGTCGTGCTCGCCCCGGCGGGCCCCGACGCCCTGGCCGCCCTCGACTCCCTCGCCCGCGCGCTGCCCGGGCGGCACTGAACTCGACGCCCCGAGACCCAAGGGAACCGACCCTCATGACCACCGACCGCCGCCGCATCGTGCTCTTCGACCTCTTCGGGGTCATCGCCCGCCACCAACGCCCGGGCGCCCTGGAGAAGATGGCCGCCCGCTGCCACACCTCCGCCGACGCCTTCACCACGGCCTACTGGACCCACCGCCCGCCCTACGACGCCGGCCGGCACACCGCATCCGCGTACTGGACCGACGTACTCCACGAGCTGTCCCGCCCTGCCGACGCCGACACGATCGAAGAGCTGCGGCTCACCGACATCGACAGCTGGTCCCGCGTCGACGACCGCATGGTCACCTACGTGCGGACCCTGCGGGACCGCGCCCGGGTCGCCCTGCTGTCCAACATCCCGGCGGACCACGCGGACGCCTTCCTCGCCGCCCAGCCCTGGCTGCACGACCTCGACCACATGGCGTTCTCCGGGAAGATCGGTGCGGCCAAGCCCGATCCGGCCGCCTTCCAGCACTCGGTCGTCGCCCTGCGCGCGGTACCCGCCGACTTCCTCTTCGTCGACGACCGCGAGGAGAACGTCCGCGCGGCGCGGACCGTCGGCATGAACGGGCACATCTTCGACGGCCAGGACGACCTCGCAGCCGCCGTCGACGCGTGGCTGTGAACCGATGAGCGGCACGGCATTGAGGTCAAGGTTCCCGACGTTCCGCTTCAACGTCTCATGCGTCCGGCGAAAGGCCGTCTGACCTGCGGCGGAGCGGGTCGGGCGGCATTCGCGGTCCGCACAGAGTCCGCAGCGTGCTGGATGAGTCCGGCACGCGGACGGGCGGGGAGAAGCAGCCGGGTTACCCGCTGGGCGCTGCAGGGTGAGCCGGGACTCAGCCGGTCGACCCGACGGCGGCGACTGGTGCCTTTCGGGGTGCGAGTGAAGCCGACCTGTCCGTGGGAGAGCAGGTCGCGCTCCCGGCCCGCCGTGGCCTCGCGCGACATCGACCGGAGCAAGGACCGCCACATCCTGCGGTACAGGGACACCGAAGGTGACCGCGTCGACTACAGCAAGCTGCCCGTGTGGTCCGCCGTTGAAGCGTGGTCGTTCGGGACGCTGTCCAAGGCCATCGAGCGCGGAGCCGGCGGCGCACTGGCCGATGCCGTGGCGACCAGCGTCGGGGTCGCGAAGGCCGGGTTCGCCTACCGTGTGAGGCCGTTGGTCTACCTGCGCAACCGGTGCCCCCACCACAGCCGGCTGTGGCATCACTCGGTCCTCGACGCCGGCCCTACGCCGAACAATGTGCGTAACAAGGCGAAGCGGCTGGCGGGGCAGTTCGAGTCGCGTTCGGTTCTCGATGCCTCGGCCCCCGGCCACTGGCGGCCAGGCCGCAGGACACTCGTAAACAGCCATCGGGAGCCAACGCATGCCAACGGAGAAATGGCTGGTCAGAGCAGTGGATGGGGCTCCGCCGCAGGTCGGGATCGGGCCGCAGGCATTCCGGTTCAACGGGTGAACTCCCCCGCGTCGCTGACCCGGGGGCGACCCCGGCAGGGGCCCCGGCACGTCAGCCGCCGCGTCCAGTGGGATACAGCCGGCCGGATCGATGAATAAAATCGGCTCTCATGTCGAACGCTGACGAACTACTCGTTGACGTGGCCGCCATGGTGGAGTCCGAGCAGAGCAATCAGATGTCGCTGACCGTGGTCACCGGCGGCGCTGTCATCACCGGACGGTTGGCGCCCGAAGCCGTGTGGAGGCGGCGTGTGTCGGAGATCCTGAGGGACTCGGACCGCCTCCGCCCCTTCGCCGGTGTTTTCACCGCCGACGGGACGCAGGACGGGCCCGACCGTGGTGGGCCGCCCACCCATCTGCATTTTCACGTGGCCCGAATCCTGCAAGGAAGCATGGGGATCCCCGAGACGGGGGGGATGTATCGCGTCGCGATCAAGGACGTCAGCGGTTGGACCGTTGGCGACTTCAGCTACTCCGACTCATGAGTCACGGACCTCTGGTCGGGCCTGGAGGCGCTGTCCTGCCGACCGGACACTGAACGCGTTGAGGGCTCGACCGGCGCGCGCCGGTCGAGCCGGTGACCGTCGGGTGGGGGAACGGGCTCGGGAACGCCTCGCGCTCCGCTCAGCCCGGGAAGCGGCCGGTCGACCTGAGCTGCCAGCGCCGCTCGGCGTAGGCCAGGTCGTCCCGCCACAGCCGCCCGGCCACGGCACGCACCAGGGGACGCAGCAGTGGCGCGGCCCGGCGGGCGGCGGCGAAGCCCGGACGGTCCGAGGCGGTCACCACCGCCTCGATGACGGCGGTGCGCGGGCGGCCTAACTCGTCCGCGCCGAGCGGGGTGGCGTGGGTCTCCACGACGGAGCCCGCGCCCTCGCCCTCGGCGATGCGCATGACAACGGTGCGGGGTTCGGGCGCCGTGAAGACGGCACGGACCGGCACGACCAGCCGGCCCGCCACCTTGAACGACACGTCGATGGTAAGGCCGTCCGCGCCGCCGTCCGCCGCGCAGGCCGGTCCGCCGGGCGCGTCCACCACCGTCAGGTCGACGAACGAGTAGGGGTGGAACCACGCCCCGTGCCATGGATCGAGCCGGTTGGCGAGCACGTCCTCGGGCTCACAGACACCCACCCCGGTGTAGACGGCCGTCAGGGCGCGGGTGGGCTCGGGCCGTCGCGGTACGACCGGTGCGTCCAGCGGCTCCTCCCCGCCCGCCGTGTCCAGCCGTACCCACACCAGCACCCCGTCGTCGTGCACCGGCAACGGCGACCAGCCCGCGTACGGGCTGCCGTCCAGGGCGAGCCCGTGCCAGTGGCACACCAGCGTGCCGCAGCGCACCGGGCTGTCCCGCAGCGGCGCCCCCAGGTGCGGGCAGATCCCCGGTCCGCCGACGAGGTGCCCGCCGGGGCCGCGCCAGACCACGACCTCCTGACCCGCCACGGTCAGCGACGCCGGCTTGGCGTCCCCCCGCAGGGCTCGGGAGGCGCCGACGACGTACCAGTTTCCGGACGGGCGGGCCTGCGCCCGCTTCAGTGCCCCGGCGATCACCGTCGGCCGAGCCTCGCGCCAGGTGGGCCGCTGACGCTCCCAGGGCACGGCGCGGTGACGCAGCGACAGCGGCAGGCGACGGCGGTTCACGCGACCTCCTCGGCGGAGCGAACGGCCATCGCCGGCGAGGACGCGGCCGCGGGCAGGGGGCGGGCGCAAGCGGGCGGCCGGTCTCCGGGACCGGTCCGCGCACGCAGCCGGGCCGCCGCCACCCGGGCCAGCCCGTCGACGGCGACCACCGCCCTGCGCCGCCGCTGCACCGCCGACCGCCGGTGCAGCACGGCGTAGCCGTCGCGGGCGACGGTGTCCAGGATGCCGCCGTACAGGACGGCCGCAGTGCGGATACAGGGCCGCGCCACCGGTTCGAGCAGATCGATGCCGGGCACCGCCGTCCGGTACACGCCGCGGGTCAGCGCCTCGAACTCTTTGAGCGCGGCGGTGATCCGGCGGTCCGGATGGCCCGTCGCGCGGCTGCGGACCAGCAGCTCCCGGTCCACGCCGTGACCGGCGAGCAGGTCGGCGGGGAGGTAGACGCGCCCACGGTCCAGGTCCTCGCCGACATCCCGCAGGAAGTTGCTCAGCTGGAAGGCGACGCCGAGCGCCGCGGCGTACGGCGCGGCCTCCTCCCGAGGCACCACCGTGCCCAGCACCGGCAGCATCTCGAGCCCGATCACCGCGGCCGAGCCGTGCATATAGGCGCGCAGATCGGCGTAGGTGGGGTAGGCCGTCACGACCAGGTCGGAGCGCATCGCGGTCATGAAGTCCCGGAAGTGGGCGTGGTCGATGGCGTAACGGTGTGCGGTGTCGGCGAGTGCGCGCACCACGGGCTCCCCGCTGCCGCCCCGGCCCAACCCCTCCTCCAACTCGCCCTGGAGCCGGCTCAGCGCCCGCACCCGCCCATCCGGTCCGGCGCCGGGGTCGAGGGAGTCGACGATGTCGTCGGCCCAGCGGGCGAAGCCGTACAGGGCGTGCACGGCGGGCCGGCGCTCGACGGGCAGCAGCCGGGTGGCGAGGAAGTAGGTCTTGCCGTGCCGGGCGTTGAGGGCGCGGCAGTGGCGGTAGGCCGCACGCAGCGCCGGATCGGTGATACCCGCCGCGTCGAGTTCTCGATCGGTCATCCGGTCCTGCCTTCGGTCGCGGGGGCCGTGGGGTCGGTGAGGTCGGCCGGGGGGCTTTCCGGCACCGGGGACTGAGGCGCGGCGGGCGAGGACCGCGGTGAGGAGGCCGGCGGCTCCGGCGCGCCGGTCGGACCGGGGCGAGGTGCCTCGAGCGCTCGTGGGGCGGCCGCCGCCTCCCGCGTGACGGTCCGGAACACGGACGGGACCGGGGAACCCGGGCGGGCCGGGGCACCGGCCCTCGCCGGGAGGGCGGCGGTCGTGAAGGGGCGCGAGCTTGTGGCCCCCCGTCCGGGTGCGCCGGTCACGCGGGCCGCGGCCAGCTTTCCCGACAGCAGCACGGTCGGCACGCCGACGCCGGGCGTGGTGCCGCAGCCGGCCAGAACCGCGTTCTCCGTGCCGCGCACCAGGTTGCGGGGTCGGAACGGGCCGGTCTGGGCGAAGGTGTGGGCGGCGGAGAAGGGGGTCCCGGCGGCGTGCCCCTGGGTGTGCCAGTCGGCCGGGGTGATCAGGCACTCCTCCTCGATGGCGGCTTCGATGCCACCGAGTCCGCGTCGCTCCAGCTCCCGCAGCAGCGTGTCCCGGTAGCGCGGGCCGAGGTCGGACCAGGCCGCCGCGTGCGGGCCGATGGCGGTGTTGGGGCAGGGGGCGAGGATGTAGTGCAGGTGGCGGCCCGGCGGCGCGAGGCCGGGGTCGGTGGCGGTGGGTCGGGTGATGAGCAGCGACGGGTCGCTCATCAGCCGTCCGGCACGGGTGAGTTCGTCGAACGTGGTGTGCCATGCCGCGCCGAACGAGAGCGTGTGGTGGGCGAGGTGGGGCCAGGTGCGGTCCGTGCCGGCGTGCAGCACGACCGCGGAGGGGGAGTGGCGCAGCCGGAGCGGTCTGCGTGGCCGGCGGCCGAGCAGCCGGTAGGCGACGGGCAGGTCCGGGGTGAGGACGACCGCGTCGCACGGGATGCGGACGGTGTCGGTGACGACGGCCGTGATCCGCTCGCCCGACCGTTCCAGGCGGGTCACCCGTTGCCCGTACCGCAGCTCGGCGCCCGCGTCGGTGGCTGCCTCCGCCATCGCCCGCGGAAGGGCGTGCATGCCGCCCCGGGGGAAGTACACGCCGGCGACGGTGTCCATGTAGGCGATGACCGCGTAGGCGGCGAGCACCCGCGCCGGGGGCACACCCGCGTACAGGGCCTGGAAGGAGAACACCCGGCGCAGCCGCTCGTCGCTCAGGAAATGGCCGATCCGGGCGTCGAGGCGGCTGAAGCCGCCCAGCGCGGCCAGCCGGGCGAGGTCGGCGTTGAGCAGGCCGAGCGGCGAGTCGAAGTTGACGTCGATGAACCTGCGCATCTGAGCCCGGTACACCCGCTCCAGCCAGTCGCGCAGCCGCCGGTAGCCCGCCGCCTCGGCCGGCCCGGCGAACCGTTCCACCTCCGCGGCCATCGCGTCCGCTCCGGTGTGTACGTCGAGGCTGCTGCCGTCCGCGAAGCAGGCACGGTAGGCCGGGTGCAGCGGGACCAGGCGGACCCGCTCGTACAGGCTGTCGCCGACGGCGGCGAACGCCTCGTCGGCCAGCTCCGGCATGGTCAGCACGGTGGGCCCGGTGTCGATCCGGTACCCGGCCAGGTCGAGGCGTCCGGCCCGGCCGCCGGGCAGGTCCTCGCGTTCGACGACGGTGACGCGGCGTCCGGCGCCCAGCAGGTGCAGCGCCGCCGACAGCCCGGCGAGCCCGGCGCCGACGACCACCACGTGGTCCGTGGGACCGGGCAGGGCGCGGGTCATCGGCCGGTCCCCTCGGTGCCGCGGGGTCGAGTCCCGCGCGGATCGTGCGCGGGCCGCGGGCGTACGGCGCCGTCCTGACCCGGCCGCGCCCCGGCCGCCGCGAGCAGCAGACCGCGCAGCGGGCCGGTGCCCTCCGGGTCGAGCCGGGCGCGGTCGAAGTGCCCCAGCCCCTGCGCGGCAAGCCGGTCGATCGTGGTCTCCACGGTGGCGCGCGCCCCGGTCGCGATCAGCACGTCCCGCACCTCGTCCAGACCGCGCTCGGTGAGCGCCGCGTCACCGAGCCACCGCTCCAGCACGGCGAGCGCGGCACCGTGGTCGGCGGCCTCGGCCCGCGCACGGGCGACCGCGATCAGATAGGTCGGCTTGCCCTCCCGGATGTCGCCACCGCATGCCTTGCCGGTCTCCCGCGGGCTGCCGAAGACGTCGTCCAGGTCGTCGCGGAGCTGGAACGCCAAGCCGACACATCGGCCGGCGTCGCGCAGCCGGCGCAGTGTCGCCTCGTCCGCGCCCGCCACGGCGGCCCCCAGGGTGAGGGGCCGCTCCACCGTGTACAGGGCGCTCTTCAGGCGGGCGGCGCGCAGCGCGCGGGACAGCGACCGCGCGGCGGTGATCTGGCCCTGCACGTCCAGGTACTGACCCGCCACCATCTCCGTACGCATGTCGCTCCACAGCCGCCGCACCGCCACCGCGGTGGCGGGCGCCAGCGGCGTTTCCACCACCAGGTCGTCGGCCCAGGCCAGCGCCAGATCCCCGGCGAGGACCGCGGCCGACTGCCCGAACCGCTCGGCCCGCTCGGCCCCCACCCGGTCGGCGTAGCGATCGGCCAGGTCCGTGTGCAGCGCGGGCCGGCCGCGCCGCAGCACCGCCCGGTCCATCACGTCGTCGTGGACGAGCGCGCAGGTCTGGAGCAGTTCCAGGGCGCCTCCGATCCGTAGGGCCGCTGCCGCGGACGCCGGATCCCGGCCGGCGCAGGCCCGCGAGGCCCACCACACCAGCTGCGCGCGGGTGCGCTTGCCGCCCTCCAGGGTGAAGCGTGTCACCCGTTCGGCCAGCTCCTCGGCGAACAGCGGATCCGCCAGCCGAGCGTGGTGCAGGCGCTCCGCCAGCACATGGTCGAGCATCCGGCCGACGGCGCCGGGCACGTCGGCGTCGACCTGGCGCACTTCGGCGGGCCCGGTGGGGAGCGGCCCGCCCGCCGCGGGCCACGCCTCCGTAGTGCCGTGTCCAGTGCCGCCGTCGGCCACCGGCCTGCGCGGAAGTGACGGCACGGGCGCCACCGCGACCGGGCACGGCGGCGCGGTCGCGGGGTGGTCCTTCGCGTGGGTGGGGCGCATTCCGGTTCCCTCCGTCGGGTCCGTCGTTCTCGTCACACGTCTGCTTCGGTGCGGGCGGTGCGGACGGATATGCGAACGCCTCACGCGCGTGGCGACCACCGCCCTTTCACGGTGCCGTGTCCGGCGCTCGGGCGCTCGCCGTCAGGGGGCGCACTGCATCCGCCGGGGTACACAATGTGGGAAACCGGGCCAAGACGGCCGAAGACGGGTGTCGTGTGCCCCATCCGCCCGGCGGCACGGGAGCAGACCGAGGAAGGGAGGCATCGTGCCGGAGACGGACGTGGCCGTCGTGGGGGCGGGCGCCGCCGGGCTGTCGCTGGCCCACCGGCTCGCCGGACGCGTTCCCGGCCTGCGAACACCGTCCGTGGTGCTGGTGGACGCGCCGCCCGGCCCGCTGCGCCCGCCGCCGCGTACCTGGTGCTACTGGGCGGCGGGACCCGGGCGGTTCGACGCGGCGGTGCGGGCCGAGTGGCGGCGGCTGAGGGTGCGTCCGCGCACCGGCATCCCGGTCGAGGGGGACATCGCCCCGCTGCGGTACCGAATGATCCGCTCCGAGGACTTCGAGCGCCTGGTCTCCCGGGACCTGGCCCGCAGCCCCAACGTCCGGCGCCTGGAAGCGACCGTCGAAACGGTGGAGGACGTGCCCGGTGGCGCTCACGTCCACCTGAGGGACACCGACGGCCGGGCGTGGGTGCTCAGCGCCCGCTGGGTGCTGGACTCCCGCCCCCCGAGCAGCCTGCCGGCCGCTCGCACCACTTTGCTGCAGCACTTCCACGGCTGGTTCGTGCGCACCGCCCGGTCCGCCTTCGACCCGGCCGCCGTGGAGCTGATGGACTTCCGTACCCCGCAGCCCGCCCACGGCCTGTCCTTCGGCTACGTCCTGCCGCTGGGGCCGTGCGAGGCGCTCGTGGAGTACACCGAGTTCTCCCCGCGCACCCTCACGCCGGACCGTTACGAGGCCGCCGTACGCCACTACGCCGACGAAGTGCTGCGGCTCGGCGAACGGCAGGTCCTGGCCACCGAGACCGGCGTCATCCCGATGACGGACGCGCCGATCCCCCGGCAGGCCGGCGGCTCGGTCTTCCCCATCGGCGCCGCCGGCGGAGCGACCCGCCCCGCCACCGGCTACACCTTCGCCGGACTGCAGCGCCAGACCCGGGCCGTCGCCGACGCCCTGCGCCGCGGGCGCCGCCCGGTGCCGCCCGCCGCCCACTCGGTGCGCTCCCGCGCCATGGACGCCGTCCTGCTGCGCGCCCTGGACAGCGGCCGGGCCGACGGTCCGGAACTGTTCAGCCGCCTGTTCGCCCGCGTGCCCATGGCACGGCTGCTGCGCTTCCTCGACGGAGGCACCCGCCTGCACGAGGACGTGTCCATCGGCCTGCGTACCCCCGTTGGGCCGATGCTGCGCTCCGCCCTGGAACTACCCCGCTTGCCCCGCCGCCGCTGCGACCTGCCCGCGTTGCCGCATCCGCCGGCGCGTCCCGCCACTCCGCCGCTTCCCACGACGGACCCGCCCGCCCCGCCCCCCACGGAGACCGCATGACGCTGCTGCGCGACGAGCGCCTCGCCGCCGCCTTCGACCACGCCTCCGGCAGCTACGACACGCTCGTGGCCGCCAATCCCGGTTACCACGCCCACCTGCGCCGCTCGGTGCGCCGGCTCGGGCTGCCCGGACAGGGGCAGGGGCTGCGCCTGCTCGACCTCGGCTGCGGTACCGGCGCCTCCACCGCCGCGCTGCGGTGCGTCCTGCCCGCCGCCGACATCACGGCCGTGGACGCCTCGGCCGGCATGCTGCGGCAGGCCGCGGCCAAGCCGTGGGCAGGCGGGGTGGCCTTCGTCCACGCCCCCGCCGAGCGGCTGGCCGAGGCCGGGGTACGCGGCCCCTTCGACGCGGTCTTCGCGGCGTACCTCTTCCGCAACGTCACCGACCCCGACGCCGTCCTCGCCGGCGTGCGCGGGCTGCTGCGGCCGGGCGGCCGGCTCGGCGTGCACGAGTACACCCTCCGCGGGCGGCGGGCCGACCGCGCGGTGTGGACGCTGGTGTGCCGGGGCGTCGTCCAGCCCGTCGCGACCCTGCTGGGGGACGGGCCGCTGTACCGGCACCTGTGGCGCAGTGTGCTGGAGTTCGACACTGCCGGGCGGTTCGCGCGGCGCCTCGGCGCGGCCGGCTTCGACCGGATCCGCGCCCTGCCGCTGCCGGGTTGGCAGACGGGCATCGCCCACACCTTCGTCGCCCGCCGGGCACACGACCGGGGGAAGGCCGCATGAGGACCTCACGCCAGGGCGCCGCGCGCCGGGGACGCGACCGGCGGGCCCGGACGCTGCCGGCCCGGCCCGGCGTCCCCCGGGTGCGGGGGACCCCGCCGTCGGTGGCGGTGGTCGGTGCGGGCATCGCCGGCCTGGCCGCCGCCACCGGGCTCGCCGAGCGCGGGGTGGCCGTCACCCTGTACGAGAAGCGGCCCTACCTCGGCGGGCGGGTCGGCGGCTGGCCGACCGCACTGCGCGACGGCACCACGGTGACCATGAGCCGCGGCTTCCACGCGTTCTTCCGTCAGTACTACAACCTGCGTGGACTGCTGCGCCGGACCGACCCCGGCCTGGAGCGGCTCACCGGCCTCCCGGACTACCCGCTGCGGGGCGCCGACGGCCTGCACGACAGTTTCCGGCACGTCCCGCGCACCCCGCCGTTCAGCGCGCTCGGCTTCGTGGCGCTCAGTCCCTCCTTCCGGCTCGCGGACCTGCGCGCCCTCGACCCCGTGGCCGCCCTGCCCCTGCTCGACGTGCGCGTGCCGGAGGTGTACGAACGCCTGGACGGCACCAGCGCCCACGACTTCCTGGAGGCCGTGCGCTTCCCCGAAAGCGCCCGTCACCTGGCCTTCGAGGTGTTCTCCCGCAGCTTTTTCGCCGACCCGCGGGAGCTGTCGGCGGCCGAGATGGCGCTGACGTTCCACATCTACTTCCTCGGCTCCGCCGAAGGGCTGCTGTTCGACGTGGTCCGCGCCCCCTTCCCGGCCGCCCTGTGGGACCCGCTCGCCGGCTATCTGACCGGCCACCACGCCGAGGTGCGCACCGGCACGGCCGTCGAGCACATCGCGCCCCTCCCGGACGGCGGTTTCGTGGTCGCCTCCGACCGGGACGAGCGCCGCCACGACGGGGTCGTCCTCGCACTGGACACCGCGGGGCTGCGCTCGCTGGTCGCACGCTGCCCACAGTTGGGCGACGCGCCGTGGCGCGAGCGGATCGGACGGCTGCGCACCGCCCCGCCCTTCCTGGTCAGCCGCCTGTGGCTGGACCGGCCTGTCGCACCCGACCGGCCCGGCTTCCTCGGCACCAGCGGCTTCGGCACCCTCGACAACATCAGCGTGCTGGAACGCCACGAGGACGAGGCGGCCCGCTGGAACGCCCGCACCGGTGGCTCCGTCGTCGAACTGCACGCCTACGCCGTACCGCCCGACGCCCCCCGGGACGTCGAACACAAACGTCTCCTCGACCAACTGCACCGCGTCTACCCGGAGACCAGCACGGCCACGGTCGTCGACGCCCGCCACGAGTGGCACGACGACTGCCCCCTGTTCCCGGTGGGCGGCTACGGCGACCGCCCCACCGTCCGCACCCCGCACCCGCGACTGGTCGTGGCCGGCGACGTGGTCCGCACCGACTTGCCCGTGGCGCTCATGGAACGGGCGGCGACGAGCGGCTTCCTCGCGGCCAACGCCCTGCTGGAGCTGTGGGGGGTGCGGGGGCAGACGCTGTGGACGGTGCCGCACCGCGGGCGGGGCGCGCTCCTCAGGGCCCTGGCCACGTGGGGGCGGACGCCCGCCGTCCGCGGACGGTCGGACCCATGAGGACAAGCGGACGAGGACCCGGCCGCCACGGCATCGCCCGCCGCCCGAGCTCGCACACCGGCGTCTCACCACTGCGCGGACGCGTGGCCGTCGTCACCGGAGCCGCCCGCGGCGTCGGCGCGGCCGTCGCCGCCGCGCTGTCCGAGGCCGGTGCACGGGTGGCGCTGCTCGGCCGGGAGGAGGAGAGGCTGCGGGAGGCGGCGGCCGGGCTGCCCGCGCCCACCCTGTGCGTCGAGGCGGACGTCACCGACCAGGCCGCCCTGGACGCCGCCGCACGTGAGGTCGAGGCGCGGCTCGGCCCCGCCGACGTGGTCGTGGCCAACGCGGGCATCGCCGTCAGTGGACCCTTCCGCACCACCGCGGCCGACCTGTGGCAGCGGGTCGTCGACGTCAACCTGACCGGCGCGGCCAACACCGCCAGGGCCTTCCTGCCCCACCTCACCCGCACCCGCGGCTACTTCCTCCAGGTCGCCTCCACCGCCTCGTTCGGCTCCGCGCCCATGATGAGCGCGTACTGCGCCTCCAAGGCGGGTGCGGAGTCCTTCGCCCAAGCCCTGCGCTGCGAGCTCGAACCCGACGGCATCGCCGTCGGCGTCGCCTACCTGCACTGGACCGGCACCGACATGATCGGCGGCATCGACGACAACCCGGTACTGCGGGCCCTGCGCGCACATCAGCCCCGGTTCGCCCGCCGCGTCCAGACTCCGGCGCGGGTGGCCGACCTGCTCACCGCCGGCATCGCCCGCCGCGCTCCCCGCGTCCACGCGCCGCCCTGGCTGCGCTGGTGCCAGCCGCTGCGCCCGGTCTTCCCCGCCCTCGTCGCCCGCGTCTCCCGGCGGGAGTTGCGCCGCCCGGGCGGGGCCGAGTTAACCGCCGGCACCGGAGTCCTGGGCGCGGGCGGCCGCGCCGACTGGAGCGCGCACCGGTCCGCACCGAGTCCGCGGCCGGACGGGCAGGCGGACTGACCGGCAAGGACGCTACGGGGTGTCCGGGCCTGGCGCGCGGCCGGTTCCGGGATGAAGGCTTCTTCCACTTGATCCGATTCCGTTCGTCTGAACGTCGGGGCCCGAGCGCGATCCGCTGACTCGAGCCCCGGCGGCCCGGCCCCTCCGCACCCGGCTCCTCGGGAGCGCGGGCGACGGAGCACGCGGGGCGGGGGCCGGGGGCCAGGTGACCTCAGGAGGGTCCGGTGCCCGCGCGCGGCGGATTCCTCAGGCCCGCCGTCCGCCGTCGACCGACAGGGCGATGCCGGTGATGTAGGACGCCGCGTCCGAGCAGAGCCAGACGGCGGCGGCCGCGGCCTCGTCCGGGGTGGCCATCCGGCCGAGCGGCGTGATCGCCTCCTGCATGGCGATCAGGTCGGTACCGGCCGCCACCCGCTCGAACCCGGGAGTGCGGGTCGGGCCGGGGCAGACGGCGTTGACCCGGATGCGGTCCGGCGCGTAATCGACCGCGGCGACCTTGGTGAGCCCGACGATGCCGTGCTTGGCGGCCACGTAGGCGGGGGCGGTCGGGATCGCGTACAGGCCGCCGTTGGAGGCGATGTTGACGATCGCGCCGCCCTCGCGGCGGCGCAGCTCGGGCAGTTCGTACTTCATGCACAGGAAGGTTCCGGCCAGATTGACATGAACCACGCGCTCGAACTCGTCCAGTGTCATCTGCTCGAGCTGCCGGTGATGGGAGTCCAATCCGGCGTTGTTCACGGCGAAGTCGAGCCCCCCGTACTCCGCGACCGTACGCTCGACGGCCGTCCGCACGGAGTGTTCGTCGCCGATGTCGGCGTGGATGGACAGTGCCTCCCCACCGTCCGCCCTGATCATCTCGGTGGTCTCGGCGGCCGTGCTCTCGTCGATGTCGAGCACGGCGACCGCGGCGCCGCACCGGGCGAACTCCAGCGCCGCCGCACGGCCGATCCCACTGCCCGCGCCGGTGACCAGACCCACCTTCCGGGTCGCGGCGCTCATGCGAGCGGCTCGTGGTTGGCCCAGGCGACCTTGTACGGGTGCCGCGACTGCCAGCGGTGGATGATCTCGTGCAGGCCGGGCGCGGCGAACCCCTTCGCCAGAGCGTCGATGTCGGCCACGGCGAACTGCACGATCGCGGTCGCGATCAGCGCGGGAATGGCCTCCTCCCCGGGGACGGGAAGGTGGCGGCGGGCCACGACCGACTCCACGAAGCCGGTGTCGAGCATGGCCCGTTTGATATCCCCGAGGTATTGGTCGAGTTCCACATCGGGCAGAGGCTGATCGAAGGAGACGATCATCGTGTGCTGGATCATGTGGCAATTCTCGCGACCGCTTGCCGCAATTGTCCAAGATCAGTATGGAATTCGGCGATAACCTACAGGCATGGTTGAACTGGAGACCCGCGAACTCGAGTACGTCATCGCACTCGCCGAAGAGCTGCACTTCGGCCGGGCCGCCGCCCGGCTCTCGATCGCCCAGCCGGCGCTGTCGAAGGCGATCCGACGGATCGAGACCCGCCTCGGCGTCCCGCTGTTCCTCCGCTCCAGCCGGCACGTCGAGCTCACACCGGCCGGGGAAGCGCTGCAGGAGCACGGACGGCACGCGCTCAACGCGGTCGCCGCCGCCGTCCGCAGCGCCCGGCGTGCCGTCGACACCGAGGCTCACCTGCGGCTCGTGCTCAAGCCGGGCGGTGACGCCGGTCTGCTGTCCGGGATCCTGGCCGAGTACGCCCACCAGCCCGATGCCCGCCGGGTCGACATCCTCTTCAGCGGCCCCGCCGACCGCACCGACTTCCTGCTCGACGGCCGGGCCGACGTCGGCCTGCTCTACGTACCGTTCGACGATCTCGACGGCCTGGACCACGAGACGCTCCACGCCGAGGAGCGGGTGGCCATCGTCCCCACCGCACACCGCCTGGCCGGGCTCGCTTCGGTACGGATGGCCGACCTGGCGGGCGAGACACTGCCGAGCTGGAAGGGCGTGCCCGGGGGCGACGGCACCGGTCCGGAGGTCGCCGACGTGGTCCAGCTGCTCCAGATGATCAAAGTGAGCCGCATGATCGGGGTACTTCCCCGGTCGCTCGTCGAACCGCTCCCGCCCGGCCTGGTCGGCGTACCGGTATCCGACGCGCCGCCCAGCCGCCTCGTGCTCGCCTGGAACGAACAGGACCGCCGCCCGCTGCTCGCCTCGTTCGTGGCCGCGGCGCTGAGGGTTCCGCCCAGAATGGCCGGCATGGTCGGGGCTGACGCGTCAGGGGCGACCTTGACGTGGTGAGGGCGACCTTGACGTGGTGAGTCGGGCGCAGGGGGACCTCCCGCCCAGCGGGGAACACCCAACGCGGCCCTACGATGGGCTCAGACGGTCACCTTCCCCTGCCGTCAGGGCTTCTTCGGCTTGCCCTCGCCGTACAGCCAGACATCGAAGAGTCGGGTCAGATCCTTCCCCGACTCGCGTTCGCACAGCTCGATGAACTGCTTCGTATCCGCGTTGCCGTGCCGGTGCTCCTTCAGCCAGGTGCGGAGGATGGAGAAGAAGGTCTTGTCGCCGACGGCCCGGCGGAGCTGGTGCAGCACCATCGCGCCGCGGCCGTAGACGGGCGGGTCGGAGACGCTGGCGACGGTCGGGGGGTCGGCGGGTGGGAAGTCCCAGATGCCCTCGCTCTCGTCGTCGGTGCCGTCGTAGAAGTCGTCGAAGGTCTGCTGGGCGGTGCGGCCGTCGTGGTCCTCTTCCCACAGCCACTCGGCGTAGGTCGCGAAGCCCTCGTTGAGCCACATGTCCTTCCAGACCCGGGGGGTGACCGAATCGCCGAACCACTGGTGGGCGAACTCGTGCACGACGAGCGTCGTGTCCGGGGCCGCGTCGAAGTACGGCTTGGTCTGGGTCTCCAGGGCGTAGCCGAGGCCGGGAAGGTGGTCGACGACGGCGCCGGTCGAGGAGAAGGGGTACGGGCCGAAGGTGCGGGTCTCCCAGGTGATGACGTCGTCGACCTGGGCGGTGATGTTCTTGGCGCGTTCGGCCTCGGTGGGGTCGACGGCGACGTAGACGGGCAGGCCCTTGCCGGTGGTCGTGGTGCGGACGCCGAAGCGGCCGATGGCGACGGTGGCCAGATAGCTCGCCATGGGTTCGCCCATATGCCACCGGAAGGTGGTGTGGCGGTCGCGGCTCTGCCGGCCTTTCAGCTCACCGTTGGAGACGGCGGTGTAGCCCTCGGGAACGGTGACGGCGATGTCGTAGGCGGCCTTGTCGGAGGGGTGGTGGTTGCCGGGGAACCAGGTCATCGAGCCGGTCGGCTCGCCGAGCGCCACGGCGCCGTCGTCGGTGCGGATCCATCCCTCCTTCCCGGTGTCCTCGCCGGTGAGGGTTTTCGGCTTGCCGTCGTAGACGACGGTGGCCGTGAAGGTGCGGCCCTCGGGGAGGGCCGAGGCGGAGGTGAGGATCAACTCGGTGCCGCTGCGGGTCGCCCTGGCGGGGCGGCCGTTTACCGTGGCCTTCCGCACCGCCAGCCCGGCGAGGTCGAGGTGGAAGGAGCGCAGGGCCCGGTCCGCGCGGGCGGTGATCCGGGCGGTGCCCCGCAGGTGGCGGGTGCCGGGTGTGTAGTCGAGGGCCAGACGGTAGCTCCGCACGTCGTAGCCGCCGTTGCCGAGCCGGGGGAAGAGCGCGTCGCCGACCCCGGGGGCGCCCGCTCCGGTGCGGGACGCCCCGGCCGCGCCCTGCGCCCCGGAGCCACCGGTGCAGCCCGCGACGCACAGCGCCAGCAGCAGCACGCCGGGCAGCACCCGCGAGATGCGGCGAACGGGCCGGGGCGCCACGCGGTGGGGCTCCGGGGCGAGCGGTTCGTCGTCCATCGCGGTCCCTACGCTTCGGCGGCTGCTTTCAGGAGAGTAACGGTCGCCGGGGCCCGCCCGGCGGAGATCCAGGGCCCGCCCGGCGGACATCAGGAGCGGCCACGCGTGAGCAGAAGGGGCGCTCCGTCGCGACGTGCTGGATCGGGCAGAGGTACCGGCACTTCGAGGACCCGAAGCCCGGCTACGTGGCCGACTGGGCCGATCTCCCCGACTGACAGAAACAGAAGGAGACGGACGCGGACATCTTCGAGGCGATCGAGAAGAGCGTGAGCTGACGGGGCGGCAGCGCGTCGCGGCCGCAAAGGGCGGGGCGGGGGCCGGGGTTGGGCAGCTCAGCGGGCTTTGAGCGAGTTAAACGTCTCTGAGCTGCAGTTCACCACTTCTAGTGAAGCTATGGCCTTGAGTTGCAATCGGCAACGCTGAGTTGCCAAGCTGTTGCCGACTGTCAACCCAGGGAGTGCACGTGGCCTTTGGTGACCAGCCCGCATACCTCCGCGTCGCCGACGATCTGCGGAAGAAGATCGCCGGGGGTGAGCTGCCACCGCATGCGCGTCTCCCCTCTCAGGCCAGGATCCGGGAGGAGTACGGGGTTTCGGACACCGTCGCCCTCGAGGCTCGGAAGGTGCTGATGGCCGAGGGCCTGGTCGAGGGGCGGTCGGGGTCGGGGACGTATGTGCGGGCCCAGCCTGTGCCGCGGCGGGTCGTCCGAGGTGGATTCCATACCGCTGGGGAGGCCACGCCGTTCCGGCAGGAGCAGGCCGATGAGCGGGTCATCGGGAGCTGGGACGCTCACAGTGAGCAGGATGAGGCCGGGGCGGAGATCGCCGGGCGGTTGGGGATCGACGTGGGGGAGCGGGTGATGCGCACCCGCTATGTGTTCCAGTCGCAGGGTGAGGCGGTCATGCTCTCCACCTCCTGGGAGCCGCTTGCCGTCACCGGCCGTACGCCCGTGATGCTGCCCGAGGAGGGGCCCCTGGCCGGGCGCGGGGTCGTCGACCGGATGGCCGCCCTCGACCTGGTGGTGGACAACATGGCGGAGGAGGTCGGCGCGCGCCCCGGCCGGGCCGAGGAGGTGCTGGCGCTCGGCGGGGTGCCGGGGCACTGGGTGCTGGTCACCTCGCGTACGTACTTCGCGGGCGGCCGTCCGGTCGAGACCGCCGATGTGGTGGTGCTCGCCGAGCGCTATCGGGTCGCCTATCGGCTGCCGGTGAAGTGATGCTTCGTTCGGCCCGTGCGGTGGTCGGCGTCTCCGGCACCTGACCGTGGACCCTGCCCCGCCCACGGCCCCTGAGCCCGGTTCCCGCCCACGGCCCCTGAGCCCGGTTCCCGCCCACGGCCCCTGAGCCCGGTTCTCGCCCACAGCACCCGAGCCCGGTTCCAGCGCCCGCTGTTGTAAAACTCACATCAGCGCAGGTGAAAGGGGTTACCGGAAGGCGATCATCCATTTTGCTCTTACGATGGACCGGTTTGTGTCCGGTCGTCGGGGGGCGAAGGGAGTGCCAGGAACGTTGAGCACGGAGCAGGGTTCCCACTCGCATTACCGAAGGTCACTCGGACCAGTGGCCCTCACCGCCGTGGGGCTTGGGTCGATCATCGGTTCCGGCTGGCTCTTCGGCGCCGAGCGCGCCGCCGCGCTGGCCGGGCCCGCCGCCATCCTGGCCTGGGTGATCGGCGCCGCCGTCGCCCTGACCATCGCCCTGACCTACTCCGAGCTGGGTTCGATGTTCCCCAAGGCCGGCGGCATGGTCCGGTACGGGCAGTACTCCCACGGCTCCCTGGCCGGATATCTGGCCGCCTGGGCCAACTGGATCGCCATCGTCTCGGTGATCCCCGGTGAGGCCACCGCCTCCGTGCAGTACATGAGTTCCTGGGACTTCGGCTGGGCCAAGGCGCTGTACGACGGGAAGGAGCTGACCGGCAGCGGTGTCGCGCTCGCGTCCGTGCTGCTGCTCTTCTACTTCTTCCTCAACTGGTTCGCGATCACCCTCTTCGCGAAGACCAACACCGCGATCACCGTCTTCAAGGTGGTCGTGCCGACCCTGACGGCCGGGGCCCTGCTGCTGTCGCACTTCGACACCGGCAATGTCACCGACCACGGCGGCTTCACCCCCAATGGCTGGAGCTCCGTATTCACCGCGGTCGCCGTCTCCGGCATCGTCTGGGCCTACAACGGCTTCCAGTCGCCGCTCAACATGGCCGGTGAGGCCCGTAACCCCGGGAAGTCGCTGCCCAAGGCCGTCATCAGCTCGATCCTCATCTCGCTGGTGATCTACGTCGCGCTGCAGATCGCCTTCCTGACCGCCGTCCCCGCCGCCGATCTGGCGCACGGCGGCTGGTCCGGGCTCTCCTACAACTCCCCGCTCGCCGATCTGTCCCTGGCCTGGGGCCTGAACTGGCTGGCGATGCTGCTGTACGCCGACGCCTTCGTCTCGCCGTCCGGCACCGGCATGATCTACGCGGCCACCACCTCCCGCATGATCCAGGGCGTCCAGGAGAACGGCCATCTGCCGGGGATCTTCGGCAAGGTCGACCCCAAGACAGGTATTCCGCGCCCGGCGCTGCTGCTCAACCTGGTGATCGCCTTCATCTTCCTCGCGGTCTTCCGCGGCTGGGGCTCGCTGGCCGAGATCGTCTCCGTCGCGACCGTGATCTCGTACATCACCGGTCCGGTCGCCGTGATGTCGCTGCGCCGCCTCTCCCCGGACCTGCCGCGCCCGGTGCGGCTGCGCGCGATGCCGGTGATCGCGCCGATCGCGATGGTCTTCGGCTCGCTGGTGCTGTACTGGGCCCGCTGGCCGCTCACCGGCAAGGTCATCTTCATCATGGCCATCGGGCTGCCGATCTGGGCCTGGTACGAGCTGCGCAAGCCGTGGGCGCAGCTTCGGCCGCATCTGGCGGCTGGTGCCTGGATGGTCACGTATCTGCTGGTCATGGCCGCGGTGTCGTGGGCCGGCGGCACGGAGTTCGGCGGCCGCGGCTATCTGCCGGGCGGCTGGGACATCCTGGTCGTCGCCCTGATCGGGCTGGCCTTCTACGTCTGGGGCGTACGCAGCGCATGGCGCAATCCGACGCTGCTGGAGGCCGAGCGTGAGCTGGGCACCACCCCGGCCGGTGCGGACAGCGAGGACGACGAGCGGGCGAAGGCCGGCGCGCGCGTCTGAGAGATACCTCTGCGACATGGCCGGATGAGTGCCTCGTTGTAAGAACTCGTATCCGCTGCGTGAAGGTAGGGCGTAGGCTCGGGCATATGCGGATCGGGATTTCCTTCATGGTGTCGCGGGGGCGTGCGCCCGGGCGTGCCACAGCGGAGAGGGCGGGGAGATGAGTGACGGGAACGCTGTGCTGCCCTGGCTCGTGATCCGCCAGGACGCCAATGGCAACCGCTACCGCGTCGGGCGCTACGCCACGAGGACGGAGGCCCAGGACGTGGCCGACCGCCTGGAGGGCCAGGGCCAGGAGCAGTTGTACGTGGTCGAGCGGACCGCCGCGTCCCGTCAGTCCGGCTAGGCCGCGGGAATCGGCCAGGCCGCGGGAATCGGCTGGGCCGACAAGAAGCGGGCCCGCCCGCGGAAATGCGTATGTCTTCCCAGGCCCCGGGGCGTCCGCCCCGGGGCCTGGTGTGTATCGGCGCAGGCCAGGCAGGCTATAAGGTGCGGCGCATGAGCGTGCGTGTGGTGGTGGGTGGAGCGGTGTTCGACGGGGGGCGGCTGCTGGCCGCGCGGCGCAGCGCCCCGCCCGAGCTCGCGGGCCGCTGGGAGCTGCCCGGCGGCAAGGCCGAGCCCGGGGAGACGCCGCCGCAGACGCTCGTCCGCGAACTGCGCGAGGAGCTCGGGGTCGAGGTCGAGCCGCTCGAACCGCTGCCGGGGGAGTGGCCCTTGAAGCCCGGCTATGTGCTGCGGGTGTGGACCGCGGCCCTGCGCTCCGGCGAGCCGCGCCCGTTGGAGGACCACGACGAGCTGCGCTGGCTCCCCCCGGACCGGGTGGACGAGGTCGACTGGCTGGACGAGGACCGTCCCGCGGTGGCCGAGGCGGTCCGCCGACTGCGCGCGGCGGAGGGGGCCGGGCAGGACGCCGAGCGGGGTGCCGGGCGCGGCGCCGGGCAGGGCGCCGAGCGAGGGGCCGAGCGCGGCGCCGAGGGTGCCCCTCCGCGTACCCCCTGAGGCCCGTCCCGCGCGGGGCCCGTTCGAGGTCTCGTACAGGGAGAATCCATGGGGTTCGAGCCGCCTCCACCTGGTTAGGAGTGAGGGGGAACGCTGATCATGAGCGCTTCACCAAAAGCCGGGACGGAAACCGATGGCGGGCTGAGATAGTGCTGTGATCGTGAAGACCGTACTCGGGATGGCCGAAGTGCTGGATACTCGGCTATCTGGAGCCGGTCGGAGCACCTGAGCCGGAGGGGACGGGCGCATGAGCGAGAAGCCAGCGGGGGCTGATATGCCCGAGGAGGCGGTTGGTTCGCAGGTGTCGCCGGCGTCACAAGGGTCTTCGCTGCCGGACATGTCGCCCATGTCCTCGATGTCGGCGGTGTGGCAGAGCAGCCCGCCCGGCTCGATCTATGACTACATCAAGGTGGCTTCCTTCGCATTGGGGCCCGACGGCCGGATCGCGCAGTGGAGCGAACGGGCCGCGGAGTTGCTGGGGCTGACGGCGCACCAGGCCATCGGCAAGGATCCGGTGGAGGCGTTCGTGCCGCCCGAGTACCAGGAGACCGGCCATCGCGCGGTCGCCGACATCCTGGACGGCCGGGAGTGGACCGGGCTGGTCCCCTACCGTAGCCCCCGGTCGCCGAGCGGACACGGCATCGCCGAGGTCTATGTGATGCCCGCTCAGGATGAGAACGGGAAGCGGTCCGCGCTCTGTATCGCGGTGGACGTCAGCGCGTTGCGCGGGCTGGAAACGGATCTTGCTTCTTCACAGGCCGTTTTCGGTCAATCTCCGCTCGGTTTCTTCCTCTTCGGGACCGACCTGCGGATGCTCCGGGTCAATGAGCGTTTTGCGAAGGTTTTCGGCCGCCCCGCCGAGGAATACCGCGGGGTGACCCCGCACGATCTGCTGCCGCGCGGCGAGGCCGACCGGCTGGCCGCCGCCCTGCGCCAGGTCCTGGACTCCGGGCAGGCGCTGACCGATATGCCGCTCATGGGCCAGACTCCGGGCAGCACCGACCGCCGCCGCTGGTCGGTCTCGCTCTACCGGCTGCACAGCGGCTCCGGCCGTCCCATCGGCATCGCCGGACTGGCCACGGACGTCACCGGCCGCCGCCGCGCAGAACAGGAGGCCGCGGGCGTACGGCGCAATCTGGCGCTGCTGAACGAGGCCGGGGCCCGAATAGGCACCTCGCTCGATCTGGAGACCACTGCCCGGGAACTGCTGGACGTGGCCGTGCCGCAGTTCTGCGACCTGGCCTCCGTCGACCTCTACCAGGGGCTGCTCTCCGGCGACGAGACCCCGCCGGGACTCGCCGACGGCAGCGCCGAGTTGCGCCGCGTCGCCTTCGCCAGCGCGGTCTCCGACGGCCCGGTCGCCTTCGGCGACATCTGCCGCGTCAACACCGCCGAGGACCCCAAGCCCATCCAGGTCGGCGAGGTCCACCGCTACCCCTTCAACTCCCTGTGCGCCCATGCCCTGCGCACCGCCCAGGTGCGGGTCGTCCCCGGCCGGGACGGCAGCGAGAACCTGGAGTTCGGCGCCATGCTGCAGTCCACCCTCGTGGTGCCGATGGTCGCCCGTGACACCGTCGTGGGCCTCGCCCAGTTCTCCCGGACCAAGGGCAGCGAGCCCTTCGGCGAACGGGACCGCGCGCTCGCCGTCGAGCTGGCCGCCCGCGCCGCCGTCAGCATCGACAACGCCCGGTTGTACCGCAGAGAACATGAGCGCGCGCTGATACTCCAGCGCAGCCTGCTCCCGCCCGGCGACCCGGAGGCCGCCGGGCTCGACATCGCCTGCCGCTATCTGCCGGGGAACGCGGCGACCGAGGTGGGCGGCGACTGGTTCGACGTGATCGAGCTGCCCGGGCACCGCACCGCGCTGGTGGTCGGCGACGTGATGGGGCGGGGGCTGCGCGCCGCCGTGGCCATGGGCGAACTGCGCACCGCCGTACGCACCCTCGCCCTGCTCGACCTGGAGCCCGCCGAGGTGCTCTCCGCGCTGGACGAGATCGCCCTCGGCCTCGGCACACCGGGCGGCTCGCACGCCGGCGCGCGGCCGGGATCGCGTGCCCTCGCCCGTGGCGGCCAGGCCGCCGAGGACTCCTCCGACTTGACCGAGGTCTACCTCGCCACCTGCGTCTACGCCGTCTACGACCCGGTCACCCGCCGCTGTACCTTCGCCAACGCCGGGCATCCGCCCCCCGTCCTGGTGGAACCGGGTGAGAACGCCCTGCTGATGGAGGTTCCGCCCGGCATGCCGCTGGGCGTCGGCGGTGAGCCGTTCGAGGAGATCGAGGTCGAGCTGCCCGACGGCGCGCTGCTGGCCCTCTACACGGACGGTCTGGTCGAGTCCCGCGACCACACCCTCGACGAGGGGCTCCAGGCCCTGCGCTCGGCCCTCGACACCCCCGACGGCGGAAACGCCGCGGCCGGATCCCTCGAGGACGTCTGCGACCACGTCCTGAGCACCCTCGACACCCACCACGGCGAGGACGACATCGCCCTGCTGATGGCCCGGATGCAGGGCCTGTCGGCCGAGTCGGTCGGCGACTGGCACCTTCCCAGCGCCCCGCAGTCCGTGGGCCGGGCCCGCGAACTGGCCCGGGAGCAGCTCGAGTCCTGGGGCCTGGACGGCCTGGTGGACACCACCGAGCTGTTGGTCAGCGAGCTGGTGACCAACGCCCTGCGGTACGGCGAGGGCGAGATCAGGCTGCGGCTGCTGCTGGACCGCACGCTGGTCTGCGAGGTCTGGGACGGCGGTCTGGTCCAGCCCCGGCGGCGGCGCGCCCGGGACACCGACGAGGGCGGGCGCGGGCTGCAGCTGGTCGGCCTGCTCAGCGCGGGCTGGGGCAGTCGGCGGACCCCGCTCGGCAAGACCGTCTGGTTCGAGCTGGCCCTGCCGGACGGCCAGTCCTCGGGGCCGGACTCGGTGGAGGCGCTGCTCAGCCTCTGGTGACGGCGGCGGGCCACGGCCGGTACGGCGGTGGGCCACGGCCGGTACGGCGGTGGGCCCCAACGGCAGCGGGCCCGCCATCGGCGGGCCCGCGACACGAGGGGGAGCTACTGCCCCCGGCGCCGGATCTTGTTGCCGAGCCAGACCAGCGGATCGTACTTACGGTCCACCGCCCGCTCCTTGAGCGGGATCAGCGCATTGTCGGTGATCTTGATCTGCTCGGGGCAGACCTCCGTACAGCACTTGGTGATGTTGCAGTAGCCCAGTCCGTGCTCCTCCTGGGCGGCGCTCTTGCGGTCAAGACCGGTGTCGGCCGCCGCGTCCAGCGGATGCATGTCCAGCTCGGCCACCCGCATCAGGAACCGCGGCCCGGCGAACGCCTCCTTGTTCTCCTCGAAGTCCCGCACCACATGGCAGACGTCCTGGCACAGGAAGCACTCGATGCACTTGCGGAACTCCTGTGACCGCCCCACGTCCTCCTGCCACATCCGGTACTCGCCAGGCCCCAGCCCCTCCGGGGGCACGAAGGACGGCACCTCACGGGCCTTGGTGTAGTTGAACGACACATCCGTCACCAGGTCCCGCACCACCGGGAAGGTCCGCAGCGGGGTGATGGTGATCGTCTCGGCCCGGTCGAACACCGACATCCGGGTCATGCACAGCAGCCGGGGGCGGCCGTTGACCTCGGCGCTGCACGAACCGCATTTACCCGCCTTGCAGTTCCAGCGGACCGCCAGATCGGGGGCCTGGGTCGCCTGCAGCCGGTGGACGATGTCGAGAACGACCTCGCCCTCGTTGACCTCGACGTGGAAGTCCTTCAGACCGCCGCCGTCCTGGTCGCCCCGCCACACCCGGAAGTGGGCCTCGTACGCACTCACTGGGTCAGCTCCTCGTCCGTCAGGTACTTCACCAGCTCGTCCTTCTCGAACAGGTTGAGCAGATCGGGCCGGATGGGCGGCATTTCGCGCCGCTCCAGCCGGATCTGCCCGTGTCCGGTGTCGGGCGCCGCCAGCCCGCCCGACGGGTCGGAGAGCCGGCAGACCAGATTGAGCCGCCGCCAGCCGCGGTCCATCTCCGGGCAGTCGTCGCGGGTGTGCCCGCCACGGCTCTCGGTCCGCTCCAGCGCGGCACGGGCCACGCACTCGCTGACCAGCAGCATGTTGCGCAGATCGATCGCCAGATGCCAGCCGGGGTTGAACTGCCGGTGGCCCTCGACCCCGGCGCGGCGCGCCCGGACCCGCAGACTGGCCAGCCGGTGCAGCGCCTCCTCCATCTCCCCGGCCTTGCGGATGATCCCCACCAGGTCGTTCATGGACTGCTGGAGCTCCTGGTGGAGGGTGTACGGATTCTCCGGTGGCCCGGCAGGACCCGCGCTCTCGTCCGGCTCACCGGCCTCGGCGCTGAACGGGCGCAGCGCCTCGGCCGCCGCCAGGTCCAGCTGGGTCTCGTCCGGCACCGGACGGGTGCCCGAGGCCGCGGTCTCCTGGGCGTAGCGGGCCGCGTGGAGCCCGGCGCGGCGCCCGAAGACCAGCAGATCGGAGAGGGAGTTGCCGCCGAGCCGGTTGGAGCCGTGCATCCCGCCCGCGACCTCGCCGGCGGCGAAGAGACCGGGCACGCCGGTCGCGGCCGCGGTGTCCGGGTCGACGTCCACCCCGCCCATCACGTAGTGACAGGTCGGGCCCACCTCCATGGGCTCGGCGGTGATGTCGACGTCCGCGAGCTCCTTGAACTGGTGGTGCATGGAGGGCAGCCGCCGCTTGATGACCTCGGCGGGCATCCGGGTGGACACATCGAGGAAGACCCCGCCGTGCGGGGAGCCCCGGCCCGCCTTCACCTCGGCGTTGATGGCGCGGGCCACCTCGTCGCGGGGGAGCAGCTCGGGCGGGCGGCGGTTGTTGTCCGGATCCTCGTACCAGCGGTCGGCCTCACCCTCGGACTGGGCGTACTTCTCCTTGAAGACGTCCGGGATGTAGTCGAACATGAACCGCTTGCCCTCGCTGTTGCGCAGCACCCCGCCGTCGCCCCGCACCGACTCGGTGACCAGGATCCCCTTCACCGAGGGCGGCCAGACCATACCGGTCGGATGGAACTGCACGAACTCCATGTTGATCAGCGGGGCGCCCGCGAGCAGCGCCAGCGCGTGACCGTCGCCGGTGTACTCCCAGGAGTTGGAGGTCACCTTGAAGGACTTGCCGATACCGCCGGTGGCCAGCACCACGGCCGGGGCCTCCAGCGCGAAGAAACGCCCCGACTCGCGCTCGTAGCCGAAGACACCGGCGACCCGGTCGCCGTCCTTGACGATCCGGGTGACCGTGCACTCCTGGAAGACCTTCAGCCGGGACTCGTAGTCGCCGGTGGCGGCCTTGTCCTCCTGCTGCAGGGAGACGATCTTCTGCTGGAGGGTGCGGATCAGCTCCAGGCCGGTGCGGTCCCCGACATGGGCGAGGCGGGGGTACTCATGGCCGCCGAAGTTCCGCTGGGAGATCTTGCCCTCGGGGGTGCGGTCGAAGAGCGCGCCCCAGGTCTCCAGCTCCCAGACCCGGTCCGGGGCCTCCTGGGCGTGCAGCTCGGCCATCCGCCAGTGGTTGAGGAACTTGCCCCCGCGCATGGTGTCGCGGAAGTGCACCTGCCAGTTGTCGCGCTCGTTGACATTGCCCATGCTGGCGGCGATGCCGCCCTCGGCCATCACCGTATGGGCCTTGCCGAACAGCGACTTGCAGATGACGGCGCAGCGCATGCCCTGCTCGCGGGCCTCGATCGCGGCACGCAGCCCGGCGCCGCCCGCGCCGATCACGACCACGTCCCACGCCTGCCGCTCGACTTGCGTCATCGATGAGCACCTCTCCTAGAAAAAGCGGGGATCGTCGAAGGCACCGCTCGCCACCAGATAGACGTAGAAGTCCGCGACGGCGACGCTGATGAGAGAGGCCCAGGCCAGCTGCATATGGCGGGCGTTGAGCCCGCTCACCCAGCCCCAGAGCCGATAGCGCACCGGGTGCCGGGAGAAGTGCTTCATCCGGCCGCCGACGATATGGCGGCAGGAGTGGCAAGAGACGGTATACGCCCAGATCAGCGCGATATTGGCGAGCAGTACCAGGGTGCCCAGGCCCATATGGCCCCAGCGGCCGTGCTCGTCCCGGAAGCCGAGCACGGTGTCATAGGTGAGGATCCCCGCGACGATCACCGCGAAGTAGAAGAAGTAGCGGTGGATGTTCTGCAGGACCAGCGGGAAGCGGGTCTCGCCGGTGTACTTGGCGCGCGGCTCGGGGACCGCGCAGGCGGGCGGCGAGGCCCAGAAGCCCCGGTAATACGCCTTGCGGTAGTAGTAGCAGGTGAGCCGGAATCCCAGCGGGAAGATCAGGATCAGCAGCGCGGGGGACAGCCCCCACCACGCGCCGAAGATCTCCCAGTTGGCTCCGCCCTTCATGGGCACGCAGTTCTGGGCGATGCACGGCGAGTAGAAGGGGGAGACGTACGGCTCTGCGTAGTAGTCGTCCCCGGCGAAGGCGCGCCAGGTGGAGTAGACGATGAACGCGAACAGCCCGGCGGCGGTGATCGCCGGGGAGAGCCACCAGCGGTCGCTGCGCAGATGGCGTGCGGGGATGGCGGCGCGTGAGGCGCCGTGCACGCCGTGCGGGGCCGTCCCGCCGCCTGCCGGCGCGGATGTGGTGGCTTGGGGGTCGGTGCCTGTGGCCAAGGGGAACTCCGCGGTGGAGTGGTATGGGGGGACGATGGGGGGGCGCCCCGACGACAGGAGGCGCGCCGGGCCGTCCCTAGGGCGCGTGGCGATCGCGCGCGCCGAGGCCCTCGTCGTCGACGTCCAACCACAGCGCACTGTTGTACGGCCCATCGGGGACCGGAATCATGTCGGGGCGTGATCGCTCCTCGGGAGCGGTCTCGCGCAGGAGGGCGAGGCTCTCGCGGAGGTGGTCCGCGTCGGTGCGGACCCGGCGTATCTCCAGCCCGTCGGCGTCCACCCGCTGCTCCAGCCGGGCGACAGAACGGACCAGCTCATCGAGACAGCGCTGGACGGCCGTCAAGTCGTCGTTCAAGGACATGACTTGCCCTCACTTCCGCGGTTGCGGTTGGCGACGCTCATGCGACAGCGAGTGTTACGCGCCACGGTCGTGGTTGTGAAGGGATCTGTCGCGATTGGCGGCGCCACCGGCGGGATTCCGCCGCCGCGCGCCGGAGTGCGCGCCCGCCGCATTGATCCGGTCGGGTGATCCTTTCCCCTCATGGCCGTCTCCATGGCCTTCTCGGCGTGCTGTCCCATGAACCGTCGCTTTGAGTGAGGAGTATATGCGATCAGCGTCACACTATGCCAAATGCGCATATATCCGTCACCCTGCGGAGGTACGAGCCATGCCCCTCACCAAGCGCCGCCGCGCCATGCTGCTCGCCACGGGGGTGATGCTGCCGCTGCCCGTGCTAGCCGGCTGCAGCTCGGACGACGACGGCCCGGCGCCGCCCGCCGCCTGGGACATCGCCTCCGCGCCACGCACCGCGACCTCCGGCACCGGCACTCTGCGCTGGGCCCTGGACACGGCACCCACCACCCTCAACGCGTTTCAGAAGACCGCGGACACGGGCACCCAGCGGATCGCCGGCGCCGTGCTGCCCTCCCTCTACACCCTTGACGCCCGGGGCAGGCCCCAGCGCAACGGCGACTATCTGACCGCCGCCGACGTCACCTCCTCCGACCCCAAGCAGGTCGTGGTCTACAAGCTCAACCCCAAGGCGGTGTGGAGCGACGGCCGCCCGATCGGTGCGGAGGACTTCCAGGCCCAGTGGCGGGCGCTGCGCGGCACCGACGAGGCGTACGGGACGGCGCGCAACGCCGGATACGACCGGATCGCCAAGATCGAACCCGGGGACAAGGAACACGAGGTCAAGGTCACCTTCGCCAAGCCGTACACCGACTGGCGCTCGCTGTTCACCCCGCTGTACCCGAAGAGCGTGATGGGCAACCCGGCGGTCTTCACCGCACCGGCCACCAAGGGGCTCGCGGTCGGCGCCGGGCCCTTCATGGTGCGCGAGGTCTCGGACGGCTCGGTCACCCTGGTCCGCAACCCCCGCTGGTGGGGCGACCGGGCGCGGCTGAGCCGGCTGGTCTTCCAGGCGGTGCCGGCCGAGAAGCGGGACGAGGCCCTGATCGCCGGGCGGCTTGACCTGGCCGAGGTGGACCGGGCCACCGCCCGGCGCATCCGGGCCACCGCACCGGACAAGCGGGCCGCGGGCACCGGGCAGGGCTCTTCGGCCCCGGGCAAGGCGGGCGCGCCGGAGCCGTCCACCGGCGGCCGGGAGGCGTCCGGAGCCGAGGGAGGGGCCACCGGCGACACCGGCAAGGCCACTGGCGACACCGACAAGAACCGGTCGCGGACCCGGGCGCTGAGCAGGTTCACCCTGCGCAAGGCGCTGGACTCCGCCTACACCCAGCTCGCCCTCAACGGCACCAAGGGCCCGCTCGCCGACGAGCGGGTGCGCCGCGCGGTGGCCCGCGCGATCGACCGGAAGGCCCTGGCGAAGCTGGTGCTCAAGCCGATGGGGCTGCCGTCCGAGCCGCTCGGCAACCATCTGCTCATGGCGGGCCAGCCGGGCTACAAGGACCACAGCGGCGCCCTCGGCGACCCGGACACCAACGCCGCGCAGTCGCTGCTCGCCGACGCGGGCTGGCGGGCGGGCGACGCGGGTCGGCAGAAGGCGCTCGACGGCAAGACGGACGACCGGGGCAAGCGGCACAGCGCCCCGACCGCCACCGCCACCGCCACGGACCCGGCCACCGGCGGCGCCACGGACCCGGCCACCGACAGCGCCTCCGGCACCGCGTCCCAGAGCGCCTCCGGCACCGCCTCCGCCTCCGCCTCCGCCACGAACACCGAGCGCCCCTCCGGCGCCGCCCCCGCGGCTGGTGACGCCGGGCGGTCCGGTCGGCTCGGCGAGGCGGCCGTCGTACGGAAGAAGGGACGACCGCTGGTGCTGCGCTTCGTCCTCCCCGACGACCGGACCGCCGCCCCGCTGAGCACGGTCGGCGAGCGCATCGCGCGGATGCTGGAGAAGATCGGCGTCCGGACCGAGATCACCAAGGTCCCGAGTGAGAGCTACTTCCGGGACCACATCGCCACCGGCGACTACGACCTGGCCCTCTACTCCTGGCCCGCTTCCGCCTACCCGGCCACCGACGGCCGCCCCATCTACGCCAAGCCGCAGCCCGCCGCCGACGGCTCCCTGGTCGTCGAGCAGAACTACACCCGGGTGGGCACCGACCAGATCGACCAGTTCTTCGACCAGGCGCTCTCCGAGTTGGACAGCGGTGCGTCCCGCTCCCTGGTCAGCCGCGCCGACTCCCGGATCTGGGCGGCCGCCGGATCGATTCCGCTCTACCAGCGCCCCCAGCTGATCGCGATGCGCAAGGGCCTGGTCAACGCGGGCGCCTTCGGCTTCGCCACCCCCCGCTATCAGGACATCGGCTTCCGCCGCTAGGGGGTGGCCGACGGATCTTGACGCCTGCGGCGGGCTCTTCCCCTCCCCGCCCCTTCCCGAAACCGGGGCTCCGCCCCAGCCCCCGAAACCGGGGCTCCGCCCCAGCCCCCGAAACCGGGGCTCCGCCCCAGAGCCCCGGTCCGGGGTTCTGCCCCAGCCCCTGGCCCGGGGTTCTGCCCCGGCCCTTGGTCCGGGGTTCTGCCCCGGCCCTTGGTCCGGGGTTCTGCCCCGGCCCTTGGCCCGGGGTTCTGTCCTAGCCCCCGAAACCGGGGCTCTGCCCCAGAGCCCCGGTCCGGGGTTCTGTCCCGGCCCCTGGTCCGGGGTTCTGTCCTAGCCCCCGAAACCGGGGTTCTGCCTCAGCTCCCGGTCCGGGGTTCTGTCCTAGCCCTTAGTCCGGGGTTCTGCCCCAGCCCCTGAAACCGGGGTTCTGCCCCAGCCCCCGGGCCGGGGGCTCTGTCCCAGCCCCCGGCCCGGGGCTCCGCCCCTTCCCGCAGCGTCGATATGCGGCTCCGCCGCGTGGTGGGGCTTCGCCCCAGACCGCGGGTACCAGGGGCGAAGCCACTGCCAACCCAGCCCCTCCGGCGTTTGAGGAGCGGGGTCCGGGGCGGAGCCCCGGCGGGGGTCCAGGGGCGAAGCCCCTGGTATCGGGAAGGGGCGGGGAGGGGAAAGAACCGGCGGGAACGGGCTGCGGCATCCGTCTCGGCGCCGCCCCCGTACCATGGGGGTGAGGCCGAGGCGTGATCAGCCCGGCGGAAGGCGCGTCGCACAAGGAGCGCGCCGCCACCCACGAAACCGGGAGAAGCGCGCTTCTATGCCCACGCGCCACGACATTCGTAACGTCGCCATCGTCGCCCACGTCGACCACGGCAAGACGACCCTCGTCGACGCCATGCTCAAGCAGGCGGGTGCGTTCGCCGCCCACCAGCAGGTGGACGACCGGGTCATGGACTCCAACGACCTGGAGCGCGAGAAGGGCATCACCATTCTCGCGAAGAACACCGCCGTGAAGTACCACCCGGCGGACGGCGGCGACCCCGTCACCATCAACATCATCGACACCCCCGGCCACGCCGACTTCGGCGGTGAGGTCGAGCGCGGCCTGTCCATGGTCGACGCCGTGGTCCTGCTGGTGGACGCCTCCGAGGGGCCGCTGCCGCAGACCCGCTTCGTGCTGCGCAAGGCGCTCCAGGCCAAGCTGCCGGTGATCCTGTGCATCAACAAGACGGACCGCCCGGACTCCCGGATCGACGAGGTCGTCAACGAGGCGTACGACCTCTTCCTGGACCTGGACGCGACCGAGGAGCAGATCGAGTTCCCGATCGTCTACGCCTGCGCCCGTGACGGTGTGGCCTCGCTGACCAAGCCGGAGGACGGCACCGTCCCGGCCGACAGCGACAGCCTCCAGCCGTTCTTCTCCGCCCTGCTGGAGACCGTCCCGGCGCCGGAGTACGACGCGGCCGCGCCGCTCCAGGCCCATGTCACCAACCTGGACGCGGACAACTTCCTCGGCCGGATCGCGCTGCTCCGGGTCGAGCAGGGCGAGCTGAAGAAGGGGCAGACGGTCGCGTGGATCAAGCGCGACGGCACCATCTCCAACGTCCGGATCACCGAGCTGATGATGACCGAGGCGCTCACCCGCAAGCCCGCCGAGGTGGCGGGCCCCGGTGACATCTGCGCGGTCGCGGGCATCCCGGACATCATGATCGGTGAGACCCTGGCCGACCCGGAGAACCCGATCGCGCTGCCGCTGATCACCGTCGACGAGCCCGCGATCTCGATGACCATCGGCACCAACACCTCCCCGCTGGTCGGCCGCGGCCCCGGCGGCAAGGGCGCCGACAAGTCGGCCGTGAAGGACCGGAAGGTCACCGCGCGGCTGGTCAAGGACCGGCTCGAGCGCGAGCTGATCGGTAACGTCTCGCTGCGCGTGCTGCCCACCGACCGCCCGGACGCCTGGGAGGTGCAGGGCCGGGGCGAGCTGGCGCTGGCGATCCTGGTGGAGACCATGCGCCGGGAGGGCTTCGAGCTGACCGTCGGAAAGCCGCAGGTGGTCACCCGGGAGATCGAGGGCAAGCTCCACGAGCCGATCGAGCGCATCACCATCGATGTGCCCGAGGAGCACATGGGCGCCGTCACCCAGCTCATGGGCACCCGCAAGGGCCGGATGGACAACATGTCCAACCACGGCTCCGGCTGGGTCCGCATGGAGTTCATCGTCCCCTCCCGCGGTCTGATCGGCTTCCGTACCGAGTTCCTGACCGCGACCCGCGGCACCGGTATCGCGCACTCCATCCACGAGGGCCACGAGCCGTGGTTCGGCGAGCTGAAGACCCGCAACAACGGGTCGCTGGTGGCCGACCGCTCGGGCGCGGTGACCGCCTTCGCGATGACCAACCTCCAGGAGCGCGGCGTGCTGTTCACCTCGCCGGGCACCGAGGTGTACGAGGGCATGATCGTCGGCGAGAACTCCCGCTCCGACGACATGGACGTCAACATCACCAAGGAGAAGAAGCTCACCAACATGCGGTCCTCCACCGCGGATGTGACCGAGTCCCTGGTCCCGCCGCGGCTGCTCTCGCTCGAGCAGTCCCTGGAGTTCTGCCGCGACGACGAGTGCGTCGAGGTGACGCCGGAGACGGTGCGGATCCGCAAGGTGGTGCTGGACCAGAAGGAGCGCGCCCGCTCCGCGGCCCGCGCCAAGCGGTGACGCTCACGCCCGGGCGCCGGGCGCCGGGGCCCGCTCCGGGCGCCGATGCGCACTCCGGAGCCGATCACGGAGTGTAGGCGCCCCCCTGTGCGTCAGTGAGCTGCCAACGGCCCGGACCTCCCGCTTCCGCGGCGGAGGTCCGGGCCATTGCCATGTCAGGAAGGTGCCAGTCAAGCGGTTATCCGGATCTGAGCGTCCGAGTATCGGATCTCAGGCTCCGCATGATGTGTTAACAGTCCGTTTCGCGTGTGTCTGTCTGGGGCAGTTTTGTCCGGATTTCGAAGCTCCGCGCGTAGATGCTGTGACCAAAGCGAGACCCATAAGGTGTGGTTTAAGGGCCGGACGTGCTCAATCATGGGGTCCATTGAGCTCGGGTCAATGGGTCACACGCTGTGGGGAGCGCGGACCTACGAGCACATCTGGGGGGTTCCGGTCCCTTTCGCTGTCAGGGGTGTCAGCGTGTCTCCGGGTGCCCCCTCTCGTAGTGACAGTGGACTCCTGAGGAGGCAAACCCATGCGCGGTGCCAAGAGCGCCAAGTGGGTCGCGTTGGCGGCGGTTGTGGCGCTGGCCGCGACCGCCTGCGGTGGTAACGACAGCGACGGCGGCAGCAATGACATGAACAAGGGCGCGGCGGACCCGAACGGGATACTCACCGCCCAGCTCGGCGAGCCGCAGAACCCGCTGCAGCCGGCGAACGCCAAGGAGAGCCAGGGCAGCCGCGTGCTGCGGGCGATCTTCGCGGGCTTGGTGGACTATGAGCCCGGCACCGGCAAGCTGGTGTACGTCAACGCCGAGTCCGTCACCCCCAACAAGGACTCCTCCGTCTGGACCGTCAAGCTCAAGCCGGGCTGGAAGTTCCACAACGGCGAGGCCGTGACCGCCAAGTCCTACGTGGACTCCTGGAACTGGTCCGCCAACGTCGAGAACAACCAGACGAACTCCAGCTGGTTCCAGGACATCAAGGGCTACGGGGACGTCCACCCCGATAAGGGCAAGCCCAAGTCCGACAAGATGTCCGGCCTGAAGGTCGTCAACGACAACGAGTTCAAGATCGAGCTCAACAGCTCGGTCTCGTACTTCGCCTACAAGCTGGGCTACGACGTGTGGGCCCCGCTGCCCAGCGGGTTCTTCAAGGACCCCAAGGGCTTCGGTGAGAAGCCGGTCGGCAACGGTCCCTACAAGTTCGTCTCCTGGGACCACAAGAAGATGATCAAGGTCCGGAAGTTCGACGGCTACCAGGGCCCGAACAAGGCCAAGAACGGCGGCATCGACTTCAAGAACTACACCACCGCCGACGCCGCCTACTCGGACCTGCGCTCGAACAACCTGGACTGGATCGAGCAGGTCCCGACCACCGCGCTCACGAACTACAAGAGCGACCTGGGCAAGCGCGCGATCGACGAGGAGTACTCGGCGGTCCAGTCGATCGTCCCGGCCTTCTACACCAAGCAGTTCAAGGACATCGACCCCAAGGTCATCCAGGGTCTGTCCATGGCGATCGACCGTGACACGATCACCAAGACCGTGCTCCACGGCTCCCGCACCCCGGCCGACAGCTATGTCGCCCGCGGCGTGATCGGCTACAAGGCCGGTGCGCTCAAGGAGCAGGTCACCTACGACCCGGCCAAGGCCAAGGCCCTCATCAAGGAGGGTGGCGGCGTCCCGGGCAACAAGATCTCGATCCAGTTCAACGCCGACCAGGACCACAAGCCCTGGGTGGACGCGGTCTGCAACAGCATCCGCAAGGCCACCGGCGTCGACTGCGTCGGCGACTCCAAGCCCGACTTCCAGGCCGACCTGAACGCGCGTGACAAGCACCAGGTCAAGTCGATGTACCGCGGTGGCTGGGTGCTCGACTACCCGGTCAACTCGAACTTCATGAGGGACCTGTACGGCTCCAAGGCGGCCGGTAACACCAGCGGCTACGCCAACAAGGAGTTCGACCAGCTCGCTGCCAAGGCCGACAAGGCCGCCACCCTGGACGAGACCGTCAAGCTCTACCAGGAGGCGGAGCAGGTCCTCGCCAAGGACATGCCGGCGATCCCGCTGTGGTTCTACAAGGTCAACAGCGGCCAGTCCAACAAGGTCCTGGGGAAGATCCCCTACGGCCAGGACGGCGACCCCATCTTCACCGACGTCCAGGTGAAGAAGAAGTAATCATCGGGACCGCCGGCCGGTGCCGCCGCTCCTCCCACCGGGGAGCGGCGGCACCGGCCCGCAGGCGTGAGGCCCGCAGCTCATCCCCCCACCCGCGTGGCGCAGACGAGACGTGGCCTCCGCCGCCCCCCAACGGCATGGAGGCATGATGGGGCGCTATGTCGCCAGGCGACTGCTCCAGATGATCCCGGTGTTCATCGGGACTACTCTGATTATTTTCCTCATGGTCCACGTACTGCCCGGTGACCCTATCCGGGCGATGTGGGGAGACAAGGCCGCGGACCCCGCGCAGGTCGCGTCCCTCCGCCATGAGTTCGGGCTGGACCAGCCTCTGTGGAGGCAGTACATCGACTACATGGTCAACCTCTTCCAGGGAGACTTCGGCAAGACCTTCGGCGGTCGCCCGGTCTCCGAGGAAATGGGGATGGCCTTCCCGGTGACCCTCCGCCTCGCGGCGGTGGCCCTCACCATCGAGATCATCGTCGGCATCGGGCTCGGTGCCTGGGCCGGTCTCAAGGCCGGCCGCGCCGTGGACACCGGCGTCCTGATCTTCACACTGATCGTCATCTCGATGCCGGTCTTCGTGCTCGGCTACCTGGCCCGGTTCATCTTCGCCGACGAGCTCGGCTGGCTGCCACCGAACGTGCAGAACTCGATGGACGTGGAGCAGCTACTGCTGCCCGGCTTCGTGCTCGCGATGCTCTCCATGGCGTATGTGGCCCGGCTGACCCGGACCACGTTCGCCGAGAACCTGCGCGCCGACTACATGCGCACCGCGCTCGCCAAGGGCCTGCCGCGCCGCCGCATCATCGGCGTCCACCTGCTGCGCAACTCGCTGATCCCCGTGATCACCTTCCTCGGCACCGATGTCGGCGCGCTGGTCGGCGGCGCGGTGGTCACCGAGGGCATCTTCAACGTCCAGGGCGTCGGCAATCTGCTGTTCAACGCGCTCGGACGGCGGGAGGGCTCCACGATCGTCGGGGTCGTGACCGTCTTCGTCCTCGTCATCCTGCTGATCAACCTAGTCGTCGACCTGCTGTACGCGGTCCTGGACCCGAGGATCCGGTATGCCTGACATGACCAAATCCCAGTCCGGTACGGCGGTCGACACGGCGGTCGACGCCGTGGCCCCGCCGACCGAGGTGGACAGCGCCCCCGCCGCCGGCCCCGCCCCCCAGGGCAAGCCGCGCTCGCTGTGGGGCGACGCCTGGTTCGAGCTGCGCCACCGGCCGCTGTTCTGGGTCTCGGCGGTGCTGCTGGTCCTGCTGCTCAGCATCGCGATGTTCCCCGGTCTCTTCAGCGGCGCCGACCCCAAGGACGGCGACCTGACCAACCACTTCCTGACCAAGCCGGAGCTGACGCACTTCTTCCAGGCCGACTGGTTCGGCTACGACGGGCAGGGCCGCTCCATCTACGCCCGGGTCATCTACGGCACCCGCGCCTCCATCATGGTCGGCGTCGGGGTGACGGTCGTGGTCACCCTCTTCGGCGGCCTGCTGGGCATGCTGGCCGGGTACTTCGGCGGCTGGATCGACTCGATCGTCTCCCGCATCGTCGACATCTTCTTCGGTCTGCCGTTCCTGCTCGGCTCGATGGTCGTGCTGAACGCGTTCACCGAGCGCAAGGTGTACGTGGTGATCGCGGCGCTGGCCTTCCTGGGCTGGACCACCATCGCCCGCGTGATGCGCAGCTCGGTGATCACGGCCAAGCAGGCGGACTACGTCACCGCGGCGCGCGCCCTGGGCGCGGGCACCAGCCGGATCCTGTTCCGGCACGTCCTGCCCAACGCGCTCGCGCCCACCATCGTGGTCGCGACGATCTCGCTCGGTGCCTACATCTCCGCCGAGGCCACGCTGTCGTACCTGGGTCTCGGCCTCGCCGACCCGACGATCTCGTGGGGCATCGACATCTCGTCGGCCAAGGACGCCATCCGGGACAACCCGCATGTGATGCTGTTCCCGGCCGGAATGCTGAGCCTCACGGTCTTCGCATTCATCACGCTCGGCGACGCGGTGCGCGACGCCCTCGACCCCAAGCTGCGCTGAGGAGGGCGTACGTGACCACCATCGAGAAGACCGCGGACGACGCCGTCCGCGAGGGTGCCGGCGACGATGGCACCCCCCTGCTGGAAGTCCGCGATCTGCATGTGGAGTTCCACACCCGGGACGGTGTCGCCAAGGCCGTCAACGGCGTGAACTACAGCGTCGACGCCGGTGAGACCCTCGCCGTCCTCGGCGAGTCCGGCTCCGGCAAGTCGGTGACCGCCCAGGCGATCATGGGCATCCTGGACATGCCGCCCGGGAAGATCCCGCAGGGCCAGATCCTCTTCCGCGGCGAGGACATGCTCACCATGTCGGGGGAGGAGCGCCGGAAGATCCGCGGCCGGAGGATCGCCATGATCTTCCAGGACGCGCTCTCCTCGCTGAACCCGGTGCTCTCCGTCGGCTATCAGCTCGGCGAGATGTTCCGGGTCCACCAGGGCCTGTCCAAGAAGGAGGCCAAGGCCAAGGCCATCGAGCTGATGGACCGGGTCCGCATCCCGGCGGCCAAGGAGCGGGTGAGCGACTACCCGCACCAGTTCTCCGGCGGTATGCGCCAGCGCATCATGATCGCCATGGCGCTCGCGCTGGAGCCGGACCTGATCATCGCCGACGAGCCGACCACGGCCCTCGACGTCACCGTCCAGGCCCAGGTGATGGACCTGCTCGCGGAGCTTCAGCGTGAGTACAACATGGGTCTGATCCTGATCACCCATGACCTGGGCGTGGTCGCGGACGTCGCCGACAAGATCGCCGTGATGTACGCGGGACGGATCGTCGAGACCGCCCCCGTGCACGAGCTCTACAAGCGCCCGGCCCACCCCTACACCCGGGGCCTGCTGGACTCCATCCCGCGCCTGGACCGCAAGGGGCAGGAGCTCTACGCGATCAAGGGGCTGCCGCCCAATCTGCTCAAGATCCCCTCGGGCTGCGCCTTCAACCCGCGCTGCCCCAAGGCGGAGGACATCTGCCGTACGGACGTCCCCGCGCTGGTGCCGGTCACCGAGCAGGACGGCGCGGAGCTGCCGGGCCGCGGCAGCGCGTGCCACTTCTGGAAGGAGACCCTCCATGGCTGACACCGAGAAGAACGAGGCCGCCATGGAACCGGCCGTGGACGCCACCCCCAACGTCACGGAGGTGGAGACGGTCGACGCCGCCACCGAGGACGAGGCGGTCGCGGCCCTCGAGGCCAAGGTCGACCGTGGCGAGCCGATCCTCCAGGTGCGCAATCTGGTCAAGCACTTCCCGCTGACCCAGGGCATCCTCTTCAAGCGGCAGATCGGCGCGGTCAAGGCGGTCGACGGCATCTCCTTCGACCTCTACCAGGGCGAGACCCTCGGCATCGTGGGCGAGTCCGGCTGTGGCAAGTCCACCGTCGCCAAGCTGCTGATGACCCTGGAGACCGCCACCGCGGGCGAGGTCTTCTACAAGGGCCAGGACATCACCAGGCTGTCGGGCCGTGCGCTGCGGGCCGTCCGCCGCAACATCCAGATGGTGTTCCAGGACCCGTACACCTCGCTCAACCCGCGGATGACGGTGGGCGACATCATCGGGGAGCCCTTCGAGATCCACCCCGAGGTGGCTCCCAAGGGCGACCGGCGCCGCAAGGTCCAGGAACTCCTGGACGTCGTGGGCCTCAACCCCGAGTACATCAACCGCTATCCGCACCAGTTCTCCGGCGGCCAGCGCCAGCGCATCGGCATCGCGCGCGGGCTCGCCCTCAACCCGGAGATCATCATCTGCGACGAGCCGGTCTCCGCGCTCGACGTCTCCGTCCAGGCACAGGTCATCAACCTGATGGAGGGTCTGCAGGACGAGTTCAACCTGTCCTACATCTTCATCGCCCACGACCTGTCCATCGTCCGGCACATCTCCGACCGGGTCGGCGTGATGTACCTGGGCAAGATGGCCGAGATCGGCTCCGACACCGAGATCTACGACCACCCGACGCACCCCTACACCCAGGCACTGCTGTCGGCCGTCCCGGTCCCGGACCCGGAGTCGCGCGAGGGCCGCGAACGCATCATCCTCACCGGCGACGTCCCCTCCCCGGCCAACCCGCCCTCTGGCTGCCGCTTCCGCACCCGCTGCTGGAAGGCCGAGGACAAGTGCGCCAAGGAGATCCCGCTCCTGGCCATCCCGGAGCGCTTCGCCGGATCGGACTCGCCCGCGGCACACGAGTCGGCGTGCCACTTCGCGGAGGAGAAGGACGTGGTCCACGCCTGACCCCTCCGCGCGGGCCGCTGTGTGAACGACGAGGGCCGCCCGGGACGTGATCCACGTCCCGGGCGGCCCTCGTCGTCGTTCAGGCCCCGTCCGGCTCGGGCCAATGCTGTACCCGGACGACGAAGACGGTGGTGAAGCGACGATGCTCCTGATACCAGACGATCAGTCGGCCCTCTGCATGGTCGAGTAAGTTCGAAACCCCGGACTCATGAATCGGTGGGTCGCCGAGATACTTGACGGCAGCGGCATCGGCCAGCCGCTGGGCAAGTCGCTCCACATCGTGCTTGATCTGCGGATTCAGACCGCCGACCACGTTCTCGGCATCGGGAAGGTACTCCCAGGTCCAGTCGCTCACCCTGCTACCTCACGGCGCGCGGCATCCAACAGCACTCCGATCTGTGCGGAGGCCCGCCGGGCGTCCTCGATGCTGGGTGCGTCGGCGACGGCCGCTTCCAACTCGTGGAGTCGTCGAGCCCGATCCGGGTGGCGCCGCAGAGCAACGAAGACTCCCCAGCGGTGGAGGAAAGTGTGCATGGGGACGGTGCTGTCCGTCTGCACCGCCTCCTGCCAGGCGCTGTGGAATTCCTCCTCGAATCGGACGGCCGCGCCGAGGTCGAGGGAGCGAACAGCGACCCGCAGAGCCTGCTCGGTCAACGGCGGCATGGGGAACAGCGGCTCGTCGTGGGAGTCCTCTATGGGCTGTGTGCTCACGGCGCTGTCTCCTCCGGTATGCCGTAGGTCGTCCACGTGGGGTGATCGCTTCAGGCAGGCGTTCATCCAGTTTGGCCCATCGCGGGTGGCGGCGGGTTCAGCGTGAACCATACGGCCTTGCCGGTGACGCCCGCGTCCTTGTCGGTGTAGTCGTGCACGCCCCAGGTGTCGGAGCACGACTCGACGAGCGTGAGCCCGCGCCCGCTCTCGTCCTCGGTGTCCGCCGCCACCGGCTGCGGCAGCCCGCACCCGGAGTCCCAGACGGTGACCCGGAAGTCGGACGGCGATGGCTCCCAGTCCATGCTGACGTACGCGTCGGTGGTGGTGTTCCGGTACGCGTTGGTGACCAGCTCCGACACGAGCAGTTCGGCCGTGTCGACGATGCAGTCGAGCCGCGCCGCCCGGAGGATGTGACGGATGGTGGCCCGCGCGACGCCCACGGCGCGTGGGTCGTGGGGGATGAACAGGCCGTAGGACCAGGGCTCTTCGGGCGTGCGCATGTGGCAGCCTCCAAGTGAGTGCCTTCTGTGACTGGCGCCATACGTAAGGTAGCGATGTCGCTCGTATATATTCAACCCAGTTGGGCCGACGGGGGTTACGGAGTGGACGCATGCACGTGCACCGCGCAACACTCGCCGCACAAGAGAGGGGAACCGCATGGGGCTCAGGGGTGATCCCACGTATCGGCAGCGCCGATTCGGCATCGAGGTGCGCAGGCTGCGCGAGGCGGCGGGGTTGACCGTTGGCGAGGCGGCCCAGGTGGTGGGCATGCGGCAGCCGCACTTCAGTAACGTCGAAGCGGGCCGCACTGGTCTGTCTACCGAACGCTTCCAGAAGCTGTCCCAAGCGCTGAGTGGTACGTATACGTATCCCGTTGATGCCCTACTGGCCCTGGGGCAGGAGTCTGGGAGGGGATGGTGGAGCGATTACCGCGCGACTCTCGGTGCGACCCACCTCGACCTGGCAGAACTGGAAGCCGGAGCCGTCGCCCTGCGCAACTATGAGCTGCTGTTCATCCCGGGTCTGCTCCAGACCTTCGAGTACACGACTGCTGTGCACAGCAGCGGCTTCTCGCCGACTGTGAGTGAAGTGCGGGACACGGCCGTGGAGTTCAGGATGCGGCGGCAGAGGGTTCTGTCGGGCGAGCGGCCTCCCCAGTTCCACGCCATCATTCACGAGGCGGCGCTGCGTGTTCTCTACGGGGGCCGGGCGGTGATGCGTGATCAACTGCTGCGGCTGATCGAGCTGTCGCGCTTGCCGAACGTCACGATCCAAATCGTCCCCATCGACAACGAGGGAAGCGCGGCCTTCAGCCACCCGTTCATGGTGATCGAGCCCGGCGTGGTGGAATTGGGCACGGTACTCGTCGACCAGGTGGGCAAGGCACAGTTCCTCGACGAGCGCCAAGCGCTGGCTGAGTATGGGGAGTCGTTCGCGAGGCTGAGTGAACTGGCCCTGCCACCGGTCGATGCTGAGGCTGTGCCGGAGGCTCGTACGGCGAAGGATTCCCTCGGGCTCATCCAGCACATCCTCTATCCGCTTCTCTAAAGGAGAGAGCCGCATGTCCTCGCTTCCGTGGCGGAAGTCCAGCTTCAGCACGGGTGACGCCCCCAACTGCGTCGAACTCGCCGCCGACGCCACCGGCACCCCGCACCTCCGGGAGAGCGACGACCCGGAGGTCGTCATAGCCACGACCCCCGCCGCGCTCCGTGCGTTTCTGCGGGCTGCGAAGGCGGGGGCGTTCGACCGGCCGGGGTGTTGAACCCGGGGGCGCGGTGGGTTGGGGGTACGGGGACGCCGACGCCACGGCATGCCACCGCGCCGAACCCACCGCGACGTCACCGGCCCGGAGCCTGGTCCGCGGCGATCACTTCATCATGTAGCAGACCTTGTGGGGCGAGATCCAGACCTTGTAGCTCTTGCCGTCACGCGTGACCGTCTTGGTGTGGGCCTTCATGTCCATACAGTGTTTGCCCGACTTGGAGGGCGACGGCGTGGGTGACGGGGCGGTCCCGTGCTGGGTGGTGTCCGCCTTGGTGTGCGTCGCCGACGTGGTGGGCGTCGCGAAGGCGGTACCCGGAGCGGCGACGGCCGCACCACCGGCCATCACAGCCGCCGCGGCACCGGTTGCCAGGGTACGTACGATCGAGTTCCGCATCACGGTCACCTTCTCGCGTCGTCTCTCAACTGCCTCATTTCATTGTTCGCCCGCTTCTGGTGAGCATGCATGTGGATCAGAGTGGGGCTCCGGGGCGGGGCCGTAGGCGGCGGCGGGCGCGGGGTCGGCTCGCCGGGGGTCCACGCGCAGCCGGCCCCGGCAGTCGACCAGCGGTTCGCCGCAGCCGCGTACCGGGACCGCCCTGACGCGTGGGTCGCCGATCAGGACGATCCGCTGGTCCGCCGGGAAGGGCGAGTCGGTCACGGGGCTCTCCTCGCGGGTGCTGGGCGGCCGTTCTCCCTACCTGCCCAGCGCTTCGTTCGGATGAACCGCCGTCCGTGGGCGCCCGGAAGGGGCGGTGTCGACTTCCCTCACGTGCCCCACGCCATGTTGACGAGGGCCACGCACATCACGAGGACCATGCCCACACCCTGCACGGCCGTGCCCCAGGCAGGCATGGACTCGCCCCTCCGGGTCGCCGAGCGTCGCGCGAAGAAGGCGGTCACCAGCGCGATGACGCCGATGGGAGCGAACACGATGGACAGCCAGTCGGCTTGCACAGGGGTCATGGCGGACTTCCTTGGTTACTCACCTCGGTGACAGGGCGGCCATCATCCGGGGGAGTGCCCGGGACCCCTCCCGCGCAGGGTGCACCGGTACGGACGGTAGGGGCCCCGGTCAGCGGAGGGCGCGGAAGAACGTCCGTACGTCACCAACCAGCAGTTCCGGGACCTCCATCGCCGCGAAGTGGCCGCCCGCCTCGAATTCCGACCAGTGGGTGATCGTGTGGTGCGGCTCGGCGAGGCGGCGGATCGCGGTGTCGCCCCGGAAGACCGCCACGCCGGTGGGGACGCCGGAGCGTTCGGGGGGTGTGCCCCAGGCCGAGGCGGCCTCCTTGTAGAGGCGGGCGGAGGGGCCCGCGGTGTTGGTGAACCAATAGAGGGAGACGTTCGTCAGGACCGCGTCGCGGTCGAGGGCGTCCGGTTTGTCGCCGTGGGCGGCGAACCAGTCGAGGTTCCAGGCCAGTTGGCCGGAGGGCGAGTCGGCGAGGCCGTAGGACAGGGTCTGGGGGCGGGTGCCCTGGAGGGCGGCGTAGCCGGACAGCTCGCGGTGCCAGCGTTCCCGCCCGGCGAGGCGGGAGCGTTCCGCCGGGGTCAGGTCCTCCGGGTCGGCCGGGTCGGCCGGACCTACGGTCACCAACGCGTTCACGTGTACGCCGACGACCCGGGACGGTGCCACCCGGGCCACTTCGGGGGAGATCAGCGAGCCGAAGTCGCCGCCCTGTGTGCCGTAGCGCTCGTACCCCAGGCGTCGCATCAGCTCCGTCCACGCGGTGGCGATGCGGCGGATGCCCCAGCCGGGTTCGCGGGGCGGGGCGGAGAAGGCGAAGCCGGGGAGGGACGGGATGACGACGTGGAAGGCGTCGGCCGGGTCGCCCCCGTGCCCGCGCGGATCGGTCAGCGGGCCGATGACCTCGGTGAACTCCGCGACCGAACCGGGCCAGCCATGGGTGATCAGCAGCGGCAGGGCAGCCGGCTCGGGCGAGCGGACATGGAGGAAGTGCACCCGCTGCCCGTCGATCTCGGCCGTGAACTGGGGGAACGCGTTCAGCCGCGCCTCCTGCGCCCGCCAGTCGAAGCCCGTGGCCCAGTACCCGGCCAGCGCGCGGACGTGGTCGAGCGGGGCCCCGTCGGACCAGCCGGGCCCCGGGAGCGGTTCCGGCCAGCGGGTGTGTTCCAGGCGCCGGCGCAGATCGTCGAGGTCGGGCTGGGGGACGGCGATGCGGAAGGGACGGATCTCCATGGCCCGCAGGGTAGAGGCGGTCGCGGACGGGGAGCGTCCGCGACCCGGCGGGGGTCTGTGGTGCCTGGTGGTCTGGCGGTGGCGGGGGTCTGCGGCGGTCGGGGGCCCGCGACCTCGGGGCCTGCGGCGGCCGGGGCCCGCGGTGCCCGGGGCCCGCGGTGCCCGGGGCCCGCGGTGCCCGGGGCCCTGCGGCGCCGAATATAAAACGCTTGCGCGTCGCCTGTCACCCGAGGCGGGAATGGATCGCTCCAACTCCGGTAACAGCACTTGAAATCTGGAGTGTTCTTACGGGACAGTGCTCTAGAAAGCGCTTGCCGAGCGAGGGACGTACCGCTCGGCTCGCGCTTCCCCATCGCGCCTCACCCGCGTCGCTCCACCCACCGCGCGCCACCCCGGACAGCGGTCATCGACGTGCGCCGTCGCCCCGGCGGATGTCAGATGGAGCCAAAGGCGGATCTTGGACCGGATCCTCGGGAGGCGCCATGCGCGGAGCCCCGTATTCCCTGTGTGCCAGGCGCGCGCTGTCCGCGCTCTGCGTGTCCGCCGTCGCCCTGCCCCTGACGGCCTGCGGCGGCGGGGACGGCGGCGCCGAGGACGGTGTCGTCCGCTCGTCCTGGGGCGATCCGCCCAACCCGCTGGAGCCGGCCAACATCAATGACGTCCAGGGCGGCAAGGTCCTCGACATGATCTTCCGGGGGCTCAAGCGCTACGACCCCAGGACCGGTGAGGCCAAGAACGCGCTCGCGGACCGGATCGAGAGCTCCGACCAGCGGAACTACACCATCACCCTCAAGAAGGACCGGCGGTTCGCCAACGGGGAGAAGGTCACCGCCGCGTCCTTCGTGAACGCCTGGAACTACGGCGCCCGGATCGACCACAAGCAGCGCAACGCCTACTTCTTCGAGTACATCGAGGGCTACGACAAGGTCCATCCCGCCTCCGGCGGCGCCCCCACCGCCAAGACCCTCTCCGGGCTGCGGGTCAAGGACGAGCGGACCTTCACCGTCCGGCTCACCCAGAAGTTCTCCACCTGGCCCAAGACGCTGGGCTACAACGCCTATGCGCCGCTGCCCCGGGCGTTCTTCGAGGACCATGCCGCCTGGCTGCGGAAGCCCGTCGGCAACGGCCCGTACCAGGTGCGGTCGTACACCGAGGGCTCGGTGATGAAGCTGCGCGCCTGGGACGGCTACCGCGGCCCGGACCAGGCCCGTAACAAGGGCGTCGATCTGCGTGTCTACACCGACAACAACACCGCCTACACCGATCTCCAGGCGGGCAATCTCGATCTGGTCGACGATGTCCCGGCGCAGCAGCTCAAGTTCGTCCGCTCCGACCTCGGCGACCGCTACATCAACCAGCCCGCCGGGATCATCCAGACCCTCACCTTCCCGATGTACGACCGCGCCTGGAGCGGCCCGGCCAAGGCCAAGGTCCGCCGGGGGATCTCGATGGCGATCAACCGCGCGCAGATCACCGAGCGGATCTTCCACGGCACCCGCACCCCCGCGACCGACTGGACCTCGCCGGTCCTGCGTCGCCAGGGCGGCTATCAGCCGGGGCTGTGCGGGGACGCCTGCCGCTACGACCCGGCCCGGGCGCGCAAGCTGATCAAGGCCGGCGGCGGGCTGCCCGGCGGCCGGATGACGATCACGTACAACGCCGACAGCGGCTCCCACAAGGACTGGGTGGACGCGGTCTGCAACAGCGTCAACACCGTGCTGAGAAGCGACCGGGCCTGTGTCGGCAAACCGGTCGGCACCTTCGCCGACTACCGCAACAAGATGGCGGGCAAGGAGATGACCGGGCCGTTCCGGGCCGGCTGGCAGATGGACTATCCGCTGATCCAGAACTTTCTCCAGCCCCTGTACTACACCGGCGCCTCCTCCAACGACGGCCACTTCAGCGACACCGGCTTCGACCGGATGGTGAACCAGGCCAACGCCGCCACCGCGGACGGCCGGGCCATCGCGGACTTCCGGGACGCGGAGAAGGTCCTCGCCGAGCAGATGCCCGCCATTCCGCTGTGGTACCAGAACGGCAGCGCGGGCTATTCGCGGCGGCTCAGCGAGGTGGCGCTCAACCAGTTCAGCGTCCCGGTCTACGCACAGATCAGGGTCGGCTGAGCCATGGGCCGCTACGCACTGCGCCGGCTGCTTCAGATGATCCCGGTGTTCATCGGCTCCACCTTCCTGATCTTCTTCATGGTGTACGCGCTCGGTGACCCGGTCGCCGCGCTCTTCGGTGACAAGGCCCCCGACCCCGCCACCGCCGCCCGGATCCGCCAGGACCTCTATCTGGACGAGCCGCTGTGGCGTCAGTACGTGCACTACATGGGGCAGGTCTTCAGCGGGCACTTCGGTACGGCCTTCAACGGGCAGCCGGTGACCGAGCTGATGGCGAGCGCGTTCCCCGTCACCCTCCGGCTCACCGTGGTCGCGATCGTCTTCGAGATGGTGCTGGGCATCACCCTGGGCGTCCTCAGCGGGCTGCGCCGCGGCCGGGGGCTGGACACCTCGGTGCTGCTGCTCACCCTGGTCGTGGTCGCCGTCCCGACCTTCGTCAGCGGCACGGTGCTGCAGTATCTGTTCGGCGTGACCTGGGGCTGGGCCAGACCCTCGGTCTCCCCGGAGGCGCCGCTGACCGAACTGCTGCTGCCCGGGGTGGTGCTGGGGCTGGTGTCGCTCGCGTACACCACCCGCCTCACCCGCACCTCCATCGTGGAGAACGCCCGAGCCGACTACGTCCGCACCGCCGTCGCCAAGGGGCTGCCGCGCCACCGCATCGTCACCCGCCATCTGCTGCGCAACTCGCTGATCCCGGTGGTGACCTTCATCGGCACGGACATCGGCGCGCTCATGGGCGGGGCCATCGTCACCGAGCGGATCTTCAATATCCACGGTGTGGGCTACCAGCTCTACCAGGGCATCCTGCGCCAGAACTCGCCGACCGTCGTCGGCTTCGTGACCATCCTGGTGATCGTCTTCCTGCTCGCCAATCTGCTCGTCGACCTCCTCTACGCCGTGCTCGACCCGAGGATCCGGTATGCCTGAGCCCTGTGACCCGCGCTACGACATGACCGAGGCGATCGCACCGGCCGGCAGCGGCGGCGGTCCCATGGACCTCACCACCTCCGGCCCCCAGACCCTGAACGGCGGACCACGGCGCGGCCCCTGGCGCCTCCCCCTCCCCTGGCGCAAGGAGCCCGGCCGCCGCTCCGGCGGACCGGCCGCGCCCACCGGACGGGGGCTGTGGTCGGATGCCTGGCACGATCTGCGCCGCGACCCCGTCTTCATCGTCTCCGCGCTGACCATCTTCTTCCTCGTCCTCATCGCGATCTGGCCGCAGCTGATCGCGAGCGGCAACCCGTACCACGGCGACCTCGCCAGGGCGCAGGACGGCCCGGCCCCCGGCCACCCCTTCGGCTACGACCTCCAGGGCCGCGACGTCTACACCCGCACGGTCTACGGCGCCCGCGCCTCCATCACCGTCGGCATCTGCGCCACCCTCGGCGCGGCGCTGCTGGGCAGCGCGCTGGGAGGACTCGCCGGGTACTTCGGCGGCTGGTGGGACGCGCTGCTCTCGCGGATCGCCGATGTCTTCTTCGGCATCCCGATCCTGCTGGGCGGCCTGGTCTTCCTGTCGGTGGTCACCAGCGGCTCGGTCTGGCCGGTCGTCGGCTTCATCGTGCTGCTGGGCTGGCCGCAGATCTCCCGGATCGCGCGCGGCTCGGTGGTGACCGTCAAGGAGCACGACTACGTCCAGGCGGCGCGGGCGCTGGGCGCCGGCAGCGGCCGGACGCTGCTGCGCCATATCGCGCCCAACGCCGTGGCCCCCGTGATCGTCGTCGCGACCATCGCGCTGGGCACCTACATCTCGCTGGAGGCCACCCTGTCGTTCCTCGGCGTGGGGCTCAAACCGCCCACCGTCTCCTGGGGGATCGACATCTCCTCCGCCGCCACCCAGATCCGCAACGCCCCGCATATGCTGCTGTGGCCCGCCGGAGCGCTGTCGGTCACGGTGCTCGCGTTCATCATGCTCGGCGACGCGGTGCGCGACGCCCTCGACCCCAGGCTGCGGTAGGTCCGGCGATGAACCGCCTGCTGGAGGTCCGGGACCTCCGCGTCGAATTCCGCACCCGGGACGGGGTCGCCGAGGCCGTCGGCGGGGTGAGCTACGGCCTGGACGCGGGCCGCACCCTCGCCGTGCTGGGCGAGTCGGGGTCCGGCAAGTCCGTGACCGCCCAGGCCGTCATGGGCATCCTCGACTCCCCGCCCGGTCGGGTCACCGGTGGCCAAGTGCTCTTCCGGGGACGGGATCTGCTGACGATGGGCGCGCGGGAGCGCCGCCGGATCCGGGGCGCCGCGATGGCGATGATCTTCCAGGACGCGCTCTCCGCCCTCAACCCGGTGCTCCCCGTGGGCGCCCAGCTCGCCGAGATGTACGAGGTGCACCGGGGGATGTCCCGCAAGGACGCCCGGCGGCGGGCGGTCGAGCTGATGGACCGGGTCCGCATCCCGGCGGCGGGGCAGCGGGCAGGGGACTATCCGCATCAGTTCTCCGGGGGGATGCGCCAGCGCATCATGATCGCCATGGCGATGGCGCTGGAGCCGGAACTGATCATCGCCGACGAGCCGACCACCGCCCTGGACGTCACCGTCCAGGCCCAGGTGATGGACCTGCTCGCGGAGTTGCGCCGGGAGTACGCCATGGGGCTCGTCCTCATCACCCATGACCTGGGCGTGGTCGCGGACGTGGCCGACACCATCGCGGTGATGTACGCGGGCCGGATCGTGGAGACCGCGCCGGTGCGCGACCTCTACCGCCGCCCCGCCCATCCGTACACCCGCGGACTGCTGGACTCCGTGCCGCGCGTGGACCACCGGGGCGAGCGGCTCTACGCCATCAAGGGCGCGCCGCCCAGCCCCCTCGCCATGCCCTCCGGCTGCCCGTTCCATCCCCGCTGCCCGCGCGCCCAGGACGTCTGCCGCGCCGAACGGCCGCCGCTGTACGTGGTGGCGGCGGACGCCGGGGCGGGCAGCCGGACCAGCGCCTGCCACTTCTGGAAGGAGGAGCTGCATGGCTGAGCCCGATGGGCCGGTCCTGGAGGTCCGCGACCTGGCCAAGCTCTATCCCCTGACCCAGGGTGTGGTGGTCAAGCGGCGGGTCGGTGCCGTCCGGGCGGTCGACACGGTCTCCTTCGCCCTGCGGCGCGGCAAGACGCTCGGCATCGTCGGCGAGTCCGGCTGCGGCAAGTCCACCGTGGCCAAGCTGCTGGTCAGCCTGGAGCGGCCGACCGCCGGGACGATCCACTACCGGGGCGAGGACATCACCAGGCTGTCGGGCCGTGCGCTGCGGGCGGTCCGCCGCAACATCCAGATGGTGTTCCAGGACCCGTACACCTCGCTCAACCCGCGGATGACGGTGGGCGACATCATCGGGGAGCCCTTCGAGATCCACCCCGAGGCGGCCCCCAAGGGCGACCGGCGACGGGCGGTCCAGGAGCTGCTGGAGGTGGTGGGGCTCAGCCCGGAACACCTCAACCGCTACCCCCACCAGTTCTCCGGCGGCCAGCGCCAGCGCATCGGCATCGCCCGGGGCCTGGCGCTACGGCCGGAGGTCATCGTCGCGGACGAGCCGGTCTCGGCGCTGGACGTATCGGTGCAGGCGCAGGTGGTCAATCTGATGGAGCGGCTGCAGGACGAGTTCGGCCTGGCGTACGTCTTCATCGCCCACGATCTGTCGGTGGTCCGGCACATCGCCGACCGGGTCGCCGTGATGTACCTGGGCCGCTTCGCCGAAATGGGCACCGGCCCCGAGATCTACGACCACCCCACCCACCCGTACACCCAGGCCCTGCTCTCCGCCGTCCCGGTGCCCGACCCCGTGGCCCGCACCCGCCGGACCCGCATCCTGCTCCCCGGCGACGTCCCCTCCCCGGCGAACCCGCCCTCCGGCTGCCGCTTCCGCACCCGCTGCTGGAAGGCGCGGGACCGCTGCGCGACGGAGACGCCGGTGCTGGCGGTGCCGAGTGGACTCGCGGGCCCCGCCGCCCACGCCTCGGCCTGCCACTTCGCGGAGGAGCGCACGGAGGTCAGGGCATGATGTCGAAGATGCTCCCGCCGGACCCGTACCCCGGCCCGCCGGCGTACCCCGGCCCGTCGCCCTGCCCCGGGCGCAGCCGGCGCACCGGGTGGACACGCAACTGAACGTGCGGGGCGAACGCCCGCACCGCGGCGGCGAGCCGGGTGGGGTCCACCTTCCAGAAGGCGATGACGCGGTTGTTCCTGACGACCGGGTACTCGATATGCGGCGCCGCACGCGCGGCGAGCTGCGGGCTGATCTTCACGTCGGGGCCGGGAACATCCGGCACACCCGGCCGCAACTTCAGACCTATCCGCCGTATCGGCCGCTCCATTTGCTTTTTCGTGGCCCACACGACGACGGCTTCGATGTCCCGCCACGGCACGACGGCCAGGAACCGGTGGTATCGCGTCACGGGGCCGCCGAGGGTGACGCCCGACTCGTCGGCCCGGAAGGCCACCAGCCGCTTCCATCCGACGCCGGAGAAGAGCTGAAAGGGTGTGCGGGTGTAGTACTCCTGATAGACCGGAGGATGAGGAACAGCCATGCCAGGACCCTATGATGCGCGGCGCGTCCAGGACTTCCGGATCTCCTTCGCCCGTCGTCAGGCCGGTGAGGTGCGGGAGGTGCCGGGGGGATTCCTGGTGCTGCATGCGGGTTACGCACGCTCCCATGAGCACAATCAGCTGCATATCGTCGGGCCCGCCGACCCCGAGGGGCTGCCCGCCCTCGCCGACGAGGTCATGGCCTTCCTTCCGCACCGCCGGATCACGGTCCATGACGAGGCGCTGGGACTTCTCTGTGTGCCCGCGCTCGAACGGGCCGGGTACAGCCATATGACCGAGGTGCTGATGGTCCACACCGGGCCGGTGCCGGAGGCCACGGCGGCCGATGTGGTGGAGCGGGAGCTGGGGCCGGATCCGCACGGGCCGCTGCGGCGGGCGGTGACGGCGCAGCAGCGGCGGTGGATGCCGGACGCGGACGAGCGGACCGTGCACGACCTCGTGGAGCGGCGTACCGCCCGGCGGGCCGGGGCCGAGGAGGTGCTCTTCCTCGCCGCCCACGACGACAGCGGCGAGGTCGCCTCCTGGGCCGATCTGTACCTGGAGCCCGCCGCCGGGATCGCCCAGATCGAGGAGGTGGTGACCGCCGAGCCGTATCTGCGCCGCGGCCACGCCGACGCCGTTCTGACCGCGGCGCTGCGCCGCGCGGCCGCCGCGGGGTGCGGGCTGCGGTTCCTCGTCGCCGACCAGGACGACTGGCCGCTGCACTGGTACGGCCGCCGCGGGTTCACCGCGATTGGCCGTACGCATGCCTTCTCGCGCTTCTGAGATCCCTGAGAGCGCAGGGGGGCCCGGGCTGCTGCGCTTCTGGGCTTCTGGGCTGCTGAACCCGGGCGGCCCGTCCCTTACGGCTCCTTGCGCGGCGGCGCTCCCGCCCCCGACTCCGCCGCGATCAGCGCCGGGTCCAGGACGACGTCCTCCTCGCGGGCCTCGAGGGTCGGGTCCTCGGGGAAGTGACAGGCGGACAGATGGCCCTCGCGGTTGCCGTCCAGGCGCCGGAGCGGTGGCTCTTCCCGCGCGCACTTGTCCTGGGCCTTCCAGCAGCGGGTGCGGAAGCGGCAGCCGGAGGGCGGGTTGATGGGGGAGGGGACGTCCCCGGCGAGCCGGATGCGTGTCCGGCGGGCGGTCCCTTCGGCATCCGAGGTGTCCGCCGTGCCCTTGACGTTCTCGGCCATCACCGCCGCCGCGTCCGGCACCGCGGACAGCAGGGCGTGGGTGTACGGGTGGCGGGGGCGGCGGTAGATCGAGTCGCGGTCGCCCACCTCGACCACCTTGCCCAGGTACATCACGGCGACGCGCTGCGAGAAGTGGCGTACGACGGCGAGGTCATGGGCGATGAACAGGAAGGCGATGCCCAGTTCCCGCTGGAGCTTCTGGAGCAGATTGACGACCTGCGCCTGGATGGAGACGTCCAGCGCGGAGACCGGCTCGTCGGCGACGATCAGCTTGGGTTCCAGGGCGAGCGCGCGGGCCACGCCGATGCGCTGGCGCTGGCCGCCGGAGAACTCGTGCGGGAAGCGGTTGTAGTGCTCGGGGTTGAGGCCCACGATCTCCAGCAGTTCGCGCACCCGGGTCTCGCGGCCGCCCGGCGGATTGATGCCGTTGATCTCCATGGGGCCGGAGATGATGGTGCCGACGGTCTGCCGGGGGTTCAGCGAGGAGTACGGATCCTGGAAGATCATCTGGATCTCGGAGCGGATCGGGGCCAGCTCCTTGCGGCCCGCGTGGGTGATGTCCTGACCCCGGTAGGTGATCTTCCCGGCGGTGGGCTCCAGCAGCCGGGTCAGCAGCCGGCCCGTGGTGGACTTGCCGCAGCCGGACTCGCCGACCAGCCCGAAGCTCTCCCCGGCGTGCACGGTCAGATCGATCCCGTCCACCGCCTGCACGGCCCCGACCTTCCGCCGATACGGAAAGCCGCCCATGATCGGGAAGTGTTTGGTCAGCTTCTCGGTGACCAGGAGGGGTTCGGGTATGCCCGACTCGATGCTCATGCGTCAGCGCTCCTAGGCCCTAGCCCAGCCGGGGCTTGATCTGCTCGGTGAAGAGGGTCTGTTTCCGCTCGGCGCTCAGGTGGCAGGCGGCGCCGCGGCCGTCCGGCAGCACGGGCCGCTCGGTGGCGCAGCGGTCGCCCTCCACCCGGTCGGTGTAGTGGCACCGCGGATGGAAGGGACAGCCCGGCGGGGGGCTGAGCAGGCTCGGCGGGGAGCCGGGGATGGGGTTCAGCGGCTCGTCCACGGCGGAGGACAGCCGCGGCATGGAGCCCAGCAGCCCCCAGGTGTACGGGTGTTGGGGTGCGCGCAGCACCTCGCGGACCGTACCGCGCTCCACGGCCCGGCCCGCGTACATCACCAGCAGATCGTCGGCGGTGTTGGCGACCACGCCCAGGTCGTGGGTGATGAGGATGATCGCGGAGCCGAACTCCTGCTGGAGGTCCTTCAGCAGATCCAGGATCTGGGCCTGGACGGTGACGTCGAGCGCGGTGGTCGGCTCGTCGGCGATCAGCAGATCGGGGTCGCAGACCAGCGACATCGCGATCATCGCGCGCTGCCGCATCCCGCCGGAGAACTGGTGCGGATAGTCGTCCACCCGCAGCCGGGGGTTGGGGATGCCGACCTTCTCCAGCATCTCGATCGCCCGGGAGCGGGCCTCGCTCTTGGAGGCGCCGGTGTGCTTGCGGTACGGCTCGGCTATCTGGCGGCCCACCGTGTAGTACGGCGACAGGGCGGTCAGCGGATCCTGGAAGATCATCGCCATGGTGTTGCCGCGCAGCCGCTCCAGGGTGCGCTCGGGCGCCCCGGTCAGCTCCTGCCCGTTGAGCAGGATCTCGCCGCTGACGGCGGTGGTGCGCGGGTCGTGCAGGCCCAGCACGGTGAGGTTGGTGACGGACTTGCCGGAGCCGGACTCGCCGACGATGCCGAGCGTCCGGCCGCGTTCGAGGTCGAAGGAGAGGCCGTCGACGGCCTTGACGACGCCGTCCTCGGTCGAGAAGCGGACGTACAGATCGCGTACCGACAGGAAGGCGCCGTCGCCGGGGCCGGCCGGCGGGGGCGTCGCGCCGTCGTCGGGCTTGGTGAGTGTGGTCATCTCGGCAGCTCCGGGTCTGTCAGGCGAGGCGCACGCGCGGGTCGATGAAGGCGTAGGCGGCGTCGACCAGGATGTTGAACACCACGATGGCCGCGGAGCTGACCAGCATCACCCCCATCAGCATGGGCAGATCGGTGAGCTGGACGGATTCCACCGCCAGCCGCCCGATGCCGTGCAGGGTGAAGGTGTACTCGGTGACCATGGCCCCGCCGAAGAGCGATCCGAGGTCGATGCCGAAGATGGTGACGATGGGGGCGATGGCGCCGCGCCAGGCGTAGCGGAAGAAGACCGTACGGCTGGAGAGCCCCTTGGCTCTCGCCGTGCGGACATGGTCCTCCTGCAGCTGCTCGACCATCTGGGAGCGGGTCATCCGGCTGTAGTTGGCCAGGAAGATCAGTGAGAGCACCACCCAGGGCAGCAGCATCCCGCTGAACCACTTCGCCGGATTGTCGGTGAAGGGGTAGTAGGCCGGCTGATCCATGATCCCCAGACCGCTGACGAACCAGGCCAGGGCGAGCACCCCGACGAAGTAGATCTGCATCGAGGCGCCGAGCAGCGACAGCGAGCTGAAGAACTTGTCGATCCAGGTGCCGCGCCGCCAGGCCGCGATCATGCCGATGCCGATCCCGCAGACCAGGAACACGGCGGCGCCGCCGAGGGCGAGCGAGAGGGTGGTGGGGAAGCGGTCGGCGATGGTGCCCCAGACGGGCTCCTGGCTGACGAAGGAGTAGCCGAAGCAGGGGGCGCTGCAGTGCCCCACGGCGAAGTCCCGCCCGGCGACGATCCCCACCATGAACTTCGCGTACTGGATCGGCACCGGCTGGTCCAGGCCCAGGTTCTTGTTGATCATGGCGAGCGAGACGGGGTCGCAGTTCTTGCCGCAGGCGAGCCGGGCCGGTTCGGCGGGCAGGGCGAAGAAGAGGAAGAACGTGATCGCGCTGATCAGGATCAGGATCACGATCGCGCCGAGGGACCGGCGGGCGAGGAATCTCAACATGACGTCGGTGATCTTCCGATAGGGGGTGTCTCGTGGATCAGGCCGGATCAGGGAGCGGTGTCTGGTGCGTGCAGCCGCAAGGCGGAGGAGGAGAGCGCAGCGGCGCTGCGTGCGACGACGACAACGCGGCGGATGTGCGTGCCAGACGCCGCGAGCCCGGCATGATCCACGAGACACCTCCTATGGGCGGGTCCCGGCCGCACCCGCCGATACGGGTGCGGCCGGGGTCTGCGCTGCCTGGGTACGGCCGCGGCTACTTGATGAAGATGGCCGTCGGGTCCACGGCCCCGTAGACCGAGTTGAACTTCACTCCGCCGATGCCCGAGCCCCAGAGGGTGAACAGCCGGTTGTAGAAGGTCGGGACCGCGGGGACCTCATCGGTGAGGATCTTCTCGCTGAGCTTGATCCACTCCGAGGTGGCCCGGTCGAGGTCGCTGACCTTGGCGACCTTGCCGATCTCGTCGTTGACCGCCGGGACGTTGAGGTGCGAGTAGTTCGAGGAGTCGTCGTAGACGTTCTCGCCGCCGTACACCGGCGGGACCACGGTCGAGGCGGACGGCCAGTCGGCACCCCACGAGGACCGGTACAGGTCGAACTTGTTCTTGACCTTTCCGATCTGCGTGTAATAGGTCGACTGGTCGATCTCCTTCTTCTGCACCTTGAACCCGGCCCGCTCCAGGGCCTGCTGGACGACCACTGAGGCGTCCTGGTGGGTGTCGCCGTTGCCGTAGGCGTAGACGAGCTCGTAGTTCTCCTTGCCCGCCTCCTTCAGCAGCTCCCTGGCCTTCTTGGCGTTGCCGCCGGGGTACTTCTTCTTCTGGAACGGGTCGAAGGAGGGGTCGTAGCCCTTGAGCGTGGGGCCGACCAGCCCGCCGCCGACCTCACCGCCCTTGGGGCCGCCGAACTGCTGGAGGTACTGCCCGCTGGGGAAGGCCCAGGCGATAGCCTCGCGCACCTTCTTGTCCTTGACCCGATCGGTGTTGATCGAGACGACGTCCACATAGGGCTGCGTCTCGGTCAGCGACCGGGCCATGGCCTCCTTGTCCTTGAGGACCGTGGAGATCTGCGAGGGGTCGACCGCGTTGGTGAGCGTCATCCCGTTCCGGTCGGCGCCCTTGCTGGCCTGGAGCCGGCGGGTGGAGTCCACCCACTGGTGGCCGAAGGAGACGTCGAACCCGTCGACGTACTGATGGCGTATCGAGTCGGTCTTGGGGTCCCACTGGTCGTTCTTGACGAACTCGACGCCCTTGCCCGACTTGAAGTTCCGGACCTTGTACGGGCCCGAGGCCAGCGGGGCCTTGTCGTACTTCTCCTTGGTGTCCTTGCCCGGCGGCACCGCGGTGATGTTGGGCATGGCGACCGCGAACGGCACCTCGGCACGGGGCTGGTCGAAGTGGAAGACGATGGTCTTGTCGTCCGGGGTGTCCAGCACCGACGAGGGCAGATGCTTGCCCTTGTAGGGGCCGTCCGGAAGCGCCTTGCGGTACTTCTGGCCCTCACCGGAGAGCCACTGCTGCAGATAGGTCGGCCCGTTCGTCTGATACGGCGCGTAGAGCCGCTCGACGGCCTGCCGGACGTCCTTGGAGGTGATGGGCGAGCCGTCCTCGTACTTCAGCCCGTCCTTGAGGGTGTACGTCCAGGTACGGCCGCCGTCGGAGGACTTGCCGGTGTCGGTGGCGAGGTCGCCGACCAGCTTGGCCTTGCCCGTCTTGTCGTCGAACTGGTAGTTCGTCAGCGTCCGGTTGTAGAGGGTCTGCGCGATCAGCTCATCGCTGACGTAGATCTGCCCCGGGTCCAGATGCTCGAAGGCGTCCCGCTGCAGCACCGTGACGGTGCCGCCCTTCTTGGCGCCCGGCAGATCCTTGGCCGGTCCGGTGGAGTCGGCGGCGGTGCCGAGGGTGACGTCCTGGGACTCCATCTTGGGCTCGTTCGACCCCTTGGGGTCCGAGTCGCCGCCTCCGCTGCTGCACCCCGCGAGTGCCAGGGCGCCCGCGGTCAGGGCGACGGCGTAGGTACGGGCTCTGCGACTGCTCTTCTTCGGCGTCATCGTGGTCACTGCACCTGCCTCATCGGACGGAAGACTTGCCGTTCTCTGCCTTGGGCCCTCCGGCCCCCCGGTCACCGCGTGGTCTTCGGGTCCATCGCGTCCCGGACCGAGTCCCCGAGCAGGTTGAAGGCGACCACGAAGACCACCATGGCGATGCCGGGGAAGAACATGTAGGTGATGTCGCCCTCGTAGAAGTTCGCGCCCTTGGCGAACATCCGGCCCCAGTCGGGGGTCGGCTCCACCACGCCGACGCCGAGGAAGGACAGTGCCGCTTCCGTCGTCACGAAGTTCGGCAGCATCAGCGTGGACTGCACCAGGATGGGCGTGACGAGGTTGGGCAGCAGCTCCTTGCGGACGATCCGCCATGGCGAGGCGCCGGTCACCCGGGCCGCCTCGACGAACTCCCGCTCCCTCAGGGACAGCACCTGGCCGCGCAGCAGCCGGGCCAGCTGCATCCAGCCCAGCAGCCACAACACCATCACCAGGGCCGTCACCCGGAAATAGGTGGGCGTCTCCTTCTGCGGGCTGACGAACAGCGCGGTGACCACCGGCATGAAGGCGACGAAGAAGAGCTGCTGCGGAAAGGACAGCAGCAGATCGATGAGCCGGCCGAGGAAGTAGTCGGTGCGGCCGCCCAGATAGCCCGCCACCACGCCGATCACGATGCCGGTGACCGTGGACAGCACGGTCGCGGCCAGCCCGATCAGCAGCGAGGTGCGGATGCCGTAGACGAGCTGGGTCAGCACATCGCGGCCCAGCTTGGGCTCGATGCCGAACCAGAACTCCCCGTCGATGCCCCCGTTGGGCTTCATCGGATAGCTGGTGAGGGGGTCCAGCAGCTCGGGCCGGTCCAGGCCGTAGGTGGTGTACGGATCCTTGCCGTACAGCCAGGAGATCACCGGAGCCAGCACGGCGACGGCGAAGAAGAAGATCACCACACACGCGGAGATGACGCCCGTGCGGTCGCGTTTGAACCGCCGCCACATGAGCTGGCGGGGCGCCAGACCGGCCGGCGCCTCGCCCTCCGCCCCCGGTGCGGCCTTCTCGACCACGCCGGACTGGGATGGACTCGTCATCGCGTAGCGTCCCCCCGCACTGGTGTCACACCGTCAACTCGCGTTATCTATGCGCGTCATGTCGCCGCCCGCTCGCCAGGGTGGGGCGTGCGTACCGGGTTGAGCGGACTTTCGCAATCGGGGAACGGCTCAGTCAAGGGGCCGGGGAGGGTGGATGTGCTGCCCATTCGAGTCTTGAGCGAAGATTTGGCAGATCGAGGTCCGGGCGTGCTTGACAGGGATCCGCCATGAGGGACAAAGCATGTTCTATGGGCAGGAGTTGCGTTAACACACCGGCAACTCATCCGTCGCAACACCGATATACGGACGCGTCAGGCTGAACTGCGTACGGCCGTGCGGGTCCGTCGGACCGGCCGGGGCGCGCCATGTGGCCCCGGCCGGTCGCACCCCCGGCGGCCGCCGGACGGTCACGATCCGTATTTTTCTTCGCCCCGCGACGGTTGCCCGGGGTACGAGGCGGGGGAAACCTACGGCTATGGGGCAGGGACGGATACTCAACAGCGGAGGGCGCCTTTTCGGGGCGCTCGTCTGCGCGGTCCTCGGGCTGATCTCGCTGGCGTGGATCATCCACGACCTGGACAAGGCCGACGAGGCGAACCATCTGTGGTGGACGTGGGCGGGGCTGCCGTTCCGGGCCACCGGGGGGATCTTCGGTTCCTCCCTGCTCGACCTCGTGCTGCTGCTGGTCTACGCGGTCGTCGGGATCACCGCCCTGCGCTCACCGGCCGCCGCGGGCGCGCTCGGCACGGTCGCGGTGGTGACCGTCGTGGTGCGTCTGCCCAGCCTGTGGAACCTGAACTCCGACTGGCTGCAGGGCATCCCCGGCGATCTGAAGACGCGGGGGAACCTCAGCGCCTGGGCGCAGGTGGTGCTCGGGGGGCTGCTGCTGGCCGTGGTGGCCGCCGCCCGCCACCCCGCCGGCCTCGCCCCGCCCGGACACCTGGCCTCGCCCGCCGATCGGCCGCCGGGCCGCCCCTCGCCCGGGGCGGCGGTCACCGGCGCGCTGTTCCTGGGCGCCGTCGGGGTCGTCATCGCCGCCTGGCAGATCTACTGGGCCCAGGAGCGGGGCTGGGAGATCTACAAGTACCTGCTCACCGGCAAGCACTCGCTGCCCACCCTGCTCTCGCCGCCCGGTGCCTGGACGGCGTGGGCGGCGGTCGCGCTGTGCCTGGCCGCAGCGGCGGCCGCGCTCGCGCGTGCCCCGCTGGCGCGCCCGCTGGGGACGACGGCGGCGGCGCTGGTCGTGGCGACGGGGATCAGCGAGGCATCGCTCTACATCAAGCTGGACTATGTGGACCACCTCGGCGATCTGCCGACGGTGGGCGTGCTGAGCGTGTTCACCGGCTTCTTCGAGGCGGTCGCGGGGCTGATCGCGCTTCTGGCGCTGGCTCGGCGGGGCCTTGAGGAGGGCGCCGGGTTCACCGGGGAGCCGGGGCCGGGCGCCCCGGCGTACGGCGGCCATGACGGCTATGGGTCCGGTGGTTATGACGACGGCTCCGGGCCCGGGGGCTACGGCGGCGGATACGGGAGCGGTGGCTACGGGAGTGGTGGACCCGGGAGTGGTGGTTACGGCGGGGGCGGTTACGGCGGCGGGGGATATGGCCCGCCGCCGCCCAGCACCCCGCCGCTGGTGCCCCCTCCGCCCGGGGCCCCACCCGCGGCGCCCCCGCCGCCGTCCGCACCGCCCGCGCCCCCAGCCCCGCCGCCGGGCTGGTGACGGCGAGCTGGTGACGCCGGGCTGGTGACCGCGGATCAGCGCGGCCATGGGGCCTGGCGAGGACCTGGCCGGTGGATCTTCGCGGGCCCCGCGGCGGCAGCCGCTGATGTCGCGGGCGCGAAGATCCACCGGCCGGATGACGTCCGGTGCGGTTCGGACGCGCCCCGAAGGAGCGCGGGGCTGTGCCGATGTGCGGCTCCGCCGCGTGGGCGTGACCAGCCACGACGCAGCCGCAGACAAAGGACGGCAGCCGACGGCGCTTCCCGCGGAGCGCTACCGCATCCCGAGGGACCGCTTGAGGAAGTCCACCTGCAGCAGGAGCAGATTCTCCGCGACCTGCTCCTGCGGGGTCATATGGGTCACCCCGGACAGCGGCAGCACCTCGTGCGGACGGCCCTCGGCCAGCAGCGCCGAGGAGAGCCGCAGGGTGTGCGCGGCCACCACATTGTCGTCCGCCAGACCGTGGATGATCATCATCGGCCGGACGGTCTCCGCCGCGCCGGACAGCCCCTCGTCGGTCACCAGCGAGTTGGCCGCGTAGACCTCGGGCTGTTCGTCGGGCAGGCCCAGATACCGTTCGGTGTAGTGGGTGTCGTACAGCCGCAGGTCCGTCACCGGCGCGCCCACCACGCCCGCGTGGAAGACATCCGGGCGGCGCAGCACCGCCAGCGCGGCCAGGTAGCCGCCGTAGGACCAGCCGCGGATGGCGACCCGGCCGAGGTCCAGTGGATAGCGCTCGGCGAGCGCCGTCACCGCCTCGACCTGGTCCTCCAGGGTGACCGAGGCCAACTCGTCGCGCACCGCCTTCTCCCAGGCGGGGGAGCGGCCGGGGGTGCCGCGGCCGTCGGCGACGATCACCGCGAAGCCCTGGTCGGCGAACCACTGCGAGGTGAGGTGGGCGTTGTGCGAGGCGACCACTCGCTGGCCGTGCGGCCCGCCGTAAGGATCCATCAGGACCGGCAGCGGTCCGTCGCCCTCCCGGTGGCCGCTGGGCAGCAGCACGGCACAGGGGATGTCCCGCTTGCCCGCGAAGAGGAGCTCGGGGCGGGCGGTGATGACGGGCCGCTCGGCGTACGAGGCGATCTCGGCGATGCGCTCGGCCGCCCCGTGGTCGGCGGGCCGGAGGATCTCCACGCTCACCCCGGGCCGCTCCAGCCCGGTATACGCCAGTGCGAGCACCTCACCGCCGCGCACCGCGGAGTGGACCGCCGGGAAGGGCCGCTTGCCGACCGGCTCCCAGCCGCCCTGGTCGCCGCTGCCCCGGAACCAGGCGCGATAGACGTCGATCTCGCCCGGCTGCTCGGGCAGCGGGGCACCGGCCCCGGGAGAGGCGGAGAACAGCACGTCGTCCGTGCCGATGTCGAGGACCGCGCGCACCTGGAGGGCGCCGGACGTCAACTTGCGGTCGCCGACCATCAGCACCCGGGCGCCGCCCTCGTCCGCGATGCGGACCAGTCGTCCGTCCTCCGTCCAGGCCGGCACCCCGGGGAAAAGATCCAGCCAAACCGCGTCCTCGTCCACATGGACCGTGCTGGTCCGTCCGGTGTCGGTGTCCACGGCCAGATAGAGCTGGCTGCGCTGGTCCCTGGCCTGGACCAGAAGCAGGGGCGGGCCGTAGGCCGACCAGTGCACCCGCGCGAGGTACGGATAGCGCTCCCGGTCCCACTCGATCTCCGTACGGGAGCCGTCCAGACCGAGCAGAACCAGCCGCACCTCGGCGTTGGCGGTGCCCGCGGCGGGATAGGCGGCCTCCGCGGGCTTCCGGCCAGGGTGGGCCGGGTCGGCGGTCCACCAGCGCTGTACGGGGGCGTCGTCGGCCCGGGCGGCCAGCAGGGCGTCGCTCCGCGGCGACCACCAGAAGCCGCGTGAGCGGTCCATCTCCTCGGCCGCGATGAACTCCGCGAGGCCGTAGGTGACGGTGTCCTCCTCCGGCTCCGCGAGCGCCCGGTCGTCCTCGCCGTCCGTGCCCGTGACCCGCAGCGCCCCGCCCGCCGCATAGGCGATGTGGCGGCCGTCGGGCGAGGGGCGCGGGTCCACGACCGGACCGGGGACGCGCAGCTCACGGGTGGTGCCCGCGGGCAGATCGGTGGTGAAGAGCCGTCCGGAGAGGGCGAACGCGGCCCGTTCGACGGCGGCGTCCACCGCATAGCCGACCACTCCGGCCGACCCCTCGCGGCTGCGCTCGCGCCGTGCCCGCTCCTCGGGGGACAGCTCCTCGCCGGCGCCGCCGAGCAGCTCGGCCGGGTCGGCGGCGGGGTACTCGCGCTGCCCGGCGAGGTCGTGCACCCACAGGAGGCCGGTCCGGTCGGTGCCCGAGCGGGAGCGCAGGAAGACGACGCGTGAATCGTCGGGGGCCACGGTCAGGGCCCGCGGTGCCCCGAGGGTGAAGCGTTGGGTCCGCGCGTGCTGCCGTGGGAACGAGAGCTGTCCGGTCATAGGGCGAGCGTACGGCTCAGGATCATCGCGAGGGAGAGTACGGATCGGTAGGCCGGGGCGGCATTGCCCCTGGCACGGTCCGGCCGGAACGGCGCGGGGGCCAACCGGCCCCGCCCGATGGCGAGATGGCGCATAACCACCGAGAAACCGCCCCGGGGGCAAGGAAGTTCGTGCGATCAGGCATGCGCCCCTGTCATGCTCCCGTGCACCGAGTCATGTGTACACCGCCATAGTTATGATCGATTGCGCATAGTGGGTAGCCCCTCTGTGGCATCAATATGTTGTCCGTCCGAGTGCGTGTATCTGGAGGTGAGCCGCTGTGGCGCTCTCGATCTCGGTGTCAGTGCTATTGCTGATCATCGTCTTCATGCTCGTAAACAAGGCAGGGCTGAAGGCGGTTCATGCGGTCGTCTGTGTCCTCCTTGGCTTCTACCTGGCGAGTTCTTCGGTAGCCCCGACGATCGATGACCTCACCACCAACGTGGCGGACATGATCGGCGGCGTGAAGATCTGACCCCGAGCGGGGCCGGGACGTGCGACCCGTGGGCACTGGTGTGCGAATCGTAGGCTGTGCCCATGACCGCTCTTCCCGCCCGTCGTCTGCTGCTGGTGCACGCACATCCGGACGACGAGTCGATCAATAACGGCGCGACCATGGCGAAGTATGCCGCCGAGGGCGCACACGTCACCCTGGTGACCTGCACCCTCGGTGAGGAAGGCGAGGTCATCCCGCCTGCCCTCGCGCATCTCGCCGCCGACCGCGACGACGCGCTCGGTCCGCACCGGATCGGTGAACTCGCCGCGGCCATGGACGCCTTGGGGGTCGAGGACCACCGCTTCCTGGGTGGTCCGGGCCGCTATCGCGACTCCGGGATGATGGGCGCCCCGCAGAACGACCGGCCGGACTGCTTCTGGCGGGCCGACCTGGACGAGGCCGCGGGGCACCTGGTGGCCGTGGTCCGCGAGATCCGGCCACAGGTTCTCGTGGCGTACGACACCCGTGGGGGGTACGGCCACCCCGATCACATCCAGGCGCACCGCGTGGCGATGCGCGCCGTGGGACTCGCCGCCGACGCGGACTTCCGCCCCGAGCTCGGCGAGCCGCACGACATCGCGAAGGTCTACTGGAACTGCGTGCCGCGCTCGGCCGTCGAGGAGGGCTTCGCCCGGCTGCGGGCCGCGGGCCGCGACTCCCTCTTCCCCGGCGTCGCCACGGTCGACGACATCCCCGGAGTGGTGCCGGACTCGGACGTCACCGCGTTCATCGACGGCACCGCTTACGCCGGGGCGAAGGCGGCGGCGATGCGCGCCCACGCCACCCAGATCGCGGTGGACGGCCCCTTCTTCGCGCTCTCCAACGACCTGGGCCAGCCCATGTTCGTCCACGAGCACTACCGGCTCGCCAAGGGCGAGGCCGGGGCGGACCGCGAGGACGACCTGTTCGCGGGGGTGGCGGCATGACGGCCCTCCGTCTGGGCGGATACGCCCTGCTCGCCGTGGCCGGGGTGCTGGTGGGCGCCGCGGGCGCGCTGGTCCAAGCGGCATGGTTCCCCGGCGGGTTGCTGCTGGCGCTGCTCGCGATTGCGGGCCTGTGCTATGGCGGGGTCAAGGCCGCGGGTGCCCGGATGGGCGGCGGAGTGCCCGCGGGGGCCTGGACGGTGGCCGTGTTGCTGCTCACTTCCTCCCGCTCCGAAGGGGATTTCCTTTTCGGTGCCGGGCTGGGGTCGTACGCTTTCCTCCTCGGCGGAATGTTCATCGGTGTGATGTGCGCCACGTTGCCTTTGGTGCCGCAACCTCCTGGCCCGCCGGTCCGACTTGGTAAGTGACGTGACGTTTTCGGCACGACGTCCCCGGCACTTGGTGGCCCTTCGGGCATGCGGCGAAGGGTGCGCCTCGGGCGTACCGGATGTGGTGATCCGGCGGCCGTCAAGTGCGCGTCCGCACCGCCCAGTATGGTGGTGCCGCCGCCGAGCCGCCCGCGCGAGGTCTGACGGGCGGCGGAGCTAACTGGGAGAACCTGCTTTGAGCCGTGAATCTGACAGTTCGTCCTCCGGGCCCCGGGAGGGAAGCGGCGGTGCCGCCTACCCGTCGGGTACCCCGCCGTACGGATCCCGCCAGTACCCCTCGCCGAACCCCACGCAGGAGGCTCCGCAGGAGTTCGCCGACGACGGGCAGGCGCGGGCCGCGGCCAAGCCGGAGGAGCCGAAGACCGAAACCACGCTGACGACCCGGATCAAGATCAACATTCCGGGGTCGCGGCCCATCCCGCCGGTGGTCATGCGCACGCCCGTCGCCGAGGACGGAGTACCCGCGCAGCGCTCCGGCGGGGACGACGACGCCCCCGAGCCCACCGGCGCACTCCCCCGGGTCGACTACACGCCGACGCCGGAGCGCGGTGTGCCGGCCGAGCCCGGCGGGTCCAACGAGCCTTCCGAGAGCCGCGAGAAGAAGGGTGAGGGCGAGCAGCGGACCAGCGACTGGTTCTCGCCCCGTAAGCCCAGGGGCGGTTCGTCGGCCACCGGCAGTACGCCGACGCCGCCGATGCCCCCGGCCCCGGACACCACCCAGGGGTTCCCCGCTCCGGACATCACGCAGGGATTCCCCTCCCCGGAGACGACTCAGGGGTTCCCGGCGCCGGACACCACCCAGGGATTCCCGGCCCCGCAGCAGGGCGGCGGCCCCGTCGCCGACCTGCCGTACTTCACCGACGCCCAGGCCCCGTCCGGGCACCCCGAGCCGACCGGGCCCACCACCGGCCCGATGACCGGCGACATGTTCATGCCGCCGTCCGGCCCCGGTGCGGGCCCGCACGACAGCGAGTTGCTGGCCCCGCCCGGACCGGGCCCCGCCGGCGGCCCGTACGGCGGTGACCCGCAGACGCCTCCGGGCGGTGTGGGGCCGCTGGCCGGCGGCCCCGCCGCCCAGCCGCCGACCCCGCCGGGCGGCTCGCCGATGTCCGGCAGCCTCGGTGCCACCACCGGCGCGGGCCCGCTGACCGGCCCCGGGGAGGGGTTCCGGGGCGACCTCGGGAGCGATCCGTCCCCCTCGCTGTTCCGCGATCCCGACCCCACGCCGGGCGGCGGGGTGCCGTCGGACCAGATCTCCAGCGACACGCTGGTCAGCGGGGTGCCCGTGGTGCCGTCGGGCGAGGGCCGGTCCAGGCCGCCCGCGCCACCCGCCCCGGGCGGCCTCGGGGCCCCGGCGCGCGGCGGCGACAGCGCCCCGGCGCCGTCCGCCCCGAAGGCCGGCAAGCCCAAGAAGAAGGGCCGTTCCAAGGTCGTCATGGCCGCGGGCCTGCTGTTGGTGATCGCGGGCGGGGCCTACGCCGCCGGTCTGGTCATGAACCACGCCGATGTGCCGAACGGCACCACCGTCCTCGGCGTCGACATCGGCGGCAGCTCCAAGGAGGTCGCCGTCGACAAGCTGGACACCGCGCTGGGCAAGCGCACCACCGCCCCGCTGACGGTGTCCGTCGACGGCCAGCAGAAGGAGATCAAGCCCTCCGTCGCGGGTCTGGCGCTCGACACCGAGGCCACGGTCCGGAACGTCGCGGGCCGGGACTACAACCCGGTCACCGTGATCGGCTCGCTCTTCGGCGGCACCCATGAGGCCGACCCCGCGGTCACGGTCGACGAGGAGAAGCTGCGGGACGCCCTGGAGCGGCTCGCGGGCGACTCCGGCACGGCCCGCGAGGGCGGCATCGACTTCAGCTCCGGCAAGCCCGTCGCGGTGTACGGCAAGGAGGGCAGGGGGCTGGACGTGGACAAGGCGGTCAAGGCCGTCTCGGACGGGTTCCGCCTGCGCGCCGAGACCGGCCAGAACAAGGCCATCACCCTGCCGGTCGCCACGCGCCGCCCCACGGTCAGCGACGCCGAGGTCGACCGGAAGATGAAGAGCTTCGCCAAGCCCGCGATGTCGGGTCTGGTCACGGTGCAGACGGACCCCCAGCACTCGATTCCGTTCGGCCCGGACAAGTCGCTGCCGAAGATCCTTTCCATGAAGGTGGTCGACGGCAAGCTGGTGGAGCACTACGACCTGTCGGTCCTGAAGCAGCTGTACGGCAGCACCTTCGACGGCGTTCTGCTCGAACGGGGCGACGGCAGCAAGAAGCCCGTCACCCCGGAGGACGTGGAGTCCGCGCTGCGGCAGGCGCTGCTCGGCAAGACGCCCAGCGAGCGCATCGGCGTCATCGGCAAGGACAACTGAGCGGGCCCCGCTCGTTCACCACGCGGCCCCCGCCCGGCACCGGGCGGGGGCCGCGTCATGTCCCTGGCCGCCTCGTGTCTCCCGGGTCGCGTCACGTCTCCCTGGCATGTCATGCCCCGACCCATGACATCTGTCATCCCCAGGTCACGACCGCTGACACTGCCGGGCACCGCCCGCCCTCGGCCAGGCTGGTGGCCATGACCGCAACGACCGCTGTTTCCGCCCCCGGCGCCGGGGCCGCCACCACGGGCGCCCCGCCCGTGGTCCGCTTCGAGCAGGTGAACAAGAGCTACGGCAGTGTGCGCGCCGTGGCCGATCTCGATCTCACGCTGTACCCGGGGGAGACCGTCGCCCTGCTGGGCCCCAACGGCGCGGGCAAGTCCTCCAGCCTCGATCTGCTGCTCGGCCTGCGCCACCCCGACTCCGGGCGGGTGGAGGTCTTCGGCACCACCCCGCGCCAGGCCATCGTCCGCGGCCGGGTCGGCGCGATGCTGCAGAGTGGCGCTCTGATGGAGGACGTGACGGTCCGCGAACTGGTGGGGCTGGCCTGCGATCTGCACCCCAAGGGCCATCCGGTGGACGAGGTGCTGGAGCGGGCGGGGATCGCCGAGATCGCCTCCCGCAAGGTGAACAAGCTCTCCGGCGGTCAGGAGCAGCGGGTGCGCTTCGCGTTCGCCACCGCCGGCGCCTCGGATCTGATCGTGCTGGACGAGCCCACGACCGGTATGGACGTGGCGTCCCGGCAGACCTTCTGGGGCGCGATGCGGGAGCAGACGAAGCAGGGCCGCACCATCCTGTTCGCCACCCACTACCTGGAAGAGGCAGACGCCATCGCCGACCGGGTGATCGTGCTGCACGGTGGCCGGGTGCTGGCCGACGGCTCGTCCGCCGAGATCAAGGCGATGGCCGGAGCCCGGCGGATCTCCTTCGAGCTGGACGGGCCGATCGACGAGACGGCGCTGCGCGCTCTGCCCGCGCTGACCGGGATCGACATCTCCGGGCGTACCGTACGGATCCGGTCCACCGACGCGGACGCGACCGTGCACGCGGTCTACGGGCTCGGGTTGTATCCGCGCGGGCTGGAGGTCACCGGCCTCGGCCTGGAACAGGCGTTCCTCGCCATCACCGATGCCGCCACCGACACGGCCACCGACGCCGTGCCGACAGTTGAGGAGTCCGCCCGATGAAGGCGCTGGTCAAGCTGGAGATCGCGCGGACCCTGCGCAATCGCAAGTTCATGTTCTTCACGATCATCTATCCGTCGGTGCTCTTCCTGCTGATCGCGGGCAGCACCGACGCCGACGACCGGGTGCCCGGCACCCGGCTGTCGATGCCGCTCTACTACATGGTCGCGATGGCCTCCTTCGGGGCGCTCACCGCCGGGCTGATGGGCAACGGCGAGCGGATCGCCAAGGAGCGCGAGGGCGGCTGGACCCGGCAACTGCGGCTCACCCGGCTGCCCGGCCGCGGCTATGTGGCGGCCAAGATCGCCGTGGGTGCGGTGGCCACCCTGCCGTCGATCGTGATCGTCTTCGTGGTGGCCGCCGCACTCAAGGGCGTGCGGCTGGACGCCGCCTGGGAGTGGGCGGCGCTGACCGGCGCCATCTGGGCCGGCTCCCTGGTCTTCGCCGCGCTGGGGGTGGCCATCGGCTATCTGGCGACCGGGGACGCGGTCCGCCCGCTGACCATGATCATCTACTTCGGTCTGTCGATTCTCGGCGGGCTGTGGATGCCGACCACGTCGTATCCGCAGTGGCTGCGGAACATCGGCGACTATCTGCCCACCCACGCCTACACCGCCCTCGGCCAGGCGATCGAGCTGGGCGGCGCCCCGCACGTCAAGGACGTCGCGTTGCTCATCGGCTATCTCGCGCTCTTCGCGGGCGGCGCGGCGTGGCTGTACCGCAAGGACACCCGGAAGGCGTGAGGGACAGCCGTAAGGAGTGAAGGACAGCCGTAAGGCGTGAGAGGCATCCGTAAGGCATGAGCGACACCCGTAAGGCGTGAGGGACAGCCGTAAGGCATGACCGGGGGCGTGCCCCGAGGCGTGATCCGAGGCGTGATCCGAGGAGAGAAGAACCATGGCTGACCGGGCCGAGTGGACCGACGGCGATCCGGAGCGCCGCCCCGGCGTGCTCCGCCGGCTGACCTGGTGGGCCGACGCGATGGCGTACGACGACGAGAACGACCGGTCGGCCGCCATCGGCCAGAGCCCCGAGAACCTCCGGCAGGCCCTGATCAAGCTGATGTGGATCGGGATCTGGATGGCCTATATGGGCGCGCCGGTGAGCGATCTCGTCGACGGGCACCACACCGTCCCCGCCACGGTGTGCGGCGCGCTCGGTCTGCTGGCCTTCGTCGCCATCTATCTGGTGCTGGTCTTCCGGCACACCGGGCGGGCGCTGAGCCGGGCCGCGGTCTTCGGGGCGCTGGGTACGTGCTGCGTGCTCGCCGCCGTGCTCACCCTCACCATGGGCGACGCCTGGCTGGTGCTGTGCGTCTATGTGTCCGTCGCCTACGGGGCGGTGCTGCCGCTGCGGCTCGCGCGGTGGGCGATTCCGCTGAACACCGCGTTCATGGTGGCCGTCGGGGTGCTGGTGCGCGGTTCGCACGGGCTGGTGTCCGCCCTGGTCATCCCGTCGCTGCTCGGCGGGTTCGCGATGAGCGGGGTGCGGCAGATGGTCCGTACCACCCGGGCGCTGCGCGCCGCCCGCGCCACCGTGGCCCAGCTCGCCGCCAACGAGGAGCGGCTGCGGCTCGCCCGCGATCTGCACGATCTGCTGGGCCACTCGCTCTCCCTGATCACGCTCAAGAGCGAGTTGGCGGGCCGAATGCTGCCCGACAAGCCCGAGCAGGCGGCGCGGCAGGTCGCCGATATCGAACGGGTCAGCAGGCAGGCGCTGGTGGACGTCCGGGAGGCGGTCAGCGGCTTCCGCCGCCCCACCCTGGAGGCCGAGGTCGCCGGGGCCCGTACCACCCTCGCCGCCGCGGGCGTCGCCGCCGACCTGAGCCGGGCCGCCGCCCACCACCCCGACCTTCCGCCCGACCAGGAGGGGGCGCTGGCCTGGGCGCTGCGCGAGGCGGTCACCAATGTGGTGCGGCACAGCGGAGCGCGCCGCTGCGCGGTCACGCTCGACGAGATGGACGACGAGCTGTGCCTGACCGTCACCGACGACGGCCGCGGCGCGACCGGCCCGCACGGCAACGGACTCACCGGGCTGGCCGAGCGGCTCCAGCTGGCCGACGGCCGCCTGGAGACCGGCCCCGGGGAGCGCGGCGGGTTCGTCCTCCGCGCCCTGGTCCCGCTCTCCCGCGGCGTCCGCGTCGAAGCGCCCTCACCGGCCGCCCCATAGCGCGGGCAGCGCCGTAAGGAGCGCACGGAGGGAGCGCGTGGAAGACGGAGCGCGGGGAAGAGCGGCCTACGAAGAGCGGATACGCTGCGGGGCGTGATCCGGGTACTGCTGGCCGAGGACCAGTCCATGGTGCGGGAGGCGCTGGCCGCGCTCCTCGGGCTCGAGGACGAGATCGAGGTCATCGCGCAGGTGGCCCGCGGCGACGAGGTCGTGGACGCCGCCCGGACCCATCGCCCCGATGTGGCGCTGCTGGACATCGAGATGCCCGGCCTGAGCGGGATCGAGGCCGCCGCCGCGCTGCACCGGGCCGCGCCCGGGATCCGGATCGTGATCCTGACCACCTTCGGCCGCCCCGGCTATCTGCGCCGCGCCATGGAGTCCGGCGCCGACGCCTTCCTGGTCAAGGACGCCCCGGCGGCCCAGCTCGCCGACGCCATACGGCGGGTGCTGCGCGGGGAGCGGGTGATCGACCCCACGTTGGCAGCCGCCGCGCTCGTGGACGGGGCCAGCCCGCTGACCGCGCGGGAGCGCGAGGTGCTGCACGCCTCGGCGGACGGCTCGACCAACGCCGAGCTGGCCCGCGCCCTGCACTTGTCGCCGGGCACGGTCCGCAACTACCTCTCCACGGCCATCCAGAAGACCGCCGCCCGCAACCGGGCCGAGGCCGTCCGCATCGCCCGCGAAAAGGGCTGGCTGTAGCGGTCCGGGCTTTCCCCTCCCCGCCCCTTCCCGACACCTGACGATACGCGGCTCCCCTACGTGGGGCCCGGCCCTAGCCGGGGCTCCGCCCCTGGGCTCCGCTCCTCAGACGCCGGAGGGCTGGAAGGCCGGGTCGCCGCCCCGCGACGGCCGGCCCGCCGGAGGTGCCAGGCCCTGCCCGGCGGAGGCGCCAGGCCCTGCTCGGCGGAGGCGCCAGGCCCTGCTCGGCGGAGGCGCCAGGCCCTGCCCGGCGGATCGGGCCGGGCAGCCGCCGATGCCACAGGCGCGAAGACCCACCGGGCAGCCGCTAGTTCAGCATCGCGCGGGCGGCGCGAGCCTCGTGGCGTACGGTCTCGGCGGCGTCGGGCCGCACCGCCTCCACCACCTCCGCGTATTCCTCCAGCTCCTTGGCGCCGGTCATGAAGTCGCCCCGCTCCACGAGGAGTTGTGCCCGCTCGTAGCGCAGCTCGGCCGGGTGGCTGGGCAGCAGCAGGGACAGCTCGACCGCCCACAGCCGGACATCGGTGCGCTCGGGGCGGGCGGACGCCCAGGCGCGGATGTTGTTGAGGATCCGCAGCACGATGTCCAGCGATCCGGCCGGGCTCAGCATTGACGCGGAGAGCGGGGCGCCCGTGGCGCCCGACACCAGCGTCGCCGCGTCCTCACTGGACAGCGGCCGCCCGCCGTCGAACGGATCGGCCAGCACATGGCTGCCGTAAGGATCGCCGAAGCCGACCACGAAATGGCCCGGCAGTGCCACCCCGTACACCGGCGCCCCCGCTCGCCGCGCCACCTCCATCCACACCACGGACAGCAGGATCGGCAGTCCACGGCGGCGCCGCAGCACCGTGTGGAGGAGCGAGGACCCCAGCCGCTGGTAGTCGGCCGGGCCGCCCCGGAAGCCATGGCGCTCGCCGAGCAGGCGGGCCAGCGCGGCGGCCCAGTCCTCGGGGCCGCCGGGGGAGAAGGGGAGCTGACCGGCCAGCCGGTCGAGCTCGATCTGCGCTTCGTCGATTCCGGTCTCGTCCAGTCCGGAATCGGCCTCCATGCCGACCAGCAGGCACAGCAGCGCCAGATCGGGGCGCTCTTCGCGGGCCGCATCGGCGAACCGCCGGCGGCGGGACGTGTCGTTCATCCGTGGCATAGCCGACTCGTACCCCGCTCAGCGCACATCGTGTCCAGATGCGCGCCAGTGATGGTAGCTGTGGTGGACGGTGAAGCCCATGCCCTCGTAGAGGGCGTGCGCACCGTCATTGTCCGTCTCCACCTGGAGATACGCGGCCGAGGCGCCCTCGTCGAGCGCCTTGCGGGCCAGCGCCGTCATCACGGCCTTGGCCAGGCCCTGACGCCGCCGCTCCGGGGCGACCTCCACGGCGGTGAACCCGGCCCAGCGGCCGTCCACCACACAGCGCCCGATCGCGGCCGGGGCGTCTCCCTCCCGCCCCGGCACGGTGGCGAACCACACCGAAGGGCCGCCCGACAGCACCGTCCGCGCCTCGGGGGAGGGCTCGCCGGACGACCGCTGGTAGCGGGCCAGCCAGGCGTCGTCGAGCCGGCGGGAGAGCGTCACCGCCGAGGTGTCGACGTCCAGGTCCCCGATGGGGGCGAGCGCCGCGATGCGTATCCGCGCCGAGACCTCCCGCGTCCAGCCGCGGGTCTCCAGCTCCGCCGCGAGCAGCTCCTGGGTGCCCTCGGCGCCCGTGCTGACCTGGATGTACGCGGGCAGGTCCCGTGCCGCGTACCAGTCGGTCACCCGGCGCAGCGCCTCGTCGAGGGCCATCCCGGGGTCGCCGAGGGGCAGCACCGAATTGGCGCGCCGGGTGAATCCTCCGGAGGCGCGCAGCGTCCACTCGCCCAGCGGCTCGCTGACCAGGGGCGGCCAGGCCCGGGCGGAGACCCGGGCCAGCTCGGGCGCGGTCGCGGCGGGGCCACGGCGGCGGGCCGGAGCGGCGGGCACCACCTTCCCCGCCACCAGGGACGACTCGGCGATCCGCACCGCCTCCCCGGTGCGCCGCGTGATGCGGAGCGAGCCCTCGGTCCACGATGTGAGAACACCGACCACGTCGGTGAAGGTGGGGGCGGGCTCACGCTCCCCGGTGATCAGTCTGACCGAGACGCGTTTTCCCACGTCATCCGGGGTGATCCGGACTTCGAGACGTCCGCCAGTGGTGAAATCCACAGCTCAGTCAGCCCCTCATGTGCGTCTGGTGCCCAGGAACGGAGATACTAGGTGCGGGCATCGACGACGCCGCGCTCCCGCGCGATAGCAGCCCTAACGAGGAGGAACGACAGCGTGACCTACGTCATCGCGCAGCCTTGTGTCGACCTGAAGGACAAGGCGTGCATCGAGGAGTGCCCCGTCGACTGTATCTACGAGGGCCAGCGGTCCTTGTACATCCACCCGGACGAATGCGTCGACTGCGGGGCCTGTGAGCCGGTTTGCCCGGTCGAGGCGATCTTCTACGAGGACGACACTCCCGAGGAGTGGAAGGACTACTACAAGGCGAATGTCGAGTTCTTCGACGAGCTCGGTTCGCCCGGTGGCGCGAGCAAGCTCGGCCTGATCGAGCGGGACCACCCCTTCGTCGCCGCGCTTCCGCCGCAGGAGCACGACGAGTAACCCTGCCCCCGGCGTCAGCGCCCGGAAGCAGCCGGCGGTCCCGTATGGCCTGTGGCCTGCGGGACCGGGCTGTTTCCCGGGCGCTCCCGGCGTTCCCGTGGGTCCCGGGTCTTCTCGGGACTCCACCGGTTCGGCCGGAATCCACCGGGTTCCCGGGCCCTCGGTCCGGGCAGTTCCGAAGAACCCGGGCAGTTCCGAAGAAAGTGAGCCACCCCGTGCCACCCGTATCCGCCCGCCTCCCGGTCTTCCCCTGGGACCGGCTCGAACCGTACAAGGCGACCGCCGCGGCCCATCGCGACGGCATCGTCGACCTTTCGGTGGGTACCCCCGTCGACCCGGTCCCCGAGCTGATCCGCGCGGCCCTCGCCGACGCGTCGGACAGCCCCGGCTATCCGACCGTCTGGGGCACGGCCGCGCTGCGCGACGCCCTCACCGGCTGGGTGGAGCGGCGGCTGGGCGCGGCCGGGGTGACCCACACCCAGGTGCTGCCCGTGGTCGGCTCGAAGGAACTGGTGGCCTCGCTGCCCGCGCAGCTGGGCCTGGGCCCCGGCGACCGGGTCGCCTTCCCGCGGCTCGCCTATCCGACGTACGAGGTGGGCGCGCGGCTGGCGGGCGCCGAGCCGGTGCCGTACGACACGCAGACGTTCGCGGCCGGCACCGCGGGGACCGACCTCGACCCGGCCGGGCTGAAGCTGCTGTGGCTCAACTCCCCGTCCAACCCCACCGGCCAGGTGCTCTCCAAGGACGAGCTGCGTACCGCGGTCGCCTGGGCCCGCGAGCACGGGGTGCTGGTGGTCAGCGACGAGTGCTATCTGGAGCTGGGCTGGGAGGCGGACCCGGTCTCCGTGCTCCACCCGGACATCTCCGGCGGGTCCTTCGAGGGGCTGGTGGCGGTCCACTCGCTGTCCAAGCGGTCCAATCTGGCGGGCTACCGGGCGGCCTTCCTCGCCGGTGACGAGGCGGTGCTGGGCGAGCTGCTGAAGATCCGCAAGCACGGCGGGATGATGGTGCCCGCACCGGTGCAGGCGGCCACGGTCGCGGCGCTCGGCGACGAGAAGCACGTGACGGAGCAGCGTGAGCGCTATGAGCGGCGCCGGGCCGCGCTGCGGTCGGCGCTGGAGGGCCGGGGCTTCCGCATCGAGCACAGCGAGGCGTCGCTGTATCTGTGGGCGACGCGGGACGAGCCGTGCTGGGACACCGTGAGCGCCCTCGCCGAGCGGGGCATCCTGGTGGCCCCGGGCGAGTTCTACGGCGCGGCGGGGGAGCGGCACGTCCGGGTCGCGTTCACGGCGACCGACGAGCGCGTGGCGGCGGCGGTGCGGCGGCTGGCGGGCTGAACAGCCCAACAGGTGAACGACCATGAGGAGCCCGGGGAGTACGAGACTCTCCGGGCCCCGTGTTGGTCCGGCGAGATCAGCCGAGCAGCGGCAGGCCCTTGATCGGCAGGTCCTTGACCGGGAGGTCCGGGCCCTGCGGGGCCGGCGCGGGGGCCTGCGGGGCGGCGGCCTGAGCGGGCTTGGCGGCCTTGCCCTTGCCCTTGGCGTGGGCGCCGCCCTTGCCCTTCCCCTGGCCGAGGGCCCTGCCTTCGCCCTTACCGGCGGGCTTGGCGTGAGCGGCCCTGGCCGGGCCGGCCTTGGCGGCCTTGGAGGTCTTCGCGGCCTTGGCGGGCTTCGCGGGCTTGGCCGGGGCCGCCGTCGCCGGGGCGGCCTTGCCCGGCAGGATCCCCTTGACGGTCCCGCCGGCCTTGCTGCTGACGTCACCCGCCGTGCTCCCGACCTGCTGCGAGGCGACGTCGGCGACCTCGCCGACCGAGGCGGGATCCAACGAGGACAGCCCCAGCTTGGAGGACTGCGGCTGGGCCGGCTCCGCCGCACTCGCGACGCCGGCGGCGCCGACGACGGGTGCCGCGCTCGCCGCGACCAGCAGTGCGGCGCGGGCGATCCGACGGGTGAGAGGGAGGGACATGGTTCTCCTTTGGCGGAGGGACAATGGGCGTGCGGTGCCCGGCGATTCGGACGCTGTGAATACCGCGTGAACCCCGCGAAGGTTGCGGTGAGACAAGGCAAAGAGTTGGCAATGCGTCGCATTATCCGGTTCTGCGTGTAATACGCCCGGACCATTCCTCCGTACGTGCCGCACAATGCGCCGTCAACCGCCCTGAGCTGCGGCGATCCCATGTGCTATCGCATGGTGACGATCCGCACTTCCGCCCCGGAAATCCCCTTGGCAGGGCGCCACCCCGCCGCGGAATTCCGCGCGTTCCATTCGCGCTCGCCGTAAGAGACACGTTCGATGCGCAACTCGTCCGAGTGGGCAACTGCCCAGTGCGCGATCTCCCAGCCGCGCTGCCCCGCGCGCCCCGGAGCCGCCGCCTTCGGCACCGGAACCACCACTGTGTGCGGCGAGGGGGCGGCCTGCTTGCCGCCGCCGTGCCCGGCCGAGGCCGGCCGCGCCTCCGTCTCGGAGCCGAACTCCCGCTTCAGCGACGCCCGTACGCGCACGGGATCGCCCGCCTGGCCGTCGTCCGGCGGCCCCGGGCAGCTGAGGGCCGCCTCGGAGCGCCCGGTGAGAGCGCCGGTCAGCACCACCGCTTCGGTCTCGTGCTTGGCGTACGCCTGAGGGAAACCGCTGCGCTGCACCCGCTGCGCCGCCACTGTCAGCGGCAGCCGCGAATAGCCGGGCATCCGCACCAGGTCGTCGTAGAACTTCCCGGCGGCGTAGACCGGATCGCGGATCTGCCGCACACTGCCCCAGCCCTGGGAGGGGCGTTGCTGGAACAGCCCCTGCGAATCCCGGTCCCCATGGCGGATGGTGCGCAGCCCCGACTCCTGCAGGGCGGTGGCCAGGGCGATGGTGACGGCCCGTTCCGGCAGGCCGCGGGAGGCGGCCACGGCCTCGATCGTGGCGGCGTTCACGGTCTGTTCGGGGGAGAGCCGCACATCCTCGCCGTTCGCCCGTACGACACAGCGCGGCGGTCCCACACCACCCGTCAGCAGCTGCGCCGCCAGATATCCGGCCAGCGCCAGCAGTACGGCACAGGCGACCGCGGCCCGCAGCAGCCGGGCGCGGTGGGAGAAGACGGACAGGGGCACGCGCCACACGGTACTGGAGCTCGCGCGGCCCCGCCGGATCACCGGCGCGGGGTGGGGAACGCCACGTCGCCAGCCCCTTGGGCCGCCGGGAGCGGGGTCGCTGGGGTCGCCGGGGTCGCCGGGACCGGGGTCGCCGGGGCCCCTGGGGTCGCCAGGAGCGGGGCCCCTGGGGTCGCCGGGGTCACCGGGCCGGGGCCGCCGGGGGCCAGGGCCGACCGGCTAGGGTCGGCCGTATGGCACATCCAGAACTCGACCTGTCCCTGGACGCGGCCCGGCTCACCGCCCGGCTCGTCGACTTCCCCTCGGTCAGCGGTGAGGAGAAGGCGCTCGCCGACGCGGTGGAGCAGGCCCTGCGGGCCCTGCCCCATCTGACCGTCGACCGGGACGGGGACGCCGTCGTCGCCCGTACGAACCTCGGGCGGGACGAGCGGGTCGTGCTGGCGGGCCATCTGGACACCGTGCCGATCGCCGACAACGTGCCCTCCCGCCTCGACGACGACGGCGTGCTGTGGGGCTGCGGCACCTCCGACATGAAGTCCGGTGTCGCCGTACAGCTGCGCATGGCCGCGACCGTGCCGGAGCCCAACCGCGACCTCACCTTCGTCTTCTACGACCACGAGGAGGTCGCCGCCGAGCTCAACGGGCTGGGGCGGCTGGCCAGGAATCACCCCGAGTGGCTGGCCGGGGACTTCGCCGTGCTGCTGGAGCCCACCGACGGCAAGGTCGAGGGCGGCTGTCAGGGCACGCTGCGGGTGCGGGTGAGCACGCAGGGGCGGCGCGCCCACTCCGCGCGCAGCTGGCTCGGTGAGAACGCCATCCACAAGGCCGCGCCGATCCTGGACCGGCTGGCCGGGTACGTCCCCCGGCGGGCGGAGATCGACGGGCTCACCTACCGCGAGGGCCTCAACGCGGTACGGATCGACGGCGGCCACGCGACCAACGTCATCCCGGACTTCTGCACGGTGACGGTGAACTTCCGCTTCGCCCCCGACCGCTCCGAGGAGGAGGCGCTCGCGCATGTCCGCGAGGTCTTCACCGGCTTCGACATCGAGCTCACCGACAGCGCGCCCGGCGCCCTGCCCGGTCTCGCCCACCCGTCGGCCGCCGCCCTCGTGGCGACGCTCGGGGTGGAGGTGGCCCCCAAGGACGCCTGGACCGATGTCGCCCGCTTCTCGGCGCTCGGCGTGCCCGCGGTGAACTACGGGCCCGGCGATCCGAAGCTGGCCCACACCCGCGAGGAGCACGTACCGGTCGCGGCCGTCCTGGAGGCCGAAGAACGACTGCGCGCCTGGCTGGCCGGCTAGCGCCGCGCCGGGCGGCGCATCTTTCCCCTCCCCGCCCCTTCCCGAAACCGGGGCCCGGCCCCGGCCTCGCCGGGGCTCCGCCCCTGGACCCCGCTCCTCAAGCGCCGGAGGGGCTGGGTCGCGTCTCGTCAAGCGCTGGCGGGGCTGGATCGCGTTTCCAGGGCTCCGCCCCACCCCGGGGCCTGGGGCGGAGCCCCGCACGCGGCGGAGCCGCGAATGTCAGCGGGCGGCCGTTGGACCTGTGATCAGCGGTTCGGTGGGTGAGCGTGGCCGGGATTTCGGCTCGAAGCCCCCCGGGGGGGCCTACTCTGAACCACAGATCTTTGACCAGATCTTGGTCTTGGCGAAGGGAGCACACAGTGGGCAACGCCGAAGAAGAGCGAGCGCTGCACGAGCAGCGTCTGGGCCCGGTCGTGCGCCGCCGCCACCAGATGCGACCCGAGACGACCGATCAGCGGCTCCTGGACACCCAGGGGGCCACGCACTGGGTGCACGAGGACCCGTTCCGGGTGATGCGCATCCAGTCGGAGTTCGTCGAGGGCTTCGGCACCCTGGCGGAGCTCGGCCCGGCGATCAGCGTGTTCGGCTCCGCCCGTACGCCCGAGGGGTCCCCGGAGTACGAGGCGGGGGTGCGGATCGGCCGGGCCCTGGTCGAGGCGGGCTTCGGGGTGATCACCGGAGGCGGCCCCGGCGCGATGGAGGCCGCCAACCGCGGCGCGACCGAGGCGGGCGGCGTCTCGGTCGGCCTGGGCATCGAGCTGCCGTACGAGCAGGGCCTGAACCCGTACGTCGACATCGGCGTCAACTTCCGATACTTCTTCGTGCGAAAAACGATGTTTGTGAAGTATGCCCAGGGGTTCGTGGTGCTTCCCGGCGGGCTCGGCACGCTCGACGAGTGCTTCGAGGCGCTCACCCTCGTCCAGACCAAGAAGGTCACCCGCTTCCCGATCGTCCTTTTCGGCAGCGCCTACTGGAAGGGCCTGGTCGACTGGCTCACGCACACCCTGATCGCGGAGGGCAAGGCGTCCCCGCACGATCTGGACCTGTTCCACCTCACCGACGACATCGACGAAGTGATCGACCTGGTCACCAAGGAGTCCGGCGTCTGACGACGCACTCCTCGCGCCCCGGCGCGGCGGTCCCCGCCCGGCCGGTCCCCGCCGGGCTTCCTCAGGCCAGTCCCCGGCGGGCGACCGCCGGGGGCCGGTGGCCCGCGATGGACGACACCATGTCCAGCACCTGACGGGTCTCGGCCACCTCGTGCACCCGGTAGATCCGGGCCCCCAGCCAGGCCGATACGGCGGTCGTCGCGAGCGTGCCGATCAGCCGCTCTTTGACCGGCCGGTCCAGGCTCTCGCCGACGAAGTCCTTGTTGGACAGCGAGACCAGGACGGGCCAGCCGGTCTCCGTCAGCTCGCCCAGCCGGCGCGTCGCCTCCAGTGAGTGGCGGGTGTTCTTACCGAAGTCATGGCCCGGGTCGATCATGATCCCGTCGCGCCGTACCCCCAGTTCGAGGGCGCGCTCCGCGAGGTCCAGGGTGACCCGCAGGATGTCCTCCACCACATCGTCGTAGCCGATCCGGTGCGGGCGGGTGCGCGGCCGGGCCCCGCCCGCGTGGGTGCACACCAGCCCCACGCCATGGCGGGCGGCGACCTCGGCCAGCTTGGGGTCGACCCCGCCCCAGGCGTCGTTGAGCACATCCGCGCCCGCGGCGCAGACCGCCTCGCCGACCTCATGGCGCCAGGTGTCCACGCTGATCACCACGTCCGGATGGCGCCTGCGCACCTCGGCCACGAAGCCGACCGTGCGGCGCGCCTCCTCCTCGGCGCTCACCTCGTCACCCGGTCCGGCCTTGACGCCGCCGATGTCGATGATCGCGGCGCCGTCGGCGATGGCCTGCTCCACGCGGGCCAGGGCGGGCTCGTCGCGGAAGGTCGCCCCCTGGTCGTAGAACGAATCGGGCGTCCGGTTCACGATCGCCATGATCACCCGCTCGTTCTCGCCGAACTCACGTCGTCCCAGCCGCAGCATCCGAACTTCCTTCATGTCTTCTTCCAGGTTGCGGGCAGCGACGATAACTGTCGGAGGGGCATGGCACGATCGGAGCAGACAGTTATCGAGGCCGACGGACACAGACTCAACCATGCATCTGACGGGGAGACGATCACCGTGTTCTTGTTCTTGCTGATCGCGCTGGTCGTGGTGGTCGGCGGGGTCACGCTCGCCGTCGTCGGCGGCGGTGACGGCCCGCTCGCCGAGGCGCCCCCGGACCGCTTGGACGAGCCGCTGCCCGCCGACCGGCCGCTGGCGCGCACCGACGTGGAGGCGCTGCGGCTCCCCATGACGCTGCGGGGCTACCGGATGGCGGATGTCGACGATGTGCTGGGCCGCCTCGGTGCCGAGCTCGCCGAGCGCGATGCCCGGATCGCCGAGCTGGAGGCGGCGCTCGCGGGCCCGCGCCCGAAGCCGTCGTCGCCCCCCGGGCCCGGCCCCGATCCCCTGTCGGCCCCGGAGAGCGACCACGGCTTCGGGCGGGGCGGCCCCGAGGGCCCGGGCCCCGAGTGGCCCGGCCTCGACGAGGACGGCTTCGAGGGAAACCTCTTCGAGGGGCGCGGCTTCGACGGGCGCGGCTTTGAGGGACACGGCTACGAAGGGCATGGCGCATGAGCGGGCAAGGTGTGGTTCCGGGGCCGGACGGCCTGTTGCGCTGTCCCTGGGGGCTGGAGGCCGAGACCATGGCCGACTACCGCGTCTACCACGACACCGAGTGGGGCCGCCCGGTCCATGGCGATGACGCGCTCTATGAGCGGATCTGTCTGGAGGCGTTCCAGTCGGGGCTGTCCTGGCTGACGATCCTGCGCCGCCGGGAGGGGTTCCGGGCCGCCTTCGCCGACTTCTCGATCGCGAAGGTCGCGGAGTTCACCGAGGCCGATGAGCAGCGGCTGATCGCCGACCCCGGGATCATCCGCAACCGGGCCAAGATCGCCGCCACGATCTCCAACGCCCGCGCCGCGGCGGCCCTGGCACCCGGTGAGCTGGACGCGCTGATCTGGTCCCATGCCCCGGCCCCCGACGGCCGCCCCGTCCCGCGGACCGCCACCGATGTCGCGGCGATCACCGCGGAGTCCACGGCCCTCAGCCGCGACCTCAAGAAGCGCGGCTTCCGCTTCGTCGGCCCCACCACGGCCTACGCCCTGATGCAGGCATGCGGCCTGGTCAACGACCATCTGGCCGACTGCCACAGCCGCGACGTGGTCTGATCGCCCCGGCCGTGACGCGCTTGAGCCCCGGCCGCCGACGGGCTTGAGCCCCGGCCGCCGACGGCCGGGGCGAGCCGGTCAGCGGCCGGTGAACCTCGGCTTCTCCTTGTTCACGAACGCGTTCACCGCGATGGCGTGGTCGTCCGAGGCCCCCGCGCGGCGCTGCAGTTCGTCCTCCATGGCCAGCGACTCGGTGAGGGTGTGGCCCGCGGCGAAGGCCAGGGACTCCTTGAGCGCCGCATAGGCCGCGGTGGGGCCCTCGGCCAGCCGCCGGGCGACCGCCGCGGCCTCGGCGGCCAGCTCGTCGGCCGGGACCACCCGGTGGGCGATGCCCAGGTCGAGCGCCTCCTGGGCGTCGATACCGCGCGGGAAGAGCAGCAGATCCGCCGCGCGGCCGTATCCGATCAGCCGCTGAAGGGTCCAGGAGACCCCCGAGTCGGCGGTCAGCGCGACTCCGGCGAAGGAGGTGTTGAAGGAGGCGGTGTCGGCGATGATCCGGTAGTCGGCGGCGAAGGCGAAGCCCGCCCCGGCGCCCGCCGCGACGCCGTTGACGGCGGCGACCACGGGCTTCGGCATTCCGGCGATCGCGGTGACGATCGGGTTGTAGTGCAGCGCCACCGTGCTCATGGTCGAGCCCTCGCCGCTGCCGTCACGGTCGGCGGCCAGCAGGCCGATGTGCTCCTTGAGGTCCTGGCCGACGCAGAAGGCCCGCTGCCCGGAGCCGGTGAGCAGCACCGCCCGCACCGCCGGGTCCTCCGCGGCCTGCAGCAGCGCGTCGCGCAGCGCCACCTTGGTGTCGATGTTCAGGGCGTTCATCGCGTCGGGACGATTGAGGGTGATCGTCGCGAGGCCCTCGGCGAGGTCGTAGAGCACGGTGTCGGCCATGGCGGTCCTCCGGCGGTGAGGCGAGGCGAGTTGGCGGGTGGCTCGGGCGGCGGCCGCACCGGCGGACCCGGGAAGGGGCCCGCCGCGGCGGTCAGCGCACAGCATGCCGGAGATCATGACCGACCGACATGTGACCTGCGTCAAAGAACCGACCCTTCGTTCGGTGACGGCGGGCGTACGCTACCGCGACCGCCTCCCCGAATTGGGTGGTTTTGGGGGAGCGCCTCGTACAGGCATTGCCGACCGATGTTGGTCATCGGGTCATGCCATGCGGGATAATGAGAGTGAAGCAACGTGTTCGATGCCGGTGACACCTGGGTTGTCGGCTGCGATGAGCTGGTTTCAGGAAGGGGAACGAGCATGGCGGCCATGAAGCCGCGGACGGGCGACGGCCCGCTCGAGGTGACCAAGGAGGGGCGGGGCATCGTCATGCGCGTTCCGCTCGAAGGCGGCGGTCGGCTCGTCGTCGAGCTGACACCGGACGAGGCCGACGCCCTCGGCGACGCTTTGAAGAAGGTCGTCGGCTGACGGCTTGCGGCCCACCATCACCCGCGCGCTGCCCCGGCGGCCGGTACATCAGGTACCGACCGCCGGGGCAGCGCATGTAAGGGGGTTCCGGGGGCTCGGCTGCGAGGCGGGGGACCGGCCGGGCCGGCCGTTTCAGCCCCGCTTGACCGCGCAGAGCAGACCGTCGCCGACCGGCAGCAGGGACGACTGCAGCACGGTGGACTCCCGTACGGTCCGCAGCAGCTCGCGCACCCGCAGCACCTCCGTGGGCTGGGCGGCGGAGTCCACGGTCCGCCCATTGGCGAAGACCCCCTCGAAGCAGACCAGCCCGCCGGGCCGCAGCAGACGCAACGATTCGGCGAGGTAGTCCAGGCACTCCAGCCGGTCGCCGTCGCAGAAGACCAGGTCGTATCCGCCGTCGGCCAGCCGGGGCAGCACGTCCAGGGCGCGGCCGGGGATGAAGCGTGCCCGGTTCCCGGTGAACCCGGCCTCGCGGAACGCCTGCCGGGCGAACTGCTGCATCTCCGGCTCGGTGTCCACAGTGGTCAGCACGCCGTCCGGGCGCATTCCGCGCAGCAGATGGATCCCCGAGACGCCCGTCCCGGTGCCGATCTCGGCGACGACCTTGGCATCGGCGGCGGCAGCGAGCAGCCGCAGCGCGGCGCCGGTGCCCGCCGACACCGAGCGCAGCCCTGCTTCCCGGGCCCGGTCACGGGCCCAGTGAAGGGCTTCGTCCTCGGCGACGAATGCGTCGGCGAACGCCCAGCTCGTCTGCCGGTTGCCGGTAATGTCCCTCTCCTGTCCCCGTAGTTGGCGCAACGGTGACTGTATCCGCTGCGCGCGGGAACCCGCAGATGGGACCAGGCGTTGTAGAAGCCGGGGGGGCCGTATGGATCACGACCAAATGCAGGTCAAAAATGCTTATCCGGAGCTAACGGGCGAGGTGGATATGGTAGGGGCTCTACTGGACACCACCAGAGCCGATAGGGGAGGTGCGGCTGCGGCCGGTGACCGGCGAGTGCTGAAGCGCTTTCGCAGGTCAGTGGGCGAGCCGAAATCCGTGACCAACACCGCTGACCGTTCTCGCCCCCGTAGCCCAAAGGGCACGGGAGGTGCGCCCCTCGCCGAGCCCGCCACCACCGCGACCTTCGCCACGGACGCGGACGCGCCGGCGTGGACGCCTCCTACCTGGGAGGAGATCGTCAGCACGCACAGCGCACGGGTCTACCGCCTCGCCTACCGGCTCACCGGCAACCAGCACGACGCCGAGGATCTCACCCAGGAGGTGTTCGTCCGCGTCTTCCGCTCGCTGTCGACGTACACCCCGGGCACGTTCGAGGGCTGGCTGCACCGCATCACCACCAATCTCTTCCTCGACATGGTCCGCCGTCGGCAGCGCATCCGCTTCGACGCCCTCGGCGAGGACGCGGCGGAGCGGCTCCCCAGCCGCGAGCCCTCTCCCCAGCAGCACTTCAACGACACCCACTTCGACGCCGATGTGCAGCAGGCGCTGGACACCCTCGCCCCGGAGTTCCGCGCCGCCGTGGTGCTCTGTGACATCGAGGGGCTGTCCTACGAGGAGATCGCTGCCACCCTGGGCGTCAAGCTGGGCACCGTGCGCAGCCGCATCCACCGCGGCCGCTCGCATCTGCGCAAGGCGCTGCAGCACCGTGCCCCCGCGGCGCGGACCGGTCAGCAGCATGAGGTCGCCGCGGTGGCGCCGCGTGTCACGGCCCCCCGGCTGAGCGGGGAGGTCGGAATCGCGTGACCCGATCAGGCGGTCCGTCCCCCGCCGAGCAGCATCTCGGCGACCGCCTTGCGGCTCTGGTCGACGGTGAGCTGGGGCATGACGCGCGTGAGCGCGTCCTCGCCCATCTCGCCACCTGCTGCAAGTGCAAGGCGGAAGCCGATGCTCAGCGTCGGCTGAAAAACGTGTTCGCCCAGACGGCGCCCCCGGCACCGTCCGAGGGCTTTCTGGCGCGTCTGCAGGGCCTGCCGGCCGCGGGCGACGACGGTATGGGCGGCTCCCCCTTCGGGGGCCCGAGCGTCTTCGGCCCGCACGAGATGCGCGGCACCCCACGGGACGTGCGCGAGCTGCGCGATGTCCGGGAGCCGGAGGAGAGACGGGAGCGGGCATTCGCCTTCGTGCCCGCGATGCCTCCGGGCACCGCGATCGCACCGGCGGCATCGGCCCGTGCCTCACGACAGCGCGGCTTCAGGATCCATGAGGTCGAGCGCCCCGCCCCGCGCCGCAGGTTCGCCTTCGCGGCGGCCGGAGCGGTCTCGCTGGCAGCCTTCGCGCTCGGCGCCGCCCTTCCGCTGGACGCGGCGGTCGACCCCCCGGGAAGCTCGGCCGACGGTGCCGACACCGCGGTCGCCCCGGTCAAGGCCGCCGACGTCGCCGTGAGCACGGGCGTGCGGGAGCGGACCCGCCAGGAGGTGGGGCTGCTGGCCACCACGGACACCCGGACGGGCACCCCGTCCCCGACGGCCACTCCGCATCCACCGGCCCTGCGCCAGCCCGTCGGAGCGGCGCTGAATCCGCTGATACAGCCGATTCTCTCGGTCACGGAGCTGCTGCGGACAGCGAACTCCACGCCCCCGGCCCCCGCGCCGACCCAGCTGGAGGTCCCGTCCCGGCCCACCTCGGGCGGCTCGCCGTATCTCGGGGCCAGCGCGCCCCCGAAGTAGTGCGACGGCGGTGACGGCGCGATGTCGCCGGCCGCCCGTCTCTTTGCCGATCATGACAAGGTCTTTTCGTCCGCCCTGCGCGAGCGCCGACGGACCTGATTGAATCGGCTCCGGGCAGCGCGGCTCGGGCGGGTGAGCCCAGGGGCGCGGTGCCCTGGTCCCGGATGCTTGGCCTTACCGGCCGGGGCACTCCCAGCGGTGGCTGGGGCAAGCCGAAGGGCGCCGTAGTGTGTCCGGGTGCTTGGGCTGACCGGCCGGGGGCACCTCCCAGCGGTAGCTGGGGGCGAGCCGAAGGGGCGCGTCGCTGTCGACTCCACAGGGGGTACCTCCCAGTGGTAGCTGGGGGAGACTGAGGCGCCTCGGAGGCGAACCGAGCCCTCAAAAAAGGGGAGATCATGGACGAGCCGAAGGCCCCCAAGCCGAAGTGGTGGAGCCGACCGGTCGGCGCACGACCCGGCGACCGGTCGAGCGATGCGGCGGAGGGCGCCGAGGAGCGTACGGAGGCAGCCGCCGCGCAGGCGCCGCCGGAGCCGGTGGACGCGCCCGTGGAGGGCCGCACGCTCGAGGAGGCGGCGCCCCGGCCGCTGCATGAGCCCGACCCGTACAGCACCCCGCCCTACGGTGGCCCCGGGCCGTGGGCCCCGGCCCCGCCCGTCCAGCACCCGGTGGCGACCCCCGCGCAGGGCACGCATGTCCCGCCCGGGATGGCCCAGACGCCGCCTCAGGCTCCCGGGATGGCCCCGGCATCGCCTCAGACAACCGGGATGGCCCAGGCGCCGCCCCAGGCGCCCGGGATGGCCCAGACGCCGCCTCAGGCCTCCGGGGTGACCCCGCCCCACGGCACCACCCTGCCGCCCGCCACCGGCCCCGTACCGGGGCAGAGCGCGCCCGTGCCCATGCCGTCGCACCCCGGGATGACCCCGCCGCACGGCACACAGCTGCCGGTGGGCCCCGGAGAGCCCCACCGGCCCCCCGCCGCGATGGCACAGCCCGCCCCGACCGCCCAGTGGCGCGGCTACGACCCCTGGGCCGTGGTTCCGCCGCCCGCCGCGCCCAAGACGCGGAAGACGGTCTCCCGCCGCGGCGCCTGGATCGCCGTGCTGCTGATCGCCCTGGTCGCGGGGTGCATCGGCGGCGGTATCGGCGCGTACGCGGAGCGGGACAACGCCTCCGGGGGCGTCGATGTGAAGCTGCCGCAGGCCCCGGTCGAGAAGGAGGCCAGGGCTCCGGGCAGCGTCGCCGGGATCGCCGCCGCCTCGCTGCCCGGCGTGGTGACGATCCATGTGCGCGGCAGCTCGGAGGAGGGCACCGGCACCGGCTTCGTCCTCGACAAGCAGGGCCATATCCTCACCAACAACCATGTCGTCCAGCCCGCCGGCGCGGACGGCGACATATCGGTGACGTTCAACAGCGGCCAGGACGCCGAGGCCGAGATCATCGGCCGCGACGCCGGCTATGACCTGGCGGTCGTCAAGGTCGACCGCGTCTCCGGGCTCACCCCGCTGCCGCTGGGCAACTCCGACTCCGTGCGCGTCGGCGACCCCGTCGTGGCCATCGGCGCCCCCTTCGACCTGGCGGGCACCGTCACCTCCGGGATCATCAGCGCCAAGGAGCGCCCGATCACCGCGGGCGGCGAGAAGGAGGACGGCAGCGACGTCAGCTATGTCGACGCGCTGCAGACCGACGCCCCGATCAACCCGGGCAACTCCGGCGGCCCCCTGGTCGACCGTAAGGGCCGGGTCATCGGGATCAACAGCGCGATCCGGGCGGCCGACGACGGCTCCGGCCTCGGGGGCGGCCAGGGCGGCAGCATCGGCCTGGGCTTCGCCATCCCGATCAACCAGGGCAAGCGGGTCGCCGAGGAGCTGATCAACACCGGGAAGGCCACCCATCCGGTGATCGGCGTGACCCTCGACATGGGCTACACCGGCGACGGCGCCCGGGTGAACACCAAGGGAGCCGGCAGCGGCCCGCCGGTCACCTCCGACGGCCCCGGAGACAAGGCGGGGATCAAGGCCGGTGACGTGATCACGGAGGTGGACGGCGTCCCGGTGCACAGCGGACAGGAGCTGATCGTGAAGATCCGCAGCCACCGCCCCGGTGACCGGCTCGCGCTCACCCTCAAGCGCGACGGCAAGACACGCACCGCGGAGCTGACCCTGGGTTCGGCGAGCAGCGGCTGACGCGCGATGTTGGCCCGGCCGTCTCCCGCGCCGACCCCGCCGCCAGGTACGGTGTTGAGTGGCCCAGGCCGGGGCCCCAGACGTCTTGAGGAGCTGCAAGGTGTTGGACATAGGACCTCTCGAGCTTGTCGCGCTCGTTGTCCTTGCGGTGCTCGTCTTCGGCCCGGACAAGCTCCCGAAGGTGATTCGGGATGTCTCGCAGTTCATCCGGAAGATCCGGGAGTTCTCCGACAGCGCCAAGGAGGACATCCGCTCCGAGCTGGGGCCGGAGTTCAAGGACTTCGAGTTCGAGGACCTCAACCCCAAGACCTTCGTGCGCAAGCATGTGCTGGACTCCGATGAGCTCGGCCTGAAGGAGATCCGTAACGGCTTCGACCTCCGTAAGGAGATGGCGGAGGTCGCCGACGCGGTGCACGGCCGGGAGAGTGATCCGCCGCAGGGCTCTTCAGGGGCTTCCGGCACCACCCCGCCGTCCCTGTCCAAGGGCGACTCCAGCACGCCTGACCTGCTGCGCAAGCGCGAGGAGCCGAGCCGCGAGGAGCGTCCGCCTTTCGACTCCGACGCCACTTGATCCCCCCGTATGCCCGGCCTGGTTGACCCGTATGGCTATCCTCCCTTTGTCCGGGGTGAGGGTCGCCCGAGGGGGGGCGGGCCGCCCACAACGCAGGGCAACGAGGAGGCCGCGCGCACATGGAGACCACGGGTCGGCTAGGGGAACGAGGGGTGGCAGCGGCTGCGCAGGGGTTGCCCGCCGACGCCCGGCGGAGCGTCGACGGCTATCTGATGGCCGGCTTTCCCTGGTACGGGCTTGACGAGGCGTTCACCGGCCCCCGCTGGCTGATGCAGGTGGGCGCGGCGGCCGATGGCATCGTCGAGTACGGCTCGACCGGCCATGGCGAGGAGCCGTCGCTGCGCGTCGAGACCGATATGGATCAGCAGCGCTTCACGGTGGTCGTCACCGTCGCCAGCCGCCCGGGGCGGGACAGCGCCGACGGCACCGGCAAGCTGGAGGCCACCTCGGTCTCCTCCGCCGCCTGGCTGGCCGGCTCCGGTCTGTTGTCGTGCACCTGGCCGACGCGGATGGAGCGGGCGCTGCGCCAGGACTGGCTGGACCAGCAGACCGCGATCGCCTGGGAGCTGGCGGACGATCTGGAGGGCGAGAGCTGGTCGCAGCTGTCGCTCCCGGTGGACGGAGTGCCGGCCGACTTCCACTACCGCGAGTCGGAGTACGGCTGGGTGGTGGCCGGAACGGCGGGCGAGGACGTGCACATCGGGGCGTACGGGCGCGGGATGAGCGCCTACGGCCTGGGGTTCGCGGTGGTCAAGGACATCACCCGCTACGACTCGTAAGGCGGGCGCCAAAGGCTCAGGGGCGGCTTCCCGAGGAAGCCGCCCCTGAGCCGTAAGGCCGTGGCCGAGTGAGCCGGCCGTAAGGCCGTGGCCCGAGCGCGCGCTCAGAACCTGGCGCTCAGAACTTGTTGCGCGGGGTGACGCCCAGCGACATGCCCGCGAGGCCGCGCTGCCGTCCGCCGATCTTGCCCGCGATCGCCTTGAGCGCGCTGCCCGCCGGAGAGTCGGGGTCGGTCAGCACGACCGGCTTCCCCTCGTCGCCGCCCTCGCGCAGCCGAACGTCGATCGGGATGGAGCCCAGCACCGGCACCGTCGTGCCGGTGGTCCGGCTGAGTCCGTCGGCGACCACCTGGCCACCGCCGGTGCCGAAGACGTCGACCATCTCGTCGCAGTGCGGGCAGGGCAGCCCGGACATGTTCTCCACGACGCCGACGATCTTCTGATGGGTCTGGACGGCGATCGCACCGGCCCGCTCGGCGACCTCGGCGGCGGCCTGCTGCGGCGTCGTCACCACCAGGATCTCGGCGTTGGGCACCAGCTGGGCCACGGAGATCGCGATATCGCCGGTGCCCGGGGGGAGGTCGAGGAGCAGCACATCGAGGTCGCCCCAGTAGACATCCGCCAGGAACTGCTGGAGCGCGCGGTGCAGCATCGGGCCGCGCCAGACCACCGGAGCGTTCCCGGGGGTGAACATTCCGATCGAGATCACCTTCACGCCGTTCGCCGACGGCGGCATGATCATGTTCTCGACCTGGGTGGGCCGTCCGTCGGCGCCCAGCATGCGGGGCACCGAGTGGCCGTAGATGTCGGCGTCCACCACGCCGACCTTGAGCCCGTCGGCGGCCATCGCGGCGGCCAGGTTGACCGTCACCGACGACTTGCCGACGCCGCCCTTGCCGGACGCCACCGCGTAGACCCGGGTCAGCGAGCCGGGCTTGGCGAAGGGCACCTCGCGCTCGGCCTGGCCGCCGCGCAGCGAAGTGGCCAGCTCACGGCGCTGCTCGTCGCTCATCACATCGAGTTCGACCGTGACCCCGGTCACACCCTCGACCTCGGCGACCGCCGTCCGCACGCTGTTGGTGATCGTGTCTCGCATCGGACAGCCGGAGACTGTGAGGTAGACCACCACGGCGACCGAGCCATCCGCCGCGATCTCGACGGATTTGACCATGCCGAGGTCGGTGATCGGCTTGTGGATCTCCGGGTCGTTGACCGTCGCGAGCGCGGCGCGTACCGCGTCTTCGCTCGGCGCTGGGAGGGTGTCGGTAGCCATACGGAGATGGTACGGCGCCGCGGGCGGGACGCGGGATGGCCGTCGGTCGCGTTCCTCACTCGGCCGGGGGTTCGCCGTGGACGCCGGGCCGCGGGGCGCTCCGTCCGCCGTCCGGCTCCCGGCGCAGGTCCTCCAGCTGGTCGCGGAGCCAGTCGCGGGTGGCGACCTCGCCCAGGCCCGTCCGCAGCGCCGCGATCTCCCTGGTGAGAAACTCGGTGTCGGCGATCGACCTCTCGTTCTGCTTGCGGTCCTGTTCGAGATTGACGCGGTCGCGGTCGGCCTGGCGGTACTGGGCCAGCAGGATCAGCGGGGCGGAGTACGACGCCTGGAGCGAGAGCATCAGCGTCAGGAAGATGAACGGGAACGGGTCGAACCGCAGCCGCGGCGGCGCCAGGATGTTCCAGGCCAGCCATGAGGCGACGAAGGCGGTCATCCAGGCGATGAACCGCCCGGTGCCCAGGAAGCGCGCGATCCGCTCCGACGCCTTGCCGAACGCCTCGGGGTCCCAGCGCGGCAGCGGGCTGCGGCGCCGCGCCTTGGGCCGGTCCAGCCGGATGCCCTCACCGTCCATCGGCGGCCTCCGGCAGGGCCACCCCGGCGTACAGCTCGCGCTCCCGCCAGTCGGACGGCAGCAGATGGTCCAGCACGTCGTCGACCGTCACGGCGCCGAGCAGGGAGCCGGTCTCGTCCACGACGGGCGCCGCGAGCAGGTTGTAGGTGGCCAGATGGCCGGCGATGACGGGCAGCGGGGTGTCCGGCGGCAGCGTCGGCAGATCGGTGTCGACGGACGCCCCCACGAGGGTGAACGGCGGGTCGCGCAGCAGCCGTTGGAAGTGGATGATGCCCAGATAGCGGCCGGTGGGCGTCTGGTCGGGCGGGCGGCACACATAGACCTGGGCGGCGAGCGCGGGCGTCAGGTCCTGATTGCGCACCCGGGCGAGCGCGTCCGCGATGGTGGCGTCCGGGCGCAGCACGATCGGCTCGGTCGTCATCAGGCCGCCCGCCGACCCCTCCTCGTACGACATCAGCCGCCGCATGTCCGCCGCGTCGCGTGGGCGCATCAGGTCCAGCAGCCGCTCCTTGTCGGGTTCGGGGAGCTCGGAGAGCAGATCGGCCGCGTCATCGGGGTCCATGGCCTCCAGGACGTCGGCCGCGCGCTCCTCCTTGAGCTTGCCGAGGATCTCCACCTGGTCGTCGCCGGGCAGCTCCTCCAGGACGTCCGCGAGCCGCTCGTCGTCCAGGGCCGCCGCCACCTCGCCCCGGCGCTTGGCGGACAGGTGGTGCAGCACATTGGCCAGGTCGGCGGGGCGCAGCTGCTCGAAGGTGGCCAGCAGGTTCTCCGCGCCCTGGCCCTGCTCCTCCAGCGAGAAGCCGGTGACCGCCGACCAGTCCACGGTCAGCGCCTCGCCGCGGCGGCGCAGCGCGCCGGTCTTGCCGCGGCGTACGAAGACCTTGTCGACCTCCCACTCCCGGCGCGCGGGCAACTGGGTCATCGCCACGTCGAGGACCGTCACCGGCTCGCCGGTCTCGACCACCCGCACCGTGCGGTCGAGCAGTTCGCCGAGGACCAGGGTCTCGGTGGGGCGCTGTTCGAAGCGGCGCATGTTGAGCACGCCGGTGGTGATGACCTGACCGGACTCCACACCGGTCACCCGCGTCATGGGCAGGAAGATCCGGCGGCGGCCGACCACCTCGACCACCAGGCCGAGCACCCGCGGCGGGCGGCCGGCCAGCCGCAGCATCGCCACGACATCGCGCACCCGCCCCACCTGGTCGCCGTTCGGGTCGAAGACGGCGACGCCCGCGAGATGCGAGACGAAGACCCGGGGGGCGCCTGCCGGCATGCCCTGCCTCCCCTCGTATATGGGTCTTTGTGGTCATTCAAGGTAATGATCCGCTCTTCACCGGGTTCAGGCTAACGTGCCCGCACCTGCCCTGCCGCCGGGCGGGGGCGGTACGGCATCCTGCGGACACCGCGGGACGGCACCGGTACGCTGCCCTACTGCACCGGCATCAGGAGGCAGAGCGGACGTGCGCACCCGGAACAGGGCTGTCGTTGCGGCGATGTGCGCGGGGTTGGCCGCCACGCTCGCCGCGTGTGGCGGCGGCGGTGGGGAACAGGACCCCGACGCGGGGACGAACGGCGTGGGAAAGCTCCCCGCCACGAAGATCGAGAGCAAGGTCCGTCAGGCGGTCGCCGGCGCGAGTTCGGTGCGGCTCTCCGGCACGCTCGTCACCCAGGGAGCCACCTACAAGCTGAACATGCGGCTCAAGGCCGACGGCGGCACCGGCCAGGTCTCCACCAAGGGCTCCAGCTTCGAGCTGCTGCGCGTCGGCAAGGAGCTCTACCTCAAGGCCGACGCGGGCTTCTGGTCCCACGACGGCGGGGACGAGGGACACAGCGGCGCGGCCGACGCGGCCGGGAAGCTGGACGACAAGTATGTGAAGGTCCCCTCCGGCGACCCCTCCTACCAGCGGCTCAGCGGTTTCACCGATATGAAGCTGCTGCTGGACGGGTTGCTCGGCCTGCACGGCAAGGTCGCCACGGGCGACCACGGGCAGGTGGACGGCGTACGGACGATCCGCATCAGCGCGGGCAAGGCCGGCGAGGGCGGATCGCTCGATGTCTCCCTGAAGGGCCGGCCCTATCCGCTGCGGCTGCAGCGGGCGGGCGGCGCGGGCGTGATCCAGCTCGCGGACTGGAACAAGGGCTTCGAGCTCGCCGCCCCGGAGAGGGGCCATGTGCTCGACTACGGGCAGCAGATCCCGGAGGCGCCGTAGTCGCGAGCGTCCGTATGGGCGGCGAGGGCGCGCCCTTGAAGCCAGGGCGCGTCCTTACGGCGGGCTTCAGGGCCGGACCGCGGCCTGACGGGCGTCGGAGCCAGGACGCGGCCTTACCCGGCGTCAGAAGCTACGACGCGTCCTTACGGGCGCCACGGGCGCGCTTCTTGCGGCGGGCGAGGAGCTTCGGGAGCGCCGCCGGGATCGGCCGGCGGGTGGTCGCCGGGGACGGCAGCGGGGTCGCCGCCAGGGAGCCGGTGGGGTGTTCGGCGAGCGCTCCGGGCGCGGGCTCCAGCCGCAGCACCCGGCATTCACGCGCCCAGCGCTCCGCGATGTGGTCGGCATCCGGCGCGTTCAGCCGCTTGCCCTTGAGCTCGTCGACCACCGCCGTCCACGCCTCGCCGCCCGGGGCCAGCTCGACCACCCGCGCGGGCCAGCCGACCAGACGTCCGCCCTTGTCCTTGCTGCGCACGGTCACCATGGCGCTTCCGCCGTCGGCCAGTCCGAGGCCCTGGAGGGGCTGTTCCTGGGGCCCGTCACCGACGAGGCAGACCGCGCCCTCGTGCCAGATGTGCCACAGGGCGCGCGGGGCGCCCTCGGTGCCCTGGACCCAGATGAGGGCGGACTTCTTGGCCGCCTCCTCGACAAGGGCACGGTCCATCGGCGTCTGCGTCATGCCGACAGCCTAGGCCAGTCGGGCACCCGTCCCAGCCTGTGAAATGTCAGTTTCGTCGCCTGCTCATGCGCCTTACGCTGACGCCGTGCCCACCGCCCGTGCCGCGCGCACCCCAGCCCACACCACCGCCCCCGCCGCACCCGGTGACGGCGGCCGTCCCCGGGTTGGCGTTCCCGTCGACATCGCGCTCCTTACGGTCGCCATCGCCGGTGTCTCGCTCTCCGCGCCGCTGGCCGCCGCGACGGTGGCGCCCGCGCTCGCCATCGCCTTCTGGCGCAACGCCATGGCGGTGGGCGCGCTCACCCCGTTCGCGCTGTGGCGCCACCGGGGCGAGCTGCGCGGGATGGGCCGCCGGGCGGCGCTGCTGTCGGTCGGGGCGGGGGCGCTGCTCGCGGTGCACTTCGGGGCCTGGCTGCCGAGCCTGCACATGACCTCCGTGGCCTCCTCGACCGCGCTGGTGACCACGACCCCCATCTGGACGGCGCTGCTGCTGCGGCTGCGCGGCCACCGCCTGCCCACGCTCGCCTGGCTGGGCATGGGGCTGGCGATCCTCGGTGTGGTGATCCTCACCGGTGTCGATCTGTCCGCTTCCCCGCGCGCCCTGCTGGGCGACGCGCTCGCGCTGCTGGGCGGGGTGGCGGCGGCCGGGTATGTGCTGCTCGGGGCGGAGGTGCGCCGTTCGGTGAGCACCACCGCGTACGCCTATGTCTGCTACGCCACCACCAGCGTGCTCCTGCTGCTGACCTGCCTGGTGGCGGGCGCACGGCTCGGCGGCTACAGCGGCACCACCTGGCTGCAGCTCGCCGTGCTGACGGTCACCGCGCAACTGCTGGGGCACACCCTCATCAACCGGGTGGTCAAGGGCCTCGGCCCCTCCATCACCTCGACCGCGATCCTGCTGGAGACACCGGGGGCGGCCCTGATCGCGGCCCTGTGGCTCGGACAGATGCCGCCCGTGGCCGCCTACCCGGCGCTCGCGGTGATCCTCGGCGGGCTCGCGCTGGTCATCATGGCGGACGGCAGGAAGCCACGCCCAGGCCGATGAAGGCCCCCTCGGACGGGCTCGGCCGATAAGGGACCGTCCGCTCGCGGTCCGGCCCCTCCGCTCGCGGTCCGGCCGTGCGGCCGGCCGGTGTCCCTACAGCCAGCCGTTGCGCTTGAAGCCGCGGTGGATCGCGAAGCAGATGCCCACCGTGACGACGAGCACGGTCGGGTAGCCGAACTTCCAGCGCAGCTCCGGCATGTAGTCGAAGTTCATGCCGTAGATCCCGGCGATCATCGTCGGCACGGCGAAGATCGCCGCCCAGGACGTGATCTTCCGCATGTCCTCGTTCTGCGCGACCGTGGCCTGCGCCAGATTGGCCTGGAGGATCGAGTTCAGCAGGTCGTCGAAGGCCAGCACCTGCTCGCTGACCCGCGCCAGATGGTCCGCGACATCCCGGAAGTAGGTCTGGATGTCCGGGTCCACCAGCCGCATCGGCCGTTCGCTCAGCAGCTGCATCGGCCGCAGCAGCGGCGAGACGGCCCGCTTGAACTCCAGGACCTCGCGCTTGAGCTGGTAGATCCGCCCCGCGTCGCCGCCCCGCCGGGAGGTCGCGGCCGAGAAGACATCGATCTCGACCTCGTCGATGTCGTCCTGGACCGCGTCGGCGACCGCGAGATAGCCGTCGACGACCTGGTCGGCGATGGCGTGCAGCACCGCGGAGGGGCCCTTGGCGAGCAGCTCAGGGTCCTGCTGGAGCCGGTGGCGCAGGGCGCGCAGCGAGCCCTGGCCGCCGTGCCGCACGGTCACGATGAAGTTCCGGCCGGTGAAGCACATCACCTCACCGGTCTCCACCACCTCGCTGGTCGAGGTGAGTTCGGCGTGCTCGACGTAGTGGATGGTCTTGAAGACGGTGAAGAGGGTGTCGTCGTACCGCTCCAGCTTGGGCCGCTGATGGGCCTGCACCGCGTCCTCGACCGCCAGCGGGTGCAGCCCGAACTCCTGGGCGATCCCCGCGAACTCGCGCTCGGTGGGCTCATGCAGCCCGATCCAGGCGAACCCGCCCTCCTCGCGGACCCGCTCCATGGCCTTCGCCGGGCTCACGTGGTCGCTGACCCGCTTGCCGTCGCGGTAGACCCCGCAGTCGACCACGGCGCTGGTGACCGACGGGTCACGCGTCGCGTCGTAGTCGCTGGAGGTACGGCCCCGGCGCAGGGCGGGACGGACGGCTGCACGCAGGTCACGGATCATCGACATGACGGGCTCCTTCACGGGCCGGCCGTCAGCGGCGGGCGCGCGGCGCAGCGCTGCGCCCGGAAGGTGGACGTACGACACCCGGTGCCCGTACGTCCGCAAAGCGGGCGGCGCTCCGTGCGATGGCGCTGACGGAAGTTCACGGAACTGAACAAAGCGGTACGAAGGCGCTCTACCGTCAGATGCCCTGGATGCGAGATGGCTTCGCGTGTTTCACCGCCGGGGGGCGGGGTACGAAAGGCTTCAGATCATGAAGTCGCATACCAAGGGGAATCGACGGGAGAACTGTCGGTACTGCACGGTCGACTAGGATCCACCGCAGCCCCACCTCCTCCGGCCGGTCCCCCGTGAGGGACGACGTGTAACTCCCTGGGCAAGGATTAAGGCTATCAGTCGGCAGAAGCGTTACGTCGCCGCTTTGCCCGTTCGATACGCGATCTATGCTCACCGCATGTCAGACGTTCTTCAGCTGGTCGAGGCCCGGTTGATCGCCGCGCTGGGCGAGCCGGACGCCCGCGCCGCTATCACTTTCGTCGGTACGGACCGCATTGACGTGCTGCGATTCCGGGACGAGAGCGATGTGATCCGCTACGCCACCCTCGGTATGTCGGACCATCCGATGACCAGCCCGACCGCCGCCGTCGCCGACCCCCTGCGCGGGCCGCGCGCCGAGCTGGTGCTGACCGTACGGGCCGGCGGCCGCGGCACCGACCTGGCCATCCTCGACGAGGTGCTCCGCCCGCTCGCCGTGCTGGCCGCCTCTCCTCAGGTCGAGGGGGTCGTGGTGGCCCCCGGCGCGTCGCTGGAGCTGGGCGGGCCGCTGTGGCCCGGGGCGTCCTTCAGCTCCGTCCTGGTCGCCGAACCGGGCGGCCTGGTCGAGAACTTGGAGCTGCCGGAGCCGATGGAGCCGGTGCGCTTCCTGCCGATGCTGCCGATGACCGCGAACGAGGCGGCGTGGAAGCGGGTGCACGGCGCCGGCGCCCTCCAGGACCGCTGGCTGCGGCACGGTACGGATCTGCGCGACCCGGTGCGATCCGGGGTGCCGCTGGCGGACTGAGGGCCGTAAGGACATCGCTCGCGGGGCCTGCGGAGCCCCGAGAACGTCGGCGACGACGGCCCGTCCCTCCCGGGCGGGGCGCCGGGCGGGAACTGCTGCGGGGCGCGGACGGGAACTGCTGCGGGGCGCGGGCGGGAACTCCTGCGGGAAGTGCCCTCCGGACGGGTGATCGTCCTTGACGCGACGACGACCGGGGAGGACCGTGGGGGCCTATGAGGGGCGAACCCAGTTGCCCGAAATGCGGTGGCCGGGTGCGAGCACCCGGTCTCTTCGCCGACTCCTGGCAGTGCGGAGTGCACGGCACGGTGCACCCTCAACAGCCGGTCGTGCCGCCGAGCGTCGAAGCGCTCGTGGTGGTCACCAACCGCGCCCGGGTGCCCGTATGGATGCCCTGGCCGCTGCCTGTGGGCTGGCTGTTCACCGGTGTGGCCTGCGCCGGGGACGACCGTAGCGGCGGCCGCGCCACCGCTGTGGCCTGCTCCGGCCCGGGACCGCTGGGCGGCCCGGGGGAGCTGCTGCTGATCGCCGAGGAGCTGGGCGTCGGGCTCGGCGCGCGCTTCGCGGGCATCCCGGGGCCCGATCCGGGGCCGGGGATGCGGGTCGACAAGCCGCCACACGTCAAGGTGCTGGCCGCCGGGCGGCCCACCCCGCTGTGGCATGTCGAAGGCACCCCGGACGACCGCGCCGTCTTCGCGGGCGAGGCGTGCGGGCTGTGGCTGTGGGCGGTCGTCTGGCCCGAGCAGACCGGGCTGCTGATGTACGACGAGATGGTGCTCACCGATCTGCGGGACGCGGGGGCCGAGGTCGACCTGGTGCCCTGCGGGGCGCTCTCGCCGAGGCTGCTCTCGCCCTGATCCGCCCTGCTGCGGCCGGAGCCGCGCTGCGGGAGCCGCCCTGCGGCCGGAGCCGCGCCGCCGGAGCCTCGCTGCGGGAGCCGCGCCGCTGGTGGCGGCTCCAGCGCAGGTCAAGGGGCGCCGACCCGGGCATCTCCAGGCGTGGTTATGCTGGGGCGTCCCATCGGTCCGTCCCGAACGCAGCTTGGAGCCCGTGCCGTGCGCATCGATCTGCACACCCACTCCACTGCCTCGGACGGTACGGACACCCCCGCCGAGCTGGTGCGCAACGCCGCCGCCGCGGGGCTGGACGTCGTCGCGCTCACCGACCACGACACCGTCGGCGGCTATGCGGAGGCGACGCGGGCGCTGCCCTCCGGGCTGACCCTGGTCACCGGCGCCGAGCTGTCGTGCCGTCTGAACGGGGTGAGCCTGCACATGCTGGCGTACCTCTTCGACCCGGGCGAGCCCGAGCTGGCGGCCGAGCGCGAGCTGGTGCGTGACGACCGGGTGCCCCGGGCCCAGGCGATGGTCGCGAAGCTGCGCGAGCTGGACGTGCCGATCACCTGGGAGCGGGTGGCGGAGATCGCCGGGGACGGGGCCGTCGGACGGCCGCACATCGCCACCGCGCTGGTCGAGCTGGGCGTCGTGGCGAGCGTCTCGGACGCCTTCACCCAGGACTGGCTGGCCGACGGCGGCCGGGCGCATGTGGAGAAGCACGAGTCGGACCCCTTCGAGGCGATCCGGCTGATCAAGGGCGCCGGCGGGGTCGCGGTCTTCGCGCATCCGCGGGCCGTCAAGCGGGGCCAGTGCGTACCCGAGAGCGCGATCGGCGAGCTGGCGGCGGCGGGTCTCGACGGTATCGAGGTCGATCACATGGACCACGACGAGGACACCCGCGCACGGCTGCGCGGCCTCGCCGCCGAGGTCGGTCTGCTCACCACCGGCTCCAGCGACTACCACGGCAGCCGTAAGACCTGTCGGCTCGGTGAGTACACGACCGATCCCGAGGTCTACGGGGAGATCGTGCGCCGGGCGACCGGGGCCTTCCCGGTGCCGGGCGCGGGCGGCTGAGCACGCTCCTCCCGCTGTCCCCTCGCTGCTCCCGGCTTCCCTTCTTCCGTCATCCCTCCGTTTCCCGTACCGCATCAGCGGCGCACCGCTGCCCGTCCCCGCAAGGCCATTCACCGTGTTCGACGTCGCCGTCTTCGGCTCCCTCTTCCTCACCCTTTTCGTGATCATGGACCCGCCGGGCATCACGCCCATCTTTCTCGCGCTGACCTCCGGCCGTCCGGCCAAGGTGCAGCGCAGGATGGCGGGCCAGGCCGCGGCCGTCGCCTTCGGCGTCATCGCCGTCTTCGGCATAGGCGGTCAGCAGATCCTCGACTACCTGCATGTCTCCGTCCCCGCGCTGATGATCGCGGGCGGGCTGCTGCTCCTGCTGATCGCGCTCAGTCTGCTGACCGGTAAGAGCGACGAGCCGAGCCAGACCAAGGACGTCAATGTGGCGCTCGTCCCGCTCGGCATGCCGCTGCTGGCCGGTCCGGGCGCGATCGTCTCGGTGATCCTCGCCGTCCAGCACGCGCCCGGGCTCGCCGATCAGGTGGCGGTGTGGTCCGCGATCGTGGCCATGCATGTCGTGCTGTGGCTCACCATGCGCTACTCGCTGCTGATCATTCGCGTGATCAAGGAAGGGGGAGTGGTGCTGGTCACCCGGCTGTCCGGGATGATGCTCTCCGCCATCGCGGTCCAGCAGATCATCAACGGGGTCCTCCAGGTGGCCCATACCGCCTGACATGCCACAAGCGCCCCCGTACCGTCGCGGTACGGGGGCGCTCGACGCTCTGTGCTGCTGGCGGGCCTTATGGCACTACCGGGCGGCGGTCTCGGCTGGACGGATGTAGATGCGCTGGCCGATAGCGGCGGCCTGCTGCACGATCCGGTTGACGGAGGCGGCGTCTACGACGGTGCTCTCGATGGCACTTCCATCGACATCGTCAAGGCGCATGATCTCGAAGCGCAAGTGGCTTCTCCCTTCGTCTGATCCTCCTGAAGGAGAACTGATGTGTACGGAGCCGCGCAGCTTCGCTGCCGCGCCCTCCTGTACGTGTTCAACGAGAGGGTGCCCCGAAAACATTCCCTACGCTAATAAAATTTTTTCGCAGCCTAAGTATCTGCTGGTGGCCAGGGCGGGGTCCGGTTGTGCCCCTCACACGGCCGCCCGGAGAATGAACCGCGTATGAGTGAAGTGATGCCTCCGGGCCAACCAGACCTCGCCTCGATCGTCGCGGGCATCGAGCGCACCAACGAGCTGCTGCAACGCGTGCTCGCCGAGGTCGCGACCACGCCCTCGACGCACGCGATCTTCGTGGACGCGGGGTATGTCTACGCGGCCGCCGGCCGGCTCGTCGAGGGCACGGAGGACCGCCGGGCGTTCGAGCTGGACGCAGAGGGGCTCATCGAGGCGTTCATCGACAAGGCGCGCACGATCTTCCCGGACAGCAGGCTGCTGCGCGTCTACTGGTTCGACGGCGCCCGGCGCCGGATCCACAGCCCGGAGCAGCAGAGCATCGCGGAGCTGCCCGACGTCAAGGTCCGGCTCGGCAACCTCAACGCCAACAACCAGCAGAAGGGCGTCGACTCGCTCATCCGCTCCGACCTGGAATCCCTCGCCCGCCACCGCGCCATCGGCGACGCCGTGCTGATCGGCGGCGACGAGGACCTGGTCTCCGCCGTCGAGGCGGCCCAGGGCTACGGGGCACGCGTCCATCTGTGGGGGATCGAGGCACTCGAGGGGCGCAACCAGGCCGAGCCGCTGCTGTGGGAGGTCGACAGCCAGCGCACCTTCGACCTCGACTTCTGCAAGCCGTACGTCACCCGGCGGGCCACCGGCTACGAGCTGAACGGCGACTCGCCGCTGTGCGGGCCCGCCCCGACCCGGGACGAGGTGCGCTTCGTCGGGGCGCAGATCGCCGCCCAGTGGCTGTCCGCACGCGGCCGCGAGACGCTCGCGGAGCTGCTGCCGGGCCATCCGTATCTGCCCGGCTCCGTGGACCAGGAGCTGCTGATCGACGCGGAGGGGCTGCTGCGGCTCTCGCTGCGTGCCCACGCCGATCTGCGGCGCGCCCTGCGGGACGGCTTCTGGGAACATCTGCAGGCGCAGTACTGAGCCTTTCCGAGCGCTTCCGAGCCGCCTTTGGCTCGGCCCCGCGCCGCTCGGCCCACGTCGGCCAGCCCGGGTCGGCCAGCCCACGTCGGCCAGCCCGCTTCGCTCAGCCCGCGTCGCGCCAGAAGGAGACCAGGGCGTCGGCGGTGGGATGGGCCCGCTCGGTGTTGGGGGAGTGCCCGGCGCCCTCGATCACGGTCCGGCGGGCGGCCAGCCGTTTGGCCATCTCGTCGATCAGCGGCACCGGCCAGGCGTAGTCCGACTCACCGGAGAGCACATGAGTACGCAGCCGCAGCGCCGCCAGCTCATCGACCCGGTCCGGCTCATCGGAGAGCTGCCGCCCTGTGACGATCAGCTGCTCCGGTACGGTCCCGAGCCAGCGCTGATGCAGGAACTCCGCCACCCCGGGCGGTGTCGCCGCGTCGGCCGCCTCGGGCGGATCCAGTTCGCGCATCGCCTGCCATACGGACTCCATGTCCATCACGGTCAGCGCGTCGATCAGCAGCTTGATCCGGGCGCACTGCGGGGCGGAGATGGCCGCCGGTCCGGAACTCATGATCGTCAGTGAGGCGAACGCCCCCGGGTCGCGCAGTACGGCCGCCCGGGCGATCAGCCCGCCGAGCGAGTGCCCGAGCAGATGGACCGGGTCCTCGGTCGCCGCGCTCAGGGCGGTGGCCTGTGCGAGCAGGTCCTGGGCCAGCTCGTCCTGGGCGTACGCGGCCTCCTTACGGGGGCCAGGACTCTCGTGCTGCCCCCGCCCGTCGATGGCGACGACCCGGAAACCGGCCGAGGAGAGCGGCTCCAGCAGCGCGATGAAGTCCTCCTTGCTCCCGGTGAACCCCGGGACCAGCAGGACGGTCCCGCGCGCGGCCGAAGCGGGCCGCGCGTCATGGACGGCGAACTCCCCGCGCGCGGTCCGGAGGCGGTACGCACGGGCGCCCGCGGGCAGTGTGAGAAAGGGCGGCCTGCTCATGGGATGAGGCTATACAGGTCGCGGGAAACGGTACGTGAACGCCCAGGGGCCCGCCCCGCGGTGTCGCGGAACGGGCCCTTGGGCATGCGCTGTGGCGCGGTCGCGCATCAGCCCTCGGCCGCTGCCTCGACGGCCTCGGCGGCCTTGGCGCGCGTACGGCGCCGGGGCTTGGCGGGTGCGGCCTCGGCCTCGTCCACCGCCGGTGCCGCCGTGTCGGCCTTCGTGGCCTTGGCGCGGGTCCGGCGCGGCTTGGCGGGGGCCTCGGCGGCCTCCGTCTCCGGCTGTGCGTCGGCCTTGGACGCGGCGCGGGTGCGACGTCGGGGCGTGGCCGCCTCGGCGGTGCCCTCGGCCGTCTCCACGGCCTCGGCGGCCTTGGCGCGGGTACGGCGCCGCGGCTTGGCCGCTTCGGCGGCGTCGGTGGCCTCGGCGGTGCCTTCGGCCGTGTCGACAGCTGCTTCCGCGGCCTTCGTGGCCTTGGCGCGGGTCCGGCGCGGCTTGGCGGGGGCCTCGGCGGCCTCCGTCTCCGGCTGTGCGTCGGCGGTGTCGGCCTTGGACGCGGCGCGGGTGCGACGTCGGGGCGTGGCCGCCTCGGCGGTGCCCTCGGCCGTCTCCACGGCCTCGGCGGCCTTGGCGCGGGTGCGGCGGCGCGGCTTGGCGGGGGCCTCCACGGCCTCCGGCTGTGCCTCGACGGTCTCGACGGTCTCGACGGCCTTCAGCGCGTCCGTCGTGCCCTCGGCCGTTTCCACGGCGGTCTGGGCCGCCTCGGCGGCCTTGGCACGGGTGCGGCGGCGCGGCTTGGTGGGTGCCTCTACGGCAGCCTCCGTGGCCTCCACCGTCGTCACCGCGGTCTGTGCCGACTCGACGGCGACGGCGCTCGCGGACTCCTGCGTGGCGCCCTCGGTGCCCTCGGTGCCCTCGGCCGTCTCGACGGCCGCTGTCGCCGCCTCGGCGGTCCTGGCGCCGCCCCGGGTGCGGCGGCGGCGCGGCTTCGCGGACGCCTCGGTGGGCTCCGCCTCCGGCTGGGCCGCCTCCGCCGTGTCGACGGCGGCCGTGGCCGCCTCGGGGTGGGCCGTCGCCGCACCGCCGCGCGTACGGCGGCGTCGGCGGGGCCGACGGGGCTCGGTGGCGCCCTCGGCGGTGTCGGCGGCGGACTCGGCCGCCACCGCGCCCTCCGGGGCGCCCGTGCCGTCCGTGGACAGACCGCCGCGGGTGCGCCGGCGTACCCGGCGGTTGCGCGGGGGGCGCTCCTCCGTGGCCGGGGCGGCGGCCCGGCGGCCGCGGCCACCTCGGCCTCCGGTCTCACCCAGGTCCTCGATCTCCTCGGCGGCGAGCCCCGCGCGGGTGCGCTCACCACGCGGGAGCACACCGGTGGTGCCCTCGGGGATGTTCAGCAGCTCGAAGAGGTGCTCGGAGGTGGAGTACGTCTCCTCCGGCTCATGGAACGCCAGGTCCAGCGCCTTGTTGATCAGCTGCCAGCGGGGGATGTCGTCCCAGTCGACGAGCGTGATGGCGATACCCGAGGCGCCCGCGCGACCCGTACGGCCGATGCGGTGCAGATAGGTCTTCTCGTCCTCGGGCGACTGGTAATTGATCACATGCGTGACGCCCTCGACGTCGATGCCGCGCGCGGCGACGTCGGTGCACACCAGCACGTCGACCTTGCCGTTGCGGAAGGCGCGCAGCGCCTGCTCGCGCGCCCCCTGGCCGAGGTCGCCGTGGACCGAGCCGGAGGCGAAGCCTCGGCGCGCGAGCTGATCGGCGATATCGGCGGCGGTCCGCTTCGTACGGCAGAAGATCATCGCGAGGCCGCGGCCCTCCGCCTGCAGCACCCGCGCCACGACCTCCGGCTTGTCCAGGGAGTGGGCGCGGAAGACATGCTGGGTGATGTTGGCCACGGTCGCGCCCTCGTCGTCCGGCGCGGTGGCTCGGATGTGCGTGGGCTGCGACATGTAGCGCCGGGCCAGCGAGATGACCTGGCCCGGCATGGTGGCCGAGAAGAGCATCGTCTGGCGTCTGGCGGGCAGCAGCTGGATGATCTTCTCGACGTCGGGCAGGAAGCCCAGGTCGAGCATTTCATCGGCCTCGTCCAGGACGAGCGCCTTGACGGAGGAGAGCCGCAGCTTCTTCTGGCCCGCCAGGTCCAGCAGCCGGCCCGGGGTGCCGACGATCACGTCGACGCCCTTCTTCAGGGCCTCGACCTGCGGTTCGTAGGCGCGGCCGCCGTAGATCGACAGGACGCGGACCGCGCGGACCTTACCGGCGGTCAGAAGGTCGTTGGTCACCTGCTGGCACAGCTCGCGGGTGGGGACGACCACGAGCGCCTGCGGGGCGTCGGTCAGCTGCTCGGGCTTGGCCCGGCCCGCCTCGACGTCCGCGGAGACGACAACGCGTTCCAGCAGGGGCAGGCCGAAGCCCAGCGTCTTGCCGGTGCCGGTCTTCGCCTGGCCGATGACGTCGGTGCCGGAGAGGGCAACCGGAAGCGTCATCTCCTGGATGGGGAACGGGGACGTGATGCCGACGGCTTCCAGGGCCTCGGCCGTCTCGGGGAGGATCCCGAGTTCTCGGAAAGTGGTCAGGATGCTTGCCTCTTCTGTGAGACGCGGCGAGAAGCGGCGAAGGGGGTCGCACGGCGCCCGGGTGCACCGGCCTTGGGGATGGCCGGTTCGGCGCGGGACCACGGCCTTCGCTCGAGCGCTCACGCCGCGAGCGGGTCCCTCCTGCCGTGCGCATAGGCGATGCGCGCCGCGCGGAGGGCGGTCGGGTTTGGAGCCGATCGGGCCACCGACCGGGCATCCGCATTCGTGGAACAACCCGCCGATACTCGACGGGCGCATTTATCACTGTACCCCGGAAGCACGCATCTGTGACCGGGCAGTCCGATGCGGGGCATCCGTGGGCATGGCTGACCAGGGCCTTCCACGGGGCGCGGAGCGGGCTATTGTGCGCTCCATGGAGACGCCTGACACGCCTGAGACGCCCGCCGGGGACCACGCAGCTTCGGGGGAGGGCAGCGGGGAGAAGGCCCCGGAGCCCACCGGGATCGCCGCCCAGAACTGGGACACGGCGGCCGCCGATCCGCAGTACCGGGCCGCCGTGGTGGATCTGCTCGGCGCCCTCGCCTACGGCGAGCTGGCCGCCTTCGAGCGGCTGGCGGAGGACGCCAAGCTGGCGCCCACCATCGAGGACAAGGCGGAGCTGGCGAAGATGGCGTCCGCCGAGTTCCACCACTTCGAGCGGCTTCGGGGCCGGCTCTCGGCGGTCGGCGAGGAGCCGACGGCGGCGATGGAGCCGTTCGCGGCGGCCCTGGACGGGTTCCATCGCCAGACCGCGCCGTCCGACTGGCTGGAGGGCCTGGTCAAGGCGTACGTGGGCGACTCGATCGCCAGTGACTTCTACCGCGAGGTCGCGGCCCGGCTGGACTCCGACACCCGCGATCTGGTGCTCCAGGTGCTCGACGACACCGGCCACGCCTCGTTCGCGATCGAGAAGGTGCGTGCCGCGATCGAGGCCGATCCGCGGGTCGGCGGGCGGCTGGCGCTGTGGGCGCGGCGGCTGATGGGCGAGGCGCTGTCGCAGGCCCAGCGGGTGGTCGCGGACCGCGACGCGCTCTCCACGATGCTGGTCGGCGGGTTGGCGGACGGCTTCGACCTGGCGGAGGTGGGCCGGATGTTCTCACGGATCACCGAGGCTCACACCAAGCGGATGGCCGCACTGGGGCTCGCCGCCTAGACCCTTACGGCGCATCTTCACGCCTGTGACCTGGCGTCCACGCCGCAGGGCCCGCGGCGTCCGGTGCGTGGGGCGCCTCCCGGCGGTAGCCGGGGGCGCCGTGCCGGCTTTTCGCGGGGCCGCGAAAGGCGGCCGGACCGGGCCTACGCCGTGACCGAACGCCGGCGGCGCGTCCTGGCGGGGCGGATGAGCAGCGACACCAGGGCAGCGGCGAAGCCGAGCGCGACGAGCAGCACGGGCGCCGTGTGCCCGGAGCCCAGCACCGTATGGGTCAGCAGGGCGCCCAGTAGCGCGGCGGCGGGGCCGGTGGCCAGGACGAGGCGCCGCGCGGGCAGCCTTCGGGGGAGCCGGTGGAGCGCCCCGTACGCGATGACGAGACCGATCAGTACCGAGGCGAGCGCTTCCCAGAACAGCATTGGCGCGTCCTTCCCGTAAGCGGATCGGAACCGACACGTGATCACGCGTCGGTCGGACCCGTCCTACCCGCGCCCGACCGGGGGCAACCCTGCCCACGGGGGCGGTCTGTGGCGCCCGGCGTGCCGGGGGCGTGCGAGCGCGCGCACAAACAGCGGCGGGGTTTGGTGGAATGTTCCACCAAACCCCGCCGCTGTCGGCTGAATACGTCAGGCCGCGCCGAAACCGACCTTGCGGGCGCTCGGCTCACCGAGCTCGATGTAGGCGAGCCGGTCGGCCGGGATCAGGACCTTGCGGCCGTGGCTGTCCTCCAGGATCAGCACCTGAGCCTTGCCGCCGAGCGCCTCGGCCACCAGGCGCTCGACCTCCTCGGCAGACTGCCCGCTCTCCAAGGTGATCTCGCGGGGCGCGTGCTGCACGCCGATCTTGACCTCCACGGCCTTGTCCCTCCGACGGTCATTTGGGGTAGCGCGGCCATCCGCGCTGTACCCAGCACACACTAGCCGTGCCGGGACACCCGCCGGGGGCCACGGGCGCACGCCAGAAGCGAACACACCCGCCGCAGCGAACGCGCTCCCTCGCGCCCCTCGCGGCCGCTGAGCGCCCAGGGGGCCTGAGCGCTCAGCGGCCCCGAGCGCTCCCGCGCTCGCGGCCCCGCGCCCGCGTGACCGGAGAGGGCGCCCCTGCGCTCACGGCGCTCAGTGGCCGCCTTCGGACCCGTGCAGCGGGAAGCCCGCGATACCGCGCCAGGCCAGCGAGGTGAGCAACTGCACAGCGGACTCCCTCGGCACCTCGCTCTCGCTGGAGAGCCAGTAGCGGGCGACCACCTGGGAGATCCCGCCGAGGCCCACGGCCAGCAGCATCGATTCGTCCGTGGACAGCCCGGTGTCCTCGGCGATGACCTCGCTGATCGCCTCGGCGCACTGCAGCGAGACGCGGTCCACGCGCTCGCGCACCGCGGGCTCGTTGGTCAGGTCGGACTCGAAGACGAGCCGGAAGGCGCCGCCTTCCTCCTCGACGTAGGCGAAGTACGCCTCCATGGTCGCCGCGACGCGCTGCTTGTTCTCGGTGGTCGAGGCGAGCGCGGTGCGCACCGCGTGCAGCAGGGACTCGCAGTGCTGGTCGAGCAGGGCCAGATAGAGCTCCAGCTTGCCCGGGAAGTGCTGGTAGAGCACCGGCTTGCTGACCCCGGCGCGCTCGGCGATGTCATCCATCGCGGCCGCGTGGTAGCCCTGGGCCACGAAGACCTCCTGAGCGGCTCCCAGGAGCTGATTACGTCGGGCTCGGCGCGGAAGGCGCGTACCCCGTGGGCGCGCCTCGGTCTGCTCGATGGCTGTCACGCCGCCTCCCAATGAATGATCCCTATGCACGATGTCCATCGCGTCCGCCATCGTACTTTTCGGTAACAGCGCGGCGCGCGGTTCGTGCGGAGAATTTCACGGACCGGACTCTATGAAAAGCCCACAAATGACGCAGGTCATCGGTAGTCCTCCTCGTCCACCTCGACCACCCGGGCCTGTTCCGCGCGGTCGGCCTCGTTGGCTTCCACGAACTCGTCCGTCCTGGGCGGTTCGTCGCGGCGGGCGATCACCTCGCGATGTTGTTCGGCGGTGTCCGCCTCGGGAGCCTCGACGTCGTGCACGGCGGTTTCGTCGGTGTTCTCGACGGAGTCCTCGAAGGTGTCGGGGTCGGTTGGGTCGATGGACATGTACTCCCCTTCCCTGTGCCCTGTGGCGGTTGCCAGTGACGGCCACCCGTGGTGGGCGTCCTGCTGACGGCTTACCCACTGGCGACTACCCAGGGGCAACGCGATTGCCCCTGTGACTTACGAGCCTAGGAGAGGTCACTTTCGGACGCTACGCGGTCTGTGAGCGTGAACACACGGTCGCGCGCGTGATCGTCTCGTAACATTGGCGCATGTCTTCGATCGAGCCGCCGGAAGCCCGCATCGTCGCGGCGGTGCCGCCCGCGAGGTCCGTGCGGGTCGGGGCGGGCGAGAAGCTGCGGACCGCCTCCCTTCCGGGGCTCACGATGACCGTGCGCTGCCGTCCGCCGTCCACCTCCGGGCTGCCGCCCGCGCTCTTCGTCCACGGACTCGGCGGCTCCTCGCAGAACTGGTCGGCGCTCATGGAGCTGCTCGCCGAACGGGTGGAGGGCGAGGCGCTCGACCTCCCCGGTTTCGGTGACTCCCCGCCGCCGGACGACGGCAACTACTCCATAACCGGCCATGCCCGTGCCGTGATCCGCTATCTCGACGCGCAGGATCGCGGGCCCGTCCATCTGGTCGGCAATTCGATGGGCGGCGCGATCACCACGCGCGTCGCCGCGGTGCGGCCGGATCTGGTGCGCACCCTCACTCTTGTCTCGCCCGCGCTGCCCGAGCTGCGCCCGCAGCGCACGGCGGTGCCGACCGGCCTGCTCGCGGTGCCCGGGGTGACCCGGCTGTTCACCCGCATGACGAGGGACTGGGACGCGGAGCGGCGTACTCGCGAAGTGATGTTCCTCACTTTCGGTGACCCGTCTCTTGTCAGCCGAGAGGACTTCGCCTATGCGGTCGAGGAGTTCGAGCGCCGGCTCGCCCTCCCGTATTTCTGGGACGCGCTGAGCCGCTCGGCACGCGGTGTCGTCGACTCGTACACCCTGGGCGGCCAGCACTCTCTGTGGCGTCAGGCCGAGCGGGTGCTCGCCCCGACGCTGCTCGTCTACGGCGGCCGCGACCAACTGGTGTCCCTAAGGATGGCGCAGCGGGCGAACGCCACCTTCCGCGACTCGCGTCTGCTGACGCTGTTGGACGCCGGGCATGTGGCGATGATGGAGTATCCCGAAGCGGTGGCGCGCGGGATGCGCGAGCTGCTCGATGGCGTTGAAGAACGAGATGACCGGGACAGCCGGAAGGCGCGGGGGGCCGTACCGGCGTCCGGCGCGGACGGGAGCGGTGCGGCGCGTGGGTAAACACAGCGCACGTGGCAGCCAGGAGGGCCGGGAACGCCGGTCCGCGGCGGCGGGCTCCGGACAGGGGCACGGCTCGGGCCCCGAGTTCGTCGAGCACATCGCATCCGGCGCGGCCCCGGAGGACGACAGACCGGGCACCGGACGGCGCCGCGCCGCGGCGGGGGCGGGTGCCGTGGATCCCGGTGTGACCCCGCCGCAGGGCGTGCCGAGGCTGCCCTACGGAGCGGGCGGCCCCGCGGCGCGCACCAGGGGCGGGCATCCCGAGCAGCACGAGGCGGGCGGCGGCTGGGGCGCGGTCGGTGGCCGCGGCGGCGGTCCGGGCGGCGCCAGGGGGCCCGGCGCTCCCGGCGGCCAGCGCCCCCCTTACGGCATGCGCACCATGACCCCGCCGCAGCGCCCGACCACGGGCGGCACGGGCGGCGCGGCCGGTCTGATGCCCGGACCGCGCAAGGAGTATGTCGAGGCGTTCGACACCCCCGACGCCCTGGACTGCGACGGCGATGACGTCTTCGCCGCGGGGGCGCCGGGCGGAGTCCCCCCGCAGCGCACGCAGCGGGCGGCCACCCCCTCCGACGGGATCGGCGGCGGCTCCGGCGGCGATGGCGGGAGCGGACCGGACGACGACGAGACCGGACCCGCAGGCAAGGGGGCGCGCGGCGTCACCAAGAGCGGTAAGGGGCGCACCTTCACCGGTGTCGCCGCCGCGGCCGTGACGACGGTGCTGGCCGTCGTGGTGGCCGGACAGGTCGCGAGCGGACCGCACGGCGGCGGTAAGACGCAGGCCCAGGGCGGCCCGGAGCGCGGCGACGCCGACTCCCGTGGCGCCCGTGACTCCCGCGCCGACGACGGCCGCGGGGCGGCCCGCTCGGCGGGCCCGCCGGCCCCCGTCACCTACGACGCGAAGATGGCGACCGTCTTCCCCCTCGACGCCAAGCTCCGCGGCTCCGGCTCCTTCCAGGCCGTCGGCGGGCACGACAAGGCTCCCGGCCGGGGCCAGGTGATGCGCTACCGCGTCGATGTGGAGAAGGGGCTGCCGCTCGACGGCGAGCTGTTCGCCGAGGCCGTGCACAAGACGCTCAACGACGACCGCAGTTGGGCGCACGGCGGCGTTCGCACCTTCGAGCGGGTCTCGTCCGGCCACGCGGACTTCGTCATCACCCTCGCGAGTCCCGGGACCACGGCGGTGTGGTGTGCCAAGTCCGGCCTCGACACCACCGAGGACAACGTCTCCTGCGACTCGGCGTCCACCGAGCGCGTCATGATCAATGCCTACCGGTGGGCGCAGGGCGCCAGGACCTATGGCGACGACAAGATGCACCTGTACCGTCAGATGCTCATCAACCACGAGGTCGGCCACCGTCTCGGTCACAACCACGAGATCTGCTCCAAGCAGGGCGCGCTGGCGCCGGTGATGATGCAGCAGACCAAGTTCCTGTCGACGGACGGCGCCACCTGCCGGCCCAACGCCTGGCCGTTCCCCAAGGGCTGACGGCCCCGCACTGGCCCATATAGCGCGTCGCAACGCCTGAATTCCCGATAGGTCACGTGCGTTCACCCCTTCCGGTGGTGCGACGGACAACCGTCCGTCATACCGGGGCTCTGCGCGCATAACGTGCTCCCGCTGCCTGACGGCGGCCGCCGCCGGTGACGGCGGCAGTTCGACGGCCCGTTTGGGAGATCGGGGGTGCGCTCATGCGCGTGGGACTGCTTACGGAGGGTGGTTATCCGTATGCGATCGGTGATGCGCGGGTGTGGTGCGACCGGCTGGTGCGCGGGCTCGCCCAGCATGAGTTCGAGGTGTACGCGCTCAGCCGCGGCCCCGACCAGGAGGCCGGCGGCTGGGGCGGTCTGCCGCGCCACGTCGGCCTGGTGCGCACCGCGCCGCTGTGGGGCGAGCCGGAGCGCCGGCGGGGCGGGTGGGGCGGCCGTCGGCAGCGGCGGCGGTTCGCCGAGCACTTCGGGGAGCTGGCCGCGGCGATCAGCGCGCCTTACGGTTCCGGTGCGCCCCATGGCTCCGGGGTGCCCGGCCGCTCCACTGCCGAGGCGGACCGTTTCGCCAATGGTCTCCACGGCCTCGCAGACCTCGCCGGGGAGTACGGCGGACTGCCCGCCGCGCTCCGCTCCGAGGAGGCCGTAAGGACGCTGGAGCGGGCGTGCCGCACCCTCGGGGCGACCCACGGCACCCACCAGGTGCGGGTCGCCGATCTGCTGACCGTCACCGAGGCGCTGGAGCGCGCGCTGCGCCCGCTGTCGCTCGACTGGTACGGCGAGGACGCCGGAGGCGATCCGGGGCTGTCCGGGGTTGATCTGTGCCACGCCGCGACCGGCGGCGCGGCGGTGCTCCCCGGGCTGCTGGCCAAGCGCCGCTTCGGCACACCGCTGCTGCTCACCGAGTACGGCGTACGGCTGCGAGAGTGCTATCTGGCGGGCGCGGCCGGCGCGGCGGGCGGCCGGCCGCTCCCCGGGCCCGTACGGACCCTGTTGGCCGGGTTCCACGGCCGGCTGGCCGCCGAGGCGTACGCACGGGCGGATCTGATCACCCCGGGCAATACGCATACCCGCCGCTGGCAGGAGCGGTGCGGCGCCGAGCGGGAGCGGCTGCGCACCGTCTATCCGGGCATGGACGCCACCCGCTTCGCGGAGGTCGGCGAGCAGGGCGCGGCCCCGTCCGGCGGCGATGACCGGACGCTGGTGTGGGTGGGTCGGATCGAGCCCTCCAAGGACGTCATCGCCCTGCTGCACGCCTTCGCGGAGGTGCGCAGGTGGCAGCCGGACGCCCGGCTGAGGATCATCGAGACCCGGCGCGGCGAGGACCCGGGGACGGACGGCTATCCGGCCCACTGCCGGGCGCTGGCCGAGCATCTCTTCCCCGACGAGGCGGCGGACGCCCACTCCGCCGGTGACAACCCGGTCTCCTTCGAGCGGCTCGGCGACCCCGAGGTGCCGACCCTGGCCGACGCCTATGGGGCCGGCGGCATCGTGGTGCTGTCCAGCGTGGTCGAGGGGTTCCCGGTCGGGCTGGTCGAGGCGATGTTCTGCGGACGGGCCACGGTGTCCACGGATGTGGGCGCGGTGTGCGAGGTCATCGGCGGCACCGGCCTCGTGGTGCCCCCGCGCAATCCCCGGGCGCTCGCGGACGCGTGCCTGGCGATGCTGGGCGACCCCGAGCGCCGTGCGCGCCTGGGCGCCGCCGCGCGCGCCCGTGCGCTGGAGCTCTTCACCGTCGAGCAGAACGTCGCGGCCTTCCGCGGGATCTATCTGGAGTTGATGTCGCACTGCCCGGTGCGGCGCGAGGAGGTCGGTGAGGGCGGCGGGCCGCTGCCGTTCGCCCGCCCCGCCGAGGCCCATGTCCCGGGGCGCTGGACCGCGGGCCGCGACGGCGACGGCTTCGGCCACTGGTTGCCCGGCCCGCTCGCCTCCCGCTCCGCCCCGGAACACACCCCCACCTGGGCCACCCCACCGCCGCGTGAGCCGCTGGGTGTGGGCCCGCGGCCGTCCGAGGAGGGCGCATGACCACGCCTCCCCGGTGGAACGGCCGGTTCGATCCGGCCTCCTCCGACCGCGGCCTCGGCGCCCTGTCCGAGGTCCGGGTGCCGGTCTCCCGGCGGCCGGACGAGGCATCCGCGCGCACCGGCGCCGGGAGGGGAGAGGGGAAGGGACGGCGGGGGCCCGCCGATCCGGTGCGGGCGCTGATGCACCACCACCACGACCTGTGCGCCCGCGCCGTCGATCCGCTGGAGATCGCCGCGGGGCTGGAGGCCCACGGTGTGACCGACCGCACCGCCGCGCGCTTCCGGCACCGCGATGTCTTCTCGCTCGCCGAGGAGTTGTACGCCCGGGTGCCGCGCGCCGAGGAGCCCGCGCTCCCGGCCGCCCCCGCGCCGGGGCGCGCGCCGGCGGCGCGCATGGCGCTCGGGGCGCTGTGGCTGCTGCCGGGCACCCTGTGCGCGGCGACCGCCTCCGCCGCCCTCCGCGTCGATGCCATCCGTAAGGACGCCACTGTTGGCCTCGCCGTGGGCGCGGGCGGCGCCGCACTGACGGTCATCGCCCTGTGGCTGTGCCTGCGCCGCGGGCCCCTGCGCGTTCATGGGAGCGGACGCGGGGGCCGCATCGTCTACGTCCTCGGCGCCGGCTGGCTCCTCGGCTACGCCGCCGTCGGGGACTGGCTGCTCACCGGGCTCCTCGACGGACGCCGCCCCTACGAAGCGGCGCCCGCGACGCAGGCCGCCGTCCTCCTCGCCCTGGCCGTCGCGCCCGCCGCGTGGTGTGCCCACTGGTTCGCCGCGAGGGCGCGCCGCAGGCTGGCGGTCAGCCGTGGGCTGGAGGAGTTCGCGGCGGGGGTCCGCCCGCTGTTCGCGGGCGTGGTGACGGCCTTCCTCTGCGCTCTGGCGGCTCTGGCGCCCGCCGCCCGGCTCGCGGTGCCCGGATCACCTCCCGTCGCCACGCCGCCCTCGATGGCCGAGGCGGCCGTCGTGGCGCTCTGCGGGCTGCTGTTCCTCGCCCGGCTGCTCGCCGTCCACGGCTTCCGCAGGGCCGCGCTCATGGGCACCGCCGCGGCCTGCGCGGTCCAGGCCGTGGCCCTGGCGACGGCCGCGGCCGCCCGGCTGCCGGGCGCCGCGCCGCTCGGTGCGCCCGTGGCACGGCTGACCGCCGCCCAGGGCACGGCCGCCATCCCCGCGGCCGCCTGCGGCGCCGCCGCGCTCGCGCTGCTGATCTACGCGTTCGGCGCCCTGTGCCGGGCCTCCGCCCACGGCGGCCCCGGCGCGCGTACCGCCCGTACCGCCCCTGCCACCAGCACCGCCCCGAACCGCGCCCCGTAAGGCGCCCACCGAACCCGCCACCCCCCGTCCTTCCCCCCCCTCAATGAGTCCGAGGAGCAACCACATGAGCTGCGACACGACCGATCAGCGCGCCCGCACGGGGAGGCGCGACCGATGAGAGTCCTGTTGCTCGGATCCGGCGGATTTCTCGGCCGCTATGTCGCCGAACACCTGCTTGCCGACCCCGCCGTCCAGCTCACCGCGCTCGGGCGCGGCGATGACGCCGATGTGCGGTTCGACCTCTCCAACGGCAGCCCCGGGGCGCTCACCCGCTTCCTCAACGCGGTCCATCCCGGCGTCGTGATCAACTGCGCCGGGGCGACCCGCGGCGGGGCGCGCGAGCTCACCCGGCACAACACTGTCGCCGTGGCGACCGTCTGCGAGTCGCTGCGCCGCAGCGGTTGCGGCGCCCGCCTCGTTCAGATCGGCTGCTCCGCCGAGTACGGGCCCTCGCAGCCCGGCTCGTCGACCGCCGAGGACGCCGTGCCGCGCCCCGGCGGCCCGTACGGCGTGAGCAAGCTCGCCGCGACCGAGCTGGTGCTGGGCTCCGGTCTTGACGCGGTGGTGCTGCGGGTCTTCTCGCCCGTGGGGCCCGGCACTCCGGCCGGTTCGCCGCTGGGGCGGCTCGCCGAGGCGATGCGGCGTGCGATGCAGTCCGGGGAGAGCGAGCTCAAGCTGAGCGGCCTCGGCGTGCAGCGCGACTTCGTGGACGTACGGGACGTGGCGCGGGCGGTCCACGCGGCCTCGCTGTCGGCCGCGCAGGGCGTCGTCAACATCGGCAGCGGGCGCGCCGTACGGCTCCGCGAGGCGGCCTCCGTGCTCGCCCGGGTCGCGGGCTTCGGCGGCGCCCTGCACGAGATCGACGGCCCGCCGGGGCGCGTCCCGGCCGCCGTCGGCCATATCCCGGCGCCCGCCCACCCCCATGGCACGGCCCACGCCCATGCCACCGCGCACGGCCACGCGCCCGCTCACCCCCAGGCGGCGGGCGAGCACGGCGGCGTCCCGGGAGGCTCCGGCAACGCGACCACCTATCCCTATCCGGACGGCTGTGGAAGCTGGCAGCAGGCCGATGTGCGCACCGCCCGCGACCGGCTCGGCTGGCGCTCCCGGATTCCGCTGGAGGAGTCCCTCGCCGACATCTGGATGGAGGCGGCATGTCGCATCTGATCCCCGCGGGCCCCTCGCAGGACACCCCGGCCACCGTCGACCGGCTGGGCTTCGGAGTGCCCGGCTACGCCCACCCCCTGGTCGCGCCCACCGAGTGGGCCGAGCTCACCCGCCCCGGCACGCCCCTGCACTGGGCGGTCCTCAATGTCTCCCGCGGCCCCGGCACGAGCAGGGATCCGCACTGCCTCACGGCGGCGTCGAGGCTGCGCGCCACGGGCGTACGGGTGCTGGGCCACCTCGATCTGCGGTGCGGCACCCGCCCCTTCGGCGAGTTGATCAGTGACGCGAACCACTTTCTGGACTGGTACCAGGTCGACGGCTTCTGTCTGGACCGCTGCCCGGTGGACCGCCCCGGTCTGCCGGACGTCCGCCGTACGGTGGCCACGCTACGGGCGCTGCTGGGCGGGGCGTATCTGGTCCTCGGCCAGGGCATCCACCCGCATGAGGGCTATATGGAGCTCGCCGATCAGCTGGTGACCTTCCGGGGCTCGTGGGCGGACTACCGCTGGTCCCAGGTGGCCGAGTGGACGGCAGGGTATCCGCCCGAACGGTTCTGCCACCAGGTGCACGGCGTCCCCCGCCGTCATCTCGAGGAAGCGCTGAGGATCGCCCGCTGGCAGGGCGCGGGCACGATCTACTTCACCGACCGTACGGCCCATCCTGAGGGGCGGACCTGCACGGATTCCCCCTGGAAGGCCCTGCCCGGCTACTGGGACGAAATCGTCTCGCGACTCGGACCACGTGTCATGGAATGAGATGGGGCGTGGCAGTGTTACGAGAAGAAAACCTCCCCGCTCACGCGGGGGTGAACCGTTTGCTCCCTTCCCTTACGGAGTCCCCGTGTCGCTGCCACCGCTGGTCGAGCCGGCTTCCGAGCTCACCGTCGACGAGGTCCGCAGGTACTCACGCCATCTGATCATCCCGGATGTCGGGATGGACGGGCAGAAGCGGCTGAAGAACGCCAAGGTGCTCTGTGTGGGCGCGGGCGGCCTCGGCTCTCCGGCCCTGATGTACCTCGCCGCGGCCGGCGTGGGCACGCTCGGCATCGTGGAGTTCGACGAGGTCGACGAGTCCAATCTGCAGCGCCAGATCATCCACAGCCAGGCGGACATCGGCCGCCCCAAGGCGGAGTCCGCCCGTGACTCGGTCCTCGGCATCAACCCGTACGTCAACGTCGTGCTGCACGAGGGCCGCCTCGAGGCGGACAACGTGATGGAGATCTTCTCCCAGTACGACCTGATCGTGGACGGCACCGACAACTTCGCCACCCGCTATCTGGTCAACGACGCGTGCGTGCTGCTGAACAAGCCGTACGTCTGGGGTTCGATCTACCGCTTCGACGGCCAGGCGTCGGTCTTCTGGTCCGAGCACGGCCCCTGCTACCGCTGCCTGTACCCGGAGCCCCCGCCCCCCGGCATGGTCCCGTCCTGCGCCGAGGGCGGCGTGCTCGGCGTGCTGTGCGCCTCCATCGGCTCGATCCAGGTCACCGAGGCCATCAAGGTGCTCACCGGCACCGGGGACCCGCTGGTCGGGCGTCTGATGATCTACGACGCCCTGGAGATGACCTACCGCCAGGTCAAGGTCCGCAAGGACCCCGACTGCGCGGTCTGCGGTCCGAACCCGACCGTCACCGAGCTGATCGACTACGAGGCGTTCTGCGGTGTGGTCTCGGAGGAGGCCCAGGAGGCGGCGGCCGGTTCGACGATCACTCCCAAGCAGCTCAAGGAGTGGATCGACGACGGCGAGAGCATCGACATCATCGATGTCCGCGAGCCGAACGAGTACGAGATCGTCTCGATCCCCGGCGCCCGGCTGATCCCGAAGAACGACTTCCTGATGGGCGGCGCCCTCCAGGACCTGCCGCAGGACAAGAAGATCGTCTTGCATTGCAAGACGGGTGTCCGGTCGGCGGAGGTCCTGGCCGTCCTGAAGTCCGCGGGCTTCTCCGACGCCGTCCATGTGGGCGGCGGCGTGATCGGCTGGGTCAACCAGATCGAGCCCGAGAAGCCGGTCTACTGATCTCCTGACGCACCGCGCACCGCGCACCACCAGGGGGCCGGACCGCCGCGCCGACGGCGATCCGGCCCCCTGGCCGTTCCATGAGCCCCTTATGGCGATCCGGGCGGCCTCATGCTCCGGGAGCCCCTTACCGGCAGATCGTGTTACCGGCAGGTCGTACCGCTCGCGGGCACCTTCCCGTCCAGCAGATAGGCGTTCACGGTCTTCGTCATACAGGCGTTGCCGCTGTTGTACGCGCCATGGCCCTGCCCCTTGTAGGTGACCTCGACGCCCACGCCCGCGCCCAGCTCCTTGACCATCTTCCGCGCCCCCTCGTACGGGGTGGCCGGGTCGCCGGTGTTGCCGACGACGAGGATCGGCGCCGAGCCCTTGGCGCTGACGTCCGGGGTGTCCGTGGTGCCCTCCACCGGCCAGTCGGTACAGCCGAGCAGGCCCCAGGCCAGATACTCGCCGAAGACCGGTGACGCCTTACGGAAGCGCGGCAGCTGCGCCTTCACATCGGTCACCGTGTAACGCTGCCTGTCGTCCACGCAGTTGATGGCGGCATTGGCGGCGTTGATATTGCTGTAGTGGCCGTCATCGTCGCGGCCGGACATCGAATCCGCCATGGCGAGCAGCAGATTGCCCTCGTCGAGCTGGATCGCCTCCTGCAGCCCGAGCGTCAGGTACTTCCAGCTCTCCTTGTCGTAGAGCGCGGCGGCGATACCGCTCAGCGCCCCGTCCTGGGTGAGCTTGCGGCCGCTCTCGGTGGACAGCGGCTTCTTGTCGAGCCGCTTCAGGAAGTCGACGATCCGGTCCGTGCCGGCCGCCGGGTCGCCGCCGGTCGGGCAGGCCGCGCCCTTCTTGGCGCAGTCCTTGAGGTAGTTGTCCAGCGCGAGCTGGAACCCCTTCGCCTGGCCGTAGGAGCCCTGCTCGGGGTCCTCGGTGGGGTCGACCACGGCGTCCAGGACCGCGCGTCCCACCCGGCCGGGGAAGAGATGGGCGTAGACGCCGCCGAGTTCGGTGCCGTAGGAGATGCCGAAGTACGACAGCTTGTCGTCGCCGAGCACCTGCCGCATGAGGTCCATGTCGCGGGCGGCGCTCACGGTGTCCACATGGGCGAGCACCGTGCCGGAACGCTTCTGGCAGCCCTTGATGAACGCCTTGGCGTCCGCCATCGCTGTCTTGACCTCGGCGTCGTCGTCCGGAGTGCCGTCGACGGAGTCGGAGGCGTCGATCCGCTTGTCGCTCTGACAGGTCACCCCGGCGCTCTCCCCGACCCCGCGCGGATCGAAGCTCACCAGGTCATAGCGGGTGCGCAAGGTGTCGTAGGCGGCGGCGAAACCGGGGAGCGAGGAGACACCGGAGCCGCCGGGGCCGCCGAAATTGAACACCAGGGAGCCGATGCGCCTGTCCGGCCCCTTGGCCTTGGCCCGGATCATGGCCAGATCGATCGTCTCGCCCTTGGGCTTCGCGTAGTCCAGCGGTGCCTTGAGCGTGGCGCATTCCCACTCGCCTCCCGGCTTCTCACCGGTGCCCTGGATCGCGGTCGGGGCAGGGCAGGACGACCAGTTGAGCTTCTGAGCGGTGAGCGAGCCCGGCAGCTCGGAGCCCGAGGGCGCGGCCGGGGCCGGCGCCGAGGGCTTGGCCGAGGCCCTGCCCTGTTCGCTTCCCCCGTCTCCGTCGCAGCCCGCGACGGTGATGAGGGCGACCATGGCGGTCATGGAGACCAGCGCCCTGGTCCGTATGGTGCGTGGGGAACTCGGCATATCAGGAGATCCTATGAGAAGGCGGGGGCGGAATCGTCCGTACTTCTTCTCAACGCCGTCACGGTTCGCGCGGCGGGCCCGGGCGCGGACCCGCGTCTAGCCGCAGACCTTGCCCTTCTCCGGCACCTTGCCCTGCAGCAGATAGGCGTTGACGGTCTTTCGGACGCAGGCGTTGCCGCCGTCGTACGCCCCATGGCCCTCGCCCTTATAGGTGAGCTCGACCCCGACCCCGGGCCCCAGCTCCTTCGCCATCCGCCCCGCACCCTCGTACGGGGTGGCCGGGTCACCGGTGTTGCCGACGACCAGGATCGGGGCGGCCCCCTTGGCGCTGACGTCGGGTGTGGTCCAGGCGCCGCGGACCGGCCAGTCGGTGCACTGCGTCAGGCCCCACGCCATCATGTCGCCGAAGACGGGGGAGACCTTACGGAAGGCGGGAAGCTTCCGCTCGATGTCCGGGACGGTATAGCGCTGCTTGAAGTCGGCGCAGGTGATGGCGGTCAGCGCGGACTGCAGGGTGCTGTAGCGGCCGTCCGGGCCGCGGCCGTTCAAGGCGTCGCCCAGGGCCAGCAGGATTCTGCCGTCGCCCTGCTGGGCGCCCGCGATCCCCTGGGTGAGGTACTGCCAGTAGTCCCGGGAGTACAGGGACTGCGCGATGCCGCCGTCGGCCAGGGACTCGGTCAGTTTCCGGCCGCCGTAGCCGCGCACCGGGCGGCCGTCGAGCCGCTTCAGCAGCGTGCGGATCCGGGGCTGGGTGGGGCAGCTGGAGACGGTGGTCTTGGTGCATGCCTTCAGGTAGTCGTTCAGGGCGCGCTGAAACCCCTTGGCCTGGGCGAGCGCGCCCTGCTCGGGTGTCTGCATGGGGTCCACGACCCCGTCGAAGAGGGCCCGCCCCACCCTCTTCGGGAACAGATGGGCGTAGACGCCGCCGAGTTCGGTGCCGTAGGAGACGCCGAAGTAGTGCATCCTCTTGTCGCCGAGGACGCTCCGCATGAGGTCCATGTCCCGGGCGGCGTTGGTGGTGCCGACATAGGGCAGGACCGGGCCGGAGTTCTTCTCGCAGGCGGCGGCGTAGATCTTGACCCGGCGGAGCTGGCTCTTCACCTCGGCCTTGTTGTCCGGGGTGGAGTCGGCGGCGTAGTAGGCGTCGAGCTGTCGGTCCCCCAGGCAGCGCACCCCGCTGCTGCGGCCGACCCCGCGCGGGTCGAAGCTCACCAGGTCGTAGCGGGTGCGCAGCTGCTTGTAGCTGTTGGCAAGGGCCGGGAGGGTGGCCACGCCGGAACCGCCGGGGCCGCCGAAGTTGAAGATGAGCGAGCCGATCCGGTGGCGCCGGTCGGTGGCCTTGGCGCGGATCATGGCGATGCCGATGGTCCGGCCGTGCGGCTTGCGGTAGTCCAGCGGCGCGTGGAGCGTCGCGCACTCCCACTGCCCGCCCGGGGCCTTGGTGGCGGCCGCGTCCTGGTCCGGGGAGGGGGCGGGGCAGCTGGACCAGTCCAGCTTCTGACGGGCCGAGGTGTCCGGCCGTCCGCCGCCGCCACCGCATCCGGCGGCCAGGACGGCCAGCAGCAGAGCGGTGGACAGCGCACCGAGGCGCAGAGGTCGGGACACGGCGGCCCTCCCGGGGGTGGCGGCGTATCGCCATCCTGCGGGCGGCGGGCGCCCCGCGCGCGCACAGCGGGGGCGTACGGGTGAGACGGGTGGCCGGGGGCCGGGTGGCCGCGGGAGGGTTCCGGCGGGGCGTCCAGGGCCCCTACAGCGCCTCTTTGCGGGTGAGGTGGGTGAAGGCCACCCAGCCGGGCAGCACCGGCAGCCAGAAGACCATCAGCCGGAAGAGCAGCACCGCGGGCGCCGCGGTCTCGTACGGCAGCCCGGCGAAGGTCAGACCCGCGATCAGGGCGGCCTCGACCGCGCCCACACCGCCGGGCGTGGGCGCCGCCGACCCCAGGGCGTTGCCCGCGAGGAAGACGACCGCGATGCTCGCGTAGCTCAGCTCGCCGCCGAACGCGCGGATCGACGCGTCGAGGCACATCACGTTGGCCGCGGTCAGCAGCAGGGTGCCGCCGATGCCGGTGAGCAGCTTCTTGGGCCGCTGCAGCACATCCAGCATGCGCGGGACGACGCCCGCGAACAGCGACCGCACCCGGGTGGACACGAACTTCCGCAGGACGGGGATCGCGGTCACCACCAGGACCAGAACGGCGGCCGTCAGCAGCCCGGCGATCACGGTCCGGGACGGCGAGAGCGCCGGGGTGCGCTCGGTGCCGGTGATATAGCCGAAGGTCAGCAGCAGCACGATATGGCTGGCGAGCCCGAACAGCTGGGAGGCGCCCACGCTGGCCACCGCGAGCCCCGGCCGCACCCCCGCGCGCTGCAGGAAGCGGGTGTTGAGGGCGACGCCGCCGACCGCCGCGGGCGCCACCAGCTTCACGAACGAGGCGGCGACCTGCGCCAGCACCGTCCGCGGCAGCGGCACCTTCTCCGGGACGAAGCCGAGCAGGCTCAGCGCCGCGGCCAGATAGGTGAGCGCGGAGAAGACGAGCGCGAAGACGACCCAGATCCAGTTGGCCTCGCCGACCAGGGCGCCCAGCTTGAGATGGGTGAACTGGGACAGCAGGAAGTACGCGGCGAAGGCCCCCGCGCAGAAGCTGACCAGGGTGCGCGGCTTGATGCGCTCCAGCCGCTCGGGCTCTATCGGCGCCTGCGGCCTCACCAGCAGCACCTGCTGCCGGATCTGGGAGAGCAGATCCTCCTCGCGGGCGTCCTCCATCGCCTCCTCTATGGCGCGCTTCTCCGCCTGCTTCTCGGCCTTGCTGGTCCTGCGGTCGCTGGTGGCCGCCTCCGGAGCCCCGGCCTCCTGGGGCGCCTCCTCGGCCTCCCGCGCCTCCTTGGCGGCATGGGACGCCTCCAGGACGGCGTCCCGCTGGCGCTGGGCGCGCTCGCGCGCGAGCTGTCGCAGGGTCGCGCGGGTGCCCCGGCCGAGCGCCAGGGGCTGCAGCAGCGGCAGGCTGTCGGCGACCGCGTCGGGGCCGAGGACCGCTACCGCGGCGGCCACGGAGCGCTCGGCGCCCACGCGCAGGCCCAGGGTGGTCAGCAGCTGTGCGACGTCCATCCGCAGCACCACGTCACCGGCGGCGATCTCACCGCCGCGCAGATCGGTAAGGATGACCGTGCCGTTGCGGTCGACCAGGAGGGCGTCGCTGTCCAGTCGCCGGTGGGCGATGCGCCGCGACTGGAGCGCCTGGACCTGGTGCCAGGCCCCGGCCAGCAGCTCGTCGGTGATCGCCTCGTCCGGCAGGGCGTGCAGCGGACGCCCGGCGACATGCTCGTAGACCAGCATCACGGCGTCCGGGCCCAGCTCGGAGGTGGCGATCAGCTTGGCCGCGTTGGCCCCGGCCGCGATGGCCGCGTAGGCGAGCAGCGCCTCCTGTTCCAGGGCCTGGCGCAGCGACTGGAGGCTGCGGGGCGGGGTGATCGTCCGCAGGGTCAGCCGCTGCCAGACGCCGTAGAAGAAGCCCTGGGCCTGCTGCTCGCGGTCGACCACGGTGACGTCCAGGGGCGGGCCGTCCTCCAGGGTGACCAGATAGCGGCGGCTCCGGTCGCCGTGGCCGCCGTGCTCGTCCTCGGGCTCCTCGGCGCGCATGGCGCTGACCGGGTTGAAGCCGACGCGGCGCAGCCCGCCGAGCAGGTTCTGGCCCGTGGGGCGCACATTGGGGGAGCCGACCGCGTAGAGCGTGCCGTAGGCCACCGTCCAGCCGATGAGCACCGTAAGGATGATCGAGAACGGTGTGGTGTAGCCGCCCACGAGCACCGCGAAGGCGTCGAGCAGCAGGACGCACCACATGGCCACCCGCCAGCGCGGGCGCCGGGCCATGCCGACGGCCGTCATATAGGCGATCACAGGGGCGAGATAGCCGTGCACGGGGTCGCTGAAGGCGCCGCCGGGCGCGGGCTGGGTGAGCGCTTCGCGGATCGAGTCGGGGGCGGCCCTGGCGACCCAGAGGTCTGTGGCGAGGGACACCCCGTGGGCCAGCACCGCGGCCAGCACGCCGTCGGCGATGCGCAGCCCGTCCCGTTTGATCAGCCGCTCGAAGGCGAAGGCCACCGGCAGGACGAGGACGGCCACCCCGGCCGTGAGCCCCGCGAAGTCGATCAGGAGTGGGGGCGCCTGGTTGGCGCCGTGCCCGATGTCCTTCTCCAGACCCGCGGTGGTGCCGTGGGCGAAGGCCGCGATGGCCAGGACGACGGCCATGCCGAGGACCCCGAGCAGCAGCCGTAGCAGATCGGCCGGGCGGTGGACACGGGCGGGCAGCAGCGGCTCGTCCCCGGAGACCCGGTCCACATGGCCCTCCGGTCCGTCCGGGCCGCAGTCATCCCCTGCCTCCGGGGGCTCCTGCCTGCCGCCGGACGGCGCCTTGGAGTGCGGCAACGACTCCGGGGTGCGGGCCTCCTCCTCCGGAGGCTGCGCACCCTGCTGCTTCGCCGTCTCTTCTTGATCTCGTATCACCAATCACCGCCCGGAAGATGGTGGCATGCCCGGGCTGCGGAGGGGGGCATCAGGGTGCATTTCGGGGACGTGGAGCCCGAATGGTACGCCCTGCTAAGGATGCCCGCACAATGCGTGATCGAACCGCGATCCGCCCCCGGACGGGCCCCTCGCCACCGCTCGCGGGGCGCTCGGCGGGGCTGTGGGCGCGGCTGTCGGAGGGGTGCGGCAGGATGAGGCGGATGAGCCGAGAGAGTGGGGAGAGCAGGGAGCCGGCGGACGGGGACGGCGCCGACGAGCTGCCCGAGTACGCCGAGCGGGTGCTGGAGGTGGCCGAGTCGATTCCCTCCGGCCGGGTGATGACCTACGGGGACGTCGCGGAATGGCTGGAGGAGGGCGGGCCGCGCCAGGTGGGGCGGGTGATGGCGCTCTACGGGGGCGCCGTGCCGTGGTGGCGGGTGGTGCGCGCGGACGGTGTGCTGCTGCCCGGCCATGAGCTGCGCGCTCTTGACCACTACCGCGAGGAGGGCACCCCGCTGCGCGAGGCGGCACGCTCGGCCGAGGGCCACGCGCCGCGGATCGATATGGCCAGGGCGCGGTGGGACGGGGGCGGGCAGGACCACGGCCGGTAGTGGGGCCGCGTGCGGTGACGCGACCACAGCCGGTGGCGTTCCGGGCCCGCGGCCGTCGTACCGGAGGTATCCACAGCCATACGGGTGAGGCCCCGCCGTGCATGAGAGGCTGTCCCGCACCCAGCCAACCCACCAGGACCGGCGATCCAACGTGAGCTCCTCCCCCTCGTCCCTTCCACGGCAGCGGCAGGCGCGGCAGCCCTCCTCACGGCAGTCGGCCTCGGGTGTCTACCGCCTGCTCCGCCATCGGCCGGAGCCAGGAACCCTTCCTGTCCTGGACGCACGGCAGCGCGCTGTGGTTGAGCATCGAGGCGGCCCTTTGCTGGTGCTCGCCGGGCCCGGCACGGGCAAGACGACGACGCTCGTGGAGGCGGTGGCCCGCCGGGTGCGCGAGGGCGCGGACCCCGAGCGGCTCCTGGTGCTCACCTTCAGCCGTAAGGCCGCCGTCGAGCTGCGCGACCGCATGGCCTCGCGCCTGGGCGGCGCGAGCGCCCCGCGGGCCACGACCTTCCACTCCTACTGCTACGCCCTGGTCCGCGCCCACCAGGACGTCGACCTCTTCGTCGATCCGCTGCGGCTGCTCTCCGGACCCGAGCAGGACGTCGTCGTCAGGGAGCTGCTCGCCGGGCAGGCCGAGCTGGCGCGCGAGGGCCGGGCCTTCGTCCGCTGGCCCGACGACCTGCGCGCCTGCCTGACCACGCGGGGCTTCGCCGACGAAGTGCGCGCGGTGCTCGCCCGCAGCCGGGAGCTGGGCCTGGGCCCACGGGCGCTGGGGGAGTTCGCCGAGCGCACCGGGCGCCCCGACTGGTCCGCCGCGGCCGGTTTCCTCGCCGAGTACCTCGACGTCCTGGACGCCCAGGGGGTGCTGGACTACGCGGAGCTGGTGCACCGCGCGGTGCTGCTCGCCGGGCGGCCGGAGGTCGCGGCCGAGCTGGCGGGGCGGTACGACGCCGTGTTCGTCGACGAGTACCAGGACACCGACGTGGCCCAGGGCCGGCTGCTGGGGGCGCTCGCGGGCGGCGGCAGGACCCTGCTCGCCTTCGGCGACCCCGATCAGTCGATCTACGCCTTCCGCGGCGCCGACGTGGGCGGCATCCTCCGCTTCCGCGAGGACTTCCCGCGGGCGGACGGCCGGCCCGCCGACATGGAGGTCCTCACCGTCTCCCGCCGCTCGGGGGCCGCCCTGCTCGCGGCCACCCGGCGGATCACCGGCCGGATGCCGCTCGCCCGGCTGCCCGCGCGAGCCGTAAGGGCGCATCGGGAGCTCGCGGCCGTCCGCGACGGCGGCCGCGTCGAGGCGTACACGTACCCCACCGCGGGCGCCGAGCTCGACAACATCGCCGACATCCTGCGCCGCGCCCATCTGGAGGACGGGGTGCCGTGGCGCGAGATGGCCGTCCTGGTGCGCGCCGGGGGGCGCTCGATCCCCGGTGTGCGCCGGGCACTCACCTCGGCGGGAGTCCCCGTCGAGGTGGACGGCGATGACATCCCGCTGCGTCATGAGCCCGCCGTGGCCCCCCTGCTGACCGCGCTGCGGGCCGCCGCCACGGCCGCGCTGCCGGACAGCGGCGGGCTGTCCGCGGTCCTCGGCGTCGAGACCGCCCTGACCCTCCTCACCTCGCCCCTCGGGGGCATGGACGCCGCCGATCTGCGCCGCCTGGGCCGCGCGCTGCGCGAGGAGGAGCGGTCTGCCGGGCGGGCCGTGCCGCGCCCCTCCGACGTCCTGCTCGCCGAGGCGCTCGCCGAGCCGGAGCGACTGGCCGTCCACGACCCGGCGTACGCACGCGGCGCCCAGCGGCTCGGGCTGCTGCTGCGCACCGCCCGGGAGGCGCTGGCCCGGGGCGGCACTGCCGAACAGGCGCTGTGGCAGCTGTGGGACGGCACCTCCTGGCCCGGCCGGCTGGAGCGGGCCGCGCAGCGCGGCGGCACCGCCGGGCGGAACGCGGACCGCGACCTCGACGCGGTGTGCGCGCTGTTCGAGACCGCCGCCCGGGCCGAGGAGCGCACCGGCGGCCGCGGCGCCCTCAACTTCCTGGAGGAGATCGACGCCCAGGACATCGCCGCCGACACCCTCTCCCGCCGGATGGTCCGCCCCGACGCCGTACGGCTGATGACCGCCCACCGCTCCAAGGGGCTCGAATGGGCCCTGGTGGTCGTCGCGGGGGTGCAGGAGGGGCTGTGGCCCGATCTGCGGCGGCGCGGCTCACTCCTGGAGGCCGACCGGATCGGCCGGGACGGGCTGGCCGAGCCGCTGCCGCCGGGCGCGCTGCTGGCCGAGGAGCGGCGGCTGTTCTATGTGGCGGCGACCCGCGCGAAGGAGCGGCTCGTGGTCACCGCCGTCAAGGCCGCCTCCGAGGACGGGGACCAGCCCTCCCGTTTCCTCGCCGAACTGGGCGTCCCGCCCACCGACGTCACCCAGCGGCCGCGCCGCCCGCTGTCCGTCGCCGCGCTCGTCGCCGAGCTGCGCGCCACCACCGTCGACCCGGACGCCTCGGAGGCACTGCGCGACGCCGCCGCGCGCCGGCTGGCGCGGCTCGCGGCGCTGCGCGACGAGGAGGGCCGGCCGCTGGTCCCGGCCGCCCACCCGCACCGCTGGTGGGGGCTGCACGAGCCGACCCACAGCGAGGTTCCGCTGCGCGACCGGGACCGGCCCGTGGCGCTGTCCGGCAGCGCGCTCGACCAGCTCGTCAACACCTGCTCGCTCCAGTGGTTCCTGGGGCGCGAGGTGAAGGCGGACGCGCCCTCGACGGCCGCCCAGGGCTTCGGCAACGTCGTGCACGTGCTGGCCGACGAGGTCGCATCCGGCCGCACCCCGGCCGATCTCGCGGTCCTCATGGAGCGCCTGGACTCCGTATGGGACGCGCTCGCCTTCGACGCGCCCTGGAAGTCACGGCAGGAGAAGGAGCAGGCGCGAGCCGCCCTGGAGCGCTTTCTGCACTGGCATGTGATGGAGCGCGGCGGCCGCACCCCGGTCGCCACCGAGCACTCCTTCGACGTCACGCTCGAAGCCGACGTCTATAAGGTGCGCATCCGCGGCAGCATGGACCGCGTCGAGACGGATGGCGAGGGGCGTGCCTACGTCGTCGACTTCAAGACCGGCAAGCAGGCCGTGACCCGCGGCGATGTCGAGCACCATCCCCAGCTGGCGGCCTATCAGCTGGCGGTGCGCGAGGGTGCCGTCGACGACCTCTTCGACGGCGAGCGCCCCGAGCCGGGCGGCGCGGAGCTCGTCCAGCTGCGGCAGGGCGCCGCCAAGAAGGACGGCGGCGACGACGTCCCCAAGGTCCAGGCCCAGGAGCCGCCGGACGGGGAGTGGGTGGGGCAGCTGCTCGCCACCGCGGCCGGGCGCGTTCTCGACGAGCGGTTCACCCCGACCACGGGCGACCACTGCGAGCGCTGCGCCTTCCGCGGCGCGTGCAGCGCCCGGGCGGAGGGGCGCCATGTGGTCGACTGACGCTTTCGCGTACCGGGCCCGCACCTCAGGGCGGCCGTTGACCGGGGTGGCGGGGCATGTCGGTGGGCACCGATAGCCTCACTGGAGTGTCAGCCCGCATCACCGATCCCGAGGAGCTCAAGGAACTCCTCGGGATCCCGTTCACCCCGGAGCAGGTGGAGTGCATCACCGCACCGCCCGCCCCGCAAGTGATCGTCGCCGGGGCGGGCTCCGGCAAGACCACGGTGATGGCCGCCCGCGTCGTCTGGCTGGTCGGCACCGGACAGGTCGCGCCCGACCGGGTGCTCGGCCTCACGTTCACCAACAAGGCCGCCGGAGAGCTGGCCGAGCGGGTCCGTAAGGCCCTCGTCACGGCGGGCATCGTGGACCAGGACCCGGATCCGGGCGCCACCGAGGAGGCCGCGGGCGAGCCCGTCATCTCCACGTACCACGCCTTCGCCGGACAGCTGCTCAAGGACCACGGGCTGCGCGTCGGACTGGAGCCGAGCGCCCGGCTGCTCGCCGACGCCACCCGCTTCCAGCTCGCCGCGCGCGTCCTGCGCTCGGCCCCCGGCCCGTATCCGGCGCTCACCCGCCCCTTCTCCGACCTGGTCACCGATCTGCTCGCGCTCGACGCCGAGCTCGCCGAGCACCTCGTTCCCGCCGGGCGGCTGCGCGCGTACGACACCGAGCTGCTGCGGACGCTGGAGGGGGCGCGGCTCACCAACGAGGCGCTGCGCAAGGTGCCCGAGGCCGCCCACGCCCGCCAGGAATTGCTGGGCCTGGTGGAGGCGTACCGCGAGGAGAAGCGGCGCCGCGATCTGCTCGACTTCGGCGACCAGATCGCCCATTCGGCCACCCTGGCCCTCGACCACCCGGAGGTCGGCCGGATCCTGCGCGAGCAGTTCGCGGTCGTCCTGCTCGACGAGTACCAGGACACCTCGGTCGCCCAGCGGCTGCTGCTGTCCGGTCTCTTCGGCGGCGGCACCGGACACCCCGTCACCGCCGTGGGCGACCCCTGTCAGGCCATCTACGGCTGGCGCGGCGCCTCCGTGGCCAACCTGGACGACTTCCCCGAGCACTTCCCGCACGCGGACGGCAGCCCGGCGCGGCGCTTCGCGCTCAGCGAGAACCGCCGCAGCGGCGGCCGCCTCCTGGACCTCGCCAATGGGCTGGCCGCCCCGCTGCGCGCGATGCACGAGGGCGTCGAGGCGCTGCGCCCCGCGCCCGGCGCCGAGCGGGACGGAGCGGTGCGCTGTGCGCTGCTGCCCACCCACGCCGAGGAGCTGGCCTGGCTCGCCGACTCCATCGCCCACCTGGTGCGCACCGGCACCCCGCCCGGTGAGATCGCGGTCCTGTGCCGTACGGCGGGTGACTTCGCGCAGATCCAGGGAGCCCTGGTGGAGCGGGATGTCCCGGTGGAGGTGGTGGGCCTGTCGGGGCTGCTGCATCTGCCGGAGGTCGCCGATCTGGTGGCCGTCTGCGAGGTCCTCCAGGACCCGGGGGCCAACGCGGCGCTGGTCCGTCTGCTCACCGGGCCGCGCTGGCGGATCGGCCCCCGCGACCTCGCGCTGCTGGGCCGCCGCGCCCGCGCGCTGGTCTCCTACGGCGGGCCGGACGGTGCGGCGGACGATCCGGATCTACGGCTCGCCGAGGCCGTCGAGGGCACCGACCCCTCCGAGGTGATCTCCCTGGCCGACGCGCTCGACACCTTCCTGGAGGCGGGCGGCGGCCCGGACGACGGGCTGCCCTTCTCGGCCGAGGCACGGATCCGGTTCGCCCGGCTCGCCGCCGAACTCCGCGAACTGCGCCGCACACTGGCCGACCCGCTGATGGACGTGCTCCACCGGGTCCTGGCAACCACGGGCCTCGAGGTCGAGCTGTCCGCCTCACCGCACGCCCTGGCCGCGCGCCGCCGCGAGACGCTCGGCAACTTCCTGGACGTCGCGGCCGCCTTCGCGGGCCGCGAAGGCGGCGCGGCCGTGGAGGGCGAGGCCACCCTGCAGGGCTTCCTCGGCTTTCTGCGCACCGCCGCGCGGTACGAGAAGGGGCTCGACAACGCCCTCCCCGGCGGCGAGAACACGGTCAAGGTGCTCACCGCCCACAAGTCCAAGGGGCTGGAGTGGGATGTGGTGGCGGTGCCGGGGCTGGTGGCCAAGCAGTTCCCGAGCGAACAGTCCCGCGAGTCCTGGACGGCGAACGCGAGGGTCCTGCCGCATGAGCTGCGCGGGGACGCGCGGACCCTCCCGGACGTCACCGCCTGGGACAGCAAGGGGATCGCGGCCTTCAAGGACGCCATGAAGGGGCATCAGCGGACCGAGGAGCTCCGGCTGGGCTATGTGACCTTCACCCGGCCGCGGTCGCTGCTGCTGGGCTCCGGCCACTGGTGGGGCCCCACCCAGAAGCGGCCGCGCGGCCCGTCGGCCTTCCTGGACGCGCTGCGCGAGCACTGTGAGGCGGGGTACGGCGAGGTCGAGGCGTGGGCCGAGCCGCCGGAGGAGGGCGCGGAGAACCCGGCCCTGCGGGAGTCGGCGGCCGACCGGGCCTGGCCGCTTCCCCTGGACCCGGCCGCGCTGCGCCACCGGCGCCGCGCCGCCGAGGTGGTGCTCGCCCATCTGGCGCGCATCGAGACGGCGGGGGAGGGGCCGACCGCGCATGACGGGGGGCGCCCTTCGGCTGACGGGGACCCGTTCCCGGAGCCCCCGGACGACCTGGCGCCCCCGGAGGAGCCCGAGTTCCTGGAGGATCCGGAGTGGCCCGAGCCTCCGGAGGGCCCTTACGAGGCGTCGTACGAGGACGCGGACGAGGGCCCGTACGGCGAGGCGGCCGACGACCCGTACGAGCCGTACGAGCCGTACGAGGACGAGCCGTACGGCGACGGCCCGCGCCTCGATCCTTACGGCGCACCGGAACCAGGTGTGCCGGATATCACGCGAGAGCCAGCCGAGGACGGGCTGGCGCCCGAGGAGGCCCGGCTGGCCAGTTCCTGGGACCGCGATCTGGACGCGCTCGCCGGGGAGCTGCGCCGCGCCCGCGAAACCGTGCACGAGGTGCCCCTGCCGGGGACGCTCACCGCCTCCCAGCTGCTGCGTCTCGCCGCCGATCCGGACGGCTTCGCACGGGAGCTGGCCCGCCCCATGCCCCGGCCGCCGCGCCCCGCCGCACGGCGCGGCACCCGCTTCCACGCCTGGGTCGAAGCGCGCTTCGAGGCGCTGTCGCTGCCCTTCCTCGGCCCGGATGAGCTACCGGGTGGCGAGGAAGACGACGCGGAGATCGCCGACGAGCGGGAGCTGACCGCGCTCAAGGAGGCGTTCGCGCGCACGCCGTACGCCCGTCGCACCCCTTACCGCGTGGAGGTGCCGGTCCAGCTGACTCTGGCGGGCCGCATCATCCGCGGCCGGATCGACGCGGTGTACCGCTCGTCGGGGACGGGCTCCGACGGCGGCCCGCGCTACGAGATCGTCGACTGGAAGACCGGCCGCTCCCAGGACGCCGACCCGCTCCAGCTGGCCATCTACCGCCTGGCCTGGGCCGAGCAGCATGGGCTGCCCCTGTCGGCGGTCACGGCGGCGTTCGTGTACGTACGCAGCGGTGAGGTCGTGCGCCCCGCCGGGCTGCCCGGCCGGGCGGGGCTCGAGCGCGTCCTGCTCGGCGAGCCGGGCGGCGGGACCGGCGGCGGGCCGCAAGGCGAGCCGGGGGACGGGGAGGTGAGCGTGGCCGGGGATGGGGCCGTGGACGAGGGCGCGACCGGGAATGACCGTATCGACGTCGAAACCGCCACCGAGAGCGAGCGCTCATGAACGCCCCGGAGGCCCCCGCCCGCGTCCCGCCGCGGGCCGGATAGGCTCACATCCATGAGCAACACCCCGGACACGGACAACGCCGTCCGCGCCTATGTGGACAGCCATCGCGCCGCCTTTCTCGCCGAACTCTCCGAGTGGCTGCGCATCCCGTCCGTATCCGCCGACCCGGCCCGCGCCGACGACGTCCGGCGCAGCGCCCAGTGGCTGAGGGACCACCTGGCCGCGACGGGCTTCCCGGTGGCTGAGATATGGGACACACCGGGCGCCCCGGCCGTCTTCGCCGAGTGGCCGTCCGGCGATCCCGACGCCCTTACGGTGCTCGTCTACGGTCACCACGACGTCCAGCCCGCCGACCGCGAGGACGGCTGGCGCACCGACCCCTTCGAGCCCGTCATCGAGGACGGCAGGCTCTACGGCCGCGGCGCCGCCGACGACAAGGGGCAGGTCCTCTTCCACACCCTGGGGATACGGGCACACCTTTCCGTGACCGGCCGCGGCGCACCCGCGGTGAACCTCAAGCTGCTGATCGAGGGCGAGGAGGAGTCCGGCTCCCCGCACTTCCCCGAGCTGATCCGCGCGCACGCCGACCGGCTGGCCTGCGACACCGTGATCGTCTCCGACACCGGGATGTGGTCCGAGGACACCCCGACCGTCTGCACCGGCATGCGGGGCCTCGTCGACTGCCAGATCGATCTCCATGGCCCCGGCCAGGACATCCACTCCGGTTCCTTCGGCGGCGCGGTCCCCAACCCGGCCACCGAGGCCGCCCGTCTGGCCGCCGCACTGCACGACGCCGACCGTAAGGTGGCGATCCCCGGCTTCTACGACGGCGTCGTGGAGCTGACCGGCCGCGAGCGCGCGCTCTTCGCCGAGCTGCCCTTCGACGAGGCGGGCTGGCTGCGGACCGCGCATTCGCGGGCCACGCTCGGCGAGGCGGGGTACTCCACCCTGGAGCGGATCTGGGCCCGTCCGACCGCCGAGGTCAACGGCATCGGCGGGGGCTACCAGGGGCCGGGCGGAAAGACCATCGTGCCCTCGGCCGCCCAGCTGAAGCTGTCCTTCCGGCTGGTGGCCGGCCAGGACGTGGAGAAGGTCCAGGCGGCCGTGCGGGACTGGGTCGCCGCCCAACTGCCGGCCGGTATCCGCCATGAGATCACCTATTGGGGCGCCACCCGCCCCTGTCTGACCCCGCTGGACCACCCCGCGCTCCAGTCCGTCGTCCGGGCCATGGGGCGCGCCTTCGGCCAGGAGATCCGCTTCACCCGAGAGGGCGGATCGGGCCCCGCCGCCGATCTCCAGGACGTCCTCGGCGCCCCGGTGCTCTTCCTGGGCATCTCGGTGCCGTCCGACGGCTGGCACGCGCCCAACGAGAAGGTCGAGCTCGGCCTGCTCATGAAGGGGGCCGAGACGGCCGCCCATCTCTGGGACGATCTCGCCGAGAACGGACGGGAATAGCTCGCTTATGTACGTAAACCACCCATTTCGCTGGGGGAGTTGGAAGCAACCGTGACCACCTGGACCGACCACGCCACCGACCGGCCGATCACGCTCGCTGCCCCGAGCGGCATCGACCGCTCCGCGCATCACCGCCTGGACGAGGCGTGGCTGGCGGCGGCGTGGAGCCACCCGACGACGCGTGTCTTCGTGGTCTCCGGCGGCCAGGCCCTGGTCGACGACACCCCGGACGGCCGCACCGAACTCGTCATGACCCCGTCCTTCGAGGCCCCGCCCACCGAGACCCACCGCTACTTCCTGGGCACCGACGAGGAGGGCGTGCGCTACTTCGCGCTGCAGAAGGACTCCCTGCCGGGGCGGATGGACCAGTCGGCACGCCCCGCCGGGCTGCGCGAGGCGGGCGCGCTGCTGTCCGAGCGCGACGCGGGGCTGCTGGTGCACGCGGTCGCGCTGGAGAACTGGCAGCGGCTGCACCGCTTCTGCTCACGCTGCGGTGAGCGCACGGTGATCGCGGCGGCGGGCCATATCCGCCGCTGCCCCGCGTGCGGGGCCGAGCACTACCCGCGGACCGACCCCGCCGTGATCATGCTGGTGCGGGACGAGCAGGACCGTGCGCTGCTGGGGCGCCAGGTGCACTGGCCGGAGGGGCGCTTCTCGACGCTGGCGGGCTTCGTGGAGCCGGGTGAGTCGATCGAGCAGGCCGTGGTCCGCGAGGTGGCGGAGGAGGCGGGCGTCACGGTCGGCGAGGTCGAGTACGTGGCCAGCCAGCCGTGGCCGTTCCCGTCCAGCCTGATGCTCGGCTTCATGGCGCAGGCCACGTCCTCCCTGATCCAGGTGGACGGGGAGGAGATCCACGAGGCGCGCTGGTTCTCCCGGGACGACCTGCGGGCCGCGATCGAGTCCGGAGAGGTCCTGCCTCCGTCCGGTATCTCGATCGCGGCCCGGCTGATCGAGCTCTGGTACGGCGAGCCGCTGCCGCGGGGCTGACTCAGACGCCGACCCTGGCCTTGACCTGTGCCAGGGACGGGTTGGTCAGGGTCGACCCATCGGGGAAGAGGACGGTCGGCACCGTCTGGTTGCCACCGTTCGCCTTCTCGACGAAGGCCGCGGACTCCGGGTCCTGCTCGATGTTGATCTCGGTGTAGGCGATGCCCTCGCGGTCCATCTGCCCCTTCAGGCGGCGGCAGTAGCCGCACCAGGTGGTGCTGTACATCGTCACAGTGCCGGACATCGGTCTTCGCTCTCCTCGGGGTCGTGGTGGGTGGGCAGAAGGTGAACGCTCACCTTCCGCCGGTCATTCCCGGTATTCATATGACCGGAAGGCGATGGCTGTGGACAACCGGCACGGGGGTCCCAGGGGACCTGGCAGCATGGCGGGGTGACTGCAGCAACGTCCTCCACTCTGTTCCCGCAGGGCTCCGCACCGGGTGCCTACGCGGCCACGCCGCGTGACGCCGACGCGGTGCTCGACGGGCTCGACCCCGAGCAGCGCGAGGTGGCGACGTCCCTGCACGGCGCGGTGTGCGTGCTGGCCGGGGCCGGCACCGGCAAGACCCGTGCCATCACCCACCGGATCGCCTATGGGGTGCGCGCGGGCATGCTCCAGCCCGCCAGCGTGCTGGCCGTCACCTTCACCAACCGGGCGGCGGGGGAGATGCGCGGCCGGCTGCGGCAGCTCGGCGCGGGCGGGGTGCAGGCGCGCACGTTCCACTCGGCGGCCCTGCGTCAGCTGCAGTATTTCTGGCCCAAGGCGGTCGGCGGTGAGGTGCCGCGGCTGGTCGAGCGCAAGGTCCAGCTCGTGGCCGAGGCCGCCGCGCGGTGCCGGGTCCGGCTGGACCGCAATGAGCTGCGGGATGTGACCGGCGAGATCGAATGGTCGAAGGTCACCCAGACCGTGCCCGAGGATTATCCGGCCGTGGCCGCCAAATCCGGTCGGGAGGCCCCCCGCGACGCCGCCGAGATCGGCCGGATCTACGCCACCTATGAGCAGTTGAAGCGCGACCGCGGCGTCATCGACTTCGAGGATGTGCTGCTCCTCACGGTCGGTGTGCTCCAGGAGCGGCACGACATCGCCGATCAGGTGCGCCGTCAGTACCAGCACTTCGTGGTCGACGAGTACCAGGACGTCAGCCCGCTGCAGCAGCGGCTGCTGGAGCTGTGGCTGGGCGACCGGGACAGCCTGTGCGTGGTCGGCGACGCCAGCCAGACCATCTACTCCTTCACCGGCGCCACCCCCGACCATCTGCTGAACTTCCGCACCCGCCACCCCGGGGCCACGGTGGTCAAGCTGATCCGGGACTACCGCTCCACCCCCCAGGTGGTCCACCTGGCCAACGGGCTGCTCTCCCAGGCCCGCGGCCGGGCCGCCGAGCACCGGCTGGAGCTGGTCTCCCAGCGGGAGGCGGGCCCCGACCCGGTCTACGTCGCCTATGCGGACGAGCCGGCCGAGGCCGAGGGCACCGCCCGCCGGATCCGTGAGCTGATCACCCCGGTCGAACAGGGGGGCGGCGGCGTCCCGGCGAGCCAGATCGCGGTCCTCTACCGGGTCAACGCCCAGTCGGAGCTCTATGAGCAGGCGCTGGCCGATGCGCAGGTGCCCTATCAGCTGCGCGGCGCCGAGCGGTTCTTCGAGCGGCCCGAGGTGCGCGAGGCGGGGCTGCTGCTGCGCGGCGCGGCCCGCGGGAGAAGTGCCGACCCGGCGCTGGCGGATGCCGACATCCCGTCCCAGGTGCGGGCCGTGCTGGGCACCCGTGGCTGGACGCCCGAGCCCCCGGCGGGATCGGGCGCGGTGCGCGACCGCTGGGAGTCCCTGGCCGCCCTGGTGCGGCTCGCCGAGGACTTCGCGGGCAGCCGCCCCGGCGCCACGCTCTCGGATCTGGTGGCGGAGCTCGACGAGCGGGCGGCGGCGCAGCACGCCCCGACCGTCGAGGGTGTGACCCTCGCCTCACTCCACGCCGCCAAGGGCCTCGAATGGGACGCGGTCTTCCTGGTCGGTCTCACCGAGGGGATGGTGCCGATCACCTACGCCAAGACGGACCAGCAGATCGAGGAGGAGCGCCGGCTGCTCTATGTGGGGGTCACCCGCGCGCGTCACCATCTGACGCTGTCCTGGGCGCTCTCGCGGGCTCCGGGCGGCCGGGCCTCCCGCCGCCCCACCCGCTTTCTCAACGGGCTGCGGCCCGGCTCCCAGGCCGTGGGCGCCCGCACCCTCGGCGGGGCCGGCGGGATCGAGCGCGGGGCGGCGGCCCCGGGCGGCGGGGGCGCCACCGTGCGCAGGCGGCGTGGTCCGGTCCACTGCCGGGTGTGCGGCCGGGCGCTGACCGACGCGGGCGAGATGAAGCTGATGCGCTGCGAGGGCTGCCCGTCGGAGCTGGACGAGGCGCTCTATGAGCGGCTGCGCGACTGGCGGGCGGAGCAGGCGGGGCTGCTGGGGCAGCCGGCCTACTGCGTCTTCACCGACAAGACACTGCTCGCGATTGCCGAGGCCGTTCCGGAAACCGCACCGGAGCTCGCCCGCATCGCCGGTGTCGGACGGCGCAAGCTCGACCGGTTCGGAGCCGACGTCCTCGCGCTGTGCGCGGGGCGAGAACTGCCCTCGGCGGTCGACGGCGAGGGGGACGACGATGCCGGGGGAAGCCATTCGGGTGACCCTTGGCAAAACTCGACGGAAAAATAGTTTGCGCGCGCGGAGGCCATACCCATAGCCTTCCGAGCACGGAGACAACGGCCCTTCCAGGAGCCAGGGATTCCGTGTTGTACTGAACACCCGGACTGGTTTCGATCGGTCCCTGAGACGCCGAGAGGAGGCGAAGACTAATGATCAGCTTCATCAACACCATCAAAAAGGCCGATCGATCGGTCGTCGCCACCTGCCTGCTCGGCTCCGCGCTTCCTGGCACCGGTATGCCCGGCGTCAATGAGGCGCGCCTCAGTGAGCGACCGATCCAGGCACCTGCGGTAGCGGCAGTGGCACAGGCAATGGCCTATGCCTTTGCGACCAATGGTGCCGAATCCCGGACGATCCAGCAGCACCACAAGACGTGGGCCTTCCGCAGGCTCGAACCCTGGAGTTATCCAGCCTGATCCAGGATCAGGTCGGCACCTTCCAGGGCCGCGGAACCCACACCGGGATCCGCGGCCCTTTTGATTTGCCAGAGCCCGGCCACCAGCCGGACCGAAGAGACGAGGACCACACACCGTGCAACTCAACGCACACGCCCCGTCCGCATCGACCGACCTGAACCGACCGCCTGACTCCTCGGAGGACTCCTTGATCCCGCTCACCGCCCTCACCGAACTCGATGAGGCCATCGAGAACCTGGGTGTAGCCGTTCCGTGCCGCTCGTACGACCCGGAGGTCTTCTTCGCCGAGTCCCCGGCCGACGTCGAGTACGCGAAGTCGCTGTGCCAGACCTGCCCGCTGCGTGCGGCCTGCCTCGCCGGTGCCAAAGACCGCCGTGAGCCCTGGGGCGTCTGGGGCGGCGAGCTCTTCGTCCAGGGCGTGGTGGTGGCCCGCAAGCGGCCGCGTGGCCGTCCGCGTAAGAACCCGGTTGCGGCATGAGCACCCACGGCACCATCGATCGCCCAGCGACGCACGACCCCATGAAGCAGGTCCCGACGATGACCCCACCGGTCTCCGACACCCCAGCACCAGAAACCTCCGGCGCGCCCGAGTCGCGCCAGAACAGGAACCGAGAGATGCAACTCATCCAAGAAGCCCTGGCGCGTGCGCATATGCACGACCGGCTTCAGGAGGCCGAGTCCGAACGGCCCGCCGCTCGGCTCGCCGCCGCGCGCCGGATGCAGCGGCGCGCGGAGCGTGCCTCGCTCCGCGCCCGCCGCGCCCTGGCCATCGCGGTCATGCAGTGACCACCAGGTGCGCCACCGACCAGAGTCGGGGCTGACATCACCACACATTGACGGGTCATACCTCGACCCGTCGCGTGACCACAGAGGGCCGGTCCGATCGGACCGGCCCTTCTGGCTACCCCGAAGCGCCCGCGCTCCGAGGCGACGGCACCCGGCACCAGAGACCCGGCCGGGCGGCGCGCGTGCTCAGGCCGAGGTCTCCGCGGCCTCGGACTTCTCCTCGGCGCCTTGAGCGGCTTCGGTGGCTTCCCCGGTTCCGGTGGCCTCTCCGGCTTCGGTGGCTTCCCCGGTTCCGGTGCCCTCTTCGGCTTCTGCGCCTTCTTCGGCGCCGCCCTCGGGCTCCGGGTCCTGGGCGAAGCCGGGGACCCACGCTTCGAGTTCATCCCGCAGCCGCACCGTCGCGCCCAGCTGGCACAGCACCCCGATGGTGCTCAGGGTCACCCGGTGGATCAGCAGATAGGCGGGCGGCAGGTTCAGCTGATTGCCCAGCTCATAGACGGGGGAGTGACGATCGGCCACCCGCGCCGCCTGGCTGCGCAGCCACTGCCGGTCGAAGACGAACGCGTCGACCTGGGCCGGTTCGAGCATCGGCAGCAGAAAGTCCAGCAGGTCGTCCGGGTCCATCTCGATCGTCGGCTTGACGAACCCCTCCCCGCGCATCAGCTCGTAGACCCCCATGGCATCGCCCTGGAGCGCCATGCGCAGTGCGATGCCGATGGGCTTCGGAAGCCCTTCCGGGAGCCGGTTCACCGAGCCGAAGTCCAGCACCCCCAGCTTCCACCGCTCCGGCGATCCGTCCGGGGCGTCACCGGTCAGCAGCCGGAAGTTCCCCGGATGCGGATCGGCGTGCAGCAGCCCGGTGCGCGACGCCCCCGAGAACAGGAAGCGGGCCAGCAGCTGCCCGGCGCGGTCCCGCTGCTCCTGGGTGCCGTCGGCTATCACCTCGGAGAGCGGTATCCCCTCCATCCATTCGGTGATCAGTATCTGATCGCTCTGGTGCACCACCTCGGGCACCACGATCTCCGTGTCCTGTGCGTACTCCTCCGCATGGGCCCGCTGGGACGCCGCCTCCAGTTCGTAGTCCAGCTCTTCGGCGACTCGCTCGCGCAACTCCGCGATCAGCGGCTTGACGTCCAGCCCCGGCACCAGCGGCCCCAGCACCCGGGCGAACCGGCTCAGTTGGTTGAGGTCGGACAGCAGCGCCTCGCCCGCCCCCGGGTACTGCACCTTGACCGCCACCACGCGCCCGTCGTGCCAGACCGCCCGATGCACCTGCCCGATCGAGGCGGCCGCCGCCGGCTTGTCGTCGAACTCCTGGAACAGCTCCGGCCAGTCCGGGCCCAGCCGCTCCTCCAGCGCCGCGTGGACCGTGCGGCTGGGCATGGGAGGGGCCGCCTCCTGGAGCTTGGTCAGCGCCGCCCGGTAGGGCCTGGCTATCTCCTCGGGCAGCGCCGACTCGAAGACCGACATGGCCTGCCCGAGCTTCATGGCCCCGCCCTTGAGCTCACCGAGGACCTTGAACATCTGCTCGGCGGTGCGCTGCTGTACCTCGCGCGCGACCATCTCCGCCGGCCGTCCCCCTATCCGCTTCCCGAGCCCCCACGTGGCGCGCCCCGCGAATCCCAAGGGCAGCGCCGCCAGTTTGGCGGTACGGGTGATCGCCTTGCGCGGCAGATCGGTCATGCGCCCCTCCAACTACAGCCGTGCCATCCCGGAGGGTGGCCCCCGGGCCCCCGTCGCCCACTCCACGGACGTGGGTCACCCGGACATTGTCGCGTGCGGTGCCTCTGCGGCCGAGGCATATACCGCATCCTCCTCCCCGGCCGCTCCGCAGCCGCATCCGGGATGTGCTACGACCGGACGCGCCTCCCAGACGAGGGAGGGAAGCGCCAGCTCCCACCGGACCCCCGCGCCCCCGGAGGGCCGGCCGTCGAGGAAGGCCAGCGCCTGCACCGCGGTGAGCCCCGCCACCACCATCGCCAGCGCCGCGTCACAGGCCGGGGCGGTCCGCCGGCGCCCGGACCGCCACTGCGCGAGCATCCGCGGCCAGACGGGCTCCCGCTCGGCGCGGCCCGCCGCGGCACAGCCCGCGCAGGGCGTCATGCCCGGCACCACCAGCGGCCCCACCACCCCCGTGGCCTCGATGACTCCCGCGTAGAGATGGGGTGTCCCGGAGGCGAGCAGCGGCTGGGCCGGGTCCGGATCCGGTGCGTACGCGGCGAGGCCGTCACGCGGGGCGATCACCACAAGCGCCAGACCGTGCTCTCCCGACGGGGTTCGCTCTTCTGCGGAGGTCCGCTCCCGGGCCGACCGACGCGGCAGCGGACCGGGTGCGGTCTGTCGCACCACGCGGCGCGCGGCCACATCCCGGCGCTCCCCGATCTGATCGGCGGACAGCCCACCGGGAGCCACATCCCAGGGCTCGACACACCCTCCGTCCACCACATCGACCCGGCCGACCCCCGAGCCCGACAGCGCGGCCGCGACCGCCGCCCCGACCCGGCCGGCGCCCCGCACCTGCACCCGCATCGCCCGCCGCGCGGCGAGCAGCCGCGCCGCCGCCCCGGGCTCGGGATGCAGCACCGAGAGCGCACCCGCGTCGGGCCGCAGCCGGTCCAGGGCCGCGGCGGGCTCACCGCCGTCCCTCGGCTCGTCGAGCAGACCGGCCGCCGCCAGCCGGTCCACCAGTGCGTCGGCCCGCCCCTCCGGCAGCCCGATGGCCCGGGCCTCCTGCCGCAGCAGCGGCAGACCGCGGGTGCCGTCCAGCAGCTCCAGAAAGCTGCCCGTGGCCGTGTCCACCGGCCCCATCACTACCGCATGCGCCCGGGCCACCCCGAACTGGACCGTGTCCCGGCTCCGCCAGCCGCGCCGCAGCGCGGGCTTGAGCATCGGATGCATCGTCGCCCCCCGTTTGATGGTCTGTGCCTTTTCGTGGCTGTACTTACCTGTTCGTCACTTTTCACGTGGAACTGCGTTGGTTCGCTTCCGTTGCACCGCCCTCAGCATGCGGGTAGGCGCCCGGAGCCCGCAGAGCGTTATCCACAGGCGGTGGAATAAGTCGTACGAACACCGGTCGTACAAGCCGTGCACACCGTGGAGTGGTTCGGTCCGCAACAAGGTGCGGGGCGGGACTTCCCCGGCGGCCAGCGGGTAACGTCGGGGCGTGCCCGCCGATCCGTCCTCTCGCACCGCGGGGGAGAGCCCCCGCAGCGCCGCGAGCGCACCGCGCACCGTCCCGAGCCCGCAGAGCCGAGGCTCGGGCGCGAGCGCGGTCGAGGTCCGCAGGAGCACCCGGCGGCGCAGGACGGTCTCCGCCTATCGCGAGGGTGACCGCACCGTCGTCCTCATCCCCGCCCGGATGTCCGAGGCGGAGGAGCGGCGCTGGGTGAGCGTCATGCTGGACAAGCTGGCCGCGCAGGAGAGCAAGCGGATGCTGGGCGACGCGGAGCTGGCCGCCCGCGCCGAGCTGCTCTCCGGCCAGTACCTGGGCGGGCGGGCCCGGCCCGCCACCGTCCGCTGGGTCACCAACCAGAACACCCGCTGGGGGTCGTGCACCCCCGCCGAGGGCAGCATCCGGCTCTCGCACCGGCTCCAGGGCATGCCCGAGTACGTCGTGGACTATGTGCTCCTCCACGAGCTGGCCCATCTGCTGGTGCCGGGCCACGGCCGGCGCTTCTGGCAGCTCCTGGAGGCGTACCCGCGGACCGAGCGGGCCCGGGGCTATCTCGAAGGGGTGGTCGCCGCCGGGCGGTTGCCGCACCTCACCGGGCCCGGGGACGACCAGCCGCAGGGGACGACGCGGGTGCCGTAACGGAACCGCTCCCGTGCCGTAACGGAACCAGACCCGTGCCCCTTGGCGTCGCTCATAGTCGGCGGCAGCGGCTAGCCTGGCGCGCAATGCACTCACCGGTACGTCGATGGGGGACGGTCCTAACGTATGGCCAGGGAATTCCAGCGCGGCCACAAGGCCAGGATCAGTGATCTGACGGCCGGGAGGGATCTGTACGTCGGGGTGCAGATCGCCGGGCCCGGTCTGACGTTCGACATCAGCTGCTTCGGGCTCGACGCGGACGAGCGGCTGTCGGACGACCGCTACTTCATTTTCTTCAACCAGCCGAAGTCCCCTGAAGAAGCGATACAGCAACTCGGGGCGCAGGCCGGTGACACGGATTCGTTCCGCGTCACGCTCGACAGCATCCCCTCCACCATCCACAAGCTCTCCTTCACCGCGACCCTCGACGGCGCCGGGCAGATGTCGCAGATCGGCCCGGGCTATATCCGGATCGTCGCGGGCGGCGAGGAGGTGGCCCGGTATTCCTTCACCGGTGCGGAGTTCAGCACCGAACGTGCGGTGATGCTGGGCGACTTCTACCTCAAGGACGTCTGGCGGTTCGCCGCCGTCGGACAGGGCTTCGACGGGGGACTGGACGCGCTGCTCAAGAACTTCGGCGGTGAGGTGGCCGAGGAGGAGCCCGCCCCCGCGCCCGCCCAGGGTGCCGCGCCCGGTTTCGCGCCGCCCGGCCAGGCGGCTCCCGCCCCGGGCTTCGCGCCCCCGGCCGCGACCGCTGCCCCGGCCGCGACCGCTGCCCCGGCCGCCCCGGCGCCGCCCGCACCGCAGCCTGCCCCCGCCTTCGGCACTCCCCAGGGAACGCCTCCGCAGGGAACGCCTCCGCAGGGCACACCGCCGCAAGGGATGCCGCCCCAAGGGGTGCCCGCCCCGGGTACGCCCCCGCAGGGAACGCCCCAGGGCACGCCCCCGCAGGGCGTTCAGCCACCCGCCCCCGGCACCCCCCAGATGCACGGCGCCCCGACCATCGCCGCACCCATCGCGCCGCCCGGCCCAGGCCAGGTGCCCCCACCCGGCCAGGTGCCGCCGCCCCCGCCTCCGGGCCAGTTCCCGGGCCAGCAGGCCCCCTTCGGGCAGCCGCCGGGCCAGACCCCGCCCGCCCCCGCGCCGTACGGCCAGCCGTACCCCGGCCAGGCCGGTCAGCCGGGCCAGCCCGCTCCTTACGGTCAGCAGCAGGCCATGGGCGTCCCCCAGGGCGGCGGTGGCGCGCCCGGGCTCCAGGCCGCGCTCGCCCAGTACCGGGAGGCGCCCACCGGCCGGCGCTGGACGCCGCAGAACCCCCGGCTGATGCGGGTCGACCTCGGCGTCGGCGGGCAGCCCGTGCTCGCCCGCCAGGGCACGATGGTGCTCTACCAGGGCAAGGTCGACTTCAGCTACAAGGGCGCCGGCTTCCGCGGCCGGATCGTCGGCAACGCGACCGGCCAGGAGATGCAGCTCATGCGCTGCACCGGCCAGGGCCAGGTCTTCCTCGCCGAGAACGCCGCCGAACTCCACCCGATCGAGCTCCAGGGCGACGCCATCTGTGTCGCCGCCGAGAACGTGCTCGCCTTCGACGAGTCGCTGCACCACGAGGTGCGCCGGATCGAGGGCCATGGCATCCCCGGCGGCGCGCTGTTCACCATGCAGTTCCAGGGCACCGGCACCGTCGTGGTGAAGACCGAGGGCACGCCGGTCGTCCTCCCCGTCACCCCGACCACCTTCGCCGACAGCAACGCCATCGTGGCGTGGTCCGCCGGATCCCAGGTGATCATCTCCAGCCAGGTGCGGCTGCGCCGCAGCGCCTACCCCGGCCACAGTGGGGAGACCGTGAACCTCCAGTTCCGTGGCGCGCCCGGCAACTTCATCGTCGTCCAGCCCTACGAGGTCTGAAGGAGCCCGTCATGGACCAGCAAATGATCTCGGGCTTCGCACCCGCCCCGGTCGCCGCCCGCATGGAGAACCACGGCGCCAGCATGCTCAAGGTCGCCATGCAGAGCGGCCAGGACCTTTTCGCCCGCACCGGCTCGATGGTGGCCTACGAGGGCTTCGTCCAGTACGAGCCCAACCCGCCCGCGGTACGTCAGATGGCCTCCCAGTGGCTGACCGGCGAGGGCACCCCGCTGATGCGGTGCAGCGGCGACGGCCTGCTCTACCTCGCCGACTACGGGGCCAATGTCGTCTGCATCAACCTGGGCGGCGACGGGCTGTCGGTCAACGGCACCAACCTCCTCGCCTTCGACGCGCATCTCCAGTGGGGCGTCGAACGGGTCAAGGGCATCGCCAAGTTCGCCGGGCAGGGCCTGTTCAACGTGGGCGTCTCCGGCACCGGCTGGGTCGCCCTGACCTCCCGCGGCACGCCGATCGTGGTCGACTGCGGCCGCGGTGAGGACGAGACCTATGTGGACCCGGACGCACTCGTGGCCTGGTCCTCGGGGCTCAAGGTGAAGGGCAAGCGCAGCTTCAAGGCGTCGTCCCTGATCGGCCGGGGCAGCGGCGAGGCATATCAGCTCGGTTTCTCCGGGCAGGGCTTCGTCGTCGTACAGCCCAGTGAGGACAGCACCGACCGGCTCCGGGCCCGGGGCTGAGGGGGAGGGACACCAGATGCAGAGCCCGCTTTTCGCCTTCACCGAGGCCCAGACGCAGGACCGCTACGCGCTGCAGAACCCGCAGCTGCTGCGGGTCGCCCTGAGCGGCCATGAGGATGTGCTCGCCCGTAAGGGCAGCATGGTCGCCTATCAGGGGCTCATCGAGTTCGACGGCGAGTACCAGACGCCGGGGCAGCGCATGACCCGCAGCCGCGCCGGTGAGGGCCTGGACCTGATGCGCTGCTCCGGGCAGGGCACGGTCTACCTCGCCAACCTCGCCCAGCACATCCATGTGATGGACGTGGACCACGACGGGCTGACCGTCGACAGCTCCTACGTACTAGCGCTCGACTCCACGCTGCACTGGGAGACGATCGCGGTGGACAGCCAGTACGGGATCTCCGGCTCCGGCAAGTACAACCTCAACATCTCCGGCCACGGCAAGGTCGCGCTGATGACCTCGGGGCAGCCGCTGCTGCTCCAGGTCACCCCCGACAAGTACGTCAACGTCGATGCGGACGCCATCGTCGCCTGGTCCAGCTCGCTGCGGGTCCAGATGCAGGCGCAGACGCACTCCTCGGGCGTCTGGCGGCGGCGCGGCAACACCGGCGAGGGCTGGGAGCTCAGCTTCCTCGGCCAGGGCTACGCGCTGGTGCAGCCCAGTGAGCTGCTCCCGCCGCAGAACGCGGTGGTCGGGGGCGGCGTGGCCGCGCAATTCGGCATGGGCCAGCAGGGCGCCCGCGGTCAGAACCAGGGCAACATCTTCAGCAACTGACCGAGGCCACGTTGATCACGCTGATGGAGCACGGCGGCCGCGGACTCCCGGTTCGCGGCCGACGCGCTCCTCAGAGCAGCGCGCGGGTGCGCGTCACCAGGTGCCGCACCGATTCATCGGCCACGTCCGCCACCTCGTCGTAGCCGAACCAGCGCAGATCCAGTGACTCGTCGCTGATCGCCGCCACCGCGCCCCGGGGCGCGACCGCCGCGTACTGGACGTCCAGATGCCAGGCGCAGGGGGTGTGGTGCCGGTCGAGCCGCACCGGGCCGCCCGGCAGCAGCGTCAGCCCCTCGATCCCGGACTCCTCGGTGGCCTCGCGCAGCGCCGCGCCCGCGAGCGTGGCGTCGTCCGGCTCGCAGTGGCCGCCCATCTGCAGCCACATCCGCAGCTTCCGGTGCAGGGTGAGCAGCACGCGCTCCCGGTCCGGGTCGACCACCAGCGCGCTCGCCGTGATGTGGCCGTCCCCGCACGCCTTCCACATGCCGTCCGGATACGCGGCCAGATGGTCGCCGTAATGCCGCCGCAGCCGCTCCTGGGCGGCATCGGGCGCGGGCCACTCGGTGAGCACCCGCGCCGCGTCCTGGTGCAGACTCACTTCTCGCCGTCGCCCCGGTCGTCGTCCTCGCCGCCCTCGCTGTCCTTACGCAGGTCGGGACGGTCGGGGTCGTCCTTACGGAGGTCGGGGCGCTCGGGGCCGTCCTTACGGTCCTCACCGCCCGCCGCCTCGCCGAGCATCTTGTCCAGCTCGGAGAAGTCCAGCTGCTCGCCGTGGACGAAGCCGTCCGGGTCGTCGAGGTCCTGCGCGGTCGGCAGCATGTCCGGATGCGCCCACAGCCCGTCGCGCCCCTCCAGGCCCCGGGCGTCGGTCAGCGAGGCCCACAGCCGGGAGGCGTCCCGCAGCCGGCGCGGCCGCAGCTCCAGGCCGATCAGCGTGGCGAAGGTCTGCTCGGCGGGGCCGCCGCTGGCCCGGCGTCGCCGCAGCGTCTCGCGCAGGGCGTCGGCGGAGGGCAGATGCGGCTTGGCGGCGGCGTGCACCACCGCGTCCACCCAGCCCTCGACCAGCGCCAGAGCGGTCTCCAGACGCGCCAGCGCGGCCTTCTGCTCGGCGGTGTCCTCAGGCTGGAACATGCCCTGCTGCAGTGCCTCCTGCAGCTGCTCGGGGTGGGTCGGGTCGAGCTGGCCGACCGCGTCCTCCAGCTTGGCGGTGTCGACCTTGATGCCGCGGGCGTATCCCTCGACCGCGCCGAAGAGGTGCGAGCGCAGCCACGGCACATGGGCGAAGAGCCGCTGGTGGGCCGCCTCGCGCAGGGCCAGATACAGCCGGACCTCTTCCTTGGGCACGCCGAGGCCGGAGCCGAGCGCCGCGATGTTGACCGGCAGCAGGGCCGCCTTGCCCGCCGGGCCCAGCGGCAGCCCGATATCGGTCGAGCCGACCACCTCGCCGGCCAGCACGCCCAGTGCCTGCCCGATCTGGGTGCCGAACATGGCGCCGCCCATCGAGCGCATCATCCCGAGCAGCGGGCCGGCCATGGCCTGCATCTCCTCGGGCAGCACGTCGCCCATGGCGGCGCCGACCCGCTCGGCGACCGGGTCCACCAGGTCCTTCCACACCGGCAGGGTCGCCTCGACCCATTCGGCGCGGCTCCAGGCCACGGCGCTCCCGGAGCCCGAAGGCAGCGAGGTGACGCCGTCCAGCCACAGGTCGGCCAGGCGCATGGCCTCCTGGACCGCGGCACGGTCGGCGGGGCCGACGCTCTCGTCCTTACTGCCGTCGGCGGTGCCGCGCGCCACGGTCTGGCGCGCGATGTCCTTGGCCATGTCCCAGTTCACCGGGCCGCCCTCGTAGGAGAGCATCTGCCCGAGCTGTTGGAAGGCGGCGCCCAGGTCGCCCGGATTCAGCGAACCGAACATCGCGGCGAACGGATTGTCCGCGCCGCCCGCTCCGCCGGGTCCGCCGCCGAACCCGAAGGGATTCGCGGGGCCCTGCTCGCCGCCCTGGCCGCCCTTCTTCTTGCCGTCGTCGCCGTCCTCCGGCTCCTCCGGCGGAAGGCCGAATCCGAATGGGGTGTCACTCACGGGTTTCCTCGGCTCGTTGGGCCACCGGCTCCCGGGCCGGTGGCGGATGCCCGACATCACCACCCAGCCTAGACACCTCGCCGGTTTCCGGGCTCGGTGCTTCGCTGATCGCCGCCCTGCGGCAGGATGGACGTCACCTGGTACGTATGCGTGCATGCGCTCCGTACCGAAGACAACCGCTGGAGACGCCCGGTGAGTTCCCCAGACCGAGAAGTTCGCGCTGCGCGAAACGATACGGCTCGCACCGCACGACGACCCGTCGTGGCGGTGACCGGTGCCGCCTCGGGCCCAGGTGCCCTGCTCACGCAGCGGCTCGCGGAGTCCGAAGAGGTCAAGCAGGTCCTGGCCATCGATGAACGCCGCGGTGAGGTGAGCGAGGCGCAGTGGCATGTGCTGGACGTCCGCGATCCGGCCATCGCCGAGAAGCTGCGCGGCGCGGACGTGGTGGTTCACCTCGCCGTCGACCTGGACCTGGGCACCGACTCCGCCGCCCGCACCGCCTACAACGTGCGCGGCACCCAGACCGTCCTTACGGCCGCCGCGGCGGCCGGGGTGCGCCGGGTGGTGCTGTGCACCTCCGCGATGGTCTACGGGGCGCTCCCGGACAACGCCGTGCCGCTCGCCGAGGACGCGGAGCTGCGGGCGACCGCCGAGGCCACCGGCGTCGGCGATCTCCTGGAGATCGAGCGGCTCGGGGAGCGCGCGCCCCGAGCGCATCCGGGGCTGAATGTCACCGTGGTGCGCCCGGCGATCCTGGTCGGCGGCACGGACACCGCGCTCACCCGCTACTTCGAGTCACCGCGTCTGCTGGTCGTCGCCGGATCCCGTCCCACCTGGCAGTTCTGCCATATGGAGGACCTGGTCGGCGCGCTGGAGTACGCCGCTCTGGAGAAGGTCGAGGGCGAGCTGGCGGTCGGTTGCGAGGGCTGGCTGGAGCAGGATGAGGTCGAGGAGCTGTCCGGAATCCGGCGCATGGAGCTGCCCTCGGCGGTCGCCCTGGGCGCCGCCTCCCGGCTGCACCGGCTCGGTCTGACGCCGTCCCCGGCCGGCGATCTCGCGTACACGATGCACCCGTGGGCGATCAGCGGCAGCAGGCTGCACGCGGCGGGCTGGCGGCCGCGCTGGACCAACGAGGAGGTCCTGGCGGAGCTGCTGGAGGAGGTCTCCGGCCGCCATACGGTCGCCGGCCGGCGTCTGGGCCGTAAGGACGCCACGACGCTCGGTGCCGCGGGTGCGACCGTGGCCCTGGTGGGCACCGCGGCGATCGTGCGCCGCGCCCGTAAGGCGCGCCGCCGGGCCTGAGACGGGACTGGCGCGGGCACGGCGCGGGCCTGACCCAGACGGGCCTATACCGGAAGACACTTTCCGGGATCCGGTATTACGTGAGGACGGGACGGTGCGGCACGATGGACGGCATGGCACATTCGTACGATCACCCCGGCGAACTCGCGGCCGCCAATCCCATCCGGCTGCTCGCCGTCCGTGACACACCCCTCTCCGTCGACGAGGTGTTCGGGGCGGTGGGCGATGCCGCGGCGGGCGGTACGGCGCTGTTCGTGGGCACCGTGCGCAATCACGACGGAGGCGCGGAGGTCGGTGCCCTCGGCTACTCCGCGCATCCGACCGCCGAGGCCGAGCTGCGCCGGGTGGCCGAGAAGGTCGTGGCCGACTTCCCGGTCCGCGCGCTGGCCGCCGTGCATCGGGTGGGCGATCTGGCGATCGGCGATCTGGCCGTGGTGGTGGCCGTCTCCTGCCCGCACCGGGCGGAGGCGTTCGCCGCCTGCCGCCGTCTGATCGACGACCTCAAGCGCGAGGTGCCGATCTGGAAGCACCAGTCCTTCGCGGACGGGACCGAGGAATGGGTGGGCGCGTAGCGCCTCGTTGCGGGGTGGTGGTCGGGTGACGGGAGGGCGGGTGGGCGCGTAGCGCCTCGTTGCGGGGTGGTGGTCGGGCGGCGGGAGTGCGGTTGGGTGCGGAAGGGTGTACTCCACTTGCGTAACCCCCACCCTGCCGTGAGCGTTGACCTGGCAGAGGATTAATCTGCTCATCTGTCAGTCGCGGTCGTGGATCGCGATTTTTCCAGGGGTCGGGAGGCTGCTGTGGGTGCGCTTCTCTGGTTGCTCATTCCGCTGTTCGCGGCGATAGCCGCGGCGATATACGCGGGCATAGCCGCCCGAGCCGTAAATCGGAAGTCCGGGGGGGACGTAGCTGAGTTGGCCGGATACGCGCGCTTCCGCGAGGCGATGGAGCGCCAGCCCTCCGATTCGGACGCCGCGGCCTGACCGCGCCCCGTCCGCGCCGCCCCTCGTACGGACGGCCCCGACGGTGGACTGACGGACGGGTCCCGTACTGTCGTTCCATGCCACGCCGCACTGCGACGATGCTCGCCTCCCTTCTGATGCTGATCGCGCTGCTCTGCGCCGGAGTGCTGATCCCGGTGCCGTACGCGGAGATGTCTCCCGGGCCGACGTACAACACCCTGGGCGAGCACAACGGGGAGTGCGTGCTGCAGATCTCGGGCCGCAAGAACTGCGAGACCACGGGTGGTCATCTGAACATGACGACGGTCCGCGTCACCGGCTCCGAGTACCGGATGAACCTCGTGGAGGCCGTCTACGGCTGGCTGGCGCACGATGACGTGGTCGTGCCGCACAGCACCCTCTACCCGGACGACAAGACCCCGGACCAGGTCGATCAGCAGAACGCCGAGGAGTTCACCCAGTCCCAGGAGTCCGCCAAGGTCGCGGCGCTGCGGGCGCTGAAGAAGCCGGTCACCGCGCATGTCATCGTCGGCGCCGTCCAGAAGGGCGCCCCGGCCCAGGGCAAGCTGCACGCGGGCGATGTGATCAAGTCGGTGGACGGCACGGCGGTGCGCGAGCCCGATGACGTCGCCAAGCTGGTCACCAAGCACAAGCCGGGCCAGAAAGTGGCCTTCTCGGTCGTCCCGGCCAAGGACGTGGCCGCGGCGGAGAAGCGCGGCAAGCAACCCACCGGCGAAGAGCGCGTCACGATCACCACCGTGAAGGCGGACCAGGGCCGCTCCCGCGCCATCGTGGGGATCCAGGCCGGGGTCGACTACACCTTCCCGTTCCGGATCGACATCAAGCTGGCGGACGTGGGCGGGCCCAGCGCGGGGCTGATGTTCGCGCTGGGGATCGTGGACCGGCTGTCGTCCGGGGATCTCACCGGCGGGAAGTACATCGCGGGCACCGGCACCATCGACGACAAGGGCACGGTCGGCCCGATCGGCGGGATCGAGATGAAGACCATCGGCGCGCGCGACGCGGGCGCCCGCTACTTCCTCACGCCCAAGGAGAACTGCGCGGCCGCCGCCAAGGACGTGCCGGGCGGGCTGCGGCTGGTCAAGGTGCACACGATCGACGACGCCCTCAAGGCGCTCGAGAAGATCCGTAAGGGGGACACCGCCGGTCTGCCGAAGTGCGCGACGGGCTGAGCGGCGCCCCCCTCTCGGCGGTCAGTCGGTGGCGAAGGTGGCGCTGAGCGCGTCCGCCAGGCCCGGCACCAGGCCGGCACCGGTGAGCACCTCGGTCGGGGAGTCCTTCTCCCGCAGCCGCAGGGCCGACTCGCGCGTGCCGTCCCGCAGCACGGCGACGGTCATCCGGACCTCCTGGCGGTCCGGGTGTTCGGCGACCCACTTGGCCAGCTCGGCGTCGGCCAGGCCCTTGGGCACGGAGCCCTCGGCGGACGGCGGCAGCATCTGCCGCTCGACGGTCAGGGCGCAGCCGGTCACGGCGTCGGGCCAGGCGATGGTGGCGAGGAACTCGTCCAGCGGGGCGCCGGAGGGCAGCTCGTCCTGCTCGATGGGGGTCAGGGAGGCGATCTCCTCGCCGCCCTCGTCAAGGCCGAGCTGGGAGGCGAGGCCGGGCTCCTCGGCGCGCAGCCGGGTGGTGTCGACGAGGGCGAAGAGCCGGGCGGGCTGGTCCCAGCCGAGCCCTGAGGCGTACTCGTCAATTTCGAGGACGGCTCGGGTCAGAGGATTCGAGGCCAGCGGGTCGGTGCCGGGGGTTGCGTTGGACATGGTTCATATCGTGCCCTGTTCGGACCCGGAAACGGGAACTGAGTAAAGCCTGAGTAAGTTGCATCAGGTGGGCCCTGGAGTTCAGGGTCCTCAATCGACAGCGAACTTCGAGGTGCGCACCTTGGCTTTCCAGATGCCGGACCGCGGCGGAGGCCCGACGGGGCCGCGGATGAGAGTCGGCCGACCGTCCCGGCGTGCCAGGACCCTGCTCATGACCCTGGGCGTGCTGGCCGTATTGGCCATGCTCTTTGTCATGTTTGCCGGGTTTTGGACGGATTGGCTCTGGTATCGCTCGCTTCATTACTCGTCCGTCTTCAGTACGACCCTGAAGACGAAGATCGGTTTGTTCTTCGTCTTCGGCGTGCTGATGGCCACGGCGGTGGGGATCAACATCTGGCTGGCGCACCGGCTGCGGCCGCCGCTCAGCGCGATGTCCATGGAGCAGCAGAGCCTGGACCGTTACCGGATGGGCATCGCCCCGTTCAAGAAGTGGGTGCTGCTCGCGGTCACCGCCCTGGTCGGGCTGATCGCGGGCGCCTCGGCGGCCGGCCAGTGGCGGATCTGGCTGCTGTGGGTCAATGGAGTGCCCTTCGGTCAGAAGGACCCGCAGTTCCACAAGGACGTGGCGTTCTACGCCTTCGATCTGCCCTGGTACCGCTTCCTGCTGAGCTTCGGCTTCGCGGCCACGGTGCTCTCGCTCATCGCCGCCGCCCTGGTGCACTACCTCTACGGGGGCCTGCGGGTCACCAGCCCCGGCGCCCGCGCGACCGCCGCGGCCACCGGCCATCTGTCGGTGCTGCTGGGCGTCTTCGTCGCGCTCAAGGCGGTGGCGTACTGGCTGGATCGCTACGGCCTCGCGGTGAAGTCCAGCGACTTCAAGGCGACGGGCAACTGGACGGGTCTGCGCTATGTGGACGCCAACGCCTATCTGCCCGCCAAGACGATCCTGTTCTGCATCGCGGCCATCTGCGCGGTGCTCTTCTTCGCGACGCTGTGGCGCCGCACCTGGCAGCTGCCGGTCATCGGCTTCGGGCTGATGGTGCTGTCGGCGATCCTCATCGGCGGGCTCTACCCGGCGATCGTGCAGAAGTTCCAGGTGCAGCCGAACGAGCAGGCCAAGGAGGCGCCGTACATCCAGAAGAACATCGAGGCCACGCGCCAGGCGTATGGCATCGATGACTCCAAGGTGGCGGACTACTCCGGCAAGAACGACAGCGAGGGCGGCGAGAAGCTCCGTAAGGACGCCAATTCGACGGCCAGTTACCGGCTGATCGACCCCAGCGTCATCTCGCCGACCTTCCAGCAGCTCCAGCAGGAGCGGAAGTACTACCAGTTCCCCTCGACGCTGGACGTCGACCGCTACAAGGGTGCCGACGGCAAGGACCAGGACACCGTCGTCGGTGTGCGCGAGCTGAACCTCAACGGCATCCCCAAGCGGAACTGGATCAACGACCACTTCACCTACACCCACGGCTACGGCATGGTGGCGGCGAAGGGCACCACGACCGATCCCAACGCGGACCCGGCCGGTTCGCCGGACTTCACCGAGTCCGGGCTGCCCACCAAGAGCTCCAGCGGCGGCGGGGTCGGCACCTACCGGCAGCAGGTCTACTACGGCGAGAAGACCGATCAGTACTCGATAGTCGGTGGCCCCCAGAAGGAGCTCGACTACGAGAAGAACGGCGAGAAGACCACCAGCTACAAGGGCAAGAGCGGGGTCAGCCTCTCCAACCCGGTCAACCGCGCCGCCTACGCGGTGGCGTTCGGCGAGCCTCAGATCCTCTACTCGGGCGCGATCGGCGACGGTTCGCGGATCCTGTACAACCGCACCCCCAAGGAGCGCGTCGAGAAGGTCGCCCCCTGGCTGACCATCGACGGTGACGCCTATCCGGCGGTGGTGGGCGGCCGGATCAAGTGGGTGGTCGACGCCTACACCACGACCAACGGCTATCCGTACGCCTCGCGGACGACACTGGGCGACAGCACGGCCGACTCGCTGAGCGACGGAGACCGGTCGGTGGTCGCCCAGCAGAACAAGGTCAACTACATCCGCAACTCGGTCAAGGCGACCGTGGACGCCTACGACGGCACGGTCAAGCTCTATGAGTGGGACACCAAGGACCCGGTCCTGAAGACCTGGGAGAAGGCGTTCCCGGGCACGGTCGAGCCCAAGGAGAAGATCAGCCAGGACCTGATGGAGCATCTGCGGTATCCGCAGGACCTCTTCAAGGTCCAGCGCGAGCTGCTGACCCGCTACCACGTCACCGACCCGACGCAGTTCTACAGCGGCAGTGACGCCTGGCAGGTCCCCGAGGACCCGACCCACAAGGAGGGGAACGCGGTACCGCCGTACTACCTCAGCATGAAGATGCCCGACCAGAAGGGGCAGACGTTCTCGCTGACGACGACCTTCACCCCCAACGGGCGTCCGAACCTGGGTGCGTTCATGTCGATCGACGCGGATGCCAACAGCAAGGACTACGGCACGATAAGACTGCTGAAGGTCACCTCCAACGTGCCGGGGCCACAGCAGGTGCAGAGCGAGCTCAACGGTGATCCGGAGGTCGCCGAGTTCGTCCGGAACCTCAGAGGCACCGACTCCGACATCGAGTACGGCAATCTGCTCACCGTGCCACTGGACGACGGCTTCCTGTATATCGAGCCGGTCTACGCCCGCGGTGGCAGCGCCAACTACCCGCTGCTGAAGAAGGTGGGCGTCTCCTACGGCAAGGAGACCGTCTTCAAGGACACCCTGGGTGAGGCCCTGGACGCCGTCTTCGGTGAGTCGCCCGAGGAGCAGCAGCCACCGGGCGACGGCGGGCAGGAACCGCCGTCGAGCGCCAACCCCACGGTGAAGGAAGCCCTCAAGGACGCCCAGGAGGCGTACCAGGACGGCCAGGACGCGCTTCAGAAGCAGCCGCAGGACTGGGAGGCGTACGGCAGGGCCCAGGACGATCTGAAGGACGCTCTGAACCGCGCCGCCAAGGCGGAGGAGAAGGCGGGCGACAAGCCGGGGCAGAAGCAGAACCAGCCGCAGAGCCAGAGCGCCGGTGACGGTTCCGGCAAGAAGGGCGGCTGACCCTCTGACGACCTGCGAGAACGGCCGGGCGGCCGACCCCGCGCACCGTGATACGGTGGTGGCAACACGGCGCGGGGTGGAGCAGCTCGGTAGCTCGCTGGGCTCATAACCCAGAGGTCGCAGGTTCAAATCCTGTCCCCGCTACTGACAGACACGGCCCGGATCCGCAAGGATCCGGGCCTTGTTGTGTGTTCTGCGAGCGTCCACTCGGGGAATGCGGATACAAGCGTTTGGGTTGTCTCTCTGTGGGCATGTCGACAAAACGCTGAAGTGACCTCCTCGGCTGCGGTATACCAGGTGTACGCCGGATGCGGGTGATGCCACGATGGGATTTATGGGGGACAGGGTCAGTCTGTTGGAGACAGGGCGTTTTGCGCACACGCATGACGATGCCGAGGAGGAGACCCGGCACCGTCGTGCCGCCGAGGCCGGTGACACCGCCGCGATGAGCGCACTGGGCGCGCTGCTGCTGCGCCGTGGCGACGTCGACGGTGCGGAACCGCATCTGCGGGGAGCCACCGCGGCGGGCGATCGCGCCGCCGCCAACAACCTCGGCGTCCTGCTGCACCAGCGCGGCTACGCCGATGAGGCGGCCGGCTGGTGGCGCATAGCCGCCGTCGCCGGATCCGCCGCCGCGGCCCACGCCCTGGGCCGTCACCACCGTGAGCGGGGCGATGAGCCCGCCGCGGAGTACTGGCTGCGCCAGTCCGCCGAATCCGGCCACACCCTGGGCGCGTACGCGCTGGGCGATCTGCTGGAGCACCGCAGCGACATCGGCGCCGAGCGCTGGTTCCGCACGGCCGCCGAGCGCGGCCACCGCGAGGCCGCGTACCGGCTCGCCCGCATCCTGGACGACCGCGGCGACGAGGGCGACGAGCCGGTGGCCGAGCGCCGCCGCGGCGCCGACGGGGCCGGGCGGGAGGAGGCCGAGCAGTGGTACCGGCAGGCCGCCGCGCGCGGCCACCGGCGCGCCGCCCTTCACCTCGGCACGCTGCTGGAGAAGCGCGGTGAGACCAAGGAGGCCGGCCGCTGGTACCTGATGTCCGCCAAGGACGGTGAGTCCCGCGCCGCCTGTGCGCTGGGCTTCCTGCTGCGCGACGCGGGCGACACGGACAGCGCGGCGGTCTGGTGGCACCGGGCGGCCCAGGACGGCGACGGCAACGCCGCCAACGCGCTCGGCGCGCTGCACGCCGACCGGGGCGAGACCCAGACCGCCGAGCGCTGGTACCGCGCCGCGCTCGACGCCGGGGACATCAACGGCGCCTACAACCTCGGGCTGCTCTGCGCCGAGCAGGGCCGCACCGTACAGGCCGAGCAGTGGTACCGCCGCGCCGCCTACGCGGGCCACCGCGAGGCCGCCAACGCGGTCGCCGTGATGCTGCTGCAGCGCGGCGACGCGGCGGGCGCCGAGCCGTGGTTCTCCAAGGCGGCCGAGGCGGGCAGCGTCGACGCCGCGTTCAACCTGGGGATCCTGTACGCGGGCCGGGGCGAGGCCCGGGCGGCCCGGCAGTGGTACGAGCGGGCCGCCGCCGCCGGGCACACCGAGGCGGCGCTGCAGGTCGGCCTCGCCCTGCAGCGGGACGGCGACCTCCAGGGCGCCGAGCGCAATCTGCGCTGCGCCGCGGGCGGCGGCAGCGCCGAGGGGGCCTTCCGGCTGGCCGCGCTGCTGGACCGCTCGTCGGTCGGCGGCGATCCGGCGACCGGCACCGGCCTCGGCAGCTCGTCCGGGACGCGCTTCCCGACCCCGCCGCCCGACGACGGCTCCGGGCCGCACCTCCCCGAGTACGAGGAGTGGTACGAGCGGGCCGCGCGCCAGGGCCACCGGCGGGCCCAGGTGCGGGTGGGCATGTTCGCGGCCGCGCGCGGCGACGTGGTCGAGGCCGCGCGCTGGTACCGGGCGGCGGCCGAGGCGGGCAGCAGCAACGGCGCGTTCAACCTGGGGCTGCTGCTGGCCCGGGAGGGCAGCGAGCCGGAGGCCGCCTTGTGGTGGACGCGTGCCGCCGAGGCGGGGCACGGCCGGGCCGCGCTGCGGCTCGCGCTGCTCGCGGCCCGCCGTGGGGCGCTCACCGAGGGGCAGCGGTGGTGCGCGCGGGCGGTCGAACTGGGGCCCGCGGAGGTCGCCGAGCGCGCGGCGCGGCTGCGGGACGTGCTGCAGCAGGAGCTCACGGCGTAGCGCAAGCTCGCGGCGTAACAGCAGCTCACGGCGTTGTGCTCCGGGCCGGAACCCCGGCCCGGAGCCCCCGGTGGGCGTCCGGCCGATAACCGGTTTGCTCCTGCTGTCCACCCCGGGTTAAGGTTGCAACACAACGACGCGGGGTGGAGCAGCTCGGTAGCTCGCTGGGCTCATAACCCAGAGGTCGCAGGTTCAAATCCTGTCCCCGCTACCAAAGCGAGAGGCCCGGATCCTCCAGGATCCGGGCCTCTCGTCTGTCGTGGCCGTCGACCGTCTTGTTTCGGCCGTTCCTCGCGGGCGTTCTCAGGCCGCACAGTCGGGGCAGAGACCCCGGTAGGTCACCTCGACCGCGGAGATCGCGAAGCCGTAGCGCTCCTGCGTGGGCAGGTCGGCGAGCAGATCGCCGGAGGGGTGGACATCGCGGATCGTGCCGCACTTCGCGCACACCAGGTGCTGATGCGCGTGGTGTGCGTTCGGGTCGTAGCGCTTGGCCCTGCCGTCCGTGGTGACCTCGATCACCTCGCCGAGCGAGACCAGCTCGCCCAGGGTGTTGTAGACGGTCGCGCGGGAGATCTCGGGCAGTCGCTCGGCCGCCGCCGCATGGACTTCGTCGGCGGTGTAGTGCACGTGGTCCCCGTCGAGGACCTCGGCGACGACACGCCGCTGCGCCGTCAGCCTCCAGCCGCGTCCCCTGAGCCGTTCCAGCAGGTCACTCATGCCATTCACCTATCAGTCAGATAAGGACAAGGGTAGCAGCGGACGAGTCCTTGACCAGATCGGGTATGAGTTTCCAACGCTTCTTGACTTAGACATTGTCCAATGTAGGATCGACAACAGCCCCAGACCAAGGGACAGAATGCGAGTACGCAGGAGGCGCACGTGACGGTCCAGGACAACATCACTGGTCCGCTGACCACGGAGTCCGGGGCTCCGGTGGCGGACAACCAGAACAGCGAGACGGCGGGCGTCGGCGGTCCGGTCCTCATCCAGGACCAGCACCTGATCGAGAAGCTCGCCCACTTCAACCGCGAGCGGATCCCGGAGCGGATCGTGCACGCCCGCGGCGCCGGTGCGTACGGCACCTTCACCGTGACCGCGGACGTGACCAAGTACACCCGCGCGTCGTTCCTCTCCGAGGTCGGCAAGCAGACCGAGACGTTCCTGCGCTTCTCGACGGTCGCTGGCAACCTCGGCTCGGCGGACGCGGTGCGCGACCCGCGCGGCTTCGCGCTGAAGTTCTACACCGAGGACGGCAATTACGACCTGGTCGGGAACAACACCCCGGTGTTCTTCATCAAGGACGCCATCAAGTTCCCCGACTTCATCCACACCCAGAAGCGCGACCCGTACACCGGCTCCCAGGAGGCGGACAACGTCTGGGACTTCTGGGGGCTCTCGCCCGAGGCCACCCATCAGGTGACCTGGCTGTTCGGCGACCGCGGCATCCCGGCCTCGTACCGCCACATGAACGGCTACGGTTCGCACACCTACCAGTGGAACAACGCCGCGGGCGAGGTCTTCTGGGTGAAGTACCACTTCAAGACCGACCAGGGGATCAAGAACCTCACGACCGCCGAGGCGGCCGAGACCTCCGGTCTGGACCCGGACAGCCATCAGCGCGATCTGCGCGAGGCCATCGAGCGCGGTGACTTCCCGACCTGGACCGTGCAGGTGCAGATCATGCCGGCGGCCGACGCGGCGAACTACCGCTTCAACCCGTTCGACCTGACCAAGGTCTGGCCGCACGAGGACTACCCGCCGATCGAGATCGGCAAGCTGGAGCTGAACCGCAACCCGCGGAACATCTTCGCCGAGGTCGAGCAGTCGATCTTCTCGCCGGCCCACTTCGTGCCGGGCATCGGCCCGTCCCCGGACAAGATGCTCCAGGGTCGCCTCTTCGCGTACGGCGACGCCCACCGCTACCGCGTCGGCATCAACGCCGACCACCTGCCGGTGAACCGCCCGCACGCGGCCGAGGCGCGCACCTACGGCCGGGACGGCTTCCTGTACGACGGCCGTCACGCGGGCGCGAAGAACTATGAGCCCAACAGCTTCGGCGGCCCGGCCGAGACCGGCCGGCCGCTGTGGCAGCCGTCCCCGGTCTCCGGCCGGACCGGTGACCACGAGGCGCCCTCGCACGCCGAGGACGACGACTTCGTCCAGGCGGGCAACCTCTACCGGCTGATGTCGGACGACGAGAAGGAGCGCCTGATCGAGAATCTGGCGCAGTTCATCGCCAAGGTCTCCCGCGATGACATCGCACAGCGGGCGATCGAGAACTTCCGCAAGGCGGACGCCGACTACGGCAAGCGGCTGGAGGCCGCGGTTCAGGCCCTGCGCGGCTGACGGACGCTTGTCGTATCAACCGAAGAGGCCGGACGCCGTTGGGCTCCGGCCTCTTCGTGTGCCGGGCGCGGTGTGCCGTAGGCGGGTGTGCCGGATGCGGCGTACTGGGCGCGGCGGACCGGGCGCGAAGTCCGGTTCCGGTTCCGCCTCAGGCCGGTACGGTCTGGGGGATCGGGGCCCAGCAGCGGATGATGTCGCGCACCGACACCACCCCGACGGGGCCGCCCGCGTCGAGGACGACCAGATGGCGGAAGCCGCCCTGGGTCATCGTGCGGGCCGCCTCGTCCAGGGTCCACCCGGGGGCGGCGAAGACGACATCGGCGGTGGTGTGGTCGTGTGCGGTCTCCTGGTCGGGGTCCTGGCCCGCCCCCACTGCGTTGAGGATGTCGCGCTCGGTGAGAATCCCCAGGCCGCAGGTGTCGGGATCGAGCACGATGGCCGATCCGACCCGGCGTGCGGACATCAACCGGGCGGCCTGACGGAGCGTGTGTGCGGGGCCGATGGTGAGGACCACCGAGCTCATGGCGTCACGGACGTGCATGGGCATGGATGGAGCCACCTCCTCGGTGAACCCATTCGAGAATGGGTTCACAAGTTCACAAGGTCCTGGATTCTCATGTTCACATGCCTTGGTGGATCCAACAAGGGCGTGCGGAGGCCGACCTGCCGCCGAGCGCGCGCCGCGCTCCGGTTCACGCTCCGGTTCTCGTCCGGCTCGCACGCCGGTGGGCCCTCAGGGCTTCCCGCAGCCCCGAGAGTCCACCGTGACGAAGCCCCTCAGGAGCGCAGATAGTCCAGCATCGCCCCGTGCAGCAGCCCATTGGACGCCGCCGCGTCGCCGCTGTTCGGGCCGGGTACGCCGTCGAGCCCGGTGAAGCGGCCGCCCGCCTCCTGGACGATCACCGCGGTGGCCGCCATGTCCCACAGCGACAATTCCGGTTCGGCGCAGATGTCCACCGAGCCCTCGGCGACCATCATGTACGGCCAGAAGTCGCCGTACCCACGGGTGCGCCAGCAGCTGCGCGTCAGATCGAGGAAGCCGTTCAGCTTGCCGCGCTCCTCCCAGCCGCTGAGCGAGGAGTACGCGAACGAGGCGTCGGAGAGGTTGTTCACCTTCGAGACCGCCAGCCGCGACGCGGAGGACAGGCTGCGCCCGGTGTACGCGCCCAGCCCCTCGGCGGCCCACCAGCGGCGTCCCAGCGCCGGCGCGGAGACCACCCCGACCACCGGGCGGTCGCCGCCCTCACCCCGCTCCATGAGGGCGATCAGGGTGGCCCAGACCGGGACCCCGCGCACATAGTTCTTGGTGCCGTCGATCGGGTCGATCACCCAGCGCCGCGGGCCGCTGCCCTCGCTGCCGAACTCCTCGCCGAGCACCGCGTCGCGCGGCCGGGCGCGCTGGAGGGAGCTGCGGATCAGCTCCTCGGCCGCCTTGTCGGCCTCGCTCACCGGCGTCATATCGGGTTTTGTCTCGACCTTCAGGTCGAGCGCCTTGAACCGCTCCATGGTGGTCGAGTCGGCGGCGTCGGCGAGGACATGGCCGAGACGCAGGTCATCGTGGTAGTCGGGCATGGCCGAACAGTATCGAGCGGAAAAGACCCGGAGCCACGCGACTCCACATGACCAGGGACTGGGGCCGTCCGGGTCGGCCCGTGCGGGGCTCTTGACTTCATCTGGCGGCCCGTCAATTCTGTCGGGCACATGCCGCCGGGAGGTGGCGATGCCCGCTCTGGGAGGCGACGATGCCCACAGCGCGTGAATCCTTACTCGACGCGGCCTTCGCCGCGCTCGAGGGCCGTCCATGGCCGAGGGTCAAGATGGCCGAGGTCGCGGCGGCGGCCGGGGTCTCCCGGCAGACCCTCTACAACCAATTCGGCAGCAAGGAGGGCCTCGCCCGCGCTCTGGTGCGGCGCGAGGCCGACGCGTATCTGAGCGGGGTCGAGCGAGCGCTGTCCGGGGCGTCCGGCGCGGCGGGCCCCAGGGAGCGGCTGGCCGCCGCGGCGGTGTGGACGGTCCGCTCGGCGACCGAGAACCCACTGGTGCGGGCGGTGCTCACGGGCTGCTGGAACGAGCGGCTGCCGACGCCCGTGACGTCCGTGACGCCCGTGACCTCCGTGACGCCCGTGACCTCCGTGACGCCCGTGACCTCCGTGACGTCCGTAAGGACGGCATCGCCCGGTCCGCTGCCCGCGCCGGGCGAGCTGCTCGGCCAGGCGCGGGACCGCGCGGTGCGGCTGTTGGCGGGCGACTGGCCGCCCGGTGCCGTCGAGCTGCCGCTGGCCTGTGAGGCGGTCGCCAGGCTGGCCCTGTCGTATGTGGTGGCGCCCGCCCCGGCGGCGGATGTGGCCCGTATGGTGCGCACGGTACTGGCCTGAACCGACCCGGCGGCCGGGCTCAGTGGGCCGAGCCGGAGAGCTGGAGCCCTATCACGCCGATGATCACCAGGCTGATGGAGACGATCTTGAGCATGGAGACGAGATCGTCGAGGAAGATCATGCCGTAGATCGCCGTCCCGGCGGCCCCGATCCCCGTCCACACCGCGTACGCGGGCCCCACGTCGAGCTTCTTCAGCGACAGCGTCAGCAGCCCGAAACTGCCGAGCGCGAACGCGCAGAACGCGACCGTCGGCCAGAGGCGGGTGAAGCCGTGCGAGAGCTTGAGGCAGACGGCGAAGCCCGTTTCGAGAAGCCCGGCGACCACGACCAGCAGCCACGCCATAGACATGCCCTCCCGCGTCGCCGTCGGCCGCCGTCGCCCGGGACCCGTCCGGTCGCCTGACTCCTTGATGCGATTATCCATTTACCGTCCCGGGTGGACGGCAAACACGCCCCCCAGGACGGGGCCGCCGGATCGTGAGCGGCCATGGCGGGCCGCTCCCCGGACAGGGCCTAGAAGGCTCGTGAAGATCTTGGGTTCTGGCCCTGCCGTGTCAGCGGCAGGGCCAGACTTGTCTTGTGGCGATGGGTGAGTGGGTCGGCGAGATGGTCGGGCCGGATGTGTGGGAGACCTGCCGGGACCTGATTCCGGCCGGGAGTGTGTTCGCGTTCCTGGCCGAGCATCGTGGCGAGCTGTTCCCGGCTGAGATGTTCGTGGACATGTATCCGTCGGCGAATGGACGGCCGAGCATGCCGCCGCAGATCCTGGCCGCCGCGATCGCGCTACAGGCCCTGCACGGGCTGTCGGACTTCGAGACAGTCCAGGAATTGCGGTGCGACCTGCGGTGGAAGGCCGCATGCGGCCTGGGCCTCAACGACATGGCGTTCGATCCATCGCTGCTGGCCTACTTCCGCCGCCGGCTGGCCCGTTCCGCCCGCCCGAACCGCATCTTCGAGACCGTACGCGAGGTCGTGAAGGCCACCGGTGTCCTCAAGGGCAAGCACCGCCGGGCTCTGGACTCCACTGTGCTGGACGACGCGGTCGCCACCCAGGACACCGTCACCCAGATCATCGCCGCCGTCCGCGCGGTGATCCGCGAAGTCCCCGGCGCCGACACGGCCGCCGCTGCCCAGTGCACCGCCCACGACTACACCGACCCGGGCAAACCGAAGATCGCCTGGAACGACGAGCAGGCCCGCGCCGAGCTGGTCGACGCACTCGTCACGGACGCGCTGCGGCTGCTGGGTCACCTGCCCGAACAGCAACTCGGCGAGAAGGCCGCGAACGCGGTGGGCATCCTGGCCCTGGTCGCCGGTCAGGACGTCGAGCCCGCCGAGGACTCCGACGGCCGCGACGGACGCTGGCGCATCACCCGGGGCACCGTCCCTGGCCGGATGGTCTCCACCATCGATCCGGAAGCCCGGCACATCCACAAGACCCGCAGCCACCAGCAGGACGGTTTCAAGGCCCACCTGGCCATCGAGCCCGAGACCGGCTTATACACCGCCGTCGCCCTGCGGCCCGGCTCCGGGCCCGAGCACCATGAGGCTGCCGTGGGTCTTGAGCTGCTCGCCGACGAGGACACCCCGGTGGACGCCTTCGGTGACACCGCCTACTCCACCGGCGACGCCCGCCAGGCCCTGGACCGGGCCGGGCACCGGCTGTTCCTCAAACCCGCCCCGCTGCGGCCCGCCGTCCCCGGCGGCTTCACCCTCGACGACTTCGCCATCGACACCACCACCGCCATCGTGACCTGCCCGGCCGGACACGCCGTGGGCCTGTCCGACCCCGGCGGGCAGCACCACCAGCGCAAAGCCTCTTTCGGGAACTTATGCACCGGATGCCCCCTGCGCGAGCAGTGCACCAAGGCCAAGGCCGGACGCATCCTGACCATCCGCCCGCACCACGACCTCCAAGCGGCCGCCCGCCACCAGGCCGCCACCGATCCTGACTGGCAGGCCGACTACCGCCGCTGGAGACCACCGGTCGAACGCGCCGTCGCATGGCTCGTCCACCACGGCAACCGCCGACTCCGCTACCGCGGCACCCTCAAGAACGACACCTGGCTCCACACCCGAGCCGCCGCCCTCAACCTCCGCCGACTGATCAACCTCGGACTCACCCGCATCGACGGCGCCTGGCACCTCGCCCCAGCCACCACATAACGAAGAGGGGCCATCCGGCCTCCGGCCGGACAGCCCCTCACCAAGATCTTCATCGGCCTTCTAGTCGCCCTCCCGCCGCTCCCGGGTGGCCAGCAGCCGCCGCAGGGAGTACAGCCGGGCCGGTTCGGCGTGGCCGTCGGCCACCCACTGGTCCAGCGCGCAGTCCGGCTCGTCGTGGCTGCAGGCGCGCGGACAGCCCTCGGTGCCCGGCTCCAGGTCCGGGAAGGCGTGGATGACCCGCGCCGGGTCCACATGGTGCAGCCCGAAGGACCGTACGCCCGGGGTGTCGATCGCCCACCCCTTGGTGTCCGGCAGGGGCAGCGCGAGCGCGGAGGTGGTGGTGTGGCGGCCGCGGCCGGTGACCGCGTTCACCCGGCCGGTGGCCCGCTGGTGGTCCGGGACCAGCGCGTTCACCAGCGTCGTCTTGCCCACGCCCGAATGGCCGACGAAGACGGTGATCCGGTCCGTCAGCCGCTCCCGCACCCGGTCGGCGGCGTCGCCGTCGGCCAGCTCGTCACGGCTGGTGACGACGAAGGGGATGCCGAGTGGCTCATAGGTCTTCAGCATCTCCTCGGCGGGCGCCAGATCGGACTTGGTGAGCACGAGCAGCGGCTCGAGCCCCGCGTCGAAGGCGGCCACCAGGCATCGGTCGATCAGGCGCGGGCGCGGTTCCGGATCGGCGAGCGCGGTCACGATCGCGAGCTGGTCGGCGTTGGCGACCACGACCCGCTCGTACGGATCGTCGTCGTCGGCGGTCCGGCGCAGGACGGAGGTGCGCTTCTCGACCCGTACGATCCGGGCGAGGGTGTCCTTGCCGCCGGTCAGATCCCCGACGACCGCGACCCGGTCGCCGACGACGACGCCCTTACGGCCGAGCTCGCGGGCCTTCATGGCGGTGATGGTGCGGTCCTCGACCAGGACCGTGAGCCGGCCGCGGTCGATCGTCAGCACGAACCCCTCGGCGGCGTCCTCGTGCTTGGGGCGGATGTTGGTGCGCGGCCGGTTGCCCTTGCGGTTGGGGCGGACCCGAACGTCATCCTCGTCGGTGTGCTTGCCGTAGCGGCGCATGAGTCCAGGCTCTCAGGATCTCCGCGCCGAGGTCGTCGTCGCGTCGAGCATCCCGGACCACAGGCCGGGGAAGTCGGGAAGGGTCTTGGCGGTGGTGGCCACGTTCTCGACCAGCACACCGTCGACGGCGAGGCCGAGTACGGCGGCGGCGGTGGCCAGCCGGTGGTCCTCGTAGGTGTGGAAGATCCCGCCGTGCAGCGGGCGGGGGCGGATCCGCAGACCGTCCTCGGTCTCGGCGACGTCCCCGCCGAGCTCGTTGATCTCCTTGGCGAGCGCGGCGAGCCGGTCGGTCTCATGGAGCCGCAGATGCGCGATGCCGCGCAGCACCGACTCGGAGTCGGCCAGCGCCGCGACCGCCGCGATCACCGGGGTGAGCTCGCCGACCTCGTGCAGATCGGCGTCGATCCCGGTGATCCGGCCCGTTCCGGTGAAGGTCAGGCCGGTGTCGGTGAGCTCGCAGGAACCGCCCATCTCGGTGAAGATCCGGCGCAGTTCGTCCCCGGGCTGGGTGGTGCGCTCCGGCCAGTCGGGGATCGTCACCCGGCCGCCGGTGACCAGGGCGGCGGCCAGGAACGGCGCCGCGTTGGACAGATCGGGCTCGACGACCAGGTCGCGGCCGAGCAGCGCGCTCGGCGCCACCCGCCAGACGCCCCGCTCGCCGCCCGCCTCCGCCGTGTCCACCCGCGCGCCCGCCGCGCGCAGCATGTCGACGGTCATCCGGATGTGCGGCAGGGAGGGCAGCGCGGCGCCGATGTGGCGCACCTCGACACCCTGGTTGAAGCGCGGCGCGGACAGCAGCAGCGCGCTCACGAACTGGGAGGACGAGGAGGCGTCGATGCGGACCGGGCCGCCGTCCAGCGCCCCTCCGCCGTGCACGGTCATCGGCAGCGCGCCGCGGCCGTCGTCGTCGATGCGGGCGCCGAGGGCGCGCAGCGCGTCGATCACGCCGTGCAGCGGGCGCTCATGGGAGCGGGGGTCGCCGTCGAAGTGGACGGGGCCGTCGGCCAGGGCGGCGACCGGCGGCAGGAAGCGCATCACGGTGCCGGCGTTGCCGACGTCGATGGTGGCCGGGCCGTGCAGCCCCGCCGGGATGACCCGCCATGCCTCTCCGCCGCCGGAGGGGCCGCCCGAGCCGAGGGCGCCGTCGGACACCGTCTCCTCGATGCCGACGCCCATGGCGCGCAGCGCGGCGGCCATCAGGAGGGTGTCGCGGGAGCGGAGCGGGCGGCGCAGCCAGCCGGGTTCGGCGGCGAGCGCGGCCAGGATCAGACCGCGGTTGGTAACCGACTTGGATCCGGGCACGGTGACGGTCGCGTCCATCGCTCCATCGGCGGTCGGAGCGGGCCAGAGGGCGGTGTGGTCGCCCGGGGAGGTCTCAATGCCGGTCATGGGTCTCACTTTAGTGGTTCGCCCGGAGTGCCAATCTTGATCGAAAGTGGCGAAACCCAGTCGAAACACGGCGCTGCTACCGGGCGCGGAGGGCGACGCACTATGCGCCGGGGTGGCGCGCCGGACGCGCGTACGGGTCACAGCCCCAGCAGCCAGCGCCCGCCGGCGAGCAGCGAACACAGCGAGACCACGTGGAAGAGCAGCAGCCAGGCGCCGGCCGGAATGCCCGTCAGCCGGGCCAGTTGGTCGGGGTCGGAGTCGTACGCGCCCTGGTGCCGGCGCTTGCGCTGGAGCTCGAAGGGCGGGCGCACACCCCCCAGGAGGAGGAACCAGACCACGGCATACGCGAACCCCGCCTGGACGTCCGGCCCGGTCAGCCAGGAGACGAGGAAGAAGGCGGCCCCGCTGATGACGACCGTAAGGACGCCATACGCGTTGCGGATCATCACCAGCATCGCGACCAGCAGCGCCGTCGTCCCCCACAGCAGCAAGGTGATGTGGTTCGCCGCCAGCAGCCAGGCGCCGCCCAGGCCCAGCAGGGAGGGGGCGGTGTAGCCGGACGCCGCCGTGAGGATCATGCCCAGGCCGGTGGGCTTGCCGCGGGAGACGGTCAGCCCCGAGGTGTCCGAGTGCAGCCGTATGCCGTCCAGCCGCCGCCCGCTGAGCAGGGCGACCAGGGCGTGGCCGCCCTCGTGGGCGATCGTGACGGCGTTACGGGCTATTCGCCAGGCGGTACGGAAGACGACGACCGCGAGCGCGACCACACCGGTGGAGACGACCAGCCAGGTGGTGGGGTCGGGCTGGGCGCCGGTCACTCGGTCCCACAGATCGGCGGCGTTCGTTGCGTCCATGTGCGGGCGGCTCCTCGCGTCGGTAGGGGTCGTGGCAGTGTGGCACCTATGTGCGGTCGATACGCAGCGAGCCGGAAGCCGGAGGATCTCGTCGGGATCTTCGGAGTGGAGAAGTGGGAACCGGAGGAGGCTCTGGCGCCGGACTGGAACGTCGCGCCCACCAAGGACGTGTACGCGGTGCTCGAACGCCCCCTCAAAGACGCCGACGAGCCGCGCCCGGTTCGCCAGCTCAGGACATTGAAGTGGGGGCTCGTGCCCTCCTGGGCGAAGTCGCCCGAGGGCGGCGCGAAGATGATCAACGCACGGGCCGAGACCGTGCACGAGAAGCCCTCCTACCGGCGCCCGTTCGCCTCCCGGCGCTGCATCCTGCCCGCCGACGGCTACTACGAGTGGGTCACCGCGGCGCAGGAGCGGCAGCTGGAGGAGAAGGGCAAGCGCAAGCGGCCTCGCAAGCAGCCGTACTTCGTGACCCCGGTGGACGGCTCGGTGATGGCCATGGCCGGGCTGTACGAGTTCTGGCGGGACCGGACGCTGCCGGACGATCATCCGCGGTCGTGGTGGGTGACCTGCACGGTGATCACGACCGAGGCGGACAAGGAGCCCTTCGGCGGCGTGAGCCACGACGAGGGGCCGCGGTCGCTCGCCGAGATCCACCCGCGGATGCCGCTGATGCTCACCGAGGACCGCTGGGCCTCCTGGCTGGATCCCGCCCGCACCGACCCCGACGACCTGCTGCCGCTGCTGGCGCCGCCGCCCTCCGGGCTGCTGCGGGCCTACCCGGTGGCGACCGGGGTGAGTGATGTCCGTAACAACGGCCCCGAGCTGCTGAAGGAGCTCGAGGCCCCGGAGGAGGGCACGCTGTTCTGATGGCCGCCAAGAAGACGGAATCGCCCGAGGTGACGACAACGTCCGAGGTGACGACAACGTCCGAGGTGACGACCGAGACGGTGCCGACCCCGGCCGGGGACGCCCGGATCACCTGGCACCACGCGCCCGGCGCCCATGCCCTGCTCGCCGCGAGCCACGGCGCCGGCGGGGGCATCGAGGCACGCGACCTGCGCGCGCTGGCCGGGGCGCTGCCCGGCCGCGGGGTGAGCGTCGCGCTGGTCGAGCAGCCGTGGCGGGTGGCGGGCAAGAAGATCGCGCCCGCGCCCTCGACCCTGGACACCGGATGGCGCGCCCTGTGGCCCGCGCTGGAGAAGGCCGGGCTGCCGATCGTGGCGGGCGGCCGCAGCGCCGGGGCGCGGGTGGCCTGCCGGACCGGCCGGGAGCTGGGTGCGAAGGCGGTGCTGGCGCTGTCGTTCCCGCTGCACCCACCGGGCAAGCCGGAGCGGTCCCGGGCCGATGAGCTGCTGGCCACGGGGGTGCCGACGCTGATCGTCCAGGGCGGCCGGGACCCCTTCGGACGGCCGGAGGAGTTCCCGGAGCTGCCCGCGGACATGGAGCTCGTGCCGGTGCCGTACGGCGATCATGGCTTCGGCCTGCCGAAATCGGCGGACCTCGACGAGCCGGAAGCGCTCGCCCTGATCACCGGCGCCGTCGCCGACTGGCTGCCGCGCGCCCTGGCCTGACCTGCACGGGCCGGGGCAGGCGGGGCCTGGCGCCGGGCGCGGGAATGCGACGGACGGGTCATGTGTTGTAGGGGCCGTTGGTACTCACCGTGTAAGAGGCACTGATACGCGGAATACGAGGAAAGGGAGTTCCCCGCATGGGTTCGCTTGCTTGCCCGGCCCGTCCGCACGGCGCTGACCTCGACTGGTCGCGGCTTCAGGCGGCACAGGCTGTGAAGATCGGAGCGGCGGGCGCACCGGATCGTCGTCTATTCTCCGATTCGAGCGGGTCCACATCCGGGCCCGACGCGAAGCTGGAGGAGGTGGGTCAGGTCACTGGGACCGACGCAGGGACCGACGGCGTTACCGAGGGAGAGCCGGTCGAGCGGTCGCAGGAGACGTCCTCGGAGCGCAACGCGCGCTTTGAGCGGGACGCCCTTGCCTTCCTTGACCAGATGTACTCGGCCGCGCTGCGGATGACGCGGAACCCGGCCGACGCCGAGGACTTGGTGCAGGAGATGTACGCCAAGGCGTACGGGTCCTTCCACCAGTTCCGCGAGGGCACCAACCTCAAGGCGTGGCTGTACCGCATCCTGACCAACACCTTCATCAACTCGTACCGCAAGAAGCAGCGGGAGCCCCAGCGCAGCGCGGCCGAGGAGATCGAGGACTGGCAGCTCGCGCGCGCCGAGTCGCATATGTCGACCGGTCTTCGCTCTGCCGAGTCGCAGGCCCTCGACCACCTGCCCGACTCCGACGTCAAGGCAGCCCTTCAGGCCATCCCCGAGGAGTTCCGCATCGCGGTCTATCTCGCGGACGTCGAGGGCTTTGCCTACAAGGAGATCGCGGACATCATGGGTACACCCATCGGTACGGTGATGTCCCGACTGCACCGTGGACGCCGCCAGCTGCGCGATCTGCTGGAGGACTACGCCCGTGGGCGCGGGCTGGTCCCCGCGGGTGCGGCCGCCGGTGCGGACGAGTCGCACGATCGGAAAGGCGCGGACTCATGAGCTGCGGAGAGCCGCATGAGACGGACTGCTCCGAGGTTCTCGATCACCTCTACGAGTTCCTCGACCACGAGATGCCGGACGGCGACTGCGCCAAGTTCGAGGTGCATTTCGACGAGTGCTCTCCGTGCCTGGAGAAGTACGGCCTCGAGAAGGCCGTGAAGAAGCTCGTGGCGCGGTGCTGTGGCCAGGACGACGTGCCCAGCGACCTGCGTTCGAAGGTCATGGGGCGGATCGAGCTGATCCGCGCCGGGCAGATGGTGCCCGAGCGTGAGGTCACCGCGGAGACGAACGCTCCGACCAGCGCCCAGGAGTGACGTCCGGCCTTGAGCGCCGGTGGATTGGCAGTCGATGACCGTTCGTCGATCGACCCTCCGGATCGACCGACCTTCGACCCTCCGTTGATCGACCGTCTTTCGACCGGCCGTCGATCGACCGACCTTCGACCGTCCGTCGACCGACTGTCCGCCGATCCTCGACCGACCGGATCATCCTCAATGAGCCGGGTCGGTTCCCGGTCCCACCTTCGGTGATCAGATCATCACTCGAAGGGGTGTAATAGGACAGTCCCTCCGATCTCATCCGCCCCAGTCCGGCCTAAGCTCCCCAACCACCTGACCCGCCCCCGTACTGGAGGGGCGGCGCAACGGACGTGGATGGGGAGGAGGACACCGTGCGGGCACTTCCCCACGGGGCGCGCGCCTATGTCCTGTGCGCCGTGCTCGCCGGGGGGCTCTGCGCCGCCCCGGCCGTACGGCCCGGAGCGGGCGTCCCCTGGGCCACGGCCGCCCTGCTCGCCGTGGTGCACGCGGTGGGCTCCAGGGTCCGCGCCCGCTGGCCCGAATGGTGCAGCCCCGTCCTTCTGGCCGGGGCTTTTCTGCTGCCGCCCGCCGCCGCGGCGCTGGTCGCCGTGCCCGGGGCGCTGCTCGCCCGCGTCGAGCGGCCCCCGGCCGGGGCGCGGCGGGCCTGGCGCGCCGCACGGCTCTCGCTGGCCGTCTGGGCCGCCTCGTGCGCCTTCGCGGCTCTGGGCGGCCCTCGGGCCCTCGGCGCCCTGTGGAAGCTCGGCGGCGGCCCTCAGGACCCCGCTGCGCGGGCCCCCACAGCTCTGGCCCCCGCCGCCGAGGCATCCGGTACGCCCGGCTTCGCGTACGCCCTGGTGGTCGCCGTCGCCGCCGCGCTCGTCCTGGGCCTGACCGCCACCGCCCTGGAGGGCGGGGTGCTGGTCACCGCCGAGCGCCACTCCCCGCGCGCCGCCTGGTGCGGCCGGCTGCCCGGCGCCCTCGCCCCGTATCTGGTGCACGGGCCCGCCGCGCTCGCCATGGCGGTGCTGTGGCGCAGCCCCTACGGACCGGCGGCGGCCCTGCTGGTGCTGCTGCCGATGTACGTCTGCGCCTGCGGCTTCGTGCTCTACCGCCGCGAGAGCGCCGCCCATCAGGCCACCATCCGGGCCCTGGTCCAGGCGGTCGACATCAAGGACCGCTACACCCGGGGCCACAGCGAGCGCGTCGGCCGGGCCTCCGCGATGATCGCCCGCGAGCTGGGCATGAGCGGCGACCGGCTGGAGGCGGTGCGGATCGCGGGCATCCTCCACGACGTGGGCAAGCTCGGCGTGCCGACGCGGCTGCTGCGGAAGAACGGTCCGCTCACCCCGGATGAGCGCCGGGTGATCGAGCTCCACCCCGAGTACGGCGACGAGATGGTGCGCGGCATCGGTTTCCTGGGCGAGGCGCGGGCCGCGATCCTCCACCACCATGAGCGGCTGGACGGCAGCGGCTATCCGTACGGGCTCGCCGGGGCGCAGATCCCCGAGTTCGCCCGGGTGGTCGCGGTGGCGGACGCCTTCGACGCGATGACCTCGACGCGTACGTACCGCAGGGCCCGGCCGGTGGACACGGCCGTGGCGGAGCTGAGGCGGTGCGCGGGCTCGCAGTTCGACCCCCGGATGGTGCGGGCCCTCAGCACCGCCCTGGACCGCCACGGCTGGCATGCGGCGGTCACCGCGGACGCCCCCGAGGAGCGCGGAAACGTCCCGCCAGACCCCCTGAGCCCGCCGCTGGAGCTGCCGCCGCTGGTGCGCGCGGCGGCCCCCGGCCCGGCGGATGCCCCCGAGCCCCGCCCCGGCCCCGGCGGCCCCGGCGGTGCGCCATGAGCCCCACCCAAGAGCCGCCCGCGGCACCCGGTCCGGACGGCCAGGGCAGCCCGGGCCGGGCCCCGCGGCCCGCCCGGCGCCCGCGCCGCGCCGCCCCGGACGGGTCTGCCCCCGGGATGGCCCCGGCCCGGGCCGGGGGCGAGCCCGTCCCGCCGGACGCGCCGCCGGGCGCCCCGGACGCGGCGGATGCCTCAGGTGCCCCGGAAGCCTCGGACGGAGGCGAGGCCCGTGGCCCGGACCGCCCCGGACCGCGCGACCGGGACGAGAGCGCGGCCCAGTGGCCGTCCAGAGCGGCCCCGGCCGCCCCGGCTCCGGCCGCACCCCGCCTCCCGAACGCTCTCCGCGGCAGCCTCGGCCGGCTCGCGGAACGACACGACCGAGCCCTCCACCGCGCCCGCCGTCAGCAACACGAGAGCGCGGCCCCTACGGACTCGGGCGTCCGTAAGGGCGGCGTGGGCATCCGCTGGGCGAGCCGCGGCGCGAGCGGCCGCGAAAAGGGTGTGGCGGCTCGGGAGCGGATATCGGGGCGCCGTCACGCCGGCCTCACCGTCGTCGCCGTCTACGGCGCGGCCGGGGCGCTCGCCGTGGTCGCGCTGGTGTGGACCGAGTGGCACGGGGTGCGGCAGCCGGAGGCGGCGCTCGCCTTTGGGGCGCTCATCGCCGTAGGGGAGGCGATCCGGTGCGTGGAGGCTCCGCCCGCGCTTCCGGGGGGCAGCGGGGTGCCCGATCCGCGCGGTGAGCCCGCGCCCGTCGCCGCCGCGGGTGCCCTCGCCTACGCCCTGCTCGGGCGGCTCGGCGGGGAGCCGACCACACACGGTGTCCTCCAGGTGGTCACCGTCGTCGTGGCCGCCTCCCTGGCCGGTCTTGTGGCGCCGCTGGCGCTCGGCTGCCCGGTCGACCCCGGTCACACCGCCCGCCGGGCGCTCACCGTCGCGTTCGCCGCCGTCTGCTTCCAACCGCTGCACCGGACCGGCCTCTTGGGCTCCTGGTTCGGACACAGCCCGTATCTCGTCGGCTATTTGCTCGCCCTGCTGGTCCTGACAGCCCTGTGCGACGCTGTCCTGGCCGCCGCGCTCGCCCGCGCCCGTACCGGCTGGCCCTACGGACCGCTGCTCCGCGACGAGCTGCGGTCGCTGCCCGGCGTGGCGGCGGCGGTCTGCGCGACCGCGGTGGTGATGCCGCTCACCGTGGCCGTCGCCGGGCTGTGGCCGGTGCCGGTGCTGGCGGTGCCGCTGCTGCTGATCCAGTACTCCTACCGCCGCTACGCGGGGATACGGGCCACCTACCGCCAGACCATCGCCTCCCTGGCCCGGTCGACCGAGATAGCCGGGTACACCCCGACGGGCCACGCCCGCGAGGTGGCCGCGCTCAGCCGGGCGGTCGGCCGTGAGCTGGGGCTCTCCGAGCCCCGGCTGACCGTGCTGGAGTACGCGGCGCTGATGCACGACATCGGCCAGCTCTCGCTGCTGGACCCGGTGCCCGCCGGGGCGACCGAGCCGCTGCCCGCCGCCGAGCAGCGCAAAATCGCGCTGCTCGGCGGCGCTGTGGTCCGCCAGACCGGGGTACCCGCCGAGGTGGCACAGGTCGTGGAACGCCAGGCGGACCCGTACCGCGAGCAGCCGCTCGCCGCGCGTATCGTGCGCGCGGTGAACGCGTATACCGAGCTGGTCAGCGGGCCCGGGGCGGAAGGGGCGGCCGGGGCGGCCGCCCTGTGCGCCCTGGAGCGGCTGCGGCTGGCCACGGCGCGCGACTTCGACCCCATCGTGGTCGAGACGCTCGCCACGGTGCTGTCGCGCCAGGTGTACGGCCGGCCCCGGTGAGAACTCGCCGGTAATAAGCGGGGCTCCCGAGGGGCATGGTTGGATGCGAGGAGAGGGGTGCCAGGCCGAATGGCCGGTGGCAAGGAGGTGTGGAGGGTTTCGCATCCCGGCCGGAGGGTGAGGGGCCGGGCTGAGATGTCCGCGAATGTGTGGCAGGTTGTCTTCAAGGGAGGGCGACGCCGTCCGCGAAGACATCTGGTACGGGACGACTTCGATACCGGCAGGCGGGAATCGTGAAGATCTTCGGCAAGGTACGGCACCGGCCGTCCGCCTCATGGCGGCAGGCCACGGACCGTGCGTTCACGCTCATCGGCGACGGCCGGTATGAGGACGCGGGAGCGCTGCTGACCCGCGCCGCCGACCTGGAGCCGTGGCTGTCGGAGTCCTGGTTCAACCTGGCGCTGCTGCACAAGTTCCGGCACGACTGGGAGCAGGCGCGCGCCGCGGGGCTGCGGGCGGTCGCGCTGCTGGACCGCGAGACGGGCGCTCCGGACTGGTGGAACGTGGGAATCGCGGCCACCGCGCTGCAGGACTGGCCGCTGGCCCGCCGCGCCTGGCAGGCGTACGGGCTGAAGGTGCCCGGAGAGGCGTCCGCGTCCGGGGAGCCGCTCGGCATGGAGCTGGGCAGCGCGGCGGTAAGGCTGTCCCCGGAGGGCGAGGCCGAGGTCGTCTGGGGCCGCCGGCTGGACCCGGCCCGGATCGAGGTGCTGTCCATCCCGCTGCCGTCGTCCGGGCGGCGCTGGGGCGAGGTGGTGCTCCACGACGGCGTACCGCACGGTGAGCGCGTGACCTCCGCGGGCCCCTCGTACCCGGTCTTCGACGAGATCGAGCTGTGGGCGCCGTCCCCGGTGCCGACCTGGGTGGTGCTGCTGGAGGCGGCCACCGAGGCCGACCGGGACGCCCTGGAGCGGCTCGCGGCGGACGCGGGCTTCGCGGCCGAGGACTGGTCGTCGTCGGTGCGGCTGCTGTGCCGCTCCTGCTCGGAGAGCCGGATGCCCAGCGACGAGGGCGAGGGCGAGCATCTGGACCCGCACGACCACAGCGAACCGGGCCACCCCGGGCCGCTGGGCCACCGTATGGCGGGCTCGGGCTCGCTGTGGGTCCCCGAGCGCGAGTGCGGGATCGCGGCGCCCGGTGGGCTGGTGCGGGGGCTGCTGGACGGGTGGGTCGCCGACAGCCCGGACACCCGGGAGTGGCGGGATCTGGAAGAGGTCTGCTGACCGCCTGGCGGCCGGCGGCTGCCCTGGGGCGTAGGGCTGCCCTGGGGGCCTAGGGGGGCGGCGGGCCGTGACGCCTGCGGCGGGCTGTCCCCTCCCCGCCCCTTCCCGAAACCGGGGCTCCGCCCCGGGCCTCGGATTGGGGTTCTGCCCCGGGCCTCGGATTGGGGCTCCGCCCCCGCCCGCTCCCCGCCCCCGCCCCCGGCCCCGGCCCCGGGCCGGGGAGGGGAGAGACCCGCCGGGCACGCCTTAACCGACTCGTACGCCCCACCAGGGCCCGTGGAAGCCCGGTGACAGCGCGTAACCGCACCGCAGCCCGCCGCGGCGTGCCCGTACCCTGTAGGGCGACGCATCACGGTTGAGGGAAGGCACACGGCGGACGATGTCGCAGCAAGGGACGAAACAGCAGGTGGTCGACGATTTCATCGTGGACACGGAGGACTGCGAGGAGCGTGAGCGGGCCTTCCGTGAGCGCGGCACCGCCCGCCCGATCACCGTGTACGGCAACCCGGTCCTGCACAAGGAGTGCCGGGACGTGACCGTGTTCGACGAGGAACTGGCACGGCTCGTCGATGACATGTTCGCCAGCCAGCGGGCGGCGGAGGGCGTGGGCCTGGCCGCCAACCAGATCGGTGTCGACCTCAAGGTCTTCGTCTACGACTGCATGGACGACGAGGGCGTTCGCCATGTGGGCGTGGTGTGCAACCCGGTGCTGGAGGAGCTGCCCGCCGACCGCCGGGTGCTGGACGACTCCAATGAGGGCTGTCTGTCGGTCCCCACGGCCTATATGGAGCTGGCCCGCCCCGACTACGCGGTGGTGCGCGGCCAGGACCTCGACGGCGAGCCGATCGCGGTGCGCGGCACCGGCTACTTCGCGCGCTGTCTGCAGCACGAGACCGACCACCTGTACGGCTACCTGTACATCGACCGGCTCTCCAAGCGCGACCGTAAGGATGTGCTGAAGCAGATGGCCGAGGGCACCGCCCGCTATGAGACGGTGCCCAACGACTGAGTGTGCCGTACCTCACAGGGCGGGCCGGACCCACCCGGGGTCCGGCCCGCCCTGTGGCATCAGAAGTCGTCGTCGAAGGCGACCGAGCCCTCGACCGCGACCTGGTAGGCCGAGGCGCGGCGCTCGAAGAAGTTGGTCAGCTCCTGGACGTTCTGCAGCTCCATGAAGGAGAACGGGTTCTCCGAGCCGAAGACCGCGGGGAAGCCGAGGCGCATCAGGCGCTGGTCGGCCACGCACTGCAGATACTCCTGCATCGACGCGGTGTTCATGCCCGGCAGCCCGTCCCCGCACAGATCGCGGGCGAACTGCAGCTCCGCCTCGACGGCCTCCTTCAGCATGTCGGTGACCTGCTGCTGGAGCTCGTCGTCGAAGAGGTCCGGCTCCTCCTCGCGGACGGTGTCCACGACCGAGAAGGCGAACTCCATGTGCATCGACTCATCGCGGAACACCCAGTTGGTGCCCGTCGCCAGGCCGTGCAGCAGCCCGCGCGAGCGCAGCCAGTACACATACGCGAAGGCGCCGTAGAAGAACAGCCCCTCGATACAGGCCGCGAAGCAGATCAGGTTGAGCAGGAAGCGGCGGCGGTCCGCCTTGCTCTCCAGCCGGTCGATCTTCTCCACCGAGTCCATCCAGCGGAAGCAGAACTCCGCCTTCTCCCTGATGGAGGGGATGTTCTCGACGGCGGCGAAGGCCGCGGCGCGGTCGTCCGGGTCGGGGAGGTAGGTGTCCAGCAGCGTCAGATAGAACTGGACGTGCACCGCCTCCTCGAAGAGCTGCCGCGACAGATACAGCCGCGCCTCGGGGGAGTTGATGTGCTTGTAGAGCGTCAGCACCAGGTTGTTGGCCACGATCGAGTCGCCGGTCGCGAAGAAGGCGACCAGACGGCCGATCAGATGCTGCTCACCGGGGGAGAGCTTGGCGAGGTCGGTGACGTCGGAGTGGAGGTCGACCTCCTCCACGGTCCAGGTGTTCTTGATCGCGTCGCGGTAGCGGTCGTAGAACTCCGGGTACCGCATCGGCCGCAGGGTCAGTTCGAAGCCCGGGTCGAGCAGGTTCTTCTGGGACGTGGGGGACATTACTGGCAGGCCTCGCAGGACTCGGGGTTTTCCAGGGAGCAGGCGATCGCGTCGGCCTCGGCCGGAGCCTGCTGTACGGGGATGGGGGCAGGAGCGGGCGCGGTGGCCGCGGCGCCGCCACGGGCGCTCTGGGCGATCCGGGTGGCCGGACGCGAGCGCAGGTAGTACGTGGTCTTGATGCCGCGCTTCCAGGCGTACGCGTACATCGAGCTGAGCTTGCCGATGGTGGGCGAGGCCATGAAGAGGTTCAGCGACTGGCTCTGGTCCAGGTACGGGGTCCGGGCCGCCGCCATCTCGATCAGGGCGCGCTGCGGGATCTCCCACGCGGTGCGGTACAGGTCCCGTACGTCCGCGGGCACCCAGGAGAACTCCTGGACCGAGCCGTTGGACTCGCGCAGCGCCTCGCGGGTCTGGGCGTCCCAGACGCCCAGCTTCTTGAGGTCGTCCACCAGATACGAGTTGACCTGCAGGAACTCCCCGCTGAGCGTTTCGCGCTTGAAGAGGTTGGAGACCTGCGGCTCGATGCACTCGTAGACGCCCGCGATGGAGGCGATGGTGGCGGTCGGCGCGATCGCCAGCAGCAGCGAGTTCCGCATCCCGGACTTCGCCATCCGCGTGCGCAGCGCCTCCCAGCGCTCCGGCCAGGTGGCCACCGCGTCCGTGTAGTGGTCCGGGTGCAGCACACCGCGCGCGGTGCGGGTCTCGGACCAGGCCGGATGCGGGCCGTGGCGCTCGGCCAGTTCACAGGACGCCTCGTACGCGGCGAGCATGATGCGCTCGGAGATCCGGGTGGAGAGCGCCTTGGCCTCGGGCGAGTCGAACGGCAGCCGCAGCCGGAAGAAGACGTCCTGCAGCCCCATCAGGCCCAGACCCACCGGCCGCCAGCGGGAGTTGGAGGCCCTGGCCTCGTCCGTCGGGTAGAAGTTGATGTCCACCACGCGGTCGAGGAAGGTCACGGCGGTGTGGACGGTGGCGTCGAGGCGCTCCCAGTCGAGCTGCCCGTCCTCGTCCAGGTGCGCGGCGAGGTTGACCGAGCCGAGGTTGCACACGGCGGTCTCGCCGTCGTCTGTGACCTCCAGGATCTCGGTGCACAGGTTGGAGGAGTGGACGACCCTGCCGGGCTCGGCGGTCTGGTTGGCGGTGCGGTTGGCGGCGTCCTTGAAGGTCATCCAGCCGTTGCCGGTCTGCGCGAGGGTGCGCATCATCCGGGCGTACAGCTGCCGCGCCGGGACCTGTTTGACCGCCCGGCCCTCGGCCTCGGCCTTGCGGTACGCGGCGTCGAACTCATCGCCCCACAGGTCCACCAGAGCGGGCGCGTCGACCGGGGAGAACAGCGACCAGTCGGCGTCCGCCTCGACCCGGCGCATGAACTCGTCCGGGATCCAGTGGGCGATGTTGAGGTTGTGGGTGCGGCGGGCTTCCTCGCCCGTGTTGTCCCGCAGCTCCAGGAACTCCTCGAGGTCCGCGTGCCAGGTCTCCAGATAGACGCAGGCCGCGCCCTTGCGCCGGCCGCCCTGGTTGACGGCGGCCACCGAGGCGTCGAGCGTGCGCAGGAACGGCACGATGCCATTGGAGTGCCCGTTGGTGCCCCGGATCAGCGAACCGCGTGCCCGGATACGGGAGTAGGACAGGCCGATGCCGCCCGCGTGCTTCGACAGCCGCGCCACCTGGTGGTAGCGGTTGTAGATCGAGTCCAGCTCGTCCAGCGGTGAGTCCAGCAGATAGCAGGACGACATTTGCGGATGCCGGGTGCCGGAGTTGAACAGCGTGGGGGAGCTGGGCAGATACGACAGCGTGCTGGTCAGCCGGTACAGCTCGGCCACATCGTCCAGCGCCCGCTCCGAGAGGTCCTCGGCGAGCCCGCAGGCCACCCGCAGCAGGAAGTGCTGCGGGGTCTCGATCACCTGACGGGTGATCGGATGGCGCAGCAGATAGCGGCTGTAGAGGGTGCGCAGTCCGAAGTAGCCGAAGCGCTTGTCGGCGCCGTCGGCCAGGGCCCGCTCCACCAGCGCGTCCAGCCGTGCGGCGTGGGCGGCCGCGAACTCCGCGGTGGAGTCGGCCAGCAGGCCCTCGCGGTGGCCCACCTGGACGGAGGTGGAGAAGGAGACCGCGCCCTGCCCGGCCGCCTCCTCCGTGATCGTGAGCGCCAGCAGCCGCGCGGCCAGCCGCGAGTACTCCGGCTCCTCGGCGATCAGCCCGGCCGCCGCCTCGGTCGCCAGGCCACGCAGCTCCGCCTCGTCCGAGCCGGGATGGCGGCCGCGCAGGGCGGCGGCCGCGACCTTGCCGGGGTCGGTGGCGGGCAGATCGGCGGTGAGTCCGGTAAGTGTCCGCAGCAGGGCGGTTCCGGGCGCGTCGTGCGCTGCCTGAGAAACCGCCTGCTCTGAAACCGGATCTGCGGGCGCGATGGTCACTGAGGTGCTCTCCCTCGCTCGGCCGGGGCCACGAGGGGGTGCGATGGGCGCGTACGGGCATGCCGCTGCCGCACTCCTCGTACGTCAGGCACTCCACGCAGCGTCCATCGGCCCAACCCTCGAGGCCGGGGGACGTGTTCACACAGGGCCGTCGGCAGGTGCTCGGACTTACGGGCACGCCGCATAAGCGCACACGTACACCGTTGCGGGACAGTTCCGGATTCTCACCGGATTCCCCTGCGGCGACAGCGAGGACGAGCATACATCTTGTGTCGGCCGACGGACGCACCCCCATATCTTGTGTCGTGAGGTGCGGAGTTTCGCATGAATGTGCTAATGCGTTCCGGAGGTGGCCTGTGACCTGGGGCCCGTGGCGGCCCGTGGCCGGGCGGGTACGCGCGCCCGTGGGCGCGCCCGAGCCCCTGGGCCGGGGCGTGCGCCGCCTGGGCCGGGGCGTGTGCCGCCGGTCGTCACAGCTCCACTGTGAACGCCCACAGGGTGAGCTCCAACGTGGCTATCGGCGACCAGTCCCGCTCCGGGGCCCGCACGAACCCCAGCCGCTCGTACAGCCGGTGGGCGGCGGTCATGGACTGCTGGCTGCTGATCACGATCCGCCGCAGCCCCAGCGCGCGCCCCCGGTCCAGGCAGGCGTGCACCAGCGCCTCGGCCGCCCCGCGCCGCCGCGACTCCGGCCGAACGGCCAGCATCCGGAACTCGCCCTCGCCGGGTCGGGCCAGCTCCGCATACGCCCCGCCGTACACCGCGAACGCCACGGCCCCGAGCACCTCGTCGCTCGCCGCGTCCGCCGCGACCAGCAGCTCGGCCTCGGCGGCCCGGCGCCGGGCGTCGCGCAGGGTGGTGAGATATGGATCACTGTCCCCGAAGTCCAGGAGGCCGTCCCCGAGATACACCTGCGCGGTGAGCTCCCCGATTCCGTCCAGCTCCTCGTCCCGCGCGCGCCTGATCGTGATGTCCATGGCCGCAGTCTGCCGCACACCACTGACAGCGGGGCCGCCATGCGTCACTCGCCGGGCTTCGCCGTCACTCGCCGGGCTTCGCCGTCACTCGCCGGGCTTCGCCGTCACTGGACGGCGGTGCTGATCACTCCGGTGGAGCCCGCGCGCTTGTTGGCGGCGTCGGCCTCCTGATAGGTGAAATAGCGCCGGACCGTGCCGTCCGGCAGCGTCAACTCATAGACGACAACGGGTTGCGGGGCACGTGCCCCTCCGCCGCAGTTGCAGGCCATGGCTGCCGTTCCTTTCCCTCGAGTCCAGTACGGATGGGTGTCAGTCCAGCCACCGCGAGGCGAGCCCGGCGAGGTAGGAGAGCGTCAGGGCGGTCGCCGGGAGGTGGAACCACGCGGTGGTGTGCAGCAAGGAGGCGTAGACGGCGATGGCGCCGGCGACCCAGGTGCTGGTGCACCAGCCGCAGTTGACGAGATAGGAGAACCGGGAGTCGTCGCCGAAGCGGTCGGCGACCCAGGTCCTGAACCCCGCCGCCAGCGTGTCCTTGGTGATGAAGCGGGTGATACGGCAGGTGGTGCCGAGGGCGAGGAGGAATGCGGCGAGGCTCATCGGATCGCTCCCTCCCCGGGTGGTCCCGCACGGGTTGGCACTGCCGATGTCACTCATTAGAGGCACGGTGGAGGACGGCAGGCCATACTCCGGCCGCGGGTTCCCCCGAATAGCGGAGCGCTTGTCATACAAGCTCGCCGCCAGGCGCGCCCAGATGCGCCAAACGAGTGATGGCAGCCCCGGAACCTTGAGCGACGGGGGTGAGCGTGGATAACTGGAAACGTGCCGCCGGGGGTGCCTCATACCTCGTAGGCCATCCAGGAGCCGGGCGTTCGTCCCGTAGCTCCGCTCTCATCCGGCGCATCGATCCCGCGCCCTGACCGGCCGCCCGGCGGCTTTCTGTTCCTCCGGTGCCGGCCTGCCTCGACCGCGCGGCGACGACGAGGCGTTGACCAGCGGCTTGCCCACGACATCGGCATGCCGCCGGCGCATATCGCCCGAACCCTTCCCGGGAGGACCAACCATGACTTCGACCGCTCTCGCGACCGCCGCCCCCACTGCGGCCAACTGGCCCCCGTCGCAGGTGGGGCCGCCGTTGCTGCTGTCCGTGGTGCCCAACTCGGGCCCCGCCGCCGGTGGGAACCTCGTCCAGCTCAACGGGCAGAACCTGCGCAACGTGATCAGCGTGACCTTCGGCGGCGTGCCCGCCCAGATCGTCAGCCAGAGCAGTTCCGGTGGCGGCGGCTGGGATGGTGACTGGGGCGGCGGCTGGGGCGGTGGCTGGGGCGGTGGTGGCTGGCCCGGAGGCGGCTGGCCGGGGAATCCCACCAACGACATCGTCGTGGTGATAGCCCCGCCGCACGCGCCCGGGTCCGTCCAGGTCCTGGTCACCACCACGGTCGGCACCAGCAACAGCCAGGTGTACACCTATGTGGCGCCGACGCCGCCCACCGCCGTCTCCATCACCCCGACCGTGGGACCGACCACCGGCGGCGCCCTGTACTTGATCACGGGCACCAATCTGACCGGCGTCACCAGTGTCACCTTCGGCGGGAGCCCGTCGGCCATCCTGACCATCAACCCGGGCGGGACCAGCCTGATCGGCATCACCCCGGCGGGCCCGCCCGCGGGCGGCAACGTCGCCGTCACGCTGAGCGGCCCGGGCGGGACCGCCACCGTCCCCGGCGGTTTCACCTACTTCGTCGCGCCGCCCGCACCGGCGCCCGTCACCATCACGCCCAACACCGGGCCCCACACCGGCCTCACCCCGTTCACCATCACCGGCACCAACCTCGGTGGTGTGCTGGCCGTGCTGTTCAACGGCGTGCCCGCCACCGGTGTGACCGCCACCCCCACGGCGGTGTCCGGCATCACCCCGGCCGGGGCGGTCGGCACCGCGACCGTCACCCTGGTGACGGCCTTCGGCACGGTCACCGTCCCCGGCGGCTTCATCTACACCTGACGTCCGCCGTCCGACGCGCACGTCCGACCGGACCGCCGGTCACCGGGCCCCTTCCGTCAGGGCCCGGTGACCGGCTCCGTCCGTTCGAGCCGCTGGGTGCCGGCGGCGCCCGGCGCCCGGACGGCCACGAGCTCACCGGCGTCGGCCAGGACGACGACGGCGTGTCCGCGCGGATCACCACCCCGGTCGGGGGGCCTGCCTGCCACTGTGCCCCTGGTCAGCCGTCAGCTGGGCCGTCTCACGACCTTGGACTCCTTGAGGACTCTCCCGCTTGCGTCCACTGCCCTCACTTGGAAGTACGGGCCGGTGGCGGTCGTGGTGACGGCCGTCTCGAATCCGGACCGTGGGGCGTGCCCGACGACGACCGTCAGGGAGTCGGGGGAAGATCCGGCGAGCACCTGCCATGCTCTGGTCTGCGTCGAGCCGTTCCAGGAGGCGTAGACGACGCTCCCCCTGCCGTCGGCCCGTACCGCCGCGCTCGGTGGGTAGTACGGAGTGCCGATCCATTCCGGGATAGCGCACTGGCTTACGGCACTCTGGCGCGTCATCGGGTGCAGGCTCGCCGCCGAGCGCGTAACACAAGGCGGCATGCAACTGCTCCGCTTCCACCACCGTCAGCACCAGCGAGGCCCGAGACGCGCAACCGGGGCGGAGAACCTGAAGCGGCAGTTCAAGCAGACCGTCTTTCCCGGGACGTAGCCCACGGCCCGATGCCGGACCGACCTGCCAGCCTCCTGACGCTTCACTCATTGCGCCCCTCCTCTGTCTGAGCCGGTCCGTCGCTCTCGGACTCGTCGGGCACCGGCAGACGCCCGCCGCGACTCTCCGCGAGCCGGAGCGCGTCTTGCAGGGCTTCGACCAGGCGGTTGGAGAGGTAGCGGAGCTCTCGGGCGTCCGTCTTCCGGTCGCCGAGCATCAGGCGGGCATGGCCGATGAGCTCAGCGCCCATCTGAAGCTGAACCGCTTCCATCTCGTCCGCCAGCCGCGACAGATACCCCTCACCATCCGCGTCCGACACCAGATAGCACGCCTTCCCACCAGGGCCGGGCCATGGCAGCAAACGGGGGCGTACGCTCACAGCGCCACCGCCTTCACGCCGTGCCCGGCAGACCCACACTGTCGGTCATGAGCGACCACGTACGGTCGGACCAGACTTGTGCCCGCCCCGTCCTCACCACGTGGCACCCAAACGTGAGCCACCGGCACACGTGCCATACGAACCGTCGGCGTATCCACACACGCCACGGCGGGCCGGCGGCCAACGGCGCGATGACGACCCGGCGCGGGCAGCACCAGCCGCAGCAGCCATTCCACGAGTCGGGCGATACTCTCTTGCACGTTGACGCTCCTTCACAGCGTTGACCACGCTCCCGGGCCGCCTGCAACGGTCGCGGGAGTCTTTTCGCGATCATCGCGCTGTGATCAGGACGTAGGAACCTCCCCTAAACCCCACTTCTGGACGTCCCGCGTCGGGTAAAACGTCCCTAGTGCCGTCCCGACATGTGGGGAGAGACTCAGATGCCGAACGAGAGGCTACGTGCCGTCATGGCTTCCGGAGGCTGGACGTACGCCACCCTCGCGGAAAAGGTCGAGGTAGACCCCAAGTCCGTTGAAAGATGGGTCAACCTCAACCGTACGCCGCGACGCGGCACGGCCATCCTGGCAGCGGAAACGTTAGGAGAAGACGTGCACGCCCTATGGCCAGCGCTACGCCAAGCGCGCCCCGCCCGTGCGGTCAGCCCCGAGCTGGTGGCGCTCTACGACCAGCGCGCGGACATCCCCGTGTCCACGTTCGTGGAGATGCTGACGCAGGCCCGCGAACGGATTGACGTGCTCGTGTACGCTGCCGTCTTCCTCCACGAGGCGTACCCCCGCCTCAACGATCTTATACGGGAACGAGCCGCCCAAGGCTGCGCCGTACGCATCGCTGTCGGCGACGCCGACAGCCCCAACGTCCAACAGCGCGGCCAGGAAGAGAAGTTCGGCCACGGCATCGAATCCCGCTGTCGGCTCGCTCTCCTGCACTACCGCTCCCTCATCGACACCCCGGGCGTCGAGGTGCGGACGCACGGAACGACCCTCTACAACTCGCTCTATCGTGCAGATGATCAGGTCATGGTCAACGCCCACGTCTGGGGCGTGAACGCGTACGGCGCGCCCGTCTGGCACCTGCGCCGACACGGCGAGGGCGGCATGTTCGACACCTACGCCCAGAGTTTCGACGCCGTATGGGCGACAGCGACGCCGGTACAGGAAGGCTGACTTATGGCGCGGACCGAGTACTACGACGATCCGGACGCACCTGAGCCGAACAGCTTGGTTGTCGCAGCCTCCGCTGTCGTCACCGACGACAGCGGATGTATTTTGCTCCAGCGCCGTCGGGACAATGATCTTTGGGCCCTGCCCGGCGGCGGCATGGAGATGACCGACTCCCTGCCGGGAACTGCTGTCCGTGAGGTCAAGGAAGAGACCGGACTCGAGGTAGAGATCACGGGACTCGTCGGCACATACACCGACCCGCGTCATGTGATCGCCTACACGGACGGCGAGGTCCGCCGACAGTTCAACGTCTGCTTCACCGCCCGCATCGTGGGCGGCCAACTCGCGATCTCCCATGAGTCCACGGAACTACGGTTCGTCTCGCCGGAAGAACTCGCAGAGCTCCCCATGCACCACACACAACAGCTCCGGCTCCGCCACTTCCTGGCCCACCGCGACCGGCCGTATCTCGGCTGACCCGCATAAACGACCAGGTCAGGCCCAGCCTGCACATAGACCAGCAGGCCGATGCGGGACGGCCGGAGAAAGACCCACTTTGGCTGATGACTTGCGAGGTGGTCACGAACGCCTACCGCCACACCACCGGTCCGGCCGAAATGCGCATCCGCGCCGTGGCGGAGGGCCGTCTGCGGATCAGAGTGTGGGACTCCAATCCGGATATCCCGCCGCCCTTCGACAAGCCCCCGGCCCTCTTCGACCGCTCGTGCGCCCTCGCCGAGGCCGCCGCGAACATCGAGGCCACGTACGGGCGCGGCCTGCTCATCGTCCGGATCCGCGCCGACAACTGGGGTGGTTACGCCCTCGCCGACGAGCTGTTCGGCAGGAGCGGCAAGCTGCTCTGGTTCGAACTCGCACCGCAGCCGCCCCGCGACGCCTACGAGATCGCCGCCTGACGCGCCGGTATCAGGCCGGGGTGAGCACCGGAGGAGAGTTCAGGTCCGGCTCGTCGTACGAGCCGCTGTACCCGTCCTCCTTCTCCTGTTCTTCCTTCTCCTCCGGCCAGCCGGGGTCCATCGCGCAGGGCGCACTGACGAAGCCGGAGAGCCGCTGGAATTCCGGTTCCCAGGTGAGGTGGATCGTGCAGCCGCCGTCGCGCTCGGCTCGTACGCTCCACTCCTCGATCTGCTTGTTCTTGCCGTACTCCGTGACGCGCCATCCCTTGACCTTGAGACGATCGCGCACCCCGCGTAGGGCGGGTAGCGCAGTCATCACGGCGTAGGTATCCGTACTCACCTGGACGGGACTCACCCGGGCGGGGTCGCGATCCCGCTAATGCCCCTGCCACCAGTGCATTAGCCGCCCGTTAGCAGAACGCCAATCCGATCTCCGAAGCTGGTGGCCGTCCGGGAGCGAGACAAGAGAACAGAACAACAGGAGCACCACCATGAACACCGCCACCACCACCAAGCGCTTCCGCGGCCGTGCCGGCCGTCGCATCGCCGCGGCCATCGTCGCCGCCGCGGCGCTGGGCCTGGGGGCCACGGCCTGCGGTCCCGACGACTCGGAGTCCGCCGGTTCCTCGAACTCCTCGGTCGCGTCCGCCTCGCAGGACGCCTCGGCCACGGCCCAGTCCACGGGCGGCTCCGCCAAGGGTGGCTCTTCTACGGGCGGTTCCTCCTCGGACAGTTCCGGCTCGCAGGGCCAGAACGGCGGCGGCACCGGTGGCGGGTCCGCCTCCTCCGGCGGCGGCGTCGCCAACGCGGGCAACCACCACACGTACGTCGGCAAGCTGCAGTACCTCGCGCCCGGCAAGCTGATCGTCCATCCCGAGGACGGCAGCACCGACCAGGCGTTCTACGTCTCCAACGCCACGCAGGTCCTCGGCGCGGCCGCGATCTGCGGCGAGGAGTCCGGCCACGTGGCCCTCGGCGAGGATGGTTACGGCACCACGAAGTGCACCGTGGACGATCTGGAGAAGGCCGCGAAGACCGGCAGCGTGACCGTTCGCGTCACCTTGAGCACCAAGTCCGCCGGTGCCGAGACGGTCGAAGAGAAGTACCATCCGTAGGCCCCGCACCCGGCACCCCCGTACGCCGCGACCGCACGAACGGGCCGCCGGCCCCGAGAGGGGGCCGGCGGCCCGTTCGCCATGCAAGCCATGCAATCCGCGCGGCCCGCCGCAGGCGTCAGTGGCCGCCCGGGGAGCCCGCCGTGGCCGGCGGGAGGTCGACCTGGACGCCCGGGTCGCCCGCGTCCGCCTTGTAGTCGGCGGCGGTGGTCTCGTCGATGCCGTCGGGAGCCTTGAGCGCGCGCAGCACAAACGTCAGCACGACGGTCACCAGCACGTTGAGCACGATCGCGGTGAAGCCGATGTAGCCGATCTCCCCGATGGCGGGCATATCGGCGGTGTTGCCGAAGTGCTTCTGGGTGCCGCTCGGGGTGTCGTACGCCTTCCACGTTCCGTAGACCATGCCGACCGCCCAGCCCGCCAGCAGTGCCCAGCGGTGGAACCAGCGGGTGAACAGGCCGCCCACCAGGGCCGGGAAGGTCTGGAGGATCCAGATGCCGCCCAGGAGCTGGAAGTTGATCGCGACGGTCTTGTCCATGCCCAGCACGAAGATCAGCGCACCGACCTTCACCAGCAGCGAGACCAGCTTGGAGACCTTGGTCTCCTCCTCCGGCGTGGCGTTCGGCCGCAGGAAGTCCTTGTAGATGTTGCGGGTGAAGAGGTTCGCCGCGGCGATCGACATGATGGCCGCCGGGACGAGGGCGCCGATGCCGATCGCGGCGAAGGCGATGCCCGCGAACCAGTCGGGGAACATGTCCTCGAAGAGCTGAGGGATGGCGAGCTGGCCGTTCTCGACCGTCACCCCGGCGGCGATGGCCATGAAGCCGAGCAGTGCCAGCAGCCCCAGCATCAGCGAGTACAGCGGCAGGATCGTGGTGTTGCGGCGGATCACCTCGCGGCTGCGGCTGGAGAGCGTCGCGGTGATCGAGTGCGGATACATGAACAGGGCGAGCGCCGAGCCCAGGGCCAGGGTGCCGTAGGCCCACTGACCCTCCGCGGGGGGTGCGAGCCCGCCCGCACCGGCCTTGGTGAACTTGTCGTTCGCCGCGCTGAAGATGTCGTCGAAGCCACCCAGCTTGATCGGGATGTAGATGATCGCCACCGCGATGACGATGTAGATCAGGGTGTCCTTGACGAAGGCGATCAGCGCGGGCGCGCGCAGCCCGGAGGAGTAGGTGTACGCGGCGAGGACGCCGAAGGCGATCAGCAGCGGCAGGTCCTTGATGAACCAGTTGGTGTTCTCCCCGCCGCCGACGCCCATCACGTCCAGCACCGCCTGGATGCCGACGAGCTGGAGGGCGATGTACGGCATGGTCGCGAGGATGCCGGTGATCGCGACGGCCAGCGAGAGGCCCTTGGAGCCGAAGCGGCCGCGGACGAAGTCCGAGGTGGTGACATACCCGTGCTTATGGGACACCGACCACAGGCGCGGCAGGAAGGTGAAGATCAGCGGGTAGACCAGGATGGTGTACGGGACCGCGAAGAAGCCGGACGCGCCCGCCGCGTAGATCGCCGCCGGGACGGCGACGAAGGTGTACGCGGTGTAGAGGTCGCCGCCGAGCAGGAACCAGGTGATCCAGGTGCCGAAGCTGCGGCCGCCCAGTCCCCATTCGTCGAGGTTGTTGGCGTTCTCGGCGCGGCGCCAGCGCGCGGCCAGGAACCCCATGGCCGTGACGACCACGAAGAAGAAGATGAAGACGGCGAGTGCGACGCCGTTCACTCCGTCGTTCATGCCGACTCACCCCCCTTGCCTGCCCGCTTCTCGCGGCGGACCAGGACGTAGGCGACCGAGGTCAGCACGGCCGAGATGGGTACCCAGAGCATCTGGTACCAGTAGAAGAACGGGATCCCGATGAGGGTCGGCTCGACCTTGGCGTACGAGCCGACCCAGAGCATCCCGACAAAGGGTGCGATCAGGCACAGAGCGGCCACGACGCGCGTAGGCGTCACGACCGGTCTCCTGCCGGGTGAAGCGGACGTGTCTGACATGCGGCGGGCTCCAGTCCCCTCGGCTCATCACCTGCGTCACGGTCGATCACCTGGGTTCCAGCTGATCATTTGTGTAATGCGCAGGAAATCTAAGCCCCCGGCCCGGCGGTCGTCACTACCCGTCCGTATATCGGTATGAGAAAGAAAGCAGGTCGCCGTGGCCTGGCCCCGCCGTAGCGCGGGTCAGTCGCGGCGCGCCCGGCGTGGCGCCCCTCAGCCGTTCGGCCGCTGGAGCCGGGCCACGAACTTGTAGCGGTCCCCGCGGTAGACCGACCGCACCCACTCCACCGGCTCCCCGGACGCGCTCCGCGAATGGCGCGAGAGCATCAGCATCGGCAGCCCCACGTCGGTGCCCAGCAGCCCCGCCTCGCGCGGGGTGGCCAGCGAGGTCTCGATGGTCTCCTCGGCCTCGGCCAGGCGGACGTCGTACACCTCGGCCAGCGCCGTGTACAGGGAGGTGTACTTCACCAGGCTGCGGCGCAGCGCCGGGAAGCGCTTGGCGGACAGATGGGTGGTCTCGATCGCCATCGGCTCACCGCTGGCCAGCCGCAGCCGCTCGATGCGCAGCACCCGCCCGCCGGCGGCGATGTCCAGCAGCCCGGAGAGCCGGTCGTCGGCGGTGACATAGCCGATGTCCAGGAGCTGGGAGGTGGGCTCCAGGCCCTGGGCCTTCATGTCCTCGGTGTACGAGGTGAGTTGCAGCGCCTGGGAGACCTTGGGCTTGGCCACGAAGGTGCCCTTGCCCTGGATCCGCTCCAGGCGCCCCTCGACGACCAGCTCCTGCAGCGCCTGGCGCACGGTGGTGCGCGAGGTGTCGAACTCGGCGGCCAGGGTGCGCTCCGGGGGGACCGGGGTGCCGGGTGGCAGGGTCTCGGTCATCTCCAGCAAGTGGCGCTTGAGGCGGTAGTACTTCGGGACGCGTGCGGTACGCGTCCCAGCGGAGCCGTTGCCGTCGCTCTCGGCCGTGGTGATGGCCGCCGTTGCCGCCGTTGCCCCCTCGGTCTCCATCGCGCGCCCTTCCGACTCCTGGTCCACTGCCGTCACCGGCGTCTGCCGCCGTCACCGGTCTCCTGAAGAATCCAGCGCCTCACATCGTGGCACGGTCCTGGCTCCGGGCGTCCGCTCGGTCCGGATGTCGGGAAGTGTCGGTCCGGTAACGGAGCCGCCGGTGACTCTTATACACCCTTGACAGCCCAAAAGGTCTAGGCCAAGCTCCAGGGCACTGGTCTGGACCATTAAACCTCTGATCCGGCCTTGTGAGGAGAGTGCTGTGAAGCGTGGGCTCATAGCGGCGACGGGTGTCGCGGCAATGCTGGTTTCCGTCGCGGCCTGTGGGTCCGATGGCGATGACAACAAGGCCGGAGCGGATGGCTTCAAGGGCGAGACGCTGACCGTCTGGGCGATGGACGGCTCCGCGCCCGACGGCTGGACGAAGGATGTCAAGGCCGCCTTCGAGAAGAAGACGGGCGCCAAGCTGAAGCTGGAGATCCAGCAGTGGAACGGCATTCAGCAGAAGGTGACCACCGCGCTCTCGGAATCCGATCCGCCGGATGTGCTGGAGATCGGCAACACCCAGACGCCGTCGTACGCGCAGACCGGCGGACTGGCCGAACTGGATGACCTGAAGAAGTCGATCGGCGCCGACTGGTCGGAGTCGATCAACAAGTCCGCGGTCTACGACGGCAAGCAGTACGCGGCGCCGTGGTACGCGGCCAACCGGGTCGTCCTCTACAACAAGAAGATCTGGGCCGAGGCCGGGATCAAGGACACCCCCAAGACGCGTACCGAGTTCTTCAAGGACCTCGACACCATCGGGAAGAAGACGGACGCCGAGCCGCTCTATCTCCCGGGTCAGAACTGGTACTTCTTCGACGGGCTGACCATCGGCACCGGCGCCGACCTGGTGAAGAAGGACGGCGACAAGTGGGTCTCCAACCTCGCCGACCCCAAGGTCGCCAAGGCCATGGACATCTACAAGCAGTACCAGTCCTTCAGCAAGGCCCCCAAGGACAAGGACGAGGCCACTCCGCAGCAGGGCGAGGTCTTCGCCAAGGGCAAGACCGGCGCGTTCATCGGCATGGGCTGGGAAGCCGGTATCGCGATCAAGGCCAACCCGAAGATCGAGAAGGACATCGGCTACTTCACCATCCCGGGTGAGACCGCCGGCAAGCCGGAGGGCGTCTTCCTCGGCGGCTCCAACCTCGCGGTCGCCGCGGGCAGCGAGAAGCAGGAGCTGGCCAAGGAGTTCCTGAAGATCGCGCTCAATGACACCTACGAGGGACAGCTCGCCAAGGAAGGCGGTGTCATCCCGAACAAGGAGTCGCTCCAGACGCGGCTCAAGGGCAACCCCGCCGGGCTGGCGGCCGCACCGGCCGCCGCGACCGGCGGCACCACTCCGCTGATCCCCGAATGGGCCCCGGTGGAGAACGCCCCGAACCCGGTCAAGGGCTATATGACCGCGGTGCTCACCGGTAAGTCGCCCGCCGAGGCGGCCAAGTCGGTCGAAGGCGAGCTGAACAAGCGCCTCAGCCAGGAGCGTTGAGCCGAATGTCCGTAGCGACCGAACGCCAGGACCCCGGCCCGGCGGCGGCCGGGGTCCGCCGGAGCGGGGAGCCGCCAGGCCCCCGCCGCCCGGCCCCGGGCACCCCCGGGCGCGGACGGCTGACCGGCGCCGCCCCGTACCTCCTGCTGCTGCCCGCGCTGGTGGCGACCGTGCTGCTGCTGGGCTGGCCGCTGGTCAAGGACGGCCTGCTGTCGTTCCAGAACCTCAATATGCGGCAGCTCATCCAGCACCTCACCGAGTGGAACGGTGTCGACAACTACCGCGAGACGCTGACCAGCGAGGACTTCTGGCGGGTCACCCTCCGGTCGGTGATCTTCACCGCGGTCAACGTCGTGCTGATCATGCTGCTCGGCACCCTGATCGGACTGCTGCTGGCCCGCCTCGGCAGCAAGATGCGGCTGCTGCTCTCGGTCGGTCTGGTGCTCGCCTGGGCCATGCCGCCGATCGCCGGCACCACCGTCTTCCAGTGGCTCTTCGCCGCCCGCTTCGGGGTGGTCAACTGGGTCCTGGACGCGCTCGGCTGGCACTCCATGGCGCACTACAACTGGACCGGCGGCCAGTTCTCCACCTTCTTCATCATCACCCTGCTGATCGTCTGGCAGTCGATCCCCTTCGTGGCGATCAACCTCTACGCCGCGACCACCACCATCCCCGGCGAGCTCTACGAGGCGGCCGCGCTCGACGGCGCCGGCACCTGGAAGAGCTTCACCTCGGTGACGTTCCCCTTCCTCAAGCCGTTTCTGCTGGCCACGACGTTCCTCGAAGTCATCTGGGTCTTCAAGGCGTTCACCCAGGTCTTCGCGATCAACGAGGGCGGCCCGGACCGGCTCACCGAAACCCTCCCCGTCTACGCCTTCATCGAGGGCGTGGGCAATCAGCACTACGGCATGGGCGCCGCGATCTCGCTGCTGACCATCGCCGTCCTGCTGGCGCTGACCTCCTACTACCTCCGGATCGTGCTCAGGCAAGAGGAGGACGAGCTGTGAAGCGCTCGCCGCTCGCCCGGCTGTGGCCCAACGCGACCGCCGTCGTGCTCTTCATCGGCTTCGCGTTCCCCGTCTACTGGATGTTCACCACGGCCTTCAAGCCGACCTCGGACGTCATCTCCGAGGACCCGGTGTGGTTCCCGACCAGTGCCACCCTGGACCACTTCCAGAAGGCCCTGAACGCCGACAACTTCTGGACGCTGGTGGGCAACTCGCTCACCGTGACCCTCTCGGCGGTCGCCCTCTCGCTGGTGATCGCGCTGCTCGCGGCGTTCTCCCTGGCCCGGATGCGGTTCAAGGGGCGCCGCGGCTTCCTGGTGACCTTCATGATCGCGCAGATGGCGCCCTGGGAAGTCCTGGTCATCGCCATCTACATGCTCGTCCGTGACGGCGACATGCTGAACAGCCTGCTTCCGCTGACCCTGTTCTACATGGTCATGGTGCTGCCCTTCACGATCCTCACGCTCCGCGCCTACGTGGCCGCGATCCCCAAGGAGCTGGAGGAGTCGGCGATGGTCGACGGCTGCACCCGTCCGCAGGCGTTCGTCCGGGTGATCTTTCCGCTGCTGGCGCCCGGGCTGATGGCCACCTCGCTCTTCGGCTTCATCACGGCCTGGAACGAATTCCCGCTCGTCCTCATCCTGAACAAGGACCCGGAGGCCCAGACGCTTCCGCTGTGGCTGTCCAGCTTCCAGACCGCCTTCGGCGACGACTGGGGTGCCACCATGGCGGCGGCCTCGCTGTTCGCCATCCCGATCCTGGTTCTCTTCCTGTTTCTGCAACGCAAGGCGGTCGGTGGGCTCACTTCCGGCGCTGTGAAGGGATGATCCCGGTTTATGACGACCCTCGCGCATGACTCCGCCACCCTCACCCGCGACGCTCTCACCGTTCTGCAGCCAGGCTTCACCGGCACCACCGCCCCCGACTGGCTGCTCCGGCGGCTCGGCGAGGGGCTCGCCTCCGTCGGCCTCTTCGGCCGGAACATCACCTCGCCCGAGCAGCTCGCCGCGCTCACCGCCCAGCTGCGCGCCGAGCGTGACGACGTCCTGGTGGCCATCGACGAGGAGGGCGGCGACGTCACCCGGCTCGAGGTGCGAGCCGGCTCCTCCTTCCCCGGCAACCTGGCGCTCGGCGCCGTCGACGACCCGGAGCTGACCCGGGCCGTCGCCCGCGAGCTGGGCCGCCGCCTCGCGGAGTGCGGCGTCAACCTCAACTGGGCGCCCTCCGCCGACGTCAACTCCAACCCCGACAACCCGGTCATCGGCGTGCGCTCCTTCGGCGCCGAACCCGGGCTCGTCGCCCGGCACACCGCCGCGTACATCGAGGGCCTGCAGAGCGCCGGGGTCGCCGCCTGCACCAAGCACTTCCCCGGCCACGGTGACACCGCCGTCGACTCCCACCACGCCCTGCCGCGCATCGACGCCGGGCTCGACACCCTGATCGCCCGCGAACTGGTGCCCTTCCGCGCCGCCGTCACCGCCGGGACCAAGGCCGTGATGAGCGCGCACATCCTGCTGCCCGTGCTCGACCCCGACCTGCCCGCCACCCTCAGCCCCGCCGCGCTGCACGGCCTGCTGCGCCGGCCCGTGGCCGACGGCGGCCTCGGCTTCGACGGACTGATCGTCACCGACGGCATGGAGATGCGGGCCATCGCCGACGCGTACGGCATCGAGCACGGCAGCGTCATGGCGATCGCCGCGGGCGCCGACGCGATCTGCGTGGGCGGCGGACTCGCCGACGAGGACACCGTGCTGCGGCTGCGCGACGCGCTGGTCACGGCCGTCATCGAGGGACGGCTGGCGGAGGAACGGCTGGCCGAGGCGGCCGCGCGGGTGCGCGCCCTGGGGGAGTGGACGCGGCACTCTGCCGGACCGCGCGCGGCGCATGGCATCGAGCCCGCCGCGGGGGTGGGGCTCGCCGCCGCGCGCCGGGCGCTCAGAGTCACCCCGGCCGGGGTGCCGTACGAGCCGGTGACCGGGCCCGCCTACGTCGCCGCCTTCACCCCGGTCGCCAACATCGCGGTCGGCGAGGAGACCCCCTGGGGCGTCGGCGCCGAACTGGCCCGCCTGCGCCCCGGCACCGGGACCGCCACCTACGGGTGGCAGGACGCCGAGGCCGGGGGCGTCCCCGCACTGATCGAAAATATGCTCGACACCGCGGCGGACCGTAGGATCGTCGCTGTGGTCCGCGATGTCCACCGGCACCCCTGGATGGCCGACGCGCTGGACGCCCTGCTCGCCGCCCGGCCGGAGACGGTCGTCGTCGAGATGGGAGTGCCCCAGGCGCCGCCCGTCGGAGCGCTGCACATCGCGACCCACGGCGCCGCCCGGGTGTGTGGACGGGCGGCGGCCGAGGTGATCGTCGGCATCGGCGCCGGTGACCACCCGGGGGACTGATCCCCAGCCCCACCGAGCACAGCCGGCACAGAGCCACCTGGAGGCACCCAGCATGTCCGCCACGACGACGGCCCAGCACAGCGACCAGCCGGGCCGGATCATGTCCGGCGAGATGGCCGAGCAGCCCGCCGTGCTGCGCCGCATCCTCGACCAGGGCGCCCCGAGGATCCGCGAGGTCGCGGAGCGGATCGCCGCCCGCAACCCGCGCTTCGTCCTCCTCACCGCCCGGGGCACCTCGGACAACGCCGCGCTGTACGCCAAGTACCTGCTCGAGGTGCTGCTCGGCAAGCCGTGCGGGCTGACCTCCATGTCCACCACCACCGCATACGGCGCCCAGCCGGACCTCACTGATGTGCTGGTGATCACCGTCAGCCAGTCCGGCGGCTCCCCGGACCTGGTCGCCTCCACCGAGGCCGCCCGCGCGGCCGGTGCGATCACCCTGGCGGTCACCAACAACGCCGACTCGCCGCTCGCGGCCGTCTCCGAATTCCACATCGACGTCCTGGCCGGGCCGGAGAAGGCGCTGCCCGCGACCAAGACCTACACCGCCGAACTCCTCGCCCTCTACCTCTTCGTGGAGGGGCTGCGCGGCGGCGACGGCGCGGCCGCCAAGGTGCTGCCCGACCTCGCCCAGCAGATCCTCGACCGCCAGGACGAGGTCCGGCAGCTCGCGGCGCGCTACCGCTTCGCCGAGCGGATGGTCCTCACCTCCCGGGGCTACGGCTATCCGACCGCCAAGGAAGCCGCCCTGAAGCTGATGGAGACCAGCTACATCCCGGCGCTCTCCTACTCCGGCGCCGATCTGCTCCACGGTCCGCTCGCCATGGTCGACAACATCTCGCCGGTGATCGCGATCGTCACCGAGGGCAAGGGCGGCCAGGCGCTGCAGCCGGTCCTGGAGCGGCTGCGCGGCCGGGGCGCCGACCTCGTCGTCATCGGCAGCGCGTCGGAAGTGGAGCGGGCCTCGGCGGGGTTCGCCCTGCCGACGGACGGGGTCGCCGAGGAGCTTCAGCCGATCCTGGAGATCCTCCCGCTGCAGATGCTGGCGTACGAGGTCACGATCGCGCGCGGCCAGGACCCGGACGCGCCCAGGGCGCTGGCGAAGGTGACGGAGACCCGCTGAGGTGTACGGCCTGGCGTACTGCTTGCGGCACGGAAAAGGCTCCCGCGGCCTTCGAGGAGGCGCGGGAGCCTGAGTACGACGGGTGCTCTGGAGCCTTGAGTACGACGGGTGGGGCACCCGCGGGCCGCGGCGCCAGGGCGGGACCCTCAACCCACCCGGCACCGCAGCCCGGAGTTGCATCGGCCGAGCGGCCGACCTGAGGACCCCGGGCGGTCAGGGCAGAGCGCTCCGGGCTCCTCGATCCGCCCTCCTGTGCGGGGAGAGCGGAAGATCGCAGTGCTCGATATTCTGGACTAGACCACTGCTGTCTGTCCACGCTTATGCGCGAATAGGCTAATCCACCGGTGAGGGTAGGCTCGCAATGTGCCCTCCATGAACGACCTCGTCCGCCAGCACACCGCACTCGACGACTCCGACCTCGAGTGGCTCCATCTGCTGGTCTCGGAGTGGCAGCTCCTCTCCGACCTCTCGTTCGCCGACCTGGTGCTGTGGGTCCCCACTAGCGACGGCACCCGGTATGTCTCCGTGGCGCAGATGCGGCCGAACACCGGGCCCACCTCCTACCAGGACGACATGGTCGGCCATCTCGTCCCCCGAGGCCGCCGTCCGATGCTCGACGCCGCCCTCGACGAGGGCCGGATCGTCCGGGAGGGCGACCCCGAGTGGCGCGAGGAGGTGCCGGTCCGGGTGGAGTCCATCCCGGTCCGGCGGGAGAGCCGGGTCCTCGGGGTGATCGCGCGGAACACCAATCTGCTGACCGTACGGACCCCCAGCCGGCTGGAGCTCACCTATCTCCAGAGCGCGTCCGACCTCGCCCAGATGATCGCCGCCGGATCGTTTCCGTTCCCCCATCAGCAGATCGACATGGACGCGTCACCGCGTGCCGGCGACGGGCTGATCCGGCTCGACGCGGACGGGGTGGTCCAGTACGCGAGCCCCAACGCGCTCTCGGCCTACCACCGTCTCGGGCTCGCCGCCGACCTCGTCGGCCACCATCTGGGCGAGACCACCGCCGAACTCGCCCCGGTGCGCGGCCCGGTGGACGAGGCGCTGGTCAAGCTGGCCAGCGGCTGGGCGCCCCGGGAGTTCGAGGTCGAGGGCGGCGACGGGGTCATCCAGCTCCGGGCCATTCCGCTCAAGCCCAAGGGGCTGCACATCGGCTCGCTCGTGCTGCTGAGGGACGTCACCGAACTGCGTCGCCGCGAGCGCGAGTTGATCACCAAGGACGCCACCATCCGGGAGATCCACCACCGGGTGAAGAACAACCTCCAGACGGTGGCCGCCCTGTTGCGGCTGCAGGCCCGCCGGATGGACTCGGCGCAGGGGCGGGAGGCGCTCAACGAGGCGGTGCGCCGGGTCGGCTCGATCGCGATCGTCCATGAAACCCTCTCCCAGAACCTCGATGAGCGGGTCGAGTTCGACGATATAGCCGATCGGGTGCTGGCCATGGTGGCCGAGATATCGCCCGGAAAGGTGACCGGCCGCCGCACCGGGCGCTTCGGCATTCTCGAGGCCGAGGTCGCCACCCCGCTGTCCATGGTTCTGACCGAGGTGCTGCAGAACGCGTTGGAGCACGGCTTCGGACCGGGGGAGCAGGGCACGGTCGAGGTCTCGGCGGTGCGTGGTGACGCCGGTGAGGAGAGCCGGCTGGTGGTGACCGTCCAGGACGACGGGCGCGGACTGCCCGAGGGGTTCGACCCCCAGCGGGCCGGAAACCTGGGCCTGCAGATCGTCCGCACCCTGGTGGAGGGGGAGCTGGGCGGCACGTTCGACATGGTGCCCGCACCGGAGCGCGGCACCCGTGTGGTGCTGGACTTCCCGGTGCGAGCCGAGAAGCACTGATGCGAGCCGAGAAGCACTGAGGCGTCGGCCACACTTCCGCAACTGCCGGACGGGCACAGCCCCGTACCCGGAAAGCACTGAGCCCCGGACCCATCTGGTCCGGGGCTCAAAGCTCATTGTGCTGTGCGCATCGGGGGTACTACGCGCTGCGGCTCGGGGGCCACGGGGTGCGGGCTTCAGGCGCTGGCGTTGCGTGCCCGGTTGCGAGCGGCACGGCGCTTCATGGCACGGCGCTCGTCCTCGCTCATGCCACCCCAGACGCCGGAGTCCTGGCCGGACTCAAGCGCCCACTGCAGGCACTGCTCCATGACGGGGCAGCGGCGGCAGACGGCCTTGGCTTCCTCGATCTGCAGCAGCGCAGGACCGGTGTTGCCGATGGGGAAGAACAGCTCGGGGTCTTCCTCGCGGCAAACGGCGTTGTGACGCCAGTCCATGGCTGCTCCATCTCCTCGTATTGCGGGCTCGTTGCTTGTGAATGTGAACGCTTTCACGAATCCCCCCGCAAGGGTAGGGACGCCGACCAGTTGGGGCTGGTGCGGTCCCGTGGAATGAGGAGGGGGTTCGGGCTCTCAAGGGGGCCTTCTGGAGGCCGTCCCGATCGCCAAGAAGAGACTCGCAAACCTCGGCGGCGGATACAACCCCTTCCGGAAAGTTTTTTTTGATTCCTTGGTGTCGACTCGGTCACAGCCGTACTTCCGGTGGGTGGAGGCCAGCCTAAACGTTCGAGTGGAAGGACTTTTTGCGCTCTCACTCACACAATCACACGCAGTGCACGGCGTACGCCTGTGAACGTCACGCTCGTACGCAGTCCCAGATGGTCACCGTCCATCTGGAACGGCAGTGGCGCCTGGGAATGCAAGGTGAAGTCCTCCACGTCGTGGAGCCCCACCACATGCTTGCCGCGCGGGCCGCGCTCGGGCGTCGACATCAGCAGCTGGGTCGCGTAGCGGGTCACCGCCGACGTCGACAGTTTGGTGAGTCCCAGCACGTCGAGGGCGGTGTCGAAGGACGCCTGGGGGGACGCGTAGACCGGGCGGTTGCCCAGAAACGTCCACGGGGAGGTGTTGCAGACTATCGACAGCGCCAGCCCCGCGATCGGGTCCTGGCCCGGCCGCCGAATGGTGATGACGCCCTGCCGCCGATGCGGCTCCCCGATGAACTGCCGCACCATCTGCCGTATATAGAGCGCGTGGGTGGACCGCTTGCCGCGCTCGCGCTGCTGCTCGACCCGGCCGATGACGCTCGCGTCGAAGCCGAGCCCGGCGCAGAAGGTGAACCAGCGGGCCGGGACGGACTCGTCCGGAGTGCCGGGGGTGCCGGCCGCGAGTCCGAGGCCCACGGTGCGCTCGGTGCCGTCCCGCAGCGCGTCCAGCAGGGCGCCGGTCGCCTCGACGGCGTCATTGGGCAGCCCGAGCGCGCGGGCGAAGACATTGGTGGAGCCGCCCGGGACGACCGCGAGCCGGGGCAGCTCGTGCGGGGCGGGGCCGTGGTGGAGCAGTCCGTTGACGACCTCGTTGACGGTGCCGTCGCCGCCGAGGGCCACGACCAGTTCATGCGTGCCGCCGTCGACCGCCCGCCGGGCCAGATCGCGCGCATGGCCCCGGTACTCGGTGGTCACGACGTCCAGCTTCAGATCGCTGGCGAGTGCGTGGAACAGAACATCCCGAGTGCGGGCACTGGTGGTGGTTGCTGCCGGGTTGACCACAAGAAGCGCGCGCATGCGCGCCAGCCTACCTATCCGGACCGACCGGCCCGAGGGGGGTAGGGCCCGGGCGGCCCGGAGGCGGCTAGGCTGCGGGGGTGAGCAGGAAGAAGTCCGCTACCGCGAAGAAGGCGCAGAGGGCCACGGCGCGGAAGACGACCGAGCGGAAGGCCGCGGCGCAGCAGGCCACGGCCCGGCCGGAGGCCGGGGCCGCTGCCAAGGCGACCGGCGCCGCTGCCGCCGACGCCGCGCCCACCGGGCCCCGCCCCACCCGGCTGACCGTCGCCGCGGTGCTGGCCGCCGCGGAGGGCGTGGTGCTGCTGGGCTTCGGCGTCTACGTACTGATCATGGGGCTGACCGGCGACCCGGAGAGCCCTCAGCAGGCGGAGATGCTCGGGGCCACCGTGGTCGCGCTGGCCCTGCTGCCGCTGCTGGCGGCCCGCGGGCTGTGGCTGCGGCGCCGCTGGAGCCGGGGCCCCGCGATGATCACCCAGCTGATGGCGCTGCCCGTGGCCTGGACGCTGGTGCAGAACGGCGGCGGGCTGATCGCCGGCGGGGTGGTCACCGCCATCGCGGCCCTCGCCGTCATGGCGCTGCTGATCAACCCGACGGCGACCGAGGCCCTCGGCATCGGCCCCCGCGACGCCTAGGCCCTGTCCGGTGGATCTTCGCGGGCCCGCGACGCCTGGCACGGCACCTCGCCGCGTTGTCGGGATCGTCCGAGTACGACCCGGTACGAGGACGACCCTCCGCCTTGCGACGCACCGCACCAGACGCCGCGGGCTGATCCGCGAAGATCCACCGGACAGGGCCTAACCGGACACAGCCGGCAGGTGTCCGCACGGCCGGTGCCCGGGGTGGCCCCGGGCACCGTGGGCCGGATGCGCTCGCTACTCCTCGACCAGCAACTTGTCGCGCAACTGCGCGAGTGTGCGGGCCAGCAGCCGGGAGACATGCATCTGGGAGATGCCGACCTCCTGCGCGATCTGCGACTGCGTCATATTGCCGAAGAAGCGCAGCAGCAGGATCTTCTTCTCGCGCGGGGGCAGATCCTCCAGCAGCGGTTTGAGCGATTCGCGGTACTCGACGCCTTCCAGCGCCTCGTCCTCCGCGCCGAGGGTGTCGGCGACCGCCGGGGACTCGTCGTCCGTGTCCGGCACGTCAAGGGACAGGGTGCTGTAGGCATTGGCGGACTCCAGCCCCTCCAGCACCTCCTCCTCGGAGATGGACAGATGCTGGGCCAGCTCATGGACGGTCGGAGCGCGGCCATGGCGCTGGGAGAGCTCCGCGGTGGCGGTGGTCAGCGAGAGCCGCAGCTCCTGCAGCCGGCGCGGCACCCGCACCGCCCAGCCCTTGTCGCGGAAGTGGCGCTTGATCTCGCCGACGACCGTGGGTGTCGCATAGGTCGAGAACTCCACCCCGCGGTCCGGGTCGAACCGGTCCACGGATTTGATGAGCCCGATGGTGGCGACCTGGGTGAGGTCGTCCAGCGGCTCACCGCGGTTGCGGAAGCGCCGGGCCAGGTGCTCCACCAACGGCAGATGCATACGCACGAGGTTGTTGCGCAGCTCGGCCCGCTCGGTGGAGCCTTCCGGCAGCCCGCGCAGCTCGAGGAACATCGCCCGCGCGCCGCTCCGGTCATGTGGATCGTGCTGCTGACGCACCTGTTCGTGCTGATCCATGTGGTCCGCCCGCTCTGGTCGGTCTCCTGCCGCCTCCGAGTCCGCGGGATGCGGCCGGGCCGGCGGGTGCGGGATGGCCGGGGTACCCACTCCCCGCGATGATGCAGTGCTCACGGAGCCCCCTTTTTCCGTCACGGCTGTCCGGGGCCGGCGCCGCGCTCCTTGTACAGGCTGATGCTGACCGTTCGGTCTTCGGCCACGGTCGAGTCCACCTTGCCCGCCAGTGCGGAGAGCACCGTCCAGGCGAAGGTGTCGCGCTCGGGGGCGCGGCCGTCAGTGGTGGGAGCCGAGACGGTGACCTGCAGTGCGTCGTCGATCAAGCGGAAGACGCAGCTCAGCACACTGCCGGACACGGCTTGCTGCAACAGGATCGCGCATGCCTCGTCCACGGCGATACGCAGATCCTCGATTTCGTCGAGGGTGAAGTCCAAGCGGGCTGCGAGGCCGGCGGTCGCCGTACGCAGCACCGACAGATAGGCACCCGCAGCGGGCAGCCGGACTTCCACGAAGTCCTGGGTCCCGGGCTCGCCTGCGATCTGGGACACCCTCACCTCCAAGGTGACACAAGCTGATTGAGCTGAGCTGATTGGAGCGTCGGCCCCGAACCCTTATGGTGGGGGGTGGACGGACCGGCGCTGTATGTACTTTGGCTGCGACGCTATCGCGATCTGCGGTTCGGTGTCGCCCGGACGAAGCACGGCCCCCATCACGGGTGAACCCCGGCCCATAGAGCCGCGATATCACTCATAGTAAGCACATGAGTACGCAGCGTGGCTAGAGGGTTTGCGGTCTCAATTCGAAAGAGATGTCGCCTCACTCAGGGAATCGCTGGTCACGGCGGTGCCCATGGCCTGAGCGGCCAGCTTTCGCAGGGGCTCTCCCGAGAGCCTGCGCACCGTCCATTCGTCCATCGGCTCCGCGCCGAGCGCGGTGTAGAAGCCGATCGCGGGCTCGTTCCAGTCCAGCACCGACCATTCGAAACGGGCATAGCCCCGCTCCACGCAGATCCGCGCCAGCTCGGCGAGCAGCGCCTTGCCGTGGCCACCCCCGCGGGCGCGCGGGGTGACGTACAGGTCCTCCAGATACACGCCATGGGTGCCTGTCCAGGTGGAGAAGTTACGGAACCACAGGGCGAACCCCACCGGCCCGCCGGGCTCTCCGGCGCCGCCGGTCTCCTCGGCGATCAGCGCGAACACCGCCGGATGCGCCCCGAAGAGCGCCTCGCGCAGCTGCTCCTCGGTGGCCTTCGCCTCCCGCGGAGCCCGCTCGTAGTCCGCCAGCTCGCGGATCATCGCATGGATCGCCGGAACGTCGGACGGCCTCGCTGATCGGATCATGTGGTGAAGGCTAGCGGCCCGGGCCGACAAACGCGGAGGTCGATCTCCCACAATGCGCGGAAAACGCCAAGACCAGGGCGTTCGCGGAGCCGGGCCTACACGATGAGCTGATCCACATAGCACCAGTGCCACTCCTCGCCCTCCTCGAAGCTGCGCATCACCGGGTGGCCGGTCTCCTCGAAATGCCGGGTCGCGTGCTGGTACGGCGAGGAGTCGCAGCAGCCCACGTGGCCGCACACCAGACACTTCCGCAGCTGGACGGGGTGGCTGCCGACTGCCAGGCATTCGGGACAGGTGTCGGACCGCGGCTCCGGCTCGGGGCGCGGTAGTGCGGGAACATGCAGGCACTCGCTCATGATTGCCAGACTAAAACGCCGCGTGGGCGGATCACATGGACGACCGTCGGCACGACCGGCGGGGACGGGTCGGTCGATGGACGTATTGCCGTTGTTGATGCTGGTCGCGGGCAGCGCGGTGGTCGCCGGCGCGGCCCGCAGGACCCCGGTGCCCGCGCCGCTGTTGCTGGTCGTGGTCGGGCTCGTCGGCTCGTACGTCCCGGGGGTGCCCGACTACACCCTGGACCCGCATATCGTGCTGCCCCTGGTGCTGCCGCCGCTGCTGCACAGCGCCGCGCTGGACAGCTCGTATCTGGATCTGCGGGCAAATCTGCGGCCGATCGCGCTGCTCTCGGTCGGGTATGTGCTCTTCGCCACGGTCGCGGTCGGCGTGGTGGCCCATCTGCTGATCCCGGGGCTGCCGCTGGCCCCCGCCCTGGTGCTGGGCGCGGTGGTCGCGCCGCCGGACGCCGTGGCCGCCACCGCCATCGCCCGCCGGATCGGGCTGCCCTCCCGGCTCACCACGCTCCTCCAGGGCGAGTCCCTGTTCAACGACGCGACCGCGATCACCGCCTACCGGGTGGCGGTGGCCGCCGCCGTGGGGGAGGGCGTGAGCTGGACCGAGGGGCTGCGGGAGTTCGCCTTCGCGGCCGTCGGCGGCGTCGTGGTCGGTCTGATCCTGATGGTGCCGCTGCACTGGCTGCGCATCCGGCTGCGGGACGCCCTGCTCCAGAACACCCTCTCGCTGCTCATCCCCTTCGTCGCCTACGCCGTCGCCGAGCAGTTCGGGGCGTCGGGTGTGCTGGCCGTCGTGGTGGTCGGGCTCTACCTCGGACACCACTCCTGGCAGGTCGACTTCGCCACCCGGCTCCAGGAGGCGGCGGTCTGGCGCATGATCGACTTCGTACTGGAGTCGGCGGTGTTCGCGCTGATCGGGCTGCAACTGCGGGTCGTGGTGGGCGGCCTGGGGGAGTACGGCGCGGGCGAGGCCGCCTGGTACGCGGCCGTGGTCTTCCTGGCCGTGGTGGCCGCCCGCTACATCTGGGTCTTCCCGTCGACCTTCGTGCCGCGGATGCTCTTCCCCGGCATTCGCGAGCGCGAGCCCGGCACCAACTGGACCGCGCCGGTCGTCGTCGGCTGGGCCGGGATGCGCGGGGTGGTCTCGCTGGCCATCGCCTTCTCGATCCCGCAGACCACCCATGGCGGGGAACCCTTCCCGGCCCGCAATCTGATCCTCTTCCTGACCTTCACGACCGTCATCGGCACCCTGGTGGTCCACGGGCTCACCCTGCCGTCCCTGATCCGGCTGCTCGGGCTGCCGGGCCGCGATCCACGGGCCGAGACCCTCGCCGAGGCACAGGCGCAGAACCAGGCGTCACTGGCGGCCGAGAGCCGCCTGGGGGAGTTGCTCGACGAGGAGCGCAACGCACTGCCGCCGCCGCTCGCCGACCGGCTGCGCACCGTGCTGGAGCAGCGCCGCAACGCCGTATGGGAGCGGCTCGGGGCGGTCAACGAGGTGACCGGCGAATCGGCGGACGACACCTACCGGAGGCTGTCCCGGGAGATGATCGAGGCCGAGCGGAAGGTGTTCGTGGACCTGCGGGACGCCCGGCGGATCGACGAGGAGATGCTGCGGTCGCTGCTGCGGCGGCTGGACCTGGAGGAGGCGGCGCTCTACCGGGAGGGGGCCACGGAGGAGGGGGCCTGAGGCCCGGCCCGTCCGTGGCCGCCGCTGTACCCGGACCCGGACCCGGACCCGGATCCGGATCCGGACCCGGATCCGGACTCGTAACCGTACCCGTACCCGGACCCGGCTCCAGGGGGTGTCCGGCGGATGGGGGCGCCTGCGGCGGGCTGTTCCCCTACCCGCCCCTTCCCACAACTGGGGCTCCGCCCCAGACCCCGCTCCTCAAGCGCCGGAGGGGCTGGGAGGTGGGGCTCTGTCCTAGAAGGCCGATGAAGATCTTGGTGAGGGGCTGTCCGGCCGGAGGCCGGATGGCCCCTCTTCGTTATGTGGTGGCTGGGGCGAGGTGCCAGGCGCCGTCGATGCGGGTGAGTCCGAGGTTGATCAGTCGGCGGAGGTTGAGGGCGGCGGCTCGGGTGTGGAGCCAGGTGTCGTTCTTGAGGGTGCCGCGGTAGCGGAGTCGGCGGTTGCCGTGGTGGACGAGCCATGCGACGGCGCGTTCGACCGGTGGTCTCCAGCGGCGGTAGTCGGCCTGCCAGTCAGGATCGGTGGCGGCCTGGTGGCGGGCGGCCGCTTGGAGGTCGTGGTGCGGGCGGATGGTCAGGATGCGTCCGGCCTTGGCCTTGGTGCACTGCTCGCGCAGGGGGCATCCGGTGCATAAGTTCCCGAAAGAGGCTTTGCGCTGGTGGTGCTGCCCGCCGGGGTCGGACAGGCCCACGGCGTGTCCGGCCGGGCAGGTCACGATGGCGGTGGTGGTGTCGATGGCGAAGTCGTCGAGGGTGAAGCCGCCGGGGACGGCGGGCCGCAGCGGGGCGGGTTTGAGGAACAGCCGGTGCCCGGCCCGGTCCAGGGCCTGGCGGGCGTCGCCGGTGGAGTAGGCGGTGTCACCGAAGGCGTCCACCGGGGTGTCCTCGTCGGCGAGCAGCTCAAGACCCACGGCAGCCTCATGGTGCTCGGGCCCGGAGCCGGGCCGCAGGGCGACGGCGGTGTATAAGCCGGTCTCGGGCTCGATGGCCAGGTGGGCCTTGAAACCGTCCTGCTGGTGGCTGCGGGTCTTGTGGATGTGCCGGGCTTCCGGATCGATGGTGGAGACCATCCGGCCAGGGACGGTGCCCCGGGTGATGCGCCAGCGTCCGTCGCGGCCGTCGGAGTCCTCGGCGGGCTCGACGTCCTGACCGGCGACCAGGGCCAGGATGCCCACCGCGTTCGCGGCCTTCTCGCCGAGTTGCTGTTCGGGCAGGTGGCCCAGCAGCCGCAGCGCGTCCGTGACGAGTGCGTCGACCAGCTCGGCGCGGGCCTGCTCGTCGTTCCAGGCGATCTTCGGTTTGCCTGGGTCGGTGTAGTCGTGGGCGGTGCACTGGGCAGCGGCGGCCGTGTCGGCGCCGGGGACTTCGCGGATCACCGCGCGGACGGCGGCGATGATCTGGGTGACGGTGTCCTGGGTGGCGACCGCGTCGTCCAGCACAGTGGAGTCCAGAGCCCGGCGGTGCTTGCCCTTGAGGACACCGGTGGCCTTCACGACCTCGCGTACGGTCTCGAAGATGCGGTTCGGGCGGGCGGAACGGGCCAGCCGGCGGCGGAAGTAGGCCAGCAGCGATGGATCGAACGCCATGTCGTTGAGGCCCAGGCCGCATGCGGCCTTCCACCGCAGGTCGCACCGCAATTCCTGGACTGTCTCGAAGTCCGACAGCCCGTGCAGGGCCTGTAGCGCGATCGCGGCGGCCAGGATCTGCGGCGGCATGCTCGGCCGTCCATTCGCCGACGGATACATGTCCACGAACATCTCAGCCGGGAACAGCTCGCCACGATGCTCGGCCAGGAACGCGAACACACTCCCGGCCGGAATCAGGTCCCGGCAGGTCTCCCACACATCCGGCCCGACCATCTCGCCGACCCACTCACCCATCGCCACAAGACAAGTCTGGCCCTGCCGCTGACACGGCAGGGCCAGAACCCAAGATCTTCACGAGCCTTCTAGGCTCCGTTCCTCAAGCGCCGGAGGGGGTGGAAGGTGGGGCTCCGCCCCAGACCCCGGGGGCCAGGGGCGAGGCGGCCCTGCGACGCGCCGGACACCCCGTAGGTGAGCGTCCTACTTGAGCCGCTCGTGGATCCGCTCGCGCATCGCCGCCATGGTGAAGCCGCGCGGATCCACCTTGCCCGGCTGCCATTCGAGGTGGCCGATCACCGAGCGCTCCGTCCAGCCGTGATGGCGGCACACGGCCGCCGCGGCTCGCGCGATCGCGTCGAGCTGGGCCTCGGGCCACGGGTCCTCGCCGTCGCCCAGGTTCTCGCATTCGAAGCCGTAGAAGGCTCGGTTGCCATCGGTGTTCGCCTCGTTGTCGGGCGGCAGGGCCGTCTCGGCGATCACCGCCCGCAGGACGTCGTCGTCGCCGAGACCGGCGTGGTTGGCGCGGCCGTAGCCGACCAGATGGACCCCGCCGTCCTTGGCGATCACGCCGTGGCACAGCGGGCCGGGCAGCCCCTCGAAGCCGTCCCGGCAGATCTCCACCGTCTCCTCGGTGCCGGAGGTGACGGTGTGGTGGATCATCACCCCGTGCACCGGGCCCCACGGGCCCTTGTGGTTTCTGTTGTGGTCCCGCCAGTCGCCGACCTCCGTCACCCGCACGCCCTCGTCCGTCAGCGCCGCCAGGAAGTCCCCCGCGGACATGGGTGAGGCCATGACCGCCTCCGTTCCGCTCGTACGGCGGGCCCCGGTCGCGGCCCGCCTCGTTCACTCGCTTGCTTACCCATCGCACGCACATAAACACATGGGGTGATGGGTGGTGGGGGGCGCGTTATCGTGCGAGCCGGTCCATCCGTTCCACATCGCACCGGGAGACGCACCGCACCATGGACTACCAGGCAGTGTTGGACGAGGTCGCGGCCCTGGTGAAACCGCAGATCGGCCGGGGCCGGGTGGCGCAGTACATCCCGGCGCTCGCCTCGGTGGACGCGGACCGCTTCGGGATCGCCCTCGCCGACGTCGACGGCCATGTCACCGGGGTCGGCGACTGGGAGCGGCCCTTCTCGATGCAGTCCATCTCCAAGGTGTTCAGCCTCGCGCTCGTCCTCGCCGACGACGGCGAGAAGCTGTGGCGGCGGGTCGGCCGGGAGCCCTCGGGCAACCCCTTCAACTCCCTGGTGCAGCTCGAGTACGAGAACGGCATCCCGCGCAATCCGTTCATCAACGCCGGGGCGCTGGTCGTCACCGACCGGCTGCAGACCCTTACCGGCGACGCCAGCACCACCATGCTGGACTTCCTGCGCTCCGAGAGCGGCAATCCGGACCTCGCCTTCGACCAGGAGGTCGCCGTCTCCGAGTCTGCCCATGGCGACCGTAATGCCGCCGTCGCCCACTTCATGGCGAGCTACGGCAATCTCCACAACCCCGTGCCGACCGTCCTGGAGCACTACTTCTGGCAGTGCTCGATCGAGATGAGCTGCCGCGACCTGGCCCTGGCCGGGGGCTTCCTGGCCCGCCACGGGCTGCGCGCGGACGGCTCGCGGCTGCTGTCGCAGAGCGAGGCGAAGCGGGTCAACGCGGTCATGCTCACCTGCGGTACGTACGACGCGGCGGGCGACTTCGCCTACCGCGTCGGGCTGCCCGGCAAGAGCGGCGTCGGTGGCGGCATCGTCGCGGTGGTCCCCGGCCGCTGCACGCTGTGCGTCTGGAGCCCCGGCCTGGACGCCCGGGGCAACTCGGTGGCCGGAGTGGCCGCCCTGGACCACTTCACCACGCTGACCGGCTGGTCCGTCTTCTAGCGGCGGCGGAGGTGGCGCTCGGCCCGGCGTGGCGGGAGCATGGAGAGTAGTGGTGGTGAGCAGGAGGTGTACCGCCGTGCTGCACGAGATGCGCGCCGAATACGAGGAGGGCAGCTCCGGTCGGGTCGCGGGCGCGCCCGTCAAGATCTGGCACATGGTCCGCGGCAACGGAACGACCGCGATGTGCGGGCGGGAGCTGGCTCCGGACGCCGAGACCCAGGCCGCCGATCTGTGGGCCACGGGTGACTCGGGGCCCTTCTGTCATTCGTGCGGTGCGATGTATCTGCGCGAGGTCCCTTGAGCGAGCACCGGGAGCGCGAACACCGGAAACGCGAAGACCGGGAGTGCGGCGCGTACCGCGAGCGAAGGGCGTTGATCGGCCGCGGCGCCGCGGTGTGGACCCGTACGGCCGGCACCGGGCCGCAGCGGGTGCTCCCTGACGGCTGCACGGATCTGATCTGGAGCGAGGCGGGACCCGACGGCGAGCTGCTGGTCGCCGGGCCGGACACCCGTGCCCGTCTCGCCCCCGGTCCGCCCGGCACCCGCGCCGTGGGTCTGCGCTTCGCCCCAGGTCAGGGCCCCGCCGTGCTCGGTGTACCGGCGCATGAACTCCGCGATCAGCTCGTGCCGTTGGCCGCGCTCTGGCCGGGTGCGGAGGTCCGGCGGCTGGCCGAGCGGATCGCTGAAGCGGAGCGGATCGCCGACGCCGAGCGGATCGCCGACGCCGAGCGGACGGCCGAGGCCGAGCGGACGGCCGCGCGGCAGGCGGTCCAGGGCCGTCTGCTGGAGGACGCCGCCCTGGGGCGCCTGCGGACGGCGGAACCGCCCGATCCGGTGCTCGCCGCCATCGTCGCCGGGGTCTCGCGCGGGACGGGCGTGGCCGGGATCGCCGCCGCCGTGGGGCTGGGGGAGCGGCAGCTGCACCGCCGCTCCCTCGCCGCGTTCGGCTACGGCGCCAAGACGCTGGGCCGGGTGCTGCGGCTGAACCGGGCCCTGGACCTGGCGCGCACCGGCGTCCCCTTCGCGGCGGTCGCGGCCACGGCGGGCTACGCCGACCAGGCACATCTCGCCCGCGAGGTCAGGACCCTGACCGGCGTCCCCCTGGGCCGTCTGCTCCAGGGGTCAGGAGGGTAGCGGCGCGAAGAGGTCCAGGCTGTTGCCGTCGGGGTCGAGGACCGTCGCGTAGCGCTGGCCCCACGGCGCGTCCCACGGCTCCTTCTTGCCGCGCACGCCCGCCCCCACGAGGTCCTGGTAGGTCTTGTCCACATCGGCCGGGCTGTCGCAGGCGAAGGCCAGCGCCACCTGGTGGGAACCGCTCGGCGGCGTCCACTCCGGGTCGAAGGAGCGCACCGTCTCGACGGTGTCCCACATCAGCCGCGCCCCGCCGGGCAGGGCGGCCTCGGCGTGCGGCTGGGCGTCGGCCTCGGCCGGGATGTCGAGGCCGAGGCGGCGGTAGAAGGCGAGGGAGGTGGCCAGGTCGGCGACGACCAGGCCGATGGCGTTGAATCGTGCTGTCATACGGGCAGCGTAGGCAGCGGGCCGACGGCCGGTCTTGAACGAATCGGACGTCCTGGCGGGGTGGTCGGGGCGCCGTCGGAGGCCGTGGCGGACGCGGCCGTCAGGGGCAGCGGATGACCTGGCCGGCGTACGACAGATTGCCGCCGAAGCCGAAGAGCAGCACCGGGGCGCCGGAGGCCACCTCCCCGCGCTCGACCAGCTTGGAGAGGGCGAGCGGAATGCTGGCCGCCGAGGTGTTGCCGGACTCCACCACATCGCGGGCGATCACCGCGTTGACCGCGCCCAGCTTCTGGGCGACCGGCTCGATGATCCGCAGATTGGCCTGGTGCAGCACGACACCGGCCAGCTCCTCCGGGGAGGTCCCGGCCCGTTCGCACACCTTCCGCGCGATCGGCGGCAGATGGGTGGTGGCCCAGCGGTAGACGGTCTGGCCCTCCTGCGCGAAGCGGGGCGGTGTGCCCTCGATACGGACCGCGCCGCCCATCTCCGGGACCGAGCCCCACACCACCGGGCCGACGCCCGGCCGCTCGGCGGCCACCACCACGGCCGCGCCCGCGCCGTCGCCGGTCAGGACGCAGGTGGAGCGGTCGGTCCAGTCGGTGGCCGCGCTGAACTTGTCCGCGCCGATCACCAGGGCCGCGGTGGCCGCCCCGGCCCGGATGGTGTGGTCGGCGGTGGCGAGGGCGTGGGTGAAACCGGCGCACACCACATTGAGATCCATGGTGGCGGGGTGGGCGAGCCCGAGCCGGGCGGCGACCCGGGCCGCCATGTTGGGGCTGCGGTCGATCGCCGTGCAGGTGGCGACGAGTACGAGGTCGATGTCGGAGGGGGCCAGCCCGCTGTGGGCCAGCGCCTTGGCGGCGGCCGCCGCGGCCATCTCGTCGACCGTTTCGTCGGGGCGGGCGAGATGACGGGTGCGGATGCCGACCCGGCTGCGGATCCACTCGTCGCTGGTGTCGACCATGGCCGCGAGGTCGTCGTTGCCGAGCACCTTCGCGGGCTGGTAGTGGCCGAGTGCCAGTACGTGTGAGCCGGTCATCGGTCATCCCCTTCGCGCCAGTGCCGACGTATCCGCGCCGTTTGCGCGGATCTCGACGCACAGTCTGCGGTGTGTCCAGTCTTGAGCGGAGCAGACCTGCCGTGCGCTCGGCCTAGTCACCAATCTTGGGCGCCAAGATCTGGAGTTTTCGGCATGTCCCCCGGCGGGGGCGATGGGCGGTGGCGGAAGGGGATGGCCTGGCCGTGACTCAGGAAAGCCGGCCGTCGTAGTCCGGGAGCTTGAAGGACTTCTCGGCGTGGCCGCCGCTGATGTCGGTGGGGCTGTTGCCGATGTTGGCGATGATCGTGTAGCCGTCCTTCTCGATCTCCGCCCGCTTGGCGGTCTTGTAGTCGGCCACGTTCTGGAAGAGGTCCGGCAGGTGGCGTACGTACAGACCGGCGACCGAGTAGCCGACCTTCTCCAGGTTGTACTCGGTCGGCCAGGAGATGATGCCGGGCCGCGCGGTGACGAAGAAGAGGGCCACGCCGCGGTCGTGCGCGTACTGGGAGAGCTTCAGGACCGGCTCGACGGGGGGCTGGGGGAAGGTGAAGCCGAAGTCCGTCTCCAGCGAGGTGTTGTCGATGTCCAGGACGATGGCCTGCTTCTCGCCCGACGGACCGGCGGTGCGCTCCTCGATGTAGGGGCGGGCCTGCTCGTCGATGATGGCGCGAACATCACGCTGCCAGGTCTCGTAGTCGACGTCCTCTGCGGCGGTGGCGCTCGACGGCGCCGCCGCGGCCGGCGTGGTGGCGGTGGTGCCGGGCGTGGCCGGGTTCGCCGTGGCGGCGGTCGCCGTGGCGCCGGGCGTGGCGGCGGTCGCCGTGGTGGCCGTTCCGCCGACGCCCGTGGCGAGGGCGACGATCACCGTCGTCATGCCGAGCCGCCGTGATCGCACGCGTCCCGCTGTCATCGGTCACATCCTTCGCTTCGAGGCGATTGCCGGATGGCATGCTCACGGCTTTCGATGGACTTGAGAAGACCTCTGCCTTACCGGTGAGTAACGGTTCGCGCCCGAGGGGCTTTAATAGGCCAACGACACGTGCCGGACCGTTCGTTGACTGGTCAGCCGGGTAGATGGGTATGTCATCTACTGAAGGGCCGGCCTGGACCCCGGCGATGACCGGCGTGGCCGCGGGCTCCGGTGTCGCGCGCCTCCACCAGGTCAAGGAGGCTTGCATGTTCGATGATCGGCCCGCCTTCGGCGTCCGAGTCCATGCACTCGGCGGTGTCACCGTCGCCGAGATCGCGGGAGAGTTGGACATCTTCGCCGCGGGGCGGATCGTGGCTCGGTTCGATTCCCTCATTCAGGCGCGGTGTCCGGATCTGGTCCTGGACCTACGGCCGGTCACATTCCTGGACTGTGCCGGATTGTCGTTACTGTGCCGATTGCGCAATCGCGTGCTGGAGCGGGACGGGCGGCTGCGGCTCGTCATCGACGAACCGCGGTTTGTGCGGCTGTTGCACATGGTCCGGCTGGACGACGCGTTCGAGGTACTGGAGGATTTGACTCCGGCGATCGCGGGGGTGGCGGGTCCGGCGACCGGAGGGAGTGGTGATGCGCTCACTTAGGTCGCATCTGACCAAGTGTCAATAGTAAGAACCGAAATTCACTCGAACGAGCGGTATTCACCGGCGGAATGCTGCGTCCCTACCTCTGTAACCGGGGGTCACCCCTTTACGCTCGCGACACGTCGCACAAGGACCCGGCGGATGCACGCCTGATGCCCGACCCTGCCCGCTTCCGGGACCCTGACGAAGGTGAGAGGGGGCAGTGTGCCGTTCCGAGGGGATATCGCGATGACGCAGCAAGGCGCTCCCCGTGATGCGCCGGTGCCGCTGGAGCACGGTGCCCAGAACGCCGCGCGGGGGCCCGTGACCGGGGATCCGGCGGCATGCGCGCCCTCCGGCCGGGATTCGGCCGCATGGGGGCCCTCGGACGGGGATTCCGCGGCTCAGGGTGATCCGGCCGCGCAGGGCGATCCGGCGCCTCAGGGTGATCCAGCCGCGCAGGACGGCGCCGCCATCGACGTCACCGCTCCCCGCGCCCGTACGTACCGAGTCGGCGGGTACACCGTCGTGGAGCTCCACGGTGAGATCGACATCGCCGGGGTGGGAAGTGTCGGACCGGCGCTGGACGCGGCCACGGCCGGGGACGAGCCCGCGGTGATCGTGGACTTACGTCCGGCCGCCTTCTTCGACTGCTCGGGCCTGGGGATGCTGTGCCGGGCCCATCGCCGGGTAGGGGAGCGGGCCGGGCGGATGCGGCTGGTCTGCGACAACGCCTTGATCCTCCGCACCCTGCGGGCGGGGCGGATGCTGGATGTGCTCCACCCGGTCGCCACGCTGGACGAGGCGCTGCGCACGGAGGAGTAGGGCGCCTCGCAAGGCCGGGATGCGGCCGGGCCCATCGCCGGGATGCGGCCGGGATACGGCCGGGATACGGCCGGACTCAGGTGTGGCGGTCCTGGGGAGGTGTGATCCCCTGGCCCCGGGACTGCCGCCGACGGCCCCAGGCGCGATGGTGCGCCCGCCCGCCGGCCGGGGAATCGTCGTGGCTCTCGGCGGACATGCGGTTGCCGTTCTGGACATTGGTCCGGTGGATCAGCAGCGCGCCCACCCCGATCAGCGCGAGGATGACGACCACGGTGATCAGGGTCTCCATGGTGCTCACTCCCTGGGGCCGGGCCCCAGCTGGAGGGAATCCGGCCGGTTTGTGCGAAATGCTCCTGGTGTCTATACGGTACCTCCGGCCGGAGGCGGCGTCGCTTCCCGTGCGCTACGTCCCAGTGCGCGCGGAGACGCCCCCCCCACACACGCCGACTGCCCGCACCCGGCGTCGGGAACCGGGTGCGGGCAGTCAGGCCCTGATCCAGGGGATCAGCGGCTTGGCGGTCTCAGCGGGCTCAGTGGGACTTGGCCAGCTGCTTCTCGAGCTTGGCCAGGCCATTGGCCCAGAGCTGGTTCACGCGGCTGATCTCGGCCTGGTCGGGCTGCGAGTTGGTGCAGGACGGGCCGGGGCCGCCACCGGACATCAGCTCGCTGCACGGGCCCTCGTAGTGGTCCGGCAGACCCAGCACGTGGCCGGTCTCGTGCGCGGTGACCCGGGTCGAGTCGTACTCCTGGTTCTGGGCGTAGTCCAGGAAGACATAGCCGCTGCCGTGGCCGTCGGTGCTCGCGTACGAGCCCCGGGGGTCGTTGCCCTCGCGGTAGCTGAAGTCCGCGTTGCTGCCCGCCTGCAGCTTCACGTTGCTCACCGAGGAGTTCCAGATCTGGGCGGAGCGGGAGATCTGCGCCTGGAAGGTCGGGGCCTGGCTGGCGTCGTAGGTCACGGTGACGGCGGCCGTCCCGCGGGGGGCCTTGGCCTGCTTGGCCAGCGCCGACTTCATGACGGCCTTGATGAAGGCGTCGGTGTCGGCCTTCTCCTCGCCGCTCGCCGTGTAGCCGGCGGCCGCGGCGCTGCGCTGGGTGGTGGAGTGGTCGGGCGTGGCCGCGGAGGCGGGCACGGCGGACAGGGCGGCCGCCAGGCCGAGGCCGAGGGTCGCCGACAGCGCGAGCTTGGGGAGTGACATGTGGGGGGCTCCTCATCGTCCTCGGGCCCCGGTCGCCGTGTGGGGTGGCGGCCGGGGCCCTGGGATGAACTCTTGGCTGACGCCGAGTCTTGAGGAGATCGGGCCGTACGCGGAGATATCAACTGGTGATAGTGCGAAGGTATATCCCTCGTCGGGCTCTCAAGCCCTGTGTGGTGATGACAGTTTGACGTCCCGTTGTCCGGTGTTTGACCACCGATTGATCGATTCCGATATGGGTTGGAGTGGTTTCAGAGTCTGGTGTGACCGACAAGGGCGCAGATATGCTCCCGCCGTGGAGCTCGAGGTGAGGCACCTCCGTGCACTGTGCGCCATCGCCGACACCGGCAGCCTACGGAAGGCGGCGCGTCAACTGGGCATGACCCAGCCATCCTTGACGACCCAGCTCCGGCGCATCGAGAACACCATCGGTGGCCGGCTGTTCTCGCGGGAGGTCACCGGCAGTCGGCCGACCCCGCTGGGGCGGTCCGTGCTGTGCCGCGCCCGGCCGATCGTGGCCGAGATGAACGCCTTGCTCAGCGAGGTCCGGCTGGAGGCGGGACAGACCGCCGACGCCCGGTTGCGCGTCGGCAGCACCGGCAGCCGGGCCGTGGTCGGCTGGCTGCGCAGGCTCCGCGACCGCTATCCCGACGCGGACACCACCATCCACATCGACGTCTCCGCCAACGCGCTGCTGCAGATGGTCGCCGCCAACCAGCTCGACGTCGCCTTCGTGCACGAGGTCGAGGGCGCGCCGCTGCGGGTGCCCGAGGGCGTGGAGCGCCGGGTGCTCGTGGAGCGGGAGCCGCAGTTCGTGGCGCTGGCCGAAACCCATCCGGCCGCCGCGCGGCCCACGGTGCGGCTCGCCGACCTCGCCGCCGACCAGTGGATGGTCGACCCCAGCGTGGACGGCGAGGGGCCCGGGCTGCGCCGGGTTCTGGCCGCCGCGGGGCTCAATCCGAGGGTGGTGTACGGGGACTATCTGACCGCCGCCGACCTGGTCGCCTCGGGCGAGGTGGTCACCCCCTGCCAGCCCACCGCGCGGTCCCGTCAGGGGGTGGCCGTCCGTCCGCTGCACGGGGATCCGCTGACGGTCCGGCTGTTCCTGGCCTCACGGGTGGCTCCGGCGGCCCGCACCGGGGCCGCCGGACGAGCCCCGGACATGGCGCTCCCGGCCGACACCGAGGCCACCGGACCCGACGACCCGGACACCGTGCCCGGCGCCCCCCTCGACGTCGACGCCCTCTTCGGCGACCTGGCGGACGCGTACTTCGAGATCGCCTGGGCCGGCTCCGCCTACCGCCAGTGGCTGGTCCGCAACGAGAGCCCGCTGCTGCGCTCCCATGAGCCGCGGGCCCGCGACGCGCTCGACGTCCTGGGGCTCGCCGGGCCCGCCGAGGTCTCGTAGCACCCCTCCAAGGGGGCGGGCGGAGGCGAGCGATGAGTTTCGCTCCGCCGGGCGGTCCAAGCACACGGGACCGCACCGGACCGCAGGCCATGCCACCCGAGGAGCGAGCAGATGATCACGGAACACGATCCGCAGACCGCGCTTGACACCCGTTTCAGCAGCCCGGACGCCACCACCACGACCTGGCTGGAGGGGCGTGAGGGGCTGGCGGCTGCGGAGCTGTACTGGCTGTCCACGGTCCGCCGGGACGGCCGCCCCCATGTCACCCCGCTCATCGCCGTCTGGTGCGACGGCGCGCTCTGCTTCTGCACCGGCCCCGAGGAACAGAAGGCCCGGAACCTCGCGCACAATCCGCGCTGCGTTCTGACCACGGGGGCGGGTGTGCTGCATGAAGGGCTGGACCTGGTGGTCGAGGGCGAGGCCGAGCCGGTGCGGGACGACGCCACGCTCGGGCGGATCGCGGCGGCGTACGTGGCGAAGTACGGCGAGGAGTGGACCTTCCAGGTGCGCGACAGCGCCTTCCACCACGACGGCCATACGGCCCTGGTGTTCCGGGTCGCCCCGGCCACGGCGTTCGGCTTCCGCAAGGGCGCGTACGGCCAGACGCGCTGGCGCTTCTGACGCGGGCCGACAGCCCCATACAGCCCTCAGGGCCCCACCCCGCCCCCGGCCGCTCAGTCCAGGCCCGGCAGCCCGGTGGGCAGCCCGACCGGAAGGGTCTGCTCCGACCAGATCGTCTTGCCCTCGGCGGTCTGCCGGCTCCCCCAGCGCTGGCTGAGCCGCGCGACCAGCAGCAGCCCGCGGCCGCCCTCGTCGAAGGTGCGGGCGCGGCGCATATGCGGGGCGGTGCTGGAGGAGTCGGTGACCTCGCAGATCAGCGAGTGGTCATGGATCAGCCGCAGCCGGATGGGCGGGACGGCGTGCCGGATGGCATTGGTGACCAGCTCGCTGACGACCAGCTCGGTGGTGAAGACGGCCTCGTCGAGCCCCCATTCGGTCAGCCGCTCCGTCACGTCCCGGCGGGAGCGGGCCACCCACGCCGGGTCGGCGGGCACGTCCCAGGTGGCCACGTGCGCCTCGCCCAGGGAGCGGGTGCGGGCGAGCAGCAGCGCGACGTCGTCGAGCGCGCCCCCGTCGGGGAGGAGCGTGCGCAGAACGGCGTCGCAGGCGCCGTCCAGGGACCCGCCGGGGTGGGCCAGCGCATGGGTCAGCAGCAGCCGGCTCTCGTCGATCCCGCGGTTCCACCCGGCCATCAGCCCGTTGGTGTAGAGGGCGAGCACGGCGTTCTCGGGCAGCTCGGTCTCCATCGACTCGAAGGGCAGTCCGCCGACCCCCAGCGGCGGTCCGGTCGGCACCGGAAGGAACTCCACGGTGTCGTCGGGCCTGGCCAGGGCCGGGGGCGGGTGCCCGGCCGCGGCCAGTGAGCAGCGGTGCGAGACGGGGTCGTAGACCGCGTACAGACAGGTGGCCCCCACATCCCCGGTGGACTCCTCGGCCCCGGTCTCCGCGGCCAGATGGATCACCAGGTCGTCCAGGTGGGTGAGCAGTTCGTCCGGCGGCAGATCGACGTCGGCGAGGGTACGGACCGCCGTCCGCAGCCGGCCCATGGTGGCCGACGCCTGGATGCCGTGGCCGACCACGTCGCCCACGACCAGCGCGACCCGTGCCCCGGAGAGCGGGATGACGTCGAACCAGTCCCCGCCCGCCCCCGCGAACGGGCCCGCGGGCAGATAGCGGGAGGCGACCTCGACGGCCGGCGGCTGGGGGAGGGTCCGCGGCAGCAGGCTGCGCTGCAGGGCCAGGGCGGTGTCGCGCTCCCGGGTGAAGCGGCGGGCGTTGTCCACGCAGACGGCGGCCCGGGTGGTGATCTCCTCGGCCAGCACCATATCGTCCTGGGTGAACGGCTCGGGGGTGTGGTGACGGGCGAACACGGCCACCCCGAGCGTCGTCCCCCGCGCCCGGATCGGCACCGCCATGACCGAGTGGATGCCGAACCGCCGGATCGAACGGGCGCGGGCGGGCTTCAGCGCACCCCACTTGGCGATCATGGGGTCGGTGGTCGCGTAGATCAGGGGCCGCTCCACCACCAGGCATTCCGCCATCGGCGAGACCTGCGGATAGGTATCCACCTTCCCCACCGGAACCACGGATTCGGGGCAGCCCTCGTAGAGCGACTGCAGGGCGGCGCGGCGCAGCACGACCGGGCCGGTGAGCGGCCCGGACGGCAGCTCGTCGTCCTGGGCCAGCCGGTCCAGCAGGTCGATGCTGGCGTAGTCGGCCAGCCGCGGTACGCAGACGTCGGCGAGCTCCTGCGCGGTGTGGTCGATGTCGAGGGTGCTGCCGATCCGTTCACTGGCCGCGCTCAGCAACAGCAGCCGCTGGCGGGCCAGATACTGCTCGGTGATGTCATGCGCCGCCATGCAGACCGCGTACACCTGGCCGTCCTTCGCCTTCAGCGGGGTGAACGCGGCCGACCAGGCGTGCTCCTTGGACTCGCCGCCGGTGCGCAGGCAGGTCTCCACCTCGCGTGGCTCGCCGGTGGTCAGCACATGCCGCATGACCCCTTCGAGCTGCTCGCTCTGGAGCTTGCCCCCGATCTCCGACAGCCGCAGATCGCGGATCTCCGCTTCGGGGAGTCCGACGACGCGGGCCATCTGGGAGTTCACCTTGCGCAGCCGCAGATCGGCGTCGTAGATCGCCATCGGACAGGGTGACTGTGCGTAGGCCCAGAGCATCAGCGCGTCGTTCCAGGACTCGGGGGGCAGCTCCGCCCGGGGGGCCGCGGCCACCAGCAGCCAGTCGCCCTCCGGCCCGCTGCGGTGTGCCAGCAGCCGCACCGGCATCTCGTGGCCGTCCTGGTGGCGCAGCGCCACGGTGCCGTGCCACCGGGTGAGCCGGTCGCGGGCGCGGCGGGCCCCGGCGTCCGCCGCGCGGGCCGGATCGGCCAGCAGCGCGGCGGCGGGCCGCCCCACGACCTGCGGGGGCGGATATCCGAGCAGCCGACGGGCACCGTCGTTCCAGCTGGTCAGCGTCCCGTCATCGCTGACGGTGGCCCTCGCCGTATCCGTTTCGTCTGGTTCGTCTGGTTCGTTGAAGCTGCCCCGCTTCCGGGCGGAGCCGCTGTCGTGGCGCATCATGGTCGCCATCCCTCCGGGGGCGGCACCGGGTCCGTCCACCAGGGCTCCCTTCCAGACTCGTCCACTCCGGTCCGGGCATCAACCACAGCCCGGGCCGGAGCGGGCGGGGCTTCCGGGCCAGGCGGGTCAGGCGGCCGCGGGCCGCAGATGCCGCCGGGCCCATTCGGCGAAGCCGGTGAGCGGGAGGCCGAGGGCGCGCGCGAACGCGGGGCGGGCGGGCTGGCGGGCCTCGTTCAGCCACACATGCCCGGCGCCCCACTCCGGCATCCCGGCGGCGAGCGCCTCCTCGGCGGTCATCGACGGGGCGGTCACCTCGGTGCCCACGACGTCGGAGAGGACCTCGGCGACCCGGGTCATCGTCATGCACTCGCCCGCCAGTTCCAGCTCGACCTCGTGGAACCGCTCCGGGTCGGCGAAGGCCGCGGCGGCCGCCGTGCCGATGTCGGCGACGGCGATGAGGGAGAGCTCGGTGCCGGGCTGGAGCACGGTGGCCAGGCCGCCCTCGGGGCCGTTCGGGAGCAGGGACAGGAAGTTCTCCATGAAGAAGGCGGGCTTGAGGAGCGTCCAGTGGCGGAAGCCCGCCTCGCGGACCCGGTCCTGGAGGCCGGTCTTGGTCGCGTAGTAGTGCTCCAGCGCCGCCCAGCGGCCCTCCGCCCAGCCGGGCGCGGTGTGGTGCTGTCCGGCGCCGGAGACGGAGGTGTGCACGAACTGCGCCACCCCCGCGTCCCGCGCGGCGTCGATCAGATTGCGCCCCTGGACCCACTCGGAGTCGCCCTGGAGGTCGTTCAGATCGGGCATCTGGATCGAGAAGACGGCGCGCGCGCCCTCGGCGGCCCGCCGCACCGAGCCGAGGTCGAGCAGGTCGCCGGTGACCAGCTCGGCGCCGAGCGCCGCCACGGCCTTGGCCCGCTCGGTGGCCGGGTCGCGGACCAGGGCCCGTACGGGGACGCCCGCCGAGAGCAGGGCGCGGGCGGTGGCGCCGCCCTGCTGTCCGGTGGCGCCGGTGACCAGAACGGGCGCGGACGGGGCGGGCGTCGGGGAGTTGATGGGCATGCTGTTGCTCCTCGGGCATGGGGGTATCGACTGATCGACTACGCGGACGTTAAATGGCGGGCCCCGCCGTTTATCTCTCGGTACGATACGGAGGGCCCCACCACTTAGCAACCCGGAGGTGACGCCATGCCCGCCCAGCGTGCGGACGCCCGGCGCAACTACGAGCGCATCCTCGCCGTGGCCGAGGAGGAGGTCGCCGCCCACGGCGCCGACGCCTCCCTGGAACAGATCGCCCGCACCGCCGGAGTCGGCTCGGCCACCGTGCGCCGCCACTTCCCCACCCGCGGCGCCCTCCTGGAGGCCGTCTTCCGCGAGCGGATCGAGGTCCTGGCCGCCCGCGCCCGGGAGCTCGCGAAGGAAGAGGACGTACGGGCCGCGCTGCTGGAGTGGCTGGGCGCCCTCACCGTCTACTCCGCCTCGGTGCAGGGTCTGGCCACCGCGCTGCTGCGGAACGGGGAGCTGGATCCGGAGCATGCGAACCCCTGCGTGAACACGCTCGCCGAGGCGGGTGAGCCGCTGCTGCGGCGAGCCGAGCGGGCCGGTGTGATGGCGCCCGGGGCGACCGCGGTGGACCTGGTCACCCTGATCGCCGGGATCGCGCTGGCCACCCAGCACCACCCGGACCCCGCCGCCGAGGCGGACCGGCTGCTGGGCCTGGCCGTGGCGGGGATCAGCCCGCCGGGGTGAGCGGGCGGGGGCCGGTCAACCCCCGCGCCCGTCAGGGGCGTTCCCCCGGACAGAAGACCGCACCCGGGCCACTCGGGGCGGCTCGGGTGCGGTCTGGCCATGCAAGGGAAGAGCGGTCAGCCCTTCTTGGTCTCCCAGAAGATCTTGTCGATCTGGGCGATGTGGTCCAGGGCCTTCTGGCCCGTGGCCGGGTCGGTCGAGCCCTTGGCCGCGCTCAGGGCCTTGAGGGTGTCGTTGACCAGCTGGTGCAGCTCCGGGTACTTCTCGAAGTGCGGGGGCTTGAAGTAGTCACTCCACAGCACCGAGATGTGGTGCTTGGCGAGCTCCGCGCGCTCCTCCTTGATGGTGGTGGCACGGGCGCGGAAGTGCGGGTCCTCGTTGGCCTGGTACTTCTCCTGGATGGCCTTGACGGACTCGGCTTCGATACGAGCCTGGGCCGGGTCGTACACACCGCAGGGCAGGTCGCAGTGCGCGCTGACCTGAACCTTCGGGGCGAACAGGCGGGAGAGCATAGAGCTGTCCTTCCATTCGTGATCGTCTTCTCAGGTGCGAGATTACTCCGTGGGGGAAGCCTTTTCTCGGGTGCCCCGGGGGGCTTAGGTCAAAAGTCCGGTGACAGTCTGGGATGCCTGGGATCGTGATGGTGCGGGGTTGAGGACCGGAGGTGCCGTGATGCGGGAGCAGCTGGGCGATCGCGGGCAGGAGCCCGACCGCGACCAGCGCGGACTGCTGCGGATCGGGCTCGCGGAGGTGTACAACCCGTCGATGCAGCCGACGCTGTACCCCGGCGACCAGTTGGTGGTCCGCTACGGGGTGCCCGTGCGCCCGGGGGACGTGGTGGTGGTGCGCCATCCGTTCCGGCAGGACCTGCTGATCGTCAAGCGCGCGGTGGAGCGGCGCGAGGGCGGCTGGTGGGTCAAGGGCGACAACCCGTACGTGGAGAACGACAGCCGGGAGTTCGGCGTCGTGCCGGACGAGCTGGTGGTCGCCCGGGCATGGCTGCGGCTGCGGCCACGGCCGGGCGCCGGACGCCGTGGTCAGCGGTCCATGGCCGGGCTGGTCTCCTGGGCGGTGTCCGCGGTGCGGCCGGTGGGCTCGCGATCCTGGCGCCGGCTGCGCTCGGCGCCGGCCGACCGCTCGGCGTCCAGGCGTTTGCGCGCGCGGTAGGCGGCCACATTGGCGCGGGTCGCGCAGCGGTCGGAGCAGTAGCGCCGGGACCGATTGGTCGAGGTGTCGAGATAGGCGTTGCGACAGGGTGCCGCCTCGCAGATGCCCAGCCGGTCGGCGCCCAGTTCGGTGAGGTGGAAGGCCAGCCCCATCGAGGCGGTCGCGGCGTATCCGGAGCCCGCGTTGGCGGCGTAGTCCGCGATATGCATATGCCACTTGGGGCGGCCGTCGTCGTCGCGGGTCTCATGGCCGGAGATCTGCGGGCTCACCGGGAACTCGATGAGCAGCGCGTTCAGCAGGTCCACCGCCAGCACCTCGTCGCCGCCCGCCGCCGCCTCGAAGACGGCGCGCAGCCGGGCCCGGACCGACCTCAGCCGGGTGACGTCGGCGTCCGTCGCCCGCCGGGCCGCCTGCCGGCTCTCCCCGAAGAGCGCCCGCACGGCCTCCACCGAGGTCAGGGTGTCGGTGCCGCGGATTGGCTCCTCGCTGTTGACCAGGCGCACGGCGAGATCCGAGTAATAAGCCAGTTCCACTTGTGGTCCTTACGACGGGGCATCTAGAGTCGGGTAAGAGGCGTTCTGCCTACGAGGGTATTACGGGGCGGCCGCGCCGGGGACGATGGCGCATGGCTTACGACGCATGGCTTGGAGGGGCTCGATGACGGACACCGTCGCCGTGGCGGACTGGCAGGCGTGGCAGCGGAGCTGGGACCGGCAGCAGGAGTGGTACCTCCCCGATCGTGAGGAGCGGTTCCGGGTGATGCTCGACGCGGTCGAGGCCGTCGTCGGCCCGGCGCCGAGGATCCTGGACCTCGCATGTGGCACGGGCAGTATCTCGGACCGGGCGCTGCGCCGGTTCCCGGGCGCCACCAGCACCGGCGTGGACCTCGACCCCGCGCTGCTGACGATCGCCCGCGGCCACTTCGCGGCCGAGCCGCGCGCCGAGTTCGTGACCGCCGATCTGCGCGACCCCGGGTGGGCCGGGCGGCTGCCGCACCGTACGTACGACGCCGTCCTGACCGCCACGGCGCTCCACTGGCTGCGCTCGGACGAGCTGCGGGTGCTGTACGGGCAGATCGCGGGCGTCGTGCGGGAGGGCGGGGTGTTCCTCAACGCGGACCATATGCCCGACCCGGCCACGCCCCGGCTCAACGCCGCCGACCACGCGTTCCGGAAGGAGCGGCAGGCCCGGGCCCAGGCCGAGGGCGCGCAGGACTGGGCCCAGTGGTGGCAGGCCGCCGCACGGGACGAGGTGCTGGCCGGGCCGGTGGCCGAGCGGTTCACGATCTTCGGTAATCCGGCCGACGGCGACCACGCGGACGGTGAGACGCAGTCCGTCGCCTGGCATGCCGAGGCGCTGCGCGAGGGGGGCTTCGGGGAGGCGCGGGCCGTATGGTGCTCGCCCTCGGACGCGATGGTGCTCGGGCTGAAGTGACCCCGGTGCGGCGTGCGTGAGGTCGGTACGGGCAGGCACCCGTACCGACCTCACGGCCGCGACAGCCCCTACAGCACCTTGGAGAGGAACGACTTGGTCCGCTCGTGCCGCGGATTGGTCAGCACCTCCCGGGGGTGCCCGGACTCCACCACCACGCCGTCGTCCATGAAGACGACCGAGTCCCCGACCTCGCGGGCGAAGCCCATCTCATGCGTGACGACGATCATTGTCATGCCGTCCTCCGCGAGCCCGCGCATCACATCGAGCACATCGCCGACCAGCTCCGGGTCGAGCGCCGAGGTGGGCTCGTCGAAGAGCATCAGCTTGGGCTCCATCGCCAGCGCCCGCGCAATCGCGACGCGCTGCTGCTGGCCGCCGGAGAGCTGGGAGGGGTAGTTGGCCGCCTTGTCGGCGAGGCCCACCCGGTCCAGCAGCTTCAGCGCGCGCTCCCGCGCGACCGCCTTGGTCTCGCGCTTGACCTGGACCGGCGCCTCGATCACGTTCTCCAGCGCGGTCATGTGCGGGAAGAGGTTGAAGCGCTGGAAGACCATGCCGATGTCGCGCCGCTTCTCGGCGACCTCGCGGTCCTTGAGCTCGTAGAGCTTGTCGCCCTTCTGGCGGTAGCCGACCAGGTCGCCGTCGACGTACAGCCGCCCGGAGTTGATCTTCTCCAGGTGGTTGATGCAGCGCAGGAAGGTGGACTTGCCGGAGCCGGACGGGCCGATCAGGCAGAACACCTCGCGCGGCGCGACCTCGAGGTCGATGCCCTTGAGGACCTGCACCGGGCCGAAGGACTTGTGGACGCCCTCGGCCTTCACCATGGCGGTCATGCGCCGACACCTCCGGAGCGGTTGCTGAAGGAGAGCAGATTGGCCCGGACCCGCTGCAGCGGGGTGGCCGGCAGGCTGCGGCTCGAACCGCGCGCGTAGTAGCGCTCCAGGTAGTACTGGCCCACGCTCAGGACCGAGGTGAGGATCAGGTACCAGGCGGCGGCCAGGAAGAGCATCTCCGCGGTGGCGCCGGAGTTCTGGCCGACCTCGGAGGTGGCCTGCAGCAGATCCCAGTACTGCACCGCGATCACCAGCGAGGTGGTCTTGAGCATGTTGATGAACTCATTGCCGGTCGGCGGCACGATCACCCGCATCGCCTGCGGCAGCACCACCCGGCGCAGCGTCTTGGCGTGGCTCATGCCGAGCGCCTGGGCGGCCTCGGACTGACCCTCGTCGACCGACTGGAGGCCCGCCCGGCAGATCTCGGCCATGTACGCGGCCTCGTTCAGGCCCAGGCCCAGCAGGGCGGCCAGGAACGGGGTCATGAAGTCCGACCACTCGTCCTTGTAGATCGGCATGATGTTGATGTAGTCGAACACCAGGCCGAGGTTGAACCAGACCAGTAGCTGCACATAGACCGGGGTGCCGCGGAAGAACCAGATGTAGCCCCAGGCGATGGAGGCGGTCACCGGGTTCTTCGACAGCCGCATCACGGCGAGGATGATGCCGAGGACCACGCCGAGCACCATCGAGAGGATGGTGATCCAGACGGTGTTGCGGACGCCCCTGAGGACCTCGCCGTCGAAGAAGTAGTCCGGGATGGCGCCCCAGTTCACATCGCCGCGGGCGAACGCGGAGATGAGCAGGAAGAGCACGGCGATGGTGATGACCGCGGAGACCCAGCGGCCGTAGTGCCGTACCGGGATGGCCTTGATGTTCTCCGGCGCCGGCGGCGGGGCGTCGACCGGACCCGTCGCCTTGTCAATCTTTGTCGTCACGGATGGTGCCTTTCAGCGCGAGCGCGGACGGGGAGGGCCGGATCACTTGCCGCCGTTGATGACGGCCTTGGTGACCGCGCCTTCCTTGACGCCCCACTTCGCGATGATCTTGTCGTATTCGCCGTTCGCGATGATCAGGGCGAGGGCCTGCTTGATGGCGTCGCGCAGCTGGGTGTTCTTCTTGGCGATGGCGATGCCGTACGGGGCCGCCTCCACCTGCTCGCCGACGAGCTCGAAGTCCTTGCCGCCGCCGGAGGTCTTCACGGCGTACGCGGCGACCGGGAAGTCGCTGGAGCCGGCGACGGCGCCACCGCCGCGCAGCCGGGTCTGGGCCTCGGTGTCATTGCCGAACGCCTCGACCGAGATCTTGCCCTTGCCGTTCTTCTGGCAGGTCTTCGACTGGGACTTGGCCAGGTCGTGGGAGACGGTGCCGCGCTGCACGACGATCTTCTTGCCGCACAGGTCGTCCCACGTCTTGATGCCCGTGTTGGCGCCCTTCTTGGTGTAGATGGACACACCCGCGGTGAAGTAGTCGACGAAGTCGACACCCTCGCCCGCCTTCTTGCCGGTGTCCGGGTCGACACCCTCCTGGCGGCCCTTGTTGTCGGTCATGGCCGACATGGCGATGTCGTAACGCTTGGAGCGCAGGCCCGAGAGCAGGGTGTCGAAGGTGCCGTTGTTGAACTCGAACTTCACCCCGAGCTGCTTGCCGAGGGCATCGGCGATGTCCGGGTCGATGCCCATGACCTCGCCGTTCTTCTTGAACTCGACCGGCGGATAGTTGATGTCCGAGCCGACCTTGATCACCTTGGCGCTCTGGATCTCCTTGGGGAGCTGGTTGAAGAGCGGGGCCGCGTTGGTGTTCGACCCACCGGTGGCCTTGTCGGTCTGGTCGCCGCAGCCCGTCAGCAGCAAGGCGCCTGCCACCGCTATCGCGCCGACGGAGGCCATCCGGGACTTCAGGGTGGCCCCACGGGGCGTGAAGCTGGCGGTCATGCTGGTTCCTCCGGCAGGGTGAGGGGGTGAGATCTCGGGAACACGTTTGTGGGTGTCGCGATCTCGTGTGATTGGGGCATCTTGTCATCGGACGGGCTCGTGCGGACCGCTGGCCATGTCAAAATCGGATAACGGGCGATCCCCGTGGTGCACAATCGGACAGCGGCACCGGCCGGACAGCGGCGGCCGGAGGCGCGGGGCGACTTCATGATCACGCGGAGAACAGCGCGTGACGGAGGCATGGACTCTCCCTGGAGACTCGCCCGCCTTCAGCCGTAATGCCTGGTTTTCCGGCGTCACCGCACCAGAACTCGCTCGTCGCTCGACGCGCGCTTCAGGTAGAACAGACGGCACCCCTCACCCGGGGCTCAGGGCGTGTGTGCGACGCGCCCGGCGTTCGTACCCAGACCCATGCGGTGGTCATCCGCTGAATGGGGCGACGCGGTGCCCGCCCGCTCCGAACCTGGGGCGGATACCCTCGACAGAAAAACGACAAAGGGGTCAAACAGTGGCAGCGGAGATGGTCAATCCTCGCAGCGACAGCACAAGCGGCAGTGGCGAAGGAGCCGACGGCGTGACCGGCGGAGAGCCCTTCGATCCGGCTTTCGCCCTGCACCGCGGCGGCAAGATGGCCGTCCAGGCGACCGTGCCCGTGCGCAACCGGGACGATCTGTCCCTCGCGTACACACCGGGCGTGGCCAAGGTCTGCAGCGCCATCGCCGAGCAGCCCGAGCTCGTCCACGACTACACCTGGAAGTCCCAGGTCGTCGCCGTGGTGACGGACGGCAGCGCGGTGCTGGGGCTCGGTGACATCGGCCCGGAGGCGTCCCTCCCGGTCATGGAGGGCAAGGCGATCCTCTTCAAGCAGTTCGGCGGGGTGGACGCGGTGCCGATCGCGCTCGACTGCCGGGACGTGGACGAGATCGTGGAGACCGTCGCCCGGTTCGCGCCCTCGTTCGGCGGCGTCAATCTGGAGGACATCTCCGCGCCCCGCTGCTTCGAGATCGAGCGCAAGCTCCAGGAGCGGGTCGACATCCCGATCTTCCATGACGACCAGCACGGCACGGCGGTGGTCACCCTCGCCGCGCTGCGCAACGCCGCCAGGCTGACGGACCGCGCGCTGGGCCAGCTGCGCGCCGTCATCTCCGGGGCGGGCGCCGCCGGTGTGGCCATCGCCCGGATCCTCACCGAGGCGGGCATCGGCGATGTCGCCGTGTGCGACCGCAAGGGCGTCGTCTCCCAGGACCGCGAGGACCTCACCGACGTCAAGCGCGAGCTGGCCGGGTTCACCAACAAGGCCGGGCTCACCGGATCGCTGGAGGCCGCGCTGGACGGCGCTGACGTCTTCATCGGCGTCAGCGGCGGCACGGTGCCGGAGGACGCGGTGGCGAAGATGGCGTCTGGCGCCTTCATCTTCGCGATGGCCAACCCCAACCCGGAGATCCACCCGGACGTCGCCCACCGGTACGCGGCCGTGGTCGCCACCGGGCGCAGCGACTTCCCGAACCAGATCAACAACGTCCTCGCCTTCCCCGGCATCTTCGCGGGCGCCCTCCAGGTGCGGGCCTCCCGGATCACCGAGGGCATGAAGCTCGCGGCCGCCGAGGCGCTGGCCGCGGTGGTGGCCGATGAGCTGAGCGCGGACAAGGTGATCCCCTCGCCGTTCGACGACCGGGTCGCCCCCGCCGTGACCGCGGCCGTCGCCGCGGCCGCCCGCGCGGAGGGCGTCGCCCGCCGCTGATGCCCGCCGGGGCCTGGGTGCCATCGCGCGCCGGGTCACCACGGGCTGTGCCATCACGGGCCGGGCCATCACGGCCTGTGCCATCACGGGCCGGGCCGTCCCTCATCCGGAGGGGCGGCCCGGCCCGTGGGCTTGTGCGCGGCGGGCGAGCGGGGTCACACCGTGGCGTGGTTCCGTGGGGTCGCCGTGCGGCCTAAGGTCGGGATCATGTTCGCTGCCTATGCCGCACGTATCGACCGTGACCAGCCGCTGAGCGGCCTCGAACTGGGGGAGCGCCCCGAGCCACAGGCGCGGCCCGGCTGGACGACCGTGAACGTCAAGGCCGCCTCGCTCAACCACCACGACCTGTGGTCGCTGCGCGGTGTGGGCCTCGGCGAGGAGTCGCTTCCGATGATCCTCGGCTGCGACGCGGCCGGGATCGACGAGGACGGCAACGAGGTCGTCCTCCACTCCGTCATCGGCCAGAGCGGACACGGCGTCGGCCCCAAGGAGCCCCGCTCCATCCTCACCGAGCGCTACCAGGGCACCTTCGCCGAGAAGGTGACCGTCCCCAGCTGGAATCTGCTGCCCAAGCCCAAGGAACTCTCCTTCCAGGAGGCCGCCTGTCTGCCCACGGCCTGGCTGACCGCGTACCGCATGCTGTTCACCAACGCGGGGGTGCGCCCCGGCGACAGCGTCCTGGTCCAGGGCGCGGGCGGCGGTGTGGCCACCGCCGCGATCGTGCTGGGCGCGGCCGCCGGTCTGCGGATGCTGGCCACCAGCCGTGACGAGGCCAAGCGGGCCCGCGCCGTCGAGCTGGGCGCCGAGAGCGCGTACGAACCGGGGGAGCGGCTGCTGCGCCGGGTGGACGCGGTGATCGAGACGGTGGGCGCCGCGACCTGGTCGCATTCGGTGAAGTCCCTCAAGCCCGGCGGCACCCTGGTGATTTCCGGCGCCACCAGCGGCCCCAACCCGAAGGCCGCCGAGCTCAACCGGATCTTCTTCCTGGAACTGAAGGTCGTCGGCTCCACGATGGGCGGGAAGGACGAGCTGGAGGACCTGCTGAGCTTCTGCGCCGCCCGCGGTGTACGACCGGTGATCGACTCGGTGCTGCCGCTGGACCGGGCCCGTGAGGGGTTCGAGAAGATGGCGGGCGGCGATCTGTTCGGCAAGGTCGTATTGACGGTCTGAATACCGTGCCGCATACCGTGCCGCCCTCCACGGCCGGATACCGTGCCGCCCTCGACGGCCGCAATGGGGGCCGGGGATTCGCGGGGGAATTCGAACAGACCCGGCGGATCCGGTCCGCGCCGAGAGGGCGGCGAGAGGACGCCGAGAGGGCGGCGAGCATATGCCGGAGGCTTTGGCGCGGAGCCCATGCGTTGATCTACCGGGCCTCGCGCTCCGGCGAATTCGCGGAATTCCCGGACGTCGCCGACGGCGGTACGAAGCTCCGCCGGAAGTGATAGGAGCGGGACGAGGCCCCCACCCGTCCGGGGAAGTCGCGCACCCGGTCCCAGAGGGACGAGCCGCCGCCGCGTGGCCCATCGGCCGCCATGGCCGCCTCGTAGGTCTCGGCGCCGCTCCAGCGGGCGTAGTTGAGCACCCGGGCGCGGTCGGTGCTCAGATGGCGCTCGCCGTCGACGATCAGATGGAAGTCGGCGGAGATCAGGCCCGGGTCGGGCTCGTTCTCCAGGGCTTCGATGACCAGGTCGGTCCAGGACCGGCGGAGCTCGGGATCGGGGTCGTCGAAGTCGATCTCGACCACGACGATCAGCCCGGAGGCCGGCCCGGGGTCCGGAGTGTCGCTTTGGGCGGACGGTGCCTGGAAGCTGCGGTAGTGCCGGTAGGCGGAAAGGCCGAGCCGCTTGAGGTCCGGGACCGCGCTGTCGATCGCGTCGTTGCGCTCCTGGCGCTGGGTCCGGACGAAGGCGTGGTACGCGGCCTCACTGGCCCACTGGGAGTGGTGCATCAGCGTATCGCCGTCCGTTCCGGCGTAGACGTTGTAGGAGAGCAGCTCGGACGCCGGCCAGGGGCGGCTGTCCCAGGTGGTGGCGATGGCGTCGACCGCGGCCCGCTGCCGTTGCGGTGTGCCCACGCTCCAGGTGCTGAACAGCGCGGCGCCCACATCGGGCCGGGTGGGATCGGGCAGCGGGCCGGAACTGGGCAGGGCCGACATGACGGTCTCCTCGCGGTCGGGAAGAGCTGAGAGGCAAAAGGGGATCGGGGTCGGAGGGGCGCCCCCGCGGTGCGCCCCTCCGGCCCCGATCCTGGAACTTCAACCGCGATTGAGGTCAAGCGGGGGATGGAAGCCGTCCTGAGTGAGACGGGTGCCGGGCCTGAGTGAGACGGAGGCCGGGCCTATGCCTGGTCGCCTCGGAGCAGCGCGGTGATCCGTGCCGCGGTCGCCCCCAGATGGTGGCGGGCGTCGGCCAGTTGGGCGTCCGTCACCCCGTGGTCGCGGGCCGCGTCGCGGATGTCGTCGCGGAGCCGGTCGAGCAGCCGTTCCAGATCGCGGGCCGGGGCGTTCGAGGGGGTGAAGTCCTTGGCCCACTCGGGCTCCCGCACTCCGGCCGCGCCGCTGTCGCTGCCGCCGCCGGTCGGCTTCTCCTTCTCGCCGCCGCCCTTCGGCTTGGTCATGTCCATCCGCTCGACCTTGGTGTCCGGCCCGGACGTCTCGTCGTCCCAACCCCAGTCCGAGCGCGAGGTGCCCTGCCAGGAGATCCGGCTCATCCCGCGCGACACCTCGGCCAGCCCCTCGCGCACCGCCTGCTGCCAGTCGCCCGCCCGGATGTGCTCCTGCGTCTGCTCCTGGACCCGCCGGGCGATCCGCTGGACCTCCTCGCGCGCGAAGTCCTGCGCGTCCTTGGCCTGCTTACGGGCGCGCTGGGCGTCCTGCCGGGCCCGCCGGCTCTCCTCCTTCGCCCGGCGCGCCTGCTCCTTCCACTCCTCCTTCGCGCGCCGCAAGTCCTCCTTCGCCTGCCGCCAGGTCTCCTTGTCGCCCCACGGCCCCTCCCACGGGCCGTGCTTCTCCTGGGAGTTGCCGGCACCGCCGGAGCCGCCGGTGCCGCCCGAGGCGCGGGCCTGCTGGGCAGCCTCGCGCATCTCCCGCCGCAGATCGCTCGCGGAGCCGCGGACGTCCTCCCGGATCTCGGCGGCGAGTTCGGCGACCGACTCGCGGATCTCCAGCTCCAGATCGGCCAGCTCACCGCTGCGGTCGGCCAGTTCGGCGCGTCCGGCGTCGGTGATGGAGTAGACCTTGCGGCCGCCCTCGGTGGTGTGGGTCACCAGGCCCTCGGCCTCCAGCTTGGCCAGCCGCGGATAGACGGTCCCGGCCGAGGGCGCGTACAGCCCCTGGAACCGCTCCTCCAGCAGGCGGATGACCTCGTAGCCGTGGCGCGGCGCCTCGTCGAGCAGCTTGAGCAGATACAGGCGCAGTCGGCCGTGGGCGAATACGGGGGGCATCAGAGGACCTTTCCCTGGGTGCCGTCGGTGGTGTCCGTGTCGTCCTCGGACGGCGGACGGCGCAGCAGCGCGATGGCGCCCGAGACGGTGGTGGCCTTGAGGCTGCCGTTGCCCGCCCCCAGCCGCCCGGTGATCCTCCCCCAGCTACCGCTGGGGGTGCCCCCCGACCCCCACGGGCCGCTGACCCGCAGATCGTCGAAGCCGCTGGAGACCGAACCGGTGGCCGTGCTGGCCTCGATCTCCGCGTCGGCGGGGTGCGGCAGCCGGATGGCGATCTCCCCGGAGACGGTGGTGAGGTTGATGTCGGAGCACTTCGGGGCGGGGGCGAGATCGAGCACCATATCGCCACTGACCGATTCGGCCCGTACCGAGGGCCCGGAGCACTCGATGACGGTGAGGTCGCCGGAGACGGAGTGGAACCGCAGCTCGCCGGTGACGGCCTGCGCCTCGATCCGGCCGGAGACGGTCTCGGCCCGCACCGGCCCGGTCAGCCCGAGCAGGGTGAAGTCCCCGGAGACACCGCGCAGTTCGGCGCGGCCGGCCAGTGCGGAGATCACGGCGGAGCCCCCGATCACGCCGACCGTGGCGCTGGTGCCGACGGGCACGGTGAGGGTGACATGGGCGGTGCGGTTCCACTGCCCGAGCCACTTGCGGAAGCCCTTCCAGGAGAGGTCGTCGTAGCCCACGCTCAGGGTGCCGTCGACATGGCCGACCTTCAGCGCCGGGCCGTCGATCTCCGAGACCTCGAGGCGGGCGGGACCATGGTCGGTGCCGACCACATTGACCGTGCCGCCCGCGATACGGACGTCGAGGGTCGAGACCGGGTCGTCGAAGGTGAGCTTCTGTGGCGCGGTGATCGACCACTGTGATCCGGCTGACATCCCTGGCCTCCCCTGACTGGACGTACGACGCGTCACGACGACGCAACATATCGTGTCTCTACTGAACACGATATATCGCGGTCTTGCGGAGTCAAGCCCGGGCCGGCCCCGGTCCAGGAGGGCGGCGCCCGGCTGTCGCCCGCCCCGGGTGGCGGCCGCCTCCAAAGTGCCCGCGCGCCTGCGCGTAATCGCGCGAGCGACGACAGATGCATGGCACAGCCATCGTTCCCGGTGGACCGGATCACCCTTCTTCGAGAAAATCCCGCTCCCCGGGAATTCGCCGCTAGAGTCTCGCTAGAGCGCTGGTAGGGCGTCGTGGAGACAAATGTTTGGGACTGTTACCTTCGTGGCCTCGGAATCGGGAAGGAAGAGGGCCGTGGGGGGAATGACGTCACAACCCTTGAATACCTCGGCACCATCGGCACCAGAGGAAGGCCCGGAGCCGCTCTCGGTTGCCCAGTTGCTGTTGCGGGCGGCGCGTGACCACGCCCATTCGGGGGTGCGCTATCTGGTCGGGCCGACGGCGAGCGAATCCGTGCGGCAGTCCTACCCGGAACTCCTGGAATCGGCGCTCGGCCTCCTCTCCGCACTCCGGGGCCGGGGTTTGCGGCCGCGGGACACGGTGGCCCTGCTGCTGGACCGCCAGCCGGAATTCCTGACCGTCCTCTGGGCCTGCCTGCTGGGCGGCTTCGTGCCCTGCCCGATGGTGCTCATCCCCGGTGACCCGGCCCGCTGGTCGGCCCAACTCGCCCATGTCAACGGGCTGTTGGACGGTCCCCTGCTGGTGACCACCGAGGCGATGCGCGCCGAGCTGCCGGAGGTGCCCGGCCTCGCGGTGGCCGTGGTGGAGGAGCTGCGGGACGAGGCCGCGGACCCCTCCCGCGCCGAGCGCGGGCGGACGCCCGCGGTGCACTCCGCGGCCTCGGAGGACCTTGCCCTGCTGGTGCTGACCTCCGGCTCCACCGGGAATTCCAAGGCGGTCACGCTCACCCATGGAAATATCCTGGCGTCGATGGCCGGAAAGGCGGGGAAACAACAGCTCACCGCCGCCGACACCACCTTCAACTGGATTTCCTACGACCATGTGGCCGCGCTCTTGGAAGCGCATATGCTGCCGTTGTACGTGGGCGCCGAGCAATTGCACGCGGAAGCCGCGGTCATTCTCGAGGAGCCGCTTCGGTTTCTCCGGATCATCTCCCGCCACAAGGTCACGATGACCTTTACGCCGAACTTCCTCCTCGGCCCGCTCAATTCCTCCGTCCATGAGATAGCGGAGGAGATATCGGCGGGTGGTGAAGGGCTCGATCTCAGCGCGCTGCGCCATATCGTCAGCGGCGGTGAGGCGAATGTCGTCGCTACCGGTGAGGCATTCCTCGCCCATTACGCTCCGTACGGACTGCGGGAGGGGGCCCTCTGGCCCGCCTTCGGCATGACCGAGACCTGTGCCGGATCGATCTACAACCGCGCGTTCCCGGTCACCGATGTGGGCCAGGAGTTCGCCAACCTCGGCACCCCCGTCGAGGGGCTGCGGATCCGGGTCGCCGACGACGACCACCGGGCGCTGCCCGCGGGCGAGATCGGCGAGTTGCAGCTCAGCGGGCCGATGATCACCAGCGGTTACTACCACGACGAGGCGGCCACCGAGGCGGCGTTCACGCCCGACGGCTGGTTCCGCAGCGGCGATCTGGGCCGGATCGACGAGGGCCGGCTGACCCTCGTCGGGCGCAGCAAGGACAGCGTCATCGTCAATGGCGTCAACTACTTCAGCCATGAGATAGAGGCCGCCCTGGAGCAGCTCGACGACGTGGCGAGCGGCTTTGTGGCGGCGTTCCCGACCCGCCGCCCCGGCAGCGACACCGAGCAACTGGTCATCGCCGTCAGCCCCGAACCGGCGGACGACGACGAGGCCGGGCTGCACCGCATGATCACAGCGGTGCGCTCCACCGTCGTGATCCACTGGGGCTTCCGGCCCTTCCTCATCCTGCCGCTGCCCAAGGACGCCTTCCCCAAGACCAGCCTCGGCAAGACGCTGCGCCGACGGATGCGCCACCGGCTGGAGTCCGGCGGATACGACGAGGTCATCGAGCGGTTCGCGGAGCTGACCACCCGCCGGCTCGGCGGCCACACCCCGCCCGAGGGCGAGACCGAGCGGATCCTCGCCGAGATCTACGCCGAGATGTTCGACACCGTCCCGGAGCGCATCAGCGCCACCGCCGGCTTCTTCGACCTGGGCGGCACCTCGCTGGACATCCTGCGGCTGCGGCGCCAGGTCCACCGGCGCCTGGGCGTGGCGGACCTGCCGGTCATCACGGTGCTCACGGCGCCCTCGGTACGGCAGCTCGCCGCCCGGCTCGGCGACGGCGGCGCGCCCGGCGCCGCGGCGTACGACCCGGTCGTACCGCTGCAGACCGGCGGCGAGAAGACCCCGCTGTTCTGTGTCCACCCCGGCGTCGGCGAGGTGCTGGTCTTCGTCAACCTCGCCAAGTACTTCGTCGGCGACCGGCCGTTCTACGCGCTGCGCGCCCGTGGCTTCAACGAGCACGAGAAGCCCTTCACCAGCTTCGAGGAGATGGTGGAGTGCTATGTGGAGGCCATCCGCGCCCGCCAGCCGCACGGCCCCTACGCCGTCGCCGGCTACTCCTACGGCGGCGCCGTGGCCTTCGAGATCGCCAAGGCGCTGGAGGCCCAGGGCGAGCGGGTCGACTTCGTCGGCAGCTTCAACCTTCCGCCGCACATCAAGTACCGCATGGAGGAACTCGACTTCGTCGAGACCGCCACCAACCTCGCCTTCTTCCTCGACCTGATCAACAAGAAGCAGTCGCTCGACCTCCCCGCCGAGCTACGCCCCCTGCCCCGCGAGGAGCAGCTCGCGCATCTGCTGCGGATCGCCCCGCGCGGCCGGCTGGACGAACTCGACCTGGACCTGGACACGTTCACCGCCTGGGCGGAGCTGGCCCACGGCCTCACCACCCTGGGCCGCGACTACCACCCCAGCGGCACCACCCGTTCCATGACGGTCTTCTACGCGATCCCGCTGCGCGGCACCAAGGAGGACTGGCTGGAGAACGAGCTGCGCCGGTGGGACGAGCACACCACGGAGCCGAACCGGTATCTGGACGTGCCCGGTGAGCACTACACACTGATGGGCCCGCGACATGTCGCGGCCTTCCAGGCGGTGCTGCGCAGGGAACTCGACCGTGCGCTGGGCGACGCCGACCGGGCCCGGACCGCGGGCCAGGCATAGGCCCGAGCGGGCCAGGCAGCGGCCCGACGAAAGGCAGCGGCCCGACGGGGCCAGGCAGCGGCCCGAGCGGGCCAGGCACAAGGAGAAGAGCAGGGTGGAAGGCAAGAAGATCCTGGTCACCGGGGGCACCGGGCAGGTCGCCCGGCCGGTGGCCGAGGCGCTGGCCGAGCGCAATGAGGTGTGGTGTCTGGGCCGGTTCGGCACCCCCGGTGTCGAGAAGGAGCTGAACGACCAGGGGATCACCACGTTCCACTGGGACATGAACGACCTGGGCGCGGCCGGGTACGAGGGGCTGCCGGACGACTTCACCCATGTCTTCCACTCGGCGGTGCGCCGCGGTGAGGACGGCGACGTCAACGCGGCCATCGAGGTCAACTCGGTGGCCACCGGCCGGCTGATGAGCCACTGCCGGCGGGCGGAGGCGTTCCTCTTCGTCTCCACCGGAGCGCTCTACAAGCGGCAGACCCTCGACCACGCGTACACGGAGGACGACCCCGTCGACGGAGTGGCCGACTGGCTGCCCGCCTACCCGGTGGGCAAGATCGCCGCCGAGGGCGCGGCACGGGCGTTCGCCCAGGTGCTGAACCTGCCGACGACCATCGCCCGGCTCAACATCGCCTACGGCCCCGGCGGCTACGGCGGGGTGCCGATGCTCTACTTCAAGCGGATGCTGGCGGGCGAGCCGATACCGGTGCCCATGGAGGGCCAGAACTGGTGCTCGCTCCTCCACACCGATGATCTCGTCGCCCACGTGCCCCATCTGTGGAACGCCGCCTCGGCCCCGGCCACGCTGGTCAACTGGGGCGGTGACGAGGCGGTCGGGATGACCGACTGCGTGCGCCATCTGGAGGAGCTCACCGGAGTGCGGGCCCGGCTCGTGCCGAGCGAGGTCACCCGTGAGACCTATCAATTCGACCCCACCCGGCGGCGCGAGATCACCGGACCCTGCCGGGTGCCGTGGCGCGAGGGCGTGCGGCGCACGCTCCAGGCGCTCCACCCCGAGCACCTTCCGTCCGAGCCGCGGCACACCGCCGTCTGAGGAGTGGCCACCACCATGGCATCAGCGAACATCGAGGCCATTCGCGCCTCCTACGCGGGTTTCCGCGACCGCGACATCGAGGGGATCCTGTCGGGCATGCACCCCGATGTGGAGTGGGTCCATCCGGAGGGAATGGCCAAGTACGGGCTGGGCGGCACCAAGCTGGGCCATGCGGGGATCAAGGACTTCCTCGCCCATGTGCCGACCGTGCTGGGCGGGATGAGGCTCGCGCCGAAGGAGTTCATCGAACAGGGCGACCGGGTCGTGGTGTTCGGCACCCGTGAGGTGACCTCGCTCCGCGGTACGACCGTGACGCTGGACTTCGTCCACTCGTGGACGATGCGGGACGGCAAGGCGGCGAGGATGGAGGACATCTTCGACACCGTGGCGTTCCATGAACTGATCGAGAGCTGACCGAAACCGACAAGCCCCGCCGGCCGTCCGCTCCCGCGCAGAGAAGGTACGGGAGCGGACGGCCGCTCTTCCGGAAGAGGTCTCAGACGGTGCGGACGACCTCCTCGTACTCCAGCCGCGGCAGCCGCCCCATCCAGGCGTCCGGGCCCGGCTTGCCGATGTTGACCACACACACCGCCGCGTGCCGTCCGTCCTCGAAGAACTCCTTGGAGACGGCCGCGTGGTCGAAGCCGATCATGGGCCCGGCGGCGAGCCCTGCCGCGCGCACGCCCAGGATGAAGTAGCCCACCTGCAGCGCGGTGTTGAAGCGCGCCGACGCCTCCCGCGTGCCGGGGTCGGCGAAGATCTGCTGCGGGTTCTCCATGAACGGCACCAGCCGCGGCAGCTCCTCATGGAAGTCCAGGTCCGCGGCGAGCACCGCGACCAGCGGCGCCTTGGCCGTCTTCTCCTGGTTGCGCCCCGTCATATGCGCCACCAGCCGGCCGCGCGCCTCCTCCGAGCGCACCAGGACCACCCGGAGCGGCTGCTGGTTCATCGAGGTGGGGGCGTACTTGACCAGTTCGTGGATCGCGCGGACCTGCTCGTCCGTCACCGGCTCGTCGGTGAAGGTGTTGGCCGTCCGGGCCTCCAGGAACAGCTGCCGCTGCGCCTCCGGTGCCAGGGTGAGGGGGCTCAGGGCCCCGCTGCTCTCCGGTGCGCTCATGGGAGCTCTCCTTGTGAAGCGGTGAGGAAACGACATGATCTGCCGATGAATTAATTGGACTGGACGGGCTAGTCCATTGCGGTAAACGAAGGCTAGACTCACAAGTCCATCGAGGGCAAGACCGGCTCGGAACGAGGAGGTTGGGCCGTTGCGGACGGACAGCGGTCCCCGGCGCAGCGCCGCGGGACGGCCCGCGGGTCCCCAGCCCGCCAAGCGGCAGGCGATATTGGAGGCGGCCGTGGCCGTCTTTCTGCGCGAGGGATACAACCGGGCGAGCGTGGACGTCATCGCGGACGAGGCCCGCGTGTCCAAGCAGACCGTCTACAACCACTTCGGCGACAAGGAACGGCTGTTCATCGCCGCCGTCGAGGAAGAGCGCGAGCGGGTCGCGGCCGGTTTCGCCACCGGCTCCCCGTACGCCCTCGGACCGGACGGCACCGAGCCCGCCGAGGCGCACGACGGCGGCGACCCCCGCACCGCGCTGATCCACTTCGGCCACCGGGTGCTCGCCGTGCTCCTCGACGAACGGGCCTCCGCGCTGCGCCGCCTGGTCATCGCCGAGGTCGCCCGCCACCCCTCGCTGCGCCCCGCATGCGCCGAGGGGGAGCCCCAGCAGCTGGTGACGTACCTCGCCGAGATGCTCGGCCGGCGCACCGGCCGCGGCGAGCTGAACGTGCCGGAACCGGCCACCGCGGCCCGCCAGTTCGTGGCCCTGATCGTCCAGCAGGGGCTCTACCAGTCGATGTACGGCACCTGCCCGCTCGCCGACGCGGCGGCCGCGGCCGTCTGCGAAGGCGCGGCCGACCTGCTCGTCCGTGCCTACCGCCCATGAAGCCCGAAGAGAGGTGCCACCCATGCGGGTGAGCGTGCTCGGACCGCTGACACTCGGCCTCGGCGCCCGGTCCGGGGTGCCCAGCGCGATGAAGCCGCGCAAGGTCCTGTCCCTGCTGCTGCTCCACGCCGGCCGGATGGTGCCGGTGCAGTCGCTGATGGCCGAGCTGTGGGGCGACCATCCGCCGCGTACCGGGCTGACCACGCTGCAGACGTACATCCTGCATCTGCGCAAGCTGCTCGCCGAGGTGCTGGGGATGCCGTCGGCCGCCGTCACCCGGGATGTGCTGCAGACCCGGCCCGGGGGTTACGCCATGGTGGTGGGGCCGGGCCAGCTCGACGTCCATGAGTACCGCGCCCTCGTCGCCGAGGGCGAAGGCGCGCTGGAGGCCGGCGACGAGCGGACGGCGGACCTCTCCTTCCGGCGGGCGCTGGCCCTCTGGCAGGGCCCGGCCCTGGTCGACGTCACCCCGCACGGCCGCCCGCTGCAGGCGGAGGTCGCCCGGCTGGAGCAGTCCCGGCTCACGGTCACCGAGCGCGGGATCGAGACCCGGCTGCGGCTCGGCGGCCATCTGGAGGTGCTGAGCGACCTCGCCTCGCTGGTCGTGGAGCACCGCTTCCACGAGGGCATGCACGGGCAGTACATGCTCGCCCTCCACCGCTCCGGTCAGCGCACCCGCGCCCTGACCGTCTATCAGCGGCTGCGGATGACGATGACGGAGGAGCTGGGGCTGGAACCCTCGGCGAAGCTGCAGCGGCTGCAGCAGGCGGTGCTGGTGTCCGACCCCCGGCTGGACCACGAGGCGGGCGCGCCGGGGCGCGGTCCGGTGGTGGCGTGACGGGTGGGCGGTAGGGTCGCGCGGCGCTTAGGCGGCGGCGCGCCCAGATGGCGTTCGCCCTCGGACGCCGTTCGCCCTTGGACATCGTCGCCCTTGGACATCGTCGCCCTCGGACGCCGTTCGCGCTCGGACGCCGTTCGCCCTCAGACGTCGTCGTCTTCCTCGTCGAGCCGGGCCAGCCAGGTCGCCAGCCGCTCCACCGGAACCTCGAAGTCCGGGTTCAGGTCGACGAACGTCCGCAGCTGCTCGGCGAGCCACTCGAAGGTGACCTCCTCGGTGCCGCGTCGCTGCTCCAGCTCCTCGATACCGCGATCGGTGAAGTACAAGGGTCGCTCCGGTAGGGATGGTGTGGATCTACCCGCCCAGGATATGCGGCGCCGCGGCCCGGTGGGCGACCCGAGGGCCGCCGGAGTTGACCTTGACGCGGGCGTCAATGTTTACGGTGCGTTGGCATGACAGACATGACAGCCGCACCCTTCGACGGCACAGCGGTGATCGTCACCGGTGGGGGCACGGGAATCGGGCGGGCCGCCGCGCGGACCTTCGCCGAGCAGGGCGCCCAGGTCCTGGTGGTCGGCCGGACGGCGGCCCGGCTCGCCGAGACGGCCGCCGCCGCGCCGGGCATCCGGCCGCTGGTGGCCGACGTCGCGGCGCCCGGCGCCGCCGGACTGATCGTGAACACCGCGCTGGAGGCGTTCGGCCGGATCGACGTGCTGGTCAACAACGCCGCCGTGGTCCGGCAGGCGCCGTTCGGCGACATCCGGCGGGAAGCCGTGGAGGAGATGATCGCCGTCAACCTGCTCGCGCCGATGTACCTCACCGAGGCCGCCGTTCCGCAGCTGAGCGAGAGCGCCGGTGTGGTGATCAACGTCAGTACGGCGATCGGCCGGCGCGGCTGGCCGATGCCCGGCACGGAGCTGTATGCCGCGCTGAAGGCCGCCCTGGACACCCTGACACGGAGCTGGGCGGTGCAACTCGCGCCGCGCGGCGTGCGCGTGGCCGGTGTGGCCCCCGGCCCCATCGCCACCTCGATCGGGCGGCACCAGGGGCTCGACGCCGAGCAGATCGACGCCCTGCGGACGACCCTGATCGAGCACGTCCCGCTGCGGCGGCTGGGCCAGGTGGACGAGGTCGCCTTCTGGATCACCCAGCTCGCCCGACCCGAGGCGGGCTACACCACCGGCGTCGTCCTGCCCGTGGACGGCGGAGCCCTGGTGGGCTAGGGGCGCCCGGCGGATCTGTGCCGCCTGCGGCGGGCTGCTCCCTTCCCCGCTCTTTCCCGCCCTTCCCGCGACGGGCGGTCCGCCCCAGACCCCGGCCGGACGACCTGGATGGCGCGGGCGTCCGCCCGGTCACCGGCCGGCGGCTCGACCACCGCGCCGCAGGTGGCGCGGTCGAGGCCCTGGCCGATGAGCTGATCGCGGCGGCGATCGGCTCGTCGCCCCCGGGGTCCAGGAGCGGAGCCCCTGGTAGCGGGAAGGGGCGGGGAGGGGAAGGAACAGCCGGACCCGCCCGCGGGTAGTGTCGCCGCATGCGGATAGGGGAGTTGGCGAAGGCCACCGGTGCCACCACCCGGGCCCTGCGCTTCTACGAGGAGCGAGGACTGCTGAGTTCCGCGCGCGCGGTCAACGGCTACCGGGTCTACGACGAGCGGGCGATCCAGCGGGTGGCCAACATCCGCTATCTGCTGGACGCCGGGCTCACGCTGGAGGACATCGAGCACTTCGGCGCCTGCCTGGACGGCGACCTGCCGAGCAGCCGCCCCTCCGAGGCGATGCTGAACGTCGGGCGCCGCCGCCTGAGCGTGCTGGACGACCGGATCGCCACCCTCGCGCGGGTGCGCGACGAACTCGCCGAGCGGCTGGCCATCGCCTCCGGCGACCGGGTCGCGGTCACTGCGTCGTCCGGCTGAGCAGCCAGGACACCAGCGCGCGGACGGCGCCGGAGAGCACGGCGGCGGTGAGGGTGAGGACGGCGGGACGGGGGCGGTTCGGCATCGTTGACCTGCTTTCGTGAAACCGGCCAAGGCGCCGGGGGTACGTTTCACGATGTGCGGGCTCTGGGGCGTTGCGGCAGCCCGCACGCGTTGCGGAGCGTCCGCAACGGCGCGGGGGCGACCCATGCAGGACGGACCCGTCGGCGGGGAGCTGGTGCCGGAGCCGGGCGCGGAGCGGCGGAACGGGGATCCAGCTTCTCACCCATGCCGCCAAGGCCACCGGACGGCCCTGCTCGACCGAGGTGATGGCCCATGCGCGCACCCTGCGACGCCGGGCGTTGCAGGCCACCAACAAGGTCGGCTGGGAGCTTCAGCGGCTGCGCGACCAGCTCGCCGACGCCGACCGGCAGCGCCGGAAGGCCCGGCCCCGCACGGGACCGGGCCTTCCGGGTCGAACGGGGTGGATCAGATCTCGAAGACCTCGTTCACCAGCGCCTGCTGCTCCGACTGGTGCCGCTTGTTCGACCCCACCGCGGGCGAGGACGAGTGCGGACGGGAGACCCGGACCAGGCGCTCGGCGGTGGGGACGTCCGCGCCGACCGACAGCTCCAGGTGGTCGATCAGGTTGAGGGCGACGAACGGCCAGGCACCCTGGTTGGCCGGCTCCTCCTGCGCCCACACGAACTTCTCGACACCCGAGTACTTGGCGATCTCGGCCTGCAGCTCCGTACCCGGCAGCGGGTACAGCCGCTCCAGGCGGATGATCGCCGTGTCGTTCGCACCGCGCTTGTCCCGCTCCGCGGCCACGTCGTAGTAGACCTTGCCGGAGCAGAAGACCACCTTGCGCACCGCGGCCGGGTCGACCGTCTCGTCGCCGATCACGGGACGGAAGGAGCCGTTGAGGAACTCGTCGGTCTTCGACGCCGCGGCCTTCAGACGCAGCATCGACTTCGGGGTGAAGACGACCAGCGGCTTGTGGTGCGGGTTGTGGACCTGCCAGCGCAGCAGGTGGAAGTAGTTCGACGGCAGCGTCGGCGCGGCGACCGTCATGTTGTTCTGCGCGCACAGCTGGAGGAAGCGCTCGATACGGGCCGACGAGTGGTCCGGCCCCTGGCCCTCGTAACCGTGCGGCAGCAGCAGCGTGACACCAGAGGTCTGGCCCCACTTCTGCTCGGCCGAGGCGATGAACTCGTCCACGATGGTCTGCGCGCCGTTGACGAAGTCACCGAACTGGGCTTCCCACATGACCAGCGCGTTCGGACGGGCCAGCGAGTAGCCGTACTCGAAGCCCATCGCCGCGTACTCGCTGAGCAGCGAGTCGTAGATGTTGTACCGCGCCTGGTCCTCGGCGAGGTACAGCAGCGGGGTGTAGTCGTCACCGGTCTCGCGGTCCACCAGCACCGCGTGGCGCTGGCCGAAGGTGCCGCGGCGGGAGTCCTGGCCGGCGAGCCGGACCGGGGTGCCCTCCATCAGCAGCGAGCCGATGGCGAGGGTCTCGCCCATGCCCCAGTCGATCGAGTCGTCCTCGATCATCGCCGCGCGCCGCTGGAGCTGCGGGAACAGCCGCGGGTGGACGGTGATCCGGTCAGGGGTGTTGACCTGGGACTCGGCGATCCGCTTGACGACCTCCTGGGAGACGGCCGTCTGGACCGCGACCGGGAACTCCGGCTGCGGCTCGGGGACCTCGGCCGGGGCCGGGGCCGAGACCGCGTCGCGGACCTCGGTGAAGACCTTCTCCAGCTGGCCCTGGAAGTCCTGCAGCGCCTGCTCGGCCTCTTCCAGGGTGATGTCGCCGCGCCCGATCAGCGACTCGGTGTAGAGCTTGCGCACCGAGCGCTTCTTGTCGATCAGGTCGTACATCAGCGGCTGGGTGAAACCGGGGTTGTCGGTCTCGTTGTGGCCGCGGCGGCGGTAGCAGATCAGGTCGATGACCACGTCCTTGTTGAACGCCTGGCGGAACTCGAAGGCGAGCCGCGCGACGCGCACGACGGCCTCCGGGTCGTCGCCGTTCACATGGAAGATCGGCGCCTCGATCATGCGCGCGACGTCCGTGGCGTACATCGAGGAGCGGGACGCGGCCGGGGCGGCGGTGAAACCGACCTGGTTGTTGATCACGATGTGCACGGTGCCGCCGGTGCGGTAGCCGCGCAGCTGCGACATGTTCAGCGTCTCGGCGACCACACCCTGGCCCGCGAAGGCCGCGTCGCCGTGGAGGGCGACGGGCAGCACCGTGAAGTCGGTGCCGGCCTTGCCGATGATGTCCTGCTTGGCGCGGACGACGCCCTCCAGGACCGGGTCCACGGCCTCCAGGTGGGAGGGGTTCGCGGTCAGCGAGACCTTGATCTGCTCGCCGTCCAGGCCGGTGAAGGTGCCCTCGGCGCCCAGGTGGTACTTGACGTCGCCGGAGCCGTGCATGGACTTCGGGTCGAGGTTGCCCTCGAACTCGCGGAAGATCTGCGCGTACGACTTGCCGACGATGTTGGCGAGGACGTTGAGCCGGCCGCGGTGGGCCATGCCCACGACGACCTCGTCCAGGCGCGACTCGGCCGCCGCGTCCAGCACCGCGTCCAGCAGCGGGATGACGGACTCGCCGCCCTCCAGGGAGAACCGCTTCTGGCCCACGTACTTGGTCTGCAGGAAGGTTTCGAACGCCTCGGCCGCGTTCAGCCGCCGCAGGATGCGCAGTTGCTCCTCGCGCTCCGGCTTGTCGTGGCTGCGCTCGACGCGGTCCTGGATCCACTTGCGCTGCTTGGGGTCCTGGATGTGCATGAACTCGATGCCGGTGGTGCGGCAGTACGAGTCGCGCAGCACGCCCAGGATGTCGCGCAGCTTCATCATGGTCTTGCCCGCGAAGCCGCCGACCGCGAACTCGCGCTCCAGGTCCCACAGGGTGAGCCCGTGCTCGATGATGTCCAGGTCGGGGTGCTTGCGCTGGCGGTACTCCAGCGGGTCGGTGTCGGCCATGACATGGCCGCGGACCCGGTAGGAGTGGATCAGGTCGAAGACCCGCGCCGCCTTGGTGACGTCGTCGTCGTGGCTGACGTCGATGTCCTTGAGCCAGCGGACCGGCTCGTAGGGGATGCGCAGCGCCTTGAAGATCTCGTCGAAGAAGTCGTTCTCGCCGAGCAGCAGCTGGTTCATGACCCGCAGGAACTCGCCGGAGGCGGCGCCCTGGATCACCCGGTGGTCATAGGTGCTGGTCAGCGTCATGACCTTGGAGATGCCCAGCTTGTTCAGGGTGTCCTGGGAGGTGCCCTGGAACTCGGCGGGGTACTCCATGGCGCCGACGCCGACGATCAGGCCCTGTCCGGGCATCAGCCGCGGCACCGAGTGGACGGTGCCGATGCCGCCGGGGTTGGTCAGGGAGGCCGTGACGCCGGTGAAGTCGTCCATCGTCAGCTTGCCCGAGCGGGCGCGGCGGACGATGTCCTCGTACGCCTGCCAGAACTCGAAGAAGTTGAGCGTCTCGGCCTTCTTGATCGCGGCCACGACGAGCTGCCGGTCACCGTTGGGCTTGACCAGGTCGATGGCGAGACCGAGGTTGATGTGCTCGGGCTTGACCAGGGTCGGCTTGCCGTCCTTCTCGGTGAACGAGTGGTTCATCGAGGGCATCGCCTTCAGCGCCTGCACCATGGCGTAGCCGATCAGGTGCGTGAAGGACACCTTGCCGCCACGGGCGCGCTTGAGGTGGTTGTTGATGACGATGCGGTTGTCGAACAGCAGCTTGACCGGGACCGCGCGGACCGAGGTGGCCGTCGGCAGCTCCAGCGACGCGTTCATGTTCTTCGCCACGGCGGCCGAGGGGCCGCGCAGCGTGACCAGCTCGGGGCCGACGGAAGGCCCGGCGGGCTCCTTCTTGGAGACCGTCGGCTCGGCCGGGGTCGGCTTGACCGGAGCGGGCTTGGCCGGGGCCGCCGGAGCCGCCGGGGCGGCCTTCGCGGCGGGGGCCGCGGGCTGCGCCGGAGCGGGCTTCGGGGCGGCCGGGGCCGCCGCGGCGGGCTTGACCTCGGCGGGCTTCGCGGCCGGGACGGCGGGCTTGGCCTCCGCCGGCTGGGCCGGAGCCGCCGGGGCGGCGCTCGCGGCTACTCCCTGTGGTGGCGGGGCCACCGCGGAGCCGGTGTCCTGACCCGGCTTGTAGTCGGCGAAGAAGTCCCACCAGGCTCGGTCGACCGAGTTCGGGTCCTGGAGGTACTGCTGGTAGATCTCGTCGACGAGCCACTCATTGGGGCCGAAGGCAGCGGCAGGGTTACTTCCCTGCCCGTCCTGTTCATCGGTCGAGACGCTCGAGGTGTTGGGGGACTGTGGCGACACGGCGGCAACCGCCCTCTTCCGCTTCCTAAGGTGGTGGACAGCGGGAATTAAGGCTACGCCCCTTGGACCCTTACGTGCAGGCCGCACTGGTCATCGTCGCGCAAGTCACATTGATTGGCGGGTTTCAGCGCATGACTCACCGGGAAACACCCGGAGTTCGTGTGTTTCCTCACGCGGGGCAGCGCAAACGTGCACCCCTGCCGCTCGTATGTGCGCGACAGGGCCGACTTTACTTCACCTTTGATCTCAGGGGGTGGCTGGTTGGGATTCCGGGGCCGGTCCGGGGAGGCTGACCTTGATCCGGCAGCCGCGCGGGGACTCCGCCACGCCTATCCGCCCGCCGTGCAGGTCCACCGCCCAGCGCGCGATCGCCAGCCCCAGACCGGTGCCGCCGTCGCTGGCCGGGCCCGGGCGACGACGGCCCCCGGGCGCCGTACTGTCGGGGGAGAGCCCGCCCCGGTTGAACCGCTCGAAGACCCGGTGCCGCTCCGCCTCCGGGATGCCGGGACCCTCGTCCAGCACCTCCAGCTCCAGGCTCTCCGGGCCGCCGTCACCGCGCCGGGCCCGCACGGTCACCCGCCCGTGCGCCGGGCTGTGCTTGACCGCGTTGTCGATGAGATTCGCCATCACCTGGTGCAGCCGCTCGGCGTCGGCGTGGGCGGTCAGCTCGGGCGGCGAGACGTCCAGGTTGAGGTGGACGTCCGTACGGGTGTGCGCGCCCGATTGGGATTCCGCGCCCTTGGCCATGCTGGCCTCCTTGAGGATTCCGGCCAGATACGGCCAGACCTCGAACCGCCGCGCGTGCAGCGGCACCACCCCGTTGTCGAGGCGGGAGAGATCGAGCAGCTGATCCACCAGGCGGCCCAGGCGCTGGGTCTGCCGCAGCGCGACCCGCATGGTCTCCGGATCGGCCTCCGAGACCCCGTCCACCACGTTCTCCAGCACGGCGCGCAGGGCCGCGATGGGGGTGCGCAGCTCATGCGAGACGTTGGCGACCAGCTCCTTGCGGTGGGTGTCCACCGCCTCCAGGTCGGCCGCCATCCGGTTGAACGCGGTCGCCAGGTCGCCGAACTCGTCCCGGCGCTGCGCCGCCTGCACCCGCCGGGTGTAGTCGCCGTTCGCCATCGCCCGGGTGACCTCGGTCATCTCGTCCAGCGGGGCGGTCAGCCCGTGGGCCACGAACTGGGTGATCAGCAGCGAGGCGATGATCGAGAAGATGGTGATCACGCGCAGCTCGGTATCGGAGTGCACCGCCGCGAAGACCAGCCAGGTGGTGATGATCACCGAGCCGATGACCAGCGCCCCCAGCGCCGCCTTGACCGAGCGGTACGGGTCGAAGGGCCGCAGCGCTTCCCAGATCCGGGCCCAGGTGGCGCGGGACCACGCCCGCCGGCCCCTGGCGCCGACGTACATCCGGCAGACCTTGGGAACCCGGGCCCCGGGGACCCGCCAGGCCTCGGGAACCCTGCGCGCCCAGCGGCCCTTCCTCATGCCGCCGGAGTCTCCAGGGCGTAGCCGACGCCGTGCACCGTACGGATCCGCTCCGCGCCGATCTTCCGGCGCAGCGCCTTGATGTGGCTGTCCACGGTGCGGGTGCCCGAGGCGTCCGCCCAGTCCCACACCTCGGCCAGCAGCTGCTCACGCGAGAGCACCGCGCGCGGGGTGTTGGCCAGACAGACCAGCAGATCGAACTCGGTCGGGGTCAGATGCACATCCGAACCGCGCACCCGCACCCGGCGCTGGGCGTGGTCGATCTCCAGCTCGCCCAGGCGCAGGATCCCGCTGCGCGGGGTGTGCGCGGCCAGCGCCGCCCGCTCCACCCGCCGCAGCAGCACATGCACCCGCGCGGCCAGTTCGCGCATGGAGAACGGCTTGGTCATGTAGTCGTCGGCACCGACCCCGAGCCCCACCAGCATGTCGGTCTCGTCGTCGCGCGCGGTCAGCATCAGCACGGGCACCGGACGGCGGGCCTGTACCCGGCGGCAGACCTCCAGACCGTCGAAGCCCGGCAGCATCACGTCGAGAACCAGCAGATCGGGCTGCCACGCCTCGGCCGTGTCGACCGCCGCCGGACCGTCTCCCGCCGTCTGGACCTGGAACCCCTCGGCACGCAGCCGGGCCGCGATGGCGTCCACTATGGTCGGATCGTCCTCGACGACGAGGACCCGGCGCTGTGCGCCAGGGGTGGTCGTGGCGGCCCCGTTGTGACCGTTGTGAGTCTGCTCCATACGCCCGCCCCTGCGTCTTCCGGTGAAACCCGCGGCTCGCGCCTGGTCATCGCTCAGCCGCGTTTGGTAGGCAAGCAAGCGTAAAGCCAGCGTACGCGGCTTTGCTACGCGCCCCGAACGGCAAGATGCACGACGTCGGGAACACCCCGGGCAACGGTGACCTCTTCCGTACGCACCTGCGTGAACCCGGCATTCCGGAGAGATTCCTCGAACGCGGGTGACGGCCGCGCGGACCATACGGCCAGTACTCCGCCCGGTGCCAGGCGCGCCGCGCAGGCGGCGAGCCCGGCGGGGGAGTAGAGGCCGTAGTTGTCCTCGGTGACGGTCCAGTCGGGTCCGTTGTCGATGTCCAGGCACAGCGCGTCATAGCTCTGCGGGGCCTGCGGGGTCTGCGGGCCGGGCCGCAGCCAGGCGACCAGATCGGCGTGGACGATCTCGGCGCGCGGATCGGCCAGCGCCCCGGCGGTCACGGCCGCCAGGGGTCCTTCGCGGTGCCAGTCGATCACCGCCGCCTCCCGCTCGACCACCGCGATCCGCCCCCACCGGGGCTCCGCCACCGCCTCGACCAGCGAAAACCCCACGCCGAGCCCGCCGATGAGCAGCGCGGGGGAGGGCCGGTCGGCGGGCAGCGCGCCGAGGGCGGCGCGGATGAGCAGCCGCTCGGAGCGGCCGTCGGAGGTGTCCATGAGGAAGCACCCATTGGCGATGATCTCGAAGACGGCGTCCCCCGACGGCCCCCCGCCGCCGCGCCGCCGCAGCACCACTTCGCCGTACGGACCCTCCCGGCGGTCGACGGTCACCGGCCGGTCGTCGTCGGCGGGGCGGAGGTCGTACGGCGGCTGCGGTCGCGGCTGCATGGGGTGGGGTCCTCCCGGGGTGGTCCTGATGCCGCCATCCTCGCGCCGGCCCCTTGCGCCGGTCCAACCGATTCCATCGGCGGTCCGGCGGCGCGACGTCGCCCGCGTCACAGCCGGCGCCACGGTGACATGACTCACGGCCCCAGGGTTGTTGTTCCCGTCGTCGCGGATATGCGGAGAGCAGAGGGAGTGAGGAAGGGGCGCGGGCGTTGACGACATCGATACATGGGACGACGGACGCGGAGCCCGGAGACGCGGATGCCGCTGGGGCGGCGGGGCCGGTGGGCGCGGACGCCTCGGGCGTGGCCCTTACGGCCTCGGCGGCCGCTACGGGGCCTACTTCGTGGGCGGCCTCAATGGCGTCGGCGGGGCCTTCGCCGGCCGCTCCCGGGCGCCGTCCGGCAGTCCCGGGCGCGCGGGCGGCGGGTGGCGGTGACCCGGGTGGGCAAGGGGTAGCCGGGAGGGCTCGTCCGTGCGTCGGCACGGCCGGTCGGCGGCGGGCGGCAGGGCGTACGGGGCCGGCCGCCGTCGGGGCCGGCACGCCGCAGGGGTCGGCAGCCGGGGAGCCGCCCGAGCGCCTTACGGCCGCCGGGGCGGGTCATGGGCGCCTTACGGCTGCCACAGCGGTGGGCCTCAGCAAGCCGCCCCGTCTCAACCGGCTGCCGCGCACGCTCATCCGCGTGCCGTTCACCCTCGGCTACACGCTCGTCCTGCTCGGCACCGGGCTCTACGCCCGTCTCGGCGACCCCGGCACCGTGCACGATCTGCTCGCGGACTCCAGCACCGATGTGTCCCACCTCTCCCAGCGGCCGCTGCTGACGCTGCTGGTCAGCGCGTTGTGGGCGGTGGGTGGGGTCACCTCGCCCTATCTGGTCGTCTTCCCCCTGGTGCTCGGCGCGCTGGAGCGGCGCGTCGGCGGGGTGCGGACCGCCGGGGTGTTCCTGCTCGGCCATGTGCTGGCGACGCTGCTCACCGAGCTGCCGGTGGCCGCCTCCGTCGCCGTCGGGCATCTCCCGGACAGTTCGCTGCGCCGCCTCGACTACGGGGTCAGCTACGGGCTGATCGCCTGCGTCACCGCGCTCGCCGGGTTGCTGGTGCCCCGGCCGCGCTGGGTGCTGCTCGGCGGGATCGGCCTCGTGCTCGCCGCCGGGAGCCTCGTCGACTTCGATCCGCTCACCGAGTGGGGCCATGGGCTCGCCCTGCTGATCGGCGTCGTCTGCTGGCCGTATGTCCGGCGAAATGCCAGGTGGCGGCCCTCCTCGAAGGACAGCGACGCCGCCGAGGGCGGCTTCGCTCACAGCGAACGGGCGTCCGGGAACACCTGAGGCCCCTCCGTGCATTGAGTGGGCATTGATTTATTTGAGTCCCACCGACTCAAGTTGCCTGCCGAAGGGGAGATCATGGCTTCGCTGTCCACACCGCTCACCCTGCCCGTACTGCCTCTGGACGACGAGGTCGTGCTGCCCGGCATGGTGGTGCCGCTGGACCTTTCCGATACCGAGGTACGCGCCGCGGTGGAGGCCGCCCAGGCCGCCGCACGCTCCAGTGGGAGCGGAAGCGGAAAGCCGAAGGTGCTGCTGGTGCCGCGCGTCGACGGCACGTACGCGGGCATCGGCACGCTCGGCACCATCGAGCAGGTGGGCCGGCTCTCCGACGGCGACCCCGGCGCGCTGATCCGCGGTGTGCGCCGCGTCCGCATCGGGGCCGGGACCACCGGACCCGGGGCGGCCCTGTGGGTCGAGGGGACCACGGTCGAGGAGATCGTGCCCGATCCGCTGCCCGGTGCCGTCACCGAACTGATCAAGGAATACAAGGCGCTGGCCACCAGCTGGCTGCGCAAGCGCGGCGCCTGGCAGGTCGTGGACCGGGTGGAGCAGATCGACGATGTCGCGCAGCTCGCCGACAACTCCGGCTACTCGCCCTTCCTGAGCGTGGCCCAGCGCGTCGAACTGCTGGAGACCACCGACCCGGTGGCCCGGCTGAAGCTCGCCGTCACCAGGCTGAGCGACCACCTCGCCGAACAGGACGTCGCCGAGTCGATCGCCAAGGACGTCCAGGAGGGCGTCGACAAGCAGCAGCGCGAGTTCCTGCTGCGGCGCCAGCTCGAAGCCGTCCGTAAGGAACTCGCCGAGCTGAACGGCGGAACCGGGGCCGAGGCTGACGAGGCTGACGACTACCGGGCCCGGGTCGAGTCCGCCGATCTGCCGGACAAGGTGCGCGAGGCGGCCCTCAAGGAGGTCGACAAGCTGGAGCGGTCCAGCGACCAGAGCCCCGAGGGCAGCTGGATCCGCACCTGGCTGGACACCGTCCTGGAGCTGCCCTGGAACGAGCGCACCGAGGACGCGTACGACATCCAGGGCGCCAAGGCCGTGCTCGACGCCGACCACGCGGGCCTGGACGACGTCAAGGAGCGGATCACCGAGTACCTGGCGGTACGCAAGCGCCGCGCCGACCGGGGCCTCGGCGTCGTCGGCGGCCGCCGCGGCGGCGCGGTGCTGGCCCTGGTGGGCCCGCCCGGCGTCGGCAAGACCAGCCTGGGCGAGAGCGTCGCCCGCGCGATGGGGCGGAAGTTCGTCCGGGTCGCGCTCGGCGGCGTCCGCGACGAGGCGGAGATCCGCGGCCACCGGCGCACCTACGTGGGCGCGCTGCCCGGCCGGGTCGTCCGGGCGATCAAGGAGGCGGGCTCCATGAACCCCGTCGTCCTCCTGGACGAGATCGACAAGGTGGGCTCCGACTTCCGCGGCGACCCGGCCGCGGCCCTGCTGGAGGTCCTGGACCCGGCTCAGAACCACACCTTCCGCGACCACTACCTGGAGGTCGAACTCGACCTGAGCGACGTGGTCTTCCTCGCCACCGCCAACGTCCTGGAGGCCATCCCGGAGGCGCTCCTGGACCGTATGGAGCTGGTGCGCCTGGACGGCTACACCGAGGACGAGAAGGTCACCATCGCCCGTGACCACCTGCTGCCCCGCCAGCTGGAGCGGGCCGGCCTGGAGCCGGGCGAGGTCACCGTGGCGGACGAGGCGCTGCGCAAGCTGGCGGGCGAGTACACCCGCGAGGCGGGCGTACGGACCCTGGAGCGCTCGATCGCCCGGCTGCTGCGCAAGGTCGCGGCCCAGCACGAGCTCGGCGAGCGCGAACTCCCCTTCACCGTCGATGTGGCGGAGCTGCGCCCGCTGATCGGCCGGCCGCACCACACCCCCGAGTCCGCCCAGGACCCGGCCGAGCGCCGCACCGCCGTCCCCGGCGTGGCGACCGGGCTCGCGGTCACGGGCGCGGGCGGTGACGTGCTGTTCGTGGAGGCGTCGCTGGCCGACCCGGAGACGGGCGGCGCGGGGCTGAACCTAACCGGTCAGCTCGGCGACGTCATGAAGGAGTCCGCCCAGATCGCGCTCTCCTTCCTGCGCTCCCGCGGCGCGGAACTGGAGCTGCCGGTCGGCGATCTGAAGGAGCGCGGCGTCCACCTCCACGTCCCGGCGGGCGCGGTCCCCAAGGACGGCCCGAGCGCGGGCGTCACCATGACCACCGCCCTGGCCTCGCTGCTCTCCGGCCGCCAGGTGCGCCCGGACGTGGCGATGACGGGCGAGGTCTCCCTGACCGGGCGGGTGCTGCCCATCGGCGGCGTCAAGCAGAAGCTGCTGGCGGCGCACCGGGCCGGGGTGACCACCGTGATCATCCCCAAGCGCAACGAGCCCGACCTGGACGACGTCCCCGCCGAGGTCCTGGACAAGCTCGACGTCCACCCGGTCTCGGATGTCCGCCGAGTCCTGGAGCTGGCCCTCGAACCCGCCCGGGCGGCCGTCCCCGAGGTTCCGGCAGCGGCGTGACGGACGCTGCCGGTGGCGCCGTGGCCCGGGATCCCGTGTCGAACGGGATTCCGGGCCACGCGTGACCCGTCGGCCGTGCGTATCGTTGGACCGACCGTCGCGCGCACAACGGGTGCGCGCGGTGGGGAGGAGCGGCACGATGACCGTCACAGAGACTGACAGGATCGAGATGGCCGACAGTGATGCCCGCAGCCTGGATGAGATGTTCGACCGGCTGGAGCGGTTCCAGGTCCCCGAAGGCTACAAGGTCGAGGTTGTCAGGGGGGCCGTCTTCATGTCGCCGCAGCGGGACGTCCATTGGTACATCATCCGTAGGACCGTGCGGGCTCTCGAAGATCGCTTCGGGATGAACGTGAACGTGCTGTCGGACGTCCGCATTGACTTCCCCGGATACATGAACGGCTTCTGTCCGGATGTCGTCAAGGTTGCGCAGGGTGCCGAGAAGACCCCGCAGGGCCGGTGGCGCTGTGAGGACATCGAATTCGTCGCCGAGGTGATTTCCAGGGACACGGCGGCGAACGACTACGGTCCGAAGAAGACGGCTTATGCGACGGCTGAGGTCCCCGTCTATCTGATCGCCGACCCGTACACGGGGAAGTGCCACCTTTACACCGAGCCCAAGGACGGCGTGTACCACGTCGAGAGCGCCATCGACTTCGGGCTGCCGGTCGACCTGACCGGCACGGTCGTCGATCTCGCCCTCGCCACCGACGAGTTCCCCCGCGACTGACCCGCGCGCTGCCTGGTTCCCACAGGGCCAGGCGGCGCGCCCCGCGCTCCGGCACGCTGAGCCGCATGAAGGTCATCGTGATCGGAGCGACAGGAACCATCGGGCGGGCCGTGGCGGACGCCCTCGAAGGTCGGCATGAGGTCGTACGGGCCTCCCGTACCGGCGCGGCCGGCGCCGTGCGCGTGGACATGGCCGACCCCGCCACCCTCGACCACCTCTTCGCGACCGTCCAGGACGTCGACGCCGTCGTCTGCTGCGCCGCCTCCGGCGCGCTCACCCCGCTCGGCGGGGACGCCTCGGACGAGGAGTTCACCACCGGCCTGGACGCCAAGTTGCTGGGCCAGGTCGCCCTCGTACGCCGGGCCCTCCACCACCTCCGCGACGGCGGGTCGATCACCTTCACCAGTGGGGTCTTCGAGAAGCCCACCCCTGGCGGGGCCTTCGGCGCGCTGGTGAACGCGGGGCTCGACGCCTTCGTCCGGGCCGCCGCGATCGAGATGGAGCGCGGCGTGCGGGTGAACGCGATCTGCCCGGGATGGGTGCGGGAAACCCTGGAGAAGCTGGGCATGGACCCCGCCGAGGGGGTCCCCGTGGAGACCGTGGCACAGGCGTATGCGCAGGTCGTCGAGGGGACGGCGCGGGGGCAGGTGATCGTGCCCGGCCGCGGCTGACCCGGGACGGGGCCGGATCCGTTGGCAGCCAGACAGGTCTGTCTGGTAGCTTCGACAAGGAAGCAGGCAGACCTGTCTGTTCATGCCTGTCGTCCCGGAGGGATCCGTGCCGCGCACCCTGCTCGTCCTCGCCCACCCCAACCTCGCCACGTCCCGCGTCAACGCCGCGCTCGCCGAGGCGGCCCGGCCGGTGGACGGGGTCACCTTCCATGACCTCTACGCCGAATATCCCGATCTGCGGATCGATGTCGAGCGCGAGCAGCGGCTGCTCCTGGAGCACGACCGGATCGTGCTGCAGTTCCCCTTCTACTGGTATTCGGCGCCGCCGCTGCTGAAGAAGTGGCTGGACGAGGTGTTCCTGCGCGGCTTCGCCTACGGCACCGGCGGTACCTCGCTGCACGGCAAGTCGCTGCTCATCGCCACCTCGACGGGCTCCGCCGAGGAGCAGTACCGGCCGGCCGGGTTCCACCGCTTCCCGGTCGTCGAGCTGCTCAAGACCTTCGACGCCACCGCGCACATCACCGGGATGCGCTACGAGGAGCCGCTCATCGTGCACGGCACCCATACGCTCGACGACGCCGAGCTCGCCGCCTACCAGGACCGCTATCGCGACCTGCTGGCCTCCGGCGTGATCCGGGAGCGCGAGCTGACCGCCGTCTGAGCCGCGTCACGCCCGAGCCGCGCGACACGGCGAAGGGCCCGGCCGCACCTCATGGATGCGGCCGGGCCCTTCGCGCACGTACGGGAGCCGGACCCGCCGCGCCTCGGCCAATACCCCGCCGACCCGCCCCTTCGCGACACGTACGGGAGCCGGACGCCGCGTACAAGGGCTACACCCGCGCCGGACACGCCTCCGCGACCAGCGCCCGCGCCGCGTCCTGGGCCGCCTCCGCGCACTCCGGCCGCGGCTCCAGCGTGGCCGCCGCCATCGTCCCGTCCACGAGCACGGAGATCTGCAGGCCGAGCCGCTCGGGGTCGGCGGCCCCGGCCTCCCGGGCCAGCTCGGTCAGCCAGGCCCGTACGGCGCGCTTGTGCTCGGCCGTCGTGGCGTGCGGGGCGGTGCCCGGCTCGGTCTCGCCCGCGGTCCTGGTGAACGCGCAGCCGCGGAAACCGTCCCGCTTGGTCGTCGCGATCAGCGCGTCGAAGACTCCGACGAGACGGTCCCGGGGATCGGCGCCGGCCGCCTCGGCGGCCTGCCGCAGCGCCCCCCGCCAGTGCTGGTCCGACCTGTGGAGATAGGCCAGGACCAGATCGTCCTTGGTGCGGAAGTGGGAGTAGAGCGTCGCCTTCGCCACGCCCGACTCGGCGATGATCCGGTCCACCCCGACGCCGCGCACCCCATGGGCGTTGAACAGCGCGGTGGCGGTGGACAGGATCCGCTCATGGGCGGAGGGGCGGGCGGTGCTCATGATCATGCTCCTTGACTTGGCCGTGGGACGACCGGCGCCCTCCAGCGTACAGACAGACCTGTCCGTACACCGGAGGGCGGACGCGCCGGGTGTGGGGGTGAGGAGGCGCGGGCTCAGCCGTTGGCGAGCGCCTGCAGCCGGTCCATGGCGCCGTTGAACTTGTTGTGGTCGCCGACCGTCGGGCCGGACGAGGTGTACTGCCAGATGGTGTGGAAGCCCCAGCCCGCCGGAAGCTCGCCGACGGACGAGCCGTAGCGCGGGATCCACAGGGGGTTGACGCCACCGAAGGCGGCGGAGTTGCCCGTGCAGCTCTTCCACCAGCTCGTGGAGGTGTAGATCACCGGGTCGCGGCCGGTGCGCGCCTTGTAGGTGCTGTTGAAGGACTTGATCCAGTTGACCATCGCGCTGGCGCTCAGCCCGTAGCAGGTCGCGCCGTAGGGGTTGTACTCCATGTCGAGCGCGCCCGGCAGCGTCTTGCCGTCCTTGGACCAGCCGCCGCCGTGGTCCACGAAGTAGTCGGCCTGGGCGGCGCCGCTCGAATTGTTCGGCAGGGCGAAGTGGTACGCGCCGCGGATCATGCCGACGTTGAACGAGCCGTTGTACTGCTGGGCGAAGTACGGGTTGGTGTAGCTCGTGCCCTCGGTCGCCTTGACATAGGCGAACCGGACCCCGCTGCTCCACAGCGTCGACCAGTTGACATTGCCCTGGTGGCTGCTGACGTCCACGCCCTCGACGGTGGCGAGCAGCCCCGTGGGCGCCTCGCCGGCCGTGGATCCGCCCTCGTGCTTGAGTATCTGTGAACCCGCCCAGTCGTTTTCGGGGTGGGGGATGGCCGTGTCGTCCTGGCCCTGGGCGGCGAACGCCGCACCGGGCAGTGCGATGGTCATGGCGAGGAGAGCGGCGAGGATTCCGATCAGCGCGCTGAGGGCGCGTCGGACCGAACCAGGTCTGTGCACGAGCATGGCGTTGCCTCCGAAGCCTCGGTGGGGGGAGAGAGGGACGTCAGATTGGTATGACCATGTCAGGGCTGACGCTACGGGCGTAGATAGGCCGACGGAAGGGGGAGGGTGTGATGCCGTTGGTCTAATCCTGCGAAATACTGGTGGAGCTGCGGTAACCACAGCGCGTGGTAGAAACTTTCACGAAGTGAAAACCCGGAGAGGGCTCTGACGTGCACAACAACGGGGCATTGCCACCCGAGCAGGGTGCGGGTGGCACCGTGGGCGGCATTGGTGTGGACCATGCATTCCTGGCTCTGGAGCGCGAATTGGCGGTTTTCCTCCGCAGAGCCCGTGCCGCCTCGGGGGAATTGGCCCGGGAGGTCCACCCGGAACTCGAATCCGCCGCCTATGGGCTGCTGATGCGGCTGGAGGACGCGGGTCCGCAGCGCGCCACCGACCTCGCGGGCTTCGTGGGCGTCGGAAAGGCCACCATGAGCCGCCAGCTCCGCGCGCTGGAGGGGCTCGGCCTGGTGACGCGGACGCCCGATCCGGCGGACGGCCGGGCCTTCCTGATGGAGTTGACCGAGGAGGGCCGCAGCCGCTTCCGCGCCGTACGGGTCGCCCGGCGGGCGCGGTACGCCCGCCGCCTCGCCGCGTGGGAGCGCAACGAGGTCGCCGAACTCGCCAGACTGCTGCACCGGTTGAACGCGGAGCAGGAGGCCGAGGACCCCGGTCAGGCGGCGCGTGCGGAGCGGGAGGCCGGGGAGTCCGGTCCAGCGGCGCGGGCGGCGCAGGAGTAAGGCGCTCATACACGCCAGGATCGGCGACCCCCGCACATCCGGCGACGCGGATGTGGCAACCGCGCTACTCCGCCCCGGAGGCAGGGCAGCCGCGTTGTCCCGCCCCGGAAGGGGGCCGCCCCCGCCGGTCAGGGCTCCACGAAGACCACGGCCGCGTCGTCGTGGGTCTTGCCCCGCGGAAACGCCGTACTGTCCGGATCGGCGTGCTCGGCCGCCCGTACGCGGTCGATCAACGCCTGCGGGCCCTCCTTGCGCAGCAGTGCGAAGCACTCGGCCCAGTCGCCCTCGCCGAACCGCTCCACCCAGCGGGTCGCCCCGTCGGTGAGCGCCGCCAGCGCCCGTACCTCGCCGCGCGGGAACTCCCCGGTGACCGCCTTGCCGGAGACCGTGGGGTCGGCGGCGGCGGTGAAGAAGCCGCCCTCCGCGTTGCGCAGCGGGGCGAGCTGCCGGCCCTCGGCCCGCAGCCGGTCGATGCGGTCGTCCAGTACCGGAGTCACTCCGCCGTGGGCCCGCTCGACGAGCAACACCGAGTCGGAGAGCACCAGATACTCGATCCGCTCGGTGTCCCAGCGCGCCGCCACGACAGTTGCCTGCGGAGTGAGGAGGTGAGAAAGGTCACACATTGAACTATGCGACGCGGCGGTTCGGGTGATCGACTCCGAGAGGCACTGTGTCAGGGGCATATCCCGTCGCGAACCGGACAGTTCGAGCAGCGATCCGCCGAGCCGTGCGGTGAACCAGCTCACGCTGTGTACGCATCCGTCGTCGCCGGCCGGCGGGGTCACCCCGTCCAGAACCACCAGCGCGCCGCCGCTCCCGGAGGCCGGAAGGGCAACCGATGCGTAGTCCTCGTTGGGATATTGCTGATCACCGGGGGCGGTCGCGAGTTCGATGCGCATTCCCTCAGTCTGCCGGACCGCCGTTGATCACCGCCGCCGTGGTGAGCTGGGCGGTGTTGGTCCGTACCAAAACCCTCGCCGGTTTCCCGGCTGCCTGATTGGAGAGGGATTGACACTTCTGGGAAGCTGCGGGTGGGCATCTTGTCAGGGCGGTGAGGTCTTTACCAATCCGCGTAAGGTGGCGGGAGGGTATGGCCGCGCGTCAAAGTTGATGGTCAACTACCCAATGCGGTTCACTCGTTCGGGTGGCCGGGCGGGTGATGCGTGCCCGCCCCAGACCCGTCCTGAAAGGGTCGGAATCCCTACCAGAGGTGGGGAAACACAATTGTTGATCCGTCGTCACCTCTGGTCCACAGAGCGGTCGGGCGAGAATGGATTGTGAGCACCGGTGCGGAAGAAGCGGCTTCGGGGCACCACACGCGATGCGGTAAGCGAGCCAGGCCAGGACGAGGCGACGCCGCGACGGCACACCGCACGCGTCCGTCGTCGGCTGACCACGTCGGTCGCCCTCGTCTCCGTCGCCGTCCTCGGGGCCGGGACTCCCGCAGTCCTGCTCGCCCTCGATGACACCACCGACGCCCAGCGGCTCGTCGACCTCGCCGAGACCAACCGCGGCGCGGTGACCCTCGCCCACGCCCTCGCCGACGAGCGCGACGCCATGACGCGGTACGTCGCCGACGGGCGCACCACCGCCTCCGGCCGCGGGGTCTCCGAGGAGATGCGGGCCCGGGTCGACCGCCGCGTCCGCGAGGTGCGGGGGCAGGTCCCGGCGTCGGTCCGGCGGCTCCTCGACGCCCTTCCCGAAGTGCGGCAGCAGGCGCTGACCGGCAAGGGCTCGGCCCTCGACGTCTTCACCTCGTACACCCGGACCGTCCAGGCGCTGAACGGGATCACCGACACCCTCGCCCGCCGCCTCCCGGCCGACGCCGAGTCCGGCGCCACCGCCGCGCTGGCCCCCCTCGGCCGCGCGGTGGAGGAGGCGTCCGCCACCCGCGGGCTGCTGCTGGCCGCGCTCGACGCGGGCGGCGGCCAGCCCACGCTGGTCTCCGCCGCCCAGCGGACCAACCTCCGCGAGCAGTCCGCGCTGGCCGACTTCGAACAGCTCGCCCCGGGCACCATGCGCGACGCCTACGACCGCACCGTCAACGGCACCGAAGTCACCGAGGCCGAGCGCTATCTCGCCCGGCTCACCGACCAGAACCGCTTCGCGGGCAATGACTTCTTCCTCGACGAGGACCGCGTCGAGGCCGGCCTGGACACCCGGATCGACCGGATGCGCGGCGCACAGTCCTCGCTGGCCTCCTCCGAGGCCGCCCAGCTCGCCCGGTTGCGGGACGACGAGGTCACCGACCTCGAGCTGCGCATCGGCATCGTCGGCGCCGCCCTGCTGGTCGCCCTCGGCGCCGGGGTGCAGAGCGCCCGCTCGATGACCAGGCCGCTGGCCGCGCTGCGGCTCGGCGCCCGGCGGGTCGCGGCCGATCCGGCGGGCGAGGAGCCGGTCGCCTTCAAGGGCCGCGACGACGAGTACGCGGACGCCGTACGGGCCGTCAACGAACTCCACGCCAAGGCCGCGCGGGCGTACGAGCGGGTCGCCGAGCTGGAGACCGAGCGCACCCGGCTCGTCGGCGAGCGGCAGCGGATGGCCGATGAGCGGGACGGGCTGCGCGCCGAGCGGGACGCGGTCGCCACCCGGCTGGAGGGGCTGCGGGCCCGGGTCCACGGCAGCTTCGTGGGCCTCGCGCTGCGCTCGCTGGGCCTGATCGAGCGCCAGCTCGCCATCATCGAGTCCCTGGAGGAGCGGGAGCAGGACCCCGACCGCCTCGAGACGCTCTTCCAGCTCGACCACCTGGCCACCGGGATACGCCGCTACGGCGAGAACCTCCTGGTCATCGCGGGCTCCGAGCAGAAGGCCACCCATCCGGGGCCGGTGCCGCTGCTGGATGTGCTGCGCGCCTCGATCAGCGAGGTCGAGCGGTACGACCGGGTGCAGATCCAGGCGCTGCCGCCGCATGCCCAGGTCGCCGGGTTCGCCGCGGACAGCGTCAGCCACCTGATCGCCGAGCTCCTGGAGAACGCGACATCGTTTTCTCCGCCGGACGCGGCGGTCCAGATCTCCGGCTGGCTCCTGGAATCCGGCGAGGTCATGCTCTCCGTCCAGGACGAGGGCATCGGCATGACGCCCGAGCGCTTCCTGGAGCTGAACACCCGGCTCGCCGACCCGGTGCCGGAGTACTGCCAGGGCCCCCAGCCGGAGGACCCGCTGGGCCTCGGTCTGTATGTGGTGACCCGGCTCGCCGCGCGCCACGGCATCCGGGTGCAGCTGCGCGAGCAGCAGCCGGGCGGGGTGGCCGCCGTGGTCGTCCTCCCGACGAAGATCCTCCCGGCCGGTCCGCCCGGCGCCGGGCTGCCGCCCGCCCCGCCGGTGAGCGTGGGCGCGACGTTCGGCGGCACCGGACCGTCGTCCTTCCTGGGCTTCCCGGGCTCCGAGGCCGAGGCGAACTCCAACACGCTTCCCGGGCAGACCCGTTCGGTCGCCCGGGACCAGGAGGGTGTGCCGAGCGCGAGCGCCGCGGCGGCCGTCGGTGCCGAGCTGTCGGCCGAGCCGGTCGCGCCGCCCGCGGAGCCGGCTGCGGCGCCCCAGGCCGTCGAGCCGGAGCCCGAGCCCGCGCTCGACGCGGAGCCGACGCCCGTCGAGGCGGCCTCGGACTCGGAGCCGGCCGCCTCCTGGACGGTCCCCGCCGAGCAGTGGGGGCAGACCGCGGACGCGGGCCGTGACTACCCCATGGAGCCCACCCCGCCGCGCGGCCACCCGAGCCCGGAGAACGGCGGTGCGCTGCCCACCCTGCCCAAGCGCGTCCCCAAGTCGGCCCGGTCCGAAGGAGAGGACGGCGCACGGCAGGGCGCGGACGCCCCGGCCCCGGCACCTCAGGCGGCAACGGCACCCCAGACGGCCCCGGCCGCCCCGGCCGAGGAGCCGGAGGTGCCGGCCGTGGAGCGGACGATGGAGCTGACCCTCCATCGCATGCGCCGCGAGAGCCATCAGGACCACGGCGACCGCGAGGGTCGTGATGGCCGCGAGGATCGTGCGGACGGTGCGGACCGCCACGGCGACGGCGACGACTACGACTACGAGGACTTCGACCGGCGGTTCGGCCGCCACGGCATCCGGCCGGTGGGCGCGGACGCCTGGGGCCCGGCGGCCGGCGGCCCGGCGGCCGGCGGCCCGGCGGCCGGCGGCCCGGCGGCCGACGGCCCGGCGGCGGGCGGTGAGTCGGCCCCCGTCGATCCGTACGCCATCGGCCCCGACCAGCATGCCCGCCCGGAGGACCAAGCGGCGCGCACCGACAAGGGGCTTCCCAAACGCACACCGCGGAACGTGGCGCTCCGGGAGCCCGATCCACAGGAGCGGACCGGCTCGGTGAACGCGGAAGAGTTGCGGCGCCGCCTCGGTGGCTTCCAGCGCGGCGCCCGCGACGGACGCCGGGACGCCGCCGCCGAGGTCGCCGCCCGTGGCGAGCCCGCGCGGCGGCAACGGGGAACAGCAGGACAAACGGGGGCGCAGAACGAGGGTGGCACGGTTGAGGAGGCACGCGGGTGAATGCGCCCAGTAGTACGTACGGGTTGAGTCGCGAGGCCCGTAATCTGCACTGGTTGCTGTCGAACCTGGTGGAGGAGGTGCCGGGCGTCCGCTCGGTTGTGGTCGTCTCGACCGACGGGCTGATGCTGCTCTCCTCCGACACACGGCACCATGCCACGTCGTCCGATCCGGCAGCACAGGACGGCCCCAAGGGTTCCAGTGCGGATCTCGCGACGATTGTCTCGGGAGTCGGCAGCCTCACGCTCGGCGCGGCGAAGCTGATGGACGGCGGCAGCGTCAAGCAGACGATGGTGGCGATGGACGAGGGCAGTCTGTTCGTCATGTCGATCAGTGACGGTTCGCTGCTCGGGGTGCATGCCACGCCCGACTGCGATATGACCGTCGTCGCCTATCACATGGCACTGTTCGTGGGCCGGGCCGGACATGTGCTCACCCCCGAACTCCGCAATGAACTACGCAGGTCGCTGGAGCACGCACAGTGACGGCCGCCGGGTCCAGCCGGCCCGCCCGTAAACCCGCTCGCGTACGTCCGTACTCACTCACCGGCGGTCGCACCCGCTCCGGCCATGTGCTGCTGGTGGAGACCTTCGTGGCGTCGCTGGAGTCTCCGGACGGACAGCTCGACCTGGCCCCCAGTGGGTTGAACGCCCGGATGATGCCGGAGATCCGGGCGATCATCGAACTGTGCGACAGGATGCGCTCCGTCGCGGAGGTCTCCGCGATGCTCAAGATCCCACTCGGGGTGGTGCGCGTCCTGCTCAGCGACCTGGCCGACCAGGGAAAGATCCGCGTCTACGGCACCGGGCGGGGTCCCGGCCAGCCGGACCGCGCGTTGCTCGAAAGGGTGCTCAGTGGACTTCGCAGGCTCTGAGACGATCACGGCGACCCCGCCGGCGACGTCGGAGATACCCGGGGCCGGGATACCCGGGGCCGAGGAGGTGCTCCAGAGGTGGCAGACGGACCGCTCCCGCGCGCCGATCGCCACCAAGATCGTGATAGCGGGAGGGTTCGGGGTCGGCAAGACGACCTTCGTCGGCGCGGTTTCGGAGATCACTCCGCTGCAGACCGAAGCGCTGATGACGCAGGCCAGCGAGAGCGTGGACGACCTCGAGGCGACGCCGGAGAAGCTGACCACCACCGTCGCCATGGACTTCGGCCGGATCACGCTGGAGAACGATCTGGTCCTGTATCTCTTCGGCACCCCCGGCCAGCAGCGCTTCTGGTTCATGTGGGACGACCTGATGCGCGGGGCCATCGGCGCGGTGGTGATGGTCGACACCCGGCGCCTGGACGAGAGCTTCCCGGCGCTGGACTACTTCGAGAGCCTCGGTCTGCCGTATGTGGTGGCGGTCAACCACTTCGAGGGGACCCCGCTCTACGAGCCCGCGGACGTGCGCGACGCGCTCTCCGTGGCGCCCACGGTGCCGGTGGTGATGATGGACGCCCGGCGCCGGATCGCGGTCGTGGACGCGCTGCTGGCGCTGGTGAGACACGCCGTTGACGCCTCACCCGAGTGACGTAACCTCAGCTCCGCCCGCGGGATGGACTGCTCCATTCCCTTTACCGGCCCGAGCTTGAGGGAGAGTCGACAGCCATGCGGAAGATACTCATCGTGGGTGCCGGTCAGTCCGGCCTCCAACTCGCTCTCGGCCTGCAGTCCAAGGGCTACGAGATCACGCTGATGTCCAACCGGACGTCCGATGAGATCCGCGGCGGACGGGTGATGTCCACCCAGTGCATGTACCACACCGCGCTGGGCCATGAGCGCGATCTGGAGCTCAACTTCTGGGAGGAGCGGGCGCCGCGGGTCGAGGGCCTCGGGGTCTCCGTCGCCGGGCCGCCGGCTTCCGAGGGCCGGGCCCACCCGCGGGTCATCGACTGGGTCGGCCGGCTGGACGGCCACGCCCAGTCCGTCGACCAGCGGATCAAGATGGCCGGCTGGATGGAGACGTTCGAGCAGCGCGGCGGCCAAGTGGTCATCCACGGCGCCGCCGTCTCCGACCTGGACGTTCTCGACAGGAAGTACGACCTGGCGCTGGTGGCCGCGGGCAAGGGCGAACTGGTCTCGCTCTTCGGCCGGGACGCCGCCCGCTCCCCGTACGACACCCCGCGGCGCGCCCTCGCGGTCGCCTATGTGCATGGCCTCGGCCCGCGCCCCGAGCACCCCGGTCTCGAGGCGGTGCGCTGCAATCTCGTCCCCGGTGTCGGCGAGCTCTTCGTGATGCCCGCGCTCACCACCACCGGCCGCGCCGACATCCTCTTCTGGGAGGCCGTCCCGGGCGGTCCGGCCGACGTCTTCCAGGGCATCACCGACCCCTCGGAGCATCTGGCGTGCGTCCTGGAGCTGATGGAGCGGTTCACGCCCTGGGAGTACGCGCGTGCCACCAAGGTCGAGCTGACGGACGCGGGCGGCACGCTGTCCGGCGGGTACGCCCCGACCGTGCGCAACCCGGTCGGGCGGCTGCCGGGCGGCGGGCTGGTCCTGGGCGTCGCCGATGTCGTGGTGGCCAACGACCCGATCACCGGGCAGGGCTCCAACTCCGCGGCCAAATGCGCGGCGGCCTATCTGGAGAGCATCGTCGAGCACGGCGACCGGCCGTTCGACGAGGAGTGGATGCGGACGACCTTCGACCGCTACTGGGAGACCGCGCGGCATGTCACCAAGTGGACCAACGCCATGCTGGGCCCGCCGCCGGAGCACATCGTGAACCTTCTCGGGGCGGGGGCCGCCTTCCCCGCCGTCGCCCACCGCATCGCCAACGGCTTCGACGACCCCTCCGACTTCGAGAACTTCTTCTACGAGCCGGAGAGGACGGCCGCCTATCTGGACGCGGTCAGGAAAGAGGCCGAGGCCGAGGCCGCGGAGGCCGAAGCCGAGGCTGAGGTCTGTGAGGCGGCCGAGGTCTGCGAGGAGGCTGGGGCCGACGACCGGGCGGGGGCCGAGGCCGGGGCCATTCGGTACGTCGGCTGACACCGGCGTCGCCGGGACGCTCAGCGCTTGGCCACGGTGACCGGACCCGGGCGCACCGCGCCGTGCAGCGGATTGGAGGCGAGCGGGGAGAGCTTCACCCGCTGGCCGGGGCGCGGCGCCTGGACCACCTGGCCGTTGCCCGCGTACATCGCCACATGGCTCGCGCCCTTGTAGTAGATCACCAGATCGCCGGGACGCAGCTTGTTGAGCGGCACCCGCGGCAGCCGGCGCCACTGCTCCTGGCTGGTGCGCGGAATGAGCTGCCCGGCATGCGCCCAGGCGGAGGAGGTCAGCCCCGAGCAGTCGAAGGAGTTCGGCCCCTCGGCGCCCCAGACGTACGGCTTGCCGATCTGGTTCAGCGCGTAGGCGAGCGCCCGCTTCCCGGCCTCCGAGGTCGCCGTTCCGGGGCGGCCGGGGGCCGGGCGGGGGCGGGGCGCGGTGACGGTGGCGGCCGGGGAGGGGGTGGCCGGGCCGGGTCCGGGGGCCGGGGTGGTGCGGGTGCCACCGCCTGGGGTGGGGGCGGGCGGCGAGGCGCTTTTCGCGGGGCCGAGCGCCCCGGAGTCGAGCAGTTCGCGCTGTGCCTTCGTGGTCTCCTCGTGTTCGCGCTGCGCCACCTGGGCGATCTGGCGGGCGCTCAGCGCGGCGAGCAGCTTCTCGATGGAGCGCAGCTGTTTCTCCACCTTGTCCCGCTGTTTCTTCCGCTTCGCCGTCAGGGAGAGCTGTTTGTCCAGCGCGGTCCGTGCCCGGGTGGCGATGGTGTCGGCGCGCCGCTCGCCCCTGGTCAGCCGCCGCACCAGGGTGGCCTCGCGGCCGGCCGCCCGCTCCAGCTCACGCGCCTCGTCGGTGGCGCTGTCGGGATGGGGGGTGAGCAGGGTCAGCAGAAAGGCGTAGGAGGAGAGCGTGCTGTGGCCCTGGTACTGCTGACGGGCCAGCCGTCCCGCGTCGTCGTGGCTGTCGGCGAGCTCCGTACGGGCGTGCACGAGCTCGGCCGTGAGCTCCCTGGTTCTGGTGCGCTGCTCGCGCAGCTTCTCCTCGGTCGCGTTGTACGTCTCCGTCGCCTCCTCGGCCTTCCGGTACAGCGTCTTGAGCTGCGTCAGCAGCTCGGACACGGACCGGTCGGCGGGGCGGGAGGGGGCGGCCGACGCCGTGGCCGCCGGAACGGCGGGCACCAGCGCGGCGGTCGCCGTGATCGTCGCCGCGCAGACCGAGCCCACGATCCTTCCTGACACGTGATCACCTCCGGCTCACTGACGCCTCTGTTCGGCGTCCAGCTCAGCAGGATCGTGGCATGACGTTCGTATCTTCAGGAGAATTGTGGGCGAGTCGGGCGAATATGGTCACCCGTCCGGCGGGCCGTCAGCTCGGCTTGGACCACGGCCACTTCAGCCCGCCACCCGGTTTTCCCTCCGGGTCGTACTCATAGGCCCAGCCCCGGACCAGGCCCAGCCGCTTGGACGTGGCGGCCGGAACCCTGCGGTAGACATGCACCGTCGGTGGTTCGCCCGCCTCGTTCTCCACCGGCACCTCGTAGGTCTTCGGCGGCTGGCCGGTGAGGCCGACCAGCACCGGCAGCACCCGGCCGTCCAGCGGCCCGCCCACAAAGGGCGTCTCCTCGCTTCTCACCGCACCAGTCTCACAGCATCGCCCGCGCCCGGCGGTCGCCGCCCGCGCCCACCACAGCAGTCACCGATCGCACCCGTCACCGATCGCACCCGTCACTGACCGCGCCCGTCACAGCAGATGCGACGCCTCGCCCAGCGCGGGTACGACACGGCGGGCCAGCCGCCCGACCGGGCCCTCGGCGGGCTCCATGATGAGCGCGGCCCGCATCACCCGGGCCGCCTGCGGATCGGTGGTCGCGGTGGCGGTCAGCATCGCCACGAACTGGTCCACCAGCCAGTCGCGCAGCTCCTCCACCGGTGGCTGCTTCTCCTCGTCCAGCCAGATCAACGAGGCCGCCTCGACGGCCGTGATCCAGGTGCGCACCATCATCCGCAGCCGCGCACCGGGCCCCTTGACCGCCAGATGGCGCAGAATCTCCTCGGCCGCCGCCCGCCGCACCTCGTCCACGATCGCGTTCGTCCGCGAGGTCTCGACCACGCTGCCGCTCTGCAACAGCGCGCTGAACCCCGCGTCGTGCTCGTCCACGAAGGCCAGATAGCGGTCCAGCACCCGGCTCAGCCGGCCGCTGAGCGGACCGCTCCTGGGCTCCTCGAAGCACCGCTCCAGCTCATCGGCGGCGCTGCGCAGCGCCGCCTCGTACAACTGCTGCTTGCCGCCCGGGAAGTAGCGGTAGACCAGTGGACGGGAGGCACCGGCGGCCAAGGCCACATCGTCCAGCGACACGTCCTCGGGCGCGCGATGGGCGAAGAGGCCGAGCGCGGCGGTGAGGAGTTCGGCCCGCCGGGCCTCGACGCTCAGCCTGCGGTAGCTCCCCCGCCGGGCGGCCGGCGGACGGGCGGCGGCCGGGGATTCCGCCGCCGGGCGCACGGCGGCGCTCGCCTCCGCCGGGGGTGTCGCCTCCGGGGGCGCCGAAGCGGTGCCGCTGCCTGTCGTCATGCCTGGCAGCGTAACCGGCCGGGGTGACGAAGCGGATGCCCCCTTCGGTCCTGGGCCGATGCCCCCTCCGGCCCTGGGCCGATGCCCCCTCCGGTCCTGGGCCGTTGCCCTCGTCGGTTCCGGCCCGATGCCCTCGTGGGCCCCGGGCCGGTATCCCCTCGGGTCCAGGCCCAGCGGTCCCTCGGGCCCGCCCCTAGGCCAGCAACCCCGAGCTCTTCCACAGTCGGCGGCCCACACCCCGCATCACCCCGACGTCGTCGAGGAATTCGGTCAGCTTGCCGGCGCCGCTGCGCATCACCTCACGGCGATGGGCGCTGGCCTGCACTTGAGCGACGGCCGCGCGCCGGTCGAGCCCCACGTCCGAATAGACCTTGGGGTTGATGAACGCCTGCGAGAAGATCCGGGAGAACTCGCCCGAACCGATCCGGGTCAGCTCCGCCTCCCAGCGCGGCGCCCGCAGCATCTGGCGGCGCAGCTCCTCGCGTGCGTACCGCACATGGCGCGCCTCCTCGACCACATGGATCCGGGTCACCCCGCGCACCAGCGGCTGCACGCGCTCGTCGGGGAAGGTCAGCCGCTGCATCCAGTCCAGGATCTCCTCGCCGAGGAGGGTCGCGGTGAAGGAACCGGGCGTGGTGGAGATCGCCTTGAAGATCCGGCCCAGGTTGTGGTGGAGCCGGGTGACCGGATAGGCCGGGGTGCCGCTCTTGGTGATCAGCCGCGCGAACATCTTGGAGTGGCGGCATTCGTCGGCGATCTCGGTGAGCGCGTACCGCACATGGGCGCTGGTCGCGGGCTTGTCGTAGATGTGCCGGGTCATGAGCTGGATGAGGATGATCTCGAACCAGATGCCCAGGGAGGCGAGCGCCGCCGCCTCGTGCCGGGCCAGCAGTTGCCGCTGGTCCTCGGACATCCGCCGCCACATGGGTGTGTCGTAGAGCGAGACCAGCTCCGGTGGCCAGAACCACTTGCCGGGCTCGAACGGCGCGTCCCAGTCGAGTTCGGTGTCGGGGTCGAAGGAGTGCTTGGCGGAGGATTCGAGCAGTCGCTCCGCGACCCGTTCGCGGTCCTTGATCAGCCCGAGCGCGTCCCGGAGCGCGGGCGGTTCGGTCGTGGTGGTCATCGCTGAGGGCACCTCACTGGTGGCTTCGGACAAACGCCGGTGGGATGGGTTACCGGTGGATACCCCTTATGAGACTCTGCGTCAGCAAGGGCGTCAATCCCTTGGAGAGGTCTTATTGACCGGCGAGTAACGGTCATGTGAGCCTGCCGAGTACGCATCCGTTCACGGGGGAGCGAGGCGAAGGAGGCGTCGGTGTCGACGCAAGAGCTCTACGCGATGGATCCCGGGGACCCCCTGTGGCAGGTGCCCGCCGGTGGCGCCGCCCGATTCAACTGGGAGTACGACGACCACCGGGCCCGGCTGCTCGCCCTCTACCAGAAGGGCAAGGACAAGCAGTGGGACGCGGTCAAGCGGATCGACTGGGGCCTGGAGGTGGATCCGTACGATCCCCTGGGCACCCCCGATGAGTCGCTCGCCCTCTACGGCACCCGCCACTGGGACCGGATGACCGAGCGGGACAAGGGCGAGCTGCGGCATCACGTCGCCGCCTGGCAGTTCAGCCAGTTCCTCCACGGCGAACAGGGCGCGATGGTGTGCGCGGCCCGGATCGTCGAGGCCGCGCCCGACCTCGACGCGAAGTTCTACTCCGCCACCCAGACCATGGACGAGGCGCGCCACGCCGAGCTCTACAGCCGCTTCCTGCACGACAAGCTCGGCACGTTCTACCCCATCAACGCCGATCTGCGGACCCTCCTCGGCGACACCCTCCGCGACTCCCGCTGGGACATGGCCTATCTGGGCATGCAGGTGCTCATCGAGGGCCTGGCGCTCGCCGCGTTCGGCCTCATCCGCGACACCACCGACAAGCCGCTGCCCCAGCAGATCCTCGCCTACGTCATGCAGGACGAGGCCCGCCATGTCGCCTTCGGCCGGATGGCCCTGCGCGACTACTACCGGCAGCTCAGCGACGCGGAGCTGCGGGAGCGCGAGGAGTTCGTCATCGAGGGCTGCTACCTGATGCGCGACCGGCTGCGCGGGGTGGAGGTCCTGGAGAACTTCGGCATCCCGAAGGCCGAGGCGGAGGAGTACTGCGAGCAGTCGCCGTTCCTGCATATGTTCCGCAAGCTGCTGTTCAGCCGGATCGTCCCCTGTGTGAAGGACATCGGGCTGTGGGGCGAGCGGCTCCAGCGGGCGTATGTCGACATGGGCGTGCTGGAGCTGGGCGACAGCAACCTCGACCTGCTGATGAGCCAGGACGAGGAACTCGCCGAGCGGCTGGACCAACGGCGCTTCGCGGCGGAGGAGGCGGCGCGCACGGGCGAGGTCGAGGAGGCGATCACCGAGGGCGCGGCCGAGGCCGAGGCATGAGACCACATGGGGCCGCGTGAGCCCATGTGAAACCTTGTGACCCCCTCAACCTCCCCTCGGACCAGTGTCCTTGGTAGGTTCTTGATCATCGCCAGCGGAGAAGGCCGAGGTCATTGGGGTGGCCCCGGTCCGGTGGCGTTCATATGTCTTCATATGAAGGAACGGCCGAAGGGTGCTCTCCACGGCGGTGGGGGGCACACCTTTGTTCCGGCGTTCCGGAGGATGATGGTGGGGTGCGGATTCGAACGAGCACCAGTGAAGAACTCCCCGTCCTCCAGGACATAGAGCGCGCCGCCGGACTCTGCTTCCGGGACATCGGGATGGACGAAGTCGCTGATGACGAGCCCCTGAGCCTGGAGGAGCTGAGCCGCTACCAGCGGGCCGGACGGGCCTGGGTCGCGGTGGACGACGCCGACCGGGCGATGGCGTATCTGATCACCGACCCCGTCGACGGAAACGTCCATATCGAGCAGATCTCGGTCCACCCCGACAGCGCCCGCCGTGGTGTGGGACGGGCCCTGATCGACCACATCGCGGTGCGGGCCGCCGGCGACGGCGTCCCCGCGCTCACCCTGACCACCTTCGTCGACGTGGCCTGGAACGCCCCGTACTACGCCGCACGGTGCGGCTTCCGGACCCTGGCCGAGGCCGAGCTGACCCCTGGCCTCCGGGAGATCCGGCGCTGCGAGGCGGGTCATGGGCTGGACCGCTGGCCACGGGTGTGCATGCGCCGGGATGTGGGGTAAGCGGCCTCGCTGAAGTCCGGTGCGGTTCGGGTGCGCCCGGAAGGGGCGCGGGGCTGTGTCGATGTGCGGCTCCGCCGCTCGGGCGCGACCGGCCACGACGCAGCCGCGGATGAACGACCGCACCTCGCGGCACTTCCCGGGGAGCGCTCAGCCGATCAGCGAACCCGGCCCGTGCCGGGGCCCGGCACGGGGAGGACCCCAGAGGACCACGGCGCCCGGGGGGCTGAGAACTTCGGCGTTGTTCCCGCAGGGGCACGGCTGTTCGCTAAAGACATGTCCACCAGCACGGAACTCACCGCTCCGGCAGGCACATCCGGGTCACCTCCGGTGGTGCGTTCGCCACTCAGGGCCTGGGCCGCCGTCGTCGCCGTCGCGGTCGGCACCTTCTCGGTGGTCACCACCGAGATGCTGCCGGTCGGCCTGCTGACGTCGATCGGCTCCGCGCTCGGCGTCTCGGACGGTACGGCGGGTCTGGCCATGACCGTGCCCGGTCTGGTCGCCGCGTTCGCCGCCCCGCTGCTCACCGTCACCGTCGGCCGCTTCGACCGGCGGCTGGTGCTGTGCGGTCTGATGGGGCTGCTGGCCGTCGCCAATCTGCTGTCCGCGCTCGCGCCCGGCTTCGCCGTCCTGCTGTTCGCCCGGGTGCTGGTCGGGGTGAGCATCGGCGGGGTGTGGTCGATCGCCGGCGGGCTCGCGGTGCGGCTGGTGCCCGAGCGGTCCGTGGGCCATGCCACCACGTTGATCTTCAGCGGTATCGCGGTGGCCTCGGTGCTCGGGGTGCCGATCGGGACGCTCATCGGCGATCTGGTCCACTGGCGGATCGCGTTCGCCGCCCTGTCGCTGGCCGTGGCCGCCGCCATGGCGGTCACCCTGCCGCCGCTGCCCACGGCCGGGACGATCCGGCTGTGCGAGGTGCCGGGGCTGTTCCGCGATGTCCGGCTGCGGACCGGCTTGATCACCACTTCGCTGCTGGTCACCGGCCACTTCGGGGCGTACACCTACCTCCGCCCGGTGCTCGAGGACGTCGCCGGGGTCGGAACGGGCCTGATCAGCACCCTGCTGCTGGCGTACGGCGTGGCGGGCATCGCCGGGAACTTCCTGTGCGGCACCACCGCCCACCGCGATCCGCGCCGCACCCTCATGGTCATCTTCACTCTGCTCGCGGCGGCCGAGCTGCTCATCCCGGTCGCCGGTGCCACGACGGCCGGGGCGGCCGCACTGCTGCTGGTGTGGGGCCTGGCGTACGGCGGGGTGTCGGTGACCTGCCAGACCTGGGTGCTGCACGCGGCGCCGGACGCGCGGGAGGCGGCGTCGGCGCTGTTCGTCGGGGTCTTCAACGTGGCGATAGCGCTGGGCGGACTGCTCGGCGGCCGGGCGGCGGACGGGATCGCGGTCCCCAGTGTGATGTGGTTCGGGGGTGCGCTGGTGGTCCTCGCCCTGGCGACCATGGCGCTCTTCGGCAGCCGGGGGACCGTCGCCGCTTCCAGCCGGACGGGGGCCTCGTCAGGCCATGGGGCCACGTCAAGCCATGTGGACCAGGCGCTCAGGTGAGACCCTGAAACCAGGGGCCTCGTCTGCGCGGGAGTGGGTCCGATGGCAGTGAGCATGCATGTGGTCTGGAGCAAATGCGAGCCGGGACGCGTCATCTACGAGACGCATGCGATCGAGACGGTCACCGACGGCTCGGGCGTCCACGCGACCGTCGACAGCCACACGTATGAGATCTCCGTGCGCAGCCGTGCCCAGGCGGAGTCCATCGCGGACGAGGAGGGCTATGAGCTGTACCGGAAGGGCGAGGCGTGGGAGAGCCTCCCCGAGGAGGAGGAATGAGAAGGAGCGGCGCCACGGGCGCCGCTCCTTACCGGTGGCCCGACGGGCCTGCCCTCGCCTGACGGGCCTGCCCTCGTTGTAGGGCCTTCAGCGGCGGCCCCGGAGAGCGTGAGACGACGGGGCCGCCGCACGCTCCGGGTTCGGGGACGGGGCCGCTCCCAGGCTCCGGGCTCGGGAGCGGCCCGTCTCACTCCTCGCCGTGACCCAGCAGGAAGTCCACATCCCGCCGCTCGGTGCCCGCCGCGCCGCCGACCGTGATCTGGCGGGTGGCCGGGGCGTAGCCGCTGGCCACCACCGTGTAGTGATCGCCGGTGAGCGCCTCGAACCCGAAGGCCCCGTCGTCACCGGTGATGACCTGGCCGACCACATCGCCGGACGCGTCCAGCAGCGAGACCCGGGTGTCCCCGAGCGGCCGGCCGCCCCGGTCCCGTACGGTGCCCCGGACCCGGGCCGCCGGCGGCAGCTCCGCGTCCACCCGCACCGGCTCACCGAGGGTGAGCTCCACCTGGGTGGCGTACGGCCGGTGGCCGGCGGCGGCCACGGTCAGCGTGTACGTCCCCGGGGTCAGCTCCGGCAGCGCGAACTCGCCCTTCTCGTCGGCGGTCGCCGTCGCCGCCACCTCGCCCTCGGGCCCGGTGGCCGTGGCGGTCGCACCGGTCAGCGGCTCTCCGCCGACGGCCCGTACGGACCCGGTCAGTCCGCCCCCGCCGGACAGCCGCAGATCGCAGACCACCGGCAGGTCCGTGACCAGCAGCGTGGCGGCCTGCGGCTGGTACCCGGTGGCCGAGCCGATGAGGACGACGCTCGCGGTGTCCGGGGCGGGCACGCGGTACCGGCCGTCGCGGCCGGTGACCGTACGGCCGAGCTGACGGCCGCCGGTGTCGATGAGGGTGATGGCGGCGTCGGCGAGCGGGCCGCCGCCGGGGCCGAGCACCCGGCCGTGGATGACGCCGCCGGTGAGGGCGGACACGTCCTCCGCCGCGTACTCGGCGTAGGCGAGATCCCCGGCGTCTGCCGCGGTCGCTGTCGCGGTCTCCGTCGCAGCCGAGGCCGCCGAGGTGGCTGCGGCAGCCGGGGCGCCCGCGAGCGCGGGGGCGGCCACGGGCGCGGAGTCGGTCACCGGGGCGGAGCCCGTCGTGGTCGCGGGCGCCGAGGCCGCCACGGGAGCCGAGCCCGCCAGCCCGGCGCGCTGCCGCGCGGGCAGGAACAGGGCGATCAGCAGACCGCCGACCGAGGCCGCACACGCCACCAGGAACGACGTCTGGAACCCGTCCTTGCTCGGCAGCGGCACCCCGCCGAAGTCGGTCGTCTGATGCGCCAGGATCACACCCACCACCGCGCTGGAGGTGGACATGCCGATGGACCGCATCAGGGTGTTGAGCCCGTTCGCCGCCCCCGTCTCGGCGGCCGGAACGGCGCTGACGATGAGCGTGGGCATCGCCGAGTACGCGATGCCGATGCCGATGCCGAGCGCGGTGGACAGGACCACGATCTGCCAGATGTAGTCCATCATCACCAGGCCCGCGCCATACGTCGCGCCGATCACGATCAGCCCGAGGACCAGCGAGACCTTCGGCCCCTTCGCGGCGTTGATCCGCGCGGACAGCGGCGAGACCAGCATCATCGCGACGCCCATCGGGGCGAAGTAGAGCCCCGCCATGACCATCGACTGGCCCAGCCCGTAACCGGTGGCCTTCGGGAGCTGCAGCAGCTGCGGAAGGATCAGCGACATCGCGTAGAACGAGAAGCCGACCATGATCGAGGTGAGGTTGGTCAGCAGCACCTGACGCCGCGCCGTGGTCCGCAGATCGACCAGCGGCTCGGCGGTGCGCAGCTCGAAGACGCCCCACAGCAGCAGGATCACGACGGCCGCGCCGAACAGCCCGAGCGTGGTGCTGCTCGTCCAACCCCAGTCACCGCCCTTGGTGATGGGCAGCAGCAGACAGACGAGTCCGGCCGTCAGCCCGAGCGCGCCGATGACGTCGAAGCGGCTGGGGGTGCGGACGGAGGACTCCGGGATGACGGAGAGCACCAGGGCGATCGATATCAGGCCCAGTCCCGCGGACCCGTAGAACAGCACATGCCAGCTGGTGTGCTGGGCCACGAACGCGGCGGCGGGCAGCCCCAGCGCACCGCCGATGCCCAGCGACGAGCTCATCAGAGCCATCGCCGAGCCCAGCTTCTGCGGCGGCAGCTCGTCCCGCATGATGCTGATGCCGAGCGGAATGGCCCCCATGGCCCCGCCCTGGATGGCCCGGCCGATCACCATCACCACCAGGTCGGAGGTGACGGCGCAGGTCAGCGAGCCGATGACCATCAGTGCCAACGCGACCATCAGCATCCGGCGCTTGCCGAACATGTCCCCGAGCCGGCCCATGACCGGCGTGGAGACGGCGCCGGCGAGCAGGGTGGCGGTGACCACCCAGGACGCGTTGGAACTGGTGGTGTGCAGCAGCTGGGGCAGCTCGGTGACGAGCGGAACGACCAGCGTCTGCATGACGGACACGGCGATACCGCAGAACGCGAGCACCGCCACGAAGCCGCCGCCGACCTCCCGCGGGAGCGGCGTGCCGGACGGCGCGGCGCTCAGACGTTCCGCGACGCGAGGTGGGGCTGACTGGGGCATGCGAATGCCGCCTCCCAAGAGATTTCGAGAGATGTGCGATAAGTGGAACGATGAGAGATGTGCATCCTACACATGGCGTGTATCGTGCACACTTCCAATGGGGGGCGCGGGGAAGGCGAGGAGGAATCGTGCCGGATCGGCGGCTGGAGCGGCTGGAGCGCGAGCTCATGCTGGTGGCCAGGTGTTCAGTCCTGACACCTCGCGAACGAAAGGGCCAGGCGACGGAGGGCCAGGACTCCCCGGCGCAGCCGAACACCGGCCCGGCGGTCCTCAAGGAGCCCCACCCGGATCGCTGCACCGACGAGCCCTGTGCCGTCCCCACCCGCCTGGACCGCTCCGGTTATCTGCTCCTCTCCCGCCTCGATGCCGAGGGCGCGATGTCCATCGGCCAGCTGGCCGACGCGTTCCAGCTCGACGTCTCGACCGTCAACCGCCAGACCGGCGCACTGCTCCGGGCCGGCCTCGTCGAACGCATCCCGGACCCCGCCGGCGGCCTGGCCCGCAAGCTCCGCATCACCCCGCAGGGCGCCGACCGCATGGCAGCGGAACGGACGTGCCGGCAGACCGACCTGTCCCGGCTGCTGGAGTCCTGGCCCTCCGATGAGGTGGCCCGCCTCGAGGACGTCCTCACCCGCTTCAACCGCGAGGTGGAGCGCCAGGAGGGCCGGGCCTGGCCCCGCGAGTCGGGCGAGGCGTGACGCCCTCCGGAATGACGCGTAACGCCTCCGGAATGACGGCGGCGCCGAGGACGTTGCCGCAGACAGGGGACATGACGCCGGTCACACCGGGCAGCAGCCGGGAGACACCGGAAGGCGCCACCCGGAAAACACGAAGGCGCCACCGGGAAAGTACGGAGGGCGCCACCCGGAAAGTACGGAGGGTGCCACCCGGAAAGCACCGGAAGGCGCCACTCGGACACGGAAGGCGCCACCCCACCCGGGAGACACCCGAAAAGGTGTCCCACCCACCCGGAACCGAACCGCATACCGAGGAGGCCAGGAAGAGATGACCACCCCCGCTTCCCACCCGCAGACCACCGGCACCGGCGGACACCGCGTAGACGTGGAGCGCGGCTCCCAGCACGTCACGGTCACGATCGACGGCCGCGTCGTCGCGGAGTCGACCCGCCCCCTGCTCGTCCACGAGACCGGTCTCCCCGTCCGCTACTACCTCCCCCCGGAGGACGTGGACCTGACCCTCTTCCAGCCGACCGACTCCCACACCACCTGCCCCTTCAAGGGTGAGGCCGCGTACTGGACCTACCGCGGCGCGGCAGGCGACGAGGTGGAGCCCCGGCCGGACGTGGTGTGGGCGTACCCGCAGCCGATCGAGAAGGTGGCGGAGATCAAGGACCATCTGTCGTTCTACGACGCGGTCGCGAAGATCGAGATATCGGAGTAGAGACCCGAAGCCGAAGGCGGCACAACCGCCGCGGCAGGGATCACCCCATCAGGGGCCTTCCGGGAACTCCCCGGAGGGAACCCCTGACGCGTGCACATTCACGCGTACTCGTGGCTGGGTGAGAAGGAGCTGTTCGACCGGGAGTCCCTCCGCCGCCCACCCGCCCGTCCCCGCCCGCCCGTCACGGGGGAGGAGGAGGCGTACTACCGCGAGGACCAGGAGCGCTACCGCACCCTTCTGGAAACCTTCCGCCACTCGGAGCTCCCGCCACTGGAAACATCCCTCTGGCTCCTGAAGTCCCCCGCCCTCATCCGCGCCACCTTCGAAGAACCCAAGGACGCGGCGGCCTGGCTGGGCCGCGAACTGACCGAACACGCCCCCGGCTTCCTCTCCCACCAGGAAGCCGACACCGCCCGCCTGGCCCGCCTGGTCACCACGGCCGCCGACCGCCTGACCCACGGCACAGACGTCTCCTTCGGCTTCTACCTGGGCCGCACCTCATTCCTCTCCCTGGCCCTGGTGACGTGCACTCCGAACCACTGGGCCCCGGACCTCCCCTGCCCCATGGCCTGACGCGCACCCGCCCGGGGCCCGGGCCCGGGGCCCGGCGGCCTCAGGGCTGAGACGCCCCCAAGGCATCGTCGATCCGGCTCCGCAGTTCGACCGCCCGCGCATCGTCGTACGCCGCCAGCGTGCACGACGCCTCCTCCCAGTGCCGCCGTGCTTCCTCTTCCGCGCCACTACCCCCGGATCCGCGCAGCGCACTGGCCAGGCCATCGAGTGCGAGTGCCAACTGCCAGTGGTCGTCGAGCTCGCGATGGGCCGCGGCCGCCCGCCGGTGGAACGCGGCCGCCTCCTCGAATCGGCCCAGTCGGCCGTACGCCTCACCGGCGGCGTTCCAGGCACGCGCCTCCCGCGATCGGTCCCCGAGCTGCCGATGCAGCACTGAGGCCCGTTGATATGAGACCAAGGCGTCCTCGGGGCGGCCGTCGGCCACCTCGGCCTGTCCGAGGTCCAGCAGCCAATACCCCTCCCAGACATGATTGCGATGCCGACGGGCGATCTCGACGGCGCTCCCGGCGGACTCCAGGGCGTCCCGTATGGCGCCCTGCTCCCGCTGTACGGCGCTCAGAATCCGCAGGGCGTTGCCCTCACCGCCCTTGTCACCCCGCTCCCGCAGTGTGGTCAACGCCTCGTGAACGGCCCGAGAGGCTTCCTCGAGCCGACCCGCCTCGTAGCCCACCGTGGCGATATTGGCGAGCAGTGTGGGCTCCCACTCGGACGCTCCGAGTTCCCGGAAGAGGGCCAGCGCCTCGGTGAAACGCTGCTTCGCCGCCTCCAACCGCCGTGTCCGCACATGGACCAGCCCGAGGGCGTTCAGCGACAGTGCTTCCCCCAGCCGGTCACCCAGCTCACGCCGCACTGCCAGGGCGCCCTCGTGGTACCGCGCCGCCTCCGCCGGACGGTGCGACTGCCGGCAGGCCATGCCCAGGCTCTCCAGAAGCCTCGCCTCCCCGGCCCGGTCACCCGCCCGCCGGGCGGCACTCAGCCCGATGTGCCCCATGGCGAACCACTCCTCGAACGCGTTGTGACGCGCGTGCAGAGGACGCAGCAGAGCGGGCAGCTGCCAGGCGATCACGTCGAGCCCGGCATCGGCGGCGGTGCGCGCGGCGGCCAAGAGATTGCCGTGCTCCAGCTCGTACCACCGCATCGCCTCGTCGTAGTCCGCGAAGGCCGGCGGTGTCACACCGTCGGGCAGCGCGTCGAGCGGAACGGGCGGCTCGGCCGGGCTGACGCGCGTGCGTGCCGCATCGGCGGCGTGCAGATACCAGGTCAGTGCCCGGAGACGGGCCGCCTCGCGGGTCTCGACGGGCTCTTCGTGCTGTGCCTGGTCGATGGCGTAGGCGCGCAGCAGATCGTGGAACTCGAAGCGGTCGGGGGCGGTCTGCGTCAGCAGATGTGCTCCGACCAGGACGTCGAGCAGGTGCTGTGCCCGGCTGTGCCCGACTCCGGCGAGGGCGGCGGCCGCCGAGACCTCGAACTCGGGCCCCGGATGCAGCCCGAGCAGCCTGAAGAAACGCGCGGCTTCGGCGGGCAGCGCCCGATAGGACCAGGCGAACACCGTGCGCACCGCGTCTGCTTCCTCGTCGTCTCCCACGGTCAGAGCCTCCCAAAGGGCGGATTCGTCACGGAGGTCTCTGATCAACTCGTCAAGGCTCATCAGGGGCCGGCTGGCGGCCCGTTCGGCGGCGATGCGCAACGCCAGCGGCAGCCGGGCACACAAGCGCGCCAACTCGGCCAGCTTCTCCGCGTCGTCCTCGGGCCGATACCCGGCGGTGACGGTACGCAGCAGGGCCACGGCTTCCGGCTCGGCCAGCGTGCCCAGCGTCAACCGATGCGCCCCGTCCCGGACGGCCAGCCCCGACAGCCGGCTACGACTGGTGACGAGCACCAGACACCCCGCAGTGCCCGGCAGCAGCGGACGTACCTGGCTCACGGAGGCGGCGTTGTCGAGCACGATCAGCATCCGCCGCCCGGCCAGCAGCGAACGGTACAGCGCCGCACTGGCCTCCGGATCGGCCGGAACCGCCGCCCCCGACACCCCGAGCGCCGGCAGAAAGCGGTGCAGCACCTCGGGAGCGGTGACGGGCGCCCCTGGGTCATAGCCGCGCAGGTTCACATACAACTGCCCATCAGGGAAATGCGATTGGGCCTGGTGCGCCCAGCGCAGCGCCAGCGAGGTCTTACCCGCCCCCGCCATTCCCGCGATCACACAGATGGAGACGACGAGCGGCTCCCCGCCATCTCCGGTCAGAATCGCATTGAGCCGCTCCAGCTCACTGGTCCGGTTGACGAATCCGCGTATGTCCCCCGGAAGCTGCCGTGGCCGCGGGGTATCACCGTTGGCACCGTGCCGACCCACCCCATGGAAATGCACTCCGCCGCGCACATCACGGGCCTGCACCACATCACCCGCGGACCCCGACAGCTGCGACTGCGTCCCGTGCGGCCCCTGGGACTGCGGCGCTTGCGGGGATTCCGACGCTTGCGGGAATTCTTCCTGGGCGCCTTCCCGCTCTCTGTCCTCGTTGATCGTCTACTCCGCAGCTGTCGGGGGCGGCAAAGGAGCCACCTTGCGCTCAAAGTAAGAACTCATCTCTTCACCGGCTTCATAAAGCCCCTCGATGAACTCCTCCCACCGTGTCAGCACGTCCGGATCAACGAATCGCACCGCGCCATCGCTGATTCCCCGACTGTCATAAACGACCTTGTACAGCGTCCGGCCACCCAGCGAAACCAGCTCCGGCAGCGGCCCGCTCTCCTCGAACCCCCTGATGTGCTCAGGCCCGACCACCCTGATCCGCTCACCGCACTCGGCCCGCAGGCGCAAGAGGTGCAGTTCCCACTGGAGGTAGGGAGCGATCGGCTCCTCCACGACCCGCACCCGATAGAGGCTGAAGTTTCGCTTGGCCGCCTCACCCATGTATTGCAGCAGGCCGTCACGTCGTTGCTCAATGAGCCGCAGAGCGCCTTCCCAATCGCCTTGCGAAAAGGCTTTCCAGCTGTCGCTGCCGGGCTCCTGGAAATGCTGTTGCCGCTCCAGCTTCCACGAGTCATGGCCCTCGTCACCCCATACGCGCTCCCGGAAGTCGGCCCGGTAGGCGTCCCGTGGCAGCCGATCACCCTGCGAGATATCGAGGACAGGAAGCTCAAGGCTAAGCATCAGGAATCTCCGCCTTCGCCGCGCTCAATGTATTTCCCGGAATCACGACGAGCCGCTCATCCATGGCGATGCGGACATCCACGGGCAGACGAGACCGATATGCGTCGGTGAGGTCTCGTCCGATGACCGCGATATCTCCGTTGTCGAGCTGCCAGATATCGGGGCAGTCGTCGTGGTCACCGGTGGTGCCCAGTTCGCTCGGTGACTTCCCTAACCGACGCACGAATGATGCGGACGGATCCGCATCCCATGAACGACGAGTCATCATCCGCCTCCGTGGACCTTTCTGCCCTGACTCCCGCTGGCGCCGCGACGGCTCCAGGCACGCATGGCAACGGATTGTAGGGGCCCCGGTCACGGAGAGCAATGATTTGAGTGTTTGACTACTTGTTTTCCTGTGCCATTTCGGCCATTTGTGATCGGGACCGTCACAGGACTCATACGGCTCACAAGAACCTCCAGTGCCGTCCGTTCCGCGCGGCGGAGCCGATCACCGGCCGGAATTGCGCTCTGCCACAATTGCGCCCTTTCGATACCGGGCCCTCCCTCTTCACCCTTCAACCAGGGGTGATTCAGCGGGGCCGAGGGGGGATCCGCGATGGTCGAGCCGATCTACGTGCCCGTACTGCCGACGCGCCGGAGCTCACGGGACGCCTACGCGGGCCTGGCGCCAGAAGGGCGACGAGGTGTCGCACCGCTGTGGACGGTCGTTCCACGCGTCGGGCCGGAGCGCACCAGAGGGGCGAGCCCCGCAACGGACCCGGACGCCGACTCGCCAAGGCTGGGCTGTTGGTTCACCGCACGCATGGACGCCCCTCGTCAAGGCGATGGGCGGGCTCCCCGGTTGGGTGGACCCCGTCCACATCGAGCGGCACGTCGAGGCGTCGGCCATCGGCCTGTGGCACGTGGCGACCGGAAGCGAGCTACGCCTGGTCACCGGCCCGGAACGAGCCCTGGCCCTCCAGCGCTATGCCGCCGACCTCGCCTCCCTCGGTGGAGCCGCCGCACACGACTTCCTCATCGCCCGGGCGCCCGTCAGGGGTCCCGACCGTGCCCCCCGGGTCCGGGCGATGGCCCGTCGGATGGTGACGTCCGACTCCTTCCGTGGCATCGAGGACACCACGTCGAGCGACGGCGAACGCTGGCTCCACACCTGCGCCTACGGCGACGGTTCGGCCGGCTCGGTTAACACCGAGAAATGGATTCAGGCCGGCCATCTCCACGACATGACCGGCCAGACGCGCACCTGGACCTACACCTGGAACGCGGAAGACCGGCTGGCTTCGTACGCGAGAACGGACAGTACTTGTCCACCAGCTTGAGAGGCAGGCAGCGTCCGTCAGCGAGTCGGAAAGTTCACGAGTTTCGACAGCGCGTACTCGGCGGCATCTTCTCGTATTCGCTGCCCGGTCAGGCGGTCAGGCGGTCAGGCGGTCAGGCGGTCAGACGGCCAGACGGTGCGGCGATGCGGTTGGAGCGGGCCAGAGCCAGCCTGCCGAGGACCGCGGCGATCAGCCCCAGCACCAGGCCCAAGGCGCCACCGACTACTCCGTTGCCGGTGCCGGGACCACCATCGGCGACGGCCAGATTCAGCGTGCCGATGACCACACCGGTCAGCCCCGCCACCAGGGACACGATGGCCCCCCTTTTCCCGTTGCCGGTGCCGATACGGCCGGCGGAGCGGGCCAGAGCCAGCCCACCGATGACCACGCCGGCCAGCGCCACCAGTGCGGCCGCGCTGCCCACGAGTCGCCCGGTGGTCAGGGTGTAAGCATCGACGGCGGCCGACTGGGCCGAGACATGCGCGGCCGCCGGTGCGGCAAGCGCGAATCCGACTGACATGGGTTCTCCTTTTCCTCCTACGAACTGGTCAGGGTCTGAGCATGTCGGCAGGACCCACCGCCGGTCGTCCCGCAGACGCAGGCACTTTTCGCTGCCGCGGCTGCCGCACCCGGCTGCCGCGAATACCGCAGACGCCGCGCAGATACCGCGGATGCGGTAGCCGCTCGCTCGTCCACGAGCGGGACTCGCCCGCAGTGCCATCCGGCTAAGGTGCGCGCATGGACAAAGGGCGGATCCGTGTCCCGGCCGTTGTCGGAGACTGGGCGATCGCCGCCGGAGTGGCGGCGCTGCTGCTGGGCACCGGGCGGTCCGGGGAGGCCCCCGGCGCGGGGCCCGATCTGCTCGGCTACGCGCTGCTGGCGGCGAGCGGCCTGGCGCTGGCCGCGCGCCGCCGGGCTCCGCTTGTCGTCCTTGCCGTCACCGGGCTGTGCGCGGTGGGTTACCAGGCGGCCGGTTTCCACGTGCTCGCCGTCTCGTACCTGGTTGCGGTGTACGGCGCGGTGCGGGCCGGGCACCGTGCCCTCACGGCGGCGGCGTCCGTGACCATGCTGGTCGCTCTCCGCATCACGGCACTGGTCGTCCACGACGGGCCCGTGGGCGAGGCACTGGCGCAGGGCCGCGGCGTCCTCGAGTTCGCCTGGCTGATCGCCGCCTTCGCCGCAGGGGAGGCGGTGCGGCAGGCCGAGCGTCGGGCGGACGAAGCCGAGCGCAGCCGGGAGGAGACCGCGCGACGCCGAGCCGACGAGGAACGGCTGCACATCGCACGCGAGTTGCACGATTCGCTCACCCACCAGATCTCGATCATCAAGGTGCAGTCCGAAGTCGCCGTCCACGTGGCCCGCAAGCGCGGGGAACAGGTGCCCGACTCCTTGCTGGCGATCCAGGAGGCCGGACGTGAGGCGACCCGCGAACTGCGCGCGACCCTTCAAGCACTGCGCGACGACGACACCACGCCGCCCCGTGGGCTCGACCACATCCCGGAGCTGGTGGAGCGGGCCGGCGGCTCCGGCCTGGAGGCGACGCTGACCATCGAAGGACAGCGGCCCGATGTGCCGGCCGCGGTGGGCCGGACCGCCTACCGGATCGTCCAGGAGTCGCTCACCAACATCGCCCGGCACGCGGGCGCTGCCACCGCGTCGGTCCGGATCGACTACCGGCCCGACGCCCTCGCGATACGCATCGACGACGACGGCAAGGCCACGCCGGACAACGCGCCGACACCCGGCCTCGGGCTGCTCGGCATGCGCGAACGCGTCACCGCCCTGGGCGGCCGGCTGTGCGCCGGACCGCGCAGCGAGCGCGGCTTCACCGTCCAGGCCGAACTCCCCGTGGAGCAGATGTCATGATCCGCGTCCTGCTGGTCGACGACCAGCCGCTCATTCGCAGCGGATTCCGCGCGCTCCTCGACCTCGAAGACGACATCGAGGTGGTGGCCGAGGCCGCCGACGGCAGCGAGGGCCTGGCCCTGGCCAGGGAACACCTGCCCGACATCGCGCTCATCGACATCCAGATGCCGGTCGTCGACGGCATCGAGGCCACCCGGCGCATCGCGGCGGACCCGGCCCTGGCCGGGGTGCACGTCGTCATCCTGACCAACTACGGCCTGGACGAATACGTCTTCAACGCGCTGCGCGCCGGCGCCGCCGGATTCCTCGTCAAGGACATAGTTCCGGAGGACTTCCTGCACGCCGTACGCGTCGCAGCGCGCGGCGACGCCCTGCTCGCGCCCTCGATCACCCGCAAGCTGATCAACCGGTACGTCACCCAGCCGCTCCCCACCGACACCGGCATGGAGTTGAAAGAGCTGACCAGCCGCGAACGCGAGGCCGTCGCCCTGGTCGCGCAGGGCCTGTCCAATCACCAGATCGCCGACCGCATGGTGATCAGCCCGCTGACCGCGAAGACTCACATCAACCGGGCCATGGCCAAGCTCCAGGCCCGCGACCGCGCTCAGCTCGTCGTCCTCGCTTACGAATCCGGCCTTGTAGCCCCGCGCAACTCCTGACAGCCACGGTCCGGGCTGCAGGCACTGCCCCCGGCGATCCTCCTGCTGAACGCCCTCGCACGGGGTGCTGCCGTTTCTCGTGGACATCGAACACGGCGGGGTCCGGGTGCCTCCCAAAGGGCTGAACAACCGTTGTCGCAACTCGTGAACAGAGCCAACCGCCTGACGGACGCCACAACCCCGGACGGCGACCACTGGCACCATGGGCCGGTGCGGGTGAGCTGGTGATCCACACGGTCGTCCCGGTGCATCGGGCGGGCAAGGAGACGATCGGCGCTTCGGTCTGCGGGAGGGGTGCCTCACGGGCCTCCCCACCCGTGCGGCGCACGTCTGGCAGGCGCGGGGAGCGCGCCGTCAGAGCTTGATGACGGTGACGCGTCCACCGCACAGCGCCATGAGGTCCTCGGGATCGGAGGTGAGCACTGTGGCGGGCCCGGGGGCGGCGAGGGCGGTGGCGCTGAGCATGGCGTCGATGGCGTACTTGTGTCCGTGCAGGCCGGTGTCGGTCAGGAGAGCAGCGGCGTGGCGAGCGAGGATCTCGGTGATCGGCTCGACGACGATGCGGGAGAGCGTCCACTCCAACGCCGGCCGGTTGATCCGGGGGTGGACCACTTCCACGAGGGTGGCGGCGCTGGTGATCACCCGCATGTCGTCGGCGCGGGCCAGGGCGAGCCATCCGGTGACCGCGCGGTCTCGTAGTACGGCCTTGGCCAGTCCTTCGCTGTCGAGGACCAGGGTGCCGCCGGGTACGGCAGCGGATGATCGCGTCACGCCGCGTTCGCTCCGCCGGGTGTCTGCTGCCTACGGGCTTGCTGGAGTTGGTCCCGGAGCGCTTGGACCTCCTCGTCGGTGATGGGTCCGTGCTCGGCCTCGGCGACCGCGATGAGTTCGTTGAGGTTGTCCCGCTCGATCTGGCGGGCGACGGCCGCGGCGACGTAGGCGGACAGGCCGGACGGCCCGCTGCGTGCGCGCGCGGCTTCCGCGATGTCCCGCGGCATCGTGATCGAGTACTTCTGGGTAGGCTCACTCATGCCCTTTATGCTACAGCTCATGCCCCTCGTAGCATCTTGAGTGTGCTCCAGTCGACGTGGCGCGATCCACGCGGTGCTGTGAGCAGGCCGGACGATTCCGAAACCGGCTACGTCCTCGCCCGCAGCGCAGATGCCGGCACCCGGATGTGAGGGGAGCGACTGGAGCCGGACGAGGTGGGCCCGGGCCGGATGGGGTACGGGCACGGATCACGACGCTTTCCGCGGCGCCCTCTTGCCCGCCCATGCGATCAGCGCCCGCAGTTCCCCCCTGCCCCGCTCGACCACCTCCATGAGTGAGGCAGGCTGCGTATCGGGCGGTAGTGGGGCGTCGGCCACCAGATCGAGCATGCTCCACTCGGTGTCCAGCCACCGCCGCAGGGCCTGCCAGTTGCCGGTACGGGAAGCGGGCAGGTCAGGGTCCCAGGGATCAGCCGCGTACGGCGTGCGGTCCTCGCCGAACGCGGGTACCAGGCCCGAGCGGCGCACCAGGCACGGGTAGCAAAGGCCGCAGTGTGCGAGTGCGGGCCCAGCGGGTTTCGGCGGTCGGGGGGAGCGCCGCAGCTCAGAGTTGGCTCCAGCACCCGCTGCGGCATACCCGGATCATGGGCTGCCGCACAGACGTCACCTTTGGTGAGCGTCGCGAAGGGGTTCTCGACGCGTATCGCGGATCCGGGCTCCGCGACCTCGGAGATCACCCGGTTGAGGTGATGAACCGTCCAGGGGTGTACCGAGCGGGTCGAGCACGTTCCGGTCCGGGCGGCGGACAGTGGTGGATTGAGGGCGAGTTGGCCGTTCTCCGGAGGGTGGACTACGGGGACGTGCTCCGCTGCGGCGGCGTGCACGGCGGTCGCCGCTTACAGCAGGCCGCGTGAGCGGGTGGTGAGTTCCAGCTCGATGCCGCTGCCGCGTGGTTTGCGTACCGTCTGGCTCTGGGTGAGACGCCGTACCGGGCGTCGCCGCAGCCCGCGTACGGCCTCGTACACCTGATCCTGCAGCGCCTCGAAGTTACGTTCCGCGAAGGTGACGAGGAGCAGGGCGCGGGGAAAGGGCAGGGCGGCTTGCTGGGCTGCCCGACCGAGGGAGTCGAGACCGCCAGAGAACAGGGCCACATCGTGCGCGTAGTCCTCGTCGGTGAAGGTGAGGGGCCCTTCCCGCACCGACTTCTGTGCAAGGGCCGGAAGACGCCCCAAGGGCCGGAAGACGACCTCCCACAGGTCGCCCGTCACGGTCTCCAGAACGGCCGTCAGGGAGGCCAGGGCCCGGTCCCATCGCTCGGGACGGGCGACGGACACGGAGAGGGTGATGCGGCGGGTCCTGGCCTTCCGGCCGTACGACCTTCGGCACGCGGGAGTCTCCCAGTGGCTCAACTCCGGGGTGATGGCTCCAGAGGTCGCCGCTCGCGCGGGCCACTCGGTGGACGTCCTGCTGAAGATCTACGCCAAGTGCATCGACGGTCAGGAGGATGAGATGAATGACCGGATCTTGAAGGGCCTCGGGGAGGAGGACGTGTAAACGCAAGCCATGTGACTACTGCCTGGTTCGGCCGAGTTGCCGAGGGAGCCCCAGAGAGATCTGGGGCTCCCTCGGCGTTACTGCACGTCCGAAGAAGCGATGGTGATGAACTGCTCCAGGGCCTCTCGTGCCTCTGCGCCGAGGGAACTCAGCTCTGTCTTGTCTTCTGCCTTGTGCAAGCTGGATGTGAGGGCGTAGGCATTTTGCGCGGTGTCGATCAGGGTTTGCGCGCTCGCTATGAGCTGGACGCGGAACAGCGAATGGAGGGCGATCCCGCGGAGCCGGTAGGCCTCTGTGCGAGCTTCGATGAACGCGGGGCCGTCGGGGTCCTCGTTCCTGCGCCACCAGCGATCTTGTTGCCCTCGTCGGAACTCTGTCAGCGCTCCGGCGAAGTCGCTGTAGACAGCCATCCGGTCCGAGCGGAGTTGCTGCTGAGCCGCGAACACTCGATCGTGTGCAGACGCTTTGCGCTGGAACGCATGCGTCACAGCGGAGCCCAGCAGCGTTCCGACGATCGCGATTAAGGCAGAGAGAACACCATCCACAGGAGCAGAACATCACAAGATCGTCTGCGCGCCCAAGTCATTGACTTCGCTCGGAAGCTCTCGAAGGATGCCGTGGCCTGCGGAGAAGCGCCTCTAGATCATTACGTGGCCATTACGTGATCACTGTCATGGGGCTGCATCCGACCGCATCCGGCTGCGCATACAAGAAGACCCCGCACTCAGCGAAACCGCTGGCGGCGGGGTCTGCCGGCACCTCATGCGAAGTGCCCCCGGCGAAGGGCCCAGTACATGGGGACGAGCGGAATCATGGGCCGGTGCGGGTGAGCTAGTGATCCAGACGGTCGTCCCGGTGCATCGGGCGGGCAAGTAGACGATCGGCGCTTCGGCCTACGGGGGGGCGCCTCACGGGCCCCCATGCGTGCGGTGCACGTCCGGCAGGTGCGGGGAGCGCGCCGTCAGATCTTGATGACGGTGACGCGTCCGCCGCACAGCGCCATGAGGTCTTCGGGGTCGGAGGTGAGCACTGTTGTGGGCCCGGGGGCGGCGAGAACGGTGGCGCTGAGCATGGCGTCGATGGCGTACTTGTGGCCGTGCAGGCCGGTGTCGGCCAGGAGAGCAGCGGCGTGGCGAGCGAGGATCTCGGTGATCGGCTCGACGACGATGCGGGAGAGCGTCCACTCCAACGCCGACCGGTTGATCCGGGGGTGGACCACCTCCACGAGAGTGGCGGCGCTGGTGATCATCGGAGGTCGTCGGCGCGGGCCAGGGCGAGCCAGCCGGTGACCATGCGGTCCCGCAGTGCGGCCTTGGCGAGTCCCCCGCTGTCGAGGACCAAGGTGCCGCCGGGTACGGCGGCGGGTGATCGTGTCATGCCGTGTTCGCTCCGTCGGGCGCCTGCTGCCTACGGGCTTGCTGGAGTTGGTCCCGGAGCGCTTGGACCTCCTCGTCGGTGATCGGTCCGTGTTCGGCCTCGGCGACCGTGATGAGCTCGTTGAGGTTGTCGCGCTCGATCTGGCGGGCCACGGCCGCGGCGACGTAAGCGGACAGGCCGGACGGCCCGCTGCGAGCGCGAGCGGCTTCGGCGATGTCCCGTGGCATCGTGATCGAGTACTTCTGCGTGGGCTCGGACATGCTCCTTATGCTGCTACGCATACTCCACGCGATCCCGTGAGTTGTCAGGGTGCGAGGTCGGTCAGGAGATCGTCGAGGACGGTTTCCTCCTCGACGCGTACGCCGAGTTCGCTGAGGGCGGCCCGCAGGTCGGGGTCCCAAGGAGCGGTGGCAGGTGTGCCCGTCAGGGATGGTGCCAGGGGGGTTCTGCCGGCGGCGGCGCGGTAGTCGGCGGTGGTATAGCGCCAGGGGCGCCAGGGCACGCGCTGCAGCAAGACGGCGGCGATGCGTATGCCGCCCCAGTCGAAGTCGCCGTGGTAGAGCAGCTTCGCCCGGTGGGAGTGCAGATGGCGCAGGAGGGTGAGGGCGGCGGCCGAGGGCTGGCCCTGGAGACAGATCAGGGGTGGGCAGGCAGGGCCGTAGGTGTCGGCCGCGGTGGCGAGCACGGTCGGGTTCTCGCAGACGCGCACTACCGGGGGCGTTGTGCGGGGAGGCGTCCGGGTGAGCTGGCGCAGGGTGAGCACGGCGGGTTCCCCGACGCCGGTGGCCCAGTCGAGCGCGGGTGTGCCGCGTAGGCCCAGGGTCAGGACGGTGGAGGACAGGGCGTCCTTGAGGAGTCCCGCGCAGGCCCATGCTTCGCGGCGCCACTCGGCTCCGGTGCCGTCGGGGAAGCCGGTCACGGCGCGGATGCCGGAGTGGACGAGGGTGGCGAGCGGGGTGCCGTCGTCGAGGGCGTGGGCATCGCCGAGGGTGCGGGCGGCGAAGGCCGGGAGGGAGACGGCCGGATCCGTGGGCAGGCTCCGCAGCGCCGTCGCGGTGGAGGCGAGCAGGGCCCGGGCGGTCTCCGGGCCGCGGGCGAGGCGGCGGACGAGGCCGCTCACGCGTATGTGCTCGCCCCAGTCGGCCAGTTCGGGCCGCTCGGAGCACAAACCGGTGAGCGGGGTGTACGCGTCGTGCCAGGCGTCCGCTTCCCGCCGGCGCGCGTCGCTGAGGAGGGTGACGGGTCCGGTGAGGGCGATGACGGCGGCGGCGAGGCCGTCGGGGCTGACACCGGAGCGGCGCAGGATGGTGTCGACGGCGTCGAGCTGGATGCTCAGCGAGCGCCCGCCGCCGGGGGCTCGGCCCAGCAGGCGTTCGGCGGCGGCCCGCTCGCCGTCGGTGGGCGCGGCCAGGATGACCGGGCCGGTGAGTGGCTCGGCGCGTGCCATGCGGCGGCGTATCCGGTCCAGCAGCCAGGCACAGCCCGGGTCGCCGAGGAGACGGGTGAGGCGGCCGTGGTCGACGCGCCCGATGGGGGCGTCGGGTGCGCTCATGTGAGGGTCTTCCCTTTCCTCTCCACGGGCGGCCCCGCGTCACTTCTCAGGCCCACAGGGCGTCCTGGCCGGGCGCGGGGTTCTCGGCGGGGGTGGGCTCGGGCTCCCCGGGGGAGTGTGCCGGTGCGGGGACCGTCGCCATGCGGCGGTCGGGTTCGGGGGCCCGTGCCCGCTCGGCGCCGTCCCACTGCCAGCGGGTCACCAGGACCGCGTCAATGTCGTCGACGCGGGAGAGCTGCGCGATGGCGATGCCGGGTACTTGCGGGTAGCAGGCCCATTCACGCTCGCTGGTCATCACCACGTCCAGGTCGAAGGCGTGGAGCAGGCCCAGGCACTTGGCGCGGGAGTCGTCGTCGACGCCGGCGAAGGCTTCGTCCAGGGTGACCAGGCGCGGGGCGTGTGGAGCGGCCGTGGCGTAGTGAGCGGAGGCGGCGGCGAACAGGGGTACGGAGACGGCCAGGACGCGTTCGCCGCCGGAGGCGGGCCCGGTGGCGGGCACCCAGGCGCCGTGCTGGTGGCGTTCGATGCCGAATTCGTGCCAGGCGCGGTAGTCGAGCGCGGTGGTGAGCACTTCCAGCCAGCTGCCTGTGGCGTTTTCGGCCTGTGCGCGGGCGATCTGGGCTTGCAGGAACTCGCCGACCGCCGCCCGGTCCTCGGCCGCCCAGGCGTCGGCGGACTGGCGCAGCCGCGCCCGCGCCTGTGCCAGTCCGGCCGGTGCCTTGCGGGAGGGCCGCCACATCAGGCGCAGCTTCATGCCGGTGGAGGTGGGCCGCTGTTCGAGTTCGGTGTTCATGGCGTGTACCTGGCGCTCGGCGGTGCCGATCAGCTCCTGGAGGGTGCCGGCGACCTCGGTCAGCAGGTGGGTTTCCAGGATTTCGCGTTCGTGCGCCGACAGTATGCGGGTCAGCTCCTGGACCTCGGTGGCCAGGGCCTCGGCCAGTTCGGGCACGGCCCGCCCGTGGCCCTGGTAGACGAGGTCGACGATCATCCCGTCCTCGGTCATGCGCGCCGTGGCGCTGTGGCCGCCCCGGGAGAGGACGTCCTGGAGCTTCTTGTACTCCTCGCTGAGCCGCTTCTGCACGCGTTCCCAGGCGCCCTCGGAGTCGTCCGTACCGGACAGTGCCGCCTCGATCGCGCGGGCGAGCGCGATCGCCGGGGTGGCGGCCCAGGATCCGCCGTCCAGCGGCGGTACGGGAGCCTCGGGCAGGGCGACGGTCAGCAGGCCGGTGGCCGCGAACCGCTGGAGCGCGGCGATGGCCTCGGCGCGTGTGGCCGCCGCTTCATGGACGTCCTTGTCCAGCTGCTCGATGCGGCCCTCGGCGCGGCCGGCGCGGCGGTCCGCGGCGGAGTACTCGTGACGGGCCTGCTTCTGGTCCCGCTCGCACATGGCGAGGGCACCCGCGGTTTCGGCCAGACGGCGCTCCAGCTCGGCGACGGCCGCGCCGACGGTCGAGCGGAGAGTGGTGTGGTGTTCGTCCGCGGCGGCGGCGAGCCGGGCCGCCTCGGCCATACGCTCGTCCAGTTCGGCCACCCGTTCCCCGGCCCGGCCGGTTTCCGCCTGCTCGTCGGCGACAGCGCGTCGCGCCTCGGCCCGGTCGCGCAGGGCCGGCCACAGGGCGGCGAGGGCGGCCGTGTGGTCGGCCAGGGCCTGGCGGACGGCGGTGAGGGCCGGCCGGTCGGCGGGCAGGTTCACGGCGTCGGCCGTCTCGGTCAGTGCGGTGGCCGCTTCGGCACCGCGGCGGGCCGCCTCGGTGAGTTCGGCCGTGCGTTCCTCCTGGCGGGTGCGGGCCCGGTGGGCGGCGTCCGCCGCCGCGGCGGCCACCGCGTGGGCGTGGCGTAGGGGGGCGTCGTCGGGGACGGCGGCCAGTTCGGCATCCAGGGTGCGCCGGCGCGCGGCCACCGTGGCGCGTTCGGCTTCACGGCGTGCCGTGCTGTCGGCCAGGGCGTCCAGTTCGCCGCGCAGGGTGGCGATCCGGGCGCGGCGTGCTTCCTCGCGAGCGCCTTCACCCACGTACATGGCAGCTTCCTTCGACCAGCTGCCGGTCAGCGCGCCGATGCGGAAGTGACCGTCCGCCGCCACCCACGTGCCGGGTGCACCGGTATCCCCGAGACCGATGGCCGCCAGGAGAGCGGACACGGCCGGTTCACCGACCTGCGTGGCCCTGGGGTCGCCGTGGTCCACGGCGGGCCGCAGCGCGTCGGCGAGCACGGAGCCGGCCCGTGACGCGTGCGAAGGCAGCGGGGACAGCAGCACGTCGTGCCCGCTCGCCTCCAGCATGGTGCCGTCCGGGCACACCCACGAGTCCAGGAGCCCGGACGCCTCCAACGCGGCCTCCAGCCCCGCCCGTTCGTCCGGAGTGACGTGGTCGTGGAAGTCGACCAGCCTCCACAGAGGCGCTCCGGGAGTCCGGTCGCGCAGGCCCGGAGTACGGGTGTGGGGTGCCTCCGGTCCGCGCTGGCCACCGGCCTCCAGCTCCGCCAGCTCCCTTCTCGCCGTGGTGCGGCGCTCGGCCAGCTCGGCCAGCCGCTGGCCGAGTGCGGCGGCCTGGTCGGCCAGGTCTGCGGCCTGCCCGCGGTGGGCTGCCGCGGTCTGCTCCCGGGCGGGGCTGGGGCCGTGCAGATGCGTGCCCCAGTCGTGCAGAGCGTCCAGGAGCCCCGTCGGGTCGGGCAGGTCCAGTTCCGTGCACCGGTCGAGGTGTTCGCGTACGGCACCCACCAGGTCATGGCCTGCCTGTGTGGCGGACGCCTCCGCCTGGGCCTGGCGTTCGGCGGTGTGGGCGGCCTCGGTCTGGGCCTCGTCCAGGCGGCGGGCGGCGGCCCGCCGTTCGCCGGCGGCCTGCTCGGCCCCCGCGGCCAGCTCCTCCACGTGGTCGAGGGTGCGCCTCCGGCGTGCCACCGACTCCTCGGCCGCGTGGCGCAGTTCTGCCTCCGGGACGGTGTCGTGGGGCCCCAGCACGTCCTCGAGCCGGGCCGCTCGGGCCGTCTCCCCTGCCTGGCGCAGCGTGCTCTCGACCCGCTGCTCGGCCGCTGACAGCCGCCCTTCGGCGCTCGTCAGGCGGCCGAGGGCGCGGGAGTTCGCCTGGGCGGCCTGGTCCCGGTCCGTCTCCGCTCGGGCCCGCTCACCGGCGGTGCGCCGCGCATCGGCCGCCGCCTGCTCCAGCTCCCGGGCGCTGCGCATCTCCGGACCCGCTCGCAGCGCGGCGTCCTGGGCCGTCAGCCGCACGGCCACCTCCTCCAGCTGGGCGATCCGCTCCGCGGCCTCCGCCCGTTGCCGCTCGGCATCCTCCCGCTCGGTCCGCGCCTGGGACAGGTCACGGTGCAGCTGTTCGTAGCGGGCGTGTTCGCTGCGCGGCAGCCGGGCCCGTCGGCGGGTGGCCACGCGGGCGTAGCGGCGGTAGTGGTCGAGAAAGGCGGAGGCGGCCCGTTCGGCCTCACCGGCCGCTCGCAGTTCCTCCTTCTCCTCGTCCAGGGAGCGGAACGCCTCGGCCACATCGGCGATCACCGCCTGGTCCATAGGCGGCAGCGCCTCGGTCAGCGCGCGGGACAGCGCCGTCTCATTGGGGCGCTTGGACAGCTGGGGCTGGCGCAGCTGGATGAGCAGGTCGACCAGGGCGGCGTAGCGCCGCTCGCCGAGCCCGAACAGCGCCTCGTCGACCGCCCTGCGGTACGCCTTCGCCTGGTCGTGGACCATGCCGCGGCCGGCGACGGCCTCGGCCAGGCGATCCCGCGACAGCGCGGTGCCGGTGGCGTCGAGCAGGGTCAGCTCCTCGCCGACGCGCTGGTCGGTGACCGCGTACCAGTGGCGGGCGATGCCGCGGCCCGTTACCGCTTTCAGCCCGCACAGCAGCGTGCGGAAGTGGGCCCGGCCCGAGTCCTGGTCGCGGCGGCCGAATTCGATCCAGGTGTAGCCGAGCCGCTCCGGGTGCGGGTGCCGGCCGCCGAGCAGCAGGTTCCACTCCATGCGCTTGCCCGGGTCGGCGTCGGGTTCCACCCGGCGGGCCGACAGATCGCCGTCCAGGAGGAAGGGCAGGGTCAGGGCGAGCACCTTGGACTTGCCGGTGCCGTTGTTGCCGCGCAGCAGCAGGCGGCCGTCACGGAACCAGAACTCCTCCGTGTCGTAGTGGAAGAGGTCGACCAGGCCGATGCGCAGCGGCTGCCACCGGCCGGGTGTCGGGTCGGGCAGGGCGGTCACGACTGCGGTGCCTTTCGCTTGGGTGTGCGGGGCGTGCGGGGAGCACGGGGTGTGCGGGAGGAAGCCTGCCCCGGTTCCGTCACGACGGTCTCGCCGACCGCGTACCGCGCGAGCGCGGGCAGCGGGACGATGCCCTCCGAGGTGGTGGCGACCAGGCCGAGCGCGGTGAGCCTCTCCAGCGCCTGGCCGACCAGCTCCGCCTCCGCGCCGGGCTGCTTGGCGCTCTTCGACCAGAACGCACCGTGTTCGGCGGCCAGCTCCTGAACCTTGCGTTCGAGGTCGGCGCGGCTCACCCCGCCGTCCATGGCCGCCAGGTGTTCGGCGAGCAGCAGGGTGACGTGCCCGTGCGTGCCCTGCTCCGGCATCCGTACGTCGGTCAGATCGTCGTGCGGGTCGACCATGGCGACGCCCTCGGCCCGCACCTCGGGAACCAGGCCGGTCAGTTCCGTGATGCGGGCGGTGAGGAAGGCGCGCTGGCGGGTCAGGTAGCCGAGTTCCTCGTCGGTCAGCTCCTCGTAGTACAGCACAGGGTCGTCCAGCAGCCTGCGGGTCAGCCGCTGGCGGATCGCGCGGAAACGGAGCTCGTCGCTGTCCAGCGCGCTCTCGGCGGTCAGCTCGGCCAGCCGGTCCTCGAAGTCCTCGGTGATGATCGTCGACGGGCCCCGGCGGGCGGCCAGCAGCCCGGCCAGGACGCGCCGCTGCACGTCGTAGAGCACGTCGCCGCTACCGCTGACGTATGCCTCTTCCTCGCCGGCCACCCGTCGCAGCACCCCAAGGCGCAGCAGCAGCCGCACCACCGCCGCCAGATCCAGGCGTTCGTCGCGGCGCTCCATGGTGAACTCCACCCCGGCGGCGGCCAGGTGGGGATCGGCGGCGTCCAGCACCACCTGCTCGGCCAAGCGGCCCAGGGCGATCTGCGCCTCACCCCGTTCCAGCGCGGCCAGCGCCAGACACAGCAGCACATACCGGCGGCGCGTGAACGCGGCGCGGCCACGGGACGCCTCGCGCGCCGGATGGGTGGGATCGGCCAAGGTGCCGGGTGTCCGGGCCAGCCGGGCGGCCTCCGCGTCCACCCGCAGCGACCAGCCGGTGTTGCGGTCGAACCAGTCGCGCAGCTCCGAGGCGTGCTGCCGCACCAGCCGGAACTCGTCCGCGTGCGGGCCCTGCGCCAGCAGTAGCGGCTCCTTCAACAGCGTCCGGGCCGCCTTGTGCACCTCGGCCGTTCGCCGGCCGTCCAGCACCTCGCCCAGGGGCGTGGTCATGGCTCCCCCTCAATCGTCTCGGCCGGTGTGTGTCCCGCGCGGCCGGGCCGGGTGAGGTCGGTGATCTCGATCAGGTGGTCGGGGCCGCGGAAGGTCCCGCCCGGCGTGCGGATTTCGGCCGTCGTCCCGTCGGCGAGGGCCGTCAGCCGGATCTCCATCGAGCCGTCGTTGCTGGTCGCCACCGTGCTCGTCATACCGGGTCGCCACGTGGCCAGGGCGTCGCCGAGCAGCTGCAAGAACAGCCCGAAGGCCACCGGGTCGAGTTCTCCCAGCGCGGACAACCGTATGGTGTCGTCCGTCGCGAGCCGGGCACGGGCGGCGGCGATCTCCTCCGCCTGCCTGGCGGCGATCTCGGCGAGCCGGTGTCGCTGCTCGGAGCGGTCCTGCACCCGGCGGGCCCGCCCGCGGCGTTCGTAGCTGCCGGTACGGCGCAGTTGCGGGCTGATCCGCAGCGGCTCGGCCTCGGCCCACGACGTGGACGCGGGCACCGGGCGGGCCGTGCGCTCGGCCAGGCTATCGGCGTCCACGGTCAGATGACGCGCGGAGTACAGACCGAAGGCGGCGCGCCACAGCCGGTGCCGCGCCTGGTCGTCCGGGGCCTCGGCGAACCAGCGGGCCAGGGTACGGAAGTCCGCGGACCGATCCGAACGCCCGGCCCGCCGCTCGTTCAACTGCCTGACAACCGCGAGGAGTTGCGGGATCGCCCCGAGGGCCCGCCCGCGCAGCAGCCGGGCCTGCGACTCACGGCCGTCCGCGGAGACGAACCAGGCGGTGAGCCCCGACCACTTCGCCGCCCACCGCTCGTACGCCTGCTCCTCGGCACTTTCGGCGTCCTCGGGCGCGGCGTCGGCCGCCTCACGGGCCGCCGCCAGCCGCAGCAGCACACCGGCCCGCCCGTCCTGCTCCAGTTCGCCGATGAGCACCGCGATCCGCCCGCCCAGCGTGATCAGGTCCTGGATGAACCGCTCCAGGTACTGGATCAGCCGGTCCTTGTAGGCGAGGAACACCTCGACCTCCACCCCGTGCAGATCCATGGTGCGCTGCAGCGACCCCATGAACGCCCGCGCGTTCTCCGCCAGAGCCTCGAACCGGCCCGTCAGCGCCGACAGCGCCAGATGCGCCTTCGCCGCGTCCGGCCCGCCCTCCTCCCGCTCAGCCGCGATCACCAGAAGGGCCCGCAGCTGCGTGACGATGTCGTGCAGCGCCACCGCCTGCAGCGCACCGCGCCGCCCCAGTGCCTCGTCGTACACCGACAACGCCTGCTCGGCGGCTTCCCCGGCCTGGGTGAGCTGGTAGATGAACCGCTTGCGGTAGAAGTCCTCGACCGCGGTGACCCGCGAGGTGTCCGGATCCGCCCGCAGGTTGCCCCACTCCACCAGGCTGTCCAGCGCCTTCACCACCGCGTCCAGATCGGGCGGCCGGTGCTCCGGCTCCAGCGCGGCGTGCACGTCCTCGGGCCGCAGATGCACCGCGAACCGCTCCTTCGCCGCGAGGAACGCACACATCACCTGACGGTACAAGGCCGCGTTCGGCACGGTCAGATGGATGAACGGCGCGTGCTCGCTGCCGCGCGGACCGGAAGCTGGTGACGTCATCGTCCCGGCATTCTTCCCGACACGTACACCGGGGCGGAAATCCCCGCCGCGGGGGTTGACAGGATGGGCCGCGGGGGTTGACAGGATGGCCTGCCGCTTACGCGTCACACTCCGCCTGCGCAGAGCGACCGGTCGCTCGCAGACCACACCGACCTCCCACCGAGAGCACAATGACGCGACGTTCCGCCTCGGCAGCCGGCGCCGCCGCCCGGGAACATCGCCGGCCACGAAGAAAACCGTACGGCGCACCGCTGACAGACCCGGCGGACGCGGCACGACCGCCGCCGCGCGTGGGAGGTGAGGGTGCGGCTCGCGCGCGGTCAGACCCTGATAACGGTGACCCGGCTCCCGCACAGCGCGGCGAGGTGATCAGCAGCACGGCCACTCGACGGTTCCCGGACATCTGTGTGACGGGCTGGTGGTCGTCATCCCCGGCACGGACTGACGCTGGTTCGTGGTCCGCATTGCCGCAGCGTGATGTCAGCTGATCGGTCTAATCTTCCCTGCGTACCCGTGACATGCGTCGCTTCACGCGATGGCGCCACCGTGCGTATTTCTTCCTTGACGTCGGCCGACGACGATATGCGGTGAGATCCGAACGGCCGTCCCGGTGAATCGCGCGGGCACGTAGATGATCGGCGCTTCGGCCGCTGCGCACGGAGCCACCCGTACGCCCACCGGGCGGGGGTGCGCTTGAATGACCGCATGGCTGTGGTCATGGACGAGGAGACAGTGCACGCGTTCGCCGACGACACCGAGGTAACCGAGGGGCGGACGCTGCTCGCCGACGGCGCGGTGATCGAGCCGGAGAGTGAGCAGCGCGGCGTCAGCGGCTTGGTGCGGGACGGCTCGGGCGCCGCCTGCGACGTGTGGGTGCGGGTCGTAGGGCGGGAACTGACGGCGGAATGCGACGGTCCGTGCGCCCTGGCCTCAGGACGCTTGTGCCGACATGCCGTCGTACTCGCCCTGCACGCCGTCGAACGGCGCTTGCCCTGGCACACCCCGCCCACCACTCGCCGCACGCGCGGCGAAGCCCTGCACGCGCTCACCGCCGTGGAGAAGGCCACCGTTCTGGATCGGCCGCTGGACGATCGGCCCGAACTGCGCACGGAGGCCGACAAGATGGCCGTACGACCGCTCGCTCCGCGTGAACGCACCGAACTGAACGCCCTTCAGGAGGGGACGGCGGCCGATGTCGAGCACGCCCTGCGCGCCCTGGACACCGACAGTCTGACCACCGGCTACCGCCCCGGCTTCGGGTACACCGACGTATACGAGGCGGCGAGCCACCTGATCGAGCCGGTCATCGAACAGCACGAGGCCGATGTCCGCCGCCGGCTGGCGCTGGGCATGCCCGAGGCGGCCGAGGCCGTGGCCCTCGGCGTACTCGACGGCCTGGACGCCTGCGAAGGCGACTACGACGGCGACGAGGTGCTGTGCTACGCGGGGGAGAGCCTCGCCGAGATCTACGGGTACAAAATCCGTGAACTGATGCGCACCGCGGGCCGGGCCATGGAGTAGGCCCGCCACCGTGTCGACGCGAGGCAGGCCGGGGAGCACCTGCGACCCGGGGCTGAGCTTCAGGAGGGGGATATCAGGTTGCCGCGGTAGCCGCGCTGCGGGAACCCGGCGGCACCACGCCAAGGGAGCGCGCTCACGGGCCCTGCTGGTGGGCAGCGCGAATCTCGCTGAATCCGGGGCAAGAAGGAACCCGGAAGCCGGGGTGCTCGTCACCGGCGGCACCGCTCCGCACAGGGCCGCCGAACACATCCGGCGAATGAGGCGCCGGGGTTGGAGGCCAAGCCTGCCGAAGTCGTCAGCTCGCGCCCCTGGCCTCGCCTAGGCTGGCGGAGCATCAAGAGCACAACCACGGCAGAGCGGAAGTACCATGCGCGGCCTCACTGAGGCGAACCTCAAAATGCTGGCCGACTCCCGTTCCTACGAGCGCGGGGTCGGCTACCTGGACGCGGTGTCCGGGGTTGAGGTCGGTGACGGCTGGGTCACCGCGAGTGTCCACGGCACGGAGCGGTACGAGGTGGAGTTGGCGCTGGACGGGCCCGGCGGGCTTTCCGGTGAGTGTGACTGCCCGTACGGCATGGAGGGCAACTTCTGCAAGCATCTGGTCGCCCTCGGTCTGACGGTGCTCGCACAGCGGGAGAGCCTGCCGCGGCAGCGGAAGGCGGCCCGGGACCGTGCGCAGGACCTTGACGGGTGGCTGTCCGGTCTGTCCAAGGACGAGTTGCTCGCGCTGGTGCGGGAACAGGTCGGCGAGGACCGGCGGTTGCGGCGCCGCCTGGAGCTTCGGGCCGCGAGTGCTCGCGGGGATCTCGCCGCGGTCCGGGCCCGTATCCGTGATCTGCTGGATATCTCACCGTTCGCGCAGTACGGGTATGTCGAGTACGCCGATGCCCGCGCCTACGCCGACCAGGCCGGGCAGGCGGTGTCCGCGATCGGCGCGCTCACCGGTTCGGGCCGGGCCGACGACGCGATCACCCTGGCGCGGGAGGCGATGAAGCTGCTCGCCGACGCGGTGGAGAGCGTCGACGACTCGGACGGATGGCTCGGGCAGGTCGGTGCGGACCTCGCCGCCGCCCACCTCGAAGCGTGCCGTGCGGCACGCCCCGACCCCGAGGAGCTCGCGCGCTGGCTGGTCGGCCATGCGCTCGGCGACGTGGACGACGGCCTCACGGACATCGACCCGCTCGACTACGAGGAAATCCTCGGCGAAGAGGGGATGGCCGTCCTGCGGAAGTCGGCGGTCGAGGCGTGGCGGGGCAACCGCCGCGGCTGGGCGGAGAAATACCTGATGGAGCGTCTGGCCAAAGCGGGAGGGGATGTCGACGCGGTGATCGCCGTGCATGCGGCCGACCTCTCACCGAACGGCCACACGCACCTGGTCATCGCCCACGAGCTGGACACCGCCCGGCGCAGCGACGAGGCCCTGCGCTGGGCGGAACGCGGCATCCAGGACACCCGGGGCACCTGCGGCCTCGCCGTCATCGACACCGCCCTCGTCGACTACCTCTGTGACCGCTACGCGCAGGCGGATCGGCTCCGCGATGCCGTCGCCCTGCGCCGCGACCACTTCGGCGCCCGCCGCACCCTGCTCGCGTACCAGCAACTGCGAGCCGCCGCCGGGGCCGCGGACTGCTGGCCGGCCGAGCGTGAGGGAGCGCTGGCTCTGCTGCGTGCCGACGCAGAGCAGCAACAGCACTCCCGGTACGGCGGCCCGGCCCTGATCGACGCCCTGCTCGACGACAAGGACACCGACGCGGCCTGGCAAGCCGCCACCGAGACCGGCGCCCACGACCAACAGTGGCTCACGCTCGCCGACCAGGCCCGTGCCGCCCGCCCCGCCGACGCGCTCGGCGTCTACCGGCGCCTGGTCGAACCCCTCACGAAGCAGACGGGCAACGCGATCTACGAGCAGCTCACCAGCCTGCTGCTGAGCATCCGCGACTGCCACCGCCGCCTGGGTACACAGGACGAGTTCACCACGTACCTCACCGCCCTGCGCGCCGACCAGAAGCGCAAACGCAACCTGATGCGGCTCCTCGACCAGCACGGCCTGTGAACCTCAAGTGCCCGGCGGGGGACGCGGTACATGGGGACGAACCGAGCCGTTGGTGGGCGGTGAACTGGTGATCCAGACTATTTTCCGGCTGGCCTGGTAGTTCCACCGGCGTGGCTGAATGTCCGGCGTGGTTGGCGATCCGACCGACGCAAGTGAGGCCACGGTCTTGGCCGATACGCTTCCGTCCGGCTGGCGGCTCTGCGGAACCTGCGGCACATGACGGGGCCGGATCAGCCCGCCCTCCCATCCCCATCAGATGGCGTGAGAGTCGGGGCAGAGATAGGGGGCCGCCCCTACTGGAATCAACCGCGGACCGTAGGCGCCCACCTGCCGGGCGTATCCCGTTTTCGGCCAAGATGGCGGAGGGGCCCCGAAAATGCACAGGCAGCTCTGCTCCCGCGATGCATTCTCGTTAGGTTGTCAGCCTTGGGGACGCCGGGCGGAAGGTCCCGGCACAGGGGGAGGCGGAGGACAGGTGGAAGCACGGGAGACAACCTTCGAGCGGCTGATCCAGGGGGACAATCAGTTTCAGGTTCCGCTGTATCAGCGCACCTACAGCTGGGATGTCGACGACCATCGACGGCTGTGGGACGACCTGGTGGAGCAGGCGACGGTCGGCTCGGACGCATCACAGGCGCCCAGCGGCCATTTCCTTGGCTCGTTGGTGCTTGATCCCCGCCCGCCCATGCCCGACACCGTGCAACGCTGGGTCGTCATCGATGGTCAGCAGCGGTTGACAACGCTGATGCTGCTTGCCTGCGCCCTTCGTGATCACGTGCGGACGTTCGACAAGGTCAAGGCCGATCTCATTCACCGTCGGTACCTGATCAACGAAGAGGACTACGGTGGCCTCGACGCCTACCGTCTGCTCCCGACACAGGCCGACCGGCCTTCGTATCTCGCGTGTGTGGACAACGATCCCCAGGCGGGTGGGGACGACAGTATCGGCGTCGCCTACCGGTTCTTCCTGGCGGCGCTCGCCGAGTATGACCCTGCCGGTGAGTGGGACACCGTTCGTCACATCGACCAGGCGTTGCGGCACCGGCTTACGCTGGTGACGATCACCGCCGGGCCACAGGACAATGCTTTTCGAATCTTCGAGTCCCTGAACAACACAGGCAAGCCGCTGAGCCAGGCCGACCTCCTGCGCAACTATGTGTTCATGCAGCTCCCGCGTCTGGGCGAGCACGTGTACGACAAGATATGGCTTCCCCTGCAGACGGAACTCGGGCCGGAGCGACTGACTACTCTGGCGTGGCTGGACCTCGTTCTGCAGGGACAGTCGCGGGTCACCATCAGCGAGGTCTACCAGGGGCAACAACGGCGGATGGGCCGGATTGTCGCTGCTTCCGATGAGGAAGGACTACGGGACGATCTGGCCCGTCTCCGGCGCCTTGGCCACCTGCTCATGCGGGTCTTCGAGCCCGAGCGCGAGCCCGACGTCGAGTTGCGCGCGGTGCTGCAACGTCTTGTCCAGTGGGGCGGGGAAGCCCATTACCCTCCGGCACTCCATGTTCTGGACCGAGTGGATCGTGGGACGGTCGAGCCCAGGGAGGCCGTCGAAGCGCTCAGCTTTGTGGAGAGCTTCCTGGTCCGGCGCATGATCTGTCGGGAACCGTCGCACAGCGTTCGGCAGATTCTGGCCACGCTGCCTTCGGGTATCGAGCGGGACCGTTCGCTGCCGGAGGCGGTACACCGCTACCTGTCCGGCCTGCGGCGAGGGTGGCCACGGGACGAGGATCTGCGCGAGGCGATCCGTACCCAGCCCTTCTACTGGCAGGGCAGCAGCCGCCATCGCGCCTATGTGCTCAGGCGGTTCGAGGAGGACTACATGGCTCCGGAACCGGTCGACTTCTCGCGGGCCTGGGCGACCATCGAGCACGTACTTCCGCAGCGGCCCGGACAGGAATGGCTCGCCATGCTCGCCGAGGACACCGAGGAGGGGGAGCGGGCAGAGGAACTGCACGAGACGCTGGTTCACACTTTGGGCAATCTGACCCTCACTGGTGAGAACACGCGCCTATCCAACCACCCCTACGAGCGCAAGCAGCAGATCTTCGATCAGAGCGCCCTGCGGATGAACCGGGAGATCGCCGCCACCGAACGCTGGGGGAGGAAGGAGATTCTCAGCCGCGCCGATCGGCTCGCCGATCGCGCGGTGCGCATGTGGCCCGGGCCCGTCACGGGCGACGACGATCAGTCCGGTGAGCGCTCGGAGTGGCTGAGGCTGAGGAAGGTGCTGGCGGCCCTGCCCTCCGGCAAGTGGACCACATACAAGGACCTCGCCGCGGTGACCGGAGCCGGCTCTCCCCAGACTGTCGGAAATTATCTGGCCACCCGCACCGGTATCCCCAACGCCCATCGGGTGCTGCGGGCCAACGGCACGTCTTCGCCCGACTTCGCCTGGCTCGACGGCCGTAAGGAGACCCAGCGGGAGGCGCTCGAGCGTGAGGGTGTCCGCTTCAACGGCGCGGTGGCCGACCCTGAACAGAAGCTGACCACGGAAGAGCTGGCCGATCTAGCCGGTCTCGACAGGCCCCGTGAGGTGGAAGAGGAGGCCGCGGCAGCATCCGAGGCCGAGGGCATTATCACCGAACGTGCGGAGAACTTCGGCAAGCTGCTCAGGACTCACCACCCCGACCTCGCCGATGGGCTGCTGACCCTGCTGCGTAAGTGGGAGGCGGATGGCGGGTGGCTCGGATACGGCCTCGCCGAGGAGACGAGCTGTGCGCCGATGCTCCGCGAAGGAAACGGCTCGCAGGGTTCGATATGGCCCGTGAGCATCTATCCGCGATCGGGGGTTGTCGAAGTGGTCTTCGCACACTTGGCGAGGCGGGAGCCTTTCACCAGGCCAGGGCTACTCGCGGAACTCCGTGACCGGATCCGGGCGATTCCTGGAGCGACGCTGACCGTCCCCGATGAGGAATTGCCCAGGCGACGGCCGAGCTTTCCACTGGGTGTCCTGCGCGGCGGTGGGCTGGTTCGGTTTGCCGAGACGCTGGAATGGTTCCGTCAACAGAGCCTGTGACGCACGGCGAGCACTCGGGACGTCGGTGGCCGGATCGCCACCTTGAGAACGTCAGCGTTCCCCTGCGTCTGTCAGCGAGGAACTCAGAAATGGGCTGGGGGTCCCCTGCCCAAAGAGATCCACCGTGTCGCGTGCCCGGGCGGCCGCCACAAACAGCAGGGACCGCGCCCGCTGCTTCGAGGAGCGGCCACGGATGTTTATGCCCAGACTGCCCAGCATCACCTGGTTCGTGTAGATGCGTTGGTGGGTGTCGCCGACCAGGAACAGGTCGTCTGCGGGACGGGCAGTCATGGCGTATGTCCCCTTGAACCGCGTCCTCGGCCCATCAAATCCCCATCCGTCCGTGGAGAGCGTGGATTCCGGGGCAATTCGGCATGCGTCCTTCGACCGGGTATGCAGTCTGCCAGCCCCTGTGGGCTGTGGCCCCCACAAGGCTCTCACCTTTGCGTACAGCCCTGGCTGCACGGTGCAGCCAGCAGCGACGACTATGCCGGAGCGGATGGGTTCGGGGAGTCCGCGCCGCGGGTCACTGTTCCTGGCTCCCGATCTCGTCGAAGCCTTCGAGGAGGATCTCGGCGTGGTCGCGCAGCCCGGGATCTTCATCGCTCTCCCGGATCGTGGTGAGCGCGGGGCGGTATTCGGCGTACGGCGAGAAGGTGACCGCCCATACCGCGGTCTCCCGTGCCCGCCGATCAGAGTGGTGCAATGCGGCGTTGATCCTTGCGAAGAACGTCTCATCGAACTCGTGGGGAGCGCCGAGTCCGGCGCGGAGCACGGCCCGAGCCAGTGAGACTGGCGTGGAGGCGCCGTCCACTTCCGCGAGCAGTTCCGCCAACGGCCAGGTGTTCAAGCGTGGTTCGACCAGCTCCTGGGCTCCGTGGACCGCTTCTGCATTCTTACCGATCACTGTCACGTAGCTGTCCCTGGCAAGGTCGTCCTCCGTGTAGTGGAGCGCAAGCGCGGCTCCGGGCGGTGCCCAGAAGACGTGGTAGGCGATGCCTTCCTCGGGGTCTGCCTGGTCCGTTTCGCGCCTCGGCCAGCCCAGCTCCTGCGCGAAGCGCTCGACTTCCTCTTCGCAGAACCGCTTGCGCAGAACCATGCGCCGCGTCCGGGCCCAGTTGGTGCCCATGAGGAGGTCGCCTTCTTCTTCCGGTCGGTCCGCAGTGCCGCGGCGGACCCATGCTGTGGATCACAAACCGTATATCTGATATGTGCGCTGGTGAACTGTTGTGCAGGCGAGAAGGGCTCGATTGTCCCGTCCTCGACGTATTACCGGGTGTGGCAGGAGGCGCGGGTGCTGGCACTTCCGTCGGCCGTTGCGTCCTCGCGGCTTGCGCGTAGGCCATACGGCCTTCGGTACTCGGCGCTGTCGACATGGCTCAATGCGGGAGTCGGTCTCACGGAGGTTGCCGGGCGCGCCGGCAACAGGGTTGAGGTCCTGCTGACCCGGTACGCGAAGTGCCTTGATGGGCGGCAGGACGTCGCCAACCGTCGCATCGAGGACCTGCTCTGCGAGTACGAGTGACCCCGCCTGCCGTGTCCGAGGCCCCTGGCGTCCACCAGGGGCCTCAGTGTTTTCCAGGTGCCTTACTCAGAACGCTGGTTCCACAGTGTCCTCGGTGAGGAGTTGCTGTGCGCGGGTGCCGAAGGGGTTGTCGATGACATACCGCCAACGGCCGTCCGGACCCTGCCGGGCGACGTCGGTGGCAGTGCCCTCGACGTGCACAGCCTGTCCTTCCCGGTCGGTCCCGTCGATGACCCAGTCCACGATCAGCAGCGCCAGGTCTCCGGTGCGGTACACGTGCCGCGGACGGACCGAGATGGGAACTCCGAGCTTCTGCAGGCGGCCGTTGGCGGCGTGCAGGTCCGGGCCGGTCGCCGGTGTTCCCGGCTGCGGGACCAGCACCGCCGCGTCCTCGTAGACCTGCGCCAGCGCGGTGGCGTCGCCGCTGTTGAACCGCTCGGCGAACACCGCGGGCACCTCTTCGGGCCGATCGGCCAGTTCTCGCATGATCGACAGACGTCCTTCCGGGCCGGGAGAATCCAAGTGCCCGACACGTTAGGAGACGATCGCGTGACTCACCGAACGGTTGGCTACCCGGCAGGGCTCCCCGACGACCCGCTCGCGAATGTCACTGAGCCCACCCCCGAGTGCCCCGTGGAGATCACACTGTCGGCCCTGCACGGCCGCTGGACGACCCTGGTGGTTCGAGAGCTGCTGCGCGGCGACCGCTCCTACAGCGAGCTGCGCACGGCCCTGCCCATGTTGTCGGACAAGGTGCTGTCCGACCGGTTGACACAGCTCGGCGAGGCCGGCGTCGTCGAGCGCGACCGCCGACCGGGCTGGCCGCCGCGAGTGCGCTACGCGCTCACCCCGAGTGGACACCGCCTCGGCCCTGTCCTCCAGGCTCTGTGGGACTGGGGGGCGGAAGCCTGAGTACAAGACAGCGGGCTGAGAGCAGCCGTGCGCGAAGCCCTCTCGCCGGACCCAGTCATCCCACCTGCGGTGATGCTCCAAGATCCCGTCCACGCCTCGTCGACAGACCCCGACATGCAACCGCTCCGGACGGCACGTGGCTGCACGGGCAAAAAGACCCCGCACTCAGCGTTTCCGCTGTTCACGGGGTCTCAGGCACCTCATAAGGGGCGCCTCGGCAGGGGACGCAGCAAATGGGGGCGAACCGAGCCATTGATGGGCGGTGAGCTGGTGATCCAGACGACCTTCCCGGTGCCGGTGCCCCGAGCGCGCACGTAACCGACCGGCTCTCCGACCGCACGGGCGCTGCCCCTGATGGCTTCCGTCCCACCAGCCCGGCGGCTCCGGCATGGGGCGACCCCCTCACCTATGGGTGTGGTCCTGGATACAGTGGGTAGCCACAGCGTGCTCGACCACCTCGACCGGAGGCAGACATGGCCCGTGGCTGGGAGGCTGACCCGTCCGCGTTATTCGACCGTCGGCTGGGGAAGTCGGCCGAAGAGCTCGGGAACTCCGACGGCAATGACGAGTGTCCGGACATCTGGCAGCTCGACAACGGTGATGTGGCTGTGATCGGCAGGGATCTGACAGCCCTCTACGGCTCCCGCCTGCCGCAGGGTGTGCACCTCGCTCCGGACGAGCGGCTGGTCGTCATCCCAGGGAATATGCTCAGCGCGGCCAAGAAGGACATCCCCGATGCTTGACCTCCTCGCCCCCGTTCTCGTTCCCGAGCAGGGCGATCGGCTCACCCGCACCGCCTACAAGGAGGACTTCCGGCAACGGGAGGACGCGGTCCGTGACGGGAGTTCCTGGAAGCTGGAGCGCCGACAGCACTTCGAGGAGCAGGGCAGTCCGAGCCGGGACGCCCTGCGTCGGGGTGACTGGGATGAGGCGATTCGCCTCCTCGCCGACCGGCGCGACACCTTGGCGGCGACCGCCCAGGAGGACGAGCGCCGAGGGTATGCCTTTCACCGTGTGCGGGTGGTCGAGGAGCCACTGACGCCGTATGTGCGGTGGGAACTCCACTCCCAGCGGCAGCGTGCGGAGTACGGGCAGCGGATCAGGGTCGTTCCCGCCGCGCAGGTGGCGGCCTCGGAGGACACCGGCCCGCTTCCGGAAGTGGTGGTGCTGGGCGGCCGCACCCTCTTCCAAGTCCTGTACACCGAAGCAGGAGTTGCGAACGGCGCGATCCGTTACACCGACCGTGACCTCGTCGAGCGCTGGGAGAACTACATCAAGGCGCTCTACGCGGTGGGTGAAGAGGTGATGTCCTACTTCGACCGTGAGGTGGCGCCCCTTGAGCCGCCGACGCTGGGCGCGGGAAGGGAGTAGGCCGATCACATCGCCAGACGGAAAGGACGAGCACTTCGGTAGCACCCACTCCGAGCTGTCGGGATCCTCACGTGACGTCGTCCAGGCGAGAAGTGTGCACGGAGGCATCCACTTCCACGCGCAGGGCACACCTGACGCGGGGAGTTCCTCCAGCCCTGTCCCACGCCAGTTACCAGCCGACGTGGGCGGATTCGTCAACCGAACCGATGAGCTGGGCCAGTTGAACGCCGTCCTCACCACCGAGGACGGCGGTCCGCTCGTGGTCTCGGTATACGTGATCGCCGGCACCGCCGGCGCCGGAAAGACATCGCTGGCACTGCGCTGGGCCCACCAGGTCCGGGAGCGTTTCCCGGATGGTCAGCTGTACGCCAATCTGCGCGGCTACGACCCCGGAGCGCCGGTCGCGGCCCGCGAGGCCCTGCACCGCTTGCTGACGTCGCTCGGTGTCCAGCCCGAAGCCGTACCGCAGGATCTCGACGCGGCAGCCGCGCTATACCGCTCGTTGCTGGCCGACCGTCGGGTACTGGTCGTCCTGGACAACGCGGCCACAGTCGGCCAGGTCAGGCCGTTGCTGCCCGGGAGCGCACACAGCCTGGTGCTGGTCACCAGCCGCAGCCGCCTGTCCGGCCTCGCGGTCCGGGACGGGGCCCGCCGACTCACGCTCGGTGTGCTGCCGGAGCCGGAGGCGGTTGCCCTGCTGCGCGTCGTCACCGCGGGATACCGGCCGGTCGATGACGAACGGAAGCTCGCCGAATTGGCCCGGCTGTGCGCACGACTTCCGCTCGCTCTGCGGATAGCCGCGGAACGCGCCGCCAGCCACCCCCCACCTGCGGCTGGACGACCTGATCGCCGACCTGGGTGCCGAATCGTCCCTCTGGGACGCCCTGAGCACGGGCGACGACGAGGAAGCCGAAGCCGTCCGCACCGTCTTCGCGTGGTCCTATCGCGCCCTGTCCGAGCAGGCCGCCCGCCTGTTCCGCCTGCATCCCGGACCCGAGTTCGGGCTGCGGGCCGCGGCGGCCCTGGCAGGGTCGACCAGCATCAGTCGATCCCGGCAACTGCTGGACTCTCTGGTCGGCGCACACCTCCTGGAACAGACCGCCCCGGACCGCTACCAGTTCCATGACCTTCTGCGTGCCTACGCCATCGACCAAGCCCAGCACGAAGAGCCCCCGGTCGAGCGGAAGGCAGCTCTAGGCCGCGTGCTGAAGTGGTACCTGCACACCGCCGACGCCGCGCAGGGCTGGATCAACCCCGCCGAGGACCGTGTGCCCCTCACGCCTGCCCCGGATGACGTCAGCCCGCTGACGTTCTCCGACTACGACGCTGCCGTGGACTGGGCCGAGCGGGAGCACGCCAACCTCCTCCAGGCTGTCCGTACGGCGGCCGACGCCGGGCAGGACCGACTGGCTTGGCAGCTGGCCACAGTCTTGTGGAACGCCCAGTTCCCCTCCGCCTCGGGCACAAGCTGGCCGCCTGTGGGCCGCATCGGCCTGGAGGCAGCCGAACGGTTGGGAGAACGCGCCGCACAAGGCGCACTCCACACCTACCTCGGCATGGCCTACACCCGCATCAACCGCCAGGCCGAGAGCCTCGAATCCCACGAGAACGCGCTGACGATCCGGCGCGACCTGGACGACCGCCTTGGCGAAGCCCGCTCACTCAACCTGATCGGACTGAACCACCTCCGCGCCAGACGACTCGACACCGCTGCCCGCCACTTCGAGCAAGCCATTTCCGCCTTCCACGAGCAGGACGCCGCCCACTGGGCCGCCACTGCGCTGTCCAACCTTGCGACCACCCACTACCGCGCCGGGCGGCTTCCGGAGGCGGCAACCGCCATCGACCAAGCCCTTGCAGCGCACCGGACCCTCAACGATCAGCGTGGCGAGGGCAACATCCTGCGCGTGCTGAGCGACGTCCAGCGTGAGCAGGGCGATATCGAAGCATCCCTGGCCTCGGCCCAGGCCGCCCTCGACATCGCCCTCAACCTCCGTAGCCTGCGCCTGGAGGGCTTCTGGCTGCTGACCCTGGGCGATGCCCGGCAGGCGAACGGCCAGTACGCCGAGGCCCTGACCTCCTACCAGCGCTCCGCCACACTCCACCGACGCCTCGCCGACCGCAGCCGAGAGGCGCTGGCCTGGCAGGGCGTCGGCGAGGTCTACCGCCGACTCGGGCGTCATGCCGAGGCGGCCGACTTCCACCGCCAGGCTGCCTCGACGCATCGCGATCTCGATGATGAGTGGCACCAGGCCCTGGCCCTGGATGGCCTGGCCTCGGCCGTACTCGGCGAAAACCCGGAGGCCGCCCGTCGGCACTGGGCAGAGGCGCTGAGACTCATCGCAGACTTCAGTGACCCACGAGCGGTAGCGGTGCGCGAGGCCATCGAACGTCGGTTGGCAGAAACAAGCTGAGGGCAGGGGCTGACCGTTCCGGATGGTGTCCGGCGCTGATCAGCCGAAGACCCCATGGGGATGTCGCAGTAGCAGCCTGGGCTCGGGTGCGCTGGCCACGCTCCCCGGCGGGGTACAGCTGGACAACGGCGGGCGGACGCTCTTGTAGGGCTCGACGCACACCACATGGGGTCCCGATCGCAGAGGTTGCGCGTCGTGTCGGCAACTCGCCGGAGGTGATCCACCGCCGGTACCACGGTTGCATTGACGGTCACGAGGAAGCGGCCAATGTGAAGATCGCAAAGGCATTGGAGGAGGAGGGCGACGTCGTGTAGCGACGGTGCAAATGCTGGAAGGGCGGTCCGATTCTTCGGACCGCCCTTCCAGCATTGAGACTGCCCTAGGACAGTCCTAAGATCACGCGGACGCGGTCCTCGATCTGCCTCATCTCGACCGGATCCAGCAGTCCGAGACGCCTACGGAGCCTGGACTTGTCGACTGTGTGCAGGTCGGTGCAGTTGACGTAGGACTCGTCGTACTTGGTAACGCCGCATTCAGAGCCAATGGGGAGGTGAGTAGCGGCAGGTCCAGACGTTCCCGTGACCACGGCAACCGTCACCGCCGATAGTGGCTCGGCAATGCGATTGACCGTGAGAATGACTACGGGATGTGCACCAATAGGGCTTGGTAGTACGCATCCCCAGACCTCACCGCGCAATGCAGTGCCAGGGTTCACCACTCGATTTCGTCCCCTGCTGCCAGCTCCTCTGCCGTGGCAGGCAGCACACCTGCGGGAGTCGGTGCGGGAGCCCCTTGGTAGAAGGTTCGAATCTCCTCAGAGGCTGCCACCTCTGCTGCCTCACGTGAGAGCAAGCGGAGTCCTTCTCGAAGCGCATCGGAGATCGATGGCAGATTGAGGGACTGCATCACCAGTCGCAGGTCTGCCATTTCGTCGGGCCTCAGCCTGACTTGAGCCACTTCGGTAGAACGGGAGTGGCTGCCTGAGCGGAGTAGGCCAAGGTACTGATCAGACTTCGTGGTTTCCGTGGTCTTGCTGGTCACGGGGGTCTTGGTGGTCCTGCCGCGTGTAACGCCTGCCTCGCCTCGCTTCGTGCGGGGTACCGCTGGCTTGGCTTTCTTGCCTCGGGTTTCAGGGGTCATCGTTCCTCCTTCCCTGGCTCCGTAGTACAGATGTCTTACACCAAGTGTCAGGGGCGCGGTCCGGCTGGTCAAGGCGGCACGGTTGGGTTGGTCAGCGCTGCTGGAGGCGCAGGCTCCGGAGTGTGTCGGAGGTGTGTCGCGCGTATCGCAGATGGTGCGTGAACAGTGAGAGACAACGAGAGAGAGCGGGAGTCAGTGAGACTGACTCCCGCTCTCTGATGTCGGCATCCGCCCTGGTCAGCGCTTGATTCGTGCGGGCTGACTGGCGAGTGCCCCCGGCAGGATTCGAACCTGCGCACACGGCTCCGGAGGCCGTTGCTCTATCCCCTGAGCTACGGGGGCTTGCGTCTGTCGCCGCTGTCTCGCGGCGACAGGTAGAACACTATCAGCTCGCAGAGGGTGGTCATGAACGCTTATCGGGAGGCGGCGGTCGGGGAGTGGAGGCGGGAGCGGAGGGGCGTATACCGCATGTGGAGGTGGGGGTGCAGGGGTCTTGGGGAAAGGTCCCTCGCACGGGGCGGAAGTGGGGAAAACCCGGACGCGGTCGTGGCTGCGCGCCTACTCTTCAGGGTGTGCCTGGCTTGTCCGGCCGGGTCCTTGTCGTCGACGACAACAAGGTCATCCGGCAGCTGATCAGGGTCAACCTCGAGCTGGAGGGCTTCGAGGTCGTGACCGCGGCCGATGGTGCCGAGTGCCTGGAGATCGTTCACCAGGTGCGGCCCGATGTGATCACTCTCGATGTCGTGATGCCCAGACTCGATGGGCTGCATACGGCGTCGAGGCTGCGCGCTGATGCTCGAACGTGTCATGTGCCCGTCGCGATCATCAGTGCGTGTACGCAGTACGAGATGGACAGCGGGAAGGCGCTGGGCGTCGATGCCTTCCTCGCGAAACCCTTCGAGCCCGTCGATCTTGTCGAGCTCGTGCGGAGGCTGATGCGGCAGGGGACGGCCGGTGCGGCGGCTCCTGGTGATGCCGAGCCGGTTGTGGGGCCCACCGGGTAGTGGTGGGCCCCAGGGCCGTTCCGTCGCTTGCGGGCTGGGGGTCTCGGCTTTGGCTCGTGTCGGTGCGCCCCGTGCGCTCGTCCGATGGGCGAAACCGGTTCGCTTGCGTACCCCCCTCCTCCCATACGCTGGTCCCGTGACTCCCGCCCAGCTCTCCCGCACTGTGCTGCACACCGTGCGTCGTGCCGTTGAGGACGACGAGCTGTGCGTTGCCGTGCCGGAGCGGGTGAAGGTGCGGACCCCTCCTCGGCCTGGGTGTGGGGATTACGCCACCAATGTCGCCCTGCTGCTGGCCAGAGGGGCCAGGGGGAGCAAGGGGGAGGGGGATGCGCTCGGTATTGCCGAGATTCTGCGGCGGCGGCTTGTTCTCGCCCCCGGGATCGCCCGCGTTGATGTCGCTGCTCCTGGGTTCCTCAACATCACCCTTGAGGGCACCTCCCATGCTCAGCTCGTAGGGGCCGTCCTTTCCCAGGGGCTTCGCTACGGGCATGGGGATGCGCTCGCCGGGGTGTCGGTTCCGCTCGGGGCCGGTGATGAGGTCCGGGCCGCGCTGGTCGCTCATGTGGTGCGGGGGCTTGTCGATGCCACCGAGGGAGTCGTTGTTCCCGGTGACGGGCCCGTCGTGCGGGCCGTTCCGGTCTCCGGGCGTGATCTGCTCACCCGCCTCGGGCCCGATGCCGCCCGTTGGGCGCTGCTCCGGCCCGCCGGGCATGATCTGCCCGATCTCGACCCCGCCCATCTGCTCTCCCAGCGCGAGGACAACGCCCTCTTCCGGGTTCAGTACGCCCATGCCCGCACCCGGGCCCTGATGCGGAACGCCAGCCAGCTCGGCATCATCCCCCAGCCCCAGCCCCAGCCCCAGCCCCAGCCCCAGCCCCAGCCCCAGCCCCACGATGCGCCCGCCGAGCCCGGTGCCTACCGCCATCCCGCCGAGGCCGCCCTGCTCGCTCTCCTCGCCGATTACCCCCGCACCCTCGAGGCCGCCGCCCGGCACCGTGCGCCCGATCGGCTCGCGCGGCAGCTCGTCGCCCTCGCCGATGGCTTCTTCCGGTTCCATGACGCCTGCCCGGCGCTCCCCTCCGGCGAGTCCGGCGAGTCCGGCGAGCGCAAACCCTCGGCCGTCCACCGTTCCCGGCTGGCCCTCGCCGATGCCGCCGGGGCGGTGCTCGCCGGCGGCCTGCACCTGCTCGGCATCAGCGCACCCGATCATCTGTAAGACCTTGAGAGAGACAGCAGAGACAGCATGAGCCGTTCCGCCCATCCCGCCGGGCCCCGTCACGCCGATGTCCTTCCCGAGGGGCACTACGCCGCGCCGCCCGCCGATCTCAATCAGCTCGACCCCCGCGTGTGGTCCCATACCGTCGGCCGGAACGCCGACGGCGTCGCCACCGTCGGCGGGATCGACGTCAAGACGCTCGCGGAGGAGTTCGGGACCCCCGGCTACTTCCTCGACGAGGCCGACTTCCGGGACCGCTGCCGGGCCTGGCGGGAGGCGTTCGGGGAGGACGCCGACGTGTTCTACGCCGGGAAGGCGTTCCTCTCCCGCGCCGTCGTGCGCTGGCTGACCGAGGAGGGGCTCAACCTCGACGTGTGCTCCGCCGGGGAGCTGGTCACCGCGCTCGCCGCCGGGATGCCCGCCGAGCGGATCGCGCTGCACGGGAACAACAAGTCCACCGGCGAGATCGAGCGGGCCGTCGCGGCGGGCGTCGGGCGGATCGTGCTCGACTCGTTCCAGGAGATCGCACGGGTCGCGCATATCGCCACGCGGCTCGGCAAGCGCCAGCGGGTGCAGATCCGGGTCACCGTCGGTGTCGAGGCGCATACCCACGAGTTCATCGCGACCGCCCACGAGGACCAGAAGTTCGGCATTCCGCTCGCGGGCGGGCTGGCCGCCGAGGCCGTACGGCGGGCGCTCAAGCTCGACGGGCTGGAACTCATCGGGATCCACTCGCACATCGGGTCGCAGATCTTCGACACGTCCGGATTCGAGGTCGCGGCGCACCGGGTCGTGGGGCTGCTGGGGGAAATCCGGGACGAGCACGGCGTCGAGCTGCCCGAGATCGACCTCGGCGGTGGCCTCGGCATCGCGTACACCTCGGAGGACGACCCCCGCGAGCCGCATGAGATCGCCAAGGCGCTGCGCGACATCGTCCACCGGGAGTGCGACGCGGCCGGGCTCGCGGTGCCGCGGCTGTCGGTCGAGCCGGGGCGGGCGATCGTCGGGCCGACCGCGTTCACGCTCTACGAGGTGGGCACGGTCAAGGAGCTGCCGGGGCTGCGGACGTACGTCAGCGTCGATGGCGGGATGTCCGACAACATCCGTACCGCGCTCTACGACGCGGAGTACTCCGTGGCGCTGGTCTCCCGCACCTCCACCGCCGAGCCGATGCTCTCCCGCGTCGTCGGCAAGCACTGCGAGTCCGGCGACATCGTCGTACGGGACGCCTTCCTGCCCGCCGATCTGGCGCCCGGCGACCTGATCGCCGTCCCCGCCACCGGCGCGTACTGCCGGTCGATGGCGAGCAACTACAACCACGCGCTCCGGCCGCCCGTCGTCGCCGTACGGGACGGGCAGGCGCGCGAGATCGTCCGGCGCGAGACGGAGGAAGATCTCCTGCGGCTCGATGTCGGCTAGCGAGAAAAGGATCTCGGATACTGGACTTGGGACAGGAAATCCCGTCCAGTGCCTGAGACTGGTGCACTAACGCGCTGATGCATGAACGCGATGGATGAGAAACGAGGTCGGATGATGCGTACGCGTCCGCTGAAAGTGGCGCTGCTGGGCTGTGGAGTGGTCGGCTCAGAGGTGGCGCGCATCATGACGACGCAGGCGGACGATCTCGCGGCGCGCATCGGGGCCCCGGTCGAGCTGGCCGGGATCGCCGTGCGGCGCCCCGGCCGGGTCCGGGAAGGGGTGCCGGCGGAGCTGGTGACCACCGATGCCACGGCCCTGGTCAAACGCGGGGACATCGATGTGGTGGTCGAGGTCATCGGCGGGATCGAGCCCGCCCGCACCCTGATCACCACCGCCTTCGACCACGGCGCGAGCGTGGTGTCCGCGAACAAGGCGCTGGTCGCCCAGGACGGCGCCGCGCTGCACGCCGCGGCCGAGCAGCGCCGTGCGGACCTCTACTACGAGGCCGCGGTCGCGGGGGCGATCCCGCTGGTGCGGCCGCTGCGCGAGTCGCTCGCCGGCGACAAGGTCAACCGCGTCCTCGGCATCGTCAACGGCACCACCAACTTCATCCTGGACCGGATGGACGGCAGTGGCGCCGGCTACAGCGAGGCGCTGGACGAGGCCACGGCCCTGGGCTACGCCGAGGCCGATCCGACCGCCGATGTCGAGGGCTTCGACGCCGCCGCGAAGGCCGCGATCCTCGCCGGGATCGCCTTCCACACCCGGGTCACCCTCGACGATGTGCACCGTGAGGGCATCACCGAGGTGACCGCCGCCGACATCGCCTCCGCCAAGCGCATGGGCTGCACCGTCAAGCTGCTCGCGATCTGCGAGCGGGCCGCCGACGGCCGCTCGGTCACCGCGCGGGTGCATCCGGCGATGATTCCGCTGAGCCACCCCCTCGCCTCCGTCCGCGAGGCGTACAACGCTGTCTTCGTGGAGGCCGACGCCGCGGGGCAGCTGATGTTCTACGGACCGGGCGCGGGCGGTTCGCCGACCGCCTCGGCCGTCCTCGGCGACCTCGTCGCCGCCTGCCGCAACAAGCTGGCGGAGACCACCGGACCAGGGGAGTCCGCGTACAGCAGGCTCCCGGTGAGCCCGATGGGCGATGTGATCACTCGCTACCACATCAGCCTGGACGTCGCCGACAAACCGGGAGTTCTCGCACAGGTCGCCACAGTCTTCGCCGAGCATGGCGTGTCCATCGATACGGTCCGCCAGCAGGGGAAGGACGGCGAGGCGTCCCTCGTCGTCGTGACCCACCGCGCGAGCGACGCCGCGCTGTCGTCGACCGTGGAGTCGCTCCGCCGGCTCGACACCGTCCGCGATGTCGCGAGCATCATGCGGGTCGAGGGCGAGTAGAGGCCGGGTAGCGGCCGCGCTGAGGCCGAACAGAGGGTGAGCGGAGAGTAAGGGAAATCATGAACGCAATCGCCGACGCCGGGCCTCGAATGTCCGGCACCCGCCAGTGGCACGGCTGGCGGGGCATCATCGAGGAGTACCGCGACCGTCTCCCGGTGAGCGAGACGACGCCCGTCGTCACCCTGCGCGAGGGCGGTACGCCGCTGGTTCCCGCGCAGGTGCTCTCCGAGCGCACCGGCTGCGAGGTCCACCTCAAGGTCGAGGGCGCCAACCCCACCGGGTCGTTCAAGGACCGCGGGATGACGATGGCCATCAGCGCGGCCAAGGAGGCCGGCGCCAAGGCCGTCATCTGCGCCTCCACCGGTAACACCTCGGCCTCCGCGGCGGCGTACGCCGTACGGGCCGGGATGGTCTGCGCGGTGCTGGTCCCGCAGGGCAAGATCGCGCTGGGCAAGATGGGCCAGGCCCTCGTCCACGGCGCGAAGATCCTCCAGGTCGACGGCAACTTCGACGACTGCCTGACGCTGGCGCGCGGGCTGTCGGAGAAGTACCCGGTGGCGCTGGTCAATTCGGTCAACCCGGCCCGTATCGAGGGCCAGAAGACCGCCGCCTTCGAGATCGTGGACATGCTCGGGGACGCGCCCGACATCCATGTGCTTCCGGTCGGCAACGCGGGCAACATCACGGCCTACTGGAAGGGCTACAAGGAGTACGCGGCGCCGTTCGCCGACAGCGAGCCGTGCGCCTCCCGTACGCCCCGGATGTGGGGCTTCCAGGCGTCCGGCTCGGCGCCGATCGTGCGCGGTGAGCCGGTCAAGGAGCCGAGCACCATCGCCACCGCCATCCGCATCGGCAACCCGGCCTCGTGGACCTTCGCCGAGCAGGCGCGCGACGAGTCCGGCGGTCTCATCGACGAGGTGACCGACCGTCAGATCCTCGCCGCCTACCGGCTGCTCGCCGCGCAGGAGGGCGTCTTCGTGGAGCCCGCCTCCGCGGCGAGCGTGGCGGGCCTGCTGAAGGCGGCCGAGCAGGGGCTGGTCGACCCCGGCCAGCGCATCGTCTGCACGGTGACCGGAAACGGGCTCAAGGACCCGGACTGGGCGGTGGCGGGAGCGCCGCAGCCGGTCGTGGTCCCGGTGGACGCGGACGCCGCGGCCGTACGGCTCGGGCTGGTCTGATCCGGCCCCGCGCGGGTCTCGGCACGGCATGGTCCCGCCCGGCCCGGATCGGGGCCGCGACCTGGGGCGATGAGGGTTTCGGCGGGCCGCCGCCCCGCGGCTCGCCGGGCCTCCTCCAGGTCATTCTCTAAAGATCCACTCAAGTGGTGGCAGAGCAGCGCGAGGGCGCGCGCGGCGACCCAGTAGAGTGGTCGCGGATGGTTGCAGGGGGCGCGACACGCATCGTGCGCCTCCCGTGCGCCCTATGTCGCCACAGAACCTTCCTTCGATAAGCTGTACTGAATCCGCCCCGACGCAGAGCGCTCGCCTCTGCGCGGCGTCGCCGTACGTGTCGCGGCCCCCGCGGTGTTCCGTACCTCTTCGAGCAATCGCACGTAACCACAAGGAGAGTCATCGAGCGATGGCCGGTCCAGCGTTCCGCGCCGCCGCCGTCCGAGTGCGCGTCCCCGCATCGAGCGCCAACCTCGGTCCCGGCTTCGACGCCCTCGGCCTGGCCCTGGGCCTCTACGACGACGTGGTGGTCCGGGTGGCCGACTCCGGTCTGCACGTCGACATCGCCGGCGAGGGCGCTGAGACGCTGCCGCGCGACGAGAGCCATCTGCTCGTACGCTCCTTGCGCACCACCTTCGACCTGCTGGGCGGGCAGCCCCGCGGCCTCGAGGTGGTCTGCGCCAACCGCGTCCCGCACGGCCGGGGCCTGGGCTCCTCCTCCGCCGCCATCTGCGCCGGGATCGTCGCCGCGCGCGCGGTGACCATAGGCGGCGCCGAGCGGCTCGACAACGAGGCGGTGCTGGAGCTGGCCACCGAGATCGAGGGTCACCCCGACAATGTCGCCGCCTGTCTGCTCGGCGGCTTCACCCTTGCCTGGACGGATGCGGGGTCTGCCCGGGCGATCAGGATGGACCCTGCGGATTCCATCGTTCCGGTGGTCTTCGTCCCTGGCCGGCCGGTGCTCACCGAGACCGCCCGCGGGCTGCTGCCGCGCACCGTCCCGCATGTGGACGCGGCGGTGAACGCGGGCCGGGCCGCGCTGCTCGTCGAGGCCCTGACCAGGCGTCCCGAGCTGCTGCTGGCGGCGACGGAGGACCGGCTGCACCAGGAATACCGTGCTCCGGCGATGCCCGAGAGCGTGAGCCTGGTGAACCGACTGCGGACGGACGGCGTCCCCGCGGTCATCTCCGGTGCGGGCCCCACGGTGCTCGCGCTGGTCGAGGACGGTGCGGCCGACAAGGTCGCACGACTGGCGGGCGAGGGGTGGGCGGCCAACCGGCTGGCTCTCGACGCCGGGGGGGCGAGCGTCCTGCCGCTCACCTGACACCCCGGTCCGGGGCGTCCCGGACCCGGGAAAACTCGATAGCCGGTCTTGGAAAGGGGGAATGTTTGTTGGATCCGGTAGTGTTAACCTCAAGTCTGCACTTGATGCCTCTTGGATGTTTTCGGAGGCGAAGTGCTCAGTGTCCCCATCCGGGACCACCCTTCTTCCGGGAGCCTCCCCCACTGCCTGAGCAGCCTGCCTGAGCAGTAGCGAGCACGCTCCGGAATCGGCGTGGCGGATCTCAGTGAATCCTCCGTCGTGTCGGAACCATGAATTGATCTCTCCGCCGTACCCCGGCGGACCACCGCCCCGGCCCGGTCCGTTACGGAAGGACCACAGCCGGACAGCACAACCGGTCGCCGAGCCAGACAGGCCGACGCCCGCTCCAGGGAAGGACCCTTCGTGAGCGACACCACCGATCTGATGGGCGTGAACGCCTCCGGCACCTCCGACAGCGGTGTCGGCAACAACGCGCCCGCCACGGACGCTTCCGCGCCCGCCACCGGTGCTGCCACTGGCGCTGCCCCGCGGCGACGCCGCTCGGGCACCGGCCTTGACGCCATGGTCCTGGCCGAGCTGCAGCAGCTCGCCTCGAGCCTTGGCATCAAGGGCACCGCACGGATGCGCAAAGGCCAGCTGATCGAGGTCATCAAGGAGAAGCAGGCCGCGGGCTCCGGCTCCGCCGAGAGCACCCCGTCCGCCGCGGAAGGCGCGACCAAGCCCAAGCGCCGCGCCACCTCGCGCACCCGCACGGGCGATGACGCCGAGGAGAAGGCCGGCGGCGCCAAGTCCTCGAAGTCCGCCGGGAAGGCGGAGAAGGCCGACAAGGCCGACGCCGAGGAGAAGGCCGTCGCCCAGCAGCAGATCGAGATCCCGGGCCAGCCCGGTGAGCCCGCGGGCGATGAGCAGCCGGCCGGTGAGCGCCGCCGCCGCCGCGCCACCGCGCCCGCCACCACCCCCGATGCCGGGGGCACGGCCACCGCTGTCGAGACCAGGACGGAGACTCGTACGGACGCCTCCGCCAAGACCGAGACCAGGACCGAGCCCAAGGGCGACGGAAAGGCCGAGGCCGCCGTCGACACCGCCGAGGGCAAGGGCGCCAGGGGTGGTGACCGCCAGGAGCGTGGCCAGAAGGGCGACCGCCGGGAGCGTCAGCGCGAGCGCGGTGAGCGCGGCGACCGCGGCGACCGCGGCGACCGCGGTGAGCGCGGTGACCGCCGCGGCAAGGGCGACGACGGCCAGCAGGGCGGCGGCCGCCAGCAGCGCGACGGGCGCGGCCAGGCCCAGCAGCGCGCCGACGAGAGCGACGACGACTTCGACGGCGGCCGCCGCGGCCGCCGCGGGCGCTACCGGGACCGCCGTGGCCGTCGTGGCCGCGACGACTTCGGCAACGAGCCGCAGGTGTCCGAGGACGACGTCCTGATCCCGGTGGCGGGCATCCTCGACATCCTCGACAACTACGCGTTCATCCGGACCTCCGGCTACCTCCCGGGCCCGAACGACGTCTACGTCTCGCTCGCCCAGGTCCGCAAGAACGGTCTGCGCAAGGGCGACCACGTCACCGGTGCGGTCCGTCAGCCGCGCGAGGGCGAGCGCCGCGAGAAGTTCAACGCGCTGGTGCGGCTGGACTCGGTCAACGGCATGGCGCCCGAAACCGGCCGCGGGCGGCCGGAGTTCGGCAAGCTGACGCCGCTTTACCCGCAGGACCGGCTCCGTCTGGAGACCGAGGCCGGCGGGCTGACGACCCGGATCATCGACCTGGTCGCGCCGATCGGCAAGGGGCAGCGCGGTCTGATCGTGGCCCCGCCGAAGACCGGTAAGACCATGATCATGCAGGCCATCGCCAACGCGATCACCCGCAACAGCCCCGAGTGCCATCTGATGGTCGTCCTCGTCGACGAGCGGCCGGAAGAGGTCACCGACATGCAGCGGTCGGTCAAGGGCGAGGTCATCTCCTCGACCTTCGACCGCCCGGCCGAGGACCACACCACGGTCGCGGAGCTGGCGATCGAGCGGGCCAAGCGCCTGGTCGAGCTGGGCCATGACGTGGTCGTCCTGCTGGACTCGATCACCCGCCTGGGTCGTGCCTACAACCTGGCGGCGCCCGCCTCCGGCCGCATTCTGTCCGGTGGTGTCGACTCGACCGCGCTCTACCCGCCGAAGAAGTTCTTCGGCGCCGCGCGCAACATCGAGGACGGCGGCTCGCTGACCATCCTGGCCACCGCGCTGGTCGAGACCGGCTCGCGCATGGACGAGGTGATCTTCGAGGAGTTCAAGGGCACCGGCAACATGGAGCTCAAGCTCGACCGGAAGCTCGCCGACAAGCGCATCTTCCCGGCGGTGGACGTCGACCCGTCCAGCACCCGTAAGGAAGAGATCCTGCTGGCGCCGGAGGAGCTGAACATCGTCTGGAAGCTGCGCCGGGTGCTGCACGCGCTCGACTCCCAGCAGGCCATCGAGCTGCTGCTGGACAAGATGAAGCAGACGAAGTCCAACGCCGAGTTCCTGATGCAGATCGCCAAGACCACGCCCACTCCGGGCAACAACGGCGACTGAGCGGATACCTTCCGCAACGCTCCGTAGACGAGGCCCCCCGCATCGGGGGGCCTCGCCGCATTCGGTGAGAGGTGAGCCACAGCGGCAAACCGGGCCACGGACCGGTCCTGATCACGTTATCGCCCGCGAAAGTGCAGGTCAGAGCGGTAAGGCGGACGAAGGGGACGAACGGAGCGCCCGGCGGCCCACGCGAAAACCGGCCATGGCACGTATGCAACCCTGGCGCACGGCCTTCCATCTGTCAGGTCGGAATACGGGGCCGGAACACAGGCGCAGACTCCACCGCGAAACCGCGAAACCGCGACGCCACGCCTGACCGTGACGGCAGGGGGTACTCGGGCAGCACATAGAGGACTGAGGAGCACATGGCCGAGGACAGCAGCAACGCACCGGTAACGCCGGGCCGCCACCGCGCCCGCGGCGCGACGCCGGGCCGCCGCCGCAAGCGGCCCAGCACGCGCCGCAGGGCCGTGCTCTACACGGTGTGGACGCTGGCCGCCGTGCTGGTGCTGGGCGGCGCCGGACTCGGCTACCTCTACTACAAGCTGAACGGGAACCTCACCGGCGTCGACGTCAACGCCGCCCTCGGTGCCGACCGCCCCAAGGACGTCGACAACGGCTCGATGGACATCCTCGTCCTCGGCTCCGACTCCCGGGCCGGCAAGAACGCGAAGTACGGCACGGACGAGGGCACATCGCGCTCCGACACGGCGATGATCGTCCACGTCTACAAGGGCCACAAGAAGGCCAGCGTCATCAGCATCCCGCGCGACACCCTCATACAGCGGCCGTCCTGCACCACCAAGGGCGGGCAGGAGACGCCCGCCGTGCAGGCGGCGATGTTCAACAGCGCGTACGAGGCCGGCGGCCCGGCCTGCACCATCAAGACCATCGAGTCCATGACCGGCATCCGCATGGACCACTTCCTCGAGGTCGACTTCACCGGCTTCAAGCAGCTGATAAACGACCTCGGCGGCGTCAACCTCACCACCACCGCCCCGATTCACGACCCGAAGAGCCACCTCGACCTGGAGCCCGGCCCGCACACGCTGGACGGGGAGCAGTCCCTGGGCCTGGTGCGCACCCGGCACGGCGTGGGCGACGGCAGCGACCTGGGCCGGATCAAGCTCCAGCAGGCGTTCGTCAAGGCGCTGCTGGACCAGGTCAAGCACGTCGACGTGTTCGGCAACCCGAAGAAGCTCTACGACCTCGCCGACACCTCCACCAAGGCGCTCACCACCGACTCCGAGCTGGCCTCGGTGAGCAAGCTGAAGGGCTTCGCCGAATCCATGAAGGGCATCGGCTCGGGCGACATGAAGATGACCACCCTGCCCGTCGAGTACGACCCGCAGAACCCGGCCCGGGTGCTGCCCATGGAGCGCAAGGCCAAGCTCATATGGACGGCGCTCCGCGACGACCAGCCGGTCCCCGCCTCGGCCACCAAGGGCTCCGCGGGCGACGCCACCGACGCGGGCAAGGTCGTCGAATAGCCTCCCGGGAGGGGTCGGGAATATCCCGGCCCGACCCCCGGTTTTGGGAGATGCGGCCAGTACTGGCAAACTGGATCGTCGGTCCCGGTTCACGGCAGGCATCCCGCCCGTCGACCCGGTGCCCTCCCGAACCTAGGAGATTCCCTTGAAGCGCGACATCCACCCGGAGTACGTCGAGACGCAGGTCAGCTGCACCTGTGGCGCCTCCTTCACCACCCGTAGCACCGTGAGCGGCGGCGCCATCCGTGCCGACATCTGCTCCGAGTGCCACCCGTTCTACACGGGCAAGCAGAAGATCCTCGACACCGGTGGCCGCGTGGCGCGGTTCGAGGCCCGCTTCGGCAAGAACGCCGGGTCCGCCAAGAAGTAGCGACCCGCACGGCGCCGGTCTTCGGTCGTCCCTTCCCTGGGGCGACCGGACCGGCGTTTTGTCGTCACCGGCCCTTCCGGCACTTCTTCTCCGCAACACCCCCACGCAGACCACCCAGGGAGCCCCCCGATGTTCGAGGCGGTCGAGGAACTGATCGGCGAACACGCCGACCTCGAAAAGCGGCTCGCCGACCCCGCGGTCCACGCAGACCAGCGGGAGGCGCGTCGGCTCAACAAGCGCTACGCCGAGCTGACCCCGGTGATCGCCGCCTACCGCGCCTGGAAGCAGGTCGGGGAGGACATCGAGACCGCCCGGGAGCTGGCCCAGGACGACCCCGACTTCGTGGACGAGGTCAAGGAGCTGGAGCTGTCCCGCGAGGAGCTGACGGACCGGCTGCGGCTGCTGCTCGTCCCCCGCGATCCGAGCGACGACAAGGACGTCATCCTGGAGGTCAAGGCCGGAGAGGGCGGCGAGGAGTCCGCGCTGTTCGCCGGTGACCTGCTGCGGATGTATCTGCGGTACGCCGAGCGCGTCGGCTGGAAGACCGAGATCCTCGACGCCAACGAGTCCGACCTCGGCGGCTACAAGGACGTCCAGGTCGCGGTGAAGACCAAGGGCGGGAACGGCGCCACCGAGCCCGGCCAGGGCGTCTGGGCCCGGCTGAAGTACGAGGGCGGGGTGCACCGGGTGCAGCGGGTGCCCGCCACCGAGTCCCAGGGCCGGATCCACACCTCCGCGGCCGGTGTGCTGGTCACGCCCGAGGCCGAGGAGGTCGAGGTCGAGATCGGCCCCAATGACCTGCGGATCGACGTCTACCGCTCCTCGGGACCCGGCGGCCAGTCGGTCAACACCACCGACTCCGCGGTGCGCATCACCCACCTGCCCACCGGCATCGTCGTCTCCTGCCAGAACGAGAAGAGCCAGCTCCAGAACAAGGAGCAGGCGCTGCGCATCCTGCGCTCGCGGCTGCTGGCCGCGGCCCAGGAGGAGGCCGAGCGGGAGGCGTCGGACGCGCGCCGCAGCCAGGTCCGCACCGTCGACCGGTCCGAGCGCATCCGTACGTACAACTTCCCGGAAAACCGGATCTCGGACCATCGAGTCGGTTTCAAGGCGTACAACTTGGACCAGGTGCTCGACGGTGAACTCGAACCGGTCATCCAGGCGTGCGTCGACGCCGACGCGGCCGCCAAGCTGGCGGCCGCGGGCTGAGCCACCCACCGTCGTAGGCTTCGTGCTCTTGTCCGGACCGGCTGGAGGAATTCAGTGAACGTGCTGCTCGCCGAGGTGGCGCAGGCCACTCAGCGGCTGGCCGACGCGGGCGTGCCCTCACCGCGCTTCGACGCGGAGGAGCTCGCCGCCTTTGTGCACAGCGTCAAGCGGGGTGAGCTGCACGGCGTGCCCGACGCCGACTTCGACGCCCGCTACTGGGAGGCGGTCGCCCGTCGCGAGGCCCGCGAGCCCCTTCAGCACATCACCGGCCGCGCCTTCTTCCGCTACCTGGAACTCCAGGTGGGCCCCGGGGTCTTCGTGCCCCGGCCGGAGACCGAGTCGGTGGTCGGCTGGGCGATAGACGCGGTCCGGGCGATGGACGTCGTCGAACCGCTCATCGTCGATCTGTGCGCCGGTTCCGGGGCCATCGCGCTCGCGCTCGCCCAGGAGGTGCCGCGCTCCCGGGTGCACGCCGTGGAGCTGGACGAGGGCGCCCTGCGCTGGGCCCGCAAGAACGTCGAGGGGTCCCGCGTCGTTCTCCATCACGCGGACGCGTTGACGGCCCTGCCCGAGCTCGACGGACAGGTGGACCTCGTCATCAGCAACCCGCCGTACATCCCGCTGACCGAGTGGGAGTACGTGGCGCCGGAGGCCCGCGATCACGACCCCCAGCTCGCGCTCTTCTCCGGTGAGGACGGCCTCGATGTCATCCGTGGCCTGGAGCGCACCGCCCACCGGCTGCTGCGCCCCGGGGGCGTGGTGGTCATCGAGCACGCAGACACCCAGGGCGGCCAGGTGCCGTGGATCTTCACGGAGGAGCGTGGCTGGGCGGACGCCGCCGACCACCCCGACCTGAACAACCGGCCCCGGTTCGCCACCGCGCGGAAGGCCATGCCGTGACGGCGGCACCGCACCACACATTGGCCACGTACGAGGAGGTCCGTTAAAGATGGCACGGCGATACGACTGCGGGGACGCGACCGACCGCAAGACCGGCCTGCGCGAGGCCGCCTCCGCCGTCCGCCGCGGCGAACTGGTCGTGCTGCCCACCGACACCGTCTACGGGATCGGCGCGGACGCCTTCAACGCCGAGGCGGTCGGCGATCTGCTCGAGGCCAAGGGCCGCGGCCGCAATATGCCCACCCCGGTGCTGGTCGGCTCCCCGAACACCCTGCACGGCCTGGTCACCGACTTCTCCGAGATGGCCTGGGAGCTGGTCGACGCCTTCTGGCCCGGTGCGCTCACCCTCGTCGCCCGGCACCAGCCCTCGCTCACCTGGGACCTGGGGGAGACCCGGGGCACCGTCGCGGTGCGGATGCCGCTGCACCCGGTCGCGATCGAGCTGCTGACGGACTTCGGCCCGATGGCGGTCTCCAGCGCCAATCTGACCGGACACCCCTCTCCGCAGGACTGCGACGCCGCCCAGGACATGCTGGGGGACTCCGTCTCGGTGTACCTCGACGGCGGGCCGACCCCGGCCGCCGTGCCCTCCTCGATCGTCGACGTCACCGGCAAGGTGCCGGTGCTGCTCCGGGCGGGCGCGCTCACCGCCGAGCAGCTCCGCGAGGTCGTACCCGACCTCGAGGTGGCGAATTGACAGCCCCTGAGGGGCGTGGCATAGCGGAACACCGTGAGAAGAAGCCCGAGGCCACCTTCCGCATCCTCCACGTCAGCACCGGCAATGTGTGCCGCTCACCGATCACCGAGCGGCTGACCCGGCATGCCCTCACGCACCGCCTCGGCACCGTCCGCACCCGCGGTCTGATCGTGGAGAGCGCCGGCACCTGGGGCCATGAGGGCGCGCCCATGGAGGCGCACGCCGCGACGGTCCTGACCGACTTCGGCGCCGATCCGGCGGGCTTCCTCGGCCGTGAGCTGCTGGACGAGCACGTCATCCGCGCCGACCTGGTCCTGACCGCCACCCGCGACCACCGGGCGCAGGTCATCTCGATGGGGCATTCGGCGGGCTTGCGCACCTTCACGCTCAAGGAGTTCACCCGGCTGGTGCGGGCCATAGACCCCGCGACGCTGCCCGATCCGGAGGAGGCGGGCGGTGTGGTGGAGCGCGCCCGCGCCCTGGTGCAGGCGGCGGCCGCACTGCGCGGCTGGCTGCTGGCGCCCACCGAGGACGCGGACGAGGTGCACGATCCGTACGGGGCGCCGATCACCTTCTTCCGCTCGATCGGGGACGAGATCAACCAGGCCCTGGACCCGGTCGTCACGGCCCTGACGGGGGTCCCCGCCCCCGCGTAGCCCCCTGGCGGGGCCGATGGCGCGCGGGCGGGGGTTTCCCGGGGCTCACGGCGCGCCACGAGGGCCCGCGGGGCCTACATTGGGGGTGACCACCTTCGACGACCCGCCGTCCCCTCCCAAGGCTGTGAGCACGCCATGGCCGTCACCCCCCGGGGCCCCGATTTCGGAGCACTCGCCCGCCAGGACCCGGAGCTGGCGGGGATCATCCTGAGCGAGATCGACCGCGTCTCCGCCGGCCTCCAGCTGATCGCGGCCGAGAACTTCACCTCGCCGGCCGTGCTGGCGGCGCTCGCTTCGCCGCTGGCCAACAAGTACGCCGAGGGCTATCCCGGCGCCCGCCACCACGGCGGCTGCGAGATCGTGGACATCGCCGAGCGGGTCGCCCAGGACCGGGCGAAGGCCCTGTTCGGCGCCGAGCACGCCAATGTGCAGCCGCATTCGGGGTCCTCGGCGGTGCTGGCCGCCTACGCCGCGCTGCTGCGGCCCGGGGACACGGTGCTGGCGATGGCGCTGGCGCACGGCGGCCATCTCACCCATGGCTCACCCGCCAATTTCTCCGGCCGCTGGTTCGACTTCATCGGCTACGGCGTCGATCCGGAGACCGGCCTGATCGACTACGAGCAGCTCCGCGCGCTCGCCCACGCCCACCGGCCGAAGGCGATCGTCTGCGGTTCCATCTCCTATCCGCGTCATCTGGACTACGCCGCCTTCCGTGCCGTCGCCGACGAGGTGGGCGCGTATCTCATCGCCGACGCCGCCCATCCGATCGGTCTGGTCGCGGGGAAGGCGGCGCCGTCCCCGGTGCCGTACGCGGATGTGGTGTGCGCAACGACACACAAGGTGCTGCGCGGGCCGCGCGGCGGAATGCTGCTGTGCGGTGCGGAGTTCGCCGAGCGGGTCGACCGGGCGGTGTTCCCGTTCACCCAGGGCGGCGCCCAGATGCATACCGTCGCGGCCAAGGCGGTGGCGTTCGGCGAGGCCGCGGCGCCCGCCTTCACCGCCTATGCGCGGCGGGTGGTGGCCAATGCCCGGGTGCTCGCGGACGCCCTGGCCGCGGAGGGCCTGGCGGTGGCCACGGGCGGCACCGACACCCATATGATCACCGCCGACGCGGCCCCGCTGGGCCTGGACGGACGGGCCGCGAAGGCCCGCTGCGCTGCCGCCGGGATCGTCCTGGACACCTGCGCGCTGGCGTCCGCCACGGAGCCGCGGGGGTGCGTCAAGGGGATCCGGCTGGGCACCGCCGCGGTGACCACCCAGGGAATGGGAGCGCCGGAAATGGAGCGGATAGCGGCCCTGATGGGAACCGTGCTGCGGGACGAAGGCGTGGTACGGGAAAAGGTGGCGGAACTGGCCGGGAGATTTCCGCCCTATCCGGACGAGGGCCGAATCATGCAACCATCCGAAGGTGTAGGACGTCTGTAAGTACGTTCACCGCGAGGCGTCCGACACGCATAAGGTGTGAGGCTGTGATGGCCAGCGATACCTCTGGGGCAGCCTGTGCGTGAATACCTGCTGACTCTGTGCATCACGGCCGCGGTCACCTATCTGCTGACCGGGCCGGTGCGGAAATTCGCCATCGCGGCCGGTGCGATGCCGGAGATCCGCGCCCGTGATGTGCATCGCGAGCCCACTCCGCGGCTCGGTGGCATCGCCATGTTCGGCGGGCTGTGCGCGGGGCTGCTGGTCGCCGCCCATCTGACCAACCTCAAGGACGTCTTCGAGGTCTCCAACGAGCCACGGGCGCTGCTGTCCGGTGCCGGGCTGATCTGGCTGCTGGGCGTGCTGGACGACAAGTGGGGCGTGGACGCGCTGATCAAGCTCGGCGGCCAGATGATCGCCGCCGGTGTGATGGTGCTCCAGGGTCTGACCATCCTGTGGCTTCCGGTGCCCGGTGTGGGGCCGGTCTCGCTGACGCCCTGGCAGGGCACGCTGCTGACCGTCGCTCTGGTCGTCATCACCATCAACGCGGTCAACTTCGTTGACGGGCTTGATGGGTTGGCGTCGGGGATGGTCTGCATCGCGGCCGCCGCGTTCTTCATGTACGCCTACCGCATCTGGTACGGCTACGGCCTGGAGGCGGCCGCGCCCGCCACCCTGTTCGCCGCCGTCCTCATGGGGATGTGCCTGGGCTTCCTGCCGCACAACGCGCACCCCGCGCGGATCTTCATGGGCGACTCGGGCTCGATGCTGATCGGGCTGGTGCTGGCGGCGGGTGCCATTTCCATCACCGGCCAGGTCGACCCCGACGCGATGAAGCTGTTCGAGGGGTCCGAGCAGGCCGCGGTGCACGCCACCGTCCCGGTCTACATCCCGCTGCTGCTGCCGCTGACCGTCATCGCGGTGCCCTTCGCCGACCTGGTGCTGGCCATCGTCCGGCGCACCTGGCGGGGCCAGTCGCCGTTCGCCGCGGACCGCGGCCATCTGCACCACCGGCTGCTGGAGATCGGCCACTCGCACAGCCGGGCCGTTTTGATCATGTACTTCTGGTCGGCGCTGATCGCCTTCGGCGCCGTGGCGTACTCGGTGAACTCGGCCGGTGTGTGGTTCGTCCTCGCGATCGTGGCGCTGAGCGGGGTCGGGCTGGTGCTGTTGCTGCTGCCGCGGTTCACCCCGCGGGTTCCGCGCTGGGCCGAGGGATTCGTTCCGCCGCGCTACCGCCGCGCCAACCGGATCGCGCGGGCCGAGCAGGGCGCCGAGGTGCCCGCGGAGCCGGTGGCGGCCGGGGCCGCACCGTCGGATTCGGAGATGGCCGCGCCCGAGCCGGTGGGCTCCGGGATGAACGGCGGCGCGAGCGGCGGGGTGAACGGCGCCACCGCGATCGGCGACCGGTCCCGCTTCACCCATCGCCGCAGGATCGGCTCGCCCCAGTAACCGCCCTGGTAATTCCCCCAGAAAATGCCGGCGGGAACGGTCCGGGGAGAGCGTCGAAGATCACAGGACGGCGTCAGCACAGTACCCAGCCGATAACTCTCCCGTGTGACGCGCAGCACATCCAAAGGGTAAAGACCTCATCAAATAGTTTGTGATACCGTTCACTAAACCCGGTGCTAGACCCGAGGGGCCGTAGGGCGACGGCTTTTCGTCGTGAGGTCTCCTCTGTTCCCGGGGATACGCTCGTCCACGACGAATCGTTGCTTCCGACACTTGCCGGAGAAACCCTTCATGCAGTCCAACGACGCCAGAACGCTCCTGAGTTGCGCCGTGCCCACCGCCGTCGCCGGCGTGGTCGCCGTCGCTGTCGGTGCCGCGTTCGCAGGCGGCAAGGGAGCGATCGGCGCGGGCTTCGGCACATTCGTCGCCATGGTGGTGATGGCTTCGGGGCTGATCGTGCTGGAGCGCACCGCGAAGCATCTCCCGCATCTGTTCCAGGCCATGGGCATGGTGCTTTTCATGACCGAGTTCCTGCTGGTGGCGGTCGTGCTCGCGGTCTTCCAGGACACCACGATGTTCAACGTCAAGGCTTTCGCCCTCGCGCTGCTCACGGCGACCCTGGTGTGGGTCGCCGCACAGGCCCGTGCGCATATGAAGGCGAAGATCCTCTATGTGGAGCCCGAAGCCGAGGACGAACGTAAGCCCGAGGGGGCGAAGAAGTCCGCTCCCGCCGGGTCCACGTCGTGAGAAGTAGGGCCGGGATAAGAGCATGTGCGCTCACCTGCTATCGTCCGGTGCCATCTGAGGCACAGCGGGCGCAGGTAGCTGAACCCCCGGATTCCACGGGACGGAATCGGCGGCCCATGCAGCTGATGCCCGACATACCACTCGGCCACGCGCCGATCAGCCGCCCCCATATCCGCAAGACCAGTCCAGTGCCGTTCCGTGGCCGCGTGCCGCGCCGACACAACGAGGTTGCCGTACCCATGCGCCACGCTGAAGGAGCTCGCGGTGAGTTCTGACCAGACGCTCGCCTTCGAGACGAACTGCCACATCTTTGACGGGTGCGGCTTCCCGGCACCCGGACTCCATTCCTTCAAGTTCGAGCCGCTCTTCTCCGTCGGCGGCTTTGACTTCAACAAGCCGATGCTGCTGGCCCTGCTGGGTACGGTCGCCATCGTCTGGTTCTTCTGGGCCGCTTTCGCACGGGCCAAGGTCGTGCCGGGCAAGCTTCAGATGATCGGCGAGGCGGGCTACGACTTCGTGCGCCGCGGCCTGGTCTATGAGGCCCTCGGCAAGAAGGAGGGCGAGAAGTACGTCCCTCTCATGGTCTCGATCTTCTTCTTCGTCTGGATCATGAACCTCTGGTCGATCATTCCGGTCGCCCAGTTCCCGGTGACGTCGATCATCGCCTTCCCGGCCGGTCTGGCCGCGATCGTCTACATCCTCTGGATGTACCTGACCTTCAAGAAGCACGGCTTCGTCGGCGGCTGGAAGAACATCACCGGCTACGACAAGGAGCTCGGCGCGATCCTGCCGATGATCGTCGTGATCGAGTTCTTCTCGAACGTCATCATCCGGCCCTTCACCCACGCGGTCCGGCTCTTCGCCAACATGTTCGCGGGCCATCTGCTGCTGCTGATGTTCACCATCGGCACCTGGTACCTGCTGAACGGCATCGGCATCGTCTACGCGGGCGCGTCCTTCGTGATGACGATTCTGCTGACCGCCTTCGAGCTCTTCATCCAGGCCGTCCAGGCGTACGTCTTCGTGCTCTTGGCCTGCAACTACGTCCAGGGCGCGCTCGCCGAGCACCACTGAGCGGACCTGGCTCCCAGACCATCAGACGTCCGGTGGCCAACCCCCACCGGCCCATGAAACGCAAAGGAAGAACCGGCATGTCCGCTCTCCAGACCCTCGCCGCCGACGGCATCACCGGCAACCTCGGTTCGATCGGCTACGGTCTCGCCGCCATCGGCCCCGGCGTCGGCGTCGGCATCATCTTCGGTAACGGCACCCAGGCCCTGGCCCGTCAGCCCGAGGCGGCCGGCCTGATCCGCGCCAACCAGATCATGGGCTTCGCCTTCTGTGAGGCGCTCGCGCTGATCGGTATCGTCATGGGCTTCCTTTTCAAGTCCTGAACGGACCGCTTTAACCACGACAGACGGAAGGCACTGATGTGAACGCCCTGGTACAGGTGGCGGCTGAGGAGAGTGAGAACCCCCTCATCCCGCCGATCCCGGAGCTGGTCATCGGCCTGATCGCCTTTGCCATCGTCTTCTTCTTCCTCGCCAAGAAGCTCCTCCCGAACATCAACCGGGTTCTGGACGAGCGCCGCGAGGCGATCGAAGGCGGCATGGAGAAGGCCGAGGCCACTCAGGCCGAAGCCCAGCAGGTCCTCGAGGACTACCGAGCCCAGCTCGCCGACGCCCGTCACGAGGCCGCGCGACTGCGCCAGGAGGCGCAGGAGCAGGGCGCCGCGCTCATCGCCGAGATGCGCGCGGAGGGCCAGCGGCAGCGTGAGGAGATCATCGCTGCCGGTCACTCGCAGATCGAGGCCGATCGGAAGCAGGCCGCTCAGACCCTGCGCCAGGACGTGGGCAGGCTCGCCACCGACCTGGCCGGCCGGATCGTCGGCGAGTCGCTCGAGGATGTGGCCCGGCAGAGCCGCACCATCGACCGGTTCCTCGACGAACTCGATGACAAGGCCGCCAAGACGAACGACGGCTCGAAGGCCGAGGCCGGCCGATGAACGGAGCGAGCCGGGAGGCGCTGGCAGCCGCGCGCGAGCGCTTCGACGCCCTGACGGACAACACCTCCGTCGACGCGTCGAAGCTCGCCGAGGAGCTGGCCGCCGTCACCGCGCTGCTCGACCGCGAGGTCTCGCTGCGCCGGGTCCTCACCGACCCGGCGCAGCCCGGCGAGGCCAAGGCCGAGCTGGCCGCGCGGGTGCTGGGCGGGCAGGTCGGCGGCGAGTCCATCGACCTGGTCTCCGGCCTGGTCCGTTCCCGCTGGTCGCGCTCGCGTGACCTGGTGGACGCGGTGGAGCAGCTGGCCAGCGCCGCCGAACTGGTGGCGGCCGAGCGGACGGGTGCCCTCGACAACGTCGAGGACGAGCTGTTCCGGTTCGGCCGGATCGTCTCCTCCTCGTCCGAGCTCCGGGGCGCGCTCACCGACCGGCGCGCGAGCGTCTCGGCCAAGGCCGGGCTGGTCCGCGAGCTGCTCGGCGGCCGGGCCGACCAGGTGACCGAGCGGCTGGTGGTCCGTCTGGTGACCCACCCGCGGGGTCGTAGCCTGGAGTCGGGTCTCGACGAGCTGTCCAAGCTGGCGGCGGAGCGCCGGGACCGTACGGTCGCGGTCGTCACCTCCGCGGTGCCGCTCAGCGACCGGCAGAAGCAGCGGCTCGGCGAGGCACTGGGGAAGCTGTACGGACGGAAGATGCACCTCAACCTCGACGTGGACCCGGAGGTCCTCGGCGGGATCTCGGTACGCGTCGGCGACGAGATCATCAACGGGACCATCACGGACCGCCTCGACGAGGCGACCCGTCGGATGGCCGGCTGACACAGCCACCAACTCAACAAGCATGCAAGCGGCCCGAGTTGGGCCGTGGTCAGACACTTCGGGCCCAACAAGGAGAGCAGGGAACCCAGATGGCGGAGCTCACGATCCGGCCGGAGGAGATCCGGGACGCGCTGGAGAACTTTGTCCAGGCGTACAAGCCGGACGCGGCCTCGCGCGAGGAGGTCGGGACGGTCAGCGTTGCCGGCGACGGCATCGCGAAGGTCGAGGGTCTTCCCTCGGCCATGGCGAACGAACTGCTGAAGTTCGAGGACGGCACCCTCGGCCTTGCCCTCAACCTCGAGGAGCGCGAGATCGGTGCGGTCGTCCTCGGTGAGTTCAGCGGCATCGAGGAGGGCCAGCAGGTGCACCGCACCGGCGAGGTTCTCTCGGTCGCCGTCGGCGAGGGCTACCTCGGCCGCGTGGTCGACCCGCTGGGTGCCCCGATCGACGGCCTCGGCGAGATCGAGACCGAGGGCCGCCGTGCCCTTGAGCTGCAGGCCCCCACGGTCATGGACCGTAAGTCGGTGCACGAGCCGATGGAGACGGGCTACAAGGCCGTCGACGCCATGACCCCGATCGGCCGCGGCCAGCGCCAGCTGATCATCGGCGACCGGCAGACCGGCAAGACCGCGCTGTGCGTCGACACGATCATCAACCAGCGCGACAACTGGCGCTCCGGCGACCCCAAGAAGCAGGTCCGCTGCATCTACGTCGCCATCGGCCAGAAGGGCTCCACCATCGCCTCCGTGCGCGGTGCGCTGGAGGAGGCCGGTGCCCTGGAGTACACCACCATCGTCGCCGCCCCGGCGTCCGACCCGGCGGGCTTCAAGTACCTCGCCCCCTACACGGGCTCGGCCATCGGCCAGCACTGGATGTACCAGGGCAAGCACGTCCTGATCGTCTTCGACGACCTGTCCAAGCAGGCCGACGCCTACCGCGCCGTGTCCCTGCTGCTGCGCCGCCCGCCGGGCCGTGAGGCCTACCCGGGCGACGTCTTCTACCTGCACTCCCGGCTGCTGGAGCGCTGCGCCAAGCTCTCCGACGAGATGGGTGCCGGTTCGATGACCGGTCTGCCGATCGTCGAGACCAAGGCGAACGACGTGTCGGCGTTCATTCCGACCAACGTCATCTCCATCACCGACGGTCAGTGCTTCCTCGAGTCGGACCTGTTCAACGCCGGTCAGCGCCCGGCGCTGAACGTCGGTATCTCGGTCTCCCGCGTCGGTGGCTCCGCCCAGCACCGGGCCATGCGGCAGGTCTCCGGCCGGCTCCGCGTGGACCTGGCCCAGTACCGCGAGCTCGAGGCGTTCGCCGCCTTCGGCTCCGACCTGGACGCGGCCTCCAAGGCGTCGCTGGAGCGCGGTGCGCGCATGGTCGAGCTGCTGAAGCAGTCGCAGTACGCCCCGTTCTCCACCGAGGACGAGATCGTCTCCATCTGGGCCGGCACCACGGGCAAGATGGACGACGTCCCGGTCGAGGACATCCGCCGCTTCGAGCGTGAGCTGCTGGACTACCTGCACCGTGAGCACAAGTCGCTGCTGACCAGCATCGTCGAGGGCGGCAAGATGTCCGATGACACCATCGCGGCGCTCGGCGAGGCGGTCGACGGCTTCAAGCGGCAGTTCGAGACCTCGGACGGCAAGCTGCTGGGCGAGGGCTGAGCATGGGTGCCCAGCTCCGGGTCTACAAGAGGCGGATCAAGTCCATCTCTGCGACCAAGAAGATCACCAAGGCGATGGAGATGATCGCCGCCTCGCGCGTCGTCAAGGCGCAGCGCCGGGTGGCCGCGTCGAGTCCGTACGCCAGTGAGCTGACCCGGGCGGTGGGTGCGGTTGCCACCGGTTCCACCACCCAGCACCCGCTCACCACCGAGGCGACGAACCCGACGCGGGCCGCGCTGCTGCTCATCACGAGCGACCGTGGTCTGGCCGGCGGCTACTCGTCCAACGTCATCAAGGCGGCCGAGCAGCTCACCGAGCGGCTCACCGGCGAGGGCAAGGAGGTCGACGCCTACATCGTCGGCCGTAAGGGCGTGGCCTACTACGGCTTCCGTGAGCGCAAGGTCACGGAGTCGTGGACCGGCTTCACCGACAACCCGACCTACTCGGACGCCAAGAAGATCGCGGGCCCGCTGATCGACGCTGTCCTCAAGGACACGGCCGACGGCGGCGTGGACGAGCTGCACATCGTGTTTACGGAGTTCGTCTCGATGCTGACGCAGACGCCGGTCACCGACCGGCTGCTGCCGCTCAGCCTCACGGCGACATCAGCGGCTGACGCCGCGGGGTCGGCGGACGAGCAGAAGGCGAAGGGCGAGATCCTACCGCTGTTCGACTTCGAGCCGTCGGCGGAGGACGTCCTCGACGCCCTGCTGCCGCGGTACGTCGAGTCCCGTATCTACAACGCCCTGCTGCAGGCCGCCGCCTCCAAGCACGCGGCCACCCGGCGGGCGATGAAGTCGGCGACCGATAACGCCGAAGAGCTGATCAAGACGCTCACGCGGCTTGCCAACGCGGCCCGCCAGGCCGACATCACCCAGGAAATCAGCGAGATCGTCGGTGGCGCGAGTGCCCTGGCCGACGCCTCTGCGGGGAGTGACTGACACTATGACCACCACTGTTGAGCCAACCGCTGTGGCCTCCGGCCGCGTCGCGCGGGTCATCGGCCCGGTCGTCGACGTGGAGTTCCCCGTCGACGCGATGCCGGAGATCTACAACGCGCTGCAGGTCGAGGTCGCCGACCCCTCCCAGGAGGGGGCGAAGAAGACCCTGACCCTCGAGGTCGCCCAGCACCTCGGCGAGGGCCTGGTCCGCGCCATCTCCATGGAGCCCACCGACGGCCTGGTCCGCCAGGCCGCGGTGACCGACACCGGCGACGGCATCACGGTGCCGGTCGGCGATGTCACCAAGGGCCGGGTGTTCAACACCCTCGGCAAGATCCTCAACGAGCCCGAGGCCGAGTCCGAGGTCACCGAGCGCTGGTCCATCCACCGCAAGGCCCCGGCCTTCGACCAGCTCGAGTCCAAGACCGAGATGTTCGAGACCGGCCTGAAGGTCGTCGACCTGCTGACCCCGTACGTCAAGGGCGGCAAGATCGGTCTGTTCGGCGGCGCGGGCGTCGGCAAGACCGTGCTCATCCAGGAAATGATCATGCGTGTGGCCAAGCTGCACGAGGGCGTTTCCGTGTTCGCCGGTGTCGGCGAGCGCACCCGTGAGGGCAACGACCTGATCGAGGAGATGGCCGAGTCCGGCGTGCTCCCGCAGACCGCGCTGGTCTTCGGCCAGATGGATGAGCCCCCGGGCACCCGTCTGCGCGTCGCCCTGGCCGGTCTGACCATGGCGGAGTACTTCCGCGATGTGCAGAAGCAGGACGTGCTGTTCTTCATCGACAACATCTTCCGCTTCACCCAGGCCGGTTCCGAGGTCTCGACCCTGCTCGGCCGGATGCCCTCCGCGGTGGGCTACCAGCCGAACCTGGCCGACGAGATGGGCATCCTGCAGGAGCGCATCACCTCGACCCGTGGTCACTCGATCACCTCGATGCAGGCGATCTACGTCCCCGCGGACGACCTGACCGACCCGGCCCCGGCGACCACCTTCGCGCACCTCGACGCGACCACGGTGCTCTCCCGGCCGATCTCGGAGAAGGGCATCTACCCGGCGGTGGACCCGCTGGACTCGACGTCCCGGATCCTGGACCCGCGCTACATCTCGCAGGAGCACTACGACTGCGCCTCGCGCGTGAAGTCGATCCTGCAGAAGTACAAGGACCTCCAGGACATCATCAACATCCTGGGCATCGACGAGCTCGGCGAGGAGGACAAGCTCACCGTCTTCCGCGCCCGCCGGATCGAGCGCTTCCTGTCGCAGAACACCCACGCGGCGAAGCAGTTCACCGGCCTCGACGGATCGGATGTGCCGCTGGACGAGTCCATCGCCGCGTTCAACGCGATCGCCGATGGTGAGTTCGACCACTTCCCCGAGCAGGCGTTCTTCATGTGCGGTGGCCTGGACGACCTCAAGGCCAAGGCCAAGGAGCTGGGCGTCTCCTGAGCCCGGTAGCTCCGCGAGAGGGGTGGGCCCGGTCCCACCCCTCTCCGTACGCCCGTTATTCTTTGACGAAAGCCCTGCCCGACCCGGCGGGGAGAGACCCGAGGAGCCACGTTGGCTGCTGAGCTGCAGGTCGAGATGGTCGCGGCGGACCGTAGTGTGTGGTCCGGTGCGGCCACCTTGGTCATCGCGCGCACCACATCGGGTGACATCGGCGTCATGCCCGGCCACCAGCCGCTGCTCGGTGTGCTGGAGTCCGGCCCGGTGACCATCCGTTCGGTCGACGGCGGGACGGTCGTGGCCGCGGTGCACGGTGGGTTCATCTCGTTCGCGGACGACAAGCTCTCACTGCTGGCCGAGGTCGCGGAGCTGTCCGACGAGATCGATGTCAAGCGCGCGGAGCGGGCGCTGGAGCGTGCCAAGTCGGAGGCGGACGCCGCCGCCGAGCGGCGCGCCGACGTCCGGCTGCGTGCGGTGGCGGGAGCGCACTGAGCCTGTCACGTACGGTCGGAAAACCTCAGCCGCGGACCTCGCTGGAGCCCTTTCAGCGGTCCGCGGCTGAGGCGATGCAGGTGCGGTTTTTCCGGATGACGCGAGGAGGTCGGTGAAGATGGTCCTCGCTCTGCTTGTAGGCGGCGTGGTCGTCGCGCTGGTGGTGGTGGGACTCTTCGTCTTCGGTCTCCGGCGGCGGCTGATCCAGCGGTCCGGCGGAACCTTCGACTGTTCCCTGCGCTGGGACCCACCCGCAAGCGAATCCGAGACCAGCGGCAAGGGCTGGGTGTACGGTGTCGCCCGCTACAACGGTGACCGCGTCGAGTGGTTCCGGGTCTTCTCCTACGCACCGAGGCCCCGGCGGGTGCTGGAGCGCGCCTCGATCGAGGTGCTGGAGCGGCGCACCCCCAAGGGCGAGGAGGAGCTGGCGCTGCTCTCCGACGCGGTGGTGCTCGCCTGCCGGCACGGCGGCACCCGGCTGGAGCTGGCCATGAGCGAGGACGCCCTGACCGGCTTCCTGGCCTGGCTGGAGGCCGCGCCCCCCGGCCAGCGCGTCAACGTCGCCTAGCCACCTCATCACCCTCGGCACCCTCGGCACCCACGGCACCCAGGTCATCCCGCGCGCTAGCGCACGCCCAGTTCCTGGGCCAGCACCGCGGCCTGGACCCGGCTGCGCAGCTCCAGCTTGTTCAGCAGCCGGCTGACATGCGTCTTCACCGTCGCCTCCGCCATGCTGAGCCGCGCCGCGACCTGCGCGTTCGACAGGCCCTGACCGAGACAGGCCAGCACCTCCCGCTCCCGCGGGGTGAGCGAGGCGAGCGCCGCGGGACTGGGCGTGGTGGGGGAGGGGGCGGCCTGGGGCCGGGCGAACTCCGCGATCAGGCGGCGGGTCACCGCCGTGGCGATCATCCCCTCGCCGCGCCCCACCGTACGGACCGCCTCGATCAGATCGGCCGCCTCGCTGTCCTTGAGCAGGAACCCGGAGGCGCCCGCGCGCAGCGCCCCGAAGACATACTCGTCGAGGTCGAACGTGGTGAGCACCAGCACATCGGCGAGCTGTTCGGCGACCACCTGACGGGTCGCCGACACTCCGTCCAGCCGTGGCATCTGGACGTCCATCAGCACCACATCGGGGCGCAGCGCCCGGGCCATCTCCACCGCCTGGAGGCCGTCGACCGCCTCGCCGACCACCTCGACATCGGGGGCGGACCGCAGGATCAGCACCAGCCCGGAACGCACCGCGCTCTGGTCCTCGGCGACCAGAACCCGGATCGGCTCGGACGCGGTGCCGGAGGGCGGGGCGGGCGGGGTCACGGTGGCTCCTGGTCGTCGAAGGGTCATGGCACACTCTGAGCGCTCTCGTCACCCCGGGGCAGCGCGGCCCGCACCTGCCACACCATGCCCCGGGGCCCGGTGACAGGTCCGGCGTCGAGGGTGCCGCCGAGCAGGTTCACCCGCTCGCGCATCCCGATCAGCCCGGTGCCGGAGCCGGGTGCCCGGGGGCCCGAGCGGTCGCCGTAGGGGCTGATGACGCTGACTTCGAGCGGGCCGTCCGCGCGATGCGCCAGCGTCACGTCCACCCGGCCGGGTGCGGCGTGCTTGAGGGCGTTGGTGAGCGACTCCTGGACGATGCGGTACGCGGCGAGCTCGACCGGGGCGGGCAGCGGGTCGGCGCCGGCCGGCCGCTCGTCGCACAGGACGATGTCCTGCCCGCCGGGGCGGGCGTTGGCGCGGGCCTGGTCCAGCAGGGTGTCGAGCGCGTCGAGCGTGGAGATGGCGACCGGTTCCGCCGTGTCCCCCGGGTCCCGCAGCAGCCCGATCAGCCGACGCATCTCGGCCAGGCCCCGCACGCTGTTCTCCCTGATGACGCCGAGCGCCTCGTCGGTCGCGGCGGGGTCCTTCAGGGAGAGCGCGGCGCTGGAGTGGATGGCGATGGCCGACAGGTGGTTCGCCACCATGTCGTGGAGTTCGCGCGCCATCCGGGAGCGCTCGGAGGCGACCGCCTCCCGCCGGTCCAACTCGGCCAGCAGGGCGACGCGTTCCGCCTCCAGACGGGCCGCCGCGGCCTCCTCGCGATGGTTGCGGACCACCGTCCCGGTCCACGCCGGGGTGAGGGTGAGCAGCGCGACGAACGGGCCGACCAGCAGCGCCACCGGGTCGCCGAAGATGGCCAGCGGCACCACGGTCGCCAGCCCCGTGAGCAGCCCGCAGATCTGGGGGATGCGCCGGGCGGCAAGGGGGCCGGAGTACATGACGGCCGCGTACACCAGGTCGGTGTAGATCAGGAAGGTCACGGCCAGCCCGCCACTGAGGATGTCGACGCCGAGCGCGGCGGTCCCCACACCCAGACCGATGAGGGGCCTGGAGCGCCGCAGCAGCACGGCCGCCGAGATCACGGCCAGCGCGATCAGCCCCAGCCATCGGGGCGTGTGGAAGAACGATTGGTTGTTGTGCACCCCCACCGCCCACATCAGGGCCCCGCCGAGCAGTCCGCAGAGGCCGATCAGGACGTCATGCCGGTGGGGGCGCGGGAGGTGGGGACGGGACGGCATGGCACCCATCACACCACGTGGCGCGCCGGGTGGACCTCCCCCTTGGGTCCGGGGCCGCCGCCCGGTGGCGTACATCGAAGGATGCAGCCGGGTTTCATCGCCGACGACGACGCGGGCGCCCCGATCGTCGGGAGAGGGTTGGGGCCAAGGGCAGAGCGAGAGAGGAAACATCGTGGTTGTCGCGTTGATCATCGCCTGTGAGGTCGGCTTCTGGGTGCTGCTGGCCATCGGGCTCCTGCTGCGGTACGTGGCGAAGATGCCGAAGGCCAGCACCGCGGTGCTGCTGTGCGAGCCGCTGCTGGAGCTGGTGCTGTTCGTGACGACCGTGATCGACCTGCGGAACGGCGCCGAACCGGACTGGAAGCACGGCCTCGCCGCGGTCTACATCGGATACTCGGCCGCGCTCGGCCATTCGACGATCACATGGGTCGACGCCCGGGTGGCCCACCGCTTCTTCGGCGGCCCGCCGCCGGTCAAGCCGGCCAAGTACGGCGCGGCGAAGACGCTTCACGAGTGGAAGACGGCCGGCCGCTGGGTGCTGGCGGCGGTCATCGCCATCGCCCTGCTCCAGGGCGCGATCTGGTACGTCGGCGACGACGGCGAGATCGGCTCGCTGCGCGACTGGCAGATCAAGATGCTGTTCCTGATCGGCATCAACGTGGCCATCGCGCTCAGCTACACACTCTTTCCCAAGCGGGAGCGCTCGGCTTCCTCTGCCCGCTAACCCCCGTAGCGGGCAGGCCACCGAGCCCCGCCCCCGCCCCGTTGGCCCCGGCCGCGCATCCGCGTAGCGCCGGGGCCGACGGGACCGGGGGTTTTCAGCGGTTCTCGCCCGGGACCCACAGGATGTCGCCGACCTCCTTGTTGGCCGCGCGGGCCAGGATGAACAGCAGGTCCGAGAGCCGGTTGAGATAGGTGGCGGTGAGCGCGTTCATCGACTCCCCGTGCTCGGCGAGCGCCGCCCAGGTGGAGCGCTCGGCGCGGCGCGCCACCGTGCATGCCTGGTGCAGCAGCGCGGCCCCGGGGGTGCCACCCGGGAGGATGAAGCTGCGCAGCTTCTCCAGCCCCTCCAGGAAGCCGTCGCAGTCCGCCTCCAGCTTGTCGATGTAGCCCTGCTCCACGCGGAGTGCGGGGTGCTCCGGGTTCTCCACCACGGGGGTGCACAGATCCGCGCCCACGTCGAACAGGTCGTTCTGGACGCGGACCAGCACCTTGACGATCTCGGCGGGCAACTGGCCCAGCGCGATGGCCACCCCGATCGCGGCGTTCGCCTCGTTCGCGTCGGCGTACGCGGCGATCCGCGCATCGGTCTTGGCGGTGCGGCTCATATCGCCGAGGGCGGTGGTGCCCGTGTCCCCGGTACGCGTATAGATGCGGGTGAGATTGACCATGGGTCCGAGCCTACGCGGCGGCCCAGAGGGCGCGCGGATAGGTGGGGTGGAGGAAGGAGCGGGGCGAGGGGCAAGCATGGCAAGGCGGAGGAGGGAGGCGACGCGGAGCGTCGTCGACCGACGACAACGCCGCCAGGCGCCGCCCATCGCCCCGCGACGCCGCCCCACCTATCCGCGCGCCCTCTTAAGCCCCGGCCTGCCGGAAGAGCCGTGCCCCGAGGGTGACGGCCACCACCGCGAGCGCGGAGGCGACCAGCGAGGCCAGCGCGATCTTCCCGTCCCCGTACTCGCCGGCGAAGGCGGCCCGCACCCCGTCCACGAGATAGCGGAACGGCACGAAGTGCGAGGCGATGTCGAGCCAGCGGGGCCCGAGCGACATCGGCAGCAGAATCCCGGACAGCAGCATCGCGGGCATGGTGATGGAGTTGATGACCGGCGCGAACCCCTGCGGGGACGCCACCCGCATCGCCAGCGCGTAGGAGAGCGAGGCGAGCGAGACGGTCAGCACGCCGACGAAGACGAAGCCGATCGCCACACCCAGCACCGGGGCGCGCAGCCCCAGCACCACGGCGACGCACACCAGCAGCAGGGACTGCACCAGCAGCAGGGCGACGTCCTTGAGCACCCGGCCCATGAGCAGCGCCAGCCGGCTGACCGGGGTGACCCGCATCCGTTCGATGACGCCCGTGCGCCGTTCGAGGATCAGCCCGATCCCGGCGAACGAGGCGCTGAACAGGCCGAGTTGGACGAGGATTCCGGGGACGATGGTCTGCCAGGAGCTGGCCCGGCCGCCCAGCGGCAGATCGGTGAGCAGCGGGCCGAAGAACACGAGGAAGAGCAGCGGCTGGACCATCCCGAAGATCAGGGCGGGCTTGGAGCGCAGCGTCTGGCGGGCGTAGCGGCCGAATATCAGGGCCGTGTCGGAGACGACTTGGGGCATGGGGCCTTCCTTGGGGGGCTTCGAGTGGGGCTTGGGGCGCTCTGGGTGACCGCGCGTCAGACGGCGAGCGGGGCGGCGCTCTGCGGGGCGGTGCCGCGCCCGGTGATGGCGATGAAGGCGTCCTGGAGGGTGGCGTCCGGCGAGCCGCCGTGCTCGGCCTTGAGCCGCTCCGCCGTCCCCTCGGCGGCCACCAGGCCCTGGTCGACGATGACCAGACGGTCGGCCAGCGCTTCCGCCTCGTCCAGGTAGTGGGTGGTCAGGAAGACCGTCATGCCGTGCTCGGAGCGCAGCCTGCGGATCAGCTCCCACAGATCGGCGCGGCTGCCGGGGTCGAGGCCGGTGGTCGGCTCGTCCAGGAAGAGGATCTCGGGCCGGTGGACCAGGCCGAGGGCGATGTCCAGCCGCCGCCGCTGCCCGCCGGAGAGCGCCGCACAGGGGCGGTCCAGCAGGTCGCCGAGGCCCAGGTCCCGGGCCAGCTCCCCGGCGCGGGCGGTCGCCTCGGCCCTGGCCATCCGGTAGAGCCGCCCCTGGGTGACCAGCTCCTCCCGTACGGAGACGGTCGGATCGACCCCGCTGGACTGCGCCACGTAGCCGATCCGCCGGCGCACCCCCGCCGGATCGCGGGCGAGGTCGCGCCCGGCGACGGTGGCGCTGCCGCCCGTGGGCGGCAGCAGCGTGGTGAGCATGCGCAGCGTGGTGGTCTTGCCCGCCCCGTTGGGCCCGAGGAAGCCGAGGATCTCCCCGCGCTCGACGGTCAGGTCGATACCGCGCACGGCGGTCACGGGGCCGCGCTTGGTCCGGAAGGTGTGGGTGAGGCCGTTCGTCGTGATGACTGCCATGCGGTTCAGAAAAACAGAGACTCACTAATTTTGCAACGACCCCAAAAATCAAGCAGCACCAGCGAAGCTAGGATGGGGCCATGACGGAAGGACTCAGGGAGCGGAAGAAGCGGCAGACCAAGCAGCACATCTCGGACGTCGCGACCGGGCTGTTCATGGAGCGCGGCTTTGACGCGGTCACGATCGCGGAGATCGCCGAGGCGGCCGAGGTCTCCGTCAACACGGTCTACAACTACTTCCCGGCCAAGGAGGACCTCTTCGTCGACCGCGAGGAGGAGGTCGTCGACCGCCCCTCCCGGCTCGTCCGCGAGCGCGCGGCCGGACGGTCGGCGGCGCAGGCGCTGATGGACCGGTTGCGCCAGGACATCCGCGAACGGCACCCCTACGTCGGGCTGACCGAGGGCTATGAGCGGTTCCGTCAGGTCATCGTGGAGTCCCCGACGCTGATGGCCAGACTCTTCGCCATCCAGGGCCAGACGGTCCACCGGCTCGGTGCCACCCTGCGCGAGGAGGCCGCCGCCGACCCGCGGGACCCGACGCCCGAGTTCATCGCGCACCAGCTCATCGGGTTGCAGAACGCCGTTCTGCGCTCCATCATCCGCGGGCTCGCGGAGGGCGGTGGCGTGGACGAGGTCGCCGAGGACGCCCTGCGCAATGTCGGTGTCATGGAATCGCTTCTCAGCGACACGGTGCTCAACTATGCGGTGAAGAACACACCGTGACGCGCGTTACGAGGGGCTGCCCGCAGGGGTGAACGGACGTTAAGGTCCGGCACATCGGACTGTTGACCATCAGATGGAACAGAGGGGTGTGTGTCGTGGCCAAGAAGCTCGCGGTCATCGGAGCCGGACTCATGGGGTCCGGCATCGCGCAGGTCTCGGCCCAGGCCGGCTGGGACGTGGTGCTGCGCGATGTGACCGATGAGGCGCTGCGCCGCGGCACCGACGGCATCAGGGCCTCGTACGAGAAGTTCGTCTCCAAGGGCAAGCTGGCGGCGGAGGAGGCCGAGCGGGCGCTGGGCCGGATCACCACCACGACCGACCTCGAGGCCGCCGCCGACGCGGATGTCGTGGTGGAGGCGGTCTTCGAGAAGGTCGAGGTCAAGCGGGAGATCTTCGGTACCCTCGACGAACTGGTCAAGGACGACACGATCCTGGCCTCGAACACCTCCGCCATCCCGATCACCAAGATCGCAGCGGCCACCCGGAACCCGGAGCGGGTCGTCGGCACCCACTTCTTCTCGCCCGTCCCGATGATGCAGCTGTGCGAGCTGGTCCGCGGTCACAAGACGAGTGACGAAACCCTGGCCGCCGCACGGGAGTTCGCGGAGGGCGTCGGCAAGACCTGTATCGTCGTCAACCGCGATGTCGCGGGCTTTGTCACCACCCGGCTGATCTCGGCACTCGTCGTGGAAGCGGCGAAGCTGTACGAGTCGGGGGTCGCCACGGCCGAGGACATCGACACGGCCTGCAAGCTGGGCTTCGGCCATGCGATGGGCCCCCTCGCGACGGCCGACCTGACCGGCGTGGACATTCTGCTGCACGCCACCGACAACATCTACGCCGAGTCGCAGGACGAGAAGTTCGCACCGCCGGAGATCATGCGCCGGATGGTCGACGCGGGGGACATCGGCCGTAAGAGCGGCGAGGGCTTCTACCGCTACTGAGGGCCCTGTTGCGGCGCCAGGCCCGGAACTCACCCTCCTGGGTGAATTCGGTATCGGTTCGCTTACAGACGGCAACTTCCGCGTGTGAGAGGCAGTCAGTTCTGTAGACAGAAATGGCGCATTGACGACACGACGCACCGTATAGGGGAGCGCATATGCACATCAGGGGCGACCACGCCGAGCTGGTCGTCGGGGGCCGACTGGACGTCCGGAGCGCGGCGGACGCCCGTACGGCCCTGCACACCGCCGTCGACGCCGGCGGCGGGGATCTCGTTCTCAACCTGACCGAACTGGACTCCTGGGACGCCACCGGGCTCGGGGTGATCATGGGCGCGCACCGCCGCGCGGGCCGGGTGGGCAGACGGCTGGTGCTGCGCGGGGTGCCGCCCCAGATGCAGCGGCTGCTGGTGGCCACCCGGCTGCATCGCATCCTGGCGATCGAAGGCGGGCTGGAGGCGGAGTCACTGCCGCGAGTGTGAGCCGTGCGGGCCGGATATCCGGGGGTGGTGGGTTACCCGGGGTGGCGTGGGCCCCCTCCCGCGCGGTGGATACTGTGAGCAGGTCCAGGCCGTGTGATACGGCCCGGGGTTCGGTGGATGCCGGACACATTCCCTACGGCGGCACCGGACCAGAAGCGAAGGCAGGCCGGGGAGCCTTACAGCACGCCACGCATCTGGGGGGCAAGGACCATGGACCCGAAGAACCGCGGATCGCAGGAGCACGGCCGGGACGAGTCCGGGCCGGGTGCGGCGTCCGGTGCGCCGCATGCCGCGGACACTCCCGGCGCCGGCTCGCCGTCGCGCCCGCCCGCGCCGGCGGGGCTGCCGGGGGATCTACCGACGCCTCCGCCGGGCAGCCCGGTGCCCGCCTCCTCCGTCTCCTCCGCCTCCTCCGTCTCTTCTGATCCTTCTGGGCCTCCCGCCCGCACCGCGCGCATCGTCACCGGTGACTACCTGCTCACCGTCAACCCCGTCGACGGCAGCGAGATAGAACCCTGCCCGCCCGGAGAGCGACCCGCCCGGCCCGAGCGCCACGACCCCGACGAGCGGGCCGAGCTGCGCCACGCCGCCGCCGCGCCGCGTCCCTCCGGCACCGTCCTGCCCGACCTGCCGATGCTGGAGCGCGACGAGGAGCGGGAGCGGCTCGCCCGGCTGCTCGCCCGCGGCCGCTCGGTGCGGGTCACCGGGCCCTCCGGCTCGGGCCGCAGTACCCTGCTGGAGGCCGTCGCCGCCGACTGCGAGCGGCTCGCGCCCGACGGTGTCGTACGCCTCTCCGGCTACCACCGCACCCCCGCCGACCTCCTCCACGACCTCTACGCCGCCGTCTTCAGCGCCCCGCTGTACCGGCCCGAGCGCGCGGAGCTGCTGGCGGCGGTCCAGGGGGTCGGCGCGGTCGTCGTCCTCGACGACATCGAATTCGGCGGCGCCGCGCTGGACGAGTTCCTCGACGCGACCCCCGAATGCGCGTTCCTGATCTCCGCCACCCCCGATGTCCCGGCGCCCTCCGCCGAATCCCACCTCGAAGAAATCTTCCTCTCCGGGCTCAGCCGTACGGCCGGTCTCGACCTGCTGGCGCGGGCCGCGCGACGGCCCCTGGAGGAGGACGAGGCGAGCTGGGCGGCGGACCTGTGGTTCGAGTCCGAGGGGCTGCCGCTGCGCTTCGTCCAGGCGGGCGCGCTGCTGCGACAGCGCGACGCCCTGCGCGACGACCCCTCCGCCAGCGAGACCGACGGGGGCCCTGACGTCCCGCTGCCCTCGATCGCCGAGGCGGCGTCCCCCGCCGCGCTGCTCGCCGGACGGCTGAGCGAGGCGGCCCACGACGCCCTGCGGTTCGCGGTCGCGCTCGGCGGCGAATGCCCGCACCAGGTGCATCTGCGCGCGCTGTCCGCGGACACCCACGCGGACGCGGCCCTCGGCGAACTGCTCGGCTGCGGCCTCGTCACCGCGGCCGGGGCGCACCACCGGCTGGCGGCGCGCGTCACCGCCCAGCTCGCGGAGGAGGGCTACGCCGACGCGGACGCCGGGCGCGCCCACGCCGTCGCCGGGCACTATGCCTGGTGGGCCGGGCACCCCTCGGTGGCCCCCGAGCGCGTCGCCGCCGAGGCCGACGCGATCCTCGCGGCGATGACCGCGCTCATCGGCAGCCGCGAGGCGGGCCACGCGGACGCCGCCGTGCTCCTTGCCCGCGCCGCCGCGCCCGCCTTCGCCGCGGCGTTGCACTGGGGCGCCTGGGAGCGCGCGCTGCGGCACGGCCAGGAGGCCGCGCGGCTGGCGGGACAGGTCGCGGACGAGGCGTACTTCCACCATGAGCTGGGCGTCCTCGCGCTGTGCACGGGCCATCCGGACCGGGCCCGCGCCGAGCTGGAGGCGTCCATCGGGCTGCGGGGTGTCCTCGCGGACAAGCGGGGCACGGTCGCGGGCCGGCGCGCGCTGGCGCTGGTCGCCGACCGCTCGCCGGGATCGGCGATGGCCGGGGCGTTCGGGGCGGGCGGCGGAAGCCGTAAGGGCGAGGACGCGACGCCCCCGGCGGGGGGCGCCGCACCGGGCGACACCGAGACCACGATCGTCACCCCGAAGGCGGCCACGACGACGCCGATGGCCGTCACGGGTACCCCGGCCCCGACAAGGGCGGTGACGGCGGTGGTCCCGGCCGTCTCCCGGACCACGGTGGCCGCCTCCGCCACCCCCTCGCCCCTGGCCTCAGCTTCGGCCCCCGCCCCCGCCTCCGCCGGGCCCTCGGGCGACGAGCCGCGGGGTCTGCGCCGGCTGGCCATGCGGGGGGCCCGGCGCAATGTGGTCGCGGCGTCCGCGGGTGTGCTGCTGGTGGCCGTGCTCGGCACCGTCGTGACCCTGGGCGCCACCTCGGGCGACGACTCCGACAGCCCCTCCGGCAAGGTCAAGCCGGACCGGTCGGCCTCTCAGCAGGACGACGACAAGGGCCTGACCGCCGACGAGCCCACCCGCGGCACCGGCCAGGGCCCCCAGCCCGGCCTCAGCGGGACACCCAAGGCGTCCACCTCCCCGACCGCGCCGAGCAGCAGTGGCTCGCCCAGCGGCACCACGGCGTCCAGCGACCCGTCGTCCACCAGCGGCTCGCCCTCCGACACCGAGGAGCCGCCCTCGCCGCCGTCGTCGGACCCCACGACCGGCGGTCCGCGGCCGACGACCAAGCCGCCGACGAGCAAGCCGCCGACGCCGACCGGCGAGCCCACCAAGCCGACGCCCACGACCTCCGCCCCGACGCAGACCCCCACCGGCGACACCTCCACGACGGCGAGCGCCCCCACGACCCACACGGCGCCGGGCACCGCCTCTCCGGTCGCGTAGCCCGGGAGCGCCGCACAGGGGCGCCGTGGGCACGGGCCATGGGCGCCGGATCACGCCAGACGGCGCCCCGCCCCCGTGGCGTGATCTCGTCGCCCCATGGCGCCCCTACGGCAGAAGGACGCCGGGGCCCGATGGCCCCGGCGCCCCCGTGTCGGCCCGGCGTCAGCCGCGTGTCAGAACAGGCGGAGCTTGTCGTCCTCGATGCCCCGGAGCGCGTCGTAGTCCAGCACCACACAGCCGATGCTCCGGTCCGTGGCGAGGACGCGGGCCTGGGGCTTGATCTCCTGGGCGGCGAAGATGCCCTTCACCGGGGCGAGACGCGGGTCCCGGTTGAGGAGTTCGAGATAGCGGGTGAGCTGCTCGACACCGTCGATCTCACCACGGCGTTTGATCTCCACGGCGACCGTCGTCCCGTCCGCGTCGCGGCAGAGGATGTCCACGGGACCAATAGCAGTGGGGTATTCACGCCGAATAAGCGTCCAGCCATCGCCCAGTGTCTCGATCCGATCGGCGAGCAGCTCCTGCAGATGGGCCTCCACACCGTCCTTGATCAGGCCGGGGTCGACGCCGAGCTCATGCGAGGAGTCATGGAGGACCTCCTCCATGGTGATGATGAGCTTCTCGCCCGCTTTGTTCACGACCGTCCACACATCGTCGTCGCCTTCCTTCAGCGTGCACGGCGGAGACATCCAGTTGAGGGGTTTGTAGGCCCTGTCGTCCGCGTGAATGGACACACTGCCGTCGGCCTTGACGAGGATCAGGCGGGGTGCCGAGGGGAGGTGGGCGGTGAGGCGGCCGGCGTAGTCCACGGAGCACCGGGCGATGACGAGACGCATGGTCGGCAACGCTACTCGACCACCGCCGCCCGACGCGATTCGTCCGGCGATGGACCCCTTCGGGGATGGCTGGTTGTGTGCCCATTCTCCTGGTGCGGGCGGAGTGGCCGAATTACCGTTGAAGCGGGCGGTCGTCGGACGGGTACGCTGCGTCGCCGTCCGCCCTTCCCATCCCTGAGACCCCGCTCGCGGGGTCGCGAGAGGAGAACCCATGTCGCTCGACGTCTCACCGGCGCTGCTCGAACAGGCCGAGCGAGGCGAGGTCGACGAAGCAGCCTTCGTCGACTGCGTCCGGAACTCCCTACCCTACGCATGGGAGATGATCAGCTCGCTGGTGGCCCAGCTGAAGGTGGACGGCGGAGAGTTCGCCGACAACCAGACGCCGCCGCCCGATGAGCAGGCACGCGGTCAACTGCTTCGCGCACTCGCCAGTGACGCGATACGCGGCGCGCTGCAGCGCCACTTCGGGGTGCGGCTGGCCTTCCAGAACTGTCACCGGGTGGCCGTCTTCCCGATGGACGCATCCGCCGACGAACGCCTCGCCCGCTTCACCTCGGTCCGGGGGCAGCTGCTCAACCAGTCACCCACACTCCGCGACTGCTGATGGAATGTCCGCTGCCGCTCCATCAGGGGGAGGTGTATCAGCGCAGGAGCGGCAGCACCTCACCTCCGAGCCGTCGGACGTTCTCCTCCGTGGCGACCAGGTCGCCCGACCCCTCGACCAGCAGCGCGAACCGGCGGATCCCGGTGCGCTCCGCGGTCGCCGCCAGCCGGTCGGCGCACAGCCGTGGCGATCCCACCGGATGCAGCTCGCACAGCAGCTCCGCATAGGCGACCGGGTCGCGCATCCGGCGCTCCCGGCCGTCGACCGTCACATGCGCCTCAAGACCCTGCCGCAACCACCCGGGCATCGCCTTGGTGAGGATCTCGGCCGCCGCGGAGCGGTCGTCCGCGATCTGCACCACCCCGGCCGAGACATGGCGCGCCGCCACCGCCTCGACGTCCTCCGGTGAACGGCCCGCCTCCAGCGCGGACTTCCGCCACAGGCCGACCACCTCGGCCTTCTCCTCGTCCCCGCAGTGCATGCCGAGCAGCATGGGCAGCCCGCGCTCGGCGGCCAGCCGCACGCTGGCGGGCGAGGTGGAGGCGACGACCACCGGCGGGGCGTCCACGGCCGACCCGGCGAGGGCGTCGTCGGAGCGCGGCACCACCGCGACCTCGCGGAAGGCGAACCGCTCACCGTCCGCGCCCACTCGTGGCTCGCGCAGCCAGCGCAGCAGCAGATCGAGTGATTCGGGGAACCCCCGCTCGTACGCCCGCAGCCCCGAGCCGAAGACCTCGAGGTCCACCCAGGGCCCGCCACGGCCGACCCCGAGCGTGAACCGGCCACCGGAGAGGAGATGGAGCAGTGCCGCCTGCTCACCCAGCGCGACGGGATGCACGGTCGGCAGTACGCTCACCGCCGTACCGACGCCGATCCGGCGGGTACGTCCCAGCAGGAGCGCGGCGAGGGTGACCGCGGACGGGCAGACGCCGTACGGAACGAAGTGGTGCTCGGCGACCCAGACCGCGTCCAGCCCCGCCTCCTCGGAGAGCTCGGCCGACCGCACCGCCCGGTGCAGCGCCTCCTCCTGTCCCTGGCCTGGGAATTGAGCGGCCAGGATGAAAGCCCCCACATCCATCGTGATCCCTGCCTCCTAGTCGCGGCTGGTGTGCCGGCGCGGGCATCCCCCTTGTAGGCATTAACGCCTGACACGTGCCAAGGGCACGGCCGGGCATGAATTTTTCATGATGATCAGAGGGTTGGTGTGGACGACGACTTTCCAGGACGGTGACCGTAGCGCGTACGCTGGTCACAGCCCGTTAGTCACAGTTCTGTCGAGGTGCCCCGTGTCTCCACGCCGAAACCGCCCCCGAGGCGGCGAGAAGCCCGTCGGCCACGAGAGTGCGAATCGCTACGGGCTCGATCGCATGGAGACCTGGCAGGGCGAGGAGTGGGTGGTCCGGCAGGTCGGCGGCGGGGCTGCCGCCAAGCACTACCGTTGCCCGGGCTGTGACCAGGAGATTCCGCCAGGGGTTGCGCATGTGGTCGCCTGGCAGCAGCACATGGGCGCGGACGACCGGCGCCACTGGCACAAGGCGTGCTGGAGCGCACGGGACCGCCGGAGCGCCAAGCTCCAGCGGTCCCGTAACGCACCGCGATACTGACTCGGGCCTTGGTCTCGGGCCCTGCCCCTGGGGCCCTGCCCCTCGGGCCCTGACTCTGGGGCCCTGACCCCTGCGGGGGGCTACGGAGCGTTACACATCGCGCTTCTCCAGCAGCGCATACGCGGCGATCATCGCCGCCGCCGTGACCACGGCCAGCGCCGAGAGCTGGGGCCAGCCGCTGTTCAGGCCCTCGTCGATGCGGAAGAGGGAGGCCAGCGACTGGGGCGAGGAGTACTCCAGCATCTTCCTTCCCAGGTCGCGCAGGCTGTCCGACATCATCAGGAACGCGGGGAGGATGGCCGGCAGCAGCACCACACCGAGCATCGTGGTGATCGCGCCCGCGGAGTGCCGCAGGATGGCTCCGACGGCCAGCGACAGCAGCCCCAGCAGCGACACATAGAGCCCCGCGCCCACCGTCGCGCCCAGGATCTGGTCGCTCGTCGGCTCCGTGACCTCCGGCCCGCTGTGCATCCCCATGCTCGCGTAGGCCACCAGCGCGAGCGAGACGGTCGTGGTGGTGAACGAGAGCGCGAAGAAGACCAGCGCCTTGGCGGTGAGCACCCGTGAGCGCTGCGGGGAGGCGGTGAGGGTGGTCCGGATCATCCCGGTGCCGTACTCGGAGGTGATCACGAGCACCCCGAGGGTGACGATGCACAACTGGCCGAGCAGCGTGCCGAAGAACCCGGGGAGGGTGGTGGGGAGGGTGCGGTAGTCGGCGTCGTTCGTGGTCGCCGACACCAGGAGTCCGATGCCGAGCACCAGAGCGGCCATGATGCCGAGCGTCCAGATCGTGGAGCGCACCGACTTGATCTTGGTCCACTCGGAGGCGAGGGCGTTGCCGAGGTGGGTGCGCCGGACCGGGATCGGCGAGGTGTACGGGCCCATACCGGCGTACGGCTGCGACGGGGGCCCGGACGGCACGGGCTGCTGGTACGCCTGGGGCGCGGGGTGGTGCGGGGCTGCTTGGTGCGGGGCCGCTTGGTGCGGGGCCTGCGGCGGCATCTGCGGGGCTGCCTGCGGGGCGGTCTGGGGAGGACCCTGCGGAGGGCCCTGGGGGCCCTGCGGGGGGACGGGCGCCTGGGACTGGTGCTGGTACGGGGTCGTCATCGGGCGTCGTCCTCGTTGTCGCTCTTGGTCAGATCGGCGGGGGCGGGGGGCGCCGCGGGCGGCTGAGCCGGGGGAGCGGGGGGAGCGGGCGGAGTCGGGGGCGGCGTCGCGGGGGCGGCCGGGGCGGAGGTGGCCGGAACGGCAGGGGCTCCGGGCATGGCCATGCCCGGAGCGTGCGGCTGCGGCTGCGGCTGCGGCGGGGCCGGCGGTTCGGCGTACCCCGGCAGTACGGTCCCCGGCGGAAAGCCCATCGGCGCTCCCGGCGTTCCCGGCGTTCCCGGCGTTCCCGGAGCGCCCGACGCATAGCCGTACGGCGCTCCCTGCGGCACCGCGCCGGGCATCTGCTGCTGCAGGGCGGCGCGCTCGTCGACGGTCGAGCGGTAGTCCACCGCGCCCTGCGTCATCCGCATGTACGCCTCTTCCAGCGACGCCTGGTGCGGGGAGAGCTCCCACAGCCGGACGTCCGCCCCATGCGCCAGATCGCTGATGCGCGGCAGCGGCAGCCCGGTCACCCGCAGCGCGCCGTCCTGCTCGGGGAGCACCTGGCCGCCCGCCTCGCTCAGCGCGGCGGTCAGCTTTTCGCGCTGCCCCGGGTCGCCCTCGGGGGTACGGACGCGTGCGAAGTCCGCCGAGTTGTAGGAGATGAAGTCCTTGACGTTCATGTCGGCGAGCAGCTGACCGCGCCCGATCACGATCAGATGGTCGGCGGTGAGCGCCATCTCGCTCATCAGATGGCTGGAGACGAAGACGGTGCGGCCCTCGGAGGCCAGCTGCTTCATGAAGTTGCGGACCCAGAGGATGCCTTCGGGGTCCAGGCCGTTGACCGGCTCGTCGAAGAGCAGCACCTGCGGGTCGCCGAGGAGGGCGGCCGCGATGCCCAGACGCTGCCCCATGCCGAGCGAGAACCCCTTGGAGCGCTTGCGCGCCACGTTCTGCAGACCCACCACGCCCAGCACTTCGTCGACCCGGCGGGCCGGGATCCCGGACAGCTGGGCCAGGCAGAGCAGATGGTGACGTGCGCTGCGGCCGCCGTGCACCGCCTTGGCGTCCAGGAGCGCGCCGACCTGGCGGGGTGCGTTGGGCAGCTTGCGGAACGGGTAGCCGCCGACCGTGACATGGCCTGCGGTGGGCTCGTCGAGGCCCAGGATCATCCGCATCGTGGTGGACTTGCCCGACCCGTTGGGCCCCAGGAATCCGGTGACGGAGCCGGGCCGTACCTGGAAGGACAGGTTGTACACGGCCGTCTTGACGCCGTAGCGCTTCGTCAGACCGACTGCCTCGATCATTCTCCGCCCCTCATGAGCATGGGTCGGGCGTGCTCGCCCCCGGTGAGGGTTAGGAGGATAGCCGGGGTGTTGACGGTTCCCGCTATTCGGGAGATGTGAGCGCACCGTAACTCTTGGGGCCTGCGGAGGCTTCGGGGTCTGTGGTGCTTGTGGGATCTGTGGTGCTTGTGGGTTTTGCGGGGTCTCTGGGGTCGCCGGGGGCGCCGTGATCGTCCTCCGGGCAGCGGAGGAGGTCGGGCTGCGGCAGCGCCCAGCCCTCCTCCTCGAAGATCCGGGTGCCGGACTTCCGTACGGCGGGGTCGGCGCCCGCGCGGGCGACCCAAGTGCCGGGGTCGGGGCCGAGGAGTTCGCGCAGCCGCGGCGAACCGGCGAGCAGGCGGGTGAGCAGGGCGCTCTGGTCGCCGCCGCCGGGGAGAGGACGTTCGGTGCCGTCCGGGGACATCAGCACTCCGCGCTCGCCGACGTAGAGATACGCGCCGCCGAGGCGCTCGCCGGACGGCATCACCATCGGGTACTCCGTGCCGGACAGCAGGACGCGCCGGTAGTTGGGGTACTCGGTCGCGTCCACGGCCGCCAGCTGCTCGGCGTCCAGCCAGCTGATGACCAGGGGGGTACGGGCTCCCGGCGCCGTGTACGGGGCGGAGGCCACGTAGCCGTACCGGGCGATATGGGCCGAGCAGCCGACCGCGATGCCGTGCACGTCGACCGGGACCATGGGGACGGTGGCCGGGTGGCCGGGGCGGGACAGCTTGTGGTGCAGCTGGGCGGGGGAGGCGTTGGAGCCGACCGCGATGAGGGGGTGGCGGGTGGCGGTTGGGGGGTGGCCGAGGGTGGTGAGGATGGCGTCGAGGGGCTCCTTCGGGCCGTCCTCCGGCCCGTCCGTCGGGCCGTCCTTCGGGCCTTCGCCGGGGCTTGTGTCCACTGTCCAGGTGCCCAGGCGGCCGCCCGGTGTGGTGGGGGTGAGCTCCCACAGCTCGCCTGCGGTGAGGAGGGTGGGGCGGGTGATGGGGCGGCCGGGGTAGGTGAGGGGGTTTTTGGCGGGGATGTCGGTGAAGCCGAGGGTGGGGAGGGTGCGGTCGGTCACGGAGGGGTGTCTCCCCCACCCCGCCCCTTCCCGAAACCGGGCCCCGGCCCGGCCCCGGCCGGGGCTCCGCCCCGGGACCCCGCTCCTCAATCGCCGGAGGGGCTGGGTGGCCGGGCTTCGCCCTGGGCCTGTGCGGGGGCTCCGCCCCCGGACCCCCGCTCCTCAATCGCCGGAGGGGCTGGACATTCCCACGCCCCGGTGCGGCCGGGGCGATGTGTGGGGTCGGGCTCGGTGCGGCCCGAACTCAGGTTGTCTGGCCCGGACATGCGCGTGCCCCGCGCCGCTCGTGGCGGCGCGGGGCATCGTACGCTCCGTTGGGACCTAGGGTCACCGGGACTGCTGGGCCGGGACGCCGCGGGTGGTCGCCTCGTCCTCGCCCGGGGCACCGGCCGCGGCCACGGCGGCGCCGGTCAGCGTGGCCAGCATCTCGCGGACGTTGGTCAGCTGGGCGTTGATGCTGTCGCGGCGGTTGGTGAGAGCCGCCAGCTCGCGCTCGGATTCGCTGCGGATCCGGTCGGCCTTGGCGTTGGCGTCGGCGACGATGTCCTCGGCCTGGCGCTGCGCGGTCTCCACCGTCTGGCGGGCGCGGCGCTCGGCGTCGGTGCGCAGCTTCTCGGCCTCGAGGCGCAGCTGCTCGGCGCGGTGCTCGATCTCCGCGAGCCGCTTCTCGGCCTTGGCCTGACGCGAGGCCAGGTCGCGCTCGGACTGCTCGCGGCGCTTGGCGAGGTTGGTCTCGAAGTCGGCGGCGGCCTGCGCGGCCTTGGCACGGGTCTCCTCGAAGAGGGAGTCCGCCTCCTCGCGCTTGGACTGCGCGTCCTTCTGCGCCTCCTGACGCAGCGTGGTCGCCTCGCCCTTCGCCTTCTCGACGATCCGCGCGCCCTCGTCCTCGGCCTTCGCCTTGCGCTCGGCGGCGAACGACTCGGCGTCGTTGCGGACCTGCTGGGCGGCCGACTCGGCCAGCTCACGGTGCTGTTCGGCGGCGCGCCGAGCCTCCTCGCGCAGATCCTTCGCCTCTTCCTCGGCGAGACGAAGGATCTTCTCGACCCGGGCGCCGAGCCCCGCGTAGGACGGCTCCGAATCGTTGATCTGGGCCTGAGCGTTCTGCGTCTCGAGGTGCAGCTCCTCGATGCGCTTTTCCAGAGAGGTGATACGGGCCAGTGCACTGTCACGGTCGGCGACGAGCTTGGAAATGCGGTCGTCCACCTGACCGCGGTCGTACCCACGCCGCACGAGCTCGAAGCCGAAGGGGGAGGAAGTGTCGCTCATGGGGTTCCTGTCGAAAGAGACCGGTGAGGTGATAGAGGGAATCCTAGGGGGCCGAGCGGCGTGTCATCGAGTCAACGTCTGTTTGATCTGCAGAATGTCCAGCCTTTTGAGTGGCTGTAAGACGGAGACCTCGTCACTCGTCGGGATGATACGGACATGCCGTGATGGACGCAGACTGACGCGAGAGTTACGCGACATTGACGCGGACGGGCACAGCCGACCCTAGTCCCCCGCATACGGTTACCCCTCCGACCGCTTTCCACTCCTCGTCGCACCCGCGCCCGCCGCTGTCTTGACTCCGTTGTTCTCCTTGCCGCCCGCGCCACCCGACGCGGGGGTCTCGAAGGATTCCAACGCCTCTAGCACGTCCTGGACACGGGAGATCTCCGCGTTGATGTCCTCGCGGCGTCGCTTGAGCAACTCCAGTTCGCGCTTGCCCTCGTCCACGATCTGCTGTGCCTCGTCCGTGGCCTGGTTACGGAGCCGCTCCGCCTCCCGCTCGGCCTCGGTCTTCTTCTGCTCGGCCTCCTTGAGCAGACCCTCGGCCTTCTTCACCGCCGCGATCCGCACCCGGCTCGCTTCGCTCTCCGCCTCCGCGACCAGCGACTTGGCCTTCTCCTCCGCCTTCATGAGCTGCGCGGTGGCGGCCGCGACCAGCTTGTCGACCCGCTCGCCGGTGGACTTCATCTGCTCCGCGGACTCCCGGCGGGCCCGCTCGTGCAGCTCCTCGACCTCGGCCTCGGTACGGGTGCGCAGCTCCTCGGCGCGCTCCCGGATGGCCGTGGCGTCGCCCCGGGCCTCGCCGAGCATGGTGTCGGAGTCCGTACGGGCCTTCTCCACCATGGCGTTGGCCTCGGCCGTGGACTCGGCGACCAGCCGGTCGGCCTCCTGGCGGGCCACGCCCACCATGGTGTCCGCCTGCTCCTCGGCCGCGGTCGCCGTGCGCAGCGCGGCCTCCCGCGCCTCGGAGATGAGCCGCTCGGCCTCCGCCGAGGACTCGGCGACCAGCCGGTCGGCCTGCTCGGCGGCGTCGGAGCGCCGCTTGTTGGCGTCCTCGCGCGCCCTGTCGACCAGCCGGTCGGCCTCGGCCTGCGCCTCGCCCCGGATCCGCTCCGCCTCGGCCGCCGCCTCGGTCTGGATCCGCTCGGCCTCGGCGCGGGTGCGCGCCGCGTGCTGCTGCGCCGAACCCACGGTCTCCGCGGCCTCGCTGCGCAGCCGCTCCGCCTCGCCGCTGGCCTCCGCGTGCAGCCGCTCGGCCTCGCCGCGGGCCTCGGCGACCAGCCGGTCGGCCTGCTCGGCCGCCTCCGAGCGGATGTTGTTGGCGTCGCCGCGGGCCTGGGCCCGGGTGCGGGCCGCGTCCTGCTCCGCCGTCGCCCGTGCGTCGGACGCCTCCGTACGCAGCGCCTGCGCCCGCGTGGTGGCCTCCGAGACCAGCCGCTGCGCCTCCTCGGTCGCGCCGCCGACCAGCGTATCGGCCTGCTCGGCCGCCTCGGCACGGGACTTGTGGGCCGAACGGCGCGCCTCGTCGAGCGTTTCGTTGGCCTCCGCGCGCAGCCGCTCGGCCTCGTGGGTGGCCTCGGTGACCAGCCGGTCCGCCTGCTCGGCCGCCTCGGCGCGGCGCCTGCCGGCCTCCTCGCGGGCCTGCTCGGTCAGCCGCTCCGCCTCGGCGATCGCCTCGGCGACCGTGCGCTCCGCGAGCGACTTGGCGGCCTCGGACTCCTCCTGGGCCTCCTGCCGCACCCGCGTGGCGTCCTGCGAGGCGCGCTCCCGCTCCGCCTGGGCGTCCGCGCGGACCCGGTCGGCCTCGCCCTGCGCCTCGCCGCGCATCCGCTCCGCGGCGTGCTCCGCGGCCGTGCGCAGCGCCGTGATGTCCTGCTCGGCCTGCTCGTGCAGCCCCGCGACCGAGTCCCGCACCTGCTGCGCGGTCTGCTCGGCGGCGGCCACCAGGTCGGCCGAGCGCCGCTCGGCCTCCTCGACCAGCCGCTGCGCCTCGGTCTGCGCCTCGGAGACCCGGTTCCGGGCGGCGGCCAGCAGCTCCTCGCTCTGCTCCCGCGCCGCCGTCCGCTCCTCCTGCGCCTCCTCGCGGGCGTCGGCGAGCAGTTCCTCGGCCTCGCGGCGGCGGCGGGCCGCCTCCTCCTGGGCGGCGGCCAGGGCCTCCGCGGCCTCGGTGCCGATCCGCTCGGCGGCGCTCGCCGCCTCCGCCCGCACCCGGTCGGCCATCTCCTGGGCCTCCGAGCGCAGCCGCTCGGCCTCCGCGGCGGCCTCGCCGCGTAGCCGTACGGCCACCGACTCGCCCTCGGCGCGCGCGTTCGACGCGTCCGCTGCTGCCTCGTCGCGCAGCCGTACGGCCTCGTCCTCCGCCTGCTGGCGCAGCGCGTTCAGCCGTTCGGCGGACTCCGTGCGCTGCCGCTCGATCTCCTCGGCGGTCTCCTTGCGCAGCCGCTCCGCCTCGGTGCGGGCGTCCCGCAGCGCCTCGTCGGCGGAGGAGAGCCGCTGCTCGGCCTCCTGGTGCAGCCGGTTCAGCTCGCCCTCGGCCTCGGAACGGCGGTCCTCGGCGGCCCGCTCGGCCTCCTCGCGCAGCTCCTCGGCCGCGGTGGACGCCTCCGACTTGACCCGCTCGGCCTGCTCCTCGGCCGAGGTCACCAGCTCCTCGGCCTCGCCGCGGGCCCGCTTCAGCAGCTCATCGGCCTGCCGGCGCAGCGCGTTGGCCCGCTCGATGGCCTCGGTGCGCACCCGCTCGCTCTCGGCGGTGGCACCCGAGCGGGTCTCCTCCGCGTCGGCCTTCGCCTTGGTCAGCAGGTCCTCGGCGGTGCTGGCCGCCTCCTCGATCTGCTGGACCGCCTCCCGGCGCGCCTCGGTGCGGATCCGCTCGCCCTCGGCGACCGCCTCCGACCGGAGCTGCTCGGCCTCGCCGCGCAGCCGGCGGGCCTCCTCCTGCAGCTCGACGGTCTTGGCGCGGTACTCCTTGGTGTCGTCCTTCGCCGTGCCCTTGAGCTGCTCGGCCGTGTCGTGCGCCTCGGCCCGCAGCCGGTCCGCCTCTTCCTCGGCCTCGCTCCGGATCCGCTCGGCCTCGTCGCTGGCCGCCTTGGTGGTGGCCTGCGCCTGCTCCGAGGCGCGGGTCAGCACCTCCTCGGCGCTCCGGGCCGCCTTGGCGAGCTGGGCCGCCGAGTCCTCGGCCGCCCTGGCCCGGGCGTCGTCGCTCGCCTCGGCGACCATCCGCTCGGCCTCGGCGCGGGCGTCGTCCCGCAGCTGCTCGGCCTCGGCCCGCAGCCGCTCGGCCTCCTTGGTGGCCTCGCCGACCAGCCGGGCGACCTCCGCCTTGGCGGTACGGGTGCGCTGCTCGTTGTCCGACTCGGCGGCCGCGAGCCGCTTGGCCGCCGCGTCCTTGGCCTCGGTGACGACCTTCTCGGCCTCGCTGCGCGCCTCGCGCAGCGCCTGCTCGGCCTCCTGCATCCGCTGCTCGGCGGCGCGGGTCTGCTCGGCCGCGTGACGACGGGCCTGGTCCGCCTCGGTGGCGGTGGTGGTGCGCAGCTGCTCCGCGTGGTCGGTGGCCTCCTGGGCCTGGGTGCCCGCGTTGGTCAGCAGCCGCTCGGCGTCGTTACGGGCCCGGCGCAAAATCGCCTCGGCCTCGGCACGGCTGGCCTCCGCCTCGGAGCCCAGCCGCTGGCGGGCCTGTTCGGTCATGCGCTGCGCTTCGGCGCGCGCCTCGGCCAGGGCCTGCTCGGCCTCGGCCCGGGACTCGTCCATGAGCCGGCGGGCCTGCGCCTCGGTACGGGCCCGCAACTGCTCGGCCCAGGCCACGTTCTCGTTGACATGCGACTCGACGGTGGCGCGGCGCTCGGCCAGCTCCTGGTCCAGCCGCTGGCGCCGGGCCACGGCCTCGGCGTGCAGCTCGGCCTCCAGCCGGGCCTGCCGCTCGGCCTGCTCCTGGAGCAGCCGCTGGGTCTGCGCCCGGGTTTCGCGCAGCTCACGCTCGGCGTTGGCGCGCAGCTGGTCCGCCTGGAGCTGGGCGTCCCGCAGCAACTGCTCTGCCTGATAGCCGACGTTGGCGCTGTCGTAGGCGGGGCGGGCCGCCAGGTTACGGCGCGCCTCATGCAGCTTGGCGCGCAGCACCTCGACTTGGTAGCCGAGGTCGTCGGCGTGCTGGACGGCCTTCTCACGCTCGGTCTTCAGCCGCTCCATCTCGGCTTCGAACTTGGAGAGCTGATCGTCAGGCTCGTAGCGGTCGTAGCCCCGCACTGCGCGGTCCCATCCGTCCCCTGGTCGCGTTGGCGGCCTGCTCCGTCACCCTCGCGGTCCCCCGTGGTCCCTTGCGGTGCCCAGGGGTTCCTCGACGGTTCCCTTGCGGTATCGACCAGGCGAAGTGCGTGCCGGGTCGGACCGGAGCTGGCCCTTCCGAAGAAATGGTGTCAGATCATCGGCGAAGCCCGGGCCGGACCCCGATCCCTTTCCGATTCCGTACCCCGGCCGATGCTGCACTCTACCGGCCGGGGAAGGGGTAGGTCAGTGGTCCGCTTCAGTGATCCTCTTCGCCCTTGTGGGCGGCGGGGTCCGCGGCGGTGACGAGTTCGGTCAGCACACCGTGACAGTCCTTGGGATGGAGGAAGGTGATCCGGGAGTCCATCGAGCCACGGCGGGGCTGTTCGTAGAGGACCCGGACGCCCTTGTCGCGGATGGCCTCGGAGTCGGTGTCGACGTCGGCGGTGCCGAAGGCGATGTGGTGGACGCCCTCACCGTTCTTGGCCATCCACTTGCCGACCGCGGAGTCCTCCCGGATCGGCTCGAGAAGCTGCAGGTACGAGGCCCCGCCGTCGGAGGTCTCATTGATCTTGAGCATGGCCTCGCGGACGCCCTGCTCCTCGTTGATCTCGGAGTGGAACACCTCGAAGCCGTACGTGGCACGGTAGAACTCAACAGTCTTGTCGAGGTCGAAGCAGGCGATCCCGATGTGGTCGATTCTCGTCAGCATGGGAACAGTGCACCGCCGCACAGCCGGTTACGCAACGTGCGCGCGATCACACCGATGGGCCGGTGACCGCGCGGGTACTCGTCAGTACATTGACGATAACCCTCGTTAACTCTCTTCTCCTCGTGAAGGGGACGCACCAATGACTCGTACGACCTCTGTGATGGTGGCGGGCGCCCGGACGCCCATGGGACGGCTGCTCGGCGGCCTGCGCTCGCTCGAAGGCGCGGACCTGGGCGGAATCGCGATCAAGGCCGCGCTGGAGCGGGCCGGGGTCGGCGCGGAACAGGTGCAGTACGTGATCATGGGGCAGGTGCTCCAGGCGGGCGCCGGGCAGATTCCGGCCCGGCAGGCGGCGGTCAAGGCCGGCATCCCGATGAGCGTGCCCGCCCTCACGATCAACAAGGTCTGCCTCTCCGGGCTGGACGCCATCGCCCTGGCCGACCAGCTCATTCGCGCGGGGGAGTTCGACATCGTGGTCGCGGGCGGCCAGGAGTCCATGACCAACGCCCCCCATCTGCTGCCCAAGTCCCGTGAGGGCTACAAGTACGGCGCGATCGAGATGCTCGACGCGATGGCGCATGACGGGCTGACCGACGCGTTCGAGTCCATCGCCATGGGCGAGTCCACCGAGAAGCACAACACCCGGCTGGGCATTCAGCGCCCCGAGCAGGACGAGTTCGCCGCCCAGTCCCACCAGCGGGCCGCCGCCGCCCAGAAGAACGGCCTCTTCGACGCCGAGATCACCCCCGTGGAGATCCCGCAGCGCAAGGGCGAGCCGGTGGTCTTCGACAAGGACGAGGGCATCCGCGGCGAGACCACGACCGAGCTGCTGGGCCGGCTGCGGCCCGCGTTCGCCAAGGACGGGACGATCACGGCGGGCACGTCGTCGCAGATCTCGGACGGGGCCGCCGCGGTCGTCGTGATGAGCAAGGCCAAGGCCGAGGAGCTGGGGCTGGAGTGGATCGCCGAGATCGGCGCCCACGGGAATGTGGCGGGACCCGACAACTCCCTCCAGTCGCAGCCGTCCAACGCGATCGCGCACGCCCTGGGCAAGGAGGGGCTGACGGTGGACGATCTCGATCTCATCGAGATCAACGAGGCGTTCGCCGCGGTCGCCGTGCAGTCGATGAAGGATCTAGGTGTTTCCCCCGAAAGGGTGAATGTGAATGGGGGCGCGATTGCGCTTGGCCACCCCATCGGGATGTCCGGTGCGCGGATCGCGCTGCATCTTGCGCTGGAGCTGCGGCGGCGTGGGGGCGGGACCGGGGCGGCGGCGTTGTGCGGTGGGGGCGGGCAGGGGGATGCGTTGATCCTGCGGGTGCCGGCGGGGGAGTAGGCGGTTGCCCCTGGGGCCTGGGTTCGTTCCGGTTCCGGTTCGGGTTGCGGTTCCGGTTCCGGTTGTGGGGCTTGGGCCTCGCGGGGCGTCGGTTTCCGTTGTGATGTAGCGACGAAGCGGTAAGGAGTACGGCACCCATGGCTGATGTGCCCACGCTGGTGGAGCAGGCGCGGCAGGGGCGGCCGCGTGCGGTCGCCCGGCTCATCTCGCTGGTCGAGGGTGCCTCGCCGCAGCTGCGCGAGGTGATGGCCGCGCTCGCTCCGCTGGCCGGGGGCGCGTATGTGGTCGGGGTGACCGGCTCGCCGGGGGTCGGCAAGTCCACCTCGACCTCCGCGCTCGTCTCCGCCTACCGGCGGATCGGCAAGCGGGTGGGCGTCCTCGCCGTTGACCCCTCCTCGCCGTTCTCCGGCGGGGCGCTGCTGGGCGACCGCGTACGGATGTCGGAGCACGCTTCCGACCCCGGGGTCTACATCCGCTCCATGGCCACGCGCGGTCACCTCGGCGGGCTCGCCTGGGCCGCTCCGCAGGCCATCCGGGTGCTGGACGCGGCCGGGTGCGATGTGGTGCTGGTGGAGACGGTGGGCGTCGGGCAGTCCGAGGTCGAGATCGCCGCCCAGGCCGATACCAGTGTGTTGCTGCTCGCGCCGGGGATGGGGGACGGGATCCAGGCGGCCAAGGCCGGGATCCTGGAGATCGGCGATGTGTACGTGGTCAACAAGGCCGACCGGGAGGGGGCCGATGCCACGGCCCGCGAGCTCAACCACATGCTGGGCCTGGGCGAGGGGCGGGCGCCGGGGGACTGGCGGCCGCCGATCGTGAAGACCGTGGCGGCGCGCGGCGAGGGGATCGACGAGGTCGTCGAGGCGCTGGAGAAGCACCGTGCGTGGATGGAGGAGCACGGTGTGCTCGCGGAGCGTCGGATGCGGCGGGCTGCGGGCGAGGTCGAGACGATCGCGGTGACGGCGCTGCGGGAGCGGATCGGCGATCTGCACGGGGATCGGCGGCTGGGGGCGCTCGCGGAGCGGGTCGTGGCCGGTGAGCTGGATCCGTATACGGCGGCGGATGAGCTGGTGGCCGGGGTGACCGAGCAGGGGTGACGGAGCGGGGGTGACGGGTGCGCCCCGGGTGCCCGTGTGATGGCGGGTGGGTTCCGCTGTGTGCGGGTGCGTGGTGGTTGCTGGGGTGTGCCTGCTGTTCGTGGCGGGTGCGGGACCTCGGGGGCGGGCCCTGGACCGTATATGGGCGGCGCCGTTGGCCGGGGGCGTCGGGTTGGTCGGGGATGGGGCGCCACACGTACGCCCCTGGCCAACGGCATGGGGAACCCCGAGCGTCCAGGACCCCACCCCTGCGACCCCGCCCCCTCCCGCCTGGATTCAGCCCCTCCGGCGTTTGAGGAGCGGGGCGCGAGGCGGAGCCCCGGCGGGGTGCGGGGGCGGAGCCTCCTCTTTCGGGAAGGGGCGGGGTGGGGGCCGTCCGCCGGAGGTGCCCACGGTCCGCACTCGGTGTGCGGACCCGCGGTCAGGTGTTGGGCGGGGGTGGGGGTGCGGCCCCGCCCCCTCCCGCCTGGATTCAGCCCCTCCGGCGTTTGGGGAGCGGGGTGCGAGGCGGAGCCCCGGCGGGGTGCGGGGGCGGAGCCTCCTCTTTCGGGAAGGGGCGGGGTGGGGGCCGTCCGCCGGAGGCGCCCACGGTCCGCACTCGGTGTGCGGACCCGCGGCCAGGTGTTGGGCGGGGGTGGGGGTGCGACCCCGCCCCCTCCCGTCTCGTCGGCGGCTGCCGCTAGTCGTCGTCGCCGTCGTCGCCGTCGTCGTCGGACGGGGCCTGGGTGACCTTGCCCGACTGGGCGTTCACGTTCAGGTCACGCTCCTTGTGGTTCTTGACGGTCTCGACCTCCCACACCTGGGTGCGGTCGCCGTCGAACTCCACGGAGGTCACCGTGCCCCTGGACGCGGCCTTCCGGGCCGCCTCGGTGGCCGAGACGTCGGCGTTCCGCAGGGCCTTGGCCTCGGCGGCGTCCTCGGCGTCGGTGTCCCTGTCGATGTGCTGGTTCAGGACCTTGCCGGTCGACGCGTCCAGCGTGACCTCGTGCCACTTGCCGTCCTTGCCGAGGATCTCCGCGTCCCAGGTGGTCCGGGCGCCGTGGTCCCGGTCGAGGGAGCCCAGCGTGCCCGGGACGGCCTTGAGCGCGATCTGGGCGGCTTCGGAGAAGGACGTGCGGGCGGTGGTCCCGGACGCGTTGGTCGCGTGGGTGGTCGGCGCCCCGGTGGTGCTCGCCACGGCGACCGCCGTGCCGCCCGTGAGCAGGGCGGCCGCGGTGACCGATGCGATGACGACGTTGCGCTTCATGAGGGTTCCTCCCCGAGTCGTGTTCGGACGTCAACCACCATCGGGGAGTGATGCTGAAGCTGAGCTGAAGCCACCTGAAGAGATCTTCAGGTGGGCTTTGGGAGGCTGGTCGGTATGCGTTTGCTGATCGTGGAGGACGAGCGGCGGCTGGCCCGGTCGCTGGCCAAGGGGTTGCGGGCCCAGGGATTCGCCGTGGATGTCGTCCACGACGGGCGCGAGGGGCTGCACCGTGCGCGGGAGGGCGACTACGACCTGATCGTTCTCGACATCATGCTGCCGGGGATGAACGGCTACCACGTGTGCGGGGCGCTCCGGGCGGCCGGGAGCGATGTGCCGATCCTGATGCTCACCGCGAAGGACGGCGAGTACGACGAGGCCGAGGGGCTCGATACCGGCGCGGACGACTATCTGACCAAGCCGTTCTCGTATGTGGTGCTGGTGGCCCGGGTGCGGGCGTTGCTGCGGCGGCGGGGGGCCGGGGCCTCGCCGGTGGTGCGGGTCGGGGAGCTGTCGGTGGACCGGGGTGCGCGCCGGGTGGAGCGGGGTGGGGGTGAGATCGCGCTGACCGCCAAGGAGTTCTCCGTACTGGAGCAGCTGGCATCGCGGCCCGGGGACGTGGTCTCCAAGGCCGAGATCCTGGAGCACGTCTGGGACTTCGCGTACGACGGCGACCCCAACATCGTCGAGGTGTACATCAGCGCCCTGCGCCGGAAGCTGGGCGCCGGGTTGATCGAGACCGTGCGGGGAGCGGGGTACCGGCTCCGTGGGTAAGGTCTTCGGTTCCGTACGGGCGCGGGCCGCGCTGGGGGCGACCGTGGTGGTCGCGGTGGCGCTGGTGGCCGCGGGGCTCGCGGTGCTCGGGGTGTTGCGGAGCAATCTGGCGGACCGGGCCGAGGTGGATGCGGGGGCCGCTGCCCGGGCGGTCGCCTCGAAGGTCGCCGGTAGGGTGGCCTATCGGGAGCTGGACCTGGGGGACGAGACCCCCGTGCAGATCGTGGACGAGGACCACCGGGTGCGCGCGGTCAGTGACGATCTCCAGGCCGTGACGGGCACCGGCAGTTCCTCGGTGCGGCCGGTCGCGGCGGCCGGGGAGGACCATGACGACGACGGCGCGGGGGAGGTCTCCTCGACGCCGGAGTACAGCGCCGGTACGGCCCGGATCGACGGCGAGACCGCGGAGTACCGCTGGGCGGCCCTGGAGGTCACCGACGCCCGTGGTGAGGACGTCACGGTCTACGCGGGCGCCCCGCTGGCCACCGAGCAGGGCGCGGTGGGCACCGTGCGGGATGCGATGCTGATCGGGCTGCCGCTGCTGCTGGTGGTCGTGGCCGGGGTGACCTGGCTGGTGACCCGGCGCGCGCTGCGGCCCGTGGAGGGCATCCGGCGGGAGATGGCCGCCATCACGGCGAGTACGGATCTGTCCCGGCGGGTCCCCGTGCCGGGGTCGTACGACGAGGTGGCGCGGCTGGCCCGGACCACCAACGAGACGCTCACGGCGCTTGAGGCGTCGGTCGAGCGGCAGCGGGCCTTCGTGGCGGATGCCTCCCATGAGCTGCGCTCCCCGGTGGCCTCGCTCCGCACCCAGCTCGAGGTGGGTGCCGCCCATCCGGAGCTGCTGGATCTGGACGGCGCGGTGGAGGACGTGGTGCGGCTGCAGCGGCTGGCGGCCGATCTGCTGCTGCTGGCCCGGCTGGACGCGGGGGAGCGGCCCGCCCATGCGCCGGTGGCGCTGGACGCGCTGGTGCGCGAGGAGCTGGCCCAGCGGCTGGGGGACCGGGTGCCGGTGCGTATGGAGGTGGCGCCGGTGGCGGTGCCGGGCTCGCGCGGGCAGTTGGCCCGGGTGCTGGGCAATCTGGTCGACAACGCGCAGCGGCACGCCCGGGGCGGGGTGCGGGTGGCGGTGCGCGAGGAGGGCCGGTGGGCCGTGCTGGAGGTCGCGGACGACGGCCAGGGGGTGCCCGAGGGCGAGCGGGAGCGGATCTTCGAGCGGTTCGTACGGCTCGATGACGCCCGCAGCCGCGACGATGGCGGGGCCGGGCTCGGCCTCGCCATCGCGCGGGACGTGGCGGTCCGCCACGGCGGCACTCTGGCCGTCCGGGCGGCACCGGAGGGCGGTGCCCTGTTCGAGCTGCGGCTGCCTACGGGCTCCTAGACCCGGCCCCGCTGGGCGCGCAGATGCTCGGCGACGGGCACCAGCGATCCGTACAGCGCCTTGAGGTCCTCCGGCGCGAGCAGATCGATGAAGTGGTTGCGCACGGACGCCACATGGTGGGGTGCGACCTTGCGCATGGTTTCCCAGCCGTGCTCGGTCAGCACGGCGTACAGCCCCCGTCGGTCGGACTCGCAGTTCTCGCGGCGGACCAGGCCGGCGTTCTCCATCCGGGTGATCTGGTGGGACAGTCGGCTCTTGGACTGCAGGGTCGCGGAGGCGAGATCGCTCATCCGCATCCGGCGGTCCTCCGACTCCGAGAGGTTGACCAGGATCTCGTAGTCGTTCATGGTCAGGCCGAACGGCTGCAGGTCTTTTTCGAGCTGGTAGGTCAGCAGCCGGCTGACATCCAGGTGGGTGCGCCACGCGCGCTGTTCCTCATCGCTGAGCCAGCGCGTGCCGTTCTCGGTCTCCATGGGATGTATTCTACCTATAGAAGTTGAATTCCGAACCAATGGATGTATCGGGCTAGAGGTCACCTGTTCGACGTTACACTCCGCATGTCCGCGCTCACGAACCGGTACCCCCTGTCTCGCCCACCGATATCTCGGCGACGACTTGCTCCGTGGACTGCAGCAGTACGGTCCCCGCGCCCACGAACTCGAACTGGTGCTCCTCGCCCGACGCGCCCCCGATCCCCGTGCGCGACCTGACGGCCCCGAGGAAGCCGCGCAGATACTGGTGGTCGTAGTGGTGGCACGGCGTCGGGCAGTCCGCCCAGCCCACCAGCGCCTGCGGATCCACCCGGATCGGCGGCTCCATGAAGACCACGGGCCCATTGGACGCGGCCACGAACTTCCCGGTGCCGATGAGGGTGAGAAAGCCCGGGACGATGGACTGCTTCAGGGACAGCGACGGCTGGAAGGCCAGCAGATTGCCGGACCGGATGGAGAGGTTGCCGTCGTCCAGGTCATAGGAGTTGACGTCGAAGGCGCGGTCGGCGAGCACCATCTTTCCCTGACCCTCGGCCACCACCCAGTCCGCCGCGTGCAGCGGGGAGTGGAAGCTGTACGCGATGAGGTGGTCGAGGTGGCCGAGGCCGACGCCATGGAAGTCGATCTGCCCGTAGTAGGCGACCATCTTCCCCTTCTGCAGGAACCACTGGCCGTTCAGGTCCACGCTGAAGGCGTACGGATTGATGTTGTCGTCGACGGGCAGCGTCCAGGCGTCGTGGATGACGGGGCCGTTCACAGCTTCTCCTCCGATGCCTGGACATAGACCATGCCGGTGCCGGACAGCTCCAGTTGGAACGCCTCTCCCGAGCCGCGGCCCACCATTTCGCGCCAGCCGATCGCCGTCGAGAGCTTATTGCGAACATCACCCCGGTGGGCGACATAGGCTTGCGGATCGACATGCACCGGACGTCCCGGGCCGATCGGCAGCTCCAGCACCCCGCCGTGCGCCATGACCGCCGCCGAGCCGTACCCCTCCAGGGTGGTGGTGAACAGCCCCTGTCCGGTGACCTGGCCGCGCACCATGCCCATCACGCCGCCCTGGGATCCCATGAACATCGTGCCCTGGCGCAGCGAGCCGTCGAAGGCCAGCAGCCGGTCCGACTCCACATAGAGGGTGTCGCCGGCCATGTCGATCACCTGGACGTGATGGCCGCCGTGCCCGAACATCACCGTGCCCTGGCCCTCCACGGTCATCAGCGGGGTGTCCTCGTCGGCGATCCGCCGCCCGATCATCCCCCGCACCCCGCGCTGCCCGCCGGTGATGCTGGGGGTGAACCGTACGTCCCCGCGGTACGCGAGCATCGCGCCGCGCTGGCTGAACAGGGTCTGCCCGGGCAGCACCTGGGCCTCGACCATGCGGGAGGTGAGCAAGGTGAACGGCATCATGAGCCCCTTTTGTTCGCCCCGCCGCGCCGGCGGCTACTTGTTACATCAGCGGCTCCGCCGCGGGCACCGTCGCCCGCGCGGCGCGGAGGTGCGGGTTCCGTCACCATCTGCGGCCCGGCGGCCGCGCGTGCTCCCCCAGCTACCGCTGGGAGGTGCCCCCTGCTCACAGCTCACCTCCGATGGTGTTGCGTTCGCTGGGCTGGACGTAGACCAGTCCGTCGCCCTCGAAGCGGATCTGGAAGGACTCCCCGCCGCTCTCGCCTATCAGCGCTCGGAAGTTCACCCCCGCCTGGAAGTGCTGCTTGAGACCGCCGGTGTGGGCGAGGTACGCGCCCGGGTCGACCTGCAGCGGGGTCTGCGGGGTGACGCGCAGCACGATCGCCGTGCCGGCCGAGACGAGCGCGGCCTGGCCGGTGCCCTCGACGGTCGTGGTGAACAGGCCGTTGCCCTGTGCGGAGCCGCGCAGCCCGGTGAAGGAGGCGCCGGTGCGCAGCGCGGAGTCCGTGCACAGCAGATTGCTGGACTCCACGTAGAGCTTCTCGCCGTGCAGCGACACCAGGTTGATCTCGCTCGCCCGGTCGGCGAAGTAGCAGGTGCCGTGCCCCTTCACCTCCATGACCGCCATCTGCTCTCCGGTGAGCCGCCGGGTCACCATCCCGCGCAGCCCCTCCCCGCCGCCGGTCTTCTTCTTGAAGGTCATATCCCCCTCGTAGGCGACCATCGCGCCGTTCTTGGCCTTCACGGAGTCGCCGGTCAGGTCGACCGCGAGCACCCTGCTTCCCTGGAACCGAAACTGAGCCACGGAGCCGACGGTAGCGGGCTCTGACGTCGGCGGACAGGGAGCGCCGGGGGCATGGGGTGCCCCCCGGGCCATGATCGCCCGCGAAGCTGCGACAATGGGCGCAGGCTTGTGCATAGATTCACAAGCCGGTCTGTGTTCGGCCGTACCCCTCTTCACACGAAGGTGCTCTCGTGGACTTCAAGACCGCCACCGCGCTGCGCCGGCTCCGCCTGGTCTCCGCGCCCGAGGCCGTGTCGTTTCTGCTGCTGCTCATCTGCTCGGTGCTCAAGCGCACCTCGGACTTCAACGCGGTGCCGGTGATGGGCATGGTGCACGGCGTGCTCTTCATCCTCTACGTGGTCTTCTGGGCGGACGCCTGGAACCGCGCCAAGTGGAAGTGGCAGACCGCGGCCCTGTACTTCGTCCTCTCCGTCCTGCCCACCGGCGGCTTCTTCGCCGAGCGCAAGCTCAAGCGGGAGACCGAGGCCGGTGTGATCGCGGCCCGCGCCCGTAAGGAGGGCGTGGTCAACGCATGATCGTCGCCTTTTCGGTGACGCCGCTGGGCGTCGGCGAGGATGTGGGGGAATACGTCGCCGACGCGGTGCGGGTGGTCCGTGAGTCGGGGCTGCCGAACCGTACGGACGCGATGTTCACCTCGATCGAGGGCGAGTGGGACGAGGTCATGGACGTCGTCAAGCGCGCCGTCGCCGTGGTGGAGGCGCGGGCGCCCCGGGTCTCGGTGGTCCTCAAGGCCGATATCCGCCCGGGTGTCACGGACGGTCTGACCTCCAAGGTCGAGACGGTCGAGCGTCATCTGTCCGACTGACCATCCGACCGGCTGACCGGGACCGGCTGACCGGGACCGGGGCCGCTCAGCCTCCGCCCACCAGGGCCATGCCCAGCGGTGTGCGCTCGTACAGCACCTGATGGCCCTGGCGCCGTGAGCTGAGCAGTCCGGCGGCGCGCAGCACCGCGAGATGCGCCGAGACCGACGAGGGCGCGAGGCGGAGGCGGGCGGCCAGCGCCGAGGTGGAGGCGGGTTCCTCCAGAGCGGCGAGGACCGCGGCGCGGCCCGCGCCCAGGAGACGTACGAGCGCGTCCCTGCCCTCCGCGTCCGGCTCCCGCCACAGCCCGCCGACGCCGCGCGCCGGATAGATCACCGTGGGCTGCCACGGCGGGGCGAAGCCGCTCACCACATCCGGCCAGACGAAGACGCTGGGCATCAGCAGCACCCCGCGGCCGTCGAGGTCCTGGGTCCGGGCGGGGAGCGCGGAGGTACGGATGGTGAGCGTGCCGTCGGTCCACCGCAGCGCGGGGCGCAGATCGGCGAACAGCCGCTCCAGGCCGCCGTCGGCCAACTGCCGGGAGCGATAGCCGATATCGGCCTCCAGCAGGGCCCGCAGCCGGGGCCAGTCCGGGGCGACCAGGGCCCGCCAGGCCCGTTCGGTCACATCGGCCAGCCGCTGGACCGCCCGCGCCGGATCGGCCAGCATCGCCCGGCCCCGCGGGGACTCGGCGGCCCCCGGGGTGCACGCCAGCGAGAGGACCAGCTCCCGGTGGGCGGCGGCGGGGTCCGTGGACCGCATCCGGGCCAGCTCGTCCTCGAACGGCGCGTACGGCACCTCCGGCGGCGGGCCCAGGAAGTCCGGGGTGTAGCCGCCCCGCCCGGGCATCAGCAGCCACAGCTCCGACAGATCGAGCCCGGTCACCGCCTCCCGCACCCGCCGCAGCCACGGCAGGTGGTAGCCGTGCCGCTCGGTCCGGCGCAGCGTGCGCACCGCCTCATGCGTCTGGCACAGGGGCGAGATCGCGAACCGGCAGCGCAGCAGATCGGCGGCGCCGAAATGCATATGCAGTGGCATGGTCTCGCCCCCCGATCGCGAAGATTCGGCTCTGGCCGAAAGACTAGAGCCCGCCCCGCCCGTACGGGCACGCTTCAGGCATGTCAACGCCCTCCGGGCCCGGTACGACGGACCCTCTCGAGTCGCGCCCCGACGCGCACGCCTCCCGACCCGAGCTCGCGCCCGGTGACGACCAGGGGCCGCCGCGGGGTCCGGGGAGCGTTGGCTATGGCGCGGTGTTCGCGGTCCGGGAGTTCCGGGCCGTCTTCGCCGCGCACCTGGTCTCCATGCTCGGCGAGATGGTCGGCCAGATCGCGCTCTCCGTGCTGGTCTTCCGGCTCACCGGATCGCCGCTGCTCAGTGCCATGACGTTCGCCACCTCGATGCTGCCGTATGCGATCGGCGGCGCCCTGCTGTCCTCCGTCGCCGACCGCTTCCCGGCCCGCCGGGTGCTGGTGGTCTGCGATCTGGTGCACGCCGGATGCGTGGCCGCCATGGTGGTGCCGGGGATGCCGGTGGCCGCGCTGCTGGCGCTGCGCTGTGTGCCCGCCGCGATCTCGCCGGTGTTCAGCGGGACCAGATCGGCGACGCTCGGCGACATCCTCGGCGAGGGCGACGCCTTCGTCCTCGGCCGCTCGGTCATCCGGATCACCGCCCAGACCGCGCAGCTCGCCGGGTTCGGGGTCGGCGGGCTGCTGCTGGCCGCCGTCTCGCCGCGGGCCGCGCTGGTGCTCACGGCGGCGGCGCTCGTCGGCTCGGCGCTGGTGCTCCGCTTCGGCACCCGCCGCCGCCCCGCCCGGCAGGTGGCCGGCGGTGGGGCTCCCCCAGCTACCGCTGGGTGGTGCCCCCTGCTCGGGGACTCGCTGAGCGGGATGCGGCGGCTGTTCGCGGACCGCAGGATCCGGGCGCTGATGCTGCTGTCGTGGGTGCCGCCGATGTTCGTGGTGATGCCGGAGGTCCTGCTGACGCCGTACTCCGATGGGCTGGGACTCGGCTCGGTCGGGCTCGGGCTGCTGATGTGCGGGATGCCGGTCGGCGCGATCGTCGGCGAGGCGCTGGTGGGCTCGCTGCTGGGACCGCGGGCCCGGGCCCGGCTGACGCTGCCGGTCGGCGTCCTGGCGATGCTGCCCGCCCTCGGGTACGCGGTCCGTCCCTCGTTCGGCTGGGCGCTGGCCCTGCAGATGCTGACCGGCTGCGGTATCGCCTACAGCCTCGGCCTCGACCAGTGGTTTCTCGCCGCCGTACCGGACGAGCTGCGCGGCCGGGCGATGACGGTGCTGACGGCAGGGCTGATGACCGCGCAGGGTCTTGGCATGGCGGTCTCCGGCGCGGTCGCCGAGTTCGTGCCCATCCATGTGGTCGCCGCGACGGCGGGTGGCTGCGGGGCGCTGTGCTCGCTGCTGGTGGCGCTGGAGGTGCGGCGCACCGTCCCCGGGCCCGCCCGGCCCGAACTGTGAGATGGGGCTGACCACGATATGACCGGCCGGTAGGGTCGGTGGTGTGCCGAAGCCGCTCAGCCTGTCGTTCGACCCCATCGCCCGTGCCGATGAGCACTGGAAGCAGCGGTGGGGGTCCGTGCCCTCCATGGGCGCGATCACCTCGATCATGCGGGCGCACCAGATTCTGCTCAGTCAGGTCGACGCGGTCGTCAGACCGTACGGACTGACCTTCGCCCGCTATGAGGCGCTGGTGCTGCTCACCTTCTCCAAATCCGGCGAGCTGCCGATGTCCAAGATCGGTGAGCGGCTGATGGTCCACCCGACCTCGGTCACCAATTCGGTGGACCGCCTGGTCAAATCGGGTCTGGTCGACAAGCGGCCGAACCCCAACGACGGCCGCGGCACCCTGGCCTCGATCACCGAGCGGGGCCGTGAGGTGGTCGAATCGGCCACCCGCGATCTGATGGCGATGGAATTCGGGCTCGGGGTCTACGACGCCGAGGACTGCGGCAGGATCTTCGAGATGCTGCGCCCGCTGCGGGTCGCCGCGGAGGACTTCGAGGACGGCTGACCAAGACCCGGGGGCGGCGAAGATCGCCCCGGAACGGGCGGTTACGCTCAGGGCATGAAACGCAGCGTGCTGACCCGCTACCGGGTCATGGCTTACGTCACCGCAGTGATGCTGCTCGTGCTCTGCACCTGCATGGTGTTCAAGTACGGCTTCGACACGGGCGAGGACCTGACGCTCGTGGTCTCCCAGATCCACGGCGTGCTCTACATCATCTACCTGGTCTTCGCCTTCGACCTCGGCTCCAAGGCCAAATGGCCGTTCGGCAAGCTGCTGTGGGTCCTGGTCGCGGGCACCATCCCGACGGCCGCGTTCTTCGTCGAGCGCAAGGTCACCCGCGAGGTGGAGCCGCTGGTCAGCGGCGCCGAGCCCGCGCCCGCGCAGGTCTGACCGGCGGTTTGTAGCCCTTCCGCGCGTCCCTTCCGCGCGTCCCGTCCGGGATCGGACGAGGCGCGCGGCCGGGGAGTGGAGTACCCCCGATCGGCCCACTGCGGAGCGTCTCGCGTCGACAATTACTAGGACGTCCTAGTACTTTTGAAGCATGGACGCCGAAGGCATTGAGGCGGGCCGCCGACGGTGGCAGGCCCGGTACGACGCGGCACACAAGCGCGACGCTGACTTCTCCACGCTGTCGGGCGACCCCGTCGAGCCGGTCTACGGGCCCGCCCCGGGCGACACCGTGGAAGGGTTCGAGCGGATCGGCTGGCCCGGCGAGTTCCCGTACACCCGTGGCCTGTACGCCACCGGCTACCGGGGCCGGGCCTGGACCATCCGCCAGTTCGCGGGGTTCGGCAATGCCGAGCAGACCAATGAGCGCTACAAGATGATCCTCAAGGCGGGCGGCGGCGGGCTCTCGGTCGCCTTCGACATGCCGACCCTGATGGGCCGCGACTCCGACGATCCGCACGCGCTCGGCGAGGTCGGCCACTGCGGTGTCGCCATCGACTCCGCCGCCGACATGGAGATCCTCTTCAAGGACATCCCGCTCGGCGATGTCACCACCTCGATGACCATCAGCGGTCCGGCCGTCCCCGTCTTCTGTATGTACCTGGTCGCCGCCGAGCGCCAGGGCGTGGACATCTCGCGGCTCAACGGCACCCTCCAGACGGACATCTTCAAGGAGTACATCGCGCAGAAGGAGTGGCTCTTCCCGCCCGAGCCGCATCTGAAGCTGATCGGCGACCTGATGGAGTACTGCTCCGAGGGCATCCCGGCGTACAAGCCGCTGTCCGTCTCCGGGTACCACATCCGCGAGGCCGGGGCGACGGCCGCGCAGGAGCTCGCGTACACCCTCGCCGACGGCTTCGGGTATGTGGAGCTCGGCCTCTCCCGCGGGCTGGACGTCGACACCTTCGCGCCCGGCCTGTCCTTCTTCTTCGACGCGCACGTCGACTTCTTCGAGGAGATCGCCAAATTCCGCGCCGCCCGCCGGATCTGGGCCCGCTGGATGCGCGATGTCTACGGGGCGAAAACCGAGAAGGCGCAGTGGCTGCGGTTCCACACCCAGACCGCCGGGGTCTCGCTCACCGCCCAGCAGCCGTACAACAACGTGGTGCGGACGGCGGTGGAGGCCCTCGCCGCGGTCCTCGGCGGCACCAACTCGCTGCACACCAACGCCCTGGACGAGACCCTGGCGCTGCCCAGCGAGCAGGCCGCCGAGATCGCCCTGCGCACCCAGCAGGTGCTGATGGAGGAGACCGGGGTCCTCAATGTGGCCGATCCGCTGGGCGGTTCCTGGTACATCGAGGCGCTGACCGACCGGATCGAGGCCGACGCCGAGAAGATCTTCGAACAGATCAAGGAGCGCGGCCGCCGCACGGTGCCGGATGGGCAGCAGCCCCAGTGGCCGATCACCGCCGGCATCCTCCAGGGCATCGAGGACGGCTGGTTCACCGGCGAGATCGCCGAATCCGCCTTCCGCTACCAGCGCTCCCTGGAGAAGGGGGACAAGAAGGTCGTCGGCGTCAACTGCCACGAGGGCTCGGTCACCGGCGATCTGGAGATCCTGCGGGTCAGCCACGAGGTCGAGCGCGAGCAGGTGCGGGTGCTGGGCGCCCGTAAGGCCGGCCGGGACGAGGCCGAGATCGCCGAGGGGCTGAAGGCGCTGGTCGCCGCCGCCCGCGAGGGCTCCAACATGATCGAGCCGATGCTGAGGGCGGTGCGCGCCGAGGCGAGCCTCGGCGAGATCTGCGACGCCCTCCGCGACGAGTGGGGAATCTATACGGAGCCGGCCGGCTTCTGAGCCCCGTCCGGGGCGGGGCCGGCCGCGGCACCGCCGGAATCCGCCCCGGTCAGTCCGTACAGCAGCAGGTCGGTGAAGTCCCGCGCCCACCGCGGGTCCACCGGTTCCGCGCTGATCATCAGCCGGTGGAGCACCGCCCCGGCGACCGTGTCGAAGATCAGGTCCGCGTGGCGGGCCGACTCCCCCGGGTCCTCCTCGCGCGGCAGCTCACCGCGGAGCCGGGCGCGCTCCCGGCCGACCATGACCAGCCGCTTCTGCCGGTCCACGATCGCCGAGCGCACCCGGCACCGCAGCGCCTCGTCGTGCATGGCCTCCGCGATGACGGCCATCAGCGCGGTGCCCGTCTCGGGGCGCTCCAGCAGCGCCCCCAGCCGGATCACCACGGCCTCCACATCGGCGTGCAGACTGCCGCGGTCGGTCGCCTCCAGGTGTTCGTCGAAGACCGCCGCTATCGCGTCCACCACCAGCTCGCACTTGCTCGCCCAGCGGCGGTAGAGGGTCGTCTTGGCGACCCCGGCGCGGGCCGCCACGTCGCCCAGCGTCAGCTTCGCCCAGCCCAGTTCCACCAGGGCGGCACGGGTGGCGCCCAGGATGGCTCGGTCGGCCTCGGCGCTGCGCGGGCGCCCGGTGCGGCGTGCGGACGGGCTCATGCGCGGCACCCTACCCGCCAGTACCGCACAGCGTCCCGGGTGAGTTACGCTACGGCTCGTAGCGTAAGGGTGGGCCACGGCCGGGCCGTCGGCCGATGCGCTTTTCCCTTCACCGGGGGAAGAGGGGAGGATGGGACCATGCAGCCACGGAACATGTCCATGAGTGGAGTGGTCGACCTCGCCGCGGTGAAGGCGGCCGGAGAAGCGAAGCAGAAGGCGGAGAAGGCGCGAGCACAGGCGGCCCGCTCCGGGGGCGCCGCGGCGCCCGCCCGTCTGATCTTCAATGTCGACGAAGCGGGTTTTCAGCAGGACGTCCTGCAGCGCTCCACCGAAGTGCCGGTCGTCATCGACTTCTGGGCCGAGTGGTGCGAGCCGTGCAAGCAGCTCGGTCCCATCCTGGAGCGGCTGGCGACGGAGTACGCCGGGCAGTTCGTCCTCGCCAAGATCGACGTCGACGCCAACCAGATGCTCTTCCAGCAGTTCGGCGTGCAGGGCATCCCCGCGGTCTTCGCGGTGATCGCGGGCCAGCCGGTGCCGCTTTTCCAGGGTGCCGCGCCCGAGGCGCAGATCCGCCAGGTGCTGGACCAGCTGATCCAGGCGGCGGAGCAGCAGTTCGGCATTGTGGGTACACCTGTCGAACCCGGCGCCCAGGACGAGGGTGCCGAGGAGGCCGCCCCGGAGGTCCCCGAGTCGCCGCAGGAGACCGCGCTCGGCGCGGCCCATCAGGCGCTGGACGCCGGGGACCTGGGCGGTGCGGTGGCGGCGTACCGAAGCGTGCTCGCCGACGACCCGGCCAACGACGAGGCGAAGCTGGGCCTGGCCCAGGCCCAGTTGCTGGAGCGTGTTCAGGGAGTGGACGCCACCCAGGCGCGCAAGGCGGCCGCGGAGAACCCTGCGGATGCCAAGGCCCAGATCACGGCGGCCGACCTGGACTTGGTGGGCGGTCATGTGGAAGACGCCTTCGGGCGGTTGGTGGACACGGTGCGTCGCACCGCGGGGGACGATCGGGACGCGGCCCGCGTTCATCTCCTGAGTCTGTTCGAGGTGATTGGCGGTGAGGACCCCCGAGTGGTGGCGGCGCGCGGCGCGTTGGCGCGCGTGCTGTTCTGACCTCGGGCTCCTCAAACAACACAGCGGCCGCTCTTTACCAAAACTTGGTAAACGCGGCCGCTGTTACTGCCAGTAAATGCGGACCCGGGCTTTGTCCGGTCTTGGAGTAAATCTCCCTCTCTTTCCGGTCACGGTCCGGCAACCCTGTGTGCCCGATCTCGACCGTCCTGCCGCAGTTCGGTTATCCGTCCGTTACTCGCTAGTAACGAACCCCTTGTGCCTGGGCCGGGAATGGACCACGATCGGCCAAGCTCGGTCCATCCCCCCGTAGCTCGGCATCCGGTCGGCGCGTCGGTGTGGTTGGGTCCCCACCGGGCAGGCCGGCGGCAGTGGCGTCGGCCGTGGACAGGGGGGTCTCTGCCCCAAAGGCAGGGCCTGTCCAGGAGGTTGCGCGAGATTGCGTGGCCAGTGGTTGTCGCTCGGGGGTGATCGCCGGTGTTGCGGGTGCGGTGTGCGCCTGTCAGACGTGGGCGCTCTCCTTCCCGAGGACGTAGCACTTCTCCCATCCCAGGTCCGGGGTTCGCCCCGGCCGGAGATGTACGTCCGAGAAGGAGGAAAGTCATGGAGTCCGTGGCTCGTGGCGGCACCAGATGGAAGCGGTTCGCCGTTGTCATGGTGCCGAGCGTTGCTGCCACGGCCGCGATCGGCGTCGCCCTGTCCCAGGGTGCGCTCGCGGCCTCGTTCAACGTGTCCGGTCAGCAGTTCAAGGTCTCGGTCGACCGGCTCGACGGCACCGGGTTCGCGCAGTACGGCGCGCTGGACACCCAGCACGGGGGCAAGAAGATCCCCGTCGCGGTGTCGGCGTTCAAGAGCGCGAAGCTCAAGGGCCTGTGCCAGTCCGTCGTGATCCCGGTTCCCGTCTTCGGCGATGTGTCGCTGAAGCTGACGGCAGGCAACGGCAGCAAGCAGGTCGAGGCCAAGAACCTCTTCATCGATCTCGATCAGCTCAACGCGGACGCCACGTTCCGTGGGATCGACATCGGTGTGGCGGCGGGTGACGCGCACAAGGGTCCTGGCATCAACAAGGGCGATGCGGCCGATCCCGGTTCGTTCGGCCAGCAGTCGGATTCGGCGACGCTGGTCGGTGTGAAGCAGACCGCCTGGGCGACCAGTGCGGGCACGTTCAAGCTCTCCGGCCTTTCGATGAAGGTCAGCAAGGGCAAGAACGAATGCTTCTGATCCGTTGAGCTGAGGGTGAGGGGCCGCGGCGCTGCCCCTCACCCGGGCATCGACCAGCAGCGCGTATGCGCCACGCCAGTACTGCTGTAGAACAACCGCGATCACACCGATCGCCGGCCCCAGGGAGCTGTTTTCGATGAGTGCCGAGTCGCCGGGGGCGAGTGACCGTATCAGCCGCCTGCGGGAGTCCTTCAGGGCGTGGCGCTGGCAGCGCCCGTTCTGGGCCGGGCTGTTGAGCCTGCTCGCGGGGCTGCCGATCATGTACTTCCCGTACAACGACGTCAACGCGGGCGGATTCACCATCAACATGTCCACCACCGCCGGATCGGCCTCGCTGATCATCGGGGTGCTGTTGGTGGTCCTGGGCCTGACCATGTGGTTCCAGCCCATGGTGCGGGTGTTCGCCGGAGTCGCCACGATCCTGCTCGGCCTGGTGTCGATCCCCGTTTCGAACTTCGGCGGCTTCCTGATGGGATTCCTGCTCGCGCTGTTCGGCGGCGGCATGAGCATCTCCTGGGCACCGGGTGAGACTCCCTCCGCGCAGCCGGCCGAGGGGCCGGGAGCGGCGCCGCAGGACGACGGGAACGGTGACAACGTGCCGGAACCGGCCGGGGCCGGGTCCGCACCGGACCAGGAAGCCAGGAATGGGAGGCACCGTGCGGGGTGAAGACCGACCCGAGCAGCCGGAGGGAGTGAGCCCGCGCCGGGTCAGAACGGGCCCGCGGCACGCGGCACCGAAGAAGTCGGTACTCACCCGCCTTCAGGTGCCCGCCGGCAAGGCCATAGCGCTGGCCGCCATGCCGACGGCCGTGCTGATGGGCATGGGGCTCACTCCGCAGCTCGCCTCGGCCAACCCCCGGCCCGAGGACCGGTACAAGGCCGGGCCGTGCGTGTCCCAGCCGGACGAGGCGGACAAGGACGACTCCAAGGGCGGCAAGGACGCCTCGGATTCGCGACCCGACGACAAGGCCGACAAGGACTCCAAGGACGCCGAGGACGCGAAGGGTTCGCCCGAGAAGGGCTCCCAGGACGGCTCCAAGGGCTCTGAGGATTCCTCGGACGGCAAGGCGGGCTCGGACGACGACAAGGCCACCTCCACGCCGTCTCCGTCCCGTTCCTCCTCCGCGCCGTCGTCCGGTGCCGGGGACGAGGAGCCGTCGGCCTCGCCGAGCCCGTCGGAGTCCAAGAACCCCCTGGACCCGCTGGGTCTCGGGGACGCGCTTCACGACATCCTGACGCCCGAGGAGAAGGCCGAGGAGCCGGCCGAGCCGAGCGCCTCGCCGAGCCCCTCGTCGAGCGAGGAGCCCAGCTCGTCGCCGTCGCCGTCCCCGTCGAAGTCCCAGAGCTCCGACAAGCTCACCGATCCGGTCAAGGACACGGTGGACAAGGTGGGCAAGGGCGTCAAGGACACCGTGGACGGGGCGGGGAAGACCGTCGAGGACGCCAAGGACAAAGCGGACAAGGCACTTCCGAAGCCCTCCTCGTCCGCCTCGAAGGACGCGAACGGCAAGGAGGCGTTCCCCTGCCCCGAGTTCGACGCCGACGCGTACGAGAACGCCGAGACCGAGCCGACCTCGAGCCTGCTGCCCGAGGACCCGTGGACCCTCAAGAGCACCCTGCTGAGCCTGCACGGCCTGGACTACAAGGGCATCGTGGAGGTCAAGACGCAGGGCGGCCAGGTCAAGAAGGTCCTGAAGTTCACCGCCTCGGGTGTGGACATCAAGGATCTGCACCAGCTGGTGGTGGGCCCGGCCGGGACCACGACCCATGTGCAGGCGCGCGAAGGGTCCACCTCGACCATTCGCAACGGCACGGTGACCATGTACACCGAGGAGCTGAAGGGGAACCTGCTGGGGCTCATCCCGATCACCTTCAGCCCCAAGAGCCCGCCGCCGGTCAACATCCCCGAGGTGTTCTTCACCGATGTCACGGTCACGCAGGCCGGCCAGTTCGGTGGCGACCTGACCGTACCGGGCATGCATCTGTTCAAGACCGGGGAGTGACCCCGCGAGATCACCGGGGAGCCGCACACCCCTCCTCCGGGAGGGAAACGACCGTGGGCACCGCCTCCACTCGGAGACGGTGCCCACGGTCGCGTTCGGCGCGCTACCGGCTCGCGCCGCCCAGGTGGTGCACCCGGACCATGTTGGTGGTGCCGGGGACGCCGGGAGGCGAACCGGCGGTCATGATCATGGTGTCGCCCGCGGAGTAGCGGCCCAGCTTCAGCAGCTCGGCGTCGACCAGGTCGACCATCGCGTCGGTGTGCTCGACGTACGGCACCACGTAGGACTCCACGCCCCAGCTCAGCGTGAGCTGGTTGCGGGTGGACGCGTCCGTGGTGAAGGCCACGATCGGCTGCTGGGCGCGGTAGCGGGACAGCCGGCGGGCGGTGTCACCGGACTGGGTGAAGGCGACCAGCGACTTGGCGCCCAGGAAGTCGGCGATCTCGCACGCCGCGCGGGCCACCGAACCGCCCTGGGTGCGCGGCTTCTTGCCGTGCACCAGCGGCTGCAGACCGCGCGAGAGCAGCTCCTGCTCGGCGGCCTGGACGATCCGGGACATCGTCTTGACCGTCTCGATCGGGTACGCACCGACCGAGGACTCGGCGGAGAGCATCACCGCGTCCGCGCCGTCCAGGATCGCGTTGGCCACGTCGGACGCCTCGGCGCGGGTCGGCCGGGAGTTGGTGATCATCGACTCCATCATCTGGGTCGCGACGATCACCGGCTTGGCGTTGCGGCGGCAGAGCTCGATCAGCCGCTTCTGCACCATCGGGACCTTCTCCAGCGGATACTCCACCGCGAGGTCACCACGGGCCACCATGACCCCGTCGAAGGCCGCGACGACGTCCGTCATATTGGCGACCGCCTGCGGCTTCTCCACCTTGGCGATCACCGGCACCCGGCGGCCCACCTCGTCCATGACGCGGTGGACGTCCCGGACGTCGGACGCGTCCCGGACGAAGGACAGGGCGACCATGTCGCACCCCATCCGCAGGGCGAACTTCAGGTCCTCGACGTCCTTCTCGGACAGCGCGGGCACATTGACCGCCGCACCCGGCAGGTTGATCCCCTTGTGGTCGGAGATCACCCCGCCCTCGATGACGATGGTCCGGACCCGGGAGCCCTCGACCGCGGTGACCCGCAACTCGACATTGCCGTCGTTGATCAGGACCTGGTCGCCCTTGGACACATCGCCCGGCAGCCCCTTGTAGGTGGTGCCGCAGATGGTGCGGTCACCCTCCACGTCCTCGGTGGTGATGATGAACTCGTCCCCGCGGACCAGCTCCACCGGGCCGTCCTTGAAGGTCTCCAGACGGATCTTGGGGCCCTGGAGGTCGGCGAGGACGCCGACCGCGTGCCCGGTCTCCTCGGAGGCCTTGCGGACGCGGTGGTACCGCTCCTCATGCTCCGGGTGGGTTCCGTGGCTCATGTTGAACCGGGCCACGTTCATCCCGGCCTCGATGAGGGACTTCAGCTGATCGTAGGAGTCGACAGCAGGGCCCAGAGTGCAGACGATTTTGGAACGGCGCATGAGGCAGATCCTATCGGTTTGTTTCGGAGCGGAATTTTTCAGTCTTGGGCATAGCGGAGCCGGAACCGGAGGCTAGGCGCTGACCAGGGCGAACGTCTGGCCGGCGATCTCCAGCTCCTCATCGGTGGGCACCACGGCCACCGCGACCCGGCTGGACTCCGTGGAGATCAGCCGCGCCGTGGCGGAGCGCAGCGCGTTGCGGACGCCGTCCACCTCGATGCCGAACGCGGTGAGGTCGCGCAACGCCGCCTCCCGTACCGCCGCGGAGTTCTCCCCCACACCGGCGGTGAACGCGATGGCGTCCACCCGCCCGAGTACCGCGGTGTACGCGCCCACATACTTCCGCAGTCGGTGGCTGTAGATGTCGAAGGCGAGCTGCGCGGCCTGATCGCCCTCGCCCATCCGGCGGCCGATCTCGCGCATGTCGTTGTCCCCGCACAGCCCGGCCAGCCCGCTGCGCTTGTTGAGCAGCGTGTCGATCTCATCGGTCGACATGCCGCCCACCCGGGACAGATGGAAGATCGCCGCCGGGTCGATGTCCCCCGAGCGGGTACCCATCACCAGGCCCTCCAACGGGGTCAGCCCCATCGAGGTCTCCACGCAGACGCCGCCGCGCACCGCCGAGGCGCTGGCCCCGTTGCCCAGGTGCAGCACGATCGTGTTGACCTCCGCCGGGTCCTTGCCCAGCAGGGCGGCGGTGGCCCGGGAGACATACGCGTGCGAGGTGCCGTGGAAGCCGTAGCGCCGCACCCCCCATCGGTCGGCGGTGTCCACGTCGATCGCGTAGCGCGCCGCCGCCTCCGGGATGGTCGAGTGGAACGCGGTGTCGAAGACCGCGACCTGCGGCAGGTCCGGGCGCAGCGCGCGGGCCACCTTGATCCCGGTGACGTTGGCCGGGTTGTGCAGCGGGGCCAGCGGGATCAGCTTCGCGATCTCCTCGACCACCTCGTCGGTGATCAGGGTCGGCTCGGTGAACCGGGTGCCGCCGTGCACCACCCGGTGGCCGACCGCCGCCAGCTCGGGCGAGTCGAGGCCCAGGCCCTGGGCGGCCAGTTCGTCGGCGACCTGTTTGAGGGCCGCCGCGTGGTCGGCGACGGGCCCCTCACCGATCCGCTCCACGATGCCGGAGGCGGGCCGGGAGCCGTCGGCCATGTCCAGAAGCTGGTACTTCACGGACGAGGAGCCGGAGTTGAGGACGAGGACTCGGGAGCCGTTCACGCGGACTGGGCCTTCTCTGTGGGGGATGCCGGCGATGCCGGGGACTGGGCCTGGACGGCGGTGATCGAGACGGTGTTGACGATGTCCTGGACGAGCGCCCCGCGGGACAGGTCGTTCACCGGCTTGCGCAGACCCTGCAGGACCGGGCCGACCGCGACGGCGCCCGCCGAGCGCTGCACGGCCTTGTAGGTGTTGTTGCCGGTGTTCAGGTCCGGGAAGATCAGCACGGTGGCGTTGCCCGCCACCTCGGAGTCGGGCAGCTTGGTCGCCGCGACCGCGGCGTCCACCGCCGCGTCGTACTGGATCGGGCCCTCGACCAGCAGGTCGGGGCGGCGCTCGCGGACCAGCTCGGTCGCCTTGCGGACCTTGTCCACATCCGCGCCGGAGCCCGAGGTGCCGGTGGAGTACGACAGCATCGCGATCCTCGGCTCCACCCCGAACCGGGCGGCCGTCGTCGCCGACTGGATGGCGATGTCCGCGAGCTGCTCGGCGTCCGGGTCGGGGTTGACCGCGCAGTCGCCGTAGACCAGCACCCGGTCGGCCAGGCACATGAAGAAGACCGAGGAGACGATCTCGGCGCCCGGGGCGGTCTTGATGATCTCGAAGGCGGGCCGGATGGTGGCGGCGGTGGAGTGCACCGCGCCCGAGACCATGCCGTCGGCCAGGCCCTCCTGGACCATCAGGGTGCCGAAGTACGAGACGTCGGCCACCACGTCGTACGCCAGCTCGTAGGAGACGCCCTTGTGGGCGCGCAGCTTCGCGTACCCCTCGGCGAAGCGCTCGCGCAGCGGGGAGGTCTGCGGATCGACGATCTGCGCCTCGGCGAGCTGGATGCCGAGTTCGGCCGCGCGCTTGCGGATCGCGTCCTCCTCGCCCAGCAGTGTGAGATCGCACACATCGCGGCGGAGCAGTACGTCGGCGGCGCGCAGCACCCGCTCCTCCGCGCCCTCGGGCAGCACCACCCGGCGGCGACGGGACCGGGACCGCTCGATCAGCTCGCGCTCGAACATCATCGGGGTGACCCGGGCCGAGCGGCCCACCGAGATGCGCTCGGTCAGCGCGGCGGTGTCCACATGCCGCTCGAAGAGGCCGAGCGCCGTCTCCGCCTTGCGCGGCGCGCTCGCCGTGAGCTTGCCCTCGATGGCGAACAGCTCGGCCGCCGTCGGGAAGGACCCGCCCGCCACCGACACCACCGGGGTCCCCGGGGCCAGTCGCGAGGCCAGCGCCAGGATGTCCGGGCCCGGCCGCTCGTCCAGGGTGAGCAGCACCCCGGCGATCGGCGGGGAGCCGGCGCTGTGCGCGGCCAGCGCGCCCACGATCAGGTCCGCGCGGTCCCCGGGCGTCACCACCAGACAGCCCTCGGTCAGCGCGGGCAGGAAGCTCGGCAGCATCGCGCCGCCGAAGACGAAGTCCCGCACATCCCGGGAGAGCCCGGTCTGATCGCCGAGCAGCACCTCCGCGCCCAGCGTGCGGACGATCTGGGAGACGGTGGGCGCCGACAGCGACGGGTCCTCGGGCAGCACATAGCTGGGGACCGGCAGCTTGGCGGCCAGCCGCTCGGCGATGGCCTCGCGGTCCCCGGGCACCACCCGGTTGACGACCACCGCGACCACATCGCAGCCCTGCGCCTCATAGGCGCGGTAGGCGTTGTGGGCCTCGGCGCCGGCCGACTCGGCGGTCTGCCGCTGCCCGCCGACGACCGTGATCACCGAGGCGCCGAACTCATTGGCGAGCCGTGCGTTCAGCCCCAGCTCGTCGGGGAGGCTGGTGGCCGCGTAGTCGCTGCCCAGCACCAGGACGTAGTCATACGCGTCGGCGACCTCGTGGAAGCGGCCGACCAGCTGCGAGACCAGCTCGTCGGCGCCCCGCTCGGCCTGGAGCGTGGCCGCCTCGTGATATGTCATGCCGAAGACCGACTCCGGCGACTGGCTGAGCCGGTAGCGCGCCCGCAGCAGGTCGAAGAGGCGATCGGGGCCGTCGTGCACCAGGGGGCGGAAGACTCCGACCCGGTCGACATGACGGGTCAGGAGCTCCATCACCCCCAGCTCCACGACCTGGCGTCCGTCGCCACGCTCGACTCCGGTCACGTACACGCTGCGTGTCACGCGCACTCTCCGTTCCTCTGGCGTTCTTGGGTGTTTTCCGTTTGTGCGCCCATGGGACACAAATTGGCCACATTGAACGGCCCGGTCCTCTTGACAATACCTGCGACCGTGATTAAGGCGCTGGCCGCTGGGGGGATACAGCACTACCCCGCCCATGAAACAATCGGACTGGCTCACATCTACCCGTAGGGAGCAGGAGACACAGCACGATGCGCATCGGAGTTCTCACCGCAGGCGGCGACTGCCCCGGCCTCAACGCTGTGATCCGGTCGGTGGTGCACCGCGCGGTCGCCGGCCACGGAGACGAGGTGATCGGGTTCGAGGACGGCTTCAAGGGGCTCCTCGACGGCCGTCACCGCAAGCTGGACCTGGACGCCGTCAGTGGCATCCTCGCCCGCGGTGGCACCATCCTCGGCTCCTCCCGGCTGGAGCGCGCCCGGCTGCGCGAGGCGTGCGAGACCTCGAAGGACCACGCGCGCGACTATGGGATAGATGTGCTGATCCCGATCGGCGGCGAGGGCACCCTCACCGCCGCGCGGATGCTCTCCGACGCGGGCCTGCCGATCGTCGGCGTCCCGAAGACGATCGACAACGACATCTCCTCCACCGACCGCACCTTCGGCTTCGACACCGCCGTCGGCGTCGCCACCGAGGCCATGGACCGGCTGAAGACCACCGCCGAATCACATCAGCGGGTCATGGTCGTCGAGGTCATGGGACGCCACGCGGGCTGGATCGCACTGGAGTCCGGGATGGCCGGCGGCGCCCACGGCATCTGCCTGCCGGAGCGGCCCTTCGAGGTCGACGGGCTGGTGAAGATGGTCGAGGAGCGGTTCTCGCGGGGCAAGAAGTTCGCGGTCATCTGCGTCGCCGAGGGCGCGCACCCGGCCGAGGGCTCCATGGAGTACCAGAAGGGCGCGATCGACCAGTACGGCCATGAGCGGTTCACCGGTATCGGCAACCGCCTCGCGGCCGAGCTGGAGCGGCGCCTGGGCAAGGAGGCCCGCCCGGTCATTCTGGGCCATGTGCAGCGCGGCGGCACGCCCACCGCGTACGACCGCGTACTGGCCACCCGCTTCGGCTGGCACGCCGTCGAGGCGGCGCACCGCGGCGACTTCGGCATGATGACCGCGCTGCGCGGCACGGACATCACGATGGTGCCGATCGCCAACGCGGTCACCGAGCTCAAGACCGTTCCGGTCGACCGGATGGACGAGGCCGAGTCGGTCTTCTGAGCCGTCAGGCGCGTGCTCGCCGCTGCTGGTTGGGGGCGCTCTCCCGATCGGTGGGCGGTCACTCCCGATCGTTTGGGCGCCGGCTAGCGCTCGTTGGGCCTCTCCCGCCTCTCGTTGGCTCCCTCGTCGGCCGCGGCGGCCTTGATCATCCCCCCGTGGAGAATCAACGCCGCTGCGGCCGCGCGTGGTTGGCGAGGTTCACTCTTGAACGAACCGCCGGAGTGAACAAGGCTGTCCCGTGTCCCGGACAGGCCCGGGACGCAGGGGCGGGGGAGAGAACCGCAGATGGCCGATGCCGACAGGGCTCCGGATCCACGGCGGGCGCGGAGCGCCCGCGAGTTCATCGCCGCGCTGCAGGCACTCAAGGACTGGTCCCGGCTGACCTACCGGGAGTTGGCCGCACGGGCCGACGCGGTCGGGGACATACTGCCGCGCAGCACGATCGCCAATATGCTCGGGCGCACCACGCTGCCCCGCGAGGAGCTGGTCGCGGCCTTCGTACGGGCCTGTGGCGTGGGGGCCCCGGAGCTCACCGTCTGGCTGGCCGTCCGTAAGGACCTCGCGACGCGCGCCGCCGAACCGGGGGCGGGTCTCCTCGGGGAGGCCGCGGCGGATGCCACCCCGGTCGAGCCACTTGAGCCTCTCGTCCAGGGCGAGCCCGCATCGCCGGCCGCGCCCTCCTCCTCCCGTACGCCCCAGGCGGGCGCCCGGCGCTCCCGTACGCCGATGCTGAGCGGCGCGCTCGCGCTGACGGTCGCCGTGGCCGCGACGGCGGCCGTGCTCGTCTGGCGGGCGCACGACGACGGGCGCGGCGAGGGCGACGGACCGGACAGGAAGGGCGGGTCCGCGGCGGTCTCCTCGGACGGCCCGGCGCCCGCGCCCGGGAAGTACCGGATCCGGGCCGTCCACTCCTCGCTGTGTCTGTCCGAACGTCCCCAGGACAAGACCGCCTGGGTCTATCAGGTGCCGTGCGCGGACGTCTTCCCCTCGTTCTCGCTCCAGCGCCTGGACGACGGGCTGTGGCGGATCGCCACCCTCCACCCCGAGCACGGCCCGGGCTGCTCCGGAATCATGGGCCAGAGCAAGGCCGAGGGTGCCTGGTTGGGCGACGACTACTGCGAGAGCAGGGGAGCGGGCGAGGAGTTCCGGCTGGAGGCCGTCGACCGGCCCACCGAGGGATTCCGGCTGCGGCCCGCGCACACCGGCCAGTGTCTGGGGCTGCCCGGCGGCACGACCCGACGCTGGGCCCATGTGGTCCAACTGCCGTGCCGGTCCGGCGCCCCGGGACAGGTCTTCCGCTTCGACCCGGTGGGCGCCGGGGCGAAAGGGGAGCCCTCCGGGCCGAAGAAGGAGCCCTCCGAGCCGAAGAAGGAGCCCTCCGGCGCGAAAGGATAGCCGCGCCGCCGCCGTGCTCCCGCCCCTCTGATACTGTCCCCGCCTGATCAAGGGGGAACTGGTCAGGAGATGTGAGGAGTCAAGGGCGGGATGCGTGGTTTATGGGGCCGTGTGTGGCAGCGCCGCACGCCCCTCGTCGTACTGATGGCGGTGGTGGGGATCGCGGGAACCGTCCTCGCGACCCGGGACAGCGGCGGCGGCCATCTCGCCGCCAACCAGGCCCAGTTGAGGAAGGCGTGTGACGGCACCCTGCCGTACGGGGACCTCGAACGGCTGGTGCGGGGCGAGCGGCCGGGCAAGCTCAGAGAGCACGGCACGATGCTCGCCCCCGGGCAGGAGAGCCGTTCGTTGCTGGACTGCTCGCTGTCGTGGGGAGACGGCTACGGGGTCACGGTCCATGCCGAGGCGCTGGTGTCCGATGTCCCCCAGGCCGTCGAGACCCGGGACCTGCTGGAACCGGCCGGTGGCCACGGCACCTTCGTGGCACCGGGCACCACCGGCCAGTACGGGAAGCGGGGAGCCTGGCTGGTGACCGACTGCCTGGGCGGGCTCGGCGGCCGGGTCCGGCCCACGACCGATCTGTATGTGACGGCCCGGGTGACGGACGGGGCTGACGGGACTGACGGGACTGACGGGGTGGACGAGGCCGACGAGACCGACGCGGCAGACGACGCCGACGAGGCGACGTCGCGGAGCGGCAAACCGGACCGCGCCACCGCGCTCCTCGGTTTCCGTACCGCCGTACAGGTCGCCAACGTCCTCACCAAGGCCCAGCACTGCGGCTCCGGTCCGCTCACGATGCCGAGAACCGTGGTGGACACGGACGAGACCCATGGCGCGCCCGGCCGGGCGCTGCGCAAATGCGAGTGGATCGACGGCTCCTCGCTCCCCGGCATCGCCTCCGGCACCTGGACCACCCTCGGCGATCTGCAGGAATCCACCGGCCTGAGCGCCTGCGCCGGGGAGTGGGACACGGAGAAGAACGCCGGCCGGCGCCCGCGCCCGAAGCAGTGGCAGGTCACCGAGGTCGAGGCGGCGAGCTGGTCGGGCGTCCTGGGCCGGTCCGCCTACGACTCCTACGAACGCGAGGGGCATGTCCCCGGGTGGGGAGCGCAGGAGGGCGAAGGCCCCTCGGAGGCCGGTTCCGAGGCGGACTCCGAGGCGGACGCCGATCGTGGTGTGCTGCGGCAGGGGGACCGCGTCTCCTCCTACGCCGGGCGGCCCCAACTCGCCCTGTGGGCAAGGTCGGTGTGCGGCGGCCGCAGCACCTACCACCGGGTCGCCGTCCTCCCCGAGATCCAGCTCGGGGACGGCGAGACCGCCGTCATCAGCGGCAAGGACCGCACCAGGCTCTCCGCCACCGCCCGTACGGTCCTGGACCGCTACCTCGACGCGGAGGACGGCTGGCCCGCGTCGGCGGACTGCCGTGACACCAAGGTGCTCGGGGAGGTGGAGCAGTGGCACTGACCCGACCCACCCTCACCCGGCGCCGGGTGAGGGCCCTGGCGGCCGTCGCGGTGGCGCTGGCCGCCCTCACCGGAGCGATCGTCTGGTTCGCGGGTAGCGAGGACCGGGCGCTGGACGGGGCCTGCGACGGGGTGCTTCCGGTCGGCGAGGTCCGCACGGTGCTCGGCGAGGACGCCGCACTGGACGTGACCAACCGCACCGAGGGCGCCTTCGGCGACAAGGCCGCCAAAAGCGGCAGCAGGACAGCCAAAAGCGGCGGCAGGACAGCCAAAAGCGGCGGCAAGCGGGCCAACAACCTGTCCGTCCGCTGCCGGATCGCCGCCGAGGGCACCGGCCACATCGCCGTCACCATCGCGGGCTCGCCCCGCCCTCGCGCCGAGTACGGATACGGCGAGCTCTACGCCGCCGTACCCGCGAGCCACACGCTTCCCGTCCCCCTCGGCAACGGCTGGTCCGGCCTCTTCGCCACCGACACCGCACGGCTGGGCGACGCCGAGGACGGCACGGCCACCACCGCCGTCCTGCTCGACTGCGCCCGGCGCGGCGACAGCCTGCTGATCACCGTCGAGACCGCGCTGCGCGGCGCCACCACCCTCGACGACCCCGCCGTCCGCCCCGACTTCGTCCGCACCGCCACTGCCACCGCCGAGGCGGCCAACGACCACTGGGGCTGCGGAGCCCGCCTGGGCGCACCCGTCCGTACGGTCGGCCTGCCGGTGAACGAGGACGAGTACGAACCGCTGCTCGGCGCCAAGGGCACCTGCGCGGCCGTCCCCACCGCCTCCCGCTCCGCCGTCTCCACGGCCCGCGAGACCGCCCGCGACCGCGCACCGCGCGAGAGCTGCGTCCTCGGCATGCGGGACGGCTCACCGCTCTACCGTCTCGAGGCGTACTACGGCCCGTACGCGGAGGACGCCCGCTCCCAGTACACCCGGGACTACGACTACGAGAACGTGACCCCCGCCGAGAAGCCCGCCGGTCGGCTCGGGCAGAGCGCCTACTGGGCCGGTGCCACCTGCCCGCGCGGCGCCGAGTCAGCCCTCTACCTCATCCGCGCCGCCGACGCCGACGGCGAAACCCGCCGCCGCCCCGACCTCGCCTACGAACGCGCCGCGCTGGCGGCTTTCGCCGCCGCTTCGGCCACACACCACGGCTGCGAGGCGCCGAGCCTGCCCAAGGGCTGAACCACGGGCCGAACCGGGGATGTCCGGCGGACTGTGCCGCCTGCGGCGGGCTGTTCCCCTCCCCGCCCCTTCCCGTAACTGGGGCTCTGCCCCAGCCCCCGGTAAATGGGAGCGGGGCGGGCGGGCATCTCGCCTCCCGCCCCCTGCCGGGGCATCGATGTGGCGGCTCCGCCGTGTGGTGGGGCTCCGCTGCTGGGGTCCAGGGGCGGAGCCTCTGGTATCGGGAAGGGGCGGGGAGGGGAAGAGACGGTACCGCCGGTCACCCCCGTAACCGCGGCGCCGCCGTCATCCCTTGACGGCGCCGCCCAGGGCGAAGCCGCCGCCCAGGCGGCGGGAGATCAGGACGTAGAGCAGGAGCACCGGCGTCGAGTAGAGGATCGAGAAGGCGGCCAGCTGGCCGTAGACGACCTGGCCGTAGTTGCCGAAGAAGGTGAAGATCGATACGGACGCGGGGAGTTGTTCGGGGGAGAGCAGCAGCATGAAGGGGACGAAGAAGTTGCCCCACATCATGATGAAGCTGTAGATCATCACGACCGTGATGCCGGGCCCCATCAGCGGCAGGATCACCCGGGTCAGGCTCTGCAGCCAGGACGCGCCGTCGGTCCAGGCCGCCTCTTCCAGGATCACCGGCACGCCGTCCATGAAGTTCTTCATCAGCCATATGGCGAACGGGAGTTGGGAGGCGGCGAGGAAGAGAGCGGTGCCGCCCATGGTGTCGATGAGGTCCACCTGGACGAAGAGTCCGTAGACCGGAACCATGATCGCGGTGATCGGCAGACAGGTGGTGAAGAGCACCGTGAGCAGATACGGGCGTACGACGCGGGAGCGGAAGCGGGAGAGGGGATAGGCGGCCAGTGCGGCGCAGGCGACGGTCAGGATGGTCGCGCCGCCGCACAGGAGCAGACTGTTGAGCATCGGCGTGAAGGTGATCTCGTCCGTCCACACCGCCGAGAAGTTGTCCAGCGTGGGCGAGCCGGGCGCCGAGACCCGCAGCGTGGCGTCGCTGTCGATGGAGGCCAGGACCAACCAGGCGAGCGGGAGCAGAAACGCGGCCGCGATGAGCAACAGCGCGGCGTCGGCGGCCAGTCGGCGGCGTCGGCTCGGGGACCAGCGGGGGCGCGGGCGGGACGTGGCGGAGCCGGGCCATGGGCGGGCGGGGCGGGCGGAGAGCGTGGACAACCTCGGACCTCCTCGCGCGCTTGCGAGCGCAGTCGATCAGCGTGCCGTCCATGAAACCGGTTGCGGCTCGCGTTGGGGAAGACGCGTGCGCGGTTCGCTCGCCTTACGGCCTCGCCTTACGGTGTCGCCTTACGGTGTCGCCTTACGGCCTCGGCGGGGCGATGTCCACCGGCTGGTCGTTCCGCAACTGGTCGAAGAGGCGCCTCGCCTGCGTCACGTTCCACTGCACGGCGCTGCCCTTGGAGGTCCGGAGGTTGGTGTTGGACACCGGGACGTTGAGCTGTTTGCCGTTGCCCGAGGTGACGCCCTTCATCGCCTCGAACAGCGACATCAGGTTCCGCAGGCCCATGTCCTGGTCCACGATGAGCGTGTCCAGCCCCGCGCGCACGGTCGGGAAGGCCGCGAACGGGTTGGCCAGGACGCCCGGTGTGGCGGCCTTGTCGGCGAGTGCGGCCAGGAACTTCTGCTGGTTCTGGGTGCGGCCCAGGTCGCCCTTGGCCTCCTGCTTGCGCTGGCGGACGAAGGCGAGCGCCTTCGCGCCGTCGAGGGTGTGGCAGCCCTTCCGCAGATCCAGCCCGGATTTGGGGTCCTTGATGTCGCGGTCCACGCACATCCGTACGCCGCCGACCGCGTCCACGACGTCCACGAACCCGGAGAAGCCGATCTCCGCGTAGTGGTCGATGCGCAGCCCCGTGTTGCGCTCGATGGTGGAGACGAGGAGATCGGGGCCGCCCATCGAGTACGCCGCGTTCAGCTTGTTCCGGGACGGGGCGAAGGTCTTGCCGGTGTCGGGGCGGAGGAACCCCGGGACGGTCACCCAGGAGTCACGCGGCAGGCTCATCATCGTGGTGCCGTTGGAGCCGGTGTGCAGCACCATCATCGAGTCGGTGCGGCGGCCCTCGGCCGAGCCGGTGCGCAGGTTCTTCCTGGCCTGCTCGGAGAGGCCCTCCCGGCTGTCGGAGCCCACGATGAGGTAGTTGGTGCCCTTGCCCGGCGGTGGGCGGTCCGGTGATTTGCCGAGGTCGACCTCGCGGTTGAGCTGGGTGTCGGCCCAGACGTAGGCGCCGCCGGAGGCGAGGAGCAGCGCGGAGACGGTCACGATGGCGAGCCGGGTGATCCGGCGGCGCCGGCTGAGCGGCTCCTTGGGGGCGCGGCGCCGGACGGTGGGGGTGGGGTCGGGTCCGGGTGTGGGGGTGGGGGTGGGGGTGAGTGCGGGGGTGGCCAGGGTCTCCTCGCCCCTGCGGTACGGGGCGGGTTTCGTCGGGACGCCTGGGGTTCCCTGCGCGGGCATGCCCTGGGTGGTCCCCGGCGCGGGGGTCCCCTGCACGGGGATGCTCTGCGTCTGGGCCGTGGAGATGTCCCAGGCCCGCCCCGACGGCCGGTTCGCGGCGGCCCACCCGTCCAACCGATCGCTCATGGGCGCAGTCTGCCCACCGGCCGGAGGCGCCCGCCGTCGCTTCATAGAGCTATGACAACTTCGGTGCCGCGTTGAACGCGGACCCGGTCGCCGTACGTCACTTCGACGTCAGGCTCCGGTGCGCCGGCGCCTCGCCCAGCGCCTGGGCGGCCGTTCCCGAGCGCTGGCTGCGGTGCCACCGCAGCCGCGTCCCGAGCAGGAGGGCGACCACGGACTGGATGACCACCAGATACATCAACTGCCGGTAGACGAAGAGCTGGAACGGCAGCGACCACAGCGCCCGCATCCGCTCACCGTCCAGCCGCAGCGCGTATCCGGCGCAGACCATCTGGATCGCGAGATAGCCGAACCACACCCCGGCCCCCTGCCCCGGGTCCAGGAAGAGCGCCCCGTACAGGGCGAAGAGGTCGATCACGGGCGCCAGCAGCGGCAGCAGCACCTGGAAGAGCGTGAGATAGCTGAGCCCCCGGCGGCCGAACCGCCCCACCGAGCCCAGGGAGACCACCGCGCGGCGGTGTTTCCACATGGCCTGGAGGGTGCCGTAGCCCCAGCGGTAGCGCTGGCGCCAGAGCTGCCGCAGGGAGGTGGGCACCTCGGTCCAGGCGACGGCGGTCTCCTCGTACACCACCCGCCAGCCCGCCCGCCACAGCGCCATGGTCAGGTCGGTGTCCTCGGCGAGGGTGTCCTCGCTGACCCCGCCGACGCCCATCAGCGCGTCCCGCCGGAAGGCCCCGATGGCGCCGGGCACGGTCGGCATGCACTCCAGCACCTCGAACATCCGCCGGTCGAGGTTGAAGCCGAAGACGTACTCCAGGTGCTGCCACCGGCCCAGCAGGCTGCGCCGGTTGCCGACCTTGGTGTTGCCGCTGACGGCGCCGATGGCCGGGTGGGCGAGGGGCTGGATGAGCTGGTGGACGGCGTCCGATTCGAAGACGGTGTCGGCGTCGACCATCACCACGATGTCGTGCCGGGTGTGGGCGAGCCCGGTGTTGAGGGCGGCGGCCTTGCCCGCGTTGGGCTGGCGGACCACCAGCACCCGGGGGTCGTCGACGCTCGCGGCGATATCGGCCGTACGGTCCGTCGACCCGTCGTCGATCACGACGATCTGCAGGCGCTGATGGGTGGAGGCGAGCAACGAACGGATGGTGGCCTCGATGCCCGCCTCCTCGTTGTACGCGGGGATGAGCACCGTCACGGGCTCGTTGACCTCCCGCAGCCAGGGCGCGCCGGGCCGGAAGCGGGTGAGCCGCCGGACATGGGTACGGGCGAACAGCACGAGCATCAGCAGCCGCAGCACCCCCAGCGCCCCCGCGATCCCCAGCACCCAGGTCATGGTGGACACGAAGCCGCGGCCGATGGCCGCGACCCGGATCAGCGCCTTGCCCTCCCAGCGTTCGAGGCCGGAGACCGGGACGTCGACCGGGGGCACGCCGAGCCCGCCGGTCACCGTGGTGAACTTCTTCGCCCGCGGGTCCTTCAGCAGCTTCTCGGTCTCCTGGTACGCGGTGTCGGTCTGGCTGAACTGCCGGACCACCCCCTGCGCGGGCTTCCTGGCCGACCGGTCGGCGGCCACCAGCGCGTACCCCTCCTCGGCGACCCGCCGCGCGGCCTGCCACTCGTCGCCGCACAGCGTGTCCACATCGGTGGTCAGCGGCAGCCGCAGCAGCCGAGGCTGGACCCCCACGGAGCCCGCCAGCGCGGCCTCGGTGAGGGACAGCTCCATCCGGGAGCGGCCGGGGGAGGCGGTGCCCATGTCGGCGCCGGTGTAGGTGTTCGACCCGAGCTCATGGCCCTCGGCGCGGATCCGGCGTACGAGGTCCGGGTACTGCGCCGCCTTGGCGCCGGAGACGAAGAACGTGGCCCGCGCGTCGTACCGGCGCAGCAGGTCCAGCAGGCGCGGGGTCTGGACGGGGTCGGGCCCGCCGTCGTAGGTGAGCGCGACGGTTCCGGCGGGCATGCCCACGGTCCGCACCTGATCGCCGTTGATCTGCACCACCGGCCCACCGTCGGCCAGCGCCTGCGGCACCGGGCTGGTGCAGGGCCGCCGCGCCTTCGCCGCGTCGACCTCATGGGTGGTCCAACCCTGGAACATCAGCAGGCCGAACATGACGGGGAGGGCGAGGAGCAGAAGCAGCCAGTGCGCGCGCGGGTCACGGGACCGCTTGTGCCGGCCCCCTCGGGCCACGTGGCTGGATTCCTGGCGTTTTTTCGACCGGTTGCCCTCAAACATGGTTGGTCGCACGGTAGTTGGGGGGCGCCGAGCGGGTCCGGCGATGCAGCGCGAATGGATAAGAATTCCCGGGCCGCCCCCGCCGCGCTGCCGCATCACGTAGGGGGATCCGTGGTGCGCGCTCGAAAGCGGCCGCCTCCGCGAGGCGGCTCTGCTTGACTGACGCCCATGACCTCTGCCGATGCGTCCGTCTTCGAGACCACCAGGCCCGCGTCCGCCGACTACCTCATCCGGTTCGCCGCGAGCGACGCCGGACGCGACTACAAGGGACGGATGCTGGACGCGCTCGATCTGCGGGCCGGGCTGGCCGTCCTGGACGCGGGCTGCGGCCCCGGCGCCGATCTCCCCGCCCTCGCGGAGGCGGTCGTCCCCGGCGGCACGGTCATCGGGGTCGATCGCGACCAGGAGATGCTGGACGCGGCGGCGGCGCGCACTGCCGCGCATCCGGGCGTCGAGCTGCGGCGGGGCGATGTGCACACCCTCCCCCTGGACGACGCGGCGGTGGACCGCGCCCGCACCGACCGGGTGCTCCAGTGGGTGGACGACCCGGCCCGCGCCCTCGCCGAGTTCCACCGGGTGCTGCGGCCGGGCGGGCGGCTGGTGATGGGCGAGCCCGACTGGGACACCTTCGCCGTCGACCACCCCCACCCGGCGCTCTCCCGCGCCTACACCCGCCATATCACCGAGCGGGTGATCCACAACGCCGCCATCGGCCGCCAGCTCGCCCGTCTCGCCACCGACGCCGGGTTCCGCGTGCCGGAGGTCATTCCGGTCACCCCGGTCTTCCGTGATGTCCGCGCGGCGGACCGGGTCTTCGGATTCGAGCGCACCACCCGCCGCGCCGTCGAGGCCGGTTACCTCAGCGAGTACCAGGCGGCCGTCTGGCTGCACCACCTCGCCCACCGCCCGTTCTTCGCCTCGGCGACGCTGTACGTGGTGGTGGCGGAGGCATAGCCGACCGGTGGTCGTGCGGCGCCCTCGCCGGGAGTTCGGACGCCCGGCCGTCGGCTCTGGTCGTGGTGACATGGTCCGTGATGGTCGGCCGCACGCGAACTGAGTTCTGCGTGTGCGAGCGCCAGGCTGATGCCCTGGCGCCCGCGCGGCTCCTTGTGGCCCTTGGTGCGTGTCGCTTCGGCACGCGCCCCGGCAGCCACGGCGGCCCGTCGCTCAGGCGGCCCTGAACCAGGTGGCCAGGGCCTCGTGCAGGCCCTCGTTCGTCGTGCCCTGCCAGGCGATGTAGCAGTCGGGGCGCAGGAGTAGGGCGGTGTCGAGGTCGGGGGCGGGCACGGTGTCGATCTGCGGTGACCAGGGGCCCGGGTCGAGAGTGGCGGTGGGGTCCAGGAGGAGGGGGCGGGCGGTGCGGGTCAGGTCGCGCAGGCCCGGCAGGTCCGGGGCCCAGTGGCCGACGAGCGGTCCGGTCGCCGGGCCCATGTCGTACGTGATGTCCGCGCCGGCGAGCAGTGCCGCGATGTGCTGCCGGGTGGCGGGCTGGTCGAGCAGTTCGCCGAAGAGTTCGCGCAGCGCCGTCACCTCACCGCCCGGCCGGGTCAGCAACGACTGCGCCTGCGTGTGCATGGCGACCCGCCGTGCCGCCGGGTGCCGCTCCGACTCGTACGTGTCCAGCAGCCCCTCCGCCGCGTGGCCGCGCACCTCCGCCGCCAGCTTCCAGCCGAGGTTCACCGCGTCCTGGAGGCCCAGGTTGAGCCCCGGGCCGCCGATCGCCGAGTGCACATGCGCGGCGTCGCCGAGCAGCAGGACGCGGCCCGCGCGGTAGCGCTCGGCGATCCGGGTGTTGCCGCCGAACAGCCGCCGCATCAGATGCGGTCCCGGCCCGGTCGGCGGGTCGAGGGTGATGTCCGTGCCGAGCACCCGGCTGGCGCCGGCCCGCAGTTCCTCCAGCGATGCCTCGCCCTCGGGGGGCTGCCCCCATTCCACGGTGGTCAGCTTCGGGTCACCGTCCGGGTCCGGGGAGGGCGCCCAGGCGAGCAGCCCGTGCTCGGTCCGCAGATGCTGGAACGGCGGGATGGCGCCGAAACCGGGCACGGTGAGGCTGCCGTCCGGGCCGATCAGGTCTGCGGGCACGCTCACATGTCCGGTGCGCGACACCGAGTCGTCGCTGGTCACGCCGGGAAAGTCGATGCCCGTGAGCTTGCGGACCGTACTGCGCCCGCCGTCCGCGCCGACCAGGAACTCCGCCTCGATCGGCTCCCGCCCGCGCAGCTCGACCGTCACCGACTTCTCGCCCTGCGTCAGCCCGATGACCTCGTGCCCGCGCCGGATGTCGACACCCAGCTCCGCCGCGCGCTCGGTGAGCATCCGCTCGATCCGGAGCTGCGGCACCAACAGCGTGTACAGCGGGTTGTCCGGCAGATCGCTCAGGTCGAGCGGGAACGCGCCGAATGGGAAACGGGGCGCCGGTTCGGGCGTGGTGCCGGGCGTGGCCAGCCGCTCATACAGCCCGCGCCGGTCGAGCATGCGGATGACCTGGCCCACCAGGCCGTTCGCGCGCTGCGTGTCGGTTGGTTCGGTGAGGCGTTCCAGGACGACCGGGCGCACACCGGCCAGGGCGAGTTCGCAGGCGAGCATCAGGCCGTTGGGCCCCGCGCCTGCGATGACGACCTCGATCATGAATCCCCCTTCGGGGTAGGTGAGTTGGGGGGTTTACGGGGTGGACGGCGTGGACAGCCCCGCCGCGAACCGGGCGAGGGCGTCCATGAGCAGGGGGCTCAACGGCACCGGTGGATCGGTACGGAGGTGGTGGGCGATGGCGGTGTGTACGGCGGCCACCACCGCCGACGCGACAAGGTGCGGATACAGGTCCTGATCGAGGTCACCGCCGGTGCGTTCGGCGATCGTCGCCGCGATCTCGGCCTCGGCGATGGCCCCGGCCCGCAGCATCTCGCCCCGCAGGGTTGGTTCGGCGACCATCACGCGCACGCCTGCCGTCCATTGCGCCACGTCGGTGGCGGGGGGATGGGCCACCGACTCCGCGTCCGCCGCGAACTGCGGCAGTACGGAGTCGGTGATCGCGTCCCACAGCGGCTCGTCCGGCCGCTCGCGCAGCGCCTCCGCGATGCGCAGAAGGCGGTCGAGGTGGCGGAACGCAATCGCCTCGGCCTTGCTCGAGAAGTAGTTGTTGAACGTGCGTGGCGAGACACCGGCCGCCTCGGCGATGTCCTCCACCTTCACTTTGTCGAATCCGCGCTCCACGGTCAGCCGGGTCGCGGCCCAGCTCAGCGCCGCGTGCGTCTGGGCCTTCTTGCGCTCTCGCAGTCCCATGCGACGAGAGTAGCAATTTTTGCGTGCCCCGCAAATCTGCGGGGCACGCAATTTTTTAAAGCTCGGCTTGGGGCGATGGGCTGGTCAGGTCCAGCTCGGCCCAGATCTCCTTGCCCACGGTCCGCTCGCGCACGCCCCAGCGTGCGGCGAGGGCGCGGACGATGAGCAGGCCACGGCCGTGCCTGTCGCAGGGCGACGGATGGCGGGGGCGGGGGAGTCGCTCGCCCCGGGGGTCGGATACGGCGATACGTAAGCGGGATTTGGTGAGGGTGAGCTGGACCCGGAACAGCCGCCCGGGGATGCGGGCGTGCCGCACGGCGTTGGTGGCCAGCTCGGACACGATGAGCGCGGCGTCGTCGGCGAGTGCGGGGTGCCCCCACTCGGTCACGAGTCGCGTGGCGTGCTGGCGGGCCCTGGTCACGCTTATCGGTGTCGGGACGTAGTCGACGCGGCCCTCGTCGACGATGGGGTCGCTGGGGTCCGGGATCCGGGGGTCTTGGGGCGCGAATGCCATCGCGTACCTCCAGTGGGCAGGGCAGGGCGGAGTGCGTCCGCCAACTGACGTCCCTGTGCGAGCGGTTCATCACGGACCGTAGCGCTGTCGCCTTGCGGCGCACAAGTTCCTCTTGGAGGATTTCCCCCAATCTGGTTTGCGGCGGCCGCGCCGGGCGGCCAGACTGTGCGCGTGACGACAAGTCAGCCGATGCAGGGCAATAGCACCTCGACCGTTCTGGGACGCAGGCTCGGTGGGGAGTTGACCAAGCTCCGCACCGCAGCGGGCCTGACCCAGACCCACGCCGCCAAGGTGCTCACCGGGTCCACGACCAAGGTCGCCAAGATGGAGGGCGGCTGGGTCCCGATGCGGGACCCGGACATCCGCGCGCTGTGCGAGCTGTACGGTCTGAGCGACCCTGCGGCGGTGGGCGGGTTGCTGGAGCTGGCTCGCGTTGATCGTGAGCGGCGCAAGGCGAAGGGCTGGTGGAATGAGTTCCCGAACCTCGGTGACATGCACGAATACGTCGCGTTGGAGAACGCGGCTACTGCCATGAAGGCATGGCAACTCACGTTCGTCCCGGGACTGTTGCAGACTCCGGACTACATCCGGGCGCTCCGGAATGATGCCCCGTCGGCGGGCGGCGACCACGAGGAGTTCGTGGCGGCGAGGCTCGCACGTCAGCGGCGGCTTGATGAGGCTCCGCAGCTCTCACTGCGGGCCGTGGTCTACGAGGCCGCGCTGCGGAACCTCATTGGTGGCGCGGACGTGATGCGTGGGCAGTTGGACCATCTGGTCGCCGTGGCCCGGAAGGACAGCGTCAGCCTGCGCGTTCTTCCGTTCAGCGCGGGAGCCCGCCATGGGATGAACTGCACGTTCAACATCATCTCCTTCGCCGAACCCGGAGCGATGGACGTGGTGTACATGGAGGTTCCGTTCAGGCGGATCTGGGTCGAAGGCGGAGATGCGGCTGCACAACACGATGAGTTGTTCGAGAGAATCGCCGAGCGTGCCCTGAACGAGCGCGATTCCCTGGAACTCATCATGAGCCTGAGCGGAGAGCTGTAACCCCGATGCCTGCTTTCGCATTCCGCAAGTCGAGCCATAGCGACCCTGAGCGCGAATGCGTCGAGGTGGCCACGAACGTGCCCAACACCGTGGCGGTACGCGACTCCAAGGACCCCGAGGGGCCGGTACTTCGATTTACGCCCGCCGCCTGGGCGGCCTTCCAGGTCGTTCTAGCAGAGGAGGGGTGAGCGGTGGCCGAATTGGTCTTTCGCAAGTCGAGCTACAGCAACCCCCAGCTTGAATGCGTCGAGGTGGCCACGAACGTGCCCGGCGTCGTGGCGATACGTGATTCCAAGGACCCCGGCGGCCGGATACTCCGGTTCACCCCCGCCACCTGGGCCGACTTCCGGGCCGCCCTCACCCAGGAGCCCGACCAGAACGCCATGTGACTCACATCACCGGAACTCGCCCCACCCTCCCGGTCAGCCAACACACGTGACCACAGATATGCGTGCCCGGGTGCGGGCCGGGGATCCAGACGCGTTCGCGGAGCTGTTCGACGCCTACGCGCAGGCCGTCTACCACCACGCCTTCCGCCTGACCGCCGACTGGTCCGTAGCCGAGGACGTCATGTCGGCGACGTTCATGGAGGCGTGGCGGCGCCGCGAATCGGTCGATGCCGAAGGGGGATCCCTGCGGCCCTGGCTCCTGGGCATCGCCACCAACGTCGCCCGTACCCACTGCCGCGGCAACCGGCGTTACCGGGCCGCTGCCGCCGCTGCCGCCGAGGCGGGGCCCGCCTCGTTGCGGATCCCCGACCACGCCGAGGAGACGGCCGGACGCGTGGACGACCGGCGCCGGATCAACGCCACCCTCACCGCGCTGAGTTCGCTCAAGCGCGCCGAGCGCGAGGTCCTCGTCCTCTGCCTCTGGGAGGGCATGGAGTACGCCGACGTCGCCCGCACCCTCCGCATCCCGATCGGAACCGTCCGCTCCAGGTTGTCCCGCGCCCGTACCAAGCTACGCAAACTCGCCGACGCCGAACTGGGCCGCGAAAGACGGGAACTCACTCCGCTCACCCGGCAGGTAAAGGGCGATCGCACCCACGCGATCCGGTCCGCAGAGGAAGGAATCCGATGAACCACGCCAGCCCCTCCCAGCCGCACCCGGCTGAGTGGCCGGAGACCCAGGAACTCCTGGGTGCCGAGGAGCGGGGTCTGCCGGCGGGCCGCCATGAGTTCCACAAGGAGCACCTGATGGCCCAGATCCACGACGACCTTCGTACCACCAATGGCACCCCGGCCGCCCCCGGGCGGCAGCGCAACCCGTTCCTCCGCCGCAACGTGCTGCTGCCCGCCATGGCCTGCGCCGTGGCCGCGGCGGTCGTGGGCGGCTTCGCCCTCGCCGGGGGCGATGGCGGCGACGGTAAGACCCCGCTGGCCACCGGCCCCGCGCTGACCACCCAGGTGGGCACCGCCGACGCCAAGGCCGCCCCCGAGCTGCTCAACCGCATCTCCCTGGCCGCGGCCGACACCTCGGGGCCCACGGTGGGCGATGGCCAGTTCATCTACATCGCCTCCAAGGTGGCCAACACCTACCCCAAGACCGTGGACGACAAGACCACGGTGGTCAGCGAGGAGTTGCACTCCCGCCAGGTCTGGCAGTCTCCTGGCGGGAAGGACGGCTGGCTGATCGAGCCGGGCCAGACCGGCGACAAGGGCATCACCCTGGCCGGTGAGCACCCGATCAGCGCGGCGTACGACTCTCTGGTGAAGCTGCCCACCGACCCCGACGCGCTGCTGAAGAAGATCTACCAGGACGTCGACGAGAACCGGGACCGGGAGGTTGCCCGCGACCAGGCGGCCTTCGTCGCCATCGGCGATCTGCTGACCGAGAGTTACCCGCCCGCCAAGCTCGCCCCCGCCCTCTACCGGGCCGCCGCCAAGATCCCCGGTGTGGCCGCGGTGGACGACGCGGTCGACGCCTTGGGCCGTCATGGGGTCGCGGTGGCGCGGCTGAACGAGGCCGATGGCCAGCGCGAGGAGTGGATCTTCGACAAGAAGACCCTGGCCTTCCTCGGCGAGCGCACGGTCCAGGCCCAGCCCCCCAAGGACGGCCCGATCAAGCGCGGCACCGTCCTGTTCACCAGCGCGATCACCGAGCGCGCGATCGTCGACGGCAACAAGGAGCTGCCCTCCGACTCCCAGGCGGGCTGATCCGCGGCCCGGGGACACCGGCGCATGGGTGGACGTCTTCGTCCACCCATGCGTTGGCAGGGCATCGGCGGCTGCCGCTCGGCTACGTATGGAGCAGGGCCTTGAAGCGGGCCGTGCCATGGTGGGTCAGCCAGTCCCCGAAGGTGAGCAGGCCGGGGTGGAGGGCGCGCAGGCGCTCGATGTCGACCAAGGGGTAGATGCCGTCGTTGAGGGACTGGATGCCGCGGGCCGCCTCCTCGCTCCGGGCGCGTATGGCGTCGAGGGGGATATGGACGTACGGGACCTCCTGGCCCGTGGCCCGGGTGATGGCGGCGGCGGTCTCCGGCGGGGTGAGCGTGTCGCCCGCCAGGTCGAAGGCGCGGGAGCGGAAGCGGTCGGGGGCGTCGAAGGCGAGGGCGGCGAAGGCCGCGATGTCGGACAGCGCGATGAACTGCTGGCGGGTGTCCGGGTTGTACGGGGTGGCCAGGGCGCCGTCCCGCAGACCCCATACGGGGTGGAGGAGGTTTTCCATGAAGGACGTGGGGCGCAGGACGGTCGCGGGCATGCCGATCGCGTCGATGTGCTCCTCGATGGGCCGCTTGCTCTCCAGCGTGGACAGCCCGCTGTCATGGTCGGCACCGAACGCGGAGGCGTAGACGAGGAGTTGGGCCCCGGCGGCCTGCGCGGCGTCCGCCACGTTCCTGCCCCGCCGTACCTCGTCGTCCGGTCCGTATCGCGCGGGCAGGCCCGGCATCCCGGGGGTGGGCTGGACGCTGAAGACACCGTGGGCTCCGTGGGCGGCTGCGTCGAGCGAGGCGCGGTCGTCCAGGTCGCCCGCGACCAATTCGGCGCCCGCCGAGGCGAGGGCGACTGCCGCGGGGCTGGTGGTGTCCCGGGTGAGCGCGCGTACGTGGCGGCCGTCCGCGAGCAGTCGCCTCGCGGTGGCGCCGCCCTGCTGACCGGTCGCACCGGTCACCAGGATGATGCGGTTCGACGTCATGGGGGTCATGCGGAAGGCTCCCGAGTAGAATCGGAACGAGTAACCCGGTTAACGTACCGGAACGGACGACCCGCTTGTCAATCAGGGGGACGGAGATGGCGGCGAGGGAAGCGGCGCACGGCGCGGCACAGGGTGAAGGGCTGCCCCCGGGCGGGGCGTTCGCGGGCGGGCCGCCCCCGGAAGGGCCGCCCTCGCGGGCCGACGCGCGGCGGAACCGGGCGCGGGTACTGGCCGCCGCCAGGGCCTCGTTCGCGGCGGAGGGCGGCATGGCGCCGCTCGGCGCCATCGCCGAGCGGGCCGGGGTGGGCGCCGGGACGGTGTACCGCCACTTCCCCTCCAAGGAGGACCTTTTCGAAGCGGTGATCGCCGACAGCGTGGACGGGTTCGTCGCCGAGGGGCGGGCGTTGGCCGTGGCCGAGGACCCGGGGGCGGCGTTCTTCGGTTTCCTGGAGCGCGTGGTCGGGGAGGCGTCGCTCAACCGTGCGCTGTGCGAGGCATTCGCCCGGGAGGCCCCCGGCCGCGCGCCCGATGCGGCGGCCGGCGCCAGGCGCGAGTTCGGTGAGGTGCTGAGCGCGCTGCTCCGGCGCGCCCAGGAGGCCGGTGCGGTCAGAGCGGATGTCGCGGCGGCGGACGTACAGGCGCTGGTGGCGGGGTGCGCGGCCATGGAACAGGGGCGCGGCCCCGGATCCGGGGTGCTGACGGCGGTGATGTGCGACGGATTGCGGGCGGAGCAAGCCGTAACGAAAGTCCGTAACGAAATAGAGGAGGTCGGCGGCGGAGCCGCCGGTCCGCGTGACGAAATCGGTCGGTGCGAGATGTGCGGTGGCCCGCTGCCGGGCGACCGTACCGGCCGCGCGGGCCGCCCCGCGCGGTTCTGCGGGGCGGCGTGCAGGCAGAAGGCCCACCGGCGGCGCACACGCACCAGTGGCTGACCGCCTGCCCGTGGCCGACCGGACGCGGAGGCGGCTGGGTGACGTACGTCACGGGAACGTGGCCCTCCGCGCGGACAGTTGAGGGTGTGATCACAGACAGGCACATCAGCCCGGCGTCGGGCACCGGACCGTCGATGAGCGCCGCGGCGGCGGTGTGCGCCCTGCTGGTCGCGGCGGTGCTGACGGGGGCTGCGCTCGCGGCCCCCGGGTCCGGCCTCGGCGTGCGGACGGAAGGCGTGGCCACCGGCGTCGGAGCCGCCGCCGAGGCGGGAACTCCCGCCTCGGCGGGAGCCGCCCCTTGGGGACCCGGCCAAGTCCATCATCCCGGCGGGGTTCGGGACGGAGTTCAGGGTGGGGTTCAGACCTCCTCGCGCATCAGCCTCAGGTACACCACCGAGAACAGGGCTCCCACCAGCAGCAACAGCAGTGCCACCGCCGTGCCGTAGCCGATGAGGGACTTGTTGAACGCCTGGTCGTACATGAAGACCGGGAGCGTCTGGCTGCGGTTTCCCGGGCCGCCTCGGGTCATCGCCCAGATGAGGCCGAACACCGACAGCGTCTGCAAGGTGTTCAGCATCAGATTGGTGCCGATGGAGCGGCGGATCATCGGCAGGGTGATGTGCCAGAAGCGGCTCAGCCCGCCGGCGCCGTCGACCTCCGCCGCCTCGGTGATCTCCTTGGGGATCTCGGACAGGGCGGCGGAGTAGACGAGCATCGAGAAGGCCGTGCCGCGCCAGACGTTGGCGAAGGACACGGCGAGGATGGGCAGGGTGTAGAGCCAGTTCTGGGACGGCAGGCCGAGCCAGTCCAGCAGCGCGTTGAGCGTGCCCTCGCGGCGGAAGAACGCGTACAGCAGGAAGCCCGCCACGATCTCGGGGACGACCCAGGCCGCGATGACGATCGCGCCGGTCAGGGTCCGCACCGGGCGGGAGGCGCGCTGCATCAGGGCGGCCAGGGCTAGGCCCAGGGTGTTCTGGCCGACGAGGGAGGAGAGGAGGGTGAAGACAAGGGTGAGGACGACGGCGTTGCGGAAGTCGTCGTCCCCGAAGGCGCGCCGGAAGTTGTCCAGGCCCACGAAGTCCGTGGAGGACGCGCCCGTGAGCTGCATATTGGTGAAGGCGATATAGACGCAGTACGCGATGGGGCCACCGAGGAAGAGCAGCAGCATGACGGTGGCGGGGGCGAGCGGAAGCCAGCGCAGGGGGCGGCCACGACGGGGGCCCGGCCGGACCGGGGTCTTTGTCGGGGCCGCCGCCACTTTGGTCACGGTTGCCATCGGGGCCCTCAGCCCTGGCCGCTCGCCGCCACCGTGGCGCCGTCGGTGATGGATGTGAGCTGGTCGTCGTAGGACTTCGCGGCCTTCTCCGGTGAGGCGTCGCCCGTGGTCACCGCCTCCATGGCCTCGCCGATCGCCGTGGACACCTGGGGATAGACGGGGGTGGTGGGGCGGTAGTGGGTGTACTTCACCAGGCGCGTGAAGAAGGTGATCCCGGGCATGGAGGAGGTGTACTCCGGGTCCTGCGCGACGTCCTTACGGACCGCGATCTGGGCGTCGACGATGTCCCAGGTGACCGCGTTGTCCTTGGTCTGGAGCTGCTGGATGAACTTCCAGGCCAGATCGGGGTTCTTGGACTTCGCGGTGATCGCCCACGTCCAGCCGCCGGACATGCTGACCTGGCCGGGCGCCTGCCCGTTCTGGGTGGGCATCGGGGCCTGGCCGAGGGTCTTGGACCACTCGGGCCACGGCTTGCCGCCGGTCTTCAGCCAGTTCTGGCCCAGCCAGGAGCCGTCGAGGGCGATGGCCAGCTTGCCCTCGGGGAGCCATTCGCTGTAGACGGTCGTGCCGACGTTGGGATCGAGGGCGTCGGAGATGTCCGGGCCGAGCTTCTCGGAGTAGACGGTCCGGAGGAAGCTCAGCGCGTCCTGGAAACCCTTGCCGCCGGTGACCCACTTCCTGGCGCCGGGGTCGTAGAGCGGGTTCCCGCCCGCCTTGCCCGTGCCGTACAGCAGCATCTCGAAGCTCTGCATCACGGAGGTCTCGCCCGGGGCCTTGCCGGTGTAGGTGTTGAGCGGGGTGACGCCGGGGACCTTCTGCTTGATCGTGCGCGCCGCCTCGAGGATGTCGTCCCAGTTCTTGGGCGACCAGTCGGCCGGCAGCCCGGCCTTGGCAAAGATCTTCTTGTTGAACCAGAGGCCGCGGGTGTCGGTGCCGTCCGGGACGCCGTACGTCTTGCCGTCCTCGGCCTTGGCAGCCGCCTTCGCGGTGTCGACGAACTGGTCCCAGGTCTTCCACTTGGCCAGATAGTCGTCGAGGGGGCGCAGATAGCCCGCCTTGATGTCCGAGTTGATCCGGAAGGTGTCCTCGTAGACCAGGTCGGGGGCGGTCTTGGGGGACCGCATCATCTGCTGGACCTTGGTGGCGTAGTCGTTGTCCTGCGCCTGGATCGGGACCAGCTTGACCTTCTTGCCGGGGTTGGCCTTCTCGAACTGCTTCTTCACCTCGGCCAGATGGTTGTCCTTGAAGCGGATCTTGTTGTCCGTGGAGCGGTTGTAGACGACCTTGACGGTGTCCGGGTCGCTGCCCGAACCGCCACCGCAGGATGTGAGTCCGGCGGTGACGGCGAGGGTGGCGGCGAGGATCAGTGGGGCGGTGGGGCGCACGGGCACGACCTCCTTGCTGGCCTCTGTGGGCTGCGCGCTGACCGTAAGGTCGGCTTCAACGGAAGGTCAATCCCCGTGACCTGGATCGTCACTTGATCGAACGCCGCCGCGGGGGTGCGCCCCCGTACGCCCCGGGCGTACGGGGGCGTGGCTCAGCCGGTGGCAGTCGGACTCAGCCGTTGTACCCCGCGAGCACCTTGGTGAAGTCGTATGTGCCCTGGTCGATCCCGCTGCAGGCGTCGCCGTCCGTGCCGGAGCCGCACTTGCGGTCGCGGTTGAGCGACCAGAAGCTGACGCGGGCCAGGTGGTGGCTCTTGGCGTAGGACACCATGTCCTTGAAGTTGTTCAGGGATATGGTCTCGCCCGCGACGTCGGTCTTGCCGTTCATGGAGGAGAAGCCGACCTTGCGGTAGGCGGCGTCGGAGGAGAGGCCGTACGCGCTCGCCACGGTGTTCTTCAGACCGTCCACCGCCGACTTGGTGGCCCCCGCCATGTCGATGGAGCCCTGGCCGAAGTCGAACGGCATGACCGCCCAGCCGTCCACGTCGAGCCCGGCCGTGGCGCCGCGCTTGACCAGGTCCTTGCCGTTGGCGTCGGGGCCGGTGGTGGTGGTGCCGAAGGTGACGTACACCTTGATGCCGCTGTTCTTCTGCTTGACCGTCTTGAGCGCGTCGACCACGCGCTGGCGGACCGTCGCGTTCTCGAACTCGCTCGCCTCGATGTCGATGTCGATCGACTTGAGCTGGTAGGCGTCGATGACCTTCTGGTACGCGCCGGCGAGCGCGGAGGCGGAGGAGCACTTCTCGCCCAGCTTGTTACCGCTCCAGCCACCGAAGGAGACGGTGACATCGCCGCCGGCCGAGCGGATGGAGTTGATCGTCGACTGGTCGTTGCCGCCGGTGAGCGCGCGGGAGCCGTCCCACTTGGGGTTGCAGCCGCCGTCGGAGAGCATGAACGCCATCGTGAACTGCGTGGTGCCGGTCGCCGACATGACGTCCGTGGCCTTGGGCGGGGAGCCCCAACCCAGGTAGAGGTAGGGCCCGTTGAGCCCGCTGGGCGCGGCGGCGGTGTGTTGCGGCGCCGCCTGGGCGGTGGCCGCCGTGGCGGCGCCCGCGCCGAGCAGGCCGATGGCGGCGGCGAGGGCGAGTCTGCGGTACGTCGGCTTGGAAAGAGGCATGGCTGATGGAGCCTCCTGGGTGGGGGGTGGGAGGAAGTCGAGCGAGGCTGAACCTAGCGAGGCGGCATGGCCGCGACAAGGTCTCGGATAGGAAACTTTCCTATCGGGCTCATAGGCGACTGGGAGGACACACTTCCCAGCGGTGAGGACACGGCTTCCAGCGGTGAGGACACCAGTCGTAGCCCCGCTAATGCTCGCTGAGCCAGCGGTACAGCAGTTCGGGCCGTCCGATCTGCCCGTAGTGCGGGGCGCGGGCGGCTCGTCCCGCCTCCACCAGGTGTTCCAGATAGCGGCGGGCGGTGATCCGGGAGATCCCCACGGTCTCGGCGGTCGCCGCCGCCGAGATCCCCTCCTCCGCGCCGCGCAGCGCCTCCGTGACCGCGTGCAGGGTGGCCTGGGTCAGCCCCTTGGGCATCGCGGCGGGCTGCGGCGCCCGCAGCGCGGCCAGCGCGCGGTCCACCTCGTCCTGCCCGCTGGCCTCGCCCGCGGTCGCCCGGAACTCGGCGTACCGGAGGAGGCGGTCCCGGAGGGTGGAGAAGGTGAACGGTTTCAGCACGTACTGCACGACCCCGAGGGAGACCCCGTCGCGGACCATCGCCAGGTCCCGGGCCGAGGTGACCGCGATCACATCCGCCCCGTTCCCGGCCGCGCGCAGCGCCCGTACGAGCTGCAGGCCGTGCCCGTCCGGGAGGTAGAGGTCCAGCAGCAGCAGATCGGCGGGCGTCCGCTCCAGCAGCCGCTGGGCGTCCCCGCCGCTCCGCGCGGTCCCGACGACGGCGAAGCCGGGGACGCGGTCGACGTACATCCGGTGCGCGTCCGCCGCGAGGGGGTCGTCTTCGACGACGAGAACCCGGATCGGCGCCGGATCCCCCGGTTTCGCCTGCGGCGGGCTCATGGACGGATTCCTCTCGGGTGAAGTGCGGGGCGCGATGCGCGGTGCGGTGCAATGCGGTGGGCGGAAGGCTTAGGGCTCCAATTTACGGAGGGTAACCGCGGGTGGCCAGATCTCTACGGTGATGATTCCCCTACCGCCCGTGCCACGGGCCGTCGGCGCCCCCATTTCCCGCCCGCGGGTGGCTGGATGTGGCCCCTGGTCGCGGGCGGGATGGCGGGCGGCGTCCCGCTGGGGGAGCCCGGCCTTGAGCCCCCGGTGGCGCGGAGCCGGCCGGCCGGAGGGCAGTGCCGGGCCGTGAAGGGGCTCACGGTGTGGCGGCCGGGGTCGCCAAAGGCAAGCGGATCGTGAATTCGGCGCCGCCGTCCGGGGCGGCCGATACCTCCACCGTGCCCGCGTTGCGGCGGGCGGCCTGGCGGACCAGGGCCAGGCCCAGGCCGCGGCCTTGGGCCTTCGTGCTCCAGCCGCGGCGGAAGACCTCCTCGGCCGCCGCCGGGTCGAGACCGGCGCCGGTGTCCGCGACGCGCAGCGTCAGCTCGCCCCCGTCCGCGCGGGCGGTGACCGTGACGCGGGCGCTGCGCGGCGCCCCGCCGTGGCCGACACCCTCCGCGGCCGCGTCCGTGGCGTTGTCGATGAGGTTGCCGAGGATGGTCACCAGGTCGCGGGCGGGCAGGCCGGGTGGGAGGACGCCGTCGTCGATGCGGCTGTCGGGGGCGAGGACGAGTTCGACGCCACGCTCGTTCGCCTGTGCCGCCTTGCCCAGCAGCAGCGCGGCCAGTACCGGTTCGGCGACCGCGCCCACCACCTGGTCGGTCAGCGCCTGGGCCAGCTCCAGCTCGGCGGTGGCGAAATCGACCGCCTCGTCCTCCCGGCCCAGCTCGATCAGCGAGACGACCGCATGCAGCCGATTCGCGGCCTCATGGGCCTGGGAGCGCAGCGCCTCCGCGAAGCCGCGCAGCGAGTCCAGCTCGCCGGAGAGCGCCTGGAGCTCGGTGTGGTCGCGCAGGGTGACGACCGTGCCGCGCTGTTCCCCGCTGCTCACCGGGGAGGTGTTGAGGACCACGACCCGTTCCGCGGTCAGATGCAGTTCGTCCACGCGCGGCTCGGTGGCCAGCAGGGCTCCGGTCAGCGCGGGCGGCAGGCCCAGGTCGGAGACGTAGCGGCCGACGGAGTCCTCGGGCAGGCCGAGCAGCTCCCGCCCGCCGTCGTTGATCAGCGCGATCCGCCGCCCGCCGTCGAGCATCAGCAGCCCCTCGCGCACGGCGTGCAGCGCGGCCTGGTGGTAGTCGTGCATCCGGCTCAGCTCGTCCGCGTTCATCCCGTGCGTATGGCGGCGCAGCCGGGCGTTGATGACATACGCGCACAGGCCGCCGATCGCGAGCGCGGCGGCCGCCACGCCGAGCAGCGCGAGGAGCTGGCGGCGCACCTGGGCGCTGATGGTGTCCACGGTGATGCCCGCGCTGACCAGCGCGGTGATCCGGCCGCCGGCGCGGTCGTCGCGCACCGGGGCGACCACGCGCACCGAGGAGCCGAGCGTGCCCGTATACGTCTCGTCGAAGATCCGGCCGCGCAGCGCGGGCTTGATGTGGCCGAGGTAGGTGGCGCCGATCTGGCGCGGATCGGGGTGCGCCCAGCGCACACCGTGGGTATCCATGATCGTGACGAAGGTGACGCCGGTGTGCCGGCGCACCTTCTCCGCATACGGCTGGAGTCGGGCGGTGGGGTCCTTGGACCGTGCGGCCTCGGCGACCGACGGGGAGTCGGCGACGGCCACCGCGGTGGCCGTCGCCCGCTGCCGCGCTGCCGCCACCGCCTGCTCGCGGTCGGTGACGTAGGCGAAGACGGCGCATCCGGCCACCAGGGCGGCGACCAGCACGACCTGCATCGCGAAGAGCTGGCCGGCCAGGCTCCGTGGGTGGGGGATGCGCATGGCCATCAGTCTGCACACGGATCTTTGTATGAACGAAATGAACGGAAGGGTGACCCCCATCACAGCGTGGGGCATAGTCGCCGGGACCGTTCAAGGCGGTGTGCGAGCCGCACACAGTACAGCGCCGGGACAGTTGGACGGCAGATCAGAAGGAGGCAGCACCGTGGCTGCGGACACCACGCCGCCCGCATCCGGGCGTACGGAGCCGGACGGGACGAAGCCGAAGAAAGAAAGGATTCACTACCTCTACCTCGCCGTCATCGGCGCGGTGGCGCTCGGCATCCTCGTGGGCTTCGTGGCCCCCGATACGGCGGTGGAGCTCAAGCCCATCGGCGCAGGTTTCGTCAACCTGATCAAGATGCTGATTTCGCCGATCATCTTCTGCACGATCGTGCTCGGGGTCGGCTCGGTGCGCAAGGCCGCGAAGGTCGGCGCCGTCGGCGGTCTCGCGCTCGGCTACTTCATGGTGATGTCGACCGTGGCCCTCGCCATCGGCCTGGTCGTCGGCAACTTCCTCGAGCCGGGCAGCGGCCTGCACATGAGCCATGAAGCGGCCCAGGCCGGGCAGAGCCAGGCCGAGGGCGCCTCCGAGTCGACGGCGGACTTCCTGCTCGGGATCATCCCGAAGACGCTGGTCTCCGCCTTCACCGAGGGCGAGGTGCTGCAGACCCTGTTCGTGGCCCTGCTCGCGGGCTTCGCCCTCCAGGCGATGGGCAAGGCGGGCGAGCCGGTGCTGCGCGGCATAGGCCACATACAGCAGCTCGTCTTCAAGCTGCTGTCGATGGTCATGTGGGCCGCCCCGGTGGGCGCCTTCGGCGCGATGGCCGCCGTGGTCGGCGAGACCGGTCTGGACGCGCTCAAGGCGCTCGCGGTCATCATGATCGGCTTCTATGTGACCTGCGCGCTGTTCGTGTTCCTCGTCCTCGGGACGATTCTGCGGCTGGTCGCGGGCGTGAACATCTTCCTGCTGCTGAAGTACCTGGCGCGGGAGTTCCTGCTGATCCTGTCGACGTCGTCCTCCGAGTCGGCGCTGCCGCTGCTCATCGCGAAGATGGAGCACGCGGGCGTCAGCAAGCCGGTGGCCGGTATCACCGTCCCCACCGGGTACTCCTTCAACCTGGACGGCACCGCCATCTACCTGACGATGGCCTCGCTGTTCATCGCGGAGGCCATGGGCGACCCGCTCTCCATAGGCCAGCAGATATCCCTCCTCGTCTTCATGATCGTCGCGTCGAAGGGCGCCGCCGGTGTGACCGGCGCGGGCATGGCGACGCTGGCGGGCGGTCTGCAGTCGCACCGGCCCGAACTGGTCGACGGCGTCGGCCTCATCGTCGGCATCGACCGCTTCATGAGCGAGGCCCGCGCCCTCACCAACTTCGCGGGCAACGCGGTGGCGACCGTCCTGGTCGGCACCTGGACCAAGGAGATCGACAAGGAGCGGATGAACGAAGTCCTGGGCGGACGGCTGCCGTTCGACGCCGAGGGCTTCGCGCGCCACGGCGGCGGCCACGGCCCGGCCGCCGACGACTCCGACGGGGCCGAGGGCAAGACCCTCCCCGAGCGGCGTGACGGTGACACGGCGAAGGAGCACGTGCCCGCCTGACACCTTGCGCGCGCCGCGGCCCTGCCCTCCTGAATCGGGGCAGGGCCGCGGGCGTTTCACGGACGCATACGGTGCGCACGCATACGGTGCGCATACGCGCGGTGCGCATACGCGCGGTGCGCATACGCGCGGTGCGCACACACGCGGTGCGCACACACGCGGTGCGCACACACGCGGTGCGCACACACGGCGAATGGCGCCCCGCGTCTTCCCCCCGTTGGAAGACGCGAGACGCCGCCATTGCTACGCCGCTACTGCCCTTCGGCGGTCTCTTGGGCGCCGAAGGCGCCTCAGCGCTCACCGTCCGGCGCGCGGCGCAGCTGTTCCGGGAGAGCCGTCCATTCGGGGCCCTCGTGCAGGGGTTTGACCCAGGCGATGTTGCCGCCGGTGTCGACGTAGGCGACGCGGCCCATGGCCTCGCGTTCGAGGTCGTAGACGAGCTCGCCGATCCGAGGTGTGCTTCGTGTTCCTTCAGCCGTGGTCATGAGCCGCCTCCTCGGCACCTCACTGCCATGCTGTCCCCCGTTCATTGGTGGATGAGGGCCCCGGACCGGACACTTCCGGTTCGGTCGCCGCCGCCGCGGTGACCGGGTGAACTTCTGGTGCCCATGGGGCCCTCGATGACCATAGGGTGCTACGAGCCGCTGATATCCCGCTGATGCCTCGCTGACCCGAACCCGTGGGTAGGCTTCCACATGGTCACAGTGAAATCTCTGGTACCAACGGGGGCAGTGTGTGGATGGGACCGAGTTTCGCCTGTTGGGACCGGTCGGAATATGGCAGGGCGAGCGTCTCCTGGGGCCGACCGCCGCGCAGCAGCGGTCTGTTCTGGCGATGCTGCTGATGGCCTCCGGCCGCGTGGTGTCCGTCGACAGGCTGGTGTTGGCAGTATGGGGCGAGGACCCGCCGGGGTCCGCGCGAAACGCCGTACAGGTGCAGATTTCCAAGCTGCGGCGGATCCTTTCCGCCTTGTCCGGGGCCGAGTTGACGACATCGGCGAAGGGCTATTCCCTGACCGTCGCGCGTGAGCAGGTCGATCTGCACCGGTTCCGCGATCTGGTGCGGGCCGCGCGGGAGACTCCCAAGGACAGCGGGGCCGCCGGGGCCGCCGGGCCGACCGCAGGATTCGCCGAGAGCGCCGAGGACCGGGCCGGAGAACTGCTGTGCGGCGCGCTGCAGTTGTGGCGCGGGCCCGCGCTGGCGGATGTCGCGGGCGGCTGGCTCCCCGACACCCTGGGCGCCGGGCTGGAGGAGGAGCGGCGTACGGCGGTGGAGGAGCTCGCCGCGATCGATCTGCGCTCCGGACGGCACCACGAGGCCGCCACGGAACTGTCCGCCCTGGTGGCCGAACACCCTTTACGGGAGCGCTCGGTGGCGCTGCTGATGGAGGCGCTACGGCGCGGCGGCAGGCGGGCCGACGCCCTCGCGCTGTTCCGCTCCACCCGCCGGAGGTATGTGGAGGAGCTGGGTATCGAACCCGGCGACGAGCTGCAGCGGCTTCACCGGGAGGCACTCGAGGACAGCCGGGACGGTCGTGACAGCCGGGACGGCCGTGACAGCCGGGATGGCCGTGACAGCCGGGACAGTCGGGACGGCCGGGATGGCCGTGACAGCCGGTCCCGGGATCCGTCCGGGCCGCCCGGATCGTACGGGAGCGCTCCCGCACCGGCGGCGCCGCCGTCCGACGCGGCGGCTGCCCCGGCCCCCGCCGCGGAGGGCGTCCCGGCCGCCGACGAGGCGCCCGAGCCCCTTGCCGGGCCCACCGCCGAACTCGCCTCCCCACCGGCCTCCGCCGATCCGCCCGCCGCTCCACCCGCCTCCGCCGCCGAGCCGAACTCCGTCGTCACCGCCGTACCGCAGCAACTCCCCTCCGACGTCGCCCACTTCACCGGCCGAGAGCGCGAGCTGGCCGGGCTGGACGCCCTGCTGCGCGCGGGCTCGGGCGAGGGCGGCGGACGGGCGCCCACGGCCGCGCTGATCACCGTGATCGCGGGCAGCGGCGGCCTCGGCAAGACGACCCTCGCGGTGCACTGGGCCCACCGCGTCCGCGACCGGTTCCCCGACGGTCAGCTTTATCTGAACCTGCGCGGCTTCGGCCCCACCGACTCGGCCATGACCGTCGCCGAGGCCGTACGGGGCCTCCTGGACGCCTTCCAGGTGCCCGCCCACCGGATCCCCGCGACCGTCGAGGCGCAGACCGCGCTGTACCGGAGCCTGGTGGCCGACCGCCGGATGCTGATCCTGCTCGACAACGCCCGGGACGCCGAGCAGGTGCGGCCCCTGCTGCCCGGTTCCCCCGGCTGTCTGACCGTGCTGACCAGCCGTAACGAACTCACCAGCCTGGTCGTCGCCGAGCAGGCCCAGCCGCTGCCGCTGGATCTGCTCGACCGCGCCGAGGCGCGCGAGCTGCTGATCAGCCGGGTGGGCGCCGAGCGGGTGGCCGCCGAACCCGAGGCCGTGGCGGAGGTGATCACGGTGTGCGCCGGGCTGCCGCTCGCGCTCGCCATCGTGGCCGCCCGCGCCGCCGCCCACCCCCGCTTCGGCCTGGAGGCGCTCGCCGGGGAGCTGCGCGATGCCCGCGGCAGCCTCGACGCGTTCGAGGGCGGGGACGCCACCACCGATGTCCGGGCCGTCTTCTCCTGGTCGTACCACACCCTTGGCCCCGACGCCGCCCGGCTGTTCCGGCTGCTGGGCGTCCACCCGGGCCCCGACATCGCGGCCCCGGCGGCCGCCAGCCTGGTCGGGGTCCCGGTCCCGCAGGCCCGCCGGCTGCTGATCCAGCTCACCCGGGCGCATCTGATCACCGAGCGCGCCCCGGGTCAGTACGGCTTCCACGATCTGCTGCGCGCCTACGCCGTGGAGCTCACCCGGGCGTACGACGGGCAGGAGGAGCGCCACACCGCGCTGCACCGGCTGCTCGACCACTATCTGCACACCGCCGTGGCCGCCGGGGCGGCGTTCACCCCGCACCGGGAGCCGATCAAGGTCGAGCCGGTCCGGCCCGGGGTCAGCGTCGGGGAGTTCGCGGGGCACGCCCAGGCACTGCTCTGGTTCAGCCTCACCTATCCGGCGCTGATCGCGGCGCTGCAGCAGGCCGCCGAGACCGGATTCGAGACCCACGCCTGGCAACTGGCCTGGTCGCTGATGGAGTTCCTGGACCAGCGCGGCCACTGGCACGATCAACGCACCGTCCAACGGAGTGCCCTGGGCTCCGCCCACCGCGTCCGCGACCTCACCGGGCAGGCCCACGCCTGCTACGGCCTGGGCCTCGCCGATCTGCGGATGGGACGCTACGACCGGGCCCGCGGCCATCTGGTGCGCGCCCTGAACCTGCACCGCGAGACCGGCAACGCCGTCGGCCAGGCCCTGGCCCATGGCGCGCTCAACTTCGCCGGTGAGCGGGAGGGCCGCCACGACGAGGGGCTGCACCACGCGCTGCGCGCCCTGAAGCTGTACCGGGCGGCGGGCCGGCGCAGTGGCGAGGCGTACGCCATGAACAACGTGGGCTGGGCCTACGCCATGCTGGGCGACTTCCAGCAGACCCTCGTCCACTGCGAGAAGGCGCTGACCATGATGCGGGAGGCGGGGGACAGGCGTGGGGAGTCCGCGGCCTGGGACAGCCTCGGCTACGCCTATCAGCACATCGGCGACCACCAGCAGGCCATCAGGTGCTACCGGCACGCCGTGGAGCTGCGGCGCGGCCGGGGCGAGCGGGTCCGGGAGGCCGAGTCCCTGCACCGGCTCGGCAGCGCACAGCTCGCCGCCGGGGACCGGACCGGGGCCCGCGACAGCTGGCAGCGGGCCCTGACCCGTTTCGAAGCCCTCGGCCACCCCGACGCCCAGCGGCTCCGGGAGGGCCTCGCCCGGCTGGGCGAGCCCGACGGCTGACGGGCCGTAGGGCTCGGGCGGGGCGTACGAATCAGGCAGGGCGTACGGTGAAACCCGCGCCGTGGGGCAGAACGACCCGCGCGCCCGGAAAGGACACGCGGCGCGCCCTACCGGCTGGCGGTCAGCAACAAGTCGTGCTCGTGCCCGACGGCTTCCTCGCAAGCGACGATACGAGCGTCGGACCGCTCCAGGCCGGCCAGGGTGAGACCGTCACCGTGATCTGGCCGGATGCACCGGGCCCGGTCCGTACGCGGATCGTGCCCCGCTCTCCGGCCGGCACGGCAGTCGGCCAGGCCGCCGCCGCGCCCTGAACCGACACCCGCCATCCCGTCGTCGGTGAGCGGGGGCGGCAACGGCGGCGCGTCCGCTCGTGCCGCGCCCGGTAAGGGCAGCGCGAAGGTGATGGCCAGGGCTGATCCCGCCGTGACCGTGAATCCCCACCTGGCCATGGTCTTCACCCGTCACATCGATACCCCCTTCCGAATGGATGGCCGCCAGTCCTTTCACTGAAGCGCAGGCTGCGGCCCGGCGCTGTCCGGACACCGCTGTAGGGTCCGGCCCATGACCACTTCCGGATCACTTCTCGCCCGGCTCAAGGCCGACCGTTCAGGCGGCCCTCCTGGCCGAACGGATCGCGGAGTGATCAGGATCCGCCAGTGTCCGCCTGCTCGTCAGGGTGACCGCCTCAGCCCTTTACCGCCCCCGAGGTGAGCCCCTGGACGATATGGCGGCTGGCGAAGGCGAACAACAACATCGTGGGCAGGATGGTGAATACGGCCGCCGCCGACATTGAGCCCCAGTCGATGTTGAAGCTGGAGATGAATCCGTTGAGGGCCGTGGGGACGGTCTTGTTGCTGTCGCTGTTGAGCAGCGTCACCGACAGGAAGAGCTCGTTCCAGCAGTTGACGAAATTGAAGATGAACGCGGCGATGATGCCCGGCTTCATCACGGGAAGCAGCACCCGGAACAGGGCTCCGAACCGGGACAGCCCGTCGATCATGGCGGCCTCCTCCAGAGCGTCCGGGATGTTCTCGAAGAAACCGCGGAGCATCACGGTGCAGAACGGAATGCACACGGCGATGTAGACGAGGATGAGCCCGAGCCGGTTGTCGACCAGCGAGAGGTCGGTCATCAGCAGGTACAGCGGGCCCAGGGCGATAAAGGCGGGGATCATCTGGGTGACCAGGGCGGCCATCAGCAGTGCGGACTTGGTACGGAACTCGAAGCGCGCCAGCACATACGCGGACAGCATCGAGATCGCGGTGGCGGCCGCACCGGCGACGGTCGCGACGATGAGGCTGTTGAAGACGTAGGTCCCGAAGTCGGCCTTGCCGAACAGCCCTCGGTAGTTCTCCAGCGAGAAGTGCTCGGGCCAGTAGTCGATCGGAAAGGCGAAGATGTCGCCGGGCGCCTTCAGCGAGGTGATGGTGATCCAGTAGAGCGGGAAGACCGTGAACACCAGCCAAAGCCCCAAGAAGGCGAACCGGACGGCCCGGCCGGTCGCTGTCGCTTTGCCGATCATGGCTTCACCCCTCGCCTCTCGCGCGTCGCCAGCAGGAAGAACACCGCGAACACCAGCAGTGTGGCGACCACGAGGAGGCCGAGCGCGGAGGCCCTGCCGTAGTCGCCCTGCTGAGTGATCTTGATCATCCACGTGGTCACGATCTGTGTCTCGTTGTTGGGCCCGCCGCCGGTCATCCCGAAGATCAGGTCGGGGAAGTTGAAGATCCAGATGATCCGCAGCAGCACGGTGAGCGCCAGCGTGGTGCGGATGTAGGGGATGGTGATCTGGAAGAGGGTGCGCGTCTTGCTCGCGCCGTCCAGTGCCGCCGCCTCGTACAGCTCGTCGGGGATCGACTGGAGCGCGGCCAGGATCATGATGGCGAAGAAGGTGACGCCGTACCAGATGTTGGCGATCAGAACGGCGGTCATCGCGGTGTTCGGATCGGCCAGCCACGCGATGGGCTCATCGATGAGTCCGGCCTTCTGCAACAGGTCGTTGACGACGCCGAACTCGCTGTTGAACATCCAGCGGAACAGGATGCCGATGAGAAACCCGGAGATCGCCCAGGGGAAGAAGATCAGCGCCTGGTAGAGACCGCGGAAGCGGAACCGGCGGCGCAGCCACAGGGCGAGCGCGAAACCGATCACCAGCTGGGGCACGATCGAGCCGAACACCCAGAGGAAGGAGTTGCTCAGGACCGTGTCCCAGACGGGGTCACCGAAGACATCACGAAAGTTCTTCAGGCCCACCCAGGAGGTGTCGGTCAGATCCGTCAGCTTCCAGTTGCGAAAGGCCATCTGGCTGCCGGCGATCATGGGGTAGTAGGTGAAGACCGCCACGAAGACGGCGGCCGGTGCCATGAATGCGGCGATCATCAGGCCGCGGCGGGTGGTGAACTCCCGCCGCCGACGGCCCGGGGCGGGCGGGGCGCCCCTCTTGGGAGAGGGGCGCTTGGCCGCCTTCGTGATTGCGGACGTGGCGGGCATGTCTACTTCTCCCGCTCCCACTTCTTGGTCCAGTACGCGTCCCAGTCGGCCAGCAATTCCTTGGGCGTCATCTTGCCGAGCGCCATCTTCTGCACATCGGCGTCGGCCTTCTGCTCCCATTCGGTCCACCAGGCCACGCCGCGCGGCTGGCTCACATTGAGGTACTTCTCCGGGTGTTCGGTCATGGTGACGTAAGAGGACCAGGGGCCGGTCTTGTAGAACGGGTCGGCGATCGCCGACTTGAGGATCGGGACCAGGCTGTTCTTCTTGGTGAAGGACGTCGACGCCTTGCCCTGGGAGAGGAACTGCACCAGCTTGACGGCCTCGGCCTTGTGCTTGCTGCCGTCGGCGATCCCCCACCCGGCGGTGGCCAGCGGCTGGACGGTCTTGCCGCTGGGACCGGCCACCAGCGGGGCGGTGTCCCACTGGTCCTTCTTGATCGACTTGGACTCCGAGATGGTGGCGATCACTTCGGGGTCCTGGAGCAGAAAGCCCGTGGAGCCGTTGGAGAAGCCCTCGACCATCTCCGGATAGCCCCAGGAGACGGACGACTTGGGGGACGCCTCCTTGAAGAGCTTCAGATAGGTCTTGAGGGCGTCCTGCGCCTCGGGCGCGGAGAAGATGGTTTTGCCGTTGGTGAGCTTGTAGCCGTTGGAGGTGTCCACCTTGTCGGCGACATACGCCTCGATCACGGCGGTGGCGTTGCTGTTGGCGTTGGCGCCGCCGCGGAAGGCGTAGCCGTACCGCCGCTTCGCCGGGTCGTGGATGGCGGAGGCCTGCTCCAGCAGTTCTTCCCAGGTGGCCGGCGGTTTGCTGAAACCGGCCTCCTTGGTCAGATCGGTGCGGTAGAAGAGGCTCAGTCCGTAGAACCCGTACGGAACGAAGTAGGTCCTGCCCTTGGTGTCCTCGGCGGCCTTGACGGCGTTCTCCGTCATGGCTTTCCAGCCCTTCCAGCCCCCCAGGTCCTTCTTCATGTCGTAGAGCCAGCCGTTGTTCGACCACGGGCCGACGGTGATGTCCCGCACCTCGAGGACATCGACACCGCTGCCGGACTGGAGCATCTGCTGGATCTTCTGGTCGGCCTGCTCGGTGGGCGGCGAGATCAGATTGACCTTGATCTTGGGGTTCTGCTGCTCGAAGTCGGCTATGAGCTCCTTGAGCAGGTCGCTGCGGGCCGGGTTCGTCAGGCTTTCGACCATATTGAGGGTGACTGTCCCGTTTTTGTCGGGACTCATGGTGGAACAGCCCGTCAGGACCATCATGGCGGCTGCGCCGAGGGCGAGAGCTGCCGTCCTTCTCTTCATCGTGCCGACCTTTCCGTGGATGACGTCCGCGCTGGCAGCGGCTTCGGGGATGAGGGGGGAACGCTGGGTTTCGCTACGACCCGCTGTGGTGCCCGCGGGCCGAAGCGGCCCACTCGCCGAGGACGGGGACGCAGGACTCGGCGAAGTACTCGTAGTCGGCGGCCGTGTTGTAGACGTGTGCGGACAGCCGCAGATAGCCGACGCCGCCGAAACTGGTGAAGGCCGTCTCCACGCCCAGCTCCCCGGCGACCCGGTCGCGCAGGGCGTCCGCCTCGACGCGGGTGGCGGCAAGGCCCGCGGGCAGCCGCACCAGCCGCATACCGGGGACCGGCATACCGACGTCGACGGCGCTGCTGACACCGGTCAGCTCGGCGAACGCGGCGCCGACGACCTGCTCGGCGTAGCCGGCCAGGTCGTCCATGTACCGGCGCGCGGTCTCCCAGCCCCAGGTGTGCTCGATGAAGCCGAGCGCCGTCGGTGTCGCGAGATAGCCGGTGGTGTCCAGCGTGCCCTGCTGGTCGAAGCGGTCGGGGTACGGATCGGCCGCGCTCCACGAGTCGATCAGCGGGTGGAGCCCCGCACGCAGCGGGCCGCGGGCTACCAGCGCCGCGGTGCCGCGCGGCGCGCAGGGCCACTTGTGCAGATTGCCGACCCAGAAGTCGCAGGTCACACCGGAGAGCGGGGCGGCGATCAGTCCAGGGGCGTGTGCACCGTCCACCAGCAGCGGGATACCACGCCGCTGCGCCTCGGCGCCCACCCGGTCCACCGGCATCCGGCGTGCGGTCGCGGAGGTGATGTGGTCGAGGACGATGAGGCCGGTGGCATCGCTCAACTCGGCCACCACCGCCTCGTACGCCTGCTCCTCGTCCGCCGCCAGCGGCACCCTGGCGGTGCGCACCCGGCCGCCCCAGCGGCGTGCCAGCCGCTCGGCCCCCATGGTGACGGCTCCGTAGCCGTGGTCGGTGACGACGATCTCCCCGCCGGGGCGCGGGTCGAGCGCCGCGTAGACGGTGCTGACGCCCGCGCTCGCGTTCGGCACCAGGGCCAGGTCGCCGGGGGCGACCCGCAGGAAGGCCGCGATGTCGACCCGGGCGTTGGCGACACGTTGCGGCAGCGCCGGGAACCACACCACCGGGGAGCGGTCCATCTCTTCGCGCAGCAGGTTCTGCCGCTCCTGTGCCACGAGGGGAACCGCCCCGAACGAACCGTGGTTGAGATGGAGCAGGGCGGGGTCCAGCGACCAGGCCCGCGCGGCGGGCCGGCCGTCGGGCAGCAACAGGGGGCGCGGTGCGGTGGTGACCTCGGTCTCGCTCACAGGACTCCCCATCCAAGGACCCGAGTGCCTCGTAAGACACCAGATCACGACCAGGACATGTATGATGAGTCCGCATGCTGACATAGAGTTTTCCCTCAAACAAGGGGTGTGGGCGGCCGGTCATCAGATGAATTTCGGTCCACGCCCGCAGGACATCTGATGACTTTCGATGACTGACGACGTCCACCGCATCGCTACAGTGCACCGAGGCCGGTCGGCGAACCCGCTGGGCCGTGTCGGAGAGGAATCGGATGTCAGCAGTCGACAAGGCGTTCCACGGCCTACGGCACATGATCGCGTCGGGGCGCCTCGGCGCGGGCGAGCGCATTCCGCCGGAGGCGGATCTCTGCGAGGAGCTGGGCGTCTCACGGGGGCCGTTGCGTGAGGCCGTGCGCATGCTCGCCGCCCTGGGAGTGGTCGAACCGCGCCATGGCTCCGGTACCTATGTCTCCCCGCTCAGGCCCGAGGACATCATCGGCAGCCTCTCGCTGACTCTCGAACTGCTGCCGCTGACCGGCCTGCTGGAGGTCTACGAGATCCGGCGGGTGCTCGAGGCCCATATCGCCGCGAAGGCCGCCGCGCGTGCCACCCCGGAGGCGGTGGAGGCGCTCTTCTCCCTCATCGAAGCCATGGAAGCGGCCGAGGACTCCACCGAGGCTTCCGAGCTCGACCACCGCTTCCACACCGAGATCGCCCGGATCGGCGGCAACCCGACCCTTGTCTCCCTGCTCGCCGTCTTCCGCGCCCGGTCCCGCAAGTACCAGGTCTTCAATCTCCCCGATGGCCCTGAACTGCGGCGCAAGAGCGACGAGGACCACCGTGTGCTGGCCCAGGCGATCGCCGACCGGGACCCCGGCGCCGCGGCGGGCGCGGCCGAGTCCCACGTCGCCCAGACCGAACGGTGGCTGCGCGCCTACATGCCACCCATCGAGGAGAACAACATCCCCGACTGAGTCACATCGGGGCCGGTCCGGCCCACCGGTTTCTGCCGAGGGGTCGTCAACGGCTGTGTCAACGAGGGCGCTTCGCACTCGCGGCAGGGGCCGGATGACCTCCCGCATCCCATCGGTCAGGCTGGACGGGCAGCATGGGCCGTCGGCGGCCCCGGAGTTGGTTGTCGTACTGGCACACACCACGTGACCATTCCGGGGCCTTCGCCATGCCCGGCACACTCACGGCACCGATCACGTACCGCTTACGATCAGCCACCCGACAGGCTCTCAGGCGGGCCGCAGCCAGATCGTGGCCAGCGGCGGCAGCACCGGCAGGATGGAGGCCGGACGCCCGTGCCACCCCGTGGGCTCGGCCTTCAGCGGCTCGGCGTTGGCCACACCGCTGCCGCCGTACCGCCCGTCGTCGGTGTTCAGCACCTCGCGCCACACCGGCACCGCCTCCGGCGTCCCGATGCGGTAGTCCTGGCGGACCACCGGGGAGAAGTTGCTGATGGCCAGCAGCGGGGAGCCGTCGGCGTCGAAGCGGAGGAAGGCGAAGACATTGTCCTCGCGGGCATCGCCCTCGATCCAGGAGAAGCCCTCGGGGTCGGTGTCCCGCTGCCACAGCGCGGGCGTGGCCGCGTACACCCGGTTCAGGTCGCGGACCAGATCGCGGACGCCCCGGTGGTCGGGCTCGGCGGAGTACGACGGATCCAGCAGCCACCAGTCGGGTCCGTGGGCCTCCGACCACTCGGCACCCTGGGCGAACTCCTGCCCCATGAAGAGCAGTTGCTTGCCCGGATGGGCCCACATGAAGCCGAGGTACGCGCGGTGGTTGGCCCTCTGCTGCCACCAGTCGCCGGGCATCTTCGACACCAGGGCCCGTTTGCCGTGCACCACCTCGTCGTGCGAGATCGGCAGCACATAGTTCTCGCTGTACGCGTACACCATCGAGAAGGTCATCTCATGGTGGTGGTAGGCGCGGTACACCGGCTCATGTGCGAGATAGGCCAGCGAGTCGTGCATCCACCCCATGTTCCACTTCAGCCCGAAGCCGAGGCCGCCGAAGCCGCTGGGGCCCACATGGTGGGTGGCCCGGGTGACCCCGTCCCACGCGGTCGACTCCTCGGCGATGGTGATCACACCCGGGCAGCGGCGGTAGACGGTCGCGTTCATCTCCTGCAGGAAGGCGACCGCGTCCAGGTTCTCCCGGCCGCCGTGCGCGTTGGGCGTCCACTGGCCGGGCTCGCGGGAGTAGTCGAGGTAGAGCATGGAGGCGACGGCGTCCACCCGCAGACCGTCGATGTGGAACTCCTCGCACCAGTAGACGGCGTTCGCCACCAGGAAGTTGCGCACCTCGGTGCGCCCGTAGTCGAACTCCAGCGTGCCCCAGTCGGGATGCGCGGCCCGCAGTGGATCCGCGGGCTCGTACAGCGGACGGCCGTCGAACTCGGCCAGCGCCCAGGCGTCCTTGGGGAAATGCGCGGGCACCCAGTCCACCAGCACCCCGATGCCCGCCTGGTGCAACGCGTCCACCAGGTACTTGAAGTCGTCGGGGGTGCCCAGCCGGGCCGTGGGCGCGTAGAAACCGGTCACCTGGTAGCCCCAGGAGCCGCCGAAGGGGTGCTCGGCCACCGGCATCAGCTCGACATGGGTGAAGCCGAGGTCCTTCACGTACGCGGGGAGCTGCTCCGCGAGCTGCCGGTAGGTCAGCCCCGGCCGCCAGGACGGCAGATGCACCTCATAGACGGAGAACGGCAGCTCATGGACGCGCCCGCCCTCCCGGCGCGCCAGCCATGCCTCATCCCCCCAGCGGTGGTGCGAGGCATGGACGACGGAGGCGGTGGCGGGCGGGCACTCGGTGCGCCGCGCCATCGGGTCGGCGCGCAGGGAGCGGCCGCCGTCGGGCCGGGTGATCTCGAACTTGTAGAGCGCGCCCTCGCCGACACCGGGCAGGAACAGCTCCCACACGCCGCTGCCGCCGAGTGAGCGCATCGGCAGCGCGGTGCCGTCCCAGTAGGTGAAGTCGCCGGTCAGCCGTACCCCGAGGGCATTGGGCGCCCATACGGTGAAGCGGGTGCCGGACACGCCCTGGTGGGTCATCGGGTGCGCGCCGAGCGCCCGCCACAGCTCCTCGTGCCGGCCCTCGCCGATGAGGTGCAGATCGAGCTCGCCGAGGGTGGGCAGGAAGCGGTACGGGTCGTGCAGCTCCAGCTCGGCGTCCTCGTACGTCACCAGCAGCCGGTACTCCGGGATCTCCCGCAGCGGCAGCACCCCGGAGAACAGCCCGTCCCCCTCGGCCCGCAGCCGGGCGCGCAGCCCGGCGGCCGCGACGGTCACCGAGCGGGCGTACGGGCGCAGGCAGCGGAAGAGCACACCGCCGCGCACGGGGTGGGCGCCGAGCAGGTCGTGCGGTGCGTGGTGCGCCCCGGTCAGCAGCCGCCGCCGCTCCTCGTCCCCGAGCGCGGGCGCGGGCCGCACCCCGTGCTCGTCGTACGCCTCGTCAGCCTGCCCGCCGCCCCCGGCCACGGGCCGCCCGGCGACGCGCGACGGCTCGGCCGCGCCGTCGGACTCGTCGTGCCGCGCCTGGTCCGCGCGCGGCGCGCGGGGCACGGGCGCGGCACCGTAGGACACCCGCGCCTCGCGGCCGGGGCGGCCGCGGTCGGCGGCCTCCTGCTGGTCCGCCGTCGCGGCGGCCGAGTCGGGGGATTCCCGGTGGGGCGCGGGCCTGACGCCCGCCGACTCGGCGGACGCGGCGTCCTCGCGGGGGGACGGAGCCCGCCCCGGGGCGTCCCCGGGGGCCGGGCGCTCGGCGCGGCGCTCGGGCCGCGGACGGGGGCCGGTGTGGCCGGGGAGGAAGGTCGGAGGGACTCCCGGGGCCGCCGGACCGGTCGTGGCGGCGGGTGGGTGGCCCGGTCCCTCGTCGGACGGGTGCTGGCCGGACGGCGGTCGTGCGGTCACGGGGTGGTCCTCCCGGAGGTGTCGGGCGTCGGACGGTCGGAAGCGGGGGAGCGGGCGGGGACCGTGCGGCGACGGTCCGTGGGAGCCGGGGCCCGGGGCCGCGCCGGGGCCGGTGCCGCCCGTGTCCCCATGGGTCAGGCGCGGGTGGTGGCGAGGCGGCGGATCGCGGTCATCGGGACGGACAGCCAGTCGGGGCGGTGCCGCGCCTCGTAGAGCACTTCGTAGACGGCCTTGTCGGTCTCATGGGCGCGCAGCAGCTCCGGTTCGTCGCGCGGATCGGTGCCGGACGCCTCCGCATAGCCCGCGCAGTACGCGGCGCGGGTGCGGCCGGCCCACTCCTGCGGGCGCTCATGGCGTCCCACGGCCGCCGCGTAGTCGAAGGACCGCAGCATGCCCGCGATATCGCGCACCGGCGGCTGCGGGCGGCGGCGCTCGGCCAGCGGACGGGACGGCTCGCCCTCGAAGTCGATCAGCGACCACCGCCCGCCTCCGCCACCGCCGCCGTCCCCGGTCAGCAGCGCCTGCCCCAGATGCAGATCGCCGTGGATGCGCTGGGCCGCCCAGGTGCGGCCCGCGCGCCCCAGCGCGGCCAGGTCCTCGTACGCGCCGTGCAGCTCGGCGCGGTACGGCTGGAGGGCGGGCACCGCGCCGGCGGCCGAGTCGAGGCGCTCGCTCATGGCGGCGGCGAGATGGTCGATCTGCGGGCGGCGCAGCACGGAGGTGGGCAGGGCCCGGGCCATCGCCAGATGGACCTCGGCGGTCGCCCGCCCCAGTGCGTGGGCGGCCTCGGTGAAGTCGCCGTCGGCGGCCAGGGCGTCGAGCGCGAGCTGCCAGCCGTCCCGGGAACCGGTCAGGAAGGGCTGCAGCACCCCCAGGGTGACGGGCTCCGGCGGGGGCACGGCGCCCTCGGCCGGCGGCTCGGCCTCGAACCAGGCGGCGGGCGCGGGCACCCGGGTGCAGCCGGTGTGGGCGAGCGCGAGGGGGAGTTCGAGGTCGGGGTTGGTGCCGGGGCTGACCCTGCGGAAAAGTTTGAGAATAAACGTATCGCCGTAGATCACCGAGGAGTTGGACTGCTCGGCGGTCATCACCCGGGGCGGCAGCGCGGAGGGAATCGCGCTGGACGGCTCCCGTACGAAGCGCAGCGGGCCGAGCCGCCCAGGCATCCGCAGCCGCTCCAGCAGCAGCGTGGTGAGCCGGGGGTCGAACAGCGCCTCGTACACCGTCTGCCCGTCCAGCGGCCCGCCGCTGGGCCGGCCGATCAGCGCGGGGGCGAGCGGCGGCGGAAGGGTGGGGCGCGCCCCGAGCAGGAGCTGGTAGCAGTCGCTGGCCGCCGCCCCGCGCCGATGGCCGCAGCCGAAGCCGTGCCGGTGGCCGGGCGGCTCCGGCTGCTGGGCGCGGATCAGCAGATGGAGCAGCCCGGGCATGCCGCCGCCCGACCGCCACGGCAGCAGCTCGGTCGCGGAGACCAGCGCGAAGCCGGTGACGGGACGGCCCTTGCCCGCGAACCAGCGCTGGCGGGGCAGCCACTCGGCGAGCAGCGGCGCGAGCGAGGTGAGCAGCCCGGACGGGCCCGCGGCCGTGGTGGTGCGGATGGCGGACGTCGGGGGCTGGTCCCGCGGTACGGCGGGCGGCGGGTGTTGTGCCCCCCGGGAGAGCGGAGCTTCCGGCATGGCGTCGCGTCCTTTCCCCGGGCACACGACAGATCAGGGCAAAGTGTCCCGGATTGCGGCATTGACTGTGCGACGGTGCGGGACGTGTCGGGCGAGGATCGTCCGTACGGCGAGCTCGGTGTACGCGATCGGGTCCGCCGGTGGCGCATGTGAGTACAGAGTGCCCATGACGGGGGGTCGAAAACGCCCGTACGCGCCCGAGATGGACGCGTACGAAGGAGCGAGGACCGGGGGAGGCCGTGCCCGGCCGAAACCACACGGCGGTCTTGGCGCCTGGGGCGGGCTGTCCCCCTCCCCGCCCCTTCCCACAACTGGGGCTCCGCCCCAGACCCCGCTCCTCAAGCGCCGGAGGGGCTGGAAGGCGGGGCTTCCGCCCCAGACCCCGGGGTCCAGGGGCGGAGCCCCTGTGCCCCGGCCTGCCGTCGACCGTCTGCGCCGCCATCGTGGCTGGTCGCGCCCACGCGGCGGAGCCGCACATCGACACAGCCCCGCGCCCCTTCGGGGCGCCTCAGTCGGTCCAGTGCCCCATCGCCTCGTTGCGCCGCAGCCGGAACCAGTAGAAGCCGTGGCCGGCCATGGTCAGCAGATACGGCAGCTCCCCGATGGCCGGGAAGCGGACCCCGCCGATCAGCTCGACCGGATGGCGGCCCGCGAAGGACTGCAGATCCAGCTCGGTGGGCTGGGCGAAGCGCGAGAAGTTGTTCACGCACAGCACCAGGTCGTCCTCGCCGTCCCGGGTGGAGGGGGCCTCGCGCAGGAAGGCGAGGACCGCCGGGTTGGAGGACGGCAGCTCGGTGAAGGAGCCGAGCCCGAAGGCGGGGTTCTGCTTCCGGATCTCGATCATCCGGCGGGTCCAGTGCAGCAGCGAGGACGGGCTGCTCATGGCCGCCTCGACATTGGTGACCTGATAGCCGTAGACCGGGTCCATGATGGTCGGCAGGAACAGCCGCCCCGGATCGCAGGAGGAGAAGCCCGCGTTCCGGTCGGGGGTCCACTGCATGGGGGTGCGCACGGCGTCGCGGTCGCCGAGCCAGATGTTGTCGCCCATGCCGATCTCGTCGCCGTAGTAGAGGATCGGCGAGCCGGGCAGGGACAGCAGCAGCGCGGTGAACAGCTCGATCTGGTTGCGGTCGTTGTCCAGCAGGGGGGCCAGTCGTCTGCGGATGCCGATGTTGGCCCGCATTCTGGGGTCCTTGGCGTACTCCGCGTACATGTAGTCGCGCTCTTCGTCGGTGACCATCTCCAGCGTCAGCTCGTCGTGGTTGCGCAGGAAGATGCCCCACTGACAGCCGGAGGGGATGGCGGGGGTCTTGGCGAGGATCTCCGAGACCGGATAGCGGGACTCGCGCCGCACCGCCATGAAGATGCGCGGCATCACCGGGAAGTGGAAGGCCATATGGCATTCGTCGCCGCCCGCCGTGAAGTCGCCGAAGTAGTCGACGACGTCCTCCGGCCACTGATTGGCCTCGGCCAGCAGCACGGTGTCGGGGTAGTGGGCGTCGATCTCGGCCCGGACGCGCTTGAGCAGCTCATGGGTGCGCGGGAGGTTCTCGCAGTTGGTGCCCTCCTCGGCATACAGATACGGGACGGCGTCGAGCCGGAATCCGTCGATGCCCAGGTCCAGCCAGAAGCGCAGGGCGGCCAGTACTTCCTCCTGGACGGCCGGGTTCTCGAAGTTGAGATCCGGCTGGTGCGAGAAGAAGCGGTGCCAGTAGTACTGCTTGCGTACCGGATCAAAGGTCCAGTTGGACGCCTCGGTGTCGACGAAGATGATCCGCGCGTCCTGGTACTGCTTGTCGTCGTCGGCCCATACGTAGTACTCGCCGTACGGTCCGTCCGGGTCGCTGCGGGACTCCTGGAACCATGGATGCTGGTCGCTCGTGTGGTTCATGACAAAGTCGATGATCACGCGCATCCCGCGCTGATGCGCGGCGTCGACGAACTCCACGAAGTCCGCGAGGTCCCCGAACTCCGGCAGCACGGCGGTGTAGTCCGAGACGTCATAGCCGCCGTCGCGCAGCGGTGAGGCGAAGAACGGCGGCAGCCACAGGCAGTCCACGCCCAGCCACTGCAGATAGTCCAGCTTGGCCGTCAGGCCCTTGAGGTCGCCGACGCCGTCCCCGTTGCTGTCCTGGAAGGAGCGCACCAGGACCTCGTAGAAGACGGCGCGCTTGAACCAGTCGGGATCACGGTCCTTCGCGGGCGTGTCCTCGAACGTGTCCGGTACGGGCTCGTTGACGATCATGTTGTGGGTGACCCTCCGATCGGTGAGGACGGTCGCAGGGACAGCACATGTGCCGGAGCCACCTCACGCCCCGGCTCCAGGCGCACATAGTTGTCCCTGCCCCAGTGATAGGTCTCGCCGGTGAGCTCGTCGCGCACCGGGACGGACTCATGCCACTCGAGGCCGAGTTCCGGCATGTTCAACGAGACCGTCGCCTCCTGGGTGTGGTGAGGGTCCAGGTTGACGACCGTGACCACACACGAGTCGCCGGCGCGCTTGGAGTAGACGATGACGGAATCGTTGTCGGCGTGGTGGAATCTGAGGTTGCGCAGCCGCCGCAGGGCGGGATGGCGGCGGCGCAGCCGGTTCAGCCGGGCGAGCAGCGGCGTGATCGTTCTGCCCTCGCGCTCGGCCGCCGCCCAGTCGCGCGGCCGTAGCTGATACTTCTCCGAGTCCAGGTACTCCTCGCTCCCCGCCCGCACCGGGGTGTTCTCGCACAGTTCGTAACCCGCGTAGACGCCCCAGGTGGGCGAGAGGGTGGCGGCGAGCACGGCCCGCGCCTCGAAGGCGGGGCGGCCGCCCTCCTGGAGGTAGGCGTGCAGGATGTCGGGGGTGTTGACGAAGAAGTTGGGCCGCATCCAGGCGGCCGCGTCCCCGGCCAGCTCGGTGAGGTAGTCGGTGAGTTCCTGTTTGGTGTTCCGCCAGGTGAAGTAGGTGTACGACTGGTGGAAGCCGACCGCGCCGAGGGTGTTCATCATCGCCGGGCGGGTGAACGCCTCGGCGAGGAAGAGGACATCGGGGTGGGTGCGGTGGATGTCGCCGAGCACCTTCTCCCAGAAGACCACCGGTTTGGTGTGCGGATTGTCCACCCGGAAGATCCGCACCCCGTGCTCCATCCAGAAGCGCAGCACCCGCTCGGTCTCCCGGACCAGGCCGTGGAAGTCCCGGTCGAAGGCTACGGGAAAGATGTCCTGGTACTTCTTGGGCGGGTTCTCGGCGTACGCGACGGTGCCGTCGGCGCGCTGGTGGAACCACTCGGGGTGCTCGGTGACCCAGGGGTGGTCCGGGGAGCACTGGAGCGCGAAGTCCAGCGCGACCTCCATGCGCAGCTCACGGGCGCGCGCCACGAAGTGGTCGAAGTCCTCCAGAGTGCCGAGGTCGGGATGGATCGCGTCATGGCCGCCGTCGGCCGAGCCGATGGCCCACGGGGAGCCCACGTCGAAGGGGCCGGCGGAGAGGGTGTTGTTGGGGCCCTTGCGGAAGGCGGTGCCGATGGGGTGGATCGGCGGCAGATAGACGACGTCGAAGCCCGCTGCGGCCAGGGCGGGCAGTCGCTCGGCGGCGGTGCGCAGGGTGCCGCTGACCGGCCGCCGCCCCTCGGCCACCCTGGCCCCCTCCGAGCGGGGGAAGAGCTCGTACCAGGAGCCGAACAGCGCACGCTCCCGGTCCACCTGCAGCGGCATCGGGCGCGAGGAGGTGACCAACTCCCGCAGGGGATGGCGGTCGAGGGCCGCGGTCACATCGGGCGCGAGCGCGGCGGCGAGCCGGTCGGCCACCGGGCGGCGCTCGTCGCGCAGCCCGTCGACGGCCGCCAGGACCGCCTCCCGGCCGTCGTTCTTGGGCACTCCGGTGGCGGCCCGCTCATGCAGCCGGGCCCCCTCCTCCAGGACCAGATCGGTGTCGATCCCGGCCGGGATCTTGATCCGGGCGTGGTGGCGCCAGGTGGCGATCGGATCGCTCCATGCCTCGACGGTGTACGTCCAGCGGCCGGGCGCGCCGGGCGTGACCTCGGCGCCCCAGCGGTCGGTGCCGGGGGCGAGTTCGCGCATCGGGGTCCAGGGGCCCGAGCGCCCGGATGGATCGCGGAGGACCACATTGGCGTTGACCGCGTCATGGCCCTCCCGGAACACGGTGGCGCTGACCTCGAAGGTCTCGTCCACCACCGCCTTGGCGGGGCGGCGGCCGCAGTCGATCAGCGGGCGGATATCCAGAATGGGAATGCGACCGATCATAGGATCACCTGACGGCGTTGCGGATGGAGACGCTAGGGCGGCTTTTGTCCTTTGTATCGGTTTTGCCGCCGGGCGATGGGTTGCGGGCATGACAGCTCCTGTCCGCGTTCACTCTGGTGGGCGGATGGGGTCGGCCATGGGGGGCGCGCGTGGAAAGCCTTCCCCTGTGGAACGGGGAGACAATCCGGGTTCCCGTTAACTACCGGTTCGTAACGCCGGGTACATGAATCGGTCCCGCCCGTAGGCGGGACCGTCCACCCGATACGTTCTGTCGCTACGTCAGTTGGCTACCCGCGGCAGACGGTTCGGTGAGCCCGCGCCCGCGTCGCGCACCCGGCCCCTGCTCGCCCCGGCTATCAATGCCGCGCCCACCTGGGCCGGAGTGGCGAAGCGGTGGCCGGCCAGATACAGCGCGGCGGCGCCCGCGACATGCGGGGCCGCCATCGAGGTGCCCGACAGCGTCCTGGTCGCCGTATCGCCGGCGTTCGACGCCGAGACGATCCGGTCGCCGGGCGCGAACAGGTCAATGCCGGGGCCCCAGTTGGAGAAGCCCGAGCGCCGGTCGGCGCGGTCGGTCGAGCCCACCGTGAGCGCCCCCGGCACCCGGCCCGGCGAGAACGAGGCGGCGGGCCGGTCCTGATTGCCCGCCGCCACGGTGAAGACCAGACCGGCCGCGATCCCCGTCCGCACCGCCGCGTCCCATTCGGGCAGCGGGGTGGCGGCCGCCGAGCCCAGGCTCAGATTGACCACCGCGGGCCGCTTGGCGTGTCGCAGTACCCAGTCCATCCCGGCCAGCACCTGGGCGATGGTGCCCTCGCCCCGGTCGTCCAGCACCCGGACGGCCACGATCGCGGCCTTCTTCGCCACGCCATAGCGGGTGCCCGCCGCCGTGGCGGCCACATGGGTGCCATGGCCGTTGCCGTCCTCGGCCACCGGATCGTCGTCCACGAAGTCCCAGCCGGAGCGGGCCCGGCCGCCGAAGTCCTCATGGGAGGCGCGGACCCCGGAGTCGATGACATAGATCGTGGTCCCGCGCCCGCCGCCGCCGGGCGCGGTGTACGCCCCGTCCAGCGGCCGGTCCGGCTGGTCGATCCGGTCCAGGCCCCAGGGCGGCCGCGCCTGGCGGCGGGGCGGGACCGGCAGCCGCAACCGGGTCCACCGCAGGGACACCCGCTCGTCCCGGGTCACCGAGGCGATGCGCGGATCGGCCGCCAGCCGCCCGGCCTGCGCCGCGTTCGCCCGTACCGCGTAGCCGTTGAGCGCGGAGCCGTAGACCCGGCGCACCCGCGCCCCGTACCGCTCGACCAGCGCCCGGCCCGCCCCGGACGCCGCCGGGGGCGCTCCTGTGCCCCGCTTCAGGGCGACGATATAGCCGTGGTCCGCCGCGATCTGGCCGTGGGCCCCAGCCCCGCCCGTGGCCTGGACCCCCTGCGCGGGAACGGTCTGAGCGGGCGACAAGACCACCAGGACCACCGCGACGACGGCGGCCGGCGCCGCCACCCTCCGCCGGGGGCCCGCAGACGCGCATGCCATGGAACGATCCCCTCCCCAACTCGACGGCGCAAGCGTGGCGTGGGACGAAAGATCCCGACAAGGGCGCATCAGGGGGCGTAAAACGTGACGGCCTCTCGCGCCAGCAGCCGCAGCGCCGCCTCCGACGGCGAACCCGGCTCCGCCCCGTACATCAGCAGCCCGTGGCCCCCCGAGTCCGGCAGCCGGGTCATCTCGAAGTCCAGCTCCAGCGGCCCCACCAGCGGGTGGTGGAAGGACTTGGTGCCGAACGCGCACCGGCGCACCGGATGGCGCGACCACAGCGCCGCGAACTCCGCGCACTTCATGGACAGTTCGCCGACCAGCTCGGCGAGCCGCCGGTCGTCGGGGTGCGCGCCCGCCGCCACCCGCAGCGAGGAGACCGCCCGCCGCGCCTCGCCCGGCCAGTCCGGATACAGCTCACGGGTGTGCGGATCGAGGAACAGCATCCGCTGGGTATTGGGCCGGGCGGCGGGCCGCTCGGGCGCGTCGGCGCGCAGATGCCCGGCGATCAGGGCATGCCCCAGCGGATTCCACGCCAGGACGTCGAAGCGGCGGTCGAGGACCACGGCCGGTACCCCGTCCATCGCGGCGATCAGCCGCCGGGTCGCCGGGCGCGCGGAGCCGGCGCGCGGCGCGGGACGGCGCGCGGTGCGCGGCGGACGGGCCAGATTGCTCAAGTGCGCCCGCTCGTCGGGGCTCAGCCGCAGCGCGCGGGCGATGGCGTCCAGCACCCCGTCCGAGGCACCGGTGGACTGGCCCTGTTCCAGCCGGGTGTAGTACGCCACGCTCACCCCGGCCAGCTGCGCCAGCTCCTCGCGGCGCAGCCCCGGGACGCGGCGCCGGGTCCCGTACGCGACCAGGCCGACGTCCTCGGGGCGCAGCCCGGCGCGGCGGGTGCGCAGAAAACTCCCCAGCTCGGCGGTTGTGTCCATACCCGCCAGTGTCGGGCATGGGCACGCGCCGTGCCTGTCCCTGCGAGGGTCAGGCACGGCGCGCGGCGGTTCGTGGCTAGGCGGCGATCACCTGTAGGTGATGTCCGAGGAGCTGTACTTGCAGTAGGTGCCGTCGGGGCCGCTGCCGTTCTCGGTGGGCTCCTTGCCCGTGTTGTTCCCGATGTACTTCTGGCAGGGGACGATCTTCTTGCTGCTGTCCCCGATGATCGTGATGCCGCGCAGGGTCAGCGAGTCGCCGTAGTTGGTGTTGATTCCGCCGATGGCCTTGCCCGGGGCGGTGACCTCGGTGTTGCTCACGTTGATGGTGCGCTTGTACTGCGATGAGCAGTTGCCGCAGGAGCGGACCAGCTTGCCGAAGTCCTGGACGGCGAAGCCCGAGATGTTGAGCGTGCCGCCGCCGTTGAACTGGAACACCTTGTCGGACGCCTTGCGGGCGCCACCGCCGATCACGTTGTACGTCTTGCCGGTGCCGCGGAAGGTGGCGGCGTCCTCGCCGACATCCTCCCACCAGACGTTCTGCAGGGTGCAGCTGCCGGCGCAGTGCACGCCGTCGGCCGCCGGGGCGCCGAGGATGACGTTCTTCAGGGTGGCGCCGTCCTTCAGGTCGAACAGCGGGTCCTGGCCCTCGTCCTGGCCGCCGGAGCCCAGGTCGCCGGAGCCGTAGTAGCGCTTCATCCCGCCGTCGACGGTCCCGCTGACCGGGATGCTCTTGGTGACCGCCTGGCTGCCGTTGGGCGAGGGCCAGCTGGCGGCGGAGGCGGCGGGCAGGGTCAGCCCGGTGGTGATCGCCCCCGCAGTGAGGGCGACGGCGCCGAGGACGGCGGCCGCCGCCCGGTGCCTGGTGCGTGATTCGGACATGCCAATTCTCCTTCTGTGCGGGTGGGTACGCAGGTGCGTCGGGTGGTCTCAGGGGGTGGTGATGGCCGGCCGCGGCGGGGTCGCCATCTTGTCGCCGAGGAAGAAGCTGGGGTGCGGGGGCTGGTTGTAGGCGGTGTTCTGCCAGGCCAGCGCCTCGCGGTACTGCCGGTCATGGAGCAGCGTGGTGATCTTCCGGTCGGTCTCGTACGGCGTGGAGTAGATCCGCAGCGCCTTGTTGTCGCTGGTCGGCCAGACCACCTCCTCGCGCCAGTCGCCGAGGATGTCACCGGACAGCGACGGGGTGGCCTTGGTGCCGTTGTTGGAGTGCACCCCGGAGCCGGTGAGCAGCCGGGCGTCACCCGAGGTGCCGTACTTGTCGATGTGGGTGCCGTCCAGCAGCTCGCGCACCGGATCGCCGTCCCACCAGGCCAGGAAGTTGATCGAGGAGGGCTTGCGGCCCTTGGCGCCGCCGCCCTCGTCGCGGATCTGGTCGTCCCGCGCGGACCACATCTCGGCGCCGTCGTTGCCCGCCCAGATGTCACCGGCCACACCGCGCCCGTTGTCCCCGCCGGACGCGGTGGACCACAGCACCTGGCCGGTGCGGGCGTCGGCGAAGTACGAGCCCGGCTTGGCGGAGTCCTCGTCCACCTTGAAGTACTCCAGACCCGGCCGCGCGGGGTCGAGGTCGCCGAGGTGGGCGGCGTCGCCGTGGCCGTATCTGTTGGTCCACAGCCCCGAGCCGTTGTCGTCCACGGCCATCGAGCCGTAGACGATCTCGTCCCTGCCGTCGCCGTCCACATCGCCGGTGGCCAGCGCGTGGTTGCCCTGGCCGTCGTAGCCCTTGCCGGTGTTGGTGGAGCTGTTGGTGTCGAACGTCCACTGCCGGGTGAGCTGGCCTCCGCTGAACCTCCAGGCGGAGATCACGGTGCGGGTGTAGTAGCCGCGCGCCTCGATCAGCGAGGGGGTGGAGCCGTTGAGATACGCCGTCCCGGCCAGGAAGCGGTCCACGCGGTTGCCGTAGGAGTCGCCCCAGGAGGAGACGGTGCCGCGCGGCGGGACGTAGTCCACCGTGCTCATCGCGGCGCCCGTACGGCCGTTGAACATCGTCAGATATTCGGGTCCGCTGAGCACATAGCCGCTGGAGTCGCGGTAGTCGGCGGAGGCGCTGCCGATGGTCTTACCGGCGCCGTCGACCGTGCCGTCCGCGGTCTTCATCGCGATCTCGGCCTGGCCGTCGCCGTCGTAGTCGTACACCTGGAACTGGGTGTAGTGGGCGCCGGAGCGGATGTTGCGGCCCAGGTCGATCCGCCACAGCCGCTGCCCCTGGAGGGTGTAGCCGTCGACGACGGTGTTGCCGGTGACGCCCGACTGGGAGTTGTCCTTGGCGTTGGTCGGCTGCCACTTCAGGACGAAGTCCAGGTCGCCGTCGCCGTCGAGGTCGCCCACCGAGGCGTCATTCGCCTCATAGGTGTAGTCCGAGCCGCCCGCCGGGGGTGAGATCGGGACATCGTAGTACCCCGGGCGGAACTGGATCGCGCTCGGCGAGGCGGGCTGCTCCGCCCCGCCCACGATGGCCCGCACGGTGTAGTCGGCGCTGTTCGGCACGTCCTTGTGCAGGTAGTTGGTGGTGGTGATGGGGGAGGAGTTGACCTTGACGGCGCCCCGGTAGAGGTTGAACGTCACACCGTCCGGGTCGGTGGCCAGCCAGCGCCAGCTGACCAGGTTGTCATTGCCGGTGTGCACGCTCACCAGCCCCCGGTCCAGCTTCTCGAGCTGGGCCGCGGCGGCCGCCTTCGGCGCGGGCCCCTTGCCCCCGGCGGCCTCCGAGACGCTCACCAGCGAGGTGACGGTCAGCGCGCCCGCCGCGCAGGCGGCCGCCATCATCCGGACGCGGGCCGGCGTCCTCCGCACCGGGGATCTGAGCGGATGAGCGGGGGGTGGAGTGTGCGAACTGTCCCGAGAGCGCACGTGGTCCTCCAAGGCAGGGGGGAAGGTATGCCCCCTAGTCGTCCCCTTGGCCGGAAAGGTTGCCGCCTTCGGGCCGACTTCTCGGGAGCGGGGCGAAACAGCCGAAACGGGGACTCGTCGGCCGCTACCGTCGAAGGGTGAAGGCCATTCGTCGATTCAGCGTGCGTCCCGTGCTTCCGGAGCCCCTGCGACCGCTCCACCGGCTGGCGCGCAATCTGCGCTGGTCCTGGCATCCCGAGACCCGCGAGCTCTTCGAGTCCGTGGACCCCGAGGGGTGGCGGGAGTCGGGCGGGGATCCGGTGCGGCTGCTGGGCGCCGTGCCCGTCTCCCGGCTCGCGGACCTCGCCGAGGACCGCTCCTTCCTGCGGCGTCTCACGGCGGCCGCGGACGATCTGCACGACTATCTGACCGGTCCGCGCTGGTACCAGGGGCGGGTCGCCGCGGAGGACCGCGCGGGGCCCGGCGCGTCCGCGCCCTCGGGCGCGCCCGTACCGTCCGTACCCCCAGGCGCGCCCGCGCCATCAGGCGCGTCCGTACCCTCCGCCACGTCCGTACCTTCCGGACCGCCCGCCCCCTCCGGACTCCCCACCGCCATCGCCTACTTCTCGCCGGAATTCGGGATCACCGCCGCCCTGCCCCAGTACTCCGGCGGCCTGGGCATCCTCGCCGGTGACCACCTCAAGGCCGCCAGCGACCTCGGCGTGCCCCTGATGGGCGTCGGACTGCTCTACCGCCACGGCTACTTCCGGCAGTCGCTCTCCCGCGAGGGCTGGCAGCAGGAGCACTATCCGGTCCTGGATCCCGACGAACTGCCGCTCACCCAGCTGTGCGAGGCGGACGGCCGGCCCGTCCGGATCCCGCTCACCCTGCCCGGCGGCCGACCCCTCCACGCCCGCGTCTGGCAGGCCCAGGTGGGCAGGGTGCCACTGCTGCTGCTCGACTCCGATGTGGAGGAGAACGGCCACGGCGAGCGCGAGGTCACCGACCGGCTCTACGGCGGCGGCAGCGAGCACCGGCTGCTCCAGGAGATGCTGCTGGGCATCGGCGGCGTCCGCGCCCTGCGCGCGTACTGCGGGCTCACCGGCCACCCCGAACCCGAGGTGTTCCACACCAACGAGGGCCACGCCGGATTCCAGGGCCTGGAGCGCATCCGCGAACTGATCGCCGGCGGCGCCGGCTTCGACGCCGCCCATGAGGCGGTGCGGGCCGGGACCGTCTTCACCACCCACACCCCCGTGCCCGCCGGTATCGACCGCTTCGACCGCGAGCTGGTCGCCCGCCACTTCGGTGACGACGCCGAGCTGCCGGGGATCGAGGTCGAGCGGATCCTCGCGCTCGGCATGGAGACCTACCCCGGCGGCGAGCCGGGCCTCTTCAACATGGCCGTGATGGGGCTGCGGCTGGCCCAGCGCGCCAACGGGGTGTCCACGCTGCACGGCCGCGTCAGCCGGGAGATGTTAGCCGGGCTCTGGCCCGGGTTCGACCCCGAGGAGGTGCCCATCACCTCCATCACCAACGGGGTGCACGCACCCACCTGGACGGCCCCCGAGGTCACCCGGCTCGGCGCCCGCCAGTTCGGCCACCTCGCCGACTCCGAGCTGTGGGAGCTGCGCCGCACCCTGCGCAAGCGGCTGGTCGCCGAGGCCCGGCAGCGGCTGTACGCGTCCTGGCGGCAGCGCGGCGCGGGCACCGCCGAGCTGGGCTGGATCGACGGGGTGCTCGACCCCGACGTCCTCACCATCGGCTTCGCCCGCCGCGTCCCCTCCTACAAGCGGCTCACCCTGATGCTGCGCGACCAGGACCGGCTGATGGAACTGCTGCTCCACCCCGAGCGGCCGGTCCAGATCGTCGTCGCGGGCAAGGCCCACCCGGCCGACGACGGCGGCAAGCGCCTCGTCCAGGAACTCGTCCGCTTCGCCGACGACCCCCGGGTGCGCCACCGCCTGGTCTTCCTGCCCGACTACGGCATGGGCATGGCCCAGCAGCTCTACCCCGGCTGCGACGTCTGGCTCAACAACCCGCTGCGCCCGCTGGAGGCATGCGGCACCAGCGGCATGAAGGCCGCCCTGAACGGCTGTCTCAACCTCTCCGTCCTCGACGGCTGGTGGGACGAGTGGTACGAACCGGACTTCGGCTGGGCCATCCCCACCGCCGACGGCGACGCCATCGACGAGACCCGCCGCGACGACCTGGAGGCCGCCGCCCTCTACGACCTGCTGGAGCAGCGGGTCGCCCCGCGCTTCTACGACCGCGGCCCGGACGGCCTCCCCGGCCGCTGGATCGCGATGGTCCGCCGCACCCTCACCACCCTCGGCCCCAAGGTGCTCGCGGGCCGCATGGTCCGCGAATACGCCGAGCGCCTCTACGCCCCCGCCGCCCGCTCCCACCGGGCCCTGAACCTCGCGGCGGCCGCCGAACTGGCCACCTGGAAGACCCGAATCCGCGCCGCCTGGCCGGACGTCGCCGTCGACCACGTCGAGGCCCACCTCACCCCACCCGCCCCGGGCGGCGCCGCCGAACTCGGCTCGACGCTCTCCCTCCGCGTCCGGGTGCGCCTGGGCGGCCTGGACCCGGCGGACGTCGAGGTCCAGGCCGTGGCGGGCCGGGTGGACGACACCGACCGCATCACCGACGCCACCCACGTCCCCCTCAAACCCACCGCGGGGCCCGACCTCGAGGGCCGCCACCTCTACGAAGGCCCCCTGGCCCTCAACCGCACCGGCCCCTTCGGCTACACGGTCCGCGTCCTCCCCGCCCACCCCCTCCTGGCCCACCCCGCCGAACCGGGCCTCATCGCCATCCCCTCGGAGGCCACGTCCGAAGCGGCGGGAGTCCTGATGCGCTGAGCCCTCGGCGGCTAGACTGGTGATGGACCGTCCGGCACGGGGGAAAGTGCCGCCCCATGTCCGACGTCTCGGGGCGCACGAAAATAGCCGGCCGCCGCCTGCGTGGCGGCCGGAATCGCGACGGTCCCGGAGAGCGCCGCTCTCCGGCTGTCCGTATTGAGATCTTGGACGTCGGCAGGACCTCAGCTGACCACCGTACGAGGTGGTCGGGCTGAGCCTGCCGGGCCATCGGTTCGACCACCCGACTGAGGGGTGTGAGAACTGGTGGACTGGGACACCGTCACCCTGCTCGTGCTGGCCGCCTTCGGCCTGGCCGGGCTGATACTCACCATGGCAGCGGAGCTCCTGTCCAAAGTCCCCGCCGTCATCGAGGCATGGCGCCGGGTCCGCGCCGCTTGGCGCGGCGGCGATGATGGCTAGGCGGCCAGGCCGGGGCCGAGCGAAGCGGCGGTGGCCGGGGCGAGCCACACGAGCTGTGCGGTGACTCCGTCCAGGGAGAACCACGCCTCCACCCGCTCGGGCGACGCCAGCGCCAACCGCTGCCCTGGCCCGACCACTTCGGTACGGCCGTCCTCATGGGCCATGCCCCATGCCGCGATCTCCACGTCTGATTCTCCGGTGTCCTCGTACGGGTGGATGCGGGCCACGGCGAAGAGGCGGGGCGCGGTGGCGAGGACGAGTGCGCGGAGTTCTTTGCCGAGGTCGAAAGGGGCGGAGGTGGGTTGGTCGGGGGATACGGTGGCCATGCGTGTCTCCTTGCTGGGCGGTGGAGTTGGGAGGAATGGGGGCCGGACATGCGGCAGTTGAACACTGCAGCCCGATGAAGTGGCCTGGCTCACAGAGTAGAGCAATCGGTAAGACGGTAGCTACAAAATGGGATGATGGATCTACCGTCGCCACTCGTTCCGGTGATGACCCCGCACATCTGGTTTGAAGTAAGGAGCAGCGCATGCCACCGAGGTCGGTCCCGACCGCACGCCAGGTTCGCCTGGGTGCCGAACTGCGCAAGCTCCGTGAACGCGCCGGATTGACCGCCCGGGAGGCAGGCGAGCTGATCAGCGCGAACCAGGCACGCATCAGCAACATCGAAACTGGCCGTTTCGGGCTCAGTGAGCAGCGTGTCCGCACCCTCGCCCATAACTACAGCTGTGCTGACGAGCACCTCATCAGCGCTCTGGTCGCCATGACAGGGAAGCAGAAGCGGGGCTGGTGGGAGGAGTACCGAGGAAGGCTGCCCGCGTCGTTGCTCGATCTCGCCGAGCACATGCACCACGCGACTGAGGTGTGGATGGCGAACGTGCTCCACATCCCTGGTCTGCTCCAGACCGCGGACTACGCGCGAGCGGTCTTCAGTGAGGCGGTCCCCTCGCTGCCTCCGCCTGATGTGGAGCATCGCGTCTCTTTCCGCATCAAACTCCAGGAGATCCTGTACGCAGCCCGCCCCACCCCCTTCAAGGCCGTGATCCATGAGGCCGCGCTGCGCATGCCGTTCGGAGGGCCGACAACTACTCGTCACCAGTTGCAGCACATCCTCGACATGAGCGAACGGGCAGACATCACCGTGCTGACGGTCCCATTCCGCAGCGGCGTCTTCCCCGGTTCTGGTCAGTCGGTCGTCTACTTCGGTGGTCCCGTGCCGCAACTCGATACCGTTCTACTCGATCAATCGCATGGCACGGTGCTGCTTGACGCGGAAGCTCAGCTGGAGAAGTACCGACTGCTGTTCGACAAGATGGAAGCGACTGCCCTCGAGCCCAAGCGGTCGCGCGACTTCATCCACGGACTTATCCATGAGCGGTGACAAGGAGGAGCGTATGAACATGGTCGATTGGCGACAGTCGTCGTATTGCCAGGAAGGAGCCTCTTGCGTGAACGTCGCTGAAGGCGAGCACAACGCGATATTGCTCCGCGAGAGCGAGCACCCCGAGGTCATACTCTCAACCACCCGCACGCGCCTGAGAGCCTTCATACGCGCTGCCAAGGCGGGCCAGTTCGACCATGTCGCCGGATCCTGACAAGGCTGTGCGGCGGGGCGCGCCGCGATGCATCATCGGCTGGCGTACCCCTTAGCGACGACTCCGAGAGGTTCACGATCGATGGCCACAGCGGTACGTCAGGCATTGATCAACGCGCGGCGATCGGCAGTGCACTTGGAAATGCGCGACATCTACACGCCTGGCGACCCTGACTTCGCCGACTGGCGCGCCGGGGTACGCTTCGACCCCGCAGAGCGGTGGCGGAGCTGGTTCGACCTCGTGGTGTCGACTGTTTCACGCGGTGTTCGGATGCGGCGTGCCCGCATCATCTCTGAGCCTGTCAGCGAATACATCAGGTACGAGTACGACGTGACCGGGCGCCACAACGTCGCCGCGGGGGAGGAAGTGCGCTGGCTGCCCAGAAGGCGGGCGGCTGACTTGGCCCTTCCGGGAGCGGACTTCTGGCTGATCGACGAACAGGTTGTGATCTTCGACCACTTCGACGGCGACGGGAACTGGAACCCAGCCACGGACATGGAGATTCGAACCAATCCCGATACGGTTGGGCTGGCCGCTTCCGCGTTCGAATCTGTTTGGGAGCGAGCCCTGCCTCATGCGCAGTACCGGCCACGGTAATCCTCCTCGTGACGGCAGTGCGGTACGGATTTCCTGTTCTGGAAACATAGATGTCTTGCGTACCAGCTGCGGTGGTCGCGAGTATCGACACGACACAGCGCAGACCAGGAGGGGATTGATGAAGGTATCGATGCTCGTCAGTACGTGCGACATCAAGGATTGCCCGACCATCTACGCCACGGACCGGGACACCCTCCTTGTGCAGGGGGAGGTGCCCGCTGATCACGGGCTGGAGATTCCCGCGAACGAGAGCGTCGTGGAGATCCCGATGCAGCTTCTCCTCGATCTCATTCGAAAGGCACTTCGTGACAAGCTCGTCTAAGAGCCTCGGTGAGCTGTTCGACACCTTCGAACGTGAGGCGTTCCGGCTGGAGACGTTGGACGACTACAGCGGATCGGGTAACTCGGACGTGTACCGGCGGTTTCTCGCGGGGGAGGCGTGCCCCGAGAACTACAACGCCGAGTGGGTGGCAGAACTCCGGTCCCATACGGGCAACGGGAAGCGCATCTACCGGGTGCACATTCTCTCGCGTCCCCTCACACCGTATCTTCGGTTCGAGCTTGGTTGGGGATACCTCACGAACCAGGCCGGCGGTGAAGAGTTCTTCATCCTCGACACCACGGACGCGGCCAACCCACTCGACGGCGTAGGGGACTTCTGGCTCTTCGACACCGCAACACCTGTCGCCATGTACTACGACGCCGCAGGAGTGGTTACCGGGCGGGAAACGTTGCCCAGCAGCCGTGCCACTGAGTTCATCGAGTACCGGGACATGGCTCTGGCTCGCGCGGTGCCTTTCTCCGAATGGTGGGCGAAGCACGGGGAGTGAACAGAGGGGAGCTTGGAGCAGCGCTGCGGGCACTACGGTTGGCATCCGGGAAGGAAGCCAAATCCGTCGCCCGCAGCGCTGTCATGTCTACCAGCAAGCTGAGCAAGATTGAGACGGGAAAAGTCGCACCGTCTGTTGTGGATGTAGAGGGGATTTTGGTAGCTCTTGGCGTCTCTGACGAGGTCAAGGGTGAATACCTTGACGCCGTGCGAGCGGCGGCCACCGAAACCACGGCGTGGCGACTGGTGCGTCGGCTGGGAGTACACAAGGCGCAACAGCAGACGAGAGCGCTCGAATCCCGAATGAGGCTGCTGCAACTCTTCCAACCCGCCCTGGTTCCCGGCCTGTTGCAAACCCCCGAGTACATCCGTGCTGTCCTCGCTCGCCATGATCTCAGCGAAGACACTCTGACGCGCACCGTAACCGCTCGCCTTGAGCGTCAGCAGGTCCTACATGACGACACCAAGAGTCTGAATTTCGTCATCACGGAGAACGTGCTCCGCTGGCGCATCGTGTCGCCCTCCAGGATGGCCGAGCAGATGGACCGACTCATCTCGCTTTCGCGATTGCCTCATATAAGTCTCCGAGTTGTCCCCTTCTCTGTCGAGCAACGTGACATCGCTAACCATGCATTCGTCATCCGGGACGCGAGGGTCGTGACCGTCGAGACGGTCCACGCTGAACTGGTGGTTACAGACCCGAGAGATGTTGCTCAATACGTTGATAAGTTCGACGGCTTTGCCTCGGTCGCTCTTCTCGGTGACGAGATGCGGAGAATGATCGAGAGCGCAAGAGACGACTTCTTGCGTGAACAGGAAACTGGCTAGAGGTATTTCCGAGGTGCCTCATAGGTTGAACTCAGCCCACGGCGGGGAGTCCGACCCATGAAAATCACTGAAGAACATATCGACGCCATGCGTTCCGAGCGTCACCGAGCGGCCGGAGAAGACGCGAGAGCGATCGCTGAACTACTCCGACAGGCACTGGGTCGTCTCGGCTTCACCCCGGACGTAGCCATGCCGCACGGTGAAAAGGGCGACGCCCTGTTCTGGCCGGTCCTGCGGGGCGAGGTGACGGTCTCGGGTCACCCCATGGTCGCCCTCGGCCGAATCCCGCTCGACAGTGCGAATCGGCTCGCGGAAATTCTCATGCGCGCCGCTCTGGAGGAGCACACCAAGAAGGCCACCACTCGGTGAGCCGTTTCTAAAACCCCCGTCCCGGCTGGACCGGAGCCCTGGCAGGTCGAGCCCAGCGCGGAACGGGTGCATGTGCACGACGGCGCGAGGAGAGCCCCCGCGTCGACAGCACCGAAGGGAATCATCTCGATGCGCTTACGCGGATTCAAGGCCGTCGTCCGACAGGACCCGGAGGACGACGGGCCGACCGAGGGCGGCCAGCAAGGCGGATGTGGTGACGGTGACGGCTGCGGTCGGCAGTAGTCGCGTGATGCAAACGGGCGGCCCTCCCCTTGTGGGGGCCGCCCTCACCGAGAGAGCGAGCGCATGCATCTCCACGGCTACACCTGGTTGGGGTCCGCTCATGAGTTGCTCAAGGACGGTCCCCGGCGTCCCCTTCACTCGGAGTTCGGATCCAGCAAGGTCGTCCCCCTGGAATGCGCCCACTGGCTGCTCAAGCCCGCCTCCTTCGTGCAGGGGACATGGAGCGATCCGGACCGTGCGGCCGAATGGTTCGGTCGGCAAATGCGGTCCCACGCCGCATCGTTCGCATCCGAGCATGACCGTGACAGTGCCCGGCTCGTCGCCGCGGCTGGCCGCGCGGTGGAGAGAGCGATGGGTGGTCAGGACGTGGTCGGCGGCTGGTATCTCACGGGACAGAGGTTCCTGTCCGTGTGCCTCATCGCGTGCAGTCCGCACCGTCTGCGCCCCGAGATTCCCTGCCCTGTCGACGCCGTCGGCGCGATCAGTCCGGCGGCAGATACTCCCACCGCTTGACGTCCGCACAGCTGTGGAAGCCGAATGCCTTGGCGGCGGTCCCGGCTTCCTTCGACTTGATCCTGGCGTCAGCCGCGATCATGGCGAGGAGCAGGTCCATGCCGGGCTTGGCGTTCTGGAAGGTGTTGTGCATGGTGTACAGCTCGTCGGCGTAGGCGTCGAGCTTGTGCAGCCAGGTGGTCAACTCGGCCCGCTTCGCTTTGGACTTGGGGGCGGGCAACCCTTTGACATGTGTGTAAAGATCCCTGATCAGCGCTCCCCGCTTGCGCATCTTCGCCACATCGTCACCGCCGATGTCATGGCCGTAGGCCAGGTCCCCGCGGAACCGGTCGGTGATGGTGTCGCACTTCTTGTCGGCACTCTCGACCAGCCCGGGAGGCGACGACGAGCAACCGCCGAGGGCGGCCACGCCGACCAGCACGACCGCGCCCACGCCGCTCACCCGCCTGGGGGCGCGGCGTCGGCGTGGCCGCTGGCGATAGGTGCTCTCGTCGCGCATGTCATCCCGTTCCCGCCGTGGACATTGTGGGACCGGGACGTCCCGGCCATCAGCCAGGATGGTTGCGCAGGTGCTCGGGACCCCTCCCGGGAGCTGTGCGGTTGTCGCCGCTCACACGGTGGGACGCACCCGTTGTTGAAACTCCGTCGTACGCGTCGCGTAGTGCCAAGCCACGTCACGCACCTGGCAAGCCCGGACAACTGTCTCGGCGTCCTCGGCCACGTGCACGCCCAGGGTGGCACCGTCGTCGCCGAAGACGAACCTCACGACGATCTGTGAGTCGAAGAGCCAGAAGTCGTAGTCCGGCAGGCCGATGCGCTGCGCGTCCGACCTGTACATGTTCCGGATGTCCTCCCCTGCCTCGACGTTCCCGAGACCGGAGGCGAGCAGGAAGCGCTGCCCCTCGGAGGGTGGGTCATCGACGAGTCGCACCCGTTCGAAGCGCTTTCCGGCATCCGTCTGCGCCCGGACACCGGCATGCCAGGGTTGTTCGGGTTCATAGCGCCCGATGTTTTCGCCTGCCTTCCAGCGCTGCCATTTCGCCCCACTGCGATCGGACGCGTAACCGCTCTGTGTCTCCAGGCGCCAGGCAGTGTGTTCGAAATGCTCGAAGAGGTGTGCAATGTCATCGAACGGCACTAGATCCGGCATCTCGCTCCTTGGCTGCGAAAGGGGCCAATAGCTCTCTGGCCAAGTATGTGTCGACGCGCTCGGCGCAGGGGTGGCATTCGATACAAATGCCTTGAGTCGGAGGTGACGGTCTCCGTCCCGGCGTCCTCGGTGCGTCGAGTAAGGAGGTGCCGGGCGGGGTCCGAGTTGTCCGGTTCGGTGCTGTCCGTCGCCCAACGTGCCTTATATGCTCGCGGGTTGGCTGTCCGACCGTTGCAGGAGGTGCTGTGCGAGACCAGAAGATGTACTGCTACACCTGTGGGGGCGACGAGCTGCACCGTCGTCTCGCCGCCAACGAGAAGGCTTGGCTCAAGAACCGGACGGGGCGGAAGACGGTCGAGGAGTTCTTCATGTGCAAGGCGCCGAACTGCCGCAATCTGCGGACCGGTTTCCAGAAGCGTCCCTTCGATCCCATCCTCCGCCTGCCGGACGACCTCTGATCCCGTGTGAGGCGGCGGCGCCGTGCGGCAGACAGTTGCCGCGCGGCGCCGTCGTTGTGGCCGCGCCCCGCGCCCGTCGTGGTGGCCGCGCTCCCGCGCCCGTGGTGGTTGAACGCGGGACGAACAGTGGATGAGAGGTGAGCCACATCGGCCACATGCGCGTTCTTGGCGCGTACATTCGCCCCCCTGAAGCCATTGCATGCACGGGGGGCAACAACCATGAAGTGGCTGGAGCAGTTGACCGCGCCCGAGAATCTGTTGGCGCTGCTCGGCGTCGTGGTGACGGTCGGGGGGCTGTCGTACGAGCGGCTGATACCGGGGCGGAAGCGTATCGGCTATCGCGTGCAGATGGACACGTTGATAGATGACAGTACCCAGGACGGGCCGATTCATCAGCGGTTGCGGATGCTGGAGAACAATCCGGATCTGGCCGGGGCCTCACTCGTCCTGCTGCGGATCGAGAACGACGGATTCCGCAGCCTTGACGCCGACGACTACATCACCGCACCGGCGACGAACCACCGCGGGCTCACCGCGACCTTTCCCAATCGGATCGTGCGGGACGTGGCGGTCACCGAGCCCAGCCATCCGGATCTGCTGCGGCACCTTCCGCAGCGCGGGACGCCGGAGAATCCCGGGCTGGTGTGTGCGGGCAATGAGATCTCGCTGCCCCGGGTGCCGCTGAACAAGGGGGATCACTTCAAGCTGCTGGTGCTGCTGACGGGTGCCGGGACCGACAAGCCGCCGCATGTGGGCGGGCGGATCAAGGAAGGCAGGATCCGCAACAACGAGAAGTTCCGGCGGCCCAGCAACCGGATGCTCGGGCTGATCGGCAGCCTGCTGGCGCTGCTGATCCTCCAGCCCTTCGGCACGCAGCTGTTGCGGGACGATCCGCTGCCGCGCGGCTGCGCCGAGGGGAAGCTGACGATCGTCGGCTCGACCGCGTTCAAGCCGGTCACCCAGGATGTGGGTGCGGCATATCAGAGCGACTGCCGAGGTGCCCAGGTCACCGTGGAGGCGCAGGGCAGTGGGCGCGGTACGAAGACGCTGATCGACGCCGGGGAGGCGGCGAAGGGCGGATTCCCGGCGTATCTGGCCTTCTCCGATGGACCGGACGGAGACGGGAACCCCCAGCTCAAGGAGCATCTGGTGGCGCTGTCGGTCTTCAGCGTGGTGGTGAACAAGGACGTCAGGGCAACGGATCTGTCCCTCGAGGATCTCCGCGGGCTCTACTCCGGCCGGATCACCAACTGGAATCAGCTGCCCGGCGGCCCCGATCTGCCGGTGCGGCTGGTGAGCCGGGACGCGAAATCCGGGACGCGCGGGGTGTTCGAGAACCGGGTGCTGGGCGGCAATGAGATCTCCCGGACGTCCGACAACTGCCGGACCCCGAAATTCGCCCGGGATCACGTCATCCGCTGTGAACTCGACAGCACTGGCGAGGTGTTGAAGACGGTGGCGAACACCCCCGGCGCGATCGGCTACGCCGAATTGCATTCCGCCGAGGAGAGCGCCCAGAAGAAGGCTCTCCATCTGATGGCCCTCGGCAACCGCAAGCCCTCTATCGACGCGGTGCGGGAGCGGATCTACCCCTTCTGGGAGCCGGAGTACGCGTACACCTACACCGCGCCGCCCCCGAACTCCCTGACCTCGAAGTTCCTCGACTATCTGGCGGGCGATACCGGGCGCAACCTCGTCGAGAAGCACGGTCATCTGCCCTGTGCCGCCGCGGAGAACCAGCGGGCGTGTCAGCTGGCGACCGGCGGGCGGTAAACGGCGATCGGGGGAGGCGCGACCGGTCGGCCGGGTGGGTACCTGAGCCCGGCCGACCGGCGGGGGTCACTTGACGTTCACGCCGCCCCAGGCGTTGTCGACCGCCTTGTACTCGGTGCTGCTCGCGCCGTACAGGGCCTTCGCGGCCTTGAGGGTCGCGGTGCGGGCCTTGGCGTAGTTGGTGGTCGAGGTCATGTACGAGGACAGGGCCTTGTACCAGATCTTCTCGGCCTTGGCCCGGCCGATGCCCTTGACGGTGCGGCCGTCCTTGGTCGGGCTGTTGTAGGTCACCCCGCCGATGACCTTACGGCCACTGCCCTCGGCCAGCAGGTAGAAGAAGTGGTTGGCGATACCGGAGGTGAAGTGCGGGTCGTCGTTGCCCACACCGCTCTTCCAGTAGTCGTAGGACAGACCGTCCTTGCTGGGCTTGTCCATGTAGCGCAGCGGTGTGCCGTCGCCGTTGATGTCGATCTTCTCGCCGATGAGGTAGTCACCGGGGTCCTTGGCGTTCTTGGCGTAGAACTCCACGGCGGTGCCGAAGATGTCGGAGGTGGCCTCGTTGAGCCCGCCGGACTCGCCGCTGTACTCCAGGTTGGCGGTGGCCGAGGTGAGCCCGTGGCTCATCTCGTGGCCCGCGACGTCGAGCGCGGTGAGGGGCTTCTTGTTGCCCGCGCCGTCGCCGTAGGTCATGCAGAAGCAGTCGTCGTCCCAGAAGGCGTTCTCGTACGCGTCGCCGTAGTGGACGCGGGAGTACGCGGCCTTGCCGTTCCCCTTGATGCCGTTCCGGCCGAGGACCTTCTTGTAGTAGTCCCAGGTCATGGCGGCGCCGTAGTGGACGTCCACGGCGGCGGTCTGCGCGATGGTGGGCTTGCCGTTGCCCCAGACGTTGTCGGCGTCGTAGAACGCCGACCCCTTCTTGGTGTCTTCCCACGCGTGCTTGAGGTTGTACGTCATATGGCCGCCGCGCGCGGTGTCCTTCAGCAGCCACTGGCTGCCGCTGCGGACGCTGCCGACGGTGACCTTGCCGTTGTGCTGACCGGTGCCGGTGCCGTTCTCGACGGCCTGGAACTCGTAGAGCTTCTTGCCGGTGTCGGCGTCGGTGATGACGTGCAGCTTGCTGGGCGTACCGTCCTTCTGGACCCCGCTGACGACCGTCTCGTAGGCGAGCGTGGGCTTGCCGGTGGCGGCCCAGATCACCTTGCGCGGTGCGGCCTTGGTGCCGGTCTCCTTGTCGCCCGCGGCCCGCGCGGCGCTCAGGGCGGACCGCTGGGCGCCGGAGGGGGCGACGGCGGCGCTGGTGTCGGCGACCTTGATATCGGCGTCGGTCGCCTTGTCGACACCCTGGGAGGCACCGCTCGCGGACTCATGGGCGATCAGATCGCCGCCGAGGACGGGCAGTCCGGCGTAGGTGCGCTCGTAGCGGGTGTGGGTGGTGCCGTCGGCGTCCTTGATGACGTCCTTGACGACCAGCTTCTCCTTGGCCCCGAGCCCCAGCGACCTCGCGGTGGAGACCGCGGTCGCCCCCGCCTCGCGCAGCAGCTCGGCGCGGACGGAGGGGGAGAGCGAGACGGTGGAGGCATCCGCCCGGGAGGCGGAGGAGGCCGAAGCGGCCGAGGGGGCGGCGGCGTTCGCGGAACCGGCGGTGGCGCCGGCGGCGAGCAGGGAGGCGGCCAGGGTCGCCGCTCCGGCGGCGAGGGCGGTACGCGAGCGTCTGAGACGGGATATGCCGGATATAGCTGTCGTCGAACGTGAATCCACGCGTATCTCCAGTTGTGATGCGGAGTTGGGCGAAGCTTCCGCCCAACGCGACAAAGATGTCGCTTTGCCGTAGATAAAACATACCGGTGCCCGGGGCCTCAGGCCCCGGGCACCGGCAGAGTGTCGTGCGGTAACTCGACTGGTTTTACTTGACGTTGACCCCGGCCCAGGCGGCGTCCACGCCCTTGTACTCGGCGCTGTCGGCACCGAAGAGGTCCGTGGCGGCCTTCAGCGTGGCCTCACGGGCGGCGTGGTAGTCGGTGTTGGAGGTCATGTACGTGGTCAGGGCCTTGTACCAGATCTTCTCGGCCTTGTCCCGCCCGATGCCCTCGACCTTGGAGCCGTCGGAGGTGGGGCTGTCGTACTTCACACCGTTGATCTCCTTCGCGCCGCTGCCCTCGGACAGCAGGTAGAAGAAGTGGTTGGCGACACCGGAGGAGTAGTGCACATCCGTGTCGCCCACGCCGTCGGACCACTCGTCCGCGGACTGCCCGTCCTTGCTGGGCTTGTCCATGTAGCGCAGCGGGGTGCCGTCGCCGTTGATGTCGATCGCCTCGCCGATGAGGTAGTCACCGACGTCGGTGGAGTTCTTGACGTTGAACTCCACCGAGGTGCCGAAGATGTCGGAGGTGGCCTCGTTGAGGCCGCCCGACTCGCCGCTGTACTCCAGGCCCGCGGTCTTGGAGGTGACGCCGTGGCTCATCTCGTGGCCCGCCACGTCGAGCGCGGTCAGCGGCGCCTTGTTGCCCTCGCCGTCGCCGTAGGTCATGCAGAAGCAGCTGTCGTCCCAGAAGGCGTTGACGTAGCTGTCGCCGTAGTGCACGCGGGAGTAGGCGCCCTTGCCGTCGCCCGCGATGCCGTCGCGGCCGTGCACGTTCTTGTAGTAGTCCCAGGTGGCGGCGGCGCCGTAGTGGGCGTCGACGGCGGCGGTCTGGGGGTCGTCCGGCTTGCCGGTGCCCCAGTTGTCGTCGTCGTCGGTGAACGCCTTGCCCTCGCCCTCCTCGCCGTTCTCCAGGTTGGTGGTCTTGTGGCCGCCGCGGTCGGCGTCGGTCAGGGTGTAACCGCTGCCTTCCTTGCTGGTGCCGAGCTCGACCGAGCCGCTGTACTCGCTCTCGCCCTTGCCGGTCTCGATGCCCTGGTACTCGTAGAGCTTCTTGCCGGTGGCGGCGTCGGTGATGACGTGCAGCTGGTTCGGGGTGCCGTCCTTCTGCACCCCGCCGACGACGGTCTCGTAGGCCAGCACGGGCTTGCCGGTGGCGGCCCAGATCACCTTGCGCGGAGCCTGGTCGGCCGCCGCCTGGGTGGTGTCGTCGGCCTTGGCCAGCTTGACGGCGGCCTTGGCCGCGGTGCTCGGGGCGATCCCGGCCGCGGTGGAGGCGACCTTGACAGTGGCCTTGGTGGCCTTGGTGACGCTCTTGACGTCACCGCCCTTGGCCTTGTGGACGATCAGGTCGCCGCCCAGGACGGGCAGGCCGTCGTAGGTGCGGTCGTAGCGGGTGTGGGTGGTGCCGTCGGCGTCCTTGATGACGTCCTTGACGACCAGCTTCTCCTTGGCGCCGAGGCCGAGCGACGAGGCGGTGTCCGCCTTGGTCGCGTTGGCCTCACGGAGCAGCTCGGCGCGGGCCGAGGCGGTGAGCGCCGTGGGCTGGCCGCCGGACTTGGCCGGGGCGGCACCCGCGGTGCCGGTGGTCATTCCCGAGGCGAGCAGGGCCGCCGCGGCGACCACGGTACCGGCCGCGATCACCGAACGCCGCTTGCCGGCACCGGATATGGGCATGCTGAAGGTCTTGCGCACGCGATCTCCTCGTTGCTGTGGGGGGTCAGCGCCGGGCTGCGGGGAAGTGCGGCCCGGTGCTGAACAAGAGGTACTGATGCGTAATGCGTTGGGCAGACTGTCACACAAGTCCGGGACATGTCACGGGTTTCATGACAGGTCGAAGGGAAAATGTTCGTTGAATGCTGATCAACCTTCGGAATCCGGACAGCTCGGCATAGGAGTCGGCGGCTACCGAAGCGAGGGCGAGGGCCAGGGCCAAGGGCCAGGTCAGGGCGTGAAGAGGCGCCGCCAGGGGGAGTCGGGTCGACCCCTGGCGACGCCTGTCCTGAGGGAGCCTCACGGCTCGGTCAGAAGGTCAGCTTCCAGCTGTTGAGGTAGCCGGTGTCCTGCGCGTACATGTCCTGGACCCGCAGCTTCCAGGTGCCGACCGCGGTCTCCGAGGACGCGTTCACGGTGTACGTGGTCCGTACGTCGTCCGCCGAGTCGAAGAGGCTGGCGCTCTTGAGCGGGTAGGCCGTACCGTCCGGGGCGATCAGGTCGATCGCCAGGTCGCCGCGGTAGCTGTGCACGATGTCCACACCCACCTGGAGGTTGGACGGCGCGTTCCCGGCCCGGCTCACCGCGATCGGCGAGGTGACCGGCGCACCCGCGTCCGGGATGGCGATGTCCGCGGTGTTCTCGAAGACATTGCCGCCACTGGTGTTCACGGTCCAGGTGAAGTCCGCCGTGCCGGTCTTGCCGGCCGAGTCGGTCACCGTGACCGTCACCTGGCTCGACCCGACGGTGGTCGGGGTCCCGGAGATCAGGCCGGTCGAGGAGTTGATCGACAGGCCCGCGGGCAGTCCATTGGCCGCGTAGGAGAGCGCGCCCGGGTTGGAGCTGGTCGCGGTGATCTGCAGGCTGGTGGCCTGGTCGACGATGCTGGTCTGGGCGCCGGGCGGGGTGACGGTGACGCCGTCGGCGATCCGGGTGCCGACGTTGACCCCGGCCCAGGCGTTTGCCACGGCGTTGTACTGCGCGCTGCCCTGGCCGAAGAGTTCGCCCGCCGCCCACAGCGTGGCGTCACGGGCGCCCGCGTAGTTGGTGTTGGAGGTCATCCGCTGGCTCAGCGCCTTGAACCAGATCTTCTCCGCGTTGCCCCGGCCGATGCCGGTGACCGGGAGGTTGTCGTAGGTCGGGCTGTCGTAGCTGACGCCGTTGATGACCTTGGCGCCGCTGCCCTCGGAGAGCAGGTAGAAGAAGTGGTTGGCGATGCCGGACGAGTAGTGGACGTCCACATTGCCGACACCGGAGTACCAGCTGTCCTTGGAGGCCCCGTCCTTGCTGGGCTTGTCCATGTAGCGCAGCGGGGTGCCGTCGCCGTTGATGTCGATCTTCTCTCCGACGAGGTAGTCCCCGGGGTCGCTCGCGTTGTCCGCGTAGAACTCGACGGCGGCGGCGAAGATGTCGGAGGTGCCTTCGTTGAGCCCGCCGGACTCACCGCTGTAGGTGAGGTTGGCGGTGGCCGCGGTGACCCCGTGGCTCATCTCGTGGGCGGCGACATCGATGGAGGTCAGCGGCTTGGCGTTGCCCGAGCCGTCGCCGTACGTCATGCAGAAGCAGGCGTCCTGCCAGAAGGCGTTGACATAGCCGCTGCTGTAGTGGACCCGGGAGTACGCCCCGACGCCGTCGCCCCTGATGCCGGTGCGGCCGTGGACGTATCTGTAGTAGTCCCAGGTCTCGGCGGCGCCGTAGTGCGCGTCCACGCCGGCGGTCGCGGCGTCGGAGGTGTTGCCGCTGCCCCAGACGTCGTCGGCGTCGGTGAAGAGCGTGCCGGTGCCCGAGGTGCCGCGGTTGAGGTTGTACGTCTTGTGGTTGCCGCGGCCGGAGTCGGTGAGGTTGTACGAGCCCGCGCTGCCCGAGGTGCCGAGGGCCACCTGGCCGCTGTACTGGCTGTTCCCGGTGCCCTTCTTGACGCCCTGGAACTCGAACAGCTTCGTGCCGGTGGCCGCGTCGGTGATGACGTGCAGCTCGTTCGGGGCGCCGTCCTCCTGGAGGCCGCCGACGACCGTCTCATAGGCGAGGGTCGGGGTGCCCTTCGCGGCCCAGATCACCTTGCGGGGCGCCCGCTCGGCCTCGGTCTTCCGCGAACCCTGCGCGTTCGCCGCCTTCACGGCGGCCTTCTCGGCGGTGGCGGGCGCGACGGCGGCGGTGGTGGTCGGCACGGTCAGCCGGGCCTTGGCCGCCTTGGCGACGGTCAGCCGCGCACCGCTCTTCGCCCGGTCGACGACCAGATCGCCGCCGAGGACGGGCAGTCCGGCGTAGGTGCGCTCGTAGCGGGTGTGGGTGGTGCCGTCGGCGTCCTTGATGACGTCCTTGACGACCAGCTTCTCCTTGGCGCCGAGCCCGAGGCCCTTGGCGGCCGTGCCCTTGGCGGCGTCGGCCTTCCGGATCAGCTCGGCGCGCTGGGCGGGGGAGAGCTTGGCGGGCAGGGCGCCGGGGTCGGGGGCGCCGGATATCGTGCGGGCGGCGGGGCGGTCGGCGGCGCCGTCCTGGCGGGCGGCGGCGGTGCCGCTCTGGAAACCGACGCCGATCATCGCCGCCGCGACGACCAGCGCACCGGTGGCTACGCCTCGTTGACCTGGGGTGCGACCGGATCTGCGGGTGCTGGGTCTGAGGTGCCGTTGGGGGAGGGATCTCACGCTGACTCCTTCTGCGCTGGCCGCACGGTGGTACGGCCGGGACGACCGGGCGGCTGGGTCGCCGTCCGGGCAGGGCAGGGCAGAGCGGGTTACCGTCCCCTGGCGTTACCGGGTGCGCCCTGCCGCAGACGAACGACGGGGCGCGGCCGCAGTGCGACCGGGGGTGTGTGGGGGTACGGCCTTGGGCCCGCACACTGTGGGAATGCGGGCGTCTCGGCCGAGGGAAGAGTGGCACCACTGGACTTGACCTGTCAGGATCGCGACAAGAACTTGTCCGGAAAGCGTCCGTTGACAGCTATGCCGTGTTCGTATGGCGGTGATTTACGGTCAAATTCGGCAATGCCCGATGTCGATGGCGTTCCGTAGCATCGCCCCCATGTCCGACCCCGTGAACCCGATCGACGAGCCCCCGCCTGCGCTGACCGAGCCTCACCACCTGCTCGGCGCCTATCTCGACTACTTCCGCTCCGTCGTGCCCAACAAGCTCGATGGCCTCGCGGAGCACGAGCTGCGCACCAGCCGACTGCCGTCCGGCTGGACCCCGTTGGAACTGCTCCACCATCTGACCCATGTCGAACGGCGCTGGCTGCGCTGGGGCTTCCTGGGCGAGGCGGTGGACGAGCCCTGGGGCGACCGCGGCCCCGAGGACCGATGGCAGGTCCCCGAGAGCATGTCGTCCGCCGAGGTGCGGGCGCGGTACGAGGAGCAGTGCGCCTGGTCGCGGGCGACCGTCGCGGGCGTACCGCTGGAGCGGCGGGCGGCCACCGGCGGGCGGTTCACCACCGAGGCCGAGGCCCCGACGCTCGGCTGGATCCTCTTCCACCTGCTCCAGGAGTACGCCCGCCACGCCGGACAGCTCGATGTCGTACGGGAGTTGGCCGACGGCTCGGTCGGTGAGTGAGACGCCCGGCCCCGCGGTCAGGACGAGTGCACGGCGGAGTCGAAGCGCGACTCCTCCCGCAGCAGCGCGCTCAGATCGGCCCCGGGACGCAGCTCGGCCGGGTCCTCACCCCTGCGGAAGAGGATCGCCCCGGCGTCGATGCCGCCCAGCGTCAGCCGGTCCGCGTCCCGGCGCAGCCAGGTGCCCTCGCGCAGCCCGACCACCGGAACGTCGTTCTCCTCCAGGAACTGCTCGAGCCGTAGGGCCCGGCTCTCGCCCATATGGGCGGTGTCCGGCTCGGCGTCGAGGTAGTGCGGGTTGATCTGGAACGGCAGCAGCCCCAGCGCCTCGAAGGTGGGCGGCTGGACGATGGGCATGTCGTTGGAGGTGCGCAGGGTCGGGCAGGCCATGTTGGTGCCCGCACTGGAGCCCATGTAGATCGCGCCCGCGGCCACCCGTTCCCGTATCGCCCGGACCAGATCGCGCTCATGCAACGCCTTGAGCAGCCGGAAGCTGTTGCCACCGCCGACGAACACCGCCTGCGCCCCGCGCACCAGCTCGGCCGGGTCGTCGGCGGTGTGCGCACCGGTGACCTCCACGCCCAGCGGCTCCAGGGCCGTGGCCACCTTGGCGGTGTAGCCGTCGTGGTCGGCCAGCGCGTACGGCACGAAGACGAGCCGGCGCGCGCCGTCCAGCGCCGAGGCGATCTCCTCGAGTGCGTGGTCCAGATAGCCGCGGCCGGGCGCGGCGGAGTTCGACAGCAGCAGCAACTGCATGAGGGGGCCTTTCTGGCGGTACGGCGGTACGGGCGGTACGGAGGGCTCGGGCGGTGAGGGGAATGGGGGTATGTGGGGGATTTGGGGTGAGTGGTCGGGATGGGTGGTGCGCCCCGCGGATGGGCGCCGCTCGGCGCCGCTAGCGGCGCGGGGCGCGCCGCGGCCGGGCCGGCGTCAGCAGCCTGCCCAGATCGGTGGCGCCCTGCAGCAGCGGCGCGATCAGCTGCTCCCGGCGGGGGCGCAGCACCTCGGGCGCGGCGGCCAGAGTCAGGGTGCCCACCGGACGTCTGCCCACCAGAACCGGCGCCGCGAGCGCCGCGCTGTCCGGATCGTACTCGCCCTCGGAGTAGGCGTAGCCGTCGCGCCGCACCTGGGAGAAGCGCTCCTCGAGCCGCACCGGATCGGTCGGCGTGTGCTCGCTGAAGCGCGCCATCGGGCGGCCGTACAGCAGCACGGCCCGGTCACCGGGCGGGAGCATACCGAAGTAGGCGCGGGAGGTGGCGCCGGCGTGTGCCGGGTACAGCTCGCCCGCCAGCACGTAGTAGCGCAGCGGGCCGGTGGCCCCGTCCGCCGCCGCGACGCAGCGCATGTGCACCCCGTCCGGGACCGCGAACAGTGTGTTCACCCCGACCGCCTCGGCCAGCGCCTCCAGGATCGGCCGGGCCAGGCTGGCCATGCCGCCGCCCCGCTCCCACACCCAGGACAGATGCCACACCGCCGGGCCCAGCCGGTAGCGGCGTGAGCGCTTGTCGGAGACCAGGAAGCCCCGGTAGGCCAGCGCGGCCAGCAGCCGCTGGGCCACCGACTTGTCCAGCCCGAACTCCTCGGCGATCTCGGTGACGCCCCACTCGGGGCGCTCGCGGTCGAAGGCGAGCAGCACGTTCAGCACGCGGTCCGCGGTCTGGAGGGGCGGGGCGCCGGTTACGGGCTTCTGTTCAGGCATGTCGAAAGAGTAAACATTCTCGGATATCGAGAAAACATTGCGCACAGCGCGACGCCGGGCGGACCCTGGCGGAGCCGACGGCCGGGCGGATCCCCGACCAGGCCGGTGCCCGGTGGCAGTGCCCGCCCCGCGCGCCGCTTCCCCCGCTCGTCCGGTCGGGCCATCGACGTCACCGATCGCCATACCGAGGCATGACCGATCGCCTCCCCGACGGCATCGCCGACGGCCTTACCGACCGCATCCGCGGATCACATCGCCGACGGCGTCCGTGACCGCGTTACCGATCACATCACCGACCGCATCACCGACCGCATCACCCCGCCGTGAGAGGCCAGCCGTGCTCAAACACGTCCTTGACATCATCGAACTCCTCGACCGTCCGCAGACCAGCGGCGCCCTCCTCGCCGACCACCTGCGCGCGGTCCAGGCCGCGGCCGGAGCCGACCCGCAGACGGCGCCCCAGGTCGAGGTGCGCACCGTCGAGGGCGACAAGGGCAGCACGGACTTCGTCTCCGTCACCGTCCCCGGCCGCCGCGGGAAGCTGGGCGGCGGCGACGCCCCGACCCTGGGCATCCTCGGCCGGCTCGGCGGAGTCGGGGCCCGTCCGGAGCGGATCGGGCTGGTCTCGGACGCCGACGGGGCGGTGGCGGCGCTGTCCGCCGCGGCCAAGCTGCTGGACATGCACGCCCGCGGCGACGTCCTGGACGGCGATGTCACGCTCTCCACCCACGTCTCCGGCTGGGCCCCCACCCAGCCGCACGACCCCGTGCCCTTCATGGACTCCCCGGTGGACACCCTGGTGTGCAACCGCGAGGAGATCTCGCCCGCGATGGACGCGGTCGTCTCCATCGACACCACCAAGGGCAACCGGCTGCTCAACCACCGTGGCGTCGCCCTGTCGCCGACGGTCTGCCAGGGCTGGATCCTGCGAGTCAGCGAGGATCTGGTGGCCGTCCTGGAGAGCGTGACCGGCGAGTCGGCGCGCATCCTGCCGATCACCACGCAGGACATCACCCCGTACGGCAACGGAGTGCACCACCTCAACTCCATCCTCCAGCCCGCCGTCGCCACCACCGCCCCCGTCGTCGGCCTCGCGATCACGGCGGGCTCGGCGGTGGCCGGATGCGCCACCGGCGCCAGCCATGAGACCGACATCGCGGTCGCGGCCCGGTTCGCGGTCGAGACCGCGAAGGAGTTCGGACGCGGCGTCGCCCGCTTCCTGGACCCCGAGGAGTTCGCGCGCCTGGTCGAGCTGTACGGACCCATGACCCACCTCCAGGCCCTCACCCCGGCGGGGTGACCGGCCCGTCCCCAGCGGTCGGGTGACCGACCCGTCCCCGCAGGAGTCCCCATGAACCCGAACCCCCAGGCCGGCGCCGACGCCGCGGCCGCGGCCGCGGACGCCCCGCCGCGATCGCACCCCAGAGCCTTCGAGCCGGTCACCCTCATCCTCACCATCGTGCTGTCGGTCCTCGGCGCCCTGATCGGCATCGTGCTGATCACCTCGCTCGGGGTGTCGCCCAACACGGCCGTGATCGGCGCCCTGGTGGCGATGCTCATCGGCCGTATCCCGGTCGGCGTGCTGACCCGGATGCGCTCCAGGCACCGGCAGAACCTGGTGCAGTCGGCGATCTCCGGCTCCACCTTCGCCGCGGCCAACTCCCTGCTCACCCCGATCGCGGTGCCGTTCGCCCTGGGGCGTAACGACCTGGTGTGGCCCATGCTCGGCGGGGCCGTCATCGGCCTCGCCGTCGACAGCTGGGTGCTGTACCGGGTGTTCGACTCCAAGCTGCTGCCCGCCACCGGGTCGTGGCCGGCGGGGATCGCGGCGGCCGAGACGATCAAGGCCGGGGACACCGGCGGACGCAAGGCCGCGATCCTGGGCGCGGGTGCGGTGATCGGCTTCGTCGGCGCGCTGTTCAAGCTGCCGACCAGTGCCGCGGGTGTGGGGTTCCTGGGCAATATCTGGGCGCTCGCCATGTTCGGGGTCGGGCTGACCGTGGGGCAGTACGCCCCCGAGTTCGGGTTCGACCTGGGCGCTCACCATGTGCCGCACGGGCTGATGATCGGCGCGGGGCTCGTTGCCCTGGCGCAGGCGCTGCTGCTGATGCGGACGCGGAAGGGCGGGGCGAAGGGGGCCGTCGCGAGTCCGGCCGCCGACGGCTCTGCCGTCGACAGTCCGGACGCCGACGGCGGCCTTACGGTCCAGGCCCCCCAGCTGCGCAGGGGACTGCTGGAGGGCATGGGCCTCTTCGTCTGCGGCGCGATCGTGGTCGCGATCGCGGGCGGTGTGGTGGGCGGGCTCTCCCTGCCCGCGCTGGTCGGCTGGGTGCTGCTGGCCGGTGTCGCCGCCATCGTCCACCAGCTGATCGTGGGGCTGGCGGCGATGCACTCCGGCTGGTTCCCGGCCTTCGCCGTCACCCTGATCTTCCTGATCATCGGTCTGGTGCTGCACATCCCGACCGTGCCGCTCGCCCTGCTGGTCGGCTACACGGCCTCCACCGGCCCCGCCTTCGCCGACCTCGGCTACGACTTCAAGGCGGGCTGGCTGCTGCGCCGGGACGCCGCGCCCTGGCGGCCGTTCGAGATCGAGGGGCGGCGCCAGCAGTACCTCGCCCAGCTCGTCGGCTTCGGCGTCGCGCTGGTCGTCGTCGCCGTCGCCTGGAAGACCTTCTTCTCCGACGGCAAGGTGCCGCCGGTCGCCGAGGTCTACGTCACCACCATCAAGACCGGCCTCGAGCCCGGCACCATGACCACCATGCTGCTGTGGGCGGTCCCCGGCGCGCTCGTCCAGCTCCTCGGCGGACCCTCCCGGCAGATGGGCGTCCTGCTGGCCACCGGACTTCTGGTGGCCACGCCCCAGGCCGGCTGGATGGTCCTCGGCGCCCTGGTCGTCCGTCAGCTCTACACCCTGTGGCGGCGGCGCGGGATCGCCGACGCGGAGGCGCGCAAGGAGTCCGACGAGCAGGCCGAGAACGACCTGTCGCTGGTCGGCGCCGGACTCGTCGCCGGAAGCTCCCTCAACGACGTGGGCCAGCTCACCAAGGCCCTGTGACGACGTGGGCCAGTTCACCAAGGCCCTGTGAGGAAGGTTCTGAGGAAGGTGCGTGAGGAAGGCCCAGTGAGAAAGGACGTGCACGCTGTGGACGACATGGACACCACGGAGACCAGGGAGACCGTGGGCCCCGAACACCTGGCGGGCGCCCCGGCCCTCGGCCTCGTCACCATCGGCCAGGCCCCGCGCGCCGACCTCCGCCCGGACGCCGAACCGCTGCTGCCCGGGGTGCGCCTGGTCGAGCACGGCGCGCTCGACGCCGAACGGTTCGACGGCGACGCCGAGGCGGCGACCCGCCGGCTGCTGGCCCCCGAGGACGGCGAGGCACCGCTGATCTCCCGGCTGCGCGACGGCCGTTCGGTACTGCTCGGGCACGGGGCGATCGTCCCGCGCATCACGGACGCGGTCGCCCGCGCGGAGCGGGACGGCGCCGCCGCGACCCTGCTGCTGTGCACCGGCCGCTTTCCCGCGGTGCGGGCCCGGCGGCCGCTGCTGTTCGCCGAACCGCTGGTGCAGCAGGCCGTCGCCGCGACCGTGGGCACCGACCCCGTGGGCATCGTCTGCCCGCACCCCGACCAGGCCGAGGATGTCTCCCGCCGCTGGGCGGAACTGCTGCCGGGCCGGGTCCAGACCGCGACCGCCGATCCGTACGGCCCCGCCGAGCGCGTCCTGGACGACATCGCCACCGCCGCGCGCACCCTCGCCGACCGCGGCAGCTCCTGGCTCGTCCTGGACTGCATCGGCTACACGGAACAGATGCGCACCGCCGCCGTGCGGGCCGCGGGCCGCCCCGTGCTGCTGGCCCGCGCCATCGCCGTCCGCATGGCGGCAGAGGTGGTGGCGGCCTCAGCGTGACGATGGCGCGGCGCCGTCGCGCGCCGGGCCGCACGGCGCCGCTCCGTAACGCTTCCGCACACCCACCCGCGCCCTCGCCCGCCCCGCGGCGCCCTACCCGCCGGAGGTCCACCGTGTCCATACCTTCGCCCGTGTCCGTACCCGTGCCCGCGCCGGTATCCGCCGCCTCCGCCCGGTCCATCGGGGTGATCCGCGTCCTCACCAGCGAGGACCCTGCCGCCGTCGCCACCCACGGCACGGCCATCGAGGAGCGCTACGGCCTGCCGACCGTCTCGCGGTGCATCCCCGGCCAGCCCCACGGCATCCATGACGACGACTCCGGGGCTCGCGCCGAACCCAAGATCGTGGACCTCGCCCGGGAGTTGGCCGATGCCGGGGCGCGGACGCTGATCATCAGCTGCGCCGCCGATCCGGCGCTCCGGAAAACCCGCCAGGCCGTCGGCATCCCCGTCATCGGCGCGGGCTCGGCGGCCGCCGCCGTAGCCCTGGGCCTCGGCCGCCGGGTCGGGGTGCTGGGCATCCGGGACGAGGCGCCGCCCGCCGTGCGCGCGGTGCTCGGCGACCACTTCGCCGCCTCCGCCCGCCCCGACGGCGTCCACCGCACCACCGACCTGCTCGCCCCGGAGGGGCCCGCGGTGGTGCTGGAGGCCGCGGCTGGGCTCGTCGCGTCGGGCGCGGACACCCTGCTCCTCGCCTGCACCGGCCTCAACACCATCGGAATCCGCCCGCTGCTGGAGGAGCGGCTGGGCGTCCCGGTCGTGGACCCGGTGCTCGCCGCCGGCCTGCTCGCCTCGTACGCGTACGGCGGCTGAACCTGAAGACAGGTTTGACCGGTGTCAGTCGCCGTCGAGGATGAAATCGGCTACAGCGGCAGCGACGGCTTCGGGCTGCTCATCGGGGATGAAGTGTCCAGCGTCGGGCACGACGACTCCGGTGGTGTCGGCGGCCCATGGGCTGATGGAGGCCGCCATGTCCGGGATGGAGCCGTGACTGCTGGAGATTCCGAGGATGGGCACGGTCAGGTGCTGCCGCTCGAGCGCCGCGTGGTTCTTGCGCGCCGACTCGGCGGCGTCCCGATAGTAGGCGAGGGAAGCGCGGAGGCCACCGTCGACGGCGACGGCCGCTGCGTAGTGGTCGAGCTCGGCGTCCTCGAATGTGTCGGGAGAGAGGGCCTTCACTTTCAGGAACCAGCCGACGTAGTCCCGTTCGCGGCCGGCAAGCAGCGTCTCGGGCAGATCGGGCACAAGGTGGAACGCGAAATGCCAGGTTTTCCACGCCCGATCCGGGTCGGTGGGAATCGCGTCGGGGAGGGAGATGCCGGGAATTCCGGCGTCGAGCAAAGCGACCCCGCGCAGTTGGCTTTCGAATGTGAGTGCGAGGGAGAAGGCGACCCAGGCGCCGATGTCGTGGGCGACCAGCCAGTAAGTCGACACTCCGAGAGCCTTCACGGCGGCGTGGACGTGCGCGGCGACCGTGTGCGTGTCGTAGCCGCGCTCCGGACGCTCGGAGTGGCCCTGGCCCGGCAGGTCGATCGCGATGACGTGGAACCGGCCGGCGAGGCTGGGCATGACCTTTCGCCATGCCCACCAGGTTTGCGGGAATCCGGCGAGCAGGACAACGGTCGGGCCGGTCGGCCGGCCGCCTTCGACGGCATGAAGGCGGACGCCGTCGGCGTCAACCCAGCGGTGAGTGAATCCCGCCAGGTCGTGCAGGGGCAGATCGGGGACAGGGTTACTTTCGCGGACGTGCCGAGCGCTGGTCGCGGGGTCAGTCACGGGGATCCTCCGTCGGTGTTGGGTGTCCTGGTTCGGTGCTTCGCCCGAGGGTTGGGTCCACGAGCGCGGTGCGGCTGCCGGGCGCTGCCGGCGTGCTGCTGGACGTCCGGGGCCCGACGGCCTGATCGGTGAGGCCCGGTAGCGGGACAGGGGCGACGAGCCCGGGCTGGACGAACAATGTCGCGCTGTGGGGTGCGCCGGGCCATGGCCATGTTTGGACGCTAACACATCTTGAACTGGATGGTTCAAGATAGGGTGGTGCGACGCGACACGGAACATCGACAGACCGGCAAGGAAGTGCCACGTGGCAGGCAAGAAGCAATTCGACATGGACACGGCACTTGACGCCGCGATGATCCAGTTCTGGCGCGCGGGTTACGCCGATACCTCAGTGGACGATCTGTCCCGGGCAACCGGCCTGAACCGCAGCTCCATCTACTCCTCGCTCGGCGACAAGGACACGCTCTTCCTGCGTTGCTTGGATCGCTATGCCGCGCGCTATGGCGACAAGTACGACGCCGCCCTGTCGTGTGCGGCCTCGGAGCCTCTTGCAGCCGTTCGTGCGTTCTTCGATGTCACCCTCGCGCGCATCGCCGATCCCGAACTGCCGGACGGATGCCTGGTCGCCCAGTCGGCCATGGCGATTCCGGTGCTGAGTCAGAGCGTCGCGGCTCGCGCGAAGGAGGCACTGGGCTTCCAGCGCTTGCGCCTACGCGCCGCACTGAAGGCAGGCCGATTGACCGACCAGGACGCCGATGCCTTCGCTGAACACGTGGCCGCCGTGAACCAGTCTCTCGCCGTCATGAGCAGAGCTGGGGCGAGCCCGGCGCAGCTCCTGGCCATCGTGGGGGTAACCGTCGACGCGCTCTCACAGGCGTCGCGCAGGCGCCAGTAGCGCTGCGGACCGGTTTCCGTCGTGGACTCGACGAGCCTCTGTCCTGGCCGCGATCCGGCGTGCGTACCGCAGCGCTTCCAGGCCGGCCTGTCCGTTCAGGGCCGGGGCGTGCTCCCAGGCCGGGCTGTGCCACCGGCGAGGCTTCTGCGGATCCTGAGAGGAGATCTTCCTGATGCCGGTCGCCGATGCACAGCGCTGTCCATCGACGCGCGGAACCCGCGACCCGGCTCGTCACACCAGGCTGTCCCGCCACGCCTGATGCAGCGCCGCGAACCGGCCCTCGCCCGCGATCAGACGGTCCGGTGAGCCGTCCTCGACGATCCGGCCGTCGGCCATGACCAGCACCCGGTCGGCCGTCTCGACGGTCGACAGGCGATGGGCGATGACGACCGCCGTACGGCCGCGCAGCACCGTGTCCATGGCGCGCTGCACCGCCTGCTCGCCCGGGATGTCGAGGGAGGAGGTGGCCTCGTCGAGGATGAGGACCGACGGGTCGGCGAGCAGCGCGCGGGCGAACGCGACCAGTTGGCGCTGGCCGGCCGAGATCCGGCCGCCGCGCTTGCGCACATCCGTGTCGTAGCCGTCGGGCAGGGCGGCGACGAAGTCGTGTGCGCCGATCGCCTTGGCCGCCTGCTCGATCTCGGCGCGGCTGGCGTCGGGGCGGCCGATGGCGATGTTCTCGGCGATGGTGCCGGAGAACAGGAACGCCTCCTGCGTCACCATGACCACACCGCGCCGCAGTTCGGGCATGGCCAGATCGCGCAGATCCACCCCGTCGAGCAGCACCCGGCCTTCGCTGGGGTCGTAGAAACGGGCCAGCAGCTTGGCGAGGGTGGACTTGCCCGCGCCGGTCGCCCCGACCACCGCGAGGGTCTGCCCGGCGGGCAGCGTGAGGTCGAAGCGGGGCAGCACCTCGCCGCCGGTGCGATAGGCGAAGCGCACCCCGTCGAAGACCACCTCCCGGCCGGGAGCCTTCGTCGGGCGCGGCGGCAGCGGCTTGGGGTCGGCGGGCTCGGGGACGGAGGGGCGCTGGGCCAGCAGGCCCGCGATCTTCTCCAGCGAGGCGGCCGCCGACTGGTAGGAGTTGAGGAACATCCCCAGCCGGTCGATCGGGTCGTACAGCCTGCGCAGATACAGCGCGGCCGCGGCCAGCACCCCGAGCGCGAGCGAACCGGAGGCCACTCGGTAGGCGCCCCAGAGCACGAGGACGGCCACCGCCGCGTTGGCGACCAGCCGGGAGCTGACCACATAGCGGGCCATTTCCAGGATCGCGTCCCCGTTGGCGCGCTCATGGCGGTGGTTCAGCTCGCGGAAACGCGTGTCGTTGGCGTGCTCGCGGCGGAACGCCTGCACGGGGCGGATGCCGTTCATGGTCTCGGTGAACGTCACGATCACCGCCGCGATCGCCGTCGACCGCTTGCGGTACACCCGCATGGAGCGCCGCTGGAAGGAGCGGATCAGCAGATACAGCGGCCAGAAGGAGAGCACGGCCGCCCCGCCCAGCCCCCAGTCGAGATAGAGCAGCGTGACGGAGATGTAGACGACCGACAGCGCGACTCCGAGCAGCTCCTCCAGCCCCTCGCTGAGCAGCTCGCGCAGCGACTCGACGTCGGTCGTGGCGCGGGAGATCAGCCGGCCGGAGGTGTAGCGCTCGTGGAAGTCCACGCTCAGCGCCTGGGCGTGGCGGAAGATCCGGCCGCGCAGATCCAGCAGCACGTCCTGGCCGATCCGGGCGGAGGCGCGGATGAACGCGTACTGCAGCGCTCCGGAGGCGAGCGCGCAGCCCAGATAGACCGTGCCGACGGCGATCAGCGGGCCGTGGGCGCCGTCGCGGAGAGCGGGCACGGCATGGTCGATGGCGTACGCGACGAGCAGCGGACCCGCCTGGACGGCGGCCTGCTGGAGCAGCAGCAGGACGGCCGCCAGCCAGACCCGCCGCCGACGCGGCGAGAGCAGCGAACGCAGCAGAGCCGGCGACGCGCCCTTGGGCACCGGCAGGACATCGCGGTCGAACGGGTCGGACGACGGCGCCCGGCCCTCGTCCCCGTCCTCGCCCCAGCCCTCGTCGTCCGTGCTCTCCCGCTCCTCCTCGACCGTCGTCATGGTCCGCTCTCCCCCTCCTCGCGTTCCTGACCCGACATCAGCGCCCGGTACTCCGCGCTCTCCCGCAGCAGCCGCTGATGGGTGCCGACGGCGGTGATCCGGCCCTCCGACAGCAGCGCGACCCGGTCGGCGAGCAGCACGGTGGACGGCCGGTGCGCGACGACCAGCGCGGTCGTGGCCGCCAGCACCTGCCGCAGCGCCGCCTCCACCAGTGCCTCGGTGTGCACATCGAGGGCGGACAGCGGATCGTCGAGCACCAGGAACCGCGGGCTGCCCACGACGGCCCGCGCCAGCGCGAGCCGCTGCCGCTGACCGCCGGACAGACTGAGCCCCTGCTCGCCGACCTCGGTGTCGGTGCCCTGCGGCAGCGCGTGCACGAAATCGGCCTGCGCCACCTTCAGGGCACGCAGCAGCTCCTCCCGGCCCGCGTCGCCGGCGCCCATGAGGACGTTCTCACCGGCGGTGGCGGAGAACAGCGTGGGCTCCTCGAACGCGACGGCCACCAGGGAGCGCAGCTCCTCCCGGGGGAGGGCGGTGATGTCCCGGCCGTCGAGGGTGATCCGCCCGCGCGTGATCTCCTGGAGCCGGGGGACGAGAGCGGTAAGGGTGGTCTTTCCGGATCCGGTCGCCCCGACCAGCGCCATGGTCTCGCCGGGCCGGATGTGGAGATCGACCCCGCGCAGCACGGGCGGCTCCTCCGGCGGCGCGTCCGCGTAGGCGAACTCCACGCCCTCGAACCGGAGCCCGCCCTCGCGGTCCTGGCCGCCCTCGCCGCCTTCGCCGCCTTCGCCGTCCTCTCCGTCCTGGCCGCCTTCGCCGTCCTCGCCGCGCCGCGGCGACCCTGCGAGCCGCCGGTCGGCCGCGGTGGCCGGTTCCGCGTCCATGACGTCGAAATAGCGGTCGGTGGCCGTCGCCGCGTCCTGGCTCATCGCGAGGAGGAAGCCCAGGGACTCCACGGGCCAGCGCAGCGTCAGGGCGGTGGAGAGGAAGGCGACCAGCGTGCCCGCCGACAGATCCCCGTCGGCCACCCGCATCGTGCCGAGCACCAGCGCCGCGCCGATCGCCAGCTCCGGCAGGGTCATGATCAGCGCCCAGAGCGTGGCCAGCAGCCGCGCCTTGTGGAGCTCGGTGGAGCGGACCCGCTCCGACAGGACGCGGAAGGCGCGGGCCTGGCTGCGGTGGCGGCCGAAACCCTTGACGATACGGACGCCGAGCACGCCCTCCTCGACGACCGTCGTCAGATCGCCGGTCTGGTCCTGCACGGTGCGGGCCACCGTCGCGTACCGCGTCTCGAACAGCGAGCAGAGGATCACCAGCGGCACCGCCGGAATCACCAGGACCAGGCCCAGCGTCCACTCCTGCGACAGCAGGATGGCGAATCCGGCCAGGATGGTGACCCCGTTGACCACCAGGAAGGTGAGCGGGAAGGCCAGGAACATCCGCAGCAGCATCAGATCGGTCGTGGCCCGTGACAGCAGCTGGCCGGAGGCCCAGCGGTCGTGGAAGGAGACCGGCAGCCGCTGCAGGTGGCGGTAGAGATCGGCGCGCATCGCGGCCTCGACGGACGCCAGGGGCCGCCCCACCAGCCAGCGCCGCAGCCCGAAGAGCCCGGCCTCGGCCGTGCCCAGGGCCAGCAGCAGCGCACCGCCCAGCCAGACCCCGCCCGGGTCCCGGTGGGCCACCGGCCCGTCCACCATCCACTTGAGGACGAGCGGGATGACCAGGCCCAGACAGGAGGCGACGACCGCCACCCCGGCCGCGCCGAACAGCCGCACCCGCACCGGGCGCACATAGGGCCACAGCCGCAGGAGCGAACGCGTGGCGGAGCGGTGCCGCGGGGCGGCACCGCCTTCCTGGGCGCTGGGTTCACTCGTCACAGCCATCAGTGGGGAGACTACGGTCCGCCACCGACAGCGTTCACTCGGTTTTTTGGCGTAGGTCCGTGGCGTCGAGGGCGCGCAGCAGCAGGACCGAGCGCGCTGGAAGCTCGATGGGGGCGCCCGCCGCCAGGCGTGTGCCCGGGGGCGCCTCCTGGTCCTCACGGGAGGTGTCCAGGAGGAGCTCGTACCCCCGGGCCCAGGGCGGTCCGGGCAGGGTGAAGGAGAGCGGCCGCGGGCCCGCGTGCAGCAGGGCCAGGAAGCTGTCGTCCGTGACCGGGGCGCCGTGCGGATCGCGCTGGGGCAGATCGCGGCCCGACAGATAGGCCCCGAGGGCGGTCGTCGGCGCGTACCAGTCGGATGCGGTCATCTCGGTGCCGTGCGGGGTGAACCACGCCAGATCGCGCAGCCCCTCCGGAGGCCGGGCCAGGCCGGAGAAGAAGGCCGGGCGGCGCAGCACCGGATGGGCCCGGCGCAGCCGTATCAGCCGGGCGGTGAGCTCGGTAAGGGCGCGCCAGCCGGGGTCGTCGAGCAGCGACCAGTCGAGCCAGCCGGTCTCGTTGTCCTGGCAGTACGCGTTGTTGTTGCCGCCCTGGGTGCGGCCCAGCTCATCGCCCGCGACCAGCATCGGCACCCCGGTGGACAGCAGCAGGGTGGCCAGCAGATTGCGCAGCTGGCGGCGGCGCAGCGCGCGTATCTCCGGGTCGTCGGTCTCGCCCTCGGCGCCGCAGTTCCAGGCGCGGTTGTCGGGGGTGCCGTCGCGATTGCCCTCCCCGTTGGCCTCGTTGTGCTTGCGCTCGTAGGAGACCAGATCGCGCAGGGTGAAACCGTCGTGCGCGGTGATGAAGTTGACCGAGGCGTACGGGCGGCGGCCGCTCCACGCGTACAGATCGCTGGAGCCCGAGAGCCGGTAGCCCAGATCGCGGGCGTCGGGCAGTGCCCCGCGCCAGAAGTCCCGCACCGCGTCGCGGTATCGGTCGTTCCACTCCGCCCACAGCGGCGGGAAGGCGCCCACCTGATAGCCGCCGGAGCCCACGTCCCACGGCTCCGCGATCAGCTTCACCCGGCGCAGTACGGGATCCTGCGCGATCACGGCCAGGAAGGGCGAGAGCATGTCCACGCCGTGCGCGGCGCGGGCGAGCGCGCTGGCCAGGTCGAAGCGGAAGCCGTCCACCCCCATCTCGGTGACCCAGTAGCGCAGCGAGTCGGTGATCAGCCGCAGCACCTGCGGTTGCAGGACGTGCAGGGTGTTGCCGCAGCCGGTGAAGTCGGCGTAGCGGCGGGGGTCCTGCTGCAGCCGGTAGTAGCCGCGGTTGTCGACACCGCGCAGCGAGAGGGTGGGGCCCAGCTCATTGGCCTCGGCGGTGTGGTTGTAGACGACGTCGAGGATCACCTCGATCCCGGCGGCGTGCAGGGCGCGCACCATCCGCCGGAACTCCCCGACCTGCTGGCCCCGGGTGCCGTCGGCCGCGTATCCGGCGTGTGGCGCGAAGTAGCCGATCGAGTTGTAGCCCCAGTAGTTGCGTAAGCCCCGCCGCAGCAGATGGTCCTCATGGGCGAACTGATGCACCGGCAGCAGCTCGACCGCCGTGACCCCCAGCCGGGTCAGGTGCTCGGTGGCCGCCGGATGCGCCAGTCCCGCGTAGGTGCCGCGCAGTTCGGGCGGCACCCCGGGGTGGCGCATGGTGAAGCCGCGCACATGGAGTTCGTAGATCACCGACTCGGCCCAGGGCGTCTTGGGCCGCCGGTCCTGCGTCCACTCGTCGGGCGCGCCGTCCGCCGTGTCGTCGCCGACGACCACGCCCTTGGGGACGTACGGGGCGGAGTCGCGGTCGTCCCGGACGGTGTCCGCCACATGCTGCTGCGGCCAGTCCCGCATATGTCCGTAGACCTCCGCGGGCAGCGCGAAGTCCCCGTCCACGGCGCGGGCGTACGGATCCAGCAGCAGCTTCGCCGGATTCCAGCGGGCGCCGGTCCAGGGGTCCCAGCGGCCGTGCACGCGGTAGCCGTACCGCCGGCCGGGCAGCACACCGGGCACGAAGCCGTGCCAGACCTCGTGGGTGAGCTCGGTGAGCGGACAGCGCAGCTCGTGGCCGTCGTCGTCGAACAGACACAGGTCGACCGCCTCCGCACCGCCCGCCCACAGCGCGAAGTTGGTCCCCCACACCCCGTCCGGCCCCCGGCAGGGGCGGGCGCCGAGCGGCTCCGGGCTGCCCGGCCGGACGGCGGGGCCCGCCGCCGGGGCGGTGCTCCGGTCGGGCCGCGGGGCGAGCGCCGTGGGGCGGTGGCCGACGAGACGGCCCACCGTCGTCGCCGAGGGGCGTCCGGGGACGCCGTCGCGTGTCTCCTGCCCGGCTGCGCTGGACACATCGGCCTCCGCGGCTCGTGGCCAACCGCCCCCGCCCCGAGGGAGGGAAGGCGGGCAGCACCTCATGGCGGACCGGCGGGCCCCGCGGTGTCCCGTACCGCACGGACCCTGGCCCACGCTCTCCCACCTGTTCTGCCCGCAATCGCGCCGACTCGCACGTTTCCCCGCACTCCACCGCTGCCCGGCATGGGCCGATCGTCCCGTGACCGGCTCCCGCCTGCGACTGAACCGTGACCAACGAGGGGAAGTCCACTGTCGGTGGCGTGTGATTACCTATCGCCAGGCGCGCCCTGCGCGTGATCGGGCTTGCCGCGGGGGCGAGGCTCCGGGGGAGGGAGAGCTGTGGTGACGGTGCGGTGGATACCGAGGGCGGCGCGTGGCGGCCGCAAGGGGCTTCTCGCGCTGCTGCTCGGGGCGTTGCTCATGGCAGTGGCCGCGTGTGGCGGAGGCGGTAGCTCCGACGACGGTAAGAAGGGCGAGGACGGCAAGGGTGACGGCCGGTCCAGGATCTCGCGGGCCGTGGTGACGATCGCGCCCAAGGACGGCGCGAAGGGCGTGGACACCAGCGGTGCGCTGAAGGTCACCTCGGCGAAGGGCACCCTGTCCTCGGTCAAGGTCAAGGACGCCAAGGGCGCCGCGGTCGAGGGGAAGGTCGGCGAGGACGGAAAGAGCTGGCTGCCCGCCGCCCACCTCCGCTCGGACACCACCTACACCGTGGACGCGGTCGCCAAGGACACCGACGGCCTGACCACGACCCGGCACGCGACCTTCACCACCCTGCGCCCCAAGAACACCTTCGTGGGCATCTACACCCCGGAGGACGGCTCGACGGTCGGCGTCGGCATGCCCGTCTCGCTCCACTTCAACCGCGGTATCACCCACCCGGCGGCCGTGGAGAAGGGGATAAAGGTCAGCGCCTCGCCGTCGGTGCCGCTGGCGAGCCACTGGTTCGGCAACGACCGGCTGGACTTCCGCCCGGAGAAGTACTGGAAGCCCGGCACCAAGGTGACGCTCAGTCTGGATCTGGACGGGGTCGAGGGCAGGCCGGGGGTGTACGGCGAGCAGCGGAAGTCGGTGACGTTCACCATCGGCCGCAGCCAGATCTCGGTCGTCGACGCCAAGTCCAAGAAGATGACGGTCAAGCGGGACGGCAAGACCATCAGGACCATCCCCATCACCTCGGGCGCGCCCGGCCATGAGACCTACAACGGCAAAATGGTGATCAGCGAGAAGCATCCGGTGACGCGGATGGACGGCGCCACGGTCGGCTTCGACGGGGAGTACGACATCAAGGACGTGCCGCATGCGATGCGCCTGTCGACCTCCGGCACCTTCATCCACGGCAACTACTGGGCGGGCCAGGCCACCTTCGGCTCGTCCAATGTCAGCCACGGCTGTGTGGGCCTCTTCGACCAGCGCGGCGGCGGGGACTCCTCCACCCCGGCGTCCTGGTTCTTCCGCAAGTCGATCCTCGGCGATGTGGTCATCGTGAAGAACTCGCATGACGAGACCGTCCAGCCGGACAACGGGCTCAACGGCTGGAACATGTCCTGGGAGAAGTGGAAGGCATGACCCCGCGCCGGAGCCGCGGCGCCGCCCTGGTGCCCCGGCTCCGGTTCCCGAGCGACCCTGCGTCCTCGCGTCATGGCACTGCCCCCGGCCCGCCGCCCCCGGCCCACCGCTCCCGTGTTAGCGGGCGCTAACCTGCGCTCATGACTGTGAATCTCGAGGTTGCCGACGGCGTTGCCACCTTCCGCCTTGACCGCCCCCCGATGAACGCGCTCGACACCGCCACCCAGGACCGGCTGCGGGAGCTCGCTGCCGAGGTGACCCACCGCGACGATGTGCGCGCCGTGGTCATCTGGGGCGGCGAGAAGGTGTTCGCGGCCGGCGCGGACATCAAGGAGATGCGGGAGATGGACCACGCCGCGATGGTGGCCCGCTCCGGTGATCTGCAGGAGTCCTTCACCGCCGTGGCCCGGATCCCCAAGCCCGTGGTCGCCGCCGTCACCGGCTACGCCCTCGGCGGCGGCTGCGAGCTGGCGCTGTGCGCCGACTTCCGGATCGCCGCGGAGAACGCCAAGCTGGGCCAGCCCGAGATCCTGCTCGGCCTGATCCCGGGCGCGGGCGGCACCCAGCGGCTGGCCCGGCTGGTCGGGCCGGCCAAGGCCAAGGACCTCATCTTCACGGGCCGTCAGGTCAAGGCCGACGAGGCGCTCACCATCGGCCTGGTGGACCGGGTCGTACCGGCCGAGGAGGTCTACGAGCAGGCCCACGCCTGGGCGGCGCGGCTGGCCCGGGGCCCGGCGATCGCGCTGCGCGCGGCCAAGGAGTCGGTGGACCGGGGGCTGGAGACGGATCTCGACAGCGGTCTCGCCATCGAGCGGACCTGGTTCGCCGGGCTGTTCGCCACCGAGGACCGGGAGATCGGGATGCGCAGCTTTGTAGAGGACGGGCCGGGTAAGGCCACGTTCCGCTGACATCCGGCCGGTTCCGATCGTCTCGGCCCGGGTCACGGAGCCGGGTATGCCCCGTGCGAGCGAATTTTCTTCGCCAACGGCGGCCCTCGGACGACCCGTTCCGGTACGCTGGGTGATCACGCGTACGCGCGGTGGCATCGCTGGTCAGCCGGGGTGTTGTGGTGCCCCAACTGCCGTTGGCATATGTCGGATCGGGTTTGTGGAGCCTGGGGCTCCGGTGTTCGGGATCCCACGGTTCCGCCCCGGATGACCTTTTGGGCGGCCATGATGGGGGGCATGGCGGGCTTGGAGGGAACGGAGCAGCCGCAGCAGCGCACTGGTACAGCTGCGGTGCGGGGGGTGCCGTCCGTCGAGGACGAGCGGGCCCGCAGGGCGCTTGACCTCTTTGGAAACCCCGCGGCCGAGGAGGTGCGGCTGCCCTCCCGTCCCGAGTCCGCGGCGACCGCCCGCCGGCTGGCCGAATTCGTGGTGGCACGCGACTGGGGGCTGGGTCTTCAGCTCGCCGAGCACACCGTGCTGCTCGTCTCCGAGCTGGTGGGCAACGCCGTACGGCATACCGGCGCCCGTACCTTCGGGCTGCGGATGCTGCGGCGGCGCGGCTGGATCCGGGTCGAGGTCCGTGACCCCTCCCGGGGGCTGCCGTGCCTGCTGCCGGTGGGGGAGCTCGACACCAGCGGGCGCGGGCTGACGCTGGTCGACCAGCTCTCCCAGCGGTGGGGGGTCGATCTGCTGCCGTGCGGCAAGACGACCTGGTTCGAGATGCGCGTGGCCGAAAACTGACCGGACGAGCGCCGGTGCGGACCGCGGCGCCGAGCGTGTAAGGCGCACAGCGTGTGAAAAGGGTCCCCGTGTGTCGTATGCCGACGACACGGGGACCTCTTTTCGTCCCCGGCCATGGCGCGAAAGGGGTGTTCGTCATGGCATTCGGGGGAACGACCTCGCTCGGGTCAATGGGGTCGCGGCCCCGACTATCGCAGAGGCGGTAGATCACTTCCAAGCCAATCCAAGGTGAGCTGTAACACTTGCCTTGCTAATGGCGGGTAGGGGCGCAATTTTCCTTTGTTGTCGACCTCTTTCTGGTGAATCTCCAGTGGTCCAGACCGTGACACGAAATCTTTCTTTGCCCGTCGGTTCTTGGCATGGCCCTGCCCAGCACTCACCATGGAACAGCGCTACGCGCGTCACACCCCCCACGTTTCACCCCCCCCTTGTCCCGGCTACGCCATTCGGGAGATCCCCCATGGAAGCGCACGGCCGCACCTCCACCCGGCGCGCCCTGCTCCGCTCGGGCGCCTATCTCGCCACCGCCGCCACCGGACTCACCGCTACCGCCACCGCCGCCCACGCCGACGACAGACGTCGCCGCCGCGCGGCCGCCTATCCCCCCACCCACTGGATCCCGGCCTCCTCCTCCAACTACCGCGTCTCCAGCCGCCCGACCTCGTATCCGATCGACTTCATCGTCATCCATGTGACGCAGGAGACCTTCCCGGACGCGATGAAGATCTTCCAGGACCCGGCCAAGCAGGTCTCCACGCACTACATGGTCGCCTCGGCCGACGGCTACATCGGGCAGTTCGTCCGGGAGAAGGACGTCGCCTGGCACGCCGGCAACAAGGACTACAACAACCGCAGCATCGGCATCGAGCACGAGGGCTGGGTGGACGACCCCAAGTGGTTCACGGACGAGATGTACGCCTCGTCCGCCGCCCTGGCCTCGGCCGTCTGCGACCGCTTCGGCATCCCCAAGACCCGTGACCACATCATCGGCCATGTGGAGGTCCCCGGAGCCGACCACACCGACCCCGGCCCGCTGTGGGACTGGGACCGCTATATGTCCCTGGTCAACAAAGCCTCCGCGCCGCGAACCTGGCGAAGGTAGCGAACCTGGCGAACCTGTCGAACGCCGCGCGCCGCTTATGTCGTGTACATCGCGACGCGGCCGATGGGCCGGCCGTCGCCGACCGCTAATCTGTGCGGGTCAAGCACACGCACGGAAGGGGCGGAACAGGTGGCGGATATCGAGGCGGCGCGCAAGGCGTTCGAGCGGTATGACCTCAACGGTGACGGCCAGATCACCGCGGCCGAGTACAAGAGCGTGATGGCGCAGCTGGGGGACCCGTATGTCACGGAACCCGTCGCCCAGGCCGTCATCAACGCCCACGACGGCAACGGTGACGGGCTGCTCACCTTCGACGAGTTCTGGGCGGCCCAGAACAAGGACGGCAGCAAGACCGGCTGACCGGGCCGCACGGCGGCAAGGCAACGAGCCGCACGGCAGCCGTATGGCGGCAACGGGCCGTACGGCGGCACGGCCGGCGCGTCAGCGCCAGCCGCGCCGCTGTGCGCTCGCCCGCCGTCTGCGGTCGTTGCACAGCAGACAGCGGCCGTAGCCGGGCGGCAGCGGGTCCTCCGGATCCCCGTACAGCGGATCGACGGCCCCGCGCGGATGCTCCGGGCAGCCCGTGGCACCGCGCTCGGCGGTCAGCGACCCCGCGGCGGCGAGCGCCCGGCGCAGGGCGTCGGTGAGCAGCTCGGTCTCCGGCCCGGAGGGCGCGGCGTCCAGCGAGAAGGCGATGTCCGACGCGGTGGTGAGCGCGCTGCGGAGTTCGCGCAGGTCTGCGTAACTCATAGCGGGCAGCGTAGGCGCACCCACCGACAATGCTCCGAGGGCCCGGTCAGGCCCCGCCCTCCCGCGCCTCCTCGCCACTTTCTGCCGCGCCCGCGTCATCCACCACACCCTCCGCGAGGTGGACGTCCTCGGCGTCCGCCGTCTCTTCCGAGGTGAGCGCCGCCCGGCTGGGATCGGCCCATGCCCGCAGCGCGGCCTTGCTGGAGAAGTTCGCCACGTCCTTGTCCAGCGGGCGGTCGGTGTACTGGTGGATCCGCCACTTCGCCTTGATGCGCGGCTTGCCCGCCGTCACATAGTCCGCTATCCACAGGCCGTCTCCGGCGTAGGACGTGGTGTCGTAGTTGAGCCAGAAGCTCCGGTTGCAGTACAGCATCACGCGGTGCGTGGGACGCAGCTTCTTGACCTCGCGGATGAACCGGTCCTTCTCGGCGTTGCTCGCGCGGGTCCCGGAACCGGTGGTCTCCCAGTCCACAGCGAGCAGATCGTGCTTCTGGGACGCACACTTCTCGACGAAGTACTGCGCCTGCGCGGTGATGTTGCCCGGCCACAGGAAGTGGTAGAAGCCGACGACGCATCCCGCCTTCCGTGCCCGGGACGCCTGCGAGGACTGCTTCGGGTTGATGTACGACCGGCCTTCGGTGGCCTTGATGAAGACGAAGGCCAGTCCGTCCGCGTCGAACGTGGACTGGTGCGAACTCACGTCGATGCCGTGCAGCATGGCGCCTACCTCGGGTCAAGAACGAGTGAATACACGGGTGTTATTCCCCCTCTCGTACGGAGGACCCTACTGGGACGAGATCGTGCTCCGCAGGCGTTCGGGCCCACGCCGGAGGAGCGGCACCCTGGAGGAACGGGCACGAACGGACCGCACGGCCTCGGCCTTCCAACTGCCCGGCGAGGGGGCGAACGACCACGACTCGGCGGCGTTCAGGGGCGTTCCCGCCCCCGAGACAGGCGGATCGTCCGTGCGTACCAGGCCGACGAGGCCACCGCCGGTCCCGCCGCGAGACCGGCCACGGCAATGAGAAAGACGACGATCAGCCAGGTCAGAAGCGTGAAAACGGGGCCGAGCGGGCCGAAATCCGCCAGACTGCGGGCCATGGCCACGGGCATGAGCAGCCGGGAGAGGTAACCCAGCAGGACAGTCCCCACACCGGCGAGCACGGCGCCCGGCAGCAGATATGTCCAGGTGACGCGGCCGCTCAGCAGGAGATGCTGGGTCCACCACCACAGCAGGACGGCCGACAGCAGGGACAGCACCAGTCCGGAGACGATGCCCGTGCCGAACCCCCTGCGCACCGGCGCCTGGACGAGGAGTACCGCGAGCCAGACGAGCAGCCACAGCAGCCAGCGCCACGCCGTCACGCGCACCGCCGCCCTGGGCAGTACCCAGCACCGTTCGCAGATCGCCTGGAGCGCTCTGCTGAACGCCGTCGCGGACACCAGGGCGACCAGCAGCCCGACGGCCCCCGAGGTGTTCTTGGCCGTTCCCCGGGGGACGAACGTACGGCGTACCTCGTCGAGGACGTCACCGCGCACTCCCACCACCGAGCGCAGGGAATCGGCCAGGAGGTTCTGCAGCGTGTCGGGGACGAAGGCCGCCACGGCCATCAGCAGGGGGAGGGCGGTGAGGAACGCCTGGGCCGCCAGGCGGGTCGCGGCTTCCAGGACGTTCACCGCCACCAGGCGCTCGAGGAAGCGGGCGGCCGGGCCGCCGCCGATCGCGGTCGTGACGCGCTCCCACAGCGTCCGCGGTGCCCGCATGGCATACCACCCGGCGCCCGGCCGTCAGGGACTTCCGTGACGGCCACCCGCCGCGGGACCACCCGCCGCGGGACCACCCGCCGCGGGACCACCCGCCGCGGGACCGCCCGTCGCGGGGCCGTTCGTCGCTGGACCGTCGGCCGTGGGGCCGGACGCCGTGGGGCCGTTCGCCGTGGGGCCGGACGCCCCGGCGAGGATGCCGAGCAGCGCCAGGACCCCCACGACGATGCCGAGGACGAGCCCCACGGATGCCGGAGTGGGGTGGTTCCACAACACCAGGGCCAGCGCGCCGCCCGTGATCGCCACGCCGGTGGTCCAGGCCCGGTGGGTGTTCAGCCAGCGGCCGAAGCCGCCGGTGCGGGCTCCGACGCGGGCCAGACCCCGGCCGATGGCGCCGGTGCCGCGCGCCGCCGCCGAGCGGACGGCGCGGGCCCCGCGCCCGGGGCCGTACAGATAGGCGGCGAGCGCGGTGACGACCGCGACGACGAGAAGCGTGCGGGTGCTTTCGCGCAGGAAGCGTACGAGAGTGTCGAAGATGAAGGCCGCCGGGCCCCGGGGCAGGGCCGTGGGCGGGACGGAGTCCAGGTAGACGCCGCGCACCACGGCAAGGCCGACCAGTAGCGCGACCATCATCACCGCCGTGCCGATCCCGGCGGCCAGCAGCGTGAGCCGATGCGCGGGGGAGAGCCAGACGGCGAGCGCGGCGAGCACGATGGTCACGGCGGGCAGCCAGGTGCCGACGATGTCGAGGAGGCGCATCGCTCCTTGCGCCTCGTCCAGCTTGTCCGTCCGCACCAGCGTGAACTGCCGGTCGATGTAAGGAATCTTGGCGGCCTTCTCGTAACCCGCCCGGACGAGGCGCTGTTTGACGTTGTCGACAAGGGTGCCGATGTCCAGGACGATCGCGTTCCCGCGGGCCTGGACCGCGCTGGTGCCCTCACCGGTGAGGACCTTGACGACGGCGGCGTGGGCGCGGCGGTTGGCCGCGTCCCACACCAACGGGAACTGCTCGCTGGTGATCGCCTTGTGGATCACGCGGTGCACGGCGTCGGTGAGGGCGCTCTCCAGCGGCCCGCCGAGCATCTTCGTGCCGTTCACGACGACGGACGGGGCTCTGGTCTTGTCCAGGTTCCTGGCGAGCTGGGCGGTGATGGCGGGCACGTCGACCTGGTCGACCACGCGTCGGGTGAGCCGGTTGGTGACGGTGGACTGGACGCCGGGGTTCCTGGCGATCGGGGCGACGGTCTGGACATACCGGTGCGGGTCGGTGATCTCCTCATGCAGCCAGGTGGCGACGACGGCGAGTGGCGAGAGCAGGACCGCCAGGACGAGCAGCACACTCGCGCCCGCGTGGCGCAGCCGCCGGTGGCGTACGGCCGCGGCCCCGCGCAGCCGCTCGTACTCCTGTCGTTCGCTCCCGCTCAGCGGCTGGGACTGGGGCTGGGGCTGGGCGGGGCCGGAGGCGTCGGCGGACGGATCCATGGGTCCTCCCTCGCGCGGGACGGAGGGAAATGCCACCGGACGGAGGTGCCACCGGGGAGTGGCGGCGTCATGGCGCTGTTCACCCCGGCGGGCGGCGCATCTCCTCGATCCGCGGTCCGAGGCTCTGGAAACGCGGTGGCGGGCCGTTTCGATTCACGGTTTCGAATCACGGCCGGGAGTCGGGAGCGGGGAGCCGACGTGGTGGGGTGGCGTGGTGGCGAGCCCTGCGCGGGGTACCTGTGGGCGGTCACTGCCCCGGGAGGTCACATGACGTCGGCGGCACCCTGGACGGCACGCCTCGCCCTGGTCGCGGGCGCCATGGCGGTGGTGATCCTTCTTCTGTTCGCCGGTGCGCGGAGTGTGGTGCTGGTCGCGGTGGGGGCGGGCGGGACGGCGGTCACGCTGGCGGGCGTGTGGTGGACGCTTGTCCACAGAGGGCCGGTCAGGGCGCTGGCCGCCGTGCTGGCGGTGGCGGCACCGGTCGCCGTCCTGGTCCTCTACGCGCTGGCCGGACTGTTGTGGGTGGTGCTGGTCTCCCTCGCGCTCTGGGCGCTGGCGGTCGCCTCGGGACGGTTCGCGCTGGCGGAGGAGACCGGGCCACGGCGCCCGGGGGAACGCCGGGTCGCACCGCCGGAACGGCCGTACCTGATCATGAATCCGCGCTCCGGTGGCGGGAAGGTCGACCGATTGGGCCTGCCGGAGAAGGCGGAGGCGCTGGGCGCACGGGTGGCCGTCCTGGACCCGGACCACCCCGACCAGACCGACGGGGTGGTCGGGCTCGCGCGGCGCGCCGTCGAGGAGGGCGCCGATCTGCTGGGCGTGGCGGGCGGCGACGGCGCGCAGGCCCTGGTGGCGGGGGTGGCGGCCGAGCACGGTGTCCCCTTCGTGGTGATCCCCGCCGGGACCCGCAACCACTTCGCCCTGGACCTCGGACTGGACCGGGACGACCCGTCGGCCTGCCTGGACGCGCTCACCGACGGGGTCGAGCTCCGCGTGGACCTGGGCTTCATCGGCGAGCGCGTATTCGTGAACAACGCCTCGTTCGGCGCCTACGCGGCCGTCGTCCAGAGCCCCGCCTACCGCGACGACAAGGTCCGCACCACCCTTCAGCTCCTCCCCGACCTGTTGACCCACGAGACGGGGCCGGATCTCGTGGTGCGGGCGGGCGGGCGCATCATGGACAGACCACAGGCCGTCCTGGTGAGCAACAACCCGTACCGCACGGGAGATCCGGCGGGCCTGGGGCGGCGACCACGGCTGGACTCCGGAGTCCTCGGCGTGCTGGCCGTCACGGTCGACTCGGCGGCACAGGCAGCCGGCCTGCTGCGCGGCCGCAACGCGCCCGGACTGGTCTCCACGACCACCGAGGACGTCACCGTCGACACGCGGGAGCCGACCGTCCCGGTCGGCGTGGACGGCGAACCCCTCACCCTGCGGACCCCCCTCCACTGCCACATAGCGCCGGGCGCCCTGCGCGTACGGGTCCCGAGACACCGCCCGGGGGTCCCGGCCGGTAGACCGGCCATGGACTGGCACAGGGTGCGGCGACTGGCGCTGACCACCGTCAGGACGGCGACGGGGCGCGGACCGCACCGATCACGGTTATGGCGCATGCGGGTGCGGGTGTTGCGCCTCCCCGGCCGCCGGGAAACGGAGGGCCCCGGCGTCGGCCGTCCACTCGACCCCGCCGCGCTCCGGCCGGAGGAACGCGACGCGACCGCTGGTCATCTGGTGGTCGAAGCACAACTCGGCGACGCCGTGCACCGCCTGCACCACGCCGGTGCGGCCACTGGCCGGGTCGTACGCCACCTGGCCGGGGGCGGGCGCTGGGGGTTGGTTGGGCTGTGGCTGATGGAGCTGGTGGTTCATGCGATGCGTCCTTCGGGCTGCCGGGGGATGCGGACGGTGTGGGCGGGGTGGCGTCGGCGCAGCACCTCGTAGTCGGTGGCCTTGCTGTAGTCCCCGGCTCGTTTGGCCTGTTCGCGCAGTGCCGCGTAGTGGCGGCAGATGGGGCAGACGTCGTTCAACGGTCACTCTCCGGTGGGTGTAGGTGACAGGCGGGGCGGCTGATGCCGTCGTGCGAGGTCTTCGGGGAGCGCCCCGCAGAACAGGACGTCCGGAGTCCCTCCCACCGACGGCTCGGCCGGGCCCGCCGAACTCCAGCCACGTCGCCGCGCCACTTCCCGCATCTCGCGGGTGACCCGGTCCGCGACGCGATATCGGGTGGATTCGGTGATGTGTTCGGAGGGAAACACCATGGGGGGTTCTTCCTGACCTGGATGTGTCTTGCGGGCTTTAATCACCCTGTGTACTCCCAGCGTTGCCCTGCGGGGCCGCGCGCAACAGGGATCGGGGCACACCAAGCGGCTTGGGGTGAGGGGAGAACCACAGGTGAGTGAGGCCAAGGAAGCGGGCCAGGAACCGTCCAGCGGAGCGGCGTTCTTAGGAGCCGAGGTACGGACCTGGCGGATGCGGGCGGAGCTGAGCCAGCGGGAGTTGGGCTTGAAGGCCAACTACGGGCAGCAATATGTGGCCAAGGTGGAGGCGGGTGAACGCTTGGCCAGCCCCGAGTTCGCCGACGCGTGCGATCGGGTCTTCGGTACGCCGGGCATGTTCGCCCGCCTGCGGAAGCGGGCCAGCCACCATGGCTATCCGGACTGGTTTGTGCCGTACGTGCAGTTGGAGCGGCAGGCGGTCAGCATCCTCGACTACTCGGCGACGCTCATCATGGGGATGCTGCAAACGCCCGAGTACGGACGGGCGGTGTTCCGGTCCGCACATCCTCGGGATACCGCCGACCAGATCGACGCAAGGGTGGCCAGACGATTGCAGCGACGAGAGGTGATGGAACGGGATGCGCCTCCGTTGCTGTGGTGCGTCGTGAGTGAGGCGTGTCTACGCACTGAGGTCGGAGGAAGGGAAGTCACGCGCGCCCAACTCGCCCACCTCCTAACCGAAGCAGAGTCTCTGCACGTCACACTTCAGGTGCTGCCGTTCTCGGCCGGAGCACCTCCGGTGCCGGGCAGCTTCACCCTTCTGACGTTCGACGATGGACCGAGCATTGTGTACGCAGATACAGCCATGGCAGGCCAGACGATCGATTCACCGATAGAAGTGAAGCTCGCGACTGCCAGGTACGACCGAATCAGGGCTTCGGCTTTGTCACCGGACGATTCGCTGGCCGTGATCCGCAGACTGATGGAGGACTACACACGATGAACACCGCCCTCGACCTGTTCGGTGCTGAATGGGTCAAGTCCAGCTACAGCAGCGGCGACGAAGGCCAGTGCGTGGAGTTCGCGCCCTCCATAGGCGCCACTGCCGGTGTTGTCCCCGTCCGGGACAGCAAGCGCCCGGCAGGCCCCGCCCTCGTCTTCCCCGTGGAGGCGTGGACTTTGTTCACGAGCGCCGTGCGCAGCGGAGAGTTCCCGGCGCTCTGAGACGCCGCACCGAGCGGCCTCGTGGTCCTCGCACGCCCACGCGAGCAACGGGGCCGCGCCCCATGGGCACCTTCTTCACGGCGGCCTTGCGCCGAGGGAATCCCATTGTCCCGACCATGATCTGGGCATACGGCGTGGTGCAGCTTATGGTGTTGCCCTCGCCGACCCGGTAGCCGCCGGACGTCTCAGTTCGGGATGGTTCAGTCCGCCTCGGTGGGCTGCGAGGCGGTGATGATTTTTTGCTTTTCTGACTCGTAAACTTCCAGAGCTGAAGGCTCGTGATCGTAGTAGGACTCCCAGAACCCCGGTCGGCTCCATGGTTCTGGGCACAGGGTGAACGACCCTGTTTCGTAATTTGCGTAGCGCCAAGTCGGTGGCAGGTCGGTTGAGGTCACGGTGAAAACTCTGCTGTCGAACAACGCCGGCTTCTCGCTCTCCGTGAACTCGATCCGGAAAAGTGCGCTTCTGCCGTAGGGTGCAAAAATTTCAAGGATGATGTATTCTCTTTCCTCTTTCAGGGTGTCGGTGCCTTGCAGCATCACGGCGTCTTCGGTTCGTGGTGGTGTGAACCTGGCGCGCATCTTTGCTACCGCCTATTCATGATGACTTTGTAGTCATAGTTCAGCATTCGTCCCGTGGCTTGATTGTAGTAGTAGTGGACCTGAAAATCGCCGTAAGGTGATTGATGTGTGAGTGTTGTGTATTTCCCCCAGTCGCTGAGTGTGCTGCCGTCTGAAGTCATGAGCTTGCGCACATGGGAATTGCCGATCTGTTCGCCGGGAATTATTAGCTGCGATTTTGCTCTTGCCTTCGGGGTGAGCCAGCCGTTTTCGTTGAAAGGAGATCTTGCTGATTCGCGGCGTAAGTCGTCGACTAGGTGTTGCCCTTGCGTCGATCCAGATATGAAGTTTTCATTGGTGTCTTTGCCGTCCTTTCCCAGTGTGTTCAAGCATTTTGGAGCCAGGCCGAGAGGGTCGGTCCAGGTACGGGGATTTAGGACGTAGGCTGCCGGATTGGGGGCTGGGGCGAGCCCCAGGGGGTCGGGGGAGAGATAGCGGGCGGAATCTGGGTCGTAATAGCGGTGGAAATTGTAGTGGAGGCCGGTTTCAGGATCGAAGTATTGGCCGGGGAAGCGGAGCGGGGTGTACGCCGTGCTGTCGGCGGCCCAGGTAGTGGTGCCCCAGAGGGTGGAGCGGGTGCGCCAGGCGATGGTGCCCGATGCGTCGATGAGTTCTGTGGGGGTGCCGACGAGGTCGGTGACGATCGCGAAGAAGCGGGCGTCGATCTCGCGTTGGGTGGTGGCTTCGGTGACGCGCTCGGTCTGGGCTATGGGGTGAAAGCCCTCGTGGTCCCAGGTGAGGGTGACGGGGTGGGGGAGGTCTGGGGTGGTGGTGGTTTGTTCCACCAGGGTGGGGCCGTCCCAGGTGAAATCCGTTTGTTCCAGGACGCTTTCGCCGTCGGCCGCGAGGCGTTGTTTGGTGGTGCGGCGGCCGAAGGGGTCGTAGCGGTAGCGCCAGACCGTGCCGTCGGGCGTGGTGACCGATACCAGGCGGTCTTCTGCGTCCCAGGTGTAGCGCCAGGTGTCGGGCTTCTTCGATAGGCGGGTCTTTTGGCGGAGGGTGAGGCGGCCCGCCGCGTCGTGTTCGTAGCGGACCGAGCCCGCGCCGGTGATGCGCGTGCCGGTGTAGGTGCGGGGGCCCGTCGCCTCCTGGGCGGGTTGCGTGCTCGGCCAGGCCGCGTGCGTTTGGTTGCCCGCCTCGTCGTAGGCGTAGGTCTCGGTCCAGCCGTCGGCGTGGACGGTCGTCACCCGGCCCGTCGCGTCCAGGTCGAAGGTGCGTCGGCCCGACAGGGTGTCGTCCACCGCGATGAGGTGGTCGTCGGCCCGATAGGCGTACGCCCGGTGGTGGACATCGCCGGATGTGCCGGTCAGCGATTGTGCGGTCAGGCGGCCGAGCGGGTCCCACGTATGGGTGAGGGTGAGGGCGTCGCCGATACGGCGCGTGGTCTCGCGGCCCGCCGCGTCGTGTGCCGAGACGAGGGTGTGGCTCCCGGCGGTCAGGGCGGTGCGGTTGCCCGCCGCGTCGTAGGCGTAGGTCGTGATGGCGCCCGTGGGCGTGGTGCGGCGGGTGCGGCGGCCCAGCGGGTCGTAGGTATGCGTCAGGACGCGGCCGTTCACCATTTCGGACGTCACCCGGCCCAGGAGGTCACGTTGGTGGACGACCTCCGCGTCCGGGGCGGTGGCCGAGGTCAGGAGCCCGGCCGAATCGTAGGTGAAGGTTGTGGTCCCGTCATCGGACGCTTTGCGTATCAGTCGGCCGAGTGCGTCGTACTCGTATGTGATGGTCCGGCCCAACGGGTTGGTCCGGGCGGTGAGTTGCCCCGCCGCGTCGTATGCGTATCGCACCTCTCGGTCGTCGAAGTCCGTCTCCGCAACCAGACGGCCCGCCAAGTCGTACGCATAACTCCAGGTCAGGCCCTGCGGATTGGTGACCCTCGTCAGCCGCAGCGCCGCGTCGTGCTCGAACTCGTAGCGGACCCCATCCGGACCCGTGCGGGCGGCCAGCAGGTCGAAGTGGGTGTACTCGTACACCGTCGTGCCGCCGACCGGGTCGGTGTGGGTGGTGCGGTTGCCCTCGCCGTCGTATGTCCAGGACTCCGCCGAGCCATCCGGGCCGGTGCGGCGCAGGAGTTTGCCTTCCGGGCTCCACGCGTAGCGGGTCACCGCGCCCAGCGGGTCCGTCTCGGCCACGACGCGGCCGAACGCGTCCCGCTGGTAGCAGGTCGTGGCTCCCAGCGGGTCGGTGATCTCGACCGGGAGCCCGGCCCCGTCGCAGCGCACCCGGGTCGTCGCGCCGAGCGGGTCGGTGACGGCGAGCAGGCCCCCGCGCTCGTCGTAGAGGTAGCGGGTGGTGGCGGCGAGCGGGTCGGTGAGGGTGGTGCGGTTGCCCGCCGTGTCGAAGGTCTGCCGCCATACCGCGCCGCCCGGATCGGTGATCCGCACCGGGTTGCCCTGTGCGTCGGGCACCGCGCTGATCTCGCTGCCGTCCGGCCGGATCACGGCCGTCAGATGCCCGTGCTCGTCGTAGCGGAAGCCGGTGGTGCGGCCCAGCGGGTCGGTCTCGGCGACCGTACGGCCCGCTTCGTCGTACATGGTGCGACTGACCGCGCCGGCCGCGTCGATCTCCCCGACGACCTGGTGCGCCTCGTCGATCAGATAGCGGGTGACCGCACCGTCCGGTGAGGTCAGGGTCGTGAGCTTCAGGCCGGGGAAGTCCGGGTCCACCCCGTCGTAGCCGATGCGGAGGGTGTAGTGGCCGCCCTCGCCGCCTTCGGCGATGACCCGGTCCTGCTCGTCGTAGGCGTAGGAGTACCAGCGGTTGTTGGTGTCGATCCAGGACGTGACCCGCCCGGCCCGGTCGTAGACGAAGCGCAGCGGCAGCCCCGAGGACCCCGTCGTTTCGGTGAGATGGCCGTCGGTGTAGCCGTAGCCCCTCACCCGCACGTCCCCCACCCACAGACCGGTGATCCGCTCGTTCTCCGCCGTCAGCCGCAGCCGGTAACCGCCGCTGTGGAGGATTTCGAGGGGTGTGCCGGAGGCGTCGTAGGTGAAGGTGACGCGATTGCCGTTGCGGTCGGCGATGTCCCGCACGAGCGCCAGTGCCTCGTCGCGGTACGGGGTGAAGGTGCGGACGAGCCCGGCCTCCGGGTCGGTGACGGTGTACGTACCGCCGTCCGCCGTCCGTGCCAGCGGCCACCGCGGCCCCTCCGCGGGCAGGACCGCGGTGCCGCCCGGCACCGGATGCGGATAGGCCAGCAGCAGACCGTCCTCGGTGAAGAAGACCACGCCCTGCTCGTCGAACTCCAGCCGCTGGTCGGCCGTTGAGGCCCAGGTCGGGCCGAACCACCGCCCGGCGCGGTACCCGGAGTCCACCCGGCGGGAGAACACCAGCGGCAGCACACCCGGCAGCTCCACATCCGTCTGCGGCAGGAACATCCGCCCGGTCGCCAGATCCACCGGATCGGTACGGCCGTGCCGCACCCGGTCCCAGGTACGGGAGAACGCCCCCCGGGCACGGCTGCGGAGCGCGCCGCGCGCCCATTGCGTCGCCTCACGCGCCGCCAGCCTGGCCCCGAGGCGCGAGGCGATCGGGGCCAGGGCGCGCGGGGCGAGGCCCATCAGCAGGCTCTCCGCCAGCCCGCCGCCCATGGCGAGTTCCAGCGGCAGCGCGTAGGGCATGGCGAACATGGCGAGGGTCAGGAGGAGGGGAAGGCCGATCTCGAGGAGTTTTTCCAGGAGGAAGCGGTCGGTGCCGAGGATGCGGTAGCCCGCCAGGGGAGCCTCGCCGTCCGCGATGGCCGACCAGCGGGACAGCAGCAGGACGCCGACGACGAGCGAGCCCGCGCAGACGGCGATCCGGAACTGGACCAGGGCGAGCGCCTCGCCCAGCGGGGACGCGCCGACGGTCCGGTAGCCGCGTACGGCGGAGATCAGGCGCCACAGGGTCAGGGCCAGCCCGGCCAGGCCAACGCCGACCAGGATGTGCAGCCCGGTGTCCCCGGTGAAGTAGTCCTGCAGATCCTTCGTGGACGGGAAGGAACCCACCGCCAGATACAGCAGGGAGGGGACGGCCAGCAGCAGGCTGAGCACCAGAAGAACCTTCTCGTGGCGCGGCCAGCGGGGGCGCTGCTCCCGTGCCCGGTGCCACAACTGCCGGAAGGTCACGCCATGCCATGCCTCCTGGCTGTGGGTCGCGTCCATCCGGTGGGTCTGCCGGGCGACCGACTCGCGCAGCGGCTCCAGCTTCTCCGCGCGGGTGCGGGGGTGTGCCGTGGCGTACAGCAGCGCTCGGCGCTGCCGGGCGTAGCCCAGGGCGATGATCCAGGTGGCCGGGAGGCGCAGCAGGGCGTACCCGAGGAGAGCTTCGGGGGCGGTTTGGCCCTGGCGTTCGGCCGCGAGCACAACATCGGGCTGGTGCCGCCGACCCAGGCGGGACCGGCGCAGATCCCAGATCCACGCGACGGCGAGGCACCCCAGGATGATCCACAGGCCCCAGTCCCCGGCCAGCCGCTCCCGCCACTCCATCGCGGTGGTCTCGCCCGGGAAGGCCGCTGCGTAATTGGTCACCCAGTGGATCGCCACCGCCCCGGCCAGCGGCACCAGGGCCGCGATCCGGGTCAGGACGCGGGCACCACACCACAGCAGGCCCACCGCCAGCCCGCCGAGCGCGCTGGCGAAGATGTGTGCCTCGTAGGGGAGTGTCGGCCCCCCGACTTCGACGGTGCCGGTCGATGAGGGGAACCAACTGCCGAGGATCTGTCCGAGGCCGGGGACGTACGGGGGGTCGATCAGTCCCCCCGCGATCTGCCAGCCCCCGTCATCCGTGGGGACGGCCTTACCCGCGGATTCGGCGTACATCAGAAGCTTTTCCAGCAGACCGAACCCCGCCCCGGCGGCGCCGCCCAGCACCACGAAGTCCGCCAGCCCCCACTGCATCCGCCTGCGCAGCGCCCACCCGGCGACCACGAGCGGCGCGATCTTGATCAGCTCCTCCACCACCGGAGCCGTCGTCCACGACACCACATCCATGACGCCCGACAGCGATTTCTCCCGCGCGGTCGCCAACTGACGTGCCACGACGAGTTCCAGGACCATCGAGAGCACACCGCAGCCGTACGCACCCACTCCGAAGGCGAGCAGCACCGTCGGCCACCGCACGGTGCGCACCGGCCAGGACAGCAACAACAGCTGCAACACGGCCCATACGGACGCAGCAGCCATCCAGAACGCCACGCCCGCGGCCCCCTCCGACGTTGTCAGTGATCCGTCACGCTAAGTCGAACAGCGGTGACATACAAGGGGCGGCCGAGCGGCCTGGGGCGGATCCGTGCGTCCCGAACAGGGGGCGCCTACCCCTGCAGCGGCGTGGTGAAGGTCGCGGCTCCGTTCCCGGTGCGGGTCGACCTCGGTCAGCTCTGATCGCTCGGACGTCGAGCATCCGGACGGCCGGTCGGGAGCACGTGGCGCAGCTTGTCCGGGTTGCGGATGATGCGGATCTCGGTGATGCGCCCGTCCTCGACTTCCGCACAGGCGACCGTGTCCGGGTGGCCCGCGACGGTGAGGAGCAGGCCCGGGCGGCCGTTGACGTCGACCGTGTGGACCCGGGGGTCGTCCATCGGCTGGGTGAGGACTGCTGCCAGGAAGCGGGCGACTTTCTCCGCGCCCTGTTGCGGGCGCAGAGCGGCCTTGACCTTGCCGCCGCCGTCGCTCCACGCCGTGACGTCGGGGGCGAGCAGCTCCATCATCCGGTTGAGGTCGCCGCCGAGGCAGGCGGCCAGGAACTCATCGGTGACCTGGCGCCGCACCTCGGCCGGTGTGTCGTAGCGCGGCCGGCGGGCCTGGACGTGAGATCTGGCCCGGTGGCCCACCTGGCGTACGGACGCCTCGCCGCGCTCCAGCATTCCGGCGATCTCCTTGAAGGAGAAGCCGAAGACCTCCTTGAGTACGAAGACCGCCCGCTCCAGCGGCGAGAGAGTCTCGAGGACGACGAGCAGGGCGAGCGAGACCGACTCGGCCAGCTCCACCTCCTCGCCCGCGTCGGGCTGGGTGACCAGCGGTTCGGGCAGCCAGGGGCCGACGTACCGCTCGCGGGTGGCGGCGGCGGACGTGAGCCGGTTGAGCGTGAGGTTGGTGACCGTACGGGCCAGATAGCCCACCGGGTTGTCCACCGGGGTGGTCACCTGACTGCAGCGCAGCCAGGTGTCCTGCACCATGTCCTCGGCGTCGGCGACGCTGCCGAGCATGCGGTAGGCGATGCCGAACAGCATCCGCCGGTGGCGTTCGAAGGTGGTCGCGTCGATCACGTCTGTGACGGTACCGCGCAGGCGTCCGAGAAGCCCTGGCTGGTCAGGCCGAAGGCGCTGTTGACGCGCGAGCGGTAGTTCTCCAGGGCGACCATGGCGGTGAGTTCGACGAAGGCGGCCTCGCCGAGCCGCTCGATCAGGGTGGCCGCGAGCTCGTCGGTGACGCGGGGTTCGGTTTCGGTCATCGCTTCGGCGTAGTCCAGGACGAGCAGTTCCAGTTCGGTGAAGGCGTCCTGGTGGTCGCGCCACCGCGGGACCTTGGAGATCTTGTCCATCGGGAGGCCGAGGGCGTCGCCCTCCCAGTGGCCGAAGTCCATGCACCACGAGCAGTTGATCCTGGCCGCCGCGGCCATCACCGCGAGGTGCTTGAGGCCCGAGTCGAGGCGGTTCCACTTGGCGGCAGCGCGCTCCTGCCGGACGTAGCTGAGCAGCACCCGCCCGTTGTGGCCGATGGCCAGGCCGGGGTCGAGCACCTTGCCGTAGGTGCGCCGGGAGTACCAGGCGCCTATGCGGTTGAGCAGCGTGCTGGGCGGAGCGAGCGAGATACGGGCCATGGCGGGTTTCTCCATCGTGTCGCGGCTGGGGTCGAATGACCTTCCGCAGGTGCGACAGAACAGGACGCCGGAGTGTGACATCCGGCGGGCACGCATCCGAAGCGGCCGGACCCGGCCGGAGCCGCCCGTCTTCAGCACTCGATGACGTTCACCGTCTTGACCGAGGCCATGCCGTTGCGGGGTAAGAGGCGAACCACGATGGCGCTCTGGTCATCGCTCGGTCACGTCACCCATCCACACTCTGCGCCCCATCTCATCCAGCTCCGTCTTCCACCGGGCGCATTCGGGCATGGCCCGGCGCAGCAGCCGCCAGTAGTCCGGGCCGTGTCCGGAGACCCGGACATGTGCCAGCTCGTGCGCGATCACGTAGTCGATCAGGTGGAAGGGGAGCTGGAAGGTGGCCCAGTGGAGTGCGATTCGACCGGGCCGGTGGGTGCCCCAACGGCGCCCGACGTCTCGTACCTCGATGCGCGGCTCGTCCACGTCCATGCGTGCCGCCCATGGCTGGAGCCGCCCCCGGGCCCAGCGCAGCCCGCTCCGGGTGTACCAGTCCGCCAGCGCCCGCCGACCCCGCACGGGGTCGGCCGCGGTGGCTTGGTCCATCCGCAGTCGGCCCGCGACGAGCCGTACGGGCGCGCCCGGCTCGTCCACATACAGCAGCCGGTAGTCCCGGCCGAGGTAGCGGTGAATCTCTCCGTCGGACAGCTTTCGCGTGGGGTGCAGGGGCTGCCGCTCTTCACGCAGGCGCAGCTTGTCGTCGATCCAGCGGCTGCCCGAGCGGACGAATGCCTCCGCCCGCTCGGGCGGACACGTCGGAGGAACTCGCAGGATCAGCGCCCCGTCCCGCTCGACGGTCAGCCCCAGGCGGGAGCGGCGCGCGCTGATGCGCACCTCCAGCGCGCGGCCGTCCACCCACAGCGTCTGCCCGTCGGTGAGGCAGGAGCTGTCGGCGGGCGAGGAGGGGTTCGCGTCGGACACGGCCGCCTATTCTGCCCGACCCTCCATCCGGAAGCCCTCCAGGTGATCCTGTGCGAAGCCCGCGAGTGAGTTCGACAGTTCGCGCAGCGCCCCAAGCCCGCCTTGCTGGGGCTTGAGACCGGCACGGCGCAGCCGCTGCCAGATGTGCGCCTGCAAATCGGAGACGGTGTCGTCGCTGTCACCCCCCGAATACCGGGGGAGCCGCGCCAGAGCGACGATCTCCGCATACACCTCCCGCGTCAGCATGCGTAGGAAATCGGTGTCCGGTACGACGAAGGAAGGGTGATCGGTAAGCCGGTCGCCGAGCTGGGCGTAGAGCTTCTGCTCCATCGGGGACAGGTCGGCCACGTCCGAATCCGGCTGCTCCGCTTCACGCGCCCGGACGATCAGCGGACCGACCCGCTCCTTGATCTTGTCCCAGCGGCCGTCGAATTCGCGCAGCACCTCCTCCAGCTCTTCCGACAGCTTCCGGTACACCGGCCGGTCGTCCCGTTGCGCGCGCTCCTCCAGGTGGTAGCGCAGGGCCTGCACCTGTTCGGCGGCGGACTCCCGGACGTCCGGGATGCGGCCCACGATCTCGTCGAAGTTGGCCGTGAGGATGGACACCGGCGCGATAGTTTCATTGATCTCGGGCAGCTCCAGATGGTCGGCGATCAGGGCCCGCACCTTGCGCCCGTAGCCGCGCACGGAGAAGTCGCCGCCGGGCGCGTCGCGGTAGTGCCGCCGTACACGCTTTTGCAGCAGCGTCCACGCCTGGGCGTTCGGCACCTGCCGCAGCGCGTCCTGGTGCGGCAGGGCACCGTCCAGCGCGCCCATGAACTTCCGTAGCAGACGGTCGAAGGCCGCCCGCTGCTCCTTGTCGTGGAGCGTGAGCATCGCCTCGGACACCCGGGCCCGGCTGGACAGGTCCTCGATGCCCAGCCCTTCCAGGAACAGCTCGACCAGATACGCCGCCTCCTCCAGCGCGGGCAGCCCGTCGGACAGGCGCGACGCGCCGAGCTTGGGCGCTTCCCCCTGGTAGGCGGCGAGGGTGACGGCGAGATTGTTCAGCACGCCGTAGTAGTCCACGACGCGCCCCTCCTCCTTGCCCCGGAACGGGCGGTTGACGCGAGCCACCGCTTGCAGCAGTTCCGCGTCCTGGATGGGACGGTCCATGTACAGCACCTGCTCGATCGGCGCGTCGAAGCCGGTGAGCAGCATGGATTTCACGATCAGAAAGGCGATCGGTGGCTTCTCGGCGGGGACGGCGACGGACGGCCCCGTCGCGCTCCACGGATTGAGCCCGCCCGCCGGCACGGGAGCCTCCTCCGGCACGGGGTACACCTCCGGGCCGTGAACGACCTCCCACGGGTTGTCGGGCGGCAGGTTGGGGAACGGCTCCAGGAACCGCTCCACATGGTCCTCCTGCTTCTTCTTGTCCGTCCACTCCTGCCACACGCCGGACTTCTGCTCGTCGCCCGCCGAGATCACCGGCACGAAGTCGATACGGCGCAGCAGATCCTGGTAGTGCCAGGCACGCAGCAGCAGCAGTTCGTCGCGGGTGTACTCCTCGGACTTCTTCTGCCGCAGTGCCTCCTGGGCCTCGGGGCCGAATTCGTTGCGCACCCTGTTCAGCAGCTCGGCCCGGACATCACGCAGCGCGTCCCGGTAGAGCACCGCGGCCCGGCGGCTGACCGCGGCGACCTGGGCCTTGTAGCCGAACTGCATGGCGCCCAGCACATAGTGGTGGAGCATGTCCCGGGCCTTGGCACGGATCATGGGCGTCGACTCGGAGACGTCCCGGCCGCTGGGCGGCGCCCAGCGATCACGTATCCGCTTCTTGGCCTTATCGTCGAGCGGGGCGATCAGATCCTCGAACTCCTCGTCGAGCTCACCCTTCTTTCGCACGTACGCGGGCCCGGTACGGCCCTCGTAGCGGATGGGAACGACCACCTTGTCCCGCTCGGCCTCCCGCATCCGGTACTCGTCGAGGAAGCCGCCGCCCGGCTCCAGACCGAATATCTCCGCGGTGGTCTTCCGCGTACCCGTCATGATCGGCGTGCCGGTGAAGCCGATCCGGGCCGCGTTGGGCAGCGCGTCCCGCAGACACGCGTGCAGCACCGAGGTGTGCGACCGGTGTGCCTCGTCAATGAGCACCAGCACCCGTGTCGAGTCGCTGCACTCGCGGAACTCGCGGCGCGCTGCCTTCTTCGTCGCCTCGTCGGGTTTCGGGTCCGCCACGTCCTCCGGGTCCGCGCCGGCGGCGATACGCTTCCGGGCCTGCTCGAAGTCCTCCGCGAGCGCCCGGTCGTCGCCTCGGGTGTCGCCGAGCCCCGGGATGCTCCCGAGGTACTTCTGGATCATCGCGAAGATCACGGACCGTCCGCCGTCCCGGCCCGCGCGCTCCAGCCGCCCCTCCAGATCGGCCTGGGAGGTCGCCACCCCGATATCGCTGCCGCTGACCCGGACGGCGGCCGAGAGCTGGTCCTGAAGCTGAGTCCGGTCGGTGACGACGAGGAGGGTGAACCTGTTCAGCTCCGGATCGGGATTCATATGCAGCCGCCGCGCGAGGAACGCCATGGTCAGGCTCTTTCCAGAGCCCTGGGTGTGCCAGATGACGCCCCCGCGCTCGTCGTCCTCCGCACCCGCGTCGAGCGGGGTACGCCCGGTCCGCAGCTTGTGGACGATCTTCTCCACGGCCCGGTACTGCTGGTGGCGGCAGACCGCCTTGACCGTCTTCGCGGGCTCGCCCTCCTTGACCTTGAGCGGGAGCTCGAAGACGTAGTGCCGGACGATGTTGAGCAGGTTTTCTGGTCTGAGGACGACCGCGATCAGCTTGTGCTGCTCGGTCAGCTCGGCTCCCGGTTCCAGCACCCGCCGCCCGTCCGCCGTCCGCGCCTCCTCCAGTTCACGGCGCAGCGCCCTGTCGTCCCGGTAGTCCGGGGTGACGCTGCGCCAGGGGGCGTAGTGCGCCTCGTCGGCCGAGATCGTGCCGAGCGCGGCCGTCTCGCCGCACGCGGCGATGAGCAGTTGCGCGGGGGCGAACAACTCGGGGACGGCGCGCGGCGCGTCCTTGTCCTTCCGGCCGTCGTGCGTCAACGGGTTGCCGGAGTACGCCCGCAGATCGCGGATCGCCTTGACGATGGGGTCCTTGATGTCGGGACTCTTGCACTCGACGACGGCGAGGGGAATGCCGTTGACGAACAGCACGAGGTCGAGGATTTCGGGCTTTCCCTCCGCCGTGTTGACCTGGAGCTGGTCGACGACGAGGAAGTCGTTCCGCTGGAGGAGGTCCGGGCTCTCGATGTCCCAGTCGATGTAGTGCACCTTCTGATCGGTGCCCCGGTGGTGGACCTCGTCGCCCTTCACGTGGCGACCGTGGAGGAGGAGTTCGGTGGTCTCGCGGTTGGCGGTGAGCAGCGGACGTCCGGCGATGTTCTTGGCCGCGCGTCGCAGGTCGGTGACGGCCTTGGCCGCCTGAGTTTCCTCGACCCACTGGCCGCCGGTCTCGGCGAGACGGTTGATGCGGCGCAGCGCGGCGTCCATGCGTTGGGTGAGGAACACGTCGTCGTAACTACGCTCGGCGGCGAGGTCGGGTCCGTGGACGTGGGTCCACCCCATGGAGACGAGCTGATCGATGAACGGCCGCTCGACCTCGTCCCGTTCGACCTGTTGCCGTGCCGTGGCCATACGCCCGCGCCCCTTCGCCCGTCCGACCCGTCTGCCCGTGCTCCCTGTCCCATTGTGCGGGACGGGAGTTGGGGTCGCGGAAGGAAGGGATGGGGCGCGGTGTGTCGGCCGGGATGTCGGGGGTTGGGCGGTGGGTTCGCGGTGGGTTGCGGTGGATTCGCGTCGAGGCGGCTGTGCGGTGTCGGCGTATCGCCGAGGCAAACCCACCGCAGGTGCGAGTCAGGGGCGCCGACGCCCCGGGGTCACCGGGCGACGCGGTGTCAGGCGTCCCCTCGCCCGGGGGTGGGGAAGCGGAGGGCGGCGGCGTCGGCGGTCCACTTGACGCCGCCGCCCTCCGGGCGGAGGAAGGCGACGCGGTTGCCGGTCATCTGGTGGTCGAAGAGCAATTCGGCGACCGTGTGGACCGCCTGGATCACCCCGGTCCGACCGCTGGCCGGGTCGTATGCCACTTGGCCGGGGGCGGGCACTCGGTGGTCGGGTCGTGGGTGGCGTGGGTGATGGGGCCGGTGCTTCATGCGGTGCGTCCTTCGGGCTGCCGGGGGATGTGCACGGTGTGGGAGGGGTGACGGCGGCGCAGTACTTCGTAGTCGGTGGCCTTGCTGTAGTCCCCGGCTCGTTTGGCCTGTTCGCGCAGGGCGGTGTAGTGGCGGCAGGTGGGGCAGGTGTCGTTCAACGGTCACGCTCCGGTGGGGTCGGGTCGGTGGTCGCGGAGGCGGGGCGGCTGGGCGCGCGGCGCGCGTCGAGATGTGCGCGAACCGCCGTGCCCAGTTCGTCGGCCATGCGCCACAACTCGTCCAGGGCGGCGGTGCTGGGCGACGGCCCGGCGTCCTGGTGTGCGGTGGGGGGTTTCGGGGGTGGTGAGGGCGTGTCGGCGCTCATGGGGTGCCGCCTGCTTGCTGTGTCGGCCGCCGACGTGCGATGGGGCGCCGTCGCGAGCGGTCTTCGGAGCGTGCCCCGCGGAAGAGGACGGGCAGGGTGTCCGCTGCTGACGGCTCGGCCGGGGCCGTCGTGTCCCATCCGCGTCGGCGCGCCACGTCCCGTATCTCGCGGGTGATCCGATCCGCGACGCGGCCGGGGCCGAGAGCGGGTGCCGCTTCCGTGGGGTACGTGGATTCGATGGCACGTTCGAGGGGAAACACCTTGGAGGGTTCTTCCTGACCTGGATGTGTCTTGCGGGCTTTAATCACTCTGTGTACTCCCAGCGTTGCGCTGGGGGACAGCGAGAAACAGGGGTTGGAGCACACCAAGAGGCTTGGGGTGAGGGGAGATCCGCAGGTGAGTGAGGCGAAGGAAGGACAGGAACCGTCCAGCGGGGCGGCGTTCCTCGGAGCCGAGGTGCGGACCTGGCGACTACAGGCGGAGCTGAGTCAGCGGGAGCTGGGCTTGAGGGCCAACTACGGGCAGCAGTATGTGGCCAAGGTGGAGGCGGGCGAGCGGCTCGCGAGCGTTGAGTTCGCCGATGCCTGCGATCAGGTCTTCGGCACGCCAGGCACGTTCGCGCGGCTGCGGAAGCGGGCCAGTCAGCACGGCTACCCGGACTGGTTCGTGCCGTACGTGCAGTTGGAACGGCAGGCGGTCAGCATCCTGGATTACTCGGCGAAGCTCATCATGGGCATGTTGCAGACGGCCGAATACGCGCGGGCGGTCTTCCGCGCCGTGCATCCCCGGGAGAGCGTGAGCGAGATCGATGCGAAGGTCGAGCGGCGGCTGCGGAGGCGGGAGGTGATGGAGAAGGAGAAACCTCCGCTGCTGTGGTGCGTCCTGGACGAGTCTTGCCTGCGAACTGCGGTGGGTGGCGCCGAGGTCATGGCGGTACAGTTCGCCCATCTCGTGAAGCAAGCTGAGTCTCCGCACATCACCATTCAGGTATTACCGTTCGCGGTGGGGGCGCCACCAGCGGCAGAGAGTTTCACGCTCCTGACGTTCGACGAGGGGGCAGACGTCGCCTATGCAGACACGGCGATGGCGGGCCAACTCGTCGACTCAGCCGAAGCGGTGGCAAACGCAACCGCTACTTACGATCGGCTGCGGGCTGCTGCTCTGCACCCTGACGAGTCGTTGGCCATGATCCGTAAAGTGATGGAGGAATACGCCCGATGAGGCCTGACCTCGACCTGTCCCATGCCGAATGGGTCAAGTCTAGCTACAGCAACGGTAATGAAGGCCAGTGCGTGGAGTTCGCGCCCGGCATAGCCGCCGCTACTGGTGTCATCCCGGTCCGAGACAGCAAGCGCCCGGCAGGTCTACCTCTGTTCTTCTCCGTGGAGGCGTGGGACTCGTTCGCGGCTGCCGTGCGGACCGGGAAATTCCTCACCCGTTGAGGGGAAGCGGCTTCGCGGCCTCGTAGCTCCCGTGCATGTGAGAACAGCGGGGCCGCTCCGGTTCCCTTACTGGAGCTTCTGAAAGCGGACGTTCCCGGTCAGCAGGTCATCTGCGATCCCCCTTTTGAGGGACTCCAGCTTGGTGAGTTTTTTCTGTTCATCTTGAATGCGTTGTGTGATTTGAGACGCGGCCATGACGACTTGCTTTTGTTCGGCAGGTGACGGCAGTGGTATACGAATATTGCGTGCTGAAGCAGAGGAGATCTTCACCATGCTTTCAGAGGTCCCTTGGGACAAATTCATGATTTGTCGACGTGCGGGTGAAGATCGCAAGACGATCGCAAGGAACTCTGGCGATGAAGCGGCGGATACCCGGAGGCGCATCATCAAGTCGGGATAGATGCATGGAGTCCCCACATCGCGGTAGATGCCTACTAGTCCGACCAGATGTCGAGTGTTGGCGCGGCTCATCAGGAGATCGCCGTTGCTTAGCATAGCCGGGTGTCGCGAGTCGACAGAAAGTGGCGCATTTTTGAGTTGCGTCGGCTGGAAACCATCTGTTGTGAGGCATCCCAGGCCAAGCATTTGAATTCCGGTCCATTCCGGAGTGGCGGACGGGGAATGGCCGTTGCGCGGCGGGCCACTTAGTGTGTCGTTAAGGGTTGAATCCCATGGCAGTCTTGACAGGAGGAGATCTGTCAATGCACGCGCCGTGGCGCGCAGTTTCTTAACGGACGCCTGAATCGCTTTCTCTGATTCGCTAATGGCGTCTAGTGTTTCGGCGACTCTGCGCTGCTCTGCAGGTGGGAGCGAGGGTACAGAAATTTTGGCGAAAAATTCTGTGGGTACTCGACGTTGTCCGCCTGTTCCGATCATCATGGACTCCGCTTTGCGGCGGAACTCACGTACTCGCGTCCAGTAATGAATGAATTTTGCGTTTACGTTTGCTCGTGCTCGCAGTACGTGAAATTCGGTGCTCCCATAAGCCACGGCACCATTCAAGCCCTCGATATATGCACCCTTCCCGTTTTCCATGCACGGGGTGATCTTTGCGAAGAGTACGTCGTGGTCCTCGAAGGACGGCTGCCCGGGGCTTACTGAGTCAGCGTCACGCTCCCCTAGGCGCAACAATTGCCCATCGTTGGAGACATCCTCCATGCCTACGTAAGGAATTGAGGTCTCTGACGACCGTGGTCGCGGGTTGACTTGCACGAGGTCTGTGAAAGGCTTCCAGGTTGGCTCACTCATAACCCAGCTCCTCCAAGAACCCCTCCAGCCGCTTCGCGGCTTCCGCTCGCCGGGCCTCGATGTCTCGCATCGACACGGCGTACTTGTCCTCCCACACCCGGTACGCCTCCACCAACTCCCGGCGGCGGCGCACCACATGGCCCTCCAGTTTTCCAGCCAGGTCATCGCGGAGAATGCCGAGCACCACCCGGCGCTCGCCGCTCTCTTCCTCGGTCAGCGCCCTGCGGGCGCGCGTGAGGCGAGGGAGCTTCGTCGGCTTGTCTGCGTCGGTCTCGGGAGGCGCCTCCGCTAGGACATCCAGCGTGTCCTGCACTGCCGCCTCCTCCTCGGCGGCCACCGCCTTCTTCTTCGCCTTCGGTCGTCCCCGCTTGGCGGAATCCAACGGCCAGAAGTCGTTTTCCAGCCGCTTGACCTCGTTACCGGCCGCCGTGCGGTCCTTCTTCAGCTTGGCCAGCTCCGCCTTGCTGAGCACCGCATCCGCAAGAGCCGGGTCGATGGACCCGGAATCGCCCGTGTCCTCGCCATCGCCCGACTCGGCCTCCGCCCGCGCTTCCGCCAGGGCCGTCTCCGCCTCCTGCGCGGCTTTCAGCTTCGCGTCCAGTTGCGCCTTGTGGCGGTCCGCCGACGCCAACTCCTCCAGGAAGTCCGGGGCGATGGCGGCGACCACCTTGTGGTCGTACGCCTGCCGTCGCTCGGCCCCCGAGCGGTTGCGCGCTCCGCCCGTCTTGGGGTCGCGCTCCGGGGCGAGCATGGTCTCGACGTTCTCGACCCAGCCGTCCACCACGCCCGTGAAGCCACCCACTGACAGGGCCTTGAGTTCGTTGCGCGCGTCCTGCCACCATCCGGCGACCGCGCCCGCCAGCGCGTACTCGTCCAGCAGCCCGACCTGGAGCAGTTCGCCACGGAACGACTCGATCAAGTCCGCCCGCAGCCGGGCGAGCTGCCTGCGCCGCTCGCTCTCCGTGCGGTCGCCATCGTCCGCAGGAGCGAGCGCCGCGATCTGCTCGGCCTCCCGCTCCCACCATTTCGCGAACTCCCCGCGCAGCACGTCCTCACGCGTCCGTGCCAGCTCCGCCAGCCGGGCCGCGTCCGGGCGCTGGCCCTCCGGGAGGAAGTCCACGTAGTCGGGGTCGTCGGCACGCTCCGCGAAGAGATCGGTGATGCCGATCCCGTACGCGTCCAGCAGCCGTTTCTTGCCCTCGATCTCCGTACGCGGCACTCCGCCCTGCAAATGGGCTCGGACGTCCTGCGGCTCGGGCGGAGGGGTGTTGTCCACGTATCGGCGGATGTTGAGGTTGTCGTCGTTGTCCGCCAGTTCGTCGCGGCTGACGCGGCGAGCGAAGCCCTCCACCCCGGCGAAACTCTCGTCGTCACGGAAGCGGTGGTATGTCGAGACGATCTTCTCGACGTGCTCCGGCAGCAGTACGTTCTGCGCCCGCTCCGCGTGGAACTCGCGGTCGGCGTTGATGAAGAGCACGTCCCGGCCCTGGTGGCGCAGCTTGGCTCCCGGGGCGCGCAGCACGATGACGCAGGCGGGGATGCCGGTGCCGTAGAAGAGGTTCGGAGCCAGCCCGATGACGGCCTCGATCAGGTTCGCGTTCAGAAGCTCCGTACGGATCGAGCGCTCCGCGCCGCCCCGGAAGAGGACCCCGTGCGGCATGACGCTGAAGACCGCACCGCCCTGGTCGCGCACCTGGTACAGCATGTGCTGGAGGAACATCAGGTCGGCCTTGCCGCGCTCCGAGGTCACCCCGTACGGCATACGTGCCGAGACGTGCTCGACCTCGCCCAACGTGTAGTCCATGGAGAACGGCGGGTTGCTGAGCACCAGGTCGAACCCGGTGTCCAGATGCGCCGGATCGCTGAGGGTGTCCCCGGTGTGCAATCGGAACTTGTTGGCACCGTGGAACAGCATGTTCATGGTGGCCATGACCCAGGAACCGCTGTTCGCGTCCTGCCCGGCCAGGAGCATGCCGTCGGATTCCTCGCCGTGCTCGTCGACGTACTCCTTGGCGTGGATCAGCATGCCGCCGGAGCCGACGCACGGGTCGTAGATCTTCTGGTCTCCCGTGGGCCGGGCCAGCTCCACCATCATGCGCACGACCGCACGGGGGGTGTAGAACTCGCCGCCCTTGCTGCCCGCCGAGTCGGCGAAGTCCTTGAGCAGGTACTCGTAGGCGGCGCCGATCATGTCGGGGAACTCGAAATCCTCGCCGCGCAGGCGAATGCTGCCGAAGTGGCCGATCAGCGCGGCGAGCCGCCTGTCGGCGAGGCTCGCGGAGGAGGTGCTGCCCGCGCCACCGCCGATGCGGTTGAAGTTGAGGTGATGGAAGAGGCCGCGCAGGGCGTTGTTGTCCCTCTCCAACGCGTCGAGAGCGGGCTGGAGGTACTGGCCGGCCACGTCGTCCACCGCTCCGGACAGCCGCTCCCAGCGGGCCGCCTCCGGTACGTAGAGCACCTTGCGGGTGGCGTAGCTCTCGGAGAAGTCCGCGACTTCCTCGGCATCCTCCTGCGTGGCGCCCCCCGCCAGCTCCTCGGCGATGATCGCTTCCCGGGCGGCGTCGAACTCATCATTGACGCGCTTGAGGAAGAGCAGGACGAGGATGAAGTCGCGGTACTCGGCCGCGTCCATCGTGCCCCGCAGGATGTCCGCCGCCGCGAACAGATGGCGTTCCAACTGGGCGAGCGTGAGCTTTGCCACGTACGAGACTCCCTCTGCTGATGTACTGCCCGGCGGCCCACCTTCGCACGGCCCGTGGCGGACGGTGGAACGCCGGAGAGCAGCCTACGGCCTACGAGGGGAGTCGACGGTCAGTAGTCGGTCAGACCGATGCCGTCCTCGACAAAGCGCCACACATCGGTATAGGGATCCCATTTCTCGCGCTCGGGCGAGGTGTGCTCCTCGTTCATTTTCTTTGCGAACTTCTTGGCCTGCTTGTACCCGCCCTCCACCTGGTCGGGAAGCACCAGCTTCGCCTTGTCCTCGGAGACGGACGTCAGACGCTGTCCGTACGTCTTGACGAACTTGGGGTTCCCCCGCAGCTTGTTCGAGGCCGCCCCACACTTTCCGTCGCCGAAGGTGCTCGTGTAGTTCTGGTAGTGCAGCAGCCGCCACAGCTCGAAGCAGGGATGCGAGTACGCGACGTTGACGCCGGCCTGGTCGGCCATGTTGGCGGCTCGCTGGACGCTCTGGTGGTCGTCCCGGTCGAAGAGGCACCACACCGAGGGCTGGTACTTCTTCTCCAGGCCCCGCGCCTCCCGTGTCACCTTCTTCCTATGCGCGATGGCCGCCTCGACGATCGCCAGCGGCTTGCGCTCGTGGCTACTGCGCTGCGGGCCTCGTCGGCCGTTGTGGGTGCGCTCGTCCCACATGATCTCGATCGTGGACTCGACCTCTCCCACCGGGAGGGTCCCCTTCTCACGTGCCCGCTGCTTGAAACCGATCAGCGCGTCGATGTACGAGGGCTCGGTCAGGGTGCCCTCCGTGAAGACGTAGACCATGCGGCGGCGAACTGATCGCCGGGCGGTGCGCTGTGCCGAGTCCTTCCCCCTCTTCGGAGCCATCAGGTCCGCTCCACCTCCGTCGCTCGCGCCATTAGCAGTCTTCGCCCGATCTGGCCCGCGGTGAGGGTGGGGATGCCACCGAACGCGCCCTCCAGATACGACCGGGTCAGGTCCTCGTCCTCGCCCGGGTCCGCCGCCGTCAAGGGGTACAGCTCGCTCGCGCCCCGGCCGTCCTTCTCGGTGAGCCAGATCTGGCCGGGGTCCAGCAGCCGGCCGCCGCTCGGGGTGGACAGCAGCGACGGGTCGTGCGAGGTGAAGATGAGCTGAGCGCCGTGCGGATTGACCAGGGGGTCGTGGAAGAGCCGGACGACCTCGGCGGCGAACCGCGGATGCAGACTGGAGTCCAGTTCGTCGCTCAACAGCACCGCCCCTTGGTCCAGGGCGAGCAGCAGCGGTCCCAGCAGGGCGAACCAGGAGCGGGTGCCGAACGACTCCCTGTCCCAGTCGATGGCCACTCCCTCACCGCCGCCGTCGGTGTGCACCAGGCGGACCGACAGGCGGTCGGACCCCGGCCGCTGCTCCAATTGCGTGCCCATGATCCCGAGGTCGGCGACGCGCAGCAGTTCCTCGATGCGGGACCGGGCCGTGGGGTCCTGGAGCCTCTGCGCGGTGTACGCCTCGCGTTGCGGTCGTTCCGCCTCCGGGTCGATGTCCCAGAGGTTGTCGAAGAACCAGCGGTGGATCCGGCTGAGCTGGGGATGGTTGTCGGCGGCGGCGCGGGAGAGGAGCAGCGCGTTGGAACGGGTAGTACGGGCGAGGAGCGCGCGGTCCTGGATCCGGTCGCCGGAGAAGCGGAACTCTGTGTCCCGGGAAGCCTCGCGGTCGAGCCACTCCTGCCGCCGCCCCTTGGGGTAAGCGTGCAGCCATTCGGCCTCGACCCGGGTGTCGCTCAGCTCGAAGCCGTAGGTCCAGCGGACACCGTCCTCAAGGACGAAGTCCGCCTCGTAGAAGGTGTTCTCGCCGGCCATGGCGGGGTCGAGGGCGAAGCGCTCGCGGGGGACCGGCTCGTGTAGCGCCCGGCCCGTGTAGGACTTCAGGACGGTCTCGCGCATCTTCTTGAGTGCACTGAGTACGTTTGATTTCCCGGAGGCGTTGGCTCCGAAGACGCCCAGCAGCGGATAGACGTCGATGGTCTTGCCATCGGACAGCTTCACTGTGCGGGCGGCGGGTGCGTCCTCGCCCTGCGGGACGACGAAGGACAGCTCCTGCTCATCGCGCAGGGACAGCGCGTTCGCCACGCGGAATCTCAGCAGCATGCCACCCTCCTCATCGACACAGCGTAACGGCGATGCGGCGGCGCGGAGTGATCGTCTTGCAACTGACGCACGAGGAGCCGGGCTGCCGCCCTCGGCGGTTGCCGCAGCAGCTCGCGCCCCCTCAGCACTCGATGACGTTGACCGCGAGCCCGCCCCGGGCCGTCTCCTTGTACTTGACCTTCATATCGGCGCCCGTCTGCTTCATCGTCTTGATGACCTTGTCGAGCGAGACATGGTGGCGGCCGTCGCCGCGCAGGGCCATCCGCGCGGCGGTGACCGCCTTGACCGCGGCCATGCCGTTGCGCTCGATGCAGGGGATCTGGACCAGGCCGCCGATGGGGTCGCAGGTGAGGCCGAGGTTGTGTTCCATGCCGATCTCGGCGGCGTTCTCCACCTGTTCCGTGGAGCCGCCGAGGACCTCGGCGAGGCCGCCGGCGGCCATGGAGCAGGCGGAGCCGACCTCGCCCTGGCAGCCGACCTCGGCGCCGGAGATCGAGGCGTTCTCCTTGAAGAGCATGCCGATGGCGCCCGCCGCGAGGAGGAAGCGGATGACGCCGTCCTCGTCGGCGCCCGGCACGAAGCGCGTGTAGTAGTGCAGGACGGCGGGGATGATGCCCGCCGCGCCGTTGGTGGGGGCGGTGACCACGCGCCCGCCCGCCGCGTTCTCCTCGTTGACCGCCATGGCGTAGAGGGTGATCCACTCCATGGCGCGGGCGGCCGGGTCGCCCTCGGAGCGCAGGGCGCGGGCGGCGGTGGCGGCGCGGCGGCGGACCTTGAGGCCGCCGGGGAGGATGCCCTCCTGGGACATGCCGCGGGCCACGCACGCCTCCATGACGTGCCAGATTTCCAGGAGGCCGTCCCGGATCTCCTTCTCCGTGCGCCACGCCTTCTCGTTCTCCAGCATCAGGGCCGAGATGGACAGGCCCGTCTCCTGGGAGAGCCGCAGCAGTTCGTCGCCGGTGCGGAAGGGGTGGGTGAGGACGGTGTCGTCGAGCTTGATGCGCTCCTCGCCGACCGCGTCCTCGTCCACCACGAAGCCGCCGCCGACCGAGTAGTAGGTCTTCTCCAGCAGCGGATGGCCCTCGGCGTCGTACGCGAGCAGCGTCATGCCGTTGGCGTGGTACGGCAGGGAGCGGCGGCGGTGCAGGATCAGCTGGGTCGACGCGTCGAAGTCGATCTCCTGGCCGGGGCCGATCTCGGCGCCGAGCAGCCGCAGCCGCTTGGTGGTGCGGATGCGCTCCACCTCACCGTCGGCCGCCTCGACGTCGACGGTGCGCGGGGAGTTGCCCTCCAGGCCCAGCAGCACGGCCTTCGGCGTGCCATGGCCATGACCGGTGGCGCCCAGCGAGCCGAAGAGTTCGGCGCGCAGGGAGGCGGTGTGGGCCAGCAGGCCCTCGTTCTTCAGCCGGCGGACGAACATCCGCGCGGCCCGCATCGGGCCGACGGTGTGCGAGCTGGACGGGCCGATGCCGATCGAGAAGAGGTCGAATACGGAGATGGCCACCGGGGGACTCCTTCGTCTGCACGCGGGGGAGGCGTGCGGGCCGTGCGGGGGTGGTGCGGCGGGGGCGCGCCAGGGCAGGCGCGCCCCCGTGTCCAGGGTTACTCGGACAGATGGGCGTACAGCGGGTGCTTGTCGGCCAGGGCGGTGACCCGGGCCTTCAGCGCCTCCGCGTCGTAGGACGGCTTGAGCGTCTGCGCGATGACGTCGGCGACCTCGCGGAAGTCGTCCGCGGTGAAGCCGCGCGTGGCCAGCGCCGGGGTGCCGATCCGCAGACCCGAGGTGACCATCGGGGGCCGCGGGTCGTTCGGGATCGCGTTGCGGTTGACCGTGATGCCCACCTCGTGGAGCCGGTCCTCGGCCTGCCGCCCGTCCAGTTCGGAGTCGCGCAGATCGACCAGGACCAGATGGACGTCGGTGCCGCCGGACAGGACGGCGACGCCCACCTCGCGCACATCGGGCTGGGTCAGGCGCTCGGCGAGGATCCGGGCGCCCTCCAGCGTGCGCTCCTGACGCTCCTTGAAGGCCGAACCCGAGGCGACCTTGAAGGAGACCGCCTTCGCCGCGATGACATGCTCCAGCGGGCCGCCCTGCTGGCCCGGGAAGACCGCCGAGTTGATCTTCTTGGCCAGGTCGGCGGTGGAGAGGATCACGCCACCGCGCGGACCGCCCAGGGTCTTGTGGGTGGTGGTGGTCACCACATGGGCGTGCGGTACGGGCGAGGGGTGCAGCCCGGCCGCCACCAGACCCGCGAAGTGGGCCATGTCGACCATCAGGTACGCGCCGACCTCGTCCGCGATCCGGCGGAAGGCCGCGAAGTCGAGCTGGCGGGGGTAGGCCGACCAGCCCGCGATCACCAGCTTGGGGCGGTGCTCCTTGGCCAGCCGCTCGACCTCGTCCATGTCGACCAGACCGGTCTCGGCGTCCACGTGGTAGGGCACCACGTTGTAGAGCTTGCCGGAGAAGTTGATCTTCATGCCGTGGGTCAGATGGCCGCCGTGCGCCAGGTTCAGCCCCAGGATGGTGTCGCCGGGGGAGAGCAGGGCGAACATCGCGGCCGCGTTGGCCTGGGCGCCCGAATGCGGCTGGACGTTCGCCGCCTCGGCGCCGAACAGCTCCTTCACCCGGTCGATGGCGATCTGCTCGACCACATCGACGTGTTCACAGCCGCCGTAGTAGCGGCGGCCGGGGTAGCCCTCGGCGTACTTGTTGGTCAGGACCGAGCCCTGGGCCTCCATGACCGCCGCCGGGGCGAAGTTCTCCGAGGCGATCATCTCCAGGGTGGACTGCTGGCGGTGGAGTTCGGCGTCGACGGCGGCGGCGACGTCCGGGTCGAGCTCGTGCAGGGAGCTGTTGAGAAGCGACATCAGGGTCCCGATCGGAAGAGGAGGGTCAGTTTTCGGCGAAGGCGGTGTACGCGTCGGCGGAGAGCAGCTCCTCCGGCTCGCCCGTCACCCGCACCTTGAACAGCCAGCCGCCCTCGAAGGGAGCGGAATTCACCAGCGCCGGGTCGTTCACCACGTCCTCGTTGATCTCGGTGACCTCACCGGAGACCGGCGAGTACAGGTCGCTGACCGACTTGGTGGACTCCAGCTCTCCGCAGGTTTCACCGGCGGTGACGGTCGAGCCGACGTCCGGGAGCTGGACATAGACGACATCGCCGAGCGCGTTGGCCGCGAATTCGGTGATGCCGATCGTCGACACGCCATCCTCGTCGGCGGCCGACAGCCACTCGTGCTCCTTGCTGTAGCGCAGCTGCTGGGGGTTGCTCATGGTCCGATTCTCCTGGATACGGGGGAGTGCTTGGGAAACGGGTCTTAGCTGGTGGGACGCGACGCCGGTGGGTGCGGTGCCGGGGGTGCGTGCCTGCGCGGTGTGACGCCGGTGGGTGCGGTGTCGGCGCGACGTGGCGCCGGTGGATGCGGCGCCGGTGGACTCGGTGCCGGTCCAGCCGGTGGACTCGGTGCCGGTCCATGGGATGACGCCGGTGGGGCGCGACGCGTTGCGGCGGACCGCTCAGCGCTCGCGCCGGTAGAAGGGGAGCGCCACGACCTCGTACGGCTCCCGGGTGCCCCGGATGTCCACCGAGACCCCCTCGGTGCCGGGCTTCGCGTACTCCGGGTCCACGTACGCCATCGCGATCGGCTTGCCCAGCGTCGGCGAGGGCGCGCCTGAGGTGACCTGGCCGATCTGTGAGCCGTCGGCGGCCACCACGGCGTATCCGGCGCGCGGCACCCGGCGGCCCTCGGCGACCAGGCCGACCAGGGTGCGCGGGCTGACGGTGTCCGCTTCGCGGGACGCGGCCTCCAGGGCCTGGCGGCCGACGAAGTCGCCGGGCTTGTCGAATTTCACCACCCGGCCGAGCCCCGCGTCGAAGGGGGTGGTGTCGGTGGTCAGCTCGTTCCCGTAGAGCGGCATCCCCGCCTCGAGGCGCAGGGTGTCCCGGCAGGACAGACCGCAGGGGACCAGGCCCACCGGGGCCCCCGCCTCGGTCAGCGCCTCCCAGACCCGCTCGGCGTCGCCCGGCGCCAGGAACAGCTCGAAGCCGTCCTCGCCCGTGTAGCCGGTGCGGGCGATCATGGCGGGGACGCCCGCGACGGTGCCCGGCAGCCCGGCGTAGTACTTGAGCCCCTCCAGGTCCGCGTCGGTCAGGCTTCCCAGGATCCCGGGGGACTCGGGCCCCTGGACGGCGATCAGCGCATAGGCGTCGCGGTCGTCCCTTACGGTCGCCTCGAAACCGCCGGCCCGTTCGGTCAGCGCGTCCAGCACCACCTGGGCGTTGGAGGCGTTGGCCACGACCAGGAACTCCTCGTCCCCGAGGCGGTAGACGATCAGGTCGTCCAGGATGCCGCCCTCGTCGTCGCAGATCATCGTGTAGCGGGCGCGGCCCACGGCGAGCGCGGACAGCCGGCCGACCAGCGCGTGATCCAGGGCCTCTCCGGCCTGCGAACCGATGAGAGAGATCTCACCCATATGGGAGAGGTCGAAGAGCCCGGCGCGGGTGCGCACCGCGGTGTGCTCGTCGCGCTCACTGCCGTAGCGCAGCGGCATGTCCCAGCCGGCGAAGTCGGTCATGGTGGCGCCGAGCGCACGGTGCCGTGCGTCCAGCGCGGTACGGCGTGGGGCGGGCGGGGCGTCGGTCACGATTCAGGCTCCAGGAGATCGGGGTCGCGCGACGGCGAGGACGGACGGCAAGGACGCGTGCGTCCTCCCCATCTGTCATCGGAACCTGAGAGGTTCGCCGTGACGCCCGTAAGGGGCCCGGCTTGCACCTTGGGTGGAGCCGCGCCCGCGGCTCGCTTTTCAGATCTGCCTCGTCCACGCGGTATCGGGGCCTGAGAGATTCAAGGGAGGACTTGCTCCTTCGGCGCCCCGGACACCCGGCACATTGCCGGTGACCAAGGACTCTCCCGCGCGGATTCAAGCGGCCGGTATGGAGTTGCGCGCACATCATCGCATGAGTGGCCGAGAAAGGAAGCCCCGATCAGGGCGGCTCCGGCCGGATCGGGCAGAGGCCGCCTTGATGGACATTACCTTTTCTTGACACTCTGCGGGTACGAGCAGCGGTGACCGACCTGGGAGGACGATCACGGTGCATGGGCAGGGAACATACGAGACCGCACAAAGGCTCCTGCCGGCACGGCGTGGCCGCATCCCCTCCGGGCCGACGGCCATCCCCGGCCGGCGCATCGCGGTGCACGATCTGCGCGGCCAGGTGCGAGGTGGCGGTGCGGACCGGCGTGAGCTGCGCTTCCCGGCGGGGGACGTGCTGGTCGCCTCCGGGCTGCCGGGCGCCGGCAAGAGCACGCTGATCAATCGGACGGTGCCCCTCCTGGACGGGACGGGCGCGGTCGTCATCCGGGTGGACTCGCAGAACACCCGGGAGGCGTGGGAGCGCCGGATGCCCCGCTGGCTGCCGTACGCGCTCTACCGCCCGCTGGTCCGGTACGCCCACTACGCCGGGCTGCGCCGGGCGCTGCGCTCGGATGTGAGCGTCGTGGTGCACGACTGCGGCGCGCTGCCGTGGGTCCGCCGCTGGCTGGCCCGGGACGCGCGGCGCCGGGGCCGCAGCGTCCACATGGTGATGCTGGACGTGGACGCCACGGTGGCCCTGGAGGGCCAGGCCGCCCGAGGCCGCGGGGTCTCCGGCTATGCCTTCGGCCGGCATCGGCGCGCGATGCGGCGGCTGATCGCGGGGATGGAGGAGGGGCGGCCGCCGGAGGGGTGCGCCTCGGCGGTGCTGCTGGACCGCTCGACCGCGAGCGAGCTGCGCTGCATCTCCTTCGAGTGAGCCCCGTACCGGAAGTGGGCCCCGCATGGGAGGGGACGGGTGCTCCCCTCCCCGGGGGCGAGGGGAGAACGCCGGGTGACCTTGGCCGGAAATCGGCCACCGGGACATCACCCAGTGTGACGGTGGCGCGGGGCCGGGCGAGGTGGGGAAGTGCTGTGGAGATGGCGTCGCCCCCGCTGGCCCCGGGCCGCCCAGCCGCTAGGGTGCTTTGGGCAGGTAGGACGAGATGGCGGTTGGACGAAGATGAGCTTCCCGGAGCAGTACGGCATGGCCCCGGCTCACGGAGGATTCCCCGACGGCGCGCAGACCGCGTTTCCGGCGTTTCCCGGCAATGAGCTCGAAGAGGTGATGGCCGCCTCGATCGACGTCCCCGGGGCCGGAGCGCGCATCGTCGAGACGCTCTCCCGCAGCCATGTCTGGGTTCCGCTGCCCAACGGCGGTGGCCCGGGCAGCCCGAGCCTCGATCTGCCCACGGTGGAGATCGAAGGCGCCGCGTATGTCCCGGTGTTCAGCTCCGAGCAGCAGTTCCTGCAGCTCGTCGGCTCTCATATGTCCTTCACCATCGCCCCGGCCGTGGAGTTCGCCCGCGGCCTGCCGCCCCAGCTCGGCATCGCGGTGAACCCCGGTGGCGCGGTGGTCGTACCGCTGCCTCCGCCCGCCGTCCGGGAGTTGTGCCGTGCCGGGCGTAGCCAGCTCGACGGCCCGGCCACCGGGGGCAGGGTGCGGCTCTTCGAACCGGACTGGCAGGACGAGCCGGTGGACTTCCTGGCCGCCGCCGGGATCGAGTTCGCCAAGGACACCGGGGTGCGCACCGCCCGGCGCGCGCTGGCCAGTGTCGAGGGCGACGAGCCGGCGCTCTTCGTCGGCGTGCAGTTGGACGCCCCCGGCCCCGAGGGCCAGGCGCGGGCGGTGGACGCGCTGGGCCGCGCCCTCGGTGTGGTGCCCGTGCGGTGGAAGGTCCAGCTGGTGCTGCTGGACGTGGCGCAGGGGGATCCGGTGGTCGACTGGATGATGGGGCGCGTACGGCCGTTCTACGACCGTGATCTGTGACTCACCCCAGGGTCCGCTACGGGGGCCCGTAAGCTGGTTTGATGACCAGGAGGGGTGCGAGCACGCTCCCCGGTGAGGTGCGGGACAAGGGCGAGAGAAGGGGCGGACCCAGGTGAGCGCGGGCGCGGATTGGGGGGCGGCGGCCGGCCAGGTTGAGCGAGCGTTGCAGCAGGTCGCTCCCGGCCGGTACGACGCCTATGAGGCGCTGCTGCAGGCCATCGGCGAGGGCCAGGTGTGGATGCTGCTGTGGCACGGTGCGCCCGGCACGCCCGAGGCCCAGTACGGGAACATGGATGTGGGCGGCCTCGGTTACGCCCCGTGCGTGACCTCCGCGCAGGAACTGGCCGCAAGTGGCTGGAACCGTGCGCATGAGGTGGTCGACGGACGCCTCATCGCCGACTCGCTCTACCGCGACCGCTACGGCCTCTGGCTCAACCCCCACGCCCGCGGCGGCGGAGTGGGCATCCCGTGGCCGGATCTGCGCCGGATCGCGGGCGGTCTGGACCGGCTGCCCGCAGGGCCCCTGCGGCTGAGCGAACCCGCCATCGACATCCCGCAGTTCTACGCCCTGCTGGGACAGAACGCGCATCGCACCACCGCCGTGCGGTCGCTGCGGCGCGTCTGGGTGCAGCCCGCGCTGGGCGCTCCGTATCTGGCCATCGGGCTGGATCTTTACGACAGCAGCCCACCGGCGGTGCAGTCGGTGCGGGTGATGATGGAGCAGTCGATCACCGCCGTGCCGGACGGGCTGCCGGTCTCCACGGTCGCGCTCTCCGACGAGTACGACCCCGTCGCCCTGTGGATGCGGGCCAACGCGCGGCCCTTCTTCGACCGCGACGCCTATGGCACCGCCCCCGCCGCGCCGTCCTACGGCTACGGCTATCCGCCGCCGCGTCCCGCCTACTGATCCGCCGATCCGCCGCGTCCGCCGATCCGCTGGTCCGTCGCCGATCCACCGCGTCCGCCGATCCGTCGCCGATCCGCCGCGCCCGCCGATCCGCTGGTCCGCGCACCGATTGACGGGATTGCCCACCCGGCCTTCCGGGCCTTTGGGTTGATCATCCCATAGCGGGCACGAGGTTACTGCTGCGTTCTCGTGTCGCGACCGTCCGTATAGCGGAGCGGTATTCCCCACATCACGGTTAGGCATCCATTGCCCGGGAGTACTGGCGGGTGATCACAAACGCGTTGAAGACTCCCGCTCCAAGGGGTGCGGTTCATGCGTACGACCCCTTCCCAGAAGGTTCCGTACCAGAACGCGACTTTCACCCGAGTTGTGAACAAAGCCGCTACAGCGGCGAGTCGTGGGCCGGTCACCACCGGTCGAGAGGGGTCTCCACCACGATGACGGCACCATTGCACGGCACGAGCACGGACAGCGATCCGGTGGCGACTGCCGATGTAGCGGCGGATGTGGTCAAAGCGTCCGTCGAAGGCAGATCGCTGCGGCAGATCGCCTGGACACGCCTGAAGCGGGACAAGCTCGCGCTGGCGGGTGGCATCGTTGTCGTCTTCCTGGTCCTGGTGGCGATCTTCGCTCCACTGATCGTGAGCCTGCTCGGGCATCCGCCCAACGAGTTCCACCAGGAGGAGATCGACCCGCTGTTCGGCACCCCGAAGGGGTCCATGGGCGGCATCAGCTCGGACTTCCTCTTCGGCGTGGAGCCGTCCAACGGCCGCGACGTCTTCAGCCGCGTCGTCTACGGCGCCCGGATCTCGCTGCTGGTGGCCTTCCTCGCGGCGGTGGTCGCGGTGGTCCTCGGCACCATTTTCGGCATCATCGCCGGGTACTTCGGCGGCTGGGTCGACTCGCTGATCAGCCGGGTGATGGACATGCTGCTGGCCTTCCCGCAGTTGCTCTTCATCATCTCCCTGGTCTCGGTGCTCCCCAACGACCTGCTGGGACTGACCGGCAGCGGGGTGCGCATCGCCATCCTGGTCTCGGTGATCGGCTTCTTCGGCTGGCCGTACGTCGGCCGCATCGTGCGCGGCCAGACGCTGTCGCTGCGCGAGAAGGAGTACATCGAGGCCGCGCGGAGCCTGGGCGCCGGCCGGCGCTACATCCTCTTCCGAGAGCTGCTGCCCAACCTGGTGGCGCCGATCACCGTCTACGCGACGCTGATGATCCCCACCAACATCCTCACCGAGGCCGCGCTCAGCTTCCTCGGCGCGGGCGTGAAGCCGCCCACCGCCTCCTGGGGGCAGATGCTCTCCAAGGCGGTCGGCACCTATGAGGACGACCCCATGTTCATGATCATTCCCGGGGTGGCGATCTTCATCACCGTGCTGGCCTTCAACCTCTTCGGCGACGGCGTCCGCGACGCGCTCGATCCGAAGGGCACCCGATGACGGCGCGGCGCACCACACGCCCTGCGGACCGGTCGTACCCGAATGCATCAGCCCCTGCCGTATCCGGCAGTCGGCTCCCCGAAGAATTCCGCGGCGCCATGCCTAGGACCGCTACCCCGGAGGTTGCAACAACTATGAAACAGCTCTCGAGAAGCAGGCGGATCGCCGGAGCGGCGGCTGTCGTCGGCGCCCTCCTGGCCACCGCCGGCTGCGGTGGCGGCGGTTCCGACGACGAGGGCTCGGGCGCCGGGTTCAACGCCGCGGTGAAGGGTGTCGCCGCCAAGTCCGCCAAGAAGGGCGGCACCCTCAAGTTCATCAACAAGCAGGAGTTCGACTCCCTCGACCCACAGCGCCAGTACTACGGGTTCGCCTGGGACTTCTCCCGCTTCTACGCGCGCCAACTGATCTCCTACGCGCCCAAGCCGGGCAACGCCGCGAACGAGTTGGTCCCGGACCTCGCCACCTCCACCGGCAAGATCACCAACGGCGGTAAGACCTACACCTACACCCTGCGCGACGGGATCACCTGGGAGGACGGCTCCCCGATCACGTCCAAGGACGTCAAGTACGGCATCGAGCGCATCTGGGCCAAGGACGTCGTCTCCGGCGGCCCCGGCTATCTGCGCCAGGTCCTGGACCCCAAGGGTGAGTACAAGGGCCCGTACAAGGACAAGTCCAAGGACAAGCTGGGCCTGAAGGGGATCCAGACGCCGGACGACAAGACCATCGTCTTCAACCTCGCCAAGCCCAACGGTGACTTCGAGCAGATGCTCGCGATGCCGACCGGCTCCCCGGTGAAGGCGGACAAGGACACCGGCGCCAAGTACACCAACCGGCCGTTCTCCTCCGGTCCGTACAAGGTTCAGTCGTACACCCCGGGCAAGAGCCTGTCGCTGGTGCGCAACAGCAACTGGAAGAAGGCGTCCGACCCGATCCGCCCGGCCCTGCCGGACAAGATCTCGGTCACCTTCAACTCCAACCTCGAGGCGATCGACCGGCTGCTGATCAAGGGCGACTATGACGTCTTCCTCAGCGCCACCGGTATGACCCCCTCGGGTCGTAACGACGCCCTCAAGCAGCACAAGGGCAACGTCGACAACATCACCACCAGCTTCGTGCGGTACGTCGACTTCACCACCAAGGTCAAGCCGTTCGACAACATCCACTGCCGCAAGGCGGTCGTCTACGGAACCGACTACAAGTCGCTCCAGACCACCCGCGGTGGCCCGCAGGCCGGTGGTGACATCGCCACCAACATGCTCCCCAAGAGCGTGAAGGGCTCGGACGACTACGACCCGTACGGCATCCTCAAGCGCGGTGGCAAGGCCGACCCGGCCAAGGCCAAGGACGAGCTCAAGCAGTGCGGCAAGCCGAACGGCTTCTCCACCAGCATCGTGGCCCGCAACGACCAGCCCGCCGAGGTCGACGCCGCCGAGGCGCTCCAGGCGTCGCTGAAGAAGGTCGGCATCAACCTCAACGTGGAGCCGATCCAGGGCAGCACCTCCGCCAGCATCACCGGTTCGCCGGCGGTGATGAAGAAGCGCGGTTACGGCCTGTCCATGACCGGCTGGGGCCCCGACTTCCCGACCGGCCAGGGCTTCTCCCAGCCGCTGATCGACGGCCGCTTCATCGAGCAGACCGGTAACTACAACGTCTCCGAGACCAACGACGCGGCGATCAACAAGTACTTCGACGACGCGCTCAAGGAGACCGACCCCAACAAGGCCGGCGCGATCTACCAGAAGATGAATCACAAGGTCAGCGACCTGGCCGTGCAAATGCCGTTCATCTACGAGAAGAACATCACCTGGCGCAGCTCGCGGCTGACGAACGCCTTCTCGTCGGCGGCCTACAACGGCCGCTACGACTACTCCCAACTGGGCGTCGTCAAGTGACGGCAGGTCACCTGACCCGCCGCACACCCCCCCATCGCCGCACCCGATAGGCCCGAAGGGCAGGTGATGGCCGCGGGTGGTGGCCCGTGATCCCCCTCAACCGGGGTATCACGGGCCACCGCCCGGGCCGCGCACAGTGCTTGCTTATCTCATCCGGCGCTTGTTCGCCGTCGTCGTGATGCTGTTGGTCGTCACCCTTACGACCTTCGCCATCTTCTTCGTGATCCCGAAGTGGGCCGGTTCCGATCCCGCGCTGCTGTTCGTCGGCAAGCAGGCCGACCCCGCGGCCATCGAGGGCATCCGGCAGAAGCTCAGCCTCGGTGATCCGGTCCTGGTGCAGTTCTGGCACTTCGTCCAGGGCCTCTTCGTCGGCCGGGACTACGCCAGCGGTACGGACGTCACCCACTGCCCGGCGCCCTGCTTCGGCTACTCCTTCCGCACCGAGCAGGCGGTGTGGCCGCAGCTCACCGACGCCATGCCGGTCACCCTCTCGCTCGCCGCGGGCGCCTGCCTGCTGTGGCTGGTCGGCGGCATCACCACCGGCGTCGTCTCCGCGCTGCGCCGGGGCACCCTGTGGGACCGCTCCGCGATGACGGTCGCGCTGGCCGGTGTCTCGCTGCCGATCTACTTCACCGGTCTGCTCTCGCTGGCGATCTTCAGCTACTCGCTGAAGTGGGTCAACGTGGACTACAAGGGGCTCGGTGACGATCCGGCGATGTGGTTCGAGAGCCTGATCCTCCCGTGGATCACGCTTGCCTTCCTCTACGCGGCGATGTACGCCCGGCTCACCCGGGCCACCATGCTGGAGATCATGGGCGAGGACTACATCCGCACCGCCCGCGCCAAGGGCCTGCGAGAACGGGTGGTCATCGGCCGGCACGCGATGCGCTCGACCTGGACCCCGGTCCTCACCCTGCTCGGCCTCGACCTGGGCGCGCTGCTGGGCGGCGCGGTCCTGACCGAGACCACCTACAACCTGCCCGGCCTCGGGCGGCTCGCGGTGAACGCGATCACCGAGAAGGACCTGCCGGTCATCCTCGGCGTCACCCTGATCGCGGCCGTCTTCATCGTGATCGCCAACCTCGTCGTGGACCTCCTGTACGCCGTCATCGACCCGCGAGTGAGGCTCGGATGACCGACCTGACCAAGCCCTCCGGACAGCCCGGGAACGGCGAGCCGCCGGCCACCGGCACCGCCGCCGTGGGCGAGGTGGCCGCGGCGGGCTCGCCCGCCCCCACCGCCTTCCTCGAGGTGCGCGATCTGCACGTCCACTTCCCGACCGACGACGGTCTGGTGAAGTCGGTGGACGGGCTCAGCTTCCGGCTGGAGAAGGGCAAGACCCTCGGCATCGTCGGCGAGTCCGGCTCCGGCAAGTCCGTCACCTCGCTCGGCATCATGGGGCTGCACACCGCCGGGCAGTACGGCCGCCGCAAGGCGCGGATCTCCGGTGAGATCTGGCTCAACGGCCAGGAGCTGCTGGGCGCCGACCCCGACGAGGTGCGCAAGCTGCGCGGCCGCGAGATGTCGATGATCTTCCAGGATCCGCTGTCCGCGCTGCACCCGTACTACACCATCGGCCGCCAGATCATCGAGGCGTACCGGGTGCACAACGAGGTCACCAAGGAGGTGGCCCGCAAGCGGGCGATCGAGCTGCTGGACCGCGTCGGCATCCCGCAGCCCGACAAGCGCGTGGACAGCTATCCGCACGAGTTCTCCGGCGGTATGCGCCAGCGCGCCATGATCGCGATGGCGCTGGTCAACAACCCCGAGCTGTTGATCGCGGATGAGCCGACCACCGCCCTGGACGTCACCGTCCAGGCGCAGATCCTCGACCTCATCCGGGATCTGCAGAAGGAGTTCGGCTCCGCGGTCATCGTCATCACCCATGACCTGGGCGTGGTCGCCGAGCTCGCCGACGATCTGCTGGTGATGTACGGCGGCCGCTGTGTCGAGCGCGGCCCGGCCGAGAAGGTCTTCTACGAGCCCCAGCACCCGTACACCTGGGGGCTGCTGGGCTCGATGCCCCGTATCGACCGCGACCAGACCGAGCGGCTGATCCCGGTCAAGGGCTCCCCGCCCAGCCTCATCAATGTGCCGTCCGGCTGCGCCTTCCACCCGCGCTGCCCGTACGCCGATGTGCCGAAGGACAACATCACGCGCACCGAGCGGCCGGAGCTCAGGGTGGCCGGGGGCGGCGGGCACTTCTCCGCGTGCCATATGTCGCAGGAGGAGCGCACCCGGATCTGGACCGAAGAGATTGCGCCGAAGCTGTGACCGACACGAAGGATCCGAAGATGACGGTCCCGGAGAAGGCGACGACGTCGCCCGAGCCCCTGCTCAAGGTGTCGGGTCTGGTCAAGCACTTCCCCATCAAGAAGGGGCTGCTGCAGCGGCAGGCCGGTGCGGTGCAGGCGGTCGACGGGCTCGACTTCGACGTCCGGCCGGGGGAGACCCTGGGCGTGGTGGGCGAGTCGGGCTGCGGCAAGTCCACCATGGGGCGGCTGGTCACCCGGCTGCTGGAACCCACCTCGGGCAAGATCGAGTTCGAGGGCAAGGACATCACGCATCTGAACACCGCTCAGATGCGGCCGATGCGCCGTGACGTCCAGATGATCTTCCAGGACCCGTACTCCTCGCTGAACCCCCGGCACACCGTCGGCGCGATCGTCAGCGCGCCCTTCCGGCTGCAGGGCGTCACCCCGGAGGGCGGCGTCAAGGCGGAGGTCCAGCGGCTGCTGGCGCTGGTCGGGCTCAACCCCGAGCACTACAACCGTTATCCGCACGAGTTCTCCGGCGGCCAGCGGCAGCGCATCGGCATCGCCCGGGCGCTGGCCCTCAAGCCCAAGCTGGTCGTCGCCGACGAACCGGTCTCGGCGCTGGACGTGTCCATCCAGGCGCAGGTGGTCAACCTGCTGGACGACCTCCAGGACGAGCTGGGCCTGACGTATGTGATCATCGCGCACGATCTGTCGGTCATCCGCCATGTGTCGGACCGGATCGCGGTGATGTACCTCGGGAAGATCGTCGAGCTGGCGGACCGCAAGGACCTCTATGAGCGTCCCATGCACCCGTACACCAAGGCGCTGCTGTCCGCGGTGCCGGTGCCGGACCCCAAGCGGCGCGCCAAGCGGGAGCGGATCCTGCTCAAGGGCGATGTGCCCTCGCCGATCTCCCCGCCGTCCGGCTGCCGCTTCCACACCCGGTGCTGGAAGGCGACCGAGGTGTGCAAGAGCCAGGAGCCGCCGCTGGTGACGCTGGCCACCGGCCACCAGGTGGCCTGCCATCACCCGGAGAACGCCGCGGACCAGGCGCCGCAGGAGAAGCCCGGTGCCGAGGCGGCACAGAAGGTGACGAAGAAGACCGAAGGCTGAGACGGGGCGGGGGCCGGACGGGACCGGGGGCATCCGCGGATAACAATGTCGGGTGCTCATCGAACTGTTCACCCCGTCCGTCCAGCACGCGCTCGAAGTCGCCGGGATCTTCGTCTTCGCGATGTCCGGCGCGCTGCTCGCCGTGCGGAAGAACTTCGATGTCTTCGGCATGGCGGTGCTCGCCGAGGCCACCGCGCTGGGCGGCGGGATCTTCCGCGACCTGGTGATCGGCGCGGTGCCGCCCATCGCCTTCACCGATCTCGGCTATTTCCTCACCCCGCTCGTGGCCACCGGCATCGTCTTCTTCCTCCACCCCGAGGTCGAGCGGATCACGGCGGCGGTGGGGGTCTTCGACGCGGCGGGCCTCGGACTGTTCTGCGTCGAGGGCACGATGAAGGCGCATGACTTCGGGCTCGGCGTCACCGCGTCGGTCACCCTCGGTATGGCCACGGCGGTCGGCGGCGGCGTGATCCGCGACCTGCTCGCCCATGAGGTGCCCTCGCTGCTGCGCTGGGACCGGGACCTGTACGCCGTCCCGGCCATCCTCGGCTCCTCCATAGCGGCGCTGCTGCTCCACTTCGACGCCCTCACGGCGGCCACGAGCGCGCTCGCGGCCGCCGTGACGTTTGTGGTGCGGCTGCTGGCGATGCGGTTCGGCTGGCGGGCGCCGCGGGCGTGGAACCGGCGCAGTACGGCGACGGAGGAGAGCTGAGGGGTTCGGGGCGCGGGCTGCACGCAGCGTGAATGCCCTTGCGGTTATATAGCCGAGGCGTTATGTTGAGGCCATGGCCATACCGTTCGATGTGCTCGCGGAGCCGAGTCGTCGGCAGATCCTGGACCTCCTGCTGGAGCGGCCCCGCCTGGTCGGTGAGCTGACCGAGCATCTCGGGCTCACCCAGCCGGGCACCTCCAAGCACCTCCGCGTGCTGCGCGAGGCGGGTCTGGTGCGGGTCCGCCGGGACGCCCAGCGCCGCTGGTACGAACTCTGCCCGGAGCCGCTCGCCGAGGTGGACGCCTGGCTCGCGCCGTACCGTCGGCTGTGGACCGACCGTCTCGACGCGCTCGAACGACACCTGGACACGATGCCGGATTCCCCCGACGCGACCGGCGTACCCGCCGTACCCGACGCACCCGACGGAGAAGCGCCATGAAAGACACCCTTGCCCGGACCGGCGGCGGCCGCTCGGCCCTGCGCCTGGAGCGCCGGCTCGCCCATCCCCCGGAGAAGGTCTGGCGAGCGCTGACCGACCCCGCCCAGCTCGTCCACTGGTTCCCCTCCGAGGTCCAGGTCGAGCTCGAGGTCGGCGGCCGGATGGGCTTCGTCTTCCCCGGGCGCGAGGCCCCGGACATGGACGGCGTCGTCACCGAGCTCGACCCGCCCCATGTCTTCACCTTCACCTGGGGCGAGGACGAGCTCCGCTGGGAGCTGCGCCCCGAAGGCGACGGCTGTGTGCTGACCCTCACCCACACCTTCGGCGACCGCTTCGGCGCGGCCAGCTTCGCCTCCGGCTGGCACGCCTGCATCACCGGGCTGGCGGCCCTGCTGGGCGGCGAGGAGATCGTCCACGGCGACATGGCCGAACTGCACGAGAAGTACGTCGAGGCGTTCGGCCTGGCCGAGGGGGCGGTGGAGACCACCGAGGACGGCGGCTGGCGGCTGCGCTTCGAGCGCCAGCTGGTCCGCCCCGCCGAGACGGCCTGGCGGACGCTGGCCGGCCCGGCCGACGACACCCCAGAACCGGCCGTCGGGGCGCCGGTCCCCTTCGGCTTCCGTACGGACGCGGTCCCGGCGGGCCCGATCACCGAGGCGCATCCGCCCCGGGTGCTCGCCTACGCCTGGGAGCGCGACGGCCGCCCCGCCGGGACGGTCCGCTGGGAGCTCACCCAGGGCACCGGCCACGGCGCCCGCCTCATCCTGACCCAGACGGGCCCGGCGGACGCGGAAGCGGAACGCACCGAAGCCCAGCGGGCATGGCGCCACCACATCGGCCTCCTGGCCGCCGAACTTCTGAAGGGCTAGGTTGCGGGCAATCGTTCCTCCCCCCGCTACCGCCGGGAGGTGCCCGCGTCGAGCAGCTCGCCGAAGACCCGGCCCTGGGCGGCCAGCGAGACGTCCTGGCCGGCCCGCTTCTCGGAGGCCCCGTAGCCCGGCATGTCCCAGACGAACACCCGGTGCCGGTCGGCCAGCGCACGGGCGACGCCCCGCCACACGTACGACGAGAACGGCGTCCCGTGCAGCAGCACGACCGGCGGCGCGTCCGGCTCGCCGAGCGCGGCCCAGCGGACCTCGCCGGAGGAACTGCGGTAGGTGCGGTCCAGCGTCCACTCGGTCTTCCGCTCGGTGGCTGTCATGAGTAAAAACGTAGACGGTCCTTACCTTCGCTGTCGAGGGCCCTCGCGACGCGGTGCGAAAGAGGCGGTGGAACGACCGTGCGCCCGCGCGCCCGCTACGCACCCCACAATGCCTCGTAGAATCGAGGCCACCATGGTTTATCTCGACCACGCCGCCACCACTCCGATGCTCCCGGAGGCGGTGCAGGCGATGACCGCCCAGCTCGCCGTCACGGGCAACGCCTCCTCGCTGCACGCCGCCGGCCGGCGTGCCCGTCGTACCGTCGAGGAGTCGCGTGAATCCCTGGCCGCCTCGCTGGGTGCCCGCCCGAGCGAGGTCGTCTTCACCGCCGGGGGGACCGAGGCCGACAACCTCGCGGTCAAGGGGCTCTACTGGTCCCGCAGGGCCGCCGATCCGGCCCGCGTCCGGGTGCTCGCCAGCCCCGTGGAGCACCATGCCGTGCTCGACGCGGTCGACTGGCTCGCGGAGCACGAGGGCGCCCGGGTCGAATGGCTGCCGGTCGACTCCCTCGGGCGGGTCCACCCCGACGCGCTGCGCGAGGCGATCGTCCGCGATCCCTCGGACGTCGCCCTCGCCACCGTCATGTGGGCCAACAATGAGATCGGCACCATCCAGCCGGTCCGTGAACTCGCCGCGGTCGCCGCCGAATTCGGCGTTCCGCTGCATGCCGACGCGGTCCAGGCGTTCGGCCAGATCGAGGTCGACTTCGCCGGCTCGGGGCTGGCCGCGATGACCGTCAGCGGCCACAAGATAGGCGGCCCCTACGGCATCGGTGCGCTGCTGCTCGGCCGTGAGCACACGCCGGTGCCCGTCCTGCACGGTGGCGGCCAGGAGCGCCAGGTGCGCTCCGGGACCCTCGACACCCCGGCCATCGCCGCCTTCGCCGTCGCCGGTGCGTACGCCATCGAGCACCGCGAGGAGTTCGCCCGCGAGATCGGTGCCCTGCGCGACGCGCTGATCACCGCCGTCCGTACGGCCGTGCCCGACGCGGTTCTCGGCGGCGACCCCGATCCGGCGGGTCGGCTCCCCGCCAATGCCCACTTCTCCTTTCCCGGCTGCGAGGGCGATTCGCTGCTTCTGCTGCTGGACGCGCAGGGCATCGAATGCTCGACGGGCTCGGCCTGTACGGCCGGTGTCGCCCAGCCCAGCCATGTGGTGCTGGCCACCGGCAGCGACTCCGACCTGGCCCGCGGCACCCTGCGCTTCTCGCTCGGCCACACCTCGACCAAAGCCGATGTCGAGGCCGTCGCGGAGGCGATCGGCCCGGCGGTGGAGCGGGCGCGCGGGGCAGGGCTCAGCTGAACGGGGGCGGGGCATCGGCCGATGTCTCCGCCCCCGGACCGCCACATCATAACCACGGAATTCGAATTGTCCTGGCGGCCATTTCACATAACCTACGGAACACTCTTCTCCGCTTGAAATGGCGGAGAGCCGTGGGAAAGGATTTCCCCGTCAACGGACCTGGCATGCGCGGAAAGCGCACAGGTTTTCTTCACGGGGAAATCCAGGAGTTCATCGATGTCGCAGCCTTCGCTGCCGCCGCACCACCCGTCGCACCAGCCCCCGCAGTCGCAGGGGGCGCAGCGGCCGCCGTCGCGGGGGCGGCGTGCCAAGCCCGCCCTGAAGCTGATCGTGGGCGGAGCCCTCGCGGTCGCCCTGGTGACCGGCTGCGGGTCCGGAGACGATGACGACGGCGGTCAGAACGGCGGGTCGTCCCAGGGTGCCCAGGCGAAGACGCTGGGCAAGGTCGCCATGCCGAAGGTCGGCAAGGAGACCAACACCATGGGCACCTGGGTCACGGACACGACCTTTGTGAAGGGCGACGTCAACAAGATCGTCGGCTACTCGCTCGACGGTGCCAAGTCGCGGTGGGAGATACCGCTCGGCGGGCAGCTCTGCTGGGCCTCACCGCATATGACCAAGGAGGGGCTGACCGCAGTCCTGTTCCGGGACGGCGCGGGGGAGGACGCGCAGTGCACCCGGGTCGGGCTGGTCGACCTGAAGAAGGGCAAGCTGGTCTGGCAGAAGGAGGGGTCGGACAGCGAGGGCAACGCCGGGGTGCAGTTCGACGAGGTCACCATCGGCGGTGGCACCGTCGCCGCGGGCGGTACCGGCGGCGGGGGAGCCTGGTCGCTGGACGGCAAGCCGCTGTGGAAGCCGGCCTACCTCGCGGACTGCGACGACAACGGCTACGCGGGCGGCGACGACAAGATCGTCGCGATCCGCGGCTGTGACAGCGAGGACTCCAGCACCGAGCGGCTGGAGGTCCAGACGGTGGACCCGAAGACCCGCGAGGTGACCTCGTCCTACAAGCTGGACGAGAAGGTCGAATACGCGCATGTGATCTCCACCGCGCCGCTCGTCGTGGCCGTCGACACCGGCGACTCGGACGCCGGGACGGGCACCACGGACATCCTGACCATCGACGACAGCGGCAAGCAGGGCAAGCTGCTCAGCACGGTCGACGTCCTGGCCAAGGGATACCAGCCCAACTGCCCGGCCACGAGCGTGGAGGGCTGCACCGAGCTCGCATTCGACAGGGCGAGCGGCACCCTGTACCTCTCCTCGGAGGTGGATGTGGACCACGGCGGCCCGGGGGAGCGGATCAGCGGCCTGAATCTGAAGACCGGTAAGGAGACCGGGAAGACGAAGATGGCGGAGAGCCGGTCGCTGATCCCCATCCAGACCGATGACGACGGTTCCCTGATCGCCTATCTGGGCTCCATGTACAGCGAGGCCGGCGGGGTCGTGCGCGTCGACCCCGAGACCTTCGAGATGGAGACGCTCCAGACCCACCCGGACGACATGAAGGACGTGGAGTCCGATCTGGACACCTATGGGGAGTGCACCATGATCTACGCCGGCAAGAAGCTCTACATCGGAGACAGCCGGGCGAGCAGGCCCAGCCGTGACAGCGCGGGCCGTCCGCTCGCCATCGTCTTCGGAGCCTGAGTCAGGTCCGTCACTTCGCCGTCCGCGCCACGCGCACCGCTCGCACCGCCCGTATATAGCGGTCCCAGTCCCAGTGGCGGCCCGGGTCGGTGTGATCGGTGCCCGGCACCTCCACATGGCCGACGATGTGCTCACGGTCCCGCGGTATGCCGTACCGCTCGCAGATCGAGGCGGTCAGCCGTGCCGAGGCGCGGTACATCGCGTCCGTGAAGGAGCTCGGCTTGCTCACGAATCCCTCGTGCTCGATGCCGATGCTGCGCTCGTTGTACGGGCGGTTGCCCGCGTGGAACGCCACATCCAGCTCGCGCACCATCTGAGCGATATGCCCGTCGCGGCGCACCACATAGTGCGCCGCGGCGCGGTGTCCGGGGTCCCGGAAGACCCGCACCGCGTCGTCGTAGCTGCCCTGGACCACATGGATCACCACCCGGTCGATGGTGTAGTCGTCCGGCCGGTCGGCCCACCGCCAGTTCGCCCCCGAGGCCGCGATCCACTCCGCGCCCGGCTGGTCGACCGCGCCCGCCTTGCGCGGCTTCTCGATCCCGGGCAGCCGCCACCACATCCGGGACAGCTCGTCCCGCGCGGCATAGCCCGCGACCCCGGCCGCGCCGAGCCCGGCCGCCGAGCCCCCGATGAGGAGGGTGCGCCTGCTGACGCGGCGTCCACCGCCGGTGGTGCTCTCGCTCACGGAACGCTCAACGCGCGGGGGAGGGCATCCGGTTCCGGCCGCCGGGATCATGGCCAGAAGCCTTCGCTCCGAGCGGCGGCCCTCTGGCCGCCCGGGTAGATGAACGTTGAACTGTCTCTGAGTCATCGCTGTTTCCGGGGCTCCGTACCTTGGAACGTGTCCACCGGAACGTGTCCACCGGAACGTGTCCACCGGAACGTGTTCACCGGAATGTGTCCATCCGCTCGACGAGGAGCTGACGGTATGCGCATCGGATTCGCCCTTCCCCAGTTCGGGCCGCTGGCCCACCACCCCGAGGACATCGCGCGGTTCGCCCGCCGGGCCGAGGAGCTCGGCGCGGACAGCCTGTGGGTCGGGGACCGCCTGCTCGCCCCGGTGGACCCGATCGTCGGCTACGCGGGCACCGATGTGATCCCGCCGGAATTCCGCGCCGCGCTGGATCCCTTCACCGTGCTGGCCACCGCCGCCGCGGCCACCGAGCGGGTCCAGCTCGGCACCGATGTCATCAACGCGCCCTGGTACCCGCCCGCGGTGCTCGCCCGCACCCTGACCACCGTCGATCTGCTGAGCGCGGGCCGGCTGCTGGTCGGGCTCGGCACCGGCTGGTCCCCCGAGGAGTACGAGGCGGTCGACATCCCCATGGCCGAGCGCGGCCGGCGCCTCGACGAATGCCTCGACGCGCTGGACGCCTGGTGGACCCGCAACCCGGTCGAGTACCGCGGGGACCACTGGACCGTGCCCGCCTCCCATGTGGACCTCAAACCGGCCTCCCGCCCCCATCCGCCCGTCTACCTCGCCGCCTTCGCACCCGCGGCCATGCGCCGGGTGGCCCGGCGCGCCGACGGCTGGCTGCCCATCGCGGTCGTCCCCGCGCCGCCCGGCGCCCCCGACCCCATCGCCACCCTCGCCGAGGGGCTGCGCGGGGTGCGGGAAGCGGTCGAGCGGGAGGGCCGGGACCCGGTGGCGTTCGACGCGATCCTGCGCGTCAACCCCAGCGCCGACGCCTCCGTGGACGACATCGCGACCACCCTGGTCCGGGCCGAGCGAGAGGCGGGCGTCCAGCACGCCTTCGTCGATCTGATCTATCTCGGGAAGGACGCCGACCAGACCCTGGACCTCGTCCAGCGGGTGCTGGAGGAGGCCCGCGCGAGCTGACCGGGGGCGGTGGCCGACCGCTACTCACCCATTTAGTCGTCGCGTGGGGAGCGACTTATGCTGGTCGGGTTATGACTGACTTCCCCGGTGCGCCCACAGGTCCCCGCGACGGCCGTCGGCTGCGCGTTCTCGCCGCCATGTCCGGCGGTGTGGACTCCGCGGTCGCCGCCGCGCGGGCGGCCGAGGCGGGCCACGATGTGACCGGCGTCCATCTCGCGCTCTCCGCCAACCCGCAGTCGTTCCGCACCGGCGCCCGCGGCTGTTGCACCATCGAGGACTCGCGGGACGCCCGGCGCGCCGCCGATGTGATCGGCATCCCCTTCTACGTGTGGGACCTCGCCGAGCGCTTCCGCGAGGACGTGGTCGAGGACTTCATCGCCGAGTACGAGGCGGGCCGTACCCCCAATCCGTGCCTGCGCTGCAACGAGAAGATCAAGTTCGCCGCGCTGCTGGACAAGGCGCTCGCCCTCGGCTTCGACGCCGTCTGCACCGGGCACTACGCCACGATCGTGGAGCATGCGGACGGCTCGCGTGAGCTGCACCGCGCCAGCGACATGGCCAAGGACCAGTCCTATGTGCTCGGCGTGCTCGACGAGCGCCAGCTCGCCCACGCGATGTTCCCCCTCGGCGACACCCTGACCACCAAGGACGAGATCCGCGCCGAGGCGGAGCGGCGGGGCCTGGCGGTCGCCAAGAAGCCCGACAGCCATGACATCTGCTTCATCGCCGACGGTGACACCCAGGGCTTCCTGGCCGGTCATCTCGGTACGGCCGAGGGCGACATCGTCGACGAGGACGGGCAGAAGCTGGGCACCCACGAGGGCGCGTACGGCTTCACCATCGGCCAGCGCCGGGGGCTGCGCATCGGCCACCCGGCGCCTGACGGCAAGCCGCGCTATGTCCTGGACATCTCCCCGGTGGACAACACGGTCACGGTCGGCCCGGTCGAGGCCCTGGACGTGGCCGCCCTGACCGCCATCAAGCCGCGCTGGTGCGGAGCCCCTCCGGTGGGCCCCGGCAGCTACACCGCCCAGCTGCGCGCCCATGGCGGCGAGACCGAGGTGACAGCCGAGCCGATCGGGGTATCCGGGCTGCGGGTGACTTTCGCCGAGCCGGTGCGGGGCGTGGCCCCGGGGCAGGCGATCGTGCTCTACGACGACACCCGGGTGGTGGGCTCCGCCACCATCGCCACGACCGAGCGCGCCCAGGCGGTCGCCTCCTAGACAGGCCGCCGGGCCCCGGAGGATATCCCCTTTCAACAAGGGGCAATATCCCCTTTTGGCAAGAAAGAAGCCGAAAGTCAGGATGGGGTGGATTATCTCCGTTTGGTGCAATCAGTTTCTCTGAAATTAACGTGCGCCCGGCCATTCCGGTGGCATGCGTCACGTGAATCTGGGAATGCGCCACGCGGACACGGGTGCCGTGGTCCGCTGTCTCAGCACCGGAGGTTCCGTTATTTCTGCGCAACCTGTACAGAAATTTGGCAACAATCCAGTTGATGTCAGGGACACTGATCACTACACAGAGGAGTACGTACCCAGCTTCGTCGAAAAGTGGGACTCGCTGATCGACTGGGACCGAAGGTCGGAGAGCGAGGGTACGTTCTTCATCGACTTGCTGCGCGAGCGCGGCGTCAAGAAGGTCCTCGACGTGGCCACGGGGACCGGCTTCCATTCGGTCCGGCTCCTCGAGGCCGGATTCGAGACCGTGAGCGCCGACGGCAGCGGCGAGATGCTCGCCCAGGCGTTCGCCAACGGGCTCAAGCACGGTGACCACATTCTCCGCGTCGTCCAGGCCGACTGGCGCTGGCTCAACCGCGACGCCCACGGCGAGTACGACGCCATCGTCTGCCTCGGGAACTCCTTCACACATCTGTTCTCCGAGCGCGACCGGCGCAAGGCGCTCGCGGAGTTCTACGCCATGCTCAAGCACGACGGAATCCTGGTCCTGGACCAACGCAACTACGACGCGATCCTCGATCGCGGCTACAGCAGCAAGCACGTCTACTACTACTGCGGAGAAGACGTCGCCGTCGAACCGGAGTACGTGGACGAGGGGCTGGTGCGCATGCGCTACAGCTTCCCCGACGAATCCGTCTACCACCTCAACATGTTTCCGCTGCGCAAGGACTACACGCGCAGGCTGATGCAGGAGGTCGGCTTCCAGCGGATCGAGACGTACGGCGACTTCCAGCACACCTACCGGACGGAGCGGCCCGACTTCTTCATCCACGTCGCGGAGAAGGAATACATCGCGACGGACGAGCCGGCCGGACCGGCCGCTCCGGCCACCGGCGAGGGGGAGTACGCGGGAGCCGTCGGCACCGCCCGCGACTACTACAACTCCTCGGACGCCGACGCCTTCTACTGGCATGTCTGGGGCGGCGAGGACATCCACATCGGCATCTACGACCGGCCCGACGAGCCGATCGCCGAGGCCAGCAGGCGCACCGTGGCCCGGATGGCCGGAAAGCTCGACCTCACCGAGTCGTCCGTCGTCCTCGACCTCGGGGCGGGCTTCGGCGGCTCCGCGCGCTATCTGGCGGAGACGTACGGCTGCCGTGTCGTCGCGCTCAACCTCAGCGAGGTGGAGAACGAGCGCCATCGCGCGCTCAACGCCGAGCGGGGGCTGACCGAGGCCATCGAGGTGCTGGACGGCTCCTTCGAGCAGATCCCGCTGCCGGACAACAGCGTCGACGTCGTCTGGTCCCAGGACGCGTTCCTGCACAGCGGCAACCGCGCCCGCCCCCTGGAGGAGGCCGCCCGCGTCCTGCGCCCCGGCGGTCACCTCATCTTCACCGACCCCATGGCCGCCGACGGCTGCCCCGCCGAAACCCTCCGACCCATCCTGGACCGCATCCATCTGGAGACCATGGGGTCGCCCGAGTTCTACCGCCATGAACTGGCGCGGCTCGGCTTCACCGAGGTCGCCGGCGGCTTCCAGGAGCACCGCGAGCAACTGATCACCCACTACGCCCGGGTGCTGGAAGAAACCCGCCGCCAGGAGGCCGACGGCCTGACGGAACACGTCAGCGCCGACTACCTCACCCATATGAAGAAGGGCCTCAGCAACTGGGTCGACGGCGGCACAAACCGCCATGTGACCTGGGGCATCTTCCACTTCACCCGCTGATCCCCGCCGGGTGGCCGGTGTGGCGGGCCCGTCCCGCCACCGGCCACCCCCGGGCGCTCACCCGGTGTTCGCGGTCAGGGAGAGGCCCGAGACCTGCTGGTGCAGGGCGGCGAGCGGTGCCGCGAGGTGTCCCTGGCCGGAGGCCGCGGACGGCGACGGAGTCCCGCCGGTGACGGCGAGGGCCTGTCGCCAGTAGCGCAGCGAGAACGAACCGGCGCGCGTGCCGCGACGGAACAGGGCGCGCAGATGCGCGCGGAACGCCGGTGTGTCGTCATGGCCGTCGACGCGGGCGTAGGCGCGCACGAAGTGGCCGAGCGCTTCGGCGCGCCGCTCCGGACAGCCGGAGACCAGGGCCTCGCCCGCCAGTGCGCAGGCGTCCAGGAGACCGGCGTAGAACGACGCCACGTCGCCGACCTGGTGCGGCTGCGGTTGCCGGCGCCGGTCGTCCGCGGTGGCCAGGGCGTGGAGTTCGGCGTGGGCGAGTACGGTCGTGGCGGTCGGGTCGGCCGGTGGCGCGGGCACCGCGCCGTCGATGACGGCTTGGGCCAGGCGGCGCGGCAGACCGGCCGGGAGCGCCCAGCGCCAGTACCGCACCAGCCGATCGTGGGCGTCGTCCGGGCTGCCCACCCCGGCGAGCAGGGTGAGGCGGCGCGAGCGTTCCGGCGCGGGGCAGTCGTCCAGCGCGCGGAGCACCTCCCGGCGCCATGTCGCCTCCCGCAACTGTTCCTGGACCGCGTCCAGTTCGCGCACGACGAGTTCGGCCAGCGAGCGTTCCCCCGCCATGACCGGGGCGATCGCGGCGATGGGGGTGCCGAGCGCACGGAGGCGCTGGATCAGCCGGAGCCTGGGCAGCGCGTCCGCGGCGTATCTGCGGTGGCCGCCCGGGGTGCGTGCGCTCTCGGGCAGCAGCCCGATGTCCGAGTAGTAGCGGATGGTCTTCACCGGCAGTCCGGTGCGCCCGGCCAACTCGCCGATGCCCATCGTGTTTCCGCCCTGCGTGCCGCCCGTGTTCCCGCCTTGTGCGGCGCCCGTGTTCCCGCCGTGCGTGCCGCCCGTGTTCCCGCCTTGTGCGGCGCCCGTGTTTCCGCCGTGCGTGCCGCCCGTGTTCCCGCCTTGTGCGGCGCCCGTGTTTCCGCCGTGCGTGCCGCCCGTGTTCCCGCCTTGTGCGGCGCCCGTGTTCCCGTCGTGCGTGCCGCCCGTCACCGCCGCTTGAACCTCCCCCGCGCAGGAGCCCTTAGCGTCCGTGGCGAACGCCGCCGTCCGAGTATGCGCCGGGCGGCACTCGCCGAGGAGGATCATCCATGCGGATTCTGATCGTGACCGCCGGTTCGCGAGGCGACGTCGCCCCGTACACGGGCCTGGGGCGGCGCCTGCTGGCAGCCGGTCACGAGGTGGCCGTGGCCGCCCATCCGCCCTTCGCCGGGCTCGTCGGCGGATGCGGCCTGGACCACCGGCCGCTGCCGGGCGATCCGCGGGAACTGATCCGCACCAGGGCCGAGGCCGCGTCGTGGGAGGAGGCGCGGGCGGCGATGGCGGCGTTCCTGGACCGGCTCGCCGACGGGGTGGTGGCGGCGGCGGACGGGGCCGACCTGGTGCTCACCGCCTTCGGCCCGGCGGCGCTCAGCCGGACGGCCGGTGAGGCGTACGGCATCCCCGTCATCGGTACCTATCTCGCACCGGCCTGTGCCACGCGGGAGTTCGCGCCGCCCGGCGTGCCGGGCGGCGACGACCTGGGCCCGGACGGCAACCTGGCGGCGGGCCGGAGGCTGCTGGCGGACGCCGGAGCGCTCCAGGCGGGGGCCGTGGCGGGGCTGCGCACCCGGCTCGGACTGCCGCCCGCCACCTCGCAGCCGACGGGAGCGGACCTCCGGCCGGTCTTCCACGGCTTCAGCCCGCTGGTCGTACCACGCCCGGCGGACTGGCCGTCCGGGGTCGAGGTCGCGGGCTACTGGTGGCCCGCCCGGCCCCGGGGCTGGCGGCCCCCGGCCGAGCTGGTCGACTTCCTGCGGGCCGGTCCGCCGCCGGTGTTCATCGGGTTCGGCAGCATGGCGCCGGGCGAGGGGGAGCGGCTGGGCGAACTGGTGACGGCAGCGGTGGCCCGGGCGGGGGTGCGTGCCGTGGTGCAGGCGGGGTGGGCCGGGCTGACCGCGGCCGGAGATGACGTCCTTACGGTCGGCGACCTCCCGCACGACTGGCTGTTCCCGCGCACGGCCGCCGTCGTCCACCACGCCGGAGCGGGCACCACCGCGGCCGGACTACGCGCCGGGGTCCCCGCTGTGCCGGTGCCCGCCATGGCCGACCAGCCGTTCTGGGCGACGCGGCTGCACCGGCTCGGAGTCGCCCCCCGACCGCTGCCACTCGACGAACTCACCCCCGAATCCCTCGCCGCGGCGATCACAACCTGCCTGACCGAACCCACCCTCCGCCACCGGGCGGTGGAGCTGGCTCATGCCGTTGCCGCGGAGGACGGCGCCGCGGCGGTGCTCGCCCATCTCGGCGGGATGGACGGCCGGGCGACATGAGCGATCAACCCGCGGCATCGCCGACGACGTCGAGTTCCTCCCTGCGTATCCGGCCACGGCCCCACTCGCCGAGCGGCTGCAGCGCTTCGTTGAGTGCCGCGCCCGCCTCGGTCAGCGTGTATTCGACCCGGGGAGGCACCTCCGGGTAGACCGTGCGGCTGATGAGGCCGTCCTGCTCCATCTGGCGCAGGTGCTGGGTGAGCATCTTCTCGCTGACCCCGTGCAGGGCGCGGCGCAGCTCGGCGTAGCGGCGGGTGCCGTGGGCGTTCAGCTCCCACAGGACGAGCCCCTTCCACTTGCCGCTGACGACATCGAGCGCGGCGTCGATTCCGCAGACGTAAGGGCCCTTGCGGGATGCCATGAGTGGTCCTCGCTCCGTTGCGGCGACGGGGTACGCACCAACTGGTGCGTACCCCACTATTTAGTGGGTACTTCCGCGTGATCGTGACTGCGGTGAGGGTGGTTGGCAAGCGACATTCCAACTCTTGAAGGGGAGCGTTCATGCCCGCACTCTCACCCGTCACCGTGCTCGGTCTGGGGCCCATGGGCCGGGCGATGGTCCGTACCCTGATCGCGGCCGGGCACCCGGTCACGGTGTGGAACCGCACGCGGCGCCGTGCCGACAACGTCGTCTCCGCGGGGGCGCGGCTCGTGGCCACGCCGTCCGACGCGGTGGCCGCGAGCGATCTCGTCATCCTCAGCCTGACCGACTATCAGGCCATGTGGGACGTGCTCGACGGGGCGACGGGAGCACTCGCCGGACGCACGGTGGTGAACCTCAGCTCGGACACGCCCGACAAGACCCGAGAGGCGGCGGCATGGGCCGCGTCGCACGGGGCGTCGTTCGTGGCGGGCGGGGTGATGGTTCCCGAGCCCATGGTCGGCACCGAACTGTCGTACGTGTACTACAGCGGTGACACCGAGGCGTTCGAGGCCCACCGCACCACGCTCGCCCGCATCGGCGAACCGCGTTTCCTGGGCGACGATCCGGGGCGCGCCCAGCTGATGTACCAGGCGCAGCTCGACGTCTTCCTGACCACGTTGTCCGGGTTCATGCACGCGACCGCCCTCGTCGGCTCCGCCGGTATCACCGCGGAGCAGTTCCTGCCCGAGGTGATGCGGCTGTTCGAAGCGGTGCCCGCCATGATGGCCGTGGACGGCGTGGAAAAGCTCGGGGCGCGCATCGACTCCGGCGAACACCCGGGCGAGGCGGGCAACGCCATCATGATGGGTGCCACGGCCGACCACATCCACGCGACGGCGACGTCCGTCGGTATCGACACATCACTCCCGGCCGCCGTGCGAGGGCACTACCGCCGGGTCATCGACGAGGGCCACGGTACGGAGAGCTGGACCCGGATCATCGAGGGCATGCGCGGGCCGCGAAGCTGACGACGTCCGACCGGCGGTCGCGGTCGCGGTCACGGTGAGGGCCGGTGCCGCGGTCACGGTGAGGACCGGTGTCGCGGTATCGCGGTGCCCCGGCATTGCGGCCGCGCTCGGCGCCGGGGCAGACACGGCCCCGGGCGCACGGGCGGCGGCGGGGGGGCGTGCAGAGGGCCCGGCGCGGGCTCCGTCCGGCCCGCCGCCGTGGCGGGACGTGCGCGGCCGGGTGGACGCATGGCTCCCCGGAGCCGCCGCTGTCGCGCTCCCGAACCAGGCCAGTTCACTCCGCCCGGCGCGAAGCCGTCAGGGTGTCCGACCCGGCTCGTAGAGTGGCGCGCATGAATATCTGCGTCTTCTGTTCCGCCGCCGACCTCGACGACCGTTACACCGCCCCCGCCCGCGAATTCGCCGAGCTGATCGGCAAGGGCGGGCACACGCTGGTCTGGGGTGGGTCCGACGTCGGGCTGATGAAGGTGATGGCGGACGGGGTGCAGGAGCACGGCGGGCGGCTGGTCGGGATCTCGGTGGAGTTCCTCGCCGCCAAGGCCCGGGAGAACGCCGACGAGATGGTGATCGCCAAGGACCTCGCCGAACGCAAGGCGGAGTTGCTGGCCCGAGCCGACGCCGTCGTGATCATGGTCGGCGGCACCGGGACGCTGGACGAGGCCACCGAGATCCTGGAGCTGAAGAAGCACGGGCTGCACATCAAGCCGGTGGTGCTGCTCAACGCGGCCGGGTTCTACGACGGTCTGAAGCAGCAGTTCCAGCGGATGGAGAAGGAGGGCTTCCTGCCCCGGCCGCTGAGCGACCTGGTCTTCTTCGCGGAGAACGGGGTGGAGGCCATGACGTATCTGGAATCCGTCTGACGCCGGTGCCGCTGGAGACAAGCGTCCGCGGCGTCGCGCTCACCGCGCGACGCCCGGGTGCTGCCTGCGGATACCCGGGGGTACGAGGGGTGTCCGGCGCGTAGGCCGCCGCTACCGGCAGCCGCTCGTCTGCGCATCTGGTCAGCATCTCCGGCGAGCGACCGCCGACCTGACCCAAAGGCTGGCGAACGCGTAGCCCGCCACCCCTGGGTTGAGGTGTTCGTTCCTCGCAGCGCTCAATGCCCTCTACCGAAGCGCGAGAGCAAGGTGACACGCTGTGCGCCGGAGATCGGCGGTGACCGGAGGCAGAAGTGAGCGTGGCAGCAGTGCCGTGGGGCCTGACGCGTATGAGGCATTACCCCGAAGCAGTGGTCCTTCCCGCCGCGAAGGTCGTCCTCGACCCGGAGACGCAGGCCGGTCGATGGATCGGCTCAGATGGTCTGGTCGTGCCCCTCACTGGCAAGCACAAGAGGTCCGAGACGAATAAGGAAACCAAGGCTAAGACAAGTCTGGACGGCAACCCGGATCAAGGCAGTGACCAGGAGGGCGACACGGATTGACGCCTATCGGCCCTGTCCTCGTCGTCTCGCAGGTCGATGACGTAACTGCCGATTCCGTCATCGAGGAACTGAACAAGCGCCGGGTCCCGGTCGTACGCCTGGACCCGGGCGACTTCCCCACAGACATCTCCCTCGTGGCCCGCCTGGACAACGGCGGGCTGTGTGGAAACGCACGGACGCGAACCCGAGTCACCGATCTTGACAGGGTTCGATCCGTCTACTGGCGCCGACCGCGTCCCTACGCAGCTCCACCCGGGCTGGGAGATCAGGACGCCCGCTGGTGCCGGGAAGAGGCTCGCTACGGTTTCGGAGGCATCCTCGCTTCCCTCCCTGGCGCGTACTACGTGAATCATCCATGGCGGAACCGGGACGCGGAGCACAAGCCCGCCCAGCTCGCCACTGCGGCGCGTTGTGGCTTTGATATCCCGCCGACTCTCCTGACGAATGTCGAGACCGCCGTCAGGAAGTTCGCACGCGAGCACGGCTCAGTCATCTACAAGCCACTGCGCAGCACGGACTACCAGGATGCCGACGGCCGGGCGCTGACGGTATGGGTCGAGGAAGTCGATCCCGCCGACCTGAACGCCGGCGTTGGCCAAACCATGCACCTGTTTCAAAAACGTGTGCAATCCGTCGCTGATCTACGGGTGACCGCCGTGGGCGAAAAAGTCTTCACGGTCCGGATCGAGGGTTCGCCGGGCCTGGACTGGCGACGCCATTACGACGCTCTGTCGTATTCGCTCGTCGATACGCCGCCGGAAGTGGCCAAGAGCGTGCGCCTGTATCTGGACGCTTTCGGGCTCGTCTTCGGAGCTTTCGATTTCGGCGTGGACCGGGATGCCCGTATCTGGCTGTACGAGTGCAACCCAAATGGCCAATACGCGTGGTTCCCTGAACCCATCACAGGCAAGATCGTCACCGCCGTCGCCGACCAGCTCCAGTACGCAGGAGAGCACCGTGCCCGTTGACCTCGCCGCGCTCCGTCTCGCCCTGGCCGAGGAGATTGCCGCCGCCAATCCCACCCTCGACCCTGGATGGCGCGCCGCCGTCGCCGCTGTCCCCCGCGAGCTGTTCCTCGGCACTGCGGCCTTTCGCCCCACCGGCACTGGATGGGAACCCGTACACCGGGCCGAGGTCGGGGAGGACGAGTGGCTACGGATGGTCTACTCCGACCGGACGTGGGTCACCCAGGTCCAGGAGAAAGACGCCGCCGACGCCACGGGCCCCGCCTCCGGCAGCCCAACGTCCTCGGCGACTCTCCCCTCCCTTGTGGTGCGCACCGCCCAGGTGGCAGAACTCCGCCCTGGTCAGAAGGTTCTCGAAGTGGGCACCGGCACCGGCTACTCCACCGCCGTACTGTGCCACCGGCTCGGGGCCGGGAACGTCGTCAGCATCGAGTACGACTCCACCCTCGCCGCAACCGCCGCCGCGCACCTGAGCAAGGCCGGATGCAGCCCGGCGCTCGCGGTCGGAGACGGACTCAGAGGGTGCAAGGAGCACGCCGACTACGACGCGATCATCGCCACCTGCTCCGTCCGGTCCATCCCGCACTCGTGGTTCTGGCAACTCAACGAGGGCGGATCAATCACCACCACCATCTCCGGCTGGATGCTCGCCGCCGGAATGATTCGTCTCGTCCTCGACGACGAGGGAACCGCCCATGGCCGGTTCACCGGCGACACCATCACCTATATGCTTGCCCGCCCCCACGAACGGCCGCCGTCCCCGTCCTTCTTCCGACTGGACGGCGACACCCGTCGTACGCGTCTGGACCCCGGGCTCCTGGAGGAGTGGGCGGGACGGTTCGTCGCCCAACTCGCGGCACCCTCAGCCGAGCTGATGACCACCGGCTCGGGCGTCATCCTCCGTGATGTGGCGACCGGCTCACAGGCGTGGACGGAACCCGAAGGTGAGGAGTGGACCGTGCACCAGCACGGGCCGCTCCGTCTCTGGGACCAAGTGGAACAGGCTCTTCTGCTCTGGCGGGACGCGGGAGCGCCGGATATGACGGAGTTCGGGATGACCGCCACCCCCTTCGACCAGACCGTATGGATCGGCTCACCGGAGGGCCCGAAGTGGCAGCTCCCCGTCTGACCGCCGAACACTCCGACAAGCGCGTGTCAGTTCAGCAACCGGTCAAGGTGCCCGCGCTTGACGCCGAAGATGAATGCGCGGAGCGCGATCCTGTCGGTATGCAGAACGGCGCTGGGTTCCGAACTCTCCCGGATGGCTATGTCACTGTCGTCGGCGGCGACCTCTATGCAGTTGTTGCCGCCGCCGCCGCAGAACGACGACCGCTGCCAGGTGTGCTCGCGCACTGATGGCCCCTCTCACATCTCACGGGCGATGGAGCGGATGAGCTTCTGCGACTCGTCGGCAGGAAGCGCGGACCCCTCCATCAGGTCCAGCAGTGCACGATAGTTGGCGATTGGCGTGGGGGAGTCAACAAAGTGGGGCCCATACGCTGAGTCCAGTTGGACCGTGTCGACCTGAGAGACGGTCCCCTCTGCGTAGAGGATGGACTGCCCGGCGCCGTGGAAGCTGCCCGCGCTGAACGGGACCACCAGCAGTGTGATGTTGTCGCGGTCGGCGGCATCGGTCAGGTACTCAAGCTGGGACTGGGCCACTTCTCGTCCGCCGAACTGCATCCGCAGCGCCGCCTCGTGGATGATGCCGAGGTACGGGGTGGGGTTGTCCCGGTCGAAGATGCCTTGGCGGCCAAGGCGGTGCGCAACGCGCAGTTCGATCTCCAGGCGCGGCAGTTTGGGAACCACGAGATCGAAGAGCGCTCGGGCGTGATCTTCGGTTTGCAGCAGCCCCGGGAGGTGTACCGTCTGCGCCGTGCGGATACGCGTGGCGTAATTCTCGATCTCAGAGATATCCAGGAAGCCGTCCGGCAGCTTCCCCTTGTACTCCTGCCACCAGTGCTCGCTCCGGCGGCTGCCTGTCATCGAGGCCAACGCCTCGACAAGTGCTTCATCTGCGCAACCGTAGTTGCAGGCGAATTGGCGGACCCGTTCTTCGCTCAGCCTCGTGCGGGCAGCCTCCACGTTAGAGATCATGGTCCGGTCCACACCGAGCATGGCGGCGGCTTGTGGGATGGAGATCCCTGCCTGCTCGCGCATGCGTCGGAGTTCTTTCGCGAGGCGGCGCTGACGGTAAGTCGGAGCGCTTCTTGGTGACATGGACCCTCTCTCTGCTGTGCGTGGCAAGGGTGGCAGGGGCGGTATGTCGCGGTCTACTGAGTCGCATAGAGATTCACTCGTTTGTGTTTATCGACTCACAAGTTACTCGCGATGCCCTACGTTATGAGTCGCACTACTCGCTCACGCCACCGCCTGCAACGGAAGCGCACCGTTCGCCCCTGCCCGGGAGGGCGAACGGCACTGACACCGTTGCGTCACTCGACACAACGAGCGGCGGCGCCCGCGAACACCGCGTACCGCGAACCCGAACCCCCGCACCGGAGGTGCCGCGTGACCCCGTTTCCGCCACCGCTGCTGTTCACCGAGCCCTGGGAGTACGAACTCCGCTTCCCCCGTGACCCTCGTGGCCCGGGGATCGTCCGGGCCACGCTGCGCGCCGTGCTGACGGCGCACGGGCTGCGTGAACTCGTCGAGCGTGCGTCCCTGCTGACGTCTGAGCTGACCACGAATTCCGTCCGTTACTCCGGTAATTGCGCCTCCGTGCGCCTGCTCTGGCTGCACCCCGTCCTCCGTGTGAGCGTCTCGGACGCCGATCCCGAACTGCCCGAGCCGCTGAAGCCGTCGGCCGACTCGGTCGAGCTGGAGAATGGGCGCGGCCTGTTCATCCTTGACGTCCTCGCCGATCGCTGGGGCGGCTGCGCCATCGGTGAGGAGCCGTTCGGGCTCTGCGGCAAGACGCTGTGGTTCGAGTTGTCCTGGGGCGGGCCGCCGCCGACCCCGGTCCCGGCGCTCGCTGCCTGAGTGCTGGGAGCCCGGTCACCCGCTATGGTGAGCGCCCCGCCCGTTACAGGACGCGAGTGCCCGGCGGGAAGTCCGCCCGGGTTTCGGGCATGGGATCGCGCCAAGCCGGGACCGAGCCGGGACCGTCGTCGGGGCGCGTCCGGCGGTGAGGCAAGCTGGGGTGCATGGGAACGCATCTGATCACTGGGGCAGGCTCGGGCATCGGCGCGGCGGTCACCGAGCGGCTGGCCGAGCGCGGCGAGGAGCTGTGGCTGCTGGCGCGGGACGCCGGGCGGGCGAAGGAGCTGGCGGAGCGGTTCCCGGGGGTGCGGACGGTCGTCGGCGACCTGGCGGACCCGGACCGGCTCTCCTGGGCGCTGGGCCACCAGACGCTGCCCGACCGGCTCGACTCGCTGTTGCACATCGCCGGGGTGGTCGACCTGGGTGAGGTCGGTGAACTGACCCCGAAGGCGTGGACCCGCCAGCTCAACGCCAACCTCGTGGCCCCCGCCGAGCTGACCCGCCTGCTGCTGCCGCAGCTGCGGCTGGCCCAGGGGCATGTCATCTTCGTCAACTCCGGCGCCGGGCTGCGCGCCGGCGCCCAGTGGGCCGCGTACGCCGCCAGCAAGCATGGGCTCAAGGCGCTGGCCGACGCGCTGCGCTGGGAGGAGAGCGGCAACGGCCTGCGGGTGACCACCGTCTACCCGGGGCGTACGGCCACCCCGATGCAGCTGAAGGTGCACCAGCAGGAGGGCAGGGAATACCACGCGGAGCTCTGGATGGAGCCCGGAACGGTGGCGACGACCATCCTGACCGCGCTCGATCTGCCGCGCGACGCCGAGATCACCGACCTCCAGGTACGCCCGCGCGGCTGAGTCGTCTCGGCAGCGGAGGCCGGCTGCGGTTCGGGTGCGCCCCGCAGGGGCGCGGGGCTGTGTCGATGTGCGGCTCCGCCGCGTGGGCGCGACCAGCCACGACGACGCGGCAGACGACCGACGGCGTACCGGGGGCACCTCCGAATCCCGGGCACCCCCAGCGGAGCGCTTAGGCTTCCCGGGTGAGCGACAAGAGCACCAACACGCACCACTGGGGCCCGGGGGCCGCGAGCGGCGTCGGGTCGATGCCGGGCGGCGACGCGCGGGAGGCAGTGAAGACCGTCACCGGGTCGCTGGAGGCCCTGCCGTATCTTCCGGAGCTGCCCGCGCGGGGGCCCGGCGCGGACATGATCGGGCGCACCGCAGGGATGCTGGTCGAGCTGTACGCGCATGTGGAGCCGAGCGGCTGGCGGATCAGCGACCGGCCGGGCCGGGACACCCGGCGGGCCCGCGCCTGGATGGGCGAGGACCTCGACGCGCTGGAGGAGTTCACCCAGGGGTACCAGGGGGCGCTCAAGGTGTCGGCCGTGGGCCCCTGGACCCTGGCCGCCTCCCTCGAACTGCGCGGCGGTGAGGTCGTGCTGAGCGACCCGGGCGCCTGCCGCGATCTGACGGCCTCGCTCGCCGAAGGGTGCCGAGCCCATCTCGCGGAGGTGCGCCGCCGGGTGCCGGGCGCCGAGGTGGTGCTGCAGCTCGACGAGCCGTCGCTGACCTCGGTGCTGCGCGGGAGCGTCCGCAGCGCCAGCGGCTACCGCACCCACGCCGCCGTGGACCGGGGCGTGGTCGAGGGCGCGCTGCGGACTCTGGTGGAGGCGGCCGGCGGGCCGGTGGTGGTGCACTCGTGCGCGCCTGCCGTGCCGTTCGGGCTGCTGCGGCGCGCGGGCGTGGAGGGGATCTCCTTTCCTCTGTCGCTGCTCACGGAGAGTGAGGAGGAGGCGATCGGGGAGGCCGTGGAAGGCGGTACGGCGCTGCTCATCGGCGCGGTACCCGGCACCGATGCTCCATTGTCGGACCCTGCCGGTAGCGTCAGTGGTGTCAGGACGTTGTGGCGCAGGCTGGGGCTGTCACCGGAGACTCTCGCGGAATCCGTGGTGATCACCCCGTCGTGCGGGCTCGCGGGCGCGTCGCCCGGGTACGCCCGCGCCGCGCTGGCCCACTGCGTCCAGGCGGCGAGATCGCTCGCGGACAACCCTGAGTAACGGGAGGACGACACGGTGGCCGGCGAACAGCAGTCGAAGGTCCCCGCCGAGGTGCGGGAGAGGCACGCCAGGCTCGCTGAGCAGATCGAGGAGCACCGCTTCCGGTACTACGTGAAGGACGCGCCCGTCGTCAGCGACGCGGAGTTCGACAAGCTCATGCGCGAGCTGGAGGCGCTGGAGGAGGAGACCCCCGCGCTCCGTACGCCCGACTCGCCGACCCAGAAGGTCGCGGGGGCGTACGAAACGGCGTTCTCCGAGGTCGAGCACCGCGAGCGGATGCTCAGCCTGGACAACGCGTTCGACGACGACGAGCTGGCCACCTGGGCGGACCGCATCGCCAAGGAGCTGGGCAGCGGCGCGTACCACTTCCTGTGCGAGCTGAAGGTGGACGGCCTCGCGGTCAACCTCACCTATGAGCACGGGCGGCTGACCCGTGCCGCGACCCGCGGCGACGGCCGCACCGGCGAGGACATCACCCCCAATGTGCGCACGATCGCCAAGATCCCCAACCGGCTGACGGGCGACCGGATCCCGGCGCTGGTGGAGGTGCGCGGCGAGGTCTTCCTGGCCCGCGAGCGGTTCGAGGAGCTGAACGCCGGGCTGGTCGAGGCGGGCAAGCCGCCGTTCGCCAACCCCCGGAACGCGGCGGCGGGTTCGCTGCGCCAGAAGGACCCGAAGGTCACCGCGTCCCGGCCGCTGGACATGGTGGTGCACGGCATCGGCGCGCGCGAGGGCTTCGACATCGATCGGCTGTCGCAGGCGTACGAGCTGCTGCACGAGTGGGGGCTGCCCACCGCCGCCCACTTCACAGTGGTGGACACGATCGAGGCCGTGCGCGAGTACATCGCGTACTACGGGGACAGCGAGCACCGGCACTCGGTGGAGCACGAGATCGACGGCGCGGTCGTCAAGCTGGACGAGATCCCGCTGCAGGGTCGGCTCGGCTCCACCTCGAGGGCGCCGCGCTGGGCGATCGCCTGGAAGTTCCCGCCCGAGGAGGTCAACACCAAGCTGGTCGACATCCGGGTGGGCGTGGGGCGCACGGGGCGGGTGACGCCTTATGCGGTGGTCGAGCCGATCACGGTCGCGGGCTCGGAGGTCGAATTCGCGACGCTGCACAATCAGGATGTCGTCAAGGCCAAAGGTGTGCTGATCGGTGACACCGTGGTGCTGCGCAAAGCGGGCGACGTCATTCCGGAAATCCTGGGCCCGGTCGTCGATCTCAGGGACGGCAGCGAGCGGGAATTCGTGATGCCGGCCGCCTGCCCCGAGTGCGATACGCCGCTGCAGCCCGCCAAGGAGGGCGATGTCGATCTGCGGTGCCCCAACAGCCGGTCCTGCCCGGCGCAGCTGCGCGAGCGGATTTTCTATCTCGCCGGGCGGAAATCCCTGGACATCGAAAACCTCGGCTATGTCGCCGCGGCCGCCCTCACTCAGCCGCTGGAACCGACCGATCCGCCGGTGAAGGACGAGGGTGATCTGTTCGACCTGAAGATCGAACAATTGCTGCCCATTCGGTCGTATGTACTGGACCCGGACAGTGGACTGCCCAAGCGCGATCCGGAGACCGGCGAGGAGAAGGTCGTCACCTTCTTCGCCACCCAGAAGGGCGAGGCGAAGAAGAACGCCCTGGCGATGCTGGCCAATATCGAGGCGGCCAAGGAGCGCCCGCTGGCCCGGATCATCACCGGCCTTTCGATCCGTCATGTCGGCCCCGTCGCCGCCACCGCACTGGCCCGTGAATTCCGCTCGCTGGACCGGATCGCCGAGGCGGGCGAGGAGGAGCTGGCGGCCGTGGAGGGGGTGGGACCGACCATCGCCGCCTCGGTCAAGGAGTGGTTCGCGGTCGACTGGCACCGCGAGATCCTCGAGAAATGGCGGCGGGCCGGGGTCCGGCTGGAGGAAGAGGGCGGCGAGGACGAAGGCCCTCGTCCGCTGGAGAGTCTCACCGTCGTCGTCACCGGAACGCTCCAGTCGTACACCCGAGATGGGGCCAAAGAGGCGCTGCAGAGCCGTGGTGCCAAAGTCACCGGATCGGTTTCGAAAAAGACCGATTTCGTGGTAGTCGGCGACAATCCGGGCTCCAAGTACGACAAAGCCATGCAGGTGAAGGTTCCCGTGCTCGATGAGGACGGATTTGGCGTCCTCCTCGAACAGGGGCCGGACGCGGCGAGAGAGGTCGCGATGACGCCTCCGGAAGAGTCCGCGGAGTAGCACCGATGGTTCGTGGAGCGGCGGTTGGAGTAGCCGCTCCACCCATCCGGCGCAGTGGTCCGGCCATCTTGTCCGCCCGGTGGGTGCAAAGCTGGCCGGATTACGACTGGGAGCACTTCCCGGGTACAGCCGGCGGGCATCACCCTTACAGCGCATAGCAGAAGGTCATGGATCGTCGAGCGGCATTCGGGGAACCGTCGCCGATCGCCGCCCGTCTTCCCCTTCTGCCGCCTACTGTTGAGGTGTGCGCCCGCCGTGGCGCTGGCACCGCCGGCTGTGAGAGGGACGGGTATGAAACCGACCGAAAGCGCCGCCCCGGCGTCGCGGCTGCGCCGGGCCGTGCTGCCCGCGTTGCCGGCCGCGGCGGTCGCCATGGCGGCTTTCGCACTCGGCATCGGGGTATTCCGAGTGCTCGACGCGGGCAATGCGCTCTTTCCCGACGGCACCGTGGGCTGGTCGCTCGCCGTGCTCACCGGAATCATCGTCGGCCATCTGGTCGCCCTCGGGCGCGACCGCTGGTGGGGCGGCACCGGTTCCGGGGCCGCGTTAACCCTGGCCGCGCTGCTGCTCTACGGCTGGGTTCCGGCCGTGCTGGTCAGCCTCGCCGTGGTCGTCCTGGTCGGCGCCGCCCGCCGGCACCGGTGGCGGCAGGCCGCCCTGCACGGCGCGGTCGACATTCTCGGGGTCGGCGCGGCCGCCCTCACCCTCGCCGCCTTCGGCACCACTCCCTCGGTCGAACAGCCCTGGCGCACCGACACCTGGGACGTCTCCGCCATCCCCCAGACGGCCCTGGCCGCCTTCGTCTATCTCGCGGTGACCCGCGCCCTACTGTGGTGCTCCCTCGCCCCGCCCGGCGCCGGACTGCCCACCGTCGCCCGCACCGCCCTCTTCCGGCAGGGCCTCGTCGGCATCGCACTGCTCGGCATCGCCCCCCTCATCGTGGTCGTCGCCGGGGACACCCCGCTGCTGCTCCCGCTGTTCGCGGTGCCGCTGGTCGCCCTGGACTCCACGCTGTGGATCGCCCGGGTCCGCGCCGAGGAGCAGCTGCGCGACCCGCTCACCGGGCTGCCCAACCGCCAGTGGCTGCTGGAGCGCACCTGGACCGCGCTGGACGAGTCCGAGCGGGCCGGCACCCGCACCGCGCTGGTCCTGCTGGACCTCGACCGCTTCCGTTCGGTCAACGACACCCTGGGCCATCTGGCCGGTGACCGGCTGCTGCTGCAGATCGCCGAGCGGCTGCGGCTCGCCCTGCCCCGCGGGGCGGAGGTGGCCCGGCTCGGCGGCGACGAGTTCGCGGTGCTGCTGCCCACCACCGACTCGCTCACCAGCGCCCAGCGCAGCGCCCGCGTCCTCGTCGGCGACCTCGGCTCCCCCCTCGATCTGGACGGACTGACCCTGGTGCTGGAGGCCAGCGCCGGGGTCGCCGTCTACCCCGACCACGCACTGGACGCCGAGGGGCTGCTGCGCCGCGCCGACGTCGCGATGTACCAGGCCAAGCGGGACCGCAGCGGAGTCGAGTTGTACGAGGCCCGGCGGGACGGCAACACCCCGGACCGGCTCGGTCTGCTCGGCGATCTGCGGCGCGCCCTGGACGCGGGCGACGTCGAGCTGCACTACCAGCCCAAGGTCGGCTTCGACGGTCATGTGGCGGGCCTGGAGGCGCTGGTGCGCTGGGTCCACCCGGACCGGGGCAGGGTGCCGCCGGACGAGTTCATCTCCATGGCCGAGAGCTCCGGGCTGATGCCCCGGCTGACCGAGTACGTCCTGGAGACGGCGCTGGGCCAGGTCGCGCGCTGGCGCGCCGACGGCCTCGAGGTGCCGGTCGCGGTCAATGTCTCGCCGCGCGACGTCCACACCCCCGGCTTCGCGGGCGCGGTCGCCGGGCGGCTGGCCCGACACGGCGTCCCGGCGGGCGCCCTGCAGCTGGAGATAACCGAGCACGTCCTGCTGGAGGACCCGCAGCGGGCCGCCGACACACTGGCCGGGCTCACCGGCCACGGCGTGAAGATGTCGCTCGACGACTTCGGGACGGGTTATTCCTCGCTGGTCCATCTGCGGCGGCTGCCGGTGAGCGAGCTCAAGATCGACCGTTCCTTCGTGGCCCGGCTGGCCGTGGACAACGAGGACGCCGAGATCGTCCGCTGTACGGTCGACCTCGCCCACTCGCTGGGCCTGCTCGTGGTGGCCGAGGGCGTCGAGGACGACGAGACCTGGGAGCGGCTGCGGGATCTGGGCTGCGACGCGGTGCAGGGCTGGCTGGTGGCCGCCGCGATGCCGCCCGATGAGACGACGGCGTGGCTGCGGGCGCGGGGCGAGGGCGGCTGGCACCGCGAGCCGGCGGAGCCGTCGGACCAGGCGCAGGCTCCCGCGGAGGAAGACGCGGATCAGCCCGTGACATGAGGGCGCTGCGCCGCCCCCTGCGCCCCTGGGCGTTTCGTCGTCGGCCGCGGGCCGGTGGGTGCGTTGTGCCCCTCCTTTCCTCGCCCAGCTACCGCTGGGAGGTGCCCCCTCGCGGAGGGAGCCATGACGCGGGTGCGCCAAAGCCTTTCGCGCGCCGTGTGTGGAGAGCCATAGGATTGGGGCCGAAACACTCCACACTCACTTTGAGGATCGCTGCATGCCTGGCATCACGCGCGAGGAGGTCGCCCACCTCGCCCGGCTGGCGCGTCTGGAGCTGAAGGCCGAAGAGCTGGACCACTTCGCCGGACAGCTGGACGACATCATCGGCGCGGTCGCCCGCGTCTCCGAGGTCGCCGACCAAGACGTACCGCCGACCTCCCACCCGCTGCCGCTGACCAACGTCATGCGCGCGGACGAGGTCCGTCCGTCCCTGACCCCGCAGCAGGCCCTGGCCTGCGCCCCGGCCCAGGAGCAGCAGCGTTTCAAGGTGCCGCAGATCCTGGGGGAGGAGTGACCACCGTGACCGACCTGACCAGGCTCACCGCGGCCGAGATCGCCGCCCAGATCGCCTCCGGAGAGGTCACCGCCGTCGAGGTGACCGAGGCGCATCTCGCCCGTATCGAGGCCGTCGACGAGAAGGTGCACGCCTTCCTGCACGTGGACCGTGAGGGGGCGCTCGCCCAGGCGCGCGCCGTCGACGCGAAGCGGGAGCGCGGCGAGGAGCTGGGCCCGCTGGCCGGTGTTCCGCTCGCGCTCAAGGACATCTTCACCACCAAGGGGATCCCGACCACGGTCGGTTCCAAGATCCTCGAAGGGTGGATCCCGCCGTACGACGCGACGGTCACCCAGCGGCTGCGCGACGCGGACGTGATCATCCTCGGCAAGACCAACATGGACGAGTTCGCCATGGGGTCCTCGACCGAGAACAGCGCGTTCGGCCCCACCGGCAACCCCTGGGACCTCACCCGTATCCCCGGCGGCTCCGGCGGCGGCTCCTCCGCCTCGCTGGCCTCCTTCCAGGCCCCGCTCGCCATCGGCACCGACACCGGCGGCTCGATCCGCCAGCCGGCCGCCGTCACCGGCACCGTCGGGGTCAAGCCGACGTACGGCGGGGTCTCCCGCTACGGCATGGTGGCCTTCTCGTCCTCGCTCGACCAGGGCGGCCCCTGCGCCCGCACCGTGCTGGACGCGGCGCTGCTGCACGAGGTCATCGCCGGGCACGACCCGATGGACTCGACCTCCATCGACGAGCCGGTCCCGGCCGTCGTCGAGGCCGCGCGCAACGGAAGCGTGCGCGGCATGCGCATCGGTGTCGTCAAGGAGTTCGCGGGCGAGGGCTACCAGGCCGGCGTCATGCAGCGCTTCAACGAGTCGGTGGAGCTGCTACGGGAGCTGGGCGCCGAGGTCGAGGAGATCTCCTGCCCGTCCTTCGACAAGGCGCTGGCCGCGTACTACCTGATCGCGCCGTCCGAGTGCTCGTCCAACCTGGCCCGCTTCGACGCCATGCGCTACGGCCTGCGGGTGGGCGACGACGGCACCAAGTCCGCGGAGGAGGTCACAGCGCTCACCCGCGCGGAGGGCTTCGGCGCGGAGGTCAAGCGCCGGATCATGCTCGGCACCTATGCGCTCAGCTCCGGCTACTACGACGCGTACTACGGCTCCGCGCAGAAGGTCCGTACGCTGATCAAGCGTGACTTCGAGAAGGCGTTCGAGCGGGTCGACGTGCTGATCTCGCCGACCACCCCGACCACCGCCTTCCCGATCGGCGAGCGCGCCGACGACCCGATGGCGATGTATCTGGCCGACCTCTGCACGATTCCCACGAACCTCGCGGGGAACGCGGCCATGTCACTGCCCTGCGGTCTGGCGCCGGAGGACGGTCTGCCGGTCGGACTGCAGATCATCGCCCCCGCCATGGCTGATGACCGGCTCTACAAGGTCGGCGCCGCGGTCGAGGCCGCGCTCGCCGACAAGTGGGGCCACCCGCTGATCGAGGAGGCGCCGTCACTGTGAGCGACGCACGCGCGGCCGCCCGGCCGCGGATGACGTTGAAAGCCGCACCTCTGCGCCGCGTGGGCGGAGAAGCGAACGGAGAGACGCTATGAGTGCGATCAAGAAAGCCAAGGGCTTCAAGAAGTCCCGGCCCGGCACCTACCTGTCCATCGCGGGCTCGCTGTTCGGCGCGGTCAGCGTGGCGAAGCAGGTCAAGAAGGCCCGCTTCGAGAACGACAAGCTGCAGCTGGCCGACGCGGTGGTCTCGGCCGCCGCCATCGTCACCGGCGTCGCCCTGCTCGTCCGCGAGCTCAAGCGCATGGGCGACGACGACGTCCTCGCGGACTGAGAGGTTAGTTTTTCCGTGACCGTCACTGAACTGGTGTCGTACGAGGACGCCCTGGCCGCCTACGACCCCGTGATGGGGCTCGAGGTGCATGTCGAGCTCGGCACCAAGACCAAGATGTTCTGCGGGTGCTCCACGGCGCTGGGCGCCGAGCCCAACACGCAGACCTGCCCCACCTGCCTCGGCCTGCCCGGCTCGCTTCCGGTGGTCAACGCGACCGGCGTCGAGTCCGCCATCAAGATCGGGCTCGCGCTCAACTGCGAGATCGCCGAATGGTGCCGCTTCGCCCGGAAGAACTACTTCTATCCGGACATGCCGAAGAACTTCCAGACGTCGCAGTACGACGAGCCGATCGCCTACAACGGCTATCTGGACGTCGACGTCGACGGGGAGGTCTTCCGCGTCGAGATCGAGCGCGCCCATATGGAGGAGGACACCGGCAAGTCCACCCATGTGGGTGGCGCGACCGGCCGTATCCACGGCGCCCAGCACTCCCTGCTCGACTACAACCGGGCCGGTATCCCGCTGATCGAGATCGTCACCAAGCCGATCGTCGGCGCCGGGGAGAAGGCCCCGGAGGTCGCCAAGGCGTACGTGACCGAGCTGCGCGAGCTCATCAAGTCGCTCGGGGTCTCCGAGGCGCGGATGGAAATGGGCCAGATGCGCTGCGATGTGAACCTGTCGCTGCGCCCGCACGGCGTCGAGAAGTTCGGCACCCGCTCCGAGACCAAGAACGTCAACTCGCTGCGGTCGGTCGAGCGGGCGGTGCGCTTCGAGGTCCAGCGCCATGCCGCGGTGCTGGGCGACGGTGGCACGATCATCCAGGAGACCCGTCACTTCCACGAGGAGGACGGCTCCACGACCTCCGGCCGGGTCAAGGAGGAGGCGGAGGACTACCGCTACTTCCCCGAGCCCGACCTGGTGCCGGTCGCCCCCACCCGTGCCTGGGTGGAGGAGCTGCGCGGCGGGCTTCCCGAGCTGCCGCGGGTGTACCGCAACCGGCTGCGGGAGGAGTGGGGCCTGTCCCGGCACGAGATGCAGTCGGTGCTCAACGCGGGTGCGATCGACCTGATCACCGCCACCATCGACGAGGGCGCCCCGGCCGACCAGGCCCGTAAGTGGTGGATGGGCGAGCTGGCCCGCCGCGCCAACGAGGACGGTGTGGAGCTCGCGGCGCTGCCGATCACTCCGGCGCAGGTCGCCCGGGTGTGCGCGCTGGTCAAGGAGGGTTCGCTCAACGACAAGCTGGCCCGCCAGACGATCGAGGGCGTCCTCGCGGGCGAGGGCGGCCCGGACGAGGTCGTCACCAACCGCGGGCTGAAGGTCGTCTCGGACGAGGGCGCGCTCGGCACCGCCGTGGACGAGGCGATCGCGGCCAACGCGGCCATCGCCGACAAGATCCGCGGCGGCAAGGTCGCGGCGGCGGGTGCGCTGGTCGGCGCGGTCATGAAGGCCACGCGCGGCCAGGCGGACGCGGCGCGGGTGCGTGAGCTGATCCTGGAGAAGCTGGGCGTCGAGGGCTGACGTTCCTCTCTCGGTCCGTGACGGCGGCGGGGTGCGTGAGGACGCACCCCGCCGCCGTCGTATGCGCGTTCCGCACTCCTACGGGGTGTCCGGCGGACCATGCGGCGGAGCCGCATATCGATCCGAGGCTCCGCCGCGTGGCCCGCCGCAGGCGCCACGATCCACCGGACCCCCCTAGAGCAGCAGCGGCTCCAGATGCGGCACCTCGAACCCCTCGTCGTCGAACGGGTACAGCGGCCGCGCGAGGCGCCGGTGGCCCAGGCGGGCCAGATCCTGGTCGACGCCGCCGGGGGTGAGCGCGAGCCGCCAGTCGGCCGCCAGGTCGTACAGCTCGGGCTCCAGATAGCCGATCTTGACGACGACGAGGTCATGGTCGCGCGGATCCAGCTCGCCGAAGTCGGCCAGGGTGTGGAACGGTTTGCGGCGGCTGACCAGGACCACCGTGACGCCCCCGTGCCGCACCGCCGCGAGATCCCCGCCGACCGGGTCGTCCCGGCGCAGGGCGACCACCTCGCCGGTCAGCTCGCAGGGCTCGGCGTGGTCCGCCGTCCCCCGGCTGATCCCGCCGCCGACGCGGAGCCGGACCGTCGCGCCCGGCCCGGCGGCGAAGCACTCCGCGACCGCCGCCGGATCGGTGATCCCGGGGTGCAGGGCGGTGGCGCGGCCGGCGGCCAGATCCTCGTTGGCCAGCAGCCGGCCGAGCATATAGGCGAGGTCCCCGGCGCCTCCGGCCGTGGGATTGTCGCCGGAGTCGCTGATCAGGAAGGGGCGGGCGGAGGAGGCGACGGCCTCGGCGATGCACGCGTCGGCGCCGCCGGTGGGGCCGACGAAGGCGAAGTCGCGGCGTACATCCCAGTACTCGCGGGCCAGCGAGCGGGTCTGCTCGACCGCGAGCACGGGGTCGTCGCCGGTCACCACCACGGCCGCCCGGCAGCGCGGCTCGTCCGCCCAGGCGTAGCCCACCCAGATCGCCGCGTCCACGACGCCGTCCATCGCCTCCACGGCGGCCAGCCGCTCGTACAGCGACTTGGCGGGCTCCAGACGGGTGCTGGTGCGCTCACCGGGCAGCAGCACCGGGATCTGCACCCAGGCGAGATGCGGGCGGCCCCGGCCGGAGCCGAGGCGCTCCACCAGCTTGCGGGCGGCGCGCTCGCGGGTCTCCCAGGCGTCCTCGTGCGGGGCGAGACGGTGGGCGGTGAGCAGATCCAGCCGGCCGGCGAAGCGGCGGGAGACATTGCCGTGCGGGTCCATGGCGGCGGAGATCAGCGCGTCGGGCCCGATCGCTTCCCGTACGGCCTCGGTGAGATCGCCCTCGGCGTCCTCCAGGCCCACCACGCTCATCGCGCCGTGGATGTCGTACACCAGCCCGTCGAGCGGACCGGCCCGGCGCAGCCGCTCGATCAGCTCGCCCTTGATCCGGTCGTAGGTCTCGCGCTCGACCGGGCCGCCGGGGAGCGCGACGGCGTGGAGGAGGGGCACCCACTCGGCGCGCCCGGCCAGATCGGCGTCCGACCGGGTCCAGGCGTAGCGGTCCAGCAACTCCGCGTCGCGGGTGACACGGAAGTCGTCGTAGCCGGCGCGGTGCGGGCTGAAGGTGCTGGACTCGATGTGCATACCGCCGATGCCGATACGCGGGCGGCGGCCTCGGGACGCGGCAGGAGTCATACTCTCCGACTTCCCGCTCATTCATGTGGTGAAGCCCACAAAGGGGACAAAGGATCTTATCGTCCTGGCAGAGTGCTCAGGTCACAACCCCATCACGCCGCCCCTGGCGCCCGAACCGGAAGGCAGCCATGGCCGCACTCGCCCGCTGGTGTCTCAGGCGGCGCGCCATCGTCATCGCGCTGTGGCTGGCCGCCTTCGCGGGGGTCGCCGCGGCGGCGGCCGTGACCGGGTCCGCGTACTCGAACGACTACGACATCCCCGGCACCGACTCCTCCAAGGCCTACGCCCTGCTGGAACGGAGCCTGCCCGACCGGGCGGGGGACAGCGACACCATCGTCTGGCACACCGAGGACGGCGCGGGCACCGTACGCGCGCCGGGGGTCGAGCGGCGGATGACGGCGGCGCTGCGGCAGGTCGCGGACCTGCCCGGCGTCGCCTCGGTGACCGGCCCCTACGGCTCCGGGGACACCAGCCGGATCAGCGCCGACCAGCACACCGCCTACGCCACCGTGGTCTTCCGCGAACCCGCCGCCGACCTGGGCGAGGCGGAGGTGCGCCGGGTGCTGGACACGGCGCGCTCCGCCGCCTCCGGCGCCCGGGGCCTGGAGGTCGAGATGGGCGGTGTGGGCGCCGGGCTCACCGAGCGGACCGGATCCGCCCATCTGAGCGAGGCCATCGGGGTCGGCGTGGCCGCCGTGGTCCTCTTCCTCGCCTTCGGCTCGCTCGCGGCGACGCTGCTGCCGATCGCCACCGCGCTCATCGGCGTCGGCACCGCGTACGCGGCCATCGGGCTGCTCGGCCACGCCATGACCATCGCCGACTTCGCGCCCATGCTCGGCATGCTGATCGGCCTCGGCGTGGGGATCGACTACGCGCTGTTCATCGTCACGCGGCACCGCAGGGGGCTGCGGCGCGGGCTGTCGGTCGAACAGGCCGCACAGCGCGCCGTGGTCACCTCGGGGCGCGCGGTGGTCTTCGCGGGGGCGACCGTCTGTCTCGCGCTCCTCGGCATGCTGGTCCTGCGGCTGTCCTTCCTCAACGGGGTGGCGGTCGCGGCGGCGCTCACCGTCGCCCTTACGGTGGCCGCCTCGCTCACCCTGCTGCCCGCGCTCCTCGGCCTGATCGGCATGCGGGCCCTGAGCCGGCGGGAGCGCAGACGGCTGGCCGAGCGGGGGCCGGAATCCACGGCGACCAAGGGCCTGTGTGCCCGCTGGGCGATCTGCGTCGAACGCCACCCCAAGCTGCTGGGCGCGGCCGCGGCCGCCCTCATCGCGCTGCTCGCCCTCCCCACCTTCTCGCTCCACCTGGGCACCTCGGATCAGGGCAACGGACCCTCGGCCTCGACCACGCGACGGGCGTACGACCTGCTGGCCGACGGGTTCGGGCCAGGTTTCAACGGGCCGTTGACGCTGATGGGCAGCATCGACGGGGCCGACGACCGTATGGCCTTCACCCAACTGCCCGAGGTCCTGCGCACCATCGACGGAGTCGCCTCGGTGAGCGCCGCCGACCTGGGCGGGGGCGGCGATACCGGCGTCATCACGGTCGTTCCCAAGACGGCCCCGCAGTCGCGGGCCACCTCCGACCTCGTCGGACGGCTGCGCGCCGAGGTGCTGCCCCGGGCTGAGGAGGGCAGCTCGCTGCGGGTGTACGTCGGCGGGCTGACCGCGGGCTACGACGACTTCGCCGCGGTGATCGTCAGCAAGCTGCCGCTGTTCGTGGGGGTGGTGGTGGCCCTGGGAAGTGCGCTGTTGCTGCTCGCGTTCCGCAGCATCGGCATCCCGATCAAGGCGGCGGTCATGAATGTGGCCGCCGTCGCGTCGTCCTTCGGCGTGGTGGTCGCGATCTTCCAATGGGGCTGGGGGAGCGAACTGCTGGGGCTGGGCAGGGCGGGCCCGATCGAGCCCTTCCTGCCCGTGATCATGGTGTCGGTGCTCTTCGGGCTCTCCATGGACTACCAGGTCTTCCTGGTCAGCCGGATGTACGAGGAGTGGCGGCGCACCCGCGACAACCGCACCGCGGTCCGGGTGGGGCTCGCCGAGACCAGCCGGGTCATCAACTCCGCGGCCGTCATCATGATCGCGGTCTTCTCGGCGTTCGTGCTCAGCGGTGACCGGATCATCGCCATGTTCGGCATCGGGCTGGCGGCCGCGGTCGCCCTGGACGCCTTCGTCCTCCGTACGCTCCTGGTGCCCGCGCTGATGCATCTGCTCGGGGGCGCCAACTGGTGGCTGCCGGGCTGGCTGGAGCGGCTGCTGCCGAAGATCAGCATCGAGGCGGAGGGCGACGGGGAGGGACGGGCCTCGGGACCGGTGCCGGTGCCCCTGCCGCTGCCGGGGCAGTCGGGGAGCGGGGCGGCGCGTGCCGGTACGGAACGGTCGCCGGTTCCCTGAGGGCTCCCTGTGCCCTCCTCTGCCCCCTAAGGACCCTCTTCCGCCCTAAGGACCTTCCGCAGGCTTCCTCAGCCGTGCGGGCAGGGTGCCTAAGGCCCTGGGCGGAGCGAAGATCGGGCAGCCTCCCGATGTGCCGGGCCCTCCTGGACGACGAGAGTGGACGCATTCCGCGAAACCCTCGTCACCAGGGAGAACACCATGCTGCACCACGAATTGCACCGGATCCGCGAGGCCGAGCTGCTGCGGGAGGCCGCCGCTCACCGGTTGGTCCGCGACGCGGTGGAGGAGTCCGGCGGCCGGTCGGCTGAGCGTGAGCCCGGAGGGCGGGTGAGGCCGGTCCGGCGGTGGCGCGGCCAACGCTCACCACGGTCGTACCGCACGGCGGCCTGAGGGAGGCCGGGCCGTGCGGCTCGTCATGGGCGCCGGGGCGGGGGCCGAGGCGGCAGGTGCCGGGGCGGGGGCTGAGGCAGCGGGTGCCGGGGCGGGGGCTGAGGCAGCGGGTGCCGGGGCTGAGGGAGCGGGAGCCGGTGCCGCGGGGGCCGGAAAAGCCGGTGCCGCGGTGTCAGGGCCCTGTGCGATGCTCGACGACGTGTTCACCACGTCTGTCAGCCCGGTGTTCGTCGGTCGCGCCCAGGAGCTGGCCACCCTCGAGGACGCGCTGGCCCGCGCCACCGCGGGCGAGCCGCAGGTGCTGCTGGTCGGTGGGGAGGCGGGGGTCGGCAAGACCCGGCTCATCGACGAGTTCCTGGCCTCGGCCGTGGCCGCGGGGGCCGTCGCGGCGGTCGGCGGCTGTGTGGAAATGGGGGCCGACGGGCTGCCGTTCGCGCCCGTGTCCACGGTGCTGCGCTCACTGCGCCGCAAACTGGGCACCGAGCTGGACGGGGCCGCCGCCGGGCAGGAGGGCGAACTGGCCCGGCTATTGCCCGAGTTGGGCGAGACCGACCGCGCGTCACACGACGGGGACGGCCGGGCCCGGCTGTTCGAACTCACCGTAAGGCTGCTGGAGCGGCTGGCCGCGGAGCGCACGCTCGTCGTCGCCATCGAGGATCTGCACTGGGCCGACCGCTCCACCCGCGAACTCCTCGGCTATCTCTTCCGCTCGCTGCTCAGCGCCCGCCTGCTGGTCGTGGCCACCTACCGCTCCGACGACATCCACCGCCGCCATCCGCTGCGCCCCTTCCTCGCCGAGGTGGACCGGATGCGCGAGGTGCGGCGCATCGAGGTGTCCCGCTTCACCCGGGGCGAGGTGCACGCCCAGCTCACCGGGATCAACGGCGCCGAGCCGGAGCGCGACCTGGTCGACCGGATCTTCAAGCGCAGCGACGGCAACGCCTTCTTCGTGGAGGAGATCGCCCGCTCCCTCAACGAGGGCTGCAGCACCGGGCTCAGCGAATCCCTGCGCGATCTGCTGCTGGTGCGGGTCGAGGCGCTGCCCGAGGAGGCCCAGGGGGTGGTGCGGATCCTCGCCGAGGGCGGCTCCTCCGTGGAGTACGAACTGTTGCGGGCGGTCGCCCGGCTGGGCGAGGACGAGCTGATCGACGCGCTACGGGCCGCGGTCGGGGCGAACATCCTGCGCCCCACGGCCGACGACAGCGGCTACCGCTTCCGGCATGCGCTGGTGCGCGAGGCCGTCGTCGACGATCTGCTGCCCGGGGAGCGCTCCCGGCTCAACCGGCGCTTCGCACAGGCCCTGGAGGCCGAGCCCGCGCTGGTGCGGGCCGATGAGCGGGCAGCCAGGCTGGCCAGCTACTGGTACCACGCACACGACCCCGCCAAGGCCCTGCCCGCCGTGCTCCAGGCGTCCGTCGAGGCCCGGCGGCGGTACGCCCACGCGGAGCAGCTGCGGCTGCTGGAGCGGGCCATGGAGCTGTGGGAGGACGCCCCCGAGGAGATACGGGAGGCGCAGCGGCCCGTGGACTACGCCGAGGTGTACCCCGCCCGCGGCTGTGAGGACCAGGCGCTGCGCCAGCTCGATCTGCTCGCCGAGGTGGTGGTGGCCGCGCATATGTCCGGGCAGCGGGAGCGGGCGCTGGCCGTCGCCAAGCGGGCACTGCGGGCGCTGGACGGAAGCGATCATGACCCCTTGCGGGCCGCCTGGTTCTGGACCCAGCAGGCCAAGCTGATGGAGGGCCTGGCACGCGGGGACGGCTGGGCGGAGCTGAGCCGTGCCCAGGAGCTGGTGCGCGGGCTGCCGCCGTCCCCCGTGCACGCCGACGTCATGGCGCAGGTGGCGGGCTGGACGATGACGCATCGGCCCGGGCCGGAGGGCCTGGCGGCCGCCGAACGGGCGGTGGAGCTGGCCCGGATGGTCGGCGTCGAGAGCACGGAGCTGAACGCCCGGCTGACGCTGGGCTACTTCACCGGTGACTCCGGCGACACCGAGCGCGGGCTGGCCGAGATGCGCGAGGTCTGCCGACGGGCCGTGGCCCTCGGCGACATCAGCGTCCTGGGGCGGTGTTATGTCAATCTCGCCTCGGCGCTGGAGGGGGTCGGCCGGTCGGCCGAGGCGGTGGAGACCGCCGAGGAGGGCGCCCGGATCCTGGACCGCGTCGGCCTGGTGGACTCCCGGGCCTGGGTGTACGGGAATCTGGCCGAGTCGCTGTTCTCCCTGGGCCGCTGGGACGAGGCGCAGGTGGCGGCCCTGAAGACCCGGCGGCTCGCCCTCGGCACCAAGCCGCGGGGCACCGCCGCCAACCGGCTGGCCCAACTGGCGCTGGCGCGCGGCGAATGGGACACCGCCGAGCGCGAGCTGGCAGCCGCCCGCGAGCACTATGGCGCCCACGACCCCGAACCGCAGTACACCCTCCAGGCCGCGGGCAGGGGCATCGAACTCGCGGCGGCGCGCGGCCGGATCCTGGAGGTCCGGGCCGTGCTGGACCAGGTCGTGGAGGCCGGCTTCCCGACCGGGATGCAGCGCTACGCCTGGCCGCTGCTGTACACGGCCGCCGCGGCCGAATCGGCCGCGCGCGGACTGCCCACGGCCGAGCCGGGCCGGGGCGAGGCGCTGGCCCGCCTCCGGGCCGCCGCGAAGCGGGTGGCGCAGCCCGTGCCGGTATGGCGGGCCTACGCGGCGATGCTCCAGGCCGAACTGGAGCGCGCCGAGGGCCGGGACCGGCCCGACCTCTGGGCCGAGGCCACGGACGCCTTCGCCGCCCTGGACCGCCCGTATCCGCTGGCCCGCGCCCGTCACCGCTGGGCGGAGGCGCTGCTCGCCCCGGGCCAGGGCACCTCGGCCCAGGCCGATCGCGAGCACGCCGCCGAACTGCTCGTCCAGGCACATGCCGTGGCCGACTGGCTGGGCGCCCGCCCGCTGCGCGAGGAGATCGAGCTGCTGGCCCGGCGCGCCCGGCTGCCCCTGGCGTCCGCCGCGACCCGCCCCGTGCTCGACGCGTCCCTGCCCCGCGCCCCCGCACTGCCCCCGGCCCCGGGCTCTCCGGCCCCGGGTGCCCGGGCCCCGGGCTCTCCGGTCCCTGCCGCCGAGTCCGCCAAGCCCGTCGATCCGGCCGAGGAGCTGGGGCTGACACCCCGGGAGCGGGATGTGCTGCGGCTGGTCGCCGCGGGGCGCAGCAATCGCCAGATCGCCGAGGAACTCTTCATCTCGCCCAAGACGGCGAGCGTCCATGTCTCCAACATCCTGGCCAAGCTGGGCGTCTCGAGCCGGGGCGAGGCGGCCGCCGTGGCCCATCGGCTGCGGCTGGTCGACGGCCTGACCGACGGCGCGGGGGCGCGCTGAGCTGACGGGATGCGCATGCCGACAGGACGTACTGGGCAGTAACGGGACGAGCCCTGACGAAATTCGCGGGGCGTTGACCGGACGCATGGAGGTGCTGACGCGATGCGCACGCTTGATGGGATGCGCGCTAACAGGACGCACGGGGCGTTGACCGGACGCGCGCGCTGACCGGACGCGGCGGCGCTCACAACCCGCGCTGCGCGCTGACCGTCTGCCGGGTCAGCCCTCTTGGCGGGGGCGGATCACCACCCGGCCGGAGTCGAGGTCCACAGGGCCCTTCCCCGGGTCGCTGCTGCCCGTCTCGTCGAGCGTGTACTCCAGCCGGTTGCGCTCTTCCTCGGTGTGCTTGCGGCCGGGTGCGAACAGTTCCTCGATGAGGTTGAACATGACGACCCCCGTAGGCGTGCGGCTGCTGCCAGTGTAGGCAGACCGCTCACAGAACGGGCACGCCGCGACATGTCCACCCGAACTCGGTGGCAGGATCGGCCGGTTCGCCGCCCGCTCGGCGGACTCTCTCCGCTCAGCGGACCTCACGCTCCCCTCAGCGGACCTCCAGCCGCAGGATCCGGTCGTCCTGCTTGCCCGGCTTGCCACGCCCATCGGTATTGCTCGTCGTCAGCCACAGCCCCCCGTCGTCCGCCGCCACCACGCTGCGCAGCCGTCCGTACTTCCCGTCCAGGAACGACTGTGGCTTCGCCACCGGCTTGTCGCCCTTCAGCGGAATGCGCCACAGCCGCTCACCGCGCAGCCCCGCCATCCAGATCGAGCCCTTGGCGAAGGCGATTCCGCTCGGCGAGGCGTCCTTGGGCTTCCACTGCTCGACCGGATCGACAAAGCCCTTCTTACCCGCTCGGCCCTCGACCTCCGGCCAGCCGTAGTTCTTGCCCGGCTCGATCGGGTTGAGCTCGTCCCAGGTGTCCTGGCCGAACTCGGAGGCCCACAGCCGCTTGTCCGCATCCCAGGCCAGGCCCTGCACATTGCGGTGACCCCAGGAGTAGACGACCGATTGGGCGTCCGGATTGCGGGGCGCGGGCTCGCCGTCCGGAGTCATCCGCAGGATCTTGCCGCCGAAGGAGTCCATGTCCTGGGCGAGCCCGCGGTCACCGCTCTCTCCCGTGCCCGCGTAGAGCATCTTGTCCGGGCCGAAGGCGATGCGGCCGCCGTTGTGGATCGTGCCCTTGGGGATGCCCTTGAAGATCGTGTCCGGGGCGCCCAGCTGATCGCCCGCGGGGCGCTTGTCGTCATACACCATGCGGACGATGCGGTTGTCCGAGTCGGTGGTGAAGTACGCGTAGACCATGTGGTCCGCGCCGAAGTCGGAGGAGACCGCCAGCCCCAGCAGCCCGCCCTCACCGGCGGCGGCGACGCCCGGGACGGACCCCACCTCGGTCTTCTTCCCCGTGTCCGCCGAGACCGTGAAGATCTTCCCGGTGTCCCGCGAGGAGACCAGCAGATCCCCGCCGGGCAGCGGCGCGAGCCCCCAGGGGGAGTCCAGCTTCGTGGTGAGCGTGCGCACCACCTTCACCGAGCCCTTCGCGGGCGCCGCGGACTCCGTCGGCGAGGGCGCGCCCGAGGAGCCCCCGCCGCCCGGCTTCGAGGGCGCGGACGAGCGGCCGCCCGGTCTGGTGATGCTGTCGCCGTCGGACGAGCAGCCCGCCACGAGCAACACCGCGGCAGCGGCGGCGAGTACAGAGGTCACGCGAGGACGTCGCACGGTCGGATTCCTCTCCATGGGCACGTGTGCCGCGGCACGGCACTGATTCTTATACACCGCTGCGCCGCGCCGGGTTCCCCTCCCCGGACCGGACCCGGACCAGGCGTGCATCCGGACCAGGCGCGCACCCGGACCAGGTGCCCTCCGGCCGCCCGCCCGCGGCACCTCAGTCCCATGACCCCCGCGCCGGCGGCAGCTCCGCGATCTCCGCGAGGTCCTCGTGCGAGAGCGGCACATCGGCCGCAGCGCAGTTCTCCGCCGCCCACCGCGCCCGCTTCGTTCCCGGCACCGGCACCACATGCGGCCCCTGCGCCAGCAGCCAGGCCAGGGCCACCTGCGCCGGGGTCACCTCGTCCCCGTGCCGCTGGGCGACCCGTCGCAGACCGGCCACGATCGGCTGGTTCGCGGCCATCATCTCCGCCGTGAACCGCGGATGCCGGGCCCGCGTGTCGTCCGGTTCGAAGCCCTGCCCCGGGGTCAGCGTCCCGCTCAGGAAGCCGTTGCCGAGCGGCATCGCCGCCAGGAAGCCCACCCCGCGCGAGGCGCACCACGGCACCAGCGCCTCCAGCGCATCGGGCGACCACACCGACAGCTCCGCCTGTACACAGCTGACCGGAAAGACCTGCTGGACCCGCTCCAGCTGGCGCACCGTGGCGTCGTGCATCCGCGCGCCCGACCTCCGCTGCGCCCGCGCACCCACGGCGCACAGCCCCAGCGCCCGCACCTTCCCTGCCGCGACCAGCTCCGCCATCGCGCCCCAGGTCTCCTCTATGGGCACCTCCGGGTCGGCCCGGTGCAGCTGGTAAAGGTCGATCACATCCGTCTGCAGCCGGCGCAGCGAGGCGTCGCAGGCCCGTTTCACATAGCCGGGCCGCCCGTTGGCCACGATGTGCTGCTCGCCCACCAGCAGTCCGCATTTGGTGGACACGAAGGCGTCCGCCCGCCGCTCCTTGAGCACTCGCCCCACCAGCAGCTCATTGGTGAAGGGGCCGTACATGTCCGCGGTGTCCAGCAGGCTCGCGCCCGAGTCGAGAGCGGTGTGCACGGCGCGCACCGAAGTCTCGCCACTGCGCTGCGAAGCGGTGTACGCCCAGCTCATCGGCATGCATCCCAGGCCGATCGCACCCACTTCGAGCGCCGCCGCTCCGATTTTCCTGCGCTTCACCTCGCCTGACCCCTCCCGTTCCCTCGGACCCCAAACTAACCTCTACAGGCCGCCGGTGATCGCATAGCCTCCTGGCATGAGTGCAGAGCACAGCGATACGTTCCGCCAGCACGATGCGACTCAGGGTTCATCCGAAGCGCGCGACCTGGTGTGGCTGCCCATCCCGCCCGAGGAGATCGACGGCCTGCCCGACACCCTCGAATACGCCCACTGGGACGGCGGCCCCGACTTCCCCACCGATCCGGCGCGCTGCGCGTTCTACTGCGTCCCGTACATGAAGCCGCCGCAGGTGTGCACCCGTCCGCTGCCGGCCATGACCAACCTGCGGGTGGTGCAGACCCTCACCGCCGGAATAGACCACATCAAGCCCGCGCTGGCGGATCTCGCGCCCGGGGTGCGGCTGTGCAACGCACGCGGGGTGCACGACGCGAGCACCGCCGAGCTCGCCCTCACCCTCATCCTGGCCTCGCTGCGCGGTATCCCCGACTTCGTCCGGGGCCAGGACGCCGAGGAGTGGCGCTCCGGCTTCCGCCCGGCGCTCGCCGACAAGTCCGTACTGATCGTCGGCTACGGGGCCATCGGCAGCGCGATCGAGGACCGGCTTGTGCCCTTTGAGTGCGAGCGGGTGGCGCGCGTCGCGCGCTCCCCGCGCACGACCGAGCGCGGCCCGGTGCATCCGATCGACGAACTGCCCCGATTGCTTCCGGAAGCCGATGTGGTGGTGCTGGTGACCCCGCTCACCGAGGCCACCCGCGGCCTGGCCGGGGCGGAGTTCCTGTCGCGCATGAAGGACGGGGCGCTGCTGGTGAACGTCTCCCGTGGTGGGGTCGTGGACACCAAGGCCCTGCTCACCGAGGTGGAGTCGGGCCGGCTGCGGGCCGCGCTCGATGTGACCGACCCCGAACCACTGCCCGCCGGGCATCCGCTGTGGCACGCTCCAGGGGTGCTCATCTCCCCTCATGTGGGCGGCCCCACGTCGGCCTTCCTCCCGCGCGCCAAGCGGCTGTTGAGGGATCAGCTGAACCGCTTCGCACGCGGCGAGTCGCTGGCACATCTCGTCGCCACGACGGGGTAGACATGCCTCTGGCAGCACATACAGGCACCGATTGACTCCACTGCGTATATACAACGCCGTAGTCGGTTACGGACCGTAGATGGCCTATGTCCCTGAGTGACCAGTCTGGTGTATCGTCCCGAGCGGGGGCTGCGCCACTGACCTGACGGCGTCAGCGATGGACCGGAACTCGAGGGGGGCGACGGGCGATGTATGGCCGATGGACCGACAACCCGACGCAGCTCAGGCGTCGACCGCGACATTTCCGCGCAGCCGCGCGGATCTCCAACTCGAGCAGGCCCACGGGGATATCGCTCCCGGGGGCCCCGCGGCGCCAGTGGTCCGCCACGCAGTGGATGGCAGTCCAGTGAGCGCCACGGGAGCGGTGCTCGCGCGGCCGTCGGTCTCCGGCGGAGGTGCCGGGCTGTTGCCGCAAGTGGTCCTGGCCCTGGTCTGCGGCGGCTATGCGGCGGGTGCGATCCTCGGCTGGGGATCGAGCCAACTCGCCCTGTTCATGGGTGACTTCGGGCTGTGCGCGGCAGCGCTCGCCGCCGCGGTGTCCTGTCTGTGGCACGGCCGCCTGCATGCCGGTCGACTGCGCCCGGCCTGGCTGCTGTTCGCCGCCTCCTCGGCCATGGCCGCGCTGGGGAACGCCGTATGGGGCTGGTACGAGGTGGTGCTCGGCCGCCCCGTACCGACCCCGTCCGCCGCCGACTTCTGTTTCCTGCTCTTCGCCCCGCCCGCCATCGTCGGGATGCTGGTGCTCGCCAAGCGCCCCACCAGCCGGGCCCGGTGGATCTGCCTGGGGCTGGACGCCTGGCTGATCGCCGGATCGCTGGTGACCCTCTCCTGGAGCCTCGCGCTCGCCCACACCGGGCAGTTCGGCGGGGACGGCGCCTCCGTGGCCCGCGGGGCCCTGGCGCTCGCCTATCCGCTGCTGGACATCGTGCTCGTCAGCATGGTGATCGTGCTCCACTTCCGGCGCTCGACGGGCAACCGCTCCGCGGTCAACACGGCCATCGCCGCCTTCGCGCTCACCGTGCTGTGCGACGCGCTGTTCACCTCACCGCTGCTGCGCGAGCACTACCGCTCCGGGCAGATACTCGACGCCGGATGGTTCGCCGGCTCCGCGCTGCTGGCCTACGCCCCGTGGGTGGCCCGCCGCGAGGCCGGCCAGGAGCCGCCGGCGGCGCGCCGTCCCGCGCAGCAGAGCGTCCCCATCGCGGGCTCGCTCGCCGCACTCGCGCCGTATCTCGCCGCCGCCGTCTGCACCCTGGGGGTCCTGTTCAACGTGATGGACGGCCGGCCGATCGACGGGGTGGTGCTCTCCACCGCCTGCGCGGTCGTGCTCGCGCTCGTCGTCCGACAAGCGATCATGCTGATGGACAACATCAGGCTCACCCAGGAGCTCGCCGAGAAGGAGAACCACTTCCGCTCCCTGGTGCAGAGCTCCAGCGATGTGATCATGATCGCCGCACCCACCGGAATCCTGCGCTACGTCAGCCCGGCCGCCACCGGGGTCTACGGCCGCGACGCGGACGAGATGGTCGGCTCCGAGCTGGCCTCCCTCATCCACCCCGAGGACCTCGGATCGGTGGTCCACGAGGTCCGCCGGTTCCTGGCCGCCTCACCGGGCGAGGAGCCCACGACGCGCATCGAGTGCCGCTTCCGCTCCGGCTCCGGCGACTGGCTCAACGTGGAGTCCACGATCAACCGCCACCACGGCGGGCTGATCTTCAACAGCCGCGATGTCACCGAGCGGGTCCGGCTCCAGGCCCAGCTGCAGCACAGCGCCGAGCACGACCCGCTCACCGATCTGCCCAACCGCGCCCTGTTCACCCGGCGGGTCCGGCATGCCGTCGGAGGCCGCCGCCGTACGGACGCCGGCACCGCCGTGTTCTTCATCGACCTTGACGGCTTCAAGGCGGTCAACGACACCGTCGGCCACCACGCCGGTGACGAACTGCTCGTCCAGGCCGCCCGCCGGCTCCAGGAGTCCGTGCGGTCCGGGTCCGGCGACTGTGCGGCCCGGCTCGGGGGTGACGAGTTCGCCGCCCTCATCATCGGCGACGGCGACGGGGCGGGGGACGTGGGCGCCCGCGAGCAGCGCATCATGGAGATCGCCGACCGGCTGCGGGTCCGGCTCTCCCAGCCCTACCGGGTCGAGGGCGGCACCGAGGTCCGCGTGGCCGCCAGCATCGGCGTCGCCTTCGCCGAGCCCGGCACCAGCCCCGGCGCCTTGATGCGCAACGCCGACCTGGCGATGTACCGCGCCAAGGCCGCGGGCAAGAACCGCGTCGAGCTGTACGCACCGCAGATGCAGGCCGAGGTGGCGCGTCGCGCCGAGGTCGCCACCAGACTCCGTGCCGCCCTGCACGACGGGGAGTTCGTGCTGCTGCACCAGCCCGTCGTCGAGCTGACCAGCGGCCGGATCACCGCGGTCGCGGCGCAGGCCCGCTGGCGCTCGGCCCAGGGGATCCTGTTCACCCCCGCCGAGTTCCTCCGGGTCGCCGACAACGGCCGTGGGGGCGGTGAGGACACGGCCCGCACCGCCGAGCTGTCCCGCTGGATGCTGGAGGCGGCCGTCGAGCAGGCCGCCCAGCGGCGCCGCGACGGCCACCCGGTCCCGGTCTGCGTACGGCTCCCCGCGAGCCGGCTGGTGGACAAGTCGTTGCCGCCCAAGGCCGTGGAGACCCTGCTGGCCCGCCATGGGCTGCCGTCCGGCGCGCTGATCCTGGAGCTGACCGACAGCGATCCACGGGTGCCGCTCGACGAGCTCGAGCACCGCCTCGGCGCGCTGCGCCGCCTGGGGGTGCGGATCGCCCTGGACGGCTTCGGCAGCGGCTATGCCGCGATCAGGGCGCTGCGCAGGCTCCCCATCGACGTGCTGAAACTGGACCCCGGGCTGGTCGAGGGCGTGGTCGAGTCCTCACGGCTCCACAAGATCACCGCTGGGCTGCTGAGGATCGCCGGAGACCTCGGAATGCAGTCCATCGCAGAGGGGGTGGAGTTGCCCGAGCAGATCGTCACCCTGCGCGGTATGGGATGCACCCACGCCCAGGGGGCGGCCTTCAGCGGACCGCTGGACGAGCACCGGCTGCGCCGGGCCCTGCTGCGCGGCGGCTATCCCGTCCCGCGCTCGGAGCCGCCGCTGCTCGTCGGCGGCGCCCTGCCGATCCGGCACGGCGGCCACACCGGCCATGGCGGCTCCCATGGTCCGCGCCGCACGGAGCCGTACACCCACCCGCCGACCCGCTCAAATACTGAGACGCCCGTCCCACCCACTTGACACTCGATATGCGCCGGGGGGAGGGTCGGAGCCATGCGCACCCGAATTCTCGTACTTGGACAGCGCGTCGGCTGAGCAGGGCCTGTTGAAGCCCTGCGGACCCTCACCGGCGCGCTCCCCTCGCTTGCCTTACGGCACGAGGGGTTTTTTGTTGCACCGGCACCCGGTGCACCGCCCGCCCTCACCCTCCCGCACCGAACCTCATCTTCGAGAAGAGAATGCCGATGACCGAGCAGGCCCCCGGGTCCCATCACCCCCAGCCTCGGCCCCGTAGCGGCGGACCGCAGTCCGCCCCCGTCGAGCACGTCACGGGCGCGCAGTCCCTCATCCGTTCCCTCGAGGAAGTGGGTGCCGACACCGTCTTCGGCATTCCCGGTGGCGCGATCCTCCCCGCCTACGACCCGATGATGGACTCCTCGAAGGTCCGGCATGTGCTCGTCCGCCATGAGCAGGGCGCGGGCCACGCCGCCACCGGCTACGCCCAGGCCACCGGCAAGGTCGGCGTCTGCATGGCCACCTCGGGCCCCGGCGCCACCAACCTGGTCACTCCTATCGCCGACGCCCATATGGACTCGGTCCCGATCGTCGCGATCACCGGCCAGGTGGCGTCCAAGGCCATCGGTACGGACGCCTTCCAGGAGGCGGACATCTGCGGCATCACCATGCCGATCACCAAGCACAACTTCCTGGTCACCAAGGCCGAGGACATCCCCCGCACGATCGCCGAGGCGTTCCACATCGCCTCCACCGGCCGCCCCGGCCCGGTCCTGGTCGACATCGCCAAGGACGCACTCCAGGCACAGACCACCTTCTCCTGGCCGCCGCAGCCCGATCTGCCCGGCTACCGCCCGGTCACCAAGCCGCACGCCAAGCAGATCCGCGAGGCCGCCCGTCTGATCACCCAGGCCGAGCGCCCGGTGCTGTACATCGGCGGCGGTGTGCTCAAGGCGCGGGCCACCGCCGAGCTGAAGGTGCTGGCCGAGCTGACCGGGGCGCCGGTCACCACCACCCTGATGGCGCTGGGCGCCTTCCCCGACACCCACCACCTCCACCTGGGCATGCCGGGCATGCACGGCACCGTCGCCGCCGTGACCGCCCTGCAGAAGGCCGATCTGATCGTGGCGCTCGGCGCCCGCTTCGACGACCGCGTCACCGGCAAGCTGGACTCCTTCGCCCCGTACGCCAAGGTCGTCCACGCGGATATCGACCCGGCCGAGATCGGTAAGAACCGGGCCGCCGACGTGCCCATTGTCGGAGACGCCCGCGAGGTCATCGCGGACCTGGTCGTCGCCGTCCAGGCCGAGCACGACGCGGGCCACGCCGGTGACTACAGCGGCTGGTGGGAGGACCTGAACCGGTGGCGGGAGACCTACCCGCTCGGCTACGACCAGCCCGCCGACGGCAGCCTCTCCCCGCAGCAGGTCATCCAGCGGATCGGGCAGCTGGCGCCGGAGGGCACGATCTTCGCCGCGGGCGTCGGCCAGCACCAGATGTGGGCCGCCCACTTCATCGACTACGAGACCCCCGCCACCTGGCTGAACTCCGGCGGCGCCGGGACGATGGGCTACGCCGTCCCGGCCGCCATGGGCGCCAAGGCGGGTGCCGATGGCCGTACGGTCTGGGCGATCGACGGTGACGGCTGCTTCCAGATGACCAACCAGGAGCTGGTCACCTGCGCGCTGAACAACATCCCGATCAAGGTCGCGATCATCAACAACGGCGCGCTGGGCATGGTCCGGCAGTGGCAGACCCTCTTCTACAACCAGCGCTACTCCAACACGGTCCTGCACTCGGGCCCCGACACCCCCGCCCAGCAGAACGGGGGCACTCGCGTCCCCGACTTCGTGAAGCTCTCCGAGGCCATGGGCTGCGTCGGGCTGCGCTGCGAGGACCCGGCCGACCTCGACGCCGTGATCGAGAAGGCCAACGCGATCAACGACCGCCCGGTGGTCGTGGACTTCATCGTCCACGAGGACGCCATGGTCTGGCCGATGGTCGCGGCCGGCACCTCCAACGACGAGATCCTGGCGGCGCGCGACACCCGCCCGGACTTCGGCGACGGCGAAGACGACTGAGACCAGGACCGAGAGAAGAAGAGAGACCGAGCCCATGTCCAAGCACACGCTCTCCGTCCTGGTGGAGAACACCCCCGGCATCCTCGCCCGGATCGCCGCCCTGTTCTCCCGCCGCGGCTTCAATATCGACTCGCTGGCCGTCGGCGTCACCGAGCACCCCGACATCTCCCGGATCACCATCGTGGTCAATGTCGAGGAGCTGCCGCTGGAGCAGGTCACCAAGCAGCTCAACAAGCTGGTCAACGTGCTGAAGATCGTCGAGCTGGAGGACGGCCAGGCGATTCAGCGGGAGCTCGTCCTGGTGAAGGTCCGCGCCGACAACGAGACCCGCTCCCAGATCGTCGAGATCGTCCAGCTGTTCCGCGCCAAGACCGTGGACGTCTCCCCGGAGGCCGTCACCATCGAGGCCACCGGCAGCAGCGACAAGCTCGAGGCCATGCTCAGGATGCTGGAACCGTACGGCATCAAGGAGCTGGTCCAGTCCGGCACCATCGCCATAGGGCGTGGCGCCCGCTCCATCACCGACCGGAGCCTGCGCTCGCTCGAGCGGTCCGCCTGACCCGCCCCACCAGCGGGGATCATGGTCCGGCGCGCACCGCGCGCCGGACCGTATGGCGAGACCCCGAAACCTTCACCTGCCCGCCCGTCATACGGTGGGAAGCACAACCCACACGCTAGGAGATTCCCGAAGTGGCCGAGCTGTTCTACGACGACGACGCCGACCTGTCCATCATCCAGGGCCGTAAGGTCGCAATCCTCGGCTACGGCAGCCAGGGGCACGCCCACGCGCTGTCGCTGCGCGACTCGGGCGTCGATGTCCGGGTCGGTCTGCACGAGGGCTCCAAGTCCAAGGCGAAGGCCGAGGAGCAGGGCCTGCGCGTGGTCACCCCCGCCGAGGCGTCCGCCGAGGCCGACGTGATCATGATCCTGGTCCCGGACCCGATCCAGGCGAAGGTCTACGAGGAGTCCGTGAAGGACAACCTGAAGGACGGCGACGCGCTGTTCTTCGGGCACGGCCTCAACATCCGCTTCGACTTCATCAAGCCCCCGGCCAATGTGGACGTCTGCATGGTCGCCCCCAAGGGCCCGGGCCACCTCGTCCGCCGCCAGTACGAGGAGGGCCGCGGCGTGCCGTGTATCGCGGCCGTCGAGCAGGACGCCACCGGAAACGGCTTCGAGCTGGCCCTGTCGTACGCCAAGGGCATCGGCGGCACCCGCGCCGGCGTCATCAAGACCACCTTCACCGAGGAGACCGAGACCGACCTCTTCGGTGAGCAGGCGGTCCTGTGCGGCGGCACCTCGGCGCTGGTCAAGGCCGGGTTCGAGACCCTGGTCGAGGCCGGCTACCAGCCGGAGATCGCGTACTTCGAGTGCCTCCACGAGCTCAAGCTGATCGTGGACCTCATGTACGAGGGCGGCCTGGAGAAGATGCGCTGGTCGATCTCCGAGACCGCCGAGTGGGGCGACTACGTCTCCGGTCCGCGGATCATCAACGACTCCACCAAGGCCGAGATGAAGAAGCTCCTCGGCGAGATCCAGGACGGCACCTTCGCCAAGAACTGGATGGCGGAGTACAACGCCGGTCTGCCGAAGTACAACGAGCTGAAGAAGGCCGACGAGAACCACCTGCTGGAGACCACCGGCAAGGAGCTGCGCAAGCTCATGAGCTGGGTGGACGAGGAGGCGTAACCGCGCCTGGCGGCGCGGCGGCCGTGCCCCGGGTGCGGCGGGGGTCCCCTGAACCCCCGCCGCACCCGGTTCGCGCTTTGTCCACCGCGCACCACCACGTGCGGGTGATCCTGCCGCAACGGCACATGACGTAGGCCCGACCGCCACTACACTCAACAACAGCAAGCGCGTCAGGCTCACAGCGTCGTGCGTCTTCCACGCGGCTGACCCCTTCACCGCCAGCGGCCGTCGGGACGGCCGTCCGCTGAGGACTAGTGAGGACTGAAGACCACGTGAGCACTGCTTCCACTGGTAAACCTGTCGTACTCATCGCCGAAGAGCTCTCTCCGGCGACGGTCGACGCCCTGGGCCCGGACTTCGAGATCCGGCACTGCAACGGGGCCGACCGAGCCGAGCTCCTTCCCGCCATCGCCGGTGTGGACGCGATCCTCGTCCGCAGCGCGACCAAGGTCGACGCCGAGGCCATCGCCGCGGCGAAGAAGCTGAAGGTGGTCGCTCGCGCGGGCGTCGGCCTGGACAATGTGGACGTCTCGGCCGCCACCAAGGCCGGCGTCATGGTCGTCAACGCGCCGACGTCCAACATCGTCACCGCCGCCGAGCTCGCCTGCGGTCTGCTGGTGGCCACGGCCCGCAACATCCCGCAGGCCAGTGCCGCGCTGAAGAACGGCGAGTGGAAGCGCAGCAAGTACACCGGTGTGGAGCTGAGCGAGAAGACCCTCGGCGTCGTCGGCCTCGGCCGCATCGGCGTCCTGGTGGCCCAGCGGATGTCCGCCTTCGGCATGAAGGTCGTCGCGTACGACCCGTATGTGCAGCCCGCGCGGGCCGCACAGATGGGCGTGAAGCTGCTCTCGCTGGACGAGCTGCTCGAGGTCTCCGACTTCATCTCCGTCCACCTCCCCAAGACCCCCGAGACGGTCGGCCTGATCGGCGACGAGGCGCTGCACAAGGTCAAGCCGGAGGTCCGGATCGTCAACGCGGCGCGCGGCGGGATCGTGGACGAGGTGGCGCTGGCCGCCGCCCTCAAGGAGGGCCGGGTGGCCGGGGCCGGGCTGGACGTCTTCTCCCAGGAGCCGTGCACCGAGTCCCCGCTGTTCGAGTTCGACAATGTGGTGGTCACCCCGCATCTGGGCGCCTCCACCGGTGAGGCCCAGGAGAAGGCGGGCATCGCGGTCGCCCGCTCGGTGCGGCTGGCGCTGGCCGGCGAGCTGGTCCCGGACGCGGTGAACGTCCAGGGTGGCGTCATCGCCGAGGACGTGCGCCCCGGGCTGCCGCTGGCCGAGAAGCTGGGGCGGATCTTCACCGCACTCGCGGGCGAGGTCGCGGTCCGGCTCGATGTCGAGGTGTACGGCGAGATCACCCAGCACGACGTCAAGGTGCTGGAGCTGTCGGCGCTCAAGGGTGTCTTCGAGGACATCGTCGACGAGACCGTGTCGTATGTGAACGCCCCGCTGTTCGCGCAGGAGCGCGGTGTCGAGGTGCGGCTGACCACCAGCTCGGAGTCGAGCGAGCACCGCAATGTGGTGACCGTGCGCGGCACCCTGTCGGATGGCGAGGAGGTCTCGATCTCCGGCACGCTGGCCGGTCCCAAGCATCAGCAGAAGATCGTCGCGGTCGGGGAGTACGACGTGGATCTGGCGCTCGCCGACCACATGGCCTTCCTCCGCTACACCGACCGCCCGGGTGTGGTCGGCACGCTCGGCCGGATCCTGGGCGAGGCGGGTATCAACATCGCCGGGATGCAGGTCTCCCGGGCGGCGGCGGGCGGTGCCGCGCTGGTGGCGCTCACGGTGGACGACACCATTCCGCAGCCGGTGCTCACCGAGATCGCCGAGGAGATCGGCGCCTCCTCGGCCCGCTCGGTCAATCTGGTCTGAGCCGCATACGCAGTCACCCATCTGGGCCCGGTCCCCGCTTCGGCGGGGGCCGGGCCCAGATCGTTGTGCGGCCCTGGCAGCAGGGCCTGCCGGAGGGGTTCCGGATCTTTTTCATCGTGTGTTGAATAATGCGGGTCGGCTCGCTACGCTCACAGCTATGTGGAGAAAATTTCTCCACATAGCTTTCGTATGCGCTGTCAGGAGAGCCCCGTGTCCGCAGACACCGACGCCGACGCCCTCGCCGACGTCCCGCCCATGCGCGCCGACGCGCGGCGCAACCGGGAGCAGATCCTGCGCGCCGCCCGCGAGGTCTTCGCCGATCAGGGGCCCGATGCCCCGCTGGATGAGATAGCCCGGCGCGCCGGGGTCGGCATCGCGACCCTCTACCGGCGGTTTCCGCACCGCGACGATCTCCACCGAGGGGTCGCCATCGAGGTGCTGAGCGCACTGGTCGAAGCCGGGAGCCGGGCCGCCGCCGAGGAGGACGACGCCCATCTCGCGCTGCGCCGCTTTATGCACGCCGCCCTCGATCTCAAGATCGGCTCGGTGATGCCGGCGCTGCTGGGGCGTTTCACCGTCGCCGAGATCCTCGACGGCGTCCCCGGCGATGTCGTCGACCCGATCGACGCGCTGCTTCTGCGCGCCCAGGCCGAGGGGCTGATCCGGGTCGATGTCGTCTTCGGCGACATCACGATGATGATCATGCGGCTGTCGCGGCCGCTGCCCGGCGGTGGCCGGTTCGCCGCCGATGACGCCCTCGCCCATCGCCAACTGGATGTCTATATCGATGGGTTGCGCCCCACCGGCTCCCCGCGGCCCACCACCCCGCTCGGCGGCCCGGCCGTCGATGCCGCGGCGTTCAAGCTCCTCCGGGAGCGAGTGATCGACGACGCCCGCGCCGGCCACTCCGGCTCCCGCGCCGGCCACTCCGGCTCCCGCGCCGCCCGCTCCGAAGCCCGCGCCGACCACTCCGGCGACTCCGACGCCGACTGATCTCCCGCTCCGTTCGCCTTCCGCACGACCAGAAAGGCATGGTCATGTCCCAGCCCTCAAAGACGCCACCCGAGGCGAACCCCCGGCGCTGGCTCGCACTCGTCTTCATCGGCCTGGCCCAGCTGATGATCGTTCTCGACATCACCGTCGTGAACATCGCCCTGCCGTCGGCCCAGAAGGACCTCGGCATCTCCGACGGCGACCGGCAGTGGATCATCACCGCCTACACCCTGGCGTTCGGCAGTCTGCTACTGCTCGGCGGCCGGATCGCGGACTACACCGGCCGTAAGCGCACCTTCCTCATCGGCCTGCTGGGGTTCGCCGGGGCCTCCGCGCTCGGCGGCGCCGCCTCCGGGTTCGAGACGCTGCTCTCGGCCCGCGCCCTGCAGGGCGCGTTCGCCGCGCTGCTCGCCCCCTCGGCGCTGTCGCTGCTCGCGGTGAACTTCACCGAACCCCGTGAACGCGCCAAGGCGTTCGGCATCTTCGGCGCGATTGCGGCGGGCGGCGGTGCGATCGGGCTGGTCGTCGGCGGGCTGCTGACGGAGTACCTGGACTGGCGCTGGTGCCTGTACGTCAATGTGCCGATCGCCGTCGTCGCCGCCTTCAGCTGGTCCGTGCTGCCCACCGACACCCGCGCCGAGGGCCGGGCCCGCTTCGACATCCCCGGTGTGCTGCTGGCGGTGTGCGGGCTGGTGGCCGTGGTCTACGGATGCAGCGAGGCCGAGTCCGAGGGCTGGGACTCCCGGCTGGTGACCGGGCTGCTCATCGTGGGCGCGGTGCTGCTCCTCGCCTTCGTCCTGGTGGAGCGGAGCGTGGCGCGGCCGCTGCTGCCGCCGCGCGTGGTGGCGGACCGCACCCGTGGCAGCGCCTATCTGGCGGTCGGCCTCTCGGTGGTCGGCATGTTCGCGATGTTCCTCTTCCTCACGTACTACATGCAGCTCGTCAAGGGGTACTCGGCGCTGCTCACCGGTGTGGCGTTCCTGCCCATGACCGGGGCGGTGCTGGTCGGCGCGGGCGGCGTCGCCTCCCGCCTCATCCCCAAGATGCCGCCGCGCCTGCTGGTGGCGCCCGGTCTGCTGATCGCGGCCACCGGTGTCGCGCTGCTGGTGCCCCTGGACGTCGACAGCTCGTACGCGGCGGGAGTGCTGCCCGCCGAGCTCCTGGTCGGCTTCGGCATGGGCCTGGTGATGGCGCCCTCGATGAACTACGCGACCCATGGCGTGGGGGAGGGGGACGCGGGCGTCGCCTCCGCCACCGTCAACACCGCCCAGCAGATCGGCGGTTCGATCGGCACCGCGATGCTCAACACCATCGCCACCAGCGCGACGTCCGACTACATGGCCTCGCACGCCGCGCGGATGACACCGCGGACCGCCAAGGCGGGTCTGGTGGAGGGCTTCTCGCACGCCTTCGTCGTCTCCTCCGCGATTCTCGTGGGCGCCGCGGTGGTCATCGGGCTGCTGATGAACACCCCGCGCCCGGTACGGGAACCGGGCGCCGAAGGCGCCACCCCGCTCCCCGCGCACCTGGGCTGACGGCACCTCGCCTCCCGCAGGCCCTTCGCTCCCACCCCGGAGCGGAGGGCCTGCGGCGGTGGTGGATCAGGGGGCCGGGTCGGGGCGCGGGGCGCGGGCGGCCAGCGCCAGCAGCTCGTCCACCGACCACTGGTCATAGGCGTGTTCGCCGTGCTTGGCGGCGATGACGCGGCCGTCCCCGCCGATCAGGAAGTCCGCGGGCAGCCCCAGCCTGCCCCCGGGCTGGCTGGGCGCGGGGAGCTTCTCCCGGCCGCGGACCACCGCCCATACGCCGGTCAGCAGCGCCCGCGCGATCGGCCCCCAGGCGCGCGGGCTGAGCAGCTCCCTGGGTGCCTGCTCCACTCCGAACTCCCGGTAGAGCCGCTTCCCGGGGTCGGCGACCACGGCGAACGGCAGCTCGTCCGTATGCTCGCGCAGCTCCTCGGCGGGGGAGTGGAAGACCACCACCTCCCGGACTCCGGCCGCCTCGATCTCCTGATGGCGCCGCACGATCGACCGCAGATGGAGATTGCAGACGGGGCATCCGGCGAAGCGCCGGAACTGAAGGTGGATCAGCCTGTCGGAGTCGGGGACGGCGACGTCCGGGCCGGTCACAGGGGTGAGGATGCGGGCTGCGACGACGGAATCGGGCTCCATGGGAGCCCCCTTTCGTAAGCGTACGTCATACGCCTACCAGCGTAGGCGTATGACGTACGCTGTCAACCGCCATGCCGCGTCCCCGCTCCCTCACCCCCGATCAGCTCGCCTCGGCCGCCCTTGCCGTCCTCGACCGCGAGGGGCTCGCCGGGCTCTCGATGCGTGCCGTCGCCAAGGAACTCGGGATGAGCGCAATGGCGCTCTATCGCTATGTCGACGATCGCGAGGAGCTCGAAGGGCTGGTGGTCGAGCGCGTCCTCAGCGCCGTCGACACCACGCCGCCGGAGCCCGGGGCCCCCTGGGACGACCGGCTCCGGATCATGGTCGGGCGGCTGCGCGACACGATCACCGCCCACCCCGCGGTCCTCCCGCTGACCCTCACCCACCGGCACCGTTCCCCCAGCGGACTGCGCTGGTCGGAGACGGCACTGGCGCTCCTCACCGAGGCGGGCCTGGACGGCGAACGGCGGGTCCTCGCGCTGCGCGCCCTGCTCGGCTATGTGATCGGGGCGATCCAGCTCGAACACCTCGGGCCGCTGTCCGGGGCGGGCACGGTCACGATCGCCGAGCTGCCGGCCGACGCGTTCCCGTACATGGCCGAAACGGCGCGCCAGGCGCGGAGCGTGGGGGTGGAGCGGGAGTTCTTCGGGGGGCTGGAGGTGTTCCTGCGCGGGCTGGGCGGTTAGCCAGTCGGCGCGGGTCAATGCCGGGAGCCGCTCCCACTCGTGTGGGTGGCGGCTTCGGCGTTCCCGCCCGCTACCCTTGGTCACGCGGCCAGAATCCCGTCCATGGGAGGAACCATGACTGCTGAACCGCTTCCGGCCTGGGCTTTTCCGCCCCCGGGCGGATTCACCGCAGACGATCTTGACCGCATGCCGGAGCTCCCGCCGCACACTGAGCTGATCGACGGGAGCCTCGTCTTCGTGAGCCCGCAGAAGTATTTTCATTCGCTGGCTGTGGATCTGCTGATCAGTGCCTTGCGCCGAGTGGCACCGAAGTCGCTGCGGGTGTGCCGCGAGATGACCGTTGCCCTCGACAGGCACAACCGCCCCGAGCCCGATATCGCGATCCTGCGCGCCGAGGCGGTGACCACCGAGGCGCATGAAACGGGCTTCCAGGCGGCCGACGCCGTGCTCGTGGTGGAGGTCGTCTCGCCGGAGTCGGAGTCACGTGACCGCAAGCGCAAGCCACAGCTCTACGCCGAGGCGGGAATTCCGCACTTCTGGCTGGTCGAGCACGGTGAGGGTCGCCGTCCGGTCGTCCAGGTTTTCGAGCTCAACACGGTGACGCGTACGTATGTGCCGACCGGCATTTACCACGAGCGGATCAAGCTTCCGGTCCCGTTCACCATCGACATCGATCTCACCGAGATCGACCACCTGTGACCGAGGTCGCGTGCGCTCAGCCCGCCAGCTCGTATGCGTAGTCCGGCGAGAAGGTGCCCGCCGCCCCCGCACAGCCGTCCAGTTCGCCCGGCGGCTTGATCCATAGATAGGCGTCGATGGCCGGATCGCCGGTGTTCGCCGTCGGGTTCGCGCCGACCTTGCGGCCGTGGGGGTCGCACCAGGTGTTGTCGGGGGCGGGACCGTTGCCGTTGCGACTGGTGTCGATGACGGCGGTGAGCCCCGAGGAGGTGCCGAGCTGGGCGAGCACGCTCTTGGCGAAGGCCACCTCGTCGGTGGTGCGGCGGAAGTTGGAGACATTGCTGTAGATGCCGTCGCCGCTGGTCAGCACCCCGGCCGAGCGAAGCCGCGACGCCTGGACGGCGGCGCTGTTCCAGGCCGAGTGCCCGGCGTCGAAGTACACCCGGGCGTTGGGGTTCGCGCCGTGGATGGCGGTCGCCGCGCGGCCCAGTGAGGCATAACGGCCGCTCAGCTCGGAGGGGGAGAGGCAGCTGATGAGCGCGATCGAGTCGGGTTCGAGGATGACGATCGCGGGCCCGCTGCCCAGCCCGGCGGCGAAGGCCCGCACCCATGCGTCATAGCTCGCGAGATCCGGCGCACCGCCCGCCGAGGCCCCGCCGCAGTCGCGGTTGGGGATCTGATACGTCACCAGGACAGGGGTCTCGCCCTTGGCGGACGCGGCGGAGGTGACCGTGCGGACGTCCGCGGTGACGGTGCCGGGGGAGTACCGGGAGAACCACAGGGCCTGCGGCTGACTGGCGATCCGCGAGGCGATGCGCGGCTGCCGGGAGTCGCCGGGATTGGCGGCGACCCACTTGTTGACGAGCGAGTCGGGGTCGTTGAAGAACCGTGTGGCGCCCGGAAGTTCGCCCGCGACCGCCCGCGGTGTGTGGGGCGCGCCGATCAGGAAGGCGACGGCGAGCCCGGCCGCCGCTAACGCTCTGGTGATGCGCACGGTGCGTCACTCCTCTCGCGGGGGGCTGCTCAGCCCTCGGGCGGCCGTGTCGTCCGGGCCGCCGTCCTCTGGTTGCCGCCGGGCGGGAGATGGTTGCCGTCGTGTTCGATACGGATCACACGCGTACGGCCGTCACACCGCCGCGCGTAACGGTCAACTCGCCTCGCGCGGAACGCCGGAGGGGACCCCACCTCGGCGAGGTTCCCTCCGGCGGGCCACGGCTCAGCGACCCGGCGCCGCCGCCTCGCTCACCGTCTCGCCGCGGTCCGCCGCCTCGTCCGCGCCGGTCAAGGGCACACCCGCGCCGGTCGAGGGCACATCCCCGGCCTTGGCAGCGCCCCCAGCCGCGGGCTCCGCGGCCTCCACCCGACGCAGCGTCACCAGGGCCAGCACCGCGGCCGCCACCAGGACCACCGCCCCGGCCCCGCACGCGATCCGCATCCCGTGGGTGAACGCCTCGCGTGCCGCGTCCAGCAGCTGCTCCCCGGTCCGCCCCTTCAGCTTGCCCGCCACCGCGACGGCGGCGCCCAGCGTCTCGCGCGCCTGGTCGAGCGCGCCCCTGGGCAGCTCACCGCCCAGCGAGTCCTTGACGTCGCTCCGGTAGACGGCGGTGCCGACGCTGCCGAGCACCGCCATGCCCATCGCCCCGCCGAACTCCTGGCCCGTCTCCAGCAGCGCGGCCGCGGAACCCGCCCGCTTCGGCGGGACGGTGCCGATCGCCATGTCGGTGACCAGCGACATCACCATGACGATCCCGCTGGCCAGGACGGCGGCGCCGATCAGCACCGTCCACAGCGCGTCCGTGCCGGCCAGGGCCAGAATCCCGTAGCCGAGGGCCCCGGTCAGGAAGCCGGCGCCGATCACATGGGCCCGGTCGGCGCCGCGCTGGACCGCCGCGGCCGCCGCCGGTCCGGCGATGCCGACGCAGACGGACGGGGCCAGGCTCCACAGCGCCGCCTCCAGCGGGCCCTTGCCGAGCACCGACTGCAGATACTGGGTGGTGAAGTAGGCCGACCCCATCATGGCGAAGGTGGCCAGCGCGTTGAGCGCGATCGACGGGCCGAAGCCGCGGTGGTGGAACAGTTCCGGGCTGATCATCGCGTCGCGGCGGGTGCGCTGACGCCGTAGGAAGACGGCGCCGACGGCGAGACCGGCCACGATGGACAGCAGCGGGATCGGGCTGACGCCGTTGTCGGCGGCCGTCTTCTTCAGTCCGTAGATCACCGGAAGCACGGCGGCCAATGACAGCGGCACGCTCGGCAGATCGAACGCCCCGGGCTTCGGGTTCTTGAACTCCGGCACCAGGAGCGGCACCAGCGCCAGCAGCAGCACCATCGCCGGGACGTTGATCAGGAAGACCGAGCCCCACCAGAAGTGCTCGATCATCACCCCGCTGAGCACCGAGCCCAGCGCGATGCCGCCCGCCATGGCCGACGACCAGATCGCGATCGCCGTGGCCCGCTGCTTCTCGTCGAGGAAGAGATTGCGGATCAGCGCCATCGTCGACGGCATCAGCGTCGCGCCGCCGATCCCGAGCACCGCCCGTGCGGCGATGAGCGTCTCGGCGCTCTGCGCGTACGCCGCCGCGACGGACGCGGCGCCGAAGGCCGCGGCCCCGAACAGCAGCAGCTTCCGCCGCCCGAAGCGGTCGCCCAGCGCTCCCATGGTGATGAGCAGCCCGGCGAGGGCGAAGGCGTAGATGTCGAAGATCCACAGCTGCTGGGTGGAGCTGGGGTGCAGCTCCCGGCTGATGGCCGGCACCGCGAAGTACAGCACCGACACATCCATGGAGACCAGGAGGAGCGGAAGCATCAGGACCACGAAGGCGGTCCATTCCTTGCGCCCGGCGCGCGGGCCGGTGGAGATCGAGATCGAGGCCGAGGTCGAGGTCATGGCGGTGAATATACGAGCGTCTTAAACGCGTGTCTAGTACGTGTGTGTAAGACGCACGTCTAGGACGGTCGTATGGGGTCGGGATACCCTGGCGCCATGGGACATCGAGAGGATCTGCTCGCCGGGGCCAAGCGCTGCATCGAGGAGAAGGGCTGGTCCCGTACGACGGCGCGGGACATCGTGGCCGCCTCGGGCGCCAACCTGGCCTCCATCGGCTACCACTACGGCTCGAAGGACGCCCTGATGCGGGAGGCGCTCTTCGCGGCGATGGGCGACTGGGCCGATGACGTCCAGCGGTCCCTGGAGGCGGACGACCCGGCGGGCGGCGATCAGGACACCGAGCTGCGGGAGCGGTTCGAGGCCCGCTGGACCCGGGTGCTCGAGCTGTTCGGCAAGCACCAGGCGATGTGGCAGTCCCAGTTGGAGGCCATCCTCCAGGTTCGGCACGACCCCGAGCTGCGCGCGGCCTTCGGCCGGGCCCAACCGGAGGGACGCCAGGGGCTGGTGGGGCTGATCCACGGCATCGACGAGCGGGATGTCGACGAGGAGACCTCGCGGGTCATGGGCTCGTTCTATATGACGCTGGTGAGCGGCATGATCGTCCAGATGGCCATCGACCCCGAGCTCATGCCCAGCGCCCATGACCTCGTCGAGGCGATGCGGCGGATCGTCGGCGACGCCCCCGCGGCCCCCGACGCACTCCCGACCCCCGACGCACTCCCGACCCCCGACGCACTCCCGGCGCCCGACGCCCCCGCGTCGCCTGCGGGCTGAGGGGGCTCAGCGCCGCGGCGGCCCGAGGCGGGCGGCCTTGAGGGTCATGTGGAGCAGCAGCCGGTCCTCGCCCGCGTCCAGGTCCAGACCGGTCAGCTGCCGCACCCGGGACAGGCGGTAGTAGAGCGTCTGCCGGTGGATGCCCAGCCGCGCGGCGGTGCGCCCGGCCTGGCCCGCGCAGTCGAGGAAGGTCTCGGCGGTGCGGGCGAGTTCGGCGTGGGCGGGCGCCAGCAGCGGGCGTACGGCGGCGTCGGGCGGCAGCTCGGGCAGTGCGGTCAGCAGGCGGTACGGGCCGATGGCGGACCACTCCGCGACCGGTCCCAGGCGCGTATCGGCGTGGGCCGCCCGCGCGGCGTCCAGGGCTTCCTGCCAGGCGGCGGGCAGCTCCTCCAGTCCGCGCCGGGGAGCGCTGACCCCCGCGGCCGCCCTGGGCTGTACCCCGTCCAGAGATCCGGTGGTGGCCCGGGGGGAGCGCAGCAGCTGTTCGGCCGTCGTACGGGCCGGGTCCAGGGCGGTGGCCGCGCGCAGCCGGACCAGCGTCGCCAGCCCCGCTCCGGTCGCCGCAGTCCCGGGCAGCGCGCACGCGGCCACGATGCTCGGCAGGTGGGGGAGCCCGGGGTGGTCCGCGTCCTCGCCGGTCCCCGGCGTCCACGGCACCACCGCCACCAGCGCCAGCGGCCCGTCGCCCGCTCCGCGCAGCGCGGTCCGCAGCCCGGCGCGGGCGGCGTCCCGGCCGGCCGGCGGCCCGGTCAGCACATCGCGCAGCAGCTCGCCGAGCTCCTCCCCGGCCCGTGCCTCGGCCGCCAGCAGCGCCCCGATGCGGTCCGCGGTCTCCATCGCGCGGGCCAGCCGGGGGTCCGGCGCGCCCGTGGGTCCGCCCAGCTCCAGATCGGAGAGGTGGCCGTCGTCCAGCAGCCAGACATAGCCGTGCACCACTCCGCGGTGCCGGACGGGCAGGCAGATACGGCCCATGAACACCCCGGCCGCCGGGTCGGGCGGAATCCGCAGCGGCGCCTGCGCCCGTGCGATCCCGAACGCCTCGAACCAGGCCCGCACCGCCGCTGTCGAGCGGCGCTGGAGGATCGAGCGGGTGCGGACCGGGTCGAGCGCCGGCTCCTCCGTGTCATCGCGGTCCTCGCTGTCCTGGGCGCCGAAGGCGATCAGTGCGAAGTCGCGGTTCTCCAGGGTCGCGGGTGCCCGGAGCACGGCCGTGATCTCGTCCACCAGCTGCTGGTAGTCGTCGCGCATGGGTCCCGCCTCTTCCTGGTTTCACCCCTCACATTCTCATACAGATGTCTGAGATCCCGGCCACGGATGCGTGACAGCTGTCGATGGTCCGGGATCCGAGCCATCCTTAAGTTTCACGGTGAGTTGTTGATGCCGTTCGTCGGCCGTCATCGTGGAGGTGCCCCGTGCTGGGACCCGTGCTGCTCGCCGCTTCGCGCAGTGCCGCCATCCGCCGTCTCGTCTCGGCCGCGCCGGTCACCCGCCCGATGGTGGACCGTTTCATCGCCGGGGAGCGGCTTACCGAGTCCTTGGGTTCGGTGCGGTCGCTGACCGCCCGTGGCCTGGACGTCACCCTGGACCATCTGGGCGAGGACGTGACCGACCGGGTCGAGGCGCTGCGCAGCCGTGACGCCTATCTGGCGCTGACCGAGGCGCTGGCCGCCGAGGGGCTCGCCGGGCGGGCGGAGATGTCCGTGAAGCTTTCCGCCTTCGGACAGGCGCTGCCCGGGGGCCACGATCTGGCCCTGGCCAATGTGACCCCGGTCGTGGAGGCCGCCGCCGCGGCGGGCACGACGGTCACCCTCGACATGGAGGACCACACCACCGTGGACTCCACCCTCGCCATCCTCGGCGAGCTGCGCACCCGCTTCCCGCAGACCGGCGCGGTCGTCCAGTCCTATCTCTTCCGGACCGAGGACGACTGCCGGGCGCTGGCCGGGGAAGGCTCCCGGGTGCGGCTGGTGAAGGGCGCGTACAACGAGCCGGCGAGCGTCGCCTACCAGGACAAGCGCGAGGTGGACCGCTCCTATGTGCGCTGCCTGAAGATCCTCATGGCCGGTGAGGGCTATCCCATGATCGGCTCGCATGATCCGCGCATGGTGGCCATCGCCCAGGATCTGGCGCACCGGCTCGGGCGCAAGCTGGACGAGTACGAATTCCAGATGCTGTACGGGATCCGCGTGGCCGAGCAGGAGCGGCTGGTGGCGGAAGGTCACCGTATGCGGGTTTACGTCCCGTATGGCACAGACTGGTATGGGTACTTCATGCGCCGCCTCGCGGAGCGCCCCGCCAACCTCACATTCTTCCTGCGCTCGCTGGTCGGCCGTCGCTGACCGCTCTCGGCATCGCAGACCTCGCAACCCGACGATCGAAGGAGACAACGGCCATCATGGACGCCGTCACCCAGGTCCCCGTGCCGGTGAACGAGCCGGTGCACACCTACGCGCCCGGCACCCCGGAGCGTGCCCGCCTCGAGACCAAGCTCAAGGAGCTCGGCGAGAACCCCATCGACCTGCCGATGACCATCGGCGGCGTGAAGCGGATGGGAGCGGGGACGCGCTTCGACGTCGTCCAGCCGCACAACCACTCCGCCCGCCTGGGCACCTACGCCAACGCCACTCAAGCGGACGCGCAGGACGCGATCGACGCCGCCCTGGCCGCGGCCCCGGCGTGGCGCGCGCTCAGCTTCGACGACCGTGCCGCGGTCATCCTCAAGGCCGCCGATCTGCTCTCCGGCCCCTGGCGGGAGACGCTCGCGGCCTCCACCATGCTGGGCCAGTCGAAGACCGCGCAGCAGGCCGAGATCGACACTCCCTGTGAGCTGATCGACTTCTGGCGGTTCAATGTCCACTTCGCGCGCCAGATCCTGGCCGAGCAGCCGGTGACCAACTCGCCGGGGGTCTGGAACCGCAGCGACCACCGGCCGCTGGAGGGGTTCGTCTACGCGATCACCCCCTTCAACTTCTCCGCCATCGCGGGCAACCTCCCCACCGCCCCCGCCCTGATGGGCAATGTGGTGGTCTGGAAGCCGTCCCCGACCCAGACGCACGCCGCCGTGCTGCTGATGGAGGTTCTGGAGGAGGCCGGGCTGCCCAAGGGCGTGATCAACCTGGTCACCGGCGACGGCAAGGACGTCTCCGAGGTGGCCCTGGCCCACCCGGACCTCGCGGGCATCCACTTCACCGGTTCGACCAAGACCTTCCAGTACCTGTGGAAGACGGTCGGCAACAACATCGAGAACTACAAGACGTATCCGCGGCTGGTCGGTGAGACCGGCGGCAAGGACTTCATCGTCGCCCACCCGTCCGCCGACCCGGCGGTGCTCAAGACGGCGATGACCCGTGGCGCCTTCGAGTTCCAGGGCCAGAAGTGCTCCGCGGCCTCCCGCGCCTATGTGCCGCGCTCCCTGTGGGAGAACGGCCTCAAGGAGGAGTTCGCCACCGAGGTCAACGGGCTGACCATGGGCGATGTCACCGACCTCGGCAATTTCATGGGCGCGGTCATCGACGAGCGCGCCTTCGCCAAGAACAGGGCCGCGATCGACCGGGCGAAGTCCGACCCGACGGTCGAGGTCGTCGCGGGCGGCACCTACGACGACAGCGAGGGCTGGTTCGTCCGCCCGACCGTGCTGGTCTCCACCGACCCGGAGAACGAGATCTTCAAGGACGAGTATTTCGGCCCCATCCTCGGGGTGTTCGTCTACGAGGACGATCAGTACGACGCGATGCTGCGGCAGATGGAGTCGGCCGCCCCGTACGGGCTGACCGGCGCCGTCATCGCCCAGGACCGCGCGGCGGCCGCCGCCACCTGCGAGGCGCTGCGCTTCGCGGCCGGCAACTTCTACATCAACGACAAGCCGACCGGTGCCGTCGTCGGCCAGCAGCCCTTCGGCGGTGGCCGCGCGTCCGGCACCAACGACAAGGCGGGCGCCAAGCAGAACCTGATGCGCTGGACCTCCACCCGCTCCATCAAGGAGACCCTGGTCCCGCCGACCGACTACCGCTACCCGCACATGGGCTGACCCCCGAGCGGACGGGCCGAGCCGCCCGCCCCGCGACCCCGCCCCCGGACCGCTTCAGTGCGGTCCGGGGGCGGCGTGCGCTCCGGGCGCGCAGGGGGAAATCTGTGGACGCCCGACGCGCGGCGGTGCTAGCGTCAAGCAGTCAAGTAGGCACTATTTACCGCAGTTTACGTGGGTAACCAGGCGCGGGATCGCCCACGACGACCTGCGATCGGCCGCCGTGGTCGAGGTCGGACGGGGGTCGGCCTCGACTCTCGGCGCGGTGCGGAGCTTGATCACCCTGGGTCAGTGGCCGATGTCACCCTGTTCGCGTCTCAGATAGTAGGACGTCCGACTAATTGTGCAGACACTGACGCTCCGCTGCCTTACTTTTGTGGAAGCCGAACGTCTCGCTGCATCCAGCGATGGCGGCCGTGGCCCGTGCACAGGCGCAGGTGACCCCTGCCGCACTCAGGCCCCCGCCCCTTCCGGCAGCCACCTTCTCGGGGAGCTTTCCTTCCTCCCGGTCCACCGGGGTTCAGCAGAGGAGATGTGATCATGGCCGAGACGACTGTCCGCAGGATCCGCCGCAAGACCGACGACACCGACCGCAAGAAGGCCGCCGCCGCGCTGCAGCGTGCCCTCGACCGCCGTGACAACGGCGGTTCCACCGGTCACTGACGCCGGGGCCGGGTGACCTCGAAGCGGTCCACCCGCTCGCCCGACTCCGCCAGGGCCGTGACCGTGAGCCTGGGGCGGGGGCCCGGCTCCACCTCCACGGCGAGGAAGGAGAAGCCGGTGTAGCGGACCCGGGACCAGTCGGCGCTGTCCTGGTTCTTCTCCCCGTCCTTCGTCCAGTGGTAGGTCTTCACCTCGTCGAGGTCCTTGATGTGCCCCTCGTAGCTGTCGGGCACCGGGAACTCGTAGAGCTTCGCGCCCGCACCGCCCGCCGTCACATAGACGATCCCGTCGCGCACCGCGTCGGCACTTCCCTCGATGGGGACCCGGCGGGCGACCTTGCCGCCCCGGATCGCGTCGGTCCGCTCGTAGACGTGGTTGTGGCCGTTGATGACCAAGTCCACCTGGTGCTTCTCGAGCAGCGGCACCCAGGTGTCGCGCACCCCGCCGTCCGAGGCGTGGGCGCTGGTCGTGGAGTAGGCGCAGTGGTGGAAGAAGACCACCAGGAAGTCGATGCCGGGCCGCTTGCGCAGCTGCCCCAGGCGCCGGTCCAGCCAGCGGGTCTGCGCACCGTCGGTGTACCCCTTGTTGGGGCTGATCTCGTACGAGACGTCATTGGCGTCCAGGGCGGCCACGCCCACGTTCCCGTAGACGAACGAATAGACGCCGGGCGCCTTGCGCGGGTCCGGGCCGTTGTCCGGCAGGGACCAGCGGGCCAGCTGGCCGCCGTAGCCGTCGGGGGAGTACCACGCCTCCATGTCGTGGTTCCCGGTCGTCACCATCCACGGCACACTCGCCGCGACCGAGTCGGTCTGGGCGAGGAAGGAGTCCCAGACCCGGGCGTCGTACAGGTCGGTCTTCTTCCCGTGGCCGGTGGTGTCCGCGTAGCACAGGTCCCCGGCGTGCAGATGGAACGACGGGTTCTGGCCAAGGATGAGCTGATCGTTGGCGAGCGCGTCATGGCTCACCCCCTGGTCGCCGAAGGCGGTGAAGACGAACTTCCCCGGCCGCTGTGGCGCGGTGCGGAAGGTGCCCACGGACGAGAAGTGCCGCGGCTCGGCCGGGTCGCGGTCCGCGTGACCGACCCCGTAGTAATAGGTGGTCCCGGGGTGCAGCTCGTCCACCGCGGCATGCAGATAGAACTGGTCGACCGCGGGCAGCTTGTCGCTCAGCGACGGGGTGTGCAGATGGCGGACCTCGGCCTCGATCTTGCGCGTGAGCTCGAGCGGGCTCGTGCCGATCCGCACGTACGGCTTGCGCACGGCGAACGGCACCTGCCAGGAGATCCGCATCTGCGTCCGCGGATCGGCGCCGAAGGCCAGGTGGCGGCCGAACGGGGCGACCCGCGCGCCGTCCACCGTGGCGGTCACCGGCCTCGGGCTCGCGACGGGCGCAGGCGTTGTGTCGGCGGCGCACGCCGCCCCGCCCAGCAGCCCCGCGCCCGCGACCGTCCCCGCGGTGGCGGCGCCCCCGCGCAGTACCCGGCGCCGGGAGAGCCGGGCCCGCAGATACTCATGCTGCTCCGCCATGGTCATCCGCTGGGCGAGCCGCTCGGGTACGCCGAACCGTGGTGTATCCATGGACCGGAATGTCCCCCGGGCGGTCAACAGCGCACCATACAGGGGATGAACGGGTGATTGCCGCTGGGCGGCTGTCCGGATGCTGGAACAGCTATGTCAATGCATGGGACGAGCGGTAGGGTCCCGGTATGTCTCGCAGCATTCGCCTCGCAGTGATCCCCGGTGACGGTATCGGCCAGGAAGTCGTGGCCCAGGGCCTGAAGGTGCTCTCCGCCGCCCTTCCGCAGGACGTCAAGCTGGAGACCCGGAGTTACGACCTCGGCGCCCAGCGCTGGCACGCCACCGGCGAGACCCTGCCGGACGCGGACCTGGAGTCGCTGAAGAACCACGACGCGATCCTGCTCGGCGCCATCGGCGACCCGTCGGTGCCCTCGGGCGTGCTCGAGCGCGGGCTGCTGCTCAAGCTGCGCTTCGCCTTCGACCACTACGTCAACCTGCGTCCGTCGAAGCTCTTCCCGAACACCCCGACCCCGCTGGCCGGCCGCCCCGACATCGACTTCGTGGTCGTCCGCGAGGGCACCGAGGGCCCGTACGTGGGCAACGGCGGCTCGCTGCGCACCGGCACCCCGGCCGAGGTCGCCACCGAGGTCAGCCTCAACACCGCCTACGGTGTCGAGCGCGTGGTCCGGGACGCCTACGAGCGCGCCCATGCCCGGCCGCGCAAGAAGCTGACCCTCGTGCACAAGAACAACGTCCTGGTGCACGCCGGCCACCTGTGGAAGAACATCTTCGACCGGGTCGGCCAGGAGTACCCCGAGGTCACCACCGACTATCTGCACGTCGACGCCGCGACGATCTTCTTCGTCACCCAGCCGGAGCGGTTCGACGTGATCGTCACCGACAACCTTTTCGGTGACATCCTCACCGACCTCGCCGCCGCCGTCACCGGCGGCATCGGGCTCGCCGCGAGCGGCAACATCAACCCCTCCGGCGCCTTCCCGTCGATGTTCGAGCCGGTCCACGGCTCCGCGCCGGACATCGCGGGCACCGGCAAGGCCGACCCGACGGCGACCGTCCTGTCGGTGGCCCTGCTCCTGTCGCACCTCGGCTACGGGGACGAGGCGGCCCGTATCGAGGCAGCCGTCGCCGAGGACCTCGCCGGGCGGGACGCGGCCGCGCCGCGCACCACCGACGAGATCGGCGACGCGCTCGCCGCCCGAGTATCCGGCTGACCCCAGCCTGTGCCACCGCGCGGCTGGGTGCGACTATCGACCTGGGCCGCGCGTTGCACAACGCTCCTTCCGCGGCCCCACCTGGGTGCGACCATCGACCTGGGCCGCGCGTTGCACAACGCTCCTTCCGCGGCCCCACCTAGGAGATAATCCCCGGTGGGGCCGTTGTGTGAAGAAGAGCTTGGACGTCCTAGTACCGATCACGGGCAGGATGGTGTGAGCGCGGTCCGCCACAACCGAAGGTGAAGGACTACCTGCCATGACGACGCCCACGATCGAGCTCAAGCCCTCGTCCCACCCCCTCCCCGCCGCCGAGCGGGAGAAGATCCTGGCCAACCCCGGATTCGGCCGCCACTTCACCGATCACATGGTCACCATCAAGTGGACCGAGGGCCGTGGCTGGCACGAGGCCCAGCTCGTGCCGTACGCCCCGCTCTCGATCGATCCGGCGAACATGACGCTGCACTACGCCCAGACCATCTTCGAGGGGCTCAAGGCGTACCGCCGCCCCGACGGGTCCGTGGCGACGTTCCGTCCCGAGCAGAACGCCGAGCGGTTCCAGGCGTCCGCGCGCCGTATCGCCATGCCCGAGCTTCCCGTCCAGACCTTCATCGAGGCATGTGACGCGCTGGTCACCCAGGACAAGGAGTGGGTGCCGGGCCACGGAGAGCAGTCCCTCTACCTGCGGCCCTTCATGTTCGCCACCGAGGTCGGGCTGGGTGTCCGGCCCTCGAACGAGTACCTCTTCGTGGTGATCGCCTCTCCGGCCGGTGCCTACTTCCCCGGCGGGGTGCAGCCGGTCTCGGTCTGGCTCTCGGAGGAGTACGTCCGCGCCGTGCCCGGCGGCACCGGCGCGGCCAAGACGGGCGGCAACTACGCGGCCTCCCTGGTCGCCCAGGCCCAGGCCGCCGAGCAGGGCTGTGACCAGGTGGTCTGGCTGGACGCGATCGAGCGCCGCTGGATCGAGGAGATGGGCGGGATGAACCTGTACTTCGTGTACGGGAACCGCATCGTGACCCCCGAGCTGTCCGGTTCGCTGCTGCCGGGGATCACCCGCGCCTCGCTGCTGCGGATCGCCGCCGACCTCGGCTACGAGGTCAGCGAGGGCCGGATCTCCGTGGACGACTGGCGCCAGGGCAACGCGGACGGGACCCTCACCGAGGTCTTCGCCTGCGGTACGGCGGCCGTGATCACCCCGGTCGGCTCGGTCAAGTCCGCCCGGGCGAACTGGACGGTGGCCGACGGTGAGCCGGGCGAGGTGACGATGCGGCTGCGCAAGGCGCTGCTGGACATCCAGACCGGCGTCGCCCCGGACCCGCATGGCTGGATGCACCCCCTCGGCTGATCACGGTGTCACCTCTGGGCTGATCGTGAGTGTCACCCCGTTGACACCGATGGTTCGCATGATGAGACGGATGAGAGCGCGGGGGCGGAATGTGCCAGACTGCCTCCGTGCTCTCGTTCGTCATGATTATTGGCAGCAGGCGCGCCGGTCCGCAGTGACCGCCCGTACGACCCGGTACGGAGCGGCCACCGTGCCCCAGACCCGCGCGCAGACCTCTCGCACCCGCGAGGGGTCTTTTCGTTTTCCGGACCATCCCGCCGGACGCGAAGCGTGAGGGACCATAGGAGGGCGCGGAACCGGATATTCCGGTAGACCGAGATTTATCCGACAGGAGCCAGACCAACCATGAAGGATCTGCCCGACGACGGTTTCCATGTCTTCGACACCACCCTGCGCGACGGAGCGCAGCGCGAGGGCATCAACCTGACGGTCGCGGACAAGCTGACCATCGCCCGTCACCTGGACGACTTCGGCGTGGGCTTCATCGAGGGCGGCTGGCCCGGCGCCAACCCGCGCGACACGGAGTTCTTCGCCCGGGCCCGCGCGGAGATCGATTTCCGGCACGCCCAGCTGGTGGCGTTCGGCGCCACCCGCAAGGCGGGGGCACGGGCCGAGGACGACCGCCAGGTCAAGGCGCTGCTGGAGTCCGGGGCGCCGGTGATCACCCTGGTGGCGAAGTCCCACGACCGCCATGTGGAGCTGGCCCTGCGCACCACGCTCGAGGAGAACCTCGCGATGGTCCGCGACACTGTCGCCTACCTGCGGTCCCAGGGCCGCCGGGTCTTCCTCGACTGTGAGCACTTCTTCGACGGCTACCGCGCCAACGCGGACTACGCCAAGCAGGTCGTCTCCGCCGCCCACGAGGCGGGCGCCGAGGTGGTGATCCTCTGCGACACCAACGGCGGCATGCTCCCCGGCCAGATCGACGCGGTGGTCCGTACCGTACGGGCCGACACCGGCGCCCGGCTGGGCATCCACGCCCAGGACGACACCGGCTGCGCGGTCGCCAACACCCTCGCCGCCGTGGACGCGGGCGCCACCCACGTCCAGTGCACGGCCAACGGCTACGGCGAGCGGGTGGGCAACGCCAACCTCTTCCCGGTCGTCGCGGCCCTCGAACTCAAGTACGGCCGCCGGGTGCTGCCGGAGGGCGCCCTGGAGGAGATGACCCGGATCTCGCACGCGATCGCCGAGGTCGTCAATCTGACGCCCTCCACTCACCAGCCCTATGTGGGCGTTTCCGCCTTCGCCCACAAGGCCGGACTCCACGCCTCCGCGATCAAGGTCGACCCGGATCTGTACCAGCACATCGACCCCGAGCGGGTCGGCAACACCATGCGGATGCTCGTCTCCGACATGGCCGGCCGGGCGTCGATCGAGCTCAAGGGCAGGGAGCTGGGCATCGACCTCGGCGACGACCGCGCCCTGGTGGGCCGGATCGTCGAGCGGGTCAAGGAGCGCGAGCTCGCGGGCTACACCTACGAGGCCGCCGACGCCTCCTTCGAGCTGCTGCTGCGCCAGGAGGTCGACGGCCGCCCCCGCCGCTACTTCCGGGTCGAGTCCTGGCGGGCGATCGTCGAGGACCGCCCGGACGGCACCCACGCCAACGAGGCCACCGTGAAGCTGTGGGCCAAGGGCGAGCGCATCGTCGCCACGGCGGAGGGAAACGGCCCGGTCAACGCCCTGGACCGGGCGCTGCGGGTGGGGCTGGAGCGGATCTACCCGCAGCTCGCGGCGATGGAGCTGGTGGACTACAAAGTCCGCATCCTGGAAGGCAAGCACGGCACCGAGTCCACGACCCGGGTGCTGGTCTCCACGGCCGACGGCCAGGGGGAGTGGTCGACGGTCGGCGTCGGGGAGAACGTGATCGCCGCGTCCTGGCAGGCCCTGGACGACGCCTACGCCTACGGGCTGCTGCGGGCCGGGGTGGACCCGCAGGAGTGACCTGGGCCTCACGGTCCCGCGGGCCCGGTGCGCCGGCCGCCGCCGGAGTAGGGTACGGGGAGCGGAGCGCGGTCGACGTGTTCCGTTCTCCGATCCGGCCGCGGCGCCGCTCCAGCGGACGCCGCCCATCCGGGTGGTCGAGCCCGCCCCTCGCACGGTCGCCGCCTGGAGGTTTGTCGGATGCCGACAGGGTCGATAGTCCTTTGGGACACCAGGTAGTGGGAAAGCCGCTGTCCAGTTCTGTTCCGCCTGCCCACCAAAACGCCCCTGACGTTGTAGGGAATTGACATGCGCTTCCGGGGGTCCGGGAACGTACCGTCATTGCATGACCAATCTCGAAGGTGCGCCTGCTGAGGCGAGTGACGTTCGCGGGCGCGTCGCCGAGCTGCACGCGATTCGCGAGCAGGCTCGGCGCGGCCCGAGCGAGCGGGCGACCGAGGCCCAGAAGGCCAAGGGGAAGCTGACGGCTCGCGAGCGGATCGATCTGCTGCTTGACGAGGGGTCCTTCAACGAAGTGGAGCCGCTGCGGCGGCATCGTGCGACCGGGTTCGGCCTGGAGGCGAAGAAGCCTTACACCGACGGGGTCGTCACCGGCTGGGGGACCGTCCACGGACGGACGGTGTTCGTCTACGCACACGACTTCCGGATCTTCGGCGGGGCGCTGGGGGAGGCCCACGCGACCAAGATCCACAAGATCATGGACATGGCCATCTCGGCCGGGGCGCCGCTGGTGTCCCTGAACGACGGCGCCGGTGCCCGCATCCAGGAGGGCGTCTCGGCGCTCGCCGGATACGGCGGCATCTTCCAGCGGAACACCAAGGCGTCCGGCGTCATCCCCCAGATCAGCGTGATGCTCGGCCCGTGCGCGGGCGGGGCGGCGTACTCCCCGGCGCTGACGGACTTCGTCTTCATGGTCCGGGAGACCTCTCAGATGTTCATCACCGGACCCGATGTGGTCCAGGCGGTGACCGGCGAGAAGGTCAGCCAGAACGGACTGGGCGGCGCGGATGTGCACGCCGAGACCTCGGGTGTGTGCCACTTCGCCTACGACGACGAGGAGACGTGCCTGGAGGAGGTGCGCTACCTCCTGTCGCTGCTGCCGCAGAACAACCGGGAGAACCCGCCGACCGTCGAGTCCGACGACCCGGCCTCCCGGCGCGGCGACGCGCTGCTGGACCTCGTCCCGGCCGACGGCAACCGGCCGTACGACATGCGCAAGGTCATCGAGGAGATCGTCGACGACGGCGAGTACCTCGAGGTCCACGAGCGCTGGGCGACCAACATCATCTGTGCGATGACCCGGCTCGACGGCCAGGTCGTCGGCATCATCGCCAACCAGCCGCAGTCGCTGGCCGGCGTGCTGGACATCGAGGCGTCGGAGAAGTCCGCGCGCTTCATCCAGATGTGCGACGCCTTCAACATCCCGCTGGTCACCTTCCTCGACGTGCCCGGCTTCCTGCCCGGTGTGGACCAGGAGCACGGCGGGATCATCCGGCACGGCGCCAAGATGCTGTACGCGTACTGCAACGCCACCGTGCCGCGGATCTCCGTCATCCTGCGCAAGGCGTACGGCGGTGCGTACATCGTCATGGACTCCCAGTCCATCGGTGCCGACCTGACCTACGCCTGGCCCACCAACGAGATCGCGGTGATGGGTGCCGAGGGTGCCGCCAACGTGATCTTCCGCCGTCAGATCGCCGACGCCGACGACCCCGAGGCCATGCGCGCCCGCATGGTCAAGGAGTACAAGTCCGAGCTGATGCACCCGTACTACGCGGCCGAGCGGGGGCTGGTCGACGATGTGATCGACCCGGCCGAAACCCGCGAGGTCCTGATCCGGTCGCTGGCGATGCTGCGCGACAAGCACGCCGACCTGCCGTCCCGTAAGCACGGCAACCCGCCGCAGTAGCCTCTGAGTTCGTGTCCTCGCGCGAAACCCGCGCGACAAGGGAGAAGAGACAAACCGTGAGCACACCGAGCGATATCGCCGATCCCGCCGCCGCGGCGGCGGCCACCCTGGTCCGGGTCGAGAAGGGCCACGCCGACGCCGAGGAGCTCGCCGCGGTCACCGCGGTGCTGCTCGCCCGCGCGGCCGCCGGCACCCACCGCCCCACCGACGCCACCCGCCCGGGCCGCAGCGCCGCCCGCTGGCGCCGTCTGGAGCGCCGCCCGGCGTTCAGCGCGCCGCACAGCTGGCAGGGCTGAGCGCGAGCGGCCCCGCCGCCTCCGGACGGCCGCACACCGCCTGGAGGCCGCCGGCCCCGCGCCGCGCGTCCTGAACGCACCGGACGCCCTGAACGCCTCGGACCGGAACGCACAAATCCCCTGTTCTCCTCGGAGAGCAGGGGATTTTGGCTTCTGTCGCCGGTCTCGGCTACCGCAGCCGGGCCATCAACGCGTGCTCGACCAGCGTGATGAGCGCGCTCTTGGCCTCGCTGCGGTGGCGGGCGTCGGTGATGATGATCGGCGCGTCGGGGCCGATCTGCAGGGCCTCGCGGACCTCTTCGGGGGTGTACGGCTGGTGTCCGTCGAAGCCGTTGAGGGCGATGACGAAGGGCAGTCCGGAGTTCTCGAAGTAGTCGACCGCGGGGAAGCAGTCGGCGAGGCGGCGGGTGTCCACCAGGACGACCGCGCCGATGGCACCGCGGACCAGGTCGTCCCACATGAACCAGAAGCGGTCCTGGCCGGGCGTGCCGAACAGGTACAGGATCAGGTCCTGGTCGAGCGTGATGCGGCCGAAGTCCATCGCCACCGTGGTGGTGGTCTTGTCCGGTGCGTGGGTCAAGTCGTCGATCCCCGCCGAGGCGGAGGTCATCACGGCTTCGGTGCGCAGCGGGTTGATCTCCGAGACCGCGCCGACGAACGTGGTCTTGCCCACGCCGAAGCCGCCCGCCACCACGATTTTCGCGGAGGTGGTGGAGCGGGCTGCACCGCTAGAGCTTGCGAAGTCCACTGAGCACCCTTTCGAGCAGTGTCACGTCAGGCTGACCGCCGGCGGACTCGTCGCCGCCCGGCTGATGAATGGCGACGAGCCCCGCCTCGGCCAGGTCGGCTACGAGGATCCGGGACACGCCGAGGGGAATGGCGAGCAGTGCGGAGATCTCGGCGACCGACTTGATCTCGCGGCACAGATGGCAGATCCGCTGGTGCTCGGGCAGTTGGCCCTGGAGCTGAGCGGGGTCGGCCGTGGTGTGCACCAGCGCCTCGATGGCGAGCTGGTACCGGGGCCGGGTCCGGCCCCCAGTCATGGCGTACGGGCGCACCAGAGGGTTATGAGTGCCGCCCGCGGGGGAGGAAGGTTCCGGAGCGGGGCGCTCAGGCGGCTGTACGGGCTCGATACGCGGCGCGGAGGGCGCGTCGTACCAAGACCCCTCCTGCGGCGCCGGAGGCGCGTAGGAGGGCGTGTACGGCTGTTGCTGAGGCCGCTGCGGCTGCCGCCGCGGGGGCTGCTGCTCCCGCTGCGGCTCCGGCTGCTGTGGAGAGCGGACCTGACGGCTGGGCGCGGAGGGGAAGTTGTAGCGCTTCACCGGGGCCTCTCCGCGCGGCTCGGACGGCTGCCCGTGGGCATACGGATATCCGCTAGGGGGCGTTGCCACGTGTCCTCCTCCAACTCGCCTGTCTTGCCGGTCGCGCCACCGCACCCTATGGCGCGGTGGCGCGAAACGCACTCCATGTTTGCTAGTTGAGAAGACTGCCCTGCAATTCCGCGCGGAGATCCGGGGTGAGGACGTTGCCCGCGCGATCGACCAGCAGGGCCATCTCGTAGCCGACGAGGCCGATGTCACACTCGGGGTGAGCGAGCACGGCGAGGGAGGATCCGTCGGAGATCGACATGATGAAGAGGAAGCCTCGTTCCATTTCGACCACGGTCTGGTTGACCACGCCGCCTTCGAAGATGCGCGAGGCTCCGGATGTGAGCGAGGTCAGGCCGGAGGCCACCGCCGCCAGTTGATCGGCTCGGTCACGGGGGAAGCCTTCGGACATCGCCAGAAGGAGTCCGTCGGCGGAGACCACCACGGTGTGGGACACCCCGGGGGTGTTGTCCACGAAGTTGGTGATCAACCAGTTCAGGTTCTGCGCCGCCTGGCTCATCGGGCTCACACTAACGCTCCTGATCGTAGGTGCTGCCGGGGCCGAAGCCCTGTTGGTCATGCTGGTCACGCCCGGGGGTCCCGGATCCCGCGCTGCGCCCCCGCTGGACGCCGCGGCGCAGGTTGCTCAGCCTGCCGCGGATGTCCTCCGGGGCGCGGGAGACCTGGGGGCCGCCCTGTCCGGTCGGCTCCGCGGAGCCCTCGACCAGATTGGCCTTGGGCACCCGGCGGGGCAGGCCGGACGTCGTGACCCCACCGGCCTTCGGGTCGCGCAGCCGCTCGGCACGGTGCCAGCGCTGGTCGTTCTCCGACTGCCACGGGGCACTGTCCTCCTGCTGCTGGGGTGTCTGCCGGGGTCGCTCCGGCGCCGTGGGCGCCGCCGGGTCCCCGACCATCCCCTGCGTCCCTGTTTCCTCGGACGGCTGCCACTGCCTGTCACGACGCGGAAGCCCGGCGTCGGTCATCGAGTGGATTCCGCTCGGGGAAGGGCCCGGACGGTGGAACTCTACGCGGTCCCGAGAAACTTCGGGAGCGCTGGGTCCTGATTCCGCTTCGGCCCCGAACTGCGACGCGTAGGGCATCTCGAAAGATCCGGAATCGCCCCACTCTCCCTGTTGAGAGGGGGAGTTGTAGCCGATGTACGGCTGCTGTTCGGGTTCCGTTTGAGTTGCGTAATCCGCTTCCGGTTGCGAATAGCCGGAATTCTGGTACGCCGACTGCCCCAGCGGATCGACCGGCGTCTGGCCGGGCCGCGGATCCCGCTCGGACCCGGTGGCCCCCATTCCGCTGTACTGGCCCTGAAACTGGTGATGTCCCTGGTCCCGGTCGTACGCGGAGTCGTCGAAACCCAGCTCGGCGGCGGTGCGCGAGGACAGCTCGCCGACGTCCTGGAAGGCCGGGGCGGGCCGCGGCTCGGGGACGATCCGGGAGACCGTGAAGTCGTCCTGGGGCAGCTCCTCGCCGCCACCGCCGTGGGTGATCGCCTCGGGCAGCATCACCAGCGATGTGGTGCCCGCCTGCTCCCCGGAGGGGCGCAGCTGGACCCGGATGCCGTGCCGGTCGGCGAGGCGGCCGACCACGAAGAGCCCCATGCGCTGGGAGACCGTGGCGTCCACCGTCGGCGGATTGGCCAGCTTGTGGTTGATGTCCGCGAAGTCCTCGGCGGTCAGGCCGATGCCCTTGTCGTGAATCTCCACCACCACCCGGCCGTCGGGCAGCCGGGTCGAGGTGACCCGCACCTTGGTGTGCGGGGAGGAGAAGGTGGTGGCGTTCTCCAGCAGCTCGGCCAGGAGGTGCACCAGGTCGGTCACCGCGGTGCCGTGGATCTCGCTCTCGGAGATGCCGGTCAGCTCGATGCGCTCGTAGGACTCCACCTCCGAGGAGGCGGCGCGCAGCACATCGATCAGCGGCACCGGCTGGTTCCAGCGCCGGCCGGGCTCCTCGCCCGCGAGGATCAGGAGGTTCTCGCCGTTGCGTCGCATACGGGTGGCCAGGTGGTCCAGCCGGAAGAGGTGCTCCAGCTGGTCCGGATCGGCCTCCCGGCTTTCCAGTTCGGAGATCAGGGTCAGCTGCCGCTCGATCAGTCCCTGGTTGCGACTGGAAAGGTTGGTGAAGATCGCGTTGACGCCGCCGCGCAGCATCGCCTGCTCGGCCGCGAGCCGGATCGCCTCACGGTGCACCTGGTCGAAGGCGCGGGCCACCTCGCCGATCTCGTCCCTGGTGTTGATCGGTATCGAGCTGACCCGGGTGTCCACCCGTCCCGGGTCGGTGCGGGAGAGCTGGTCGACCACCGCGGGCAGCCGCTTCTCGGCGACATCGAAGGCGGCGTTGCGCAGTTGCCGCATGGAATGGCTCATCGAGCGGGCCATCCGGCCGGCCACGAAGAAGGCGGCGAGCAGTGCCAGCACCACGATCGCGCCGTTCACGATCGCATCGCGGCGGGCGTCCGAGGAGATCTGCGCCGCCTCGTCCACGGCTTTGTCCACCAGGGTCTGCTCGACGTCCCGGTAGGCGTTGAACTTGATCGTGGAGGCGTTGAACCAGGCGTCCGGGGTGACCCCCTGGGCGGCCAGCGCGGTGGGCGAGGCCCCGCTGCCGATGGCCTTGAGCATCTGGTCCATACCGGGCGGCGCCACGAACTTCTTGCCGTCCGCCTCGGCCTTCCGCTTCGCCTCGGCGATTTGCTCCCGCGCACGCTTCTCGGCCGCGGTGAGGGTGTCCTCGAGCCGGGTCACGTCCTGCGGTGTGCCGGCCGCCTCGAACTCCCCGAGCGCGATGCCCTCGAGATAGACGTACGAGGTGAAGGAGGTGAGCTGGGTCTTGCGGTCGGTCGCGGACGGGCCGGGCTTGACCAGCAGATGGGTGCCGATGGAGCGCTGCAGCGACTCCGCGCCCTTGGCCAGGGATACCGCGTAGACGGTACGGCCATACGACGTGATATTGCCGGTGCCCAGGCCCAGTTCATTGGCGAACTCGGTCAGCCCGTGCTCGACGGCGACATAGCCCTCTTCGGTCTTCACACCGTTCAGGCGGTCGGTGTAGGCGTTGCGGCGCAGGGAGGCCAGCTGCGGTTCGGCGGTTCTGAAGGCTTTGAGGCGGCGCTTCATGGCCGGCGTCTGCGGCATATTGGCGACGGCCTTGTCGAAGTCCTTCTTCGCTGCGTCGCTGGTCGCCCGCGCCTTGGTGACCGTGGCCCCATTGGTGCCGCTGAGCAGCGGGCCCGCGCTCAGGTCGCGCTCGTTGACCAGGGCGTGGGCGTAGGTGGTGGCGGCCCGGACGACCTGGGCGGTGCGCTCGGCGTCCCGCGCCTCGTTCCAGGTGGAGACCGAGGAGGCGACCTGGAAGCCACCGAAGACCAGGGCGACGAGCACGGGGATGAGCAGGATCGCGTACAGCCGGCCGCGCACCCGCCAGTTCCGAGGGGAGATCCGACCACCACTGGGTGGATCCGGTGCCTCGGCGGGCGACGCCGCTGTGCCAGAACGCGGCGGCGGGGTGAAGTTCCCTCGCGCGTCTTGCGCGGGGTCCGGCTTGCTTCGCCTCACTCGACCAACAACCTCTCGGCATCGGCAGCATTTGTGCCGTTCCCAGCTGAGCCCTGACTGCCCAGTTCAGCGAATTCCAGCACGCCCCGCAGGTGCTTTCCAAACAGTGCGCAAAGCGCTCAGTACGTTGTCTGGACCAGAGAAAAAAGGGGCGTTATGGCTGAGATATGTCGAATACCGAACTACTTGAGTGCGCAACGGAGCGACACGACTGCGCTCCGTATCGGGAGCCGGATCATATCTCTGTCGAAACGTTATGAACGGCGAGCGGGCCGCGTCGTTCGACACGGCCCGTCCTCCGTCCGATATCCGAGAACTTCCGGACGGCGTTGCCTACTTGAGACGGGCCATCAGCGCATGCTCGACCAGGGTGATGAGAGCGCTCTTGGCCTCGGTGCGGTGGCGCGCGTCTGTGGTGATGATGGGGGTGTCCGGGCCGATCTGCAGGGCCTCGCGGACCTCTTCGGGGTTGTAGGGCTGCTGGCCCTCGAAGCCGTTGAGGGCGATGACGAAGGGCAGCCCGGAGTTCTCGAAGTAGTCGACCGCGGGGAAGCAGTCGGCGAGCCGGCGGGTGTCGACCAGCACCACGGCGCCGATCGCGCCGCGCACCAGGTCGTCCCACATGAACCAGAAGCGGTCCTGGCCGGGCGTGCCGAACAGATACAGGATGAGATCGTCGTCGAGCGTGATGCGGCCGAAGTCCATCGCCACGGTCGTCGTGGTCTTGTCCTGGACATGGCTCAGATCGTCGATTCCCGCCGAGGCGGAGGTCATCACGGCTTCGGTGCGCAGCGGGTTGATCTCCGAGACCGCGCCGACGAACGTGGTCTTGCCCACGCCGAAGCCGCCCGCCACCACGATCTTCGCCGAGGTGGTCGCGCGGGCGGGGGGAGCGCCGCTAGAGCTTGCGAAGTCCACTGAGCACCCTTTCGAGCAGTGTCACATCCGGGGTACCGCCCGCTTCCGAACCGCCCCCGGGCTGGTGGATCGCCACCATGCCGGCCTCTGCCAGGTCTGCCACCAGGATCCGTGCCACACCCAGGGGTATGTTCAGCAGCGCCGAGACCTCGGCGACCGACTTGACCTCCTGGCACAGATGGCAGATCCGCTGGTGCTCTGGGAGCAGCCCCTGCAGATGCACGGGGTCGGCCGTGGTGCTGACCAGCGCCTCGATGGCGAGCTGGTAGCGCGGCCGGGTCCGGCCACCGGTCATGGCATACGGGCGCACCAATGGCTGGTCGCCTTCACCCCCGTACGGCGATTGGTGATGGCCGCCGTACGGGCCGGGCGAGGCGGGGGGCGGGGTCATGGATCCTCCGGTCGGACAACAAGGTGACGGGCGTGCCGTCGGTCGGTGCCGGTGGGGGCCCGGCCGTGGGGCCGGGGGGACAGGCGTCGGATGGTCGATGGATCAGTTCAACAGGCTGCCCTGCAGCTCGGCACGGAGGTCGGGGGTGAGCACGCTGCCCGCGCGGTCGACCAGCAGGGCCATCTCGTAGCCGACGAGGCCGATGTCGCACTCAGGGTGGGCGAGCACGGCGAGGGAGGAGCCGTCGGAGATGGACATGATGAAGAGAAAGCCTCGTTCCATTTCGACGACGGTCTGGTTGACCATGCCGCCTTCGAAGATGCGGGAGGCCCCGGCGGTGAGCGAGGTCAGGCCGGAGGCCACCGCCGCCAGTTGATCGGCTCGGTCACGGGGGAAGCCTTCGGACATCGCCAGAAGGAGTCCGTCGGCGGAGACCACGACCGTGTGGGACACCCCCGGGGTGTTGTCCACGAAGTTCGTGATCAACCAGTTCAGATTCTGCGCCGCCTGGCTCATCGGGCTCAACTAACGCTCCTGCTGGTAAGTCGGGCCAATGCCGCGATCATGGTTGTCGTCGAATCCGGTACCGGCCCGGCGACCCTGCTGAATTCCACGGCGGAGGTTGGTCAGCCTGCCGCGTACATCATCGGGCGCGCGGGACACCTGCGGCCCAGCCACCTCGGGCTGCTGCGGCTGGTGTGCGGCACCCTCCACGAGGTTTGCGCGCGGCACCCGCCGTGGCAACCCGGACGACGTGATACCGCCGGCCGCGGGTTCGCGGACCTGCTCGGCGCGGCGCCAGCGCTCGTCGTTGTGGGGCGACGTACGCCAGTGGGAACCCGCGCTCCGGCCGCCCGGTCCGGCCCCGTTGGTGCCGGGGCCCGCCGCGGGGCCCGACCCGGCGAAGTCGCCCATGCCCTGGGCCGCCGGCAGCGGCTCGTGGGCCGAGGGCGGCGGTACGGCGGAGGCGGGCCGGCCGGGGGTGGGCTCGGGGGCCGAGGGCGCGGACGGGAACGACCGGCCACCGCCCTGGGAGCCCGATATGCCCGGGTCCTCGGCCTGGTTGAGATGCCAGGACGACTCGATGGTGTCGAAGATCGGGGTACTGCCGTCGCTGAAACCGGCGGGCGGCAGCGGATCGTTCGGGCGCCCACCGGGCTGACTCTGGGGACCCTGGGGCAGCGGGTACTCACCGGTGCCGCCCATGTCGGGGCGGGCGTACTCGCCGGTGTCGCCCATGTTCGGACGCGGGAATTCGCCGGTGTCGCCGGGGCCGCCCATGTTCGGACGCGGGAACTCGCCTGTGTCCCCGGGGCCGCGTCCGCCGCGCGGGGCGGCGTCCTCGAACCGGGGCTGGGCGTACTCACCGGTGTCACCCGGGCCCTGGCCGAGCTCCGGACGGGCGAACTCGCCGGTGTCGCCGGGGCCGCGGCCGTAGTCGGGCCGGTTGAACTGGCCGGTGTCGGCCGGTCCCTGGCCGCCCTGCGGTCCAGTGGCCCCGCGGCGCGGCTCGAACAGGTTGGGGCTGTCGCTCAGCTGCGGCAGCTCGCCGGTGTCGCCGGGACCGCGGTTGCCGAACGGGTCGCGCCGGTCCCCGGAGCCGCCGAGGTCCGGACGGGCGAACTGGCCGGTGGAGTCGTACTCCTCATGCCCGCGCGGGGTGTCGATCGCGTCGCGCGGCGTGCCCGGCCAGTCGTCCTCGCCGGCCGCGGCGCGCGCGCCCCAGCTGGTGCCGGGCTGGGACGGGGCCGGAAGCTCGGGCGAGGGGCCGCGGGTGGGGAGCTGCGGACGGCCGCCCTGGTCGCCCCCGTCGGCACGGGCCGGGGCGCCGGTCGGCGGAGCGACGGTCGGACCCTCGCTGCGCTGCGGAAGCGGGGGCCGTCCGGAGGGGGCGCCGCCGGGACCGCCCTGACCGCCGGGACCGCCCTGACCACCGGGACCGCCCTGACCACCGGGGCCACCCTGACCACCGGGAGCGCCGGGGCCCGTGGGGGCGTTGCTCCGGGGGCCCGGAGCCCGTCCGCCCTCGAAGAAGTTGGTGCCGCCGCCCGGGGCGCCGCCCGCGGGGCCCGCACCGGCGCCGACCGGCCGGGTCGGCAGCCCGCTGCCGCCGTTGCCCGGCAGCGCGGCGCGCGAACCCGAGCCCGGGACCTGGCGCCGCGAGGGCGCCGAGCCGAGCAGCCCCGCCGAGCCGTTGCCCTGACCGCCACCGGCGGCCGGTGCACCCTGGCCCGACTTCCCGCCGGCGGCCTGCGGCGTCGGCTTCCGGCCGCCCTGGGCGACATCGACCGGCAGCATGACCAGCGCCGTCGTACCGCCCGAGTCGGACGGCCGGAGCTGGATGCGGATGCCGTGACGCAGCGACAGCCGGCCGACCACGAACAGGCCCATGCGCCGGGACACCGACACATCGACGGTGGGCGGGGAGGCAAGCCGCTCGTTGATCGCCGCCAGGTCCTCGGGCGAGAGCCCGATACCGGTGTCGTGGATCTCGACCAGCACCCGCCCGTCGGGCAGCGCGTGACCGGTGACCTTGACCTTGGTCTGCGGCGAGGAGAAGGAGGTGGCGTTCTCCAGCAGCTCGGCGAGCAGGTGGACGAGGTCGTTGACGACCCGGCCGGCGACCTCGGTCGCCGGGACCGAGCTGAGCTCGATGCGCTCGTACTGCTCCACCTCGGAGGCGGCCGCGCGGAGCACGTCCACCAGCGGCACCGGGCGGGTCCACCGGCGGCCGGGCTCCTCGCCCGCGAGGACCAGGAGGTTCTCGCCGTTACGGCGCATACGGGTGGCGAGGTGGTCCAGCTTGAACAGCGAGGAGAGCTGGTCCGGGTCGGCCTCGCGGCTCTCCAGCTCGGAGATGAGCGAGAGCTGGCGCTGGATGAGGCCCTGGCTGCGGCGCGAGAGGTTGGTGAACATCGCGTTGACGTTGCCTCGCAGCAGCGCCTGCTCGGCGGCGAGCCGGACCGCCTCGCGGTGCACGTCGTCGAAGGCCGTGGCCACCTTTCCGATCTCGTCCCGGCTGTGCACGCCGACGGACTCGACGGAGGTGTCCACATCCTGCGGATCGGATTCCGAGAGCTGCTTGACCAGTTCGGGCAGCCGCTTCTGGGAGACCTCCTGCGCGGTGTCCTGGAGGCGGCGCAGCGAGCGGACCATGGAGCGGGCGACGACGAAGGCGCCGACCAGGGAGACGCCGAGGACCAGCAGGATCAGCGCCCCGTTGATGATCGCGTCCTGCTGGGCGGAGTCACGGAGCTCACGAGCCTTCTGCTGCATCTCGCTGAGCAGCGTCTGCTCGATCTTGCCCATCTCTTCGATCTTGATACTGTCCTGGTCGTACCAGTCCAGATCGGTGCGCTTCTCGGCCTTCAGCCCCTCGGGGTCGCGCACCGCGCGGTCGGCGTACATGGTCGCCGCCTTGATGTCGGGGCGGCTGTCCAGCGGTTCGAGCAGATCCTCGGAGTTGCCCTGGCGGATCTGCTTGAAGCGGCCGAGCGCCTCGTTCTCCTTGTCCACCGCGGTCCTGGCGAAGCGGCGGTCGTTGGCGGAGAAGTCGGCGCCCTTGGGGTCGGCGAGGGCGGCGCTGATGAGCGCGCGCTGGATGGAGGCGTACTCCTTGGCGGAGGAGAAGGTGGCGAGCGCGCGGGTGTTGTTGATCATCGCGCGGTTGCTGGTCGCCTGCGCCATGTCCTGGGAGAGCAGCAGCAGCGAGTTGATCAGCTCGTTGTAGTTCTGGACCGTCAGCGAGTAGTACTGGCTGTTGTCGTAGGCCGTGTCACGGACCTCGTTGATCTTGCCGAGCTGACGGTCGATGTTGACGAGCGTGGACTGCACACCGGCCAGCGACTGATCGCCGGGGTCGATCTGGTGGGTGGCCTCGCGGAAGGCCGTGATGGCGCGGTTGGTGTCCTCACGCGTGGAGACGACCCGGTCGTCCTTGTCGTTGCCCTTGCCCGCCAGCGGGCCGGCCGACTTGTCGCGCTCCTCCTGGAGCGCGCTGGCCAGCTGGGTGGCCTGCTGCGTCATCTTGGTGAGCAGCTTCATCTGGTCGAGCTGCTGGATGTTGTCCAGCGAGCCCTCGATGCGCAACGCCCCCAGGGTGGTCGCCGCGACCACCGGGAGCGTGAGCAGGGAGACCAGTCGGGTGCTGATGCGCCAGTTGCGCAGGGCCATGCGATTGCCGGGCCCGCTGGGGCCGGAGCTCTTCGGCTTGGCCGGCTGCTCCGCCTCTCCGCCGCCACTGGGCGCACTGATCCGGGTAGCGCTCTGCGTACCGGCCTCGGGGCCTTGATCACCCAGAGTCCTGCCGCTGCTCCCCTGGGCGCGCTGGGGCGAGGAGCCGCGGTCGGTCCCGCCACGCGGCTCCGGGTCCGCCGAAGCATCCCCTCGGCCCTGGCGGGCCTGGGGAGCCCCCATACCATCCCTCTTGATACGTCCCTGCACTAGCGTCGCAACCTCTGGACCAGGCGCTCCTCCGGAGGACCGGCGGAGCGGTGTCGAGTCGTGGGGGACCGCGATCCCCCCTGTCGGTCGTGAGTGACCGGCGCGCTTCCTTTCCTGTCGACAAGAGGAGCCCCCCGCCGCTCGGCGCCTCTGTCGCTGCGCCCCCGTGCGCGCCGGTGTTTCCCGCGGCGGTCCCGGGAATTCCAGCACAGTGCCGGATGCTGCAACAAGGGCAACGGATAAGGCTGTGATCCGTGTGACGCTCAGTGCGGACTTTATTACGGGACGTAGAAAGTCATGTCGGCGATAACGGACTTTCGCGTACGAACCGAAGGTCGCGATCGAGTGTCCGGCTAGCGATGATCAAGAGCGGAACGTCGGGTTCAGGTAGGCGATGTCCGTTTAGGGCGATTGCGTAGCTGTCTCCTATGCGGCTTTTGCCTGATCATTCGTGAGCAATATCACATGCTGGCGGTGACTTTTCCTGCGAATCGATGGGCAAGGCCGCCTCTAGCCTGACGCTTTACACAGCCGGTACGGACGACAAGGACGAGGCGTAAACCACGTGAAGACGACGATGATGTTCCACTCCATAGCCAACCCGCGGCGCACCACCCTGGCCCATCTCAAGGACGTCCAAGAGCTGGGGGACGTCAAGGACGCCGACGGCCTGTCGGCCGCGCCCGAGGAGCAGCCGGAGCAGCGCGTCGACCTGCCGAACCGGACCGCGAACCCCAAGCGCACCGTGCTGACCGAGGCCCCGGGCCACTGATTCCCCGGGGCTGTGGCGGACGCCACCACTCCCGGCAGGCGGGACGGCGGCGCGCGGGACGCGGGGCGATAGCCTGGAGCGTCAGTCTCCAGCGAGTTCAGTCAAGGAGCCAAGGCTTCCCGTGCGCATCGCCAGATTCTCCATCGACGGCAACGTCGCCTTCGGCGTGGTGGAGGGTGAGCCGTCCGATCAGGACGGCCCCGTCATCGACATCATCAAGGGCCACCCCTTCGCCGAATTCGAGCGCTCGGGCCAGAAGGTCCCGCTGAGCAAGGTCCGGCTGCTGCCGCCCGTCCTGCCGAACAAGGTCGTCGGAATCGGGCGCAACTACGCCGAGCACGCGGCGGAGCTGGGCAACGAGGTCCCCGACGTCCCGGTCGTCTTCTTCAAGCCGTCCACCTCCGTGATCGGCCCCGGCGACCCCGTCCCGTACCCCTCCTTCTCCTCCGAGGTGCACTACGAGGCCGAGCTGGCCGTGGTGATCGGACGGATGTGCCGTGAGGTTCCGCGTGATCGCGTCAAGGACGTCATCCTCGGCTACACCTGCGGCAACGACATCACGGCCCGCGACGCCCAGCGGAGCGAGAAGCAGTGGGCGCGGGCCAAGGGCTTCGACGCCTCCTGCCCGCTGGGCCCCTGGGTGGAGACCGATATCGACCTGACGCGCGCCGCCGATCTCGGCATCATGTGCACCGTCAACGGTGAACAACGTCAGCTCGGCCGGACGAGCGAGATGGTGCGCCCGATCGAGGATCTGATCGTGCACATCACCGAGGCGATGACGCTGCTCCCCGGCGACGTCGTGCTCACCGGCACTCCGGCGGGCGTCGGCCCGCTCTCCGTCGGCGACGAGGTCGCCGTCACCATCGAAGGCATCGGCACTCTCACCAACAAGGTGATCAAGCGTGGCTAGCACATCCCCCTCCGCCCCCGTGCGAGTTCGTTTCTGTCCCTCGCCGACCGGCAACCCCCATGTCGGCCTGGTCCGCACGGCTCTGTTCAACTGGGCCTTCGCCCGTCACCACGGCGGCACTCTGGTGTTCCGCATCGAGGACACCGACGCCGCGCGGGACTCCGAGGAGTCCTACACCCAGCTGCTGGACGCCATGCGCTGGCTGGGCTTCGACTGGGACGAGGGCCCCGAGGTCGGCGGACCGCACGCGCCCTACCGCCAGTCGCAGCGGATGGACCTCTACCGCGAGGTCGCGGACAAGCTGCTGGAGGCGGGCCACGCCTACCGCTGCTACTGCACCGCCGAGGAGCTGGAGGAGCGCCGCGAGGCGGCCCGCAAGGCCGGCCGGCCCTCCGGCTACGACGGCACCTGCCGCACCCTGACCGCCGAGCAGATCGCCGCGTACGAGGCCGAGGGGCGCGTCTCGATCGTGCGCTTCCGGATGCCGGACGAGCCGATCACCTTCACCGACCTGGTGCGCGGTGAGCTGACCTTCACCCCCGAGAACGTCTCGGACTACGGCATCCTGCGGGCCAATGGCGCGCCCCTCTACACGCTCGTCAACCCCGTGGACGACGCGCTGATGGAGATCACGCATGTGCTGCGCGGCGAGGACCTGCTCTCCTCCACCCCGCGGCAGATCGGGCTCTACCGGGCGCTCGCCGAGATCGGTGTGGGCCCCGGCACGGTGCCCGCGTTCGGCCATCTCCCGTATGTCATGGGCGAGGGCAACAAGAAGCTCTCCAAGCGCGATCCGCAGTCCTCGCTGAACCTCTACCGGGAGCGCGGCTTCCTCCCCGAGGGACTGCTCAACTACCTCTCCCTGTTGGGCTGGTCGCTCTCCTCCGACCGGGACGTCTTCTCACTGGCGGAGATGGTCGAGGCGTTCGACATCTCGGGGGTGAACGCCAACCCGGCGCGTTTCGACCTCAAGAAGGCCGAGGCGATCAACGCGGACCACATCCGGCTGCTGGATGTGAAGGCGTTCATCGAGGCGTGCGAGCCCTGGCTGAAGGCTCCGCACGCGCCGTGGTCCCCGGACGCCTTCGACGCGGCCGCCTTCGCGGCGCTGGCCCCGCTGGCCCAGACCCGGCTGACGGTCCTGTCCGACATCACCGCGAACGTGGACTTCCTCTTCCTCGACGAGCCCGCCCAGGACGAGGCGTCCTGGACCAAGGCGATGAAGCCGGGCGCGGACGCGCTCCTGGCCTCGGTCCGTACCCGGCTGGCCGAGGCGGACTGGGACGCCGAGACCCTGAAGGCCGCGGTCCTCGCGGCCGGCGAGGAGCACGGCCTCAAACTGGGCAAGGCCCAGGCCCCGCTGCGGGTCGCGGTCACCGGCCGCACGGTCGGGCTGCCGCTGTTCGAGTCCCTGGAGGTCCTGGGCCGCGAGCGCACGCTGGCCCGGGTGGACGCGGCGCTGGCGAAGCTGGCCGGATAAGGGGCGCGGGGCGCTGCCTGGGCCTGTGCGGCGGCGCCACTCGCGGTGATACTCGTTTTGGTGGCCCGTCCACCATCGGGTAATGTTCTTCCTGCGCCGGACGGGCGGGCTGAGAGGCCGGGCCGGGGCGCAAGCCAAACAAAACCCCTTACCGGGGTGGCGTTTTGGTGGGGTATGGTGTAATTGGCAGCACGAGTGATTCTGGTTCACTTAGTCTAGGTTCGAGTCCTGGTACCCCAGCAAGAGATCCCTCGGATGACCGGTGGATCTCTTGATCAAAGCAGGACCAAGCCCCCGTTGTGTAGCGGCCTAGCACGCTGCCCTCTCAAGGCAGTAGCGCCGGTTCGAATCCGGTCGGGGGTACGGATCTCTTCGTCAGACGGAGATCGCTAGGGCCCCCGTTGTGTAGCGGCCTAGCACGCCGCCCTCTCAAGGCGGTAGCGCCGGTTCGAATCCGGTCGGGGGTACTGGTCTATACCATGGGCTATGGTGTAATTGGCAGCACGAGTGATTCTGGTTCATTTAGTCTAGGTTCGAGTCCTGGTAGCCCAGCGCAGCACTTGTGCTGATTCAGGCCCCCGTTGTGTAGCGGCCTAGCACGCCGCCCTCTCAAGGCGGTAGCGCCGGTTCGAATCCGGTCGGGGGTACCACCGAAAAGCCCTCCGCGGCAGCGCGGGGGGCTTTTTCGTGTCCTGGTCACTCCGTGCATTCATGCCCTGATCACGGCTCACTCCGCGAAGCGGCGCCCGGATTCCTCGGTTTGTGCGAGCCGCCGCAGGCTGAGCAGCACCGGCTCGTAGAGCACCGTCAGCGCCACCACCGCCTCGATCCGCTCGGGCGGGGTGTCGTAGGTCTCCACCAGGTCCAGGTCGGCGACGGCCAGTTCACCCGCCAGCCGGGCGTGCACCAGAAGGTGCTCGGTGTCATGGGGGTACCCGAGGCGGTCCAGCGAGGCGATGGCCGCGACCAGCATCCGGTAGGCGGGGGAGGTGTCGCCCAGCTCCTGGCCGTACGACCAGTCCATCCGCCGCAGCACGGTGTCCACCTGCTCCCGGGCCCGCGCCGCGTGCGGATCGTCCTCGTCGGGCTCGGGGCCGTGGGGCAGTGCCCAGACCGCGGCTCCCATCCGGGTGTTCTGGCTGAGCGACTCGTCCTCGGCGGCCTCCAGCACCTCGCGTGCCGTGGCCACCGGCATCCGGCCGACCTGGATCAGCGAGCGCACCAGCCGCAGTCGGCGCAGATGCTCCTCGCCGTACTCCGACGTGGTGGCGGTGATCCGCTCCCCCGGCGGCAGCAGCCGCTCGCGCAGGTAGTACTTGATCGTCGCGGTGGGCACTCCGCTGCGCTCGCTGAGCTCCGCCAGTCGCATCCTTGTTGCACCTTCCGTTGGAGAGTGACACTATCCAAGCTATGGATAGCGCCGCTATCCAAGACTATCCCGACGTGGGGACAAGGGGATCGCCATGGGTGCCGAGCTGTTCGCCGGCCGTATGACCGCCGAGGCCGAGGGGGAGGTCACCGTCTTCCTGATCGGCATGCGCGTCAACCGCTTCCGCGCGCTGCGCAGCTGGCTGCCGGTCTTCAAGGCGATGCCGCGGATGCTCCGCGAGCTGTCGCGGGACAAGGGGAGCGGGATGCTGGGCTATCAGCTGCTGTTCGGTCCGCCCCGGGTGCTCTGCGTCGTCCAGTACTGGGACTCGCATGAGCGGCTGCTGGAGTACGCGTCGGCCCAGGACAAGGAGCACCGTCCGGCCTGGGCGGCGTTCAACCGCCGGATGCGGGAGGGCCGGGGCAAGGTCGGCTTCTGGCACGAGACCTATGCCGTACCGGCCGGGGCGCACGAGGCGGTCTACGTCAACATGCCGGCGTTCGGCCTGGGCAAGGCCGCCGGAGTCGTTCCGGTCGGCCGCCGCGGTGACCGCGCGGCCGACCGGCTGAGCCTGAAGAGGGCGTGACGGGCCTCGGGTCCGGCGTGATCAATTCCCTCGGCGGAGGGCGTCGGTCAGGCGGGCGGCGGCGTCGATGACGGCCTGGGCGTGCATCCGGCCCGGGTGGCGGGTCAGCCGCTCGATCGGTCCGGAGACCGAGACGGCGGCCACCACGCGGTTGGACGGGCCGCGCACGGGCGCGGAGACGGATGCCACGCCGGGCTCCCGCTCGCCGATCGACTGGGCCCAGCCCCGCCGTCGTACGCCCGACAGGGCCGTGGCGGTGAACCGGGCCCCCTGCAGTCCGCGGTGCAGCCGCTCCGGCTCCTCCCAGGCCATCAGGACCTGGGCGGCCGAGCCGGCCTTCATCGGGAGGGTGGAGCCGACCGGCACGGTGTCCCGCAGTCCGGACAGCCGCTCGGCCGCCGCGACACAGATGCGCATGTCACCCTGGCGCCGGTAGAGCTGCGCGCTCTCGCCGGTCACGTCCCGGAGATGGGTGAGCACGGGACCGGCCGTGGCGAGCAGCCGGTCCTCGCCCGCCGCCGCCGCCAGCTCGGCCAGGCGGGGGCCCAGAATGAAGCGTCCCTGCATGTCGCGTGCCACCATCCGGTGGTGCTCGAGTGCGACCGCGAGCCGGTGTGCCGTCGGGCGGGCGAGACCGGTCGCCCCGACCAGTCCGGCGAGAGTGGCCGGGCCGGACTCCAGGGCGCTCAGGACCAGAGCCGCCTTGTCGAGAACGCCGACGCCGCTAGTGTTGTCCATGGGACGATACTCGCGTCTCACAGTGTGAAACGCAAGTTCAATTTCCCGGGAGACCCGCCACTCTGTAAATGGCGGGCCCGCAGACCAGGGCACGCAGTCGAGACAAGCTGGGCCGGCACTGGCGCCGGCCGGAGGGAATGCGATGGGACGGACACTCGCGGAGAAGGTCTGGGACGACCATGTCGTCCGGCACGCCGAAGGCGAGCCTGACCTGCTCTTCATCGATCTGCACCTGCTGCACGAGGTGACCAGCCCGCAGGCGTTCGATGGCCTGCGCAAGGCCGGCCGCACGGTCCGTCGTACCGATCTCACTCTCGCGACCGAGGACCACAACACCCCCACCCTCGACATCGACAAGCCGATCGCGGACCCCGTCTCCCGCGCCCAGTTGGAGACGCTGCGCAAGAACTGCGCGGAGTTCGGCGTCCGGCTGCACCCGCTCGGTGACGTCGAGCAGGGTGTCGTCCACGTGGTGGGACCGCAGCTGGGGCTGACCCAGCCCGGTACGACCGTGGTCTGCGGTGACAGCCACACCTCGACCCACGGCGCCTTCGGCGCGCTCGCGTTCGGCATCGGCACCAGCCAGGTCGAGCATGTGCTGGCGACCCAGACGCTGCCGCTCGCGCCGTTCAAGACCATGGCGATCACCGTCGAGGGCGAGCTGCCCGAGAGCGTCACCGCCAAGGACCTGATCCTGGCGATCATCGCGAAGATCGGCACCGGCGGTGGCCAGGGCCATGTGCTCGAGTACCGCGGCCCCGCCATCGAGAAGCTCTCGATGGAGGCCCGGATGACCGTGTGCAACATGTCCATCGAGGCGGGTGCCCGCGCGGGCATGATCGCTCCGGACGAGACGACCTTCGCCTATCTGGAGGGCCGCCCGCACGCCCCCCAGGGCGACGACTGGGACGCGGCCGTCGCGTACTGGCGCACCCTGCGCAGCGACGACGACGCCGTCTTCGACCGTGAGGTCGTCATCGACGCCTCCGAACTCGCCCCGTTCGTCACCTGGGGCACCAACCCCGGCCAGGGCGCTCCGCTGTCGGAGTCGGTCCCGGACCCGGCCTCCTTCGAGGACGCCAGCGAGCAGTTCGCCGCCGAGAAGGCCCTGGAGTACATGGGTCTGACGGCGGGTCAGCCGCTGCGCGACATCGCGGTGGACACGGTCTTCGTCGGTTCCTGCACCAATGGCCGCATCGAGGACCTGCGCTCCGCCGCCTCGGTGCTGTCCGGCCGCTCGGTGGCCGACGGCGTACGGATGTTGGTGGTCCCCGGCTCGGTGCGGGTCGCCCTGCAGGCCGTCGAGGAGGGGCTGGACAAGGTGTTCACCGCCGCCGGCGCCGAGTGGCGGCACGCGGGCTGCTCGATGTGCCTGGGCATGAACCCCGACCAGCTCGCGCCCGGCGAGCGCTCGGCGTCCACCTCCAACCGCAACTTCGAGGGCCGGCAGGGCAAGGGCGGCCGGACCCACCTGGTCTCACCGCAGGTCGCCGCCGCCACCGCGGTACTGGGCCATCTGGCCTCGCCCGCCGATCTGTCCGACGCGGCCGTATCGACTCCCGTGGGGGCCTGAGCAGTCATGGAAGCATTCACTACGCACACCGGCCGGGCCGTTCCGCTGCGCCGCAGCAATGTGGACACGGACCAGATCATCCCGGCGCACTGGCTCAAGAAGGTCACCCGCGACGGCTTCGAGGACGGGCTCTTCGAGGCCTGGCGCAAGGACCCGGAGTTCGTGCTCAACGCCGCCGAGTACAAGGGCGGAACGGTTCTGGTGGCCGGTCCCGACTTCGGCACCGGCTCCTCGCGCGAGCACGCGGTATGGGCGCTGCAGAACTACGGCTTCAAGGCCGTCATCTCGTCCCGCTTCGCCGACATCTTCCGCGGTAACTCCCTCAAGAACGGGCTGCTGACCGTCGTCCTGCCGCAGGAGACCGTGGACCGGCTGTGGAAGCTGGTCGAGGCGGACCCCGCCGCGGAGGTCACCGTGGACCTCGTCGACCGCCAGGTTCGAGCCGAGGGCATCACGGCTGATTTTGAGCTTGACGAGAATGCCCGGTGGCGACTCCTGGAGGGGCTGGATGACATCAGCCTCACCCTCAGGGAGGACGAATCCATCGCCGCGTACGAGGCGCGTCGTCCCTCCTTCAAGCCGAGCACGGTGGAGGTCTGACCCCCGGTTCTCCCTGTACAGAGCGGGTTTGGCAAGATGCGCCGCCGGTCCTCGGACCGGCGGCGCATCGGCATGTTGAGGCCCCGTGAAGCGACAACTCGCCTCAGATGGCACAATCAGTGCATGGAACGCGACGGCCAACTCGAGCTCTACGGCATCGTCGCCGACCGGCTCAAGGAAGCGCACGCAAGGGTGCGCGCACTGCAAGTCCCGGAGGGCGTACGGATGGCGCTGTCCCGGAAGCTGCTGGTCATCACCTCAGCGGCGAAACACGATCTCGCAGATGCGGCAAAGCGTCTGGAGCGGTTGATGAACGACCTCGACGAGGGCCGTTTCCCCCAAGATCCCGACACCGACGGAAGTCCGTGACGATCGAGTGCGTTGCGGCACAAGGGTGATTAGCCCGTTTCGTGTTTGATTTGCGGTATATATCTGCCTAACGTGCGAAAAGGCTTGAACACATTGATTCCGGCAATGTCTCCGAAGGGGAAGACGTGAACAAGGCGCAGCTCGTAGAAGCGATTGCCGACAAGGTCGGCGGCCGTCAGCAGGCCGCCGAAGCCGTCGACGCAGTTCTGGACGCCATCGTCCGGGCGGTCGTCGCCGGGGAGCGAGTTTCAGTCACTGGTTTTGGTTCGTTCGAGAAGGTGGAACGTCCCGCCCGGTACGCCCGTAACCCGCAGACCGGGGAGCGCGTGAGGGTCAAGAAGACCTCGGTGCCCCGCTTCCGCGCCGGCCAGGGGTTCAAGGACCTGGTGAGCGGCTCCAAGAAGCTCCCGCGCGGCGGTGAGGTCGCCGTGAAGAAGGCTCCCAAGGGCAGCCTCCAGGTGGCGGCGAAGAAGGCCGCGGCCAAGAAGGCGACCGCCAAGAAGGCTCCTGCGAAGAAGACGACGGCCAAGAAGGCGGCGGCCAAGAAAGCCCCGGCCAAGGCCGCCGCCAAGAAGGCCCCCGCCAAGAAGGCGGCGGCCAAGAAGGCGCCCGCCAAGGCCGCCGCGAAGAAGGCCCCGGCGCGCAAGACGAGCGCCCGTAAGACCGCCACGAAGAAGACCACCGCCAGGAAGCGCTAGCCGGCGGCGCACGGGCGCCGCACTGTTCACGCGCCGGGCCGGGCTCCCCGAGGGAGCCCGGCCCGCGGTGCTGTCCGCGGTGCTGTCCGCGGTGCTGTCCGCGGTGCTCAGAACGTCTGCAGCGTGACGAGGACGACCCGGCGCTGCTCGCCCTCGCCCGCCACCTCGATCCGCACCCGCTGGCCCGGCCGCAGCATCCGCAGCCCCCCGGCGTCGAAGGCCGCGGTGTCGAACGGCAGCGGGGTGCCGTCGTCGAGCAGCACACTGCCGGCGCGGGTCTCGGGGTCGTACGTATAGGCGGTTCCCTGCATGTCCGCCAGCCTAGCCCTGGTGTGGTGGCCCACGCCCAGGGCCACCGCCGCGCGCAGATCCCCGGCCGTGTCCACGTCGCGCCGCACCGAGTCCACCCCCGCCAGCTCGATCTCCCGCGCGCCCGAGGCCCGGTGCCGGGCCCGTGAGGGGCCCCCGAAGGCAGGCCCGAGATCGGCACCGGGCGCCGCCGAGAGGAGGGTCGTGCCCACCCCCGCGGCATCCGCCAGAAAGGCGCGTGAGAAGCCGGACGCGGCCTCGAGCACCAGGTCGAGTTCGACGGTCCGCAGCGCCGGGAGATCGGCGTTCATCGCCGCCACGGCGGCCCCCGGGCGCTCTCCGCGGACCGCGAGGGCGCCGTGCGCCAGCGCCGCGTTCAGCCCGCGCCCCGGGGAGTCGGGCAGGATCCGGGCGCCGAGGGCGGACAGCTCACGCCCGGCGAGCGGGTCGTCGGTGACGACGGTCACCTCTCGCACCCAGCGGCTCGCCAGCGCCGCGCCCACCGTGTCCTGGGCGAACGCGAGCGCGAGCGAGGCCCGGAGGCCGTCACCGGCGGCGTCGGAGAGCCTGGTCTTGGCCCGTGACAAGGGCTTCAGCGGCACCACGAGGGTCCAGGTCACAGGGGCTCCGTTTCTTCCCACGGACCTCATTCTCACCTGCTGCCCGGCTCGCCGAAGACGTGCGGGGTTACGGTGTTCTCGACAGACAGGGTGCCTGGAGCGACACTTGTGCGGCTGCAGGGGACGACAGCGAGCCAGCAGGTCAGCAGGGTCCAAGAGAGGATGTTCCGAGTGTCCGGCCGCAGAATCGGCTTCTGGTACCGCATGGCAGCGGTCTTGTGCAAACCGCCGCTGGTGGTTCTGTTCAAGCGGGACTGGCACGGAATGGAGCACATTCCCGCCGATGGTGGATTTATCACCGCGATCAATCACAACTCGTATCTCGACCCCCTCTCCTACGCGCACTTCCAGTACAACACCGGAAGGGTGCCGCGCTTCCTCGCCAAGGCCGCCCTCTTCAGGGGCGGCTTCATGGGCTCCATGCTCCGCGGCACCGGCCAGATCCCCGTCTACCGCGAGTCCACCGACGCCGCCAACGCCTTCCGGGCCGCCGTGGACGCCATCAACAAGGGCGAGTGCGTGGCCTTCTACCCCGAGGGCACCCTGACCCGCGACCCCGACATGTGGCCCATGCGCGGAAAGACCGGCGCGGCGCGGGTCGCGCTGCTCACCAAGGCCCCGGTGATCCCCGTCGCCCAGTGGGGCGCCAACGAGGCCGTGCCGCCGTACGCCAAGGAGAAGCGGGTCCGTCTCTTCCCGCGCAAGACGCTCAAGGTGCTCGCCGGCCCGCCGGTGGACCTGTCCGGGTTCTACGGCCAGGAGCCCACCGCGGAGGTCCTCCGGGCGGCCACCGACGTCATCATGGACGCCATCACCGACCTCCTCTCCGAGGTGCGCGGAGAGCCGGCGCCCGTTCACCGGCACGACCGGCCCACCAGCACCAGCACCAGCACCGACGGCCCGCCGCTCCCGCTGGCCGATGAGGAGAGCAAGTGACGCGCTGCGCCGTCTTCGGCACCGGCTCCTGGGGCACCGCCTTCGCGATGGTGCTCGCCGACGCCGGCTGCGAGGTGACGCTGTGGGGCCGCCGGCCCGGTGTCGTCGAGGCCATCAACACCGGCCGCACCAATCCCGACTACTTCCCCGGGGTGCGGCTGCCCGACAACGTGCGGGCCACCACCGACCCGGCCGAGGCCGCGGCCGGCGCGGAGTTCACCGTCTTCTCCGTGCCCTCCCAGACGCTGCGCGGCAACCTCTCCGAATGGGCCCCGCTGCTGGCCGCCGACACCGTGCTGGTCTCCCTGATGAAGGGCGTCGAACTCGGCACTGCCAAGCGGATGAGCGAGGTCGTCCAGGAGGTTGCCAAGGCGCCCGCGGAGCGCGTCGCGGTGCTCACCGGGCCCAACCTGGCCAAGGAGATCGCCGCCCGGCAGCCCGCCGCCTCCGTGGTGGCCTGCCCCGACGAGAGCGTGGCCCGTCGCCTCCAGACCGCCTGCCACACCGCGTACTTCCGCCCGTACACCAACACCGATGTGGTCGGCTGCGAGCTGGGCGGCGCGGTGAAGAACGTCATCGCGCTGGCCGTGGGCATCGCCGACGGCATGGGGCTCGGCGACAACACCAAGGCGTCGCTCATCACCCGCGGCCTCGCCGAAACGACCCGGCTGGGCCTGGCGATGGGCGCCGACGCGCGCACCTTCGCGGGCCTGGCAGGCATGGGCGACCTCGTCGCCACCTGCTCCTCCCCGCTCTCCCGCAACCACACCTTCGGCACCAACCTGGGGCGCGGGATGACGCTGGAGGAGACCATCGCGGTCACCAAGCAGACCGCGGAAGGCGTCAAGTCGTGCGAGTCGGTGCTCGATCTCGCCCGCCGCTTCGACGTCGACATGCCCATCACCGAGACGGTCGTCGAGATCGTGCACGACGGCAAACAGCCGCTTGTCGCACTCAAAGAGCTGATGTCCCGCAGCGCCAAGGCCGAGCGGCACTGACGCCGCGCGGACCGCAAGGTAACCTCAACGCGATATGAGCAGCCAGACCCCTTCCTCAGGCCCTGTCCCGGCTTCTTCCGGAGGCGAGCGGCACAAGCCGCGCGTCGCCGTCGTCTTCGGCGGCCGCAGCTCCGAGCACGCCATCTCGGTGGTCACCGCGGGCGCCGTGCTGCGCGCCATCGACCGCGAGAAGTACGACGTGCTGCCGATCGGCATCACCGCTGACGGCCGTTGGGCGCTGACCGCCGACGAGCCCGAGCGGATGGCCATCGCAGGCAGCGAGCTGCCCAGCGTCGAACGGCTCGCCGAATCCGGCGAGGGTTCGGTCGTCCTCCCGGTCGACCCGGGGAACCGCGAGGTCGTCTACAGCGAGCCGGGGTCGGTGCCCAAGGCACTGGGCGACGTCGATGTCGTCTTCCCCATGCTGCACGGCCCGTACGGCGAGGACGGCACCCTCCAGGGGCTGCTGGAGCTGTCCGGGGTGCCGTATGTGGGCGCCGGGGTGCTCGCCTCCGCCGTGGGCATGGACAAGGAGTACATGAAGCGGGTGTTCGTCTCCTTCGGGCTGCCCGTCGGCCCGTACGAGGTGATCCGCCCCCGGGAGTGGCAGCAGGAACCTTCCGCCGCCCGCCGCAGGATCGTGGAGTTCGCCGCGGAGCACGGCTGGCCGCTCTTCGTGAAGCCCGCGCGGGCCGGCTCGTCCATCGGCATCACCAAGGTCGAGGACCCGGCGGATCTGGACGAGGCCGTCGAGGAGGCCCGGCGCCACGACCCGAAGGTCATCGTGGAGGCGCTGCTGCGCGGCCGCGAGATCGAATGCGGAGTGCTGGAGTACGAGGACGGGCCGCGCGCCAGCCTGCCCGCCGAGATCCCGCCGGTCTCCTCCCACTCCTTCTACGACTTCGAGGCGAAGTACATCGACGCGGCGGCCGGTATCGTGCCGGCGCCGCTCACCGAGGAGCAGACCCGGCGGGTCCAGGAGCTCGCGGTGGCCGCCTTCGAGGCGGCGTCCTGCGAGGGGCTGGTCAGGGCCGACTTCTTCCTGCTGGACAGCGGCGAGTTCGTGATCAACGAGATCAACACCATGCCCGGCTTCACCCCGATCTCGATGTACCCGCGCATGTGGCAGGAGAGCGGTGTGAGCTACCCCGAGCTGGTGGACCGGCTGCTGCAGGCCGCGCTGCGCCGCTCGACCGGGCTGCGCTAGGGCCCAGGCCCCTAGGCCACGCCCTTGGGCACCGTCTTCTTGACGGCCTTGGCGAGGTCGAGCAGGGCGTTGACCTCGGGGGCGTACTTCCCGGGTACGGTCACCTCGACATACGCCCGGCGAAGTACGGTGGTGAAGCGGTAGCCGTCCTTTCGCTTCTCCGGCAGCCAGTCGACGCCGTTCACCCCGGCCGACTCGGTCGCGGAGTCCATGGCCTCCGGCCGGGGGACCCCGCAGCGCAGCCGCACGGCGGGGTCCCCCCACACGGCTGTGTAGTCCGAGGCGGGCTCGGCGGTGCCCCGCTTCAGCCCGTTCACGGTGGTGGGCAGTTCCTTGTGGAGCGCCCGGCACACCGCCGCCGCCTGTGCGGACGGCGTGGGAACCGCGAGCGCCACACTGTCGTCGGAATCCCCGGTGAAGGTGCAACCGGCCATCGACACCAGGGCCAGCGCCATGGTGGCGGAGAGCGGGACGAGCCGTTGGGCGAGACTACGGTGTGCGCAATTCACCGGCCGAGCATACGGGGGAGCTAGAGATGGACGACCGGGCAGGTCAGGGTTCGAGTGATGCCTTCGACTTGCTGGACTTTCGCGACCACCATGCGGCCGAGTTCATCGACCGTATCGGCCTGGGCACGGACGATCACGTCGTAAGGGCCCGTGACGTCCTCCGCCTGTATCACCCCGGGGAGCTTGGCGATGACGTCGGCCACGGTCGAGGCCTTGCCGACCTCGGTTTGGATCAGGATGTACGCCTGTACCACGGAACCTCCAGGGCGGCTACGAGGATCATGTGGGGAGAAGGGACGCCACGGTACCGCGTCGCCATGCGGCGCGGGGAGACCCGCGCGGGGAGCGCGGCGTGGTGGGCAAGCGGCCACGAGCACGAAGGGGCGATGGGATGAAGGGCACCGTGGGCGAGTTGGGGGAGTTCGGGCTCATCAGAGAGCTCACCTCCCGGCTCACCACCACCCCGGCGGTGAGGTTGGGGCCCGGTGACGATGCCGCGGTCGTGGCCGCACCCGACCGGAGGGTCGTGGCCAGTACGGATGTCCTGCTGGAGGGCAGGCACTTCCGCAGGGACTGGTCCACCGCTTATGACGTCGGCCGTAAGGCCGCGGCCCAGAACCTGGCCGACATCGCGGCCATGGGCGCGGTGCCGACCGCGCTGCTGCTCGGCCTGGTGGTCCCCGCCGATCTGCCGGTGACCTGGCCGGCCGAGCTGATGGACGGCATCCGCGACGAATGCCAGGTCGCGGGCGCGGCCGTGGTCGGCGGCGATGTGGTGCGCGGGGACACCATCACCGTGGCCATCACCGCCCTGGGCGATCTGCGCAACCACGAGCCGGTCACCCGATCCGGTGCCCGGCCCGGCGACGTTGTCGCCGTCACCGGGTGGCTGGGCTGGTCGGCGGCCGGACACGCGGTGCTCTCACGCGGCTTCCGCTCGCCGCGGGCCTTCGTCGAGGCGCACCGCCGGCCGGAGCCGCCGTACCACGCCGGTCCCGCCGCCGCCGGGCTCGGCGCGACCGCCATGACCGATGTGAGCGACGGACTGGTGGCCGACCTCGGACATATCGCGGAGGCCAGCAAGGTCCGTATCGATCTGCGCTCGGGGGACATCGACATCCCCTCGCAGATGTCGGACATCGGTCAGGCGGTGGGCGTCGATCCGCTGCAGTGGGTGCTCAGCGGGGGAGAGGACCACGCGATCGTGGCCACCTTCCCGCCCGACGCCAAGCTGCCGGCCCGCTGGAAGGTGATCGGCGAGGTGCTGAACCCCTCGGCGCTGCCCCAGGTGACGGTGGACGGAGCCCCCTGGGCCCATGGGGGCTGGGACCACTTCGGCGACAGCAAGGACGCCGAGTGACGGTATGGGAGCCGCGTCGGCGGTAAGAGCGTCGAGTCCGCCGTAAGGGCGTTGAGTCGTTGGTGAGGGAGCAGAGCCGGCGGTTGGGGCGCCGAGGGGGGATCTCGGGGCGTGGGGGCGGCGAGTAGATTCGGCCCCATGGTCCTGCCTCCTCGTATCCCCCGCCCCTCCCATGACGGCTCGGCGCCCGTGCGCGTCCTCACCGTCGCCGGATCGGACTCCGGTGGCGGTGCGGGTATCCAGGCCGATCTGAAGACCATGCTGGCCCTGGGCGCCCATGGCATGAGCGTGATCACCGCGGTGACGGCGCAGAACTCCCTGGGCGTCCAGGGCGCCTGGGAACTGCCCGCCGAGGCCGTACGGGCCCAGTTCCGCAGCGTGGCCGACGATATCGGCGTCCAGGCGGTCAAGACCGGCATGCTGGCGACCGCCGAACTGGTCGAGACCGTCGCCGCGCTGCTCGCCGATCTGCCCGCGCCGGTGGTCGTCGATCCGGTCGGGGTCTCCAAGCACGGTGACCCGCTGCTGGCCACCGAGGCGCTCGACGCGGTCCGTAAGAAGCTGCTGCCGACCGCGACCGTCGCCACGCCCAACCTCGACGAGGTGGCTCAGCTCACCGGCGTTCGGGTGGAGTCGGAGGACGATCAGCGGCGGGCGGCCGGGGCGGTGCTGGCCCATGGCCCGCGGTGGGCGCTGATCAAGGGCGGCCATCTGCCCGGCGGCGAGGCGGTGGATCTGCTCACCGACGGCACCGAGGAGCACTGGCTGCGGGCGCCCCGCCACGACAACCGCCATACGCACGGCACGGGATGCACCCTCGCCGCGGCCATCGCCACGTATCTGGCGGGCGGCTACGAGGTCCCTCAGGCCGTCATGGCGGCCAAGGACTACGTCACGGGCGCCATCGCGGCGGGCTTCCCCCTGGGCGCGGGCATCGGCCCGGTCGACCACGGGTGGTTGCGGGAGGGAACTGACTGAGCGCGTGCCCAAGGGCACGCGAAAAGGCCGGTCCACATCCATGGTGGACCGGCCTCGGCGTACCGGTTCCCGCTTGCGCGGGGAGGTCGTGCGACTAGACGACTAGCGCGAAACCTTGCCGGCCTTGATGCACGAGGTGCAGACATTGAGCCGCTTCGGGGTACGACCGACCACAGCGCGCACCGTCTGGATGTTGGGGTTCCAACGACGGCGGGTGCGGCGGTGCGAGTGCGAGATGTTGTTGCCGAAGCCCGGCCCCTTGCCGCAGACGTCGCAGTTGGCAGCCACGGGTTACTCCAAAGACGGGTCGCCCTCGCTTCCCGCGAGGAGACAGGACACTGAACGGATGCCCCGGACGTTGCCTGGATCGCGGTGGATCGGCGGCGCCTGGGGGGAATGGCCCGATTCGCATCGGGCAACCGGAGCAGCATACAACGGCCACTCCCGTACAACGAAACTATCATGGCTGGCCCGGCACCCGCCGAGGGCGGCGACTACCCTGCGGTGACGCGATGCCCGCCCCCGCCCCAGCAGCCTCCGAGGAGGACGTTACGTGCCGCACACGCTCGACGCCGATGCGGTACGGACCTGGTGCGGGCTCGCGCTGGACGCGCTGGGCCGGGCCCGCGCGGAGATCGACGCGATCAACGTCTATCCGGTCGCGGACGGGGACACCGGCACCAATCTGTATCTGACCGTCGAGTCCGCCGCCCGGGCCGTCGACGCCGCCTTCGACGGCCATGCCGCCTCGGCCGCCGCCTCCCGCCCCACCCTCGCCGATGTGGTGCGGGCCATGGCCCATGGCGCCCTGATCGGCGCGCGGGGCAACTCCGGCACGATCCTGGCGCAGCTGCTGCGCGGTATGGCGGACGTCCTGGCCGACGGCTCGGCGCAGGGGGACCCGGGCACAGACGAGGCGGACGGGCTGCGGCTGGCGCTGCGGCGCGCGGCCGACCTCGCCTGCCTGGCCGTCGCCCACCCCGTGGAAGGCACCGTCCTTACGGTCGCCGTGGCCGCCGCGGAGGGCGCGGCGGAGTGCGCCACCGGCGACGCCGCCACGGTGGCCCGCGCCGCTTACGAGAGCGCCCGCACGGCGCTCCAGGCCACCCCCGGTCAGCTCGACGTCCTCGCCCGCGCGGGGGTGGTCGACGCGGGCGGCTATGGCCTGGTGACGGTCCTGGGCGGGCTCGCCGAGGCCCTGTCGGGCGAGGCACCCGCGGCGGTCGGGCCCGTCCGCTCCCGCGGTGACGGCCCGACGCGTGACGCCCTGGCGCCCACCGGGACGCCTGGGCAGGACCCCGTGGGCTGTCCGGCCGACGACGCCGCGGACGGTGGGCCCGCCTTCGAGGTGATCTACCTCCTGGAGGCCGGGGACATGGCCGTGGCCGCACTGAGGGAGCGACTGGACGCCCTCGGCGACTCCTTGGTGATCGTCGGCGGCGACGGCCTGTGGAATGTGCACGTCCATGTGGACGACGCGGGGGCGGCCGTGGAGGCGGGCATTCAGGCCGGGCGCCCGTACCGCATCCGGATCACCCACTTCGACGGCGCCGCCGCCCGTAAGGCGGGCGCCGACGGCCCGGAACGGCCGGGCCCGGCCGTCGTTCTGCCGGACCGGCCCGGCGTCAAGGGCCCCACCGGCGGCCGGGGTACCGAGCGCACCGGCCGTGCCGTGGTCGCCGTCGTCCCCGGGGACGGGCTGGCCGCGCTGTGCGCCGAGGCGGGCGCGACCGCGGTCGCCACCCGCCCCGGGGAGCCGCCCGGCAGCGGTGAACTGGTCGACGCGGTCCGCCGGGCCGGCGCCCGGGAGGTCGTGCTGCTGCCGAACGACACCGAGCTGCGCCACCCGGCCGCCGCGGCCGCGGCCCAGGCCCGTGCCGAGGGCGTACGGGTCGCGGTGATCCCCACCCGCTCCGCCGTCCAGGGCATCGCCGCCCTCGCCGTCCACGAGCCGGCCCGCAGCTTCGACGAGGACGCGGTCGCCATGACCTCGGCCGCGGGCGCCACCCGCTACGCGGAACTGGCCGTCGCCGAGCGCCAGTCCTGGACCATGGCCGGGGTGTGCCAGGCCGGGGACGTCCTGGGCATGATCGACGGCGATGTGGCGGTGATCGGCTCGGAGCTGGCCGCGACCGCCGAGACGGTGCTGGACCGGATGCTGGCCTCGGGCGGCGAGATGGTCACGCTGGTGCTCGGCGCGGGCCTGCCGGACGAGGTCGCCGAACGGCTGGAGCGGCATGTGCGGGAGGGGCACTTCGCCGTCGACACGGTCGTCTACCACGGCGGTCAGCCCACCGCGCCGCTGATCATAGGCATCGAATGAGACCGGCGGCCGGACGCTGAATCACCCCGCTCGTCACCCGCTTTGTCACTCCCGTGGTGTGCAATGGACGCGTGCCCGTGCTGGATGAACCACTGAAGAAGGTCCTGGGCGGCAACACCGCGAAGGTGATGGCCGACCATCTCGACCTGCACACCGTCGGCGATCTGCTGCACCACTACCCGCGGCGGTACGCGGAGCGCGGTGAGCTGACCCGGCTGTCCGACCTGCCCCTGGACGAGCATGTGACCGTGGTGGCGCAGGTCGCCGACGCCCGGGTGCATACGTTCAACGGCGGCCGGGGCCGCCGGCTGGAGGTCACCATCACCGACGGCAGCGGCCGTCTCCAGCTGGTCTTCTTCGGCAAGGGTGTCCACAAGCCGCGCTCGGAGCTGCAGCCCGGCACTCGCGCGATGTTCGCCGGGAAGGTCTCGGTCTTCAACCGCAAGCGGCAGCTGGCCCACCCGGAGTTCAAGACGCTGGGCGCGGAGAGCGGCGCGGAGGCCGTGGAGGCGTTCGCCCATCAGCTGCTGCCGCTGTACCCGGCGTGCAAGCAGATGGAGTCCTGGCAGATCCAGCAGGCCATCGACACCGTGCTGGGCCCGGCCGGCCACGAGGAGGCCGCGCTGGCCGGGCTCATCGACCCGCTGCCCGACAGCCTCCGCGAGGGCCGGGGGCTGGCCACGCTCCCCGAGGCGCTGCGCAAGATCCACCGACCGGCCACCAAGACCGATATCGCGCTGGCCCGGGACCGCCTGAAGTGGGACGAGGCGTTCGTCCTGCAGGTGGCGCTCGCCCGGCGGCGCCGGGCCGATGCCCAACTGCCCGCGGCGCCCCGCAAGCCCGTTCCGGACGGGCTGCTGACGGCCTTCGACGCCCGGCTGCCGTTCACCCTCACCGAGGGCCAGCGCCGGGTCAGCGAGGAGATCTTCGCCGACCTGGCCACCGACCACCCCATGCACCGGCTGCTCCAGGGCGAGGTCGGCTCGGGCAAGACCATGGTCGCGCTGCGCGCGATGCTCGGCGTCGTGGACGCCGGGGGACAGGCGGCGATGCTCGCGCCCACCGAGGTGCTCGCCCAGCAGCACCACCGCTCGATCACCGAGATGATGGGGGAGCTGGCCGAGGGAGGCATGCTCGGCGGCGCGGAGCAGGGCACCAAGGTGGTGCTGCTCACCGGTTCCATGGGCGCCGCGGCCCGCCGTCAGGCGCTGCTGGACCTGGTCACCGGCGAGGCCGGGATCGTGATCGGCACCCACGCCCTGATCGAGGACAAGGTCCAGTTCCACGACCTGGGGCTGGTCGTCGTCGACGAGCAGCACCGCTTCGGGGTCGAGCAGCGCGACGCCCTGCGCTCCAAGGGCAAGCAGCCCCCGCATCTGCTGGTGATGACGGCCACCCCGATCCCGCGCACCGTCGCCATGACCGTCTTCGGCGACCTGGAGACCTCCGTCCTGGACCAGCTGCCCGCGGGCCGCTCCCCGATTGCCTCCCATGTGGTGCCCGCCAAGGACAAGCCGCACTTCCTGACCCGCGCCTGGGAGCGGGTGCGCGAGGAGGTGGCCGCCGGGCACCAGGGGTATGTGGTGTGCCCGCGGATCGGGGACGACGCCGGCGACGAGGGGGACGCGTCCAAGGGCGCCGCGAGCCCGTCCCCCGAGGACGAGGCCGAGAAGCGCCCGCCGCTGGCCGTCGTCGAGGTCGCCGAGCAGCTCACCAAGGGGCCGCTGAGCGATCTGCGGGTGGAGGTGCTGCACGGGCGGATGCAGCCCGAGGCCAAGGACGACGTGATGCGCCGCTTCGCCGCGGGCGAGGTGGACGTGCTGGTCGCCACGACCGTCATCGAGGTCGGTGTCAACGTCCCCAACGCCACCGCCATGGTGATCATGGACGCCGACCGGTTCGGCGTCTCCCAGCTGCACCAGCTGCGCGGCCGTGTCGGCCGTGGCTCGGCCGCCGGGCTGTGTCTGCTGGTGACCGAGATGCCCGAGGCCAGCCCCGCCCGGGCGCGGCTGGGTGCGGTGGCCGCCACGCTCGACGGCTTCGAGCTGTCCCGGATCGACCTGGAGCAGCGCCGGGAGGGCGATGTGCTCGGCCAGGCCCAGTCCGGGGTCCGTTCCTCGCTGCGGGTGCTCGCCGTCATCGACGACGAGGAGGTCATCGCGGCGGCCCGGGAGGAGGCGGCCGCGATCGTCGCCGACGACCCGGAGCTGACCGGCTATCCGGAGCTGCGCACCGCGCTGGACGCCCTGCTGGACAAGGAGCGCGAGGAGTACCTCGACAAGGGCTGAGACACGAGCGGGGACAGGGGCTGAGAAGAGTGCCGCGGGCGGGGCCGGGCCCGCGGATCCGAGCGCGCGGCCACCGCCCGCCGCCGTACGCCATATCGTGGAGGTGCGGCGGCCCCGCCCGGACGGGCGCGGTGCGCCGCGGCCCCGACCACCGCGAAGGACTGCCAACACCCATGACCCGCGTGATCGCCGGAGCGGCCGGCGGACGTCGCCTGGCCGTGCCGCCGGGAAACGGCACCCGACCCACTTCGGACCGGGCGCGCGAGGGCCTGTTCTCCACCTGGGAGTCGCTGCTCGGCTCGCTGGACGGAGCCCGCGTCCTCGACCTGTACGGCGGCTCCGGCGCGGTCGGCCTGGAGGCGCTGTCCCGCGGCGCCGTCCATGTGCTGCTGGTCGAGTCCGACCCGCGGGCGGCCCGCACGATCCGTCAGAACGTCCGGGCGCTCGGTCTGCCCGGCGCGGAGCTGCGCACCGGCAAGGCCGAACAGACCATCACCGGACAGGCTCCCGTCACCGGCCCGTACGACGTCGTTTTTCTGGACCCGCCCTACGCCGTCACCGACGCCGAACTCCGCGAGATCCTGCTCACACTCCTGGGGAATGGCTGGCTAGCGGCCGACGCGCTGGCCACCGTTGAGCGGAGCACACGAGGTGGGGAGTTCGTGTGGCCTGCCGGATTCGAGGGGCTACGGGCCCGTCGCTACGGCGAGGGCACGCTTTGGTACGGTCGCGCCGCCTCGACGTGCGAGAACGCGTCATGACCGGATCCGAGAGCGAGGAACTTCCGTTGCGCCGCGCAGTCTGCCCGGGGTCGTTCGACCCCGTCACCAATGGACACCTCGACATCATCGGCCGTGCCTCCAAGCTCTATGACGTCGTGCACGTCGCCGTGATGATCAACAAGTCGAAGCAGGGCCTGTTCACGGTGGAGGAGCGGATCGATCTCCTCCGCCAGACCACCGAGGAGTACGGAAACGTCAAGGTAGAGGCGTTTCATGGACTTCTGGTCGACTTCTGCAAGCAGCGGGACATCCCCGCGATCGTCAAGGGGCTGCGAGCCGTCAGCGACTTCGACTACGAGCTGCAGATGGCCCAGATGAACAACGGCCTCTCCGGCGTGGAGACGCTGTTCGTGCCCACCAACCCCACCTACAGCTTCCTCTCCTCCAGCCTGGTCAAGGAGGTCGCGGCCTGGGGCGGCGACGTCTCCCACCTGGTGCCCCCGGTGGTGCTGGAATCGCTCTCCGAGCGGCTCGGCCGGAAGTAACGGCTGACGGGACGTCAGCGGCTGTCCGGGAGCGGTCCGCTCGCCGTACAGTCGTCCCGTTCGTTCTCCGTTCCCATCCGCATCCAGACAGTCTGCGAGCACCCACAGTGGACGTGCAGAAGAAGCTCGACGAGATCGTCGATACCGTCGGCGGCGCCCGGTCCATGCCCATGTCGGCCTCGTGCGTGATCAACCGCGCCGAGCTGCTCGCCATGCTCGAAGAGGTGCGCGCGGCACTCCCGGACTCCCTGGCCCACGCCCAGGAGCTGATCGGCGGCCGGGACCAGATGGTGGAGGAGGCCCGCCGGGAGGCCGGGCGGATCATCGAGTCCGCGCACGCCCAGGGCGCCTCGCTGATCTCGGACACGGAGATGGTGCGGAAGTCCCAGGAGGAGGCCGACCGCATCCTCACCGAGGCCCGCCGGGAGGCCGAGGAGATCCGGGCCGAGGCCGACGACTACGTGGACAGCAAGCTGGCCAACTTCGAGGTCGTGCTCACCAAGACCATCGGCTCGGTGGGCCGCGGCCGGGAGAAGCTGCTCGGCCGCGCCCCCGGCGCCGAGGACGGCTTCGAGCAGTCCGACGAGGGCCCGGAGCGCAGCGCCGACCCGGCGACCCTGCGGCAGCGCGCCGACGAGTACGTGGACACCAAGCTGGGGGCCGTCTCGGCGGTCCTCTCCAAGACCCTGGAGGCGGTCGGCCGGGGCCGCCAGAAGCTGCTCGGGGCCCGGCCCGCCGATGAGCTCGGCGCCCATATGGCGGCCCAGGACGAGGCCGGCATGGCCCTGCGGACCACCGACGACGACTATCTGGCGGACCTCGCCCAGTCCCAGGCTGCCGTCGCCCAGCCCGTGGCCCAGCCGGATCAGGCGGCCGCCGACGCCGCGTACTACGCCGCCACCGCGGGCTATCAGCAGCAGGACGCCTACGGCTACCAGCAGCAGACCTACGTACCGCAGCAGGACCAGCAGGCGTACGTCCCGCCGCAGCAGGATCCGTACACCATGCAGGGCGGCTATCAGCAGCAGGACGCCTACGCCTGGCAGCAGCAGGCCCAAGCTCAGGGCTACGACCCGAACGCGGGCTATGTGCCCCAGCAGCCGCCGCAGCCGCCGCAGCACCAACAGCATCAGCAGCAGCAGTCGGGCGCCGCGCTCGACGAGACCAGCCTGTTCGACACGAGCATGATCGACCTCGATCAGCTCCGCCAGTACGAGCAGGGCCGCTAGGTCCCCGTACGTCCCGGGCCGCCGGAACTCCGCCTCCACCGGGCGGATTGGGTCTACGGCGGCCTGTCCAGTATCCTGGCTCTTCGGTCGCGTGTACGTCCGCGATCTCGGCTGCCCGTTTCGTGCGAATGATCGGGTGGCCCGCCGCAGCGTAGAAAGCAGGAAGCCCTGAACGCCCGCCTCGACCACCGTGCCCCTCTCGTGTTCGACACGCGCGAGTTGGGTCGTCGTCCTGGTGCGCTGAAAAGGATCTCCCGTTCCGCGGCGGCGCCGAAGGACCTCGGTATCGAGGTCATCGGGGTGCCGGAAGGCGCGACCGTCGAGCTGGACCTCCGCCTGGAGTCGGTCATGGAAGGGGTGCTTGTCACAGGCACCGCCCGTGCACCGCTGACGGGGGAGTGCGTAAGGTGTCTGGAGCCGCTGGGGCGAGAGCTCGAAGCGGATTTCCAGGAGATGTACTCCTACCCCGACGCCGACGACCGGAGCCGCGACGCGGATACCGGCGACGACGCCGAGGAGGAGGACAGGCTCTTCCTCGAGGCCGACCTGTTCGACCTCGAGCCCGTGCTGCGTGACGCGGTGGTGCTCGCACTGCCGCTGCAGCCGGTGTGCCGGGAGGACTGCCCGGGGCTGTGTGCCGAATGCGGCGCCCGTCTCGCGGACGACCCCGACCACCACCACGATGCCGCCGACATCCGTTGGGCGGCACTGCAGGGACTCGCCGAGACCATGAGGGACGGCGAGAAGGACAACGCACCCCGCGAGCGCGGGGATGACCCACAGGAGAAGTAGCCGTGGCTGTTCCGAAGCGGAAGATGTCGCGCAGCAACACGCGCCACCGCCGGTCGCAGTGGAAGGCTGCGGTCCCCACCCTGGTGGCGTGCGAGCGCTGCCACGAGCCGAAGCAGCAGCACATCGCGTGCCCGAGCTGCGGCACCTACAACCGCCGCCAGGTCCTCGAGGTCTGATCGGCGGGTGACAGGCTCTATGTCAGACGCCACTACGCCCCCGCGTAAGCGCGGTGAAGCGTCCCAGGCGGACACGGCCTCGTCTCACACGATCCTGGAAGGGCGGCTCGGGTACCAGCTCGAGTCCGCCCTTCTGGTGCGTGCGCTGACCCACCGCTCCTTCGCGTACGAGAACGGCGGGCTGCCCACCAACGAGCGGCTGGAATTCCTCGGGGATTCCGTGCTCGGCCTGGTGGTCACCGACACGCTGTACCGCATCCACCCCGACCTGCCCGAGGGCCAGCTGGCCAAGCTGCGGGCCGCGGTGGTGAACTCGCGCGCGCTCGCTGAAGTGGGCCGTGGTCTGGACCTCGGCGCCTTCATCCGGCTCGGCCGGGGCGAAGAGGGCACCGGGGGCAGGGACAAGGCTTCCATCCTCGCCGACACCCTTGAAGCGGTGATCGGCGCGGTCTATCTCGACCGGGGGCTCGACGCTGCCGCTGAGCTGGTGCACCGGCTCTTCGACCCGCTGATCGAGAAGTCCTCGAACCTCGGCGCCGGCCTGGACTGGAAGACCAGCCTCCAGGAGCTGACCGCCACCGAGGGGCTCGGGGTCCCGGAGTACCTGGTCTCCGAGACGGGTCCCGACCACGAGAAGACCTTCACGGCTGCTGCCCGCGTCGGTGGTGTCGCGTACGGCACCGGCACCGGCCGCAGCAAGAAGGAAGCCGAGCAGCAGGCGGCCGAGGCCGCCTGGCGCGCGATTCGCGCGGCTGCCGACGAGGCTCAGGCGAAGGCCAAGGCGGCCGATGCCGGAACCGCCACCACGGCGGCCGACGGCGGAGCCGCCGCCGACACGGCCTCCTCGGCACGCTGATCGCCCTTCCCCGTACCGTCCGTCACGTCCGTAACACCTCTCACCGCCCCCGTGGCGGACGGCCCGCCCGGTCGTTCCGCCCGGGGGCGGTGAGGGCTCAAGGCCAAGGAGGCCCCCGTTGCCCGAGCTGCCCGAGGTCGAGGTGGTCCGCCGCGGACTGGAGCGCTGGGTCAGCGGCCGTACGGTCGCCGACGTCCAGGTGCTGCATCCGCGCGCGGTCCGTCGCCACCTCGGCGGCGCGGAGGACTTCGCGGCCCGGCTCAGGGGCCGCCGCACCGGGATCGCCCGCCGCCGCGGCAAGTACCTGTGGCTGCCGTTCGACGATGATGCCGCCGCCGAGTCGATCCTGGCCCATCTCGGGATGAGCGGGCAGCTGCTGGTCCAGCCGGCCGAGGCCCCCGACGAGAAGCATCTGCGCATCCGGGTCCGCTTCGACGACAACGCGGGCACCGAGCTGCGCTTCGTCGACCAGCGCACCTTCGGGGGGCTCTCGCTGCACGACACCGTCCCCGGCGACCTGGAGGGGCTGCCCGACGCCATCGCGCACATCGCCCGCGACCCGCTGGACCCCGCCTTCGACGAGGCGGCCTTCCACACCGCGCTGCGCCGCCGCCGCACCACGATCAAGCGCGCCCTGCTGGACCAGTCGCTGATCAGCGGGGTCGGCAACATCTACGCCGACGAGGCGCTGTGGCGCGCCCGGCTGCACTACGACCGGCCTACCGCGACCCTCGCCCGCCCGCGCGCCGCCGAACTCCTCGGCCATGTGCGCGAGGTGATGACCGCGGCGCTGGCCGTCGGCGGCACCAGCTTCGACAGCCTCTACGTCAATGTGAACGGCGAGTCCGGGTACTTCGAGCGCTCCCTGGACGCGTATGGCCGCGAGGACGAGCCGTGCCGTCGCTGCGGCACCGCGATGCGCCGCCGCCCCTGGATGAACCGCTCCAGCTACTTCTGCCCGCGCTGTCAGCGCCCGCCGCGCCCGGCCGTCGTGGCCCGCCCGGCCGCCTCGCCGCTTTCGGCGCGCACGGTGTCGTAGCGCTCCTGGGCGCTCAGCACCTCGGGCATCCGGTCCTCGACGAGATAGATCAGGGCCAGCAGCCGCTCGGCGACCGCGCTGCCCAGCGGGGTCAGCCGGTAGTCCACGCGGGGCGGGTTGGTCGGCTGCGCCTCGCGGTGCACCAGACCGTCGCGCTCCAGCGCGTGCAGCGTCTGGGACAGCATCTTCTCGCTGACGCCGTCGACCCGCCGCCGCAGCTCGTTGAAGCGGAAGCTGCCCTCGTGGAGCGCGCCCAGGATGAGGCCGCCCCATTTTCCGGTGACATGCTCCAGCGTGCCGCGCGAGGGGCAGGCGCGGGCGAACACGTCGAAGGCCAGGTTCTCCGCGTCCGCCGTGGAGGACGCCGCGCCAGTGCGTTCACAGTCCATGCAGACACCATACGCGCACTCAGCGCTGACTACAGGGCTGCGCTTTCGCATGGTGAGTATGCAGCTACCGGCGTATGCGAAGCCCGGGGCGTGTGGGTACGCCCCGGGCTCGGCGGGTGACGGGCTGCGGTTGCCCGCTCAGCGGCTCAGTAGCCGAAGTCCTGGGTCCACCAGGGGCCGCCGGTGCCGAAGTGGGTTCCGACGCCCAGCCGCTTGAACGAGCAGTTGAGGATGTTGGCGCGGTGGCCGGAGCTGTTCATCCAGGAATCCATGACCGCCTGCGCGTCCGACTGGCCGCGGGCGATGTTCTCCCCGCCCAGGTCCAGGATGCCCGCGCTCTCGGCGCGGTCCCAGGGGCTGTCGCCGTCGGGGCTGATGTGGTCGAAGAACTGGCGCAGGGACATGTCCTCGCTGAAGTCCTCGGCCAACTGGGCGAGTTTGGGGTCGGCCGTCACGGGGGCGCAGCCGACCTTCTCGCGCTCTTCGTTGACGAGGGTGAGGACCTCGGTCTCCGAGGCGGTCTCGGGGCCGGCCGACTCCGCGGGGGGCGCGGGCGCGGTCGTGGGCGTACGGGACGGCTTCCCGTGCCCGCCGCCCTTGGAGCCGCCCTTGCCGTTCCCGTTGTTTCCGTTCTTTCCGTTGTTCCCGCCGTGCCCGGAGGGCGCGGAGGACCCCGGCTGCTCCGGCGGCGTGGTGGAAGGCGTCCTGGAGGGCTGGGAAGGGGGCTTGGAGGGAGTTGTGGAGGGTGCGTGAGGGCGGTCGTCGCCGCGGCTGGGCGGTACCGAGCCGCGGCCGGTGGGGGCCGCGGACTGCGAGCCCTGTGTCTCCAGGCCCGAGTCGGTGGGACCGCCCGCCTGGACCTGTCCGGCGGAGTCATTGCCCCCGCCCAATTGGTAGCCGTCTCCCGGAACGAGTCCGGAGGCCATCGCCACCGCGCCAACCGCGACGGCGGCGGACACGCCCAACAGTCCGGTCCGGACCGGAGCGAGGGGGCTCCGGTGCGGTCCCCGGTGGCGGCCTGCGATGGCCTCGTGCGCCACGGCCCCGGGGGCAGATCGTCGATGGCGGCCCATCTCCTGCCTTCCTTGTGTTCTCGGCGTCAAAAGTCGCTCGAAATGTGTCACTCGTGTGCGCGAGCCATGTATCACTCGTGTGGGTGAGTCTCGTTGAGCCGGGACTGTACGCCATTCGGGCCCCAACGCGCGTGCACAGTTGCTAATTGGAGGGTTTAGCGCCTGCTCGCGCGTGGGGTTAGCGTGCGCGTATGAACGAGAGAGTCCGCCTCACCGTGTGGGTCCGCGGCCGCGTCCAGGGCGTCGGCTTCCGCTGGTACACCCGGGCCAACGCGCTGCGTATCGGGGCCCTTGTCGGCTTTGCCTCCAACCTCGCCGACGGGCGGGTGCAGGTGGTCGCGGAGGGCTCCCGTGCGGAATGCGAACAGCTGCTCGAATGGCTCCGGGATGGCGACACGCCCGGGAAAGTCGAGGGAATCACCGAGATCTGGGACACACCGCGCGGTGGTTACGGCACCTTCGAAATCCGTTGATCAACTCACCGGAGGCACCCTCCGCGGTATCCCGCTGACCATGCCTTCCCTGCGCACCGTGAGCAGAAATCGGCTGATGGTTGCCAACGGGGCCGCGCCGTGGAAGGCTGCGGTGTCACGGAAGATCCCCGACCGCCATGGGTCCTCTGGAGAGGGGTGGGCACAGTCCGCCGCCCGTGTGCTCTCGACCCTTGCGGCCCCGTCGGCATGTGATCGTGTTGACCCTCAAACCAATTGGTGAGACGCTGGAAGCCCCGCGCACCTTAACTGTTTGCCGCGCAGCACGGTAGTAATTTGGGCAAGCATCGCGGGTGCAAATCTCTCACGACCCAGACCGCTTCGTTCGGTCACTCAGTGTGGAGGACCATCCATCATGGCAAAGGCGCTTCTCGGTTACGTCGGCGGTTCCGACCCCCGAGTCCTCGCCGAGATGCGACGGCTTCAGCAGCGCGTCCAGGACCTTGAATCCGAGCTCGTCCGGATTCAGGCCGAGAACGACGCACTGTCCGCCGCCGCTCGTTACAACGGCGACTCGCTGCTCGAAAGCATCGACGTATCCCAGGCGGAGCCTGCGCTCGCCTGACCCAGCCCAAGGGCCGGTCGGGCTGCATCGTCAGCCGCTTGAGAATCTTCAAGGGACGCCTCGGCGTCCCTTCGTCGTCTCCCAAGTGGTCTCCGAGCCACCCTTACCGACTGATGTGCCCCTCTCTCACGGCGGTGAAACCGATCATTGCTGAAACCGAGAAAAAGCCGGGACGAGAGTGTGGCGCCACCGTCACGGGACGGTGCCGGAAGAGGGGCGGCGGGTAGAGTCCAATGGCGTGCATCTCAAGAGCCTGACCCTGCGAGGGTTCAAATCCTTCGCGTCCGCCACGACGCTCCGGTTCGAGCCGGGAATCACCTGCGTCGTCGGCCCCAACGGCTCGGGCAAGTCCAATGTCGTGGACGCCCTTTCCTGGGTCATGGGCGAACAGGGTGCCAAGTCCCTGCGCGGCGGCAAGATGGAGGACGTCATCTTCGCCGGCACCACCGGCCGTCCCCCGCTCGGTCGCGCCGAGGTCTCGCTCACCATCGACAACGCCGATGGCGCGCTGCCCATCGACTACGCCGAAGTCACCATCACGCGGATCATGTTCCGCAACGGCGGCAGCGAGTACCAGATCAACGGGGACACCTGTCGGCTGCTGGACATCCAGGAGCTGCTCTCCGACTCCGGCATCGGCCGTGAGATGCACGTCATCGTCGGGCAGGGCCAGCTCGACGGGGTGCTGCACGCCGACCCGACCGGCCGCCGCGCCTTCATCGAGGAGGCCGCGGGCGTCCTCAAGCACCGCAAGCGCAAGGAGAAGGCGCTGCGGAAGCTGGACGCGATGCAGGCCAACCTCGCCCGCGTCCAGGACCTCACCGACGAGCTGCGCCGCCAGCTCAAGCCGCTCGGCCGGCAGGCCGCGGTGGCCCGGCGGGCCGCCGTCATCCAGGCCGATCTGCGCGACGCCCGGCTGCGTCTGCTCGCCGACGACCTGGTGACCCTGCGCGAGGCGCTGCGCGCCGAGATCGCCGACGAGGCCGAGCTCAAGCGGCGCAAGGAGGCCGCCGAGGCCGAGCTGCGGGGTGCCCAGCAGCGCGAGGCGGGGCTGGAGGAGCAGGTGCGGCAGCTCGCGCCCCGGCTCCGGGACGCCCAGCAGACCTGGTACGAGCTGTCGCAGCTCGCCGAGCGGGTGCGCGGCACGATCAGCCTGGCGGACGCCCGGGTCAAGAGCGCCACCTCCGTCCCCGGGGAGGAGCGGCGCGGCCGCGACCCGGAGGACATGGAGCGCGAGGCGGCCCGCATCCGGGAGCAGGAGGCCGAGCTGGAGGCCGCCCTGGAGGCGGCGAGCCGGGCGCTGGAGGACACCGTGGCGCACCGGGCCGAGCTGGAGCGCAGCCTGGCCGACGAGGAGCGCCGCCTGAAGGACGTGGCCCGTGCCATCGCCGACCGCCGCGAAGGGCTCGCCCGGCTCCAGGGCCAGGTGAACGCGGCCCGCGGCCGGGCCGGTTCGGCGCGCGCCGAGATCGAGCGGCTGGCCGCGTCCCGCGACGAGGCACAGACCCGGGCGGTCGCCGCGCAGGAGGAGTACGAGCAGCTCAAGGCGGAGGTCGACGGACTCGACGCGGACGACGCGGAACTGGCGGAGCGCCATGAGGCCGCCAAGCGCGAGCTGGCCGAGGCGGAGGCCGCGCTGAGCGCGGCCCGCGAGGCCGCGACGGCCGCCGAGCGTGAGCGCGCCGCGACCTCCGCCCGCCATGACGCACTCGCGCTCGGCCTGCGCCGTAAGGACGGCACGGGCGCTCTGCTGGCCGCCGCCGACCGCCTCGGCGGACTCCTGGGCCCCGCCGCCGAACTCCTCACCGTCACCCCCGGCTTCGAGGTGCCCGTCGCCGCGGCCCTGGGTGCCGCCGCCGACGCGATCGCCGTCACCGGCCCCCGCGCGGCGGCCGGGGCGATCCGCCTCCTGCGTGCCGACGACGCCGGCCGCGCCGCCCTTCTCCTCACCACGGCCGCCCCCGACCTGACCACGGCTGCCTCCGACCGCGCGGAGCCCCCGGCCGCCGCCTCGGAGCCGGGCGGTCCTGGCGCCCCGCACGCCGCCTCCGGTGAATCGGCGCCGGGCGGCTGGGCGGGTGGGTCCGCCGGCGCGGGTGACGGGGCCGTCGCCGTACCGGGCACGCGGTCCGCGGACGGTCCGGTAGCCGGGTCCTCCGGTTCCGGTGACGGCTCTCGGCACGGCGGGACGGACTCCTGGGGTACGGCCTCGGGGCCCGCGCAGGCCGTCGCCGATACCGCGGGGGCGTCGCCCGGCGGTGCAACCCCGGGTACCCGCGCGCCGGATGCCGACGCCGCGGGCCGGGGCGATACGGGTGCCGCGAGCGCGTCCGTAGGGCCCGGCGCGGACCGGCCCGTGGTGCCGGGAACGCGGCCGGAGGTGTCCGGGGGCGAGGGCCGCGGTCCCCATACGGCGTCTGACGGCGCCTCACCCGCTTCGGACCCCGGTGCCACGGTCGCCGCCGTCGGCGGGCCGTCCACGTCGGCCGTTTCCGCGCGGGTGCCGCATCCCGCCGGGGGAGAGGCGACCGTTCCGGGTGGTGTACCCGAAGGGGCCGTCACCCGCGATGAGCCCGGTAAGGCAGCGGTGGCCGAAAAATCCCCGCTGGTGGCGGATTTGGTGGCTGGGCCCGCGGCGCTGCTGCCCGCTGTAAGGCGGCTGCTCGACGGCATGGTGGTGGTCGGGACCCTGGAGGAGGCCGAGGAACTGCTCACGCGGCGGCCGGAGTTGACGGCCGTGACCGCCGACGGCGATCTGCTCGGGGCGCACTTCGCGCAGGGCGGGTCGGCCGGGGCGCCCAGCCTGCTGGAGGTGCAGGCGTCCGTCGACGAGGCGGCGGCGGAACTCGAGCGGCTCGCCGTACGGTGCGAGGAGCTGGCCGGGGCGCAGCGCGCGGCAAAGGAGCGGCGGGCCGAGTGCCTGGCGCTGGTCGAGGAGCTGGCGGGCCGCCGGAGCGCGGCGGACCGCGAGAAGTCGCGGGTCGCGCAGTCGCTGGGCCGGCTGGCCGGGCAGGCGCGCGGGGCCGCCGGGGAGGCCGAGCGGTCGGCCGCGGCCGTCACCAGGGCCGAGGAGGCGCTGGAGCGGGCGACCGAGGAGGCGGAGGAGCTGGCCGAGCGGCTGGCGGTGGCCGAGGAGCAACCGGGTGAGGAGGAGCCCGACACCTCCGCACGGGACCGGCTCGCGGCCGACGGCGCCAACGCCCGGCAGACCGAGATGGAGGCGCGGCTCCAGGTCCGTACGCATGAGGAGCGCGTCAAGGGGCTCGCGGGCCGGGCCGACGCGCTCGACCGGGGCGCGCGCGCCGAGCGCGAGGCCCGGGCCCGCGCCGAGCAGCTGCGCGCCCGGCTGCGCCATGAGGCCCAGGTGGCCTCCGCCGTGGCCTCCGGCGCCCGCCGGCTGCTCGCCCATGTCGAGGTGTCGCTGGTACGGGCCGGGCAGGAGCGGGACGCCGCCGAGCGCGCCAAGGCCGAGCGCGAGCGGGAGCTGGATGCCGCCCGCGGCCTGGGGCGCGACCTCAAGGGCGAGCTGGACAAGCTGACCGACTCGGTGCACCGGGGCGAGGTGCTGGGGGCGGAGAAGCGGATGCGGATCGAGCAGCTGGAGAGCAAGGCGCTGGAGGAGCTGGGCGTCGAACCGGCCGGGCTGATCGCCGAATACGGCCCCGACCAGCTCGTCCCGCCGTCCCTTCCTGCGGAAGGGGAGGTGCTGCCGGAGACTGCGTCCGATAGCGGCTCCGCCGCGGGCGAGCATCCGCGCAACCAGCCGGTGCGGTATGTGAGGGGGCAGCAGGAGAAGCGGCTGAGGGCCGCGGAGCGCGCGTACCAGCAGCTCGGCAAGGTCAATCCGCTGGCGCTGGAGGAGTTCGCGGCGCTGGAGGAGCGGCATCAGTTCCTGAGCGAGCAGCTGGAGGACCTCAAGAAGACCCGGGCCGATCTCCTGCAGGTGGTCAAGGAGGTCGACGAGCGGGTCGAGCAGGTCTTCACGGAGGCCTACCGGGACACGGCGCGCGAGTTCGAGGGCGTCTTCTCACGGCTGTTCCCGGGCGGGGAGGGGCGGCTGGTGCTGACCGACCCCGAGAACATGCTGACCACGGGCGTGGATGTGGAGGCCCGGCCGCCGGGCAAGAAGGTCAAGCGGCTGTCGCTGCTGTCGGGCGGTGAGCGCTCGCTGACCGCCGTGGCCCTGCTGGTGTCGATCTTCAAGGCGCGACCGAGCCCGTTCTATGTGATGGACGAGGTCGAGGCGGCGCTCGACGACACCAATCTGCAGCGGCTGATCCGGATCATGCAGGAGCTCCAGGAGGCTTCCCAGCTGATCGTGATCACTCACCAGAAGCGGACGATGGAGGTCGCCGACGCGCTGTACGGCGTCTCCATGCAGGGTGACGGCGTCTCAAAGGTCATCAGCCAGCGCTTGCGGTGACCGTTTCAATACTTGAAGTCAAGGCATGTCGCCGCATGTCGCCGTGCTGGAACGATTTCTTCGTCACACTCTATTGACTTCGAAACTTGAAGGAATAGTCTCTGCAACGTTGCTTTTACCTTCAAGTGGTGGTCGACACATCAGCAGCCTCCGCTGGAAGGGCCAGCCGTCCCCCCACGTTCGGCAGCGTTGCCGGACGGGCGTCAGGAGTTCACGTTGTCCACCACCGTGCAGGCAGAGGGAGCCGAGGGCCGCAAGGCCCAGCCGGACCACCTCGGCCATGTCATCTTCATCACCGCCGCCGCCGCGATGGGTGGCTTTCTCTTCGGCTACGACAGCTCGGTGATCAACGGAGCGGTCGAAGCCATCCGGGGCAAGTACGACATCGGCTCCGCGGCCCTCGCCCAGGTCGTGGCCATCGCCCTGATCGGCTCGGCCATCGGCGCCGCCACCGCGGGCCGGATAGCCGACCGGATCGGCCGGATCCGCGTCATGCAGATCGCCGCCGCCCTCTTCACGATCAGCGCGGTCGGCTCGGCGCTGCCCTTCTCGCTGTGGGACCTGGCGATGTGGCGGGTGCTCGGCGGTATCGGCATCGGCATGGCCTCGGTGATCGGCCCGGCCTACATCGCCGAGGTCGCCCCGCCCGCCTACCGTGGCCGGCTCGCCTCGTTCCAGCAGGCCGCGATCGTCGTCGGCATCGCCATCTCCCAGCTCGTCAACTGGGGCATCCTCAACCTCGCCGACGACGACCAGCGCGGCGAGATCGCCGGCCTGGAGGCATGGCAGTGGATGCTCGGCGTCATGGTCATCCCCGCCGTCCTCTACGGGCTGCTGTCCTTCGCCATCCCCGAGTCGCCCCGCTTCCTGATCTCCGCCGGCCGGATAGAGCAGGCCAAGCAGGTCCTCGAAGAGGTCGAGGGCAAGACCGTGGACCTCGATGTGCGGGTCGCCGAGATCGACCGGGCCATGCGCAGTGAGGAGAAGTCCACCTTCAAGGACCTCCTCGGCGGCCGATTCGGTCTGCTGCCCATCGTCTGGATCGGCATCGGGCTCTCGGTCTTCCAGCAGCTCGTCGGCATCAACGTGGCGTTCTACTACTCCTCGACGCTGTGGCAGTCCGTGGGCGTCGACCCGAGCAGCTCGTTCTTCTACTCCTTCACCACGTCGATCATCAACATCCTCGGCACCGTGATCGCGATGATCTTCGTCGACCGGATCGGCCGCAAGCCGCTCGCGCTCATCGGCTCCGTGGGCATGGCCGTCTCCCTCGGCTTGGTGGCCTGGGCCTTCTCGGCGCACCTGGTGGACGGCAAGCTGCCGCACACCCAGGGTGTCCTCGCGCTGATCGCGGCCCACGCCTTCGTGCTCTTCTTCGCCCTCTCGTGGGGCGTGGTGGTCTGGGTCCTGCTCGGCGAGATGTTCCCGAACAAGATCCGCGCCGCGGCCCTCGGTGTCGCCGCCTCCGCCCAGTGGATCGCCAACTGGGCCATCACCGCCAGCTTCCCGAGCCTGTCGGAATGGAACCTGTCGGCCACGTACGTCATGTACACAGCCTTCGCCCTGCTCTCGATCCCGTTCATCCTCAAGTGGGTGCCGGAGACCAAGGGCAAGGCGTTGGAGGAGATGGGCTGACCCCCCCGCCGCCCACTCCTCGCACAGGAGAACTGCCCCGCCTCAGTCCTTGAGGCGGGGCAGCACTCGTTCCGCGAACAGCCGCAGGGACCGCCAGCCCTCCTCGACCGGCATCCCCCCGCACAGCGGATGGAGCACCAGGCTCGCCATCTCGCCGCCCTCCGCCGCGTACGCGACGCACTCCTCGGGGGTGACGATGCGGTAGACGCCCTCGCGGCGCAGAGCCGCCACGTCCTCGGCCCGGGAGCGCACCGCCGAGCGCACCGTGCCCTGCTGCCAGGAGGCATACCTGCGCGCCTCGTACAGCAGATGGGTGCCGTACCGCGCCCAGGCCCGGTCCGGGTCCTCGGACAGATGCAGCAGCGGAGTGGCCGCCGGGGGCATCAGACACCAGCCCTCGGTGCCGTACTCCGCCCGCCGCGCGTGGTAGTACGCCTCCAGCTCCGGCAGATGCGCGCTCGGGAAGAACGGCAGCCCGAGGCGGGCCGCCCGGCGGGCCGCCGCCTGCGAGCTGCCGCCGACCAGCAGCGGTGGATGCGGCCGGGTGTACGGGCGCGGGGTGATCCGGACGGTGCGGCCCCGGTAGTCGAAGGGCTCGCCCGTCCAGGCCGCGAGCAGCGTCTCCAGCGCCTCGTCCTGCAGCACCCCGCGCCGCTTCCAGTCCTTGTCCTGGGCCGCGTACTCCTCCGGCCGGTAGCCGATCCCCGCCACCGTGATCAGCCGCCCGCCGCTGGCCAGGTCCAGCACGGCGAGGTCCTCGGCCAGCCGCAGCGGGTCGTACAGCGGCGCGATCAGCGCCGAGAGGGTCACGGTGATCCGGCGGGTGGCACCCAGCAGCGTGCCCGCGAAGGGCAGCGGGGCGGGCAGCCAGTTGCCGGGGGAGCCGTGGTGCTCCTCGGTCTGGAGGGTGGAGATGCCCCGCTCATCGGCGAAGGCCGCCATTTCGAGGGCGGCGCGGTACCGCTCGGACAGGCTGCGCGGGGTCGCGTCGGGATCGACGAGGTTGAGGCGTACGACCGTGACGGGCATGGCGGATGTCCTCCTTCGTCGCGGATACGGCAGCCGGACCGTAGCTGACGGGCCGTCAAATGGCCACCCGCATGGGCCGTTCGGCCCACCGGCCGGGCGCGGCCGGGACGGATGACTCATGTGCCTGGGACGCGGGGCGGCCGATCGTAAGGGTCGGCCCGCCCCATGGGCCGCAGCCCACAACGCCACTGAGGAGGGGTGCGTGACAATCAGCACGGGGGAATCACTCATCACCGCGGCCGACATCGACGACCTCATCGTCCGGGTCCGGCTGACCGCGGGCGACCCCGGGGACCTGGAATCCGCCAAGGCCGCGCTCTTCTCCGGCGCCGCCCCGGACCCCGAGGCCGCGCGGCTCATCCGGCAGCGGCTGCTGGTGACCGCCCTGCACCACGGGGGCGCGCTGCTGGCCAAGCTGCTCAGCCGGCTGAGCCCCCGCGAGACCGCGATGGTGCGCCGGTACGCACACCGGCTCGCCAACTTCCTGGAGACGCTGGAGGTCTGGGCGGCGCAGCCCGTCATGCTCGCCCTGATGCGCTTCGGACTGCCTTACGAGGAGGCCGAGACGATCGCCGTCGCCGTCCTGGTGCTCGTGTGGTGAGCATCCGGCCCCGGCACCGCCGACGGGATACGGAACGGGGGTGCTAGGAGGTCACCGGTTCGGGTGGGGCGCGGCAACCGCGCACTTCACGGCCGCGGCGGCGGGTAGGGCTCGGGCGAGACCAAGGAGAACGACCATGCGCCCTACCCGAATCCGCACGGTGATCGCACTCGGCCTGAGCGCCGGGGCCGTCGTGTGGACCGCGGCCGCCTCACCCGCCACCGCCTCCTCCCCGGCCGCCACGTCCGAGGACACCGCCTGGCGGGAGGCGGGGCACTACGACACCACCGCGGCCTGCAGGCGCGCGGGCAAGGCGGGCATCGAGCGGCACAAGTGGAACGAGTACAAGTGCCGCCCCGGCCGCAACGACAACTACGTCACGCTGTGGGCCAGCGGCGGCCCCGGCGTGGCACGCGCCCTGACCGCCGGGCCGGCCGCCGGCTGAGATGCGACATGCCGCACTGCCGAAGGACCGCGCCGTGCGCGCCGCGGGCGGGGTATCGGCACTGATCGTGGTGGTCCTGGCCGGGTGGGTGGCCGGGATGCTGAGGGTCAACGACCAGTGGCTCGCGCTCGCCTATCCCCACCCCCGGGGCGCCACCGTGCTGACCCGGGTCGCCGTGGGCGTCCCGGTGCTGGGCGTCGGAGTGCTGCTGCTGGCCGAGCGCGAGGCCCGGCGCTACGGCGGCGTCCTGCTGGTGGCCGGCGGCCTGTGGCTGCTGCCCTCGGCCGCGGCCGGTCTGCTGGGCCTGGCCGACCTGGGCACCACGGGCGCCGTACTGTCCCTGCTGCTCGCCGCCGCCAAGATGGCCTGCCGCCCGCTGACCGTACTGCTGCTGCCGCTGTGGCTGTTCCCCCGGGGCGGGCGCCGCCGGTGGCAGTGGTGGGTGATCAGCCTGGGCGCGTCCGGCTACTGGCTCGGGTACGCGGGGCTGTGGCTGATCAGCGAGCCCCGGGTGGGTTCCGTGCTCAACCCGGCGTTCGCCACCGCGGGCGGCCAGTGGGCCTTCGACCATCTCGACACCTACGCCGAGGTCGAACCCTGGGTGCTGCGCAGCGTCGCGGCGGCCGTGACCGCCGCCCTGTGCTGCCGCGCCGCCCTCTCACGCGGCGCCGAGCGGCGCGACTGGGCGCTGCTGGCGACCGCCTATCCCGCCTGTGTCTCGCTCCTCCTGTCCCAGTGGGGCGAGGGCGTGCCCACCATCGTGGCCCGCACCGTCGGCAGCGCCGTATGGGCCGCCGCGATCTGCCTCGGCGTCGCCCGCACGGGCATATGGCGGCTGGACCGCTCCACCAGCCACCGCCTCGCCCGCGCCTTCGTGCTCACCTCACTGGCGGCCGTAGTGGTCTGCGCGGTCGTCGCCGTCCAGGCCGGACTCCCCTCCGTACGAAGCGGGGCCACCACCGTCACCGCCGGATGCGCCCTGGTGCTGGGCTGGGGCCTGCGGCCCAGCGCCCGCTGGCTCACCCTCTGCGTCGAGCGCGCCTTCTACGGGCCCCGGGCCCGCCCGCACGAAGCCGTGAGCGCCCTCGCCGTAAGGCTGCAACAGGCCCCGCACCCCGGCGAGGTGCCCCAGCAGATCTGCCGCAGCGCCGTGGAGGACCTCGGCGTCTCCGGCGCCGCCGTCAGCGTCGACACCCGCGCCGGGCCCCGGCGGCTGGCCTCCGAGGGGGCCCAGCTGACCGGCCCGGTCCAGACGTATCCGCTGCGCCACCACGGCCGCACCGTCGGCCGCCTCGAGGTCTCCCGCGACGGCTCCGGCACCCCGGCGGAACGCGACAGCGGACTGCTCTCCCTCCTCGCCGACCAGGCCGCTCCCGCGCTCGCCGCGCTGCGCCTGGCGGAGGAGGCCCAGGCCGCCCGGGAGCGGCTGGTGCTCGCCCGCGAAGAGGAGCGCCGCCGGCTGCGCCGGGAGATCCACGACGGACTCGGCCCCCAACTGGCCGCCGTAAGGCTGCGCCTGGACATCGCGCAGACCTCCTGTCCGCCCGGCCACCCCGCCACCCCGCAACTGTGCGAGGCCGCCGAGACGCTCGCCGAGGCGCTGGTCGAGGTGCGGCGGATCACCGCGGGCCTGGCCCCGGCCGCGCTGGCCGAGCGCGGACTGGCCGGTGCGGTCCGGGACCTGGCGCACCGGCTGGGCGTCGGCGGGCTACGGGTCGGCGTGGCCAGCCGCCCCGCGGCGCTGCCTCCGCTGTCGCCCGGCGTCGAGACGGCCGCGTACCGGATCGCGGCGGAGTCGCTGACCAACGCCGTACGACACGCCAGGGCGCGCCAGGTGAGCGTCGAGCTGACCGCGGGCCCGGACACCCTGGAGGTCAAGGTCACCGACGACGGGAGCGGGCTGCGCGAGACGGCGGTGCCCGGTGTGGGCCTCGCGTCGGTCACCGAACGGGCCGAGGAGATCGGCGGCTCCTGCTCGGTGACCGGATCGGCGACCGGCACGGTGGTGCACGCGGTACTGCCGCTCGCCGGACCGGGCGAACAGGGGAACCCCGAGGAGCACCGGAAGCCCACGGGGCACGAGGCGTGCCGGGCACTGCTCAAGAGAAGCAGACCGATGAGCCGGGCGCCTTAGGGCGGCGTAGAGCCGCAGGGTGCTGCGGGCTTCCGGCGGGGCGCCGCCGTCTTGGGGCGCCCCGCTGAGCTGGAGGGCGCCGTAGAGCTTCCGGACGCTTGCCCTTACCGGCCGGGGCGCCTCAGCCTCCCCCAGCTCCCGCTGGGGGAGGCTGAGGCGCCCCGGAGGCGAACCGAGCCTCAAAAAAGGAGGCGACCCGAGTCTCAGGAAAGAAGGAGGCAGAGCGTGGCGCAGTGGCGGGTGCTGTTGGTGGACGATCATCCCCTGTTCCGTGAGGGTCTGGCTGCCGCCGTCAATCTCGATGACGCGTTCGCCGTGGTCGGTCAGGCGGCGTGCGCGGATGGGGCGATAGCCGAGGCCGTGCGCACCGGTCCGGATCTGGTGGTGATGGATCTCGGGCTGCCGGGCCGGTCCGGTCTGGAGGCGACGCGGCGGATCTTGTGCGATCACTCCGAGATTCGGGTGCTGGTCATGACGATGTCGGAGGACGACGACAGTCTGCTGGCCGCCCTGCGCGCGGGGGCCCGCGGCTATCTGCTCAAGGGCGCGGGCCGGGACGAGATCCTGCGGGCGCTGCACACCGTTGCACGGGGCGGTGCGGTCTTCAGCCCGCGGATGGCCGAGCGGCTCGGGGCGCTGGTCGGCGCCTCGGGTTCGGCGTCCGCCAAGGAGGCGTTCCCGACGTTGACGGCCCGGGAGCGGGAGGTGCTGGACCTGCTGGCGGCCGGTCTCGGCTACCGGCAGATCGCCCAGCGGCTGGTGGTCACTGACAAGACGGTGCGTAATCACGTCGGCTCGATCTTCGCCAAGCTCCAAGTGCGCGACCGCGCCCAGGCCATCGTGCGCGCCCGGCAGGCCGGGCTGGGAGGCGAATGACTCGCTCCCCCTCGTGGCTGATACTGGGGGGCGTTATGGAATACCTCATCCTTGCCGTAGTCATCGCTGTGGTCGCGGTCGCCGCGATCAGCGGGCTCGTGATCAGCGGCCGCAAGAAGAAGCGGCTGCCCCCGCCCCCGCCCAGCAGCCCCACCGTCACCGCGCCGCCCGCCGAGCCGCACGTCGGCGAGGAGGCCGAAACCCCGCGTGAGGAACCACGCAGAACCATCGAGGAGGTGGACCTTCCGGGGACCGGGGCCCCGGCCGCGGAGGCACCCGCACCCGCCCCGCCCGAGGTCCCGCCGATCGAGGTCCCGGAGCCGACCGCCGGCCGGCTGGTCCGGCTGCGCGCCCGGCTGTCCCGCTCCCAGACCACTCTGGGCAAGGGGCTGCTGACGCTGCTGTCCCGGGAGCACCTCGACGATGAGACCTGGGAGGAGATCGAGGACACGCTGCTGACCGCGGACGTCGGTGTGGCGCCGACCGAGGAGCTGGTCGAGCGGCTGCGGGAGCGCGTCCGGGTGCTCGGCACCCGTAGCCCCGAGGAGCTGCGCGCTCTGCTGCGGGAGGAGCTGCTGCGCCTCATCGGCACCGAGGCCGACCGTTCGGTGCACACCGAGAGCGGTGTGGGCGCGAACGGCGAGGAGAAGCCGGGCGTCGTCATGGTCGTCGGTGTCAATGGCACCGGTAAGACCACCACGACCGGCAAGCTGGCCCGGGTGCTCGTCGCCGACGGGAAGTCCGTGGTGCTGGGCGCGGCCGACACCTTCCGCGCGGCCGCCGCCGATCAGCTGCAGACCTGGGGCGAGCGGGTCGGTGCCCGTACGGTCCGGGGCCCGGAGGCCGGCGACCCGGCGTCGGTGGCCTTCGACGCGGTGAAGGAGGGCATCGCGGAGAGCGCGGATGTCGTCCTGATCGACACCGCCGGCCGGCTGCACACCAAGACCGGTCTGATGGACGAGCTGGGCAAGGTCAAGCGGGTCGTGGAGAAGCACGGCGCGGTGGACGAGGTGCTGCTCGTCCTCGACGCCACGACCGGGCAGAACGGCCTGGTGCAGGCGCGGGTGTTCGCGGAGGTCGTGGACATCACCGGCATCGTGCTGACCAAGCTGGACGGCACCGCCAAGGGCGGCATCGTCGTCGCCGTCCAGCGTGAGCTGAAGGTCCCGGTCAAGCTGGTGGGGCTGGGCGAGGGCGCGGACGATCTCGCGCCGTTCGAGCCGGAGGCGTTCGTCGACGCGCTGATCGGCGGCTGAGGCCGTGGTGGGGGGATCACCCGTATCGCGCCGGACGGGCCGGGGTTGACTCCCGGCCCGTCCGGCGTTCGTATGCGGCTTCCACAGCGTCCGCGTACGGGCACAGCGCTCGCGTACGGGCGTGTACGGGCACAGAGTGCGCGCACAGGGCGCTCGGGCGAACAAAGGCCCGCGTACGGGCGCTCGCGCAAGAGGAGAGCGCTCCCTCAGGCCCCGGCCCGGTGGCTCAGATAGGCGAGGGTGCCCAGGACCAGCCGGGCGTGCGGCGGGCGGCCCGCGGTGTCGAGGGTCGGCGGGCGCAGCCAGCGGACCGGTCCGAGGCCGCCGAGGTCCGAGGGCGGGGCGGTGATGTGGTCGCCCGGGCCCAGACAGCGCAGATCCAGGTCGGCGTCGTCCCACCCCATGCGGTACAGCAGCTCGGGCAGTTCGGCGGCGGCGCCGGGGGCGACGAAGAACTGGGCGCGCCCGTGCGGGGTGAGGGCCACCGGGCCGAGGGGCAGCCCCATCCGCTCCAGCCGGACCAGCGCGTGTCCGCCCGCGTACTCCGCGACCTCCAGGACGTCGAACGAGCGGCCCACGGGCAGCAGCACGGCCGCCCCGGGGACCTGCTCCCACGCGGCCGCGGCGGCGTCCAGCGTGGCGCCCGCCGGGACGCCGGGGGCGAAGGAGAGCGGATGCGCGCCGGGGGAGGGACAGCCGTGGTCACCGCATGAACATTCGTTTCTGCCGCCCCCCGAACTCCGTGCCGCCCGCGCGCCCGGTACCACATCCCAGCCCCACAGACCGGTGTACTCCGCCACCGTCGTGGACTCGGAGGTACGGCCGCGGCGCCGTGAGCCGGACCGCATGTCCCGGTTGCCGCCGATCGTGAAGCCCATGCCCCCTCCAACGGGTCACGCTCTGGATGGTTACGAGCCGGAACGTCGCGATGACGCTCCGTCGCCGACGAGGCGCGACAGAGTGCGCTCCGATGTGACGGAGGTGGTGAGGCGCGACCCGTGCGCCCCCGCTTGCACCCCTTCACCGGTTTCCCGTCGCCCCGGTGTCAAGTGAATCGTGCGAACCGGCAACCGGGTTCATTCGAAGGGGTGGCGAATGGTGGCGTTTTCGGGAACCGCCTCGCCAGGGGCGTGATCGTAGGATTACTTTCAGTGCACAGTCCCTGGATGTGGTGCTCGCTCGAAGGCGAGCTGACGGCGGGCGGAGTACGGATCGGTACATGCCCCTGGCATGAGGCGGTTCCCTGTCGGGACGGTTGATACGTCGCATCCCGGGGACAACTGACCGTGACAGAAGGCATTCTGGTGGCGGTTCGGGAAGATTCGTGGGATGGGGGCGTTCCGGGTGGGCGACAGCGGCGGCGGTGCTGGGAAGCGCCCCAATGCGCAATTGCAGTCGTGGTTCGTGCGCAGCGGCTGGTCGAAGGGGGAGCTGGCGCGCCAAGTCAACCGCAGAGCACGGCAGTTAGGCGCCCACCACATCAGCACGGACACCTCAAGGGTGCGCCGCTGGCTGGACGGCGAGCAGCCCCGGGAGCCGATTCCGCAGATTCTCTCGGAGTTGTTCTCCGAGCGCTTCGGCTGTGTGGTGGGTATCGAGGACCTCGGGCTGCGCGCCGTCCACCGGTCACCGTCCGTGTCCGGCGTGGATCTTCCCTGGGCCGGGCCCGAAACGGTGGCGCTGATCGGCGAGTTCTCCCGCAGCGACCTGATGCTCGCCCGCCGCGGCTTCCTCGGCGCCTCGCTCTCGCTGTCCGCGGGCCCCGCCCTCATCGAGCCCATGCAGCGCTGGCTGGTGCCCTCCACGAGCGGACAGCCCGGCGGCGCCAAGGCGGTGGACGGCGGGCGCGCGCGCCGGGTCTCCCGGCTCTCCGAGCCGGAGCTAGAGCTGCTGGAGTCCACCATCGTGATGTTCCGCGCCTGGGACGCCCAGTGCGGCGGCGGGCTGCGCCGCAAGGCGGTGGTCGGCCAGTTGCACGAGGTCACCGACCTGCTCCAGGAGCCCCACCCGGAGGCGGTCTCCCGGCGGCTGTTCAAGGTCGCGGGCGAGCTCGCCCAGCTGGCCGGGTGGATGAGCTATGACGTCGGGCTCCAGCCCACCGCGCAGAAGTACTTCGTGCTCGCCCTCCACGCCGCCAAGGAGTCCGGGGACCGCCCCCTCGGCTCGTACATCCTCTCCGGCATGAGCCGCCAGATGATCCACGTCGGCCGGCCCGACGACGCGCTGGAGCTGGTCCACCTCGCGCAGTACGGCAGCCGGGAGAACGCCACCCCGCGCACCCAGGCCATGCTGTATGCGATGGAGGCCCGCGCCTACGCCAATATGGGCCAGCCCAGCAAATGCCACCGCGCGGTGAAGATGGCCGAGGACACCTTCGCCGACTGCGCCAAGGGCGATGGCGACCCCGACTGGATCCGCTTCTTCTCCGAGGCCGAGCTCAACGCGGAGAACGCCCACTCCTATCGCGATCTCGCCTATGTCGCCGGCCGCAGCCCCACCTACGCCAAGATGGCCGACCCGGTGATGCGCCAGGCCGTGAAGCTTTTCGGCCAGGAGACGGAGAACGACGCGGGCCCCCAGCGTTCGTATGCGCTCAACCTGATCGGCATGGCCACCGTCCATCTCCTCCAGAAGGAGCCCGAGCAGGCCGCCGACGTCGCCCGCCAGGCGCTGCCGCTCGCCAAGCGGGTGCGCTCGGAGCGGGTCAACAACCGGCTGCGCAAGACCGTGGACACGGCGGTGCGCCAGTTCGGCGACGTGCCTCAGGTCGCCGATCTCGGCGAGCGGCTGGCCACCCTCATGCCCGACACCCCGGGGGCTGCGGGGCCCGGCCAGGCCGTCTGAGCGGACCCGGCGGTGGTCGCGACACGGTAACGGAGGGCTCCGCCCCGACAGCCGCGGTTCATCGGCGCGTAACACTCCCGCGGCCTTCGTCACTGCGGTGAAACATCGGGCGGCATCGGCTGAAACGGTGCTGCGCCAATCTCGAGGCGAATACCGGCCCCCGATGTCCTGCCCGCACGGGCCGTCGTTTCGAGGAGACGTCCACATTGAATGGCGCAAATACCGCGTTCGTGTTGATCAGCGCCGCACTCGTGATGCTGATGACCCCTGGCCTGGCCTTCTTCTACGGCGGCATGGTGCGGGTGAAGAGCGCCCTGAACATGCTGATGATGTCCTTTATCTCGCTCGGCGTCGTCTCGCTGTTGTGGGTGCTGTTCGGCTACTCGCTCACCTTCGGTGATGACATCGGCGGCGGGCTGCTGGGCAATCTCGACCACATCGGCTTCCGGGGCATCGAGCCGACGTCGCTGTGGGGCGAGAAGCCCGACGCGATCCCGGTCCTGGCCTTCGCACTCTTCCAGCTGATGTTCGCGGTGATCACCCCCGCGCTGATCAGCGGAGCCGTCGCCGACCGCGTCAAGTTCGGCGCCTGGGCGCTGTTCATCACGGTGTGGACCACGGTCGTCTACTTCCCGGTGGCCCACTGGGTCTGGCAGGCCGACGGCTGGCTGTTCAAGAAGGAGGTCATCGACTTCGCGGGCGGCACGGCGGTCCACATCAACGCGGGCGCCGCGGGCCTGGCCGTGGCCCTGGTACTCGGCAAGCGCATCGGCTTCAAGAAGGACCCGATGCGCCCGCACAACCTGCCGCTGGTGATGCTCGGCTCCGGTCTGCTCTGGTTCGGCTGGTTCGGCTTCAACGCCGGCTCCGCCCTCGCCGCCAACGGGACCGCCGCCAACATGGCCTTCAACACCCAGGTCGCCACCGGTGTCGCGATGCTCGGCTGGCTCGCCTACGAGCGCATCCGGCATGGCGCGTTCACCACGCTGGGCGCCGCCTCCGGCGCGGTCGCGGGCCTGGTCGCCATCACCCCCTCGGGTGCGGCGGTGAACGCCTGGGGCGCCATCGTGATCGGCCTGGTGGCCGGTGTCGTCTGCTCCTGGGCCGTCAGCCTCAAGTACAAGCTGGGTTACGACGACTCGCTCGACGTGGTCGGGGTGCACCTGGTCGGCGGTCTCATCGGCACCCTCCTGGTCGGCGTCCTGGCCACCGACGGCGTCGGTGGCGCGGCCCAGCTGGGCAAGCAGGCGCTCGGCGCCTTCACGGTGCTGCTCTACTCCTTCGTCGTCTCCTGGCTCCTCGCCAAGCTCATCCACGTGACCATCGGCTTCCGGGCCAGTGAGGACGAGGAGCTCGGCGGCATCGACCAGGCGTTCCACGCCGAGACCGCCTATGACTTCAGCGCGGTGGGCGGATCCGCCCGTAGTACGGTGCCCGCCGCGACCGGCGCGTCCGCGCCGCAGAAGCCGCACAACAAGAAGGTGGACGCGTGAAGCTCATCACCGCAGTCGTGAAGCCGCACCGGCTCGACGAGATCAAGGAAGCGCTGCAGGCGTTCGGCGTCCAGGGCCTGACCGTCACCGAGGCCAGCGGCTACGGCCGTCAGCGCGGCCACACCGAGGTCTACCGGGGCGCGGAGTACACCGTCGACCTGGTGCCCAAGGTGCGCATAGAGGTGCTGGTCGAGGACGAGGACGCCGATGACCTCGTCGATGTCGTGGTCAAGGCCGCGCGCACCGGAAAGATCGGTGACGGCAAGGTCTGGAGCGTCCCCGTCGAGACCGCCGTCCGGGTCCGCACCGGGGAGCGCGGCCCGGACGCCCTCTGAGGGCCGGGGCCGGGACGCCCCGCTCGGGGCCGCGGCCCGGGCGCCCGCTGAGGGCCGGAGTCCGGACGCCCTCCGAGGGCCCGGAGCCCGGACGCCCTCCGAGGGCCCGGAGTACGCCCTCCGAGGGCCCGGCACGAGCCGGACAACCAGTCGCACGCTGACAGGGAGCCGAGTTGACGGAAAGCCTCGAGACCACGACCGACACCACCGACTCGGGGCCCGGCGGCTACGCGGCGGCCCGGCTGCGACTCCTCCAGGAGGGGTCGCGGTCCGGGCCGCCGCGCCGTTCCGCCCTGGCCGAACTCACCGACCAGTGGCTGGCCGCGCTGCTCACCGGCGGGGCGCGGACCGCCGGGATCGACCGGGGCGTCGCCCTGGTGGCGGTCGGCGGCTACGGACGCGGCGAACTCTCCCCGCGCAGCGACCTCGATGTGCTGCTGCTGCACGATGGCTCCGCCGATCGCTCGGCCCTCGCCGTGCTCGCCGACCACGTCTGGTACCCGGTCTGGGACATGGGCCTCGCCCTCGACCACTCGGTGCGCACCTCCGACGAGGCCCGCGCGACCGCCGCCGAGGATCTGAAGGTCCAGCTCGGTCTGCTCGACTCCCGCCACATCGCGGGCGACCAGGCGCTCACCGCCGATCTGCGCACCACCGTCCTCGCCGACTGGCGCGCCCAGGCCCCGCGGCGGCTGCCCGAGCTCCACGCGCTGTGCCAGGAGCGCGCCGAGCGCCACGGTGAGCTGCAGTTCCTGCTCGAACCCGACCTGAAGGAGGCCCGCGGCGGGCTCCGCGACGCCACCGCACTGCGTGCCATCGCCGCCTCCTGGCTCGCCGACGCGCCCCGCGAGGGACTCGACGACGCGCGGCGGCGGCTGCTGGACGCGCGCGACGCGCTCCATCTGTCCACCGGTCGCGCCGCCGACCGCCTCATGCTCCAGGAGCAGGACCAGGTCGCGGCCGCCCTCGGGCTGCTGGACGCCGACGCCCTGCTGCGCCAGATCTACGAATCCGCCCGGATCATCTCCTACGCGAGCGATGTGACCTGGCGCGAGGTCGAGCGGGTGCTGCGCGCCCGCTCGGCCGCCCGGCCCCGGCTGCGCGGCCTGCTCGGCGGCCGCGGCGGGCGCTCGGGCGGCCGTGGGGGCGCCGCGGACGCGGGGGAGCGCAGCCCGCTCGCCGAGGGCGTCGTGGAACAGGACGGCGAGGTGGTGCTGGCCCGCACCGCGCGCCCCGACCGTGACCCCGTGCTCACCCTGCGGGCCGCCGCGGCCGCCGCCCAGGCCGGACTTCCGCTGTCGCCGCACGCCGTAAGGCGGCTGTCCACCGCCGCCCGGCCACTGCCCGTGCCATGGCCGCCCGAGGCCAGGGAGCAGCTGATCACGCTGCTGGGCGCGGGCGAGTCCACCGTCGGCGTGTGGGAGGCCCTGGAGGCCGAGGGGCTGATCACCCGGCTGCTGCCGGACTGGGAGCGGGTGCGCTGCCGTCCGCAGCGCAACGCCGTCCACCGCTGGACCGTGGACCGGCATCTGGTCGAGACCGCGGTCCGGGCCAGCGCGCTCAGCCGCCGGGTCGGCCGCCCCGATCTGCTGCTGGTCGCCGCGCTGCTGCACGACATCGGCAAGGGCTGGCCCGGCGACCACTCGGTGGCCGGGGAGACCATCGCCCGCGATGTCGCCGCCCGCATCGGCTTCGACCGCGCGGACGTCGCAGTCCTCGCCACCCTCGTACGCCACCATCTGCTGCTCGTCGAGACCGCCACCCGGCGCGACCTGGACGACCCGGCCACGGTGCGCTCGGTCGCCGAGGCCGTCCGCGGCGCCACCACCCTGGAACTGCTGCACGCTCTCACCGAGGCCGACGCGCTGGCCACCGGCCCCGCGGCCTGGAGCGCCTGGCGCGGCTCCCTCGTCGCCGACCTGGTCAAGCGGGTCGCGGCGGTCCTCGCGGGCGAACCCGCCGACGACTGGTCCACCCCGCAGCAGACGACGGCCGAACAGGAACGCCTCGCGATCGAGGCATGGCGCACCGGCGGCCCGGTACTGGCCTTGCACGCACGCTCCGAGGCGCTGGCGCCGGGCGAGGCGGGCGGCCTCCTCACCGACGGCCTCCTTACGACTGCCGCCGAAGGGCTTCCCGAGGACGAGGCCACCGGCCCCGAGCCAATCGGCGTGGAACTGCTCATCGCCGTCCCCGACCAGCCCGGCGTCCTTCACACAGCGGCCGGCGTCCTGGCCCTGCACCGCCTTACGGTGCGCGCGGCGGATCTGCGCGCCCTCGAGCTGCCGTCGGAGCTGGACGCGGCGGGCGCGGCGGCCAGGGTGCTGCTGCTGAGCTGGCGGGTCGCGGCCGAGTACGGTTCGCTGCCACAGGCCGCCCGACTGCGGAACGACCTGCTCCGCGCCCTGGACGGCTCGCTCGACATCGTCGCCCGCCTGGCCGAGCGCGAGGCCGCCTACCGCAAGTACCCCCGCCGCCGCGGGGCGCACGCCCCGCCACCACGGGTGACGGTCGCACCCGGCAGCTCCCAGCTCGCCACCGTGATCGAGGTCCGCGCCCAGGACGCCCCCGGCCTGCTGCACCGAATCGGCCGTGCCCTGGAGCACACCGGCGTCGCGGTCCGCAGCGCCCACGTCTCCACCCTCGGTGCCAACGCCGTGGATGCGTTTTATGTCACGGACAGCTCCGGCGCCCCCCTGAAGCCCATGCACGCGGCCGAGGTGGCCCAAAAGGTCGAGCGAGCACTGACCAGCCCGTCCGACACCTGAGAAGCGGCACCCGCGTATGGGCGCCGCCTCCCGGCCAAGGTGCCTCTTCGCAGCCTCTCCGGCTGATTGAGGAGCAGGTCCGGGGTGGACAGGTGCCGTTCACCGGCCGTTCCGGCGTTTGAGGAGCGATTCCCTGGCCTGTCCGGCGTGGGGCAGGTCCAGGGCGGACAGGTGCCACACCCCAGCCCTTCCGGCGTTTGAGGAGCGATTCCCCGGCCTGTCCGGCGTGGGGCAGGTCCAGGGCGGACAGGTGCCACACCCCAGCCCTTCCGGCGTTTGAGGAGCGATTCCCCGGCCTCTCCGGCGTGGGGCAGGCCCGGGGCGGACAGGCGCCACTGCCCAGCCCCTCCGGCGTTTGAGGAGCGGGGTCCGGGGCGGAGCCCCGGCGGGGGCGCGGGGGCGGAGCCCCCGGAACGGGGCCCGGGGCGCAGCTCCGGTTCGGGAAGGGGCGGGGTGGGGAAAGACACCCCGCCCGGGCGTCGCACGCCCGGGGGCAGACCGTTCCCGCGACGGGCGGATACCCTTGGAGCCCGACCACCGACCCGACATCCGACCGAAGGATTCGCGACCACCGTGTTCGATACCCTCTCCGATCGCCTCGCAGCGACTTTCAAGAACCTCCGGGGCAAGGGACGCCTCAGCGAGGCGGACATCGACGCCACGGCACGCGAGATCCGGATCGCCCTGCTCGAGGCCGACGTGGCGCTGCCCGTCGTCCGGTCGTTCATCAAGCAGGTCAAGGAGCGCAGCCTCGGGGCCGAGGTCTCCCAGGCGCTCAACCCCGCCCAGCAGGTCATCAAGATCGTCAACGAGGAGCTGATCGGCATCCTCGGCGGTGAGGCGCGGCGCCTCCGCTTCGCCAAGCAGCCGCCGACCGTGATCATGCTCGCGGGTCTGCAGGGCGCCGGTAAGACCACGCTCGCCGGAAAGCTCGGCCGCTGGCTGAAGGGCCAGGGCCACGCCCCGCTGCTCGTCGCCTGTGACCTTCAGCGCCCCAACGCCGTCAACCAGCTCTCGGTGGTCGCGGAGCGGGCCGGTGTCGCCGTCTTCGCGCCCGAGCCGGGCAACGGCGTCGGCGACCCGGTCAAGGTGGCGCAGGACTCGGTCGAGTTCGCCAAGACCAAGCAGCACGACGTCGTGATCGTCGACACCGCGGGTCGCCTCGGTATCGACGAGGAGCTGATGCGGCAGGCCGCCGACATCCGCGACGCCGTCAGCCCGGACGAGGTCCTCTTCGTCGTCGACGCGATGATCGGCCAGGACGCGGTGAACACCGCGGAGGCGTTCCGCGACGGCGTCGGCTTCGACGGTGTGGTGCTCTCCAAGCTGGACGGCGACGCGCGCGGTGGTGCCGCGCTGTCCATCGCGCATGTCACCGGCCGCCAGATCATGTTCGCCTCCAACGGCGAGAAGCTGGACGACTTCGACGCGTTCCACCCGGACCGCATGGCGTCCCGCATCCTCGGCATGGGCGACATGCTCAGCCTGATCGAGAAGGCCGAGCAGACCTTCAGCCAGCAAGAGGCCGAGAAGATGGCGGCCAAGCTGGCGAAGGGCCCCAAGGAGTTCACGCTCGACGACTTCCTGGCGCAGATGGAGCAGGTCCGCAAGATGGGCTCCATCTCCAAGCTGCTCGGCATGCTGCCGGGTATGGGCCAGATGAAGGACCAGATCAACAACCTGGACGAGCGGGAAGTGGACCGCACCGCGGCCATCATCAAGTCGATGACCCCGGGCGAGCGCCAGGACCCCACGATCATCAACGGCTCGCGCCGCGCCCGTATCGCCCGTGGTTCCGGCGTCGAGGTGAGCGCGGTCAAGAACCTGGTGGAGCGGTTCTTCGACGCGCGCAAGATGATGTCGAAGATGGCCCAGGGCGGCATGCCGGGGATGCCCGGGATGCCAGGTATGCCGGGCATCGGTGGCGGCGGCAAGCGCAAGGGCAAGCAGCAGAAGAAGGCCAAGGGGAAGCAGCGCTCGGGCAACCCCATGAAGCGCAAGGCCGATGAGCAGGCCGCGGCCGCGCGCCGCGAGCAGGGCGGCGCGTTCGGGCTGCCCGGCGGACAGGACGGACAGGACTTCGAACTCCCCGACGAGTTCAAGAAGTTCATGGGCTGAGCCGCCCCGGCCCCCGAGGCGTTACCCGTACGAATGAACCGTAAGGCCCCTGCGCACAGCTCAGGGGCCTTACGTGACGGTCCCGTTCAGACGCGGCAGATCAGATAGCGGAAGACGTTCGGCATCCACACCGTGCCGTCCGCGCGCTGATGCGGATGGAGTGCCTCAATGATCTCCTTGCGGACCTGGACCGGATCCGTGACCTGCTCCGCCGCGTCGAACAGCCCCGTCGACAGCAGCCCGCGCACCGCGCTGTCCATATCGGCGTACCCGAACGGGCAGGCCACCCGGCCCGATCCGTCGGGCCGCAGTCCGGCTAGCGCGGCCAGTTCCTCCAGGGCGTCGCGGCCGCACGGCCGCCAGCGGACGGGAGGGGGCACCTCCCGGTGATGTCCGGGGGAGTCCATCGGATCGGCGAGCCGGTCGCCCACCCCCAGCACCCCGGAGGTGGCGCAGCGCTCCGGCGGGCCCCATCCGGCGAGCACCACGGCCCCGCCGCGTTCGGTGCGCGCCGCGGCGGCCGCGAGGGCGGACACCCACCGCGCGGGGCCCGCCGCGCCCAGCGCCGACAGCGGCTCGAAGGCCGTCACCACCGTGAAGGCCGACTCCGCCGCGGCCTCCTGTACGCAGGGGCTCTCAGGGCCGCCGAGGCCCAGCCGGGCGGGCAGCGCCGGGCCGCCCGGCGCGTCCACGGCCGTCAGCCGGTCGCGCGCGAGGTCCAGGCGCCGCTCGTCCGTGTCCACCCCGCAGACCGTGGCGCCGCGCGCGGCCGCTATGAGGAGGGCGAGCCCGGAGCCGCAGCCCAGGCCCAGCAGCCGGGTCCCGGCGCCGACGTCCAGCCGTTCGTACACGGCCTCGTACAGCGGGACCAGCATCCGCTCCTGGATCTCCGCCCAGTCGCGGGTGCGAGCGTGGGCGTCCGTCGTTCGCGACGAGGAGGGGTGCGGGCGATGCCGCTGTACGAGCGTAGATGTCATCGAAAGGGCCCCAATCAGCGAAGAGCAGTGCCGTCGTCAGATTCGGTGTCACATCCGCCGTTGTGCGGTGTGACGTCCCACCCCCAAATGCCAGGGAACTCCGCATCCGTCCCCGCGTCCAGAGGTTTCACGGCCGTGCTTGCGTGCCCCCTTTGTGCGCCCCCGCACGCCTGTGCGTACGTCTCGCTCCCCGAACCGCCCGCTGACCTCCGCCCGGCCGGCGGCCAGTGGCGGGCGATGGCCGGCACTGATCGGCTCGTTTTCGCTTGATTCACGGTTCGGTACACCACCGCCGTACGATCGGCGCCATGGCCAAGACTCCCGTGCTCACCCCGCGGGCGGAGGACTTCCCCCGCTGGTACCAGGATGTGATCAACAAGGCCGAGCTGGCCGACAACGGCCCGGTGCGCGGCACCATGGTGATCCGACCGTACGGGTACGGGCTGTGGGAGCGGATGCAGCAGGACATGGACGCCCGCATCAAGGCGGTCGGCGTCCAGAACGCGTACTTCCCGCTCTTCATCCCGCAGTCGTATCTCGCCAAGGAAGCCGATCACGTCGAGGGGTTCGCGCCGGAGCTCGCCGTCGTCACCCATGGCGGCGGTAAGGAGCTCGAGGAGCCGGTCGTCGTCCGGCCCACCTCGGAGACGATCGTCAACGAGTACTTCTCCAAGTGGGTGCAGAGCTACCGCGATCTGCCGCTGCTGATCAACCAGTGGGCCAATGTGGTGCGTTGGGAGCTACGGCCGCGGCTGTTCCTGCGGACGACCGAGTTCCTGTGGCAGGAGGGGCACACCGCGCACGCGTCGTACGAGGACGCCAGGGACTTCGCCGCCCGGATCCACCGCGAGGTCTACGCCCGGTTCATGGAGGACGTCCTGGCGATGGACGTGGTGCTGGGCCGCAAGACCGCCCGGGAGCGGTTCGCCGGCGCCCTCAACACCCTCACCCTCGAAGGGATGATGGGCGACGGCAAGGCGCTGCAGCTGGGCACCAGCCATGAGCTCGGCCAGAACTTCGCCCGGGCCTTCCACACCAGCTATCTGTCCAAGGACGGCGAGCAGGAGCTGGTCTGGCAGACCTCCTGGGGCAGCACGACCCGGATGGTCGGCGCGCTGGTGATGATGCACGGCGACGACAACGGCCTGCGGATCCCGCCGAGGCTGGCCCCGATCCAGGTCGTGGTGCTGGCGATCAAGGGCGAGGACACGGTGCTCGCCAAGGTCCGCGAGATCGGCGAGCTGCTCACCGCGGCGGGCGTGCGGGTCCATGTCGACGACCGTACGGACACCCCCTTCGGCCGGCGCGCGGTCGACTGGGAACTCAAGGGCGTGCCGGTCCGGGTCGAGGTCGGCCCGCGCGACCTGGAGGGCGGCACCGCGATGGTGGCCCGGCGGATCCCCGGCGGCAAGGAGCCGGTGCGCGCCGAACTGCTGCCGGAGCTGCTGCCCAAGGTCCTGGAGGAGGACCAGGCGCTGCTGCTGCGGCAGGCCCGTGAGCGCCGTAAGGCGCGCACCACGGAGGTGGCGACCATGGAGGAGGCCGCCGAGGCCGCGGCCGCGGGCGGCTGGGCCCGCATCCGGTGGGCGGACCTGGGGCCGGAGGGCGAGGCGGCGCTCGCCGAGCGGTCCGTGTCGGTCCGGTGTCTGATCACCGAGGACGGGGCGGTGCCGGACGCCGATGACGCGCCGGGTAACGTCGCCATCGTCGCGAGGGCCTACTGAGGCGGTACGTACCGGCTTGATGCACGGTGCGTGGCTCATCCACACATTTACGCACCCGCCCCTCGTCGTCGTACATCACCGTGAACTGACTGGTACGTGCAAATTATTTGGGATGCCCCGGAATCGGAACACCGGACCGGTCCTGCTCGTTAGCACGACGTGAGCACGACACCACCTGTTCTCGCCGCAGAGCTGGCGCAGGCGTGGGCCGATATTCAACGGCACCACTCCGAGCTGCCGGATCTCGCCGCGCCCGAATCGCTGATCGGAGAGTCGTCGTCCGCATGTGGCGCCGAGCTCTCCTTCGAACGGCTGCTGCATGAGGCAGTCCATGGGATCGCCGCCGCCCGCGGTGTCCGTGACACCTCACGCGCCGGCCGCTACCACAACCGCCGGTTCCTGGCGATCGCCGAGGAGCTGGGGCTCGACCACCCCGAGGAGCCGCATCCCAGCAGTGGCTTCTCGCTGGTCACCCTCAGCCCCGAGGCGAGAAAGCGGTACCGGACCACGATCGACCGCCTCCAGCGCGCGCTGAAGGCACACACCGTGGCGACCACCGCCGAGACCTCCCGCACCTTCCGCGGGCCCGCCGCGCGTCACGGCTCGTCCGGTGGCGGCGTCCGGGTCAAGGCGGTGTGCGACTGCGGGCGCAATGTCCGGGTCGTCCCGTCGGTGCTGGCCCAGGCGCCGATCATGTGCGGTGGATGCGGTAAGCCCTTCCGCATTCCGGAGGCGGTGGCCGCGGTCGGCTGACCTGTCCCGGTGTGGCAGAATGGTCTGCTGTACTCGACAGCCGACCAGGACCCCTCTCTCCTCCGGCTGACGCGTCCATCGGGCACTCGGGTACCGCAACCCCACGCGGCACGTCGCAGTGCTCAACCACGTCAAGACCAGGAGACACCACTTCCGTGGCAGTCAAGATCAAGCTGAAGCGTCTGGGCAAGATCCGTTCGCCTCACTACCGCATCGTCGTCGCCGACTCCCGCACCCGCCGTGACGGCCGGGCGATCGAGGAGATCGGCCTGTACCACCCGGTGCAGAACCCGTCGCGCATCGAGGTCGACTCGGAGCGTGTGCAGCACTGGCTGAAGGTCGGCGCGCAGCCGACCGAGCCCGTGCTGGCCATCCTGAAGGTCACCGGCGACTGGCAGCAGTTCAAGGGTCTGCCCGCCCCGGCTCCGATGAAGGTCGCCGAGCCGAAGGCCGACAAGCGCGCCCTGTTCGAGGCGGCCGCCAAGGGCGCCGGTGACGAGCCGAAGGGTGAGGCGATCACCCAGAAGGCGAAGAAGGCCGAGAAGAAGTCGGACGAGGCGGCTGAGTCCGCCGAGTCCACCGCGTCGACTGAGGCCTGAGGATGCTCGAGGAGGCCCTCGAGCACCTGGTGAAGGGCATCGTCGACAACCCCGACGACGTGCAGGTGGCCTCGCGCACCCTGCGGCGTGGGCGTGTGCTGGAGGTCCGGGTGCACCCCGATGACCTCGGCAAGGTGATCGGCCGCAACGGCCGCACCGCACGCGCCCTGCGCACCGTCGTGGGCGCCATCGGCGGCCGCGGGATCCGCGTCGACCTCGTCGACGTCGATCAGGTCCACTGAGGCGATCAAGAAGAGCACCGGCACGGGCCGGGGAGGGCTTTGGGCCGTCCCCGGCCCGTGTGTGTGAAGGGACATCGCATCGTGCAGTTGGTTGTCGCGCGGATCGGCCGTGCCCATGGCATCAAGGGCGAGGTCACCGTCGAGGTGCGGACGGACGAGCCGGAGCTGCGGCTCGGTCCGGGTGCCGTGCTGACCACCGAGCCCGCCTCGGCCGGGCCGCTGACCATCGAGTCCGGCCGGGTGCACAGCGGCCGGCTGCTGCTGCGCTTCGAGGGCGTACGCGACCGCAGCGCCGCCGAGGCGCTGCGCAACACTCTGCTGATCGCGGAGGTCGACCCCGAGGAACTCCCGGAGGACCCCGAGGAGTTCTACGACCACCAGCTGATCGACATCGATGTGGTCACCGTGGACGGCACCGAGGTCGGCAGGGTCTCCGAGATCTCCCATCTGCCGTACCAGGACCTGCTGATCGTGAAGCGCCCCGACGGGAGCGAGGTGATGATCCCCTTCGTCTCCGAGTTCGTGCCGGAGATCGATTTGGAGGAGCAGCGCGCCGTGATCGACCCGCCGCCGGGCCTGCTCGACGAGGCCGCGGCGGAGATCGCGGGCAGCCGTACGGACGAGGCCGAGAGCGGCCGTAAGAAGGACGAGACCGACGGCGGCCGTAAGGGCGACACCGCGGGCGGTCGTGAGGACGAGTCGTCATGAGGCTCGACGTCGTCACGATCTTCCCCGAGTATCTGGAGCCGCTGAACGTCTCGCTGGTCGGCAAGGCACGCGCCCGCGGCCAACTCGATGTGCGGGTCCACGATCTGCGCGGCTGGACGCACGACCGGCACAACACGGTCGACGACACCCCGTACGGCGGCGGCCCCGGCATGGTCATGAAGCCCGAGCCCTGGGGCGAGGCGCTTGACTCGATCATGGCGTCGGGCGAGGCGGAGGGGCTGGTCAAGCCCACGCTGATCGTGCCGACCCCGAGCGGCCGTCCGTTCACCCAGGCCCTGGCTGTCGAGCTCGCCGAGCGCCCCTGGCTGGTCTTCACGCCCGCCCGCTACGAGGGCATCGACCGTCGGGTGATCGAGGAGTACAGCGAGCGGCTCGAGGTCCACGAGGTCTCGATCGGCGATTATGTGCTGGCCGGCGGCGAGGCCGCAGTGCTGGTGATCACCGAGGCGGTGGCCCGGCTGCTGCCGGGTGTGCTGGGCAACGCCGAGTCGCATCGCGACGACTCCTTCGCCCCCGGCGCGATGGCCGACCTCCTGGAGGGGCCCGTCTACACCAAGCCCCCGGAGTGGCGCGGCCGCTCCATCCCGGAGGTGCTGGTCAGCGGACACCACGGCAGGGTCGGCCGCTGGCGCCGCGACGAGGCGTTCCGCCGCACCAGCGAGAACCGCCCCGATCTGATCGAGCGCTGCGACCCGGCGACGCTCGACAAGCACGATCGCGCGCTCCTGGCCGAGCTGGGCTGGGAGGAGCTGCCCGGGACCGGTGGGGCCCGATTTGGGCGGCCGGACCGGGCCGTGGAAGAATAGGCCGCTGCCGTACGTCCGGGTGTGCGCCCCTGCCACAGGGGGACCGACGCCCACCCGATGAGGGCGGCACTCCAAATCATCATCCGATATGCCGCTGATGACCTGTGGCATCAGCGAGGAAAGCAGACGATCATGTCTCACCTGCTCGACACCGTCGACTCCGCGTCGCTGCGCAGCGACATCCCGACCTTCCGCCCCGGCGACACGGTCAACGTCCACGTCCGCGTCATCGAGGGCAACCGCTCCCGTGTCCAGCAGTTCAAGGGCGTCGTCATCCGCCGCCAGGGCTCCGGTGTCCGCGAGACCTTCACCGTCCGCAAGGTGAGCTTCAGCGTCGGCGTGGAGCGCACCTTCCCGGTGCACACCCCGATCGTCGAGAAGATCGAGGTCGTCACCCGCGGTGATGTGCGCCGGGCGAAGCTGTACTACCTGCGCGACCTCCGCGGCAAGGCCGCCAAGATCAAGGAGAAGCGCGACAACTGATCGCGGCGATTTTGCGCGACTACTGAGCTACCGCCGGATCATCCGGCCGGGCCGGATAGGCTCTGGCCCGATGGACACCGAAGGACAGCTCGCGGAGCGCGACCGCTCCCGGGGCTCCGAGAAGGAGCGCGAGGAGCGGTCGCGCTCTTCGCGTGCTCCGGCGCGGGCCGGGGAGCACTCGTCCGCCGGGCGGCTGCCGCAATGGCTGGCCGGCGGCGGGCGATGGCGGCGCGGGGCGCTGCTCGCGGCGGCCTGCGCCGCCATCGTGCTGCTGGTGAGCGGCTTTGTGCTGCAGCCGTTCCTGATCCCCAGCGGTTCGATGGAGAACACCCTCCGTCCCGGGGACCGGGTGCTGGTGAACAAGCTCGCCTACCGTTTCGGGGACGATCCGCGCCGCGGCGACGTTGTCGTGTTCGACGGAGCCGGTTCCTTCGGCGAGGAGGAGCCGTCCGGAAACCCGGTGACCGGTCTGCTGCGCAAGGCTGCCGCGGCGGTCGGGCTGGCCGAACCGGCCGAGTCCGACTACGTGAAGCGCGTGGTGGGCATCGGTGGTGACCGGGTCACCTGCTGCGACAGGCGGGGGAGGATCGAGGTGAACGGCCGGCCGGTGGACGAGCGCTATCTGCACCCCGGGGACAGCCCCTCGCGGGTGCCCTTCGACATCGTCGTGCCCGAGGGACGGCTGTGGGTGATGGGCGACCACCGCGACGCCTCCCGGGACTCACGCGACTACCTGGGCGCACCGGGCGGGGGCACGGTCCCCGTCGACAAGGTGATCGGCCGCGCCGCATGGATCGGCTGGCCGTTCGGCCGCTGGTCCGGTGTGCCCGGTACGGACGCCTTCGCGGGCGTGCCCGCGGCGCCCGGCGCCATATCCTCCGACGCCCCCGGTGGTGCCCATGGGTAGCCGCGGGCGTCCTCGTGCCAAGGCGCGGCGGACGGTGGGTCCGCCCGCCGGAGTGGACACCACCCGTGCGCCGGGCGAGCGCCGGGTCGGCGGGCGCGCGGAGCGGCGCAGGATCCAGCGCCGTATCAAGCGCAGGCGGCGCCGTTCGGCCGTCAAGGAGATACCGATCCTGGTGGGTGTGGCGCTGGTGATCGCGCTCGTCCTGAAGACCTTCCTGGTGCAGGCGTTCGTCATTCCGTCCGGCTCGATGGAGCAGACCATCCGGATCGGCGACCGGGTGCTGGTGGACAAGTTCACCCCGTGGTTCGGCTCGAAGCCGGAGCGTGGCGATGTGGTGGTGTTCAAGGACCCCGGGGGCTGGCTGGATGACGAGCGCAAGCCCCCCAAGGACGACCCGCCGGTCATCAAGCAGGGCAAGGAGTTCCTGACCTTCATCGGCCTGCTGCCGTCCAGCGACGAGCAGGACCTGATCAAGCGGGTGGTCGCGGTGGGCGGCGACACCGTGGCGTGCTGCGATACGAACGGTAAGGTCACCGTCAACGGGACCCCGCTGAACGAGCCGTATCTGCACCCCGGGAACCCGCCGTCGCAGCGGCAGTTCAAGGTGACCGTCCCTCAGGGGCGGATGTTCGTCATGGGGGATCATCGGTCCAATTCGGCGGACTCCCGCGTCCATCTCGACGAGCCTTATCAGGGCACGGTCCCGGACAACATGGTGGTCGGCCGCGCCGTGGTGATCGCATGGCCGTTCGGGCATATGCGGCGGCTCGAGGAGCCGGACACCTACGCTTCCGTCAAGGACGCGCCGAGTGGGGCGACACAGGCCGAGGGCGCGGCGCATAGGCTGTCCCCCATGGATCAGCAAGGAATGGTCCAGCTCCCGACCCCTGCGGAACTCCCGCTCGTTATGGGAGTGGTGATCCTGCGCCGTTCGTGGGGCAGGCGGCAGTCAGGCGTGAGGAGTGGATGTGGGGGATTTGGCGGTCGGCGCACGATCCGGTCACGAAGAGCCCGAGAGGCGGCCCGGAGCGACGGGAGAGCACCCCACGGACGGGACGGACGAGGCGCCCGAAGCCGGTGTACCCACGGACAAGGCGGCTGCCAGCCCCAGGGCGTCGGACCCACCCGGAGCCGATGGCGGGGGGGAGCCCTCCGGCCCCCCGGACGGACCCGGCGCCACTGACCCGACCGGGCCCGAGGATGGGGCACCGGCGAAGCCGGGCCCCGGGATGCCCGGCGGGCCCGGGAAGCTCGGGAATCCGAAGAAGGTGCGCTCCTTCTGGAAGGAGCTGCCGATCCTGGTCATCATCGCGCTGGCTCTGGCGCTGCTGATCAAGACCTTCCTGGTGCAGGCGTTCTCCATCCCGTCCGACTCCATGCAGAACACCCTGCAGCGGGGCGACCGGGTGCTGGTGGACAAGCTCACCCCGTGGTTCGGCTCCGAGCCGCAGCGCGGCGAGGTGGTCGTCTTCCACGACCCGGGCGGCTGGCTCGGCGAGACGCAGACGAGTGACTCCGGCCCGGTCGCCGAGGGCATCCAGAAGGCGCTCAGCTTTATCGGGCTGATGCCGTCGGCGGAGGAGAAGGACCTGATCAAGCGGGTCATCGCGGTCGGCGGGGACACCGTCTCCTGCAAGCGCGGCGGCAAGGTCGTGGTCAACGGCAAGCCGCTGGACGAGCCGTACATCTTCCCCGGGAACACCCCCTGTGACGAGAAGCCGTTCGGCCCGATCAAGGTGCCCGAGGGCCGGATCTGGGTGATGGGCGACCACCGCCAGGACTCCCTGGACTCCCGCTACCACCAGAACCTGAACAACGGCACGGTCTCGGTGGACGATGTCGTCGGGCGCGCGTTCGTCGTCGCCTGGCCGATCGACCGCTGGTCCACCCTGTCGGTGCCGGGCACCTTCGACCAGCCGGGTCTGGGCGCGGCCGCCGCGATGGCCCCCTCGGCCGTGGGGCTCGCGGGTGCGGTGCCGATCGTGCTGTGGCGCCGCCGCAGGCTGATTGCCAAGGTCCGGGCCGAGGCCGAGGCCCGGCCGGATCGGCTGACCGCCGACGGCTGACGGGGCTCGTACCGCCGGGTAAGGTGCGGTTCCGTGTGCCCCAGGGCACACGGAACCTGATCTTCTACGTCTGTTGCGTACGGCGGGAGCACTGGAATGAGCGGAGCCCAAGGGGTCGGGGGCGGCACACCGCGGCGTACGCCGGGCAGCGTGCTGTCCGGGGTGGCGGTGGCCCTCGGGTGTGTGCTGTTCCTCGGAGGTTTCGTCTGGGGCGCGGTGCTCTACAAGCCCTACACCGTCCCGACCGACTCCATGGCGCCGACGATCGCCAAGGGCGCCCGGGTGCTGGCGCAGCGGGTCGACGGCGGCGAGGTGCGCCGTGGCGATGTGGTGGTCTTCCGCGACCAGGTGTGGGGCGACCTGCCCATGGTGAAGCGGGTCATCGGGGTCGGCGGCGACCGGATCGAGTGCTGTGACAAGCAGGGCCGGCTGCGGGTCAACGGCAAGGTCTTCGAGGAACCGTATCTGCGCTCGGAGGAGCAGGCGTCCTCGACGGTCTTCGCCACCACCGTGCCCAAGGACCGGCTGTTCCTGATGGGCGACCATCGCAGCGACTCCCTCGACTCACGGGTGCATCTCACCGACGAGGCGGGCGGCGCCGTGGAGCGGGGCGCCGTGGACGCCCGAGTGGACGCCACCGCCTGGCCGCTGGGGTCCTGGGGCACCGTGGGGCGGCCCGATGCCTTCAAGGCGCTGCCGGGCGGGATCTCGCAGCCGGGGCCGCTGGGGCCGATACTGATCGCGATCGTCACCGGAGCCGTGCTGATCATGGTGGGAGCGGCCTACGGGCCCCTCGTCCGGCGCAGGGCGGGCGGCGGCGCGCGGCGGGACCAGGCGGCGAAGGGGAAGGTGGCCGCGCGTGGCTGAGGGGGCCGGCGAAGCCGGGTCGACCGGCCCGGACGAGCGGCGGCTGCGGAAGGTCGCACGGGTGGTGCTGCTGGATCCGCAGGACCGCATCCTGCTGCTGCACGGCTTCGAGCCGGACGATCCCTCGTCGACGTGGTGGTTCACGCCGGGAGGCGGCCTGGAGGGCGAGGAGAGCCGCGAGCAGGCGGCGCTCAGGGAGCTCGCGGAGGAGACCGGGATCACCGATGTGCGGCTCGGCCCGCTGCTGTGGCGGCGGATCTGTTCCTTCCCGTTCGCCGGGCGGCGCTGGGACCAGGACGAGTGGTACTACCTGTGTCGTACCCAACAGACCACGGCACGGGCCGGCAGCGGGCTGACGGAGCTGGAGCGGCGCAGCGTGGCCGGGCTGCGGTGGTGGACGGCGGACGAGCTGGCCACGGCCACCGAGCCGGTGTACCCGACGCGGCTGCCGGAGCTGTTGCGTACGCTGCTCGTCGAGGGACCCCCGGGTGCACCGGTGATCCTGGAGACTGAGCGCGTCTGACGCACAATGGGGGGACGCACGGCTGAAGGGGAACATGCCATGAGCGCCGAGGACCTCGAGAAGTACGAGACCGAGATGGAGCTGAAGCTCTACCGGGAGTACCGCGATGTCGTCGGTCTGTTCAAATATGTGATCGAGACCGAACGCCGCTTCTATCTCACCAACGACTACGAGATGCAGGTGCACTCGGTTCAGGGTGAGGTCTTTTTCGAGGTGTCGATGGCCGACGCCTGGGTCTGGGACATGTACCGCCCGGCCCGTTTCGTGAAGCAGGTACGGGTTCTCACGTTCAAGGACGTGAATATCGAGGAGCTGAACAAGAGCGACCTCGACCTTCCGAGTGGCTGAGTTGTCCACAGCCGGGCGGTCGTCCACAGGAATTCTCCAAGATCCCTGAGGGGGGCGCGGGGGCGTCACAGTCGGTGCCGGAGGTGGTGCCGAATGAACGCCCGAGGAGCGCTGGGCCGCTACGGCGAGGATGTGGCGGTCCGCAGGCTGGCGGAAGCCGGGATGACCGTCCTGGAGCGCAATTGGCGGTGCCGGGACGGCGAGATCGACATCGTCGCGCTCGACGCCGGTGCGCTGGTGGTGTGCGAGGTCAAGACGCGCCGCGAGGGTGGCTACGAGCATCCGATGGCGGCCGTCCGACCGGATAAGACCGAGCGGCTGCGGCGGCTGGCGGAGTGCTGGCTGGAGCGGCACGGCGGCCCGCCGCCGGGCGGAGTGCGGATCGACGTGGTGGCGGTGGTGCTGCCCCGCCGGGGCGCACCCGTGGTCGAGCATGTGCGAGGGGTGGCCTGATGGGGTTCGCCCGCACCTGCTCGGTGGCGCTGCTCGGGGTCGAGGGCGTCGTGGTCGAGGTCCAGGCCGATCTGGAGCCGGGAGTGGCCGCCTTCACCCTCGTCGGGCTGCCCGACAAGAGCCTGGTGGAGAGCCGGGACCGGGTCCGCGCGGCCGTGGTCAATTCCGGCGGCGAATGGCCGCAGAGGAAGCTCACGGTCGGGCTCAGCCCGGCATCCGTCCCCAAGGGCGGCAGCGGCTTCGACCTGGCCGTGGCCTGTGCGGTGCTCGGCGCGGCCGAGCGCGTGGACCCGCGTGAGATCGCCGATCTGATGATGATCGGGGAGCTGGGCCTGGACGGCCGGGTCCGGCCGGTCCGCGGGGTGCTGCCCGCCGTGCTCGCCGCCTCCGAGGCGGGATACCGCCAGGTCGTGGTCCCGGAGCAGACGGCGGGGGAGGCGGCCCTGGTGCCGGGCGTCTCGGTGCTGGGCGTGCGGAGCCTGCGCCAGCTGATCGCGGTGCTGACGGACGAGCCGGTGCCCGAGGAGGAGACCCAGGAGCTGGGCCGCCCCGATCCGATGCTGGCGGGCCTCACCCTGCCCGGCGCAGGTATGGGCACCGGTGTCGCCGCCGTGCCCGGGAGCGGGGCTGGGCTGCCCGATATGGCCGAGGTCGCCGGGCAGCGGGCCGCGCGCACCGCCCTGGAGGTCGCGGCCGCGGGCGGGCACCACCTCTTCCTCAGCGGGCCTCCGGGCGCCGGGAAGACCATGCTGGCCGAGCGGCTGCCGGGGCTGCTGCCGCCGCTCACCCAGCAGGAGGCCCTGGAGGTCACCGCGGTCCATTCGGTCGCCGGGGTCCTCCCGCCGGGTCAGCCGCTGGTGAAGAGCGCGCCGTACTGCGCCCCGCATCACTCGGCGACCATGGCCGCGCTCGTCGGCGGGGGGAACGGCCTGCCCAGACCCGGCGCGGTCTCGCTCGCCCACCGCGGAGTCCTCTTCCTGGACGAGGCTCCCGAATTCAGCGGGAAGGCGCTGGATGCCCTGCGGCAGCCCCTGGAGTCGGGGCATGTCGTGGTGGCCCGGTCCGCCGGGATGATGCGGATGCCGGCGCGCTTCCTGCTGATGCTGGCGGCCAATCCCTGTCCGTGTGGGCGCTACGGGCTGGTGGGCGACGTCTGCGAGTGCACGCCCACCACGGTCCGCCGCTATCAGGCGAGGCTGTCGGGGCCGCTGCTGGACCGGGTGGACCTGCGTGTCCATGTCGAGGCGGTGAGCCGGGCCGAGCTCACCGGGGCGCGTGCCGGGGCGGAGAACAGCGCGTCCGTCGCGGACCGGGTCCGGGAGGCCAGGGAGCGGTCCGCCGCCCGCCTCCAGGACACCCCCTGGCGGCTGAACAGCGAGGTGCCGGGCCATGAGCTGCGCACCCGCTGGCAGCCGTTCTCCGGTGCGCTGCGCGAGGCCGAGCGCGATATGGAGCGCGGGCTGCTCACCGCCCGAGGGCTCGACCGGGTGTTGCGGGTCGCCTGGACCGTCGCAGACCTGGCCGGGCACGACCGGCCCGAGGCGCCGGACATCGCCCAGGCGCTGCAACTGCGCACCGGGATCAGCCACGGGGTGCCGGTCGCCGCGGGGGAGCGCTGATGTCCGCGCGTTCGGCAGGCGGCCGCGGCGCCGCCGTCCCCGCCCTGTTCTCGGAGCCCTGGCAGGGGCAGGGCGTCCCGAGTGAGGGGCACGAAGCCCAGGATGAGGGGCACGGCGCCCCGTACAAGGAGCACGGAGCCCTGGACGGGGGGCGCCGCGTCCCGGGCGAGGGGCACGGTGCCCCGGGTGAGGGACAGGGCGTCCCGGACGCGGGACACGGCGTCCAGGACGAGAGGGAGGGGCTCCCCGAGGAGTGGGCTGTCCCGGATGAGGAGAGGCTGGCGCGGGCGGCGCTCACCCGGCTCGTGGAGCCCGGGGACCAGGCCGTGGGTCGCTGGCTGCGCCGCATGGGGCCGGTGGCGCTGTGGCGGGCGCTCACCGGGAAGGCCAAGCCCCCGCCCGGGGCGACCAGGGATCGGCTGGCCGGATGCGCTCTGCGGGCGGCCGGGATGGACCCGATCGCCGACCTCGCGCTGATCGCCCGGTGCGGCGGGCGGTTCATCTGCCCCGGGGATCTGGACTGGCCCGGTCAGCTCGACGATCTCGGGGACACTCGCCCGGTCGGGTTATGGGTGCGCGGCCCGGCCGGCTTGCGGATGTGGGCGCTGCGCTCGGTCGCCGTGGTGGGCGCGCGGGCCTGCAGCGACTACGGCTCGCATGTCGCGGCGACGCTCGGCGCCGGGCTGGCCGAGCGGGGCTGGGTGGTCGTCTCCGGTGCGGCCCACGGTGTGGACGGCGCGGCTCACCGAGGGGCGCTCGCCGCGGGCGGGGCCACCATCGCGGTGCTCGCCTCGGGTGTGGACGTCCCCTATCCGCGAGGGCACGCCGAGTTGATCGAGCGCATCGCGGAACAGGGCCTGGTGCTGGCCGAGTTGCCGCCCGGAGCGCATCCGACGCGCCCCAGATTCGTGCTCCGCAACCGGGTCATCGCCGCGCTCACCCGGGGAACGGTCGTGGTCGAGGCCCAGTTCCGCAGCGGATCACTGGTCACCGCGCGCCGGGCACAACAGCTCGGGCGGTCCACCATGGGGGTGCCGGGGCCGGTGACCAGCGGGCTGTCCGCCGGGGTGCATGAACTGCTGCGCGGTGAGGCGGTCCTGGTCACCGACGCCGCCGAAGTGGCCGAGCTCATCGGCGGCATCGGAGACCTCGCCCCGGAGCGGCGGGGGCCGCTGGTCGAGCGGGACCTGCTCGATCCCGTGACGGCACGGGTGCTCGAAGCGTTGTCGGCACGAGGCGGCAACGATCTGAGGGAGGTGGCCCGGGAATCCGGGACCGGCTGCGACGACGCCCTGGGCCGGCTCCATGAACTGCTCGCCCTGGGCTTTGTCGAACGTCATGGCGATCGATGGGAGTTGGTCCGTCCCGTGAGCCCGGGTGACGGCGCACGGCGAGGCGATCCCCCGAATCGGGGCAATCGGGTGAAAGGGTTGAGGCGATGACCGTATCCGCACACCGCCGAGCCGAAGCCCTTCGCATACCGCGACGCCGTAGTCACGCTACGCTCACAAGGTTTCCGGCGGAAGCGTACGTCCTCACCCATGTCATGGCAGAACGGCTCAAGGCGACGAATGCCCCAGCACATCTCCGGGTCTGACAGCGCGGCGCCGCCCGCGGCTCGCGGCGCGGTGCGCCCTGCCGCGCCCTCATCGCTCGACGAGCTGTGGCGGTCGTACAAGACCACGGGCGACGGCCGGCTGCGGGAGCAGCTGATCCTGCACTACTCACCGCTGGTGAAATATGTGGCCGGCCGGGTCAGTGTCGGGCTGCCCTCCAACGTCGAGCAGGCGGACTTCGTCTCGTCCGGGGTCTTCGGACTCATCGACGCCATCGAGAAGTTCGACCCCGAGCGCGCCATCAAGTTCGAGACCTACGCGATCACCCGGATCCGCGGCGCGATGATCGACGAGTTGCGGGCACTGGACTGGATCCCGCGGTCGGTCCGTCAGAAGGCCCGGGCCGTGGAGCGGGCGTACGCCACGCTGGAGGCCCAGCTGCGCCGCACCCCCTCGGAGGCCGAGGTGGCGGCCGAGATGGACATCAGCATCGAGGAACTGCACGGTGTCTTCAGCCAGTTGTCGCTCGCCAATGTGGTCGCCCTGGAGGAGTTGCTGCATGTCGGCGGCGAGGGCGGCGACCGGCTCAGCCTCATGGACACCCTCGAGGACACCGCCGCGGACAACCCGGTCGAGGTGGCCGAGGACCGCGAGCTGCGCCGGCTGCTCGCCCGAGCGATCAACACCCTCCCGGAGCGGGAGAAGACCGTGGTCACGCTCTATTACTACGAGGGGCTCACGCTCGCCGAGATCGGCCAGGTGCTCGGCGTCACCGAGAGCAGGGTCAGCCAGATCCACACCAAATCGGTGCTCCAGCTCCGGGCGAAACTCGCAGACGTCGGACGCTGAATCGTCCCTCCGGCATCGCCCTCATGGTGGCCTTTTCCGTAGAGTGGTCGGGTGCCCAGGATTCGAGCGGCCTCAGTGGCCGAGCACCGAACGATGCAGCGCGCGGCCCTGCTGGAGGCCGCCCGCACCCTGCTGTCCGAGGGCGGCACGGAGGCGCTGACCTTCCCCGCCCTCGCCGAGCGCACGGGACTCGCACGGTCCTCCGTCTATGAGTACTTCCGCTCGCGCGCCGCTGTGGTCGAGGAACTGTGCGCCGTCGACTTCCCGGTCTGGGCCGCCGAGGTCGAGGCCGCCATGGAGCGGGCCGACGGGCCGGAGGCGAAGATCGAGGCGTATGTCCGCCGACAGCTGGCGCTCGTCGGCGACCGCCGGCACCGCGCGGTGGTGGCGATCTCCGCCGGTGAGCTGGACTCGGGCGCGCGGGAGAAGATCCGCGCCGCCCATGGCGGACTGATCGCCATGGTGGTCGAGGCCCTCGCGGCCCTCGGGCATGAGCAGCCGCGGCTCTCGGCCGTGCTGCTCCAGGGCGTGGTGGACGCCGCGGTGCGACGCATCGAGCTCGGCGCGGCCGAGGACCCCGAGCGGATCACCGAGGCGGCCGTCGCCATGGCCCTGCGCGGCGTCCGGGGCTGACCTCCGCCGGTCCCCTCCACTCCACCGGGCGCGCGGGGGCGGCCCAGACGGATCCGGGCCCACAGGGACGCCGCCACCAGCGCCGCGGCCGTCGGCAGCCGGGTGTCCCCGGCGGGGGAGGCGAGGGCGGAGACCGTGGGCGCGCCGCGCACCCCGAACACCGGAAGCAGCCGGGAGGGCCCGCCCCGCAGCATCGACGGCGGCAGCAGCGACAGGGGATCGAGATAGCGGTCCGCGCGCCGTAGCCCCCAGTGCAGACAGCCGGACCGGCAGTGGAAGGAGCCCGGCGCCACCACGCCGACGACCTGCCCTGCGGCCACCCGCTCACCCTTGGCCACGGTGGCACGCACCGGTTCATAGGTGGTGCGCAGCGGAGGGGAGCCGGTCCCGGACACCTCGATCACCAGCACACCACGGCCCGCGACCGGGCCCGCGAAGCTCACCCGCCCCGCGCCCGCCGCCCTGACACGATCTCCCGGGCGAGCCGCGAGGTCGACCCCGCGATGCCCCGCCGCCCAGGGCGCCGGAGGCGGCTGCCAGCCCCTCAACACGGCTGGTCGCACCGCGCCCGGCCCACCGTCGACCGGCCACGACCGCTCCCCGCCCGGCCTCGTCCTCGGCGTGGGTCCCTCAGCCCGACCGGACGCCACGGCCGTCGTCGATCCCCCGCCGGGATTTGGCACCCGGCCCGGTCTCGACACTCCGCCGGGACCCGGCACCCGGCCCGGTCTCGACACTCCGCCGGGACCCGGCACCTGTCCTGGCCCCGGTGCCGCGCCCGGACCCGGTACCCCGCCCGGCCCCGGTGCCGCGCCCGGGTCAGCCGCCGCGGCCCGCGTCGCCGAAAGAGGTACCGCCGGAAGAGGCACCGTCGTCACCGGCAGCACCGACAAGATCGGCAGCGCCGGAATCACCAGGGCAAGAGCCCACCCCACCACAAGCCTTCGCATGTCCTCCACGATGGCCCGGCGACCCGAAACGGGTGGATCATGGACAGAATCGGGGGACTACTCACGGGTTGTGGATAACGCCGTCACCCGGCACCGTACCCGTCCCGTACACTTCTTATGGCGATCCGGGTCACCGGATCGACTTCGCACGCCCCGCCACCGACGCTCCGATCGCGCATCGGTCAGCTCGGTGGCCGCGCCCCTCGGTCCTTGGACGACCCCCGAAAGGGCCTCGTCCATGGCAGGCGCGTCGGGACGTCAGGAGCGGCGGCCGCCCGGCCGCCGTGGAACCGAGTACCTCAAGGAGTACGGCCATGGCCGTCGTCACGATGCGGGAGCTGCTGGAGAGCGGCGTCCACTTCGGGCACCAGACCCGCCGCTGGAACCCGAAGATGAAGCGCTTCATCTTCACCGAGCGCAACGGCATCTACATCATTGACCTGCTCCAGTCGCTGTCGTACATCGACCGCGCCTACGAGTTCGTCAAGGAGACCGTCGCCCACGGCGGCTCCATCATGTTCGTCGGCACGAAGAAGCAGGCGCAGGAGGCCATCGCCGAGCAGGCGACCCGCGTCGGCATGCCGTATGTCAACCAGCGCTGGCTGGGCGGCATGCTCACCAACTTCTCGACCGTCTACAAGCGCCTGCAGCGCCTGAAGGAGCTCGAGCAGATCGACTTCGAGGATGTGGCCGCCTCCGGCCTCACCAAGAAGGAGCTCCTGGTCCTCTCCCGCGAGAAGGCCAAGCTGGAGAAGACCCTCGGCGGTATCCGCGAGATGCAGAAGGTGCCGAGCGCCGTCTGGATCGTCGACACCAAGAAGGAGCACATCGCCGTCGGTGAGGCGCGCAAGCTCCGGATTCCGGTCGTCGCGATCCTCGACACCAACTGCGACCCGGACGAGGTCGACTACAAGATCCCGGGCAATGACGACGCGATCCGCTCCGTCACCCTGCTCACCCGGGTGATCGCCGACGCCGTCGCCGAGGGCCTCATCGCCCGTTCCGGCGTCGCCACCGGTGACGAGAAGGCCGACAAGGCCGCGGGCGAGCCGCTCGCCGAGTGGGAGCGCGACCTGCTCGAGGGTGAGAAGAAGGCCGACGACGCCGAGGCCAAGCCCGCCGAGGACGCCAAGCCTGCCGAGGACGCTGCGGACAAGCCCGCCGAGGCCGCCGAGGCCAAGCCCGCTGAGGACGCCAAGCCCGCCGAGGACGTCACTCCTGCCGAGGCCCCCGCCGCGGGCACCGAGCAGGGCTGACCACTCAGACGTCACTCAGACGGTGTATGACGGCGGGGGACGGTGCCACGGCGCCGCCCCCGCCGTTCACCCGTAGAGCTTTCGACTTTCGAGAAGAGATTCACAGATCATGGCGAACTTCACCGCCGCTGACGTCAAGAAGCTCCGTGAGCTGACCGGCGCCGGCATGATGGACTGCAAGAAGGCGCTGGACGAGGCCGAGGGCAACGTCGACAAGGCCGTCGAGATCCTGCGCGTCAAGGGCCAGAAGGGCGTGGCCAAGCGCGAGAGCCGCAACGCCGAGAACGGCGCCGTCGTCTCCCTCATCGCGGACGACAAGACGTCCGGCGTGTTGGTCGAGCTGAAGTGCGAGACGGACTTCGTCGCCAAGGGTGACAAGTTCGTGGTCGTCGCGGACGCCATCGCCGCCCACGTCGCCAAGACCTCCCCGGCCGACCTGGACGCTCTGCTCTCCTCCGAGATCGAGGCGGGCAAGACCGTTCAGGCGTTCGTCGACGAGGCCAACGCGACCCTCGGCGAGAAGATCGTCCTGGACCGCTTCGCGCAGTTCTCCGGCGGTTACGTCGCGGCGTACATGCACCGCACCAGCCCGGACCTGCCGCCGCAGGTCGGCGTCCTGGTCGAGCTGGACAAGGAAGACGCCACGGTCGCCAAGGACGTCGCGCAGCACATCGCCGCCTTCGCCCCGAAGTTCCTCACCCGCGACGAGATCTCGGCCGAGACGGTCGAGAACGAGCGCCGGGTCGCCGAGGCCACAGCCCGCGAGGAGGGCAAGCCCGAGGGCGCCCTGCCGAAGATCGTCGAGGGTCGCGTCACCGGCTTCTTCAAGGAGAACGTCCTGGTGGACCAGCCGTTCGCCAAGGACAACAAGAAGTCCGTCCAGAAGGTCCTGGACGAGGCCGGTGTCTCGCTCAAGCGCTTCGCCCGTTTCCGCGTCGGCGTCTGAGCCGAGCAGCGAATGACCGTCGACCCCGATAGGGTCGTAGTCAGCCAACCGTCAACCGGTCGGCCGCAGATGTGACGAGGAGGCCATTGCCGCAGAGGTCGTAACAGGACCCGTCCGGCAGTGGCCTTCTTCGTATGTGCACGAGGAGATCTCCAATGAATCACGGCGCGGACGCCAAACAGGCCGCCGATGACAAGAACGCGCACGGTGCGGCCAAGCATGGTCGCTTCATGCTGAAGCTGTCCGGCGAGGCGTTCGCCGGAGGCGGGGGACTCGGTGTCGACCCCGATGTCGTGCACGCCATCGCCCGCGAGGTCGCCGCCGTGGTCAGGGACGGCGCCGAGATCGCCATCGTGATCGGTGGTGGCAACTTCTTCCGCGGTGCGGAGCTGCAGCAGCGCGGTATGGACCGGGCCCGCTCGGACTACATGGGCATGCTCGGAACCGTCATGAACTGTCTCGCCCTCCAGGACTTCCTGGAAAAGGAGGGCATCGACTCCCGCGTCCAGACCGCGATCACCATGGGCCAGGTCGCGGAGCCGTACATTCCGCTGCGTGCGGTGCGCCACCTGGAGAAGGGGCGCGTGGTCATCTTCGGCGCGGGTATGGGCATGCCGTACTTCTCCACGGACACCACCGCGGCCCAGCGGGCGCTGGAGATCGACGCGCAGGCCCTGCTCATGGGGAAGAACGGCGTCGACGGAGTCTATGACTCCGACCCCGCCCGCAACCCCGACGCGGTGAAGTTCGACGCCCTGGAGTACGGCGAGGTGATCACCAGGGACCTCAAGGTCGCCGACGCCACCGCGATCACCCTCTGCCGGGACAACAAGCTGCCCATCCTCGTCTTCGAGCTCCTGGCCGAAGGAAATATCGCCCGCGCGGTGAAGGGTGAGAAGATCGGCACGCTGGTGAGCGACCAGGGCTCCCGGGCCTGACGGCTCGAACGGGGGATGGACAACGGCCTGCCGGTCGGACACCGTGCAGGAGAAGACGCACGCAGGGGCGAGGCTCTGCTTACTGATAACACCAGGAGCAAGTGGTGATCGAAGAGACCCTCCTCGAGGCCGAGGAGAAGATGGAGAAAGCCGTTGTGGTCGCCAAGGAGGACTTCGCCGCGATCCGCACCGGGCGTGCGCACCCGGCGATGTTCAACAAGATCGTGGCGGACTACTACGGTGCGCTGACGCCGATCAATCAGCTGGCGTCGTTCTCGGTGCCGGAGCCGCGCATGGCCGTGGTCACGCCGTTCGACAAGACCGCGCTCCGCAACATCGAGCAGGCGATCCGGGACTCGGATCTGGGCGTCAATCCGAGCAATGACGGCAACATCATCCGGGTGGTGTTCCCCGAGCTCACCGAGCAGCGCCGTAAGGAGTTCATCAAGGTCGCCAAGGCCAAGGGCGAGGACGCGAAGATCTCGATCCGCAGCGTCCGGCGCAAGGCCAAGGAGTCCATCGACAAGCTGATCAAGGACGGCGAGGTCGGCGAGGACGAGGGGCGCCGCGCCGAGAAGGAGCTCGACGACACCACGGCGAAGTATGTCGCGCAGGTGGATGAGCTGCTCAAGCACAAGGAAGCCGAGTTGCTCGAGGTCTGATGAACGACTCTTCCTGGGGGGCCCCACCAAGCGCCGGATTCCGGGGACCGGGCGGTCAGGGCACCTCCCCCGGCTACGGCTGGGTGGCGGCGCCTTCTTCGGCGGGTCCCGCGCACGAGGTGGGTGAAGCGGCGCAGACTCGCCCCATGCCCACCGTGCCCCACGCAGGCGGCGGCGACTCCGGCGAGGCCGCCGACCGTGACCGGGGGGCCGCTCGGCTGAGCGGCCCCCTCTTCCGCGACGAGCGGGAGCCGCAGCCCGGACCCCGGCAGCCCGCCGGACGCCAGCCGACGCCCCCCGACCCCGCGCCCGACCCCGCCTCCGCAGACGGCGGCGTGCGTGGCACCGGTGCCGGGCAGGGGAAGAAGAGCGCGGGCCGTAATCTGCGCGCCGCGATAGGGGTGGGCATCGGCCTCGGCGTGATCATCGTGGCCTCGCTCTTCATCTACAAGCCCGTGTTCGTCGGCGTGGTAGCGGTCGCGGTGGTGGTGGGGCTCTGGGAGCTGACCTCGCGGCTGGCCGAGCGCAAGGACATCCGGGTCCCCCTGGTGCCGCTCGCGGTCGGCGGAGTCGCCATGATCGTCGCGGGCTATGTGCGCGGTGCCCAGGGCGCGGTGGTGGCGGTGGCGCTCACGGCGCTCGCGGTGCTGGTCTGGCGGATGACCGAACCGCCCGACAACTACCTCAGGGATGTCACCGCGGGCGTCTTCGCCGCCTTCTACGTGCCGTTCCTGGCCACCTTCGTGGCGCTCATGCTGGACACCGAGGACGGCCCGTGGCGGGTCCTCACCTTCCTGCTGCTGACCGTGGTCAGCGACACGGGGGCGTACGCGGTGGGCTGGCGCTTCGGCAAGCATCCGCTGGCACCGCGGATCAGCCCCGGCAAGACCCGCGAGGGGCTGCTGGGCGCGGTGACCTTCGCGATGGTCGCGGGCGCGCTGTGCATGCAGTACCTCATCGACGACGGCGTCTGGTGGCAGGGCCTGCTGCTCGGCTTCGCCGTCGCGGTCAGCGCGACCCTCGGTGACCTGGGCGAGTCCATGATCAAGCGGGACCTCGGCATCAAGGACATGGGCAAGCTGCTGCCCGGCCATGGCGGGATCATGGACCGGCTCGACTCGCTGCTGCCCACCGCGCCGGTGGTGTGGCTGCTGCTGGTGATCTTCGTGGGCGGCGGCTGACGACGCCGGCCCACGGGCCCCGCGCCACACATGGCGCGGGGCCCTTCGTACGTCTGCGACACTGGGTGAACCATGCCTAAGCCCGGAGAACTGACCTTCGTCGCGCCGCGTGGGGCCAAGAAGCCCCCGCGGCATCTTGCCGACCTCACACCCGCCGAGCGCCGGGAGGCCGTCGCCGCCCTCGGGGAGAAGCCCTTCCGGGCCAGTCAGGTGTCGCGTCACTACTTCGCGCGCTATGTCGACGACCCCGCACAGTGGAGCGACATACCGGCGGCCGCGCGCGAGAAGCTGGCCGCCGGGCTGCTGCCGGAGCTGATGAACGTGGTGCGCCACATCAGCTGTGACGACGACACCACGCGCAAGACCCTGTGGCGGCTCTTCGACGGCACGCTCGTGGAGTCCGTGCTGATGCGCTACCCGGACCGGGTGACCATGTGCATCAGCTCACAGGCGGGTTGCGGGATGAACTGCCCGTTCTGCGCCACCGGCCAGGCGGGGCTGGACCGCAATCTGTCCACCGCCGAGATCGTGCATCAGATCGTCGACGGTATGCGGGCCCTCCGCGACGGCGAGATCCCCGGCGGCCCGGCCCGGCTGTCCAACATCGTCTTCATGGGGATGGGCGAGCCGCTGGCCAACTACAACCGTGTCGTCGGCGCCATCCGCCGGCTCACCGACCCCGAGCCCGACGGCCTCGGCCTCTCGCAGCGCGGCATCACCGTCTCCACCGTCGGCCTCGTTCCGGCGATGCTGCGCTTCGCCGACGAGGGGTTCAAGTGCCGGCTCGCGGTGTCGCTGCACGCCCCCGACGACGAGCTGCGCGACACCCTCGTGCCGGTGAACACCCGCTGGAAGGTGCGCGAAGTCCTGGACGCCGCGTGGGAGTACGCGGAGAAGTCCGGTCGCCGGGTCTCCATCGAGTACGCGCTGATCAAGGACATCAACGACCAGGCGTGGCGCGCCGATCTGCTCGGTCGGCTGCTCAAGGGCCGCCGGGTGCATGTGAACCTCATTCCGCTGAACCCGACGCCCGGCTCCAAGTGGACGGCGTCCCGGCCCGAGGACGAGAAGGCGTTCGTGGCGGCCCTGGAAGCCCACGGGGTGCCGGTGACCGTCCGGGACACCCGTGGCCAGGAGATCGACGGGGCCTGCGGGCAGCTGGCGGCTTCGGAGCGCTGAGGACCGGCTGATACGGTGCCTGGACATCGCCGCATCAGGCGATCGTCGTAAAACTGAACATCCGTACAAATGAACATTCCGACAGGGGAGCGCTCAGAGCGCTGAGAGTGCGGCACAGCCGCAGACCCTCGGACCTGATCCGGGTCATACCGGCGTAGGGAGTCAGCATCACCATGAACAGCCAGCTTCGGCTTGCCATCTCAGCCGCCCTCCTCGGCTCACTGGCCCTGGGCGCGCTCGTCGGTTGCGGCGAGGATTCCCAGAGCGGCACGGGCTCCAAGACGGTCACCCTGGTCACGCATGACTCGTTCGCGGCATCCAAGGCGGTCCTCAAGGAGTTCACCAAGGAGACCGGCTACAAGGTGCGGGTGCAGGCCGGGGGCGACGCCGGAGCCGCCGTCAACCAGGCGATCCTGTCCAAGGGCCATGCCCAGGGCGATGTGTTCTTCGGCGTCGACAACACCCTGCTCTCCCGGGCGCTCGACAACGACCTGTTCACCCCCTACACGGCCAAGGGCCTCGACAAGGTCCCGGCGGCCCTTCAGCTCGACCGGGCCGAGCACCGTGTCACCCCCGTCGACTTCGGCGACATATGTGTCAACTACGACCGTAAGTACTTCGCCGACAAGAAGCTGGCGCCGCCCCGGACGCTGGAGGATCTGACCAAGCCCGCCTACAAGAACCTCCTCGTCACCGAGAACGCGGCCACCTCGTCCCCCGGTCTCGGCTTCCTCCTCGCCACGGCCGCCAAGTACGGCGACGACGGCTGGAAGGGCTACTGGAAGAAGCTGCGGGCCAACGGTGTCGAGGTCGTCGACGGCTGGGAGCAGGCGTATTACGACCGGTTCTCCGGCTCGGCCGGCGGCGGCAAGGGCGACCGGCCGCTCGTCGTCTCCTACGCATCGAGCCCGCCCGCCGAGGTGGCCGACGCCAAGACCAAGCCCGCCAAGGCGCCCACCGGGGTGGCGACGGGCACCTGTTTCCGGCAGGTGGAGTTCGCCGGGCTGCTGAACGGCGCGGGCAACACCAAGGGCGGCAAGGCGCTGCTGGACTTCCTGCTGAGCAAGCGGTTCCAGGAGGACGTCCCGCTGAACATGTACGTCAACCCGGCGCGCGAGGACGCCAAGTTGCCGGAGCTGTTCACCCGATACGGGACCAGGATCGCCGACTCGGCCACCCTGGCGCCGCAGAAGATCGCCAAGAACCGTGAGCCGTGGGTCAAGACATGGTCCTCGCTGGTCCTGTAGAGCCCCGCGAGAACCGTAAGGCGGCCGACGGCCACCGTAAGGCCGACAGGGCAGTCGGCGGCCGTCGCGCGCTCGCCCTCCGGCTCGCTCTGATGGCGGTGCCGCTCGCCTTTTTCGCGGTTTTCTTCGCCTATCCCGTGGCCTCCATCGTCGCCCGGGGGCTGCGCGTCGGCGGGCAGTGGCGGTTCGGCCGGATCGCCGAGGTGGTGACCGATCCGGCGACGCTGGACGTCCTGTGGTTCACCTGCTGGCAGGCGGTCGCGTCGACCGCCCTCACGCTCGCGGTCGCGCTGCCCGGCGCCTATGTCTTCGCCCGCTTCGACTTCCCCGGCAAGGGGCTGCTGCGGGCCGTGGTGACCGTGCCGTTCGTCCTGCCGACCGTCGTCGCCGGATCCGCCTTCCTGGCCCTGCTCGGCCGGGGCGGGCTGCTGGACGAGCTGTGGGGGATGCGGCTCGACACCTCCGTCTGGGCGATCCTCCTGGCCCATGTCTTCTTCAACTACGCGGTCGTCGTCAGGACCGTCGGCGGGCTGTGGGCCCAGCTCGACCCGCGGCAGGAGGAGGCCGCGCGGGTGCTCGGCGCGAGCCGGCTGTCGGCCTGGCGCCGGGTGACGCTGCCCGCGCTGGCGCCCGCCGTGGCCGCCGCCGCGCTGATGGTGTTCCTGTTCACCTTCACCTCCTTCGGCGTGATCCAGATCCTCGGCGGCCCCCGCTACGCCACCCTTGAGGTGGCGATCTACCGGGAGACCGCGCAGTTGCTCGACCTGCCCACGGCCGCGGTGCTCACCCTCGTCCAGTTCGCCGCGGTCGCTGCGGTGTTGGCCCTGCACGCGTGGACCGTAAGGCGCCGGGAGAGCGCCCTGCGGCTCGTCGACCCCGGCCGCACGGCGCGCCGGCCGAGCGGCCCGGCCCAGTGGGCGCTGCTGTGGGGCGTGCTGGCGGTGGTCGTGCTGCTGATCGTGACACCGCTCGCGGTGCTGGTGGAACGCTCGCTGAACGGACCGGACGGCTACGGCTTCACCTACTACGAGGCGCTCAAGTCGGCCGCCGACAGCGGAGGCACCTTCTTCGTGGCGCCCATGGAGGCCGTCGGGAACTCCCTGCGGTACGCGGCGGTCGCCACCGTCTTCGCCCTCGCCGTGGGCGGCCTCGCCGCCGCCGCGCTCACCCGTAAGGCGGGCAGGCTGGTACGGGGCTTCGACGCGCTGCTGATGCTGCCGCTGGGCACCTCGGCCGTCACCGTGGGATTCGGGTTTCTGATCGCCCTCGACGAGCCCCCGCTGGACCTCCGGGCCTCCTGGGTCCTGGTGCCGCTCGCCCAGGCCCTGGTGGGCGTGCCCTTCGTCGTACGGACCATGCTCCCCGTGCTGCGGGCGGTGGACCACCGGCTCCGGGAGGCGGCAGCCGTGCTCGGAGCGTCCCCGTGGCGGGTCTGGCGGGAAGTGGACCTGCCGTTGGTGGGACGGGCCGTGGCGGTCGCGGCGGGCTTCGCGTTCGCCGTGTCCCTGGGCGAGTTCGGGGCGACCGTCTTCATCGCGCGCCCCGACCAGCCGACCCTCCCGGTGGCCATCGCCCGGTTCCTGGGCCGGGCCGGACAGCTCTCCTACGGGCAGGCGATGGCCCTGAGCACGATCCTGATGCTGGTCTGCGCCGGATCGCTGCTGGCGCTCGAGCGCATCCGCACCGACCGTTCCGGAGAGTTCTGAATGACGCTGCTGCGACTGGACGAGGTGACCGTGAGGTTCGGCCGGCGCGACGCGCTGGACGCCGTGGATCTGGAGGTCGCCGAGCACGAGACGGTCTGTGTGCTGGGCCCGAGCGGAAGCGGCAAGTCCACCATGCTGCGCGTGGTGGCCGGGCTGCAGCGCGCCGACGCCGGCCGGGTGTCGCTCGCCGGACAGGACCAGAGCGGGGTGCCCACGCATCGGCGCGGGGTGGGGCTGATGTTCCAGGACCACCAGCTGTTCCCGCAGCGGGACGTGGGCGGCAACGTCGCCTTCGGGCTGCGGATGCGCAAGGTGGGGCGTGCGGAGGCGGATCGCCGGGTCGCCGAACTGCTGGAACTGGTGGGGCTGCCGGGCGCCCAGCGCCGCCCCGTCGACTCGCTCTCCGGCGGCGAGCAGCAACGGGTGGCGCTCGCCCGCGCGCTGGCCCCACGGCCCAAGCTGCTGATGCTGGACGAGCCGCTGGGCCAGCTCGACCGGGGGCTGCGGGAGCGGCTGGTGGTGGAGCTCCGCGAGCTCTTCGCACGGCTGGGGACCACCGTCCTCGCGGTCACCCACGACCAAGGCGAGGCGTTCGCGCTCGCGGACCGGGTGGTGGTGATGGACAACGGCCGGATCGCCCAGACCGGCACCCCGCTGGAGGTGTGGCAGCGGCCCACCACCGAGTTCGTCGCCCGCTTCCTCGGCTTCGACAATGTGGTCGAGGCGATCGTGGACGGCGAGGTCGCCGACACCCGCTGGGGCAAGCTGCCCGTTCCGCCCGGCTCACGGCCGGGCCCCACCAGGCTGCTGGTCCGCCCGGCCGGGGTACGGCTGACGGACCCCGAGGAGGGGCTGGCGTGCACCGTGGAGACGCGCACCTTCCGCGGCGACCATGTGGCGCTCGTCCTGCGGCTGCCGGACCCGGCCGCGCCGCCCCTGGAGGCGTCCTGCGCCCTGCGGGACGCCCCGGAGGCGGGGGCCCGGGTGGGAGTGGCCTTCGACCCGGCCGATGTGGTGCTGCTGGACGCCGAGGTCTGACGCCTGGGTTCCTGGCGTCGCGGCGCTTGCGCCGGGGCCTGACGCTGGACTACGGCACGCCAAGCCCCGGATGCGACAACTCACCTGCGCGCAGAGCGTTCGTGACGTCAGGTCAGCCAAGCAGCGACAGCAGCGCCTCGGGTGCCTCGTCCACCGAGTCCACCAGTGCGATACGGGCCTTCATGGACCGTCCCTCCGCGAGCGCTTCGAGCAGCGGCCAGGTGGGCAGCCGCCGGGTCCAGTGGTCCCGGTCCACCAGCACCATCGGGGTGGGCTCACCGCGCGACTCGTAGTAGTTCGGCGTCGCGTTGTCGAAGATCTCCTGGACGGTTCCGGCGGCGCCCGGCAGGAAGACCACGCCCGCGGTCGAGCGCGCCAACAGCCCGTCCTCCCGGGTGGCGTTGGCGAAGTACTTGGCGATGTGCGAGGCGAACGCGCTGGGCGGCTCGTGTCCGTAGAACCAGGTGGGGATGCCGACCGACGCACCGCCGTCCGGCCAGCGCTCGCGCACCGCGAAGGCGGCCTCGGCCCACGCCCCGATGGACGGCCGGAACGAGGGCGTCTTGCCGAGCAGTTCGAGCGCCTTGTCCAGCATCGCGTCCTCGTGCGGGGCCGCGTAGGCGCCCAGGTTCGCGGCCTCCATCGCACCCGGCCCGCCGCCCGTCGCGACCGTGAGACCGGTCCGTGCCAGGGCCCGCCCGAGGCGGGCGGCGCCCGCGAACCCGTCGGAGCCGCGCTCCAGGGCGTGTCCGCCCATGACGCCCACCACCCGCGTCCCGACGAGGAATTCGTCGAGCGCGTCGGAGATCGCGTCGTCGTGGATGGAGCGCAGCATCGAGGCGAAGACGTCGCCGTCCGTCTTGGTCTGCTGGAACCAGGCGTAGGCGAGCGCGTCCGGCGTCCGCGCGTAACCGTGCTCGGTGAGGCCTTCGAAGAGCTGCGCGGGCGAGTAGAGGGTGCCGCGGTACGGATCGAACGGCAGATCCGGCACCGGCGGGAACACCAGCGCACTCCCGGCCCGGACCTTCGCGGCCGCCTCGGACTCCATCGGGCAGCCGAGGAAGACCGCCTCGCTGGTGTCGGTGGAGAGGAGCGCCGCGGTACGGCTCGTCAGGTCCACGGACTGGACCCGGAACCCGGCCAGGGTGCCGCGGGCGACGACCTGGTCGAACTCCTCGATGGACTCTATTTCCCGGTCTGGTTCCTGCACGCCGACATGCTAATCACACCGGAGGTGGGGGGCTGTGGATTGAGGCAATCGTGACCGGGCCGCTCGGTCGCACAATCCAGGCATGGATATCAACACCCGAGAAATTCAGCGGTGGAACGGCATCGCCGTGAGATGCGCCACTACCCACACCAGCGGCACCAGCAGCGCCAGCAGAGCCGTCGCGCGCAGTGCGGCCGCCCCGCGGAGCAGCCGGGTCGGGGCGCCGAGGCGGAGCAGCGCGGCCGTCGTGCGCTCGCGCGCGCTCCTCGCCTCCACGACCGCGGTCAGGGTGGTGGCCGCGGCGCACAGCGTGACCAGCGCCGCGCCCAGACCGGTGAGCGGGCCGAAGGCATGGGCGCCGGACGGCCCCGAGGCCCTTCCGTACAGCTCCAGGACGGTGTATCCGGCGGCGGCCAGGGCGCACAGCGCGCCGACCGGACGTCCGATCAGACCGGCCTCCTGCTGGAGCATGCGCCCGGCCAGCAGCCGCAGCACACCAGGCCGCCCGACGGCCAGCAGCCTGCCGCACAGATGGGTGAGACCGGGCCCGGCCAGCACCAGCCCGAGCGCCGCCAGTGCCCAGCCGCCCACCACGCCGGGCGGGTTGCCGCCGAGCCGGCCCGGCACGGCGAGCAGGGCGTCGGGGTGCGGGGGCGCGTCGCCGCTCGCGTATGCCTGGAGGGCGAGCCCGGCCGCGGTCAGGGCGATGCCCCACGGAAGGCCGGAGGTGGTCCGGTGGGGCAAAGGGGCGACCGGCCCCGTCACGACGGTGGGCGGGGCCGGGACCGCCGGGCGTCGGGCGCCCCGCGGTTGGCGGGGCGGCTGGTGTCCGGCCCGCGGCTGCCGGGGCCACAGCACGGCCGCACACGCCGCGCCCACCAGCACCGGGACGACGGCGAGCAGCGTCACGGTGCCGGCCAGGGGCAGCGGCCGACCGCTGCCGAGCTGGCGGCCGACCGCCCCGCTTCCGGCCCAGTCCAGCCAGGAGCCGAGGTCGCCACGCAGATACAGGAAGACCAGCAGCGCCAGCACACCACCGAGCGCGCAGGCGGCCGCCATCGAGACCGCCGCGAGCAGTGCCGCACGGGCCGGGCCGAGCCCGACCGCGGCGAAACCGGGGCCCGGCCCGGTGCTGGGGTCGGCGCGGCCCACGGCGACGGCCAGATGGACAGTCGCGGCCAGTGGGACGAGGCACCACAGCAGCCGCCCCACCGCGCCCTGCGAGTCCGCCGGATGGCCCGAGGCGAATCCGAGGGCGCTCAGCAGCAGAAAGCTCGCGCCCGCCGCCGCGACGGTGACCAGCGACCGCCGCAGCAGCACCGATGGGCGGGCACCGCGGGTCAGACGGAGGCTGAGCACGCGGCCCTGCCTTCCGCCTCGGAGGGGTCCGAGCCCACCCGGCGCCCGTCGAGCAGGGCGACGGTGCGGTCGGCGAGGGTGGCCACCTCCTGGTCATGAGTCGCGAGGACGACGGTGATGTCGTGGGAGCGAGCCGCCGAGGTGAGGGTGCGCAGCACCTGGGCGCGGTCGGCCTGGTGCAGCGGGGCGGTCGGCTCGTCGGCGAAGAGCACGCTGGGCCCGGCGGCCAGGGCACGGGCGATGGCGACCCGCTGGCGCTGGGACTGCAGCAGTGCGGCGGGCCGCACCCGGGCGCATTCGCCGATGTCGAGCCGGTCCAGCCACTCGCACGCGGCGCTCTTCGCGGCGCGCCGCCCGGTGCCGCGCAGCATCAGGGCGAGTGCGGCGTTCTCCCAGGCGGTGAGCTCGGGGATGAGGTGGGGCTCGGTGCCGATCCAGCCGAAGTGGTCGCGCCGCAGCCGTTCGAGACCGAGCGGGGGGAGGCTGTGCACGGGGACGCCCTTGAACCACACTTCCCCGCCGTCCGGGACGAGTTGGCCCGCCAGGCAGGTGAGGAGGGTGGTCTTGCCGCAGCCCCGCGGGCCGGTGACGGCGAGGATCTCGCCTTCCCGGGCGCTGAGAGAGACACCGAGGAGGGCGGGTGAGCCGCCGTAGGCATACGACACGGTGCGTGCCGCGAGCATGTCGTCGTCCGGCGGAGCCACCATCCCGAGCACCTCGCCTTACCTGCGATCGTCTCATTCCCCCGGTTGGGTGAACGAGCGCGAAGCCAATGGGTCACTGGCACGGTAAGGACTCGGGTGGGGGCCCGCGCCCAGGCTCGGCGCGGGTGGCCCCCATTTCCTCCGATCAGCCCTGATCGGGGTCGGGCTCCGAGCAGCCCTGATCGGGCCCGGGGCCGTCACCGGGGCCGCCGTCGGCGAACCGGTCCAGGTGGGTGGGCGCGAACATCCGCAGCAGCGCGGGCAGCACCACGACCGACGGCCCGGGGGCCGCGAGGGCGCCGGCGAGGTCCGCGCGCAGCCGCTCGGGTGTGGTACGGACCGCCGGGACGCCGAAGGACTCGGCCAGCGTGACGAAGTCCGGGCGGGACAGCTCGGTGGCGGTCGCCTCGCCGAACGTGTCCGTCATGTACTCGCGCAGGATGCCGTAGCCGCCGTCGTCCACGATCAGCCAGGTGACGGGGAGCCGGTACTGGTGGGCGGTGGCGAGTTCGGCGATCGAGTACATCGCCCCGCCGTCGCCCGACACGGCCAGCACCGGCCGTCCGGGATCAGCGGCGGCGGCGCCGAGGGCGGCCGGGAAGCCGTAGCCGAGGCCGCCCGCGCCCTGGGCCGAATGCAGGGCGCCCGCACGGGGATCGAAGGCCGACCAGGCCCAGTAGGAGAGGATCGTCATGTCCCAGAAGCTGGGGGAGTCATCGGGCAGCGCGTCCCGCACCGCGCCCAGCACCCGCTGCTCCAGTTCCAGGCCCTGCGCGTCGATCCGCTCCCGCACCCGGGTGAGCAGCCCGGCCGCGGCCTTGGCCGCCGTGCCCGGCGGGCGCGGCGTGACGGCCTCGGCGAGGGCGGCCAGCGCCTCGCGGGCGTCGGCGTGGATGCCGAGCGCCGGGTGGTTGGACTCCAGCTTGCCGAGGTCGGCCTCGATCTGGACCAGGCGGCCGCGCGGGCGGAACGTGTGGTAATTGGAGGAGAGTTCGCCCAGCCCGGAGCCGACGACCAGCAGGACGTCGGCGTCCTCCAGGAACTCGGTGGTGTGCGCGTCCTCCAGCCAGGACTGGAGCGAGAGCGGATGATCCCAGGGGAACGCGCCCTTGCCGCCGAAGGTCGTCGTCACGGGCGCGTCCAGCGCCTCGGCCAGCGCCCGCAGCTCCTGCCGCGCCCCGGCGCGCACCACTCCGCCGCCAGCCAAGATCACCGGACGCTCGGCGGCGCTCAGCAGCCTCGCGGCCTCCGCCGTCAGCTCGGGCCGCGGCGGCAGCGGCCGGGGCGCGGCGCGCAAGGAGGTCACCGGCGGCACGGAGACCGGTGCGAGCAGCACGTCCTGCGGGATCTCCAGCCACACCGGCCCGGCGGGAGCCTCCAGCGCGGATGCCCAGGCGGCGGCGACCGCGGAGGGGATCTGGGAGGCGGTACGGACCGTGTGGACGGACTTGACGATGTCGCGGAACGACGCCTTCTGGTCGACGAGTTCATGGAGATAGCCCTTGCGTCCGCCGCCGAGCCCCGCGGTCGGCACCTGGCTGCCGATGGCCAGGACGGGCGCGGAAGCCGCCGCCGACTCCTGCAGCGCGGCGAGCGTCATGAGCGCCCCCGGCCCGGTGGACACCAGCAGCGGCGCGACCGTACCGGTGACACGCGCGAAGGCGTCGGCGGCGAACCCGGCGTTGTTCTCCACCCGCAGCCCCACATAGGTCAGCCCGGACCGCCGCAGCGCGTCGAACGCCCCGAGAGCGTGCTGTCCGGGAAGCCCGAACACGGTGCTCGCCCCGAGCGCGGTGAGGGACTCCACGACGAGATCGCCGCCGTGACGCGCGCGCTGTGCGGTGGGCATGGATGGGTGCCTTTCTGACGGGGCGTATGGAAGCGCGGATGAGGGAGGGGTAGGTATGGCGGCGCTGCCGGTGTGGGGGCGCGAGGCAGTGTCAGGCGCCCGCGGCGGCCGGGCTGGTGGTCTCGGAGGCGGGGGCGGCCGGTTCACCGGCGAGTCGGCGCCGCCAGGCGTCGAGGATCGCCGCGTCGGTCGGCTTGGTGGCGAGGCTGACCGCCACATACGCCACCAGCGAGGCCAGCAGCCCGAAGTAGATGGGTTCGTTGGCGAGGATGCCCTTCCATCCCATCAGCGCGATGACCGTAAGGCCGCCGACACTCACCGAGGCCAGGGCGCCCGCGCCCGTGCCGCGCTTCCACAGCAGCCCGCCCAGGATCGGCATCAGCAACCCGCCGACCAGCACGTTGTAGGCGACGGTCAGTGCCTCCACGACATCGTTGAGCGCTACGGAGATGCCGATCACGGCGATGCCCATGATGAGGATGAAGACGCGGTTGCCGCCCACCTCGTCGTGGGAGTCACCGGCCGTACGGAGCGTACGGCCGCGCAGCCGGGCCCAGATGTCGTTGTTGGCCACCGTCGCGCAGGCGATGAGCGCGCCCGAGGAAGTGGACATCACCGCGGACAGCGCGGCGGCCAGCACCAGTCCCTTCACGCCCACCGGGAGGGAGTCCTTGACGATGGTCGCGAACGCGTCGTCCGGGGCGTCCAGCTTGGGGTACAGCACCTTCGCCGCCGTGCCGATGACCGCGCCCGCGACCGCGTATGCCAGGCAGTACGTACCGGCCGCGGTGCCGCCACGGCGGGCCACCTTGTCATCGCGGGCGGTGAAGACCCGCTGCCAGATGTCCTGGCCGATCAGCATGCCGAAGGAGTAGATGAGCACATAGGTGAAGACGGTCTGGCCGCCGATGCCCAGGGGCGAGAAGTAGCCGTGGGGGAGTTCGGACTCCATCGCGCCGAAGCCGCCCGCCTTCACCACCGCGATCGGCAGCAGCAGGAGCAGCACGCCCACCGTCTTGACCACGAACTGCACCATGTCGGTGAGGGTGATCGACCACATGCCGCCGAGCGTCGAGTAACAGACCACGATCGCCCCGCCGAGCACGATGGCGATGACCCGGTCCAGGCCGAAGATCACGTCGAAGATGGTGGCGTAGGCGATGGTCGAGGTGACCGCGAGCATCAGGGTGTAGCCCCACATCACGATGCCCGAGATCAGGCCGGAGGAGCCGCCGTAGCGCAGATCCAGCATCTGGCTGACCGTGTAGACCTTGAGGCGGGCGATGCGCGCCGAGAAGAAGACCGACAGCGCCAGCAGCCCGAGGCCGATGGTGATGACCATCCAGGCGCCGGAGAGCCCGTACTGGTAGCCGAGCCCGACGCCGCCGATGGTGGACGCGCCGCCGAGCACGATCGCGGCCATCGTCCCGGAGTACATGAACGGCCCCAGCCGCCGGCCAGCGACCAGGAAGTCGCTGGTGGACGTGGTGCGGCGCATGCCCCACCAGCCGAGCGCGAGCATGCCCGCGAGATAGACGACGATCACGGTGTAGTCGACAGCGGTCATGGCGGTGCTCCTCGGTCCGGCGGGGGTCGGCTAGCGGTCGGGAGATCGGGCGAGCGGAGCCGCACGGGATCGGGGAGGTCCCGGCGATCCGCGGGGATCGGGTCGTGGGGAGTGCGGGGCGTGCGGGGAATGTGGGGAGTGACGGAGACCCTAGGTGTCGCCGGAGCGTCCGGGAAGTGTACGTTTCCTCCACTCCCGATCCCCTGCATGTACGAACCGTCCTCTACGAACCGTCCCCACGCGAGGCCCGCCGTGATGAACGACCGCGTACCCCCGACGGCCCCCGTCCCGCTCGCCACCCTCCTCGGCCACCCCGCCCTCGGGCTGCGGCAGGTCGCGGGGGCGCGCGAGGCGGACACGCCCGTGTACTTCGTCCACACCAGCGAAATGGAGGACCCCGTTCCGTATCTGCTGGGCGGCGAGCTGCTGCTCAGCGCGGGGGTGCACTGCCCGGAGGCGGCGGGTGCCGGCACCTACTGGGACCGCTATGTGGCCCGTACGGTCCAGGCGGGCGCGGCGGCGCTCGGCTTCGGCATCGCGCCGGTGCACGACACGGTGCCCCGCGCGCTGGTCGAGGCGTGCGACCGGCATGGGCTGCCGCTGGTCGAGGTGCCGCGGCAGACGACCTTCACGGCCGTCGCGAGCGCCGTCTGGGACGCGATGGCCGAGCGCCGCCACCATGAGCTGCGGAGCGTCACCGAGGCACAGCAGTCGCTGGCGACGGCCGCGGCGCGCCCGCACCCCGTACCGGCCGTGCTGCGGCAGCTGGGCCAGCACCTCGGGGCGTGGACGGTGCTCTACGGCCCGGACGGCGCGGAGCTGGCGGCCGCCGGGCCGCGGCAGTCGCGGGAGGCCCGTACGGCGCTCGGTGCGCTCGCGGCGCGGCTGCGCTCGGGCCCGTCCTCGGCGGCGGGCAGGGCGGCCGGCGCGGATGGTGAGGAGCTGCAGCTGACCGCGTACGGGCTGGGCGGCCCGGCGGGGCCGGAGGACCGGCTCGCACTCGGCGTCTGCGCTCCCCGGCGGGACGGCGCGGACGGGGCGATCGTGGGGGTGGCCGTGGTGCTGCTGTCGCTGCTGACGGCGCGGCGGGTGGTCGGGGCCGAGGCCGAGCGCACCGCGGCGCTGGTACGGCTGATGCTCGGCGCCGAACCGGCACGGGTGGCCGGACTGCTGAGCCGCTCGCCGGGGCAGGCGGGGACGCCGCCCGATGTGAAATCCGGGACCCCGGAGGACGGCGGGCTGTGGACCGTGGTGCACGGGCGGCGGCGCGGCCGCGGCCGGGACGACGGGCTGCTGGCCACGGCGGCGCTCGCGGCCGGGCTCGGGACGCCGCTGGTCGACCTCGACGGGGACGCGCTGTGCGCCCTCGTGCAGGGCGAGGCGGAGGTACGGGCGCAGCCCGGCTGGACCCTGGGCGTCGGGGCGCCGGTACCGGCCGCGGAGCTGCCGCGCGGCGGCGCCGACGCCGCCCGTGCGCTGCGGCGGGCCGTCGCCGAGCGGGTGCCGCTGGTGCGGCATGGTCCGTCCCGCGCGGGTGGCGTCGTCTCGCTGGTGGACCCGGCCGAGGCGGGAGCGCACGGCCGGGCCCTGCTAGCGCCGCTCGACGGCGCACCGGCGCTGCTGGAGACGGTGCGGGTGTGGCTGTCGCTGCACGGCAGCTGGGACCGTACGGCGGTGGCACTGGAGGTGCACCGCAATACGGTCCGTCAGCGGATCGCCCGCGCCGAGGCGCTGCTGGATGTGGACCTCGGCGACGCGGACGTCCGGATGGAGCTGTGGTTCGCCCTCAAGTGGGCCTGAGCCTCACGTGGGCCTGAGCCCCAACTGGGCCTGACCCTCACGTGGGCTGAGCCCCAACTGGGCCTGCGCCTCACGTGGGCTGGGCTGAGCGGGCCTGAGCCTCACATGAACCTGAGCTTCACATGAACCTGAGCTTCACATGAACCTGAGCTTCACATGAACCTGAGCTTCACATGAACCTGAGCTTCACATGAACCTGAGCTTCACATGAACCTGAGCCTCACATGTGCCCGAGCCTCAAGCGAGCCCGCACCGCGCCCCTCGGGCTGCCGGAGCGACCGACCGTCAGAGCTTGGTCCACGCCTCCGTCAGCACCGCCCGCAGGATCTGCTCGATCTCGTCGAACAGCGCCTGGTCGGCGATCAGCGGCGGCGCCAGTTGCACGACCGGGTCGCCGCGGTCGTCGGCCCGGCAGTACAGCCCGTTCTCGTACAGCGCCTTGGAGAGGAAGCCGTAGAGGATCCGCTCGGTCTCCTCCTCGTCGAAGGACTCCTTGGTCGCCTTGTCCTTCACCAGCTCGATGCCGTAGAAGAAACCATTCCCCCGCACATCGCCGACGATCGGCAGATCGTGCAGCCGCTCCAGCGTGGACCGGAACGCGCCCTCGTTGTCCAGCACATGCTGGTTGAGGCCCTCGCGCTCGAAGATGTCGAGGTTGGCGACGCCGACCGCGGCCGAGACCGGGTGGCCGCCGAAGGTGTAGCCGTGGAGGAAGGTGTTGTCGCCCTCGTAGAACGGCTCGGCGAGCCGGTCGGAGATGATGCAGGCGCCGATCGGGGAGTAGCCCGAGGTCATGCCCTTGGCACAGGTGATCATGTCCGGGACGTAGCCGAACTTGTCACAGGCGAAGATCGTGCCCAGTCGGCCGAAGGCGCAGATGACCTCGTCCGAGACCAGCAGCACGTCGTACTTGTCGCAGATCTCGCGGACCCGCTGGAAGTATCCGGGCGGCGGCGGGAAGCAGCCGCCCGCGTTCTGCACCGGCTCCAGGAAGACCGCGGCCACGGTGTCCGCGCCCTCGAAGAGGATCTGCTGCTCGATCTGGTCTGCGGCCCAGCGGCCGAATGCCACGGGGTCGTCGCCGAAGATCGGGGCGCGGTAGATGTTGGTGTTGGGGACCTTGTGGGCGCCGGGGACCAGCGGCTCGAAGGGGGCCTTGAGCCCCGGCAGCCCGGTGATCGACAGGGCTCCCTGCGGGGTGCCGTGATAGGCCACCGCCCGGGATATGACCTTGTGCTTGGTGGGCTTGCCGGTGAGCTTGAAGTACTGCTTGGCCAGCTTCCAGGCGGTCTCGACGGCCTCGCCGCCGCCCGTGGTGAAGAAGACCTTGTTCAGGTCGCCGGGTGCGTAGCCCGCGAGCCGCTCGGCGAGCTCGACGGCCTTGGGGTGGGCATAGCTCCACACCGGGAAGAAGGCGAGCTCCTGGGCCTGCTTGTAGGCCGTCTCCGCCAGCTCGACCCGGCCGTGGCCCGCGTTGACCACGAACAGGCCGGCCAGGCCGTCGATGTACCGCTTGCCCTTGTCGTCGTAGATGTACGTGCCCTCACCGCGCACGATCGTCGGCACGGGGGAGTTCTCGTACGACGACATGCGGGTGAAGTGCATCCACAGGTGGTCGTACGCCGTCTTGGAGAGGTCGGCGCTCATTGCTATCTCGTTCCCCAGGTATAGGTCTGCTTCCGGAGCTTGAGGTAGACGAAGCTCTCGGTGGAGCGCACACCGGGCAGCGTGCGGATCCGCTTGTTGATCATTTCGAGGAGGTGATCGTCGTCCTCGCAGACGATCTCGATCAGGAGATCGAAGGAACCCGCGGTGACGACCACGTACTCGACCTCGTCCATGGCGGTCAGCGCGTCCGCGACCGGGTCGAGATCGCCCTCGACGTTGATGCCGACCATCGCCTGCCGCCGGAACCCCACGGTGAGAGGATCGGTGACGGCGACGATCTGCATCACGCCCTGGTCGAGCAGCTTTTGCACGCGCTGCCGCACGGCGGCCTCGGAGAGCCCCACGGCCTTTCCGATGGCGGCGTACGGCCGGCGGCCGTCTTCCTGGAGCTGCTCAATGATCGCCAGGGATACGGAGTCGAGGGTCGTGCCGTTCTTGTCAGGTGTGGCCACGACCCTCACTGTGCACGAGCCTCGCCCGTGTCGCAACCCTTCATCGATGAATTCCGTCGTTCATGGGCCCTGAAAACACTGATTCCGTTGTTCTGGTGTGGCGGGTATGTTGAAAGCGCAGCCCCGGCGACTACTGTGGGTGTCTCACCCATCGGACAGCTGACAGGAGGGGTGGCACGTGACCACCGAACTGCGTCGTCTGCGCAACTACATCGACGGAGCGTTCCGGGACGCCGCGGACGGGCGGACCACGGAGGTGGTCAACCCGGCCACGGGCGAGCCCTACGCCACCGCGCCGCTGTCGGGCGCGGCGGACGTGGACGCGGCGATGGCCGCCGCCGAGGCCGCCTTCCCGGCCTGGCGCGACCTGGTGCCCGGCGAGCGGCAGAAGGCACTGCTCAAGATCGCCGACGCCTTCGAGGCGCGGGCGGAGGAGCTGATCGCCGCCGAGTCCGAGAACACCGGCAAGCCGATCGGTCTCACGCGGGACGAGGAAATCCCGCCCATGATCGACCAGATCCGCTTCTTCGCCGGCGCGGCCCGGATGCTGGAGGGCCGCTCGGCCGGTGAGTACATGGAGGGGCTCACCTCGATCATCCGGCGGGAGCCGGTCGGGGTCTGCGCCCAGGTCGCACCGTGGAACTACCCGATGATGATGGCCGTATGGAAGTTCGCCCCGGCGCTCGCCGCGGGCAATACGGTCGTCATCAAGCCCTCGGACACCACGCCCGCCTCCACCGTGCTGATCGCCGAGATCATCGGCGGAGTGCTGGCGGAACTGGGCCATCCGCAGGGCGTGTTCAACGTGATCTGCGGCGACCGCGAGACCGGCCGGCTGATGGTCGAGCACTCCGTGCCCGCCATGGCGTCCATCACCGGCTCGGTGCGGGCCGGCAAACAGGTCGCCGAGAGCGCCTCGAAGGACGTCAAGCGGGTGCATCTGGAGCTGGGCGGCAAGGCCCCTGTGGTCGTCTTCGAGGACACCGACATCCCCAAGGCGGTCGAGGACATCTCGGTCGCCGGCTTCTTCAACGCGGGCCAGGACTGTACGGCCGCCACCCGGGTGCTGGTTCACGAGTCGATCCACGACGAGTTCGTGAGCGCGCTCGCCAAGGCCGCCGCCGAGACCAAGACCGGCGCGCCCGACGACGAGGACGTGCTGTACGGCCCGTTGAACAACGCCAACCAGCTGGCCCAGGTCTCCGGCTTCATCGACCGGCTCCCCGCCCACGCCAAGGTCGAGGCGGGCGGCCACCGGGTCGGCGACAAGGGCTTCTTCTACGCGCCCACGGTGGTCTCCGGGCTCAAGCAGGACGACGAGATCATCCAGAACGAGGTCTTCGGCCCGGTCATCACCGTGCAGACCTTCTCCGAAGAGGCGCAGGCGATCTCGTACGCCAACGGCGTGGAGTACGCGCTGGCCTCGTCGGTGTGGACCAAGGACCACGCCCGCGCGATGCGGATGTCCAAGGCCCTGGACTTCGGCTGTGTCTGGATCAACACCCATATCCCGCTGGTCGCCGAGATGCCGCACGGCGGCTTCAAGAAGTCCGGCTACGGAAAGGACCTCTCCGCCTACGGCTTCGAGGACTACACCCGCATCAAGCACGTCATGACGTCGCTGGGCTGATCCCGGGCCGATCCCGGGCCGCCCCCGGCCGATTCCCGCACCGGGATTGTCACTTGGTCATGGCAGGATCCTCTGTCATGACCAAGTGGGGGAAATCCGGACGTCTGTGGATCGCGGCGGCCGCCGCGATCCTGCCGGCCATCGCGGGCTGCGGCGAGCAGAAGGCGGGCGGGCCGGCCGCGTCCGAGCTGGGGTTCCGGCACTACGCCGGGGCGGTGCAGTACCCGGCGATCACCAAGGACAGCGGCGGTGAGCACGGCCTCGACGCGCTCGTGCCGTACGGCGACTGCGTCCTCGGCCTCGGCACGTACAGCAACGGCCACCGCGACGTGGGTGTCAACTGGACCGGCGACGCGGCCTGTACGAAGCTCTCGCTCGATCCGGCGCCGGAGACCGGGACCACCCCCGGCGAGGTGCCCGGGGACATGGCTCCGGGAAACGGCGCCGAGGGCTGGGGCGGCGGCGGGCTCGCGGGGAGGGCGGTGCTGCCCGGCGAGGACGGCTCGGTGTACGCGGCCGGTACGTCCCTCTCGCGCCTCGACCGCTCGGGGCGCGTTCACCGGCTGGCCGACCTCGAGGTCCCGCCCGTGGAGCCGGATCCGAATGCCGAACCGGGCGCCCGGGACCCGGGCGCCCGGGACCCGGGCGGCGCGGCCGTCATGGTGCGCAGCGGCGAGCGGCTGGCCCTCGGCGGTTCGGTGACCGAGAAGCGGCGGTTGGTACCGACAGTATGGATCTCCGCGGACCAGGGGAGGACCGTCCGGCGCCAGCGGCTTCCGGAGCTGCCCGGCGCTCAGGGCGCCTCCCTCACCAGGACGGGCGTGCTGGCCATGGCCGCCGAGGGCCGCCGGATCGTGGCCATCGGCGGCAACGCCCGGGGCCAGGGCCGGCCACGGCTGCCGGTCTGGGCGTCCACGGACGGCGGACGCACCTGGCGAACCGCGCTCACCCCCCGGCTGCACGGCTACGCCCCGGTCAGCGGCGTGCTGTGGCACGACGGCCGGTGGATCGCCTACGGCGCCCGGTCCTACGGCGGCCGTGAGGACTACGGCAAGCCCGACCGGCCTTCCGTGCTGACCAGCGCGGACGGCCTGCACCGGAGGGTCGAGGACACCTCGGCGCTGGGCGAGGGGCGGATCCGGGGCGCGAGCGTCGACGGCTCGGGCGCGCTGGTGCTCCTCGGCCTCCGCAGTGGGGACCACATCTTCTGCGGCATGGTGTGGACCGGCTTCGGCGTGGACGCCGAGCGGGCCGAGCTCGGCTGCGGCGATGCGCTGCCCTCGGCCATCACCACCCGCGCCGACGGGAAGGTCGTCATCGCGGGCAGCAATGACCTGTGGGTGGGCGGCGCCTCAGCCCACCGCCCGGTCAGTCGCTGATCAGCCGCTGGGCAGAAGGGCCGCCAGGGCGCCGACCCGGTTGGTGGTGATCCCGTCGACGCCCGCCCTCAGCAGCCGGGACATCGATCGCCGGGTGTCGGCGGTCCAGGCGGAGACCAGCAGCCCGTCGGCGTGATAGCGGGCGACCAGCTCCCGGGAGACCAGCCCGAATCGGTAGTTGAGCCACCGGGGGCGCAGCGCGGCCAGCAGCGCCGGGGCCGGCGGGGCGAGCGTGGTCCAGGTCAGGGCTATCTCGGCGGTGGGCTCCGCGCGGCGCACGGCGTGCAGGGCCGCCAGGGCACCGCAGTAGTACACCCGGTCGCCCGCTCCGCTCTCCCGCACCTGGGCGACGGCGGCGGGCGCGGCCGACGCGTCCGGCAGGTCGATCAGCAGCCGGGTGGAGCCGGCGCACGCGAGGGCCTCGCGCAGGGTCGGGACGCCCCCGCCGGTCAGCTGCCGCACCTCGTCGGCGGTCAGCCCGGACAGCGGCCGGTCCCGGCCCCACAGCCGCTTCAGCGTGGCGTCGTGGAGCAGCACCGGTACGCCGTCCCGGGTCAGCCGTACGTCGATCTCGACCGCGCCCGCCCCCGCGCCCACCGCGGACCGGATGGAGGGCAAAGTGTTCTCACGGCACACATACGGGTCGCCGCGGTGGCCGACCGGGACGCATCGCGTCCCCGCCGCCCTCATCGGCCCGCGACCGCCGTGTAGGCGTCGATCTCCGCGGCGAGCCGCGCCTTGCCCTCGGCGTCCAGGAAGGACGCCTCGACGGCGTTCTTCGCGAGCGCCGCGACGCCCGCCGCGTCCAGATCCAGCAGCCGGGCCGCGACCTGGTACTCGGTGTTGAGGTCGGTGCCGAACATCGGCGGGTCGTCGCTGTTGATCGTGACGATCACCCCGGCGCCGACCATCTGCTTCAGGGGGTGCTCATCGAGCGTGGCGACGGCGCGCGTGGCGAGGTTGGAGGTCGGGCAGACCTCCAACGGAATGCCGTGCTCCGCGAGATGGGCGAGCAGCTTCGGGTCCTGGACGGCGCTGGTCCCATGGCCGATGCGCTCGGCCCGCAGCTCGATGAGGGCGTCCCAGATCGTCTGCGGTCCGGTGGTCTCGCCCGCATGCGGCACACTGCGCAGCCCGGCGGCGATGGCGCGGTCGAAGTACGGCTTGAACTGGGGGCGCGGCACCCCTATCTCCGGGCCGCCGAGGCCGAAGCCGACCAGCCCCTCGGGGCGCAGCTCACAGGCGATCCGGGCGGTCTCCTCGGCGGCCTCGAGACCGGCCTCGCCGGGAATGTCGAAGCACCAGCGCAGCACCGTGCCGAACTCCGACTCGGCCGCCTTACGGGCGTCCTCGATCGCCTCCACGAAGGCGGTGTCCGGGATGCCGCGCCGGGTCGAGCTGTAGGGGGTGACGGTCAGCTCGGCGTAGCGGATGTTCTGCCGGGCCATGTCGCGGGCGATCTCGTAGGTCAGCAGCCGGACGTCCTCGGCGTCGCGGATCAGGTCCACCACGGAGAGATAGATCTCGATGAAGTGCGCGAAGTCCCGGAAGACGAAGTACTCGGCGAGGGCCTCGGGGTCGGTGGGCACCTTGGAGTCGGGGTGCCGGGCGGCCAGCTCGGCCACGATGCGCGGGGACGCGGACCCTACGTGGTGCACGTGGAGCTCGGCCTTGGGCAGCCCGGCGATGAAGGTGGTCAGATCGGTCAACGAAACCTCCGGGAGACGCCCGCCGACGGCGGGTTCCGGTCATCGTATGGTGTGCCGCCGACGGGCTCGCCGCAGGCCGTAGCATGGGCGGACGTCTTTGTGGGGGAGCTTCATGGCCGACCAGCACGACCCGTCCGAGCCGCAGGCGCAGGATGAGCCACCGCGGCCCGGGCAGCCGAGGCAGCCCGAACCGCTCGAGCGCGATCCCTGGGCTCCACCGGCGCAGCGGGTCGCGATGGGCAAGGGCCCGATGGACAAAGCGGCGGACGAACAAGGGATGCCGGCTCCCCGCCCCCCGGTGGCCGAGCAGCCGACCCTCACCTCCTATCCCGCCATGCCGGGCCCGCCGCCCCCGCCCCCTCCGCCGCCCCCGCCGGGCCCCGTGGCCGCGCCGGGCGCGGTGCCCCCGCCGCCGCCCGCGCCGACCGGCCCGGGCACACCCAGCGCCTATCAGCCCGCCGGGCCGTACGGTCCAGCGGGCTACGGGCCGACGGGATACGGCCAGCCCGGATATGGCCGGCAGGCGCCCCCCAAGCAGTCTCCGTACGGCGGAGTGCCGGGCTATCCCGGCTACGGCTACCCGGGCACCGCCCACCCCGGCACGGGATACTCCGGCTCCGGATATCCGGGCACCGCCTATCCCGGCGCCGCCTACCCCGGAGGGATGTACGGCCAGGGCTGGCCGGGCGGGACATATGTGCCGAACAACGGCCATGGCACGGCCGCGCTGGTGCTCGGCATCATCGGCCTGGTCCTCTCCCCGAGCATCGTGCTCGGCATCGTCCTCGGCGTGCTCGCGATCGTCTTCGGGGTGCTCGGCCGCGCCAGGGCGGCGAGCGGCGAGGCGACCAACGGCGGTTCGGCGCTCGCGGGGGTGATCCTCGGGGTGGTCGCCGTGGTGGCGAGCGTCGTCATGATCTTTGTCTACATCGCCACCGCGGACGACGGCTCGGGCAGCGGCGACGACCCGGACTATGCCGATGTGTCGAGCGCGGCGGCGTCCCCGCTCGCCGATATCGGCTGCTGACACGCCTCCGGCTACGCGACCGGCCTCCCGGGACGCTCCCACCCCTCATCGACAGGCGCCGTCGACAACGGCGTCGGCCTGGGCAATCGGGCCGTCCCTGGATGAGGCATGCCCATAACATTGCCGGACGTTTACCAGGAGGGGAGACCACCGATGTCCAGTTCCATGCCGGGCCCGCGGCAGGATCCGTACGACCCCCAGGCCAATCCCTACGCCACGCCCGCGCCGTCGGCCCAGCCACCGCAGTACCCCGGCACCGGCTATCCGGCCGCGCCGCCCGTCTACCCGGGGGCGGCCGGGATGCCGATGCGGCCGAGCAACGGCATGGGGACGGCCGCGCTGGTCTGCGGCATCGTCGGCCTGGTCTGCGGGATCACCTACTTCCTGTGGGTCTTCGCGGTCATCCTCGGCATCCTGGCGATCACCTTCGGCGCCATAGGCAAGGGGAAGGTCGGCCGGGGTCAGGCGAACAACGGAGGCTCGGCCACCGCCGGTCTGGTCTGCGGAATCATCGGCATGGTGCTCCCGGTGATCTACATCTTGGCGGTGGACGCCGCCCTCGACTCCATCTTCTAGACCGGCGGTCCGGACCGGCATCCGGGCAGCCTCCGGGCCGGGCGTCCGGCCCGGCGTCCGGCCCGGGTGTCCAATCCGTCGGTCCAGACCGGGATCCGGCGCGGAAACGGTGACGCCGGAGCCGCTGTGATCACTGAATCCGTCGCGAAATTTAAAAGCAACAACGGAATCCCTTGTTGAAGCGAAGGCTCTCTGTCAGGATCGGCCTTCAATTCCGGTTGGAGCTACGCCGCGCCTCGTTGGGGCGGACCGGCGGAGGAGAGCGCGATGGATCAGCGGTTCGACGTGACGGAGCGGTTCGCCGACGGTGCCCAGTACATCGCGGGCCGCCTTCGCCAGGGCGGCTCCGAGGGCACACATCAGGTCGTCGACCCGGCCACCGGCGAGCAGGTGTTCGGCTACCGGCTCGCCGGTGCGGCCGATGTCGACACCGCCGTGGCCGCGGCCGCGGCCGCCTTCCCCGCATGGGCGGGCGCCACCCCCGGCGAGCGGTCCGACGCGATGCACCGCTTCGCCGCGGTGCTCACCGAGCGGGCGGACGACCTCGCCCACGCCGAGTCGCTGCAGTGCGGCAAGCCCATCAAGCTCAGCACCGAGTTCGATGTGCCCGGCTCCATCGACAACGTCTCCTTCTTCGCGGGCGCCGCCCGCCAGTTGGAGGGCAAGGCCGCCGCCGAGTACAGCGGTGACCACACCTCGTACATCCGCCGCGAGCCCATTGGGGTCATCGGCTCCATCGCCCCCTGGAACTACCCCCTCCAGATGGCGGCCTGGAAGGTCCTCCCGGCCATCGCCGCGGGCAACACCATCGTGCTGAAGCCCGCCGAACTGACGCCTCTTACCTCGCTGATGTTCGCGCAGGCGGCAACGGAGGCGGGCCTTCCGGACGGCGTCATCAACGTGGTGAGCGGCACCGGCCCGGAGGCGGGCGAATGGCTGGTCTCCCACCCCGCGGTGGCGATGACCTCCTTCACCGGATCGACGGCGGTCGGCAGGCGCGTCGCCGAACTCGCCACCTCCACCGTCAAGCGGATCCATCTCGAACTCGGCGGCAAGGCGCCCTTCGTCGTCTTCGACGACGCGGACCTGGAGGCCGCCGCGCACGGCGCCGTCGCCGGCGCGCTGATCAACAGCGGACAGGACTGCACCGCGGCCACCCGCGCGTATGTCCAGCGCCCGCTGTACGACGCGTTCGTCGCCGCCGTCGCCGATCTCATGGCGTCCGTACGGCTCGGCGACCCCTTCGATCCGCACACCGACCTCGGCCCGCTGGTCTCCCACGCCCAGCGCGACCGCGTGGCGGGCTTCGTGGACCGGGCCCGCGGCTACGCCACCGTCGTCACCGGCGGCGAGATCCCGGGCGGCGACCTCGCCAAGGGCGCCTACTACCGGCCCACGCTCATCACCGGCGCGCCCCAGGACAGCGAGATCGTCCAGTCCGAGATCTTCGGCCCGGTCCTGGCGGTCGTCCCCTTCGACAGCGACGACGAGGGCATCGCGCTCGCCAACGACACCCCTTACGGTCTCGCCGCCTCCGCCTGGAGCCGCGATGTCTACCGGACGGGCCGCGCCTCCCGCGAGCTCCGGGCGGGGTGCGTGTGGATCAACGACCACATCCCGATCATCAGCGAGATGCCGCACGGCGGTGTGCGGGCGTCCGGCTTCGGCAAGGACATGTCGGCGTACTCCTTCGAGGAGTACACGCAGGTCAAGCACGTGATGTTCGACAACACCGCAGTGGTCCGCAAGGACTGGCACCGCACGGTCTTCGGAGATCGACAGACCTGACCGACAGACCTGAATGTGCGGCCACCTCCGCGTGGCCTCGGCCGGGCCGCCACCGGCCGACACCCTCGAAAGGCACAGCTTATGGAAGCACGGCACGAGTCCGAGAGCCTGTCCCCACCACAGGTCGCCGCGATACGGCGCTCCATGACCAGCGGCCGTATGGCCCTCACCCGCCGCTCCCTGCTGCGAGCGGGAGGCGCCGGGGCGATCGCCGTCGGCGGGCTCGGGGCGCTCGGCGGCTGCGGTATCCCGCCCGCGGGGCGCACCGAGGTGGACAACGCCTCAGATGACCACTCGGCCGAGGAGAAGCGGCTCGCCTTCTCCAACTGGACCGAGTACATGGACGTCGGCAAGGGCGGCCGCCATCCGACCCTGGACGCGTTCCAGCGCCGTACCGGCATCAAGGTCAAGTACACCGAGGACATCAACGACAACGTCGAGTTCTTCGGCAAGATCAAGCCGCAGCTCGCGGCGGGCCAGGACACCGGCCGCGACCTCATCTGCGTCACGGACTGGCTGGCCGCCCGGATGATCCGGCTCGGCTGGATACAGCCGCTGGACCCCGCCCAACTGCCCCATGCCTACACCAACCTGTCGAAACCCTTTCGCACCCCGGACTGGGACCCGGGCCGCGCCCACTCCTACCCGTGGACCGGTATCCCCGCCGTCATCGCGTACAACAAGAAGGCCACCGGCGGCCGTAAGGTCACCTCGGTCTCCCAGCTGCTGGAGGACCCGGGGCTCAAGGGCCGGGTCGGGCTGCTGACCGAGATGCGCGACACCGTCGGGCTGACCCTCCTGGACATGGGCAAGAACCCCGAGACGGTCACCGCCGACGACTACGACGCCGCTATAGCCCGCCTCCAGAAGGCGTCCGACCGGGGCCAGGTCCGCCGCTTCACCGGCAACGACTACACCGGCGACCTCACCAAGGGCGACATCGCCGCCTGCATGGCCTGGGCCGGGGACCTGATCCAGCTCCAGGCGGACAACCCCGAGATCGAGTTCGCCATCCCCGACGCCGGCTATATGACGGCCACGGACAACCTCCTGGTGCCCAACAAGGCGCGCCATAAGAGGAACGCCGAACGGCTCATCGACTACTTCTTCGAGCCCAAGGTCGCCGCGAAGATCGCCGCGTACATCAACTACGTCTGCCCGGTCGACGGGGTGCGCGAGGAGCTCGCGAAGATCGACAAGGCGCTGGCGGACAATCCGCTGATTCTCCCGGACGAGGAGATGGCCGCCAAGTCCCACTCCTTCCGCTCGCTCTCCAGCGACGAAGAGGCGGCATTCGAGGACAAGTTCGCCAAGCTCACCGGCGCCTGACAAGCGAGGAAGCGCACCGCCATGACCCAACCCACCTCCGGCGGCGACGTCCGGCTCGACCGGATCAGCAAGACCTACGGGTCCTTCACCGCCGTCCACCCGCTCGATCTGCACATACCCGCCGGCTCCTTCTTCGCCCTGCTCGGCGCCTCCGGCTGCGGCAAGACCACCACGTTGCGCATGATCGCGGGACTGGAGGAGCCCACCAGCGGCATCGTCCGGCTCGCCGATGAGGACATCACCGCCCTCCCGCCCCATAAGCGGCCCGTCAACACGGTCTTCCAGAGCTATGCCCTCTTCCCGCACCTCGACGTCTTCGAGAACGTCGCCTTCGGACTCCGCCGGCGCGGCGTCAAGTCGGTGAAGAAGCAGGTTCAGGAGATGCTGGAGCTGGTCCAGCTCGGCGACTTCGCCCGCCGCAAACCGCAGCAGCTCTCCGGCGGCCAGCAGCAGCGCGTCGCCGTCGCCCGCGCCCTGATCAACCACCCCCGGGTGCTGCTGCTCGACGAACCGCTGGGCGCGCTCGACCTCAAGCTGCGCCGTCAGATGCAGCTGGAGCTCAAGCGCATCCAGACCGAGGTCGGCATCACCTTCATCCATGTCACCCACGACCAGGAGGAGGCCATGACCATGGCCGACACGGTCGCGGTGATGAACGGCGGCCGGGTCGAACAGCGCGGCGCCCCCGCCGATCTCTACGAGAACCCCGGCACCACCTTCGTCGCCAACTTCCTCGGCACCTCCAACCTCATCGAGGCCGAGATCACCGACAAGAGCGGTGGCGACCTCGTCCTGGCCGCCGCCGGCGGCAAGCTCTCGCTGCCCGCCGACCGATGTAGCGCTCCCGTCCGCACCGGAGGGAAACTGCTGGTAGGGGTGCGTCCCGAGAAGATCACCCTGGCCCACGCCGAGGACGCCGGGACCATCCCGGAGGGCCGCAACCGGATCGCCGGGCGGATCGCCGACTCCAGCTTCATCGGCGTCTCCACCCAGTACCTCATCACCACCCCGGGCTGCCCCGAGATCACCGTCTACGAGCAGAACATCGAGCGTGACACCCGGCTCGTCCCCGGCGCCGAGGTCGTCCTGCACTGGAACCCCGCCCACACCTTCGGCCTCGACGCGACCCAGGACATCGACGCCGGTACGGAGCTGGACGAGGAGGCCCCATGAGCGTGTCCCGGCGCGCTGCGCGGGCTGGACTGAGGAGCCGCGCAGCGACGAAGGAGCGAGCAGTGACGAGGGAAGCCCGCGCATTGGAGCGCGCCGGGACTGAGCGGGGAGAGGGGACGGCGACAGCCACTGCCGAGGCTCCGCAGGACGCCGCCGGGCCCGAGCCTGAGCCCGTACAGAAGCCGCCCCTCTTCAGGCCCGCCGTCCGCAAGCGGCTGGTGCCCTACTGGCTGCTGCTCCCCGGCATCCTGTGGCTGCTGATCTTCTTTGCCGCGCCGCTGATCTACCAGGCGTCGACCTCCGTCCAGACCGGCTCCCTCGAAGAGGGCTTCAAGGTCACCTGGCACTTCCAGACCTACTGGGACGCGCTGAGCGAGTACTACCCGCAGTTCCTGCGTTCGGTGCTCTACGCCGCCACCGCCACCGTGTTGTGCCTGGTGCTCGGCTATCCGCTCGCGTATCTCATCGCCTTCCGGGCGGGCCGCTGGCGCAATCTGGTGATGATCCTGGTCATCGCGCCGTTCTTCACCAGCTTCCTGATCCGCACCCTGGCCTGGAAGACGATCCTGTCCGACAGTGGCCCGGTAGTGGGCGCGCTCAACTCGCTGCACCTCCTGGACGTCACCAGCTATCTGGGGATCACCGAGGGACAGCGGGTGCTGGCCACCCCGCTCGCGGTGGTCTGCGGGCTGACATACAACTTCCTGCCCTTCATGATCCTCCCGCTCTACACCTCGCTGGAGCGCATCGACCCGAGGCTCCATGAGGCCGCGGGCGACCTCTACGCCCGGCCCGTCACCACCTTCCGCAAGGTGACCTTCCCGTTGTCCATGCCGGGGGTCGTCGCGGGCACGCTGCTCACCTTCATCCCCGCCACGGGCGACTACATCAACGCCGAACTGCTCGGCTCCGCCGACCAGAAGATGGTCGGCAACGTCATCCAGTCGCAGTTCCTGCGGGTCCTGGACTATCCGACGGCGGCGGCGCTGTCCTTCATCCTCATGGCGGCCATCCTGACGATGGTCACCGTCTACATCCGCAAGTCCGGGACGGAGGACCTGGTGTGACGGCCCTGACGCGCTGGATACGGCGGAACCTGGTGGTCATCGCGGGGCTCGGCACCCTCGCGTATCTGATCCTGCCCAACGTCGTCGTCCTGGTCTTCTCCTTCAACAAGCCCAACGGGCGCTTCAACTACGAATGGCAGCGGTTCTCCACCGAGGCCTGGACCGATCCGTGCGGCGTCGCCGATCTGTGCGGCTCGCTCTCGCTCAGCCTGAAGATCGCGGTATGGGCGACGATCGGTGCGACCCTCCTCGGCACGATGATCGCCTTCGCGCTGGCCCGCTACCGCTTCCGGGCCCGCTCCTCGGTCAACAGCCTGATCTTCCTGCCGATGGCCATGCCCGAGGTCGTCATGGCCGCCTCGCTGGCCACCCTCTTCCTCAACATGGGCGTGGACTTCGGCTTCTGGACGATCCTCATCGCCCACATCATGTTCTGCCTGAGCTTCGTCGTGACGGCCGTCAAGGCGCGGGTGATGTCCATGGACCCCCGGCTGGAACAGGCCGCCCAGGACCTCTACGCCTCCCCGACGCAGACCTTCCTGCGCGTCACCCTGCCGATCGCCGCGCCCGGTATCGCCGCGGGTGCGCTGCTGTCCTTCGCGCTCTCCTTCGACGACTTCATCATCACCAACTTCAACGCCGGCTCGACCGTGACCTTCCCCATGTTCGTCTGGGGATCCGCACAGCGCGGCACGCCCGTGCAGATCAATGTGATCGGAACGGCGATGTTCGCCGTAGCGGTGCTGTGCGTTCTCGCCGGCCAACTGGCCGGCGCCCGCCGCAAGAGGAGCTGAAAACCATGGCCACGGACGCCATGAGCCGCATCTCCGGGGGCGACAGCGCCCCCGGCCCGTCCGCACTCAAAGCCCTGGCCGACGCCGCGTACCGGCCGTACTGGCTGGACGACCCCGGCAGGCCCCGCCCCCGCCCCGCCCTGGTCGGCGAGGAGCGCTGCGATCTGCTCGTCGTCGGCGGCGGCTACAGCGGGCTGTGGACCGCCCTGATCGCCAAGGAGCGCGACCCCGACCGCGAGGTGGTCCTGGTCGAGGGCCAGGAAATCGGCTGGGCCGCCTCCGGGCGCAACGGCGGCTTCTGCGCCGCCTCCCTCACCCACGGCCTCGGCAACGGCGCGGCCCGCTGGCCCGATGAGCTCGCCGAACTCGAACGGCTCGGACACCGCAACCTCGACGCCATCGAATCCGCAGTCGAGCGCTACGGCATCGACTGCGACTTCGAACGCACCGGCGAGATCGATGTGGCCACCGCGCCCCACCAGGTGGCGGAGTTGCGCGAAACCGTCGAACAGGCCGGCGCCCTCGGGCTCGAACCACCCGAGTTCCTCGACCGCGACGCGGTGCGCGCCGAGGTCGACTCGCCCACCTTCCTGGCCGGGCTGTGGGACCGCCGGGGCGTGGCCATGGTGCACCCCGCCAGGCTCGCCTGGGGCCTGGCCCGGGCCTGCGCCGAGCTGGGCGTACGGATCTACGAGCACACCCCGGCCGAACGGCTGGCGAGCACCGGGCCGGCGATGGCCGTCCGCACCCCCTACGGCCGGGTCCGCGCCCGCGAGGTGGCGCTCGCCACCAACGCCTTCCCCGCTCTGGTGCGCCGCGTCCGCCCCTACATCGCCCCGGTCTACGACCATGCGCTGATGACCGAACCGCTCACCGAGGAGCAGCTCGACGCGATCGGCTGGCGGCGCAGGCAGGGACTCAGCGACACCGCCAACCACTTCCACTACTTCCGGCTCACCGCCGACCGGCGCATCCTGTGGGGCGGCTACGACATCATCTACCGCTACGGCGGACGGGTGCGCGCCGAATACGACCACCACCCGGCCACCTATCGCACCCTCGCCCAGCACTTCTTCCAGTGCTTCCCGCAGCTGGAGGGCGTGCGCTTCAGCCACGCCTGGGGCGGCGCCATCGACACCTGCTCGCGCTTCTCCGCGTTCTTCGGCAGCGCGCACGGGGGGAGGGTGGCGTACGCCCTCGGCTATACGGGCCTGGGCGTCGGGGCGACCCGCTTCGGCGCCGAGGTGATGCTCGATCTGCTCGCCGGTGAGCGCACCGAGCGCACCCGCCTGGAGATGGTCCGCAGCAAGCCCCTGCCCTTCCCGCCGGAGCCGGTGCGCTGGGCGGGCATCGGCATCACCCAGTGGTCCATGACCCGGGCCGACGAGAACGGCGGGCGCCGCAACCTGTGGCTGAAGGCCATGGACAAGGTGGGGCTGGGGTTCGACAGCTGAGCTGAGCCGGGCTGCGGTTGTCCTGGGCCGTTCCGCGTGGCCTGGGGCGACCGCAGCCGGCTTTCAGCTGGACGCCGGGGATCGACCGGCTCGACCCGTCATCCGGCTCGTACGGCTCAGCCGGAGCATCGCCCACAGCAGCGGACCGGACAGACACCAGCTCGCGACGGTGTCCAGCGGCCAGTGGTAGCCCCGCTGGACCAGCCCGGCGGCCACGGCGAGGTTCAGTACGGCCACGGCCACCAGGAGGGGCCGCCGTAGCCGCGGGCGCAGCAGACGGTGGAGGAGCAGTGCCGCCGCGCCATAGGCGACGGCGGCCGTCGCGGCATGGCCGGAGGGGAAGAATCCGGTCTCGCCCGCCAGCGGGCCGGGCGGGCCGGGGCGGTCGATCAGCGCCTTGAACGGAACCACCAGCGCCGGAACCGCCGCCATCGCCACCGCGGCGGCCAGCGGCGGCAGCCACCAGCGCGGCTCTCCCGCGCGCCGGGCGCACCACCCCGCCCAGACGAGGGCGACGGCGAGGAGGGGAACCGCCACCGCCGTATTGCCGAGGTCGGCGAGGAACTCGGCGACGGGGGAGGGGAACGCCGATCCGGACATCGCGCGGCCGAGCCGTTCGTCGTAGTTCCGCAGGGGGCCATGGGCGGCGATCTGCCAGGTGCACAGCGCGAGCAGTGCGATCAGAGCGAGGGGTGTGAGGAGCGCGAGGAGCGCGCGGGGCGTGAAGAACGGCGCCCGGGGCGCGGAAGGGGGGTGAACAGTCGGCAGCCCCGGAACAGGGGGGGTAGTTCCGGGGCTGCCGTGGCGACCGGTGTGCCGCGCGCCCCGGGGGGTTTGGGGCGGGCGGACGTCCGATCGGTGAGGAGATCCGGAGCCGGAGGCTCCAGTGGTGTGCGCGAGGGCACAGCCGGGTCGGGGCTGGGGAAGCACCGGCTCGGCATCGCCCGCAGTCCCCTGCGAGCGGGGTGTTTCTCTCATCTGCAATGACCGTACGGCAGCGAAGCCCCGCCCGACAGACCGATCACCCACCTGTCATCGGCCCCGCACATCTTCTTCACGCCGCCCATCGATCACCCACAGTCACAGCTCGGCGAACGCGCCCTCGAGGACGTCGAGACCCTCGTTCAGAAGGTCCTCGCCGATCACCAGCGGCGGCAGGAAACGCAGCACATTGCCGTAGGTTCCGCAGGTCAGCACCAGCAGCCCGGCCGAGTGGCACGCCTTGGCGACGGCGGACGTGGCCTCGGGGCTGGGGTCCTTGGTGCCGGACTTCACCAGTTCGATGGCGATCATGGCGCCGCGGCCCCGGAGGTCGCCGATGATGTCGTACTTCTCCTGCATCGCGGCGAGGCGGCCCTTCATGACCTCCTCGATGCGCTTGGCCTTGGCGTTGAGGTCCAGCTCGCGCATCGTCTCGATCGCGCCGAGCGCCGCCGCGCACGCCACCGGGTTTCCGCCGTAGGTGCCGCCGAGACCGCCGGAGTGCGCCGCGTCCATGATCTCCGCGCGGCCGGTGACGGCGGCGAGCGGCAGACCACCCGCGATGCCCTTGGCGGTGGTGATCAGGTCCGGGACGATGCCCTCGTCCTCACAGGCGAACCACTGGCCGGTGCGGCAGAAGCCGGACTGGATCTCGTCCGCGACGAAGACGATGCCGTTGGCCTGGGCGAACTCCGCGATCCTGGGCAGGAAGCCCTTGGCGGGCTCGATGAAACCGCCCTCGCCGAAAACCGGCTCGATGATGATCGCGGCCACGTTCTCCGCCCCGATCTGCTTGCTGATCATGTCGATGGCCTGGGCCGCGGCCTCCTCGGCGCAGTTTTCCGGGCCGGTCAGCCAGCGGTACGGGTAGGCGAGCGGAACGCGGTAGACCTCGGGCGCGAAGGGGCCGAAGCCGTGCTTGTACGGCATGTTCTTGGCGGTGAGCGCCATGGTGAGGTTGGTCCGGCCGTGGTAGCCGTGGTCGAAGACGACGACCGCCTGGCGCTTGGTGTACGAACGGGCGATCTTCACCGCGTTCTCCACCGCCTCGGCGCCCGAGTTGAACAGCGCCGACTTCTTGGCGTGGTCGCCGGGCGTGAGCCGGGCCAGCTCCTCGCAGACCTCCACATAGCCCTCGTACGGCGTGACCATGAAACAGGTGTGCGTGAAGTCCGCCAGCTGCGCGGATGCCCGGCGCACGACGGCCTCCGCGGAGGAGCCGACGGAGGTCACGGCGATACCGGAACCGAAGTCGATCAGCGAGTTGCCGTCCACGTCCTCGATCACACCGCCGCCCGCGCGCACGGTGAAGACCGGCAGCACACTCCCCACCCCGCCGGCGACCGCCGCGTTCTTACGGGCGAGCAGCTCCTGCGACTTCGGGCCGGGAATGGCGGTGACGACGCGACGCTCCTGGGGGAGGGACGGGCCTCCGGACAGTTCGGTCATGAGGGGCTCCAGGGGAAAGAACAGCGGTTTTAGTCGCAGGCTAGGGGCGCGGCGGCGGATGAGGCATGTTCCGTTCGGGAGCACTGCGCGTGTTGCCTTGTCCGCGACGGCCATAGCCCGGCGGCGGCCTTACGGATCCGATGACCGCTTCAGGGATCCGTCGACCGCCTTACGGATCCGTCGACCGCCTTACGATCCGGTGACCCCTCTACGGATCCGGTGACCGCTTCAGGGGCCCCGCGAGTGAGACGGCACCGCCCGGGTCGCTGAACTCCCCGCGCGGGAACACTAGATTGAGCGATGGCGCGAAAGCCGAGGAACAGCCGGTCAGGGGGCAAGGGGCAGCACATGGACACCGAGGGCACGTTCGACCCACGCAGCACACGCCACAACCCGCTCCCACCCCCGCCCCCGCAATCCCCGCCCTCCTTCCCCACGGCCCCGCCGCCGGTGCCGCCGACCGCGCCCCCGGCGGCCCCTGGTGCCCCGGTACCCGCCCAGGCTCCCGGCGCGCCCCCGGCCCCCGGGCCCGCGGCCCGTCCGTCCTTCGTCGCCTGGCTGCGCGCTCCGCGGTCCGAGGCGGCACCGGGGGTGTGGACGTACGAGCACAAGCCCAAGGCGCCGGAGGAGCCTGATCGCATTCCAGGGCGGCGGCTGCTCAGCGGGGCCCTGATTTCCCTGCTCTGCGGCTGGCTGGTCTGGTCGCTGCTCTGGAACGGGTACCTGGGTGGCTATTGGTTGTGGCCGCTGGCCCTCCTCACCCCCGACTCCTGGTCCGAAAGCGGCAACGTGGCTTACGTCGTAGCGACGTACACCTACTACGGCATCTTCCTCTGTGCCATCGCCGTGATCTTCGGCCGCGTCGGCCACTGGTCCGAAGTCTGGGCCCGTTATGTCGCGCCCCTCTTCCGGCGTGCCTGGGATGAGCCCGCCCCTGAGGCGGCCGTCGCGATGCGGCCGGAGGGGGATCCCCTGGAGTGGCCGCACTTGCGGGCCGCGGGGGCGCACAGTGCGGCTGATCGGTTGGCGGCGGACGCACGGGCGGGGGCGATGAATGACGTCGACCATGCCCGGATCGAGCGCGCCTGGCAGTCGGTGCGGGCCGGGAGGTATTCCCTCGCCTCGTTCACCGACACCGTGCTGCGCCACGGCGCCGCCTCCTACGGTCATCCGTCCGGCGCGCGGGATCTGCCCGTCAGGACGGCGCGGCATGATCTCCTCGCGCATCAGGTCCGCCTCGGCACCGCCTCCGACGACCCCCGCAACCCTTACCAGCACCGCGGCGTCGGGCTCGCCCTCGAACCCGATGTGCTCGCCACCTCGCTGCTGGCCGTCGGGCCGCCCGGTTCGGGGAAGACGGGGCGGATGGTGCGGCCCGTCGTGGAGTCGCTGTGTCTGCAGGCGCTCGCCGGGCAGGTCGCCGTCGTGGCGGTCGGGGCGGCGGGGGCCGGGCTCGGGGCCGATGAGGCGTTCGACGTCGTCGTGAAGATCGGCCGACCCGACTCCGGCTATGACTTCGACCTCTACGGCGGCACCACCGACCCCGACGAGGCCGCGGGCATCCTCGCCGAGGCCCTGATCGGCGACATGGCCGCCTCGCTGCCCGGCGGGGACAGCCGGCGCGCCGCCACCGCGCTGGCCCAGCTGCTCGGCCCCTACCGCGCCGCCCACGGCCGTTTCCCGTCCGTCCCGGATCTGCGGGAGCTGCTGGACGGTTCCAAGACGGCCGTCAACGCGCTGCGCGAGGCGCTGGACGCGGCCGGGGAGCGGGCGCAGGCCCGTGAGCTGGAGGCACGGGTCCGGCAGTCGGGTGCGCCCGGGGACGTGGGCACGCTGCTCGCGGACCGGATCGCGCTGCTGGACCGGCCCGCGTTCGCCGATTTCTTCGACACCACCGGCGACCGCCGCCCGTTCTCCCTCCGCGCCCTCGAACACCCCCTCCGGGTCCGTATCGATCTGCCCGAGCGCGGCCATGCGGAGGCGTCGCGGATGCTGGCGCGGCTGGTCCTGGCGCAGTTCACCGAGTGCGCCGTGGGCCGCGCCGACCGTTCGCTGTTCGCCTGTCTGGTCCTCGACGACGCCTCGCACACCATCACCCCCGAGGCCCTGCGCGGTATCCAGCGGCTCCGCTCCGCCCACGCGGGCGCCGTGCTCACCCTCCGCACCCTCGACGACGTCCCCGAGGCGCTGCGCAGCGCCCTGCTCGGCGCGGTCGGCTGCCGGATGGCCTGTGCCGGGGTGACGACCTGGGACGGGGCGCGGTTCGCGGAGGTGTGGGGGACGGAGTGGGTCGAGACGCGGGACGTCACCGACCGGCAGATCATCGCCGAGGAACCGCTCACCAAGGTGCTGCACTTCATCCGTAAGGTCGTCACCGGCAAGGCGGTGACGACGCAGTCGGTGACCGTACGGACGGTGGAGCGCGAGCGCTGGTCCGCCTCCGAGCTGGCCCACGCGGTTCCCGCCGGGCATGCGGTGCTGTCGGTGACCTCCGTAAGGGGCGAGGGCGGGCCGCCGGTGCTGGTGGATCTCCGCGGGTGACCGACCGGCGCCCCAGGTGTTCCGCATTGCCGCAGTCAGCCGCTCTGCCGCGGTTGCCCCGTTCAAGCCCCGTTCAACGTGACGGGGCGACCGCAGCGTCACGGCCAGACCGGTGGCCAAATCAGGCCGTCAATTCCACGTATTCCTCCATTGAGGCAGAATCGGCAGTAGCCGTTCATACGGGGCGGTGAAGTCGTCGCGTTCGCATCGAAGGTGCCATGCCTCCCACGCTCGCCTCACTCGTCCGCCACCCCGGTCTCAAGCTGTCCGTGCTCGCGGGCGAGGACCGGCTGGAGACGCCGGTGCGCTGGGCACATGTCAGCGAGCTCGCTGACCCCGTGCCCTATATGGAGGGCGGCGAGCTGCTCCTGATCACCGCGATGCAGATCGAGGCCGAGGACCCGGAGGAGATGAGCCGCTATGTGCGGCGGCTGGTGGGCGCGGGCGTGGTCGGGCTCGGCTTCGCGCTCGGCGTCAAGTACGCCGAGGTGCCGGCCGCGCTCGCCGCGGCGGCCAAGGAGGAGGGGCTGCCGCTGATCGGTGTGCCCCGCCCCACCCCCTTCATCGCGATCAGCAAGGCCGTCTCCGCGGCGATAGCCGCCGACCAGTACCGGGCCGTGACCGCCGGGTTCGAGGCGCAGCGCGAGCTGACCCGCGCCGCCATCGGCGCCGAGGGGCCCGCCGCGCTGCTCGCCCGGCTCGCCGCCCATGTCGACGGCTGGGCCGCGCTCTACGACGTCTCCGGCTCCGTGGTCGCCGTCGCCCCCGACTGGGCTGCCCGCCGCGCCGCCCGGCTCGCCCCCGACGTCGAGCGGCTGCGCTCCCGCCCCGGCCCCGCCAGCATCGTGGTCGGCGGGGGCGGCGAGGCCGGGGCCACGGGCGCGGAACCGGCCGAGGACACGGCCGTCGCCGACCGGGTGGAGCTGCAGTCGCTGGGCACCGGGCGCCGCACCACCCGCGGCGTGCTCGCGGTCGGCACGGGCGCGCCGCTGGGCACCGCCGAGCGCTATGCCGTGCACTCCGCGGTCGCGCTGCTGACCCTGACCACCGAGCGCTCCCGCGCCCTGCGGGAGGCTGAGCAGCGGCTCGGCGCCGCCGTGCTGCGGATGCTGCTCGCGGGCGAGCCCGACCATGCGCGGGCGGTCGCCGGGCGGCTGTACGGGGGGCTGCTCGACGCGCCGTTCCGGATGCTGGTCGCCGAGGTGCCGTCCGGCGCGGCCCAGCCGCCCCACGCGGCGACGCCCGGCGTGGACGAGGCCCCTCCGGAACCCTTCGCCGAAGCCGCCACCACGGCGACGGGCACGGCCGCCGGTGAGACCGAGGCGGCCGACCCCCTCGCCACGCTCACCGACACCATGGAGGCGGCCGCGGCCCGCATCGGCGAGTCGGTGCTGGTCGTGCCCGACGGCGAACGGCTCATCGTGCTGGCCCCCGACGGCGGCGCGGCGGTCGCGGCATGTGCCGAGCACGCCCGGGCCGTCGAGAGCCGCCGCGGCACCAAGGCCCGCCCCCGCGACCGTACGGCCGCCGCCGCGCCCCACGGCGACGAGCTGGTCATCGGGCTGTCCGCCCCCTCGGGCCCCATCGCCGCCGCGGCCGCCTACCGCCAGGCCGAGCAGGCGCTGTCGGTGGCGCGCCGCCGTGGCCGGATGCTGGTCGAGCATGAGCAGGTCGCCGCGGGTTCGGTGCTGCCCCTGCTCGCCGACGACGCCGTAAGGGCGTTCGCCGACGGCATGCTGCGCGCCCTGCACGAGCACGACGCCACCGGCCGGGGCGATCTGGTCGCCTCGCTGCGCGCCTGGCTCTCCCGGCACGGCCAGTGGGACGCGGCCGCCGCCGACCTCGGCGTCCACCGGCACACCCTGCGCTACCGGATGCGCCGCGTCGAGGAGATCCTGGGCCGCTCCCTGGACGACCCGGACGTCCGTATGGAGCTCTGGCTCGCCCTCAAGGCCACGGCCGCCGGCACCTCGGGCTGAGGCGCCGGCCGCCGGCTCCTCGGCCCGAGGCGCGCGCCTACGCCACGAGGCGACCGTCTGGCCCCGGCACCCCTTTCCCGGTCACCCCATCCCGATCTCCCCCGAATCGGGCACGCCATAGCGGAGCGCCGACGGCTCCGACTGCTACGTCCCGGACAAACGCCCAGCGGGCCGGGCGCGCCTACGGTTGGGAGGAGAGACACCACTTCAGAAGGGTCGGGATCCGCTGTGCCAGACACAAACGAAGCTGTCACCCATGCGTTCTGGCTCGCCGGCCGCAAGGCGACGGGCGAGAGCACGCTCGAGGTCACCTCGCCCTGGGACGGCCACCGCGTCGGCGTGGTGAGCGTTCCCACCGATGCGCAGATCGAGGAGGCCGTCGCCGCGGCCGACGCGGTGCGCGAGGAGTTCGCCGCGACCCCCGCGCATGTCCGGGCCGCCGCGCTGGACCATGTCTCGCGCCGCCTCGCCGAGCGCGGTGAGGAGATCGCCCGGCTGATCTCGGACGAGAACGGCAAGCCGATCAAGTGGGCGCGTGGCGAGGTGGGCCGCGCCGTGTCCGTCTTCCGGTTCGCTGCCGAGGAGGCCCGCCGGTTCAACAGCGGGGAGGCCCAGCGGCTGGACACCGACGCCGGTGGCACCGGGCGCCTCGCGCTGACCCGCCGCTTCCCGCGCGGCACCGTGCTCGGCATCTCGCCGTTCAACTTCCCGCTGAACCTCAGCGCCCACAAGGTCGCCCCGGCGCTCGCGGTCGGCACGCCGATCATCCTCAAGCCGGCGCCCGCGACGCCGCTGTCCGCGCTGATCCTGGGCGAGCTGCTGGCCGAGACCGAGCTTCCGGCGGGCTCCTGGAGCGTCCTCACGGTGCCCAACGACCGGATGCCCGCACTGGTCCAGGACGAGCGACTGCCGGTCATCTCCTTCACCGGTTCGGAGAAGGTCGGCTACACGATCAAGGAGTCGGTGCCGCTCAAGCACTGCACCCTGGAGCTCGGTGGCAACGGCGCCGCGGTCGTCCTGTCGGACTACGCCTCCGACGCCGACCTCGACTGGGCGGCCACCCGCATCGGCACCTTCTCCAACTACCAGGGCGGACAGTCCTGCATCTCCGTGCAGCGGGTGATCGCGGACGCGTCCGTCTACGAGGAGCTCGTGCCGAAGATCGTCGCGGCCGTCGAGGCGCAGGTCACCGGCGACCCGAACGATGACGCCACCGATGTCGGCCCGCTGATCAGCGAGGACGCCGCCAAGCGCGTCGAGTCCTGGGTCGACGAGGCCGTCCGGGCCGGTGCGAAGCTGCTGACCGGTGGCAAGCGCGAGGGCTCGAACTACGCTCCGACCGTGCTCGCGGACGTCCCCGCGGATGTCACCCTCTCCTGCGAGGAGATCTTCGGGCCGGTGCTCACCCTGCACAAGGTAACGGACGAGGACGAGGCGTTCGCGGCCGTCAACGACTCCAAGTACGGCCTCCAGGCGGGCGTCTTCACCCGCGAGGTGCGCACCGCCTTCCGCGCCCACCGCGCCCTGGAGGTCGGCGGCGTGATCATCGGCGATGTGCCTTCGTACCGCGCCGACCAGATGCCGTACGGCGGCGCCAAGAAGTCCGGCGTCGGCCGCGAGGGCGTGCGGTACGCGATGGAGGACTACACCTACGAGCGGGTCATGGTCCTCACCGGCCTCGACCTCTGATCCACCGCGCCGGGCCCCGCCCCACCGCGGGGCCCGGCGCCGGGGGAAGGCTCGCCTCGGCCGCTCCGGACCCTCGAACCCTCAACCGGAGAAGCCGAGGCGGGCCAGTCTCAGACCGCCGCGCAGCGTGATGTGCAGGTCCTGGACGCCGGTCGGCGGCATGGGCAGGGCGGCGCGGACCGTGGTGTACGCGCAGCGGCCGCCGGTGGGCGGGACGGCGGCAGTGGCCAGAGTGGTGCCGTCGGCGAGGTGCACCTCGACCGTCGCGTCGTCCCCGGCCGCGGCCGCGTCGCGCGCCGCCTCGACGGTCATCGACGTGGCGCCCGCGCCGAAGTCGCAGGCGCGGAAGAGCAGTCGGCCGACCGCGGCATCACGGCAGGCCACCGCGTCCCCGCGGACCTTGGTGCGGTCCACCAGCACGATCCCGTCCGCCGCGTCGGAGTCCGCGGCCTCCAGACCGCGCCGCAGCACCGGGCGCGGCGCGGGCGGTGGGCCCTCGACGGTGACGGTGGCGGTGGCGCGGAGATCCGCGCTGGACGCGCCCGCGTGGATCTCGTAGGTCCCTGGGTCGACGGTCCAGCGGCCGTGCGCCACGTCCCAGAAGCCCAGCGCGTCCTCGACCGGCACGGCGAAGAACAGCCGCACCCGCTCGCCCCGGCGCAGCCGCACCCGGCGGTGGGCGATCAGCCGGCGGTGCGGCAGCGGCACCCGCGGCCCCGGCGCGCTCGCGTAGATCTGCACGACCTCGTCGCCGTCGTACGGACCGGAGTTGGTGACCTCGCACTCCACGGTCAGGCCCGCCTCCCGCCGCACCGACAGCTCGCCGTAGCCGAAGTCGGTGTACGACAGGCCGTGCCCGAAGGGGAAGAGCGGGGTGCCGTCGAAGTACAGACAGGTGGCTCGCGAGGCGATGATGTCGTAGTCGAGCAGGTCCGGCAGATCGTCGTGGGAGGCGTACCAGGTCTGCGGCAGCCGCCCCGCCGGTGAGACGTCCCCGAACAGCACCCGGGCCAGCGCCGTGCCCGCCGCCTGGCCGCCGTGCGCCGTCCACAGCAGCGCGGGCGGCGCATCGGCCGCCTCACCGACCGCGTAGGGATAGCTGGACGTCAGCACCAGCGCGGCCCGCGGATTGGCGGCGTGGGCCGCGCGCCACAGCCGCTCCTGCCGGGCGGGCAGGGCGAGGGTGGTGCGGTCCTCGGTTTCCCGGCCGCCGATATGCGGATCGTTGCCCGCCACGACCACCACGGCGTCCGCCCGCGCGGCGGGGCGGGTCACCGCGTCCTCGCCGCGCTCGACGACCTCCAGCCGGAAGACGGTCCCCTGCACTCCGCTGTCACGCTCGGCAACCTTCAGCCCGCCCGCGGCGACACAGACATAGCCGCCCGTCCCCATATGTCTGAGGAGGTGCCCGTCGCGGTGCGCTTCGAGCGTGAACGCCTCCTGGACCACCCAGCCCCCGGGCCGTTCGGCCGCCGCGCGCACGAAGCCGTCCTCGGCCACGGTCAGATAGCGGCCGGAGGGCGCGCGCAGGGTGAGCACACCGCCGCCCCAGTCGGCCAGGGACAGATCGGTGGGGGTGTCGCCGACGGTCAGCGGGGGCAGGTCGGTGCGTCGCGCCGTATGGGCAGGGTCGAGCGAGCCTTCGTCTGCGGGTTGACGCACATGTCGAACTCCCAGGTTCCGGGCTCCACTTCCGCTCCCGGCCGGAGAACCTTCCTGGCCTCCACGGCGGTTGCCGCGGCGGCCGTCGCGGGAGGGACGCCGCTGCTGTCCGGGTGCTCCGCCGAGGAGGGCTCCGGCAAGGGCGGCGCCACCTCCGGCAAGGAGCTGAAGAACCTGCTGCCGACCTATGCGGCCTCGACGGTGGCGGACCCGGACATCCCCAGCGTCAACGGCTCCAGCCCCGGCTACACCAAGGCCCCGCCCGCCGCCGCACTGGTCGCCTCCGTGAAGGGCAAGCCCGGTCACGGCGGCAGCTACACGATGTTCGAACCGCTCTGGGGAACCCCGCCGCCCAAGCACAACGCCTACTACCAGGCAGTCGACGACGCGCTCGGCGCCAAGATCAGCCTGCAGCCGCAGGACGGCAACACCTACGGCGAGCAGCTCGGCGCCGTCCTCCTCAACCATGGCCGCACCCCGGCGGTCGTCCCCCTGCCGTCCCAGCGGACGGATCTGCTCACCGGACGCGCGCACCACACCGGCGTCCGGCTCGACCGCTTCGCGGTCATGGTCCTGGCTCCACCCGGATCCCCCCCCGCCCGACCCCTCACCCGAAGGGACAAGCCCCGTGCGACGAACCGCCCGAACGCTCCTCCTGGCCCCGCTGATCGCGTTACTCGCGCTGATCGGCTTCGCCGCCGCCCCCGCCCAGGCCGCCACCTGGTCCTCCTCGGACCAGTGGGGCACCTGGTCCAACGGCGGCTACACCCTCTACAACAACATCTGGGGCTCCGGCGCCGGAGCCCAGACCATCTGGGCCAACTCCTCCAGCGACTGGGGAGTGTGGGCCAACCACCCGAACACCGGCGGCATCAAGTCCTACCCCAACGCCAAGAAGGTCGTCGGCAAGAAGATCAGCGCCATCTCCACCCTGACCAGCACCTACAACGTCACCGTGCCGTCCTCGGGCGCGTACAACACCTCGTACGACATCTGGGACACCAACTACGACTACGAGATCATGCTCTGGGTCAACAAGACCGGCCCGGTCGGCCCGCTCGGCACCGCCCAGGGCGATGTCTCCCTCGGCGGCCACACCTGGAGCGTCTACAAGGGCAGCAACGGGGCCAATGAGGTCTTCTCGTTCATCCGCACCTCGAACTCCGCCTCCGGCTCCGTGGACATCAAGCCCATCGTGAACTGGATCAAGAACACCAAGGGCTGGTTCGGCGATGTGACCATCGGCGACGTCCAGTTCGGGTACGAGATCACCTCCTCGGCCGGCGGTCTGGACTTCCGGACCAACAGCTTCGGAGTGAGCGCGAGCTGACGCCCCCGTACCGCCGCCGCCCTCCCGCGCGGCGGCGGTACGCCACCGGGCCCGCGGGGTCAGGAGGCGCCGGGCGCCGGGCCCGAGCTGGTCCGTACGGTCAGCTCCGGGTCGAGCAGCGTCACCTGTTCCTCGAGGGGCTGCCCCTCCAGCTTCGCCACCGCCAGCTCCACGGCGCGCCGCCCCATCTCCTGCGCGGGGATGGCCACCGAGGTGAGCCGCACCGACGCCTGGGTGGCCACCTGCTCCGGGCAGACGGCGACCACCGAGACGTCCTCGGGAACCGCGCGCCCCTGCCGCCGCAACAGGCTGAGCAGCGGTTCGATGGCCGCCTCGTTCTGCACCACGAAGCCGGTGGTGCCGGGCCGCTCGTCGAAGATCCGCGAGAGGGTGCCGTCCATGGACTCGTAGCTGCCCTCGCACGGCCGGTGCAGCAGCCGCACTCCCAGCTCACCGGCGCGGCGGCGCAGCCCCTCCAGGGTCCGCTCGGCGAAGCCGGTGTGGCGCTCGTAGACGGCCGCGGCCTCGCCCACGACGGCGATCTCCCGGTGGCCGAGCTCCGCCAGATGCTCGGCGCACAGCGCGCCGGTGGCGGTGAAGTCCAGATCGACGCAGGTCAGGCCGACGGTGTCGGCGGGCAGCCCGATCAGCACGGTGGGCTGGCGGGCCGCGTGCAGCAGCGGCAGCCGCTCGTCCTCCAGCTCCACATCCATCACGATCATGGCGTCGGCGAGCCCGCTGCCGGTCACCCGGCGCACCGCCGCCGGGCCCTCCTCGCCGGTGAGCAGCAGGACGTCATAGCCGTGGGCGCGGGCGGTGGTGGCGACCGCGATGGCGATCTCCATCATGACCGGCACATACATGTCCGTCCGCAGTGGCACCATGAGCGCGAGGATGTTGGAGCGGCTGCTGGCCAGGGCGCGGGCCCCGGCGTTCGGGTGGTAGCCCAGTTCCTTGATGCTGTGCTCGACGCGCTCGCGCGTGGGGGCGGAGATCGACCGCTTGCCGCTGAGGACATAACTCACCGTGCTGGCGGAGACTCCGGCGTGCCGGGCGACCTCGGCGAGGGTGACCATGCGGGGCGACTCCATCCGATGGGGGTGCGAAGGGGCTGCGATACGCTTCGGTGAAGCGCTTCGATGCCCATGGCCGAGCCTCTTTCTGCTGGCCATGCGGATTGACAGTAGACCTGTAGCGCAGAGCTGTCCAGAGTCGTCGAAGCGCTTCGATACCAGGTCAAACACCCCTTATGCGCCCCGTAAGGCCCACGGCCGCGGCAATCCCGCTCCGCCCCCCGATGACTCCCGATCGCCGCGCCCTCCCGCTTTGCCGACCGGTCGGACCGGAGGCACACTGGCAGCGGTACGTGCCGGTAATGTCACGAGATCGTCATTCGCGGCAAGGGAGCACCGATGACCGCATCCTCCGTCAGGCCGGTGTCCGAGCGTGAAGCGCGCCAGGTCGCCGAGGCCGCACGCGAACAGGTATGGCACAAGCCCAGCTTCGCCAAGGAGCTCTTCCTCGGCCGCTTCCGACTCGACCTGATCCATCCGCACCCCGCCCCCGCCCCGGACGATGTGCGCCGTGGTGAGACCTTCCTCGCCAAGCTCCGCGAGTTCTGCGAGACGCGGGTCGACGCCGCCCGCATCGAGCGCGAGGCCCAGATCCCCGACGAGACCATCCAGGGGCTCAAGGAACTCGGCGCGCTCGGCATGAAGATCGACACCAAGTACGGGGGCCTCGGCCTCACCCAGGTCTACTACAACAAGGCCCTCGCCCTGGCCGGCTCCGCCAGCCCGGCGATCGGCGCCCTGCTCTCCGCCCACCAGTCCATCGGCGTACCGCAGCCGCTGAAACTCTTCGGCACCCAGGAGCAGAAGGACCGCTTCCTGCCGCGCTGCGCCCGCACCGACATCACCGCCTTCCTGCTCACCGAGCCGGACGTGGGCTCCGACCCGGCCCGCCTCGCCACCACCGCCGTGCCCGACGGCGACGACTACCTCCTCGACGGCGTCAAGCTGTGGACCACCAACGGCGTGGTCGCCGACCTCCTGGTGGTGATGGCCCGGGTGCCGCGCTCCGAGGGCCGTAAGGGCGGCATCACCGCCTTCGTCGTGGAGACCGCCTCAGAGGGCGTCACCGTCGAGAAGCGCAACGCCTTCATGGGGCTGCGCGGCCTGGAGAACGGCGTCACCCGCTTCCACCGGGTCCGCGTTCCGGCCGCCAACCGGATCGGCCCCGAGGGCGCTGGCCTCAAGATCGCGCTGACCACGCTCAACACCGGACGGCTGTCGCTGCCCGCGATGTGCGCGGGCGCCGGCAAGTGGTGTCTGAAGGTCGCCCGCGAATGGTCCGCCGCCCGTGAGCAGTGGGGCAAGCCCATCGCCGAGCACGAGGCCGTCGGCGCCAAGATCTCCTTCATCGCGGCGACCACCTTCGCCCTGGAGGCCGTCATCGACCTCGCCTCCCAGATGGCCGACGAGGACCGCAACGACATCCGCATCGAGGCGGCGCTCGCCAAGCTCTACGGCAGCGAAATGGGCTGGCTGATGGCCGACGAACTGGTCCAGATCCGCGGCGGCCGGGGCTATGAGACCGCGGCCTCGCTGGCCGCCCGCGGGGAGCGCGCCGTCCCCGCCGAGCAGATGCTCCGCGATCTGCGCATCAACCGGATCTTCGAGGGCTCGACGGAGATCATGCATCTCCTCATCGCCCGCGAGGCCGTGGACGCCCATCTGTCGGTGGCGGGCGATCTCATCGACCCCGACAAGTCCCTGCAGGACAAGGGCAAGGCGGCCGCCAAGGCCGGTGGCTTCTACGCCCGCTGGCTGCCTGGCCTGCTCGCCGGTCCCGGACAACTGCCCCGCTCCTACCCGGAGTTCCACCCGGCAGGGCATCCGGACCTGTCACCGCATCTGCGCTATGTGGAGCGCTCGGCGCGCAAGCTGGCCCGCTCGACGTTCTACGCCATGTCCCGCTGGCAGGGCCGGATGGAGACCAAACAGGGCTTCCTCGCCCGGATCGTGGACATCGGCGCGGAGCTGTTCGCGATGAGCGCGGCCTGCGTACGGGCCGAGATGCTGCGCTCGCGCGGTGACCACGGCGTCGCGGCCTACCAGCTCGCCGACGCGTTCTGCCGGCAGGCCAGGATCCGCGCCGACGAGCTCTTCGGGCGGCTGTGGACCAACACCGACGAGCTCGACCGCAAGGTGGTCTCCGGGGTGCTCTCCGGGGCGTACGAGTGGCTGGAGCAGGGCGTTCTCGACCCCAGCGGCGACGGCCCCTGGATCGCCGACGCCACCCCCGGCCCGACGGCCACACAGAACGTCCACCGCCCCATCCACTGAGGAGGGGCCGAGGAATCGCTGAGGGAGGACCGAGGAGCCGCCGGAGCCCGCGATCGCCGTAACCCGGGGCATGTCCCCGAGCCGTCATCCCTTGCCGCCACAATGGGGGGATGACGGAATCCCTGGCTGACCCGCATCTGCGCTTTCCGGCGGCCACCGCCGCGGAGAGCGTGCGCGACATCGTGATCCTGGGCTCCACCGGTTCGATCGGCACCCAGGCCATCGACGTGGTGGTGCGCAACCCCGACCGCTTCCGCGTGACCGGCCTGTCCGCCGCCGGGGGACGGGCCGGGCTCCTCGCGGAGCAGGCCCACCGGCTGCGGGTGGACAGGGTGGCGGTCGCCCGTCCGGAGGCGGTGCCCGAGGTCCGCGAGGCGCTGAGCGCGCTCTACGGAGCCGGTGAGCCGCTCCCCGAGATCCTGGCGGGGCCCGACGCGGCCACCGAGCTCGCCCGCTCCCAGTGCCACACCGTACTCAACGGCATCACCGGCTCCATCGGCCTGGCGCCGACCCTGGCCGCCCTGGAGGCGGGCCGGGTGCTGGCGCTGGCCAACAAGGAATCGCTCATCGTCGGCGGCCCCCTGGTCAAGGCCGTCGCCAAGCCCGGCCAGATCGTCCCCGTCGACTCCGAGCACTCCGCGCTCTTCCAGGCGCTGCTCGGCGGCGCCCGCGAGGAGGTCCGCAAGCTGGTCGTCACCGCCTCCGGCGGCCCGTTCCGCGGCCGGACGAAGCGGGAGCTGGCCTCGGTCACGCCGGAGCAGGCGCTGGCCCACCCCACCTGGGACATGGGCCCGGTGGTCACGATCAACTCCGCGACCCTCGTCAACAAGGGCCTCGAGGTCATCGAGGCCCATCTGCTGTACGACATTCCCTTCGAGCGGATTGAGGTGGTGGTCCACCCTCAGTCGTATATCCACTCGATGGTTGAATTCACCGATGGCTCGACGCTCGCCCAGGCGAGCCCGCCGGATATGCGGATGCCCATCGCGCTCGGCCTCGGCTGGCCCGAGCGGGTGCCGGACGCCGCGCCCGGCTGCGCCTGGACCAAGGCCCACACCTGGGAGTTCTTTCCCCTCGACACCGAGGCGTTCCCCTCCGTCGGCCTCGCCCGCCATGTCGGCGGCCTCGGCGGTACCGCCCCGGCCGTCTTCAACGCGGCGAACGAGGAGTGTGTGGACGCGTTTCTTGACGGAAAGCTGCCTTTCAACGGAATCGTCGATACGGTCGCCGAGGTGGTGGCCGAGCACGGCACCCCCGCCGTGGGAACCCGGCTCACCGTCGCGGACGTCCTCGAGGCTGAGACATGGGCCCGTGCCCGCGCAACGGAACTGGCCGCCAGAGCGGCGAAGGCGACCCCGGAGGCTCGCGCATGACGACACTGATGACGGTCCTCGGCATAGTGGTGTTCGCCGTCGGCCTGCTGATCTCGATCGCCTGGCATGAGCTCGGCCATCTCTCCACGGCCAAGCTCTTCGGCATCCGGGTCCCGCAGTACATGGTCGGCTTCGGGCCGACGATCTTCTCCCGCAAGAAGGGAGACACCGAGTACGGCATCAAGGCGGTCCCGTTCGGCGGCTACATCCGCATGATCGGGATGTTCCCGCCGGGCGACGACGGCAAGCTCACCGCCCGCTCCACCTCACCCTGGCGCGGCATGATCGAGGACGCCCGGTCGGCCGCCTTCGAGGAGCTGCAGCCCGGCGACGAGAAGCGCCTCTTCTACACGCGCAAGCCGTGGAAGCGCGTGATCGTCATGTTCGCCGGGCCCTTCATGAACCTGATCCTCGCGGTGGTGATCTTCCTCGGGGTGATGATGAGCTTCGGCGTCAACACCCAGACCACCAGCGTGGGCACGGTCTCCCAGTGCGTGGTCGCGGCCTCGTCCGCCACCGACAAGTGCCCCAAGAGCGCCAAGGACTCCCCGGCCAAGGCCGCCGGTCTGCAGCCGCGGGACAAGATCATCGCCTTCAACGGGCACCGCACCCCGGACTGGGGCGCGCTCCAGAAGGACATCCGCGAGACCACCGGCCCCGCCACGATCACCATCGAGCGGGACGGCGTCCGCAAGACCCTGCACGCCAACCTCATAAAGAACCAGGTCGCCAAGTCCGACGGGAACGGCGGCTATGTCGAGGGCGAGTACGTCACCGCCGGCTTCCTCGGCTTCACCCCGGCCAGCGGCGTGGTCCAGCAGTCCTTCGGGCAGTCCGTGGACCGCATGGGCGACATGGTCCAGGACGGCATCGACTCCATGATCGCGCTGCCCTCCAAGGTCCCGGACCTGTGGAACGCGGCCTTCGGGGACGGCGAGCGCAAGGCGGACTCCCCGATGGGCGTCGTGGGCGCGGCCCGGGTCGGCGGCGAGGTCGCCAGCCTCGACATCCCGCCCTCCCAGCGGATCGCGACCATGCTCTTCCTGGTCGCCGGGTTCAACCTCTCGCTGTTCCTGTTCAACATGCTCCCGCTGCTGCCGCTGGACGGCGGCCATATCGCGGGCGCGCTGTGGGAGTCCATCCGGCGCCACGCCGCCCGGCTGGTCCGGCGGCCCGACCCCGGGCCGTTCGATGTGGCGAAGATGATGCCGGTCGCCTATGTGATCGCCGGAGTCTTCATCTGCTTCACCCTTCTCGTCCTGGTGGCGGACGTCGTGAACCCCGTGAAAATCTCTTGATGACGCGAGATGTCCTGAAGTTCGCCTTTGGGTGGACTTCAGGAGCGCGGTGTGCTGACGCCGTCACCGTTGCCGTAATCTCGGAGATCGGAGTCCGCTGATCTCCGGCCACGCACACACCTTCATGGGGTTACGAACCAGATGACTGCGATTTCGCTAGGAATGCCGTCCGTACCGGCCAAGCTCGCCGAGCGCAGGGTCAGCCGGAAGATCCAGGTCGGTCCGGTGGCCGTGGGCGGCGATGCTCCGATCTCGGTGCAGTCGATGACGACGACGGTGACGGCGGATATCGGGGCGACGCTGCAGCAGATCGCGGAGCTGACGGCGTCGGGCTGTCAGATCGTGCGGGTGGCGTGTCCGTCGCAGGATGACGCGGAGGCGTTGCCGGTGATCGCGAAGAAGTCGCAGATTCCGGTGATCGCGGACATTCATTTCCAGCCGAAGTATGTGTTCGCGGCGATCGATGCCGGGTGTGCGGCGGTGCGGGTGAATCCGGGGAATATCCGGCAGTTCGACGACAAGGTCAAGGAGATCGCGAGGGCGGCGTCGGACGCGGGTGTGCCGATCCGTATCGGGGTGAACGCGGGGTCGCTGGACAGGCGGCTGCTGGAGAAGTATGGCAAGGCCACGCCGGAGGCGTTGGTGGAGTCGGCGTTGTGGGAGTGTTCGCTGTTCGAGGAGCACGGTTTCCGGGATATCAAGATCTCGGTGAAGCACAACGATCCGGTGGTGATGGTCAATGCCTATCGTCAGCTGGCGGCGCGGTGTGACTATCCGCTGCATCTTGGGGTGACGGAGGCGGGTCCGGCGTTCCAGGGGACGATCAAGTCGGCGGTGGCGTTCGGTGCGCTGTTGAGTGAGGGGATCGGGGACACGATCCGGGTTTCGCTGTCGGCGCCTCCGGCGGAGGAGGTCAAGGTGGGGATCCAGATTCTGGAGTCGCTGAATCTGCGGCAGCGGCGGTTGGAGATCGTTTCGTGTCCGTCGTGTGGGCGGGCGCAGGTGGATGTGTACAAGCTGGCGGATGAGGTGACGGCCGGGCTGGAGGGCATGGAGGTTCCGCTGCGGGTCGCGGTGATGGGGTGTGTGGTGAACGGCCCCGGTGAGGCGCGTGAGGCGGATCTGGGTGTCGCTTCGGGCAATGGCAAGGGGCAGATCTTCGTGAAGGGTGAGGTCATCAAGACCGTGCCGGAGTCGAAGATCGTGGAGACCCTGATCGACGAGGCCATGAAGATCGCCGAGCAGATGGAGAAGGACGGCATCGCCTCCGGCGAGCCCCAGGTCTCCGTTAGCTGAGTTTTTTCAAGGCTCGGTTCGCCTCCGGCCACCGCTGGGAGGTGCCCCGGCCGGAGGGCCCGAGCCCCCGGTGCTCCACGGCGCCCTTCGGTTCATTCAGTTACCGGGACTCTCGCCGTTCCCGGAGGCGAACCGAGCCCTGGAAAAACCCCCTTCTGGACCTGCGCGATAGAGTCTGGAGAATTGACGTCCCCGGCCCGCAGGCCCGCACCACGTGAGGCAGACCGACACGTGCTGACCACGTCCACCACCAGGGTCCTCGAGCCCCATGAGCTCGACGCGGCCCTCGCGGTGCTGAACCGCGACCCCGTCTCGAACGCCTTTGTGGCGGCCCGCGTCCAGGCCGCCGGGCTGGATCCGTGGCGGCTCGGTGGCGAGATGTGGGGCTGGTACTCCGGCGGACGGCTGGAGTCGCTCTGCTACGCCGGAGCCAACCTGGTGCCCATCTGCGCCACCCCCGAGGCCGTGCGCGGCTTCGCCGAGCGCGCCCGCCGGGCCGGCCGCCGCTGCTCCTCGATCGTCGGCCCCGCCGAGACCACCGCCGGGCTGTGGTCCCTGCTCGAGCCCAGTTGGGGCCCGGCCCGTGAGGTCCGCGCCCGTCAGCCGCTGATGGTCACCGACGCGATGCCGGCCGACGTCCCGCCGGACCCGCTGGTGCGCCGCGTCCGTAAGGACGAGATGGACGTGATCATGCCGGCGTGTGTGGCGATGTTCACCGAGGAGGTCGGCGTCTCGCCGCTCGCGGGCGACGGCGGGCTGCTCTACCAGGCGCGGGTCGCCGAGCTCGTCACCGCCGGGCGCTCCTTCGCCCGGATCGAGAACGGCCGGGTGGTCTTCAAGGCCGAGATCGGCGCGGCCACCCCGCACGCCTGTCAGATCCAGGGTGTATGGGTCGCCCCCGAGCACCGCGGCCGCGGTCTCTCGGAGACCGGGATGGCGGCCGTGCTGCGCTATGCGCTGGGCGAGGTCGCCCCCGTGGTGAGCCTGTACGTCAACGACTTCAACACCGCGGCCCGCGCCGCGTACCGCCGGGTCGGCTTCCGGGAAGTCGGCGCGTTCATGAGTGTGCTGTTCTGATCGACGGCCAAGTAGGGTGCCGCCCATGCTGCATCTTGCCGGGGGGCGGACCCCGGAACCCGAAGACGTCGTCGTCGGGTCGCTCGACCTCGCCGCACGCGTGGACGAAGCGCTCGCCGTTCAGGCCGTCGCCTTCGGGCTGACGGGCGAGGAGATCGGCGTACGACGCCATATCGTGCTCCGCCATCTCAAGAGCCCCGGCGCCCGCGCGCTCGGCGCGACCACCCCCTCCGGCCGGCTCGTCGGCTTCGTCTACGGCATGCCCAACGACCGCACCCACTGGTGGTCCACGGTCGTCCAGCCGTATCTGCGCGCGGCCGGGCAGGACGGCTGGCTGGACGACTCGTTCGTCATCACCGAGCTGCACGTCCACCCCGACTTCCAGAACCGCGGCATCGGCCGACGGCTGATCACGACCATCACGGACAGCGCCGACCAGCCGCGCTCGATCCTCTCCGCCATCGACACCGAGAGCCCGGCCCGCGCGCTCTACCACTCACTGGGCTACCGCGACCTCGCCCGCCCCGTGCTCTTCCCGAGCGCCCCGAGCCCGTACGCCGTGATGGGGGCCCCGCTGCCGCTGAGCCGCCGCTAGACACCGTCCCTGCCCAACGCATTTCCGGGAAACCGACCCGTGCGGCTAACCTCCTGAACATCCCATCGCACGCAGGAGAGACCCCATGGCCCACGCCGTCAACGTCCAGCGCTTGTCCACGACAATGCTGAAGACGCTGCGCGAAGACCCGGCGGACGCCGAGACCGCCAGCCATAAGCTGCTCGTCCGCGCCGGCTACGTCCGCCGCGCCGCCGCGGGCATCTGGACCTGGCTGCCGATCGGCAAGAAGGTCCTGGAGAACGTTGCGCGGATCGTTCGCGAGGAGATGGACGCCATCGGCGCCCAGGAGGTCCTCCTGCCCGCGCTGCTGCCCCGGGAGCCGTACGAGGTGAGCGGCCGCTGGGACGAGTACGGCGATCTGCTCTTCCGGATCAAGGACCGTAAGGGCGGCGACTACCTCCTCGGCCCGACCCACGAGGAGATCTTCACCCTGACGGTCAAGGACCAGTGCACGTCCTACAAGGACCTGCCGGTCATGCTCTACCAGATCCAGACCAAGTACCGGGACGAGGCCCGCCCCCGCTCGGGCGTGCTGCGCGGGCGCGAGTTCCTGATGAAGGACTCGTACTCCTTCGACACCACCGACGAGGGCCTCGCCGAGTCCTACCGGCTGCACCGCCAGGCGTACCAGCGGATCTTCCAGCGCCTCGGCCTGGACTACCGCATCGTCTCCGCGGTCTCCGGCGCGATGGGCGGCTCGGCCTCCGAGGAGTTCCTGGCCCCGGCGGCGGCCGGCGAGGACACCTTCGTCGACTGCCCGAACTGCGACTACGCCGCGAACACCGAGGCGGTCACGGTGGCCGTCTCGCCGGTCGAGGGCGCTGAGCACGGGCCCCTGGAGGAGCTGGACACCCCCGACACCCCGACCATCGAGACCCTCGCCGAGTACCTCGGCGTCCCGGCCTCCGCCACCCTGAAGAACCTCCTGGTCAAGGTCGACGGCGAGATCACCGCCGTGGGCGTCCCCGGTGACCGCGAGGTGGACCTGGGCAAGCTGGGCGAGCACCTCGCCCCCGCCGTCGTCGAGCTCGTCACGGCCGAGGACTTCGAGGGCCGCCCCGAGCTGGTGCGCGGCTACGTCGGCCCGCAGGGCCTGGCGGGCAAGTCCCTGCGCTACATCGCCGACCCGCGTATCGCCCCCGGCACCGCCTGGGTGACCGGCGCCAACAAGCCCGACACCCACGCGCGCAACGTGGTCTGCGGCCGTGACTTCGAGGTCGACGACTACCTCGACGTGGTCGTGGTCGAGCCGGGCGACCCCTGCCCCCGCTGCGGTACGGGCATCGAGCTGGACCGGGCGATCGAGATCGGCCACATCTTCCAGCTCGGCCGCAAGTACGCCGACGCCTTCCAACTCGATGTGCTCGGCCAGAACGGCAAGCCGGCACGGGTCACGATGGGCTCGTACGGCGTCGGCGTCTCCCGCGCCGTCGCCGCGCTCGCCGAGCAGACCCACGACGAGTCGGGCCTGTGCTGGCCCCGCGAGGTGGCCCCGGCCGACGTCCACATCGTGGCGGCGGGCAAGGCCCTCCAGACCGAGATGGCGCTCGACATCGCCGAGAAGCTGGGCACGGCGGGCGTGCGCGTCATGGTCGACGACCGCGCCGGGGTCTCGCCGGGCGTGAAGTTCACCGACGCCGAGCTGATCGGCGTCCCGACCATCCTGGTCGTGGGCCGCGGCGCCAAGGACGGCGTCGTCGAGCTGAAGGACCGCCGTACGGGTGAGCGCGAGGAACTCCCGATCGACGAGGCGATCTCCCGCCTTACCGCCATCGCCGCCTGACGGCCGGGCCCGCTCCGGCCGGGCCCGCACCGGACGATCCGCAATCCCCGGCTCCCGCGCTTCCGCGCGCGGGAGCCGGGGATTGCGCGTGGTGGGTGCTTCGGCTCCCCGCTGCGGGAGGCCGCCCTCAGCAGCGGTGACGTGCGGTGAGCGGGAGGGGGCTACAGCCAGCCCGCGAACTCCAGCAGCAGCTCCGCGCGGCGCCGGTCGCCCGTAGCGGCGTGGCGCAGGCCCATCTCGACGGCGCGGTAGAAGGACCAGCCCCGCAGCCGGTCGCGGTCGACCTCCAGGGCGTCCGCCAGCTTGCCGACCCGGCGGCGCGCGGCTGCGGCGGGGCCGGGGCCGGCGGCCAGGTCCTCGCAGCGGTCGAGTACCAGCCGCGCCAGGTCGTACGCGCGCTCGCCCACGACCGGCGCCGGGCCCACCGCGAGCCAGGGCGCGCGCTCCCCGGCCAGCACCTTCCCCTGCCGGAAGTCGCCGTGCAGCAGCACCTCCTCGGGCGGCTCGGCGGGCAGCGCCTCCCGCAGCTCCAGCGCCTCGTCGGTCAGCGGGCGGGCATCCGCCGCCCAGCCCCCGGCGCCGAGCGTCCGCAGAGTCTCGCGCTCCTCCTCCGTACGCCCGGTGACCGACGCGAACGGATGTCCCCCGGGCGGCGCCACCCACAGCCGCCTTACCGTGCCCGCCGCCTCCAGCACCGCCTTCGCCTCGGGCAGCGAGCGCAGCGAGACCGTGCTGCGCAGCCGCTCGAGCAGCAGCGCACCGGTGTCCGGGTCGGCGCGCAGCAGCCGGGCCGCGCCCCAGCCGTCCCAGTGCGCGAGGGCGGCCCGCTCATGGTCGGCGTCCGGGCCGGGGACTGGGACCTTCAGCGCCGCCGGGGTGCCGTCCGCCTGCCGTACGAGCGCGACCAGTCCGCGGCGCCCTCCGGGCGCCGACACCCGCTCCAGGGTCAGCTCCCACGCCGCGAGCTGCCGCTCGACCGTCTCGGGCAGGGCGTCGAGCCAGCTCCGCACGGCGCTCGCCGGGGTGTCGCTCAGCGCGTCCAGCAGCCGCTCCGGCACATGGACGCGGGCCGTATCGCGGCCGCCGGGCCGTGGTGCCGATGCCATTCCTGAGCTGTCCCCTCCACCATCAATGACGTCACCGACCGCATGGTCTCGCAGAGCTCACCGGACTCGTCGGCCTCATCCGGCCCGGGTGCCCGTTCACGCCCCGTCCGCCCCACCGCTGGGCGACGCCGACGGAGTGGCCGGTGCGGCGCGTTCGGTGAGTCCAGGGAAGGCTACGCCGCCGCCCCGCCAGCGCACCGCCCGGACCGCCGCCTCCCGCAGCGCACCCGCCGCCTGGCGGCGCAGGGACCCGGTCGAGGCCCGGACGAGATCGGCGTAGACGGCGGCGACCCGGTTCTCCAGCTCGGCCGCGAGCCGCACCGCGGCGGGCGCGTCCGGCACCGCGAAGGGCAGGGCGTAGGCGGGCGCCGCGGCCTCGGGGCTGCCGCCGAGGTCGCGCACGGTGCGGGCGAGGTCGTCCCGGCGCGCGCGGTGTGCGGCGTAGCCTTCGCGCGCCTCCGCGAGCCGGTCGTCGCCGATCCGTCCGCCGACGACGCCGTATCCGTACACCGCGGCGTGCTCGGCGGCGAGCGCCGCCTGTGCGGCCCTGAGTGCCGCGGCGCGCTCGCCGACGGCCGATCGGCCTGCTCGAGAGGCCATGTCAGTACCCCTTCCCGGTGGTCCCGAGCGTGATCACGAATCCGTGTCGCGCTGCGTGAGGAGATACACGTGGGCGGCGCCGCAGGCCGCGACGGAGGCCAGCAGCCGGGCCAGCTCGGGCGGCGCGGTGGCGAGCGCGGCGGTGCGGGTGTCGGCGGTCTGGCGCTCGGCCTGGGCGAGGGCGGAGAGGGCCTGTTTCTCGTCCTGGGGCACCTTCGGCACCCGCTGCCCGCCCGAGGAGGGCGAGCGCGACGCGGTCGCGGAGGGGGAGGCGGACCGGTCCTTGGTGGTGAAGACCGCGGCGTGCCGGGCCGTCTCCTCCCGCAGCGGGGCCAGCCGCTCGCCGAGGTCGGGATGGGCGTCCACGGTCGCGTCGTAGCGCGCGAGGAGTGCGGTGGAGTCCCGCGCGCCCCGCGACCGCAGCAGGGCGACGGCCGCCTCGCCGCCCGCGTCGCGCCGGGGCTCGGCATCGTCGGAACAGCCGCTCAGCAGCGCGACCGCCCCCAGCGCTCCGCCGCCCAGCAGCAGACTCCGCCGCCGGGGCACCGCGGTGTCGCGCGCTGAGGACTCGGCGGGCGCCGGGGAGGCCGGGGACTTCGCGTCGGAGGCGGGTGTGGGAGGAGGTGGGGGAGTCGTGATCGACACGTTCCTCTTTCCGGGCTGCGGCCGCTCCCGGCCGCCGGTAGTGATCACAGCAGGCGAGCGTACCCGCGCCGAGCCCGTCTGCCCGGCAGCGGCCACCGAATCGTCAGCCCGCCGCCGGAACAGATAGGCTTTGACCTGACACGCGACCTTCCCACAACAGCACACGCGGCCGAGGAGTCACCCGGATGAGCACGACCCAGAGCGAGAGGCTGCGCGGACTGCTGGAACCGCTCGTCAGCGCGCGAGACCTGGATCTGGAAGAGGTCGAGGTGACACCGGCTGGGCGGCGGCGTGTGCTGAGAGTGGTCGTGGATTCCGACGACGGCGTCCAGCTGGACACCTGTGCGGAGCTGAGCCGGGACATCTCCCAGACGCTCGACGACACGGACGCGATGGGCCAGGTCCCGTATGTCCTCGAGGTCACCTCTCCCGGCGCCGAGCGTCCCCTGACCGAGCCGCGCCACTACCGCCGCGCCACCGGCCGCCTCATGCGAGCGCGGCTCACCGACGACGGCGAGCTGGTCGCCCGGATCGTCGCGGTGGACGACGAGGGGCTCGATCTGGAGGTCCCCGGTGTGAAGGGGCGCAAGCCCACCGCCAGACGGCTTGCCTTCGAGGAGATCTCCAAGGCTCGGGTGGAGATCGAGTTCAACCGCAAGCCCGAGGACAAGGCCGCGGGCGAGGACGACGAGAGCAAAGAGGAGGCGTAGCCGTGGACATCGACATGAGTGCCCTGCGGGGTCTGGTGCGAGAGAAGGAGATCTCCTTCGACCTGCTGGTCGAGGCGATCGAATCGGCGCTCCTCATCGCCTACCACCGCACCGACGGAAGCCGTCGCCGCGCCCGGGTGGAGCTGAACCGCGACACCGGCCATGTGACCGTATGGGCCCGCGAGGACGCCGAGGACCTGACGGAGGGCCAGGAGCCCCGCGAGTTCGACGACACCCCCTCCGGCTTCGGCCGGATCGCCGCGACGACCGCGAAGCAGGTCATCCTGCAGCGGCTGCGGGACGCCGAGGAGGAGATCACCTTCGGCGAGTACGCGGGACGGGAGGGCGATGTCGTCGCCGGTGTCGTCCAGCAGGGCAAGGACCCCAAGAACGTGCTGGTGGACATCGGCCGTCTCGAGGCGATCCTGCCGGTGCAGGAGCAGGTCCCGGGCGAGGACTACGCGCACGGCACCCGGCTGCGTACGTACGTCGTACGAGTCGTCAAGGGCGTGCGCGGCCCGTCGGTGACTCTTTCGCGTACGCATCCCAATCTGGTCAAGAAGCTCTTCGCACTCGAGGTGCCGGAGATCGCGGACGGTTCGGTGGAGATCGCGGCCATTGCCCGCGAGGCGGGCCACCGCTCCAAGATCGCGGTCCGGTCCACTCGTTCGGGGCTGAACGCCAAGGGCGCGTGCATCGGCCCGATGGGCGGCCGGGTGCGCAGCGTGATGGCCGAGCTGCACGGTGAGAAGATCGACATCGTCGACTGGTCGGACGACCCCGCTGAGCTGGTGGCGAACGCGCTGTCACCCGCGCGGGTGAGCAAGGTCGAGGTGGTCGATCTGGCGGCCCGCTCGGCCCGGGTCACCGTGCCCGACTACCAGCTGTCCCTCGCCATCGGCAAGGAGGGGCAGAACGCCCGGCTGGCGGCCCGGCTGACCGGCTGGCGGATCGACATCCGGCCGGACACCGAGCAGTCGGGTGATCAAGGCTGATTCAGGCCGGGTCCCGCGGGATCCGGCCTGAACCGAGTGACGATTCGATCACTCCCCCCAAGGGGTGAGGTCGGTATGGGGAGGTAGACTTAAGCAGTGTCTGGCCGCACGCGCGCTGGTGCCTGCCCTGAACGAACCTGTGTGGGATGCCGGGATCGGGCGGCCAAGAACGATCTGCTGCGCATCGTGCTGGTCGAGGGTGTTTGTGTCCCCGACCGGCGCGGTACGCTCCCCGGTCGGGGTGCTTATGTTCACCCCACACGGGTCTGCCTTGACCTGGCGGTCCGCCGCCGGGCCTTTTCCCGGGCCTTCAGGGGGCCGGGGGCGCTCGACACCACGGCACTGCGCCGGTTTGTCGAGAAGGGTGAGCAGGCGACACCCTGAGTGAGTAGTTGGAAGAGAACGGCACGGGACACCGTGCGGTCAGGTACCTCGCGAGTCGGAAGTAGGTCGAGATTGCGATGAGCACTCGATGAGTACGCGATGAGTACGCCCATGAAGTAGCGACGGTCCGGCGACAACCCGGACCTAAAAGGAGCGAAGTGGCTAAGGTCCGGGTATACGAACTCGCCAAGGAGTTCGGAGTTGAGAGCAAGGTCGTCATGGCCAAGCTCCAAGAACTCGGTGAATTTGTACGTTCGGCGTCCTCGACGATCGAGGCGCCGGTTGTGCGCAAGTTGACTGACGCATTCCAGGGTGGCAACGGCTCCGGCCGTGCCGCAGGTAAGCCTTCGGCGCCGCGCAAGGCGACGCCCAAGCCGCCGACCCCGGGTCCGGCGGCCGCGGCCCGTCCGGCCGCCCCCAAGCCCCCGACGGCGCCCGGCCCCAAGCCGGCTGCCGAGGGCCAGCGCGGCACCCCTGGTGCGGCGCCCACCCCCGGTGCGGCGCCCACTCCGGGCCCGCGTCCCGCGCCCGCCGCCCGTCCGGCGGCCCCCGGCCCCAAGCCGGGCCCCGCGCCGGCGGCTCCGGCACAGCCCGAGTTCACCGCGCCGCCGGCGGCCCCGAGCCCCAAGCCCGCCGCGGCCAAGCCGGGCGCGCCCGCCAAGCCGGCTGCCACGCCCGGTCCGCGCCCCGGCGCCCGTCCGGGTGCACCGGGCCAGGGCCAGGGCGGTCAGGGCCAGGGCCAGGGTGGCCAAGGCGGTCAGGGTGGCGGCCGTGGCGGTCCGCGCCCGGGTGGTCAGGAGCGTCCGCGTCCGGGTGGTCCCCGTCCGGCCGGTCCCCGTCCCGGTAACAACCCCTTCACCTCCGGTGGCTCCACCGGTATGGCGCGCCCGCAGGCGCCCCGTCCCGGCGGCGCCCCGCGTCCCGGCGGTCAGCCCGGCGGCGGCCCGCGTCCGCAGGGCGGCGGCCAGGGCGGTCCCGGCCGTGGCCAGGGCGGTCCCGGCGGTCCCCGTCCCACTCCGGGCCAGATGCCCCGTCCGCAGGGCGCCCAGGGTGGCGGCCCGCGTCCGGGTCCCGGTGGCGCGCGCCCGAACCCGGGCATGATGCCGCAGCGTCCGGCTGCCGGCCCGCGTCCGGGCCCCGGTGGCGGCGGCGGTCGCGGTCCCGGCGGCGGCGGTCGTCCCGGCGGTGCCGGCGGCGGTCGTCCCGGTGGCGGCGGCGGCTTCGCCGGTCGTCCCGGCGGTGGCGGCGGCGGTCGTCCCGGTGGCGGCGGTTTCGCCGGTCGTCCGGGCGGTCCCGGTGGTGGCGGCGGCTTCGGTGGCGGCGGTGGCCGTCCCGGCTTCGGCGGTCGTCCGGGTGGTCCCGGTGGCCGTGGTGGCACGCAGGGTGCGTTCGGCCGTCCCGGCGGTCCGGCGCGTCGTGGCCGTAAGTCGAAGCGGCAGAGGCGCCAGGAGTACGAGGCCATGCAGGCCCCGTCCGTCGGCGGTGTGATGCTGCCGCGCGGCAACGGCCAGACGGTCCGGCTGTCGCGGGGTGCCTCGCTCACCGACTTCGCGGAGAAGATCAACGCCAACCCGGCGTCTCTGGTCGCCGTGATGCTCAACCTCGGCGAGATGGTCACCGCGACGCAGTCCGTCTCCGACGAGACGCTGCAGCTCCTCGCCGACGAGATGAACTACAACGTCGAGATCGTCAGCCCGGAGGAGGAGGACCGCGAGCTTCTCGAGTCCTTCGACATCGAGTTCGGCGAGAACGAGGGCGGCGAGGAGATGCTCGTCGCGCGTCCGCCGGTGGTGACCGTCATGGGTCACGTCGACCACGGTAAGACGCGACTGCTGGACGCGATCCGCAAGACCAACGTCATCGCGGGCGAGGCCGGCGGCATCACCCAGCACATCGGTGCCTACCAGGTCTCGACCGAGGTCAACGACGAAGAGCGCAGGATCACCTTCATCGACACCCCGGGTCACGAGGCGTTCACCGCCATGCGTGCCCGTGGTGCCAAGTCGACCGACATCGCGATCCTCGTGGTGGCGGCCAACGACGGTGTGATGCCGCAGACGATCGAGGCGCTGAACCACGCCAAGGCGGCCGACGTGCCGATCGTGGTCGCGGTCAACAAGATCGACGTCGAGGGCGCGGACCCGACCAAGGTGCGCGGTCAGCTGACCGAGTACGGCCTGGTGGCCGAGGAGTACGGCGGCGACACCATGTTCGTCGACATCTCCGCCAAGCAGGGGCTGCACATCGACGACCTGCTCGAGGCCGTCGTCCTGACCGCGGACGCCTCGCTCGACCTGCGCGCCAACGCGGAGCAGGACGCGCAGGGCATCGCGATCGAGGCGCACCTGGACCGCGGCCGCGGCGCCGTGGCCACCGTGCTGGTCCAGCGCGGCACCCTGCGGGTCGGCGACACGATGGTCGCGGGCGACGCCTACGGCCGTGTCCGGGCGATGCTCGACGACAACGGGAACGCGCTGGAGGAGGCCGGCCCGGCGACCCCGGTCCTGGTGCTCGGTCTGACCAACGTGCCCGGCGCGGGCGACAACTTCCTCGTCGTCGACGAGGACCGCACCGCCCGCCAGATCGCCGAGAAGCGTGCCGCCCGTGAGCGGAACGCGGCGTTCGCCAAGCGCACCCGCCGGGTCTCCCTGGAGGACCTGGACAAGGTGCTCAAGGCCGGTCAGGTCCAGCAGCTCAACCTCATCATCAAGGGCGACGCGTCCGGTTCGGTGGAGGCTCTCGAGTCCTCGCTGCTCCAGCTCGACGTCGGCGAAGAGGTCGACCTGCGGGTCCTGCACCGCGGTGTGGGTGCGGTCACCGAGACGGACATCGACCTGGCGACCGGCTCCGACGCCATCGTCATCGGCTTCAACGTGCGCGCCGATGGGCGTGCCACGCAGATGGCCGAGCGCGAGGGCGTGGACGTCCGGTACTACTCGGTCATCTACCAGGTGATCGAGGAGATCGAGGCGGCCCTGAAGGGCATGCTCAAGCCGGAGTACGAAGAGGTCGAGCTCGGTACGGCGGAGATCCGCGAGGTCTTCCGCTCGTCCAAGCTGGGCAACATCGCCGGTGTGCTCATCCGCTCCGGCGAGGTCAAGCGGAACACCAAGGCCCGCCTCGTCCGCGACGGCAAGGTCATCGCGGAGAACCTCAACATCGAGGGTCTGCGCCGCTTCAAGGACGACGTCACCGAGATTCGGGAAGGCTTCGAGGGCGGTATTAACCTCGGCAGCTACAACGACATCAAGATCGACGACGTCATCGCGACGTACGAGATGCGCGAGAAGCCGCGCGGCTGACAAGCGGCTGTCCCACCGGGGCCGGTCGGCGGAGGAATTTCCGTCGATCGGCCCCGGCCCTTGCGTGTACGGTGCCAGAAGCCCGCATTCACAAAGGCCCCACGGGTGGCTTGACCCGGACCGCATGTATGTAGGGACGTTGTCCTTTGACCTGCTTCTCGGCGACGTACGGTCGTTGAAGGAGAAGCGCTCCGTCGTCCGCCCGATCGTCGCCGAGCTGCACCGCAAATTCGCGGTGAGCGTGGCGGAGGTCGGGGATCAGGACCTCTACCGCAGGGCCCAGATCGCCCTGGCGATGGTCTCCGGGGACGCGGGCCATCTGACGGACGTGCTCGACCGCTGCGAGCGGCTGGTGGCGGCGCGGCCGGAGGTGGAGCTGTTGTCGGTGCGACGGCGGTTCCACGGTGGCGATGATGAATGAGGGCCGGATCGGCGGTGGCAGACCGCCCCGGCCATCGATGACTGACGCGAAGAAGAGAGAAGAAGACGCATGAGCGACACCGCGCGGGCACGCAAGCTGGCGGACCGCATCCGGGTCGTGGTCGCGGAGACTCTGCAGCGGCGGATCAAGGACCCGCGGCTGGGCTATGTGACCATCACCGACACCCGGATCACCGGTGATCTGCGGGAGGCGACCGTCTTCTACACGGTCTTCGGCGACGACGAGGAGCGGGCGGCCTCGGCCGCGGCCCTGGAGAGCGCCAAAGGTGTGCTGCGGTCGGAGGTCGGACGCCAGACGGGGGTGCGCTTCACCCCGACCCTGACGTTCGTCCCGGACGCCCTGCCGGAGAACGCCCGCACCATCGACGACCTGCTCGCCAAGGCCAGGGAGGCGGACGCCCAGGTGCGTGAGGCGTCCTCGGGCGCCAGCTACGCCGGCGACGCCGACCCGTACCGCAAGCCGGGCGAGGACGAGGACGACGAGGAGCCCGGCACGGACGGCCAGGAGTCCGGCACGGACGGCAAGGGTTCACCGGACGCATGACGCGCAAGGGCAGGGCCGGTTCCGGGGCACCGGACGGCCTGGTGATCGTCGACAAGCCGGCCGGTTTCACCTCGCACGACGTCGTCGCCAAGATGCGCCGCTTCGCCGGCACCCGGCGGGTCGGCCACGCCGGAACGCTGGACCCGATGGCCACGGGCGTGCTCGTGGTCGGCGTGGAGAAGGCGACCCGGCTGCTGGGCCATCTGGCGCTGACCGAGAAGGAGTACCGGGCCACCATCCGGCTCGGCCAGGCCACGGTCACCGATGACGCGGAGGGCGAGATCACCGCCTCGGACGGCGCCGCCGGGGTCGACCCGGGCGCCGTCGAGGCCGGGATCGAGGAGCTGACCGGGGACATCCAGCAGGTCCCCTCGAAGGTCAGCGCCATCAAGATCGACGGCAAGCGCTCCTACGCACGGGCGCGGGAGGGCGAGGAGTTCTCGATCCCGGCGCGGCCGGTGACCGTCTCCTCCTTCGTCCTCCACGACCGCCGCGAGGCCAAGGCGGAGAACGGCACCACCGTTCTCGACCTGGACGTCACGGTGGTGTGCTCCTCCGGCACCTACATCCGGGCGCTGGCGCGCGACCTGGGCGCCGGACTCGGCGTCGGCGGCCATCTGACGGCCCTGCGGCGGACCCGGGTCGGTCCGTACGGGCTGGAGGCGGCCAGGACGCTGGAGAGCCTGGAGGAGTCGCTGGAGATCATGCCCATCGCCGAGGCGGCGGCCGCCGCCTTCCCGCGCTGGGACGTGGACGACCACCAGGCCCGGCTGCTGGGCAACGGCGTACGGATCGACATGCCCTCGGGGGAGGGGGCGCCGGGTCCGAGTCCGGGTTCGGGTTCGGGTTCCGGGCCGGTCGCGGTCTTCGGGCCGGAGGGGCGTTTTCTGGCCCTCGTGGAGGAGTCGAAGGGCAAGGCGAAGAGCCTGGCCGTCTTCGTATGAGGCCATCGGACCGCGTCGTCGCCAGGGCGCCGCGGTGTGTCGTGACTGACTCCGTGCTGCGTTGCGAGCGCCCGGACCGGCCGCCTACGGTGGCTTTCCGGCCGGTCCGGGCGCTCGTGGAGACCACCGATGCGAGGCGGGCGACCGGGGCATGGCAGTCTTAGACCTGCGAAGTCGACAGACAAAGGTTCGGGCGAGGAGCGGGCAAAGTGCAGCGCTGGCGTGGCTTGGAGGACATCCCTGAGGACTGGGGGCGCAGCGTCGTCACCATCGGTTCCTACGACGGGGTGCACCGAGGGCACCAGCTGATCATCGGCCGTGCCGTGGCGCGGGCGCGTGAGCTGGGCGTACCGGCCGTCGTGGTCACCTTCGACCCTCATCCGAGCGAGGTCGTGCGGCCCGGCAGCCATCCGCCGCTGCTGGCCACGCATCAGCGGCGCGCGGAGCTGATGGCCGGGCTGGGTGTGGACGCGGTCCTGGTCCTGCCGTTCACGGCGGATTTCTCCCGGCTCACCCCGGCCGACTTCGTCGTGAAGGTGCTGGTCGACAAGTTGCACGCACGGGTCGTGGTGGAGGGTCCCAACTTCCGCTTCGGCCACAAGGCCGCCGGGAACGTCGCCTTCCTGCGCGAGCTCGGCACCACCTACGACTACGAGGTCGAGGTCATCGACCTGTACGAGCGCGGTGCGGCGGGCGGCGGCGAGCCGTTCTCCTCCACGCTGGTGCGCCGGCTGGTAGCCGAGGGCGATGTCGCGGGCGCGATGGAGGTCCTCGGCCGGCCGCACCGGGTCGAGGGCGTGGTGGTGCGCGGTGCGCAGCGCGGCCGTGAGCTGGGCTTTCCGACCGCCAACCTGGAGACCCCGCCGCACACCGCGATCCCGGCCGACGGCGTCTACGCCGGCTGGCTGACGGCGCAGGGCGAGGCGATGCCCGCGGCGATCTCGGTCGGCACCAATCCGCAGTTCGACGGGACCGAGCGGACGGTCGAGGCGTATGCGATCGACCGGGTCGGACTGGATCTGTACGGACTCCATGTCGAGGTCGACTTCCTGGCCTATCTGCGGGGCCAGGAGAAGTTCGACTCGATCGAGGCGCTGCTGGAGCGTATGGCGGTCGATGTGAAGCGGGCCCGTGAACTCGTCGAGGGGCACGGCGGCAGCCGCTGAGGCGGTGTGCGGTGCTGCGTGCGGCGCGCCCGTGAGGTGCGCCGTGCGGTGAATGTGGATGCGCCCCGTGGGCCCGGTGATCCGGGCCCACGGGGCGCATCGCTTCCGTCTGCTACTGCTGCGGCCCGGGGGGCTGCTGCTGCCAGGGCTGCTCCGGCTGTCCGGGCTGGATCTGCTGCCACGGCTGTCCGGGCTGCGGCTGCTGCCCCTGCCCGTAGGACTGCTGCCAGCCCGGCTGACCGCCTTGCTGCGGGTATCCGGGGTACTGCGGCTGCTGGCCCTGCTGAGGCGCGTAGGCGCCCGGATAGGGCTGCTGGCCGGGGTAGGGCTGCTGGGCCTGGCCGGGCATCGGCGGGGCCACCTGCGGCGGCTGAGCCGCGCCGTCGCCCGTCCACAGACCCTGCTCCTGCTGGGCGCGGGTGAAGTCCTCCGCGACCATGGCCGAGAGGTTGAAGTACGCCTCACGGGTCTTGGGCCGCATCATGTCCAGGTCCACCTCGGCGCCCGCCGACAGATGCTCGTCGAACGGCACGACGATCACCCCGCGGCAGCGGGTCTCGAAGTGGGACACGATGTCCTCGACCTTGATCATCTTTCCGGTCTCCCGGACTCCGGAGATCACGGTGATGCTCCGCGAGACCAGATCCGCGTAGCCGTGCGCGGACAGCCAGTCGAGGGTGGTGCTGGCGCTGCTCGCACCGTCCACGGAGGGCGTGGAGATGATGATGAGCTGGTCGGCGAGGTCGAGGACGCCGCGCATGGCGCTGTAGAGCAGACCCGTGCCCGAGTCGGTGAGGATGATTGGGTACTGCTTGCCCAGGACGTCGATGACGCTGCGGTAGTCGTCGTCGTTGAACGTCGTCGAGACCGCCGGGTCCACGTCGTTGGCGAGGATCTCCAGCCCCGACGGCGCCTGTGAGGTGAACCGCCGGATGTCCATGTAGCTGTTGAGATACGGGATCGCGGTGACCAGGTCGCGAATGGTCGCACCGGTCTCCCGCCGCACGCGCCGGCCGAGGGTGCCCGCGTCCGGGTTGGCGTCGATCGCGATGACCTTGTCCTGGCGCTCGATGGCCAGGGTCGAGCCGAGAGCGGTGGTCGTCGTGGTCTTGCCGACACCGCCCTTGAGGCTGATCACCGCGATGCGGTAGCAGGAGAGCACCGGCGTGCGGATCAGCTCCAGCTTGCGCTGCCGCTCCGCCTCCTCCTTCTTCCCGCCGAGCTTGAAGCGGGAGGGGCCGGGGGTGTTCTTCTTCGGCTTCTGCTTGCCCTTGATCAGCCGGTCCGAGGAGAGCTCGACCGCGGCGGTGTACCCGAGCGGCGCCCCCGCGCCTCCGGCCTGGCGCCGCTGGTCCGGCGTGACCGTCGGCCAGTCGCCGGTGCGGGGGTCGGCCGGGGCGGCGGGGGCCGCCGGGGCGGCGTGGGCGTCGGGACGCGGATAGCCGTAGCCGTCGTGCGGTTGCCCCTGCTGCGGCCCCGGCCCTGGAACGCCGTCGCCGGGCCGCGGGAAGCCGTAGCCGCCCTGCGCGGCCGGACCCTGCTGCCCGGGGAACTGCTGCCCCTGGGGGTCATGCGGCGGCTGGCCCTGGACGGGGCCGTTCGGCGCGTACGGGCCGGGCTGACCGGGCTGGGCAGGCTGACCGGGCTGGCCCGGGTACAACGGCCGGCCGGGCTGTCCCGGCTGTCCGTGGTGCTCGGCCTGTCCCGGCTGGGGCGTGGGGTAGTGGGGCGCGGGGGGCTGCTGATACGGGCCCTGGCCCTGCTGGTCCGGGGCGGGCGCCTGCGGGAAGCCGTAGCCGCCCTGGACGGGCATCGGCCCCTGGCCCTGCCCCTGCCCCTGCCCCTGACCCGCCGGGCCGGGCGCCGGCTGGCCGCCGGGGTGCGGATAGCCGTAGTGGGCCCCCTGCGGGCCGGGACCCGGCACGGCCGGGCCGGGCTGCTGATAACCGCCGTGCGGGCCAGGCACGTTGGCCGCCGGGGGCTGTGCCCCCTGGACCTGATCCGGCAGCGGGGCCGGACCGGGCTGGCCGGGGACCGCACCGGGAGCGCCCTCGCCGGGACGCGGATAGCCGTATCCACCCTGCGGCCCGGGCCCAGGCGCCGCGGGGCCGGGCTGAGCGGGCTGACTCTGCGTCTGGGGCGGGGGAGGCGCCCAGGAGGTGCCCTGGGGCGGAAGGGGCACGCCGGAGCCAGGGGTGGCAGGCCCATCCGTCCGCTGCTCCGGAACCGGAGCGGGACCCGGAGCCGGTACGGCGTCCTCGGGCGCGGCGGGTTGGAAGTCCGGCGGCAGGGGCGGCAGCCCCGACTGCGGAACGGGCGGCGGAGCCCAGCCGGCGGCGGGCTGGTCGGAGGAGGGCGCGCTCGGCGGCACGGCGTCCTCGGGGATCGCGTCCTCGGGCTCGGCGGTCGCCTGCCTCAGCTCCTCCATCTCACGCCGCAGCTCGGCGGTGGAGAAGCGCAGCGTGCCCTCACTGCGCACATCGTCGTCGGTACGGCCGCCCGTGTCCGCGAAGCCGGAATCGTCACCGGAACCGGACGCAAAACCAGAACCAGAGCCAGAACCGGAAGAAGAACCGGAACCGGGATCGGCACCGGAACTGGCATCGGGACCAGCCTCGGAGTCCTCGGAGTCCTCGGAGTCCTCGGAGTCCTCACTCCGCCTCTCGGTCACCTCGCGCCGCAGCGCGGCGGTGGAGAACCGCACGGTGGAGTGGCTGACCACATCGCCGTTGTCGCTCTCATCGGAGCCGGACGCGGGCTCGGAGGAGCGGGATTCGGACTCGGACTCGGGCGCGGGCTCAGGGACGTCGTCCCGAGGGGCCGCGGCGGGCGCCAGGTTGAAGTCGTCATCGAGGGGAGCGGAAGCGGTGGAGGAAGCCGGAGCGGAAGCCGCCGCAGAGGACTCCGCCTCGACCTCGGAAGCCTCGGCCGAAGATTCTCGGTGCTCGGGTCCGGACTCGGGGTTGTCCGACGCGGCACCACCCGTCACGGCGTCAGCCGCGGGCGTACTGCCCCAATCCGGCGCGGAGTCGGGCAAAGACGGCATGCGGATGCCCGCGTCCGACCCTTCCGCCTCCGCCTCCGACCGGGCCTCGTCCTCCCGCCGCGCGGGGACCTCCTCCACCTCGGAGGCGTCCGGCGTGACATCGGCGGAGGGCGGCGCGGTCGGCGGCGGCCAAGCACCCGGGAAGCCACTCGGCTCCGGCGCCCCCGGCACGGACACAGGATGACCCGTGGGCGGCGGAGGCGGCGGGCTCGGCGCTCCCGCACCGGAGCCCGTCCCGATTCCTCCGGAACCGCCGGTCGACGCGGGGGCCGTGGAGGCCGGCGAGGACGACGACGAAGCGTTCTGCGTGTACCAGGCGGGCGGGGTGTAGTCGATGGTGAACTCGCCCGTGTGCTCGGTCTCCGCGTCGGACCGATCATCGCCGGGTGTGTTTCCGCCCGTGCGGATCTCGTCCCGATCGCTGCTCACAATGCCTCCTGGTGTGGTCGAACACCCTTGAAAATCTTGGCGAGGCCGATCTGTTGCCGATCGCTACTGTCGTCCGACCGTTCGGCTTTCCCCTTTTGTGTCGCCGGGGATCCCTGAACAGGTTCTCCACCGGGTACCCCAAGACTAATCACCATGAGCGCCGCGAGGGCAGGCCCGTCCGCCACCCGAAGCGGTCCACGGCATGATGTGGACCGCTCTCGAGCGGTGTTGATCAACGACGGACCAACCCCGAAGGCTTTGACCCGTATCAGTCCACCCGACGCGGAGATCCCAGCAGCCCCGTCTCGGCATCCGTTGCCTGCACGGTGACGAACTGCCGTCCGGTACGTGTACACCAGAGTGTGACCCAGTCGGGAAGGGTGGACAGCGCCGCGACATCGGCCTGCGGAAGGCCCATGACGCGGCCTATCTCCTTGGCCTCGTCCGGCGAAACGCGCTGAATGCCGACCAGTCCGGCGTGCTCGAGCAGCCGCGGCGCGACCGGGCTCAGATACGGCAGCAAAGTCAGCACCGACTGCCAGGGCAACGCGGAGACCCGGCCCCGTGGCGGGCGCATGCCGCAGTCCCGGACGACCAGAACCGGACTGCCGACCGAAGGCCCCTGCGGCGGCACACGGCCCACATCGAAGATGGTCATGCACTGCTGTCCGCCGCCCGCGACCTGCACCAGGTTGGTCCACAGATGCGGCCGACCGGTCTCGACGGCGATACGGGCGCCGGTGGCCGCCGCCCGGAAGGCCAGCACCTGCGCGGTCCACAGACCGCCGACGAGGACCACGTCGAACGGCTCGGGGCGGTTGAAGCCGAGGACGGCGGGCTGGTTCTGCTCGTCCACGCCGATGATGACGCCGTCGTCGCCGATGGGCAGCGCCAGCGCCTCCATGTCCTCCAGGGGCAGTGTCTGCCGTCCGCGCCGGGGCCCGATGAGTCCGAAACCGGGACGCGTTCTGCGTGCCGAGCCCGGGTCACCGGCCACCCCGGGGGCGCCGGCACCGGAAATCATGGGACCGGATCCCAGACCCGCTCCGGGGGCGGAATCCGGATCGGCTCCATGACCGGAAGGAGAAGCGGCGGGGGAGAAGGCGGATGTGGCCATCAGCGGGTGCCTCCCAGCGGGAGCGTCGCCAGTACACCGGGCAACTGCTCGCGGTCGAGACGTACCAGCCCGACCCGTACTCCCCGCGCGGCGCGCTCCAAAGCCTTGCGGGCGGTGACCAGATCGGTGTCGCTGCGTCCGGTGACCCTGATGTGCCCGGTGACCGAGGAGGCGTTACGGCTGCCGTCGTCATGGGTCAGGGTCAGACTGAAGGTGGACGCGAGGGCGGGCATGGAGGTCAGCAGCGCCACGAGTTGCGGCAGCGGCACCGATTCCGGGCCCATCTGCGGCCAGCGCCCCACCCAGTAGGTGGTGTGCCACCGGTCGTCGCAGCGCCAGGCTCGCGAGGTCTCCACCGTCCGGCGCGTCGGCGTGCTCGCACGCCCCGCCTGGGTCGTGGCATGCGGGTTGACGCACGCCGAGGTGGCGAGGGCCGTGGTGAGTTCACCCTCGGCCAGCGGTCGTGCCGAGAATCCGGCGCCGGTCAGCCGACTGGCCAGCTGGTCAACCGCGCGCAGCAGGGACCGCTGAGCGCCTTCCAGGCCACCGCCGCGCGCCCGTATGGCCTCCGGACACAGCTCGGGATTCAGCTTGAGCGCCACCCAGGTCAACCGGACGGCGGGTGCTCCGGCCTGCTCCTGCAGCGGGGCATAACTGCGTGCCGCCGCGGCCTGTTCGGGCAGATGCGGGGCGGGCGCGGTCTGTGAGTGCTGCACCACCTGCACCGACTCCAGCTGAATGCCGTCCACGTCCAGCGCGTCCTGCAGCAGCGACAGCGGAAGCGGTCGCTTGGTGCGCATCGGCCGCAGTGGAGCATCGGTCGACTGGACCTGGAGTACCGCCGTGAGGAACGTACCGTCGCCGATCATTCCGATCTCGCGGCGGTCCCGAGCCACATACGCGTAGGTGCGCAGTGCCGGATCGCATTCGACGGCGGGCGCGAGGGACGGGTCGATTCCGGCCGGGACCGGCCCCTTGGCCTGCTTCTGACGGGTGCGCAACGCGCTGATGGCGAGGAGCCAGTCGACGAATGGCTGCTGCCTGCGCCGCAACACCGCGAGCAGCACAAGCGCGAGAGCGATGACCCCTGCGGGCACCATCAGCAGTGAGTTGACGGTCCAGGCGACGACGAGGATCGCGGCGGCCACCTCGATGAGCACGAGCTGATACAGCCGTAGGGGGCCCAGGCTCGCCGTGCGTGAGGGCTGCCGCGGCACGGCGGCACGCACATGGGTGGCAGAGCTCATCCCGGAGACCCCCCGCTTGTTCCTGATGTTGTCGTGACCGATTGTGTGTTTACGGTATCGGAAAGGCGCGTGAAGGGTGGCTCGGGTGTCGGGTGACCCGGTCGGATGAGTAATCTCCCTACGGCGACCGAGCGTACGTACTGCACCATCACACGGGGAGAAGCGGACGAGACATGGCATCGCGGCGGGACGAGCTCAATGCCTACACCTTTGCGAAGAAACGGATGGTTGCCTCGTTCGTGCAGCCCTCGCCCACCGTCATGGACGACGGTGCGCCACGTCCGCTGCGCGCGTTTCTCCCAGGTGTCATCGTCGGGGCGCTGATCCTTGCCGGATTCGGCGCATGGGGCATGATCCGGCCGACCGCGCCGAAGGGATGGGACAACACCGCGTCCCACATCATCGTCGGCAGCGACTCGACGACCCGCTATGTGATTCTCAAGACCGGTGGAAAGAAGCAGCTGCACCCGGTCCTCAACCTCGCCTCGGCGAAACTCCTGCTGGACCAGGGCAAGTCGGACATCATCCGGGTGAAGGAGTCGCAGCTCGACAACGGCGATATTCCGCGCGGACCCACGATCGGAATTCCGTACGCCCCGGACCGCATGCCCTCGGCTGACGATGCCGTCGAGCAGAAGCGCTGGGTGGTCTGTGAGCAGCCGGGAGGCGGAGAGGACAAGACCGCGCAGAAGGCGGTCTTCATCCTCGCCGGCCGTGAGGCGTCCAAGGTCGAGGGCTCGCAGCGACTGCATGGCAGCCAGGCGATGTATGTCCGGGGGAAGCGGGGCCGCTACCTCGTCGACCCGTCCGGCACCAAGTACCTGCTCGGTGGCCCCAAGGGCGAGGAGAGCATGTCCGACCGCCAGTACAACCTGTTGCTGCGGACGCTCTTCTCGGAGGGTGCCAAGCCCCAGCAGGTGACCGACGACTGGCTGGACACCCTGAAGGACGGCGCGCCTGTGGAGTTTCCGCGGGTGCCGGGGCAGCCGAACACCACAGCCGGGGTCGATTCCCTGCCGGACAAGGCCAACAAGGTGGGCATGGTGCTCCAGGCGCAGACAGGTGGCGGCGTCCAGCACTATGTCGTGGTGCCGGGAAAGGTGCAGCCGGTCTCCGACTTCACCGCCGAGTTGCTGCTGAGCAGTGAGCAGTTGGCCGGACTCAATCAGCTCGGCAAGCCGATGCAGGTCAACCCACAGGACTTCGTCTCCGACTCCACGGTGTTCGCCGGAGACACCACCTGGCCCTCCGAGCCCCCGCAGCAGGTGAACTCCACCGAGGGCGGGAGCGGGGCCAGGGACACGGTGTGCAGCATCCTCACGAACGTGGCCGACAACGGCACCCCCGCCCTCGAGACCTGGGCGGGCCGGGACTACCCCGCGACCATCGTGGACGGTGCCACCAGCGCGTATGTCACGCCGGGGACCGGCCTGTTCTACCGGCAGTTCCAGGGGAGGGCGACCAGCACCGGCCAGGTCTTCCTCGTCACCGACACCGGCCTGCGCTACCAGGTGCAGGCCAACAACGACGGCAGCTCGGGAAAGTCGAAGATCGGTGCTGACGGTTCCGGCTCCTCCGCGCAGCAGGACGCACAGTCCGGCGGGCAGACAACCGCGAACAAGGCTCAGGTCAGGCTGGGGTACGGAGACGTGAAGCCGGTGCCGGTGCCGCTCAACTGGTCCCAGTTCCTGCCGGTCGGGCCGCGTCTGGACACCAACAGCGCACGACAGCCGCAGGGTTCGTGAGCATGGAGCAGCCACGCATGAGACGCATGGCCGCCCTGTCGTCGGCGATGACACTGGCGTGTCTGGCCGCCGCCACAGGCATCGGCGCCGGACCGTCCGCCGCCGTGCTCTCGCTGGACGGCAATGGTGCGTGCACGTTCCCGATGAAGAAGCAGATCAAGGGAACGCCCTGGTCGCTGCAGCGCTTGGTGTTCGACCGCCTCTGGGAGGACACCAAGGGCAAGGAGAAGAACGGTGAGCCGGTGCGGGTCGCCGTCATCGACACCGGTGTCGATGACAGCAACGTCCAGCTGAAGACCGCCGTCGACAAGGCGAGTGGGGGAAACTTCCTGCCTCCGGTCAAGGACGCCTCCAAGGACGAACGGAAACTCGCCGAGGATCCGACGGTCGACGAGGTCGGGCACGGGACCAAGGTCGCCGGCATCATCGCGGCCCGCCCGCGCCAGGGCACCGGCTTCGTGGGTCTGGCCCCCGAGGCGACGATCATTCCCCTCAAGCAGAACAACGCCGAGGGCAAGGGCACACCGCAGAAGATGGCACAGGCCATCAGGAAGGCGGTGCACGAGGGTGCCCGGGTGATCAACATCTCCCAGGACACCAAGGGTGCCCTCTCGCAGAGCGATCTGGAGCAGGCGACCGCCTATGCGGTCCAGCACGACGTGGTCGTGGTCGCGGCCGCCGGCAACGACGGTGCGAACGGTGAGTCCAAGCGCACCTATCCCGCGTCCTACCGCGGCGTTCTCGCCGTTGCCGCCTCCGACCGCAACAACGAGCGCGCGTACTTCTCGCAGAGCGGCGACTTCGTCGGTGTCGCGGCACCCGGCGTCGACATGGTCTCCACCGTCCCCAAGGGCGGGCAGTGCGTGGACAACGGCACCAGCTTCGCCGCCCCGTATGTGGCCGGAGTGGCGGCCCTGATCCGCGCCAAGCACCCCGACTGGTCGCGGCAGGAGGTCATCGCCCAGATCGAGCAGACCGCGGAGCGGGGCGTCAACGGCCGCGATCAGTTCATCGGTTGGGGCGTAGTCGATCCGGTGAAGGCCCTCACCGACGATGACAAGAAGATCGAGCACCCCACGGCGGACACCGGCTCGGCGGCGAACGTCCCGAAGCCCGAGCCCGGGCGCCTCACCCTGGGCGAAACCCCGCAGGAACGTCGTACGCGGCTGGCCACGTACGTTCTGGGCATGGGCGCGGTGGTCGTGGGCATCACCGCGGGCGGTGCGGTAGTGCTGCGTGACTGGCGTCGTCGGCGTGACGCATGAGGGGCGTCGGCGGTGCTTGACGCCTGTCGTCACCCGGCTGTCCCTGGCGTCCCATCCGTGTAACAACCGGATACTTGTTGGTCATGCACACGGGGATGCTGACTAGAGTGATCCTTGACAGCTTTGGTCCGATGCGCACGGGACGGTCACAGAGCACCGGTCGTTCCACCGCATCCGATTCATGGGGGAAGGTGTGCCATGGCGGAGAAGCTCCGCGTAGAAGGTCATGATTTCAAGACCCTCGAGAGCGCCATCGACTGGATGGAAGGTCAGCTCACCGAGCGGATCGGGAAGCTCAACAGCGTGATCGACCACGTTGAGGGTCACTGGAAGGGCATCGCGGCGGGTGCGTACAACAACCTCCAGACGGAGGTCAACAACGACGTCCGCCGGGTGAACCAGTTGCTGAGCTTCACCCGCGAACTGGTGAAGGCGAGCCGGGACGGTTTCGACCAGGAGGAGCTCGACCAGCTCAAGAACATCAACAGCGTTGGAGGCGGGGAGAGCGGCATCCTCGGCTCCTTCCACGCTTCTTGATCCTCGTGACCTTTCCGCCTCGCATCAGGAGTGAGTAGCTCAATGGAGATTACCTACGAAGGCGTTGTCGAAGCCTCGAACATGGTCAGGAACGAGGCCAATACGCTCAAGACCGACCTCGACACCATCATGAGGCAGGTCAAGGGCGTGTCCGAGTCCTGGACCGGTGAGGCCCAGCGCGCGTTCAACGAGCGTCAGCACGAGTGGAACCAGCGAGTCGACCACCTGCACAGCACCCTCCTCACCATCTCGAAGAAGCTGCTGGAGGCTACGGAGGGCTACAGGGCCAATGACCATCGTCAGGGCCAGCGGTTCGCGTCGTAGCGAGAAACGTAGCGCGCACAGCCTGCGGTCGTTTCGTGGGTGCGGGGACACTCGGCCCGGGCCGAGTGTCCCCGCACCCACAAGTGCTGCCATCCAGGTATTGAAGGAGGTGCTTCATGGCTGAGTTGGCGCCGGACGGGGGTGGCTCCGCTAAGTCCCCTTCTTCGCCGGACCTCGACGCTCCCACCGAGTCTCTACAGGAATTCAAGAAGCGTGTTGACAGGCTTCTGACCGATCTCGACAAGTCGGACGCGGCGCACGGCAAGATCTCCCAACAGAAGGTGACCACCACCGCCTACGGGCAGAACTTTCCCGAGGCGCTGTCGCTGGCGAGCGCGTACGAGCTCGTGCACGGACGGCTGCAGTTGCTCTCCCAGACCCTGGGCGAGCAACTGGAGGCGATGGGCATCACGGTGGGCGCGGCCGACAGCGACTACCAGACGGTGGACCACGAGCACGCGCAGCGCCTGAAGGCCATTCAGGAGCGCACCAAGAGCTACTACGAGCAGTATCAGAAACAGCACGAACCGAAGGGCCACGACAAGCCCGACGCCCCCGAGACGGGCGGCGGTAAGAGCAGTGGTCACGACGGCATGTGACGGGTGAACGGGGGATTGGATCATGGGCGATTCCAGCAAGCTGCCGCCGCTCAGGATGTGCTACAACGTCACCAGTTTCGAGCATGCCTCATTTGAGGACATGCTCGCCATGGTCGAAGGTACGGATGAGCAGGAGATCATTCGCCGCGGCAATGCCCTGACGAAGGCGCAGTCCGAGATCGAGAAGATCGGTGACGAGCTCAAGAAGCGCGTCGGGCGGGTCACCTGGAAGGGTGAGGGCGGCGACGCGTTCCGGAACTGGGGCGACGACTTCGCCAACCAGGCTCTGAAGCTCGCGAGTTTCGCCGGCTCTGTCGGCACCGCCATGGAGACCGCGGGCCAGGCGCTGAGCGAGGTCAAGAAGTCGATGCCGGAGCGTCCGGCGGGTTCGCAGGTGTGCTACGCGGACCAGGAGAAGGAAAAGAAGCGCCTGGAGGGTCTGGACAAGGCCCGCGACGAGGCCCTTCCGCAGATGTACAAGCTGGCTTCGTACTACAGGATGTCGCAGGAGACCATCGCGGGCTCCCAGGAGAATGAGCCGGTCTTCAAGCCGCTGCCGAGCCAGATGATCCCCGACACCTCGGTGGGCGGTGGGCAGGAGAGCTATGGCTCGCCCAGTGTTTCCGCGGGCGCCGTCCACACGGCACCCGCCTCTGTCGGGACGACGCACCCGGTGGCCGATCCGTCCACGGTGACTCCGGGTTCGCCCGCGCATTTCTCGCCTGCGCATGTCTCACCGGGGCATGTCACCCCTCCGTCGATCCCGGAGAACCCGGGGCATGTCACCGTTCCGGACGCGACGCACACCAACATCGACACGGTGAAGCCGTCGCCGCCCACCACCACCGCACCGCAGCTTCCGACCCACGGTGGGCCTCCGGTGACTCCGGTCGCTGACGGCCCCGGGCCCGTGGGCCTGCCCGTGTCACCCCCGCCAACGGTCAGGCCCACATCCGATATGGGCAGGATCGGCCCCACTGTGGGCAAGGTCAATCCCACTGTGGGGACGGGCGGCACCAAAGGCCCCATCAGCGCTTCCAGGCTGCCGAACGGACCGACCGAGCAGATCAACGGCCGGCCCACCAACCCGGTGCGCGCCGACAGGAGCATCGTCGGCGGTATGCAGAACCACCAGGCGGGCACGAACCAGGGCACCCGGCAGAGCCGGGGGACGGTCATCGGCAGGGAGCCGGCCGGGCCTGTGGGCCGGGTGGGTCAGGGCGCGGGTCCCGGTCTCCCCGCAGCCGGGCGGCCCGGAGGTGTCATCGGCGCCGGTCCGAACCGGGGAGCTTCGGCGTCGACCCGGGCCGAGGGTACGGCGCGTCGCACAAGCGAGCTGCGGACCGGCGGCGAGTTCACCCCCGGTGGGAGCGGTCTGGTCCGGGGGACGGCCGAAGGACGGGCGCCCGGTGTGCCGGGCGCGGCGGCATCGGGGCGTGGTGAGGGCCAGAAGAGGCAGCGTGCGGAAGGCCGGGAGGCGCCCGACCAGCTGACCGAGGGCGAAGAGACCTGGAACGAGGGCCGACGCGGCACCGTGCCTCCCGTGATCGGGTAAAACCCTTCAGCAGAGGCCACGGATGATGGCGAGCACAGGACGAACAGGCGATATGGAAACAACGCTCAACCAGGTCCGGAGCCGGACGACAGTGATCATCTCGCTGCTCGCGTCCTTGCTCGCCATCATGGGGCTGATCGCCCCCGCCGCCACGGCGGAGACCATGCGGGAGCGCCAGTGGTATCTGGACCGCATGCAGGCGGAAAGCATGTGGAAGGTCAGCACCGGTAAGGGCATCACGGTCGCGGTCCTCGACTCCGGAGTCGACACGTCAGCCCCGGAGCTCAAGGGGAAGGTGCTCGAGGGCAAGAACCTCGTGGAACCGAGCAAGGACGCCCGTACGGACCCGGACGGGCACGGCACGGCCATTTCCATGCTCATCGCCGGAAACGGAGCCGGCGGCCAGGGCATCAAGGGCCTCGCTCCGGATGCGCGCATTCTGCCGCTCACGGTATTCGGCTCGACGAAGGAGTCGGGAACCAATAGCATCCCGGGCCTCATCAACGCCATTCGCTATGCGGCGGACAGCGATGCGCAGATCATCAACATGTCGCTGGCCTTTCCGTACTACCAGGTCAACAAGACCGAGCTGGGCAAGCTGCAGAAGGCGGTCGACTACGCGGTGAGCCGCGGCAAACTGCTCCTCGCCGGTTCGGGCAACGACGGTGAGACATCGAACGACATCACCTACCCCGCGGCCAACAAGGGTGTGGCTGGGGTGAGCGCCGTCGACTCGTCATTGACGGCGACCAAGTTTTCCAACCACGGGTCGTTCGTCACTCTTGCCGCGCCGGGCAAGGACATTCCGATCCGCTGCATCGGCAAGGCCGGCTATTGCCGCAGCTGGGGCACCAGCCAGGCCACGGCGATCGCCTCCGGCGCCGCCGCGCTCATCTGGGCCAAGCACCCGAAGTGGAACGGTAATCAGGTGCTCCGCGTCATGATGGAGACCGCCGGAAAGCCCACCGAGGGCAAGATTCCCAGCCGCTACATCGGTTACGGCACGATCCGCCCGCGCTACAACGTCCTCGAGAACAAGGGCAGCCCGGGCTCGGCCGACACCAACCCCCTGGTGCCCGCGCAGGCCGGCGGCCCGTCGTCCCCCTCCTCGTCGCAGAGCCGATCCGCGTCCGCCTCACCGCAGAGCGGCTCGTCCGAGAGCGAAGCGTCCGAGGGCGGCGATGACGGTGCAAGTCCCCTGCTCTGGATCGTGGGTGCCGTGGTCGTGGTGGGGGGCGGGCTCTTCCTGTTCCTCCGCCGAAGGCGCGCTTCGTGATGCGGCCGCTCACGGAATCCGCCTGTGTTGAAATCGTTACCCAAGGGGTGCACGGCCACAATTCCTGCGGCCATCGGTCGAGATCGCGCGCCGGGATGCTAGCGTGCGGCCCAGCTCATTGACGAAGTCGCGTTTCTGGTCGAGTGAGTACGAAAGCACAGCTGCTCGGTGAAGAATCAGAAAGGGGGAAGCGTGACTGACGATCTCGTACGAGAGATGTTGCAGTTTCAGCAGCACACACAGCAACTGCAACAGCTGATGTCGGATATGCGTAATCATATGCCGCGGCGGTCGGAAGGGACTGACGCACAGGGAGCGGTCACCGTACAGCTGGGTGCCGATGGACTTCCCGAGTCCATCAAGGTCGCGTCCGACTGGCAGCGTCGGCAGGCTCCCGAGATGATGGGGCCCGCCGTGGTGGAGGCATTCGGGTCCGCCATGAGCGACCGAATGGAGCGCTGGTCACGGGCGGTTCAGCAATCCGACTGGGAGGCTCGGACCGAGCAGTTCGACCGCGACATCCCCGCGACCTTCACCGGCGGAGCCGCCGCCGCTTCACCGCCTCAGATGCCCGAGCGGGATCTGCGGTACGTCCTTCCGCGGCCGCTCGACGAGGTGGCGGAAGACATGCTGGCCGCACTGGACTCCGTCGACGCGCTGGACACCGACGGTTCCGACCGGGTGGAGGCGACGGGGCTGTCCTCGGGCCGTAAGGTCGCCCTCACCGTGACGAAGGGCGCCCTGCTCTCCTGCGAGATCGACCCCCAGTGGGCGTCCGCGCAGTCGTCGGTACGGCTGAACCAGGCACTCGCCGAGGCGTTGAAAAGTGCCCACGCGAAACTGCGCGAAGCCGAGGCCGCCCGTGAAAGCGGTCCCACGGGCCCACACCTGGACGGCCTCTTCGATGAGGCCCTGGCCATTCTCAAAAACCCACAGCACTATGCAGACTGATTCCGGGGGAGGTCGGGGCCGTGGCGCCCAAACTCAAAGTCATCACTGATGGCATTCGTAGCGACGCGGGGATGTGGGACGAACAGAGCGGAAAGCTCGGTGGTATCCACGACACCCTTGAGGGTTTCCGGATCAACCGCATTGAAGCAGGACTGTTCCAGGTCCTGTATTCCGCCTACATGGATGCCATCGATCAGCTGTCTGCCCGTACCGCGGAGGGCAAGACCCGCACGAAGGAAGTGGCGGACGCCTTGCTCAAGAATGCCAAGGCGTACGATAACCACGAGGTGGACACCAAGAAGTCCGTCGAAGACGCATACTGAGAACGAGAAACGGGGGCCAAGATGGCATTCTCCGCGGCGCAGTACACAGCTGCCATCGACAAGCTGAACGCGAAATCGGAGACGCTTTCCCAGAAGCTCAACAAGGTCGGCCCGACGGCGGAGTCGACGGCCAACAAGTGGTATGTGCCCGGTTTCATCGCCAAGGCGTTGATCTGGTGCGCCAACAAGATAATCGCGTTGGGTAACTGGATCTGGAAGAAGATAGTCGACTGCCTCAAGGGCGCCGCTGTTCCCATCACGGCGTTCTTCGACGCACACGACTGGCAGGTCAAGGTCAGGGGCAAGGCGTCCGAGGTCGGGGGAGCCACCGCCCCCGACGCGCTCACGTCCACCAAGAACTGGACCGGCGACGGCGCGACCGCGTATACCGCCGCGGTGAAGAGCCAGCCCACCGCCGCCACTTCGATCGAGACCAGCGCCGACAAGGTGGCGGGAGCACTGACGTTCTCGGCGGTCGCCGGACTGGCGTTCTACGTCGCTCTGGGCGTCATCCTGGTGAAATTCATCGCGGCCACCATCGCGGCGATCGTCGCCTTGGGATCCGTGGTCTTCTCCTGGGCCGGTGCGGCCGTCATCGTGGAGGAGGCGGGGGTGAACAGCGGCCTCATCATCGCCGCGGTCACCACGCTGACCGCGGCGCTGGGCACCCAGGCTCAGCAGATGATGGTGGTCGAGGGCGAGGCGCGGGACGGGACCGCCTTCCCCGGTGGCCACTGGCCCAAGGCCACGGCATGATGTTCATCCGTCATACCCCCAGTACCTAGGCAGGTGACCTCCATGAAGGGGCTACGCACCGGGCTGTGGTGTGCCGCCGTGATCTCCTTCGGGACAGCGGTTTTCGCCTATCAGAGCGGCGCCAAAGCCCTGTTGGCCCTCTGTCTTGTCCTGGGGGTCATCCTTCCGGGTGTCGCCGAGGTGTACGCGGACCGTCGACAGAAGCGCGACTGGTACGCGCAGCACCTCTCCTCTCCGGAGGAGGCACGCTCCTCCCTGGACGAGTACGCCCTGCGGCGGCTCCGGGACGAGAAGGGGGCCGCGGTAGCCGTCCGCGAACTCCGGCGGACCTACCCCAAGATGCCGCTGGCCGAGGCCGCCAGGCTGATCAAGGAGCTGTGACCACGTCCGAACGTGGCGAACGCGGTGTCGGCGCTGCCCTTCGGGGGCGCGCCGACATCCGTTCCGGCAGGCGAGTGACAACAGCGCGTTTCCGAACGGCCATTGGCCGGTGGGCGCGGCCTGACTTGCCCGACGTGACGAGATGAGGTGAGTTTGTGTACGGACCGCGGGTCGCATTCTGGGCCGTCGCGTTGGCGTCATTCGGGTGGCTGATGCTCCCGCAGATCACCGACTGGGCCATCGGTCTCCCTCCGATCCCGGTGATCTGCCTCCTCTTCGCGCTTGTGGTCCTCTGCCCGGCGACCGCCGAGTTGCTGGCGAGGCGGCATAAGGATCGGCAGCAGCAGGCCTGGTTCGCCGGGAACTTCGCGTCGTTCGAGGAGTTTCGCGGCGTCGTGGACTGTGCGGCCGTGCTGCGGATCCGGGAGACGAGGGGTGCGGGGCGCGCTCTCCTCGAGGTCAGGCGCCAGTACCCTTCAGTCCCGGTCAAGGTGGCCGCTCGGTTGGTCAGGGAGCTGTGAGCGGCTCCATCAGCCCTCGCTGAGCGGCAGTGCGGGGCCCGTAGGCCGGGGCAGCCCGGTCCGTACGGGCCCCGCACTGCTCCAGGTCCGGCCGCAGCCCGCCGCCCCGCCTCAGTCCACCGACGGCACCCACGCCGTCTGGATCAGCGACGCCCCGCCGCGCCGTGAGACGAAGACGCCCCGCCCCGGCGGCAGCGGCCGCGCCTTGACCTGGCCCAGCAGCTCGCCCTCACCCGATGAACCCGACAGCACGACGCCCTGTGCGCCCAGCTCCTTGAACCGCTGCATGAACGGCTCGTACGACGAGCGCCCGGCGCCGGCCGTCGTCCGCGCCACGATGATGTTGACGCCGGCGTCCCGTGCGTACGGCAGGTTGTCCACCAGCTCGGACATCGGATTGCCGGACGACGTGGCGACCAGGTCGTAGTCGTCCACCACGATGAAGGCCCGCGGTCCCGACCACCAGCTCCGGTTGCGCAGCTGCTGCGGGGTGACATCCGTCCCCGGGATCCGCTGGCTGATGAGGGTGTTCATGTCCGCGATGTACTTCTCGAAGGCGTTCTGCGTCGTGCCGTAGCCGACCAGATGAGGCTGTGGCACGACCTCCAGCAGACTGCGCCGGTAGTCGCCGACCACGAACAGCCCCTCCTCGGGGGCGTAGCGCTCGGTGATCTGCTTGATGAGCAGACGCAGCAGAGCCGTCTTCCCGGACTCCGACTCGCCGTAGACGGCGAAGAAGGGATCGGTGTCGAAGTCGATGAAGACCGGCTCGAGGTTCATCTCGTCGATGCCGATCGCGACACCCCGCTCCGGCTGCTCATGACCGGACGGGATCTCCCGTACCGACAGCGTCCGCGGCAGCATCCTCACCTGCGGTGCGTGCGGACCGGGCCAGTTGTCCACCGATGCCTTGACGAACGCAGCGGTCGCTTCGGCCAGGTCGTCGGCGTTGCCCGACGTACCGTCGATACGCGGCAGACCGCCCAGGAAATGCAGCTTCTCCGGGGTGAGGCCACGGCCGGGGGCACCCACGGGCACATTCGCGGCGACCTTACGGTCGAGCTCGGAGTCCATCGGGTCACCGAGCCGCAGCTCCAGCCGGGAGAGGAACTGATCCTTGAGCGCCGCTCGCATTTCCATATAGCGCGTGACCGTGACGATGAGGTGCACCCCGAGTCCCAGACCGCGCGTGGCGATGTCCGCGACGATCGGCTCGAGCATCTCGTAGTCCGTCTTGAAGGACTGCCAGCCGTCGATCACCAAGAAGATGTCGCCCCATGGCTCACCCGGCAGCCGCCCGGAAGCACGAAGCTGACGGTAGGTACCGATGGAGTCGATGCTGTTGTCCCGGAAGAACTCCTCGCGGCGGTTCAGCACGCCGGTGACCTCGGCGATCGTGCGCCGGATCTTCTCCGGGTCCAGACGTGAGGCGACTCCGCCGACGTGCGGCAGCCCCTCGACCGCGATCATGCCGCCACCGCCGAAGTCCAGGCCGTAGAACTGGACCTCGTGCGGGCTGTGGGTGAGCGCGAAGGTTCCGAGCAGGGTGCGCAAGGCGGTCGACTTACCGGACCGCGGACCGCCGACGATCAGCATATGGCCCTGTGCGCCGGAGAAGTCCCGGTAGAAGATCTCCCGTCGCTGCTCGAACGGCTTGTCCACCATGCCGATCGGTACGCACAGTCCACCGCTGCGGGCATAGCCGCCGGCATGCAGACCGCGCTCCGGGGAGACGGCGAGCTGGGGCAGTAGCTGGTCCAGGGACGACGCCTCGGTGAGCGGCGGCAGCCACACCTGGTGTGCTGACGGACCGCGTCCCTCCAGATTGTTCACGATGACGTCCAGCACCGTGTCCGCGAGCGCGTCGTCCACCCGGTCGCGGTCCGCCGTGTACGTGAAGGCAGGGTCGGGCTCGGCGAAGCGGACCGGCACCGGGGCGGCACTGAACAGAGCCGGACGGCGGTCGGTCGGGATGGGGCCACTGCCCACGACGGTTGACGTGGACGAACGGTAGGGCCCGGACACGTACGCCGCCTTGAAGCGGACCATCTCTTCCGTGCCGAACTTCAGATACCCCGAGCCGGGCACCGACGGCAGATGATAGGCGTCCGGAACGCCGAGCGCCGTACGGGACTCGGCGGCGGAGAACGTCCGCAGACCGATGCGGTACGACAGGTAGGTGTCCAGACCGCGCAGCCGGCCCTCTTCGAGGCGCTGAGAGGCCAGCAGCAGATGCACCCCGAGTGACCGGCCGATGCGGCCGATCTGGATGAACATCTCGATGAAGTCGGGCTTGGCCGTCAGCAGCTCGCTGAACTCGTCGATGACCAGGACCAGGGAGGCCAGCGGCTCCAGCGGGGTGCCCGCGGCGCGCGCTTTCTCGTAGTCGTGGATATTGGCGTAGTTACCTGCGGAGCGCAGCAGCTCCTGACGACGCTGCAGCTCACCGGTGATCGAGTCACGCATGCGGTCGACCAGCGTCAGGTCGTCCGCGAGGTTGGTGATCACCGCGGCGACATGCGGCAGCTCCGCCATGCCCGAGAAGGTCGCGCCGCCCTTGAAGTCCGCGAGGACGAAGTTGAGTGTCTCGGACGAGTGCGTGACCGCCAGGCCCAGCACCAGTGTCCGCAGCAGCTCCGACTTTCCTGAGCCGGTCGCGCCCACGCACAGGCCGTGCGGCCCCATGCCCTCCTGGGCCGCCTCCTTCAGGTCGAGCATGACCGGGGCGCCGCTCTCCCCGACCCCGATCGGAACGCGCAGCCGTTCCGCCGTCGAGCGGGGCCGCCAGGTGACCACCGGGTCGATGGACGCCGCGTCGCCGAGGTTGAGCAGATCGGTGAACTCGAGGTTGGTCAGCAGCGGTTCATCATCGCCGCCGCCCGCCGAGACCCGCAGCGGGGCGAGCTGCCGCGCCAGCGCCTCGGCGGCGGCCAGCGACAAGGTGTCCGGAACGCCCTCGTACACGGCCGAGGCCGACTCCACCCGCAGCAGACCCGGCCGCACGATCAGCGACAGGCCGCCGCGCAGCTCGTCCAGGCCGCCACGGATGACCTCCAGCACCGTCACGCCCTGCAACCCCTCCTGAGCGGCCAGAAGCGAGTCGGGCGGCACCAGACCGCCGTCCAGGATCACCACCACATGCGGCGCGTCCAACAGCGGCTGCCCGTCCCGGTTGAACCGCGAACGACCCTCCAGACGGCTCTTCAGAAGGTCCTCGACCTCGGCCAGATTGTCGCTGAACAGCCGCTTCGTTCCGGCTCCGTCCACCGACCCCGGCACCTGGGTGTGCGGCAGCCACTTGATCCAGTCCCACTCCTCCGTCGCACCCGTGGCGGCCACCACCGCGATCACCAGGTCCTCGGGCGAGTGCAGTGCGGCAAGGCTCGCCACCAGCGCCCGGCTCGTCTCCAGGGTCGTCTCCGGCTCGCCGGAGACCGTCATGTGGTAGAAGGCCCTGAGGCTGACGGCCATCGGCATGCCGTCCAGCGACCGGTGGACGGCCAGGAACTGCTGCATGGCGCCCGCCGACAGCGGCTCCAACTCCTCCACCGGGGCGGTTTCCGGTGCCACCAGCGGGGTCCACAGCTCCTGTGGCCCGAGCCCGATCCGCACCTGCACGAAGTCCTCGTCGGTGATCCGCCGCTCCCACAGCCGGCTGCCCTCCGCCACCAGCGACCACAGCTGCTCGGGGGAGGGGTGGAGAAAGAACTGCGCATCGCGTTGTGTGCGTGCCGTACGCTGCACCCTCCGCCGGGTCTTCGCGAGGTACTTGAGATAGTCGCGGCGGCCCTCCACCGCTTCGCCCTGCGCGCCTTTGCGATACCGGATCGCCTGTGCGATGACCATCGATACGGTCGACAGCAACATCATCACGCCCATGATCTTCATGAACGGTGCCGAATTCGGCATGAAGAAGAAGACCACCGACGAGCCCATGCCGAGCATGGGCAGCAATTGCATCGCCATGCCCTCCCGATCGCCGCGAGGCAACTCGGGAGGGGATTCGAGTCGGAGTTCATCCGCGGGCATCCCGGGAGGAGTCTCCCGAGGTGGACGTTTCACGATGATCTGGCTCATCGGCCTGTCTATCCCCCGATGCGGACTGAACAATTGAGGACCTGCTGAGGGCCCGCATGCACGCTTGCCGCGCGTCATTGCGGCACCTACCCGGCAACGGACCGATCCTACGTGTCGGGACGACAATTGGCGCCCGGTAGGGTGACCTCTCGCACACTGTCAGACATGGACGCGTCCGGACGGAAGACGCGGAGAGACGCTAACGAGAGGGCCCCGCAGGTGAGTTCGACCACATCGACCGGTTTCTGCCGAGTGACGGTCGTCGCACCCGACAGCCGCATCGACGTCGCCCTCCCCGACGACATAGCCCTTGCGGACCTGTATCCGGAGATGCTCAGGCTGACCGGCCAGACCCAGCCCACGGGGACGCCGGTCGGCTACCACTTCGTGCGTCGCGACGGCACCGTCCTGGACGGCTCCCGCTCCCTCGCGGCGCAGCGCGTGCTGGACGGGGACGTGCTGTCCATGCGTCCCTTCGCACAGTCCCTCCCGCCCGTCGTACGCGACGACGTCTCCGACGCGATCGCCTCGACGGTGGCCGGTGACCACGCCCTGTGGAACGCCCGCTACCTGCGGGCCTGCGGACTCTTCGGCGGCGCGCTGCTCTTGATCTTCATGGGTTTCGTCCTGTGGTTCGCCGACCCGGTCAAGCACGACATGCACGGACTGCCCGGTGTCATCGCCGGTGGCGTCGGTCTGCTGCTCGCGGTCTTCGCCGGTGTACGGGCCCGGGTCTACGACGACCGGGCCTCCGCCGTTGCCCTCGGCCTCGCGGCGCTTCCGCACGTGATGATCGGTGGATCCGGGGTCCTGGCACTGGACGCGGGCGAGGGCATCGGACGGCTGCAGTTCCTGCTCGGCTGTGTCGCCGTCCTGATCGTGTCGGTCGCTCTGGTCGCCGCCATGCCGTCCGGTGACGCTCCGTTCGTCGCCGCCGTCGTGCTCTCGGCCTTCGGCACGCTGGCCACCTTCTGCCAGATCATGACGGACACCAACGCGGCGGGCACCGCGGCCGTCTGCGTGGCGGTCGCCATCGCCGCCATCGCGTTCCTCCCCGGCCTCTCCGCGCGGGCCGCCCGTCTGCCCATCGGATACGTCGCGCCGCGTGACGCCTCGCGCAACGACTACGGTGCTTCCGGCGGCATTGACCTGGAAAATTCCTCGTCCGCAGCCGCCGCCCGGCCGGTCGACGGCGAGCGGATCGCGGCCCAGGTCAAGCGTGGCCACGAACTCCTCCTCGGCCTGGTCGGCGGCTGTGCGTCGGTCGTCGTGGGTTCGTCGGCGGTGCTCGGCTTCTCCGACGGCACCTGGGCCCAACTGCTCGCCTTGGCGGCCGGACTGGCGATGCTGCTGCGCGCCCGGCTGTTCCGGTACACCTGGCAGGTCGCCTGCGTCCTGGCGTCCGGCGTCGTCTCCCTCGCCCTCCTCATTCTGGGGCTCGCCCTCAACCCGCCGACGAGCGCCGTCATCGATCTGCTCAGCGGCGACAGTGGCCCGCTGAACATCCGTACCGTGTGGCTCACCGCCTCCGTCGCCTTCGGCGCGCTGATCCTTATCGCGATCGCTCTGATCGTCCCGAAGAAGAGCGTCACGCCTTTCTGGGGCCGCTTCGGTGACCTGGTCGAGGGCGCGATGCTGCTGTCGATCACACCACTCGTGCTCGCGGTCCTGGACGTCTACGCGACGGCGCGAGGTCTGGTCAGCAAGTGACGCTCGCCGAGCGGTGAGGCAGTGGCGGACTGCCACCTGCCACCTGCCATCTGCCATCTGCCACCTGCCACGGCCGAAGGCGCCCCGGTCACGCACACCGTGACCGGGGCGCCTTCGCTCCGGCCTTCACCCGACCGAAGTACATCGAGCCGCCCGGATCCGAACGCCGGGTGGACCCCCTCTCCGATACGTCCCATGCCCGAGCTATGCCCCGGAATCGCCAAGGTCGCCTTACCCGGCAATGGAGTTGGGCCGTGCACCCTGCGCCACTAAGCTGATGCCGACCGTCATCATGTACGCCGCAGGGGGAATCCGATGGGCGAGGGGAGCCGGGGCCCGGCGAACGATGCCAGCGCGAGCAGGGCGCGCGGAGGTGGGTCGGACCTCAAGGTGGAGGCCGAGACGCTGGCGAGCTTCAAGAGCAGGATCGACAAGATCCTTCTTGATCTCGAAGAGTCCCCGGCAGCCAAGAGCAAGATCAGCGACCAGACCGTCGCACACGCCGCCTTCGGCACGGAATTCACTGCTGCCGCAAACCTCGCGGGCGCCTACGAGAAGCTGCACGACCGCCTGGAGAAGTTCTCCAGGACGCTGGGCGACCAGCTCGAAGCCTTGGGCATTGCCGTCCAGATCTCGGACCGCGGCTACGAGAGCATCGACGCCGAACAGGCCGACCGGCTCCGTGCCATCCAGGACCGCATGACCAAGTACTACGGCGAGAAAGCGGACAACCGGGGCGACGGAGACAACGAGAACCGGGCACGGCAGACCGACACGGGCAAGTCCGGCACCGGCGATTCGAACTTCAGGTAGGGGGAGACATGGGGAACGGGGAGTTCGACGGTCTGTCGGTGGAGAACCTGCGGGCCATGCTGGCCAACGCGGACCCCGACAAACTGACCGCCGCCGGCACGGCCCTGGGCGACGCGGGCCCGAAGATCCTCGATATCGGCTCGGACTTGCGCCGTCATGTGTCCCGCGTGGAGTGGACCGGCGAGGGTGGGTCTGCCTTCCGTGAATGGGCCCATGACTTCGCCCTGGAAGTCATGCGCTTCGGTCAGTTCACCTCCACGGTCGGCCAACATGTGGCCCAGGCCGGCCAGGCCCTCTCCGAGACCAAGTCGGCCATGCCCGAGTCCAGGCCTCCTGGCCCCAGGGCAGCCCACGAGGACCCGGCAGCACAGGACGCGGAGCGGCGCGAGACCGAAGAGGCCAGGCACCAGATGGAGCGCCTCTCGTCGGCCTACCGGGCGGTGCAGGAGACGATGGCGGCGGAGCAGGAGCCGCAGTTCAAAATGCTGCCCCCTATGGGCGTTGATGTTGGAAATCGTGAAGATAGATACGACTCCGGCTCGGTGGGGGAGCCGACATCTGGTGCAGGAGTAGGCGTAGACCAGACGCCGCAGGAGCAAGCGGGCGTGCCAGCGGTGCCGCTGCATGGGGAGACGGAGTCAAGCCACCGCGAGGCGACGGGTACCCACATCGACTCGACCGTCACCCTCCCCGATCCAGAGGCCAAGGCGCCACCTCGTACCTCGATGCCGCCTGCGGACCAGCCCAGGCAATCAGGCCCCGTTGTGATGCCGTCACCCCCGATTGGGCCGTCCACAACGCCCCCTCGACGCACCACACCCGTGACGGGGAAGAGCATGTCCCGCCTCCCCGTGACCGAACGTGTAACAGGACCTGGAGGCGCGCCTCCGCGTCGCATGTTCACGCATCGAGGGCCGGTAGAGAACGATGTTGTGGGAGGACAGCAGCGGCGCCTAGGCCCCTCCCCTCGCCTTCCGCGCGCAATGGTGGTGGGGGAGGAGAGCGGTCAGATGTCCCGCGGCCCCGGGGGAGGGGGCGGCCACCCCATGGCGCGGACAAGCGGTGTGCCAGGGACCGAAGGCATGGCCCCAGGGCGTCGGTTGGCCTCGGAGCCGGGAGGACCGGTGAGTGGCCCGCGCACACCAAACCCCGGTGTTACCGGCGCGCGTCAGCGTGGTGTCGCCATCGGTGAGGAGAACGGATCCCACACACGTGGGCCCGTGTCAGGGGCGGCGCCTTCTGGCGGCTCAAATGCGGCAAGTGATCCTTCCGGGGATTCAGGCAGGGGACGCAGGGTCGCCTCCGAGTCAGGAGGGTCGATCGCGGATCCTCGTTCGTCCTCCAGAAGAGGGGCCGCATTCACCCGTGGGGGTACCGGGCTCGTTCGGTCAGGTCAGACCGAAGGACAAGAGCCTGCTGCCCCGGGGGCCTCTGGCACCGGCCGTCGCGGTCCCGGGCCGGAGAGTCGGCAAGGACATGTGGTCGTTGATCAGGGAGCCTGGAAGCTAGGGCGCCAGGACGCATTGCCTCCCGTCATTGAATAGTCGGCACTTGAAGTCTCAGGAGATTTCGCAGGGATGTCAGTCTTGTCCAGTGGAAACAAGAGGCGCTCAGTGCGTGGTTTGACGCTGCTCGCGGCGCTCATCACATGCATGGGAAGTTTCACATCCCCAGCGATCGCTCAAGATATACGTTCGCGTCAGTGGTACCTCGATGCAATGGGGGCCGACCAGATGTGGCGGACCAGCACAGGCAAAGGTGTCACTGTTGCCGTGCTGGACACTGGGGTCGACGGCTCGCTCCCTGAGTTGCGTGGTCAAGTCCTGGAGGGGAAGGACTTTTCATATAAGCCGAAAGGGGCCACTGTCGATACCAACGGACATGGCACGGACATGGCCGCTGTTATTGCGGGAACAGGGCGTTCCGGCGGTATTCAAGGCGTAGCACCTGGTGTGAAGGTGCTTTCCGTCAAGACTGGTTCTGGACCTAGATTCGGCGATCTAGCGTCAATTTATCTCAAGGCGATGCGCTATGCCCTAAAGCGCGGAGCCCGCGTAATAAATCTTTCGGAGACCATCCTCAGTCCCTTGAATGAAGGCGACAAAAAGAAGCTCCAGGATGGTCTGGATGAGATTAACAAAAGCGATGCACTGATGTTTGCCGGAGTCGGAAACGATGCTGAGTCCGATAACTTTGCGGGCTATCCATCGAGTCTCCCCGGGGCTGTCGGGGTGGCTTCTGTCGATCAGAGCGGCACTGTTTCTACCTTTTCGACTCATGGCCCGCAAGTGGCCCTCGCAGCCCCAGGTGAAGGTATTCCTGGGCACTGCAAGGATGGGGGAGGTTGGTGCGAGGAGTCGGGTACCAGTCATGCCACCGCCATTGCCTCGGCGTCAGCCGCCCTCATCTGGTCCGCTCACCCCAAATGGACCGCGAACCAGGTCCTGCGCGTGATGATGCAAACGGCGAGCAAGCCCAAGGGCGGGGTCCCCAGCGAGTACATCGGCTACGGCATCATCCGCCCCGGCCAGGTCCTGCTCGACGGCAAGGGAGACCCGGGCGCAGCGGACGTCAATCCGCTGTTCCCGAACTACCACCCAGGGCAGAGCTCCTCCACATCTCCGTCCCCCTCATCGAAGACCGACGCCCCCTCGGGCGCTGCACACGCCAAGGACAAGGCCCCTGCCGCCTCCGCAACAGGTGGCGATGGCGGTAGTGGCAACACGCTCGTCTACGTTGGAGCCGGTGTGGCCGTAGCTCTGGTCCTCGGCGGTGGGGGCTATGCACTCGCCCGCAATCGCAGGCGGGTGTAGCTACGGCGCCGGCTGGAGTCTATGGTGTGGCATTCGAAACCTGGAGCAGCCCCGAAAGCGGGGGCGACGCATGCCATGTGCGATCTTAGTGAGTATCGAGAGTGACCTTATCCGGAGCCGGGTAGGTGACCTTGTTCTTGCATGACAGGCGGTCCTCCAGGTCAGTAAACCTCTGTGCGGATTTAGTCAGGATACTGATGTCGGAACGATCGGAGAGGCCCACATTATCGAAGAGCGTGACCTGGAATGCGAGCATCTTCTTGTCCTTGGACTTCTCGGCCAGGTCGGGACGTTGGCAGTCCACCAATAGTTCGGCACGCTTTTTATCGCTGGTTTTGCGCACACTGTAGGACGTCGACTTGCCGCTCTTCCTGTCCGTCGTCGAGAAGGGCTTGGGTCCCCAGTTCACCGTAATTCTGAACAGTTTTTTTCTGCCTGAATCATCAAGGATGCCACACGGCGAACCTGCTTCTGGCTTGAAGCTGGTCATCTCTTTGTTCATCCCCAAGCTGATTTTGATGGCGACGTCCTCACCGTCTCGGGGTACAACCACCTTCTTCAAGCCGTGATGCCGCTTTGCTTCAGTTACGGTTTCCTTGTCGAATATGCCCAGACAGGTCTTCTCGCTGAGCTGAGTGAGATAGGGATTCTTGGATTGTTCTTCGTCCCCTCGTTTTGAATCGCTATCACTCCCACCGCAAGCAGTGACCGTAAAAGCAAGTAGACAAGCGAGCGATGTAACGACCCCGGAGGGCACTCCACCCAGAAGGGGGATGCGCATAGTCACCTTCGGCTCCTGTTATTTTCCGCTATCGGTGAGCCTGCTGTTGCCCACGCCACGGTCGTAACCGTTCTTTAGGGCTTCGTCGGCTCTGGCGTACCATGACGAGTTATCAATTTCTGGATGGACTGTGACATATGAATCGAATGCGACTGCTGATCGGCGTTGACTCTTCTCGATGAACTCCTTCTTGAGGTCGCTCGCATCTCTGTCGATCCTGGTGTCAATTTCTTCTTGGCGGCGCTCCATTTCCCTATCGATTTGGATGCCCGTGTGCGTTTCCATCGCTCCGGCCGCGCCATCGATGAATGGTGTGACGAATGGTGCGTACCTCGCAGTCTCAAGGGGCATGGTGATGAGACTTGTGGCGCTGCCGATTCCCTGGCTTACGCCGTACTTCTTCCATTCGGCCGCTTCAGATAGCTTTCTGGCCTGCTCGGCCTTGGTGTCTTCGGCGTTTGACGTGATGGCGTCGGCTCGCGCTTCATCAAGAATTCCCTGAGTCTCGGCGCCGGTTCCAAAGATGGCGATGAGAGAATCATCTGCCTGAGGATGGGCCTTAACAGCGCTGGTTGTGAACTCTTGTTGCGCGACTGAGAGGATCTTATAACTGTCATCGTCTCGGCCAACTGCTGAAAGGAAATCGTTGGCTCGCTGATGTGTAACGAGGATATCGCCTTCACCGATTGCGCCGAAGGCGGCGTCCCGAATCCCGCTACCGGAATTCTTGTCACCGTAGTTCGCGGTTGCCCAGTCCAGGTTGTCGATATAGCCCGCACCCATTCTGGCCAGACTGTCGCTGAGCCCTGGTTTGTCTTCGGCCAGCCCTGAATTTTCGGCGACCATGACGACTGCCTGGGCCATCACATTGGCGCTTGCCGGGGTCCTGTGCAGACCCAACTCAGGCTGGTCATACGGGTGGCCTAAGGTGGCTGCTTCCAAAGCGTGGCCCAACTCGTCGTAGCCGTAGCCGCGATCACTGGCGGCGAGAGGATTCCCATTGGGCCAGTTCCGGTCCTGTAGGAGATACTTCAGGTCGGGGTCCGCCGTAGCCAGTGGGTCTTCTTCATAACCCTTCCGGTAGAACAGCGATTGGGCCGCCTCCGGATTGCGTCCGAGTGCCTCCATGTACCCCGCCATGGGGTCCATGCCCTGGTCGCTTCCCTTGCCGAAACTGAGGTACGGCGTATATCCGTTGGGGCTCCACAGACCCTTGAGGTCGTCCTTGTGCTTGCGGTCGAACTCGATCAAGCCTCCGGTGCGGCCGTCCTTGTCGTGGCTGTTCGGATCTTTGTAGCCCTTGCCGTAGTCGTACAGGAAATCCTTGTCATACTCCCCGTACCGCAGCAGGCTGCTCATGGCCTGGAAGCCGTAAGGGCCTTTAGCAATCGGGCCGCCGGAATGGGTGTCGTCCAACCGTTGGGGGCCGAGACGGATGACGTCCCGCTTCCATTGCTCGATGGCCTTGCTGTCAGAGTGGGAAGCTGTGGCCAGGGTGAACCCCAGGGACTTCTGTAGCTTTTCGAGTGTCTTCGTCCGCTCGCCGCCCGTCTGGGTCGTGTCGGCGGCGTGTTCCCAGAACTGCAGTGTGCCCTTCGCGCCGAGTTGGACGGCGAACTTCTCCGAGAAGAGTGGGTCTCCCTCGTGTTTCGAGAGGATCGAGTTGACCTTCTGGAGGTCGGCCGTGGAGAGTTCGCCCTTCAACTTTGCCAGTTCGGTTACCGTCTTGAGGTCTTTGTAAGCCTGTTCGCGTCCCTTTTCTGCACCCTTGATGCTGTTGAAGCTGTCGCCCGTGAACCCTTTGCCTCGGCCGTTGAAGTCTTGAGCGAGGGCCCAATGCAGGATCTCGTCTGCCGCGGTGGCGTCCGAGAGCACTTGCAGGATTCGGTCGTTGTAGCTGGACACCGTTTCGGAGTATCGCTTGGCTTGCAGGGTTTCGGCCTGCTCTGAAATGTCGTCAAGGTTCGTTGGTTTGTACGACACACGGCCCTGCTCGTCGATGGCCAGGTTCTTGTCCGCTTCGATATCGTCCTTGTAGCCCTTGAGCTTCTTCTTGGCATCCTTGAACTTGGTGTGGGCGTCGCTGAGAAGGCCGTGCATGTCCTTGGCCTCAAGGGCAGCCTGCTCCATCTGCTTCGCGACTGCCTTGATCTTGTCGGCGGCCGCCTCAGCTGCCTTGCCCTCCCAGTCCGAGTTGGTGATGGGGGACGTGACCTGCTTGGTGAAGTTTGTGCTGACCTGCGTGAAGTGGTCTGGAAGGTTGCGCCACTTGTCGACGGCGTCGGAGAGCGGTTGCAGGTTCACCTTGAGGAGATCGTGGTAGGAGACCATCGTCCTTATCGCACTCCATGGCTATTCTGGTGGATGGGATGTGTCGCCTCAGATTCCTGCTACCTGGCCACGCGTTTGTTCCCATCGACGTCCCTGAACTTATCGACGGTGCCCTTGTTGCCGATCTGGAATTCCGCGGCGGCGTTCCGCAGGGCGCCCGCGACGCCGTGTTCGAGTAGCCCATGTACGTAGCGCATCTGGTCCCGCCACCGCTCCTCGAACGTGTCGAAAGCGACAGCGCAGTCGAACCCTTTGAGGCTGTCCTTGACCTGGCCGGTCTCCTTCATGGCCTGGTTGTCAGCTTCCGCGAAGCTCCGGCGCGTGTCGTCGGCCTTGTCGGCCATTTCGCGGAGAACCTTCGGCGTGACCTTGAGCTTCTCCTTCGGCGCCGCGGCGCCGCCGTCATGAAATGCGTTGATCTGCATGCGGGTCGCCTGGCGCTTCGCCGCTTGTGTGCGGAAACTTGCCCATTGCTCGTCGAACGACACGATCCCCCCTGGCACCACGTCAACTTTGTTTAGAAAGGTCAATACTTGTGAAACATATCGCGTCGTGGAGCGGGGCGCACGGCCGCGACGGGTTAGTCGCTGTCTAACTCACCTGGCAGCCAGCCGAGCTGAACCAGCCGGGTGCCGCCCTTGCGGGTGACCAGGGTGCCGCGCCCCTGGGGGAGGCGGCGGGGGCGGGTGTTGCCGAGGAGGTCGCCCTCGGCTGGGTCGCCCGAGAGGATGACGCCCTGGGCGCCGAGTTCCTTGATGCGCTGCATGAAGGGCTCGTACGAGGAGCGTGAGGCGCCTGCCGTGTTGCGAGCGATGATCAGGCGGACACCGACGTCGCGGGCGTAGGGCAGCCCTCTCGTCAGGAAGTCGAGAGGGTTGCCTGCGCTCGTGGCGACCAGCTCGTAGTCGTCGATGATGACGAAGAACTGTGGACCGCTCCACCAACTGCGTTCGCGGAGTTGCCTCGGGGTGACCTCCGGGCCGGGGGCTCGGTGTTCCATGAGGGTGCTCAGGGCGTCCATGTGCAGTTCGAGCGCCGGGGCGGCTGGGGCGTACTCCAGGAGGTGGGAGTCCGGTATGGCCTCCAGGAGCGTACGGCGGTAGTCGCCGACGATGATCCGCGCCTCGTCGGGGGTGTAACGCTGGCTGATCTGCTGGGCAAGCAGGCGCAGCAGAGAGGTTTTGCCCGATTCGCTCTCGCCGAAGACGACGAAGAACGGATCGGAATCGAAGTCGATGAAGACCGGCTCCATGCGGTCTTCGTCGATGCCGATCGGCAGACCGAGGTGCGGGTTCTCAAAGCTCTTGGGGAGGCGGTCGGAGGGGAGTTCGCGGAGGAGGACGCGGACCTCGGGGGCCCGGGGGCCGGTCCAGTGGGTGTTGACGGCGCGAACCAGGGCCGCTGTCGATTCAGTGGATCCGGCCGATGCCGGTCCCGTCGATGCCGGTCCTGTCGGTGTCGGTCCTGTCGGTGTTGGTACCTGCGGTGTTGGTCCTGTCGGTACCGACACCGACACCGACGCCGATGACGCGGTCGTGCCGGTCGTGGCCGGCTCTGTCGCTGACAGGTCGGCCGGCCCTCCGTCCGCCTCCGGCCGAAGTGCGGCTCCGATCCGCGGTTGCGCGGCCAAGAAGTGCAGCCGCTCGGGGATCTGGCCGCGGCCCGGCGCGCCGACCGGGACGTTGGCCGCCACCTTACGGTCGAAGTCCGAGTCCAGCGGATCGCCGAGACGCAGCTCCAGACGGTTCATGAACTGGTCCTTGAGCGCGGCCCGTACCTCCATGTACCGGGTGGCCGACAAGACCACATGGACGCCGTAACCCAGTCCCCGCGTCGCGAGGTCCATGACGACGCCCTCGAACTGCTCGTACTCCTGCTTGAAGGCGCCCCAGCCGTCAATGACCAAGAAGACATCCCCCCAGACCTCGTCAGGGAGCTCACCAGCTGCCCGCCGCTTGCGGTAGCCGGCGATGGAGTCGATGCCGTGCGTGCGGAAGAACTCCTCGCGGTGGCTCAGCACTCCGGTGACCTCGGCCACCGTACGGCGCACCCGGTCCGGGTCGAGACGTGACGCCACTCCGCCGACATGCGGCAGCTCCGATATCCCGCTGAGGCCTCCGCCGCCGAAGTCCAGGCAGTAGAACTGCACCTCGTGCGGAGTGTGGGTCAGAGCGAAGGACGCGATGAGCGTACGCAGCAAGGTGGATTTACCGGACTGCGGGCCGCCCACCACAAGGAGATGGCCCGCGGCATCCGAGAAGTCGCGGTAGAGGATCTCGCGCCGCTGTTCGAAGGGCTTGTCGACCAGCCCGACCGGGACCACCAGCCCGCCCGACCCCGCATAGTCCGGTGGATGCAGACCACGCGCAGGCGAGACGGCCAGCAAGGGCAGCAGTTCGTCGAGCGTGGGGGAGGTGTCCAGGGGCGGGGGCCACACCTCGTGCGCGGCCGGTCCCTGGTCCTCGAGACGCCGGACGATGACGTCCAGGACCGTGTCCGACAGCGCGTCGCTCGTGTGAGCCGTAGTGGCGGCGGGTGCGGACGCGGCGTAGGAGACCGGCACCGGGGCGGCCGTGAACAGCGTCGGCCGGCGGTCCATTCGCCGTGAGCCGCCCGCCCCGTCGTCTGTCAACGCCTCGGCGGTGCGGTACGGGCCCGAGACATAGGCGGCCTTGAAGCGCACCATCTCGTCCGTACCGAACTTCAGATAGCCGGAACCGGGCAGCGACGGCAAATGGTAAGCGTCCGGCACGCCCAGCACGGCCCGGGACTCCGTGGCGGAGAAGGTGCGCAGGCCCAGTCGGTACGACAGGTAGGTGTCCAGACCGCGCAGCCGACCCTCCTCCAGCCGCTGGGTGGCCAGCAGCAGATGGACGCCGAGTGACCGGCCGATGCGGCCGATCTGAATGAACATCTCGATGAAGTCCGGTTTGGCACTGAGGAGTTCACTGAACTCATCGATGATCAGCACGAGCGATGGGACGGGCTCCAGCGGCGCCCCCGCGACCCGCGCCCGTTCGTAGTCGTGGACATTGGCGTAGTTGCCCGAGGCACGCAGCAGCTCCTGGCGGCGCTGCAATTCGCCCCGGATCGAGGCCTCCATACGGTCCACGAGCGTCAGGTCGTCCGCGAGGTTGGTGATCACCGCCGAGACATGCGGCAGGTCGGCCATGCCGGTGAAAGTCGCACCGCCCTTGAAGTCCGCCAGGACGAAGTTGAGGTGTGCGGAGGAGTGGGTGACGGCGAGTGCCAGGACCAGTGTGCGCAGCAGCTCGGACTTTCCCGAGCCGGTCGCGCCCACGCACAGACCGTGCGGGCCCATACCGCCCTGCGCCGCCTCCTTCAGGTCCAGCATCACCGGTTCACCGTCCTCGCCGACCCCGATGGGGACCCGCAGGCGTTCGCTCGTCATCCGGGGCCGCCAGGTTCGGGCCACGTCCACGGAGGACGCGTCGCCGAGGTCCAGCAGGTCGGTGAAGTCGAGCTCATCCAGGAGCGGCTCGTCGTTGCCCCCGGCGCCGACGCGCAGTGGCGCGAGCTGGCGGGCCAGGGCCTCGGCCGCCTCCAGGGGGAGCACGTCCGGCTCGCCTTCGTAGACCAGTCCTGCGGCGGACTCCAGGAACAGCTTTCCGGGGCGTACCTCGAGCGACAGGCCGCCGCGCGGCTCGTCCAGTTCCCCGGACACCACTTCGGCGACGGTCACGCCCTGAATGCCATCCGCACTCGCCAGCAGGGAATCCGGCGGGACGAGGCCGCCGTCCAGCACGATGAGAAGGTGAGGCGCGTCCAGGACGGGCGATCCGTCCGGGGCGAACCGGGGACGCTCGGAGAGCGGGTTGCCCTGGCCGCCCGGACCGTCCGCCGCCAGAAGCTCCTCCAGCTCGAGCGCGTCCCGGCAGAACAGCCGCCGGGTACCCGCCCCGTCCAGCGTCCCGGGGATCTGGGAATGCGGCAGCCACTTGGTCCATTCCCAGCGTGCGACCGCTTCCCGCCCGTCGGCCAGGACCGCCACGGTCAGGTCCTCCGGCGAGTGAAAGGTGACCAGCTGACACACCAGGGCACGTGTGGCGCCCTGGGCCGTGGCAGGGTCCCCGGACACGGTGAAGTGGTAGAAGCGCCGCAACGACACGGCGACCGGTAGCCCTTCCACCGCGCCGTACAGCATCAGGAACCGCTGCATCGCGCCTGCTGTGAGCGGCTCCAGCTCCTCGATCAGCGCCGTGGTCGGGGCCACCAGAGGTGTCGACAGCTGCTGGGGCCCGACACCGATACGGGCCTGCCCGAAGTCCTCGTCGCCGACCCTGCGTTCCCACACCCGGCTGCCCTGCGCGGCCACCGCCCAGAGCTGGTCGGGCGCGGGGTGCAGATAGAGCAGCACCTCGAGTTGCGCGCGGGCCGTACGGCGGACACCGCGGCGCATCTGCGCGAGGTACCTCAGGTAGTCGCGGCGTAAGCCCGCCGCCCGGCCCTCCGTCCCGCGCCGGAAACGCGCGATCTGGGCGGCGACGGTCGCGAGGGCTGATGCCAGCATCAGCCAGCCCATGACCCGCATGAACGGCCCGGCGCCCGAGTTGAAGAAGTAGACCATCGACCCGCCCATGCCGAGCAGGGGCACCAACTGCGTCAACAGCCCTTGCTGCTCGCCGCGCGGCAGGTCGGGGGGAGAGCTGAGCTCGACTTCGTCCGTGGGCACGGTCGGCGGCAGCGCCCGGGGCGGACGCTTGACGAGAATCTGGCTCACCGGGTGGTCAATCCCCCTTCAGTGGTCTCCCGTGCAAGGAGCGAGATCCGTGGTGGCGTCGCACCAGCACTCCGGCGACGTGGCCCCCCGAACCCGGCGAGCCTATCGACACGGGGTGTCACCATGTGGTGGCACCCCGGCGTGTCGTGCCTATCAACAGGAAATCTCCACGGCTTCGAGAGGGAGGAGACCAACGTGCTGTGCACGGTGGCTCATGCGCCGTCCATCCATGAAACTGGGGGCCGAGAACCGAGCGTCCGGTGATACAAAGATTTGCCCCGCCCGAAATGTCATCGCGGAGCGGGATCTTCCAGTGGACTCGCCGAAGAGGTAAGCGCTGATGTCGCAGCCGCCCCAGCCCCCCGACCAGCCACCGTCCGGCGGTTTCGGCGCGCCGCAGGATCCCGGTCAGGGCGGCGAACCGTCCAAGGACCGCTCCGGCACATCACCGCGGCGTCCGGTCCCGCCTCACCCGCCCGCGCCGCCGGCCGTCCCTCCGGCGCCTCCGGTGAGTCCCCCGACGGGCCATACTCCGCCCCAGATATGGGACACAGGTGTGTTGCCATCGAGCCCTCCCGCAGGCCCGGGAGTCCCGGCCCCTCCCCGGGCCGACCCCGCCACCTCGTACGCACAGAACCCGTACACCCCGGTGCGGGGAGGGCCTGGGCACGGCGGTATGTACTCCGCACCGCCCGGGCCGCCCTACGGCACGCTTCCCTCCGGTGGTGGAAGCGGCGGCCGGAACACGAGACGCAAGGCCGTCGTCATCGGCGCGGCCGTGGCGGTGCTGCTCGCGGCGGGTGGCGGGGTGTACGCGGCGGTGAGCGGTGGTGAGGACGACAAGAAGCCCATCGCTACCTCGACGACCACCCCCGCTGGTCAGGACCGGCAGAACCCCGCCCCCGAGCCGACCGGAAAAGGTGCGAGCACCGGCGGGCGGGACCGTGGCGAAGGCGAGAGCGACCCCAACGACGTGCGCCGGGCCGGCGAGGCGAAAGTTCTCTACCAAACGCCCGCGCCCGAGGTCTCCAAGAAGGGCGCCGACGTGCCCGGTTTCTGGGTGATGAAGGGATATGTGGTCAAGGCGGTCGACGACAAGATCGTCGCATACAAGGACGACGGCACGAAGAAGTGGACGCTTTCCCTGCCCAAAGCCGTCTGCGCCGCGCCCGACTCCACGACCGACGGCGAGGTCGTCGTCGCCTACGAGGGGCATGGAAAGGACTCGTGCAGCCAACTCGCCCTGATCGACCTGGGCAAGGGGATCAAGGTCTGGGACCACGACGCTCCCGAGGCGGGCTCTTTCGGCGGCGGCCACACCAGCATGGGCATGGCCCAGAGCGGCGGTCTCGTCGGCATGTCCTGGTTCGGCGGTTCGGCCGTCATCAAAGTCCGCGATGGTGAGGAGGTCGCCGTCGAGAAGCCCAGCCCGGGTTGCTCCGTCGACGGTTACGCGGGAGGGAAAGCGCTGCTGCGTGCCTACTCCTGCACCAATGGCACCGCCAAGCTGCAAAAGGTGGCGTCGAACGGGAGGATCACATGGACCTATGCCGTCCGTAAGGGCTACAAGGTCGACAAGATCTTCTCCACCAGCCCCGTTGTGATCGCTCTGAGCGACCAGGACCGCAAGGCCGGCGGCATTCTGGCCGTATCGGACAGTGGTGAGGAGCGGTCGGCCCTGGCCGTGGGGACGCAGTCCTACCAGCCGCTGTGCGGAACGGACCTCTTCGGCACCAATGTGGGTAGCTGTCAGGGCGTCGCTGCCTCCATGGACACCTTCTATCTGCCGACCGAGATGACCCAGGGCAGCGCCGGGGGCTCGACGAGTGAGATCCATGCCTTCGACCTGGACAGCGGGAAGAAGAAATGGGCGGCCAAGGTGGCCGGTCGGATGCTGCTTCCGCTGCGCATGGACGGCAAGAATCTGATCGCCTATGAGGAGCCCTCATATGACGAGGCCGGTCTGGTCGTCAGCATCGGCCCGGACGGCGGGAAGCCCAAAACCGTGCTGAAGTTGCCCCAGGCCACCCGCGAGGCGGAGAACGGCTTCTACTCCGCCACTCACGCCTACCGAAACGGCATTTTCTACATCGCCTCGAACCGCGTAACGGGGGCCGAGGGCACCAGCGAGAAGCTCATCATGGCCTTCGGCTCCTGAAGGTGAGCCGAGCGCCGACCACTGCCGGAGAGGGCGGCCACCGACCGGTGACCGCCCTCTCGTTCACGCTCGTCGGCCCCTCATGCTCCTCAGCTCAGGTCGAATTCGCCGTCCCGCGCGCCCAGCACAAAGGCACGCCACTCGGCCTCTGTGTAGCGCAGCACGGTCTCGGGGTCAGCGGAATTCCGCATGGCCACTGCCCCGTTCGGCAGATAGGCGATCTCCACCCGGTCTTCGGAGGTGCTGCCAGGTGCGCTGAGCCACTCGACACCGGAAATGTCGAGGGCGTACAGCTCTTCCTTCTCTTTGGCGTCGGCCACTGGTGGAGAACCCCTTCGGATACCGCGGATAACATCCCGCCCGACCTTTGGGCGGAAGGCGAGGGCGGGCCACTGCGCCCGGACTCCCGCCACGTCTCACAGTGTTGTCCACAGCGCGTGACGCGGCAATCGAACACGAGGACAAGGGCCCGGTAGTGTGGCGCCGCGCGTGTGACGCGGGCGGGACTGCGATGGATCAACGGCCGGGGGGCTTCCAGATGAGTGGGGACTGCAGCTCGCAGAGAACCGGCGCCATGGCTGAGGCGGTTCGTCGTCCCGGTCGACTGGATTGTCCCCGCAGCCACAGGAGGTGTCTGTGGAGCCGCTGAGCCAGGACGATCCTCGACGGCTCGGCCCGTATTACGTCATCGCGGGGCTGGGGCCGGATGCGGGAGAAGTTCCCGCTACGGCCCGCCACTTCATCGCCCGCGGTGCCGCGGGGGACCGCACGGTGGTTCTCACCGCACCGTCGCAGGAGCTCGCGGACGACGTCGCGTACCGGGAGCGCTTTTTGGCGGAGGCGGAGAACGCGCGCCTTCTGGGCGGCGGACGGCCCCCGCTGTGGCTGGCCCCCGTTGTCGAAGTCTCAGGCGGGGGTACGGGGCAGCCCTGGAGTGCCACGCCGTTCTTGCCGATGCTGTCGCTGCCCGCCGCGCTGGAGGCGAACGGGGGGCCGCTTCCCGTGCGCACCGTAAGGGCGTTGGGAGCGGCGCTGGCCGAGACGCTCGCGGAGGTGCACACCGCGGGCTTCGTTCATGCGGGTGCCGCGCCGGGCACGGTCTACCTGGCAGGGGACGGCCCGCGGTTGATGGGCTACGGCGCGGTGCGGGCCGCCGCTCCGGACGGTGAGGCGCGGGTGGGGCTCCCGGGGCTGGAGGACGACGCGCTGCCCCCGGAGCAGGCCGCGGGCGGGCGGCCGCGGCCGCTGGGTGACATCTTCGCGCTGGGCGCCGTGCTGGCGTACGCGGCGACCGGGCGACGGCGGCCGGACGCCGAGGATCTGCCGGAGGAGCTGCGGGCCGCTCTGGTCCGGTGTCTGGCCCAGGATCCGGCCGACCGGCCAACGGCGCGGGCGCTGCTGGACGAGCTGATGAGCGGGATACGCGTCCCCCTGCCCCGGAGCATCGTGAGCCCGCCCGCAGGCGCGCCGCTGACGGTTGTCGACGCGGGATCCGTGGGCCCGGACGGCGGTGCGGCGTGGGGCCCGGACGGCGGTGCGGAGCCGGGAGCGGGCTTGGGGTCGACCGCCCTGGACAGCGCCGGTGGCATCAGCCGGGCCGCGAGGGCGCTGGGACCGGGGTGGCTGCCGGGGCGGCTGGTCGCCGCGTTGTCCGAGCTGTCCTCGGCGGTGCTGGCGGCGGAGATCGAACCGGCTGAGGCGCCGTCGCCGGTGACATCGGGTGTGCCAGTGGCGCCGGGCGCTGCCGTTCACCGGGCGGAGGCGGAGCGCGGCGCCGCACATTCGGCTGTGTCCGGGCACGGGCCGGTGCACGGGGCCAGGACCGGGGCTGAGGGCAAGGCCGACGGAGCCTCGTCCCGGAAGACCTTCGGCCCGTCCCTCAGCCCTTCCCGGCGCCGGCTTCTCCTGGGTGCCGCCGGTGGTACGGCCGGGCTCGCCGTCGGCGGCGGCGCCACATGGCTGGCGACGGCCCCGGACTCGCCCGCACCGCTCACTCCGGCCCAGCGCCTGGCCGCCCACCGCCCTCGCCGTCGGCTTCCGGGGGCGCCGCCCACTCCCTTGTGGCGCTACGACGTCAAAGGGGTGGCCTCGGCGTACGCCCCGCTCGTCTGGCGTGACGAGGTCGCCGTCCTCACGGGGAAGCGGGCCGTCGTGGGGATCGATCTCCGTACGGGTAAGCGGCTGTGGACGCGGGACGGGCTGCGCCCGGCGGGTCAACCCTGGGTGGCCGATGGGGACGTGCTGGTGGTCCCGGGGGACGGGCTGGTCGCGCTGGAGCCGCGGACCGGTCATATCCAGTGGCATTCGCGCAATTTCCGGCAGGGTGCGCGGAGTTCGTTCACGGGGCTGCTCGCGGTGGCCGGGAGTACGGTCTGGTTCACGGCGACGGTAAGGGGCGAGGGCGGAGGCGCGAACGGTGGCCGCGTCGTGGTCGCCTATGACGTCCGTGAGCGCGCGGAGTTGTGGCGCGGTCCCGTGCCGGCGGGTTTGGACGAGGGACATCTGCTGAAGGACGCGCTGGTGGTGATGGCAGGTGGTGACCAGGACGGAACGGCGGCCAAGAGGGCCGTCGCGCTCAGTCGGGACCACGGGAAGGAGCTGTGGCAGCGGGTCTATCCGGGCATGACCGCGAAGGGGCTTGTCGCCACCGACGCCCGTCGCACGCTCATCGCGGCCCTCGGAACCACTTTGCGGGGCTTCGACGCGGCCCAGGACAAGGCCGCCCTGTGGTCCGTCAGTTCCAAGGGGAAAGGACCCGAGGGCCGGCCCGCCGATTTCGGGCTTCCGCTCGTCCACGGGAAGACCGTCTATGTCGCCGACGGTGGTTTCGCCCTCCACGCGATCGAGGCGGCGTCCGGCGAGATCCAGTGGCAGCGGGCCTATGGCTTCGTGATGAAGGTGCTTGCGGCGCCGCGCACGCCCGACACGCTGGTCAGCCCGGCAGGGCGCAGGGTGCTGGTGGCCGGTGACGCTGAGGTGGACGCGTTCGACGCCGAGGACGGCTCCTTGCTGTGGCGCTTCACCGACGCCGGTGCGGATCCCAGCCCGCGCGCCCAATCGCCCCGCCGTAAGGTCGCGTTGACGGATGGCAGGGTCGTCGTCGCCGGGAGCGGAAGCGTCTACGCGCTGCCGCTCGATTAGGAAGGACGCATGGAACCGCCGATTCTGGGCCACCGGACGGGACGGACCGATCACAAGCCTCCACAGCGCACCGACCACGACGGGGGGCAGCGGATCGGCCCGTATCGAGTCCTCGCCCCCCTGGATGTGCCCGGGCATGCCGATGACGCCGCCCGCTGCCTGGCCCGGGACGTGCGAACGGGTCGTACCGTCGTCCTGACCCTGCCGTATCCGGCGTCGGCCGACGCCGGATACCGGGTGCGGTTCCGGGCCGAGGCCGAGAACTCCCGTCGGCTGCACGGCCCCTGGGTGGCACCGGTCGTGGACGTCGCCCCGCCTGATGCGGAGCTTCCCTGGGTCGCCCACGGCTGCTTCCCCGCCCTGACGCTGCCCGCGGCCCTGGCCGCGCACGGCGGGCCGCTCCCCGAGGACACCGTGCGCGCGCTGGGCGCGGCTCTCGCCGAAACCCTCGCGGCCGCGCACGCCAACGGCTTGGTCCACGCCGGGATATCGCCACAGGCGGTACTCCTGACGCCGGACGGCCCCCGGCTGACCGGGTACGGGCTCCTCCGGGTCGCCACCGGCAATCGCCCCGTCACACCCCATGGAGGCCGTCCCGCGACCTCGTACACCGGCGGGGCCGCCATGGCCTACGACAGCCCCGCCGGGCTGCCGCCCGAGCAGCGGGCCGGTGAGCCGCCACGCCCTTACGGTGACGTCTACGCGCTGGGGGCCGTGCTGGCCTACGCCGTGACCGGCCGTAAGGACGCCGGGCCCGCCGCCCTGCCGCCGGGGCTGCGCGAGCCCATCGCCGCCTGTCTCTCCTGGGACCCGGCACACCGCCCACAACCCGCCGTCCTCGCCCGGGAGTTCCGCTCGACCGCGGCTCCCGTCTCACCGGGCCTCGTGCCTCAGGCCGTCGGGGCGGCCCTCGCCGAGCAGGCCGCGCACCACCCCGCGGACACCCCGCCGCCGGACCTCCCGCAACCCGTCGGCCACTCTCCTTCCGCGGGCCGGGCGCCGTCCCGGCGCTCCGTAGCCATCACCGCCCTCACCGGTGCCGCCGGACTGGCCCTGGGGATCGGCGGGACGGTCCTGTGGCGGGCCGTGACGGACGATCCGCCCGCCCCGCCCGAGCCCCTCGCCCTGCGCGGGGTCGCCCCCGCTCCGCTGTGGCGCCGCCGCATTGAGACCGAGATCGACGGCACGCCACTGCTCTGGGGGAACAGCCACCTGCTCGTACCGGGTGCGGGCGAGGTGACGGCGGTGAGGGTCCGCGACGGACAGAAGATGTGGACCCGTCACAACGTGTGGGGTGTCGGGGACCTCAGCACGCTCGGCGGTGGCCTTGTGCTGAAGCCGGGGCCCAGGGAGCTCATCGCCCTGTCGGCGCGTACCGGGCAGGTCAAGTGGGTGGAACGGGGCTACGACGGCCAGAAGCGCCCGCGGTTCAGCTATCCGCTGGCGGCCGACGGGAAGACCCTCTGGTTCCTGGCTCAGGACCAGGAGGAGACCGCCAGCGTCGTCGCCTATGACCTCAAGACCCGTCAGGAGCGGTGGCGCACCACGGTCCCCGGCGGTTTCGGCGGCTCCGAGGAACACTCCGCGGTGCTCCGCGAGGACTCCCTCCTGCTGTCGAACCGCGGCGAGTCCGCCCCCGACAACCCATGGACCTATCTGGCTCTCGGCCGGCGCGACGGGGCCAAGCTGTGGACGCGGGCCTACAAGGGCGTCCTTACCGTCGCGGATGGTCCGACGGAGATCGTCTCCGGGGATCTCCTGATCACCTTCGCCTCGGACGTCGTTTCCGCTCATGAGATATCCAGCGGCAGAAAGCGATGGCACTTCAGTTTCAGCGAGCTCGTGTACACCGACGGTGCGCTGCACGGCCGGACGCTCTACGCGACCGACGGCGACGCCGTCACCTACGCCATCGACGTGGCCCACGGCAAGCTTCTCTGGCGCCGCCGGGCGGCCGTCGACGCGGCCTCCCCCATGTCGGAGAGCGAAACAGCGCTGAGCCACTCCGGCCGGACCGTCTTCCAGATCAATGCCTCGGAGGTGGAGGCGCTGGACTCGGCGGATGGTTCACTGCGCTGGCGCTTCGCCCCAGCGGCCGAGGGAGCGTCGGCCGGGGCCCTCAGCGGGTCCGTCCTCAGCGCGCCCGGTGTGGCCCTCATCAGGAATGACCAAGCCTTCTACGCACTGCCGGTGGACTGATACCAATGGCCCATCCCCTCAGCCATGACGACCCCCAGCGCCTCGGTCCGTACACGCTCGTCGCCCGTCTCGGCAGCGGCGGCATGGGCACGGTGTACCTGGGCCGCTCATCCGGTGGTCGTACGGTCGCGCTGAAAACCATGCACGCGCGGTTCGCGGCGGAGACGGAATTCCGCACCCGCTTCCGGTTGGAGACCGACGCCGCGCGGGTCATCGGTGGGCGGCACGGAGCGCAGGTCATCGACGCGGACACGCTCGCCCCGACCCCCTGGCTCGCCACCGAGTACGTCCTCGGCCCGCCGCTGGACGAGGCGGTCGCACTCTGTGGCGCCCTGCCCGAACGGGCCGTACGGGCGCTGGGAGCCGCCCTGTGCGACGCGCTCGCCCAGTTGCACCGGTCCGATGTGGTCCACCGCGACCTCAAGCCCTCCAACATCCTGCTGACCGCCCTCGGCCCCAAGGTCATCGACTTCGGCATCGCCCGCGCGGCGGGTGACGACCGGCTGACCCGTACGGGCGCGGCAGCCGGAACGCCCGCCTATATGTCGCCCGAGCAGGTGGCCGGTGGTGAACACGCGGCCGAGGGCGATGTGTTCGCCCTCGCCGGAGTGCTCGTCTTCGCGGCCACCGGCCGTCCGCCCTTCGGCAGCGGACAGCCCGCCGATCTGCTCTACCGGGTGCGGTACACCGACCCCGACCTGTCCGGCCTGCCGGAGGGATTGCGCGTCGCACTGGAGCCGTGCTTCGTCAAGGACCCCCGGCGGCGGCCCGGTACGGCCGAACTCGGGCCGCTGCTGTACGCCGGAGGCGGTCACTTCGCCGATCATCTGCCGGACCCCGTCCTGGCGGAGATCGCCCGGCTCGGCACGGCCGTATGGGAGATTCAGCCGTCCAGGTTGCCCGCGCCCGTGGAGGAGGACACGGCCGGTGCGGCCCGGCCGCCCAGGCCGGGCGGGGTCTCCCGCCGTAAGGTCGTCACGATCGGAGGAGGCGGGGCCGTAGCGGCCGTCGCGGCTGCCGCCACTTGGGCCTGGCTCGGTCCCGACGGCGGCGCGGGCGGCACCGCGGCCCCGACGCCCGCGCCCACCACACGTCCGCCCGGGACCCCGCCGCGCGTGTCCTGGAAGTTCACCCCGCCTTCCAGCACTGCCATGGCCGAATGCGCGGTCTTCCTCGCCGGGGACCACACCGCGGTCATCGCCGACACCGGGCTGTACTGGATCGACGCCGAAACCGGAGCCAGGCGCGGCGCCAACGACCTGGTGACGAAGGCGCAGCACGCCGTCTCCGACGGCCGGCGGCTACTCGCCTGTGACTCCAGCGCCGATCACGTCCGGATCGCCCCTGTGGATCCTGCAACGGGTAACTTCCGGACCCCGCTCGCCACGGTCAAGGACCTGGAGGTCGACGACGTACGACTGCTCGCCGCCACCTCGAACGTGATTTTCCTGGAAGGGACGAGCCGTAAGGGCCTCGTGCGTGTGGCCGTCGACGCGCGAACGGGGGAGGAGCGGTGGCGCCGGGCCAGCGACACCCCCGAGCTCCAGGACCCCCTCGCGACCCCCGCGGGCTCCTCGCTCGTGCTCTCCTTCCGCGAGCGGGTCACCGTGGTCGGCGCCGCTGACGGCAGGCGCCGGTGGTCGAAGATGCTGGCCAAGGAGAGCTACCGGATCCTTCCGGGGACGCAGCGCCACACCCTCTCGGACGGGCTCCTCTTCGTCGGCGGGAAGGACCTCCTCGCCGTACGGCTCTCCGACGGTGAGGTCGCCTGGCGGTTCGGCGAGAGACGGAAGGCCGGTGACAAGAACGAGCCGGACGCCGCGCGCTATGGACCGCCCCTGCTCAAGGACGGCGTGGTCCACAGCCTCGAGACGGGCACCGGCCTGGTCGCCGTGGACGCCAAGAGCGGAAAGCTGCGGTGGGAGCAGAAGAAGGGCACGGGCCCCGCGCTCAACTTTCAGTATCCGCCCGCCCTCGGCAAGAAGTACCTCTACGCCTTCCCCGACGTCGGAACCGATCAGTGGGCGGCGGCGATCGACCTCCGCGGCCACAGGGCGGCGTGGACGTTCCAGGGCCCCGGCACCGCCATGGCCTCGCTCAACCCCACCATGACCGTCCATCGGGATGCCGGCCGGCTGATCATCGCGGGCGGCTCCACCGTGTGCGCCATCCCGCTGGAATGACCGGGCCCCCGGACCCGTCCCGTCGCGCCGCCCCACCCTCTAGGAGCCTCCGCTCATGAACCCTCTCGGCACCGGCGATCCGCTGCGCCTCGGCCCGTACCGCCTCACCGGCGTACTCGGCGCGGGCGGCATGGGTCAGGTCTATCTCGGGCGGGATTCCGGGGGCCGGACCGTGGCGGTCAAGGTGTTGCGACCCGAACTGTCCCATGACACGGGGATGGCTCAGCGTTTCGTGCGTGAGGCGCACGCGGCTCAGGCCGTGCGGAGCGACGGTGTGGCGCGGGTGCTCGCGGCGCAGACCGAGGGCGGGCGGCCGTGGATCGCCACGGAGTTCCTCGCCGGGCCCACGCTCGACCAGGCCGTCGAGCGGTACGGCGCCCTGGAGGAGCCCACCGTAAGGGCGTTGGGAGCCGCGCTGGTGCGCACGCTCCACGACATCCACGGTGCCGGGCTGGTCCACCGCGACCTCAAACCGTCCAATATCGTGCTGACCTCCCGTGGCCCGAGGATCATCGACTTCGGGATCGCCCGGCCCGAGCACGGACTGACCCTGACCACCACGGGACAGACCGTCGCCACCCCCGGCTACGCCGCGCCCGAGCAGGTGCTGGGGCAGCGGACGGGCCCGGCGGGTGATGTGTTCTCCCTCGGAGTGGTCCTCGCCTACGCGGCGGGCGGACGGCCGGTCTACGAAGGCGGCCACGTGGCCGCCGTGCAGTACCAGGTGGTGCACGGCGACCCGGAGCTGGGCTCGGTGCCCGGCGCGCTGCGGCCTCTGGTCGAGCCCTGTCTGTCCAAGGACCCCGGGGGCCGCCCCGGTCTCGACTGGATCGGCCAGGCGCTGGCGCCGCCCCGGGGCGCGGACCGGGCCTGGAAGAGCGGACCGCTCGCGCAGGACATCGCACGGCGCGAGGCGGATGCCCGGCGCATGGCCGCGTTGCCCGGCGACCGGACAGGCCTCTCCAGGCGGCGGCTCATCGGCACGCTCGCCGCGGGCGGCACCGTGCTCGCGGCGGGTGGCGGAGGCGTCGCGTGGTGGCTGCTGCGCGGTGACGAGACGGAGGCCGGTGGACGGCCCTGGGAGGCCGAGCCGCTGGCCCACTACAACGAGGGGACGGCCCCGTCGCCTCTGTGGGGACCCGTGGACCTCGGTTCCATCGGTGTCGCCGATGCGCGGACGCCGGCCCCACTTCCCGTCCACGACCTCGTCGTGGCCCTGGCCGAGGGCGGCCTGCGGGCCTATGACGTCCGCACCGGCCGGGCCCGCTGGACATCCCGGACAGCCGGACCGACCGGGCGCCCCCTCGCCGTATCCGATGACACGGTCCTTACGGTCGACAGCGAGGGCGTGCTGCACGCGTTGAACGCCCAGAACGGCAAGGAGCGGTGGAAGGTGTCTGCAGCGGAGGCGGCGACCCTGCTCGCCGTGGACGACAAGGCCGTCTATACAGCCACCCGTGGGGGTGAATTGCGCGCCGTGGCGCTGACGTCGCAGACGTTCCTGTGGACGGTGCCCTCGCCGGTGAGGACCTCCGAGAAGAACCCGGCGGCGGCCGCAGTGGCCGACGGCCGTCTGGTGGTCTGCGGTGAGGACGGCCAGGTCGTGGCACTCGACACCGCCCGTGGAAAGACCCTCTGGGGGCCCGCACGGCACGGAACCACGGCCCTCGCCCCGGCCGTCGCCGACGGCACCGTCTACCTGGGCGGCCGCTCCCTCACCGCGCTCACGCTGTCCACGGGCGAGAAGAAATGGTCCCAGCCCAGTGGTGGCGGGCACGGCTGGGGCGCACCGGTCGTCGAGAAGGACGTCGTCTACGCCGTGGACGCCACCGATCTCTCAGCCCGCCGTACGGACGACGGAACGGACGCTTGGACGCTCACGTTCGCCTCCGAGGACAGTTCGCAGGACGCCCCGGTGATCGCGGGGAACAGCGTCTGGGCGGGCGCCGGGGAGGCCGGTTCACGCGGCGTCGCGGCGGTGGACACCCGTGGTGGAAGGCTCGCCTGGCCGTACACCCAGGGCACCGAGGGCCGCTGGGCGCTGTCGGCGGCCGGCAACCGCGTCTTCATGCTGCACAACGGCACCCTGACCGCCATGCCCGTCTTCTAGCCCCACCGCCCCGCTCCATCAGCGTGCCCACCCCCATCAGCGCCCCCGCCCGACCAGCGCGCCCCCACCCTTGTCGTCCCTCCCCCAGCCCCCGCGCACCCCCCGCCAAGACGCTGGTACTCTGTGTGCTGGCCGTTTGCGTACGCGTCCCCGGAGGCTCCGAGTCTCGGGAGACAGCGCCCAGCGGACCCCGCCTCCCGAGTCACGGAAGATCCCCTGAGACAACGACCAGGGGCACTCGGCGGCTGATACGAAGCAAGGAGTACCGAGTGTCGCTCGACGCCGCTACGAAGAAGCAGATCATGACCGAGTTCGCCACCAAGGAGGGCGACACCGGCTCCCCCGAGGTCCAGGTCGCGCTGCTCACGCGCCGCATCTCCGACCTGACCGAGCACCTCAAGACCCACAAGCACGACCACCACTCCCGCCGTGGTCTGCTGCTCCTGGTCGGCCAGCGCCGCCGGCTGCTGCAGTACCTGGCGAAGAAGGACATCACGCGCTTCCGTGCGCTGGTCGAGCGCCTGGGCATCCGCCGGGGTGCGGCGGGCGCCAAGTAAGACGCCAAGGAGGGAGCGGTTCCCGCTATGGGGGCCGCTCCCTTTGCCATACACGGCGCCGTACGGTTTCAGCCAAAGGTGACCTGTACGGCCTTCACGCCGGTGCGTAGCCAGTGCGCTACGTACCGTAGGGGCCGGAGAGCACAGCCGTCGTGATGACGGCCGAAGCTTTGTAGTCTGGTCCCAACAACGCCATAACGAACGAGGAGGAGCGCCTCATTCCCGCCGCACCGGCGCCACAGGAGCCGGTCCTCGGTAGTGGCTCCCGGAACTGGCAATTCCGGTGGCTTCGATCGAAGACCGGCCCGGCCGCCGGCCCGCAAGGCCAGGGGCGCTGCTCCACCACCGTCCCCCGTCACACGGACGAGGGACGCAGAAGAGGAGATTTCCCTGGTGGAGAACGAGACCCACTACGCCGAAGCAGTCATCGACAACGGCACCTTCGGCACCCGCACCATCCGTTTCGAGACGGGCCGCCTGGCCCGTCAGGCCGCCGGTTCCGCCGTGGCCTACCTGGACGACGACACCATGGTGCTGTCGGCCACCACCGTTTCCAAGAACCCCAAGGACCAGCTCGACTTCTTCCCGCTCACGGTCGACGTCGAGGAGCGGATGTACGCGGCGGGGCGCATCCCCGGCTCGTTCTTCCGCCGTGAGGGCCGCCCCTCCGAGGACGCGATCCTCACCTGCCGTCTGATCGACCGCCCGCTGCGCCCGTCCTTCAAGAAGGGCCTGCGCAACGAGATCCAGGTCGTCGAGACGGTCATGGCGCTCAACCCCGACCACCTCTACGACGTGGTCGCGATCAACGCCGCCTCCTGCTCCACGCAGCTGGCCGGGCTGCCCTTCTCCGGTCCCATCGGCGGTACCCGCGTCGCCCTGATCAAGGGCCAGTGGGTGGCCTTCCCGACCCACTCCGAGCTGGCGGAGGCCGTCTTCGACATGGTCGTCGCCGGCCGGGTGCTGGAAGACGGCGATGTCGCGATCATGATGGTCGAGGCCGAGGCCACCGACAAGACCATCCAGCTGGTCAAGGACGGCGCCGAGGCTCCCACCGAGGAGATCGTGGCCGCCGGCCTGGAGGCGTCGAAGCCCTTCATCAAGGTCCTGTGCAAGGCGCAGGCGGACCTCGCCGCCAAGGCCGCCAAGCCGACCGCCGAGTTCCCGATCTTCCTCGACTTCCAGGACGACATCCTGGAGGCGCTGACCGCCGCCGTCCGCGACGAGCTGGCCCAGGCGCTGACCATCGCGGGCAAGCAGGAGCGCGAGGCCGAGCTGGACCGGGTCAAGGGCCTGGCCGCCGAGAAGCTGCTGCCGCAGTTCGAGGGGCGCGAGAAGGAGATCTCCGCCGCGTACCGCGCGCTGACCAAGACCCTGGTGCGCGAGCGCGTCATCAAGGAGAAGAAGCGCATCGACGGCCGCGGCGTCACGGACATCCGTACGCTCGCCGCCGAGGTCGAGGCGATTCCGCGGGTCCACGGCTCGGCGCTGTTCGAGCGCGGCGAGACCCAGATCCTGGGCGTCACCACGCTGAACATGCTCCGCATGGAGCAGCAGCTGGACACGCTCGCGCCCGAGACGCGCAAGCGCTACATGCACAACTACAACTTCCCGCCGTACTCCACCGGTGAGACCGGCCGCGTCGGCTCCCCCAAGCGCCGCGAGATCGGCCACGGCGCCCTGGCCGAGCGCGCGCTGCTGCCGGTGCTGCCGACGCGCGAGGAGTTCCCGTACGCCATCCGCCAGGTCTCCGAGGCGCTCGGCTCCAACGGCTCGACCTCCATGGGGTCGGTCTGCGCCTCGACGATGTCGCTGCTCAACGCCGGTGTGCCGCTGAAGGCGCCGGTCGCGGGCATCGCCATGGGCCTGATCTCCCAGGAGATCGACGGCGAGACCCACTACGTCACCCTCACCGACATCCTCGGTGCGGAGGACGCGTTCGGTGACATGGACTTCAAGGTCGCCGGCACCAAGCAGTTCGTCACCGCGCTGCAGCTGGACACCAAGCTGGACGGCATCCCGGCCTCCGTGCTGGCCGCGGCCCTCAAGCAGGCCCGCGACGCCCGGCTGCACATCCTCGATGTGATGAACGAGGCCATCGACGTCCCGGACGAGATGTCCCCCAACGCGCCGCGGATCATCACCGTCAAGATCCCGGTCGACAAGATCGGTGAGGTCATCGGCCCCAAGGGCAAGATGATCAACCAGATCCAGGAGGACACCGGCGCCGACATCACCATCGAGGACGACGGCACCATCTACATCGGTGCCGCCGACGGCCCGGCCGCCGAGGCCGCCCGCGCGACCATCAACGGCATCGCCAACCCGACCATGCCGGAGGTCGGCGAGCGCTACCTGGGCACGGTCGTGAAGACCACCACCTTCGGTGCCTTCGTCTCCCTGCTCCCGGGCAAGGACGGCCTGCTGCACATCTCGCAGATCCGCAAGCTGGCCGGTGGCAAGCGCGTGGAGAACGTCGAGGACGTGCTGAAGGTCGGCGCCAAGGTCCAGGTCGAGATCGCCGAGATCGACCAGCGCGGCAAGCTCTCCCTCATCCCGGTCCTCGAGGGCGAAGAGGGCTCGGACGCGGATGCGGACGAGGCCGGCGCCGAAGCGCAGCCCCAGACGAAGGACGAAGCCGCCAAGTGACGTCCCGCGACGACGAGACGACGGCCCGCACCTCTTCGGAGGCGCGGGCCGTCGCCCGTACCCAAACGCTTCTCGAGGGCGAGAACGGCATCGGCACGGTCCGCAAGACGACCCTCCCCGGGGGCTTGCGCGTCGTCACCGAAACCCTCCCGTCCGTGCGCTCGGCGACCTTCGGCATCTGGGCGCACGTCGGCTCGCGCGACGAGACCCCGACGCTCGGCGGCGCCACCCACTACCTGGAGCATCTGCTCTTCAAGGGCACCCGGCGGCGCAGCGCGCTGGACATCTCCGCCGCCATCGACGAGGTCGGCGGCGAGATGAACGCGTTCACCGCCAAGGAGTACACCTGCTACTACGCGCGGGTGCTCGACACCGATCTGCCGCTGGCCATCGACGTCGTCTGCGACATGCTGACCGGCTCGGTGATCGGCGCGGCGGACGTGGACGCGGAGCGCGGTGTCGTCCTCGAAGAGATCGCGATGACCGAGGACGACCCGGGCGACTGTGTGCACGACCTGTTCGCCCACACCATGCTCGGCGACACCCCGCTCGGCCGCCCGGTCCTGGGCACCGTCGACACCGTCAACGCCCTGGGCCGCGACCAAATCGCCCGCTTCTACCGCAAGCACTACGACCCGACGCATCTGGTCGTCGCCGCCGCGGGCAACGTGGACCACGACGACGTGGTGCGCCAGGTGCACGCGGCGTTCGACGGGGCGGGCGCCCTGTCCCGCACCGACGCGGTCCCGGTCGCCCCGCGCTCCGGCATCCGTGCGATCCGTACGGCGGGCAAGGTCGGGCTGCTGAACCGCAAGACCGAGCAGGCCCATGTCGTCCTCGGCATGCCCGGCATCCCGCGCACCGACGACCGCCGCTGGGCGCTCGGGGTGCTCAACACCGCGCTCGGCGGCGGTATGAGCTCCCGGCTCTTCCAGGAGGTCCGGGAGAAGCGCGGGCTCGCCTACAGCGTCTACTCCTACACCTCCAGCTTCGCCGACTGCGGACTCTTCGGCGTCTACGCCGGCTGCCGTCCGAACCAGGTGCACGACGTTCTCAAGATCTGCCGCGACGAGCTCACCCAGGTCGCGGAGAACGGCCTGAGCGACGAGGAGCTGCGGCGCGCCGTCGGCCAGCTCGCCGGCTCCACCGTGCTGGGCCTGGAGGACACCGGCGCGCTGATGAACCGGATCGGCAAGAGCGAGCTGTGCTGGGGCGAGCAGATGTCGGTGGACGACATGCTCGAGCGGATCGCGGCGGTCACCCCGGACGAGGTGCGCGAGGTGGCGCGCGATGTACTGGGGCAGCGTCCTTCGCTGTCCGTCATCGGCCCGCTGAAGGACAAGCAGGCGGCCCGTCTGGACGAGGCCGTCGCCTAGCCCGTGCCGAAGCCTCCCGGATCGAAGGAAACAGGATCGATGAGCAAGCTGCGTGTGGCCGTCCTCGGTGCCAAGGGCCGGATCGGCTCCGAGGCCGTACGAGCCGTGGAGGCCGCCGAGGACCTGGAGCTGGTCGCCGCGCTGGGGCGGGGCGACGGGCTGGAGACCCTGGTCGAGGCGGGCGCCGAGGTGGCGGTCGAGCTGACCGAGCCGGCCTCGGTGATGGACAACCTCGAGTTCTGCCTCCGGCACGGCATCCATGGCGTCGTCGGCACCACCGGCTGGACGGACGAGCGCCTGGCGCGGCTGGGCGGCTGGCTCGACGCCTCGCCGGCCACCGGCGTGCTCATCGCGCCGAACTTCTCCATCGGTGCCGTGCTGACCATGCGGTTCGCCCGCCAGGCTGCCCGGTTCTTCGAGTCGGTCGAGGTCATCGAGCTGCACCACCCCAACAAGGTGGACGCTCCCTCCGGCACGGCCGCGCGCACCGCCCAGCTGATCGCCGAGGCCCGGCGTGAGGCCGGCTGCGCCCCGCAGCCGGACGCCACCACCACGGCGCTCGACGGCGCGCGGGGTGCGGACGTGGACGGGGTGCCGGTGCACTCGGTGCGGCTGCGCGGGCTCCTCGCCCATCAGGAGGTCCTGCTGGGCGGCGAGGGCGAGACGCTCACCATCCGCCATGACTCCACCCACCACAGCAGCTTCATGCCCGGCATCCTGCTCGGCGTCCGCCGCGTGGTGACCACCCCCGGCCTGACCTTCGGCCTGGAACACTTCCTGGATCTGGACTGAGGCCACAGCGGTGCGCGCAAAGATCACGTATTTCGTTCTCGCGGCCGTCCTGGTCGTCTACTTCGTGCTGGTCGGCGACCGCGGGGTGCTGCTGATCCGGGAGGGCACCCCGGTCACGATCGTCTTCGGCCTGGCGGTGCTGGTGATGCCCCTCATCGGGATCTGGTTCCTGTGGCAGACCACGCGGTTCGCGCGGAGCGCGGACCAGCTCGCCCGGGAACTGGAGGCGGAGGGCGGCCTCCCGGTCGACGAGTTGGTACGGACGCCCGGCGGGCGGATCGACCGGGACTCGGCGGACGCCGTCTTCGCCAAGCGCCGGGCCGAGACGGAGCAGTCGCCGGACGACTGGCGGTCCTGGTTCCGGCTCGCCGTGGCGTACCACGACGCCCGGGACACCGCGCGCGCCCGTAAGGCGATGCAGCGCGCCATCGCCCTGCACGACGGCAAGCCGGTGCGGGCGGCCGGGGGCTGACCCGGGGCCGCCCGCGGCGGTATGGCTCAGCGGTGGGCGGCGGCCCAGCCCTCGATCGTGTCGGCGGCCCGCTCGAAGCCCTCCGCATGGCCCAGGAAGTCGGCGCCATGGGTGGTGAACACGGTGTCCGGCGCTCCGCCGCGCACCGTTTCGAGCAGCACCGCCTGGCCCTGGACGGTCCGCGGCAGGCCCAGCCACCGGACCGGCTGCTGGGCCGTGCGTATCGCGGCGATGTCCTGCCAGCGCACGGTGGTGCTGCGGAGAAGGCCGATCCGGCGCAGCCCCTGGGTGCTCACCTCGACGCCGATGCGCACCAGCCTTACGGCTGTCACGATCATCAGCGCCCCGACGGCGGCGCAGATGCCCGCCGCGGACAGCGATCCCGCCATCGCGATGATCATGGCGGAGAAGAGGACGTACGAGGCGAGCAGAAGCAGAAGAGCGGCGCCCCCGACCCTCCAGGGCCCCGGTCGGTAAGGACGGCGCCAGCGGTCCCGGTCTTCGTAGCCGAGCGGGTCCGCTCCGGCCGCCGCGTCATCATCGTGGGCGCGGTCGGCGGTCAGGAAGGGCAGGGGCACGGAAGGTCCTCACTCACACACATGTCCGGATGAGCCTGTGCTGGGTGAGGCTATCCCAGCGCCGGTCAGCGTCCGTCGGACGCCTCGGGCTGCTGGATCTGTTGGGTGGGGTGCGACTGGCTGTCGAGGGCGGGCATCCCGAACATCAGCGAGCCGATGAACCCCGCGATGATCGTGAGTCCGATCAGGGTCCGCCCGGCTATCTGGGACGGTGTGGCGCGGGGGCGGGGCGGTGGGGTGACATTGCTGCGGAAACGGTCGGCTTCGGCGACGAAGGCGAACGGCACGGGCTCTCGCCGGCGGAACATCTGCGGGCTCTCCTTGGAACCTCGAACTGAGTACTTCAATGTGTAGGACGTGTGAATGAGCGATTGGGTGCCCTGATCCGTCCACTTTCTGTCAAAAAGTTTGGCGGAGCGGGGCTGTCGGTGGTGGCCCGTAAGCTGGGCGCCGCCCCGAGCGATGCACCACGGAAGGACCCCGCACGTGACCGAGATCCCCGCTGAGACCGAGAAGGCCAGTTTCCGCAGCGATGTGACCGTCGAGCTGGTCAAGCACAGCGCTGCCGACTCCGATGTGCTGTGGGCCGCGCGGGTGTCGACCGCGGGCGAGCAGTCGCTCGAGGAGATCACCAAGGACCCGGAGCGCTCCAAGGGGCTGATCAACTTCCTGATGCGGGACCGCCACGGCAGCCCGTTCGAGCACAACTCGATGACCTTCTTCATCAGCGCCCCGATCTTCGTCTTCCGCGAGTTCATGCGGCACCGCGTGGGCTGGTCGTACAACGAGGAGTCCGGTCGGTACCGCCGCCTGGAGCCGGTGTTCTACGTGCCGGGGGAGGCGCGCAAGCTGGTCCAGCAGGGCCGCCCGGGGAAGTACGAGTTCGTCGAGGGCACCGCGGCGCAGCACGAGCTGACCGGCCGGGTGATGGAGGACGCGTACCGCCATGCGTACGAGGCGTACCAGGAGATGCTGGCCGCCGGAGTGGCCCGCGAGGTGGCCCGTTCGGTGCTCCCGGTCGGCCTGTTCTCCTCGATGTACGCGACGTGCAATGCCCGCTCGCTGATGCACTTCCTCGGTCTGCGGACCCAGCATGAGCAGGCCGCGGTGCCCTCGTTCCCGCAGCGGGAGATCGAGATGGTGGGGGAGAGGATGGAGGCGGCCTGGTCGCGGCTGATGCCGCTCACCCACGCGGCCTTCAACGCCAACGGCCGAGTGGCTCCGTAGCCCGGGGCTGGGCCCGCTCCTCGGACGGATCATCGGGCGAAGTGTCCGTATTGCGGCGTTTCGAGAAGTTCATCTAGGCTGAACAAACGGGCCCGGCACTGCTTGAACCCCCGAGCAGGCAGTGCCGGGTCCCATCTCTTCGCTCCGTTCGCCGCCCCGAGCGAGCGCCGTAGGGCGCGCTACGAGTAGCGTGGGCCCCATGGCACCGACATCCACATCGCAGACCCCTTTCGGGCGGGTGCTGACCGCCATGGTCACGCCATTCACCACTGACGGCGCGCTCGATCTCGACGGCGCCCAGCGACTCGCCGTTCATCTGGTGGACGCCGGCAATGACGGCCTGATCCTCAACGGCACCACCGGCGAGTCCCCCACCACCAGCGATGCGGAGAAAGCCCAGCTCGTACGCGCCGTGGTAGAGGCGGTCGGAGACCGCGCCCACGTCGTGGCCGGAGCCGGTACCAATGACACCCGGCACAGCGTCGAACTCGCCCGCGCGGCCGAGCAGGCCGGTGCCCACGGGCTGCTGGCGGTCACGCCGTACTACAGCAAGCCCCCGCAGGAGGGTCTCCTGCGGCACTTCACCGCCATTGCCGACGCCACCGGCCTGCCGGTCATGCTCTACGACATCCCGGGCCGCAGCGGTGTCCCGATCGGCACCGAGACCATCGTCCGGCTCGCCGAGCACCCGCGCATCGTCGCCAACAAGGACGCCAAGGGCGACCTCGGACGCGCCAGCTGGGCCATCGCCCGCTCGCGCCTCGCCTGGTACTCCGGCGACGACATGCTGAACCTGCCGCTGCTGTCGGTCGGCGCGGTCGGCTTCGTCTCCGTGGTCGGCCATCTGGTCAGCCCCGAACTGCGGGCGATGCTGGAGGCCCATCTCGCGGGCGACGTCGCGAAGGCAACGGAGATCCACCAGAAGCTGCTGCCAGTCTTCACCGGCATGTTCCGCACCCAGGGAGTGATCACGGCCAAGGCCGCGCTCGCCCTTCAGGGCCAGCCCGCGGGGCCGCTGCGCCTGCCGTTGGTCGAGTTGACCCCCGAGGAAACGGAACAGCTGAAGCGCGATCTCGCCGCTGGCGGGGTACAGCTCTAAGCAAAGAGGCGATTGGTCGCACCTTCATACTTCACAACTGCATACAGACACATCAGCAAGTGCACGAATGTCACGCGCGCCATGTGCCCAGGGGGCATGTGGCGCGCGTGGTGAGGAGAGTCTTTTGAGTCATCCGCATCCTGAGCTTGGCCCTCCGCCGAAGCTCCCCGAGGGCGGCCTGCGCGTCACTCCGCTCGGCGGCCTCGGTGAGATCGGCCGGAACATGACGGTCTTCGAGTACGGTGGCCGGCTGCTGATCGTCGACTGCGGGGTGCTCTTCCCCGAGGAGGAGCAGCCCGGAGTCGACCTGATCCTGCCGGACTTCACATCCATCCGGGACCGTCTCGACGACATCGACGGCATCGTCCTCACCCACGGGCACGAGGACCATATCGGCGGTGTCCCCTTCCTGCTGCGCGAGAAGCCCGACATCCCGTTGATCGGCTCCAAGCTGACCCTCGCCCTGATCGAGGCGAAGCTGCAGGAGCACCGGATCCGCCCGTACACCCTCGAGGTCGAGGAGGGGCACCGCGAGCGGATCGGCCCCTTCGAGTGCGAGTTCATCGCGGTCAACCACTCCATCCCGGACGCCCTCGCGGTCGCCATCCGCACCCCGGCCGGCCTGGCCGTGCACACCGGCGACTTCAAGATGGACCAGCTGCCGCTGGACGGCCGCCTCACGGATCTGCCCGCCTTCGCCAAGCTCGGCGAGGAGGGCATCGATCTGCTCCTGGTGGACTCGACCAATGCCGAGGTCCCCGGGTTCGTACCGCCCGAGCGCGATATCTCCGGCGTGCTGCGCCAGGTCTTCGGCAACGCGCAGAAGCGCATCATCGTCGCCAGCTTCGCCAGCCATGTGCACCGCATCCAGCAAATCCTCGACGCGGCGCATGAGTACGGACGCAGGGTCGCCTTCGTCGGCCGCTCGATGGTCCGCAACATGGGCATCGCACGTGACCTCGGCTATCTGCGGGTGCCGGCCGGTCTCGTGGTGGATGTGAAGACCCTCGACGACCTACCGGACGACGAGGTGGTGCTCGTCTGTACGGGTTCCCAGGGCGAGCCGATGGCCGCGCTGTCCCGGATGGCCAACCGCGATCACCAGATCCGGATCGTCCAGGGCGACACGGTGATCCTGGCCTCGTCGCTCATCCCCGGCAATGAGAACGCGGTCTACCGGGTGATCAACGGACTGACGCGATGGGGCGCCACGGTCGTCCACAAGGGCAACGCCAAGGTCCATGTCTCCGGCCACGCCTCGGCCGGCGAGCTGCTGTACTTCTACAACATCTGCAAGCCCAAGAACCTGATGCCGGTGCACGGCGAATGGCGCCATCTGCGCGCCAACGCCGAGCTGGGAGCGTTGACCGGGGTTCCGAAAAACCGTTGCGTCATCGCCGAGGACGGTGTCGTGGTCGACCTCGTGGACGGTATCGCCAAGATCGTCGGCAAGGTGCAGGCGGGATACGTGTACGTGGACGGCCTCTCGGTCGGCGATGTCACGGAGACCTCGCTCAAGGACCGCCGCATCCTCGGCGAGGAAGGCATCATCTCGATCTTCGTGGTCGTCGACAGTTCGACCGGCAAGGTCGTGGGTGGTCCGCATATCCACGCCAGGGGCTCCGGGATCGAGGACTCGGCCTTCACCGCGGTCATCCCGAAGATCGAGGATGCCCTGGTGAAGTCGGCCTCCGACGGGGTCGTGGACGCGCATCAGCTCCAGCAGCTGGCGCGTCGTGCGGTCGGGAAGTGGGTCTCCGACAGCTACCGACGGCGCCCGATGATCCTCCCCGTGGTCGTCGAGGTCTGACGTCTGGCCTGACACCTCCTCAGCACCACACCGGCGCTGAACACCCGGCGGGGCTCCTCGATTTGCATCGAGGAGCCCCGCTCCAGTACGTTTACGGCTCCGCCAGAGGGGAAGCCCGAGGACTCAACGGTCTCCGGAGGAGCCCACCGGCGGGGGTGGAAATCGACTCAGAGAAATTCTGATAAAGTCGGGGACACCGAAAGGGAAGGCCCTCCAACGGCCACCGGAAACGGAATTCGGACCGGAAACGGAACGGAAAACGGATCTGGTAAGGTTGGAAACACCGAAGGGAAGCGCCCGGAGGAACCGGTGAAACGGTTTCAAAGGAAGTGTCCGTTCCTTGAGAACTCAACAGCGTGCCAAAAGTCAACGCCAGATATGTTGATGCCCCGTCCATCTCGGACGAGGTTCCTTTGGAAAAATACACAGCGAGGACGCTGTGAGCGGACTGGATTATTCCTCCGGTCTGCTCCGCTCTCGTGATGTGTTGCCGGGATATCCCGGAAGCATTCACGGAGAGTTTGATCCTGGCTCAGGACGAACGCTGGCGGCGTGCTTAACACATGCAAGTCGAACGATGAACCGGTTTCGGCCGGGGATTAGTGGCGAACGGGTGAGTAACACGTGGGCAATCTGCCCTGCACTCTGGGACAAGCCCTGGAAACGGGGTCTAATACCGGATATGACACGCTCCCGCATGGGATGCGTGTGGAAAGCTCCGGCGGTGCAGGATGAGCCCGCGGCCTATCAGCTTGTTGGTGGGGTGATGGCCTACCAAGGCGACGACGGGTAGCCGGCCTGAGAGGGCGACCGGCCACACTGGGACTGAGACACGGCCCAGACTCCTACGGGAGGCAGCAGTGGGGAATATTGCACAATGGGCGAAAGCCTGATGCAGCGACGCCGCGTGAGGGATGACGGCCTTCGGGTTGTAAACCTCTTTCAGCAGGGAAGAAGCGAGAGTGACGGTACCTGCAGAAGAAGCGCCGGCTAACTACGTGCCAGCAGCCGCGGTAATACGTAGGGCGCAAGCGTTGTCCGGAATTATTGGGCGTAAAGAGCTCGTAGGCGGCTTGTCGCGTCGGATGTGAAAGCCCGGGGCTTAACCCCGGGTCTGCATTCGATACGGGCAGGCTAGAGTTCGGTAGGGGAGATCGGAATTCCTGGTGTAGCGGTGAAATGCGCAGATATCAGGAGGAACACCGGTGGCGAAGGCGGATCTCTGGGCCGATACTGACGCTGAGGAGCGAAAGCGTGGGGAGCGAACAGGATTAGATACCCTGGTAGTCCACGCCGTAAACGTTGGGAACTAGGTGTGGGCGACATTCCACGTCGTCCGCGCCGCAGCTAACGCATTAAGTTCCCCGCCTGGGGAGTACGGCCGCAAGGCTAAAACTCAAAGGAATTGACGGGGGCCCGCACAAGCGGCGGAGCATGTGGCTTAATTCGACGCAACGCGAAGAACCTTACCAAGGCTTGACATACACCGGAAACCTCTGGAGACAGGGGCCCCCTTGTGGTCGGTGTACAGGTGGTGCATGGCTGTCGTCAGCTCGTGTCGTGAGATGTTGGGTTAAGTCCCGCAACGAGCGCAACCCTTGTTCTGTGTTGCCAGCATGCCTTTCGGGGTGATGGGGACTCACAGGAGACTGCCGGGGTCAACTCGGAGGAAGGTGGGGACGACGTCAAGTCATCATGCCCCTTATGTCTTGGGCTGCACACGTGCTACAATGGCCGGTACAATGAGCTGCGAAGCCGTGAGGTGGAGCGAATCTCAAAAAGCCGGTCTCAGTTCGGATTGGGGTCTGCAACTCGACCCCATGAAGTCGGAGTCGCTAGTAATCGCAGATCAGCATTGCTGCGGTGAATACGTTCCCGGGCCTTGTACACACCGCCCGTCACGTCACGAAAGTCGGTAACACCCGAAGCCGGTGGCCCAACCCTTGTGGGGGGAGCCGTCGAAGGTGGGACTGGCGATTGGGACGAAGTCGTAACAAGGTAGCCGTACCGGAAGGTGCGGCTGGATCACCTCCTTTCTAAGGAGCGCATAGCCGACTGCGAGCGCATGTCTCGCACGGTTTGCTCATGGGTGGAACGTTGACTATTCGGCACGGCCATCTGGTCCGCTGTCTCTAGTACTGCCTCTTCGGGGCGTGGAACGGGACTGTTGGATTCGGGGGTCGGGCCGGGCACGCTGTTGGGTGTCTGAGGGTACGGGCTGGAAAGTTGCCTGTTCCTTCGGCCGGTCCCGGTGAACCATGCGGAAGTGTGGGTGACGGGGTACGGGTCGTTGTTTGAGAACTGCACAGTGGACGCGAGCATCTGTGGCCAAGTTTTTAAGGGCGCACGGTGGATGCCTTGGCACCAGGAACCGATGAAGGACGTGGGAGGCCGCGATAGGCCCCGGGGAGCTGTCAACCGAGCTTTGATCCGGGGGTGTCCGAATGGGGAAACCCGGCAGTCGTCATGGGCTGTCACCCATACCTGAACACATAGGGTATGTGGAGGGAACGCGGGGAAGTGAAACATCTCAGTACCCGCAGGAAGAGAAAACAACCGTGATTCCGGGAGTAGTGGCGAGCGAAACTGGATGAGGCTAAACCGTATGTGTGTGATACCCGGCAGGGGTTGCGCGTACGGGGTTGTGGGAGTGCTCTTGATCGGTCTGCCGGCCGGTCGGTGAGTCAGAAATTGTTGATGTAGGCGAAGGGCATGCGAAAGGCCCGGCGTAGAGGGTAAGACCCCCGTAGCTGAAATGTCAGCAACTTGCTTGAGTATTTCCCAAGTAGCACGGGGCCCGAGAAATCCCGTGTGAATCTGGCGGGACCACCCGCTAAGCCTAAATATTCCCTGGTGACCGATAGCGGATAGTACCGTGAGGGAATGGTGAAAAGTACCGCGGGAGCGGAGTGAAATAGTACCTGAAACCGTGTGCCTACAAGCCGTGGGAGCGTCGGACATCAGCTTGCTGGTGTCTCGTGACTGCGTGCCTTTTGAAGAATGAGCCTGCGAGTTTGCGGTGTGTTGCGAGGTTAACCCGTGTGGGGAAGCCGTAGCGAAAGCGAGTCCGAATAGGGCGGTTTAGTAGCGCGCTCAAGACCCGAAGCGGAGTGATCTAGCCATGGGCAGGTTGAAGCGGAGGTAAGACTTCGTGGAGGACCGAACCCACCAGGGTTGAAAACCTGGGGGATGACCTGTGGTTAGGGGTGAAAGGCCAATCAAACTCCGTGATAGCTGGTTCTCCCCGAAATGCATTTAGGTGCAGCGTCGTGTGTTTCTTGCCGGAGGTAGAGCACTGGATAGGCGATGGGCCCTACCGGGTTACTGACCTTAGCCAAACTCCGAATGCCGGTAAGTGAGAGCGCGGCAGTGAGACTGTGGGGGATAAGCTCCATGGTCGAGAGGGAAACAGCCCAGAGCATCGACTAAGGCCCCTAAGCGTACGCTAAGTGGGAAAGGATGTGGAGTCGCAGAGACAACCAGGAGGTTGGCTTAGAAGCAGCCATCCTTGAAAGAGTGCGTAATAGCTCACTGGTCAAGTGATTCCGCGCCGACAATGTAGCGGGGCTCAAGCGTACCGCCGAAGTCGTGTCATTGCAGCATGTGGTCCAACGATCGTTGTGATGGGTAGGGGAGCGTCGTGTGCCGGGTGAAGCAGCCGTGTAAGCGAGTTGTGGATGGTTCACGAGTGAGAATGCAGGCATGAGTAGCGATACACACGTGGGAAACGTGTGCGCCGATTGACTAAGGGTTCCTGGGTCAAGCTGATCTGCCCAGGGTAAGTCGGGACCTAAGGCGAGGCCGACAGGCGTAGTCGATGGACAACCGGTTGATATTCCGGTACCCGCTTTGAAGCGCCAACGTCGAACCAGGCGATGCTAAGTCCGTGAAGCCGCCCTGATCTCTTCGGAGTTGAGGGGAGTGGTGGAGCCGACGGTCCAGACCTGTAGTAGGTGAGTGATGGGGTGACGCAGGAAGGTAGTCCAGCCCGGGCGGTGGTTGTCCCGGGGTAAGGGTGTAGCCCGAGGAGTAGGTAAATCCGTTCCTTGTTGTGGGTGAGACCTGATGCCGAGCCGATTGTGGTGAAGTGGATGATCCTATGCTGTCGAGAAAAGCCTCTAGCGAGTTTCATGGCGGCCCGTACCCTAAACCGACTCAGGTGGTCAGGTAGAGAATACCGAGGCGTTCGGGTGAACTATGGTTAAGGAACTCGGCAAAATGCCCCCGTAACTTCGGGAGAAGGGGGGCCATTGTTGGTGATCCGATTTACTCGGTGAGCTGGTGGTGGCCGCAGAGACCAGCGAGAAGCGACTGTTTACTAAAAACACAGGTCCGTGCGAAGCCGTAAGGCGATGTATACGGACTGACGCCTGCCCGGTGCTGGAACGTTAAGGGGACCGGTTAGTCACATTTCGGTGTGGCGAAGCTGAGAACTTAAGCGCCAGTAAACGGCGGTGGTAACTATAACCATCCTAAGGTAGCGAAATTCCTTGTCGGGTAAGTTCCGACCTGCACGAATGGCGTAACGACTTCTCGACTGTCTCAACCATAGGCCCGGTGAAATTGCACTACGAGTAAAGATGCTCGTTTCGCGCAGCAGGACGGAAAGACCCCGGGACCTTTACTATAGCTTGATATTGGTGTTCGGTTCGGCTTGTGTAGGATAGGTGGGAGACTGTGAAGCGCTAACGCCAGTTAGTGTGGAGTCATTGTTGAAATACCACTCTGGTCGTGCTGGATGTCTAACCTGGGTCCGTGATCCGGATCAGGGACAGTGTCTGGTGGGTAGTTTAACTGGGGCGGTTGCCTCCTAAAGGGTAACGGAGGCGCCCAAAGGTTCCCTCAGCCTGGTTGGCAATCAGGTGTTGAGTGTAAGTGCACAAGGGAGCTTGACTGTGAGACCGACGGGTCGAGCAGGGACGAAAGTCGGGACTAGTGATCCGGCGGTGGCTTGTGGAAGCGCCGTCGCTCAACGGATAAAAGGTACCCCGGGGATAACAGGCTGATCTTCCCCAAGAGTCCATATCGACGGGATGGTTTGGCACCTCGATGTCGGCTCGTCGCATCCTGGGGCTGGAGTCGGTCCCAAGGGTTGGGCTGTTCGCCCATTAAAGCGGTACGCGAGCTGGGTTTAGAACGTCGTGAGACAGTTCGGTCCCTATCCGCTGTGCGCGTAGGAGTCTTGAGAAGGGCTGTCCCTAGTACGAGAGGACCGGGACGGACGAACCTCTGGTGTGCCAGTTGTTCTGCCAAGGGCATGGCTGGTTGGCTACGTTCGGGAGGGATAACCGCTGAAAGCATCTAAGCGGGAAGCCTGCTTCGAGATGAGGACTCCCACCCACTTGATGGGTTAAGGCTCCCAGTAGACGACTGGGTTGATAGGCCAGATATGGAAGCCGGGTAACTGGTGGAGTTGACTGGTACTAATAGGCCGAGGGCTTGTCCTCAGGTGCTCGCGTCCACTGTGTTGGTTCTGAAGCAATGAACCGTATTGAACCCCCCTCTTGTTTGGGGTGTGGTTCCGGTGTCTGTTTCATAGTGTTTCGGTGGTCATAGCGTTAGGGAAACGCCCGGTTACATTTCGAACCCGGAAGCTAAGCCTTTCAGCGCCGATGGTACTGCAGGGGGGACCCTGTGGGAGAGTAGGACACCGCCGAACAAATATTGCAGAGAGCCCTGCCGGGACTTCGGTCACTGGCAGGGCTCTTCTGCTGTTGTGTTGTGGGCTACTCGGTGTTCATGTTGCCTGGGCAACATGCCGCTCATGGGGACACCTACGGATGAGCTGCTGCATGAGTTGACCCGGGCGCGGGTGCGGCCGGGCGACGAGGTAATCGTGCCGTCCTACGGCACTCCCGAGGCCGCCGAAGCGGTGCTGCTGGTCGGCGCCAGGCCGGTGTTCGTGGACATTGACGCCCATACCTACTGCATAGACCCGGCCGTGGTGGCCGAGGCGCTGACGCCCCGGACCGCGGCCATCGTGGCCATTCATACCTTCGGACATCCCGCCGACATGGCGGCCCTCACCGACCTGGGCCGGCGGCACGGGGTGCTGGTGATCGGATACGGGTCGGCCGCTGAGTCCGCCGGGGAGATTCTGCGGCGGCAGGCCAACGCGGCCTACTTGGACGGAAAGTTGCGCGGTGTTCTCACGCCGCTGGTCGCGCCCGGCGTGGAACACACCTATCAGCAGTACGTCGTTCGGGTCCCCGGCAATGGCCGGCCGGACCGGGACGCCTTCGCCCGCACGCTGCGTTCTCGCGGCGTCGTATGCCATGTGCCCGTACAGACCCCCGCGCACCGCACCGCGCGCTTCCGGCGCGATCTGTGGCTCGCGGAGACCGAGCGGGCGGCCGATGAATGCCTGGCGCTGCCCGTCGATCCGACCATGTCGCGGCGGGAGTTGCAGCGCGTGGTCTCGGCCTGCAACGCGCTGGGCGGGCTGCTGCAGTCAGCCGCTTGAGGCACGGGGGCGAGTGGTCGGGAGCGCACCCGAGTTCGGGTATGATCTATCCCGTCGACGCGCCCCAATAGCTCAGTCGGCAGAGCGTCTCCATGGTAAGGAGAAGGTCTACGGTTCGATTCCGTATTGGGGCTCTCCTGCGAAAGGCCCCCGCCATATGGCGGGGGCCTTCGTCATGTCCGGGCTTCGTCATGTCCGGGCATCGCGCCGGGGGCGCCCCCGGCCGCCCGCCTCAGGAGTCGGCGGGCTCGGGGACGCGCATCGCCAGGATCGCCATGTCGTCCGACGGGGGCTCCGCCGCGAAGCGCTCGACGGCCCGCAGCACCCGGGCGGCCACCGCGCCCGCCGTAAGGCCGGTACAGGTCGTGAGGACGTCGATCAGGCCGTCGTCGCCGAGCATCCTGGTGCCCTCGCGCCGCTCCGTCACACCGTCGGTGACGCACAGCAGCACATCGCCCGGGGCGAGCGTCACCGTCTGCTCGTACAGCTCGAGGTCCTCCATGACGCCCAGCAGCGGCTGGGGCTCGGCCGCCGCCTCCACGCTGCCGTCCTGGCGTAGCCGGAGCGGCAGGGGGTGTCCGGCGCAGACGACCTTGAGCACCGCGCTGCCGTCGTGCTGCGGCCACAACTCCCCGTAGAGGAGGGTCAGGAAGCGGCTGCGGGCGCCCTCGTCGAGGATGGCCGCGTTGAGTCGCTCCAGGACCGCCGGGCCCCCGAAACCCTCGCGGGCGAGCAGCCGCAGGGCGTGCCGGGCGAGCCCGGTGACCGCGGCGGCCTCCGGACCGGTGCCGCAGACATCGCCGATGGCGAAGCCGTACGCCCCGTCGCGGATCGGGAAGAGGTCGTAGAAGTCGCCGCCGACCTCATTGCCCTCGCCCGCCGCGCGGTAGATGACCTCGACCTCGACTCCGGGGACCTCGGGCTGCTCGGGCGGCAGCAGGCTGCGCTGCAGGGACTGGCTGATGGCGGTGCGCTCCGAGTAGAGCCGCGCGTTGTCCAGCGCGAGCGCGGCCCGGCGGGAGAGGTCCTCGGCGAGCTCCAGGTTCTCCTGGCGGAAGTGCTCGTCGGTGGGCTTGCCGAGGATGAGCATGCCGATGACGCGGTTACGGGCCACCAGGGGCAGCACGACCGTCTCCCCGCCGACCGCGGAGGCGGTCGCGAGCGAGGCGCCGGGGCCGGAGGAGGGGCGGGCGGAATCGCCGAGGCTGAGGCTGCGCAGCGAGGTGCGCAGAGCGGCGGCGTGGGCCGCGTCGTAGGGGCCGGACCAGCTGCGGGCCCCTCCGGTGGGGACCTGCTCCGGTGGGTCGATCTTCATCAGCAGGGCCTTGAGCCCGTCGATGCGGTCCTCGTCCTCGTGCAGGACGTACGACAGCTCGGGCTCGGACGCCTGGTCGGCGACCGTATAGACGGCGCACCAACTGGCCAGCGTGGGCACGGTCATCTGGGCCATCAGCGCCAGCGTCTGATCGCGGTCCAGGGTGCCCGCGAGGAGATCGGACGCCTCGACGAGGAAGGACAGGGAGCCACGGCGCAGCCGCTCCAGCTCGGTGAGGCGGGCGCGCTCGACGGCGAGGGCGATGCGGTCGGCGGCGAACTGCAGCCGCAGGGCCTCTTCGTTGCTGTAGCGGGCGGGGGACTCGGCGGCGACGCCGAGCGAGCCGGTGAGCCGGCCCTCGACCTTCAGCGGGACGGTGACGACGGAGCGCATCCCCGTGTTCACCAGCAGTGGAACGGCGCCGGGCACCGCGGACAGGTCCTCGTGGACGGCGGGCATCCGGGCCGAGCCGTAGCGCCCGGTGCCCGCTTCGACGGGGACGCGGGCGAAGCGCTGGCGGGCGGAGGGCAGCCCGGTGGAGGCGCGGACCTCCAACTCGGTCTCGTCGTCGGTGGCGAGCAGCAGATAGGCGGCGTCGCCGTCGAGCATGTCGCGGGCCCGCTCGACGGTGCGCTGGAGCAGACCGTCGAGGTCGTCGGGGGCCGGGGAGCCGATGAACACCTCGAAGGCGTCGGTGGCCTGGCCCCGATCAGAGGTGTCGGCGGTGTCGACGTTCGCACCGCGCATCGGACTCTGCAGTACGGCGCGCTCGCGTTCGCGCACCAGCAGACAGACGGTGGACGGCTCGCCCTCGGCATCGCGGATACGCAGATGGGAGGCGTAGACGGGAGCGACCCGGCCGTCGGCGCCGCGGATGCCGTAGGAGCCCTCCCAGCGCGAGAGGAGGAGCGCCTCGGCGACGCCGGTGCCGGTGCCGGGGGTGTGGGGCCATGCGGCGAGGTCGGTCAGCGGCTTGCCGATGACCTGCTCCGATGGGTAGCCGAACAGCTCCTGAGCGTCGTCGTTCCAGGCGCTGATCAGACCGCTGCTGTCGACCTGGACGACTCCGACCCGGACTCGGGCGTCGGCGATGGGCAGGGCGCTGGAGGGCAGGGCGGGCCCGGCCGCTCGGGTTCCGGCCGGGCGGTCGGGGAAATCGAGATGGAACCAGACCTGCTTGTGAGTCGCGGTGTACTCGACGCCCCAGCGGCCGGCGAGGGCCGCGCACAGCAGCAGACCGCGGCCGCCCTCGCGGTCGGGGTTTCCGAAGTGATGGCCGCCGTTGTTCTGCAGTGGAACCTCGCGCTCGGGGTAGCGGTCGGCCACCTCGACGCGCACGCCGGTGTCGGCGCGGATGCAGGCCACATCGGCGGTGGTACCGGCGTGCACCACCGCGTTGGTGACAAGTTCGCTGGTCAGGACGACGGCGTCGTCCACGATGTCGGTGAGGCCCCACCCCTGGAGGGTGTCCCGGACAAAAGTGCGGGCGGCGGCGACCGAGCGTCCCACCGGCTCGAAAGTGGCGGCTGCCCGCGCGGTGATCACAGGTCTCCTCATATGTGTCTCGGCGAACTGCTCACCCATGTCGCAGCGCCCCTCCGATGCCCTGGCCGGTTGCCAGGTTACTTACCACCGGCGCCCGCGCGAATGCCGGTCGGCCTCGATTCCCCCCAGAGTGGGCGTTCGAGGGTGTGGGATGCTGCCGAACTGTTATGGCCTGGTTGGGGCATGGTGAAACACTGGGGAAGCTGGAAGAAGAACCCGACGAGGATGGTCAACCCTGCGGGAGGGACACGGTGGAGTCTGGCGCAGCGGCGCGGGGCACGAATACGCGCGCGAAAGGCGGACGGTCCCGGAGCAATGGGACGACTGAAGTGGATACGGCGGCCCTGAACCGGCTGCTGACCGCGATGACAGCCATGCGGGACGGAAACTTCCGCAAGCGGCTCACGGTCTCGGGCGAGGGCGTGATGGCCGAGATCGCCGCGGTCTTCAACGAGGTCGCGGATCGCAATCTGCAGCTCACCGGTGAGCTGACCCGGGTGCGGCGGGTGGTCGGCCGCGAGGGCAAGCTGACCGAGCGGCTGGAGACCGGCGCCTGTGAGGGCCAGTGGGCCGCGGCCATTGACGCGTCCAATGCGCTGGTGGACGATCTTGTACGGCCGGTGTCCGAGGTGGGCCGGGTGCTGTCGGCGGTCGCCGAGGGCGATCTCGAGCAGCGTATGGACCTGCGGGCGCAGGGCGCCGATGGATCGGCGCATCCCCTGCGGGGCGAGTTCCTGAAGGTGGGGCGCACGGTCAACGGCCTGGTGGACCAGCTCTCCGCGTTCACCGACGAGGTGACGCGGGTCGCGAGTGAGGTCGGGACCGAGGGCAAGCTGGGTGGCCAGGCCCGAGTGCGTGGAATGTCGGGTTCGTGGAAGGACCTCACGGAGTCCGTCAATACGATGGCCTCCCGTCTCACCGCCCAGGTGCGTGATATCGCTCTCGTGACGACGGCGGTGGCGAAGGGGGATCTGTCCCGGAAGGTCACGGTTCATGTGTCCGGGGAGATGCTCGAGCTGAAGGAAACCGTCAACACGATGGTGGACCAGCTCTCCTCGTTCGCCTCCGAGGTGACCCGGGTCGCCCGTGAGGTGGGCACCGAGGGCGAGCTCGGCGGCCAGGCCAAGGTCCCGGGTGTCGCGGGCGTCTGGAAGGACCTGACCGACTCCGTCAACCTCATGGCGGGGAACCTGACCGCGCAGGTGCGCGGAATCGCACAGGTCACCACGGCGGTCGCCAGCGGCGATCTGTCGCAGAAGGTGACGGTGAGCGCACGCGGCGAGGTCGCGCAGCTGGCCGACACGATCAACACCATGACCGAGACGCTGCGCACCTTCGCGGACGAGGTCACGCGGGTGGCCAGCGAGGTCGGCGCCGAGGGGCTGCTGGGCGGTCAGGCGCAGGTGCCGGGTGCGGCGGGGACGTGGAAGGACCTCACCGATTCGGTGAATACCGCGTTCCGGAACCTCACCGCGCAGGTGCGGGACATCGCGCAGGTGACGACGGCGGTGGCGAACGGCGATCTGTCGCAGAAGGTCACCGTGGATGTGGCCGGCGAGATGCTGGAGCTGAAGAACACCACCAACACGATGGTCGACCAGCTGCAGTCCTTCGGTGCCGAGGTGACAAGGGTCGCCCGGGAGATCGGCGTCGAGGGCGAGCTGGGCGGCCAGGCACAGGTGCCGGGTGCGGCGGGAACGTGGAAGGACCTCACCGATTCGGTGAACACGGCCTTCCGGAACCTCACCGGACAGGTGCGCAACATCGCGCAGGTGACGACGGCGGTGGCGAACGGCGATCTGTCGCAGAAGGTCACCGTCGATGTCTCCGGTGAGATGCTCAAGCTGAAGAACACCGTGAACACCATGGTGGACCAGCTGTCCTCGTTCGCCGACCAGGTCACCAGGATGGCGCGGGACGTGGGCACCGAGGGCCGGCTGGGCGGCCAGGCCCGGGTGGACGGGGTCAGCGGCGTCTGGAAGGACCTGACCGACTCCGTCAACTCCATGGCCGGGAACCTGACGGCGCAGGTGCGCGGTATCGCCCAGGTGACGACGGCGGTCGCGCGCGGCGATCTGTCACAGAAGATCGAGGTGGACGCGCGCGGCGAGATCCTGGAGCTGAAGAACACCATCAACACGATGGTCGACCAGCTCTCCGCCTTCGCCGAGCAGGTGACCCGCGTCGCCCGTGAAGTGGGTACGGACGGCCGGCTGGGCGGTCAGGCGCAGGTGCCCGGTGTGGCGGGCGTATGGCGCGATCTGACCGACTCGGTGAACGGCATGGCGGGCAATCTGACCGCCCAGGTGCGCAATATCGCGCAGGTCGCCACGGCGGTCGCGCGCGGTGACCTCTCCCAGAAGATCGACGTCGATGCGCGCGGCGAGATCCTGGAGCTGAAGAACACCCTGAACACGATGGTCGACCAGCTGTCGTCCTTCGCGGAGGAGGTCACCAGGGTCGCCCGCGAGGTGGGCACCGAGGGCCAGTTGGGCGGCCAGGCCGAGGTGCAGGGTGTCTCCGGGACGTGGAAGGACCTCACCCAGTCGGTCAACAGCATGGCCAACAACCTGACGTCTCAGGTGCGTTCGATCGCGGAGGTGACGACGGCGGTCGCCAAGGGCGATCTGTCGAAGAAGATCACCGTCGATGCCAAGGGCGAGATCCTGGAGCTGGTCACCACCGTGAACACGATGGTGGACCAGCTGTCGTCGTTCGCCGAGCAGGTGACCCGGGTGGCCCGTGAGGTGGGTACCGAGGGGCAGTTGGGCGGTCAGGCGCGGGTTCCGGGCGTGACCGGTATCTGGAAGGACCTGAGCAACAACGTCAACCTGATGGCCAACAACCTGACCATCCAGGTGCGGAACATCTCGCAGGTCTCGGCCGCGGTCGCCAACGGCGATCTGACGAAGAAGGTGACGGTCGAGGCGCGCGGCGAGGTCGCGGCGCTGGCCGACACCGTCAACACGATGGTGACGACGCTGTCCTCGTTCGCCGACGAGGTCACCCGCGTGGCCCGTGAGGTGGGCACGGACGGCATCCTGGGCGGCCAGGCGCGGGTGCCCGGCGTCTCGGGGACGTGGAAGGACCTCACCGAGTCCGTGAACTCGATGGCGTCCAACCTGACCGGACAGGTCCGCAACATCGCGATGGTCACCACGGCCATCGCCCAGGGTGATCTGACCAAGAAGATCGACATCGAGGCGCGCGGCGAGATCCTCGAGCTGAAGACGACCATCAACACGATGGTGGACCAGCTCTCGTCGTTCGCCGACCAGGTGACCCGGGTGGCCCGTGAGGTGGGCACCGAGGGGCAGCTGGGCGGCCAGGCGCGGGTGCGGGACGTGGCCGGCACCTGGAAGGACCTGACCGAGTCGGTGAACGAGATGGCCGGCAACCTGACCCGTCAGGTGCGCGCCATCGCCGAGGTCGCCACCGCGGTGACCCGTGGCGATCTCAACCTCAAGATCGATGTGGACGCCTCGGGCGAGATCCAGGTCCTCCAGGACCACATCAACACCATGATCGCCAACCTGCGCGAGACGACGCTCGCCAACAAGGAGCAGGACTGGCTCAAGGGCAACCTTGCCCGGATCTCCGGTCTGATGCAGGGACGGCGCGACCTGGAGGACGTCGCCCGGCTGATCATGAGCGAGCTGACCCCGGTGGTCTCCGCCCAGCACGGCGCGTTCTTCCTGGCCGTACCGCCGGGCGAGGGCACCGAGGTGGTCGCGGACAGTACCTCCGACGACGGCTACGAACTGCTGCTGGTCGGCTCTTACGGCTACACCCTCGGCTCGATGCCCACGCGCTTCAAGGCCGGGGAGACGCTGATCGGCACGGTCGCCGAGGAGAAGCGCCCGATCCTGGTGGAGAACGTGCCACCGGGCTATCTCAAGATCGCCTCGGGGCTCGGCGAGGCGGCTCCGGCCCATGTGATCGTGTTGCCGGTGCTCTTCGAGGGGCAGCTGCTGGGCGTGATCGAGCTGGCCTCGTTCCAGCCCTTCGCCCAGATCCAGAAGGACTTCCTCAACCAGATCGCCGAGATGATCGGTACCAGCGTCAACACCATCAGCGTCAACACCAAGACCGAGGTGCTGCTGAAGCAGTCGCAGGAGCTGACCGAGCAGCTGCGCGAGCGGTCCGCAGAGCTGGAGAACCGGCAGAAGGCCCTCCAGGCGTCCAACGCGGAGCTGGAGGAGAAGTCCGAGCGGCTGGCCCGCCAGAACCGCGACATCGAGGTCAAGAACACCGAGATCGAGGAAGCCCGGCAGGTGCTCGAGGAGCGCGCCGAGCAGCTCGCGGTCTCGATGCGCTACAAGAGCGAGTTCCTGGCGAACATGTCGCATGAGCTGCGCACGCCGCTCAACTCCCTGCTGATCCTGGCCAAGCTGCTCGCCGACAACGCCGACGGCAATCTCTCGCCGAAGCAGGTGGAGTTCGCCGAGACCATCCACGGCGCGGGCTCGGACCTGCTGCAGCTGATCAACGACATCCTGGACCTGTCGAAGGTCGAGGCGGGCAAGATGGACGTCAGCCCGACCCGTATCGCCCTGGTCCAGCTCGTCGACTATGTGGAGGCCACCTTCCGGCCGCTGACCGCGGAAAAGGGCCTGGACTTCTCCGTAAGGGTGTCGCCGGAGCTTCCGGCGACGCTGCACACCGACGAGCAGCGGTTGCTGCAGGTGCTGCGCAACCTGCTGTCCAACGCGGTGAAGTTCACCGACAGCGGCGCGGTGGAGCTGGTCATCCGGCCGGCGGGCGCGGATGTGCCGCATGCCATCCGGGAGCAGCTGCTGGAGCACGGCGCCCTGCGCGACGCGGACGCCGACATGATCGCCTTCTCGGTCACCGACACCGGTATCGGCATCGCGGCCAGCAAGATGCGGGTGATCTTCGAGGCGTTCAAGCAGGCCGACGGCACCACCAGCCGGAAGTACGGCGGCACCGGACTCGGCCTGTCCATCAGCCGGGAGATCGCCCGGCTGCTCGGCGGCGAGATCCACGCGGCCAGCGAACCGGGCCGCGGCTCGACCTTCACGCTCTATCTGCCGCTGCACCCCAGCGAGCTGCCGCCCCAGGGCTACCCGCAGCTCGCCCCGAGCAGCTCGGGGCCGGGCCCGCTGGCACTCGCGGCGCTCCCCAGCGGCGCGGAGGAGACCGCGGAGAACGGGGCCGGGGCGGAGCAGGAGGGCACACAGGACGCCTCCGGCGCTTCCTCGGCGGCGCGCGGCCGTGGCGGCTCCGGGCTGTTCCGGCGGCGTCAGCGGGCCGAGCAGGAGGCGTCGCGGGCCGACGGGGAGCAGGCACCGCCGCAGGCGGAGCTGATCGCCCCGTCGTCCGGCCGCCGCCCGGGACGGCAGTCGCAGGCCCCCGAGCCGTGGCTGCTGGGCGGCCAGGACCTGGTGGCCCCAGAGCCGGTGGGTGGCTTCCACGGCGAGAAGGTGCTGATCGTCGACGACGACATCCGTAATGTCTTCGCGCTGACCAGCGTGCTGGAGCAGCACGGGCTGCAGGTCCTGTACGCGGAGAACGGCCGGGAGGGCATCGAGGTCCTGGAGCAGCACGACGATGTCGTGCTCGTCCTGATGGACATCATGATGCCGGAGATGGACGGCTACGCCACGACGGCCGCGATCCGCCGGATGCCCCAGTTCGCCGGGCTGCCGATCATCGCCCTCACCGCGAAGGCGATGAAGGGCGACCGGGAGAAGAGCATCGAAGCGGGCGCGTCGGACTACGTCACCAAGCCGGTCGACACCGATCATCTCCTTACCGTGATGGAGCACTGGATGTCGACTGAGTGACCCGCGGCACGCTCGGGGCGGCCGTGGTGTTGACTGAGTGTCGCCGAACACGTGTGGGAACGCGGTATTCGGGGAACCTTCTGGTCTTCCACCGCGTTTCTGCTACGTGCACAGTGACATCGCGGTGACAGGGTGTGGCGAACAGCGGGGTGCGGCTACCATGACCGGCACAAGGACGGGCGGCGCAAGGGAGTCGTCCCCTGGGGCGGCGCCCGGTGCTTCCCTCAGCTCTTCGAGCTGGGGAGACCCCAAGCCGGGACGAGGAGGACGGGGCATGGTGCAGAAGGCCAAGATCCTCCTGGTCGATGACCGGCCGGAGAATCTGCTGGCGCTGGAGGCCATTCTCTCCGCGCTCGATCAGACCCTGGTGCGGGCATCGTCAGGGGAGGAAGCGCTCAAGGCGCTGCTGACGGACGACTTCGCGGTGATTCTGCTGGACGTCCAGATGCCGGGCATGGACGGATTCGAGACCGCGGCACACATCAAGCGCCGGGAGCGGACCCGTGACATCCCGATCATTTTCCTCACGGCGATCAACCACGGCCCCCACCACACCTTCCGGGGCTATGCGGCCGGCGCGGTGGACTACATCTCCAAGCCCTTCGACCCCTGGGTGCTCAGAGCCAAGGTCTCGGTCTTCGTGGATCTGTACATGAAGAACTGCCAGCTGCGGGAGCAGGCGTCGCTGCTGCGGCTGCAGTTGGAGGGCGGTCAGCCCGCCGCCGGTGAGGCCAAGGAGTCGGCTGGGCTGCTCGCCGAGCTGTCCGCGCGGCTCGCCGCCGTCGAGGAGCAGGCCGAGGCGCTCTCCAAGCAGCTGGACGAGTCGGCCGATGCCGCCGCCGTGGCCACCGCGGCCCATCTGGAGCGCAAGCTGACCGGACTGCGGCGGGCGCTGGACGCGCTGGAGCCGGGCGCGGGCAGCGGGGCCGGCCAGGTCCCCTCGCAGAATTGAGCGGTCACCCCACCGTCACCGTCGGTCGGTCATCGCCGACCGGTCACCCGCACTTTGACGCGCCGTCACGGCCGCCTCACCGTCCCCACGGTGCAGCGGCACCGATGTGACGTCCGTGGCGCCTGATACCCCCGCCATGCGTGCTCCGTACGGCGGACGCGGGTAATCTCGCCTCCATGGCTTCTCGTACGTCCGGCAAGGGTTCCCAGAGCACGGCGGGCACCTCGAAGAAGCGCGCCGGGCAGTCCGGAGGCGCTGCGAAGAAGGCACCCGCCAAGCGGCCGCCCGCGAAGAAGGCACCCGCCAGGAAGGCCGCCGCGCCCGCGAAGAAGGCCGCGGCGAAGAAGGTGGCGCCGCCTCCCGCGCCAAATCCCACCAGCGGCGTGTACCGCGCCGTGCGCGCCGTGTGGATGGGCATGGCGCGTGCCGTCGCGGCGATGTTCCGCGGCATAGGGCGCGGCGCCAAGGGACTCGACCCCGCCCACCGTAAGGACGGCAGCGCCCTGCTGCTGCTCGCCCTCGCCCTGATCGTCGCGGCGGGCACCTGGTCCAATCTGGACGGGCCGGTCGGCAGTCTGGTCGAGATGCTGGTCACCGGCGCCTTCGGCCGTCTCGACCTGGTGGTGCCGATACTGCTGGGCACCATCGCCGCCCGGTTGTTCCTCCACCCGGAGCGGCCGGAGGCCAACGGGCGGATCGTCATCGGGCTCTCGGCGCTCGTCATCGGCGTCCTGGGGCAGGTCCACATCGCCTGCGGCGCCCCGGGGCGCGGCCAGGGCACCGAGGCGATACAGGACGCGGGCGGCCTGATCGGCTGGGCGGTGTCCCGGCCGCTGATCTACCTGATGGGCGACGTACTGGCCGTACCGCTGCTGGTACTGCTCACCGTTTTCGGACTGCTGGTGGTCACCGCGACGCCGGTCGCCGCCATTCCGCAGCGGCTGCGGCAGCTCGGCGTCCGGCTCGGCCTGGTGCGGGACGACGAGGACGCGTACGCGTCGGAGGCCGGATACGACGCGGGGGAGTACGCCGACGAATGGCGCGAGACGCCTGCCAGAGGCGCTCGCAGGACCTCGCTCGCCAAAGAGGACCCGGACGGTGCCGGAGGCCCGGAGCGGGCCGAGGAGGACGCGCTGCGCAAGCGCCGGCGCTCGCGCCGCTCGTCGTCCGCGGGACAGCCGCTGGACCGGCCCATGGACGCCGTGGACGTGGCGGCCGCGGCCGCCGCCTCGCTGGACGGGGCCGTGCTGCACGGTGTGCAGCCCTCGCCGCTCGTCGCCGGGCTCAGCAGCGGGATTTCGGGCGGGCGTGAGGACGGGGCCGCGAGCGGCGGGGTGCCGGTCGCGCGCGACGCCGACAAGGACTCCGGGAAGGGCGGCGCCAGGGGCAAGGCCGCGGCCGGGGGCCGTACGGACGGAGCCGGCGAAGCGGACCCGGCCCAGGTCCCCGACCTCACCCGGCCCGTGACCGAGACGAGCGAGCCGCTGCCGCCGCGCGCCGAGCAGTTGCAACTCTCCGGCGACATCACCTACTCCCTGCCCTCGCTCGAGCTGCTGGAGCGCGGCGGTCCCGGCAAGACCCGCAGCGCGGCCAACGACGCCGTCGTGGACTCGCTGACGAAGGTGTTCACGGAGTTCAAGGTGGACGCCGCCGTCACCGGCTTCACCCGCGGCCCGACGGTCACCCGCTATGTGGTGGAACTGGGCCCGGCCGTCAAGGTCGAGCGGATCACCGCGCTGACCAAGAACATCGCCTACGCGGTCGCCAGCCCCGATGTGCGGATCATCAGCCCGATCCCCGGCAAGTCGGCCGTGGGCATCGAAATCCCCAACAGCGACCGCGAGATGGTCAACCTGGGCGATGTGCTGCGCTCGGCGGACTCCGTCGGCGACGACCATCCGATGCTCGTCGGGCTGGGCAAGGACGTCGAGGGCGGCTATGTGGCGGCCAATCTGGCCACCATGCCGCATGTGCTGGTGGCGGGCGCGACCGGTTCCGGCAAGTCGTCCTGCATCAACTGCCTGATCACGTCGGTCATGGCCCGGGCCACTCCGGACGATGTGCGGATGGTGCTGGTCGACCCCAAGCGGGTGGAGCTGACCGCCTACGAGGGCATTCCGCATCTGATCACACCGATCATCACCAACCCCAAGCGTGCCGCCGAGGCGCTCCAGTGGGTCGTGCGGGAGATGGATCTTCGCTATGACGACCTCGCGGCCTACGGCTTCCGCCATATCGACGACTTCAACGCGGCGGTCCGCAAGGGGAAGGTGAAGGAGCCCGAGGGGAGCGAGCGGGAGCTCAAGCCCTATCCGTATCTGCTGGTGATCGTCGACGAGCTGGCCGATTTGATGATGGTCGCACCGCGGGATGTCGAGGACTCGATCGTGCGGATCACACAGCTGGCACGCGCGGCCGGTATCCACCTGGTGCTGGCCACCCAGCGGCCCTCCGTGGACGTCGTCACCGGTCTGATCAAGGCCAATGTGCCCTCACGGCTCGCCTTCGCCACCTCCTCGCTGGCCGACAGCCGCGTCATCCTGGACCAGCCCGGCGCCGAGAAGCTGATCGGCAAGGGCGACGGCCTCTTTCTGCCGATGGGCGCGAACAAACCCACCCGGATGCAGGGCGCCTATGTCACCGAGGCCGAGGTCGAGGCGGTGGTCGCGCACTGCAAGGCGCAGATGGCACCGGTCTTCCGCGAGGACGTGACGGTCGGCTCGTCGAAGAAGAAGGAGATCGACGAGGAGATCGGCGATGATCTCGATCTGCTCTGCCAGGCCGCTGAGCTGGTGGTTTCCACCCAGTTCGGCTCGACCTCGATGCTGCAGCGCAAGCTGCGGGTGGGTTTCGCCAAGGCGGGGCGGCTGATGGATCTCATGGAGTCGCGGGGCGTGGTCGGCCCGAGCGAGGGATCCAAGGCGCGCGATGTGCTCGTCAAGCCGGATGAATTGGATGGCGTGCTCGACGTGATCCGCGGTAAGGCTCACTCATAAGGGTTTGGCGGGCAACCGTTTCCCCTACCGAAACGTCAAGTTGAGGGAGGTGGCGGAGTGAGACCCCAGAATCGTGATCGAACGGCAATCCCGATGGCGGACAAACTCCGTCCTCCCGCTTGCCCGACCCTTTCGCCCCACCCCTAGACTGAACCTCCGGCAGGTGGCTCACGCTCGAAAGGCGCCCCCGTGTCCATCGGCAACCTTCCCGAAGACGGCAACTCCCCCGAAGACGACCGGGTTTCCATCGGTCGCGCCCTCCAGCAGGCCCGGATCTCCGCGGGGCTGACCGTCGAAGAGGTCAGTTCCTCCACCCGGGTGCGCACCCCCATCGTGCGGGGCATCGAGCAGGACGATTTCTCGCGCTGCGGCGGCGATGTCTACGCCCGCGGACACATCCGTGTGCTCGCGCGCGCCGTGGGCTGCGATCCGGAGTCCCTGATCGCACAGTTCGACGCCGAACACGGCGGCCGGCCCACGCCGACCGCACCGGCGCCGCTGTTCGAGGCCGAGCGGATCCGCCCCGAGCCCCGGCGCCCCAACTGGACGGCCGCGATGGTCGCGGCGATCGTCGCCGTCGTCGGATTCGTGGGCTTCACTCTTTTCAGGGGCGGCAACGGCGACGGCTCGACGGTCGCCGACGACCCCGCCTCGCCCAAGCCCAGCGCCTCCGCGCCCACCAACAGCGCCGCCCCCTCCAAGCCCGCCACCCCGAACAAGCCCAACCCGTCCGACAGCGCCATCGCGGGCGTCCCGGCGGACAAGGTCACCGTCAAGCTGACCGCCGAGGGCGGCCAGAGCTGGGTCTCCGCCCAGGATCACAACGGCCGGCTGATCGAGGAGGGCGTGCTGCGCGAGGGCGACTCCAAGACCTTCAGCGACAGCAGGCGCATCGACCTGGTGCTGGGCAACGCCGGGGCGATCAAGCTGTTCGTGAACGGCAAGGAAGTGAAGAACGTGGGCACCAGCGGGGCTGTCCAGCGGCTGAGCTACACCAAGGGAGACCCCGAAGCGGGCTGAGCCACAGCAAGACCGGGAGCCCTGCCAGCGGGGGCTGTCGTGGGGACGAAGTAGTCTGACCCCATGCCCGAACGCCGCACTGTCGCCCTTGTCACCCTTGGCTGCGCCCGTAACGAGGTGGACTCGGAGGAGCTCGCAGGCCGCTTGGCGGCGGACGGCTGGGAGCTCGTCGAGGAAGCCACCGAGGCGGACGTCGCCGTCGTCAACACCTGTGGCTTCGTGGAGGCCGCCAAGAAGGACTCGGTCGACGCCCTGCTGGAGGCGAACGACCTGAAGGACCACGGCCGCACCCAGGCCGTGGTGGCCGTCGGCTGCATGGCCGAGCGGTACGGCAAGGAGCTCGCGGAGGCGCTGCCCGAGGCCGACGGGGTGCTCGGCTTCGACGACTACGCCGACATCTCCGACCGGCTGCGAACCATCCTCGCCGGTGGCGTCCACGCCTCCCACACCCCTCGCGACCGCCGCAAGCTGCTGCCGATCAGCCCCGCCGAGCGGCAGGACGCCGCCTCGGTGGCGCTGCCCGGCCACGCCCAGGACACCGCGCCCGAGGACCTGCCCGAGGGGGTGGCCCCGGCCTCCGGGCCGCGGGCCCCGCTGCGCCGCAGACTGGACAGCAGCCCGGTCGCCTCGGTGAAGCTGGCCTCCGGCTGCGACCGGCGCTGCTCGTTCTGCGCCATCCCGTCCTTCCGCGGCTCCTTCATCTCGCGCCGCCCCTCCGATGTGCTGGGCGAAACCCGCTGGCTGGCCGAGCAGGGGGTGAAGGAGATCATGCTGGTCTCCGAGAACAACACCTCGTACGGCAAGGACCTCGGGGACATCCGGCTGCTGGAGACGCTGCTGCCGGAGCTGGCCGCGGTGGACGGCATCGAGCGGATCCGGGTCAGCTATCTGCAGCCCGCCGAGATGCGCCCCGGGCTGATCGACGTGCTCACCTCGACCGAGAAGGTCGCGCCCTACTTCGATCTGTCCTTCCAGCACTCGGCGCCCGGGGTGCTGCGCGCCATGCGCCGCTTCGGCGACACCGACCGGTTCCTGGAGCTGCTCGAGACGATCAGAGGCAAGGCGCCCCAGGCCGGTGCCCGGTCGAACTTCATCGTCGGCTTCCCCGGCGAGACCGAGGACGACCTGGCCGAGCTGGAGCGCTTCCTCAGTGAGGCGCGGCTGGACGCCATCGGCGTCTTCGGGTACTCGGACGAGGACGGTACCGAGGCCGCCGGTTACGAGAACAAGGTCGACCCCGAGGTGGTCGCCGAGCGCCTGGAGCGCGTCTCGCGGCTCGCGGAGGAGCTGACCGCCCAGCGGGCGGAGGAGCGGCTCGGCGAGGTGGTCGAGGTGATGGTGGAGGAGATCGACGACACCGGGGCAGTCCTGGGCCGTGGCGCCCACCAGGCGCCGGAGACCGACGGCCAGACGCTGCTCAGTACCGACGCGGAGCCGGAGGTCGGCCGTATGGTCGAAGCGAAGGTGATCGCGACGGAGGGAGTGGACCTCGTCGCGGAGCCGCTTGAGCCGCTGGAGCGGCAGGGTGTCGGCGAGCCCACCGGGAAGGCGGACAGATGACGGGTGTCCCGGCCTCCGCCGCGGGAGGTCACCGCCGTCCGGCCGCCGCTGTCAGGCCCGCCGGTTTGTGGAACATCGCCAATATCCTCACCATGGTGCGGCTGCTCCTGGTGCCCGGGTTCGTGTTGTTGATGCTGCACAATGGCGGGTACGACCCGGTGTGGCGCTCCGTCGCGTGGGCGGCGTTCGCCATCGCGATGATCACCGATCTCTTCGACGGTCATCTGGCCCGCCGGTACAACCTGGTCACCGACTTCGGGAAGATCGCCGATCCGATCGCGGACAAGGCGATCATGGGCGCGGCGCTGATCTGTCTGTCGGCCCTGTCCGACCTCCCCTGGTGGGTGACGGGGGTGATCCTCTTCCGTGAGATCGGAATCACACTCATGCGGTTCTGGGTGATCCGGATCGGGGTCATTCCGGCCAGCCGGGGCGGAAAGCTGAAGACGCTCGCGCAGGGCACCGCCGTCGGGATGTACATCTTGGCGCTCACCGGGCCGCTGGCCACGCTGCGGTTCTGGGTGATGGCCGTGGCCGTGATCCTTACCGTGGTCACCGGCCTCGACTACGTCCGGCAGGCGATCGTGCTGCGCCGGGCGGGCCGGGCGACGGAGGAGGCCACGAGGTGAGCGGCGACGGAACGGCGGCCGAGGTGCTGGCGCTGCTGGAGCGGCGCGGGCAGACCCTGGCCGTCGCCGAATCGCTCACCGGCGGTCTGGTGGCGGCCGAGCTGACCGCGGTGGACGGCGCCTCCCGTTCCTTCCGGGGCTCGGTGACGGCGTACGCCACCGACGTCAAGCACGAGCTGCTGGGCGTGGACGGGGCGCTGCTGGCCGAGCGCGGCGCGGTCGACGCCGAGGTGGCCCGGCAGATGGCCCGCGGCGTACGGCGTGCGCTGGGCGCGGACTGGGGCGTGGCCACCACCGGTGTGGCCGGTCCCACACCGCAGGACGGCCAGCCCGTGGGCACCGTTCATGTGGCGGTCGCGGGGCCCTCGGAGGCGGTGGCCGCGGCAGCGCTGCGGCTCGAAGGAGACCGCGCCGGAATTCGCGGACAGACCGTCCGCGCCGCAGTCAAGCTGCTGTTCAGCGAATTGATCGCGACAGCAGGGGCAAAGGATACGGAACAACACGACGAGTTTTGATGTTTGCAGCCCTGAGTGAACACGACATCGCTCCCCGCACGGGCGCAGCCCGAGGCGGTACGGTGGGGCGTGAAGGATCCGGATCCGAGGTCCGAGGAGGGAGCCAGCGATGATTCTGCTCCGTCGCCTGCTGGGTGACGTGCTGCGCCGGCAGCGCCAGCGCCAGGGCCGTACTCTGCGCGAGGTTTCCTCCTCCGCCCGGGTGTCGCTCGGCTATCTGTCAGAGGTCGAGCGCGGTCAGAAGGAAGCCTCATCCGAGCTGCTGTCGGCGATCTGCGACGCCCTTGAGGTGCGGATGTCGCAGGTCATGCGCGAGGTCAGCGACGAGCTGTCGCTCGCCGAACTGGCAGAGTCGGCCGCGTCGACCACCGAGAAGGTCCCGGCGCCCATGCGGCCCGTGCTCAATCCCGTCTCTGTGACGTCCGTGACGGGCGTTCCGGAGGAGCGGGTGACCATCAAGTCGCCCAAGGAAGCCGTGGACGTGGTGGCGGCCTGAGGGCCTGACCAGAGCTCTTCGAGGTCCCGGCCGGTAGCCATACCGGCCGGGACCTCGATGTTTGTCCGGCCGGATTCGGGTCACCCCACATGGAGAGAGGTAATCAAGGGGGGCCAAACGGTCGAACAGGAGGAACCGGATGTCTGTGGTGAGGAGCCCGCTGCCGGAGGAGCACCTCAAGGTCGTCGCTGACGCGCTGCAAGGCGCCCTCGTCGATCTCGTCGACCTCCATCTGGTGGGCAAGCAGATCCACTGGACGGTCGTGGGCCCGCGATTCCGCACGATCCATTTGCAGCTCGACGAGGTCGTGGCGACGACCAGGGATCATGCCGACACCGTGGCGGAGCGGGCCTCGGCGCTCGGGGTGGCACCGGACGGACGGGCTCAGACGGTCGCCGCGACCAGCGGTGTGGCCACGGTCAAGGACGGCTGGACCGAGGACACCCAGGCCATCACGACGCTCGTGGACGCCCTTGGAGCGGTGATCACGCGCATGCGGGAGCGGATCCGCGCGACCGATGAACCGGATCCGGTGACCCAGGACATTCTCATCGAGCTCACCCGTGACCTGGAGAAGCATCACTGGATGTTCCAGGCCGAGAACGGCGGCCATCGAGCCTGAGGCGCTGATCCGGGCCCGGGCGGGCCCGAGGCGTCGGCTGAGGTGCTGGTTGAGGCGCTGACCCGGGCCCCGGGCGAGCTGAGGCCGACTGGGCGCCGGGGCGGGTGACAGCCCGGCTTTGGGGCGGGCGACCGTGGCGGTCGGCCCGCCCCGACGCCGGGCGATGTTCTTTTCTGCCCCTTCGACCGGGTGTTTCGGCTCGGCGGCCCGCTCTGGGTGCGCGGCTTGGCCCGGCTGGGCACACTGGGGGGATCGCGAGTGTCCGACACGCGCCGACGTGCTTCCTGTGCGCCCTCCCGCCGTATGCGAACAGGCGTCTAGCGTCGCCGAAGGAGGCAGTCATGGCAGCCGTCGGAGGGGCCGACGCCCAGGGCCTCAGGCCGGTCCGGTGGGTGCTCGCGCTCGCTCTGGGCGGTGTCTGGTGGTGGTCCGTGCTGCGGCTGGCGATACAGCCGGGAGAGGCCGGGCCGGTGGAGGGGGCGTTGGCGGTCGGCGGCTGGGGGCTGAGCCTGCTGCCGGTGCACTGTGGTCCCTCGCCCAGAAGGGGCGGCGCCCGCAGGGGAGGCCCTCCCGGCGCCCGCAGGGGAGGCCCTCCGCGTCAGGACGGGGCGGGACCCTGCGGTCCCGTCTGGCAGCTCGGGCACCAGAAGGTCGAGCGCTCCTGACCCGCACGGCCCTGGTCGGCGGCGCGCACCGGCGTACCGCAGCGCAGACAGGGCCGCCCCGGGCGCCCGTACACCCACAGCCGGCGGTCGGGGCGCGGCTCGGCCGTGGTGACTCGGGCGCGCCGGTTCCTGTTGGCCTCCAGAAGCTTTTTGGCGTGGGCCACCAGGCGCTCGGGGGAGGACACCTCACCGATCGGCAGCCAGGGCGAGACACGCAGTACAAAGCACAGCTCGGACTTGTAGACATTGCCGATCCCGGCGAGATTCCGCTGGTCCAGCAGCGCTTCGCCCAGGGGCCGGGACGGATCGGCGAGCAGCCGGCGCAGCGCCTCGTCCGGATCCCAGTCGGGGCCGAGGAGATCGGGGCCGAGATGGCCGACGACCCGGTCCTCGTCGCCGGTGCGGAGCAGTTCGAGGACGGGGAGGCGGTAGCCGACGGCGGCGCGGTCGGCGGTGGCGAGGATGGCCCGGATCTGGTGGTGCGGGCCGCCACGCCATCGCTCGGCCGGCCCGTACACCTGCCAGGATCCGTCCATCCGCAGATGGGAGTGGAGGGTCAGCCCGCCCTCGACACGGGTCAGCAGATGCTTGCCGCGCGGCACGACCTCGAGGACGTGGCGGCCGGTGAGGTCGACGGTCGCCAGGCGGGGGACGCGCAGATCACTGCGGGTGAGCGGAGAACCGGCGAGGGCCTGGTGCAGGCGCTGTGCGGTCTGCCAGACGGTGTCTCCTTCGGGCATGGCATCCATGATGCCCGCGGGGGCGGACACGTGGGAGTGCTCAGTCTCCGTCCGGTGCGGAGTGCCCGTTGGATCAAGGTCGCCAGGGGGAGCGGGGACCCCACGTGGGGTGAGAACGCCATGTGCGGTGGGGAGCCGTGTGGGGCCGAGGGCGCCGGCGATCAGGGACGCAGCCGGAAGCCCCGCGGGGTCGGGTGGAAGCCCGCTGATTCCAGGAGCTTGCCGATCGGGGACGAGAGCGCCTGGGCGCCGTTGACACGCTCGACGGTGACGGAGCCGAGCGCACCCGCGCGGGCGGACTCGGCCAGCGACTCCACCGCCGTCCACAGCCGGACGTCGTCCTCGGGGGAGGCGGACTCGGCCTCGCCCGAGGGCCAGGCGAGCAGGGTCTTGCCGCCCCGCTCCATATAGAGCGCCAGCTCTCCGTCGACGAGCACCACCATCGCTCCCGCCTTACGGCCCGGCCGGTGGCCCGCGTCCGCGGGCGGATCGGGCCAGGGGAGCGCGGCGCCGTAGGCATTGGCGGGGTCGGCCGATGCGAGCACGAAGGCGCGCCGGGACTGCCCCCGCTGTCCGTCGAAGGCGGGGGCCGCCGTGCGGTCGCGGGCCGTGCTGACCGCGCGCAGCCGGTCCACCGCACCGTCCATCGCGAACTGGGCGGCGCCGAGACCCTCGACCACATAGCCGCGGCGCGCCTGGCCGGTCTCCTCGAACGCGGACAGCACCCGATAGGCGGCGGAGAAACCGCCCTCGACGCCCTCGGCGGCGACCGCTCCGCGGGTGACCACGCCGTGCCGGTCGAGCAGGGTCCGGGCCAGGGCGTGGGCACGGTGGGTGGGCTCGGTCTCGCGCTCCGGCAGCAGGGACCAGCGCCCGGCGACGGTGGGCGGGCCGTTGCGCGATGCCGTGGGGCGGCCGGTGCGGCCCGTAAGGCCGCCGTAGCGCCCTCGGGGGACCGTGCGCTTGGCGCGGTGGGCGGTGGAGCCCGCCGTACGGCCCGAGCCCAGCAGGGAGCGCAGCGGGGTGAGGGTGTCACCGGTGACCCGGCCGGACCAGACCAGGTCCCACAGGGCCTCGGCGAGCTGGGGATCCTGGAACTCGTGCCCGGCGGCGCGGGCCTGCTCGGCGATCTGGCGGAAGAACAGCCCGTACCCCCCGGCCAGGGAGTCGAGGACGGCCTGGTGGAGAGGGCCCGGCTCAAGGGGGTGCGGGGTGTGGAGGAGCAGCGGGGCGGTGTCGGCCAGGTGCAGGGTGACCCAGCCGTCCTTCCCCGGCAGCGCTCCCGCCCCGGCCCAGACGACCTCCCCGGAGGCGGCGAGCTCGTCGAGCATCGTGGGGGAGTAATCGCTCACCCGGGACGGCAGAACCAGCTTCTCCAGGGCGGAGGCGGGCACGGGCGCGCCCTGGAGCTGCTCGATCGCGCGCACCAGCCCGTCGATACCGCGCAGACTGTGGGTGCCCAGATGCTGCCACTGCGGGAGGAACGCGGCGAGAGCCGGGGGCGGCACGGGCTCCAGCTCATGGCGCAGCGCGGCCAGGGAGCGGCGCCGCAGCCGGCGCAGCACGGCGGCGTCGCACCACTCCTGGCCGATGCCCGAGGGATGGAATTCGCCCTGGACGACGCGGCCGTCGGCGGCCAGGCGGTGCAGGGCGCCCTCCGTGACGGTCACGCCGAGGCCGAAGCGGGCGGCGGCCTGCGCCGAGGTGAACGGGCCGTGGGTGCGGGCAAAGCGGGCCAGCAGATCGCCCAGGGGGTCCTTGACCGGTTCGGTGAACGCCTCGGGGACGCCGACCGGCAGCGCCGTGCCGAGCGCGTCCCGCAGCCGCCCCGCGTCCTCCACCGCGGCCCAGTGGTCCTCGCCCGCGATCCGGACCCGGATGGCGCGCCGGGCCCCGGCCAGGTCCTCGGCCCACCCGGGCTCGGCACCGCGCTCGGCCAACTCGGCGGCGGTGAGCGGGCCGAGCAGCCGCAGGACGTCGGCGACGCCCTCGGCGTCCTTGATCCGGCGGTCCTCGGTGAGCCACTGCAGCTCGTGCTCCAGCTCGGCCAGGACGTCGGCGTCGAGCAGCTCGCGCAGCTCGGCCTGGCCCAGGAGCTCGGCCAGCAGCCGTGCGTCGAGGGAGAGGGCTGCGGCGCGGCGCTCGGCGAGCGGGGAGTCGCCCTCGTAGAGAAACTGCGCCACATAGCCGAAGAGCAGCGAGCGGGCGAAGGGGGACGGCTCGGGGGTGGTCACCTCCACCAACCGGACCCGGCGGGCTTCGATGTCGCCCATCAGGTCGGCGAGGCCAGGGACGTCGAAGACGTCCTGGAGGCATTCGCGGACGGCTTCGAGGACGATCGGGAAGGAACCGAACTCACTCGCCACCTGAAGGAGCTGGGCGGCGCGCTGGCGCTGCTGCCACAGCGGGGTGCGCTTGCCGGGGTCGCGGCGGGGCAACAGCAGCGCGCGGGCGGCACATTCACGGAACCGGGAGGCGAACAGCGCCGAACCGCCGACCTGGTCGGTGACGATCTGGTTGATCTCGCCCTTGTCGAACGCGACATCGGCCGCGCCCACCGGGGACTGATCGGTGTCGTACTCCACGCCCTGGCGCATCGGGTCGGCGTCGAGGAGGTCGAGCCCCATCAGATCGGCGTCGGGCAGCCGCAGCACGATGCCGTCGTCGGCGTGCATGACCTGGGCGTCGATGCCGTACCGCTCGGAGAGGCGGGAGCCCAGGGCGAGCGCCCAGGGGGCATGGACCTGCGCGCCGAAGGGGGAGTGGACCACCACCCGCCAGTCGCCCAGCTCGTCGCGGAACCGCTCCACCACGATCGTGCGGTCGTCCGGCACATGCCCGCAGGCACGGCGCTGCTCGTCCAGATATCCGATGACGTTCTCGGCGGCCCAGGCGTCCAGACCTGCGGCCAGCAGCCGCAGGCGGGCGTCCTCGGGCTGCAGCGCGCCGACCTCGCGCAGGAACGCGCCCAGGGCACGGCCAAGCTCCAGGGGGCGGCCGAGCTGGTCGCCCTTCCAGAAGGGCAGCCGGCCGGGGACGCCGGGGGCGGGGGAGACCAGGACCCGGTCGCGGGTGATGTCCTCGATTCGCCAGGAGGTGGTGCCCAGGGTGAACACATCGCCCACCCGCGACTCGTAGACCATCTCCTCGTCGAGCTCGCCGACCCTGCCGCCGCCCTTCTTGGGGTCGGCGCCGGCCAGGAAGACGCCGAAGAGCCCGCGGTCGGGGATGGTGCCGCCGGAGGTCACCGCCAGCCGCTGCGCCCCGGGGCGGCCCGTGACCGTATGGGCGACGCGGTCCCACACCAGGCGCGGCCGCAGCTCCGCGAAGGCGTCGGAGGGGTAGCGGCCCGCGAGCATGTCGAGGACCGAGGTGTAGGCCGACTCCGGGAGCGAGGCGAACGGCGCGGCGCGCCGGATCAGGGCCAGGAGCTCGTCCACGTCCCAGGTGTCCATGGCGGTGATGGCGATCAGCTGCTGGGCGAGCACGTCCAGCGGGTTGGCGGGCACCCGCAGCGATTCGATGGCCCCCTCGCGCATCCGCTCGGTGACCACCGCGGCCTGCACCAGATCGCCGCGGTACTTCGGGAAGACGACGCCGGTGGAGACCGCGCCCACCTGGTGGCCGGCCCGGCCCACCCGCTGCAGACCGGAGGCCACCGAGGGGGGTGACTCGACCTGGACGACCAGGTCGACCGCGCCCATGTCGATGCCGAGCTCGAGGCTGGAGGTGGCGACGACGGCGGGCAGACGGCCGGCCTTGAGGTCCTCCTCGACCAGCGCCCGCTGCTCCTTGGACACCGAGCCGTGGTGCGCGCGGGCCAGCAGCGCGGGCGCGCCGCGGGCCGCACCGGACTCGGCCATCAGCTCGGCGGGGGAGTGGTCCTCGGGCAGGGCCTCACCGGTGGCCCGCTCGTAGGCGATCTCGTTCAGCCGGTTGCACAGCCGCTCGGCCAGCCGGCGGGAGTTGGCGAAGACGATGGTGGAGCGATGGGCCTGGACGAGATCGGTGATCCGCTCCTCCACATGAGGCCAGATCGACGGCCGCTCACCCGCCTCGCCCTCCTGGGCGGGGGAGCCGCCCAACTCGCCCAGGTCCTCCACGGGCACGACCACCGACAGATCGAACTCCTTGCCCGACGGCGGCTGGACGATCTCCACCTTGCGCCGCGGCGACAGGAACCGCGCCACCTCGTCCACCGGCCGCACGGTCGCGGACAGGCCGATGCGCCGGGCGGGGCGATCGAGCAGCTCGTCGAGGCGCTCCAGGGAGAGCGCGAGATGGGCGCCCCGCTTCGTCCCCGCGACGGCGTGGACCTCGTCCAGGATCACGGTCTCCACCCCGCGCAGGGCCTCCCGGGTGGCGGAGGTGAGCATCAGGAACAGCGACTCGGGGGTGGTGATGAGGATGTCCGGCGGGCGGGTGGCCAGGGCGCGGCGCTCGGCGGCCGGGGTGTCGCCCGAGCGGGTGCCCACCCGGATCTCCGGCTCGGGCCTGCCCAATCGCACCGACTCCTGGCGGATGCCGGTCAGCGGGCTGCGGAGATTGCGCTCGACGTCCACCGCCAGGGCCTTCAGCGGGGAGACATACAGCACCCGGCAGCGCTTCTTCGCCTCGGCGGGCGGCGGCTCACCGGCCAGATTGTCCAGCGCCGCCAGGAAGGCGGCCAGGGTCTTGCCCGAGCCGGTGGGGGCGACCACCAGGACGTCCGAGCCCTCGCCGATCGCCCGCCACGCGCCCTCCTGCGCGGGCGTGGGCGCGGTGAAGGCGCCCGTGAACCACCCGCGGGTGGCCGGGGAGAATGCGTCGAGCGCCGAGCCTGCCATGCCATCCATCGTGCACCGGGCCACTGACAATGGACGGAGCCGCAGGTCAGAGGAGGACGGGGCGGGGCGCACAATGGTGCCATGGTCAACCGGGAGAGCGCGCGGCACTGGCGGTACCCCCAGCTTCCGGGCGTCGATCTGCTGCGGGCCCGCTACATCCACAAGACCTTCGTATGGCACACCCACGAAGCCTTCGTGATCGCCGCGATCACCGAGGGTGTCGAGGAGTTCCACCACCGCGGCACCGTCGAGCGCACCGGGCCGGGCGGGCTCGCGCTCATCAACCCGGAGGTACCGCACACCGGCCGGGCGGGGGCTCCCGAGGGGTGGGCGTACAGCGTGCTGTACCCGGCCGCGGACCTGGTCGCAGGTGTCGCCGCCGAGACGAGCACGCTTCGTGGCACGGCCGGATTCCGGGTCCCCTCCGTCGACGACCCCCAGGGCGCGCGGCTGGTCACCGCGGTGCACCGGGCCGCCGAGGAGGGCAACGCGCTGGCCGCCGACAGCCTGCTGCGCATCGTCCTCGCCCGGCTGCTGCGCGACCATGGCGGCCCGCTCCCCGAGCGCACGGCGCGCACCGCGGGTGCGCGAAGGGCGGCGCGTGCCCGCGCGATCCTCCAGGAGCGCATGGCGGACCCGCCATCCCTGGAACGGCTGGCGGCCGAGCTGGACACCGGTCCCTTCGCCCTGCTGCGCGCCTTCCGCGCCGTCAACGGGATGCCGCCGCACACCTGGCTCACCGACGCCCGGGTCCGCCGGGCCCGGCAACTGCTGGACGCCGGGACCGCGCCCGCCGAGGTGGCCGTCGCCGTCGGCTTCACCGACCAGTCCCATCTGAACCGTCACTTCACCCGCATCGTGGGGGTGCCACCGGGCGCTTACCGGCGGGAGCGCGCAAGAACGTACAAGACTGGATCCGAAGCGCTCTCCTAACGTGCGCGGTGTGTCAGAACAGATAGAGATGCGAACCGATCCCGCCGCGCCTCCGGCGGATTCGGCCGTTGTCCGCGACGCCTTGGGCGTCGGTGTCGCCGTGGGGCTCTCCGGCTTCGCCTTCGGGGTGACGTCGGCGGGCGCCGGCCTCGGCCTGCTGCAGACCTGCGCGCTCAGCCTGCTCGTCTTCACCGGGGCCTCGCAGTTCGCCCTCGTGGGCGCGCTGGCGGCGGGCGGCAATCCGTTCACCGCCGCCGCCGGGGCGTTCTTCCTCGGCGTGCGCAACGCCTTCTACGGGCTGCGGCTGTCCGCACTGCTCGAGCTGCCGCGCGCGGTGCGCCCCCTGGCGGCCCACTGGGTCATCGACGAGACCTCCGCCGTCGCCCTCGCCCAGCCCGACCGGCGCACCGCGCGGCTCGGCTTCACCATCACCGGGCTGACCCTGTACGTCCTGTGGAACCTCACCACGCTGATCGGTGCCCTGGGGGCGTCCGCGCTCGGCGACACCGACGCCTGGGGCCTGGACGCCGCCGGGCCCGCCGTCTTCCTCGCCCTGCTGGCCCCCATGCTCAGCGGCACCGTCGAGCGGGCCGTGGCCGGTCTCGGCGTCCTGCTGGTGCTCCTGTGCCAGCCGGTGCTGCCCGCCGGGGTGCCGGTCCTGGTGGCGGCGCTCGCCGCCCCCGCCGTCCTTACGGTGCACGGGCGCATGACGCGGGGCACGGAGCCGGGTGAGCGCCGATGACCATCTGGATCGCCATCGGCGTCACCGCGGCGGGCTGCTATCTCGTCAAGCTGCTGGGCCTGTCGGTGCCCGCTGGAGTCCTGGAGCGCCCGCTCGTCAGGCGTCTGGCCGCGCTGCTGCCCGTGGCCCTGCTCGCCGCCCTCACCGCCCAGCAGACCTTCAGCGACGGCCAGCATCTCCTCCTGGACGCGAGGGCGGCCGGGGTAGGGGCGGCGGCGCTCGCGCTGGTGCTCCGCGCCCCCTTCCTCGTGGTGGTCGCCGTGGCCGTCGTCGTCACGGCCGGCGTCCGGGCCCTGTGACGGCCGTGGACGCCCGCGCTCAGATCCGCCGTCCGTAGGCCCGCAGCGTCAGCAGCGCCTCGACGGTCGCCACCGACCGCCACTCCAGCGTGGCCCCCGGCGTCCACGGGCGCCGGGGCGGCGGCCAGCCGCCGTCCTCCTGCTGCGCGGCCACGAGCACGTCCAGGGAACGCTCCACCTCGCCCTCGGTGAACCACCGGCGCGCCAGCGAGCCGGGCGTACGGGCGATGTCGTGCACCTGGGGCTCATCACCGGGGCCCTGCCCCGGTGGCAGGGGGCGATCCTCGGCGCGCTCGGGGGCCGTCGGCGGCACGATCAGCCGCTCCTCCCGCACCCGGCGGCCGAGCCGCTCGGCCGCCGCCTCGGCGCGTGCCCGGTCCGGCGCCCCGTCCAGAAAGGCGACGGCCGCCGCGACCTCGTAAGGACGCGTCGTCGCGCCGCCCTCCCCCAGGGCGGTGACCGCCGCCCAGCAGAAGTCCGTGGCCCGGAAGAGCCACGCATGCCACACCTCGTTGCGGTGCAGCAGCCCCACCACCGGCCCGGTGGTCAGCAGATCACCGCGCGCATCGTCCGCCGCCGGGACCCAGGGGGCCGCCGGATAGCCGCGCAGCGAGGGGTGGCAGGCGGGCAGCGCGCCGTCCGGGGTGGACACGGACGTCAGATAGCGGCACAGCCGCTCCACCCGCTGCCCGCCGCAGCGCCCGATCCCGTCGAGCACCCGTAAGGCGTGCACGGCATGCAGAGGCTGGCTCGCCGGGCCACGCAGATCCGGCTCCAGCGCATGGCCATAGCCCCCGTCGGTCCCCAGATACGCTGCCAGCGCGGTCTCGACCGCCTCGGCGCCGCCGCCCAGGAAGTGATACGCGAATCTGCGCTGCTCCAGCACGCGGGCGGTCAGCCAGACGAACCGCTCGGCGCGGGAGAGCGCGGAGGACTCGGCCGACGGAGCCGGCCCGGCGGGCCCGGGTGTGGGAAGGGAGGGCGAGGAGGGGAGGCTTGCGGATCGTTCCATGGACAGACCGTAGGCCGCGTAACACGGTCCGTAGGGGGCTCACGCCTGGGTGCACCCCCGGGAGCGCGATACTGGTCACATGCGGTTGACGGACTTCTGGCAGCGAATGGCGGACCACTTCGGCGAGGCGTACGCCGACTCCTTCGCGCGCGATCATGTGATGTCGCAACTCGGCGGCCGGACGGTGCACGAGGCACTGACCGACGGCTGGGAGGCCAAGGACATCTGGCGCGCGGTCTGCGCCGCGATGGAGATCCCCGGGAGCAGGCGCTGAGCGGCCCTCCGGCTGCTCCGGGTGCACCAGCTTCCGGGGCGGCCGGGTTTCTTCGTCCGGTGTAGGCCACACTTGCTCCGTGGCCCCGACCGAAGAGACCCTCCCCTCCGACGCCGACGACACCCCGAGCGCCGCTCGGGCCTCCTCGGACTCCCCGCAACCCGCCGCGCGCATGCCGCGCTGGCTGCCGCGCGCCATGGTGCTCGCACTCGCGCTGGTGGCCTGTTACCGCCTTGCGACCTGGGCCTTCGATCAGCTGACCGGGCTTCTGCTGAACATCCTGATCGCGTTCTTCCTGGCGCTCGCGATCGAACCGGCCGTGGACCGGATGGCCGCCCGCGGCATGCGCCGGGGGCTGGCCACGGGGCTGGTCTTTCTCGCTATCCTCATCGGCACCGCGGGCTTCTTCACCCTGCTCGGCTCGATGCTCGCCGATCAGATCATCACCATGGTCCAGGACTTCCCGCAGTACCTCGACAATGTCGTCAAGTGGATCAACGACACGTTCCACACGCATCTGTCGCGCCTGGAGATCCAGGACAGCCTGGTGCACTCCGACTGGCTGCAGAGCTACGTCAAGAACAGCGCCGACAATGTGCTGGACGTCTCCGCACAGGTGCTCGGCGGGTTGTTCAAGACGCTGACGGTGACTCTGTTCGCCTTCTACTTCGCCGCCGACGGGCCCCGGCTGCGCCGCGCGCTGTGCTCGGTGCTGCCGCCGACCCGGCAGGTCGAGGTGTTGCGCGCCTGGGAGATCGCGGTCGCCAAGACCGGCGGCTACATCTACTCCCGCGGACTGATGGCGCTGATCTCCGGTGTCGCCCACTACATCCTGCTGGAGGCCCTGGGCGTGCCCTACGCCCCGGCGCTCGCCGTCTGGGTGGGGCTGATCTCGCAGTTCATCCCCACCATCGGCACCTATTTGGCCGGGGCGCTGCCGATGCTGATCGCGTTCACCATCGACCCCTGGTACGCGCTGTGGGTCCTGATCTTCGTCGTGATCTACCAGCAGTTCGAGAACTATCTGCTGCAGCCGAGGATCACCGCCAAGACGGTGGACATCCACCCGGCCGTCTCCTTCGGATCAGTCATAGCGGGTACCGCGCTGCTGGGCGCGGTGGGCGCGCTGATCGCGATTCCGGCGACCGCGACGCTGCAGGCGTTCCTCGGCGCGTACATCAAGCGCTATGACGTGACCGACGATCTGCGGGTGCACGGGCGCACGCGGCGGCGCGGCATGTCGGCCCTCGCGCGGATGCGTGCCGCGTTGGTGCGGCGTAGTTGACACAAAAATCGAACATCCATTCTGATGGAGGCCCCGACAGGTTATCCACAGGCCGAGGACGTCAGGACCGCTTGTCAGTGGCAGGCGCTAGCGTCATGGACGTGAAGCGATCGACTCAAGCAAACCGGGTGGGACCCATGGCAGGAACGGACCGCGAGAAGGCGCTCGACGCCGCGCTCGCACAGATTGAACGGCAATTCGGCAAGGGCGCCGTGATGCGCATGGGCGATCGGCCGAACGAGCCGGTCGAGGTCATCCCCACCGGGTCGACCGCTCTCGACGTCGCCCTCGGCGTCGGCGGTCTGCCGCGCGGCCGGGTGGTCGAGGTCTACGGCCCCGAGTCCTCCGGTAAGACGACCCTGACCCTGCACGCGGTGGCCAATGCCCAGCGGGCCGGCGGCACCGTTGCCTTCGTGGACGCCGAGCACGCCCTCGACCCTGACTACGCGCAGAAGCTGGGCGTGGACACCGACTCCCTGATCCTGTCCCAGCCGGACAACGGCGAGCAGGCGCTCGAGATCGTGGACATGCTGGTCCGCTCCGGCGCCCTCGACCTCATCGTCATCGACTCCGTCGCCGCCCTGGTGCCGCGCGCGGAGATCGAGGGCGAGATGGGCGACTCCCACGTCGGCCTCCAGGCCCGGCTGATGAGCCAGGCGCTCCGTAAGATCACCAGCGCGCTCAACCAGTCCAAGACCACCGCGATCTTCATCAACCAGCTCCGCGAGAAGATCGGCGTGATGTTCGGCTCGCCGGAGACCACGACCGGTGGCCGGGCGCTGAAGTTCTACGCGTCGGTGCGCATCGACATCCGCCGCATCGAGACCCTCAAGGACGGCACCGACGCGGTCGGCAACCGCACCCGCGTCAAGGTCGTCAAGAACAAGGTCGCGCCGCCCTTCAAGCAGGCCGAGTTCGACATCCTCTACGGCCAGGGCATCAGCCGTGAGGGCGGTCTGATCGACATGGGCGTCGAGCACGGCTTCGTCCGCAAGTCCGGTGCCTGGTACACCTACGAGGGCGACCAGCTCGGCCAGGGCAAGGAGAACGCCCGCAACTTCCTGAAGGACAACCCCGATCTCGCCAATGAGATCGAGAAGAAGATCAAGGAAAAGCTCGGCATCGGGGTGAGGCCCCAGGACCCGGCGGCCGCGGCACCCACCACGGACGCGGCTGGTGCCGCGGGCGTGACCGACGCCGCACCGGCGAAGGCCGTGGCCGCCCCGGCGGCCAAGTCCGGGGCGAAGGCGGCCAAGACCGCCGCGGCCAAGAGCTGATCCATGACACGGCGGACCGAATGGCGGGACGGCCCAGGCCGTCCGGAGCGCCCGGACCGTCCGGACAGCGGCGCCCCCTCCTTGTCGAGGGCCGAGCAGGGGCCGCCGCCCGGCCCGGAGGAGCAGGCGCGGGCGATCTGCCTGCGCCTGCTCACCGGGACCCCACGCACCCGTAAGCAGCTCGCGGACGCGCTGCGCACCCGGGGCATCCCCGATGACGCGGCGCAGGAGGTGCTGTCCCGGTTCGAGGGCGTCGGCCTGGTCGACGACGCGGCGTTCGCCGAGGCATGGGTGGAGTCCCGGCACCACAGCCGGGGGCTCGCCCGGCGGGCGCTCGCCCGTGAGCTGCGCACCAAGGGCGTGGACTCCGCCCTGATCGACGAGGCCGTGGGACAACTCGACGCCGATCAGGAGGAGCGGACGGCGCAGGAGCTGGTCGAGCGCAAGCTGAGGGCCACCCGTGGCCTCGACCGGGAGAAGCGGATCCGCCGTCTCGCCGGGATGCTGGCCCGCAAGGGCTACTCCGAGGGGCTGGCGCTGCGGGTGGTGCGGCGTGCGCTGGAGGAGGAGGGAGAGGACCCGGACCTCCTGGAGCACCACCTCCCCGACCTCTGAGCCCCAGCGGCGCGCCGCGGCGGGGCTGTGGGCTGTGACGGCCCTGGGGTCAATCCGGTGAAGCCGGTTGCCGAGAACGAGCGATGTCCGGCCGTGTGGCAGACGCGCGGCCCTTAAGACGCGTGCCCCCGATCAGTGCGACACCCGGGCCGCGCGGCACCCGAGACATGCGGCCTCGAGACGCGTGACACCCGAGATGTGCGGCACCCGAATTCCGGTGGGCGGCGCTAGCGCACCGGGAGGCCCGCCGCGCGCCATGCCTGGAAGCCGCCGATGAGATCTGTCGCGCGCTCCAGGCCCAGCTGACGCAGCGAGACCGCGGCGAAGCTGGACGCGTAGCCCTCGTTGCACACCACCACGACCCGCAGATCGTGATGGGTGGCCTCGGGCAGCCGGTGCTCGCACCGCGGGTCGAGCCGCCACTCCAGCTCGTTCCGCTCGACGATCAGCGCCCCCGGAATGGTGCCGTCGCGCTCCCGCAGCGCGGCGTACCGTATGTCCACCAGCAGCGCGCCCTGGACCTGGGCCGCCGCGGCATCGAGGGGCTCCAGCCGGTCGAGTTCCTCGCGGGCCTCGGCCAGCAGCTCGTCCACGCTCCGCTTGGTCGTGCCCATCGTCTATCCCCACTCCTCGGGCCGCTCGACCTGCTCCAGCCGCAGCGTATGACCGGTGCGGCTGTAGCGCCGCATCAGCGGCAGCGGCGGATAGTAGGCGTGCACCGACACCGCATGCTCGGTGTCGGAAGGATTGATCACCTCATGCACATGATGCGGTCCAAAAGCCCGGCCCTGCCCGGCGTGCAGCCGCCGCTCGCGGTCCACATCGTCGGCCAGCTCAAGGGTCTTCCAGCCCTCGGTGGGCAGACGCGCGGCGAGTGACTGCTCGTGGAGCGCACCCGCCGCCGCGACGAAGGCGCCATGGGAGCCGCCGTGGTCGTGCCAGCCGGTGCCGGTGCCCGGAGGCCAGCCGATCAGCCATGCTTCGCTGCCGCCCGGCCCGTCGAGGCGCAGCCAGGTGCGGCCCTCCGGATCGAGCGGAAGGGAGGCGACGAGCTCGGCGTCGGCGGCGGTCCGGCGGGCGAAGTCGAGCAGCTCCGCGGCGCTGGGCGGAGCGGCCGGGCCGGATGCCGGGTCCGTGATGACGTCCGTGGAAGGGCGCACGGGACCGGGGGTGGAAGTGCGTACGTCGGGCACAGAGAACCGTCCTGAGTGATCGCGAGAGAGGCGCGGCCGCACCGCGCGGGGAAGAAGCGGATCAACAGGACGGACGACAGACACAGCCCGCGTAGCGGACCAGGTCCAGATGGACCCTCCGCCAGAAGCGAGGCAAGCAGGTGTCAGTCACGCTGCGAAGTGAATCATGTGCCGGAAAGGAAGGTCAACCTCACCGGCTCGCGCCCGGAGCACGCACGCCCTGACTCGGACCGCGCGCCCGGACGCAGGCCGGGCATGCGGCCGCGGACCGCGCGCCCCGGACTGCCCCGCACGCCCGGAGACAAACCGAGCGCGCGCCCGAGCGCGCCCCGGCGCGGCCTCGTCGGTCGATCCCGCACTACTGCCGCGCGCTCGCCTCCGCCGGTACGCCCCTGGCCGCATTCCCGCCCCGGACCGCGTCCGCGCACGCGTACAGCGCGCTCGGCCGCACCCCGGACAGCGCCGCGGCGAGATGGCCGTCCGGCCGCACCAGCAGCACCGTGTGGGCCGGGGCGCCCGGATACGCCTCGGCGACCAGCAGTTCGGTGCGCAGGGGCAGCGCCGCGACGGCCGCCGCCAGCCGTGGCATCAGCCCGGCACGCATCCAGTGACGGCGGTCCCACACCCCGGTGCCGGGGGCGACCAGCACCACCAGCAGCTCCCGGCCGAGCCGCTCCCGCAGCCGTACGACCAAGCCGTCCGGAGCGGTCACCGGCACATCGGCGACCGGCGCCCCGGGCGCCGTACCCACCGTGATCGAGCCATCCGGCGGCGCCGCAGGGGCCAGCGGCGAACGGTCGTAGACCGGCGGCGCGCCCAGCGGTCCCTGGCCGAGGTGACCGTCGGTGAGCAGCGCGTCATGCCCGCGCGCCCCGCCGGGCCGCACGGTACGCCGCACCGCGTGCCAGCCGCCGCCCGCCCGCAGCAGTGGCAGCGCCTGGTCCGCCGCGCGCAGCCGGGCCCCCACGGCTCCGCGCCGCTCCGCCTGATAGCTGTCCAGCAGCGCCTCCGAGGCCCCGTGGTGCCAGGCCAGGGACAGTTTCCAGGCGAGGTTGTCGACGTCCCGAAGCCCCTCTTCGAGCCCTTGGGTGCCGAGCGCGCCCAGCAGATGGGCGGCGTCCCCGGCCAGGAAGGCGCGCCCCACGCGCCAGCGCAGCGCGAGCCGGTGGTGCACGGTGTGCACGCCGGTGTCCAGCAGCTCATAGGGGGGCTCGGAATCCCCGCACCACCCCGTGAGGGTGTCGCGCACCCGCACCAACAGGGCATCGGGGGTGACGAGATCGCGGCCGGGCGGCAACAGCCAGTCGACCCGCCACAGGCTGTGCGGCAGCGGCCGGGCGGTCACCTCAGCGTCGATGCTGCGCCAGGGCGGGGAGCGGTGCAGCACGGCCTCGCCGGGCCAGGGGAGTTCGGCGCGCAGCGCGGCGACGGCGTGCCGCTCCACCGCCGTACGGCCCGGGAAGCGCACGCCCAGAAGCTTGCGGACGGTGGACCGCGGCCCGTCGCAGCCCACCAGATAGCTGCCCCGCCACCAGGTGGCCTGGGCGCCCCGGGTGCGCACCCCGACGCCGTGGTCGTCCTGCTCCAGACTGTCGATCCGGCTTCCGGAGACGATGCGGACGAGGTCCTCGTCGCCGATGGCGGCCAGCGAGCCCCGCAGCGCCCGGGTGAGCTCATGCTGGGGCAGATGCACCGGTGAGGCCGTCGGAGCCGGTGCCCCCTCGTCATCGGGCCCGTCACCGCCGGGGGAGTCCACGGCCTCCGTAAGGCCGCCGTCCCAGCCGCCGGCGCCACGCTGCCCGCCCAAGGGACCGCCGGTGCCGCGCTCGCCGCCGAAGAGGCTGCCGGGCGTGAGGGCCACTTGCCGTACCAGTTGCCGCCGCCGCATCGTGCGCCATCCGGTCCACGGCCGTGTCCGGGCGGTGACCCGGCAGCCCAGCCGTTCCAGCAGGGCGGCGGCGTCCGGGCGCAGCACGACGGTGCGCGCCAGCCGGCTCTCCTCACCGCCCGTGGACTCGTCCAGCAGGATGACGGGCACCTCGAGGCGCGCCAGGGCGAGGGCCAGGGTGAGGCCGACCGGGCCCGCCCCGGCGACGATCACCGGGTCCACGGTGCGGTTCCTGTGGTCCTGCGGGTCGTACGTGACGTACGGAAATTGGCAGTTGAAACCCGGTGAGCGATCACAGAAAGCATGCAACCCACTGCCGCTGCCCGCGTCAAGCGACGAAGGGCGGTGGCGCGTGCGCCACCGCCCTGGTAAGGGTTTCACCCGTCCGCCCGGCCCCCCCCGGACGGACCTCCGCCCGGTCGCCCGGACGCTCGTCCGCCCGGACGGCCCCTCAGTCCGTCTTGCCGGTGGGTGCGTCCGGGGCGGAGACCGTGGAGTGGTCGACGACGTCGAGCGCGTCGGCGGCCGCCAGCGGCTGGCCCGCGTCCGCGACCCGGATGCCGGTCTTGGCGCGCCGGCCGCGCCGCTCGATCCAGGTGGCGAGGGCGGAGAGGGCCAGACACATCGCGATGTAGATGGCGCCGCCGACGATGATCACCGGAACGTAGGGGTTGTCGTCGTTGACGACGATGTTGCCGGCCAGCTGCTGAAGCTGGAACAGCAGCTCCTGGTAGGTGATGACATAGCCGAGGGAGGTGTCCTTGAGCGTCACCACCAGCTGGCTGATGATGGTCGGCAGCATCGCCCGTACGGCCTGCGGCACCAGGACCGTCATCATGACCTGGGTCTTGCGCATGCCCAGGGCGTAGGCGGCCTCGCGCTGACCCCTGGGCACCGAGTTGATGCCCGCCCGCAACACCTCGGCCTGGACCGAGCCGTTGTAGACGGTCAGGCCGATGACCAGGGCCCAGAAGCCGGTGTTGTCACCGCTGAGGCCCAGGTCCGACCGGTAGGTCAGGAAGAGCACCCACAGCACGTAGATGGTGATCAGCAGCGGGACGGCCCGGAACAGCTCGATGAAGCCGGTCGCGAACCAGCGGACGGCCTTGTGGTCCGAGAGCCGGCCGACGGCGAGCAGGACACCGAGGACCAGCGAGAGGACCGCCGCGACCGCGAACACCTTCAAGGTGGTGACCACGCCGTCGCGGATGCTGGTCCGCACGCCCGCGTAGTTGAAGATGTTCCACATCTCGGGCGCGAACTGACCCTTGTCGTTCAGCCGCACCACGGCGAAGACGATCAGCCCGAGGACGGCCAGGCCGCCGACGATGGAGTAGACGCGGTTCCGGATGCGGGCCTTGGGGCCGGGGGCGTCGTACAGGACGCTCGAGCTCATCGGGCCACCTCCAGGCGGCTCTCCAGCAGTCGGAAGAGACCGCTGATCGCGAAGGTGATGACCAGGTAGCACAGCGCGATCCACAGGAAGATCCAGCCGATCGCGAAGCCCTTGTCGCTCAGCAGCTTCGAGACATTGAACAGTTCGGTGTTGCTGAACGCCCCGGCGATGGCCGAGTTCTTGGTGAGCGCGATGAAGATGCTGCTCATGGGGGGAATCACGGACCGCGTGGCCTGGGGGAGCACGATCAGCCGGAGGGTCTGGAAGAAGGTCATCCCCAGGCTGCGGGCGGCCTCCGCCTGGCCGAGCGGCACGGTGTTGATACCGGACCGCACGGCCTCGCAGACGAAGGACGACGTGTAGCAGCCCAGCGCCCCCATGGCGAGAACGAACGGGCTCGTTCCGGGGAAGAAGATCTGCGGGATCACGAAGAACGCGATCAGGAACAGCAGGGTCAGCGGGGTGTTGCGCAGCAGGGTGACCCACGCCGTCCCGAAGGCCCGCAGCGGCGGTATGGGCGACACCCGGAAGCCGGCTATGACAATGCCCAGGACGAGAGCCAGCGCCGCACTGGCCGCCGTGATGGAAAGGGTTCCCAGGAACCCCTCACGGAACTGGGGCAAATGATCGAGGAGTACGTTCATCGATTCTCCGCGGTAGCGGTCAGGTCAGCGGCGTGCGGAGCGCACCGGCTTCCAGGCGAACGGGGAATCCTGCTCAGTAGCGGGGCAGGGGGGTCTTCGGGGCGACGTAGGAGGAGCCGGACTTGCCGAGCGTGCCTTCGTACGCCTTCTTGTAGTCGCCGTTCTTGATGTGCTTCTCGAGCGAGTCGCTGATCGCGTCGCGGAGCGCCTTGTCGTTCTTGTTCATGCCGATGCCGTACGGCTCCTCGGTGAACGGCTTGCCGACCACGTGCAGCTTGGTCGAGCGCTGGGCGGCGTAACCCTTGAGGATCGCGTCGTCGGTGGTGACCGCGTCGACCTGGCCGTCGAGCAGCTGCTTGACGCAGAGCGAGTACTTGCTCAGCTCGGTGGTCTCGGCGCCGTACTTCGGCTTCTTGATCTCCTGGAGCGGGGTGGAGCCGACGATCGAGCAGACCTTCTTGCCCTTGATGCTGTCCGGGCCGGTGATCTTGCCCTTGTCCTCCATGCGGACCAGGAGGTCGGCACCGGCCTGGTAGTACGGGCCCGCGAAGCCGACCTGCTTCTTGCGCTCGTCGTTGATGGTGTAGGTGCCGACGTAGTAGTCGACCTGGCCCTTGGAGATCGAGGTCTCGCGGACGTTGGAGTCCACCGTCTTGAAGGTGATCTTGTCCGCGGAGAAGCCGAGGTCGGCGGCGACCATCTTGGCGATCTCGATGTCGAAGCCGGAGCGCTTGCCCTCGGTGTCCTGGAACCCGAGGAAGGGCTGGTCGGCCTTGGCGCCGATGACGATCTTGCCGCGCTTCTGCGCCGCCTTCAGGGTCGGCGAGTCGATCTTCACGTCCTTCGCGACCGTGTAGTCGCCGCTGAAGACCTCGCCGCCCTTCGGCTTGTCGCCGGCGGTGCCCTTCTCGCCGCCACAGGCGGTCGCCGTCGCGGCCAGCGCGAGAACCACCGTGGCCGCCGCGGCCGTCTTACGAATCCTCATGGTGCCCATCCCTCTGTGTTCAGTACGTGGTCCAGATACGCAGTGGCGAACGTGCCGGCGGTCTGCCGGGCCGGCGTGGACTCAGTGGTGAAGGATCTTCGACAGGAAGTCCTTGGCCCGGTCGCTGCGGGGGTTGCTGAAGAACTGCTCCGGCTCGGCCTCTTCGACGATCCGGCCGTCGGCCATGAAGACCACCCGGTTCGCGGCGGAGCGGGCGAAGCCCATCTCGTGGGTGACGACGACCATGGTCATGCCGTCCCTGGCGAGCTGCTGCATGACCTCCAGCACCTCGTTGATCATCTCCGGGTCCAGCGCCGAGGTCGGCTCGTCGAAGAGCATCACCTTCGGGTCCATGGCCAGGGCGCGCGCGATCGCCACGCGCTGCTGCTGGCCACCGGAGAGCTGCGCGGGGTACTTGTCCGCCTGGGCGCCGACGCCCACCCGGTCGAGCAGCGTGCGGGCCTTCTCCTCGGCGGCCTTCTTGTCCGTCTTACGGACCTTGACCTGGCCCAGCATCACGTTCTCGAGCACCGTCTTGTGCGCGAAGAGGTTGAAGGACTGGAAGACCATGCCGACGTCGGCGCGCAGCCGGGCGAGCTCCTTGCCCTCCTGGGGCAGCGGCTTGCCGTCGATCGTGATCGAACCGGCGTCGATCGTCTCCAGCCGGTTGACCGTGCGGCACAGCGTCGACTTTCCGGACCCGGACGGCCCGATGACGACGACCACTTCGCCCCGACTGATGGTCAGGTCGATGTCCTGGAGCACATGCAGCGCGCCGAAGTGCTTGTTGACTCCTGACAGCGCAACCAACGCGTTCGCCACTGGTGCGGCGTCCTTGGTCACCGATACTTCGCTCATCGGCGTCTCGCTCCGTCCTCCTCGGTTGGGAGGACAGTAGTGACCTGCTGCGACCAGCGTCATTACATCTGAGCTGAAATTGAGGATAACGATATGGCTGCGGTGTGACACGCTGCGTGAACGAGACGACGCGCGCCGTACCGGCTGCATAACGGAAACCGGTGTGTGACCGAATGCGTCTTGACGGGTGCCCCTCGATCGGGGTGGATGCCCTGTGGCCATGTTCGTGGCCGTATTCGAAGCCATGGTGACGGGGGCGCGTACGGGACGCGTCTGCGCTGGTACGGGAAGGTGGCGGAGGGACTGGTGAGACTTCTGCTCGTCGAGGACGACAACCACGTCGCCGCGGCCCTGTCCGCCATCCTCTCCCGGCACGGTTTCGAGGTCACCCACGCCCGCAGCGGCGAGGAGGCGCTGCAGGCGCTGCTGCCCGACTCCGGCGCCCCCTTCGGCGTCGTACTCCTCGACCTCGGCCTGCCCGACCAGGACGGTTTCGAGGTGTGCGGCAAGATCCGCAAGCGCACCGCCACACCCGTGATCATGGTGACCGCGCGCGCCGATGTGCGCTCGCGCATACACGGGCTCAACCTCGGCGCCGACGACTATGTGGTCAAGCCCTACGACACCATGGAGTTGCTCGCCCGCATCCACGCCGTCAGCCGCCGCACCGCCGCCCAGGACACGGGCCAGGGCGCCGAGGAGTCCCCGGACGGCCCCCATCCGCCGCTGCGGCTCGGCCCGGTGACCATCGAGCTGCCCACTCGCCAGGTCTCCGTCAACGGCACGACCGTCTCGCTCACCCGTAAGGAGTTCGATCTGCTCGCCCTGCTCGCCCAGCGCCCCGGCGTCGTCTTCCGCCGGGAGCAGATCATCAGCGAGGTCTGGCGCACCAGTTGGGAGGGGACGGGGCGCACCCTGGAGGTGCATGTCGCCTCCCTGCGCTCCAAACTGCGGATGCCCGCCCTGATCGAGACGGTGCGCGGGGTGGGCTACCGCCTCGTCGCCCCGGCCCACTGAGCGACCAGGGCTTCTCAGGTGCGCACCCGACTCCTCCCGCTTCTCATCGTCCTTATGGCGGGCGTGCTGCTCGCGCTCGGCTTCCCGCTCGCCGGGAGCGTGGCCGCCCGGGAGCAGCAGCGGGTGGTCGTCGACCGGATCGACGACACCGCGCGCTTCGCCGCGCTCGCCCAGTTCGTCACCGCCGGGCCGACGGGGGCGGTCGGCGCCGAGGGGGACGAGCGGCTGGACACCCTGCGCGCCGAGCTCAAGCGCTACCACGATCTGTACGGCATCCGGGCCGGGGTCTTCTACCGGGACCGGGACGCGCCGCCCATGGCCGAGGCGCCCGGCAGCTGGCGGCTGCCGGACACGGGCGAGAGCGCCCGGGCGTTCGACGAGGCCCTCGCCGGGCGCCGCAGCCACGATCCGCCCCAGGTGTGGCCCTGGCAGCGGGGCAGACTCACCGTCGCCTCCCCCGTGGTCCGCGACGGGGACGTGGTGGCCGTCGTCGTCACCGACTCGCCCACCGGCCAGATGCGGTGGCGGACCCTGCACGGCTGGCTGGTCATCGGCGCGGGCGAATGCGCCGCGATGCTGCTGGCCGTGGGGGCCGCCTTCCGGCTGACCGGATGGGTGCTGCGGCCCGTGCGCGTTCTGGACACCGCGACCCACGACATCGCGACCGGGCGGATGCAGTCACGTGTCGCGGCCGCCTCGGGGCCCCCGGAACTGCGGCGGCTCGCCCGCTCGTTCAACGAGATGGCCGACAACGTCGAACAAGTCCTGGAGCAGCAGCGGGCGTTCGTGGCCGACGCCTCCCACCAGCTGCGCAATCCCCTCTCCGCGCTGTTGCTGCGCATCGAGCTGCTGGCACTGGAGTTGCCGGACGGCCATGAGGAGATCGCCTCGGTGCGCGCGGAGGGCAAGCGCCTGGCCAGCGTCCTGGACGATCTGCTCGACCTCGCCCTGGCCGAGCACTCCGCCGCCGATCTGAGGCTCACCGATATCGCGGAGCTGGCGACCGACCGGGTGGACGCCTGGCTTCTGGTGGCCGAGCGGGAGGAAGTCGGGCTCGCCTACACCGGCCCCGCCGCCATCACCGGCTGGGCCGACCCGGTGGCCCTGTCCAGCGCGCTGGACGCCGTCGTCGACAACGCCCTGAAGTTCACGCCCGAGGGGGCGCATGTGGAGGTCTCGGCGCGCACGGACGGCGACACCGTCGCGATCGTCGTCGCCGACGGCGGCCCGGGCCTCACCGAGGACGAACTCGCCCGGGTCGGCGACCGCTTCTGGCGCAGCAGCCGCCACCAGAACATCTCGGGTTCGGGCCTGGGCCTGTCCATCACCCGCGCCCTGCTCGCGGCGGGCGGGGGCACGATCCACTACGCCCCCAACGAGCCCCGCGGGCTGCGCGTGACCATCACCGTCCCGCGCACCGGGCCGAGTGAGCAGGTGAAGGGACCGGGCCCGGTGAGAACGTGAAGACCGTAAGGACGTGAGGAAGACCGTAAGACGGGCGGCGGAGCGGGCCACAACTCAGCCCTGCGGCTTGCGCCAGATGATGCTGTAGCGCCACAGGAGATGACGGCGGTACAGCGAGCCGGGCAGGATCTCGGCGGCCATCGCCCGCATCTCCGGGTACGTCACCGGCGGCGGCCACACGATGGGCGACGGGTGGTGCCACAGCCCTTTCCAGGCGCGGTGGACGGCACCGACGGCCACACCGGCGAGGACATGCGGCAGGTCGTGGGGCAGGGTGTTACGGGCGAGGCCGACGACGGCCAGGACACCGCCGGGCCGCAGCAGGTCGCGCATCCGGGCCAGCCCGGTGGCGCCGTCCATGTGGTGCAGGGCGGCCACCGACGCGATGACGTCGAACGAGGCGGGCTCGAAGGGATGGTCCAGGAAGTCGCCGAGGATGTAGTCGACATCGTCCCGGTACGCGCGGCCCAGCTCGATACTGGCCGCGTCGAGGTCGATGGCGGTGACGTGCGGCACGGCCCGCCGCAGTTCGCGGGCGAGCATGCCCTCGCCACAGCCGACGTCGAGGGCGCGCTGGGCGCCGTCGGGGACCGCGCCGAGGATACGGGGGTGGTAGTGGATGTTGTTGTTCCACCGCCTGCCGTTCTGCACAGTCATAGGAGGATCCTGCCGGACCTTCCGGCGGGGCCTCGGCGGTTTCGGCCGACCTCGGACGCGGCCCGGCTACGGCTTGACCGAGCGGTAATAGCGCGCCGCGCCCTCGTGGAGGGCGAGCGGATCGGTGAAGACGGCGGTGCGCAGGTCCACCTTCTGCGCGGCGTGCACCTTCGCCCCGATGCGGTCCCGGTTCTCTATCACCGTGCGGGTGACGCCCTCCGCCAGATCGGGGTCCACCCGGTCGGTGGTGACCAGGAGGTTCGGTACGGCGATCGTCTTGACCGGTTCCGGCCTGCGTATCTCCTCGTACGCGTCGGCGGGCACGGTGGCCGCCCGGTAGTAGCGCGTCACCCCGCCCTGCCGGTGCAGCGGGCCGGTGAGGTCGCCGAGCTGGACGAGCCGGATCGGGTAGGCGTGGGCCAGGGTGCGCACCGCGGTGGTCGGCAGCCCGCCCGACCAGAAGAAGGCGTCGAGCTTGCCCTGCCGCAGCAGCCTCGGCATGGCGTCGATGCCGACCCGCTCGGCCCGGATGTCCCGATTGAAGTCGAGCCCGGCGGCCTTGATCAGCGCCCGGGTGATCAGCTGCACTCCCGAGCCGTCGTCGCCCACGCCCACTCGCAGATGCTTCAGGTCGCGGGCCGATCGCACGGAGGAGCCCCTCGGCACGACCAGCTGCATGTAGTCGTCGTACAGCCGGGCGCAGGCCCGCAGCCGCCCCGCGCCCTCCCCCTGGTAGGCGGCGACGGCATCGGTGGCGGCGATGGCGAAGGTGGCCCTGCCCCGGGCCAGCCGTTCGACGTTGTCCGGGGATCCCCTGGACTGTTCCAGCCGCACATCGACATCGGGGAGGTCCCGGGCGAGGTCCCGCTCGAGCATCCGGCCATAGGTGTCGTAGACCCCGGTGGAGACCCCGGTCGCGAAGGTCGCCCGGCCGCTGGGCGAGGGGCCGCCGCCCACCGCCAGCAGCCACCACAACAGCAGCCCCAGGGCGACGAGGCCCGCGGCGGCAGATTGCAGGGCACGGCGCCGGTCCAGGCGCGGAAGGGTGACGGCCATGGCGAGGATCCTGCCAGTCCCGCTCCCGGGACGGGAGGGGCGAGCCGCGGATCCCGCAGGGCACCCGGTCACGTGCCGGACCGCAGGGCCCTCGACAGCCCCAGGGCCGCGGTCCGGACGGCCGGGGCCAGCTGCGCGGGCCGGAAGCGGCTGCGGGGTACGGCCACCGACAGCGCCGCCACCGCCGTCGGTCCGTCGAAGACGGGAGCCGCGATGCAGCTGACTCCCGAAGCCGCCTCTTCCTCCTCGTAGGCCAGACCCGCGACCTGGGCCTGCTCGATGGCCGTGCGCAGCCGGTCCGGATCGATGATCGAGTGGGGGGTGAGACGGGGCAGGGACGCGGCCAGGACGTCCTCGACCAGCTCGGAACCCGAGAACGCCAGAAGCGCCTTACCGACGCCGGTGCAGGTCAGGGGCAGTCGGCCGCCGATGCGGGACGGCAGCCGAAGGGCGTCGTGGCCGTGGATGCGCTCGACATAGACCACCTCGTGGCCCTCGCGCACCCCGAGGTGCACGGTCTCGTGGGTGGCCTCGAAGAGGTCCTGCAGAAACGGCAGCGCGGCCTCCCGCAGATCGCGTCGGCGCGGGACGAGCGAGCCCAGCTCGAACAGAGCGCCACCGAGCCGGTAGGTCTCGGCGTCCCGTTCGAGCAGGCCGAGGCGGACCAGATCGGCGCAGAGCCGGAAGGCGGTGGTCTTGGCCAGCCCCGTACGCGCGGACAGTTCTGTGAGACGGAACGCGCCGCCGTCGGGCCGGAAGCAGTCGAGCACCGCCACTGCCTTGTCGAGCATATTGCCCTGGGAGCTGTTCCGTGTCATGGAACATAGTGTGCCGAGGGATGCCCGGACCACCGCCAGGCAGGGGGGCTTCTGTGAGCGCCTACCCTTGATGCGTGACCATCAGCAGCGACCGGAGCCCGGCAGTGGACGTTCAAGTACCCAAGAGCTACGAGATCCGCACCTACGGGTGCCAGATGAATGTCCACGACTCCGAGCGGCTCTCGGGCCTGCTGGAGGAGGCGGGCTTTGTCCGCGCTCCCGAGGGCACCGGCGAGGGCGAGGCAGACATCGTCGTCTTCAACACCTGCGCGGTGCGCGAGAACGCCGACAACCGCCTCTACGGCAACCTCGGCCGGCTCGCACCGATGAAGGCGCGGCGGCCGGGCATGCAGATCGCCGTCGGCGGCTGTCTGGCCCAGAAGGACCGCGACACCATCGTCAAGAAGGCCCCCTGGGTCGATGTGGTCTTCGGCACCCACAACATCGGCAGTCTGCCGGTGCTGCTGGAGCGCGCCCGCGTCCAGGAGGAGGCCCAGGTCGAGATCGCCGAGTCCCTGGAAGCCTTCCCCTCCACCCTTCCGACGCGGCGCGAGTCCGCGTACGCCGCGTGGGTCTCCATCTCGGTGGGCTGCAACAACACCTGCACCTTCTGCATCGTCCCGGCGCTGCGCGGCAAGGAGAAGGACCGCCGCCCCGGCGACATCCTCGCCGAAGTGGAGACCCTGGTCGCCGAGGGCGTCACCGAGATCACCCTGCTCGGCCAGAACGTGAACGCGTACGGCTCCGACATCGGCGACCGCGAGGCGTTCAGCAAGCTGCTGCGCGCCTGCGGGAAGGTCGAGGGTCTGGAGCGGGTCCGGTTCACCTCGCCGCATCCGCGCGACTTCACCGACGACGTGATCTCCGCCATGGCGGAGACGGAGAACGTGATGCCGCAGTTGCACATGCCGCTGCAGTCCGGCTCGGACACCGTGCTCAAGGCGATGCGCCGCTCGTACCGGCAGGAGCGCTACCTCGGCATCATCGAAAAGGTGCGCGCCGCGATGCCGGACGCCGCCATCTCGACCGACATCATCGTCGGCTTCCCCGGTGAGACGGAGGAGGACTTCGAGCAGACGCTGCACGTGGTGCGCGAGGCGCGATTCGCGCAGGCGTTCACCTTCCAGTACTCCAAGCGGCCCGGGACGCCCGCAGCCGAGATGGACGGCCAGGTGCCCAAGGCGGTCGTCCAGGAGCGCTACGAGCGGCTGGTCGCCCTCCAGGAGGAGATCTCCTGGGAGGAGAACAAGAAGCAGGTCGGCCGCACGCTGGAGGTGCTGGTCGCCGAGGGTGAAGGCCGTAAGGACGATGCCACGCGGCGGCTGTCCGGCCGCGCCGCCGACAACCGCCTGGTGCACTTCGCGCGCCCCGAGGAGCCGGTGCGCCCCGGCGACGTCGTCACCGTCGACATCACCTACGCCGCCCCGCACCATCTGCTGGCCGAGGGCCCGGCCCGGGGCGTGCGGCGCACCCGCGCCGGGGACGCCTGGGAGCGGCGGAACGCACCCGGGGAGAAGAAGCCCGCGGGGGTGATGCTGGGCCTGCCGACGGTGGGCGCCCCGCCGTCGCTGCCGGCCGCGCCCGCCGCGGGCTGCGGCTGCGACTGAGCGCCCGGCTAGGCTGACGATCATGCTGATCGCCGCCGCCGTCTGCCCGTGTCCGCCGCTGCTGGTGCCCGAGATCGCCGCCGGAGCCGCTCCCGAGCTGGACGGGCTGCGCGCGGCATGCGCCGAGGCCGTTCGCGCCCTCGCGGCGGCGCGTCCGGAGCGCCTGATCGTGGTGGGGCCCGCCGAGCGCGCCGGGCGCGGACCGCATGCGCAGGGCGCGGCCGGATCGTTCCGCGGCTTCGGCGTGGAGGTGGAGGTGCGGCTGGCCGCGCCGGCGGCGGACGGGGCGTCCGGCGGCGACGATGCCGCGGGGCAGGGTCCCTCGCCCTCGCTGCCGCCGTCGCCCTCGCTGCCACTGTCGCTGGCGGTCGCCGCCTGGTTGCTGGAGCACGCGGGGTGGGACCCGGCGGTGCCCGTCGAAGGGCTGGGTGTGGGGGAACCTCTCGCGGCCGAGCGGTGTATTGAAGTGGGAAGGGAGCTCGCCGGGCGGGCGGAGCGAATGGCGTTGCTGGTGATGGGCGACGGCACCGCATGCCGCACGTTGAAGGCGCCGGGCTATCTCGACGAGCGGGCGGCCCCGTTCGATGCCGAGGTGGCGCGGGCGCTGGCGGCTGCCGACACCGGGGCGCTGGCGGCGCTCGACGAGGAGTTGGCGTACGAGCTGAAGGCGGCGGGCCGCGCGCCGCTGCAGGTGCTCGCGGGTGCGGCCGAGGGGGCGCCCCTGAAGGGGGAGTTGCGGTATGACGAAGCGCCGTACGGCGTGGGGTACTTCGTGGCGAGCTGGTCGTCCTAGCCCGCTCGCGGCCGTGGAGCGTCCGCTCCACGGCCGCGTACCGGCGGGGTGGGCCGGTCTGGGCCTGGCGTCGCCCGCCCTCGACGTGGGCGCCGTCCTGGCCTGGGCGGCTCTATTCGTCGCGCTTGGGCTTGGGCTTGTCCTCTTCCATGTGCGAAAGGCGGTTGAGAGCGCCCTTCGCCTTGCCCCTGCCAGTCTCGATCTTGGCGCTGTACTTGCCCTTGGTCCTGGTGTCGACCGTCTTGGCCGCCTTCTCCAGGCCCCGCTCGATCCTGGCCTCGTGCTGCTGCGCGAAGCTGCCGGCCTTGCCCTTCATCTGACCGGCCTTGGCCTTGAGATTGTCCATCAGGCCCATGTGCCACCTACCCTCGTCGGCTGCCTATGTGCGGGCGCTCTCACCGGTCTCGCTGTCGGCCGCCTCGGCCGCGGACTGTTGCCTGGGGATCCCGGCGCCTTCACCCGCCGGGCTCTCCTTCCCGCTCCGCGCGGTTTCAGCCCCGTCGCCGGTCCCGGACGCGGCCTCCGCCGTGATGGCGTCGGCCGTGACCTGGGCGTCCTGTGCGGACGGTGCCTTCTCGGACGAGCGGCTCGCCTCCTTCGGCACATGACGATCGCGACGAAACCTGGAAAACATGCCCATATCCACTCCATACCTTACTCGTGCGGGCGAAATCCCGTGCCGCTCGGAGCGTTCTCTTGCGCCGCGCGCGGAGGCCGATGAGCTGAACCGGCCCCCGGAACCTCGCAAGCGGGCAACGAACCCGTCGGTGCCCCGTCACGTCGCTCATTCGAGGAGGCCCCCGGCGTTTGCGAGACTGGCCCGGTGAATACTGCAGGCCACCCGCCGCGAGTCATCGCCGTCGTCGGCCCCACCGCGGCCGGAAAGTCCGATCTGGGCGTCGCGCTCGCCAGACATCTCGACGGCGAGGTCGTCAACGCCGACTCCATGCAGCTCTACCGGGGCATGGACATCGGCACCGCCAAGCTGACGGAGGATGAGCGGCAAGGGGTGCCACACCGGCTGTTGGACATCTGGGACGTCACCCAGACCGCGAGCGTCGCCGAGTACCAGCGGCTGGCCCGCGCCGAGATGGACCGCCTGCTCGACGAGGGCCGCACTCCCATCCTGGTCGGCGGATCCGGCCTCTACATCCGCGGGGCCATCGACGCCCTGGAGTTCCCGGGCACCGACCCCGCCGTCCGGGCCCGGCTCGAGGCCGAGCTGGAGGAGCGGGGCTCCGGGGTCCTGCACGCCCGCCTCGCCGCCGCCGACCCCGAGGCGGCGCGCGCGATCCTGCCCAGCAACGGCCGCAGGGTGGTCCGGGCGCTGGAGGTCATCGAGATCACGGGCCGCCCCTTCACCGCCAATCTGCCCGGGCACGAGGCGGTCTACGACACGCTCCAGATCGGCGTCGACGTCGAGCGGCCCGAGCTGGACGAGCGGATCGCCCTGCGGGTGGACCGGATGTGGGACGCCGGGCTGGTCGAGGAGGTCCGCCTGCTGGAGGCCGCCGGGCTGCGCTCGGGCCGTACCGCCTCCCGCGCCCTCGGCTATCAGCAAGTGCTCGCCTCGCTCGCTGAGGAGTGCACCGAGGAGGTGGCCAGGGCCGAAACCGTGCGCGCCACCAAGCGGTTCGCGCGCCGCCAGGATTCCTGGTTCCGCCGCGATCCCCGGGTCCACTGGCTCAGCGGAGCCGCCGACCGCAGAGGGGAACTCCTGGCGAGCGCGCTCACGTTGGTTGAACGGGCGGTCACAGCCTGATCACGTCATGGCATCGGGACGCTCAGCTCGTCATTCGGGCCCCGGCGGGCATGCCATCATCAAGCTCCGATCGTGCCGTGGTGTCTGGAGTTGGGAGGGCGTGTGGCGATGGAGGCCGGCCCTCGCGACGCATCGCAGCAATCGCCGCACGGAGACGCGGGGCCGCTGACCCCCGACGGTCCCGATGAGGCCGGAGGAGCGCTCCACGAACCCGGCGCACCGGTCCTCGAGGACGGCTCCGAGGACCCGGACGGCGCGGGATCCGTCTCCGGGGAGTCCTTCCGGGAGCTGCGCCCGCCGCGCCGGCTGCGGATCTGGCAGATCGCCCCGATCGTCGGCCTCGCCATCCTGGGCTCGCTGATGTTCGCCTTTCCGCTCGCCTTCGAGTTCGGCGACGGAGGGGCGGTCGTGGCCATGCTCGGCCTGCTGCTGAGCTGCTGCGCGGCGGGCTGGGGCCTGATGGCCGCCCGCCGGGTGGGCTACACCTGGCCGGGCCTTCCTCCCAGAGGCTCCGGACGCCGCCCGGACTGGCGCTTCGTCGTGCTCTACGTGGTGATCGTGGCCCTGCTGGCCGCCCTCACCTTCTGGCGGGTGGCCCGCCTCCGCTAGGCCCTCTCCGGCGCATCCTCGCGGCCTACGGCGCCCGCCTCGGCGCCTCGCGGCGGTGCGCTCGTCGAGGCCCTGCGGCCCGCCCGGCGCCGACGGCCCGGGCACGGCGGGACGGCGCACGAGGTCCCCCGTAGGATCGAGGGATGAGCACCGCACCACGGCTGTCCTTCCTCAAGGGTCACGGCACCGAGAACGACTTCGTCATCGTCCCCGACCTGGACGGCGGCCTGGAGCTGTCCGCGGCCGCCGTCGCCCGGATCTGCGACCGCCGCGCCGGTATCGGCGGTGACGGGCTGATCCGCGTCGTGCGCGCCTCGGCACACCCCGAGGCGCGGGCCATGGCCGACCAGGCCGAGTGGTTCATGGACTACCGCAACAGCGACGGCAGCATCGCCGAGATGTGCGGCAACGGAGTCCGCGTCTTCGCCCGGTATCTGCAGCGGGCCGGGCTCGCCGAGGCGGGCGATCTCGCTGTCGCCACCCGGGCCGGGGTGCGCCGGGTCCACATCGCCAAGGACGCCGGGGACGCCGCGCAGCCGGGCGAGGCCGCGGCGGGGTCCGACGGTCCGATCACCGTGGTGATGGGCGAGGCCACGCTGCCCGGGCCCGGCCCCGAGGCGGAGATCACGGTCACGGTCGGTGAGCACAGCTGGCCCGCGCGCAACGTGAACATGGGCAACCCGCACGCGGTCGCCTTCGTCGACGATCTCGCCCAGGCCGGTGATCTGCTCGCGGCCCCCGCCGTGCGCCCCGCCTCCGCGTACCCCCACGGCACCAATGTCGAATTCGTCGTCGACCGCGGCCCGCGCCATGTCGCGATGCGCGTGCATGAGCGCGGCTCCGGTGAGACCCGCTCCTGCGGCACCGGCGCCTGCGCCGTGATGGTGGCCGCGGCGCGCCGTGACGGGGCCGACCCGGCGCTGACCGGCCACCCCGTCACGTACACGGTGGACGTCCCCGGGGGGCGCCTTGTGATCAGTGAACGGCCGGACGGTACGGTAGAGATGACCGGCCCTGCCGTGATCGTGGCCGAGGGGGAACTGGATCCCGCTTGGCTGGGCACGGACCTCGGTTGACAGTTCCCTCGAATGGGTGATCCGTTTCACTCTGGGCGAGAGCCGGTCGGCCGTGCGTGATGGGCTCGATAGCATCAAGCACCGGCCCCGGGGGAGTACCCACGCCGGTTGACGCTCGACGCCGCCGGAGGTTGCCCATGAGCGCAGAGGCCACCGACCAGGCCCCGTTCGGCCGCAGGCGCGGTCTCCCCCGCATCGACCTGCGCAATATCCGCAGGTTCAGCCGGGCGGCCCTGCTGGGCCCGGCCTCCCGCGGCCGACTGCCGGACGCGATCGAGCATGTGGCCAAGGTCCACCGCGCACACCATCCCGGAGCCGATCTGGATGTGCTCCGCAAGGCGTATGTCCTGGCCGAGTCCTCCCACCGCGGCCAGATGCGCAAGAGCGGTGAGCCGTACATCACCCATCCGCTGGCCGTCACCCTGATCCTCGCCGAACTGGGCGCCGAGACCACCACGTTGACCGCCTCGCTGCTCCACGACACCGTCGAGGACACCGAGGTGACCCTCGATCAGGTGGGGGAGGAGTTCGGCGAGGAGGTCCGCTATCTCGTCGACGGCGTCACCAAGTTGGAGAAGGTCGACTACGGCGCGGCGGCCGAGCCCGAGACCTTCCGCAAGATGCTCGTGGCCACGGGCAACGACGTCCGGGTGATGTCGATCAAACTCGCCGACCGGCTGCACAACATGCGCACCCTCGGCGTGATGCGCCCCGAGAAACAGGTGCGCATCGCCAAGGTCACCCGCGATGTGCTGATCCCGCTCGCCGAGCGGCTCGGGGTGCAGGCGCTCAAGACCGAGCTGGAGGACCTGGTCTTCGCCATCCTCCACCGCGAGGAGTACGCGCAGACCCGCGAGCTCCTCCAGGCCCACGCCGGGCGCCCCGACCCGCTGGCCCACGCCGCCGAGGACGTACGGGGCGTGCTGCACGAGGCCGGCATCACCGCCGAAGTCCTGGTCCGGCCGCGGCACTTCGTCTCCGTCCACCGGGTCGGGCTCAAGCGCGGCGAGCTGACCGGCACGGACCTCGGCCGCCTCCTCGTCCTCGTCTCCGACGACGCGGACTGCTACGCGGTCCTGGGCGAACTGCACACCTGCTTCACCCCGGTGATCTCGGAGTTCAAGGACTTCATCGCGGTCCCCAAGTTCAACCTCTACCAGTCGCTGCACACGGCAGTGGCCGGGCGCGACGGCGAGGTCACCGAGGTCCTCATCCGCACCCATCAGATGCACCGGGTCGCGGAGGCCGGAGTGATCGCCCTCGGCAATCCGTACACTCCGACGGAGGGCGCCGACGCACCCGAGGGCGAGCGGGCCGACCCGACCCGCCCCGGGTGGCTGTCCCGGCTGCTCGACTGGCAGAGCGCCACCCCGGACCCCCACCTCTTCTGGACCTCGCTCCGTGACGACCTCGCCCAGGACCGGGAGATCACGGTCTTCCGCTCCGACGGCGGGACGCTCGGCCTGCCCGCGGGCGCCAGCTGTGTGGACGCCGCGTACGCCCTGTACGGCGAGGACGCCCACTCCTGTATCGGCGCCCGGGTCAATGGCCGGATCGCGACCCTGAGCACGGTGCTGCGCGACGGCGACACCCTGCAGCTCCTGATGGCAGGCGACAGCCGGGACGCCGCCTCCCACGGCCCTTCTCCGGAGTGGCTCGACCACGCCCGCACCCCGGCCGCCCGCATCGCCATCAACCGCTGGCTGGCCGCCCACCCGGCGCCGCAGCCCGCGCAGCACGAGTCCCGAGAGCCTGAGGCAGAGTCCGCCGCCACGCTCTCCGGGCAGGACGCGCAGGGCTCGCAGGCTTCGCAGGGCGGCGAGACCGCCGTCCCCGCGGCCGGGGCGGTCCGCCCCGAGGCGGGCATCATCGTCGACCGGCCCGGCGCGACCGTACGGCTCGCCCGCTGCTGCACCCCCGTGCCGCCCGACCCGGTCACCGGCTTCGCGGTCCGCGGCGGGGCTGTCACCGTGCACCGCGAGCGGTGCCCCGGAGTGGCGCGGATGATCGCGGCCGGGCGCACGGTCGTCGGGGTGCGCTGGGCGGACGAGGACGACGGGGACGGGGGCGGCGACTATCGCGTGACCCTCTTCGCGGAGGCGTTCAGCAGACCGCATCTGCTCGCTGATCTCACCGAGGCCATCGCCGCCGAGGGCGCGGAGGTGGTCGCGGCCGCCGTCGAACCGCCCCGTGAGCAGCGCGTCCGGCACACCTACACGCTCCAGCTGCCCGACGCGAGCAGACTGCCGACGCTGATGCGGGCCATGCGGAACGTCCCGGGGGTCTATGACGTGACACGCGAGGGCCGCAGTGTGGCCGCGGCGCGCTCCTGAGCGCCGCCGGGCCGCCTGAACTCCTTCGGGTGGATCAAAGCCGGGAGCGACTGCGCCGGCGCCGGGGGGGCTGGTAGCCGTAGGGCATGACGTTTTCTTCGGGGCGCCGCCCCTGGCCGCCGCGCACCGGGCGCCGCAGGACCGCGCTGGTGGCGGCGGCCATGGCCGCCGTCTTCCTCGCGGTCGGCCCCTCCTCCGCCGCGGGGCCGGTATCGTCCACCCACCCCAGGCCCCTGGGCATCGGCGACCCGCTCTTCCCGGAGCTCGGCAATCCCGGGTACGACGTCACGGCGTACGACATCGTGTTCGACTACCGCCGCCAGGACCGGCCGCTCGACGCCGTCACCACCATCGACGCCCACGCCACCGCCCCCCTGCGCACCGTCAACCTCGACTTCGCCCAGGGTGTCGTGGACTCGGTGCGGGTCGACGGGGTGCGGGCCCGGTTCGTGACGGCCGGTGAGGACCTGGTGGTCACGCCGTCCACCCCGCTCCGTAAGGGCGCCGCCTTCCGGGTCACCGTCCACCACACCAGCGATCCGCGGGGCGGCACCAACGGCGGCTGGGTCCGCACCAGCGACGGGCTGGTCATGGCCAATCAGGCCAACGCCGCCCACCGGGTCTTCCCCTGCAACGACCACCCCGCCGACAAGGCCCGCTTCACCTTCCGGATCACCGCTCCGAAGAGCCTTACGGTCGTCGCGGGCGGTCTTCCCGGACTGCGCCTTCGCAAGGGGTCGCGGACCACCTGGACGTACCGCCTCGCCCATCCCATGGCCACCGAACTGGCGCAGATCTCCATCGGCCGCTCCGCCGTGCCGCGCCGCACCGGGCCCCGTGGGCTGCCGGTGCGCGACGTCGTACCCGCGGTGGACCGCGCACGGCTGGAGAAGTGGCTCGCGCGCACTCCCGGACAGCTGGCCTGGATGGAGAAGAAGGCCGGGCGCTACCCGTTCGAGAACTACGGCGTCCTGATCGCCCACGCCACCACCGGCTTCGAGCTGGAGACACAGACGCTCTCCCTCTTCGAGCGTGATCTGTTCACCAGCGCGGAGCTGCCCCGGTGGTACATCGAATCGATCATGGTGCACGAGCTGGCGCACCAGTGGTTCGGCGACAGCGTCAGCCCGCGCCGCTGGTCCGACCTATGGCTCAACGAGGGCCACGCCACCTGGTACGAGGCGCTGTACGCCGATGAGCGCGGTAAGGCGAGCCTGGAGCGGCGGATGCGCAAGGCGTACGAGCAGTCCGACGCCTGGCGGGCCGAGGGCGGGCCGCCCGCGGCCCCCAAACCGGCCGACTCCGGTCAGCAGATCGGCATCTTCCGCCCGGTCGTCTACGACGGCAGCGCGCTGGTGCTGTACGCGCTGCGGCAGCGGATCGGCCGGACCGCCTTCGACCGGCTGGAGCGTGAATGGGTGCTCCGCCACCGCGACGGAGTGGCCTCGACCGCCGACTTCATCCAGCTGGCCTCCCAGGTGGCGGGGCGTGACCTGAGCGGATTCCTCCGTCCCTGGCTGTACGGAAAGAAGACGCCGCCGATGCCGGGACACGCCGACTGGCGACCGACGGCGAAGGAGAGCACGAAGGGCGCCGCGCTGCCGGGCGCCCGGGCAGGGCGGCACGCGGTGCGTTACGCGGTGCCATGGGCCGTGAAACCAGGGTGACGGCCCGGCCGCCGCGTGCGACCATCAAGGAGTCGGCGTCGCGACCGGCCCCGGCGGGGAATCCCGCGGGCTCGCCACGCGTTGTCGACAGTGACGGTATTCCACGACGTAAGGATTCCTTTGACCCACTCCTCTTCCCTTCCGCAGGACCGGCAGCGACCCGCCGAGAGCCTTCGGGCCGACGCCCTGATGGAAGAGGACGTCGCCTGGAGTCACGAGATCGACGAGGAGCGTGACGGCGACCAGTACGACCGCTCCGACCGTGCCGCGCTGCGGCGTGTGGTGGGGCTGTCCACCGAGCTCGAGGACATCACCGAGGTCGAGTACCGGCAGCTGCGCCTGGAGCGCGTGGTGCTGGTCGGCGTATGGACCTCCGGCACGGCGCAGGACGCGGAGAACTCCCTGGCGGAGCTGGCCGCGCTCGCCGAGACCGCCGGCGCCCTGGTGCTCGACGGCGTGATCCAGCGGCGCAACAAGCCGGATCCCGCCACCTACATCGGCTCCGGCAAGGCCGAGGAACTGCGCGACATCGTGGTCGAGTCCGGTGCCGACACCGTGGTCTGCGACGGTGAGCTAAGCCCCGGCCAGCTGATCCACCTCGAGGACGTCGTCAAGGTCAAGGTGGTCGACCGGACCGCCCTGATCCTCGACATCTTCGCCCAGCACGCCAAGTCCCGAGAGGGTAAGGCGCAGGTCTCGCTCGCCCAGATGCAGTACATGCTGCCGCGGCTGCGGGGCTGGGGCCAGTCGCTGTCCCGGCAGATGGGTGGCGGTGGCTCCGGATCCTCGGGCGGCGGTATGGCCACCCGTGGTCCCGGTGAGACCAAGATCGAGACGGACCGGCGTCGCATCCGCGAGAAGATGGCGAAGATGCGCCGCGAGATCGCCGAGATGAAGACCGGCCGCGACATCAAGCGGCAGGAGCGCCGGCGCCACAAGGTCCCCTCCGTCGCCATCGCCGGATACACCAACGCGGGCAAGTCCTCGCTGCTCAACCGGCTCACCGGTGCGGGCGTCCTGGTGGAGAACGCACTGTTCGCCACCCTCGACCCGACCGTGCGCCGGGCGGAGACCCCCAGCGGGCGGCTCTACACACTGGCGGACACCGTCGGGTTCGTCCGGCACCTTCCGCACCACTTGGTGGAGGCGTTCCGGTCCACGATGGAGGAGGTCGGCGACGCCGATCTGATCGTCCATGTGGTGGACGGGTCGCATCCGGCACCGGAGGAGCAGCTGGCCGCCGTGCGCGAGGTGATCCGCGATGTGGGCGCGGTCGACGTGCCCGAGATCGTCGTGATCAACAAGGCGGATCTGGCCGATCCGCTGGTGGTGCAGCGGCTGCTGCGCATGGAGCGGCGCGCCATGGCGGTGTCGGCCCGCAGCGGGCTGGGCATCGACGAGCTGCTCGCGGTGATCGACGAGGAGCTGCCCCGGCCCCAGGTCGAGATCGAGGTCCTGCTGCCGTACACCGACGGCAAGCTGGTCGCGCGCACCCACGTCGAGGGTGAGGTGCTCTCCGAGGAGCACACGCCCGAGGGCACGCTGCTCAAGGCGCGGGTGCACGAGGAGCTCGCGGCGGAGCTGCGGCGTTTCGTCCCGGCCGCGGCCGCCGGACAGCACTAGCCACGACGGGCAGCACGGCGAAGGCACGACAGGCGTACGACGAGGGCCCGCCCCCGGACTTCTTCCGTTCTAGTGGTCGTCGCAACACCCCAGCTCAAGGGGTGCGATGGACTTCAAGATCCGAGAGAACCGGACAGTGGCTCGGGGCCCCGTGCCGCTCTCTGCTGAGCGAGCTGCATACTTCCGGCTCGTGAAGCAGGGGTACAGCAACAAAGAGGCATGCCGGATCGTCGGGATCAACCCGAAGACCGGCAGACGCTGGCGCAACGGACGTAATGCGTCCGGGCGTACAACGGCGGCGCCACCGGTCAGGCCGGTGGCGCCGGCTTCTGTTTCCGGGCGGCGGTACCTGTGCGAGGAAGAGCGCATACACATCGCGGACCGGCTGCGGGAGAAGGCTTCCATCCGCACCATCGCGGCCGAGCTGAACCGCAGCCCGTCCACGATCAGCCGGGAGGTACGCCGCAATGGTGTGCCGCTGCGCGGTGACGCGACTCGCTGGGCCTACCGGCCATATGCCGCACAATCCCGCGCCGATGCCCGACGCCCCCGTCCGAAGCCAGGGAAAATCGGCCAGAACCCCGGACTCCGGGACTTCATCCAGGACCACCTGGAACGCCGCTGGAGCCCTGAACAGATCTGCCAGGCTCTGCGGGCCCGCTTCCCCGACCGGCCGGAGATGCACGTGGTCCACGAGACGATCTACCAGGCCCTCTACGTCCAGGGCCGCGGCGAACTCCGTCGCGAACTGACCAGGGCACTACGAACTGGCAGGGCTATGCGGCGGCCCCACCGCCAGTCCTGCCGACGCCAACCACGCATGTCGCGGGACATGGTGATGATCAGCGAGCGACCTGCCGAAGTGGCCGACCGGGCGATCCCCGGACACTGGGAGGGCGACCTCATCATCGGCAAGGCGGGGGTTGAGGAACATCGGAACGAAAACCGGCGCTAAGCCCCTGGAGGGCTTGAGAGCGCTTTGACCTGGGGTTCGGCGGGGGCGGAGCCTTCGGCAGTCGTGTTGATCACTGACTGTCTGGAGGTCCGGGGTGCCGGTCGAGTTTCTGACGGATGAGCAAGCCGCGAAGTATGCGGCGTACGACGGGGCGCCGTCCCGTACGGAGTTGGAGCGGTTCTTCTTCCTGGATGACGCGGACCGGGCGTTGATCGAGCCGAAGCGGCGGGCTCACAACCGGCTCGGGTTCGCGGTGCAGATGACCACGGTGCGATTCCTCGGGGTGTTCCTGGACGATCCGACGGACGTGCCGGCGGAGGCGGTCAACTACCTCGCCGAGCAGTTGGGCGTCGCGGACCGGTCGGCGCTGAAGGCATACGGCGAGCGGGAGAACACCCGGCTCGGCGGGTCCTGGAGTACACGGAGTTCGCCGAGTCGGAGGCGGAGCTGCGGGCGTGGGTGGATGCGCGGGCCTGGACGACCGGGGAGGGCCCGAAGGCGCTGTTCGACGCGGCGGCGGGGTGGCTGCGTGAGCGGCGGGTGCTGCTGCCCGGGGTGACGACGCTGGCCCGGCTGGTGGCCGCGGTGAGGGAGGCGGCGAACCAGCGGCTGTGGGACACCCTCTACGGGCTGCTGAGCGCTGGTCAGCGGGCAGTGCTGGACTCCCTGCTGACGGTGCCGCCGGGCGCCCGGGTGTCGGAGCTGGACCGGCTGCGCCGGGGTCCGGTGCGGATCTCCGGGCCACAGATGAAGTGGGCGTTGGAACGAGCAGAGGAGATCGCGGCCTTCGGGATGGGCGAGGTGGACGTGTCCGCGATACCGCCGCGGCGGCTGGCGGAGCTGTCGCGGTACGGGGTCGATGGCAAGGCGTTCGCTGCTCAAGCGGCACGGTGACTCCCGGCGCCTGGCCACGCTGCTGGCCACTGCGGTCTACCTGACGTCCCGGGCGGTCGATGACGCCCTGGACCTCCTGGAGGTACTGATCTCGACGAAGCTGCTGGCCAGGGCGGAGCGGGAGACGGCGAAGGAGAAGCTGAAGACCCTGCCGCGCGTGGAGAGGGCGTCGGCGAAGCTGGCCGCCGCGTTCCAGATCGTGTTCGACAGCACCAGCGAGCAGGTCGACACCGACACCGGCGAGATCACCCCGCCCGAGGTGGAGACGCTGGAGGCGATGTGGGAGCGGATCGAGCAGGTGGTGCCCCGGCACGAGCTGGCGGCGGCGATCGCCGCGCTGTTCGAGCTGACTCCTCCGCTCGACTCGGACGCGGACGAGGCATGGCGGACCCAGCTGGTCACCCGGTTCGGCACCGTACGGCCGTTCCTGAAGCTCCTGGTGACAGTGGTCGACTTCGGCGCCACGCCGGAGGGCTTGCCGGTCCTGAAGGCGTTGAAGTCGCTGCCGGACCTGATGGGACGCAAGAAGGTCGGCCCAGCGGAGATCGACACCGGCCTGGTCACCGGGTCGTGGCGGCGCCTGGTGCTGTCCGCGCCGCACCTGGAGCCAGGCACGGTCGACTGGAAGGCGTACGCGTTCTGCGTGCTGGAGCAAGTGCACCGGATGCTGCGAAGCAAGCAGGTGTTCGCGAAGAACTCCTCCAAGTGGGGCGACCCGAGGGCGAAGCTGCTGGACGGGGAAGCGTGGGAGCAGGCCAAGCCGACCGTGCTCGCCTCGCTCAACCTGCCCGCCGAGGCGGGGGAGCACCTGGCGGCTCGGGCCGCGCTGTTGGACGGCACCTACCGCGAGGTCGCCGCGCGGGTGCCGGCGAACTCCCAGATCGTGTTCGACGACGACGGCCGCCTGCACTTCGCAGCCCTGGAGCCGGAGCCGGAACCCGCCTCCCTGCGCCAGCTGCGGGAGGCAGTGGAGGCGATGCTGCCCCGGGTCGACCTGCCGGAGGCATTGCTGGAGGTTTTCTCGTGGACCGATGCCGATCAGGCGTTCACTTCGGTCACCGGCGGCGAGGCCCGGCTGAAGGACCTGCACGTGACCATTGCCGCGCTCTTGGTCGCGCACAGCTGCAACGTCGGCTACACCCCGGTCATCGGGGCTGCGGACGCGCTGAAGTACGGGCGCCTGTCCCATGTCGACCAGACGTATCTGCGGCTGGCGACGTACCGGGCCGCGAACGCCAGGCTGATCGACTGCCAGGCAGCCATCCCGCTCGCGCAGGCGTGGGGCGGCGGCCTGGTCGCCTCCGTGGACGGCATGCGGTTCGTCGTGCCCGTGCCGTCGGTGTACGCGCGGCCGAACCCGAAGTATTTCGGGCGCCGGGGCGGCGCCACCTGGCTGAACATGATCAACGACCAGGCCGCGGGACTGGGCGGGAAGGTGGTGGCAGGCACCCCGCGCGACTCGCTGTACGTACTGGACGTCCTCTACGACCGCGATGGCGGCAAGCGCCCCGAGATGATCGTCACCGACACCGCTTCTTACAGCGACATCGTCTTCGGCCTGCTCACTCTGGCCGGCTTCGCGTACGCGCCGCAGCTCGCCGACCTGCCTGATCAGAGAATGTGGCGCATCGACCGCACCGCCGACTACGGCGCCTTCCAGGACGCGGCCCGCGGCCGGGTCGACCTCGCCCGCATCGAACGCCATTGGGAGGACATCCTTCGCATCATCGGCTCCATCCACACCGGAGCCGTGCGTGCGTACGACGTCATCCGCATGCTGTCGCGGGACGGTCGCCCAACCCCGCTCGGCGACGCGATTGCCCACTACGGGCGGATCGCGAAAACCCTGCACATCCTGCGCCTGGCCGACGAGCCCGGCTACCGGCGGCAGATCAAGAGCCAGGCCAACCTCCAGGAGGGCCGCCATTCTCTCGCCAGGAAGATCTTCCACGGCAGGCACGGGCAGCTCTACCAGCGCTACCAGGACGGTATGGAGGACCAGATCGGGGCGCTGGGCCTGGTCCTCAACGCCCTCGTGCTGTTCAACACCCGGTACATGGACGCTGCGGTGAAGCAGCTGCGGGCGGACGGCTTCGACGTCCGTGACGAGGACGTGGCCCGCCTCTCGCCATTCGTACGGCACCACATCAACATGGTCGGCCGGTACTCCTTCCAGCTTCCCGACCTGCCCGGCGGCCTGCGTCCGCTGCGAGACCCGGACGCGGCCGAAGAGGCGTGAACCTGGTGCGGGTGGCATTCACCGCCGGGGCTATCCCGGCGGTGACGTTTGCGCTGGTCACCGGATTGCAAGGGGCCGGGAGACTTAACGCCGACTGAGGTTGCGGCGGCTACGGGAGGCGGCGGGTGCGGTAGGCGGCGGTGAAGCTCCGGGCCGCTGCTGGGCCGGCCGGCACTGGGGTGTGGGCGGCCGCCGCACCGGGTGGGTGCGGCGGCCGTGAGTGGGATCGGCTCGTGGTTCGAGTCAGTCAGCACGGAGCAGGGCGCGCAGCTCGGTGGTGTCGATGATGTGGGCCCGTGAGGGGAAGACGCGATGGAGCAGGACATTGTGGACTTCGGTGTCCGGGTCGGCGACGCCGTCGGACAGGACGTAGAGCTGGTAGTCGCGGTCGGCCGCGTCGATGACGGTGGACAGGACGGCGCCACTGGTGCTGATGCCGGAGACGACCAGAGTGGTGATGCCGCGCTCGCGTAGCTGCTGGTCGAGGTCGGTGGTGGACATGCCGCCGTAGCGGATCTTGCGCACGACGATGTCGCTGTCCTGGGGAGCCAGGCGCTCGTGGATGGCAGCGGCAGGGTCCTCATGGTGCATGACGCGGTGTTGGGCCAGCGGGGCGAAGGACTTGTTGGAGGCCGGGATCGCGTCCCAGTCGGTATCGGTGAAGCCGACGCGTACGTAGGCGATGGTGCCGCCATTTGCGCGAACGTCGGCGACGGCCCCTTCCACACGACCGAGCAGCGCGTTTCGGTCCTCGCCTTCGGGCACAAAGGCCAGGATCGCGGGCTGGTAATCCATGACGAGAAGAGCGGTGTGGGTGGGGTCAAGCGCGGGGGCAGTGTTCACGCGAGTTCTCCTTAACCGGTGGTGTGCCGGGTCGACGCGGCACGCACCGGCGGACCGGCTGCGGCCTGCGGGTGGCAAGTTGTGGTGCCTCATGAGTGGCTGCGGGACAGTTCCGGCTCGTGCTGCGACGTCTGGTCCTGTCGGGGAAGCAGGAGCGGTGTGGTCAGGATGAGCAGTCCTGCGACCGTGAGAGCGGTACGTGGGCTGGTGACGTCGGCGAGCAGCCCGGCGAGCGCGGTGAGGACGGCGATGGACGCCTGCTGCCCGATCGACCAGGCCGACAAGGTGCGGGCGACGAGATGCTCGGGAGTGTGTTCGAGCCGGTAGGTGGCGAGAACCGGGCTGTACAGGCTCATGTTGATGATGATCGCCAGCTCGACGGCCATCACGGTGACGAGTCCGACGACGCCGGGACGGACAAAGGCCAGGCCGATCAGCCAGACGGCGCGCAGGGTGCCGACGGTCCGGAAGACCCAGTGCCGGCCGAAGCGGGCCACGACACGGCGGGCCAGCCGCGAGCCGATGAGTCCGCCGAGGCAGGGGGCGGCGAAGGCGAGGGCGTACTGCCAGGGTGGGAACCCGAGTTGGCGAAGCAGGAGCACGGCCAGCAGCGGCTCGGTGGCCATGATCAGACCGGCGACGACCATTTGGTTGAGGTAGAGCGGCCGCAAACCGGGGTGGCCCATGATGTGTCGCCAGCCGTCGAGCAGTGCGCCTGCCCGGACCGGGCTCTTGTCGGTCGTTCGCGGCGCTTCTTCCTGGCCGCGGATCGCGGTGATGCCCAACGCGGAGAGCAGGTAGCTGATCGCGTCGGCCACCATGGTGGTGACCGGCCCGAACAGGCCGATCGCCGCCCCGCCCAGCGGTGGCCCCACTGCGATGGAGCTCCAGTTTGTGGACTCGAACCGCGCGTTGGCGACGAGCAGGTCATCCGGCCCCACGAGGGCCTTGAGGTAGGCGCCGCTGGCCGCATTGAAGGCGATCTTGGCTGCGGCGACCACGGCCGAGACCACGAGCAGCTGGACGAAACTGAGCCATCCGAAGGCGTAGGCGACAGGGATCGTCGCCATGGCCGCAAACCGGGCCAGGTCCATCATGATCATGACCGGGCGCTTGCGCCGGAACTCCACCCACGGCGCGAGCGGCACCGCAATCAGCGCACCCACCGCAGGCCCCACCGCCGACAGCGCGGACACCTCAGCGGGTCCGGCATGCAGCACCAGCACGGCGATCAGCGGCAACGCCCCGAACCCCAGACCGGACCCATATGCGCTCACCGCATATGACGCCCACAGCCAGCCGAACTGCCGGCCCAACCGTCTCCTGCCCACCATGCTCAGCGCACTCCCCTTGAGGTCCCACCCGAACAACCTGACGTTGACCGTTGAGAGATAAGCGGGCAGGACAACAGCAGGTCAAACAACTGACCTGCCAGCAATCCACAACAATCAGTTGTTCACTAAGGTGGGTCGGCGTGGATCTCGAAGCAGTACGTACCTTCGTCGCCGTCGCGGAAGCGGGCCAGTTCCAGAAAGCCGCCGCCGACCTGTCGATCACCCAGCAGGCCGTCTCCAAACGCATCGCCGCGCTGGAGCGCACCCTCGGCGTGCGATTGTTCACCCGTGCCCCACGCGGCGCTGAACTCACCATCGATGGTCAGGCGTTCCTGCCCCACGCACGCGAGCTGCTGCGCGTCGCCGAGCGTGCAGGCGCGTCCGTGCGCCCCGGCCACCGTCCGCTTCGCGTCGACGTGATCGCCTCGCGCAGCGCGCAGTCAAGCCTGATGCGCGGTTTCCACCGCGCACACCCCGAGATCGACCTCGACGTGATGATGCTGTTCGACATCGAGACCGCCGTCACCGCCATTCGCTCCGGTGCGATCGACGCGTCCTTCCGCGCCGTCGCCGCGCCAGGCCGGCCCCTTCCCGAGGACATCGAGTCCATCCGGGTGCTCGACGAGCCGCTCCAGCTCCTCACCGGCCCCGCCCACGCACTGGCAGGCGCCCGGTCCGTGACCGTCGCCCAGCTCACCGGGCACCGGATCTGGATGCCCGGCATCGCCCCCGGTACCGAGTGGGGCGCCTACTACGACGACCTCGTCGCCGAGTTCGGCCTCACCATCGAGGTGACCGGCCCCAACTTCGGCTCCGACGCGCTCCTCGACACCATCTCCGACACCCCGGCCCTGGCCACCTTCATGGGCGAGCACACCCGCCTCATCTGGCCCGCCGACCACGGCCTGCGCCGCATCCCGGTGACCAACCCGACGCCCGTCTACCCGCACTCGCTCCTCTGGCACCGCGACAACCCCCACCCGGCGCTGGCCACCCTCCGCACCCACCTCGCCGCCACGACGGCCGACCACGACGCCGCCGGCACCTGGGCACCGGGCTGGGTGATTCCGCGCTGAACGGCCCACCACCCACGCGGCCAGCCCTGTCAAGCGCAGACGGTCAACGGCGGGCGTCGCCGGGGGCGAGCAGGCTGGTCAGCTCGGAGATCGCCTCCGGGGAGGGCTTGAAGTAGCGACGGACGTTCTCCGGCTTCTTGTGCCGGGACTTCGCCATCAGCATCAACAGCGAGGCGCCCTGCTCGCCGAGATAGGTCAGGGCGGAGTGGCGGTACTCGTGCAGGTCCCAGCCCGTACCCGGCCCGCGTAGCGCGGTGTGCTCGTCGAGCAGAGCGCGGGCCTGCCCGTACGACAGCCTGGCCAGCCCGGTATCCGGGCACACGTCGCGTGGGCTGACGACCTTGCCCGGCCCCGGGCGGCGGTGGGTGACGAACACCGGCCCGCGGGTTCGGCCCTTGAGGAGCCTGGGCAGCAGCCGGGCAGTGCCGGCATCCCAGTACACGGGCTCCAGCACGAAGTCCTCGCGCGCCTGGCCGCGGCGGCGGGCCTTGGTCCCGGCGCCCTTCGCCTTGTCCGGGCAGCGGCGCCCGGCGAAATCCAGTTCCTCGATGTTCACGCCGAGGACCTCTTCCGCGCGGGCGGCGGTCTCGTACAGCATCCGCCACAGCGTCTTCTCCCGCAGGTGAACCTCACGCCGGGCAATCAGCCGGTCCACGGCCATCTTCGAGCGGGCCGGGGTCTCGGAGTCCGGCACCGTCAGCCGCTTCGCCCAGACGGGACCATCGGCCCCTCGTAGCCGCGCTCACGGCACCAGCCGAGCCAGGACAGCACCCCCGCCCGGCGGGCGTTCCACGTGTTCACCGCCGCGGTGCCCCACAGCAGTTCCAGAGCCTCGCCGATCTCATCGTCCGCGACCGACGCCAGCGGTCGGCCCTCGCCGAGCCGCGCGGCGGTCTTGCCCACCCCAATCCCGTAGTTCCGGACCGTGTTCGGGTTGCCGAGCGAGTCGAGGAACACGTCCGCCGCCGTCCGGACGGTCAACGCCTTCCCGGCCGGCAGCTGCACGACGGTGGGCGCTGCTTCCCCCTTGCCACAGATAACAGGGCCGCTTCACGTAGCGGCCAGAGAACATCACCGCAGGTGACGGATCAAGTTACCGCAGATATTGGGGTGTTATCCGTGGAACGACTTCAGGCAGGTCCGGCAACCGATGGTCCGTCAGCCGCCCCACCAGGCCCGACGAACCCTTAGCGCCGGTTTTCGTTCCGATGTTCCTCAACCCCCAAGAGGCCCACAAGTCCGCGATCGGCACGCTCGTCGAACGCTCCAGCCGATTCGTCGCCCTGGTCCACCTGCCTGACGGCCGCCAGCCCGCCCAGATGCGCGACGCACTCGTCCGCACCGTCGCGACCCTGCCCACCCAGCTCAGGCGCTCTCTCACCTGGGACCAAGGCTCTGAGATACACCTGCACACGGAGTTCAGCACCGCCACGGACATGCCCGTCTTCTTCTGCGATCCGGGCAGTCCCTGGCAGCGCGGCTCGAACGAGAACACCAACGGCCTGTTGCGGCAGTACTTCCCCAAAGGCACAGATCTCTCCGCCCACACCCGCGAGCACTTGGACGCCGTCGCCGCCGAGCTGAACAGTCGCCCACGCAAAACGCCCGGCTGGGAATCCCCAGCCGAGCGTCTCGCTAAGCTCCTGGCGACAGCCAGTTGATCACTGTGTTGCTACGACCCCTGGAATTCGCCCTTCCGGGAGCGGGCCCTCGTCGTGTGGTGCCCGACGGCTACCGGCTCAGCCGGTCACTGGCTCGCGAACTTCTTGCTGACCGCGTTGTAGACGCCCTTCGCCTCGGGTCCCAGGTGCGGGCCCGCCAGCCAGGTCGCGTTGGACGGGCCGATCGAGGTGTTGGACACCAGCGAGGGCTTGCCGTCCGAGCCCTCGGCGACCCAGCCACCGCCGGAGGAACCCGCGGTCATGGTGCAGCCGATGCGGTACATCGTGGGCTGCTTGGCATCCAGGGAGAGTCGGCCCGGCTTGTCCGCGCACTGGTTCATCTTCTGGCCGTCGAACGGCGGGGCGGCCGGGTAGCCGGTAGCCGTGATCTCGTCGATGGACTTCACCGCCGGGGCGTTGAAGTCGACCGGAAGCGCGCCGCCGACCATCTCCTCGAGCGACTTGCCGCCGCTGACCTCCGGCTTCACATGCATCACCGCGAAGTCGTACGGAGCGCCCTTGCCGCCCACGGCCGCGCCCCTGTCGATCCACTGTGAGGAGGTCTGCGCCCAGTCGGCCCACCAGACGCCCTTGGGAGCCAGCTCCTCCTTGGTGGCGTTCTCCAGCTCCGCCTGCGACTTGCCCGCGTCGTTGTAGGAGGGGACGAACATCAGGTTCTTGTACCAGCCGCCGCCCTTGCCCGCGTGGACGCAGTGGCCCGCCGTCCACACCAAATTGGACTTGCCGGGGTGCGCCGGGTCCTCGACCACGGTCGCGGAGCAGACCATCGAACCCTCGGGGCCGTCGAAGAACACCTTGCCCGCGTAGGGGACCTTCGAGCTGTACGGGCTGGCGACCGCCTTGGCCGGGACAGGCTGCGGATCGGGGTCGGTCACACCCTGGTCGTCCGCGATGTCGCTGTTGTCGACCGGCTTGTCGGGCTCCTGCGCGTCGCGCATCCGGTCCGGCTTCCACAGACCCTTGATGATCGGGTTGATGAAGTCACCGGCCTCGCGCAGCCAGTCGTCCCGGTCCCACTTGTTCCAGGCACCGTTCTTCCACTGATCCAGATCGATGCCGAGGTTCTTCAACTTGTCGTTGAGGTCGTCGGGCAGCTTGATGCCGTCCACGCCCTGCTCCGACGACGCGGTCGGCCGGGCGTCGGTGTTGTCGTCCGAGGAATCGCACGCGGTGGCGGTGAGCGCCAGAACCGAGGCTATGGCAGCCACGGCCAGTGCGGGTCGGCGTGAGGATGGCATGGGCGGAAGTCCCCCTGAGGTACTGATCTGCTCTACGGCCTATGTGGAATTGTCATGCACCGCCCCGGCAATGGGGTGGTATCCCACTATGCCGGTGCCGCCTACGACGGTTGCGAGCGGGTCCTTGGTTCCCGGCCGCGAGGATCTTCGCCCCCTGCGGCAAGGATCTTCGCCAAGCCCGTGATCCAGAGCCTTACGCGTCGTTGGTACGTACGGGGGACAGCCGGAGGGTGTTCAGCAGCAGGAGGACCGAGACTCGTGGCCGTGACCCAGCTCCCGCCGATGGCCCTGTCCGCCGTCTCCGACGACGGTGGCGCCACCCAGGGAATTCTGCGGCGCCAGGCGCTGCGTGAGTCGGCCGCCCGCACCTATGCCCGGGCGCTGCCCATCGTCCCGGTCCGCGCCCGGGGGATGACGATCGAAGGGGCCGACGGCCGCCGCTATCTCGACTGTCTCTCCGGGGCCGGGGCGCTGGCTCTGGGGCACAACCACCCGGTGGTGCTGGAAGCGATCCGGGCCGTTCTGGATTCGGAAGCGCCGCTGCAGGTCCTGGACTTGGCCACACCGGTCAAGGACGCCTTCACGGACGAGCTGTTCGCCACCTTGCCGCCCGGCCTCGCCGCCGGCGCGCGGGTGCAGTTCTGCGGACCGGCGGGCACGGACGCGGTCGAGGCCGCGCTCACGCTGGTGCGGATCGCCACGGGGCGCGATGGCCTGCTCGCCTTCTCCGGGGCCTACCACGGCATGACGGCGGGGGCGCTGGCCGCCTCCGGTGGCGCCTCTGCGGCCGGTGTGACCCGGCTGCCCTTTCCGTATGGCTACCGCTGCCCGTTTGGGGTCGGCGGGGAGCGCGGTGCCGAACTCTCCGCGCGCTGGGCCGAGAAGCTGCTCGACGACCCGAAGGGCGGGGCGCCCGACCCGGCCGGGATGATCCTCGAACCCGTACAGGGCGAGGGCGGGGTGATCCCGGCACCGGACGGCTGGCTCCGCCGTATGCGCGAGATCACCGAGGCCCGCTCCATCCCGCTCATCGCGGACGAGGTGCAGACCGGCGTCGGGCGCACCGGGGCCTTCTGGGCGGTCGACCACAGCGGGACGGTGCCCGATGTGATGGTGCTGTCGAAGGCCATCGGCGGGGGCCTGCCGCTGGCCGTCGTGGTCTACCGGGAGGAGCTCGACGTCTGGCCTCCCGGAGCCCACGCGGGCACCTTCCGCGGCAACCAGCTGGCGATGGCCGCGGGCACGGCCACCCTCGCGTACGTCCGGGTGAACCATCTCGCCCAGCGCGCGGCGGTCGTCGGCCGACGGATGCTCGAGCGGCTGCGCCGATTCGCCGCCGGACGCCCCCAGATCGGGGAGGTACGCGGCCGCGGCCTCATGATCGGACTGGAACTGGTCGCCCCGGAGGCCGGACCCACCGCGGAGGCGGGGGCCATCGCGGAGGCGGGTGTCGGGGCGGAGGCCGGGCAGGCCGGGTCCGCAGCGCGGGTCGGGCTCGCAGCGGCGCTCGGGCCTGTCGCGTACGCCGACTGGGAGGGGGCCCCGGGCGGCACAAGCCCGTACGGAGAATCCACGATCGAGGAGGCTCCGGACGAAGTGACCCCGTGTGAGGGAGCCTGGCTGACGGGCACCGAGGGCGGGGGCGCGCGCGGAACCCTGAGCGAGGATGCGCGCCAAGTCCTGGGCGGGGGAGCCCCCTACCCCGGTGTCACGCGTACGGCAGCCCCGCCCGCCGATCCCGCGCTCGCGGCGGCCGTCCAGCAGGAGTGCCTGCGGCGCGGGCTCATCGTCGAACTCGGCGGACGCCACGACGCGGTGATCCGCCTCCTCCCTCCACTCACCATCACCGATGAGCAGACAGAGGCCGTTCTGGACCGGCTCGCCGACGCCCTGGACGCGGCGATCCGCACCTCCGGAACCCGCTCCCGCTCCGGTGAACTCCCGACCGCCGCTGGCCCATTCGCCCCACCATTCGCCGGAAACCGCCACTGACGTGCCCCGCACCGTACGACCGCACCCCATCGCACCACCGAAGGAGGCAGGCGCCGGGCCCAGGACGTGAACGCCGTGATGCCCGCGCCGCACCCACCATGCCGCACACCCCCGGGGGAGCCCCCGTGTCTCCCCGACCGCAGCCCGTGCCCGGCGCCCTGACCGACTCCGGCGACCCCGCCCACCCCGGCCCCCCGCCGCCGCCCCTCCCACATCCGCCCCACACGGCGCCTCCTCCGGCCGGGACGACCAGACCACCCGCCCCGCCCGCCCCGCCCGCGGCGGTCTCGACGGTCAGGGCACCGTCCACCGCCATGACGGCCGCCGGAGACCAGGCGGGGCACCCAGCACCGTCAGCACCCCCCGCTGCGGTGCCGCGACCCCTGGCGGCAGTGCCAGCACCCTCGGCGGCAGTGCCACCCCCGGCGGTGGTCCCACCCCTTGCTGCGCTGCCATCACCCACGGCGACAGGGACACTTCCCCCGGCGGCGGTGCCACCATCCCAGGGGGTGGAGCCGCTGCCCCCCACGGAGGAGCCACTGCCCCTAGCGGTGGCGCTGGCCAGGGCTCCGCTCGTCGGCGCGGCGGAAGCGAGTACGGGAGCGAGAGCACCCCAGCCCTCCGCCCCGGAGTCATCGCCGGAGGAGCCGCCCGTGCCGCAACTGCCCGCCCAGGGGCCGCCCCTCCCCGCGAGGGTGGTTCCCCGGCAGGACCGTGACAGCCATGACGCGCCCGCCGACCGGGCCCGTGTGGTCGGCGTGGATCCGCTCGACGACCCCGACCCGCAGATCGCGTCCGACGGCGCGGGCGTCGAGAACCTGCTGCGCTGCTGGGTACGTGAGAGCGGCCTCGCGCGCCCCGACGGGGACACCCTGCGCATCCCCCTCGCCGCCAGCGGAACCGTCCTCCTCGTCCCCGTGCGCTATTGGTCGCCCACTGGCTGGCACCGCTTCGGCCCGCCGCTGCTGGAGCACGGCCCTCACGACGCGCCCGCCGTCGGGGCGGTCACCCTCGCGGCCCTGCTCACCCGCGAGGCGGCGTACAGCGCGCGACGGGACGACCCCGACGCGGACGCCACCGAACTCGTCGCCCGTGTCGCGGACTCCGTACGACGCACCGCCCTCTTTCTCGCCCACCGCCGGGCGGCGCCCGCCGATCCCGGCACGAGTACTCCGTTTCTCAACGCGGAACAGTCCCTCCTCTTCGGTCACCCCCTGCATCCCACGCCGAAGAGCCGCGAGGGCCTCTCCGACAGTGAATCCACCGTCTGTTCACCGGAATCGCGTGGCTCCTTCCCTCTTCACTGGATCGCGGTCGCCCGGTCCGTGCTGGCCTGCGAGTCGGCCTGGACGGAGCGCGGCCGGACCGTGCCAGCCGAGCGGCTCGCCCTCTCCCTGGCGGGCAGCGGCCTCCAACTGCCGGACGGAACCGTGCCCTTGCCGCTGCATCCCTGGCAGGCTCGCGAGATCCGGCACCGCCCGGACGCCGCCGCGCTCTTCGATTCCGGCTTGTTGCACGACCTCGGGCCGTCCGGCGGACACTGGCACCCGACCTCCTCGGTCCGCACCGTCTACCGGCCCGGTGCTCCTGCCATGCTGAAACTCTCCCTCGCTCTGCGGATCACCAACTCCCGTCGTGAAAACCTCCGTAAGGAACTCCGCCGCGGTGTCGAGGTGCACCGACTGCTCCGCAGCGGACTGGCCGAGCAGTGGAGGGCGGCCTTCCCCGGATTCCCCGGCTTCGACATCGTCCGGGACCCGGCCTGGCTCGCCGTCGACGGACCCGATGGCGAACCCGTGACCGGCCTCGACGTCGTCATCCGGCACAACCCGTTCGGCCCTGGCGACGACGCCGTCTGCGTCGCCGGGCTCCTCGCGCTGCGCCCCTGGCGCGGACAGCCGGTGATGCGCTCCCGGCTCGCCCACCTCGTCGCCCGGCTCGCCGCTCGCACCGGCCGTTCCACCGCGGCCGTCGGCGCGGAGTGGTTCCTGCGCTATCTGCACACGGTCGTCCGCCCCGTGCTCTGGCTGGACGGAGAAGCCGGTATCGCGCTCGAGGCGCACCAGCAGAACACCCTGGTGCTGCTGGACCCCGACGGCTGGCCGATCGGCGGCCGTTACCGGGACAACCAGGGCTACTACTTCCGCGCGTCCCGGCATGCCGAACTCCAGCGCCGGCTGCCCGGTATCGGCGGCCGCAGCGACACCTTCGTCCCCGATGAGGTCACCGACGAGCGGTTCGCCTACTACCTGGGTGTCAACAACGTCCTCGGAATGATCGGCGCCTTCGGGTCCCAGCGACTCGTCGACGAGCGCGTCCTGCTGGCCGCGTTCCGCCGCTTTCTCACCGAGGCCGCGTCCGGCCCCGGCAGAACCCGCTCACCGCTTCCCGCCCTGCTCCTGGAGACGCCCACCCTGCGCTGCAAGGCCAATCTGCTCACGCGGCTGCGCGGCCTGGACGAACTCGTGGGACCCGTGGACACCCAGTCCGTCTATGTGACCATCGCCAACCCCCTTGCCACTTCTGTCTCTCCTTCCGGCATCCCAGCTGTATCCCCCATGGCTTGACTCCGCGACCCGCGATCACGCCCCTCACCCCCACGTCCCTCACGACGTGCCGAGACCCCCGAGAGGAGAGCGTCGCCGTGCCGCACACCGACTCCAGTACGAGCTCCAGCACCGACGACACCATTGACATGCGGCTGCGCCAGGAAGAGGACATCGCACGACTCATCGACCTGGGCTCCACTGGACGGGAGGCCGACAGCCGGGCGGATCTGCTCGACCACATCGTCGAATGGCGGCCCACCAACACCCCGTTGGGCACCTTCCAGCTCGTCCCGGTCCGCATCGGGCGCGATCTTCGGCTCATCGCCCAATGGATGAACGACCCCTCCGTCGCCGCATTCTGGGAGCTCGACGGCCCCGACGAGACCACCGCGAGCCACCTCGGGGACCAGCTCGACGGCGACGGCCGCAGCGTGCCCTGTCTGGGTGTCCTGGATGGCACCCCGATGAGCTATTGGGAGGTGTACCGCGCCGATCTGGACCCGCTCGCGCGGTACTACCCGGCCCGGCCGCATGACACGGGTATCCACCTGCTCATCGGCCGGGTCGGCGATCGTGGCCGTGGCCTGGGGACGGCCCTGCTCCGCGCGGCCGCCGATCTCGTCCTCGAGCACCGTCCGTCCTGCACCCGCGTCGTGGCCGAACCGGATCTTCGCAACACCCCCTCCGTCGCCGCCTTCCTCGGCGCCGGATTCCGCTTCTCCGCGGAAGTCGAACTCCCCGGCAAACGCGCCGCGCTGATGCTGCGCGACCGTGCCCTGCGACCCGTCCTGTGAACCTCCGCGACCATCGGTGCCCCCCGGCGATGTGCCTGCTTCGATGCGAGCTTTCACTGTTGATACACCGCTCGCCGGGTCCCGGTTCCCATGAAGCGAGGACGGTCGTCCCACGGAAGCGGGGGCCGTCCGTCCCAGGAACCGGGGAATTGCCCGAGCCCCGCGCTCGCCGAAACCGTCCGTCACCGACCACACCGACGGGAGTGATGTCGGTGCCGCCCCGTAGGCTGGCAGCCCTATGACTGAATCGTCCTCGCCTCCACTCGCCGATCTGCTGCACGCCGCCGTCACCACTGTCGGCGGCACCGAGCGCCCTGGTCAGACCGCCATGGCCCAAGCCGTGGCGGAGGCGATCGACGACAGCTCCCACCTGCTGGTTCAGGCCGGTACCGGCACCGGGAAGTCCCTGGGCTATCTGGTGCCCGCCCTCGCACACGGCGAGCGTGTCGTCGTCGCCACGGCGACCCTCGCCCTGCAGCGGCAGCTCGTCGAGCGAGACCTGCCCCGCACCGTGGAGGCCCTGCATCCGCTGCTGCGCCGCCGCCCCGAGTTCGCCATGCTCAAGGGCCGCTCCAACTATCTGTGCCTACACCGGCTCCACGAGGGCGTCCCGCAGGAGGACGCCGATGAAGCCGGCCTGTTCGACCCGTTCGAGGCCGCCACGCCCACCAGCAAGCTCGGCAAGGACCTGCTGCGGTTGCGCGACTGGTCGGACGAGACCGAGACGGGTGATCGGGACGATCTGAGCCCCGGTGTCTCGGACCGCGCCTGGTCCCAGGTATCGGTCACCTCCCGGGAGTGCCTCGGCGCGTCCAAATGCGCCTATGGCGCGGAGTGCTTCGCCGAGGCCGCCCGTGAGCGGGCCAAGCTCGCCGATGTCGTCGTCACCAATCACGCGCTGCTCGCCATCGACGCCATCGAGGGCGCCCCGGTGCTGCCCAGCCATGAGGTTCTGATCGTCGACGAGGCGCATGAGCTGGTCTCCCGGGTCACCGGTGTCGCCAGCGGGGAGCTCACCCCCGGCCAGGTCAACCGGGCTGTGCGGCGTGCCGCGAAGCTGGTCAACGAGCAGGCGGCGGACGCCCTCCAGACCGCCTCGGAGGGCTTCGAGCGGCTGATGGAGCTCGCCCTGCCCGGCCGTCTTGAGGAGATTCCCGAGGACCTCGGCTATGTACTGATGGCGCTGCGCGACGCGGCCCGCACGGTGATCTCGGCGCTCGGCGCCACGCGGGACGCCTCGGTCAAGGACGAGGACGCGATCCGTAAGCAGGCACTGGGCTCCGTGGAGAACATTCACCAGGTGGCCGAGCGGATCGTCGAGGGCTCCGAGTACGACGTGGTCTGGTATGAGCGGCATGACCGCTTCGGCGCCTCGTTGCGGGTCGCCCCGCTCTCCGTGTCGGGGCTGCTGCGCGAGAAGCTGTTCGACGACCGGTCCGTCGTCCTCACCTCCGCCACGCTCAAGCTGGGCGGGGATTTCAACGGGGTGGCGGCCTCACTCGGTCTCGTCCCCGAGAGCCCGCAGGATCCGGAGGGCGGCGAGGAGACCGCGCCGCGCTGGCAGGGCCTCGACGTCGGCTCGCCCTTCGACTACTCGAAGCAGGGGATCCTCTACGTCGCCAAGCATCTCGCCCAGCCCGGCCGCGAGGGCAGCCGCGCCGACATGCTCGATGAGCTCGCCGAGCTGGTCGAGGCCGCGGGCGGTCGCACGCTCGGGCTGTTCTCGTCCATGCGCGCCGCCCAGGCGGCCGCGGAGAACCTGCGCGGGCGTCTCGATGCGCCCATCCTCCTCCAGGGCGAGGAGACGCTGGGCGAGCTGATCCGTGCCTTCGCCGCCGACGCTCGGACCTGCCTCTTCGGCACGCTGTCCCTCTGGCAGGGCGTCGATGTGCCGGGGCCCAGCTGCCAGTTGGTGGTGATGGACCGGGTGCCCTTCCCCCGGCCCGACGACCCGCTGATGAGTGCCCGCCAGAAGGCGGTGGAGGAGGCTGGGGGCAATGGCTTCATGGCCGTCGCCGCGACCCATGCCGCGCTGCTGATGGCCCAGGGCGCGGGCCGGCTCGTGCGGGCTTCGGACGACCGGGGGATCGTCGCCGTCCTGGATCCGCGGGTCGAGCGGGCCCGCTACGGCTCGTTCCTCCGCAAGTCCATGCCGGATTTCTGGTACACGACCGACCGCAACCAGGTGCGCCGCTCGCTGGCCGCCATCGACGCGGCGGCCAAGGCCCAGGGGGCCTAGCGGGCCAAGTGCCAGGCGGCCTGGCGGGCCAAGGACCAGGCGGCCTGGCGGGGCGTCGCGCCCCAAGGCCGCCATGGTCGCCCCATACGACGGGCCCCTATGGTCGGCACATACAGCAGGGCCCCGGAACCGGCGCAGTGGTCCCGGGGCCCGGTCGTGGGGCACGCTCAGGGCGCACCTCGATCCGGTGCGCTCAGACGCGCCGCAGCACCGCGACCACCTTGCCCAGGATGGTGGCCTCGTCGCCGGGAATCGGCTGGTAGGCGGCGTTGTGCGGGAGCAGCCATACATGGCCGTCCTCGCGCTTGAAGCGCTTCACCGTGGCCTCGCCGTCGAGCATCGCGGCGACGATGTCACCGTTCTCGGCGACGGGCTGACGGCGCACCGTCACCCAGTCCCCGTCGCAGATGGCGGCCTCGATCATGGAGTCGCCGACCACCTTCAGCACGAAGAGCTCACCGTCGCCGACCAGCTGCCGGGGGAGCGGGAAAACATCCTCGACCGACTCCTCGGCGAGGATCGGCCCACCGGCCGCGATCCGGCCGACCAGCGGCACATAGGAGGCGGCGGGCTTGCCGGCGGTGTCCGTGGGCTGGGCGCTGGGCTGGTCGGAGCCGCGGACCTCGTAGGCCCGGGGCCGATGGGGGTCGCGGCGCAGAAAGCCCTTCCGCTCCAGAGCCATCAGCTGATGGGCGACGGACGAGGTGCTGGAGAGGCCCACCGCCTGGCCGATCTCCCGCATGGACGGTGGGTAACCACGCCGCTGCACAGAGTCGCGAATGACCTCGATGACGCGCCGCTGCCGGTCGGTCAGCCCTGAGCTGTCCGCCCGGATGCCTGGAGGTCGCCCTGGTAGCGAGCGCGCGGGCTTCTGCCCTTCCGGATTCGTGGCGTCGTCGTTCATTGGGTGGGTCTGGTTCATCGCGTGTGTTTGTTCGAGTCGGCTCTGGGAGCGCTCCTGGGCGGTAGCGGTGGCGCTCTCTGCGGTGGTGGTCACGACGGCCCCTCTCGAGATGTTCTCCCTAGTTGGACAACGGTAGTTGCTTTCGAAAGGTTGCGCCAAACACACGTTCGAGTGAAATTTCGCAGATGGGCTGACGTGATCACAGGGTTAGGTGTATGAGCCGTTTGATCCGGTCGCCGTGGGGGGCGGCCCCAGTCTTGCATCCCGACCCCCGTGAATCCGGGACGCGTGGGGCTCGCGTAGTCTCGTGCCTGCTCCCCAGTCGTGACACGCCATGCGGCTCGGTTGAGTGTCAGCCACCAGATCTAGTGGTTAGATGGATACAAGCCACCCACAAGTTGTGGTCCTGGTGGATTCGCTGCCAAGGTTTTCGCCTATGCTTGTGGCCGTTCCGGCGGGCCTCCCGGCCCGGTCGGGGCTAGTCAGGCATGTTCCGGCATGCGTCGTTCTTGAGGGTGAGGGAGGGTTCGGAGTCATGCACTGCCCCTTCTGCAGGCACCCCGACAGCCGTGTCGTCGACAGCCGCACCACCGACGACGGCTGCTCGATCCGTAGGCGCCGCCAGTGCCCCGACTGCTCGCGTCGCTTCACGACCGTGGAGACCGCGTCACTGATGGTGATCAAGCGCAGCGGGGTCACCGAGCCCTTCAGTCGCGACAAGGTCATCTCCGGGGTGCGCAAGGCGTGCCAGGGCCGTCCGGTCACCGAGGACGCCCTCGCCAAGCTCGGTCAGCAGGTGGAGGAGGCGGTCCGGGCCACCGGCAGCGCCGAGCTGTCCACCCATGACGTCGGGCTCGCCATACTCGGCCCGCTCCAGAAGCTCGACCTCGTCGCCTACCTCCGCTTCGCCTCCGTCTACCGCGCCTTCGACTCCCTCGAGGACTTCGAGGCGGCCGTGGCGGAGCTGCGTGACCAGCAACGGCCTCCCGCGCACGACCGCGGGTCCGGCGCCGAAGGGGCCGCGGAGGCCCCCGCGCCGGCCGTCGCCGCAGACTGACCGGCGACCCACACACCTGCCCGGGGCGCTTGCCGCATCCGGGTGAAAGACAGATACGTGCCTGGGGAAGAAATAGGCACATCAGGGCGTTTTCGCCCGTACCAGGGAGGCGGAATGACAGAGACGACGAGCGGCCCGGCACGAGGCTCCCGCTCCAAGGGAAGCAAGGCGAACAAGGGTCTGCGCATCGAGCGCATCCACACCACCCCTGGCGTGCATCCGTACGACGAGGTGGTCTGGGAGCGTCGTGACGTCGTCATGACCAACTGGCGCGACGGTTCGGTCAACTTCGAGCAGCGCGGCGTGGAGTTCCCCGACTTCTGGTCGGTGAACGCGGTCAACATCGTCACGAGCAAGTACTTCCGTGGAGCGGTGGGTTCCCCGGAGCGAGAGGCGAGCCTTAAGCAGCTCATCGACCGCGTGGTGCGCACCTACCGCAAGTCCGGTGAGGACAACGGCTACTTCGCCTCGCCCGCGGACGCCGAGATCTTCGACCACGAGCTCACCTACGCGCTGCTGCACCAGGTCTTCAGCTTCAACTCGCCTGTCTGGTTCAACGTCGGCACCAAGCAGCCGCAGCAGGTCAGCGCCTGCTTCATCCTCTCCGTGGACGACTCGATGGAGTCGATCCTGGACTGGTACAAGGAAGAGGGGATGATCTTCAAGGGCGGCTCCGGCGCCGGCCTGAACCTCTCCCGCATCCGCTCCTCCAAGGAGCTCCTCTCCTCGGGAGGCAACGCCTCCGGCCCCGTCTCCTTCATGCGCGGCGCCGACGCCTCCGCCGGAACGATCAAGTCGGGCGGCGCCACCCGCCGGGCCGCCAAGATGGTCGTGCTCGACGTCGATCACCCGGATGTCGAGGCGTTCATCGAGACCAAGGTCAAGGAGGAGGAGAAGATCCGCGCCCTGCGCGACGCGGGCTTCGACATGGACCTGGGCGGCGACGACATCACGTCCGTCCAGTACCAGAACGCGAACAACTCCGTCCGCGTGAACGACACGTTCATGAAGGCGGTGGAGTCCGGCTCCTCGTTCGGGCTGCGCAGCCGGCTGACCGGTGAGCCCATCGAAGAGGTCGACGCCAAGTCCCTCTTCCGCAAGATGGCCGAGGCTGCCTGGGCCTGCGCCGACCCGGGCATCCAGTACGACGACACCATCAACCACTGGCACACCTCGCCGGAATCGGGCCGGATCACCGCCTCCAACCCGTGCAGCGAGTACATGCACCTGGACAACTCCTCGTGCAACCTGGCCTCGCTCAACCTGATGAAGTTCCTCCAGGACGACGACGCGGGCAACCAGCGCTTCGACGCCGAGCGCTTCGCCAAGGTCGTCGAGCTGGTCATCACCGCGATGGACATCTCCATCTGCTTCGCGGACTTCCCGACCGAGAAGATCGGCGAGACCACCCGCGCCTTCCGCCAGCTGGGCATCGGCTACGCCAACCTCGGCGCCCTGCTGATGGCCACCGGCCACGCCTACGACAGCGACGGCGGCCGGGCCCTGGCCGGAGCCATCACGTCCCTGATGACCGGCACCTCGTACAAGCGCTCCGCTGAGCTCGCAGCCGTGGTCGGCCCGTACGACGGCTACGCCCGTAACGCGGACGCCCACAAGCGCGTCATGAAGCAGCACTCGGACGCCAACGCCGTCGCCAAGCGCATGGACGACCTGGACACCCCGGTCTGGGCCGCGGCCACCGAGGCATGGCAGGACGTGCTGCGCCTCGGCGAGAAGAGCGGCTTCCGCAACGCCCAGGCGTCGGTGCTCGCGCCGACCGGCACCATCGGCCTGATGATGGACTGCGACACCACCGGCGTCGAACCGGACCTGGCCCTGGTCAAGTTCAAGAAGCTGGTCGGCGGCGGCTCCATGCAGATCGTGAACAACACGGTCCCCAAGGCGCTCAAGCGGCTCGGCTACCAGGAGGAGCAAGTCGAGGCGATCGTCGCCCACATCGCCGACCACGGCAATGTGATCGACGCGCCGGGGCTCAAGCCCGAGCACTACGAGGTCTTCGACTGCGCGATGGGCGAGCGCTCCATCTCGCCGCTGGGCCATGTGCGGATGATGGCGGCTGCCCAGCCGTTCCTGTCCGGCGCGATCTCCAAGACGGTCAACATGCCGGAGTCGGCCACCGTCGAGGAGATCGAGGAGATCTACTTCGAGGGCTGGAAGCTCGGCATCAAGGCGCTGGCGATCTACCGCGACAACTGCAAGGTCGGTCAGCCGCTCTCCGCCAAGAAGAAAGAGGAGAAGACCCAGGCCGAGCCCGAGGTCGAGAAGGTCGTCGAGTACCGCCCGGTCCGCAAGCGGCTCCCCAAGGGCCGTCCCGGCATCACCACCTCCTTCACGGTGGGCGGCGCCGAGGGCTACATGACCGCCAATTCGTATCCGGACGACGGTCTCGGTGAGGTCTTCCTGAAGATGTCCAAGCAGGGCTCGACCCTGGCGGGCATGATGGACGCCTTCTCAATCGCCGTGTCGGTCGGTCTTCAGTACGGCGTGCCGCTGGAGACCTACGTCTCGAAGTTCACCAATATGCGCTTCGAGCCGGCCGGTATGACGGACGACCCGGACCTGCGGATGGCGCAGTCGATCGTCGACTACATCTTCCGCCGGCTGGCGCTGGACTTCCTGCCCTTCGAGACCCGCTCGGCGCTCGGTATCCACTCCGCCGAGGAGCGCCAGCGGCATCTGGAGACGGGGTCCTACGAGCCCAGCGACGACGAGATGGACGTCGAGGGCCTGGCCCAGTCGGCGCCGCGCCATGTGGACGCCCCGAAGAGCAGCACGTCCCAGCCGCGGACCACGTCCGAGCCGGTGAGGGAGGCCCACAGCTCGACCGAACTGGTCGAGATCCAGCTGGGGATGAACGCGGACGCGCCGCTCTGCTTCTCCTGCGGCACCAAGATGCGCCGCGCGGGCAGCTGCTACCTGTGCGAGGGCTGCGGTTCGACGAGCGGCTGCAGCTGATCGCAGATCCTTACGGATGACCCCCGCGGCGGGGCGCGGGCCTTCGGGCTCGCGCCCCGCCGCCGTCGTCTCCGGGCGTCGTCCGGCGCGGTGCCGAACCGGGGGCGGACTCTTCGGTATGTGATGGGGGCCACCGCACGGCCGTAGGATGGCGCGGTGCTGGTCAAGTGGATTCGCTGCACCGTGGTGGACCGCCCGGGTTTCGAGCGGGGGCAGCGGAAGTGGGCGGGGTTGCCCGGCGAACCGGGATTCCGGGGGCAGGGCGGTGGCTGGAGCCGGGGGCGTCCGGATGTGGCGCATGTCTTCGCGTTCTGGGAGAGCCGGGCGTTCTACGACTCCTTCATGGCGCGTTCGCACGACCGGCTGGCGGCGGCGCAGTCGGGCACGTACCGGGATATGCAAGTCCGGCTGTTCGAGCACCGATTCGATGTGAAGGTCGGCTTCGAGCCGCGGTTCTCCGACGCGGACGTGGTGCGCGTCGCGCACTGCCGAGTGCGCCCCGACCGGGTGGATCACTTCACGCTGGTGCAGGAGAAGGTGTGGAATCCGGCCATGGCCGGGTCGCCCGGGATGCTGCGCGGGGTGTTCGGCGAGGCGCCGGGGAACGAGTTCCTGGTGCTGTCGATGTGGGACTCGGCGGCCGAGCACGGGAAGTACCGGGTGGAGCGGGTCGAGCGGCTCGGGCTGCGCGCGCAGACGGAAGCGGATGTGGCGGCGATCGCCGGCGATGTCGTACGGGTCGAGCCCGCCTGGACGGTGGTGTGACGAACTCTCTGCCGCTCGAGAGGCGGGTCCGGCGCTCAGGAGGCGGCCCTGATCATCGGCAGGCGGGGGAATACGCCCCGGCCCGGACCGCGGCGGTGACGGCGGCCGCCGTCTGGTCGGCGAGTGGTGTGTCGATGGGCTCACGGGTGATGAGCGCCCGGAAGAACAGGGGCGCGGAGACGGCGCGGACGACCGCCGCGGCGTCGGTGCCGGACGGGGCCTCACCGCGGTCGACGGCCCGCCGCACCACGGATTCGCAGCGGGCGAAGCGCTCGGTGTAGAAGTCGCGCAGCGCCTCGGCCGCGTGCTCGGACTGGAACGCGGCCGCGATGAACGCGGTCGGGGCGGCGGTGGCCGGCGCGCTGCCGAAGGTCTCGGTCACCTCGCGGGCGAGAGCGCGCAGATCGCCCTCCAGGCTTCCGGTGTCGGGTGGTGTCCAGGTGTCCTCGCCCGCGAGGTCGAGCGCGTCCGCCATGAGCCCCTCGACGCTGCCCCAGCGCCGGTAGACGGTCGTCTTGTGGATTCCGGAGCGCTCGGCCACGTATTCCACGGTCAGGCCGGGATAGCCGTGCTCGGCGAGGCCGGTGAGCACGGCGTCGCGCACCGCCGAGCGGGTACGCGCGGTGCGCCCGCCGGGGCGGACAGTGCCCGGTGTGGGGGCGGCGCTCTCTGCGGACAAGTGCAACTCCAGTTGTGTTAGCGGGTTTCCTGTGTCAGGGTGAGGGTAACGCAACTGTAGTTGTATTTGGAGCGTGCGGTCCGGATGGCCCACGTGCTCGCGTGCTTGGAGGTACGCCCCTGTGCCCACGCAGATCTCACTCCGAGGGGTCACCCTGTCCCAGGGTGACCGGCTGCTGCTCGACGACGTGTCCTTCGCGGTCCGGCCCGGGGAGCGGGTCGGCGTCGTGGGGGAGAACGGAGCGGGCAAGTCCACCCTCCTGCGGCTGCTGGCCGGGAGCGAGTCACCGGACGACGGCGCCGTGGTGACGGTGGCCGACGGCGGCATCGGTCACCTCGGCCAGACGCCCGAGCTGCCCCCGGACCACACGGTGCGCGACGCGGTGGCCGCCGCACTCGCCGAGGTGCGCGCCATGGAGCACGGGCTGCGCGAGCTGGAGGCGGATCTCGGCGGCGGCGCCCCCGGTGCGCTCTCCGCGTACGGCGATCTGCTGACCGCCTTCGAGGCCCGCGGCGGCTATGAGGCGGACGCCCGGGTGGAGAAGGCCCTGCACGGTCTGGGGCTCGGCGGCATCGGGTACGAGCGGCGGCTCGGCAGTCTGTCGGGCGGTGAGCAGGCCCGGCTCGGGCTCGCCTGCCTGATCGCCGCCGCCCCCGAGGTGATGCTGCTGGACGAGCCGACGAACCACCTCGACGGTGCCGCGCTCAGCTGGCTGGAGGAGGCGCTGCGGGGGCATTCGGGCACCGTCCTCGCGGTCTCCCACGACCGGGTCTTCCTGGAGCGGGTGGCGACCGCGATCGTCGAGGTGGACGCCGACCGGCGCACCCTGGTGCGGTACGGCGGGGGGTACGCCGGATTCGTCGCCGAGCAGACCGCCGCGCGCCGGCGCTGGGAGCAGGCGTACGAGGAGTGGTGCGCGGAGACGGCCGCGCTGACGGAGGCCGCCACGACCGTCGCACGGCGAGTCGCCCCGGGCCGCGGCATGAAGGACGGCAACAAGCTGGCCTACGACCGGGACAGGGGGCGTGTGCAGTCCTCGGTGTCCAGCAGGGTTCGGAACGCCAGGGAGAGGCTGCGCAGGCTCCAGGAGGACCCGGTGCCGCGCCCGCCGGAGCCGCTGCGGTTCTCTGCGCTTCCCGCCGCGGGAACGGCGGACGGTGCGCTCATCGACCTCCACGACGTCCGCGTGGGGGAGCGGCTGGCGGTCGGCCGGCTCACCGTTGCGGCCGGGGAGAGACTGCTCGTCCACGGTGCCAACGGCGCGGGCAAATCCACGCTGCTGCGGGTCATGGCGGGATGGGAGGAGCCGGATACGGGCCGGGCGGCCCGCCGGGGCAGGATCGGCTATCTCGCGCAGGAGATACCGGTTGCCAGGCCCCGGGAGCGGCTGCTGTCGGCCTTCGGCCGTGGGCTGCCGGGGACACCGGAGGAGCAGGGCGCCCTTCTGCTGTCGTACGGACTGTTCCGCACGGACGATCTCCACGTTCCGGTGGGATCTCTCTCCGCGGGCCAGCGCCGTCGGCTGGCGCTCGCCCGGCTGCTGGCCCGCCCCGCCGATCTGCTGCTGCTCGACGAGCCGACCAACCATCTCGCCCTCGGCCTGGTGGAGGAGTTGGAGGAGGCGCTGGCCCAGTGGACCGGGGCGCTGGTCGTGGTGTCGCACGACCGGCTGCTGCGCAGCCGCTTCACCGGGCGCCGGTGCGAAATACGAGGAGGCCGGCTCATGGTCCAGGAGGGGGATGCGGCAGCGGCCGCGGCCTCGATCTAGGGTGGCGCCATGGCACGACCCCGGCGCATCGTCCTCCTGCGGCACGGAGAATCAGAGGGGAATGTTGATGACTCGGTGTACGAAAGGGTGCCCGACCATGCCCTGAAGCTGACCGAGACCGGGCGCCGGCAGGCGACGGAGGCGGGCGAGCGGCTGCGCGCCGCGTTCGGCGACGAGCGCGTGTCGATCTATGTGTCTCCGTACCGCCGTACCCACCAGACCCTGAGGCTGCTCGATCTCGACCCCTCGCGTACCCGGGTCCGGGAGGAGCCGCGGTTGCGGGAGCAGGACTGGGGAAACTGGCAGGACCGCGAGGACGTGCGGAAACAGATGGCGTACCGCGACGCCTACGGACACTTCTTCTACCGGTTCGCGCAGGGTGAGTCGGGTGCCGATGTCTACGACCGGGTGGACGCGTTCCTGGAGAGCCTGTGGCGCAGCTTCCAGGACCCGGCACATCCGCCGAACGTCCTGCTGGTGACCCATGGGCTGACCATGAGGCTGTTCTGCATGCGGTGGCTGCACTGGAACGTCGCCGAATTCGAGTCGCTGTCGAACCCCGGCAATGGCGAAACACGGGTCCTGCTGCTCGGCTCCGACGGGCGCTACCATCTGGACCGGCCCTTCGAGCGCTGGTGCACCCCCAAGCCCTACGGCCGCACCGGTTAGAGTGCGCAGCGATGACCGCTGACCGTTTCCATCGGGCTCTTCGGAGTCTGCGCGGGCTGGCCGTGGGCGACGCCCTCGGTTCCCAGTTCTTCGTCCCCGCCAACTATCCGTTCCTCAAGCGCCGCGAGCTGCCGCCAGACCCCTGGCAGTGGACCGACGACACCGAGATGGCCTGTTCGATCCTGGCTGTCCTGGTGGTCCACGGCCGGATCGACCAGGACCATCTCGCCCGGTCCTTCGCCGACCACCATGATTTCGACCGGGGCTACGGCCCCGCTGTGAACCGGATGCTCCGCCTGATCAGGGAGGGCGGCGACTGGCGTGACCTGGCCGCCGGGCTCTTCCAGGGGCAGGGGTCGTGGGGTAACGGCGCCGCCATGCGGATCGCCCCGCTGGGCGCCTGGTACGCGGGCGATGTGGAGCAGGCGACGCATCAGGCGGAGATCTCGGCGTACACCACACATCAGCACCGCGAGGCCGTGGCGGGAGCCATGGCGGTGGCCGCGGCTGCCGCGCTGGTGGCGGATCCGGCGGGCCACGGTGGGCCGGAGGAGCTGCTGGACCGGGTGGTCGAGGTGGTGCCGCGCAGCGCGGTCCAGGCGGGGCTGCGTCGCGCCCGCGACATGCTCGACTATGCGGACGCCGGGACCGTCGCCGCGGTGCTGGGCTGTGGCCGGCGCACCAGCGCCCATGACACCGTGCCGTTCGCCCTGTGGGCGGCCGCCCGCCACCTGGGCTCCTTCGAGGAGGCGTTCTGGCGGACGGCCTCGGCCGGCGGGGACGTGGACACCACGTGCGCCATCGTCGGGGGAGTGGTCGCGGCCGCGGCCGCCGGTGCGCCGCCCGCCGACTGGCAGGACCGCACCGAGGTGCTGCCGGAGTGGGTCCCGGCGCGGGCCGACTGACCCCTCCTCGCGCGGGCGTGATGCGGTGCGCCGCCCGGTTTGCCCCACCGGCGAACCGGCCCTCCACCGCGCCGTGTTGAGCGGAATCGGCCACCGGGTTCACCGGGGAAGGTGCCGCCCGGAGGAGCCGGGGGCCGCTGCCGAGGATCCGGGTTCCGAACGCAGGTAAGAGCGGCGTAAGGTTGTCCTTGCCATGGCATATGAACCGCCCACCCACAGAGTCGAGCGCTCGCTTCGCGCCACGACGGGAGCCAAGATCGTCGTCGGCATCGACGAGGTCGGGCGCGGGGCATGGGCCGGTCCGGTGACGGTCTGCGCGGCGGTCACCGGTCTGCGCCGTCCGCCGACCGGGCTCACCGACTCCAAGCTGCTGAGTCCCAAGAAGCGCACGGCCTTGTCCCGGGAGTTGCACTCGTGGGTCACGGCACACGCCCTGGGCCACTCCTCTCCCCAGGAGATCGACGGTCTGGGGATGACGGCCGCCCTCCGGCTCGCCGCCACGCGTGCGCTGGACGCGCTGCCGGTCCGGCCGGACGCGGTGATCCTGGACGGGAAGTACGACTACCTCGGCCCTCCCTGGGCGGTCCGTACGGTCATCAAGGGCGATCAGTCCTGTGTGTCCGTCGCCGCCGCCTCGGTGATCGCCAAGGTGCGCCGGGATGCGATGATGGCCGAACTGGGAGCCGAGCACCTGGACTTCTGCTTCGAGGACAACGCCGGATATCCGTCCCCCGTGCACCGCGCAGCTCTGCGGGAACTGGGGCCCACGCCCCACCACCGGCTGTCCTGGGCCTATATGGACGGGCTGCCCCGCTGGCGGCACCTGAAGCGGGTCCGCAGCACCCCCGAACCGGTCGGGCTGGAGGGCGAAGGCCAACTCGGCTTCGACTTCTGAGCAGACCAAGCGGTCAAAACCGCCACCCGCCGATGCGACTCGCACCGACGTTTGATAGACATCAGCCCATGCCTCTCATCCCCGAGGAGCCTCAGATTCACGAGAGTGTCCCGGGTCCCCGCGCGACACCGGCCGCAGGCCGCACCGCGCCGACCCCTCGTCCTGTCCCTGGTCCCGGCCCCCGGCCCGCACCGCGGCGGCCCGGAAGCCCCGGTCCCAACCGTGGCTCCGCCGGGACCTCGTCGGCTCAGTCGCAGCGCACCACGAGTGATGCGACGAAGCCCGTGCCGACCGCCCCGGCGGCTTCGGCTGCCAAGACCGCCCCTGCCGCCACGAAGACCGGTCCCCAGCTCCAGCTGATCCCCGCCACGGTGGACGGCGCGCTGGACGCGGCGGACGAGGCGGTCGACCTGCTGCTGGATTCCGGCCGGGCCCCCGGTGACATCCTGGTGCTGACCACCGGAGAGCAGCATCCGTGGGCGGCGCATGAGTTGTCCTTCGGTGAGGCGTCGTACTGGGCGCAGCACGACGCCGGAGACGATGTCTTCTACGCCGGTGCGGATGCCGATCGCGCCAAGGGCCGCCCGGTCGTGGTCGTCGCCGTCAACGGCGGTGCGCACGACGCCGTGGCCCGCGCGCTGCCCGAGGCGATGGGCCGTGCCGGGACGCTGCTGATCGTCTGCGGCGACCCGAAGCGCATCAACGCCCTCATCGGTCCGGGCGCCTGAGGCCGGACGTCCCCGAACGCCCGGTGTCCGGCATGCTCTGTCCCCCGTGGCGGAGCTGTCCGGCGTCCGGACGGACGGCGGTGGCCACGGGCGCCCCGCGACCGGTCGGGTGCGGGGCGTGCGGCGACCGACCGGACGCGCACCCCGCGACCGGTCAGACGGCGGCGGAGTGGCTCAGCGCCGTACGCGCTCCGAGGTGGGGTCGCGGCAGCGCCTTCGGGTCGCTGTCGCCCTCGACGGCCACGTCCAAGTCGGTGGGCAGCGAAGCGGAGTGCGGCCGACGGCCGCCCCGCCCTTCGCCGAGGACCCGCCATCCGTCGCGGGTCAGGGTGATGTACGCGCCGCAGCGCAGGCCGTGCAGGGTGCAGGCGTCGCGCAACCCCCACATCCAGGCGCCGTCCTCGTCCGTCCACCGGCTCTCGCCCTCGCGGCAGTAGAGCAGCACGGCGGTGCGGATCGGTGTGCGGCGCCGCAGATCGTGTGGGATCACCCGGCGCAACTGCGCCAGCAGCGCGTTCCGGAAGTCCCAGCCGTCGACGGCGGCGGCGCGGCGGACGAACGAGGCGCTCGCCGTGAGCCGTTCGTCCGGATCGAGGACCGCGACCACGGCGGTCGAGGGCGTCGGCAGATGGCGACTGTGCAGTCCGGTGACCACCTCGCGTGGATTGCGCAGCAGCGGGATCCCCGCTGCCGCCCACTCGGCGGGCTGGAGCATCCGGCCGACCCGGGAAGCGGAATCGGTGGACGGTGGCGGAGCGAAGCCGAAGGTCACGGTCCTCCCTTCGTCTGCGCCCACGGTCCGTGCGAAGGGTCGGGCACGGGCGCGGGCCACGACACAGCCCCCGTCGGACCACGGACGGACCGGGGGGCGGGGGAGCTGTGAACAATTCTTGCGGTCGCGCCCGCGTGCGGCAATGAGCAGTTGGTCCCACTGACCGTTTTACCTGGATGTGCGTTCTATATTCCTGACCGGTTCACACCCCGCCGCGGCACCGGCCGCCCCTACCCCTGCACGGCCAGGACCAGCGGAAACACTCCGGCCGCTCCGGCCCGGCGGAGCAGCCGGGAGGCCACGGCCAAGGTCCAGCCGGTGTCCGCCATGTCATCCACCAGCAGCACCGGCCCACCCGCCTCGGCAAGGGCCGCCGCCAGCTGCGGAGGCACGGTCAGCGCGCCGTGCAGCGCTCGCAGCCGCTGGGCGCTGTTGGTGCGCGGCACCCGGGTGTCGAAATCGCCGTCGTGGTACGCGATGCTCCCGAGCAGGGGCAACCGGCCGACGGTGGCGATCCGCTCGCCGAGTGTCCCGATCAGCTGCGGGCGGGTGCGCGAAGCGACCGTGACTACGCCCACCGGGCGGTCCGCGGCGTCCGGCGCGCCCGTGGCCCAGCCGCCGGGGCCCTTGGCCCAGTCGGCGAGCACCGTCACCACCGCACCGGCCACATCGTCGGGGACCGGGGTGTCCGGGCTCTGCGGGGCCAGCAGTGGCCGCAGCCGGTTTCCCCAGCCGATGTCGGAGAGGCGACCCAGGGCCCGGCCCGGGGCGGCCTGCTCATCCGCCGGAATGCGGCCCTTGAGGTCGACACCCACCGCGGGCAGCCCGGTCGGCCACATACGGCGCGGCTCCACCTCGACACCGGGCCGCCCCAGCTCGCCGCGCGCCGCGTCCAGCGAGGCGTCGGACACCTCGGTGGTGAACCGGGCCCCCGCGCAGTTGTCACAGCGGCCACAGGGCGCCGCCTTCTCATCGTCCAGCTGCCGCCGCAGGAACTCCATCCGGCAGTCGGCCGTCGAGGCGTACTCCCGCATGGCCTGCTGCTCGGCCTCCCGCTGGCGCGCCACCCACGCGTATCGCTCCGCGTCGTACGCCCAGGGCTGCCCGGTCGCGGTCCAGCCGCCGCGCACACGCCGCACCGCGCCGTCCACATCGAGCACCTTGAGCATGGTCTCCAGACGTGACCGCCGCAGCTCGACCTGGGGCTCGAGCGCGGGCAGGGACACCGGCCGGTCCGACGCTGCCAGCACCTCGAGGGTGCGGCGCACCTGCTCCTCGGGCGGGAAGGCGAGCGAGGCGAAATACCGCCAGATCGCCTCGTCCTCGCGGCCGGGCAGGAGCAGCACCTCGGCGTGCTCCACACCGCGCCCGGCGCGCCCGACCTGCTGGTAGTAGGCGATGGGGGAGGACGGTGAACCGAGATGCACCACGAAGCCGAGGTCCGGCTTGTCGAAGCCCATGCCCAGCGCGGAGGTGGCGACCAGCGCCTTGACCCGGTTGGCCAGCAGGTCCTCCTCGGCCTGCTGACGATCCGCGTTCTCCGTCTTGCCGGTGTAGGAGGCGACGGTGTGGCCGCGCTGCCGCAGGAACGCGGTCACCTCCTCGGCCGCGGCGACGGTGAGGGTGTAGATGATTCCCGAGCCCGGCAGCTCATCGAGGTGCTCGGCGAGCCAGGCGAGCCGATGCGCGGCGTCCGGCAGCGGCAGCACGCCCAGCCGAAGGCTCTCCCGGTCCAGCGGCCCGCGCAGCACCAGCGCCCGCGCGGTCCCTTCGCCGGTGCCCAACTGCTCGGCCACATCGGCCGTGACCCGTGCGTTCGCCGTCGCGGTCGTGGCGAGCACGGGCACGCCCTGGGGCAGATCCGCGAGCATGGTGCGCAGCCTGCGGTAGTCGGGCCGGAAGTCATGGCCCCAGTCGGAGATGCAGTGTGCCTCGTCGACGACCAGCAGGCCGGTGGTGGCGGCCAGCTGTGGCAGCACCTGGTCGCGGAAGTCGGGGTTGTTGAGCCGCTCGGGGCTCACCAGCAGCACATCCACCCCGCCCGCGGCCACCTCTGCCTGGATGGTGTCCCACTCCTCGGTATTGGCGGAATTGATGGTGCGGGCGTGGATACCGGCGCGCGCGGCGGCCTCCACCTGGTTGCGCATCAGCGCGAGCAGCGGGGAGACGATCACGGTCGGACCGCTGCCGCGCTCGCGCAGCAGCGCGGTGGCGACGAAATACACCGCCGACTTGCCCCAGCCGGTGCGCTGCACGACCAGCGCCCGGCGGCGCTCGGCGACCAGCGCCTCGATCGCCCGCCATTGATCCTCCCGGAGCCGGGCGGAGCCGGTGGTGTCCCCGACGAGGCGGGCCAGGACGCGGTCGGCCGAGGTACGCAGATCTTCGTCGCTCATGCCCCCATGCAACCCGATCCCGCCGACATCGCGCCAATGGTCCCGGCAGCTTGTGGATAACGTTATCCACAGGGGTGGCGGGGCCGACGGGGCTGAGGGACCGTCGGGCCATGACTCGACACAACGAAGCGGCCGGCCTGCCCGGCGAAGAGCAGGTCACCCTCCGCAGCCCGGCCGAGCTCGCCGATGCCCTGCCCTATGTCCTGGGCTTTCAGCCGGACGACAGCATCGTGATGATCGCGCTGCACGGCTCCCGCGGCCGGTTCGGCGGCAGGCTGAGGCTCGGCATTCCCCGGATCCCGGAGGAGTGGCCCGAAGTCTGCGACCAGCTCGCCGAATGCCTGATCAGCGGCAGCGAGCGGCGTGGCGGGCGGCCGGACGGGGTCGTTCTGTTCCTGTGCCAGGAGCCTGCCGAGGGCGAGTCGGGGGAGGAGGCGATGGAGCGGCTGCGGCCCCTCGCCCAGCGGCTGCGTACCGCGTGCGGCGGGTTGGAGGTGCCGGTGTTCGAGGCGCTGTGCATCTCCGGCGGCCGGTTCTGGTCCTATGTCTGTCCCGACCGGCGCTGCTGCCCGCCGGAAGGCGTTCCGCTCGCCCTGCCCGGCACCTCGGTCATGGCCGCGGCGGCGACGTTCGCGGGGGTCCAGGTGCGCGGCTCGCTGCGCGAGATGGAGGCCAGGCTCGCCCCGCTCGGCGCACCCCGGGCCGACGGGCAGGAGCGGGCGCTGGACGCGGCCGGGGCCGAGCTCGTGCCGAGGATTCTGGACGGTGCTGGGTCCGCGACGGTGTGTGCGCAAACCCTCGGTCTGGTGGGCCGGATGCTGGACACGTTCCAGGCCGCGCCGTCGGCCGCCGACGCGTGTACGGCCGATCTCCACGATGACCGGCTGCTCGACGATCAGGAGGCGGCCGCGGTGATCATCGGGCTGCAGGACCGGCGGACCCGGGACCGGGCGGCCGGGTGGATGGAGGACGTGGACGCCGACGCGGCGCTGCGGCTGTGGCGCGCGCTGGCCCGTCGCTGCGTCGGCTCGTACGGGGAGCATGCGGCGGCGCCGCTCACCCTGGCGGGGTGGGTCGCCTGGTCGGCGGGTGATGAGCTCACGGCACGGGTGGCGCTCGGCCGTGCCCTGCGGGTCGATCCCGACTATCTCTTCGCCAGGCTGCTGCACCAGGCGTGCAATGAGGGGGTCCCGGCGAAGCTGCTGCGCCAATGCCTGCGCCGGGAGGACTCCGACCGCGCCGACCGCGCCGACGGGGCCGACCGCGCCGACCGCGCCGACCGTGCTGTGCACGCGGCGGTGCACGCGGAGTTGGAGAGGCTCGGCGACCTGGCGGACGCCGAGCCGTTGGAGACAGCCGGGTCTTCGGCCGCAACGGCCGAGAAGGTCGGAACCGTGGAGACGGACGGACCGGTCGAGTCGGCTGAGCCTGACGAGCGGGCCACCCGCGCGGAAGCGGAGGAGCCAGCGGAGACGGAGGAGCCGGCAGACGTGGAGAGCGCGGCGGAGGTGGAGGAGCTGGCGGAAGCGGAAGCCGAGGGAGAGCGGGAGTCTGCGCGGGAGTGGCCGGGCTGGGCCGTGGGCCCGGGTGGGAAGAGCGGCCCGGCCGGGGCGGCTGCCCCGGGTGGCCGGCGCCGTCCGGAAGGGCGGCCGCGCGCTCGGCGCCGGACCGGTGGGCGGGGGACGCGCAGCCGCCGCTGACCCGGACTGGTGGGGGAGTCATGAGGCGGGGGCCAGGGGCGACAGGGGAGCCCTGGGACGGAGGCCAGGAAGTGGACGGTGGACGGTCGGTGGGTGGTCCGGGGGCGCGGTGGTCCGGGGCGTTGGGGCGGCTCGGAGGCGTTCGGAAGAAGGTACGGGATTCGTGCAGGCGAGCGCTTGAGAGAGCGATTTCCCGAACATTGGTGATCATGCTCAAGGGCCTGATTATCGTCAGGCAGACGACTATGATCGCGTCATGCCCTACGACCCGTCGGCCTTTCCGGCGTTCGCCGTCACCGTTGATCTGGTCGTGCTCACCGTGCGGCGGCATTCGCTGTGTGCGCTGGCCGTCCGACGCGGGGAGGCGCCCTTCAAGGGGCGGTGGGCGCTACCCGGCGGTTTCGTGCGGGCCGATGAGGATCTCGCCGCCGCCGCTGCCAGGGAGCTGGCCGAGGAGACCGGGCTCCTCGCCCATGACCCCACGCTTCCGGTCCCTCCGAACGCCGCCCATCTCGAGCAGCTCGCCACCTACGGCGATCCGGAGCGGGACCCCCGAATGCGCGTGGTCAGCGTGGCGCACCTCGCGCTGGCACCCGATCTGCCCGCGCCACGGGCCGGAGGTGACGCGCACAGCGTGCGCTGGGCCCCCGTCGAATCGCTCCTCGACCAGGACGGGGCCTTCGGCCGCGACAGCGATCTGGCCGCCCCGCTCGCCTTCGACCATGCCCGCATCCTGGCGGACGGGGTCGAGCGCGCCCGCTCCAAGATCGAGTACTCCTCGCTGGCCACCGCCTTCTGTCCGCAGGAGTTCACGGTCGGCGAGCTGCGTCGGGTGTACGAGGCGGTGTGGGGTGTGGCCCTGGACCCGCGCAACTTCCACCGCAAGGTCACCGGCACCCCAGGATTCCTGGTGCCCACCGGCGGTACGACGACCCGTCAGGGCGGCCGTCCCGCCCAGCTGTTCCGGGCCGGAGGGGCGACACTGCTCAACCCGCCCATGCTCCGTCCCGAGGTGTGACGAGCCATGACACGACGAATCCATGAGAGGGCTATGTCCCGAAGAAATAGGACATAGCGGGTTAACGTGCTCCGGTACGCCACCAGTCCCCACGTGTCATCGAGCGGTTCCATGCCCCGCGGGAGAAGCCATGATCCAGGCCACCGGACTGACCAGCACCCCCCGCCGCAACCAGCCGCCCGTTGTCGACGACCTCACCTTCGAGGCCCCGGCGGGCCGGGTCACCGCACTGCTCGGCGGCCCAGGCGCGGGCAAGACCACCGCGCTGCGGCTTCTGCTGCAGCTCGACCGGGGCCATGGCTCCGCCTTCTTCCGGGGCCGCCCCCTGCACCGCATCCGGCGCCCGGCTCATGAGATCGGCGTTCTCCTCGAGGACGTCCCCGGGCATCCCGGCCGCACCGTGCGGGGGCATCTGAGGATGCTCGGTGCAGCGGCCGGGGTGCCCGCCGCCCGCGCCGATGTGGTGCTCGACGTGGTCGGCCTCACGGATCTGGCGGACGAGCGTCTCGGTGATCTGTCGACCGGGGCGGAGCGTCGTCTCGGGATCGCCATCGCTCTTCTCGGGGATCCGCACACCCTGGTGCTCGACGAGCCCGCACGGGGCCTGTCGGCCCGGGAGACCGCCTGGCTCTACGGGCTGCTGCGTCAATTCGCCGCCCAGGGCGGCGCCGTCCTCGTCGCTACCGAGGGCGCCGAGGATGCCATCCGCGTCGCGGACCAGGTGCTCACCCTGGAGTCGGGGCGGCTGGTGGCCGATCAGCCGGTGGACGAGTTCGCCCAGACCCGGCTGCGCCCCCGTGTCGTGGTCCACTCCCCGCTCGTCGGCCGGCTCGCCGCCGTCCTGGAGGAGGAGGTCAACGCCGCCCGTCAGCTGGCCGAGGCCAAGGCGGAGGAGGAGGCCCGGGCCGCGGCCGAGTTCGCGGCCAAGGCCGACGTGGCAAAGGCCGACGCCGCCCCGTCCGATGTCGCCGAAGGGGGCGATGCCGTCAAGAGCGAGGGGGGCGCGCCCAAGGTCAGGAAGAGGGCTCTCTGGCGCAAGGTCAGGAAGTCCCAGTCCGCTGCCCGGGGCGCCGCTGTCGGGGCCGAGGGGAAGAAGGCCACGGCGGAAGCCGCAGCCAAGGACAAGATGGCCCGGTCGGACGACAGGGCGGCCAAGCCGGATGGCACGGCGGCCAAGTCGGGCAAGGCGAAGAAGGCTGCCCCCGCCCCTGTACCCGCCGCCTCTGTCCCCGCCCCCGCTGCCGCAGCCGATGCGGCCGCCGCGCGGACCGGGGCCGTGGCCGGGGCCGAGGCCGAGGAGAAGCCGGTCGCCGCGCTCGCCGACCCGTTCTCCGTGGTGCGCGACGACGACACCCACATCTCCGTCTACGGCTTGTCTCCCGCCTCTGTCGGGGAGACCGCGTACCGCCACGGCATCGTGGTCCACCGGCTGGTCGAGGAGACCGCGGATCTGGGCCCGGGCACCTCCGCGGGCGTCCGCGCCCGCGACCCCGAGGCGCCCCCGCTGCGCCTGCTCCCCAAGCTCCGCTTCCCCGGCCCCGCCTGGCCGATGCGCTACGAGTTGCGCCGCACCACCGGCGTACGGACCGGCTGGCTGATCGGCGTCGCCGCCATCGTCGCCTCCCTCCTCGCCTCCGTGCTGCTCGCCCGTGCGGGGGGCGTCGGGGAGCTGCACCGGCTCACCGGCTGGCCCGCCGACCTCCCGCTGCCTCCCGTCGCCATCGCGGCCGGCCTTCTGGGCGCTCTCGCCTTCGGCGACGAGTTCCGCTTTCCGGCGCTCGCCGCGACCCGGGACGCCGTGCCCCGGCGGCTCGGGCTGCTGGCCGCCAAGTTCGCGGTCTGCGCGGCCGGTGCCGTCCTGCTGTCGCTCGGCGTCATCGTGCTCGACAGTGCTGCGCTCCTGCTGCTCGTCGGCGGCAGCGCGGTACCGCTGCCGGGCGACTGGCCGGAGTTGGTGGTCGGCGTCTTCGGGCTGACCATCGGCTCGTCGTGGGCCGGGCTGCTGGCCGCCGGAGTCTTCCGGTCCACCGCCCTCGGGCTGGCCACCCTGCTCGCCGTGCCGATCCTCGCGGTGCCGGTCGTCCAGCGTGCGGCGGAGGATCCGTCGCTGCGAACGCTGGCCATGCTGCCGCACCGGCTGCGTGCGGCGACGCTGGACCGGCCGCCGTCCATGATCGACCGAGGGCTGGCGGTCGCGCTGCGGCTCGCCTCCCAACCGGTGGGACAGGCGCTGATGTTGTCGGTCGCCGTTCTGTTGTGCGCCTACGCACTCACCGGCCTGCGCGGCAGGAGCACCCGCCAGTAGGGCCCACCCCGGGCCGGGGGCCGGGCCCGGCCCCCGGCCGACCGGCCCGTGCGGAGCCAGTGCATCAGGCCCGAAGTGGATTCGCGCACCCATAGCGCGAACTGCTCGCAACTCCCCGCAGCATGCTTCTTTCTGTCCGATTGAGCGTCAATTATGAGGTAATGGGCGATCACCCTTTCGTGTGCTTTTCACCAAAGACCTCAAGGGCTTCCGAGGCGTCGCCGACAAAGGATGCGTGAGTACCCTTGCGCACACCACGATGACCGCGGCTCGCCCCGCCGACTCCGGCCTGGCCGGTTCGGGCGAGCTTGACCGCTACTCCTACGCTGACGCCCCCGGCGCCGGCCGCGGCAGCGCCCCTTCCTCCTGGGACGGTGCCGAGGCAGAGATCGGCCGGGTGGGCCGGCGCGCGGCCGGCAACCGGGGCCGCGGGCTGCACGGCCAACTCGTACAGCAGCTGGGCCAGATGATCGTCTCCGGCGATCTGGGTGCGGACCGCCCGCTCGTCCCCGAGGAGATCGGACAGCGCTTCGAGGTCTCCCGCACCGTCGTACGGGAATCGCTGCGCGTCCTCGAGGCCAAGGGCCTGGTTAGCGCCCGCCCCAATGTGGGCACCCGGGTCCGCCCGGTCAGCGACTGGAATCTGCTCGATCCGGACATCATCGAGTGGCGCGCCTTCGGCCCACAGCGCGACGACCAGCGCCGCGAGCTGTGCGAGCTGCGCTGGACCATCGAGCCGCTGGCCGCCCGGCTCGCCGCCGGGCACGGCCGCGAGGAGGTGCAGCAGCGGCTCGCCGACATGGTCGAGATCATGACCCACGCGCTGACACAGGGCGACACCCTCACCTTCTCCCGCGCCGACGCCGAGTTCCACGGGCTGCTGCTGCAGGTCGGGGGCAACCGGATGCTGGAGCACCTGGCGGGCATCGTCGCCGCCGCGCTCCACGTCTCCGGGGCGCCCATCTCCGGCTGCGACCGCCTCTCCGAGGCGGGAGTCGCCCACCACCGCCGGATCGTCGAGGCCATCGGCGAGGGTGACGCCGCGGGGTCCGAGGCGGCGATGCGCCAGCTGCTGACCGTCCGCCCGGATCTCGATCATGCCGAGGTCGGGGTGCCCGCGCCGCGCGAGCACTGATCCGTCGGCGCGTCCGGTGCCCGGACCCCCGGGCGTCCGGAGCGTGCCGCGTACGACGTACGGCAAGGCGGTGTCAGTAGGCGGCGAGTGCCGGCCCGATGGATGCCGTACGGCGTACGAGAGGGCGTCGCCGGATCCCGCGCCGCGGGTTCGGCGGCGCGGCGCGACCGATCGGTCGGCACCGTGCGACTCCCATCGGTGCGCGACTCGGAGTTTTCTGTCCCGTTGGATGGGCATTAAGACCGTTATGGGGTGTGACTCGGGCCACGAGTATTGGGCGTAACGCTCTTTGGGGTAGCGCGATGATTAAAGAGGTGGCAGCCGCGGAGGGAATACGGATGTCGCTCGTAACGCTGTACTCCTCCGCACTCCGCCCGCGCCGTCGGTTCATCCCTGCCGGCGGTCGTCGGCTCCGGTCCCCACCGGACTGAGCCGGAAGCCGTTTCCAACGTTCCGAGAGGTTGTTCGTGTCGGCCAGCACATCCCGTACGCTCCCGCCGGAGATCGCCGAGTCGGAGTCTGTCATGGCGCTCATCGAGCGGGGAAAGGCTGAGGGGCAGATCGCAGGCGACGATGTGCGCCGGGCCTTCGAGGCTGACCAGATTCCGCCAACCCAGTGGAAGAACGTACTGCGCAGCCTCAACCAGATCCTCGACGAGGAGGGTGTGACGCTGATGGTCAGTGCCGCAGAAGCGCCCAAGCGCACCCGCAAGAGCGTCGCAGCGAAGAGCCCGGCGAAGCGCACCGCCACCAAGACTGTCGCGGCCAAGACGGTCACCGCCAAGAAGGCCCCCGCCGCCTCGGCGATTCCATCGGCGGACGCCGGCGATATCCCGGCAGATGAGGCCGGGGTGGGCCCCGCGAAGAAGGCCGCCGCCAAGAAGGCCACGGCCAAGAAGACGGTCGCGAAGAAGACCACCGCCGCCGCCAAGAAGACGGTCGCGAAGAAGACCGCCAAGAAGGACGTCACCGACGAGCTTCTCGAGGCCGACGAGGTCATCGAGGAGGCAGCCGCACCGGGCAAGCCCGGTCCCGAGGGCGCCGAGGCCGAGCCCGAGAACGCGGGCTTCGTGCTCTCCGACGAGGACGAGGACGACGCCCCCGCGCAGCAGGTCGCCGCGGCCGGTGCCACGGCCGACCCGGTCAAGGACTACCTCAAGCAGATCGGCAAGGTCCCGCTGCTCAACGCCGAGCAGGAGGTCGAGCTCGCCAAGCGCATCGAGGCCGGTCTGTTCGCCGAGGACAAGCTCGCCAACTCGGACAAGCTGGCCCCCAAGCTCAAGCGTGAGCTGGAGATCATCGCCGAGGACGGCCGCCGCGCCAAGAACCACCTCCTGGAGGCCAACCTCCGTCTGGTGGTTTCCCTGGCCAAGCGCTACACGGGCCGCGGCATGCTCTTCCTGGACCTCATCCAGGAGGGCAACCTCGGTCTGATTCGCGCCGTCGAGAAGTTCGACTACACCAAGGGCTACAAGTTCTCCACGTATGCCACCTGGTGGATCCGTCAGGCGATCACCCGCGCCATGGCCGACCAGGCCCGCACCATCCGTATCCCGGTGCACATGGTCGAGGTCATCAACAAGCTGGCGCGTGTCCAGCGCCAGATGCTCCAGGATCTGGGCCGTGAGCCCACCCCGGAGGAGCTGGCCAAGGAGCTCGACATGACCCCCGAGAAGGTCATCGAGGTCCAGAAGTACGGCCGTGAGCCGATCTCGCTGCACACCCCGCTGGGCGAGGACGGCGACAGCGAGTTCGGTGACCTCATCGAGGACTCCGAGGCGGTCGTTCCGGCCGACGCGGTCAGCTTCACCCTGCTGCAGGAGCAGCTGCACTCCGTGCTCGACACGCTCAGCGAGCGTGAGGCGGGCGTGGTCTCGATGCGCTTCGGCCTCACCGACGGTCAGCCGAAGACCCTCGACGAGATCGGCAAGGTCTACGGCGTGACGCGTGAGCGCATCCGTCAGATCGAGTCCAAGACGATGTCGAAGCTGCGCCACCCGTCCCGCTCCCAGGTCCTCCGCGACTACCTGGACTGATGCGGACCGCCGCCTCCTAACCGAAGCGGTACAGCGCGAAGGCCGGGCCCCTCGAGGGGCCCGGCCTTCGCGCTGCGTCGGCGCCATGTTCCCCGCTTGGCCCACTCGGGATGCGGTTTGCGACACAGGGGGTAACTCTGAGTGTGCGAGACGCTCCGTATGGTCAGGAGGCTGCATGCGTACGTCGCTCCGCTCGCTCCTCGTCGTCCTGGTGGTGCCCTTGGCCGCCGCGCTCGCGATGGTGCTCACCGCGCCCGCTCCGGCGACGGCCGACCGTGTCGTGATCGGCGGGCATCCGGCCCGTACGGTCGAGGCGCCCTGGACGGTGGCTCTGGCCAGCCGTGCGCTCTTCGGGGAGAAGAGGTCGGGCCAGTTCTGCGGCGGGGCGGTGGTGGGGCCTACGACGGTCATCACGGCGGCTCACTGCCTGAGCCGTGGGGTGCTCGGCATGGACTGGCGGCAGGTCAAGGACCTCAGGGTCATTATCGGCCGCAATGACCTGCGGAAGAGCGACGGGGTGGAGTACCCGACGGCGCGAGTGTGGGTCAACCCGGCGTACGAGGGCGACAACAGGGCCGGGGACATCGCGGTCCTCACCCTGGGAGTCGCGGTGCCGGCGGCCTACACCATCCCCATGGCGGGCAGCGGCGACCGGGCGTACCGGCCGGGCGAAAAGGCCGCGGTCTACGGCTGGGGCGATACGGAGGGCGATGGCAGCTATGCGTCGGCGCTGCGCACCGCGTCGGTGCAGGTGCTGGCCGACACGGTCTGTGAGCGCGCCTATCCGGGCAACGCGGAGGGGGATTACGACCCGCAGTCCATGGTCTGCGCGGGGCTGCCGGACGGGGGTCGGGACGCCTGTCAGGGGGACAGCGGAGGCCCGCTGGTCGCTCGCGGGCGGCTGGTGGGCCTGGTGTCCTGGGGCAGCGGATGCGCTGTGGCGGGGCGGCCCGGTGTCTACACGAGGATCTCGGCGGTGGCCGATCTGGTGGCCGCCCATGACTGATACGGAGCACCGGGATGGCGGTAAATCCGGTGCATCCCGGAACGAGCCTCCCGGAGAGTCCGTGGGGTGGTGCGGACGGGCCCACGAAACGAGCGTGGGCGGCCGCCCCACTCAGGGGGCAGACCGCCCGAGTCCGGCCCTGGGCCGGCGTCGCTCGTCGTCGTGGGTGTGAGGCGTCAGCGTTCGTCGTCGGACGCGGACGCCGGAGCGGCGGTGAGCCGCTCGGTCTCGTCCTGTATTTCCGCGGCGATCTTCTTGAGTTCCGGCTCGAACTTGCGCCCGTGATGGGCACAGAAGAGCAGTTCACCACCGCTGATCAGCACCACGCGCAGGTACGCCTGGGCGCCGCAGCGGTCGCAGCGGTCAGCGGCCGTCAACGGGCTCGCGGGGGTCAGAACAGTAGTCACGTCGCCTCTTCTCTAGCTCGACGAGCTGTCGTACCAGGGTCAACATCCAACCAGCCTGAAATCGTTCCCGCTCGTGGCTTTTTCCCAAAAATTGCTTCTGAGTAGGCCGGATGGTGACGTTTGGCGGCGAATGAGCCGTATTGCCTAGCTTCGGTGTATTGCGTCGTTTGTCTGGTTCACCCTCCCGGCCGGGTTGCCGGTTGTGAATGATGACGTGCCCGGAGCCTAAATGGTTCATGCCTGAAAGGGAACGTGATGTGTGTGTCACCGCCACGAAGTATCGAACGTACGAGCGAAACAGTGGCCGGTGCGACTAGCATGGACGTTTCGACGGGTGGCGGCACAAAGGCTCTATCAGGCCTCGGTACGCTCTGACGGGCGACCGTGCCACCATCGTGCCCACAGCTGGGCCAACCAGAAATTCAGCGAGGAGCGAACCGCGTGACCGCCGACACGTCCGTGCCGTCCACTGCGCTGCTGACCGGAGCAGACCGGGGCGGCTCCAACTACACCGCGCGGCACCTTCTCGTCCTCGAGGGGCTCGAGGCAGTGCGCAAGCGCCCTGGCATGTACATCGGCTCGACCGACAGCCGTGGACTCAGCCACTGCCTCTGGGAGATCATCGACAACTCGGTCGACGAGGCCCTCGGCGGCTTCTGCGATCACATCGAGGTCATCCTCCACGACGACGGCTCCGTGGAGGTGCGCGACAACGGCCGGGGGATCCCGGTGGACGTCGAGCCCAAGACGGGGCTGTCCGGCGTCGAGGTCGTCATGACCAAGCTGCACGCCGGCGGAAAGTTCGGCGGCGGCGCGTACGCGGCCTCCGGCGGTCTGCACGGCGTCGGCGCCTCCGTGGTGAACGCGCTGTCCGCCCGTCTCGACGTCGAGGTGGACCTCAACGGCAAGACCCACTCGATCAGCTTCCGCCGCGGGGTCCCCGGGATCTTCACCGAATCCGGGCCGGACGCTCCGTTCGACCCGTCCAGCGGCCTCCTCAAGGGCAAGAGGGTCCCCAAGACCCGCACCGGCACCCGCGTCCGCTACTGGGCGGATCGCCAGATCTTCCTCAAGGACGCCAAGCTCTCCCTGGAGACGCTGTACGCCCGCGCCCGGCAGACCGCGTTCCTGGTGCCGGGGCTGACCCTGGTCGTCCGGGACGAGCGGGCCCTGGAGGGGCGGGAGGGGCCGGTCGAGGAGACCTTCCGCTACGACGGGGGGATCAGCGAGTTCTGCGAGTACCTCGCCCAGGACAAGGCCGTCTGCGATGTGCTGCGGCTGTCCGGGCAGGGCACCTTCAAGGAGACCGTCCCCGTCCTCGACGATCGCGGCCATATGATCCCGACCGAGGTCACCCGCGACCTCGGCGTCGACATCGCGCTGCGGTGGGGCACCGGATACGACGCGACCGTGAAGTCGTTCGTCAACATCATCGCGACCCCCAAGGGCGGCACCCATGTCGCCGGCTTCGAGCGCGCGATCACCAGGACGGTGAACGAGGCGCTGCGCACCGCCAAGCTGCTGCGCGTCGCCGAGGACGACGTCGTCAAGGACGACGCCATGGAGGGCCTGACGGCGGTGGTGACCGTCCGGCTGGCCGAGCCGCAGTTCGAGGGCCAGACCAAGGAGGTGCTGGGCACCTCGGCGGCCTCCCGGATCGTGGCCAATGTGGTCTCCAAGGAGCTCAAGGAGTTCCTGACCTCCTCCAAGCGGGATGCCAAGCAGCAGGCCCGGGCCGTCCTGGAGAAGGTCGTGGCCGCGGCCCGTACGCGCATCGCGGCCCGCCAGCACAAGGAGGCGCAGCGCCGTAAGACCGCGCTGGAGTCCTCTTCGCTGCCCGCGAAGCTGGCCGACTGCCGCAGTGACGACGTGGGCCGCAGCGAGCTGTTCATCGTCGAGGGGGACTCGGCGCTGGGTACGGCCAAGCTGGCCCGGAACTCCGAGTTCCAGGCGCTGCTGCCGATCCGCGGCAAGATCCTGAATGTGCAGAAGTCGTCGATCTCGGACATGCTCAAGAACGCCGAGTGCGGCGCGATCATCCAGGTGATAGGGGCCGGATCGGGCCGGACCTTCGACATCGATCAGGCGCGCTACGGCAAGGTGATCTTCCTCGCCGACGCCGATGTCGACGGCGCGCACATCCGTTGTCTGCTGCTGACCCTCTTCCAGCGCTATATGCGGCCGATGGTCGAGCAGGGACGGGTCTTCTCGGCGGTGCCGCCGCTGCACCGGGTGGAGCTGGTGAACCCCAAGCGGGGGCAGAGCAAGTACGTCTACACCTACTCCGACCAGGAGCTCCAGGAGACGCTGCTGGACCTCCAGCGCCGCGAGGTCCGCTACAAGGACGGCATCCAGCGCTACAAGGGTCTCGGCGAGATGGACGCCGACCAGCTCGCGGAGACCACGATGGACCCGCGCCACCGCACCCTGCGGCGCATCAACATCAGCGACCTGGAGGCCGCCGAGCGCGCCTTCGACCTGCTCATGGGCAATGAGGTCGCGCCCCGTAAGGAGTTCATCACCAACTCGGCGGCGACCCTGGACCGGTCGCGCATCGACGTCTGACGCCCGGCCCGTCGCCACGGCCGGTTCGGCGGGGTCTCCCACCCGGGAGGCCCCGTCGGCGTTTCCCCCGGCCCGCTCCTGGAGTGCCGGTTCCGGGCCGTTCATCACCTGAGTCACCTGATGGGGTGAACGTCCGGTATTGAAGGGTCCTGGACCTTTCTGATCTGCCCATCCTTGGTCACGCGGCGAATGCGGCAGTGAACAAGGAGTGTTCGGGGTGGACATGCACAACGCTCGCGATACGGGAGCGGCGCGGGTGGAAGATCCGTGGCACGACGCGCTCGCGTCCGGCTGGGGCGAGCCGGACGACACGGACAGCGCAGCTCGGCGCGCGCGTCCGCCCGCCGCCCGGGAGGTCTACACGGAGGTGCACGGCAGTGCCGCGTTCCAGGAGGTGCGCCGGCGCTACCGCCGGTTCGTCTTCCCGGCGGCCGCCGCGTTCCTCCTCTGGTACCTCGCTTATGTCGTCGCGGCGACCACCGCCCCCGGTCTGATGGCCCGCCCGGTCGTGGGCACGCTCAATGTGGCGATGGTCGCGGGGCTCGGGCAGTTCGCCACCACCTTCCTGCTGACCTGGGCGTACGCCCGGCACGCACGGTTGCGCCGGGACCGGGTCGCGCTCGAACTGCGCTGGGTGACGCAGGAGATGATGCGGGGGCGCGGCCGGTGACCGGCGATCAGCAGAGCCTGGCGCTGCTGCTCTTCGGCGTCTTCGTGGCGGCCACCTTGGGGATCACCACCTGGGCGGGGCGCCGACGGCACGGCTCGCCGGAGGAGTTCTACGCGGGCGGGCGGCTGTTCTCCCCGATGGAGAACGGCTTCGCCCTCGCGGGTGACTACCTGTCGGCCGCGTCCTTCCTCGGCATCTCCGGACTCATCGCGCTCTTCGGCTACGACGGGGTGCTCTACTGCGTGGGCTTCTTCGTGGCCTGGCTGGTGGTCCTGCTGCTGGTGGCCGAACTCGTCCGCAACTGCGGCCGGTTCACCCTGGCCGATGTGCTGGCCGCCCGGATGCGGGAGCGCCAGGTCCGGATCGCCGCGGGCGTCTCCTCGGTCACGGTCTGTGTGCTCTATCTCGTGGCCCAGATGGTCGGCGCGGGCAGTCTGGTCGCCCTGCTGATCGGGGAGACGGGCGGCCGTGCCCGCGCCTGGACGGTGATCGGCGTGGGCACCCTGATGGTGGTCTTCGTGGCGCTGGGCGGGATGCGGGCCACGACCTGGATCCAGATCGTGAAGGCCGTGCTGCTGATGGGCGGGGCGATCACGCTGACCACCCTGGTCCTCGTCCGCTTCCGCGGCGATCTCGACGCCCTGCTCAGCACCGCGGCGCACAACAGCGGACATGGCGTGGACTTCCTCGCCCCCGGCCTCACCTACGGCGGCGGCTGGAGTGCCCGGCTGGACTTCGTGAGCCTCGGCCTGGCCCTGGTGCTGGGCACCGCCGGGCTGCCGCACATCCTCTCGCGCTTCTGCACCGTGCCCACCGCCCGCGCCGCCCGCCGCTCGGTGATCTGGTCGATCGGGCTGATCGGCGGCTTCTACCTGATGACGATGGTGCTCGGCTTCGGCGCGGCCGCCGTGCTGGGCTCCGATGCCGTACGGGCTTCCCACACGGCCGGGAACACGGCCGTTCCGCTGCTCGCGCTCGATCTCGGCGGCGGCGCCGGATCGACCGGGGGCACGGTGCTGTTCGCGGTCGTCGCCGCCATCGCCTTCGCCGCCATCCTCGCCGTCGTCGCCGGGATCACCCTCGCCTCCTCGGCCTCCGTCGCCCATGACCTGTATGGCTCGCTGAGCCGACGGGCGGGCCGTACACCGCGCGGCGAGGTGGTGGTCGCGCGGATCGCCGCGGTGGGGATCGGGACGGCCGCGATCGGGCTCGGGCTGCTCGCCGACGACCTCAATGTGGCGTTCCTGGTGGGGCTCGCGTTCGCCGCCGCCGCGTCGGCGAACCTCCCGGTGCTGCTGTACTCGCTGTTCTGGCGGCGGTTCACCGCGCGCGGTGCGGTGTGGTCGGTCTACGGGGGGCTGCTTCCGGCGGTGGTGCTGGTGGTGCTCTCCCCGGTGGTCTCCGGTGGCCCGGACGCGATCTTCTCCGGGGTGGACTTCCACCTCTTCCCGCTGCAGAACCCGGGCCTGGTCTCGGTGCCCCTCGGTTTCCTCGCGGGCTGGCTCGGGACGGTCACCTCACCCGCGCCCGCCGACGTCCCCGGCCATGCCGCCAAGCACGCCGAGACGGAGGTGCGGGCCCTCACCGGGGCGGGCGCGGCCTGACGGGCAGGGGTCGAGGGCGGGGCTCAGACCCATACATACCGGTGCTCGGGGCGGCCGGTCTCACCGTATTTCAGGCTGAGCCGCACCCGCCCCGTGCGCTCCAGCAGCTTCAGGTAGCGCTGTGCGGTCTGTCGGCTCAGCGAGGAGCGCTCGGCCACCTCCTGTGCCGACAGCGGGCCCTCGGCGCCCCGCAGGACCTCCCGTACGAGATCGGCGGTGAGCACCGAGTGGCCCTTGGGCAGCTCCGCGGGGCCTGCCGAGGCGCCGCCCAGGGCGCCGAAGATCCGGTCCACCTGGTCCTGCCCGGCCTCGCCGTCGCCCTCCAGCGCACGGCGCAGCGCCGCGTACCCCTCCAACTTGGCGCGCAGCCCCGCGAAGGTGAAGGGCTTGACCAGGTACTGCAACGCGCCATGGCGCATCGCCGCCTGGACGGTCGCGATATCGCGGGCCGCGGTCACCATGATGATGTCGGTGTGGTGGCCGAGCTGCCGCAGCCGCCGCACCAGCGACAGCCCCGTCTCATCCGGCAGATAGTGGTCGAGCAGCACCAGGTCGACGGGGGTGGTCTCCAGGAGGGCCAGCGCCTCGGCGGCGGAGTGCGCCTGCCCCGCGACGCGGAAGCCGGCCACCTTTCCGACGTAGGCGGCGTTGACCCGGGCCACCCGGACGTCGTCGTCCACGACCAGCACCTCCAGGAGCCCGCCCGGTCCGGATCCAAGGGTCATCGTGGCTCTCCTGTCGCGGTCAGCGGCGCCCCGGCGGGCTGTTCGGCCAGTGCCTCGGGGAGGACGACGGTGAACTCCGCGCCCCCGCCCTCGCGGTCGGACACCCGTACGCTGCCGCCCTGGCGTTCGGCCAGGCGGCGGACCAGCGCGAGCCCGATGCCGCGCTTGCCGTGCGCGGGCGGCTCCTTGGTCGACCAGCCCTCGGTGAAGACCACATCGCGCCGGTCGGCGGGGATGCCGGGGCCGGTGTCGGAGACCCGCAGCAGCACCGTACGGTCGTCCGCGCACAGCTCGACCTCGACGTGCGGCTCCCGCGAACCGACCGCCGCGTCCAGGGCGTTGTCGAGGAGATTGCCGACGATCGTCACCAGCCCCGGCGGGTCCACCAGCCGGTTGGGCAGCAGGCTGTCCTCGGCGACGGACAGGGAGACCCCGCGTTCGGTGGCCACCGTGGCCTTGCCGACCAGCAGGGAGGCCAGCAGCGGATCGTGCACCCGCTCGGTGACCTGCTCGGCGGTGACCCGGTGCACCCCGATCGCCTCGGTGATGAACTCCATCGCCTCGTCGTGCAGTTCGAGTTCGAGCAGGCCCAGGAGGGTGTGCATCCGGTTGGCGTGCTCATGGTCCTGTGCCCGCAGGGCGTCGATCAGCCCCCGGGTGCCGTCCAGCTCACGGCCGAGCCGCTCCAGTTCGGTGCGGTCGCGGAACGTGACCACCGCACCGCCGTCGTCCGTCGGCATCCGGTTGGCGACCAGCACCCGGCCGCCGCTGACGGTCAGCAGATCGGCGCCGGTGACCCGGCCGGACAGCACATCGGTCGTACGGCCCGGGGCGAGCACCGCCTCCAGGGGCCGGCCGGTGTCCTCGGGGCGCAGATCCAGCAGCCGCTGCGCCTCGTCGTTGATCAGCCGGATACGGCCGTGGGCGTCGAGGGCGACGACCCCTTCCCGGATGCCGTGCAGCATCGCCTCGCGCTCGGCGAGCAGCGCTGAGATATCGGAGAAGGCCAGGTCATGGGTGCGTCGCTGAAGCCGGCGGGCGACCACATACGCCGCCAGGGCGCCGACGGCGAGCGCGCCGCCCGCGTAGGCGAGCATCTCCGGGACCGAGGCGACGAGCCGGGCGCGCACGCTCTCGTAGGAGATGCCCACCGAGACCGCGCCCACGATACGGCCGCTCTCGGCGCGCAGCGGCACCTTGCCACGGGCCGACCGGCCGAGGGTGCCCTCGTCGATCTCCATGATCTCCCGGCCCTCGATGGCGTCGGTGGGGTCGGTGGAGACATGCTTACCGATCTCGCCCGGGGAGGTGTGCGACCAGCGCACCCCCCGCCGATCCATGATCACGACATACTCGGCGCCGGTCGTCCGGCGGATGCGCTCCGCCTCGGTCTGCACGGGCCCGTCGGGGGTGGGCCGGGTGTGCTGGAGCGTCTCGGCCAGCCGGGGCTCGGCGGCCGTGGTCTGGGCGATGGCGAGGGCGCGGCGCATGGCCTGGTCGTCGAGGTGGTCGCTGAGCGGCGCGAGGAAGAGGCCGGTCGCGAGCACGGTGACACCCGTGGCGATGGCCAGCTGCATCAGCAGGACCTGGGAGAAGACGCGCCGGGGCCAGCCGATGCGCCACCTTGTGGCCGTGGCTGCCTGCCGCGGCGGTATCACGGCGCTCATGGCAACGAAGGGTAACCAAGGGCGGTCCGGAGGGGCCGCGCCAGGACCCGGGGGAGGGGTCCGGGAGCGGCGATCCCGGGGGTTCGGAGAGGGGCGGCCATCCTGGGGGCCACCGGGGGGTGGGGCGTGGGCTCGGAGAGGGGTCCGGGAGCGGCGATCTCGGAGTGCCGCGCGGCCGGGGCGTGGGCTAGAGGCGCCCGGCGGCCATCGCGTGTACGCCGGGTGCGGGCTGTCGGGCAGCCTGGATCCCGACGACCTCCATGCGGGCCGGGGATCCCAGGGGCAAACCACAGCTCTCGGGCCGCGGCGGCGCCGCGGCGACCCGCGCGACGCTCACCCGCCAGGCCCGGCCGTCGCGGTGCGTGACAGTCACCGACCAGACCGGCGCCTCGCCCTCGGTCCCCGCGACGCTCAGCGCGTCGGCCCCGTCCTCGCCGGTCAGCTCGCGGACGGCCAGCTCCGCCGCCTGGCCGGGGCGCTCCCAGGCGGAGCGGCCGCGGCAGCCCTCGGTGACGACCCGGCCCTGCCGCACCGCCTCGATGACGTCCTTGACGCCTTGCGCGGTGGCGCGGCCGTAGGTGTAGCCGTGCGGCAGCACGACGAGGGTGGGGGAGAAGCGGTGACCGCCGATATGGGTGATCTCCCAGGTGCCGTGGACACCGGAGGCGGCCAGCTCGCCGGCCAGCGGGCGGCCGAGGAGGGCGCAGCAGCGGTCGCGCTTGCCGTTGGTGCACACCAGCACCAGCGGATCGCCGGTGTACTCCTCCCAGGCCGCGGGGTCGTGGGGGCGCAGGGTGAGCCCGCCGGGGTCGCCCGCGCCCAGCGCGGCGAAGTCCAGGCCGAGCAGCCGTGCGGGGTCGTCCAGGGCGGTGGTGCGGATCCAGGAGCGGCCGGGCCGGGTGTGGGCCACGAAGATCCGGTGCCGCGCGCCGGTGTGCAGATCGGCGTGACGGCCGGGGCGGCGGATCAGCGCGACCCGTATGCCGGTGCCCTCGGCGGCGTGCTCCAGCGCGCGTCCGAGGGCCCTGTCGAGCCGGCTGGCGGTGAGGGCCTCGGTTCCCCAGGGCCCGGGCTGTTCCACCAGCAGCCAGGTGGGGGCGGTGGCCGCCGTCCCGGCGAGCGGCTCGGACAGGTCGCGGGAAGCGGTCGCGCACGTGCTCACAAAGGTAAGCCTAACCTCTCTTGATCGATAGCGCGCGTCGGAGCCCCGCGTGTGCGCCGGAGCCCTGGTGGAACGCGGGGTGGGAGCCGCTTGGGCGCGTTACGGTTCGCATGCGGCGGAGGGTGGCAGTCCGCATCCCGCCGCGTGCCTGCCGTTCCATGGCGTGGGAGCCAGGCGCGACAATGGCGCTTCGGGGGCGGAGGGGGCGGATATGGGTGGTTTATGGGCGCGGTGGCGCAGGCGCCGGGGGAGACGCGGGGCACGCGCGCTGGACCCCGGCCTGAGGGCGATGGTGCGGGCGGCCTACGACGAGGGGCGGCCGATTCCGGAATCGCTCGCCCGTAAGGCGGCCGAGGCCGGTGATCCGCGGGGGATGACCGTCTACGGCATCGGGCTGGCCGAGCGGGGCGCGTACGCCGAGGCGGTCCACTGGCTGGGGAAGGCCGCCGCGACGGGTGACCTCTCGGCCATGGTGGTGCTCGGCACCGTCCACCTGGACCATGGTGAGCTGCGCGAGGCGGAGCGGCACTTCCGGCGGGCGGCGGAGCGCGGGCACGCCGGTGCGCGCCTCGCCCTCCGGCAGCTGCGCGCCCGGCGCAACGGCAGCGGCCACTGACACGGTGCCGTGGCCTTCCGCCGCGCGCGGGGGTCGGGGCCGTGGCAGGTCACGCTCGCGGCCTTCTACAACGGCCTTCCGCCGCCCGCGAGGGTCGGGACCGCCCGCCGTCCCGGGGCGCCGGGGCCGGGGGAGTGAACGGTGTGGGGGCCTGTGAACGACGAGGGTGCCTGTGAACGACGAGGGTGCCTGCGAACGCTGCGGGGGTCCATGAACGCCGCAGGTGTCCGTGAACGGCGAGGGCGCCCCTGAACACCACGGGTGCCCATAAACACCACGGGAGCCCGTGAACGGCGAGGGCGCGGCACCCTCGCGGTGCCGCGCCCCTGCTGCGCGCTCGTCCTGGTCGTGCCGGGCTACACCGGCCCGGCCACCACCGCCACCGGCTTGGCGAGCGGCTCACCCGAGCCGTCCCGGCGCGGGTCGATGTCCGGCAGCGCCGCCGGCGTTCCGTTCGCCCCCGCCGCGCGGGCCGGGGTCGCGCCCGCCCAGGCCAGGACCAGGATGTCCTCGCCCTTCAGGAACCGCTGGCAGCGCACCCCGCCCGTGGCCCGGCCCTTGCGCGGGTACTGGTCGAAGGGGGTGAGCTTGGCCGACTGCTGTACCGAGTCATCGAGCGTGCCGCTCGAGCCCGCGATCGTGAAGACCACCGCGTCGCTCGCCGGGTCGACGGCCGTGAATGAGATCACCTTGGCGCCGGAGGCGAGCTTGACGCCCGCCATACCGCCCGCGGCGCGGCCCTGTGGCCGCACCTGGCTCGCCGCGTAGCGCAGCAGCTGGGCGTCGTCGGTGATGAAGACCAGATCCTCTTCGCCGGTGCGCAGCTCCACCGCGCCCACGATCCGGTCGCCCTCCTTGAGGCCGATGACCTCCAACTCGTCCTTGTTGGCGGGGTAGTCGGGGACCACGCGCTTGACAACGCCCTGCTCCGTGCCGATGGCGAGCCCCGGTGAGGACTCGTCCAGGGTGGTGAGGCAGATCAGCTCCTCGCCCTCCTCCAGGGAGAGGAACTCGGCGATGGGCGCTCCGCCCGCCAGATTGGGTGGCCCGGCCGACTCCGGGAGCATCGGGAGGTCGATCACCGTGAGCCGCAGCAACCGCCCGGTCGAGGTCACCGCCCCCACGGATCCCCGGGCCGTCGCCGGGACCGCCGAGAGGATCACATCGTGCTTGGCGCGCTTGGCCTTCCCCTCGACCGGGAAGGGCTCGCCGTCGGCGGTACGGGCCAGCAGCCCGGTGGAGGACAGCAGCACCCGGCAGGGGTCGTCCGCGACCTCCAGCGGCACCGTGGTCACCGGTGCGTTCGACGACTCCAGCAGCACCGTGCGGCGCGGGGTGCCGAACTTCTTGGCCACCGCGGCCAGTTCGCCGGAGACCAGTTTGCGCAGCTCGGCGTCGGAGTCGAGGATCCGCGTCAGCTCCTCGATCTCGGTGTTGAGCCGGTCGCGCTCCGACTCCAGCTCCAGCCGGTCGAACTTGGTCAGTCGGCGCAGCGGGGTGTCCAGGATGTACTGCGTCTGGACCTCGGAGAGGCCGAAGCGCTCGATGAGGGACCGCTTGGCCTCGGCCGCGTTGTCGCTCTGCCGGATGAGGCGGATGACCTCGTCGATGTCGAGGAGGGCCACCAGCAGACCCTCGACCAGGTGCAGCCGGTTGCGCCGCTTGGTGCGGCGGAACTCGCTGCGCCGCCGGACCACGTTGAAGCGGTGGTCGAGATAGACCTCCAGCAGCTCCTTGAGCCCCAGCGTGAGCGGCTGGCCGTCCACCAGCGCCACGTTGTTGATGCCGAAGGACTCCTCCATCGGCGTGAGCTTGTAGAGCTGCTCCAGCACGGCCTCGGGGTTGAAGCCGTTCTTGATCTCGATGACCAGCCGCAGTCCGTGCTCGCGGTCGGTGAGGTCCTTGACGTCCGCGATGCCCTGGAGCTTCTTCGCGCCGACCAGGTCCTTGATCTTGGAGATGACCTTCTCGGGCCCCACGGCGAAGGGCAGCTCGGTGACGACGAGGCCCTTACGGCGGGCCGTCACGTCCTCCACGGCCACCGTGGCGCGGATCTTGAAGGTGCCGCGCCCGGTCTCGTACGCGTCCCGGATGCCGCTCATGCCCACGATCCGGCCGCCGGTGGGCAGGTCGGGGCCCGGCACATGGCGCATCAGCGTGTCGAGGTCCGCGCCCGGGTGCCGGATCAGATGGCGGGCGGCGGCGATGACCTCGCCCAGGTTGTGCGGCGGCATATTGGTCGCCATGCCGACCGCGATCCCGGACGTGCCGTTGACCAGCAGGTTCGGATAGGCGGCGGGGAGGGTGACCGGCTCCTGCTCACTGCCGTCGTAGTTCGGTGAGAAGTCGACCGTTTCCTCGTCGATCGACTCCGTCATCAGCGACGTCGCCGACGCCATCCGGCACTCGGTGTACCGCATCGCGGCGGGCGGGTCGTCGTTGCCCAGTGAGCCGAAGTTCCCGTGGCCGTCGACCATCGGCAGGCGCATGGAGAACGGTTGCGCCATGCGCACCAGCGCGTCGTAGATCGACGCGTCGCCGTGCGGATGGAGCTTTCCCATCACCTCGCCGACGACGCGGGCGCACTTGACGAAGCCGCGCTCGGGGCGCAGCCCCATCTCGTTCATCTGGTAGAGGATGCGGCGGTGCACGGGCTTGAGCCCGTCACGGGCGTCGGGCAGCGCGCGCGAGTAGATGACCGAGTAGGCGTACTCGAGGTAGGAGCCCTGCATCTCGTCGACGACGTCGATGTCGAGGATGCGCTCCTCGAAGTCGTCCGGCGGCGGGGTCTTGGTGCGGCGGCGGACCATCGCGCTTGCGGCTCCTTCAACTGCCGATACGGGATCTGACGCGGACCATTGTGGCCCGGGCCGCCGACAAGTGTGGAACGGGCCGGGGCGGCAAGGGCCGGAGCGGGCCCCGAAACCGGGTGGCGCGGCCCCGTGTGACGGCCCTTTGAAGGGCGAGGTCCGGCGTCCGAGAGGCCGCCGAAACGGTTCGGGGCAGCTCGGGAGGACGGGATCGGACCGGAACTTCGCCAGATGTCCGTCCCCTTGCATACAGTGACAGAAGCGCTGCGCATGCGGCTGGCACGCGCTCCATCACGCGATCGAAGGGACGTACATGCCCATGGGTCACACGGCCACGCAGCAGGCCGGCTCCGGCGGCCTGAAAGCGACCGAGCACCGCCTGGCCAATGGCCTGCGCGTGGTGCTCTCCGAGGACCATCTGACCCCGGTCGCCGCGGTCTGTCTGTGGTACGACGTCGGATCGCGCCATGAGGTCAAGGGGCGCACCGGCCTGGCTCACCTCTTCGAGCACCTGATGTTCCAGGGCTCGGCGCAGGTGACCGGCAACGGCCACTTCGAGCTGGTGCAGGGGGCCGGCGGCTCGCTCAACGGCACGACCAGCTTCGAGCGCACCAATTACTTCGAGACCATGCCCGCCCATCAGGTCGAGCTCGCCCTGTGGCTGGAGGCCGACCGGATGGGGTCCCTCCTGACCGCGCTGGACGAGGAGAGCCTGGAGAACCAGCGCGACGTCGTCAAGAACGAGCGCCGCCAGCGGTACGACAACGTCCCGTACGGCACCGCCTTCGAGAAGCTCGTCTCCATGGCGTACCCCGAGGGCCACCCGTACCACCACACCCCGATCGGTTCCATGGCCGACCTGGACGCGGCCTCCCTGGAGGACGCGCGGGAGTTCTTCCGCACCTACTACGCGCCGAACAACGCCGTGCTGTCGATCGTCGGCGACATCGACCCGGAGCAGACGCTCGCCTGGATCGAGAAGTACTTCGGCTCCATCCCCTCCCACGACGGCAAGCGGCCGCCCCGCGACGGCACGCTCCCTGAGGTGATCGGCGGCCAGCTGCGCGAGGTCGTGGAGGAGGAGGTCCCGGCCCGCGCCCTGATGGCCGCCTACCGGCTGCCGCACGACGGCACCCGGGATGCCGACGCCGCCGATCTGGCGCTGACCGTCCTCGGCGGCGGGGAGTCCTCCCGGCTCCACAACCGCCTGGTGCGCCGCGACCGCACCGCTGTGGCCGCCGGATTCGGCCTGCTGCGGCTGTCCGGCGCCCCCTCGCTGGGCTGGCTGGACGTGAAGACCTCCGGCGGTGTCGAGGTGCCGGCCATCGAGACCGCCGTCGACGAGGAGCTGGCCCGCTTCGCCGAGGAGGGGCCGACCCCGCAGGAGATGGAGCGGGCGCAGGCGCAGATCGAGCGTGAGTGGCTGGACCGGCTTGCCACGGTCGGCGGCCGGGCCGACGAGCTCTGCCGGTACGCCGTGCTCTTCGGCGACCCGCAGCTGGCGCTGACCGCCGTGGAGCGGGTGCTCGACATCACCGCCGAGGAGGTGCGGGCCGTGGCCGCGGCGCGGCTGCGCCCCGACAACCGCGCCGTGCTGGTCTACGAGCCCGTCCAGGGCGCCGAGGACGCAGCCGACACCGCCGAAGCCGCCGAGACCGATGCAGCAGAAGGGGAGGCGGCCCAGTGAGCGACGCCGTCACCGCGACCATGACCTTCCACCCGCGGCCCAAGGGCGGTGCGCCCAAGCCGTGGGCGTTCCCGGCCCCCGAGCGCGGTGAGCTGTCCAACGGCCTTACCGTGCTGCGCTGCCACCGCCCCGGCCAGCAGGTCGTCGCCGTCGAGATCAATCTGGAGGCGCCGCTGGACGCCGAGCCGACCGGGCTCGAAGGCGTCGCCACGATCATGGCGCGCGCCCTGTCGGAGGGCACCGACAAGCACGACGCCGAGGAGTTCGCCGCCGAGCTCGAGCGCTGCGGCGCCACGCTGGACGCGCATGCCGACCACCCCGGCCTCCGCGTCTCCCTGGAGGTCCCGGTCTCCCGGCTGCCCAAGGCGCTCGGTCTGCTGGCCGACGCCCTGCGCGCGCCCGCCTTCCCCGACGGCGAGGTCGAGCGGCTGGTGCGCAACCGGCTGGACGAGATCCCCCATGAGCTGGCCAATCCGGCCCGCCGGGCCTCGATGGCCCTCTCCGCGGCCCTCTTCCCGGCCGAGTCGCGGATGTCCCGGCCGCGCCAGGGCACCCAGGAGACCATCGAGGGCATCGACGCCGCGGCCGTGCGGGCCTTCTACCAGGCGCATGTCCGCCCCTCCACGGCCACCGCCGTCATCGTGGGCGACCTCACCGGGGTCGACCTCGACGGGGCGCTCGCCGACACCCTGGGCGCCTGGACGGGCGGGGCGGGCGCGCCGCGCCCGGTTCCCCCGATCGTCGCGGACGACCTCGGCCGTGTGGTGATCGTCGACCGGCCGGGCGCGGTGCAGACCCAGCTGCTCATCGGGCGCGTCGGCGCCGACCGCCATGACCGGATCTGGCCCGCGCAGGTGCTCGGCACGTACTGCCTCGGCGGCACCCTCACCTCCCGCCTCGACCGTGTGCTGCGCGAGGAGAAGGGCTACACCTACGGGGTGCGCGCCTTCGGCCAGGTGCTGCGCTCGGCGCCTCCGGCGCCCTCGGGTGGCTCCGCGGGCGCCGCGATGCTGGCGATCAGCGGCTCGGTGGCCACCGAGGTCACCGGTCCCGCGCTGGAGGACCTCTGGAAGGTGCTGCGCACGCTGAAGGAGGAGGGGCTCACCGACGAGGAGCGCGATGTCGCGGTGCAGAACCTGGTGGGCGTCGCCCCGCTGAAGTACGAGACGGCGGCGTCCGTCGCGGGCACTCTCGCCGACCAGGTCGAGCAGCACCTTCCGGACGATTTCCAGGCGCAGTTGTACGCCCGCCTCGCGGAGACCGGCACGGTGGAGGCGACCGCCGCGGTGGTGAGCGCCTTCCCGGCGGACCGGCTGGTCACGGTGCTGGTCGGGGATGCCTCGGCGATTGAGGAGCCGGTCAGGGCGCTGGGCATCGGCGAGGTGCGCGTCATCTCCGGCTGAGCCGCCCGGAGTTGGCCGATTGGCCGGATCCGGCCGAGGAGCCGACGCCCAGGTCGGCTCACTGGCGATGCGGGTTCACCGACGATCCGGCAGACGGTCCGGTCAACGAGTTCACAACGGAAGGACCCTGGCCCCCGTAAGGGTGCCGGGGTCCTTCCGTCATGCCCGATTTGCGGGAGTGACAGCTTGTTTGGTTTGTGGGGAGAGCAACAAAAAACCGGAACCGTTTGGTGATCGAAAGCGGGCCCGTTTAGCGTCAGTCCGGCTGTTCGCCAGCAACCCGCCGCACCCGCGGCACGGACAGTCATCGCCGAGTCCCCGTACGGCGCGAGCCAGGGGAGCCGGGGACCCACACGTCCCCAGGGGTGAATCGGGCGCCTTCCCCGGCCGGGGGAGGAGTCCGTAGGAGACCTTCCTGCTCCGAACCCGTCAGCTAACCCGGTAGGCGAGAAGGAAGGAAAGGAGTGCGCCTCAGTATGGCGTCCACCCGCACTGCCACCGGGAAACACCGCCGCACCACCAAGGTCAACGTCCGCACCGGCGCGAACGTCGTGGGCATCACCACCGTCGCCTCGGGTGTGGTCGCCGGGATCACCGGACAGGCGTTCGCGGCCGACACGGCCCCCAGTCCCCAGCAGACCGGTCTGACCCAGGCGATCGTGATCGGCGACGGGATCGCGGACCACATCGAGGACCAGGCGCAGGCCCAGGAGACCGCCGCCGAGCAGGCCGCTGCCAAGGCCAAGGCGGAGGCGATCGCCCGCCAGGAGGCCGCCAGAAAGGCGGAGGCCGCGGCGAAGAAGGCCAAGGCCGAGCGCGAGGCCAAGGAGCGCGCGGCGCGCGAGGCCGAGCGCAAGCGTCTCAACACCTTCGAGTCGCCGATCAGCGGCTCCTACGTCTCCACCGGCTACGAGGCGGCCAGCGGACTGTGGTCCTCCGGCAGCCACACCGGCATCGACTTCCACGCCTCCTCCGGCACCTCGGTGCACTCCGTGGGCATGGGCGAGATCGTCGAGGCGGGCTGGGGCGGCTCCTACGGCAACAACGTCGTCATCAAGATGAACGACGGCACCTACACCCAGTACGGCCACCTGTCGTCGATCAGTGTCTCGGTCGGCCAGAAGGTCACCCCCGGGCAGCAGATCGGCCTGTCGGGCGCCACCGGCAACGTCACCGGGCCGCATCTGCACTTCGAGGCCCGCACCAGCCCGGACTACGGCTCGGACATCGACCCCCTGTCGTATCTGCGCTCGCACGGCGTCAACGTCTGACCCCGGGGGACTCCGCTCACGTCCGACCCCGCGAGACTCCGAGAAGGCCCCGTCCACCGGACGGGGCCTTCGGCGTGCCGCCGCCCGCTGACCAAAAAATATCCATGAAATGCACCCCGCCATCGGAAATGACGTCCGATGGGAATAGAGTCGTTCAACGCGCGTTCCATGGATGCGTTTCGCGGGTATTTAGGCGGAGGTTCGACAATGTGGGACCGGAAGTGAGCGGGGATACGACCGCCGTCCAGGGCGGTCGCCGGATTTCGGCGCATGCGGTGTGCACGGCGATTCGCGACGACATCGTCTCCGGCACCTATCAGCCCGGCAGCCGGCTCACCGAGGAACTTCTCGCCCGGCGCTACGGCGTCTCGCGGGTGCCGGTCCGCGAGGCCCTGCGCACCCTGGAGTCCGAGGGCTTCGTGACGACCCGGCGGCATGCGGGGGCCTGCGTCGCCCAGCCCTCCGAGCGCGAGGCGGCCGATCTGCTGGACATCCGGGCGCTGCTGGAGCCGCTGGGCGCCGCGCGGGCCGCACAGCGCCGCACCGAGGCTCATCTGAAGGTGCTGCGCGGGCTGGTCCGGCTCGGCCGTGAGCGGGCCCAGCACGGCCGGCTCGGCGAGCTGCGGCCGTTGGGCGATTGGTTCCACGAGACGCTCGCCCAGGCGTCCGGCAGCCCGAGCCTGGCCGCGATGCTCGTCCAGCTGCGCCGCAAGACCGCGTGGGTCTACGCGGCCGTGCCCGCGCCGCAGCCCGCACGGCCCGGGGGTGCCCGGCGCCCCGACCCCGCAGCGCGGGCCGTGGAGTCCTGGGCGGAGCACGGCGCGCTGGTGGACGCGGTGGCGCGTGGCGACGCCGACCGGGCGCGGGCGCTCGCCGCCGCGCACACCGAGCGCGCCCTGGCGGAATACCGGCTGCGCCGCCCCCTCCCGGTGAGCGCTTCGAAACATTCCGTCAACACGGCGAGCGGCCGGAATTAACAGCGATCCCGTATACAACTCTCGGGAATTCTCCGCGTGGTTTCGCGGCGCCCGGTTTTCGGTCCGCCGAGTCCGGGTGGAAACGGAAAAACAGCGGGGCCGCGGTGGCCGTAATGGTCACCGCGGCCCCGTCGTGCCGAACCCTTGAATCACACGGGAATCACATAGGAATCACATGTGAATCGGACGGTGGATCAGACGGTCTCGGGAAGCTCCTCGAGGCCCTCCGCCACCAGCTTCGCCAGCCGGTCGAGCGCGACCTCGGCATCGTCCGCGTCGGAGGCGAGGACGACCTCCTCGCCGCCCTGGGCGCCCAGGCCCAGCACGGCCAGCATGGAGGCGGCGTTGACCGGGGTGCCGTCGCCCTTGGCGATCGTGATGGGGACGCCGGCGGCGGTGGCCGCCCGGACGAAGATCGACGCAGGGCGGGCGTGCAGGCCCTCGGCCCAGCCGATGGTGACGCGGCGCTCAGCCATGGTGTTGCCCTTCAGGTGTGACGGGTGCTGTTGTCTAGACCAAAATCATACGGTGTCCGGATTCACCCGGTCGATGTCCGAGTGGGCCCGAGCATGCCCGGACTGGCCCGATACGGACCTTCCCCCGACACTCGGCCCCGACGCAAGGGTGTCCACCATCCGGACCGGGCGGGCCCGTACCCTGGGCCCCATGCGGAGCCCGTCGGACCATCACGCCTACCCGACCCACTGGGAAGCCGATGTGGTGCTGCGAGACGGCGGCACGGCACAGGTCCGTCCCATCACCCCTGATGACGCCCAGCGGCTGGTGAGCTTCTACGAACGGGTGTCGGACGAGTCGAAGTACTACCGCTTCTTCGCGCCCTATCCCCGCCTGTCCGACCGCGATGTCCACCGCTTCACCCACCACGACTACGTCGACCGGGTGGGCCTGGCGGCCATCGTGGGGGATGAGTTCATCGCCACGGTGCGCTACGACCGCATCGACGGAAGGGGGATTCCGGCCGCGGCCCCCGCCGACGAGGCCGAGGTCGCCTTCCTCGTCCAGGACGCCCACCAGGGTCGCGGGGTGGCCTCCGCGCTCCTCGAACACATCGCCGCCGTCGCACGCGAGCGCGACATCCGCCGGTTCGCCGCCGAGGTGCTGCCCGCCAACACCAAGATGATCAAGGTGTTCACGGACGCGGGCTACACCCAGAAGCGCAGCTTCGAGGACGGGGTCGTCCGCCTCGAATTCGATCTCGAACCCACCGACCGCTCCCTGGCCGTCATGCGCGCCCGCGAGCAGCGGGCCGAGGCCCGCTCCGTCCAGCGGCTGCTCGCGCCCGGCTCCGTCGCCGTCATCGGCACCAGCCGCACGCCCGGCGGCGTCGGCCGCACCGTGCTCCGCAACCTCCTGGACGGCGGCTTCACGGGGCGCGTCCACGCCGTCAACCACGCCTTCCCCGACGACATGGCGCACCTCGCGCCCGAGGGTGTCCCGGCCCACCGCTCGCTGCGCGCCATAGAGGAGCCCGTGGACCTCGCCGTCGTGGCCGTCCCCGCCGACCGGGTGCCCGCTGTCGTGGCCGAATGCGGCGAGCACGGCGTCCAGGGCCTCGTCGTGCTCTCCGCCGGATACGCCGAGAGCGGGAGCGAGGGCCGCGACCGGCAGCGCGACCTCGTCCGCCAGGCCCGGTCGTACGGCATGCGCGTCATCGGCCCCAACGCCTTCGGCGTCAGCAACACCGCCGAGGGAGTCCGGCTGAATGCCTCCCTGTCCCCGCGGCTGCCCAACCCCGGGCGGCTGGGCCTGTTCACCCAGTCCGGGGCGATTGGCATCGCACTGCTGTCCGGACTGCACCGGCGCGGCGCCGGGCTGGCGAGCCTGGCCGGGATCGCGGGAATATCGACCTTCGTCTCCGCGGGTAACCGCGCCGATGTCTCGGGCAACGACCTCCTCCAGTACTGGTACGACGATCCGCACACCGATGTCGTCCTGATGTACCTGGAGTCGATCGGCAACCCCCGCAAGTTCACCCGGCTCGCCCGGCGCACCGCCGCCGTCAAACCGGTGGTCGTCGTCAAGGGCGCCCGCCACACCGGCAGCGCCCCTACCGGCCATGCCGTGCCCACCACCCAGATCCCGGACGCCACCGTCTCCGATCTGCTGCGGCAGGCGGGCGTCATCCGGGTCGACACCGTCACCGAACTCGCCGACACCGGGGTACTGCTCGCCTCCCAGCCGCTGCCCGCCGGTCCGCGCGTCGCCATCCTCGGCAACTCCGAGTCGCTCGGCCTGATCACCTACGACGCCTGCCTCACCGAGGGGCTCCGCCCGCTGCCGCCCCGCGACCTGACCACGGCCGCCGCCCCGGACGATTTCCGGCGCGCCCTGACCGAGGCCCTTACCGACGACGCCTGCGACGCCGTCGTGGTCACCGCCATTCCCTCGGTCGGCGACGGAAATACCGGCCCCGGGGACGGCGACGGCAGCGCGGAGGCACTCGCCACGGCCGTAAGGGAGGCGGCCCACGCTTCCGGGCCCGGTCCGGCCAAGCCGGTGGCCGTGGTCCACCTGGAGATCCAGGAACTCGCGGAGGCCCTGGCCGGCACCGGTGGCGAGCCCGCCCCTGGCACCCGCCGGATCCCCGCCTACCCCGCCGCCGAGCGGGCCGTGCGCGCGCTCGCCGAGGCCGTGCGGTACGCGCGCTGGCGGCAGGAGGCCGCCGAGCCCGGGCGGGTCCCCGGGTACGACGACATCGACGAGGCAGGTGCTGCCGCCGACATTCAGGTGCTGCTCGCCCCGGGCGACGGCACCCCGGGCGACGGCGCGGGCGGCGAGACCGGCGACGGTAAGAGCGAAGCCACAGGAGGCGGGACGGGCGAGGGTAAGGCCGACGGTACGGGCGGCGGGCCCGGCGACGACGCGGGCCTCGGCGTCGAGCTGTCCGCCGCCGACACCCAGCGCCTCCTGGCCCGCTACGGCGTCAGCGTGCTGCCCGCTCTCCCCGCGCCCGACCCCGACGCCGCGGTACGGGCCGCCGAGCGGCTCGGCTTCCCGGTCGCGCTCAAGCCCACCGCCGCCCATCTGCGCCACCGCGCCGACCTGGGCGGGGTACGTCTTGAGCTGGGCAGCGAGACGGAACTGCGCCGGGCCTACGCCGAGTTGACCGACTACCTGGGCCGGCCCGAGGAACTGGGGCTGGTCGTGCAGCGGATGGCGCCACGCGGCGTGGACACCGTCGTACGGGCGGCCATCGACCCCGCCGCCGGGGCCGTGCTCTCCTTCGGGCTCGCCGGCGCCCCCTCCGAACTGCTCGGCGACACCGCCCACGGCCTCGTCCCCGTCACCGGCCGGGACGCCGCCGAGCTCATCCGGTCCATCCGGACCGCGCCGTTGCTGTTCGGCTGGCGCGGCTCCAAGCCGGTGGACACCGCGGCCCTGGAGGAGCTGCTGCTGCGGGTGTCCCGCCTGGTGGACGACCATCCCGAGATGGTCGCGGTCGATCTCGAACCCGTCGTGGTCGCCCAGCAGGGCCTCTCCGTGCTCGGCGCCTCGGCGCGGCTCGCCCCGCCGCCCCCGCGCACCGACCTGGGCCCCCGCCACATGCCCGCCTACTGAGTCCTCCGGCGCCTTGGCGGGCACCGGCGCCGGTGTCGGCGCGGCCCCGTAGGATGGTGCACATGGCGAAGACCGGTACGACGACCCAGGGGCTGCGCGCGGCGATCGAGCGCAGCGGCTATTACCCGGCACTCGTGGCCGAAGCGGTGGAGGCCGCCGTGGGCGGTGAGCCCATCGTGTCGTACCTGGTCCATCAGGAGACCACCTTCGACGCCAACGAGGTCCGCCGCCATGTCACGGTCCTGGTCCTCACCGGCAACCGCTTCATCGTCAGCCACACCGACGAGCAGGCCGCGGACGGCACCTCCCCGTCGCCGTACGCCACCACCTCCACCGAGTCGGTGAAGCTCCAGCGGATCTCCTCGGTCGTGCTCAGCCGGGTCGTCGCCAACCCCGAGTCGTACACACCGGGCACGCTGCCGCGTGAGGTCGTGCTGACCATCGGCTGGGGGGCCGTCAGCCGCCTCGACCTGGAGCCCGCCGCCTGCGGCGACCCCAACTGCGAGGCCGACCACGGCTACACGGGCTCGTCCACCGCCGACGACCTCAGCCTGCGCGTCAGCGAGGCGGGGGACGGCCCCGACACCGTCCGTCAGACGCTCGCCTTCGCCCAGGCGCTCTCCGAGGCCACCGCGGCCACGCCGGACACCGGCCGCTGATGTCCGGCTCCACCACCGGCCCGCCGCCCTCCGCCGCCTCCTTCTGGCCCGAGCCCACCCCGCTCGACCCGCGCTCCGCCCCGCTGCCGAAGTACGGCACCGGCTCGCTCGCCGATCTGCTGCCCGCCGTCGCCGCGGGCCAGGAGGTCCCCGGGCTCTCCTCCGATCTGGCGCTCGCCCCCGCCGACCGCGTCTGCGTCTTCCTGGTCGACGGCCTCGGCTGGGAGCTGCTGCGCGCCCACCCCGGCGAGGCGCCCTTCCTGACCTCGCTGCTGCCCACTTCGCTGGGCGGTTCCGGGCAGCCGCTCACCGCGGGCTTCCCGTCCACCACCGCGACCTCGCTCGCCTCGGTGGGCACCGGATTGCCGCCCGGCGCCCATGGACTGCCCGGCTATACGGTGCGGGACCCCGGCACCGGCCAGCTGATGAACCAGCTGCGCTGGCAGCCCTGGACGGATCCGCACGCCTGGCAGCCGTATCCGACCGTCTTCCAGCTCGCCGACGCCGCGGGCGTGCACACCTGCCAGGTCTCCGCGCCGACGTTCGCCGAGACCCCGCTCACCAAGATCGCTCTGAGCGGCGGCACCTTCCACGGGCGGCTCACCGGTGAGGAGCGGATGGACCTCGCGGCCGAGCAACTCGGCGCCGCGGGCCGCTCGCTCGTCTACACGTACTACAGCGAGGTGGACGGCAAGGGGCACCGCTTCGGCGTGGACTCGCCCGAGTGGCGTGATCAGCTCCGCTATGTCGACGGGCTCGCCCAGCGCCTGGCCGAACAGCTCCCGCCCCGCTCGGCGCTCTATGTCACCGCCGACCACGGCATGATCGACATCCCCTTCGACCCGGAGTCGCGCATCGACTTCGACGAGGACTGGGAGCTGCGCGCGGGCGTCTCGCTGCTGGGCGGCGAGGGCCGCGCCCGCCATGTGTACGCCGTCCCCGGCGCCGCGGGCGATGTGCTGGCCGTCTGGCGTGAGGTGCTGGGGGAGCGGATGTGGGTGGCCGGCCGAGACGAGGCCATCGAGGCGGGCTGGTTCGGCGGGCCCGGCGGTGCCGATGGCGGCGGTAAGGGCGTCGACGACCGGGTGTACCGGCGGATCGGCGATGTCGTGGCCGCCGCCCGCGACGACGTCGCGATCGTCGCCTCGCACACCGAGCCGAAGGAGTCCGCCATGGTCGGGCTGCACGGTTCGATGACCCCCGTGGAGCAGCTGGTGCCGCTCCTCGAAGTACGCTCCTGAGCGACTCCGTTCACCCCCGCCCTACGAAAGGCTCCGCCTCCCCATGCCCGAGCTGGTGTTCTTTTCCGGAACGATGGACTGCGGAAAGAGCACCCTCGCTCTGCAGATCCAGCACAACCGCTCGGCGCGAGGGCTCCAGGGCATGATCTACACCCGGGACGACCGGGCGGGCGAGGGCAAGCTCTCCTCACGGCTGGGGCTGGCCACCGAGGCGGTCGAGGTCGCCGACGACCTGCACTTCTACGACCATGTGGTCCAGGCCCTGACCTCCGGGGGCCGGGTCGACTACGTCATCGTGGACGAGGCGCAGTTCCTGACCCCGCCCCAGATCGACCAACTCGCCCGGGTGGTCGACGACCTGGAGCTGGACGTCTTCGCCTTCGGCATCACCACCGACTTCCGCAGCAAGCTCTTCCCCGGCTCCCAGCGCCTGGTGGAGCTCGCCGACCGGGTGGAGGTGCTGCAGGTGGAGGCGCTGTGCTGGTGCGGAGCCCGGGCGACGCACAACGCCCGTACCGTCGGCGGCGAGATGGTCGTCGAGGGCGCCCAGGTCGTCGTGGGCGACGTCAACCGGCCGGAGAGCGAGGTCGGTTACGAGGTGCTGTGCCGACGTCACCACCGGCGCCGGATGACGGCCGCCGGTGCGCGCGCCGCCGCCCTGTCGCCGGAGGTGCTGCCGGTCGACTGAGGGGGGCTCCCGTTGATCAGCCCCTCAGCCCCTCAGCCCCTGGCCCTCCGGCCGGCGCCGCTTATCCCTCGCCGCGCCGTACGACGGTGAAGGCGGCCCCTTCCGGGTCCCGCACGGTGGCCCGGTGGCCGGTGGCGCCCCGCGACGGCGGCCGCACCACCTGACCGCCCAGCTCCGTCACCCGGCGCACCGTGTCGTCCACATCCTCCACCGCGAAGTGCGTCATCCAGTACGGGCCCCGGTCGCGCGGCAGGGCGTCGCCCACGCTCTGGATCGCGCAGACCGGCCGGCCGTCCAGATGCAGGGTGCGGCAGCCCGGCTCCTCCCCGGCCGCCGTCTCCGCCTGGTAGCCGAAGACCATCCGGTAGAACTTGTGGACCCCGGTGCCCTCACGGGTCAGCAGCTCGTGCCAGACCGGGGTGCCCGGCGCCCCCGTCTCCTCCGCCGCGTAGGTGGACTCCTGCCACACCCCGAACACCGCGCCCTCGGGGTCGGCGGCGATCAGCATCCGGCCGGCCTCGTCGGCGTCCAGCGGGCCCACCGCCACGGTGCCGCCACAGGCGCGGATCATCTCGGCGGTCTCATCGGCGTCGTCGGACGCCAGATAGGTCGTCCAGGCCACGGGCAAATGGCGTTCCGGAGGCAGCTCGCTCAACCCGGCGACCGGTCGGCCGCCCTGGACCGCGCGGACATACGCGCCGAGCTGCTGTGGGCCCGGTGTGAACTCCCAGCCGAACAGGAAGTGGTAGAAGTCCTGTGTCGCGGCAAGGCTGTGCACCATCAGACTCGTCCAGCAGGGCGTGCCCGGTGTGCGCCGAGTCGCTGCCTCGGTCATACGTCATTCTCTCCTCGGACCATCGTGGTGGACATGCGGCCCCGGGCCGGTCGGCGGCGCGGGGCGGTCGTGCGGAGGTGCTGATACGGGGGGCCCGACCGATGTTTTCACCACCTGTCGCACATGGCGCCCTGGCGGAACCGTAATTCGTCGTGCCCCGCAGCAGAATGTCTGAATCGCTACCCCACATCCGTTTCGGCTTCATTGCGCTCGGGTGTCACCCAGCCGTACACCGGGTGAAGGGGTGGTCCAATCGACGCAGAGATATCTACGCAAGGATGGTTCCTATGCATGCCATTATCACCGCATCCGATCTCATGAGTGAGTTGGCGGAGGAGCAATCTCCGCTCCTGCTCGATGTGCGCTGGCAGCTCGGCGGGCCGCCCGGCCGCCCCGCATACGAGGCGGGGCATCTGCCGGGTGCCGTCTACGTCGATCTCGACACCGAGCTCGCGGCCCCGCCCGGAAAGGCCGGCCGCCACCCCTTGCCCGATCTTTCCGCGTTCGCGGCCGCGATGCGCCGGGCCGGGGTGAGTCAGGACCGGCGCGTAGTGGCGTACGACGGCGGACAGGGGTGGGCCGCGGCGCGTGCGTGGTGGCTGCTGCGCTGGGCGGGGCATCCGTCCGTAAGGGTGCTCGACGGAGGTCTGCCCGCCTGGACGGCGGTCGGCGGCGCCCTGACCACCGATGAACCGGACGCGGCCGAGGGCGACTTCGTCCCGCGGCCCGGGGCCCTGCCGCTGCTGGAGGCCGACGACGCGGCGGCGCTGGCGCGGCGCGGGGTACTGCTGGACGCGCGCGCGGGCGAGCGCTATCGGGGCGAGGTCGAGCCCATCGACCCCGTCGGCGGCCATATCCCCGGCGCGGTCTCCGCCCCCACGGTGGAGAACGTCACCGCCGATGGTCACTTCCTGCCCGCGGACCGGCTGGCCGAGCGGTTCGCGGCCCTGGGCGCCACCGAGGACGCCGAGGTCGGGGTGTACTGCGGCTCCGGGGTCTCGGCCGCGCACCAGGTCCTGGCGCTGGCCGTCGCGGGCGTTCCGGCGGCGCTGTACGTCGGCTCCTGGAGCGAATGGTCCTCGGACGGCGGCCGTCCGGTGGCCACGGGCCCCGAGCGGGGCTGAACACGCCGACGGGCCCTGCCACCGGCATGCGGTGGCAGGGCCCGGATCGGCCGCCGCCGGCCGTGGTGCGGCCGGCGGCTACTTCCGCTGCTACTCCTGCTTCTTGCGGCGGGTGCCGAAGACGATCTCGTCCCAGCTCGGCACCGCGGCCCGGCGGCCCGGGCGGACGCCGTCCGCCTCCGCCTGCCGGTCCGTCGTACCGGTCAGCCGGTCGCGGTGACCCGCCACCGAACGCGGCATCAGCACATCCGCGTACGCCGAACCCGCGCTCGCCGCGGAGGCGGGCGGCTCGACGGCCTCCGGCTCCTCGTCGGGCTCCTCCGGCGGAGCGGCCGACGCGACGGGCGCCTCCGGCACGACCATGTCGCCCCGGAAGTTGGGCACGGCCTCCAGCAGGCTGGTGAGCGAGTCCCGCTCACCGAGGCCGTCGTCCAGCGAGGCGGACGCGGGCGTGGCCGAAGGGGAGTCGTCGTCGAAGCGCTCGGACGACGGCCGGTCGCGGTCCCGATCCCGGTCACGCGGCAGCCGGGCGATCCGCGGCACGAACGGGAAGCTGGGCTCGGGCGTGTCGTCGGCCTCGCCGATCAGCGACCGCGCCTCGTCGTCCACCGCCTGGACCAGCCGCCGGGGCGGGTCGTAGGTCCAGCTCGCCGAATGCGGCTCACCGGCGACCCGGTAGACCAGCAGCACCTCCCAGGTGCCGTCGTCGCGCCGCCAGGAGTCCCACTGCGTGGTGTCCTTCTCGGCGCCGCGCAGCAGCAGTCGCTCCGCCACGGCCTCGCCGAGCTGCGGTCCGGTGTTCTCGCCGGGGCGGCGCACGGGAGTCTTACGGGCGCGCTCGGCCATGAAGGCGCGCTCCGCCAGTACCGGGCCCTCGAAGCGCCGCACGCGGTCGACGGGGATGCCCGCCATCTGTGCGACCTCTTCGGCGGTGGCGCCGGCACGTATACGGGCCTGGATGTCACGGGGCCGCAGATGGCTCTCGACCTCGATCTCGATCTGGCCGAGCCGAGCGCGGTCGTTGCGCACCGCGGCGCGCAGTCGCTCGTCGATGGGAAGCGTGTACTCCGTGCTGTCCGCAGCTTTGAGCACCAGCCGTGTGCCGTCGTTGCTGACGGCCACGACACGCAGTTCGGGCATGGGAACCTCCCGGGTGGTGCCTGCCGACGTCACGGTTGCGTCGCTGCTCTCCCGCTAGACGAGTGTGGCCTGCCCGGGTGCAGCCTGCCACAACTTTGCCGAGTTGCCCGGGCCGGTTGGTTGCCGTCTTCTGACCCCTCCCGCTGGGTCCGGGCGGCCGGACGGGAAAGCGGGGCCAGGGCTCGCCACAGTACTCCATTCGGGCCGCTCAGGTGGAGCGGCACGCCAGCCGAGTTCATGGCCGGAAGGGGGATCGGAGCCTGAATCCTTCGAAGTGAGACCCAATGTGGGTGGCAAGTTTCACAGAATCGACAGAATCGGAACGATCTGCTTCGTTTATGGGTCACTTCTCCCTGCAGGCTGGAACGAATGTCCAAGCGAGGCGGTAGATGCGCGGCAAGGCCGACGGCGACGGACAACTCAAGAGCGGACGGATCGAACTGAGCGTGGCCCATGTGGCCGGCAGCGCACTGGCGGCCATCGCCGCGGCGGTCCTCGCCTCCAAACTCGGCGTCTACGGGACGATCCTGGGCGCCGGTGTGATGAGCGTGGTGGCGACCGCGGGCGGCACCGTCTTCCAGCATCTGTTCCACCGCACCGGTGAGCAGATCAAGGAGGTGCGGGTCCAGGCGGGGCCCCGGCGGCCCGCCGGGCCCGCCATGCTCCGGCGGAAGGGGCCTGCCCGCGAGTACGGCGAGCCGACCACCCACGGCACCCGGTTGCGTGGCCGGCGGCGCCACGTCCTCGGGGCGCTCGCGGTCTTCGTCCTCGCCATGAGCGTCATCACGGGGATCGAGATGTTCTCCGGAGGTCCGGTGTCCAACGTCTGGGGGGAGAGCCGGAGCGGAACCACCGTCAGCGACAGCGTGGGCGGCTCCTCCGGGTCGAGTTCCACCCCCGGCCCCGCGCGCCGCGGCCCGGCCGCCCCGTCCCGGACCCCCGGCGCCTCCCGGGGCGGCGGCGATCCGGCACCGTCCCCGCGCACCTCCCACGGGGGCGGCGCGGCGGACGCGTCGACCACGCCAACGCCCGATTCATCCGGATCATCGGAGTCCGGCACGGGCTCCGGCTCTGAGAGCGGCACCGGGGGCGCGACCGCCCCCGGCACCTCCGCGCCCGCCGCCCCCGGCCCCTCCCGGACCGCGTCCGGCGGTGCCGCGGAGGACGGAACGGATGGTTCCGGTGACGCCACGCCCACGCCCGGTGCCACCGGCAGGCCGTGAGGCGTCAGTCGCCCAGCACGCGCCGCAGATAGTCGTTGGTGAACAGCCGGTCCGGGTCCAGCCGGTCGCGTACCGCCGTGAACTCCCCGAACCGCGGATAGACCCCGGACAGGTAGCCGGCGTCGCGGCTGTGCAGCTTGCCCCAGTGCGGGCGGCCCCCGTGGGCGATCATGATCTGCTCGGCCGCCGTGAAGTACGCCCGGTGCGGGGTGCCCCGGTACAGATGGACGGCGATGTACGCGGTCTCGCGCCCGGAGGCGGTGGACAGCGGGATGTCGTCGGCGGGCGCGGTGCGCACCTCCACCGGGAAGCTGACCCGCAGTCCGGACCGGTCGACGGTGGCCTTGAGCTCGCGCAGCACGGTGACCGCGGCCTCGCGCGGCACGGCGTACTCCATCTCCAGGAAGCGGACTCGGCGCGGAGAGGTGAAGACTTTGTAAGGGATGTCCGTGTAGGTCCGGGCAGACAGGGCGCGGCTGGAGATTTTGGCGATTCCGGGGATGGTGGCGGGGACCGCCCGGCCCACCGAACAGGCCACCTGGAAGATGCCGTTGGACAGCAGCTCGTCGTCCACCCAGCCGCTGACCCGGCCCACCGGCGCGGCGGGGCCGGTGCTGCGGTTGTTGCGCTTGGTGTTGCAGTTGCCGGTGTGTGGGAACCAGTAGAACTCGAAGTGCTCGTTCTCGGCCACGAGCCTGTCGAAATCGGCCATGACGCGGTCGAAGGGCATCGGCTCCTCGCGCGCGGTGAGCAGGAACTCCGGTTCCACGGCGAAGGTGATCGCGCTGACCACGCCGAGCGAGCCGAGCCCGATCCGGGCGGCCGCGAAGATCTCCGGGTTCTCCGTCGCCGAGCAGCGCAGCACCGAACCGTCCGCCGTCACCAGCTCCAGGCCCTTGATCTGGGCGGCGATCGAGGCGCTGTCCCGGCCGGTGCCATGGGTGCCGGTGGCGGTCGCCCCGGCCACGGTCTGCTCCATGATGTCGCCCATATTGGCCAGCGACAGCCCATGGGCCGTCAGCGTCTCGTTGAGCTGCCGGAGCGGAGTGCCGGCCGCGACGGTCACGGTCCCCGCCTCGCGGTCCAGTCCGCGCACGCCCACCATGCGGCCGGGGCGTATCAGCAGCCCGTCGGTGGCGGCCGCGGTGGTGAAGGAGTGCCCGGAGCCCACCGCCTTCACCTTCAGCCCCTCCGCCGCGGCCCGGCGGACCACCTCGGCCAGCTCCTGAGTGGACGACGGCGCGACGCTCCGCACCGGGCGGGCCGTCACATTCCCCGCCCAGTTACGCCACACGCTGCTCCGTACGGTCTTCATGGTCTTGACGGCCATCCGCACCCGACCCCTCCCGCTGTGGCGCCGGCCGGAGCCGGCGGTACCCGAGGAACGCCACCGCCGCCGCGAACACCCCGGCCACGGCCGGCACCGCGTACCCCGCCCGGGCGCCGGCCGCGTCCACCACCCATCCGGCGGCCGACGAGCCGAGCGCCACCCCGACCGCGAGCCCGGTGCTCACCCAGGTCATCCCCTCGGTCAGATGCGCGCGTGGTACGTGGCGTTCGACGAGGGCCATGGTGGTCACCATCGTGGGTGCGATGGCCAGGCCCGCGACGAAGAGCGCCACGGCCAGGAACGGCAGGTTCCCGACCAGTTGGAGCGGGATCATACTCACGGCGATCGCACAAATACCCCACAACCAACGACGGGACACCGATCCGCTCAGGCGCAGCAGCCCGAAGATCGCGCCGGCGAGACAGGAGCCCAGCGCGTACACCGCCAGGACCAGGCTCGCCGCGCCCTTGTGGCCCTCGTCCTCGGCGAAGGCCACCGTCACCACGTCGATCGCCCCGAAGATCGCGCCGGTCGCCACGAAGGTGACCACCAGCACCTGGAGCCCGCGCGAGCGCAGCGCCGAACGGCCGGTGTGCTGCCCACGCGGATGCGGTACGGGCTCGGTGGCCCGCTGCGCGGTCAGCGAGAAGACCCCGGCCGCCAGGAAGCAGGCGGCCAGCAGCGGGCCCGCCTCCGGGAACCAGGTGGTGGACAGCCCGATCGAGATGACCGGCCCGAGGATGAAGCAGACCTCGTCGACGATGGACTCCCAGGCGTACGCGGCGTGCAGCTCGCGCGGGGAGTCCCCGTAGATCGCCGCCCAGCGGGCCCGCACCATGGAGCCCACGCTGGGCACACAGCCGGCCCCCGCGGCGAAGACGAACAGCGTCCAGTCCGGCCAGCCCCGGTGCGCGCTCAGCAGCAGCCCGCAGACGGCGGTGAGCGCCACGAGGGTCGCCGGGCGCAGCACCCGGCGCTGGCCGTGCCGGTCGACCAGCCGGGAGATCTGCGGGCCGAGGGAGGCGGCGGAGAGCGCCAGCGTGGCCGACAGGGCGCCCGCGAGCCCGTACCGGCCGGTGAGTTCGGAGACCATGGTGACCACGCCGATGCCCGCCATGGACAGCGTCATCCGCCCCAGGAAGCCGGCCGCGGAGAACTCCTTGGCGCCGGGGGCGGCGAAGATCGCACGATAGGGGCTGGTACTGGGCAAGGCAGGCTCCGCCGTGAGCAGGGTAAGGATCGTACGAGCTGATACAGATTACGGGCATGTCCCTGGTTCGCGCAGGGCCGTTTCCCGCCTGTCAGCGGCTGGTGGCAGGATCGGAAGCATGCCGGATCAGTCAGTACAGCCTTCCCCCGACCCCTATGACGCACTGCTGTTGCTCTCCTTCGGCGGGCCGGAAGGCCCCGAGGACGTGGTGCCGTTCCTGGAGAACGTCACGCACGGGCGGGGCATCCCCCGCGAGCGGCTGAAGGAGGTCGGCCGGCATTACTTCCTCTTCGGCGGGGTCAGCCCGATCAACGCGCAGAACCGCGAGCTGCTGCACGCGCTGCGCAAGGACTTCGCCGAGCACGGCCTGGACCTGCCGGTCTACTGGGGCAATCGCAACTGGGCGCCGTATCTGACCGACACCCTGCGCGAGATGACCGCCGACGGCCACCGCCGCATCCTGGTGCTGGCCACCAGCGCCTACGCCTCGTACTCCGGCTGCCGCCAGTACCGCGAGAACCTCGCGGACGCCCTGGCCGCCCTGGAGGGCGAGGGCCTGCCGCTGCCGCGCGTCGACAAGCTGCGGCACTACTTCAACCACCCCGGCTTCGTGCGGCCCATGGTGGACGCCACGCTGGCCGCCCTCGCCGAGCTGCCCGAGGAGCACCGCGCCGGGGCCCATCTCGCCTTCACCACGCACTCCATCCCGACCGCCGCCGCCGACACCTCGGGCCCGGTGGAGGCGCACACGGGGGACGGGGAGGGGGGCGCGTATGTCGCCGAGCACCTCGATGTGGCCCGGCTGATCGCCGACGCGGTGCGCGAGGAGACCGGCGTCGAGCACCCCTGGCGGCTGGTCTACCAGTCGCGCAGCGGCGCGCCGCACATCCCCTGGCTGGAGCCGGACATCTGCGATCACCTCGAGGAGTTGCACGGCGAGGGCGTGCCCGCCGTCGTCATGGTTCCGATCGGCTTCGTCTCGGACCATATGGAGGTCAAGTACGACCTCGACACCGAGGCCACGGCCAAGGCCGCCGAGCTCGGTCTGCCGGTCTCCCGCGCCTCGACCGTCGGCGCCGATCCGCGGTTCGCCGCGGGCGTGCGCGATCTGGTGCTGGAGCGCGCGGCCACCGAGCGCTTCGCCGAGGACCGGGCCGCGGCCGCCCCGGAGCGCTGCGCCCTGGGCGCCCTCGGCCCGAGCCATGACGTGTGCCCGGTGGGCTGCTGCCCGGCCCGCTCGCCGCGCCCCGCCGCCGCGGGCTCGGACTGAGCGTCCCCGCCCCGCCACCGCCGCTGCCCGTCCGGGCAATCCGCTAAGGAGCACGATGACCGACCCGCTCATGACCGAACTCCTCGAGACGGCGCTGGAGGCCGCCCGTGGCGCGGGGGACCTGCTGCGCGACGGCCGCCCGGCCGACCTCGGGGTGGCGGCCACCAAGACCAGCCCGATCGACGTCGTCACCGAGATGGACATCGCCGCCGAGAAGCTGATCACCGACATCCTCGCGCGCCGCCGCCCGCAGGACGGAGTGCTCGGGGAGGAGGGCGCCGACAGCGAGGGCAGCAGCGGGGTGCGCTGGGTGATCGACCCGCTCGACGGCACGGTGAACTACCTCTACGGGCTGCCGTCGTGGGCGGTCAGCATCGCCGCCGAGAAGGACGGCGAGACGGTCGTGGGGGTGGTGACCGCCCCGATGCGCGGCGAGACCTTCCAGGCGGTCCTGGGCCAGGGCGCCCGGCTGAACGGGGAGCCGGTGCACTGCCGCCCCGCCGCCCCGCTGGAGGAGTCGCTGATCGGCACCGGCTTCGGGTACGTGCGCGAGCGCCGCATAGGGCAGGCCAGGGTGCTCAACGATGTGTTGCCGCGGGTGCGGGACATCCGGCGCGGCGGATCGGCCGCCATCGACCTGTCCGATGTGGCCTGTGGCCGGCTCAACGGCTACTACGAGCGCGGGCTCAACCCCTGGGACTTCGCGGCCGGTGCGCTCATAGCGCGCGAGGCGGGCGCGCTCACCGGAGGGCGGCCTGGCGTCCCTGCCTCCACGGAGCTGACCATCGCCGCCGCCCCCGGCCTTTTCGAGCCGCTGAGGGGGCTTCTGGACGACCTGGGCGCCTGGCACGACTGATCCCCCCAGGGGCCATGCGCCGTCGGTCCACACCCCCGTCCACACACGGAAACGCCCCGGCGTCACGAGGACACCGGGGCGCTTCGGGGTGGTTACCGGATGTTTTCTGGATCACCATCCGGAGGTGAATGGGAATCGGCTACACGGAGGGAATCCGGATCTGGATCGGGTCCGGAATCCACAAGGGATCAAGCAAACGAGGCGCTTACTTCGACACCGTGCTCGGCGGCGAGGCGACGGAGGTCTTCCAGCTCCGACTGCTCCACGTCCACAAGAAAGTCGTCGCCCGTCTCACGGGCGCGAATGAGATCGGTCTTGGTGTTCTCTATGCGCTGCAGAATGCCTGCGGTGAACGCGTCCATGTGCGCCCCCTCGTCGTGGGTCGGTGGCACGGGGGTGTGCCGACGGCGGGACGATCACGTGCGTGGCCCTTGCCGACGGCAATGACAGTCAGAGATGCCGGAGACAAGGCGTGATCGCGGGTGTGCAATCGTCCTCCCCACCCCGTCCTGGGCGGAAACCTCGGGCCCCGAAAGAATCTGAATTCGGCGTTCCAGCCCGCTGCCGCCCCCGCCGCCGCGTCCATGATCGGTCCCCGGGATCCCGAGGCGATCCCTCTTACCGCCGGTTTATGAGACTTCGAGGCAGGATGGAGGCGCCGAACAATCATCGAGTTTGGCGAGATCATGCCCAGTGCGGCAATCAAGGAAGGACTAACGACGTGCGCGTACTCGTCGTCGAGGACGAGCAGCTGCTCGCCGATGCGGTGGCCACCGGACTACGCCGGGAGGCCATGGCCGTCGACGTCGTGTATGACGGAGCCGCCGCCTTGGAGCGCATCGCCGTCAACGACTACGACGTCGTCGTCCTCGACCGGGACCTGCCTCTCGTGCACGGCGATGACGTCTGCCGCAAGATCGTCGAACTCGGCATCCCCACCCGGGTCCTGATGCTCACCGCCTCCGGCGACGTCAGCGACCGCGTGGAGGGCCTGGAGATCGGCGCGGACGACTATCTGCCCAAGCCCTTCGCCTTCAGCGAACTGATCGCGCGGGTGCGTGCGCTCGGCCGCCGGACGACCGTCGCCCTGCCGCCCGTCCTGGAGCGCGCCGGGATCAAGCTGGACCCCAACCGCCGCGAGGTGTTCCGGGACGGCAAGGAGATCCAGCTGGCGCCGAAGGAGTTCGCGGTCCTGGAGGTGCTCATGCGCAGCGAGGGCGCCGTGGTCTCCGCGGAGCAGCTGCTGGAGAAGGCCTGGGACGAGAACACCGATCCGTTCACCAACGTGGTGCGGGTGACCGTGATGACCCTGCGCCGCAAGCTGGGCGAGCCCGCGGTGATCGTCACCGTCCCCGGCTCGGGTTACCGGATCTGATCCGGCATGGCGACGACTCCGACCCCGCTGCCGCCCACGGCACCGCCCAAGCCCAGCTGGGACCCCCAGGGCGCCTCGCGCCCCAACCCCTGGCTGCGCCCCACGATCCGGATACGGCTCACCCTGCTGTACGGCGGGATGTTCCTGATCGCCGGGGTGGTGCTGCTGACGATCATCTACCTGCTGGCCGCCCAGGCCCTGCACGTCGGCAACGAGCTGCCGTTCAAACTGGTCGGCGGCAGTGTCCAGCCGACCAACAACACCTGCCCCGAGATCATCGGCCAGAGCAGCCCGGACCAGTTCAACGCGGTCCTGAACACCTGCATGAAGGAGCAGCGCCAGCTGGCCCTGGACGGGCTGCTGCGCCGCTCCCTGATAGCCCTCCTGGGCCTGTCCGTGATCGCCTTCGCCTTCGGCTACGCGATGGCCGGGCGGGTGCTTTCTCCGCTCGGCCGGATCACCCGGACCGCGCGCCAGGTGGCGGGCTCGGACCTGTCCCGCCGGATCGAACTGGACGGCCCGGACGACGAGCTGAAGGAGCTCGCCGACACCTTCGACGAGATGCTGGAGCGACTGGACCGGGCGTTCACCGCCCAGCAGCGGTTCGTCGCCAACGCCTCGCACGAGCTGCGCACCCCGCTGGCGATCAACCGCACCCTGCTGGAGGTGCAGCTCTCGGACCCGCAGGCGTCCCCGGAGCTGGTCCAGCTCGGCAAGACCCTGCTGGCCACCAACGAGCGCAGCGAGCAGCTGGTGGAGGGCCTGCTGCTGCTGGCCCGCAGCGACAACGAGATCGTCGACCGCAAGCCGGTGGATCTCGCCGAGGTGGCCTCCCAGGCGATGGAGCAGGTCCGGGCGGAGGCCGAGGGCAAGGGCGTGGAGCTGCGCGGGCAGCGCGCTCCGGCGGTGGTCCAGGGCAACGGAGTGCTGCTCGAGCGGATCGCGTTGAACCTCGTCCAGAACGCGGTGCGGTACAACATCGCGGAGGACGGCTGGGTCGAGGTCACCACCGAGAGCCGGCCGGGTCAGGCCGTGCTGGTGGTGGCGAACACCGGTCCGGTGGTCCCCGCCTACGAGATGGACAACATTTTCGAACCCTTCCGCCGGCTCCGTACCGAGCGCACCGGCAGCGACAAGGGCGTCGGCCTCGGGCTGTCGATCGCGCGGTCGGTGGCGCGTGCCCACGGCGGCAGGATCGCGGCGGAGCCGCGCGAGGGAGGAGGCCTGGTGATGCGGGTGGTGCTCCCGGTCTGAGGCCGGGAAACCCGAGGCCGGGGGCCTGCCCGGGAGTTGTTCGCTTTGGGCGGAATTTTCGTGATCCGCCCACCCGAGGTAGGCTGTGTGATCGATCACATGGGCGATTTTCCGGCCATATACTCTGCGTGATCGTCGCGGTTGACGGAAAGCCGGGAAAATCCGGGTTTTCGGGGACCGTGATCACGGGAAGTACACGTCATGGCGCATGCGAGTGCGACATTCGGACCGTGTACGGTCCCGATGGCCATCCAACCCGATCACCTCTTCAGGGGTGCGGTTGGGTGTCGATTGAGTAACAGACCTTGATGTGAGGCAAAATCTCCGCCTCGGGTCGGGCACAAGTCCGGCCTCTCACGCGTTACGTGCGCTGGAGACACCACAGACACCCAGAGGGGGAGAGCGACATGGCAACGGATTACGACACCCCACGCAAGACCGACGATGACGTCAACGAGGACAGCATCGAGGAACTGAAGGCCCGGCGGAACGACAAGTCGGCGTCCACCGTCGACGTCGACGAGTTCGAGCAGGCCGAGGGACTCGAGCTGCCCGGTGCGGACCTCTCCAATGAGGAGTTGTCCGTCCGGGTGCTGCCTCGCCAGGCGGACGAGTTCACCTGCATGAGCTGCTTCCTCGTGCACCACCGCAGCCAGCTGGCCGCCGAGACCAAGAACGGCCAGCCGATCTGCCGCGACTGCGCGGCCTGAGCCGCGGGGTCGGCGTGGAGGCGGAGCACGACGACGTGGACGAGGCCGAGCGAGGCCGGATGGCCTCGCTCGCGACCAACCTCGGCCGTGGTGTGCGAAGAGGCGGTGAGCGCGCGAGAGCGGGGGTCTACGCGGTCGCCGACCGGATCATCGCCAATGCTCCACGCATTCCGGTCCGCGATCTCGAAACGCTGCGCGAGCAGTTTCCGGGGCTCGGCCCGGAAGAGCTCGCGGACAAACTGGTGGCCGGTGCCGCGGGTGGCACCGCCACAGTGGGCGCGGGCGTCGGTGCCGCGGCGATGCTGCCGACCCCGCCCGCCATGCCCACCGAGCTGGTCGCCGAGATCGTCGGCGTGGCCTCCATAGAGTTCAAGCTGATCGCCGAGCTGCACGAGGTCTACGGCGTGCGGGCGCCCGGCACGGTGCGTCAGCGCGCCATCGCGTATCTCGGCTGCTGGGCCGAGGAGCGCGGTATCGACGTCGCCCAGCCGGCGAGCGTCAACGCGGCCCTGGGCGTCCAGATGAAGCGCGAGCTGCGGCAGCAGGTCCTCAAGCGCAGCTTCCGGAATATGCCGGTCCTGGCGCCCTTCATGGTCGGCGCGGCCGTCGGAGCCGCGATGAACCGGCGCGACACCAAGAAACTCGCGCGCAAGGTCCGCAAGGACCTGCGGGCCGACCAGGTCCCCTGGGACCTCCCGCTGCCCCTGGAGAGATGAGCCCCTCGCGCGCCCCGCTCAGGCGGGTTGTACGGCCGTGAGCGCGGCGGCCAACGCCTCCGGATTCCGGGTGGACACATACACGTAGGGTGTCGGGTCCTCCGGATCGGTGACATCCACCCGCAGCGCGGTCGGGATGTAGCTGCGCAGCAGCATGAACGCCCGCGGATCGGCCTTGTAGGTCCGCCAGGCGGCCGCCTCGGCGGCGTCCAGCACCTGCGGGGTCCCCAGGGCCGACACCGGGATCCGCGCCTCGCCGGCCACCAGTGAGTCGGCCACCACGCGCACCCGGGCCGACCCGTACGAACTCACCGCGACACAGGCCAGCGCCGCACCGCCGATCAGCCCGCCGAGCATCGGCAGAGTCCCGAACGGCAGCATGATCAACCCCACGGAGACCCCGATCAGAACGGCGATGAACCACCAGGAACGGGGCGCGCTGAGGCGTTCTTCGTAAGGCTGCATGCGTATCAGCTTGGCATGGCCGCCGAACCGGACTGTTCTCGCGGGTAAGGTCAGCCGTTGTGACTGGACGAACGACAGGGCTGACGCCGCCGGAGGGTGCCACGGCACCCGTGCGCCACCCCGACGCGCCCGCGCCCGGGAAGCCCCTCGGCGTGCACTACGACCAGTGCTTCGGCTGCGGCGATCAGCCGGGGGGCCTGGGGCTGATCGCGCGGGCGGGCGAGGGCGTGAGCGTCGCCGCCGAGTTCACGGTGCGCAGCGGCCATCAGGGTGCGCCGGGCCTGGCCCACGGCGGGGTGCTGGCCGCGGCGCTGGACGAGACGCTCGGGGCGCTCAACTGGCTGCAGCGGGTGATCACGGTGACCGGGCGGCTGGAGACCGACTTCGTACGGCCCGTGCCGGTCGGCACCGAGCTGCATCTGGAGGCACGGGTGACCGCCGTGCACGGCCGGAAGGTCTACTGCTCGGCCACGGGCCGGATCGGCGCTCCGGACGGCCCCGTCGCGGTGCGGGCGCAGGCCCTCTTCATAGAAGTGCGGGTCGACCACTTCATCGAGAACGGCCGGGCGGAGGAGATCGACGCGGCGCTCGCCGATCCGGAGCAGGTGAAGGTCGCGCGCGCTTTCGAGGTGAACCCATGAGTCCGCTGCCCGTCGACGTGCCGATCCGCAGGGTGGACCCCGAGGTGCCCATCCCCGGGTACGCCCACCCCGGCGACGCGGGAGCCGACCTGGTCACCACCGAGGCGGCCGAGCTGGCTCCGGGAGAGCGCGCGGTTCTGCCCACCGGAGTGTCTATCGCGCTCCCGGAGGGGTATGCCGCCTTCGTGCATCCACGGTCCGGACTTGCCGCGCGCTGCGGCGTAGCCATGGTGAATGCCCCGGGGACCATCGATGCCGGGTACCGTGGAGAGATCAAGGTGATCGTGGTCAATCTGGACCCGCGCGAGAGCGTGCGGTTCGAGCGCTTCGACCGGATCGCCCAATTGGTCGTCCAGCAGGTCGAGAAGGTGCGCTTCCAGGAGGTGGCGGAGCTTCCCGGGTCGGCGCGGGCCGAAGGGGGCTTCGGGTCCACCGGCGGTCATGCCGCCGTGGACGGCACAACGGGCAGGGCAACGGGCGGGAATAGATACGCTTCGGTCGGTTCCGACCGGGAAGGACGATGACGTGTTCGGACGTCGCCGCAAGCGCAGCAAGGAGGACGTCGAGTCGCTCGACGTGACCTCCGACGAGTTGGCCGAGGACGCGGAGGACGCGGACGGCGCTGAGGGCACCGCCGCACCCGTGGAGGCCGGCCGGGTGAGCCTGCCGCCGGCCCCGCGCCCCGAGGGCCCCTGGGACGTATCCGAGGTGCGCGAGCCCGGCGAGGGCCGGGTGGACCTCGGTGGTCTGTTCGTACCCGGCGTCGAGGGCATGGAGCTGAGGGTGGAGGTCGCGGGGGACGCGATCGTCGCCGCGACCGTGGTGCTGCGGGACAGCGCCGTGCAGCTCCAGGGCTTCGCAGCGCCCAAGAAGGAAGGCATCTGGGGCGAGGTGCGCGACGAGATCGCCACCGGCATCACCCAGCAGGGCGGGGTCGTCGACGAGGTCGAGGGCCCGCTCGGCTGGGAGCTGCGCGCCCAGGTCCCGGTGCAGCTCCCGGACGGCAAGAACGGCGTGCAGGTGGTTCGCTTCGTCGGCGTGGACGGGCCCCGCTGGTTCCTGCGCGGGGTGATCTCCGGGCAGGGCGCGGTGCAGCCCGAGACCGGCAGCCTCCTGGAGGCGATCTTCCGGGACACGGTCGTGGTGCGCGGCGAGGGCCCGATGGCCCCGCGCGACCCGATCGTCCTCAAGCTGCCGGACGACGCCCAGATGGTGCCCGATGGGGTGCAGCAGGACGAGGCGCAGGGCTCGCGGTTCGCGGGCGGCGCCGACCGGCTCCAGCGCGGCCCGGAGATCTCCGAGGTCCGCTGAGCCGCCGTCGCGCGCGGCAGAGACAAGGCCCGAAGGGGCCCGGGGCAGGCCCCCGGGCCCCTTCGGCGTTTTTCGGAAGATCGCTTCGGGGATTTCGCGTGACACGGTGAACACATCCGCCGTACCGGCCGTACTCATGGGCGCGAGACCTTGTGACGCCCCGAGGGGAGAGGACGCGTCGCGAGACACACCCCCTGTCCGACCTCAACGAGGTGAGTGATCAGATGTCGCGTGGCCTTCCGTTACTGCACCGCCGGAGAATCCTCGTCTCCGGCGCGATCGGCGGTATCACCTGTGCGGCCGTCGTGGTGGGAGCCGCCATGGCCGGTCAGGACGACGGCAGCGGCGACGCCAATGCGTCGACCAAGGCCGCCCAGACCATCAGCTGCCCCGCCGTCGCCGGTTCCCTCCCGGAGATCCCGGCGGAGGCCCGGGCCGAGGTGGACCGCAACCTCGCCCTGCTGGACACGCAGATAGCGGAGGCCGACAAGCGGCTCGGCACCAGCCAGGGCGAGGGCGGCCCCAACTTCGTGCAGAACGCCATCCTGGGCCCGCTGAAGGACAAGCGGGCCTCGACGATCGACCGCATCGAACTCTCCTTCTCCCGCCAGGGCTCGACCGCCCCCTCCGGTCTCGACGCCCTGGCGGGCTGCTCGCTCACCTCCGGCTGAGCCGACGGCGTAAGGCCCGGCCCGAGGTGAGCGTCTGCCGGTGGGCCGTACTCTTCTCTGCGGAGTACGGCCCACCGGCTTTTCGCATGGGGTTCGCCCGGGGTGGCGCGGCCGGGTGTCAAAGGCGCGTCAAGACGGCGCCGACGGCCGTAAGGGAGCCGTCAAGGAACGGCCGGCCGGGCCGCGGACGGGGTTTGCTCTAACGCATCGCCCTCTGGAAGCTCGCCATGAGCTCAGGCGCCGTCCAACAGGGAAAATAGGGGTATGGGACGCGGAAAGTTGCGGATCTACCTCGGCGCGGCACCGGGCGTCGGCAAGACGTACGCGATGCTGTCCGAGGGGCATCGCCGGGTCGAGCGGGGCGCGGACCTCGTGGTCGGCTTCGTGGAGCACCACGGCCGTCGCCGTACCCAGGTGATGATGCACGGGCTCGAGGAGGTGCCCCGCCGGGAGCTGGAGTACCGGGGGAGCGTCTTCACGGAGATGGACGTGGACGCGGTGCTGGCCCGCCGCCCCGCCATCGCGCTCGTCGACGAGCTCGCCCACACCAACGTCCCCGGCTCCCGGCACGAAAAGCGCTGGCAGGACGTCGAGGAGCTGCTGCGCGCGGGCATCGACGTGGTCTCCACCGTCAACATCCAGCATCTGGAGTCGCTGGGGGACGTGGTGGAGTCGATCACGGGGGTGCGCCAGCGGGAGACCCTGCCGGACGAGGTGGTGCGCCGGGCCGACCAGATCGAGCTGGTCGACATGTCGCCCCAGGCGCTGCGCCGCCGTATGGCGCACGGCAACATCTACGCCCCCGACAAGGTCGACGCCGCGCTGTCGAACTACTTCCGGCCCGGGAACCTGACCGCGCTGCGCGAGCTGGCCCTGCTGTGGACCGCCGACCGGGTGGACGAATACCTCCAGCAGTACCGCGATGAGCACTCCATCCGCTCCACCTGGCAGGCGCGTGAGCGCATCGTCGTCGGGCTGACCGGCGGCCCGGAGGGGCGGACGCTGATCCGCCGGGCCGCCCGGATGGCGGCCAAGGGCTCCGGCAGCGAGATCCTCGCCGTCTACATCGCCCGTAGCGACGGCCTGACCTCGGCCTCCCCCAAGGAGCTGGCGGTCCAGCGCACCCTCGTGGAGGACCTCGGTGGGACCTTCCACCACGTCATAGGGGAGGACATCCCGGGGGCGCTGCTGGAGTTCGCCCGCGGTGTCAACGCGACCCAGATCGTGCTCGGCTCCAGCCGCCGCAAGACCTGGCAGTACATCTTCGGACCCGGGGTGGGCACCATGGTCGCCCGTGAGTCCGGGCCCGACCTGGACGTCCACATCGTCACCCACGACGAGGTCGCCAAGGGCCGCGGGCTGCCGGTCGCGCGCGGCGCCCGGCTCGGGCGCTCCCGGCTGATCGCGGGCTGGGTGGTCGGGGTGGCCGGCCCGGCCCTGCTCACGCTGCTGCTCACCGGCACCGGCGCCTCCCTCGCCTCCGAGGCCGGGCCCGGCTTCGCCAACGAGGTGCTGCTCTTCCTGTTCCTCAATGTGCTGGCCGCCCTGCTGGGCGGCATGGTGCCCGCCCTCGCCTCGGCGGCCGTCGGATCGCTGCTGCTCAACTACTACTTCACCCCGCCCACCCACGCCCTGACCATCGCCGACCCCGAGAACATCGTCGCCATAGCGATCTTCGTGGCGGTCGCCGTCTGTGTGGCCTCCGTGGTCGACCTCGCCGCCCGCCGCACCCACCAGGCCGCCCGGCTGCGGGCCGAGTCCGAGATACTGTCGTTCCTCGCGGGCAGCGTGCTGCGCGGCGAGACCAGCCTGGAGGCGCTGCTGGAGCGGGTCCGGGAGACGTTCGCCATGGACTCGGTGGCGCTGCTGGAGCGGGAGAGCGATGTCGCCCCCTGGACCTGCGCGGGCAGCGTCGGCAGCCACGACGGCACCCCGGCGCCTGAACGGCCCGAGGACGCGGAGGTGGACATGCCGGTCGGCGACCATATGGCGCTCGCGCTCTCCGGCCGGGTCCTGCCCGCCGAGGACCGCCGGGTGCTCGCCGCCTTCGCCGCCCAGGCCGCCGTCGTCCTCGACCGGCAGCGGCTGGCCCAGCAGGCCGGGCAGGCCCGTGAACTGGCCGAGGGGAACCGCATCCGCACCGCGCTGCTCGCCGCCGTCAGCCACGATCTGCGCACCCCGCTCGCGGCCATCAAGGCGGCCGTGAGCTCCCTGCGCTCCGATGACGTCGCCTGGTCGGAGGAGGACGAGGCGGAGCTGCTGGAGGGCATCGAGGACGGCGCCGACCGGCTGGACCACCTGGTGGGCAACCTCCTGGACATGTCCCGGCTGCAGACCGGCACCGTCACCCCGCTCATCCGGGAGATCGACCTGGACGAGGTGGTGCCGATGGCGCTCGTCGGCATCCCCATGGCCAAGGTCGTCCTCGACATCCCCGAGGAGCTGCCGATGGTCGCGGTCGACCCCGGGCTGCTGGAGCGCGGCGTCGCCAACATCGTGGAGAACGCGGTGAAGTACAGCCCGCCGGACCGCCCCGTGCTGGTCTCCGCGAGCGCCCTCGGCGACCGGGTGGAGCTGCGGGTGGCCGACGGTGGGCCGGGCGTGCCGGACAGCGAGAAGGACCGCATCTTCGAGCCCTTCCAGCGGTACGGGGACGCCCCGCGCGGTGCCGGGGTCGGCCTCGGGCTGGCCGTCGCCCGTGGCTTCGCCGAGGCCATGGGCGGCCGGCTGACCGCCGAGGACACCCCAGGCGGCGGTATGACCATGGTGCTCACGCTGCCCGTCGCCGCCGGTCGCCCGCCGACCGCCCCCGGCCTCCCGGTCCAGGTCGGCTCCACGTCAGGCACAACGACACGGAAAGGCAGGCCCGCCACATGAACCGGGTGCTTGTGGTCGACGACGAGCCGCAGATCGTACGCGCCCTCGTGATCAACCTGAAGGCGCGCAAGTACGAGGTCGACGCCGCCGGGGACGGCGCCACCGCGCTCCGGCTCGCCGCCGCCCGCCATCCCGATGTGATCGTGCTCGACCTCGGCCTGCCCGATATGGACGGGGTGGAGGTGATCAAGGGGCTCCGGGGCTGGACCCGGGTGCCGATCCTGGTGCTCTCCGCCCGTCAGACCTCGGACGAGAAGGTCGAGGCCCTGGACGCGGGGGCGGACGACTACGTCACCAAGCCGTTCGGCATGGACGAGCTTCTCGCCCGGCTGCGCGCGGCCGTCCGCCGTGCCGAGCCCGCCGGGCAGCCGGACGACTCGGTGGTGGTGGAGACCGATTCGTTCACCGTCGACCTGGCCGCCAAGAAGGCCCATCGCGACGGCCGCGATGTGCGGCTGACCCCCACCGAATGGCATCTGCTGGAGGTCCTGGTGCGCAACGCCGGCCGCCTGGTCAGCCAGAAGCAGCTGCTGCAGGAGGTCTGGGGCCCCTCGTACGGCACCGAGAGCAACTACCTGCGGGTCTATATGGCGCAGCTGCGCCGCAAGCTGGAGGTCGACCCCTCGCATCCGCGCCACTTCGTCACCGAGCCGGGGATGGGCTACCGGTTCGAGCGTTGAGCGGGGCGGGCGATCAGTGCGGGGACGGCGTTTCGGCCCCGGCGCACCGGTACGCTGGCCGTATGAGTTCCGTACCCCACCCCTCCGACGGGGCAGCCAGGGGAGACAGGTCCGGCAAACCGGTCGGCCGGTTCCGGCGGATGCTGGACCGGCTGTCGAGTTCCCAGGAGGAGCTGCACTCCGCCGAGCTGCAGCAGGACGCGGAGGCCGCGGGCTGCACCAAGATCGGCGACTGCGGCGACCGGCAGATCGTCAAGGTGACGGGCACGCTGCGCACGGTGACGCTCAGACCGCGGGCCGGAGTTCCCGCGCTGGAGGCGGAGCTCTTCGACGGCACCGCCGCGCTGGACGTGGTGTGGCTGGGCCGTCGCTCCATCATCGGGATAGAACCGGGGCGCAAGCTGATCGCCTCGGGCCGGATCTCCATGAGCCATGGGCGCCGGGTGCTGTTCAATCCGAAGTACGAACTCCGACCGCTCGGACAGGAGTAGCCGGTGACGCCAGACGACAAGACGACCCCGACCGGGCACCGAAGCGCCGCCGCCGACAGCAGGGCGGCGGCGGACACCGCGCTCCTGGAGGCGTTCGGCGGGGTGCGGGGCATGGTGGACACCACCGTCCCCGGTCTGGTCTTCGTCCTGCTGTACACGATCAACCGCGACATCCACCTCGCCGCGCTCGCCGCGCTCGGCCTCACCGTGCTGCTGGCGCTCGCCCGGCTGGTGCGCAAGGAGACCCTGAAGCACGCCTTCAGCGGGGTCTTCGGGGTCGCGTTCGGCGCGATCTTCGCGATGATGTCCGGCGACGCGAAGAACTTCTATCTGCCGGGCATGCTCTACACCCTGGGCCTGGCGATCGCCTACATTCTCTCGGCGATCTTCCGCTTCCCGCTGATCGGGGTGTTGCTCGGGCCGATGCTGAAGGAGAACCTCTCCTGGCGCACCCGTAACCCCGGCCGGTTCCGTGCCTACACCCGCTCCACCTGGGCGTGGGGGCTGATTCTGCTCGCCAAGTCGGCGGTGCTGTTCCCGCTCTACTGGTGGGGGGACGCCACCCAGCTCGGCTGGGTCAAGGTCGCGCTCGGCATTCCGCCGTTCCTGCTCTGTGTCTATCTGACCTGGATCTTCCTCGCCAAGGCCCCGCCGCCGATCGACGTGATCGCGGAGATGGAGGCCGAGGAGAAGGCCGAGCGGGAGCGGAAGTCCCAGGCCGACAAGGCCGACAAGGTCGCCGATCCGCTGCTCTCGGAGTGGACCGGCCAGATCGTGTCCGAGGCCCGTACCGAATCGGCCGACCGGCAGCCGCCCCGGCACTGAGGCCACGCGGACCGCGGCCCGGACTCCCGCAGGGGGAGTCCGGGCCGCGGTCTGTGCCCGGAGCGTTCGTCCTAGCCCGTGGCGTCCTGGCGCTGGACGGACAGCAGCTGCTCGAGCTGCTCCTCGCGCGCCTGTGCCGCGACGAACAGCAGCTCGTCCCCGGCCTCCAGCACATCGTCCTTGTTCGGGGTCAGTACGCGGGTGCCGCGGATGATGGTGACCAGCGTGGTGTCCTCCGGCCACTCCACATCGCCGACCCGGGTGCCCACCAGCGCCGCCTCCGGCGGCAGCGTCAGCTCCACCAGATTGGCGTCGCCGTGGCTGAAGCGGAGCAGCCGCACCAGATCGCCGACGCTCACCGCCTCCTCGACCAGCGCCGACATCAGACGCGGGGTGGAGACGGCGACATCGACGCCCCATGCCTCGTTGAACAGCCACTCGTTCTTGGGGTTGTTGACCCGGGCGACCACCCGGGGCACCCCGTACTCGGTCTTGGCGAGCAGCGAGACGACCAGGTTGACCTTGTCGTCACCGGTGGCCGCGATGACCACGTTGCAGCGCTGCAGCGCCGCCTCGTCCAGAGAGGTGATCTCGCACGCGTCGGCCAGCAGCCACTCGGCCTGCGGCACCCGCTCCACCGAGATGGCGGTCGGCGCCTTGTCGATGAGGAGCACCTCGTGCCCGTTCTCCAGCAGCTCGCTCGCGATGGAACGCCCCACGGCGCCCGCCCCGGCAATGGCAACCCTCACGGTGCCTCCTCGTTCGCCCCGCCGCGCCAGCGGCTACTCGCTACATCAGCGGCTCCGCCGCGGGCACCGTCGCCCGCGCGGCGCAGAGGTGCGGCCTTCGCTGTCCCGTGCGGCTCGGCGGCCGTGCGTGCGGCGCTCACCGATTCGCCTCCTCAGGCCCCTTTTCGAAGGCTGCCTCGACCTTCTCCACCTCATCGGTGCGCATCATCACATGCACCAGGTCGCCCTCCTGCAGCACCGTCCCGGAGGTCGGCAGCATCGCCTCGCCGAGCCGGGTGAGGAACGCGACCCGCACTCCGGTCTCCTCCTGGAGCACGCTGACCTTGTGGCCCACCCACGAGGGGGAGATGTGCACCTCGGCCAGCTGCACCCCGCCGCTGGGGTCCCGCCAATGCGGCTCCGCGCCGGACGGCAGCAGCCGCCGCAGCATCTGGTCGGCGGTCCAGCGCACCGTGGCCACCGTCGGGATGCCGAGGCGCTGGTAGACCTCGGCACGGCGGGGGTCGTAGATACGGGCCGCCACGTTCTCCACCCCGAACATCTCGCGGGCCACCCGGGCCGCGATGATGTTGGAGTTGTCGCCGCTGCTCACCGCGGCGAAGGCCCCGGCCTCCTCGATGCCCGCCTCGCGCAGGGTGTCCTGGTCGAAGCCGACACCGGTCACCCGGCGCCCGCCGAAGCCCGCCCCCAGGCGGCGGAAGGCCGTGGGGTCCTGGTCGACGACCGCGACCGTGTGCCCCTGTTGCTCCAGGGTCTGGGCGAGGGCCGCGCCCACCCGGCCACAGCCCATGATCACGATATGCATGCGTCTTACCCCGCACTCCAGATGACCGTGCCGACCTGCGCAAACACCCTGCTCACATCTTCCTTCCAGGACCTACGGGGCGACAGCGGGGCGGGGCCCCGATGCCGGTGCCCGGGGACGACGGGAGTCGGCCGCGGTGGCACCTGTCCCCACCGTATCCGTACCGGCGGCCCGCTCTCCCGTCCGCGCGCGACGGCCGGGAGATGAACCTGGTGAGATGCGACATAGCGGGAAAGTTCCCGTGATCATCGGCGGTGGGGGGAGCCGGTCGGAGGTGATCGCAGAAGCGACGGGAACGAACTGGACAGGGAAGGGCAACGATCATTTCCGGTTGCGGACGCGGAGTGAAAAGGCTGTTGGCGATCAGCCCCGACCACTACGGTGGGCCCGGGTTACGGCGCTTCAACGGTGGTCGCAACCCTTCATCTTTGCCTGAAATCCCGGACCTTCACCGAAACCACATGACAAATGCCGCGCGATTGCCGCTGGTTCGAACTTTGTCGCGGGCGTCGGATACTAGGTCACGACATGGCTAAGATGATCGTCGTATTCCGTTTCCGGACGGGACATCAGGGCTCTGAGCCGTTCCTTCCGCGCCCGCGTTCTTCTGCACGAGGTTCCTGATGACTGATCACATATCGGAGGCGGTGAGCTGGTGTCTGGCCGCCGCGCTTCTCGTCGTCCTGGTGCTTCTGATCCGCCAGCGGCAGATCACCGCCGGAGTCCGCAGGCGCAATGCCACTCTCGAGGACAGCCTGCGCTCCCGTGACGAGGAGGTGCAGCACCTCGTCGACGTACGCCTCCCCTCGATCGCCGATGTGCTGAGCCAGCCAGGCCCGCTGCCGGGCCTGCGGGACGAGAAACTGGCCGGTACGGCCTTCGCGCAGAGCCTGCACGCCGTCATGGAACAGTTCACCCGCGCGGTGGACAAGGCACAGACGCGGGCCGACGCCTCCGCCAAGGCGGCGCTCAAGGCGTCCATGCGAGCCGTCCAGGGACTCGCCAACGAACAGCAGGTGTCGATCTCCGAGATGCAGGAGCGGCACGACAACCCCGATGTGCTGCGGGATCTGCTGGAGATCGACCACGCCAACGCCCAGTTCGGCCGGCGCGCCCAGGCCATCGCCGTGCTCTGCGGTTCCTGGCCCGGCCGTCAGCGGCTGGCCTCCTCGCTGACCGATGTCGTCCGCGGCTCCAAGTCGCGCATCCGCGACTACCAGCGGGTGCAGGTGCACGCCCTGATCGACGTCGCCGTGGTGAGCCGGGCCGTGGAGCCCGTCGTGCTCGCGGTCGCCGAGCTGCTGGACAACGCCGCCCGCCACTCGCAGCCCAACACGTCGGTGGAGGTCGGCCTCCAGCCGGTGCACAACGGGGCCTGCATCGTGATCGACGACGCCGGTGTGGGCATGGACGGCCTGGAGGTCCAGCGGGCCGCCGCCCTGCTCTCCGGCCAGCGCGCCGTGGACGTCTCCCGGCTCGGCGACCCGCCGCAGTTCGGCTTCGCCGTGGTGGGCCTGCTGGCCGCACGGTACGGCTTCAGCGTCTCGGTGGACACCCGGTCCCCGTACGGCGGTGTGCGCGCCGTGCTGTTCCTCCCGAGCGACCTGCTCACCCATATCGACCCCGACAGACGGCCGGGCACCGCGGCGCAGGACCCCGAGGGCGCCGAGCCGCTGCACACCCTGCCCTCCCGCCGCACCCGCGCCCCCGGAAGGGCGCGGCAGGCGCAGGCCGCTCCGGCCGAGGCCCAGGCCATCCCCCAGGCCCAGCCTCCGGCGCCCGCCCCTGCCCCCATGCCCGCCCCGGCACCCGCCGCGGCGCCCCAGCCGTCCCTGGGCGACGACGAGGCCACGCGCGTGTACGGCACCACGCAGGGCGGTCTGCCCAAGCGCCGCCGCCGGCACGCCGCCGCCACCCCGCCGACCGCCGACTGGTCCATGGGGACCGGGCGGGCCGGCGCCGCCGAATCCGACGACACCGGCGCGCACCGCGCGCGTTCGGCGGAGGAAACCGCCTCGCGGCTGGGCGCGTTCGCGCGCGGCACCCGCTCCGGCCGTGCCGACACCCAGGACTCCGCCCCTCACCATGACGAAGGGAATCGCCAGGCATGAACGACCATCTCAACAACGAGCTCGGCTGGATGCTCGACGAGGTCGTCAAGATGCCGGAGGCACGGCACGCGATCCTGCTCTCCGCGGACGGGATGCTGCGGGCGTACTCCGAGGGCATCGCCCGCGACGAGGCCGAGCGCCAGGCCGCCGCACTCTCCGGGCTGCAGTCGATCAGCCGCTCCACCTCCGAGTTCTGTGATCCGCACGAGACGCCCTGGCAGCAGACGCTGGTCGAGTTCGTCGGCGGGTACGTCTTCCTGATCGCCGCCGGGCCCGGTGCGTATCTGGCGGTCTCGGCCACCGAGTCCGTGGACATGGAGGCGGTCAGCTACCGGATGCAGAAGCTGGTCGACCGGCTCGGCAAGGAGCTCACCAGCCCGCCGCGGCAGGGCCTCCCGCGGCAGGGGATCGGCAGCCACACATGAGTCCGGGGCGGCGCGAACGAGGGTTGGTGCGGCCGTATGTGGTCACCGACGGCCGTGCCTACCCGACTCGCAACACCTTCGACCTGGTGACCCTGGTCATGGCCCACCCCGACCGGCCGCTCACCGGGCTCAGCCCCGAGAAGCGGCGGGTCATGGAGCTGTGCCTGGGCGGTGCGCTCTCGGTGGCCGAGGTCTCCGGCTACCTGGAGCTGCCCGTCAGCGTCACCAAGGTCCTGCTCGGCGACCTCGTGGACAGCGGCCACGTCTCCACCCGGTCCCCGATCCCCGCCGCCGACCTCCCCGACACCCAGCTCCTGCAGGAGGTGCTCGATGGACTCCGCGCTCGCCTCTGACGACAAGGCGGTCTACCTGTCCCATACGGTGCGGGTGGCGGCGAAGATCCTCGTCGTCGGGCACTTCGCCGTCGGCAAGACCACCTACGTGGGCTCGCTGTCCGAAATCCGGCCGCTGCGCACCGAGGAGACGATGACGCAGGCCGGTGCGCTCACCGACGACCTGCGGGGCACCGAGGACAAGACGACCACCACCGTCGCCATGGACTTCGGCCGGCTCACCCTCAGCGAGTCCCTGGTGCTCTATCTGTTCGGCGCGCCGGGACAGCAGCGCTTCACCCGGCTGTGGCGGGACATGACGAACGGGGCGCTGGGCGCGCTCGTCCTGGCCGACACCCGGCGGCTGGAGCAGTCCTTCCCGGTGATGGCAGTCCTGGAGGAGCACGGACTGCCGTACGCCGTCGCCGTCAACCAGTTCGAGGGCTCTCCCCGCTTCGCGGAGCCGGAGGTCAGGGAGGCCCTCGATCTGCTTCCGGAAACCCCCCTGGTGACCTGTGACGCCCGGGACCAGGTCTCCTCCACCCACGCACTGATCGCCCTCGTCCAATATCTACAGGCCCGCCAGACCCGTAGCTCCCAGGAGATTGTGTGACCAACCGTCCAGCCGCCGGCCCCGTCCCCCCACCGGGCTGCCCCGCGCACGCGGGCCCCGCCGAGGCCGTGGGCGACACCGGGCACAGTGCGGCCGTACCGATGTACGGTCCCGAGTTCGCCGCCGACCCGCACGGCGCCTACGCGCGGATGCGCGCCACCCATGGGCCGATCGCACCGGTCGAGCTGACGCCGGGGGTGTACGCCTCGCTGGTCACCAGCTACCCGCTCGGCCTGGAGATCCTGCGCGACACCGAGCGGTTCGCCAAGGACCCGCGCGGCTGGCGGGCGATGCAGGACGGAAGCGTGGGGCCGGACAACCCGGTCGCCCCGATGCTGATGTACCGGCCGAACGCGCTGTTCGCCGACGGGGAGGCGCACGCCCGGCTGCGCGGGGCGATCACCGACAGCCTGGACCGGGTGGATCCGCACGCCCTCAGCGAGTACGTCGAGCGCAGCGCCGAGACGCTGATCGACGCCTTCGCCTCCCGGGGCGAGGCCGACCTGATCACCGAGTACGCGTCGGTGCTCCCGCTGCTGGTCTTCAACCAGCTCTTCGGCGCACGCCCGGCGGACGGGCCGAAGCTGGTCGAGACGATGATGAAGCTCTTCGACAGTGGCGAAGAGGCGGCGGCGGCCAACGACGCGCTGCTCCACTGGATCTCCGGCCTGCTGGCGGACAAGCGCAAGCAGCTCTCCGCCGACGTCACCTCCTGGCTGATCGCGCATCCCTCGCAGCTCACCGACGACGAGCTGATGCAGCAGATGATCCTGCTGATGGCGGCCGGTACCGACCCCCAGCAGAATCTGATCGCCAACGCGCTGCGCCTGCTGCTGTCGGACGACCGCTTCGCCGGTGAGCTGTCCGGCGGCAGCATGCCCGTCGAGGACGCGCTGGACGAGGTCCTGTGGAACGACCCGCCGATGGCCAACTACGGCACCCGGTTCCCCCGGTACGATTGCGACGTGGCGGGCGTACGGCTGCGCAGGGGCGAACCGGTGCTCATCAGCTACGCCGCGGCCAACCACGAGGCGGCCATGGCCTCCGACCGCCGGTCCGGCAACCGGGCCCATCTGGCCTGGAGCGCGGGCGCCCACCGCTGCCCCGCCGAGCGGCCCGCCCGGGTGATCGCTTCCGTGGCCATCGAGCGGCTCCTGGACCGCCTCCCGGACATGGAGCTGGCGGTCCCCGTCGAGCGGCTGACCTGGCGGACCGGGCCCTTCGCCCGCGCCCTGGTCGCCCTCCCGGTGCGCTTCCCCGCCCAAGCGGTGGCCGCGCACGAGCCGTTCGCGGCGCCCATGTCCGAGCCGGTCCGATTCGACGAGACCTCTGGAGTCAGCCAATGGAATCCCGTCCCATCGTCCTCGACCCCGCCGGCCGCGACATCGCCGGAGAGGCAGCCCGAGTCGCCGCAGGCGGCGAGGCGACGCTTGTTGAGCTTCCTGACGGCGTGGTGGCGTGGGCAATAACCCGCCAGCGCACCCTCAAGGAGCTGCTGACCGACCCCCGGGTCTCCAAGGACCCCCGGCAGCACTGGCCCGCGTGGATCAACGGTGAGATCACGCCCGAGTGGCCGCTGATCACCTGGGTCGCCGTCGAGAACATGTTCACCGCCTACGGCAGCGACCACCGGCGGCTGCGCACCCTGGTCTCCAAGGCGTTCACCGCCCGGCGCACCGCCGCCCTGCGGCCGCGCATCGAGGAGATCTGCGCCACGCTCCTGGACGACCTGGCCGCCGCGCCGGACGAGGTGGTCGACCTGCGCGAGGCGTACGCGTACCCGCTGCCGATCCAGGTGATCTCCGAGCTGTTCGGGCTCGACGACGAGAACCTGCGCGAGCGGATGCGCCGGGTGGTGGACAGCATCTTCCACACCTCCGCCTCCCCGGAGGAGGTCACCGCCACCTTCAACGAGATGTACGCCGTCCTCGGCGAGCTGGTGGCCACCAAGCGCGAGCGGCCCGGCGACGACCTGACCAGCGGGCTGATCGCGGTGCGGGACGAGGAGAGCGGCTCCAAGCTCAGCGAGAAGGAGCTGACCGACACCCTCGCCCTGTTCCTCTCGGCCGGTCACGAGACCACGGTCAACCTCCTGGACAACGCCATCCACGCGCTGCTCACCCGGCCCGAGCAGCTCGAGCACGTCCGGGCCGGCCGGGCCACCTGGGAGGACGTGATCGAGGAGACGCTGCGGCACTCCGCCCCGGTCGCCAACCTGCCGCTGCGCTACGCCGTGGAGGACATCGAGCTGGACAGCGGCGTGGTGCTGCACAAGGGCGACGCGATCCTGGCCGCCTACGCGGCCGCCGGACGCGACCCGGAGGTGCACGGCGAGGACGCGGACCGCTTCGACGTCACCCGGCAGCTCAAGAGCCACCTGGCGTTCGGCCACGGCGTCCATCTGTGCGTCGGCGCCCCGCTGGGCCGGCTGGAGGCCGCGATCGCGCTCCCGGCGCTCTTCGACCGCTTCCCCGGGCTCACGCTCGCGTCCGGGCGGGAGCCGCTGGAGCCGGTGGAGTCCTTCATCTCCAACGGCCACCGCACCCTGCCCGCGCGCCTGTCCTGATCTCCTCCGGCGTCCTGCTCCCGCCCGCCCCCTTCCCGGGGGTGGGCGGGTGGGCGGGGGCCCGCGCTACCCCTTACGATCCTCTGCGTGTCCAAACTGACCGACCTCCCGAAACGGATCCTGATCGGGCGGGCCCTGCGCAGCGACAAGCTGGGGGAGACTCTCCTCCCCAAGCGCATCGCGCTCCCCGTCTTCGCCTCCGACCCCCTGTCCTCCGTCGCGTATGCGCCGGGGCAGGTGATGATCGTTCTGTCCGTGGCGGGTGCGTCGGCCTACCACTACAGCCCGTGGATCACGATCGCCATCATCGTGCTGATGTTCACGGTGGTCGCCTCGTACCGCCAGAACGTGCACGCGTATCCCAGCGGGGGTGGTGACTACGAGGTCGCCACCACCAACCTCGGCCCCAAGGCGGGTCTGACGGTCGCCAGCGCCCTGCTGGTCGACTACGTCCTCACGGTGGCGGTGTCGATCTCCTCCGGTGTGGAGAACCTCGGTTCGGCCGTCCCCTTCATCATCGAGAACAAGACGCTGTGCGCGGTCGGCATCATCCTGCTGCTGACGCTCATGAACCTGCGGGGCGTACGGGAGTCGGGCAAGCTCTTCGCGATTCCCACCTATGTCTTCGTCGGCGGCGTCTTCGTGATGATCCTCTGGGGCGCCTACCGCGGGCTGGTCCTGGGCGACGACATGAAGGCCCCCACCGCGGGCTTCGAGGTCCACGCCGAGCAGACCGGGCTGGCCGGCTTCGCGCTGATCTTCCTGCTGCTGCGCGCGTTCTCCGACGGCTGCGCCGCCCTGACCGGCGTCGAGGCGATCAGCAACGGCGTGCCCGCCTTCCGCAAGCCCAAGAGCCGTAACGCGGCGACGACGCTGGCGCTGATGGGCGGCCTCGCCGTGATCATGTTCGTCGGCATCATCACGCTGGCCCTGGTGACCGACGTCAAGATGGCCGAGAACCCCGCGCACGACCTGCTGAAGAACGGCACCCCGCTCGGCGCCGGCTACACCCAGAACCCGGTGATCTCGCAGGTCGCGGCCGCGGTCTTCGGCGACGGCTCGTTCCTCTTCGTGGTGCTGGCCGCGGCCACCGCGCTGGTGCTCTTCCTGGCCGCCAACACCGCGTACAACGGCTTCCCGCTGCTCGGCTCGATCCTGGCCCAGGACCGCTACCTGCCCCGCCAGCTGCACACCCGCGGCGACCGGCTCGCCTTCTCCAACGGCATCGTGCTGCTCGCCTCGGCCGCCGCCGTCCTGGTCTACCTCTACGGAGCCGACTCCACCCGGCTGATCCAGCTCTACATCGTCGGCGTCTTCGTCTCCTTCACCCTCAGCCAGACCGGCATGGTGCGGCACTGGAACCGCCATCTGGCGACCGAGCGGGACCCGAACGCCCGCCGCCGTATGGTCCGCGCCCGCGCGATCAACACCTTCGGGGCCTTCTTCACCGGCCTGGTGCTGGTCGTGGTGCTGCTGACGAAGTTCACCCACGGTGCCTGGGTCGCCCTGCTCGGCATGGTCATCTTCTACGTCACCATGACGGCCATCAGGCGCCACTACGACGGCGTCTCCGAGGAGCTCGCGGCGGCCACCGAACAGCTCGACGAGGAGGAGGTGCGCCCCTCCCGGGTGCACTCCCTGGTGCTGGTCTCCAAGGTCCACAAGCCGACGCTGCGCGCCCTGGCCTATGCCAAGCTGATGCGCTCGCACCGGCTGGAGGCGCTGAGCATCAACGTCGACCCCGCCGAGACCAAGGCGTTGCAGCGGGTGTGGCAGGAGCGCGGCATCGATGTGCCGCTGAAGATCCTCGACTCGCCCTACCGCGAGATCACCCGGCCGGTCATCGACTACGTCAAGAGCCTGCGCCGGGAGAGCCCGCGCGATGTGGTCTCCGTCTTCATCCCCGAGTATGTGGTCGGCCACTGGTACGAGCATCTGCTGCACAACCAGAGCGCGCTGCGGCTCAAGGGGCGGCTGCTGTTCACCCCGGGCGTCATGGTCACCTCCGTGCCGTGGCAGCTGGACTCCTCCGAGCTGGCCCGGAAGCGGGCGCGCAAGCGGGCCGAGTGGAACGCCCCGGGTGCGGTGCGGCGCGGTCCGGTGATCCCGGCCAAGCAGCGGGAGAAGGGCGAGAAGGGGCCCAAGGGCGAGAAGCCGGGCGTCACCTCGCAGGTTCCCTGACGGTGGGCCCGCGGTCCTGGGGCCTCGGGGCGTGACGGGGTGGGGGCGGGCGCGACGTAGACTGGTGGGCTGTTGTCCCACCGTGCCCCCTCACCCCCTCTGGAGCCTGAACCCGCCATGCAAAGTGAACCCAAGGCATCGCTGGTCGGCGAGGAGTACGAGGTCGAGGTCGGCCCGGTGGCGCACGGCGGCCACTGCATCGCCCGGACCGGCGAGGGCCAGGTGCTCTTCGTCCGGCATGCGCTGCCCGGTGAGCGGGTCGTCGCCCGGGTGACCGAGGGCGAGGAGGGCGCGCGTTTCCTGCGCGCCGACGCGGTGCGGGTGCTGGACGCCTCCAAGGACCGGGTCGAGGCGCCGTGCCCGTTCTCCGGCCCCGGCAAGTGCGGCGGCTGCGACTGGCAGCACGCGGCTCCCGGCGCCCAGCGCAGGCTGAAGGCCGAGGTGATCACCGAGCAGCTGGCCCGGCTGGCGGGGCTCACCCCCGCGGAGGCGGGCTGGGACGGCACGGTCGAGCCCGCGCCCGGCGACAAGGTGGCCCGCGGCGAGGTCCCGGCCTGGCGCACCCGGGTGCAGTACGCGGTGGACGAGCAGGGCCGGCCCGGACTGCGCCGCCACCGCTCGCACGAGGTCGAGCCGATCGACCACTGTCTGATCGCCGCCCCCGGCGTCACCGAACTCGGCGTCGAGAAGCGCGAATGGCCCCAGATCGCCGGCGTGGAGGCCATCGCGGCCACCGGCTCCTCCGACCGCCAGGTCGTCCTCACCCCGCGCCCCGGCGGCCGGCTGCCGATCGTCGAGCTGGACCGGCCGGTCTCGGTGCTGCGGGTCAGCGAGTCCCGCGGCCGTGACCGGACCCGCCTGGTGCACCGCGTCCACGGCCGCCCCTTCGTCCGCGAGCGGGCGGCGGGCCGCACCTGGCGGGTCGGCGAGGCCGGTTTCTGGCAGGTCCACCCCAAGGCGGCGGACGTCCTGGTCGAGGCCGTCATGCAGGGCCTGATGCCCCGCCAGGGCGAGACGGCCCTCGACCTGTACTGCGGGGTCGGCCTCTTCGCGGGCGCGATCGCCGAACGGGTGGGGGAGCGCGGCGCGGTGCTGGGCATCGAGTCGAGCAAGCGCGCGGTCGAGGACGCCCGGCACAACCTCCAGGACCTGGACCGCGTCCGCGTCGAGCACGGCAAGGTCGAGCAGGTACTGCCCCGCACCGGGATCACCGAGGCCGACCTGATCGTCCTGGACCCGCCCCGCGCGGGCGCGGGCAAGGAGACGGTGACCCGCCTCGCGGCCCTGGGCGCCCGCCGCATCGTCTACGTCGCCTGCGACCCGGCGGCACTCGCCCGCGACCTGAAGTACTTCCGTGAGGAGGGCTACTCCCCACGCCGCACGCGCGCCTTCGACCTCTTCCCGGTGACGCACCACGTGGAGTGCGTGGCGGTGCTGGAGCCTGTCGCGAAGCGTTCCTGACCTGCGGATGTGTAGCCTGGGTGGGCCGCTCGGCGACCGCGTCGGGCAGGCCCTTGTGCTGGCGGACCGCCCGATGGGCGCGGCGCCCGGAGCCGGCGGCGCAACCACCGCTCCCTCCGGGGTCGCAGAAATTGCATGACCTTGTTGCGTTGGCCGCATCCTGCGTTGAGAGTGGCTGCCCGGGACCCGCAGTGCGGTCTCGGCATCCGACGCAGGACCGCTGCCGGGGACGCGGTGAAAGCGCGGCCCCGGAGCGAGCGGGAGCCTGGCCGGCCCGGTCGGACCGGCGCAAGGATTTATCGTGATTCAGAAGGACGCCGCGTTCTACGGCGAGGGCAGCCGTCTCGAGGCCACCCGGTACTACCCGGACGACATGGCGGAGGCGGGCAGCACGCCGCGATCAGCTTCTTCGGTGCGTTGCGCTCGGCGTCGGGGACCGCCGCTCGCACCGGTGGCCCTCCGCGACGATGTCGCGAAGGGCCACCGGGTCGTTCGGGCGTCCGAGGGGGCCGTCAGGTCACACCCGTACGGTCTCGCCCGCCGCATCGGGCTCCTCGGCCTGCCCGGGGCCGGAGACGCCGGGCGTGTCGGGGGAGTCGTAGCGGTGGTTGGGCCACCACGCCTTGGAGCCGAGCATCGCGGTCACCGTCGGCACCAGCAGCAGCGCCATGATGAACGCGGTGAGCAGGATGCCGAAGGCGACGGCGAAGCCCATTTGCTGGAGCATGGTGTTACTGGCCAGCATCAGCACACCGAAGGTGCCCGCCAGGATGATGGCGGCCGAACCGATCGTCGGCGCCGACTGGGCCACCGCGAGCCGGGCCGCCTCGGCCGGCGTCTTGCCCTTGCGGACTTCCTCCCGCAGTCGGGCCACCATGAGGATGTTGTAGTCCGTGCCGATCGCCACCACGAACAGATAGACGATGATCGGCAACATGAAGAGCAGACCGTTCTCGCCCCGGACGTTCTGGAACAGCCAGACCGTGGAACCCAGGGTCGCGGCGAAGCCGAGGCCGACCGCGAGCATCAGATACAGCGGCGCCACCACGCTGCGCAGCAGCAGGCCGAGGATCAGCATGATGGCCAGGCCTGCGACCGGGAAGACCAGCCGGTAGTCGTGGTTGACCGCGTCCTCGATGTCGGCCAGCACCGCGGTCGACCCGCCCACCAGGACCTTGGAGCCCTCGGGCGCGGAGTCGTGCGCGGTGTCCCGCAGCTCCCCGGCGACCAGCTCGATGGCGTTCTCGGAGGCGGGCCGGTACTTCAGCACCACGCTGAACTGGGCCACGTCGCCCTTGGGGTTGAGCACGGCGGGGGAGACCTCGCCGACGCCCTCGACCGTCCCCAGCTTCTGCCGGAACCCGGTCAGCGCCGAGGCGTCCAGCTTGTCGCCGTTCGACTGGATGTACACCAGGCTCGGGTCGGACTCACCGGCCGAGAAGCTCTTCTGCAGATCCGCCATGGCCTGGACGGACTCCAGGTCCTTGGGGAGCGAACTCTCGGTGTCGAATTCGGCTTTGAAGCCGAGCGCGCCCACCGCGAGGGCCGCCAGCACACCGGCGGACACCGCGGCGATCAGCCCGGGACGACGCGACACCAGGGAGCCGACGCCGTTGGCGAGCCGGTTGCGGGGGGCCTTCTTCCACGCCTTGGACGGCCAGAACGCCTTCGTTCCCAGCAGCGAGAACACCGCCGGGACCAGGGTGAGGGCCGCCACGAGCGTCACCGCGACGGAGATCGCCAGCGAGGGCCCCATGGCGCGCATGCTGCCCATCGTCGACAGCACCAGGGCGAGGAAGGCCACGATGACCGCACCGGCCGCCGAGGCGATGGTTTCGCCGACCCGGGTGACCGCGTCGACCAGGGCCTCCTTGGGCTGCTGGCCCTTACGGAGGTGTTCGCGGTAGCGGAACAGCAGGAAGAGCATGTAGTCCGTGCCGACGCCGAACAGCACCACGATCAGGATCGCGGACACGCTGCTGTCGGCCTCGAGCCCGAACCAGTCGCTGGCGGTGGCGATCAGTCCCTGGGCCATGATGAACATCACCAGGATCATCAACACGGGCATCAGCGCGATGAGCGGGCTGCGGAAGATGGCGCCGAGCAGCACGATGATCAGGACCAGGGTGGCCATCATGATCATGGCATCGGTGTCACCCGAGGACTCGACGGAATCGAGGGCGGAAGCCGACGGACCGGTCACGTCGACCTTCAGCGAGGTGCCCTTCAGCAGCTTGTCGCGGTCCGCGCGCAGGTCCTTGATCGACTGCTGGGTGTCCTCGTTGTAGACGTCCTTCTTGGTCAAGTACACGTTGGCCAACGCCACCTTGCCGTCCTTGGAGACGGCCTCGGGCGTGGTCACCACGGACTTGAAGGTCTTGTACTTCTCGTCCTGGAACCCCGTGGTCACCTTGGCGACGGCGGCCTTGTCGGCGTCGGAGAGTTTTCCGCCGTCCGACCGCTGGTAGACCAGGATGGCGGCCGCGGTCTCGTGTTGCGGGAACGCCTGCTCCTGGAGCTTGGTCACCCGCACCGATTCGTAGTGCGACGGCAGGAAGTCGGCCTGGTCGGTGCTGGACTTCAGCGGTGGGGCCAGGATGGCCAGGCCGACCGCCGCGATGACCCACAACGCGACGACCAGCCATGGACGGTGGACGGAAAACCGTCCTATTCGCCCGAACATGACGCTCCTTAGGGATTTAAGGTTCCAGTAAAGGGCACGCTAGGACAGCTGTTCAGGCCGCGCCATGTGTCCCCGTGGATATCGGCCTGGGGGCTGAGGGCGGCTCCGCCAAAGGGTTTAGGGGAGCGGCCCGCGTATCAGCATCCGTGCTGATGGCGCCTCTCGAGCCCCGGGCCGACGGCCACCGTCCGAGTCTCCGGTGCCGGTGTGCGGTCGGGCCGTGAAGTGGTGCGGACTGACATGTTGCTGACAAAATCGTGGTGTGCGGCGGCCCGGCTCGGGTGCCCCGCCTCCCGCGCCGTCCGCTTCCTGACAAGCCCCCCGCCACGCTCTCAAGGCCCCCGTCGCGGCTCGTCAAGGCGACCCGTCACGGTGCCCGCCACGTCTCGTGGAGACGCCCCGCTACGCCTCGTGGAGGGCCGTCTTCGCGGCCCCGACGAAGTCCGTGAGGGCCTGCCAGAACGGGCGGAAGGCGTCGTGGAAGCGCTGCGGCGCCTCCGGTTCGCCGGAGCGCATCGCGCCCAGGGCGCGGTGGAACGGGCCGGTGGCCTTCTGCGGCGCGTTCGCGGTGGCGGCCGCGGCGGCCGGGCCCTCCAGCTCGACCACGCGCACACAGCGGCGCAGCTTGCCGTATTCGTCGCGTTCGCGCTCGGCGAGTTCGTCCAGCTCGTCCAACTCATCCCGGAGGGCGGGGCGGCGCCCCGCCTCGGCGGCTCGCTGGACGGCGGCGATCTCCCAGGACAACTCGCCGATGCCGTGGGCCCGTTCGATCAGATCGAGATACGCGCCGCGCCTGCTGTCGCGCAGCCGCTCCGCGCGCTGGGCGAGCACCGCGGTGTCCGCCTGGATCCGGGCGGCCCTGGTGTTGCCGCGGCTGGTGACCCAGCTGGCCAGGACGGCGGTGCCGCCGGTGAGGGCCACGATCCAGAAGGTGCTGTCAGCCATGGGCCCCCACCCCGTCCTCAACTCCCCGATCTCCGGCCATCTGCCGCCCCTTGGTCATCATGGGCCACCGCGGCTATCCCCCGATGGTAGGAAGATACGGAAGGCGTAACGGTTCAGCGGTATGTGCCAGAGATATGTTCCGGAGCATGAGCGCATCCGGGCTCCTGCCCGCCAGGACCGAACTGCGGCCCGTGGTCTCCGAGCTGAGGCTGTCGGCCTTCAAGACCCACCGCCGCGCCGCCTTCTCGCTGGGCCCGCTGACCCTGATTTCCGGTCCGAGCGGCAGCGGTAAGTCCGGGGTGCTGGAGGCGTACGCGGCGCTCGCGCGGCTCGCGGGCGGCGCCCGGCTCGCGGAGGTGTTCCGTGACCCGGCCGCGTACATCCCGCGCCGGGCGCGGCCGGACCGGCAGGGGCGGCGCGGGTTCCGCATCGGCTGCACCGTGGACGGCCCGGTCGGGCCCGTACAGCTCGACGTCGCCGTGCAGGCCGAGCCCGAACTGCGCATCGTGGGCGAGCGGATGACGGGGGCGGGGGAGACGCTGCTGGAGACGGCGCTGCGCGATCCGGGGCGGCGCTGTGTGCAGGCCGCCTGGCATACGGCGGGAGCGGTCGCGGTGACCCGCGCCCCGCTGCCCGACGACCGGTTGGCGACCTCGTTGCTGCCGCTGCGGGTCGCGGGCACGACGGAGGGGCAGCGGCTCGCGCTGGCCGCCGCCGAGCAGGTGGTCATCGCGCTGCGCTCGGTCTTCCCCTGCGACCCGCGGCCGGAGCGGATGCGCGCGCCGGCGGTGCCGAGGGACGGGCGGCTGCGCGGCTGCTGCGAGAACCTGGCGGCGGTGCTGCGGCGGACCAGCCGGGAGTGCGGCACGCGCCATGCGGCGCTGGTCGCGGCGGTCCGCGCGGGGTGCGTCGGGCCGGTGGAGGGCCTGGTCACCGAGGGGCATGCGGACGGGGTGGTGCGGGCCCTGGTCGAGCAGGGGGAGCTCGGCGCGATGCCCGTGGAGCGGCTGGGCGACGGCGAGTTGCGGTATCTCGCGCTCGCGCTCGTGCTGCTGACCGGGCCCGGTGTGCTGGCCGTGGACCCGGCGGCCGATGTGCTCCCCGCGCGGCAGGTGCTGACCGTGCTGGCCGACGGTTTCGACCGGTGTCTGGACCGTCGGCAGGCGCGGGAGCTCCTGGGGGTGGCGGCCCGGATGTGCGCACGGGGGCACATCCGGCTCGTGGGGACGGTGGGGGACGTGACGGGGGCGGTCGGGGACGCCCCCGTCACGGTGGTAGACCTGGGGCGTGAGCGAGTCCTATGAGAGCGAGCGACGAGCAGGCGGCCGGACCGGCGGCCGAACCGACGGCCTGGATGTGGCGGCGCTGCAGCGCAGGCTGGCCGCCTTCGCGGCGGCGCGCGACTGGCAGCAGTACCACACCCCCAAGAATCTCGCGGCGGCGCTGAGCGTCGAGGCGTCGGAGCTGGTGGAGATCTTCCAGTGGCTGACGCCGGAGCAGTCGGCGCGGGTGATGGAGGACGAGGGCGAGGCGGCCCGGGTCGAGGACGAGGTCGCCGATGTACTGGCGTATCTGCTCCAGTTCTGCGAGGTGCTGGGGATCGACGCGCTCGCGGCGCTCTCGGCGAAGATCGACCGGAACGAGGGGCGGTTTCCGGTGAACGGAGGGCGCTGATCGCGAACGGGGGCGGATCGCGAACGGGGGCGGATGGCAGACGGGCGCTGACCGCGAACGGGGGCTTTGGCGGTGAATGGGGGGCCTGGCGGTGAACGGGGGACTATAGCGGTGAACGGGCGCTCTGGCGGTGAACCGTGATCTCGGATGGCCCACAGGCCCTTCAACCCTCCCCTTCGTCACTCTCCGTAGTGAAAAAGTTATCCACATCGCAACTGTTGTCAACAGATTCCTGAATTCCCCTAGCTTTTCGGCCTGTTAGTTATCACTCTGGGTAGTGGAGGAGTGACGGGCTCGGAAGTCCGTTGAGAGGGGTGCGGGGAATGGACGCGATGCGGCTGATCGGTGTCACCCGGCACGCCCTGGCGAAGGCCGGGGGCGTGCACGACATCGTGGCCGAAGCCTGGCAGGTTCAAGCGCTGGCCGAGGCGGTCGGCGGTTATTTCGTGGTGAGTGGCCCGGCGGCCGCGCGAGCGGAGGCGCGCGGTCTGTGCGAGGCGGGCGGGCGGGCGCGTGGCGCCCTGTTCCACCCGGCGCTGCACCACCCCACGCTGCGCGGCGGCGGTTTACGGGCCGCACAGCTCTCGGAGGTGCGCGATCCGAGAGAGGTGCTGCTGGCGCTGGGAGATCTGCTCGCGGAGGCGGGGTTCGCGCTGGTCGGCGTCGCCTCCAATACGGAGGAGGAGGCGCTGTACTGGCAGTGCGTGGAGGCGATCGACGCGGCGGACGAGGCCCGCGACCGGGTGCACGGGATGCTCCGGCATCTCACGTTCCGCGAGTGGGGCGGGGAGTGGGGTGGTGCCGCATGAAGAGGCAGGATGGGGGCCATGGATCTTCGCATCTTCACCGAGCCCCAGCAGGGGGCGACCTACGACACTCTGCTCACCGTCGCCAAGGCCACCGAGGACCTCGGATTCGACGCCTTCTTCCGGTCCGACCACTATCTGCGCATGGGAAGCGGGGACGGCCTCCCGGGCCCCTCCGACGCCTGGATCACCCTGGCCGGGCTGGCCCGCGAGACCCGGCGGATCCGGCTGGGCACGCTGATGACCGCCGCCACCTTCCGGCTGCCCGGTGTGCTGGCGATCCAGGTCGCGCAGGTCGACCAGATGTCGGGGGGACGAGTCGAGCTGGGTCTGGGCGCGGGCTGGTTCGAGGAGGAGCACCGGGCCTATGGCATCCCCTTCCCCAAGGAGAAGTTCGCCCGGCTGGAGGAGCAGCTGGCCATCGTCACCGGGCTGTGGCAGACCCCGGTCGGCGAGACCTTCGGCTATGACGGTGCCCACTACCAGCTGGTGGACTCCCCGGCGCTGCCCAAGCCCGCCCAGAGCAAGGTGCCGGTGCTGATCGGCGGCCAGGGGGCGACCCGCACGCCGCGGCTGGCCGCCCAGTACGCGGATGAGTTCAATATGCCGTTCGCCTCGGTCGAGGACAGCGAGCGCCAGTTCGGCCGGGTGCGGGACGCGACCGAGGCCGCCGGCCGCAAGGGCGACGACCTGGTGTACTCCAACGCGCTCGTGGCGTGTGTGGGCAAGGACGACGCCGAGGTCGCCCGGCGGGCCGCGGCGATCGGCCGGGAGGTCGAGGAGCTGAAGGAGAACGGCTTGGCGGGCTCCCCGGCCGAGGTCGTCGACAAGATCGGCCGCTATGCGCAGGCGGGCGCCTCCCGGATGTACCTCCAGATGCTGGACCTCCAGGACCTCGACCACCTGGAGCTGATTTCCTCGCAGGTCCAGGCCCAGCTGGGCTGAGCGAACCACCAGGAGTACCTGTGATGTCCGTATCCCGCACACCCTTGGCCACCGCGTTGGAGCGCGGATCGCTCGTCCTCGACGGCGGGCTGTCCAACCAGCTGGAGGCACAGGGCTGCGATCTCTCCGACGAGCTGTGGTCGGCCCGGCTGCTGGCCGATGACCCGGGGCAGATCGAGGCGGCCCACACCGCCTACGCACGGGCGGGCGCACGGGTGCTCATCACCAGCAGCTATCAGGCCACCTACGAGGGCTTCGCCCACCGGGGCGTGGGCTACGAGGAGGCCACGGCGCTGCTGAGGCGCAGTGTCGAGCTGGCGCGCACGGGGGCCGAGCGGGCGGCCGTCGAGCGCGCGACGGCCCGTGACCAGGCCGCGGGTGGCGACCGGGCCGCGGACGACCAGGCCGCGGAGCAGGTGTGGGTCGCCGCCTCGGTCGGGCCCTACGGGGCGATGCTGGCGGACGGCAGCGAGTACCGCGGGCGGTACGGACTGAGCGTGGCCGAGCTGGCGCGGTTCCACCGGCCGAGGATCGAGGCGCTGGCCGCGGCCGGGCCCGATGCGCTGGCGCTGGAGACGGTGCCGGACGCCGATGAGGCCGCGGCGCTGCTGAGCGCCGTCGAGGGATGCGGGGTGCCGGTATGGCTCTCCTACAGCATCGCGGGGGAGACCACCCGGGCCGGGCAGCCCTTGAGGGATGCGTTCACCCTGGCCAGGGGGGTCGACCAGGTGATCGCGGTCGGCGTCAACTGCTGTGAGCCGGGCGACGCGGACCGGGCCGTGGAGATCGCGGCCGACATCACCGGCAAGCCGGTGGTGGTCTATCCGAACAGCGGAGAGGAGTGGGATGCCACGGCACGGAGCTGGCGCGGCCGGGCGACCTTCGCCCCGGGGCGGGTGACGGCATGGCGGGACGCGGGGGCGCGGCTCATCGGCGGCTGCTGCCGGGTGGGGCCGGAGCGGATCGCGGAGCTGGCCGCCGTGGTGAGAAACCATTAGGTGAGGAAGGGGCACCGGGCGATACTCGGACGGGTGTTCTTGACGATAACCACCACCGGCACCGCCCAGCGCCCCGCGACCGACCTCGGGTTCCTGCTGCACAAGCACCCCGACAAGGCGCAGCGCTTCTCGACCTCCTATGGCACCGCGCATGTCCTCTATCCCGAGGCGGCCGCCGAACGCTGCACCGCGGCGCTGCTGTTGGAAGTGGATCCCGTGGCATTGGTGCGGCGGGGCCGCGGCAAGGGCCGGGGCGGCGCCCCCGACTCCGCGCTCGCGCAGTACGTCAACGACCGCCCGTACGCCGCCTCCTCGCTGCTGGCCGTCGCGCTGAGCGCCGTCTTCTCCAGTGCGCTCCGGGGCCAGTGCAAGGCCCGGCCCGAGCTGCCGGAGCGGGCGCTGCCGCTGCGGATCGAGGTGCCCGCGCTGCCCGCCCGCGGCGGCGCCGCCCTGGTCGAGCGGCTCTTCGCGCCGCTGGGCTGGGCGGTGATGGCCGAGCCGGTGGCGCTGGACGAGGAGTTCCCGCGCTGGGGCGACTCGCGGTATGTACGGCTGGTGCTGGAGGGCGAGCTGCGGCTGGCGGACGCCCTGCGCCATCTGTATGTGCTGCTGCCCGTGCTCGACGACGCCAAGCACTACTGGGTCGCCCCGGACGAGGTGGACAAGCTGCTGCGCTCCGGTGAGGGCTGGCTGGAGCGCCACCCCGAGCAGCGGCTGATCACCAACCGCTATCTGGCCCGGCGCTGGTCGCTGACGCGCAGCGCGCTGGAGCGGCTGGAGCTGGCGCGGCTCGCCGAGGCCGACGACACCGAGGCGGAGGAGATCGACAACGCCGTCGACAGCGCCGTCGACAGCGCCGTCGGCGAACCGGCGGCCGAGCCGCTGGAGGAGGACGACGGCGAAGAGGGTTCCGAGCTGCGGCCGGTGCCGCTGGCGGTACGGCGGCGGGAGGCGATACTCGACGCCCTGCGCGGGGCCGGGGCGGCCAGGGTGCTCGATCTGGGCTGTGGCCAGGGCCAGTTGCTGGGCGCGCTGCTGAAGGAGGCGCGGTTCACCGAGATCGTGGGCGTCGATGTGTCGATGCGCGCGCTCAACGAGGCGGCACGGAGGCTGCGGCTGGACCGTCCGGGGCCGGACCGCCCGGGGTCGGACACCGGCTCGGCCGAGCGGCAGTCGTCGGCCCGGCTGAAGCTGACCCAGGGCGCGCTCACCTACACCGACTCCCGGCTCGCCGGATATGACGCGGCGGTGCTCAGCGAGGTGATCGAGCATGTGGATCCGCCCCGGCTGCCCGCCTTGGAGCATGCGGTGTTCGGCGCCGCACGGCCCAAGGCCGTCGTGGTGACCACGCCCAATGTGGAGTACAACGTGCGCTGGGAGACCCTGCCCGCCGGGCGGATGCGCCACGGCGACCACCGCTTCGAGTGGACCCGCGAGGAGTTCCGGGCCTGGGCGGAGCAGGTCGCCGAACGGCATGGCTATGCGGTGGAGTTCCGCCCCGTCGGCCCCGAGGACCCCGAGGTCGGCCCGCCCACCCAGCTCGCGCTCTTCCACCTGGCCGCCGAGAGCGGCGACGACGGCACCGACAGCCGGAGCGGCGACACCACCGCGATCACGACGAAGGAGGCAGCGGCATGACCGAGGAGAAGCGCCCGATCGGCGTGCCCGACCTGTCCCTCGTGGTGCTCGTCGGCACCACCGGATCCGGCAAGTCCACCTTCGCCCGGCACCACTTCCTGCCCACCCAGATCGTCTCGTCCGACGTCTGCCGGGGGCTGGTCGCCGACGACGAGAACGACCAGAGCGCCACCCCCGACGCCTTCGACGTGCTGCACTACATCGTGGGCAAGCGGCTGGCCGCCGGGCGGCTGACCGTCGTCGACGCCACCAACGTCCGCAGCGAGTCCCGCCGCAGCCTGATCGCGCTCGCCCGCGAGCATGACGTCCTGCCCGTGGCGATCGTCCTCGACGTCCCCGAGGGCGAGTGCGCCCGGCGCAACGCCCAGCGGCCCGACCGCGCCGGGATGCCCGGCCATGTCATCCCCCGCCAGCGCCGTGAGCTGCGCCGCTCCCTGAAGTCCCTGGAGCGCGAGGGGTTCCGCAAGGTGCATATCCTGCGTGGCGTCGAGGAGGCCGAGGCGGCGGAGGTCGTCACCGAGCGCCGCTACAACGATCTGCGCCATCTCACCGGCCCGTTCGACATCATCGGCGACATCCACGGCTGCCGCTCCGAGCTGGAGACCCTGCTGGGCAAGCTGGGCTACGCCGTGCGCCGCGACGAGTCCGGCCGCCCGGTCGACGCCGCCCACCCCGAGGGCCGTACGGCGGTCTTCGTCGGCGACCTCGTCGACCGCGGCCCCGACAGCCCCGGGGTGCTGCGGCTGGTGATGGGCATGGTCGCCTCCGGCGCGGCCCTGTGCGTGCCCGGCAACCACGAGAACAAGCTCGGCCGCTATCTCAAGGGCCGCAAGGTGCGGGTCACCCATGGCCTCGCCGAGACCGTGGAGCAGCTGGACCGGGAGCACACCGCGGACCCGGACTTCGTCGAGCGGGTACGGGCGTTCATCGAGTCGCTGGTCAGCCACTACGTACTGGACGGCGGGGCGCTGGTGGTGTGTCACGCCGGGCTGCCCGAGAAGTACCACGGCCGCACCTCCGGCCGGGTCCGCTCGCACGCGCTGTACGGGGAGACGACCGGGGAGACCGATGAGTTCGGGCTGCCGGTGCGCTATCCCTGGGCCGAGGACTACCGCGGCCGGGCCGCCGTCGTCTACGGCCACACCCCCATCCCCCGCGCCTCCTGGCTCAACAACACCATCTGCCTCGACACCGGCTGTGTCTTCGGTGGCCGGATGACCGCGCTGCGCTGGCCGGAGCGCGAGCTGGTGGACGTCCCGGCCGAGCGGGTCTGGTACGAACCGGTCAAACCGCTGACCACCGAGGCCCCCGGAGGCGCCGACGGCCGTCCGCTCGACCTGGCCGATGTGCGGGGCCGCCGTATCGTCGAGACCCGCCATATGGGCCGGATCGCGGTCAAGGAGGAGAACGCGGCGGCCGCGCTGGAGGTGATGAGCCGTTTCGCGGTCGACCCCCGGCTGCTCGGCTATCTCCCGCCCACCATGGCGCCGACCGCCACCTCCAAGGAGGGGACCGGCGGTGGAACCGCCGACGGAGGCTTCCTCGAACACCCGGCGGAGGCGTTCGCCGCCTACCGCGCGGACGGGGTGCGCCAGGTGATCTGCGAGGAGAAGCACATGGGCTCCCGCGCGGTGGCGCTGGTCTGCCGTGACGCGGACCTCGCACGGGAGCGCTTCGGCGCGCCGGACGGCGCCTCCGGCACGATCCACACCCGCACCGGACGGCCGTTCTTCGACGACGTCCAGCTCACCGAGACCGTACTGCGCGTGCTGCGCCGCTCCCTCGAGGACTCCGGGCTGTGGCAGGAGCTGGACACGGACTGGCTGCTGCTGGACGCCGAGTTGATGCCGTGGTCGCTCAAGGCCGAGGGGCTGCTGCGCAACCAGTACGCGGCGGTGGGCGCCGCCTCCCGCGCCGTCTTCCCCGGCGTTCTCGCGGCGCTGGAGGGGGCGGAGGCGCGCGGTGTCGAGGTCTCAGCCCTCCTCGGCAAGCAGCGGGAACGGGCGTCGGACGCGGCCGCGTTCACCGACGCCTACCGGCGCTACTGCTGGCCGGTCGACGGGCCGGACGGCATCCGGATGGCGCCGTTCCAGATCCTGGCCGTCCAGGGCCGTAACCTCGCCACCGTGCTGCCCCATGATCAGCAACTCGCCCTGATCGACCGGATGATCGAGGCCGAGCAGTCGGCCGCCGACGGCCACGGCGCCCGGCTGCTGGCCCCCACCCGGCGGCTGATCGTCGACACCGAGGACGAGGCGTCGGTCGCCGAGGGCGTGCGGTGGTGGCTGGATCTGACGGCGGCCGGCGGCGAAGGCATGGTGGTCAAGCCCCTCCAGGGCTTCGTCCGCAAGGGCGACGGCCGGCTGGTCCAGCCGGGCGTGAAGTGCCGGGGCCGCGAGTATCTGCGGATCATCTACGGCCCGGAGTACACCCGCCCGGAGAACCTGGACCGGCTGCGGGTGCGCCATCTCGGCCACAAGCGCTCGCTCGCCCTGCGGGAGTACGCGCTCGGTCTGGAGGCGCTGGACCGGCTGGCGGAGGGCGAGCCACTGTGGCGCGTCCACGAGGCGGTCTTCGCGGTGCTCGCACTGGAGTCGGAACCGGTGGACCCACGGTTGTAGTGACGACGGTCCAGGGGTGTCCGGCGGGTCTTTCCCCTCCCCGCCCCCTCCCTCAACTGGGGCTCCGCCCCCAGACCCCGGGGTCCAGGGGCGGAGTCCTGCCACGCGGCGAAGCCGCATGTCGATGCGGCGGGAAGGGGCGAGGAGGGGAGCAGCCCGCCGCAGGCGTCAGGATCCGCCGGACATCCCGTGGGGCCCGGCAGCCCGGGCTCCGGGCCCCGGCCGCCGGGGATCGCGGCGCGCGTGGTGCAGGGCGTGGCGGCGGCCGTCCTCGTGCGCACTCCCTCTCGCTCGCCCTGCCCGCCTTCCCGCCGCGCGAACGGGCCACGGCCGTCGGCGTCTGGACGGCGGTGAGCGCGGTCGCGGCGAGTGCGGTCGCGGCGAGTGCGGGGCCTGTGGCGGGCGGGCTGCTGGCCGCCTCCGACTGGCGCCGGGGTCAATCGCCCGCGGTGCTGCTGGCATGGCCGGCCGGGCTGCGGCTGCTGCCGCGCACCGGCCCCGTCCGCACCGGCCCCGTCCCCACCGGCCCCGTCTACGGTGAGCGCCGCCGGCTCGATCCGCTGGGCACGCTGCTCGTCCTGCTCGGCACCGGCTGCCTGACCACCGCCTGCGTCGAGGCCGCGGACCGGGGCTGCGGCGCCCCGGCCACCCTCGGCTTCCTCGCCGTCGGCCTGGTCATGGGCGCGCCGGCCGTGGCGCACGTACGCCGCCATCCGGATCCGGCGGTGGACCCAGCGCTGTTCCGGACCCGTGCCTTCACCGCCGCCACGCTCGGGCTGCGCAGCTACTTCCTCGCCTACGCCGCCCCGATCCTCGCCGCCACCCCGCTGTTCACCGGGGCATGGGGCCGGTCCTCGGCCCGAGCGGGCCTTTCCGTCACACCCTGGCCGCTCACCGTCCTGGTGGTGTCGATGCTGTCGGGCCGGATCGTCCGGGCACCGGGGGAGCGCACCACGGCCGTGGTCGGCGGGCTCGTGCTTCGCCGCGGGGCCGGTGTGGTGGCTGCTCCCCGCGGGCGGCGACGGTGCCCACTACGCCGTGGGGTTCATACCCGGTCTGGTGCTCACCGGGGTCGGCGCGGGGCTCTACCAGCCGGTGATGTTCTCGGCCGCCGGACTGCTTCCGGCCCGTCAGCTGTCCCTCGGCTCCGGGGTGCTCATGATGTCCCGGCAGGGCGGCTCGGCTCTGGGTGTCGCGGCGCTGGTCGTGATCACCGGGGGCGCCGCGCGCCCGGGGCTGGACGCGTTGCGCGCCGGGTGGGTCTTCACGGCGGTGACCGCCGCGCTCGCGGCCGTCGCGGGCGCCGCTGTGCGTACGGGAGTTCGGGCCGACCCCGGGGAGAGCGGCGGATCCGGCACGGACCCGCTACGGCACCATTGACGTGCCCGTGCCAGCTGCCTAGCGTGCTGACCGGTCCCTGGGTTCTCCGCAGGCATGACGACGACGAGCTGAGCGGGGAGGGCGGATGAGTCTTTTCGAGGACGGACGGCCCTTCCTGCACGCCCTTCCGGCCGACGACCGGCGCGCACTGCTCGCCCTCGGCACGCCCCGGGCCTACGCCCCCGGAGAGGTCGTGCTGCGCGAGCACGACCGTACGACCTTCGTCGTCGCGATCACCTCCGGCTGGGCCACCATCTCGGTGGAGACCGAGCGCGGGGTGCGGCTGATCCTGGCGCTGCGCGGAGCGGGCGAAGTCGTGGGCGACCAGGCGGCCGTGGACCACGGCTCGCGCAGCGCCACCGTCACCGCGCTCGGCCGGATGGAGGCGGTGGTGGTCTCCGGCGACCGGTTCCGGGCCTATCTCGCAGCGCGTCCCATCGCGACCGTGCTGATCATGCGTCAGTTCAGCTCCCGGCTGCGCAGCTCCGACGGGGAGCGGCGGTCACTCGCCTCGGAGAAGGTGCTCCAGCGGCTGGCGGCCCGGCTCGTCGAACTCGCCGAGCGCACCGGCCACCCCGCCGCCGACGGGGCGATCACCGTGGATCTGCCGCTGCCCCAGCACGACATCGCGGCCGCGGTGGGCTCGACCCGGGAGGCGGTCGCCAAGGCGCTGCGGCTGCTGCGCGGCCAGGGCGTCGTCCGGACCGCCTCGCGCCGCTTCGTGGTGATGGACATCGGACTGCTGCGGCTGCTGGCCGAGGGACGGGCGACGGGGGAGCACATCCCGGCGCGTCCCGCGACCGACCCCTGCGACTGATCCCACGACTGAGCGCGGGCGCGCACTTCCCACGCGTTCTCCGTGACTGTGTAAACGGCTACAGCCGCCCCGCCGTTCCCCGGCGACCCTGGAGTGGCACAAAGGGCGCGGGACCGTGAGCGACGGGGGTGCGCACGGCCCAGTGCCCCGCACCGGAGAAGGGCGGCGGGGCGGGCAGGGGGAGAAACCCCGCCGCCCGCTTCGGGCATTCACCGACAGCCCATCACCACCACAGCGGGAAGCGGGGGCCACGGCATGAAGGACGGCGGGCGATGAGCGCAGCGGAAGACGTCGACGCCCCGGCGGAGTCGCGGGGACGGCGGCTGGACATCCCCAAGAGCGACCCGCTGGACGGGGCGGGCCAGCCGGGCGGCGCCCGCACGGCGCGCGAGGCACGCGCCCATCTGCATATCCCCGTCGGCCCCGCCCGGCTGTGTGCCGAACCGGCGCCGCATCCCCTCCCTGAAGGCCCGGTGCCCCGCGAGGAGTTGGACCGGCTGCGGCGGCTCTACCGGACCGTCCCCGGCTATGTCGCGATGCGCGACCATCTGCGGCGCACGGGCCTGCTGGCGCTGTGCGGCGAACCCGGCACCGGCCGCGCCTGGACCGGGCTCGCCCTCCTCGCCGAGCTGTCCGAGCTGGCCGGCGGCGGGGTCTCCCGGTTGGGTTCCGGCATTCCGCTTGGACTCGGCATCCCACACGTGACCGGCGCCGCGCTCGGGTCCGGCATCCCGCTCGGTTCCGGCCTCCCGTACGGTTCCGGTATTCCCCACGGGTCCGGCACCCCGCATGAGCCCGGCATCCTGCCCGGTTCCGGCATCCTGCCCGGTTCCGGCCTCTCTTACGGGGCGGCCGGCGTGGAGAAGACCGAGCGGGGCCATGGCTATCTCCTCGAACTTTCCGCCGATCAGGCGGACTTCGCGGTCGAGCCGCTGCTGGACCGGCTGCGCGCCCACTTCGCGGGGCATGAGGCGTTCTGCGTCGTCCTGGTCGCGGGCGGCCCGGCCGCCGACCGGCTGTTGCGCGGCCGCCGCCACGCCGTGCCGTACGAGCCTCCGGCCGCCGCCGACGTCCTCGACCGCCACCTCACCGAGCTGCTCGCCGACCGCCCCACCGGGCTGCTGGAGACGGCCCACGCCACCGCCCGGCGCCCCGAACTGGCCGAGGCGCTCGGCCTGGACGAGCCGCGGCCCGGCGAGGCCGCCCGGCTCGCCGGCCTGCTGGCCGCGCACGCCGAGGGAAGGCTGTCCGAGGAGCGGCTGCTGGAGCACTGCCGGTCGTTCGCCCCGGACCAGGCCCGTGCGTGGTTCCTGGAGGCAGGGCACCCGGGCACCCTGCCCGCCGCGCTGCCCGCGCTGCGCGCCGCCGCGCTGCGGATCGCGCTCGCCGTCTTCAACGGTTCGGCCCACGGCCTCATGGCGGAGGCCGCCGAACTGCTGGCCTGGGAGCTGGCCGTCACGCTCGATCCGCAGTACGCGCCGGGCCGCCCCCTGTTCGCCGCCCGCCCCGGGGCCTCGCTGGCCACGGCGCGCGCGGTCCACGGCGACGGGGTGGAGGACCTCGGGGACGCGTCCGTGCCGGTGCGCGCGGTGTGGTTCGAGGGGCGGCGGCTGGCGCCCGCCGTGCTCCACGAGTCCTGGGACGCCCACCACAACCTCCGCGGCCCGATGGCCCGTTGGCTGCGCGGGCTGTGCGACGACCCGCGCCCCCAGGTGTGGGTGCGCGCGGCGGTCGCCGCGGGCGTGCTGTGCGCCCGCGACTATCTCTACGGTCTGGTCGAGCTGGCGCTGCCGCTGGCCCGTACGGACAGCCCGGTGCAGCGGATGGCGGCGGCCACCGCACTCGCCGAGGCGTCACGGGCCCCGGAGGTGCGTCCCGCCGTGAACGGGCTGCTGCGCGACTGGGCGCGCGGCGACGACGAGCGGGAGCGTGAGACCGCCGCGCTCGCCCACGGCTACGGCCTGGCGGCGGGCTCCGTCGTGGCGTCCCTGGCGGAACTGGGCCGGATCGCCTGCGCCGACGACGGCCGCACCACCTCCTATGGCGTGCTGCGGCTGCTGGCCGGGACCGAGCCGGAGACCGTACTGACCGCGCTCACCCGCTGGCTGCGCGACACCCGGCGGCCCCGCCGGGACCTGGCGCTGCTCACGGTGTTGCGCGCGGTCACCACCCGCACCTCGCATCTGTGGGGCCTGTGCGAGGTGCCGGAGCTGGAGCCGTACGCTGCCTGGCCGCTGGCCACGGCGGTGCTGGCGGCCCATCCGGAGTGCGCGCCGCGGCTGGCCGAGCTGCTGCGGGCCGCGCTGACCTGGGCCAGATCGGCCGGGGCGGCCGAGGACGCGCTGGTCGGCTGGATCCGGCGGGCGGCCGGCGATGAACGGCAACTGACGGTGTTGTGCGGCTTTCTGCCCCGGCTGGCACAGGACGGCGACGAGCCGCTCGACGCCGCGGCGGCCACGCGGATACGGGAGGTGCTGGAGGCGCTGTGAGGAGAGAGACATCGATGGTGAAAGAGACAGAGGACCCGACGAACACGGAGATCGCGGACGACACCACGGCGGAGCGGGCGAGGACGGCGGGCGCGGGGGTTCGCCGAGTCTCGGTCACCGGGGCTCGGATGCTGCGCGAGGCGCTGCGCCACGGTGGGGACGACCTGCCCGCGGCGCTGCGGGGGGCCGATGACGGCCTGCTGCTGAGCGCGCTGGACGAGGGGCTGCCCGCCGAGCGGGCCACCCGCGTCGTGATCGAGCTGGTGCGCCGCGCGCCCGAGCGCGGACCGGAGCTGGCGGACGCGGTCTGCGAGAAGGTGCTGCTCGCCCAGCTCTATCTCGACCCGCCGCCCCGCGTCCAGGGCGGTGTGGACGGACCGGCCGCGGACCCGGGCCGCCGGCTGCGGGTGCGCAACGCGCTGATGCTGTACGAGGGGCTGGTCCGCCCGTACGCGCAGCGCGGGGCGGTGCCGGAGCTGATGGCGTGCGTCCTGCCCGGCCTGTGGACGGCCGCCGACGGCGCGGGCCGTGAGGTGGTGCGCCGGATCGTCGGCACCCGGCAGATGACGGGGTTCGGTGAGAAGGGCTGGAAGGCGCTGTTCGGCGGGGTGGCCGAGGAGTGCCGGGAGCGTGAGGAGGCGGCAGCCCGCGCCCCCCGGCGCGAGGCACGGCGACGGTGGCGGCGCGGGGTCGCGGACGAGGGCGGCGGGCTCGATCTGAAGCCCGGCCAGCTCTGGGTCTCCGCCCTGCTGGGGTTCATCGCGGTCGCCCTGGTGCTGATCGTGGTGATCGCGGCCGGATAGCCGCCCGCCCCGGCGGCCGGATAGCCGCCCGCCGCCGACGGCGGGCCCGCCCCGCGCGGCGGGACGGCGGCGGAACTGCGGCGGGACCGCGGCGGAACCGCCGTGGCCATCGCGATCAGCGCGAGTGATCCGTGTCGCCGGGCGTTCACAACGGGCCGCGAGCGGCGAAGATGGGGGCATGGGATTCCATGTCGACTCCGAGGCCGGGCGGCTGCGCCGCGTCATACTGCACCGTCCCGACCTGGAGCTCAAGCGGCTCACACCCACCAACAAGGACGCTCTGCTCTTCGACGACGTCCTGTGGGTGCGCCGCGCCCGCCAGGAGCACGACGGCTTCGCCGACGTCCTGCGCGACCGCGGGGTCGAGGTCCATCTCTTCGGGGATCTGCTCACCGAGAGCCTGGGCCTGCCGGACGCGCGGGCGCTGGTGCTGGACCGGGTCTTCGACGAGAAGGAGTACGGGCCCCTGGCCACCGACCATCTGCGCGCCGCCTTCGACGAGCTGAGCGCCCCCGAGCTGACCGAGGCGCTGATCGGCGGCATGACCAAGCGGGAGTATCTGGGCCGGTACCCGGAGCCGGTCTCCGTCCGCTTCCACGCCATGGAGCCCGATGACTTCCTGGTCAACCCGCTGCCGAACCATCTCTTCACCCGGGACGCCTCCGCGTGGGTGTACGACGGGGTGTCGATCAACGCGATGCGCTGGCCCGCCCGCTGGCACGAGACGGTGCACTACGAGGCCGTCTACCGCCATCACCCCCTCTTCGCCAAGGAGGACTTCCACGTCTGGTCGGAGGGGCAGGCCGCGTATCCCTCGACCATCGAGGGCGGTGATGTGCTGGTGCTCGGCAAGGGCGCGGTGCTGATCGGGATGAGCGAGCGGACTACTCCCCAGGCGGTGGAGATGATCGCGCACCGGCTCTTCGAGGCCGGTTCGGCCAGGACGATCGTGGCGCTCGACATGCCCAAGGGGCGTGCGTTCATGCACCTGGACACCGTGATGACCATGGTGGACGGGGACACCTTCACGCAGTACGCGGGGCTGGGGATGCTCCGCTCGTACACCATCGAGCCGGGCGCGGGCAGCAAGGACCTCAAGGTCACCGACCATCCGCCGGAGCATATGCACCGCGCGATAGCCGCGGCCCTCGGCCTGGACTCCATCCGCGTGCTCACGGCGACCCAGGACGTCCACGCGGCGGAGCGCGAGCAGTGGGACGACGGCTGCAATGTGCTCGCGGTCGAGCCGGGCGTGGTGGTCGCCTACGAGCGGAACGCGACGACCAACACCTATCTGCGCAAGTGCGGGATCGAGGTCATCGACATCCCCGGCAGCGAGCTGGGCCGGGGCCGGGGCGGGCCGCGGTGCATGAGCTGTCCGGTCGAGCGGGACCCGGTCGAGCCGTAAGCGAGCCCGTGGAGCCGTATGCGACCCCGCCGAGCCGTAAGCGAGCCCGCAGAGCCGTCACGCGAGCCCGCGGACCCGTCATGCCGGGGTTCACCCCCTGGTCTCCGTATATATGCAGAGCATCGTATATGCTTCCATGGTTCCTGGCCGCGGCGCCCTCGCCGTAGCCCCTGATTCGCCGTGTTCGCCGTGACCTAGGAGCCACCCTTATGGCGATTGACCTCACCGGCCGCCACTTCCTCAAGGAGCTGGACTTCACCGCCGACGAGTTCCGCCGCCTGATCGAGCTCGCCGCCGAGCTGAAGGCGGCCAAGCGCGCGGGCACCGAGGAGCGGCGGCTGCGGGGCAAGAACATCGCCCTGGTCTTCGAGAAGACCTCCACCCGTACCCGCTGCGCCTTCGAGGTCGCGGCCGCCGACCAGGGCGCCTCCGCGACCTATCTCGATCCGGTCGGCTCGCAGATCGGTCACAAGGAGTCGGTCAAGGACACGGCGCGGGTGCTCGGCCGGATGTACGACGCGATCGAGTACCGGGGCCACGGCCAGGGTGTCGTCGAGGAGCTCGCCGCACACGCCGGGGTGCCCGTCTACAACGGCCTCACCGACGAGTGGCACCCCACCCAGATGCTCGCCGACGTGCTGACCATGACCGAGCACAGCGACAAGCCGCTGGACCAGGTCGCCTACGCCTACCTCGGCGACGCCCGGTACAACATGGGCAACTCCTACCTCGTCACCGGCGCCCTGCTGGGCATGGACGTCCGCATCGTCGCGCCCAGCCTGCTGTGGCCCGACAACACCATCGTGGAGCTGGCGCGCCAGCTCGCCACGGCCACCGGCGCCCGGATCTCGCTCACCGAGAACGTCGAGGAGGGCGTACGCGGCGCGGACTTCGTCGCCACCGATGTGTGGGTGTCCATGGGGGAGCCCAAGGAGGTGTGGGACGAGCGGATAGCGCTGCTGGGGCCGTACGCGGTGACGATGGATGTGCTGCGCGCGACGGGCAACGACGCCGTGAAGTTCCTGCACTGCCTGCCGGCCTTCCATGACCTGGGTACCGACGTCGGCCGGGAGATCCACGAGCGGCACGGGCTGACCGAGCTGGAGGTCACCGACGAGGTCTTCGAGTCCGAGCACTCCGTCGTCTTCGACGAGGCGGAGAACCGGATGCACACGATCAAGGCGGTGCTGGTCGCGACCCTCAGCGCTCCGTAGGGCGCTCCGCGGCCGCGGGGCCGTCCGTGGGCGGGAGGATGAACCAGACGGCCTTGCCGTAGGGGGTCGGCCGGTAGCCCGCGTCCGCGCTGAGGGTCCGGATCAGCAGCAGACCGCGTCCGCCCTCGGCGAGGCCGTCGGGTCTCTTGGGCCCTTCGGGGCGGCCCAGCGAGTCCAGCCCGCCGGGCGGATTCGGGTCCTGGTCGTGCACCTCGACCTGCCAGCCCCCGGTCGGCACCAGCTCCACCACCAGCTCTATCGGCTCGTCGCCGTCCGTGTGCCGCACCGCGTTGGCCACCAGTTCCGCCGTCAGCAGCTCCGCCGTGTCGCCGTCCACGGGTGCCCCGATGTCGGCCAGGGTGTTCCGGATCAGCGCGCGCGCCAGCGGTACGGCGGCCGTCGTATGCGGCAGGGCGAAGCGCCAGGTGGCGGCGTGGGAGGGATCGGGCACGGAGGGGGTCCAGTCGGTCGGCGTGAAACGGAATACCGCGGCCCTTGACGGTATGAAGCGGACGATAGTGCCGGAAGGGACCGTGGACCACTCTTGGCGGGACCTAGGGCCTGGTGGGTGCGTTTGCTCCATATCGGTCGTTTCCGCAGAAAACACCTGATCTCGCTGCCCCGTTTCTTCCCGGGAGCGCCGGCGTCCCCGCCGCATGAGCCTCCCGCGCCGATCTCCTCGGGAGGGGTCCTAGGGGTTCCCCCTCGTTGACGAGCGGGAGGAAGTCAACCAGGCCCGTCGGCCGGCTCGGGTCGGACCGTACGCCCGAGACGTCGACGCCCGCCGCGGCGACGGCGGTACGCACCCGCCGGCCGAACGGGTCGTCGCCGAGGGCCGAGAGCCATACGGCGGCAAGACCCAGGTCCGCGAGGTACATCGCCACGTTGGACTCCGCGTCCGCCACGGACAGCCGCAGGCTCTCGCCGGTTTCCACGGAGTCGGGTGGTGCGGGGGCCAGGTCGGTCATCGTCTCGCCGACGCAGAACACCGGTCCGGCCGCCGGGGGCCATGGGGCCGTCATACGCGCGCCGGTGCCGGTGCCGCCCCGGGCCCGGCATCGGGGTGCGGGCGATAGACGGCCGCCGGTGGACCCGGCACCTCGACCCGGACCGCGAACAGGGCACCGTCGTCGGGGCCCGGCCGGGTGAGGCCGACCCGGGCCGTGGTGATGTGCGGGACATCGCCCTTGCCGTGGGCGGGGGCGCCGCGGACGCACTCCTTCAGGCCGCCCGCGTCCACGAAGGCGTCCCCGGGGGACACCCGGTCCCGTCCGGCCGCCGTGCCGTGCCACAGCCATTCGCGGCCCCCGGCGCGCGGCGAGGTCCAGCGGCCGCCGTGCGCGGGGTCGGTGACGATCTCCAGCACCGTCGTCACCACTCCGCGAAGGAGCCGTCGGGGTGGCGCCAGACCGGGTTGCGCCAGGTGTGACCGATGCGGTCGGCCTCGCGTACGGCCGCCTCGTCGATGGTGATGCCCAGGCCGGGGGCGTCGCCGCGGGGAGCATGTCCGTCCACGAAGCGGAACGGCTCGGTGTCGACGAGGTAGGACAGCAGATCGGCGTCCTTGTTGTAGTGGATGCCGCGGCTCTGCTCCTGGATCAGGAAGTTCGGCGTGGCGAACGCGACCTGGAGGCTGGCCGCCAGCGCGATGGGACCGAGCGGGCAGTGCGGGGCGAGCTGGGCGCCGTAGGTCTCGGCGAGCGAGGCGATGCGGTGGACCTCGGAGATGCCGCCCGCGTGGGACAGATCGGGCTGCGCGACGGCGATACCGGCGGCGAGGACGGGCAGGAACTCCGTGCGCCCGTAGAGCCGTTCGCCGGTGGCCAGGGGCACCGGGGTCGCGGCGACCAGGCCGGGGAGCAGATGGCTGTGCTCGGGGACGACGGGTTCCTCCACGAACAGCGGGTGCAGGGCTGCCAGTTCGGCCAGGACACGGCGGGAGCTGGCGGCGGTGAAGCGTCCGTGGAAGTCGACGGCCACGTCCCGGTCCGGGCCGAGGACCTCGCGGGCCGCGGCCACCCGGTCGACCACTGCGGCGGTCTCGGCCGCGGTGGCCACCGGAGAGGTCGCCCCGGCGCCGTTCATCTTCACCGCCGTGAAGCCCGCCTCGACCTGCGCGGTGATCTGCTCGGTCAGCTCGGCGGGCTCGTCGCCGCCGACCCAGGCGTACACCCGGACCCGGTCGCGCACGGGACCGCCCAGCAGGGCGTGCACGGGGGCGCCGTAGGTCTTGCCGGCGATGTCCCACAGGGCCTGGTCCAGGCCGGCGACGGCGCTGGAGAGCACGGGGCCGCCGCGGTAGAAGCCGCCCTTGGTGAGCACCTGCCAGTGGTCCTGGATACGCAGCGGATCCTTGCCGATCAGGTATGCGGCGAGGACGTCGACGGCGGCGCGGACCACTTCGGCGCGCCCCTCGACGACGGGCTCGCCCCAGCCGACCACGCCGTCGTCGGTCTCGACGCGGCAGAACAGCCAGCGCGGCGGCACGGCGAAGGTCTCGATACGGGTGATCTTCACTGGCCAGAGAGCCTTTCCAGGTCGTTGTCGGAGCCGCCGACCCGGTCCAGGTCGCGGCCGGCCTGGTCGAGCAGGGCCCGCATGGCGGCCTCGGCGGCCTGCGGGTCCTGGGCGCGTACGGCGTCCAGGACGGCGCGGTGGGCGGGTACGGGGTCCTGGCTGTGGGGGGAGCTGTGCACGATGCGGTCGCGGTGGGCGAGGCCCGACTCGATCACCATCTCCATGCGTTCGAGGAGTTCGTTGTGGGTGGCGGCGAGCAGGGCGCGGTGGAAGGCGAGGTCGGCCTCCACCGCGTGGGCGGCGTCGGAGCCGCCCGCTCCCATCGCGTCCACGGCGGTGTCCAGGGCGGCGAGGTCGGCGTCGGTGCGCCGCCCGGCGGCCAGGCGTACGGCCGCCGGTTCGATGATGGAGCGCACCTCGGCGAGGTTGCGCAGCAGCGCGCGGTCGGCGTCGGTGGTGCGGAAGCTGTCGAACTGCCAGCGCAGCACGTCGGCGTCGAGCAGATTCCAGTCCGAACGGTTCCGTACGAAGGTGCCGCGCTTCTGACGGGCGTCGACCATCCCCTTGGCGGCCAGTACCTTCAGCGACTCGCGCAGGGCGGTGAGGCTGACGTCCAGTTCGCTCTGCAGGGCGACCAGGTCCAGGGTGGCTCCTTCGGGGATCTCGCCGCCCAGGATGCGGCGGGCGAGGGCCTCCACGGTCTGGCCGTGCACGCCGCGACGGGCGTAGGGCGTCATGTCGTAGTGCCTTTCTGCTGCGAGCTGATCGCGGTGGTCATGCGGAGGACTTGACGACGCTCCAGCCGCCGTCCACGACAAGACTCGCACCGGTGATGTAGGCGGCCTCATGGGAGCCCAGGAAGGCGATGGCCGCGGCCACCTCCTCCGGGGTGCCGAAACGGCCGGCCGCGGTTTCGGCGACGCTGCGTGCGCGGTCCTCGGGGGACACCCGGTCCCAGGCCGCCGTCAGGATCGGGCCGGGCACGACGGCGTTGACCCGCACCTCGGGACCGTACTCGACGGCGAGCTGTCCGCACAGGGACAGCAGCGCCCCCTTGGAGGCCGCGTAGGCGGGGTGGCCGGGGATGCCCTTGTGGGCGTGGACGGACGAGGTCAGGACGACGGCTCCGCGGCGGGCGCGCAGATCGTCCAGCACGGCCTTGAACCCCAGGAAGGCGCCGGTGAGGTTGACGGAGAGCTGCCGCTGCCAGGAGCCCAGGGACATGTCTTGGGCGGGGGTGACGTCGACGGTGTAGGCATTGCTGACGAGCACGTCGACGGGGCCGAAGTCGCGGGCCGCGGCCGCGATCCGCTCCCAGTCCTCCTCCGCGGAGACATCGGCGGCCACGAAGCGGGCGCGGCCGCCGACCGCACAGATCCGCTCGGCGACCGCCGCGCCGCGCTCCTCGGAGATGTCGGCGAGCACGACGGCGGCGCCCTCCTGGGCGAGGCGTTCGGCGGTGGCGGCACCGATGCCGGAGGCGGCTCCGGTGACCACGGCCGTGCGGGCGGTGAAGCGGTCACCGTACCGGCGGGGCTGTTCCATCGGGGGTTCGGGCTCCTTCGCTGCACTGCGGGCGCGGGCGGGCGTGGGCCGGTCGGCGGTCTACTGCCGTGTCAGCACCACCAGTTCCGCGTCGTGGTCGGCGCTCCACGTGGACGGCGGCCCGTAGTGGAGCAGATGGGCACCGCTGCCGCTGAGCAGTGCTGTCGTCCCGGCGGCGCCGAGGCCGGCGAGAAGCATTCGTCGGCTGGGGAGTTGGTTCGTCATGGAGTGCTCCTTGTGGATCCACTCGGCGGGCCCGGCTGCTTGCTGCCCGCCGGGCCTCCGCTCGCGGCGGATCCAGGTTCGCGTGGCGCTCGCATCACGTCAAGATTAATACCTAATTTATTTGAACTGGGTTCGGTGCACCGAGCCGTCGACCCCGCGGTACACGGCGTCGATCACACCGTCCTGGCCGACGACCGCCCCGAGCGCACCGTCGAACGCGGCGCTGGGGAACCCGACCTGGACGCCGAGACCGCCGCCCACGAGGTCCCCGTCCCCGCCCGGTGGTTCCTCGGGCCGTCGTGCATTCTGCGGACGGACAAAGCCGTGGCCGAACTCGATTACCAGCCCATGGTTTCCCATGCCACCGGCCTGGACGCCGTCCGGAACTCGGTGTCCGCCGCCGGCGCGTGAAACTGCCACACACGGCGCCCGTCGCGGGCCGACCACACGCTTTCCCGTACTGGCCACGGCGCGCCTGAATTTTCGATACAGCTGATCCGGCGAACGGAAGCCGGTTATGTGGAGTCCGATATGTTCGAAGCTGTCAATTGGCCCGAGACCATGGTTCCCAGCCGCTCACCGATCCACTTCACCAACCAGCTCGAGGTCGAAGCCTCTCCGGAAAAAATTGGTCCCTGCTCGTGGATCCGAAGGCTTGGCCCAGCTTCTACCCGGGCGTCGAGCATGTCCAGCTGCTTGACGGCCACGAGTCACTGCGCCTTGGCACACGGTTCGAAACCAACCTGGCCGGACAAGATGTCTTCGGGTCATACCGCGGCCAATTCACCTTGCCATACATCGGTCGTTCCCTCTTCTTGGGCATTCTGGAGATTCAATGCATGTCAACTGGTGGGGCTGTGGACCGATTCCTCTGTCGCCCGGAATTTGACCTTCGTATGTGTGATGACTCCCCCTTGAGCGGTCGATGGCACCCCGCCAGGGCAGGCGGATCGCGAAGGCCGCCGCACAGGTCATCGTGTGCGGCGGCCTTCGTCGATGATGGGTCTCCTTGCGGTCTACTTGTCGTCGATGCGCCCGATCGGGTCGGCGGCCTCCGCGAGTTCGGTCCGCACCTGCTTCCATTCCCGGTCGTCGATCCCGAGAGCGCTTCGGAGGTAGGCCCACGAAGCCTTCTGGATCAGAGCGACGCGCTCGGGGCTCTCGTCCGTGGTGTCCTTGGCGCCGTAGGCGTGGATCCCGCCGAGCGAGTGCTCGGCCCCGAACAGGGTGAGCAGACTCTGGGCCCCGGGGCTGTACCTGTACACGTCGGTGAACCAGTCGGGGCCGCGCGTCGAGAGAAGGGACTGGTCGTGGTCGCCCGCGACCACGAGAGCCGGCGTGGTCAGGCGGTCGAAGTCGGGGCTCATGAAGGAGAAGTTCTCCGCGGCGAACGGCGTCAAGGCGTCGCCGCCGATGCCCGTCGTCGCGAGGAGCACGCCGGCTTTCACGCGGGTATCGGTCTTGTCGGGGCCGGGCTGCCCGTCCGCGCCGACAACGCGCGCGCCGAGGAGCATGCTGACGGTCTGCCCGCCCCAGGAGTGTCCCGCGACGGCGATGCGCTCGCTGTCGACGCGGTCACCGAGGCCGGGGACCGCGGCGACGATGTCGTCGAGTGCGTCGAGTACGCGCTCGACGTCCTGGACCCGGATGCGCCAGATGTCGGGGTAACGCGGATCGGCAGGGGTGATGCCGAGGGTCAGCGAATCGAGGAAGGTGGGCTGCAGGACGACGAAGCCGTTGGCGGCCCAGAAATCGACGAGCGGGTCGTACGAGGACATCGACAGGCCGAAGCCATGGGCGAGTACGACGATCGGGAGGTCGCTGCCGGAGGCGGGGGCTGACACGCGCACCCGCAGGTCGTCGCCGCGCTCCGGTGCGGGCAGGACGACCGGCTTGACGCTGATGATCGCAGTGGTCGAGGCGGGAACGGCGCGCGGGGCGGCCGTATCGGGTGCGGGCATGCGGAACTGCCTTTCGGTTGCGATGAGCACCGTGTCCATGCGGGAATACATGCGTCGCCGGTGCAGGTCCGGCGACATGAGCCACCGGATACGCGGTTAAGCGGAGCGACGTTCCGAATATACGGAGCGATGTTCCGCTTGGCAAGTGCGGTCGTAGGACAGGAGCGCCCCCCCGTGAGTGAAGGCGACAAGCCGATGCCGGCCACCCCGAGCTCGGCCAAGCGCGCGGACGCCCGGCGGAACGAGAAGGCTCTGCTCGATGCCGCGGCGTCGGTGTTCGTCACGGATGGAGTGGACGCGCCGGTGCGCCGGATCGCCGCCGCGGCGGGCGTCGGCATGGGCACGATCTACCGGCACTTCCCCACGCGCGCGGACCTCGTCGTGGCCGTGTATCGGCACCAGGTCGACACCTGCGCCGAAGCCGGGCCCGCCCTGCTCGCGACGGCGACGTCACCGTTCGCCGCGCTGCGTCAATGGGTGGAGCTCTTCGTGGACTTCCTGGCGACCAAGCACGGGCTGGCCGCCGCCATGCGCAACGACCCCGACGGCTTCACCGCCCTGCACGCGCTGTTCATCGAGCGGCTCGTGCCGGCTCTCGCCGAGATCCTCCACGCCGCCCGGGACGCGGGCGAGGTCACGGCCGACGTCGCCCCCTACCAGTTGATCCGCGCGATCGGCGACATCTGCGCGGGCGGGGAGAGGGCCGATCCGAATTACGACGCGCGTCTCACCATTCGGCTGCTGCTCGACGGATGCCGGCGGTAGGGGCCGGGGCACCAGGGTCCGGAAGTGAGGGTCTTCCGCCGCCGGCGCGAGCGCCGACAGCGGGCGTGGCCGGTCCTGCCGGCCGCCGGTCAGGGCTGGATGTTCTCCAGGTCCTCCAGGAGGGACGGATGCTTCGGCTCCCAGCCGAGCGCCTCTCGGGTGTGGGTGCTGGACGAGGGCTGGTCGGTCGCGAAGATCGGGCCGAGGGGGCCGTAGGTCTCCGATGACACCGACTCGACCGGCACGTCCAGTCGTCGGCCGATGACCGCGGCGATGTCACGCACCTTGTCTCCCTCGTCGGCCACGGCGTGCCAGGAGCTACCGGCCGGGGCCCGCTCCAGGGCGAGCCGGAAGAGGACCGCCGTGTCGAGCGCGTGCACGGCCGGCCAGCGCTGTGCGCCGCCTCCTGGGTAGCCGGATATCCCGGTCCGGCGTGCGATGTCGGTCAGCAGGCCGGCGAACCCGCCGGTGCCCTGGTTGTGAACCGTGCGCGGCAGGCGTACAGCCGCGCTCCGGACCCCGCGCGAGGCCAGGCCCAGGGCCGCCGTGACCGCGCGACCGCGACCGCCGACCGGCCCATCGGTCATGGCCGGGTCGGCCTCGGTGGAGGCGCGGCCCGGCACATGGGGCGTGCCCGAGGCGGTGACGAAGGGGCGGTCGCTGCCGACGAGCTCCTCGCCGAGGGTCGCGATGGCGGCGCTTTCCTCGGCGACCGCCCTCGCGAGGGCGTCGGGGCTGCTGAAGTCGTTGGCGAAGGCGAGGTGGATCACCCCGTCGGTCCGCGCGACGCCGGCACGAAGGATGTCCAGGTCGGCGAGAGCTCCTCGGAGCGGCTCGGCGCCGGCCGCCTCGGCGGCTAGTGCGGACGCGTCGGAGCGGGCGAGTGCGAGGACGGTGTGGCCGTTGTCGAGCAGTTCGGCGACGACGGCGGAGCCGATCAGGCCGGTGCCACCGGTGACGAAGACGCGCATGGATGTTCTCCCGCAAGTGATGGGACTCTTGTCCCATCACTATAGCCGAGTGATGGGACAAGAGTCCCATCACCTATGATGGGCCCATGGGCAGATGGGAACCAGGGGCGCGTGAACGCCTCGTCGTGGCTGCCGTCGACCTGTTCACCGAGCAGGGATACGACGCCACGACGGTCGCGCAGATCGCCGAGCGCGCCGGGGTCACCAAGAGCACGTTCTTCCGGCACTTCCCCGACAAGCGCGAGCTGCTGGTGGCCGGACAGGAGACGCTGAGCCGGCTGCTGGCCGAGGGGATCGCCGAGGCGCCCGATGGCGCCAGCCCGCTCGAGGCGGTCGCCGCCGGTCTCGAGCGCGCCTCGACCGCGATGGGCCCCGTCAATCGGGACTTCGCACCTCGTCTGAAGGCGGCTGTCGCCTCCAGCGCCGAGCTTCAGGAGCGTGACGCCCTCAAAAGCGTCAGCCTCGCGGCCGCGATGACCACCGCTCTGATCGCCCGCGGCGTACCCGATCCGACCGCGGCTCTCGCGGGCGAGCTGGGCCTTCTCGCCTTCAAGCGGGGGTACGCCGAATGGTCGGAGGGCGACCGTGACGGCAAGGAGGAGCTTGCCGGGTACGCCCTGGCGGCCCTGGACGAACTGCGTGCGGCGGGCGCGTCGCTGAGCTGACCGGACCACCTCACGGTGGTGTCCATGGACGGGACGGTGCGCGGGCTGCCCGCCGTGGCGCCGCGGCCGAGCGTGCCGACCACGTCGGCGGTCTTGGCCGCGTCACGGCCGATGATCTCGACGGCGTTGCCGCCGTCGAGCGCGCGGGCGGCGAGGACGCGGGCCATTTGTCCCAGGCCGATGATGCTGATGTCGCTCATGGTGAGTGCTCTTTCCTTGTCGCCGTTCTTCGCTTGGGCTGCTTCTGCCGAGTTCAGGACCAGCGCGCTCCGCCGTCCACGTGGAGGGTCTCGCCGGTGATGTACGGGTTGACCAGCAACGCGCGGGCGGCGGCCGAGACGTCGGAGGGATCCCCGACCCGGCCCACCGGCGCGGAGGCTGCGATCTGCCGGAACCACTCCCGCTTGTCGGGTACCGCGGTGTCCCAGTTGCTGGTGTCGATCACGCCGGGGGAGATGGCGTTGACACGCGTGGGCGCCAATTCGACCGCGAGGGCGGACGCGAGCGTGTTCACGCTGCCGTTGGTGGCCGCCATCGCGACGAGTCCCGGCGAGGGGCGCCACGCGGCCAGGCCGGAGAAGAACAGCAGCGACCCCTTCTCGGCGATCAACTGGGCGAAGTGCTTGGCCAGCAGGATCGGACCCACGACCTTGGCGTCGAAGGCCGCGAGCAGCGCGCGGCGTTCAAGGGAGGCGACCGGCCCGTTGCTCCGCTCCGTGGCGACGCTGACGAGATGGTCGAGTCCCTGGCTCGACCAGTCCTTCGCCCGCGCCGGGGTCCGCCTGGAGCCGGTGCTGAGGACATCGGTGACGACCGCGGCACCACAGCTCGCGGCTGCCGGTCTGGGAATCGCCGTATGCCCGTGAGCGCGGTCAGCGACGGCTTTCCGGGCGCCGTGCGGCCGTTCTCGCCGCGGTGGATCAGGCAGCTGGTGGCGGTGACGTCCGGGGAACCGGATCCGCTCGTCGCCCGATTCATCGGCAACCTGCGCAGTCACGGTGTGCGGGTGCCCCGCGGTGTGCGGGCTCAGCTCGCGGAGGGTGGCTCGTCGGCCGGTGGCTCATCGGCCGGGACGCCAGGGCCGTCCTCCTGACCCTCGCCGCGCGACCAACCCCAGCGGGCGAGTTCAGCTCCGGCAAGAAGGTCCCACGGCTGCCGCCACAGCTCATCCTGACGTGCTGCCTCGCAGGTCGGACAGGGTGCGGCGGCAGGCGCGGCGTCAGATGTCGCGGAAGGTCTCGATCTGGGCGCCGATCGAGTTCAGCCGCTCCGCCAGGTCCTCGTATCCCCGGTTGATGACGTACACATTGCGCAGGACCGAGGTGCCCGGCGCGGCCATCATCGCCAGCAGGACGACCACGGCGGGTCGCAGGGCGGGCGGGCACATCATCTCGGCGGAGCGCCAGCGGGTCGGACCCTCGACCAGGACGCGATGCGGGTCGAGCAGTTTGACGTGGGCGCCGAGCCGGTTGAGCTCGGTGAGGTAGATCGCGCGGTTGTCGTAGACCCAGTCGTGGATCAGCGTCGAGCCCTGGGCGACGGCCGCGATAGCCGCGAAGAAGGGCACGTTGTCGATGTTGATGCCGGGGAACGGCATCGGGTGGATCTTGTCGATGGGGGCCTGCAGCTTCGACGGCCGCACGGTCAGGTCGACCAGCCGGGTGCGGCCATTGTCCGCCGCGTACTCCCGGCCGCGCTCGTGGTCCAGCCCCATCTCCTCCAGGACGGCCAGCTCGATCTCCAGGAACTCCACCGGCACCCGGCGGATCGTCAGCTCCGACTCGGTGATGACCGCGGCGGCCAGCAGGCTCATCGCCTCGACCGGGTCCTCGGAGGGCGAGTAGTCCACATCGCGGTCGATATGGGCGACGCCGTGGACGGTCAGCGTCGTGGTGCCCACGCCCTCGACCTTGACGCCCAACTCCTCCAGGAAGAAGCAGAGATCCTGGACCATGTAGTTGGACGAGGCGTTGCGGATCACCGTGACACCGTCGTGCCGGGCGGCCGCCAGCAGCGCGTTCTCGGTGACGGTGTCGCCCCGTTCGGTCAGCACGATGGCGCGGGTGGGGGCGACCGAGCGATCGACCGCGGAGTGGTACATCCCGTCGGTGGCGGTCACTTCGAGGCCGAAGTGGCGCAAGGCCGTCATATGCGGCTGAACGGTGCGGGTGCCGAGGTCGCAACCGCCCGCGTAGGGAATCCGGAAGTGGTTCATCCGGTGCAGCAGCGGACCGAGGAACATGATGACGCTGCGCGTCCGGCGCGCGGCCTCGGTGTCCATGGCGTCGAGGTCCAACTCGGCGGGCGGCACGATCTCCAGATCGGCGCCGTCGTTGATCCAGCGGGTGCGTACACCGATGCTGCCCAGGACCTCGAGGATGCGATAGACCTCCTCGATCCTGGCGACTCTCCGCAGTGTCGTACGGCCCGCGTTGAGAAGCGTGGCGCACAGCAGCGCCACACACGCGTTCTTGCTCGTCTTGACGTCGATGGCACCGGACAGCCGGCGCCCGCCGACCACCCGAAGGTGCATCGGGCCCGCGTAGCCGAGGGAGACGATCTCACTGTCCAGGGCCTCGCCGATCCTGGCGATCATCTCAAGGCTGATGTTCTGGTTTCCCCGCTCAATGCGGTTGACCGCACTCTGGCTTGTACCGAGCGCCTCCGCGAGCTGGGACTGGGTCCAGCCTCGGTGTTGGCGGGCGTCACGGATGAGCTTGCCGATACGTGAGAGGTAGTCGTCAGTCATGCAGAAGAGGCTATCTCACATATGAGATGTGTACGCGACCGGAGGGGGTGAAGGAGTGACGGCCGTTCGGGTGGGTTCCGCCCGGTGGCGAGTGCCATTCCGGTCAGCCGCCCGCCTCGCGGGCGGCTGCCGCTCATCAGAACTCGGAGGTGTCCAGCTCCAGGTCGAACGGCTCCGGGAGTGCGAGGCGAGTGCCGAAGGGATGGGGGCCGTCCACCTTGGTGTAGCCGAGGTTCCCGGGCGCCGAATAGAGCGTGCAGGTGCGCTGCTGCCGGTCTACCAGGAGATACAGCGGGGCTCCGTATTCCGCGTAGCGGCGCCGCTTGACGATCCGGTCGGTATCCCCGTTCGAATCGGAGGTCACCTCGACGACCAGCAGGGTTTGATCGGGTACCAGTGCCGCAGCCTCCGCCAGCTCTTCGGGTACGACCGCCACATCTGGCACGTACCAATTGCTGGAGCCGGGGAGATCCAGATTGCCCGACCCCGATACGCAACCGAGTTTGGACACGGCCGGCGCGATCTGATTGCGGATCTTGTCCGCCGCCTTTTCATGGCCCCATGTCGGTGACAACTGCTCGATGACCCCCTCCACGATCTGCACCCGGTCATCCCCCCGGATGTGCTGGATCGCGTACTTCAATGCGGTTTCGGGGTCGTCGGCCACATACGAAGCCGTTTCGGAATGGGGTTGCGCGCTCATCGGTCCTCCACCAGGCGGCGTAACTGCAGCATGACGACTGCGCAAGGTCTATCGCAATCCTCCACGGACTTGGGCAAATATGCCCAGCGATCACCCGTACCGGTGACGATCCCCCGTCACCACCGCCGCCAGCGTCCGGGCCGGGCCGTCCACCGCGGGGCCGTGGAGGAGTTCGGTGCGGTGGACCAGGCGGGGGGCGATCAGGGGGGCCGTGACGATGCCGGGGGCGCCCTTGGTGGCCGGGTGGGGGAGGAGGGCCAGGCCGTGGCCCGCGGCGGTGAGGGCGACGAGGCCGCGTACATCGGTGCCCTCGTACGTCAGCGAGGCGCGGAAGCCGCTGCTCCGGCTCACCGCGCGCAGCCGCGCCAGCGGCATGGCGGCGTCCGGGGCGTCCAGCCAGTGGGCCTCGGCGAGGTCGGCCAGCCGCAGGCCGAGCCGGCGGGCCAGCGGGTGGCCGGTGGGCAGGGCCACCACCAGCGGGGCCTCCGCGACCGTGACCGAGGTGAGCGGACCCACCTCGGGCAGCGGCAGGGCGTCGGTGGGAGTGGTCGGGCCGTCGACCAGCCCCAGGTCCAGCGCCCCGGATGCCACCGCCGCCGGGATCTCCCGGCGGCCGAGGATCCGCAACGAGGCCCGGATGGCCGGATGCGCCTGGCGCACCCGGTCCAGGGCCGCGGCGATTCGCGGGGTCATCGCCAGCGGCGAGGCCCCCACCACCAGCCGGGCGGCGCCGGCCCCCGACAGCCGCTCGACATCGGCCCGCGCCGCGTCCAGCCGCAGCAGCAGCGGACCGGCGTGTTCCAGCAGCCGTGCGCCCGCGCTGGTGAGCATGACCGGCCGCCGGGTCAGCAGTGACGTGCGCAGATCCGCTTCGAGGGACGCGATGTGCTCGGAGACCGCCGCCGGGGTGAAGCCCAGCTCATGGGCGGCATCGGAGAAGGATCCGCAGCGGGCCACGGAGACGAACGTGCGGAGCAGGTGCGGGTCCATGGCAGCAGTATCGCGGGGGCCGGGGCGGCTCAGTTCCGAACTCGGAGGCGACCGGGGCCGGTTCGGGCCCGGCCGTCGTCCGTTCCGGGGCCGTCGGTCGCGTTCACGCACATGCTCATGGCCTCAGGTCTAACGCGGAACGCCGCCCCCCGGGGCCCTTCCGGTCGGCGGTCACCCTTACCGGTGAACGCCGGTGAGCATCCATGAACCGACCCGGGGACGCGCTCTCGCCCGGTGTCCTGTCTCATCGACGGCTGAGCGGTCTCATCCAGGGGTTCTCACCGGGCCAACGCGAGCAGTTCATCGATCACCGGCTCCTCACCACCGTTACCGAGGTGGGCGACGGCCGCGAACGGGGCGATCACCTGGCTCCAGGCATGGAGCCGGTCGCCGTCGAGCCCGCACGCCGTCGCCACGCGCCCGCAGCGGGTCTCGACGCCCTCCAGCCCGGCGCCGGCCACGACGTAGTCCACAGCGTCGAAGCATGGATCACCCACACACGCCTTCGGATCGATGGCCATCAGACCGCGCTTCGCGCCACTGTCGAGCACGTTGCCCAGGTGCAGGTCGCCGTGGAGCAACACGGTTGTCGCCTCCGTGTCCAGCAGCCGCTCACACCGCCGGACGGCCCTGTCCCACGCGGTGACGTCCATACGTGCACTGATCGCAGGCTCGGACAGCCGCCTACCGACACGGGCGAAGGCCTCCTCGCACCGGCCGCGCAGCAGACGCGGCGGCCGTGGGGGCGGAGCGACCCCATGCAACGCGGCGAGCAGCTCCGACCACTGCCCGGGGAGCGAAGCGGCAGGCATGTCCTCCGCCGGCGTTCCAGGCACGACCTCTTCCAGCACCATCGCGCCCGCGTCCTCGTCGACGGCCAGCACGGCGGGCACCCGGCCCGAGGCGGCGAACCACCCCAGCATTCCGACCTGCTCGGCCAAAAGGCCCCGATCCGGGCTGAGCTTCAGCACCGCGGGCGTGCCGTCGGGCCATTGGCACCGCAATGTGACCGACGAGGCGCCATCCGGGAGGGATTCACCGAGGGAAAGGTCCCAACGGGACGTCAGCCGTGCGATCAGGTTCGGCGTGTCAGCGCACCATTCGGCAACCTGTGGACCGAATCGACGAACCAGCCGCGTCGTGACGCTGTCCACATCCACCCATCGTCGCTTCACGCGGGTCAGTCTGCCGCTCCAGGCCGCGGCCGTCAGCCACGCCTCCCCGGCCAGTCACGCCTCGGCGGCGCGCAGCCTTCGATGAGACGGGACAGCCGGTGAGCACCCGCGGAACCACCCCGGGGACGCGCTCGCGCCAGGGCAGGGCATGACCGCGCGGGGGCGATGTATTAGAGTTATCTCGACATCGAGATACCTGCTGGAAGACGCATCGCCGCCTCGTGCCGGTAAGGCTTACCTAAGTTAGCCATACCTTAGCGGATCGGCGCGGGCATGTGACGGCAGCATTGCGGTGGTACGCGCGAAATCATGCATGAAGGAGACTGTCGTGTCGGCGAACAGCTTCGACGCCCGCAGCACCCTGCAGGTGGGCGACGAATCGTACGAGATCTTCAGGCTGGACAAGGTCGAGGGGTCGGCCCGGCTTCCATACAGCCTGAAGGTGCTGCTGGAGAACCTGCTCCGCACCGAGGACGGCGCGAACATCACCGCCGACCACATCCGCGCCCTGGGCGGCTGGGACCCGCAGGCCCAGCCCAGCCAGGAGATCCAGTTCACGCCGGCCCGCGTGATCATGCAGGACTTCACCGGTGTGCCGTGTGTGGTGGACCTCGCCACCATGCGTGAGGCCGTCAAGGAGCTCGGCGGCGACCCGGCGAAGATCAACCCGCTGGCCCCGGCCGAGCTGGTCATCGACCACTCGGTGATCGCCGACGTCTTCGGCGCGCCCGACGCGTTCACGAAGAACGTGGAGCTGGAGTACGGCCGCAACAAGGAGCGCTACCAGTTCCTGCGCTGGGGCCAGACCGCGTTCGACGAGTTCAAGGTCGTCCCGCCCGGCACCGGCATCGTCCACCAGGTCAACATCGAGCACCTGGCGCGTACCGTCATGGTCCGAGGCGGCCAGGCGTACCCGGACACCCTGGTCGGCACCGACTCCCACACCACCATGGTCAACGGCCTCGGTGTGCTCGGCTGGGGCGTCGGCGGCATCGAGGCCGAGGCCGCGATGCTGGGCCAGCCGGTCTCCATGCTGATCCCGCGCGTCGTCGGCTTCAAGCTCACCGGCTCGCTGCCGACCGGCACCACCGCCACCGACCTCGTGCTCACCATCACCGAGATGCTGCGCAAGCACGGTGTGGTCGGCAAGTTCGTCGAGTTCTACGGCGAGGGCGTCTCCTCCATCCCGCTGGCCAACCGCGCGACCATCGGCAACATGTCGCCGGAGTTCGGCTCCACCGCCGCGATCTTCCCCATCGACGGCGAGACCATCAACTACCTCAAGCTCACCGGCCGCAGCGAGCAGCAGCTCGCGCTCGTCGAGGCGTACGCCAAGGAGCAGGGCCTGTGGCTGGACCCGGCCGCCGAGCCGGAGTTCTCCGAGAAGCTGGAGCTGGACCTGGCGACGGTCGTCCCCTCGATCGCCGGCCCCAAGCGCCCGCAGGACCGCATCATCCTGTCCGAGGCCGCCGAGAAGTTCGCCCAGGACGTCCGCGCCTACGTCCCGGTGGCCGACCTGGACGAGGCGGGTGTCGAGTCCTTCCCGGCCTCCGACGCCCCGGCCGTCTCCAACGGCGTGCCCACCAAGCCGACCCCGGTGATCGCCCCCGACGGCTCGCAGTACGAGATCGACCACGGCGCCGTCACCATCGCCGCGATCACCTCGTGCACCAACACCTCCAACCCGTATGTGATGGTCGCGGCCGCCCTGGTGGCCAAGAAGGCCGTCGAGAAGGGCCTCACCCGCAAGCCGTGGGTCAAGACCACCCTGGCCCCCGGGTCCAAGGTCGTCATGGACTACTACGACCGCGCCGGGCTCACCCCGTACCTCGACAAGCTGGGCTTCAACCTCGTCGGCTACGGCTGCACCACCTGCATCGGCAACTCCGGCCCGCTGCCGGAGGAGGTCTCCAAGGCGGTCAACGAGGCCGACCTGGCGGTCACCTCGGTGCTCTCCGGCAACCGTAACTTCGAGGGCCGGATCAACCCCGACGTCAAGATGAACTACCTGGCGTCCCCGCCGCTGGTCGTCGCCTACGCCATCGCCGGCTCCATGAAGGTGGACATCACCAAGGACGCCCTCGGCATCGACCAGGACGGCAACCCGGTCCACCTGAAGGACATCTGGCCCTCCGAGAAGGAGGTCGAGGAGGTCGTGGCCTCCTCGATCGGCCAGGAGATGTTCAACACCAGCTACGCCGACGTCTTCGCCGGTGACGCCCAGTGGCAGGCGCTTCCGGTGCCGACCGGCAACACCTTCGAGTGGGACCCGCAGTCCACCTACGTCCGCAAGCCTCCGTACTTCGAGGGCCTGACGATGGACCCGGCCCCGGTCGAGGACATCGCCGGGGCCCGGGTGCTGGCCAAGCTGGGCGACTCGGTCACCACCGACCACATCTCCCCGGCCGGTGCGATCAAGGCCGACACCCCGGCCGGCAAGTACCTCACCGAGCACGGTGTCGAGCGTCGTGACTTCAACTCCTACGGCTCGCGCCGGGGCAACCACGAGGTCATGATCCGCGGCACCTTCGCCAACATCCGGCTGCGCAACCAGATCGCGCCGGGCACCGAGGGCGGCTTCACCCGCGACTTCACCCGGGCCGCCGAAAATGGCGGGGAAGCGCCGGTCTCCTTCATCTACGACGCGTCGCAGAACTACCAGGCCGCCGGGACCCCGCTGGTCATCCTGGCGGGCAAGGAGTACGGCTCCGGCTCGTCCCGCGACTGGGCCGCGAAGGGCACCGCGCTGCTCGGCGTCAAGGCCGTCGTCGCCGAGTCGTACGAGCGCATCCACCGCTCGAACCTCATCGGCATGGGCGTCCTGCCGCTCCAGTTCCCCGAGGGCGCCACGGCCCAGTCGCTGGGCCTGACCGGCGAGGAGACGTTCGACATCACCGGCGTCACCGCGCTCAATGAGGGCGGCATCCCGGAGACGGTCAAGGTCAAGGCCGGCGAGGTGGAATTCGACGCCAAGGTGCGCATCGACACCCCCGGCGAGGCGGACTACTACCGCAACGGCGGCATCATGCAGTACGTGCTGCGCTCGCTGATCCGCAAGTAGGCGCGGCGCACGGCGGCGACGGGCCGCACCCCCGCCCGGGGGTGCGGCCCGTCCGCGTACCCGGCGGGTGATCCCGCACGCCGAGCCCGCGCCGCCCCCAGTACGGCCGCCGTATCGGCGGACCCGCCCGCCGCGTTCCCGGCGCCCGGCACCGCGGCGCGGTACGGGCGCGGACTGCGCGGGACCGAGGTCCGCGGGCGCGGGCCCGGAGCCTCGGGCGCCGTCAGAGGAACGTGCCCGAGGGGATGTACGGCGTCGGCGGCGGCATCCCCCGCAGACACACATAGCCGCTGGTGGACAGCTCGAGCCCGGCCTCGAGCCCCACGTCCACGGCCCACTGCTGCTCGGCCGTCAGCCCCGTGACCCGGGCGTCGGTGCCCTCCGGAAGGCACAGCAGAGCCGCCGTCAGCAGCCGCTTCGCCAACCGTCGCGAGGTCGCGGCCAGCAGCTCGACCTTGCCGTCCTCGGCGACGTAGCAGTAGCCGCTGCCCGCCAGGTCGTCCACGACCAGCAGCCGGCGCTGGCGCACGAGCAGTTCATGGTCGGCCCCGTGCGCGCCGCCCCGGGTGCGGCGGTCCACCGAGTCCAGCAGATCCCGGTGGCGGGCCACGCCCTCGTGGACGGCGCCGTCGGGCGGGGACAGCCGCTCCTTGGTCTCCGGTCCGACGGTGCCGCGCAGCCGCATCGCCGGGTGCAGCGCGAATCCCGCACGCCGGTAGGTGCTCGCCGCGCGCGGGTCCTCCGAGCCGCAGATGATGCCGCGCAGGCAGCCCCGTCCGTACAGCAGCGCGGCGGCCAGCAACTCCCGGCCCACGCCCTGCCGTTGGGCGCGCGGCAGCACCGCGAGCAGCGCGAGCCCCCAGGTGCCCTCGCGCCGTGCGGACAGTGCCACGCCGAGCGGCATCCCGGCGGCGTCCAGGGCGATCCAGCAGCCGCCCGGGTCGGTACGGGCGAGATGCCGGTGCCGGTCGTGGATCTCGGCGACGTACCCCGGCGGCAGTCCGTCCTTGCCCGCGAGGGCGGCGGCGTCCCCGAAGGCGGCGGCCACCACCTCCCAGGCGGCCTCGGCGTCCTCGTCGGTGTCGCGTAGCTGGCGGAGGATCATGAGCCCATGATGGCGCGTCCGGTGAGGGGATTGCCGGTACGCGGAAGCGGCTTGCTCGACCGGCGAACGCGACAACGTTGTCAGCATGACTGTAACGATCAGTACGCCGCCAACCGGGTGTCCCTGTCAAGACCGTTCGCGCGCTCTTACGGCCGACGGCCCCTGTGCGGTACGGTCCCCACGGCTTGTTCGACCCGGTGATCGCGGCCCTTCCGACAAGGTGGGACCGCAATGCCCTCAAGACCCCTGGCCGCCCTGGCGGCCGCGGCCCTGACCGCGGGGCTCCTCGCCACCGCGGCCACCGCGCCCGCGTCGGCCGCCCCGCCGCCGACGCTGGTCAAGGACCCGGCGGCGTACGTCGATCCGCTGATCGGCAGCTCGGCCGGCGGCAACACCTTTCCCGGCGCCGTCGCCCCCTTCGGCATGCTGTCGTGGAGCCCGGAGAACACCCGCGGAGACGCCACCCGTACCGCCGCGCCCGGCGGCTACCACTACGACGCCACCCGCGTCCGCGGCTTCAGCCTCACCCATATGTCCGGCACCGGCTGTGCGGGCGGCGCGGGGGACATCCCCTTCTTCCCTCATGTGGGCGAGGTCACCTCCTCACCCGCGGCCGACACCAAGGACCAGCGCTACGCCTCGGACTTCAGCCATTCCGGCGAGACCGCCGAGCCCGGCCGCTACAAGGTCTCCCTCGCCTCCGGCGCCGGCGCGGAGCTGACCGCCACCGCCCGTACCGGCTCGGCCCGCTTCAGCTACCCCGCCGACAAGACCGCCTCCCTGTTGATCCGCACCTCCTCCTCCGAGGTCGGCAGCAGCGCCGCCGACCTCACCATCGACCCGGCGCACCGCACCGTCTCCGGCTCGGTCACCGGCGGCAACTTCTGCGGCTATCTCGACCCCGAGGGGCGCCGGAGCTACTACACCCTGCACTTCACCGCGGTCTTCGATACCGCGTTCACCGCCCAGGGCACCTGGCAGGACGGCACGCTGCGGCCCGGCGCGACCAGCGCCGAGGGCGGCTCCGGCTATGGCACCGACGGCCGCCCGGTGGCCGGGAAGGGCTCCGGCGGCTACCTCCAATTCGCCCCGGGCACCCGCCGGGTGGGCGTCAAGGTCGGCATCAGCTACGTCGACGGCAAGGGCGCCCGGGCCAACCTCGCCGCCGAGAACCCGCCGCGGCGCGGCTTCGACCAGGTGCGCACCGCCGCGTACGACGCCTGGCGGCGGCAGCTGGCCGCCATCCGGGTCGGCGGCGGCGCGGACGCGGACCGCACCGCCTTCTACACCGCGCTCTACCACTCCCTGCTGCACCCCAATGTCATCAGCGACACCGACGGCCGCTACCGGGGCAGCGACGGTGAGGTGCACCGGGTGAGCCGGGGCCACCGGGCCCAGTACGGCACCTTCTCCGGCTGGGACATCTACCGCTCCCAGCTCCAGCTGCTCACCCTGCTGGAGCCGCGGGCGGGCTCCGACATCGCCCAGTCCCTGCTGAACCTCGCCCAGCAGAACGGCGGCGTCTGGGACCGCTGGCTCCAGGGCGCCTCGGGGACGCATGTGATGAACGGCGATCCGTCGGCCGCCGCCCTCGCCGGGATCCGGGCCTTCGGCGGCGGCGACTTCGACCTCGACGCCGCCCTCGACTCGCTTCTCAAGGCGGCCACCGTGCCGACGGAGAAGGACCTCAGCCCGGCGGGCAAGCCCATCATGTCGGTCGGCCAGCGGCCCTCCCTCGACAGGTACCTCGAGCTGCACTACATGCCGTCCGTCTCCAACGCGTGGGGCGGCGCGGCCGAGACCCTGGAGATGTCCGGCGCGGACTTCGCCCTCTCCCAGCTGGCGCGGGCCGCGGGCCGTAAGGACACCGCCGACACCTTCGCGCACCGCGCCCAGTGGTGGCAGAACAACTTCAACGCCGCCGCCGACCCGGAGACCGGCGGCTATATCGCCAACCGTAAGGCCGACGGCAGTTGGGTCACCGGCTTCACCCCGGCCACCGGCAACGGCTTCGTCGAGGGCACCAGCGCCCAGTACACCTGGATGGTCCCGCACAACCCCGCCGGTCTCTTCGCCGCGATGGGCGGTAAGGACGCCGCGATCAAGCGGCTGGACGCCTTCTTCCACGACGCCGACGGCGGCTGGGCGCTCACCGGGGCGGGTGGCGAGAAGTCCGAGCTGGACAACGAGCCGTCGATCAACGTCCCCTATCTCTACGCGTACGCCGGGCAGCCGTACAAGACCCAGGAGACCGTGCGCGCCGCGATGCGTCAGCTGTGGACCACGAAGCCCGACGGCATCCCCGGCAACGACGATCTCGGCGAGATGTCCTCGTGGTACGTCTTCTCCGCCCTCGGCATGTACCCGCAGGTGCCCTCCCGCGCCGAACTCGTCCTGGCCTCGCCCCTCTTCCCGCGGATCGAGATCGACCGCGGTGCCCGGGACATCTCCATCCGCGCCCCGCAGGCCGCGCCCGACGCGCCGTACGTCCAGTCGCTGAAGGTGAACGGGCGGGCGAGCGACCGGCCCTGGCTGCCGGAGTCCTTCGTCCGGCACGGCGGCACGCTGGACTACACCCTGTCCGACGCCCCCGACCGCGCCTGGGGCGCGTCCCCGGCCGACGCCCCGCCCTCCTTCCGCGACGGTGAGCAGCCGTATCAGATCGGGGTCGGGCCGACCACGGGCACGCTCGCCCCGGGCGAGAGCCTGACCGTGAAGGTGGCCGCCGTCCCGGTCGGCGAGGGCGACCGCCCCGAGGTGCGCTTCACCACCGACGCCCCCGACGGGCTCACCGCCTCACCCGCCTCCGGGACGGTGGGCCCGGACGGCACGGCGGAGATCTCCCTGCGCGCGGGGAAGGACACCGCCGAGGGGTTCTACGACGCGAAGGTGACGGTGACCAGCGAGGGCACCGAGGTCGTCCAGCCGATCACCTTGACCGTGGCCGCCCCCGGCTCGCTGCTCGCCGCGTACAACAACGTCGGCGCGACCGAGGACGCCGGTGAGCACGACGAGGGCGACTACGACGGCGGCGGCTGGAGCTACTCCCGCCAGGCCCTCGCCGCGGCCGGCCTCGAACCGGGCGCCAAGGGGACCACCCAGGGCCTGGACTACACCTGGCCCGCCTCCCCGCCCGGCCGCCCCGACAACGCCTCCACCACCGGCCAGACGATCAACCTCCCGGCCTCCACGTCCCTGTCCTTCCTCGGCAGCGCCGTCAACGGCAACCAGAAGGCCACGGCCAAGGTCACCTACACGGACGGCAGCTCGGACGAGGCGGACCTGTCCTTCACCGACTGGACGGTGGGAGGCGGCGGCGGAACGGTCCAGTACGGAAACGTGACCCTCGCCAAGACCGGCTACCGCAACATCAGCGGCGGCGACAAGGACGTGGTGGACGCGTACATCTTCGCCACGAAGGCGTTCCGGGCGCCCGAGGGCAAGACGGTCAAGAGCGTCACCCTGCCCGACAACGCGGATCTCCACGTCTTCGCGGTGGCGCGCGGCTGACGGAGTCAACCCCAAGGGCCACTGCATACGATCGAGTGCAACGAGGGCAAGTGCCGCCGGCACTTGCCCTCGTTCGAGCGCTCAACCTCCTCGACACCTGGCCGGACCGGGCCGTGACCGCCTCCCGCACCGAGGAGCTGTTCATCGACGGTTAGCGCTGCGGGGGCCGGGAGGGGAGACGTCGATGAACCACTCCCGGCCCAGCAGCAGCGACGGTGGTCATCCGCCCATCCCGGCCGGATCAGCGGAAGGCCGCGATGTTGCGGAGCGCCCACTCGGCGAAGCGACGTGGCGGGCGGCCGAGGACCCGCTCGACGTCGGGGCTCACCCGCTGTTCGTCGGCCGTCGGATCGCCCAGGATCTCGAGCGTGCCGTCCGCGACGGGCTCCGGCATGAACCGCAGCATCTCCGCACGCGCCTGTGCCCGGCTCAGCTCGGTGAACCGTACGGGTGCGCCCAGCGCATCCCCGATCGTCTGCGCCTGCTCGCGTGGGGAGACCGGCGCCGGGCCGGTGAGTTCGTACGTACGTCCCGCGTGGCTTTGCCCCCGCAGCGTCGCCGCCGCGACCTCGGCGATGTCCGCCGGGTCCACGACCGGCAGCCCCACATCGCCGAACGGCGCCGCGACCGTCCGCCGGGTACGGACCGACTCGGCCCAGGCGAAGGCGTTGGAAGCGAAGCCTCCGGGTCGCAGGACCGTCCAGTCCAGCCCCGACGCCCGCACGGCCTCTTCGAGGGCCCGCAAGGGGGCGTGGGATGCCGCCCGCGGCCGCGATCCGGCCGCCTGGGAGGAGAGCACGACCACGCGTCGTACCCCGGCGGATCCGGCGTCCTCCAGGAGTTCGCGGACGAGCCGTTCGCCGATCCGCAGTTCGCCCGCGAAGAGCAGGAACAGCGCGTCGGCCCCGTCCAGCGCGGGTCGCAGGCTCGCTGGGTCGGCCAGATCGGCCTGATGGTGACGTACCCCTTCCGGCAACTCCGGGCCGGCGGGCCGGCGCGACACGGCCGTCACCTGCTCGCCGATTGCCGTGAGCGCCTCCACCAGTGGCCGACCGACATTCCCGGTCGCTCCGGTTACCACGATCATGTGCGACTCCCCGTTCCGTAGTGACAGACCTTGTCCTCGCCGCGGCACGGTGAAGCTAGCATTGTGGGGATAGTAGGTACCTAGAGGAAAGTGGCTATGTCGAAGGAACCGGAACAGGCGTGTCCGATCGCCCCCGTGGTCGACATCGTCTTCAGCCGCTGGACCACCCCCATCCTCTGGTCGCTCCATGAACACGGCCGTCAGCGCTTCGTAGAGCTGCAGCGCCGCATCGGCACGATCACGCCCAAGGTGCTGACCCAGCGGCTGCGCCAACTGGAGCGCGACGGGCTGGTGCTGCGCACGTACCACCCGGAGGTCCCGCCCCGGGTGGAGTATGAGATCAGTGGGCTGGGCCGCAGCCTGGCACCGCTGTTCGCCTCGCTCGCGAGCTGGTCGGCCGAGAACCTGGCCAAGGTCGAGCGGGCCCGGCTGGATTACGACGGTGAGGAGACGGCCCCTACCGCTCCTCGGTGAGGACATCGCTAAGCGGCGGCGAAATCCACTTCGGCCGCGGGCACTACGCGGATGCGGCGCCCCGGGAAGTCGATGTGCCGGAAAATCGCGTTGTGATGGGCGATCGACCGCTCCGGCGAGGCGAAATCGCCGGTGTCGGGCCGCTCGGATGTGGTGTGCCCGTCGGCGACCAGCACCACGTCGTACTGGTGGCTCAGCGCCTGCCGGGCCGTGGTGTCCACGCAGATCTCGGTCGCGAACCCGGTGACGACCACCTCGGTGACGCCCAGCGCCTTGAGGGTCTTGTCGAGATCCGTGTGCAGGAAGCTGTCCGCACTGGTCTTGTGGACGACCGTCTCGTCAGCGGAGGGCGCGAGCTCGGGCACGATCCGCCAGCCCTCCGTATCAGCCTCCAGCCCACCGCCCCGGTGCTGAATCGTCACGACCGGCACGCCCGCGGCTTCGGCGCGTTCGCGCAGCCCCGCGATCACGGCGACGGTCTCGGTGGCCCGGTACGAGATCGCCGCCAGGGCGTTCTGCATATCGATGACGAGGAGCGCGGAGGCATGTGACATGGACTCACCGTAACGGGCGCCCGGGCTCGCCGCGCGTGAGCCGCGTGAGCCCTCTGCGGGGCCGGGCAGGCCGGGCAGGCCGGGCAGGCCGGGTCCGTGCGTACGGACCCGGCCCACCCAGCGGCTCAGCCGAGCAGCTCGACCTCCGCCAGTGTCGCCTTGGCGTCCGGCACCAGGCGGTAGTGCTCGTACGTACCGGGCGTGCGCACCGAGAAGACGCGGGTCTGCTTGTCCCAGTTGAAGGTCTCTCCCGACCTCCGGTCCAGGTCCCGCCACTTCTCGCCGTCATGCGAGCCCTGCAGCACCCATCCGGCCGGGGCCTTGCTCCGGTCGGACGAGGTCAGGGTGTACTGCACGGCGCGGCCCGCCGCCGTGAGCGGGAGGTCCACCGACTCGAAGGTGGCCTCGGTGCCCGAGGTGTTGTCCAGCAGCGCCGTACCACCGCTCGGCACCGTCAGGTCGTGGCGCGGGGTGGGCACCTTGTCGTCCTTGGCGATGGAGGACGGCGCGGCGTTCTTCCCCGTGCCCCAGGCCGACGGCTTGGCGCCCATCGCGAACTCCAGGGTGCCGCCCCTGGAGATCACCGAGTGCGGCAGGGCGGTGGAGTTCCACGCCTTGCCGTTGACCTTCAGGCCCTGGACGTACACATTCCGCTCGCTGTTGCGCGGGGCCTTGATGACCAGGTCGCGGCCGTTCTCCAGATGCACCGTGGCCTTGGTGAACTGCGGCGATCCGACGGCGTACTCGGAGCCGCCCATCACCAGCGGATAGAAGCCCAGCGAGCTGAAGATGTACCAGGCGGACTGCTCGCCGTTGTCCTCGTCGCCGTGGTAGCCCTGGCCGATCTCGCTGCCGGTGTAGAGGCGGGAGAGCACCTCGCGCACCTTCTCCTGGGTCTTCCACGGCCGGCCCGCCGCGTCGTACATGTACGTCACATGGTGGGCGACCTGGTTGCTGTGGCCGTAGTTGCCCATGCGGACGTCCCGCGCCTCGGTCATCTCATGGATGACGCCGCCGTAGGAACCGGCGAACTCGGGGGAGGCGGTCTCCGGGGTGGAGAAATAGGTGTCCAGCTTCTTGGCCAGGCCCGCCCGGCCGCCGTAGAGGTTGGCCAGGCCCCGGCTGTCCTGGGGCGCGGTGAAGGCGTAGCCCCAGCCGTTGGTCTCGGTGTAGTCGTAGCCCCAGATCCGGGGGTCGTACTTGTCGGAGGGCACGCGCCACTTCCCCGCCGCGTCCTTGCCCTGGAAGAAGCCGGCCTTGTCGTCGAAGAGCGAGACATAGCCCTGGGCGCGGTGCAGGAAGTACTCGGACTCCTCCTTGTAGCGGGCCTTCTTCGTCTTCGCGTAGAGCGCCTTGCCCATATTCGCGAGGCCGAAGTCGTTGAGATAGCCCTCCAGTGCCCAGGACAGCCCCTCATGGGTCTCGGTGCTCGTATAGCCGAGGAAGGGCGAGCTGGCCATGCCCTTACGGCCGACGCCCGACGAGGGCGGCACGGCGGTGGCGTTCTTCAGCGCCGCCTCGTACGCCGCCTCGGCGTCGAACCGCACGCCCTTGAGGTAGGCGTCGGCGAAGGCCACGTCCGAGCTGGTACCGGTCATCAGGTCGGCGTAGCCCGGCGAGGACCAGCGGGAGATCCAGCCGCCGTCCTTGTACTGCTGTACGAAGCCGTCGACCATCGTGCCCGCCCGCTTGGGGGTGAGCAGTGAGTAGGCGGGCCAGGTGGTGCGGTAGGTGTCCCAGAAGCCGTTGTTGACATACACCTCGCCGTCGACGATCTTCGCGCCGGTGTGGGTCGGGGTGTTCTCCCCGGTGCCCGGCGAGAAGGCGCTCGCGTACTGGTGACGGGGCTTGGCCGCCGTCCCCGTGTTCTCGAAAGCGGAATTGGGATAGAGGTACAGCCGGTAGAGGCTGGAGTAGAGCGTGGTGAGCTGGCCGTGGTCCGCGCCCTCGACCTCGATCCGGCCCAGGATGTTGTCCCACTCCGCCTGTGCGGCCCGCTTGACCTGCCCGAACGACCTCGACGCGGGCAGCTCCCGGTCGAGGTTGGCCTTCGCCTGGTCGATGCCTATCAGCGAGGTGGCGAGCCGGAGCGTGACGGTGCGGTCCTTCCCCGGCTTGAAGCGGAAGTAGCCGGTGACATCCTTGCCGCCGTCTCCGTCCAGCTTGCCGCTCGCGCTCACCGGGGTGTCGAAGACGCCGTAGACGAACATCCGGGTGGCGCCGGTGGACAGTCCGCTCTTGACGTCGGAGTAGCCGGTGACGACTCCGTGCTCGGCGTCGAGGGTCAGTCCGCCGTCGCCCGTGACATTGTCGAAAAGGACGCTCGCGTCCTCGCCCGGATAGGTGAAGCGCATCGCCGCGGCGTGATCGGTCGGCGCCATCTCCGCCGTGAGGCCGTTCTCGAAGGTCACCCCGTAGTAATACGGCCGGGCGGTCTCCTTCTCATGGCGGAAGGGGAGCGCGCGGGAGGTGCGCCCGGCGTCGGGGGTGCCGGCCGCGCCGGACGGCATCACCTGGAAGGTCTGCCGGTCGCCCATCCAGGGGCTGGGCTCATGGCTCGCGCTGAACGCCTGGATGGTGGGGAGGTTGTCGGCGTTGTTGGCGCGGGCGTACTGGTAGAGCCAGTCGGTGGAGCCCGCGTTGGTCACCGGCGTCCAGAAGTTGAAGCCGTTGGGGACGGCGGTGGCCGGGAAGTTGTTGCCGCGCGAGAAGCTGCCGCTGGAGTTGGTGCCGCGGGTGGTCAGCGCGTAGTCCGACAGGTGCTTCAGCGGCTTCTCGGGCGCCTTGGGGGCGATCGAGACGTCGTCCACCCAGCCGCGGAACTGCGCGGGGCCCTTGGGGGAGTCGTAGGCCACGAGTATCCGGTCGACCGTCTTGCCCGCGGCGACCGCGCCGATCCGCGACTCCTTGTTGTTCCACTGGTTGACGTAGAGCGTCTTGGAGTCGGCCTGGCCCTGCGGGCTCATCCGGGCGCCGTGCTGGTCGACCGCGCCGGGCAGATCGCTCAGGTAGGTGCCGTCGGTGAAGGCGAGATCGACCGAGACATGGGTGGCCGGGTAGTTGAGATCGGTCTCGGGCATCGACGGGAAGATCCGGTAGGACAGCCGGGTGTCCCGGGTGATGGCCGTGTCGACGTCGAAGACCTTGTTGTACGAGTACGCCCGGCCGTCCGGCTTGTGGGTGCCCGCGTAGCGCAGGGCATGGGTGCCGGTGAAGCCCGCATTGGCCTTGGCGGTGGGGGAGCCGGTCGGGCCGCGGTCGATCTGGGTGCGCATGTCGGAGGGCGCGGGCGGCGTGGTGTCGCCGGTCGCGAACTGCACCTCGGCGAGCTGGATGAGGTCGTCCCCGGCGTTGCGGGTGATCTCCAGCCGGAAGTGCTGGTAGGCCGTGGTGCCGTCGAAGGAGAACTCCCGCGTCTGCTGGCGCGAGGAGAACGTCTCGTCCTTACGGGTGTCCAGCGTCGTCCAGTCGGAGCCGTTGGCCGAGCCCTTGAGGGTCCAGTCCTTCGGGTCCCGGCCGGGGGCGTCATTGGCGGAGGTGAGGGCGTAGCGGACGGCCTTCACCGACTCGCTCAGATCGAACTCGAGCCAGGCGGTGGTGGTGTCGAAGGCCAGCCACTTGCTGGTGAGCTCGCCGTCGACGAGGTTCTCCTTGATCTCCCCGCCTTCGGTGTTCTCCCCGCTCGCCCGAACCTCGGTGACCTTGTCGGTCACATTGCCGGGGATCCCGGAGGAGTAGCCTCCGTCCACCCCGGACGCCTTCTTCTTCCCATCGGGTCCGGTCTCGACCGTGTTGAGCCAGTCGGGCTTGGGGTCGCCCGACTCGAAGGACGAGGCGAAGGTGCGGCCGGCGTGGTGCGCGGAGGCCGGGTCGGCGGGGGCGGCGACCGCACCGCCCTGGGCCGTCACCGCCAGCAGGACGGCCGCCACCAGGGGGGCCGTCCGTCCGATCCCACGCCATCGTCTCTGTGGTCGTCTCTGTCGCATACGCAGCCTCTCAACGAGTCTGACAACGTTGTCTTCTGGGTCGGGCAGAGATAAGTAGGGAGGCAGGGGGAGGGTGGTGTCAAGGATGCGGACAACCGCCAATTCGGCGGCGCCCGGCGGGCGGTACGACGCGGGCCCCACCACCATCGGTGGCGCGGCCCGCGTCCTCGGGGGCGTTTCGGTGCGCCCGAGGAGATCGTCCCTGGTATGCCGTCAGCCGCCGCTGTGGGGCTCGGCCGGCGCTCTCGGGCTCAGCCGCCGTTGTCGGGCTCAGCCGCCGTTGTCGGGCCCAGTCGGCGCTGTCGGCTCAGTCGGCGCTGTCGGACTTGGTGGCGAGCGAGAGCCGGCACTTCTTCGCGGTGTGGGAGCTGTCCGCCTTGAGCCCGGTGACCTTGATGGTCTTGTCGGCGCCGCCCGCCACGGCCGCGTCGGACTCCACTCCGGTGGTCACGGCCTTGTCGGAGCTGTCGACGAAGCCGACCAGCAGCGAGTAGTAGGCGGTGCTGGAGCCGGAGTTGCTGATCTTCACATTGGCGTAGGGCTTGCCGTCCGAACCCCATCCGCACGTGCCCATCTTGGCGTCCGAGGTGATCAGGCCGGAGCCGCCGGTGGGGGAGTCCGACGGCTCGTCATACGGGTCGTCGGTGGGCTCCTCGGTCGGCGCCTGGGTGGGCTCCACCGGCAGTTGGGCCATGCCCTTGCCTATCGCCGCGCCGCCCTTGCTGTCCCCGGCCGACGAGCCCCCTTTGCCGGAGCCGCACCCCGCGGTGATCGCGAGTGTCGCGGTCACGACAATGCTGGTGGCGAGGGTGAGCTGCTTCCGGGACACGGGAACCGCCTTTCGGGGAGCGCGCACGGCGGCGTGCCGCACGGACTGTCTCCACCTACGGTATGTCGGGCAGGTCTCAACTCGGGAAAGACTGATACCCGATGACCTCTCGATCTTGCCCATATGAGGCCCAGTGGACTATACCTGTCGCCCCAGGGGGAAGGCCGCACCGCGGCCCATATCGGAGGGCCTCGGCGGGTCCTCCGCACTCCCCGGCGTACACCCAGCAATACTCCGCTTGACGCTTCAACTGACCCGCGGTGTCGGGCCCCTCGCCGGAGGCGAGTATGTACGGGAAACCGTTACACCGCCTGAGTCCTGACGAAGGCGAGGACTTGAGCATGGGATCCACCTCAGATGTCGGCCGTCGCGATCTGATCAAGCGCTCGGCGGCGCTCGGATTGATCTCCGTGCCCGCGATGAGCGCGCTGTCCGCCTGTGCCAGTGGCGGTGACGACGACGCCAAGAAGGTCGACAAGGGCAAGAAGAGCGCCAAGAACCCGCTCGCGGTCAATGAGAGCGCCGCGCTCGACGTCGTCATCTTCGACGGCGGTTTCGGGCAGCAGTACGCCAAGGACGCCGAGGCGGAGTACGCCGCGGCCTTCCCGAAGACCAAGGGCAAGGTCAAGCACGCGGCCACCCAGAAGATCCAGACCGTGCTCCAGCCGCGCTTCAACGGCGGCACCCCGCCGGACCTGGTCGACAACTCCGGCGCCGAGCAGATGGACATGGGCACCCTGGTCGGCAAGAACCAGCTGACCGACCTCACCCCGCTGCTGGACGCGCCCTCCCTCGACGACCCCAACAAGACGGTGCGCGAGACGCTGCGCCCCGGTGTCGTGGAGATGGGCCAGTTCGACGGCAAACCGGTGTGGATCCTCTACTACGCCTACACCGTCTACGGCGTCTGGTACTCCAAGAGCAATCTCGCCAAGCTCGACATGGAGTACCCCGAGACCTGGGACGACATGCTCAAGGTCTGCGAGGCGGCGAAGAAGAAGGGGATCGCGGGCTGGACCTACCCCGGCAAGTACCCCTACTACCTGCCGTTCAGCCTCTATCCCTTCATCGCCAAGATCGGCGGCCGGGACGTCCTGGACTCGATCGACAACCTGGAGCCGAACGCCTGGAAGCACCCGGCCGTCAAGGCCGCCTTCGAGGCGTACTACGAGCTCTACAAGAAGGGCTACATCCTCAAGGGCACCCCCGGTCTGACCCACATCGAGTCCCAGACCGCGTGGAACCAGGGCAAGGCGCTGTTCATCCCCAACGGCTCCTGGGTGGAGAACGAGGCGAAGAAGACCACGCCCAAGGACTTCCAGATGACGGTGGCCGCGCCCTCCAGCCTCGACAAGAGCGACAAGCTGCCGTTCGGCACCCTCTGGGCCTCCGGCGGTGAGCCCTTCATCGTCCCGAAGTCGGCCAAGAACCCCCAGGGCGGCATGGAGCTGCTGCGGATCATGCTCGGTGAGAAGTCCACCAGGAACTTCATCAAGCAGGTCTCCTCGCTCTCCTCCCTCAACGGCGGCACCGAGGGCCTCAGCCTGCCGCCGGGCCTGGCGTCGGCGCAGGAGGCGCTGACCAAGGCGGGCAAGAACGTGGTCAACCCGCGGCTCCAGGACTGGTACGTGACGCTGCATAAGCAGCAGATCGGCGTCGGCGCGCTCGGCGAGATGATGGCGGGCCGGATGACCCCCGCCGAGACGATCAAGAAGTGCCAGAAGTTCGCCGATGAAACGGCCAAGGACGACGCCGTCAAGAAGTACAAGCACGTCTGATGCGGCGCGACGCGTCACCGGCGGCATTATCCGTAGGGGAAGACCGAGGTCGGTAGAAATGCAGCATGGGAAGTACCGGTTCATCGCGGGGTTCCTGGCCCTGCCGGTGATCCTTTACGCGGTCTTCGTGATCTCGCCATTCGTCCAGGCCATCTACTACTCCTTCACGGACTGGACCGGGCTGAGCTCCGACTTCAGGATGGTCGGGTTCAAGAACTACAACTGGCTGCTGCACGACGACCTCTTCTGGAAAGCGGTCGGGCACAATGTCGTGCTGCTGCTGGTGGTGCCGCTGGTGACGCTCGGCCTCGGGCTCTTCTTCGCCTTCATGCTCAATGTGGGCGGCCGGGGGAGGAAGAACTCGGCGATCTCCGGGGTGCGCGGGTCGAGCCTGTACAAGGTGATCTACTTCTTTCCGCAGGTGCTGTCGATCGCGATCGTCGCCCTGCTGTTCCAGTTCACCTACAACCCGCGCAACGGCGCGATCAACGCCTTCCTCGGCGGAATCGGCCTGGATTCGCTCCAGCAGGGCTGGCTGTCCGATCCGAAGCTGGCGCTGTGGTGCCTGATGGCGGTGATGGTCTGGAGCAACGTCGGCTTCTACGTCGTCCTCTTCTCCGCCGGGATGAGCTCCATCCCGAAGGACTTCTACGAGGCGGCGCTGCTCGACGGGGCCAACCGGATCAAGACCTTCTTCAAGATCACCCTGCCGCTGCTGTGGGACACGGTCCAGACCGGCTGGATCTATATGGGCATCATCGCGCTCGACGCGTTCGCCGTGGTGCAGATCATGACCGTGGGGCCGGGCGGCCCCGCCGACTCCACGCAGGTCATGGGCTACTACGTCTACACCAAGACCTTCCACGACGGGCAGGCCGGACGGGCCACCACGATCGGCGTCGCGATGCTCATCGTCACCCTGATCTTCGCGGTCATCGTGACCAGGCTCGGCCGGCGCGAGCGGCTGGAGTACTGATGCCGATCACACCGACCGCACCCGGCCACCGCCGCCCGACCGCCGATCTGGGGGTACCACAGTGACCTCGCACGCAGAGCCCTCGGAACTCCCGGGCGTCACCAAGGAGGACGAGGCGGCGCCGCCCGCCGGGCCCGTCCGCAAGCAGCCGCCGCCGGGCTTCACCCCCGAGGGCCGGCTCGGCAGCGAGGGCAAGGTCCTCAACGTCTTCTCGCACGGCATCCTGGTGGTCTGGGGGCTGCTCGTCACCCTGCCGCTGCTGTGGGCGGTGATGAGCTCCCTCAAGACCGACAAGCAGATCTTCACCTCGCCCTGGGGGCTGCCCTCCGTCCTGCACTTCGACAACTGGTCCCGGGCCTGGAGCAAGTCGAACATCGGCGACTTCTTCCTCAATACGATCCTGGTCGTGGGCTGCTCCCTGATCGGCACGATGCTGCTCGGTTCGATGGCGGCATACATTCTGGCTCGCTTTGAATTCCCGGGAAAGCGATTCATCTATTTCATGTTCGTCGGCGGGATGAGCTTTCCCATCATCCTGGCGCTGGTGCCGCTGTTCTTCGTGATGAAGAACATGAGTCTGCTCAACACGTTCCATGGGCTCATTCTGGTCTATATCGCCTATTCGCTGCCGTTCACGGTCTTCTTCCTCACCTCGTTCTTCAAGACGCTGCCGTCCTCGGTCGCGGAGGCGGCTCTGATCGACGGGGCGTCGCACACCCGTACGTTCTTCCAGGTCATGCTGCCGATGGCGAAGCCCGGCCTGATCAGCGTCGGGATCTTCAACTTCCTCGGTCAGTGGAACCAGTACATGCTGCCCACGGTGCTCAACACCGATGAGGACAAGCGGGTGCTCACCCAGGGGCTTGTGCAGCTCGCGGCCAGCCAGCAGTACAAGGGCGACTGGTCCGCGCTTTTCGCCGGTCTGGTGCTGGCGATGCTTCCGGTACTGGGCGTCTACATCCTCTTCCAGCGGCAGGTCCAGGCGGGCCTGACCGCGGGCGCGCTCAAATAGGGGCAGCCGGAGAGCGCTTTTCACGGCCCCGTCCTTTCCGTCGCGCGGAAAGGACGGGGCCGTGTGCCGCGGGCCGCCCCGGGGATTCCGTTTCGCCGCGCCGGTCGTACGCTGGCGGGGATATCGCCGCGCTGCCGCGGACCCGCCGGAAGACGGACGGGAGTGTCCGGAGGTGCCCGGGAGCTGTCCGGGGGCGGGCGGGAGGCATCAGGAGGTGGACCGGAGATATCAGAAGGTGTCGCCGGGCGTCCCGCGACGGTCAGGGACTTGACGTGGGACAACCGTGGCGGCTCAGCTTAGAGTTCACATGTTGGAGACACCGCTGGGCCTCACTGCTGCGGCCCGGCCGGCGGAGCGGCCGTCGTGCCGCCCGCGAAGGCGGGAGTGGATGGGCGTGGAGACTCCGGGATCGCAGTCGTCGCTGCACCGGGCCAATCTCGAGCGGGTGGTCCGGGCGGTGCGGATGGCGGGCTCGCTGACCCAGGCGGAGATCGCCCGGTCCACCGGGCTGTCCGCCGCCACCGTCTCCAACATCGTGCGTGAGCTCAAGGACGGCGGAACGGTCGAGGTCACCCCCACCTCGGCGGGTGGCCGCCGGGCGCGCAGCGTCTCGCTCAGCGGCGACGCGGGCATCGTCGTAGGGGTGGATTTCGGCCATACGCATCTGCGCGTGGCCATCGGCAATCTCGCCCATCAGGTACTGGCCGAGGAGGCCGAGCCGCTGGATGTGGACGCCTCCGCCTCACAGGGGCTGGACCGGGCGGAGCAGCTGGTCAGCAGGCTGATCACGGCCAGCGGGCTCAGCCAGGACAAGGTGGTCGGCGTCGGCCTCGGGGTGCCCGCACCGATCGATGTGGAGACCGGCACGCTGGGCTCGACCGCGATCCTGCCGGGCTGGGCGGGCACCAATCCGCGCGATGACCTGGCCCAGCGGCTCGGGGTGCCGGTGCACGTGGACAACGACGCCAACCTCGGCGCCCTCGGCGAGCTGGTCTGGGGCTCCGGCCGCGGGGTCGCCGACCTCGCGTACATCAAGGTCGCCGACGGTGTCGGCGCGGGGCTGGTGATCAGCGGGAAGATCTACCGCGGCCCCGGCGGTACGGCGGGCGAGATCGGCCATATCACCCTCGACGAGTCGGGCCCGGTGTGCCGCTGCGGCAACCGCGGCTGCCTGGAGACCTTCACCGCGGCCCGCTATGTGCTGCCGCTGCTGCAATCCAGCCATGGCGCGGACCTCACCGTGGAGCGCATGGTGCAGCTGGCCCGCGAGGGCGACCCCGGCTGTCGGCGGGTGATCGGGGATGTCGGCCGGCACATCGGCAGCGGGGTGGCCAACCTCTGCAATCTGATCAATCCGAGCCGGATGGTGCTGGGCGGTCAGCTCGCCGAGGCGGGGGAGCTGGTGCTGGGCCCGATCCGGGAGTCGGTCGCGCGGTACGCGATCCCCAGCGCGGCCCATCAGCTGTCGGTGATGCCCGGGGCGCTCGGCGGCCGGGCCGAGGTGCTGGGCGCGCTGGCGCTGGTGCTCAGCGAGATGGGAGATTCGACGCTGCTGGACGGTGCGCTCTCGGCGGGGGCTCCGGCCCTCACCTGACCGCCGGACCGCGGCCGTTGGCCCCGGTCTTGCCTGAGCGCCTTTGTCCGGTCACGCTCCGTCTATCCGGCCTGTCCGGCTGCGTTCACTCAGATAACGAATGGCACCGTTGCCATCTCGTTAAGGATTTACTTCTTGACGCCATGCGGGCGGCCGAGTTGACTTCCAGCCACCTCGGCCGCAATGACGCGGCCTCGTCAGGGAGGTCACCCCCAAATGAACGCAACGATGCGTCGCGTCGCTCTTGCTGCTTCTGTCGTGTCGATGACCGTAGCCCTCGCCGCTTGTGGTTCGGCGAAGGAGGCCGACAGCGACAAGAAGGACGAGAAGAAGAAGACCGGTCCGCTCACGATCGGGCTCTTGCTGCCCGAGGACCAGACGGCCAGATACGAGAACTTCGACCGGCCATACATCACCAAGAAGGTCAAGGCGCTCTGCGCGGACTGCAAGATCCTTTACGTCAACGCCAAGTCGGATACGTCGGTTCAGCAGCAGCAGGTCGACTCGATGATCACCAAGAAGGTCGACGCGCTCATCCTCGACTCGGTGGACTCCAAGTCCATAGCCTCCTCGGTCAAGAAGGCCGACGAGGCCGGGATCCCGGTCGTCGCCTACGACCGGCTGGCCGAGGGCCCGGTCTCCGCGTACACCTCGTTCGACAACGAGACGGTCGGCAAGGTCCAGGGCCAGGCGCTGCTCGAGGCGCTGGGCGACAAGGCCAAGAGCGGCAAGATCGTGATGCTCAACGGCTGGGAGGCCGACCCCAACGCCGCCCTGTTCAAGAAGGGCGCGATGTCCGTCCTCAAGGGCAAGGTGAACGTCGGCAAGTCGTACGACATCGACCGCTGGCTCGCGGACAAGGCCAACGAGGCCATGACGGGCGCCATCTCCTCCCTCGGCAAGAAGAACATCATCGGCGTCTACTCGGCCAACGACAGCATGGCGGGCGGCGCGATCACCGCGCTCAAGAGCGGCGGCTTCAACCCGCTGCCCCCGGTCACCGGCCAGGACGCCGAACTCGAGGGTGTGCGCCGGGTCGTCACCGGCGAGCAGTACATGAGCGTCTACAAGTCCTACCTGGACGAGGCCGCCGCCGCCGCGGAGATGGCCATCGCGCTCGGCCGCGGCGAGAAGGTCAACGAGTCCAACACGGTCGACAGCCCGACCACCAAGGACATCCCGGCGACGCTGATCACCCCGATCTCGCTGACCAAGAAGAACATCAAGGACACCGTCGTCAAGGACGGGAACTACACGGTCGCCCAGATCTGCACCGCCAAGTACAAGGCGGCGTGTGACGAGGCCGGTCTGAAGTAGCGGCGCGGGGCCGTCCGCCCCTCGCGGACGGCCCGCCCGCCCCCTGACACCCCCCCAACCGAGGGGAGAGCGCGCTCTCCCCTCCGTCACACAGCAGGGATCTCCCTGCCCGGAACGGAGCTGGCCATCGTGCCGAACGGACCCGTGTTGGCGTTGCGCGGGATCTCCAAGCGGTTCGGCGCCGTCCAGGCGCTCACCGACATCGATCTGGAGGTCCACGCCGGTGAAGTCGTCGCCCTGGTGGGCGACAACGGCGCCGGCAAGTCGACCCTCGTCAAGACCATCGCCGGAGTCGGCCCCGCCGACGAAGGCGTCATCGAGTGGCAGGGCAAGTCCGTCCAGGTCACCCGGCCGCACGACGCCCAGGGACTGGGCATCGCGACGGTGTACCAGGACCTCGCCCTCTGCGACAACATCGACGTCGTCGGCAACCTCTTCCTCGGCCGCGAGATCCTGCGCGCCGGGGTGCTCGACGAGGTCGAGATGGAGCGGCGCTCACGCGAGTTGCTGCAGACCCTGTCGATCCGCATCCCCAGTGTGCGGATCCCGATCGCCTCGCTCTCGGGTGGCCAGCGGCAGACCGTCGCCATCGCCCGTTCGATGCTCGGCGAGCCCAAGCTGGTGATCCTGGACGAGCCGACCGCCGCCCTCGGTGTCGAGCAGACCGCGCAGGTCCTCGACCTGGTCGAGCGGCTGCGCGACCGCGGCCTGGCCGTCATTCTCATCAGCCACAACATGGCCGACGTCAAGGCCGTCGCGGACCGCGTCGCGGTGCTGCGGCTGGGCCGAAACAACGGCATCTTCGATGTGAAGACCACCTCTCAGGAAGAGATCATTTCCGCCATCACCGGCGCCACGGACAACGCCGTGACCCGCCGCAAGGCGCGTAGCGGGGAGGTCGCGAAGTGACCACGAACGTCGACAAGACCAACGGCGGTCCGTCGAACGGCGGCAACAAGGCGAGCGGCCCGGCCGACGTCAACCCCGTGGCCAAGGACGCGGTCACCGTCGTCGACCCCCGGCTGCTGGTCCGTCAGGAGGGGTTCAAGGGCTATCTGACGGAGTTCGGCCGGAAGATGCGCAGCGGCGATCTGGGCGCGGTCCCGGTCATCGTCGGCATCGCCATCATCTGGGCGGTCTTCCAGTGGAAGGACAGCGCCTTCCTCTCGCCCAAGAACCTCTCCGACCTCTCGATCCTGCTCGGCGGCACCGGCATGATCTCGGTCGGGATCGTCTTCGTGCTGCTGCTCGGTGAGATCGACCTGTCCGTCGGCTCGCTCAGCGGTCTGGCCGCGGCCACGTTGGCGGTGCTCAACGTCAACGAGGGCGTGCCCGAGGGGATCGCGGTGCTCGCCGCGCTCGCCAGCGGCGCGGTGCTCGGCGCGCTGCACGGCTTTTTCTTCGCCAAGATAGGCGTCCCGGCCTTCGTGGTGACCCTGGCCGGTCTGCTGGCCTGGAACGGTCTGATGCTCCAGGTGCTCGGCACCACCGGCACCATCAGCATCGCGGACGACAGCTTCGTGCGGGATCTGACCGCCCACTACTTCAGCCAGCTCATCGCCGCGTACGGGGTGGCGGCGCTGGCGACGGCGGGCTTCTTCCTCGCCCAGTTCCTGGACAGCAGGCGCCGTAAGGCGGTCGGCGTGCCCTCGCGGCCGCTGAGCGAGATCCTGGTCCGCACCGGCGTGCTCGCGTTGATCGCCTTCACCGCGGCCTGGCGGCTGAACGAGTACAAGGGCCTGCCCCTGGCCCTGGTGATCTTCGTGGCGGTCCTGGTGATCCTCGACTTCGTGGTCCGGCGCACCGCCTACGGGCGCAAGGTGATCGCCCTGGGCGGCAGCGTCGAGGCGGCCCGCCGCGCGGGCATCAACGTCGTCGCCATCCGGATCTCGGTCTACTCGCTGGCCGGCCTGATGGCCGCCTTCGGCGGCATCATGATCGCCTCCCGGATCGGCTCCGCGAGTCAGCAGGCCGGCACCGGCAACCTGCTGATGGAGGCCATCGCGGCCGCGGTCATCGGCGGCACCAGCCTCTTCGGTGGCCGGGGCTCGGTCTGGTCGGCGCTGCTCGGCATGCTGGTCATCGGCTCGATCTCGTCGGGGATGAACCTGCTGGGCGTCGCGAACTCCGTCCAGTACATGATCACCGGTGGGGTGCTGCTGGCCGCCGTCGTCATCGACTCGGTGTCGCGCAGGACACAACGGTCCGCGGGTCGCGGCTGACCCGCACGTCTCACCCGGCTGCCCGGTGCCTCCACAAAGGCGCCGGGCAGCTGTCCGAAAAGAACACGCGTGACAGACATCGCACGGGGGGAGGTCTGCGCCGGAGGGCGGAACATTAGACTCGGGCGGACCGGCAAGCTCCATGGAGACGCTCGAAGCAAGGAGGCACGGGTGCTGCTGACCCGCATCACGGGACCGCGCGATCTGGACCGGCTCACTCCGGAGGAGCTGGACCAGTTGGCCGCGGAGATCCGCTCCTTCCTCGTCGACGCCGTCTCCAAGACCGGTGGCCATCTCGGCCCCAATCTCGGCGTGGTGGAGCTGACCATCGCCCTGCACCGGGTCTTCGAGTCGCCCCGGGACAAGGTGCTGCTGGACACCGGGCACCAGTCCTACGTCCACAAGCTGCTCACCGGCCGCCAGGACTTCTCCAAGCTCAAGAGCAAGGGTGGTTTGTCCGGTTATCCCTCGCGGTCCGAGTCCGAGCACGACGTCATCGAGAACAGCCACGCCTCGACCGTCCTCGGCTGGGCCGAGGGCCTCGCCAAGGCCAATGAGCTGCTCGGCAAGCAGGACCATGTGGTCGCCGTGATCGGCGACGGCGCGCTGACCGGCGGTATGGCCTGGGAGGCGCTGAACAACATCGCCGCGGCCAAGAACCGCCCGCTGGTCATCGTCGTCAACGACAACGAGCGTTCCTACGGCCCGACCATCGGCGGCCTGGCCAACCACCTCGCCACCCTCCGCACCACGGACGGCTATGAGCGCTTCCTGGCCCGCGGCAAGGACCTGCTGGAGCGCACCCCGGTGGTCGGCAGGCCGCTGTACGAGACGCTGCACGGGGCCAAGAAGGGGCTGAAGGACTTCATCACCCCGCAGGGCATGTTCGAGGATCTGGGGCTGAAGTACGTCGGCCCGATCAACGGCCATGACATCGAGGCGCTGGAGTCGGCGCTGCAGCGGGCGAAGCGTTTCGGCGGCCCGGTCATCGTGCACTGTCTCACCGAGAAGGGCCGCGGCTACCAGCCCGCCCTGCAGGACGAGGCGGACCGCTTCCACGCCGTCGGCAAGATCCACCCGGACACCGGGCTGCCGATCTCGGCCTCCGGCGCCGACTGGACCTCGGTCTTCGGCGAGGAGATGGTCAAGCTCGGCGAGGAGCGCGAGGACATCGTCGCGATCACGGCGGCCATGCTGCACCCGGTGGGGCTCACCGAGTTCGCCAAGCGCTTCCCGGAGCGGGTCTACGACGTGGGCATCGCCGAGCAGCACGCGGCGGTCTCGGCGGCCGGGCTCGCCACCGGCGGTCTCCACCCGGTCTTCGCCGTCTACGCCACCTTCCTCAACCGTGCCTTCGACCAGGTCCTGATGGATGTGGCCCTGCACAAGTGCGGGGTGACCTTCGTACTGGACCGCGCCGGTATCACCGGCACCGACGGGGCCTCGCACAACGGCATGTGGGACATGTCGCTCCTGCAGGTCGTCCCGGGCCTGCGGATCGCCGCCCCGCGCGACGCCGACCAGGTCCGCGCCCAGCTGCGCGAGGCCGTGGAGGTGGAGGACGCGCCGACCGTGGTGCGCTACTCCAAGGGCGCGGTGGGCCCGGCGGTCGCGGCCGTGGGCAGGATCGGCGGCATGGACGTGCTGCGGGAGCCCGCGGCGGCCGACCGCGAGCGGCCCGATGTGCTGCTGGTCTCGGTGGGCGCGCTGGCCCCGATGTGTCTGGAGGTTGCCGACCTTCTCGACAAACAGGGCATTTCCACTACGGTGGTCGACCCCCGCTGGGTCAAGCCGGTCGACGAGGAGCTGCCCGCCCTCGCCGAGCGCCACCGCGTCGTCGTCACCGTCGAGGACAACAGCCGGGTCGGCGGTGTGGGCTCCGCCGTGGCCCAGGCGCTGCGCGACTCGGGCGTGGACATGCCGGTGCGCGACTTCGGCATCCCGCCCCGCTTCCTCGACCATGCCTCCCGTAAGGAGGTCATGGCGGAGATCGGGCTGACCGCGCCGGACATCGCCCGGCAGGTCACCGGGCTGGTCTCCAGGATCGGTGGCCGCTACGGGAGCGAGTCCGCGGACGCGGGCTCCCGGAGTGCCGATGTGACCCGGTCGACGACGGCCGAGCCGGTGCGCGACTGAGCCACCGGGCCGCCGCCCCCTTTCCGCCGCCTGGGCCGGCCGGAGCCTCCTGCTCCGACCGGCCCAGCGTGCGTCCCCAGGGCCCGCCCCCATCGGGTGAATCGGCCGGGGCTTCGGGGGTGCGCACCTCCCTCCCGCCCGGTTGGCAGAACCATGGGCGCCCACGGGGCACGGGCAGGCGCGGAGGTGGCAGCGGTGAGCGAGCGGGAACCCGAGGGCCGCTCCGGCGGCGGCGCTGGTGGCGATGGCAGCCGTAAGGCTCGTCCGGACTATCTGCGGACGAAGTCGATCGAACAGTCCATCAAGGACACCGAGGAGCCCGAGCACGCCCTGACCCGGTCGCTGTCCGCCCTGGACCTCACGGTCTTCGGCGTCGGCGTGATCATCGGGACCGGCATCTTCGTCCTCACCGGGGCCGTCGCCAAGGAGCAGGCGGGCCCCGCGACCGCCCTCGCCTTCGTCGCCGCGGGCATCGTCTGCGCGCTGGCCGCGCTCTGCTACGCCGAGTTCGCCTCGACCGTGCCGGTGGCCGGGTCCGCGTACACCTTCTCGTACGCCTCGCTGGGCGAGCTGCCCGCCTGGACCATCGGCTGGGACCTGGTGCTGGAGTTCGCGCTCGGCACCGCCGTGGTCGCGGTCGGCTGGGCCGGCTACATCCGCTCGCTGCTGGCCAACGCGGGCTGGGAGCTGCCCGCCGCCCTGTCCGGGCCCGACGCGGCGCACGGCTTCTCCTTCGACGTACTCGCCGCCGCGCTGGTGCTGGCGATCACCGTGATCCTGGTCCTCGGGATGAAGCTGTCGGCGCGCGTCACCTCGGTGGTGGTCGGGGTGAAGGTGACGGTGGTGCTGCTGGTCATCATCGCGGGCTCCTTCTTCATCGACCCGGCCAACTACCGGCCCTTCATCCCCGAGCCCAAGGGCACGATCTCGGGCTCGGGACTCACCGCCCCGCTGATCCAGCTGATCTTCGGCTACGAGCCGACGACCTTCGGCGTCGAGGGCATCTTCACCGCCGCCGCCGTGGTCTTCTTCGCCTTCATCGGCTTCGACGTGGTGGCGACCGCGGCGGAGGAGACCAGAAACCCCCAGCGGGACATGCCCCGGGGCATCCTCGGCTCGCTCCTCATCTGCACCGTGCTCTACGTCGCCGTGTCGATCGTGGTCACCGGGATGCAGAAGTACACCCGGCTGACGGTGGACGCCCCGCTCGCCGACGCCTTCAAGGCCACCGGACACCCCTTCTACGCGGGCGTCATCAGCTTCGGTGCCGCGATCGGGCTGACCACCGTGTGCATGATCCTGCTGCTCGGCCAGAGCCGGGTGTTCTTCGCGATGAGCCGGGACGGGCTGTTGCCCAGGGTCTTCTCCCGGGTGCATCCGCGCTTCGGCACGCCCTACCGGTCGACGATCCTGCTCGGCACGCTCATCGCCGTCGTCGCCGGGTTCACCAGCATCTCCCAGCTGGCGGCCCTGGTGAACATCGGCACCCTCTTCGCCTTCGTCGTGGTCGCGCTCGGCGTGCTGATCCTCCGCGGCACCCGGCCCGATCTGCCCCGCGCCTTCCGTACGCCCTGGGTGCCGGTGCTGCCGATCGTGTCGGTGGCCGCCTCGCTGTGGCTGATGCTCAATCTGCCCGCCGAGACCTGGCTGCGGTTCGTGGTGTGGATGGTCATCGGCTTCATCGTCTACTTCCTGTACGGGCGCCGGCACAGCCGGGTGGCCGAGGCGGGGACGCGTACGGAGCAGGGCCCGCGCGGAGCCGCCTGAGCGGACCTGCCGTCCTAGGACGAGCCGTCAGGGCGGATGGACCGGGGGCCCGTCGTCCGCGCGCCCAGCGCCGTGACCCGCGCCCGCAGCCCCTGGTCCGCCGTCACCACCAGGCAGGGACGGCCCTCATCGCGGGCCGCCACCACCCGCACGATCTGGTCGTCGCCGCTGCCCGGCGCGCTCTCCACCCGTACGCCCGCCACCGGCTCGATGCCCCGCGCCGCGCCCTCGACCACCATCACGATGTCCACCGGAGGGCGGGTGGCCCAGCCGGGCACCCCCGGGCGGTCGGCGAGCCCGGTCCTGGCCAGGACGGCCAGCCGGTCGCGGAGCCGCTCGGCGGCGCCGCGGCGGTCACGCCACCAGCCGTCGGGGACCGAACCGATCACGTTGGCGGCATCGACGACCACAAGTCCATCCATAGTCCAGGCAAATTACTATGGACATCGTTCGATCAGGTGGACCGGCTCGGGGAAGGTTGGCAGCGGGCCATGGCGTTGCGGTTGCTCCGCGGCAAGGACGACAGGCTCACGGCCTATGCACTGGTGCCAGGCGGTGTGGCGCGCTGGACGGAAGACCGGCCCGGGGGGCCGGGGTGGACGGGCCCCTGGCTGATCGAGTCCCCCGGCCTGGTCAGTCTGACCGTCACTCAGAGCGTGGAGGGGTACGCGCATCTGGTGGGGCTTCGGCGCCGCCCGGGCGGCGCGGGCGAGCCGGCGCGCGTGGACCTCGTCCACGCCACCCAGTTCCAGACCGGCCGCCCGCTGACGGCGTGGCACTCGCTGGGCACTCCGCATCCGAAAGACGCCCGTAAGGCCGAGCGGACCGGCGCGCCCGCCATGGCGGTGGACTCCTCCGGCGCTCTGCGCGTCTTCGTCCGCAACGCCGGGGGCGGGGTGAGCGCGCGGCGGCAGGACCCCAAGGGGACCTGGGAGCGCTGGACCGACTGGAAGGGCACCCATGTGCTGGGCGGCCTTTCGGCGGCCGCGACCGCCGACGGCCGTCTGGAACTGCTCGCACCGGCCGGTAAGGGCGCCGCGCTGCGCTGGTACCAGCCCAAGCCCGGCGCCGCCCCGAAGCGGGGCGAGGACGTCCCCGCCGACGCCCGGCCGGATTCGGCGGCCGTGGTGGAGACCAGCCCCGGCACCCTCACCCACTACTGGCGCGACGCCGACAGCGGCGAGCTCATGGCCTGGCGGCCGGGCGCCCCGGCCCCCGCGCCGCTGGGCGGGTCGACGGGCACCGGCCCGGTCGCCGCGGTGCGCGCCGTGGTGGACGGTCATGACTGCACCGTCCTGGCCCACCAGGACACCGGGCGGCTGGCGGTCGCCGCCCACCCCAGCGAGGACGAGGCGGCGGGGGTGTGGTGGACGCCCTCGGGCGAGCAGGGCGCCCACACCCCGGCGCTGGCGCTGGACGGCCAGGACCGGGTGGTGCTGGCCGCGCTGGGACTGGACGGACGGCTCCTGGTGGCCCGTCAGAAGACCGACGAGACCGGGCTGGCCCTGAGGGCCTGGAACCGCGTGGGAAGCGGCTGAGCGGCCCGCCGGCCCCGTTGAACGGCCGGAAACGGCGCGCGCCGGGCGGGACCGATTCCTCGGCCCGCCCGGCGCGCGGCCGGACCACTGTCGCGTTACGCCGGGACGCTCGCGACGCCCGGAGCCAGGAACGTCTTCCCGTTCACCCGCTCCGAGACGCCCTCACGGTCCAGGTACGGCGTGATGCCGCCCAGGTGGAAGGGCCAGCCCGCACCGGTGATCAGGCACAGGTCGATGTCCTGCGCCTCGGCGACGATGCCCTCCTCCAGCATCAGGCCGATCTCCTGCGCGACGGCGTCCAGCACCCGGGTGCGCACCTGCTCCTCGGTGAGGACGGTGTCGCCCTGCTGGAGCAGCGCGGTGACCTCCGGGTCCAGCTCCGGCTCCGCTGAATTGCCGTCGGCACGGACGTAGAAGCCGCGCTTGCCCGCCTCGACCACGCGCCGGAGGTTCTCCGAGACCGTGAAGCGCTCCGGGAACGCGTCGTGCAGCGTCTCGGAGACGTGCAGGCCGATCGCCGGGCCGACCAGCTCCAGCAGTACCAGCGGCGACATCGGCAGGCCCAGCGGCTCGATGGCGCGCTCGGAGGTGCCGATCGGGGTGCCCTCGTCGATGACGTTCTGGATCTCGCCCATGAAGCGGGTCAGGATCCGGTTGACCACGAACGCCGGGGCGTCCTTGACCAGGACGGCGGTCTTCTTCAGCTTCTTGGCCACGCCGAAGGCGGTGGCCAGCGCCGCGTCATCGGTCTTCTCACCGCGGACGATCTCCAGCAGCGGCAGGATCGCGACCGGGTTGAAGAAGTGGAAGCCCACGACCCGCTCGGGGTGCTTGAGCTGGGACGCCATCTCGGACACCGACAGCGAGGAGGTGTTGGTGGCGAGGATGGCGTGCTCCGGCACGACCGCCTCGACCTCGGCGAAGACCTTCTGCTTGACGCCCATCTCCTCGAAGACGGCCTCGATGACGAAGTCCGCGTCGCCGAAGGCGGCGGCCTTGTCCAGCGAACCGGTCACCGCGGCCTTGAGGCGATTGGCCTTGTCCTGGTTGATCCGGCCCTTGAGCAGCAGCTTGTCGATCTCGCCGTGGACATAGCCCACGCCCTTGTCGACCCGCTCCTGGTCGATGTCGGTCAGGACGACCGGCACCTCCAGCCGCCGCACGAACAGCAGCGCCAGCTGCGAGGCCATCAGACCCGCGCCCACGACGCCCACCTTGGAGACCGGGCGCGCCAGCGACTTGTCCGGGGCGCCGGCCGGGCGCTTGCCGCGCTTCTGCACCAGGTTGAAGGCGTAGATCCCGCTGCGCAGCTCACTGCCCATGATCAGGTCGGCGAGCGCCTTCTCCTCGGCCTCGTAGCCCCGGGCGAGGTCACCGTTGCGCGCGGCGTCGATGATCTCCAGCGCGCGGTAGGCGGCCGGGGCCGCCCCGTGCACCTTGCCGTCGGCGATGGCGCGGCCGCGCACCACGGCCTCGTGCCAGGCGTCGCCGCGGTCGATCTCCGGCCGTACGACCTCGATCTCGCCCTTGAGGACGGAGGCGGTCCAGATCAGCGACTGCTCCAGGAAGTCCGCGCCCTCGAAGATCGCGTCCGCGATCCCGAGGTCATAGACCTGCTCGCCCTTGAGCTGCTTGTTCTGGTTGAGCGAGTTCTCGATGATGACGGAGACCGCGCGGTCGGCGCCGATCAGGTTCGGCAGCAGCGTGCAGCCGCCCCAGCCGGGGACCAGGCCCAGGAACACCTCGGGCAGCGAGAAGGCCGGCAGCGCCGCGGAGACGGTGCGGTAGGAGCAGTGCAGCCCGACCTCGACCCCGCCGCCCATCGCCGCGCCGTTGTAGTACGCGAAGGTGGGCACGGCGAGCGCCGACAGCCGCTTGAAGACGTCATGGCCGCCCTTGCCGATGGCCAGCGCGTCCTCATGACGCTTCAGCAGCTCCACGCCCTTGAGGTCGGCGCCCACGGCGAAGATGAACGGCTTGCCGGTGATGCCGACACCGGTGATCGTGCCGTCCGCCGCCTCCTTCTCGACCTGGTCGATCGCCGTGTTGAGGTGGGCGAGCGAGGCCGGGCCGAAGGTGGTGGGCTTGGTGTGGTCCAGGCCGTTGTCCAGCGTGATGAGCGCGAAGCGGCCCGCGCCCAGGGGGAGATCGAGGTGGCGGACGTGCGCCTGCGTCACGACCTCGCCCGGGAACAGCTCTGCCGCCCCCTTGAGAAGCTCTGCGGTGTTGGTCACTTGTTCCCCTCGAAGTGCGGGTTCTCCCAGATCACGGTGCCGCCCATGCCGAAGCCGATGCACATGGTCGTGATGCCGTAGCGGACCTCGGGGCGCTCCTCGAACTGCCGTGCCAGCTGCGTCATCAGCCGGACACCGGAGGAGGCCAGCGGATGGCCGAAGGCGATGGCGCCGCCGTACTGGTTGACGCGCTCGTCGTCGTCCGCGATGCCGTAGTGGTCCAGGAACGACAGGACCTGGACGGCGAACGCCTCGTTGATCTCGAACAGTCCGATGTCGTCGATCGACAGACCGGCCTTCGCCAGGGCCTTCTTGGTGGCCGGAACCGGGCCGTAGCCCATCACCTCGGGCTCGACGCCCGCGAAGGCGAAGGAGACCAGGCGCATCCGCACCGGCAGGCCCAGCTCCCGGGCGAAGTCCTCGGAGGCGACCAGCGAGGCGGTGGCGCCGTCGTTGAGCCCCGCGGAGTTACCGGCGGTGATCCGGCCGTGCGGGCGGAACGGGGTCTTCAGCGTGGCCAGGCCCTCCAGCGTGGTGCCCGGGCGCATCGGCTCGTCGGCGGTGGCCAGGCCCCAGCCCAGTTCGCCGCCCTCGGGGGAGGTGCGGCGCACCGAGACCGGCACCAGGTCCTGCTGGATCTTGCCGTTGGCGTACGCCTTGGCGGCCTTCTCCTGGCTGCGCACCGCGAACTCGTCGGCGCGCTGCTTGGTGATGTGCGGCAGCCGGTCGTGGAGGTTCTCCGCCGTCATGCCCATGAACAGGGCCGACTCGTCGACCAGCTTCTCCGAGACGAAGCGGGGGTTGGGGTCGACCGCCTCGCCCATGGGATGGCGGCCCATGTGCTCGACGCCGCCCGCGATGACGGCGTCATAGGCGCCGAAGGCGATGGATCCCGCGGTGGTCGTCACGGCCGTCATCGCACCGGCACACATCCGGTCGATGGCGTAGCCGGGGACCGACTGGGGCAGCCCGGCCAGGATGCCCGCGGTGCGGCCGATGGTCAGGCCCTGGTCGCCGATCTGCGTCGTCGCGGCGATGGCCACCTCGTCGATGCGCTCCGGCGGCAGATCCGGGTTGCGGCGCAGCAGCTCCCGGATGCACTTGACGACCATGTCGTCGGCGCGGGTCTCATGGTAGATGCCCTTCGGGCCCGCCTTGCCGAATGGGGTCCGGACGCCGTCGACGAAGACGACGTCCCTAGCGGTACGAGGCACGTTGGCTCTCCTCCAGGTGCGGGATGGCACTGCTGCGGGCACGCCCGGGGCGCGCCTCACAACGTCATGCTACTTATGAGTAACCAAGCTGCCCAGTCCTCACGACCGGAGGGTTGAAGGTCACAGCCGCGGACCGGCGGCAGCCGCCGCCGGTCCACGCGCGTCACATCAGGCCGGGGTTGCCAGCAAGGCGGCTGCCAGCACCGGGGTCACCTGGTCGATCTGCCAGGGACGAGCACCGTGACCTGCGAGAACGGAAGCGACCGCGTCCGTCGTCGGCTCGGCGGGCGGCTCCCAGCACAGCCGCCGGACGGTGTCCGGGGCGATCAGGTTCTCCTGTGGAAGATTCAGCCCTTCGGCCAGTTGGGTGACGGCCGCACGCGCCGCGGAGAGCCGCGCCGCCGCGGCCGGGTCCTTGTCGGCCCACGCCCGCGGCGGGGGCGGACCGGCCACTGGCTGGCCCGGCTGCGGGAGGTCGGCCTCCGGCAGCTCCCGCGCCCGGTCCACCGCGGCCTGCCACTGCTCCAGCTGGCGCCGGTTCATCCGGTGGCCGAAACCGCTCAGCGCGGCCAGCGCCCGCACATTCGCGGGCAGGGCCAGCGCGGCCTCGACGATGGCCGCGTCGCCCAGCACCTTGCCCGGCGAGACATCGCGGCGCTGGGCGATCCGGTCCCGGGCCGTCCACAGCTCGCGCACCACGGCCATCTGCCGGCGCCGCCGGACCTTGTGCATCCCCGACGTCCGCCGCCAGGGGTCCTTGCGCGGCGGGGCGGGCGGGGCCGCGGCGATGGCCGCGAACTCCTGATGCGCCCACTCCAGCTTGCTCTGCCGCTCCAGCTCCTCCTCCAGCGCGTCGCGGAGGTCGACCAGCAGCTCGACATCGAGCGCGGCGTAGTGCAGCCAGGGGTCGGGCAGCGGGCGGGTGGACCAGTCGACGGCGGAGTGGCCCTTCTCCAGGGCGTATCCGAGGATGTTCTCGACCATGGCGCCGAGCCCCACCCGGGCGAATCCGGCCAGCCGGCCCGCGAGTTCGGTGTCGAAGATCCGGGTGGGGATCATGCCTATGTCACGAAGACAGGGCAGATCCTGGGTCGCGGCGTGCAGAACCCATTCGGCGTCGGCGATCGCGGCGCCCAGACCGGAGAGGTCGGGGCAGCCGACGGGGTCGATCAGTGCGGTCCCCGCTCCGGCCCGGCGCAGCTGGACCAGATAGGCCCGCTGTCCGTAGCGGTAGCCGGAGGCGCGCTCGGCGTCGACGGCCACCGGGCCGTGGCCCGCGGCGAAGGTCGCGATGACCTCGGCGAGCGCGTCCGCGTCGGCGGTGACGGGCGGGATGCCCTCGCGCGGCTCCAGCAAGGGGACCGGCGCCGGGGGGAGGTCGTCCGGAGGAGCGCCCCCGGTGGTTCGCAGTGTCGTCTCTGCTGCGGTCTCTTGGGCGTCGGTCACCTGTCAAGGGTAGCTGTGTGCGGCGAGTACGCAGGGCGCCCGTCGACGGAACGTTCCGTCGACGGGCGCGGGGGTGGTGGGGAGAGGCGCGACGGCCGGGTGGGCGATACGGCTCAGTGGATGATCCCGGTGCGCAGTGCGACCGCGACCATGCCGGCCCGGTCCCCGGTGCCCAGCTTGCGGGCGATCCGGGCGAGGTGACTCTTGACGGTCAGGGCGGACAGGCCCATCGAGACGCCGATGGCCTTGTTGGACTGGCCCTCCGCAACCAGCCTCAGCACCTCGACCTCGCGGCCCGACAGCTCCCGGTAGCCGCCGGGGTGGCCGGGGGCGCCCGGCGGGCGGCGGTGCATCCGGGCGGCGGCGCCGAGCGGGGCGGTGCCGGGACGGCCCGGGATGCCGAGGTTGGTGCGGGTGCCGGTGACGACATAGCCCTTGACGCCGCCCGCCAGCGCGTTCCTTACGGCGCCGATGTCATCGGCGGCGGACAGGGCCAGCCCATTGGGCCAGCCCGCGGCGCGGGTCTCGGAGAGCAGGGTGAGGCCGGAGCCGTCGGGAAGGTGGACATCGGCGACGCAGATGTCGCGCGGATTGCCGATGCGGGGACGGGCCTCGGCGATGGACGACGCCTCGATGACGTCGCGCACTCCGAGGGCCCAGAGATGGCGGGTGACGGTGGAACGTACGCGGGGGTCGGCGACGACGACCATGGCCGTCGGCTTGTTCGGGCGGTAGGCGACCAGGCTGGACGGTTGCTCGAGGAGAACAGACACCAGGCCTCCTGGGGAGTTGTGGGACGGGTCACCACGTCCTTCGGCACCGATACGGCCTGGCTTTAGGGAATGATCACGATTTGGTGAGTAACAATTCGGGCAATTAGGACGACTGATCGATCACGGGCGCACTTTTTACGGGCTCGGTTCGCCTCCGGGGCGCAAAAGCCTCCCCCAGCTACCGCCGGGAGGTGCCTCCTGCCGACGGTCGACCGTGCTCGGTCGCCCGCGCGGCGGAGCCGCACATCGATACGAGCCCGAGGGCCCTGCGCGCGCTCTCCCTTTCGACGGCGACGCGCCCCTTCGGCTCGCCCCCAGCTACCGCTCGGAGGCGCCCTGGACCGGTCGGCCCAAGCACCCGGATACGTTGCGCGCGCCCGTCGGCTCAGTCGGTTGGCCGCTGGGAGGTGCCCCGGCCGGAAGGCCCGAGCACCCCGGAAGCTCCACGGCACCCCGGCGCCTACGGATGGCGCCCAGGGCGTCTAGCGGGCCTGGGGGCCCCGCCGTTGGGGCAGCGACACGACCCCCGCCTCCGCCGCTCCCGCCGGAGGCAGCCCGGCGATCTGGCACAGGAGGTCGCACCAGGCGGCCAGATGTCCCGCGGTGTCCGGCACGCCCAGCGGTTCCGCCGCGCCCTCTTCCGCGGGCTCGGGGCGCCGTGGGCCGGGGCGGGCAGGTTCGGGGGCCGGGTGGGCGGCCGGGGTCCACGACGCGCGGATCTCGATCCGGGTCGACGGCTCCCGTTCGCCCATCGCGCCGAAGTAGTGCGAGCTCGCCCGGGTGACCGTGCCGCTGGGCTCCCCGTAAGGCAGACCGCGGGCCTCCAGCGCGCCGGTGAGCCAGGACCAGCACACTTCCGGCAGCAGCGGATCCGCCGCGATCTCCGGCTCCAGGTCCGCGTGGACCAGGGTCACCAGACGGAAGGTGCCGCGCCAGGAGTCGTGTCCGGCCGGGTCGTGCAGCAGGATCAGCCGCCCCTCGGCCAGCTCCTCGTCGTCCGACGCGCCGGTGACCACCGCCTCCAGCGCGTACGAGTAGGGTGCGAGCCGACGCGGGGGTGGGGTCGGATCGAGCTCCACCTCGGGCCGTACCCGCACACCGCACATCGCGGCGACGGCATGCCGGAAGGCGGGAGGGGTGTCCTCACCGCCTGCTTCCGTGCCGTCAGGGCCGTCAGCACCGTTCGAGAGGTGTCCTTGAACCGCTGCCATGCCCGGAAGACTAGGCGTAGTGAGGGCCCTAACCGGGGAGGAACACCCGGGTTGGCGGGTCACTCGTTCGGCCCGTGCGAAGATTTGGGGCATGAGTGCCAATGAGCGGCCCTCGGGCCAGCAGCAGACCGGCCGCGCCGCGACTCGTGCCACAGCCGATTCGGCCTTTCTGCGGGCCTGCCGCCGGGAGCCGGTGCCTCATACGCCGGTGTGGTTCATGCGGCAGGCGGGGCGCTCGCTTCCGGAGTACCGCAAGCTGCGTGAGGGCACCGCGATGCTCGAGTCCTGCATGCGGCCCGACCTGGTCACCGAGATCACCCTGCAGCCGGTGCGCCGGCACCGGGTGGACGCGGCCATCTACTTCAGCGACATCGTCGTGCCGCTCAAGGCCATCGGCATCGACCTCGACATCAAGCCCGGAGTCGGGCCCGTTGTCGAGCGGCCGATCCGTACCCGCGCCGATCTGGAGCGACTGCGTCCGCTCGATCCGGACGATGTGAAGTACGTCACTGAGGCCATCGGGGCGCTCGTCGGCGAGCTCGGCGCGACCCCGCTCATCGGCTTCGCGGGCGCCCCCTTCACGCTCGCCAGCTATCTGGTCGAGGGCGGCCCCTCGCGCAACCACGAGCACACCAAGGCGCTCATGTACGGCGACCCGGCGCTGTGGGCCGCGCTGCTCGACCGGCTCGCCGACATCACCGCCGCCTTCCTCAAGGTCCAGATCGAGGCGGGCGCCTCGGCCGTCCAGCTCTTCGACTCCTGGGTGGGCGCCCTCGCCCCCGCCGACTACCGCCGCAGCGTGCTGCCCGCCTCCACGAAGGTCTTCGACGCCGTCGCCGGTTACGGGGTGCCGCGCATCCACTTCGGCGTGGGCACCGGCGAGTTGCTCGGACTGCTCGGCGAGGCGGGCGCGGATGTCGTCGGCGTCGACTGGCGGGTGCCGCTGAACGAGGCCGCCCGGCGGGTCGGCCCCGGCAAGGCGCTCCAGGGCAATCTCGACCCCGCCGTGCTCTTCGCCCCGCGTACGGCCGTCGAGGCCAAGGCGGAGGAGGTGCTGGAGGCCGCCCAGGGGCTGGAGGGGCATATCTTCAACCTCGGCCACGGCGTGCTGCCCAGCACCGACCCGGACGCGCTGACCCGTCTCGTGGAGTATGTGCACACAAGGAGCGCGTCGCGCGCACCTTCTGTGAAGGTCTGAACCAAGCGGGAACCCGGGTGCCTCCCGTGGCGTCGTGAGGGGCATGACCGACATGCCCGCCGCCGCGCTGTCAGATTCGCCAGAGTGTGTCCATTTCGTCGACGACTGGGACGGCATCCTCCACGAGACCTATGGCGGCGACGCGGACCGGGCCGTCCTGGACTGTGCCAGGCGGCTGGCGGCCGATCCCGCGGGCGAGGAGGCGTATGCCTGGACGCTCGGGCTGGTCATGATGGCCGCGTACATCGGCCGGTTCTCCCGTAAGGACGTCGCGGCGGCGGCCCTGGAGGCCCTCCACGCCACCGACCGGCGGCTGCGTGACCTGCCCTGCGCCCACCGGACGCATCCTTACGAGAGCGATCTGGACGACCGGATCGACCACTTCGTGGACGATCTGCCGCTGCTCACCAACGGATTGACCGAGGACGAGGACCCCGACTGGGAGGACGACGCGACCAAGGAGCAGTGGCTGTGCCCGCGCGATATCGCCGGGTACGCGCGGGTCGCCGTGGACATCATCGCCCCCGGCAGCGTGGGCGGCATCCCTCATCGGCTCCCGGCCCGCGACGCGCGCCGCGCCGAGGATCTGCGCTCGATCGTCTGGGACTATCCGAGCGCGGCCGTCGACCCCGGCCAGGAGCTGTCCGCCTACGCCAGGAACCTGGTCGCCAACCCGCTCGGCTATCACCGCGCCGGGCTCGTGGTCGTCCTGCACGCCGCCTGCTGGTACGCCGCCAGCGGCCGGATCCGCGACCGGGGGGTCCTGGACACCATGGTGGACGCACTGGAGGCGGTGCTGCCCGGCCTCGGCGACGCGTCCTGCGCGCACGGCGAGGGCGAGCACCCCGAGGTCGGCCGGGACACCGCGGAGCAGGCCACCGTGGGCATCCATCTGCTCAGCCCCGGCGGCCGGGGCGTCTACCGCCACTGGCACCGGGAGGAGCTGGAGACGGCGCCGCTGGAGGCGTGGCTGTGCCCGGCCTTCCTCGCCACGATCGCCCGCGAGGCGCTGGACCATCTGCGGACCGGCCGGGAGCGGCTCTTCGGCCTCCGGGACACCGCCCATCTGGACGAGGTGCTCGTACGTCCAGATGGACGGCTCGACGTCGAACGGCTCACCCACGCCGTGCGCTTCCGCTGCCGGGACGGACAGGCCGCGGAGGACGCGGGGCTGTGGGCCGCGCGGCGGTTCGCGGCGGGCCCGGCCGATCCGCGCGAGCGGCTGGTGCTGCTGCTGGTCGCCTGCTGGTCGGTGACCTCGGGCGAGGAGCCCCCGCCCGAGGCCGTCCGTCGGGATCTGCGGGCGATCCTCGGCGGGATGCGGACCGCCGCGTCGGCGGCCGAGACCTGCCCGCATGGGGACGTGCACCCCTGGGACGTGCTGAGCGAGCTGGTCGGGCGCCGTCACTTCGGCTTCCACGAGGACCCTTACGGTGCCCATCTCAACCAGCTGTACGCGCCCGGGGAGTACGACACGCCCGAGCGGCCCTTCGAGCCCGGGGCGTGGGGCTGCCCGCGCCATGTGGCGCGGCGGGTGCGGCTTGCGCTTCGGGTCCTCGACGGCGTGGGCTGATCGGCGAAGCGGTCTGGCCGGCCGCGGTCGCATGTACCGCGGCCGGACAGGCTCCCGTGGGGTGGCGCGCCTGCGGCGGGCTTTCCCCTACCCGCCCCTTCCCGCAACCGGGCTCCGCCCCGGCCCCCGCTCCTCAAACGCCGGAGGGGCTGGTTTTGGCTCCGGTGTCCCGGCCCCCGCTCCTCAAGCGCCGGAGGGGCTGGTTGCCCGTTAAACGCGGGAGGGGCTGGTTGCCCGTTCCTCAAGCGCCGGAAGGGCTGGTTTTCACGGTGCCCGCCGCCTTGCGTGCCGCCACCAGTACCGGGTCCCACACCGGGGAGAACGGCGGGGCGTAGCCCAAGTCCAGGGCCGTCATCTGCTCCACCGTCATCCCTGCGGTCAGTGCGACCGCCGCGATGTCGACGCGCTTGCCCGCGCCCTCGCGGCCGACGATCTGGGTGCCGAGCAGCCGTCCCGTGCGCCGCTCGGCGAGCATCTTCACCGTCATCGGGCGGCTGTCCGGGTAGTACCCGGCCCGGCTGGTCGACTCGATCGTGACCGCCTCGAACTTCAGCCCCACGGCGGCCGCTTCGGCCTCCAGCAGCCCGGTGCGGGCGATCTCCAGATCGCAGACCTTGCTGACCGCCGTGCCGACGACGCCGGGGAAGGTCGCGTAGTCGCCGCCCACATTGGCGCCGATGACCTGCCCGTGCTTATTGGCGTGGGTGCCCAGCGGAATGTGCCGGGTGCGGCCGGAGACCAGGTCGAGGACCTCTACACAGTCGCCGCCCGCCCAGATGTTGTCGTAACCGCGCACCCGCATGGCCAGATCGGTCAGCAGGCCGCCGTAAGGGCCCACCGGCAGTCCCGCCTCCTGGGCGAGCGTGGTCTCGGGGGCCACTCCGAGGCCCAGGACCACGAGGTCGGCGGGGTATTCGCTGACCTTGGTGGCCACGGCCCGCACTCGGCCGTCCTCGCCGGTGACCACCTCGGTGACCTCCGCGCCGGTCACGGTGTCGATGCCGAGCCCCGACATCGCGTCGCGCACCAGCCGCCCCATGTCCGGGTCGAGCGTGGACATGGGCTGCTCACCGCGCTCCAGGACGGTGACCTGGCAGCCACGCTGGATGAGCGCCTCGGCCATCTCCACCCCGATGTAGCCGGCGCCGATCACGACCGCGCGCTCGACCCGGGTGGACTCCAGGGTCTCCAGCAGGGCCCGCCCGTGCTCCAGGGTCTGCACCCCGTGGACGCCGGGGGCGTCGATCCCGGGCATGTCGGGGCGGCGGGGCCGGGCGCCGGTCGCGATGACCAGGTTGTCGAAGCCGTGCCAGTGCTCGTCGCCCTTGCCGTGCGGGTCGACGTCCCGCGCCAGGACGCGCTGCCCGGCGGGGTCGATCTCGACGACCTCGGTGTGCGTCCGTACGTCGATCCCGCGGCCCTGGTGGGTCTCGGGCGTGCGGGCGACCAGCTCGTCGGGGCCGTCCACCACCCCGCCGACCCAGTAGGGGATGCCGCAGGCCGAGTACGAGGTGAACTGGCCGCGCTCGAAGGCGAGGATCTCCAGTTCGCTCCGGCTCTTGAGCCTGCGGGCCCGCGACGCGGCGGACATGCCCGCCGCGTCGCCCCCGATGACCACCATGCGTCGTGCCGCCGCCATGTATGCCCCTCCGCCACTGGATGTCCGGCTATTGGGGACCAACCTATGCGCGCGAGGTGTTCTCCCGGATCAGCACATACAGCCCCGCGCCGGCGAGCATCAGCGCGCCGTCGATGTAGACCGCGTGCGTCCGGCTGCCGTAGTGGCCGAAGAGGGTGCCGCTGAGGGCCGGGCTGACCACCGCGCCGATCTCCCCGACCAGGTTGAACAGGCCGAAGGCCGCGCCGCGTTCGGCCCCGTCGACCACATCGTTGAGCAGCGCGTGTGCCATCGGCTGGAGCGCGTTGAAGAACAGACTGGTCACGAAGAGCAGGATGGACATCACCCAGAGGGAGGGCTTCTCATTGGTCCGCAGATAGGCGGCGAACATCAGCACCAGCACGCTCTGGACCACGGTGAACGCGATCAGCTGCGGCCGCCGCAGCCGGTGATCGTGCGGTCGGCGTACGAGAAGAGCCAGCCGCCCAGCAGCATGGCCCCACAGGGTGTTGATACGGCTGCCGGCCGCCCTGGGGCGCCTCCCGCCCCTGCGCGGTGGGCTCCGCGGTCACTTCGGGCATGTCTCCATGTCCCCCTTCGGGCCTGGGAGGTTCAGGCTCGGCAGCTCGGTGGGTGCCACACGGAATGTGACCGGATACCGGCCGCGGCAAGGCGCGCTCCGGGGGTCTTTCACCGACCGGAAGCCTCCGCGACGGGTTCTTGCCCCAGGGCGTCGGCGAGGGTACGGGAGATGCCGTGGGCGGCGACCCGCACGGCCGGGACCAGCCCCGGGGCCCGCCCCTCCGCGGCCGGCACCACCACCGACAGCGAGGCCACCACCTCCCCGCGCGGTCCGCGCACCGGGGCGGCGATGGACAGCCCGTCCATGGTGATCTGCCGGTCGCTGACCGCGATCCCGGTGCGCCGCACCTCGGCGAGGGCGGCCCGCAGCCGGTGCGGGTCCTGGATGGTCAGGTCGGTGTAGCGGCGCAGCGGGCGGGCGCACACCCGCTCGTACAGCCGTGGCGGCCCGTACGCGAGCAGCACGAGACCGACCCCGGTGGCGTGCAGCGGCCAGCGGCTGCCGACCCGGGTGCGCACCTGGACCGCCGAGTGTCCCGAGATCAGCTCGACATAGACCACTTCCAGGCCGTCCCGCACGGCGAGCTGGACGTTCTCGTGGGTGGCCTCGTACAGGTCCTCCATGAACGGCAGCGCCGCCTCGCGCACCCCGACCCCGCGCGGTGAGAGCGTCGCCACCTCCCACAGCCGCAGCCCGATGTGGTACGCCCCGGTGGCGTCGCGCTCCAGGGCGCCCCAGCGGGTGAGCGAGGCGACCAGCCGGTGCGCGGTGGCCAGCGGCAGCCCGGCGCGCCGGGCGAGGGCGGTGAGGGACAGCGAGCGGTGCGAGGCGTCGAACGCGTCGAGGACCGCCAGTATCCGGCCCGCGACCGAGCGGCCCGCGTCCGGGCCGCCGGGGGCGCGGGAGCCCGGTGGGCTCATGGGGGTGAGCGGGCCCGGAGCCGTCATGACAGCGGGAGGCCGACGTAGTTCTCGGCCAGCTCGGCGGAGGCGGTGGGGGAGGAGGCGATCCGCTCCAGTCGCGCGAGCCGCACCCGGTCCTCGAACGGGCTCTCGTCCGGGCGCCGGTGGAGCGTGTCCGTCATGAAGTACGAGAACCGCTCGGCCTGCCACACCCGGTGCAGACAGGTCTGCGAATAGCCGTCCAGCAGCTCGGGGGAGCCGGTCTCCTGGTGGTGGATCAGCGCACGGGCCAGCGTGAACACGTCGCTGACGGCCAGATTGAGCCCCTTGGCGCCGGTGGGCGGCACGATATGTGCCGCGTCGCCCGCCAGGAACAGCCGCCCGTGGCGCATCGGCTCCTGGACGAAGCTGCGCATCGGGGTGAGCGAGGTGGCGGTGATCGGGCCGCGCTCCAGCGTCCAGCCCCCGTCGAGCGCGAAGCGGGCCGACAGCTCGTCCCAGATCCGCTCATGGGACCAGTCGCCCGGATCGGTGTCGCCCGGCACCTGGAGGTAGAGCCGGGAGACCTGCGGGGAGCGCATGCTGTGCAGGGCGAAGCCGCGCCGATGGCGGGCGTAGATCAACTCATCGCAGGACGGCGCCACATCGGCCAGCACACCGAGCCAGGAGTAGGGGTAGGTGTGCTCGAAGGTGCGGACCCGGTCGGCGGGGAGCGCGCGCCGGGCGATGCCGTGGAAGCCGTCGCAGCCCGCCACGTAGTCGCAGGTGAGGGTCTGCTCGCGGCCTTGGTGGCGGAAGCGGATGACGGGCGCGGCGGAGTCCGGCTTCTCGATGGCCAGCGCCTCGGCCTCGAACAGCAGCGGGGGACCGCCCGGCTCCGCCAGCTGAAGCGCGATGAGATCCTTGACGATCTCGGTCTGGGCGTAGACCATCACCGACTTGCCGCCGGTGGCGGAGGGGAAGTCCACGCGGTGGCCACGGCCCTCGAAGCGCAGCTCGATGCCCTGGTGGGGCAGTCCCTCACGGTCCAGGCGCTCGCCGGCGCCGCACTCCCGCAGCACATCCACGGTGCCCTGCTCCAGGATCCCGGCCCGCTGGCGCCGCTCGGCATACGCCCGGTCCCGGCTCTCCAGCACCACGCAGTCGATCCCGGCGCGGTGCAGCAGACGGGCGAGCAGCAGCCCGGCGGGCCCGCCGCCGATGATGCCGACGGTCGTGCGCATCACATCGTCCCCTCGCTGTGGTGGTCCAAGCGACTCGCACTTGTTCGCTGAGTGAAACTTCGTTCATAATCGACTGGTGATGAGTCTCAGCCCAGTGCCACCACCTGTCAATGGCCCCGTCGGGCCTCTCGAGCGCGGCCTCGCCGTGCTGCGCGAGCTGACCCGGCTGGCCGCGCACGAGGGGTGGACGACGGTCCGCCCCGGCGATCTCGTCCGCGGTACGGGGCTCGCCCGGTCCGTGGTCGACCGCGTGCTGGGCACCCTCGAACAGCTCGGATACGTGACGCTCGACGGGCGCGACATCGGCCTGTCGGTCCGGCTGATGGAGCTGGGCAACGCGTATCTGGCCGCGAGCGGACTGCCCGCCGCGCTCGGCCCGTTCGCCCAGCGGCTCGCGGACGGACTCGACGAGTCGGTCTCGGTCGCCGTCCCCGACGGCGACGGCGTGCGCTTCGTCGTCCAGATGACCCGCCGCCGCACCATGTCCCTCGCCTTCCGCATCGGCGATCTGCTGCCCGCCGAGCGCTGTTCTCCCGGCGCGCTCTTCGCCGCGGAGTGGTCCGCGTCCGGCTGGGCCGCCTGGCGCGCCCGCCGTGCCGAGGACCCCCTGGACACCTCCTTCCCCGCGGTCTCGCCGCGCCACCGGCGCGCCTCCGACGGCGATTTCGAGGCCCACGTCAAGGAGGCCGCCCGCGACGGCTGGGCCGCCGACGACCAGCTGATCGAGCCGGGCCTGGTGGCGGTGTCCGTTCCGGTACGGGACGCCTCGGGCCGGATCGCCTGCGCCGTCAACGTGGTCAGCCACACCAGCCGCCATGACGTGGACTCGCTGCGGGCGGCGGTGCTGGGGCCGCTGGGTGCGGAAGTCCCGGCGATGGAGGCGGCGTTGGCGGCCCGGCGGGCATGCCCCGCCGCCGAGCGTGTGGGGGGCGCCCCGGGCGGCGCGCCGACGGCCCTGGGCGAGGACCCCGCGCGGATGGCCAAGCGGGAGCTGGGGGCGGGGTTCCTGCAGTCGCTCGCGCGCGGACTGGCCGTCCTGCGGGCACTGGGCGGGGCGGAGGGCGCGGGCCAGGGCGAGACGGCCACGGCGGGCGGCGGCCGGGGCGGAGGAATGACGCTCAGCGCCGTCGCGGAGGCCACCGGGCTGGCGCGGGCCACCGCCCGGCGCTCGCTGCTCACCCTCGTCGAGCTGGGGTACGTGGAGGCCGACGGCCGGGCCTTCCGGCCGCTGCCGCGCGTGCTGGAGCTCGGCTATGCCCCCCTCGCCGAACTCGGCTTCACCGACATCGCCCAACCGCATATGCGCGAACTGGTCCGCACCGTCCATGAGTCGGCCTCCCTGGCCGTCCTCGACGGCGGCGACATCCGCTATATCGCGCGCGTCCCCACCGTCCGCATCATGAGCGTCAACATCACCATCGGCACCCGCTTCCCCGCCTACGCGACCTCCATGGGCCGGGTGCTGCTCGCGGGTCTGGACGCCGACGCCCGCGCCGCTCGCCTCGCCGGGGTGCGGCCCAGGCCGCTGACCCGGCACACCGTGACCGACGTGCCCGAGCTGGTGCGCGTCGTGGAGCGCGCGGCGCAGGAGGGGCACGCCCTGGTCGACCAGGAGCTGGAGGAGGGGCTGCGGTCGCTCGCCGTGCCCGTAAGGGACCCACGCGGACGGGTGGTGGCCGCGCTCAACGTGGCGACCCACGCCGGCCGCGGCACCGCCGAGAGCGCCCGCCGCGAACTCCTCCCGGCGTTGCGCGCCACCGCGGCCCGGATCGAGGCCGATCTGGCGACGGCCTCGGCACATCACGCCCTGGGGGCGGGTGAGAGAGTGGGCACATGAGAGCGGCGAACACCCCGGGGACGGGACGCACCGGCCATGTGGTCGTCATAGGCGGCGGAATCGCGGGCCTCGCGGCGGCTCACCGGCTGCTGGACGGCGGGGCGCGGGTGACGGTCCTGGAGGCGTCGGAACGGCTCGGCGGCAAGCTGCGCGCGGGGGAGATCGAGGGCGTACCCGTCGACCTCGGCGCCGAGTCGATGCTCGCCCGCCGCCCGGAAGGCGTCGAGCTGGCGCGGGCCGTGGGCCTCGGCGACCGGCTGCAGCCGCCCGCGACCGCGACCGCGTCCCTGTGGACGCGCGGCGGGCTGCGCCCGATGCCCAAGGGGCATGTGATGGGCGTCCCCGGCGATCTGGCACCGCTGGCCGCCTCCGGGGTGATTTCGGAGGAGGGGCTGGCCCGGATCGCCCGCGACCGGGAGCTGCCGCCCACACCGGTCGGCGAGGATGTGGCGCTCGGCGAGTACCTCGCGGCGCGGCTCGGCCGCGAGGTGGTGGACCGACTGGTCGAACCGCTGCTGGGCGGGGTGTACGCGGGTGATGTGTACCGCACCTCGATGCGCGCCTCGGTCCCCACCCTCTTCGACGTGGCCCGCTCCGGCGGCCCGCTGACCGAGGGCGTCCGGGAGCTGGCCGAGCGGGCCGCGCGGCGGCAGGACGGCGCGGTGTTCATGGGCATCGACGGCGGGATCGGCCGGCTGCCGCTCGCGGTCGCCGACGCCGTACGGGCCGCGGGCGGCGAGATCCGCACCGGTGCGCCCGTACGGGAGCTGCGGCGCACCGCCGACGGCTGGACCCTCGCGGTGGATGGCACGGCCGGAACGGACGGCAAGGACGGCCCGCCGGTGGTGACGGCCGACGCCGTGGTGCTGGCGGTCCCCGCGCCCGCCGCCGCCCGGCTGCTGGCCACCGAGGCCCCGGCCGCCTCCACCGAGCTGGCCACCGTCGACTACGCCTCGATGGCACTGGTCACCATGGCCTTCCGGCGCGACGCGCTCACCGGCGTGGACGCCCTCGCCGAACGGAGCGGCTTCCTGGTGCCGCCGGTCGACGGCCGGACGATCAAGGCGGCGACGTTCTCCAGCCGCAAATGGGGCTGGCTACGGGACGCCGGACCCGATCTCTTCGTGCTGCGTACCTCGATCGGGCGGTTTGACGACGAGGTGGATCTGAAGCGGGACGACGCCGACCTGGTAAGGATGTCGCTCGTCGATCTCGGCGAGGCCATTGGCCTGACGGCCCGGCCCGTCGCGAGCCGGGTGGACCGCTGGGACGGCGGACTGCCGCAGTACCCGGTGGGCCATCTCGACCGGGTGGCCCGCATCCGCGCCGAGGTCGCCAAGGTGCCGGGGCTGGGGGTATGCGGCGCGCTCTACGACGGGGTGGGCATCCCGGCGTGCGTCGGCAGCGCCCGTAAGGCGGCCGACGAGCTGCTGGGCGCGCTGACGGCCACCCTGGAGCAGGGCTCCGGAGCCGGAGAGCGAGAATAGGGCCATGACTGCTGCACCTGAGAAGACTCCCAACGCCGGTAAGAAGGCCAAGGACCTCAACGAGGTCATCCGCTACACCCTGTGGTCGGTGTTCCGGCTGCGTGATGTGCTGCCGGAGGACCGCACCGGCTACGCCGACGAGGTCGAGGAGCTCTTCTCTCAGCTCGCCGCCAAGGACGTCACCGTGCGCGGCACCTACGACGTGTCCGGGCTGCGCGCCGACGCGGACGTCATGATCTGGTGGCACTCGGAGACCTCCGACGCCCTCCAGGAGGCGTACAACCTCTTCCGCCGCACCCGGCTGGGGCGGCACCTGGAGCCGGTGTGGTCCAACATGGCGCTGCACCGCCCGGCCGAGTTCAACAAGTCCCACATCCCGGCGTTCCTCGCGGACGAGAACGCGCGCGACTACGTGAGCGTGTACCCGTTCGTCCGCTCCTACGACTGGTACCTGCTGCCCGACGAGGACCGCCGCCGGATGCTCGCGGACCACGGCAAGATGGCCCGCGGCTACCCCGATGTGCGCGCCAACACGGTCGCGTCCTTCTCGCTCGGCGACTACGAGTGGATCCTGGCCTTCGAGGCGGACGAGCTGCACCGGATCGTCGATCTGATGCGCCACCTGCGCGCCTCCGAGGCGCGTCGCCATGTGCGCGAGGAGGTGCCGTTCTACACCGGGCGGCGCAAGGCGGTCTCCGAGCTCGTCGCCGGTCTGGCCTGACGCTTTTGCGGTAGTCGGGACGGCCTTACGGTCGTCCCGTACGGGCCCCGGCGTCCCCTTGCGGTCTCTTACGGCGTGCCCGGCATCGCGGCCGGCTGCTTGCCCGATTCGGGCAGCGGGGCCGGGGCCGGAAGCGGTGCGGGCTCCGGGCGCGGGGCGCAGGTGGCGGACCGGCCCGGCGTCCTCCCGGTCAGCAGATACGTGTCCACATGGCGGTTGACGCAGTCGTTCGGCCCGCCCCACAACCCGTGGGTGCCCGCCTTCCGCTCGGTCACCAGCGAGGAGCCGGGCAGCCGGTGCCACAGCTCCTTCGCCCCCGCGTACGGGGTGGCCGCGTCCCGCTCCGCCGAGAGCAGCAGTACCGGCGGCAGCGCGACCCGCCCCGTCCGGGGGCCCACCGCCTCCAAGTGCCCCACGTCGAGGGGGCGGCCGGGCTTCAGCGGCCAGAAGGCGCACGGCAGGTTCATCGCCACGTTGTCCCAGGTCTCGAAGGGCGCGCGGCGGGCGAGGGCGGTGTTGTCGCGGTTCCAGGTGGCCCAGGTGCGCGGCCAGGGCGCGTCGTTGCACTCCACGGCGGTGTAGACGGCGTTGCCGTTCTCGTCGTCGGCCGCCTGCGCCGGATCGGGCGCGGCGAGCGCGATCAGCGGCTCGGGGTCACCGTGCAGATAGCCGGCCAGCGCCCGGGCGGCCGGATCCCAGTAGGCGTCGTTGTAGCCGGTCCGCAGGAACGCGCTCTGGAGCTGGGCGGTGCCGACGACCCCGCCCGCCGGCTTGTGCCCCAGCCGCCGCCGCGCCTTCTCGTACGAGGCGAGCACCCGGGCATCGGTGGTGCCCAGGTGGTAGACGGCGTGGTGCCGGGCGACCCAGCGGCGCCAGTCCCGCCAGCGCCGCTCGAAGGCGACCGACTGGTCGAGGTTGTCGCGGTACCAGATCCGCCAAGGGGCGGGGTTGACCACGCTGTCGAAGACCATCCGGCGCACCCGCCCCGGGAAGAGCGTGGCGTACACGGCCCCGTAGTACGTGCCGTACGAGGCGCCCACGAAGGTGAGCCGCCGCTGGCCCAGCGCCGCGCGCAGCACCTCCAGATCGCGGGCGTTGTCCAGGGTGGTGTAGTGGGCGAGCGCGCGGCCCGTGCGGCGCACACAGCCCCGGACATAGGCGCGCGCCCGCGCCACCAGCCGCCGTTTGAAGGCGGCGGTGGGGTGCGGCGGGGAGCTGGTCGGCGCCTTGGCGTAGGCCGACGGCCGCTGGCAGGACAGCGGCGCTGAACGGCCGACGCCCCGTGGGGCGTAGCCGACGAAGTCGTAGGCGGCGGCCACCCGGCGGAAGGCCCCCTCGGCCGCGTACTCGGGGAACGCCATACCCGAGGCGCCCGGTCCGCCGGGGTTGTAGACCAGCGCGCCCTGGCGCCGGGCCTTGGGGCCGGTGGCCCGGACCCGGCTGACGGTAAGGCTGATGTGCTTGCCGCGGGGGCGGGCGTAGTCGAGCGGGACGGAGACCTTTCCGCAGGTGATGGGGGCGGCCAGCGCCTCGGCGCGCGGGCAGCGGCGGAAGGCGATGCCCCGCTTTGCCGCGCGCCGGGCGGCGAGCGTCACCCCGCGCGCCGCGACCGCGTCACCGGGCGGGGTGGCGGCCGTGACGGCCGATGCGGGCGAGCCGGACCAGGAGCTCCAGGCGGGCGCCGCGGGGGCGACGGGGACGGCGGAGACCGAACGGGGCGCGGGGGAGGCCGGGGCCGTGAGGAGCGCGCCCGCCGCACCGGCCGGGGCCGTGGCGGACGGCGTCGTCGTAACCGTCGTGGCGGTGCGGGCGGTGGACGCGGCGAGCGGGCGGCCGGTGGCGGGCGTCGCGAGCAGCGCGCTCATCGCCAGTGACAGGGACAGCGGGCCGAGGATGCCGTACGGCGCTGCTGCTCTCACTGGCCATCCCTTCGTGCATCGCGCGATGAAAGGGATATTTGGCGCGGCGGATGACCATGTAAAGCACCGGGCCACGGTGTCGGGGTCAATGACCCCAATGCCCCTTCAGCGCCGCGCGCAGCGCCCGGTCGGGGAGGGCGGCGGTGCCGTGCACCGCGAGCGCGGTGAGCACCTCGCCGTCGTCGCCATCGCCGCCCGGGCCGCTGCCCGAGCGCTGGGCGAGGGTCCGCCGCGGGGGCACGTCGATCCGGCCCAGCAGCAGCTGACCGGCCGGGGAGGCCCACCGCGAGTACGGATGCGCCTCGACCCGGGCGATCAGCAGACAGCTCACCGTCAGCAGCAACGGCAGCATGAACCACGAGGCCACCGGACCGCGCCCCGCCGCGGGCGGCACCAGCAGCAGCGCGGCGGCCGCCGTCGCCAGCACCAGCACGCAGGCCGCGCGCACGTGCCGCACCGCGACCGCCACATTCGTACGGGCCGAGGCGGGCACCGCGAGCCCCGCCGCCACCAGCCGGTCGCCCAGCGCCCGTACGGGGGCGGCGGTGGCGAGCGCGGCCCGCACCGGCCGCACCGGCGACTGGCCCTCCGGCCCTATCGCGGTGATCACGGACCGCTCCAGCTCGTCCCGCCCGTCCGGGACCACGACGGTGACCCAGCCGGTGTGGGCCAGCAGCAGCCGGCGCTCGCGGTACATCGTGACGAGGACCAGATCGCCCACCCGCCGCGGACCGCCCGACAGGAACGCCGCCTCGTACAGGCTCAGGCCCTTCGCGTCCGCCGCCGGATCGGGGTCCAGCGGCTGGGCGGCGGCAACCGCCGCCAGGCACAGACGGGTGCAGCTGACAACCGCCGCGCCCCACGCGACGAGCAGGAAAAGGACCCACAACATGGCCGAGTTCTACTGGACCCGACCGCCGTCGCGCCATTGTTTTCACGATATGAACGACTCGCCCGGACGCGCGGGTTGCCCGGACGCGCGGCTCGCTCGGGGGCGCGGGTTGCCTGGGGGCGCGGCTCGCTCGAGGGCGGCGACCGATCGCCCGCGACCCGTACGGCCATGGCGCGGGAGGCGTTGCGCGGGCCGCTGCGGATCGGCGAGGACGCTTGGCTGATCGGATGGGCAGTCGGGTGCTGGGCGGTTTCACGGGGCTACGGCTCGGGCCGGTCGCCCGTACCCGGCGCCCGCTGGTCGTGGCGCACGGGATCGTCATCGGCACGGGGCGTTTCATCGGGCGGCGGCTCGGCCTGGCCGCCCGTACCCGGCGCCCACTGGTGGCGCGCGGGATCGCCATCGGCAGCGGGCGCCGAGCGATTTACCGGGCGGCGGCTCGGCCCGGCAGAGCTACGGCCCACCGCCCGCAGCCGGCGACCACTGGTGGTAGTGCGTCATCGGCATGTGGGTGAGTTTCACCGGGCTGCGGCTGCCGCCAACACCTGGCGCCCGCCGGTGGTCGCAGATGCGCGGCGGGCCCTGCCGGGCCTCCTGGCGGCGACCCGGCCCGTCATGTCGCGGCTCAGCCGCCGCCGCATCCTCCGCCCCCGCCGCAGCTCGACCCCGAGGAGCCGCCGCATCCTCCGCCTCCGCCCCCGCCACAGGACGAGCCGCCGCACGAGGAGCCTCCGCAGCCGGAGCCGCCCCCTCCGCACCACGATCCGCCGCCGTAGTCCGAGGTGCCCGAAGACCCCGAGTCGCTCGACGACCCCGAACCGCTCGGTACCTTCTGCGCGTCCAGCATCTGCTTGCGCAGCACCGGATCGTCCGTCAGGGTGGCCGCCCCCGTCAGCGCGACGACGACCGCGACGGGGACCGTCGCGGGATGGCCGACGGACAGGGCGTGCCGCCGTTCGCCGACCCCCGAGTCCCTTCGGTACGCCACCAGCGCCCGTTTCCCGGCGGCGGTCAGCCGGCGCTTGGCCGCGCCGGTGCAGATTCCGCCGATGAGGAAGCCGGTGAAGAGCGCGGGGCCGATCGCGAAGATCAGTGGAAGTCCGTCGTCGGCCACGGAGTCGGCGGTCAACATGATGGCGAGGAACAGGCCCACCGCACAGAGCGTGTTCTGCGCCCGTGCCGCGCGCCGCCAGAACCGGAGGGCTTCCGGCCGCACCAGCAGCCCGCGTGCCGCCAGCCGGTCGCCGATCGCCTGCATTGAGGCACCGCGCATCAGCTCCCGGCGCAGCCACTTCAGGGCGCCGTGCGGGGAACTGGCACACAGCCGCAGCAGGTCCTCCTCGACCGGGCCGCGCGCGATCGGCTGCCGCACCGAGACCACGCCGGGGTCGCCGATCGCCAGCCGGCCGTCCGCGTACATCGCGCTGATCACGGTGTCCGCCGTCCGGCCCGGCCCACCCGCCAGGAAGGCGGCCTCCAGCAGGTCGTACGCCCGGGCGTCCACCGGCCCCACGGCCTCCCCGCGCCGGGCCCGGACCGTGCCGGTGATGAGCACCACCGACGACAGGGCGACGGCCGAGTAGACCAGGATCACCGCCGCGCTCATGCCGCTCGCCGCCCGCTCAGCGCGAGCCGGACCCGGCGGGCCAGCCGTGCCGCCGGATGGGACGCCAGGGGCGCGGGCCCGGACCGCTCCTGCCACCACAGCGTCAGGCGGCGCCGGGCCGCCGGGTCGTCGGGCCGGCCCTCCGCCAGCAGATGCTCGGCGAACGCCAGCGCGTCGCGGCGGTAGCCGCCGGTCATCGGGCGGCCGTCGGCGTACCGCGCGAACGCCGGGCGGTAGCCGGTGCCCAGGATTTCCGGCAGCTCCGGGGCCACTTTGGCGACCACGGACGCCCGCTTGGCCGTCAGCGCCGCGCTCTGCACCCGCAGCCGCCGCCGGTCGAAGCCTTCGGGCGGCGGGGTGCCTCCGACCAGCGCGGACAGCAGCGAGGTCTGGGCGAGCGCCAGCCGCTCCCGGACGGCGTCCGGCACGGGGGCGCCGGGCGCGGCGGAGGCCGTCGCCGGAGCCACGGCCCCTTCCACGACCCCCGCCGCCGTCACCGCGCGGATCGCGTCCAGCTCGCCCGCCAGCTCCCCGGCCGCCGGGAAGTCCTCGTCGCGCTCCAGCAGTACGCCGGGCGGTGCCGTACGGGCGCACAGTTCGGCGAGGACGTCGAGCACCGGCTGGGTCACCGGATGGGCGTGGCTGTCGTGCCACACCCCGTCCTTCTCCACCCCGCCCGCCACATGGACGTAGGCGATTGCCGACGTGGGCAGCTCGTCCAGCGCCTTGGCCGGGTCCTCGCCCCGGTTGACGTGGTTGGTGTGCAGATTGGCCACGTCGATGAGCAGCCGTACCCCCGTGCGCTCCACGAGCTCGGCGAGGAACTGGCCCTCGGTCATCTCCTCGCCCGGCCAGGAGATCAGCGCCGCGATGTTCTCCACCGCGAGCGGCACCGGCAGCGCGTCCTGTGCGATGCGCACGTTCTCGCACAGCACGTCCAGCGCGTCACGGGTCCGCGGCACCGGCAGCAGATGCCCGGCCTCGATGGCCGGTGACGCGGTCAGCGGGCCCCCGGCCCTGACGAACGCGATGTGCTCGGTGACCAGCGGCGAGCCCAGCGCCTCGGCCCGCTCGGCCAGCGCCCGGAGGCGGCCGGGGTCGGGCCGCTCGGCTCCCCCGAGGCCGAGCGACACCCCGTGCGGGACCACCGCGGTCCCGCGCTCGCGCAGCCGCTGGAGCGCGTCCGGCACATGGTCGGGGCAGATGTTCTCCGCCACCACCTCGACCCAGTCGATGCCGGGCAGCCGTGCGATGTCGTCGGCGATCTCCGGCCGCCAGCCGATTCCGGTACCGAGGCGCACCATGGCTCCCCCTCCTCGTTCCGTACCGCGTCCCCCGCGGTGTTGTTCTCGCGTGCCGAGGTGATGACCCCGTAGAAGGAGGACGAATCCCCCGGGCCCGTGGTTCAGAGCTTCATTTGAGCTTCGCAGCATGGCGGCGGAGGGGAGTCCGCGGGGCCGCCGGCAGGGGTGGCCCGGCGGTGCGAAAGGTCATCGGGTGGGTGGTGTCGCTGGTTATGGTCACTGTTGCAAAAAATTGGAGCCCTGTGGGGACAGACGTTGAGAGGGGAAAATAGGATCGTCTGGTCCGGGGGGATGGAAGATCACACCTTTGTGCCGCGCCCGCGCGCGGAGCGAGCGTGGGGGAAAACACGTGCTGGGCAGCAGTGACAACGCCATGGGGAAGCACCGCAAGCACCGCCGAAAGCCGTCCTCGGGGAGCCGGGGGATGCGGCTGCGCCGCTGGGCGGCGGCGCGGGTCCGGCTGGACTACCCCCGGGCGGGGCGGCGTGGTGTGGGGCGATGGCTGCCGTCGTGGCGTCAGATCACTCTCCTCTTCGTCTTCTGCCTCGGCAGTCTGACCGGTCTGCTGAGCTATCTGTATCTGCAGACCGACATACCCAAGAACCTGAACGACTTCGCCACCCAGCAGGACAACGTCTACTACTGGGCAGACGGCAGCGAGATGGCCCGCACCGGTCCGGTCAACCGGCAGGAGGTGCCGCTGGACAAGGTGCCGCAGGATGTCCAGTGGGCGGTGCTCGCCGCGGAGAACGCCAGTTTCTACTCCGACAGCGGAGTGTCCCCGAGCGGTCTGATGCGCGCCGTGACGCGGATGGTGACGGGTGGTGAGACCCAAGGCGGCTCCACCATCACCCAGCAGTATGTGAAGAACGCCTATCTGAATCAGCGCCAGACCTTTTCCCGCAAGCTCACCGAGATGTTCATGGCCATCAAGCTGGACGACCGGATGAGCAAGCGGGAGATCCTTCAGCGCTATCTGAACACGAGCTGGTTCGGGCGCGGCAGTTACGGCATTCAGCGGGCGGCGTACGCGTACTACGGCAAGGACGTCTCGGAACTCAACGCGAGCGAGGGCGCGTTGCTCGCCTCGCTGCTCAAGGGCGCCGGGACATTCGATCCGACGCTCAGCGCCAAGAACCACAAGCGGGCCGTCGACCGCTGGAAGTGGGTGCTGGACCGGATGGTCGACATCGGAAAGCTCTCCCGGTCCGAGCGGGCCCGCTATACGTCGTTCCCCGAGCCCAAGGCGCCGCCCAAGTCGGCCGGGCTCACCGGTCAGGTCGGCTATCTGGTGGAGACGGCCAAGGCGTATGTGAGTTCCCATACCGAGATATCCGACGCCGATTTCGACCTGGGCGGCTATCAGATTCACACCACCTTCGAGAAGCCGAAGGTCCAGGCGCTGGCCAAGGCGGTGAAGAAGACCCGGGACACCCTCGATCCCGAGCATCGCCCCGAGGACCGCCATGTGCGGATCGGCGCCGCCTCGGTGGCCCCCGGCGGCGCGATACGCGCGCTGTACGGCGGCCCCGGCTATCTCGAGCAGGGATTCAACGACGCGAACGCCTCCAACGTCCCGGCCGGCACCTCCTTCACCCCCTTCGTCTACGCCGCCGCGCTGCGCGACGGCGTTCTGCTGAAGCGCGACGGGGAGCGGACGCCCGTGACCCCCTCGACGCTCTACGACGGCGACAACAAGATCGCGGTGCATACGCCCGAGGGGCCGTACTGGGACCGCAGCGGCAAGATCGTGCGGGCCGGCAACGACGGTGACGCCTCGTATGGGCAGGTCTCCCTGCGCCAGGCGATCGTGCGGTCCATCAACACCCCGATGATCCAGTTGGGCATGGACGTCGGCCTGGACCGGGTCCGGCAGGCGTCCATCGACGCGGGGATGCTGCCCAGCAGCTTCGGCGCGCGGGTGCCCGCGTTCTCGCTCGGCACCGCGACACCCAGCTCGATCCGTATGGCCAGCGCCTACGGGACGTTCGCCGCCGAGGGAACGCACCACGCGCCGTACTCGGTGAGCGGGCTCACCCACGGCGGGCAGCGGCTCTCTCTGCGCAAGGACAGCGCCAGGCGGGCCTTCAGCCCGGCGGTCGCGGCGGAGGTGGACGATGCGCTGCGGGGCTCCGTGCAGAGCCCGGAGGGCGCGGCGCGCGGGGCCGCCGCTGCCGGTGATGAGGTGGCCGGTAAGGCGGGCACGGCGCAGGACGGCAACTCCGCCTGGTTCGTCGGCTACACCAAGAAGCTGTCGACGGCGGTGTCGCTGTCCCGGGTGGACCCCAAGTCGCAGGAGCTGATGCCGCTCAAAGGGATGGGCGGGAAAGCCACCGACACCTCGGGCGACACCTACCCCTTGGACATCTGGAAGACCTATATGACGGACCGGGCGGCGGAATGAACCCCGGTGGGACAAGCCCCGGTGGAACAGGCCCCGGTGGAACAGGCCCCGGTGGAACGAGCCCCGGTGGAAACCCGGCAACAGGACCGCTTCCGCACGCTACCGGGGCTATTCGCAGTGCACCGGGCTTCAGTCCGGTGGTGAAGCGAATCCGAAAACTGCTCTGACCTTGGCTGTGTGCACGGATCCACACTGTTCACCTCGGCCTGGGCCCCAGGTAAGACCAGGACTCGTCCCGGCACCGCGCAGCGAAGCAGGAACCCACTCGACACCGCAGCCTTCAACGGCGCGGTAGGCGGGAATCTCGCCCCTCAGGGGGGGAGAGGAAGTCAATTGGTCTTGGTGTACGTGGACCAGTCCGGCGATTCCGCCGGGTCCAGCATCCGCAGCTTCGCCAGGACCTTCGGGTCCTGGGCGTCCAGCCAGTCGGCGAGCTGCTTGAACGACACGCACCGCACTCCGTCGCGGCGGCAGACGCTCCGCATCACGTCCTCGATGGCCTGCATATAGATGCCGCCGTTCCAGGTCTCGAAGTGATTGCCGATGAACAGCGGCGCCCGGCTGCCGTTGTAGGCCCGCTCGAAGCCGTTCAGATAGCCCTCGCGGGTCAGCCGCTCCCACTCCGTGTACTTCGCCGGATCGCCCTCGGTGCTGTCACCGGACTGGTTGAAGAGGAAGTTGAAGTCCATCGAGAGGACCTGCTTCTCGCTCTCCGGGTACGGCACCAGCTGCAGCGGGAAGTTCCAGATCCCGTCGATCTTGGACGGCCAGAGCTGGAAGTCGCCCGGGGAGCTGGCGTCATAGCGCCAGCCGAGGGACTTGATGGCCGGAATCAGCGTCTTCTGGCCCTCCAGGCACGGCGCGCGCCCGCCCGCCAGCTCCACGTCGTAGTCGAACGGCAGCGGTTTGATGTCGGTGAAGCCGGTGTTGGTCTTCCAGTGCTTCACAAAGGAGACGGCCTGCTCCGTTTCGCTCTTCCACTCCTGGGTGGACCAGTCCTGTCCGCCCTTGGCGCCGCAGAAGTGGCCGTTGAAGTGCGAGCCGATCTCATTGCCGTCCTGCCAGGCCCCGCTCAGCTGCTCCAGGGTCTCCCTGATGTGCTCGTCGGTCGGGAAGGATATGGCGGCCGAGCCCGGCTTGTGCTGGGGCGGGCGATAGAGGTCGCTCTTCGTCTTGGGCAGCAGATACATGCCGCTCAGGAAGAACGTCATCGTGGCGTCGCTCTCCTTGGCGACCTGGCGGAAGCGGGAGAAGAGATGGTCGTCGTTCTCCAGCGCGCCGTCCCAGGAGAAGACCACGAACTGCGGGGGCTTCTCGCCCGGTTTGAGCTTCTCGGGCTTGAGCTGGTGCGGCTGCGGTCCGGTGTAGGACGTGGAGCCGTCCCCGAGCACCTTGACCTTGCCGTCCCAATGGGCGTACTTGTCCTTCTTCTTGGGCTCCCTGGGGACCCGGTCCGACTTGGGAGACGCCGCGGCGGCGGGGAGATCCCCGTCCCGTGCGCCGCCCGCGTCCCCCGGCGAGGTGAGGGCTATCAGCAGCGCCACCACGACGGCCACGGCCGTGAGCGCGCCTATGGGCGCGGCCACGCCATAGGCGTTCTTCGCGTTTAAAGCCTTCAACGCTTGCACGATCTTCAGCGCCTTCACGGGTCCCGCCCCCTGGCAACAGTACAGATGTACGTCCCCCTCAGTATCACAGAAGTATCACGTGGCCTTCACATCGGTCTCCTCACCAACCGGTCAAAAGCAGGTGGTTGACGAGCAGTCCGAGACACGCCTGGGCCACAAGCCAGCGGCGGCGATCGACAGCGGGCAGCAGCGCGGCGGTGGGCAGCAGCCAGACCAGGAAGGGAAGCCAGATCCGCTCCGTCTCGGCCTTGCTCATTCCGGACAGATCGGCCACGGCGAGTGCGAGCAGCACGGCGAAGGTCAGCACCACGAGCCCGTCCGGGGCCCCCGGGCCGCCCGGGCGCAGCCGCCTTACGGTGTCCGGCACCGCCGACAGCATCCGCCGCACGCCCGCGACACCGGCCGGACCGGCGACCACCGTCGCGACGGCCAGGTTGGCCCAGACCCAGTACGCGTACGGGCGGTCCGAGGCCACGCCCTGGTAGTAGCGCTCGACCAGCAGGGAGTACCCCTCCCACCACTGGAAGCCGGTCAGCGTGAACGCACCGGCCACCGCCGCCGCCCCCATCAGCGCGAAGGGCAGCGGCCGCGCGGTACGGGCGAGCAGGAGCACGGCGACGGCGGGCAGCGCCAGCAGCGTCAGCCCGTAGGAGAGATAGGCCGTCAGCCCCAGCAGCAGCCCGGAGCCGAACGCGACCGCCCCGGGCGCCCGGACCGTACGCGTCGCCGCGAGCGCCAGCAGCGCGAGCCCCCAGGCCGCGACGGCCGCGAAATAGCCGTCGGCCGAGGCGCCCACCCAGACCGCCCCGGGCGCCAGGACCAGGAACGGGGCGGCAGCGCGCGCGGCCCGCTCCTGCCCCAGGGCGCGCAGCGTGACCAGGATCGCGGCCGCCGCCGAGCCGCCCACCGTGATGCAGAAGGCCCCCGCCCAGGCGCCGCCGCCCAAGCCCAGCCGGTCCAGGCCCACGAAGGTGAGCACGGCGCCCGGCGGATGGCCCGCGATATGGGCGGGCCAGTGGTCGGGCTGGGTGAGCAGGATATGGCCGGTGAAGCCGCGCAGGGCCGCGCCGATGTCGTGGAACCGGTCGACACCGCGCAGATATTCGTGGCGCGCGGTCAGCCGCTCCGCCACCCCCCGCTGCCATCCGTCGACCAGCGCCAGTGACCAGATCCAGGCCATGGACGCCGCCCAGACGGCCCCCAGCAGCCCGCGCCACGGCAGCCGCACCGCGAGCCGGGGACCGTGGACGACGACCGCCGCGGCGACGGCCAGGGCGGCGGGCGTGCCGGGGCCCACATGGGGCAGCCAGTCGGCGTACAGCGGCGCCCAGTCGACGTACAGCGAGTGATCGGCCCGCTGGATCAGGGTGCCGACGACGGCGGCGACGGCGAAGAGCACGGCGGCGGCAACGGCGGCGAGCATGTCCCGGCGGCGGCCGGTCCGCTTCTCGTTCTCGACGGCCCGGATGTCGATGCCGCTGTGGAGAGGGAGTTTCACGACGTCACGCTACGTCGTGAAGCCCGCGTCCGGGCCGCCGCGCCGCGCGACGTCACCGGACCGTCAGATCCTCGCGGCCGGGGCGGCTGACGTCACCGTTTCGTCATGGGCTCAAGGCCCCGGAACGCGGCGCGGCCGCCCTACCGTCATGCCATGAGCCACCCTCCCCGTACCCACCGTGACCGCCGCGCGCTGTGGCGCAGTCCTTTGCGCGGCCCCTGGCTGACGTCTGTCTTCGGCGTGATCCTGCTCTTCGGCCTGCCCGTGCTCTTCGTGACCGGACTGCTGTCGTACGCCGCTTACAACCCCGGACTGTCCCCGGTCAACGACCAGACTCCGGACAAGGGGCTGCTCGGCTTCTATCTCTTCACCTGGCCGACCAACCCCTCCTGGCTCTACCGCGTCAACCAGGGCGTGCACGTCACCCTCGGGATCGTGCTCGTGCCGGTGCTGCTGGCCAAGCTGTGGTCGGTCATCCCCAAGCTGTTCACCTGGCCCCCGGTGCGGTCGGTGGGGCACGGGCTGGAGCGGCTCTCGCTGCTGGCGCTGGTCGGCGGCGGGCTGTTCGAGTTCGCGACCGGGGTGCTCAACGTCCAGCTGGACTACATCTTCCCCGGGTCCTTCTACCCGCTGCACTTCTACGGGGCGTGGATCTTCATGGCCGCCCTCGTGGTCCATGTGGCGCTGCGGTTCCCGGCCATGGTGCGGGCGCTGCGCAGCCGCGATCTGCGGGCCGAGCTGCGCACCCGCGCCCACGACACCACGCCGGAGCCGCCGGACGAGACCGGTCTGGTCAGCCCGCAACCGGCCGCGCCCACCATGTCGCGGCGGGGCGCGCTCGCCATGGTCGGCACCGGCTCGTTCGCGCTGCTGGTGGTGACGGCCGGTCAGAGCATCGGCGGCCCGCTGCGCGAGACGGCCGTACTCGCGCCGCACGGCCGCAACCCGGGGTCGGGGCCGGGCGGCTTCCAGATCAACAAGACCGCCATGGCCGTCGGCCTCCGGGCCCGCGACATCGGGCCCGACTGGCGGTTGACGGTGCGCGGCGCGACGGGCCGCGAGACGGTCCTCACCCGGGAGCAGCTGCTGCGGCTGCCGCGACACGGCGCGGCGCTGCCCATCGCTTGTGTGGAGGGCTGGTCCACGTCCGACCAGCGGTGGGACGGGGTGCGGCTGGCCGACCTCGCCGCGCTGGTGGGGCATGCCGACCGGCCGCCGAGGGTCCTGGTGGAGTCGGTGCAGCGGCACGGCTCCTTCCGCCGCGTGGTGCTGAGCGACGTCCAGGTCCGCGACCCCCGCTCGCTGCTGGCCCTGAGGGTCAACGGCGCGGATCTGTCGCCGGACCACGGTTATCCGGCGCGGGTGATCGTGCCCGGGGCCCCGGGTGTGCACAACACCAAGTGGGTCGGCCGGCTGACCTTCGGAAGCTTCGAGGAGACCGCGTGAAGGGGCTTGGGGGAGGCCGCATGAGGGGGGTTCGGGGAGGACGTATGAGCGGGTTTCGAGGAGACCAGATGAAGGCCGCGCTGCGCCGCTTCGGTCCGCGGGCCGCGCTGCGCCGCTTCGGTCCGCTGCGGCTGGAGCCGGAATCACCGCTGCGGTTGGTGCTGCTGCTGTGCTCGTTCGCGCTGACCGGCTACGCCGGGCTCAGGCTGCTGAGCGGCGACTGGTTCGGGATCCTGCTGTGGATCGTCGGCGCCGCCATCCTCCATGACCTGGTGCTGCTTCCGTTGTACGCGCTCGCCGACCGTGCCGTGGGCGCCGCGCTCCCGGCCGCGGCCCGCTGGATCAACCATGTGCGAGTGCCCGTCTTCCTCTCCGGGCTGCTCCTGCTGGTGTGGTTCCCGCTGATCCTCGGCCGGCAGGAGCGCCGCTACGAGAACGCGACCGGGCTGAGTGCCGACGTCTTCTGGTCGCGCTGGCTGCTGATCACCGCGGGACTCTTCGCCGCCTCGGCCGTGTGGCTGGCGATCCGGGTGGTGATCCGGGTGTGGCGGCGTCGTCCGGGGCCTCGGCGTGGGGCCCCGGCGGCGGGGGAGCGGAAGCCGCCCGCAGGGCCCGCACGGCCCAGCCGGCCATGACCGCCGCACCGGCGACCGCGTACCCCAGCGTTCCGACCCACGCGCCGTCGTCGACCGCACGGGCCGTCACATACTGGACAACTCCCGCGAGCGGCAGGCCGAGCCACTCCCAGCGCCCGTCGAGGGCCACCAGCGCCACCACCAGCAGCGCGTACCAGGGATAGCCGGGCGTCATCAGCAGGAACGCGGTCCCGGTCACCACCAGCGCGCCGCGCCAGGGCCGCCCGGGATCGCCGCGCAGCAGCACCCACGCGACGATCACGAGCAGGACGGCGGCGACCACCGGCAGGGCCCAGCTCTCCGGGGCGGGGTGGAGCAGACGCAGCAGTGCGTAGCGGTTCTTGTCAGCGGCGGCGGTGGAGCCCGTCTCGTACCCCTCCTCGGCCACATAGCCGGTGAGATAGCCGAGCACGGAGGAGCGCGAGAGCAGGACGTACGGGAGGTAGCCGAGCGCGACGACGGCCGCGGCGGGCAGCACGATCGCCGCGGCAGGGCGCACCGCCGTTGCCGCGGCGCGGCGGAGCCGGGTGGTCGGTGAGGCGGGGCTCCCGGCGTTTTCAGGGGCCTTGAGGGTCTTGGAGTTCATGGCGAGGATGCCGGAGAGCGCACCCGGCAGGGTTACCGCGGGCAGCAGCTTGGCGGCGATCGCCGCGCCGAGCAGCACGCCGCCCAGGGCGCGGCGGCGGGGGACGGCGACCAGGCCCGCGACGGTCAACAGCGCGCCCAGCGCGTCGACATGGGCGTTGTTCACGGCCTCCACCGGCACGGCCGGGCACCAGGCCCACAGCGCCGCGCGGGCGGTCGCGAGGCGGGGATCGGGGCGGCGGCGTGCCGCGGCCAGCAGCACGGCGGTGGTGGCGACGGACAGCAGCGCGCCGCCGGTCTGCAGGGGGAGGAGAGTGGAACCTGACGGCGCCGAGCGGTGTACAAGCAGGAAATAGCCCTCTGCGACGGGAGGATAGATCGTATGGACCGCGGGGCGGTTGAGGCGGGTGCACTGCGACTCGGCGGGGCCGGAGGTGCCGCGCGTGTGGCCGGAGGTCTTGCGCGTGTTGCTGGGGGTGTCGGGTGTGTGGTCGGGCGCCGGATCGGTGCGTGGGTGGGCGCCGGGCGCGGGAGGTTCGGCTGCGGGGCGGACGGGGGCGCGGTCGGGGCCGTGGCAGGCGGAGCCCTTCGGGAAGAGCCAGCGGTCGCGCAGCGGAGCGAGTGCGGGGTCCTCGGGCGCGTGGTCATAGGGGGATATGCCCGCGGCCTGCACACGTCCGTCCCAGGCGTAGCGGTAGGCGTCGGTGCTGGTGCGCGGCGGCCCGAGCAGGCCCGTGGCGGCGACCGCGGCGCTCCCCACGAGCACGAAGACGGCGGCCTGGCGGGCGCCCAGGCGGCGGACCGTCCACGCCGCCGCGGCGAACAGCACCCAGGCGAGGGCGTACCAGCGGGAGAGCGTGCCGGGCGCGGTGTGGAAGTCGTCCCTGCGGAAGGTCAGGGCGAGGACGGCGACCAGCGAGCCGAGCAGCGTGGCCAGCGCGAGGGGGGATATCCGCGGGTGGGCGGTCCGCCCCCGCGCGGCCCGGGTGGGGCGCTCTGCCGGGCGGGGCTCGTCCGTGCTGTCAGGCGGTGGTGCGAGGCGGCCGCGGGCCGGTGGGCGAGGGCCCGGGCCGAAGTGCTGATCAGGCACCCGGCCGACCCACCGGGCGAGTGGGCCGGGCCGCAGCGGGCCGCGCGGCGATGCGGGCACGGCTCAGCGCTCCGTGGCGGACCTGGGCAGGGGCGGGGTGCGGCGCAGCGACACAAAGCTCCGGTCCCGCGCGGTCCATTGCTCGACCGGGTTCCAGCCCACCGCGCGCGCGTGGTGCAGCAGCGCCGGGACGCCGACCCGGGCCCAGGGGAAGGCCGTTCCCATGTCGCCCCGGCCGTCGTCCACCCGCACCCGCACCCGCTCGTCCACATCGGCCGCCGCGGCCTCCACCAGCAGCAGCCCGTTGGGGGCTATGAGTTGAGCGACGCGCGCGAGGAGTGCCTGCGGATCACCGCCGATGCCGATGTTGCCGTCGATCAGCAGCGCCGTGCCCCAGCGTCCCTCGCCGGGCAGCGGTTCGAAGACCGAGCGGCACAGCGCGGGCCCGCCCGCACGGACCGTTCGGGCGACCGCGGCCTGGCTGACGTCGATGCCCAGGCAGGGGCGGCCGCGCAGGGCCAGTGCCGCCACCAGCCGACCGGGTCCGCAGCCGATGTCGAGGGCCGGGCCCTGGCATCGCCGCAGCACGGTCCGATCGGCCGCGTCGGCGTCCGCACACCAGCGTTCGACGTCCAAGGGCAGCATCCAGCCGTCGGCTCGGCGCAGGAACAGCGGACCTCGGCCCGCGTGCAGCGCCCGGACATAGGGGTCGGCGTGCCAGGCGGCGGCCGCACGGCGAGCGGGAGTCCGCTCACGCACCGATCCGTCGCGTACCGGTCCGTCGCGTACCGGTCCGTCGCGTACCGGTCCGTCGCGTACGGCTCCGTCTCGCACCGATTCGTCGCGTACGGACCCGTCTCGCACCGAGCCATCGCGTACGGCTCCGTCTCGCACTGTCTCGGCCGTGCTCATCGGGCGGTGGTCCGGGACAGCCGGGCGAGGGTCCGGGCGAACCGCCCGCCCGGAGCGTCGGCCGCCACGCGTGCGGCGTCCTCCGCCGTGTCCACGTCGCGCAGCATCGGCAGGTCGCGCACCCGCAGCCCCGCGTCCGTCAGCCGGCGCCGCTGTGCGGCACCGGTGGTGGCGGTGGACATCGGCACGCCCCGCAGCAGACCGGGATCCGGTTGCGCGAGGCCCAAGGCCCAGAAGCCGCCGTCGGCGGCCGGGCCGAACCAGGCGTCGCAGTCGTGCCAGCCGTTCGGGTGCAGCGCGGGGGCGAGCAGAGCGGGGGTGACCTGCGGGGTGTCCATGCCGATCAGCAGGGCGGCGCCCCGGCAGGCGGCGAAGGCCGCGGCGAGCCGTTCGTCCAGACCGCCGTCGCACTGCGGCACCACCTCGAATCCCGACGGCAGCCACGGCCCGGGGCGCCCGTCGAGGACCAGCACCCTGCGACCGGCGGGCATGGCGAGCGCGGCGTGCAGTGTGTCGGTGAGGCACGCCTCGGCGAGCGAGGCGGCCTCGGCGGGGGTGTACGGGGGAGTGAGCCTGGTCTTCACCCGCCCGGGCACCGGTTCCTTGGCGATGACGAGCAGCGTCGTCCCGTCCGCGTGGGCAGGTCGGGAGCCGGTGTCCGCACGGATGTCCGCCCCCGGGACCGGCCCGCCGACGGCGTCGGGTCCGGAGCCGGGGCGGTCGGGAGCCGAGGGGACCCTCGCCGGGTTCGCATCCTCGCGTGGCGCGGGGCTCACCGCGCGGCCATCGAGGAGGCGGCCAGGTCGTGGGCCACCGGGGGCTGGCGCAGCACGGCGCGCATATCGCGCACCGCGTGCCAGGTGCCCCGCCAGGTGCCGGTGACCTTCGACTTCCCGGTGCGCGGCCGGTACGGCACCTCGCGTTCCTCGATCCGCCAACCCGCGTCCGCGGCCCGCACGACCATCTGCAGCGGGTAGCCGCTGCGGCGGTCGGTGAGGCCGAGGTCGAGCAGCGGTTCGCGCCGCGCGGCCCGCAGTGGGCCGAGGTCGCCCAGTGTGAGGCCGGTGCGCCGCCGCAGCATGCGGGTCAGGGCGATATTGCCGAGCCGGGCGTGCATCGGCCAGGCCCCCCGCTCCTGGGGACGTCGGCGGCCCAGCACGAGGTCGGCGCCGCCTTCCGTGACGGTCCGCACGAAGGCGGTCAGCAGGCCGGGGTCGAGCGAGGCGTCGCAGTCGCAGAAGCAGACGATGTCGGCCTCGGCGGCGAGGAGCCCGGCGTGGCAGGCGGCGCCGAAGCCGCGGCGCGGTTCGTGCACGACGGTGGCGCCGTGGGCGCGGGCGATCGTGGCCGAGCCGTCCGTGGAGCCGTTGTCGACGACGATGGCGCGCCAGCCGGCCGGGATGCGGGCCAGCACCCAGGGCAGGGCGGCGGCTTCGTCCAGACACGGCAGGACGACGTCCGCACAGGGGGTGGTCGAATTTGTCACCCGCACCACACTACGAAGGAGAAAGCGACATTCCGGGCTTCAGGTTCTTACGAAACACGGACGTCGCCCGGTCCTCGGCCTCCCTGCCGCACCCGGGCGCCGGACCTGGTGTCACGCTGTGGGGCATGCAGCAGACCCCGTCTCCCACCCGCGTGCTCGTCGTGGACGACGATCCGACCGTGGCCGAGGTCGTCGCCGGGTACCTCGGCCGGGCCGGATTCGCCGTGGACCAGGCCGCCGACGGCCCCGGGGCGCTCGCCCACGCCGCCCTCCGCTGGCCGGACCTGGTCGTCCTCGACCTGATGCTGCCCGGTATGGACGGGCTGGAGGTCTGCCGCGCGCTCCGGGACAAGGGCCCGGTGCCGGTCATCATGCTCACCGCGCGCGGCGACGAGGAGGACCGGATCCTCGGCCTGGAGATCGGCGCGGACGACTACGTCACCAAGCCGTTCAGCCCACGGGAGCTGGTGCTGCGCGTGGAGTCGGTGCTGCGCCGCGGCCGGCCCGGTCCGCAGGTCCCCGGCTCGTCCGCCCTCGCCCCGGGCGGTGTGGCACACCGTGCCGGGATCACTCTCGATCCCCTGGCCCGGCGCGCCACCCGGCACGGCCGGGAACTCGCCCTGACGGTGCGCGAGTTCGACCTGCTGTCCTTTCTGCTGCGCCACCCGGGGGTGGCCTTCACCCGCGAGGAGCTGATGCGCGAGGTGTGGGGCTGGGACTTCGGGGATCTGTCCACCGTCACCGTCCATGTGCGGCGGCTGCGCGGGAAGGTCGAGGACGATTCCGCCGCGCCCCGGCTCATCCAGACCGTATGGGGCATCGGCTACCGCTTCGACGCCCCGCCCGAGGCCGCCGGCGGGCCACTCGGCGACGAGCCACGGGACGAGGGGCGACGGGACGACGACGGACGGGACGAGGCACGACGGTACGAGGGACGGGACGGCGACGGGCGGGGGGCGGGCTCCGATGCGTGATGTCCTCCTCATGGCGGCGTTCGCCTTTCTGGGCGCGGCGGCGGCCGGTCTGCTGGGCGCGCTGGCGCTGCGGCTGGTGCGCGGTCGTTCGGTCGCGGTGTCTCTCACCGTCGTCGCCGCCGTCGCGGTCACGGCGATGCTCACCGGGACGCTGGCCGTCGCCTGGGCGATGTTCCTGTCCCCGCACGACCTGACGGTGGTCACGACCGTGTGCGCCATGGCCGCCGTGGTGTCCATGGCCACCGCGTTGCTGATGGGCCGCTGGGTGGTGGCGCGCAGCAACGCGCTGGCCCTCGCCGCCCGCTCCTTCGGGGACGGCGGGAGCTTCGCCGCCCCCGACGGCCAGGCCACCGCCGAGCTCGCCGCGCTCGGCCGTGAACTGGCCGCCACCAGTGCCAAGCTGGCCGCCTCCCGCGAGCGCGAGCGCGCCCTGGAGTCCTCCCGCCGGGAGCTGGTCGCCTGGATATCCCACGATCTGCGCACCCCGCTGGCGGGGCTGCGCGCGATGTCCGAGGCGCTGGAGGACGGGGTGGCCCCGGACCCGGACCGCTACCTCCGCCGGATCCGCACCGAGGTGGAGCGGCTGAACACAATGGTCGGCGACCTCTTCGAGCTGTCCCGCATCCACGCCGGGGCGCTCTCCCTCAGCCCCACCCGGATCTCCGTCTACGACCTGATCGGCGACGCGCTCGCCGGGGTCGATCCGCTCGCCCGTGAGCTGGGCGTCCAACTGATCGGCGACCGGGTGGACCCCGTCCCGGTGGAGGTCGACGGCAAGGAGATGACCCGTGTGCTCGGAAACCTCCTCGTCAACGCCGTCCGCCGCACCCCGGCGGACGGCACGGTCGCGGTGACCGCCGAGCGGGAGGCGGACACGGTCGTGCTGTCGGTCACCGATGGCTGCGGCGGGATCCCGGAGGAGGACCTTCCGCGCGTCTTCGACACCGGCTGGCGCGGCACCAACGCCCGCACACCCCCGGCGGGCGCCGGTCTGGGCCTCGCCATCGTCCGCGGCATCGTCGAGGCTCACGACGGCCAGGCGGCGGTCCGCAATGTCGACGGCGGCTGCCGCTTCGAGGTCCGCCTCCCCGCCGCCGCCACTTGAGCGGCCCTCCCTTCGGGCCGCCATCACCTGAGCGACTCGGCCCCTGAGACCGCTTGGACCGCCGTCACACAGGTGAGCGGCTGCTCCCCTCAGGCCGCCGCCCCCGCAGCCTCGGCCCCGGCACGCTCCGGTCGGCCCCGCCCCCTCAGCCTCGGCCCCCGGCACGCCCCGGCCGACCCCACCCCCGCAGCCTCGGCCCCCGCAGCCCCGGCCCTCCTCGGCCTCGGACCCCTCCGCCTCAGACTCAGACCCCCGCGCGCTGGGGGGCGCGGGCGAACGCGGTCATGCCCTCCGTGAAGGAGATCGCCGCGCGCCAGCCCAGGGCCTCGCGGATCCGCCGCGACGACGCGGTGATGTGCCGTACGTCGCCCAGCCGGTACCCGCCCGTCACCACGGGTGCCGGGCCGCCGAACGCCGTGGCCAGAGCCGCGGCCATCTCGCCCACCGTATGGGGGTCGTCGCTGCCGGTGTTGTACGCGGTCAGCGTGGACGGGGCCACCACCCGCGCCGCCGCCTCCAGTGCGGCGACATTGGCCGCGGCCACGTCCCGGACATGGACGAAGTCCCGGCGCTGGCCGCCGTCCTCGAAGACCGCGGGCGCCTCGCCGCGCGCCAGGGCGGAGCGGAAGAAGGAGGCCACCCCCGCGTAGGGGGTGTCGCGCGGCATCCCCGGCCCATACACATTGTGGTAGCGCAGCGACACCGCGCGGCCGCCCACCGACCGGGCCCAGGCCGCCGCCAGATGTTCCTGGGCCAGCTTCGTCGTCGCGTACACATTGCGCGGATCGACCGGTGCTTCCTCCTCCACCTTGCCGGGCCGCAGCGATGTGCCGCACTCGGGGCAACGGGGGTCGAAGCGGCCCGCCGCGAGATCCGCCTCGGCGCGCGGACCGGGACGGACCCGGCCGTGGCGGGGGCAGTCGTAGCGCCCCTCCCCGTAGACGACCATCGACCCGGCCAGCACCAGTTGGCGCACCCCGCACTCCGCCATCGCCGCCAGCAGCACCGCGGTGCCCAGGTCGTTGCAGCCCACATAGGCCGGGGCGTCCGCGAAGTCCTTGCCGAGACCGACCATCGCCGCCTGATGGCATACGGCGTCCACGCCGCGCAGCGCGGCGACCACCGCCTCCCGGTCCCGTACGTCGGCGTGGATCCACTCCCCGTCCACCGTGGGCGGCGTCGGATGAGCGGCCGGGAGCAGGGCATCGAGGACGACCGGCTCATGGCCGTGATCGACAAGGGCGGTGACGATATGCGAGCCGATGAAGCCCGCGCCTCCGGTGACCAGTACACGCATGGGGACGACGCTAGGCCGGAGCGGGCGCCGGGGTCCGCCCCCGCGCCGTTCCGTCACCGCTCCGTAAGACCTTCCGGAGGAGGCGTGGTCACAGAATGGCCACAGGAGAGACGGCCCCGCGTTGCCTTTCACTGCGACCGTGGCGCCCACTCGCGTCCCCCGGGACCCCGTCCCCGAGGATCCTTCCCCCAGGGGCTCCCGGACACGATTACCGGACACGTCTCTCCGGACCGCCGCCATCGACGAACAGAGAGCCACATGACGGTCACCACCGCGCCCGCGGCCCAGCGTCCCCGCAGCCTCAATGACGTCAAGGGCTGGTTCCCCAGCCTTGACCAAGTACTGTTCGACCGCTTTCTGACCCGCCAGGAGCGCCTCGGACAGCACGGGGACCTGATGGAGATGGGCGCCTACATGGGCAAGAGCGCCATCTTCACCGCCGCGTATCTGCGGGCGAACGAGCGGTTCACGGTCTGTGACCTCTTCGACGCGGATGCGCCGGACGAGAAGAACGCGGCGGAGGCACGCAAGTCGTACTCCACGTTGACCCGCACCGCATTCGAGCAGAACTACCTGGCCTTCTGGGACGAGCTGCCGCACGTCATCCAGGCCCCGACCTCCGTCGTGCCCGACCACGTCGGTGCCGACACCTGTCGCTTCATCCACGTGGACGCCTCGCACCTGTACGAGCATGTGGCGGGCGACATCGGCACCGCGCACAACACGCTGCTGCCCGGCGGTCTGGTCGTCCTCGACGACTTCCGTTCCGAGCACACCCCCGGGGTGGCCGCCGCGACCTGGGAGGCGGTGTTCACCCGCGGCCTGCGGCCCATCTGCCTGACCACGCAGAAGCTCTACGGCACCTGGGGCGACCCGGAGCCGATCCAGGACGAGCTGCTCGCGGACGAGGAGTGGCGCAAGGGGATGCACACCAGCGTGCAGGAGATCGCGGGCCGCAGGGTGCTGCGGTTCTCGGGGAAGCCCGCCAACCCGACCCCGCCCACCTCCCGCTACGCCGATGACCCGCGCGTCCCCGCCCCCGAGCCGCGCTCCGCGCCCGCCGCACCGGCGTCCGCCGCCGCGGCGCGCCGTCCCACCGCGGTCCGGCGGCTCGCCGCCGACGTGCTCCCGCCGGTCGTCACCCGCGCGATCCGCCGCCGCAGGCGATAGCCCCGGGCGCGGAATGGGCCCCGGCGCGGCGGACGGCCTTACGGGCGCCGCAGTGCCGGGTGGTCCGCCACCACCGTGCAGGACCCCGGCGCGATCTCGGTGAACCCCGCGTCGCGCACCACCGGCAGCCCGCTCGTGGTGAGCTCGTCCCACCGCTCGGCCGACGCCGTACGCACCGCCAGCGGGAACCCGGCCGCGCGCCAGGCCGTCCGCGCCGCGTCGTCCAGCTCCCACCAGGCCAACTGCGCGCCATGCCCGGCCTGGGCCATCGCCTTGCCCGCGGACATCTCCACCTGGGGGCTCAGCCACAGCACCGGACCGGTGAGGTCGGGGGCGGGCGGCGGCTCGGGATCGTCCAGGTCGGTGCCGGAGACCTGGAGCTTGGCCAGCTCCTTGGGCCAGCCGTCCAGCGGCACCGGCGGGAACACCCGCACCTCGGCGGCCGGCGGCGGTCCGTCCCCGGCAGCGGTCGCGGCGGGCCCCCGGCCCGTGACCGTGATGCCCGGCAGCTCGGCCGCGCGCCGCCACTCCGCGCCGCGCGCCCGCCGGACGACCTTGCGGATCCGGGCGTCCTGCCAGTCCCGTACGGACTGGGCCCACTCGCCGTCCGCGGCCGTCGCCCGCTCGTCCGACAGCAGCACCAGCACCGCGCGCGCCGCCGTCTCCAGGGCGTCCGTGCGCGCCGGGGGCGCGGCCTTCTCGATCCGGACCACCAGGGGCAGGACGAACTGCGGCGCGGCGTCCCGGTCGATCTCGGAGTGCCGGAAGGGGCTGCTGCTGGCGCCGGATGCGGTGCCCTGGTCAGCGGTTGCCCGGGCGCTGGTCTCGGTGCCGGTCTCGCTGTTGACTTCGGCGCTGGCGTCGGTGCTGGTCACGCGCCCAGTGTGCCAGGAACGCGGCGTTCTCCGCCGGGCCCGACCGCCACGCCTATGCTCAACCAGCATGAGACTGCGAGGAGTCGGCCGCCGCTACGGCCTGGGCGGGCCCTGGGTGCTGCGCGGTGTCGACCTCGAGGTGCCGCCGGGTTCGCTGACCCGCGTCGAGGGGCGCAACGGCAGCGGCAAGTCCACGCTGCTGCGGCTGCTCGCCGGGATCGACGCCCCCAGCACGGGCCGGATCACCGGCCGCCCGGCCACCGCCTACGTCCCCGAGCGGTTCCCGGCCGAGCTGCCGTTCTCCGCCCTCGGCTACCTCACCCACCTGGGCCGGATCCACGGGCTGTCCCGCGCCGCGGCGGCGCGCGGGGCGGGGGAGTGGCTGGAGCGGTTCGGGGCGGACGGATACGCCGGCACCGCACTCACCGAGCTGTCCAAGGGCACCAGCCAGAAGATCGCCGTGGCGCAGGCGCTGCTGGCCGCCCCCGGGCTGCTGGTCCTGGACGAGGCGTGGACCGGCCTCGACCGGGCCGCGCGCGGGGTGCTGGACGCGGCGGTCGCCGAGCGCGTGGCCGACGGCGGCGCGGTCGTCTTCGTCGACCACGACCCACGCCGCCTCGCCGGGGCCCCGGACCGGGTCCTGCGCGTCACCGAGACCCGGCTGGTGCCGGTGGAGACGGACACCCGCGAGGCGCCGGGGACAGCGGGCGGGCGCGCCCACGCCCCGGCCGTGCCCGGCCCGTCGGCTTCGGCCGGGGAGCGGCCGTCTCCCGCCGGGACGCGGCCGGGGCGGTCCACGGCCCCGGCCGTCGCATGGGTCCGGGTGGAGGCCGAGGGAGCGCCTGGGGCCGAGTTGCCCGCCGGGCTCCCGGGCGGGGTGGTGTGCGAGTACGGCGCCGCCGCGACGGCGCACGGGAGCGGTAAGGCGGTCGCCGGTCCGGCGGACCGGGCCGTACGGCTGACGGTCGGCGCCGCCCACTCCGACGCCCTGCTCCGCACCCTCCTGACCGCTGACCCGCCGTGGCACATCCGCGTGGTGACCACCGTCGGCGACCCCCACGAGCCCGCCGAGGGGCCTCAGGAACCCACCGAGGCGCCGAAGGAGAAGGCATGACCGCGCTGCTGCGCTATCAGGCGGCCCTGCTGGCCCGTTCGCATCGCTGGCTGCCGCCGCTGCTGCTCTACGGCGCGTTCCTGGGGATCGGAGTGCAGTCCGGGCAGCCGGTCCTCGACTCCCTCGGCTACGCCGCCGCCGCGCTGCTGCCCATCGCCGCCTGGCTGGTGCGGGTGTGCGTCACCCACGAGCCCGCCGCGGCGCGCGACTGCGCCGCCGCGGCGGTCGGACCGGCCCGGGTGCATCTCGCCGCCGTGCTGACCGCGCTGGGCGCGGCGCTGCTGCTCGGCACCTCCGGGACGCTGCTCGTCGCGGCGGTCAGCGATCCGCACAGCGCGGACCACCAGCACGAGGTCCCCATGGCGGAGGCGACCGTCGCCGGGCTGCTCGCCGCGGTCGCGTGTGCCCTGCTCGGCACGGCCGTCGGCGCGCTGTGCAACCGGCCGCTGCTGCGCCGCCCCGGCTGGGCGATCCCGGTCACCATGCTCGCCGCGCTGCTGGTGTCGGTGGCCGGTGCCTCGCCCGCGAACGCCGCCGTGTCGGGGCTGGTCGACGGCTCGCTCAGCGGCACCGTGACGATGCCCCTGCTGCCCCTGGCCCTGACCGCCGCGGCTGCCGCCGGGGCGACCGCACTGGCCTGCGCGCTCAGCTCCCGCCGGTCGTAGGGTTCGGGTCATGGACGAGCGAGGAGCCATGGACGATCGAGGAGTCATGGACAACCGACAAGACGACCGACCGGTCCATGACGACCGTAAGGACCTCCCCGAGGGCCCGCCGTACGCGGACTGCGTGCTGTGCGGCGAGCCCACCGAGCACCCCGCCACGCGCCCCGGAGCGACGCTGTGCCCCGTCTGCGAGTGGCAGGAGGCCCAGCGCACCGCCTGCTCCGGCTAGGGGGTATCCGGCGGATCTTGCCGTCGGCGGCCGGCTGCTCCCCGCCCCGCCCCTTCCCCAACCGGGGCTATGCCCCGGACCTCGGGACCCAGGGGTGGCGCTTCTGGCAGTGGTCTTGGGTGGGTGGGGAGCAGTCGGGTCTTGGGTGGGTGGGGAGCAGTCGGCCTCGTCCGTTCCCACGTCGTCGATGTGCGGCTCCGCCGGGTGGCAGGGCTCTGCCCCGGGCCTCGGGGTCCAGGGGCAGAGCCCCTGGTACCGGGAAGGGGCGGGGAGGAGAAAGCATCGATATGCGGCTCCGCCGCGTGCGCCGGACACCCCCGTAGGCCCTGCCCGACGAAGCCGCCGGACAGGGCCCAGCCCAGTGCCGCGGAGCGGCGCTAGTGGCGCCAGGGCCCGGTCACGGCGAACGTCGTGCCCGGGGTGTAGCAGTTCACATACATCGTGCGGCGGTCCGGCGCGAAGGTGACGCCCGCGAACTCACCCCACTCGGGCTCCTCCGGTGTGCCAATGTTCTGTGCGCCCCGGGCCATCGGATAGACCTCGCCGCGCCGGGTCAGCCCGAAGACGTGCTGGGCGCCGTTGCCGTCCTCGCAGACCATCAGGCCGCCGCTGGGGGCGAGCGTGATGTTGTCGGGGGACTCACCGGGCAGCTGGACATCCGTCTCGGGGCCGAAGACGATGACCAGCGTGAGGCGCCGCCGGTCAGGGTCGTAGCGCCAGATCTGGCCGAAGTGATCGGCCGCCGAGCCGTCCGCGCTCTTGGCGAAACTGGAGACGAAGTAGACCGACGAGCCGCCCCAGTAGCACCCCTCCAGCTTCTGGGCGTGGGTGATGCCGCCGGGGCCGAAGTCCTGGAAGCGGATGGGGGTTTGGCGGGCGAGCGGGTCGGGGACGTCCACCCACTCGACGTGGTCGAAGGTCGTGCCGGGCTCCTGGATGGTGGACAGATCGGGTACCCCCGGCACCCGCAGCGCCTGCAGTTCCCCGCCCGCCCGTAGCGAGCCGATGCCGCCGAGCGGCTTCTTCGGCCGGAAGCGGTAGAAGAGCCCGAAGGGCTTCTCGAAGGCGTCCTCGGTCTCGTAGACGACGCCGTTGCGCGGATCGACCGCGATGGCCTCGTGCTGGAAGCGGCCCATGGCGGTGAGCGGTACGGCGCCGGTGCGGCGCGGATCGTAGGGGTCGACCTCGAAGATGAAGCCGTGGTCCTTGGTGTAGCCGTTGGTACCGGCCAGGTCCTCGGTTTCCTCGCAGGTCAGCCAGGTGTGCCAGGGCGTGGGGCCACCCGCGCAGTTGACCGCGGTGCCCGCGATGGCCACCCGCTCGGACAGCACGCGATTGCCGGAGTCGAGTTCGAGGGCGGTGCAGCCACCCAGGCCCATGGGGTCGTAGGTGAGGCCGTTCACCGCGGGGACACGGATCGCGGCGTCGTTACGGTTCTCATGGTTGCGGACGAGATGCGTACGGCCGTGGTAGCCGCCGCTGCGGCCCGGGAAGGCGGCCATGCCGTCGCAGTGGCTGGGGACCTTGCCCTCGCCGGAGCGGAGCTCGTCGCCCTCGCGCGAGAGCACCCGGTAGCGGAATCCCTCGGGCAGGTCGAGCAGTCCGTCGGGGTCGGGGACCAGGGGGCCGTAGCCACCTCGGCCGAGTGGTGGGGCATCCGGTTCGGCGGCCGCGGCCGTTCCGGCGAAGAGCTCGGAGACGCTGCCGGTGAAGGCGATGGCGGCCCCCAGCGCACCGGTGCGGCCGAGAAGCTGACGTCGTGTCGCTGACATGCGGTAACTCCCTGCTGGCGGACAGAGAAGATGACCGCACGTGTGTATCACGGGTGCGGGGGCACGGTGAACCATCCGATCAGCAATGCGCGGGTCGATCAGCGATGCGCCGCAGCCATTCGATCAGCGGTACGCGGGTCGGTCAGCGATGCGTCGCGGGTCGATAGGCGACGCGCCGCCCCCATCCGCGCTCAACGTCCCGACGACGCGACGTCGGCCAGCCCCTTCGCGTCCCGGGCCAGGGCCGTGAGCCGGGATATCGCCCGGAAGTACTTCTTCCGGTAGCCCCCGTTCAGCATCTCCTCGCTGAAGAGCTGGTCGAACGGCACCCCGGAGGCCAGCACCGGCACCTCGCGGTCGTAGAGCCGGTCGGCCAGCACCACCAGCCGCAGCGCGGTCGACTGGTCGGGTATCGGGCCGACCCCGGTCAGGCAGACGGCCTGGACGCCGTCGCACATCGCGCCGTAGCGGCTCGGGTGCACCCGGGACAGATGGTCCAGCAGGGCGGGGAAGTCGTCCAGGGAGGCGCCGGGTATGTGGCGCGCCGCCCGGGTCACCGTCTCGTCGGAGTGCGGGGCCGGGGCCGCGGGCAGACCGCGGTGGCGGTAGTCCTCGCCGTCGATGCGCAGCGTGCGGAAGTGGGCGGACAGCCCCTGGATCTCGCGCAGGAAGTCGGCCGCGGCGAACCGGCCCTCGCCCAGCTTGCCGGGCAGCGTGTTGGACGTCGCGGCGAGCGCCACGCCCGCATCGACCAGCTTGCCCAGCAGCGTGGAGACCAGGACGGTGTCGCCCGGGTCGTCCAGCTCGAATTCGTCGATGCACAGCAGCCGGTGGCCGCTCAGGGTCTTCACGGTCTGCTGGAAGCCGAGCGCGCCGACCAGGTTGGTCAGCTCCACGAAGGTGCCGAACGCCTTCAGCTCGGGGGCGGCCGGGGTGGCGTGCCACAGGGAGGCCAGCAGGTGGGTCTTGCCTACGCCGTAGCCGCCGTCGAGGTACATCCCGCGCGGGCCGCCGCTCGCGGCGGGCTTGGCCTCTCGGCGGAACCAGTGCCTGCGGCGGCCGCCCTTCGCGCCCGCCCCGCCGTCGAGCCGTCCGGCGAAGCCTCGCAGCGCCTCGACCGCCTCGGCCTGGCTGGGCCGGCTGGGGTCGGTGATGTAGTGGTCGAAGCTCACGGTGGCGAAGCGGGGAGGCGGCACCATCTCGGCGACCAGGCGTTCCGCGGGAACCTGCGGCGCACGGGCGGTGAGAGCGACGGGGGCTTCGGCGGCTATGCGGCCTGCCGAGCCGGATGCGGTGGTTGGTGCAGACACGGATATCCAGGGTAGTCGCTCTTCACCCGAGCACTGTCCGAGAGGGAGGCATGTCACACTGCGGCCTATGCGACGCCTGTTCCCCGTGCCTGTCCGAACGTCTGCCGACAGCTCCGCCGAAACGTCAGCCGGAGAGCGTGAAACCGGAGCGCGTGCACTCGAAGACCGTGCAGCCGAAGACCGTGAATGGGGCCTCGACGAACTGGCCGACGCCTACGCGTATCCGGAGCCGCCGCACGGCCCCTCGGGCGCCTTTCTGCGGGCCAACATGGTGTCCTCGCTGGACGGGGCGGCCCATCACGACGGCCGGTCCAAGCCCCTGTCCTCCGACGCCGATATGCGGATCTTCGGGGTGCTGCGCGGACTCGCCGACGCCGTGGTGGTGGGCGCGGAGACCGTACGCCTCGAGGGCTACCGCCCGGCGCGCGCCCGTGAGGCGTTCGCCGAGCGGCGGGCGGCGCTCGGCCAGGCGCCCGCGCCCGCGATCGCCGTGGTGAGTGCGAGCCTGGACCTGGACTTCTCGATGCCGCTGTTCACCGAGCCGCTGGTCCCGACGATCGTGATCACGGGCGCGGCGGCCGCGGCGGAGCGGATCGAGCGGGCCCGTGCGGCGGGGGCCGAGGTGGTCTTCGCCGGGGCGGGGCCGTCCGGGCGGGTCGACGCGGCGGCGGTCGTGACCGCGCTCGCCGAGTTCGGCCACACCCGGCTGCTCACCGAGGGCGGCCCCACGCTGCTGGCGCAGTTCGCGGCGGCCGGGGTGCTGGACGAGCTGTGTCTGGCGGTGGCCCCCCTGGTCACGGCGGGCGACGCGAAGCGGATCATGGACGGAGCCGAACTGGGGGAACCGGAACAGTTCACTCTCGATTCCGTCCTGGAGGAAGCCGGGTTTCTTTTCACCCGCTACCGTCGGATTTACCAATAACTTATAAAAACGTCCGTAAACCCGCGAAAAGGATCGCGAAGGAGAAGGGCATCCGCCGTGTTCACGAGCGTATTGATGATTGAGAAGCCCCTGACCCCCGCCGACGTGGAATTCGTCACCACCTTGCACGGCGACGACCCGGTCTCCTTCGTCGTCCTGATGCAGCCCCGGGGCAGCAAGGACCGGCTGCTGCGCGCGATCGACGACATCGCCCTCGGCGAGCTGGAGCAGGCCAGCCAGGAGAGGGACGAGCCGGAGGGCAGGGCGGCGCTGGAGCCCGCCGAGCAGGCGCTGACCCACTCGGTGGCGGCGCTCCAGGCGGCCGGCAGCCAGGCCCGGGGCCATGTCGTCCAGCGCCGTCCGCTGGAGGTGCTGCGCGGCGTCGTGGAGGAGACCCGGGCCGATGAGGTGATCGTGCTCACCGCCCCGCACTTCGTGGAGGAGTTCTTCCACCGGGACTGGGCCTCGCAGGCGCGCCACAAGGTGGGGGTCCCGGTGCTGAAGCTCTTCTCGCACGCGGTGGACGAGGACCAGACCACGGCCGGCGGCTGAGCCGCGGCGCGGGCCCCCGCGGCCATCGGCGGGGCGGGCTGCCGGGGGTGCGAGAATCGGGCCGACAGCACTCACCGAGAACCAGGGGAGACCCGTACATGGCACCGGCCGGCACCGCCTCCGACGCGCTGGATCGACCGCACTTCATCGGCATCGGCGGCGCCGGGATGTCGGGCGTGGCGAAGGTCCTCGCCATGCGCGGCGCACGGGTCTCGGGCAGCGACACCAAGGACTCACCGATCGTCGGCGCACTGCGTGAGCTGGGCGCGACGGTGCACATCGGCCACGCCGCCGGGAACATCGCCGCCGACGCCACCAGCGTCGTCGTCTCCAGCGCCATCCGCGCCGACAACCTGGAACTGGTCACGGCGCGGGAGCGCGGCATCCCGGTGGTGCACCGCTCCGACGCGCTCGCCGCGCTGATGGACGGCTCCCGGCCGATCGCGGTCGCGGGCACCCACGGCAAGACGACCACGACCTCGATGCTGGCCGTCTCCCTGCGCACCCTGGGCCTGGACCCGTCGTACGTCATCGGCGGCGATCTGGACGCCCCCGGCTCCAGCGCCCACCACGGCGACGGCGAGATCTTCGTCGCCGAGGCCGACGAGAGCGACCGCAGCTTCCACAAGTACGCGCCCGAGGTGGCGATCATCCTCAATGTAGAGCTTGACCACCACGCCAACTACGCCTCGATGGACGAGGTCTACGCATCGTTCGAGACCTTCGTCGGCCGGATCCGGCCCGGCGGCGCGCTGGTGATCTCCGCCGACCAGTCCGGCGCCCGTGAGCTGACCGCCCGGGTCAGCGGGGGCGAGGGGCCGCGCGTGCTCACCTACGGCGAGGACGAGGGCGCCGACGTACGAGTCCTGGCCATCGAGCCGCACGGGCTGACCAGCGAGGTCACCGTCCGGCTCGCGGAGTCGCTGGGCGGCGCGGAGATCACCTTCACCGTCTCCGTCCCCGGCCGCCACTACGCGCTCAACGCCGTCGCCGCCCTCACCGCGGGCGCCGCCCTCGGCGTCCCGGCCCACGAGCTGGCCCCCGCCCTCGCCTCGTACACGGGCGTCAAGCGGCGACTGCAGCTCAAGGGCACCGAGGCCGGGGTGCAGGTGATCGACTCCTACGCCCACCACCCCACCGAGATCGCCGCGGACCTCGAGGCGATCCGCGGCGGCGCCGGGGAGGGCCGGGTGCTGGTGGTCTTCCAGCCGCATCTGTTCAGCCGCACCCAGGAGCTGGGCACCGAGATGGGCGAGGCGCTCGCGCTCGCCGACGCCTCCGTGGTCCTGGACATCTACCCCGCCCGCGAGGACCCGGTCCCCGGCATCACCAGCGCCCTGGTCATCGACGCCGCGGCCCGCCACGGGGCGGATGTGGCCGCCGAACACGACCGGAACGCGGTGCCCGAGCTGATCGCCGGAATGGCCAAGCCCGGTGACCTTGTTCTCACCATGGGCGCGGGCGATGTGACCGATCTCGGTCCGGAGATTCTCGCCCGTCTGCAGAGCCCGGAGAACTGAGGAGGTCCGTCCCCATGGCGTACGACATCGACAAGCCGGAGGAGCAGTGGCGCGCCGAGCTGACCCCGCAGGAGTACCACGTCCTGCGGGAAGCCGGCACCGAGCGTGCCTTCACCGGTGAGTACACCGACACCAAGACGGTCGGCGTCTACTCCTGCCGGGCGTGCGGAGCGGAGCTCTTCCGCTCGGAGACGAAGTTCGAGAGCCACTGCGGCTGGCCGTCGTTCTACGACCCGGCGGACAGCTCGGCCGTCGAGCTGCTGGAGGACCGCTCGCACGGCATGGCCCGCACCGAGGTGCGGTGCACCCGCTGCGGCTCCCACCTCGGCCATGTCTTCTCCGGCGAGGGTTACCCCACCCCGACCGACCAGCGCTACTGCATCAACTCCATCTCGCTGCGGCTGACCCCCGAGGAGGGCTGAGCCTCAGGGCCTCCGAGGAGGGCTGAGCCTCAGGGCCTCCAAAGAGGGCTGAGCCTCAGGGCCTCGGCCCCAGCCGCAGCACGGCGGCGGTCTCGGGCGGCAGCCTCAGCATGCCGTCCGGGCCCGGGAGGTCGATCCGCCGCCAGGCGGCGACCACCTCGGTGACCTCGCCGGTCCGGGGCCCCAGCCAGGTCTCGACCGGCCGGTCGCCCGGGTTGAGCAGGACCCGCAGCGGGCCGCGCTGAAAGCTGAAGCAGCCGTCCGAACCGGTGGACAGACCCGTATACGCCCAGGTGGGGTCGGTCAGGGCCGGTTCGGCGCGGCGCAGCGCGATCAGCCGGCGGTACCAGTCGAGCAGCGACCGGTGCGGCTCCCGCTCCGCCTCCCGCCAGTCGAGGCAGGACCGCAGCCGGGTGGCCGGGTCCTGGGGGTCGGGAATGTCTCCCTCCGCCCAGCCGTGGGCGGCGAACTCCCGGCGGCGGCCGGACCGCACCGCCTCGGCCAGCTCCGGATCCTGGTGGTCGGTGAAGTACTGCCAGGGCGTGCGGGCGCCCCACTCCTCGCCCATGAAGAGCATGGGGGTGAAGGGCGCGCACAGCACCACGGCCGCCGCGCAGGCCAGCAGCCCGGGGGAGAGCCTCGCGGCGAGCCGGTCGCCGACCGCCCGGTTGCCGACCTGGTCATGCGTCTGGGCGTAGCCGAGCAGCCGGTGTGCGGGGGTGGTGTGGGGGGTCAGCGGAGTGCCGTGGCGGCGGCCCCGGAACGTCGAATGGGTGCCGTCGTGGAAGAAGCCGCCCATCAGCGTCTTGACCAGGGCCCCGGGCCCCTCGGCCGCGAAGTCCGCGTAGTAGCCCTGTCGCTCACCGGTGAGAAAGGTGTGCAGGGCGTGATGGAAGTCGTCGTTCCACTGTGCGTGCAGCCCGTGGCCGCCCGCCTCGCGCGGGGTGGTGGTGCGCGGATCGTTGAGATCCGACTCGCCGATCAGGAACAGCGGGCGGCCGGTGCGGGCGGCCAGCGCGTCCACGGCGGCCGACAGCTCGGCCAGGAAGTGCCGGGCCCGGTTGTCGCGCAGCGCGTGCACCGCGTCCAGCCGCAGCCCGTCCAGGCGGAAGTCGCGCAGCCAGGCGAGCGCGCTGCCGGTGAAGTACGCGCGTACCTCGTCGGAGCCGGGCGCGTCGAGGTTGACCGCCGCGCCCCAGGGGGTGTGGTGGGTTTCGGTGAAGTACGGGCCGAAGGCCGGGAGGTGGTTGCCGGAGGGGCCCAGATGGTTGTGGACCACGTCGAGGACCACCCCGAGGCCGTGCCCGTGCGCGGCGTCCACGAACCGTGCCAGCCCCTCCGGTCCGCCGTACGGCTCGTGCACCGCCCAGGGCGCCACGCCGTCGTACCCCCAGCCGTGGGTCCCGGGGAACGGGCAGACGGGCATCAGCTCCACATGCGTGACGCCCAACGCGGCCAGGTGCGGCAGCCGTTCGGCCGCCGCCTCGAAGGTGCCCTCATGGGTGAAGGTGCCGATGTGCAGCTCGTAGAGGACCGCGCCCGGCAGCGGCCGCCCGAACCACTCCCGCTCCCAGCGGAAACGGGAGTGGTCGACCACCGCGCTCAGCCCCTCGGGGCCGTCCGGCTGGCGGCGGGAGCGCGGATCGGGGAGCGGCGGGCCGTCGTCCAGCGCGAAGCCGTACCGCGTCCCGTGCCCGGCCTCGGCCTCGGCCCGCCACCACCCCTCGCGGCCCGGGTCGGGCTCCATGGGGCGGTCACGTCCGTCCACATGGAGCCCGACCCGCCCGGCGTGCGGCGCCCACACCTCGAACAGCACTGGCCTCTCCTCACCTCGACCGACGGTCCCCGACCATGCTGCGGGACGCGGCGCCGGCGGCGCAGCAGGGCGACACCGGTCAGATGAGGTCGATGCGCTCCTGGGTGACGGGATACCCCGCCCTGGCGAAGTGCGCGGCCATGGGGAGGTTGGGCTGGTCCGTCGCCGCCGCGATCTTCGTGGCGCCCTGCTCCACCAGATCGTGGGTGCACTCCACGAGCAGGTCGTACGCGTAGCCGTGGCCGCGCTGCTCGGCGACGACGCCTATGTAGCCCACGCAGGGCCCGCCCGGATTGCGCGCGGGCACCTGGATGCCGACCAGCTCCCCTCCGGGCGTATAGGCCAGCCGCCACCACTCGCGCGGCGACGGGAGCCAGGCGAGGATGTCCATGAGTTCCCGCACCGCGGCATCGACACCTCCCCGGGCGATGGCGCGCCGGTCGTGCGCGTCGAGGGTGTCCGGCATGATGCGGCGCAGCGCGTCCTCGATCGCCGCGTCATCGGGCTCCGGCCGGAACTCCAGCCGCCCCGGGCGCTCGGGCAGTCCGCACTCCGGCGTCCACTCATAGCGGTAGCGCTCGACCAGGGGGACGAGCCCGCCCGCCACGGCGGCGTCGATACGGGCCTGGGCGGCGGCCCGCAGCTCGGGCTGATCGCGCCAGCCGGGCGGGGTCAGCAGGCTGTACTCGGTGCGCAGCGGTGCGGTGCGCAGCAGCTCGGCGGCGGCGTCGGCCTCGCCGTCGGCGAAGTCGAACCAGTCCAGGGCGATGGGCGCGGTGTCCTCGGGCCCGGCCCACCATGCGGCGCGGGCCACGACCCGCTCCTCGCGCAGCGCCACCCAGGTCCACTCGGGGCGGTATTCGCCGCCCTGGCCGACGGTGGCGTAGGTGTGGCCGAGGCAGCCCCGGCCGACGAGCGCGGGGACCCGCAGAGTGTGGAACAGATGGGCGTCGTCCTCGGTGAGGGGACGGATGACCAGATCGGTCATGGGGTTCCTTCCAGGAAAGTGATGCGCTCCCGGTCGGATGCCTGATCGATGGCGATCAGACGCGAATACGCCCGGCGGACAGGGGGCGGGAGCGCGGATACGTCGTGATGTCCATTGCTCTCGCCTCCTTCCTCGATTCAGGGCGTGCCCGCACACTATGCCGCCGATGTCGCGGTGTCCACGCCATTTTCCCGGGGGGCCGGTCTGCCGCCCGCGAGGGGGAAGGGGGCGGCAGACCGGCATGGATGAGGTGCACCTGACAGATCTATGAGCGGGTCGGAGCACCTGCGTGGACTGGTGTGAGAGGCAGACTAGTGCACCATGCAGATCGGCGCGGCCGCCGTGTCCGGGGAGCCGCCGCCGGCCGTATAACCGAAGGTCGTCGACGCCCCGGCGGCCAGTGAACCGTTCCAGTCGGCGTTGGTGACCGAGGCCGAGGAACCGGTGGCGGACAGCTTGCCGTTCCAGACGCTGTCGATCCGCTGCCCGGACGGCACCGTCCAGTCGACCATCCACGAGGAGATGGGCGTGGCACCGGAGTTGGTGACCGTCACCTGGGCCTGATAGCCGCCGTTCCAGGTGCTGGTCACGTTCTGGGAGGCGGAGCAGGAGGCCGTCGGCGGGTTGCCCGGCGGGTCCGTGGGGTCGCTGCCGCCGCCACTGCTGCCGGGAACCGTCACCTCGCCGTTGCCGCCGTCGAAGACCACGTCGGAGCAGCTGTAGAAGGTCTCCTGGCTGTCCGAGCGCGTCCACACGGTGTAGATGATGTGGCGCCCGCTCTTGCCGGAGGGCAGGTTGGCCGTCCAGGTGTACTTCCCGTCGACCGTGCCGACCTGACCGGACAGCGGCGGGTCCGTCACCGTGTTGAACGGCTGGTCCTCCAGGTCGTTCCAGGTGAGCGGCTTGGTCGGGTCGATCGGGGCCTTGGTGACATAGCTGCGGAACGACCCCGGGTGCGCGGCCCATGCGTTGTACGAGAACTGCATGGACTTGCCGGCCGTCAGATGGGTGACCGGCCAGTCCTCGCTGCCCACGTCGAACCCTGAGAAGTCATAGACGGTGGCCGCGCCGCTGCACAGCTTGCCGTCCGGGATGAACCCCTTGGTGCGGCCCGCGCCGTCCGAGCGGAGCACCGCGAACCAGTTGTAGAAGGGCGTCGCACCGCTCTTGTCGTACGCGGCCTTGCACGCCGGGTTGGTCGGCTTGACCTCACCGGTCGAGGACATGCTGTACTTCCAGCAGAGATAGGTGCGGCTGCCCGGCGCCATCGGCGCACCGTGTGCGGATGCGCCGCCCGAGGAGAAGAAGACGAGGCCCAGGGCGGGCAGGACCGAGAGCAGGACCAGAAGTACGGACCTGCGCGCACGGGAAGGGCCCGGTGGGCGTGCGGAAGTGGCGAGAGCCAGTAATCGTCGAGGCATTGTGCGTGTTTCCCTTCGACGTGAACGGGTCAGGAACCGTCGGCGTGGGAGCGCTCCCAATTGCTTGGTGAACGTAGCGCGCCCCCGGTCACCTGTAAATGCTTCAGGACGTGACTCCGCAGCTTTCTGGCGGGCCGTCAGGAGGGGCGGCGGCCCGCTGCGGCGCGGTGGCACGGTGGCGCGGCGCCCCTGCTCCCTCGGCGCGGCGGCCCGGGGACTGCCCGTCAGCTCCGGACCAGCAGCGCCACCGGAAGCCCGGACAGCAGCTCATCCAGCGCTTCGGACCCCTCGGCCGTCCGCCCGGTCAGCAGGTCCCGCCAGCGGCCCGGTGGCAGCGGGAGCCGGGTGGCGCCCCAGCCGCCCGCCTCCGCCAGCCGCCGCGACAGCCGGGTGACGACGGTGACCGCCCCGCCCCCGCCCTCGCTCCCGGCGTCCGCCCGTACGAAGGCCACGCAGTGCGCCGCCGAAGGCCCCTCGGCGGTCAGCGGCGCATAGCCGCTCCCCGGGCCGAACCACTCCGGACGCTCCCGGCGCAGCCGCAGCGCGGTCCTGCTCAGCAGCAGCTTCTCGGCGGAGACCCCTCGCGCCTCCGGCTCGCCGCCGAACCCGGGCGGGCGGCGGTTGTCCGGGTCGACCAGGGCCGTATAGAGGTGCTCGGTGCCCATATAGAGGTCCGGGACGCCCGGCATGGTGAGCTGCAGCAGGGCGGCGCCGAGCGCGTTGGCCCGCGCCGGTCCGTCGAGTTCGGCGCCGATCGCGGCCCACACCGACGGGTCGGCCGCGCACGGCCCGGCCTCCAGGAAGGCGGTCACCTCCTCCTCGTACGCCGCGTTCTGCTCCGTCCAGGTCGTCCGCAGCCCCGCCTCGCGCACCCCCTTGAGCACGGCGGGGACCAGCCGTGCGGCGTCCCCGTGGCCCAGCGCGAGCGCGGTCTGCCACGCCGTCCAGGCAAGATGCGGATCGGGGCCGGGGGCCGAGCGGGTCAGCTCCTCCACCGTCCGCGCCCACCAGCCCGGGCATTCGGTGAGGGCCGCGAGCCGGGCCCGGGCGTCCGCGCTGCGCTTGGTGTCGTGTGTGGACAGCACCGTGCCGGTGGCGGGCCAGTCCCTTGAGCGCCGGGCGGCGAAGGCGTGGAACTCCTCGGGTGCCACGGCCGGCCGTCCCGGATCGCCGCCCACCTCGGCGGCCGACAGCAGCGGGGTGTAGCGGTAGAAGGCGGTGTCCTCGACCGACTTGGCGCGCAGCGCGGCCGCCGTCTGGGCGAAGCGGGCGCAGAAGTCACGATGGTCCGGGCCGTCCCCGAGCCTGCCCAGCGCCGCGTCCCGGACGACCCGCACCACCCGGGCCTCCTGCTCCACCGTGAACGCCTCTCGGGCGTCCGCCGCCGCCGAGCGCAGCATCACCGCGTCGGCGTCCGTCGCGGGCGGGCCGCCCACCGAGGCGTACGGGCGGTAGACCGGCAGCCGCACCAGCAGCTCGCGGATCGCGGTGCGCAGCGCCCAGGGCGCGTGGTCGCGCAGCCGGGGGTCGGCCGCGCAGATCCGGGAGGCGGTACGCGTCAGCCGCGCCACCTCGGCGGCCAGTTCGTGGGTGACCACCTCACGGGCGGCGCGGCGGACCGTCGCGGGCCAGTCGCCGCCGAGGTCGGCCGGGGGAGCGGCGAAGGCGCGATAGCGGGCGGTCAGCTTCGCCAGCCCGTCCGGGTCGACGAAGAGCCCGTCGATGTGGTGCAGCGCGTCATAGCCGGTGGTCCCGGCAACCGGCCAGGTTTCGGGGAGCCGCTCGTCCCGGGCGAGGATCTTCTCGACCACCGTCCACCGGCCGCCTCCGCCTTCCCCGTCGCTCGCCTCGCCCGTCGCCGTCCGCACCGCCCGGTCCAGCCGCCGCAGATAGCCCCCCGGATCGGCGAGCCCGTCCGGATGGTCGATCCGCAGCCCGTCCACGACCCCGTCCCGCATCAGCTCCAGCAGCGTGGCATGGGTGGCGCCGAAGACCTCGGGATCCTCCACCCGCACCGCGATCAGCTCGGAGATGGTGAAGAAGCGCCGGTAGTTGAGCTCGGTGCGGGCCAGCCGCCACCAGCCGAGCCGGTACCACTGGGCGTCCAGCAGCGCGGCGAGCGGCAGCCCCTCGGTGCCGGGCCGCAGCGGGAAGGCGTGGTCGTCGTAGCGCAGCACCCCGTCCTCGACGCGCAGCCGCTCCCACTCCTCGCCGAGCGGACCGCCGAGTACCGGCAGCAGCACCTTGCCGCCCTGGGCCTGCCAGTCGATGTCGAACCACCGCGCGTACGGCGACTTTGGCCCGTCCCGCAGCACCTCCCACAGCGGGGCGTTGAGCCGCTCGGGGGCGGGGGCGGCCATATGGTTCGGGACGATGTCGACGATCAGCCCGAGGCCGTGCGCCCGCGCCGTACGGGCGAGGGCGCGCAGCTCCTCCTCGCCGCCCAGTTCGGCCCGGACGGTGGAGTGGTCCACCACGTCATAGCCGTGGCTGGAGCCGGGCACCGCCTCCAGCACGGGGGACAGGTGCAGATGGGAGACGCCGAGCGAGGCCAGGTACGGCACCGCTCGCTCCGCCGCCGCGAAGGGGAAGGCGGGCTGGAGCTGGAGGCGATAGGTGGCGGTGGGTGTGCCGGGGTCAGCCGTCATAAGAACGTACGTACCCACTGGGCGCGCCCCATGAGAGGCCCGCGCACCCGAACGGACGCGGCACGCGCCCCCTGGCGATGCCCCGGAGCTAGGCGGGCCGCTGCAGCACCATCAGGCTGCGGTCGACCAGGGTCAGCACATCGCCCGCCGCCACCTTCGCCCCACTGCCCGGCTCCACGCCCTCCGGCACCGCCGTGTCCACGATGACCTGCCACTGCTTGCCGTGGTCGATGGGCACGACGAAGTCCAGCGGCTCATGGTGCGCGTTGAACAGCAGCAGAAACGAGTCATCGGTGATCCGCTCACCGCGCACCCCCGGTTCGGAGATCGCGCTGCCGTTGAGGAAGACCGCGAGGGACTTGGCATGCGCCGCCTGCCAGTCGCGCGGGATCATCTCCTCGCCCTCATGGGTGAACCAGGCGATGTCCGACAGCTCGTCATGGGTGCCCTCCACCGGCCGTCCGTGGAAGAAGCGGCGGCGCCGGAAGACCGGATGGTCGCGGCGCAGCCACACCAGTGAGCGGGTGAAGCGCAGCAGCTCCAGTGCCGAGCGGTCCTCCCACTCGCCGTCCTGCCCCTTGACGTGATCCGGCCACCGCACCCAGGACACCTCGTTGTCCTGGCAGTACGCGTTGTTGTTGCCGCCCTGGGTGCGCCCGAACTCATCGCCGTGGCTGAGCATCGGGACGCCCTGGGAGAGCATCAGGGTCGCGACGAAGTTGCGCATCTGGCGCTCGCGCAGCGTCCGCACCGCCGGATCGTCGGTCTCGCCCTCGACCCCGCAGTTCCAGGACCGGTTGTAGCTCTCGCCGTCCTGGTTGGACTCGCCGTTGGCCTCGTTGTGCTTCTCGTCGTAGCTCACCAGGTCGCGCAGGGTGAAGCCGTCATGGCAGGTGACGAAGTTGACCGAGGCCAGCGGGCGCCGCCCGTCGCCCTGGTAGAGGTCGGAGGAGCCGGTCAGCCGGGAGGCGAACTCGGCCAGCGTCCTCGGCTCACCGCGCCACAGATCCCGCACGGTGTCCCGGAACTTGCCGTTCCATTCGGTCCACAGGGGCGGGAAGTTGCCGACCTGATAGCCGCCCTCGCCGACGTCCCAGGGTTCGGCGATCAGCTTCACCTGACTCACCACCGGGTCCTGCTGGACCAGATCGAAGAACGACGACAGCCGGTCCACCTCGTGGAACTGCCGGGCCAGCGTCGCCGCCAGATCGAAGCGGAAGCCGTCCACATGCATCTCGGTCACCCAGTAGCGCAGCGAGTCCATGATCAGCTGCAGTACGTGCGGTGAGCGCATCAGCAGGGAGTTCCCGGTGCCGGTGGTGTCCATGTAGTACCGGCGGTCCTCGGTCAGCCGGTAGTACGAGGCGTTGTCCAGGCCCCGGAAGGAGAGCGTGGGGCCCAGATGATTGCCCTCGGCCGTGTGGTTGTAGACCACGTCCAGGATGACCTCGATGCCCGCCTGGTGCAGCGCCCGGACGGCCGATTTGAACTCCAGCACCTGCTGGCCCCGGTCGCCCCAGGAGGCGTAGGCGTTGTGCGGGGCGAAGAAGCCGATGGTGTTGTAGCCCCAGTAGTTGGCAAGACCCGCGTCGGCCAGCCGGTGGTCGTGGACGAACTGGTGGACGGGCATCAGCTCCAGCGTGGTGACGCCCAGCTCCGTCAGGTGTTCGATGATCGCCGGATGGGCGAGCGCCGCGTAGGTCCCGCGCAGCTCCTCCGGCAGCCGGGGATGGCGCATGGTCAGCCCCTTGACATGGGCCTCGTAGATGACCGTGCGGTGGTAGTCGGTGCGCGGCGGGCGGTCGTCCCCCCAGTCGAAGTACGGATTGACCACGACCGACGCCATGGTGTGCGGGGCGGAGTCGAGGTCATTGCGCTTGTCGGGCCGCCCGAAGTGGTAGCCGTAGACCTCCTCGCCCCAGCCGATCCGCCCGCTGATCGCCTTGGCGTACGGATCCAGCAGCAGCTTGGCGGAATTGCAGCGGTGGCCGGACTCCGGCTCGTACGGGCCATGGGCCCGGAAGCCGTAGCGCTGCCCCGGCATGATCCCCGGCAGATAGGCGTGGCGTACGAACGCGTCGGACTCCCGCAGCTCGACCGCCGTCTCCGAGCCGTCGTCGTGCAGGAGGCACAGCTCGATGCGGACGGCGGCCTCGGAGAACACCGCGAAGTTGGTTCCGGCGCCGTCGTACGTGGCGCCAAGGGGGTAAGCCTGCCCCGGCCAGACCTGCATACGTCGACTCTTCCACTTCTTCTCCGGGGGCCGCGAACACCCCAGGCACCGGACGGAACCTGACCGACCCTGCATCCTTTCCCAACTGGCCTGACTCATCCGCCCTTTCAACAGAACTTCCTCAAAAGGGAGGCAACCTACGGCCATATCGGTTCGTCCTACCGGGTGACCTCCGCGTACGCGTATCCCGCTATGCGGTCCGATGTGATGACAGGGGGGATTGGGGGAGGATGTGCGCAAGATGATGCACCGCCACCTGGGCAAGGTGGTGGCCGGCGCCGCCGTGGCCGCCACCGCCACGGCGGTCATGATCGGGGTGACGCTCCCGGGGAGCGCCTCCGGCAAAGAGGGCTCGGGTGGGGGACCCCAGGGCTCGGCGGCGGAGCAGGGCCAGGCGGCCCGGCAGCTGCCCGGTGTCGTGGAGGACGCGCCCGAGCAGGGCCGCACCGGCACCGGCCGCGATCCACTGACCGACGATGAGATGAAGCGCGCCCAGACCCTCACGGGCGGCGGCGGCTTCCGGCTGAGCAGTGAGGACGTCAAGGGCGCGAAGGGCCCCGAGCGGCTCTCCACCGACCTCGCGGAGCTCGGCCCCGACGAGGTGGGGGCCGCCGACGCGCCGCGCCGCGCCGAGGTGACGTACTACGACTACAAGGACGACACCTACGTCACCAAGACGGTCGACCTCGGCAGCGGCAAGGTGACCGGCACCGACACCCAGCACGGGGTCCAGCCGCCGCCCAACCGCGACGAGGTGATGGAGGCCGCGCGGCTGCTGATGGACGACAAGCTGGGCGAGGGGCTGAAGAAGGACTTCAAGGACGCCACCGGCAAGGCGCTGACCCGCCCGGACCAGCTGACCGTCACCGGCTTCGTCTACCGCGCGGGCGAGGGCAACCCCGGTCCGGCCTCGGTCGGGGACTGCGGCGCGCACCGCTGCGTACGGCTGTTCACCCGGGTGGTGAACGGCCCGTGGATCGACACCCGGCAGCTGGTGATCGACCTGAGCGCCCGCAAAGTCGCCAAGCTGACCTGAGCCGGGTGCCAGGCACCGGCGCAGCGCACACCCCTACGCCTCACCTTCATCACAGGAGTCTCTCCATGCCTGAAAGCAGGCTCCGCCGCGCCCGTGCCCGGGTCGCGGCGGCCATCGGCGCCTCGGCGCTGCTCGGCACCGTGGCGGTCGCCGCCGGGCCGGTCGGCACCGCCCAGGCGGCCCCGCAGAGCCCGGCCGCGGCGGATTGCAGCACCCCGTACAGAATCGAGCAGAAGCTGGACGGCGGCACCACCTGGCGGATGTGCTGGCATTACGAGAGCAACGCCGGGCTGGTGCTCGACAAGGTCTCGTACCAGCCCAAGGGCGAAAGTGCCCCGATCAAGGTGCTGACCTCGGCCAAGCTGGGCCAGATCCATGTGCCGTACGACGACGGCAGCAATGAGTACGACGACCTCACCGGGCAGGGCTTCGCCCAGGGGCTGCAGCAGCTCGACCCGGCCGAATGCCCCGGCGGCACCATCAAGACCGTGCGGGTGCCCGACGCCTGGGACCCCGAGCATCCGAATGTGAAGGGCCTGTGCGCCACCACCCGGGCCCGCGGCCACGCCTACCGCATGGGCACGGGGGGCTTCGGAGCCGGCGAGGACAGCAAGGTCTACCAGCTTCAGGGCAAGGACCTGCTGGTCTACACCGTCAACCAGGTCGGCTGGTACGAGTACATCACCGAGTGGCGGTTCGCCGGTGACGGCACCATGACCATGCAGGTCGGCGCCACCGGCACGCTCTCCCCGATGGACTACGACGCGGGCGACGGCCGCGGCTGGCCCATCGGCAAGGGCGCCAAGGACTACGCCACCAGCCACGCCCACAACGTCTTCTGGCGGCTGAACTTCGGGCTCGACGGCTCGCCCAAGAGCAAGGTCGAGCAGTACGACTCCAAGACCACCGCGACCTCGGGGCGGATCCCGAAGACCAAGACCACCCGCACCAAGGTCACCAAGGAGCTGGCGGGCGACGCGGCGCCGGCGCGGTGGTGGCGCGTGGTCAGCTCGGCGGGCAAGAACAAGGACGGTCATCCGCGCAGCTACGAGATCGTCCCCGGCCACACCACCAAGTACCAGGGCCGTAGTTTCACCAAACACGACGTCTACTTCACCGAGTACAACAAGTGTGAGCAGTTCGCCAGCAACAATCTGCGCAACTGCGGTGCCGGGGCGGGCAAGAGCGTCGACAAGTGGGTCAATGGCCAGACCCTCAAACACCCGATCGTATGGGTCAATATCGGGTTCCATCACATCGCCCGGGATGAGGACCAGGAGCCCATGCCGCTGCACTGGCAGGGCTTCCAGCTCTCCCCGCGCGACGTCACCGCTATGAATCCCCTCACGCCTCCTGCACTGTCCGGACACAACGGCCATACAGAAGAGGAACGTTGACCCGATAGGCAGGACCTGAGTGTCGCACCGCCCCCGCCAGCGCAGTAGTCTGCGGTGATCGTTGGTCGGGGGCGGAAGGCGGTGCACAGGTGAGCTCGGGCGGGCTGGAGCTGCCCCCCGGTGACGGAGGTCCCGGGGGTGACGGCTCCACCGACGCACCTCCCGGCGCAGTGTCCCTGGTGCGGCCGATGGAGATCGGAGCGGAACTGGACTGGGGCGCCGACGCCTGGAGTGAGGTGCGCACACGCGCACGCCGGGCCGGGCGGGCCTATATCTGGCTCAACCTCGTGGAACAGCGGCTGCGCGCGGTCGTCAACGCCGTACTGCGGCCCATCTACGCACCGGTCCACGGCGAGGACTGGGTCATCGCCGCCGCCGGCCCTGCCGGGCAGGAGTGGGTGCAGCGGGCGGTCGCGGTCCGTGAGGTGAGCCGGCGCAAGGGCTATCTGCTCGACCCCGCCGACGACAATGTCGTCAGCTTCCTGACCCTCCCGCAGCTGCGGGAGCTCCTCGTCCAGCACTGGCCGTGCTTCGAGCCGTACCTCGACGACCGCCGCGAGGTGGAGCTGGCCCTGGACGAGCTGGAGGTCGCCCGCAATGTGGTCTCCCGCAACCGCGCCCTGTCCGTGACGGTCCTCGCCCAGGCCGAGCGCGCCTCCGCGAGGCTGCTGGAGATCCTCGGCAGCGGCACCGGCTCCCCCTCCGCCGACCGGCTGCCCATCGACGCCGTCGAGGATCTCGTCGGCGACCGCTACGCCGATGTCGTGGGCGTCCATCCCGACCGGGTGCGGCTGCAGCGCCAGCTCCCCGCCGAGGACCTCTTCGGCAACGCCCGCCGGCTCGACGCCGTCGGCATCGGGCTCAACCTCCTGGTCCAGAACTACTCGGGCCGCCGGCTGGTGCGGCTGGCCGAATCCGGCTGCCGGGCCCGGCTGCTCTTCCTCAACCCGGCGAGCAGCGCGGTGCGGCGGCGGGAGCGCGAACTGGGCCTGAAGAAGGGCGAGATGAGCCGCTCGGTGGAGATGAACATCCTCCATATGCGGCGGGTGCGCGCCCGGCTGCGGGACCCGGACGCGTTCGAGATCCATGTCTTCGACGAGACCCCCCGCTTCACCGCCTACCTGGTCAACGGCGACGGCGTGGACGGCCTCGCGGTCGTCCAGCCGTATCTGCGCAAGGCCCGGGGCATGGAGGCCCCGGTCCTGGTGCTGCGCGGCGGCGGGCGGGGCAGCGATGTCGTCCGCGAGGGCGGGGCCCAAGAGGGCGAGGGCGGGCTCTTCGGCACCTACCGCGAGGAGTTCGAAAGCGTCTGGGCGGACTCCCGGCCGGTGTCCTGACGGGGCGGGCCGGTGTCCTGACCGGACGGGCCGTTGCTCTGACCCTACGGCCCGGTGTCCTGACCGGACGGGCCGTTGCTCTGACCCTACGGCCCGTTGTTACCGAACCGGCCGCTCGGTGCTCTGGTACGGCGGCCGTAGCGCCCGGGCGGCCCAGCGGCCGTCGGTGCGGCTGATGTGCACCGGGTGGTCGAAGCACTTGCTGATGGCGTCGGTGGTCAGGACCGCGTCGACCTCCCCCGCGCTCAGGCACTCGCCCTCCCGCAGCAGCATCGCGTGGGTGGTGCTGGCGGGCAGCTCCTCCAGGTGGTGGGTCACCAGGACGGTGGCAAGCTCGGGGTGTTCCCGGCGCAGGGTGTCCAGGCTCTCCAGCAGCTGCTCACGGGCGGCCAGGTCCAGCCCGGTGGCCGGTTCGTCGAGCAGCAGCAGTCGGGGGAGGGGCATCAGCGCCCGCGCGATCAGCACCCGGCCGCGCTGGCCCTGCGACAGGGTCGGCCAGCGCGCGTCCAGCTTCCCGCCCATGCCGAGCGTGGTCAGCAGCCGGTCGGCCCGCTCCCGCTGCTCGGGGGTGGAGTGGCGGCGGGGGACCGGCTCCACGGTGTTGGTCAGCCCGGTGAGCACCACATCCCGCACCCGCAGCGGGGAGCGCAGCGGATGCCGGGGATCGACATGGCCCACGAACGACCGCAGCTCCCGCAGATCCACCCGCCCCAGCGTGCGGCCGAGGACCTCCACCGTGCCGTGCGTCGGGTGCACCAGCGCGCCCGCGAGGCTGAGCAGAGTGGACTTGCCGGCGCCGTTGGAGCCGAGCAGCGCCCAGTGCTCCCCCTGGTGGACGGTGAGCGAGATCGAGCGCAGCAGCGGGGCGCCGTCGCGCACCACATCCACATCGCGCAGCCTGAGTACGGGGACGGCCGGGGCGGTCACGGGGCCGCCACCTCCTTTTCGCTGTCGAAGAGTTCCATGACGGCCTCGAGGTGGGAGACCGTGGCCGTGATCGCGGCGTCGGCGTCCCCGCGCGCCAGCCCGTCCAGCAGCTCGGCGTGGGCGCACGACACATCGGGCAGTGCCGTCTCGTAGCTGACCATCTCCACCAGCGCGGCGCGCAGCACCGGCAGGACGGAGGTGAACAGGCCGAGCAGCACGGCGTTCCCGGACAGCTCCACCACGGCCCGGTGGAACGCCAGATCGGTGTCCACGAAGGCGGCCGGATCGCCTCCGGTCCGCTCCTCGCGCAGCGCGAGATGGTCCCGCAGCCGCCCGATGTCCGCCGGCCGCAGGCGCCCGGCGGCCAGCCGGGCGGCCTCTACTTCGAGGGCGCGGCGCACCTCGTACACCTCCCGCAGCCGGGCCCGGCGCAGCAGCCGCCGCATATCGCCCTCCCCGGCGGGGGCCGGGGGCTCGGCGGCGTAGGTGCCCGAGCCATGGCGCACCTCCACCAGCCCGTCATGGGCCAGCAGCCGCACGGCCTCCCGCACCGAGGAGCGGCCCACGCCCAGTTCGGCGGCGAGCGCCACCTCATTGGGCAGCCGCTCGCCGGGCCGCCACCGGCCCTCCGCGAGCATCGCGCGCAGGGCGCTCTCGACCCGCGGCACCACGGGCCCGTGCCGCAACCGTGCCGTCTCCGCCACCGCGCCGCGCCTTCCTGAACGATCTTCAGAGGACGGCGGGACTCTAACACGGAGTCCTCAGACGTCTGAGGACTTTCCGTGGTCACCGGGTTGTGGCCGGCCGGGCCGGAAGCCCTGGAGGTCCTTCACCGGTCGTTGTCAGTGGTGCGTGGGAAGGTGGTGCACACCTGGGGGAAGTACGACAAAGGGAGGGGCGGTCATGGGCTGGCATCGGGGGCTGCTGATCGGATTCGATCTGGAGACGACGGGCACCGATCCGCGGACGTCACGGATCGTGACGGCGGCCGTGGTCGAGGTGAGGGACGGGGAGCCGATAGGGCGGCGCGAGTGGCTGGCCGATCCTCAAGTGCCCATCCCCGACGGCGCCGTGGCGGTGCACGGGATCACCAATGAGCGGGCGGCGGCGGAGGGCCGGTCCGCGCGTGAGGTGGTCGAGGAGGTCGCCGAGGTGCTGGTGGCCCACTGGCGCGCCGGCGCCCCGGTGGTGGCGTACAACGCCGCGTTCGATCTCAGCCTGCTCGCCGCCGAGTTGGGGCGGCACGGGCTGCGCCCGCTGAGCGAGCGGCTGGAAGGCGCGGAGACCGGGCCCGTGGTGGATCCGTACACGATAGACCGCGCCGTCGACCGCTATCGCAAGGGCAAGCGCACGCTGGAGGCCGTCTGCGGGGAGTACGGAGTGGTGCACGACCGGGCCCATGACGCCGGTGCGGACGCGCTGGCGGCGGTGCGGGTCGCCTGCGCGCTCGCCGAGCGCCACCGTGAGGTCGCCGGGCTCGAGCTGTGGGACCTCCACCGCAAGCAGGTGGCGTGGTATGCGGGCTGGGCGGCCGACTTCCAGTCGTGGCTGCGCCGCAAGGGCACCCCGGACGCGGTCGTGGACGCCGGCTGGCCCCTGCGGGAGGCCGGCGCGGTGATGGGGTAGTGGCCCGCCCGGCGGAGAGCGGAGGCCGTCGCACCGATGAGTTTCCGGCCTCCGGCCGGTCCGTATGGGTGAGGGGCTCTGAGGGGCACCACGGATTCGATGAGGAGAGACCGACCGTGACCGACGACCAGACCACCGTGATCGACTTCGCACCCACCGTCCACCGGGTGACGGCGCTGCTCAGCGGCGTCTCGGACGAGCAGCTCAGCGCGCCCACACCGTGTGGCACCTACTCCGTGGGAGATCTGCTCGACCACTTCATGGGGCTCGCCATCGGCATGCGCCACGCCGCCGAGAAGACCACGGCCACGGCGGGCCCGGACGGCCCCGCCCCCGGGGAGGGGGCGGCGGACCGGCTTGACCCCGAGTGGCGGCAGGAGCTGCCGCGCCGGCTCGACGCGCTGGCCGCGGCCTGGCGCGAGCCGTCCGCCTGGCAGGGCACCACGGTGGCCGGGGGCGTCACCATGCCCGCCCAGATGATGGGCGTCGTGGCGCTGGACGAGCTGCTGATCCACGGCTGGGACCTCGCCCGCGCCACCGGCCAGCCCTACGACTGCGATGCCCGCAGCGCCGAGGCCATCATCGGATGGCTGTCGGCGTTCCCGGACGAGCAGCGCCCGGACGGCGCGTTCGGCCCCATGGTCTCGGTTCCGGACGACGCCCCGCCGCTGGACCGCGCGGTCGCCCTCAGCGGCCGCGACCCGAAGTGGCAGGCCTGACAGGGGAGAGCGACACGGCGAGCGGACGGGCCGCGGCCCGGTTGGCGGCCCCGGGCCCAACCCGTTCGTCCCGGGCCTGGGGGCCGGTGGGTCGTGCCGCCTGCGGCGGGCTGCTCCCCTCTCCACCCCTTCCCGGAACTGGGGCTGCGCCCCAGACCCCGCACCGGGCTCTGCCCCGCACCCTGGGCTGGTGCTGCGCCCCAGACCCCGAAACCGGGGCTCTGCCCCAGATCCGGGGTCCAGGGGCGGAGCCCCTGGTAACGGGAAGGGGCGGGGAGGGGGAAGCATCGATATGCGGCTCCGCCGCGTGGTCCGCCGGACACCCGCGGGCGCGGGCCGCGCGGCGGGGCAGTCGGCGTGGTGCGTGGTGCGTGGTGCGGCGCAGGGTGGCCCCTGAACCGGAGCCGTTCGTTCAGAACGTGTGCCAGCGCACCGTCGGGTCGTCCTCCCGCAGAGAGGCGATGCGGCGGGTGAACTCGGCGTGCGCCGCGGGGTTGCCGGGGGCGTGCTGGGCGACCCAGGCGCAGCTCGCCGTCTCCCGAGCGCCGCGCAGCACCGCGCAGCCGGGCCACTCCCGGACGTCCCAGCCGTACTCCGCCACGAACGCGTCGTACGCCTTTGCGCCGAGCCCGTAGCGGTCCCGGGACAGTGCCATCACCACAAGATCGTGCTCGCGCAGATCGTGCGAGAAGGTTTCCAGGTCCACCAGCACCGGGCCGTCCGGGCCGATGTGCACATTGCGCGGCAGCGCGTCGCCGTGGATCGGGCCGGGGGTGAGCCGCGGGGCCAGCTCCTCGGCGGCGGCCGCGAACTCGTCCCGGCGGGCGCGCAGATATGCCGCGTCCGCCGGGACGATCGCGTTCCCGGCCAGCCGCAGCCAGCGCTCGATCCCGCCCAGCAGATCGCGGCGCGGCAGCGGGAGCGGTGCCGGATCGGCGGGCGGGTCGGGCAGCGCGTGCACCATCCGCAGCAGCTCCGCGAGGTCGCGCGGCCCGGCGGGGCGTACCGGATCGGGAAGCCGCTGCCAGTACGTGACGAGGTGATTGGCGAACACAAGCGGCTGCTCGGAGCCGAAGCGCCGGTCGGGACGTACCGCGGGCAGCCCCTCCCGGGCGAGCCAGTCGGCGATCCGCAGCTCCCGGGCGGCCCGGTCCCACACCTCCAGATCGCGGCTGATCCGGACCACCAGGGAGAGGCTGTCGACGGCGAAGACGGCGTTCTCCCCGAGGGCCAGCAGCCGGGCCTCCGCCGTACCCGCCCGGTAGGGCGGCAGCGCGGCCGAGAGCACCGCCCGGGCCCGCTCCTCCGTCAAGGCGACATCCGCCACCGCCACACCTCTCACTCTTCGTCGTCCCGCCCGCCCACGTCGCGGTCTCCCCACCCGACGCCCACGTCTCGGTCGTCCCTCCCCCCAAGTCTCGCATCGGCTACCACAGGTGAACCGCTTGACTGCACCGCCCGCCCTCCGCACCATGACGTGGGCTCTCCCACCGGGCCGCCCTCCCACCGCGTCCGAAGGAGGCCCTGCCGTGATACCCGTGACCGCCGCCTCGGCGCGCTCGGACCAGGGCTCCGCCCCACCCCCCTCCACCGCCACCGGCAAGGGCCCGGGCCGCGCGGCGAACGGCCACCGGGCGTGGTTCCTGGTGCTGCCCGCGCTGATCCCGATCCTCCTGCTCAGCATCGGCCCGCTGCTCTACGGCATCGTGCTGGCCTTCACCGACTCGCAGGCGGGCCGCACCGATCCCACCCAGTGGATCGGACTGCTCAACTTCCAGGACCTGCTGCGCGACACCCTCTTCTGGGAGTCCTTCCGGATCGGCCTGGTGTGGGCGGTCGCCGTCTCCGTGCCGCAGTTCCTGCTCGCGCTCGGGCTCGCGCTGCTGCTCCATCAGAACCTGCGGTTCCGCTGGCTGTCGCGGGCGCTCGCGATCGTTCCCTGGGCGATGCCGGAGGTCGTGGTCGGCATCATGTGGCGGCTGGTCTACCACCCCGACGCGGGGCTGCTCAACGAGACGCTCGGCACCCACCGCGACTGGCTCGGCAGCCTGACCACCGCACTGCCCGCCGTCGTCGTGGTCGGCATCTGGGCACGCCTTCCGCAGGTCACGGTCACCCTGCTGGCCGGACTCTCCCATGTGCCGCGGGAACTGCACGAGGCCGCGGCCATGGACGGCGCCGGCGCCTGGCGCCGCTTCCGCACCGTCACCTGGCCCGCCATCAGGCCCATCGCCCTCGCCATCAGCGCGCTCAGCTTCATCTGGAACGTCAACTCCTTCGCGCTGGTCTATGTCCTGACGGGCGGCGGGCCCGGTGGCCGCACCCGGCTGCCGATGCTCTTCGCCTATGAAGAGGCGTTCCGCTACGGCCAGTTCGGCTACGCGGCGGCGATGGGCTGTGTGCTGGTGGCGGTGGTCTCCATCCTGCTGGCCGTCCATCTCGTCGCGCGGCTGAAGGGAGACGACGACGCATGAGTACCCGCCTCACCGCCCGGCGCCGCGCGGCCCGCACCGGCCAGTACCTCGCCCTCCTCGGCTATCTGGTCTTCCTCGCCTTCCCGCTGCTGTGGCTGGTCTCCACCGCGTTCAAACCGCCGCGTGAGCTGGCGAGCCTCCACCCCGGCTGGATCCCCGACCATCCCACCCTCGACAACTTCCGCCAGGCGTTCGACGAGCAGCCGCTGCTGCGGTCCGCCGGAAACAGCCTGATCGCTTCCCTCGCCGCCGCGGCCATCACCGTCGTCATCGCCACCCCGATGGCCTATGTGATGGCCCGGCACCACCGCTCCCCGCTGTCCCGGGCGGCCACCGGCTGGATCGTGGTCAGCCAGGCGTTCCCCTTCGTCCTGGTGATCATCCCGCTGTTCCTGGTGCTCAAGGAGGTCCGCCTGATCGACTCCCTCTCCGGGCTGATCATGGTGTACGTGGTGTGGTCCCTGCCGTTCGCCCTGTGGATGCTGGCCGGGTACGCCCGGGCCGTACCGCGCGAGCTGGAGGAGGCCGCGGCCGTGGACGGCGCGAGCAGACTGCGGACGCTGATCTCGGTGACCATGCCGCTGCTCGCCCCCGGCATCGTGGCCACCGCCCTCTTCGCCTTCATCACCGCCTGGAACGAGTTCTTCTTCGCGCTCGTCCTGCTCAAGTCCCCGCGGAAACAGACGATGCCGGTCATCCTCACGCACTTCATCGGCACCGAGGGCGTCGCCGACCTCGGCCCGCTCGCCGCCGCCTCCCTGCTGGCGACGCTGCCCTCGCTCGTGCTGTTCGCGGTCATCCAGCGCCGGATCACCAGCGGCACCCTGGCCGGGGCGGTGAAGCACTGATGCGCCGCCGCACGCTGCTGGCCGCGTCCGCCGCCGGGATGCTGTCCGCCGCCGGGACCCTGCTCTCCGCCTGCGCGCCCGGCCGTCGGCGGGCGTCCGACGGCCGGATCACCCTCCGCTTCCAGTCCCTGGCCTGGCAGCAGGAATCCATCGAGGCCAACAAGCAACTGGTGGCGGAATGGAACGCGGCCCATCCCGACATCCGGGTCGACTACGTCCAGGGCAGCTGGGACAGCGTCCACGACCAGCTGCTCACCTCCTTCGAGGGCGGCGAGGCGCCCGACATCATCCATGACGCCACCGACGACCTGGCCGACTTCGCCTACGGCGGCTATCTCGCCGATCTCACCGGCCTGCTGCCCCAGCGGCTCAAGGACGAGATCCCGCCCCAGACCTGGCAGACCGCCACCTTCGCCGGTGCCGTCCACGGTGTGCCGTTCCTCCAGGAGCCGCGCGTGCTCATCGCCAACCGCGCCCTGCTGGAGCGGTCCCGGGTGCGGATTCCCACCCCCGAACGGCCCTGGAGCTGGGAGGAGTTCGAGGACGCCGCAAAGGAGCTGACCCGCGAGGGGACGCACGGTGTGGCCTGGCCGCTCAAGGAGCCCGTCTCCGCGACCCTCAACCTCTCCCTGTCCACCGGCGGCAAGGTCTTCCATCGGGGCACGGACGGCAAGGTCACCGTCCGGTTCGACGCCGCCGACCAGCGGGTGCCCCGCGTCATCCACGACCAGCTCGGCGGCGACCGCAGCGCCGCGCGGACCACCCTCGGCATGGGCGGCTCGGACACCCTCCCCGGCTTCTTCGGCGGGAAGTACGCGATGGTGCCCCTCGGCTTCTCCTACCGCCAGCAGATCGTGCAGCAGGCACCCAAAGGCTTCGCCTGGACCGTACTGCCGTCCCCGGCCGGACCCGGCGGCGACCAGCGCCAGGGGGTCAGCCCCCAGACGCTGTCCATCGCCGCCGACAGCCCCTACCAGAAGGAGGCGGCCCGCTTCATCGACTTCTTCCTGCGCCCACCGCATATGGTGCGGCTCGCCCGGGGCGACTGGATGCTCCCCACGGGCCGGACCGCGCTGCGGGACCCCGCCCTGCACACCCGTCGGCACGGCTGGGCCACCGGCGCCGCCCTGGCCGGACGGCTGCGCCCGGCGCCCGCCCAGTCCGTGCGTGGCTATCCGGAGTGGAAGGACAAGGTGGCCACCCCGGCGCTGCAGGAGTACTACAGCGGGGCGATCGGGATGGGGGAGCTGCGGGAGCGGCTGGTCGAGGACGGCAATCTGGTGCTCGCCCGCTACCAGCGATAGGGCGCGCCATCGGCGGCAGGAGCCGCCGCCGGGGTGGGTCCTGGTCTCGGTGGTGGGAGCCGCCGCCGGGGTGGGTCCTGGTCTCGGTGGTGGGAGCCGCCGCCGGGGTGGGTCCTGGTCTCGGTGGTGGGAATCGCCACCGGGGTGGCTCCTGCTCTCGGCGGTGGGAATCGCCACCGGGGTGGGAGCCGCCACTGGCGGTGTGACCTGGTCTCGGCGGTGGGAGCCGCCATCGGCGGCAGGAGCCGCCACCCGTCGGTCGGTCGCCGTGACGGCCTCGCCGTCCGGCGCACCTGGCCGTGCCATGGACCCGGTCTCCCCAGCAGACCGTTACCCCTCGGCAAAGGTTGTCCTTGCCTCATCTTGTCTCTTCTCTTAACTACTTCTTAGCTTCAGGTGAACTCCTTTCGAACGCCAGGAAGATTTCCCATGCCCCGAGACATACCGCCGCTCGCCGAGGTCCGCCGGATCACCGAGAAGAAGCGAGACGCGTGGTGGACCGTCATGCTCGTGGACCCGGTGGCCACACCGCTGGTCCGCTGGACCGCCAGGCACACCCGGGCCACCCCCAACCAGCTCACCTGGGGTGCCTTCCTGGTGGGCCTCGGTTCCGCCGCGTGCTTCGCTCAGGGCGACTGGAGATGGCTGCTGCTCGGGGCCGCGCTCTACCACGTGAGCTTCATCTTCGACTGCATGGACGGCAAGCTGGCCCGGCTGACCGGCACCGGCTCGGTCTTCGGGGCCTGGCTGGACTTCGTCTTCGACCGGATCCGGGTGCTGGTCTGCTCGGTCGCCCTGATGGGCGGCCAGTACGCGCGCACCGACGACGTCCTGTATCTGTGGCTGGCGCTGGCCGTCGCGTCCCTGGACTCGTTGCGCTACATCGACTCGCTGGAGATCTTCAAGATCCGGCATGGGATGCGCAAGCAGATCAAGGCCCGGATGCGGGCGGCCCGCAAGGCCGAGAACCAGGCCGAGCTGGCCTTCATGGAGGACCTGCTGCGGGAGAATCCCGAGGCGGATCTGGAGACGGACCGCGACACGGTGGCACCGTTGGAGCCGGTGGCGCCCCTGGAGACCACGGCGGCTGACACCGCGCCCCTGGAGGCCACGGCGGCCCAGCGCAGCCGCCCCGCCGTCGTCGATCTGCACCAGGAGTTCCGGCGCCGCTTCCCGTGGTGGGTCCGGTGCCGGAACTTCCTGCTGCGCCACCGCATCCGCGCTCATCTCATCAGTGGCATCGAGTTCCAGATGGGCGTGTTCATCATCGGCCCGGCCGTCGACGCGGTGGTGGCGACGACCGTCGTATCGGGTGCGCTGCTGCTCGTCTTCGAGCTGGCCATCATCTACAAATTGCTGCTGTCCACCCGGGACTTCACCCGCACCATCAACTCCTTCGAGACGGCGGAACCCCTTCGAGCCACCACCTCGGTCAGCTCCTGAGCCAGGACCAGCCACTGCTCCGGCGTCGCATAAGCCACCACCACCTCCCGCCCCAGCCCGGCCGCCCGGAACGCCCGGTCGAGTGCGCGGGCGGGGCAGATCCGGCGCAGTGACGCGTGGAGCGAGCCGCCGAGCCCGGTGAAGCCCAGCTCGACCAGGTCCGCGTAGGCGGACCGGGCCGCCGGGTCGGTGAGCAGCGGGCGCGGCCGCCGGGTCAGCCGCAGGATCCCGCCGTCGACCGTGGGCACCGGCCGGAACGCGGCACGCGCCACCCGCCCGCACAGCCGCCACTCGACCTCCGGCCAGGAGCGTACGGTCAGCAGGGACCAGCGGCCGTAGTCCCCGGTGCGCTTACGGGCGTACTCCGCCTGCGTGAGCAGCGTGGCGGAGGTCAGCTGGGGGGCCGCCCGCAGCGCCCAGGCCACGATCTCGGCGGTACGGGCGTAGGGCACATTGCCGACCAGGGCGAACGGCTCGCTCGGCGGCGCCGCGGTCAGGAAGTCCTGAGGCACCACCCGGACCCGCGGATACCGGGCGAGCCGCTCCCGCAGCCCCGGGATCAGATGCCGGTCGATCTCATAGCTGATCAGCTCACGGCAGCGCGGAGCCAGCGCCTCGGTGAGCACCCCCTTGCCCGCGCCGACCTCCACCAGGAGATCGCCGGGCCCGGGGCGGGCGGCGCGTACGACGCGGGCGACGGCGCCCGGGTCGATGAGGAAGTTCTGCCCGTACGCGCGCCTCGCGCGGTCGCGTTCGGTGCGGCGTGGGGTAGGGGGTTGGTGTCGATTGCGGTCCACGGCCACGGTCCTTTCGGAGCCGGGCGGGCGGCAGCAGCGCGGAACGGGCCCTGCCGCCCGTCCCGGAACGAGTGATTCCTGGACTGGCGGGGGCCCTGGCCGAGGGCGCGTGGGGGTAAGGGATCAGCTCACAGCGAGGAATCGGCTCATCGCGGGAGACGATCGGACACCGGGCGAGTCAGCGGCTCGGGCCGCTCACAGACTCATGGAGACACCGGGCGCGTCCGGGCCGGCCAGGGCACCGGGGCCGCGCCGCGGGCGGCGGGTAAGCGAAGGTGAGAAGCGCGCACACGCCACCCGGGCACAGCCACAGGTGATGACACGGGTGAACACGCCGATGCCGGGACTTCCGCCCATCGGTGTGCTCCTTCCGTGCGCGCGTACGCGAAACGTCGCGTATGCGGATCTCCGCCGTATCCCCGCACCGTAGGGACCGGGCATGACTCCCCGCAACGCCTTTTTCCACCCTCGACTCCCCAAGACGCCGAACCGGCCACACGGTCCGAAGACCATGTGACCGGTTGGCGATTGCGGTCGCTCGGCCGCCTGGAGCGGTCAGACCCTGGCGTGCCGGGGCCGGTCGTCCGCGTCCGGCCTCGCGGGGGCACCCGCCAGGGCGGTGGGCCGCTCGGCCGGGGTGGGCTCGTCGTGGGCGAGGTCCGGGAGCCACCGCAGCCACTTCGGCAGGTACCAGTTGCGCTCGCCGAGCAGCAGCATCACGGCCGGGAGGAGCACTCCCCGGATGACGGTGGCGTCGATGAGGACCGCGGCCGCGAGGCCCACGCCCATCTGCTTCATGGACTGCATCGACAGCGTTCCGAAGATGGAGAAGACCGCGACCATGATGACGGCGGCGCTGGTGACCACGCCCGCCGTGGTCACCACACCGTGCACCACCGCGTCCTTGGTGTTGCGCCCGGCCAGGCGCGCCTCGCGGATCCGGGAGACCACGAAGACGTGGTAGTCCATGCTCAGCCCGAACAGGATCACGAAGAGGAACAGCGGCAGCCACGAGACGATCGCGCCCACGCCCTCCGCACCGACCAGCCCCGCGCCCCAGCCGTGCTGGAAGACCGCGGTGAGGATGCCGTACGCGGCGCCCACCGACAGCAGGTTGAGCACGATGGAGGTCACGGCGATGGTGAGCGACCGGAAGGACATCAGCATCAGCAGGAAGGCGAAGACCACCACGAAGGCGAAGACCGGGGGGACGGCCGAGCCGAGCTTGTCGTTGAAGTCCTTGGAGGAGGCGGTCGATCCGCCGATGGGGGCGTCCACCCCGTCCACCGTGCCGAGCGTCGCCGGGCGCACCTCGTCCCGCAGCACGTTCAGGCTCCGTTCGGCCTTGCCCTCGTCCGAGCCGCCGATCAGCGGGACCTCCACCACGGCCACGTTCTGCTTCCGGTGGACGGTCACCTCGACCGGGCCCTTGGAGGCGCCCTTCGCCACGGCCTCGGTACGGAACCGGGCGAGGGCGTCGCGCACCGGCGCCGCGTCGATGTCGTCCGCCTTCACCACCACCTTGGCCGGGTCGGACCCGCCCGGGAACGCCTCGTCGATGTGGTTGTACGCGGTCACGACCGGCAGCCGGTCGCCGAACTCCTGGTCCATGGTGAGGTTCGCGGTGTTCATCCCCAGGGCGGGGACGGCCAGCGCGATCAGCGCGCCACTGGCGAGCGCCAGCGACAGCTTGGGGCGGCGCAGCACCGGGCCGAGGACGGTGCGCCAGACCCGGCTCTCGCCGCCGCCGCGCCGCTTGGCGCGGGCCAGGAACGGCAACTGGCCCTTCTCCACCCGCTCACCGAGCAGCGAGAGCAGCGCGGGCAGCACCGTCACCGAGCCGACCATCGCCACCGCCACCACCATCAAGGTGGCGAGCCCCATCGCCTTGAACTCCGCGATCCCGGTGAAGAGCATGCCCGCCATCGCCACGATCACCGTGACACCCGAGACCAGGACGGCGCGGCCGGAGGTGGCCGCCGCGATCCGCAGCGCGGTCTGCGCATCCCGCCCGGCGGCGCGCTCCTCACGCTCCCGGCGCAGGTAGAACAGGCAGTAGTCGACGCCGACGGCCAGCCCCACCAGCAGCATCACGGAGTTGGCGGTGTCGCTCATATGCACCCAGTGGCTGACCACCGCCACCAGACCGGTGGTGGCCAGGAACGCCGTCATCGCGAGCACGACCGGCAGCAGCGCGGCGACCAGCGCACCGAAGACGATCAGCAGAATGCCCAGGGCCACCGGCAGCGCGGAGAACTCGGCCTGGGTGAAGTCGTCGCCGAACGCGTCGTCGAACGCCTTCTGGCCGCTGGCGTCGCCGAACTCCTCGATCCGCAGGTCCTGGTGGCGGTCCTGGGCCTTGCCCACCGCGTCCAGGACCGGCTGGATGTGCTCGGACGCCTTCTCCGGGTCGCCGCGCATCTCGAACTGCACCAGTGCGGAGCGCCGGTCGGCGGAGATGGTCTTGGTCTCGTACGGGGACCGGAGGGCGGTCACCTGGCCGGTGTCGCGTACGCCGGCGATCACCGCGTCGACCGCCTTGTGGAAGGCCGGGTCGTTCGCGGTGAGCCCGGCGCTTTTCGCCTGGATCAGGACGGTTTCCCCGGCTGCGGCGTCAATGCCCGCCTCGTCGAGGATCGTCGAGACGCGCCCGGACTCGCCGGGAACCTGCTCGCTGTCCGACACATCCACCCGGCCGGTCATCGAGCCGACGGCCAGGGCGAGGATGACCAGCAGCACCCAGCCCCCGACCGCCGCCCATCGGTGACGGGCGCTCCAACTGCCCGCGCGAGCGGCTATCCCGCGCGGCCTCTCCAAGTGGCCTGTGTCCGCCACGACATCCCCTTTTGCCCTGGTGGCGGAACGTCCCCGCCACTCATGGATGACGCTAGGCCGCGGCGGCGGGCCGACCCATCCTGCTGACCGGTGAACCCCCCGGTGGTTCCCTCCAACCCCAGAAGGGGGGACAGCCCTACCATCCCCGATCGAGGCCCCCTACAAGCAAAGGGCTTTGACCTTGGTCTCCGCGCGAAGAACGTTGCCTATGTCACACATCTGTGGGGATCTTGAATTGACCCGTACTCATCAGTCAGGGTTTTGTCAGAACCGGAGTGGCCCCAACACACTCCGGATCTTTCGCACTTGAGGGATCGGACGTGATCCCGGTGCGGATTACCCCCCACAACCGCACGAGGAGGAACCCTCGTCATGGCAGTTCACAAGCAGCGCAACGCGCGTCGACTCGGCCTCGCCGTAGCCGCCGCCACCGCCGTCACCGCAGGTGTCTTCGTGGCCGTTCCGGCCGGGGCCACCACCGCGAAGCCCGCCGAGGGCACCGTCTACGGCACCCAGTCGAAGAGCGCCGTGGACGGCAGCTACATCGTCATGCTCAAGGGCGGCAAGAGCGTCAAGGCCGCCTCGGAGGGCAAGGACCTCGCCGAGCAGTACGGCGGGAAGCTGCGCCGTACCTACGACTCCGCCATCAACGGCTTCTCGGCCAGCGGGCTGACCGACACCGAGGCCAAGCGGCTCGCCGCCGACCCGTCGGTCGCCAAGGTGGTCCAGAACCACCGCTACACCATCAAGGGCACCCAGGAGAACCCGCCGTCGTGGGGCCTGGACCGGATCGACCAGGAGGACACCGAGGGCGACAAGGCGTACAACTACCCGGACAGCGCGGGTGAGGGCGTCACCGCCTACGTCATCGACACCGGTGTCCGCACCAGCCACAAGGACTTCGACGGCCGCGCCACGTCCGGCTTCGACGCGGTCGACAACGACGACAGCGCCGACGACGGCAATGGCCACGGCACCCACGTGGCCGGCACCATCGCCGGGGCGGAGCACGGCGTCGCCAAGAAGGCCAAGGTCGTCGCGGTGCGCGTGCTGGACGACCAGGGCTCGGGCACCACCGAGCAGGTCGTCGCGGGCATCGACTGGGTCACCGAGAACCACGAGGGCCCGTCCGTCGCCAACATGAGCCTGGGCGGCACCCCCGACGAGGCCCTCGACGCCGCCGTGCAGAAGGCCATCGACTCCGGTGTCACCTTCGCCGTCGCGGCGGGCAACGAGTCCTCCGACGCCAGCGGCAGCTCTCCCGCCCGGGTGAAGGACGCGATCACGGTCGCCTCCAGCACCGACCAGGACGAGCAGTCCGACTTCTCCAACTACGGCGACGTGGTGGACATCTACGCCCCCGGCTCGGACATCACCTCCGACTGGAACACCGGCGACGACGCGACCAACACCATCTCCGGTACGTCGATGGCCACCCCGCACGTCGTGGGCGCCGCCGCCGTCTACCTCAGCGGCCACCAGGACGCCAAGCCGGCCGACGTGGCGAAGGCGCTGACGGACGGCGCGACCGCCGACAAGATCTCCAACCCGGGCGACGGCACGCCGAACAAGCTGCTGAAGGTCGTCGAGTAAGCCCAAGCAAGGCTCAGCTGAGCCCAAGCAAGGCTCGGCAAGGCTCATACAGGTGAAGTGATCAGCCCCAGGGGCGCAGCCGGTCAGCCGGTTGTGCCCTTGGGTGTGCTGGACGCGGTTCGTGTGCTATCGAGGTGGCAGAGGTGCCAGGACCTGGCGTCAGCCTTCCAACTCGCGGCGCACTGCGTCGAGATCCAGGTCGACGGTGAATTCTCCGGCGACGTCGACGGAAGCCTTGCCCGTGATGGTGGCAGCCTCGCGGTAGGTGTCCCCCTCCAGTTCGTGCACCACCACGCACAGATCTGGCTTCATCTCGACCCGCCAATAGGCGGGCACCTTCGCATGGGCGTAGAGAGCGGGCTTGAGGATGCGGTCGGCCGCTCGGTTGAACGGCGAGACGATTTCCCCCAGAAGCACGGCGGCGTCGAGAGGGGCGGCCAGCGTGCCGCGTGGGACGGCGGCGCGGTCGACGACCGCGATGTCGGGGATGAACAGTCTGGATTCCCCCGTGACGTTCACCGCCTCGCCAGAGCGGAACGGCGCACCGGACCGGGCCAGGGCGACCTTGATCTGGCTGTGCAATGCGGAAGACACGGTCTGGTGGTCCCAGTCGGGAGCAGGGGACATCATGAGGACACCGTCGACGAGTTCGAAGCGGGCTCGTGCCGGATGCTCCGGGAGTGCAAGAACGTCCTCGACCGTCCAGGGGCCTTCGTGATCGTCGACTCGCGTCTCAGCGACGCTCATGATCGCCACCACCGCCTCCTCGTGTGTTCCTTGACTCCAGCATGGCACGCAGCTCTGACGACCGCCGACACTTCCAGCCCGAGCCGTGGCACTCGGGCCGAAAGGTGTGAATATCACCCACAGGAGTGAGCTGAACACTCAGCGGTGACGGTAGGGTTCCCGCCACGGCAGTACCTGCACCGTGTCGCCCACCGCGCGTTCGCCCCTCGCGTCGGAGGTGACGTTGGCGAGACGGCCGTTCACGGCCATGGCGGTGGAGCCGCCGCCGTCCAGGTTGAGGGCCTGGACGGCGCCCGGGGAGCGCATGAAGCGGGCGGCCTCCTCCAGGGTGAAGCCCTCGCTCACACCGGGCTGCCGACCGTCCACCGTGGCCAGGATCAGCCGCCCCTTGGCGTCGAGCCCGGCCATCGTGCGGGGCTGCCGCACATTCGACCAGGCGTAGCCGAAGGAGAGGTTCTCCGGGTCGAGGGTGCCCTCGGCGGCGGCGTCGACGGCGATGCGGCCGTCCTTCACCAGGGTCGGGGCGGCGCTGGCGATGCTGTCGTCGGAGCCGAGCCGGACCCGGCGGCCGGCGGTGTCCCGGACGACCTCCTCCAGCGCGATCCGCTCGCCCCGCCGGGCGTGCGCCGGCATGGCCCCCATCCGGGTGCCCAGGTCCCGGCGGACGGTGCTCTCTTCGTTGCGCAGACCGGCAGTCCAGCGCCGCCCGGGGGCCGGGACGGCACACATGGAGGGCGGCATGCGGAACGTACGGTGAACGGGCGGGGGAAGGGCCGAGGGCCGCACCGCCCTCGTGCCTACCGCCCGAGCTGGTCGAGAGTCCCGGCCTTGACGCCACGTATGAAGGTTCCGAGCCCGGCGGGAGTGATGGTGATGACGTCAGTGGGGGCATCGCTTGACACCGCCTTGGACGGTGGCGATCACGGCCGCGGCCGTGCGCTCGGCGTCGAGTGATGGGTTGGCCTCGCCGGCCGCTTGGGTGGCCTCCATACCGGCTCGGACGCATTCCTGCCATCGCCGCACCAGTTGCGCCGACACGGCCTGCGCGGCAGGCTCAACGACCCCGAGGAGCGGGCTTGTCGGATGACCAGGCGTCCAGGAAATCGTTGATCAGAGAGTTGGCCTCGGCCGAGCGGGTTGCCAGGACGACGCGAACCGGGTCGATGCCCTCGATGGGCACGGTGGTCAGGCCGGGGCGCAGTTGGGGCCGCCGGTCGCCGGCGGCCAGAATCAATACCGTCCGCTCCTCGGCCACAAGGTCGAGCTTGTCCTCGAACGATGCGTAGTCGATCGGTGCGCTGCGAGCAGGAACGCCATCCGGGCGCGGCTCCAGACGGGCGAAATCGCTCCATTGCGGGACCGCGCTCGGGCATTGCGGCAGAACTTCTTCGCTGAGGTCGTCGACGGTCACCGATTCCTTTCCGGCCAGCCGGTGGTCTGTGGAGACGACCAGAACCCGCGGCTCGGTCCACAGCTCGGTGAGGCGCAAGCGGCCGGCGGGGAAGGGCAGCGGGGCGCGGGCGACCAGAGCGTCCACGCGGCGGTCGGTCAGGGCGTGGGCGTCGTTCCACTCCAGGTGGCGGGTGCGGATGCGGGCCGTGGGGTGTCGATGCCGCAGCCGGCGTACGGCATCGGTGATGACCAGGTCCTCGACGTATCCGATGGTGAACTCGCGCGGGGTGGCGCCGTCGCGAGCGGTGAGCTCGGCCTGATGGGCCGCTTCGAGCAGCGTCTGAGCCTGCGGCAGAAAGGCGCGACCGGCTTCCGTGAGCCGGCTGCCCTGTGGGGTGCGGTCGAAGAGGCGTACGCCCAGATGTTCCTCGAGGCGCTGGATCTGGCGGCTCAGGGACGGCTGCGCGACGTGCAGCACCGCGGCGGCGCGGCTGAAGTTGGCGTGCTCTGCGACGACCGTGAAGTAGCCGACAAGCCGCAGGTCGAGGTCCGATCCGGGAACGCGCACGCTTCGAGCGTACCAATATGCAATGCGCGTATGACGGGTTGCGGATCAGGTCTTGGACGCCGTCGCCGGTCCGGGATTTGAATCGAGGCATGGAAAAGTACAACGGAAAGCGCGCTCTTATCACCGGTGGCAGTAGCGGAATCGGCCTGTCGATCGCACGTCTGCTGGCGGCCGAGGGTGCTCAGGTGATGGTCACGGGGCGCAAGGAAGCCGCGCTCGAAGCGGCGAGTAAAGAGGGGCTGGTCGCGGTCCGCAGCGACGTCGGCTCAAAAGCCGACATCGATGCCCTGGCGGGAAAGGTCGAGAAGGCGTTCGGTCAGCTGGACGCGGTGTTCCTGAACGCGGGCATCACCGACTCGGTGGCGTTCGAGGCGACGACCGAGCAGATGTACGACGCCATCTTCGCGGCCAACACCAAGGGGCCCTACTTCACCTTGCAGCGGCTGCTTCCGCTGCTGGCCGAGGGCAGCGGCGTGGTGCTGACCACCTCGGTCTCGAACGTGCTGGGGCAGCTGGACCATGGTGTCTACGCGGCGAGCAAGGCGGCCCTCCGGTCGATGGCGCGAACCTGGGCTCGGGAATTGCTGCCGCGCGGCATACGTGTCAACGCGGTGAGCCCGGGGCCTATCGACACAGGCATTCTGCACAAGCACCTGCCCGCCGAGGTGGCGGATGAAATGGTGGCGGGCTTCGCCGCCCAGATCCCGATGCTGCGTATAGGGAAGCCGGAGGAGGTCGCGCGTGCTGCCCTTTTCCTGGCCTTCGACGCGACCTACACCACCGGCGCCGAACTCGCGGTGGACGGTGGCGGCACCCAATTGTGACGCGGCGTTCCGTGCCGGTCGACGATCAGTTCCGCAGCCGGCGCCAAGCCGTCACCCCGGAGCAGGCCACGCTCCGTGCGGGGACATCACGCCGCGCCGCCCCCGCATCTCATTCCGGGGCGATCGGTCAGGCCGTCAGCAGGGCCGGGGGCGCCATGCACGCCTCGTCGTAGCGGCGCAGCAGCAGGCGGGCCAGTTCCGGGGCGGGCCCCAGGACGGGGGCCAGGAGGTCGGCGCCCGCTGCCTCGGCGCCGTGGGCGATGCGGTCGGGGAGGCGGCCGGGGGCGATGACGTAGGGCGCCACGGCCACCCGGGCGACGCCGTCCGCGCGCAGGGCGCGGACGGCGTCCTCGGTGCGGGGAAGGGAGGCGGAGGCGAACGCGGGTCGCACGGCGCACCATCCGGTGTGCCGCCACTCCCGCGCGATTTCAGCGATCACCGCGATCGCCTCCGGGTCGGTGGAGCCCGCCGAGGCCAGGACGACCCCGGTCGAGGGGCGGTCGGCGGGGCGCAGCCCCGCCTCGTGCAGCCGGCGTTCCAGGGCGTCCATGAGCAGCGGGGACGGGCCCAGGACCTCGGCCTGGCGGACGGACAGGCGGGGGTGGCGGGCCGTGGCCTCGCGCAGCACCGCCGGGATGTCGGTCTTCGCGTGGAAGGCGCGGGTCAGCAGCAGCGGAAGGGCGATCACCTCGGTGGCGTCCTCCGCGGCGAGGCGGGCCAGCACCTGCGGTACGCGCGGCGCGTTGAACTCCAGGAACGCCGCCTCCACCCGCAGCCCCGGCCGCTGCGACCGCACCCGCGCGCGCAGCGCGGCGACGGTCGCCGCATGGCGGGGGTCGCGGCTGCCGTGGGCGATGATCAGCAGGGTCGGGGCAGACATGGTGGCTTTCCGTTCCGTGGCTTTCCGTGCGGGCGGTTTTCCGTTCGGTGGTTTTCCGTGCGGGTGGATTTCCGTTCGGTGGTTGTCCGGTCAGTGCTCTGCGGTCAGCGGGCGCTCGCCAGCAGGCCGCGGCTGCGCAGCACTCGCCGCTCGATCGGGGCGAAGATCAGCAGCTCGATGGCGATGCCGACGACGAGGATCATGAGGATGCCGAGGAGCACCCCCGCCATATCGGAGTTGTTGCGCTGGTTCTCCAGATACTGGCCCAGCCCCAGGCCCAGGTCCGGGGACTTGGCGATGATCTCGGCGGCCATCAGCGAGCGCCAGGAGAAGGCCCAGCCCTGCTTGAGCCCGGCGACATAACCCGGCAGCGCGGCGGGCAGCAGGATGTGCCGGGCGCTGACCAGACCGCGGGCGCCGAGGGTGCGGCCGGCCCGCAGGAAGAGCGGGGGCACCTGGTCGATGCCGGCCACCAGCCCGTTGGCGATGGAGGGGACCGCGCCCAGCAGGATGACGGTGTACATCATCTGGTCGTTCAGGCCCAGCCAGATCACCGCGGGCGGCACCCAGGCGACCGAGGGCAGCGACTGCAGCCCGGACAGGATCGGGCCGAGAGCGGCGCGGATGAACTTCACCCGGGCGACGATCAGCCCCAGCGGGGTCGCGATCACCAGCGCGATGACGAAGCCGAACAGACCGCGCGAGACGCTGGTCCAGACGATGTCGAACAGCTCGCCCTGCAGCCACAGCCGGCGCAGCGCGTCCCAGACCAGTCCCGGGTCGGGCAGCTTGTAGTCGTCGGTGACCTTCGCGACGACGAGCACCTTCCACAGGGCCAGGACGACGGCCACGGCCACGATGGGCGGCAGCACCTTCTGGACCAGCACCTCGACCGGTGAGACACGCTTGATCTGCACCGTGTCCAGGGCGTCCAGACCGGCCTCCAGGCCCGCCAAATCCTGGGCGTCGCCCGCATTCGTCTTCGCCGTGGACTTCTCCACGGACTTCTCTGTGGACTGCCCGCCGCCGCTGCCGCCGTCGGCCTCGTCGACCGCGGTGCCGCGGGTGGTCTTACTGCTGGCCATGGCGGCGGATCTCCCCACGCAGTTCTTCGGTGATCTCAACGGACAGGTCGGCGACGGCCGCGTCCTCGATGCGGCGCGGCTGCGGAATGTCCACCGTCCACTCGCGGACGACCCGCCCCGGCCGGGAGGACAGCAGCACCACGCGCTCGGCCAGTCGCACGGCCTCGCGGACGTTGTGGGTCACGAACAGCACCGAGACGCCGGTCTCGCTCCAGATCCGGGTCAGCTCCTCATGCAGCACATCGCGGGTGATGGCGTCGAGCGCGGCGAACGGCTCGTCCATCAGCAGCACGCTGGAGTCCTGCGCCAGCGCGCGGGCCAGCGCCACGCGCTGCCGCATACCGCCGGAGAGCTCGTGCACCCGCTTGCCGTAGGCGCCGCCGAGCCGTACCAGCTCCAGCAGCCGCTCGGCCTGCGGCCTGCGCTCGGCGCGGGGCACCCCGCGCAGCCGCAGCGCCAGCTCGATGTTCTTCCCCGCGGTCAGCCACGGGAACAGGGCGTGCTCCTGGAACATCAGGGCCGGCCGGCCGCCGGGGACCTCGATGGCCCCCGCGGATGTCTTGTCCAAGCCGGCGATCAGATTGAGCAGGGTCGACTTACCGCAGCCGGAAGCGCCCAGGATGCAGACGAACTCGCCGGGCCGCACCTGAAGGTTGATGTCCTCGAGTACGGCCTGGGCCGCTCCGGGACGGCCGAAGGACTTGTGGACGTGGGCGATCGATACGGATCCTGCGGAGTCGGCGGGGCCGGGTGAGCCCGCCGACGCGGCGTCCGCCCGGTCGTCCTTCTCGGTGGTCAGCGCCGGGGACATCCGGTCACCTCCTGATGGATGGGTGCATGCGTACGTGCGTACCGTGCGTACGGGGACGGACGGGCGGCTACTTGACGCCGAGACCCGCGTCGGAGACGGTCGGTTTGCCCTCGGCCTTGAGGACCTTGTTCAGGGGGGCCAGGTCGTAGATGCCCTTGAGGTCGGGCTTCTCCAGAAGACCCGCCTGGACCGCGTGGTCCGCCTCGGTGCTCAGCGTCGAGGCCAGGGGGTCGTCGATGGCCTGGATGGACTTCCACGCCGGGTCGATCACCTCGGCGGGCAGCGGCTTGCCGGTCTCTTCCTTGAGCGCCGCGTTGGCCGCGTTCTTCGCCTGCTCGGGGTTGGCCTTGATGAAGGCGTTGGTCTTCACCGAGCCGCGCAGCACGGCCTCGACGACCTTCGGGTGCTCCTTCAGGAACTCCTGCCGGACGATCACATTCGTGATCACGAACTTCTTGTCCGGCCACAGCGAGGACTCGTCCAGCAGCACCTTGCCGCCATCGGCGACCAGCTTGGACGCGGTCGGCTCGGGCACCCACGCGCCGTCGATGGCACCGGACTTGTACGCGTCGGGGGTGACCTTGTTGTCGCTACGGACCACCGACACATCGCCCTTGCCGCTCTGGGCGTCGACCTTCCAGCCCTTGCTCGCGGCCCAGTTGAGGAAGGCCACGTCCTGGGTGTTGCCCAGCTGCGGGGTGGCGATCTTCTTGCCCTTGACATCGTCGAGCGTCTTGATCTTCTTCGGGTTGACCACCAGCTTGACGCCGCCGGACACCGACCCGGAGATGATCCTGAGGTTGGAGCCGTGCGATTTCACATAGCCGTTGATGGCCGGCGACGGGCCGATCCAGCCGATGTCGATGGAGCCCGCGTTGAGCGCCTCGATCTCGGACGGACCGGCGTTGAAGACGAACGGCGACACCTTCGTGCCGTGCAGCTCCTGCTGGATCTGGCCGCCCTTGCGCAGGCCCACCAGCGCGGTGGCGTGGGTGAGGTTGGCGAAGTAGCCGACCTTCACCTTGTCCAGACCGTCGATCTTCTCACCGCCGGCCGCGGGAAGGGCCGAGGACCCCTGGTCGTCGGTCTTCTTCTGCGAGCCGTAGCCGCAGGCGCCCAGCGCGCCCATCAGCAGGGGAAGGACGGCCGCCGCCGCCAGGATCCGGGTGTGGCGGCGGGGGCGCTCGGCTGGTCGCGCGGGGAGCAGGGGCTCGGTAGACGACACGGAGGTGTTCCTCTCGACGGGCCGGGGCGGCGTCAGAGGACGCCCGGCAGATCAGACGGTTTTCGGCGGCGGTGCTGGACAGAGGCGGACTGCGGCGTCAGCGCGCACATCGTCCGACCCCGCCCTGACCGCTGCCGAGCGCCCCGCTGCCTACGCGGCCGCCCTCCTTGGCGAACGTCGAGAACACCTCACCGGCCATCGTCAGAAGTCCCATCCCTCGTCGTCCCGCGCGGCCTGGTCACCGTCGGCCGACGCCGCGAAGGAGTCGCCCGCCATCCCGGCGGTGAGCGTGGTGCCGTCGGCCGGGTCGATCAGCAGGAAGGAACCGGTGCGCCGCGAGTCCTCGTACGCGTCCAGGGCCAGCGGCTCGGACGTACGGAGCACGACGCGGCCGATGTCATTGGCGGCCAGCTCACCCGGCGCCGGGTGGTGCGACAGATCGGCCAGCGTCAGCCGCGAGGGAATGTCCTTGATGATCGCCTTCATGGTGCGGGTGGTGTGCTTGAGCAGCACCCGGTCGCCCACCCGCAGCGGACGGTCGTGCAGATGGCAGACGGTGGCCTCGACGTCCCGGGTGGTCTCCGGGGCGTGGTCGCTCGGTGCGATGAGATCCCCGCGCGAGATGTCCAGGTCGTCGGCGAGCGTGACGGTCACCGACTGCGGCGCCCACGCCACGTCCACCATCGCGCCCAGCGCGTCGATCCCGGTGATGGTGCTCGTCCGGCCGGACGGCAGCACGGTGACGGCGTCGCCGACGCGCAGCACACCGGAGGCGATCTGGCCCGCGTAGCCGCGGTAGTCGGGATGCTCGGTGGTCTGCGGACGGATCACATACTGCACCGGGAAACGCGCCGGGTCCTGGGACGGGCCGGTGCCCACCGGCACGGTCTCCAGGTGCTCCAGCACGGTCGGGCCGCCGTACCAGTCCATGTTCGCCGACGGGGTCACCACATTGTCCCCCGCCAGCGCCGAGATCGGGATGGCCGTGATCTCCGGGACGCCCAGCGAGGCCGCGTAGGTGGTGAACTCCTCGGCGATGGCCGCGAAGACCGGCTCCGCGTAGTCCACCAGGTCCATCTTGTTGACGGCGAGGACCACATGCGGGACCCGCAGCAGGGCGGCGACCGCGGCATGCCGCCGGGTCTGCTCCACCACGCCGTTGCGGGCGTCCACCAGGACGACCGCGAGCTCGGCGGTGGAGGCGCCGGTGACCATGTTGCGGGTGTACTGCACATGGCCGGGGGTGTCGGCGAGGATGAAACGGCGCTTGGGGGTGGCGAAGTAGCGGTAGGCGACATCGATGGTGATGCCCTGCTCCCGCTCCGCGCGCAGCCCGTCCGTCAGCAGCGCCAGGTCCGGCGTCTCCTGGCCACGGCTGCGCGAGGCGTGCTCCACGGCCTCGAGCTGGTCGGCCAGCACCGACTTGGAGTCGTGCAGCAGCCGCCCGACCAGGGTGGACTTGCCGTCGTCCACCGAACCCGCGGTGGCGAACCGCAGTTGCGAGGTGGCCGCGGACCGCTCCACGGCGGCCGCCGCGGCCTGCTCCTCGGACGTCAGATCGCTCGTCATCGTTAGAAGTACCCCTCGCGCTTGCGGTCCTCCATCGCGGCCTCCGACAGCTTGTCGTCGGCGCGGGTCGCACCCCGCTCGGTCAGCCGGGAGGCGGCTATCTCATCGATGACCTGCTCAATGGTCACCGCGTCCGACTCGACGGCACCGGTGCAGGACATGTCGCCCACGGTGCGGTAGCGCACCATGCGCCGCTCCACGGTCTCGTCGTCCTTCGGACCGCCCCACTCACCGGGCGCCAGCCACATGCCACTGCGGCGGAAGACCTCGCGCTCATGCGCGTAGTAGATCTGCGGCAGGTCGATCTTCTCGCGGGCGATGTACTGCCACACGTCCAGCTCGGTCCAGTTGGAGAGCGGGAAGACCCGGACATGCTCACCGGGGGAGTGGCGGCCGTTGTAGAGCTGCCACAGCTCCGGGCGCTGCCGCCGCGGGTCCCAGCCGCCGAACTCGTCCCGGAGGGAGAACACCCGCTCCTTGGCGCGGGCCTTCTCCTCGTCCCGGCGGCCACCGCCGAAGACCGCGTCGAAGCGGTTCTTGTCGATGGCGTCCAGCAGCGGGACGGTCTGCAGCGGATTGCGGGTGCCGTCCGGGCGCTCGCGCAGCCGGCCGTCGTCGATGAACTCCTGGACCGAGGCCACATGCAGCCGCAGCCCATGCCGGGCGACCGTGTTGTCCCGGTAGTCGATGACCTCGGGGAAGTTGTGCCCGGTATCCACGTGGAGCAGCGAGAACGGGACCGCCGCCGGGGCGAAGGCCTTGAGCGCGAGATGGAGCATGACGATGGAGTCCTTGCCACCGGAGAACAGGATCACCGGCCGCTCGAACTCACCTGCCACCTCACGGAAGATGTGCACCGCCTCGGACTCCAACGCGTCCAAGTGCGCGAGCGCGTACAGGCCCGCGCCCTCTTCCGCGTTGATCGCCGTCACGGTCGTCATGCCGCGCCCCTTTCGTTCGCTCGGCTGCGGTAGTAGCTTCCCGTCATATCGGCGGATTCCTCGCCGTGGGCCCGGCCCCCGGGTGCGGGGAGCGTCGTGGCCCGCGATGCGATGGCCGCGCGTGCCTGGCTCACAGCAGTCCCCGTTCACTCAACAGCAACCGCACCTCGGCCGCCGACTCCTGCACGCTGTTCCTGTGGGTTTCGATGCGCAGATCCGGGTCGGCAGGGGCCTCGTAGGGGTCGTCCACACCGGTCAGCCCCGAGATCTCCCCCGCGGCCTGCTTCGCGTACAGCCCCTTCACATCCCGCTCCGAGCACACCTCGACGGACGTGGCGACATGCACCTCCAGATACGGGGTGCCCTCGCGCTGGTGGCGCTTGCGCACCGCCTCGCGGCTGTCCACGTACGGCGCGATGACCGGCACCAGCACCGTGATGCCGTGGGAGGCGAGCATCTCGGCGACGAAGCCGATGCGCTGGACGTTGGTGTGCCGGTCCTCGCGGGAGAAACCGAGCCCCGAGGAGAGGAACTCGCGGATCTCATCACCGTCGAGCACCTCCACCCGGCGGCCCTCGCCGCGCAGCCGCTCGGCCAGCGCATAGGCGATCGTGGTCTTTCCCGCGCTCGGCAGACCGGTCAGCCACACCGTGGCACCGGTGGTCGTGGGGGCGCTCATCTCGTTCTCCTGGTCGACAGCCATCAGCCGTGCAGCCCGCATTCGGTTTTATTGCTCCCCGCCCAGCGGCCGGACCGAATGTCCTCGCCCTCCAGAACCCGGCGGGTGCAGGGCGCGCAGCCTACCGACGGATAGCCGTCCATCAGCAGGGGGTTGGTCAGCACACCGTGCTCGGCGATATAGGCGTCGACATCCGCTTGGGTCCAGCGGGCGATCGGGGAGATCTTCACCTTACGGCGACGCGCGTCCCAGCCAACGACCGGGGTATTGGCGCGCGTTGGCGATTCGTCCCGACGCAATCCCGTGGCCCAGGCGTCATACTCCCGCAACCCCTCCTCGAGGGGCTGGACCTTGCGCAGGGCGCAGCACAGATCGGGGTTGCGGTCATGCAGCCGGGGGCCGTACTCGGCGTCCTGCTCGGCGACCGTCTGACGAGGCGTCAGGGTGATGACGTTGACATCCATCACCGCGGCCACCGCGTCACGGGTGCCGATGGTCTCGGGGAAGTGGTAACCGGTGTCGAGGAAGACCACATCGACACCCGGGAAGGCGCGGGAGGCGAGATGCGCGACCACCGCGTCCTCCATCGAGGAGGTGACACAGAAACGCGATCCGAAGGTGTCCGCCGCCCAGCGCAGGATCTCCAGCGCGGGGGCGTCCTCGAGGTCCTGGCCCGCCTTCTCGGCGAGCCCCTCGAGGTCGGTGTGCGCAAGCCGGGTCATATCGCCGTGTCCCCTTCATCGATCGGGTCGCGCCGCAGGCCCTTGGCCAACAGCCCGAGGAACGACAGGCGGAACGCTCGATTGCAGGACGCGCATTCCCACGCGCCGTGGCCCTCCTCGGAGGGACGCAGGTCCTCGTCCCCGCAGTAAGGGCAGTAGAACGGGGCAGCGCGCTCGCTCACCGTGCCTCCCGCTCGGTCCCGGCGTGCTCTGCTGCGCAGGCTTCCTTCGCCACTGCTCGCTCCTTCGTCGCCGCGCGGCTCCTCAGCCCAGCCTGCGCAGCGCTCCGGGACACGCTCATGTGAGAGACTCCTCACTGGCCCGTGCCGCCCAGGTGGCGAAGCGCTCGCCGTCCTCGCGCTCCTCCTGGAAGCGGTGCAGCAGCCGCTCCACATAGTCGGGGAGCTGGGTGGCGGTGACCTTCAGTCCGCGCACCTTGCGGCCGAAGCCCGGCTCCAGGCCCAGGGCGCCGCCCAGGTGCACCTGGTAGCCCTCGACCTGCTCGCCGTTGTCGTCCATGACCAGCTGGCCCTTGAGGCCGATGTCCGCGACCTGGATACGGGCGCAGGCGTTCGGGCAGCCGTTGAGGTTGATGGTGATCGGCTCGTCGAACTCGGGCAGCCGGCGCTCCAGCTCGTCGATGAGCGAGGAGCCACGCTGCTTGGTCTCGACGATGGCCAGCTTGCAGAACTCGATCCCGGTGCAGGCCATCGTGCCGCGGCGGAACGGGGACGGCTTGACCTGGAGGTCCAGTGCCTCCAGCCCCGCGACCAGCGACTCCACCTGGTCCTCGGTCACATCGAGCACGATCATCTTCTGCTCGACGGTGGTGGTCAGCCGTCCGGAGCCATGCGCCTCGGCCAAGTCGGCGATCTTGGTGAGGGTCGCCCCGTCCACCCGGCCGACGCGTGGCGCGAAGCCCACGTAGTAGCGGCCGTCCTGCTGGCGGTGGACGCCGATGTGGTCCCGCCACCGCTGGACGGGCTCCTCGGGCGCCGGCCCGTCGGACAGCGGGCGCTTCAGGTACTCGTCCTCCAGCACCTGGCGGAACTTCTCGGGACCCCAGTCGGCGACCAGGAACTTCAGCCGGGCGCGGGTGCGCAGCCGGCGGTAGCCGTAGTCACGGAAGATCGAGGCGACCCCGGCCCAGACCTCCGGGACGTCCTCCAGCGGCACCCAGGCGCCGAGCCGGATGCCGATCTTGGGGTTGGTGGAGAGACCGCCGCCGACCCACAGGTCGAAACCGGGGCCGTGCTCGGGGTGGCGCACACCGACGAACGCGACGTCGTTGATCTCGTGCACCACATCGAGCACCGGGGACCCGGAGATCGCGGTCTTGAACTTGCGCGGCAGGTTGGAGAACTCCTTGCTGCCGATGTAGCGCCGGTGGATCTCGTCGATGGCGGAGGTGCCGTCGATGATCTCGTCCTCGGCGATCCCGGCCACCGGGGAGCCGACGATCACGCGCGGGGTGTCGCCGCACGCCTCGGTGGTGGACAGCCCGACGGCCTCCAGGCGCTTCCAGATCTCGGGCACGTCCTCGATCCGGATCCAGTGGTACTGGACGTTCTGCCGGTCGGTGATGTCCGCCGTGCCGCGCGCGAACTCCTCCGAGATCTCGCCGACAACGCGGAGCTGCTCGGTGGTGAGCCGGCCGCCGTCGATCCGGACGCGCATCATGAAGTGCTCGTCGTCCAGCTCCTCCGGCTCCAGGATCGCGGTCTTGCCGCCGTCGATCCCGGGCTTGCGCTGGGTGTACAGACCCCACCAGCGCATCCGGCCGCGCAGATCGGCGCCGTCGATGGAGTCGAATCCCCGATGGGCGTAGATCGTCTCAATGCGTGTCCGCACATTGAGACCGTCGTCGTCCTTCTTGGTCTGCTCATTGCCGTTGAGAGGGGTGAAGTGCCCCGCGGCCCACTGGCCTTCGCCGCGGTGGCGTCCGGCCTTGCGGCGGGGCGTAGCGCTTGCGCGTTCCGGGGTGGCAGCCATGGCGGTGTGTGTCCTTCTGAGCGACTCTGGTGCGGCGGGTGGTACGTCGGCGCGCACCGCCTGACCTGCGTGTGCGCAGGCGGGCAGGGAGTACGGCGGTGGCCGGTGCGAGATGCGGCGGGGAGGTGTCGAGGCGTGCGCGCTCGCCCACGTCGTCGGGGGCGGCGAGGGGTGCGGGGGATGCTGTGGTGCTGCCCGGGGCTTCAGAGCCCTGTCGAGGTGCGGGTCAGCCCGCCGGACAGATGGCGCTGGACATGCGGCCGAGGTCGACGTGGCGTCGACTCACCAAGGCAATTCCAGCTCGAGACATGACGGAAGCGTGGCATGGCGGTCTCTGGCGAGTCCACCTTTATCCACTATGCGGACAAATCTGTCTCGTATCGCAAGACGTTGTGGTGTTGGTCACTCCTCGTCCGCGGTCTTGACGTCGAAGACGCGAAAGCCCCGGCGGCGGTAGTTGCCCAGCGCGTACGGTCCGTCCTTGCTGCAGGTGTGCAGCCACACCCGCTTGGTCGGCACGCGGTCCGGCCAGCGCTCGGCCATGTCCCAGGCGCGGGAGGTCCCCCAGGTCAGCAGGTGTCCGCCGATGCGGCGGCCCCGGAAGGCGGGCAGCAGACCGAAGTACACGATCTCCACCACGCCCTCGTCCTGGCCCTCCAGCTCGATGTACCCGGCCGGGGTCCCGCGCTCGTACGCCACCCACGTCTCCACACCGGGCCGGTGCAGATGCTCCTCCCACGCCTCGCGCGACCACACCAGCCGGTCGGTCCACGACACGTCCGAGCCCACCGAGGTGAAGAGGAAGTGGCTGAACTCGGGGCTCGGCACCTCGGCCCGGGCGATCCGCACCCCCGCCGTGGCGGGCGGCTCCTGTGCCGGGCTGAGATCCGAGGAAGCGGTCTGCTCCAGGTGCCAGGTGGTCACGGTCATGCTCATGGTGGACAGATAACCATGGACGCCGTTGACTCGCCTTGACGGGTATCGCTCAAGCGGGGGAGGGCGGGACGGGGTGTCCGGAACCGGGGATGTGGAGGAGTTCGCCGAGCTGTTGCGCGAGCTCAAGAGCAGGACGAACCGCAGCTACGCGGCGCTGGCGACCCGCAGCGGGGTGAGCGGCTCGGCCCTGCACCGCTACTGCTCGGGGACGAGCGTGCCCGGCGACTACGAGGTGATCGCGCGCTTCGGCAAGGTGTGCGGGGCCGGCAGCGAGGAGCTGCTGGAGCTGCACCGACGCTGGGTCCTGGCCGACGCCGAGCGCAAGCGGGACGTCTCCCGCGCCCCGGCCGCCGCCGTATCCGCATCCGCTGCTCGCACGGGGCCCGCCGCGTCCGCCGTTCCGGCCGTCTCACGGGACGAGACGGGGGCCGGGCCGGATGCCGAGACGGGGGCGGGGGCGGATACGGAGCCGGGGCCGGAGCCCTCGGTCTCGGCCGCTGCCTCGGACCCGGCCCCGGAACCCGCGTCCGCCCCGCCGCCGTGGCGCCGTCGGCCACTGATCGTCGTGCTCGCCCTGGCCGTGGTCTCCGCCGGAGTGGCGGTCGCGCTGTTGGTGGGGAAGGCGCTGACGTCCTCGGCCGGCTCAAACGGGGCTCCCGACGGCCGGTTGCTGCTGTCCTCCCGCTGTCCGGTCGTGGTGAGCATGGGGCAGTCGGACGCGTGTGTGCATGAGCTCCAGTCGCTGCTCGCCCGCGCGGGCGGCGAACTCGACATCGACGGGGCGTTCGGACCGGCCACCCAGATGCGTGTCGTGGTGTTCCAGCTCCGCAGCGGGCTGACGGCGAACGGATCGGTGGACGAGCGGACGAAGCGGGCGCTCTACGAGAACGAGGGGAAGCCGCTCGACACCTGGACGCCGGAGCGGGTCACCCGGCGCATCCGCGAGGTCTTCACCGAGGACCCCGAGCGCGCGGTCGGCATCGCGGACTGCGCCTCGTACCTCGATCCCCTCTACACCCTGCCCAACGCCAACGCCACCCGGAACTGGGGCGTCTTCCAGCTCTACGACGGCACGCTGCGCAAACTGGGCGGGACCCGGGAGCAGGCGCTGGACCCGGACTGGAACATCCGGGCGGCCCATCGGCTGTGGGCGCTCACCCATGACTTCAGCGCCTGGAAAGCCTGCGACCGCGCCTATCGCGCCGGATCCAAGGGCGACAAGGGGACCAAAGGCGACAAGGGGGCCATGGGGACCAAAGGGAGCTGATCGCCGCCCGACGCACCGCCCGGGCATCCCATCGGCCATCCCAGCGCCCGCCGTCTCCGCAGGTCGAGGACGGTTTCCGATCCCGCTGTCCCGATTTCCCCGGTCGGTCGCCCGCCCCACCCGGAGGGCTGGGATCGTGCTGCCGCCGTCCCAGACGGCCCACGGATCCGCAGATGAAGGAGACGAAGACGACCATGGCTGTGACCAGCACACGGATCAGACTCGGCGCCCTGCTCGGCGGCGCGGTCCTCGCCACCACCGGCGTTCTCACCGCCCAGAGCGCGGTGGCCGCCCCCAGCGCCCCCGTGGCCGCCGACGCCCCCTCCGCCGCCGCGGTGACCAAGCTCAGCCACTCCGACGCGGCGAACCGGCTGCGCGGCGCCGGGATCTCCTGGACGTCCAGCGGGGGCTGCTCGGACCGCAACAACCCGACCTGCACCTCGTTCGAGCAGATCAACCTGACCACCGTGCAGGGTGCCAGCACGCTGAAGGGGGCCACCGGCTGCGCGCTGACCATCACCGGCGGCACCGAGACCGGGCACGCCTCCGGTACGTACAGCCACTGGAACGGCTACAAGCTGGACTTCAGCCCCACCAGCTGCCTCAGCAACTACATCACCGGCACCTTCACCAACATCGGCCCGCGCCCCGGTGACGGCGCCCAGCAGTACAAGTCCGGCTCGGGCAACGTCTACGCACGCGAGAGCAACCACTGGGACGTGACCTACTACAACTGCGGAGGCTGCTGACCCGCGGCTGCCGCGCTCCCACCGGCCGTCCGGACGGCTGCAACGCGGCGCAACCTTTGCGCATGGCCGTACCGGGCACGGACAGTGGGCCCGGCGGGCGGAGGGTGGTGCCGAGTCGGCGCGGCATCCCCTCCGCCGACGCCTTCGCGGGCGGTTCGGCCTGGTCACTGGATGAGCGGCGGTGAACAGGCCCGATACGGTGAGAAGGTGCAGCCAGCAGAAGAAACACCGAAGCCGTCCGGCCGGCTCCGCAAGGCCCGCGCCCTGTATCGCAATGTGTCCAAGCGCAGGATGGCCTGGCTGCTGCTGAAGGACACCGTCGATTCCTGCATGGAGTACCGGGTCACCGGACTCGCCGCCGAAGCGGCCTTCTTCACCCTGCTGTCGCTGCCGCCGCTGCTGCTCGGTCTGATCGGGCTGCTCGGCTATTTCGACGCGTGGACCAGCACCGACACGGTGGCCACCATCCGGCAGAACATTCTCGACGCCTCCGCGACCGTGCTGTCCGACCGCGGCGTCAAGGAGATCGCCCGGCCGCTGCTGGACGATGTCATCAAGGGCGGCCGCCCCGATGTGATCTCCCTCGGCTTCGCCATCGCCCTGTGGTCCGGCTCCCGCGCGGTGAACGTGTTCGTGGACACCATCACCATCATGTACGGGCTGGAGGGGCGGCGCGGGATCGTCCGGACCCGGCTGCTGTCGTTCCTGCTCTACCTGGTGGCGCTCCTGGTCGGGGCGGTGGCGCTGCCGCTGCTGGTGATCGGGCCGGAGGCGGTGGTGGACCTGCTGCCGTCCAGCGGGGAGCCCGTACGGGTCCTGTACTGGCCCGTGGCGATGGTGCTGTCCATCGCCTTCCTCACCACGCTCTACCACGTGTCCGTGCCGGTGCGCTCGCCGTGGCGGGAGGACATCCCCGGAGCGCTGGTGGCCCTCGGGATGTGGGTGCTGGGCAGCTTTCTGCTGCGGATCTACCTGGTCCATACGGTCGAGGGCCCGACGATCTACGGCTCGCTGGCCGCACCCGTCGCGGTGCTGCTGTGGATCGGAGTGTCCGCCTTCGCGGTGCTGGTCGGGGCGGCGGTCAACGCCGCGATCGACCGGGTCTGGCCCTCGGTGGCCACGGCCGCCGGGCGTGCCGAGCGCGTCGCCCGCGCCCGGGAGGAGGCGGCCCGGCTGCGGGCGAAGGGCCAGCGCACGGCGGACGACGGCGCGGCGGAGATCACCCCGCCGTCGGAGTTCCCCGAGCGTTGGGCCCAGTTCCTGCCGCACGCGGACATACGCTCCCGGCTGCACACCAAGCGCGAGGCGGCGGAGAAGGCCGCCGGGAAGCCGTCGGGGAAGCCCTCGGAGAAGCCCTCGGAGGCATCGGCCGGTCAGCCCGCCGGTCAGCCCTCGGAGCCCCCGGGGAACGCGTCCGGGGAGCCTCGGCCGCCCCGGCAGGGGCCGAGGCGTCCGGACGTACGGTCCGCCGCGGACGGCGCGGGCGGCGCCACGGACAGCACCGCGGCGGACGACGACCACCCGGTGCGCTGACGCGCCCGCCCCGCCGGAAAGACGCGCCCATCCCGCCGGAAAATGGATGGCGCCCTCGCGCGGGGCTGGGCTACGGTTCTCCCGTTCCGTGTTGCCCGTGGTGCTACGAGTTGAGGAAAGCAGGAGGTGAGGACATTGATGACGGTCACGGTGGCGAGCGCTGCTCGCGTTCAGGAGTTCCTCGTTTCCACCCCTGCGGCCTCCGGCTGACACCTCTTCGGAGGCCGCCCTTCGAAGGGTTTCCTCCGTGTTCAACACTTCCTCCGGCTCCGCGTCTTCGCACGCCCTCACCGCCTATGGCTGGGACGACGGCTGGGCGGACACGTTCGCCCCGTACGCCGCGCCGGACCTGATGCCCGGGCGGGTGCTCCGCGTGGACCGTGGCCTGTGCGATCTCGTCACGCCCCAGGGCACCGTACGGGCGGACACCGAGCTGGTGACGCCGCGCGATCCGATGCGGATCGTGTGCACCGGCGACTGGGCCGCCGTGGACGCCGAGGGCGATCCGCGTTACGTCCGCACGCTGCTGCCGCGCCGTACCGCCCTCGTACGGTCCACCTCGTCGAAGCGCTCGGACGGCCAGGTGCTGGCGGCCAACGCCGATTACGCCGTCATCGCCATCTCCCTCGCCGCCGAGCTCGACCTGGGCCGGGTGGAGCGGTTCACCGCGCTGGCCTGGGAGAGTGGCGCCCAGCCGCTGCTCGTCCTCACCAAGGCCGATCTGGTGCCCGATCCGGGCACCCTGGGCCATCTGGTGTCCGACACCGAGATGGCGGCGCCCGGTGTGCGGGTGCTGCCGGTCAGCTCCGCGACGGGGGAGGGGCTGGCGGAGCTGGCCGCCCTCCTCGCCCCCGGCACCTCGGTGCTGCTCGGCCAGTCCGGCGCGGGCAAGTCCACGCTGGCGAACGCGCTGGTGGGCGCGGACGTCCAGGACGTCCGCGCGATCCGCGACAGCGACGGCAAGGGGCGGCACACCACGACCACCCGCGATCTGCTGCCCCTGCCCTCCGGCGGGGTGCTGATCGACACCCCTGGGCTGCGCGGGGTGGGGATGTGGGGCGCCGAGGGCGGTGTCGCCCAGGCGTTCGCCGAGATCGAGGAGCTGGCCGCGCGGTGCCGCTTCCCCGACTGCGCCCACCAGGCCGAGCCGGGCTGCGCGGTGCTCGCGGCGATCGACGACGGCTCGCTTCCGGAGCGGCGGCTGGAGAGCTACCGCAAGCTGCTGCGGGAGAACGAGCGGCTCGCGGCCCGTACGGACGCGCGGCTGCGAGCCGAGATGCGGCGCGACTGGAAGCAGCGGCAGGCGCTCGGCCGCCACATGATGGAGCGCAAGCGCGGACCGATGCGCAAGCCGTAGCGGTCCGTGGGGTCAGCTCACGGCCCGGCTCGTGGCCCCGGGCACGTCCTCCAGGCCCCAGCTGTACACCCAGCGCGGATGGATCCGGATGACCTCGTCGCTCAACTGGGCGCCGAGGTCATGCGGCCCCACGCGCCGCTCCGCCTCCCCGCGGATCTCCACCCCGCACACCAGCCACGGCCGCTCGCTCACCAGGCTGTCGACGACCAGCGCCACCTTCGGATGCGTCCCGGTGTTGCGCCACTTCTTCGTCCTGCCCATGGCCAGGCCACCGATGTCGAGGGTGCCGTCCTCGTTGAGGAAGAACGCCACCGGGTTCGCCTGCGGCTGGCCGTCCGCGTCCACGGTGGCCAGCCGGCCGATCCGCTGCGATCTGAGGTAGCCGGCCTCGGGTTCCGTGAAAACAGTCATGTGATCACTGTCGCGCGCCCGCGACCGGTGCGCATGAGACGCCGGACCGGCACCACCCGCGCCAAGAGCGTTCGACCGAATCACCGATTCGGGTGGCTGCGCACGGTAACTCGACGCCACGATGACCCTGAGACGGTGATACGGAACGAGAGCGAGTTGCGATGAACCAGGCCAGGGACGAGTACGACGTCATCGTGCTGGGCGCGGGCCCGATCGGCGAGAACGTGGCCGACCGGACCCGCGCGGCCGGGCTCTCCACGGCGATCGTGGAGCGTGAGCTGGTCGGCGGTGAGTGTTCGTACTGGGCCTGCGTCCCCAGTAAGGCGCTGCTGCGCCCGGTGCTCGCCCGGGCCGAGGCACGCCAGGTGCCGGGGCTGCGGCAGGCGGTCGGCGGAGCGCTGTCGGCGGCCGATGTCTTCGCCCACCGCGACAAGCAGGTCGGCGACTGGAAGGACGACGGTGCGCTCCCCTGGCTGGAGTCGGCCGGAATCGACTTGGTGCGCGGCCACGGGCGGCTGGCCGGGCCGCAGCGGGTCGCGGTGACGTCGCCGGACGGATCCGGCGACGAGCGGATCCTCACCGCCCGGCACGCCGTGGCCGTCTGCACCGGAACCCGGGCCTCGCTGCCCCACCTGCCCGGGATCGCCGACGTCCACCCCTGGACCAGCCGGGAGGCCACCAGTTCCTCCACGGTGCCGGAGCGGCTGATCATCGTGGGCGGCGGGGTGGTGGCCTGCGAGATGGCCACGGCCTGGAACGGCCTCGGCTCGCGCGTCACCATGCTGGTGCGCGGCTCCGGGCTGCTGAAGCGGATCGAGCCGTTCGCGGGCGAGCTGGTGGCCGAGACGCTGAGGGAGGCCGGGGCCGAGGTCCGTAGCGGTACGTCGGTGAAGAGTCTCGCCCGGCCGGGCGGGGCGGACGGACCGGTCACGGTCACCCTGGAGAGCGGGGAACGGCTCGAGGCGGACGAGGTGCTGTTCGCCACCGGGCGTACCCCGCACACCGATGACCTGGGCCTGGAGACGGTGGGCCTCGAATCGGGCGGCTGGCTGACGGTCGACGAGACCTGCCGGGTGCGGGACGTACCGGGCGGCTGGCTGTACGGGGTGGGTGACGTCAACCACCAGGCGCTCCTCACCCACCAGGGCAAATACCAGGCGAGGATCGCGGGCGCGGCCATCGGGGCACGCGCGCGGGGCGTCACGCGGCTGGACACGGACCGCTGGGGCGAATACGCGATCACCGCGGACGAGGCGGCCGTACCGCAGGTCGTCTTCACCGACCCGGAGGTCGCCGCGGTCGGGCTGACCGCGGAGCAGGCCGAGGCCGAGGGCCGCAGCATCCGCGTCGTCGACGTCGACATGGGCCAGGTCGAGGGCGCGGTGCTGTACGCGGACGGCTACCGCGGCCAGGCCCGTATGGTCGTCGACCTGGACCGGGGTCATCCGATCGGCGTCACCTTCGTGGGTCCCGGGGTCAGCGAACTGCTCCACTCGGCGACGATCGCCATTGCGGGCGAGGTCCCCATCGGGCGGCTGTGGCATGCGGTGCCGTCGTTCCCCACGATCAGCGAGGTCTGGCTGCGGCTCCTGGAGGCGTACCGGGGCTGAGGGGCCGTGGGGGCGTGAGGCCGGGGCTGAGCGCCCTGCCCCGGCCCCACGCTTCCTGGTGCTTCCGGGGCTCCGCCCGGCGGCCTCAGGGGTGCGTCCCGAAGGGCTTGAGCGGGTCTTGGGCGGGCCTCGTGCCGGTCATCGCGTGGTGTTCCCGTGGAGCCTCCCTGTGGACAATGTGGGGATGAGCCAGCAGGGCGACCGACGCCGTCATGAGGACGACTGGTGGGGCGAGTTGTACGACCCACGGCGTGCCGACGCGGGGCCCGCCGCGGCCTCGGACTCCGTGGACGACCGGTTCGATTCGGCCTCCCGCACGCTCTCCGGCGCCGGGGACGCCGGCGACCAGAGACCGGCCGCGGGCGCCCCCTGGGGCCCACGGACGGGGGAACCGGGCGACGCCGCCCCGGGCCCTGACGCCGACCCGGGAGGTGGCCCGCAGGGGTGGCGATCTCCCGCCGGCGAGGGGCCCGGTGCCGCATCGCCTCTCCGGGGAGGGGCGCGGCCTGGCGCCGGGTTGCCTTCCCAGGGCCGTGCGGGCTCCGGGGCAGCAGAGGGCCGCGCGGGGGCCGGTGCCTCACAGGGTGACGCGGGTTCAGGGAGCGCACCGGGACGCACCGGTTCAGGGGACGGGCCCGGACGCGCGGGCCCGGGGAAGGCACCCGGACGCTCCGGCCCGGGAGGCGCGGCCGACCGCACCGGTTCAGGGGACGCGCCCGGACGGTCCGGTCCGGGGAGCGCGCCCGGAGGTGCGGGGGCTTCGGTCCCCTCGCCGCCCTCGCCGCCCTCGCCGCCCTCGCCGCCCTCGCCGCCCTCGCCGTCCCCGCCGCCTCCACGTGACGCCCGGCCGCCCGCTCCGCCCCGGACCACCACCAACCTGCATGCCGACCCCTCCCGGCCCTGGCGGGCCTCCGCGGCCTCGTACGTCGGCGACGAGCCGCCCACGTACGAGGCCGAGCCGACCACGCTTCCCGTCGTCGACCCCGAGGAGCTCCGGGACCTGGTCCCCGACACCGTGCTGGAGGGCGCCCGTTACGGCACGCTGACGCTCCGGGCGGCCTCGCTGCGCGGCGGCTCGGCCCGCTATCGAGGCGAGCCGCGGCGGGACGCGCTGCTCGCGGTGCGGTTCGGGTTCGGGGACAGTGCCCTCGTCCTGGTGGCCGTGGCGAGCGGGCAGCCCGCGGCCCCGGGGGCGCACCGGGTGGCACGCGAGCTGTGCGAGTGGATCGCCGCGGCGGTCGGCGGCAATCAGGCCCGGCTGACGGAGGACATCCACACCGCCAACCGCGGCGCGCTCAGCTCCGGGCTGCACCGGCTCACCGACCGTGCCTACGGGCGGCTGCGCGCCGGCGCGACCGTACGCGGCCTCGCTCCCGCCGACCACACCGCGTCGGTGCGCTGTCTGCTGCTCCCGGCGCATCCGGCCTGCCGGACCCGGGTGTTCTTCGGCGTCGGCGACGGCGGGCTGTTCCGGCTGCGGGACGGCGTCTGGCAGGACCTGGAACCGGCCGGGGGCGAGCGGGACACCGCGGGCGGCCCCGTCCTCGGCTACGGCGGCGGCCGCCCACCCGCCCAGCAGCCACCTCAACCACCGCAACCGCCGTATGAGCAGGCCGATCCCGCGTCCGCCGCACCCTCCGCGCCCGACCCCGACCCCGACTCCGATCCCACCCCCGACCCCGGCTCCGATCCCGCCCGCGCCCACGGCCCCTTCCGTTTCCGCGCCTCCGTCGCCCGACCGGGCGACACCCTTCTGCTGTGCAGCGCGGGCCTCGCCGAACCCCTGCGCGGCGAGGCAGCCTTCGCCGACCGCTTGGCCGAACGCTGGGACACGGCGGAGGCGCCGGGCCTCGCCGCGTTCCTCGCCGATGCCCAGACCGGGGTGAAGGGCTACGCCGACGACCGTACGGCGGCCGCCGTCTGGGAGGCGTAAGCGCGCCGTCCATGGGTTGATGGACGAAAGGTGACCGGACGAGCGTCACCGATCCCGCCGACCCGGGACGAGAGGGATGAGGGCGCGCGATGGCCAAGCAGACCGTGGCGGAGCAATACGTGGACATCTTGGTGCGCGCCGGCGTGCGGCGGATGTACGGGGTGGTCGGCGACAGCCTCAACCCCGTGGTGGACGCGATCCGCCGCAACGCCGCGATCGACTGGATCCAGGTGCGGCACGAGGAGACCGCCGCCTTCGCCGCCGGTGCCGAGGCGCAGCTCACCGGGTCCCTCGCCGCCTGTGCGGGCTCCTGCGGCCCCGGGCACGTCCATCTGCTCAACGGGCTCTACGACGCCCACCGCTCCATGGCCCCGGTGATCGCGCTCGCCTCGCACATCCCCAGCAGCGAGATCGGCACCAGCTACTTCCAGGAGACCCACCCCGAGCGGCTGTTCCAGGAGTGCAGCCACTACTGCGAGCTGATCTCCCACCCCCAGCAGATGCCGCGTGTGCTGCAGACCGCCGTTCAGCACGCGATCGGCCGCAGCGGGGTCAGCGTGGTCGCCCTCCCCGGCGACATCGCCGCCCGCCCGGCGCCCGAGCGCGCCGAGGAGCACGCCCTGGTGACGTCCCGGCCCACCGTGCGCCCGGGCGACGCGGAGATCGACCGGCTCGCCCGTATGGTCAACGAGGCGCAGCGGGTGACGCTCTTCTGCGGCCGGGGCTGTGCCGGGGCGCACGATGAGGTGATGGCCTTCGCCGAACTGGTGAAGGCACCGGTGGGGCACGCCCTGCGCGGCAAGGAGTGGATCCAGTACGACAACCCGTACGACGTCGGCATGAGCGGTCTGCTCGGCTACGGCGCGGCGTACGAGGCCACCCACGAATGCGATCTGCTGATCCTGCTGGGCACCGACTTCCCGTACGGTGCCTTCCTGCCCGCCGATGTGCGGACCGTGCAGGTGGACGTCCGCCCCGAACATCTGGGCCGCCGCTCCAAGCTGGACCTGGCCGTCTGGGGCGACGTCCGCGAGACGCTGGGCTGTCTGACGCCGAAGGTGCGCCCGAAGACCGACCGCCGCTTCCTGGACCGGATGCTGAAGAAGCACGCCGACGCGCTGGAGGGCGTGGTCAAGGCGTACACCCGCCGGGTGGACAAGCACATCCCGATCCATCCGGAGTTCGTGGCCTCGGTGCTGGACGAGGAGGCCGCCGACGACGCGATCTTCACCGTGGACACCGGGATGTGCAACGTCTGGGCCGCGCGCTATCTGTCCCCCAACGGGCGCCGCCGGGTGATCGGCTCCTTCACCCACGGCTCGATGGCCAACGCGCTGCCGCAGGCGATCGGCGCCCAGTTCCTGGACCGCCGCCGCCAGGTGGTCTCGATGTCGGGCGACGGCGGATTCACAATGCTGATGGGCGACTTCCTCACCCTGGTCCAGTACGACCTGCCGGTGAAGGTGATCCTCTTCAACAACTCGGCGCTGGGTATGGTCGAGTTGGAGATGCTGGTCTCGGGCCTGCCCGCGTACGGCACCGGCTACCACAACCCCGACTTCGCCCAGATCGCCCGCGCCACCGGGGCGTACGGCGAACGGGTGGAGAAGCCCAAGCACCTGCGGTCCGCGCTGCGCGCCGCACTGCGCCACAAGGGGCCCGCGCTGCTGGACATCGTCACGGACCCCAACGCGCTGTCCATCCCACCCAAGATCAAGGCGGAGATGGTGACCGGCTTCGCGCTCTCGGCCAGCAAGATGGTGCTGGAAGGGGGCGTCGGCAGGATGGTCCAGATGGCCCGCTCGAACCTCCGCAACGTGCCGCGTCCCTGACCAGCTCCAGCCTCCGGGGTGCGAACTTCCAGGCCGTGGGCCGGGCGGGCGGTCAGTAGCTCACTGACCGCCCGCCCGGCCCCGGCGTCAGCCCCTCACCGCACCGGCCGCAGCCGCAGCGTCAGGATCTGATGCGGGCGCAGGGCCAGGGTCAGCCCGCCCGGACCCGTGGCCGCCTCGTGCAGCGGACGCTCCAGCAGATCCGTCACATCCGCCCCGAGCACCGGGAAACCGGTGACCAGCGTGCCCGCCGCCCGGCCGCCGTGGGACTCGTACAGCCGCACCACCACATCGCCGCTGCGGTCCTCGGCGAGCTTGACCGACTCGACCGTGATCGCGGGGTTGTCCACCGACACCAGCGGTGCCCGCTCGGCCGGTCCGGCGGGCAGGGTGCGCAGCGGCAGGTTGAGGGCGAGCCCCTCGGCGACCGCCTCGGCGACGCCCGCGCCCGGCAGCAGGGCGTAGCGGAAGCGGTGGACGCCCAGGTCGGTCTCCGGGTCGGGGCTGTGCGGGGCGCGCAGCAGGGTGAGCCGTACGGTGGTGCCCAGCACCTCGCCCTCGTCCGTGTCGTGCGCCGTGCGGGTCACATCGTGGCCGTACGTCGAGTCGTTGAGCACCGCCGCCCCGTAGCCGGGCTCGGCGACCCGCAGCCAGCGGTGCGCGCAGATCTCGAACCGGGCCGCGTCCCAGCTGGTGTTGGTGTGGGTGGCGCGGTCCACATGGCCGAACTGGATCTCCGCGGTGGACACCTGGGCGTGGATGTCCAGCGGGAACGCCGCCTTGAGGACCTTCTCGGACTCCTGCCAGTCCACCTCCGTGGCGATGTCCAGGCGCCGGTCGCCCGCGGCCAGCGTCAGCTCCTGGGTGATGCGCGAGGTGCCGAAGGACCGTATGACCCGGACCGTGGCGCGCAGCGGACCGGCCTCGATCAGCTCGACGGACTCGGCGTCGGTCAGATCGGTGTGGCTGCGGCGGTAGTGCCGGTCGATGTCCCAGGCGTCCCAGTGGTTGGGGTGGTCGGGGTGGAGCTGGAGGAGGTTGCCGCGGGCGCCAGGGGCCAGCACCTCACGGCTCGCGTCCAGGTCCAGCACCGAGGTGAGCAGCCCCTCGGCGTCGATGGTCACCCGCAGCCGGTCGTTGTCGAGGACGATGGACCGACCGTCGCTCAGCGCGGTCACCGGCGGTGCCCCATGGGGTGCGCCGCCGGCGGCGGCAGGCGCCTGAGGGGCTGCGCCCAGCGGTGCCGCGCCCAGCCCGGCGACCCGCACCGCGACCGCCGTACGGCCGTCGCCCAGCGGCTGGACCGGGGCCCCGGACGGCAGGGCGGCCGCCGTCCGCGCGTCCAGGACGGCGATCTCCTCGCGCTCGTACGGCGAGGCGTTGAGCACGGCGGGCGCGTCGCCGCCCAGCGCCGCCACCGCCTGCGCGACGATCCCTTCCAGCTCGGCGCGGGCCTGCTCATAGCTGTCCCGCGCCTCGCGGTGCACCCAGGCGATCGACGAGCCGGGCAGGATGTCGTGGAACTGGTGCAGCAGCACCGTCTTCCAGAGCCGGTCCAGGTCGTCGTACGGATAGGCGTAGCCGGGCGCGTGCAGCGCGGCGGCCGTGGCCCACAGCTCGGCCTCCCGCAGCAGATGCTCACTGCGCCGGTTGCCCTGCTTGGTCTTGGCCTGGGTGGTGTACGTGGCCCGGTGCAGCTCCAGATACAGCTCGCCCGACCACACCGGCGCCTTGGCCCCGTACTCCCGCTCGGCCTCGGTGAAGAACGCCGAAGGTGGCTGGATCTCGACGGTCGGCGAGCCCTCCAGGGAGGCGAGCCGCCGCGCCTTCTCCATCATCTCGCGGGTCGGGCCGCCACCGCCGTCGCCGTAGCCGAAGGGCACCAGCGAGCGCGTCGCCAGCCCCTTGTCGGCGAAGTTCCGCTCGGCGTGGGCGAGTTCGGAGGCGCTGAACTGGGCGTTGTAGGTGTCCACCGGCGGGAAGTGGGTGAAGACCCGGGTGCCGTCGATGCCCTCCCACCAGAAGGTGTGGTGCGGCATCTTGTTGACCTGGTTCCACGACAGCTTCTGGGTGAGGAACCACTTCACCCCCGCCAGCTTGGCGAGCTGCGGGAAGGCGGCCGTGTAGCCGAAGGAGTCCGGCAGCCAGATCTCCTCGGTGTCCACCCCCAGCTCCTCCAGGAAGAACCGCTTGCCGTGCACGATCTGCCGGGCCAGCGCCTCGCCGCCGGGCATATTGGCGTCCGACTCGACCCACATCGAGCCCACCGGCGCCCAGGTGCCGTCCGCCACCGCCTTCTTGATCCGCTCCCAGATATGCGGCTGGTGTTCCTTGACCCAGGCGTACTGCTGCGCCTGCGAGCAGGCGAAGACCAGCTCCGGATACTCGCCCGCGAGGGCGGTGACATTGGCGAAGGTGCGGGACGCCTTGCGCACCGTCTCGCGCAGCGGCCACAGCCACGCCGAGTCGATATGGGCGTGCCCGGCCGCCGAGACCCGGTGCGCGCTGGAGTGCGCGGGACGGCTGAGCGCGTCGGTCAGCTCGGCGCGGGCGGCGGCCGCGGTGCCGGGGACATCGTGCAGATCGAGCGCGTCCAGCGCGTTCTCCAGGGCGCGCAGGATCTCATGGCGGCGCGGCCGGTCCGCCGGCAGCTCGCGCATCAGCTCCGAGAGGACCTCGATGTCCAGGATCAGATGCCAGACGGTCTCGTCGAGGACGGCCAGCTCCGCCGAGGCGAAGCGGTACAGCGGCTCGTCCCCCGCGGTCAGCACATCGCCGAGCCGGGTCGGGATGAAGCCGTCGCGCAGCACGGACGGGTTGGCCGCCGCCTCCAGCAGCAGCCGTACGGGCTCGCCGCCGGCCGCGGGGGCCGCGACCGGGATATGGCGGTTGCGCGGATGGATGCCCTTGATCGGCACGCCCTCCGCGTCGTACACCAGCCCCTCGGCCTGGAACCCCGGGGCGTCGTCGGTGAAGCCCGGGTCGATGACGGCCTCCACCCGCCGCCCCGCCCACTCCGGGGGCACGCTGCCCTCCAGCCGGAACCACCAGGTCGACCACGGACTGCCCCAGTCCGTGCCGGTGGTGAACGGCTCGTAGGTGCCGCTCAGCGCCTCCGCGACCGGCACCGGCTCCCCGGGGGTGCGCCACGCGGAGAGGGTCAGCGGCACCCGGGCCGTGTACTGGGCGGGCCTGATGAACTGGCGCAGCGCGCGGTCCAGGCGGCCCTCCACCAATGGTCGGTCGTCGTGCATCACGGCTCCTCGGCTCGAGCTCGGTGGATCACTCAGCGGATCACTCCCAGCATTTCCCTCGGTGTGTGGATGCCAACACCCGGGCATGCATTTCCGTGAGCGCGTTCGACGACATTCGACGCTGGCCGCCGCCTCGGGGCGGCCGGGGCGGGGGAGGATGAAGCGTCAGCCTGTACGGCCGGCCCGGATGCCCGGGCACGGTCGGCCGGATGCGAGGCCGAAGGCCGCGGAGGCCGCGGAGGCTGTTCCGGTGGAGTACGGCCCGGTCCTGACCAAACGATTGGCGCACGACGATCTCGCGGTGGTGGCGCAGGTCCGAGCGGAGCTGCGGGAGATGCTGCGGCACTGGGGCGGGCCCGGCCGGGCCGATCTCGCCGAGCTGCTCACCAGCGAGCTGGTGACCAACGCGCTGGTGCACACCGGCCGTGGCGCACAGATCACGGCCTCGCTGGGGGACGGACCGGGCGCGCGCGTCACCGGACGATTACGGGTGGAGGTGCGGGATTTCGTGTCCCGGCACCCGACGCTGCGCGACCGGCCCGCGGAGGACAGCACATCCGGGCGCGGACTGCTGCTGGTGCATACGCTCGCGGACGCCTGGGGCGTGCGAGCGCACGGGGTGGGCAAGGTCTTGTGGTTCGAACTCGAAGCGGAAGGCGTTCCGTAGCCGCGCTCCGCGGCGCGTTGGGCGTGCGGCGCGTTGGGGGCGCGCGGCGTGTGGCGCGTTGCGCGTGTGGTTACGGAGCCGCCGAGCGGCGGGCGGGGACCCGCGTCCCCGCCCCGGCCGCCCGCTCAGCCGAAGGCGCGCTCGATCTGCGCCAGCTTCTCCTCGAGGGAGTCCAGCCGCGGGATCGTGAGCGTGTCGTCCTCGGCCGTGAGGTCGATGGTGTGGGGACGGTCGGCCTCGGAGTCCTTGTCCTTCTCACCGAAGCCGAAGCTGAAATCCCGTTCGCGGTCCCTGTTCCGGTCGCGGTCCAGGTCGCCGAGTCCGGCCTCGGCGCCACCCGCGGACCGCAGGGCGGGCCGGGCGGAGGCGGCGGACAGCTGACCCTGGTCCGGGGCCCCGGCGGTCTCCAGCACCTTGTCGCCTATGGCAGGCTCCGAACTGAGCTGTGCGGGCTGCGCGGTGGCGGCGGTGACCTCCACCTGACGGCCGCCGCGACGGCCCCACATCCGGTGCTGCCGGTTGATCGCCCGGATCCGGGCCCGGTCCAGCTTCTCCTGGTCGCGCCGGCGGGCGCGGTTGTTCTCCTTCTCGCGCCGGTCCTCGCGGACCTCCTCGACCGCCTCGTCCAGCGTCCGCACGCCCTCGAGCAGCATCAGCGACCATGCGGCGAAGGTCTCGCGCGGAGCGCGCAGCCAGCGGACGACGCGGATCTGCGGCAGCGGCCGGGGCACCAGGCCCTGCTCGCGCAGTGCCGCCCGGCGGGTCTGCTTCAGGGCCCGGTCGAAGAGGACCGCCGCCGAGAGCGACATGCCCGCGAAGAACTGCGGGGCGCCCGCGTGGCCCATGCCGCGCGGTGCGTGCACCCAGTTGAACCAGGCCGCCGCACCCGCGAACAGCCACACCAGCATGCGCGAGCCGAGCGCCGCGTCACCGTGGCTGGCCTCCCGCACCGCCAGCACCGAGCAGAACATCGCCGCGCCGTCGAGACCGAACGGCACCAGGTACTCCCAGCCGTTGGTCAGCGCCAGGTTTTCCCGGCCGAAGCCCACCAGGCCCTGGAAGGAGAGCGCTGCGGCCACCCCGGCGCAGCAGAACAGCAGGACATAGGCGGCCATCCCGTAGATGGCCTCCTTACGGCGCCGACGCTCTTCGCTGCGCTCCCAGGAGTCGGTGATGACGCTCTCGTCCTTCTTCCGTCGGCCGCGCGCGAGGACAACCGCCGCCCCCACGACGCCGGCGAGCGCCACGACGACTGGCAGAACCAGCGATATGTCGGTCAGTCTCATCCGGTGCCCCTTGATTGGCTTCCATGAAGTTCCGGCCGCAGTGCGGCCTACCGCGCGCGACATCCTGGCGGAGTCCTGCCGGGCCTCGAGCGGTTTTGGGACAAGAGGCCGCCAAGTAGGCGGGGGGACACGCGAATAGGTGCGATGCGATCCGAACACCTGCGCTGTGCAAGCGGCTTGATTCTATTCACGGAACCCGATCGCGGGTAATCCGACCAATCGGCTTGCCGAGGGCGTACTGTCCGTGTACGAGGCGTAACGTTACTGCCACCTTAAATGATGTTTACGGGCTTTGCCCGGGCGCGGCCTCCGCATATCGTTCGACGGGATGTCAGGAGGACCGGAGTGGAGCAGTCCGAAGCACAGGTGGCAATGGAGCCGCCGCCCTCCTGCGGCGTGCCCGCGGCACGGAGGTCTCCGCGCCGCCACTCGGTGCGCGGCCAGATCCTGGACGCCCTGCGGGAGGCGCTGGCCGGCGGTGAGCTGATCCCGGGCGAGGTGTACTCGGCCCCGGTCCTCGCCGAGCGCTTCGGCGTCTCTCCCACCCCCGTACGGGAGGCCATGCAGCAGCTCGCCGGCGAGGGCGCCGTCGAGGTGGTGCCCAACCGGGGCTTCCGGGTCTCCCGCCGCAGCGAGCGCGATCTGGCCGAGCTCGCCGAGGTGCGGGCGCTGCTGGAGGTCCCGGTGATGCTCAGCCTGGCGGAGGCGATAGCGCCCGAGCGCTGGGCCGGGCTGCGGCCCTTCGCGGAGGCGACGGCGGCGGCCGCCATGAGGGGTGACCGGGCCGCCTACCTGGAGTCGGACCGCACCTTCCACCAGACCGTGCTCGGACTGGCCGGAAATCAGCAGCTCGTGATCGTCGCCGATGACCTGCACCGCCGCGCCCAGTGGCCGCTGGCCTGCGGCCGGGCGACCCGCACCGCCGACCTCGTCGCCGACGCGGAGGAGCACATGGCCCTCCTCGACGCCCTGGCCGCCCGCGACCTCGACACGGTCGAGTCCCTCACCCGCGCCCACTTCGTCCCGACGGTCTGAGGGCTGTGGGGGCGCGGGCCCCCCTATCCCGGCCCGGGCCCGCCCTGCCCCCGCCGGGCCGCCCGCCCCGGGCCGCATGCCCCCGGGACGGCCGGTGCGGGTGTCAGTCGGTGGTGTCCGCGGGGGTCAGCTGTTCCGCGAGCCAGACGGGGACGCCGCCCAGGAGGCGGACCAGGCGGGCCGCCTCGGTGCGCAGGCGGGTGGCCTCGTCGGGGTCGGGTTCGACATCGGCCAGGGCGGCCAGGGCCGGGGCGATGCCGACCAGGTAGCCCAGCTCCTCACGGATCCGCAGCGATTCGGCGAAGCCGTGGCGCGCTTCGGCCAGTTCGCCGTCCGCCTCCGCCATGGCGGCCAGATGGCGCCAGGTGAACGAGCGCAGCAGGGTGTCACCGTGGGCCGCCGCGCCCGCGTGGGCGCGCTGGAAGGCGGCCAGGGCGCCGGTCGGATTGTGGGCGAGGTGCTGGGAGATCAGCCCGCGCCGGAAGTCCAGCAACGGCCGGATCGGGGAGCCCGGTGAGAGCAGCGCGGCGGCGCGGCCGAGCGCGGTCCGCGCCTCGTCGGCTCGGTCCCGCACCCCGACCAGGGTGGACGCGTACGCCAGATAGCCGCGTTCGCACGCGGTCGCGCCCCGCTCGGTGTCGGTGAGCGCGAGCGCCTCCGCCGCCCGCAGGGCGTCATCGGCCGCGTCCCAGCCCGCGGAGGTGTACATGCACCGTTCGATCAGGACGGCGCTGCGCTTGAGCGCGGCGCCGGCGTCGTTCACCGCATACGGGGTGAGCAGTTCGGCGGCGTCCTTCCAGCAGCCGCGCGAACGCAGCCGCCATACCGCCGTGTCGAGTGGGTCGTCCACAAGCGGGTCGAGCCCGCGCCCCGCCGGTACCTCGGAATGAGGATCGGACGATCCAGGTGGTGACATGGCGGTGTCCGCCACATTGCCCTCCCCAAGCGCGCCATCGAGCCGGAAGCCGTGGGCGAATCTCAGCATGAATGCGCGCGCCCGGCCAAGAGGTTGGTGTGAATCAATTCACAAACCCCTGGCAAGAGTGATGGCGCGTTGTCACGCGCCCGGGCGTGTCCCCGGGCCGCGACCACGCCGCGCCGGGCGTCAGCTCATGCGCAGCGCGAGGAAGAAGTCCAGCTTGTCCTCCAGGCGCGACAGTTCGCGCCCGGTCAGCTGTTCGATCCGGCCGATCCGGTAGCGCAGCGTGTTGACGTGCAGATGCAGCCGGGAGGCGCAGCGCGTCCAGGAGCCGTCGCAGTCCAGGAACGCCTCCAGGGTCGGGATCAGCTCGGCCCGGTGGCGCCGGTCGTACTCGCGCAGCGGGTCCAGCAGCCGGGCGGTGAAGGCGCGCCGCACATCGTCCGGGACGAAGGGGAGCAGCAGTACGTGCGAGGCCAGTTCCTGATGGCCGGCCGCGCAGACCCGCCCGGGGCGTGCGGCGGCGACGCGCCGGGCGTGCCGGGCTTCCTCCAGGGCGCCGCGCAGCCCGTCGGCGGAGTGGACGGCGGCGCTGAGGCCGAGGGTCAGCCGGCCGTCGCCGTCCAGACCGCGGGAGAGCGGCTCCTGGACGGCGGCGAGCAGCGCGTCGGCCTGCAGCCCGTCCGCGGTGTGGGCCATGCCGCCCTCCGGCGGGCCGTCGGTGAGCGCCGGGAGGGGGACGAGTGCCACCGCCTCGTCGCCGGTGTGGGCCACGGCGATCCGGTCCGAGAGCTCCGGCCCGGGCGCGGCCGGGTCGACCAGGATCTCCTCCAGCAGCGACTGGGCCACCCGGGCGCCGAGGACGGCCCCGCCGTCCCGTCTGAAGCCCGCTCGCGCGGCGCCGTCCCGCACCCCGCCCTCCGGGCCCTGCTCCGCCGCCGCGCTGACGCCCCACTCCACCTTGGCCACCACCACCTGCCAGTGCGGCGCCGTGCCGAGCCCCGGCAGCAGCACCGGCGCGGCCACCCGCAGCCGGGCCGCGATCTCGGCGGGCGGCGCGCCCGTCTGGACCAGCTCCAGCACCTCCTGGGCGAGCCTGCGCCGCACGGTGCGCGACGCGTTCCGCCGGTCGCGCTCGACGGCGATCAGCTGGGTGACCCCATAGAGCAGATCCAGCCGTTCCTCCGGCCATTCGTCGGCGTCCGCGCCGACCACCAGCAGCCAGTCGGACAGCACGGTCTCGCGCACCTCTTCGTCCGTGTCCCCGCTGTGGATGGGGAAGAGGGAGTACGTCATGCCGTCCGCGGCGGTCATCCGGTGCGGGCCGCGCCGCCCGTCGCGCCGGGCGGCCAGATGCTCGCCCGCCAGCTGGGCGCGGACCGCCGCGGGCGGCTCCGCGGCCGCTCCGGCGGCGGTGGGCCCGGCGATCCGGCGGCCGGTGGGGGAGAGCACCCACGCGGTCAGGTCCAGGTCCGAGCGGAGCAGGTCCAGGGCCACCTCGGGGCCGCCGCCCGCGGGCCCGGACGTCATCAGCCGGCGGTGCCGGTCGACGACCGCCGCCAGATCCCCGGCCCGCTCGCCGGAGACCTGGCGCACCACATGCTCGGTGATGGTGGCGAACGCGACGTCCTCGACCACGGAGAACAGCGGCAGCCGATGCTGCCCGCAGGCCAGCACCAGATCCTCGGGCACGGCGCCCAGCTCCGCCTCGCCCGCCGCCAGCCCCGCCACCCCGGCGGCCGCGAGGATGCGGACGAACCGCTCGGAGTCCTCCGGCTCACGCCGCCAGGCGAGCCCGGTCAGCACGAGTTCACCGCCCGAGAGATAGCGGCTGGGGTCGCGCAGATCGGTGGTCATCACGCCGCGCACGGTACGGTCCAGCTCGCCCTCGCCGCCGAGCAGGCGCAGGCCCAGGGTGTCGTTCTCCAGCAGTGCGCGCAGCCGCATGGGATGCCAGCCGATCTTGTTCCGTGTTGCCGGTCGAATACCGCGAGGTTTCGGGTCCCCGCCGTTCGTTCGAATCTACAAGACCCGCCCCCTGGCCAGCCAATTGCTTCATGTCTTCGGTGACTGCACCATGTGGCCCACACCTCGGTCTACTGGCGTTGAGTCGCGTGCAGAGTTCTGGGAGGGGGCTCCCGCCTGCCGACGGCGACGCCGACGATTCGAGAAGAGAGACCCATGGACTTCCTGCGCCCCGCCGGCTGGGAGGAGGCGCTCGCCGCGAAGGCCGAGCACCCCACCGCCGTGCCCATCGCGGGCGGCACCGATGTGATGGTCGAGATCAACTTCGATCACCGGCGGCCCGAGTATCTGCTCGATCTGACCCGCGTCGCCGAACTGGCCGAGTGGGAGGCCACCGACCGTACGATCCGGCTGGGCGCGGGCGTCCCGTACACCCGGATCATCGAGGAACTGCGGACCGAGCTGCCGGGGCTGGCGCTCGCCGCGCACACCGTCGGCTCACCACAGATCCGCAACCGCGGCACGGTCGGCGGCAACCTCGGCGCCGCCTCACCCGCCGGGGACGCGCATCCCGCGCTGCTGGCGGCCGGGGCCGAGGTGGAGGCGGCGTCGGTGCGCGGCACCCGGCGCATCCCCGTCGAGGAGTTCTTCACCGGGGTCAAGCGGCATGCGCTGGAGCCCGATGAGCTGATCCGGGCGGTGCACATCCAGAAGGCGGACGGTCCGCAGCAGTTCTCCAAGGTCGGCACGCGGAACGCCATGGTGATCGCGGTCTGCGCCTTCGCCGTCGCGCTCCATCCGCGCACCCGCACCGTGCGCACCGGCATCGGATCGGCCGCGCCCACGCCCGTACGGGCCCGAGAGGCCGAGGAGTTCCTGGGCGCGGCGCTCGAGGAGGGCGGCTTCTGGGACAGCGGCGCACCCCTCGACCCGTCGACCGCCCGGCGGTTCGCCGAGCTGTGCGCCGGGGCGTGCCGCCCGATCGACGACGTACGCGGCAGCGCCGCCTACCGCCGCCACGCGGTGGGGGTCATGGCGCGCCGCACGCTCGGCTGGACCTGGGAGGCGTATCGCGAGGGCGACGGGAGGACCGCACAGTGCGCGTGAACATCACGGTCAACGGACGGCCGTACGAGGCCGATGACGTCTGGGAGGGCGAGTCCCTGCTGTACGTGCTGCGCGAGCGGATGGGGCTTCCCGGTTCGAAGAACGCCTGTGAGCAGGGTGAATGCGGTTCCTGCACGGTGCGCCTCGACGGGGTGCCGGTATGCGCCTGTCTGGTGGCGGCGGGGCAGGCCGAGGGCCGCGAGGTGGTCACCGTCGAGGGACTCGCGGACCACGCCCGGCAGCGGTCCGCGCATGCCGCCGAGGCGGCTGGAGCCGTCTGCCCCGGTGAGCCCGAGGAGGGTCACCCCGGCGAGCCTGGGGCGGCCCACTCCGTGGGGCCCGATGCGGACGCTCCCGTGGGCCCTGGTGCGGCCCGCCACGTGGGGCCCGGAGCCCGCCCCGCGGAGCCCGAGACAGCCCACCTGGGGAAGCCCGAGGCCGGCCACCCCGTAGGGCCCGAGGCCGTCCCTCCCCGGCCGCCCGGGCCATCCCGCCCCGAGCCATCCCGCCCCGGGCACGTTGCCCCGCTGGCCCCCGTCCAGCAGGCGTTCATCGACGCCGGCGCCGTCCAGTGCGGCTTCTGCACCCCCGGACTGCTCGTGGCCGCCGATGAGCTGCTGGAGCGCACCCCCGACCCCTCCGACGCCGATATCCGCGAGGCGCTCTCCGGCAACCTCTGCCGCTGCACCGGCTACGAGAAGATCCTCGACGCGGTCCGGCTCGCGGCCGCCCGCACCGGGAAGGCGGTCTGACCATGGCAGCCGACCGCACCGCCAGCGCCCCCGCCGCCTTCACCCAGACCACCGGCGCCACCAGGGGGACGATCGGCGAGTCCACCCCGCGCCCCGACGGCACCCTCAAGGTGACCGGCGAGTTCGCGTACTCCTCGGATCTGTGGCACGAGGACATGCTGTGGGGCTTCGCCCTCCGCAGCCCGCACGCCCACGCCGCGATCAGGTCCATCGACACCGCCGCGGCGCTCGCCCTGCCCGGGGTGTACGCCGTCATGACCCATGACGACCTGCCCGCCGAGACCCACTACGGCCTGGAGATCCGCGACCAGCCCGTGCTCGCGAAGGACCGGGTCCGCTATCACGGCGAGCCCGTCGCGATCGTCGCCGCCGACCACCCAGAGACCGCCCGCCGCGCCGCCGCCCGGATCGCGGTGGAGTACGAGGAGCTGCCGCTGGTCGTCGACGAGGCCACCGCCACCGCACCGGGCGCGCCGCTGCTCCACCCAGGCCGCCGGGACCACCACGCCGCCCACGCCCCGCACCCGAACGTCGTGCACCGCCAGCCCGTCCTGCGCGGCGATGTCGCCGCCGCCCGGGCCCGCGCCGATGTGGTGGTCCGCCGGGACTACGAGGTGGGCATGCAGGACCAGGCGTTCCTCGGCCCGGAGTCGGGGCTCGCGGTGCCCGCCGAGGACGGCGGGGTGGACCTCTACATCGCCACTCAGTGGCTGCATGTCGACCGCGATCAGCTCGCCCCGGTCCTCGGGCTGCCCGCCGGCAAGGTGCGGCTGACGCTGTCGGGGGTGGGCGGGGCGTTCGGCGCGCGCGAGGACCTGTCCATGCAGGCACACGCCTGTCTGCTGGCGCTGCGCACCGGAAAGCCTGTCAAGATCGTCTACAACCGGTACGAATCCTTCTTCGGCCATGTCCACCGCCACCCTGCCAAGCTCACCTACGAACACGGCGCGAGCCGCGACGGCACGCTGCTCTACGTCCAGTGCCGCATCGTCCTGGACGGCGGGGCGTACGCCTCCTCCTCCCCGGCGGTCGTCGGCAACGCCGCCTCCCTGTCGATCGGCCCCTACGTCGTCGAGAACGTCGACGTCGAGGCCATCGCGCTCTACTCCAACAACCCGCCCTGCGGGGCGATGCGCGGCTTCGGCGCCGTCCAGGCGTGCTTCGCCTACGAGGCGCAGATGGACGCGGTGGCGGCCGAACTCAACCTGGACCCGGTGGAGTTCCGGCAGCGCAACGCCATGTCCCAGGGCGTCACCATGCCCACAGGACAGCTCGTCGACTCCCCGGCCCCGGTCGCCGAGCTGCTGCGCCGGGTCAAGGCGCTGCCGATGCCGCCCGAGCGCGCCTGGGAGGCGGCGGGCGGCCCCGTGGACGTACGGGCCCTGCCGGGCGGACTGTCCAACACCACCCACGGCGAGGCCGTGGTGCGCGGGGTGGGCTATGCGGTCGGGATCAAGAACGTCGGCTTCTCCGAGGGCTTCGACGACTACTCCACGGCCCGGATCCGGCTGGAAGTGATCGGTGGCGAGCCGGTCGCCCTGGTGCACACCGCGATGGCCGAGGTCGGCCAGGGCGGCGTCACCGTGCACGCCCAGATCGCCCGCACCGAGCTGGGCGTCGACCGGATCACCATCCACCCGGCCGACACCCGGGTCGGCTCGGCCGGCTCCACCTCCGCCTCCCGCCAGACGTATATGACGGGCGGCGCCGTCAAGCACACCTGCGAGGCGGTCCGCGAGGAGGTGCTGCGGCGCGGCCGAGAGCGGTTCGGCGACTCCCACCCCGCCTGGGCGGAGCCCGCCCGGCTGCGGCTGGCGGACGGCAAGGTGGTCACCGACGGCGGCGAGGTGATCGGCGATCTCGCCGGGATCCTGGGCGATGAGGCGATCGATCTGGAGCGGGAGTTCCGGCACCGGCCGACCGAGCCGTTCGATCTCCGCACCGGCCAGGGCTTCGGCCATGTGCAGTACTCCTTCTGCGCCCATCGCGCGGTCGTCGAGGTCGACACCGAGCTGGGGCTGGTCAAGGTGGTCGAGCTGGCGGCCGCGCAGGACGTGGGCAAGGCGATCAACCCGCTGTCGGTGGTCGGACAGATCCAGGGCGGTTCGACGCAGGGCCTCGGGCTCGCCGTGATGGAGGAGATCGTCGTCTCGGCGGACGGGGCGCGGGTGCGCAATCCGTCCTTCACGGACTATCTGATCCCCACCATCCTGGACACCCCCGCCATGCCGGTGGACGTGCTGGAGCTGGCCGACGACAACGCCCCGTACGGGCTGCGCGGCGTCGGCGAGGCGCCCACGCTCTCCTCGACCCCGGCCGTCGTCGCCGCCATCCGCGCGGCCACGGGCCTGCCCCTGAAGCGCGTGCCCGTGCGCCCGGAGCACCTGACGGGCACCTGAGGGCAGATATCGGGAGCCGAGTGCGTTGTTCCGGATACCGATGCGCCGCGTACCGATGCGCCGCCCAAGGAGCTGATCACCATGCTGGACATCGCCGCCGAGCTGCACCGCTGGTGCGAGGAGGGCCGGGACTTCGCCGTTGCCACCGTGGTCTCCGTGGGCGGCAGCGCGCCCCGCCAACCCGGGGCCGCCCTCGCCGTGGACGCCGAGGGCACGGCGGTCGGCAGCGTGTCCGGTGGCTGTGTCGAGGGCGCGGTGTACGAGCTGTGCCAGGAGGCGCTGAGCACCGGCGAGACCGTACGGGAGACCTTCGGCTACTCCGACGAGGACGCCTTCGCGGTCGGCCTGACCTGCGGCGGAGTCATCGATGTCCTGGTCACCCCGGTCCCGGCGGCCGATCGCCGGGTGCGTCCCGTCCTCGCCGCCGCCGCGTCCGCCGCCGCCGACGGCCGGACGACGGCGCTGGCCCGGATCGTGGACGGCCCGCCCGAGCTGCTGGGCGGCGCCCTGCTCGTCCGCCCGGACGGCGGCTGGGACGGCACCCTGGGCGGCCACCCCGAGCTGGACCGCACGGCGGCCGCGGAGGCCCGCGCCCTGCTGGACGCCGGGCGCACCGCGACCGTGGTCATCGGCGCCGAGGGAAGCCGCTGCGGGCAGCCCGTCACCCTGCTCGCCGAGGCCAGCGTGGAGCCGCCGCGCATGATCGTCTTCGGGGCGGTGGACTTCGCGGGCTCGCTCGTGCGGATAGGGAAGTTCCTGAACTACCACGTCACGGTCTGCGACGCCCGTCCGGTCTTCGCGACCGCGCTGCGCTTCCCGGACGCCGACGAGGTGGTCGTCGACTGGCCGCACCGCTATCTGGAGAAGACCGAGGTGGACGCCCGCACGGTGCTGTGCGTGCTCACCCATGACGCGAAGTTCGATGTGCCGCTGCTGGAGCGGGCGCTGCGGCTGCCCGTGGCGTACGTCGGCGCGATGGGCTCCGCCCGCACCCACCGGGACCGGCTGCGGCGGCTGCGCGAGGCCGGGGTGGGCGAGCCGGAGCTGGCCCTGCTGCGCTCCCCGATCGGCCTCGACCTCGGCGCCCGTACGCCCGAGGAGACCGCGCTGTCCATCGCCGGCGAGATCGTCGCCAACCGTCGGGGCGGCAGCGGAACGCCGCTGACGGGTGCCCGGACCCCGATCCACCACGACACCCGGGCGGCCTCGGACCGGATCGGCTCCGTCGCCTGAGGACACCTCGGCATCACCTGACATCACCTGACATCGGATCAGATCACAGAAGGATCGTCTGACATAAGGCCACTCCTGAGCGGGAAAAACCCTCCGCCACCTGGCGGAGGGTTCTCTTGCCGGGCGCCGGTTTCTGAGTGAGAGTCAGAAATCGACCTTGGTCCTGCCGCCCCCCTGGAGTGCGCACGTGCGTAAGAGACGCAAGATTCTCACCGTGTCGACGGCCGTCGTGGCCGCGGCCACCCTGCCCCTGCTGATCAGCCCCGTGGTGAGCGCGGCCGCGCGGGAGGACGACGACGATTCCTCCCGCACCGCCCGCCTCTACGCCCCGCCCCCCGACCGGGACTCCTACCGCCAGGTGGCCCGCCTCGCCTGGCGGGGTGACTTCCGCGACTCCGCCGGGCTCCTCGCCATGGTGCGGACGCCGCAGGCGGTCTGGTACGGGGACGAGAGCCCGGAACGGGTCGAGGCGCTGGTCCGCAGGACGACGCGGAGCGCCGACATGCAGGGGAGGCTGCCGGTTCTCGCGCTCTACAACATCCCGGGCCGTGACTGCGGCAGCTACTCGAGCGGGGGAGCGGACGGCCTCGCCGCGTACGAGGCGTGGATCGACGCCGTCGCCGAAGGCATTGGCGACCGTAAGGTGCTGATCGTCCTCGAACCCGATTCGCTGTCGCTGCTGCCCTCCGACTGTGCCGACGAATCGAACGCCGATCAGACGGCCGCCGAGCAGCAGCCCACCGCCGAGCAGCCCGCCGAGGAGCAACTCGCCGCCGGGCAACAGACGGCCGTCGAGCAACAGCCCGCCGTCGAGCAGCCGCCCACCGATCTGCCCCCGCTGCCCGACCCCGGCGCGTCCACGTCCCCACCCGCCGCATCGGCCGCCCAGGACGCCGCGCAGTCCCCGGACGCGCAGTCCCCGGACCCGCGGCTCCCCGCCTCCGAGGACCCGGCGCCCAAGCCCGCCGAGGCCCAGGAGCCCTCCGGCCTTGAGCCCTCCGCATCCCAGACCCCCGCCCCCGAGCCCTCCGCCGAGCAGCCCGGCACCCTCCCCGAGCTGCCCCCGCTCCCCACACCCGACCCCGTGACCCCCGACCCCGTGACCCCCGACCCCGTGACCCCCGACGCCGAGGACGTGGGCGACCTGGACACCCCGGTGGTCGAGGACCCGGAGACCGCCGCCCGTTACTCCGAGATCAACTACGCGGTCGACGCCCTCACCGCGCTCGGCAACACGTCGGTGTACCTGGACGCGGGCCACGCCGGCTGGCACTCCGTCAGCAGCATCGTGCCCCGGCTCATCAAGGCCGGGATCGACCGCGCCACCGGCTTCGCCCTCAACGTCTCCCACTACCAGACCGACCCCGACAGCGCCTGGTACGGCCGGCTGATCTCCTCCTGCCTCGCCTATGCCGACGAGGGCGGGGACCCCGAGGACTGCGCCGACCAGAGCTGGTCACGGCGGCACGCCCGCCGCTGGCTGCACGCCCACGTACCGGACGAACCGGGCCGTATGAAGCACTTCGTCACCGACACCAGCCGCAACGGCCAGGGCCCCTGGGCCCCCAGGGCCGGGGCGCACCTCGACGCGCAGTCGTGGTGCAACCCGCCGGCGCGGGGCCTGGGCCGGCGCCCCACCACCCGCACGGGCGATGCGCTGCTGGACGCCGCGCTGTGGGTGAAGACGCCGGGCGAGTCGGACGGGCGGTGCCTGCGCGGCACCGACGGGCCCCTGGACCCGGTGCGCGGGACCGTCAATCCCGACGCGGGGGAGTGGTTCCCCGAACAGGCGCTGGAACTGGTGCGCTACGCGGAACCGTCGGTCGAGGTCTTCCGCCGGACCCACGGCCGCTGACGCTCCGCGGTCAGCCCGCCGGGTTGTGCCGGACGAGGGCGTCGACCAGGCCGGAGGCGGTGTTCGGGAAGTCCATCGGAACGATCCCGAGCCCGGTCCAGCCCTGTGCCTCGGCGCCCTCCAGGAACGACTTCACCTGCGGGTTGAGCCGGTCCGCGTTGGAGCGGGGCGGCAGCAGGGCGGCGGTGGAGACATAGTTGATGAAGAGCTTGCCGGGCTGGGCCGCCGCCTTGCGGAACTGCGCCTTGATTTTCGGGTACTTGCCGAACGGCTCCGCCATGTAGTCGTCCTGGATGTCGAAGAGCCCCCCGTCGCCGTACCGCACCCCCGGCATGTTGTCCGAGTCGGCGAGCAGCACCACCCTGCCCCGGGCCTGGCCCAGGGTGGGGAGGGTGGTGTCCAGGCGGAACAGCGAGCGCCAGCCCTTGTCGTCCAGGTAGGTGTCGAAGATCCGGCGGAACTCCGCGGCACTTTCCTCCGAGTACTCCTGCTTGACCCGCATCAGCACGGTCTCCGACGGATGCGCGGAGAGGAAGGAGCGGCAGGCGCCGAGCACATCATCGAAGTTGAGGTTCTGGTAGAAGGCGCCGTGGTGGATGGGGAAGGCGTTCTCGAAGGCGCGGCAGCGGACGTCCAGGAAACGGATGCCGCTGCTGAGCTGGTCGGCGATGGTGGTGTTCTGGCACTCGGTCCACGGGCCGCCGAAGCGGGCGCCGGAGTCGTGGGTGCCGGGCAGGGTCAGCCGCTGGACCGGGGTGGCGTCGGCGATGGCCGACAGCCAGTCCTCGGCGGCCGACAGCAGGGGCGGCGCGGCGGCCGTGGCCGTCGCGGTACCGCCGACGGCGGTGACCAGCCCCGCGGTGGACAGCGCGGCCGCGCCCCTGAGGAACCCTCGCCGGTCCATACGCGTACTCCCGTCGCTCGCCTGCCCGTGCCGTGCCGGACGGCATCGAAGCACAAACGAGGGGGAGGGGCTATGGACAGCGGCTGAATCAGCGATTCAATCGAGGAATTCCCTTGAATCGCCGATCCAGCCGGAGAGTTGGGGCGCCGTCAGAGCCAGCCGCGGCGCTTGAAGATGACATACAGGCTGACGCAGACCACCGCCATCAGCACGATCGCGAACGGATATCCCCACACCCAGTCCAGCTCGGGCATATGGGTGAAGTTCATCCCGTAAATGGTGCCGACCAGCGTGGGCGCGAACAGGATCGCCGCCCATGCGGAGATCTTCTTGACCTCCTCGTTCTGCTCGAAACCCGCCTCGGCCAGCGCCCGCATCTCGGCGTTCTGCTGCTGGGTCACCAGGGTGGCGTTGACCGCGAGGATGTCGGTGAGGGCCGAGCGGAAGCCGTCCACGCGCTCGCTGGTGTGGGTGACGTGGTCGGCGACGTCACGCAGATAACGCTGCAGTTCCTCATCGGTGCCGTATTTGTCGAAACCCGCCATCAGGCCGTGCAACATCCCGACCAGCGGGCGGGTGGCGCGCTGGAACTCCACCATCTCGCGGGAGAGTTCATAGATGCGCCGCGACACCTCGGGGTCGCCGCGGAACACCTCGGTCTCGATCTCGTCGATGTCGTTCTGCACCCCCGCCACCACCGGGGCATAGCCGTCCACGACCGCGTCGAGGATCGCGTACAGCACGGCCTCGGGGCCCAGCGCCAGCAGTTCGGGGGTGGACTCCATCCGGGCGCGCACCGCGGACAGGTCCGGGGCGGCGCCGTGCCGGACGGTGATGACGAAGTCGGGGCCCACGAAGACATGCAGCTCGCCGAAGTCGACCTCTTCCGGCGCGTCGAGATAGCGGGCGGCGCGCAGCACCACGAAGAGCGTCTCGCCGTAGCGCTCCAGCTTGGGCCGCTGATGAGCCTCCAGCGCGTCCTCGATGGCCAGCTTGTGCAGATCGAACTCCTCGGCCAGCGAGAGCAGCTCCGCCTCGCTCGGCCGGTACAGCCCGATCCAGGCCATCGCGCCGGTCTCCTCGCGCAGCCGCCGGTAGGTGGCGGCCAGGGTGCCGGGGGTGCCGACCCGGCGGCCGTCGCGGTACACGGCGGCGTCCACCACGCTGCGCTCGTCCGGCTCGCGCGGGGTTCCCTCGGCGGCGGTGGTCCGCTGCTCGTCGCGCGGTGGGCCCGGGGGCGCCGGGGCGGGGCGCGGGGCGGCATCGGCCCGGTTCGCCCCGCCGGGGCGCAGCCAGGGGTACCGCCTCGTGGGGCGGGGGGTGCGGCGGCGCTCGGACATAGCGGGTCCTTTACGGATAGCGGGCTCGGGCTCGGACGGGCGCCGCCTCCGGGCCGAGCCGGGCAGTGCGCTCAGCGCGTCCGGGCCGCAGCGGCGCCTCGCGGCACACGACTGGGAGGCTCACTGTCCATGGACCTCACCTCCCGTCGCGAGCACTGACCTCGGTGCAGGATATCGCCCTATATGGCCGTGGTGCGTCCCGGGGGAGCGGCGGGCGAGGCAATACTTGCCCCAGATCAAGCGTTTTCCGCGGAGGTACCCGGAGGTACCCGGAGAGGTCGCCCCGGGGCCCACCGGCGCCCGCACCCGCCGCCTGCTACGGCAAAAGCCCCGCACGGCGGGCCTCGACCACCGCGTGGAGACGGGTATGGGCCCCCAACTTCCGCATGGACGAGCGCAAATAGCTCTTGACCGTCTCCGGCCGCAACCCCAGCCGCTCCGCCGCCGTCGAATTCGTCGCCCCCGAGGCCACACACGCCAGCACATCCACCTCGCGCGGCGACAGCTCCACCCTGGTCCCCCCGTTCCGGTGCTCCCGCTGCCTGCCGCGCCCCGACGAGGCCCTGGCCAGCCGAGAGCAGGCGGTGAGTATCTCCTCGCGCAGCTGGGGGTCGGGCACCCGGTGCGCCAGGGCCCGCAGATCGCCGTGGGCCTCGCGCACCTCCTCCCACACCGCGGGATCGGTCTCCTCCGCCGACGGCTCCCACTGCGGTCCCGGCGGCTGCCCACGGCGCTGGCGCGCCTCCGTCAGCAGCCGCCGCGCCTCCTCCCGCACCGCCAGCTCCTGCGCCAGTTCGCTCTCCAGTACGCGTTCCAGCTCGCGCGCCGACTCCACGGCCGCGGTCAGCGCCCGGTCGCCGAGCAGCAGCGGCTGGCGCAGCGCGCCGTACAGCACCCCGCGCACCCGCCCGCGCACCACCACCGGCACCGCGAGCATCGAGCGCAGCCCCTCCGCGCCCACCGCCGCGTCGTACTCATGACTGATCGCCCGTGAGGCGGGGTAGTCCGCCACCGAGATCGGCCGGGACATGGTGAGGACCTTGCCGCCGAGGCCGTTGCCGGGTGTGATGGCCAGACCCCGCAGGGAGTTGGTCGTGGTGCCGGTGAGTTCCGAGATCCGGAACTGCCGTGACCCCGAGAACAGCCCGCCGAACGCGACGGGCAGCCCACCACGCCGGCGCATCCGCTGCAGCGTGTTCCGTATGTCGACGGCCCCGTCCGATCCCGTCACGGCCACCTCCCGCATCCAGCGCCACCCCCGTCCGGGGGTAGTGAGACTCAGATCACCCGTCGCACGATGCTAGCGAGCGGTACGCCATTCAGGAGGACAAGTGACAGCAATGAATCCGGCTCACGACTTCCGCGAGGCACGGGACTTCCTGCTCGACCACCGGGAGGACTACGCGGCGGCGTACGAAGGGTTCGGCTGGCCACGCCCGGAGCGGTTCAACTGGGCCCTGGACTGGTTCGACGGGATCGCCGGGCGCAGCGGCGACCGTACCGCCCTGCACATCGTCGAGGAGGACGGCAGCGAGATCCGGCTGACCTTCGAGGAACTGCGCCGCCGGTCCAACCGGGCCGCGAACTGGCTGCGCGACCGCGGCGTCCGGGCCGGTGACCGCATCGTGGTCATGCTCGGCAACCAGGTCGAGCTGTGGGAGACCGCGCTGGCCGCGATGAAGCTGCGCGCCGTCGTCATCCCCGCCACCCCGCTGCTCGGCCCGCTCGACCTCGCCGACCGCATCGAGCGCGGCCGGGCGGCCCATGTGGTCGTACGGGGCGCGGACACCGAGAAGTTCGCGGAGGTGCCGGGCGACTACACCCGCATCGCGGTCGGCGGCGCGCCCGAGGGCTGGCTCGCCTACGAGGACGCCGGGACCGCCCGGATCACGGTGGACGGCGCGGGGGACGACGAGCCCTTTGTCCCCGACGGGCCGACCCTCGCCACCGACCCCCTGATGCTGTACTTCACCTCCGGCACCACCGCCCGCCCCAAGCTGGTCGAGCACACCCATATCTCGTATCCCATCGGGCATCTGGCGACGATGTACTGGATCGGGGTCAGGCCGGGCGATGTCCACCTCAACATCTCCTCCCCCGGATGGGCCAAGCACGCCTGGTCCAATCTCTTCGCCCCCTGGAACGCCGAGGCCACCGTCTTCGTCCACAACTACACGCGCTTCGACGCCAACCGCCTGATGGCCGAGATGGACCGCTGCGCCATCACCACCTTCTGCGCCCCGCCCACCGTCTGGCGGATGCTCATCCAGGCCGATCTCACCCAGCTGCGCACCCCGCCCCGGGAGGCCCTCGCCGCGGGCGAGCCGCTCAACCCCGAGGTCATCGAGCATGTGCGGCGGGCCTGGGGGGTGACCATCCGGGACGGCTTCGGCCAGACCGAGACCGCCGTTCAGGTGGCCAACACCCCCGGACAGCCGCTCAAGCCCGGTTCGATGGGACGGCCGACCCCCGGCTTCCGGGTCGTCCTGCTGGATCCGGTGACCGGCCGGCCCGGTGAGGAGGGCGAGATCTGCCTCGACCTCACCGGCCCCGAGGGCCGTCCCGTCGGCCTGATGACCGGCTACGAGGGCGACGGGGAGCGTACCGCCGAGGCCACCGCGGGCGGTTACTACCGCACCGGAGACATCGGATCGCGCGACGCGGACGGCTACATCACCTACATCGGCCGCGCCGACGACGTCTTCAAGGCGTCCGACTACAAGATCTCGCCGTTCGAGCTGGAGAGCGCGCTGCTGGAGCACGAGGCGGTCGCCGAGGCCGCCGTCGTCCCGGCCCCCGACCCGCTGCGGCTGGCCGTGCCGAAGGCGTACATCGTGCTGGCGGAGGGCTGGGAGCCCGGCCCGGACACCGCGAAGGCGCTGTTCGCGCACTCGCGGGCGGTGCTCGCGCCGTACAAGCGGATCCGCCGCCTGGAGTTCGCCGACCTCCCCAAGACGGTTTCCGGAAAGATTCGCCGGATCGAGCTGCGTGAACGCACGGCACAGGGTGGCGGTATCGAGTTTTATGAGGAGATCTGATGACTGACGCTCATATGATGACCCACCCGCACGAACGTGAAGGCGTACGTGAACGTGAACCCAAGGAGCTCCCATGACCGACCTCACGTCTGACCCACCAAGCCCAGCGGGGCTCTCCTACACCAGCGGAGTCGGGGACCTCCCGCTGCTCGGCGACACCATCGGCGCCAATCTGGCCCGGGCCGTCGAGCTGTACGGCGACCGCGAGGCGCTCGTCGACGTCCCCTCCGGCCGCCGCTGGACCTACGCCGAGTTCGGCAGGTCGGTCGAGGAGGTCGCGCTCGGGCTGATGGCCAAGGGGGTCGCCAAGGGCGACCGCGTCGGCATCTGGGCCATCAACTGCCCCGAATGGGTGCTGTTGCAGTACGCCACCGCCCGCATCGGCGCCATCATGGTCAATATCAACCCCGCGTACCGCGTCCACGAGTTGCGGTACGTACTCCAGCAGGCCGGAATCTCCGTCCTGGTCTCCTCCATCGAGCACAAGACCAGCGACTACCGGCGGATGGTCGAGCAGGTGCGATCGGCCTGCTCCCCGCTGCGCGATGTCATCTACATCGGCGACCGGACCTGGGACGGGCTGGTGCGCGCCGGGGCCGATGTGCCCCCCGAGCGGCTCGCCGAGCGCGAGGCCCGGATCAGCTGCGACGACGCGGTCAACATCCAGTACACCTCCGGCACCACGGGCTTTCCCAAGGGCGCCACTCTCTCCCACCACAACGTCCTCAACAACGGCTTCTTCGTGGGGGAGACGGTCCGCTACACCGCCGAGGACCGGATCTGTGTGCCGGTGCCCTTCTACCACTGCTTCGGCATGGTGATGGGCAACCTCGCGGCCACCAGCCACGGCGCCTGCGTGGTCATCCCCGCCGCCACCTTCGACCCCGTCGCCACCCTGGCCGCCGTCGAACGGGAGCGCTGCACCTCGCTGTACGGCGTCCCCACCATGTTCATCGCCGAGCTGGCCCTGTCCGACTTCGCCACCTTCGACCTCAGCTCGCTGCGCACCGGGATCATGGCCGGATCGCCCTGCCCGGTGGAGGTGATGCGGCGGGTGGTCGACGAGATGCACATGGCGGAGGTGTCCATCTGCTACGGCATGACCGAGACCTCACCGGTCTCGGTCCAGACCCGGCCCGATGACGACCTCGTCCGCCGCACCTCGACGGTCGGCCGGGTGCTGCCGCATGTCGAGGTCAAGATCGTCGACCCGGTGACCGGGGCGACCGTGCCCCGCGGCACCCGCGGCGAGCTGTGCACCCGCGGCTATTCGGTGATGCTCGGCTACTGGCAGGAGCCCGAGCGGACCGCCGAGGCGATCGACTCGGCGCGCTGGATGCACACCGGCGACCTCGCGGTGATGGACGGCGAGGGATACGTCCAGATCGTCGGGCGGATCAAGGACATGATCGTCCGCGGTGGCGAGAACGTCTATCCGCGGGAGGTCGAGGAATTTCTGCACACCCACCCCAAGGTCGCGGATGTGCAGGTCGTCGGCGTACCGGACGAGAAGTACGGCGAGGAGGTCCTGGCCTGCGTCATCCTGCGCGAGGGCGCCAAGACCCTCACCCGCGATGAGCTCGCCCGCTTCTGCCGGGGCCGCCTCGCCCACTACAAGGTCCCCCGCTATCTGCGTCTCATGGACGCCTTCCCGATGACGGTCAGCGGCAAGGTCCGCAAGGTCGAGCTGCGGGAGGCGGCCGCGCGGGAGCTGTTGCCCGAGACCCGGTCCGAGGACGGTCCGGCCAGATCCGAAGCGCTGGTCGAGCGGGCCGAGCCGCAGACGGCGCCCAGCTGATGAGTTGCGGGCCCCTCTACTCCAGCAGGGGCCCACACCCCCGCCACAGCAGGGGCCCACACCCCCGCCACCGCGGGGCCCCACTCCGTCCGTCACTGGACGACGTCAGGCAGGCACGACTTCACCCCGGATCGCGCGCCGCGGCTGAAGTAGCCGACCCGTTGGGAGGCGTCGCCGTGGTCGGAGATGTCGGTCCACGGGGTCCTGTCGGCGAGTGCGGTCAGGGCGTCCGCCAGCTCCTCGGTATCACCCTCCTCGAAGGTCAGCGTCCCGTCCTGGGCGGCGCCGAAGAGGACCGCCCCGGCCAGGCAGTCGGCCTGCAGCTCACGGGCGAGGTCGACCAGGCCCGCGTCCAGACGGTTCTGGACGGCGTGGCCCCACTCATGGGCGATCACCAGATAGACCCAGGCGTCGCCCCGCGCATGGCCCCAGCGCATCAGGTCCATGTCCCACGCTATGTAGTCGCCGTCGGGGCAGTAGACCGCGTTGTCGTCGGGGAGCGGCTCACTTCCGCATACCGGCGTACCGGGGGTGCCGCCGTCGTAGGTGCCCAGGATTCTGGGCGGGTTGTAGCCGCCGGTGAACAATTCGGGCCAGTGGGTCTGCCAGTAGGTCGTGGTGACGGAGACCGCCGCGTCGATGTCCTGCTCCACACCCGTCCCGCCGTCGGTGCCATCAGGGCTGGTGAGCGGGGTGGGCGTGCCCGGTGTGGCATCGGGCGGGGGAGCCGGTGCGGCCGAGGAGCGCACCACCCTGGGCGCCGGCACATCGCCGCCCGCGCAGCCGGTCACCAGAAGCAGGGTCAGGGCGGCGGCGAGCGGAGCCCATGACCTCGGGTACCACGGAACAGCCATCGTTTCGGCCTCCGGCCGGTCGAGCGGATGGGACGGGTGAACGGTGGAGGGCGTGCCTCAACGGAAGCGTTCCCCGGTCATGAGCGCAAGAGCCGACCGGGGTCAGCCGTTCGGCGGCCCCATCCGGATCAGCACGTCCGCCGGGTCGTTGACGGGCTGGGGGGTGCCGGTGAGGTCCATGATGAACAGCGGCAGATGGAGCGCGTCGGCGCGCGCCCGCGCCTCCCGCGCATAGCCCGCGAGCGAGAAGAAGACGCTCATGGCCGACTTCTGGAGCCCGTTCAGCCACAGGCATTCGATGTCCCGCAGCCCGGTGGGGCGGGTGGTCGGATCGACCTGGGCGACGACGCCCGTCCCGTAGAGGTCCACTCCGGACGCGGCCCGGTCCTCCGAGGGCCGCAGGCTGTGGAAGCCGAGCCACTTCAGATACAGCGAGGCGGCGGTGACCGCGTCCCGCGCCGTACGGATCGTCACCGGCCGGAAGGCCGGGCGCCGCACGACCGGGCCGCCGTGCCCGGAGACCGCGCCCGGGCCGGCCGGGGGCGGCGCGGCGGCGACGGGGACGCGGACTACCGCGCCGCAGTCGCAGCCCAGTTCCGGCTGCGGCCAGTGGCCCCGATGGCCGCAGGACGGGCAGTTCACCGCCACCCAGAGGTTCTCCCAGGTGCGGTGGCCCACCTCCTCCGGGGCGCCGTCGCGGAGGACGGGCAGGGTGACCGGCGCGCCGCACGAACAGGGGAAGGTGGGCGGCGTGAACGACTGCTCGCGACGGCACGCGGGACAACGCACCGGCACGTTGTCTGTCATCGGGGCGCTCCGTGGACGGGGGCGGATGCGGTATGCGTCCATGGTCCCCGAAGCGGGCGGCCGCGGCGAGGGACTTCGGCGTTCTGTCCCCCGCGGTGGGGGCGCCGTGTTACGGCTGACGCAGTAGGTTTGCGGCGTGAGATTGAGGGTTGAGTTCACCACCGAACCGTTCGACCTCGACGAGGTGCCGCCGCACGCCGTCGCGGCCCGCGAGACCGTCCAGGCCGCCCCGCTGGACGCCGTCGACGTCGGCCCCTTCGGCAACACCGCGGAAGGCGGGGCGGAAGCGGTGCTGGCGGCCGTCGACCGGCTGCTGCGCACCTCCCTCGAAGCCGGTGCCACCCGGATTTCGCTCCAGGTCAATGTGGTCGGGGAGGGCGAGGCGTGAGCGTACCGGCCGACCACCCCTTCGCCGCCGCGGTGCGGCCGCTCGTGGACGCCATGGGCGGCGAGATGATCGCCCCGGACCGGGCCCGGGGCGACGATGTGGTGCTCTCCTGGGAGGGCCGCCCGGTGGTCGCCGTAAGGCTGCCGCATATCTCGGACTCGCTCGACCATATCCTCGCCGACCTGCGGCGCCGCCACGGCGTGCCGCTCTCGGCCCTCGACCGCAAGACCAAGCAGGCCGTCGTCCGCCACCTCGAACAGCGCGGCGCCTTCTCGGTGCGCCACGGCGTCGAAACGGTCGCCGGAGCCCTCGGCGTGAGCCGCTTCACCGTCTACAACTACCTCAACCGTGAGAAGAGCGGGGACTGACCGCGCCCCGTCGTTCCGCGCATTTTTCAACAAAGTGTTGACGCCCGGCGAGGGCGCCTCCTAGCTTGCGAGAGTGACTTCCAGTGCTCCACCGGGGCTGGCCCGGTTCAACGCGGTGGACGACCGCGACGCCGCCGGGCTGCTGCACGAGGTGTGCGCCAGCCGGGCCTGGGGCGCGGCGGTCGCCGGCGGGCGGCCGTACGCCACGGTCGGGGAGCTGCTCGACGCCGCCGACGCGGCCATGGCCGGGCTGACCGCCGCCGACCTCGCCGAGGCGATGGCCGCACATCCGCCCATCGGGCGGCCGGCACCGGGCGACGCCGCCTCGGCCCGCGAGCAGAGCGGCGTACGGGACGAGGAGCGCGCCGAGCTGCTGGAGCTGAACCTCGCGTACCAGGAGCGCCACGGCCATGTCTTCCTGATCTGCGCCACCGGCCGCACCGGCGAGGAGATGCTGGCGGCGCTGCGCGAGCGGATCCACCATGACGCCGACACCGAGCGCGAGATCGTCCGCACCGAACTGGGAAAGATCAACCGCATCCGGCTGACCCGGCTGACGGAAACCCTCCAGGCCCCGCGGGCCCCGGCGGAAGGAGAGCGGTGATGGCGAGCGGCGCCACCTCCGTGTCCACCCACATCCTGGACACCAGCATCGGCCGCCCCGCCGTGGGCGTGGTCGTCGAGCTGTCCGTCCGCTCCGGGCCCGGAGCGCAGTGGACGGCGTACGCCGACTCCCTGACCGACGCCGACGGGCGCTGCAAGGATCTGCCCGACCTCCCCGAGGGCACCACCCACGCACGGCTGCGCTTCGAGACCGGGCCGTATCTGACCCATGCCTTCTTCCCGGAGGTCGCGGTCGCCTTCGCCGTCGAGCCGGGCGAGCACTACCACGTACCGCTGCTGCTCACCCCGTTCGGCTACTCCGTCTACCGAGGGAGCTAGCACCCATGCCCACGCTCGGCCCGAACAGTTACGGCAAAGCCGAAACCCGCGTCGTGCGGGTGGTGCGCGACGGTGCCGTGCACCACCTCAAGGACCTCAATGTCTCGGTGGCGCTGTCCGGAGAGATGGACGCGGTCCACCTCTCCGGCAGCAACGCCAACGTCCTGACGACCGACGCCACCAAGAACACCGTGTACGCCTTCGCCAAGGAGCACGGCATCGATACGGCCGAGGAGTTCGGCATCCGGCTGGCCCGCCACTTCGTCACCAGCCAGGAGCCCATCCACCGCGCCCGTATCCGTATCGAGGAGTACGCCTGGGAGCGGATCCAGACGGCCGGGCGCGCTCAGCACTCCTTCGTCCGCCGCGGCCAGGAGGTCCGCACCGCCCAGATCGCCTACGACGGCGAGCGCTGGGAGGTGGTCTCCGGGCTCACCGGCCTCACCGTCCTGAACACCACGGACTCCGAGTTCTGGGGCTATGTCAAGGACCGCTACACCACGCTGCCGGAGACCCGCGACCGCGTCCTGGCCACCGATGTGCACGCCCGCTGGCGCTACGGCTGGAGCGATGACACCCGGCCGATGCCGGACTGGGACCACGGCCACGAGGAGGCACGCGGCCAGCTGCTGAGCGCGTTCGCCGAGACCTACTCCCTCTCGCTCCAGCAGACGCTCTACGAGATGGGCGCGCGGGTGATCGAGCGCCGCCCGGAGGTGGACGAGATACGTCTCTCGCTGCCCAACAAGCACCACTTCCTGGTCGATCTGGAACCCTTCGGGCTCACCAACGACAACGAGGTCTACTTCGCCGCCGACCGGCCGTACGGGCTCATCGAGGCCACCGTGCTGCGGGACGGCGCCGAACCCCGGATCCCCGCCGACTGAACGGCTCCCCACCGACCGGATCCCCCTTGACTCAGCTGACGGAAGGGCCACGCTCCGTGCACCGCATCGTCATCGAGAACTGCGCCGTCGCCACCGTGGACGCCCAGGACACCGCGTACGCGTCCGGCCATGTCGTCGTCTCCGGCCACCGCATCGAGTCGGTGGGCGAGGGGCGCGCGCCGCAGGGCCTGGAGGACGTCGTCCGCCGGATCGACGGCACGGGGCATCTGGTCACCCCGGGCCTGGTCAACACCCATCACCACTTCTACCAGTGGCTCACCCGCGGCCTGGCCCAGGACAGCAACCTCTTCGACTGGCTGGTCGCGCTCTACCCCATCTGGGCGCGGATCGACGAGCCGATGGTCCACGCGGCGGCCCGCGGCTCGCTCGCGATGATGGTGCGCGGCGGCGTCACCACCGCCATGGACCACCACTACGTCTTTCCGCGCGGCAGCGGCGATCTGCTGGGCGCCGAGATCCGCGCGGCGCGCGAGCTGGGCGTGCGGTTCACCGCCGCCCGCGGCTCCATGGACCTCGGCACCTCCGACGGCGGGCTGCCGCCGGACTTCGCCGTGGAGTCCACCGAGGACGCGCTGGCCGCCACCGAGGAAGCGATCGACACCCACCACGACCCGGGGTTCGACGCGATGCTGCGGATCGCGGTCGCGCCCTGCTCGCCGTTCTCCGTCTCCACCGAACTGCTCCGCGAGTCCGCGGTGCTGGCCCGCCGCAAGGGCGTACGGCTGCACACCCACGGCTCGGAGACGGTGGAGGAGGAGAAGTTCTGCCAGGAGCGGTTCGGGATGGGGCCGACCGACTACTTCGAGTCCACCGGCTGGCTGGGCGAGGACGTGTGGATGGCCCACTGCGTCCACATGAGCGACACCGACATCCAGGCGTTCGGCCGGACCGGCACCGGGGTGGCCCACTGCCCCTCGTCCAACGCCCGGCTCGCCGCCGGGATCGCCCGCGTTCCCGATCTGCTCGCCGCGGGTGTACCGGTGGGCCTGGGCGTGGACGGCACCGCCTCCAACGAGTCCGGTGAGCTGCACACCGAACTGCGCAACGCGCTGCTGGTCAACCGGCTCGGCGGCCACCGCGAGAAGGCGCTGAACGTCCGTCAGGCGCTGCGTCTTGGCACCTACGGCGGTGCGCGGGTGCTCGGCCGCCAGGACGAGATCGGCTCGCTGGAGCCGGGCAAACTGGCCGACCTGGTGCTGTGGAAGCTGGACGGCCTCGGCCATTCGTCGATCGCCGACCCGGTCGCGGCCCTCGTCCTGGGCGCTCCGGCCCCGGTGACCCTGTCGCTGGTGAACGGCGCTCCGGTGGTGGAGTCGGGCCGGCTGCTCACCGTGGACGAGGACGAGATCGCGCGGGAGGCGCGCACCGAGGCGCGACGCCTGGCCCGTCTCGCGGCGGACGGCTGAAGGCTGCGCCGATTCATCGGATGGGTCGCCATGGCGAGGGGCCCCGGATCGTATCCGTACCGTATCCGTACGGTCCGGGGCCTTTTGGCCGAACGGACCCGCTCAGCCCAGCAGTTCGTACGCGGGCAGCGTCAGGAACTCCGTGTAGTCCGCGTCCAGCGCCACCCTCAGCAGCAGATCGTGCGCCTGGCTCCACTTGCCCGCGGCGAAGGCGTCCTCGCCGACCTCCTCGCGGATCGCCGCCAGTTCCTCGGCGGCGACCTTACGGACAAGATCGGCGGTGGCCTTCTCGCCGTTCTCGAAGACCACCCCCGCGTTGACCCACTGCCAGATCTGGGAGCGGGAGATCTCGGCGGTGGCCGCGTCCTCCATCAGGTTGAAGATCGCGACGGCGCCGAGGCCGCGCAGCCACGCCTCGATGTAGCGGGTGCCGACCTGAACGGCGTTGCGCAGGCCCTGATGCGTGGGCTTGGCGTCGAGCGACGCGACGTCGATCAGCTCGGCCGCGGTGACCCGGACGTCCTCGCGCAGCCGGTCCTTCTGGTGCGGCCGGTCGCCGAGGACCGCGTCGAAGGAGGCCCGGGCGACCGGGACCAGATCCGGATGGGCGACCCAGGAGCCGTCGAAGCCGTCGTTCGCCTCACGGTCCTTGTCGGCCTTGACCTTGTCGAACGCGACCGCGTTGACCTCGGGGTCGCGGCGCGAGGGGATGAAGGCCGCCATGCCGCCGATCGCATGCGCGCCGCGCTTGTGGCAGGTGCGGACGAGCAGTTCGGTGTAGGCGCGCATGAACGGGGCGGTCATCGTGACCGCGTTGCGGTCGGGGAGGACGAAACCGGGGCCGCCGTCGCGGAAGTTCTTGACGATGGAGAAGAGATAGTCCCAGCGGCCCGCGTTGAGCCCGGAGGCATGGTCGCGGAGCTCGTAGAGGATCTCGTCCATCTCGTACGCCGCCGTGATGGTCTCGATCAGAACGGTGGCGCGGATGGTCCCTTGCGGAAGCGAGAGATGGTCCTGTGCGAAGACGAAGACGTCGTTCCAGAGGCGGGCCTCGAGATGCGACTCGGTCTTGGGGAGGTAGAAGTACGGCCCCTTGCCCTGGGCGAGCAGCCGGCGGGCGTTGTGGAAGAAGTACAGCCCGAAGTCGACGAGGGCGCCGGGGACGGGGCGGCCGTCGGCGGCCCGCAGATGGCGCTCGTCGAGATGCCAGCCGCGCGGCCGGGTGACGACGGTGGCCAGCACATCGTCGGGCCGCAGTGCGTAGCTCTTGCCCTCGGGGGAGGTGAAGTCGATCCGGCGCTCATAGGCGTCGATCAGATTGAGCTGGCCGCCGATCACATTCGCCCAGGTGGGGGCGGAGGCGTCCTCGAAGTCGGCGAGCCAGACCTTGGCGCCCGAGTTGAGGGCGTTGATGGTCATCTTGCGGTCGGTGGGCCCGGTGATCTCCACCCGGCGGTCCTCGAGGGCGGGCGGGGCGGGGGCGACGCGCCAGTCGGGGTCGTCGCGGATATGGGCGGTCTCCGGGAGGAAGTCCAGGGTGGAGGTGCGGGCGATCTCGGCGCGGCGCTCCGCGCGGCGCGCGAGCAGCTCGTCCCGGCGCGGGGTGAAGCGGTGATGGAGCTCGGCCAGGAAGGCCAGCGCCGCGTCGGTCAGCACCTCCCCCTGACGCTCCAGCGGTTCGGCGTCGACGATGGCCAGCGGGGACGGCGCTGGTGCGGACATGGGCTGTCACTCCCTTAGACGAGTCTCAGCTGGACGCTCGCGATGCTTCTGTTTCGTGGATAATAAGTTTCTCATGGTGGAAGTTCAATCTTCTGTTGAACGCCGCGCCCGTTGCCCCCCTCGACGTCTCATTCCAGCAGCGTCAAGTCCTCGGGGGTGTCGATGTCGTCCGTACGGGCGACATCCGAGCAGTCGACGAGAGTGATCGCGGACCGATGCGCCCGCAGATAGGCGCGTGCCCCCCGGTCGCCCTCCGCACTCGCCGTGATATCCGCCCACCGGTCCGCGCCGAACAGCACCGGATGCCCCCGCTCCCCGCCGTACGCGGCGGCCGCCAGGGTCGACGGCGAGCGATACGCGGCCACCACCCGCGCCACCGCCTCGGCGCCGATCCCCGGCTGGTCCACCAGCGCGATCAGCGCCGCCCGCGCCCCCGTACCGGCCAGCGAACCGAGCCCGGCGCGCAGCGAGGAGCCCATGCCCTGCTCCCAGTCGGGGTTGTCGACCAGGACGTACCCGGGCAGCCGGGCCCGTGCCCGTACGGTCTCGGCCGCGGCGCCCAGCACGATGTGCACGGGCGCGCAGCCGCCCTCGCGCAGCGCCCGCGCGGCGTGCTCCACCAGCGGCCGTCCCCGATGCGTCAAAAGGGCTTTGGGGCGCCCGCCCAGCCGCCGGCCGCCCCCGGCCGCCAGCACGATCCCGGCGACCTGCGCGGAGAGATCCGTTGTGCGATCCATGGGCCCTGCTTACCGCATCTGGGGGGCCGTGCGGGGGCTTCATCCCAGCCGGTCTGATTTTCGCTCTCCGTATAGCGCGTCGTGCACTGAGTGGCGTTAACTGATCCGCGGCCCCTTGTGTCCGAATCCACGTGGGGTGGAGGGTTGGGGCGGCCATACGGGAAGGGGGCAGGCTCGTGCGAGAGGGCGCGAGGGGGAGAAGGGCAGTGTTGGCCAACGAGGGCGCGAGGCTCTGGGGCGAACCCGGTGCCTTGTCAGTGGAGGGCGCCGCAGTCGTGGAAGCCAGGCGAGTGGCGGGCACCGATGACGATCCGAGGGCGGCCGAGCTGCGCCGTGCCGTGGCCCGGCTCAGACGTGATCTGGCCGCCCACCCGGCGGAATTACCGGACCGGGCCATCGCGGACGACGAGCTGGCCGCGCTCGATGCCATGGCCCGCACCGGCGCTCCGGAGCTGCACCGTCTGAGTCGCTCGCTGCTGCTCATCGCGGGCGCGCTCGGCTCGGTCAGCGCACTGGGCTCCGCCCTGACGGGCGTGCGCGCGGCGATCGACCAGTTCAACAACGTGCCGCAGACGGGCAGAGGGAGAGACTGAGCCGGGCGACGAGGGAGAGACCGAGCCGGGCGACTCAGTGCCGCGCCCGCCGCCGGTGGCGCCCCGCCGTCAGGCGGAACCCGTGCTGTCCAGTGCCCCGGACAGCTCCGCCGCGACCTCCTTGAGGACCGGCACCATCCGCTCCGTGGCCTCGTCCGTCACCCGGCCCGCCGGGCCCGAGATGGAAATGGCCGCCGGTGCGGGGGAGTCGGGCACCGGGACCGCGAGGCAGCGCACGCCCATCTCCTGCTCGTTGTCGTCCACCGCATAGCCCTGCTCGTGGACCTGCCGCAGCGCGTCGAGGAACTCGTCCGGCGAGGTGATCGTCTTCTCGGTCACCGCGGGCATGCCGGTACGGGCCAGCAGCGCGCGCACCTCCTCGGGAGGCGTGCTCGCCAGCAGCGCCTTGCCGACACCCGTGGTGTGGGGCAGCACCCGCCGCCCGACCTCGGTGAACATCCGCATCGAGTGGCGCGAGGGCACCTGCGCCACGTACACCACCTCATCGCCGTCCAGCAGCGCCATGTTCGCGGTCTCGCCGGTCTCCTCCACCAGCCGCGCCAGATACGGCCGCGCCCAGGTGCCCAGCAGCCGGGACGAGCTCTCGCCGAGCCGGATCAGCCGGGGCCCGAGGGCATAGCGGCGGTTGGGCTGCTGACGGACATAGCCGCAGGCCACCAGCGTGCGCATCAGCCGGTGAATGGTGGGCAGCGGCAGCCCGCTGCTGGTGGAGAGCTCGCTCAGCCCGACCTCGCCCCCGGCGTCGGCCATCCGCTCCAGCAGATCGAAGGCGCGCTCCAGGGACTGGACGCCACCGGATCCGGCGGTGGTGGCGGCGGTCTTGGACTCGGCGGACGGCACGTCGGTGTTCCTTTCACAGCGGTTGGCACCGGCCCGCACGCGGTGACAATCCGCTGCCGACCGGCCACGGGCAGCCTACCGGTCCCCGGCGACGCCCACAGCGGGCTTGCGCTTACTGTCCGCGCCGGTCACAGCGGGTGTGCCGGACCGGCCGGGCGGGGTTGGAGGATCGGCGAGGCGGGTGTGGAGCACCGGTCGGAGGGTCTTGACCGGGCCGTGCGCCGAGTGGATCATTCAACAAAAAGTTGATTCCGTGTCGCGGAATCGGCGACGGCGGAGGCGAGGAGGGTGTCGGTGCCCGATGTGGAGCTGGTGCTGCGCTCGGCCAGGGTGGTCACGCCGGACGGCCTGCGCGCGGCCGCCGTATCCGTCGCCGGCGGCCGCATCATGGCCGTCGGGCCGTTGCGACGCCCCGGACCCGGACGGCGCGAGGGTCGAGGACCTGGGCGATGACGTCCTGTTCCCCGGCCTCGTCGACACCCACGTCCATGTCAACGGCCCCGGCCGCACCGCCTGGGAGGGGTTCGGCTCCGCCACCCGCGCCGCCGCGGCCGGCGGCGTCACCACCCTCATCGACATGCCGCTCAACAGCATCCCGCCGACCACCAGCGTCCAGGCCCTGGAGGTCAAACGGGCCGTCGCCCGGCGGTCGGCCCATGTCGGCATCGGGTTCTGGGGCGGCGCCGTGCCCGGGAACGCCCCGGACCTGGGGCCGCTGCACCACGCGGGCGTCCTGGGCTTCAAGGCGTTTCTGCTCCCCTCCGGCGTGGACGAGTTCCCCCAGCTCGCCCCCGACCAGCTCGAAACCGCCCTCCGGGAGATCGCGGGCTTCGGCGGACTGCTCATCGTCCACGCCGAGGACCCCCACCTCATCGACGGCGCTCCGCCGCCCACCGGCCCGCGCTACCGCCTACGCGGGCAGGACGCTGTACGGCGTCGTACGGTCCACCTGGCTGCGCGGCCGGAAGATCGCCGACCATGGCGTGATCGCCGAGCGTGGCGCGGCGAACGAACCGACCGGCCGACTCCTGGAAAGGCAGCCCCGCACATGACCGCGCCGATCCCCCGCTTCACCGGCGACGCCGCCCCGTACGGCGGTGGCGATCCGTACGCCGACTACCGGACCGCCGACCTCCCCTTCACTCACCTCGTGGACCTGGCCGACCGGCGGCTCGGCGGAAGCGTGATCGCGGCCAACGACGAGTTCTTCGCCGAGCGCGAGAATCTGCTGAGGCCCGAGGCCCCGCACTTCGACCCCGGGGCCTTCGGCCACAAGGGCAAGGTCATGGACGGCTGGGAGACCCGGCGGCGGCGCGGGGCCCGCGCCGACGCCCCACATCCGGCCGAGGACGACCACGACTGGGCTCTGATCCGCCTCGGCGCGCCCGGGGCCGTCCACGGCATCGTCGTCGACACCGCCCACTTCCGCGGCAACTATCCGCAGGCGGTGAGCGTCGAGGCGACGGCGGTGGAAGGCACCCCGTCCCCCGAGGAGCTTCTCGCCGACGACGTCGTGTGGACGGAACTCGTCCCCCGTACGCGGATCGGCGGCCACGCGGCCAACGGCTTCCCCGTCTCCATCCGCCGCCGCTTCACCCACCTCCGCCTCAAGCAGCACCCCGACGGGGGCGTGGCCCGCTTCCGCGTCCACGGCGAGGTCGCCCCCGATCCGGCGTGGCTCGCCGTCCTCGGCACCTTCGACGTGGTGGCGCTGGAGCACGGCGGCGCGGCCGAGGACGCCTCCGACCGCTTCTACTCCCCGCCCGCCAACTCCATCCAGCCCGGCCGCTCCCACAGGATGGACGAGGGCTGGGAGACCCGCCGCCGCCGCGACACGGGCCACGACTGGGTCCGCTACCGCCTCACCGCCCAGGCGGCGCCGCGCGCCGTGGAGATCGACACCGGCTGCTACAAGGGCAACGCACCGGGGTGGGCGGCGCTGTACGGCCTCGACGCCACCTCCGGCGCGGACCCGGCCGACCACACCTCCCCGGCCTGGACCGAACTCCTGCCCCGCACCCGCCTCCAGCCCGATACGGTCCACCGCTTCGTCCTCGATGGCGCCCCGCCGGTGACCCACGTCCGCATCGACATCTACCCGGACGGCGGCGTCGCCCGGCTGCGGCTGCACGGGACCCTGACCGAGCACGGCGCGCAACGGCTCGCCGCACGCCATGCGGAGCTGAGCGGCTGGCTCCCTCCCCGATCCGCTCGCTGAGCCGCTGGACCCGCCCGGCCTGTGCGGTGAGCCGGTCCAACTGCCCGGCGAGCGACGCACGCAGCGCCTCAGGACCGTCCGCGGAGGCCGCGAGCGCGTCGCCCCGGCTTGCGGGCGCGGGCGACCATGGCGGGCGCGAAGGTGAAGAAGGCCGCCACGACGGGCTCCGGCCCGACCGGTCCGAGGGGCGCCGCGCGGCCCGCGAAGTAGCCGCGCCAGAAGCCGCGCAGCCCCACCTCCTCGTACGCCGCCTCGGCCTCCGGTGCGAAGTACGCCACCGCGTGGATCGGCTCGAAGAGGGCCCACATGGTGCGGGCCGTCGTCGCAGTGCTGGTGTTCATTGCCATGCTCGCTTCAGCATCGCCCCCGGGGCCGGACCACGACCGGCATTGTGCCAAGCTCCCGGAACCCGGACATCCGGGTCGGACGTTGACCCGGATGTCCGATTACGGCATCACCTGACACCATCTGGCATCACCGGGCGCGGCGGACGGGACGGACGCGACGGACGCGAGCGATGCGACCGAGACGACCGACACGAACCGACGTGCCTGCATACGACCTTCGAGGAGATCGGCTGTGACCCTGCGGCAAGAGATCGTCGGCAACGCCATGCAGATGGCGGTCTGCACCCTGCAGCCGGGGCAGACCGTCTACTGCGAGGCCGGGAAGTTCCTGTTCAAGACGGCGAACGTGACGATGGAGACCCGGCTGTCCGGGCCCGGCGGGGGCGGCGGCCAGGCCGCCGGGGGCAGTGGCGGGAGCGCCGGCGGTGGGATGGGCGGGATGCTGCGCCAGGCCATGGGCACCGCCATGCAGGTGGGGCAGCGGGCGCTGGCCGGGGAGTCGCTGGCGTTCCAGTACTTCACCGCCACCGGCGGCGAGGGCACCGTCGGCTTCGCCGGCGTGCTGCCCGGTGAGATGCGGGCGCTGGAGCTGGACGGGGCGCGGGCGTGGTTCGCGGAGAAGGACGCCTTCGTGGCGGCCGAGTCCACCGTGGAATTCGGCATCGCCTTCCAGGGCGGGAAGACCGGCCGCAGCGGCGGGGAGGGATTCATCCTGGAGAAGTTCACCGGGCACGGCACCGTGATCATCTGTGGTGCGGGCAACTTCATCGACCTGAATCCGGCCGATTTCGGCGGCCGGATCGAGGTCGACACGGGCTGCATCGTGGCCTTCGAGGAAGGCATCCGCTACGGCGTGGAGCGCATCGGCGGGCTCAACCGCCAGGGGCTGATGAACGCGGTCTTCGGCGGTGAGGGCCTCTCGCTGGCCACGCTGGAGGGCAATGGGCGGGTGATCCTCCAGTCGCTCACCATCGAGGGCCTGGCGAACGCCCTGAAGAAGGCGCAGGGCGGCGACAAGCAGGGGCCGACGGGCGGGATGTTCTCCACCCACGCGGGGTGACGAGCCCGGGGCCCCGCGCCGCTTATCCGCCCGCGACGTAGAAGAGGAAGAAGAGGAAAGCGGCGATGAAGTGGACGCCCACGAGGTAGATGAAGACCCGGACCGTGAAGCTCATCGGCGCCCGGTCCTCCTCGTTCGGGCCGGTCCGGGCGCGCGGCGTCGAGTCCGTCCGGTTGTCGCTCGGGCTCATCTGGGGCGCGGTCATGTCGTTCCCGTCCTCCTTCATGGCATTCCGGGCCTTCCTCGGCGAGCGGCGTCACCGAGGCACAGCTCGGCCGCGCCGCTCTGCAGCAGCGTGTGGACGAAGAGCAGATCCACGCCGCCGGGCGAGGCGGCGGCGATGCGGTGCGGGGTGAGCGAGTCGAAATGGGCCGCGTCGCCCGGGGAGAGGGCGTGCACGGTCTCGCCGAGGGTCAGCCGCAGCCGGCCCCTCAGGACGTAGAGCCATTCCTCGCCGGGGTGGACCCGCACCAGGCCCTCCTGGGCGCCGGAGCGCTCCGGCACATGCAGCCGGAGCGCCTGCATGGCCCGGCCGGAGCCACCGGCCTGCCAGTAGGTCCAGCCGCCCGCCTCCTGCGCCTCCATGCGGTCGGCCCGCACGACCGGGTCCCGTTCCGAGGTCTCCTCGCCCAGCAGGTCGGATACCGTGGTTCCGTAGGTACGGGCCAGGGTCAGCAGCATCGGGAGCGAGGGCTGCCGGCGGCCCGTCTCCAGCCGCGACAGATGCGCGGGTGAGAGCCCGACGCGATGGGCGGCGGCCTCCAGCGTCAGACCACTGCGCCGCCGCAGGTCACGCAGGCGGGGAGCGACGGTGGGCAGCTCGGCGGCCGGTCCGCCGGGGTGACCGTCGGCCGGTCCGTCCGTGGGCCCCTCGTCGGGCCCGTGGGGGAGCGGGTGCATGTCTCCGGTATAGCCAGACCTGACCTCTCAGGCAAAAGTTTTGCCTGAGAGGCAAGGAGTGGGTGATGCGGGCGCGGGGTTACGTTTTCGTTACCCCCTCTGGCGCTTCGCGCAGTTCTTGTGAACTCCCGGCGAACGGCGGTCACTTGGCATTGACACGACAGCATCTACGCGCGTCATGCTAGGTCTATGACAATCCCCCCACGGATCGCTCGCATCGGTGCCCTCGGCGCCCTCGTTTCGACGCTGATCATCGGCGGTACGGCCACCGCGGCCACCGCCGTCGCCCCGGCGGCATCGCAGACCGTTGTGTCGTCGCGGGTCATCGCGGCCGTCGGCGACATCTGCTACTCGGATCTGCCGTCCCAGGCCCATGACACCCTGGACCTGATCGAGCAGGGTGGCCCCTACCCGTTCCCGCAGGACGGCACCGTCTTCCAGAACCGTGAAGGCGTCCTTCCGTCCCAGTCCTCCGGCTACTACCACGAGTACACCGTGATCACCCCGGGCTCCGACGACCGTGGCGCCCGGCGCATCGTCACCGGTAAGCAGACGGACGAGGACTACTACACCTCGGACCACTACGCCTCGTTCGACCTGGTCGACCGAGGCTGCTGACGCGGCCCCGCCGAAGACCGCCACCCCCCGCAGCGCGGCCGCTGCCCCTCATCAGGGCAGCGGCCGCAGCGCTGTCCGCGCCCGTCCCGGACCCGCCCTCCGCCCCGCCGCCGCCCCGGACGACTGTCACCGCCCCGGGAACCCCGCGCGGGTCATTGTCGTTGCTTCCCGATACCGTCTCGGTTAGCAGTGGACGTGCGGGGAGGCATGGTGGCGAACGGTCCGGAAGTGGTCACGTGCGGCGAGGCGATGCTCCTGCTGCTCGCCGAGCCCGGGGTTCCGCTGGACCGGGCCGTGCATTTCCGCCGGTCGGTGGCGGGGGCCGAGTCCAATGTGGCCGTGGGCCTCGCCCGGCTCGGTCACGGGGTGCGATGGCTCGGCCGGGTCGGCGCCGACCCCGCGGGGGAGGCGGTGCTGCGCGAGCTGCGCGCCGACTGTGTGGACGTCGCCCACGCGATCGTGGACGACCACGCCCCCACCGGGCTGCTGATGCGGGACAGCCATGCGCACCGCGCCATCGATGTGCAGTACTACCGCATGGGATCGGCCGCCTCCCGGCTGACGCCCGAGCAGATACGCCCCGAGGCACTCGACGGCACCCGGCTGCTGCATCTGTCCGGGATCACGCCGATGCTCTCGCCGACCGCGGCGGCCGCGAGCCGGCGCCTGGTGGAGCTGGCCCGTGCGGCCGGGGCCAAGGTCTCCTTCGATCCGAACGTACGGCACAAGCTGGGCGGCGCTGCGCAGTGGGCCCAGACGGCGGGCCCGTTGCTGCGCGAGGCCGACATCGTCCTCGCGGGCGAGGACGAGTTGGAGCTGCTGACGGCCCAACCCGCCGACGAGGCCGCGCGGGAGCTGCTGCGCGGTGCGGCCGACGAGGTCGTGATCAAGCGCGCCGACCACTCCTCGACCGTCCTCACCGCCGACGGCGGCTGGGGCCAGGCACCCCATGCGGTGCCGGTCGTCGACCCCATCGGGGCCGGTGACGGCTTCGCGGCCGGCTATCTGTCGGCCCGCCTGCGCGGGCTGCACGAGCACCAGGCACTCGCCGAGGCGGCATGTGTGGCCGCCCTCGTCGTCCAGGCCGCCACCGATACGGACGGGCTGCCCACCGCCGCCGCGCGGGACCGGGCGCTCGCCGAGTTCTCCAAGGGCGGGGACGCGGTGTACCGCTGAGCCGACCGGCCACATCCACGGCCCACCCGCAGCGCGCGGACAGCACGGACATCCGCGCACAAGACAATCGACGCAGACGACAGAGGCAGCACAGGCAGCGCGGACAGCGCCGGTCATACCGACAAGTTGACTATCGATCAAACAAGCGCATCACAGCACCGTATATCGTCCACCGCACACCGAAACCGCCGCATATCCCGGAGGCAATCCGGGGCGGCATCGCCAGCAGCACTTGGGAGAGGAAGGCGGCGACCGCCGTGTACCGCTGGGAGATCACCCGGGCCGCGCTCGCGCAGCGCGTTCTCGCCATCGTCCGTAGTGACAGCTACGACCACGCCCATGCCACGGCGGACAGCCTGCTCTCCGCCGGTATCACCAGCCTGGAGATCTCGCTGACCACGCCCTTCGCCCTGGAGGCGGTCACCACACTGATCCGGGAGGTCGGCGATGACGCGGTGATCGGCGCGGGCACGGTGCTCGACGCCGCCTCGGCCCGGATGGCGGTGGACGCGGGTGCCCGCTTCCTCGTCTCGCCGAGCCTGGACCCCGAGGTCATCCGCACCGGCCACCGCTACGGTCTGCCGGTCTTCCCCGGCGTGGCCACGCCCACCGAGGCGGTGCACGCGATGGAGCTGGGCGCGGACGCCCTGAAGCTCTTCCCCGCCTCCGCCTACGGGCCCCGCTGGGTCAGCGACGTACGGGCCGCGCTGCCGCAGGCCGCCGTGGTCCCCACCGGCGGGGTGACGCTGGCCGAGGCCCCGGACTGGATCGCGGCCGGGGCCGTCGCCTGCGGGATGGGCTCGGCGCTCTCCGAGGGCGACCGGGACACCGTGGGCAAGCGCGCCGCCGAGCTGCTGGCCCGCCTCGCGGATGTGGCACCACCGCTGGACTCGGCGCCCGAGCTGTACTGAGGGGGTGCGCGGGCGGTACGGACGGCGGGCCCCGGGCTGCACTGACGGCTGCGCGAAGGCCGTACGCCTGGCGGTGCGTGTGGGCCGTACGTCCGCGGATCCCAGCGGGCGGTCAACGACTTCCCGTGGGCCGGGAGTTCTGTCACTCTGAGCGCGCTGTGATCATGCGGCTCGATCCGGCCGCCCGCTCGCGCCCAGGAGGTGCCGTGAGACGTACCGTCACGCTGTCCGCCCTCGCCGCCGTGCTCGCCGCAACCGCCGCCGGTTCGGCGCTGGCCGTCGGCTCCACGTCCAAGCCCGAGTCGCCGCGGACGTCCGCCGCCGACCGCGCCCGGCCGCAGCGCGGCACCCTGCTCGACCGGGTGCCCGAGCGCGGGGTGCTGCGGGTGTGCACCACGGGCGACTACCGGCCTTTCAGCCATCGCGACCCCGAGTCCGGCGCCTACACCGGCATCGACATCAAGATGGCCGGGGACCTCGCCAAGAGCCTGGACGCCAAACCGGCGTTCGTGCCCACCACCTGGGCCAAGCTGGTGGACGACCTTGCCGCCGGACGTTGCGACGTGGGCATGGGCGGGGTGTCGGTGACCCTGGCCCGCGCCCGTAAGGCGTCCTTCAGCGAGCCGTATCTCACCGACGGCAAGACGCCGATCGTGCGCTGCGAGGACAAGGACAGGTACCGCACGCTGGAGGACATCGACCAACCGGGCGTGCGGGTGGTGGTCAACCCGGGTGGCACCAATGAGGAGTTCGCCCGGACCCATGTCAAACGGGCCACTCTCACCGTCCATCCGGACAACACCACGATCTTCGACGAGATCATCGCGGGCCGTGCCGATGTGATGATGACGGACGCCAGCGAGACCCGCTACCAGTCCGCGATCCACCCGGAGCTGTGCGCGGTCCACCCCGACGAGCCGTTCTCCTTCTCCGAGAAGGCGTACGCCCTGCCGCGCGGCGATGCGCAGTTCAAGGAGTACGTCGACCAGTGGGTCCATCTGGCCACGCACGACGGCACGTACAAGAAGTACGAGGATGAATGGATGAAGCGATGAAGCGATGAAGCGGTGAAGCGGTGAAGCGGTGAAGCGGTGAAGCGGTGAAGCGGTGAAGCGGTGAAGCGGTGAAGCGGTGAAGCGGTGAAGCGATGGAGCCGCGAGGGGCGGTTGGGGCGGTGACCCGGCGGCGGACGGACGGCGGCTGAAATCCTGGGCATCGCCGTAGGACTCTCGCGTCCGTCGCCCTCCCGCGGTGCCCGGAGCGGGAAGATGGCCCCATGAGTCCCGCCCAGCCCGTGCGCCGCCGCTCGGACGCCGTCGCCAACCGCGCCGCCCTCCTCGACGCGGCCGAGCGGGTCCTGCTCCGCGATGGACCCGCCGTACCGTTGGACGTGGTGGCGCGCGAGGCCGGGGTCGGCATCGCCACGCTGTACCGGAACTTCGCCGACCGCGACGAGTTGTACGCGGCCGTCGTCCACCGCGCCCACCAGCTCGTGGCCGACCTCGCCCAGGAGGCCGAGGCCAGCGCGGCGCCGCCGCTGGACGCGCTGGCCGGTTTCCTGGACCGGCTGCTCGCCGAACGCCGCCGTCTCGCCCTGCCGTTGCTCAGCGCCCCCGGCCCGCGTCCGTGGAACGGGGCCGACCCCCTCGGCCCGCATCCGCGAAACGGTGCCGGCCCCCTCGGCCCGCGGATCTCCCGGTCGCTGGCCGCGGTCCTGCAGCGGGGCATCGACGACGGCTCGATCCGCCCCGACGCCACCGCCGCCGACCTCGTCGTCACCGTGGCGACGCTCGCCCGTGCCCAACTCCCGTCCGACGCCTGGGACCGCGCCGCCCGCCGCATCGCCGCGCTCGTCCTGGACGGGCTGCGCGCCCGCTCCGACACCGCCCCGCTCCCCGCCGGGCTCACCGGTGCCGAACTGGACCGGGCCATGACCCACAGCGGGGGCGACAGGGCCGCCTACTAGCCTGTCGCCCGCAGCGGGATGCGCATTTGCGCGAATTCGGGCGCGGCCCTCGCGCGGGTGCTGCACGCTGACGGATGCCGGTTGTAATGCCCCGGGCCGGTGAACGTTTCCTCGCATCCGGAGAGACGATATGAGCAGCCCCCTCAGCCACCCCCTCGTGCGGACCTTTCTGGCCTCGGTCGAGCGGCGGACCGCGGCGCTTCCCGCCGCGTGGCGGGAGGAACTGCTCGAGGATCTGCGCGAGGAGATCGCGGCGGCGCTGGCGGACGACCGCACCGAGAATCCCGCCGCGGACGGCAGCGCGGCGATCAGCGAGGAGCGGGTACGGCGGGTGCTCGACTGGATCGGAACCCCGGAGGAGATCGCGGCGGACGCGCTGGCCGAGGAGTCCGGCAGTATTCCGCCCGAGCCGGAGAACCCCGGCGGCACCTGGCTGACGCTCGGCCTGGCCGTACTGCCGGTGCCGCTGTGCCTGATCCCGGGTGTGGGCATACCGCTGGGGCTGGTCGCCGCTTTCGGCGCGCTCGTCCGGCTGTGGCGGTCCGCGCCGTGGGTGCGGCGCGAGAAGCGGCAGGCCACGCTGTTCGTGCTGTCGCCCCTGGTGACGGTGCCGGTGCTGGCGGCCGCCCTCTCGCTGGCGTTCGACGGGATCAGCGCCCCCGCGTTCGTGGGCTCCCTCCTGATAGCGCTCGCCCTGCCGGTGGTCGGCGCCGTACGGCTGGCCCGGTCCGCCGCCCGGCTGCGCGAGCAGGCCCCGTAGGAGGCAGGACGGCCCCTCGGCGCGGCGCGCCGACTGACAGCGTTGTCGGCCCCGGCGGGTCGACTGTGCGGCGTTTGTCCGGACAATAGAACTTCACGACTTCCCGTCATGTGCTCATCCGGATACCCTCGCCCCGTGGCTATGGAGGAAGAAGACTCTTCGGGCGGGGCTGGGGCGCTCCAGCTCAGCGTCGATCGCAGCAGTCCGGTCCCGCTGTATTTCCAGCTGTCCCAGCAGCTCGAGGCGGCGATCGAGCAGGGGCGGCTGGCCCCCGGGAGCCTGCTGGGCAATGAGATCGAGCTGGCCGGGCGGCTCGGACTGTCCCGCCCCACCGTCCGGCAGGCCATTTCGTCCCTGGTCGACAAGGGGCTGCTGGTGCGCCGCCGGGGCGTGGGCACACAGGTGGTGCACAGCCAGGTCAAGCGCCCGCTGGAGCTGAGCAGCCTCTACGACGACCTGGAGGCGGCCGGTCAGCGCCCCGCCACCCAGGTGCTGCGGAACACGACCGAGCTCGCGACCGCCGAGGTCGCCGCCGCGCTCGGCATCTCCGAGGGCGCCGAGGTGGTGCTGATCGAGCGGCTGCGGCTGGCGCACGGCGAGCCCATGGCCCATCTGCGCAACCACCTCCCCGTGGGCCTGCTCGAGCTGGACAGCGCCGAGCTGGAGGACACCGGGCTCTACCGGCTGATGCGCGCGGCCGGGATCAGCCTGCACAGCGCCCGCCAGGCGGTCGGCGCCCGCGCGGCCACCGCCGAGGAGGGGGAGCGGCTGGGGGAGCCGGCGGGCGCGCCGCTGCTGACCATGGAGCGCACGACCTACGACGACACCGGCCGGGCCGTGGAGTTCGGTTCGCACACCTACCGGGCCTCGCGGTACGCCTTCGAATTCCAGCTCCTCGTACGCCCCTGAGCCCTTCGCTCCCGCCGTACCCGGCCGCCGTCGCCCCCGGCCGTACCCCGCCGCTGTCCTTGACGTGTCCCGCGTCCCCCGCTACAAGTCCTCCAGCCGGACGGGCACCGGGCCCGCCACGGGTTTCACCGTACGCGGCGCCGCCGAGCACCCCGCAGGCCCCGGCGAGGGCCGGTAACGGATACTTGGCGGCGGCCGGGCCGATCATGCGGTACCCGGCCGCGAAGGTGACAGCGGGACGAACACACAGTGAGAAGGGCGGGTCTTCGTGGCGAAGGTGCGGAGAGGGGCACGTGCGATGACCGCCGCCGTGCTGGCGGCGGTGCTGGGTACGGTGCTGGCGGGCTGCAGCAGTACGGGCGGCAAGCGTGCCGAGGAGCGGGCCGCGAGGGAGGCGGCCGCCGGGGGGCGGGCGGCGGTCAACACCCCGAAGTGGACCTTCGCCATGGTCACCCACTCCGGCGACGGCGACACCTTCTGGGACATCGTCCAGAGCGGTGCCAAGCAGGCCGCGGTCAAGGACAACATCCGGTTCCTCTACGCCCACAACGAGGAGGGCAAGGAGCAGTCCCAGCTCGTCCAGTCCTACATCGACCAGAAGGTCGACGGCCTGATCGTCACCCTCGCCAAGCCCGACGCCATGAAGGCAGTGGTGAAGAAGGCGCGGAAGGCCGGGATACCGGTGATCACCGTCAACTCGGGCTCCGAGGTGTCCAAGGCGTTCGGCGCGCTCACCCACGTCGGCCAGGACGAGACCATCGCGGGCGAGGCCGTCGGCGACGAGCTCAACAAGCGGGACCGCAAGAAGGCCCTGTGCGTACTCCACGAGCAGGGCAACGTCGGCCATGAGCAGCGCTGCGACGGCGCGGCCAAGACCTTCGACGGCAAGATGGAGAAGATCTACGTCGAGGGCACCAACATGCCCGATGTGCAGTCCTCGATCGAGGCCAAGTTGCAGTCGGACAAGGGCATCGACACCGTGCTCACCCTCGGCGCGCCGTTCGCGGACACCGCCGCCAAGGCCGCCGACCAGGCGGGCAGCAAGGCCGAGATCGACACCTTCGACCTCAACGCCAAGGTGGCCGCCTCGCTCCAGAGCGGCAAGCTGGGCTTCGCCGTGGACCAGCAGCCGTACCTCCAGGGCTATGAGGCCGTGGATCTGCTGTGGCTCAACCGCTACAACGCCGATGTGCTCGGCGGCGGCAAGCCGGTGCTGACCGGTCCGCAGATCATCACCAAGGACGACGCCGCCGAGCTGGCGTCGTACACGAAGCGGGGCACCCGATGAGCGCGGAGGCACCGCCCGTCGAGGAACTCGCGAGCCGGCAGCCGGTGCGCGGCTCGCTGCCGCGCCGGCTCGCGGGGCGGCCGGAGCTGGGCGCGGTCGTCGGCGCCGTCGCCGTCTTCGTCTTCTTCTCGATCGTCGCCGACGCCTTCCTCCAGTGGTCCAGCTTCAGCACCGTGCTGTACGCGTCCTCGACCATCGGGATCATGGCGGTGCCGGTCGCGCTGCTGATGATCGGCGGGGAGTTCGACCTGTCGACCGGGGTCCTGGTGACCAGCTCGGCGCTGATCTCGTCGATGTTCTCGTACCAGATGACGGCGAACGTATGGGTCGGCGCCGGGGTGTCCCTGCTGGCCACCCTCGCGATCGGCTTCTTCAACGGCTATCTGCTGGTGCGCACCAACCTGCCGAGCTTCATCATCACGCTCGGCACCTTCCTGATCCTCCAGGGCTGCAACCTCGGCTTCACCAAGCTGATCAGCGACACCGTCTCCACCAAGAGCATCGCCGACATGGAGGGCTTCCCCTCCGCCCACAAGGTCTTCGCCTCGCATCTGACCATCGGGGACGTCGAGGTGCAGATCACCGTCCTGTGGTGGTTCGCCCTGATCGCGCTCGCCACCTGGATCCTGCTGCGCACCCGCGCCGGGAACTGGATCTTCGCGGTGGGCGGCGCCAAGGAGGCGGCCCGCGCGGTGGGCGTACCGGTGGAGCGCACCAAGATCGGCCTCTATCTGGGCGTCGCGCTGGCCGCCTGGATCTCCGGCCAGCATCTGCTGTTCAACTACGACGTCGTCCAGTCCGGCGAGGGCGTGGGCAATGAGCTGCTCTACATCATCGCCGCCGTCATCGGCGGCTGTCTGCTGACCGGTGGCTACGGCTCGGCGGTCGGCGCGGCCGTCGGCGCGTTCATCTTCGGCATGACCAACAAGGGCATCGTCTACGCGCAGTGGGGCGCCGACTGGTTCAAGTTCTTCCTCGGGGCGATGCTGCTGCTCGCCACGCTGCTCAACTGGTGGGTTCGCAAGCGGGCGGAGGAGAGCAAATGAGTACGTCCCAGACATCTCGGGCATCCGGGACGCCTCTGGTCGCGCTCCGCGACATCAGCAAGTACTACGGCAACGTCCAGGCCCTGGAAGACGTCTCGCTGGAGGTGCACGCCGGGGAGATCACCTGCGTCCTCGGCGACAACGGCGCGGGCAAGTCCACCCTCATCAAGATCGTCGCGGGGCTGCACCAGCACGACGGCGGCAGCTTCGCCATCGAGGGGGAGGAGGCCCGGCTCGGCTCCCCGCGCGAGGCCCTGGACCGCGGGATCGCCACCGTCTACCAGGACCTCGCCGTGGTCCCGATGATGCCGGTGTGGCGGAACTTCTTCCTCGGCTCCGAGATCCACAAGGGCCGCGGGCCGCTCCGGCGCCTGGACGTGGAGGTGATGCGCGCCACGACCCACCGTGAACTGCTGCGCATGGGCATCGATCTGCGCGACGTCGACCAGCCCATCGGCACCCTCTCCGGCGGGCAGCGCCAGTGCGTCGCCATCGCCCGCGCCGTCCACTTCGGCGCGAAGGTGCTGATCCTGGACGAGCCGACGGCGGCGCTGGGCGTCAAGCAGTCCGGGGTCGTGCTCAAGTACGTCGCGGCTGCCCGGGACGCGGGCCTCGGCGTGGTCCTCATCACCCACAACCCGCACCACGCCTATCTCGTCGGCGACCGCTTCGTGCTGCTCAAGCGCGGCGCCATGGCGGGCAGCCACGCCAAGGACGAGATCGCGCTGGAGGAGCTCACCCGGCAGATGGCGGGCGGCAGCGAGCTGGAACAGCTCAGCCATGAACTGGCCCGCACCCCCGCCCCCGACCTCTCGGAAGGGGTCGCCAAGGGCTGAGCGGCCGGGCCGACGGCCGTGTTCCGGCCCCTTGGCGGGCCGCGCGCCGTAGGCTCGCCATGCGGCGTGAGGCGCGGGTGAGGCACAATCGCACGGCGGGCCCCACCCGCCACGACCGACGCACCCGAGGCCGCGCGGCCTCCCGATACCCCCGCAGGGACGACGAACTCTTGCGAGCACGTACCCGCAGCGACCGTACCCCCCACACCGGCGAGGGGGCCGGCCGATGAGCATCTACCGCGAACGAGTGCACCGGGGCTCGGCCCGGGCCACCGTGCTGCGGACCGTCGGCACCCGTGAGCGCCGCTCGCATCTCAGCGCGCCCCGGGTGCCCACGGTCGGCATCGACATCGGCGGCACCAAGGTGATGGCCGGAGTGGTCGACGCCGACGGCACCATCCTCGAGAAGCTGCGCACCGAGACCCCGGACAAGTCCAAGAGCCCCAAGGTCGTCGAGGACACCATCACCGAACTGGTGCTGGACCTCTCCGACCGGCACGATGTGCACGCCGTGGGCATCGGCGCCGCGGGCTGGGTGGACGCCGACCGCAACCGGGTGCTCTTCGCCCCGCATCTGTCCTGGCGCAACGAACCGCTGCGCGACCGGCTCGCGGAGCGGCTCGACGTCCCGGTCATGGTCGACAACGACGCCAACGCGGCCGCATGGGCGGAGTGGCGGTTCGGCGCCGGACGCGGCGAGGACCATCTCGTCATGATCACCCTCGGCACCGGGATCGGCGGCGCGATCCTGGAGGACGGCCAGGTCAAGCGCGGCAAGTACGGGGTCGCGGGGGAGTTCGGCCATATGCAGGTGGTCCCGGCCGGCCACCGCTGCCCCTGTGGCAACCGCGGCTGCTGGGAGCAGTACAGCTCCGGCAACGCCCTCGTCCGCGAGGCCCGCGAACTGGCCGCCGCCGAATCGCCGGTGGCGTACGGGATCACCGACCGGGTCGGCGGCAACATCCAGGAGATCACCGGGCCGCTGATCACCGAACTGGCCCGCCAGGGCGACGCCATGTGCGTCGAACTGCTCCAGGACATCGGCCAGTGGCTCGGTGTCGGCATCGCCAATCTCGCCGCCGCCCTCGACCCCTCCTGCTTCGTCATCGGCGGCGGCGTCAGCGCCGCCGACGATCTGCTGATCGGCCCCGCCCGGGACGCCTTCCGGCGCACCCTCACCGGCCGTGGGTACCGGCCGGAGGCCCGGATCGTCAAGGCGCAGCTGGGCCCCGAGGCCGGGATGGTCGGCGCCGCCGATCTCGCCCGGCTGGTGGCCCGCCGCTTCCGCCGCGCCAACCGCCGGCGCGTCGAGCGGTACGAGCGCGCCGGGTCCTCCTCCCCGCTGCGGCTGGCGCCGCGCGGTCAGGCAGGCCGCGAATGACCGCCGCCGAGCAGCGCCCCGGCGCCCCGATGCCCCCCGCCGCCGACGGCAGACACCCCGAGGGGTCCACGTCCGGCGGGTCCACGTCCGGCGGGTCCACGTCCGGTGGGCCCACGTCCGGTGGGTCCACGTCCGGTGGCGGCCGTCCGTCCCGCCGCTGGCTCAAGGCCGTGATCGTCTTCCTGCTGATCGTGATCCCGGCGGGCTATCTGGTGATCTCCGCCATCCAGAGCCGCAACGGCGGTCAGGAGAAGGCGGAGGCGGCGTCGGCCAAGGGCCTCAGCGCCGGCTATCCGACCCGGGTGCAGCGGCGTATATACGACGTGCCGGTGCCGCCCTACTCCAAGAAGGTCGCGTTCTACGAGACCAACTCCTGGAAGATCAGCTCGCTGTACGTGCAGTTCGTCACGGACCGCGACGGACTCGACTCCTTCCTGCACCGGATCGGCACCGGCCGCTCCGCCCTGGACAAGGGCAAGGTGACCATCACCGGCGACCAGGCGAAGAAGGTCGGCTGGCAGGTCGGGGAGGCTGGTCACGACTGGGCGGGAATGGAACTCAAGCAGAAGGATCCGCAACCCAAGTTGAGGATCACTGTCAAGTTCGACAACCCGGCGCATCCCAAGGTTTACGTGGTCTCCACGGTCACTCCGTAGCCAACGCATCGGGGTCGCCCACGAGGCGACCCGCTTGCTCCACGTCGCTACCTGTCTCGCGCGCACCGTCGCTCCACTGCGGGACGCCCCACGGCGGCCGGGGACGTCATGGTGGGAGCCTGCCCGATGGCGCCTGGGACCGCGGAGTACGGATGGGCTGGCCGCACGATCAGTTCCTGGTCTCAAACGCCGACGGGAACCGGTTCGGGGGCCGACGGGCGGAGGACCACGTCGACGCGCCGGCCGAGAGGCCACTGGTGAACGCGGACCTCATGGGCCAGGAACCCGACGATGGACAGCCCCCGGCCGTGCTCGCCCAGGTTGGTGCCCCGGGGACGGGGCGGCCTGGCCGTGGCGCCGGAGTCCGTCACGGAGATCCGCAGTACTCCGGGGTGCAGAGTCAGACGAACGGTCATCTCGCGGCGGCCGTGCTGAGCGGCGTTCGCGGCGAGTTCGGTGACGATGAGTTCCGCGGATTCCCGGTCGTCGGCGGGGAACCGCCACTGGGCCAGGACCGCCCGGACGCAGTGGCGCACCACCGGCACCCAAGATATCTCGGCGGGCAACGCCAGGACGGCCCGGCCACTGGAGGCGGCGCGCCGGGAGCCGCCGGGAACAGAGGGCGGCTGTGCCTGCTCACCGAGGTCGGCCGGCGGGGAAGCGGGTCGGCCTGCCGGGTGGGACGTGGCCGGGCGAGCCCCGGTGGACCAGTGCTTCTGTTCAGGGGGACCGGCGACGGTCACGGGAAGGATGGAAGTACTCATGATCGGTCCTGGTACAGGCTGGAAGCGAAGTCGTTTGTGCTCCTGATCGCTGCGGTACCCCTCACGCTATGCGGGTCGGCCGCGCTCCGTAGCTGGGCGTCGGGGCGCAGCGCCCCCTCCTTTCGGAGGGGGAGACCCTGGTGCCCAAGCACGGGCGCGGGGCCGGACACCAGGTGCCCGGCCCCGTGGTCTCCACCGCCTGTGCCGACGCGGTGGCCGTCGTGGTCCCCGTCACGTCACCCCGCCGGGTCACCCCGGCACGTCGTCCCGGCGGGGCGCCCCGCCGGGTCACCCCGCGATGTCCGCCCCGGTCGGCAGGGACGGCTCCGCGGAGACGCGTTCCCATTCCTCGTCGGTGAGGACCCGGGACCGGAGCAGGAAGCGCACGCCCTCGGGGGCTTCGAGGGAGAACCCGCTGCCCCGGCCGGGCACCACATCGACGGTGAGGTGGGTGTGCCGCCAGTAGGCGTACTGGTCGGCGCTCATCCAGAACGGTGTGTCCCCGGCGACCTCGCCCAGCAGGACGTCGGCGGCGCCGACCCGGAACTCGCCGCGTGGGTAGCACATGGGTGCGCTGCCGTCACAGCAGCCGCCGGACTGGTGGAACATCAAGGGGCCGTGACGTGACATCAGAAGCCGCAGCAGGTCCTGTGCGGCATCGGTCAGTTCGACTCGCGTCACCCGGGTGCCCATCAGAACAGGCCGAGCTTCCGCTCCGAGTAACTGACCAGGAGGTTCTTGGTCTGCTGGTAGTGGTCGAGCATCATCTTGTGGGTCTCGCGCCCGATACCGGAGCCCTTGTAGCCGCCGAAGGCCGCATGGGCCGGGTAGGCGTGGTAGCAGTTGGTCCACACGCGGCCGGCCTTGATCTCACGGCCGAGGCGGTAGGCGTGGTTGCCGTTGCGGGTCCAGACGCCGGCGCCGAGGCCGTAGAGCGTGTCGTTGGCGATCTTGACGGCCTCTTCGGGGGAGTCGAAGGTGGTGACCGAGACGACCGGGCCGAAGATCTCCTCCTGGAAGATCCGCATGTCGTTGGTGCCCTTGAAGACGGTCGGCTCGACGTAGAAGCCGCCTTCCATGCCGGGCACGCTGCGCGGCTTGCCGCCGGTGAGGAGTTCGGCCCCCTCCTTCTTGCCGATGTCGATGTAGGACAGGATCTTCTCGAACTGGTCATTGCTGGCCTGGGCGCCGATCATGGTTTCCGGATCGAGCGGGTTGCCGCCCTTGATGGCCTTGGTGCGCTCCAGCGCGCGGGACATGAACTCGTCGTAGATCGAGGAGGCGATCAGGGCGCGGGACGGGCATGTGCACACCTCGCCCTGGTTCACCGCGAACATCACGAAGCCCTCGACGGCCTTGTCCAGATAGGTGTCGTCGGCGGCCAGCACGTCGGGCAGGAAGATGTTCGGGCTCTTGCCGCCCAGCTCCAGGGTGACCGGGATGATGTTCTCGGACGCGTACTGCATGATCAGCCGGCCGGTGGTGGTCTCACCGGTGAAGGCGATCTTGGCGATGCGCGGGCTGGACGCGAGCGGCTTGCCGGCCTCGACGCCGAAGCCGTTGACCACGTTGACCACGCCCGGCGGAAGCAGGTCGGCGATCAGCTCGATGACCTTCAGCAGGCTGACCGGGGTCTGCTCGGCCGGCTTGATCACCACGCAGTTGCCGGCCGCGAGAGCGGGGGCGAGCTTCCACGCCGCCATCAGGATCGGGAAGTTCCACGGGATGATCTGGCCGACCACGCCGAGGGGCTCGTGAAAGTGGTAGGCGACGGTATCCTCGTCGATTTCGCCCACGGTGCCCTCCTGACCGCGCACCACGCCCGCGAAGTAGCGGAAATGGTCGACGGCGAGTGGGATGTCGACGTTCAGGGTCTCCCGGACGGGCTTGCCGTTCTCCCAGGTCTCGGCAACGGCGATCTTCTCCAGGTTCTCTTCGATCCGGTCCGCGATCCGGTTGAGGGCGCCCGCCCGCTCGGCGACGGAGGCACGGCCCCAGCGGTCGGCCGCGGCGTGGGCGGCGTCCAGCGCGAGCCCGACGTCGGCGGCCGAGGAACGGGCGACCTCGCAGAAGACCTTGCCGTCCACCGGCGAGGGATTGTCGAAGTAGCGGCCCTCCACGGGAGCGACCCAGTCCCCGCCGATGAAGTTGTCGTAGCGGCGGGCGAAGTCGACGATGCTGCCCGCTGTTCCTGGCTGCGCGTACACCATGGCGGCTCTCCTCGGAGGTGTGGCGAGTGTGGTGGTGCGACGGCCCGCGCCGCCGCGCCGCCGCTCACTGTGGGCCCCCGGGGTTGGCACGAGGTTGGCACGGGCGGGTACGCCTCGTCCCCAGCACGCCGGTTTCGCGGCTCACCGCGGTGACCGCGCCGCCGGCCGCTGAGGGCGATCGGTGACCGGACCGGACGCGAGCCCCGGGGAACGGCCGGCGCCGCGGTCAGTCGCGCAGCGCCGTGCTCAGCCGCCCGGCCACGATCGCGCGGCGCGGGTCACCCCGGCCGAGCACGCGCAGCGCGTGCTCGTGCACCTCCGCGTCGTACGGGGCACGCTCGCCGTAGCGCAGGGCGTGCTCCGGGTGGGCGCTCGCCAGCACCGCCTCTCGGACGGCCACTTCCAGGTGCGTACGCCACTCCTCGATGCCGGGCGCCGCTGAGCGGGGAAGCAGGGGGCCGCGGTAGAGGCGCAGAGCGGTTTCCACGTCACCGTTCTCCAGGGCGCGCAACACGTCCACGGCGTCGCAGGACACGGGCGTGGTCAGCGCGTAGCGGCGGGTGGTGATGCCGCCTCCGAGGGCTCGGCGCAGATGGGAGATCTCCGCCTTGAACGTGGAGGCGCTGACGGGCCGGTCACCGTACAGGGCCTCACGCAGCCGCCCCGATGGGAATCCGTCCGGTTCGAGAGCGAGCAGGGTCAGGATCTCCAGCTGCCGGGGTCGCACCCGAAGGGGCCGCCCCTCACACAGGGCCTGGTCCGTACCCAGGCAGGTCAGGTGTACCTGGCCCGGAGTGCCGTGGGCCTGACGGGGCGGCTCGGCGCGGAGCCGGGCCTCGATGGCGGACACCAGCGAGCGCACGGTGGACATGGCCAGGGGGTTCGAGCGGTCCCATGTGGTGGACATGTCCAGGACACCGAGTTTCCTCTCCGCGCGGTGGACCGCGCGTGCTGCGTCGGCTGCTCCGTCGCCGGCGGCGCGGATGTCCGGGTGGAGCACGGACGTGCCGGACGATTGCGGCGTTGCTCACCCTCCGTCGAACGCACGGCGGCGCGATACCGGCCACTCGGACGGTGGCTGGACGCGGAAGGAGGGGACGCGACCTGGCCGATCGGTAGGGGCGAGCGCCGCTGACCAGCGGTGGACGGGACGTACCTGTCCGACCGGGCAGGGCGAGGAGGGCCGGAAGCAGGGCGAGACGCGGGGCCGCCCGGCCTAACGTCGAGTGGTGTCCGGCCCGGATGCCGTGGTCCGGAATCCCTCTCTTGCCCCTATCGCCTTTTGCTCCAGGAGGAGTGCCATGCACGCAGTGCAGGACGAGACCCGTTCCGCCCACCGGGCAGCCGAGGCAGCCGAGGCAGCCGAGGCCGCCGTGGACGATGTGGCCGAGGAGGTCCTCGTCGAGGAGGTCTCCATCGACGGCATGTGCGGCGTCTACTGAGCCGGCCGCCATGCCCGCCCCCTTCGACGCGGCCCGGCCCTACCGGCTGAGCCCTGGTGTGGCGTTGCGCCCCGAGCCGTTCGGGGCGCTGGCCTACCACTTCGGCAACCGCCGGCTGTCGTTCCTCAAGGCGCCCGAACTCGTCCAGCTCGTCAGTGAGCTGGACCAGCACGCCAGCGTCCGGGAGGCGCTGGCCGGCGTGCCCGAGCGGCACCGGGACGCCTTCCGGCGTGCGCTGGTCTCGCTGGCCGCCGCCGACATGATCATCCCTCAGTGACTTCAGCGAAGCGGAGCCGCAGCCGTGACCGACACCCGAGAAGCCGCGCCCGTACCAGCCCTCGTCGAGCAGTTCAAGGGCGGGTTGCACGCCCCGATCTGCCTGACGTGGGAGTGGACGTACGCGTGCAACCTCTCCTGTGTGCACTGTCTGTCCTCCTCCGGACGGCGCGACCCGGCGGAACTGTCGACGGACGAGATCAAGTCCGTGATCGACGAGTTGCAGCGCATCCAGGTGTTCTACGTCAACGTCGGCGGAGGCGAGCCCACGGTCCGCCCCGACTTCTGGGAGCTGCTGGACTACGCGATCGCCCACCAGGTCGGCGTGAAGTTCTCCACCAATGGGCTGCGGCTGACCGAGGAGCGGGCGCGGCGGCTGGCCGCTACGGACTACGTCGACGTCCAGATCTCCCTCGACGGCGCCACCCGCGAGGTGAACGACGCGGTGCGCGGCCGGGGATCGTACGACATGGCGGTGCGGGCGATGGAGAATCTCGCCGCCGCGGGCTTCACCGGCTTCAAGCTGTCGGTGGTGATGACCCGGCAGAACATCGCGCAACTGGATGACTTCGCGGCCCTGGCCGACCGCTACGGCGCACAGCTGCGCATCACGCGGCTCCGGCCCTCCGGCCGCGGCGCCGATGTCTGGGACGAACTGCACCCCACCGCCCTTCAGCAGCGCGAGCTGTATGCCTGGCTCGTCGGCCACGGCGAGAAGGTGCTGACCGGTGACTCCTTCTTCCACCTCAACGCACTGGGATCGGACCCCCTGCCCGGTCTGAACCTGTGCGGAGCCGGGCGTGTGGTCTGCCTGATCGATCCGGTGGGCGACGTGTACGCCTGCCCGTTCGCCATCCACGACGCCTTCAAGGCGGGCAACGTGCGTACCCCGGGTGGTTTCGAGAGGGTGTGGCGCGACTCAGAGCTCTTCGCCGAGCTGCGCCGGCCCGCCTCCGGTGGTGCCTGCTCGGGCTGTTCGGCGTACGACGCCTGCCAGGGCGGCTGCATGGCCGCGAAATTCTTCACGGGCCTGCCGCTGGACGGCCCGGACCCGGAGTGCGTCAAGGGCCACGGCGCCACCGCCCTCGCGGCCACCGATCGCTCCGCGCTTCCGCCCCAGGGCAACGACCACTCGCACCGCACCGTGCCACTGGGCATGCCCGCCGTCCGGACCCTCCGCCCCGACCGCTTCTGCGACGAGAGTCCGCTGGCCGGCGTCGACCTGGGCGGTGCCCGCGCCGTACACGACGAGAGAGGAACGTCATGAGCAAGTGGATCGAGACGGTCGCCGAGGCACAGCGGCTGGCGAGGAAGCGGCTGCCGAAGTCCGTCTACAGCGCGCTGCTCGCCGGCTCGGAGAAGGGCGTCTCCTATGACGACAACACCACCGCCTTCGCCGAGCTGGGCTTCGCCCCGCACGTGGCCGGACTGTCGGCCAAGCGCGACCTGGCGACGACCGTCATGGGACAGCAGATCGCCCTGCCGGTGATCATCTCCCCGACGGGCGTACAGGCCGTCCACCCGGACGGAGAGGTGGCCGTCGCCCGTGCCGCGGCGGCGCGCGGCACCGCGATCGGGCTCAGCTCCTTCGCCAGCAAGCCGCTGCCCGACGTCGTGGCCGCGAATCCGCGGACCTTCTTCCAGATGTACTGGATGGACTCCAAGGACGCGATGCGGCGGAGGGTCAGTTACGCCCGCGAGGCCGGGGCCAAGGGGCTCATCGTCACCCTGGACTGGTCCTTCTCCTACGGACGCGACTGGGGCAGCCCGAAGATACCCGAGCGGCTGGACCTGAAGGCCATGGCGCGGTTCGCACCGGAGGCGCTGACTCGCCCGCGCTGGCTGTGGGAATTCGTCAAGTCCCGCGCCCTTCCGGACCTGACCACCCCGAACCTCGCCGAGTCCGGCCATGACGCGCCCACGTTCTTCGGCGCGTACGGCGCGTGGATGCGGACTCCGCCGCCTTCCTGGGACGACGTGCGCTGGCTGCGCGAGCAGTGGGACGGGCCGTTCCTCCTCAAGGGCGTCTGCCGGGTGGACGACGCCCGGCGCGCGGTCGACGCCGGGGTCACCGCGATCTCGGTGTCCAACCACGGCGGCAACAACCTCGACGCCACCCCGGCGCCGATCCGAGCCCTGCCCGCCATCGCGGACGCGGTCGGCGACCAGGTCGAACTGCTGCTGGACGGCGGTGTCCGGCGCGGCAGCGACGTGGTCAAGGCCCTGGCCCTGGGCGCCAGGGCCGTGATGATCGGTCGCGCCTACCTGTGGGGTCTGGCGGCGGGCGGCCAGGCCGGCGTGGAGAACGTCCTCGACATCCTCAGCCGCGGTATCGACTCCGCCCTGCTCGGCCTCGGACGGTCCTCCGTCCACGAACCGACCCCCGACGACCTGGTGGTGCCGCCCGGGTTCACCCGCACCCTGGGCGCGGTCTGACATGGCACCCCCTCCCGCCCCGGTCGCGAGGGCGTGGCCGCGGCGCCGGACGACAGCCCGGCTCGCCGACCTGACCTGGCCGGACCTGGACGACCGTCGCCCCCTGGTGCTGCTGCCGCTCGGCTCCTGCGAACAGCACGGCCCGCATCTCCCGCTCGACACCGACACGGCGGTCGCCTCCGCGGTCGCCGAGCGAGCCGCCGCCCGGCTGCATGGCCCCCTGGACGTGCTGGTCGCGCCCCCGCAGATGTACGCGGCCAGCGGCGAGCACGAGGGCTTCCCCGGCACCGTGTCCGTCGGGCACACCGCGCTGCGCCTGCTCGTCACGGAGATCGGCCGTTCGATGCTCCGCTGGGCCGGACGCCTGCTGGTGGTCAACGGGCACGGTTCCAACCTGACCAGCCTCTCCGCGGCGGTCGTCGGCCTGCGCGAAGAGGAACGGGACGTGGCCTGGTGGCCGTGCGCCCCGGAGGCCTCCGACGCCCACGCCGGCCGGACCGAGACCTCCATGATGCTGCGGCTGCGGCACCCGGCCGTCCGCGGTGAACGGGCCGTCGCGGGCCCCACCGACCCCGTCCACCTGCTGATGGACCGCCTTGTCACCGAGTCCGTCCGCGGGGTCAGCCCGTCCGGCGTCCTGGGCGACCCATCCGGGGCCCGCGCGAGCGAGGGCGAACGGCTCCTCGACCGCATGGCGGATCGCCTCGCCGAGGACATCCGTGCTTGGCGGGTCTCGGAGCGGGGCCGGCTCGGCCTTCCCGAGCGGCGGCCGCTCATCGCCCATGCGGGGGGTGGACGATGACCGGCCACCGGGTCGCCCTGGTCACCGGCGCGGCCCGGGGCATAGGAGCCGCGACCGTACGGCGCCTGGCGCGCACCGGTTGGGCGGTGGTCGCCGTGGACCGCTGCGCCGACGATCCCGACGTGCCCTACCCGCTGGCCGGACCCGGCCGACTGGACGCCCTGGCAGCTGAGTTCCCCCTGGTGCGCACCGTCCGGGCGGACGTCCGCGACACGGCCGCGCTGCGGAACGCCGTGGAGCTGGCCGAGGGCGAGTTCGGCGGGCTCGACGCCGCCGTGGCCGCGGCGGCGGTCATGCTCGGTGGCGGCCCGGTGTGGGAGCAGACCGACGCGCAGTGGCGGACGCTGCTCGATGTGGACGTGCTGGGTGTGGCCAACCTCGCCCGTGCCGCGGTGCCCGCCCTGCTGCGCCGGCCGCGGCCCCGCAGCGGCCGGTTCGTCGCCCTCGCCTCGGCCGCCGCGCACCGCGGACTGTGGGGTCTGGGCGCCTACTGCGCCGCCAAGCACGCCGTGGTCGGTCTGGTCCGCGGCCTCGCCTGTGATCTGCGGGACACGGGGGTGAACGCGGTCGGCGTGTCGCCCGGTTCCACGCGCACCGACATGCTGCGGGCCACGGCCGACCTCTACGAGCTGACGGAGGTCGACAAGCTCGCCGAGCAGCAGCTCTCCGGGCGCCCTCTGGAGCCGGAGGAGGTGGCCGCGGTGGTGGCCTGGGCCTGCTCGGCCGACTCCTTCGCCATCACCGGCTCGGTACTCCACGCCGACGGGGGGTTCACCGCATGACATGGTTCCCGCGGGACGCGGACACGTCCCGTTCCGGATGGCAGGTGAGGACATCCCGGCTCGTGACGCACGCGGGCGGCATCCTGTCCGGCGGGCACGGGCGTACGTCCCGGTTCGCCGGGCACGCGGGGCCGCCACCGCGGCCCGGCACGCTGCCGTCACCGCCGCCGGACCGGCTCCCCGACGGGTTCGCGGTCGAACTCGCCGCCACCACCCACCGGTCCCGCGACGGCCACCTCATGCTCGGCGGCTCCCCTCCGCGGCTGCTGCGTCTCGGCGCTGCCGCCGTCCGGCTGCTGGAGGACGGCGGATTCGTGGTGACGGATGACGCGAGCGCCGCGCTCGCCCGTCGGCTCCTGGACGCGGGCCTGGTCCACCCCCGCCCCCCGCTGTCCCCGGTCCACGACACCACGGTCGCCATTCCGATCCGTGATCGGGCCGACCAGCTCGACGCACTGCTGACCGCCTTGCGCGCCGACCCGTCCACGTCCACCCTGCCGGTCCTGGTGGTGGACGACGGCTCCCAGGACCCGGACGCCCTCGCCCGCGTGGCTCGGCGGCACGGCGCCCGGTTGCTCGCGCACCCGCGCAACCTCGGGCCGGCCGCCGCCCGCAACACCGCACTGCGCGAGGCCGAAACGGCGTACGTGGCGTTCTGCGACTCCGATGTCATACCCGAACCGGGGTGGCTCGCCGCACTGCTGGCGCACTTCGGCGACCCCGCGGTGGCTCTCGCCGCCCCCCGGATCGTCGCCCTGCCCCCCGCCGCCCCCCGGGCGCTCGACCGCTATGAGCAGGTCCGCTCGCCACTGGACATGGGGTCGCGGGAGGGACCGGTCGTACCGGTGTCGATGCTGTCCTACGTGCCGAGCGCGACCATCGTGGTGCGCCGGTCGGCCGTCGGCGCCGGATTCGCCCCCGGCATGCGGGTGGGGGAGGACGTGGACCTGTGCATGCGGCTCCACGAGGCGGGCTGGCGACTGCGCTATGTCCCCTCTGTGCGCGTGGCCCACCGGCACCGCACCGACCTGCGCGGCTGGCTCGCCCAGCGGGCCGGATACGGCACCGGCGCGGCCGACCTGGCCCTGCGCCACCCCGGCCGGGTGCCGCCGCTGTACGCCGCCCCCTGGTCGCTCGCCGCCTGCGCCCTGCTCCTGCGCGGCAGGCCGGCGCCGGCGGCCACGGCGCTGGCCCTGACCGCGCTGACCGCCGTGCGGGTGGCCCGGCGGATGCCGGACGCCGACCACCCCGTACGGGCCGGGACCCTGCTGTCGCTGGCCGCGCTGCGAGGCACCGCCGAGCAACTGCTGCGCTGCGCCACCCGGCACCACTGGCCGGTCGCCGTGGCCGCCGCGGCCGTCAGCCGCCGTGCCCGCTACGCCCTCGCGACGGCGGCCGTTGCCGAGGGGCTGGCCGACCACTACCGCTCCCGCAGCTCTCTCGGCCCGCTCACCCACACGGCGATCCGCCGTCTGGACGACCTCGCCTATGGCTGGGGTGTGTGGCAGGGCGCGCTCCGCCGCCGTACCGCGGCACCGTTGCTGCCACGCCTCGCCCTGCCCGCACGCGGTGGCGCGGCGAAGCGCCCCTGGGAGCCCCGCCCCCTCACGCCAACCTCGCACCAACCCGCCACGGCCACCGTGGAGACCTGGTGACGGGCGTGTCGTCCGGCTCGCCGCGAGCCGCCCGTCACCCACCACCCGCACCTCAGGAGGAACCAGCATGACCCCGCGCTCCGATCTCCGCTCCGCGCCCGGCAGCCCGTTCGCGGGAGCGGAAGGGACTCCGTCCCGCCCACCCGAGCCGGCGGCGGCCGAACGCCTGGCGTTCTGGGCGCGGGAGGCCGGAAACCTGGACTGGGAGACCCCGTGGTCCCAGGTCCTGGACTGGACGGACGCGCCCTTCGCCCGCTGGTTCACCGGCGGGCGTCTGAACGTCGCCCACAACTGCGTCGACCGCCACGTCGAGGCCGGTCACGGCGATCAGGTCGCCTTCCACTGGGAGGGCGAGCCGGGCGACACCCGGACCATCACCTACGCGGATCTGAAGCGCGAGGTGTGCAAGACGGCCAACGCCCTGCTCTCGCTGGGGCTCTCGACCGGTGACCGGGTCGCCATCCAGCTGCCGATGATCCCCGAGGCGGTGTTCGCCATGTTGGCCTGCGCCCGGCTCGGGCTGCCGCACAGCGTGGTCTTCGGCGGCTTCTCGCCGGCCGCCCTGCGGTCACGCATCGAGGACGCCGGGGCCCGCCTCCTGATCACGTCGGACGGCCAGTACCGCCGGGGCCGGGCCGAGCCCCTGAAGGCGAACACCGATGAGGCGACCCGGCACACGCCGAGCGTCGAACACGTCCTGGTGGTCCGCCGCACCGGAACCGAGGTGCCCTGGACCGAGGGCCGCGACCTGTGGTGGCACGACCTGGTCGATGCCCAGCCGGACGAGCACAGGCCGGAGTCCTTCGACGCCGAGCACCCGCTGTTCATCCTCTACACCTCGGGGACGACCGGAAAGCCGAAGGGCATCCTGCACACCTCCGGCGGCTACCTCACCCAGGTCGCGTACACCCACCGCACCGCCTTCGACCTCGCCCCGGACACCGACGTCTACTGGTGCACCGCCGACATCGGATGGATCACCGGTCACTCCTACATCGTCTATGGGCCGCTCGCCAACCGTGCCACGTCAGTGATGTACGAGGGCACGCCCAACACCCCGCACCAGGGACGGCACTTCGAGATCATCGAGCGGTTCGGGGTGTCGGTCTACTACACCGCTCCCACCCTCATCCGCACGTTCATGAAGTGGGGCGAGCACATCCCGGCCCGCTACGACCTGTCGTCGATCCGCGTGCTCGGCAGCGTCGGCGAGCCGATCAACCCCGAGGCGTGGCGCTGGTACCGCACGCACCTCGGCGCCGAGCAGGCGCCGATCGTGGACACGTGGTGGCAGACCGAGACCGGCGCGGTCATGATCGCGCCCGTGCCGGGAGCCGCCCCTGCCAAGCCGGGCTCGGCGCAGCAGCCGGTGCCGGGCATCTCGGCCAAAGTGGTCGACGACCAGGGCGCTGAGGTCGGCCGGGGCGAGCGCGGCTACCTGGTGCTCGATCAGCCCTGGCCGTCCATGCTGCGCGGCGTCTGGGGCGACGACGAGCGGTACCGCGAGACCTACTGGGCCCGCTTCGCTCATCTCGGCTACTACTTCGCCGGCGACGGCGCCCGCTACGACGAGGACGGCGACATCTGGCTGCTGGGGCGCGTGGACGATGTCATGAACGTCTCCGGGCACCGCATCTCCACCGCCGAGGTCGAGTCGGCACTCGTGTCCTACCCCGCGGTCGCCGAGGCCGCGGTGGTGGGGGCGTCGGACACGACGACCGGGCAGGCCATCGTCGCCTTCGTGATCCTGCGCGGCGGCGTGGTCCGTTCCGCGGGGGACGTGACCGCGGCCCTGCGTGAGCACGTGGCCCGGGAGATAGGGCCCATCGCCAAGCCCCGCCAGATCATGGTCGTCCCCGAGCTGCCCAAGACCCGGTCCGGGAAGATCATGCGGCGGCTGCTGCGCGATGTCGCGGAGAAGCGCGAGGTCGGCGACGTCACGACGCTCGCCGACAGCTCGGTGATGGACCTCATCAACGCCGGGCTCGCCGACAGCCGCCCGCAGGCCGACTGACGGCGGACCGTGGCACACCGAGGACCGGCCCCGGTGCTCCGGCGACCCGGGGGCGTACCCGGACCTCGTGCACGGTCCGGTACGCGTACTGACCGATCAGTCCGCAGGACCGCGCTGTGCCGCCCGACCCCCGGGCGAGGCCAACCGACACGGCCCCCGTCCCTCGACGTACTCATCACCCCGCCCCGCACAGGGCGACGACTGGAAGGCGCACCCCCTGATGCGACTCGTCCTCATCGGCCCTCCCGGAGCGGGAAAGGGCACCCAGGCCGCACTTCTCGGCAGCCGGTTCGGCATCCCGCACATCTCCACCGGGGATCTGTTCAGGGAGAACGTGACCCGCGGGACGCGACTGGGGCAGCAGGCCCGGCGATACCTGGACGCGGGCGAACTCGTCCCCGACCACGTCACTGGCGGCATGGTCCGCCGACGCCTGGAGGAACCTGATGCCCGGCGTGGCTTCCTGCTCGACGGCTTCCCCCGCACCATCGAGCAGGCGCGGGTGCTCGCCACCATCCTGGCCCGTACCGGAGCGGACCTGGACGCCGTCCTCGAGTTGGACGCTCCCGAAGACGTCGTGGTGGAACGTCTGCGCGGCCGCGGCCGGTCCGACGACACCGAGGAGATCATCCGGCATCGCCAGCGGGTCTACCGTCGACAGACGGCCTCTCTCCTCGCCCACTACGCGGACATCACGGTGACCGTGCGCGCCGTCGGGACCGTCGAGGAGGTCGCCGACAGGGCCTTGGCGGCTCTCGCGGAGCCGTCCGACCAAGAATCCGAGCTTCCGCAGGGCCTTTGAGGGCCCCGTCGACGGAGTCAGCCCGCTCCATGGCCATTCAGGACGGGATGTCCTGCTCGGCCCAGATGATTTTGCCGTTGGCGGTGTACCGGGTGCCCCAGCGCTGGGCGAGCTGGGCCACCAGGAACAGGCCGCGTCCGCCTTCGTCGGTGGTGGCGGCATGGCGTAGGTGGGGGGAGGTGCTGCTGGCGTCGGAGACTTCGCAGATCAGGCTATCGGCACGGAGCATGCGTACGCGCAGGGGGCCGGTCGCGTAGCGAATGGCGTTGGTGATCAGTTCGCTGAGGATCAGTTCCGTGGTGAACTGCAGCTCTTCCAGGTCCCAGTCGGCCAGTTGCCGGGTGACGGCGGTGCGCGTGGTGGAGACGATTTCCGGGGCGGAAGGCAGCTCCCAGGCTGCGATCTGGCGCGTGTCGAGTCTGCGGGTGCGGGCGACGAGCAGGGTGACATCGTCCTGCGGACGAATGGGGAGCATGGCGTCCATGACTGCCTGACAGGTCGCTTCCGGCGGCCGCTGCGGGTGGGCCAGGGCCTGGCTCAGGCGCTCGACTCCGGCGTCGATGTCACGGCGGTGGTCCTGGAGCAGGCCGTCGCTGTAGAGCACCAGTTGGCTGCCGGTGGGCAGTTCGCGTTCGGCCACTTGGAAGGGCAGCCCGCCAAGGCCCAGAGGCGGTCCGGGGGGCAGTTCGGCGAGAGTGACGTGTCCGTCGGGGGTGACCAGGGCGGGAGGGGGATGGCCGGCGCGGGCCATCCTGCACTGGCCCGAGCTGGGATCGTAGATGGCGTACAGGCAGCTGCTGCCGGTGATGCCGTGGCCGCCGCCGGATGTGAGCGCGTCGTTGTCGAGGCGGATGACCAAGTCGTCGAGCTGGGTGAGCAGTTCGTCCGGGGGCAGGTCCAGGGCGGCGAAGTTGTGGATGGCGGTGCGGAGCCGGCCCATGGTGGCGGCGGCCTGGATGCCGTGGCCGACGACGTCGCCGACGACCAGGGCGACCCGGGCACCGGACAGCGGGATGACGTCGAACCAGTCGCCGCTGACGCCTTCGAGCGCGGGCAGGTAGCGGTACGCGGCCTCCACCGCGCCCTGCTGGGGGAGACCTTGGGGGAGCAGGCTGCGCTGCAGGGCAACGGCCATGGCGTGTTCGCGGGTGTAGCGTCGAGCATTGTCGATGCAGACTGCGGCGTGGGCGACGAGCTCCTCCGCGAGCGACAGGTCGTCGTTCTCGAACGGGTCCGGTTTCTCCGATCGGTAGAACGTGACCAGGCCCAAAACGGTGCCCGAGGACCGAAGAGGGACCGTCATCAGGGAGTGGATGCCCTGCCCGACAAGCAGCTTCTCGCCGCGGACCGGATCCTGGGCCAGCCAGCCGGGGGCGAGGGTGAGGTCCGGTTCGAGGATCGACTGCCCAGTGGTGAGGCATCGCCCCTGGGGAGTCGCCGGCACGAACTCGAACTGTGTGTCCAGGTGGTAGAAGGGGCAGTCGGCCCGGATACTGCCCACGGCCATGCGGCGCAGTGGACCGCCGGCCTTGGCCGCTTCTTCCCAGCTCAGCACCGACTGCAGCAGATCCACTGTGACGAAGTCGGCGAGTTGCGGCACCGCCACGTCAGCCAGTTCCGCAGCGGTTCGAGCGATGTCCAGGGTGGTGCCGATGCGCACGCCGCCTTCGCTCAGCAATTGCAGTCGCCGCCGCGTCTGCATGGCGAATCGACCCACCGTCGGCTCCCCGACGAGAAGCAGATGCCCTGCTTCGCCGCGGCCCGGTCCCGGTGTCTCGGCGGCCTCGGATGACTTGGGCGTTCCGGCGGGCTCGGGTCCGGGGCGCTGTGGACTCCAGAGCGCGGGCTCGGCCGATTCCTGCTCCGCGAGGGGCGGAAGCCGGGTGCTGTGTCCGGATGCGGGAGGCAGGAGTGCCTCGACGGCGGCTCCGCTGATTCCCGAAGGGGTTGTCACCGGCCGGCACAGCAGCATCGCTGTCCGCCCGGTGGACAGGATGACCTCGGCGGTGGCGACCACGCCGAAGGAGAGCAGCTCAGTGGCCTTTTCCCGCAGGATCCCCTGGTCCCGCCGGCTCAGTCCGCTGTCGCCCAGCGCGTCCGCCCCCTCCAAGCCGTCGCCCGTGACCGCGACGGCCGTGCAGCCACGACGCTTGGCCTGCAGGTATGCCTGAAGCACGGCGCGTTCCCGCTGCGAGCAGGTGTCGAGGATCTGCCGCTCGATGGAGTTGCGCGCTTTCTGTATGAAAGTTTCCATCATCGGACGCGCGTCCGACGCCCGGCACGTGAGGTTGACAGCGCCGTCGATGCGGCCGCTGAGCGGGTTGAGCACGGGAGCGGCGAAGCACGCGAACGCCTGCAGGCACTCCGCGAAGTGCTCCGACCCTCGCACGTGATGCAGCCTGCGTTCGGCGAGTGCGGTCCCCAGGCCGCAGGTGCCCGCCAGCCGCTCGGCGTACCGGAAACCAGGGAGGAGCTGGATGTCGTCGAGGAGCTGGTCAAGTGAGCGGTCTCCGGTGCGCCGGACGAGCACCGTTCCGTCACCGTCCGTGATGATCAGGCTCACCTGGGTGTCCAGGAAAGTCGCCTCGACGTGGTCCAGGACGGGCAGGGCCGCACGGACCAGGGGGGACTCCAGATCGAGGTTCGCGTCGTAGGGCAGCTCGAAACGGTCCGGGCGGAGCCCGAGGTCACGGCAGCGCTGCCACGACTGCAAGATCGGCGCCCGCACGCCTTCCTCGACAAGGTCACCCGAGGCGAAGCGCTCGCGCGCCCGTGCCATCGGATCGTTTCGCCGTGCCCAGTACTCGACCACCCCCGACTACCTCCTCGCCGAACCCCCCACAGGCGCCACTGTAACTTTGGTGCGCTTTCTGTGTAAAGAGTACATTTCGCGAGAAATGTGCTGAGGGGGTACCGGGGGGCTCCAGCAGGGCGGCGATCTCTGGCCGGATCGGGCTGCGGGAGGTGGGCGAGCACAACGTGATTACGGCCCCGGATGCGCCCAGCGACCGATTCCCCTGCGACGTGCGTGACGGGGGCACCGGCTCATGGCCTGGGTGCGGATCCGGTCGTCCGTCACCGCGGCTGTACCAGGATCTTGACGTTCTCCTCCTTGTTGTTCACCAGTTCGTCGAAGCCGCTCGTGACGATGTCGTCGAGACCGATTCGGCCGGTGATGAACTGGAACGGGTCGACCCGGCCGCTCGCGACCAACGCGATGGTCGCCGGGTGGTCGTTCGCGTAGGCGAGGCTGCCGAGCACCTTCACCTCGCGGAACACCAGATCGTTCAGTGCGACCCTGGCCTCGTGTCCCCAGATGGCGACGTTCACGCAGGTGCCGCCCGCGCGCGTGGAGAGGATCGCGGATTTGAGGACCGCGTCGATGCCGGCGCACTCGAAGGTCACATCGGCGTTGCGGCCCTCGGTCAGTTCCGACACCGCCGTGGCGATGTCCGTAGTGGTGGGATCGAGCACGTGGTCCGCGCCGGCCGCGACGGCTTTGGTCTTGCGTACGTCCGCCGGCTCCACAACGATGATCGACTCGGTGCCGACCGCGCGCAGAACGGCCGTGGTCACCAGGCCGATCGGTCCCGCGCCGAACACGATGGCAGTGCCGCCCGGGCGGGCGCCGGACAACCGTACGGCGTGGTAGGCGACCGCGAGTGGCTCGATGAGCGCGCCCACATCGGTGCCGAGCTCGCCGAGCGGATGGATCCAGCGCCTCTCCGCGACGACGAACTGTGAGAATCCGCCTCCTCCACCGGAGAGGCCGACGAATCCCAGCGACTGGCAGACGTTGTACATGCCGCGCTGACAGGGGTCGCAGCGACCGCATACGAGGTAGGGCTCGACGACGACCCGGTCTCCTACCCGCAGGTCGTTGACGCCGTCACCAAGTTCCCGGACCACTCCCGCGAACTCGTGACCGAGAGTGATGGGAACGGTCTCGTCCGTGAGGGGGTGTGGCGCGCCTTCGGCCGGTGCGAAGATGGGCCCTTCGAGGTACTCGTGGAGGTCGGTACCGCAGATGCCGCACCATTCGACCTCGACCTTGACGGTCCCCGGCCGTGTCGCCGGTTCCGTGACGTTGTCGATCCGGATATCGCCCGGACCGTAGAAGCGTGCTGCCTTCATTTCTCAGCTCCCTTGCTGGTGGATAGCTCTTGCCGTGGTACAGCGGTGGGCGCCTTTGCGGCGGTAGCCGGGTCAGTCGTTTTCTCAGCCGGTTTCGGCAGGCCATAGGAGTCGAACCCGACGACGTACAGCAGCGTCACGAGGGCGAACCAGTCCATGAACCCGAGCGCATTGCCGTGCAGGTTTCCGGCTACTACCGGTTCGTGCAGCAGCGTGCCCGCCGCGAACCGGTAGTAGGTGATAAAGGTCAAGATGCCAAGCGTCAAGGTGATGGCGAGGCGCGCTGCCAGGTTGGCGGTGCGGCCGAGATGCGTGGGCTTGTTGCCGAAGGCATTGGCCCAAGCGATCATCCACGCGACCCAGCAGACGCCGAGTTGAGCAGGGAATTGATGAATGGCGTCGCCGAGTGCTGCCACCGTGTCGGGCCCGATGATCAGCTTGCAGATTCCCAGGAGCGCGAAATACAAGACACTGCCAAGCCCGACGTTCCCGACGAGGGAGAAGAACGCGGTACGTCCGCGCCCGGTCGCCTGACGCCAGGGCCAGTTCTCCATCGTCAATCCAGTCACGACGACGGCGACAATGATCGAGTAGTACCAGCCGAGGAGTGTATTCAGGCCGAGTATCGGTGCGCCGGGAGTCTTGCTCGACACCGCCGGAAGTCCCAGAACCGAATAGAGGATGACGGTCGGCAGCATGAGGAACGCGATCTCACACAACCCGACGAGGGGCTGCTTCAGGCCCAGGTCTGCCCATGGCCAGTGCGACCAGTTTACCACCGCGAGCACCCAGGTCGAGAAGGCGAAAAGCACGAAGAGTGCGGCGGTGAAGTAGCCGAGACCGCCTTCCCGCGAGGCCGTGAAATCGGCGTTGAGGTGCCCGAAACCCACTGCGAACGCGTAGGTGACCCCCGTCGCGAACGCCGCGGTTGATGCCGTTATCGCTGCTCCCCTGAGCGGCTGGCGGAGTCGATCGAATCCGAAGAACTCGAGGTTGAATCCCGACCAGACGACGAACAGCAACGCCCAGAACAAGGCGGCGTTGAAGGGTAGCGGGTAGAGGTCGAATGGGCTCACATGCGGGTCGGCGAGCAGGTACCAGCCGCCGAACGTGATGACAAGCACGACGGCCAGATTGCCGATGCCGTGCATCAGCCAACTCACGGCTCGTCTGGTGGGAAGGGACTCGGACATGGTCGCACCGAGCTTTCTATGAGCGAAAGAGGAAGGACCCGGTGCGCCGCAAAACTCCCGCCCGAGGGAGTAACAAGAGCTCTTGCGCCCGCTGCCGGCCGTACGCGGGTGCCGTGCCCTCCGAGGGACGCACCTTCATTGCAAAGACCATCGGAATCCTCCGCGGTCGCCTTCGCGGAGTCGCGGATCACCGCGCAGTCGCGCTGATTACACGCCCTGCCGGACAGGCCGGACAGGGTTGCACGCAATTGCATGGAGTTGTCGCACGGCGGTAGCGCTTGGTTCATACGGCGGATACGCTCCCCCCGACTGGCGCGAAGGTGCGGGAGGTGCGGTGGTCATGAGCATGCACAGTGCGATCCCTCAGGGCCGAAGCTTGCCCGATTACGCCCGGGACCTGGTCCGGATGCATGAAGCCGTCATCGGCGGAAGCCGCCCCCCTCTGGCGCCCCGCCCCCTCGTCTCCCGGTCCTGGACGCGCATGCTGGGGATGGGGCTCGCGGTGCAGGGCGGGAACCCGCGCGTTTCGGTGACCGAAGAAGAGATCGCACACCGGCGGAACGCGTCACCCATGCGGAGCGCCGTCCGGGAATTCATACAGATATTCGCGGCGAATCCGGATGCCTCGCACATGCTGCTGGTGGTCGCGGACGCGGATGGCGTCATCCTCTGGCGGGCGGGTGCGTCATCGGCGCGGCGCCGTGCCGACGCGCTCGGTTTCACCGAGGGCGCGGTCTGGACGGAGGCGCAGGTGGGCACCAACGCGATCGGCACCGCGCTCGCCGAGGTCGCACCGGTGGAGTTGCTCTCCGGGGAACACTTCGAGCAGGACCAGCACGCCTGGTACTGCACCGCCTGCCCGGTCCACGACCCCCGCACCGGGGATCTGCTGGGCATCATCGATATCAGCGGCCCTGCCCTCACGCTGCACCCGGCGATCGGTGCGTTGGCCGAAACCGGGCGCCGCCTCATGGAGGTCCAGATCTGGCGGTGTCACCAGGAGCATCTTGAGCGGCTTCGGCAGTCGGCCGAACCACTTCTGGCCGCCACTTCGGGCCCGACACTCGTGGTCGACGATCATGGGTGGGTTGCCCACAGCTCCGGCGTCGCCGTGGGCGCACGGATTCCCGCGCCGGCCGCCCGGCAGACCCTTGCCGTGCCCGGCTATGGTGCCTGCGTGCCCGAGCGTCTGCCGAACGGCTGGCTCGTCCGGCCGTTCGGCCGCGGACGGCAGGTGCTGCTCGAACTCGACCTGTCCAGCACACCGTTGCTGCAGGTGCAAGCCGGTGACACGGGATGGCGCCGGCTCATCACGAAACGGCACGCCGAAATACTCGCGCTCCTGCATCGTGCGGGTCCCGCCGGCATGTCCGCCGAAGCGCTCAGCCAGGCTCTGTTCGGCGATGCGGGTCACCTCGTCGCGGCGCGGGCCGAGGTGTCGCGTCTTCGCCGCCAGCTCGGCGGGATTGTGGCGACCCGGCCCTACCGCCTCACCGACGGCGTCCAACTGACCCTTACCCAGAACGCGCACAGGGGATCGTGACCTCACCGGGGGAGAAACGGCGAGACCCGGACAAACTCCGCGGTCGGGGGCCCAGCGCGATGCGAAGCGGCGCGGACACGCCGTTGTGCGGATGACGGAGCAGTGCGGCGACGGCAGCAGAACAGCGAGGTTCACGTCATGGCACAGGAAAGCGCCCTCCGACGCCAGCGGGCTGCTGTGGAACGAGCCTGGGCCCGGCGAGTGCCGACCCGGGCTTCCGTCCTGTGGGCTGTGGCAGGAGCGCCCGAGCCGCGCGCCGAAGTGGCCCAGTCGTGGATGCGGTCACTGCGCACCGTTGACCCGGCCCAGGACAGCGCGCCCACGGCCAACGACGCTGACGTGCGCGCGCAGTGGTCCACCTCACCGTTGCGGGGGCCAGTGCTGCAACTGGCCGACGAGCTGCGCACCATTGCCGATGACGCCGGCTACGTCGCCGCCGTCACCGACGAATCCGGCACGATCCTGTGGTCGTGCGGCGGGCGGGTGATGCGGCGGCGTGCGGAACGGGTGAACTTCGCGCCCGGCGCCAGGTGGGACGAGCCGCACATGGGCACCAACGCACTGTCGCTCGCACTGCGCAGCGGGCGTCCGAGCACGGTGTTCTCGGCTGAGCATCTGGTCGCCGCACTGCACGGCTGGGTGTGCTACTGCGCACCGATCCACGACCCTCGTGGCCGGCGGCTCGGCGTCCTCGACCTGTCCACCGTCTGGAACCGCGCGCACCCGCTGGCCATGTCCACGGTCCGCACGCTGGCCACCACCATCGAAACGAGGCTGGCCGGTTCGATGCCCACGGCTGCCGCGGGCATCGAACTGAACTGCCTCGGCACGGCGGAAGTGTCGCGTGACGGTCAGCCGGCGCGCATACGCCCCAGGCAGTTGGAGATCCTGACGCTGCTCGCACTGGACCCGAAGGGATTCACCCCCGATCGGTTGCGCGACGCCCTGTACGGGGACCGCCCGGTCAGCGCGGCAACGCTCAAGGCCGAGGTGTCACACCTGCGCAGCGGCATCGGCGGTGGGATCACCAACCGGCGGTACACGCTCAGCAGCCCGATCGCCTGCGACGCGACGGATCTGCAGACCGCCTTGGACGCCGGCGACACGGCCACGGCCGTGCGCCTCTACCGGGGCCCGCTGCTGCCGGAGTCGTGCGCGCCCGGGATCGTGCAGTGGCGACACCACCTGGAGGTGAGCGTGCGCACCGCGGTCCTGGCCAGTGACTGTGCGGATCACGCCTTGCGGTACGGCGAGCACGCACTCCACGACGCCACCGTGCACCAGCACGCGCTGCGGCTCCTGGCACCGGACGATGCGCGCCGCGGGGTCGCGGCAGCACGGCTGCACAGCGCCCTGCTCGACTGACGCAGTCCACAACCGGGGCGGCGCCAGAACAGCGGGGCGGACGCGACGTCCGGCCCCGCTCTCTTCCCGGGCCGAATGGACCGCTGGTTCAGCCGTGTGCGTGCGGCGGTTCACCGGCGAGGGCGAGGTGCGCTTCGCCCAGGGCCTCGGACCGGGTCGGGTGCGCGTGGATGAGCGAGCGGTGTGATCTGTTCGGGCAGGAGCCCCAGGTTGTAGATCAGCTGGGCCTCGCCGACCAGCTTCCCGACACGGTCGCCGACCATGTGCGGGCCGACCACGCGCCCGTCGGGCGCTTTGACCAGCTTGACTGCCCCTGATGTCTTGAGGATCAAGGCCGCGGCGTAGCCGCCTGATCCGCCACCGGGATCACCAGGTCGGCAGTGGTCACGTCGCTTCTCCTGGTCCGGCTTCCTGTGTCTGCCGGTAGAGCCGTCCGGCCCGGTAGGAGGAGCGCACCAGCGGGCCGGCCATCACCCCCGCGAACCCGATCTCAAGTGCGCGGTCGCGGAGTTGATCGAACTCTTCCGGCGGTACCCACCGCGCGACCCGGTGGTGCCGCACCGACGGCCGAAGGTACTGGGTGATGGTCAGCAGGCGGCATCCCGCCGCGTGAAGGTCGCGCAGTGTCTCCACGACCTCTTCGCCGGTTTCGCCCAGCCCCAGGATCAGATTTGATTTGGTCACCAGCCCGGCCTCCCGCGCCCGTGCCAGCACGCCGAGCGAGCGCCGGTAGTCGAAACCGGGACGGACCCGCCGGAAGATCCTCGGCACGGTCTCCACGTTGTGCGCCAGCACCTGTGGACATGTGCCGAATACCTCGTCGAGGACATCCGCTGCGCCGTTGAAGTCCGGGATCAGCACCTCGACCGCGGTGCCCGGGTTGTGCCGGTGGATTTGTCGCACCGTCTCCGCGTACAACCACACACCGCCATCGGGCAGGTCGTCCCGTGCCACGCCGGTGACGGTGGCGTATCGAAGGTTCATCGCGCGTACCGACTCGGCGACGCGCAGCGGCTCCGCAGTGTCCAGGCCGGCCGGTTTCCCCGTGTCGATCTGGCAGAAATCGCACCGGCGGGTGCACCGATCCCCGCCGATCAGGAAGGTGGCCTCCCGATCTTCCCAGCACTCGAAGATGTTCGGACAGGCCGCCTCTTCGCACACGGTGTGCAGTCGCTCGTGACGCACGAGCTCCTGCAGCTTGGTGAATTCCGTTCCCGTCCGTATGCGGGCCCTGATCCAGGGAGGCTTTCGCTCGATCGGGACCGCGCTATTGCGGACTTCCAGCCGCAGGAGCCGTCGACCGTCCGGTTGCACATGTGTCATCGGCCCACGGTCGGATCACCGCGCCACACGCACAAGACGTTGCGCCCGATTGCGTCCACCGCTGTCTGCAATTCTCTGCAACCCTGTCCCGCTGAGCCGTTTCCGCAGTCCCATGACCTCCGTGGCCGGAGGACGCCGGTCGCACATCGGATCGTGAAAGGCGCTGAGGCATGACTGCGGTGGGCATTGTGGCCAACCCTGCCTCCGGCCGGGACATCCGGCGGCTGGTATCCGGCGCGTCGGTTTTCCCGACAGCCGAGAAGGCCAACATGGTGCAGCGCATGCTCACGGCGCTGGGCGCGGTCGGCGTCGAGACGGTGCTGGTATCCGTCGATCTCGGAGGGATCTCCGCGGCCGTACTGAGGGGTGTGCGGAACCGGCCGGCGAAGAGGACGCCATGGCCGCACGTCCGCTTCGTCGATGACGATGCCGTCACCGACAGCGCCCAGGACACGGCCAACGCGGTCCGCCGCATGGTCGAGGCCGGCGCGAAGGTGATCATCTGCCTCGGTGGCGACGGAACCGCGCGGGTGGCCACGGCGGCGTTGCTCGCCGGACCCGGGTACGACGTGCCGTTGTTGTCACTGTCCACCGGTACCAACAACGCCTTCCCTCAGATGCGCGAGGCCACAGTCGCCGGCCTGGCGGCCGGACTGGTGGCCACCGGCGCCGTCGACCACGCCATCGCCACCGGCCGGGCTCACGCACTGGAGGTACGCACCGGGGAGCGGACCGAGCTGGGGCTGGTCGACGTCGCGGTGTCGACCGCGCCCTATGTCGGCTCCCGCGCACTATGGCATCCCGACGCCCTCACCGAGCTGTACTGCGCCTTCGCCGAGCCGGACGCGACCGGCCTGTCCTCCATCGCGGGGCTGCTCTGCCCCACCCCGCGGGACAAGCCCGAGGGCGTCGCGGTGCGTCTGTGCCCGGTGGAGCAAGCACCCACCGTGGTCAACGCGCCGATCGCCCCGGGCCTGGTGCTCCCCGTCGGGGTGGCCGCCTGGCGGCCGCTGCGCACCGGCGAGCGGGTGGAGATCAGCACCACCCGCGGCGTGGTGGCCTTCGACGGCGAGCGCGAACTGGAACTGACCGGCACGACGGGTGCCGAGGTGCGGCTGAGGGCGGACGGGCCGCTCTGTGTCGACGTCACCGCCGTGCTGAGCCAGGCGGCACGAGTCGGCCTGTTCCGCAGCGATCGCACCGAGGTCTGAGGACGACCGGACCGAACAAGAGCCCGTGAAGAAAGGACCGTCAACGATGACACCCACTCAACCGGCCGAGGCCATATCGGGGCTCGACGAGAAGACGCTGCTGGAGGCGTATCGCACCATGCGCACCATCCGCGAATTCGAGGAGCGGCTGCACCTCGAGTTCGCCACTGGCGAGATACCGGGGTTCGTGCACCTGTACGCGGGCGAGGAAGCCTCGGCCACCGCGGTCTGTGCCCACCTCGACGAGCGCGACTCGATCGCCAGCACGCACCGCGGCCACGGGCACTGCATCGCCAAGGGCGTGGACGTCAAGGAGATGATGGCCGAGATCTACGGCCGCGTCACGGGGTCCTGCCGGGGCAAGGGCGGCTCGATGCACATCGCTGACCTGTCCAAGGGGATGCTCGGTGCGAACGGCATCGTCGGCGGCGGGCCGCCCCTGATCTGCGGCACCGCTCTGGCGGCCAAGCAGCAGGGAACCGGTGGCGTAGGAGTGGCCTTCTTCGGTGACGGGGCGAGCAATCAGGGGACCACCCTGGAAGCGCTCAACCTCGCCTCGGTGTGGAACCTGCCCGCGATTTTCGTGGCGGAGAACAACGGCTACGCGGAGGCCACGGCGGCCACCTGGTCGGTGGCCTGCGACAACATCGCCGACCGTGCGGTCGGGTTCGGCATGCCGGGCGTGATCGTGGACGGCTTCGACTTCTTCGCGGTGTACGAGGCCGCGGGTGAGGCGATCGAGCGGGCCCGCGAAGGCGGAGGGCCCACCCTCATCGAGGTCAAGTTCACCCGGTACTACGGCCACTTCGAGGGCGACCAGCAGACCTATCGCGCCGACGAGGTGGCGCGGGCTCGCACGTCACTGGACTGCCTCAAGCAGTTCCGTGAGCGTGTCACCGCTTCCGGTCGGCTCGACGCGGCCGCCCTGGACGGTGTCGACGGGGACGTGGCCGGTCTCATCGAGGCCGCGGTGACGGAGGCCAAGCAGGCCCCGACGCCGACCGCGAACGACCTCACCACCGACGTCTACGTCACCTACTGACCCCGAATCAGGAGCACGGTCATGGCACGCACGATCAGCTATCGCGAGGCGGTCAACGAGGCGCTCAGGCAGGAGATGGAGCGCGACCCGTCCGTCATCATCATGGGCGAGGACAATGCGGGCGGCGCGGGCAGTCCCGGTGAGGACGACGCATGGGGCGGTGTCCTCGGCGTGACCAAGGGGCTGTACGAGCGATTCCCGGGAAGGGTGCTGGACACGCCGATCTCGGAATCGGCGTTCGTCGGCGCCGCGGTCGGCGCCGCGACACGCGGCCTGCGCCCGGTGGCCGAGCTGATGTTCATCGACTTCATGGGCGTCTGTTTCGACCAGATCTTCAACCAGGCCGCCAAGTTCCGCTACATGTTCGGCGGCAAGGCCGTCACGCCGGTGGTGGTGCGGACCATGTACGGCGCCGGTCTCAACGCCGCCGCACAGCACTCCCAGTGCCTTTACCCGGTCTTCACCCACATCCCGGGCCTCAAGGTTGTCCTGCCCTCCAACCCGTACGAGGCCAAGGGCCTGCTCATCCAGGCCATCCGCGACAACGACCCGGTCATCTTCTGCGAGCACAAGGCGCTCTACGACATGACCGGAGAGGTACCCGAGGACAGCTACACCATCCCGTTCGGTGAGGCCAACGTGGTCCGCGACGGCGACGATGTCACCATCGTCGCCCTCGGCCGCATGGTCTCGGTGGCCGAGGAGGCGGCGGCCGAGCTGGCGCGGCAGGGCGTCCAGGCGGAGATCATCGACCCGCGCACCACCAGTCCCCTCGACAGCGACACGATCCTCGAGAGCGTCGAGAACACCGGCCGGCTCGTCGTGGTCGACGAGGCCACCCCGCGCTGCGGCATGGCCACCGACATCTCGGCCCTGGTGGCACAGGAGGCGTTCGGCGCCTTGCGGGCGCCGATCGAGATGGTCACCGCCCCGCACACTCCGGTGCCCTTCGCGCAGCCCCTGGAGCAGCTCTACATCCCGGACGCGCAGAAGGTGGCCAACGCCGTCAAGAAGACAATGGACTGGAAGAGGTGACGGACCCTGTGAGCATCGAAGACGCCATCACGAAGGTCACCATGCCCAAGTGGGGCCTGTCGATGAAAAGTGGCAAGATCACCAGCTGGTTCGTGGCCGAGGGCGACGAGGTCGCCGAGGGCGACGAGCTGGCCGACATCGACACCGACAAGATCGCCGGGGCGCTCGAGTCGCCGGGGCCGGGTGTCGTGCGGCGGATCACCGCCGAGACGGACGAGGACATCCCCGTCGGCGGCACGATCGCGCTGATCGCTCCGGCCGACGTGCCGGAGGAACTGATCGACGAGGCCGCCCGCGCCGCGCGCGAGGAACTGGACTCCGGCGCGGTCGACGAGGTCGCCGGACCCGTCCTCGGGGCCGTGCGGGTGAGCGGCCGTACGATCTCCTACGCGACCCTCGGCACCGCGGAGGAGACCGTGCTGCTCGTACACGGCTACGGCGGCGACAAGAACTCCTGGCTCTTCGTACAGGAACCCCTGTCGGCCCGCGCCACCGTTCACACGATCGACCTGCCCGGCCACGGCGACTCCACCAAGGACGTCGGCGACGGCTCCCTCGACACCCTCGCCGACGCGCTGCTCGGCTTCCTCGAAGAGCGGGGCATCCAACACGTCCACCTGGTCGGACACTCACTCGGCGGAGCCGTGGTCACCGCCGCAGCCGCCCGCGAACCCGGGAAGGTGGCGTCGCTGACCCTCGTCGCACCCGCCGGCTACGGCGACACCATCAACGCCGACTACCTGCGCGGATTCGCCTCCGCCTCGTCACGGCGGGAACTCAGGCCGCACCTGGCCCAGCTGTTCGCCGACCCGGGCCACGTCACCCGCCAACTGGCCGACGACCTGATGAAGTTCAAGCGGCTCGACGGCGTTCAGCAGGCGCTCGACAGCCTGCTCGGCACGCTTCTCGACGGCGACCGTCCCGGGATCGACGCCGCCGGCCTGCTCCAGGAATTCACGGGCCCGGTCAGAGTGGTGTGGGGCCGCGCGGACCAGGTGCTCCCGGCGGCCAACGCGGCCGCACTGGAGGGCCGAGCCCCGGTCACCTATGTCGACGACGCCGGGCACATGGTCCACATGGAACAGCCCTCCGCCGTGGTCGACGCGGTGACCGGGGCCCTGGACGGCTGAGACACGAGTCATCGTCTGCCGGAGGACGACATGCCTCCGGCAGACCGACCCATCGCTCTCGGCCGTCCGCGGCAAGGGAGCTTCGGACATGGCGCACCGCCAAGCGAACACGACCTGGACCGGCGCTCTGCCCTCCGGGTCCCGATGAGACACAACGTCCTGACGGTGCGCGCGAGGGCGCCGGGCGCCCCGTTCCGGTGACATCCACAAGATCGCTGCGCCGGCCACCAGCTGTGCCTGCGCGCCCTCGGCCGTACCCATCCGGAACCGCCGAGACAGCGACGAATGCTCAGGAAAGAGAGAACGATGAGTATCGAAGGCAAGGTCGTTGTCGTGACCGGCGCGGGCCGGGGTATCGGTCGCGCGATCGCGTTGCGACTCGCCGCGGACGGCGCGGACATCGCCGTCAACGATGTCCACGCCGAAAGTGCCCAGGCTGTGGCGGAGGAGATCAAGGCACTCGGGCGCGCAGCCGTCGCACTGCCGGCCGACGTCGGCGACCAGGACGCCGTCGTCCGACTCGTCGAGAACACGGCCGATGCGCTGGGGCGACTGGACGTGATGGTGTCCAACGCGGGAATCGCGCAGGTCAAGCCGCTCGCAGAGGTGACGCCCGACGAACTTGGGGCACTGTTCCGGGTCAATGTCTTCGGCGTCGTCTACTGCCTGCAGGCCGCCGCGGCCCAGATGCGGGCCCAGGGCACGGGCGGGAAAATCATCAACGCGGCGTCGATCGCGGGTCACTCCGGGTTCGACCTGCTCGGCGCCTATTCGGCCACCAAGTTCGGCGTGGTCGGCCTGACCCAGGCCGCCGCGAAGGAACTCGCGCCGCACGGCATCACCGTCAACTCGTATTGCCCTGGCATCGTCGGCACGGACATGTGGGACCTGATCGACGAAAGGCTCGGCGGCCACCTGAACCTGGACAAGGGGCAGGCGCTCGAACAGTACGCCGCCGGGATCCCGCTCGGCCGAGTGCAGACGCCAGAAGACGTTGCCGCGTTCGTGTCCTACCTGGCCGGTCCTGACTCCGATTACATGACCGGACAGTCCGTCCTGATCGATGGGGGGCTCGTGATGCGCTGAAACGCACATCACGTCCGCACTCTGCCACGGTCAAGGGCCGCCGGATTCCCCGGGCCATGTGAGATTTCGTGATACGTGAGAGGGTCCGAGGCGTGAGTGAGAAACCGTCGAACACCCTGCAACACTGCTTTGACGGGCCGGAAGAGGCTCCCGTCTTGATCTTGGGTCCCTCCCTGGGCACCACCTGGCACAGGTTGTAAGAACCGTCCATGAGGGTCTGTGCCAGTCCACTGCGGGCATGAAATTGCAGGTCGGAGCCCCTTGGTCCGAGAGCGTCTGCCCAGTTGGTGATGGCTGTGTGATACGCGGGTGATATGGCGAGGCCCCGCCGAGGTCCGTCCTGGCGGGGTCTCTGCCCGGATCCGTGAGACGTCGAAGCCGCACCGGAGCGCTCCGGTGCGGCTTCGACGTGAGGTCGAACGCGCTGGCGCGCACGATGCGGTCGGTGCCTCTAAGGAGTCCGTGTGCCTGTAACTCTCTCGGATGTCTGATTTGCGATCGCACCTGCTTATCCGTCCGTACCGGGGTGCGTTTTCCTCTCAGCGCGACCGGGACGCGTGAGTGCGGGAGCGGTTACGGCCGGATCGACTGGCTGGCCACCGGCAGCTGAACTGGCCATCTCGGCCTGTGGCCAGGCCACGGCTGCATCGCTGTCGCGTGTGACGTCCATGGGGGCGTCGATCCGTACTCCCGTAACTACTACGAACGCCGCATCGGGGCGAGACAGTCACATGCGTCTCGATTGCTACTTTGCCCGAGAGGCCGGCCACTTGGTCAGGCTCACACGGCCATGATGCCCACTAGAGGCGCAGTCGTAGGCTATGAAGCATGAAGATCAGGGTCCGTGACGCTCATCCAGCCGACGTCAAATGGATGAGCAACAACACCGAGGGCTGGACGGTCACCGTCGAGAAGCAGGAGGGGGCCGCCTCCCTGGCGGAGGCGCTGCACGCCCTGATCGCAGAGGATCCCGACCAAGGCGTGCGTATGGGATGGCTTCACTCCAGTCTGCAGCGCGCGGCAGGCGGCGAGCCTGGCTACGTCAGGCTTTATGAGCTCCACGTTTCTCCCGAATTCCGGCAAAGGGGAGTGGCGCGAGCTTTGGTCGATGAGTTCTTTGCTCGGGTGCCCGATCAAGAGATCATCTTGTCTGCGTGGGACCGGGAGCTGTACGGAATGTGGCTTAAGCTCGGATTTACATACGTCCCTGAACCCGACGAAATGTCAGGGGATTGCAGTTACCCCGGTGACATGGTGCGCCCACCGGTAGAAGCTTCGTCCTGAAAGGATTAGGCATCGTCGTCCAGGACCGCTTCCTCACGAGCCGGCCGTGTCCGCCATGAGCAACAGCGGCAGCCCTCAGTCCGACAGCCGGAAGCGATCAAGCCCTTTTTCCTTCAGGCTGCGCTTCGCGTACGACTCCTCGTAAGAGGAATGCCCGTACCGCTTCAGAATTGCTGCATGCTCTCTGACCTGGGGCGATGCCTGCTGGGCCGATCCGGCGCCATCGGCGCTTGTGCTTGTACGAATGGTCTATCTGATCGCCACGCGGATCTTCACGTGGCTGGTTCTGCTGTCCCGAACCTCCGTGGCCAAGGAGGCCGAGATACTGATCTTGCGGCACGAGGTCGCGGTCCTGCGTCGGCAGGTCGCCGCTCCCAAGCCCACATGGCCCGACCGGGCGCTGCTCGCCGCCCTGGCCCGGCTCCTGCCGCGGGTGTTGGGCCAGCATCGCATCGTCTCGCCGCGCACCCTCCTGGCCTGGCACTCAGCGTCTGATCAAGGACAAGTGGAGGCAGCCCGCCTCGCCGGGACGCCCGCCTATGCCCGAGGAGCTGCGCGACCTGATCATCCGGCTCGGCGCCGAGAACCCACGAGGGGGCTTCCGGCGAGTCCACGGCGAACTCCGTCGCCTGGGACACAGCGTCAGTCAGGCCAGCGTCCGCCGGACCCTGCGTGCCGCTGGCCTCGGCCCAGCCCCGCGGCGGCATCCGGTGCGCGGCGAATGGGCCGCCTTCCTCACAGCTCATCCGCACGATCGCCAGATTGGAGGAAGAATTCGGCATCCAATTGCCGAAATACAATCCTCACTGGCTGACGACCCTTGAGACTGGGGCCGAGCGCATCGCCACGACACTGGAATCCGCACGTTGCCCGCACGGTTAACGGGGCTGAGGAGGAAGCGGAGTCCAGGTAGCCAGCGTGTTCGCCAGCACCACCACCCATACGTCGGGAGCCGTCGAAGGTAACGTCCCTCGCACCAAACTACCCAAAGACAAATGTAGGGCCGGGCCAGCTTCGACTTGCTCAAGGGCCGGATTCTGCTGTCCCCATGATCACCAGTCGGGCACCCGTATCAGTGACAGAGCCCAAGAAATGGATCAGAGAGTCCGTTGAGCGCTCAGCAGCCACCGTGCACACTCCGCCTTCTCCGACGACATGCTCGGCGACCTCACGGTGCAGGACAGCGAGAGTCGCGATCGCGGGGCACCGGCGGGGAGCCTGCTGCGCCGAAGCCGGGCACAGCCGTGGTGGCAGGCTTGCCTTGGGTGACGGGGCCCGCCCGGTCGGCGAAGTTCCGGGCTGGGCATACGGTGCCTCATCGGGTGGTGTGGGGCAGCCAGTTCGCCGTGGCGGAGCCGATGCTGTCACCGCCGTCGACGGGGATGCTCTGCCCGGTGATCCAGGCCGCTTCGTCGCTCAGCAGCCAGGTAATGGCCGGTGCGATGTCGACGGCGCGCGCGACGCGGCCCTGTGGGCTGGCGGCCGATACCGCGGCGACGTACTCCCTCGGCACCGGGTTGAGCGGGGAGGCGACATCGACGAAGCCGGGCGCGACGGCGTTGCAGCGCACGCCGAGCGGTGCGGTTTCCAGGGCGAGGCCCCGTACCACGGCCTCCAGGGCCGCCTTGGACGCGGCGTAGGCGGTGGTGCCGGGGCGCGCTCGGCGGGCGGCGCCGCTGGAGACGAACACCATGGCGCCGCCGCGGCCGTCGGCCGCGCAGAGCCGGGCGAATTCGGCGCCCGCCAGCAGCGCCGAGCGCGTGTTCACCGCGATCAGCCGGTCGAAGACATCCTCACCGGTGTCCAGGGCAGGGTGCGCCGGATACAGCCCGGCGCAGTGCACCAGCGCGTCGAAGCCACCGGCGTCGGTCCAGGCGGTGCGGACGAACGGCGCGATGACGCCGGAGCGGGCGAGGTCGACGTCGTCCCGCCCGGCACCGGTGACGGACGAGCCGAGGGCCTCCAGGCGGTCACGGACAGCTCGGCCGATCCCGCCGTCGGCCCCCAGAAGCAGGGTCCGGGCGGGCACGCCACTCATCGGACCGCCGCCAGAAGAGCGGGCCCGTACTGCCGGGCGACGTCGGCACAGGAGGCGAAGCGGACGCCCAGATCCTGGCAGCCCGAGATGAACTCCTCCAGTGCGAGCATGCGGTCCCCGCGGCCTATGGCCTGCGGGTGCAGGGTGACGGTGAGGACACCGTCCGGCTCGTTGTGGACCATCCAGCGAACGTCACCGAGGAAGCGGGCGAACATCGCGTGCGGGTCCTGCAGCCCCGGCATGACCATGGTGCCCGTGCGGACGAACTCTAGGTGCGGATAGTCGTCCAGCGTCCAGGACACGGGCAGTTCGACGACGCTGCTGGGACGCCCGAAGACGTACGGTCCGTCCGGGGCATGTCGGTCGCCGGTGCGAGCCAGGTAGGGCTGGCTGTCGGTGCCCATGAGCGACGAGTCGTAGGTCACGCCGATCTCCTCCAGGAGACTCACGGTGTGCGGGGTGAAGTCGAAGCTGGGGGTGCGGTGGCCGGAGGGCGGGGCGCCTGTGAGCCGCTCGATGAGGGCGGACGACCGGCGCAGCACGGCCAGTTCGGCTTCCCGGTCCAGGGCGGACACGGGCTCGTGCAGATAGCCGTGGAGGCCGATCTCGTGGCCTGCGGCGTGGACGGTGCGGCACTGCTCGGGGTAGGTCTCGATGGTGTGCCCGGGAATGAAGAACGTGGAGGTGATGTCCTGGGCACTCAGCAGGCGCAGGATGCGGGGTATCGCGTGCGCGCCGAACTCGCCCCGGGAGACGGGCCCGGGGGTGGTGACCCCGCGGGCGGCCCACAGCGAGATGGCGTCGAAGTCGAAGGTCAGGCAGACGGTTCCTCGGTCAGGCGTCAATGGGTACCTCCGGGAGGAAGTCGGCGTTGGGCTCGACGCCGTGGTCGAAGAGCGTGTCGAGGTCCCAGCGGGTGTAGGGATGCTCGCGGGGCGGACCGGGGGCGATCCACAGGGTGCGCGCGTCGAGGTCCATCACCAGGGAGTAGACGGTGCAGATCCGGTCGGCGAGCGGCTCGTCCGGGTCGGGGTAGCGGCAGATGCCGTCGGGGTACGACCAGTCGTCGCGCAGCACCGCGACGATGTCGGCGGGACGGACACCGGAGTCGGCCGCCGCGGGGGCGAGAAGGTGGCGGACTCGGCTGGGGCGGAGCTGGGTGAGCGCGCTGGTGGCGGCCTTGAGGTCGGTGAGCGGCAGGTCGGCGAGGAAGTGGTTCGCGTGGGCGAGGACGCCGTCCTCGGGCAGCAGGGTGCTGAAGACGTCGGGGGCGAGTTCGAAGTCCACAGCTTCTCCTCCGGCGTCGGCGAGCATGACGTTGCCCGAGGAGATCCGCTTCACCGGGAGCAGTTTGCGGTGTGCCTTCGCCATGGTCCGTGCGTTCAGGGCGCCGCGCAGCAGGAAGTGGTAAGGCACGCCGTCACCACCGGTGTCGCGGTCGGAGACCAGCAGGTTGGCGCAGACGCCGAGACCTGCGGAGTTCAGGCCGCTCTTGGCGAGCATGCCGGCCTCGGTGAGCGACAGCACGGTGAACCCGCTGGGGTCGCGGGTGGCGAGCAGGAAGGTGACGTCCGCCTGTTCGGGGTGCCAGTCCCAGTTCTGGGCGAGCAGGGTGTGGCCGTCGGCCGTGTGACCGGGCAGCACGGCGAGCGAGGTGCAGCCCTCGTCGCGGTATCCGGTGCCGTAGAGGAGTTCGGTACGCGCGTTGAGCGCACCGAGGTGGTTCACGCTCTGGCCCGATCCCGCGGCCATGCCCTCCAGCATGGCCGCGATGTCCGGGTCGTATGCGAGGGCCACCTCGTAGTACCGGCGTCCCCAGCGGTCGATGTCCGCGTCCTCAAGGCCGGCCTGGTCCCGGAAACGGGCGCGGTAGGTGTCCAGACTGCGGGCGATCTTGTCTGCGGTGAGCGAGCCGAGCTGCTCACCCATGTCCTTGTGGTCGCCCTCGACAGCGACGAGGGGGGGATGTGTGGTCATGGCCGGGGCCTTTCAGCGCAGTGGGGACCGATACGACTCGGGCATGGTGCAGACGGTGATGAAGGTGACGAGGGCGGCTGCGGCAGGCAGCGCGGCGACCGCGAGGGGGACGCCGGTGGTGGCGACGATGCCGGAGGCGATGAAGGCAGCCGTACCGCCGAACGCCATGACGGAGAAGTTGTAGCCGATGCCCAGCGCCGAGTAGCGCACGGAGGTGGGGAAGAGCTCGGCGAGCGCGGCCGGGCCGGGCCCGGAGAAGCACGCCAGAGTCAGCGCGATGAGGATTTGCCCGGTGTAGACGGCGGCGGTGCTTCCCGTCTCGAACAGCGCCATCACCGGCAGCGACAGGACGACGAAGCCGCCGGACCCGGCCAGCAGGAGCTTCTTGCGGCCGATCCGGTCGGACCACAGACCGAACAGCACGATGGAGACGGTGAGCACTCCCGTGCCGACCAGGTTGGAGGCGTTCACGATGCCTGGGTCGATGTCGGCCTCGGTGCGCAGGTAGGTGGGGAGGTAGGTGAGGAAGAAGAAGTAGGCGACGGTCCAGCCCACGGTGAAGCAGAAGCCCCGGAGCATGGCGGCCTTCTGCTGGTCGAAAGCGGTCCGCAGCGGGTTCTGGCGGGCTTCGGCCTCGTCGTCCGCCACATAGGCCGGTGTTTCCTCCAGGCCCATGCGCATCAGCACGGCGACGGCGGCAGTGACCCCGCCGAGCAGGAACGGCACTCTCCAGCCGTGAGCGAGCATGGCGTCGTCGTCGAACACCGCCGAGTTCACGGCGACCACGGTCGCCGCCAGGAGGAAGCCCGCCGCGGTGCTGACCTGGTTGAAACTGCCGAAGACCCCACGCCGTCCGGGCGGGGCGTACTCGACGAGCATGGCGGCGGAACCGGCCCATTCCCCGGCCACCGCGAAGCCCTGGAACAAACGCATCACGATCAGCAGGACGGGGGCGAGGGCACCGATCGTGTCGTAGGTGGGAAGACAGCCGATCAGGGCGGTGGCCAGCCCCATCACGACGACGCTGAGCACCAGGGCGGGACGGCGGCCGAACCGGTCTCCGATGTGTCCGAAGACGACGGTGCCCAGCGGCCGTGCGAAGAAGCCGACGGCGAAGACCGCGAAGGTGGACAGCACCCCGGTGGTGGTGTTCTCACTGGGGAAGAACAGCGCACCGAGCGTGGTCGCCGAGTACGCGTAGATAAGATTGTCGTACTGCTCCATGAGATTTCCGATGCTGCTCGCGGCGAGCGCGCGGCGGTGCTGGAACAGAGTTGCGGGTGGTGCGTCTGCCTTGGTCGTCGATGCTGACACGACGCCTCCTAAGGGAACGGGACTTACACCTGCGGGGAAGCGGGCAAGGTCTAGGAGGCGGCGAGGTAGCCGCCGTCCACGGGGATGAGGGCGCCGGTGATGAAGGAAGCCCCCGGTCCGGCCAGGAGTGCCACCACAGGACCCAGCTCGGCGGTGTCGCCGGGCCGGCCCAGCGGGGCACCGCCGACGCGGACCTGGAGCTCGTCGGGCGGAAGATCGGCCAGTAGGCCGGTCCGGAACACCCCGGGCAGCACGGCGTTGACCCGCACGCCGCGTGGAGCGAGTTCGACAGCGGCGACCTTGGTGACCTGGTGCACGGCCGCCTTGCTGGCCTGATAGGCGACGGACGAGGGGGACACGTCCGAGACCGGGGCGGTGGTGACTCCGTAGATGGAGCCGACGTTGACCACACAGCCGCCAGTGGCGGTGAGGTCATCGGCGAAGGTCTTGATGCCGCGCCACACCCCCCAGACATTGACGCGCATGACACGGGCGAAGTCTTCGTCGGCGGTGCCGACCACGTCGGTGCGCATGCTGATGCCGGCGTTGTTGACCAGGATGTCCAAGCGACCGGCCTGCTCGCGGACCCGGGCGGCGAAGCGGTCCCAGGAAGCCGCGTCGGCGACATCGAGGGCGACGCGATCCGGCCAGTCGTCGTCGGAGAAGGACCGGTCGGCCCGGATCACGCGGGCCCCGGCCGAACCGAGGTGATCGGCCACAGCCGCCCCCAGCCCGCCGGCAGCCCCCGTGACCACGGCTACCTTGTTCTGCAAACTCACGGTGAACCCTCCTTTCTGTGTGGCTCACCGTAGGCACGGGCCCGAGGGCGGGGATCGGGTATCTGCCCGATGCCCGGCGGCATCCGGGTGTGCATACAGGGGGCGGCTGATTCCTTGAGGGGGCGCCGGGAGTGGCCTAAAATCGATCGCGATCGCTTCAGCAGAACGCGAGACGACGGTGCCGAGGAACGTCTTGGCCCCGTGCCGTCCCCGCCGGACGGGAGAGCACACCATCATGGCCGAGCAGTCGTTTCCCGCCGAGTCTTCTCCCGAGCGCCGGATTCTGGAGATGACCGCAGCCGGTCGCCGGTACGTCTCCGACGCGGGATTCTTCGCCGCCCGGCCCCATCTGGAGGAGATCGCCCAGAGGGCGCTGGCGCGAACCGGGTGCGAGCCGGTGGGGTTCTTGGACGTCCATGGGCCCGCCCTCGTACGGATCACCGTGGAAAGCACCAGCGACCTGCCGCGGACGGTGCGCCTGGAGGCGCGGCCGGCGACGGCGCCGTTCGGGCTGACCGGGCGGGAGCTGCAGGTCGCGACCTGTATGGCAGGGGGACTGACCACGCCCGAGATCGCCGCCGCGCTGGGCTGCTCGCGCCGCACCGCCGCCACGCACGCCGAGCATGTCCTGGGCAAGAGCGGACTGCGGTCCCGGGCGGCCGTCGCCGCGATGATCACGTCCTTGCAGGCGCACACCCTGCCGGTTCCTCCGGAGGACCTGGTGCTGCCGCCGGCCCTGGCCGAGCTGCTCTCGGCGCCGGTGTGGGCTATCCCGGCTCGGTCCCGGCCCGCGATGCAGGCGATCACCGTGGGCCTCGTCTACCCGACGGGTGCGTCGGCCGGCGGGTCGGACCAGCGGCCGATGCGCCAGGGCGCGCAGCTCGCGCTGCGGGAACTGGAGCAGCGCGGTGGGGTGGCCGGGCGCGAAGTGCGGTCCATGGCGGTGGAGGCCACCCCGGAAGTGCTGCCGGAGGCGGTGGGCACCCTGGCCGAAGCGGGGGTGGACGCCGTTCTGCTGGGCAACTTCCACGGCGCGACGGTGCCCGCCGCGGCTGCTCGTGCGGGGGGCGCAGGAGCTCCGGTGGTGCACTCGATGGTCGCGCCAGGACTTGCCGCTGCCGTGGACCGTGATCCGCACGCGTTGGGCCATGTGTTCCAGGCGTGTGCGGATGAGACTGCCTATCTGTACGGTTTTCTACGCACTCTGCGAACTCTGGAGGACTCGGGAGCGTGGTGTCCGCACGGGAGGCGGCTGGCGCTGTTGCTGCGCCGCAGCACGTTCAACGAGATGTCCGCCGCCAGGCTGACCCGAGCGGTGGAGACGGCCGGATGGAACCTGGCGATGGTGGAGAGCGTGGACGAGCAGCACGCCCCGTGGGAGGTGATCGCGCGGCGCCTGGAGGACACCAATCCTGCCGCTGTCTTCCTGTCCATCTTGCCGGAGCAGGCACTGCGGGAGTTTCTCGCCGCGACGGTCGCGCTGCGCACCCGCACGCTGGCGTACACAGCCTGGGCGCCCACCGCGCCGGGTTTCACCGAACGGCTGGGCTCGCTGTCCCAGGGACTGGTGTGGTCCACGGTGGTAGGAGTGCGCGAGACCCCCCAGGCCACCGCGTTCGCACAGCGCTACCGCGCCGCCTACGGCGGTGATCCGGGGCTCGGCGCGGCAGCTGTCCATTACGACTTGGTGCGGGTTCTTGCGGCGGCATGGGCCTCGGTGGATCGGCCGTGGAACCACCGCGCGGTCCAGGAACACCTGCGAACGGTCCCCTACCGGGGAGTGGCGGGCGTCTACTCCTTCTCCGGACCAGGCCAACGGGGCCTGGCCTGTCCGGACGACACCCCGGATCCGTCTACCGCGCACCATCACCTGGCGTACCGCATCAGAGACGGCCGGCACCATCTGATCCACGACTGAGCTGACCGTAGTCCCGGGGGACTTGACCTTGCTCTGTGAGGAGGATGTGGATGGGGGAGCCGGCCCGCCGGGCGGGCGCGACGCAAGGAATGGATCGGCAACCGTGACCGGTCCGGCCGTGTCTGGCGCCCCAGCAAGAATCCGATCAAGGTGGACTGTTACTCCCCCTTTTCGACGGCGACCACTTGCAGGCCGACGGATTCCAATGATCATTGCAACACGCGATCACTCCAGTGTTGTGACGGGCTTAGCGAAGAGGGCGGCCGGGGTTTGCCATCCAAGGGTCTTGCGGGGGCGGTCGTTGAGGTCGGCGGCGACGAAGGCGAGATGGGCAGCGCAGCGAACGCGCCCAGCGCGGTCAGGCCGAGCCGGTTCAACAACGCGGCCAGATGCGGCAGCCCCAGCACCGACACCGAGTCGCCGGCCAGGAACTCCGGCGTGGCCCCGTCCGGCACCAGCAGTCCGCGGCGGGCCGCCAACGCGGCGGCGAACAGGGTGTCGGCGGCCCCCACCCGGCAGCTGAAGCCGGCCTCGGCGACCACCGTGCAGATCTGCTCGGCCAGCTGCTCCTCGCCGCCGAAGAACCGGTCGCGCTCCAGGTGATGCGGCTTGCGGCTCTCGTTGAGGATGCCAGCGATCGGCGACGTGCATCGCATCCGGTGGCCCGGTGCGCTCGCCCTCTGCGCAGGCACCGGCCCGGTTCCGGCAGATCACCTCGACACCTGGGTTGGCCTGCAGCCAGGCGGCGAGCGTGCCGGCGCGGGCGTCGGGCAGGAGGTCGACCGGTCTGCGGCCGGCGATGTCGACCAGGAGCGTGGCGTAGACGCGCCCCTTGCACAGCGCGAACTCGTCGACGTCCAGCACCTTCGGGGTCACGGCCACCGGGTCGGGCAAGGCGCGTATGAGCCGAAGCGGCGTGGACCTGCTGACCCGCAGTGTCATCGCCTGCGCTGGCCGGGCGCCGGCCCGTCCGGCCAGCAGCAAGGCGAGCGTCCGCGGCACGCTCTGCAGTCGGCTGCTGCGGCGCCCGTGGCAGAACGTCAGCCCCGGCGCCTGCTCGACGAAGGTTCGCGTGCACGCATGCCAGGTTGAGGCAACGGAAGCTCCGCACCGTAACTCGACCATCAGCGGTCGGTCGGCGACCGCACCGTCCGCAACACGCCGCACGTACCGACTGTGAAGACGGCGTGTCAGCACCGCCGCGCAGTCCGGACAGGCTCTTCCCGGCACACAGCAACGGGCCCGTACGACCACCAACTCGCCGCTGACGTCAAGTCCTTCGACCACGGCATCGTCCAGTTGCGGGACCCACAGCTCATCCAGCACCCCATCGAGCACGACCGCTCACGCTCACAGATCCGGTGACCCTCCGTCACCGAAGCACGGAAAGTGATCCAGAGCCCACATTCAGTCGTTGCCGACAGGTCAGGTGAACCTCAGGGCTCTACGACCATGTCGAGGGCGGGACGAGAGCGTCCTTGCATGCGCCGGTTAGGACAACAGGCAACGAAAAATTATACATCCTGAAAACTATTCGCCTCGTCTGAGGGCGCCTAGGTTGCGACCACTGACGCACGTGATGCACAGCACAGCGTGCAGCGGAATAGACACAGCCGAGTCGTTCAGGAAGGCAATGATGGACAACGAGATGTCCCGCCGAAAGGTGCTGCACCTAGGCGCTGCGGTTACGGCGGGTGCTTCTGGTGTCGTCGCAAGTGGCGCACTTGGCGGGGCCGCCGCGGCGAGTGACATGGCTGGTGCAGCAACCAGTGCACCGGCCGTAACGGGCAAGAAGCAGGGAAAGGACGACCGCGAGTGGGACACGCCGGACTCGTGGCACAGTCCCGAACCGGTCGATCTGCTGCTGTTCAACGGCAAACTGGTCACGGTCGATGAGCAGTTCTCGATCGAGCAGGCGATGGCGGTGCACAACGGCCTTATCGTCGCTGTCGGATCCGACGAGGTCCTACGGAAGCGCTTCACCGGCAAGCAAGAGATCGACTTGCGTGGGCAGACCGTACTGCCCGGCTTCAACGACGCTCACTCGCACGCCCGCACGTTCAGCCACCGAGCGATCGGTGACCTCCAAGCTGCCACCTCAATCAAGACGATCCGGGAGCTGCTCGCCGCGAAGGCAGGGGACCTCGGCAAGGGTGAATGGATCACAGGGTCTGGTTACGACGAGACAATCTTCGACGAAGGGCGTAAACCCAACAGGCAGGACCTCGACGAGGGGGCGCCTGACAACCCGGTGTACCTGGTTCGCCAAGGGGGCCACAGTGCAGTTGCCAACAGCCGCGCCCTCAAACTCGCCGGTGTGGACAAGGACACGCCCGATCCGAAGGGCGGCCGGATCGAGCGTGACAAGGACGGCGTGCCGACCGGCGTCCTCGTCGAGGCGGCCGCGGACCTGGTCCGTCGGCATGTCCCGAGCCTGACGCCCGAGGAAGATCGGAAGGGGACGATCGCCGGGCTGAAGGCGTACCTGCGCCTGGGCATCACCAGTTTCACACAGGCGGCGGGCAGTGTGGGCGAGTTCAAGAAGTGGCGTGCAATCTACGACGAGGTGGGCACCGACCTGCCTCGCGCCAGCTATTACGTCACCTGTACAACGGATACGCCCGACGGCGTCAAGCCGTTCGAAGGCGATGATCGGTTGCGCGCCGTCGCGCTCAAGGTGTTCGCCGACGGCGGGTTCACCGGCCCCGACGCCCGTCTGACCTTGCCGTACAAGGGGGTGGGTGACGGAGAGTTCCGTGGGAGTCTCCACCTCACTCCTGAGGAATTTCTCCGCATGTTCAGTCGCGCGACGGACGAGGGCTGGACGGTCGGTGTGCACACCGCAGGTGACGGTGGCGAAGGGATCGTCATTGATGCGTTCGCCAAGGTGCTCTCCGAGCGGCCGGGCCTCGACATCCGCCATCACCTCATGCACCTGGAGGTGCCGCTGCCGGACGAGTACTACGACCGCATGGCCCAGTACGGCATCGGTGTTGTCCAGCAGACCAACTTCATTTGGTCTTTGGAGGGGCTGTACGACAACTACCTGTGGCCCGTCGTGCGGGAGAATGTGGCACCGGCCGGCAAGCTGCTTGAGCGCGGCGTCACCTTCGCCAATTCCGCTGACGTCATCCCGACTGGGCCGATGCTCGGGCTCTACACGTCCGTCACGCGGCGCGGCCGCAGCGGCAAGCGCTACGCCTATTCGGAGGAGCGCCTCAGCCTCGAGGATTCGATCCGCGCCTACACGATCGCCGGTGCCTACCAGACCCACCAGGAGGACGTGAAGGGCTCGCTGGAGGCAGGCAAGTACGCGGACTTCCTCGTGCTGTCCCACGACATCTTCAAGGTTCGCCCCGACCATCTGCAGGGCGTGCGGGTCAACGAGACCTACGTGGGCGGCAAGCACGTCTACAGCCGTCCGAAGAAGGAGCGTCCCTCGACCAAGGGACGCGAGGCAACCATGCCGTCCGGCGGGCGAGAAGGCGGTCCGGAGGAATTCCTGCTGACCGGCGAGACGTTCTGAGCCCAACCCCGTTGCCAGCTCGGCCTTCACCTGCACGACCTGCACGTCCGATGGCTTCCGGCCTCCCCGGCGATCCCCGCGAGGCCAATGCCTGGCTGCCACCCTCCGGCCAGGTCCGGCACCACCACATCTGCGAAGACGCGTAGCTCCGGCGCGATCCGTGCCTCCTCTTCGCCCCGTGCGAACCGCTTGGCGTCCCGCCCCTGCTGGACTTCCCTTCCATGCATGTCCCCCCCCCGGGCCGTCAGCCCACAGCTCTGCGCGTGCCGCATGGCACACGGCGTGCCGAACAGCCGAGCTCCACACACCCGACGACGGCCACGCATCTCATAAGGCAACGCGGCACCCAGCCCCTGACTCTGCTCAGCGCGGTGCCGTGCCCCTCTACCACCAGACAAAGAGCTGTAAGGAGCACTTGTTACATGGATACTCGCCAAGATCGACAGACCGGGGCAGTGGCAGGTGAGTCGCCCGGTATCTTGCCGGAGTCCGGCCTGAAGGCCGGGCTGAAGAACCGCCATCTGTCGATGATCGCGATCGGCGGTGTGATCGGTGCTGGCTTGTTCGTCGGTTCCAGCGCCGGGATCGCCAAGGCCGGTCCCGGCATCCTGATCAGCTACGCCCTTGCGGGCCTGCTGGTCGTCCTCGTGATGCGGATGCTCGGGGAGATGGCGGCGGCCAGCCCCGCCTCCGGCTCGTTCTCGGAGTACGCGGACCGGGCCCTGGGCCGCTGGGCCGGCTTCACCATCGGCTGGCTGTACTGGTTCTTCTGGGTCGTGGTCCTCGCCGTCGAGGCGACAGCCGCCGCGCAGATCCTCACCGGCTGGATACCCGCGGTCCCGCAGTGGGCCTGGGCGCTGCTGGTGATGGTGATCCTGACCGTCATCAACCTCGCCTCGGTGGGCTCGTACGGCGAATTCGAGTTCTGGTTCGCGGGCATCAAGGTGGTCGCGATCGGCGCCTTCATCGTCATCGCGGGCCTCGCCGTCCTCGGCCTGCTGCCCGGCACCGACATGGCGGCACCCGGCACGGAGAACCTGACCGGCCAGGGCGGCATCCTGCCCAACGGCCCCGGCGCGATCCTCTCCGGCATGCTGCTGGTGGTCTTCTCCTTCATGGGCAGCGAGATCGTCACGCTCGCCGCGGGGGAGTCGGCGGAGCCGGCCAAGATGGTCAGCCGCGCCACGAACAGCGTCATCTGGCGCATCGGCCTCTTCTACCTGGGTTCGATGGCCCTGGTGGTCACCCTGCTCCCCTGGGACTCCAAGAAGCTGGCGGACCAGGGCTCCTACGTCGCGGCGCTGAACGAGATCGGCATCCCGCACGCCGGCACCATCATGGACGTGATCATCGTCACGGCGGTGCTCTCCTGCCTCAACTCGGGCCTCTACACCGCCTCCCGCATGGCCTTCTCCCTCGGCAAGCGCGGCGACGCGCCGGCGGTTTTCGCCCGTACGAACAAGCGCGGCGTCCCGTCGACGGCGATCTGGGCCTCCGTCGCCTTCGGCTTCGTAGCGGTGATCTTCAACTACACCAACAAGGAGACGGTTTTCACCTTCCTCCTGAACTCCTCCGGCGCGGTCGCCCTCTTCGTCTGGCTGGTGATCTGCTGCTCGCAGCTGCGCATGCGCCGGATCATCGAGCGGGAGATGCCGGAGCGGCACACGGTGAAGATGTGGCTGTTCCCGTATCTGACGTACGCGACGATCGGGCTGATCCTCTTCGTCATCGGCTACATGTTCTACGACAAGGACGGCCGCGAGCAGATGGTCATCTCCGTCGTGGTCGGGGCGCTGGTCCTGGTCCTCGGCCTGGTGCTGCAGCGCCGGCGCCGGAAGACCGCGTAATCGCCCATGGGACGCGTTCCGGGCCGTGCGGCCTCGATGACGAGCTCTGGTCTGTGAGCGCATCGCCAAGCGCCCCACAATGCAGAGATGGAAGAAGCCCTCCTCGCTAAGAGCTTGTCTCACGTGGCGAGTTTTGCGAGCTTTTTATAGCAGGTCAAGGCTGCCGCGAGTCCGAGGAAGGCCAGGAAGTGGCTGCCTTTTCGCTCGTATCGGACGGTCAGGCGGCGGTAGCCGAAGAGCCAGGAGATCGACCGTTCGATCTTCCAGCGGTGCCGTCCGAGACGCTGGCCGGACTCGATGCCGGGCCGGGCGATGCGCGGGATGATGCCACGACTGCGCAGTCAGGCCAGCCGATCGGCGGAGTGGTACGCCTTGTCGGCACGGAGTCTGCCGGGGCGGCGCCTTCGAGAGCCGCGTCGTGAACGGAAGGCGGGGATGCCCAGGACCAGCGGCAGCAGCGCGTGGCTGTCGTGAACGTTGGCACCGGACACGCCGAGCGCAAGAGGTATGCCCTGTGCGTCGGACAGGACGTGGAGTTTGCTGCCCTTCTTGCCCCGGTCGACCGGATTGCGCCCGGTCAGCGATCCCCCTTTTTCGCACGGACGGAGGCCGCGTCCACGATGGCCGAGGTCCAGTCCAGCTCACCACGGGCGCCGAGTTCGTCCAGAACGGCCTGGTGCAGCCGCCGCCACAGCCCGGCTCTGGTCCACGCGGAGAACCGGCGATGCGCGGTGGCCGGCGAGACACCGAATGCCTCGGGCAGGTGCCGCCACGCGCAACCACTGGTCAGCACGTACACCACAGCCGTGAACACGGCCCGCTCGTCAACCGGAGCCGTCCCGCCTCCCTGCGGACGCGACGAGAACGACGGCAGCAAGGGAGCAACCAGAGACCAGAGTGCGTCCGGAACCAACCGCTGCGACAAGCCAACACTCATGGCAAGGAATCATGCCGCATCACCCCGACGCCACGTGAGACAAGCTCTAATACTGCAACGGTGCTTGCCGTGACTGCTGGCCAGCTCAGTCGTTGGTCCGGTTATGGGTGGGGACCTTGCTGATGTCAGGTTGTGGGCCGGAGAACTGAGTGCGGTGCACGAGCGGTTCGTGCACCGGTTCAACCGGGAGGAGCCACGTCAGTCGGCGCTGGCCGATATGCGGGGGCTGATTGCTCCGCTGGAACGGAAGAACGGCTGGACGCTCGCGGAAGAAGCCGGACACACGGGGCCCGACCGCATCCACCGTTTGCTGAACCGGATCGAGTGGGACGCCGACGAGGCCCTGGACGACGTACGTGACTACGTCGTCGAACACCTCGGAGACCGGGATGCCGGTCTGATCGTCGATGACACCGGCTTCCTCAAGAAGGGCATCCGCTCGGCCGGCGTGCAAAGGCAGTATTCCGGCACCGCCGGACGCACCGAGAACAGTCAGATCGGTGTGTTCCTCGCCTACGCAACGAATCGTGGACGCACGCTGATCGACCGCCGCTTGTATCTGCCCACGTCATGGACGGACGACCGCTGTACCGACCGCACGCTGACACGTAACTGCTTGGCGACCGTGACGTTGTCGTGTCCCAGGGCGAATAGTTCAGCTGCCCGTATCCGGATGCGCTCGCGAAACGCCCGTCGCTCCGGGGTCAGCCCGCCCCCTTGCGGATACCTCGTGCAACCGGCCTACCGCAGCAACCACCGCTTGTCAGCCACGACATCACACCAACAAAGTCAGTAAGTGGCCCCATCCGACTCCGACTCGTCGGCGCGGCGCGACGGCATCCGCCCACGGCCGCCGCGCTGGGCCTTCTTGAGGTGCTGAAGTACCGGGACGAGCGACTTCAGTGCGTCTACGGGCAGTTCAGCAGCGGTCTGCACAACGGTCCGCAGCGCCACCTGACGCGCGCCGACCTCTTTGAGGGCTTGGAGCAGGGCAACGTCCTCGCGGACCTTCTCCCCTTTGCCGTCATCCACGAAGTACTTCACCGGCACACCGAAGAATTCGGCAAGCGCAGTCATCTGAGCAAGCGTCGGATTGTCGCTCTTCCCCTTACGAAGATGGCCGATGTAGGTCGGCGAGACGCCGATGGCTCTGGCAACCTCGGCGTTGTTCCACGGACCCCTGTCAGACGGGTGAACGGTTTCGAAGAGGCCGTTCAGCCTGGCGGCAAACGTACCTTCCGCCTTAGCCACCGGCTCGTCCGCACGAGCGGAATCAGCCATCGCCCCGCCACATACTCGCTCTCACGGTGCACCACAAATCAATGAACTGACGATGAATTTTACCAGGGAGGAAATCACTCCCAGTTGACGAACCCGGAAGAGGGGGGCAGAGTGGGCCACGCGCGCACAACGCTCCGTGCCCCAAAGTGACCGCTGAGCCGCAAAGCGCTTCCAGGAGGCAAGTAGCGAAGAGTCCATCATGATCCATGCACGTTCATTAAATCGAACTCGTATTCGGATTTTGGTAGGATGGAAGGGATAGTGACCTTCGATGCCACCCCGCACGACTTCCCAACGCCGGATGGGCAACCGTCGCGATCTGGACAGTCATTGGGGGGAGATCAGCATCGACTTCGCGATCGGGCCGGATGTCTCGCCTCTCGAAGCCATGGAGTGGGTCGGCGCGGTGGTGGCGCTTCCCCCGCTCCGCTTCCTCGAGGGAGTGCCCGGGGCACTGGCGCGAGGTTTTCCCTGTCGCCCCCGGCCCCCTGCTCGACTGGCACCGTAGGTTCATCGCCGCGAAGTGGGACCGCCCCGCGCGTCGGCGCACCGGACGCCAACCCACCCCGGCAGCGGTCACGACGCTCGTTCTGCGGTGGCCAGGGAGAACCTGCGGTGGGGGCACAGGCGGATCCATGGTGAGTTGGCCCGACTCGGGCATCGGATCGCCGCCTCGACCGTCTGGGAGATCCTGCATGCTGCGGTCGTCGACACCGCCTTCGGTAGGCGGCTGTACGGGCTGGTGTTCCTCGAGCATGGCACCCGGCAGCTGCACATCACCGGGGTCACCGCCCGCCCGACATGGGACTGGGCGGCGCAGCAGGCAAGGAATCTCACCGCCGACCTGGGCATACGCATAGGGTCCCTGCGCTTCTTGCTGCGCGACCGCGATGGCAAGTACGGCGAGGCATTCGACGCCGTCTTCCAGGCCGAGGACATGGAGATCCTCAAAAGTGCGCCACAAGCTCCCCGCGTGAACGCGCACTGCGAACGCATCATCGGCAGCATCCGACGCGAAGCCCTGGACCATGTCCTGATCATGACCGAGACCCATGCCCGTCACGTCCTTGCGGCCTACGAACGGCACTAAAACGAGCACCGACCCCACCAACCACCCGACGCTCAAGAACCCGCCGCAGCGCATGACCCCCACACCCACAAAGTCGAGCGCACCCGGATCCTCAGCGCCCTCAGCAACGAGTACGGATATGCGGCATGACGTGCAGCGACGACTTTTCGAGCGGCACACACCCTACGAACCACTGATGCTCCCCGGTAACCGATGCACCTGGGCCCAGAACTGATCGCGTTTCTCTCTCACTCGCACTCGCCGTTCCAGCCGACATCACGTTCATGCAGACAGTCTCCACGGCAGCAGTCATCACAAACGCTCTCCTTGTACATGAATTTCCTCCTTGAATATTTGAGCGAGACAGCTCTCAAGTTACGAACCCCAGGTATTACCCAGGATCATCATCTCTCCTCCACCCCCTCAACCCAGACGAACTCTTTCATTCTCACACAGGACAGCACACAGAGGCCAGCAGGAGAACTGTCACGGCCCTGCTGTGACAGGAAGCTGCCTAGCACGGGAGTTGGATAACCTTGCTCAAGAAAATCGGACTGACCCCAGACGCCAATGACCTTTACCGCGCAATGCTGAAGGCCCCGCGAGCGGATCTCCAAGAGATCGCAAACACCCTTGACTGGGCGCCTGGCCGAGCATCGGCAGCGCTTGAAGAATTAGCCGAACTTGCGCTGGTGCGCCCATCCAGAGAAAGTTTTGGAAACTTGCGCCTGGTAGACCCCGAGGTCAGCCTCAGAATTCTTCTCCAATCCCAGGAAATGAAACTTCAGAAGCTTCAGAAGAACCTATCGGAGGGCAAGCTGGCGGTTGCCCGTCTCATCTCCGACTACCGAGAGGAGGAGGCCAGACAGGGCCCACAGGCCATCAAGATCGTTCATGGCCTGGATGAGATACAGGCATGCATAGAGCGGCATAGCCATGACTGCACCGAGGAGATCGAGGTCTTCGTACCCCACGGCGCGCAGTCGGAGAACAGTCTCCACGCGGCCCGGCCACTCGACCTCATGCTGCTCGAACGCTCGGTCCAGGTCCGGTACATATACTTGGATAGCATCCGGAACGACCGACCGACAACGGAATATGCGGAATGGATCGGAGAAAATGGCGGACAGGTCAGAACCGTCCCCCACTTACCTATGCGGATGATCATATGGGACAGGCGTACCGCAATTATCCCCGCCGACCCCAATGCCGCGGACAGAGACGTTTTCCTGTTGACCAGTTCAGGGCCGGTCGCTGCTCTGCAGTCGCTCTTCGATCTATTGTGGCAGCAGGGTTCCGGATTCGGAAAGCCTCGTTCCCGGAACACCGATGGAGACCTAGGCGATCAGGAAAGTGCGATACTCGGTCTGCTCGCCGGCGGGCTCACCGACGAAGTAATAGCTCGAAAACTCGGTGTCTCTGTTCGTACCTGCCGACGAATCACCGCAGAACTCATGCAACGGCTCGGCGCCCGAAGCCGTTTTCAGCTGGGTGCCCTCGCCTCTCAGCAAGGCTGGCTCAGACCCTGACGAGGCGCGCCCTGAAACTAGCCCCGCAGGTACGCGAGCACCGCCAGAACCCGGCGGTTCGTGGCATCGGTCAGCGAGAGATCCAGCTTCGTCAGAATGCTGCCGAAGTGCTTGCTGACCGTTCCCTCGCTGACGTGCAGCGCCTCGGCGACCGAGGCGTTGGACCGTCCCTCCGCCATGAGCGCGAGCACTTCCTGCTCACGAACGGTGAGCCTCGACAGGGGGTCACGGCGGTGGCGGAGCAGTTGCCGGACCACTTCCGGGTCCACCACCGTGGCTCCCGCGGCGACCCGCTGGACAGCGTCGACGAACTCCTCGACATGTCCGATCCGCTCCTTGAGCAGGTAGCCGACGCTCGTTCCGTCCGAGGAGTCGAGCAGTTCCTCGGCGTAGGAACGCTGGACGTACTGGCTGAGGACGAGGATGGCCAACGCAGGCTCCCGCTGCCGCAGCTCGATCGCGGCCCGCAACCCCTCGTCCGTGAAACCGGGCGGCATGCGCACATCCGTCACCACGATGTCCGGCCGATGCTCCGCGACCGCCTCGGTCAGCTCCTGCGCGTTGCCGGCACCAGCCACGACTTTGTGGCCGAAGCGTTCGAGGAGGCTGACGAGCCCCTCGCGCAACAGCACACTGTCCTCGGCCAACACGATACGTAACATCAGATCCTCGTTCAGGCGGGGGAGCCGACAGAAGTACAGGGGACCCGCAGGCGGAAGATGGTGGGGCCGCCGGGCGGACTGGACATTAGCAGGTGGCCGTCGAGCACCGAGATGCGATCGGCCACGCCCTGGAGGCCGGTGCCGCCCGCCGTGTCCGCACCGCCGACACCGTCGTCCACGACCTCCACGACCAGCGTGCCCGACTCCAGCGTGCCCCGTACGCCCGCGCGGGTCGCTCCGCTGTGCTTGGCCACGTTCGCCAGTGCCTCGCACACCGCGAAGTACACGGCGGTCTCGACCGATTCGTGCAGTCTGCCCGGCAGGTCGAAATCCACCTCCACAGGCACTGCCGACCGGTCGGCCGCATCCTCGACCGCGGCCTGCAGCCCTCGGTCGGTGAGTACCTGGGGGTGGATGCCCCGGATCAGTTCCCTTATCTCCACCAGCGCCGTCCCCGCCTCGTCGTGTGCCTTGGCGAGAAGGCTGTTGAGCGGCTCGCCCGGACTCTCCAGCCGGGCCAGGCCGAGCGTCATCGACAGCGCGACGAGCCGCTGCTGCGCGCCGTCGTGAAGGTCGCGTTCGATCCTGCGGCGCTCGGCCTCGAAGGCGTCCACCAGGCGCATCCGGGAACGGCCGAGCTCCTGTATGCGGGAGTCGAGGCCAGCGTCCCCGCAGTAAAGCAGCTGCCGGGTCAGCACGGCCCGCCCGGCGGCCACAGCGCCCAGTGGATAAGCGAGCAGCGGCAGCAGCACCGCTCCGGCGAACGCCGCACCGAACGCTTCCGGATACGAGTCGGCCATCCAGATCTTGAGAACCCGGGCCTCTTCGCCGCCGCCGGCCATGAACATGACGAACGGGGTGCTCAGCAGGCCGCCGCACACCGTGATCACCGTTCCCACGGCGAGTCCTTCCAGAGGCCACAGCACGCAGGCGAACAGCACCCCGTACCCCAACTCCCGCCAGGTCGACTGCTCCTTGAAGCGGATGCGCGCCCAGGCCATCGGGCCCGTGCCTTCCGGTTCACGGTGCGGGCTGACCAGGACGGTGGAGTCGATGAGCAGCAGTCTCCGGCGTTCGAGAGCGGCCAATGGGATACCCGACAGCGCGAGCATGAGCAACAGCGGAATGCCGATCAACGCCACCGCCAGCAGGCTCCCGGCGACCGCCAGCAGAAGCAGCCAGGTGAAGGCGGTCACGCCGACCGCCACGCTGCTCAGCAGATAGAGCGCCGCTCTCCACGGCCAGCTGCTGAGGACGTAGCGAGGCGACTGGAGCGCCTGCCAGACAGTAGGCGGATGCATGAGCGCACTGTAAGCGGTCCGTACCGAGGGTGACCACCCAGCTAGCTCTACCTATGAGTGGGGGCTGGCTCACCGCAGGAGGCGGCCCAGTTGCAATGCGCCGGCCAGGGCCGATCGAGTCTCCTGAAGACGGGGGCAGACGTCGCCCTCACCGCGTGACGCGGGATCGTCCGTCTGAAGGGACCGCGATGGCCTGGCTCGAAGACGAGTTGTCGGCCATGCCTGTCTGGTGGGCACTGTCCCTGGTGTTTCTTCTGCCCGCGCTGGAACCGGCATTGCCGGTGGTGGGCATGCTTCTCCCCTCCCAGACCGCTCTGGTGACCGGCGGCGTGCTCGCCCACCGTGGGGTGCTGCCGGTCGCCGGCGTGCTCGCCGGGGCGGTGTTCGGCTCCCTGGCGGGGAATCTGCTCGGCTACGCCGTCGGCCGGAAGTGCGGCGCGGGGGTGACGGCCCGGCTGCTCCCGCGTGTGGTGGCCTCGCACCGCTGCGGGACGTTCGCCGGGGTCGTCCGCCGATACAGCGGCAGGGCGGTTGTGCTCGGGCGGTTCAATATGGCCCTCAGGGCGTTCGTCCCGCTCGTGTGCGGCACGGCACATGTTCCGCTGCGCCGCTTCCTGGCCTGGTCGCTCCTCGGCGGCCTTCTCTGGGGCCCGGCCTTCGTGTCGCTCGGCCTGCTGGCGGGGGCCTCGTGGCAGGAATGGGGCGGCCCCGGCATGGCTGCCGGGGCTTCGATACTCGTACTCCTCATCACCACGCTACCGGTGTTCGGCGCGCTGCGACGTGGCAGGCTCACAGGTACCGGGACACGAACTCCACGAGCTCGTTCTCCGCTGGGACCAGGTAGAAGTGGTCTCCCGCGAAGACCTGACACTCGAACTCGGACGTGGTGAGCTCGGCCCAGGACTCCAGTGCGGCGACCGCGCATCCCGGGTCCCGGTCGCCGCCGAGGGCGGTGACCGGTGCCCGCAGCGGGGCCGGGTGTCCGGGCCGGTACCGCTCGATCAGCCGGTAGTCACCACGCAGGGACGGAAGTAGCAACGGCCGGAGATCCGGGTTGTCGTAGGCGGACGACCCCAGATCGCCGAGGCGTCTCGCCGAGGCGATGAGTCGTTCGTCGTCCAGCAGGTGAAGCGCGCCGCCCCGCTCGGTGTGCGGCGCTCCCCGCCCCGACACCAGGACACGGCGCGGCACGCTCCCATGCCGTGCCTCGATGCGTCGGGCCACCTCGTAGGCGACGGCCGCTCCGAGGCTGTGCCCGAACAGGACCAAGGGCCCCGCGAGTTCGGGTTCGAGTGCCTCGGTGATCCGGGTGGCCAGCTCCGCCATGTCCTCTATGCAGGGCTCGGCGAACCGCTCCTGCCGCCCCGGATACTGGACGGCGAGCATCTCGACGTCGTGGGGCAGCCGCTCAGCCCAACCGTGGAACAGGGTCGCCGTGCCTCCGGCGTGGGGAAGACAGACCAGACGAACCCTGCTCGGGCGGCCCGGATACCTCCTGAACCACCGGCTCCTGTAGTTCGCGTCGATGACGGCCACGACACCCGCCCCTCTCCCCTGCGTGCGCATGCTCCCGGAAACATGTTCCTCGGACATGATCCGCCGTGCTCGCGTGCGTATACCGCCCCAGCCCGGGCAGGTCCTGCCGACCGCAGCTTCCTGCCCCTCCCATGCGGCTGTTCGCGGGGTCGGCGCGAGGCGCCCACGACAGGGTGGAGCTATCTCCACCACCAGAATTCCGCTTCGCTGCGATGTGGTTGGCGTTCGCAAGGAGTTGAGTGGTCACCATGAATCAAGCAGCCGTCCGGCTCAGTTCTGTCACTCGGTCCTTCGGAACCGGAGCGGGTGCCGTGACCGCACTGGACAGAGTGAGTCTCACCATTCCCAAGGGCACCTTCACCGCTGTCATGGGCCCCTCCGGCTCCGGCAAGTCGACTCTGCTCCAGTGCACCGCCGGGCTCGACCGGCCCACGAGCGGCGCCGTGATGCTGGGCGACACGGACCTGACAAAGCTCAGCGAAACCAAGCTGACGCTGTTGCGGCGTGGCCGGATCGGCTTCGTGTTCCAGGCGTTCAACCTGTTGCCCTCCCTCACGGCGGAGCAGAACGTGGCGCTCCCGTTGCGCCTCGCAGGCCGCCGCCCGAAGCGGTCGACCGTCCTCGGCGTCCTCGAGCAGGTGGGGCTCCGTGAACGGGCCGGCCACCGGCCCAGCGAGATGTCCGGCGGCCAGCAGCAGCGCGTGGCCCTGGCCAGGGCCATCGTCACCCGCCCGGAGGTGCTCTTCGGCGACGAGCCGACCGGCGCCCTGGATTCCCAGACCAGCCGGGAGGTCCTGGCCCTGCTGCGCGGCATGGTCGACCGGGGCCAGACCGTGATCATGGTGACGCACGATCCGGTCGCCGCCTCGTACGCGGACCGGGTGCTGTTCCTGGCGGACGGCCAGGTGCACGACGAGTTGCACGCCCCGTCCGCCGAGCAGGTTGCCTCGCGCATGACCCAGCTGTCGGTGGTCCCGTGCTGAGCCTCGCCCTCAACGGCATGCGGGCCCGCTGGGTCACGTTCGTCGGATCCTTCGTCGCCCTGGCCCTGGGCGTGGCTCTCATGGCCGCCACCGGCCTCGCGCTGGCGGCCACCTTCCAGGCCCCCGAGCGCGGACCGGAACGCTTCGCCGCGGCTCCGGCAGTGGTCCAGGCGTCGGACACGCTGCGGGTGCGTACGCCGATCGGCGAGCGTACGCAGCGCCTTGCCGACCCCAAGGCCGTTCCGGAAAGCCTGTCCGCCAGGCTCCGAGAACTCGGCCGCACGGTCGAGGACCGCTCGTTCTCCGTCACGGTCGCGGACACCCGGCTGGACGGCGGCGGCGAGGGAACGGTCGGGCACCCGTGGTCGGTCACGGCGGCAACCCCGTACCGGCTCACCGGCGGCCGGGCCCCCGAGGCATCCCAGGAGATCGTCGTCACCGCCGGTCCCGGGGCCGACGTGCGGCTCGGCGACCGCGTCAGGGTCACCACGCCGGACGGACCCAGCAGCCGTACGGTCGTCGGAACGGTGGGGGCCAGGGACTTCGAGACCGCGGCGTTCTTCACCGACTCGGAAGCCGCCAGGCTCTCCCCGCGCGTCGACGCGGTGGTGGCGTACGCGGACGCCGCCGCGGTACGCAAGGCGGTCGGGACCGAGTCCGGGATGGTGGTCCTCACCGGCGACGACCGGCGCCGGGCCGACCCTGATCCCGACCGGGACAGCGAGGCACTGATCTCGGTCAACGCGCTCCTCGGTACGGCCGCGGCTATCACCGGCTTCGTCTCGGTCTTCGTGGTGGCCTCCACGTTCTCCTTCGCCGTGGCCCAGCGCAGGCGCGAGTTCGGCCTGCTCCGCACGGCGGGCGCCACTCCTCGCCAGGTACGGCGGATGGTCTTCGCCGAAGCTCTCGTCATCGGTGTACTGGCCTCGGCAGCCGGCTGCTGGCTGGGGCAGGCCGGGGCACCCCGGCTCACCGCGTGGATGGTCGACGTCGGGATCGCGCCGTCCTGGTTCGCCATCGGCGACCAGACCTGGCCGCTGCACACGGCCTTCTGGCTGGGCCTGGGCGTAGCCATGGCCGGTGTGGTGGTCTCGTCGCACCGGGCGGGGAAGGTCGGGCCCACCGAGGCGCTGCGCGACGCCGCCGTCGACAGCCGGGCCATGCCCCTGAGTCGCTGGCTGCTGGGGGCCGGGGTCCTGCTGACCGGCATTGGGCTGCTGTGCTGGGCGCTCGTCACCGAGCCCGGGGACGTACTCAAGAGAAAGACGTACATCACCCAGCCGATGCTGCTGATCGTCGGATTCGCACTGTTCGCACCCGTGCTGGTGCGGCCGCTCACCCGCCTCATGACCTGGCTGCCCGCCCAGCTTCCCGGCGCCACCGGGATGCTGGCGCGACAGAACGCCGGCACCAGCGTGCGCCGGACGGCCGCCGTGGCCGCCCCCGTCATCATCACGGTCGCACTGGCCGCCTCGCTGATGGGAACGACGGCCACCATCAACGAGGCCAAGGCCACCGAGGCCAGGGCTCAGACGACCGCCGACTACGTGGCGGTCGCGGAGGGCGAGGACGGCTCGCTACCGGCACAGTTCACGCAGCGGGCAGAGGGCATCCCCGGCACCGTGGCCGGCGCCTCCCGTTCCACCGCTGTGAGTGTGCTTGAGGAAGGCGTCGCCCTCGTGAGGTCCGAGGCCAGGGCCGTGGAACCGGCGGACCTCGCCGCCGTGTCCGCGCTGCCGGTGGTTTCGGGCCGGGTGACCGACCTCGACGACCAGAGCATCATCGTCAACGAGGAGTGGCAGACGCGGACCGTCGGACAGCGAGTCGCCGTATGGCTCGGCGACGGCCGCAAGGTGTCGCTGCGCATCGCGGCCGTGCTCCGCGTCGGCACCGGAAGCAACGGCGTGTACGTGACACCGCACAACGCCGCCGGCGCGGCTATCGACCGCGTGGACATCAGGCTCCGCGACGGCGCCGACAGGGCCGCTGTCGAGGCGCGGCTGCGCGAGGCGGGCCGGGCAACGGGTACTCAGGTCCTGACGAAGGACGCCTGGGCGTCGGAGAACTATCCGCGCTCCAGCGAGAACACTCGCCTGGGGCTGCTCATGATCCTCGGGATCGCCCTCGTGTACACGGGTATCGCCCTGGCGAACACGCTGGTGATGGCCACGTCCGACCGGGTCCGCGACCTGGCGGTGCTCCGTCTCACCGGGGCGACCAAACCGCAGGTGCTCCGTCTTGTCGCGGTGGAGGCGCTGGTGGTCGTGGCCGTGGGCAGTGTCCTCGGCGCCGCCGTGTCCGGCCTCAACCTGCTCGGCGTCTGGGGTGCACTGGGGCTGCTCGCCGTCTGGTCACCGCTGGTCGTGCCCTGGGAGGCCATCGGTGCGGTGGCGACCGCGAGTGCCGTGCTGGCCGCGGTGGCCGCCGTCGTGCCGGCGTTCGTGGCACTGCGCACGAGGCCGGTCGAGCTGGCGGGGATGCGTGAGTGACACGCCACCTGCCCCTCCCTTGGCCCCCTGGCCCCACCTCTTTCCCGCCACGACCCAGAGAAGGTCCTCGAGCTGTGATGAGTGACACCAGTACCCTGCTCCGCGAGTTCCTGCGGGCTCCCCTGCGCATCGGGGCCGTAGCACCGAGCTCTCGCAGACTCGCCGTCGCGGTCACCACTCCGATCCCGGAGCTCGGCGATCCGGTGGTGGTGGAACTCGGCCCCGGTACGGGGGCGTTCACTAGCGCCATCCAGGAACTCCTGGGCGGAAGGGGCCATCATCTGGCCGTGGAGATCAACCCCCGTCTCGCTGACACGCTGCGCGGGCGCTTCTCGGGAGTCGATGTGATCAACGCGGATGCCTCGAAACTACCGCAGTTGATCGCGGAGAGAGGCCACGGCAAGGCGGATGTGATCGTCAGCGGCCTGCCCTGGGCGTCGTTCCCGCGCGGTATCCAGCAAGAGACGCTCCTGGCGGTCAGCCAAACCCTGAAGCGGGAGGGCGCGTTCACGACGTTCGGGTACGTCCACGCGATCCGGCTCGCCCCCGCCTTACGGTTCCGCCGGATGCTTGGCGTGACCTTCGAGGAGGTGGTCACCGGCCGCACGGTGTGGGGCAATCTGCCACCGGCACTCGTCTACCACGGCCGACGCCCGCGGGTCATCGCCCCGCTGCGCGCTCCCGCTCCGTCCCGGCGGACGGACCGCGAGTGCTCGTGCTCGGCCGGGGTGCTGAGCGCCGGCCGGTGATCGCACCAGGGTCCGGACACGACCGAGCTCCCCGTACCGAAGGGCACCAGTGCGGGGAGCTCGGGGGCGGGCGGCGCGGGTCAGCCCGCGGAGGGCTCGGCCATCGCCACGGCGATCCGGCGGGGGCCTGTGAACGGCTCCCGGGCATGGGCGGCGAGCATGTTGTCGACCACCAGGATGTCGTCCCGCTGCCAGTCGAAGCGGGTGCTGGCGTCCCGGTAGCACTGCCGCAGATGCGCCACGACGTCATCGGGGATCGGCGCGCCGTCGCCGTAGTAGGAGTTGGTCGGCAGGTCCTCCGGAGCGAAGATCTCCTGAAGTCCCGCACGGACGTCCGGGCCGAGCGTGCTGACGTGGAAGAACGTGATGTGATTGAACCACACCGGCTCTCCCGTCACCGGGTGAACGTGGACGGCGTCCCGGACCGCTGTGGTGCGCAGGCCGCCGTCGGTCCACTCGACGTCTATGCCCTTGCCGCGGCAGTACGCGGCGACGGCGTCCCGGTCGTCGGTGTTGAACGCCTTCTGCCACGGGACACCGAAGTCCGGGTGGAAGTTGCGGACCACCCGCCAGCCCCGGCGCCGGAACTCCTCGCGCACCTCCGGCTCGATGGCCCGGTACACCTGACGAATGTCCGCGAGCGGCGTGGCCCCCAGCGTGGTCGGCGGTTCGATGCAATAGAAGTACAGCGTCTGCGGCCAGACCGCCTGGTACGAGTTCTCGTTGTGCAGGAAGATCTCCTCGTCGGCCGGGTAGTCCGTCGAGGTGTACACCTGCCCCTTGATGGTGCTGCGCGGCGAGGAGCGCTCCGCATACGTCAGGGGCGGCGTCCCGGACAGCGCGTGTACCGAGGCGTCGAAGCCGTCCACGCCCCCCACGGCGAAGCCACGCAGGAGCACGGCTCCCCGCTCAACGAGAGCGGCACGGATCTCCGTGCGGTTGCGGGTGAGGAACTGGCCGACCGGAGCGGCCTGGTCCGGGGCTGTGTAGAGGCGGGGCAGCAGCCCGGTCGCGGCCGCGGTGGAAGGGCTGGTCACGTGCATCGGCTCCTTCCGGAGCGAAGAGGGTCGGGGAAGAGTGGATGGCCGTGGTGGCGGCCCTGCGCGGTCAGGCGTCAGTCGGACATCGCCACCAGCACCCGGCGGGTGCCCGTGAACGGGCGACGGCCGTGCGCCACGAGCATGTTGTCGATGAGCAGCAGGTCACCGGTGCGCCAGTCGACGTCCACCGCCGCCTCCAAAGCCCGGTCTCGCACCTGGATGACGTACTCGTCCGGGATCGACGACCCGTCGGCGAAGGTCACCGACTGGGGCAGCTCCTCCGGCGGAAGGATCTGCGCCAGCGCGGCGGCCGTGTCGCCTCCCAGGCCGACCGGGTGCCACTGGTCTGACTGGTTGAACCACACCTCGGCGCCGGTCACCGGGTGCTTCGCGGTGGCCGGGCGTACCTGGCTGATCCGCAGGGTGCCGTCGGGCCGCCACTCCCACGTCGCACCAGTGCCTTCGAGGAAGGCCTCGGCCTGACCGCGGTCGGTGGTCTCGAACGTGTCCTGCCAGCTCTTGCCCAGTCCGTAGCCGTCGTGGAGGTTCTGCCGGTAACAGACTCCCTGCGCGAAGGCCTCGCGGACCTCGTCGTCGAGGGACTCCAGCCAGAGCGCGGCGTCCGTCACCGGCGTCGCGCCACCGGTCTCCGCGGCCTTCTCGCAGAAGAACAACAGACGCGCCGGCCACTGGTGGGAGTACGACATCTCGTTGTGCATCGAGATGGTGAACTCCTGCGGGTATTCCGTGGACGTGTAGACGTTCTGGCCGACCTTCGTGCGGGGCGAGTTGCCGTGCACGTAGGCGAGCCGCGCGGGCAGCAGTTCGGACATGACGGGCTCGAGCGCCTCCGGGGTCAGGTGAAAGCGCCGGAAGACGAGGGCCTTCTCCGCGATGAGCCGGGCGTCGATGGTGCCACTGTCACCGACGACCTTGAGCAGCCCCTCCGGGGACGCCTCCACGCCGGCGCTCTCCGGGGTGATCTCCAGCGGAGACCAGGTGCTTGCCGTGTTCATGCGTCTACTCCTTCTTCATGGTGGATTCGTGGTGACAAACGGACTTCTCGAAGGGCCCGACGGCGGTTTCGCCCCGCCGGACCGTGGGCGACAGGGCGGCGGTGAGGGCCAGTAGAGCCATCGCCGCGCCCAAGCCCAGGGCCGTGCCGGCGGCTCCGGACGCATCGAGCAGCAGGCCACCGGCCAGCACACCCAGCGAGTTGGCGCCCGAACCGATGAGCTGAAGCACACTGTTGACGCGTCCTTGTAGCGCGTCGGGGGTGATCCGCACCTGGTAGACGCCGCCCGCGACATTGATCGCTCCGCCGGCGAAGTTCACTCCGGCGAGGAGCATGCCGAGGACCAGCGGCGAGCGCGTCAGCGCGAGGCACGGCACCAGCAGGGCCCACCCGGCGAAGCCCAGGCGGACCATCGCGGACAGCCGGAACCGCCGCGCGAACCAGCCCCCGCAGAGCGCTCCGCAGGCTCCGCCCACCCCGCTGACAGCGGCGATCACACCGACCGTCGCGGCGGAGGCGCCCTCCTCGTACAGGACGAGGGCGGGCAGCAGGGTGAGCGCTTGGAAGATCACGTTGCTGCCGGAGATGAGCAGCGTTGTCTGCCGCAGGAAGACCTGCCGCCACAGCCAGCGCACCCCCTCGGCGATCTCAGGGACGAACCGGCGCGGCCGGTCCACCGGTTCGTCCTGGAACGGCTTCCTGATGAGCAGGACGGCGACCAGCGCGCACACGTGCGCCACGGCGGCCACCCCGAACGGCGCCCAGCGCGCCAGCGTGAACGTGCCGCTGCCCACGGGCTGCCCGATGATCCCCGCGGCCCGGCCGCGCGCCTCGTTCCCGGCGAGCGCGGCCGTCAGTTGCCCCGGTGGCACCACATGGCGGACGCCGGCCCGCTCGGCGAGCCGGTAGCAGACCATGAGGGAGCCCTCGACAAAGGCGGCGACCGCCAGGTGGGCCAGCCACACCTGCCCGCACGCCACGGCCACCAGGACGCTCGTCGCGCTCACGGCACAGCCCGCGCTGCAACCGATCATCAGCCGTCTGCGGTCCCAGCGGTCGACCAGCGCTCCGGCGGGCAGCTGGACGAGCAGCTGCGGAAGCTGCGCGGCGAAGCCCGCCACAGCCGCCGCCGACGCGGACCCGGTCGACCAGATCAGCAGCAGCGGGTAGGCCACGGAACCGGCGCGGGCCCCCAGCAGGGTGAGTCCCGCGCCGCTCCACAGCAGCACGAAGTCTCGCTGCCGGCGCAGGGGGACACCGGCCTGTTTCTTCGTGTCCCCCGCGTCCGCCACCGGTCGAGGCGGTTCGCCGGCGATTCTCATCCGTGACCCGCGGGACGAGTACGCCCCGCCCCGCGACACCACTCGAGCACCGCCATCGCGCTGTGTATCTTGTTCTCGGCCTGTTCGAAGGCGATGCTGTGCGGGCCGTCGAGCACCTCAGCGGTGACCTCGTCGCCCCGGTGCGCGGGCAGGTCGTGCATGAACACCGCCTTCGGACTACCGGCCCACAGCTCCTCGGTGACGCGGAAGGGGGTGAAGATCCGCCGCCAGTCCGGGTCCGCCTTCGTCGTTCCCGTCGTCTTCCAGCGCGTCGTATAGACGACGTCCTGGTCACCCGGCAGGTCGGCCATGTCGTGGCGCTCGTGCAGGACCGCGCCGGACCGCTTCGCGTACGCCTCGGCCTGTGCGCGTGTCACCGCGTCGAGCCCGTAGCCGGGCGGGGTCCGCAGCTCCAGCCTCGTGCCCTCGAACCGGGTGAGGGCGAGGGCCAGGGCGGCGGCCGTGTTGTTGCCCTCGCCCACATACAGGATGCGCAGCCCCTCGATCCGGCCGAGCTTCGTCATCATCGTGGTGAGGTCGGTCAGCGCCTGAGTCGGATGCTCGTCGGCGCTCATGGCGTTGATGACGGCCATCCGGTCCTGGCGGGCCCAGGCGCGCATCTCCGCCGGGTCGCCGGCGGTACGGGCGACCAGGACGTCGAGCATCCGGGACAGCACCGCACCGGTGTCCTGCGTGCTCTCCCCGGTGTTGAGCTGGAGGTCACCGGGACCATAGGTGATCAGCGAGGCGCCGAGCCGCAGCGCACCGCTGGAGAAGGCCGTCCGGGTGCGCGTGGAGGTCTTGCTGAAGTAGATCCCCGCCACGGTGTCCTGCAGGGGCCGGGCGCCACGCGTGCCCTCGAGGGCGAAGGACGCCCCGGAAGCGACGATGCCGCGCAGGTCGGAGTCGGTCAGGTCGTTGATGGAGATCAGGTGTCGTGCGGCAGCGTGCTGCATGTCGTCCTCCGGGACGGTGCTGTTCCGTGGTCTCATGCGAGGTCCTCGTCGGTCACCACAGGGGTCAGCAGGGGATGGTTCGCCGGTGCGTCGGCGCCGGTGCCGGCCACCGCCCAGTCCGCCATCAACTTCCCCTGGCCGAAGCTTTGGTGGCGGCGGCTCAGTTCCGCGGTCAGGAACTTGACCACGCCCTTGCCGCTGTCGGAGTTGGTGAGTGCCACCACGCCGACGCCGCTGCGCAGGTGGCTGAGGGCGAGGTTCCAGTAGCCGGCGGGTTCTCCGCCGTGGCCGAACTCCGCGTCCTCGCCGTGCTCGTCGACGATGGTGCCCAGGCCGTAGAAGCTGCCCGGATGAGTGGCCAGCAGTTGCCGGGCGAGGTCCGCCGGGAGCAGGGCGCCGGGCCGGCCGAGCACCGAGCACCGCACCTGGCGGGCGAGCTTGGCGATGTCCTCCGCCGTGGTCCACAGGCCCGCCGCCGCAAGGTGCGCGCGGTTGCGCCACCCGCCGCCGAGGGCAACGCCCCTGGCGTGGTGGCCGAGGGCCACCGGACGGCCCGCGGTGTGCGGGAACGACTGGTCGAAGCTGCTCCCCGTCATCTCCACAGGGCCCAGGACGAGGCGGTGCATCAGCGTCTGGAACGACTCTCCGGTGACGTCCTCGAGGAGCTGCTGGAGGACCCAGTAGTGGGTGCTGCTCTTGCGGAAGGTCGTCCCGGGAACGAGCTGTCTGCTGACCCGGGGGGTGGCGACGGCCTCCGTTCCTTCCAGCAGGTCCAGCAGCGTGGGCAGTTCCTCGTCGGGGCGGAATCCGACGCTGCGGTGCCGGGCGAGGCCCGCGAGGTGACCGAGCAGGTGCCGGATCGTCACCTCGCCGGGCGCCGAGTCCAGGTCGGCCAGCTGCCAGGAGGTCAGATGCCGGTTGATGGAGTCGTCGAGGCCCAAGCGGCCTTCCGCGGCGAGGCGGAGGGTCGCGAACGCGGTGACATGCTTGCTGATCGAGCCGACCTGGAACAGCGTGTCGGGCGTGACCGGCTCGGCTTCCTGCGTCGACAGCACGCCGCACCCGTGGAGTTCGGTGGTGCCGTCGGGTCGCAGCAGAGCGACACTTATGCCGGGCACCTCGTGCTCGGCCATCACCGTCCGCAGTTCGTCCAACGGGAAGTCGCTCTCCCCGGTGGCGGAGGCACCGTCCGCTCGGGCCTTGCCGAGCAGCGCGGCGACCTCGGCGAGCGGGCCCTGCTCCAGCTTGCTCCGATCACCGCCGGCGGCCTGTTCCAGGAGCTCGGCGACCAGGCCCGCCGGCAGGTCGACACGCTCCGGCGACGCCTTGTCGCTCTCGTCGGCCAGTTGCGTGTCCCGTACGGGAGAGGCCGCCGCCGTGTCCTCGTCGATCGCCGCGGCGAGGTCCACCAGCGTCTGGTGCTGGTACATCCGCCAGACGGAAACGGCGAGCCCCTCACGGCGCGCGGCCGCGAGTACCTGGATCATCAGGATCGAGTGACCGCCCAGTTCGAAGAACCGGTCGTGCACACCGATCTCCTCGACGCCGAGCACCTCGGACCAGATCTTGGCGAGCAGCCGTTCCGTCCCGGTCCTGGGCGCCACGTAGGCGTGGTCGGAACGCAGGGACGCGCGGTCCGGGGCCGCCAGAGCGCGCCGGTCGACCTTGCCGTTGGCGTTGAGCGGGAACCGCTCCAGCGCCACGAAGGCCGACGGGACCATGTATTCGGGCAGCCGCAGAGCGCACGCCGCGGCGAGCTCGCTCGCGCCTGGCAGCGTTTCGCCGTCGGCGGGTACGCAGTACGCCACCAGGCGCCTGTCCCTCGGCGTCGGCTCGTGGACGGTGACCACCGCGTCCCGTACGGCCGGGTGAGCGGCGACCACCGCCTGCACCTCGCCGAGTTCGACGCGGTAGCCGCGGATCTTCATCTGGTCGTCCAGTCGGCCCAGGAACTCCACGTCCCCGTCCGCGAGCATCCGCACCCGGTCGCCCGTCCGGTACAGGCGGGCGCCGACCGGACCGTAGGGGTCCGGCACGTACCTCTCCGCCGTCAGGTCCGGCCGGCCCGCGTAGCCACGGGTCACTCCCGTACCGCCGACGTACAGCTCGCCCGGGACGCCGACCGGGACCGGACGCATGGCCGTGTCGAGGACGTACATCGCCATGTTCGGCAGCGGGCGGCCGATCGGCACGACGTCGAGAGAGACGGGTGCCGCCACGGGATGGATCGAGGTGCCCACCGAGGCCTCGGTCGGTCCGTACTCGTTGATCAGCCGTCCCGCGCCCAGGAGTTCGAGCGCGCGGTTGGCGGTGGAGCCGGGCAGCGCCTCGCCCGCGACCACGTACACCTCGCTCAGCCGCTCCACCTGCTCGGGGGTGAGCTGCTCGGACAGGATGTCCAGGTGGGCGGGGGTGAGCTTGACGAAGCTGTACGGTCCGCTCCCGGCGAGCCGGCCGCCCAGATCGGCGGCGGGCGTGTCCTGCGGCAGCACGTGAACGGTCTGTCCGGTCACCAGCGGCGCCCACAGGTTGGGGACGACCAGGTCGAAGGCCACCGAGGAGAACAGCGGAGCCCCTCCCGTGCCCTTCTCCGCGAGTTCGTGCGCGGCCCAGCTGACGTGGTTGGACAGACCCCGGTGGGACACCTGGACGCCCTTCGGCCGTCCGGTGGAGCCAGAGGTGAAGATGACGTACGCGAGACCGTCGGGGTCGTCCACCCGTTCCGGGACCGTGTCCGGCATCCGCCCGGTCGCGGCCTCCTCATGGTCGAGTACGAGCGTCGGCACGCCGGGGAAGCGGCCGGCGTACGCCGACTCCGTGACGACCACGCGGACCGACGCGCTGTCGCACATGTCCGCGACGCGCTCCTCGGGGTACGACGGGTCGACGGGTACGTACGCGCCGCCCGCCTTCCACACGCCGAGCAGTGCCTCGATCAGCCGGGGGCCGCGGTCCAGCAGGACGCCGACCGCCGTCTCGGAGACGGTGCCCGTCTCGCGCAGTCGGTGCGCGATCCGGTTGGCCCGGGCGTCGAGTTCGGCGTACGACACCCTGGTGTCGAGGTGACTCACCGCGGTGGCTTCGGGGGTCCGCGCCGCCTGCTCCTCGAAGAGCCGGAGCACGCTCCGGTCGGGGAACGGCACCTGCGTCGCGTTCTGGTCCAGCTGCCACCGCAGTTCGCCGGCGGACAGGAAGGTGTCCTGCGCGTCGCCGTCGGGGCCGTCGGCCATCGCCTCCAGAATCCGCCGGTACAGGCCGGCGAGCCGGTCCGCGTGGGGACGGCCGAGGGCATGCGTGTGCGTGGTCAGCAGGAGGTAACCGGACACGGCCGAGACCGCGAGGTCGAACTCGGTGCCGCCCTCGCCGCTGCTGGACTCGGAGTCGACCAGTTCGGTGTCGACGTTGTCGAAGTCCTGGTAGCTGAAGCGCACGGTGAGCAGCCGGCCCGTGCCCGCCTCACGCTGGATGACGGGCATGGGGTAGTGCCTGCGGTCCCATACCTCCGCCTCCCGGGCGAAGACCTGCCGGAGCAGCTCGCGCCAGGTTCCGCAGCCCGCGTCGAAGGCGAAGGGCACGGTGTTCAGGTACATGCCGTAGACGCGCTCCGCCCCCGGCGACTCGGGCCGGGCGCTGCACACCAGGCCGCTGTGGAAGGCCTTTTCGTCGGTGATCAGGCTCATCGCCTTCAGGTGGGCGGCGAGCAGCACGCTCTTCAGGGACACCTGGGCCTGGGTGGCCAGGGCGCGAAGACGCGGCTCCAGGTCGTGTACCTGTACGACGGCCCGGTACTTCTCACGGGGTCCGGATGGCTCACCCGCCCAGGGAACGGGGAGCGTGAACGGCGCGTAGCCGTCGATGACGTCCCGCCAGTACTGCCGGTCGTCGGCCGACTCCATGGACGCGAGCTCTGCCGCGATGAAGTCGGCGTAGCGCACCGGCGGCGCCGTGAACGCGGCCGGCGGCCGTCCGTCCCGCAGCTCGCCGTACACCTCCAGCAGCTCCATGAGCAGGGACCGGTGGCTCCATCCCTCGGTGATGGCATGACACACCGTCACCACAAGACGCCAGGAGTCCGCGTCCTCGATCTGGGCGGTCATCCGCAGCAGCGGTGCTGTTTCGAGGTCGAAGGGGACGGATCGCTGCTCGGTCATGATTTCGCGCACCCGGAGTTCACGGTCCGCGGCCGTGCGCAGGTCCTCGACCCGGAGCGGGATGACGGTGTGTGCCCTGACCAGTTGCAGCGGGGCGGTGAAGCTGTCGAGGTGGAAGGAGGTACGGAGCATCTCGTGCCGCTCGGCGACCACCGCCAGTGCCTCGCGCAGCGCCGTCTCATCGAACGGGACGCCGTCCGTGATGCGGAAGGACGCGACATTGAGATAGGTCAGCTTCTCCCTGTCGGCCATCATCTCGACGAGCATGCCGAGCTGCACCTGGGACATCGGATAGGCGTCGACCACGTCGGCGGGCAGCCGTCCCCGGTCCTCGGCCGTCAGCAGCTCGAAAGGCCGCACGAGCGGGGCCATCTCGGCGTGGGCCGGGCGCCCGGTCAGGAACTCGCTGAGCTCGGCCACGGTCCGGTACTCGAATACCTCCCGTACGCCGACGTCGAAACCGGCCGTGCGCAGGGCCCCGACCAGCGCGACCGCGCGGATGGAGTGTCCGCCCAGGTCGAAGAAACCGTCGTGCACACCGACCCGGTCCAGGCCCAGGACCTCGGCCCAGATGCCGGCCACGCGCTGTTCGGTGCGGGTACGAGGCGCCACGTGGGTGGCTCCCGAGCCCGGTGCGTCCTCGTCCGGGGCGGGCAGGGCACGCCGGTCGACCTTGCCGTTGGCGTTCAGCGGGATCTGCTCCAGCGGAACCCACGAGGCCGGAAGCATGTACTCCGGAAGCCGGGCCGCGGCGTGCGCCGTCAGCTCGGCGGCGCTCACCGCGCCGTCCCGGACCGGCACGTAGTAGGCGGCCAACCGCAGCTCGCCCGTGTGGTTCTTGCGGGCCACGACCACCGCGTCCCGCACGTCGGCGTGCTCGGCGAGCACCGCCTGGACCTCGCCCGGCTCGATCCGGTACCCCCGGATCTTCACCTGGTCGTCCAGCCTCCCCAGGAACTCCACTGTCCCGTCGCTCCGCCCGCGCACCAGGTCCCCGGTCCGGTAGAGGCGGCCTCCCGCCTCGCCGAACGGGTCGGGCACGAACCGCTCTGCGGTTAGGTCCGGGCGCCCCGCATAACCGCGCGCCACCCCGGTCCCGCCCACGTACAGCTCACCCGGCACACCGGCCGGTACCGGCTGCATCGCGCCGTCCAGCACGTAAGTCGCCATGTTCGGCAGCGGCCGCCCGATGGGCAGCACCTGCGCCGTCTCGTCCTTCGGCACCGGGTGGACGCACGTGCCCACCGACGCCTCGGTCGGACCGTACTCGTTGATCAGTCGCACACCGGGGGCCAGCCCACGCCAGCGCTCCAGAGTGGCACGCGTGAACGCCTCGCCCGCCACCACCAGCACGGGGGCCAGCGCACGCGCCTGCTCGGAGGTCAACTGCTCGGCCAGCACGTCGAGATGCCCCGGCGTCAGCTTGACGAAGCTGAAGGGGCCCGACTCGGCCAGCAGGCGGCCCAGATCGGCGATGTCGGCATCCTGAGCGACCGTGTGCACCCGCTGGCCCACGACCAGGGGCGCCCACAGGTTGGGCACGACCAGATCGAAGGCCACGGACGAGAACAGCGGCGCACCGTGGCTGCCGGACGAGGCCAGTTCCTCGGCCGCCCAGGCCACATGGTTGGACAGACCGCGGTGCGGTACGCCCACCCCCTTGGGCCGCCCCGTCGAACCGGACGTGAAGATGACGTACGCCAGCCGCTCACCGTCGTCACGACGCCGCGGAGGAGTCGCCGGCCGGGCGTCGATCAGGGCCTGGTCCCTGTCCATGACCAGCAGGTCACCGCCGTCGAAGCGGTCCTCGTACGACGTCTGCGTGACCGCGGTCGTGGCGCCGGCGGCCTCCAACATCGAGGCGACACGGCTCGCCGGCTGGGAGGGGTCGATCGGCACGTACGCCGCCTCCGCCTTCCACACACCCAGCAGGGTGGCGACCAAGTCCGGCCCGCGGTCCAGGAGGACGCCGACCACGGACTCCGCGCCCACGCCCGAGGCCCGCAGCTGATGGGCGATCCGGTTGGCCTGGGCGTCAAGTTGCCCGTAGGTCACGACACCGCCGTCGAAGACGACCGCGGGCGCCTGGGGTGTACGCGACGCCTGCTCCTCGAAGCGCAGGTGCACCGGTGAGTCCGGGTACGCGGTCCGCGGGCCGGCGGCCCGCTCCAGCAGCCCCGTACGCTCGCCGCCGGGCAGGCACGGCCTTTGGGCGTCCCCGTCCGGGTCCGCGGCCATGGCTTCGAGGACCTGCCGCAGCATGTCCGCGAGCCGGTCGACGGCGTTCGCGTCGAGGCTCCCGGCGCTGCCGGTGAGGAACAGATGCCCGAGCCTGGCCGACACGCCGAGGGGGAACTCGGTGGGGCTGTCGTCGATGCTCGCGAGGTAGTCCACCTGGTCGCGGTCGACCATGTCGAAGTCGTGGTAGCTGAACCGCGCGGAGACGAGACGCCCGCCGGCACCCGTCTCGCGCTGGATGTCCGGCATGGGGTATCCCCGGTGCGGCCACAGCTCCACCTCGCGGCCGAAGACCTGGGTCACCAGCTCCCGCCAGATACGCGCCGTCCGGTCGAAGACGAAGGGCACGGTGTTCAGGTGCATGCCGTAGATCAGGTCGGCGCCGAGCATCTCGGGCCGCGCGTTGCACACAAGGCCCGTGAAGAACCGCTCCTCCTCGGTGATCGAGCTCATCACCTTGAGGTATGCCGCGTGCAGCACGCTCTTGAGCGAGGCCCCGGCCTCGGAGGCCAGCGCCCGAAGGCGGTCATCGAGGTCGTGGAACGCCACCTTGGCGCGGTGCGGGGGCGTGCTGGTGACGTCGCCGTTCCCGGCCCAGGCATCGGGGAGTGCGAAGGGCGTGTGCCCGTCGACGGTCGCCTTCCAGTAGGCGGCGGCCTGCCCGGACTTCCGGGACTCGGTCTCGGCCGCAACGGAGTCCGCGAACCGTACCGGCAGAGGCTGCTCGGGGGCCCTCCGCGCACCCGAACGGGCCTGGTGGTACTCCTCGACGATCTCCATGAGCAGGGAGTGGTGACTCCAGCCGTCCAGGATCGCGTGGCACTCGGTGATGGTGAGCCACCAGCTGCCGTCGTCGCAGGCGTGGCCGTACAGGCGCAGCAGCGGCGGGCTCGCCAGGTCGATGAGCCGGGCCCGTTCCTCGCGGGTGAACTTGCGCAGGGCGGCGTCCACCTCGTCGGAGGTGAGGCCGCGCAGGTCCCTCTCCGATTCCGTGACGGGGATGTCCACCGTCGTGTGCACCAGCTGCATGGGCACGGAGAAGGAGTTGAGGTCGAAGGAGGTGCGCAGGACGTCGTGGCGCCCGACCACGGACCGGACGACGTCGCGCAGAACCGTGATGTCGAACGGCCGCTCGTCCGGGATCCGGAAGGAGGTGACGTTATGGTACGGGTGCTGGCCCGTGTCGCTGAGCATCTCGACGACCATGCCGATCTGCACCTGCGTCATCGGGTAGGCGTCGTCGAGTCCCTCGGGCAGCAGCGTGCGGTCCTCGGGCCTCACCAGCTGAAAGGGCCGTACACTCGCCGTCGACACGACCGGTGCCCGGTCGGCGAGCTGCTCGCACAGCAGTGCCACGGTCCGATGCTCGAGGATGTCCCGGACCGTCACGTCGTGGCCGGCCTCCCTCAGCCGGCCGACCAGATTAATGGCGCGCAGCGAGTGCCCGCCCAGGTCGAAGAAGCTGTCGTGGACACCGACCAGGTCCAGCCCCAGTACCTCGCGCCAGATGGCGGCCACGCCGTCCTCCATGGCGGTGCGCGGAGCGACGTAGACCTCGCCGGAGGAGCGCGCCGACGCCGGCTCCGGAGCCGGCAGGGCCTTGGTGTCGAGCTTGCCGTTGACCGTGAGGGGCAGGCTGTCGAGGGTGACGTACGCCTGCGGGATCATGTACTCGGGCAGGTTGCGGGCGAGCGCCGCTCTCAGTTCGCCGCTGTCCGGCGCGGACTCCGCGGACGGTACGACATACGCCACCAGTCGCTTGTCGCCCGGTGTGTCCTCACGGAGCAGGACGACCGCGGCCCGCACTCCGTCGTGCGCCGTCAGGGCCGCGCCGACCTCGCCCAGTTCGACGCGGTACCCGCGGATCTTCACCTGGTGGTCGGCGCGTCCGATGAACTCGAGCGTGCCGTCGGCCAGCCGGCGCGCGATGTCGCCGCTGCGGTAGAGGCGGTTGCCGGGGGCCCCGAACGGGTCCGGGACGAACCGCTCGGCGGTGAGACCGGGGCGGCCGAGATAGCCGCGCGCCACGCCGAGCCCGGCGATATGGATCTCACCCGGCACACCGATCGGGGCCGGGTTGCCCCGTGCGTCGAGGATGTGCACGGCGAGGTCGTCGAGGGGAACGCCGACGGGGTTGCCGACGTCCGGTTCGAGGTCCCGCCACGTCACCTCGTGGTAGGTGGTGTGCACCGTGGTCTCGGTGATGCCGTACATGTTGACCAGCAGGGGGGAGTCGAGCCCGAGCCGGTCCGCCCATGGGCGCAGGTCGGCCGTCTCCAGCTTCTCTCCGGCGAACACCACGGCCCGCAGGGCGAGCCGGCCGATCCGCGGATCACCGTCGGCCGCGGCACCGACCAGGGCGCGGAATCCCGACGGCGTCCTGCTGAGGACCGTCACGCCCTGCTCGACCAGCAGGTCCAGCAGGCTGTCCGGGTCCCTTGCCGTGTCGCTCGGGGCGACGACCAGAGACCCGCCGTACAACAGCGCGCCCCACATCTCCCAGACCGAGACGTCGAAGGCGTAGGAGTGGGACAGCGACCATACGTCGGACGAGGAGAAGGCCAGCCGGTTCTCCGTCACGGTGAACAGCCGCAGCACGTTGGCGTGCGTCAGGCACACGCCCTTGGGGCGTCCGGTCGAGCCGGAGGTGTAGATGACGTAGATCAGGTTGCCGGGCTCGGCCAGCGGCTCCGGGTCGTGGGACGGCTGTCCGCCCAGCAGGTCCTGCTCCCGGTCGAGGACCAGCACCGTCCCGGAGTGGATCCGCCGGACCGTGTCCTCGTGGAGGCTCTGGGTGAGGATGACGCCGGCACCCGCGTCCGCGAGCATGTAGGCGAGCCGGTCGGTCGGCTGCGCGGGGTCGAGCGGCAGGTACGTGCCACCGGACTTCATGACACCGAGCAGCGCCGGAACCAGGTCGATGCCGGGCTCCAGACAGACCCCGACGAGGGCCTCGGGGCCCATACCCAGGCCGCGCAGGTGGTGCGCGACGCGGTTGGCCCGGGTGTTCAGCTCGGCATATGTCAGCTCTTCGCCGTCGTACCGCAGGGCGACCGCGTCAGGGGTCCGCCGCACCTGCTCCTCGAATGCCTGGTGCACGGTGGTGGCGGCGTCTTCGGTGCGTACCGCACCCGCGGTCAGGAGTGCCAGGTCGGCGTCACCGAGGAAGGACAGCTGTGCGACCTTCGTCCGTGGCGTGGTCACCGCGGCGTCCAGGAACCTCACCAGATCCGCGGTCATCCGCTCCGCCGTCGCGCGGTCGAACAGCGCGACGGCGTACTCCAGGTGACCGTGGAGCACGCCGTCCGCGCCCTCCCGCACCTGCAGGTCCAGATCGAACTTCGCGCTGCTCCCGACGGCGGCGAACGGCTCGGCCCGTACACCCGGGAGGTCGAACGCGGTCGTCCGTTCGCCGTGCATGGTGAGCGCCACGTCGAACAGCGGGGTCCGGGAGAGGTCGCGCTCCGGCTGGATTGCGTCGAGGAGCCGCGCGAACGGCACGCCCTGGTGGTCGAAGGCGGCGAGGACGGTGTCGCGGGTCCGGGACAGGAGATCGGCGAACGACGGATCGTCCTGCCATCTCCCGCGCAGCACGAGGCTGTTGATGCCGTAGCCCACCATGCCCTGGAGCTCGGGGCGACCGCGCCCCGACACGACGGTTCCCACCGGGATGTCGGTGGAACCGCTGTAGCGCGACAGCAGCCCGTGGAACGCGGTGAGCATCACCATGAACAGCGTCACGTCGTTCGCCTGGGCGAAGTCACGCAGCCGCTGCGCGAGTTCGGACGGAATTGCAAAGGGCACGGAGGCGCCCGCGGCGTTGCGGACCGCCGGGCGGCGCCGGTCGGTGGGCAGCTCGATCGGGGTGAGCCGGCCCAGTTGCTCCTCCCAGTAGTCGAGGTGGCTCTCCAGGTTGTCGCCCGACATGTCCGCGCGCTGCCAGGCTGCGTAGTCGGCATACTGCACGGCGACCGACGGGAGGTCCGGGGCGGAACCGGAGACCAGCGCGCTGTACAGGGCGCTCAGCTCCCGGCCGATCACCTCGGTGGACCAGGCGTCGCATGCGATGTGGTGGAACACGATGCCGAGTACGTGCTCGTCGGGGGCGACCCGGATGAGCCGCCCTCGTACCGGGAGGTCGTTCTCTAGGTCGAACGGCGTGAACAGTTCAGTGTCGAACACGGTCCGGACCTCGGCGTCGCGCTCGTCGGTCGGCAGACCGGAGACGTCGTCGAGCGGCAGTTCGACGTGCTCGGCGGGGAAAATGATCTGCACCGGCTCCTCACCGTGGAGGCCGTAGCGGGTCCGCAGAATCTCGTGGCGGTCGGTCAGCCGCTGCCAGGCCTCGGACATCGCACCGACGTCGAGGGGGCCCGTGAGCCGCACGATCAGCGGCACGAGGTACTGGGTGCTGTCCGGGTCCAGGCGGCTGAGGAACCACATCTGCTCCTGCCCGTACGACAGCTTCAGCGGGGCGGACCGGTCCGCCTTGGGTATGGCCGGTCTGCGACCGCCGCGCCGTCCGGAGAGACGCAGACGCAGCAACTCCTCCCGGGCGGCCGTGGCGTCGAAGCCGACCGGCGTCGTCTCACTGCTGCTCATGCCTTGAACTCCTTCGCCAGGTCCTGGCCGGTCGACAGTTGTGCGGCGGAGAGCGCGTCGATCTCCGCACGGACGGCCGCTTCCACGGCCTCGGAGATCCGGGCCACCGTCGGGCCCTCGAACACGGTGCGCACCTTGAAGTCGATGCCGAACTCCTCCTGTAGGCGCGATATCAGACGGATCGCCAGGATCGAATTGCCGCCCAACTGGAAGAAGCTCTCCTCCACACCGACGGTCACGTTGAGCAGCTCGGCCCAGATGTCGGCGACGCGCTCTTCGGTCGAGGTGCGCGGCGCGACGTGCGCAGCGCGTGCCTCCGGTTGCGGCTCGTTCGGCGAGGGCAGCCGGCCGCGGTCGGTCTTTCCGTTGGCGTTGAGGGGGATCTCGGCCAGCGGGAGGTAAGTGGCCGGGAGCATGTACTCGGGCAGCCGGGACGCGCAGTGCGCGGCCAGCTCGGCCCCGTCCGCCTCCGCCGGGCCCCGGACCGGCACGTAGTATGCGACCAGCTGCCGTTCACCCGCCGGGGTCTGTCGGGCCACCACGACCGCGTCCCGCACCACCGGGTGCTCGGACAGCACGGCCTGGATCTCACCCGGTTCGATCCGGTAGCCGCGGATCTTCACCTGGTCGTCCAGCCGCCCGAGGAACTCCGCCCTCCCGTCCGCCCGCCACCGCACCTGGTCCCCGGTCCGGTACAGACGGCCGCCCACCTCTCTGAACGGATCGGGCACGAACCGCTCCGCGGTCAGGTCGGGCCGGCCCGCGTAGCCGCGCGCCACACCCGTACCGCCGACGAACAGCTCACCCGGCACTCCCACCGGCACCGGCCGCATCCCGGCGTCGAGGACGTACATCGCCATGTTGGGCAGTGGCCGGCCGATCGGCACCACCTCGGAGGTTTCCTCCAGCGGTACGGGATAGACGCAGGTGCCGACCGACGCCTCCGTCGGACCGTACTCGTTGACCAGCCGCACACCGGGGGCTGGCCCACGCCACCGTTCCACCGTCGCGCGGGTAAGTGCCTCACCCGCCACCACCAGCACCGGCGCCAGCGACCGGGCCTGCTCGGCGGTCAGCTGCTCCGCCAGGACGTCCAGATGGCCGGGCGTCAGCTTCACGAAACTGAACGGCCCCGCCTTTGCCAGCAGTCGCCCCAGGTCCGCGCCGTCGGCGTCCTGGGGAAGCACGTACACGCGCTGGCCCGTGACCAGGGGCGCCCAAAGGTTGGGGACTACCAGGTCGAAGGCCACGGACGAGAACAGCGGCGCACCGCGCCGGCCTGCCGCGGCCAGTTCCTCGGCCGCCCACGACACGTGGTTGGCCAGGCCCCGGTGCGTGACCTGCACGCCCTTCGGCTGCCCGGTGGAGCCGGAGGTGAAGATGACGTACGCGAGCCGGTCGAGGTCGTCCACCCGCTGCGGAGCAGTCCGGGGACGGGCGCCGATCGCGGTGCGGTCGGTGTCGACGAGGACGACGTCGACACCGGTGAAACGGTCCTCGTACGACGCCTGCGTGACAACCGTGGTGGCTCCCGCCGTGCCCAGCATCGAGGCGATGCGGTCAGCGGGGTAGGACGGGTCCAACGGGGCGTACGCCGCCTCGGCCTTCCACACCCCGAGCAGCGTCGCGATCAGGTCCGGGCCACGGTCCAGCAGTACGCCGACCACTGACTCCGCGCCCGCGCCCGCGGCCCGGAGGTGGTGCGCGATCTGGTTCGCCCGCGCCTCCAGCTGCCCGTAGGGCACCGGACAACCGTCGACGACGACCGCCGCCGCGTGCGGGGTCCGCGCGGCCTGCTCCTCGAAACGCCGGTGTACGGCGAGCTCCGGGTACACCGTCCGGGTGGCGTTCCACTCCACGAGCAACCGTTGCTGTTCGGCTGGTGAGAGCATGGACACGGCGGACAGGCGGGTGTCCGGGCGGGCGGTGACCTCTTCGAGGATGCGCAGGAACTGATCCCGCACGCGCACGACCGTCGGTGCGTCGAAGAGAGCCGTGGCGTACTCGAAGACGCCCTCCAGTGCGCCCTCCGCCGACCGGCCGATGAACACGGAGAGGTCCGTCTTGGCGACCGACCACGCCTCGGCGAACGCCCTGAGATCATCGGCGCCGGTGGCCACACTGGTGACGCCTTCGCTGTGCATGTCGAACGCGACCTGGTACAGCGGCGTTCGGGACAGGTCCCGCTCAGGCTGCAGTTCGTCAACCAGGCGGTCGAAGGGCAGTTCCTGGTGTGCGAACGCCGCCGTCGCGGCGGTACGCACCCGGCGCAGAGCCTCCGCGAAGGTCGGGTCGCCCGCCAGGGCACAGCGCACCACAAGGGAGTTGAGGAAGAAACCGACCGTGCCGGCGGTCTCCGGGTGGGCACGGCCCGCGACCGGGGTGCCCACCGGTACGTCCCACTGCCCACTGCACCGGGCCACCACCGTGGCGAAGGCGGTGAGCAGCGTCATGAAGGGCGTCGCTCCATGCTCGCGGCCGAGTTCCTCCACCTTCGCCGCTAGAGCGGGCTCAACCCGGACCGGAACGACGGCACCGCGTGGGTCGCGCTCGGCCGGCCGCGGCCGGTCAGTCGGCAGGGCGAGCGGGCTGATGCCGTCGAGGGCGGCACGCCAGTGCGCCTGCTCCGCCGCCGTGAACTCCTCCGTCAGGCGGGCGTTCTGCCAGGACGCGTAGTCGGCGTACTGGATGCCGACGGGCGGCAGGGACGGCGTGCGGCCCTCCCGCGCCGCGGCGCACAGTTCGCTCAGCTCACGCTCCAGGATGACGGTGGACCAGCCATCGCAGGCGATGTGGTGCATGGTCACGAGAAGGACGTGGTCCTCGCCCGGGATCCGGACCAGGAGCGCCCGCCACAGCGGGCCGCGCGCCAGGTCGAAGCCGCGCGCGAACTGCTCCTCGAAGTGTGCAGGCAGGCCGTCGCGTCCGGTGTCGACTACCCGCAGTTCCACCGGCCCGGCCTCGCCGATCACCTGCCGCGGCTCGCCGCCGATGTCGACGTACCGCGTGCGCAGTGCCTCGTGGCGGGCGCCGAGCGTGCCCAGCGCGGACTCGAGGGCCGTCACCGGGGTGGCGGCCGGGATACGCAGGATCAGCGGCGCGACCCACTCACGGCTGCCTGGATGCAGGCGGTCGAGGAACCACAGCCGGCGCTGTCCCGAGGACAGGGGCAGCGGCTCGGATCTGGACACGACGGGTATGGGCCACGCGTCGTCGGACGGGGCACTCAGCAGCCTGGCCTGGGCCTCGACCGTGGTCGCGTTGAAGAGACCGCGCATCGAGACCGTGCCGCCCGCGGTACGCAGGCGCGCAGCGAGCCGGGTGAGCTGGAGGGAGGTGCCGCCGAGGGCGAAGAAGTCGTCGAGGGCCCCGACCTTCTCGCGGCCCAGGAGCGCTGCCCATACCTCGGCGACTTGTGCTTCGGCCACGTCGCGCGGAGCCACGTAGCCGGTCCGGCCCGCCGCGGCGCCGGTCTCGTCCATGGTGGTGGCGAGAGAGTTCCGATCCACCTTGCCGTTGGGAGTCAGTGGGAAGGCGTCGACGGTGTGGAAGACCGCGGGGATGTGACTGTCCGGGAGCCGCTCGCGCAGGAAGCCACGGAGCACCGCGGGATCCAATGGCTGCCGCGCCAGGAGGCAGGCACCGAGCCGCTTGCCTCCGTTACCCGCCTCGAAGGCCACGACCACGGCACCGTTCACGTCCGGGTGTCCGCCAAGCGCGGCCTCCACCTCCTCCGGTTCGACGCGTACGCCGTTGACCTTGAGCTGGCCGTCGATCCTGCCCTGGTACTCCAGAGCGCCTTCGGCGTTCCACCGCACCAGGTCGCCAGTGCGGTAGAGGCGGCTACCGGCCGGGCCGTACGGGTCGGGGACGAAGCGTTCCGCGGTGAGGTCCGGGCGGCCCAGGTAACCGCGGGCCACGCCCACACCGCCCGCGTACAGCTCTCCCATGGCGCCCTTCGGCACCGGTCTGCCGTCGGGACCCATCACCATCACCCGCATCCCGGTGAGCGGCCGGCCGATCGGTACGGGGCCGGACGCCTGGTCCGAGCCCACCGGATGGGCGGTGACGTCGATGGAGCACTCGGTGGGGCCGTACGTGTTCCACACCGCGACCCGTGTGCCGACCCGCTCCCGTAACCGCTCGACCAGTTCCGCGCTCAGCGGTTCACCCGCCGAGAAGAGCAGCCGCAGCGTGTCGCAGTGCGCCCAGCCGGGTTCCTCGACGAGCAGCCGGAGGACGGAGGGCACCACCTGCAGCACGGTGACTCCGCCGGCGGCGACCGCCCCCAGGAGCCCGGCTGGGTCCCGCTCGGTCCCGTCGGGGGCGGTGACGACGGTTCCCCCGCTGATCAGCGGGGCGAAGATCTCCCAGCCCGCGGCGTCGAATCCGATCGATGTCTTGAGGAGCACCCGGTCGTCGGCTGTGAGGGCGTGCTTGCGCACCGTCCACAACACCCGGTTGGCAATGCCGGCGTGGGTGACGAGGACACCCTTGGGGCGACCCGTCGAGCCCGAGGTGAAGATGGCGTAGGCGACGCCGTCGAGATCGACGGGCCCCCACGCGCCCCCGCCGTCGGCGGATTCGGGCCCGGCCAGAACGTCCTCCGGGGAGAAGACACGGACGCCCGCCGCGGTCACCGCATCGGCCTGCTCCCGTCCGGCCAGGACGAGGTCACTGCCGCACTCCAGCAGCAGCGAGCGGAGCCGCTCCGCCGGATGGCCCGGATCGAGGGGAACGTAGGCGGCCCCCGCCTTCCACACCCCCAGCAGCGCCGTGACGAGGCCGATGCCCCGGGGCAGACACACACCGACCAGGGAGCCGGGGCCCACTCCCCGCGCGCGCAGAAACCGCGCCGTGCGATCGGCAGCCTCGTCCAGCTCCCGATAGGCCAGGGTGCGTGCGCCGTCCTGTACGGCCGCTGCCCGGGGAGTGCGGGCAGCCTGCTCCGTGAAGAGTTCGAGCAGGGTGAGAGAAGCATTTCCGCTCAGGGATGTCCCGGGCAGCTGTGCGGCGTTCAACGGGTACTCCTTAACTGACCTGACGCCAGGTGCGACGCGAAGAGCACGGTGGTGGGGTGCGCGCCCCAGGGGGCTGTTCAGACCGCGGTGTGCTGTCCCTCCATGCGGCGACGCAGGCTCAGCGGACGCATGTCGGTCCAGATGTCGCCGATGCGGGCCAGGCACTCGTCACGGGTGCCCTCCGTGCCCTCGGCGTGCCATCCGGCGGGCAGGTCACGGTGGGCCCACCAGATCGAGTACTGCTCCTCGTCGTTGAGGACCACGCGGTAGACGGTGTTGTCGTCGTTCTGCTCGACGGACATGGTTCTCCTCGGTGAGTGGGTGAGTGGGTGAGTGGGTGAGTGGGTGAGTGGGTGAGTGGGTGAGTGGGTGAGTGGGTGAGTGGGTGAGTGGGTTGAACGGCATTGTCTGGTGCGCTTGTCGGAGCGGGGCAGGTCGTCAGGACAGGAAGTCCGTGATCTCCACGCCCAGGCCCTGCCTCCGCGCCGCGGCGTGCACGTCGACGGCGAGGGCGAGGTCGAGGATCCCGAGGCCGAAGGGCGAGAAGACGGTGACCTTCTCCGGGTCGGGGGTGAACGCGGTTGCGTGGGCCAGGAGTTGACCGATCGACGCGTCGATGAAGGTCCGGCGCCCGGTGGCCTGTTCGGCCAGGTGGAGCGAGGTGTTCTCCCGGCAGACGTGATCCGCGTCGTCCACGATGTTGTGCGCCCCGAGGAGCGTCTCGGGGTCGATGTCGCGCAGCGAGACGTGCAGGACCACGGAGCCGGGCTCGGCCGCGGTGAGATCGGTGTGCGGAACGCCCGCCGACGTGGCGAAGGAAATCAGTCCGTGCGCCGCGAGGGCGTCGTCCAGAGTCTCCGCCCGGGTGATCCGCGCGGCTGGCAGGATTTCGGCGCATTGGCGCGCGAATTCAAGGGCGCGGGGTGCCGAGCTGTCGTGGACCGTCACCGACCGGATACCGGGAACGGCCACCTTGAGATAACGCAGGATTTCCAGGTTGATGACACCGCAGCCGATGAGTGAAACACCCTCTGGACGGCGATCCCGGGTGAGAACATCGGCGGCCAGCGCGGCACTCGCCGCCGTACGGGCCGCTGAAATCAGGGACCCCTCGAGAAGGACCTCGGCACGGCCGGTGCGCAGCGAGTTGAGGATCATGACCGCGCTGGCCCTGGCTATGCCGGTTTCGATGTTCCCAGGGAACGAGGAAATCCACTTGATGCCCGCTGCAGGGTGCTCCCCGCCACGGTACGAGGGAAGCCCGATGATGCGGTTGGCCGGTTGTTCGGGAAAGCGCAGAAAAATGGAGTGGGGGAGGGACGTGACTCCCTGCTCGTGCAGGAGGTAGGCCTCCCGGACCGCCCCAATTTGCTCACGCTCACGCCCATGGAAGAGCTTCTCAACATCGCCTTGACGAATTACCAGCACAGTACTGATCAGTCCTTCCATAAGTGCGAGACCTCACCGAAGGTTTCACGCACCCAGACGTCGGAATAGATGGTCTTGAGGTAGCGGTCTCCCCCGTCTGGAAAGATGAGCGCACAGACGGATTCCGGCGGAATGCGGGGCAGCATCTTGGCGAACGCCGCCAGCGTGGCGCCGGATGATCCACCGGCCAGGATCGCCTCCTGGTCGACCAGCCTCCGGCACTGGACGACGCAGTCGAGATCGGTCACGTGCACGACCTCGTCGGCCGCGTCCGGATCCATGAGCGCCGGGCGCACCGACGCGCCATGGCCCGGAATCAGGCGCCTGGTGGGACGCTGGCCGAAGATCGCGCTGCCGACCGCGTCCACCGCGACGACCTTGGTCCCCAGGCCTGCGTCGCGAATGTAGTCCGAGCAGCCGCGCAATGTGCCGAAAGTGCCGACCGAGCAGAACAGGTAGTCGAGGCGGCCCCCCAGGGCCTCGGCGATCTCGCGCATGGTGCTTTCGTGCGCTCGCGGGTTGAACAGGTTGCCGTACTGGTCAGGTGTGTAGGAGTTCGGGATGCCGTCCAGGAGCTCCCGCACCCGCCGCAGCCTGACCGGCAGAAATTCCCCTGTCTCGGTGTCCCGCTCCTCCACCACGTCCACCTCGGCTCCATAGGCCCGCAGGATGGAGAGGTTCTGCTCGGTGGTCTTGGCGTCGACCACGCAGATGAAACGCAGGCCGAGGTAGCGGCAGGCTTGCGCGAGACCGACCGCCAGGTTTCCCGAACTGGATTCGACGACGACTGAACGCCCTGGAGTTATTTCGCCGTTGCGCAGCGCCTCACGGAGCATGCTGAGGCCGCTTCTGTCCTTCACGCTGCCGCCAGGGTTGAACCTCTCGACCTTGGCCAAGACCTGCGGACGCCCCCCTGGAAACATTTTCTGCAGCTTTACGAGGGGTGTTTTCCCGATGGTTTCCAGAATCCCCGAATGTGGTCTTTCCGGCATGGGTTCCTCTCGCCTGGGCGCTCCACCGAGGAAAGCCCCCGACTCGCCGCTGAACCGGACCTTGACGATGCAATTCGGTGTGCACTGGAGACCCTAGCCGCCGCTCGGCGAGGTTGTGGATTCTGCCCTGGCAGAGATTTGCCACCGCAAGGTCCTGTCAGTCCCGACCTGCGACAGCACTCCCGCCGGTGTCCAAGACTGGGGTGTATTCGGAACTCATGTGTTCTCTGATCCAGGTGGAGTCGTGACGAAACCCCAGTTTGTCCCGGACCAACGGGCTCGCAATACGCCGCACGACCGGGCCGGCTATGCCCCGTACGACCTGGCCGGCCGATTCGACCAACAGCTGGGCGATCCCGGCCGGCGGGATCTGCCCTTCTCCGCAGCCCGTCTCCGCGAACTCGATGCCAGGGAGGAATTCCCCGAGGGCGCGGTGCGTCAGCTCGACGCCCTGCGAATGGCCACGTATTACGTGCCACAGGAGCACGGCGGTGCGCTGCGCAGCTACGAGGACCTGATCCAGCTGGTCCGGGTGGTGGCCCGTCGCGATCTGACCGCGGCGATCGCCCATACGAAGACCTATCTGGGCTCGGTGAGCACCTGGGTGGGGGGCAGCCCGACCCAACAGGCGGATCTGGGTGCCCGGGTGGCGGCCGGGACGGTGGTCGCGTGGGGACTGACCGAAAGGGGGCACGGCAGCGATCTCCTCTCCGGCGGGCTCACCGCCACGCCCACGGCGGACGGCTACCGCCTGGACGGAGAGAAGTGGCTGATCAACAACGCGACGCGCGGCGAGCTGGTCTGCGTCCTGGCCCGCGCCACACCCGAGGGAGGCGCCCGGGGCTTCAGCCTGCTCCTCGTGGACAAGAAGCAGCTCGCGCCGGGCACGTACATGTGTCTGCCCGCCGCCCGTACGCTCGGCATCCGCGGCGCCGACATCAGCGGCATCTCCTTCGACGGCGCCGAGATCCCGGCCGCGGCCCTGATCGGAGCCCCCGGTCAGGGCGTCGAGATCGTGCTGCGGAGCCTGCAGATCACCCGCACACTGTGCACCGCTCTCTCCCTGGGCGCGGTCGACCGGGCGCTGCGGATCGCGGTGCGGTTCGGGTTAGGGCACCAGCTGTACGAGCACAGACTCATCGACCTGCCCCAAGCACGCCGCACCCTCACCGAAACCTACGCCGACCTGCTCGTCATGGAGGCGGTCACGTTGATCGCGAGTCGAGGCGTGCACACGCTCACCGAGGAGATGAGCGTGACCTCGAGTGTGGCCAAGTACCTCGTGCCGAGCACGGGCGACGAGCTCATCCGTGGCCTGGGACAGCTCCTGGGGGCGCGCAGCTACCTCAGCGAGGAGTTCGCACACGGCCTCTTTCCGAAGCTGGAGCGGGACCACCAGATCGTCGGTGTCTTCGACGGCAACACGCTGGTCAACCTGAACGCGCTGATCAATCAGTTCGGCACGCTCGCCAAGGGCTACCGCGCCGGCCGCACCAACGTCGACGGCCTCGCCCGGGCGGCCGAACTCACGGCGGGTCTTCCGGAGTTCGACCCGACCCGGCTCGTCCTGACCTCACGCACCGGCAACAGCGTCACCGCGTCCCTGCCGGACAGCGTCGACGAGCTGCGCAAGGCCGCCGAGAGTGGCGAGGTGCCCCAGTCGCTCCTGGCGCTGGCCGGAGCCGTGCACCGGATCGCCGACGAGACCCATGAACTGATGGCGGCCCATCGCCCCACGCCCCGGGACGTGCCCGCCTTCGCCTTCGATCTCGCTCAGCGCTACACCCTGTGCGCCGCGGCGGCGGCCTGTCTCCAGCTCTGGCTGCGCAACCGGGATTCGGCGCCTCGGGGCACGTCCGCGAGCGATGAACTGTGGCAGAACGGTCTGTGGCTGGAGGCCTGCCTCAGCCGCATCGTCACCCGGCTGCGTCCGGGCGTGCTCGCGGATGCCCCCCACAACGGCGATGCGGCCGGAGGCGAGGATGCCCTGGACCGGCTCATGGCCCCGCTCTTGAGCCAGTACGAGACGGACCACATGTTCTCCCTGTTGCCCTTCCCTCTCTCAGCCGAGTCCGTCGAGTCCCTGGAGGCGTCATGAGCGCGACCGCCCCTGTCCTGCCCATCGCGGCGGCAACGGCTCTGGAGGACGCACTGGGTGACGCCCACGAGCCGGACAATCCGCTGGGCTTCCGAGCCGTACTCTCCGCGGACGAGCGGGGGGAGATGCTCACCGAAGGGGAACAGGCCCTGGACGCCTTTCGGTTCAACGCGGAGTACGTGCCACGCACGCTCGGCGGCCGCCTGAGCCGCATCGACCGCCTGATGCATCTGACCCGCACTGTCTCGCGGCGCGATCCCACCCTGGCCCTCGGCTACGGCTTCACCAACTACATCTCCGCCTCCGCCATGTGGACCTCCGGAAGCGAGCGCCAGCAGCAGCGGATGGCCGAACTCCTGCTGAACGGCTCCAAGACGGCTGCCGGATACAACGAACTGGCCCACGGCAACGACTTCACCCGGACCGATCTCACCGCCGTCAGGGACAAGGACGGGGACCGCCTCCTCATCAACGGCCGCAAGCAGGTCGTGAACAACATCGGCAGGGCCGATGCCGTCGTGCTGCTCGCCCGCACGGACACCGGCTCGGGCACCCGCAGCCACTCCCACCTGTTCGTGGATCTGACGGACGGACCGGCGGGCCGACTGCGCCGTGACTTCCGCTACCCGACCGTCGGGCTGCGGGGTTGCCTGATCGGAGGCGCCGAGTTCACGGGCTACCCGGTTCCGGCCGACGCCTTCATCGGCCCGCCCGGAGGAGCCATGGAAACCGTCCTGCGGGCCTTCCAGACCACGCGGGCGCTCCTGCCGGGCATGATGGTCGGCACCTCGGACACCCAGCTGCGCACCGTCGCCGTCTTCACGCTCGAACGCAGACTCTACGGACGCCGCGTGGCGGACATCCCGCACGCCCGGGCCACACTCGTCGGCGCCTTCCTCGATCTGTTGGCCGCCGACTGCCTGGCCACCGTGGCATGCCGCGGACTGCACGTCGTGCCGGACCAGACCAGTGTCCTGACCGCGGCCGCCAAGTACCTCGCGCCGAAGATCCTCCACCGGACCTCGTACGACCTCGGCACCATCCTCGGCGCGCAGTCGTACCTGCGAGACGGCGCCTACGGCATCTTCCAGAAGTTCGCCCGGGACCTGACCGCCATCACCTTCGCGCACGCCAACGCGTCGGTGTGCCAGGCGACCATGCTCCCCCAGCTCCCCCGCCTCGCCACGAAGAGCTGGCTGCGCGCCACGCCGCCCGCACCCGAACTGTTCCGGCTCGACGCGCCCCTGAGCGATATCGACTACCAGGCCCTCGAGCTCACATCCCGCGGCGTCGACCAGCTCACGGCCGTACTTCACCACCCCGACCCGGACGGCGTCCTGCCCGTGGGCACCCTCGAACTGGTCAATCGCCTGTGCGGAGACCTACGGGAGCTGCGCGAGCGCTGCCTGGCGCTGCCGCCGCGCGAGCACTCCGTCGTCGCGGGCCGGGCTGGCTTCGCCCTCGCGGACCGCTACGCCCATCTCGCGATGGCGGCCACCTGTATCGGCATATGGCAGCACAACCAGCACAGCGAGGACGCCTTCCTGCGCGACCCGCTGTGGCTCACCGGCGTGCTGACCCGGATCGCCGCACGGCTCGGCCACGACGTGGCCCCCCTGCCAGGCGCCTCGGAGGGGCAGCTCTTCGCGGAACTGGTCGCCCGCGTCGAGCGAGGAGAGGGCTTCGACTTCTGCCGGCCGCGGCTCGCCCGCGCCTGAGCCTTCGCTCGCCGGCCACCCCTCGCTTCCCCGTCCCACACTCACCTTCCAACACTTCGAGTCCTCAAGGAGTCTCCGCATGCCCGAGACCAGCACCACGGCAACCACCGGGTCCATCAGCGCCTGGCTCACCGAACGCGTCGCGTACTTCCTCGACATCAACGCGGCCGAGGTGGCGCGGGACGCCAAGCTGGTGGAGATCGGCCTCGACTCCGTCTACGCGCTCACGCTCTGCGGCGATGTCGAGGAGGAGTACGGCTTGGTCGTGGAAGCCACGCTCGCCTGGGACCACCCCACCATCGACGCCCTCACCGCCTACATACACTCCGAACTGGACGCCGCCTGATGCAGGACTCGCGGCCCCTGTCCATCGGCCAGGAGGCGCTCTGGTTCCTGTATCGGATGGCTCCCGACAGCCCCGCCTACAACGTCCAGGGCGCACTGCGCATCCGCGCCCACCTCGACGACGACCGGCTCCGTCAGGCCCTGCGCGCCGTCGTGGACCGTCACGACGTGCTCCGTTCCACCATCGCCGAGACGGCGGCCGGCCCACGGCGCCTCGTCGGGCCCCCGAACACGGTCGCCCTCGCTGTACGGGACGTGCCGGAGGCCGGCGCGGAAGAATTGGTCAAGTGGGTGAGGGAGTTCGGCGAAGCTCCCTTCGATCTTTCCGGCCGGGGCACGTGCCGGGCACTACTGCTGCGCCGGGCGCCGGACGACGTCGTGCTCGCGGTGGCCACGCACCACATCGTCACCGACGCGACCTCGCAGTGGCTGCTGCTCCAGGACCTCCTCGACGCCTACACCGCCCCCGAGGAGGCACAACTGCCGCCACTCAGACGCGGCTACGACGACTACGTGGCCGCGGAGCAGCGGACGCTCTCCGGCCCACGCCGCGAACAACTGCGCTCCTTCTGGGCGGAGTTCTGCGGCGCGGCACCCGCTGGTGAGCTGCCCATGGACCGTCCGCGCCCCCAGGTCCGAGCACTCTTCGACGGCGCCACCTGCGAGCTGCGCGTGCCCGACCGCCTGGTGCCCCGGTTGCGGCACACCGCACAGCAGACGGGCGTCACCACGTTCGCCCTGCTCTTGGGCGTGTTCCAGTCGTTCATCCACCGCTACAGCGGCGAACCCGGCTTCCTGGTGGGCTGCCCCACCACCACCAGAACCGGTCCCGGCATGCGCCAGGTCGTCGGCTACCTGGTGAACACCCTCACTCTGCCCGCCCACTTCGGCCCGGCGACGACCTTCGCCGGGGCGGCGGCCGCAGCACAGCGTCATGTGCTGGCGGCGATGAAGCACGGCGCCTACCCCTATGCCCTCTTGGCAGGGGAAAGCCGGTACACGAGCCGGAATCCCCCCGCGCGCATCGCGTTCACCATGGTCGCCCCGAGTCGTCTGGAACCGCTACTCCAGCTCGTCACCGAGGCCGCCGCCACCGGTGGCGAGGCCGAGTACCGGGGACTACCCCTCTCCCTGGTCGATGTGCCGCAGATGGAAGGGCAGTTCGACATCTCCGTGGAGATGCGACAGAGCGAATCGGCGCTGACCGCGGTGTTCCGCTATGCCACCGACCTGTTCGACGAGGAGACCGTACGGCAGTTCCTCGACCACTACGTGGAACTGCTCGCCGCGGCCGTCGAAGACCCGAACGCGCTGGTCGCGGGCACTTCACTGCTCGACGACGCCGAGCTGGGCGCCCTGCTGGCACTGGGCACAGCCGACGACTGAAATCCGTCACCGCGCACGATCCGCCACCTCATGCACAGGGGACACCATGGCTGTTTCACTCATGCACCATTCCAGCGCCACAGCGCTTATCCGGGAGAACACGCTGACCGCTCCGCACGCCCCGGCGATCATCTTCGTACGAGATCCGTCGATGGAGGGTGGCGACGAGACCTGGTCGTACGGTCGGCTCGATCACGAAGCACGCAAGATCGCCGGCTGGTTGCAGAGGCGGTACGCGCCCGGCACGCGGGTCCTGCTGCTCTACCCCGAGGGCCCGGAGTTCGCCGCTGCCTTCGTGGGCTGCCTGTACGCGAGTATGATCGCCGTCCCTTCTTCACTGCCCGGGCAGTACCAGCACCAACGGCGCCGGGTGGACTCCATCGCCGAGGACGCCTCGGTCGCGGTGGTACTCACCTGCCACGCGGCCTCCGCCTCCGTGGGGGACTGGGCCGTGTCGCAGCCGGCACAGGGGCTGCGCTGGGCGGTGACGGACGGGCCGGAGTTCTCCGACTCCGATGCCGAGGCCTGGCGTCTGCGCGGCATGGACCAGGACACGCTGGCCCTCCTGCAGTACACCTCCGGCTCCACCTCGACTCCCAAGGGAGTCATGGTCAGCCACGGGAACCTGCTGCACAACTCGGAAATCCTCTGTCGGCCCTTCGGCCTCGACCGCACCACCCGCTTCGGGTCGTGGATCCCGCAGTACCACGACATGGGACTGCTGGCAATTCTGCTGCCCCCGCTCCTGCTCGGCGGCACCTGCGTGCTGATGACGCCGACCACCTTCCTGAAACGCCCCCACTGGTGGCTGAAGATGGTTGACAAGTACGACATCACATGGTCCGCCGCTCCCAACTTCGCATACGACCTCTGCGCCCGGCAGGTCACCGAGGAACAACTGGCCGAGTTGGACCTGTCCCGCTGGAGGTTCGCCGCCAACGGCTCCGAGCCCGTCCAGGCGGCCACGCTCACCGCGTTCACCAAGAGGTTCGCACCCGCCGGCTTCCGCAGCGATGCCATGGCCCCCTGCTACGGCATGGCCGAGGCGACCGTCTTCATCTCCGGCACCGGACAGCGCGAGCTGGCTGTCAGCCATGTTGACGACACCCTCCTGGAACACCACACTTTCCGTCCGGTCCCCCTCTCGTCGGGCGGCCGCGACGTGGTCAGTTGCGGCAGCGGGCAGGACTACGACATACGGATCGTCGACCCGAAGACCCGCGAGGTGCTGCAGGAGGGACGGGTCGGCGAGATCTGGCTCAGGGGGCAGAGCGTCGCCCAGGGCTACTGGGGCCGCAAGGACGCCACGCGCGAGACGTTCCAGGCCGTCACGGCGGACGGCGACGGCGGCTATCTCCGGACAGGCGATCTGGGCACTCTCCACAACGGCGAGGTCCACGTCACAGGGCGGTTGAAGGAACTCATCATTCTGCGCGGCCGGAACATCTACCCGCAGGACATCGAGCACTTCCTCCGGGCCCGGCGCCCCGAGCTCGTCGGACTGTTCGGCGCGGCCTTCGTCGTACCCGTCCAGAGCCCGGGCGGCGGCGTCGAAGAACAGCTGATCGTGACGCACGAGGTGCGCGGCGGAATCTCCCAGGACGACCTCGCGACGCTTACGAGGAGCATGCGGGCGGATCTCATCCGGGAGTACAGCATCCGGCCGGGCGCCATCGCTCTGGTTCGCCGGGGCGGGGTCCTCCGCACGACGAGCGGGAAGATTCAGCGGGCGGCGATGCGTGCCACGTTCCTCGAAGGCGGCCTGGAGACCCGCTGGTTGGACGTGAACCGTGAGGTCGGCGGGCTGATCGCCCGCGCTTGACCATCCAAGGCGGAGTCACGAGTCCCTGTCACTGAGCGGACCGCGCCCAGTGACAGCGGATGGCCCTCGGCAGACACTCCCGGCATCAGCCACCATGGGTCCTGAAGGGTGTCATTATTCCGATCAGGCTGCTGAGCTGGGCGTTCTCTGTCGATGGTGAGGCGGTCGGGGCAGCGTGCTGTGGTACTCGTTGAGCAGTCCACCGAGTACCTGTCGGCGCCTGACCGTGCGAGCATGTAGGGGGATGATGTTCGGGTCGTCGTCTGGGGCTCGTAGGTCCAGGCTGCGGTGGGGCCGTCCCGCGTTGTAGCGCTCGGCATACGTGGTGAGGACGGTGCGCAGATGTCGTTCGCCGGTGATGAGGATACGGTCGGTGCATTGGGCGCGGGCTGTGCGTATCCATCGTTCGGCGAACGCGTTTGACAGTGGGCTCTGCGGCGGGGTCGGGATGACGGCTGTGCCGTTGCCGGCGAAGACGGAGTCGAACGCGGCGGTGAACTTGCTGTCCCGGTCGCGGATGAGGAACTGAGGTTCCCCCGCTGTACGGGGGTGGCTGACTAGCTGGTCAGGGCGGGTTGACGTGGTTTCAGGTTCACTTGTTCGGCCGTTGCCTGGTTGGCGTAATGTTTCTCCTCGTACTCGATCGGGCTGAGGTAGCCGAGCCGTTTCTGGATGCGGCGGGGCGGTCGCGCCAAGGCCCGCGCCAAAACGGGTGACGGTCCGGTGCACTGCGCCCGGATGTTCAAACTCGCCAAGGAGTCCGCGGTCAAGGCCCGTACTCAGGCGATCAATCAGCTCAAGGCCGTCTTGGTCATCGCCGACCCGGCGCTGCGGGCTGTCCGGTCTGGGCAACCGCGAGCTGTTCCGCACCTGCGCGCGCCTCGGCCAGCTCGACGGCGAAGACGGCGGGGGCGATGAGGACGCCGTGGCCCAAGCCACTCACATCACTCTGAGCCTGCTGGCCCAGCGCATCGAGCAGCTCACCGCACAGATCGATGAGCTGAATAAGCGCCTGACCCGGCTCGTCGAACGCCACGCCCCGCAGCTGCTCGTGCCGGTGGGCATCGGCCCGGACAGCGCCGTCACGCTCCTGATCACCATGGGAGACAACCCCGAGCGGCTGAACACCGAGGCGTCCTTCGCCGCTCTGTGTGGAGTCAGCCCCGTCGAGTACTCCTCAGGCAGGCGGAGCTCGCGCCGGCTCAACCGTGGCGGCGACCGGCAGGCGAACGCAGCCCTGCACCGCATCGTGTTCACCCGGCTGCGCCACGACCCGCGCACCCAGGCGTACTACGAACGCCGTACCCAGCAGGGCAAGACCCGACGTGAGATCATCCGATGCCTCAAGCGATATGCCGCCCGAGAGGTCTTCAACCTGGTCAGGCCGGCATCCGGCATCCCCTCGTTATAGGGGCGTCCGTGAGACGTGGGAGCGTGTGAGCGTGAGTGAAGCAGACAGGACGACACTGAAATACCAGGTAGATGGGCCAGAGGACGCACCCGTGTTGGTGCTCGGGCCTAGCCTCGGTACAACATGGCACATGTGGGACCGCCAGATACCCGAGCTGTCCCGCCACTGGCGCGTCCTCCGCTTCGACCTCCCCGGCCACGGCGGCGCGCCCGCCCATCCGGCCCCCTCCGTGGCCGAGCTCGCCGCCCGGCTGCTGGCCACCCTCGACCAGCTCGAGGTCGAGCGCTTCGGCTACGCGGGCTGCTCGATCGGCGGGGCCATCGGCGCCGAACTCGCGCTCCGACATCCCCAGAGAGTGGGCTCACTCGCTCTCGTCTCCGCCTCCCCGCGCTTCGGCACCGCCGACTCCTTCCGGCAGCGCGGCGTCGTGGTCCGCACCAACGGCCTCGACCCGATCGCCCGCGCCACCCCCGAGCGCTGGTTCACCCCCGCCTTCGCCGCCTCGCAGCCCGCCATCGTCGACTGGGCCGTCCAGATGGTCCGCACCACCGACCCCGGCTGCTACATCGCCGCCTGCGAGGCCCTCGCCGCCTTCGACATCCGCGCCGAGCTGAGCCGGATCGGCATCCCCACCCTCGTGGTGGTCGGCGCCGACGACCAGGTCACCCCGGCCGCCGACGCCCGCGTCCTGGTCGCCGGCATCGCCGACGCCCGGCTCGCGCTCGTCCCCGGCGCTTCCCATCTCACCCCCGTCGAACAGCCGATGGCCGTCACCGATCTGCTGGTGCGCCACTTCTCCAGCTCCTGGCAGTCCCCGGACCACCCGACCGGGATGACCGCGGTCCCCGCGCCCCCGCTCAAGCCCGTGCTCTCGCCCATGCCGCCGGGCGCCGAGGTCGTCGAGTATGGCCACAACGTGCCCGAGCCGCTGGTGGACGTCCGCTCCGACGCGTACGACCAGGGCATCAAGGTACGCCGCGAAGTGCTCGGCGACGCCCATGTGGACCGCGCGCAGTCCCTGACCGACGAGTTCACCGGCGACTTCCAGGACTTCATCACCCGCTACGCCTGGGGCGAGGTGTGGACCCGGCCCGGAATCGACCGGCGCACCCGCAGCGTGGTCACCCTCACCGCCCTCGCCGCCCGTGGCCACCTCGACGAACTCGCCTTCCACACCCGCGCCGCGCTGCGCAACGGGCTGACCCCCACCGAGATCAAGGAGGTGCTGCTGCACACCGGCGTCTACTGCGGGGTGCCGACCGCGAACTCCGCCTTCGCCGTGGCCCAGCGCGTCATCCGCGAGGAGACAAGCCCGGAGGGCTAGCACTCCGCTGGAAGTGCTGCGATGCGTCGTTGGCCGGCTGCGGCGCCGCCGTGGCTGGTCGCGCCCGGCGGCGGAGCCGATATCGATACAGCCCCGCGCCCCTTCGGGGCGCTGCCGAACCATGGCGGACTTCCTCCGACTTGCCTAGTACGGCCAGGGGGGTCCCGGTAGCACAATGATCTCCATGAAGCTCACCAAGAAGGGCCATGCCTGCGTCCGGATCGAGAAGGACGGGCAGGCGCTCGTCATCGACCCCGGGACCTTCAGCGAAGAGGACGCCGCGGTCGGCGCGGACGCGATCCTGGTCACCCACGAGCACTTCGACCACTTCAACGAGGAGCGGCTGCGCACGGCGCTCGACGCCAACCCCGCCGCCCACATCTGGACGCTCTCCAGCGTCTCCGGCCAGATCTCGGCGGCGTTCCCCGGGCGGGTGCACACCGTCGGGGAGGGCGACACCTTCACCGCCGCCGGATTCGACATCGAGGTGCACGGCCAGCTGCACGCCGTCATCCACCCCGACATCCCGCGGATCACCAATGTGGGCTATCTGGTGGACGGCGCGCTCTTCCACCCCGGCGACGCGCTCACCGTGCCCGCCGGGCGGCGGGTGGACACGCTGATGCTGCCGGTCCACGCCCCCTGGAACAAGCTCGCCGAGGTCCTCGACTACGTCCGCGCGGTCGACCCGCGCCGGGCCGTCGACATCCACGACGCCCTGCTGTCCGACCTCGCGCACATGGTCTACGGCCGCATGCTCGGCCCCGACGGACCGGGCACGGGCGGCGCCGAGCACCTGCGGCTGACACCGGGCGAATCCCTCACCCTCTGAGGGCCGGAGCCCGGTGGGGAGCGGCGCCCTGTGCGGGCCGGGCGGGCTGTCATAGCCGGGATGTAGGTTGTCCCCTATGCGCATCGCGACCTGGAACGTCAATTCGATCACCGCCCGGCTGCCCCGGCTGCTCGCCTGGCTGGAGAGCAGCGGCACGGACGTCCTGTGCGTCCAGGAGACCAAGTGCGCCGAGTCCGCCTTTCCCTACGAGCCGCTGCGCGAGCTCGGCTACGAGGCCGCGGTCAACGCCACCGGGCGGTGGAACGGAGTGGCGCTGATCTCCAAGGCCGGTCTCACGGACGTCACCGTGGGCCTCCCCGGCGGCCCGGACTACGACGGCGGCCAGGAGCCGCGGGCGATAGGCGCCACCTGCGGCCCGGTCCGCCTCTGGTCGGTCTATGTGCCCAACGGCCGGGAGATCGGCCACCCCCACTACGACTACAAGCTCCGCTGGCTGGAGGCGCTGCGCACGACGGTCGCCGGGGACGCGGCCGGTGAGCGCCCCTTCGCGGTCCTCGGCGACTTCAATGTGGCGCCGACCGACGAGGACGTCTGGGACCGGTCCGCCTTCGACGGGCTGACCCATGTGACCGACCTGGAGCGCGAGGCCCTGGCGGCGCTGCGCGAGGCCGGGCTGTCGGACGTGGTGCCGCGGCCGCTGAAGTACGACCGCCCCTTCACCTACTGGGACTACCGGGAGCTGGGCTTCCCCAAGAACCGCGGTATGCGGATCGACCTGGTCTACGGCAACGAGGTGTTCGCCAAGGCGGTCGGCGACGCGTATGTGGACCGCGAGGAGCGCAAGGGCAAGGGCGCCTCCGACCACGCCCCGGTCGTCGTCGACCTGGAGGTGTGACCCGGGGACGTGCCGCACGGGGAGCCCCCTTACACGGGAGCGCCCCCGAGGCGTCCGCTTACGCGGGAGCGCCCCGAGGCGTCCCCTGACACGCGAGCCCCCCCCGAGGCGTCCGCTTACCCCACCAGCTTCCGCAGGTCGATCGACTCCGCCATCGCCCGCAACCCCGCGTCCCCCGGGTGCAGATGGTCCCCGCTGTCGTAGGCGGGCAGGATCCGCGCCGGATGCTCGGGGTCCCGCACCACCGCGTCGAAGTCCAGCACGGCGTCGAACGCCCCGCCGCTGTCCCGGAGGAAGGCGTTGACGGCCGAGCGCCGCGCGTCCGCGTCCGGCGTGCACAGCGACTCGCCCTCGCACGGGGCGATGGTCGCCCCGACCACCCGCAGCCCGCGCTCATGCACGCGCGCCGCGAGCGACCGCATCCCCGCGATCAGCTCCTCGGCCGAGCTGCCCCAGCGCAGATCGTTGATGCCCTGGAAGACGACGACCGTACGGGCCCCGGTCTGGGCGAGCACATCCCGTTCCAGCCGATGCTGTGCGCTGACCCCGCCGGTGTCCGTGGAGACGCCCTCGCCCGGATAGCGGTCGGCGACCACGCGGTTGGCGGAGATGCCCGCGTTGAGCACGCCGTACGCCGGGATCTCGGACTGGCCGCGCAGCCGGCGCGAGAGCACATCGGGCCAGCGGCGGTTGGCGTCATGGGTGGACTTGGTGCCGTCGGTGATCGAGTCGCCGAGCGCCACCACCGAACCCGGCCCGCCCCGCACATCGACCCCGGTCAGAAACGGCCAGGTGGTGAGGGTGCCGGTATAGGACTCGGCGCCCTGTTCACCGGTCCGGTCACCGCTGCCCGCCGCGCTCAGATACGACCGCTGGGTGGCCTGGCTGTGCACCGGCACCGCCGCGACCGGACCCGGCAGATGGATGCTCACCAGCAGATTGGCGTCCGCCGGAACCGGGAAGTCCACCGGATCGCTGAACGCCTGCGCACCCGCGGGGACCGACGCCCCCGGCCGCCCGCCGAAGGTCAGGGGCACCGGTGCGCCCTGCGCCGCCGCGCCGCTCGCCTGGAGCGCGACCGTCGCATGGCCGATCTCCACGGGCGATGCGGCGAAGGTGTTCTCCAGCCGGACCCGGGCCCTCGGCCCGCCCGCGCTGGTGTGCACCACCAGCCGCAGCGTCTGATCGGTCCACGGCCCGGCCTTGGTGTACCCGGCGGTGCTCGCCGCCCAGCTCCCCGTCCAGCCGTCCGCGGGCTGCCGCAGCGACGCGGCGAAGACATGGAGGTCGGCGGCCGGGCCCGGATCCCTCGGCAGCGCCACCGACGCGACATCCCGGCCGCGCTCCAGCGGCACCGCCACCGCGTACAGCCGGGCCGTCTCCTGCCGCTGCCCGGCGGCGGTGTTGAGATGGGGGAGCCCGACGGCCTTGGTGGCGGCGGGGCCCGCCCGCCAGTCCGGCGCGCTCAGCGTGTACGGACGGCTCGACCCGTCCCGGTAGCGCACCGTGCCGACACCGCTCGCCCCGGCGCCGGGCCCGTCCGGTGAACTGCTCGCCACCAGGAAGGTCAGCGCCTCGCCCCGCCCGCGCAGCCGCACCGCCTGTCCGTCGGCGATCACGTTGTCCAGCCGTGCCCCCGCGCTCCTCGGCCAGGTCAGCCGCGCCGCGTCCAGGGCGATGTCACGCCCCGGGGTCCAGCCGGCGGCCCGCAGATCCTGTGCGGAGAGCGAGGAGCCCGCGCCGTCGAAGTCGGCGTCACCCGGCCGGGCGTCATCGCTGACCGCCCGGTTGTCGAAAAGCCGCTCCAGAGGGAGCGGCTTATGGGTCGGCCGGGTCGCCTGGGCCGGCACACTGGCCGGTGCGGCGGAGGAAGGCGCGAGGAGTACGAGAGTGACACCTCCCGCGACGATCCCGGCGGCTGTCCAGGGTCTCGCGACGCGCATAAGTGTCCCCTCTCGCAACCAACCTGACAGCCTCTACGGTGTGGATTGCCTCCGGGGCGCCTATGCCTCCCCCAGCTACCGCTGGGAGATGCCCCTGCCGACGGTCGACCGTGTTCGGCCCCTCGCGCGGCGGTAGCCGCGTATCGATCGCAGTCTCAGGGTCCGCGCACGCTCTCCCTTTCGACAGCACCGCACCCCTTTGGCGATCCGACAGGCGCGGGGAGAACGTAGAAGGACGGTTGGGTGTCGTCAAGACAAGCAACGGGTCACGTCTCGCGCCGCGTCGCGCCGCGTTCATGCCGCCCCCCCAGCATCGGGTCACAGCTCACACCGCGCGCCCTGTGGTGCGCCGGTGGCGCGGATGCCACGCTGAGTCGTATGAACATCTCCTTCTTGGGCAACTGGCGCAAGCGACGCGGCCCCGCCTCGGGCACGGCCCTGATGGGCGCCCAGGAGGAGGATCCCCAGGGTGTCGCCCAACTGCTCTCCGAATGCGAGCTGCTGCGCGCGCGGGCCGCGGCCGCGGGCATCGGACTTGATGACTCGACAGCCTCCCTGGAGGCGCTCGACCAGATGGCGCCGCGCTGGCGCGACGACCCGGACGAGCTCCCCTGGCTCGGTAACGACGCCGGTCTCTATCTCGGCACGGTCATTGTCCGCACTGTCCCCGGGGCCGTCTGGCAGGTGTGGCCCAACGGCCGGCCCGTCGTCCTGCTGGCCTCCGGCCGGGAGGTGGACGTCGTGGAGGCAGGCCAGCAGTGGGCCGCCGACGGCGTCCCCGAACTCTCCCGGCGCTACGCAGAGGTCGCCGAGGCGTAGGGGATATCCAGCCCCTCCGGCGTTTGAGGAGCGGGGTCCGGGGCGGGGCCCCGGCGGGGCCGACACCCCCATAGACCCTGTCGGGCGGTATCCGCCCATCGACGCGTGTCCGTACCTGATACTCCGCGATTGCCCGGATAGCTTGCGCTAACCGGGACACAGCGGAAGGTGGGTGGGGCCGGGTATGGCCGTCGGTGAGCCGTTGATCGAGCTGCACGGCGTCAACAAGCACTTCGGCGCGCTGCACGTTCTGCGGGACATCGGGCTCACCGTCGGGCGCGGCGAAGTGGTCGTGATCATCGGCCCCTCCGGCGGTGGCAAGTCCACCCTGATCCGGACCATCAACCGGCTGGAGACCGTCCAGTCAGGCTCCATCGTCGTCGACGGCCGGCCGCTGCCCGAGGAGGGCAAGGAGCTGGCGCGGCTGCGGGCCGAGGTCGGCATGGTCTTCCAGTCGTTCAACCTTTTCGCCCACCGGACCGTGGTGGCCAATGTGATGCTCGGTCAGACCAAGGTCCGCCGCCGCGGGAAGCAGGACGCCGAGCGGCGCGCCATGGAGCTGCTGGACCGCGTGGGACTCGCCGACCAGGCCGGGAAGTTCCCCGCCCAGCTCTCCGGCGGCCAGCAGCAGCGGGTGGCCATCGCCCGCGCGCTGGCGATGGATCCGCAGGTGATGCTCTTCGACGAGCCGACCTCCGCCCTCGACCCGGAGATGATCAACGAGGTGCTGGAGGTGATGCGCCAGCTCGCCCAGGAAGGGATGACGATGGTCGTCGTCACCCATGAGATGGGCTTCGCCCGCTCCGCCGCGAACCGGGTGGTCTTCATGGCCGACGGCCGGATCGTCGAGGACCGTCCGCCGGAGGAGTTCTTCAGGGCCCCGGAGAGCGAGCGGGCCAAGGACTTCCTGTCCAAGATCCTCAAGCACTGAGCCGGTGATGACGGACATGAGGCGTCTGCGCCGCGCGACCGCCGCTCTCGCAACGGCCCTGGCCCTGCTGCTCATGGCCGGCTGCGGCAAGGAGGGCAGCCCGCCCGCCAAGGGACCCCGGGCCGAGAAGCTGCCCACCTACAAGGTGGCGACCGGCTTCCGGCTGCCCTCCTCGCCCACCTGGCGCCGGGCCGAGCGCCGCGGCCATCTCACCGTCGGGGTCAAGGAGGACCAGCCCTATCTGGGCGAGCGGGACCCGGCCACCGGCCGCTACTCGGGTTTCGACATCGAGATCGCCCGGATGATGTCCGCCTCACTCGGCTTCCCCCCGAAGACCATCCGGTTCCAGACCATCGCCTCCGCCAACCGAGAGACCGCGCTGCAGAGCGGCCAGATCGACTTCTACGTCGGCACCTACACCATCAATCCGCTGCGCAAACGGCTGGTCGGCTTCGCCGGGCCGTACTTCATGGCCGGACAGTCGCTGCTGGTGCGCACCGACGAGGACGACATCCACGGCCCCGCCGACCTCGCGGGCAGAACGGTCTGCTCGGTGGCCGGCTCGACCCCGCTGCAGCGCATCCAGGCCGACTACCCCAAGGCCCGCGCGGTCGCGTACGACACGTACTCGGTGTGCGTGGACAACCTGCTCAGCTTCCAGGTCGACGCGGTGACCACCGACAACACCATCCTGCTCGGCTACGCGGCCAAGGCCCCCGAGGAGCTGAAAGTGGTCGGCCGGCCCTTCTCCAAGGAGCCGTACGGCATCGGCGTGCCCAAGCCGGACAACGCGCTGCGCTTCGCGCTGGACGACGCGATCCAGGTCCATGAGCGCAACGGCAACTGGAGGAAGGCGTACGAGGCGACCCTGGGCCTCTCCGGTGTGCCCGCCCCCAAGCCGCCCCCCATCGACCGCTACCGCACCGGCTGAAGGCCCTCCCATGGACGTGCTCACCCAGAACTTCTCGCTCTACGGCAAGGGCTTCCTCGGCACCGTGGAGCTGACCGTCTATGCCTCGCTGCTCGCCCTCGCCCTCGGCATCCTGATGGCCGCCTTCCGGGTGGCGCCGGTCGCCTCGCTGCGCGCCTTCGGCACCGCCTGGGTGACGGTGCTCCGCAACACCCCGCTGACGCTGCTGTTCTTCGCGGTGATGCTGGGGCTGCCGCGCTTCGGGCTGGTGCTGCCGTTCACCGTCTTCGCAGTGATCGCGCTCGGCTGCTACACCTCGGCGTTCATCTGCGAGGCGGTGCGCGCGGGCATCAACACGGTGCCGGTGGGGCAGGGCGAGGCGGCCCGCAGCCTGGGCATGACGTTCGACCAGACGCTGAGCGCGGTGGTGCTGCCGCAGGCGTTCCGCTCGGTCATCCCGCCGATCGGATCGACCCTGATCGCGCTCGCCAAGAACTCGGCCATCGCCGGGTCGTTCAGCGTCACCGAACTGCTCGGCACCTACAAACCCCTCAATGAGCGGGGCTACAGCATCATCTGGTCCTTCGTCTGGATCGCCGCCGGTTATCTGATCATCACTCTCGCCATCAGCGCGCTCTTCTCCCTGCTGGAGCGGCACTGGGGAGTGCAGCGATGACCGCCCCCTCGACCACCGCCCTCTACGACGTCCCCGGGCCGCACACCCGGCGCCGGCACCGGATCTACGCGCTGGCCGGGACGGCCGCGCTGCTGGTCCTGCTCGGCTGGATCATCTACCTCCTCATCCACACCGGCCAGTTCACCTACCGCAAGTGGATGCCGTTCGAGTACAAGGGCATCCAGGAGCTGCTGCTGAACGGGCTCGCGGGCACCCTCAAGGCGTTCGGGATCGCCGCGGTCCTCTCGCTCGCGCTCGGCGGAGTGCTCGCCGCGGGGCGGCTCTCCGAGCATCGCCCGGTGCGCTGGGTGGCCACGCTGCTGGTGGAGTTCTTCCGGGCGATGCCCGTCCTGGTGATGATCTTCTTCGTCTTCGTGGCGCTGAAGGTCCAGCCGCTGCCCGCCCTCGTCACCGGGCTGACGCTGTACAACGGCTCGGTGCTGGCCGAGGTGTTCCGGGCCGGGGTGAACTCGGTGGACCGGGGCCAGCGCGAGGCGGCGTACTCGCTCGGGCTGCGGAAGACCCAGGTCATGACGTCCGTGCTGGTGCCGCAGGGGGTGCGGGCGATGCTGCCGGCCATCATCAGCCAGCTGGTGGTGGCCCTGAAGGACACCTCGCTCGGCTTCCTCATCACCTATGAGGAGTTTCTGCACGCCGGAAAGCTGATCGCGTCCAATCTCGACTACGACCTGCCGTTCATCCCGGTGGTCATGGTGATCTCGCCCATCTACATCGGGATGTGCATGCTGCTGTCGTGGTTCGCCAACTGGGTGGCCAAGCGGGAGCGGCGCAGTGTGAAGACCCGCCAGGTCGAGGTCGCCGCGGCCGAACCGGCCGCCCCGATGCCGGGGGACACCCGCGGCTGACCGGGGCGGCCGGAGGGCTTGCGTCCCTTGAGCCGCTTCAGTCGCGGACCGGGACCGTGAGGTAGGACGGGTCGGCGGCCGGGGACGAGAAGGTGAGATGGGCGCCGTCGGGGTTGTGCTCGATGTAGAGCGGGTCGACGGTGTCGACGACCAGCGCCAGCCGATGGCCCGCCGGGACGTCGTACGCCGTGGAGAACAGCTCCAGGTCCACTCCGAACGGCGTGCCCGGGGTGCGGTCGTGGAAGGTGACCGGGGCGTTGGTGATGAGCTTGCCGACGCCCAGCGGGCCCACGTCGTAGAGATACGCGACCGCCGTACCGTCCGAGCGGTCGCTGGTCACGGTGGTGTGGAGCTTCACGGTGCCGCGGACGCGCTGCTCGCGTGCGGAGGTTCCGGTCTGCCAGACGGCCGCGCGGGACCGGGGCAGCAGTGGGATCGAGGCCAGCGGCGGGACCTTCAGGAACTGGTCGAGGGCGCCGCCCAGCAGCACCGTTCCGGCGTTGGCACCGGAGTCGTGATTGGCGGTGATCTTCTCGGTGCCGGCGAGCGGGACGCGGCGCTGCTCGGAGGGGACGGCCGACCAACTGGGGTAGCCCTCGTAGTCGTCGCCGCGCGCTGTACGGGACATCAGCCGCACCGGCGCTTGGGTGTCGATGCCGTTGCGCTCGCCCTTGAGGTAGCGGTCCAGCCATTGGCGGGCGTGGCTCCAGGTGGTGTTGGGCAGTCCGAGCAGTCCGGTGAGTTCGGCGGTGGCGTGGTCGCCGGGCCGCAGCTCCAGCCGCTTGGGGCCGGTCAGCTTCTCGAAGAAGTCGGCGTAGCTGTTGGGCGGGAAGATCGAGTCGCCCCAGGAGTTGCCCAGCATGATGGCCGCGCCATTGGCGTTGATCCGGTCGAGCTGGGCGGCCGGGGACCGCTTCTTGCCCCAGGCGATCAGATCCGGTTCCTTGGCGAGGTCGGAGGAGAAGAAGTCGTCCAGGATCTGCCGGAGTTCATCGCTGGGCCGGCCGGTCAGCTCCCCGGCCCCGGCGAGCAGCCCGGCGGCCTGGGCGTGCTGGGTGCGGCCGCTGTAGATCGAGCCGACCAGATCCGCCCAGCCGCTCATGGCCACCACGGCCCTGACCCGCGGGTCGGCACCGGCCGCGAGCAGGCTGATCCCGGCGCCGTAGGAGAGCCCGGCCATGCCGATGTGGTCGGGGTCGGCGGGGGTGTTGGCCAGCGCCCAGTCGATGACCTTGGACGCGTCGGCGATATCGGGCGGCCCGGCCGTCTCGATCCTTCCGCCGGACTGCCAGAAGCCGCGGGAGTTGTAGGTGAGCACCACATAGCCGGCTTCGGCGAGCTTCTTGGCCTGGGCGAGGTATTCGACCTGGGGCAGGGACCAACTGGTGGGCAGGACGACGAGGGGCAGGCGGCGGGAGGCGTCGGCGTCCGCTGGGGCCACGACGTTGGCGGCCAGCTTCACGCCGCCGTCGCCGGGGATGTCGACGAACCGTATGGAGACGCCCGAGGAGGAGGCGGAGGCGGAGTCGGAGGCGGAGGCGGAGTCGGAGGAGGCGGCCATGGCGGTGGTCGGGGCCGGTGCCGCGGCCTGGACGGAGGGGGCGAGGCCGAAGGCCGTGCCGGCCAGGACGGTCACCGAGACGGCGGCGGCCATCGTGGGGCGCAGGGCTTTGCGGGCAGGGGTCACTGTGGCTCCTGGTGGGGGTGCCGTGGGGGCAGGGGAGCACCGGTGCTGGTGACCTGACGGTAACTCGGGTGTTTACCGGCGGTAATAGCGCGGCAAGTTACGCATGGGTAACGATAAAGGTCGTGGTCGGCTGCCGGGGCCGGCCGCGCCCGGGGCGCTATCCGGGGGCCGGATCCGCAAGGGCCCGGCCCCGCCTGTGCGGAATTCCGCGCGAGCGGAAGCCCGCGTCGAGTCCTGGCTCCGCGTCGAGTCCTGGCCCCGGGCTGGGCCATGGGTCCCGCGCTCAGGGGGTGTTCGACGGATCGCGACGCCTGTGGCGGGCTGTTCCCCTCCCCGCCCCTTCCCGCAACTGGGGCTCCGTCCCAGGCCCTGCTCCTCAAGTGCCGGAGGGGCTGGAAGGTGGGGCTCCGTCCTGGGTCCTGCTCCTTAAGCGCCGGAGGGGCTGGAAGGTGGGGCTCCGTCCTGGGTCCTGCTCCTTAAGTGCCGGAGGGGCTGGAAGGCGGGGCTCCGTCCCGGAGCTCGGGGTCCAGGGGTGAAACCCCTGGTAGCGGAAAGGGGCGGGGAGGGGGGGAAGACCCGCCGGACACCCCCGTACCGCCGCTCGCGCGGGATCGCGTGCACCGCCCATCGCGCTACGTGCCGCCCGCCCCGCGGGGGTTGCGTCTTCCGCCCTTGCGGCGGATCTTGATGTCCCGCATGTCCGTCACCCCGACCCGCAGGATCCGATGGGGGTAACCATGCGCGGCCAGCGCCGCGATGGCTCCCTCGGTCGCCTCCCGTTCACCGTCATCCGGCTCCGCCGGAACCTGACAGCGGAAGGTGAACGCCGAAAGGCTCTGGTCGCAGGTGAAGGTGCCCGCCTCGGTGAAGCCCACCTGGAAGGAGTCGACCGCGCTGCGCAGCGCCTCACGATCGTCCTCGCCCAGCTCCTCGAAGGCTCCCCGGATGGTCACTCGGAACACGGTCGCTCCTCCCGTACGGCGTAGTCGATCATCGGCGCGCCGAGCATCTCCTCGATGGCGTCGAGGAGTTCCGTCACGGCCTCGGCGATGGCGTCGGGGCCCTCGCCCGCCGTGACGCGTCGGCCGATTTCGCCGAAGATGAGTGAGTGATAGCCGCTGATCTGGGCGGCCACCACACGCGGCAGCGGATCCTCCGGCGCCCTGCCGGTCTCCTCGGCGAGCACAGCGGCCAGTTCGTCGTTCATCCGGTGGCCGAGCTCCTCCAGCCTGGCGACCAGTGTGGGGGCGGCCCGCATCATCGCGAAGAACGGGCCGAAGCCCTCGGTCAGCCCCAGCGAGCGATCACGGCGCGCGACCTCCTCGCGCAGCCGGTCCAGCACCGCCTGGGCGGCGGACCGGCCGGGCGGGCGCTCGCGCACGATGTCGGCGATCCGCTGGGGGGACGCCTGGTCGGGCGGCAGGACCAGATCCTCCTTGGCCGGGAAGTAGTTGTAGACGGTGTTGACGGACACCTCCGCGGCCGCGGCGACCTCGGCGACCGTGACCCGGTCGAAGCCCCGCTCCAGGAACAGGCCGGTGGCCACGTCCGCGATCCGTCGGCGCGTACGGCGCTTGTGCCGTTCCCGCAGTCCTTCGCTCATGGCCGTCAGTGTAGCCCGCTGCAAACTTGCGCTCCCTTACTAACTTTAAGTCGATTGCAAGTTTGGATCGCGTTGTGCTGTGATCGTGGGCATGTCCTCATCCGTCATCCGCGTTCGCGGCCTCACCCGGACCTTCTCGCTGGGCAGCGGCCCCGTGTACGCCGTCCGTGGCATCGATCTGACCGTCGGCCGCGGCGAGATCCTCGGTTTCCTGGGCCCCAATGGAGCCGGTAAGACCACGACCCTGCGCATGCTCACCACCCTGCTGCCGCCCAGCGGAGGCGAGGCCGAGATCGCCGGGCGCGATCTGCTCCGCGATCCGGCGGGTGTGCGGCGGCGGATCGGCTATGTTGCCCAGTCGGGCGGCCTGGACCCCGCGTGTTCCGTACGCGAGGAGCTGGTCACCCAGGGCCGGTTGCATCTGATGTCCCGGGGCGCGGCGGCCGGGCGCGCTGATGAACTCGCCGGTGAGCTCGGCCTGTCGGGACTCATGGACCGCCCGACCGCCGCCCTTTCCGGCGGTCAGCGCCGCCGGGTGGAGATCGCGCTGGGTCTGGTCAACCGGCCCGAGGTGCTCTTCCTCGACGAGCCCACCACCGGTCTCGACCCCGGCAGCCGGGCCGAGCTGTGGGACCTGGTGCGGCGCGTCCGTGCCGAGCACGGCACCACGGTCTTCCTCACCACCCACTATCTGGACGAGGCCGATGCGCTCGCCGACCGGATCGTGGTCGTGGACGCCGGGCGGATCGTCGCCGAGGGCACCTCCGCCGAACTCAAGAGCCGCTATGCGGGCGATCCGGCCGCCAGCCTCCAGGACGCCTTCCTCGCCATCACCGGCCGGTCCACGGCCGATGAACCCCTCGCCATCTGAGCCATCCGAGCTTTTTGGGCCGTCTGAGCAATCCGACGTCGCCCCCGACCACCCAAGGCCCTCTCATGACTCTTCTCGCCCACACCGGCATCGTCTTCGGCCGCTGTCTGCGCTCGACGCTTCGCTCGAAGACCAATCTCATCTTCGGAATGCTCCAGCCGCTGCTCTTCCTCGCCCTCTTCGGTCCGCTGCTCACCGGACTCGACATGGGCGTCAGCGGATCGTCCTGGCAGACGCTGGTCCCGGGTGTGCTCGTCCAGCTCGCCCTGCTCGGCGGGTCGTATGTCGGCCTCGGACTGCTGATGGACCGCAACCTCGGCGTACTGGACCGGATGCGGGTCACTCCGGTCAGCCCGCTCGCGCTGCTGCTCGGCCGCACCCTGCGCGATGTCGTCCAGCTGGTGGCCCAGTCGGTGCTGCTGGTGCTGCTCGGCCTGGCCTTCGGGCTGCGCGCCCCGCTCCCCGGCGTGCTGATCGGCCTGCTCTTCGTGGCCGTGCTCGCGGCGGCGCTGTCCGCGCTCTCCTACGGGCTGGCCATGAACGTGCGCACACCCCCGGAGTTCGCCGCCATCGCCAACACGGCGGCCATGCCGCTGATGCTGCTCTCCGGCCTGCTGCTGCCGATGACCCTGGCCCCCGGATGGCTGGAGGGCGCCTCGCGCGCGGTGCCGTTCCGCTACACGGTCGACGCGGTGCGCCAGGTGTTCATGGGGCACTACGCCAACACCACGGTCGCCGTCGGGGCGGCCGTCACCCTGGCCCTGGCGGCGCTGTGTCTGTTGGGCGGGGCGCGCCTGTTCGGCCGGGTCCGTGGCTGAGCCGGTGGCTCAGGGCCGGCTCAGTCGTCCTTCGCGGCCGCCTTCGCGGCGGCGCGGGGACCCGCCGAGGTGGTCGCCGGCTTGGTCACATCCGCGACCAGCTCCACCAGATCCGGGCCGTACGCCTGGGAGTTGACCACCTTCAGCAGCAGACAGAAGGAGCCCTGGGCGCCGTACTTCCGGGCCAGCCGGGCGCGGTTGCGGACGAGATGGCGGACGGCGGCGCGATGGGTGACCGGCCGCTGACCTGCCGTCAGGAAGACCGGCCGGCTGTCGTCGCCCGCCGTCAACCGGGCCAGCAGCACATACTCGACCGTGCCCGGCTCCGGGCGGTAGTGCGTACCGGCGATGGTGAACGTCCCCCGGTCCGTGCCGGAGTCGTCCCCCGGGTGCACGGTGACGCCCGGCAGTAGATTGGTCATATGGGCGGCGAGCCTGCGGTGCGCGGTCGGATCGCCGACGCAGAACTCGGTGCGCGCGCCGAAGCCCTGCAGCCCCGTGTCATGCGGGGCGACCTCGGTGTGCGCCCCGCAGTTCTCCACGACCGACGCGAGACCGAGCAGCGCGAGCGCGTCATGGCGGGGGATGCTCCAGTGGGCCGAGGTGCTGTCCCGGTGGGTGACCAGCACGCACTCCGAACCGTCCGGCAGACCGAAGAAGCGCTGCTCGCGGGCGCGCTTGCGGCGCCCGAACGCCGAGTGCACGGCCCAGCCGGCGGCCAGGCCCACGATCAGGGCCGCCGCGGAGGCGATCAGGTCCTGCAGGGTGTCTGTCATGGCCGCGCATCGTAGCGGCCGATCGGGTACGCGTTCGAGCGTACGGGTGAACGAACGCGGGAACGGACACATGTACGGATGGCGGGACGGATCGGCGATCTACCCCTGTCGTGGGCATGAGGCTCGCGGGTAGGCTCCGCTCCCTGTCGTTTCGCTTGGAGGTCACGGATGGGGCACGCCGTACGACCAGCCGCATCGTCAACCACGTCCACCACCCGCGCGTCCGCCGCGGCGGCCGTCCGGCGCCGACTGCCCGCGCTGGCGGCCGCGGCCGGAATGGTCGCGGTGCTGGGCGTCGTCCCGGCCGGCGCCGCCGGGCCGGAACAGGACGACACCGCGAAGCCGGCTCCCGGCAAGACGCCCGTGGCCGTCGGCTATGGCGGCGCGGTCTCCAGCGTGGACGCCGACGCCTCGGCGGCCGGGATCGACGTGCTGCGGCACGGGGGCAACGCGGTGGACGCGGCGGTCGCGACCGCCGCCGCGCTCGGGGTCACCGAGCCGTACTCGGCGGGTGTCGGCGGCGGTGGTTACTTCGTCTACTACAACGCCAAGCGGCACAAGGTCTCCACGCTCGACGGCCGCGAGACCGCGCCCCGCAGCGCGGACTCGAAGCTCTTCCTCGGCAAGGACGGCAAACCGCTGCCGTTCGCCGACGCCGTCACCAGCGGGCTGAGCGTCGGCACCCCCGGCACCCCCGCCACCTGGAACGACGCCCTGAAGGACTGGGGCACCCGCTCGCTGGGGCAGGTGCTCAGGCCCGCCGAGCGGCTGGCCCGCGACGGGTTCACCGTCGACAGCACCTTCCGCCAGCAGACCGCCGACAACCAGGCCCGCTTCAAGGACTTCCCGGCCACCGCCAAGCTCTTCCTGCCCGGCGGCCAGCCCCCGGCGGTCGGCTCGACCTTCCGCAACCCCGACCTCGCCCGTACGTACGCGCTGCTGGCCAAGAAGGGCGTCGGCGCCGTCTACAAGGGCGAGCTGGGCCGCGACATCGTCGACACCGTGCGCAAGCCGCCCGTCGACCCGAAGGCGCAGCGCATGGTGCGCGCGGGCGATCTGACGGCCGAGGACCTGCGGGCCTACGGAACGAAGCGGCAGGCCCCGACCCGGACCGCCTACCGCGGTCTGGACGTGTATGGCATGGCGCCCTCGTCCTCCGGCGGGACCAGCGTCGCCGAGGCGCTCAACATCCTGGAGCGGACCGACCTCTCCAAGCTCAGCGACCTCGACTATCTGCACCGTTATATCGAGGCCAGCCGGATCGCCTTCGCCGACCGGGGCCGCTGGGTCGGCGACCCAGCCGCCGAGGACGTCCCCACCAAGGGGCTCACCTCACAGCGGTTCGCCGACTCCCGGGCCTGCCTGATCAAGGACGACGCAGTGCTCAAGAGCCCCGTACCGCCCGGTGACCCGAACAGCCCGTCCGCGCCCGGCTCCTGCGACACCCGTGGCCACGCCGCCCCGACCACGTACGAGGGCGAGAACACCACGCATCTCACGGTCGCCGACAAGTGGGGCAATGTCGTGGCCTACACCCTCACCATCGAGCAGACCGGCGGCAGCGGGATCACCGTCCCCGGCCGTGGCTTCCTGCTCAACAACGAGTTGACCGACTTCTCCTTCGCGCCCGCCGACCCCGCCGTCCACGACCCGAACCTGCCGGGCCCGGGGAAGCGGCCGCGCTCGTCCATGTCGCCGACGATCGTGCTCGACGGCCACAAGCCGGTGCTGGCGCTGGGCTCCCCGGGCGGGGCGACCATCATCACCACCGTGCTGCAGACCCTGCTGAACCACCTCGACCGGGGCCTGCCGCTGGTCGACGCGATCGCCGCACCGCGCGCCAGCCAGCGCAACGCCGCCCAGACGGAGCTGGAGCCGGGGCTGTGGAACGGCCCGGAGCGCGCCAAGCTGGAGGCGCTCGGCCACTCCTTCAAGCAGAACCCCGAGATCGGGGCGGCCACCGGTGTGCAGCGGCTGTCCGGCGGACGGTGGCTGGCCGCGGCCGAGACGGAACGGCGGGGCGGCGGCTCGGCGATGGTGGTCAGCCCGAAGCGCTGATCCGACGCGGTGGGTCGGCGGGCTCGGGTGCGATCCAGGCGCCCGCCGACCAGGCTCTGGCTCCGCGGCTTCTCAGCCGGCGCCGTGTCAGCCCAGCAGGCCGATGATCGCGTCGGTGGAGTCGGTCTCCCCGAGCCGGGGGAAGATCTTCTCGACGCTGTTGCGGTGCGCCTCGGCGTCCATGTCGGTCATGGCGTCGACTGCCTGGCGAGGTAGAGGGAGGCGACCAGCCAGGCGGTCTGGGCGGCGCCGACACCGAAGTCATGGCCGATGGACACCCGCCCGGTGGCGATCATCGTGGAGTTGACGGGGTTGAGAACCGAACCGATGAGCAGCGGGGTCATCAGCCGGGGGCCGAAGGGGTCGGCGGTGTCGCCGGGGCCGGCTGGTTCGCCCGGGACGGGCCTCGCGCCCGCCGTCCCGGTCCTCGGGGGTATGGCGGGCTTGCCCACGGTGCCGGTCATTCCTGGACCAGCCGCTTGAGCAGATCGGTGGCCTCGCCGAGGGCGCGGCGCTCATCGGCGTCCAGGCGGGTGTCGATCGCGTCGAGCAGCCAGCTCTGCTTGGCCTGCCCTACGGATGTGATCGCCTCATGCCCCCGCTCGGTGATCGAGAAGACCACCTGCCGTCCGTCGGTGGGATGCGGGGTCCCGCTCGACCAGCGTCTGTTCCTCCAGCGCGGCAAGGATCATGCGCATGGACTGCGGCCGCACCAGCTCGGCGCGGGCCAGCGCGGCGGTGGTGGTCGGCCCCTCGGTGTACAGCCTGCTGATGACCGCGCGCTGGGAGGGCGTGAGCGCTCCCTGCGAGGAGGCCGCCCGCATACGGCGCATCAGCTGGCTGACGACCGCGGCGAGGTCGACGGCGATGCGCTCCTCGGCCCGCGGGCCGGGCTCCGGGCGTTGCCCGGACTCTGGCGGGGGCCCGGACTCTGGCCGGGAGGCGGGCTCTGACCGGGGCCCGGACTCTGGCCGGAAGGCGGGCTCGGTGGGCGGGTGATCAGGCGTGGCCATGCCCTCACCTGAGGAGTTCGACAGTTGAACTTGCAAGTTTGCCTGTTGTGTGCGGAGCAGGAAAAGCGCTCGTAGCGCAGCCGTAACCGAATCCGTAACACGCAGGGTGTCGAATGCGTGGCCTTGGGCCGTGCATCGTCCGAGGGGGAGGGGAGGGGGCCATGGCGAGCGGACGACTCCCGGCCGAGGTCGAGGAGTTCGCGAGGTATCTGCGGGCCCTGACGAGGCGGCTGGCCGCCGGGACGGGCTGGTACGGCGTCTTCGCCCTGCGCGACCCCGAGGGACTGCGGGCCTGTCTGGATGGGTCGGAGGTGCCGCCGTGGGACGTCGTCCAGTCCCTGCTGCAGGACCTCTCCACCCAGCGCGGCGCCGACGCCGCCCAGGAGGCGGCGGCCCGCGCTTCGACGCTCTACCGTGCCTCGGTCGCCGCCCACGACACCGGACCCGGCAGCCGCGAGGCGCTCCAGGCCCGTCTGGGCGGCATGCTCCGCGAGCAGCGGAACGCCGCCCTTCGCGAACGCGACCTCCAGGCGGCGATATCCGCCACCGAGGGCGCGGCCGACCGCGAACGCCTCGGCGCGGAGCTGGCCTGGGCCCACGATGACTGGCGTCGCGCGACGGCCCGCATCGAAGAACTCCACGCCCGCCTCACCGCCCTCACGCCCCGCCCCTCCCGGCCCTCGGCCCCGGGGACCGGGCCCCCCGCCGCCGTGGCCCCGACGGCGGGCCCCGAGCCAACCGCGCCCGCCCCGACGGCGGGGCCCAGGCCGCCGGGCACCCTCGTCGGTGCTCTGGGCTCGGGTGCGGAGGCGCCTGTCGAGCCCGTCGTGCAGGGCTTGGGGCCCGCGCGGCCTCGGCCGCGTGGGGCGCGGTTCGCCGGGGCCGGAGGCGGGGGTACGGCGGCGCCGACGCCGGCCTCGCCCGCCCCGCCCTTGGCGGAGAGCGGAACGGAGGTTCCCGCGACTCCGCGCGGTGCTCGGTTCGCCGGGGCGTACGACGGCGAGGGTGGCGGCAAGCGCCGTAAGCGGGACAAGGCGGCGGACGACGGGCAGCGGCTCGCCCGGGAGGCGGCGGAGCGCGCCGCCACGCGACGCGCCGCCCAGGAGGCCGTCGCGCGGCTCGGCCGACTCCGGGCGGCGGGCCGCTCCGGCGAGGCCCATGTCGTGCTCTGCGAGGCCGCCGCCTGGCCCGCTCCACGGCTGCCCGTCCTCGCGGAGGAGCTGGAGCGCGCCGGACTCGGGGCCGACGTGTCCACGCTGCTGTGGGAGATGGCGTGTCTGCCGCCCACACGGCTCGCCGCAGCCGCCGAAGCGCTGGTCACCGCGGACCGCACGGCCGACGGCGAGCGGCTTTTGCGGCAGAGCGTCTCGCGCCCCGCCCCCGAGGTCGCCCACACTGCCCAGGCGCTCCTCGCGGCGGGCGCACCTCGCGGGGCCGCGTTTCTGCTGGAGGCGCTCGTACGGGCCCGTACGCCGGAGGAGGCGGCGCGGGCGGCGGCGGAGGACCCCGCCACGTTGGTGCCCCTGCTGCTCGACGCCGCCGCCGGTGTGTCCTCGAGCAGTCATCACGATCTCGCCCATGCGTTGCGCATGGCGGCGCTGCCGGGCGTACCCGGTCCCGCCTGAGACGGAGACCGAGCCTGAGTCCGAGCGTCGGGTGGCGCTCGTTCGGGCTAGAGGCGGGTGGCTCGGACTGGAGACGGGTGGCTCGGGCTGGTCGGCTTGGTCGGGTGCGGCGCCGTTTCGCGCCTTCGGCGCCGTTGAGCAGCGGCGGCGGTGGGGTGGGCCCGGCGCCGCCGCCGGGTGCCGGGGCGGTGGGTGTGGGCGCCGGTGGCGGCTCCGCTGGTCGGGGGTCGGGGGTCGGCGCCGGACAGCGGGGAGGAGGGTTGGGGTACCCCTTGTGAAATCGTTTGACAAGGTAGTTGCTTCAGATCAAGCGTTTTTTCAGGGGGTGCCCCGAGGGGCACTTAGCCTGGATGGGCCTCAGCTCCGGCCATGGGAGCCGCTTCTGGGTCTGCCTCACCGGCCCGGCGGTCCGGCATCTGTCTCGGCTTCCGGGTGCGGGTGCCGCATCGCCGGCGCTCGCGTCAACCGGCCCGGCGCTCGGCGACGTGGCCCGCGCTCCCCACTCTCGCCGCCGCTGCTCAATGGCACCGAAGGCGCGAGGCGGAAACCCGCACCCACTCGGCCGCCCCCGGCCCCCGCGACCCGACAAAACAGGAAACGTGATCGTCTTCGTTGAGTAACGGCGGCGGTATTGCCAGAGTAGTCAGTGCGCTCTTACGTTCTTCACAGCCGGATTCTACGTGCGTAGACACAGGTTGAGGAGCTGATCATGGCCAACCTCGTACGTGCCGCTCTCGTCCAGGCCACCTGGACCGGCGATACCGAATCGATGATCGCGAAGCATGAGGAGTACGCCCGGCAGGCGGCCGCCCAGGGCGCCAAGGTGATCGGCTTCCAGGAGGTGTTCAACGCGCCCTACTTCTGCCAAGTGCAGGAGGCGGAGCACTACCGGTGGGCGGAGCCGGTGCCGGATGGGCCGACCGTGCAGCGGATGCGGGAGCTGGCGCGGGAGACCGGCATGGTGATCGTGGTGCCGGTCTTCGAGGTCGAGCAGTCGGGCTTCTACTACAACACCGCGGCCGTGATCGACGCGGACGGCAGCTATCTGGGCAAGTACCGCAAGCACCACATCCCGCAGGTCAAGGGGTTCTGGGAGAAGTACTACTTCAAGCCGGGAAACGTGGGCTGGCCGGTGTTCGACACCGCGGTCGGCAGGGTCGGGGTGTACATCTGCTACGACCGCCACTTCCCCGAGGGCTGGCGCGCGCTGGGCCTGGCCGGGGCGCAGCTCGTCTACAACCCCTCGGCCACCTCCCGCGGGCTGTCGGCCTACCTCTGGCAGCTGGAACAGCCCGCCGCGGCCGTCGCCAATGAGTACTTCATCGCCGCGATCAACCGCGTCGGCACCGAGGAGTACGGCGACAACGACTTCTACGGCACCAGCTACTTCGTCGATCCGCGCGGCCAGTTCGTCGGCGATGTGGCCAGTGACAAGGAGGAGGAGCTGATCGTCCGCGACCTCGACTTCGGTCTGATCGACGAGGTGCGGCAGCAGTGGGCGTTCTACCGCGACCGGCGCCCCGACGCCTACGAGGGGCTGGTGAACCCATGAGCAGCGGCAGCGATGCCATGAGCGGCAGCGATGCCATGAGTAGCGGCAGTGCCATGAGCAGCGGCAGTGGTGCCGGGAGCGATGCCGACCGCGGTCCCCACGCGGCTCTCTACGCACGGCACCAAGCCGTGCTCCCCGACTGGCTCGCCGTCTACTACCAGCGCCCCATCGAGATCACCCACGGCGAGGGCCGCCACGTCTGGGACGCCGAGGGCAACCGCTACCTCGACTTCTTCGGCGGCATCCTCACCACCATGACCGCGCACGCCCTCCCCGAGGTCACCAAGGCCATCAGCGAGCAGGCGGGCCGGATCCTGCACACCTCCACGCTCTACCTCGACCGGCCCATGGTCGACCTGGCCGAACGGGTCGCCACGCTGTCCGGCATCCCGGACGCGCGGGTCTTCTTCACCACCTCCGGCACCGAGGCCAATGACGCGGCCCTGCTGCTCGCCACCACCTACCGCCGCTCCAACCAGATCCTGGCGATGCGCAACAGCTACCACGGCCGCTCCTTCTCGGCCGTCGGCATCACCGGCAACCGCGGCTGGTCGCCGACCAGCCTCTCCCCGCTGCAGACGCTGTATGTGCATGGCGGGGTGCGCACCCGGGGGCCGTTCGCCGGGCTGTCCGACGGGGAGTACATCAAGGCGTGCGTCGCCGATCTCGAGGACGTCCTCGGCCAGGCGCACGGCAATGTCGCCGCGCTGATCGCCGAGCCGATCCAGGGCGTCGGCGGCTTCACCTCCCCGCCCGACGGGCTGTTCGCCGCCTTCCGCGAGGTGCTCGACCGGCACGGCATCCTGTGGATCACCGATGAGGTGCAGACCGGCTGGGGCCGCACCGGCGACCACTTCTGGGGCTGGCAGGCACACGACCGCTCCGGGCCGCCTGACATCCTCACCTTCGCCAAGGGCATCGGCAACGGCATGTCGATCGGCGGTGTCGTCGCCCGCGCCGAGGTCATGAACTGCCTGGCGGCCAACTCCATCTCCACCTTCGGCGGCAGCCCCATCACGATGGCGGCCGGTCTGGCCAACCTCACCCACCTGGTCGAACACGATCTGCAGGGCAACGCCCGCCGAGTCGGCGGGCTGCTGATCGAGCGGCTGCGCGCCGCCTGCGCCGGTCTGGACACCGTGCGCGAGGTCCGCGGCCGGGGGCTGATGATCGGCATCGAGCTGGTCGAACCGGGCACCGGCGACCCGCACCCCGAGGGCGCCTCCGCCGTTCTGGAGGCCGCCCGGGAGGGCGGGCTGCTCATCGGCAAGGGCGGCGGGCACAACAGCAGCGTGCTGCGGATCGCCCCGCCGCTCAGCCTCACCGTGGCCGAGGCCGAGGAGGGCGCGGAGATCCTCGAGACCGCTCTGAAGAGCACCCGGTCCGCAAGGAGCGTGAGCTGATGTCCCGTACCGTGATCCGCGGCGGGCTGGTCATCACCGCCGCCGAGGAGACCTTGGCCGATGTGCTGATCGAGGACGGGAAGGTCGCCGCCCTCGCCTCGTCCGACAGCGCGTACGCCCACAGCTGGACCGCCGACCGTACGATCGACGCCACCGGCAAGTACGTCATCCCGGGCGGGGTCGACGGGCACACCCATATGGAGATGCCGTTCGGCGGCACCTTCGCCTCCGACACCTTCGAGACCGGCACCCGGGCGGCGGCCTGGGGCGGCACCACCACCATCGTGGACTTCGCCATCCAGACGGTGGGCCACTCCCTGCGCGAGGGGCTGGACGCCTGGCACCTGAAGGCGCGGGGCAACTGCGCCATCGACTACGGCTTCCACATGATCCTCTCCGATGTGAACGAGAGCGCGCTCAAGGAGATGGATCTCCTGGTGGGGGAGGGCGTGACCAGCTTCAAGCTGTTCATGGCCTACCCGGGGGTCTTCTACAGCGACGACGGGCAGATCCTGCGGGCCATGCAGCGCGCCTCCGCCAACGCGGGGCTGATCATGATGCACGCCGAGAACGGCATCGCCATCGACGTCCTGGTGGAACAGGCCCTGGCCGAGGGCAGGACCGACCCCCGCTACCACGGTGAGGTCCGCAAGGCGCTGCTGGAGTCGGAGGCGACCCATCGCGCCATCCAGCTCGCCCGGGTGGCCGGCGCCCCGCTGTATGTCGTCCATGTATCGGCCCAGGAGGCCCTCGCGGAGCTGACACAGGCGCGTGACCTGGGGCTTCCGGTGTTCGGCGAGACCTGTCCGCAGTATCTGTTCCTGTCCACGGACAACCTCGCGGAACCGGACTTCGAGGGCGCCAAGTACGTCTGCTCCACACCGCTTCGGCCCGTCGAGCACCAGGCCGCGCTGTGGCGGGGGCTGCGGACCAACGACCTCCAGGTGGTCTCCACCGACCACTGCCCGTTCTGCTTCACCGGGCAGAAGGAGCTGGGCCGGGGCGACTTCTCCAAGATCCCCAACGGGATGCCGGGCGTGGAGCACCGGATGGACCTGCTCCACCAGGCCGTGGTGGACGGCCATATCTCCCGCCGCCGCTGGATCGAGATCGCCTGCGCCACCCCGGCCAGGATGTTCGGCCTCTATCCGCGGAAGGGCACCATCGCGCCCGGGACCGACGCCGACATCGTCGTCTACGATCCGGCGGCCCAGCAGACGCTGTCCGCCGAGACCCACCACATGGACGTCGACTACTCGGCGTACGAGGGCAAGCGGATCACCGGGCAGGTCGAGACCGTGCTGTCGCGCGGTGTCCCCGTCATCGACCGGCGGGAATACACCGGGCGTGCCGGGCACGGCCAGTTCCTCATCCGCGACACCTGTCAGTATCTCGGCTGAACCAGGGAGCGAGCATGGACTTCGGACTCGTCCTGCAGACCGATCCACCCGCCTCGGCCGTCGTCGAGCTGATGCGCCGCGCCGAGCGCAACGGCTTCGGCTACGGCTGGACCTTCGACTCCGCCGTGCTGTGGCAGGAGCCGTTCGTCATCTACAGCCAGATCCTGGCCCGCACCGAGCGGCTGATCGTCGGCCCCATGGTCACCAACCCGTCCACCCGCACCTGGGAGGTGACCGCCTCCACCTTCGCCACCCTCAACGAGATGTACGGCAACCGCACCGTCTGCGGTATCGGCCGCGGTGACTCCGCGCTGCGGGTGGCCGGGCGCAAGCCCAACACCCTCGCCCGCCTCGGCGAGGCCATCGACGTCATCCGCGAGCTGGCGGAGGGCAGGGAGGCCGTGGTGGACGGCAGCCCGATGCACATCCCCTGGATCGAGGACAGCAGGCTGCCGGTGTGGATGGCGGCGTACGGCCCCAAGGCGCTCGCGCTGGCCGGGCAGAAGGCCGACGGTTTCATCCTGCAGCTCGCGGACCCCTTCCTGACGGAGTGGATGGTCAAGGCGGTGCGCACCGCCGCCGCCGAGGCCGGGCGCGATCCGGACGCGGTCACCATCTGCGTCGCCGCCCCCGCGTATGTCGGCGACGACCTGGCCCACGCCCGTGAGCAGTGCCGCTGGTTCGGCGGCATGGTCGGCAACCACGTGGCCGACCTGGTCTCCCGCTACGGCGACCACTCCGGCGCCGTGCCCGAGTCCCTGACCGCGTACATCAAGGAGCGGCAGGGGTACGACTACGCACACCACGGCCGCAGCGGCAATCCGGACACGGCCTTCGTCCCCGATGAGATCGTCGACCGGTTCTGCCTGCTCGGCCCGGCCGAGGCGCATATCGAGAAGCTGGAGCGGCTGCGCGCCCTGGGGGTCGACCAGTTCGCGGTCTACGCGATGCACGACGCGAAGGAGCGCACGCTCGACGCGTACGGCGAGCGGGTCATCCCCGCGCTCACCGGCTGACCGTTCAGCCGCGCGCCCACACCCGTACGCCCGGACACCACATCCGCCGGCCGGCCGGCCCACCACCGGCCGGCAGCCGGGCCCCGCACGGCCCTCGTTCGTTCCGCACTCCCCGACACCTTCCGTACGAACGAAGAGGGTCCCCATGACCGCTACCGCACCGCCCCCTGCCGAGCCGGACCCGGTCACCTCCCACCCCGACGGCCGGGTGGAGCTGCCGCCCGGTGTGACCCTGGACGACAACCGTTTCAGCAACGAGGACCTGCGCCCGGTGCCGGTGGCCGAACGCCGCTGGAGCACCTACAACTTCACCGCGCTGTGGGTGGGCATGGCCCACAACATCCCCTCCTGGACGCTGGCCTCCGGTCTGGTCGCGCTCGGCATGGACTGGAAGCAGGCCGTCTTCACCATCGCCGTCGCCAATGTCGTCGTTCTGCTGCCGATGCTGCTCACCGGCCACGCCGGGCCCAAGTACGGCATCCCCTTTCCCGTGCTGGCCCGCGCCTCCTTCGGGTTGCGCGGCGCCAACCTCCCGGCGCTGATCCGCGCCGCCGTGGCCTGTGCCTGGTTCGGCATCCAGACCTGGATCGGCGGGCAGGGCATCTACGTCCTGCTGGGCAAGGTTGTCGGGGGCGGCTGGGAGCGGGCCGGGGAGATCGCCGGCTACCCCTGGACGCTGTGGCTGTGCTTCCTCGTCTTCTGGGTGCTGGAGCTGGCCATCATCTACCGCGGCATGGAGACCCTGCGCCGCTTCGAGAACTGGGCCGCGCCCTTCGTCCTCGTCGGTGCCGTGGTGCTGCTGGTGTGGATCGCGGACAAGGCGGGCGGCTTCGGCTCGCTGCTCGACCAGCCCTCCCGGCTGGGCTGGGGCAGCGACTTCTGGCCGGTCTTCTTCCCCGCCCTCATGGGCATGATCGGCTTCTGGTCCACCCTCTCGCTGAACATCCCCGACTTCACCCGCTTCGGCGCGGGGCAGCGGGCCCAGGTGTGGGGCCAGACGCTGGGCCTGCCCACCACCATGACCGCCTTCGCGCTGCTGTCGGTCTTCGTGACCTCCGGCTCCGAGGCGGTCTACGGGGAGCCGATCTGGGACCCGGTGGCGCTCGCGGGCAAGGCCGACAATGTCTTCGGCCTGCTCTTCGCACTGGTCACCGTGCTGATCGCCACCGTCTCGGTCAATATCGCGGCCAATGTGGTCTCGCCCGCGTATGACCTGGCCAATCTCGCGCCGAAGTTCATCACCTTCCGTACCGGGGCGCTGATCACCGGCATCGTCGGGGTGCTCATCTTCCCCTGGAAGCTCACCTCCACCCCCGAGCTGTACATCTTCACCTGGCTCGGGGTGGTCGGCGGACTGCTCGGCACGGTCGCGGGCGTCCTGATCGCCGACTACTGGATCATTCGCCGTACCGTTCTCGACCTGGCCGATCTGTATCGCCCCAAAGGGCGCTATTGGTATGCATCCGGCTGGAACTGGCGGGCGGTTGTCGCTTTCGTGGTGGGCGGCGTGCTCGCGGTGGGCGGTTCCGCCTCCCAGCCCGGCAAAGGGCCTTTTCCCAAGGAAGGGTTAATTCCGTTTCTGCGGCCGCTCGCCGACTATGGATGGGCGGTCGGACTCGGGGCTTCATTGGTGCTGTATACGGCCCTGATGCTGCCCGTCGGGGCCCGGAGAACAAAAGGAACTCCCACCCCCTGAAACCTTCGAACATGGTTACAATCACCTCGGATTTTGTGCTCTGATGTGCCGTCGGCTGAACGACTCCTTGTCAGAGAAGGGTTGGGCATGACGCAAACCGAGGTACCGATAGACGTGGAGCTCAGAGGGCTCTACAAGGCCCACTATCGGTTTCAGTTCCTGAGCGCGGGATTCCAGTTGGGGCTCTTCGCGCTGGTGGAGAAGGAGCCCGGTCTGGCCGTGCGGGAGATCGCCGCACGGCTGGACCTCAAGGAGCAGCCCACCCGCATCCTCCTTCTCGGCTGTACGGTATTCGGACTTTTGCGCAAGGACGGCGAGGGTTACCACACCACCCCGCTCTCGAAGCCGCTGACCGCAAACTTCGACGAGGCACCCGCCTCCAACATTCCCTGGGAACAGCACGGTATCTACCGGGCGATGGCCTGGTTCTGTGAATCCCTCAAGGAAGACACCAACCTCGGTCTGCGGCGGGAAATTCCGGGAACGGCGCCCACCCTCTATGGGCGGCTCGCCGAAAATCCCGAACTGGAGACCACATTCCACACCATGATGTCGTCGGTGAGCAGGCTCGTGGGCGCCGAGCTGGGGGAGAAGCTGGACCTCTCGGGGTGCGGCCACCTCCTGGACATCGGCGGCGGAACGGCCATCAACGCCGCCAACCTCGCCGACCGCTGGCCGGACCTGCGCATCACCATCGCCGATCTGCCCTCCGTGGCCACCGCCGCCAACGAGAAGATCGGGAAGCTCGGGCTGGCCGACCGGGTGCGGGCGGTGAGCCTCGACGCCTTCCACGACGAGTTCCCGACCGGCTGCGACGGAGTGCTCTTCGCCCACTTCCTGGAGATCTGGTCCTCCGAGCGGATCCGGGAACTGCTCGCCAAGGCCGCCCGCGCCCTCCCGCCCGGCGGCCGGATCTACGTGGTCACCCCGCGCCAGGACGACGACGGCACCGGACCCGAGCGGGCGGCGATGCTGTCCGCCTACTTCCACACCATCGCCTCCGGCGAGGGCATGGTCTACACGGGCGCCGAGTACGAGCAGTGGTTCCGCGCGGTGGGCTTCGAGCCCACCGGACGGCTGCCCCTCGGCGCGGACACCGTCGTGATCACCGGCCGCAAGGCATAGTCCGGAACCCAGGCGAGGCACCCCCGGCGGGCGGACCCTTCGATGCGGAGGTCGCAGTGGTCCGTGCGCCGGGGTATGGCCCGCCCCGACCAGGAGGCGAACCATGGCCGGCTCCATGAGCCAAGCCACCCCGGGCGACGCGGACAGCGAGGGAGACGGTCCGCCGCCGCACCACCGCCACAAGTGGCTGATCCTGGGGATCTGCTGCATCAGCCTGTTCATGGTGGGCCTCGACACCACCATCGTGAATCTCGCCCTGCCGTCCATCCAGAAGGATCTGGACGCCTCGCCCTCGGGACTGCAGTGGACGGTGGACGCCTACACCGTGGTGCTCGCCGGCCTGCTGATGCTCTCCGGCTCCATGGCCGACCGGTTCGGCAGGCGCCGGACCTTCCAGACCGGGCTGCTGCTGTTCAGCCTGGGGTCGCTGCTGTGCGGGCTCGCCACCGACACCGGTTCGCTCATCGCCTTCCGGATGGTGCAGGCCATGGGCGGGGCCATGCTCAACCCCGTCGCGGTCTCGATCATCGCCAACACCTTCACCGACCTCAAGGAGCGGGCCAGGGCGATCGGGCTGTGGGGTGCGGTCGCGGGGGTGAGCATCGCGCTGGGGCCCGTCGTCGGCGGTGCGCTGGTGGACTCGACCGGCTGGCAGGCCGTCTTCTGGGTCAACCTCCCGGTCGCCGCCCTCGCCCTCGTCCTCACCGCGCTGTTCGTCCCCGAGTCCAGGGCCCCGCGGCCGCGCCGGCTCGATCCGGTGGGACAGTTGCTGGTCATCGTGCTGTTCGCGACGCTCACGTTCGGCATCATCGAGGGCCCGGTCCGGGGCTGGGGCTCGGCGCAGATCGTCGGCTGCTTCACCGTCGCTGCCATCGCCACCGCCACCCTCATCGGCTATGAACTGCGCCGCGCCGAACCGCTGCTGGACGTCCGCTTCTTCCGCAGCCCCTCCTTCAGTGGCGCCATCGCCTCGGCGGTGTGCGGTTTCGCCGCGCTGGCCGGGTTCCTCTTCCTCAACGCCCTGTACCTGCAGGACGTACGGGACTTCTCCCCGCTGCACACCGGGCTGCTCACGCTGCCGATGGCGGCCATGACGCTGGTCTCCTCACCGCTCGCGGGCCGTATCGTCGGCGCCCGCGGCCCGCGTATCCCCATGGTGATCGCCGGGGCCGGTACGGCGGGGTGCGGGCTGCTGCTGACCCAGGTGAGCGCGGACACCCCGATCTGGTACCTCGTGATCGCCTATGTGGCGTTCGGCATCGGCTTCGGCATGCTCGACGCCCCGCTCACCTACTCGGCCGTGTCCGGAATGCCGCGCTCCCAGGCGGGGGTGGCCGCCGCGGTCACCTCCACCGGCCGCCAGGTGGGGGCGGCCCTCGGCGTCGCCGTCCTCGGCTCGGTCTCCACCGCCCGGGTGCACGGCCCCTTCGTCTCCGGCTTCCCCGAGGCCAGCCATCTGGGCTGGGCGATCATGGCGGGCTGCGGTCTCGCCATCGTGACCCTGGGCCTGCTCACCACCGGCACCCGGGCCCGCGGCCCGGCGGCGCCCAGCCCCGCACCGGCCACCGGCCGTCCCGCGGAGCGCGTGCGTTGATCCCTGCCCGGCGCCGTGCGCGTTCCTGTGCCGCCCCTGGCGTGCGCGGCGAGTCCGTTCCGGGCCCCGGCACGCAGCGGCGCGGCCCCGTCCGTCCCCGGGCCCCTGGCACGCGCGGCGGCACGCCCGTCCCCGCGCCTGTGGCGCCTGGCTCTGCGCTGGTTCCCGCGTCTGTGGCGTCCGTCCGGCAGGCTGCTCGTTTCCGGGCCTCGGGCGCCTGGCAGCGCTTCCGTTCCGCGCCTGCGGCACCCGGGACTCGGCATCGTGCCTGCGGGGCTCGGCGCCGTGCCTGCGGTATCCGGCACTCGGCACCGCGCCTGCGGGACTGGCCGCCGGGGCACCGCCCCCGCGGCATCCGGCGCCGCGCCCGCGGCACCCGGCACCGCGCCTGCGGGACTGGCCGCCGCGCCTGCAGGCGCCCGCACCGCGCCCGCGGCATCCGGCGCCGCGCCTGCGGCACCCGGGACTCGGCGCCGCGCCTGCGGCACCCGGGACTCGGCACCGCCCCCGCGGCACCCGGCACCGCGCCTGCGGGACTGGCCGCCGCGCCTGCAGGCGCCCGCACCGCGCCCGCGGCGCCCGGCACCGTGCCCGCCGCCGCCCCGCGGCCCCCGCACGTCGGCGGGGTGAACCGGGATGCCGGTCGAAAGGGGATGTGCGGGGGTCGCTCCCTTCACCTCGATGACATCGTCTGGCAGCCGCTATGCCACCTGCCGTCGCTGAGACATGATTCGATGAACGCATGATCGATGAATTTCTCGCCGGTGATCTCGGCGCGGTGGAGAAGGCGATCCGCACGGCGGTCGCCGACGAGGTCATGCCGCGCTACCGGCAGCTCGCCGCCCACGAGATCGTGGAGAAGAAGGGCCCGCACGACCTGGTGACCATCGCCGACCGGCAGGCCGAGGAGCATCTGACCAACGCTCTCACCAAGCTGCTGCCCGGCTCCGTGGTGGTGGGCGAGGAGGCGGTGCACGCCGATCCGGCCGTGCTCACCGCCCTCGGCGGCGACGCACCCGTATGGATCGTCGACCCGGTCGACGGCACCCGGCAGTTCGTCCACGGCGACCCCGGCTTCGCGACGCTGGTCGCCCTCGCGCACGGCGAAGAGCTCCTCGCCTCCTGGACCTACGCCCCGGTGTTCGATCAGATGGCCATCGCCCGCCGTGGCGGGGGCGCCCTGCTGAACGGCGAGCCGATCCACTGCGGCTCCCCGGAGCCCGGCGCGGTCCTCCACGTCGCCGTCTCCCACTACGACTTCACCACCGACGCGGAGAAGCGCGCCCTGTCGGGCCTGGAGGTGCCGGGAGTTGAGGTGCGCCCCTGCGGTTCGGCCGGTCTGGAATATCTGAACGTGGCCCGAGGGCTGCTCGACGCCGTCGCCTTCACCTGGGAGAACGCCTGGGACCACGCCGCCGGTCTGCTGCTGGTCGGCGAGGCGGGCGGGGCACATGCCACGCTCAGCCGCGAGCCGTTCCGGATCACCGGGGGCAATGCCCTTCCTTTCACGGCGGCCAGGGACGAGGCGGCCGTTGCGCATATCCTGGGCTTGCTGGCCGCCGCCGGCTGATCGTTCCACTGATTCCTCAAGGACGAGGGGGCCGAGGTGCCGTCCATGCTCGACGCGGTCGTTGTGGGTGCCGGGCCGAACGGGCTGACCGCAGCCGTCGAACTCGCCCGCCGCGGCTGTGCGGTGGAGATCTTCGAGGCCGCGGACACCATCGGCGGGGGCTCCCGCACCGAAGAGCTGACCCTCCCGGGCTTCCGGCACGACCCCTGTTCCGCCGTACACCCCCTCGCGATCGGCTCCCCGGCCTTCGACCGGATGCCGCTCGCCCGGCACGGCCTGGAGTGGCTCCACCCCGAACTGCCGCTGGCCCACCCCTTCCCGGACGGCTCGGCCGCGGTGCTGGCCCGCTCGGTCGGCGAGACCGCCAGGTCGCTCGGCCCGCGCGACGCCGGTACCTACCGCCGGCTGATCGCGCCCTATCTGGGCAAATGGTCCACCCTCGCCCCCGATATGCTGCGCACCCTCTGGGACGGGGTGCCCCGCGACCCGATCACCTGGGCCCGCTTCGGGCTGCACGCGCTGCAGCCGGTCTCGCTGCTCGCCGGGCCGCTGCGCTTCCGTGACGAGAAGGCGCGCGCCCTGTTCACCGGGCTGGCCGGGCATGCCATCGCGCCGACCAGCGCGCTGGCCACGGGCGGACCCGCCCTGATCTTCGCCGTCGCGGCCCATGAGGTCGGCTGGCCGATTCCGCGCGGCGGCTCCCAGTCGATCGTGGACGCGCTGGGGGCGTATCTGCGGGAGAACGGCGGGACGATCCACGTCTCCACCGAGGTCAAGCGGCTCGACGAGCTGCCGCCCGCCCGCGCGTACATCTTCGACACCTCGCCGCGCGCCCTGGCCCGTATCGCCGGTCTCGGCAACGCCTACCGCCGCTACCGCTACGGGGCCAGCGCCTTCAAGGTCGACTACGCGCTCTCCGGCCCGGTGCCGTGGACCGCGCCCGAGGCCCGGCGCGCGGGCACCGTCCATGTGGGCCCCACCTCGGGCGAGATCGGCGCGGCGCTGCGGGCCGCCGTCGAGGGGCGCGACCCCTCCGTCCCGTTCCTGATCACCGCTCAGCCGACCCTGCTCGACCCCTCACGGGCCCCGGAGGGCAAGCACACCTTCTGGGCGTACGGCCATGTGCCCAGCGGGTGGAAGGGCGACGCCACCGAGGTGATCGAGCGTCAGATCGAGCGCTTCGCCCCCGGTTTCCGCGATCTGGTCCTGGCCCGCGCGGTGGCCGGACCGCCCGAACTCGCCGCGCGCAACGCCAACTACATCGACGGCGACATCGCCTGCGGCGCCTTCGAGGGCATCCAGGCGGCCATCCGGCCCAAGCTCGCCCGTGTCCCGTACGCCACCGCCCACCCGGCGGTCTTCCTGTGCTCCTCCGCCACCCCACCGGGGCCCGGCGTGCACGGCATGTCGGGGCACCACGCGGCGCGGGCGGTCTGGCGGAGGCTGCGGGCGCGGTAGGGCCCTGGAGCCCTAGGGTCCGGGAGGGCCCCCGGGGAGGGGACGCGGCCGCCTCAGTGCGGGATGGTGTCGATGACCTCGCGGGCGCCCTGCCGCAACAGCGCCACCGCGACCGAGGTCCCCAGCGTGGCCGGGTCCAGCGGGCCCGCCCACTCGTGGGCGTCCAGCACCGTCTTGCCGTCCGGGCTGAAGACCCGGGCGCGCAGCGAGAGCCGGCCGTCGCGCTCGGCCTTGGCATAGCCCGCGATGGGGGAGTTGCAGTGCCCCTGCAGCACGTGCAGCAGCATCCGCTCCGCGCTGATTTCCTTCCAGACGTCGGCGTCGCCGAGCCCGGCCACGGCCTCGATCGTCTCGGTGTCGTCCTCGCGGCACTGCAGCCCCAGCACACCGGCCCCGATCGGCGGGCACATGGTGTCCACCGGCAGGATCTCGCTGATCCGGTCCGTACGGCCGATCCGCTCCAGCCCCGAGACGGCCAGCATCAGCGCGTCGCACTCGCCCGCGTCCAGCTTCGCCAGCCGGCGGTTGGCGTTGCCGCGCATCGGCACGCACTCCAGCTCCGGGTGGGTGATGGCCAGCTGGGCGACGCGCCGGACCGAGGAGGTGCCGATCCGGGCCCCCGCGGGCATCTGGTCGAGGGTCAGCCCCTCGGGGTGGATCACGGCGTCGCGGATGTCGTCCCGCTTGAGGTACGCGGCGAAGACCGTGCCCGCGGGCAGCGGGCGGTCGGCGGGCACGTCCTTGATGCAGTGCACCGCGAGGTCCGCCTCGCCCGCCAGCAGCGCGGCGTCCACCTCCTTGGTGAACGCCCCCTTCCCGCCCAGCTTCGCCAGATCGCCCATCCAGCGGTCCCCGGAGGTGGTGACCGGCACGACCTCCGTACGGATGCCCGGCCGCAGCGCGGCCAGCTCGGCGCGGACCCGCTCGACCTGAGCGAGGGCCATGGGGGAGGAGCGGGAGACGATGCGGATCAAATCGGCGGACATGGCGTAGAGGATAGGCCCTCCGCGGCCCGCTCAATCCCCGGCTTCGGGGTAGCCCTCGGCGACCAGCGCCGCGATTTCGAGGTAGGCGTCGAGGGTCCTGGGCGCCAGCCGGTGGAGGTCGATCTCGCCCGGAGCTGCCAGATGCTGGTCGTATGGCACGACGACCACGCCGCGGCAGCGGACCCGGAAGCCCACCGCGAGGCGCTCGGGGTCTGCCGGAGGGTATTCGCGATGTGTGTTGAGCACCACAATGCCGCGCTCGACGAGGTCCCCGCGTCCGCCTTGGATAAGCCGGTCCAGGGTCGTGTGCGCGCTCCTCATGCGTTCCACGGAGGGGCTGGTGACGATGATCAGCTGGTCGGTGAGGTCGAGGAGCTCGGGCACGACGTCGCGGAGCCCACCGGTGTCCGAAGCGGACAGGATGACCGGATAGCGCCGGCGCAGAGCGGTGATGACAGCGCGGTATTCGCGGTTGTTCACCTCGGGTGTGCGGCTCCGCGGAAGGGACGGGCGCGGGTCGCCGACGAGAACCTCGAGCCCACTGGGGGTCTGTGAGGTGAAGCGCCGGACGGAGCTGAAGTCGGTGGTGTCGGAGTCGAGGACGGCCTGGACCACATCCTGGATGGTCGCCTGGCTCTCACGCTGAACGCGACGGCCGAGGGCGTCCCCGCCGGGGATCGCGTCGAGTGCGATGACCTTGCCCCGGTGCGCGCTCGCGAGGACATCGCCGAGCGCGATGGCCGTGGTGGTGCGACCGGCCCCTACCGCGCGGCTGATGATCGCGAGGTGGCAGCTGTCGGTGCGGGGGAGGCGCACCTGCTCCAGCGGGTGCCCCACGTCGGCCTCGGGGGCGCTCCCGCCGCGCTGGAACAGGGACCGCAGGGCTCGGGTGAACGAGGGCCCGGACGGCTTCGGCGGCGGCTCGGGAGCGGTCGTGGGGGCGGGCCCGGGGGCCGCCGGGGACTCGGGCTCGGCATCATCCGGCGTCTCGGCCGCCGGCTGAGGGGTGTCCGAGGTCCCGGCCTCGTACGGCATCTGCATCGGCATCTGCATCGACGTCGACGTCGACATGGTCGTCAGGCACTGGACGAAGACGTCCGCCACCCGCCCCGCCGACGGGCGCCTGCCCGGCCGGTCGTCCAGACAGGCGGAGATGGTCGAGAGCAGTTGGGGGTTGCGCCACAGGCCCATGGTGCGGATGAGCTCCCCGGTCGGCTGCGCGTCGCTCAGGTCGCGGAGGATCTGGCCCAGGGCGTAGACGCTGTCCGCGGCGGTGGCAGCTCCCGGGAGGCGGTCGCCGACGTGCGCATCGCTCCAGCCGATCAGTTTCACCGTGCTGTCGGTGACGAGCACGGTGTCCGCCGTCAGGGGCCCGGGCACGACGCCCTTCAGCGAGCACATGTTCACCGCTTCGGCGATACGGAGGCCGACGGTGGCGGCCCGCTCGGCGCCCAACCAGGGCGAGCCGTCGGGCCTTCGGCCCATGAGCGAGGACAGCGGTGGGGCCGGTGAGCCGTCGGGCAGCCGGACGCATTCCACCACGAGCCCCGGAGGGTTGAGCGAGGAAGCGTCGACGAAGAGCCGAGGGGCATAGTGCCCGGCCATCCGCCGCAGCGCGTCCGCCTCGGCCCGCAGCCGCCGCCCGATCCCCTGGGCGGTGCCGCCAGGGGCGACGCGTATCACCACATCGTTCGACGCGCCCGGCCGACGGGCCAGATAGACGCCGTACCCCTGACTGCCGCCCAGCCTGCGGTAGGCCCGATACGCGTTGATCGACGGCAGGCCGCTCTCGGGCTCCGGGCGGGAGGCGCGAGCGGAGTCGGGTGGCGCCGACGATGGCGGGGTCGTCAAGATATCCGAACCGCAGGTATCGCAGAAGCGGTCGTGCGGGGCAAGCGGACTGCCGCACTGCGCGCAGACGATGGGCCGCTCGGTCCGGGGGCGTCGGGCGCGGGGCTCCGGTGTTCCGGCCTCCGGCCGGAAGTGCATGAGGAACTCCCAGACCTCGTGCGCGCTGTGGCCGTGGGGCCTCTCCCGGCACGACATCACCAGGGTACGGAGCGGCTCCCAACCGGCACTGCTCCAGCGCGGCATGAAATAGAGCCCCGGGGCGGGCCGACGCGTCGGCGCCCCGCCGCCGAGGCTCACCAGGATGTCGCCCAGCGCCCTGACGTTGTCCTCGGGGGTCGGCGGGCGGTCGCCGCCGAGTGCCGGGGACGGCACACCGTCGATGGACGCCGATGACCAGCCGGTCAGGAGGATGTCCGCCCCGGCGACATGCACCGTGCTGATGGTGAGGTCACCGTGCACCATGCCCGCCTCCTCGGACAGCCGTACCGCGTCCGCGACTTGGCGGGCGAGCGCGAGGGCGGTGAGCCCGTCCCACCGCCCGGGGTCGGTACGGGTGGCCTCGTCCAGCCGGTCGTCCCAACGCTCGGCGTCGCCGCGCAGGACGTCCAGCCGGTCGTCCCACCGCTCGGCATCGCCGCGCAGGACGTAGTCCAGCCGGTCCCCGATGAAGGCTTCCTCCGCGAGCCACGGAACGTCGTCGCCCAGCCCCGTGCGCAGCAGACGGCGGGTGTAGCGCCCGTCCATCCGGCGCAGTGCCTCCGCCTCCACGCCCAGCAGGTCGGCGGCCCGCTGTCCGCGCAGATGGCGGGCGATCCGGACGATGGCCACCGCACCGTGGGCGTCCTGGCCCAGAAAGGGATTGACCCGCGCTCCCGGCGGCCCGGCCATCGTCAGCCGGTACGGCCCGAGCACGTATGGGTCACCGGGTTCCGGGCGGCGCCACTCCTGCGCCGCGGTGGGGGTCGCGAACGCCGACGGCAGCGACGGCGCCCCCAGCCGGGCCGCCAGCCGTCGCTCCACCGAGCTGAAGGGCCGGGCGCCGGGCGGGAGCCGGTCGGTGCCGCGCGCGTCGGCCAGCCAGGCCGGGAAGTCGGGGGAGCGGCCCGCCAGTTGCTCAAGACGGTGGCCGATCAGCCGGCTGGTCGCGACCAGTTCGGACAGCGGCACCGCGCCCAGCAGGGCCCGCTGCGCCGCGTCGGCGAAGGCGAAGGGGCGGTGTTCGGGCGGCAGCGGGTCCGGTCCCGCCGAGGCGGGCGGTGCGACGGGGCGCATCAGGCCGCCCAGGAACACCTCGGCGAGACGGCCGGTGTCCGTCCGGCCGTCCACCGCCTTCTGCACCATCCGCATCACCGGCACCGGCAGCGGGGCCACGGCGGCCAGATGGGCCGCCAGCCGGTACGCCTCCGGGGACGCCGCGTCCCGGAAGCGCTGGACACGGCTCAGCTCATCGGCCGGGGCGGGGGTAGCGGCGGTCCCGGGGACGGTGGTGGCCGGGGCGGGGCGGGGGCCGCCGCGCCCCGGGTCCAGCAGCGGCAGGACGGCCGTACCGCTCGCCGAGGCGATCAGCCGGGCCCAGTCGGCCAGCGGCCCGGCGTCCGGTTCCAGCACCGGCACCGGCACCCCCTCGAAACGCGCCAGGGCGGCGGGCAGCACCGGATCCGCGACCGTCCAGTCCGTATTGGCCGAGCCCGGTCTGCGGGTCCGCACCTGCCAGCGCCGCGCCCGGATCCCGGAGCCCTCCCACAGCCGGGGCGGCAGCGCGTGCACCACCGCCGTGGGGCCGACCCCCGCCCAGCGCGCCAGCACCTGGCCCATCCGTCCGTCGCGCCACGCGCCTCCCACCCCGTCGCTCACCACGAGCACCAGCGTGTGCCCGGACGGATCCGAGAGCGCCGTCGTGGGGAGCCTGGGCGCGTCCGGGGCGTAGGGCCGGGCGCGCAGCGCGGGGGCGGCGGTGCCACGCGTGTGCAGCCCGAGGACGCGTACGACGCGGAACGCGCCCGAGCGCTGCAGTACGGTGCGCAGTTCGACGGCGAGCCGCCGCCACAGCAGCATCGACATCCCGTCGTCGATGACGAGCGCGAGATCGAGCCAGCGCTCACGGGCGGGGCGGGTCACCACGTCCGGCAGACCGGTCTCGGCGAGCGCCGTGGCGGTGGCCGCCTCGTCGAACTCCCGCTTGAGCGGATTGGGGCGGTGCTGTTTCAGCGGGCGCAGGGCACGGCCGATGGACAGCTCCTGGCGCAGCGCCTTGTCCTCCGGCACGCGCAGCGGCAGTGCCCGCCGCGCGTCGGACGCCCTTTCCGCATCGGGGCCCTGGCTTGCGCCGTACAGGCCGCGCAGCCGCTGATCGCCATGGGGGCGGGGGCGGGGCTGGTCCGGCGGATCGTCCGGATGCGCCTCGGCGGGGCCGGACGGCTGGGCGCCGGGTGCCAAGTGATCGGCCCGATGCGGGAGAGGGACGGGCGTGGCCGGTTGGGCGGCCGGCTCGGGGGTCCGGTGGGCGGGCGTGGCGGGGGAGGCCGGGACGGCGGAGGAGCGGGTGGATACGGGGGGCTGGGCGGGCAGCGCCGTCCCGCCACCTGTCACCGCGCGGGCCAGGGGCGCCCGCTCCGCATCGTCCTCGGGCAGCCGCCCGGCCAGCCAGAGCGCGTCGAGCAGCTCCTCCCTGGAGAGTTCGAGACCGCTGGAGGCGAGGAGCGCGATGGCCTCATCGAGTCGGCCCAACCGCTCGGCGCCGCCCCGCCCCGCGCCGCCCTGCCCCGCGCCGCCCCGCCCCGCGTCACCCCGGCTCATGCGTCGTTACACCGCCCCGCCCAGCCGGTGCAGCACCGCTTCCAGGAGCCCGTCCGCCGTCACGTCCATGCCGCCCGCCCGCAGGAACACGGCGTTCAGCAGCTGATCGGTCGCCAGCTCGCGGGCCGCGCGCCGACGGAGGAAGGCGTCCAGCAACTGATCGACCTCCTCCAGCGCGTCGTCCCCCAGATGCGCGGTGACGATCGCCCGCAGCCGCCCCTCGTCGGGGGTGGGCAGCTCCAGCCGTACGCAGCGGCGCAGGAAGGCGGGCGGGAAGTCGCGCTCGCCGTTGCTGGTGATCACCACGACCGGGAACTCCTCGCACACCAGCCGGCCCCGACGCACCGTGGCCCGCTCGCCCGCCCGTGCGGTGAGCACCTCCACCACCGACTGGTCCTCCGGTAGCCGGGCCAGCTCGGGAATCTCGAACTCGCCCTCCTCGAAGACGGTCAGCAGGTCGTTCGGCAGGTCGACATCGCCCTTGTCGAGCTCATCGACGAGCAGCACCCGGGGGCGTCCGTTCGGCACCAGCGCGGTGCCCAGCGGCCCGAGCCGTACGAAGCTGCCGATGTCGGGCTCGGTCTCGCCACGGTCGCGCGTCAGGGCCGTCTCGCGCAGCCGCCCGATCGCGTCGTAGCGGTAGAGCGCGTCCTGCACGGTGGAACGGCTGTTGACCGGCCAGCGCAGCACCTCGCCCAGCCCCATCTCATGCGTGATCGCCCGCGCGAGCGAGGACTTGCCGGTCCCCGGGCTGCCGGTGACGAGCAGCGGGCGCCGGAGGTGGAGGGCGGCGTTGACCACGTCGGCGTGTTCGGGCGAGATGAGATACGGCGCCGGGCCGGAGGCGGGCGACCCCTGCGCGTTGTCGGGGGCTCCCGTGTCCGGGGCCGCCTGCTCTCCGCCGCCGAAGCGGCGCCACGGCGGGGCGGGTGGCATCTCCACGCGCCGGGGCACGCCGTCCCCCCGGAACAGCCGCCAGTCGTGCCGTTCCCGTGGATTCATCGGGGAACCTCCCTTTCGGCCCGCCTCAGCGGACATCGCGCGCCTCCTGCCGTCATCACGCCTCGCCGTCCCCGCCCAGCACCGCCACCGCGTCCCACCGTCACTCCGTGGGGTCCGCGAGGTCCAGCCGTGGCAGCGCCCGCCCGGCGTCGGCCCAGGCGAGCACCGGCCGCCCGCTGTACTCCTCGGGTCTCTGCAGTGTTCTCGTGCGGTAGGTCCGTACCGCTTCGGGCAGTTCGCGGGCGCTCACCCCCGCCGCGTGGCGCACGGCCGGGGAACCCTCCTCCCCGCTCCGGTCCCACAGCACCACCGGAATGCCCGCGGCGAGACACATCTGCACCACACCGGTGCGCCGGTGGGCCGCCACATCGATGGTGACCCGGGCGGTGAGCCGCTCCATGACCAGCCCGCACACCGCCTCCGGGTCCGGGGCCGTGGCGTCGTCGATGTGCACGGGCTCCTCGGCGTCCAGCCGGGCCCAGCGCTCCCGCCACTGGTCGAGCATCGTGCCGCCGTTCAGCTCCCGCAGCTCGGGGCAGTTGACGACCAGGGGGTACGGAGTGCCGAGCCGCATGGGGAGCACCGCGCCCGGCCCGGCGGCCCTCCAGCGGTCGACGGGCACCTCCAGGGCGTCCCGGTCCACGATCAGTTCGATGACGGGCCGTGGCCCCGAGGGGTCGGGGCGGCGCAGCGAGCCCACGGCCGCGAAGATCTCCTGGGCCACCTCCTCGGCACCGCGCGGCCGTTCACTGTCGTCCGACACCTGACGCAGCCCGTCCCCGTCGTCGCACCACAGCCGCAGCCGGTACCGCTCCGGCTCCTCGCGCGCCGTCGCCGACGTGCCGCCCGATGGGGCCCCGCAGGGGTCCAGCTTCGCCACGACGCGGGGCGCGGAGCCCTGGGAGGCGCTCTGGGCCCACTGCTCGGCCTCGAGGCGGCGTTCGGTCATGGCGGCGTCATGGACGCCGAGGCGGCGGGCGACCGCCGTGTTCCACCGCCGCAGTGCGATGCGCTGGTCCGCCGGGCAGCACCCGGCGGCCACGAACTCCACGGCGCGCAGCAGGCCCGGCACGGCCAGGACCCCGTCGTCGACCGGCGAGCTGTCGCCGTGCAGCCCTTCCAGATGGGCGATCAGAGCCTCGAACCGACCGGCGGGGCCGGCGCCGTTCCCGTCCTCATCACCGTGGCCGCCGTCGTGGCCGGTGAGCAGCGCCGCGGGCAGGGCCGCCAGTGGCAGCGCCGCCCGTACGGCCCCGGGGACACCGGCCGCGGCGGCCGTGGGCAGGGCGCGCAGCAGGACCAGCAGCCGCTCGTGCTCACCCGGCGAGAGCAGCTTGGGCAGACCGCAACGGCGTCCGATCGCGAGGAGGTCGTCGGCCGCCGCCCCCGCCGTGCCGCGCACCGCCTCGACCAGCGCGGGCAGCGCACGCCCCCGGGTGAGCAGCAGATGGGCGAACTCGTCGGCGGAGGGCACGCCGTCCGCGCGATGGCCGAGGCCGCACTGCCGGGCGACCGTCCGGCAGGAGCGTATCCAGCCCTCGGACAGCGGCAGCGGCCCGTCCAGCAGGGAGACCAGCTCCGCGTAGCCCGGGTGGTCGCGTACGTCCTCCTCGGGCTGACGTGGCAGCAGATGGCCCGCCCCGGCGTCGTGCAGCTCCCGCGCCACGCGCTGCCAGGGGATCCCCCAGGCGCGGCGCAGCGTCCCCTGGATGCGGAGCTTCGCCGTCACGAGGCCGACGACGGCGCCCTCCTCGTTGGACCACAACGGGCCGCCGCTGTAGGCGGGTTCGATGTCCAGGGCGCGCTCGGCGCCGTCGAAGTAGCCGAACCGCCCGTCGCATTCGCTCACTTCGGCATCGGCGAAGACCCCTGGCTCACCGCTGCCGTGCCAGGCCCGTACGAGCTGCCGCTGCGCCATCGGGTGCCAGCGCGGCGGCTCGATCGCGGGCGGCAGAGTGGCCGACAGCCGTAGCACGGCGAGGTCGCCGTTCCACTCGAAGGCGCCCAGGCCGCCGTCGTCGGTCCGGGGAGGTATCCATACCGCCAGCTCGGCCTCGGCCTCGACGGTGTGCTCCGGTCCGTGGAGCCGTACGGGAACGGCGATCGGGCCCGGGTGATCCGGGGCCAGCCGGTCCTTTCCGAGGGCGCTGTTGACCACATGAGCGCAGGTCAGCAGATGGCGGCGGGGCAGCAGGACGCCCGCGCCCGCCGGTCTTCCGTCGGCCTTGGCGAGAATGGATACGGCGGGCCGCGACAGGGACCCGTGCGCGTGGAACCACCCCATGGCTCAGGCCGAGGGGCCGGGCCGGGACGGCTGTGGCGGCTGTGGCATCTGTGGCATCTGCGGCGGCACCGTCGGCTCGGGCTGCTCCGACGGCCTCCAGGTGGCCGAGAGCGTCAAGTTGGCGTTCCCATTGGCACCCACGATGCCCAGTTTGAGGTCCTGGCCGACCTGCACCCCGAACTGCACGGTGAACTCCTGCGGCGGATGGGGAGTCGAGCGGACGGCGTCGTGCACGTCCTCCAGCACTGACCCCAGCCCTTGGAGGATGACGCCCAGACTGGCGTTGGCGAGGGCGGCCGCGGCCTGCGCGCCCCGCGCCACCGGGGTCACGCCGCCGACGCCGCCGTACGCGTCCTCCAGGGAGGCATCCCCCACGGGAGCCAGTTCCAGCCGTACGGTGGTGCCGTTCGCCAGGGGTATCTCACGGTGTTCCGTCACCTTCCTCATCATGCCGATCATCAGGCCCCCGGTCTGCCCCTTCGCACCAAACACCGCCGGAACGGGGACATGGCGCGGGGCGCCGCGGGCGGACGTCGCCCGCTGAGGTCAATGTCGGATTCCCGCGAGAACGCACCCGCCCCGCTGACGGATGCTGGACCCATGCACACCGACACCGACCGCTGCCTCCGCGCCGCCCAGGCGAAGGACGCCCGCTTCGACGGGTGGTTCTTCGTCGCCGTCGTGACCACCGGGATCTACTGCCGGCCGAGCTGTCCGGTCGTCGCGCCCAAGGCCGAGAACATGCGGTTCCACCCCAGCGCCGCGGCCGCCCAGCAGGCGGGCTTCCGGGCCTGCAAGCGGTGCCGTCCGGACGCCAGCCCGGGGTCGCCGCAGTGGAACGAGCGCGCCGACCTCGTCGCGCGGGCCATGCGGCTGATCGCCGACGGCGTGGTGGACCGGGACGGGGTGCCGGGCCTGGCGGCCCGCCTGGGATACAGCACCCGGCAGGTCGAGCGGCAGCTGCTCGCCGAGCTCGGCGCGGGCCCGCTCGCGCTGGCCAGGGCGCAGCGGGCACAGACCGCGCGGCTGCTCATCGAGACCAGCGCGCTCCCGATGGCGGACATCGCCTTCGCGGCCGGGTTCGCCAGCGTCCGCGCGTTCAACGAGACCGTACGGGAGGTCTTCGCGCTCTCCCCGACCGAGCTGCGGCAGCGGGCCGGCCGCGGGCCGCGGGCCGGCGTGCCGGGGGCGCTCACGCTGCGGCTGCCGTTCCGGGCGCCGCTGTGCCCGGACAACCTCTTCGGGCATCTGGCCGCCACCGCCGTCCCCGGGGTCGAGGAGTGGCGCGACGGCGCGTACCGGCGGACGCTGCGGCTGCCGTACGGGCCCGGGGTGGTCACCCTGAGCCCGCGCCCGGATCACATCGCCTGCCAGCTCTCCCTCGCCGACCTCCGCGACCTGGCCGGGGCGATCAGCCGCTGCCGGCGGCTGCTGGACCTCGACGCGGACCCGGCCGCCGTGGACGACCTGCTGCGGACGGACCTTCAGCTGGCGCCGCTGGTCGACAAGGCCCCGGGGCGGCGGGTGCCGCGCGCGGTGGACGCGGACGAGTTCGCGGTGCGCGCCGTGCTCGGCCAGCAGGTGTCCACGGCCGCCGCCCGCACCCACGCCGGGCGCCTGGTCGCGGCGCACGGCGAGCCGGTGGAGGACCCGGCGGGCGGCCTGACCCACCTCTTCCCGTCCGTCCAGGCCCTCGCCGGGCTGGACCCCGAGACGCTGGCCATGCCCCGCACCCGCCGCGCCACCCTCACCGGGCTGGTCGGCGCGCTCGCCGAGGGCCGGGTCGCGCTCGGCGTCGGCAGCGACTGGGACGAAGCCCGCGCGGCCCTGGGCACGCTGCCGGGGCTCGGCCCCTGGACCGTCGAAGTGATCGCGATGCGTGCCCTCGGCGACCCGGACGCCTTCGTCCCGACCGACCTCGGGGTGCGGCGCGCCGCCGCCGAACTGGGGCTGCCCGCCACGCCCGGCGCCCTCACCCGCCACTCGACGCGCTGGCGCCCCTGGCGCGCGTACGCCGTCCAGTACCTCTGGGCAACGGACGCCGCCCACGCCATCAACCGCCTGCCCACGGCCTGACCGTTTGTGGGCAATCGTTCCGCGGGGGCACCTCCCAGCGGTAGCCGGGGGGAGGAACGGCTGGGCACAAACCGGCCACCGGCCCGCACCCGGCAACGAAACGGCAGCCCGTCACCCGGAGAAGCCGCCCAACCCGCACCCGAGAGGACTTCGTGAATCGCACCCACACCGTCGTCGACAGCCCCTACGGCCCGCTCACCCTCGTGGCCACCGGCCCGGAGCTGTCCGGCCTCTACATGGTCGAGCAGCGCCACCGTCCACCCGAGGAGACCTTCGGCGCGCCCGGCGACCCCGACGACGCGCCCTTCGCCGAGACCGTCCGCCAGCTCGCGGCCTACTTCGAGGGCGAGTTGACCGCGTTCGACCTGCCACTGCACCTGGACGGCACGCCGTTCCAGCGGCGCGTCTGGGCCGAGCTGCGGCGGATCCCGTATGGCGAGACGTGGTCGTACGGGCAGCTGGCCGACCACATCGGGCAGCCGACCGCGTCCCGTGCCGTGGGCCTGGCCAACGGCAAGAACCCGGTCGGCATCATCGTTCCCTGCCACCGCGTCGTCGGCTCCAGCGGCAGCCTCACCGGCTACGGCGGCGGGCTGGACCGCAAGCGGCGGCTGCTGGAGTTCGAGGCGCGGCAGCGGCTGCCCGGCCTCTTCTGAACCCTTCGAGCCCGGGAACCCCTTTCGAGCCCGGGACCCCCTTCAAGCCCGAGACCCCTCCGAGCCCGGTGCTCAGCCGCCGGTGCCCCCGTCGCCCGCGGCGATGCGGTCCAGCAGGGCGGGCAGGGTCGTACTGATGGGCTCGCGGACGACCTCGTCCGCGAGCTCGTCGTACGGCGTCGGCTCGGCGTTGACGATGATCAGCCGGGCGCCGTGCTCGGCGGCCAGCCCGGCGAGCGAGGCCGCGGGCTGGACCTGGAGGCTGGTGCCGACCGCGATGAAGATCTCACACGCCTGCGCCACCGCGACCGCCTCGGTCAGCACCTCCGGATCGAGGTTCTCCCCGAACATCACCGTGGCCGACTTCAGGATCCCGCCGCAGTCCTGGCACGTCGGATCCGGCTCGCCCGCAGCGACCCGCTCCAGCGCCTCCTCCATCCCGGACCGCGCCTCGCAGTGGGTGCACAGCACGGCCCGCGCGGTGCCGTGCAGTTCGAGCACCTTGCGCGCGGGCATTCCGGCGATCTGGTGCAGCCCGTCCACGTTCTGGGTGATCACCCGCACCGGCACCCCCGAGCGCTCCAGCCGGGTGACGGCCTCATGCGCCCCGTTGGGCCGTGCGCGCAGCGTCTCGCTGTCGCGCCGCATCTGCCAGGAGCGCCGCCGGATCTCGGGGTCGGTCATGTAGTACTCGTACGTCACGAGCTTCTCGGCCTCGGGGTCGCGCCGCCAAAGCCCCTGCGGGCCGCGGTAGTCGGGGATTCCGGAGTCGGTGGAGATGCCCGCCCCGCTCAGGATCGCCACCAGCGGCCGGTGCGTTGTCTCGCTGCTCATGCGGCGAGCGTACGTACGCCGCGCGGCCGACGGCGAGCGGCTTTCTCCGGACGGGTAGAGTCCGCCCGGCACCGGGACGGACGCGGCGGACGGGGAGAGTGGGGGAATGGCGCGTTTCCTGTGGCTGACCAGCCACGACGCACAGGAGGACGAGGCGCGGGAAGGGCATGCCCAGGAGGGCCACGCCCCGGGAACGCCTGCTCCGGGAACGCCTGCTCCGGAGGCCCACGTCCCGGAGAGCCACGTCCCGGAAGCCTCTGCCCCGGAGGCCCACGCCCCGGAGGGCCACGCCCAGGACGGCGGCGTCCCCTGGGCGATACGGATCTCCGACGGTCCCGCCCGCCGCGGCCGTACCAGCCGCCCGCTGGCCTTCCCCGAGCGGCGGAACCCGCCCGGCGGCGGCCTCCCCGAATACCGTGCCGCCCGTAAGGAGGGCACCCGCGCGTTCACCCTCTGGGCAGATCCCCACCGCGGGCAGGTGTTCGCGCAGGTGGTGACCAAGTCGGCCACCAGGGGCGGCCCGGCGGCCTATGAAGTCCTGGGCGCCGTCGGTGAACCCCTGGCCCTCGTCACCCGCCGCCCGGCGATGAAGGGCGGCCTCCGCACCCGCTGGACCGTCCAGCAGACCGGCTCCCGGCCCGCCGTCGGCTTCAAGGGGCGGCCGATCTGGTGGGGGGTGTGGTGGCTGTTCCTCCCCCTCCAACTGCTGATCGTGATCGGCAGCATCCTCAACGGCGGCGGCGACCCCGCCCGCACCCCGCGCCGCACCCGATGGCGGTTGGACCGCCGGATCGTCCTCGACTTCCACAGCGGCCCCGGAGCCGCCTTCGAGCTCACGGTCGTGGCGGACTGGTGGGACGACCGTGTGGCCGCCTCCCTGGTCGCCCTCCTCGACAGCCACGGCGGCTGGCTGGGCAGTCAATGGGACGCCGCCGAGCGCTGACGCCGGGGGAGGCGGGGCGAGCGGGCCCGGTTTCGTTCGCTACGTCACCGGGGCGGCGTGACAGCCGACTTCAGGTAGTCCTCCAGGCGCACCGTGGGCCGACCGAGCAGGTCGGCGAGCGTGGGGTCGACCGGTGCGAAGTCGCCCCGGCGGCTTGCGGCGAAGAGACCGACGAGCAAGTCGGCCGCCGACGCGGGCGCGCCATGGGTGACCAACTGCGCGCGATAGTCGTCGTCGGAGACGACCACCCGGCGGATCGGGCGGCCCGTCACCCGCGTGAGGATCTCCGCGATACCGGCCATGTCGATCACCTCGGGCCCGGTGAGCGCGGGGCTCAGGCCGTCCAGGACCTCGCCGGTGAGGGCGAGGACCGCCGCGTCGGCGAGGTCGGCATGGGCGGTCCAGGCGACCGGACCGTCCGCGGGCACGGCCAGGACGCCCGTCTCGAGCGAGGCCCTGACCAGCTCCAGCGCCGATGAGGCGTAGAAGCCGTTGCGCAGCGAGGTGAAGGGGACACCGGACCTCCGCAGCGCCTCCTCGGTGGCGGCGTGGTCGGGCATCGGGTGGAAGGGGGAGGACGGGTTCGCGCCCATATGGCTCGTGTAGAGGATCCGCTTGGCCCCGGCCGCCGCCGCGGCGTCGATGGCCGCGCGGTGGCCTCGGACGGCGGCCTCGCCCGTGGTGCCCGTCGAGACGATCAGGACCTGCGAGGCGCCCTCGAAGGCGTGGGGGAGGGTTTCCGGGTCGTCGAAGTCGCCCCGGCGGACGCGTATGCCCTGCGCGCCGAGGTCCCGTGCCGCCTCCACGTCGCGCACGCTGACGCCGATCTCCCCGGCGGGGACGCGCTTCAGCAGCTGCTCGGCGACCATCCGGCCGAGCTGGCCATTGGCTCCGGTAACGATGATCATGGCGATCTCCCCTCGCTGTTTCCAGTGATATCGCTGGCAACGTATCATCGGAAACGAATGACCGCTAACGCGATTCTGTTATCGTCGGAAGCATGGAGAGCGAGGACGTCACCACGGCGGACGGGAGCCGCGCCGGGACCCAGGACGCGCACCGTGATCGCGATGCGCACCGCGACCACGACGCGCACCGCGACCACGACGCCCTCCGTGGCCATGAGGCGCACCGCGATCGTGACGGACACCGCGGTCGCATCGTCGCGGCCGCCGCCCGGCTGCTGTCCGAGGGCGGGCCCGACGCCGTCTCGACCCGGGCGGTGAGCTCCGCCGCCGGGGTGCAGCCGCCGACCATCTACCGGCTCTTCGGCGACAAGCAGGGCCTGCTCGACGCGGTCGTCGCCCACGGCTTCACGGAGTACCTGAGCAGCAAGACCGCCGAGGAACCCACCGAGGACCCGGTCGAGGACCTGCGCGCCGGCTGGGATCTGCACCTCGGCCTCGGCTTGGCCAACCCGGCGCTGTACTCGCTGATGTACGGCGGGCACCGCCCCGGGGTGTCCTCGCCGGCCTCCGTCGCCGCCTTCGAGATGCTCGCCCGGCTCATCCGGCGCATCGCCGAGGCGGGACGGCTCGCCATCCCCGAGGAGCGCGCGGCAGCCCTCGTCCACGCGGCGGGCTGCGGTACGACGCTCACGCTCATCGCCACGCCCGAGGACCGCCGCGATCCGGAGCTGTCCCGCACCGCCCGCGAGGCGGCCATCGCCGCGATCACCACGGACGCCCCCGCGGCCGCCGAACCCGGACCCGTCGCGGCCGCCGTCACCCTCCGCGCCGCACTGCCCCGGACCGACGCCCTGACCGCGTCCGAACGCGGCCTCCTGCGGGAGTGGCTCGACCGGATCGCCGACCCGTCCGGCCCCCACCCTCATCGGGCCGGCTGAGAGCGCCTAGCGCCCCGCCGAGACCGCCAGCCGGTGGGTGCGGGCCGCCAGGTCGCTGATGCGGGCGCCGTCGAAGCCGAAGACGGCGCTGCGCACCCGGTCCTCCAGCGGCTCGGTCCACTGCGGCGGGATGGCGGCCGCGCCGCACAGCACCCCCGCGACCGACCCGGCCGTGGCGCCGTTGGAGTCGGTGTCCAGGCCGCCGCGCACCGTCAGGGCGATCGTCGTCGTGAAGTCGCCCGCGCCGTAGAGCAGCCCCGCCGTGAGAACGGCGGCGTTGGGGACCACATGGATCCAGGGCAGCCCGGCGGTCTCCTGCTCCAGCTGGGCGAGCGCGTCCGCCCACGCCACGCCCGCGGCGTGCAGGGACGCGGCCCGGCGCACCGTACGAGCCAGTCGGCAACGCCCCGGGATCCGGTCCAGGGCGCTCGAGACGGCGGCGCGCGGACCGTCCGCCGTGAACGCGGCCGCGATCAGCGCGGCCGCCCACATCGCCCCGTACACCCCGTTGCCGGTGTGGGAGAGGACGGCGTCCCGGCGGGCCATCGCGGCGGCCCGGTGCGGATCGCCGGGGTTGACCCAGCCGTGGACGTCGGCGCGGATCAGGGCGCCGATCCACTCCTGGTAGGGGTTGTCGAGGGTCGCGCTGAGCGGCGGCTTCACCCCGGCCGTGAGGTTGCGGTAGGCGGCCCGCTCGGCGGCGAAGGTCTGCAGATACGGCAGCCGCAGCAGCCACACCTCGCCGACCTGCTCGGTGGTGAAGCCGGGGCCGTGGGTCTCCAGCAGGTGCAGACCGAGGACGGAGTAGTCCACGTCGTCGTCACGGCAGCTGCCGTGGATCCGGCCGCGGACGCAGCTCTGCCACTCGGGGCGCAACGCGAACTCCACCGGATCGGGCGGCGGCTCCAGCGCGGGGAGGTAGCCGGTCAGCGGCAGGGCGTCGGCGCGGCGCAGATACCGGTCGATGCGGTCGCGGGTCCAGGGGGCACCTCCCAGCGGTAGCTGGGGGAGGTCGCCGTTTTGGATGGGCTTGCCGAGCATGTTCCCGGCGATCCGGCCGAGCCAGCCGCCGTGGATCCGGTCCGCGAGTGCGCTCCCGCTGAGGGCCATGGGTCAGGTGTACCCATATGAGGTGGGTGTACCGGTGAGTCGGCGCCGGATAGGGTCACAGCGGCGCGACCGCCTGTACGAATGCGAGGAGTTACCAAGGTGACGGACGCTTCGACGGAGACTTCGAGCGCCATGCGCGCTACGGGCGCTTCGAAGGCAGAGGCCGCGACAGAGACCAAGACCGAGACGCAGACCGAGACGCAGACCGAGACCAAGACGTGGGCGGAGGGGCAGGCGACGCCTCCGAAGCGGGTGCTGATCGCCGCGGACAAGTTCAAGGGCTCGCTCACGGCGGTGGAGGTCGCCGAGCGCGTCACGGCGGGGCTGCGCCGCGGCGCGCCCCAGGGCGGCGAGGGACTCCGGATCGCGGCGCTGCCCGTCGCCGACGGCGGGGACGGCACGGTGGACGCGGCGGTCGCGGCCGGGTTCGAACGGCGCGAGGCGCGGGTCACCGGGCCGCTGGGCGCGCCGGTGACGGCGGCGTACGCGCTGCGCGGGACCACGGCCGTGGTGGAGATGGCCGAGGCGTCCGGGCTGCGCTATCTGCCGCACGGGGTCTTCGCGCCGCTCACCGCGACCACGTACGGCAGCGGCGAGCTGCTGCGCGCGGCGCTCGACGCGGGCGCTCGCACGATCGTCTTCGGCGTCGGCGGCAGCGCCACGACGGACGGCGGCGCGGGGATGCTCAGCGCGCTCGGCGCGCGCTTCCTGCGCGAGGACGGTACGCCCGTGGGGCCGGGCGGGGGCCCGCTGCGCGACCTCGCCACGGCAGATCTGTCCGGCCTCGACCCGCGCCTGGCCGACACCGAGACCGTCCTGGCCAGCGATGTCGACAACCCCCTGACCGGTCCGAAGGGCGCGGCGGCGGTCTACGGCCCGCAGAAGGGCGCGGGCGAGGACGATGTGGCGGCCCTGGATGCCGCCCTCGCCCACTACGTACGCGTCCTGGAGCGCGCGGTCGGGGCCTCGGCCGCCGAGTACGCCCTCGCGCCCGGCGCGGGCGCGGCGGGCGGCATCGGCTTCGGCGCCCTCGTCGGCCTGGGCGCGGCCTTCCGCCCCGGCATCGAGGTGATGCTCGACGTCCTCGGCTTCCCCGCCGCACTGGAGGGCGCGGACCTGGTGATCACGGGGGAGGGCTCGCTGGACGAGCAGACCCTGCACGGCAAGGCCCCGGCGGGCGTCGCGGCGGCGGCCCGGGCGCGGGGCATCGAGGTGGTCGCGGTCTGCGGCCGCCTGGCCCTCGCCCCGGTGGCCCTGGGCAACGCGGGCATCCGCCGCGCCTATCCCCTCACCGACCTGGAACCGGACCCGGTCCGCTGCATCGCCGAAGCCGGCCCCCTGCTGGAACGCGCGGCAGAACGCCTGGCGGCGGACTTTCTCGGCTGACTTCGGCGTATCTACCGAATTCGGGTACGGGTACGGGTGCGTACCCGTACCCTGGTGTCATGAGTGGAGGGAGCCTTGCCATGGCCGACGCCAACGTCCGCATTCCCACCGAGGCACGAGACCGGCTGGCCGAGATAGCGGCTTCGGAGGGGCTTTCCCTGCGGGCGTATCTGGCCCGCCTCGCCGACACCCTGCTCACCCCGGCCGAGCGGGCCGAGCGGGCTGAGCGGGCTCGCGCCGTGTTGCAGGAGTGGAACGGGTACAACCCCAGCGAAGCCGAAATCGCGGCCCTGGACGCCGACCTGGATCGTCGTCTGGCCGAGGCGGACGCCCGGTGACCGAAGCTCTGCACATCGTGCTGGACGACACCGCCATGGTGGCCGCCGGACGAGGCAATGTCCTGCTCTCCCGTCTGATCCACCGTGCTCACGCCGAGCCGGGCTGGTTCCTCTACGCTCCGGCCTGTGCCCTTGTGGAGGCCGACCGGGCCCGTCCCGGAACGGCGGAGCACATCGCCGCGCTGCCCAGCCTCACCGTCCTCGACCTCGACCTGCCTGCCGCTTTGGCGGTGGCACGCGACGCCGCCGGATGGGCGGCTGCCCACACCGCGTACGTGGCCCAGCCGACCCCTGAGCGCCCTGCCGGGGCGGTGGTCGCGACGGCTGCGGCGGACGAGTGGAAAGGGCGATCGGTGCGCATCCTCGAGGTGGGGCCGTAACCCCGGCCGTAACCAGAAAAAGCCGTGGGGCCCGAGCGGGTAGCTCGGGCCCCACGGCTTTTCCGTCGAAGGACGGGCGGCCTGCCGGCCGCTACGGCAGCTGCGCTGCCCGCGCCTCGCGGCGGTTGTCGCGGAAGGCGTTCACCCGGCGGGCCGTGGCGAAGAGGGGGATCACCGCGCCCATGACGACCTGCAGGGCGCAGGCCGACTGGAGCAGCAGCTCGCCGCCGGGGGCCTCGAAGGCCCAGGCCGCCAGCAGCGCCATGCTGGTGACGATCCAGCCGAGCATGGCCACCGCGAGCCGGCCGCGCGGCTTCGGGTACTCCACCCGGCTCACCATCAGCCAGGCGACGCCGATGATCGCGAGCAGCGTCGGCACGAACGGCAGGCCCAGCAGGACCACCGAGACCACCGTCAGCGCGCCGAAGGGGCTCGGCATGCCCTGGAAGACTCCGTCACGCAGCGTGACACAGGAGAATCTCGCAAGCCGTAGCACCACCGCCAGCAGCACCACGATCGCGCCCACCACCGAGACCCGCTGATACGCGTCGTCGGAGACCATGCCCCAGACGAGGACGAAGTACGCGGGTGCCAGCCCGAAGCTGATCAGGTCGGAGAGGTTGTCCAGCTCCGCGCCCATCGCCGAGCTGCGCAGCTTCCGCGCGACCAGTCCGTCGAAGAGGTCGAAGACGGAGGCGAGCAGCATCAGCATCACGGCGGATGCCGCGCTGTGCCGGGTCATCCCGCCGTCCTCGCTGCCCGTCAGGTGCGGGATGAGGACGCCGGTGGTGGTGAAGTAGACCGCCAGGAAGCCACAGGTGGCGTTGCCCAGGGTCAGCGTGTCGGCTATCGACAGTCGCGTCGACAGCGGCATGTCGTCCGTCTCGTCGACGGCGTCCACCTCGGCCTCGGGGACCCAGGCGGCCTGTGTGTCGGGATCAATCACGGTCAAGGCGTGTCACCCCCGCGGTGGTGGCCTGGCCGACCTCGACCGCGACATCGACACCCTCGGGGAGGTAGATGTCGACCCGCGAGCCGAAGCGGATGAGACCGATCCGCTCACCCTGCTCGACCTTCGTGCCCTGTGGCACATACGGCACGATACGCCGGGCGACCGCACCGGCGATCTGGACCATCTCGATGTCGCCGAGCTCGGTGTCGAAGTGCCAGACGACCCGCTCGTTGTTCTCGCTCTCCTTGTTGAACGCGGGAACGAAGCCGCCGGGGATGTGTTCCACGGAGGTCACGGTGCCGGCCAGCGGGGCGCGGTTGACGTGAACATTGAGCGGGCTCATGAAGATGGCGACGCGGGTGCGCCCGTCCTTCCACGGCATGATGCTCTGCACCACACCGTCGGCGGGCGAGATCACACGGCCTTGCGTGATCTCTCTCTCGGGGTCGCGGAAGAACCACAGCATGCCCGCCGCGAGCGCGGTGGCGGGCACGGCGACCGCCGCCCAGCGTCCGGAGCGGCGGGCCCGAGCAAGACTGACCGCCGCGGTGGCGACGGTCGGGAGGAGCCACGGCGATGCTCCGCGCGCGAGGCGTACACCGAACGGGCTGTCGCGTTGTGCAGAGGATTGGCTGTGGGGCATGGATGACCTTCGTAGCGGAGGATGCCGCGACGCAAGACTGGGGACGGCGGCTTTCCCGGATGGTATCGGTTGCGAGCGGTAACTGGGCAAGCGCCGGGGCCTGTCGGTGGCTGGTCAGTGACCGAAGACCCGCGGCGCGGTGTGACCTTCTTCTCTCGGATACCACCCCAAAAGGGACGTTCAGTCTTGGGTTCGGTATTCCTCCAGGAGTCTCCGTCCAATAATCATTTTCTGGATCTCAGCGGTACCTTCGCCGATGAGAAGCATCGGTGCCTCTCGGTAGAGGCGCTCGATCTCGTATTCCTTGGAGAAGCCGTACCCGCCGTGGATGCGGAAGGCGTCCTCCACGACCTCTTTGCAGTACTCCGACGCGAGGTACTTGGCCATTCCCGCCTCGAGGTCGTTGCGCGCGCCGGAATCCTTCTTCCGGGCCGCATTGACCATCATCGCATGGGCCGCCTCGACCTTTGTTCCCATTTCGGCCAGTTTGAACTGGATGGCCTGGTGCTGCGCGATCGGCTTGCCGAAGGTATGCCGCTGCTGTGCGTAGGCAACGCCCAGCTCGAAAGCGCGCTGTGCCACACCGCAGCCGCGGGCGGCGACATTCACCCGGCCGACCTCGACTCCGTCCATCATTTGGTAAAAACCTCGGTTCGGCATCCCGCCGAGCACTCGATCGGCCGGAATGCGCAGTCCGTCCATGATGAGCTCGGTGGTGTCAACGCCCTTGTAGCCCATCTTGTCGATCTTGCCGGGGATGGTCAGACCGGGCCGGACCTCGCCGAAGCCCGGCTCCTTCTCGATCAGGAAGGTGGTCATCGCCTTGTGCGGCGCGACCCCCTCATGGGCGTCGCCGGTCCGGCACAGAACCGCCACCAGAGTGGAGGTGCCGCCGTTGGTCAGCCACATCTTCTGCCCGTTCAGGACGTACTCGTCGCCGTCCTGAACCGCCTTGCTGGTGATGGCCGACACATCCGAGCCCAGCCCCGGCTCCGACATCGAGAAGGCGCCCCGGATCTCGCCCAGCGCCATCTTGGGAAGGAAATACTCCTTCTGTTCCTCGGTGCCGTGCTGCTTGAGCATGTAGGCCACGATGAAGTGGGTGTTGATGATGCCCGAGACGCTCATCCAGCCGCGTGCGATCTCCTCCACGCACAGTGCGTAAGTGAGCAGTGACTCACCCAGGCCGCCGTATTCCTCCGGGATCGTCAGCCCGAAGACGCCGAGCTCCTTCAGCCCCTCGACGATCGCGGTCGGATATTCATCGCGATGTTCCAGTTCCGTCGCGACCGGCAGGATCTCCTTGTCGACAAAATCCCTGACCGTGGAGAGAATCTCCCGCTGGATGTCGGTCAGGCCCTCGGTCTGCGCCAGGCGGCTCATGTCACTGCTCTCCCAGCTCCGGGCGGCCCGGCTGCTCGCCGCCCCGCTCCTTGATGTACGTGGCGGTCGGCACCATCACCTTGCGCCGGAAGACGCAGACCAGGGTGGAGTCCTGCTTGTAGCCCCTGGTCTCCACATGCACGATGCCCCGGTCCGTCTTGGACTTCGACGGTGTCTTGTCGAGGACTGTCGTCTCGCCGTAGATCGTGTCGCCGTGGAAGGTGGGTGCGACATGCCGTAGCGACTCGACCTCCAGATTGGCGATGGCCTTTCCGGAGACATCGGGGACGGACATCCCCAGGAGCAGTGAGTAGATGTAGTTCCCGACCACCACGTTCTTGCCGAAATCGGTCGTCTTCTCGGCGTAGTTGCTGTCCATGTGCAGTGGGTGGTGGTTCATGGTGAGCAGACAGAAAAGGTGGTCGTCGTACTCGGTGACCGTCTTCCCCGGCCAGTGCCGGTAGACGTCGCCCACCGTGAACTCCTCATAGGTACGGCCGAACTGCATGGCTCATGCCTCCGGGGGCTGGAAGGTGGACGTACGGGTCATCCCGGCCGCGCGGCCCTTGCCCGCGACGACCAGGGCCATCTTGCGGCTGGCCTCGTCGATCATCTCGTCGCCGAGCATCGCCGAGCCCTTCATGCCGCCCTCCGCCGAGGTGCAGTAGTCATAGGCGTCCAGGATCAGCTCGGCGTGGTCGTAGTCCTCCTGGGACGGCGAGAAGACCTCGTTGGCCGCCTCCACCTGGCCGGGGTGCAGCACCCACTTGCCGTCGTAGCCCAGGGCGGCCGCGCGCCCCGCCACCTCGCGGAAGCCGTCCACGTTCCGGATCTGGAGGTAGGGGCCGTCGATCGCCTGGAGGTCATGGGTGCGGGCCGCCATCAGGATCCGCATCAGGATGTAGTGATAGGCGTCCGCCGGATAGCCGGGCGGCTGCTCGCCCACGACCAGCGACTTCATGTTGATGGACGCCATGAAGTCGGCCGGGCCGAAGACGATGGTCTCCAGACGCGACGAGGCGCCCGCGATCTCGTCCACGTTGACCAGGCCCTTGGCGTTCTCGATCTGCGCCTCGATGCCGATCCGCCCGACCTCGAAGCCCATCGTCTTCTCGATCTGGGTGAGCAGCAGGTCCAGCGCGATCACCTGCTGGGCGTCCTGCACCTTGGGCAGCATGATGCAGTCCAGGTTGGGGCCCGCGCCCTCGACGACCGTGATGACGTCCCGGTACGTCCAGTGGGTGGTCCAGTCGTTGACCCGCACCACCCGGGTCTTACCGGTCCAGTCGCCCTCGTTCAGCGCCTTGACGATGGTGTGCCGGGCGTCCTCCTTGGCCAGCGGCGCACAGGCGTCCTCCAGGTCCAGGAAGACCTGGTCGGCCGCGAGCCCCTGGGCCTTCTCCAGGAAGCGCGGATTGGAGCCGGGGACGGCCAGGCAGGAGCGGCGGGGTCGACTGACGGCGGTGGCGGGCGACGGGCGGGAATCTGCGCGGTCGGGGGCGGTCATACGAGAACCTCCAGAGGGGGAAGCGTGTTCGCGGCGCGGATCTCATCGACGATACGGCCGATGATCTCCGTGATGCCGAAGTCCTTGGGGGTGAAAACGGCGGCGACACCCGCGGCGCGCAGCGCGGCCGCGTCCGTGGCCGGGATGATCCCGCCCACGATGACGGGGATCTCCGGGGCACCCGCGTCGCGCAGCCGCTCCAGGACGTCCGGCACCAGCTCGGCATGCGAACCGGACAGGATGGACAGCCCGACGCAGTGCACATCCTCGGCCACGGCCGCCGAGACGATCTGCTCGGGGGTGAGCCGGATCCCCTGGTAGACCACCTCGAAACCGGCGTCCCTGGCCCGTACGGCGATCTGCTCGGCGCCGTTGCTGTGCCCGTCCAGACCGGGCTTGCCGACCAGCAGCCGCAGCCTGCCGCCGCCGAGCTCGACCGCCGTCTTCTCGACCTTCTCGCGGACGGTGGACAGCAGGGAGCCTGCCTCCGTGGCGACCGCCAGGGGCGCGCCGCCGACTCCGGTGGGGGCGCGGTACTCGCCGAAGACATCGCGCAGCGCCCAGGACCACTCCCCGGTGGTCACGCCCGCGCGGGCGCAGCGCAGGGTCGCCGGCATCAGGTTCTCGGTCCCCGCGGCGGCCTTACGGAGGGCGGTGAGGGCCTCCTGGGCGGGGCCCTCGTCGCGCTGCTCGCGCCAGGCGTGCAGGGCCGAGACGACCCGCGCCTCGTTCTCCGGGTCCACCGTCATGATCGCGGTGTCGAGATCGGCGGTGAGCGGATTGGGCTCGGTGGACTCGTAGCAGTTGACGCCGATGATCTTCTCTTCGCCCGCCTCGATCCGCGCCCGGCGCTCGGAGTGGGAGGCCACCAGCTGCGCCTTGAGGTAGCCGGATTCGACGGCGGCCATCGCCCCGCCCATCTTCTCGATCCGCTCGATCTCGGCCTCGGTCGCCTCGACCAGCGCGGCGACCTTGGACTCGATCACATGGGAGCCCTCGAAGATGTCGTCGTACTCCAGCAGATCGCTCTCCAGGGCGAGGACCTGCTGGATGCGCAGCGACCACTGCTGGTCCCAGGGGCGGGGCAGGCCCAGCGCCTCGTTCCAGGCCGGGAGCTGGACGGCGCGGGCGCGGGCGTCCTTGGAGAGGGTGACGGCCAGCATCTCCAGGACGATGCGCTGGACGTTGTTCTCCGGCTGGGCCTCGGTCAGGCCGAGCGAGTTCACCTGGACGCCGTAGCGGAACCGGCGGTGCTTGGGGTTCTCGATGCCGTACCGCTCACGGGTGACCCGGTCCCAGATGCGGCCGAAGGCGCGCATCTTGCACATCTCCTCGATGAAGCGGACGCCCGCGTTCACGAAGAAGGAGATCCGGGCCACCACGTCGCCCTTACGGTCCTCGGGAACCTGGCCGGAGGCGAACACCGCGTCCAGGACGGCGATTGCCGTGGACATCGCGAAGGCGATCTCCTGCACCGGAGTGGCCCCGGCCTCCTGCAGGTGGTAGCTGCAGATGTTGATCGGGTTCCACTTGGGGATGTGGTTCACCGTGTACGCGATCATGTCGGTGGTCAGCCGCAGGCTCGGGCCCGGCGGGAAGACATGCGTACCGCGCGAGAGGTACTCCTTGACGATGTCGTTCTGCGTCGTCCCCTGGAGCTTGCCGATGTCCGCGCCGTGCTCCTCCGCCACGACCTGATACAGCGCCAGCAGCCACATCGCGGTCGCGTTGATGGTCATGGAGGTGTTCATCCGCTCCAGGGGGATCTCCTGGAACAGCCGCCGCATGTCGCCCAGATGGGAGACCGGGACCCCGACCCGGCCCACCTCGCCGCGGGCGAGGATGTGGTCGGGGTCGTAGCCGGTCTGGGTGGGCAGGTCGAAGGCGACCGAGAGCCCGGTCTGGCCCTTGGCCAGGTTGCGCCGGTACAGCTCGTTGGACGCCTCGGCGGTGGAGTGCCCGGCGTAGGTGCGCATCAGCCAGGGCCGGTCCTTGGGGCGGGGTGTGCCACTCATCAGATGTCCCGGCTGTGCTTGGTGGTCCGTTCTGACGAGTCGTCACGGCTGTGCCTGATGGTCCGCTCCGACGAGTCGTCACGGAACAGGTTGATGCCGTCGATGTGCTGCTCGCGCATCGCCTGGTCACGCACGCCCATGCCCTCCTCGGGGGCCAGGCACAGCACACCGACCTTGCCCTGGTGGAGGTTGCGGTGGACGTCGTACGCGGCCTGTCCGGTGTCCTCCAGACGGTAGGTCTTGGACAGCGTCGGGTGGATCTTGCCCTTGGCGATCAGGCGGTTGGCCTCCCACGCCTCGCGGTAGTTGGCGAAGTGCGAGCCGATGATCCGCTTCAGCTGCATCCACAGGTAGCGGTTGTCGTACTCGTGGGTGTAGCCGGAGGTCGAGGCGCACGTGACGATCGTGCCGCCCTTACGGGTGACATAGACGGACGCGCCGAAGGTCTCCCGGCCCGGGTGCTCGAAGACGATGTCCACGTCCTCGCCGCCGGTCAGCTCGCGGATCTTCTTGCCGAACCGCTTCCACTCGCGCGGGTCCTGGGTGCCGTCGTCCTTCCAGAACGCGTAGTCCTCGGCGGTGCGGTCGATGATCGCCTCGGCGCCCATCCGCCGGCAGATCTCGGCCTTCTGCGGCGAGGAGACCACGCAGATCGGGTTGGCCCCGCCGGCCAGCGCGAACTGGGTGGCGTAGGAGCCGAGCCCGCCGCTCGCGCCCCAGATCAGGACGTTGTCGCCCTGCTTCATCCCGGCGCCGTTACGGGAGACGAGCTGCCGGTAGGCGGTGGAGTTGACCAGGCCCGGGGCGGCCGCCTCCTCCCAGCTCAGATGCTTGGGCTTGGGCATCAGCTGGTTGGACTTGACCAGGGCGATCTCGGCGAGCCCGCCGAAGTTGGTCTCGAAGCCCCAGATGCGCTGCTCGGGGTCGAGCATGGTGTCGTTGTGGCCGTCGGAGCTCTCCAGCTCGACCGACAGACAGTGCGCGACCACCTCGGCGCCCGGCTGCCAGGCGTTCACACCGGGGCCGGTGCGCAGCACGACGCCCGCGAGGTCGGAGCCGATGATGTGGTACGGCAGGTCGTGCCGCTTGGCCAGGGGGGAGAGCTTGCCGTACCGCTCCAGGAAACCGAAGGTCGGCAGCGGCTCGAAGATCGAGGTCCACACGGAGTTGTAGTTGACCGAGCTGGCCATCACGGCGACGAGTGCCTCTCCGGGGCCGAGCTCCGGCACCGGCACCTCGTCCACGTGCAACGACTTGCGGGGGTCCTTCTCCCGGGTGGTGAGGCCCGCGAACATCTCGGCCTCGTCCTTGCGCACGGTCACCGCGCGGTACGACTCGGGGATGCGCAGTGCCGCGAAGTCCTCGGGTGCTGTGTCCGACGCCAGGATCGCGTCGAGTATCTCGTTCATCGGTGCCTCCGGCGAGGCGTCCAAGGGGGACGCCTGAGGGAACGCTGGGCTCGTGACGGGTGATGCTGATGCGGTGCCGTCGGTTCGGCGGAGGTGGTGCTCGATGCGGCGCGGGTGGCGCCGGTTGCCTGGTGACGCAGGCGTTGTCCGGGCGCACAAAGCGGTTTGCGGGGACAGCCGGCGCACGAAGGTTGGCAGTGCGCCGGCCGCCCGGACTCCACTCACGGTATGGCACGCTGTGCCACCTCGCAAGACACTGCGTGCCAACAAATTCCCTCAGTTGTCATCTCGGCTGCACACATGAGCAGTGACGGCCGCCCCAGGGATGGGGCGGCCGTCACTGTGGGTGTCGGTGAGGCGCGTCTCGTCAGTCGTTCCTCTCCAGCGAGAGCGCGAAGACATGGGCCCGTGCGGTGCCCGAGGGGGCGGTCAGCGTGATCGCCGACCGTTCCTTGCCGGGTCCAGCTCCCCCACCTGGTGGAAGATCGCGGCCATGGTGCCCAACGGGCCGGTGCGGGTGTGGATCCGGCTGGTCCGCACCGCCTCCGTCTCGCCGTACGCCGGGCCCGGAATCCAGCCCGTGAGCTGGATGGTCAGCGTGCCCGTAGAGCCGTCGGCGTACGTGGCCTCGGCCGGCACGGACACATCGCCGGTGTCGCCCGCGCCCAGCACATGCGGCCGGCGCCGAGCCGGGCCCGAGGCCCGGCGGGGGCGGGACCTGCCTGTGGGGGCGGGCCCCGCCCCTCCGTGTCCGACCCTGGGCCCGCGAGCGGGGGCGGACCCCGCCCCTCCTCCCTGCCGCGACGGCGAGACGGCGAGACGCCCGACGGTGGAGTCCGGCGGTGGAGTCCGGCGGTGCCGAACCGTCCACAGGGGCGGGCACCCCAGCCCATGACGCGGGTCACCCGGCCCGGGAGGCGAGCCCCGGACCGGCGCCTCCGGACGCCTGCCAGAGCTACCGCTTGAGCGCTTCCTTGATCGTGCGCATCACCTCGGCCAGTGGCGCATCCGTCCGCGCCACCATCACCACCACCTCGTCCTCGTCCGTCGCCGACACCGTCGCCGCGGGGCGGCTGCCGGACGGAAGGGGGCGGGCGCCGATGCCGCTCCCGAAGGTTTCGCGGACGATCGCGAAGGCGTGGTCCAGCTGGGTCTCCACATCGCCCTGGCCACCCGCCCGCAGCCAGCGCCGCAGCACATGGTTGTGGGCTGTGACCACGGCCGACGCGGCGACCTCGGCCAGCAGCGGATCGTCGTCGCCGTCGTGGTGGGCGCCCTCGTCGAAGTGGCCCAGCAGATAGCGGGTGAACAGCCGCTCGTAACGGGCCACCGAGGCGATCTCCCGCTCCCGCAGCGCCGGTACCTCACGGGTCAGCCGGTAGCGCTCCACGGAGACGGTCGGCGCGGCCGCGTACATCCGCATGACCTCCTTGATCCCGCGGCACACGGTGTCCAGGGGGTGCTCATGCGGAGGTGCCGCGTCCAGCACCGCCGCCGCCCGCACCAACGTGTCGTCGTGGTCCGGGAAGATCGCCTCTTCCTTGGAGCGGAAGTGCCGGAAGAAGGTGCGGCGGGCCACTCCCGCCCTGGCCGCGATCTCATCGACGGTCGTCGCCTCGTACCCCTGCGTCGCGAACAACTCCATGGCCGCGGCCGCGAGTTTGCGGCGCATGGACAGACGTTGAGCCGCGGCGCGGCGACTTCCCGCGCTCTCACCGCCACCGGATGAGGGGGATCGCTTCGTACGCTCCGTACGTGTGGCCTTCACGGGCTGGGACATGTGGGGAACGTAACACGCTTGTGAGTGCCGGTGCGGGGGCAGACCGACGGAAGGCTCCAGCAGCCCGCCCCACCCGGAACCGGACTCAGACGGTCCGCCCCACCCGGAGCAGAATTCAGACCTTCGCATACTCGCGGAAGCCGCGCCCGGTCTTGCGCCCCAGGCACCCCGCGGCCACCAGATGCTCCAGCAGCGGCGCCGGCGCCAGGCCCGGTTCACGGAACTCCCGGTGCAGCACCCGCTCGATGGCCAGCGACACATCGAGCCCCACGACATCGAGCAGTTCGAAGGGGCCCATCGGATAGCCGCCGCCCAGCTTCATCGCGGCGTCGATGGCGTCCGGAGTGGCGTAGTGCTCCTGCACCATCTTCACGGCGTTGTTGAGGTACGGGAACAGCAGGGCGTTCACGATGAAGCCCGCCCGGTCGCCGCAGTCCACCGGATGCTTGCCCACCGCCGCGCACACCGCGTGCGCGGTCGCGCGCACATCGTCCGCGGTCAGCACGGTGCGCACCACCTCGACCAGCTTCATCGCGGGCGCCGGGTTGAAGAAGTGCAGGCCCACCACGTCCTGCGGGCGGGAGGTCGCGCGTGCGCAGGCCACGACCGGCAGCGAGGAGGTGGTCGTGGCCAGCACCGCACCCGGTTTGCAGACCTTGTCGAGCACCTTGAAGAGCTGCTGCTTGACGACCAGGTCCTCGGCCACCGCCTCCACGGCGAGATCGACCTCGGCGAACGCGTCGAGTGCGTCGGCCGCGGTGATCCGCTCCAGCGCCTGCTCGCGGGCCTGCTTGGTCATCCGCCCCTTGGACACCGACCTTTCCAGGGATTTCCCTATGCGGGCCTTCGCCCGCTCGGCCTTCTCCAGGGTCCGGCCGGCCAGCACCACCTCCAGGCCCGCCTTCGCGAAGACCTCGGCGATCCCGGAGGCCATCGTGCCCGAGCCGGCGACCCCCACGGCGCGCACCGGACGCGCCCCTTCCGTGGAGTGCCGCACCTCGGCCGTCGCGGCGTCCGGAACGACGGCGGCGCTGCCCGGCGCCTCGTACGTGTAGAAGCCGCGGCCCGCCTTACGGCCGGTGAGACCGGCCTCGGAGAGCTGCCCCAGGATCGGCGCGGGCGCGTGCAGCCGGTCGCCGGAGGCGGCGTACATGGCCTCCAGGACGGTGCGGGCGGTGTCGATGCCGATCAGGTCGAGCAGGGCCAGCGGGCCCATCGGCAGCCCGCAGCCGAGCCGCATCGCGGCGTCGATGTCCTCCCGCGCCGCGTACTTGGCCTCGTACATCGCGGCGGCCTGGTTGAGATAGCCGAACAGCAGCCCGTCGGCGACGAATCCGGGCCGGTCGCCGAGTGCCACCGGCTCCTTGCCCAGATCGCGGGCGAGGGCGGTGACCGCCTCGACGGCCGCGGGGGCGGTCAGCACGCTGGAGACGATCTCGACGAGCTTCATCGCGGGCGCCGGATTGAAGAAGTGCAGGCCCAGAACCCGCTCCGGATGGGCGGATTCGGCGGCCAGCCGGGTCACCGACAGCGCGTTGGTGCCGGTCGCGACGATCGCCGTGGGGCTGATGACAGTGTCCAGCTCGGCGAAGACCTCGTGCTTGGTGTCGTAGTCCTCGGGCACCACCTCGATCACCAGCTCCGCGTCGGCGGCGGCGCGCAGGTCGGTGGAGACGCGGAAGCGGCCGAGGATCCCGGCGCGCTCCCGCTCGGTGATCCGCTCGCGGTGCACGGCGCGGGCGGTGGCGACCTCGAGCGCGGTGACGGCTCGGCGGCAGGCGCCTTCGCTGACGTCGATGCCGATCACCTCACGGCCCGCCCGGGCCAGGATTTCGGCGATGCCGGTGCCCATCGTGCCGAGCCCGACGACGGCGACAGTAGTGAGCGGGGCCCGGGAGGGGGAGAGATCAGAGGGGGACGTAGTGCTGACGCCGGTGTGTGGGAGACGGTCCATCGCGGACTCCAGAGGGTGTTCCCCGTAGACGGGGATGAAGTGACGACTGAGGGGAGCTGGTGCCATGCCACTGCTGCCGTTCACGCCACGCATGCGCGGGGGGCTGACGCGGTTGGCACAAATCCCCGGTGGAAGGGCTTGCACGCTCCCTTACGGACAGCGCCGCACGGAGGAAACTGCCCTTGGGAGACACATGGCCGGCCCTGTCCCGGGGCCATGCCGTACTCGCTTTTCTGGAACTGCAGAACCGACGTCACACAAGGCGGCTGCGTCACCAGGCCGCCGGAGCAGGGGTGCTGCTCGTGTCGCCATATTAACTCGCGGGTAATCAAGATGCCAGAGTTCAAAGTGCGGCCGTGCCCGCGCGCGGCCCACCGGGGAGGGGAGACCTCGTATGGACGAAGAATTCCGGACGCTGACGGAGCGGGTACGGGCCTCGCTCTCAACCCCGCGGGAAACGGCGGCCCATGCCTCGCTGCTCGCGCTCGTACGCCAGGGCACCCCCGCCGCGCGCGAACAGCTGGCCCGCATCCTGGTCGCGCCGGAGCAGCCGCTGTGGGCGCGTGAGACGGCCGCCTTCGTGCTCGGCAGCGCAGGAGACCGCCGGGCCTTCGAAACCCTTGTCCTCCTGCTCAACTACCGTGAGCCGGCCCGCTGTGCGACCGCCGCCCGGGTGCTGGCCCGCCTCGGCGATCCGCGCACCGCGCGGGCGGCCGCCGCCCTGGCCACCAACCCGCTGCGCACCGCGTACTCCCTGCACCCCATCCGGCTGCTGGTGGAGCTGCGGGCCGCCGAGTCCGTACCGGCCCTGGTCGCCGCGCTGGAACGGCAGTTGGCGGCCCGTGACCGCCACTGGGCGATCGCCCGCGCCTGCGTCGAGGGCCTGGGCGCGATCGGCGACGAGCGCGCGATCCCGGCGCTGACCGCCGCCGCCCGGCACATACGCCTCAGCGCGGCGGCCGCCGCCGCCCTGGCCCGCATCACCGGCGAGGGCGCCGTCACGGGCGGGGGCGCCCCGGAGCCGGCGGGCAAGGGCGGCGCGGCGGAGAAGGTGGGTGAGGCGCGCGTGCCGTGAGGGACAGTGGGGACACCGTCCGCCGGGAGGTGCGTGTGCTCACGGCGGTGCGCGCATGCTCACACGCGCGTGCTCACAGCAGGGACAGCTGGGCGGGCGCCGGCGGTGAGTCGGCCCGGGCGTCCGGCTCCTCCGGCTCGTCCGGCACATTGCGGTGCGCGCCCGCCGCGTACGGGCCGATGCCGTACTCGGCTGCGAAGTCGTGGACCATCCCGGTGATCCGCCGCTGATACCACTTCGGGGCGTAGGAGCCGCCCTCGTACAGCGCGTCGTACCGCCGCAGCAGCCGGGGGTGGTGGCGGGTGAGCCAGGTGGTGAACCACTCGCGGGCGCCCGGGCGCAGATGGAGCACCAGCGGGGTCACGGAGGTGGCTCCGGCCTGAGCGATCGCCCTTACGGTGGCGCGCAACTGCTCGGGGGAGTCGCCGAGGAAGGGGATCACCGGGGCCATCAGCACGCCGCACGGGATCCCGTGGGAGGACAGCGTCCGTACGACGTCCAGGCGCCGCTCGGGCGAGGGCGTGCCCGGCTCGACGGTGCGCCACAGCTCGCCGTCGGTGAAGCCGACCGAGACCGAGACGCCGATGTCGGTGACGCGTGAGGCCCGCCGCAGCAGCTCCAGATCGCGCAGGATCAGTGTGCCCTTGGTGAGGATCGAGAACGGGTTGGCACGCTCCACGAGCGCCGTAAGGATGCCGGGCATCAGCTGGTACCGGCCCTCGGCGCGCTGGTAGCAGTCCACGTTGGTCCCCATGGCGATGTGCTCACCGGCCCAGCGGCGGGAGGCCAGCTCGTGGCGGAGCAGCTCCGGCGCGTTGGTCTTCACCACGATCTGGGAGTCGAAACCGGTCCCGGTGTCCAGGTCGAGATAGCTGTGCGTCTTGCGCGCGAAGCAGTAGACACACGCGTGAGTGCAGCCCCGGTACGGGTTCACCGTCCACTCGAAGGGCATCCGGGAGGCCCCGGGCACCCGGTTGATGACCGAACGCGCCCGGATCTCGTGGAAGGTGATCCCGCGGAACTCCGGGGTGTCGAAGGTACGGGTGGTCACCGCGTCCGCGGCGAAGAGGGCCGGGGTGGCCGACGTGTCGTCTCGGGTCAGGTTGTCCCAGCGCATCGCAGGCACCTCCGGGTCTCGCTCGTTACCACAATAGAACACATGTTTGATTGGTTTTCGTCAACCCTCGATTTGGGCGGGTGACCTTGAGGTGGTTGGCTTGCGCTCGTCAAGGCGTCACGGGCTGGGGGCGCCACGTCGAGCGCGGAGGGACATGCGATGGGCCAGGTCGAGGCCACTACGGAGCGGATCGTCACGGGTAAGCCCGAGGACGTGTTCGACGCACTCGCCGACTACCGCGAGACCCGCCCCCGGCTGCTTCCGCAGCAGTTCAGCGAGTACGAGGTGCGCGAGGGCGGCGACGGTGAGGGCACCGTCGTGCACTGGAAGCTCCAGGCCACCAGCAAGCGGGTGCGCGACTGCCTGCTGGAGGTCTCCGAGCCGAGCGACGGCCAGCTGATCGAGAAGGACCGCAACTCCTCCATGGTCACCACCTGGACCGTCACCCCGGCGGGTGAGGGCAGGTCGCGGGTCGTCGTCACCTCGACCTGGACCGGTGCGGGCGGCATCGGCGGCTTCTTCGAGCGGACCTTCGCCCCCAAGGGGCTGGCCCGGATCTACGACGAGCTGCTGGCCAAGCTCGCCACCGAGACCGCCCAGTAGCGCTCGGAACGTCCTGATCCCGTCCCCCGGACCGAGCGTCGCACTCACCGGTTCGGGTGGTTTTCTCCGCGGTCCGGCATACCCCCCGCACACACTCCCACCGGGGGGAATGCCGCCTACAGCCCCTCGTCGGTGATTCGTCGCTGTTTGCCCCTGGTTGCGCGTGATGCGAGAAATGGGCGGCGCAGGCGTGACGAGGGGAGAAGGACGTGGGCGGCACCACCGGGGCCACCGTGCCGAAGCGGCGGGAGAGCCACGAGCGGCACGGGGGGTACGAACCGGCGGGCCCTCCCGCCCACGCGACCGACGGCGGAACCGACGGGCCCGGGGGCGCGGGCGCGGCGCCGCCTCCGGCGGAGGGCGCCGTCCCGGCGCCCGCCCCGCTCAGCCCGGCCCGGGTGCGGATGGTCTTCTTCGGGCTGATGCTCGCGCTGCTGCTCGCCGCCCTCGATCAGACCATCGTCGCCACCGCCCTCCCCGAGGTGGTCGGTGAGCTCCACGGCCTGGACAAGATGTCCTGGACCGTCACCTCCTACCTCCTCGCGGTCACCATCGTGCTGCCGGTCTACGGCAAGCTGGGCGACCTCATCGGCCGTAAGAGCGTCTTCGTCTTCGCGATCGTCGTCTTCATCGCCGGATCCGCGCTCGCGGGCTGGTCCCGCACGATGGACGAGCTGATCGCCTTCCGCGCGGTGCAGGGCGTGGGCGCCGGCGGTCTGATGATCGGCGTCCAGGCGATCATGGCCGATATTGTTCCGCCCCGGGAACGCGGCCGCTATATGGGGCTCATCGGCGCCGCGTTCGGCCTCGCCTCGGTGGCCGGGCCGCTGCTCGGCGGGTTCTTCACCGACCATGCCTCCTGGCGCTGGTGCTTCTATGTCAACGTCCCCTTCGGCCTGGTCACCCTCGCCGTCGTGGCCGCCGTCCTCAAGGTGCCGGAGCCGCCGCGGCGGGCGCGCTTCGACTATCTGGGCGCGCTGTTCCTGTCGCTGTTCTCCACCTGCGCGGTGCTGCTGACGAGTTGGGGCGGCACGGAGTACGCATGGGGCTCCCGCGTCGTCCTCGGGCTCGGCCTGGGGGCGGTCGGTTCGGCGATCCTCTTTGTCGTCGTGGAGTGCGTCGTCCCCGAACCGATCATCCCCATGCGGCTGTTCCGCGACTCGGTCTTCTGTGTCAGCGGGCTGATCGGCGCCGTCATCGGCGTCGCCCTCTTCGGCGCCGCCAGCTATCTGCCGACCTTCCTGCAGATGGTCGACGGCGTCTCGGCCACCGAGTCGGGGCTGCTGATGGTGCCCATGATGGGCGGCATGGTGCTGGCCTCGATCGTCTCCGGTCAGCTCATCAGCGCCACCGGCCGCTACAAGGTCTTCCCCATCGTCGGCGGGCTGATCTCCGTCGTCGGCATGTGGCTGCTCTCCCGGCTGGAGGAGGACACCTCCCGCCAGGACTACAGCCTGTGGATGGGCGTCCTCGGGCTCGGCCTCGGGCTCGTCCTGCCGGTGCTCATCCTCGCCGTGCAGAACGCCGTGCCCGCGGCCGACCTCGGCTCGGCCACCAGCGCCAACAACTACTTCCGGCAGATCGGCGGCAGCGTCGGCGCGGCCGTCTTCGGCACGCTCTTCGCCAACCGGCTCGCCGACCGCCTCGAGGTCGACCTGCCGTCCGGGGCGGCGTACGGGCGCGGCAGTGACGGAACCGGTCTGCCCGACCCCGACTCGGTCACCCCGCAGATGGTGCACGCGATGCCGGGCGCCCTGCGGGACGGCTACATCGCGGCGTACGCCCACGCCATGCCGCGGATCTTTCTCTATCTCGTGCCGGTGCTCGTCCTGGGCTTCCTGCTCGCCTTCCTCCTGAAGGAGAAACCTCTGGTGTCCCACACCGACTATGCCGTCCAGCAAGACCTGCAAGACCCCGTGGTGCCGGCCGCGCGCACAGGCGCCCGGCACGCCGCGGCGGCCGCGCCCTCCGCGCCGCCACCCTCCGCGGGCGTCCCGGTCTGCGGCACGGTCCAGCACCACGACGGCACCTCGGTCCCACGAGCGGCTCTGACCCTCATCGACATCGGCGGACGCCAGATCGGGCGCGGTGCCACCGGGGAGGACGGGAGGTACGCGCTGAGCACGCCCGGCGCCGGGTCGTACGTCCTGATCGCGGCGGCCGGCGGGCACCAGCCGCGGGCGGTCAGCGTCACCGTCGGGGACCGGCCGGTCGACCTGGACGTGGTCCTCGGCGGGGCGGGGCGGCTCGCCGGTGCCGTCCTTACGGCGGACGGCACCCCCGTAAGGGAGGCGACCGTCACCCTGACCGATGTGCGCGGCGAGGTCGTCGCGACCACCCGCAGCGGCCGCGAAGGGGGCTATGTGATGGACGAGTTGGTGGCGGGCGAATACACCCTCGCTGCCAGCGCCCCCGCGTTCCGCCCCGCCGCCCTCCCCGTCTCCGTCCAGGCCGCGCGCGAGACCCGGCAGGACATCGAACTGGCCGGTGGCGCGGTGCTGCGCGGGGTCGTCCGGGCCACCGGCGGCCGGGTGGTGGAGGACGCCCGGGTCACGCTGCTGGACGCGGCGGGCAATGTGGTCGACACGGCGACGACGGGCCCGGACGGCGCGTTCCGCTTCATCGACCTGTCGGCGGGCGAGTACACGGTCATCGCGGCCGGCTACCCGCCGGTGGCGACGGTCCTCCAGGTCGCGGGCGGCGGCCGTACGGAGCGCGATCTCCAACTGGGCTACGAGGACTAGGCCCGGAGCCCCGTCGGGAGGCGCCGCGGCGCCTCCCGACGGCGGCCTCCTTCGCACGTACCCGCACATGACACCTATTCGGGTATTGCCTCCCGCGGACGCCCGCGACAGCCGTACCGTGGGTAGCGCTGTCGCAGATCTTGCGTGCGAAGGAGTCTTCCGCCTATGGAGTACGGCACGTCGCGCTGCGACGACGGCCAGGGCGAACCGCCCGCGGTGCCGGAGCAGCGCAGAGGTGTCCACGGAAGGATGCCGCTCGCGGTCGTCGTCATCGACGCAGAGGGGCGCGTCACGCATTGGAGTTCGGGGGCCCGCAGGCTCTTCGGACCCACCCGCGAACAGGCCGTCGGCTGCCCCGCCGTCGATCTGATGCCGGTCTCGGGGGCGTTACGCGGCGCGGAGGTGCGCACCGACGCGACGGGCCACCCGGAACTCGACGATTCGCTGCTCGGCACCATGTACTACCCCACCGCGGGCCGGGCCCGTATGGCCGACCCGGACCATGGCCAGGCGGACGTCCTGTGGTGGGCGTACCCGCTGGTGGGCCCCGGGCCGGAGCGGTTGCTGGTACTGGCGGCGGACGCCGACGGAGTGGGCGGGGACGCGCTGGGGCGGGACGAGCGGATCGCACCCGGATTCGCGCTGCACACCGAGTTCCCCGGCGCCGAGCGGCTGGCCGGCCGGCTGCCGGACATCCTGCCCAACATGGGCCCGGCCACGGCCGGCCGGATCGTCTCCCAGGTGCTGGAACTGGGCTATCCGGTACTGGAGATCAGCCACCATGAGCGCGTCCCGGTGACGCCGGACTGGGGGATGCCGCGCTACCGCGAGCGCCGGGCGCGCCAGGAGGCCGTACCGCGGCGCGCGGTCACGGCGGACGGCGCGCCGGATCGCGGGCACGCCTGCGAGCGGTCGCTGGGCCCCGATGAGGTGGACCTGGAGTACGCGGCGGTCCGGGAGCGGCTGGAGTTCCTCAACGAGGTCAGCGGCCGTATCGGCACCTCCCTGGACCTCGCCCGCACCATCCGCGAGGTGACCAGCGCCGCCGTGCCGCGCTTCGCGGACTTCGCCGGTACCCATCTGCGCGCCCAGGTCCTGGCGGGCGAGGGGTTTCCCGACGGCCCGCCCGACGTCGCCACCGTCTGGCACCGCGTCTGGGTCGAGCACAACGACGAACCGGGCCGCTGGGACGACACCGTGCCGGTCGGGGAGAGCATCGCGTTTCCCGAGCACACCCCGTTCTTCCAGTGCATGGTCACGGGCGAGCCGGTGCTGATCCCCTCCATCAGCGACGAGGCGGGCGACCGGATCGCCGGGCAGTTCGAGAAGCGCGACCTGAGACCGCTGATCAATGGCCGGTCGATCCTGATCGTGCCGCTCAAGGCGCGCGATGTGGTGCTGGGCTTCATGGTGCTGCTGCGGCGCCCCGGGCGTGAGGCGTTCGACGACATGGACCGCACGACCGGCGCCGAACTGGCCGCCCGCGCAGGTCTCGTCCTCGACAACGCCCGGATGTACACCTACCAGGAGAACGTCGCCGAGACGCTCCAGGACAGCATGCTGCCCCAGGCGACCCCGCGCATGGCGGGCTGCGACACCACGACCCGCTGTCTGCCCGGGACCCGGCTCGGCAGGGTCGGCGGAGACTGGTTCGACACCATCAAGCTGCCCGGGTCGCGCACCGCGCTGGTGGTCGGCGACGTCATGGGGCACGGGCTCACCTCGGCGGCGATGATGGGGCAGTTGCGCACCGCCGTGCAGACCATGGCCGCGCTCGACCTGCCGCCCGCCCAGCTGCTGCGCACCCTCGACGACTTGGCCCAGCGGCTCGGCGAGCACTATCTGGCCACCTGTCTGTACGCCGTCTACGACCCCGTCGGCTCCGAGCTGGTGCTCTCCAACGCGGGCCATATCCCGCCCGTGCTGGTGCGGGCCCAGGACGGCCGCAGCGAGCTGCTGGACCTGCCGACCGGGGCGCCGATCGGCGTGGGCGGGGTGCCCTTCGAGACGGTGACGGTGCCGGTGGAGCCCGGGGACCGGCTGGTGCTGTGCGCGGACGGCCTGGTCGAGGTGCGCGGCCAGGACATCGGCGCGGGGATCGCCGCGCTGTGCGAGTCCGCGGCGCATCCGGCGGCGTCCATGGACGATGCGTGCGACACCATCATCCGGGCGCTGGCCGCCGCCTCTTGGGACAAGGACGGCCGTGGCGGCCGTAAGGACGACGTGGCGCTGCTGATGGCCCGGCTGGGCGGCATACCGGCCGAGCATGTCGCCCAGTGGCGGCTGGCGCTGGACCCCAGCGAGGTCGGGCGGGCCCGCCGGCTCGTCCGCGAGCGGCTGCTGCGGTGGGGGCTGCCGGAGTCCGTGGAGACCGCCGAGCTTCTGGTGAGCGAGGCGGTGACCAACGCGATACGGCATGCCCACACCCACCATGTGCGGCTGCGCCTGGTCCGCACCGACGCCCTGCTGTGCGAGGTCACCGACGACGACCACGAACTGCCGGCGCTGCTGAGCGCGGGCCGGGACGACGAGAGCGGGCGCGGGCTGCGGGTGATCAGCAAACTGGCGCGCGAGTGGGGTACGAGTCGCACGGGGCGCGGTAAAACGGTGTGGTTCGAGCAGGCGTTGGCACACTCAGGGGAGCGGCGATGAGCGTCTCGGAGCGCTACCGGCAGGCGTGGGAGAGCTACTGGCAGCAGACCTCGGACGCCCCGGGGGACGCCATCTGGGACGCGGACCCCTCGCTGAGCGCCGCCCCGCATCTGGACCTGCTGGCGCCGTACGCGGACCCCTCGCTGCCGATCGTCGACCTGGGCTGCGGCAACGGCACTCAGACCCGCTATCTGGCCTCCCGCTTCGGGCGGGCGGTGGGTATCGACCTGTCCCGCGCCGCGGTGGAGCACGCGCGGCGCGCCGATCCGGCGGGCGCGGCGGAGTACCGGCAGCTGAGCCTGGCGGACGCGGCCGGGGTGGCGGAGCTGGCCCGGCGGCTCGGCGACGCCAATGTGTATATGCGTGCCGTCATCCACCAGAGCGACTCCGCCGACCGGCGTCCGGTCGCGGAGGCGGTGGCCACGCTGCTGGGGCGGCGCGGGCGGGGATTCGTCGTGGAGCTGACGGCGGAGTCCAAGGCCGTGCTGGGAGAGCTGGCGGCGAGCCCGGGCGGTCCGCCGCTGAAGCTGCGTCGGGTCTTCGACCACGGGCTGCGGCCGGCCGACGCGGCGGACAAGGAGGTGCCGGAGGTGCTGGCGGAGGCCGGGCTGGAGATCCTCGCCGAGGGCCCGACGGCGCTGGCCCAGACGGAGCAGTGGCCGGACGGCTCGCGGGTCGAGCTGCCGGCCCGCTGGTTCGTGGTCTCGCGGGCGTAGGGCCCTTGCCCACGGGTGGCCGGGGCGCATGCCCGCGCGCGGTTGGGGCCCTTGCTCGCGGGTGGTCGGGGCGCGGCGGGTACGCGCCGGACGAGGCGGGCACGGGCCGGGCGCGATAGTGGACTGGACCAGTTATCCACAGGGGTGGTTCGGGTCGGGCGCGGCGCGTAACGTGACGAGGCATGAAGATCCTCATCAGCGCCGACATGGAGGGCGCCACCGGCGTCACCTGGCCGGCTGATGTGCTGCCCGGCACCCCACAGTGGGAGCGCTGCCGCCGTCTGTTCACCTCTGATGTGAGCGCGGCCGTCGCCGGATTCCTCGACGGCGGTGCGGACGAGGTGCTCATCAACGAGGCGCATTGGACCATGCGCAATCTGCTGCTGGAAGAGCTGGACGATCGAGCCCAGATGCTCACCGGCCGGCACAAGAGCCTGAGCATGGTCGAGGGCGTGCAGCACGGTGATGTGGACGGAGTGGCGTTCGTCGGCTATCACACCGGCGCGGGCACCGAGGGCGTCCTCGCCCACACCTACCTCGCCAACTCCATCACCGGAGTTTGGGTCAACGGCGCGCGAGCCAGCGAAGGCCGGCTCAACGCTCTGGTGGCCGCCGAGTACGGAGTGCCGGTGGTGCTGGTGACCGGGGACGACAAGACCTGCGAGGACGCCGGGGACTATGCGCCGGACGCCCGTTCGGTCGCGGTCAAGGACTATGTCTCGCGTTATGCGGCGGTCTGCCGCACCCCCGCCCGCACGGCGGCCGACATCCGGGCGGCGGCGCGGGAGGCGGCGGTGCTGGCGGTGCGCCACGAGCCCGCCCGCGGCGTGCCGTTCACGGTGGAGCTGGAATTCGACGCCGAGCATCTGGTGGGGGCGGCGAGCGTCGTGCCGGGCGTGGAGCGCAGCGGCGAGCGGCGCGTCGCCTACACCTCACCGACCATGTACGAGGGGATCCGCTGCTTCAAGGCCGTCACGACGGTCGTCTCGGCCGCGGTGGAGGAGCAATATGGCTGACACGGACCGTTCTGAGAGCATCGACGCCCAGGCGCTCGACGAGGTGGTGCGGTTCACCTCCGAGCTGATCAGGATCGACACCACCAACCGCGGCGGCGGTGACTGCTCGGAGCGCCCGGCCGCCGAGTATGTGGCGGAGATGCTCGGCGATGTGGAGATCGAGCCCACCTTGCTGGAGCGCTCGCCCGGGCGCACCAATGTCGTGGCCCGGATCGAGGGCACCGATCCGTCGGCGCCCGCGCTGCTGGTCCACGGCCATCTGGACGTGGTGCCCGCCGAGCCCGCCGACTGGACCGTGCACCCCTTCTCCGGGGAGGTGCGCGACGGGGTCGTCTGGGGCCGGGGCGCCATCGACATGAAGAACATGGACGCGATGGTGCTCGCGGTCGTCCGGGCCTGGGCGCGGACGGGCGTGCGACCGCGCCGGGACATCGTGCTGGCCTTCACCGCCGATGAGGAGGACAGCGCCGCCTGGGGCTCCGGTTTCCTCGCCGAGCGCCACGCCGACCTCTTCGAGGGCTGCACCGAGGGCATCAGCGAGTCCGGAGCCTTCACCTTCCACGCCGGGCCCGGGGCGCGTATCTACCCCATCGCGGCGGGGGAGCGCGGCACGGCCTGGCTCAAGCTCACCGCGCACGGCCGCGCCGGACACGGCTCCAAGGTCAATCGGGACAACGCGGTCAGCAGGCTCGCCGCCGCCGTCGCCCGGATCGGGGACCATCGCTGGCCGGTCCGGCTGACGCCCACGGTCAAGGCCGCGCTCACCGAACTGGCCGTGCTCCAGGGCATCCCGGCCGATGTGGACGCCGCGGACTTCGACGTCGACGCACTGCTGGCGAAGCTCGGGCCCGCCGCCGCCCTGATCGAGCCGACCGTGCGCAACAGCGCCAACCCCACGGTGCTGGAGGCCGGTTACAAGGTCAATGTGATCCCGGGCAGCGCCACCGCCTATGTGGACGGGCGGATGCTGCCCGGCGGCGAGGAGGAGTTCCACGACACCCTGGACCGGCTCACCGGGCCGGACGTGGAGTGGGAGTTCCACCACCGGGAGCGCCCGCTGGAGGCGCCGATCGACACCCCCACCTACCGGGCGATGCGCGCCGCCGTCGAGCACTTCGACCCCGGCGCCCACGCCGTGCCGTACTGCATGTCGGGCGGCACTGACGCCAAGCAGTTCTCCCGGCTCGGCATCGCCGGATACGGCTTCTCACCGCTGCGGCTGCCCGAGGGCTTCGACTATCAGGCGCTCTACCACGCCGTGGACGAGCGGGTCCCGGTGGAAGCCCTGCACTTCGGCGTCCGGGTGCTCGACCACTTCCTGCAGAGAGCGTGAAGAACGGTGCGAACGGTGCAGCAAACGGTGCAGCAGCAGACGGCCGTCACGGCCCCCTACGGAGCCTGGAGTTCCCCGGTCGACGCCGCGCTCGTCGCCTCGTACGACGGCCATCCGGAGTATGTGGGCACGGTCGGCGAGGAGGTGTGGTGGACCGCGCCGCGCCCCGGCGAGGGCGGCCGCCGCGCCCTGGTCCGGCGGCGCACCGACGGCGCGGAGGTCACGGTGCTGGCCCCGCCGTGGAATGTGCGCAGCAAGGTGATGGGGTACGGCGGAATGCCCTGGGCCGCGGTGGATCGCGCGAGCGGCGGCCCGCTCGCGGTGTTCGTCCACTTCGCCGACCAGCGGTTGTACCTCCATGAGCCGGATGCCCCGGCCGGGGGCGCGCCGCGCCCGCTGACCCCGCTCTCGGCGGTGGGGGAGGGGCTGCGCTGGGCGGATCCGGTGCTGCACCCGGAGCGCGGCGAGGTGTGGTGTGTGCTGGAGGAGTTCACGGGCGCGGGGCCGACGGATGTGCGGCGGGTGATCGCCGCCGTACCGCTGGACGGTTCGGCCGCCGAGGACCGCGCGGCGGTGCGCGAGCTGACCGACGACCGGCACCGCTTCCTCACCGGACCCCGGCTCTCGCCCGACGGACGGCGGGCCGCCTGGATCGCCTGGGACCACCCCCGGATGCCCTGGGACGGCACGGAGGTGATGCTGGCCGATGTCGCGGAGGACGGCTCCTTCACCGGCGCCCGGGCGGTGCTGGGCGGGCCGGATGAGTCGGTCGCCCAGATCGAGTGGGCCGAGGACGGCGCGCTGCTCGCGGCCACCGACCGCACCGGCTGGTGGAATCTGCACCGTCTGGAGCCGCCGGAGGAGGCGACTGATGGGCGGGAATGGGGACGGGCCGGACGGCCGGTGGCGCTGTGCCCCCGCGAGGAGGAGTTCGGCGGGCCGCTGTGGAAGCTGGGCCACCGCTGGTTCGCCCCGCTGGCCGGCGGGCTGATCGCGGTGCTGCACGGCCGGGGCGCCGCCGCCCTCGGCATCCTCGATCCACGGACCGGCGAGACGGCCGATGTGCCGGGCCCCTGGACCGAGTGGGAGCCGACGCTGGCCGTGAACGGCACGCGCGTGGTCGGCGTCGCGGCGAGCCCGCACAGCGGCCACGAGGTGATGGAGCTGGACGTCTGCACCGGCCGCTCCCGGGCCATCGGCAACGCCCACACCGACCCCGTGGACCCCGCGTACTACCCCCGGCCCCGAGCCCGCACCTTCACCGGACCGGACGGCCGGGAGATCCACGCCCAGCTCTATCCACCGCACCATCCCGGCCACACCGCACCGGACGGAGAGCTTCCGCCGTATGTGATCCGGGCCCACGGCGGGCCCACCGGCCGCGCCCCGCTCGTGCTCGACCTGGAGATCGCCTATTTCACCTCACGCGGCATCGGCGTCGCCGAGGTCAACTACGGGGGCTCCACGGGCTATGGCCGCGCCTACCGCGAGCGGCTGCGCGAGCAGTGGGGCGTGGTCGATGTCGAGGACTGCGCCGCCGTCGCCGGGGCGCTCGCCGACGAAGGCATCGCCGACCGCGCCCGGCTCGCGATCCGCGGCGGCAGCGCGGGCGGCTGGACGGCGGCGGTCTCCCTCACCGCCACGGATCTCTACGCCTGCGCCACCGTCACCTACCCCATCCTCGACCTGGCCTCCTGGGCCACCGGTGGCACCCATGACTTCGAGTCGTGCTACACCGAATCACTGGTCGGCCCGCTCGCGGAGGTGGCGGACCGCTACCGCGAGCGCTCCCCGCTGCACCGGGCCGACCGCATCCGGTCGCCCTTTGTGCTGCTCCAGGGGCTGGACGACACCATCTGCCCGCCCGAGCAGTGCGAGCGGTTCCTGGAGGCGGTCTCCGGGCGCGGTATCCCGCACGCGTACCTCACCTTCGAGGGCGAGGGCCATGGCTTCCGCGGCGCCGATACGATGATCCGCGCCCTGGAGGCCGAACTGTCGCTGTACATCCAGACCTTCGGGCTGATCAGATCCGATGTGCCCACCCTGGAGCTGCTGACATCGGCGGCCCCGATCTCCACTGGAGGAGCGAGTTGACACCCCCATCGGCCCCGCGCATCGTCGGCTCCGAGCCGCTGCCCACCGCCGTCGCCGGTGCCTGGCCGCAGGGCGGCGAGCCGGAGACCTGGCTGCTCAGCGTCTCCCGGTACACCGCGTCCATGGACCCGGGCGCGCCCGGCACGATCCTGGACGCCGGGGAGCGGGAGCGGGCGGGGAAGTTCCTGCGGGCGGAGGACCGCGAGCGCTATACGGCGGCCCATCTGGGGCTGCGCGAGCTGCTCGGCGCCTATCTGGGCATGTCCCCGGCCGACGTTCCGTTCACCCGCGAGGCGTGCCCCGGCTGCGGCGGTCCGCACGGCCGCCCCGCCGTGTCCGGCACCCCGCTGCACTTCAATATGTCGCACGCCGGTGATCTGGTGCTCTTCGCCTTCGCGGGCTCCCCGGTCGGTGTGGACGTGGAGAAGCTGCAGCCCGCCTCGGTGGTCGACCAGGTCGCCGAGAGCCTGCATCCCAAGGAGCGCGCCGAGCTGGACGCGCTGGCGCCGGCCGACCGGCCCGCGGCCTTCGCCCGCTGCTGGACCCGCAAGGAGGCCTATCTCAAGGGCCTGGGCACCGGCCTGTCCCGCGACCCGGCGGTCAACTATGTCGGCACCGGGCTCTCCGCCGTGCCCGTCGGCCCGTGGGCGATGACCGACATCCCCGTGGACGAGGCGATATCCGGTGGCTCCGGCTATGCGGCGGCCATGGCGCTGCTGACATCATTGCCGCATGTCTGACGTCCGGTATGTCACCGAGGGAGCCCGGGTGGCCATCCGCCGCACCACCCGGGCGGATGGCGCGGAGTTCGTCAGGCGCGCCCGGGAGAGCATGGAGTTCCACCGCCCCTGGCTCACCCTCCCCACCACCGAGCGGGCCTATCTGCACTACATCGCCCAGCTGGAGCGCGAGGACCGCGAGGGCTTCCTCGTCTGTGCCCGGGAAACCGGGGAGATGGCCGGGTTCATCAACATCAACAACATGGTGCGCGGCGCCTTCCAGTGCGGCTCGATCGGCTACGGAGCCTTTCCGCCCGCCGCCGGACAGGGCTATATGTCCGAGGCGCTGGGGCTCGTGCTGCGCCATGCCTTCGGGCCGCTGGGGCTGCACCGCGTCGAGGTCAACATCCAGCCGGGCAACAAGGCGTCGTTGGGGCTGGTGAAGCGCCATGGCTTCCGGCTGGAAGGGTTTTCCCCGGACTTCCTGTATATCGAGGGCGCGTGGCGCGACCATGAGCGCTGGGCCATGACCAGCGACATGCTGGACCAGGGGACCGGTCCTGGCTGACGGGGCGCCATGATCGGTCCGAAGCGGCTCTGTTCAGCGGGCCCCGCGACGTTGTTCCATGGTCATCGGACGGTCGCCGCACCGAGGTGACCCAAGGCAGTCGGAGCGAGGCAGCCCGTGGCCACGAGCGTGCGACGTACCACCCTGACCCTTCCCACCGCCCCCGTCGGGCCCGACAACCCCCTGCCCGCGCTGCGCCCCCTCGACGAGGTGCACCGCGTGGACGACCGCGTCCGGGCCACGCTCCCCGCCGACATGGCCCGCCAGGTCGCCCATGCCCCCCTGCGGTCGGTGCTGCCGGTGCGGCTGCGCGACGGCTACGGCCGCGACCGCGCCCCCGCCACACTCGACGCCATCGTCCTGGAGAACGACCGGCTGCGGGCCACGGTGCTGCCCGGGCTTGGCGGCCGGGTCCACTCGCTGATCCACAAGGCCACCGGCGATTCCGCCGACACCGAGCTGCTGTACCGCAACCCGGTGCTCCAGCCCGCCGACTTCGCCCTCAACGGCGCCTGGTTCTCCGGCGGGATCGAGTGGAACATCGGCGCCACCGGCCACACCACCCTGTCCTGCGCACCCCTGCACGCCGCCCGCGTCCCCGCCCCCGACGCCGCCGAAGGGGGCGCGATGGTGCGGCTGTGGGAGTGGGAGCGGCTGCGCGATCTGCCCTTCCAAGTGGATCTGTGGCTGCCCGCCGACTCCGCGTTCCTCTACGTGGGCGTCAGGATCCGCAACCCCCACCACCTCCCCGCCCCCGTCTACTGGTGGTCCAACATCGCCGTCCCCGAGGACGAGCACACCCGCGTCCTCGCCCCCGCCGACGACGCCTGGCACTTCGGCTACGCCCGCACCCTCAGCAGGGTTCCGGTCCCGGAGTGGGACGGCGCCGACCGCACCTATCCGCTGCGCGGCGCCTACCCCGCCGACTACTTCTACGAGGTGCCCGACGGCGCCCGCCGCTGGATCGCCTCCCTCGACGCCGACGGCAGCGGCCTCGTCCAGACCTCGACCGATCTGCTGCGCGGCCGCAAGCTCTTCGTCTGGGGCGCGGGCCCCGGGGGGCGGCGCTGGCAGCAATGGCTGACCGAGCCCGGCACCGGCGGCTACGCCGAGATCCAGGCCGGGCTCGCCCGCACCCAGCTCGAGCACATCCCGCTGGAGGCGGGCGAGGAGTTCGCCTGGCTGGAGGCATACGGTCCGCTGACCGCCGACCCGGCCGCCGTCCACGGCGCGGACTGGGCGGCCGCCCGCCGTGAGACCGAGACCCGGCTGGAGGCGGCGCTGCCGCGCGCCGCGGTCGACGCGGCCTACGCCGCCTGGCGTCCGTACGCCGACACGGAACCGGCGGAGCACCTCGCGACCGGCTCCGGCTGGGGTGCGCTGGAGGCCGAGCGCGGCGGGTTCGAGCTGCCCGGTACGCCGTTCGGCCCGGGCACGCTGGGGGAGGACCAGGAGCCGTGGCGCCGGTTGCTGCGCACCGGCGCCCTCCCCGACTGGGAGCCGGGCCCCTCCCAGGCCGACCCCGGCGCCTCCCTGGTCGCGCCCGCCTGGCGCGACCTCCTCGAAGCGGCCCCCTCGACCGCCGCCGCCGAATACCACCTGGGCGTTGCCCAGTGGCATGCGGGCGACCGCGCACAGGCCGAGCGCAGCTGGGAGCGGTCGCTGCGGTGCGCCGAGACGCCCTGGGCACTGCGCTGTCTGGCCGTCGCCGACACCGCCTCCGGCCATCCGGCGCGCGCGGCGGACCGGCTGCTGCGCGCCGTACAGCTCCTCCTCGCCGCGGGCGCCGTCCCGCCGCGGGAGGCGGACCCGGTGCTCGAAGCGGCTCCGGTGCTCGAAGCGGCTCCGGTGCTCGAAGCGGCGGGCGCGGGGCAGGGGCCGGGAGTTGGAGGGGGCGCGGGGCAGGGGGCGGAGGCGGCCGGAGCGCCGACCGCCGTCTCGCTGGCCGCACCGCCCGCCGCCGCCACCGCCGACCCGGTCGCCCTGGAGGCGGCCGAGGCGGCGCTCGGCCGGGAGGCGATCGTCGCGCTGCTCGCGGACGACCGCGCCGACGACGCACGGGCGGTCCTCGACGCCCTGCGCCCCACCATCCGGTCCCGCGGCCGCTTCCGACTGCTGCGCGCCCAGGTGCTGCTGGCCCAGGGCGACGCCCCGGCCGCCCGCGCCGTCTTCGACGAGGGCTTCGAGGTCTGCGATCTACGCGAGGGCGACGAGGCGTTGAGCGACACCTGGTACGCGATCGTGGAACGGCTGGTGGCGGGGACCGATGAGCCCCTGACCGAGGAAGCACGAGCCCGGGCCAGGACCGAGCACCCACTGCCCGGCCGCTACGAGTTCCGAATGCGCCCCACGTAGCGGACCTACGGCCCGCAGGGGGTCGGCCCGGGTGCGCCCGCGAGCGGCCCGCGTCCCGCGTGGGGCATGCTCGGATTGCGGTGGCGCGTGGCTTGACCGGGTCGCGCCCTCAGGCGGCCGTGCCCGCGAGCGGACGCCCCCGTGCCCGGGGCGCGGGGGCGGGCGGGCGCCCCCTGCACTCGGGCCGCATCCCCATGGATGCCCGCGTGGCCGCGCCCGCGTTCGCGTCGGGCGAGGCGTCCGCATAGGGCTGGGCTATGGGGGCACCCGGTCGCGGATGTCGGCACAGCGCATGAGCGAGCGGAAGGAGCCGTGACCGTGAGGACACCGCATGACCCCGGTGCGGATCCCGAGGACGAGGGGATCCCCGATCTGCAGGACGGTACGCCCGAGCAGCAGCGGGCCGAGGATCCTGAGCAGTTGCCCGTGCCCGGGGATGAGCCGACGATCGCCGCGTACCGGGACACCACGAGCGCGGAGACGCATGAGCGGGAGTCGCTCGAGGAGCGCTTGACCGATGAGGAGCCGGAGACGGGGGAGCCGGTCGGCACCGAGGCGGAACGGGCGGGGCTGCTGTACGACGAGCCGGACCCCGACTTCCCGCGTGAACAGGACGTCTACTCCCAGGAGGGCTCGACCAGCGGGCTGTCCGCCGAGGAGGAGGCGGTCCGGATCAAGAGCGATGAGCTCCGTGACGTGGACGATCTCTACGAGGAGTACGAGGAGTTCGACGACGGGGAGCTCACCGAGGATCCGGGACCGCCCTCCTGACGGGTCTGCCGGACGGTGAGTTCACGAGCGGGTCACGCCATCGGATTCCGGTCGACGTACTCGAAGATCGAGCCGTCGGGGTGGCGCGCCACGAGGGTCCGGCCCACGGGGGCGGGCAGCGGACCGGCCACGATCTGCCCGCCGACCGCCGTGAGATCCGCGATCGCCTCGTCCACGTCCTTCACCGCGATCGTCGCCGTGATCTTGCGAAGAATCGACAGCTCCGACTCCGGACCGCTCATCAGAAAGAAGCAGCCGACCGCCGCGACCGAGACGGGCCCGCGCTGGAAGCGCACCGCCTCGGCTCCCGTCAGCCGTTCGTAGACGGCGATCGCCGCATCCAGATCGTCGACGCACACGCGGAGTGAAGTCCCCAGAATATCCATGCGGGCGAGCCTAGTTGAACTGCTCAGACGCGGCAGAGGATCTCACCGTGCAGGACGGCGAACCAACCGTCCGGGGCCTCGCCCCACGCCCGCCACGCCTCCGCGATCGACCGCAGCTCCTCCTCGGTGGCATGGCCGCCGTCCACCGCGCGCCGGGCGTAGGAGGAGGCGACCGTGCGGTCTGCCCACAGCCCGCTCCACCACGCCCGCTCCTCCTCGGTGGCGTAGCACCACGCCGAGGCGGTCGAGGTGATGCCGATGTCGGTGAACCCCGCCTCCAGCGCCCAGGAGCGCAGCCTGCGACCGGCGTCCGGCTCACCGCCGTTGGCCCGCGCGACCCGGCGGTAGAGATCCAGCCAGCCGTCCAGGCCGGGGACGGACGGATACCAGGTCATGGCGGCGTAGTCGGAGTCGCGCACCGCCACGATGCCGCCCGGCGCGCACACCCGCCGCATCTCGCGCAGCGCCCCCACCGGGTCGCCGACGTGCTGCAGCACCTGATGGGCGTGGACCACACAGAAGGAGTCGTCGGGGTAGTCCAGCGCGTGGACGTCGGCGACCGCGAAGGACACGTTCGCCAGCCCGCGCTCCTCGGCCACCGAGCGGGCCCGCTCCAGGACGGAGCCCGCGGTGTCGACGCCCGTGACCTGCCCCTGGGGGACCAGTTCGGCCAGGTCGGCGGTGATGGTGCCGGGGCCGCAGCCGATATCCAGGATCCGCATATGGGGCCGCAGATGGCCGGTGAGATACGCGGCGGAGTTGGCCGCCGTGCGCCAGGTGTGCGAGCGCAGCACCGACTCATGGTGGCCGTGGGTGTAGACGGCGGCGTCCTTCGGCATGGTGGAACTCCCCCTTCGGGACTGGTGAGCGGGTAGCTCCACGGTAGAAGGCATCTCGCATCACGAGAAGAACCGTCTCACTATGCAAGCAGCGTCGTGAGCGTCATGGCGAAATGGCGAAGGGGCGGCGGGGGAAGACCCTCACCGTCCCTTCGGCGGAACGTGCCGCGGGAATTCAGGGCGGCTCCGTCACATCGCCCAGGCTGATCACGCCCAGCGGACGCCCCGCCTCGACGACCGGAAGCCGCCCCACCGCATGTCTCCGCATCAGCGCGGCCGCCTCGGCCACCTCCTCGTCCGGCCCGATGGTCACCGGGTCCGGTGTGCACACGGCATGGCAGGTGACGGCGAAGGGGTCGATGCCCTCGGCGACAGCGCGGAGGGTGATGTCACGGTCGGTGAGCACACCGAGCAGCTTCCCGTCGCTGGCGACCAGCACATCGCCGATGCCCTGTGCGCGCATCAGCTGAGCGGCCTCCACCAGCGAGGCATCGGGGTGCACCCAGATCACGGGCCGCGTCATGACTTCCCGCACATAGCGAGGTGGGCCCTGGGACATCTGTCCACCTCCCCTTCGTGGGTGATGTGCTCTGCCCGCAGTACCCGCGCGGGGCGGGGGTTATGCGTGCCGGTGTGCGCCGGCCCACCAGGTCTGGCCGTCCCACCATGGCTCGCCGTCGCTCCATCTTCCGCCGTCCCCCCATGTCTTACGAGGCCGGGCGCAGCCCCAGCGCCGAGACCACCTCCTGCACCGTGTGGAACGTCCGGTCCGCGGGCAGTTCCTCGGCCAGAGCGATCAGACCGTCCGGTGTGTGTCGTTCCTCCAGGACGTGCAACAGCTCCTCACGATCGGCGGGGAACGACGTGCGTCCCAGCCGGCGCGCGAACTCGAACCGCACCACCTCGGCCTCACCGGTCGTCCCCCGGGCCGGGATCGGCCCCATGGTCACGTCCGGGTCGTCGTCGGCGGCCGGCTCCGGGTCGTGCCACTCCTCGGCGCGGGTCGGGCGCCCGGAGCGGATCAGCCCCTGGAGCTCGTGCTTCATCTCGTCGTCCTTGTGGACGCTCAGCCGGTCGCTGCCTCGCTGCATCTCGGTCCCCTTCCTCAGCGGGTCCGTATATGTCTCCCGGGTCGGTCGTCTCCCGGGTCGGTCAGTCCGCGCCGCCCTCGTACGGCCAGCGCAGCAGTGCGCCGAGGCCGCCCACCGGAATGTCGGCGCCGTATCGCTCCCCGTCGGCCGACGACACCGTCAGCACCTCGGCGCCGGCGACCGCGACCGAGCGGATCAGCGCGTCGTCGGCGCGGGCCGGGGACGGCCGGGCGTCGCCCAGATACTGGACATCGGTGCGGCGCAAGGCCAGCTGGTCCGGTTCGGTGCCCACCCATACCTCGCGGTAGAGATCGGGCCCGTCGGGGCGTATCAGCAACGAGCCTATGCGGTGTTCGCGCGCCGCGTCGACCAGTGCCGGAACTCCTTCGGCCGCCTCCACGCGCCCGTCCGAGGGCATCCGTCCGGCCCGGAACCGCTCCATCGCCGCCTCGCCGCGCTCCTGCGCATGCCGGGCGCGGGCGTCGTCCACCTCCTGGTCCAGCAGCCGGGCGGCGTGGGTGCCGGGCGAGGCGGAACCGGGGGCACGGCCCCCGCGCGCGGTCTCCACCGCCGCCGAGCGCAGCTCCTTGGGCAGCTGGTCGCGGACGGCGCGCCGCTCGCGCGGGTCCCCGGCCAGCACCACCTCCGCCCGGGTCTCCTCCTGGCAGGCGCGCAGCTCGTCGGCGATCAGCGCGGCGTTGTGCTCCCAGGTGTTCTCCGTCTTGAGCTGGAAGTGGCGCTCCGACCAGTCGGCACCGGCGGTGCGGTGCACCGGCCACTGCCGTCCGTGCACCGAGCCGACCCGGTCGCCACCGTGGCCGTCGCGCAGACCGTGCCCGTTGCGCAGCTCGACGTCCGCGCCGGTGCGGTCGATGTATGCCACCAGGCAGGACGGGTCCTCGCCGGTCAGCTCCAGCAGCGGCCCCACGTGCGGAAGCGCCGACCAACACGGGGCTTCGCCCATCGGCGGCGGGGTCGGCAACGGAGTGTCGACGACCACCTCACCGGCCGTGGCGAAGACGGCCCGCCCAGCCGCCGGCCCGGCACCGGGTGGCGCCGAGGTCAGCCTCTCGTACACCGCACGGCAGGTGGCCCGGTCGGCGCCCTGCCCTTCCAGCCGGCGACCGGCCTCGCGGGCGGCGCGTTCCCGCTCCTGGGCCGCGGACTCGTCGGGGTACGAGGTGGCGAAGTAGACGCTGGCCCAGGGGCCCGGGAGGTCGGGGCGCTCGTAGAGCGGTTGGAGATGTCCGAGTCGCATGTACTCCCTCCAGATTTCGCGTCCCCCACGCGTACCCGTCACGATGGCATCGACACGAGGTTGCCCGGCGCGTTTGAGGACCCCGTGGACGGGGACTCGTCGTGCGGCCGAGTGGCCCGTAGGGAGTGAGGAGCGGCGTCGGACGTGGGAGATCAGGGGCCGCGTTCGACGCCGTGCCCTGCCCAGCGGATGTGCCCGCGTATCCGTGTCCCGGCCGTTTTCCGTCCCCTTCCCCGCCAGTGCTGACTGGCGCTGTTAACGAGGATGGGGCACGGGTACCCGGCGGCGCATGACTGATAAATCGGGCTACCCGAAGGCGGGCATACCCTCGGCCGCGGACTTGGCGGAGCCGGTCGCCCGGGCCGTCCGCGACGAAGTCCGCAGGGAGCTGCGCGAGCAGTCCGGACGGCGCGCGGTCCGCCTCTACGGCGGCGCGGCGGCGGCCGCGCTCTACGCGGGGGGTGCGCTGACGGCGTGCCTGGTGCTGCTTCTCGCCCTCGCGCTTCCGGCGTGGGCGGCGGCGCTGATCGTTTTCGCGCTGTTGCTGGTGGCGGCGGGGTGGCTGAAGAACTCCGCGGCGCAGGCGTCGGGGCCGACCGCGCCTTCGGGTCCTGCCCCGCCTACAGGTCCTTCGGGCCCCTCCGCTCCTTCGGGCCCCACTGGGCCCTCCGCGCCTCCCACGCCCCCGATGCCTCCGGCGCCGGGGTCCGGAGCGCCTCCTCAGCCCCCTCAGCCTCCTCACACGGGGTGATCGCCCATGGCGGAGAATCCGCTGCTGGCCAGGCATGGCGAGGCGCTGGACCTCTTCACCGAACGGGTGCACGAGATCCGGCCCCACCAGTGGGACGACTCGACGCCCTGCACCGAGTGGACCGTACGCGACCTGGTGAACCATCTCGCGGTCGAGCAGATGTGGGTGCCGCCGCTGGTCCGGGAGGGAGCGAGCGTCGCCGACCAGAGCAATGTGCTGGAGGGCGATCTGCTCGGTGACGACCCGGTCGCGACGTGGGACGTGGTGGTCGCCGCGGCGCGGGACGCCTTCCGCGAGCCGGGGGCCCTCGACCGGACGGTCGAGCTCTCGTACGGGGAGAGCCCCGCCACGCATTACTGCGCCCAGATGACGGCTGACGCGGCCGTCCACGCGTGGGACCTGTCGCGGGCCATTGGGGCGGAGGAGCGCATTCCGAAGCCGCTGGTGGACTTTTCGGTGCGGGAAGTCGCGCCGTATGCGGCGGACTTGGAGGAGAGCGGGCTTTTCGCGGCGCCCGTGGAGCCACCGCCCGGGGCGGATGCGCAGGCCCGACTCCTGGCCCTGCTCGGCCGCGAGCCGTAGGGGGGCGGGGCGCGGGCGCCCGTAGGCGGGGCGCGGGTGCCTCCGGCGGAGAGACCCCACCCCGCCCCTTCCCGAAACGGAGGGCTCCGCCCCCCCGTGCCCCCTGCCGGGGCTCCGCCCCGGACCCCGCCCGGACCCCGCCCTGGACCCCGCTCGGACCCCGCTTCTCGGAGGCTCCGCCCCGGACCCTGCTTCTCGGAGGGCTCCGCCCCCCGTGCCCGCTCGCTGCGGGGGCTCCGCCCTGGGCCCCGCTCCCCGGAGGGCTCCGCCCCCCGTGCCCCCTGCCGGGGCTCCGCCCCGTACCCCGCTCCTCCAACCTCCAACCATGGGGCCTCCAACCACGGGGTGGGGGTGTGAGCGGAGGAAACTCCGCTCACACCCCCACCCCATGACCCGCCTACCGCCTACCGCCTACCGCCTACCGCGCGCCGCGGAATTCAGCAGCGGATCCGCGGGCGGTCCCAATGCCGGTGGGCCGCTATCGCTTCGGTGAAGACCCTGGTGAATTCCTCGCTCGCCGTGCCCGTCGTCGTGTCCGTGACCACGCCGTGGTCGGCGCAGACGTGGCCGTGACCGGAGGCGATGTGGAGGCCCTCCGGGTCGAGGGAGGAGAGGACGCCGACGCCCGAGCCGAGGGCGCCGATGGGTTTGCCGTGGCGGTAGGCGTCGCGGACGAAGCGCATGGCCGCGCTGTCGGAGGCCAGGTCGGGGGTGCCGGTGGGGCCGCCGGGGAGGAGGACGGCGTCGTAGAGGACGGAGGCGACCGTGGAGAGGGCGCGGTCGACCGCGTAGCCGTTGCCGTCGGCGCCGACCACCTTGCCGTCGTGCGGGGCGAGGGCCTCGACGACGGCGCCCTGGGCGGTGAGTGCCTCCTGGGCCTGGGTGAGCTGGGCGGTGTCCACCCCGTCCGTGACCAGCACCGCGATCTGGCGGGTGCGGATCGAGCCGTCGCCCTGGAGGTTCTCCTGGCTCAGCGCGGGCGAGGCTTGCGGCTTGTGGTTGTTGGCGCCCGGCTCGGGCATCGCCACGCCGATGCCCTGGGCCACCTGCGAGGCCAGGTCGTAGTCGATCTGGGCCAGCTGCTCGACGGTGCGCTCGCGCACATGCACCGCGGCGACCTTGCCCAGCTCGAAGCGGAAGGCGTCCACGATATGGCGCTTCTCCCAGGCGCTCATGCTGTTCCAGAACAGCGCGGCCTGGCTGTAGAAGTCCTTGAAGGACTCGCTCCGCTTGCGGATCTTGTGGCCCTCGACCCGCTCCGCGTAGTGGGAGAAGGCATAGCCGTCCGCCCCGGCGAGGGCCGGGCAGCCGCCGCCGAGCGAGTTGGGGGAGTAGTTGGTGCCCTTGTGGAGCATGGTCTGGTGGTAGCCGTCCCGGTGGTTGGTGCGGGCCGGGGTGACCGGCCGGTTGACCGGGAGCTGCGAGAAGTTGGGGCCGCCCAGCCGGATGAGCTGGGTGTCAAGATACGAGAAGTTCCGGGCCTGCAGCAGCGGGTCGTTGGTGAAGTCGATACCGGGGACGACGTTCCCGGTGTGGAAGGCCACCTGCTCGGTCTCCGCGAAGAAGTTGTCCGGGTTGCGGTTCAGGACCATGTGGCCGATCGGCCGCACCGGCACCTGCTCCTCCGGGACGATCTTCGTGGCGTCGAGCAGATCGAAGTCGAAGTTGAACTCGTCCTCCTCCGGGATCAGCTGCACCCCCAGCTCGTACTCGGGGTACTGGCCCGCCTCGATCGCCTCCCACAGATCGCGCCGGTTGAAGTCCGGGTCGCGGCCCGCGGCCTCCTGGGCCTCGTCCCACACCAGCGAGTGGACGCCCAGCTTCGGCTTCCAGTGGAACTTCACGAAGGTGCCGCGCCCCTGCGCGTCCACGAAGCGGAAGGTGTGCACCCCGAAGCCCTGCATCATCCGGAAGCTGCGCGGAATCGCCCGGTCCGACATCAGCCACATCATCATGTGCATGGTCTCGGGCTGCAGGGAGACGAAGTCCCACAGGGTGTCATGGGCGGAGGCGCCGGTCGGGATGTCGTTCTGCGGCTCCGGCTTGAGCGCGTGCACGAAGTCGGGGAACTTGATCCCGTCCTGGATGAAGAAGACCGGCATATTGTTGCCGACCAGGTCGTAGTTGCCCTCCGAGGTGTAGAACTTCGTCGCGAAGCCCCGCACGTCCCGCACCGTGTCCGCCGAGCCCCGGGGCCCCTGCACGGTGGAGAACCGTACGAAGACCGGGGTGCGCACGGACGGATCCTGGAGGAAGGCGGCGCGGGTGAACTCCGCGCAGGACTCGTACGGCTCGAAGTAGCCGTACGCGCCCGCGCCCCGCGCGTGCACCACCCGCTCCGGGATGCGCTCATGGTCGAAATGGGTCAGCTTCTCGCGGAAGTGGAAGTCCTCCATCAGCGTCGGGCCGCGTTCGCCCACGGTGAGGGAGTCATCGGTGTGGTCGACCGCCACGCCCTGGTCGGTGGTCAGCGGTCCCTCGGCGGGGTCGGGGGCACGGTAGTGGTCGCGCTGCCGCTCCTTGCGGTCCTCCGTCATGATGCCGATCCCTTCGTCGTCTTCGAGAATTCCTCCAGGAACGCCTCACAGAACGCCTTGAGATCATCGGGCTTGCGGCTGGTGATCAGGGCGCCCGGACCGCTGGTGCAGACCTTGACCTGCTCGTCCACCCAGGTCCCGCCGGCGTTGGTGATGTCGGTGCGCAGACTCGGCCACGAGGTCAGGGTGCGGCCGCGCACCACGTCGGCCTCCACCAGCGTCCAGGGGGCGTGGCAGATCGCGGCCACCGGCTTCCCCGCGTCGAAGAAGCCCTTGGCGAAGGCGACGGCCTTGTTGTCCAGGCGCAGGAAGTCGGGGTTGGCGACCCCGCCGGGCAGCACCAGGGCGTCGTACTCCCCGACCGTGGCGTCCTTCACCACCTGGTCGACCTCGAAGGTGTCCGCCTTGTCGAGGTGGTCGAACGCCTGGATGCGGCCGGGCTTGGTGGACACCAGACGAGGGGTGCCCCCGGCATCCCGGACCGCCTGCCAGGGGTCGGTCAGCTCGACCTGTTCCACGCCTTCCGGGGCGACGAGAAAGGCGACCTTCATTGCTGCTCACGTCCTTCCGGTCCGGGAATCGCGTCCTTCCGGTGCGGCGGGTAGCCAGCGCGGACGGGGTCGAAACGGATACATCAGGGGCGACGGGCGCTCAGGCGTCGTCCGAAGCCCTCTTCCGGTGCGGCAGGTACTCCTGCACCTTCGCCTTCAGGCCCTGGCGGACCATGCCCGCCCGGTCCGAGTCGCCCTTGATGATCGACTCGACCGTGGCCTCCATCTGCTCCCAGGTGGCATGCGGCGGGATCGGCGGTACGGCCGGATCGGTGAGGAACTCCACGACCGCCGGGCCGTCCGCGGCCAGCGCCTCGCGCCACGCCTGCTCGACCTGCTCGGGCTTCTCCACCCGGATGCCGGTCATGCCGAGCGATTCGGCGAACCGCGCGTAGGAGACGTCGGGGAGCTCCTGCGAGGGCAGGAACTGCGGCGCCCCGCCCATCGCCCGCATCTCCCAGGTGACCTGGTTGAGGTCCTGGTTGTTCCAGACGCCGATCACCAGCCGGGGGTCCTCCCACGACTGGCGGTACTTGGCCACCGTGATCAGCTCCGCCATGCCGTTCATCTGCATCGCGCCGTCCCCGACCAGCGCCACCGCCGGCCGGTCCGGATGGGCGAACTTGGCGCCGATCGCGTACGGCACCCCACAGCCCATCGTGGCCAGCGTGCCCGACAGCGAGGCGCGCATCTCGCCGCGCATCCGCAGATGGCGGGCGTACCAGTTGGCGACGGAACCGGAGTCGCAGGTGATGATGGCGTCGGAGGGCAGCAGCGGATCCAGGCAGTGGGCCACATACTCGGGGTTGATCGGATCGGCGGACACCTCCGCGCGCTGGGATGTCACCTCGCGCCAGCGCCGTACCCCCGAGATGATCTCCTCCTGCCAGCCGCGCTCCTTCTTGCGCTCCAGCTGGGGCAGCAGCCGCAGCAGGGTCTCGCGCGCGTCGCCGACCAGATTGACCTCGTACGGGTAGCGCATCCCGATCATGTGCGGATCGAGATCGATCTGGACCCCGCGCGCCTTGCCGAACTCCGGCAGGAACTGGGCGTACGGAAAGCTGGAGCCGATCGTCAGCAGCGTGTCGCAGTCCCGCATCATCTCGTACGAGGGCCGGGTGCCCAGCAGCCCGAGGGACCCGGTGACATAGGGCAGTTCATCGCTGAGCACATCCAGGCCGAGCAGCGCCTTGGCGACACCGGCGTCGAGGGTCTCGGCGATCCGCTGGACCTCCTCGCGCGCCCCGGCGGCGCCCTGGCCGACCATGATCGCCACCCGCTCGCCCGAGTTCAGCACCTCCGCGGCCCGCTCCACCGCGGTGCTGGACGGCACCGCGGACCAGCCGCTGCGGTCCAGGCTGGAGGGCACCATCTTGAACTCATGGGTGGGCGGGGAGTAGTCCAGGTCCTGCACATCCGCCGGGATGATCACGGCGGTGGGGGCGCGGCGGGCGTAGGCGGTGCGGATCGCCCGGTCCAGGACGTTGGGCAGCTGCTCGGGGACGGTGACCGTCTCCAGGAAGTCGGAGGCCACGTCCTTGAAGAGGCTGTGCAGATCCACCTCCTGCTGGTACGAGCCGCCCATCGCGCTGCGGTGGGTCTGGCCGACCAGCGCCACCACCGGCACATGGTCCAGCTTGGCGTCGTACAGCCCGTTCAGCAGGTGGATCGCGCCGGGGCCCGAGGTGGCCGCGCACACCCCGAGGCGGCCGCTGAACTTGGCGTAGCCGACGGCCTCGAAGGCCGCCATCTCCTCGTGCCGGGCCTGGATGAACCGGGGCTCGTTCTCGGCCCGTCCCCATGCGGCGAGCAGGCCGTTGATTCCGTCCCCCGGGTAGCCGAAGACATGCTCGACACCCCACTCGGACAGTCGGGCGAGGATGTAGTCGGCCACTTTCATGGTCATGGCGGGTCATCGCTCCTCTCGGCGGTTCAGCCGTGCTCGTGGTTCGGGGCGAACCGGTCCTGTCGACCGCGCGTGGCGGTTGTCGGCCCCGGCCCCCCGCGGCGGTTCTCAGCGGGCCACCTGCGGCAGCACCTTGGTGCGGTAGAAGTCGAAGAAGCCCCGCTGGTCGGGGCCGATCTGATTGACGTAGACGGTGTCGAATCCGGCCTCGGCGTACGCGTTGAGTGCCCTGACATGGGCCTCCGCGTCATCCCCGCAGACCACCTCTTCGGCCAGCCGCTCGGGGGTGACGAGCTGGGCGGCCTGCTCGAACTGGCTCGGGGTGGCCAGCGTCGACAGCACCGCACCGGGCAGCGCCTCGGTCGGCCACAGCCGGTGGGCGGTGCGCAGCGCCTCGTCGGGGTCCGGGCCGTAGCACACCTTCAGCCCGCCGCGGGCCGGTTTGCTGTTGCCCCCGGCCCCGCTGCCGCGCCGGAACCGCGCCACCAGCTCCGCGTCCGGGACCACGGTGATGAAGCCGTCGCCGACCCGCCCGGCCAGCGCGGCGGCGGCCGATCCGAAGGCCGCGATGTCGATGGGCACCGGTTCGTCGGGCACCGTGTACAGCCGTGCGTTCTCCACCGTGTAGTGCTTGCCGTGATGGGTGACGCGGCGCCCCTCGAACAGCTGGCGCATCACCATCACGGCCTCTTCCAGCATCTCCAGCCGGATCGCCGCGGGCGGCCAGCGGTCGCCCAGCACATGCTCGTTCAGCGCCTCGCCACTGCCCACGCCCAGCCGGAAGCGGCCCTCCAGCAGCACCGAGCTGGTCGCGGCGGCCTGGGCCACGATGGCGGGATGGATACGGATGATGGGGCAGGTCACCGCGGTCTGCACGGGCAGGCTGGTGGCCTGCGCGAGTGCGCCGATCACCGACCAGACGAAGGAACTCTGGCCCTGGGCTTCGTTCCAGGGGTGGTAGTGGTCGGAGATCCACAATGCGTGGAAACCGGCCTGCTCCGCCATCCGGGCCTGCTCGACGAGGTCCGCGGGCCCGTGTTCTTCGGCGGCCAGGAAATAGCCGTACTCGGTCATGGGCCCTCCTCGCGCGCGGAGCCGGCGGGTGTCGGCAGATGCGACGGGTAACCGGCGCCCGGGGAAGGAAACCTCGTTTGATCCGGCGCGGGACGGGCACGTGGTGGTGCGCCGAAGGCATGCGCCCGGCGTCGGAACGGGCAGGCGCCACAGGCCCGCGCCCGGTGTGGGGCCGGGGCGGGCCCGTGCCCGGTGTGGGGCGGGGGTGGGCCCGTGCCCGGTGTGCTGACCAGGGCGCGCCCGGGCTCGGTGCCCTTACGGTTCGCGGCCCCGCCGGGTCACGCCCCCGGCGCCGGGGCGCGTGGCGCCGTGCGCGGCATGGCCAGGGCGACATGGCGGGAGATCCGGTCCGCCACGCCCGCCTCCGCCATCTCGAAGGCACCGCGCCCGCCCGTACGGAAGAGCGTGAGCGCCCCGCGGACCGGCTCCGTGGCGGAGGCGCGCAGGGGTATGCACAGCAGCGAGGTGACCTCCTCCCGCACCAAGATGGGCGCACCCGTCGCGTCCCGGCCGAAGGCGTCGGCGTCGGCCGGGCTCACCCGCAGCGCGGAGACCCCGTCGGACAGCGCGTCCACCACCAGGGGGCAGTCGGCCGGGTCCTGCTCCGCCAGGGAGGCCGTACGGTCGCCCACCGCGTCCCGCGGGCCGAGCGCCACCACCCGGCGCGGGGCGCCGGGACCGCTCTCCGGGGCCAGGTCGGCGATCACCCAGTCCGCGAACCGGCCGTGCAGCACCTCCGCGGTCCTGGCCAGCACGGCCTCCGGACCGCCCCCGGCCAGCGCCACCCTCAGCAGCGCCGTCGCCATGTCGTCGGCCAGGTCCAGCAGCTCGGCATGGCGGGTCACCTCCGCCAGGTCCGGCCGGGACTCCGGGCGCCGCGCCCCGGCCGTCCCCTCGCCCGCCGGACCACCGATCACCCCGGGCTGGAACGCCGCCAGCACCGCCGGATGGGGCTCGCCCGGCGGCCGCAGCGCGGCCAGGGTCACCCGCACCTCACCGTCGGCCGACGGCTGCGACAGCCGCACCGTCAGACTGCGGTCGCCCTCACCGCGCGCGACCGCGGCGACCTGCGAGCGCAGCGCGGCCTGCCCGTCGCGCCGCAGCGAGGCGGCGAGCGGGCGCCCGGTGGCGTACCCGGCGCGGGTGTGGAAGAGCTGGGTGGCGGCGAAGTTCATGCGCCGCACCACGGTGTCGCGGTCCAGCAGGACCGCAGGGACCGGCAGCCGCTGGAACAGCGCCCGCAGCAGTTGCTGTTCCTGCGGGTCGGCCCGGCCCCCGCCGGGGCTCCGGGAGGCCGCCGTCAGCTCGTCGTACCGCGGCCACAGCACGTCGACCACGTGCTGGAGCTCGAAAAGAGCGGCGTCCAGCAAGGACAGCCGCTCCTGCGAGGGCAGCGAGGCCCGCGCGGTCCGCAATTCGTCGACCCGTCTGCGGAAGTCTGTGAGCTCCGCACCAAACTCCTGAGCGCCTGGCATGGGCACACCGTAGCCTGACCGGACGCGGCGGGCGGCATGGGTGCCGTTTTCCGCTCAATGCCGTGGGAAGGCGAAGAAATCGGGGCCCCGGACGGGGACGGGGCCATAAAGCGGATCGCATCGGAGCGAGAGGAGCGGACCCGGCAATGCCCGACCGTACGCACATCCGCACGGCCTGCCAGACCGACGCGCCATCCCTCGGCCGCGGCCTGGCCGAACTGGCCGAGCAGGCCGCCGCGGGCACGCCCGACAGCTGCGGGGCCACCGCCACCGCCGTGCTCGCCGAGGAGTCCTCCGGCGCCGCCGCGGACCGGACCACGGCGGCCACCCACCCCGATCTGTCGGCGCTGGTGTCGGTCCAGATGAGCGCCGGGGAGGGCCCGATCCTCGCGGCGCTCGACACCGGCCGCCCGGCGGGCGCCGACGATCTGCTCCACGACGACCGCTGGCCGAGCTACCGCGCCCGGGCGCTGGACGCGGGCGTACGGTCCACCGCCACCCTGCCCTTCGCCTGCGACGGGCTCACCGTGACCGTCTCGGTCTACGGGCTGCGCCCCGGCCCCCTGAAGAAGGCCGCTCAGGGCACCACCGAGCTGCTCGGCGACCTGGCCACCGAGAGCATGGCCCGGGACCGGCTCTACCGCGCGGCCCTCGTCCAGGTCGACCAGCTGGACACGGCGCTGCGCACCCGGCCGGTGGTCGACCAGGCGTGCGGCATCGTCATGTACGTCCTGGGCTGCGACGCGGAGCAGGCGTTCGACCTGCTGCGCCGGCTCTCCCAGCGGACCAACAAAAAGCTGGCGGAACTCGCCGAGACCGTGGTGCGCACCCGCGGCCGTGGTCTGGAGAAGGAGCTCATCGCGTTCGACCGGTCAGCCGCTCCCGGACCCGGTCGGCCAGCGTCCGGCCCGGACCGGGACCTTCCGGGCTGACCGGGGGCACGCCCTGCGCGGCGGCCGTCGCCTCGCCGACGCGCAGGCCCAGCATCATCCGCTCCTCGGGGGTGAGCCGCTCCCGCAGCTCGGGGAAGACGAGGTCCTCCTCACCGCGGATATGCATGGTCACCACGTCCATCAAATCCCGTACCAGCGGGTCGAACCGCCGGTCCCGGGGGTCCACGGCGTCCAGATCGGACAGGATCCGCTCGGCCTCGGTCAGCTCCTCGATCTCCTCGTCGGCGATCCGGTCGCCGTTCGGCAGCGCCTTGCGGACCGTGGGGTACAGATAGGTCTCCTCGGCCACGGAGTGCCGCACCACCTCCACCGTCATCCGGTCGACGAGCTGCCGCCGCTGGTCGGGGTCGGTGGTGGCGCGGTACCCCTCGAAGAGGTTGCGCACCACGTGGTGGTCCGTGGTGAGGACGTCCACCACATCGTGCTGTTCCGGCATGGCTGTCATGGCGCCCGGGTCCCCCGGCCGCCTTCCGCGAAACGGCGCCGGAGATCTGCGAAGGTGGACATACGCAGGCGGTGACGCGTCCGGCACGGGCGGAGGTGGACGAATGCAGCGGCAGTGGACCGCCCCGGCTCCGGCGGACCGGGACGACGGCGGGCTGCCGGTCCTCCCGGAGCTGCTCGACAGCTTCGTCGCGACGGCCGGCCACACCGCGCCGGAGCCGGTCGGCGGCTCGGCCGGGCTGCGCTCGGCCGCCTGTGGCTACTGGTCGCGGCGCGGGCTGTGGACCGATCCGGAGCATGTCGTGGTCGCCCCCGGCGCCGAGCCGCTGCTGCTGGCGCTGCTCGCCTCGGGCCCCGGCGGCGATGTGCTGCTGCCCCGCCCCTGCGCCGCCTGGTACGCGCCGCTGGTGCGGCTGGTGAACCGGCGCGCCCACCACGCGCCCGTCCCGGCCGAATGCGGCGGGCTGCCCGATCCGTTCGCGCTGCTGGAGATCGTCCGCAGGATCCGCACCGAGGGCGGGGTGCCCCGGGTCCTCCTGCTGTCGGTGGCCGACGACCCCACCGGCACCGTGGCCCCGCCCGAGATGCTGCACGAGGTGTGCGAGGCGGCCGTGGCCGAGGGGCTGCTGATCGTCAGCGACGAGACCTGGCGGGACACCGTCCACCATCCGCATGGCACGGTGCTGCTCAGCCCCGCCGAGATGAGCCCGGAGAACGTGATCGTGCTCTCCGACCTGGGGGGCGCCTTCACCCCGGCGGGCTGGCCCGCCGCGATGGCCCGGTTCCCGGCCACCGAGCGCGGGGTGGAGCTGCGCGGCCGGGTGCTGTCCCTGCTCACCGCCGTACGCTCCGGGCTGCCCGCGTCCATCACCGCGGCCGCCGAGTACGCCCTCGGCGAGCCCGAGCCGGTCCGGGGCCGGATGGCCGCCGCGGCCCGGGCGCACGGGGCCGTGGCCGCGGCGGCCTACCGCGCGCTGACCGCCGTCGGGGCGCTGGCCCGCCCGCCGCAGGCCGGCCGCCATCTCTACGCCGACCTCGACGAGCTGCGCGGGGTGCTCGCCGCCCGTGGCATCACCGACTCGGTGGAGCTGGAGCGCGAGCTGGTGCGGCGGGTGGGCCGGAGCGTGGCCGGCGGCCATCGCTTCGGCGACCCCCCGCACACCCTGCGGCTACGGCTGGCGACCCTGCCGCTGCTGGGGGCGGCGGAGGAGCCGCGGCTACGGGCGCTCCAGGCGCCCGATCCGCTGGAACTGCCCCATGTGGCCGCGGCGTTGGCCGCCTTCGAGACGGCCTTCCGGGACCTGATCGAGGACGGCCCGGCGGCCTGAGCCGCCCGGGACCGCCGCCATATGACGCGCCGGCACGGAAGGGCCGACCAGAGAGGGAAGGGAGTCAGGCCATGACCGACCACGTCGAGCAGGCCGACCCGGCGGAACCGGCCGACCGGCCCCGGCCGGTCCCGACCACGACCGAGTCGGCCGCCCCTGATCCGACCACGACCGAGTCGGCCGCCCCCGAGCCGGCCGCCCCCGAGTCGGCCGCCCCCGAGTCGGCCGCCTCCGATCCGGCGACCTCCGATCCGGCGGCCTCCGGGTCGGCCACCTTCGAGTCAGCCAGACCCGATCCGGCCACAACTTCCGATCCGGCGGTCTCCGAGTCGGCCACCTCCAATCCGGTCGCCTCCGAGTTGGCCACCCCCGAGCCCACCGCCCCCCGTCCGCTGTACGAGGTCCGCCGTTGGCCGCGGTCGTTCGCCGATCGGCTCACCTCTCCGCTGCCCGGGGTGCGGGCGGTGGCCCGGCTGGCGCGGGAGGGGCGGCTCAGGCCGCCCGTGAAGACGCTCCGCCAGATCCCCGAGCTGCCCTTCGCACCGGGGCCGCTGCCGCTCCCCGTCCCCGGCCGGACCGCGGTCACCTGGGCGGGGCACGCCAGTTGGGTGGTGCGGATCGGCGGGCTCACCGTGCTCACCGACCCGGTCTGGGCCCGCAGGATCCTCGGCACCCCGGCCCGGGTCACCCCGGTGGGGGTCCGCTGGGAGGATCTGCCGCCGGTCGACGCGGTCGTCATCAGCCACAACCACTACGACCATCTGGACGCACCCACGGTCAAACGGCTGCCGAGGACGACGCCGGTCTTCGTCCCGGCCGGGCTCGCCGGCTGGTTCCGGACGCGCGGGTTCACCCGGGTGACCGAGTTCGACTGGTGGGAGGCGGCCGAACTGCCCGGTGAGGACGGCCCGGTCCGCTTCGACTTCGTCCCGGCCCACCACTGGAGTAAGCGCACCCTCACCGACACCTGCCGCTCGCTGTGGGGCGGATGGGTCATCACCGCGCCCGGCGGCCGGCGGGTGTACTTCGCCGGGGACACCGGCTACGGCCACTGGTTCCGGCAGATCGGCCGCCGCTACCCGGGCATCGATCTGGCGCTGCTGCCCATTGGCGCCTATGAGCCGCGCTGGATGCTGGGCGGGGTGCACACCGATCCGGAGGACGCCGTACGGGCGCATCAGGACCTGGGGGCGCGGGTGCTGGCGCCCATGCACTGGTCGACCTTCCTGCTCTCGGCCGAGCCACCCCTGGAGCCGCTGCACCGGATCCGCGCCGCCTGGGAGGCCACCGGCCGTCCGCGCGAGGAGCTGTGGGATCTGCCGGTCGGTGCCTCGCGCGTGCTCGAATAGAGGGCCAAGTGGGGGAATAAGGTGCATAGGTGACAGGTAGATCATAAGTGGCGAGTGGTGCGGAGCGCACCTAGCTTCCTGTTCATGCGCACTCCGAAACTTCGTCACCTCGCGGGCCTCACGGCCGTCCTCGTCATCGAACTCGCCCAGCTCCCCGGAGCCCACGCCGCCCCCGTCGACCAGGCCGGGACCCGCCATGTGGTGCAGCCGGGCCAGTCCGTCCAGGCCGCCGTGGACGCCGCCAAGCCCGGCGACACCATCGAGCTCCGGCCCGGCACCTACCGGGAGAACATCCAGATCACCACCGACCGGCTGACCCTGCTCGGCGCGGGCCAGAGCACCGTGCTCTCCCCGGCCGCGAAGCCGTCGGACAACGCCTGTGGCGCGGCCGGCCACGGCATCTGCGTCACCGGGACGGCCCAAGACCCCGTCTCGGATGTACGGATCGGCTCACTGAAGGTCACCGGCTTCGCCAAGAACGGCATCTGGGGTTCCGGCACCGACCGGATGACCGTGCGGGACACCGTCACCGAGGACAACGGCCAGCAGGGCATGGGCCAGGAGATGTCCACTCGCGGCACCTTCGCCGACAACGTCTCGCGGAGCAACAAGCAGTCCGGCATCTTCCTGGCCAACACCATCGACGCCGAGGGCGGCGCCACCGACGCCCTGGGCACCCTGGTCACCGGCAACCAGCTCAGCGGCAACCGGACCGGTGTCGTGGTCCGCCGGCTGCGCGACATGACCGTCGAGCGGAACACCATCACGGCCAACTGCGCCGGGGTGTTCGTCGTCGGCGACGAATCGACCCCGCGCGCGGGGGACCTGAACGTCCGCCACAACTCCGTGTACGCGAACAACGCCTACTGCGCGGCAACCGACCGGCTCCCCTTCATCCAGGGTGCCGGCATCGTGCTCACCGGCACCGAGGGCACCCGGGTGACGGGCAACCAGGTGACCGACAACGTGGGCACCTCGCCCATGTCCGGCGGGATCGTGCTGTTCACCAGCGTCGTGGGCGCCCCCAACGCCAAGAACGCCGTCAGCCGCAATGTGATGAGCGGCAACAAGCCCGCCGACCTGGCCGACCGGGACAAGGGCCCCGACAACACCTTCACCGACAACGTGTGCGAGCTGTCCGTGCCCACGGGCCGGTGCTGAGAGGCGACGTCATGACCACTGTGGACACCACCACCCCCGCGGCCGCGGCACAGCCCCCACCGGCCGCGCTCCCGCCGCCCATGCAGCTGCGGGAGATCGTCTTCGGCGCCGCACGGGCGGCCTCCGTGCGCGCCGCGGTCCGGCTGCGGATCGCCGACGCGCTGGGGGAGCAGCCCGCCTCCATCGGCGAACTGGCCTCCGCCGTGGACGTCGAGCCCGATCCGCTGCGCCGGCTGCTGCGCTCCCTGGCGTGCTGTCAGATCTTCGCCGAGACCGAGGACGGCCACTTCCGGCACACCGAGATGTCCCGGCTGCTGCGCGAGGACACCCCGGGCAGTCTGCGGAACATCGCCCTGTGGTGCACGGAGCCGTGGACCTGGGAGGCGTGGCCGCTGCTGGACCGTGCGGTGCGCGGCGGCGGCTGTGTCGTCAACGAGATCTACGGCAAGGACTTCTTCGCCTATCTCCATGAGGACGCCCCCGAGTCGGCCCGGGTGTTCGACGCCGCGATGACCACCTCCAGCCGGCAGTCCGCCGCCGATGTCGCCGCCTTCCTCGACCTCGACGGAGTCAAGGACGTGGTGGACATCGGCGGCGGCCAGGGCCATGTGCTGGCCAGCCTGCTGGAACGGCACCCGGCGCTGCGGGGCTCGCTGCTGGACCTGCCGCAGGTGGTGGCGAACGCCGATCCGCGGCTGCGGGACGGCGGGCCACTGGCCTCGCGGGCGACGCTGGTGCCCGGCGACTGCCGTCGTGAGGTTCCCGTCGAGGCCGACCTCTATATCATCAAGAACATCCTCGAATGGAACGACGAGAGCACCCGCCGGACGCTCGCCAACGTGGTCGCGGCGGCGCGGCCCGGCGCCAGGGTGGTCGTCATCGAGAACCTCGTCGACAACAGCCCCTCCTCCTTCACCACGGCGATGGACCTGTTCCTGCTGCTCAACGTGGGCGGCCGGAAGCACACCGAGGACAGCATGGTGACGCGGATGACCGAGGCCGGTCTGAACGTGACCGACATCCGGCCGGTCAACGGCGCGCTGCACGCCTTCGACTCCACGGTGCCCGCCACGGGCCGCCGCTAGCCGCACACGCCACGCACGGTGCCCGCGTCGTCCGTCCTCGACGACGCGGGCACCGTGGCGTGTGCTCGGTCTGTCCGTTGTCGGTCCGTCAGCTGTGCCGTCAGCTGTAGCGGTACGAGCTGAGGTGCGCGAACACCACCACATTGGCCGTGTAGTCCTTGGCCGTGTGGTCGTAGGCCCCGCCGCAGGTGATCAGCCGCAGCTGGGCATTGGGGGTGTCCCCGTACACCTTCTGGTCCGGGAAGGCGTTCTTCTTGAAGGTCTTGATCTTGTCGACGACGAAGGTCGCGACGATCCCGTCCTCGCGGGTGATGGCCACCTTGCCCTGCGGCTTGAGCTGGCTGAGGGTGGCGAACACCGCCGGGCCGGTCTTGGTGTCCACATGCCCGGCCACGATGGCGTTGCCGCGTTCACCGGGGGAGGGGCCGCCCTCGTACCAGCCCACCAGGTTCTGCTCGGTGTCCGGGGGCGGCACCAGCACACCCGCCGCGTCCAGCGCGAGGGGGGTGAAGGGCGCGCTCACGCCGATCGAGGGGATGTCCAGATGGGACGCGGGGGAGCGCGGCAGCGCGGGTCCCGGACGGGACTCGGGGGCGCCCGTCGACTCCGAGGAGTCCGCGTAGTCGTCCTCGGCCGAAGTGTCGCTCTCCGGTTCGGAGATGGACGCCGGGGCACTGGCCGTGGTCCGGGCCGACGCCGGGGTGTTCTGGGAGGCGGCGTCGACGGAGTTGTAGATGAGGAATACGCCGATGAGGGCCGACGCGGCGGCCCAGCGGAGGATGCGGGTGTTGCTGTCGGCAGCGCCCTGCTTGGCCGGCTTTCCCATAGGGGTGTTCGCCTTTCTCACAGCGCCTTTCGGTGTCATTCTCGCGGTGCTTTTCTCGCGGCCGCTTTTCCATAGCGCTCGTGGTGCTGCCGTGGCACCACCGCTCGGCGGAGGTGCCACGGCAGCACGGAATTACGAAAGCGTCAGGCTCAGATCGCGGTGCCGGTCGGCTTGCGGCGACGCAGGGCGTAGGCGCCGGCGCCCAGACCACCGAGGAGCAGAACGGAGCCGGCGGCCATGCCGCTGCCCGTGGTGGCCATGCCGCCACCACCGGTGTGGACGCCACCGCGCGGCTTCTCGCCCTTCTCGTGGTCCTTCCAGGAGCCGCCGGACCAGTCGTGGTCGTCCTTCTTGCCGTCCCACTCGTGGTCGCGCTCCCGGCCCTCGTCCTTGCCGTGGTCGAAGTCGCGGCCCTCGTCCTTGCCGTGGTCGAAGTCGCGGCCCTCGTCCTTGCCGTGGTCGAAGTCCCGGCCCTCCTCCTTGCCGTGGTCGAAGTCGCCGCCCTCGTCCTTGCCCTTCATCTCTTCCTTGCCGTGGTCTTCCCGGCCGTCCTCGCGGCCGTGGTCGTCCTTGTCCTTCCAGGAGCTGCCGCCCTGGCCGTAGCCGTCCTCGGAGGACTCCTGGCTGCTCGAGTACCCACCGTGACCGCCCGGGTCCGAGACGTCGGCGGCGAACGCGGCGGCGGGGGCGCCCAGGGTCAGGGTGGCGGCAATCGCCGCCCCGGTGAAGAGTGCGCGAGTAGATCGCATGAGTCATTCCTTCCGGCGCCGTCGCGATACTGACTATTTGCCAGATAAAGGGATCGCATCGGCGTCTTGTCCACCGTCAGCGAAGAGGGCTCCCCCTGCCACTCGGCGCGGCCTGCGATCTGCTCTGTTGTAAGCCCTCTGGGTGTAGATAAGCGCAATGATCACTCATTCGCCGCGCGAATGGACTGACGCTCTTTCACCTTTTCGGCAGACAACATTCCGATGAGCCCAGTAGTGTGAGATTTGCGCTGACGGGGCATAAGGAAAGGGCCGCCGGGAGGTGAACTCCGTCGGCGGCCCCGTGCGGCGGGACGCGTCCGCTAGCCCGCGTCGCGCTCCCAGCGGTAGAACTCATGCGCCATGGCGTCCTTGGGCTCGCGCCAGGTCGCCGGGTCGTACGCCTGCATATACGGCTGGAGGCGGGCGCTGACGTCACGGAACTCCGGGTGCTTGGCGTACTTGGTGACCTCGGTGGCCGGCGGCCGGTCCGCCTCGATCAGATGCAGATACACATCGCCGAACTGGAAGAGGCTGCGGCCGGTGACGCCGATCAGCTTGGGCAGTTCGCCGCGGTCGGAATCCGCGAAGATCTTGGCCACCTGGGGGGCCGCGTCCCGCCGCATCTTGGCGACGATCATGGTGCGGTACACGCTCATGCCCTCACCGTCTCCCGGGCCCGCTGCTCGATCTTGTCCCGGATCAGGTCCATCTGGATACGGGAGTTGCGGTTGATGTGGTCGGTCATCGTGGGGTCGTCGACCGGCGCGTCGGGCCGCATCTCGAAGTCCTGGGTCCAGCGCATGCGGGTGCCCTCGGACTCCTCCTCGTACTCCCAGCGGATGTTCATGTACGCGAAGGGGCCGGGCTCGACGCGGCGGGCCCATACCGTGCGCACATCGCGGGCCGTCTCCCGCTCTGAGACCCAGCTCCAGACCTTGCCGTCCTCATCGGGGTGCATGGTGAGGCGGAAGGTGGTGGTGTCCCCGGTCCGCTGGAGCACCTCGACCGAGGCGTACTCGCTGAAGAGCTGCGGCCAGTTCTCCAGGTCGTTGGTCATGTTCCAGACGAGGTCGAACGGCGCCTTGATCATGACCTCGTTGTCAGTGTGGCCTGCCATCTTCATGCTCCTGAGGTAAGTGAGGTGTTGATGACGTCGAGGAAGTCCCCGGGGGTCTTGCAGCTTTCGGCACCCGGCTCGATCGGGGTGCCGTACCGGTTCTCCAGCTCACCGACGATGGCGAGCAGGCCAAGCGAGTCCAGGCCGTACTCCTCGAAGGTGGAGTCCGGCCGGGTCCGCATCGTGTCCGGATCGACGGTGAGCCCGGCGCAGCGCTTCATGAGCGTGGCCAGTTCCCCATAGGACAGTTGACTGGACATCAGTAATCTCCTTCCGGTCCGCGGAGCACGAGCGCCGCGTTGCAACCCATGAGCCCTCGGCTGAGCACCAGCGCCGTCCGCGGCTCGGCGGGGCGGGAGCTGCGGGTGACCAGGTCGAGCTCATGGCAGACGTCGGTGACGTACGGGGTCGGGGGCACGACGCGGTGCTCCATGGAGAGCAGGGCGGCCACCACGTCGAGCGTGGGGGCCGCGCAGTGCACCCGGCCGAAGCCGGTCTTCGGCGCGGTCACCGGGACCCGGGTGCCGTGCGGCCCGAGGGCGTCGGCGATGGCCAGCGCCTCGGCGCGGTCGGCCTCGGGCACGCCGAGCGCGTCGGCGAAGACCATGTCGATCTCCTCCGGCGCGCACTGGGCGTCCTCCAGGGCGACGCGGATGGCCTGGGCGAGCCCCTCCCGGGACCGCTCCCAGCGGGAGGCGCCGGTGAAGGTCGAGCCGTACCCGGCGATGAAGCCCCGGATCGGCACCCCGCGGCGCCGGGCGGCCCCCTCCTCCTCCACGACCAGCATCGCCCCGCCCTCGCCGGGCGCGAATCCGCAGGCGTCCTCGGTGAACGGCAGATAGGCCCGGCCCGCGTCGCGGGCCCGGCTCAGCTCGTCCCAGCCGAGCATGCAGACGATGGAGTACGGCGCCAGCGACGCCTCGGAGGCGCCGGCCACCATCGCGTCCGCCCCGCGCCGGATGGACCGGCGGGCGTGCGCGAGCGCGTCCAGACCGCCGGCCTCGTCGTTGGCCACCACTCCGCAGGGGCCCTTGAACCCGCCGCGGATGGAGACCTGGCCGGTGCTGGCCGCGTAGAACCACGCGATGGACTGGTACGGGCCCACATAGCGCGGCCCCTTGCCGTAGAGCTGCTGCAGCTCGCGCTGGCCGAACTCACCGCCCCCGGAACCCGAGGCGGTCACCACGCCGATCGCGAACGGCGACATGTCGTCCACCGGCAGCCGGGCGTCGTCGAGCGCGAGATCGGCCGAGGCCATCGCGAAGTGGGTGAAGCGGTCGGTCTGGACGAGGAAGCGCTCCTCGATCATCGACCCCGGATCGAAGCCGCGGACCTGGCCGCCGATCCGGACCGGGAAGTGCCCGCTGCCCTCGCGGGAGATCCGGTCGAGGCAGGGGATCCCCTCCCGGGTCGCCTTCCAGAAGGCGTCGGTGCCCACCCCGTTGGGGGCGATCACACCGATGCCCGTGATGGCCGCGCCCCGGTTCCGGGTGTTCGTCGCCGCGTTCATGCCGCCCTCCCGTCCGTCCGGCCCAGCACCACCGCGGACTGGAAGCCGCCGAACCCGCTGCCGACCGACAGCACATTGCGCAGCGGCAGGGCGCGGGCGGTGCGCGGGACATAGTCGAGGTCGCATTCGGGGTCGGGGGTCTCGTAGTTGGCCGTCGGCGGCACCACGCCATGGGCGAGCGCCATGGCGCAGGCGACCACCTCGATGGCGCCGATCGCCCCCAGCGAATGGCCCACCATGGACTTGATCGAGCTCATGGGGGTCTTGTACGCGTGCTCGCCCAGGGACCGCTTCACGGCCGCCGTCTCATGCCGGTCGTTCTGCTTGGTGCCCGAGCCGTGCGCGTTGACGTAGTCGATCTCGTCGCTGTTGACGCGGGCGTGGCCGAGCGCGTGGTCGATCGCCTCGGACATCTCCAGTCCCTCCCGCGTCAGACCGGTCATGTGGTACGCGTTGCCGTAGGTGGCGAAGCCCCGGAACTCGCAGTAGGCCCGTGCCCCTCGGGCCCGGGCGTGCTCCAGCTCCTCCAGGACCAGCACGGCGGCGCCCTCGCCGAGGACGAAGCCGTCCCGGTGGGCGTCGAACGGCCTCGAGGCGGTGGCCGCGTTGTCGTTGTTCGCCGAGGTGGCCTTGATCGAGTCGAAGCAGGCCACGGTCAGCGGGGTGATCGGCGAGTCCGCGGCCCCGGCGACGCATACATCGGCCCGCCGCTCCTCGATCGCCTGGAAGGCGTATCCGATCGCGTCGAGACCGGAGGTGCAGCCGGTGGAGACGGACTGCACGGGTCCCTGCGCACCGGTCAGCTCCGCCACCCCGGAGGACAGCGCGCTCGGTGAGAACGCGTGCTGCAGGTGCGGACCCGCCTTGCGGTGGTCCACATCCCAGTGCTCCCCGGCATCGCTGACCTTGACGTAGTCCTGCTCCAGCCGGGTGGAGGCGGCGACCGCGCTGCCCAGGGAGACCCCTATCCGCCAGGGGTTGAGCGCCTGGAGGTCCAGCCCGGAGTCCCGGACCGCTTCCTTCGCCGCCACCAGCGCGAACTGCACATAGCGGTCCGAGCGTTCGATCTGCTCGAAGGTCAGACCGCCGGCCAGCGGGTCGAAGTCGCATTCGGCGGCGATCCGGGAGCGGAACCGCTCCGCGTCGAAGAGCGTGATGTTGCGGGTGGCCGTACGGCCCGCGGTGAGCATGTCCCAGAACGCCGGAACGCCCACACCTCCGGGGGCGACGACACCGAGCCCGGTGACCACCACCCGTCGGGTCACGACGTCGCCTCGGCGGGTTCGGCCGACTCCGTGTCCACATGGCCGAGCTCGGGGCGCGGCGCCAGGGGGCCGAGGTGGAAGACCATCCGGGCCTCGGTGCTGCCCACATTGCGGAACCGGTGCCGCACATTGATGGGGATCAGGAGCGCCTGGTCGGGGCGGAGCGGATGCGCCTCGCCGTCCAGGTCCACCTCCATGTCGCCGCTGACGACGTACACGAACTCCTCGGAGTACGGGTGGTAGTGCTCGGTGACCCGTTCACCGGGCCCCACGATGGCCATCCCCATGAAGCCGCTCGTGGCGCCCACCAGCGGCGGTGTGAGCATGGCGCGCACATCGCCACCGCGCCGACGGTTGGGGGCGACCGCGGCGAGGTCGACGACGAGAGGGGACTGCGTGGTCATGAGTTCCTCCAGGTAGCGTTGCGCGGTCCGCGCCACAGGGGGTGGGAAGGTGCGGGGAAGAGGGGCGCGTCAGTGGTCGGCCGCTTGGCGGTCGGTGATCGGGGTCATGTCGCAGTCGGCGAGGAAGCGGCGCAGCCCGTCGTCCATGGACAGGTCGATCACCGCCCCGTCCGCCCCGAGGTCGAGGAGGCGGCCCAGCACCGCGGCCGCCCGCCGCCCGCTCACACCGGCCGCCATGGCGGGGTGCCGGTCCAGCGGCACGCTCAGGTCCACCAGCCGGACCACGATGTCGTCGCGCTGGAAGATGGTGCTGCTCAGCAGGGTCTTGGCGGACTGCTCGGCGGCCATCTCCTTGTTCACCGCCAGCTCGTCCTGCCGGGCCAGCAGACTGGCCACCGCCGGTCCGCACCCGACCTTGACCGGGTAGAGCAGGGCGTGCCGGTGGACGCCCTGGGCGGGGCGCGGGCCGCCGGCCATCATGTGGTGGACCACCGGAAGCGAGGCCCGGGCGAAGAACTCCCGTGCCGAGCTGGGGTCATCGAGGTTGCGGTCCTCCTCCAGATACGGATTGATGGCCTCCTCGACGGCCTTGATCTCCGGCTGCCGGGCCACGAAGCGCAGCGCCGCGGTCAGGTCGCCCTTGACCTCCACGGCCCGTACGACCCGGTTGCCGTTCATGAAGACGGAGGTGCGGGAGAGCCGGGTGGTCTCGTCGACGCGTGCATCCGGTGAGGCGTAGTCGGCGAGGATCTTGGCGACGGTGTCCTCGCTGCCGGGGCTCACCGTGAAGGTCAGCGCCTGCCGTACCAGCCCGTCGCCGACCCGCAGCGCGGCGTCGACACCCCGGGTGGTGACATCGACCGGTGCGGATCCGGCGGTCAGGGTCTCCCGCAGAATGCTGAACCGCAGCGAGCGGGTGTCCTCGACACAGCCGTGGAAGGGCTTGACCATCTCCCGGTGTGCGGGAGAGTCCACCCAGGCCAGGAACGGAGGGGCGCTTTCCCATTCGCTGGTGATGAGCCACTGGGAGGGGTTCTCGATCGACTGGCAGAGCTGGTCGCTGATGTGCCCGGGCACCGCGGCCACCTGCTGGGACAACTGGTCATAGGCACGCAGAAAGCGCTGCTCGGCACCGCTGTTGACCTGCACCAGCAAGACGACGCGCAATCTGGTGTCGGTGAGAGCGGATTCCATGGTGGTCGGTGATGGGCTCACCGTGGACTCCGGAATATCGGACAGGGTGCTCATATTTCGCTCCTTATTTCGCGGATGCGTCCTTCCAGGCATCGAGGACATCCGCCCGTTAGACGATCGTGGGGCGCTCCCACCAATGGCGCGAGATATGTGAGCCATCCGAGCGAACGCCTCGTCAGCGTCCCGGAAGAGCCCGGAAACACCGGGCATAGCAGCACAATGAACCGTCTTGCCGACAATGCTGAGCGTGTGCCCGTCCTCATCGCGGGCGGCTCCCTGGTGGGCCTGTCCGCCTCACTGTTCCTGGGCCGACTGGGGATCGGTCATGTACTGGTCGAAAAACACCCGCGCACCTCGCACCACCCGCGCGGACGGGGGAACAACATCCGGACGATGGAGCTGTTCCGCACCGCCGGAGTGGAGTCCGCGATCCGCGAGGCCGCGTCCGTCCTGGCCGACAACCATGGAATCCTGCAGACCCCGTCGCTGACCGGCACGGAGGGCAACTGGCTCTTCCGGGAGATGGATCCGGGTGGCAAGGCCGCCCGGATCAGCCCTGCCGGATGGTGCCTGTGCAGCCAGAACGACCTGGAGCCGGTGCTGCTGAGCGCGGCCCAGGACCTCGGTGGGGATCTGCGGTTCTCCACCGAGCTGATCTCCTTCGAGCAGGACGCGGACGGGGTCACCGCCGTGCTCCTGGACCGCAGGTCCGAACGGCGCTCCACGGTCCGCGCCGACTACCTCATCGCCGCGGACGGCCCCCGCAGCCCGGTGCGCGAGGCGCTCGGCATCGAGCAGAGCGGACGCGGCGAGCTGTTCCACAACGTGTCCATCACCTTCCGCGCCAAGCGGCTCGCGGACGCGGTCGGGGACCGCCACTTCATCGCCTGCTACCTCACCAATCCGGAGGCGGACGGGGCGCTGCTGCCCGTCGACAACCAGGAGCAGTGGGTCTTCCACGCCCCCTGGCACCCCGAGCGGGGCGAGGCGCTGGAGGAGTTCACCGACGAGCGCTGCGCCCAGCACATCCGTACCGCCGTCGGCATGCCCGACCTGGAGGTCGAGGTCACCGGAAAGGCCCCCTGGCACGCGGCCGAGCGAGTGGCGGACCGCTACTCCGACGGCCGGGTCTTCCTCGCCGGGGACTCCGCGCACGAGATGTCGCCCACCGGTGCCTTCGGCTCCAACACCGGAATCCAGGACGCCCACAACCTGGCATGGAAGATCGCCGCCGTCATGGGCGGCTGGGCGGGCCCCGGGCTGCTGGAGAGCTACGGCGCGGAGCGGCGCCCGGTCGCCCAGGCCACCAGCGCCCGCGCCGCCGCCCGTTCGGCCGAACACAGCCACCCGGGCTATTCGGCGCCCGCCGGCGAGGACCGGGGTCCGCAGAGCAATGTCATGGCCGTCGCCATGGGCTACCGCTATGTGCGCGGCGCGGTCGTCGGCGCCGACGCCGCGGCGCCCGCGGTGCCCGACCACTTCACGGTATCGGCCGAGCCCGGAAGCCGCGCGCCCCATATGTGGGTGCACCGCTGCGGGGTGCGGCTGTCCACCCTCGACCTGTACGAGCGCACCTGTGTGCTGCTCACCGGGCCGGACGGGTCCTCCTGGTACGAGGCGGGCCACCGCGCGGCCGACGCCCTCGGCGTACCGCTGGACTGCTACCGGGTGGGCGACGGGCCGGACCATGAACTCGCCCCCGAACCGGGCGCGGACTGGGCCGAACTGCACGGCACCGCCCCCGACGGTGCCGTCCTGGTCCGCCCCGACGGCTTCGTCGCCTGGCGGGCGGAGCGGTCGGTGCCCAACCCGGAGGCCGCGCTGACGCGTGCGCTGCGCGAGGTACTGAGCCTGGACGGCTGACGCCCCTGCTCCCGGGAGCCCCCGCCTTCCGGGAGCCCCGCCTTTCGGGAGCCCCGCCTTCCGGGCGCCCCGGCTTTCCCGGGTGCCGCTGTCCCGTGCGCCGCCCGTCGGTGGTCGGCGGGACGCCTCCGACCGGGGCGCCCCCGACCGGGGCACGGCGCCCGCGGCGGCGGCGACCCCCGCGACGGCGGCGGCGCCCGGTCGGTGAACCGCCCCGCCGACCGGGGGCGGCGGGCCCCGCGGCAGAGGCGCCCGGGGGACGTGGCTCCAACTCCGATGAGGCGGCATGCCTGTCAAGGTCTTGCCGCCATGAACGGGTAGCGGTGATGCGCCAGGGTGATGGGGGCGGAGATGCGTCGCAGCGGGTCTGCTGGGGCCGGGTTGGTTGTGGTGTTTCTGCTGATGACCGGGTGCGGAAGCGGCGGCGGGAGCGAGACCGGTCCCTCGGTGACCACAGCGCTGGCCAAGGGGGTGAACACGGGCTGCGGTCACTATCTGAAGCCGGAAACGGTCGCCGTGGCGCTCGGCGACAACAAGTTCGCCGACGTCAACGGGCATTTCCAGGACGGCAAGGGGTCGTGCCTGGTCAATATCTCGCTCAGGGAGCCGGGCCGCGGTACGAGCGGGCCGCCCCGCACCTTCGCGAAGCTCTCGCTGGAAATCCTCAGCACCGAGGTGAGGAGGACCCGCCCAGATGGCCGAGTACGTCGGCGGGAAGTGTCACGCCACGTCGGCCGACGGAGTCACCAAGGCATTCAAGGGGCCCAAGGGGGCGTGCGGCACCTACCGGGCCGACCCTCCCGAGGAGTTCCTGGCGGGCGGCAGGGTGGAAGCCTACGCGGGCGAGGGCAGGAAGCTGATCACAGTCACCGTCGGCGGAGTCGACGGCACGCTGGAGCAGGACCGCGAGCACGCCTTCCAACTGCTGGCCGATGCCCGCGCCAAGATCTCCGGAAAGTGAAGCGCGCACGGTCGTGCGAACAACCCTCCGTCCCGGTCAGGACCGCGCTGGGGCCGCGCCCCGAAGGAGCCGCCCAGACCCCGGGGGTCCAGGGGCGGAGGGGGCGTCAGCCCGTGGCTTCGCTCCGCGCGTCGCGGGCGGTACGGCGCCGCAGCCGCCTCCACAGCGCGGGGGTCGTGCTGATCACCACCGTCAGGATCACGGCCGCCGCCACGCCCTCCCACGGTTCGGGGAAGAGCGAGCCGCCCAGGATGCCGATGAGCTGATACGTCACCGCCCAGGCCAGTGCCGCGGGCGCCGCGCCGCGGGCGAATCTGCGCAGGGGCCAGCGGGCCAGCAGGCAGGCCAGCATCACCGGTATCCGCCCGGCCGGTAGCAGCCGGGACAGCACCAGAACCGCCACCCCGTGGTCCTCCAGCCGCGCCTGTGCCTGGTCCAGCCGTTCCGGCGCGGCGTGGTCGTGGATCCGTTCCAGCCACCGCGAGCCGTTCTTCGAAGCCACCCCGCGCCGCCCGAGCCAGTAGAGCATCACGTCCCCCGAGAAGGCCGCCAGCGAGGCCACCCCGAAGACCACCAGCAGGGACAGCGGGGGAGCGGTCTGGTGGATGGCGACCACCGCGGCCGAGGAGACCACCGCACCGGTGGGCACCACCGGCACCAGCGACCCGAACACCACCAGCAGGTACAGCGAGGGATATCCCACCGCCTGCTGGGTCGACTCCGGCGGCACGCTCCGGGCCAGGTCCACCAGATTCGCCAGATCCCCCATCACCTGGCGGGCTCCAGCCGGACGCACTCCCCGTGCCCCAGCCGGTGCACCACCGCGTCGGGGGCCAGCTGCCCGGCGTGGCGCACGAAGTCGTCGCCGGGGGCGTGGAATTCATGCGGACGGATCGCGTCCATCCCGATCGGCCAGTACGTCCCGTAGTGCACCGGTACCGCGCAGCGCGCCCCCAGTCGCGCCAGCGCCTGGGCCGCGCGGCCCGCGTCGAGATGGCCGGGGCCGAGGTAGGGCCCCCAGCCGCCCACCGGAAGGAGCGCCACATCGCATGCCCCCACCGCCTCCGCCATCCGGTCGAACAGCCCGGTGTCGCCCGCGAAGTACGTGGTCGACTCGCCGCGCAGCACATACCCCAGCGAGGGCACCCGGCTCCGCCCGTACGGCAGCCGCCGCCCGTCGTGCTCGGCCGGTACCGCCCGGATCCGCACCTCGCCGACCGTGCACACATCCCCCGGCGCCATCTCGGTCACCCGCAGCCCCCGCGCCGCCACCACCCGCCGCAGTCCGGGCACCGCCCGTCCGGCCCCGCGCGGCACCACCAGCCGGGTGCCGGGCAGCAGCTTGGCCAGCGAGCCGGGGTGCAGATGGTCGGCGTGCAGATGCGAGACCAGCGCCACGTCCGCCACCGCCGCGGCGGCCGGTGGCACGGCCCCCCGGCGGCGCCGTAGATGGGCCAGACGCCGTACGAACAAGGGGTCGGTCAGCACCCGCACCCCGGAGTCCCGCACGGTCGCGGTGGCGTGCCCCCACCAGGTGATCTCCACCGACATCTCCCGCCTCCGTCCCTCGGGCCCGTCCGTCCGATCCTCTCACCCCGCCGGCCGGGGCATGGCATCCGCCCGCGCGGGGCATGCATGAGTCATGCATGATGACAGGGAACGAGTGGCGAATCTGCTGGGGGCCACGGCGCTGGCGATCACGGACGATCTGCTCAGCGCCCCGGCGTCCGCGTCCCGCCTGAGCATGAGCGCGGCCGCCGCGCTGATCGTGCTCCGCGCCGACCCCGGTGTGAGCGTGACCGAGCTCGGCCGCCGGGTGGGGCTGACCCAGTCCGCGGCGGTGCGGATGGTCGACGGGCTGGAGCGGGACGCGCTGGTCGAGCGGCGCCGCACGATCGGCAACTGGACCGGGGTCCACCCCACCGCCAAGGGCCGGCGGACCGCCGGCCAGCTGCTCACCTCGCGGACCTCCCAGCTCACCGGGGTGCTGGACGGCCTCGGCGATACGGAGATCCGCCGCCTCGGCACGCTCCTGGCGAAGCTGCTCGACGGGCTCTACCAGGGCAGTGGCTCGGCCGACCGGATGTGCCGGCTGTGCGACCGGGCCGCCTGCACCCCGGACGGCGTGGAGTGCCCGGTCGGCGCCGCGGACCGGGCGGCCGCTCGGGCGGCGGCCGAGGACGAGGCCCGTACGGACCATGGGTGAGCTGCTCGCCCCTCGCCTCGGCGCTCTGCTTCGGCACCACCCACTTCCTGAGCGGCCTGGTCTCCCGCCGCCGGCACGGGGTGGCGGTCGCGGCCTGGGCACAAACGGCCGGCACGGTGGTCAGCCTGATCCCGGTGCTGCTCACCCAGGGCGCCACCGCCCCGGCCCCGGCCCTGGCCTGGGGTGCGCTCTCGGGGCTCGGCACCGGTGTGGGGGTGGCGTGCCTCTACTGGTCGATGAACAAGGGGCCGATGAGCGTCGTGGTGCCGGTCAGCGATGTCACGGGGGTGGGGCTGCCGGTGCTGGCCGGAATCGCCCTCCTCGGCGACCGGCCCTCGCCCCCGGCGCTCACCGGGATCGCGCTCGGGGTGCCCGCCCTCTGGCTGGTCTCACGCGGCGAGCGCGGCGAGGCTCGTCCGGGCGGCGAGGAGCGTCCGGCGGCGGCACCGGCCGCCGCCCGGGCCGGGCGGGCACAAGGGGCCGACCGGCTGTCCCCGGCCCTGGTCATGGCGCTGGTCGCGGGAGTGGGCCTGGCCGTTCACTTCTTCGCGCTGGCCCGGATACCGGCCACGGCCGGATGGTGGCCGGTGGTGGTCAGCCGGGCCGTGTCGGTGGCCGTCATCCTCGCGCTGTTTCCCGCGACCGGGGCCCGGCTGCGGCTGCCCCGCCGGGAGGTCGCGGTGGCGGCGGTGGCGGGCGTCCTCGGCACGGTGGCGACCGTCCTGTATCTGCTGGCCACCCGACAGGAGTTGCTGTCCGTGGCGGTGGTGCTGTCCGCGCTCTATCCGGCGGTGCCGGTGCTGCTGGCGCTGACCTTCCTGCGGGAGCGGATCACCCGGCCCCAGACCGTCGGGCTGCTCGGCGCGGGAGTGGCCATCGGGCTGATCGCCCTCAACTGACCGCCGACGATGGGCGTCCGACTGCGCGGGACCGGCGCCTGGCCGCGGAGGACCGGCGCCCGGGCGAAAACCCATGGCCCGGTGGGCGGCGCATACGTCACGATGACCGACGTCGCTTCCCGTCCCACGAAAGGACACCGTCGTCCTCATGAGCCGTGCCCTATGAGCCGTGCACTCCACCAGCGCGCCGTCGTCGCCGACGCCCATAACGACCTGCTGATCGCCGTCACCGCCCGCCCACCGCACCGCTGGGCCGGCTACTTCCGGGAGCGCTGGCTGCCGCAGCTCCGCGAGGGCGGAGTGGATGTGCAGGTGCTGCCGGTCTTCATCGACGACCAGTTCCGCCCCGAGGGCGCGCTGCGCGAGACGCTGCGGATGATCGAGTGCGCCCACACCCTCGCCGAGGGCAACGCCGACGAGGTACGGCTGTGCCTGGACGGCGACGACATCGACGCCGCGCTCGCCGACGGCCGGATCGCCCTGGTGCTGGCGCTGGAGAGCGCCCCCGGGCTGGACGCGAACGTCGAACTCCTCCCGACCCTCCACCGCCTCGGGGTGCGCATCGCCTCGCTCGCCCACTGGGGCCGCACCGCACTGGCCGACGGCAGCGGTGAGGACGCCACCGGAAGCCGGCTCACCGAGGCCGGGGTCCTGGCGCTGCGGGAGATGGAGCGCCTTGGCATCCTCTTCGACGTCTCCCACCTCGGCGCCTCCGGGGTCGCCCATGTGCTGGAGCTGGCCACCCGTCCCGTACTGGCCACCCACTCCTCCGCCCGCGCGCTCCTGGACCACCATCGCAACCTCACCGATGAGCAGCTGCGCGGGATCGCCGGGACCGGGGGCGTGGTGTGCGTCAACTTCCTCGGCGAGTTCCTGGCCACCGCCCCGGCCGACCGCACGGTGGACCGGCTGGCCGACCACATCGTCCATATCGCCGAGGTGATCGGCGTCGACCGGGTGGGTCTGGGGCCGGACTTCATCAAGGAGGTCAGCGACGACACCACCCCGCCCTGCTGCGAGGACGTCGAGTACGCCCGGCTGCTGATCCCCGGCCTGGAAGGCCCCCGCGGACTGCCTCTGGTGACCGAGGCGCTGATCCGAAGGGGCCTTCCCGAGGGGGACGTCGAGAAGATCCTCGGCGGCAATGTGCTGGAGCTCTTCCGCAAGGAGCTGGGACGCCCCGCCTGACCGGTGCCTGAGGACCTGACCGGTGCCTGAGGACGGCTGCTACCGCCCGATGGTGGCCGAGAAGGCGTCGATCGCGGCGAACGTGACCTCCGGGGCCTCCCGGGTGGGGATGTGACCCGCGCCCGGGACCAGCTCGAACCGCGCCCCCGGGATAGCCGCGGCGTAGGCACGGCCGAAGTCGGGCGGGACGACGGTGTCCTGCTCCCCCCACACCGCGAGGGCGGGCACGCTCACCCGGGCGAGCCGGTGCAGCAGCTTCGGATCGGACCTCGTCGGGCCCGCGTAGGCCGTCAACGCCTGGAGGGCCGCGGGCGAGGGGCCCCGGCGCGGTGCCGGTGCGCCGGAGCCCTGGCCGGGCGGCGGGCCGGGCGGGGCGGTGGGGAATCGCAGCTCGTGCCCCTCCACGTGCGGGCCGAAGGCGCCCATGATGACCAGCCCGCCGACGCGGCGGGCCCGGTCGCGCACGGTCATCTCGGCGGCGATCCAGCCGCCGAAGGAGACGCCGACGACCAGGACATCGCGCAGATCGCGGTCGTCCAGCAGGTCCAGATAGGTCTCGACGAGGTCGCCCACGTCCGAGAACCACTCGGGGCGCGGGGTGTCCTCCCAGCCCGGATGGGTCGGCGCCAGCACCCGGGAGGTGGCGGCGAAGTGGTCCACGATGTCGGTCACGGAGGCGGGTCCGCCGCCGCCGTGCAGTACGAGCACGGGCCGACCCGCGCCCGCGTCCCGCACCGTCAGGGGAAGGCCGGGGTAGGGCTCGATGGTGAATCCGGTGGTCTGGTGGGTGGTCATCGGGCCTCACCGCCGGAGGTGACCGCGGTGAAGGTGTCGCACGCGATCCGCAGGCCGTCCGGGTGGAAGAAGCCGGTGAGGTTGTCGGCGGATTGCGCGGCCGCCTCTTCGGCGCGCGGGAACATAGGTGTCTCGTAGGCGTTCAGAGCCGTCTCCAGGTCGTCGTGAGTGGCGAGGGCGAGGGCGAGTTCCGCGCCGTCGAGCATGGCGAGGTTGGCGCCCGCCCCCGCGAAGGGGGACATCAGATGGGCGGCATCGCCCAGGAGCGTGACGCCGGGCGTCCGCTCCCAGCGGTGGCCGATGGGCAGGGCGTGGATGGGCCGGGGGACCAGCGGGCCGTCGCTGTCGGCGATCAGGGCACGCAGCCCCTCGTCCCAGTCGGGGAAGAGGTCCAGCAGCCGCTTCCTGGCCGCCGCCGGGTCCGCCGGGTCGATCAGGCCCGAACGGCTCCACTCCTCCGGGGCCTTGACCGCGGCGTAGACGCGGATGCGGTCGCCGCCGTTGCGCTGGGCGATCAGCCCCTTCTCGTCGGCCAGGGCGAACATCGTGCCCCGGCCGACGAGTTCGGCGACGGCGGGGTGCCGGGCGTCGACGTCGTGCAGCAGACAGTCCACGAACGAGATTCCGGAGTAGACCGGGTCGGCGTCGGACACCAGGGGCCGGACCCTGGACCACGCCCCGTCCGCGCCGACCAGCAGATCCGCCGCGACGGTCCGGCCGTCGGACAGGGTGAGCGTGGGCTGCCCCGCCGCGCCGGGGGCGACCGCGCGCACCTTGTGACCCCAGCGAACGGTCGCCTCGGGCAGCGAGCCCAGTAGCAGCTCTCGCAGCGCCCTGCGGTCGATCTCGGGCCGCTCTTCTCCCTCGTCTCCCTGGGCCGGTTCCGGCGCGGGGATGCGGAAGCCGACGGCCGCGTCCTTGTCGAGCAGCCGCAGCTCTCCGTCCTCGGGGCGGCTGAGCGACCGGAACTCCTCCAGCAGGCCGGCGTGCAGCAGCGCCCGCTGACCGGACTCGGGATCCATGTCCAGCGAGCCGCCCTGGTCGCGTGCGGTCGCCGAGGCGTCCAGTTCGTAGACGGTCGAGGCGATGCCGTGGACGTGCAGAACGCGCGCCAGCGTCAGGCCGCCCAGCCCTCCTCCGACGATGGCGATACGGGGTGCTCCGGACATGGCAATGCCTCCCAGGCTCGGCGCCGGTGCGCGGCGGATGAGACGAGCGTAGGGCGACGAACGCGTTCGTGGCAAACACGTTCGTTACGAACGCGTCTGTGGCGAACATGTCTGGGGCGAACGCGTTCGTGCCGGGTACGATGGCGCCATGACAGCGCATCCCACCGCCCCGCGGAGCCGCCGGGAACGTCCCGCGAAACCGGCCCTGACCAGGGAAGGCATCATCGCCACCACGGTCGAACTCATGCGTGCCGAGGGCCTGGAGCGGGTCACGATGCGCCGCCTGGCCAAGGAACTGGACACCGGGCCGGCCTCGCTCTACGTCTACGTCCGCAATATCGCCGAGCTGCACGCGGCGGTCCTGGACGAGCTTCTCGGCGAGGTCGACCTGAGCCCGGCCGGGGTGGGCGGCGACTGGCACGACCGGCTGGTGCGGATCCTCACCTCGTACACCGCGGTGCTGTTCGAGTACCCCGGCCTCGCCCAGTCCGCGCTGGTGGCCCGCCCCTTCGGGAAGCACTATCTGCGGCTGGTGGAGGCGATGCTGACGCTGCTGGACGAGGGGGGCCTGGAGTCCGACCGGGCCGCGTGGCTGATCGACCTGCTGCTGCAGTACGGCACCGCGACCGCGGCCGAGCACGCCCACCGGGTCCCCGGCGACATCCCCCAGGACCAGGCGGACTGGCAGGCGCTCGCCGCGGTGGTGCGGGAGGTCTCACCGCGGACCCATCCGCAAATCGCCGCGCTCGGCCCGCGGCTGCTGTCCGGATCCCCGCAGGACCGGCTGGCCTGGGGGTTCGACGTCCTGATCGCCGGGGCGCGGCACACCCCGGTGCCGGAGGCGCTCTCCCCGTCCCCGGCGGACATCGGGGACCCGGCGGACATCGGGGACTGAGGCGGCGGCGCTCAGGGGACTGAGGCGGCGGCGCTCAGGACGCCGTTCTCGAAGTGGCGGGTCGCCGGGCCCCGGTCGTCGACCGTCAGCACCAGCTTGTCGTCGGCGCAGACCTGGATCTTTCCGGTGCCCGGGTCGGCTGTGGGTCGGCGGGGGTCAACTCCGCCGCAACGCCTTCACCATGACCAGCTCCCTGGTCACACCGTCGGCGAGGAGATCCCCCGGCTCCCGGGTGGCGACGAAACCGTGCCGCTCGTAGAGGGCGATGGCCGGGGCGTTGCCCGGGAGTACCGCGAGCCGCAGCGTCGTGGCGCCCGCCCGTAGGGCCCAGGTCTCGACCGCCGCGATCAGCCGGTCGCCCACGCCGTGACCGCGCGCCTCGGGGCTGACCCAGACGGACCTCAGCTCTGGCGGCCCGCCGTCCCCGGGCAGGCCGCCGGCCATTCCGACGGCCCGGCCGTCCAGCAGGGCGACGATGTGGTGGGCGCCCGGCACCTCCAGCCGGGCGCGCCACCGCTCCTCGCCGCCGCGGTGCCAGTCGGCGAGCCGGGACTTGAAGGCGTGCGGCGCCTCGGCCAGCGCGGCCCGGCGGATGTCCCGCCACAGGGGCCAGTCGTCCATCGTGACCACGCGCAGATCCACCATGCGGCCGAGTCTCCCGCATCGTCGTGCGCCACCGATCGCCGTCGCGTACCGCCGATTCCGAGGGGAGATGGCCGGGTTCGGCCCGCTGTGCCATGCTTTGAGGAGAGGCGCCAACCCTTTCGAGGAGGCGCGGCAGCGAAGGCCCCGCCGGTGGTCGTGACCGGTCGCCGCGCGAAGGCCGATCAAGGGCCCGGGTACGCCCCCACAAGACCGGCGGTCCGCGCACGGAGGCGGGTGCAGGCGTGCTGTGACCGGGCATGTGCTGACGTTCACGGGGACCGCGGTGGTGGCTGTCTATGTGCTGGACGCCGAAGGTGCCGAGCTGCGGTTGGCCGAGACGGTGCGCAGCGCCGGAGGGTCGTACGCGCTGCCGGCACGTTACGGGCTGTCCGGGCGCTCGCCCGTCACCGACGCCTTCCGCGACGGCCGCCCGCTGTGGCTGACCCCCAGTGAACTCGCCGCCTACGGCCCCACGGGCCCCACCACTCCGGAAACCCCCACCACGCCCGGCGTCTCGCTGGGGGTGCTGCCGCTCGGCGGGGACGGCAAGGGGCTGGGCTGTCTGGTGGTCGTGGACGAGTCACCCGGCGGCATCGATGCCGACCGCCGGGGCTTCATCGAGCTCTACGCCCACCATGTGGCCGCCGGGGTCGAGGCGGCCGGGCCGGAGGCGCTCACCCAGCCGCATCCCGACCTCCCCGGCCCCACCCTGGACCGGCTGCGGGTCGGCTCGTTCGTGCTGCACCTCGGCAGCGGGCGGATCACCGCCGACACCCAGGTGCTCGACCTCTTCGGCATCGCGGGGGAGGACTTCGACGGACGGGTGGAGACCCTGCTGTCGGTCACCGTCCCGGACGACGTGCCCGCCCTGATGTCGGTCCTGGAGCCCGATGCGCTGACCTCCGGCACCGCGCAACTGGAGTTCCGGATCCGGCGGCCCAACGGTGAGCTGCGCTGGCTGGGCCTGCGCGCCCAGGTGGAGACGGGGCCGGACGGCACCCCCCGGCGCATGCTCGGCGTGGTCGCGGAGACCTCGTATCTGCGGCCCCGCGCCGACGAGGTGTCCCTGGTGCAGCGGCTGTCCGCCGCCCTGGCCGGGGCCACCACCGTCCGGGACGTGGGCCGGGCGGTGGTCGGCGCGCTGCGCGATCCGCTCGGGGCGGGCCGGGTCGCGGTCGCCGAGGTCCAGGCCGAGCAGCTCGTGGTCGCCGTCCTGGCGCCCGCCGAGCCCGCCGCCTGGCCCGAGCTGTGGCGGTCCGCCTGGCGGTCCGAATGGCCCGAGCCGCCGAGCCATGCCCTGCCCACGCTGGCGGAGGCGCTGCGGGAGGGCCAGGTCAGCATCTGGCCCGAGGGCTCCGCCCTGGAACCCGGGCTCGCCGGTATCGGCCCCGGCGGCCTCGCCGTCCTCCCGCTCCCGGCGGACGGCCGGATCGTCGGCGTGTGCCTGATCGGCTGGGAGCGGCGGCATGAGTTCGGTCCGGAGGAGCGCTCGCTGCTGACCGCGACCGCCGGTCTGGTGGGGCAGGCCCTGGTGCGGGCCCACGCCCTGGACGCCGAGCACGAGCTGGCCACCATGCTCCAGCGCAGCCTGCTGCCGCGGAAGCTGCCGGAGCTGCCCGGAGGGGTGGCCGTCACCCGCTATCTGCCCGCGACGATGGGCCTGGAGGTGGGCGGCGACTGGTACGACGTGATCCCGCTGGCCGACGGCCATGTGGCCCTGGTCATCGGGGATGTGCAGGGCCACAGCGCCGCGGCCGCCACCATCATGGGCCAGATGCGCACCGCCATCCGGGCCTACGCCGTGGAGGGCCATCCGCCCGATGTGGTCGTGGCGCACGCCAACCGCCTGCTCGTCGGCATGGAGACCGACCTCTTCGCCACCTGCTGCTACGCCGACCTCGACATGGAGGAGGGCGAGGCGTGGTTCGTCCGGGCCGGACATATCCAGCCGCTGCTGCGCCACCCGGACGGCACCACCGAGGAGCTCGACGTCGAGGGCGGTCCGCCGCTGGGCGTGGTCGCGGACGCCGAGTTCCCGATGACCGCGGCCGGGCTGTCCTCCGGCACCCTGCTCGCCCTGGTCACCGACGGCCTGGTCGAGTCCGCCCGGCTCGACCTGGACGACGGGGTGCGCCAAGCGCGCCAGGCGCTCGCCCGCGCCGACCCGGCCGACCCCGGAGGCGTGGCGGACGAGCTGCTCGGCGGGCACAGCCGCCGGGACGACGATGTCGCGCTGCTGTTGCTGCGCTACGACGGGATGCGGGTACGGCCCACCCGGGCGAGCTGGACGGTGTGGCGGCTGCCCGACGCCGTAATGCACGCCCGCCGCTTCACCGCGCGCACCCTGCGCAACTGGGGCCTGGCGGACGAGCTGGACGTGGCGCTGCTGGTCACCTCCGAGCTGGTCACCAACGCCCTGGTGCACACCCAGGGCGAGGTGCGGCTGAATCTGACGTTGACCGCGGACCGGCTGCGGATCGCGGTCAACGACCCCTCGCCGCGCACCCCCGTCAAACCGGCGACCGTGGACTGGGAGGCGACCGGCGGGCGGGGGCTGCTGCTCATCGAGGCCATGTCGCAGACCTGGGGCTCGGTGCCGCTCAGCGGGGGCAAGCAGGTCTGGGGCGAGCTGTCCCTGTCGTCCCCGCGGGAGGAGCCCCCGAGCGGGCCGCCCCCGGAGGAACTGCCGGAAGGACCGGCCGGCACAGGCGCCGCACGGCAGCCGGAGGGGGCGAGGGGGAGGAGACGAAGGAGGCCAAGGCGATGATCCGCTCCCGTACGACCGCCCGGACGCATGCCCGGACGCATGCCTGGACGCGCTCTCGTACGACCGCCCGGACGCGCACTTCGCCGCGCTCCCGGACGGCCGCCCCGCCGCGCTCCCGGACGCGTGCGCGCCTCCGCGCGGCCATCGCCGTGACGGCGGGCCTCGTCCTTGCCGCGTCCCTCGCCGCATGCGGTAAGGCGGCCCAGGTCGGCGAGACGGTCGGCGCGGCAGGGACCCACCGCGGACCGCTGCGGATCGGCCTGCTGCTCCCGGAGAACGAGATCGTCCGTTTCGAGCGCTTCGACGCACCCCTGATCCAGCACCGGGTCAAGCAGCTCTGCCCGAGCTGCACGGTGAGCTACTCCAGCGCCCAGCACGATCCGGTATCCCAGCGCAACCAGATCGAAGCCATGATCACGAACGGAGTCGATGTCCTCATCCTGGACGCGGTGGACACCAAGGCCGTCCGTCACTCCGTGGTCCAGGCCCGCCGCGCCAACGTCCCGGTGGTCGCCTACGACCGTCTCGCCGAGGGGCCCATCTCCGGCTATGTCTCCTTCGACGGCGGAAGGGTCGGCAGGCTCCAGGGCGAGGCGCTGCTGAGGGCGCTGGGCCCGAATGCCGCGAACCGCCGGATCGTCATGATGAACGGCTCGTCGACCGACCCCAACGCGGACTGGTTCGAACGCGGCGCGCGGTCCGTCCTCCAGGGCAAGGTCAAGATCGCCAAGTCCTACGAGACCGTCGGCTGGCGGCCGGAGAACGCCAACCGCAACATGTCCGCGGCCATCGCCGCCCTGGGCCCCCAGGCCATCGATGGCGTCCTCGCCGCCAACGACGGCCTGGCCTCGGGCGTCATCACCGCGCTCAAGACGGCCCGGATCCATCCGCTGCCCCCGGTGACCGGCCAGGACGCCGAGGTCGCGGGCATTCAGCGGATCCTCGCGGGCGAGCAGTACATGACCGTCTACAAGCCGTTCGAGCCCGAGGCGTACACCGCCGCGGAGATGGCCATCGCGCTGGGACGCGGCAGATCGCTCAACGGGATCGCCAAGCAGCGGGTCGACAGCGCCACGGCCCGTGACATCCCCGCGGTGCTGCTCACGCCGGTGGCCGTGACCGTGCACAACATCAAGAGCACCGTCATCAAGGACGGTCTGTATCGCGTCGATCAGATATGCACCAAGAAGTATGCGGATGACTGCCGCAGGGCCGGGCTCATCGGCCGGAACGGTTCATCGCACGACGCGGGATGAAGGGAGGAGCGGATGGCCCAACCGTCGGCCCCGCCCCTGCTGGCGCTGCGTGGGGTCTTCAAGCGCTTCGGCGCGGTCGAGGCGCTCAGGGACGTCGATCTGGAGATCCACGCCGGTGAGGTCATCGCCCTGGTGGGCGACAACGGCGCGGGGAAGTCCACCCTGGTCAAGGTGATCGCGGGGGTCGAGCCGGCCGACACGGGCGCCCTCGAATGGCGGGGCCGCCCCGTCCACATCGGCCGCCCGCACGACGCCCAGCATCTGGGGATCGCCACCGTCTACCAGGACCTCTCGCTCTGCGACAACCTCGATGTCGTCGGCAATCTCTTCCTCGGCCGTGAGATCAGCCGGCTCGGCGTCCTGAACGAGGTGGAGATGGAGCGCCGTACCCGCGATCTGCTGGCCACCCTCGCCATCCGCATCCCCGACGTCCGCAGGCCCGTCGCGGTCCTCTCCGGAGGCCAGCGGCAGACCGTCGCCATCTCCCGGGCGCTGCTCGGCGAGCCGCGCCTGGTCATGCTGGACGAGCCCACCGCCGCCCTCGGCATCGAGCAGACCGCCCAGGTCCTCGATCTGGTGGAACGGCTGCGTGAACGCGGCCTCGGGGTGCTGCTGATCAGCCACAACCTGGGCGATGTCAAGGCCGTCGCCGACTATGTCGCGGTGCTGCGCCTGGGTCGCAACAACGGGTTCTTCGACGTCACCACCACCTCCCAGGAGCAGATCGTCTCCTCCATCACCGGCGCCTCCGACAACGCGGTGACGCGGCGGGCGACGCGGGAGGGGGAGTTGTGAGCGTGCCCGGCGGCATCGGCGGACCCAGCGCGCGCGGTGCCGAACGCTTCGCCGACGCGTTCGGGCGCAAACTGGGCGGTGGAGCGCTCGGCTCCGTGCCGGTCGCGCTCGGGCTGCTCGCGATCTGGCTGATCTTCCAGATCCTCAATCCGCACTTCCTCTCGCCGCGCAACCTCTCCAACCTCAGCGTGGACATCGTCGGCACCGGCATGATCGCGGTCGGCGTGATCTTCGTCCTGCTGATCGGCGAGATCGATCTGTCGGTGGGCTCGGTGAGCGGCCTGGCCTCCGCCCTGTTCGCCGTGTTGAACGTCAACTACGGCATGCCCGAGCCACCCGCCATCGTCCTGGGCGCGCTCTGCGGTACGGCGGTCGGCTTCGTCCACGGCTTCTTCACCGCCGTGGTCGGCGTCCCCGCGTTCGTGGTCACCCTCGCCGGCCTGCTGGGGTGGTATGGCCTGATGCTGGCCATCATGGGCGCCTACGGCACCATCAACCTCGACGATCAGGGTCTGGTCGCCAAGCTGACCAACTTCTACTTCTCCGATGTCGCCGCCGCCTACGCCCTGGCGGCGCTCGGCACGGCCGGATACTTCCTGACCGCCTGGCGGGACGGCACCCGCCGCCGCGCCGCCGGAGTGCCCTCCCGCCCCCCGGTCCAGATCGCCCTGCGCACGGGGCTGCTCGCGGTGATCGCCTTCGCCGCCGCGTATGTGCTCAACCAGTTCCAGGGCCTGCCGCTCGCCCTTCTGGTCTTCCTGGTCATCCTCGTCATCCTCGACTACGTCCTGCGCCGTACGACCTACGGTCGGATGATCTTCGCGCTGGGCGGCGGGGCCGAGGCGGCCCGCCGCGCCGGGGTCAATGTGGTCTGGGTGCGGACCTCGGCGTTCATGATGTCGAGCACGATGGCCGCCATCGGCGGCCTGTTCCTGGCCTCCCGGATCAACTCGGTCAGCCAGACATCGGTCTCCACCGACCTGCTGATGAACGCCATCGCCGCGGCCGTCATCGGCGGCACCAGCCTCTTCGGCGGCCGGGGCAGCACCTGGTCCGCCCTGCTGGGCGTGCTGGTCATCCAGTCGATCGCCTCGGGCGTGGCACTCATGGATATCCAGATCGCCGTGCAATTCATGATCACCGGCGGGGTGCTGCTGCTGGCCGTCGTGGTCGACACCCTGTCGCGCCGAGCCCAGCGGGCGCACGGCCGGGCTTAGGTCTTGCCGCCTCCGGCGGGGAGGGGAAAGATCCGCCCGACTCAGCGGGTGGCGAAGGCCAGGAAGTCCGCCCAGGCGGTGGCGGCTGTGCGGAGGCGAGGACCGTCGGGGTTCTTGGAGTCCCGTATGTGGACGGTGGTGGGGGTGGTGGCGACCTCGACGCAGTCGCCGCCGCTGGAGTCGCTGTAGCTCGACTTGTGCCAGTCGTAGGCGACCTCGTTCCGGGCGCGGCGCCGTCTCGCGCCTTCGGCGCAATTGAGCATGGGGCGGGGGTGCCGGGGCGGGGGCCGCGCCCCCACCTGCCGCCCCCATGCTCACATGCGCCGAAGGCGCGGAACGGCGCCGCAGACGACCAACGACCTCAGCCCGGCACGCGCCTCCGGGCTCACCCCAGGACATGCCGCAGATAGCTCCGCGGATCCGCGAGATACCGGCGCCAGTGGTCGACCAGGGCCAGCTCGTTCCAGGCCACCCGCCGCATCCCGTGCTCGCCGACTTCGACGATGTCCGCACCGGGCAGCGCGGTCAGCAGGGGTGAATGCGTCGCGCAGATGACCTGCCCGCCGTTCTTCACCAACTCGTCCAGATGGCCGATGAGTTCAAGGCAGGAGGCGAAGGACAGGGCCGCCTCCGGCTCGTCCATGACGTACAGACCGGGCTGGAGGAACTTATCCCGGAACGCCGCGAGAAACCCCTCGCCGTGGCTGACCGCATGCGGGGCGAAACCTTCCCGGTCCAGCGCGTCCAGCGCGGTCTCGGCCCGCAGGAAGAACCCCTTGCGCGCCGCCCAACTCCCCAGCATCCGCCGCCCGCGCGGCGCCGCGTCGAAGCGGATCCGCTCGCCGAGCGCCGACTTGGGGCGGTGGCTGGCGTAACGCCAATCGTGCGAGCCGCCGTACGAGTCCAGCCCGAACCCCTCCGCGAGGCCCTCGACCAGCGTCGACTTGCCCGACCCGTTCTCCCCGACAAGAAACGTCACGGGCGCGGTGAATCGCAGCCCGTCCGCCTGCAACCCCCGCACACACGGCACGGACCAGGGCCACCCCTCCTCCTCACGCGACCCCGGGTCCATGTGTGCGTACGCACGTTCGATAATCATCGGCCGAGTCTCTCACAGGACTGTGAGGGCAAGGCCGGTCTCGAGCGCGTTTCCAGCGGCTCGCCCTATGGTGATGAGAGCCGGGGCCCGAGTGGGTTGGGCCGCCCGGCTGGACGAAGGGGAGAGCGTTGATGTCGCGGAGCGTCCAGGCCCGAAGCATCGGCGGAAACGGTGACAAGCTGCCCGGCCAGCCCTACCCCGGTCCGCATCCGCCGCCGACTCCCGACGGTGGGCCCGGGGTGCCGAACCCGCCCAAGGTCGCATGACGTTCGAGGGCGCCCGGCCCGGCCGGGCCGCGTTGGGGCGGCTGCTTCTCGACGCGGGGGTGATGGGGGAGGACTGGGCGCAGACCTTCGCCGCTGTCGACCGGGCCGGGTTCCTGCCGGAGCTGATGTGGCCGTTCGACACGCGGACCCAGGGCGCCGTCGCCATCGACAAGGGCGAGCATCCGGACGCCTGGTACGCCGCCGCCGACAGCGATGCGCCCATCGTGACGCAGTGGGACGACGGAGAGCATGTCGGTCCCGCGCCGGGGCGGGTGTCCACCAGCTCATCCTCCATGCCCTCTGTCGTCTACGCATTGCTGCGGGACCTGGCCGTGGACGAGGGCATGGCCGTGCTCGACGTCGGCACCGGCACGGGCGAGACCGCCGGTGCGTTGGCGCATCGCTGTGGCGGCCGTAAGGTCACCACGGTCGAGGTCGATCCCGCCGTGTCGCGTCACGCACGCCAACGGCTGGCCGCAGCGGGGTTGCGGCCGGAGATCGTGGTCGGCGACGGGGCGAAGGGCTGTGCGGGCGGCGCGCCGTACGACCGGGTCCTGGCCACCGTCGGGCTTCGGGAGATCCCCGGGGCATGGATCGAGCAGACGCGGCCCGGGGGCCTGATCGTCGTCCCCTGGGGCACGCACTACACCCCTGCGGACGCCGTGGCCCGGCTGATGGTGCGTGAGGAAGGGACGGCGTCGGGGCGCTTCACCGGCCCCGTCGAGTTCATGAAGCTGCGCGGCCAGCGGCTGTCGCTGCCGCCGCACCATGCCTACGTCCCGGTCGAGGGAGAGGGCGGTGCGGACACCTCGACCACTGGCATCCCCGAGGGGGAGTTCATCACCCCGGCGTACTCCGCCCTCCCCTTCGTGCTGGGGCTCCGGGTACCGCATTGCGTCCAGGCGGTGGCCGCCCCGCACGAGGGCGCGCGGCCCGTGTGGCTCTACGGGCTGACCGACCGTTCCTGGGCGTGTGTCGTGTTCCGCGAGGGGGAGGCGGGGGCGCGCGTTTGGCAGGCGGGGGAGCGGCGGTTGTGGGATGAGGCCGAGGCCGCGTACGGGTGGTGGGTCGGCCAGGGCAGGCCGGACCACACCCGCTTCGGCCTCACGGTCGGCCCGGGCATCGCCGGTCAGCGGGTGTGGCTGGACGATCCGGCCGATTCCTGGTCCCCGTAGAGCGGGGCGTGAGGAGACGCGCTCCCGGCCGACTCATGGGCTGCCGTAAGGGGAATCGATCCGTCCTGGTAACCCGCCGTCCGCCGGGTCGCGGCGGCGCTGTGCCACGCTTGAAGCCGGTTCGCGCGCATGGTGCGGGCCGGTGACGTGAAGTGAGGCCGCGGCGTGCAGAAGCCCCGATGGAAGACGGTGGGGGGAACCCTGTTGCGGGTGACGGCGGTATGGGCGGTGTCCACGCTCACGATGCTGGCGCTCGCCGGGATCCTCCCCGACTTTCGCCTGAAGTCCGATGGCGGTGACAGCGCGACGCGGATCGCGATCACGGCGGCCATCGGCGCCGGAGCCTTCGGCGTGCTCAGCGCGCTGGTGTGGCCGTTGCTCGTACGGGCGTTGCTGCTGATGCCCGCGCTGGTGCTGGGGCTGCTGGTGTTCGTGCTCAACGGCTCGATGCTGCTGATCGCGATCAGCCTGATCCCGGACGGGCGGGGCGCCGTCGAGCCGGAGACCGCCGTCGTGGTCGCCGCCGTGATGTCCGCCGCGTCGTCGGCGACGAGCACCTTTCTGACCGTGCGGGACGACGGGGCCTACCGGCGGCGGCTGGCCCGGCTGGCCGGGCGGCGCAGGCGGCGGCTCGGTGAGGACGGCGGGAGCGAAGAGCCCCCGGGGACGGTGTTTCTGCAGCTCGACGGGGTGGGGCACGCCGTGCTGCGGGAGGCGCTGCGGGAGCGCGACAACCGGCCCCCGGTGATGCCCACCGTCGCGCGCCTGATCCGGAGCACTCACAAGGTCACGCCCTGGCGCACCGACTGGTCCAGCCAGACCGGCGCCAGCCAACTCGGCATCCTGCACGGCTCCAACGAGGATGTGCCCGCCTTCCGCTGGTACGAGAAGAAGAGCGGGGAGGTGATGGTGAGCAACCGGCCGACCAGCGCGGCGGTACTCCAGCGCCGCGCCGCCGCCCGGGCCGGACACGACGGACTCCTCACGGTGGACGGGGCGAGCCGGGGCAACCTCTTCACCGGCGGCGCCGAACAGCTGGCCCTGGTCCTCTCGGTCGCGGCGCGGCGCGGTCCGCACAACCGCTCCCGCTCCGGATACTTCGCCTACTTCGCCGACCCCGCCAACGCGACCCGCACCGCCGTGTCGTTCCTGGCCGAGGTCGTCCGGGAGATCCGCCAGGCCGCGCGCGCCAAGCTGCGCCGTGAGACGCCCCGGGTCAAGCGGGGCGGGCTGTATCCGTTCATCCGCGCGTTCGCCACGGTCGTGGAGCGGGACGTCGTGGTGACGTCGGTGATGGGGGACATCCTCTCGGGCCGTACCGCGATCTACGCCGATCTGGTCGCGTACGACGAGGTGGCCCACCACTCGGGGCCGCGCAGCCGGGACGCCCGGCAGGTGCTCGCCCGGCTCGACCGCTCCATCGCGCTGATCGCCAAGGTCGCCGACCGCGCCCCGCGCGACTACCGGATCGTGCTGCTGTCCGACCACGGGCAGAGCCCCGGCGAGACCTTCGCGGGGGCGTACGGGCTGACGCTTGAAGACCTGGTGCGGGTCGGCTGCGGTCTGCCCGTGTCGCGGCGGGCCGGGCGGACCCCGAGCGGTGCGGAGGCGCGCGAGGCGGGGCGGGCGGCGCTGCACCGGCCGGAGAAGCCCGAGGTGGACGGGGACGGGCGGTGCGCCGGGGTCGGCGACACAGCCGCCGTCGCGGGCGGCGGCGCCCCCGCGTCCGATCCGATCGTGCTCGCGTCCGGAAATCTGGGCCTGGTCTCCTTCCCCGATGTGCCGGGGCGGATGAGCCGCGAGCAGATCGACGCCCGCCATCCCGCGCTGCTGCGCACGCTCGCCGACCACCCCGGGGTGGGCTTCCTGCTCGTACGGTCCGAGGCGCAGGGCGCGGTGGTGCTGGGTGCCGAGGGAGCCGAGCACCGTCTGGACACCGGGGAGGTCTTCGGGACGAGCCCGCTCACGGTCTTCGGGCCCGGCGCCGAGGCCGCCGTACGGCGCACCGCGCACTTCCGGAACACCCCCGACATCATGGTCAACTCCGCCTACGACCCGGCGCGCGGCACGGTGCACGCCTTCGAGGAGCAGATCGGCTCGCACGGCGGGCTCGGCGGGGAGCAGGGGCATCCCTTTCTGCTGTGGCCGGCCGAGCTGACCCCGCCGGTGGCGGCGGGGGAGGAACTGGTCGGGGCGGAGCGGGTGCACCGGGTGCTGCGGCGCTGGCTGGAAGAGGCGGACGGGCCCCAGGTGCCGGAGAAGGAGACAGCGGCCACGGGGGAGGCGTATGCGCCGGGGGCGGAGGCGTTGATGGGAGCGGGTCCGGCGGTAGCGGAGGCCCCGGCCGCGCAGGGTCCGACGGAGGTGGCGGTACCGGTTGACACCGGGCTGCCGAGGGCGTCCGACGTGGCGCGCACGGTGCAGGATTCCCGGTGGGACGGCGCCCCCGCCGCACCATTTACCGTGGTCAGGCCGGTTGTGCCGAACAAAACCCGGTGATTTGGGTGCACCCTACACGCTCGGTGACCATAGTCATATGCACGACCAGCCCCACTCCCGCCGCTTCGGCCTGCCCACGGCGACCGCACTCGTCATGGGAAACATCATCGGCGGCGGCATCTTTCTGCTGCCCGCCTCCGTCGCTCCGTTCGGCACCCTCAGTCTCCTCTCCTTCGTCGTCCTGACGCTGGGCGCCATCGCGCTCGCGCTGGTCTTCGGGCGGCTCGCGGAGCGCGACCCCCGCACCGGCGGGCCGTATGTGCACGCCCGCGCGGCCTTCGGCGACTTCGCCGGCTTCCTGTCGGCCTGGTCGTACTGGACGATGACCTGGGTGAGCAATGCGGCGCTCGCGGTGGCGGCGGTCGGCTATGTGCATGTGCTGGTCCCCGGCCATGACACGAAAGGCATGAACCTGGCCGTGGCGCTGCTGGCACTCTGGCTCCCCGCGCTCGCCAACCTCGCGGGGACGCGCTGGGTGGGCGCGGTGCAGCTGGTCTCCACCGTGCTGAAGTTCATCCCGCTGCTCTTCGTCGCCATCGTCGGCCTCTTCTTCTTCGACCCGCACAACCTCGGCTCGTTCAACGAGAGCGGCGGCAGCGCGCTCGGCGGTGTGTCGGCGGCGGCCGCGATCCTGCTCTACAGCTACGTGGGCGTGGAGTCGGCCTCGATGAGCGCGGGCGAGGTCCGGGACCCGGAGCGCAATGTGGGGCGGGCGAGCGTGCTGGGCACGGTCGGCGCGGCCGTGGTCTATCTGCTCGGCACGGTGTCGGTCTTCGGCACCGTCGCCCACAAGGACCTGGTCGGCTCCACCGCACCCTTCTCGGACGCGGTCGACGCGATGTTCGGCGGGGGCTGGGGCCCCACGCTGATCGCACTGGCCGCCGTGGTGTCCATCGTCGGCGCGCTCAACGGCTGGACCCTGATGAGCGCGCAGGCCCCGTACGCGGCCGCGCGGGACGGGCTCTTCCCGGCCGCGTTCGCCACCAGGCGGCGCGGGGTGCCGACCTTCGGCGTCATCGTCGGCGTGCTCCTGGCGTCCCTGCTCACCGTGGTCAACTACACCTCGGGTTCGAGTGGGCTCTTCGAGATCCTCGTGCTGATCACCACCTTCTCGGCGACGGTCCCGTATCTGCTGGCGGCGGGCGCGCAGCTGTACTTCCTGCTGTCCGGGCGCCGCGAGGAGGTGCGGACCGGGCGCTTCGTCCGGGACCTGGTGCTGGCGCTCGCGGGCTTCGGCTTCTCGTTCTGGCTGGTCGCGGGCGCCGGATACGCGGCGGTATACCAGGGTGTGCTGTTCCTGTTCGCCGGTGTGCTGGTGTACGTGTGGATGGCGGCGCGGCGCACCAGCCGGGCGGAGGGCGCGGAGGCCGCCGACGTCACGGCGGCGGGCCCCGCCGTCACCGCCGACAGCACGGTCTGAACGCACCGCGCCCGTATCAGGTGTAAGCAGGATGTATGCGCGTTTCGCCCGACCTCACCCGCATCGGTGGGGAAACGCGGTCGAGCAGGGCGCTGTTCGTCGTCCCGTTCGCGATCATCCTGGCGGTCACGCTGACCGATCTCACTACGCCGCCCAGCGTCCACCTCGGCCCCTTCCTGATCGCGGCACCCGCGATCACCGCGTCCTTCGCGGGCGCGGGCGGAACCGCTGTCGTCGGAGCCCTCGCCGTGGGGGCTCAGGTCGTCATCGGCGCGTCCCAGGGCGGTCTGATGACCGCCAACCACCAGGCGCAGATCGTCGCCCTGATCGTGATCTCGGGGCTGGTGACGAGCTTCCGCTACGCCACCGACCGGCACCGGCGCCGGCTGAGTCAGGTGCGCTCAGTGGCCGTGGCCGCGCAGGAGGTCCTGCTGCGGCCGTTGCCCGAACGAATCGGGGAGCTGATGATCGCCTCGCTGTATCTCGCGGCCGATGAGGAGGCGCAGATCGGCGGTGACCTGTACGCGGCCGTCCGCACCGAGAGGGCGACCCGGCTGGTCATCGGGGACGTACGGGGAAAAGGGCTGGCCGCGATCGGTGACGCCGCCGTGCTGATCGGGGCCTTCCGGGGCTCCGCCTACCGCAATCTCTCACTGCCGGGCATCGCCGCCCACATGGGCAGCGCCATGTGCTGGAACTGGCGCCATATCGCCGATGACGAGCGGAATTACCTGGAGTCCTTTGTGACCGCCGTGGTGCTGGACGTCTACGACGACGGCCCGGTGACCGGGATGGTGAACTGCGGACACCCCCCACCACTGCTGCTGCACAGGGGCGAGATCGCGACGCTGGACGTGGGCGAGCCCGCGGTGCCGCTGGGCCTGGAGGTGCCGAAGGAACGGGACTACCAGGTCGAGACGTTCCGCTTCGAGTACGGCGACCTTCTGGTGCTGCACACCGACGGCGTCGTCGAGGCCCGGGATGACGTCGGCGCCTTCTATCCGCTCCGGGAACGGCTCGCGGTCTGGAGGGGCGGCGGCCCACAGGCGCTGGTGGACTATCTCCACGCCGATCTGCTCCGGCACACCGGCGGGGTCGTCAACGACGACGCCGCCATCGTGGTGATCGCCCGCTGCCCCTGAGCCGCCGCCCTCGTCCGGTTTACCCCCTCGCCTCCGTGATCTGGACGCGTTCCCCTTGAGTCGGGGCGGCCTCCGGCACCCGGCGGGACCAGCGGCCCGCGATGACGGCGCACACCATCAGTTGCAGCTGATGGAAGAGCATCAGCGGCAGGATCACCGGCCCGGCCGCGTCCCCGAACAGCACCGCGGCCATCGGCAGCCCGGTGGCCAGGGACTTGTTGGAGCCGCAGAAGACGATGGTGACGCGGTCCTCCCGGCTGAAGCCCAGCCGTCGCGCGGTGAACGACGTCGCGGTGAGGGCCAGCCCCAGCACCGCCGCGGCCAGCCCCAGCAGCGCGCACAGCCGGGCCGGGGTGATCTGGTTCCAGATGCCCTCCGCCATGCCCCGGCTGAACGCCGTGTAGACCACGAGCAGGATCGAGCCCCGGTCCAGGAGGGCGAGCACCTTCTTGTGGCGGCCGATGAAAGTCGCGGTCCAGCGGCGCAGCGCCTGCCCGGCGAGGAAGGGGAGCAGCAGCTGGGTGGCGATGGCCAGCAGCCCCTCGGCCGAGAAGCGCACGTCCGAGCCGATCAGCCACGCCGCGAGCAGCGGGGTGGCGATCATGCCGAGCAGGCTGGAGTACGTACCCGCGCAGATGGCGGCCGGGACGTTGCCCCGGGCCGTGGAGGTGAGGGCGACCGAGGACTGGACGGTCGAGGGCACGACACACAGGAAGAGCAGTCCGGTGTAGAGCCGGTCGGTGAGGAGGAACGGGGCGAGGCCGCCCGCGGCCAGCCCCAGCAGCGGGAAGAGCGCGAAGGTGCTCGCGCCCACCACCAGGTGCAGTCTCCACTGCCGCAGGCCGTTCAGCGCCTCGCGGGTGGACAGCCGGGAACCGTAGAGGAAGAAGAGCAGCCCGATCGCGATGTCCGCGGCATCGCCGACGGCCGTGGCCGCCGCCCCGCTCGCGGGCAGCAGCGCCGCCAGCGCGACCGTCCCGAGGAGGGCGGCGACATAGGGGTCGACCGCCCTCCCGAGCCGGCCCGGCCACGACAGCGGCCAGGACTTCCGCATCACATCAATCACCGCTCCCGGCCTGCCAGGGCGGGTGGCCGATCTGCGGCAGCACCGGATCCGCACCGGTGAGGCCGCCGGTCACGACGTCGATGGCGCCGCCGCCCCCGTCGTGGTCGCTGCCCGCCGTGCCACGGCTCAGCAGCAGGGTGTTGAGGGTGCGGTCGACCTCCAGCCAGGAGTCCGCGGCGGAGTTGTCGATGACCACGAGGCCGTTGTGCGGCTCGGTGACCACCGTGGGGGTGTCGTCCGGCCCGCAGTCGTCCCGCGGGGTGCTGCCCGCGGGCACGGGCGTCGCCTTGGCGGAGACCGCGGCGCCCGCGCACAGGACGCCCGCGGTGGCCGCGAGGATGAGCCCGGCCGTGGACGGACGGGACGAGCCGGTGTCTTTTCCGGGCTTACGGCGCCGGCCGGGGCCGCGCCCGAGGAAGGTCGAGGGCATACCGCGCGGCCCCGGCTCAGACCCTGGCGGGCTGACGGTGGCCATGGTGCCTGCTGATGTTCTTCTCCAGCAGTTCCGTGGCGCCCTTGACCCCGATGGCCGCGGCCTCCCGGGGGTCCGGCAGCCGCCCGTCCGCCGTTTTGAGGTCGCTCAGCGCCTCGTCGATCGCCCCATGGGCGGCGAACAGACAAGGGGTGCTGTAAATGGCGACATCCACCCCCAGTTCGGACAGCTCGGACAGTGAGAGCCGCGGCGACTTCCCGCCCGCGATCTGGTTGAACAGCAGGGGCTTGTCGCCGATGACCTTGCGGACCTTGCGGATCCACTCCACGCTGCGCACCCCGTCGACGAGGACGACATCCGCGTCGGTCTCCGCCAGCGCGGCCGCCCGCCGCAGGATCTCGGGCTCCTCGGTGGCGTCCGTGCGCGCCACCACCACCATGTCCTTCCTGCTGCTCAGCACCAGTTGGAGCTTGTCGAGGTACTCCTCGAGCGGCAGGGTCAGCTTGCCGTCCGCGTGGCCGCAGCGGCGCGGGCGCCGCTGGTCCTCCAGGATCACCCCGGAGGCCCCGGTGCGCTCCAGCCGCTGCACCACATGGCAGGCGACCTCGGGATCCACATAGCCGTCGTCGATGTCCACGAGCAGATGGTGCTCGGGGAAGGCGAGACGCAGCCGCTCCACGAAGGCGAGCATGTCGGGCCAGGCGATGAAGCCGATGTCGGGCAGCCCGTAATGCGATGCGGCGAACCCGAATCCGGATACGAAGAAGCCGTTGTAGTGCTGTGCGGCGATGGACGCCGAGTACATGTCGTAGATGCCGATGAGGGGAGTGGTGGGGGAGGAGCTGACAGCCTTTCGGAGGGCATTGCCGTAGAGCATGATGTCCCCTTCAGTTCGGCGCCTTTCGGCGCTGTGTGACGGGTTGTGCGATTGCGTGGATAGGTCTGGCGAAGGCCAAGAATCGGTAAAGCAACCGCCGGGTTCCCTGAAGATGCCCGGCCCTGCTCGGGCCGGGGTCGAACGTTCCTTGAGCGCCGCGGGGCCTCGTCATGGGTGGTCCGCGACACGCCGGGCATGCCACGGCGTTCGCCGGGTATGCGCAACAAGCCTGTCCACTGAAAAGAGTTGCTCGTGCCTGTCCCGACCGATGTTGAAGCCTCCGCGTCCGCGCCCTCCCGGCACCACCTGCTCTGGCGCGCTGTCCAGCGACGCAAGAACCCTCCACTGCGCCGGAGCGACATCACGGTCACCGAAGAGAAGACCGTCCGGAAAGCGGTGAAGGCCGCCGCGCTGGGAAACGCCATGGAATGGTTCGACTTCGGGATCTACAGCTATCTCGCGGTCACCATCGGCAAAGTGTTCTTCCCGTCCGGTAATGGCACGGCCCAGGTGCTCTCCTCCCTCGCGACATTCGCGGTGGCCTTTCTGGTCCGCCCGGTGGGAGGCATGTTCTTCGGGCCTCTGGGTGACCGGATCGGCCGTAAGAAGGTCCTGTCCTTCACCATGATCATGATGGCGTCCAGCACGCTCGCCATCGGGCTGATCCCCGGCTATGCCGCCATCGGCTTCTGGTCGCCGGCTCTGCTCATCCTGTTCCGTATGCTCCAGGGGTTCTCCACCGGCGGGGAATACGGCGGCGCCTCGACCTTCATCGCCGAATACGCGCCCGACAAGCGCCGTGGGTACTACGGCAGCTTTCTGGAGTTCGGCACGCTGATCGGCTACACCGCGGCGGCCGGACTGGTCACCATCCTGACCGTGACGCTCGCCGACTCCTCGATGAATTCCTGGGGCTGGCGCATTCCGTTCCTGGCCGCCGCGCCGATCGGTCTGGTCGGTCTGTATCTGCGGCTGAAGCTGGATGACACCCCCGCCTTCCGGAAGCTGGAGGACGAGGGCGCCACCAGCGCGGGGGAGCGCGAGAGCCTGCCGTTCTGGCAGGTGTTCCGCACCCAGTGGCGTGCGATGGCGCTGTGCATCGCGCTGGTCGCCGCGTACAACATCACCGACTACATGCTGCTGTCCTACATGCCGACCTATCTGTCGGACACCCTCCACTACAGCAGCACCAGCGCCCTGGTCTCGATCATCATCGTGATGCTCGTGCTCATGGCGGCCATCACCTTCGTCGGCCGGTACTCCGACCGCATCGGCCGCAAGCCCGTGCTGATGGCCGGGTCCGTGGGCTTCCTGGTGCTCGCCGTGCCGTGCTTCCTGCTCATCAAGCAGGGCGGGGTGGTCCCGGTCTTCGCCGGGCTGCTGCTCCTGGGGCTGTGTCTGCTGCCGTATGTGAGCGTGATGTCCGCCTCGCTGCCCGCGCTCTTCCCGACGAATGTGCGCTACGGCTCGCTCTCCATCGCCTTCAACATCTCCGTCTCGCTCTTCGGCGGCACCACGCCACTGGTGACCGAGGGTCTGATCAGCAGCACCGGGGACGATCTGATGCCCGCCTACTACACGATGCTCGCCGCCGTCGTCGGCATCATCGCCGCCGCCGTGATGAAGGAGACGGCGCGGAAGCCGCTGGAGGGCTCGCCGCCCGCCGTGGCCACCAAGGAGGAGGCCATCGCGCTCGTGGAGTCCCAGCGCTCCTGAGTTCCCCTTCCCCGTGCGGTGTGCGCCAAGGCTTCCGCACCTCCATTACCTCGGCGGTAATCGACCCCCGCGCGCGACGGCGGCAGGGTGGAGCCATCGGGTTCCGGGCCGGCGCCCTCCGGTCCGGGACCCGGTGCCACCAGGGGATTTCATGGAGGAGTAACCACATGACGCAGTACGAAACCGCCGTCGCCCGCTACTTCGAGGCGTGGAACGCCACCGGCCCCGAGGCCCGCGCCAAGGCCGTCGCCGCCGCCTGGACCGAGGACGGCGGCTACACCGACCCGCTGGCCGAGGCGCGGGGCCATGAGCAGCTGGCCGCCGTCATCGCCGGGGCCCAGGAGCAGTTCCCCGGCCATGAGTTCCGGCTCACCGGCGCCGTGGACGGCCACCACGCCATGGCCCGCTTCAGCTGGGAGCTGGTCGCCACGGCCGACGGCTCGGCCCCGGTCGCCGCGACCGATGTGATCACCCTGGCCGAGGACGGCCGGATCCGCTCCGTCCTCGGCTTCCTGGACCGGGTCCCTACGACCGGCTGAACCGCCCCAGGGCTGCCGCGGTCTCCGGGTCGGCCGGGAGGAACGTCTCGATGGCCAGCTCGGAGACCGTGACATCCATCGGGGTGTTGAAGGTCGCGATCGTGGAGATGAACGACAGCACCCGGCCGCCGTGCTCGATCATCATCGGCAGGGCGAAGGGCGGGGCGTCACCGGCGGTCGCCGTCTCCCGGCTGCCGGTCTCGGGCAGCGGGTAGGCGGCCACCTCGTCGTACAGCGCGCGCAGTGGCGAGGAGCGCATCAGCGCCAGCTGCCGGTCCATCTGGTCCAGCAGATGGCCACGCCATTCGCGGAGGTTGCGGATGCGCGGGGCGAGACCCTCGGGGTGCAGGGTGAGGCGCATCGCGTTCAGCGGCGGCGTCAGCAGATGCTCCGCCACCCCCTCCAGAAGCGCCGCGATGCCCCGGTTGGCCGCCAGCACCCCGTAGGTGCCGTCCACCACGAGCGCCGGATACGGCTCGTAGCCCGTCAGCAGCCGCTCCAGGGATGTACGCAGGGCGCTCATCGAGGGGTCGTCCACCGACCGCTCCGGATAGTGCGGGGCGTAACCGGCGGCGATCAGCAGGGCGTTGCGCTCGCGGACGGGGACCTCGAGATGGTCGGCGAGCCGGAGCACCATCTCCTGGCTGGGCCGCGACCGGCCGGTCTCGATGAAGCTGATGTGGCGGGCGGAGGAGTCGGCACGCAGCGCGAGCTCCAGCTGGCTCAGCCGGCGGCGGTCCCGCCACTCGCGCAGCAGTGTGCCCACCCGGGGCGGCGCGGCAGTCGTCATGAGCTGAAGGTAGCCGACGCCGGGTACTCACATGGCAGGGTGGAAGGGCCACCGGTCACCCGCGACGAAGGGACGTGTCATGGCAGTCCAGCCGCTCACCGACCAGGAGATCCAGCAGCGTCTGGAGCAGCTCCCCGGCTGGTCGTTCGCGGACGACCGGCTCTCGCGGACGTATGTCTTCAAGGGGCATCCGCAGGCGGCCGGGATGGTGGCGGAGATCGCCACCATCCAGGAGGAGCTCGACCACCACTCCGATCTGACCCTCGGCTACAACAAGGTCGGCGTCTCGGTGAACACCCACAGCGCCGGGGGCAAGGTGACCGCGCTCGACGTCGAGCTCGCCGGCCGGATCGAGGAGATCGCCCCGCAGCACGGCGCCCGCGCCGACTGACCGGCCGGGCGCGCGTCGCCGACTGACCGCGACCGGCCTGGACCCGACGTCACTCCCGGGCGTCCCGGAAGCGGGCCAGCCCCTCCTGGAGGTCCACGATCGGGCCGGGGTAGTCCAGCCGGTCCCGCTCGGCCTTCGGCAGCCGCCAGGGCGTATGGACGCCGGAGCCGGTCACCTCGGCCAGCTCCGGCACCCAGCGCCGCACATACGCGCCGTCCGGGTCGAACCGCCGGGCCTGCGCCAGCGGGTTGAGGACCCGGTTGGGACGGGTGTCGGTGCCGGTGCCCGCCGCCCACTGCCAGTTCAGCTGGTTGTTGGCCAGATCCCCGTCCACCAGCAGATCCAGGAAGTGCCGGGCGCCGATCCGCCAGTCCTGGTAGAGCGTCTTGGTGAGGAAACTGGCCACCAGCAGCCGCGCCCGGTTGTGCATCCAGCCCTCGTGGCGCAGCTGCCGCATCCCGGCGTCGACCAGCGGATAGCCGGTGCGCCCCGCCTTCCAGGCCGCGACCTCCGCCTCGTCGTGGCGCCACCGGTCGCCCCGCGGGCGGTAGTCGGCGTGCGCCGCGTCCGGCCGGGCGGCCAGCACCTGATGGTGGAAGTCCCGCCAGGCAAGCTGCCGTACGAAGGCGTCGGCGCCCGCGCCGCCCGCCTCCCGCGCCCGGTGCACCAGCTCCACCGGGGACAGACAGCCGAAGTGCAGATACGGGGAGAGCCGGGAGGTGGCGTCGCCCGCCAGATCGTCCTGCCGGTCGGCGTAGCTACCCAGCCCCGAGCGCCACCAGGAGCGGACGCGGCGGCGGCCCGCCGTCTCCCCGCCCTCGGGCAGCCCGGGGGAGGGGCTGCCCGGGGCGAGCGAGGCGACCGCCGCCACCGGCTCCGAGCGCAGCCCGGACGGCACGCTCACGGTGCGCGGCGCGGTGAGCGTGTTGCGCGGCCCGGCCTGCAGCCAGGCGCGGAAGTACGGGGTGAAGACGGCGAAGTGGTCCTTGCCCGTCGGGGTCACCTCGCCCGGCTCCACGGCCGTCACCACCGCGCCGTGCACCCGCAGCCGCCGTCCGTCCGCCTCCAGCGCCGCGCGCAGCCGCTGCTCGCGGCGGGTGGCGTAGCCGCTCACCCCGCCCGCGATATGTACCTCGTCCGCGTCCGCCTGCCGGGCCGCCCGCAGGACCTCCGCCACCGCGTCGCCCCGGCGGACCACTAGCCGCCCGCCGCGCTCGCGCAGCCCCGCGTCGAGATCGGCCAGGGCGTCCGCGAGGAACGCCACCCGGTTGGGGACGGCGAACCCCGTGCCGGCCAGGCCGCGGTCCACGACGAACAGCGGAACGACCCGCTCGGCGGAGCGCGTCGCGCCACGCAGCACGGGGTTGTCGGACAGCCGCAGATCGGAGGTGAAGACGGAGAGGGACGTGCTCATCCCTCTCCCTTACCCCACGCGGGGCCGCATATCGGCGAATTCCGCCTGATGTCGCCCGGTCACGCCGAGGGGAATGTCAGCAGGACCAGCGGATCGGTCGTCGGGGCCTTCGACCCTCCGGCGGGCTCGACCGTCACCCCCATGGCCGACGCCTTCCCGACCGCACCACTCAGGACCGCCGCCGCGCTCCGGCCCGAGGAGTCCATCGGACCGGCCGGGCGCATGGTGCCGCCGTCGCTGAACCACAGCTGGTAGATCCGCCCCGCGGGCGGCTCGGGCAGCCCCGAGGCCAGGAACACCGCCCTGTTCAGCCCGCGCGAGACCACCACCGTGCCGGTCGAGCCGTCCGTCATCCGGCCGCTGCGGCTGCGCGCGTCGGGCGCGGCCAGCACCTGGGTCACCTCCTCCGCCTGAGCCACCCGCTGCTCGGAGCGGCGGGCCGTGTCGCGGGCGTCGGACGCCTGCCGGTACTGCCACACCGCGGCCCCGCCGAACGCGACGGCCGCGGCCACACAGGCCGCCAGTGCGACGTTCAGCGCCCGCCGCCCGGTGCGCCGCCGGGGGCCGGCGTGGGACTCCCGGGCCTCCCGCGCCGCCACCCGGGGCGGCTCCTGGCGGACCGTGGCGATCCGCCGCATCACATCGTCCTTCATGGTCGGGGGCGGGGTCAGGGCCGTGGCCACCGCCAGCTTCGCCGCCGTCTCGCGCAGCTCCCGCACCTCCTGACGGCAGGCGTCGCAGACCGCCAGATGCCGCTCGAACTCGGTCAACTCCCGCCCCGACAGGGCGTGCACCGCGTACGCCCCGGTCAAGGTGTGCAGATCCGCCCTGGTCATGCGCCGACCCCCATGCAGTCCCGGAGCCGGATGAGCCCGTCCCGGAGTCTGGTCTTCACGGTCCCGAGCGGCAGCGACAGCAGCTCCGCCACCTCACGGTAGGAGCGGCCCCGGTAGTAGGCGAGCGTCACCGACTGCCGCTGCAGCTCGGTCAGCGTCCGCATGCACCGGCGCACCTGCTCGCGTTCCAGCCTGGCCTCCACCTGCTCGGTCACCTCGTCGAACGCCGGGGTACGGGACAGCAGCGCGGCGCGCTCCTCGCGGTCGGAGGCGGCCTGCGCCGAGCGGACCCGGTCCACGGCGCGCCGGTGCGCCACCGTCATGATCCAGGCCATGGCGCTGCCCCGGCCCGGTTCGAACCGCGCCGCGGACCGCCACACCTCGACCAGGACCTCCTGGGTGACCTCCTCGGCCTGCGCCGGGTTGCGCAGCAGACTGCGCGTCAGCCCCAGGACCGGCCCGCTGACGGCGTCGTAGAGGGCTCCGAACGCGTTCTGGTCCCCCCGGGCCACCATCTGGAGCAACTCTTCGAGGTCCGGTCCGCGCGCGGCCGGTCCGCCGATGTACACGGGTTCTCTCACAGGCCGTCCTTCCGGGAACGATGCGGCGCACACGGAGGTGTCGTACCTCATTCGTCGCCCGGAGGGGTGCGGATTGGTCAAGGGTGCTCCGAACACGCGCGAGGACGGGCGTGGGGGCGAGCCTGAGAAGCGGGCCGTGAGCGCACACGCGAGGCCGCCGCCGGTCCGTTCGACCGCGGCGGCCTCGGCACCCCGGCGTCAGCCGGTGGTGAGGGTGAGCCCGTAGGCCGTCAGGATCGGGTTCACCGGCTGGTAGTACGTCGTGCCGCCGACGGTGCAGTTGCCGGAGCCGCCGGAGGTGACGCCCTGCCCCTCACTGCCCGAGATGAACGGGCCGCCGGAGTCGCCCGGTTCGGCGCAGACGGTGGTGCGCGTGACCCCGTTGATCGTGCCCTGCGGGTACCGCACGCTGGTGTCGTGCTGCTGGATGGTGCCGCAGTGCCAGCCGGTCGTCGAGCCGGAGCGGCAGACGGACGAGCCCACCGGCGCTTCCTGGGAGCCGGTGACGCTGACATTGGTGCCCTCGGGGCCGATCACCCACGGCTGCGGAACCCAGTCGGCGTTGGTGGACACCCAGGCGTAGTCATGGCCGGGGAAGCTGGAGCCCTGGAAACTGCCCTGGGCCACCCGGTTGAAGCCGGTGGTGGTGTCGCCCTGGCTGCCGCAGTGGCCGGCGGTGACGAAGCCGTTCCGCTCGCCCTGCGTCACCGGGAAGCCGATCGAGCAGCGGGCGGAGTCATTGATGGAGAACGCCTCGCCGCCCCGCAGGTCGTACAGCGGGCTGGGCCGCTCGGCCGACTCCACGACCCGTACCACCTCGCGGTCCGCGCCGCTGGTGGCGACGAAGGCGGCCGCCTCGCTCGGCTTGGCCGACTGCACCACGACGCTGTTCGTCTTGACGTCGACGTACCAGGCGGAGGCGACATCGGCCGCCGGGGGGCGCTCCGAGGCGGTGCGGTCCAGGGCCTGCTTGGCGTCGGTGAGGGCCTTGAGGCTGTGCTTGACGACCGCGGCCTTGGCGCCGCCGGCCGTGATGGTGCCGCTCTGCCCCTCGTCGGTGGTGGCGACGGTGAGTTCCGCGGTGTTGCCGGTCACCCATGCGCCGCCGTAGCTGCCGCCCAGGCTCTTGCGCAGGCCCGGTTCGGTGGCCCCGGCCCGGTACTCGTTGGATATCCGCATCCGCGCCTCATCGGCCGTCAGGCCCAGGTCGCGCTGCATCGAGGCCAGCATCTCGGGGGGCACCTCCCTCCGGGGGCGGGGGGAGGGTTCACCGGGGTCGGCCACCGCGGGTATGCCGCTCCCCAGGAAGAGGGCGGCTATCGCGACGGTGCAACCGGCGGCCAGCTCGAGGCCGTGACGGCGTCTGCGGGACATCTTCGGTCTCCTCGGCTCGGGAGATGGTCACGCTACGTGCCCATCTGGGCGCCAAGCGTAATTGTCGGGGGCGTGCCTCGCTCGGCGGGCGGATGAGCCCGGATGAGGGGTCATGCGCCCGGGATATGCCACGACACGGGGTGCGGGGAGACGGGGTGCGGGCGGACAAGGGCCCGCCCCGCCGCGGGGGGACGCGACGGGGCGGAGCGCGGAACGGTGGAGTGCCGGGGCTCAGCCGTTGAAGGTCTCGGGGTCGAAGCCCAGCCGGTTGCCGGTCTCCAGGGAGTCGATCGCCGACAGGTCCTCGGAGTCCAGCTGGAAGTCGAAGACGTCGATGTTCTCCTGGATCCGGGACGGGGTCACGGACTTGGGGATCACCACGTTGCCGAGGTCCAGATGCCAGCGCAGCACCACCTGGGCCGGGGACTTCCCGTGCTTCCGGGCGATCGCCGCCAGCTTCGGGTCGTCCAGCAGGCCCTTGCCCTGGCCGAGCGGGGACCACGCCTCGGTGGCGATGTCATGGCGGGCGTTGAAGGCGCGCAGCTCCGCCTGCTGGAGCTGCGGGTGCAGCTCGATCTGGTCGATCACCGGGACGATCGAGGTCTCGGAGAGCAGCCGCTGGGTGTGGGCGGCGTGGAAATTGGACAGGCCGATGGCCTTGGCGCGGCCCTCGGAGTAGATCTTCTCGAACGCCTTCCAGGTGTCCACGTACTTGTCGACCCCGGGCAGCGGCCAGTGGATCAGGTAGAGATCCACATACTCCAGGCCCAGCCTGGTCAGCGAGGCGTCGAAGGCGCGGAGAGTCGAGTCGTAGCCCTGGTCGGCGTTCTGGAGCTTGGTGGTGACGAACAGCTCGTCGCGTGCGATGCCCGACGCGGCGAGCCCCTTCCCCGTGCCCTCCTCGTTGCCGTATATCGCGGCGGTGTCGATGCTGCGGTACCCGGCGTCCAGCGCGGTGCGCACCGCGATCTGCGCCTCGTCGTCCGGGATCTGCCAGACACCGAAGCCGAGCTGCGGCATCCGGACGCCGTTGTTGAGGGTGATGAACGGGACCTTGCTCACGGGCAGTCGATCCTTACGTCGGATGTGGATTGCATGCTTCCGGTAAAACGATCAACGAGCGGCAGGCATTCCCGCCGGGCGCCCGTTCACCAGGGTCGTCCGCGCAGGACCACCACACCGCCTCCGTCCGGCCCGATGCGCTCCGCCGCCCGCCGCGCCGCCTGGGCCAGCGTGGGCACCTCGCCCAGCAGACCGTAGAGCCCGCCCGCGAAGGCCGCCGCGCCGTCCAGCGGTCCGCGATGGGCGACCACCACCTCGGCCGCCCGGGCGAAGAGCGCGGCGAGAGGCGCGCCGTCGGGGCAGCCGAGCACCACACCGGGCAGCGGGGCGCCGGTCAGCCGGCGATAGGCGGTCAGCAGCTCGGCCAGGCGCGCGGCGGGGGTGCGATGCGCCTGGCCGTCGCCGTCCTCGAAGACCAGCGTGCGCCCCTCGCGGCGGCAGACCAGATGCAGCACATCCGGGCGTACGGTGAGGATCCGCCGCAGATCGGTGGCGGTCGCGGCGGGGCACCGGTCCACCGTCAGCATGCCCCGCGCGGCCCGCTGGACCGCGGCTAACTCCCGGGACCCCGGGGCGGCGCCGGTCACCAGCACCCGCCGCAGACCGCCGCCGCCCGGCTGCCGTAAGGCGGCGCGGAACACCGCGTTGTGCGGATAGGTGACGCAGGCGGCGGCCAGGACGCGCAGCCTGCCGTCCGCGATCCGGTCCGCGGCCACCGCGCGGGCCACCGAGGACCAGAACGCCCCGGCGGTGGTGCCGGCCGCCGCCGGGAGGTGCTCGGCGGTCAGGCCCGCCCTGTGCAGCAGTGCCACGGCGGACGGGCCGGGCGGGAAGACCCGCGCCAGCTCCCGGATCTCCTCGGTCGTCAGCGCCGGATGTCCGTCCCCGTCCTGGCCGTCCACCGTTCGTCGCTCCTTGCCTGTGCTCGTACCGCTCGTGCCCCGCCCCGTAGCTACTGAAGCGCGGTGAGGTGCAGCGGTTCCTCGAGCTCCTCGCGGAAGCGGTGCAGGGTGTGCCCCTCACGCACCGTCGCGCCCACCGCGACCGCCGCCCGGCTCACCGCCCCGCGCGGTGCCCGCACCACCATGGCCAGCCGGTAGGTCCCGCCGATGCGCACCGCCGAGGTGTGCCGGATCTCCCAGCCCGGGTCGGAGCGCAGCTCACGCCGCGCCTCCAGGAAGGCCCGCTCGCCGTACGCGGTGTGGAGAACCTCCCGGAAACCCAGCCGCGGGCCGAGAGGGGCCGCGTGCGCCGGTGCCGCGGCCTTCGCCTCCGCGGTGAGCTGGCGCGGGGTCATCGACCAGGCCACCGGCTGGAAGGCCGCGGTGCCCCGCCGCACCGGTTCGGCCGTGAGCGTGACATCGAGATTGACCGAGTGCAGGGCGGGGTCCGGCGCGTCCCGGGCGCAGGTCACCGACAGATGCACCAGGTGATAGACGGCGTTGTCCGCCTCGGTTCGCAGGAAGTCCAGCAGCTCCGGATCCGGTTCGACGAGTTCCGCCGTCACCGGTAAGGCCACCGGCCCGCCCAGGATCACCCGCCCGGCCAGCCTCGGGCCGCTGGGCTGAGGTGTCTCCTCGGACAACAGGGACAGTTCACGTTCGGGAAGTTCGGGGAGAATGACATCGATCATTTCGTGCCCCCTTCGCGGCTCAGGAGTGGTACAGCGCCTCGACCTCGACGGCGTACGCCTGTTCGATGGCCTTTCGCTTCAGTTTCAGCGACGGCGTCAGCAGACCATGCTCCTCGGAGAACTGCGCGGCAAGTATGCGGAAGGTACGAATCGACTCCGCCTGGGAGACGGTGGTGTTCGCCGCCACCACCGCGCGCCGGATCTCGGTCTCCAGATCGGGGTCCCGGACCAGCTCGCCCGGCGGCAGCTCCGGCTTGCCGCGCATCGTCAGCCAGTGCGCGACCGCCTCCGAGTCCAGGGTGACCAGCGCCGCGATATACGGGCGGTCGTTGCCGACCACGATGCACTGGGCGACCAGCGGATGGGCCCGCACCCGCTCCTCCAGGCCCCCGGGGGAGACGGACTTGCCGCTGGAGGTCACCAGGATCTCCTTCTTCCGCCCGGTGATGGTGAGATAGCCGTCTTCGTCCAGCGTGCCCAGGTCGCCGGTGGCGAGCCAGCCGTCGCGCAGCACCGCGTCGGTCGCCTTGGGGTCGCCCAGATAGCCCTGGAAGACCTGACCGCCGCGCACCCACACCTCGCCGTCGTCGGCGAGATGCACCGTGGTGCCGGGGATCGGCACGCCGACCGTGCCGAACCGGGTCTGCTCGGGCGGGTTGGCGGTGGCGGCGGCGGTGGACTCGGTGAGGCCGTAGCCCTCGTAGATGGTGACGCCCGCGCCCGCGAAGAACAGCCCGAGCCGCCGCTCCATCCCGGAACCGCCCGACATCGCGTGCCGGACCCGGCCGCCCATCGCGGCGCGCACCTTGCCGTACACGGCCTTCTCGAAGAACTGGTGCTGCATGCGCAGCGCGGCGCCCGGCCCCGGCCCGGTGCCGAACGCCTTGGCCTCCAGCGCCTCCGCGTACCGCACCGCCACGTCGACAGCCTTCTCGAACACCCCCAGCTTGCCCTCCGCCTCGGCCTTGCGGCGGGCCGCCGCGAACACCTTCTCGAAGATGTACGGCACCGCGAGGATGAAGGTCGGCCGGAAGGTCTTCAGGTCCGGCAGCAGCGCGGCGGCCGAGAGCCTGGGCTGGTGCCCGAGCTTGACCTTGCCGCGGATGGCGGCGACTTCCACCATCCGGCCGAAGACATGGGCGAGCGGGAGGAAGAGCAGGGTGGCGGCCTCGTCGCCGCGCTTGGAGTGGAAGGCTTCCTCGTACCGCTCGACGATGTTGTCGCACTCGGCCATCAGATTGGCGTGGGTGATCACGCAGCCCTTGGGGCGGCCGGTGGTGCCCGAGGTGTAGATGATCGTCGCGGGCTGTGCGGGGGTCACGGCCAGCCGGTGCCGCTCGACCAGATCGTCCTCGACCGACTCCCCGGCCGTCAGCAGCTCCTCCAGCGCCCCCGCGTCCAGCTGCCACAGCCGCCTCAGATGCGGCAGCCGGCCGACCACCGAGCCGACCGTCATCGCGTGGTCCTCATGCTCCACGACGCAGGCGGAGACCCCGGCGTCATGCAGCATCCAGCAGACCTGCTCGGCGGAGGAGGTCGGATACAGCGGGACGCTCTGGGCGCCCAGGGTCCACAGCGCGAAGTCGAAGAGCGTCCATTCGTAGCGGGTGGGGCACATGATCGCGACGCGGTCGCCGAACCGGACGCCCTGGGCCAACAGCCCCTTGGCGAGCGCCGTCACCTCGTCCCGGAACTGGCCCGCGGTCACGTCCTGCCAGCGGTCATCCGCCGTCTTGCGCGCCAGGGCCACCCGGTGGGGATCGGCGTCCGCATGGTCGAAGACGGCATCCGCCAGTCCTCCGGCCTGGGGCGCCGTCGCCATCGGGGGGACGGTGAACTCGCGCAATACCTGCTCCTTGAAGCCGCTGGGCACAGCGCCGCGACCGTACCCGATCCGGCCCCGATGCGGGAGAGGTGTTTTGTGCCCGGAACGCACGGAATGCCGGGCGGCCAGTAAGGTGAAAGAGGGTCAATCAGGCGCCGACGAGGGCAGATTGCGTGGAGTCTGGTCCTATGCGCCGCGTGTGTGGCTCATATGTAACGGCCTTCTGCACGAAATCTCTCCGATCGTGGCACAGGCCCGGCCAGGATCGCGGCGGCGAGTCGCTCCGCCGCGGCGTGCGAGGCATCGTCCTGCCGCCGATTTCCGTACAACAGTACGAAATCCACGGGGCCGAGGTCGGGCAGCCCGGCCCGTTCGGGGACCGGCGCGAGGCCGGGCGGAATCAGGCCATGGGTGTGTGCCATCACCCCGAGCCCGGCGCGCGCCGCCGCGACCAGGCCGTTGAGACTGCCGCTGGTGCAGACGATCCGCCATGACCTGCCGTGTCGCTCCAGCACATCCAGCGCGCGGGCCCGGGTGAGCCCGGGTGGCGGGAAGACGATCAGGGGGAGCGGACGGTCCGGATCCAGCCGCAGCCGCTCGGCGCCGATCCACACCAGCCGGTCCCGCCACACCAGCTGGCCGCCGGGCCTCTCCTCGGACCGCTTGGCCAGCACCAGATCCAGCTTGCCCGCCTCCAGCCGCTCATGCAGTGTGCCCGACAGCTCCACGGTGAGCTCCAGGTCCACCTCGGGGTGATCGCGGCGGAACCCCTCCAGGATCTCCGGCAGCCGGGTCACCACGAAGTCCTCCGAGGCGCCGAAGCGCAGCCGGCCGCGCAGCCGGGTGCCCCGGAACCAGCTCGCCGCCCGCTCGTTCGCCTCCAGGATCGAGCGGGCGAACCCCAGCATCGCCTCGCCGTCCTCGGTCAGCTCCACCCCATGGGTGTCGCGGGCGAAGAGCTGCCGTCCCACGGCCGCCTCCAGCTTGCGCACCTGCTGGCTCACGGTGGACTGACGCACCCCGAGGCGGTCGGCGGCCTGGGTGAAGCTCAGGGTCTGGGACACCGCGAGAAACGTCCGGAGCTGGGCGGGGTCGTACATGGAGCCACTGTATGACGAGACCGCAGGCCCATCACGGAATGCGATGGCAGTCAGAGCGGTATGCAGGATTCCCGATGGCCTTGATCAGGAGCATTATGGACGGGGCCCCGTCCGTGGCCACGCCAGTCCATGCCAGTCCATGCCAGTCCATGCCAGTCCACGTCAGATGAGAAAGAGCGAGAAAGAGAACGAATGCCGCACCGCCCGCACCTCCGCAAGATCGCCCTTCCCTCCTGGCTCCCGTTGGACGGCTTCATCCTCGGACTCATCGGCACCGTGGCGCTCGCCGCGCTGCTCCCGGTCAGCGGCCGGGCCGCCACCGTCACCGACGGGGCCACCACGGTCGCGGTCGCGTTTCTCTTCTTCCTCTACGGCGCCCGGCTCTCCACCCGTGAGGCGCTGGACGGAGTGCGCCACTGGCGGCTCCACCTGACCGTGCTGGTGTGCACCTTCGTCATCTTCCCGGCCCTGGGCCTCGCCGCGCGCGGCCTGGTGCCGTACGTGCTGACGCATCCCCTCTACACCGGGCTGCTCTTCCTGTGCCTGGTGCCCTCCACGGTCCAGTCCTCCATCGCCTTCACCTCGATCGCCCGGGGCAACGTCGCCGCCGCGATCTGCGCGGGCTCCTTCTCCAGCCTGCTCGGTGTGGTCGTCACCCCGGTGCTGGCCGCACTGCTGCTGGGCGGCAGCGGCGGCGGCTTCTCGGCCGATTCGATGGTCAAGATCGGGCTCCAGCTGCTGGCCCCCTTCCTCGCCGGTCAGCTCCTGCGTCGCTGGATCGGCGGCTTCATCTCCCGCCACCGGGCGGTGCTGCGCCTGGTCGACCGAGGCTCGGTGCTGCTCGTGGTCTACGCGGCGTTCAGCGAGGGCATGGCCCGGGGCATCTGGCACCAGGTCACCCCGGCCCGGCTGGCGATCCTCCTGGGCGTCGAGGCGGTCCTGCTCACGGTGATGCTCACGCTCACCTCGTACGGCTCGCGGAAGCTCGGCTTCGTCCGCGAGGACCGGATCACGATCGTGTTCGCGGGGTCGAAGAAGAGCCTGGCCGCCGGGCTGCCGATGGCGAGCGTGCTCTTCGGCGCCCAGGCGAGCCTGGCGGTGCTGCCGCTGATGCTCTTCCACCAGATGCAGCTGATGGTCTGCGCGGTGCTGGCCCGCCGCTATGCGGCGCGGGCGCCGGAGGCGGCGGTGACGGGGGCCGAGACGGGGGCGGAGGCCGCTCGGGCTCGTGCGGACCGCGTGGACAATGAGGACAGCGCGGACGAGGCCGCGCTGACCCGCGTCTGACGTCAGCTTTCGGCCGCCTGGCTTTCGGGGGTTGGGTTTCCGGCGGTCTGGTCGCCGGCCGGCGGCAGCGGCGGCTTGCGGGCGATGAGGGACGCCTGCGGGGTGGGTTCCCAGCGCTCCGGTTCCCGGAAGGTCCGGGCGCGGACCGGCAGTCCGGCCCCGGCCAGCAACTCGGCGATCCGGTCCGGCTGCCACCGGCGGAAGCTCAGCGACACCTCATGGCCGAACGCCTCGGTGTAGTCCCGCTGCTCATCGCCCACCTGGAAGCCCACCAGCGCGTATCCGCCGGGCGCCAGTACCCGGTGGAACTCGGCGAACACATCCGGCAGCCGCTCCTGCGGAATGTGGATCGTCGAGTACCAGGCCACCACGCCGGCGAGGGTGCCGTCCGCGATGTCCAGGGACAGCATCGACCCCTCCTCGAACCGCAGCCCGGGATGCTCCCGGCGGGCCAACTCCACCATCGCCGGCGACAGGTCGATCCCGTACACGGACAGCCCCAGCTCATGGAGGTGCGCGGTCACCCGACCCGGTCCGCTGCCCACATCGGCCACCGGTCCGTCTCCGGCGTTCCGCACCAGCTCAGCGAACCCGGCGAACACCGCCCGCTCCAGCGTCTGGGCCGCCAGTTCGTCGCGATACTGCTGGTCGTAGTCGAGGGCTATGGCGTTGTAGGACGCCCGGGTGGAGGTAAGGAAGTCGGCTTCGGTCACGGCCGCTCACCCTAGCGGGACGCATCCGCGGCGGGTCTCGTTTTCAGACCCCTTCGGAAGGCTGTTGTCAGACCCCTCTGCGACGCTTCGGACATGACGACGCTGACGCTGCAGCTGACCATCGACTGTGCCGAGCCACGCCGGATGGTGGCCTTCTGGTCCGAGGCCCTGGGCTATGTGCCCGAGCCCGCGCCCGGCGGCCATGCCACCTGGCGGGAGTACTGGGCGGACATGGGGGTGCCCGCGGAGGAGCTGCCCCCCGGGGTCGGGGAGACCCCGGAGTCCATCGTGGATCCGGAGGGGCAGGGTCCGAGGGTGTGGTTCCAGCAGGTTCCGGAGTCGAAGGTCACCAAGAACCGGCTGCATCTGGATCTGAAGGTGGGCGGCGGGCGTGATGTGCCCCTGGCGGTCCGCACCGAGCGGGTCACCGCGACCGTGGACCGGCTGAAGGCCGCCGGAGCCACGGTGCGACGGATCATGGACGAGCCGGGGATGGGGCACTACGCGGTGGTGCTCCAGGACCCGGAGGGCAATGAGTTCTGTGTGGTCTAGCCGTGGATGAACGCTAGTCGTGGGGTGACCGCACGCGGTCCAGGGGGAGGTGGACGAGGGCGCCGGAGTGGTGGTCGTCGAGCGGGGCGTTGAACTCGCGGACGTGCCGCAGTTCGGTGTCGGTCAGGGCGCGGCCGTACAGACGGAACTCATCGAGATCGCCGGTCATATGGGCGCGGCCGTCCACGGCCTGGCCGAGGTGGAGGCCGAAGGGCGCGGTGCGGCTCACGGTGCCCGGTGCGTCGGGGGCGGTGACGGCGGTGCCGCCGTCCACGGTGAGGGAGAGCCGTCCGCCGCTGCGGGTCAGGGCGAGGTGATGCCACTGCCCGTCGTTGTACGCGGCGTCGGTGGACACCGAGGCGCTGGTGAAGGTGGAGAAGCCGTTGACCGTCGTCATCAGCGCCCGGATCCGGTTGCTCCCGGGCTCACCGCGCAGCCAGACCTGCGGCTGTTTGGTGCCGATCCCGCCCATCCACAGGAACGGGTGCTGCCCGGAGGCGGCCGAGTAGCGGAACCACAGGCTCACGGTGAAGTCGCGGGTGCCCAGCGGCAGTGCGGTCCGGTACGGGACACGTACCGCGTCGTCCGTGCCGTCGAAGGACATCCCGCCGCCGAACCGGCCGTCGCCGCGCGCCGCCGCGCCGCCGAGCACGGTCGCGGACCGGCCGCCGGGCGCGCGGTCGTCGGTGGTGGGGGCGGGCGCCTGGCGGGGTCCCAGCCAGTCCTCGGTGAAGCGGGCGAAGCGGATCTCGTCACGGGCATCCACCGCACCGCCCTCGTACAGCAGCCCCACCGTGTCGCGGGAGATCGCGACCATGTCGGAGTAGCCGGACCAGTCGGTGGTGACGACCTTGCCGCGCTCGACACCGTCCCAGGTGCGGGCCTCGTCCCAGGAGGAGCGGACCATCATCGTGCGTCGGCGGTCGGGGTCGGAGGGGGCGGAGAAGAGCAGCCGGCCGTGGCCGTCGCGGGCCGGATCGCGCAGCCGCAGGATCGAGCCCTGCACCTGGGGGGTGGGCAGATCGGGGATGGTGCGGAAGGGCCCGGCGAAGCTCTGGCCGCCGTCCCGGCTGATGGCGTAGTCGCGGTGGCCGAGATCGGTGCCGTCCTGCTCCCGCCCGCTGACGTAGATCGATCCGTCGGCGCGCTCCACCAGCGTCATCTCGGACGGCTTCTGACGGAAGGTTCCGTCCGCCGCGAGCGGGAAGGTGTCCATCGCGCCGATGCGCCAGCGGTTGCCGCCGTCGTCGCTGTAGGCGAGCGCGGCATGGTTGTCGGTGATGCGGCCGCCGCTGTAGCTCTCGGTGTTGAGGGTGAAGATCAGCCGGCCCTTGTGCCGGCCGTGCTGGAGCTGGATGCCGTGGACAGGGCCGGTGGCGTACCAGGAGTTCCACTGGGGCGGCATCAGTGAGGAGCTCAGATCGCGCGGGGCCGACCAGGTGGCGCCGTTGTCGTCGCTGTACTGCAGATGCGGGGAGCGGTCACAGGGGACGTCGCAGCTCTGGGAGTCGTCACGGCCGGTGTTGTAGGTGCTGGCGAGCACGATGCGGCCGGTGCGCAGATCCACGATGGGCGCGGGGTTGCCGTGGGTGTCGCCGCCGCCCTCGTTGATCACCTGGAGCGGACCCCAGGTGCGGCCGCCGTCGGTGGAGCGCTTGAGGACCAGATCGATGTCCCCGGCGTCGCCGCAGTTGTCGACCCGGCCCTCGGCGAACGCGAGCAGGGAGCCGTCCTTGGCTTTGACGATCGCCGGGATCCGGAAGCACGAGTAGCCCTGTTCCTGGGCAGACTTGAAGAGGACCTGCTGTTCGAAGCCGGAGTCGGCGCGGGCCGCGGACGCGGAGGAATCCGTGTCCGCGGCCCGTACCGGAAGCGGAATCAGGGCCAGCGCCGCGGCGCTGAGGAGCACGGAGGCGCGGCGCCGCCATGGTCTGGCACGGGGGCGGGGTGGTCTGGTGCGGGGACCTGTGCGGAGAACTGACGCCATGGTCATGGCCTGCCCTTCAGACTGCCTCATGGAGGCATCGGCATCTGGACGTCAAGGCCGTCGGGCATCGCGCCAGGAGGCATCACACCGTCAGGACATCAAGACATCCCATGTCTCACACATGACTGCGGCAGAAAGTGTCTCGTCCTGCGGTCGTCCGGGACAAGGACCGTGCGTCATATCCTCCTGACACTGGGCCAGTTGAGGTGAGGCGGGGCGTGAGAGGGCGGCGCCCGCCCCCGCCCGCGCCCCGCCTCCCGGCCACCCGCTGCTCCGGGCCGCGCCCCGCCTCCCGGTCACATCGGACGCGGTATGCGCGATAGCCGCTGGGCAGCCGCTCGGGCTGGAGGGCCCTGCTGTTCGTAGTAGCGCAGCAGCCGTTCGCTCACCCCGGTACGGCGGGACAGCTCGCCGATCCGCATGGGCCCTCCTCCTCACGCGCCGGAACTCTCCTCACGCGCCGGAACTCTCTTCACGCCCCGAAACTCTCCAACGGATGTCAGAGTTTACGGCTCGGGCGCACGCCATCGCACAGGACGCGATCGGTGAGGCTCTGCAGGGCCGCCTCGGCCCGGAGCAGCTGCTCGTCGTCGTCGGTCTTGCCGCTGGAACTGATGGTCACCGAGCGCCGCCCGCCCTCGGTGAAGCCGGTCCGCACCGTGGCGCCTTCGAGGTCGCCGCCGTGGCCCCAGCGGTAGCCGCCGCAGCTCAGCGGCTGCCGCATCATCCCGAGCCCGTACTGGGCATGGGGGAAGGCCACCTCGAAGTTCGGTCCTACGGGGACGGTCCGGCGCATCTCGGCCAGCTGGGCCGGGGGCAGCAGACGGCCGCCCAGCAGCGCGGTGAAGAACCGGTCCAGATCGCGGTCGGTGCTGATGAGCGAACCGGCCGCACCGCCCCAGGAGACGTTCCGGAGCGTGGTGTCCGTCCAGGTGTTGGAGCCGGGGAAGCGCTGGTACGTATGCGCGTACGGAGCCTTCAGCCGCGGATCGTCCCCGGGCTCGTAGGTCCCGGTCAGGCCCAGCGGACGGATGATGCGGTCGCGGACCTCCTCCGGCCATGCGCGTCCGGTGACCTTCTGGATGATCATTCCGGCGAGGACATAGCCGGGGTTGGAGTAGTTCCAGTCGGGCTCGGGGTCATCGGCCGGGGCGGGAGGGAAGTCGGGTCGGTGCTTCATCGCCCCGGCGACCACTTGCTCGGGGGAGACATGGTCGAACCGGGTCCGATCGAAGTCCGCCGCAGAATCGCCGGTGTCGTCGCTGTAGTCGTAGTTGTGGATGCCGCTGGTGTGCTGCAGCAGATTCCTGACGGTGATCCGGCGGCCGTCGTTGCCGTTGCCGCTCACCACACCCGGCAGCCACTTGTCCACCGGATCGCTCAGCGAGAGCCGCCCCTCGGCGACCAGTTGGAGCACGACCGTGGCCACGAAGGACTTGGTGACGCTCGCGGCCCGGTAGTGCGCCCCGAACGGCACGGGACGGCCGGTGTTCAGCTCCGCCTCGCCCGCGCGGGCGTGGATCCGGCGGTGGCCGTCGCGCACCTCCACGGTCAGTCCGATGAAACCCGCGTCCTCGAGAGTCCGGGCCACCTCGCGGCGCAACTCGTCCTCGGTGAGCCGGTGGTCGGGGGAGCCGGAGCCGTGCGCTACGGGCGCCTCCGGCGCTGTGGGGGCCCCGGGTGCGGAGGTGATGGCGGCGGCCGGGACCGCGGCCGCACCGCCGAGGAGGGCGGCGGTGACGGCGACGGCCGCGGCGAGGCGTAAACGACGGCGCTTCATGGGTGCGTTCATGCCTCACCAGCCTCCGGGTACGGCGGCGCCCCGGCCATGCGGCAAGCCCCCGCGTAAGAGTGGGGGCTGCCCCATGGCCGGAGCCCCTGGCAGGAGCCCCCACGGCCGGAGCCCCTGGCCGGAGCCCATGGCCGGGCTGCTCCGGCCGGTCGCAGGCTCGGGGACCGGCCGATCGCTAAGGGGCGGTCGATCGCCCGGGGCGGTCAGGCGCTCGCATGATCCCGGCGTTGTTGACCGCGATGTCCAGTCCGCCGAAGCGGGTGACGGCCTGGTGCACCAGCTCCCGCAGTTGCCCGGAGTCGGTGACGGCGGCGGGCACGGCGGCGGCCCGGCCATCGGCGGCCTCGATCAGGCGGACCGTCTCGGCCAGGGTGGCCGCGGTGCGCCCCGCGGCCACCACGGAGGCGCCTTCGGCGGCGAAGGCGAGCGCGATGGCACGGCCGAGGCCGGTGCCCGCCCCGGTGACGAGGGCGGTCTTTCCGGTGAAGCGGTTCACTGCATGGTTCCTTGAGGAAGCGAGGAGGGACGGGATGGACGGGGCCGCTGGACGCGGAGGTTCAGGGCGGCGGCGAAGACGATGAGCCCGGCGGTGAGGGCGCGCCGCCCGCCGTAGCGGTCGGAGAGGCGCGCGCCGAAGAGCAGCAGCCCGGCGAAGGTGAGCCCATAGGCGGTGCTGAGCAGGATCAGATCGGCCCGCTCCAGGCCGAAGGCGCGGTCGATCTCGGGCAGGGGCACGGCGAGCGCCGCGAGCGTGAAGATCAGGGTGATCCGGACGGAGCCGAGCAGGGCGAAGGCATGGCGACGGTGCGTCGTACTGGTGGCGGCGGTGCCGGTGCCGCGCGAGGTGTCGGTGACGGTCATCTGTCCCCCAATATTTGACCGATCGTTTTAATATGCGGGTATGCGAATGGGCTCTGTCTCACTCCCGTGATCGTGATGTGGTGCGGCCCGGGCCGAGGCGGGCCCGGCCGGTACGTCAGGCCGCCGAGGTCAGGCCGCCGAGGTCGGGCCGGAGGGGTCGGGCCGGAGGGGTCGGGCCAAAGAGGTCGGGTCGGAGGCGTCAGGCCATGGAGGTCAATCCAGCAGTGCCAGCGCCTGCTCCGCGGCGTCCCGCACCCGGGCCGGGTCGTCCGACGCCTTGCCGACCACTCGCAGCCCCTGTATCAGCACGAACAGCATCCGCGCCAGTGCGCGGGGGTCGCGGTCCTCGGAAAGCTCCCCCTGGGCCTGGGCCCGTATCAGCGCGGAACACAACGGGGTCTCCACGTGGTCCCAGCTCAGCTCCACCCGGCGGGCGGCAGCCGGGTCATGCGGGGCCAGCTCGGCAGCCGTGTTGGTCACCAGGCAGCCGACCAGCCGCTTCTCCGGGGAGGCGGCCTCCTCGGCGAAGCGCCGCACCACCGCGCGCACCGCGGGCAGCGCCGGGCCCGGCTGGGACAGCTCGGTCAGCAGGGACGGGTCGCGCATCTCCGCATAGCGGTCCATGGCCTTCAGGTACAGCTCGTGCTTGCTGCCGAAGGTCGCGTAAATACTGGCGCGGCCGATGCCGAGATAATCGACGAGGTCCGCCATCGAGGTCGCTTCATAGCCGCGCTGCCAGAACAGCTCGAGAGCCGACTGCAGGGCGGCCTCCGGGTCGAATTCCTTCGTTCTGGCCATGACCCAACCGTAGCACCTAACCAGAACGAGCGGTCAAGAACACTTTCGAGTGAAGCCCGGATCTGGAACGCAGGTACGGGATCCGGTGGCGGTGTACGAGCCCGGTAGGGGCCGGCCGACGCAGGGGGCGCTCCTCGCCGGCCGGCCCGCCAACCCGTGCAGCGGGCGGACCGCTTCTCAGGTCCCGCCGACCGCTGTCCGCAGAGCGAGTCGCTGCTCGCCCGCGTACACGTTCATCGAAGTGCCGCGGAGGAAGCCGACCAGGGTCAGCCCCGTCTCCGCCGCCAGATCCACCGCCAGCGAGGAGGGCGCCGACACCGCCGCCAGCACCGGGATCCCCGCCATCACCGCCTTCTGTGCCAGCTCGAAGGAGGCGCGGCCCGAAACCATCAGCACCGACCCCGACAGCGGCAGCAGACCCTGCTGGAGCGCCCGGCCCACCAGCTTGTCCACCGCGTTGTGCCGGCCCACGTCCTCCCGCAGGTCCAGCAGCTCACCGTCCGGGGTGAACAGCCCCGCCGCGTGCAGCCCGCCGGTCCGGTCGAAGACGCGCTGCGCCGCGCGGAGCCGGTCGGGGAGCACGGAGAGCGTCTCCGGCTCGATCCGGACGGGAGGGCTCACGCCGTCCGCCTCGTCTCCGAGGCCATCCGCGAGCGGCCAGCGCGCGGTCGTCCGCACCGCGTCCAGGCTGGCCTTGCCGCACAGCCCGCAGGAGGACGTCGTATAGACGTTGCGCTCCAGGGTGATGTCCGGGACCGGCACGCCCGGTGCGAGCGTCACATCCACCACGTTGTAGGTGTTGGAGCCGTCCTCGGTGGCGCCCGCGCAGTAGACGATGTTCGCCAGCTCGTCGGCCCGGCCGAGGACGCCCTCGCTCACCAGGAACCCGGCGGCGAGGGCGAAGTCGTCGCCCGGTGTGCGCATGGTGATCGCCAGTGGTTTGCCGTTCAGCCGGATCTCCAGCGGCTCCTCCGCCACCAGGGTGTCCGGCCGGGTGCTGACCGCCCCGTCCCGGATGCGGATGACGCGGCGTCGCTCGGTGACCCGTCCCATGTCGATCAGTCCCGGTTCTGTGCGTGGTTCTGTACGTGCTGGTACCCGAAACGGCCCTTGACGCACAGGTTCCCGTGGGTGACGGGATTGTCGTGCGGCGAGGTGACCTTCACGATCTTATTGTCCTGCACATGGAGGGTGAGGTTGCACCCCACACCACAGTAGGCGCACACCGTCGTCGTCTCCGTCTGTGCCGACTCGTCCCACGCCCCGGCCGCCCGCATGTCGAACTCCGTCTTGAAGCTCAGCGCGCCGGTCGGGCACACCTCGATGCAGTTGCCGCAGTAGACACACGCGGAGTCGGTGAGGGGCGCGTCGTGCTCGGTGGAGATACGGGCGTCGAAGCCGCGGCCCGCGACCGCGATGGCGAAGGTGTTCTGCCACTGCTCGCCGCACGCGTCCACGCATTTGTAACAGAGGATGCATTTGTCGTAATCCCGGACGTACAGGTCGTTGTCGACCTTCGGCTCCTCGTCCACCCGGGCGGCATCCGCGCCGAAGCGGTCCGGCTCGGCCCCGTACTCCTCGATCCACTCGGCGGCGCGCGGCGTGGTCGACAGATCGGTCGAGGAGGCCAGCAGCTCCAGGACGACCTTACGGCTGTGCCGGGCCCGCTCGGTGTCCGTGCGCACCTCCATGCCCGGCTCCACCCGGCGGGAACAGGCCGGGGCGAGGGTGCGGGCGCCCTCCACCTCCACCACGCACACCCGGCAGGCGTTCTTCGGGGTGAGCGTGTCGCCCTGGCACAGGGTCGGGACGTCCTTGCCCGCGGCGCGGCACGCGTCCAGCAGAGTGCTGTCCTCCGGGGCGCGGACCGGCTCGCCGTCCAGGGTGAGGTCGACCAGACGGCGCGGGGGTCGCAGCGGTATCGCGGTCACTTGAAGGCTCCCAGGCGGTCGATGGCGGACTCCACGGCGTTCCAGGCGGTCTGGCCCAGACCGCAGATCGAGGCGTCGCGCATGGCCTGGCCGACCTCGCGCAGCAGCGCGATGTCCCCGGCCGCCGCGGCGCCCGTACGGCCCTTGATCCGGTGCAGCGCCTCCTCCTGCCGTACGGTGCCCACCCGGCAGGGGACGCACTGGCCGCAGGACTCGTCGCGGAAGAACTCCGCGATGCGCAGCAGGATGCGGGGCAGGTCGACGCTGTCGTCCAGGACCAGCACCACTCCCGAGCCGAGGGTGGTGCCCGCGGCGCGCGTGCCCTCGAAGGTCAGCGGGACGTCCAGCTCGTCGGGGCGTACGAAGCCGCCCGCCGCGCCGCCGAGCAGCACCGCGCGCAGGGTCTCGGGCGGCCCCGCGAGCTCCAGCAGCTCGCCCAGCGTCGCCCCGAACGGCAGCTCGTAGACGCCGGGCCGGGCGACCGTGCCGGAGACGCAGAACAGCTTGGTGCCGGTGGAGGTGCCGGTACCGGTGCGGGCATACGCCTGTGCGCCCTCGATCAGGATCGGCAACACATTGACCAGCGTCTCCACGTTGTTGACCGCGGTCGGCTTGCCGAACAGCCCCTTCTCGACCGGGAACGGCGGTTTGCTGCGCGGTTCACCGCGCCGCCCCTCGATCGAGTTGAAGATCGCGGTCTCCTCACCGCAGATGTACGCGCCCGCGCCGCGCCGGATCTCGATGTCGAACGCGAACCCCTGCCCCATGACGTCCTCGCCGAGGAAGCCGCGGGCCCGGGCCCGGTCGACGGCGGTGCGCAGTCGGCGCAGCGCACGGGGGTACTCGCCGCGCAGATACAGATAGCCGCGGTGGGCCCCGGTCGCATAGCCCGCGATGGTCATGGCCTCGATCAGGGCGTACGGATCGCCCTCCATCAGGACCCGGTCCTTGAAGGTGCCCGGTTCGCTCTCGTCGGCGTTGCAGACCAGATAGTGCGGATGGTCGGGCTGCTGGGCGGTGGCCGCCCACTTCCGCCCGGTCGGGAACGCGGCCCCGCCCCGACCGACCAGCCCCGCCTCGGTGACCTCCCGGATCACCCCGGCGGGCCCGAGCGTGAACGCGCGCCGCAGGGCGGCGTATCCGCCGTGGGTGCGGTAGTCGTCGAGCGACCCCGGGTCCACCACCCCGACCCGGCGCAGCAGCACCAGGCCGTCGGCGCCGGTCTGGGGGACCGCGGCCGCCGCGGGGGGTTCGGCCGGCGCGTCGTGCGGCGCCGACGCCGCGTCGGCCACCGCCTCGGCCGTGGCGGGGGCGACGACCGCGGCCTGCGGGGCCCCGCCCGCGCGGATCGTCAGGGCCGCCGGGGCGCGCTCGCACAGGCCCAGACACGGGCTGGGCTGCCAGACGGCGCCGGATCCGGCCGAGCCCGCCGGGCCCAGGTCCCGTTCGAGCCCCGTGCACACCCGCGCGGAGCCCCGGGCCGCGCACGCCAGATCCGTGCAGACGTGGACGACGGTCGCCGGACGGGGTTTCACCGCGAACATCGCGTAGAAGGTCGCGACCCCGTAGCCCTCCGCCGGAGGGACCGTCAGCCGGCGGCACAGATAGTCCAGGCCGCCCTCGCTGATCCAGCCCACCCGGTCGTTGAGGGCATGCAGTCCCGGCAACAGCAGCTCGCGCCGCTCACGTGCCTCGCGGCCGCCGCGCGCCCAGCGCAGATCGGTGTCGTTGCGGTCGTCCGCGCCCTCCCAGGCGGATTCGGGCGGGCCGAGCAGGGCGTCGACCGCCGCCCGCTCCTCGTCCGTGGGCTTGCCGGCACCGAAGCGCAGATCCACGGTCAGCTCCTTACGGCGGTCACGGGAATCTTCTCGATCCTTATGGCCGACGCCTTGAACTCCGCCGTCCCCGCGATGGGGCAGTTCGCCTCGATCGTCAGGGAGTTGGTGTCCACCTCGTCGGGGAAGTGCATGGTCATGAAGGCGAGCCCCGGCCGCAGCCCGGGATCGATCCACACCGGCGCCACCACAGAGCCGCGCCGCGAGGTGACCCGCACCCGCTCCTCGGTCTCCACCCGGTAGCGGGCCGCGTCCTCCGGGCACAGCTCGATGTACTCGCCGCGCCGCAGCGGAGAGGCGAAACCCCCGCTCTGCACCCCGGTGTTGTACGAGTCCAGGCGCCGTCCGGTGGTGAGCCGGATCGGATAGGCGTCATCGGTCAGATCCACCGGCGGATCGTGCTTCACGGGGCCGAAGGGGGCGAGGTCGCCGCGCCGCGCCGGATCGTTCGCCCACAGACGGCCGTGCAGATAGGTGGGCTCGAGGCGGTCGGTGCTGGGGCAGGGCCACTGGATGCCCTGGTGCTCCTCCAGCCGCTCGTAGGTCATGCCGAAGTGGTCGGGGGAGACGGCGCGCAGCTCGTTCCACACCTCCTCGGCGCCCTCGAACTTCCAGTCGTGGCCGAGCCGTCGCGCCAGCTCGCAGATGATGTCGATGTCCTCGCGCGCCTCGCCGGGCGGCTCCACGGCCTTGCGCACCCGCTGGACGCGCCGCTCGCTGTTGGTGGTGGTGCCCTCCGTCTCGCACCAGCCGGCGGTCGCCGGGAGCACCACATCGGCCAGCTCGGCGGTCCTGGTGAGGAAGATGTCCTGGACCACCAGGTGTTCCAGCGACTCCAGCCGCCGGACGGCCTGTTCGGTGTCGGCCTCGGACTGGGCCGGGTTCTCGCCGATGCAGTAGACGGCGCGCAGTTCGCCGGCCTCCATGGCCTCGAACATCTCGGTGAGGTTCAGCCCGTAGCGCGGCTGGATGACCACGTCCCAGGCGCGCTCGAACTTGGACCGGGTGGGCGGGTCCAGGATGTCCTGGAAGCCGGGCAGCCGGTTGGGGATGGCGCCCATGTCGCCGCCGCCCTGGACGTTGTTCTGGCCGCGCAGCGGCTGCAGTCCGCAGCCGTACCGGCCGACATGGCCGGTCAGCAGGGACAGATTGATCAGCGCCCGGACGTTGTCGGTGCCGTTGTGGTGCTCGGTGATGCCGAGCGTCCAGCACAGCTGGGCGCGCTCGGCGGTGGCGTAGGCGTGCGCGAGATCGCGGATGGCGTCCGCGGGGACTCCCGTGACCTTCTCCGCGACGCTCAGCGTCCAGGGCTCCACATGGGCCGCGTACTCCTCGAAGCCACTGGTGGCGCGCTCGATGAAGGAGCGGTTGGCGAGCCCCGCGTGGATGATCTCGCGGCCCACGGCGTGGGCGAGCGGGATGTCGGTGCCGACGTTGAGCCCCAGCCAGCTCTCGGCCCATTCGGCGGTCGAGGTGCGGCGCGGATCGACGGCGTACATCCGGGCGCCGTTGCGGATGCCCTTGAGGACGTGCTGGAAGAAGATCGGGTGCGCGAAGCGGGCGTTGGAGCCCCACATCACGATGAGATCGGTGTCCTCGACCTCCGCGTACGACGACGTGCCGCCGCCGGAGCCGAAGACGGCGGACAGCCCCGCGACGCTGGGCGCGTGGCAGGTGCGGTTGCAGGAGTCGACGTTGTTGGTGCCCATCACCACCCGGGCGAACTTCTGGGCCACGTAGTTCATCTCGTTGGTGGCGCGGGCGCAGGAGAACATGCCGAACGCGTCGGGCCCGTGGGCCGCCGTCACGGCCCGGAACCCGGCGGTGGCCCGGCTGAGCGCCTCGTCCCAGGAGGCGCGGCGGAGTTCACCGCTGACCGAGTCCCGCACCAGGGGGTGGGTCAGCCGTGGGTACTGCTTCTGCTGTCGGTTGCGCTGGCGGTTACGGGCCACGACGGGCTCCTTACGGCGGTCACGCCGCAGTGCGACGTGAGGAAACCGAGCGTCCGGGTATCGTCGACAGAATATTGAATACAGTATGCCCGAGGAGGGGGTCAAGGAGTCGAACGACACCTCAACCCCCCTCCCGTCCGCCGGTGATGGGACCCCGGGCGGTGATGGGACGTCGGCCGGTGCAGGGAGCTCACGGGGGAAGCGAGCTCGGCCGGTGAAGCCGGTACCGCGCATGCGGCCGGTGAGGCCGGTGAGGCCGGTAAGGCGAATACGGCCGGTGAGGCCGGTAGGGCGAGCTCAGCCCGTGAAGAGCTGTGTGGCCTTGCGGATGAGCTCGTAGACCCCGTACCCGAAGGGCAGCGCGACCCAGGCCCAGACGGCCACGGTCAGCGCGGTGCGGTTGCTGGCGGGTTCGGTCATCGGTCCGCTCCCTTCTTGGCGGGTGCCGCCTTCGTGTCGGCCGTCGCGGGAGCCGGTTCGTGGAAGCGCGGATGGACCGGCCGTACCAGCTCGTTGGCGATGAAGCCGACGATCAGCAGCGCGATCATGATGGTGAGGGAGAGCGAGTACAGCCCGGGGCCGGTCTTCCCCGCCTCCTCCTGGTGGTCGGCCACCTTGTTGACGATGTATGGGCCGAGGACCCCGGCCACCGACCACGCGGTGAGCAGCCGGCCGTGGATCGCGCCCACCTGATAGGTGCCGAACAGGTCCTTCAGATATGCCGGAACGGTCGAGAAGCCGCCCCCGTAGAAGGAGAGGATCACCAGTGCGCACACCACGAACAGGGGCTTGGAGGAGTCCCCGAGCTGCGCGATGGCCAGATACATCAGCGCGCCCACGCCCAGATAGATCCGGTACATGTTCTTGCGCCCGATGAGGTCGGACGTGGACGACCACACCAGCCGCCCGGCCATGTTGGCCGCCGACAGCAGGGCGACGAAACCGGCCGCCGCGGTGGCGGTCACGGGGGTGTCGGTGTCCTTGAAGTAGTCGCCGATCATGGGGGCGGCCTTCTCCAGGATGCCGATGCCCGCCGTCACGTTCATGCACAGCACCACCCACAGACACCAGAACTGCGGGGTGCGGATGGCATTGCGCGCGGAGACGTCGGCCGCGCTGACCATGTGCCCCTGCTCCTGCGGCGGCTCCCAGCCGGCGGGCCGCCAGCCGTCGGCCGGTACCCGCACCAGCAGCACGCCGAGGGTCATGAAGACCGCGTAGGTCAGGCCGTGCACCAGGAAGGTGGCGGCGATGCCGCTGTTGTCGGTGCCGAAGCGCTCCATCAGCCAGCTCGACCAGGGCGAGGCGATCAGCGCGCCGCCGCCGAAGCCCATGATGGCGATGCCGGTGGCCATGCCGGGCCGGTCGGGGAACCACTTCATGAGCGTGGAGACGGGGGAGATGTATCCGATACCGAGACCGATCCCGCCGATGAAGCCGTAGCCGAGGACGACCAGCCAGTACTGGCTGGTGGCGGCGCCGAGCGAGGCGACGAGGAAACCGGAGGAGAAGCAGACGAGAGAGACGAACATCGCCCAGCGCGGGCCGTTGCGCTCGACGAGCGTCCCGCCGAAGGCGGCGGACAGGCCGAGCATCACGATGCCCAGTTGGAAGGGGAGTGCGCTGGCCGTGCCCGAGAGGTCCATGGAGGACTCCAGGGGCGGCTTGAACACGCTCCAGGCGTACGCCTGGCCGATGGAGAGGTGGACGGCTAGGGCGGCCGGCGGCACCAGCCAGCGGCTCCAGCCCGGTGGGGCCAGAGTGCGCGAGCGGTGCAACGGACCGAGTCGATCATTGGTGGGCATGTGCCCGGACTTTAAGGATTCAACGGGTCAATGACTAGACGTCGAAGCGCCTGGGATGTGTCGACCGCGTGGACGGGGTGGGTAAACTGTAGACAATAACCAATCCGGGGCATCCGGTGAACGGCGAGTCAGAGGGGGCGCGATGCTGTCCAGAGGACTGCCGAACGGCGCGGTACCGAAGCTGGAGCGGCCCGGTCCGCTCCGCGAGCGCGTCTACGAGGCGCTGCTCGAACTCATCACCACCCGCGCCCTCCGCCCCGGCCAGCACCTCGTGGAGAGCGAGCTCGCCGGGCAGCTCGGGGTCTCCCGCCAGCCGGTGCGCGAGGCCCTCCAGCGGCTCAACACCGAAGGCTGGGTCGATCTGCGGCCCGCGCAGGGCGCGTTCGTCCACGAGCCCACCGAGGAGGAGGCCGATCAGCTCCTTACGGTGCGCACCCTCCTGGAGGCCGAGGCCGCCCGGCTGGCCGCCGCGGGAATCGACGCGGCCGGGATCGCCGCGCTGGAGGGCCTGTGCGCGAAGGGCGAGCGCGCGGTGCTGGACGACGATGTGGACGGCGCGGTCGCGGCGAACGCCGAATTCCACGCCAAGGTGATGGAGTTGGCCGGAAACGCGGTCCTGTCCGAGCTGGCCGCCCAGGTGGACCGCAGGGTCCGCTGGTACTACACCCCGGTCGCCCGTCAGCGCGGCAAGCAGTCCTGGATCGAGCACCGCGAGCTGATCGCGGCCATCACCGCCGGTGACGAACACGGGGCCACGGCCGTCATGCGCGCCCACACCGAACACACCCGCCGCACGTACCACGACCGCGAGCGGTCCTGACCCCTCGGTCGGTCCGGCCGTTGCCGGGTGGCGTCATCCCCGAGTGGCGTCGATGCGCTCGACCGCCTCCTTGGCCTCCTTCAAGCCGGCGTCGGTGAGCTGCCGGTAGACCTTGATGGCCTCGACCTTCTTGCCCTCCCGCAGCAGGGCCGTCACCCGCCGCAGGTCGGGCCCGACCACCTCGATGTCCAGGTGGTCGAGGATCAGGTCCAGCTTGTGCTCGATACGGTCCGCCCTGCGCTGGATCTTCTTGATCCTCGACTCCAGCAGCGGATACTGCATAACGAGGACCAAGAGCAAGATGTATGCCGCCGCTATCTCCATGACCGTCGATCGTAGTGGTCGCGGTGGCCGAGCCCTTTCGCCGGTCCCGCGCTCCCGAGCCGCCGCCTCTCCGTGGTGTCCCGAAATCAACTCGGCTTTGTCCTGCGACAGGAGAAAGTCGTAGCCAATTGCGGCGCAAGTTCTTCCCACCCCCGACAACCGCTGCTACGTTCCCCGTGAAAGCCCGGTGACGTGGATGCCGATGACGGCGGGAGGGGCGGCGTGAGGCGCATGACGGCACGACCGGCGAACGCGCATCAGGCGCGACTGCTCCGTCTGCTGCGCGACGGTGGCCCCAACTCCCGTGCTCAGCTGGGCGATCAGATCGACCTCTCGCGTTCGAAGCTCGCCGTGGAGATCGACCGGCTGCTGGAGACCGGGCTGGTGGCCGCGGACGGGCTCGCGGCCTCGCGCGGTGGCCGGCGCTCGCACAACATCCGGCTCGCGCCCGGGCTTCGGCTGCTCGGCGTCGACATCGGCGCCACCTCCGTGGACGTCGCGGTGACCAATGCCGAACTGGAGATTCTCGGCCATCTCAACCAGCCCATGGATGTGCGCGAGGGACCGGTCGCGGTCTTCGAGCAGGTGCTGGACATGGCCGCGAAGCTCCGGGCCTCCGGGGTGGCCGAGGGGTTCGACGGGGCGGGCATAGGAGTGCCCGGCCCCGTGCGGTTCCCCGAGGGCGTGCCGGTGGCGCCGCCGATCATGCCGGGGTGGGACGGCTTCCCCGTACGGGAGGCGCTCAGCCAGGAGCTGGGCTGCCCGGTGATGGTCGACAACGATGTGAACCTCATGGCGATGGGGGAGCAGCACGCCGGAGTCGCCCGTTCCGTCAAGGACTTCCTCTGCGTGAAGATCGGCACCGGTATCGGCTGCGGGATCGTCGTCGGCGGTGAGGTCTACCGCGGTACGACGGGCAGCGCGGGCGACATCGGCCACATCCAGGCCGAACCCGACGGCCGCCCGTGCGCCTGCGGCAACCACGGCTGTCTGGAGGCGTACTTCGGCGGCGCGGCACTGGCCCGCGACGCCGAGGCGGCCGCCCGCGACGGCCGGTCCGCCGAACTCGCCGCCCGGCTGGAGGAGGTGGGCAGCCTCGCCGCCACGGACGTCGCGGCGGCGGCGTCAGCGGGCGACGCGACCGCCCTGGACCTCATCAGGGAGGGCGGCACCCGTACGGGCCAGGTCATCGCCGGGCTCGTCAGTTTCTTCAACCCCGGTCTGGTGGTCATCGGCGGCGGTGTCACCGGGCTCGGCCATACGCTGCTCGCCGCCATACGGACCCAGGTCTACCGCCAGTCCCTGCCCCTGGCCACCGGCAACCTCCCCATCGTGCTGGGCGAACTCGGCCCGGCCGCCGGGGTCACCGGCGCGGCCCGCCTGATCAGCGACCACCTCTTCTCCCCGGCCTGACGGCCTGATCCAGCCCGGCCACGGCCGGTCCGTACCTCGGCACAGCGCAGCAGCACGGCACCCGCACCGCCCCTCGACATACGCCATGTCGAGGCACGAGCCGCACGACCGGCACCACCGAGCCGCACCACCCGGGCACCACCGAGCCGCAACTCCAGGGCACCACCGAGCCGCACCACCCGGGCACCACCGAGCCGCAACCCCAGGGCACCACCGAGCCGCACCACCCGGCACCACCGTGGCGGCGCGCCGTACCCCCGGCGCGCCCCGCGCCCCACCACGGCACCACATCACCGTTCCGCCCAGCCCCACATCACGCCCCGCCGTGCGCCCGCAGCGGCTCCGGCACGCCCAGCGACCCGCACCGCATCGAGCGAACCCGCCGAGGAGGCCAGCCATGGCACCGGCACCACCCGACCCGCGCCCGCTCCTCACCATGTCCGCGATCACCAAGTCCTTCCCCGGCGTACGGGCCCTGGACGGCGTCGACCTCGATGTCGAAGCGGGCGAGGTGCACTGTCTGCTCGGCCAGAACGGGGCGGGCAAGTCCACCCTGATCAAGGTGATCGCCGGGGCGCATCAGCCCGACAGCGGCGAGATCCTCTGGCGGGGCGCACCGGTCACCCTCAAGTCGCCCATCGCCGCCATGCGGCTGGGGATCGCCACCATCTACCAGGAACTCGACCTGGTGGAGGGGCTGTCCGTCGCCGAGAACGTCTTCCTCGGCCATGAGATGGCCACCGCCGGTTTCGTCCGCTCCCGTGCGGCCCGCACCGCCGCCGCCGCGCTCCTGGCCCGGCTCGGGCATCCCGAGATCGACCCGGGACGGCTGGTCGGGGAGCTGTCCGCGGCCGGGCAGCAGATCGTCTCGATGGCCCGCGCGCTCTCCCACGACGTCCAGCTCATCGTGATGGACGAGCCGTCCGCGGCCCTCGACCCCGACGAGGTCGACAACCTCTTCCGCATCGTCGGCGATCTCACCGCCGCCGGGGTCGCCGTCGTGTACATCTCGCACCGGCTGGAGGAGATCCGCCGGATCGGCGACCGGGTCACCGTGCTCAAGGATGGCCGCGCCGCGGCCCGCGGGCTGTCCGCCCGCACCACCCCGACCCGCGAGGTGGTGGCCCTGATGACGGGCCGGGACGTGGAGTACGCGTTCCCGCGCCGCACCACGGCGCCTCCGGCCGCGAGCGCGGAGCCCGTGCTGCGGCTGGAGAACCTCGGCAGGGCGGGGGAGTTCGAGCCGATCGACCTCGAGGTGGCGCCCGGCGAGATCGTCGGGCTCGCCGGGCTCGTCGGCTCCGGGCGGTCCGAGATCCTGGAGACCGTCTACGGCGCCCGCCGTCCCACCTCGGGCCGGGTCCTGGTGGACGGCCGCGCGCTGCGCCCCGGCAGCGTGACCGCCGCCGTGCGCGCTGGGCTTGGGCTCGCCCCCGAGGAGCGCAAGGCGCAGGCCCTGCTGATGCTGGAGTCCGTCACCCGCAATGTCTCGGTCTCCTCGCTGCCCCGCTTCTCCCGCGCCGGGTGGGTGGACCGCGGCGCGGAGCGGGCGGCGGCCCGCCGGTGCGTACGCGACCTCTCGCTGCACCCCGACGACCCGGAGCGGCCGGTGCGCACCCTGTCCGGCGGCAATCAGCAAAAGGCCGTACTGGCCCGCTGGCTGCTGCGCGGCTGCCGGGCGCTGCTGCTGGACGAGCCGACGCGCGGGGTGGACGTCGGCGCCCGCGCCGAGCTGTACGCCGTGATCCGCCGACTCGCCGACGACGGCATGGCCGTCCTTCTCGTCTCCAGCGAACTGCCCGAAGTCCTGGGCCTCGCCGACCGGGTGCTGGTGCTCCGCGAGGGCCGCGTCGTCCATACGGCGCCCGCGCGGGAGCTGGACGAGCACCGCGTCCTCGATCTCGTCATGGAAGGGAGCCCGTCGTGAACTCACCCGGGAGCACGCCGGCGTCCAGCCCCCCGGCCGACCCCGCCCCGGTGCCGGGCGCGGGCGCCACGCTGACGGCCGGCCCGGTTGGCAAACCGCCGGCCGGCCGCACCGGCACCGATCCGCTGAGCAGGCTGCGGCGCCTGGCCGACCTGCGCAACCTCTCCCTCGTCGGGGTGCTGGCGGTGCTGATCGCCGTCGGCGGCTTCACCAAGCCCGATGAGTTCCTCAGCACCGACAACCTCCAGCTCGTGCTCACCCAGGCATCCGTCATCGGCGTCGTCACCGTCGGCATGACCTTCGTCATCACCAGCGGCGGCATCGATCTGTCGGTCGGCGCGATGGTCGCCCTCGCCTCGGTGTGGGCCACCACGATCGCCACCCAGGAGTACGGACTCGGCGGCATTCTGCTCTGCGCGGTCCTGGTGGGGCTCGGCTGCGGACTGGTCAACGGGGTGCTCATCGCGTACGGCGGGATGGTCCCGTTCATCGCCACCCTCGCGATGCTCGCCTCCGCCCGCGGTCTCGCCCTGCAGATCAGCGACGGCAGGACCCAGGTCGTCACCGTCGACCCGGTCCTGGACCTCGGGCTCCCGGACTCCTACGTCCTCGGCATCCCGCCGCTGGTGCTCATCTTCGCCGCCGTCACGGTCCTCGGCTGGCTGGTGCTCAACCGCACGACCTTCGGCCGGCGCACCGTCGCCATCGGCGGCAACGCGGAGGCGGCCCGGCTCGCGGGCATCGACGTCAAGCGCCAGCGGCTGATGCTGTATCTGCTCTCCGGGCTGTGCTGCGGTGTCGCCGCCTTCATGCTGGTCGTCCTCACCGGCTCCGGCCAGAACACCAACGGCAATCTGTACGAACTCGACGCCATCGCCGCCGCGATCATCGGCGGCACGCTGCTCAGCGGCGGCCGCGGCACCATCACCGGCTCCGTCCTCGGCGTCCTCGTCTTCACCACCATCACCAATCTGTTCGCCCTGAACAACCTTCAGAGCGATGTCCAGCAGATCGCCAAGGGCGCGATCATCGTCGCCGCCGTCCTGGTACAGAAGGGTCGTTCGACGCCATGAGGTTCCCACAGAGCTCCTCCCCCACCAGTCGCAGAAACCTGCTCCTGGGCACTGCCGCGGCGGGCGCGCTCTTCGCCGCCGGGTGCACCAGCAACGAGAACAACGACAGCGACGAGAACAGCGAACAGGCCGCGAACACCGCCAATGACAAGCCCGGTAAGGCGGTCACCATCGGCTTCGCCGGGCCCCAGGCCGACCACGGCTGGCTCAACGCCATCAACGAGCAGGCCAAGCGGCGCGCCAAGGAGTACAAGGACGTCACGCTGGAGATCACCGAGGGCTCCAACGACACCGCCCAGCAGATCGGGCAGATCGAGACCCTCATCAACAAGAAGGTCGACGTCCTGGTCATCCTGCCGGCCGACGGCAAGGCGCTGACCCAGGTCGGGCTCAAGGCGATGCGGGCGGGCATCCCGGTCATCAACCTCGACCGCGTCTTCGCCTCGCCGCAGGCGTACCGCTGCTGGATCGGCGGCGACAACTACGGCATGGGCCTCAACGCCGGGCACTACATCGGCGAGCAGCTCAAGGACAAGAAGAACGCCAAGGTCATCGAGTTGGCCGGGATCGACAACCTGGAGCTGACCCGGCAGCGCACCGCGGGCTTCAACGACGCCCTGAAGAACTACCCGAACGTCAAGAAGGTCGGCCGCCAGGCCGCCGAGTTCACCGTCGAGTCGGGCCAGTCGAAGATGGCCCAGCTCCTCCAGGCCCACTCCGACTTCGACGCCCTGTGGAACCACGACGACGACCAGGGCGTCGGTGCCGAGCGCGCCATCAAGCAGGCCGGGCGCGATGACTTCCTCATGGTCGGCGGCGCGGGCGCCAAGCACGCCATGGACGCCATCAAGGCCGACAACACCGTGCTGAAGGCCACCGTGCTCTACCCGCCGACCATGGCCGCCTCCGCCATCGACCTCGCCCGCGCGCTCGGCCAGGGCAAGGGCGTCGGTGGCCTCGCGGAGCTGGAGATCCCGGCCTCCCTCACCCTCTACTCCGCCGTCGTCACCAAGGACAACGTGGACGAATACCTCCCCACGGGATTCAGCTGAGCCCGCTGGAGGGCCAGACCCCCCACCTCGCGTCGGTTTGCGATCGTCAGAAGGAGTCCCATGGAAAGTCCTGAAGCGAAGACGCTCGGCGTCGGCATGGTCGGTTACGCCTTCATGGGCGCCGCACACTCCCAGGGCTGGCGTACCGTCGGCCGTGTCTTCGACCTGCCCACGCGCCCCGTGATGTCCGCCATCTGCGGGCGTGACGCGGACGCCGTGCGGGCCGCCGCGGACCGGCACGGCTGGGCCGCGGCCGAGACCGACTGGCGGTCGATGATCGCCCGGGACGATGTGCAGCTCGTGGACGTCTGCACCCCCGGCGACAGCCATGCCGAGATCGCCATCGCGGCCCTGGAGGCGGGCAAGCACGTGCTGTGCGAGAAGCCGCTCGCCAACTCCGTGACCGAGGCGCAGGCCATGGTGGAGGCGGCGCGGCGGGCGCAGGAGCGCGGACAGGTGGCGATGGTCGGCTTCAACTACCGCCGCGCGCCCGCTATCGCGTACGCCCGCCGGATGGTGGCGCAGGGGCGGCTCGGCGTGCTGCGGCACGTACGGGTCACCTATCTGCAGGACTGGATCGTCGACCCGGAGTTCCCCCTGGTGTGGCGGCTGCGACGGGAGTACGCGGGCTCCGGCGCGCTCGGCGACCTGGGCTCGCACATCGTCGACCTGGCGCAGTATCTGGCGGGGGAGCGGCTGATCGGCGTCTCGGCGCTGACCGAGACGTTCATCCGGGAGCGGCCGCTGCCCGCCGGCGCGGTGGCGGGGCTCGGCGGTTCCGGGGCGGGCGGGGCGGCCCGCGGACCGGTGACGGTCGATGACGCGGCGCTGTTCACCGGGCGGTTCGGCTCCGGCGCGGTGGCCTCGTTCGAGGCCAGCCGGTTCGCCGCAGGCCGTAAGAACTCGCTCAGGATCGAGCTCAACGGCGATCACGGCTCGCTCGCCTTCGATCTGGAACGGCTCAACGAGCTGTCCTTCCACGATCACACCGAGCCCGCCGCCGACTCCGGCTTCCGCCGGATCCTGGTGACCGAGCCCGAGCACCCCTACCTGGACGCGTGGTGGCCGCCGGGCCACGCCCTCGGCTACGAGCACACCTTCGTCCACCAGGCGCGGGACATGGTGCTCGCGGTCGCCGAGGGGACCGGACCCGAGCCGTCCTTCGAGGACGGCCTGCAGGTGCAGCGGGTGCTCGCCGCCGTCGAGGAGAGCGCGGAGAAGAACTGCGTCTACACCCCCGTACCCGTCTGAGACAGGAGGCCGGAATGCCCAGACCCTTCACGCTCTTCACCGGCCAGTGGGCCGACCTTCCCCTGGAGGAGGTCTGCCGGCTGGCCCGCGACTTCGGTTACGACGGCCTGGAACTGGCCTGCTGGGGCGACCACTTCGAGGTGGACCGGGCGCTCGGCGAGCCCGGCTATCTGGACGGTCGCCACAGCCTGCTGGAGAAGTACGGCCTGAAGTGCTTCGCCATCTCCAACCATCTGGTCGGCCAGGCCGTGTGCGACTCGCCCATCGACGAACGCCACAAGGCCATCCTGCCGGGCCGGATCTGGGGCGACGGCGAGGCCGAGGGCGTCCGGCAGCGGGCCGCCGCGGAGATGGCCGACACCGCCCGCGCCGCGGCCGCCTTCGGGGTCCGTACCGTCATCGGCTTCACCGGCTCCTCCATCTGGCATCTGGTGGCGATGTTCCCGCCGGTGGTGCCCGGGATGATCGAGCGGGGCTACGAGGACTTCGCCGAGCGCTGGAACCCGATCCTCGACGTCTTCGACGCCGAGGGCGTGCGCTTCGCCCACGAGGTGCACCCCAGCGAGATCGCCTACGACTACTGGACCACCCACCAGGCCCTGGAGGCGCTCGGCCACCGCCCCGCCTTCGGGCTCAACTTCGACCCCAGCCACTTCGTCTGGCAGGACCTGGACCCGGTCGGCTTCCTGTGGGACTTCCGGGACCGGATCTACCACGTCGACTGCAAGGAGGCCCGCAAGCGGCTGGACGGCCGCAACGGACGCCTCGGCTCCCATCTGCCCTGGGGCGATCCCCGCCGCGGCTGGGACTTCGTCTCGGCGGGCCATGGCGATGTGCCGTGGGAGGACGTGTTCCGGATGCTGCGCTCGATCGGCTACGACGGTCCGGTGTCGGTCGAATGGGAGGACGCCGGGATGGACCGGCTCACTGGCGCCCCGGAGGCGCTGGCCCGGCTGAAGCACTTCGACTTCGACCCGCCGACGGCGTCGTTCGACGCGGCCTTCGGAGGCGGGGAGAAGTAGCCCGGCCCGTCCGGCGATCGAGGACCCGCCCGAAGGGCCCCTGGGTGGGGGACCGCACACCGCGCCCCCACCCAGCTTTGTCCTGCCCGTGGATGAAGCAGGGGTTACTTCGCGTCAAAGGGGTTTCCGGACCGGACAAACACCGCTACGGTCCTTGAGATGTACCGGTCACATAGGGGCCCCTCGCCCCGGACCGGTCATCCCGGCGCGACGGCGCGCGCCTGTGCCAGTCACGGCGGCCTGACGGCCCGCCCGTACACCCCCCCTCTTTCCACGGAGGATCAGCGTGCACAGGAAAAGGCTTCGACTGCGCGGGCCCCTCGCGCTCGTCACGAGCGCCCTGCTCGTCGGCGCGGGGCTCGCGCTCACCGCTCCGCCGGCGGGCGCGGATCAACCAGCCCCGGCCGCCGAGGAGTTCCAGCAGGTCACCCTCGCCAAGGGCGTGGAGGAGACCGGTGAGCCCATGACACTCGCCGTGCTCCCCGACCGCTCCGTGCTGCACACCTCGCGCGACGGCACCCTGTGGCTGACCGATGCCACGGGCGAGACCAAGGTGTCCGGCAAGCTGCCGGTCTACTCGCACGACGAAGAAGGGCTTCAAGGCGTCGGCATCGACCCCGGCTTCGCCGACAACCGCGCCATCTACCTCTACTACGCGCCCCCGCTCGACACCCCCGCAGGGGACGCCCCCACCCAGGGCACGGCCGCCGACTTCGCCAAGTTCGACGGCGTCAACCGCCTCTCCCGGTTCACCCTGAACGCCGACGGCACCCTGAACACCGGCAGCGAGAAGAAGGTCCTGGACGTCCCCGCGAACCGTGGCATCTGCTGCCACGTCGGCGGGGACATCGACTTCGACGCCGACGGCAACCTCTACCTGTCCACCGGCGACGACACCAACCCGTTCGAGTCCGACGGTTTCACCCCCATCGACGAGCGGGACAACCGCAACCCGGCCTTCGACGCCCGGCGCTCCGCGGGCAACTCCAACGACCTGCGCGGCAAGGTCCTGCGCATCAAGGTGGCCGACGACGGCTCGTACACCGTCCCGGACGGCAACCTCTTCGCGCCCGGCACCGAGAAGACCCGGCCCGAGATCTACGCGATGGGCTTCCGCAACCCCTTCCGGATCAGTGTCGACAAGCCGACCGGAACGGTCTACGTCGGTGACTACGGACCGGACGCCGGCGCCGCCAACCCCGAGCGCGGGCCGGGTGGCGCCGTCGAGTTCGCCCGGGTGACCAAGCCCGGCAACTACGGCTGGCCGTACTGCATCGCCGACAACAAGCCGTACCGCGACTACGACTTCGCCACCGGCACCTCCGGCCCGGCCTTCGACTGCGCCGCGCCCGAGAACACCTCGCGGTACAACACCGGGCTCACCGATCTGCCGCCCGCCCAGCCCGCCTGGATCCCGTACGACAACGACTCCGTGCCCGAGTTCGGCTCCGGCTCCGAGTCCCCGATGGCCGGGCCGGTCTACCGTTATGACGCCTCGCTCGACTCACCGGTGAAGTTCCCCGAGTCGTACAACGGGAACTTCTTCGCCGGGGAGTTCGGCCGCCAGTGGATCAAGCGGATCGAGCAGGGCGCCGACGGGGCCGTGCAGAAGATCAACGACTTCCCGTGGTCCGGCACCCAGGTCATGGACTCGGCCTTCGGCCCGGACGGCGCGCTGTACGTCCTCGACTACGGCCTCGGCTACTTCAACGGCGACGAGCACTCCGCGCTCTACCGGATCGAGAACGCCACCGACGGCCACTCGCCCATCGCCGAGGCGAGCGCCGACCGCACCTCCGGCAAGGCGCCCATGAAGGTCGCCTTCTCCTCGGCGGGCACCTCGGACGCCGACGGCGACACCCTCGCCTACAGCTGGGACTTCGGTGACGGCACGACCTCCGCCGCCACCAACCCCACCCACACGTACAAGAAGAACGGCACCTTCACCGCGACCCTCACCGTCAAGGACCCCACCGGTCGCACCGCCAACGCCAATGTCCACCTCACGGTGGGCAACACGGCGCCCAAGGTGACGCTGCAACTGCCCGCCGACGGCCAGCTGTTCAGCTTCGGCGACGAGGTCCCCTTCAAGGTCAAGGTGACCGACCCGGAGGACGGGACCGTCGACTGCGCCAAGGTCAAAGTCACCTACATCCTCGGCCATGACAGCCACGGCCACCCCGTCACCACGGCGAACGGCTGCTCCGGCACCATCAAGACCAACGCGGACGGGGAGCACGACCCCAACGCCAACATCTTCGGGGTCTTCGACGCCGAGTACACCGACGGCGGCGGGGGCGGCCAGCCGCCGCTGACCACCCATGACCAGTCCATCGTCCAGCCCAAGCACCGGCAGGCCGAGCACTACGACGACAGCCAGGGCGTCTCGGTGATCTCCCACACCCCGGCCAACGGCGGCAAGACGGTCGGCAACATCGAGAACGGGGACTGGATCTCCTTCACCCCGTATGCGCTGGGCAACGCCAAGGACTTCACCGCACGGGTCTCCTCGGCGGGCGCCGGTGGCACGCTGGAGATCCACAGCGGCTCCCCGACCGGACGGCTGCTCGGCACCGTCACCGTGCCGGTGACCGGCGACTGGGAGACCTTCCAGGACGTCAAGACGACACTGACGAAGCCCCCGACCGGTACCACCACGCTGTCCCTCGTCTTCAAGGGCGGTGCGGGAGCGCTCTTCGACGTGGACGACTTCACGATCGGCACCGGCTGACGAGTTGACGCCCGAGGCCGGGGGCGGCGGCCGTACGCGGACGCCGCCCCCACCCCGGGAGGAAGGAGCACGACGGATATGCACCCGTACACCTCTCCGCACTCCAGACGCGACTCCCGACCCGACTCCGGACCCGACTCCGGACCCGACTCCGGCACCCGCTTCCGGCGTGGGGCGCGCCTCGCCGCCGTCGGGGCCACGCTGCTGCTCGCCCTGACGGCCCTGCCCGCCGCCGCGTCCGGGGCTGCGACATCGGCTGCCGACGACGACCGGGTCCTGGTCTTCTCCAAGACGGCGGGCTTCCGCCATGACTCGATCCCCGACGGGGTCGCCGCCATCAAGGAACTCGGCGCGGGAAGCGGCTTCGCCGTGGACGCCACCGAGGACGGCGCCGCCTTCACCCCCGACAACCTCGCCCGCTACGACGCCGTCGTCTTCCTCTCCACGACCGGCGACGTCCTGGACGCCGCCCAGCAGTCCGCGTTCGAGGGCTATGTGCGGGCGGGCGGCGGCTACGTCGGCGTCCACGCGGCCGCCGACACCGAATACGACTGGCCCTTCTACGAGGGCCTGGCCGGGGCGTACTTCCAGTCCCACCCCGCGATCCAGCGGGCCACCGTGAACGTCGAGGACCGGGCCAACCCCGCGACCGCGCATCTGGCGCCGACGTGGGAGCGGACGGATGAGTGGTACAACTACCGCACCAACCCGAGGGAACGGGTGCGGGTCCTCGCCACGCTCGACGAATCCTCGTACCAGGGCGGCGCGATGGGCGAGGACCACCCCATCTCGTGGTGCCAGGAGTACCGGGGCGGCCGCGCCTTCTACACCGGCTTCGGCCACACCAAGGAGTCCTACGCCGACCCCGCCTTCCGGCAGCACCTGCTCGGCGGCATCCGCTACGCCACCGGCGCCGCCCACGCCGACTGCCGCCCCGAGCAGGGCTATCGCCCGCTCTTCGACGGCACCTCGACGGACGGCTGGAAGCAGGCGGGCCCCGGGAGCTTCACCCTCGACACCGCGTCCGGGACCCTCACCTCGACGGGTGGCATGGGGATGCTCTGGTACGACGCGCGCGAGCTGCGCTCGTACTCGCTCAAGCTGGACTGGAAGATGGCGGGCGACGACAACTCCGGCGTCTTCGTGGGCTTCCCGGCCTCCGACGACCCCTGGTCGGCGGTCGACAACGGCTACGAGGTGCAGATCGACGCCACGGACACCCCCGATCACACCACCGGCTCGGTCTACGGCTTCCAGTCCGCGGACCTCGCCAAGCGGGACGCGGCGCTGAACCCGCCGGGGGAGTGGAACACGTACGAGATCCGGGTCCAGGGTGAGCGGCTGCGGATCTGGCTCAACGGCGTGCAGATCAACGACTTCACCAACCGGGACCCGGCGCGCAGCCTGCTCCAGGGCTACGTCGGCATCCAGAACCACGGGGAGGGGGACGAGGTCTCCTTCCGCGATATCCGGATCAAGGACCTGCCGGCGAAGGGCGGCGGCCACCACCAGCACCACCACGACGGCTAGGCGCCCCCCGGTTCGCCGTCCCGACGGCCCGAGGGGAGCCGTGGGGCGGCGTGGCGGTGGGCAGGAGTACGCCGCCTCCTTCCCGCCGCCACCTCAACCACCCACCCGGGGGCAGGACGCCGGGGCCCACCGGCCCCGGCTCCGGCCCCCGGGCTGGGGTCTGCCCGGGCCGCCCGTCCCGGTCCCGGCCACCCCGGGGCTCCGGGCCGGGGGCCCGGGCCCGGTGGACCGGTGGCCCCGGGACTTCGCGGGGAGCTGCCGACCGCACGAGGGCTCCGCGCCCCGACCCGCCCGCCCCGACCACCTGGCCTGACCGCCCGCCCCGACCGCCCGCCCCGACCGCCCGGCCTGACCACCTGGCCTGACCACCCGACCTCGACCACCCGACCTCGGCCTCGACCCATCCACCCCCGACTCCCGTACGACACGAGCGAACCGGCGCCGCCCACCACCGCCGCCGCGAACGCCAATGCGCGGCACCCGAACCACATGCACAACCCACGCCCACCCGGGAGGCAGCCAGTGACCACCCGCCCCGACGACATCACCCCACTCCGCGACGCACCCCGTACGGGGGTCTGGCTCATCGGCGCGCGCGGCTCCGTCGCCACCACCGCCGTAGCGGGCTGTGCCGCCGTCGCCGGGGGGTTGCAGCCGGCGACCGGAATGGTCACCGAGACCGCGCCGTTCGTGGACAGCGGCCTTCCCGCGCTCGCCGACCTCGTCTTCGGCGGCCATGACACCGCCACGACCCCGCTGCCCAAGCGGGCCGAGGCGCTGGCCGCCGACGGGGTGCTGCCGTATGGGCTGCCCGCCGCCGTACGCGCGGAACTCGCCGCCGCCGACGCGGCCGTCCGCCCCGGCGGGCCGCAGCCCGGCGACGGCCGCGGTGAGGAGGAACTGATCGCGGCCTTCGCGGCCGACCTCACCGACTTCCTCCGCACGCACGGGCTGGCCCGCGCCGTCGTCGTCAACGTCGCCTCCACCGAAGCGGCCCCGGAGGACCCCGGAACCCTGCCGCCCAGCTCCCTCTACGCCGCCGCCGCGCTGCGCGCCGGATGCCCGTACGTCAACTTCACCCCCTCCACCGGGCTCCACCACCCCCGGTTGCGTGAGCGCGCCGAGCGCTCCGGGCTGCCGTACGCGGGGCGCGACGGCAAGACCGGGCAGACGCTGCTGCGGTCCGTCCTCGCGCCGATGTTCGCGCAGCGGGCGCTGGCCGTACGGAGCTGGTCCGGTACGAACCTCCTCGGCGGCGGCGACGGCGCCGCCCTCGCCGACCCGGGCGCCGCGGCTGCCAAGAACGCCGGGAAGGCGCGGGTCCTCTCCGACACCCTCGGCGAACTCCCCGACGGTGAGCTGCACATCGACAACGTGCCCGCGCTCGGCGACTGGAAGACCGCGTGGGACCACGTCGCCTTCGAGGGCTTCCTCGGCTCCCGGATGGTTCTGCAGACCATCTGGCAGGGCTGCGACTCGGCGCTCGCCGCACCGCTCGTCCTCGACCTGGCCCGGCTGACCGCCCGCGGCCACGAGATCGGCCTGGCCGGGCCGCTCCCCGAACTCGGCTTCTACTTCAAGGACCCGGACGGCGGCCCGGCCGCCCTCGCCGACCAGTACGCGGCGCTGCTCGGCCTCGCCGGACGGCTGCGGGGCCGCTCATGACGCGGGCGGCGGGGGAGCGTGGGGGCTGGGGGAACTGGGGCGACTGGGCCGAACTGCTCCGGGTGTCGGCCCTGTTCACCGTGCCCGGTGACGCCCTGGCGGGCGCGGCCGCGGCCCGGTGCGGCCCCAACCGGGGCACCGCGCTCGCGGTCTGCTCGTCGCTGTGCCTCTACGAGGCGGGCATGGCGCTCAACGACTGGGCGGACCGGGACATCGACGCCGTGGAACGCCCCGGCCGCCCGCTGCCGTCGGGCCGTATCGCCCCGGGCGCCGCGCTGACCGCCGCGACCGGGCTGACCGTCGCCGGGCTGCTCTGCGCCGCCGCCGCGGGCCGCCCGGCCCTCACCACGGCGACGGCCCTGGCGGGCACGGTGTGGGCGTACGACCTGGGGCTGAAGAACACCCCCGCGGGCCCGCCCGCCATGGCCGCCGCCCGCGCGCTGGACCTCCTCCTCGGCGCCACCGCCTCCGCCCCCGCCGCCCTGCGCTCCGCCCTGCCCCCGGCCGCCCTTCTGGGTGCCCACACCCTCGCGGTGACCGCGGTCTCCCGCCGGGAGGCCGTCGGCGGCTCCTCGGCGGCCCCTCTCGGTGCCCTCGCGGTGGGCACGGTGATCGCCTGGGCCGCGACCAGACGCCCGGCCCCCGCCGCAGGCCACCGCGCACCGCTCGCGGCTGCGCATGACACCACCACGCCAGGTGGCCTGGCGGCCGGAGCCGCCACGGCGGCCCTCGCCGGGGAGCTCTCCCGCATGGGGTCGCGCCGCGGTGGTCCGGTTCGGCGACTCGCCAGGGCCCTGTCCGCCCCGGCTTCTTCGGGCCAAGGCAACCGGCTTGGCCGGCGGCGGGTCCCGCGCCGCGCCCCTGCCGTAAGTGCGGCGTTCGGTAGTGGGGCTGCCTCGGGGCGTGGTCCGGTTGTCGGCGGCGCCGTTGGCCGGGCCCCGGCCAACGGGTGGAGCCGGAGCGCGGCGGCCGCGGTCCGGGCGGCCGTCTCGGCCAGGACCGCCGTGCCCAGCCTGGCGGCCGTCGTCCAGGGCACCACGGCCGCCGTTGGCCACGGGCTCGCGCGGGGCAAGGGCGTACGGGCAGGGCGCGGCAGTCCGGCGAGGCGACTCGTTACGGCCACCGGTGGCGGTCCGCCGGGCGGGCCGCGTGCCGGGGCAGGGCTGCCCCTGACCATCGCCTCGCGCGGCGCGGCGGCCAGCCGCTTCGCGGCCGTCGCCGGGGCCGTGCTCGCGGGCGGGTATGTGGCCACGGTCGCCCGGCCGTTGGCGCATGCCGCGCTCAATCCCTCCCCGTACTTCCTCCAGCGCGCCGTCGGCAGCGGCATCCGCGCGATGATCCCGCTTCAGGCCGTGCTCGCCTCCCGCGCCGGGGCGCACCGGACGGCGGCGGGGCTGCTCGCGCTGATGCCCGTCGCCCGACGGCTGTCGAGAAAGGTCAGCGCGACATGAGCCGTCCCCGCCCGGAACCCCTGCGCTTCGCCTACGGCACCAACGGCCTGACCGACCTCCGCCTGACCGATGCCCTCGCCCTCCTCGCCGACCTCGGCTACGACGGCGTCTCGCTGACCCTCGACCATATGCATCTCGACCCGCTCGCCCCGGACCTCGCCTCCCGCACCCGCCGCGTCGCCCGCGACCTCGAGCGGCTCGGCCTCGGCGTCGCGATCGAGACCGGCGCCCGGTACGTTCTCGACGCCCGGCGCAAGCACCACCCCACCTTGCTCGACCCGGACCCCGAGGCCCGCGGCGCCCGTGTCGATCTGCTGCTGCGGGCCGTACGGGTGGCGGCCGACCTGGGGGCACCGGCCGTGCACGGCTTCAGCGGGGTGCTGCCGCCCGGCGAGCCCGAGGAGACGGCGTGGCGGCGGCTCGCGGACGCCCTCGGGCCGGTGGTCGTCGCCGCCGAGGCGGCGGGCGTGGCCCTCGCGATCGAGCCGGAGCCGGGGCATCTCCTCGCCGACCTCGCCGGATTCCACCGGCTGCGCACGGCGCTCGGCGATCCGGCAGCCCTCGGTCTCACTCTCGACATCGGCCACTGCCAGTGCCTGGAGCCCGACCCGCCCGCCGAGTGCGTGCGCGCGGCGGCGCCCTGGGTGCGGCATGTGCAGATCGAGGACATGCGGCGCGGGGTGCACGAGCATCTGCCGTTCGGCGAGGGGGAGATCGACTTCCCGCCGGTCCTGGAGGCGCTGTACGCCGCCGGGTACCGGGGGCTCGTCGGTGTCGAACTGCCCCGTCACTCCCACGCCGGCCCCGAACTGGCCCGCACCTCCCTGCGCTTCCTCCAGGACGCCGAACGGGCCGCGATCGAGGGAGGCGTCCGATGCTGACCCCGACCGAACTGCGCGCCGCCGTGGAGCGGCGACTGGACGAGGCAGGGCGCGCCTGGCTGGACAGGGCCCTGACGGAGGCGGCGAATACCGGGCCCCAGGCGGACGATTCCGGGGGCGGGCCCGGCCCCGCCCGCTGGGAGCTGGACTTCGCCTCCGCGGGCCGCCACGTCCGGACCGCTCGACCCGCGACCGCGCAACCCGCCACCACTCGACCCGCCACCGCACCGACTGCCACCACCGGCCAGTCCGCTGCTACCGGCCACGCCGCCACCGTCCCGCCCGACGCCTCCGCCGCCCCGCCCGCCGCCACTGCCCCGCCCGACGCCCTCGCCGGGGCGGCCACCCCCGCCGAAGACCTCGCCCCCCACGACCTCCCCGACGCCGCCCGCATCCTCATCCTCCACGCCGCCGACGCGGACGCGCCGACCGCCGCGAGGCTGTACGCGCAGGGCACCGCCGCCGAGCGCCGCGCCGTGCTCCTCGCGCTCCCGCACCTCGCCCTCTTCACCGGCCCGGACGCCGTTCCGCTCGTCGAGGACGCCCTGCGGACCAACGACACCCGCCTCGTGGCCGCCGCCGTCGGCCCGTACGCCGCCCGCCACCTCTCGCCGCACAGCTGGCGGCAGGCCGTGCTCAAGTGCCTGTTCACCGGCGTCCCGCTCACCGCCGTCGCCGCATGGGAGCGCCGGGCGCGCGGGGACGCCGAGCTGGCCCGCATGCTCACCGACTACGCCAGGGAGCGCACCGCCGCCGGCCGTCCCGTGCCCGCCGATCTCGACCGCGTACTGGCCCTGGCGTCCCGGACAGCCGCGACGTCCCCGACCGCCACGACGGCCCCCACCCGCGCCCTGACCCGCGAGGAGTCCTGATGCGCATCTTCGACCCGCACATCCATATGACCTCCCGCACCACCGACGACTACGAGGCCATGTACGCCGCGGGGGTGCGCGCCGTCGTCGAGCCGTCCTTCTGGCTCGGACAGCCGCGCACCTCGCCCGCCAGCTTCTACGACTACTTCGACTCCCTGCTCGGCTGGGAGCCGTTCCGGGCCGCCCAGCACGGCATCGCCCACCACTGCACCCTGGCCCTCAACCCCAAGGAGGCCAACGACCCGCGCTGCGCCCCCGTCCTGGACGAGCTGCCGCGCTATCTCGTCAAGGACGGCGTCGTGGCCGTGGGCGAGATCGGCTACGACTCCATGACACCCGCCGAGGACGCCGCCCTCGCCGCCCAGTTGCAGCTCGCCGCCGACCACGGCCTGCCCGCCCTCGTGCACACCCCGCACCGCGACAAGCTGGCCGGACTGCGCCGCACCCTCGACGTCGTCAAGGAGTCCGCGCTGCCCATGGACCACGTCCTGGTCGACCACCTCAACGAGACCACCGTCAAGGAGGCCAAGGACAGCGGCTGCTGGCTGGGCTTCTCCGTCTATCCCGACACCAAGATGGACGAGGAGCGGATGGTCGCGATCCTGCGCGAGTACGGGCCCGCGCGGGTCCTGGTCAACTCCGCCGCCGACTGGGGCAGGAGCGACCCGCTCAAGACCCGCGAGGTCGGCGACCTGATGCGCGCCGAGGGCTTCACCGAGGACGACGTCGACCAGGTGCTGTGGCGCAACCCGGTCGCGTTCTACGGGCTCAGCGGCCGCCTGGACCTCGACCTCGACAGCGAGGAGACCGAGGCCACCGCCACCCACGAGGGCAACTCCATCCTGCGCGGCGGCGGCCCGGCCACCGCGCCGACGGAACGGTGAGGAGGACACCATGCGCTTCCGCCACCCCGACGGCTCCACCGTCCACCTCGCCTACTGCACCAACGTCCACCCCGCCGAAGACCTCGACGGCGTCGTGGAGCAGCTTCGGCTGTACTGCGAACCGGTGCGCCGCCGGCTGGGCCGCGACCGGCTCGGCATCGGCCTGTGGCTGGCCCGCGACGCCGCCCGCACCCTGAGCGCCGACCCCGCCGAACTGCGCAAGCTGCGCACCGCGCTGGACACCCGCGGCCTGGAAGTGGTCACCCTCAACGGCTTCCCGTACGAGGGGTTCGGCGCCCAGGAGGTCAAGTACCGCGTCTACAAGCCCGACTGGACCGATCCCGAGCGGCTGGAGCACACCACCCATCTGGCCCGGCTGCTGGCCGCGCTGCTCCCCGACGACATCGCCGACGGTTCCGTCTCCACCCTGCCGCTGGCCTGGCGCACCCCCTTCGACACCGAACGGGCCCGCGCCGCCCGCCGCCACCTCACCACCCTCGCCCAGCGGCTCGACGCCGTCCAGGAGCTCACCGGCCGCTCCATCCGCATCGGCCTGGAGCCCGAGCCCGGCTGCACCGTCGAGACGACCGGGCAGGCCATCGAGGCGCTCACCGCGCCCGGCGGCCCGCCCCTGGACCGGATCGGCGTCTGCCTGGACACCTGCCATCTGGCGACGCAGTTCGAGGACCCGCACACGGCCACAGGCGCGCTCACCGCCGCCGGGGTCCCGGTCGTCAAGGCGCAGCTGTCCGCCGCGCTGCACGCCGAGGACCCGGCGCAGCCCGGGGTGCGGGAGGCCCTCGCGGCCTTCGCCGAGCCCCGCTTCCTCCACCAGACCCGCACCCGGGCCCCCGAGGGCGGCGTCCACGGCACCGACGACCTCGACGAGGCGCTCGCGGGCGGGCTCGGTGACACCGGGCCCTGGCGGTCCCACTTCCATGTGCCGCTGCACGCCCCGCCCGAGCCCCCGCTCACCTCCACCCTCCCGGTGCTGGCCGACGCCCTCGCCCGGCTCGTCGGCGGGCCCGCCCCGCTGACCCGCCACCTCGAAGTGGAGACCTACACATGGCAGGCGCTCCCGCCCGAGCTGCGCCCGCGCACCCGCGACCGGCTCGCCGACGGCATCGCCGCCGAACTCGCCCTCGCCCGCGACCTGCTGACCGACCTCGGCCTCAAGGAGCTGCCATGAGCGACCTGAGCGGCAGGGGCGGCCCGACCCCCCTCCTCGTCCTCGATGTCGTCGGGCTGACCCCACGGCTGCTGGACCATATGCCGCGCCTGAGGGCCCTCGCCCGGTCCGGCTCCCGTGCCGCGCTGGGCACCGTGCTGCCCGCCGTCACCTGCGCCGCCCAGTCGACGTTCCTCACCGGCACCACCCCCGCCGAACACGGCATCGTCGGCAACGGCTGGTACTTCCGCGAGATGGGCGAGGTGCTGCTGTGGCGGCAGCACAACGGCCTGGTAGGCGGCGACAAGCTGTGGGACGCCGCCCGCCGCGCCCACCCCGGCTACTCGGTGGCCAACATCTGCTGGTGGTACGCGATGGGCTCGGACACTGACATCACCGTCACCCCGCGCCCCGTCTACTACGCCGACGGCCGCAAGGAGCCGGACTGCTACACCCGGCCCCCCGCGCTGCACGACGAACTCACCGCGAAGCTCGGCACCTTCCCGCTCTTCCACTTCTGGGGGCCGGGCGCCGATCTGGTCTCCTCGCAGTGGATCATCGACGCCACCCGCCACATCCTGCGCACCAGCCCCACCGATCTGGTGCTGACCTACCTTCCGCACCTGGACTACGACCTCCAGCGGTACGGCCCCGACGACCCCCGCGCCCACGCCGCCGCCACCGAGCTCGACACCGCCCTCGGCCCGCTGCTCGACGATGCCACCGCCCGCGGCCGCACCGTCGTGGCGCTGTCCGAGTACGGCATCACCCGGGTCTCCCGGCCCGTGGACATCAACCGGGCGCTGCGCCGCGCCGGGCTGCTGGAGGTGCACACCCAGGACGGCATGGAGTATCTGGACCCCGGCGCCTCCAGGGCCTTCGCGGTCGCCGACCACCAGCTCGCCCATGTGTATGTGCGCCGCGCGGAGGACCTGGACGCCACCCGCGCCGCCCTGGCCGGTCTGCCCGGGATCGCCGAACTCCTCGACGACGAGGGGAAGAAGGCCCACGGCCTGGACCATCCCCGCTCCGGGGAGCTGGTGGCGGTGGCCGCGCCGGACGCCTGGTTCACGTACTACTACTGGCTCGACGACGCCCGCGCCCCCGACTTCGCGCAGCTCGTGGAGATCCACCGCAAGCCCGGCTATGACCCGGCCGAGCTGTTCATGGACCCCAAGGACCCCTATGTGCGGGTGCGGGCCGCCACCGCCCTGGCCCGCAAGAAGACCGGGATGCGCTACCGCATGGCCGTCGTCCCGCTCGATCCGTCGCCGGTGCGCGGCAGCCACGGCCGCCTCCCGGACCGCGAGGAGGACGGGCCCGTCCTCCTCTGCTCCCAGCCCGGCGCGGTGAGCGGCCAAGTGGCCGCCACCGACGTCAAAACCCTGCTCCTCCGCCTCGCCGGCCTGACGAACGCAACCACCGAAGGAGACACCCCGTGAAGAGGGCTCAGGAACACCCCGAACTCGCCGAGACGCTCCGCCGCCGCAGATTCCTCGGCGTCGCCGCGGGTGCCACGGCCGCCACCCTGGTCGGCACGGCCACCGCCAACGCCGCCCAGACCGGCACCTCGGCCCGGAGCGACACAACGGCCCAGAAGGGCCGGGGCGGCCCGCTGGTGCCCCGCGGCCACCTCGGCATCCAGCTCTACACCCTCCGCGACCAGGTGCAGTCCATCGGCTTCGCCGGGGTCTTCAAGGAGCTGGCCCGGTACGGCTACGACCAGGTGGAGTTCGCCGGATACACCCAGGGCACCGGCGACATCACTCTCAAGCAGCTCACGCGGCTGATGCGGGACCACGGGCTGCGCGGTATCGGCAGCCACGTCGGCTACTACTCCGACGACCCGAAGGCGTACACCTTCGCCACCAACCTCACCCAGGTGCTGGACGACGCCGAGGCGCTGGGCCTGCCGCATGTGGGCACCGCCTCCGGACCCTGGCGCTACGGCTCCACGGTGGACGGCTGGAAGCGCTGTGCGGAGGAGTTCAACACCTACGGCGCGGCGGCCAAGGCGCGCGGGATGAAGTTCTACCAGCACAACCACGCCGAGGAGTTCTCCTTCGCCACCGACCGGCCGGACGTCCGCCTCTACGACGTGCTGCTCGCCGAGACCGACCCCGAGCTGGTCCATCTGGAGATGGACATCTACTGGGCGTATGTGGGCCAGTACCGCTTCGGCAAGAGGGTGGACGGTTCCCCGGCGCCCTTCGAACCGCTCGACTACGTCCTGCGCGCCCCGCACCGCTATCCGCTCTTCCACGTCAAGGACGGCGAACACGACGAAACCGCCACCGACGGCTACCGGATGGTGGACGTCGGCGACGGTGACATCGACTACCGCCGCTTCCTGACCGCGGTCGGCAGGACCCATGGCGGCCGCCGCCACCACTGGATGGTGGAGCACGACGAGCCCGCCGATTCGCTCACCACCGCCCGCCGCTCCGCCCGCTATCTGCGGTCACTGCGGTGCGGCGGACGGGGCTGAGCGAGGGCCCTTCGGGGCGGAGTTAGACGGCCTCGCGGCTGATCGGCTGCGGGTTCGGGGCGATGCCCCGGACCCGTGGCCGACCCGGTTGCCGCAGCAGCAGGGCCACCGCGGCCGCCAGCATGGAGATGCCTCCGGCGAGCGCGTACGCGCCGTCGTAGCCCCACGAGTCGACCACCATCGAGCCCAACCCGCCGCCGAACAGTCCGCTGATCAGCTTTCCGCTGTACACCAGGCCGTAGTTGCTGGCGTTGTAGTTCTCCCCGAAGTAGTCCGGGGTCAGCGCCGCGAACATCGGGTAGAAGGCGCCGCCGCCGAATCCGGAGAGGAAGGCGAAGAAGAGGAACAGCGCCTCGCTGTGGATGTTGCCGGCCCAGATCACCCCGAACTGGGCGAGGCCGAGGACCACGATGACGAACACCAGGGTCGTCTTGCGTCCCCACAGGTCCGAGAGCCAGCCGACCACACCGCGTCCGACACCGTTGATGACGGACATGATGCCCATGGACGAGGCCGCCACCAGTGGGCCGAAGCCCACCTCCTTGGCGTAGTCGACCTGGAAGGAGATGCCGAAGATGGACACCCCGGCGGTGAGCACCAGGGACACCCACATCAGCGGCAGCATCCCGGTCCTGATCGCCTCCTTGGGCGTGTACTGCCGCGCCGCCGGCGGGTTCTTCGCCAGACTCGCCGCGCTCTTGGCGTCGCCGCTGTAGCTCAGCGGGTCGATGTCGGCGGGCCACCAGTTCTTCGGCGGGTCCCTGAAGAACCAGGCGCAGATCGCCACGACGATCAGCACATAGACCCCGATGAGGTCCAGGACCTCGTCGAAGTTACCCGTGTCGAACCAGTAGTTGAAGATGAAGATGAACGGCAGCGCGCCGTAGGCGAACCCGCCGTTGACGAACCCCGTCTTCGCCCCGCGCCGCTCCGGGAACCACTTGCCCACCATATTGATGCAGGTGGCGTAGATGAATCCGGAGCCGAGCCCGCCGATGACGCCGAAGCCGACGATGGCGGCGAAAACGTTGTCCAGGTGGGCGAGGGCCACGAACCCGATCAGACACAGCCCCGACCCCAGGAACATCGCCGCGCGGGCGGTCAGGATCCCCTTCTCCCGCAGCCACCCGGCCGGGAAGGCGATCCCGGCCTGGAAGAACACCCAGACGCTCAGGATCCAGAAGGTGTTGCTCTGGGTCCAGCCGTGCGCGTCCGAGAGCGTGTCCTCGGCCGAGCCGTAGGCGTACTCGGACACGCTGATGGCCATCATCGCGATCCACGGCAGATAGATCATCAGCTTCCGGCTGTGGCCCAGGATGTCGCGGTCCGTCTCGCCGATGCGATACGTGCGTCCCTTGCTGTCCCGCACTTCACGGAAGGGGAGGGCCCCCTCCGGTCGTTCTGCTGTGCTCATGTCGTCCCCTTGGCTTCGAAGGAACCCGGCCAGCGCCCCCTGTCCAAACTCTTCGTGCTCCGGGAAACGTGGTGGCCTATGTGAGCAGCCCCGCTGACCTGGCCCAGCGGTACTTGGCGCCCAGGACGGCCACCGGCTTCTCGGTGGTGTACGGATACGCCACGACCCCGCGCTCGAAGAGGTAGGCGCACGCCTCCTCGACCTCGGTGTCGCCCGCGAGCGAGGCCACCACCGGTTTGGCGATGCCCCGGGCGCGGAACTCCTCGACGACCCGCGCGGTCAGCTCGGCGAACACCATCGGCGGGGTGACGATGGTGTGCCAGTAGCCCAGGACCAGCGAGTGGATCCGCGGATCCTCCAGCCCCAGCCGGATGGTCGCCTCGTAGGTGGACGGCGGTTCGCCGCCGGTGATGTCCACCGGATTCCCGGCCGCGCCGAACGGCGGGATGAAGCGGCGGAACGCGGCGTCCAGGTCGTCCGGGATCTCCATCAGCGACAGCCCGTTGTCGACGATCGCGTCCGACAGCAGCACCCCCGAGCCCCCGGCGCCGGTGATGATGACGACGTTGTCGCCCTGTGGCGTGGGCAGCACGGGCAGCGCCCGCGCGTACTCCAGCATCTCGTTCAGGCCCGGCGCCCGGATCACCCCGGCCTGCCGCAGGATGTCGTCGTAGACCGCGTCGTCCCCGGCCAGTGCGCCGGTGTGGGAGCCGGCCGCCTTGGCGCCCGCCGCCGTACGGCCCGCCTTGAGCACCACCACGGGCTTACGGGGCACCGTGGCCCGCGCCGCCTCCACGAAGGCCCGGCCGTCCTTGAGGTCCTCCAGATGCATCGCGATGCACTGGGTGCGGTCGTCCTCACCGAACCAGGTGAGCAGATCGTCCTCGTCCACATCGGACTTGTTGCCGAGCCCGACGATCGCCGAGACACCGGTCTTGGTCGTCCGGGCGAAGCCGAGGATCGCCATCCCGATGCCACCGGACTGCGAGGTGAGCGCCACCGGCCCCTTGACGTCGTACGGGGTGCAGAAGGTGGCGCACAGGTCCTGCCAGGTGGAGTAGTAGCCGTAGATGTTGGGCCCCAGCACCCGCACCCCGTACTCCTCGGCGATCTCCACGATCCGCCGCTGCAGCTCGTGTTCACCGGTCTCGGCGAAGCCGGACGGGATCAGCACGGCGTTCGGGATGCCCTTGCGGCCGACCTCCTCCAATGCGGCGGGCACGAACTTCGCGGGGATCGCGAAGACCGCCACATCCACCTCGCCGGGGACGTCCGTGACGCTCTTGTACGCCTTGCGGCCCAGGATGTCGTCGGCCTTGGGGTTCACCGGGTGGATCTCCCCGGGGAAGCCGCCGTCGATGAGATTGCGCATCACCGAGTTGCCGATCTTGCCCTGCTCGTTGGAGGCGCCCACCACCGCCACCGAGCGCGGCTGCATCAGCCGGCGCATCGCGCTCAGGATCTCCTCGCGCGAGTAGCGGCGGCGCTCCTGCGGGGCGGGATCCCCGACCAGCAGCCGTACATCGGCGGCGAGCACCCCGCTCGCGGTGGCGAACACCGGGTTGAGGTCGACCTCCGTGATCTCCGGGAAGTCCGCCACCAGCCGGGAGACCCGCACGATCAGATCGGCGAGCGCCGCGCGGTCCACCGCCGGTCCGCCGCGCACCCCGCGCAGCACCTCGGCGGCGCGGATCCCGTCCAGCATCGACAGCGCCTCGTCCTCGGTCGCCGGGGCCAGCCGGAAGGTGATGTCTTTGAGCACCTCCACCAGCACCCCGCCGAGGCCGAACGCCACGACCTTGCCGAAGGTGGGATCGGTGACCGCGCCGACGATGACCTCCTGCCCGCCGTCCGGGATCATCTGCTGCACCTGGACGCCCTGGATCCGGGCCTTGGGGTCGTAGGAGCGGGCGTTGTCGACGATCGTGGTGAACGCGCCCCGCACTTCGGCGCAGGAGTTCAGCCCCACCCGGACCCCGCCCGCGTCGGTCTTGTGCAGGATGTCCGGGGACACGATCTTGAGGACGACCGGGAAGCCGATCCGGTCGGCCAGCGACACCGCCTCGTCGACGGTCTCCGCCAGCCCCTCGGCCGGGGTCGGGATGCCATAGGCATCGGTGATCCGCTTCCCTTCGGGAGCGGTGAGCGCCGTGCGCCCCTCGGCGCGGGCGGCGTCCAGCACCGCGCGCACGGCATCGTTGTCATTCGTCACCGTCAGATCACTCCGTCCATCTTGAGCAGCCGCACTTCCTCGTCGCCGAGTCCCAGCTCCCCGACGTACACCTCTTCGTTGTGCTCGCCCAGCAGCGGGGAGCGCTCGACCTGGACCGGGGAGTCGGAGAGCTTCAGCGGGGAGCCGACGGTGGTGAAGGAGCCGCGCTCGGGGTGGTCGACCTCGACGATCATCTGGTTGGCCGCGAGCGACGCGTCCTCGACGATCTCCTTGGTGGACAGGATCGGCCCGCACGGGATGTTGTGGGCCGTGAGCTGCTCCAGCACCTCCCACTTGGGCAGGGTGCTCGACCACTCCTCGATCAGCTGGAACATCTTGGCCAGCTTCGGCAGCCGCGACTCGGGCGAGGCCCACTCCGGGTCCTCGGCCAGCTCGGGGCGGCCGATGAGCCGGGTGATGGGCTCCCAGCCGACCGGCTGCACGATGACGTAGACGTAGTCGTTGGGCCCGCCGGGCGCGCATTTGACCGCCCAGCCGGGCTGGCCGCCACCGCTGGCGTTGCCACTGCGCGGCACCTCGTCGCCGAAGTCCTCATTCGGGTATTCGGCGAGCGGACCGTGCGTCAGCCGCTGCTGGTCGCGCAGCTTGACCCGGCACAGGTTGAGCACCGCGTGCTGCATCGCCACATTGACCCGCTGTCCGCGCCCGGTGTGAGTGCGCTGGTAGAGCGCGGCGAGGATGCCCGCCACGCAGTGCACCCCGGTGCCGGAGTCGCCGATCTGGGCGCCGGTCGCCAGCGGCGGGCCGTCCTCGAAGCCGGTCGTCGACATCGACCCGCCCATGGCCTGCGCGACCACCTCGTACGCCTTGAACTTGGTGTACGGGCCCTCGCCGAACCCCTTGATCGAGGCATAGACCAGCCGCGGATTGATCTCCTGGATGCGCTCCCAGGAGAACCCCATGCGGTCCACGGCGCCCGGACCGAAGTTCTCCACCAGCACATCGCTGCGGCGGATCAGCTCGGTCAGGATCTCCTTGCCGCGCTCGGACTTGGTGTTGAGGGTGATGCTCCGCTTGTTGCAGTTGAGCATCGTGAAGTAGAGCGAGTCCACGTCGGGGAGGTCCCGCAACTGCTTGCGGGTGATGTCCCCGGTGGTGTTCTCCAGCTTGATCACATCCGCGCCGAGCCAGGCGAGCAGCTGGGTGGCGGAGGGACCGGACTGCACATGCGTCATGTCGAGGACGCGGATCCCCGTCAGAGCCTGATTGGCCTGGGCAGCCTGGGACATGGTGGGGGCTCCCTACTTGTACATGGTCTGGTTCATGGTTCCGGGGGCGTACGCGTCCGGGTCCACCCAGACGTTGATCAGCGACGGTTTGCCGGACTCCCGAGCGCGCCGCAGCGCCGGGCCGATGTCCGCCGGGTCGCGGACCTCCTCGCCGTGGCCGCCGAGCATCCGCGCGAACTGGTCGTAGGGCACATCGCCGAGGGTGTTGCCGATCCGCTCCCGCTCCTCGCCGTACTTGGCCTTCTGGCCGTAACGGATCTGGTTCATCGAGGAGTTGTTGCCGACGATGCCGACGAACGGCAGGTCGAAGCGGACCAGCGTCTCGAAGTCCCAGCCGGTCAGGGAGAACGCGCCGTCGCCGAAGAGCGCCACCACCTCCTTGTCGGGGCGGGCCTGCTTGGCGGCCATCACGAACGGCACACCGACGCCGAGCGTCCCCAGCGGCCCCGGATCCATCCAGTGGCCGGGCGACTTGGGCTGGACGACCTGGCCGGAGAAGGTGACGATGTCGCCGCCGTCGCCGATGTAGATCGAGTCCTCGGTGAGGAAGTCGTTGATCTCGCTGACCAGGCGGTACGGATGGATGGGGGAGGCATCGGACCGGAGGTTGGGCAGCCGCTTCTCGATCGCCTTCTGCTCGGCGGCGCGCAGCTCGTCCAGCCACTCCTTGCGCTTGCCCGCGCCCCCGTTACTGTGCCTTATGGGGGGTACCCCCCCAAACCCTCCCAGCCCGGAGGCGGCCTGGGTGACGGCCGAGAGCACCAGCCCCGCGTCGCCCACGATGCCGAGGTCGATGTCCCGGTTCTTGCCGACCGTGCGGTAGTCGAGGTCGATCTGAACCACGGTGGCGTCGGGGGAGAGCCGCTTGCCGTAGCCCATCCGGAAGTCGAAGGGCGTGCCGACGATGACGATGAGGTCGGCGTTGGAAAACGCGTAGCGGCGGGAGAGCTGGAAGTGGTGCGGATCGCCGGGCGGCAGTGTGCCGCGCCCCGCGCCGTTCATGTACGCGGGCACATTGAGCGTGCGCACCAGCTCGATGGCGGCGTCGGTGGCGCGGGTGGTCCACACCTGACTGCCCAGCAGGATCGCGGGCCTCTCCGCCTGGACCAGCAGATCGGCCAGCTTCTGGACGGACTCGGGGTCGCCGGCGCTGCGGGTGGAGGCGCGGTAGTGCCCGGCCTGGGGGACACGGGCCGCCTCCACCGGCACCTTCGCGTCCAGCACATCGCGCGGGATCTCCAGGAAGGAGGGGCCGGGGGCGCCGTGGAAGCACTCGCGGAAGGCCATGGAGACCATGTCGGCGGCGCGGGCGGTGTCCGGGACGGTGGCGGCGAACTTGGTGATCGGCGCCATCATGTCGACGTGCGGAAGGTCCTGCAGGGATCCCATCTTGTGCTGGTTGTGGGCGCCCTGGCCGCCGATGAGCAGCATGGGTGACTCGGCGCGGAAGGCGTTGGCGACGCCGGTGACCGCGTCGGTGGTGCCGGGACCGGCGGTGACGACGGCGCAGCCGGGCTTGCCGGTGATCCGGGCGTAGCCGTCGGCGGCGTGGGCGGCGACCTGTTCATGGCGTACGTCGATGACATCGATGCCCTCGTCGACGCAGCCGTCGTAGATGTCGATGATGTGGCCGCCGCAGAGGGTGTAGATGACCTCGACGCCCTCTGCCTTGAGTGCTTTGGCGACCAAGTGCCCGCCGGAGATGACGTCCTGGCTGTCGTCGGGCATGGCGAATCGCGTCCCTTCGTAGGGGGTCGGTGCGTGCCTCGTCGGTGGATCGCTGGATTGCATACAGTCGACGTTATCCTGTATGAACTTTGTTATCCCACCATCGGCCGAGCGATGTCCAGGGGGCGTGCGCCACTCGTTCGATCCAGCGCTGGATCAAGCGCTGTTGACCGGTCATCAGGGAGCAGGCAATGGACCTGTACGAACACCAGGCACGGGAACTCCTCCGAGAAAACGGCGTATTGGTGCCGCGAGCCGAGGTCGCGGACACGGCCGAAGCCGCCCGCGCCGCCGCCGAGCGGCTCGGCGGCCGCGTCGTCATCAAGGCCCAGGTGAAGACCGGCGGCCGGGGCAAGGCGGGCGGGGTGAAACTCGCCGACGACCCGGCGGCGGCCGAGCGGACCGCACGACGGATCCTCGGCATGGACATCAAGGGCCACACCGTCCACCGGGTGATGGTCGCCGAACCGGTCGAGGTGGAACGGGAGATGTACCTCGGCTTCACCCTGGACCGGGCCGCGGGCCGCTTTCTGGCCATCGCCTCCGCCGAGGGCGGTATGGAGATCGAGGAGGTCGCGGCGCGCCGCCCCGAGGCGGTGGCCCGGATCCCGATCGACCCCGCAGAGGGGGTGACCGAGGCGAAGGCCGACGAGATCGCCGTCGCCGGGGGACTGCCGCCGGAGACGGCCGGGACCATCCGCCGGCTGTGGACCGTCCTGACCGCGTACGACGCCCTCCTGGTCGAGATCAACCCGCTGGTGGTGACCCGGAGCGGCACGATCGTGGCTCTGGACGGAAAGGTCACCCTGGACGACAACGCCCGCTTCCGGCAGCCGTCGTGGGACGACTCAGGCGACCGCGACCCGGACCCGCTGGAGGCCCGCGCCGCGGCCGCCGGCCTCGGCTACGTCAAACTGGACGGCCGGGTGGGCGTCATCGGCAACGGCGCGGGCCTGGTGATGTCCACCCTGGACGTCGTCGCGGGCTGCGGCGCCCGCCCCGCCGACTTCCTCGACATCGGCGGCGGCGCCTCGGCGCAGGTGATGGCCGACGGGCTGTCCCTCGTCCTCGGCGACCCCGAGGTGCGCTCCGTCCTGGTCAACGTCTTCGGCGGCATCACCGCCTGCGACGCGGTGGCCGACGGCATCGTGCGCGCCCTGGACACCGTCCCGCTCACCAAGCCACTGGTCGTCCGGCTCGACGGCAACAACGCCGCTCGTGGCCGGGCCATCCTTGGCCAATTGGCTCATCCACTCGTCCACCAGGCCGACACCATGGACGGCGCCGCCGCGCGCGCCGCCGAACTCGCCGCGTAGGGGGCGCACATCATGGCCATCTTCCTCACCAAGGACAGCAAGGTCATCGTCCAGGGCATGACGGGCGCGGAAGGCATGAAGCACACCCGGCGGATGCTCGCCGCCGGCACCGATGTCGTCGGTGGCGTCAATCCGCGCAAAGCAGGGGCCCGGGTCGACATCGGCGGCCGTACGGTGCCCGTCTTCGGTTCCGTACGCGAGGCCATGGACGCCACCGGCGCCGATGTGAGCGTCCTGTTCGTCCCGCCGCCCCACGCCAAGGCCGCCGTCACCGAGGCCGCCGACGCCCGGATCCCGCTCGCCGTCGTCATCACCGAGGGCATCCCGGTCCATGACGCGGTCGCCTTCCAGGCGTACGCCCGGGCCCGCGCCACCAGGATCATCGGCCCCAACTGCCCCGGGCTGATCTCCCCGGGCCAGTCCAACGCCGGCATCATCCCCGCCGACATCACCAAACCGGGCCGGATCGGGCTGGTCTCCAAGTCCGGCACGCTCACCTACCAACTGATGTACGAGCTGCGCGACATCGGCTTCTCCACCTGCGTGGGCATCGGCGGCGACCCGGTCATCGGCACCACCCATATCGACGCGCTGGCCGCCTTCGAGACCGACCCCGACACCGATCTCATCGTGCTGATCGGGGAGATCGGCGGCGACGCGGAGGAGCGCGCCGCGCGGTACATCGCCGACCACGTCACCAAGCCGGTCGTCGGTTACATCGCCGGCTTCACCGCCCCCGAGGGCCGCACCATGGGCCACGCGGGCGCCATCGTCTCCGGCTCCTCGGGCACCGCCGCGGCCAAGAAGACGGCGCTGGAGGCGGCGGGCGTGCGCGTGGGAGCGACCCCCACGGAGACCGCCGGGCTGGTGGTGGCTCTGCTGGGCGATCCGGCCGGAACACCCGGCAACGTCGCGTGAGGTGAGCCGTACCCGCTCCGCGAACCGGTCGCCGTCACGCTCCGTGCCGCCGCCTTCCTCCCCGTAGGGACACCCGCACGCACAGCCACGCCCCGTACGTGGCAGGTGACGTACGGACCGCCACCTCCCCGCCACATCCCGCCCCGCGCCTGTGCAACGAGAGCGGAGATCGCCGATGGCACCCACCCTCACCCTCAAGCCCGGAACCGCCTGGGGCGACGCCTGGCAGCGCTGCCTGGCCGCCGCCCCCGAGGCGTTCCAGGGCGACAGCGTCCTGGGCCTCTGGGACGGCACCTGGCACCGCGACGGCCGGGCCCTCCCCGCCACCACCCCCGTCGACGGCACCCCGATCGCGGGCCCGTCACGGCTCGACGCCACCACCGCCCACCAGGCCGTACGCGCCTCCCTCGACCAGCACCGTGGCTGGCGCCATATCGCCCTCCCCGAGCGCCCAGCCGGCGATGTCGGAGACCGGGCCGGGCAGCGGGGCGCGGCCCTCGGCCATGCGGTCGATCTTGTCGACGTACCAGCGGACGCCGTCGATGGCCCGGTCCACCTCGGCCTGGGCCAGCCGCCAGGGCTTGCCGATCTCCCAGACCAGGAGGAGGGCGAGCAGTCCCCGGTGCTCGCAGAGCGCGTCGAGGGTGGCGGGCCCACGCCCTGCTCGTCCAGGCGCTGGCCGGCAACGCCGTCATCGCCAAGACCCCCACCGACGGCGGGCCGGCCTGCCTCACCCTCGCCTGCGCGCTCGCCGCCCGCGAGGGCATCCCGGTCACCCTCGTCAGCGGCAGCGGCGGTGAGCTGTCCGAGACCCTGGTCCACTCGCCCGAGATCGGCCGCGTCTCCTTCGTCGGCGGCCGCGACACCGGCGCCCGGGTCGCCACCGCCGTCGCCGACTCGCCGACCAGGTGGCCGAGGCCATCGACCGCGGCGCCGTCCCCCTCCACCGCGGTGACCTCGCCGACGGCCACTTCCTCCCCGGCCAGGACCTCTCCGCCTACGCGCAGCCCGTCACCCTCCTCAACCCGCCTTCCACCTCCCCGCTCCACCACGCCGAGCCCGAGCGCCTCCCCGGCGACTTCCCCGACTACCACCTGATGCCCACCTAGTCACTTGCGAGTCACCCTCCGTGCCCATCCCCGCGTCCCCCCAGGTCGGCGCGGGGGTGGGCGCCCGGCATACGCAGGTGAAACGCACTCCGAAACCTTGGTATCGTGGTCCATGTCGCCGCGGCGGGCCGCGGAGACACACCTGGTCCGGGTGGCGGAATGGCAGACGCGCTAGCTTGAGGTGCTAGTGCCCTTTATCGGGCGTGGGGGTTCAAGTCCCCCCTCGGACACGATCTTACGTACACGGATGAAGCGGGTTGTGACTCAACGGTCACGACCCGCTTCTTCATGTCGTAGGTGAGCGTGAGGCCGAAAGCCTGGTAGAGAGGGGCTTTGCGGTCGGCGGGGGCGGCGAGGAGCCGGTCGGTGAGGTCACCGAGGTCTTTGATCACGCCGTGGATCTGTTCGTCGGTGAGGACGGTGCGCCGGGCGGCGCCGGCGGTGATGAGTTGTTGCTGTACGGCGGCTTTGTCGGCCTCGGCCTGGCTGATCCATGCGGCGACGGTTGCGGGGCTGGCTCCGGCGTCGAGTGCCGCGCGGTATTGGCTCAGTCGCCGGTCGCAGTCGGCAATGGTGCGGCGGGCGACCTCGAGGCCGGGCAAGGCGGTGGTTGTCGCCCGTTGGGATTGCTGCATGGCCTGTAGCGTGGTCTTCAGCTGTCCGGGGGCAAAGGCCCGTGCGATCCACCGGTCGAGTTCCGGGAGAATGACGGCCTCCCGGATGTAGACGGTGAGCGGGTGGTCGAGGGGGCTGCTCTTGGCGTATTCGTACGGGTAGCGGCAGCGGTAGTGGGGGTGGCCGTGGTTGAAGGTGCCCTGCATCTTGCGGTCGCACAGAGAGCAGCGGATGAGTCCGCGCAGGGCATAGGTGCGTGGTGTGGTGCGGGGGCTGCGTTCTGCGGGGTGGTGCTGGCGGCGGTCGTGTCTCCTGGCTTGAGCGCGAGCGAAGGTGGTCTTGCTGATCAGGGGTTCGTGGACGGGTTGGGTAGACCAGATCCACTGATCGGGGGTGTTCCAGGTCTGTTGGGTGCGGTGCCCCAGAGTGACATCGTCGATGTCGAGCAGGACTTCCTGCTTGCGTTGTTTGTTCCATACTTCATGCCCGGTGTAGCGGGGGTTGGTGAGGATGGCGCGGACGGCATTCTTGGACCAGGCTCGGCCGTCGCGGTGCGGATTGCGGGCGCGGTCGTGGGCCGAGGGGCAGGGGATGTTGTCGCGGGTCAAGCCTTCGGCGATGGCGTATAGGCCGGTTCCGCGAAGGTACTCGGTGAAGATGCGGACCACGATGGGCGCGGCTTGGGGGTCGGGTTCGAGACGGTGGAGGCGTTTGCCGTCGGCGGCCTTGGCCGGGTTGGGGTGTGGGCCGGCGTCGGCGAGCCGGTAGCCGTATGGGGGTCTGCCGCCGAGGAATCGGCCCTCGATCTTGGCTTGAGAGCCCATGGCGGTGCGTACACGGATCTTGACGCGATTGCGTTCGCCTTTGCTCATGCCGCCGAAGACGGACATGACGAGATCGTGGGCCTCGTTGTCGGGATCGATCGGCCCGCCGATTTCGGGGACCCACAGGGGGACTTTGAAGTGGGTGAACAGGGGGAAGGTATTGCCGAACTGGTTGCCGTAGAAGGTGCGCTGGGGTTCGCCGATCACGACCGCGTCGAAGCCGCGGTGGGGGTCACGCAGGGCTGCGAGGAGGGCGGCGGCCTGAGGGCGGCGTTTCCACGGCAGTGCGCGGGAGTGTCCGGCGTCGAAGTATTCGGCGACGATTTCGCCTCCGGCGGGTTCGATGAGAGCGCGGGCGCGGGTGAGCTGCCAGTTGCGGGAGGTCTCCGGGTCCTGGAGGTCCTCGGTGGAGCAGCGTCCGGCGAAGGCGAAACGGGGCATGGGCCGTCTTCCTTGGGATCGCTTGGTGTGCACGGTGGACGGTGGTCGTCCGTCGTACCTCTGGCTCGGCCCGGAGGGCCAGCCGTCCACCGTGTCTCCGCCCGGTCGTGGGTGGTCAGCCGTTGTGATGAACGGTGCGGCGGTGTTGGTACTCGTCCTGGATGAAGGCCAGTAGCGCTTTGGCAGCATGCGGGGTGAGCGGCACAGGACCGTCCGGGAGGATCACGGTCACCTCGGGTGGCTCATCCGCTTCCTGGGCCTGGCGCACTGCTGCTGGGGAGCTTGGGGTGGTAGCGGCTGGTGTCATGGCTTCCCCGCTTCGTGTGTGCGCGTTCACAGCCTTGTCTTCCGATGGGATCGGGGGTAGCGGCAGCGTTCGGTCCCGGCTTGCCGCTCGTGGCGAGTACACAGCGGCTGGGACATCGCGGAGGGCTTCTCGGGGCGAGTGAAGATGAGGACGTCCTCGTGCTGTACGAGGTGGAGGGGAATTCCTTGGCGGCGGGCGTCGCGGACGTTCTTCAGTTGGAAGAAGGAGGGCCGGGCAATGAGCCGGCCGTCGCGGATGCCGGCGAGGAGAGCGACACAGCGCTCCGTCGGGATGAGTCCGGCGGCTTGTCCGGTGGCCAGGACGGCGGAGGGCAGGTCGATGAGTTCGCCGTGGGTGCGCCAGGGCCGGGTGGTGACGACGACGGTGCCGCCCGGGCGCAGTACCGACCGGCATTGGGTGAGGATTTTGGAGAAGCCGTCCAGGAGCTGGTCGGTGGAGACGTGGGCGAGGTTGTGCGGGTCGCGGCCGTATCGGTAGTCCGTTTTGACCACGCCGCGCTCGCCAGTTTCACTCGTGCAGTGGACCCGGCCATGGGCCGATCGTCCGTATGGCGGTGAGGTGACCACCAGCGCGACCTTGCCGTGAAGGTCGGCGTCGACCAACTGGGTGAGTTGTCGGGCGTCGCCGCACACCACCCGGCCACTGCCTTGCTCAACGTGCCGGATGTTGTGGGCGACGTTGGCCCGGGCGATCCGGGCCCATCGGGACTCGTACTCGACCCCGAGGGCGTGGCGGTGGTGGCGGATGGCCTCGACCAGGGTGGTGCCGATGCCGCACATTGGGTCCAGGACCAGCTCACCGGGTTTGGTGTAGGTGCGGATGGCGTGGGCGGCGATCGCGGGCAGCATCTTGGCGGGGTGCGCGTTCGAGCCGGACACGTAGCGGTCGGCGCGCTGGGCGGGGGCGGAGGTGGGTGCGGTGTTCCACACCGATTCGCGGTCGGACATGGCGTCGTGCCCCTTCGGTCAGGCGCTGTTGATCGCGGACAGCACGAGCAGGTCGGAGTGGATGAGTCCGGGCGGTGCGTCCTCGGGCGGGGTGGGCGTGATGCGGTCGCCGTCGGGGTGTCCGTGGATGATGACGATGTGCTGGAGGTAGCGGAAGCCGGCGGTGCGGGCGGAGGCGATGAGGGATCCGAGCGGGTCGGTCAGGCGTCCGGCGTCGCGGCGCTGTCTGGTGGCAAGCAGCAAGACGCCGTTACGGAAGAGGAGGCGATGGGCTCGGTGGAAGAAACCGGACCAGCCGTTCTCCATCGCGCCCGGCATCTGGTCACAGGCGGGGACCGGTTCGTCGTCGGGGACGGGGAGGGTGTCGGGGTGCAGTTCCGCGAGCAGTACCGGGGCCGTGCGGGCGCTGCTGCTGTCCTCGTGGGCGGCGAGGTAGGTGACGCGGGTCCGGGCGTCCATGCCCGGTTCGGTGTCGCGAATGTGGATCTTGATCAGGCGCGCGGGCGGGTGGCCGGGTCGGTGAGTGAACTCGGCGCGGATCTTGTCCAACGCCCAGCCGGGCAGCACCTCGCCGGGGGCAGAGACCCCGCTCGGGTCATTCAAGGCAGGGGCCCACACGGTGGTCGGCAGAGGGCGGGATGCGCCGGGGCGGCTGGTGGTGGTGCGGTGGTGGTCGGACTTCGTCATCGGCTGGTGGCGCCCGGGTACGGGGATCCGGCCGTCTGGTGCTGACGTGATCAATAGAGATTCAGGCTGCGGGCCTTTGCCACTGCCTACGGTTCAGCTTCTGTCATGCGCCCCAGTCGTTCTGAACGGATCGAACGCGACATGGCCGGACGGTCCGTCTGAATCCGCAGGTGAGCGCGGGTGCGAGCCGGTCGCGAGCCATGAGCGAGCCACCATGGGCGGCCCCGCGCATGGAGGGTCGCTGCTGAAGTTCGAGCGCATGCCAGCGACAGCGGCCCACTACCCGTCGTGCCCATCGGTGGCCAGGACTCGTGCCACTCCCACGTGTCAGGTGTGACGCACAACACACAGGCCCTGTTGTGAACCCGCGTAATGGCTCCGATCCTGCGGCCTCTCTTCCATCACCAAGCGCCGTCGGAAGCGCAGGCGTGCCGTCACCTCGGGAGGGGCCTCTACTCATGCACGGTCAGATGGATGAGCGCATGGCGCTGTTGCTGCTGACGGGCAGCGTCACTGTGTACGTCGCCTTTGAGCATCCTTCGTTCGGTACGGCCCTCTTGGTCGGAGTAGGCGTGATGACGCTGCTGCACCTTCTCCTCAAAGACCGCTGATCCACGCAAGCGACCATGTGCCTGCAGATCCCGAGCACAGACGCCAATTCAAGATTCTTCATGTTCGATTCCTGCTCGCTCTGTACGGGCCTTGGCCCTGCTCACTGCCACCGAGCCGGAGGTGTGCCATCGCACATGGCGGTCCATGGGGCGGTGTGTTGTCCGGTGGTGGTGCGCGGGTGGTGCGGTGGTGGCGCGGTGGAGTGAAAGAGCTGGCGGCGGAAGTTGTCCGAACCTCTTCTCGCAGGAGTCGCGCCATGCATCACCGCCCCGTACGCCGTCCGCACACTGCCCGGCTCTCGCCGCTGGAGGAGCTGGAACAGTCCTTCCTCGCGCTCGCCCGTACCGCCACGCCACTGACCATGCCCGCACACCTGGTGCGTGACGACCCGTCGGAGGAGGCGTGGCCGGTCGACCAGATCCGCGTCCGGCTGGCGCACCCCAGCACCCGGGCCGAGCTGCGGGCACGCACGTGGAGTGAGGTCGTGCGCCGTGCGCACGACCTCGGTGAGCCGTGGCCGGTGGTGGCCGTGGCCATGACGGTTCCGGTGTTGCGCCGGATGCTGTCCCGCCTGGCCTGCCCAGCTCATCTGGAGCGTCAGGAAGTCGAGCAGGAAGCTCTCGCCGCGGTCGCGGTCGCCCTTGCGGGGGTGGATGCGGGTGATCCGGGGGTGGACCGGGAGCTGTTCGCGGCGGCGGACCGCGCGGTTCACCGCCTGGTCTACGCGGCTCGTCGTCGCGGGGAGCGGGAGGCGGGTGAGCCGATGGTCCATCTGGGGCGCCTGCGTGCCCGCGCAACCGTCGAGGACCTGGAGGGCTTGACGGTGTCGGATGAGTACCAGGTATTGGCTCGTGCGGTGCGGGCCCGGGTGGTGGATTTGGCCGAGGCTCAGCTGATCGCCCGCACGCGGCTGCGGGGCGAGTCGATGGGGGCGCTTGCCAGTGAGCGTGGGGTGAGTATGCGTCAGCTGTACCGGCATCGCACCGCCGCCGAACAGCGCCTGGCTTCTCACCTGCGTCATCAGGCCCGGTAGGGAGCCATGCGGGGGACGTCCGGGGCCGGGGCGTCAACGCTCCGGCCCCGGATTCTCTATCGATGGGCAGACGAGGGCTTCTTCTGATTCTCCTGGATCGGCAGGAGCCCTCGGGCCTGGCAGGAGTTGTTTGTGTAGGGCTCCTGCGCTGTCGGGCCGTGTGCTGGGTGGGGTGTGCGCTCCGTCTCGTGCTGACACCCCGAGAGCCATCCGGTAGCCGCCGAAGGAGGCCGGCCCCGGGCGAAGGATCCGGCTCACCCCGCCCATGCCTGTCGTCGTGCGTTTTCTGTCTGTCTGTTCTCGTGTCTGATGGAGGTGCCCTGTCATGCTCAGCCGCTTCCGTCCGCGACCGGCCGCCGCACGTCAGTTGATGCGCTGTGGGCTTCGGCTGGTGTTCACCATCCCTGTGACCGCTGTTTTGCTGTTGGTGGATCCGCCCGTGGTGTGGGCGGTGGCCACGATCCCGGAGGTCATTTCCAATCTGCGGGATGAGGTTGTCGGTCTGCTCGCCGGGCTTGCCACGCTCTTCCTCACCTTCGGTGGCCTGCGCTACCTCATGGCCGGGGGTGACCCGGGCGAGGTTGAAGCTTCCAAGCGAGCGCTGAAGGCCGCGGCGATCGGCTACGGGCTGGCGATCCTCGCCCCGGTACTGGTGGCCTTGTTGAAGCAGATCGTGGGCGTGGACGGCGGCGGCGGGCAATGACCAGCACCCGCCGCCGTCCTCTCTGTGTCCTGCTCCTGACGCCCGCTGCCTTCCTCGTCGGCGCCGGGCCGTTCACCGGGTCGCCCGCGCAGGCAGTCGCGCTCCCCACTGCGGTCTTCCCGGCAGTTGCCGTACCGGCCGATCCAGAACCGCGTCCCCAGCCTGGACCGGCGACAAGCGCTCCCGAGCCCCGAGCGGGGCCCACTCGGCCTGAGGCCACGCCCGGGCCGAGTCCGGCTCCGAGCCGTCCGTCTCCTAAGCCCTCACGGCGGCCGAGGCTGGAACCGGCTCCTGGGCTGACGCCTCCTGCCTGCGAGGTCACCAGCGGTGACTGCTCCCCGGCGGGCTGGGGCCTGGGCGGTTTCCTCGACATCCCGGGGATGATCGTGAACGCGATCACCTCGTTCCTGGGGATGATCGTCGAGCAGATCATGAAGCCCCTGCGGGAGCTGCTCGCCGACACCCTCCTCGCCACGCCCGATGTCACCCGGCACGCGGACCTGAAACGACTGTGGACCGGGTCGATGGGCATCACAGCCGGGATCTACGTGCTGTTCGTGACCGCGGGCGGGATCACGGTGATGGGATACGAGACCGTCCAGACCCGGTATGCGCTCAAACAGATCGCCCCGCGCCTGCTGATCGGGATGATCGCTTCGGCGATGTCGCTGACCGTGATGGGCAAGGCCATCGACCTGGGTAATGCGCTCTCCCATGCGATCGTGGGCATCGGCATGGCTGACGCCGGGCAGGGCCTGGTCGAACGAGCCCTTCCCTTCTCTCTGTTCGGCGCTCCCGGGCTGAAGATCTACCTGCTGATCGTGTCGATCGTCATGATCGTGCTGATCCTGGCCGTGCTGATCGGCTTTGTCGTACGGGTCGCGGTCATGGCTCTGCTTGCCGTCTCCGGTCCCTTGGCGCTGGCCTGCCATGCCCACCCGCTCACCGACCCGGTGGCCCGGCTGTGGTGGCATGGTCTCGCCGGTTGTCTGGTCATTCAGGTCGCGCAGTCGATGACGTTCATCGTCGCGCTCAAGCTGTTCTTCGCCCCCGGCACCACGGCGCTGGGGATTCCGTACTCGGATCAGCTGGGCACGATGCTGGCCGGGCTCGCCTTGTTCTGGGTGCTGTTCAAGATCCCTGGCTGGACGATGCAGGTCGTCTTCCGCGCCACCCCGATCCACAACCCGCATGCCCCCACCGCCGTACGCCTCCTGCGGACTCTGGCTCTGTACCGGCTCATGGACCGTTACCTCCCCGGCACGTCCCTGCTGCGCCGTGGCCGTGGCGGAGGTGGCCGGCCCGGTGGCGGGGGCGGACGTCCCGGCGGTGGCGGCGGAGGTCCGCCGCGGCCGGGATCACGGCCAGGCTCGCCACTGGGCCGCGGGTGGCTCGGCACTGGCCCGGCTGCGGCGGCGGGCAGAGCGCCCGGTTCTGGGCCCGGTACAGCCACTGGCTCTCCTGCGCCCGGCAGCAGCCCTTCGGGGCCTGAAGGTACGGGCGCGGCCCGAGCTGGAGCCCCAGCGGCCAGCTCGGCAACGGCGCCCACGGTCCCAAGGGGACCGGCGGGCCGCCTGAGCACCGGCTCGCGAGTGGCTTCACCTGGTACTTCTCAGCAGAAGGGTCCACACACCGTGGTCCATCCCGCACAGGCACGCCGCAAGCGGCAGCTGACGTTGCCCGTGGCCGCGCAGCGCGTTTCCACCCGTCCGCCGCGGCCGGTCCAGACCTGGTTGCCGATCCGGGCCGAACGCGTCCCGCGACTGCACACCACCACCAGCGGCTCGGCCTCGCTCTCGTCCGCACGACCGTCGGCCAACCGGCCCGTCCCGCGTATGACCTCACGGCAGATGGTGCTGCGGATCCCGGCCGTGCGGGTGCGTGCCCGGCCCGTACGCCCGGTGCAGTTGCGGCTTCCTCTTGAACCGCCCCGGAGGTGAGTGTTCATGACAGATGGATACGACGACGGTGTCGCTACGACCCGGATTCCCGCGGATATCACGCGCCCTGACCGTGTGCTGGGCCCGCTCACCGCGCGGCAGACCGTGATCCTGGCCGGGTGCGTGCTGGTGCTGTACGGCGGGTACTGGCTCGCGCGGCCGTTCATGCCGCCGCTGGCGTATCTGGTGATGGTGGTGCCCGTGGCCGGAGCTGTCACCGCGGTCGCGGTGGGCGCTCGGGAGGGCATCGGCCTGGACCGGTTTCTTCTGGCCGCCCTCGCTCACGCCCGTGTCCCCAAGCGGCGGGTGCATGCTCCGGAAGGCGTGCCCGCGCTGCCTGAGATCGTGAACAAGGCGATGGGCAAGGCAGCCGGGCCGATGCCGGTGCCGGTGCGGATGCCGTATCGCGGTGTCGGCCCGGTGGGCACGGTGGATCTGGCCGGGCAGGGGCAGGCGGCGTTGGGGGTCTGCTCGCCGGTCAACTTCGACCTGCACAGTGGTGCCGAGCAGCAGGGTCTGGTCGCGGGGTTCGGGCGCTGGCTCAACTCGCTGACCGGCCCGACCCAGCTCCTGCTGCGCTGTCACCGCACCGATCTCACGCCTCTGGTGGACCAGCTCCACCACGGTGCCCCGGCTCTGCCGCACCCGGCGCTGGAGCGGGCGGCCCGCGCGCACGCCGATTACCTTGCCCATCTCGCCGGGACCAGGGACCTGCTGACCCGCCAGATCGTCCTTGTCGCACGGGAGGAGACACCGCCGCGCCGAGCCCGGCCTTCTGCCTGTAGCGGACGGGCTGTCCAGCGCCTCCAAGAGGCGACTCGTGGGCTCGCTCCCGCCGGTATCAGCGTCACCCCACTCGACCTTGAGCAGACCACGGCGCTGATCACTACCGCCTGTAACCCCTATCCCCCTACACCGCCGCTCGATACGGAAGCGCAAGGAGTCGAGGCATGATCCGACGTCCCCGAAACCGGCGCCGCGCGGACCATGAGGTCGTCCGGGCCGGGGAGCTGTTGCAGCCTGCGGGTCCGGAGGCGCTTGAGGTGCATGCCCGTACCCTCGCGATCGGGGGCCATCTGGCCTCCACTATGGTCGTGACCGGCTACCCGGCTGAGGTCACCCCGGGCTGGCTGGCGCCCCTCCTCGCCTTCCCCGGGCACTTGGACATCGCGCTCCACATCGAACCGGTCCCCAACCTCGTGGCGGCGGCCGGTCTGAAGAAGCAGCGTGCCCGGCTGGAATCCGGCCGACGGGGCGCATTCGACAAGGGGCACTTGGACAATCCGGAGGTCGAGGCCGCCGCTGCGGACGCGGCCGATCTCGCCTACCGGATCGCCCGTGGCGAGGGAAAGCTTTTCCACGTGGGCCTGTACATGACCATCCACGCCGCGGACGAGGAGACCTTGGCCGAGCAGGTCGCCGCCGTCAAAGCGGTCGCGGAGTCACTTCTGGTGACGGTCGCACCAACGACCTACCGGGCGTTGCCCGGCTGGCTGGCCACCCTGCCCTTGGGCATCGACACGCTGAAGATCCGCCGCACCTTCGACACTGCGGCGCTCGCCGCCTGCTACCCCTTCGCCAGCCCCGAGCTACCCGCTCCCGCCGATGCTGCTGGGGCCGGGGCCGGAGCGGGGTCGCAGGTGCTGTACGGGCTGAACGCCGTCTCCGGCGCGCCGGTGTTGTGGGACCGCTTCGGATGCGACAACTACAACTCGGTCACCCTCGCCCGTTCCGGGGCCGGCAAGTCCTACCTGGCCAAGCTGGAGCTGTTGCGGCTGCTGTTCACCGGGATGACCGCCTCCGTCGTCGACCCGGAAAACGAGTACGTACGCCTGGCCGAGAGTGTCGGCGGCAATGTCGTCGCGCTCGGTGCCGACGGCGTACGCCTGAACCCCTTCGACCTCACTTGTCACGGGGAGGCCGGCGGTGAGGATGTCCTGACGCGACGGGTGCTGTTCCTGCACCGCTTCCTGGCTGTGCTCTTCGGCGCCGAGGTGAAGGGCGCGGAGGAAGCCGTGCTCGACCGGGCGCTCCTGGCCACCTACGCCCGGGTGGGGATCACGGCGGATGCGCGGACCTGGACGCGGACCCCGCCGGTCCTTGCCGACCTCGCGGAGGTTCTTGGCGAGGATGGGAGTGAGGTGGCTGCGGGGCTGGTGGAGCGGCTGGCGCCGTATGTCACCGGTTCGCATGCTTGCGTCTTCAACGGCCGCAGCACGGTGAGCACTGCGGGTCATCTGGTGGTCTTCGCGCTGCGGGAGTTGCCGGAGGAGGTGAAGGCTCCGGCGATGCTGCTGGCGCTGGATGCGATCTGGCGCCAGGTCACCGATGCGGGCCGGGGCGGTAAGCATCTGGTGATCGTGGACGAGGCGTGGCTGCTGATGCGTGACGAGGCCGGGGCGCGTTTTCTGTTCCGGATGGCCAAGGCCGCTCGCAAAAACTGGACGGGGCTGGCCGTCATCACTCAGGACGCAGATGACGTCCTCGCCTCGCCGCTGGGGAGAGCGGTGGTCGCGAACGCGGCGACTCAGATTCTGCTCCGGCAGGCTCCACAAGCGATCGACACCATCAGCGAGTCGTTCCGGCTCTCCCATGGTGAGCGGGAGTTCCTGCTGTCCGCCGGGAGGGGCGAGGCGTTGCTGCTGGCTGGGGAACGCCGCAAGGTCGCGCTGATTTCCGTGACCGCCCCGGGGGAGCACGAGATCATTACCACCGACCCCGGGGAACTCGCCGCCCAGCAGTGGGCCGAGGACACCGCCCCCGACGACTCCTCCCTCGGCCACGAGTTCGGCGGAGAGACGTGGAGCCAGTGACCGTCACCGGCCCGGTACCCCGTGGCCCGGTGGTGGACTTCCTGACCGACCCCGCTGCCTTCTGGACCTCCATCACCCAAACGGTTCTCGGCTGGGCCGCCCCGTACATGCCCGTGCTCGTACCGGTCGCGACGGCGACCGCCGTGTGCGTCACCACCGCCTGCGGCCGGATCCGACGCCGTCGCCAGCGGCGCCTCGCCGACGACGCGCGCTGCGTCGAAATCCTCGCTCCGCCCCAGATCCCTGCCAAAGGGGGTGACGTGTTGTGGGCGCAGCTGGCGGGTCTGTTGCGGCCGTGGTGGCGACGCCTTACCGATGGCCAGCCGCATCTGGGGTTCGAGTACGCGTGGTCGCCGACGGGGCTGGGGATCCGGCTGTGGGTGCCGGGGACGGTGCCGCTGGGGCTGGTGCGGCGGGCGGTGGAGGCGGCCTGGCCCGGGGCCCACACTCGCGTCCAACAACCACCGGAGCTCATCCCAGCCGGCCATGTGGTGACGGCGGGGCGGCTGCGCCCGGCCCGGCCGGAGGTGCTGCCGCTGCGCACCGAGCACGTGGCGGACCCGCTCCGGGCCCTGCTGCAGGCGGCCACCGGTATGAGCGAGGGCGAGACCGCGCTCGTGCAGATCCTCGTCCGCCCGGCAACCGGCGCCGCTGTGCGGCGGGCCCGCCGGTCGGCGCGGCGGTTGAAGGCTGGAGGCTCGGCGCCTCGGCTGCCCGCGCTCGGCGCGCTCCTGCTGCACCGGCCGCAGCCAGTATTGGCCCGGCGGCAGGATATCGAGCACGGTGCCGCGGTCCGTCAGTCCGCCGCCAAACTCACCGGCCCTCAATGGCACGCAGTCATCGCCTACGCGGCCACCTGCACCCGTGAGGAGGAGCGTGCGCGGGATGTGGTGCGGGGGCGTGCGCACGCGCTCGCCTCCGCGTTCGGCCTGTACTCGGAACTCAACTGGCTCGCCCGCACCCGACTCGCCCACCCCGAACGATGGCTGGAACGACGCGTCTTCCCGCAGCGTGCGGCGCTGCTGTCGGTCCCGGAACTGGCGGCCCTGGCCCATCTTCCCGTCGACGCGGACGCCCCCGGCCTGCGGCGTGCGGGAGCCCGCTCAGTCCTCCCACCACCCACGGTCCCGGAGCCGACCCCAGGCGCCGGGGTCAAGCCGCTGGGCCGCTCCGACATGGGCGCCCGCCGCCCGGTCGGTCTCGCGGTCGCGGACGCCCGCCACCACATCCATCTGATGGGAGCCACCGGTTCCGGCAAATCCACCCTGGTCGCCCACCTCGTTCTCGACGATGTCCGCCACCACCGGGGCGCGATCGTCATCGATCCCAAGGGCGACCTCGTCACCGACCTCCTGCACCGCCTGCCCGACACCTGCGCCGACCGCCTGGTCCTCATCGACCCGGATGACTCCCACGCCCCACCGTGCCTGAACGTATTGGACGGGGCGGACATCGACGTGGTCGTCGACAACCTCACCGGCATCTTCCGCCGCATCTTCACCGCCTTCTGGGGGCCCAGGACCGACGACGTCATGCGCGCCGCTTGCCTGACCCTGCTCAAACACCGCGCCCACACAGGTCAGCTCGTCACCCTCGCCGACGTCCCCCGGCTCCTGGGCGAACCCGCCTACCGCCTGCGCCTGATCCCCACCATCAAAGACCCCGTCCTCCGCGGCTTCTGGGCCTGGTACGAGTCCATGTCCGAACCCTCCCGCGCCGCCGTCGTCGGGCCGGTGATGAACAAGCTGCGCGCCTTCCTGCTGCGCGACTTCGCCCGCCGCGCCATCTCCGCCGGCCCCTCCACCTTCGACCTCACCCAGGTCCTCGACGGCGGCATCCTCCTCGCCCGCCTCCCCAAGGGCGCGCTCGGTGAGGAGACCGCACGGCTGCTGGGCTCCTTCATCGTCGCCGGAACCTGGCAAGCGGCCTCCGCCCGCGCCCGCACCCCCGAACACCAGCGCATCGACGCGTCCCTGTACGTGGACGAGGCGCACAACTTCCTCACCCTGCCCTACCCGCTGGAGGACATGCTCGCCGAAGCCCGCGGCTACCGGCTGTCCATGGCACTGGCCCACCAGCACCTAGCCCAGCTCCCACGCGACCTGCGCGAAGGCATCTCCGCCAACGCCCGCAACAAGATCTTCTTCAACACCTCGCCCGAAGACGCTACCGCCCTGGAACGCCATACCCTCCACACCCTCACCGCCCACGACCTCGCTCACCTCGGCCCCTACCAAGCCGCCGCCCACCTGCTCACCGCCGGCGCCGAATCCCCGGCCTTCACCCTCACCACCCGGCCCCTCCCACCGCCCGTTCCCGGCCGCGCAGCCGATCTCCGCACCGCCGCAGCGGCCCCCACCCACACCCGCACCACCCGCCCCTGACCACCGAATCCGCCACGCGCCCCCTCTTCCGCTCACCCGGCCTTCTCCCGACCGATGCCCTGGTGGTGAACCGCCATGCCCGCTCTGCCCCGCCCCGCCTCCGGCCCCGGCTCGCGTTACACCGCGCGCGCCGCACTCACCCGGCCCCGGCCCACACCAGCACGGCACCGCACGGACCCTGCTGCCCTCACCCGCAGCCTCACCGCCCGCGATCTGTGGATCACCGCCATGGTCCACGAACACCGCGTCCTGACCACCCCACAGATCGCCCGCATCGCCTTCACCAGCCAACGCTCCGCCCAACGGCGCCTGCGTGCCCTTCACCACCACGCCGTCCTGGACTCCTTCCGCCCCCTGACCCAGCACGGCTCCGCACCCGAGCACTACACCCTCGGCCCCACCGGCGTCAGCGTCATCGCCGCCCACGCAGGATGCGAACCCGCCGCCCTCGGCTGGCGCCCCACCACCACCGGTCGCATCGCCTACTCGCCATCCCTCGGCCACGACATCGGCGTCAACGAACTCCTCACCCACCTCGCCGCCCCCACCCCACACGCCACCCACGGCCGCCTGACGCTGTGGCTGTCCGAACGGTCCTGCGCCAGACGCTGGGACGACATGATCCGCCCCGACGCCTACGCCCACTGGCACGACCCCACCACCCCCGACGCGAATAACCCGGTCCTGTTGCCGTTCTTCCTCGAATACGACACCGGCTCCCAGCCCCTGCCCCGCGTCGAAGCCAAACTCGCCGGCTACGCCGCCTTCACCACCTCCACCAACACCCGCCCCGCCCTCCTCATCCACACCCGCACCGCCTCCCGCGACCGCGCCCTCCGCCACCGCCTCGCTCAACCCGCTCGCGACCTCGGCCTGTACGTTGCGACCTCTTCCGCGGACTTCACCACCCGCACCCCCTGGGGCCCCTGGTGGGCACCCCTCCACCCCACAGCCCGCCGCACCACCCTCACCGGCCTCACCACCCACTGGCCCCACCTCACCCCGGCCAGCATCGACCCCACCGACGCCGACACCGCCCTCACCCTTCCCATCCCACCCCGGCCGCCCGCAGCACCGGACGGCCGATGAGCCTGCTCGCCAAGACCACCACCGGGATCGGCTGCGCCCTCATCGCCCTTCCCCTGCTCGCCGCCCTCGCGATCGCCGCACTCCTCAGCTCGCTCATCCCCGGCTCCAGCGGTACCACCGCCGCCCCGGGCAGGAACGCGCTGCGGGACATCCCTTCGAGCATGCTGGCGCTGTATCAGCGGGCCGCCCTTGAGTGCCCGGGTCTGTCCTGGACGATCCTCGCTGCCATCGGCAAGGCCGAGACCGACCACGGACGCCACCCCACCATGCGATCCTCCGCAGGAGCCGTGGGCCCCATGCAATTCCTGCCGTCCACGTTCAAGCTCTACGCACATCCGGTACCCGCCGGTGGGCGCAGACCGCCGACGCCGTGGGATCCGGTGGACGCGGTGTTCGCCGCAGCGCGCCTGCTGTGCACACACGGTGCCCGACACAACAAGAACCACATCGAGCGGGCGATCTACGCCTACAACCCCTCCCACGCCTACGTCGCAGACGTTCTACGCATCGCACGCCGCTACGCTGCCGCCCTCCCCACAACCTCCGCTGCCGGCCGGGAGGTGGTGGCCTTCGCCCGCCGCCAGCTCGGCACCCCCTACGTCTGGGGCGGCGACGGCCCCGCCGAAGGCGGCTTCGACTGCTCCGGCCTCACCAAAGCCGCCTACGCCACCATCAACATCAACCTCCCCCGCGTGGCACAGGCCCAGTACAACACCGGCCCCCGCCTCCCCGCCGGAACACCCCTCCTACCAGGCGACCTGCTGTTCTTCGGCACCAATCCGCGGGCTGTCACACACGTCGGCATCTACAGCGGCCACCACCACATGATCGACGCACCCCACCCCGGCGCCGTGGTCAGAGAAACCCGCGTCCAGCTGACCGGCCCCACCTACCAGGGAGCAACCCGCCCGAGCCCGCGCGGTGCACGGTGAGCACGCACCCCACCCCCGCCGAGATCGACACCTTGATGCGCACGCTCGTCCGCATCCTGGCCGGCGTCGCCGCCCTCGCCCTCATCTTCACCGCCGTCAACGTCACCCTCTTCGCCGTCGATCACCACATCCCCTGGCCGATCGCCGTCCTCCTCGACCCGATGGTCGCCCTCACCCTCACCAGCGTCCTCTACGCCGACGCACGACTCGCCGCCTGGGACATCCCCCCACCACGCTGGTCCACCGCCTTGCGCTGGTCCGCCGGCCTGGCCGCCACCGTGATGAACACCTGGACCTCCCTCTGGCCCGACGACCACATCGGCTGGCCCTGCCACGCCGACCCCGCCGGAGTGCTCCTCCACGCAGTACCGCCCCTGCTCCTCATCGGCCTGACCGAAACCGTCGCCGCCTACCGCCGCTGCACCTCCCAGACACACCCGCACCCCACCACCGCACCCCACGACGACCACTCTGAGGAGCACCCCAGGAACACGCCGGGAGCACCCGCACCCCCCGCTCCACTACCATCCGAGCGCACCGACGAGGAAGACGGGGGCCCGACAGCGGCCACCACACGCCACGACAGCCACGAACCCGCCCCCGATGGGCCCGTGGACCAGCCCGATGGACACAGCCGCGCAGACGCCGATGTGTACGCGCGGGCTCTCGCACTGGATCTGGCGGCCCGCCAGCACACCGGTCAGCCGATCAGCATCCGCCAGCTCCGCCGCCACCTGCACCTGGGCCAACACCGCGCCCGAGAGCTCCGCACCCGCCTCGACACCGAGCGCACCCCGGGAGCACCCGCACCTCACCCCGCACCCCAAACCGCACCCGGCGGACCGCTCCAAGAAGCACCCGCGAGGATGACAGGAGCGGCTTGACTAGTCGGCCACCGCAGAGCGTTCATAGTCGTCGCCGCGGTGGGCCGTGGGTTCACGTTTTCTGAAGCCATATGTGTGTGAACCCACGGGTCCAGATGCGTCAGGAGGGAGGTTCAGCCGTGGATTCGGTGTGTGTCGTGGTGACCCATGTCGGCGGTGGGTTCGTGCAGAAGGGCACGGGCGTTGGTCGCGTACTGGATCGCGGCGGTGTCGCTCATCCCGAAGACGGCCATCAGGTGCAGGGGGTCGCCGCCGTGTGCGAGTGCTTCCTCCAGCGTCCGGTTGATGCGGAGTTGTTCGAGGCTCACACCGCTGCCCCGCAGGATCTCCTCCAAGGCGAAGTGCGACATGGGACTGGCTTCGGCTGCCGTGTGCTTGGAGATCAGCAGATGCCGGTTGGGCGAGTGCGGCCAGTGCTCACGCCGGTAGGCAAGCCACGCCCGGACCGCGCGCTCGGTGAGCTCATCGAGGGGACGGCTGTGCCCGTCGATCACGAGTCGCCGGCTGGCGAAGTCGATGTCATCCATCTGGATGTGGCGGATCGCCTTGAGCCGGGCCGCGTGGATTGCCGCCAGCGCCACCACGACCGCCGCACGAGGACTTCCACTGGCCTGAACGGTGCGGATGACGGTGCTGGTTGCCTGCTGGGGCAGGGGCACCTTCAGTGTCCAGGGCGAACGAGTGCGTCGAATGCCCCGCGTGGGGTCTGTGAAGATTGTCCGGGTGCGGCGGCAGTGCCGAAACAGCGAACGCAGCGCCGTCAGCAGGGTCTCGGCTTGCTGACCGTGGTACCCGGCGACGGCTTCGTCGATATCGCCGCGGGTGACTTCACGCAGGTGGCCGATGGTGGCGGACCACGTGGTCAGGACGGGCAGCAGCCGGGCGAGGTAGCGGCGCACGGTGCCCTCCTGCCGGGGACGGGTGCGCTCCTCACCCTCCAGCAGGGTCATGGCCCAGGCCCGCACCGGATCGCGCAGGCCCGACTCGAAGCCGGACGTGACCTCCTCCACCCACCGGACGACAGCGGGAACACGGTCGTCGGCCAGCAAGTCCAGGTGCTCCAGGAGTTCGACGGTGCGCCGCACGCTCAGCCCGCGTCCGCTCAGGATCGGCGCGATCTCCGAGTGCAGGACCATCTCTCCGGGCCGGCGGTGCGCCAGCACCACACCCAGCGCCTGCTTGACGTCGACGACGATGTAGCGGTTCCAGCCGCGCGGCCCGGCCAGCGCGTCGGCCCCCGACCGGGCCCACGCCAGTTCCTCCGCGTGAGCATCCCAGGTGCGTCGTCGCAGATCGCGAGGGTGTACGCACAGCGGCATCTGGCGCCACCCGCGAGCCGGATCGCGGGCCATGACAGGCGGGCGGGACTCCAGAGGTGGTATGGAGGGTCGGCGACCCTGCCGCGCGAGCGCCCTGCGCATCTGCGCGAAGAACAGCTGCTGCCCGCGACCACCGGTCTCGATACGGCACAACCGGCACTGGCCCTCGCGGCAGACCAGGACCCGGCCGCACGAACGGCACGGCTTGGCCGGTCCGGGGGTCTGACGCCGCCACGAGTAACAGGCCCAGCAACGACGGCCGGGCAGAACTCCCCAGGCCAGACAGTCGATACAGCTGCCCGGCCGCCCGTCATGGCTCATCGCGAAGCTCCGGGCCTTTCACAATGGCGGCAGGGAACGGCCACCGCCGCGACGCGGCGCGATCGCCCTGACCGTGCCGGGCCCGTCGCCCGGCACGGCAGCACGCCGCACGCCTTCCCGTTCCGCCTCGACACGCTGGACCCGCTCAGGTTCCGGGACGAGCAGCTCACCGATCTCACAGCCCAGCACGACGCAGATGACATCGAGATCGGCGAGCTTGAGGCTGACCGGTTGCCCGGACCACAGCCCCGACATCTTCCCCGCAGAGATCACCAGCCCGTGCTCGGCCAGCATCCTTTGCAGCTCACTGGCTTTCCAGATGCCCCGGTTCGCCGCTGCCAGCCGAAGATTCCACTTCATCCGAGCAACCCCTCCCAGCGGGACTCGGTCCGGCGGTGGCCCTCCAACCAGGCCCGTTCAATCTCTGCGCGGTGCACATGAACGTAACGCATCGTGGTCGCCACCCAGGAATGGCCGAGCAGTTCCTGCACGGCCAACAGATCCATTCCGCCCCGGTAGAGCTCGGAAGCGCAGTAGTGCCGCAGAACATGCGGCGTCAACTTGCCTCGGTAAGCCGGAAGATGGTCCTGGGCGGCGCGCTTGAGAGCCTGGCGCAGGCAGTCGGACGTGACCCTGGTAGCCCGCCGCTCGGAAGGGAACAGCGGAGCCCCCGGCCGCAGATGGTCCTCATCCAGCAGGCCCCACACATCCTCCGCAAACCACCTCAGCACCCGATCCGCACCATTGATCAACGGCACCAAACGCTCCCTGGGGCCCGACCCCCGCGCCCCCTTGCCCATCCGGACGTGGAGTTTGCCGAACCGGCCCAGATGCCACTTCACATCGTCCCAATCCAGGTGGCGGACCTCGTTCACACGCAGTCCGACGGCAGCCATCACCCGCGCGGCAGCGAAATTACGGGCACTGGGGGCGAACTTGCGGCACTCGGCGAGTTCCCGGCGCCAGCCGGCGAAGAACGCCTCCATCTGTTCGCCGGTCGGTGGGATCCGCAACCGCGCGTCCTTGGCGCCCCGCGGACGGTTCATCTCATCGACCGGGCACTCGATCACCCGCCCCGTCACACGGTGCAACTCCGCCTTGTGCCGCAACTCCAGAAACTCGAAGTACGTAGTCAACGCCCCGGCCCTGGCCAGCCGAGTGCCCTGAGCCGCGTTGCGCAGAACCCTGCCGAAGTACATATCCGCATCCTGCGGCTCCATCTCCCACAGCGGCCGCCCGAACCAGTCCCGCACCTGCTCCAGGTTGATCACGTCGCCACGGATGGTGTCATCACTCAGCCCAGCGGCGGAACGGGCCAGCACGAACTCCGCGAACAAGTCGGTCTCCAGCGCCGCCAGTATCTCCGGATCCGCGGGCCCCCGAACGTCCCGAAGATCACGGACCACCACGAGACTCAACCCGAGCCCCCTCCACTTCACGCCGACACCGGATCCATCGGCTGACATGAGAACGACTCGGGATTCCTGAAGTTACCTCGCCGGCCAACTCCAACGGCCACTCCTCACCAAAGCCCCCGGCCCTCAAGGCCCGACGAGCCCTGCCCGGAAACAGACAGATCCGGAACTCACGGGTTGTCGCACAGACCACCGCGTAGGCCACGCGCCGCGAGCAAACCCCGGCCGGGGCTCTCTCCACAACCACCCACCACCCCACGCGGGAGACCCCACCATGCCAACCACCACCAACGCCGAAAACACCACAACCACCCCCAACCAACCCGACCCCCCTCAGCTATCCGGCGCCACCGCCGACGTATGGGCCGCACTGAACAACCAGCCCGGCACCACCAGCACCACCCTCGCCCAAGCCGCCGGTACCGGCCGCTCCACCACGACCAAGGCCCTCCGCCACTTTGAACAGACCGGCCTCGCCCACCGAGAGAGCGCCGCTCCTGACGGCAGCGGCCGCCCCGCCAACTACTGGTACCCCACACCCACGCCCACACCCGACCCTGACACCAGCACCCCACCGGACACGACGGACGAGCCACCGACCGCTGACAACGACAGCCACGAGTCGCCCACCGAGCACCACGACCACCCCGCACCCACGGCAGAGCCGTCCGCACCCTCGGACGACACATCAGCACACAGCGGCCCTGATGAAGAAAGGGAGCAGGGTTCTGCGAGCGAACCCCCACATGGAGCAGAAAACGACGATGCGCCGGCGCCCGCGTCCGAACCTCCGACACGCGAGGCAGCCTCGGAGGACACAAAGACGGAAGAGATCCAGCCGACCGTCAACCAGAACGGCTACCGGACCCGCCTCGCCCCTGGCGCCCTGCGCCAGATGGTCATCGGCCACCTCACCGCCCACCCCGACGAAGCATTCACCGCCACACGCATCAGCCGAATCATTGAGAAAAGTTCCGGCGCCATCGCCAACGCCCTGGTCACCCTGACCAAGCAAGGCATCACCGAACAGGTCACCGAACGCCCACGCACCTACCGCATCACCACGGCAGCAACCAGGAGCAGCGAGGCATAGACCGGCACGAACGGACCAGCGGCCGGGTACCCGCCACTCAGTTGGGACGGTACCCGGCCCCTCAGCTTGGAGTCATCAGGACCTGAAGATGGACGCCGATCAGGCACGTATCGACGTCGAGGCGATGGCCCTGGCGCCGGTCCCGACTCCGAAGGTCCTGTGGCGCAAGCCGCCCGTGCTTGCGATCGCCGCGGTCCCGGGGACGGCGCTCGGCCCTCAATCCTCGCCGCCCTTGTTTTGGGCAGGTCGTTTGGGAGCCAGTCGGGCAGTGAGATTGAGAGCCACCTTTCACACAGTGGTGTCAGGCTCGTCCGACCGTTCCGGTGCCGTCACGCCCGTCAGCGAGGTAGGCCGAACGGCGGTATCCATCGACGGGCCGGCTTGTTGTCATCACAGCGGCCGCTGGGAAGTGGCTCTCTACCCACGGCGGTGGGTCCGGTGTCAGGCGGGCTTGCGGGCCTCGATGAGGAACCGCGCGGTGTGGGCGACGAACGGACCCTCGCTCTGGATCTGGTCGTGCAGCTGCCGCAGCCGGTCCCGGTACTGGTCGACGGTGAACCCCGGCACCATCCAGATCACCTTCCGCAGGAAGTAGATCACCGCGCCGACGTCGAAGAACTCGGTGCGCAGGGACTCCGAGCGCAGGTCCTCGACCTTCAGCCCGGCCGCCTCGGCCGCCCAACGGGCGTCGTCGGGGTGCCGTTTGCGGCGCACCTCCTCCGGCTGCGGGCCGAGGAAGTACTCGACCAGCTCGAAGACGCTGGCAGGGCCGACCTGCTGGGAGAAGTACGCGCCGCCCGGCCGGAGCACCCGGGCGATCTCCTCCCACCAGACGGTCACTGGGTGTCGGCTGACCACCAGGTCAAATGCCTCGTCGGCGAACGGCAGCGGCGGCTCGTCCTCGTCTGCGACGACCACCACTCCCAGTGGATGCAGCAGCGGGGTGGCCTTGGCGATGTTCGGCTGCCAGGACTCCGTGGCCACCACCAGCGGCGGCAGCTTCGGCACCCCGGCCAGAACCTCCCCGCCACCGGTCTGGATGTCCAACGCGGCCGAGGCCCGTGCCATCCGCTCACCCATCAGACGCTGGTAGCCCCACGACGGGCGCTGTTCGATGGCCCGCCCCTGCAGCCAGGAGAAGTCCCAGCCCTCCACTGGGGCCGACTCCGCCTCCGCCACCAGATCCTCAAACGTTCCTGTCATACCTGAACCGTCCCAGCTCGGCCCGTGGATCGGCGACCGGATATCGCTGTCCCGGCGCATGCGTCGGCTGCTGCCGCACCCGAGACGCTCTCGGAGTCACTAAGGGTTGCTCGAGCACCAGGCTTCCCCTGCACCGCGTCGCTCGAACGAGTGACATCCGGCGTTGCAGGCATCCCGAGAGCTGAGGCTCCAACCGCCAATTCACAAGGGTGCAAGCGGCTCTCATTTCCGTTGCCCGAGTGGCTCTCGTTCACTCTGTCGATAACACCGCCCTCACCGGGACCAGCGTCGACAACGCGATGGACTGGACGAAGTTCGTCAAGCGCAACTGGACCGAGTACATCGCCAGCCGTCGAGACGGCAGCTGATCATGTGCAGACCTGAAAGGTGCCTTCACCCATCAGGCTGTGCGGCCTCCCCTGCCGTCTCCGCGGTGATGGCCCAGCGCTCGTGGTCTCGCCATTCGCCGTTGATGAACTGGAAGGCGGTCGAATAGCCCTCGCGCTCGAAGCCCAGACGCTTGACCAAGGCCAGCGAGGGGGTGTTGTCGGGCTGGATGTTGGCTTCCAGCCGGTGCAAACCCAGCTCGCCGAAGGCATGCTGGATGAGGAGCCCGAGCCCTTCGGCCATGTAGCCGTGGCCGGTCGTAGAGGCGTACGCGGTGTAGCCCAGAGTTCCGCTCTGGAGGGTGCCTCGGACGATGTTGTTGATGTTGACCCCGCCAACAATGGCGCCGGTGCTGCGCAGGCAGATCACGAAGCCTTCATGCGTGGGCTGCTCGAACCGTTGAAGGCGGCTTTCGAACGCTGCCTCCGTGGTGTCCCGGGCGCCCAGCCAGCGCTGGAGCATCTCGGCGCTGTCTTGAGCCAGCACCGTCAGCTCGTCGTTGTCCTGACGGCAGACGTGGCGGATGGCCACCCGCGGTCCTTGCAAAAGGTAGCTGCTGATTGCCATCCAGGGATCTTATGCAGCCGTCCGTCTGAGCTCCCCATCACCGTACGCATCCCCTCCGACGTGTTCCGCGAGGTCCGCGGGCCGAGGTCGACGACCGATCGGTGGCCTCGTAGATCCGCACTGTCGAGCACGAGCTCAGGCGAACGGCGCGGTCGAAGACCACACCCCGAACCACTGCTCGGCGCCGTACGCCTCGAATCGCTCCAGCTCGGTGAACCCGAGCTTCGCCGCGAGGCGCATCGAGCGGACGTTGGCAGTCTGGGTGTAGAGCACCACCGGCTCACCGGGAAGCGCGCCGGCAAACCAGTCGAGTGCCGCTGTGCACGCCTCGGTGGCGTACCCGCGTCCCCACGCCTGCGGCAGGAATAGGTAGCCGAGCTCGGTGTCCCCTGCCTCCAGGCGGTTTCCCGGACGCTCCGGGTCTTGCGGGTCGAGCTGGATTGTGCCGATCGCCGCTCCATCCAGCTCGACCACGAAGAAGCCAGGGCGCCGCCCGGGCACCTCCGGCATCGTGCGTTCAAGCTCGGCACGCGGTCGAGGACCACCGAGGTAGGTGCCCACCTCTGGCGAGGCGTTCAGCTCGATGACCGCTGCGCGGTCCCGGGCCTCGGACTCGCGGAGTACGAGCCGCTCGGTCTTTATCGGGGCAGGAGGCCAGGCGAGGGGTCTGAGGTCAGTCACGCCGGTCAAGCTAGCCAGCGACTCGGCAGCGATCAAGACGGCGACGCGTTGGACCCCACCGACTCAACAGTCCGCTTCAACCCAAGGCATCGCTCAGCGAGCCGAGAATTCACCTGCTCTCTGAGACCAGGCATACGACACCTGCGGAACAACTGCTCTGCGCCGGTACACACCCGGGCGGATGCGCACTTCGAGATGGCCGACGCGGTTCTTGGTGGCTGTTGTGGTTCCGAATCTGAGGGCGGTGTTTTCGCTGTTCAGGCGTAGGGCCGGTGATCTGGAGAAAGTGGTGATCGTGTCGTCGCTCCCCGGGAGGTTGCGGATGCCGTCGGTCGTTGGATTGCTGGAACAGCACGAGCTCGCGGCTCGCCATCGAGTCGCTCGCATGTTGGATCCGCCGTTGGGCCTGTAGTGGTGGCTTGATCGGCATACTGACTGGCTTTACACGCCTGACGCCCCTACAGGGAACTCCGTGCAGCCCTGCTGCGCGACCAAGGTGAGGCGCCCGCAGCGCAGAGCGTTTTGGTCCGCGCGCGGGTTGACGAGCTATTGACGATGCTGGAAGACCCCGAGACCGCTGGGCGCGCCGCGGAAATCCTGGAACAGCTCGTCCAGATCATCCACGGCAAGACCCGACCCGTTGACTCTCCCAATGGCATACATGGAAAGGGCCCTGTCAGCGGTCGTCGTACGGGCCGCTGACAGAGCTCCTCATGTGATCGCGTTACCGGCCACCGCACCCCGCGTGTCCGCAGCCGCCGCAGGAGCCGCCGCTGTTGCACACGCACGGGCAGGGGCCCACACGTCTACGGCTTGCCGTGGGGGCACCGGTGCGCTGCTGGGGCAGGGAGAAGGTGGGTGGCGTAATTGGGCGGTCGGGGTTGGCGCGGTGGGCTGCGGTGTCCAGCAGGCGCAGCCGTGCCGGGTAGGGGCGTTGGTCGAGGCGAGTTAGGTAGTGCGGGAGGGTGGGGTCAGTCAGGCCGGTGAGCTGCCATCCGGCGGCGTTGATCAGGTGGGAGGCGGCTTCTGCTTCGAGCCATGCGGCGTGGTGGGGTGAGATGCGGGTGGCGTGCTTGTTGCAGACGTGTTCGGTTGCGGTGTTCAGCACGCTCGCGAGTGCGGATCGTGCGCTGACGGCGTCGCGCATGAGGAGGCGTTGGCTTTGGGTGAGGATCTTGTGGACCAGGGCGCGGTGGTGGTGGAGGTCAGGCGTCGTCATGGAGGCGGTTCCTTTCATCCGGTGTTCGGCGCTGTCCGGCGGGTGCGCGCAGTAGCACATGGCGGTGGCGTGGGGAATGCGCGCGGCGGGTTGGCACTGTGGTTCCGACAGTCGGAGCGCGGGTGCTCGGCGGACTGTTCGTAGGCCGTGGCGGCTCGAGGTACGGCGGTGCCCTGCGGGAGGCGGCGGGTGCTGGGGAGATGCCGGTTATGCGGCGAGGAGGGCGAGTTTGTAGGCTTCGATGACCTGGTTGAGCTGGTTCATCTGTTGTGCGTAGCGGGTGGCGTTCACGTCGATGGCGCGGCTGGTGTGTTGCAGGAATCCGAGCGGAACGGTCTCGGTCTGGTTCGCGTGGGCTGGGACGTGGCGTAGGTGGTCGCAGGTGTTCCTGGCGTAGTAGCGCAGCTCGCCGTGGAGGTGATCGGCTTCTTGTGCGGTGGTCCAGAGCAGTTCGGCCAGGGGCCCCAGCGCGGTGTCGGTGAGGCGGCGGTGGCGGCGCAGCGTTGCGTAGCCGTCGTTGCCCAAGGCGGTGCGCAGGACGGTTTCGCCGGGACCGGTGTGGGTGGATGGGCTGGTGTGGGACCGTGGGTTGCTGAGGGGACTGTCCATGGGGGGCGCCCTTTCGCTTGGGGGCTCATGCCGCGCCGTAGCGGCAGGTCGGGGCGTGTGCTTCGTCGGTGTCGAAGGTGTCGGGGTAGGTGGCGGGGGTTGGGCCGTTGCTGAGTGGGGCTGGTCCGGTGGTCAGGTGGGTGCCGAGGTCGGCGAGGTGGCGGACGGTGGCCAGCGGTACGGGTGCGGCGCACACGGGACAGGGGCCGAGGAGTTCGAAGGGCTCGTCCTCGTAGAGGGGGTAGCGGGCGAGGAAGGTGTATTGGGTACGGGTGGTCGGGCGGGTGGCGATGGCCAGGAGGGGTTCGCCGGGTGTGGTGCGGCGCTTGCTGTCCGGGGTGATGGTGATGTGGTGGAGGCTGAGGCCGAGGGTGCTGGCGAGGCGTACGGCGGTGCGGGCGTGGTCGAGGCCGCGGTGGGGTCCGTATTCGCTGGCGGCGGCGGTCTGCTGGATGAAGGCGGAGGCTGCCTGGGCTTGTTCGGCGATGGAGGTCATGGGCGGTGTTCTCCTTGTGGGCCGGTGCTGGCGGGGGCGGCTTGGGGAGTTGCCGGGAGGCGGCTCGGGTAGGTGGCGGTCAGGTTGGGCGGATGCGGGTGCGTTCCCTGGCACAGGCCCATGAACTTTCGGAGGTGGTCTGGGCACCGATCGCTCCTCCTGCGTACGCGGAACAGGGCTTGAGCAGGGTGGTGTTCAGGGGCACGGGGTGACGGTCAGTGCGCCGATCTCGGGATCAGGGAGGGTGTGGCGCGGGACCGGGGCCGGGTCGGTGAGGGCGCGGCATAGGGCGGCCATCAGGTGGGTTGGGGTGGCCGGGGAGGCTACGGCGACCCACAGCACCATGGCGTCGGCGGCGCGGCGGGCGGCGCACAGCCAGTTCGCTCCGCCCTTCCCGGTGGCGCCGGGGACGGTGGCGGTGACGACGACGGCCTGCTCGTTGGGGGCGTACCAGGAGTCGTCTTGGCGGCCGATGTCGCGGATCCATCCGGCTGCGGCGAGTGCCTCGGTGGCCTTGTGGGGGGATTGGGGCGGCAGGAGGTAGCTCGGACCGTCCTTCGGCGCGAGCCCGGGGGTGTCGTCGGCTACGGCGGCGGCGAACGCGGCGGTGATTTCGGGTGGGGTGTCGTGGGAGAACCACGCTGTCCAGGTCACACGTGCGGCGGGGCAAGGACTGGCCGTGAACTCCCAGGCCATCAAAGGCTTCCCGGGCTGCTCGGCCCGGCTGCGGAGGTGGCGCGCGTGGCGCTGGCCGCTGGGGTCGCGGTAGTCGGTATGGCACGGCTCGCGGATGGCCTTCCATCCGGCTGCCAGGAGCACGTCGTCGGCTGTGGTCACAGCGGCGGGCTCAGGCCCTGCGAGGTAACGGGGCGCGATCAGATAGAGCGGCGTGCTGGGGCGATTCCGGTCCTGCATGATGAACTCCTGGCGGGGTATCGGGTGGGAGATCCGTGCTGTCGGCGTCGTTTCGGGTGGTGAGGTATTCGCGGTCTCGCCGTTCCGGCCACCGGAATGGCAGTGTTCTCTCCCGATCGCTGGTGGCGGCGACGCGGGAATGTGTCGCGGTATGTGGCGTGTTGGTGATGTGACATGACCTGTCGCTCCTTGTGAATGGAATAGGGAAATCGGGGGCAGTGTGTTGTCATCCGGTCGTCGAGGCGGAGCAGCAGGCCTTCGGTCGGGACCTCTGCCAGGACTGCTGGGCACTTCAGGTGGTACTTAGCCTGCGGCCTCTTTTGCCTGCCTTTGAATCCGAATTCGACCACACTCCTTATCGCCCAGCCTCATGGGCACACGTCTCCCGTAGCAGCTTCTTCCAGTTAATTCTCTGCGAATTTCCGATTCCGGCTATTGCCGGGAATGCGACCAATGTAGCTCGATATCGGGGGTCGGTCGACATTGATGGCGGCTGCGAATTGCTGGAATTATCGCGAATTCACGACCGTATCGGAGGGGTATTCCACGGGTGGGCGACGCATCGTGTCGTGGGGTGTGTGATGGCCTGCGTGTGCCGGGTTCGACGAGGCCAGGCAGCCGACTTGGGGGCTACAGGTGGGGGCGGCGCCCCGGCCCGGTTGGGCCGGGGGTGCGGGGTCTGGTGCGCGGGCGGTGCGGCGGCGCGGCTATCGGGTGGTGGTGAGGGCGGTGGTCGCGGCTTTGACGATCGCGGTGATGGCCTGGGCCGGGTGGGTCACTTCCAGCAGCGTGGCGCCCGGCAGCGGGCACGGGTCGGGGGCGAAGGCGAGCCATAGCACCGCGCACCCGGCGTTCTTCAGGGTGGTGATGCGTTGGGCTGCGCGGGTGGCTTCGTCGGGGTGGTAGTAGCCGTCGGAGGCGATGACCAGCAGGCGGCCCGTTCCGGGCTGGGTGAGGGCGAGCCCGGCGCACAGGGCATCGATGGCCTCGGCGAGGCTGTGTCCCAGCCCTCTGGCCTCGAAGCGGGTGACCCTGGTGGGGGCGTGGCCGGGTACGGTGATGGCGGTCAGGGCCCGGTCGTAGGCCACGGTGGCGGTGCGTGAGTCGGGGTCGGTCAGTGCGGTGGCTTTGGTCAGGATCCAGGCGGCCGAGGCGATCGGGTCTGCTGCGCTGTTCATGGATCCGGACACGTCGACCGCGATCCCCACGCGCAGTGGCGGTGTGGGGTTGGGGCGGCGCTGGGTCCGGGTCCAGGGTGTGGCCGTGGGGGTGGCTCCGGCCGCCTTCTGGGCTTCCCGGGCGAGTGCTTGGCGCATGTTGAGGCGACCGGGTGGGGCGGCTGAGGGGGTGTGGGTGGTGGTGCGTTCGCGGTAGGCGGCGGTTCGCAGGGCCCTGGCGAGCTGTCCGGCGGCGGCCTTCTCGGCTGCGGTCGGCAGCCGGGTGCCGGTCACGGGGGACGAGGTGGCGCGCTTGCGGGGTTTGCCGGGTGTGAACGGTCGTGCTCCGGGCGAGAAGACCCGTTCCGCCGTTTTGGCCGCTTGCCGTTCGTGGGTGGCCTGGGCGGCTTTCGCCTCGGCCCGGGCGGTTCGGGCGGCGGCGACCCGTGCCTGTGCGGCGGCCTGCGTGGCTTCGTTCGCCTGCACCCGTACCGCCACTCTCCCGATGGCCTCGGCGAGTTCGCCCCGTGGGCCGCTGCCGGTGGGTTCGGGTGCGGTGGCTGGTGTGCCGAGGGCTTGGCACCAGGCGTGCGCGTGATCCAGCATGCCGGGCGCGTCGTCGTCGGCGGTGGCGTGGGCCGCTGTCCAGATCTGGGTGAGGGTGTCCAGCAGGTCGGGGCCGAGGATGCTGGTCACGGCCTGTTCGAGGGGTTCGGTTTCGTCCGGGTCGAGGATTCCGGCATCCCTGCGGGCGAGGATCAGACCGGCGGCCCGGGCGGCCTGCCAGCGGTCGCTGGGGGTCTGCGCGGTGATGTCGGCGAGGATGAGGGTTTGGGTGGCCGATCGCAGGAACGGGCGGTCGGCGGGGCGGCGGGTGAGATGAGCGCGTTCGGCGCGGGACTCCTCCAACAGCTGGGCCGCCCTGTCCAGCGCGGTCCCGCGCAGATTGGGCGGGGTGGTCCAGATGCTGTGCGCGGCGTGCGCGGCCTCGTGGACCAGGACTCCCCAGGCGGCCGGGTAGCGTTCCTCATCACCGCGTCGGTCGGGGTTGATGGTGGCCGGTGGCAGCGGGGCGAAGAGGGCGGCATCGATCTCCAGCTCGGCCGTGGTGGGGTAGAAGGCGCCCGGGGCGCCGGAGCGGGTGCCGTCCTGGCAGGTGACGATCACGTCCTTGCGGTCCGCGAGTTCGGGGAGCCGTCCGGTCAGGGCTGCGGCGATCCGGCCCCATTGCCCGGCCCGTGCGGCCGGGCGGGGTTCGAACGGCGGGCCGCCGTCGTCCTCCCACCTCGCCTGGGCCCATTCGGCCTCGGACAGTGCGGGCGGCTGGTGCTGTACGTGGGCGGTGGTCTGCGTGGGCATGGCGGATCGGTCCCTTTCTGCGGGCGTCGGGGGCGGGTGGGGCGGTGGCCGATGGGCCGGAGGTGCGGGTCAGAGTTGGCGGCCCAGGGACAAGGCGGTCACCGGCTTACCCAGCGCTTTGGTGACGATCTCGGCGACGGTGTCGCGGTCTTCGAGCGGGGCGATGCCGACCAGATTGGCGAAGGCCGCCTCGGCGCCCAGGACATCGGCGATCTTCTGAAACGCGATCAACTCGCGTAGTTGCGGCGCCCAGCCGACTTCACCGGCCTGCTGGCAGGTGGCGAGGTTCCTCGCGATCCGTACCGCTGTCCTGTTGATCTTCAAGGCGGTCGCCAGGTCGTAGTCCGACCCCACCTGGATCTGTACCGAGAACCGGCTGGCGAGGGCCTCGGTCAGCACCGCGCCATGAACCCCGGGGTTGTGGCCCGCGATGACATAGAAGCCCTCGGCGGCGGAGATCGTCTCACCCTTGTGCGCCTTGACCTGAATCTGACGCCGCCCGTCAATCGCCGGATACAGCGCTGCCAGCACCTTCGGGGAGATCAGGGTCGCATCGTCCAGCAGCAGAGCCCGCCCCTCCTGCATAGCCGTCACCAACGGCCCGTAGATGAACTCATAACCACCATGCTGATCCTGGGTGTACTCCCCGATCAGGTCACCGACCGTCGTGTCACCGTCCCCGGCAACCGTGATCAGGTCCGGAAAGGCGGCCTCGATCAGAGAGGTCTTACCCGTCCCCGGCGGACCGTAGAGCAACACCGGCACATCCGCCTCGCGCAGCCGCCGCAACGCCTCAACGTCGGGGAGGTTGGCCAGCGCCCTGGGGTGGTACTGCTGCCCGTTCGGGCGGGTCACCGGCCCGGGCCGCCCACCCGGCGGGCCAACGGCGGGCGTCGGCCGAGCGGTGGAGGGCGGGGCCGGGGGCGTACGAGCCGGGGCGGGTGGCCCGGGTGCCGTGGCCTGTGCGGCGGCTGCGGCGGTGGTCGCTGTCGCCCGGTACATACGGGGGTTGAAACCGACTCGCACCGCTTCACCCCGGCGTACGAGGGTTTCACACGCGTTACCGATCGCACCGCCGGAATGCCCCAGCATGTTGACCAGCTCCGTGACACTGAACTGCGCCCCCGGCGGGCCCCCGACCAGGGCCTTCGCGATACGGGCCCGCAACTCGCCCGGACGGGCCTTCCCATTCACCGGGGTTGTGGAGGCCGACGGGCCTGTCGGAGGGTTCGGTGTGGCCGAGTTGGGCGTCGGAGACAACTGAGCGGCACTGGTCATCGCAGTCTTCCCTTTTCGCATCCCTGAGCCTTTCGGGCATACTCCACCTGTAATCCGTATTCAGGCGGACCCTGTTGGCCTGGATTTCTTTCCCGGAATCCCCGGGAACACGACTAATATAGCTCGACTCGCGGGTCGTTTCGACGAGAATTCGGGCTGAGAATTGCTGGAATTCTCGTGAATTCGCGACGGGAATTCATGGCAATTCGCGGGGGCACGACGCTTTGCGTCGTGCACGGCCGGGTGGACGACGCTTCCCCAGGCCACCCGGCGCGGCCACCCGGCGCGGCCACCCGGCGCGGCCACCCGGCGCGGCCACCCGGCGCGGCCACCCGGCGCGGCCACCCGGCGCGGCCACCCGGCGCGGCCACCCGGCGCGGCCACCCGGCGCGGCCACCCGGCGCGGCCACCCGGCGCGGCCACCCGGCGCGGCCACCCGGCGCGGCCACCCGGCGCGGCCACCCGGCGCGGCCACCCGGCGCGGCCACCCGGCGCGGCCACCCGGCGCGGCCACCCTCGGCTACGCCTGGGTGGCCGCGCCTCATCTCGAGGCGTCGGCCGACTGCAACGTGCCGACCGGCGAGGAGCTTATGGGGTTAAGGAATGGAAGGTGGCTGAGGACGGGGCACGCCTTGCGGACAGGTGAGCGGGCAGCCGTTGCAGGGTGAGTTGCGGTGGCCGGGGCCGCCGGGTTCAGGTAGATCGGGATGTGTTTCTGCACCGATATACAGTCGCCCTCGCCGGCGTCCGGCTCGTATACGGCCTGTACTGCGGTGATGCGGTGTGCGGGGGCGTCGCATCCAAGGGCGGCCCCGGAAACGGCCCCCGGAACGACTACGGAAACGACGGGGGAAACGCCAGCGAGCCATGCAGGCACTTCGCTGGTCCATCCGCTGCTGCATGGATGCCTCGGGATTCGCGGGGCATCCAGGGAAGAGTTGGACTATGCCGAGTGGACGGAGCGGCTGCGTGCTGTGAGCAGGGCTCGGGTGGCGGGGTCTGGTTCGAGGCCGAGTTCGTTGAGGTGGCGCGTGAGGAGGGTGAAGGTGTGGCGGGCGGTGTCGTGGCGTCCGGCGGCTTGGTGCAGACGGATGGCGTGCTGGTAGAGCAGTTCGTGGGTGGGGCTGAGGCTGATGGCCTTCTCCAGCAGGGCGAGTGCGGAATCGGCGTCCTGCCGGGTGCCGGTGTGCTCGGCGCGGTGGGCGATGCGGGCGACGGCGTCGGCGGCCTTGCTCGCCAGTGATTCGCGAATGCTGTCACACCAGGGGTAGTCGCCGCCGTGGGCAAAGGGGCCGTGATACAGGTCCGCCGCGAGCCGTAGGGCGGACAGGCGCAAGGCTTCGTCGGTGGCGGTCGCGGCGCGCTGGAGGGTTTGGGTGAAGGCAGCGAGGTCGGTTTCGATCAAGCCAAGATGGAGTTTATGCAATTCTCCATGAAGTTGGATGAATTCCGCTTTGCTGTGCCCGGTGGCTGAGCGGAGCGCGCGCCTTACGGCCCGGCGAAGGTTCTTGAGTTCCTTCGCAGACTGGTCGGAATCCTCGCTGAGGCGGAGGTGACGCGCGATGTCGTCGGCGATCAGCCCGGCTGGATGGGCAGCGAGGAGGGCGAGGAATTCTCGTACTTCATCGCGCAGCCCTAGCCCGACGGGCTCGGGGTTCGGGTGAGCGTAGAGCGTCACCGGTCCCAGAACGTTCAGGCGGACTGGCTTGGCTGGTCCTGGCTCTCGTGGTTTTACGGGCCCTACGGGCTCCGCTCGGACAGCCGGTGGATCGTCTTCCGGCTCCTGCTCGGCATCCTCGCTGTCCGCGTCTTGCGGCAGGTGTGCGGGGGCTCGGGCGCCGGGGACCATGCGCGGGCGCGGTCGCTCATCGTGCGCGGTGAGGAGGACGTCCAGGACTTCGCGGCCGGCCTGCGGGGTGAGGTGGAACAACCGCAGGCCACTGCTCCGATCACCGCTCTCCTTATCCCGGCTGACGGTGCCGTCTGCCGCGACATGCCAGGAGGCAGCGCCGGGCAGATCGCCCAGGGTGAGGACGACGAGGTTGCCATGCGTGGCCCGGGCGGCCAGTGCGGTGAGGCGGCCAGTGTGCGCGGCATCCGGCTCGGCGAGGAAGACCAAGGTGCCTGGGCTGGGCTTCTCGTCCTTGGCGTCAGGGGTTGCCAGGGGCGGTTCGCCTCCGGCTTCTTGCGTATCGTGCCGGTGGCGGGCGTGCGCGAGGAGGTGCTCTTCTCCGCGGCGGACAGCGTGGTCCAGGTCCTCGGCCGTGGTCAGGGCACTGAAGTCGGGCGGGAGACCTGGCAGGAGCCGGTCAGCCAGGTCGTGGGTGAGGACCCCTGTGACGCGTGGTGTGCCAGGACGTTGGCGTTCGGCCGCGTTGAGGATGCCGACCACCAGCGCGCGGGCGGCTGCCTCAGCACCGGGCCCATTCCACGCGCATCCTCCGGCTTCCGCGAGGGCGTCCAGTGGGACTTCAGCGTGACCGGCGGTGCCGATAGTCACCGTGGAGGGAGGCTGGGCTGGTTGAGGCGGGGTGCGGCGTGTGATCAAGCTGTCTGGATCGGCAGTGGTGGTTCGGGGCAAGGCGGCCTCGCGGGCGGCCAGAACCGCTTGTTCGACCACGGGGCTCAACGGCGGGGGCTCCGCATCGAGACCGGGACGACGGGATCTGCTCTGGTAGAAGCGGAAGAAGCGCAGGGCGGCAAGGAGGCCGGCCGCAGTGGTGATGCCGATGGCGCCCGCCGCGCCGATGCTCACCGTGGCCGGTCCTGGCCGCGTGTGGCTCGTGGTGTGCTCGCTGGTGGCTCGGCCGTCGGCGTCATGCTCCATAGCCAAGTCCGGCGTCGGCTCCGTGGTGGGGGTGACAGGCTTACTCGGGGCGGAAGCCTTGGCTTGCGGGGGCGTGGGCTGGGTGGGAGGGCGTGGTGGTGAGGCGGAAGCGGTGATGGGGATGGCGAGTTGCCAGCCGGGCGTGATCACATCGGGGTCGGTCAGTCGCGTACCGTCGGCCTGGACGCGGGTCTTGTTCAGGGCGTAGATCCGCGGCCACTTCAGCGGATCCCCGAGGTGGGTTTCAGCGATGTCCCACAGGGTGTCGCCTTCCACCACGGTGTACTCCACACAGCGGGGCTGGGCGCTGCCTACTGCTCGCGTCCGCGGGCGTCCGTCCTCCACCGGTCCCGGATGGGCAGGAGCCGTCGAGGCGACATCGGCACGCAAGCCCCCAACCGGGGTGTGTTGGTGAGCATGCGCGGCGGAGGGCCGCCAGAGGCTGATCAAGGCGAGTACGAGTGTGCCCACGCACACTGCGGCGAACGCGCGTCGCAGAGGCAGAGTGTCCACATGCGCCGCATGGGCCGTTTGGTCGCGCAGCAGCCTCGGCAGATGAGCCGCGTACCAGGTGGTTTCCTTCAGGATGGAGTAGGCGAACGCAGCCCAACACACCCAGCCCAGCATCGCCAGCAGGTCGACCATCACGAGATCGGTGACGGGCTGCGTCAGCCGGTCACCCAGGTTCCGCCACGAGCCGATACGGTCGGGCCACGGCACTTCGGCCGCCTGCCAGAGGATGTACGGCATGCCGCCCAGGAGGGCGAGGATGATGGCGCTGGTGCCGGTGGCCGTGACGGCGGCGCGTAGCCGCGCCCGCCACGAGGATCGGTAGGCCATACGCGGATTCGCCCCTCTTCAGCTTCACAAGTGCGCTACGGGTTGGCGCGTTCGGCACGCACGGTGGCACGGGCGGTGACGGTCAGCGTGCGTACGCCGATCACCCGCAGGATCTGGGCGGGCTGGTGGTGGGTGACCCACACAGTGACCTCATCGCCGTGAACCGTGGCCCTGCCGGTGTCACCGGTGGCGGCGACGTACGAAGTGGCGGCCCGGGTGGCCTTGCCATTCGAAAGCCGGATGTCATCCGCGCTGCGGAGTCGGCCGACATCGAGCTGCTGGGCACCGGTCCGGGCCGCCTCCTGCGCCACGTCCAGCGCGTGGGCCTTTCCGGCCAGAGCCAGTCCGCCGTCGACGACGATCCCGGCGAACAGCCACAGCGCCGCCACCACGCCGATCACGAACGCGGTGACCTGCCCCCGGTCTCTATTCGTCGCCACCGTCTCGCGGACAACTCTCAAGGACGCTGAGGGTTTCACGGTGCGCTCCGGTGCACGTCCACCGGGGAGGAGGCGGTGCCGCTCACCCTCACCCGGCCCGGCATGCCGGTGTGGGTGAGGTGGTGAAGTGCGACGGTACAGGTGACTTTCGCGGTGACGGTGCCACCCGGCTGGAGTCCGCTGGTGATGAGCGCGACCGTGGGGTGCTCGCATCCGGCCCCCGCGTGATGGAGCGCGGTCTGCGCGGTGCGCCGGGCGCCGGTGCGGGCGGCGGCTTCGGTGCGGGCGAGGGAGGCCGCCCGGGCGGCCTGGTGAGCGGTGTCCGCCACGACGAGTCGGGCGTCGGCCAGACGCCCCAAAGCGACGACCATCATAAGAACGAGCAGGAGCAGCGGGGTGACCAGGACGAGTTCCACGGCAGCCGAACCGCGATCCGCCGAGGACGGGGCAGCGCTCGTTCCCTCGTTCACGCGTGCCCTCCTGCGGGGGTGGTGATGCGCTCGACCGCACCCGAGGCCGTGCCGCTGGCCGTCAGATGCAAGCCCGGCAGAACCGGCATCACCCTCCCCTGCACACGCACCACAGCTTGCGTGGCGGTACGGCGGACCGTTACCGACGGGGCGGTGAGGACACGGCTGCCGAGCTGGGTCAGGCTGCGGACGCCTCGCGCGTGGCCGTCTGCCGCGCTGCCGTGCTGTACCCGTGCGGCGGCCAGGGCGCGTTCGGCCGCGTACTGGGCGATGTGCCGGGCGTGCCAGGCCAGCGCGAACTGGACGATCAGCAACGTGAGCATCAGCAGCGCCGGAACGACGACCACCAGCTGGGTGGTCACGGCGCCGCGGTCGCCCCGGAATCCGCGCGGCACGCGCAACAGATGGTTCACCGGCTTATCCCAGGTCGATGGAGTGGGCCTTGGCGAGGACCTTGGCGACGATGATGCCGACCACGGTGAGGGCGAGGACGGTCAGCAGCGCGGTGACCACGATGGTTTCGGTGGTGTAGCCCGCGTCACCGCGGGCATGGCGGCGTACCAGGGCGGTGTGGTTGCGCAGTGTGGCGGCAATTGCTTGCAGGCGTGGGTGGAGCATCAAGAGCGTTCTCCAAAACGTCCGAAGGCGTACAGCGGGGTGATTGAGGGCATGCTCGTCAGCTCACCGCGAGGACGTGCACGAGGGCGGGATAGCCGATGAGGAGCAGAAACGCGGCGAAGAGAAGCACGACGGGCAGGGACATCTGCTCGGTGGCTGCCTGGGCCGCCCCGTCGGCTTCTGAGAGTCGGCGTCGTCGCATGGCGCGCGCTTTCGCGGCCAGGGAGGCACGGACCTTGGCGCCCTCGGTGCCGGCCAGACTGAGCGTGGCGGCGAGTTCCGTCAGATCACTGACCTGTAGGTGTTGTCCGAGGTCGCCCAGGTGCTGCCAGGGGCTGGTCCGGGTGAGCTGGGCGACACGCAAGGCATGACGCAGTTTGGATGCGGCCCAGCCGTGGGGTGCCTGGACGGCGTCGGTCAGGGCCTGCTGCACGCCGGCTCCGCCGGCCAGGGAGATCACCGTCAGGTCCAGGATCAGGGTGAGCGTGTGCCGCATCTGGCGTCGGCGTTCGGCTGCCGCCTTGCGCATGGTGATGTCCGGGAGGAAGAACAGCACTCCCGCGAACACGAGTGATCCGGCCAGCGGCATCCACCAGCCCGCGTCGGCACCCGTGCCGACCCGGGTCAGGGCGACCGCGATCCACGGTGTGGCCAGACCGGTGGCAGTGCAGGTCGCCTTGCCCGCCAGGTGCTTGTCCACATCCCGCCCGCAGGTGGCAAGATCGGCGCGTAGAGAAGCGGTGGGGAAACCGAGCGCCCGCACCAGCGGTACGGCCCTACGACCGAGGCGTGTTGCCCACTCCGTCTCCTCGTCCGGTGCGATCGCATCGGCCCGCTTCGGGGACATCGCGTCGAGAGCGGCCATCACGTCCGCAAGCGCGGGCCGCGGTGGGCGCAGGCCGTAGGTGAGTGCGACCAGTCCGGCGCCGAACACGCTCCCCAGCACGACGGTGATCATCGTGTCCTCCCCGTGTCGTTCGTGGCTTCGGCGGGGTGGTGGCCGATGAGGCGAACGGGTTCGTGTACACGGCCGATAGCGGACAGCCAGGTGAAGGAGGCCGCGAACAGGGCACCGACGACGGCCAGGACCAGCTGGCCCGTCAGGGTGTTGAAGGGGTCCAGATAGGGTCGGTTGAAGACGGTCAAGCCAACAGCCATGCCGAGGGTGACGGCAACCGTGACGCGGACGCCGGTGCGGATGCTGGCACGGCCCGCGTCGATGCGCTGGCGCATGGCCACCTGTTCGCGCACCGAGTCGGCCAGCTCACCCAGCAGAGCGGCGAGCTGGCTGGCCTGCCGTTCGGCGGCCATCACCAATGCGGCGACCACGACATCGGCGAGCGGGTCGTCCGCGTCGTTAGCGAAGGTCCGCAAGGCAGCGGGCAACGGCCGGCCGGAGCGGACCGATACGGCCAAGGCGCTCAGCTCTCGCCGCAGAGCGGTGGGCGCGATGTCGGCTGTGGTCAGGACAGCCTGCTCCAGCCCTGCCGCCGCGGAGAGGGTGTCGCGCAGCATCTCCGTCCACAACGCGAGCGCTTCCAGCCGCTCCGTCCGCAAAACCGCTGCCCGATCAGGGCCGAGCAGACCGGGGAGGGTCAGAAGTGCCGCAGTGGTCAGTACCGCTGCCACGGGCCATCTCATCAAGGCTCCAACCATCACCCCCGCCACTACGGCGGCGGTAAGGCGGCGTTGGTTCCACCCCGCGGGAAGACGACGGGCCAAACGCTGCCCCCACCCTGCCCTCGATCCTTCGGAGGAGGGTCGACGTAGGGCGCCACAGATGATCAGGAGAAGGCCGGTGCCGAAGGCGACGCCGAGAACGGCGGCGATGGCACTCGCGGTGTCACCCAGCCTCGTTGGCGTCATTGTTCGGCTCCCCACCAGGTGAAGCCCGCCGCTTCGGCATCCAGTCCGGCATAGATCAGGTCCTGGAGTGTCTCAGCCCGCAAAGGTGTCGCCCGGACAGCGCGGCCGTCGGGCCCGGGTCGGTAGATCTCGTTCGAGACCAGTTGTGCCCCGTCGGCGTCGACGACCTCGCGCACAGAACCGATCACGCGTTTCCCCGTCGCGTCCCATCCCAGATGCACGACGAAGTGGACGGCGGAGGCCACCAACAGGTTGGTGGCCTCCAGCGACAGCCTCTCGGGAGCCTGGGCGGCGTACGCGGCGAGCTTGGTGAACACCCCTCGGGAGGTCGAGGCGTGGATGGTGGACAGGGAGCCGTCGTTGCCCTGGCTCATGGCGTTGCACATCGGGATGACCTCGTTGCCGCGAATCTCGCCGACGATCACACGGTCCGGTGACATCCGTAGCCCCCACCGCACCAGTTCCGCCTGGTCAATCGCGCCTTGACCCTCAATGTTCGGTTCCCGTGCCTGCATGGCCACCACATTGGGGTGAGAGGCCGTATCGGTGTTGAGGCCGAGCTCGAAAGTGTCCTCGATGGTGATCAGCCGCTCAGCCGGCGGGATCTGTGAGGCGAGGGCCCTCAGCACGGTGGTCTTCCCGACGTTGGTGCCACCGCCGATGATGATGTTCTTCCGAGCCCGCACAAGCGCCGAGAGGAAACCGGCCATGGACTCATCACACGTTCCAAGGCGCACCAGGTCGTCCATGGACGCGGCAGGGAACCGATGACGGCGTACTGACAACGAAACGCGGCCGGTCACGGCCATCACCGCGAACAGCCGAGACCCGTCGGGGAGCTGGAGATTCAGCCGGGGTACGCCGCGGTCGAAGCGGCGTTCCTCGCCGTCTACGCTCGCGGCCAGGGTGCGTACCAGTTCGATCAGTTCGGTGTCCGAAGCCGCCACTGGAGCACCTGGCTGCCAGGTGCCGTCCGCACGGCGGATCCACACCGCATCACACCCGTTGACACAGATGTTCTCGATCGTCTCATCTGCCAGCAGCCGCTCCAGCGTGCCGCTGCCGAACAGCGCATCCATAACAGCCTGCGCGATACGTTGCTCCGCCGTGCGGCCCATTGCACCACCGCCCCGGGCGAGGGCGACGCGGGCCAGCGATGCGAGCTCCTCGTCCACCAAGCGCCCCACCGTCGCGCGGCGCTGGGACTCGGTCTCCGGCGGCAGCCCCGCGGCTTCTCGCTCATCGGCGTAGTGGGCCAGGCGGGCTACTACGCGCTGGCGCACCTCTGCGGCCAGCTTGTGCTCCTCGCCGCGGCTCTGCTGGACCAGTGTGTTGTTCATGATGCGGACTCCTTCGGCGCCAGGCCCGCCGCTCGACGGAGGTGCCCGCCGGGGGGTGGCACGGCGCCCAGCCCCGCGAGATCACCACTCAGCCCCTTCGTCACCACCTCGTCGGTGCCGCTCAGCTGCCGTGCGGCAGCCCCCGCAGCCGCCATCAACGGCGATGCCCTCCACCCCCTGGCCCGCAGCGCCGAACGAGCGCGGCCGGCCAGAACGTCAGCCGCCTTGGGGTCCCAGGGCAGGAAGATCACGCGGCCCACACCGAGCGTCGCGGTGATCTCCCCTGCCGCGTACGGGCACGGACCCACCACAGCCAGCACGTACCGCTCCATGCGCGGCCCGGCTTCCGAAAGGTGAGCGTATGCATGCGCCAACGCGTCCGCCCCTCCCCGGGACACCAACACCACCGCCTCAGCTGCCCCCACCACACCCGAGGCATCGTCGCCGATGCGGCCCATATCCAGCAGAACTGTTCCCCGGTCGCTCTCATCTCCTCGCAGCACACGCTGACCCGGGCCGGCCACCAAACGCACCGCCTCTCCACACGCCCCGCCACCCGCCGGTGAAGCCACCACACGGACCCCGAACGGCAGGTCCGTAGCCGCGGCCAGGAGCGAACCCGGCTGTTCCTGGCGGGCGGAGGTGGCCACATCCAACAGCCCCGGCGTGTGCGGACACCCGAACCGGACGGCCAGATCCCCACCCGAAACGTCGGCCTCGACCACCACCGGCCGCACCCCGTGATCCGCCCGGTCCGGCCACACAGCCGCCAGCGCCAGAACGGTCGTCGTCACCCCCGGCGCGCCCTTGACCGACCCCACCGTGATCAACCGCCTCACGGCGCCTCCCGCCCCTCGGCGGGGAGCACCACCACACGCGGGTGCTCCAGCCCAGCGGCCCGCCGCACCGCCCCCGTCTCCACCAGGACCGTCACCACTCGCGGACCACCTGGAGAGTCAGCGGTCTTCGCGGCGGTCACCGTCCCCACGACAGGGGCGACATCCTCCTTCTCCTCACCGCCCCTGCCCGCGGGCCCGCCCGGGCCCTCCAGCACCGCGACGCGGTCACCTCGCACCACCTCGGGCGACGCATTGCCCACCTCGATGGCGAAGGCCACCTCCGACTGCCCCCGTGGCGGAAAGGCCCGGGCGCCTCCGAACTGTCCCGGTGCCAACAACGACCCGGCCACCAGCGGAACTTTGGCCCGCTGTCCCAGCACCCTCGCCCGGTCCGCCGCCAACACCACGCCAGTCTCGGATGCCACCTCCGCCTGACGCAGATCATCCGCGGCGAGAACGTGCCCAACCGGCACATCCCGCGCCAGCACCAACACCTTCTCCCGCCCCCCAACCGCTGAAGCGACCATCACGAAACCAACCGCAGAGACAACCACTGTCCCCACGCCTGCCCACACCCATCCCGGTCTGCGCCGCACCCCGCCGGTCGCCGCAACCGGCCGCTGCTGCGGATCAGACCGGCGCGCACCCGGCAGACCGCTACCCGCGCCTCGGGGGCGCGAAGGTGACATAGAGGCACCCACAAATCACTCCGGAAGAGAAAGAAGACGAACTGATTGGCATCGGCATGCATTCCGACAGACCCCATGTACCGCCGTGGCATCAGCGCACGACGACAGCCTGTACCTCATCGACCGCAAGCGGCCTCTCGGTGGCTATCACCAGCCCTGGCACCCGCCCCGTCTGTCCGCCGCCATGCCACTCGACATCCCACAACACCCGGACCGATACCTTGAACGCCCGGCTCGGCTCGTCTGAAGACGATCTCCGGTAGGTATAACCACAATCAGGCGACGGCCGATCTGGCCGGAACTTTCCCGAGTACGCCGTCCCAGGTCCGGTGCACGTGACACTGCCACCCTCACCCATCGACCACGTCGCCTGACGCGGCCGAGCCGTCGCCGTCACCCTCAGACCTGGCACCACAGCGGTCTCCGTCACCGGCCCCCACGTACCGTGCTCCACCCACATCCACGTGGGCACGCCCACCACTTGCACGAAGTCCTCATCCGGACTCGTCCGGATCGCAGGCTTCGGCAGTTGCAAACTCTCCACAGCTCGCCGGGCAACAACCGCTACCGGCACCTTCTGGTGATGCTTCCGCTTGGGTCTTTTCGGCTTTCCACCGTCAAAACGCGGCAAGATCCCCAAGCCGTCACCGAGTCCGTACTCCCACCCGTCCGACGTTACCGTCGGCGACTCGACGGAAGTACTCCGCCTATGCTGCAAGGCACTGCTTCGGGAATGGGCCATGCCCTCCCTGCTCACGCCAACCGTATGTCTGCCACGACTTTCGGCACGCACTTTGCACCCGCCGGCCGCGCAACTCACCCCGCCAAAGATGCCTCGTCCGTCATCAGCTTGCGCGAACGGCCCGGTCACCATGACGTCCAAGACGCCAAGCAGTGAGGCGATGGTCCAAACGCCAACGCGTCGCGCGGTCAACATGTTCCGGCGTCATGCATGTAGAGATACGAGACCTTCCACACAGATCCCTTACGCAGCACCGTAGCGTCAGCCCTGAAGTGGCTGCCCGGAACATCGTTCTTCAGCTTTCCGTCAAGCCTGTACTGAAGCCAATCGGTGCCATCCACACAGTCTCGCAGTTTCACCTGCTGAGCGGCAGCCGTGACGACCTCAGGATTAACGTGCAGCGTTCCCTTGACGACGACCTTCTCTGTCTTGGCCTTCTTCAAGCCGTACTTCATCAGTTCCAGTGCTCCGCCTGTCGCGTGGTCATCCAACAGCGGAGAGCCTGCATCGGATGTGGTCGATGCGGCGGCCAGGTCCCGCCACATCGCACGGTAGGCCGCTCGGGCATCACTCTCGGGCCCATGAGCGATGTGCGAGGAACTGTTCGAGGTCGAGGCTGAGGGCTCATGCGTGGTTGGTGGTGCGCCATCCGAGTCCGTTCCCGAACAACCGGTCGCGCATAAGATGGCAACCACGATGGCTACGGGAAGAATCCAGCGCCTTGTCATATGTTCAAGATTCCGCACAGGCCCCCACCTTCCATTCAACAGCGAAGCAGAGAGTAGCAGGCCGATTGCTCCAGGCTTCGCCGCCGCTGCGCAACTAAGACAATCGCATTGACGCCTGAGGTGATATTGCGGCCGCACTTACGGTTGTGGTTCGCGCTCAAGTAATATGTAGGCGCGGCCGCACGCAGAACTTGATTCTCCACGACCAAGTTCTTCTCGTGAACGCATGCGACCGCGCTTGTCGTTGGATCAGATTGTGAGGGGCCTCTTTCGCCATCGAGGTGCTTCAGTCCTCAGATGCGGTAGAGATTGCCATCCAGGCGACCTTTGTCTCGCTCTCCGACAGGCGGAATCCCCATCGGCCACGAGCAAACGCCTCCACGATCAGCAAACCCCGCCCTCGTTCCGGCAGCTCCGTATCGGCCTTCACTCCGCTGTTGCGGAATGAAGGCAACGCCGGTAGAAACGGATCGCTGTCTTCGATCTCGAAGACAAACGAGGGGCCCTTGCGAAGGAGGCGCATCTCGTACGGGCCGTGCGCGTGTTCCAAAGCGTTGGCTGTGAGCTCCCATGCCGCCATCACCGCGTCCCCGACGGTCTCATCGGGGATCCCTAGCTCATGAAGTGCGCACCACAGCGCAACGCGGGTTTGTGAAGCGACATGGCGGGTTCTATCGTTCCAGCGCCAAATCAATACCTGACCACCGTCTCTCATCTGCGTCATGGCCGCATCCCTCGCGTCTTTCGGGGTGCCCGCAGCAACGGGCTGTGGGTGGCGTTTCTGGACGCAAGTTGTATGGCGCTCGTATCGCTCGACAGGAGTGGTGTGGCGACGAAAAGGATTGCGGCCATGCGGATTCCTCCGATTGGTTCGCGAATGGAGCGTAGCCACGACACCGTGGACCAGCGCTAGAGCGGAATAGCCCCGTGGAGTGAACTCTGCATGTCGCTGACTTGCGACTTAAAATCCTTCTGGCAGAGAAATCGACGCTCTCGCTGGTCGGCTACGAGATCGCTTATCTTTGCTGATACGCCTCTCACGTATATGGCAGGGGCGACCCAAAAATGGTTATCGAGCGCGCTCCGGGCATCCGCGAGTCAAAGGAATTCCTGGTCACCTATGCCAAAGCAAGTCCATGGCGTGACTTCACGCGACGCTGGGCTGAAGGTGCGGAATGCCTGGCCTCGAACGGCTACTGCGATACCGGTGCGCGTGGCCTTGAGCGGTGTGACTAATGTGTCGCGTGACACGCATACGCGACCTCCCATGGGGAAAGCGATCTTCCCATGGATGAGTTGAGCGGGCCTTTGTCCTGGCAGAGGGCAAGTCGTGGTGAGTGGGCATGAGAGCGAACTGGTGATGCGCGAGGTGGACGAGCCGACCGGTGGCGGTCCGATCGGAGCCCGCTTGGCCACGTGGCGCCGTCGCCGAGGACTCACCCCGGATGAGCTTGCTTCCCGCACGGGCCTGGCGCTCGATTACGTCACCGAGCTGGAGGCGGGCCGGAACTGGATGGACCGGCGCGGTCGGCTGGCCGCGCTCGCTGCCGCCTTGCGACTGGATATCGCGGACCTCACGGGCCAGCCCTACACGCCGCGTGGAGAGGACCATGCGGCGGTTCGAGCGACCGCCTTCCACCTGCGGCGCTGCCTGCACCGCCACTACCCGGACACGGCGCCCAGGATGCTGCTGGAGGACCTGGCGGAACGATCCCGCGCCGCCGCACAGGCGGATGCCGCTGGAGATGAGTGCCGACTCGCGCTCGCGCTGCCGGAGCTCATCGAGGTGACGGACCGCGCGGTTGTCATCGCTTCTTCTGCAGCAGAGCGGGAGGAGGCGAACCGGCTGCGGGTGCAGGCGCATCTGCTGAGCTCGGGGCTATTGCGGCGCCTGGGCTACAAGGACCTGGCTTGGGTGTTGCTGCACAGAGCCCGCCTCCGCACCCGCGAATCGCTACCGGTGCTGGTCGAGGAGGTGCGGCTGCTGATCGACCTTGGCTTGCCGGAACATGCGCTGACTCGCGCCGCACGGGCCGGGGACGCCGACACCGGGTGGGAGCTGTCGGCTCTGGGCGCCGTTGCCCAGGCGATGGCCGGACGCCGTTTGGAAGCGGAGAAGTTCCTCGCCACAGCGAGTGCGCGGGCCGCCGATGCCCAGGAGTCGGCCGTGGTGATCACGGCCCGCGCCGCCGTCGCCGCCGAGCTCGGCGATGCCGCCGAGGCCGCCGATCACGCCCGTGCGGCGGATCAGGCCGGGCTTGGCGGCGCCCATCGCACCAGCCTGCTGATAACTGCCGCGACGGCCGAAGCTCGTCAGGGCCGCAGCGATCAGGCAGCAATCCATCTCGCCGAGGCCGATGCGGAGGCACCGCTGCGGCTGCGGCTTGCCCCCTTCGCGCGGGACCTGATCGTCGCACTCACCAACCGCACCACTACCCAGGCCGAAGCCATACGGGACCTGGCCGAGCGAGCCGGACTGCGGTGATACCGCCCGACTCGACGGAAAGTTCCCTGATAGCGGGAGTTCGCCCTACGCTAGGGCTGACGCACGGAAGTTGAGGCGAGGGCTATGGACGATGAGCAGGCCCGGAGGATCGGTGACCGGCTGCGCTCGGCCCGCCGCCAGCGCGGGATGAGCCTACGCACCTTGGCGGGCCTGGCCGGGGTGTCTGTCGGCTACCTGTCGATGGTGGAGAACGGCCGACGGCTGCTGGACCGCTCCAGTCTCATCACCGCTTTCGCCGAGGCGTTGCAGATCGCCCCATCCGAATTGACCGGCCAGCCCTTCGCCCCGGCGGACCCGCGCTCCAGTGAGGCTCACGAGGCGATCCCCGCTTTGCGGCTGGCGCTGATGGGCGTGACCATGCCCCCCCCGCCGGACCGCCGCCCACCGGAGGTTCCGGCGGCGGTGCTGGCCGCGCGCGTAGAGCGGGCCAACCGCCTTTATCACGCGGCGGAGTACGGCGCCCTTGCTGCCAAGCTACCGGCGCTGTTGGCCGATCTGCACGCGGTAGCCGAGACAGCCGACGGCGTCGCACGGCACGAGCTGCTGAAACTGCTGGCGGATGCCTACCACCCGGGCTGCACCTTGCTGCTGAAGAACCTGGGCTACACCGACTTGGCATTCATCGCCGTCACCCGCGCCGCTGAGGCGATCGCCGAATTGGATGACCCGGTCTACTCCGCGCTATCCGGTTTCTTCCACACCCATGTGCTCATGGGGGTGGGCAGCCCCACCGAGGCTCTGGCCCAGGCCACCGCCGCCGTCAACACGCTCCAAGCCCACCTGACGAGTCCGGACGCCTATGCACTGCTCGGCGAGCTCCACTTGATCTCCGCCACCTGCCTGACCCAGGACAGGAAGAGGTCTGGCAAGACCCGTACGGAAGAGGTCCGCGGCCATCTCACCGAGGCTGCCGACCTTGCCGACCGCACGGGGGAGACACGGGCCTGGCACCTGAACTTCGGCCCCACCAACGTCGGCATCCACCACGTCAGCCTCAACACCGACCTTGGCCTGCATGGCGAGGCCGTGCAAGCGAAGGACGGGGTGCGTCCCGAGACCCTTGCGGAGGCTCCTGGGCGGCAGGCCGCGTTCCATGCCGATCTGGGCCGGTCGTTGACACATTTGCGGGGCCGGGAAGCCGAGGCGGTCGCCGCCCTGCTGACCGCCGAACAGATCGCCCCGCAGCGCATCCACGCCAACGTGCCCGTGCGAAACACCGTCGAATATCTCGCTGATCGGCAGTTGCCCACCCGCGCCGCCCGTGACCTGCGGGGGCTGGCCCACCGCATCGGCCTGTCACTCTGACCAGGGGCGCCTTCTGCGGAGGCGGAGTACACAGGCCCGTGCGTACCTGAGCACACCAGTCGCATGCGAGCGGGAAGTCGTGATGGAGCTTCCTGAAAACGGCTCTGACCGCGTTTCCGTGAACGATCTTGGTGCTGTGACAGGCTGCCATCGAATCTCACCTCTCGACCGCGCTGCCGAAGTGGCACGTCATCTGTCCGGCCGTCGGCCCGATGTTTCACCCGTCACGGTGTGCGGTGCAGGCGGCTTGATGCCTTGCGTCCCGGAACGGCGGCACGGGCGGCGCCGGATTACCGATGAGGCCGTTGCCTTCGGCAGGATGGGCGCCATGACCGAGATCCGCACACCTCGCCTCCTCCTCCGTCGCTGGTATGACGCCGACCTCGCGCCGATGGCGGAAATCAACGCGGACCCGCGGGTCATGCGCTGGATTGACGACGGCTCGGTGCGCGACCAGGACCACACAGCAGAGGCCATCGAGCGGTGGGAGGAGGAGTGGGACGAGGAGGGATTCGGACTCTTCGCCGTCGAGCTGCTGGCCTCGGGTGAACTGGCCGGCTTTACGGGTCTGTCCGTGCCCGAGTACCTGCCGGAGGTACTGCCCGGCGTGGCCATCAGCTGGCGGCTCGGCTCACAGTTCTGGGGCCAGGGATACGCATCCGAAGCCGCTCACGCCACGCTGGAGTTCGCGCTCCAGGACCGCGGCCTCGACCGCATCATCAGCATCAGCCGGGTGGGTGACGAGGCCTCCGAGAACGTCATCCGAAAGCTCGGCATGGTGCCCGAGCAAGAGACAGCGCACCCGGTGTACGCCTATCCGCTGCGCGTTCGCACCATCGATCTCACCGAGTTCCAGGCGTGAACCGGCCGCGCTATCGATCATCACCAGACAGCCGACCGCTGTCGATACGTCCCCGACTGATCGCCACGGAGCGGACACCCAGGCGAAGGATGTTACATTTCCGCCGCTGACCTGCGCTTTCACGGAACTGCGGCCAGAGCCCTGAAAACGGGCACAGGCCGCTCGGGGGTGACCTCACACCTGCTCGATGGATCTCCCCACCCGCAGGCCGTCTGACCTGCGGACGGCTACAAGGGAGGAGCCGCCTGATAGCGGTAGTGAGTAGTTGGCGTACAGAAAGTCCCGGTGAGATGATCTTGGGCTTCCGAAGAGGTCGAACCCGCCGGAGCCCGGGTTGACCGGTCGGCCGGAACGGCGAACCACCAGCAGCCAGGACTGGGAGGCTTGCATCAGGGGACATCCTGACACTGTCCCCTGACCAAGAGTGAGCCGGATGCCTCCCACCCGTGCCCTGCTGCTGCCCATCGTGCCGGACGCTCTGGCCAGCCTGTTTGAGCTTCAGGTCCCGTTGTTCCTGACGCTCCGAAACGCGCTGGTCCCAGGCGCCGCGGGTGTGCCGATCCCTGGAGTCGTCGTCGAGGACGTCTTCGAGGCGTACTTGCGGGTGCTCGACGCGTTTCCGGAGGGGACACCGGAGTTCGTGGAGGAGACGGAGGACGAACTGCACGGCGTTCTGCTGCTGGTGGGCCAGGACGGTGGGAACGGTGGCGTACGTGGCCAAGGCCGAGGTAACGGAAGCGGACCTCGCGCTGCTCGGCGCGTTCTCCGGCGCGCTCGGCCACGCGGCCGACCCGCGCCCCGGTCCAGAGTACGAGCCGCTGACGGAGGCGCTGGCCAAGATCGGCCGGGAGTGCGACTACCAGTGGGTGCCCGACGGGGACCCGGCCACCATCGCCGACTGGGCACGGCGGGCGCTGTCGCCGGTCCTGTACTCGCCCTTCGAAGGGCGGCACGGCGCCGCCGACCACGAGCTGCTGTCTGGGCTACTGCGGATCGCCGGAGACTGGGAGAACTACATCAAGGTGGACCAGGACGACGAGGCCGCGGTCGGGCGGATAGAGGTGCACATGCTGCACGCAGCGCTCGGCGACGGGCTCAGGGCGGCGCCGACGGCCTGAGCCCTTCACGGTCTGCGGACGGCTGCAAGGACGGTGCTGGTGACTGTGAGCACCCTCCGGGCCGACCCGCCCCGGTGCCCGTACGTGTATGCCAGGACCGACGGCCACTCGTACTGCCAGCAAGCCGCCGGTCACGCCGGTGACCAGGCGGCATAGCCGCTCGTCCCTGCCACCAACGGCGGCCGCCGTCAGGGCCTGGCGGACTGGATCGCCTCCTGCAGGCTGCTCACGGCCCGCTCGGCGTGCGCGCGTACGCTGTCCCAGGCAGCGGTGAAGTCGCGGACCGGGAAGCGCAGCCCAAGCGCATAGTGAGCAACGGCGAGTTCCGGCCGCGGCTTGGGGTGGACGGCCGAGTTGCGGATGACACGGATCTGGTCCAGGAGCTGCACGGCCTGGTGGACCGCGTCGCGGTCGAGCGCGGGCAGCTTGTCGGCGAGATGTTCCTCTAGGCGCAGCAGGCCCGAGCCCGGGTTGCGGCCGGGCACCTTGAAGTCGCGCAGGATGTCGGTCAGGACTACCAGCCCGGAGTTGTAGGCCGCTTCGTCGTCGACGTCCAGGGCGAGGAGGCTGGAGCGGTCCATGGGCGGCGGGACGACGAGGGCTTCGCCGAAGACCAGCTCGTAGGTGACGTCGAGGAAGTTCAGCGCGCGCAACACGGCGCGCGGCTCGGTGAAGGACAGCGCCTCCGGCGGCGCGGGCGGCGACAGGTGGGCGGCGACGTCGGCGAGGTAGAGGTCGAGGGTGTCGCAGTCGGCGGCCGGCAGCGCGCCGAGCTGGCCGGTGAGGGTCGTCTTGTTGAAGCGGATACCGGGCCACTCGCGGTCGGCGATCTGCGCCATGCGCTCCACGAGGGGACCGGCTCCGTCGATCTCCTTCAGGACGTCGCCGAGGTTCACGTCGACGTTGGGCAGGTCGAAGGGGCTGTCGAGGATCTTGTCCTGCTCCCAGGTCATCTGCTGCATGTACGCCAGCAGGCCGCGGGCAAGGTCGCGGGCCATCTGGTCGTGTTGCAGGTGGTAGAGCCCGGCCATGGTCAGGTACACCGGCCCGTCGGACTGCGGGGTGTAGCCGTGCCCCCACCACCCGACGGCCCGGTAGCCGTTTGAGACCTGGTCGTGGCCGATCACGGGGAAGCTGTAGAGGACCTTCGAGGCGTCGTGGCCGTGCTTGCGCATGCGGTAGGCGACGTGGAAAAAGCTGGGGAAGCGCTCGTGTTCGACGAACGTCGTCCACGCGATGTCGAGGAGGAGCCGTTGCTCCTCGGTGAGCGGGTCTGTCAGGGCGGTCATGGCGTCTATCTCCAGGTGGACAACGGGCCAGGATAGAGGGGCGGCCCAGCTGGGGCACGCGCGTTTCGGGTTCGCGGGCACCGGCCTTGCTCGGCGTGCTGGGGACGCCCGCACGCGTCCTGCAGGGCATCCTGACCGCGCGGTAAGCCGGCGACCAGCAGGAGTAGGAAAGCCGCAGCTAGATCAATCTCACCGGGATTCCCTGCACCTCAACTACTCACACCCGGATAGCCAGCCAGGTACAGGGGCGGGCGAGTTGTCCAGGATGGGCGAAGCCCAGCGCAACGGGCCGCCGAAGGCGTCCTTGACCGCCCCGCACGGCCTGCACACTCCGCAAGCGGGCGGCCCCGGCCGACAGCGCACGCAACGCTCGTTGAAACTCCCCACTCCCTTGAACGACGGAGCGAACGAGGCGACGAGCGGCACTGGCCGATCCCCATCGTCCGCCCCTGTCGACGTCTGAGCGGATGCCGTACGCGACCGGGCGCTGGGCACGCGTACGGGGTCCCCGCTCCCCGGCGGACGTTCGTGGACGTTCCACGAGGGCGAACCGACCCCGGTCCATAGATCGGAAGTCGTGAGTTCACCGTCGTGAACACCCCTGTGTGCTCGGACCCTTACCTTCGGTGACAGTCCGGGTGGCTGCCACCCGGAGAGAGGGTGAGCCCCACGATGTCCAGCACTGTGATGCACCACGAGTTCCAGGTGATCTCCACGGCCGAGCACGTACGGCCGGCCCGCCACGAGACTGCCAAGGTCCTCACTGACTGGGGCATATCCAAGAGGGTCGTGGACACCGCCTGCCTGATCATCAGCGAGCTGGTGACGAATGTGGTGCGGCATGCGGCTGTGCTCTCGCCGACTGCCACGGTCACCCTGGCCGTGGATGATGCCGCACTGCTGCTGAGCGTCGCGGATGCCCATCCACTCAAGCCGAAGCCCCTGCCCGCTGCCCACAGCGTCGGCGGTCGCGGTCTGTTCATGGTCAACGCTCTGGTGGGAGAAGTCCATGGCCGAGCCGAGGTCCTCTCGGAGGCCGGCACAGGTGGCAAACGGATCGTCATCCACCTTCCCCTGGCTCGCGTTGCCACCTGATCCACCGCACGGCACCCGCGTCGGAAAGCGCCCACAGCGACGCTGCCGAACACCATCTCTCCCCACGTGAAAGGGACAGCTCATGCTCGAATCCGTCCGCCACCTTGATCAGGTGGCCCGTGAGTGGAACATCAACGCCGAAGACGTGCTGCTGATCGCGCTGAACGCGTCCGGCGCCCGGTCCCCGCTGACCAAGCCCCGCATGCGCTTCCGGCTGCGGCTGGACTCCCGTCCCGACACCCCGCTGTTCCTGATCCTCTCGCTCGGCCGCCAGGAGTCACCGTTCGAGCTGGACGAGCACGAACTACGTCTGAACGGCGAGAAGGTCGGCGAAGTCGACGGCATCGAGGACGACGACGCGGTGCTGGGCTACTGGCGCAACGGCACGAAGATGCTCACCCTCAATTCCAATGCCCGTAGCCAGTGCACCGGCTGCGTGTTCTGCCCCAACACCCTCGAAGACGCGTCCGACCCGAAGATCAAGGTATTGGACCTGTCCGACTACCTCGGTGCGCTGGCCGTGAACTCCGACATGGAGGATCTGTCGTCAGTGCAGACCGTCACGGTTTGTACGGGCTGCTTCCTCCATGAGCACCTCGCGCTCGACCACCTGGCCGAGGTCCGTACGGCGATGGGCATGAACGGATGCACCGGCACCCTGCACTTCCTGTCCTCCGTGCTGACCAGCGAGAAAGGCATGGACTCCGCCGCCGACCTGGGACCGTTCCACCTCACGCTGACCGCCGAGTGCTTCACCGAACGACGGAAGATCCTCAAGGAGTCCAAGGCCAAGCTCACTCCGGCCGAGATGACCGACGCCCTGGGCCGAGCGAAGCAGCGGGGTATCACCGCCGACTTCACCTACATCGTCGGCCTGGACCCGATCGAGGACGCCATCAGGCACCTCAAGGACTTCGTGCCGGTCACCACCGCCTTCCCCCGGTTCCAGACCTACCAGGCCCACAACGCGTTCATGGACATCTATCGCACGCCCGGGTCGGAGACGATCGAGTGGCACCTGACCATGCGCCAATGCCTGGAAGAGCTCTTCGCTCCTACAGGGCTGCGTCCACAGTGGTGGCAGAACTACCGCAGCCCGTGGTGCTTCACCTTCGCCGGGGAGGAATTGACGGGAGCGAAGGTCTGATGACGCGGCCCACCACTCCCGCGCTCACTGGGATCGGGACGACCGTAGTCCGCGCCGTCCGTGCGTGGCGGCTATCCCCACAGCCCGCCGGGTTCCCTTCCGGTCTTCCTCAGCCGGTCGCCGCCGCCGTGGGTGAGCCGCCAGCGGGCCCTGCCTGGGCCGAGTACCGCACCCGGTTCGCCATCGAGCTGGTCGGTGACGGAGTTTCCGGGTGGCACGCCCCGGTGGGCGAGGCCGTTCTGCGTATCGTCGCGGACGACCTGGCCGCCGGGCTGATCGGGCATGACGCCGCCGCACCGCGTCGCCTCGGCTATCGCAGGAAGGCTGGGCGGCATCGCTGCGGGGCGCACGCCCGACAGGCCACCTCCGCGGTGGAACTGGCCTGCTGGGATCTGCTTTCCCGGGCCACCGGGCTGAGCGTGACCGGCCTGCTGGGTGGCACGATCCGCGACACCGTTCCCGCCTACGCCTCCGCGCTCGGTCTTGACCCGGCGCACGCCGCGGCTCCGGAGGCGGCGGCGTGGATCAGGGAGGCGGGGTTCTGGGGTCAGAAGTGGCCGTTGACCAAGCCGTTGATCCTTGCCGGGCCGAGGGAGGTCGCGAGGACGCTCGGCCCGTTACGGGAGGCGGCGGGCGAGGGACGGTTCATGGTCGACGGTCTGGGCCGCTGCCACTTGGACGAGGCGATGTGGCTGCTGCCGGTGCTGGCCGATCTTCAGGTCACTTTCGCCGAGGAGCTCCTGCCGCCCGGCTCCTGGGGCTGGCATCGACTGCGGGCGGCCGGGACGAGCGTTCCACTGGCGGCGGGCGAGCACGCTGTCGACGAGGCCGAGCAGATCCGCATGTTGTCTGGTGGGCAGGTGGATGTCTGGCAGGTCGATCCGGGCTGGTCGGGCGGGCTGACCCGGTCAATGCACACCACCGAGCTCGCTGCGGACCTGGGCATGGCGACCTTTCCGCACGGCGACGGGTTGTCCGCCGGCCTGGCCCTGGCCGGAGCGTGCTGCCGTGACACGATCCCGGCCGTCGAGTGGCACCTGACGCTGGAGCCGCTGCGGCAGCAGATCTTCTCCGCCCCTGTCCACGTCGAAGACGGGATGCTGCCGGTCCGCACTGCCGCGGGGCTCGCCGATATCCCGACACTGCCGGAGAAGACGGCGGTGCTGGAGGTGACGGGCTCGTGATCGCCCACCACCGGTTGCGCCGGACCTTCTGGGAAGGGGTACGCGGCGTCTGCTTCGACCTGGGCGGCACCTTGGTGCGTACCGAAGCCGAGCCGACCACCGGGCAGGTCGCCCAGGTGCTGGGCATCTCGCTGGATGAAGCCCGAGCGGTGGTGGCACACGAAGCAAAGCGTCGCCGGATCAACCCCGGTGACCTCGCCCGTGATCTGGCCGCCGCCTTCGGCCGCCCTGCCTTGGCCGATCCGCTGACCCACGTGCTGGAACGGGCCCGGCAGCGGGCCGCCGAACCGGAGCTGTTCGAGGATGCCGAACCGGCGCTGACCGCGCTGCGGCAGCGGGGCTTCGCACTGTTCGCCCTGACCAACAGCCTCGGCTCATCCATCCCGACCGAGCCTCCACCAGCCTTCCGGAAACTGCTGGATCAGGTGATCTATTCGGCGGAGACCGGGGCGGTCAAACCCGAGCGCGCGGCCTTCGCCGCCGTCGAAGATGCCTCCGGCTTGGGCCCGAACCGGCTCCTGCACGTCGGGGACTCGCCCCGGGCGGACGTCGCCGGAGCCGCTGCGGCGGGTTGGCACACCGCTTGGCTGGACCGCCGCATGGCCTGTGTGCCGCCGCTGGCCACTCGCACCGTCCGACTCCACACACTCACCACCCTGCCCCTGCTGCTACCCGCCGGGACCGCACCGGCCCGGACGACGACCTCGGAGACCCGCTGATGGACCCGACCCGCAATCCCTGCCCGAAGGCACCAGCCCACGACCCGCTGGCCAGCTCGGTGCCGCTGTTCGACCCCGGACAGCTGCCGCTGCGCGACTGGTGCACCGGCAGCCGTGAGGACGCGGTGACCGGTCTGGTCGCTTTTCCCGACTTCCACAGCCACATCCCCCGCGCCCTCGCGGCCACCTTGACCAGCGGGGGCTTGGTGGGACTGGCGATCGGGGACGTCGACGGGCTCAAGAACCACGTCGAGCAGGCCAACGCCACCGACCCCGGCTCCTACGGACACCTGGCCGGGAACAAGGTGATGGCCCGCCTCGGAGCCGTCACCCGCAGCTGGTTCCGTGCCCAGCCCTGGGAAGCCGGATGCGCGGCCACCTTCGGCGGTGACGAGGTCATCATCGCCGCCGCCCTGGATAACGCGGCTACCTTCCACCGGGCCGTCGCCTGCCTCCGGGACCGGCTCGCCGACGAGCTGCCGGTCCGCGTCTCCTTCGCACTGACCTTCGCCTCCGCCGAGCATCTGCCGGCCGAACGCGGCCCCGACGGCTGGAAGCACGTCTTCACCGACCAGCTGCTGGCAGCGGTGGACCGCTGCTTGTTCACCCACAAGGCCACCCGCCGTGCCGGAGGCGGCGAAGGCGGGATCATCGCCGTCACTCAACCCCCGTCTCCCGACCACATGGCCCCGCTCCAGGATCACCGCCCCCTGGTGCCGCTGCCCGTCGGTGCCGAGACGCTGCACGTTCTCGCCCGGCCTGTCAGCGCCAGGGGCCGCGGCATGCTGCTACTGCCCTGCGCCGGACCGATCGGCCTGCGCGGCAGACGGCTACGGGTGACCTTCCCCGACGGCACGGCACGCACCGGCGTCGCCATCTCGTTGCACGGCCAGGCCGGCATTCCCTACGAGGCCACCGGCATGAAGGGACCCGGCGTCCCGCTCGTCCTCCAGACCGTCCGCGAGAAGTCCGCCCGGGGTATCCCCAATGACCTGGCCGCCGTCCTGGAGCGGACCGGACTGGACTGGTCGGCGCTGCCAGCCCATGAGCAGACCCAGATGCTCCACGTGATCAGCGAATCGGCCACCGCCGACATCCGTACCGCCCGTATCACCGCCGTCATCGACGCGGTCGCCACCCGCGCCCGGAGCTGACCCATGGCCCTGACCCACGCGCGCACCGCCGAGCAAGCTCCGCCCGGCTTCCCCGACTGGAGCCATGCCGCGCGGCAAGCTGCCGAAGCCGTGCCCGACCAAGCCATCGACGCCTTCTGGCGAGCGTTGAACCACGTATCCGCCGCCCAGCTCTACCTTATCGACAACCCCCGTCTCGCCCGCCCGCTCCGGCCCACGGACGTCAAGGAGACCCCCTGCGGACACTGGGGAGTTTGCCCGCCGGTCAACTACATGCTCGCCCACCTCGGGCCACTCACAGCCCGGCGGCCCGCCGGATGCGAGGTGCTGATCCTGCACGGCGCCGGGCACGCCGGGCCCTCGGCGCTGGGCCATGCCTATCTCAACGGCACTCTGTGCCTGACCGGAGACGGGCCCGGCTGGTCGATGCCTGAACTGCGGGCCCTGATCGCCGGTTTTCCTCACCCTGAACGGTTCGGCGGGGAGATCACCCCACTCATCCCCGGCGTCCGGCACACCGGCGGACAGCTCGGCCCCGCCCTCGCTGTCGCCCAAGGCATGGTTTTGGACGCGCCGCACCGACTGGCCGTCCCACTGGTCGGGGACGGCGAGTTGGAGACCGGGGCGACCGCGGCGGCCTGGCTCGCCCGCCGCGCTCTGCACGGCAGCGGAGACCACGGGGCGGTGCTGCCGGTGGTGCTGGCCAACGGAATGAAGATGGGCGGCCCTTCTCTGCTGGCCGACATGAGCGAGGACGAGGTACGCGGCTACTTCACCGGCCTCGGCTACGAACCACTGATCCACAACGGTGCCGACCTGCCTGGTTTGCGCCGACTACTGGCCGAAGCCTTCAGCCGACTGCGGCCACTCGGCGCCACCGGGCGGCAACCGGTGCTCGTGCTGACCATGCCGAAGGGGCACACCGGACCGCAGCAGGTGGCCGGGCGGCAGATCGCTGGAACTCCGGCCGTCCACAAGACTCCGCTGAAAGACCCCCGCCGCGATGAGGCGGAGTTCGAGGCGCTGGAAGCCTGGCTCGCCTCCTACCGACCGGCCGAACTGTTCACCACCCAGGGTCGTCCGACCGACCTGGTCCGCCAGGCTCTGCCCGGTCCGGCCCACGAGCCGGAGAGGACCGGGCCGTCGGCCTCGCCAGACCCCCAGTACTCCCGGCCCTGGCCGGACGCGTCCACGGTCATCCGCGAACGCGCGACGACCGGCGCATTCCGCCTGTTCAGCCCGGACGAGATCACCTCCAACCGACTACATCTGTCGACCGGCGGCTCACTGCCGCCCTGGGCCGTCGAGATCCTGAACGAGGAGATCTGCCACGGCTGGCTCCAGGGCTACACCGAGACCGGCCGGGACGCGCTGCTGGCCACCTACGAAGCCTTCGCCCCGGTCAACACCAGCCTGCTCATCCAGCACCTCAAGCACCGACGCCTGCGCTACCTCACGGGCCAGGGCGGACTGCCGTCGGTCAACTACCTGATCACTTCACTGGGCTGGCGCAACACCTACACCCACCAGAATCCCGGCCTGGTCTCGTCGATACTGGAGAGCGAGGACGGGTTCGTACACGTCTACACCCCAGCCGACGCGACGCGGGCCGCCGCCGTGCTCGCGCTGATGCTCGCCAGCCGCGACCGCGTCAACTTCCTGATCACCGACAAGTATCCCGGCCCCTCGTTCCCGCCCGCCCCGTTCCGCGACGAGCTCTCCGACGGTGCCGCCGTCTGGCCTCACCTGAGCCACCGCGGCCTCCCCGATCTGGTCCTCGCCTCGGCGGGGGATGTCCCTGCACGCGAGTTGTCCACCGCCACGACGCTGCTGCGCCGGTCGCACCCCGACGTCAAAGTCCGCTATCTGCACATCAACGACCTCGCGGTCCTCGGCCCGGCCCCGCGCTGGCCCTACGCCCTAACCAACCAGACCTTCAGCCGCCTGTTCGGCACCGATACCCCTGTCCTGATGGCCGTCCCCACCCGTCCCTCCACGGTCCGCGCGCTGCTGGCCGCCCGCGAGGAGACCAGCCGATTCCACGTCGTCGGCTACCAGGAGCCCGGTCGCCCTACCACGCCCGAGGGCCTGCTCGAACACTGCGGCCTCTCCGCAGCCGCCCTGTCAGCCCGCGCGGCCCTCATGATCAAGGAGCACCGCGGATGACCACCCTCGATACGGCCTCCCCGCCCGACCCGGAAGTCCTGAGCGTCTTCGAGCACGAAGGCTTCGTGGTCCTTCGCGAAGTGATCTCATCCGAGTGGCGGGAGCAGGCCGCGAGCGCGGCGACACGGCTGCTCGCCGACGACCGCACACTCGGGCGGGACCGCAGTGCCGACGGCAAGGACGGCTTCCGTGGCATCGTCGCCATGGACGACACCTTCCTGCCACTGGTCACCAACCCCAAGGTGCTGCCCACCCTCGTCGCGCTACTCAGCCCGAATCTGCATCTGATGTCCAGCAACCTGATCTACATGCCCTCCATACCGTCCGGCGCCACCCGCACCATCCGCGTCCCCGAGCGGCACGGCTGGCACCGCGACATGAGCACCGCCACCCGAGACCTCGGCACCGGCACCGTCCCCCGCCTGTCCGTCAAGGCGGCGTACTTCCTCAGCGAACTCGCCCCCGATGCCGGCGTCACCATGATCCTCCCCGGCAGCCACACGGAAACCGGCCCAGTCACCGTCCCGGCCGGAGCCATCGACCCACCCGGCGCGATCACCCCCGACATCGGACCGCGGGACGTGCTGCTGTTCGAGAACCGCACCTGGCACGCCGGTGGCCTGAACACCTGCGGCCACCCGCGCCTCGCGGTGATGATGCAGTACGGCTACCGCTGGCTCGCCCCTGTCGACGACCCCGCGCCCCAGCTCCTGGGCCGCGAGAACCTGACCGACATCGAGCGGCAACTGCTCGGCCAACCAGACCGCCACCCCAACGGCTCCATCGCACACGAAGGCGCCGGAGGAACCCCCTTGCGCACGTGGTGGCAACACCTGAACCGGACCCCGGCTCGTTCTCCGAGATGACCGCGCCCTCAGCCAATAGAGCAGAAAGGACTGACGAGATGACCCACTACACGCCTGACGAGCTCTTTCCCTCCACCGCCCCCTACTACGCCCGCTACCGGCCCGGCTACGCCCAAGCCTTCTACAACGCACTGGCCGCGCGCTTCGCCCTGGACGGCACCCAGCGCATCCTGGACCTGGGCACCGGCACCGGCGTGCTAGCCCTCCCTCTCGCCAAGCTCGTCGGCCACGTCACCGCCGTAGACCCCGAGCCCGGCATGCTCGAGGAAGGCCGCAAACTCGCCGCCCAGCAGGACATCACCAACATCGACTGGCGACGCGGCGACTCCACCACCCTGCTCAGCATGGGCCTGCAACCGGTACTGCTGACCGTGATGGGCGCCGCCTTCCACTGGATGGACCGCGACCAGACCCTGCGCGACCTGGACCAGCTCATCGAACCGAACGGGGCCGTCGTCCTCGCCTCCGGCGGCGCCCCCGGCGACATCGAGCCCGCCCCCTGGCTCCAGGTCATCACCGGCGTCCGCACCCGCTACCTCGGCCCCGCGCGCCGGGCCGGATCGAGCACCTACACCCACCCCAAAGAACGCCACCAGGACATGCTGGCCCGCTCCCCGTTCTCCACCGTCGAAACCGCCCACTGGGACCGCACCGTCACCCGCACACTGGACGAGGTCGTCGGCCTGCAGTTCTCCTACAGCTACTCCAGCCCCGCCCAGCTCGGCGACCGCAAGGACGCCTTCGAACGCCACCTGCGCCAAGCCCTCACCGACTTCAACCCCGACGGCCGCTTCGAGGAACTCGTACGCACCGAGGCCATCATCGCCACCCGCCCTTGACAACATGCTTGCTGCTACCTGGCCTGTATGAGTCGACGTCTGCCTTCGACGGTGAGCGACGCGTTCTTGCGTCTCATGCAGTGGGGCCCGGGGCGGAGACACGCTGTGTGGTGTCCCGCCGGCTGATGGCTTCGGCGACCTGCTCGATGGCGGTACGGATCGTGTCGCCGTAAGGGCCTTGGGGGAGGTTGGGGGCGTGCTCTTTGGCTGCGTCGATGTGCTCGGTGGCGGTGTCGAAGGTTCCGAGTCGGCGGTAGCTGTCCGCGAGGTTGAGGTGCAGGGAGGGGTAGAAGCCCGCGATATGGAGGCTGGCGTGATGCTCTTGTACGCGTTGCTCGGTCACGGTGTCGGCGGCGTCCAGGGCTCGGATGTCCCAGGCCAAAGCCTGGGCGGGATCTTCGTAGAGGTCTGCCAGGTAGTGCGCGAGGGTGCAGCGGTGCAGTGGGTCGCCGGCGACCCCGATCGTGGTCCACAGACGCAGGAGTTGGTGACGGGCGGAGGCGACGTTGCCGAGGCGGCCTTCGGTGACGGCGTGGCCAATGGCTTCCATGGTCGGGTCGGGGTCGGCGGGAGTGGTGGTCATGGGAGTGGTCCTCGTCGTCTTGCTCAGGCTGAGTGGTCGGGCTTAATGGGCATGGCCAGGGTGGTGAGATCACCGCGGTCGGCCGAGCGGATCGTGACGGGTTGGTCAGGTCCCCGCAGGTCGAGCATCACCTCGGGACCGATGGCGACGCTGACCGCCGGATAGAGCGTGGTCAGCTGGAAGGAGATCTGCAGGTCCGGCCCCGTGACGGCGGCCGGGATCGGCACGTCGGTGTGTGCGTCACCGGTTGGCAGGACGATCACGCCGTGGCGGGCCACGCGCAGCGCGATCCGTTCGCCGGGATGTTCTTCGAGAGCCCGCAGGAACAGATCCTTCGAGACCGTCACACGGGTGGTGACCTCGGGCAGTGACGCGAGCATCAGCCAGTAGTCGGGGAACTCTTCCATCAGCAACCGGCAGTGCTGGTCTTCTCGGTCCGCCAGGCGTAGCCAGATTCCGTGCGGTGTCGCCTCGACACGCACCAGTGCGCTGCGGCGGATCTCGGCGACCGCGGCCCGCAGCTCGTCGCCGTGGAGCGTGGCAGCCCATGTCGAGGTCGCTGGTTCGCCAGGAACCAGGGTTCGTGTGGAGAGCCGGTAACGGTCGGTGGCGGTCAGCGTGACCGCTTCTGGCGTCGCCTCGAGGCGCAGGCCGCCGAGTACCGGCATCCCTGGCTCGCAGGCGGTCGCGGTCAGGACCTGCTCGACCGCGTCAGCCAGCACGGGGCCCTTCAGCGCGGTGATCGGCAGACTCGGCGTGTCGACGAGCGAGGACTTGAGAACGACGGCGGCACGTTGCGCGGCTGCCGCGTCGCCGAGAACTTTGGCGATGTGCTCGTCAATCAGCCGGAACGCCTCGTCAGGCCCCGTGTCGAGAACGGCCTCGACGACGGTGAGGGGCATGGCGATCTCGCGCAACTGACGCAGCGCGGTGGCCCGTGCCACCTGGTCCGCGCTGTAGTAGCGGTAGCCCGAGACCGGGTCGACCTCGGCAGGCCGCAGCAGCCCGGAGTCGGCGTAGAACCGCAAGGCGCTTGAGGTCAGCCCGCTTCGTTGGGCGAAGGCCCCGATCGGCATCAGCTCAGAATTCAGCACCCCGCCATCATTGGGCTTCAACCAACTTGAAGGTCAACGCCGTCCGACCGGGCAGCGCCAACAGCTTTCTCCCTCCTGGTAGTGCGTCGTCATCCCTCGGCATATGCGCCGTTGCTGAGAGTGCTCATTTGGGTAGTCTGGCAAGTCGGGGCAGAGCGAGCTATCAGAGTGGGAGGCGTCGGTGCGGCGTGACATGGGGGAGCACTACCAGAATCTCGCCAGCACGTATGACGACAACTGGGCCTATAGTCCGGACTTCGTGCAGTGGATGTCCGGACAGATCGCCTCGACCCTGCGGCTGTCGGTGAACGACCGTATGGCGGACATCGGCTGTGGCACGGGCCTGTTCGCCGGCGGTATAGCGGAGGCCCTACGCCCACGCCACCCGGTGCTGTGCGTGGACCCTTCGGCGGCGATGCTCGATCAGCTTCCCTCGTCCCCCGCTCTGTCACCGCTCCGCGCCTCGGCCGAGGAGATCGCGGACCAGACGGTGCCCCTGCCCTATGAACGGCTGGACGCGATGTGGCTGAAGGAATCGGTGCACCACGTCACCGACCCTGCCACCACACTCACGGGCCTGGCCCAGCTGCTGGCGCCCGGCGGTCGACTGCTGGTGGCGATGTTGCCGACCACGATCGATTACCCGTTGTTCGCCGAGGCCCTCAAACGGTACGAAGAGCTCCAGCCCGACCCGGCTGTCATCGCCCGGCACCTTACCGATGCGGGGCTCCGGGCCGAGCTGACCTTCGTGGAGCATGAGCTGCGCCTGGACAGGGAGCGCTACTTGTCCATGGTCAGGTCCCGGTATATGTCCGTGCTGTCGACCTTCAGTGATGAGGCGCTCGACGCCGGGATCGAGGAGATCCGGGCCCGCTACCCGGGACCGGAATTCGTCTTCCCCGATCGATTCGCGTTCGTCCTCGGTGTCCGCGACGACTCCACTGGCGCCACCGAGTCCGGCGGAGGTGCGCGGTGAGCGCTCCGGTGGACGAGCGGCTGCGCCGGTTACGGCACGAGCTGGACGATCACGCCCGGGTCGCGGAGCACCTCGGGATCGATCTGGAGCGTCCCTTACGGTCGCTGGACGATGGCTATCCGGAGAACGCCATCGCCCTGGTCGGCAAGATCACCGAGAAGCTGCTCAAGCAGCTGTGGCGCCACCATGAGGTGGCCGGCGATCCGTCCGGCCGCATGCTCAGCGAGCTGATCAAGGGCTGCCGCCCGCACATCCGCAGCACTACGGTCCTCGATGCGCTGACCGACATCCAGCGCCTGCGCAACCGCTCGACCCACGACGGCTACGAGATCGCCGAAGAAGACGGCCTGCTCGCCGTGCGCCGCCTGGTCGATGTGCTGGCCTGGTTCACCAGCACTGCCAGTCCCGCCCTGACCGGGAACGACCCGCGGATGCAACCTGAAGTCGCGCGCCGGGTGGAGTTCCTCGCGGGCCTCTACCTGACGCTGGGCTACCGGGTCTCCAAGCGCTTCGTTCTCTCCACTGAGACGGTCTACCAGCTGTTCTGCCGCGAATCCGGCGTACGTCTGGAATACGTGGAACTTCTGCTGTCCAAGGATGCCGCCGAGCTGCGCAACGTGCTGGAGACCACCGGCGGGGAACTGCTGAAGACCCGGCTGCCCAAGCTCACCCGGTTCGTCATCCTCGACGACGCGGTGGAGCAGCTCCACCCTCTGCTGGGGCACGATTACCGGATCGTGGGCTACGAAGGCTTCATCGACACCGTCGTCGACCTTCAGGCCCACTTGGCCTCCTGCGCCACGGCCGCGCCGGAGATGCCGCGCGAGCGCCAGCCCTTGCCCGGTGCCCTGCTCACCACCGACCCGCACACCGGCGAATCCCGTATCACCGAGACGGAAGACGCCGAACAACTCCTGACCCGGCTCATGCAGGAGTCGGCCAACGTTCTGATCACCGGCAAGCCGGGAAGCGGCAAAAGCACCCTGCTGCGCGCCCTGGTCAACGACACCCCTGCTACGGCCCGCCGTTTCCGTTTCTACTTCGACCTCGGCCTGAAGCCCAAGGACGAGGCCTTCGCCGAATACGTGGCCCGCATGCTGGCACCCTGCGTGCCGGGCGAACGCGCCCGTGCCTTCGACCTGTTCCTGTACCTGATCCGCTCCGGTTCAGCCCTCTGTGTTCTGGACGCCGTCGACGAAGCCGTGGACGAGCCCAGCCCCGAGGGGTTCCTGCGTTTGTTCGCGGACCTGGCCTCGGTGCTATCGGCCGAGTCCTGCGTTGTGCTCAGCTCCCGGGTCTCCTTCCTGGCCGATTCCCCGCAGATCCGGCGCCTGCTCGACTGCTCCAGCGCGATATCCGAGCAACTGGTCGAGCAGATGTACGCCAACGGCGTGGATCCGCAGCGCGTCCCCCGCTTCAGCATGCTGCGCCTGACGGACACACCGGCCGACCGCGAGCCCGCCTCGGACACCGGCGCCGCCGTCCTGCCCACGCCGCTGGCACGACGCCTCCAGAACGCCCTGGATATCGCGGGGACCCCAACGGTCGCCGAGCTGATCGGCACCCACATCGACCACGCCCTCGCCGACGCCGGACTCGCCCACCTCGCCCCAGCCCTCCTTGATACGTGCGGCCGGGCCTTCCTGGAAGACCGCACCGTCTTCCCCCTCCTCGAGCTGCACAATGCGCTCGGACCGCAAGCCTTCGACGGCGGCCGGATCACTCCCGAGGATTTCCGCCTGATCCCGCTGTTCCGCCCCGCCGGCCCCCAGGCACTGGCCTTCATCCACTCCGCCCACCAGGAGCTGCTCGCTGCCCGCTACCTCAGCACCCCGGACGGCCGCGAACAGGCAGCCGAGCTGCCCGGAGCCCCCTACCTCACGGAACAAGTCCGCGCCTTCCTCGCCGCACACCCCACCGCCAACGCACATCCCGCACCAGCCGAGGACTGCGTGCTGCACCCCGGGGTGTACCTCGTCGGTCCAGCCGAACGGCTGCTGCTGCGCCGCGTCCACCACCCGATCCGATTCGACCGCTACCCGGTCACCGTCGCCCGCTACCGCCCCTTCCTCCAGGCCCTGCGCCCCGACGGAACCTCACCGTGGGACCACCCCGACCAGCCGCCCGGCACCACCCACGCGCCCTGGACCGAGCGGCTGCGTGCCCCGGACTACTACGACGACCCCCGCTTTGACGACCACCCGGCCATCTGCGTCAGCTGGTGGGCCGCGTACGCCTTCGCCGCTTTCGAAGGCAAGCGCCTGCCCACCTCCCTGGAATGGGAAGCCGCCGCCCGCGGCACCGACGGCCGCCTCTTCCCCTGGGGCGATACCCCCGACCTCGACGCCGTGAACTGCGCCGATACCTGGGCCGGCCGCCCCCTGGTCACCTACCAGGCATGCAAGGAAGAATTCGACCGTGGCAGCTTGGGCCACGCCTGGGTCACCCCGGTCGACGCCCGTCCCGCCAACCGTTCCCCCTACGGGATCGCCGACATGGTCGGCAACGTCTGGGAGTGGACCTCCACCAGCGTGGGCGATCCGGACGAGGCCGTCATCTGCGGTGGCGCCTTCGACAATCCCCTACGCGCCGTCCAGGCCAGCGCCAAGGGCCTGTTCCGCCGCTCCCGAGCCAGCAACGCCGTCGGATTCCGCTGCGTCACCGAACTGTCTCCCACCATCGGTGACGACGTGAAGGAGGACCCGCAGCCATGACGGCAGACCGCCAACAGAAGTTCGCCTCCGCCGGGGCTCCCCGATTCGGACGCGTCGTCGACCGCCGCCCCCACGGTGGCGGCATCCACGGCCGCGCCAGCAGCTACATCGTCCAGGACGACGAAGACGGCCGCCACTACACCTTCGACTACACCCACATCGTCACCGAAGGATTCCGCACCCTGCACACCGGCGAACGCGTCCGCTTCCACATCGCCGCCAACGACACCTGGCGGGCCGAATTCGTCATCCGGCTCAACCAGCCCTCCCCGGAGGCGTTCTACGAGTGAGGCGCACGCGCACCGCCCCCACCGGCGCACGCCAGATCATCGCCGTCGTCCTGCCCGCACGCCTACCCGCCGACCCACCCTGGCCCGAAGGCCCCCTGCCCTTCACTCACGGCGCCCGGACCACCACCACCGACACCCGTCGTACCTACTTCACTCCGGCCGCCGCCAGCGTCCTCTACGGCACCCCCGACCGCCCCACCCGCTGGCACCGGCAGGTCCGTCACGCCCACGGCTCCGCCACCATCGACGGCATAGAACTCCTGCGCACCCCCACCGAGGACGACCCCGACCGTGCCCTGGCGGTCCTCCACCTGACCATCACCGGCCCGGAACTCCTCGACACCCTCCGCTCCCTCGCCCACCGCCCCGGCACCACACCGCCGTTCGAGATCACTGGCCCCGTCCTCACCGCACTTTTGCAGGACCACGCCCACACCAGGCCGAACCCGCTCCTCGAGGGCTACGCCACCGTCGAGACCGATGCCCTTCCCTACACCGTCACCCTGCTCACCCCCGGCCGACGGCCCCTACCTCGTCTCAACCGCAGCCGAGACCACCGCCGCTGGCCCGCGGCCCAGCAATGGCTCTGGGCACTCGCCTCCCGCACCAACACCGACGACTACCCACCCGACCCCGCCACCGTCCCCCAACTCACCGCCGGTGCCCTGCGCATCTCAGCCGACTGGAGCGCCCTCGTCCTGCGCCAGGGCGCGGCATTCATCGGCCACCGCCGCGACCACGGGCCCGCCGACCCGTTCTACGGCTACGCCGAACTCCACACGCGCAGCATCTACCTCGACGCCCTCCTGTTCGGCATGATCCAGCGCACCCACATCGACCACCTCACCGAAGAGCTCGCCCAGGTCTTCACCGGCCCCGGCGAAGCCAACCGCCTCGCTGGCCTCGAACGCCGAATCGCCCACTTCCGCAGCACCTACTGGCGCCAGCACCTCACCACCCACGGCACCGCCAACGACCTCCTCATGGCCTACCAGCGCCAATACCGCCTCTCTGACCGTTTCACCGAAATCCTCGCCGAGGCAGCCGACCACAACCGGCTCATCCAGACCCAGGAAAACCAGCAGATCAGCGGCGCCCTCGGCATCCTCACCATCCTCGGTCTGCCCCTGGGCACCGCCCTCGGCGCACTCCAAGTCCTCGGCGACCAGAACCCCTGGCACCTCCTCACCGCCACCACCGGCGCCCTCGCCGCCACCGCCGCACTCCTCACCACCCGCTACGGCCGCCTCGTCCTCACCTCACTCCGAGGTCGTCCCCTGACGGATTCGCGACAACTGACTCGCGGTCACCGGGACTGCTGAGTGCCGCGAACTCCTGTTGTCAGAGCTTCGCCATACGCTGGATCCTGCGCAGACGGTGCCGCACGTACAGCATCTTGTGCCGCGGAACGACGCAAGACGGGATGGACGGGTACGTGCTGGCCCAGAGCCCTGCTACGCGTCCCGATCCGACTCGGGCGAAGGGGGCCGGATCGAATCGTGCCACGCCCAACCGCGTTGCGGGCGAAACGCGTTGCACGAGAGGATGTTCGAGGCGCAGGAGACGTCACTGCGACGAGCGCAGATCGCGATAAACGGTTATCAAACGGCACGCGAGGCATCCGGGGGAAGATGCATGAAGTTCGACATGGGAAGCACGACTCTGTCGACTCTCGGGAAGAGCACGACGGGGTCCAGTGACGACCTGGGGGCGCTGATCCGGCTGCTGATCGCCGCCGCGGAGCCACTGGAGGGGAAATTCAACGGCGCCGGCAAGGTGGCGTTCGACTCGTTCAAGCTCCGCGCTGATGAGATCTCGGCCGCGCTGAACGGCTCTCTGCAGTCCATCCTGGGCGGACAGTCGGGCATGGACACCGCGTTCGCCACCGGTGATCAGGAGCAGGAGGACAACGCCCACCAGCACATTGCCGGTGCCAATTTCGAGGCCGCCCGCTTCTCCGGGCGATAGGGGGATTCCCGATGGGGCAGAGCCAGGACCGTAACTCTTACGACGTGGGCGCCTCGGTGGAGGTGCAGGGCAGCCTGCAGGGGATTATCGGCCAACTTGAGCGGGTCCTCGCCGACCGGGACCGCGCGGTGAAGGCCGCGATGGCCGACTTCACCGCTGATGGCGTCTCGGACGAGTACCACGGCAAGGAGGTCCGCTGGAACCGTGCGGCGGCCGAGGTGCGGGAGATCATCCGCCTGGTGCGATCGACGCTGGAGAAGAACGACGGCACCGCTCAGTCGACACTGGCCAAGGCCAAATCCGCTGTGGACAACATCGGTTGATCCGAGCTTTGAGGACGCGGTGAGCAGGTGACGGGGCGGTAGCTGGGGGGATTGGGCAATGTCCAAGTGGGATATCACCCCGTCCGGGGTCGAGTTCGTGACCTCGCTGGTGGGTGACGCGATAGACGACATCGACGCAGGCGTCAGGTCGTACGGGAAGAACATGGAGAGCGCGGCCACCTCGGTCGGCACCATCAGCGAGCCCATGTGCGGGGCGGCCACGACCGGCCCAGTCGCAGCGGCTCTCGCGCTGTTCGTCGAGAAGACCACGCGCGAGGCGCTGTTCATCGGGGCACGGGCGGCCCAGTCGGCGAACGGCGCTCGCGAGGCCACCGCGTACTACGTCGCCGGGAATCACCACATGGCTGCCGACGCGCAGCACAAGGCCCTCGCGGCACCGAAGATCGACTTGCCGGGCGACGACACACGGGGTGGCGGCCACAAGTGAAGATGATCGATCCGGCGAGCATTCCGGAGTTCACCGGCGATCTGGAGCAGCTGGACAAGGACGTCTCCGGGCTGCGCGGCGACGCGATCACCATCCGCGACGGCGGCATGCACGCGCATTCCCGCTTCCAGATGCTGGAGGGCTTCTACACAGCGCCGGAGGCGGGCCAGCTGTTCGCCTCCACATGGCCGGCAGCCGTGAAAGCCGACGCCTTCGCCGGCGACCTGGAGAAGGTGGCTGACGCGCTGGACACGTTCGCCTATGAGATCCGCCCGCTCGTCAAGCGGCTGAAGCAGCTCAAGGCAGACGCTTTCGCGTTCGTCGATAGTGTCGAGGGGGATGACGACTGGACCGAGGACGAAGGCAAGGTCGACCGTCATCAGCAACTGTGGGACGGCGTGAACGCTGCCGTAGCCGCCTTCCAGGAAGCCGAGCGCAAGGCTTCCACCACCATCTCCGGACTCGTGGGCGGTCCGAAATTCCTGGCGGACGACGGCAGCCACACGCAGAACCGCAAGCAGGTGATGTACGGCTACGACCTCGACAGCCTCGAACAGGCCAAGGAACTTCCCTGGGGCAGTCCGGTCAGCCAAACCTACGACGCACTGGACTTCGGCCACCATTTCAAGAGCTTCGTCTGGGACGGCCTGGTCGTCGACAACATCTGGGGCGGACTCAAGGGCCTCAAAACCCTCACCGGACTCGACGGTGGCGACGCGGCCGGCAAGGCCTGGGGGCATCTCGGAGACGTCGTTGGCGGCATCGGCCAGTACACCATCAAGCCCTACGACGCGTTCATGGACTGGGCGTTCGGGGAAGATCAGGACAGCCCCGACGAGGCCCGGCAGAAGCAGGCCGCCAAGGACCTCGGCAAGTCCCTGGTCGCCTGGGACATGTGGAGCGAGAACCCCGCCCGTGCCTCTGCGACGGTGGTTTTCAACGGCCTCACCCTCGGCGCGGTCCCGGCCGCTCGCGTCATCAAGGGAGGCAAGGCAGGGGCGGCAGCACAAGGCGCGGCCAAGATCGGCGAGTATCTCGACCCGCTCTCTGCAACCTTCAAGGTGGGGGGCAAGGCCGCCAGTTCTCTGCCCAAGCTCTCTGAGCTCACGGCCAACACCCGCACCCTCGACAACGTCGCCGGCTCGAACCGCCTCCACAGCCACATTGAACTGTCGGACGGCTCCAGGGTCCGCATCGAGGACGGCGCGTTCATCCGCCTCGATGCCGACGGCAATCCCGTCCACGACACACCACGCCAGGAGCCACGGGCGGACCAGCGGGCGTCCCAGCACGAGGCCGCACCCGCGCAGCGGGAATCTGCGGAGGTCGGCGCAGGTTCCCGCTCGCCCGAAGCGACCGCCCATGTTGGTGATGGCCCCCCGCCGCTGGGACGACACGATCTGCCCAACAGTGCAGACAACCCCGGGCCATCGCGTGGGTCTCAGCGTGACCAGCAGGGGGCATCAGCCTCCGCCCATACGAGCGCGCACGGCGACGCAGGAGCCGACCATCGCGGTGCGGATCACGGAGGTGACGATGGTCACCAGAAGGGCGAGGCCACGCCAGAGGGCGGTTCCTCTACCGCTCACGGGGACGGCGGCGGCCAAAGCGCAGATAGCGCGTCAGAAGTCCCCCAGGGCGCGGTTCGCGACGGGGAGCATGCACCTCTGGTCCGCGGCAGCGAGGTTGAACAGCGCCTTCGCGATGGGCTGAAGGGTATCCCGGGTAAGGAGCGTCCGAAACCGCCAACACTCGAACTTGCCCTCAACAGGCTTGCAGAATATCCACGAGGGCAAGAAGTAGCCGAGATCATCGCTTCGGGCCGTTTCAACAATAGCGAAGGCTTCGGAACAGTCATATCGAGCTTGGGAGCCAAGAAGGAACTAATGTTCCGACCCGGCGCCGATCAGGTCTTGCTCGCTAACGACCTTCACAAGAGTGGTGTACCGGCCGATGCGATTGACTTCGAGATGAAGAACGATATCGGTGGCGACCTCGATGTTCGCATCCGCGACAAGTCAGGCGAGGTTTACGGGTATCAGATGAAGCGGCTCAATGATCCACAAGATCCGGTTAGTGAAATCACAAGGGGCAAGAATCTGCTCCAGTTGAAGAAATCCTCTGCAGATCACCGGATCATGCTTGTTGAGGGCCAGGGTACGATTGCTGACTGGCAGACCAAGGGGGCATACGATGATCTTATGGAGATCCATCAGGGCCGCCGCGGTCCGAAGGGTGAGGGGCTGGTCTTCGTCATCCGCCTCGACGACGGGACGCTCGTGATCCCTCCGGGGAGCAAGACAGACCCTAAGGACATGTTGTGATCACCTCAGAACCCATTGGCGACTGGACGTGGGATGTTCCTCCGAACCCCACGGCGGCGCGTGCCAGTACTCGCGCTTTGGAGCTTGCCGTCGCGGCGTGGAAGGTTCTGGCCAAACACGAATTGGCATTGCCGGTCGGGAAGATCACCTTGTCTGTTCGCGCCGCGGACGACATGAGCAAGACTCTGTTCGGGAGGGAGGGGCTGTCCCTGGAGAAAGACCCTCTGATGCCCGGTTCGGCAGCGTCTGAAGCAGTGGCCCAAGCGGATGCGCTCAAGGGCGACTGCATCACTATCCTGCAGATGCAATGTGCTGGATTCTGGCTTGAATCCGACGGCAAACATCGCGCGGAGAAGTTGTTCACCATTCAGGTCGATTCATGGACGGCGGGACCTGCCACGCTGACCCTGGCGACGTACTCGGACGCATGGCTGACTATCGACCTTCGTGAACGTGAACAGTTCGCAATCCATGCCGAGAATGCCCCCCGCCTCACTGCAGCTCTTCGGGAGATTTCCGAGCTCGTTGGCGGTGCACCAGATCCAGGTGATCCGAACCGCCATGCAACTCCCACGGAAACAGGCTTTGAGGACGTGTCGGAGGAGGGCCCGGCTTACGTTAATTCCTGGGGAACTTTCGAAATCCCGGCGCGGTCCCGCAGGCTTGTTTCCACTCTTCCATCGACGGGGACCGACTACCCCAATGTTACGGATAGCCCGGTACGCTTTCTGAGGGTCCAGCGTAGAGGCGAAACATTGGGATATGTATGGGCCTCCCTTGCTAACGAAGCCGCCGGTTATGAGCCCCGCAACGCCGCTGGCGACGACGCTTTCGAAGCCGGGACCCAATGGCTGCTGCGACTGAGAGAGGCATGCGGTGAGGGGCTGGTGCCACTCGACGCTTTGGGCTGGTTGGCTGAGCTGCCGCCGGATCCGGACACCCAAACTCTGATCGATAGCGCAGTCAGCGAAGCTCCTTCGCTGGACGCTCTCGAGGAACTTTCGGGGCGTTATTGACAGCGTGAAGTCTCATTATGAATAACCGAGAAGCGGCCGACCTGAGAGGAGGCAGTGCACTGAGAGCGCCTGGGGAAGTGGAGAGGCACAGCAAGGACGTTAAGGGCTGGGCTCCAGGCCAACCCCCTGGCGACCCCGAGGCGGCACAACGCCTGCAGGAATGGCTACGGGGCGAGGAAGGTGGACTTGACGTCGCCGGGCTCGACTTCAGCGGCGCCGATCTGTCACAGGGTGATTTCTCCGAGTCCTGGTTCACCGGCTCCAAGTTGGTCAACGTAAAGCTGATCGACGCGGACCTCTACCGTTCGGACGCGCAGGGCGCGGACTTCACCGGGGCAGACCTGACCCGGGTATCCCTCGTACGGGTGAATCTTGACGATGCGGTTCTGCGGAGAGCCATCCTCGACGGGGCAGACCTCGTCAAGGCGTCTCTGTGTGATGTCGACGCCTCACGGGCAAGCTGTCGTGGTACACGATTCATGGGGGCATCGCTACTCTACGTGGACCTTCGCGGCGCAGACTTGACGGATGCAGTGCTGCGGGAGAATTCATTTAAGGTCGCCATGAATCATGCGACCATCCTTCAGGGGGTATCGGGTTCAATTTTTGGTCCTGTGGAAATCTTCGAGCAGGACTCTGTTCGCACGCTGGGAGGCGCCGCCCTGGAGGATTGGATAAGAGAAAAAGGCGGCAACGTCCAGGTCATCTCTGGAACTTGCCCTATGAAATACAGATCACCTAAATCTCCGACGTGACAACCTACACCGCCGTAAGAGGTAGTGAACGACCATGGCAGCACAGGACTATGACAGCCAATTGCTGGAATCGGTGTCGGTGCGGCGTCGGCGATTGCGGGACGCCTTGTTGCTGGGAGCGCAGCGGCAGCGGCGGTCGGTGGATGAGCGGCTGGGGAAGGTCGTTGCCGGGACGGTGATTGCCGGGGTGTTGTGCGCCGGATGCGTGGGCTGGTCGTTCATTTCGCACCGGGTCGCCGGGCAGAGCCCGTATGGGCCTTCGGTGCCGTCGACCGCGCCATCCATGGGGAGTTCGGCCCGATGATAGGTTCGAACGCGTGGTAGCAGCGGGGACGACAAGCGGTACGGAACTGAGTCGGGTCACCCTCGTCGGGGAGCGTCGGCGCATCGATCTCGTCCTTCCTTCTCAGGAACCGATCGGTCGGCTGCTGCCGGAAATTCTGCGACTGCTGGGTGATCAGGTTGCGGCGCGGCCTTCATCTCGGCACCTCGTGACCGCCAGCGGCTCGGCGTTGGCTCAGGACAGCACGTTGCTGTCGGCCGGGGTGCCGGATGGTGCGGTGTTGCGGCTGGTGCGTGTCGAGGACGCGCCGTCGGCGCCGGTGGTGCATGACGTCAGCGATGAGGTGGCGGAGGACCTTGGCCTGCGCGCGTGGCGCTGGCGCCCGGCTGCACGTCGCGTGTCGGCGGGGGTCGCCCTGCTCGTGTGGGTGCTGACCGCCGGGTTGGTTGCTCGTGGCGAGTTCACGTCGTCCTCCGTCATGTCCGTCTTGCTGCTTGCGGCGCTGGTGCTGGCTTCGGCAGGCGCGCTGGCTGGGCGTGCGGGGCACCGTGGGGTGGCCACGGCGTTGATCGTCGCGGCGGGTGCGCTCGGCGTCCTGGGCGCGTGGACGCTGGCTGACGCGCAGGCGTGGTCGGGTGCGGCGCGGCTCGCCGGGACGGCGGGTGCGGTGGCAGCCGCGCTGTTGCTTCTGGGGTGGTTTTCGCCGCTGGGGCGTGGTGGGTTGATGGGAGCCGGGGCGGTCGCGGTCATGGCCCTCGGCTGGCAAGTCGCCTTGGCGCTGCAGGGCGGTGGTGCGACGGCTGTGGAGCAGGCTCGCGTAGGAGCTGTTCTGGCGGTCGTGTCGGTTGTGGTGCTGAGTGTGGTGCCGCGGCTGGCGATGATGGCATCGGGGCTGTCCGCGCTGGACGACCGCCGCTCGGGTGGGACGTCGGTGAGCCGCCACGAAGTGGCTACGGCGTTGACGGCCACGCATCGCGGGCTGGCGCTCGCCACGCTCGTCGTATCCGTCTCGGCAGGCGCGGCCGGGTTCCTCGCACTGCGTTCCCCCACGGTGTGGACGGTCCTGTTGGCCGTGGTCGTGGCTGTGGTGGTGTCGCTGCGCGCCCGGGCTTTCCCGTTGACCGTCGAGATCGTGGGCGTGCTGCTGGCCAGTGTGGTCGTGGTCTTGCGGTTGATCGCGGTGTGGCTGGAGCGTTCCTCGGCCTACGGGCCGCTGGCGGTGCTCGTCGCGCTCGCGGTCATCTCGCTCGGGGCTTTGGCGGTGGAGCCCGCCGAGCATGTTCGGGTGCGTCTGCGGCGTGCGGGGGATCTGGCCGAGTCGGCCGGGGTGTGTGCGTTGCTGCCGCTGTTGATCGGGGTGTTCGGGGTCTACGGGCGCCTGTTGGACACGTTCGCGTAGGGGTGGCGGCATGTCTCAGGGAGACTGGCAGCAGGACGTGTTGCGGGAGCTGGGCCAGAGCCGAGCCGAGGAGACCCCGCAGAGGGGTTCCGCGGCGGTGCCGCCCGCCTCGGCATCGCTCTCGTCTTCGTCCGAACCTCCGGAGAATGCGGGGCCAGACTCCACCCGGACCGATGTCCCGGTTCCGGCGCCCGGATCACGGCCAGCCGACAGCCGGGACCCCCGGGATCCGCAACTGCCTCTACGGACGCCGGAGTCCGCGCCGACCGTAGACCCCCGGCTGGCGGGCGCGTTGGGGCGTCCGCTGCACGGGGACTCAATGGCACGGCGGGCCCGCCGCTCCGTGCGCATGCTGGGGACCTCCGTGGCTCGGGAGGTCACGGAGGGCACTCGGCTGGCGCAGGAGGTGCAGCAGCCGGTGACCACCGGGCGGGTGATCGCCGTAACGTCCATACGCGGTGGCGTGGGGAAGTCCACGGTGACGGCCTTGCTGAGCCGGATCTTCAATCACTACCGGCGTGATCCGGTGCTGGCGTTGGAGGCGGACGCGGCTCTGGGCACGTTGCCGGTGCGACTCGGCGCGGAGTCCGTGCGCTGGTCGTGCTCTGATCTGGCGCAGATTCTCACTCCTTCGATGCAGCTGACGGATGTCATCGGCTACCTGGTGCCGGTGGCTGACGGCGGCTGGCTGTTGCCCGCGAGTCAGGGGCGGGTGGGGGCACCGCTGGATGTCCGCACATACCGCACGGTGACGATGGCGCTGCGCCGGTACTTCGCGGTGACCGTGGTCGATTGCGAGACGCTGCCGGGTGAGGTGGCGCGCACGGCGATGGACACCGCGCACGCCCGCGTGGTCGCCGCGCCGATGACCGCCGAGGGCGTCAACGGCACCCGTGTCGTCCTTGACTGGCTTGCCCAGTTGCCTCACGCGGCACTGGACAGCACGGTGGTGGCGCTCACGGCGAGTTCTCCCGACACGACACTTGATGTGCGGGCGGCGAGCGCGTACTTGCGGGAGACGGGAGCGGCGGTCGTGTCCGTTCCGTACGACCGTCATCTGGGCGGAGGAGGCCCCATTCTGAACGCCATGCTGGGACGGGACACGCGGGAGGCCGCCACCACGCTGGCCGCCGAAGTGATGCGGCGTGCGGTAAGGGTGCGGTGAGGACGGAATGACCCAGCGTGTGATCCACCGGCCCGCCCGCAGCACCCGGCCACTTCCCCCCGCCTCCCCGCGCACCGTAGAGCCACCGCCCAACCTGCCCGAAGGCAAGATCGGCAATGCGGCGACCACGATGCTGCCGCTGGCCGGCGTCATGAGCTCGGTCGTGATGATGACCGTGATCCGCAACAGCCAGTTCGCCGCGCTCGGTGCCATTGTCCTGGTCTTCGCCCTGCTGGGGGCCGTTGCCCTCTTCTGGTCCCAGCGCGGCAAGGCGCAGCGTACGCGCCGCACGCAGCGGGAGCGCTATCTGGAGTATCTGGAGGAGCTGCGCGAGGAGTTCGGGCGGCTGGAACGGGAGCGACGTCAGGGCGCCCGGGTGCTGAATCCGCCGCCAGAGGCGCTGTACGACATCGTGCGGGATCCGGCACGGCTGTGGGAGCGCCGCCGGCTGGACGAGGATTTCCTCCGGGTGCGGGTGGGCGTCGGCGAGGTTCCAGTGCAGGAGCTGACGGTGGGGCAGCACTCGGGCAGCGTTCTGACCCCGCCGGACCCGTTCATGCTGAACGAGGCCCGTGCGCTGCTGGGCCGCTTCGCCACCGCCACCGACTTTCCGCTCACGGTGCCGCTGGACCGGGCGGGCGATGTGTCGATCGTCGGCGACCGTGAGGGCGTACTGCGCGTCGCCCGAGCGCTACTGCTCCAGGCTGCCGTGGCCCACGCACCGGACGATCTCGCCGTGGGACTCGCGTTCCCCGCGGAGCGGGAGGAGGACTGGTCCTTGGGCAAATGGCTGCCCCACGTGCTGGACACCGACGAGGGCGACGGGCCGGTGGCCGCCCGCCGTATCGCGCCCGCCCTGCCACAGCTGGCCAAGCTTCTGCCCACAGAATTGCGACGCCGAGCCTCGTACGCCGCCGAGGTGCGCCGCGGTCTGTCCGACCGGAACGCGCTGCAACTCACCGACCGGCTCCTCGTGATCAGCGACGCGTACGGGGAGGCGGCTTGCGAGCTGCCGCGCCCGGACGAGGCCGTCGCCCTGCGCGACATGGGCATCACCGTGCTGCACCTGCTGGAGCGGCAAGTCCACGAGCCGGACCAGGTGAGCGTGCGCATCACGGTCGACGGTGAGCGGATCGAGGTCGAAGACCTGCGCACGCCGGAACCTACACGTTCCACAGGCACCGTGGACGCCGTCACGCTCCCGGGTACGGAAGGCCTGGTGCGCGAGCTCGCCCCGCTGAGGCTGTCGGCCACATCCACACGCGAGGGCACCCCCGTGTCCGAGCCAGTGGACTTCCCCGAACTGCTCGGCATCGACGACCCGGCCGCCCTGGACCTGGACCGGCTGTGGGCGCCGCGAGGCGAGCGGGCCTTCCTACGCGTGCCGATCGGGCTCAGCGACCGCCACGAGCCCGTGCTCCTCGATGTGAAGGAGTCCTCGGAGCTGGGCATGGGGCCGCACGGCCTGTGCGTGGGGGCCACCGGCTCCGGCAAGAGCGAGCTGCTGCGCACGCTCGTACTCGCCCTCGTCACCACCCACCCGCCCGAGGACCTGGCGCTGGTGCTGGTCGACTACAAGGGCGGCGCCACCTTCGCGCCGTTCGACGATCTGCCGCATGTCGCCGGTGTGATCACGAACCTGGAGAACCAGGCCGGGCTGGTCGAGCGGGTGCACACGAGCCTGGCCGGAGAGGTCAAACGCCGCCAACAGGTACTCAAAGACGCCGGGAACGTCGCCGACATCGGCCACTACGCCGCGCTGCGCGCGACCCGACGGCCGGAGCTGGAGCCGCTTCCGCATCTGTTCGTGGTCATCGACGAGTTCGGCGAACTGCTCACCGCCAAGCCCGACTTCATCGACCTGTTCCTGTCGATCGGCCGCATCGGCCGGTCGATCGGCGTGCACCTGCTGCTGTCCAGCCAGCGCATCGAAGGCGGCAAGCTCAAAGGCCTGGACACCTACCTGTCCTACCGCCTGGGCCTGCGCACCTTCTCCGCCGACGAGAGTCGCACGGTCCTCGACACCACCGACGCCTTCCACCTCCCGCCGCTCCCGGGCTTCGGCTACCTCAAGGTCGACACCTCGACCTACGAGCGCTTCAAAGCGGGCTACGTCTCCGGCGGCTACCGCGGCCCATCCCTGCGCAAGCCCAAGGACGACGAACCACTCGCCCTGCCGTACCCGACCTTCAACACCCATCAAGCCCCGGAGCACGCGGCCGCTCCCGAGCCGGAGAGCACCAAACGGGACACCGGGCCCACCGTGCTGTCGGTGATGGTCGACCAGCTGCGCGGAGCAGCGGAGCCGGTACGCCGCATCTGGCTGCCGCCACTGCCGGACACCATCACACTCGACACCGCGGCCGGACCAGTCCAGGCATCGGACCGCGGCCTGCATCTCACCAGCCGCCCAGACCCCATGCGGGTGCCGCTCGGTGTCCTCGACGACCCGGCCAGGCAGTGGCAGGACCAGTGGCTACTCGACCTGACCGTCGCGGGCGGGCACGCGGCCATCATCGGCGGCCCGCAGACCGGAAAAACCACCCTGCTGCGCACCCTCGCCCTGTCCCTCTCCCTGACCCACACCCCCCGTGAGGTCGCGGTTTACGGACTGGACCTGGCCGGCGGCGGGCTCAGCGCCCTCACCGACCTGCCGCACGTGGGCGGCATAGCCGGGCGCGCCGACCATGAACGGGCCACCCGCGCCGTCGCCGAAGTCCGCGCCATGCTGAACGAGCGCGAACAGCTCTTCCGCGAACACGGCATCGACTCCATCGCCCAACTCCGCGCCCTGCGCGCCCAGGGCCGACTGCCCGGACTCTCCTCCACCGACATCGTGCTGCTCATCGACGGCTTCGGCGCGCTGCGCGACGAATTCGCCGACCTCGAGGACGCCGTCACCGACCTGCTCAAGCGCGGCAGCGGCTACGGCATCCACGTGGTAGCCGGGATGCTGCGCTGGAACGACGTGCGCATCGCCACCCAGTCGATGTTCGGCACCCGCGTCGAACTGCGGCTGAACGACCCCGCCGACTCCAGCATCGACCGCAAACTCTCCGAAACCCTCAGCCCCGACACCCCGGGACGAGTCCTGACCGACGCCAAACTCTTCGCCCAGGTCGCCCTGCCCCGCATCGACGCCCACCCGGCAACGGGCGACCTCGCCGCCGCCCTCGAAGAGGCCGCGCGCACGGTCCGCGCCACCTGGCACGGCGAACTCGCCGCCCCCGTACGCGTCCTGCCCACCCACCTGCCTTTCACAAAGCTCCCCTCGCCCGCCGTCGAGCCATCACGGATCCCCATCGGCCTCGACCAGGACGCCCTCGCCCCCGTACACCTGGACCTCTTCCCCCACGACCAACACCTGCTGATCCTCGGCGACAACGAATGCGGCAAGACCAACCTCCTGCGGCTCATCGCCCGGCAGCTCACCGACCGCTACTCGGACGAGGAACTCGTCTTCGCCGTCTTCGACCCCCGCCGAGGGCTGCGCGGAGTCATCCCCGAGCCCTACCGAGGCGGCTACGCCCACAACGCCAAGCTCTCCACTGCCCTCACCACGGGCATCGCCAAGGAACTCGACAAGCGCCTCCCGGACGAAACGGTCGACCACGACGCACTCGCCGACGAACCCGCATTCAGCGGCCCACGCATCGTCATACTCGTCGACGACTACGACATCCTCACCACCGCAGGCCAACAACCCCTGGTCGGCTTCCTGCCCTACGTCCCCTCCGCCCAGGACATCGGGCTGCACTTCGTCATCGCCCGCCGCACCGCCGGATCCTCCCGGGCCCTGTACGAGCCGCTGCTGACCACCCTGCGCGAGACCGGGACCGCCGCCCTCGTCATGACCGGCGACCGCACCGAGGGCCAGCTCTTCCCCGGCCTCTACGCCTCGGCCCAGCCACCCGGCCGCGGCACCCTCGTCCGCCGCGGCCGCCCCCACCGGCTCATCCAGACCGCCCTCGCCCCCGAGACCAGCCCCGCCACCACCCCGGACGACGCCACGTGACCAAGGACGTCATCGCCCTCACCCCGACCATGCCCGACGTACGCACCCTGCTGGCCGGGCTCTACGCGGGCGGCCCCGACCTCCGCGTACGAACCGCAGCCGACGGCGCCGTCGTCCAACTCTGCGCCCCGGACGGAAACACACTCGTCTCCATCGAAGCCCCCATACTCATCCACACCCCCGGCGAACCAGCCCGCCTCCTCGGCACCAAAACCACCACCCCGGACACCCCCGTCTGGTGGACCGAAGCACGCGCCACCACCGCCCTACCCGAGGCCGGACAGCTCGCAGGCTCCTTCGCCGGACGCCTCGCCACCGTCCTGGGCGGCACCACCTGGCCACCGGAAGCGGCAACCACCGATGTCATCCCCCTCACCACCGACACCACAACAACCCCAGCGAACACCACCCCCCACCCAGCCATCGACGTCCTCACCGACACCACAGCGGTCGTCCTCCAGGACCGTCCCGTCATCCCCATGACCAGCTGGCTCTCCGACGCCCTGCGCACCGCCATCACCAGCGACCGCGCCCTCCACATCGTCACCCCCAACACCGCCCGCCTCACCCTCCCCACCCGCAACGCCCTGGGCGGACACCCCCACCGCTGGGTCGTCCAAGACCCACACGACGGCTACCGCTACTACGACGGCCTCTCCGGCGCCGTACTGCGCTGGCAGAACGGCACCTTCGCCCCCACCCGCACCGCACCCGGCGCAACGCCCGTCGCACCAGCCTTCACCAACACCACCGACACCGGCGAACGCCAACTCATCCTCGCCCTCCGCACCCGCCACCCCGCAGACGAACAACTCATCCTCGGCCGCGCCCTGGAAACCACCTGGCGCCACCTCACCGGCACCCCACCCGCCGGATGGAGCACCGCGGAGCCCATCAATCTGCCCTGGTCCCCCCGCCAACTGACCGACCTCGCCCGCAGGCGCGCGCCCCAGCCCACCTGGCTGATCGCCATCGGCCACCCCGACCGCCCCGCACTCGCCACCATCCGCATCGCCCGCACCCCCGCCGGAGTCGAAGAGGACATCACCCTCTCCCTCGGCTACGGCGAATACGAACCCCCGCCACTGGAAGCGATCCCCAGCCTCGCTGAGGCCCTCACCACCGCGAACCACGGCCTGACCTCGATGCTCACCTCACTGCGCCACGCCCCACGCGACCTCACGATCCCCCCACACATCGCGCCACCCCCCAACCCAGTGGCCCTCACCCTGGGCCCCGACACCGTCCACGACATCGGCCCCCACCACGCCCAGCACCCACCCCTCAACCTCATCCCCACCCAGCTCGGCCCCGCCTCCCGCCCCGCCCTCCACTACGCCCTTGGCGACGCCACCGACGACCAAACCTGGACCACCCTCAAACGCCTCACCCAACACCTGCGCATGGGAACCTGACGGGGCGTATCACGAATTCACTCTGCCGCACATCCGGTGTCGCGGACGGCAATGAGAGCCAGGGGTAGATCTCGCCGGGCAGGGAGCCCGCAGGTCCATATAATGTTACGGTCGGTCGACTGCGATACGGCCCTCGAACGCCTGGCCTGGATCCGCGCCCGTCGCCCTGCCCGACTTCGGGCATAGGCCCGAAAGCTCGATCCAGCCCGATGTGGTCACTTCCTCCTGTGGGACGCCGATCAGTAGGAGCGGACGCATGCGTCGAGCGCGCTAGTGCTGTCGTCGGGGGAGTTAGGGGGTGTGTGGTGAACGGCGCGACTCTGCCGTCGCGTATCGGTCCGTACCTCGTCGAGCGGCAGCTCGGCGCGGGCGGGATGGGGGAGGTATATCTCGCCTACTCGGTCGCGGGTGAACCGGTCGCTGTGAAGGTGATCCGGCCCGACCGCACGGATCCGCACACGCGCGCCCGGTTCGAACGCGAGGCGACGATCGCGCGTACGATCTCGGGCACGGGCCGTGTGGCCCGTTTCATTGAGGCGGACCCCTTCGCCGAGCAGCCCTGGCTGGCCATGGACTACGTTCCCGGCCGCCCGCTCTCCGATGTCGTGCAGGACCAAGGCCCGCTGTCCACGCCCCTCGTGGCGAGCCTTGGCGCGCTGCTGGCCGAGGGCCTTGCCGCCGTGCACGCCGCAGGCCTGGTACACCGCGACCTGAAGGCGCAGAACGTGGTTCTCGGAGACTTCGGTCCGGTGATCATCGATTTCGGCCTCGGTGCGTTTGTCGGGGCGTCCAAGGGGTCGCTCACGCAGGCCGGTTCGGTCATCGGCACGGTCCGCTGCATGCCGCCCGAGCAGGCCCTGGGCGAGCTGGACGTGACACAGGCTGCTGACGTGTACGGCCTGGGTACCGTACTTCTGTACGCAGCGACCGGCCACTACCCGTACGACGGCGCCCGGTGGGAGGCGGTTGCCGCACAGGTGGTCAACCCCGAGATCGGCCCCGATCTGTCCGGGCTGTCCGATGAACTGGCCCCCGTCGTGACGGCCATGCTGGCGCACAACGTGGACGACCGCCCCTCCTTGGAGGAGGTGACCCGGCAGTGTGCCGACCTCATGCGTCTGCTGGGTACGAGTCCGGCCCGTGCACGGCGCGCTCTGATCCAAGAGACGGCGGCGAAGGACCATCCCACGATGGTCCAGCCACAGCCTGATGCGCCGATGCTGGACCGGCTCGACTCACTCGAGAGACTGCTGCGCGAAGAGTCGGCGTCTCCAGTGGAGAACATTCCCGTCCGGCCACCCAGCGGTGAATCCGGTCCGGACACTCCGGCCGAGAGCGACGTCGCGAGCTCGCTCCCGCCCGCGCAGGGGCCCGAACCCGCAGGCGGAAGCCCAGCTGAGCCCGTACCGCAAAGGGGCCGTCCTCCCGCTTCCCGGCAGGTCGCCGAGAAGCTGCGCGAGCGTTACGCGGTGGGGCCGGCGCTCGCCTGGTCGAAGCGCTGAAGCGCTCTTCCACCCATGCGTCGGCGAGGCCGGTCCCGGGGCGGCGCAAAGAGCGAGGGTCGCCCGCCCCGCAACGAGCACATTGCACGTTACGAGCACACAGCCCACAGAGGAGCACCACGTGACCACGGCGATGCAGCCCGAGGTTCCTGAGGCGCGCGACGCGGATGCGGCACAGTCGGCGTTCCCGGCCGGATCCAGGCCGGCCTTCGCCCCCGGCTCCCAGGTGCGCATCCGCGACGAGCAGTGGCTCGTGAAGTCAGTCGCGGAGTCCCGCGACGGGCTCATGGTCGAGGCCAGCGGGGTGTCCTCGTTCGTCCGTGGCACGGACGCGGTGTTCTACTCCGGGTTAGACCAGATCGAGGTCCTCGATCCGCGCAAGACCCGGCTCGTGCCCGACGACACCTCCAAGCACGCCAAGGCCCGCCTCTACCTGGAGGCGGTCATCCGCAAGACCGCACTGCCGCAGACCGAGCACGGCATCGCGCTCGCTGACTCCTTCCTCATGGACCGGCAGGAGCATCAGTTGCGCCCCGCTGAGCTGGCGCTGTCCATGCGCAACCCGCAACCCCGGCTGCTGATAGCCGACGTGGTCGGTCTGGGCAAGACGCTGGAGATCGGCATCACACTCTCGGAGCTGATCCGGCGGGGCCGCGGCGAGCGCATCCTCGTGGTCACGCCCGCGCATGTGCTGGAACAGTTCCAGCGGGAGCTGTGGACCCGCTTCTCCCTGCCGCTGGTGCGTCTGGACTCTACTGGCATCCAGCGCATTCAGCAGGAGATCCCGGCAGGCCGGAACCCGTTCGCCCACTTCAAGCGTGTCATCGTCTCCGTCGACACCCTCAAATCGGCGACGTACGCCCACCACCTGGAGAACATCACCTGGGACGCGGTGGTCATCGACGAGTCGCACAACCTGGTGAACAAGGGCACCCGTAACAACCGTCTCGCTCTCCGCCTCGCCGAGCAGACCGATGCGCTGATCCTGGCCTCCGCCACTCCGCACAACGGCGACGTCGAATCCTTCGCCGAGCTGATCCGGATGCTCGATCCGGCGGCGATCGCCGACCCCAAGAACTACAAGGTCGCCGACCTCGACCACCTCTATATCAGGCGTACCAAGACCGACCGCGAGGTGCGCGACGGCCTCAAGAACAAGCCTTGGGCCGAGCGCGGCGACTCCCTGCCGGTGCCCGCTCCGGCGACGCCGAAGGAGGTCGCCGTCCTGGAGAAGCTCGCGAACGACTGGACTCCGGGGGACCCCAACCGTTCGTCGGTATGCGCCGATCCGCTGATCGGCTACAACTTCCTGAAAGCGTTCCTCTCCTCCCACGTCGCCCTGCGCAATTCGCTGGCCAACCGCCGTGCCTACCTGGACAACCCGAAGAGCGTCACGGCGAAGGGCAAGCCCAAGGCCGCGCCGGACACCCCCGAGCGGCGCGCCGCTCTCGCCGCCGAGAGCAAGGCCCTCGCGGAGCTGGAGGCACTGGTCGCGAACCTAACCGACCAGGACTCCGCCAAGCTCGACGCACTCGTGCGCACGCTGAAAAACGACCTCGGCGTCGGCCCGCACTCCGAGCGCCGCGTAGTGATCTTCTCCGAGCGGGTCCACACCCTGGACTGGCTGGCCCAGGAGGTCCCGGCCCGGCTCGGCTTCAAGATGAAGAACCTGGCCAAGCCCGACAAGACGCGTCCCTGGAAAGCGTACGACGGCGCCGTCGAGGTCATGCACGGCGACACCACCAATGAGCAGCAACAGCGGGAGATCGTCGACCGCTTCGGCCGGCGCGAGGAGCCGGTACGGCTGCTGTTCACCGGTGACATCGCCTCCGAGGGCGTCAACCTGCACCACCAATGCCACGACCTCATCCACTACGACCTGCCCTGGTCCCTCATCCGCATCGAGCAGCGCAACGGACGTATCGACCGTTACGGGCAGGCGGTCAGCCCCGAGTTCCGCGCCCTCACCCTCACCGCCGACGTGCCCTGGCGGCGCGACGAGGAGAGCGGCGAGATGCTCACGCTCGACGACCGGCTCGTCGGCACCCGTCTGCTGCGCCGCGAGGCCCAGGCGCACGAGATCGAGACCGGCGAAGGTAGCGCCGAGGCCGTCACCGGTCTCTACAACGACAAGAAGGAAGAGGACCGCCTCACCCGCGACCTCATCAAGGGCGGCACCGTCGAGCGTTCCATCAAGCAGTCCCAGCAGGAGTCCGGCGGGGTGCTCGCGGGGCTCCTCGCCGGCGCCAACGCCCGGCTCGCCGACCTGACGGCAGCTCCGGCCACACTAGGCAAGGCCCCGGTGCCCGAGGCGGACGTACCGCGTGTGTTCGCACACACCAAGGCGTATTTCCAGGCCGCGGTGGACCTCATCTACCCGCAGGCGGAGCGCGAGGCCCTCGACTGGAAGCCCGAGACGGCCAACGGCCGCATCGAGTTCACTCCGCCCGACGACTTGCAGTACCGCTTCCGGGAGCTGCCGAAGTCGTACCTGGAGCAGGAGAAGATCCTCACGACACCCAGGTACGACGGCACGCTGCGCATCACCTTCGACAAGCAGTACGCCGCCGACCGCCTGGAATCTGCCCGCAACGCCAAGCAGGGCAAGACCGACCAGCCCACCTCCCAGTGGCCCAACGTCTCCTACGTCTCCGACATCCATCCCGTGCTCGACTGGGTGACGGACAAGGTCCTCGCCAAGCTCCGGTACGACGAGGCGTTCGTCCTCGCCTATCGACCAGACGCCGACAAGGCCAAACGGATCGATGCCGCCCTGCCCGTGGCCCTCACCGGCCCGGTCTACCTCCTCCAGGGCGTCTACTCCAACGCGGCGGGCAAGCCGACGGTCGTGGAGTGGATAGCCGTCACCGGCCTCGCCGAGGCCGCTCCTCGCGTATGGCGCATGGACTCGGCGTTCCTCGCCGCCTGCGGCGTGGGCCCCGACATGCCCGGCCGCGCCCAGCCGGTCGACCCCGATCTCCTCCAGACACTCGTCCCCGCGGCGGTCGATGCCGCCGAGACCTACCTGCACGAGCGGCGCGCCGACTACGACAAGCAGGTCGACGCGTACCTGGCCCCGTACGAGGACCGGGTGCAGGTCTGGGAACAGGGCGCCCTGATCGCCGTCGGCAACCAGTGGCAGCGCCGCAAGGAGGTGTACGACACCGCAGCCCGCCGCCGGGACCTCGTACGCCGCCTGCGGACCGACGGTGACCCGATGCTGCGAGTCCTCTGCGTCCTCGAACCCCTCCACCCCACCACCGTGTCCGCCGCGCACACCGAGGAGTCCGCACGATGAGCTACACCTATGACTCCTTCGCCAACCGCGGCGAGTACCTCTCCGCCCACTACTTCAGCGAAGAGCTGGAGAACACCCTCAAGAAGAGCAAGGGGGGCGACGAGGGCCTGTTCACTCTGTGGACCAGCCGCGAGACCGATTCCCACGACCCGCAGCCCACCCCGCGTGAACTCCTGCCCCGGCTCCGGGGCGATTACCTCGCCGCCGTGCGCCCTTTCCTGGCCTCCCGTGCTCAGCGAGAGGAACTCGGCGGCACCTACGACGACCTGACCGGCGAGTGGGCCGAGCACCTCACCACCTGGCACACCGCCGTCCTCATAGCCCTCGGCTACGGCGGTGATCGGCCTGAGCCGATCACCGTGCACAACGCGGGCAGGGAGTACGAACTGCAAGCCGCCTGGCATGGAGATGGCATCGTCGCCCTCGATTGCGGCTGGACCGCCACCCTCGACGGTGCCTTGGACCCCGACGCGGCCGGACGGCTCCTTCACCCCCTCAAGACTGCCGACGGTCTCCTCGAAGTCGGCGAGAAGCTGGCGGGCTGGCTCTTCCAGGGCGAACTGCACGAGCCCGGCGGCGACGCCCCCCGCTTCGTCCTGCTGCTGTGCGGCGGCGTGCTCGTCCTCGCAGACCGCAACGCCTGGGCCGAAGGCCGCTACCTCGCTGCCAACTTAGACGCGGCCCTTGCCCGCAACGACACGGCGAAAGCCGGCGAACTCGCCCTTCTTGCCGCCCTCTTCTCCCACGACATGCTGGCGCCCCGCCCGGACGGCAAGGGTCGACGCATCGACGACCTATTGAAGGCGTCCCGTGACAACGCCGTCGGCGTCAACTCCGAGCTGCGCAAGGGGCTCCAGCACTCGGTCGAGATCATCGCGAACGAGGTGCTGGCCCGTCTGCGCGAGGTGGAGGTCGAGCCGCGGGAGATCGAGGACCTCAAGCAGGGCCCGTTCGCCAAGCAGCTCACCCGCGAATCCCTGCGCTACCTCTACCGCATCCTCTTCCTCCTGTACGCGGAGGCCCGCCCCGAGCTAGGCATCCTGCCCGCCGACGACTCGACCTACCAGACCGGATACTCGATCGCCCGGCTGCGCGAACTGGTGGCGCGCGAACGAAAGCTGGTCGACGAGGACAGCCGAGGGGGCTTCCATCTGTACGCCTCCCTCGACGTCCTCTTCAACAAGGTCAACTACGGCCACCGCCCGCACGGCACCGAACCGGACGACCACAAGCCCGCCGACGAGCGCAGCGAACGGCGTGGCCTGCGCTTCGAGCCTCTCCGCAGCGAGCTGTTCGACCCGAAGGCGATCACCCTCATCGGTAGTCGCGTCTTGGACCCTCGATGGGACGAGGACGGGGACGAGCCTCCGCGCTGGCTGGACCTGCGGCTGCGCAACGAGGCGTTGCACCAGGTGCTGCGTCTGCTCACCATGAAGGAGGCCGGGCAGAAGGGCCGACAGGGCGGCTTCATCTCCTACCGCAACCTCGGCATCAACCAGCTCGGCGCCGTCTACGAGGGGCTGATTTCCTACACCGGCATCATCGCCGATGAAGAACTCGCTGAGGTCGCCAAACCCGGCGCGAAGCAGGGCGACAAGCAGCACGGCGACCCCGAGAAGGGCTCCTGGCTCATACCCGCCGACCGGCTGAGCGAGTACAGGGAGAACATGCACGTCGTGTACTCGGCTCAGGACGCCGAACAGTACGGCTTGCGCGGCCCGAAGAAGTACCCCGGGGGTACGTTCGTGTACCGCCTGGCGGGGCGGGACAGGGAGACATCGGCGTCGTACTACACGCCGGAGTCGCTCACCAAGGTGACGGTCGAGCTGGCGCTCAAGCACCGCATCACCGACGAGACGCGGGCGAGCGAGCTGCTGCGCTACACGATTTGCGAACCGGCCCTGGGGTCGGGTGCGTTCCTCAACGAAGCGATCAACCAGGTCGCGGAGGAGTACCTCAAGCGCCGCCAGGCAGAACTCGGCGTCACCCTGGATACGTCAAAGACGCTCGATGCCAAGCAGAAGGTGAAGGCGTACATCGCCCTCCACAACGCGTACGGGATCGACCTCAACGCGACGGGCGTGGAGCTGGCGGAGGTGTCACTGTGGCTCAACACCATGCACCCCGGCATGCGGGCGCCGTGGTTCGGGCTGCATCTCCGACGGGGCAACTCCCTAATCGGGGCGCGCCGTTCGGTGTACGAGGCCCAGCGCATCAAGAAGGAGCGGACCATCGGCGCACAGACGCCGACGAAGCTGCCATTCCGGGAGAAGGGGAACGGCGCGGAGCAGCCGCTGCCGGACGGCGCCGTGCACCAGTTCCTGCTGCCGACGCCCGGCTGGGGTGCGGTTGCGGGGGCGAGCGGTGATGCCAAGAGGCTTGCCGAGCAGCTTGGCGGGCCGCAGGTTGAGCAGCTGAAGGCATGGAAGAACAGCATCAAGACCAAACCCAAGGCGACCGGCGGCAAGAGAAGCCAGTTGGCCCGACTTCAGGCTGCGGCCAGGAGAGTTGAGTTCCTGTGGCAGCTCGTCGCCAAGCGCATGGAGCTGAGCGAGCGCGAGATCGCTCGTACCATCGACGTGTGGGGCACGGGCCGGGACGAGGACACGGAAGAGTACGCCTTCCTGCGCCGTGACAAGGAGAGCGCTGGGGACAACGACCTACCGCTGACCAAGGAACAGGTCTTCAAAGACCTCTTCGAGGCGGAGGGCTCACCGTATTGGCGCCTCAAGCAGATCATGGACGCGTGGTGTGCGCTGTGGTTCTGGCCACTGGACAAGGTCGGGCTGCTGGATGGCACGGACGCCGAGTACGAGACTGCGCCGGTCGTGTCGATGGACGCTCTGCTGTCGGCAGGAGTCGTCGGTGAGGTCGGGACGACGTCACAGGAGGAGTGCGAACCCGAACCGCGTTTCGTCGAGAACGGGCTGCTGTTCGCCCTCGAAGGTGACCAGATGTCCTTCGGCGACGACTCAAGCGACGACGGCCTTGTCGAGAAGCAGGAGATCGAGAAGAAACGAGTGACGGAGGTCGGGGCGAAGAAGCGCGGGGGACCGACCCAGCGCCGCGACATCGTCCCGCTGGCCGACCTCGATGACTGGCTCGACTTTCTCGAGTCCATGCTCGGCACCAAGGACGTGAAGCAGGGAACCATCGTGTCGTCTGTCGAGTCGCTTGAGAAGCTGAAGGATCTCGAGGACCTGATCCAGACTCAGCCCGAAATGGACATGGACGATGCCCGAAAGGCGGTCGAGAGCCGCTATCCGTGGATGCGTGCCGTGCGCGACATCGCGAAGGAGCAGGGCTTTCTGCACTGGGAGTTGGACTTCGCGGGCGTGTTCGCCAGTGAGGCGGGGGGCTTCGACCTTCAGGTGGGGAATCCACCGTGGGTGCGGCCGCGCTGGAACGAGTCCCTGGTGCTGGCGGAACGCGAGCCGTGGTTCGAGCTGGAAGAGCGTGTCTCCACGTCGGTGAAGGCGGAGCGCCGGGATGACCTCCTGAAGACACCGGCCGCGGCGACCTATGTGCTGGGAGAGATCACGGACAACGCCGGACAGGTCGCGTTCTACGGGGCTCCGCAGGCATATCCGTTATTGGAAGGGACCCAGCCCGATCTGTACCGAGCCTTCATGTGCCAGGTGTGGGACCACGCGTCTGTGCAAGGCACGACCGGATTCCTGCACTCGGACACACACTTCACCGGCGACAAGGAGGGTGCGCTGCGAGGTGCGGCGTATCGGCGACTTCGGATTCACGGGGACTTCGTGAACTCCGGTCAACGCTTCTTCCCTCGCCCCGTGGGCGACACCACGCACTTCGGTGTGCATGTCTACGGTCGCCCTCAGGAGATCGACTTCAGCCACCTCTCCTGGCTGGTCTCGGCCGATGCCTTGCGCTTGTCGGCGAACCATGACGGTTCGGGAGAGGCCCCGGGAATCCGCTATCGGAACGGGGAGTTCGACGAGCGCCCTCACCGGACGCGCGTCGTGCACGTCAATGGGGAGCTGCTCACGGTCTGGAGGCGGCTGTTCGGTGACGCGGGCCCGGTGGAGGAGACACGCCTGCTGTTTCCCGTGAGCACGGCCGAGACGTCCGCTATTGAGGCCCTGGCGAACTATCCACTGCGTCTGGCGGATTTCAAGCCGCAGATCACGCCCGGCTATCACGAGAGCGGTGCCAAGAAGGATCGCCTGATTGACTACAACCGGCCGGACCCGAAGACGGGCGAGCCGTACGAACCCGACCGGTGGCGCCACGTGATCCTCAAGGGCACGCAAATCAGTGTCGCCACACCGGTGTTCAAGCGGCATGACGCCAACTCCAACGCTCCCTTCGGCGCCGACCTGGTCTCGCTGCCTTCGGACTTCGTACCGGACACGGAGTACGTGAGGGTGCCAGGCCGTGCGCAGGAGTACCTCAAGGCTCAGGATCGCTGGATCGACCACCAGGCGCTCGAACGCCTTCGCGTGAACGACAAGGCGGTGGCCCGTGCGCGCGCTCAGGTGGCCGAGGCCACCGGAGCGGCTCCCGGCGACGCCGATACCGAGCAGGTCGACGCGCTGCTTCTTGCTCGGGCGCGACGGCGGTACGCGGCCTTCTATCGGCTTGCATGGCGAAAGATGATTGCCCCGAACACAGAACGGGCGCTCTATAGCGCGTTGGTGCCCCCAGGGGTTACACACATCGATGGTGTGCGTACTGGAATGGCGGCTGGCATTCGCTCCACCTGTCTTGTGGCTGGGTTCTGGAGTGCACTGTCAACCGACTACATGACGCGGATTATTGGGATCAGTAACTTTGACGTCACCCAAGCGCAACGCTTCCCCGCCCCAGCGCCAAACCACCCCCTTGCCCCCGCCCTCCTCCTTCGCACCCTCCGCCTCAACTGCCTCACCACCGCCTACGCCGATCTCTGGCAGGACCTCTACGACCCAACCTGGTCGGCGTACGAACCCTGGGCCCTCACCTGGCCAGGCATGAATACGGAACTCCACTCCGTAACCCCGACCTGGCAGCGCGACACCCCCCTCCGTACCGAGTACGCCCGTCGCGCCGCACTCGTCGAGATCGACGCTTTGGTCGCAGTCTGGCTCGGCATGGATGCGGATGCCCTGATCGCCGCATACAAGGGGCGATTCCCCGTGCTCCAGAAGTATGAGGCGGCAAGTTGGTTCGACGCCGAGGGGCGGAAACTGGCGAGCAATGCCCGAACCATCGGTCAGCGTCAGACCAAGGAGACCTGGACTCAGTTCGAGGCCTACCGCGAAGCGGTCGGTGAGCCGTCTCCCGAAGGTGTGCTCCCCGCCGACCCCAACGCCACACCTCCCGACGGCTACACCGCCCCCTTCTGCAAGGCCAACCGCGAGCGCGAAATGCGTGAAGCTCACGTCTACTTCAAGAAGCGCCTCGACGAGGCCGTAGCGAAGGGTCTGTGGGACCCGGACAAGATGGAGGTCCCGAACCCGTGAGGCCGACCCTCGAAGCACAGGGACTCAAGGAGAGCCTGCTCCAGTACCTGTCCACGACGTACGGCCTCGCGGACGAGGGCGCCCGCAAGGCGCTGCACTCCTTCCTCGGGGACGAGACAACAGGCATGTTCCGCGGACCGTACCTGCGGCTGCGCACGCCTTTCACCCCGGCCGACGACGGCTGGCAGCAGCACCTGGACTGGATGCGTACCGACGGCTGGACGCCGTACGCGCACCAGGCCCGCGCCTTCGCGCGGCTGACCTCGAAGGACGGCCACGCACCTCAGCCCACCCTCGTCACCACGGGCACGGGTTCCGGCAAGACGGAGTCGTTCCTCTACCCCGTACTCGATCACTGCGCCCGCGAGCGCGCGGCCGGGAACAACGGTGTCAAGGCGGTCTTCCTCTACCCGATGAACGCCCTGGCCACCGACCAGGCGGCCCGCATCAACGGATTACTCACCGACTACGAGGAACTGAGCGGCGTACGCGCCGGCCTGTATATCGGGGACAAGGCGGCGACGCACTACGACCGGGTCTACACCCGCCGCCAAGACATGCAGCTGACGCCACCGGACATCTTGATCACCAACTACAAGATGCTCGACCTGCTCCTCCAACGGGCCTCCGACGCACCGCTGTGGGACGGCAGTGACATCCGGTACGTAGCCGTCGACGAGTTCCATACGTACGACGGCGCGCAGGGCACCGACGTGGCCATGCTGCTGCGCCGCCTCGCCATCGCCGTCGACGCCAACCGGCCCGGCAAGCCGCTCGGCACCATCACTCCCGTCGCCACCTCCGCGACCCTCGCCTCCAACACGGACGCCGAAGGAGTACTCCAACTGCTCTCCGTGGCCACCAATGTCTTCGGCACCGAGTTCACCGAGGACGCGATCGTCGGCGAGGACCGGCTGACCGTAGACGAGTTCATGCTCGACGAGTCGATCCCGGACGCAAAATTCCTTCCCGGCCAGGCCACACCTCCCGAGACGCTGACCGCTTTACCGGACCCGGCCTCCGGTCCCGAAGCGCTCGCGGACCTCGCCGAGGCCGTCACCGGAAGCCGTACCACCAATCCCGTCGCCCTCGGTGACGCGCTCAAGCGTAATCGTCTGACGTATGCGGTCCTGAACGCCTTCGACGGCACCGTGCGCACCTACGACGAGGTGCTCGACGTGATGCGCCGTAGTGGGGCGAAGAGCTGGGACAAGGCGATCACGACGCGGCCGCAGATCGCCGCGCTGGCCCTCGCCCGCTTCGTCGCGCTGCTGTCCGTGGCGCGCGATCCGGAGGCGCCGGCCGCGATCAGTCGCCCTCTCGTCCAGGTCGAGGTGCACCAGTGGGCGCGGTCCGTCACGCGCATACTGCGTGGTGTGCTGCCCTGGCCGAAGGCCGAGTTCGCCTGGGACACGGCCGGGGCGCAGAGCCAGCTGCATACGACGCCGAACACCACCACCTCCCGTGACGCCAAGGTCTTTCTGCCCGCGGTGTACTGCCGTGAGTGCGGGCGCTCCGGCTGGTCGGTCCTCGCCCCCGAGTCGGACCTGGAGGAGCTGAACTTCGAGGCCCACAAGATTCGCCGGGCCACCGTCACCGCCGACAAGGCCAAGGTGCGGACCCTGGTGGCGGCCACCGACAACGAGGCGCGCGAGGGCAACGGCCGTACCGCGATGGACCCGGCGGCGCAGAAGTCGCTGACCACCGGTGGCGCGGGTGTGCTCATGGTGCTCGACGGTCTTTCCCGTCGTCTGCGACTGCCCGACCCCCAGGGCGACTACGACGACGAGGGGGACCCGCAGCCCTCCGGCCCGGATTCGGTGTTCGTCCTCGTCCAGCTCGGCGACACCGCGGAACGCGCTGCCAAGGACGACTGGTGCCCGGCCTGCGGTACCCGCAACGCGATCCGCTTCCTCGGTACGGGCGCCGCCGCGCTCGCTGCCGCGTCCGTCACCCAGCTGTTCACCGGCGGGGAGATGGACAAGGAGCAGCGGGAGACGAAGACGCTAATGTTCAACGACTCGGTGCAGGACGCAGCGCACCGGGCCGGTTTCGTCGCCTCCCGCTCGTACACCTTCTCTCTGAGGGCCCTGTTCACCAAGCACCTGAGCGAGCAGCGGCCCAGCGCCCTTAATGACCTCGTCGCCGACGTTGTCGCGGCCACCACGGACCGTGAGACCCTCGCCGCCGTCGTGCCGCCGGATCTGCATGACGACACGGGCGTGGCGCGTCTGCTGTCGGGCAAGGGGCGCGGCGGGGACAAGAAGACCTGGGACCTGATCGGCGAACGGTTCGCGTTCGAGGCCGTCATGGAGTTCGGCCACCGCTCCCGCAACGGCCGCACCCTCGAGCTGACCCGAACCGCGGCCTCCTGGGTGGACATCCGCGACGAGCGGGAGGCCGTGGCACTCGTGCGCGCCGCCCATGAGGAGTCCACTCACCGCGGGCTGACGCTCACAGAACACGACGATGTCCGCTATCTGGCGTTCTTGCGTGGTCTGTTGGAGCGGCTTCGTTTGCGGGGCGCGGTCGGGCACCGGTGGCTGGAGAAGTTTCTCGACGAGGCGGGCACCAGCCGCTACTTCATCTGGGGCGGCCGCCAGCGCGGCATGAAGGCCTTCCCCAAGGGGGTCTCCGCACCGACCTTCCTGCTCGCGCGCCCCAAGCAGGGAAGCGAGTTCGACTTCGCGGCCGGGCGCTTGTCCTGGTACCAGATCTGGGCGCAGCGCTGCCTGGACGTGACCCGTGAGCAGGCCGACGAGTTCTGGGTGCGGCTGCTGCCCCGGCTCACCGACGCCGGGCTGCTCTCAGCCCGGACCCCGCGCGACACAGCCGCCCGACTCTACGGCCTTCAACCGGGCGCGGTCCGCGTGCAGTTAGTGCCCGATACTCAGGTCAATAAGGCGTATGTGCGTTGCCCGAAGTGCTTCTGGGAGCAGACTGTCCACCCCTCGCTGCTGGGGCAGTATCACGGGCAGCCGTGCCAGGCGTACCGCTGCGCGTCCGGACGGCTGGTCGCAGGTGACCGGTGGCTGGAGACCGTCGATCGGCACGACCGGGACCGCGACTACCGCGACGACTACTACCGCAGCCTGTACCGGCGAGCCGGCACTTATCAGGTCATCACCGCCGAGCACACCGGTCTGCTCTCCCGCGCCAAGCGCGAACGCGTCGAGGACGCTTTCCGTAACGGCAACGGGTTCAACGATCCCAACGTGCTGTCCTGCACGCCCACTCTGGAGATGGGCATCGACATCGGCGACCTGTCCGCCGTGGTCCTTGGTGCCCTGCCGCGCCGTCCGGCCAACTACGCCCAGCAGGCGGGTCGAGCCGGGCGGCGTACGGGGAACGCCTTCCTGCTGACCATCCCCGATCGCTCCCGTCGTGACCTGTACTTCCTCGACCGGCCAACTGACATGATCGATGGTCGGATCGTGCCGCCGGGTTCGTATCTGTCGGCCATCGAGATCCTGCGTCGCCAGTACACCGCTCACCTCCTCGATCTCGCGGCGCGTGGCCGGCTGCTGCGCGAGGACGGCAAGCCGCTGGCGGCACTGTCGCGCCGGGTCGACGAACTCTTCGGTCCGTCCGGCTACCTCGCCGACTTCACCGAGGCTGCCCTGGCCCACGGCGATGAGCTCGTCGCGGGCTTCCTCGCGCTCTTCCCGACCGGGGTGAGCGACACCGCCCAGGAGGAACTGAAGAAGTACGCGGCACGCGGCATCCGCAGTGCGATCGAGAAGGCCGAGCGGGAGTGGGAGCGCGAGAACCAGAAGTTGCGCACCCGTATCCGTACGATCCGCTCCGCGATCGACGAGCTCAAGGAAGGCGACGACGAACAGGCGGGTACGAAGGCGGAGCTGGAGGCCGAGCTGGGCGCCATCTCCAAGCAGGGTGCCGCGCGTCAGCGTCAGCCGGCCCAGACCGTGCTGTGCGACCTCGGCCTGCTGCCCAATTACGCCCTCATCGACGCCACGACCACCCTCGACGCCACCGTCTTCTGGCCCGAGGGCACCACGGACGAGGGACGCGACCGCTACAAGTCGAAGTCGTTCTCCTATGGGCGGCCTCGCGGCTTCGCCCTGTCCGAACTCGCCCCCGGCAATACGTTCTATGCCGAGGGCTACAAGCACCGGATCACCGGCATCGACATCGTCACCGGCCGGGACCAGGACTGGCGCCACTGGCGCTTCTGCCCTTCGTGCGGCTACGTTCGCACCGAGAATGCCGAGAACGACATCACGCCCTGCCCACGCTGCGGGGAGGCGGGCATCGCCGACTCCGGCAGCCTGCGGCAGATCGTCCAGCCCAGTGTCGTCACTGCCCGCGACAAACGCGAGGACGCCAGGATCGGCGACGAGAGCGACGACCGCGAGCGCCGCTTCTACACCGTCGTCGACATGGTCGACATCGACCCCGATCACTTCGTCAGGGGCAAGTCGTGGCGGCACACCAAAGAGATCTTCGGCGTCGACTACACCCGCCGCGCCGTCATCCGTCGTATCAACGCCGGGCCGCTCAGCATCGGCGCCCAGGAGAGTGATCAGCTCGCCGGGCACCCTGTACGCATCGCCCCCTTCCATGTGTGCACCGCCTGTGGGGCCGCGAGCGCTGACGGCCGGCCGGTCTTCGACGACGACCGCGACGCCGTCGACAACTCCGCCAACCGCCAGCGAGAACTCAAGCACCACACCCCCTGGTGCCCGCTGCGGCGCGGCAAGAAGGGCATACCCCAAGAACCCGTCCTGCTGGCCCACGAGCTGGAGACCGAAGCGCTCCGTATCTTGTTGCCCGCCGCGACAGTCCTCGTCGAGGAGAAGGTCCACTCCTTCCAGGCGGCCCTGCGCCTGGGCGTGGACGACGCCTTCGGCGGCGACCCGCAGCACCTCGCCACCACCCTCGCCACCATGCCGGACCGCGACACCGCGGAGAAGCGGCACTTCCTGGTCCTGTACGACCGTCTCCCGCACGGCACCGGCTACCTCGACCGGCTCACCGCCCCCGCAGCCTTCCGGCAGGTGCTCGACGGCGCGCGTCGGCTGCTCGTGGAGTGCCCCTGCGACGGAGAGGGCGGGCAAGCCTGCCACCGCTGCCTGTACCGCTACGCCGACGAACAGAACATAGAGCGTGTCTCCCGCCAGGCCGCCTTGGAGATCCTCGACGAACTCCTGGGCACCGACACCGATGCCTGGGACACCAAGCAGGTCGGCAACACCGACCAGATCGGCCTCGACGGACAGGTCGAATCCGACCTCGAGGCACGCTTCCTCAAGGCACTGCGCGGGTGGGCCGGACAGCGCGGCGACGCCGTCCTGGAAGAGAGCGGCGACAACAGCGCCTACCTGCGTCTCGACGAGGTCGGCACCGTGCACGGTTGGCGTCTGACCGCTCAGCGCAACGAGGGTTTCACCCGCACCGACTTCACCTTCGAACGTGTGGACGGGCCCAAGCAGAAGATCACCGTCTACCTCGACGGACACCGCTTCCACGCCACCCGCCGTCACAACCGGCTCGCCGACGATGCCGACAAGCGTAACCGGCTCCGGGCCGAAGGACGCGTCGTCTTCCAACTCACCTGGGATGACCTCGACGCCTTCGAGCGGCAGACGAACACCGCGGAGTCCTCCGCGGGAAGGGAGGCGGCTGAGCCGGTGTGGCCGCCCTATCCGCGCAGTGCCCAGGACGTCGCCAAGCAGCTCTACGCCGACGGTGGTGGCGACGATCTCGCCGCCACCGCCTTCACCGACCCGATGACGATGCTCCTCTCTTACCTGCGCAGTCCGGACGACGCGGCCTGGGGCAGGCGGTCATCGGCTGTGGTCGGCGGACTTCTCGGGACCGACAAGGAGATCCTCGTCGGCAACGGCACCCCCGACCAGACCCGCCAGATGCTCAACCGACTCCTGGACGCCTGGGGCCACACCGACGGCATCGACCCGGCCCCTGTCCAGGGCACGGGCACGCTCAACCTGTTCCAGACCTGCGACCAGTCTGGTCTCCCCGTTGCCTTCCTCGTCGACGGAGCCACCGGCCACTGGTCCGCCCTGGCCTGCCTCGACGACACCGCGCCTGACCAGCTCGGCACGCCCGAACACAAGGCACGCTGGCGCTCCTGGCTCCAGTGGTCCAACATTCTGCAGTTCCTCGCCCACGACGGCGGCGACGGCATTCAGCTGACCACTGCCACCGCAGCAGGGTTCGAGATCTCGGTTCTCCAGGCCTTCGGCGGCCTCGGCGAACTCGAGTCCCTCATCGCGCGGTACGGCACCGGCACGCCCGCAGCGCAGCCCACGCCCATGGAGGCGTTCAATGACACGCCTCTCGAAGCGGCGCTGCGGGATCTGCTGTGGGACCGGGAGATCCTCGAATACCTCGACGAGGACGAACCCGACTCCCCCCTCACCCGCCTCGCGCACGCCTTGGCCGACGGTGGAAAGGAAGCCCCCGATTACGGCTACGAACTCGGCGAACGCCGCTGGCTCGCCGACTTCGCGTGGGACCACGGCGACCAGCGGATCGCCGTCATGGCCGAGCCGTACGACCAGGCGGACGAGGAGAGCGACAAGACCTGGCGCGCCTACCAGGACGCTGGATTCACCGTTCGCTCGGCCGACGACTGGCTCGCCGATCTCGAAGCCCTGCTGACCGCGCTCCCCGACGCCACCGCCCGCTCCGACTCCGAAGAACAGAGTGCCGCACAATGACCGCACGCCTCAGCCTCTACCAGAAGGCCGAAAACGAGCTCTACAAGATGGACTCGTCGGTCAAGACGAAGTTCTACGACTTCTGTCACCAGTTCCGCCTCGACCCCGATCACCCCAGCCTCGATCTCAAGCCCCTCAAGGGCGACAGCCGGATTTACCGCGCCAAGATCGACCGTTCGTACCGGGCACTTCTCGCCCGGGCGGGTGTCGGCGCCGATGGCATCCAGCAGTGGCTGATCGTCGCAGTCCGTCACCGCAAGGACGTCTACGAAGAACTCGCCGTCGCCATCAACCGGATCACCGGCGAGATCGAGTTCGTCGACCTCGGCGTCGTCGGCCAGAGCGTCCTCCAGCGCGCGGGGCTCCAACTCACCCCGGCCCCGGAAGAGCACGCCGCGCCGGCCGAGCCCGCGCCCGCACCCGTCATGGCGCGGCAACCGGCCGCGCCCGCCGAACCGCTCCTGGCCAGCTGCGCCCCCGAGGACCTGCGTCGGCTTGGTGTCGCCGACGCCCTCATCGATCTCGCCCTCACCGTTACGACGGACGAGGAACTCGACCAACTCATCGCCGGCGCTCCGCGCCTGACCGCCGAGGTCCTCACCGGCCTCGGCTCCGGCATGTCCGTCGACGAGGTCGAACGCGAAATCACCCAGCCTGCCTCCACTGAGCTCGAACCGGGCTTCGAAAACGACATGGCGGCGGCCCTCACCCGTACCGCGGTCACCACGGTCGACGACGACATCCGCAACGTCCTGGCCGAGGGCGACTTCCGCGCCTGGAAGGTCTACCTCCACCCCACCCAACGCAAGATCGTCGAGCGGAACTACAGCGGCCCCGCCCGTGTCAGCGGCGGCCCCGGCACTGGCAAGACCATCGTCGCCCTGCACCGCGTCGCCCGCCTCGCCGCCGCCCTGCCACCCGGCCACGGCAAGCCGATCCTGCTGACCACGTACACCAAGAACCTCACTGCCGATCTGCGCTCCAGGCTCACCTCGCTCATGGACCCCGCACTGCTCGGCCGTATCGACATCAAGCACATCGACCAGCTCGCCCAGAGCGTCCTCAATGAGAACACCGCTCCTGGCTCGCAGCGCAGCCTGATCGCCGACGACCGGGCCCTGGACGTACTGTGCGAAGTCCTCTTCGAACACGACGAGCAGCGCTGGGACGCCGAGTTCCTCTTCGACGAATGGGAACAGATCGTCCTCGGCCAGTCCCTCGCCACCCGTCAGGACTACTTCAAGGCCCGCCGCGCCGGCATGGGCCGCGCCCTCAACCGCCCCGAACGCGCGGCTATCTGGAAGCTGCTCGACCAGTTCACCTTGCGTCTCAACGGTCTGGGCCGGGAGACCTGGGCTCAGGCCGCCGAACGAGCGGCTCGCTACGAGATGGAGCGCGCCCGCAAGATCCAGTTCCGGGCCGAGCGCAAGGAGGACATCGGCGGCGGCGACCTGGCTAACCTCGACGACAACAGCTCCGCGATGCGCTACCTGCGTCATCGCTACCAGCACATCGTCGTCGACGAGGCCCAGGACCTCAGCCCCGCCCACTGGAAGATGCTGCGCGCCATGGTCGCGCCCGGCGCGGGCGACCTGTTCATCGCCAGTGACACTCACCAGCGAATCTACGACCGGCAGGTCACGCTTTCCACCGTCGGCATCAACATCCGCGGACGCTCCTCGAAGCTGACGCTCAGCTACCGGACCACCCAGGAGATCCTCGACCAGGCCGCCAAGGTCGTCCGCGGGGCCACCTATGACGACCTCGACGACGGCACCGACACCCTCGACGGCTACCACTCCCTGCTGCACGGCCCAGCCCCCGAGTACGTAGCCTGCGCCGACTGGACCGACGAGATCACCCAGCTCGCCGAGGCTCTTGAGCAGTGGCGCGCGGACATCACCCAGTCTGCCGAGGACGGCACCGTACGCGACCCCAGCGGCACGATGGCCGTCTGCGTCGCCGACGGCGAGATGGCCGGCCGCGTGGCCGCAGACCTGGAGATGAAGCACGGCATCACCACAGCCACCCTCACCAAAGACGGCCCACAGGGCGGCGGGGAGGTCCACATCGGCACGATGCACCGATTCAAGGGGCTCGAATACCAGAAGCTAGCGGTCATCGGCGCGAGCGACGGCGTTCTTCCGCGCACCGCCCTCATCGAGAAGTACGAGACGACCGACCCCAACCGCTACGAACGCGAACTCAAGAAGAGCCGCAACCAGCTCTTCGTCGCCACCACCCGAGCCCGCGACGCATTGCGCATCTCCTGGCACGGCAGGCCGAGCCCCTTCCTTCCCTTGTAGGCCGGGACGGACTCGTACGCGGGGCCACGCCGCGCCCCTTGCGCCTGTGCTCACTCCGGCGACCCTGCGTATCGGATCACGGACACCCGGGATGATCGCCTGCCTGGGCCCACGCCCGGTGTGGACGCGGGCCCGGGCGGGGGCTGCTTGCTCGATACCTCGATCGCCGAGGCATGGGGCTGCGATCCCCACCATTCGGGTGGCAAGACGGTCCGGGCCACATGCGCCCTGCGGGATGTATCAGGTGCGCCAACGGTACGTAGCCCAGAACAATCCCGCCTGGTTTCCCTTGTCCGGCCCGCTTCTCAGGACGTGCGCCCGCTCTCCCAGCGGTCCCGGAACCAGGTCAGGGTCTCGGTGAGCAGGTTGCGGTTGTGGTCCTTCTCCAGCAGGGACAGCCGGAAGCTGGGCCGGAGTTCCAGCTTGCCTTCCGGGATGTCGACGCCCTCCAGTTCGTTGAGGCGCCTGAGGAGCTCGGCTCGCAGGGCGCGGTCGGTGAAGGGCTCGCGCGCCGCGAGGTGCTGGAAGACGACCTCGGCCGTGCCGCCGCGCCCGCTGCCCGGGTACAGCGTCAGTGGCCAGATGCCGTGTCCGGGTCCGCCTGCCTCTCCGAGTACGAGGAATGCGCTGGTGGTGACGTGTCCCGCGCCGTAGCCGATCCAGCCGCCGAGCGCTTCCCAGGCCGGGAGGAGCGTGCGTACTGCCTCCACCGTTTCGGGGGAGTCGTCCGCAGTAAGCTGGCGGATGAACCGGTCGGCGCGTGTCTCCTCGCCCTGGCCGGCTGTCGCGGTGCCCTGTGTGGTGTCCTCGCCGCCCGTCTGGTCCTCGTCGGTTCCGGCGATCAGCAGGGCGAGATCGTCGGAGCTCAGGCGCTGTGCCGGGTCGGCGGCTCCGGAGATGGTGAAGCGGATGCCGTCGGCGGCCAGCCGGGCGCGGATGTCGCCGCCGGTGTCCTGGGGCGCCCAGCGGAAGCCGTCGGAGACCTTTCCGTCTGAGGTGAGCACCCGGTAGGCGTTGGCCACCCCGGGCGTGTTGGCCAGATGGGTGCCAACTGCCTGGGCGCCGGAGCCGAGGAACGCGGCGAGGTCGCCGTAGGACGTCCACGTGCCGTGCGGGAGCGCTGCGAGCACCTGATGGGCCAGATGCCAGTCCCGGCTGCGCTCGGCTCGGCCGACTCCTCGCAGTGGGGACGGCCACAGTCCGATCGCGCGCTCGGCGAGCTCGCCAGCGCGGGTCAGGATCTCCTTGGCTCCCCAGCGCTCGGTGGCGGCGATACGGCGGTTCATCTCCAGGTGGCTGCCCTGGAGCAGGCCCTGCTTGCGTTCGAAGGGGTGGTTGGACAGCTCCGAGTTGACCGCGGTGAGGGTCAGGTTCCCGAGGGTGTGCTGCAGGCGGGCGTGCAGGTCCTCCGCGCTCTCGGAGTCGGCGGCGTCCTCGCGCAGCATCTCCAGCCACTCGTCGCCGGGCGACTGCGGCATGACGTGCTCGATAGTGAGCTGGGCGGCGGCGAAGTCCACCGGTTCGGGGTGCTCGTAGCTCTCCTCCAGCCGCTCCAGGACCATCCTGCGCTGATTCCAGCGCCCGTACTGGTAGAAGGGGGCTGTGCGGGCCTTCTCGCGCAGTTCGTCGTCGTCGGGCCAGAAGCGGTTGTCCGCGGAGAGGAGCTGGTGCAGGCCCTGGTCGACCGGCACGTCGAGCGGGAGCTGACCGGGCATGGCCTGGAAGATCCGGTTGAGGTTGTTCGTCGGCACCCGGCAGATCATCCGGCGGACCAGGAAGCTCTCGATGTACGACATGGCGCGGGCCGTGGCGGGGGAGTCGAGTTCCCCTCGCTCGCGCCGGTCGAGCAGCAGCATCAGCGCGGGGTAGGTGACCTGGGCCTGCCAGGCGTCCAGGCGGCGCAGGTGGGCGCGGACCGATGGGTCAGGCTCCTCCTCGGGGTGGAGCATCCGGTGGAAGAGGGCACCGTGGCGGTGCAGTTCCTTGATGTACGCCTCGATCTCCGGCTCGCCCACCTCCCCGTGCTCGAATCGCTGCTGCTGGGCGGTGTACAGGTCCTGGCGGCGGACCCGGTCGTCCCCGTCGAGCACCAGCTGCAGCCACATCAGCTGTTCCAGCTCGTCGTTGCTCAGGCTGTCCTGTAGCGGCAGCCAGTAGGTCTCGTAGACGTGCTCACCACGGGTGGGCAGCCGCATGAAGAGGTAGTTGCGCAGCAGGTCCGCCTGGCTGAGCTTGAGTCCGGTGTTGTTGAGCGACTCGAAGATGCGGTGCACGTTGTCCCCGCGCTCGGCGGTCACCGCCACCAGCGTGAGCCGGGAGGTGATGGCCTGCTCGAGGCGGAACACGTCCTGCGGGGCCGCAGGATCGTCCGCTTCGACAAGCTTGCGGCGGAAGAAGCCGTAAGCCGCCGCGACGCCGCCGCCGGCGACCTGGTCCGTGACCGCACCGCGGATGTGCGCGGCGAACTGCGGCCGATCGGCCTGGGTCGGCAGCAATCGGAGGTGGTCGTTGCCGCTCTTGCGCTTGTTGATCAGGTATTCCTCGTCGATGCGCTCGGCCTCCTCCGGCTGGGCCTCGGCGATGTGGTCGCGGATCGCGGCGAGGGCGAGGGTGAGCGTGGTCAGCCGCTGCTGACCGTCGACGACGAGCCACCGGGGGAAGGTGGCCTCGTTCTGCGGTGACGGGGCGAGCACGACCGAACCAAGGAAGTGCGTGCTGGCTTTCCCTCCTGTTTCCAGCAGCTCGGCCTGTTCCAGGATGTCGCTCCATAGCTGCTTCAGATGCTTCTCCGTCCAGGAATACGTCCGCTGGTAGAGCGGCACCTGGAACTGCTGGGCGCGTCCCTGCACGAGGTCGGCTAACAGCGTCTCCTTGGCTTGCATAGTGGCCCCCACTGGTACTCGATGCGGTCGAAGAGTGCAGGGAAGACCCTATGACCACGCATCGACAGACGTGGAGTTCGAAGCAGCCAGGCGAGTGCGCGGCGAGAAACCAGGTGCTCAACCGTCGGGTCAGCTCTTGTCCAGACATGCGTACGCCACAGGGTCTCCGGCAGCCGCTCGGGTTCTCGATCAGGCAGAGCCGGAGTCGATGACCCGCTGGAGGAGTTCGGCACCTGCCGCGTCGGCGTTAGCGATGGACTTGAGTTCCTCCACGTTGAGATAGCGGTAACTCTGCGGGACGGTGAAGAACGGGCACGCTCGGCGCAGCGTGGTGAGCGGCACGGGAGCGGGCAGTCTGCTCGGAGCATCGAGGAAGAGGGCCGACATTGCGTCGGCTCCGGCCGCGTACTGGTCGTACTCGCGCCGGGTGATTCCGGCTCGGGTGGCAACGTTTCCCCAGAGGCGGCCTGGTTCGGCGGTGGTGACGGTGGCGATGCGGACCGTACCGACCAGTGCCATCTCGGGCGCGGAGGCATAGAGCACCAAGAACGCTCCCGGAAGGACAGCGACCCGACGCCGTCGCAGCTCGACGGTCTTGGTGCCGTCGAGAATCGCCGAGGCGAAGCGCGGATGGATCGACATCAGGACCACTTGTCTCGATGGCGGTGTCACGGTCTGATGTGCCCTTCCTCGTACACGGCGCGGAACAGTCGCGGGCCGATCCGAAAGATCGACCTCAGGGACAACTTATGCCCCTGCGTCTCGGCGAGGTGTTGGAGACGAGCCAAAGGCACCGCACGCGAGAATATTTGTGTATCGGAGAAGCGGAGGGCCATCGCACGGCCCTCATGGCGGTTCGCGATCTTCCTGACCTGCGTCCGGTCGAAGACTCCGAGGTGGCGGAAGCGGTCATACAACGCGTCCGCTTCGTTGACCACAATCTCGTCGAGACGCGAACAGGCCACTACCGCGGAGATGGCGGTGCTTTTGTCCGTGCTGGCGTACCACAGTAAGCGGGCTGGTGCGGTTTCACCGTGGCGGGTCGGCGCCCGGTAGTAGACGTGCTCCCGGCTGATGCCGAGTTCGTCGGGCCGCGGGATCAGGGACTCTCGGAGGCCGAACAGCAAGTCGGCTGGACCTGGTTTGATCGGGACCAGGAACGATGGGAGGGATGAATCGATCAGTTTGGCCGGCCATAGCGTGCGTTCCACGGAGGCGGCGATGTACGCGGAGACCGGGGCCGGGATGGCCGGTGGGGCTACCGCGATGGTCTGCGCCGCGCGTTCGGCCGCTTCGACAACGTCCGCAGTATCGGCGCACACGTCGATGACCAGGCCGCCCCATTCCTCGTCGCGTCGCGTGAATCCGTCGGAGTCGAGCGCCGAGCGCACCTGGTCGGATACCCCCGGATCCGTAACGCGCACCGCATGGCCGCCGCCGTCCCGGCAGTGTCGGCGGAGGGTGAAGACCAGTTGCCGGGCCAAGGTCGATTCCAGTCGGTGCGCGACGGTGCGTAAGACCTGGACCTCCAGGACTCGCTCGTCCGTGCGCCACGCGTACAGCGCGAGCGGCTGCCCTTCGGCGTCCGCGATGAGTACGCATCGCCCATCGCCGCGCGAGATGGCTGCCCGAAGGCGCGCCGCGAGGTGGGAGTCCACACCGGTGCCTTGCTGAATGCCGAACGAGGTGAGCAGACCGTCCTGCCACGAGGTCATGACCCGGGCCTCCAGAGACGTCCCCAGCAGCCCGGGACTGTATCCCTGAGACTCGCGGAGGTTATGCACATTCGATACCACCGCCGCGGGCGGCAGCACCTGCAGCCGGCACTTTTCCCAGATCTCTTCCGCGAGCGAGGTGAGGATTTCGTCGGTGCTGACCAGGACGTGCGCCCCTGCTGCGGCGGCCTCGGCGGCATACCTGATCCGGTCAGCCGCGGCCCCATCGGGAAGGACGGCCGTGCGACGCTCGGCCACACTGGTCAAGTGCTCCATGTGCTGCCGCACGACTTCGTCGGAGATCGACGGACGGTGATAGCTGTGCGCTGCTCCCAGTGCCCTTTGCCGTTCGCTATCATCTGCGATCTTGTCGATGTCGTGCAGCAAGCGTGGAGTCACCACGATGAGGAGGAGATCGCTCAGCCACTCGGCGTGCAGCGCCTGCGCATCTTTCGCAGCCGCGGATTCAGGAGCGCCATGCATCCTGGTCATCACACCGCAGTCGACGGTCACGATGAGAGGAGCCTCATCAGCCTGCGAGGAGAAAAGATCCGGAAGCCCGTGGTCCTTCCACCACGTGGTGAGCACCGCGTGATCCGAGCCCCTGCCCGGCCGGTCCCTCAGTGGGACGAACCCGAGCTTCTCCCACATGCCATTGAGACCGTAGTCACGGCGGCAATTGAGCTTGATGCCCCGCCGATCGGGGTGCCGACGGGTGATCTCTTCGACGAGCCGCCGGGCTACCTTATGGCCGTTCCACTCCGGAGCGACACACAGGTGCGCCAAGCGGATCTCCTGACGGGGCAATCCGTACAACGCGTACCCAGCCAATTGCCGTCCCGCCATCGCCGCCAGCAGCGTCCCGGCGGCTGCGCTCTCCCGGAAGGCTTCGCGCGGCAAAAGGCCAAGCGTCTTGCGGTGCTGATCACCAAGACCGATGACGGTGTCCAACAACTTGCCGTCGTTTACTCCGACCTGCACCAAGCGCACATGTGCCACGGCTCCCCCTCCGTCGGCTTCTCCCCCTGGTCTTATTCTCCGGTGTCTGTCGCGTTCATCTAGAGACACATCCCGGCCATCTGGCCGGATAGGACCTCACCGAATTGCTTGAACGGCTCAAGGCCGGTGTCCCTTGATTTCGGCAGCAGCGTGCTGCGTGGCCGATAGCCTCGGGCGCGCCACCCGAGTACGGCCAGTTCGGTATGAGGCCGTTCGGTGCTTGTGCGGCGGCCCGGTGAGCTGGATTCCGTGTCGGTGGTACGGCAACCGTTGCTGTGGGTCTCCACGGACGCGCTACGGGCCGAACCGCAACTGCCGGCCACCCTGCCGGGGGCGACGTACTGCGGGAGCGGGCCGCCGTGGTTCCGCTGATCCGGCAGCTGGCGGGGCCAGCCGATTGAGCCGGGAGAGAGGGCCGTGGTCTGGCGAAGACGGGGCGACCGCGTCTCGCCGATGCATTCTTTGAGTGGACCGGGCCCGGCCGGACCCTGCATGCGGCGTGCAATGAAGTCGCCGCGACCCCTCAACGGTTGATGATCAGCGACGCCCTCTCACCTAAACGGCAACGGCGAGGTTAAGAGGCAGGGATGTGGAACTCCTACGCCGCGCGTCACTACCGCAGCAGTGACGCGGCTTCCGGACTTGGACCTCGAGCTGAGATGAGGGGCTTACCGTCGCCGTCACCCCTGCTGCCATCCGAGTAAACGCCACAAGATCACAATACCGCATTGAGTAAAGTTGTTGAAATTCCGACCATCGAGACGCCATTGGACGGGGAACCGGCCATTCCATGCCTGCCCACTTAACGCCCCGTGTGGTAGCTCGCAGCCATCAGTGCAGATCAATCCAGGAGAGCATCCGAACAACGCTTCGGGGTCGCGACAGGGATCCCGCCACCCCAATTCAGGCGACCACTCGCCACGCCAGAAAACCATCTATAGTCACCCCGTCGCAGTGCACGCGCGTTCGAAACTGCGAACGCCATGCAACGCTGCAATCGATCTTCAAGGTTGGAGGAGCATGCGTAAAACGATTGGTGCGCTGAGCAGTGTGGTCGCCGCGCTTCTCGTCTCGGTAGCCGCCGCGCCGAGCGCCCAGGCGAACGGGAACGAGGAGAACATCATGAGCATGGAGGTCTGCAAGGACCCCTATGCCTCTAAATTCAAGCTCCACCTCTACTACAACTCGGGACAGGGTGGAGCCTACAGAAACATCGGATACAGCGTGTACGACTTCAGCGCCGTAAAGATCGGCGGCAGTGACCCCACGGTCCACGTCATGAAATTCTGCTCACTCGGCGTCAGCAACCCATGGCCCGGATCTGGACAACGGCTTAAGAACAATGCTGCCTCCGGTGAGAACGAGCACTACAAGTACATGGCCCGGGTGTATTTCAACAGTGGCTACAAGGGCGCTCAGGACGTGATGGGCGCTGGGCAGCACATAGATCAGTTCAGGCACGTCAAAAACAACAACGCTTCATTCCGCTGGACCTCCTGACGGTGGCGGAAGCAGAGGGGGGAAAGATGAGCGGATCCAAGAGGACCATCGCGAAGGTCGCGGTTCCCGTTGTGGCAGCCGTAACGGTGGGCGTTGTGGCATACGCCGGGAACCTGGCAAGCACGTCACCGATGCATGACAGCACGTCATCGGCCAGTGCGGCGGACAGCGCCCACGCCTCGAAGGCGGAGGCGGGTGACCCGGGAAATCCGGCAACCTGGCGGCTGCCGATCGAGGCGTACCTGCCGGCGAAGGCGGACACCCGGTTCATCGCGGCTACCCGGGACAGTCTGATCGACGAGTGTATGAAAGCCGCGGGCTACGACCAGTGGACGCCGGCCCCCGACCTTCCCGAGATGGGCGGCAAGACGCTCACCGACTGGCGGTACGGGATTCACGATGCCGGGCTGGCGGCCAAGCGCGGTTACCACCCGGACGCGGCGGAGCAGCGGGCATACGACGAGGCCCAGGAGGCCGGCGCGGTCGATGAGTCCGGCGCCGACGACACGACACTCAAGGGGTGCGTTGCGCAGGCCGACGGGAAGGCTCCCTCGGCCCAGCCGGACGCTCTTGCCCAGCAGATCAGCGATGACTCCTACCTTGAGTCGATGAACGCGCCGAGCGTGGTCGACGCGTTCGCCAAATGGTCGTCGTGCATGAAGGCGCGGGGCTACTCGTACGCCAAGCCGATGGATGCAGGCGACGACTCGCGCTTCTCCGATCCGTACAACGTGACGGATGAGGAGATCGCCACGGCGAAGGCGGACGTGTCATGCAGAAGCACATACAACGTCGAGAAGGTCTGGTTCGACGCGGAGGCCGCTCTTCAGCAGACAGCCATCGCCAAGAACCAGGCGGCGCTGGATGAGGCAAGGAAGACCATCAAGTCGGCCGTAGCCAAGGCGAAGTCCGTCAATGCCGTCCAGTAGACCTGCCACCGTGGAGTTGATGTGCGAAGACGATTAAGATCGACGGCCCTCGCCATGATCGCCGCGCTCGCCATGGGCGCGTCGCTCTTACAGACTCAGGCGGCCTGGGCGCAAGGAGGGGAATCCGGCGCCAAGGCTCCTTCGGATCCGCCGCGAGCCGTATCAGAGAAGAATGATCCTGCGTCGGTCTTGCCCGAAGACCGTACCCGCGTCCTCGGCAATGGCTGGCAGAATTCCGCGGACCGGACCTGGACCACCAGTGGTGACGCTGACGGTTTTCACATCCTGACGGCCGAGAAGAAGGACGGCTACGCGTGGCGAACGGCCGCGACCCTCGCCGAGCCGGGGTTCGACGCGGACGCATGGATCGGAAACGCATGTGTGACCGCCTCGGGCAGGCGTGTCGTAGTGGTGTACGCGCCCCGCACTTTTACCAACAAGGCGCAGCTCATGGCCCGCGGCGGCTTCACCGCGATCGTCGATCTGGAGACGGGAGAAGTCTCCAAACTCGGCCTGCAAGCCTCTCTCTCCTACTACAACCCCGGCTGCGGTACCGGGGAGACCGCGGTGCTCACGCAGTCCGGCGGTGAGGACAGGGCGGCGACTCGGCTGGTGCGGGTCGACGCCGTGACTGGCAAGCTGGAGAAGCCTGTTGAGGTACCGGGTCAACTGACCTCGGCCGTACCTGTGCCCGGCGGCAGGATCGCCGCGGCCGCAGCCGGGCAGGTAGTCAGCATCGGTGACCGGGGCAAGCTCACTACCCTCGCCACCACCTCGGCGGTACCCTATCGGCTCACCCCCGATGCCGACGGCGGTGTGGTCTTTCTCGACAAGACCGCCAAGGGCACCGCAACAGTGAAGCGGATCGCCCCTGCACAGACACGCTCACCCGGCACCAGGAACCGCGCCTCTGTGCTCGCAGAAGGACCGTTGACCAAAACGGGTATCACGCGCAGCGCTACGGGGCAGGTGTTCGTCACCGGCGCCACCCGGCAGATGTCCGATCGACTCCCCTCTTCGGTGCGGCGTCTGGCATCAGCCTCCAAAGAGGCACAGGTTTCAACACGCGCCGAGGCCCTGGTGACAAGGACGGCATGGGCCGACGGTAAGAACTCCGGCAATCCGCGTCCCGATACCGCCTCGGCCCGACCGGTTCGCGTAGCCCTCACGGTGCTCGGTACAGGAAAGAAGCCGTCGTTCTCCGTGAACACGGCGAGCACATCCGGTGCGCACGCGGGCGAGGGGAGGCAGCCGTCCCCCGCACTGCGGGCGCCGACCGGCACGACACGGCACGGTCTGCGCGCCGCGTCGCCCAGCGACCCGGTCGAGAGCGAGAGCGAACGGACCTGCTCGGTACCGCGCAACGATCCGCGCAACCAGGCCATGCAGCCCAAGCCGCGGCAGGTCGAGTGGGCCGTTGACCAGCTCATCCAGGACAACCTCGACAACGCCATCCACCGACCGGCGAACTGGAAGAACCTGGGGATGCCGGCCTACTCTCCGGGCGACTACTTCACCCAGAGCGGCTTGGTGGGCGGCGGCCACGTTCCCGCACAGGTGATGCTCGGTGTCACCATGCAAGAGTCCAATATGTGGCAGGCATCCCGGATGGTGGTTCCCGGTGTCACCGGCAATCCGCTCATAGGCAACTTCTACGGAATTTCCTATGCCTCCAATGGCCAGCAGCCTGACCCGTGGGCCATCAACTGGGGTAAGGCCGACTGCGGATACGGCATCACCCAGGCGACCGACCGTATGCGTTTGTCCGGCAAGGAGAAGCCCGGCGAGGGTTCTTCCCTGCGGTACGACGTGCAGCGTGCCGTCGCTCTCGACTACACCGTGAACCTGGCGTACGGCCATCAGATCCTGACCGACAAGTGGAATGACACCCGTCTGGCCGGGCTCACCATCAATAACGGCGACGCCGCACGCCCGGAAAACTGGTTCTTCGCCCTCTGGGCGTACAACTCCGGTTTCCACCCACAGAGCGAGGCGAGTAAGCACGGTGGGGCGTGGGGTGTGGGCTGGGGCAACAACCCGGCCAACCCGGAATGGGATGCAGGGCGCAGCCCGTTCCTGTCCTCAAGCCCCCGTGATGCCGCCCACCCGCAGGACTGGCCGTACGAGGAGAAGGTCCTGGGGTTCGCCGCCTACTCCTTCGACGCCCTGGAGTCGCCCGGGAAGACCGTTGCCGCGTTCAGGCCCGCATGGTGGACGAGCGACGGCTACCGGCAAAGTGTCAAGCCTCCGGAGGACCTGTTCTGCACGGTGGCGGACGACTCCTGTGACCCCTCCAAGATCAACGACGGAGCCGAGAACGAGCCCAACGCGGGGCCCTGCAAGATCGCTACCGGCAGCGATGACATCAAGTTCACCTGCTGGTGGCACAAGAAGGCTCAATGGAAGGACTGTTCCACCAGTTGCGGCAACGAGATCGTACGCTTCAACACCTCGTACCCTGAAGAAGCAGACGGCACCGCCTACCCGCCCAACTGCTCGGTGAACGCGACCGACAGCGGCAACGCGGCCCCGCCGAAGGCGCTTGTCATCGACGACACGGCTGATGGGACTGCTTCGGTCCGACCCAACTGCCCCCAGCCCAAGGCAAACGCCGGAAAGTTCACCTTTGCCTTCGCCGGTGACGGTTCGGGGCTGTATCCCTCGAAGATGGATCTTCATCAGCTGGGAGCCGGTTTCGGTGGCCACTTCTATCTTGGCCACACCAGAACGCCCGGCGACAAGGGCGGAAAGCTGAACGTCTCGGGCACCTGGCAATTGAAGAACGCCCAAACCGGATGGCACCGTATCGCGGTCCATCTCCCCGACCATGGCGCATGGGCGCAACAGGCTCACTACGTCATCAATCTGGGTGACGGGACCGCGAAGGATCGCTATATCAATCAGGGCCGTAAAGCAAACAACTGGGTTTCTCTGGGTGTCTACAAGCTCAATGGTCGAGCCAGCGTGACACTCAGCACCGAAACCGAGGACGGCACCGGGGACGACGACATCGCCTTCGACGCGGTCGCCTTTCAGCCACTCCCGGGAAAACCACGCGACATCGTCGCCGCCCTGGGCGATTCCTATTCCTCGGGTGAAGGCTCCGGTAACTACTACACCGAGACCGACGCTGACTACGGGAAAGACACGTGGAGTGCCTGTCGCCGCGGGAAGAACGCGTGGCCCCGAAAGATGAAGCTTTCCGGGCAATCCACTTCGGCTGGCGAACTCTCCGACGCCTGGTCTGCGGACAGCGAACTCGGGTTCGTCGCCTGCTCGGGAGCGTGGACCACGGATGTCGCGCGGCAAACGAGCGGCTACCTGGGCAGCAACGGAAAGGTGGTGAACCTGGATGGGCAGTTCAGGGAAGCACCGCAAATCGACTCCGGCGTCCTCGATGAGAACACCACGATGGTCACCCTGTCCATCGGAGGAAATGATGCCGGCTTCCCGCAGGTGCTCAAGGAATGTGCGCTGACCGGCTGTCCTCCCGAAGAGGAGATAAAGAAAAAGATCGATGCCGCTCAGTCCGGCGACCCGAACCGTAATATCGTCGGCGTCGGCCCCTTGCTCGAGCTGATCCGCGCCAAGGCGCCGAATGCCAAGATCATGGTCATGGGGTATCCGCAACTCTTCGGCAGCATCGGCCTCACCTGCGTGACCGGCGTGGGTACCACGGGGGCGCAGATCCTCAACCGGATGGCTGTCTACATGCAGCAGGCCGAAATGAAGACCGTGGAAAGCATCGGCGACAAGAACATCGTCTATGTGAACCCCGACCGCAGCTTCGACGGAAAACGGGCCTGTGACGATCCCGAGGGAATCAACAAGCTCGTCAAGGCGCAGAACGGCGATGGGGACTTCAAGTGCCTCTCGACGGACAGTGGGTGCATCAGCAGAGAGAGCTATCACCCCAACAAGACCGGAACTTCCGCGTATGCTGACGCTATGCAGCAGGCGATCGGAAGTCTGCGCGAGGCGAACGACGCCCCGGACAGCAGGAGGCAACGCCCTTGAGGCGTGATCCCGGAATGGGACGCACCGCACCGTGGGCCAAGGCCCTCGGTGCGGTGTGCGTCCTCGCACTCATCGGCATCATCAGCGTGTACATCGGGCATAAAAGGACGGCCCACCACAACAAGCAGACGGCCATCAAGGCATCCACCGACCTGGCCCATGCGTTCGGCCGCGCCATCCGGCAGAGTGGGAACACACCGTTCCCCTCGTCCGCCCACGTTCACTTCACGCTGTGGCAGGTCTCGCGGACCGCAAACCTGGACTCCTACACGGTCCACGACGCCGTAGCCGAGGTCGTGGCCGCCTTCACCTCTCACTACGACGACGGCAACCCGATCGCGGGAGGACGCGGACAGGTCACTCGCTGCTACTCCTACACGATCACCCCCATGCGCGCCCTGGGTGCCTCGGTAATGACGCGCTTGCTGAAGGCTTGCCCCCGCCAGGGGCCAGACCTCAGAGAGCGGGAACGGGACACCGTCTACCGGAAGGCTTTCAAGGCCCGGGAACAGTTGGTGAGCGATGCCGGTGGCGGAGAGTTGACGTCTAGCGAGATAGCACACGCCGTTGGCCCCCACGCCCTGGTTGAACGGCATCGGCGGAGTGTCAGTATCACCCAAAGGTTCACCAACACCCCGCTGGGCGACTCCCCTCATGTCGCTGCATGCCTGCGATTCGACGTAACCCTGGCCCCGGGCCGACCGGGGGTGCTGTCGTCCCACGACGTGTCGGAAGCAGCTTGCCCTCCGCCGCGCAGCCGCCAAGGCGATGGTCTCCATCTCGATCGTGACCGCGACCGTTGACCGGTGTGGCGGCCTGCGCCAGCCTTGCGTCACCCGTGGTTGGAGCCGCCCGAGAGCCGCTGCCATCGATATGGGCAAGGGCCTGGTGTCGGCACGGCCCCCCGAGCTTCTCGTGGAAGAGCTTCACCCAGCTGCGGAACTGGTGAAGCAGCACGAGATCGACGCGGGCCATAGGCCACGTTCCCTAGATCTCGGCCCTGTCCTCGGACCCGGCCTGGCGCACCACGGTGGCCAGGTCCTTGATCGAGCGGACGACCTGGGCGATCTCATCTCCGCCGCGCCGTAGGAGGTGGCGGCGTGTCGCCGATGTCACGGCGCGCCGCCGACGGCTTGAACCCGGGGACTACGGCAGGAGCAGCTCGCCCCGCAAGACGGGCGTGTACGTATGGTGTGTGTCGGTCCTCGGACACTTACCATATGCACATGCATGAGCGGGTTGTGATTCTACGATCACAACCCGCTTTTGCATGTCGAGGGTCAGGGCGAGACCGAAGCTCTCGTACAGGGGGCGTTTGTGCTCGGAGGCAGTGGCGAGGAGCCGGTCGGTCATCGACCCGAGTCCGGAGACCATGTGCTTGATCTGGTCCTCTGTGAGGATCTCGGGCTGGATTGCTGTCGCGGTGAGGAGATCTTGCCGAGCTGAGGCTTTCTCGCTCTGGGCCTGGTTGATCCATTCGGTGGCGAGCTTGGGGTCGGTCCCGGCGACGAGTGCGGCCCGGTACTGGACGATGCGCCGGTCGCATTCGGCCATCGTGCGCCGTGCCGCTGCGGCGGCTGTCGTGGTGGGTGATTCTGCGCTCTGGGCTTGTTGCATGGCTTGGAGAGTGGCCGTCAACTGTCCGGGGGCGAAGGTCTTCGCGATCCATTTGTCCAGTTCAGGGAGGATGGCTTCCTCGCGCACGTAGACGGTGAGCGGGTGGTCGAGTGCGGCGTTCTTGGCGTATTCGGCGTTGTAGCGGCAGCGGTAGTGGGGCTTTCCGTTGTTGAAGGTGCCCTGCATCTTGCGCTGGCAGATGGCGCAGACCAGATCCACTGTTCGGGGGTGTTCCAGGCCATTTTGGTGCGGTGGCCGAGGGTGACATCGTCGATGTCGAGGAGGACTTCGTCCTTGCGCTACTTGCTCCATACTTCGTGGCCGGTGTAACGGGGGTTGACGAGGATGGCGCGCACCGCGCCCTTGCACCAGGCGTGGCCCTCGCGATGCCGGTTACGGTCGCGGTCATAGGCGGAAGGGCAGGGGATACCGTCGCGGGTCAGTCCTTCGGCGATGGCGTAGTACCCCTTCCCCTCGAGGTATTCGGTGAAAATGCGGACCACGACCCAGGCGGTGTCCGGATCGGGTTCGAGGCGGTGGACTCGTTTCCCATCGGCGGCCTTGGCCGGGTTGGGGTGTGGGCCGGCGTCGGTCAGCCGGTAGCCGTAAGGCGGTCTGCCGCCGAGGAAGCGGCCCAGGCGGACTCGGTGATCGGCTTCGGCGGCGGCAGCCCGATGGACACCGCCAAGGCCCTCGCCCTGCTCGGCATCCAGGGCGGTCACATGCGCGACTACAAGGCTCCGCGGGTGGTCACGATGGCTAGGCCCACGGGATGGTCAACCAGGGACTTGCAGGGTCTGTGGTGAGGATTCGATGGGCGTTTAGCATGTCCTGATACCACGTGCCGAACTTTTCGTCGTCGAAGTGCAGGCAGCGGCCGAGGATAAAGGCGGCGGAGAACTCTTCCCAGGACTGATAGGAAGCCTGGCCGGCGGCACTGGCGCGGCTGATCGCCTTCTCCGCTTCCTGCTGGGTGCAGTAGCGAGCGCCCAGTCCCCAGCGGGCCATGCCCGCCGCTCTCCCGTAGTCCCACGCTTCCACTTTATGGACGAATTGGCCATCGGTCAGCAGGCCATCGGCGCGGAATCGCTCCTCGTAGCGAGCGATGCGGCCGATGAGCCGCTGTACTCCGGCTATCTGGCCTTCCATCTGGGAGCTGCTGGGTGGGCTGACCTTGGTGACACCGTCCGGGCTCAGCTGGTACTCGGTTGCCGTAGCGTGATCACGTAGCGCCCGCTCGGCAGCATGCCTCCACTGACCCAGCTCAACCTCACCGCCGTAGTCCCGGGCCAAGGACCGCCGGACATTCAAGGCGAAATTCCACACGCCGCTGATGAAGTCCGCGTTCAGGAGGCTCTCCTGCGTGTGCTGCCATTGCTGACGACTATGGACGTCCCACGAGTCCTTCAGTCGCTTCTTTTCCGTGTAGTAGCCCGTGCCGTGATAGGCGATGGAGTTCCACAGAGTGCCGTTGTTGACGGACAGCAGTGCCACCAGTCCAAGACCGTGTGCCACCGGGCCTGAGGCAGCTCCCCCTGCTTCAAGTGCGCGCAGGTGCATGCGATGGCGGGGATAGCCGCAGTCGCATCGGCTGACGCGGTTGGCGTGCTCAAGCCACAAGCCCTGATGGGGTGGTGTCGCCGGGAGGAAAGCCTCGCATGGGCTGCCTGGGTTGATCACGAGCCAGAGTATGGAGTCGTCGCGCCAACTCTTTGCGAACCACTCCAGGGTCTCGTAGTCAAAGGCTGTGTCCGGGTTCTGATCGGGTGGCGGCAGCATGCCCTCCGTCAGGAGGGGGAGACAGTTGGCCCGGACTTGGGAATACCAGTACGGCGTGCACTTCACCGATCCGGGATGGGCGTCGATCCGGGCAATAGAGTCGGCGAAGAAGAGGTCGGCACTCGCCAGTGTGTCAAAGTACGCCGGCCAGTCACCACACTCCTTTGCCTCGTACAGTTGCCGCTCGACCGCACCAGGCGCCTGCCACGCAGCCTGCGGCCCTGCCTCGCCGGCCGCAATTCCATCCCCGTTCCCCATGGGAGGGAAGTGTATCGAGTGTGCTCCCGTCGATCCTCTACCCTATGACCAGGGACCCGGCGATGAACAGGACAAACGCGGCGGGCAGAAGTGCTACGAGCGCGGCCGGGCGGCGGAGCACCGGCTTCCCGGGGTCCAACCGGGTGCCGACGAGATCGTACCCGGGCTCGTGCAGGAGGTTGATCCTCGAGCGGACCAGCAGATTCAAGATGATCGTGATGGGGTTGAACAGGGCTGCGGACAGAGGCTGCCACCATCCCTGCCATAGCGTCCTGGCAGTCAGCTCACGAAACACCGCCGTCCCGCATATGCGGCAGAACCGCCCTTTCTGTTTCCGGAACAGCATGAAAACGCCAAGGCCCTGGTGGTATCGGAGAGCAACCTTGACGGCCGGGGACCCGCAGCACACCTGGCACGTGGGCTGTTGGGGCGCTGCGTACTGAGGGCTGGCGCGGGTCTCGCTCGACGAGGTTGCAGACGGGCTGGGGCGGAGAGGGTAACCGGGCAACATCTGAACGGGCGCAGACTGCGGCGCCTGGTATCCCCTGCCGGAAACGGCGCCATAGGGATTGTCAGGCAAAGGCGATTGGGGCAGCGACATGGACTTCCTCACGACCGTTCCTCTGCTCTGACGCCGCAGAGGAACGGGTTACTGGGCCAGCGTGTGAAGTGACCATACGCTTTGCCGAGAAGGGGTGTGGACATGCTCGATGCCCGCGGAGTCGAAGTCCGTACGGACGGCCACGCGCCATCCGGTGGCGTCCCCGAGACCGCGATGAAGAGCTACAGCGTCCGTGACACCCTCGCAACCAAGCCGCCACAACCGCGTCCGCACCGGCGGGGTGCGTCATCCCCCTTGCATCGGCGCCCAACCGCCCACCGGTGCAGTTCTGCGCCGCCACGGTGCACGGTCCGCCGCTGCGGGGCATTAGCCACCCTTTAGCGGCGGACCGACTCACAGCCCGCTCAGCTCTGGGCGCCGGTGTTCGCCCTCTTGCGCAGGTAGGCCCGCCAGGTCATGGCCCAGCGTGCGGGGTCCTCCATCGCGTCGTGATCGAGGCGGTGTACCGCCTGGTTGTGAGGCGCGGTCTTGACGATCTCAGGATCGGAGTACGCCTCGTCGGAGATCCGGGCGAGAACCGCGATCCAGGTGTCGAGTGCTTCCTTGCCGTACATCTCGCCGGCCTCGGGCGTGAACGGCTCGGGGATGAGCCATGGTTCGTGGCTGGTCCACATGGCATCCACGCCGAAGTCGGTCATGCGGTTCTGGACGTCATGGACGTCCACCCCGGTTTCCTCCTTCATCTGAGCCAGACTGTAGCGCGTCATTTCCAGGCGCGGGCTGGTCGCGTCGGGGTGCGACCGGGTGACGCCGCGGATGGCGAGCAGGCCCCGCTCCATGTAGTTGTTGGCGAGGACGGAGATGTCGGAGGCCTCGGCCACACCCTCCGCCCCCATGGCGCGGATCGAGGCGTAGGCCTTCAGTACCACGGGCACGTTGCCCCAGATTGTGGAGCATGAACATGCAGGCGTCGAAGCCGATCTCGCGGGCACGGATCTTGCTCATCATGCCGTTGAAGTTGGCGCTGTCGTAGAAGCACAGGCCACCCGCTTCGTGCACCACCCGCACCCACTCGCGCATCTCCGGGTTGTACACACCCATGTCGTCCGGGTTGTTGACCATGAGAGCGGCCGTACGGTCGGACACCGCGGCCTTCAGAGCGTCCAGCGAGGGGTAACCGTTCTCGTCGAGCATCAGGATGATGACCTTGAAGCCCGCGGTGGCGGCGGTCGCAGCGTTCGAAGGGTGGGTCTGGATCGTGGTGATGATCTCGTCGCGCTGCTCCAGTTCGCCGCGGGACGCGTGGTAGGCACGTGTCACGGCGCAGCTGGTGTACGCGGCGTCGGCGCCGCCACCGGCCTGGAAGATGAACTGATCCATGCCGGACAGCTCGCGCAGAATGGCGTCGAACCTGTGCACGATCTCGAGAGTTCCCTGCAGGGTGTCGTCGTCCTGGTAGGGATGTGCCTCGGTGACCTCGGGACGCCATGCGATCGCCTCGTTCACCTGCGGGTTGTACTTCATCGTGCAAGTGCCGAAGAGGCTGACGCCCATCATGCCCAGAGTCTGCTGCGACAGCCGCAGGTAGTGGTAGAGCACCTCCGGCTCCGATACCTCGGGCAGTGACGGCCTGTCATGTCGTCGCAGGGCGAGACCCGCAGGTCCTTTTCGATCGCCGCGTGGGCGAGCGCCTCGGTGAAGTGGGACTTGCCGGTGCCGGAGGGGCCGGCGAGTACGAGGTTCTCGGCCCGGCCGATCCATTCCAGGGTGGTCAGTGTCTGCTGGGTGGGCTCGGGGATGGAGAACTCCTCCGGTCTCCAGGAGGAAAAGGTCTTTCCGATGGGGAAGTTGGCGGTCTTGCGTCGCATCCGGCGGGTGGCCGCGTCGCGGCGCGGGCGAGGCCCACAGCAACCGTCCCGCCGGGTCGGCGATCACCATGCACGTTCATGCCGTGCTTCTTATGTTTCCCGGAGTAGAAGAGTCGGTCGGCGGCGATCCGGTCGATCGGCAGCCGTGCCGTCCAGGATCACGAACGCCTTGCCGGAGGCTGTCCTCACCGCCTCGGCGAGGGTTGGGGCCAGAGCGGCCAGGATGTCGACGGCCTCGGCGATGTACCGGTAGGCGGTGGTGGTGCCCACACCGAATCCGGCGGCGAACTGGGCGTAGGTATGCCCGCATCGTAGATGAGCCAGCACGAGCAGCGCCTGCCGTCCGGCAGCCAGCCGGCGCCATCGTGTCCCTTGTGCAAGACGACGTGCGGTCAACTCACGGGCGAGGAAGCGCAGAGCGGAGGTGGACAGATCGACCCCGGCTGGGTGGACAAGCATGCGGAAAGCTCCTGGCAGGACGGCTCGGACTCGACACGCACCCGTCCAACAGGAGCTTCTACACGCCCGGACCCCGCCCTCACCCCCAGTGGCCCTGCTCCCCACGCAGGTTGAGGAAACCTCAGTGGGTGTTGGCGTGAGGGAGCGTGCGGAAGAGCTCGGCGCCGATCACGAGCGCGGGACGGTGGTCGAAGCGACACCGATCCATTCGTGTCCGCGTCGTGCTCGGCTACCTGCGAGCCGGGCGCGAGCTGGATCCGGTCGAGTTCGCGACTCAGGGCCGACTCGGGCTCCTTCCGATGTGCTCAGCCGTGTTCAGCGAGGGGCAGTACCGCCAGGGGACTCCGCGCCCAGGAGCGTGAGCAGCCCGGGGAATCTCTTCTCGATGTCCGCGCGTCGTAGTCGGATGCCCTTGCGGTTGCCGTAGTCGATCTCGTCAATGAGACCTGCCTCGCGCAGGACCCGGAAGTGGTGGGTCTGGGTCTGCTTCGAGATCGGAAGATTGAACGAGTTGCAGCCCCGCTCGCTGTCGCTGCGGTCGGCGGCCAACTCCGTCATCACCGAACGACGGTGCTCGTCGGCGAGGGCGCGAAATACCGCACCCAGATCGAGCGCATCGGCCTCGGGGCCGACCAGGTTCATCCCGGCCACGCGGCACTCCCTTCAGGTACGACTTGCATCGTACCTCAAGGACGTGCTCCACTGAGGTACGAAATTGATCGTACCTTGACCCGATTGCGCTGCCCGGTGCCGCCGCCCCCTGAGACCCGGCCCGGCACTCGCCGGGTACCTGGTCATCGACACTCCGCGAGGTCATCGTCATGAAGAAGCCCGAGGTGCTGATAGTCGGTGCCGGAATCGCAGGGCCCGCACTCGCATACTGGCTCTCCCAGAATGGATACCGGCCGACGGTCATCGAACACGCCCGGCAGCTGCGCTCCGGTGGTAGTGCGATCGTCGTGAAGGGGCCCGCGATCCCGGTCGCCGACCGCATGGGCATCCTTCCGCAGCTCCGCGGGCTCGCCACCCGCAATCGGTCACTGACCCTGCTCGACCCCGGCGGCAGGCGGATCCTGCAACTCCCGCTCACCTCTGACAAGGCTCCGACGGTCGAGGTGACCCGAGCCGACCTGTCCGAGGTGCTCCACCGGTCGGCGCAGACCGAGGCCGAGTTCTTGTTCGACGACACGGTCACCGCTCTCGACCAGGATGAAGGCGGAGTGGACGTCACCTTCCGGCGGTCCGCGCCACGGCGCTTCGACTTGATAGTCGGTGCCGACGGGATGCACTCCACCGTACGGCGCCTGGTATTCGGACCCGAGCGGCAGTTCGCGAGCGACCTGGGCCTGTACGGCGCGACCGTCCCATTGGAACCCGACGCCATCGAGGATCCGAACGAGATGACGATGCTGACCGCGCCGAACCGGATGCTGGTCCTCCACCCCTCGCGGACCACTCCGCTCGCGATCTTCACCTTCCGGGCCGCACAGCTAGCGCCCCACGACCGCAAGAACATCGCCCTTCACAAGCAGACCGTGGCCGACGCCTACGCCGACGTGCGGTGGCGGGCACCGGAACTCGTGGCGGCGTTCCTCGACCACCCGGCTCCGTTCTTCGACCCCCTGACCACCGTCCGGATGCCCTCGTGGTCCCGCGGACGGGTCGTACTGCTCGGGGACGCGGCGGCGGCGACAGCCCTGCTGGGCGACGGGTCCAGCATGGCGATGGCGGGCGCGTACGCCCTCGCAGAAGAGCTCGCCGCCCATCCCGGTGATCACGCCCGCGCCTTCGCCGCCTACGAGTCGCGGCTCCGCCGTGAGGTAGGCCCGCGGCAGCGACGCGTCGGTCTGCTCTCCAGGCTCATGGTGCCCCGCACCCGGCCGGGCCTCGCGGTGCGCAACGCCGTGGGCCGCGCAGTCGGTCGCACGAACCGGATCGCCTCTCGCGAAGCCGTGAACCGGTAGACCGGGCCCGCACCGACCGGTCACCGGTCGGTGCGCAGCTCCGCGGTAGCTCTCAGCCGTGTCGGCACCGCCATGTCCGACGAGTCCGGCTCGGCGTGGCAGGTCATCGCCGACGCGGCAGGTCGGCTGCTGGCGGCCTCACCCACCATTCCGGGCGCTCGCCACGACATGGGTGCTGCCGGTGGCTACGTCCCCCGCGACGCGGAGGTAAAGTGCTGGGCGGACAAGGCATATCAAGGCGCCGGCGGCACCACCCGGGCGCCCGTCCGCGGCCGGCGTCTCAAACTGCGGCAACGTCGGCACAACAGCACCCACGCCGGAATCCGTTGCCTCGGCGAGCAAGCCATGGCCGCCCTGAAGGGCTGGCGCCTCCCGCGGAAACTCCGCTGTAGCACCAACCGAGTCACCGCCATCGTGAAGACCATCCCCGCCCTTCGTCACGCCTCAACCTGAGGTTGGAAAAGTCGGGAGACGTGGGCGGCTGGGGCGGCGACATCATCACCCTTTACGGGGAGTGGCGGCGGGACAGCGACAGCTACTCTTCCGGCTACACCTACTGCGAGGACAAGTTCGCCAAGATCGGGGTGGACTCGACCTTCGGCTTCAACGACCTTCTCGAAGACGCGGACGGCTATCTGATCTCAGAACGGGTGCGCGGCGGCCAGGACATCGTCACTGCGGTCCGGAACCACTACCGTGGCAGCGGCGGCCTCACCCGGATCGGCGACTTCCTCACCAAACGGTTCAGCGGGCTTGCCAGCACCGCCACCGACATGGCCCGGAACATGCTGACGATGAGCGACGACCCCACCATCGCGCTGGGGCGGGCGAAGCTGATCTACGGCATCGCGGGGTACGACACGCTGCTGCCCGAGATGCTCCCCGCCGACAAGCTCGCTGAATTCTGCCGGGGATTCGCCCACTCGCTGCTGGCCAGGGCCGGACAAGAGGGCCTGAAGAAGGCCACCTACCTCGCCAACCAGAAGAAGAACCTGAGAGATTCGCAATGATTTTCGCCGGGGCTGCCCTGCTGCTGCTCGTCTTCGTCCTCGTGAAGTCCGTGCGCCTGTTGAGGGCGCGGGCCTTCTCCTGGCGTGATCCACGGGCGTGGTCGGCGGCCGCCGCGGTATGCCTCGGCATCACGTTTTTCGTGTACATGTTCGGAGCGCTGTCCGGTTTCACGCAGACGAGCGAGATCTGCGCCGTGAAGTCCGGGCACGGGTCCGGAAAACGGCCCGACTCGGTCACGGAGACCGCGTTCCCGCTGAGTCATGAGTGCCGGTGGAACGACGGCATCACGATCGATCTCGTTCCGGCCTGGGTGAACCCGGTGGTCTTCGTCTTCGCCGCAGGTTTCGTTCTGTGTTCCGCCAAGGCCGTGCATGCGGCGATCACGTCGAGAACCGTCACGTCGAGAACAGGAGCCAGTTCATGAGCGATGCCCTACCCACCGCCTCGCGGTTCGGCCGCCGAGACTTCCTGACCGCCGGGCTCGGCATAGCGGGCGGCCTCACCCTGACCGGCCCGGCCACAGCGGCCGGAACCGAGAGAGCGTTCAGAAGACGCTCGCGAGCATCCCGCTCACTGACGACGAACGCGCTGCTGTCGACGACGGACAGGCCGCCCTCGACCAGCTCCTGGAGCGACTCACCGACGTTCCCACCCCGCCGGACCAACACCACGCAGATCGGCGTCCCAGCCACTGCGACACTTCTACCGATCGACGATCTCAGGGCCAGCGGGCGCCCCTGCTCCAGCAGTGAGACATGCTGAGGTCATGGAACCCAGCCATGACCGCCTCCTCGACGGCGAGGCGCTTCCCTTGCCCGAGCCCTGGATACGGATCCTCGACTCGGGAGTCAGGAACACACTGGAGGCGCAGCTGAAGGTCGAGGTCGGCGAAGAGCACCCGCTCTTCGGGAAGTCGGTGACGGCACTGGCTCGCTGCGGGCGCTGCGATGAAGCACTGTTCGGTGTCGAAGGAGCTCCCACCCACTTCGCGCAGGTGCATCTCACCTGGCGCTCAGCCCCCGATACGCCTCCGTGGCCGTGGACAGAGTTCCTGTCGCCACCGCTGTTCGACAGCCTCGCTGACCATGCTCACTGACCACCGAGATTGACGAATCTGATTCCACAGAACACCCTGGGAAACGGTCTCCGGCTACTTCGCCAAGTGGCAGAAGGAAGGCATCTTTGCCCAGCTCAATGGCTTACTGCGGGAGTTGGTGCGACGCCGGGGCGGCCGGAATGCCGAGCCGTCGGCATGCGTCATCGACGCACAGAACGTCAAGGCATCCACCAGCGTTCCCGCTGCCAGTCAGGGCATCGACGCCGGCAAGAAGATCGTCGGCAGGAGACGCGGCATCATCACCGACACGCTCGGACTGCTTCTCGCCGTGCTGGTCACCGCGGCCGGTGTGCAGGACTCCGTGGCCGGCGCCCACCTGCTCGAGCAGGTCGCCACAGACCATCCCTCGATCCGCAAAGTCTGGGTAGATGGCGGCTATCGCAAACACTTCGTCGAGCACGCCGCCACCCTCGGCATCGACCTCGAAATCACCCAATGTACCCCCGGGACCAGGGGATTCACCCCGATCCCGAAACGCTGGGCAGTCGAGCGGACCTAGTGCGCCACGAGGCGCTCTGTTTGTATCCCCGGCTCAGCTGGGAGGAACTCGGAAGGAGGTTCCTGGGCCGAATGACTTACCTGGATCCGAAAGGTGAAGGGGACAACAGCATGTCAGAAAACCAGTGACCGGGCTCAGTTGTCAGGGACGGTGTGCTGGGCGGCCCGCGTGATATGGCGAAGACTGGATTGTTTGAAGCCCAATCTCCAGAAGATGCAAGTTCTCATCCGCCGGAAAGACGACTGAAACCGGCGCCGTGCTCTGCCCTGGATTCGAAGGTTGTCCGGTGCACTTCCGGAGCTCGGAGCGATGTCCAGCGAGGGCATTCAAGGAGATGAGTGGGACGCCTAAGTAGCGCTAGAACGTGCAGACAGGGACGAACGTGGGATCGCCTACGGGATGCGAGTCCTATGGCGACGGAGGCCCCGTAGTAGTCGCCGGAGTAACGACCGGCCAGGGAGGACGGGAAAGCCGTCCGCATCGGGCGAAGGGGGCCAGGTGATTCGGACACCACAGAGTCGGGAGGTATGCGAAATGCAGAACGCCGAAACGGTGCTGGGTGTCCTGCGTGAACGCGGCAGGTGTGGCCTGCCGTGCAATGAACTGTATCGGCAACTGTTCAACCCGCAGTTGTATCTGCTGGCCTACGGGCGGATCTACGCCAACCATGGTGCGATGACGCCGGGGGTCACGTCGGAAACCGTGGACGGCATGTCACAGCGGAAGATCGACCGGATCATCGAGGCGATGCGTCACGAGCGCTACCGTTTCCATCCGGTCCGGCGTGTCCATATCCCGAAGAAGAACGGGAAGACGCGTCCGCTGGGGCTGCCGACCTGGTCGGACAAGCTCGTCGGTGAAGTGATTCGCCTGTTATTGGAGGCGTATTACGAGCCGATGTTCTCCGACCGCTCCCATGGATTCCGTCCCCGCCGTGGCTGCCATACCGCTCTGCGGGAGGTGGACCACACCTGGACTGGGACGTCCTGGTTCATCGAAGGGGACATCGCCGACTGCTTCGGCAGCCTGGACCATCAGGTGCTGCTGTCGATCCTCGGCGAGAAGATCCATGACCAGCGGTTTCTGAGGCTGGTGCGCAACATGCTGACAGCCGGATACCTGGAGGACTGGAAGTGGGGTGCCACGCTCTCCGGAGCGCCGCAAGGCGGAGTGGCCTCCCCAGTCCTGTCCAACATCTACCTGCACAAGCTGGACGAGTTTGTCGAGACAGTTCTGATTCCGGAGTACACCCGAGGGAAGCGCCGGGCCCGAAACCCGGCCTATCTGGAGGTGCAGAATCTGCTGGCGAAAGCCCGCCGGCGCGGCGACCGGGTCCAGGCCCGTGCGTTACGTCAGCGGATGGTCAGTCTGCCGAGCGCGGATCCCAACGATCCGGCATACCGCAGACTGCGCTACATACGCTATGCGGACGATCATCTCCTTGGTTTCACCGGACCAAAAGCCGAAGCCGAGCAGATCAAACAGCGCCTGGCCCAGTTCCTGCGTGACAAACTCAAACTGGAACTGTCCCAGGAAAAGACGCTGATCACTCATGCCCGCACCGGGGCAGCGAGGTTCCTCGGTTACGAAATCACGACCCAGCACAACGACACGAAGAAGACCGGCCGTTACCGACGGGTCAACGGCCAGATCGCTCTCCGTGTCCCACAGGACGTGGTCAAAGCCAAGTGCGCCCCCTATCTCGCCCGCGGAAACCCCGCGAAGAGGACGGCCCTGATCAACAGCAGCGATCACGCGATCGTGGCGACCTTCGGGACCGTTTACCGGGGCGTTGTCCAGTACTACCTGCTCGCCGGAGATGTCTTCCGGCTGCACCGGCTGCAATGGGTCATGGAAACCTCCATGCTCAAGACCCTAGCGGCCAAGCACCGTTCGTCGGTGTCGAAGATGGCAGCAAAGCACAAGGCCAGAATCGACACACCCAACGGGCCCCGAGTCTGTTTCGAGGCCCGTATCGAGCGGAATAACAGGAAACCACTGGTGGCACGGTTCGGTGGGATTCCCCTCCAGCGGCAGCGAGCGGCGGAACTCGCCGACCGCGAGCCGGTCCGGGTGGACTATCCACAAAAGGAACTCATCGCGAGACTCCTGGCGGACACCTGCGAGATCTGCGGAAGCAAGGGCAACGTGCAAGTGCACCACGTCCGTGCTCTCGCCGACCTCGCACATGCCGGATGGCAGCCACTCGACTGGGCGCGCGTCATGCTCCACCGGCGCCGCAAAACGGTCGTGGCCTGCGACGTTTGCCACGACCGCATCCACTCAGAACAGCCAGCCAGATCACTCACGCCGTAATCACTGGAGAGCCGGATGACTGGGAAACCGTCATGTCCGGTTCGGCGGGAGGCCGCGCGGAACAGGACTCGCCCACGGCGAGCACCTCGCCGCGCGGCCGACCCAACCGGCTGGCTGATGCTCCACCGCTGCCTGGTCCGCGACTACGAAACCCTTCCCGCCCGCTCCGAAGCCATGATCCACCTCGCCATGACCGACCACATGGCCCGCCGCCTCACCGGCGAGAACACCACCTCCTGGCGCGACCCCGCAAAGACCCGCCAACCTCAGATTCCGGGATGAAACAACGGGAGAAAACGACCTCTGAGCGTCCCGGAGATCCGTCACCTGCTCACCGCCGTCTTCATCCCACCGGCCGTGACTGCCGCCAGACTGCTGCACTGGTCCACCTGGCGCAGACGCCACCAGGCCACAGCCCGACGCAGCCACTACCAACGGCGGTCCGCCGACGAACCCGCTGGACAGATCACGAAACCGCACTGGAGTACTAGCCGTTCGGCCGCCCAGGGCGGTCACCCCTGAACCGTCGTCGGGAGAGACGCTGCCGATGCCGGAACCCCAGCCGCGCCGACGGCCTGACGGGGCCGGCACAGCCCAGTCACGCGGTACGTTGAACGCCGCGGCTGCCCTGCGAAAAGCTTTGAGGCTCCACCCCCGGGTACCCCGGGCACAGGGGGCGAGAGCCCGCTCCGGTCTCACGATCGCGCAGTGGGGGAGCCCACTCGCGTCCGAGACGATCTGACGGCGCGGCGGCAAGCCCTCGATACCGCCGGCCCTCGCTTCCACCCCGTCCTTCACAACTGCTGCGCACCGGTTCGGTCAAGAAGCTCCTGGATGCTCTCTGCGCGTCGGACGAGATCGAACTTCAGGTTGCCGTCTGGATCGGTGCGCACGGCGTACACAGCCGGGTCGGGAAGGCTGTTGTAATGGAAAGGAGTGGAAAAGTAGTAGGCGCCCGTATCAAGGAGCGTCACAATGTCTCCGGGTTCGAGAGCGGGAAGCAACCGGGCCTGGGCCACAACATCGCCAGCGAAGCAACACGGTCCCGCAATGTCCTGGGGTGCTGTCGCTCCCTCTTTGAGGTGCCCGGACGGGTTGTGTGCGGTGATCCGGATCGGCCAGGAGTCAGGCATGAAGACTGTCCTTGCGGCGACCTGGGCTCCGGCGTGAGTGATGGCTATGCGACGCCCGCCCGAGGTCTTGGTGTATTCGACATACGCGGCGGTGAATCCGTTCTTGGCAAGCAGGGACCGCCCGAATTCGGTGACGATCTGGTATGCCCCGCTGAACAGCGCAGGGGCGTAGGCACGCAGGCATTCCACGTACTCGTCAAAATTCGGAGCGGTAGCGTCGCTGGTGAAGTTGACGGGCAGTCCGCCGCCTATGTCGATGCCGACGACTTGACGCCGCCCCAGGGATGCGTTGATCTCCTCAGCCAGGGCCACAGTTTTCGCAATACCCTCGGCCATCAGCTCCAGTGGACATCCTTGCGATCCTACGTGGGCGTGGAGCCAGGTAAGCCATGGGCGGTCCTGGAATTCCTGTACGATCCGCCGCCTGTTTCCGTCGTCTTCCAAGGCGATTCCGAACTTGGAGGTCAGGGTGGCGGTGCTCATCGCGGCGATGTCCCCGCTACCGACCTGCGGATTGATCCGTACTCCGATGGGTGAGTCGCTGGCCCGGCCGGCAAGGATGCTGTCCATGCGCTCGAGCTCTTGGAAGTTGTCTGCGTTGACAGCGACGCCCAATTCGAGAGCTTGAGCCAGTTCGGCGCGCGTCTTTGACGGAGAGTCGTAGACGATCCGTTCAGGGGCGAAGCCGGCGGCAAGCGCCTGGGCGAGCTCACCGGGGCTCGCCACTTCGCAGCCCATGCCGTTGCGGGAGAACGCTTCCAGTACGGGAACGAGGCAGTTCGCCTTCGCGGCGACGGTGTGCAGGACGTTCAGGGAGGCCGGGAAGGCGCCGTGGAGGTCCGTGATGCTGGCGAGGACGCCGTCCAGGTCGATGAAGCCGGCGAGCACGGCGTGGTCGGGCTCGAGGAGTCGTTGCTGTACTGCGCTTCGCAGAATGAGCTCGCGCCGCTTCGCCGGCTGTGTTCTGGTCATTGTCCATTCCTGGGGTGGTAGGTGTGAGAGAGGCGGGTGTGGCTGGCGGCAGTCCTTGATGGCAACCGAGTGCGTGGCGTGGTTCCGGTTGCGTCGCATCGGCAACCCGCTTTCTCTCATTGGAGGGTGGCCGAGGCCGCGGAAAGCACGGACTGCGGGCGTCAGGCCGTTCTGCGGCGTTCGCTTGCGAACTCGGAGCAGGCTGAGACGAAGCCGTCGAAAAGGCTGCTGTGTGCCTCGTGGTTGAGGAGTTCTTCCGGGTGATATTGCACGCCGATCATCCATCGTGCTGGGTCCAGGGCCTCGACGGCTTCGGCGAGCCCGTCTTCCGATTGGGCCACCACTCGGAGTGCCGGCGCCGACCTGGAAATCGCCTGGTGGTGCAGGCTGTTCACGCGCAGCAGTTGTGTGCCCGACAGTTTGGCCAGGCGCGAGTCGTCGGCCAGGCGCACCTCGTGTACCTCCGTGGACAACGGCAGGTCGGGGCGGTAATGGTTGATCGTCCCTGGGTCCAGGTGCTGTATCAGGCTGCCGCCCAGGGCGACATTGAGAATCTGGCTTCCCCGGCAGACGCCGAGGATGGGCATACCCATGCTCACGGCACAGGTGATCGCATTCAGTTCCAGGGCATCAAGCTCTTCGTCGATGGTGGTCTCCGGGTGCACCTCTTCGCCGAATGGCCGCGGATGCGGATCGACTCCGCCGGGGAGAAACAGACCGTCGACCTGTTCCATCACCTGGCGGGTGCACGGGCCGCCGACGCCCGGCGGGACGGCGATCGGTGTCGCACCTGCTTTCACCAGTGCCCGCACATAGCTTCTGGGCAGTCGCAGGGTGGCTGGCCGTTCGGGCAGGTCGTGTCCCAGGGTGACGGCGATCAGTGGGCGACGGACAGCAGAAGACATGGTGGCCTTTCATTCGTATGTGAAGGGGTGACGCGGAGCCGCGCATGTCTGAAGCTCGGCGGACGGTGCGGACGGGCTTCGGTGCCCGGCACGTGGCACGGGCGTCGAGCGGACGCGGCACAGCGCCTTACGAGGCCGAGGGACGCCGGTATCGCGCCCGTTGGCCTATCGCCGGCGCACCGTCCCGGGGCCCCGACTCCGGCTTGGGTGGGCGCACACACGACAGCGGTGACGTGCCGCCTGCAGCTTTTCGTCGCCGGTCTGTTCCTGCATGTCCACGTTCACGTCCATGCTCCGTAGCCTGCCGGACCATGTCTTCCGATCTTTTGTCGGGCAGTTCAAAGTTCGCCTCGGCCGTTGGGCCCTGGGGACAAAGTGCAGTACTTTTCGGACATGGAGAACACCCTGACCCTGGAGCGCTTGATAGCGGACATCGGTCAGCCGCTGCTGCGCCTCGCTGTCGATCCCCATGAAGCGGCAGAGCCTCTGACCGGGGTGCTGATCCACGATCCGTCCGACACGGTGGGCTTGGAGGCGGGCTGTCTGGTGCTCTGTGTGGGGCTGGCGTCCGGAAGTGAGCTTGTCAGCCTCGGACGAGAAGCCCGGCGTGCTGGCGTGTGCGGGCTGGCGGTGAAGTCGCCCCTGCCACCTGAGGCGGTCGACTGCCCGGTGCCGGTCGTGGAGGTGAACCGGCACGCTTCCTGGATGCACGTCGCAACGATCACCCGTCAGCGGATCCAGGACTACGCGCGGGCACAGTGGGAACCTGCCGGGGCCACCAGTGATCTTTTCGCAATCGCCAACACGGTGAGCATGGTGATCCACGCCCCGGTCACCATCGAGGACGCTACCTCTGCCGTCCTTGCCTGGTCAGCGGGGCAGGAGAAGGCCGACGAGTCCCGGGTGGAAACAATCCTGGGTCGAGCGGTGCGACCGTGGCGGGTGCGCAAGCTAGCGGACAGCGGCGTCTTCCAGCGGCTCAATGCTTCCACGGCGCCGGTGTATGTCGAACCGTATGAGCCGACGATGCTGCCGCGGGTCGCTGTCGCGGTGCGCGCGGGTTCCGAGGTGCTGGGCTATGTCTGGGCGGTGACCAGTGGGCCCCTGCCCAAGGAGCACGCCCGCTGGCTGGAGCTGTTCACATCGGTTGTCGCCCTGCACCTGGCCAACATGCGCGCGGACAGCTCCCCCTGGGCCCGCCAGCAGCGCCGCGAACTCGCCGCTGCCATGCTCGCGGGCGGCGCGGCCGGGGCCGGCGCAGCACGCGAGGCGGGGCTGGAGAAGGGTCCGTTCTGTGTGCTCGCTGTGGGCCTGCGGCCGCGGAGGACCGCCTCGCCCACAGCGGGTGAAACTGCCTCCCCCGAGGATGCCGCTGCTGCCGCGAACCTGCGCAGGCTCGAGGAGGTACTGACCCTCTATCTCACTGCGGTGCACCCCTCGGCCCTGGCAGTACGGGGCAACGGGGCTGTGTACGTGCTGACCGCCTGGCCCAAGCTCGGCGCGGAAGAAGCCCTGGCGGCGGCCCGGTCCCTGGCGGAGGACTTCCTCGCCCGCTCCCCTGCCGGCCCCGGTCCGGGCTACCTGGCGGCCGTCGCCTGGCCCGCTGCCGCTCCAGGGGACATCCCTGTCGTGCGGCTTCAGGCCGATGCGGTGCTGCGGGCGCTGGGCCAGGCGGAGCCCCCGCGCTCCGTGGCCACCGTAGAGGACATGGCGCTGCCTGTGATGCTCCAGCACCTCGGTGACATCGCACAGTCACTTGATCTTCCGCGGGTTACCGGTCCGCTGCGCCGCCTCGCCGACCATGACGGCCCCAACGGCATCCTCACCAGGACTCTCTCCACCTTTCTGGCCGTGGGGTCGGTGGCCGACGACGCGGCCCTGCGCCTGCGCGTGCACGTCAACACACTGCGCTACCGGCTGCGGCGGATCCGTGAGGTGTCGGGGCTGGATTTCGAGGACGCCGACCAGATGCTCCTGGCTCAGCTGCAGCTGCGGCTGAACGAGGTGGTCTCACAGCCTTTGGTGTGAGCGACAATCGCGACGCGTCCTTTTCGTTGCATGGCAAAAGACACCTTCCCCGGGGGCCCTCAGACTTAGCCACACCTCACGTGACCTGCGAATGACACGTTGCTGTCAGCGGCTGTTCACGTACTTCCATCCGCGCGCACCATGGAGGTGCCAAACATGCAGGCCAGAGACGTGCTGATCAGGGGAGGGACGGTCGCCGACGGAACGGGCGCTGAGCCGGTCCCCGCAGACGTGCTGATACGCGGTGGCCGGATCACAGCTGTCAACGCTCCCGGGAGGATCTCCGTTGATCACGTTCCCGTACTGGACGCGTCCGGGCTCGTGGTGGCACCTGGCTTCATCGACGTTCACTCTCACGCCGACAACGCCCCCTTGCTCGCCGAGGACGACACCAGCAAGATCCTTCAAGGCATCACCACAGAGGTGACCGGCAACTGCGGCTTCTCACTGGCCCCCGTTCGACCCCCTTCCGCTCAGGATTTCGCGTCCTTCACCCGGCGCATCTACCCGCAGATGGACTTCACCTGGTCTGACTGGGAAGAGTTCACCGCCGTCACGGACGCCCGTGGTTACGTCACCAACATGGCCCCGCTCGTCGGCCACGGCACCCTGCGCATCGCCGTCCTCGGCACGGCCGCCATCACCCCGGATGCCGCGCAGATGCGGACGATGTGCCGGGAGCTGGAGCGGGCGCTCGAAGGCGGAGCATTCGGGATGTCCACGGGACTGATCTATCCACCGGCTGTCTTCAGCGAGAGCGACGAGCTGGTGCAACTGGCCCGGTGCCTTGGTCCCGACCGCCCCTACGCCAGCCACATGCGCGGTGAGGGTTCCCTTCTGTTCTCCTCGATCGACGAGACGCTCGGCATCGGTGAGCAGAGCGGCTGCCGTGTGCACATCTCGCACCTGAAGGCCATGGGCCGCCCGCAGTGGGGCCGCATGCCCGAGGCACTCGGGCGTATCCACCACGCCGCCGACCGGGGGGTACGGGTGACCAAGGACATCTACCCCTACGCGGCGAGTTCGACGATGCTCACCGCGCTGCTGCCACCGCCTTTCCTCGCCGACGGCAACGAAGGTGTCCTGGCTCGGCTCGAATCCGCCGCAGAGCGCGAGCGGCTGGCCACCCTCATGACGTCAGGGGTGCCCGGCTGGGAGAGCAACGCAGAGGCGGTCGGCTGGGACGGGATCATGATTGCCCACTCCCGGAGTCATCGGTACGACGGCCGCACTCTCGGGGAGATCGCCCGTGCTGAGGGGTGCAGCCCGCTGGATACCTACGTGCGTATCCTGCGGGAGGAACGCCTTGAGGCCACCATGGTGCTGTTCTCCATGGATGAGGACGACGTTCGTACGGCCTTCGCGGACCGCGACACGATGGTGGGCACCGATGGCCTGCCTCCCGGCACCGGGGGCAAGCCGCACCCTCGGATGTTCGGAACTTTCCCCCGGATCCTCGGCGAGTACGTGCGCGAGCACCACGTGCTTCCACTCGGCGAGGCGATCCGCCGGATGACCTCGCTGCCCTGCACAGTGTTCGGCATCCCTGAACGCGGGCTGATCCGTGCCGGCTACATCGCCGACCTTGTCGCCTTCGACGCCGGCTCCGTCAACCATGAAACCAACTACCGTGACCCGGTGCGCCACCCGAGCGGCATCTCCTGGGTCATGCAGCAGGGACACATGACCGTGGCGGGCAACTCCTACCTCGGTCCGCGGCGTGGACGCCGCCTCACCCCCGCAGCCTGACCTGACCCGGGACGCGCTTCCCGGGGCGGGCCGGCCACCGCTGCAACCGGAATACACCAGAAACCCGCATCACGGCCCCCGGCGCCGACAGGCGGTCGGCACACGGCACGCGTACCACTCCGGCACCGCCGTTCCCGGGGGCCAGGACGCCTGTTTCCGCGCCGGCCGGGGCCCTCAGAAGCGCCAGTGAGCCGCTTCGGTAAATTCACCGCAAGCCATATGGAGAAACGGCCATGTCCGCATCCCCCGCAGTCGCCGCCAGACCATCCCTGAATGCCAAGCGCATCACCACCGTCTCTGTCACGATCCTGTTCGTCGCCTGGATCGTCAATTACGTCGACAGGCTCGCGATCACTACCGCTCTGCCCAGCCTGGCCAAAGAATTCGACCTTGACCACACGCAGCAGGGCCTGATCCTCACGGTCTTCTTCGCCGTATACGCCCTCTTCCAGCTGCCTGGCGGGCTCATGGCAGACCGGATCGGGGCAAAGAAAACCATGATCACTGCGATGGTCGCCTGGTCCCTCTTCACCGGACTGACTGGGCTGGTGTCCTCTTTCGGCATGCTTCTGATAGTGCGGGCACTGTTCGGAGTCACTGAGGGGTTGTACCCCGGAGCCTCTATGAAGGCAGTCGCTGAACGCACCCAACCGCACAACCGGATGACCGCAAACGGAATCGTCACCAGTGCCAATACGCTTGGAGCCGCGCTCGCCCCGCTCATCGCCGCTCCAGTGATCACCGCCGTCGGCTGGAGGCACACCTTCTTCGCCGTGGCCGGAGCCGGGTTCCTCATGGCCGTGGTCATCTGGTGGGCACTGCCCGCCCCACTCCCCGAGCCGACTGTCGCGGAAGGCGACGGTGAGCGTGTCCTGGCGACATCTGCCCCCACGGACGTCAGCACGGCGCAGCTTCTGCGCAGCGGAGCGCTGTGGCGCTTCACCCTCCTGTTCGGTGGCTTCGACCTGGTGGTCTGGGGGCTGCTCTCCTGGGTGCCCAGCTACCTGCAGACGGAACGCGGAGTATCCATCACGGCTTCCGGAGCTCTCGCCTCGATTCCGAACTTCTGCGCGACCATCAGCATGATCGCTGGAGGCGTCCTCTTCGACCGCTACTTCTATGGACGACACCGGCTGCTGATTATTCCGTCCTGCGCGGTCGGCGGCGTGCTGCTGCTGTTCATGGCATACGCGACGTCCGCGACCATGTTCATCGTCTATCAGTCGCTCGCCATGTTCGTCCTCTTCCTGAGTTTCATGCCGATCTTCGGACTGCCGTTGCGGATCCTGCCCCGTAACGTCGTCGGCCGCGCCAGCGCACTCATCAACATGGGCGGCCAGCTCGCCGGTGCTGTCGCACCGTTCATCATGGGCCTGCTGGCGGACCACGTTTCCTTCGCCGCGGCCTTCGCCTTCCTCATCTTCGGCACCGTCGTCGCCATCGCAGCCGTACTCTGGGCACCCCAGCGGCCCGAAGAGCTGCGGACCGACTTCGCGCACACCTGACCCGAGAGCCTCACCTTCCCGCACGGCAGCTCGTGCATCAGCCCCCAGCAGACTTCGCGGACAACGTGACGAAAGGCGCTGGGGGCTGAACAGCGCTGGTCGGCACACTCTGCCGGCGGGGTGGTGCGCGGAGGCGTTGCTCGACGAGCCGGACCGCCGTGCCGATCGGGCCAACGGCCGGGCTGCTCTCCATCGGCTGGGTACGGACGGTCCGGATCGCGGCACAGAACCATCCGGCCGGCGCCGCATGGCCGTACCCGCGGTTACTGAGGTTTTCGGCTTGGTGTCGGGTAGTGACGGTTGGTGATCCCTGCGATGTGCCGGTTGTATGCGGTACGCGCAGGGAGGGGGCCTGAGCGCTGAAGGTCGGGTCTTTCGTGAGGGGATACGGCTGGCGGCCGGCGAGCGGTTCGTGCAGGGTGAGAAGACCGCGGTGATCGCGAAGGATTTACGGGTGAGCGTGCGGTCGGTGGAGCGGTGGCGTCGCGCCTGGCGTGAGGGCGGGTTGCAGGCGCTCGAGTCCGGGGACCCGGCACACCGGCCGAAGCTGACCGGTGAACGGTTCGCCGTGCTGGAGGAGCTACTGGCTCAGGGCCCTGCCGTGCATGGCTGGGCTGACCAGAGATGGACCCTGGCCCGGGTGAAAACTCTGATCGGCAGACGCTTCCATCTGACTGTGTCGGTGGCAGGGATATGGCGCCTGCTGCGGGCAGATCCTTCACGCTGCCGTCGACGGCCCGTTTCACCCATGGCTGTCCGCCCAAGTTGGTCTCGGGGTAGATGCACACGGAGCCGTCGGGGCAGTCGATCCCTGCCGGCCTTGGGGCCGCCGGCGCGGCAGCGGGAGCCGCGGCGGTCAGGAGGGGCCCGGTCAGCGCGGCGGCCGCAGGCCGCGGGAGAGATGGTTCACGCCCACATTGAAAGACCACCGCTCCTCTCGGGCGGGCGCCGGTGGGCGAAACCACACGATCGGGGAACGGTACTTACTCCTGGAAGAGCAGGGATGCAATGAACCGCAGTCGAGCCCTCATGCGTCGACGCCGGGTCACCTGACGTGGCCACCGTTGGCGTAATCGACCGGCTGTGCCGGTGGCTGGGGCACCCTGCGGCTATGGCTGAAGGTGAGTGCGGGCCCGGCAGGGAGATGGTGGACCGGTCGGAGGGATTCGGCGAGCGCCTGCTGGGGGTGCTGCTGGACCGGGCCCACGAGATGCCGCCGCAGCTGATCGCTCCGCTGATCGCGGAAGAGGTGGCCAAAGTCGGTGGCCGTGACGTCTCCATCCTCCTGCAGGACTACGCGCAGCTGGTGCTCGCTCCGCTGCCGGGCCGCCGACTGATGGTCGCCGGAGCCGAGCTGATCAACGACTCCCACGCCGGAGAAGCCTTCCTGACGGCGGCTCCCGTCGAGGTAGCGCTCGAGGGCAGCGTCCGGATGTACCTGCCGTTGCTGGACGGCAGCGACCAGGTCGGGGTGCTGGCCCTCACCCTGGACACCGTCGATGACGACGACCGGCGGCTCCTGCGCAGGCTGGCCAGCCTGATCGCCGACATCCTGGTCACCAAGCACACCTACACCGACCAGTTCTTCCAGGCCCGCCGCCGCGAACCGATGAGCGTGGCCGCCGAGATCCAGTGGTCCCTGCTCCCCCCACTGGCCATGTCCATTCCGCAGGTCACGGTGGCCGGGATCCTCGAACCCGCCTACCGCATCGCCGGCGACAGCTTCGACTACGCCCTCAACGAAAACATCCTGCACGTAGCCATGATCGACGCAATGGGCCACGACCTCGGAGCCGCCGCGATGGCCACCATCGCCATCGGCGCCTACCGCCACGCCAGACGCGCCGACGTCGATTTGACCGAGATCTACGCGTTCATGGACCGGGCGATCGCCGGGCAGTTCGGTCCTGATCGCTTCGTCACCGCGCAGATGATGCGCCTGGACACCACAACGGGCCGCCTGCAATGGGTCAACGCCGGGCACCCGGCACCACTGCTGATCCGCGACAGCCGGGTGCTTCACCCTCTGGAGGGCCCGACCACCCTGCCGGTCGGCTTCGGCGGCGAGCAGCCCCGGATGAGCGAGCACCAGCTCCAACGCGGCGACCGGCTGCTGTGCTACACCGACGGCGTCATTGAGGAGCACGTAGCCGGACAGGAACCGTTCGGCGAGGAACAGCTCATCCGCTGCGTCGACCGCATGATGAACCAGGCCAGCGGGGTACGCGCCGAGGTGCGCTGGCTCTCCAAGAGACTGCTGGAGGAGCGGGGCGGGCTCACCAGCGACGACGCGACCCTGTTCCTGATCGAATGGCGCGGGGGCGATGCCGACCACCTCGCCGTTCCGCTGTAGCCGGCTGCGGGTATTGGCACACGCGCGGCGAGCTTTTGATCGCGAGGCGCTACCGCTTGCCGGCCCCGGCGGTAGCGGCCCCGCAGGGCTGACTCCTCCGCGGAGCACCGTACTGGTCGGGGTGGACGGCCTGGACGCCGGTCTCTTCGTGACGGACGGGAAAGGGAGCAACAGCGGTTCACTCAGCGTCTCTATCTGACACGGGGCGGTTCAGAAAGAATTTTCAGTCCGTAGCGTCGGGCAGCATCTCACCTCTCGGCGTATTGCAGGAACAGCACACCCAGGACGATGAGTCCGGCGGCTTCCAGGATTGAGACCGCGACCAGAAGGGCGCTGTCCGTGCTGTGGCACCAGAAGGTGATGAGTGCGGCAAAGGGAGTGACCAGGAAGGCCACCAGATCGACGACTGTCTGTGTGGTCTTGCGCGAGACCCGTCTGTCGTCGCTGCGATGGTAGGTCTCCCAGCCGAACAGCGGTTCCTCCACGTTTGCGGCCTCTGCGAGCCGGGACGCGAGCTCGGTGCGGACGTAGCGCCCGATGGCTGAGATCTTTTCGTCGTTGACCAGGTGCGTCCATCCGAGCACAAGACACACGACCGGAAGGGCCAGGATCAGCTGCGGGTAGTCCGTCTGCGCGGCGACGGCCGCGACCGCGGTCACGGCCGCGAGCGTCACGTACAGCAGATTGTCCCGAAAGCCGATACGTGCACGCTGCTCGTCCTTGATCTGTGCGTACTCGGCAAGGAGTAGGGCGCTGGTGCTCCGTTCTCTGTCCGTCATGACTGGCTGTCACCCTCGTTTCGCGACACCGTGGCAGGGGGGGGTGGCTCGGTGGTACCCGTACTCGGTCCGTGGTGCCTGGAGGACCTTCAGGGAGCTGCCGTGCTCTCGGCAGCTCCCTGGCCGGCTGGCCTCCGGATCCGGTCCGGGAGGACTCAGTCGGTGCTGTCCGCGGACGGTGGACTGTCGGCGTTGTTCCGCTCGATCCATGCCTTCCCGTCGGCGGCGATGCCCTCCAGGAGACGGAACGTATGGGCGAAGCCCGCCGCGTCGAGGTTGATCTGCGAGAGGTCCCGGGCGTTCTCGTACGGTTCGAGCTGGTGGCTGTCGGCGTCCTTGATCCGGATGGTTCTGGCCGGGCCGTTGGAGAGGAGCAGCGCCATCTCGTAGCCGATGCGGTCGTCCTCGGTGACCTGCACGGAGGAGAAGGCGTTGAAGCGGTAGTTGGTGCGTTGTTCGCCCGGGCGAGTGGCGCGGGCGAAGTCGACTTCGGTGCTGATCTCGCGGATACCGTTCCGTGTGGCCAGGAACAGCCGGAGGGTGTATCGGGAGTAGCGCCAGGGGCCGCCTCGGCGCCGTGCTCGTCTGTAGGGGCGTGCCGGTGTCGTCAGGATCGTGTGGGCGATGATGTCGTACCAGGTGAGCTGGTGGTGACGGAGCACATCGGCGGTGAACAGGATCTTGTCGTGGCTGAGCCACGCCTCCATCTCGGCGTCGGAGGGCCGGATGGCTTCCAGGTGCTCCTGCCAGCGCTGGAACTCCTCCTCACGCGCGTACATCCGCAGGTGGTACTCCTGCGTCTCCTCGGCGAACCGCTGTTCCTCGCTGCGTATGTCCAGCCACACCGACGCTGCCCGGCGCCCGCTCCCGATGGCGCCGAAGAACACGGCGAAGGTGAGGAAGCCGTGGAACGCACTCGCCGAACCTGTCGCGGCGGTGACGGTGGCGGCCAGGGACGTGAGGCCCAAGAGGGCGAGGGCGAGCACGCAGGCGAGTTTCGTCGTCACCGGAGTCCGGTACTGCTGCCGGTGGGCGAACAGCGTGCCGTTGTCATGGCGGTCCTTGGTGTCCCGGGCCAGGTAGCGGATCAGCCAGTTGACCCGGTCGACGCTGATTCTGCTCTCCCGGTAGAGGAACGCGACCTCGGCGGCCAGAACGGCGCGGATGCCAGTGGTGTAGGCGAGCCACTCGGGCCGGTCGCACCCGTGCGGCACGTACGTGCCGAAGTAGTGCTCGAAGGACTCGCGGACGCGGCTGGTGAACCCGTCCGCCGCGGGGGCTCCGCCGCCCGCGGACGCGGGGGAGGGGGCGGCCGGGGAGCGGGCCGGATCCGGTACCGGCTCCTGGTTCGACGCTTGGCCCAGCTCCTGCTCCTTGGCCTGCAACCGATGCGTGTTGTGCCACCATCGCCGGCCGAACCGGGCGGCGAGGAATCCGGTGCCGAGCGCGATCAGCAGCTCGACGATCGCGGTCAGCGGCTCCGCGATCACTGCCGAGATCCCGAGGAATCCCGCGGCGATGACGAACAGGCCGGTCCAGGCCGCCAGGCGAGGACGGTAACGGGAAGCGGTGCTCTCCTCGGGAGGCCGGGTTCGTGCCCCGATGGGATCGGGCTCGAAGTAGTACCGGACCCGCCGGGAACGGTCACCATGGAACTGCCCGGCCTTGGCGAGCTCGCAGATCTCGGCCCACAGGGTGGCTTTTGTCCGGCTGGTGAGCACGAGGTCGAGGTGGTGGACGATAGGGTCACGCTGGGGCGGTGCCAGATCCCTCAGCCGCTTCAGCACGGCGGCGGTCTCACTGTCAGCTTTGCCGGGCAGAGCCAGTAGATCGAAGATGACCTGCAGACCGGGCTTCCAGTCCTTGTCCTCGGCGTAGCCCTGCATGACGTCCCGCGTCCGGTCCAGCTGACGGCGCTCCTCGGCAGTGAGGTCGTGGTGGGCGCGTTTGCTGAGCATGGCGAGCGCCCAGTGGAAGCGGATCTGCGGGCCGTCGTGGTTGTGGGTGATCGCGTCCCAGATCAGTTCCCGCGCCCGGCCGGGTAAGCCTTCTTCCAGACAACGGACCCCGACCTCGTACTTCTTCTGGGGCGAAGCGTCCGGCGGGACGATGTTGATGGTGGAGTCGCGTACCACCGAGGCCTGGACGGCGACGAAGGAATCGTGCGCCTCGTTGTGCGTGGAGGGAAAGCCCTCGCTCATGCCGGGTCACCCGCCGCCGCGATCAGGGCCTCGAGACCGGCGGTCAGTTCCGGGTGGTCGGCGAGCAGGCCGCGTAATTTCCTGAGCGCCATAACTGCTTTCTTCGGAGGCGCCGGGGCGTTCGCGGCGCACTCCTCCGCTGCGCGCCTCGCGATGCTCAGTTCGGTCTGTGCCTCGTGGTGAATGTCTGCGTCGAGGGTCCCGTCGGCGTGGTGTCGTGTCAGGTCTTCACGGAAGCGGTCCAGCGCCGCGACCAGTTCCGTCGGGGTGGACGTCTTCGGAGTTGCCCCGCCGACGTGGACGGTGCTGCCGGTGACCTCTCCGGCCATGATTCCCACCGTGCTGGAAAAGGCCGTGTTGACGACGCTTCCGCCGCCCCTGCCAGTTCTGTCCTTCTGGGCCATGACGATCTGCTCCTCTTCCTCGGCTTTCTCTGCCAGCTCTGCTTCCTTGATCAGTTCCGCAGCCAGCCGTACCGCGAAAGCCGCCGCGTTCGCCGCGGCGCGCGGTTGCCGATCGCGGTCCTCCGCGCCGTTCTTCGTGCCATCCGCCCGGTCACTGATGCCGCGGATGACGCCGACCGACAGGCCACTGAGATGGCCGGCCTGTGCCACGCCTGCGGCTTCCATGTCGATCGCGAACGCGTCGTTGTAGTGCTGCCGGAGCCATGCGGCCTCGGCGGAGTTCCGCGAGTTCTGCAGGACCTCACCGGCGGCTATCGGGCCGAAGTGCACCCGCGGCACTTCCCCGTTCTCCGGTGCGTGGCCGGCCCGGTCCGTCATCCGGGCCAGATGCTGGCCGAGCTGGATGATGGGATGCGCCGCCTCCCACACCCGGGGCCGCGCCTTGAGCCCGTCGTCCTCGCTGGTGGCGCCGTGGTAGGCGTACACATAGGTGGCCATCACCACGTCGCCCAGCGCGATCGAGCTCCGCATGCGCCCGGCGACACCGACGAACAGCACGGCTGCCGGAGAGAAGTGCTCGATCGCGCGCTCCGCCAGTACCGCGGCCGAATGGTTCCCCTTGCTCGTCAGGCCGAGTGCCACACGGCACGAGGTGCCCGGCACGGTCCCGACCTCGAACCGCGTGCCGCTCTTGTGTACGGTCACCTGCGGATCGGCCAGTTTCCGGTGCACGGCCTCGTATTCGAGATTGAGGGCGGTGAGAATCACCACCAGGTCATTTGGCATGTCTCCTCATTCCTTCGCGTGTTCCTCTGTTTGTTCTTCCGCCCGCTGTTCCGGCGGTGCCGGCACGGGCCGGACCAGCGGAGGCGAGAGCACCGTGGTCGGTCCCGCGCGGAACAGGCGTGCGGGGCGCCCCACCGTGGTCCTGCGTCCCGTCCCGGCCGGAACGATGAACCCGTCCACGGCCTGGATTTTTCGGTAGAAATTCCGGGTGTCGAGCGTGACGCCCCACACCGCCTCGTACACCTGCCGCAACTCGGCGATGGTGAAAAGGTCTCCACAGAACGCCGTGGCCAGTGCGGAGAACTCGAGTTTCGTACGGGCGCGTTCAATTCCGTCCGTCACTATCCGATCGTGATCGAAAGCGAGCTTCACCTGTCCGGAAAGGACCGTGTCCGTCGGAATCCATGAGGCATTCGCGGCATCCGTTCCCGCGACCGGCTCAGGAAGGCGGGGTGCGATCGCCAGATGCGCAACCGAGACGACCCGCCCACGCGGATCACGCCCTGGATCCCCATAGGTGGCCAACTGCTCCAGATGAAACTGCCGGGCATCAACAGCGGTCTCCTCGCCCAGCTCGCGGCGAGCGGCCTCCGGGATCGCCTCACCGGCATGGTTGAGGAAGCCGCCGGGCAGCGCCTGCATGCCGGCGAAGGGTTCCTTGCCCCGCTCCACGAGCAGGACACACAGCCGTCCCTCACGCAACGTCAGGATTACAAGGTCAACTGTGAGCAGAACGGATGGCGGCGCCCAGGAATCATCACGCATGGTGCCGACCGTATCGGATTGCTGTCACATTGACAATAAGTGTCCTCGATCCGCGCTCTGCGGCAGATCACCTCCACGACCTGGACGAGCAGGAACCGGGCGAGTGGTGTAACCCCCTGTTGGCGGGCGTCGGTTAGGACTGCTGAGTCTCCCGGGAAGGAACATCATCAAATAAAACGCACATTTGAAGATGTTCGCGGATGAAACGGCAAGGCTGGTGTTTGGCCGGGACCTGGTGGGCGATCTGTCGGTCCGAGCGAAGGCCGACGGGCTTCAACTGGCGTGAGAGGGTGGGCTCCTGGCCCAGCTCACGAACGCAATCGTCGAGGGCGCTCTCATCCGGACCGGGGGCACATGAGTGCCTCCGCCCAACCTGGAGTTTGGGCTCCAGTCGTCGGTCACGAAGAGTGAAGCTCCAGCTGAGCCACGATTGGCGTGAGCCGTGGGGTGTTGGTCCAGATGCCCCTCGGACGCAACCACTGGCGATACGGCGATGAAGGTCTCGACCTTACGGTCGTGGTCCTTGTTGTGTGTTCGTAGCCGATGGCGATGCCCAGAGCTTCGTAGCGCTGGCCTCTCTTGCTGGCGTCGGCCCCAGCCGCTGGCAGGCCCGGCGAAGAACTCTGCCGGTGGGCCGGACCGGCGCCAGGCAGCCAGGCGCACAACCCGTCGAAAAGCTTGCCAGTAGCCCAGCCGGTGATCCCGAGGCGCCGAGGATGAGCAGAACCATTGCCACGCGTGCTACGACTCGTTTCGGCTGACGCGGATCGGAACACAGTGGTCGCCGACAGCCAAGGCCACGGCACCGTCGCCTGCGACAAGGAGAAGGCGCACGTGGTTGCGGCTGGGGTGATACATCGCGTTCTGGTATGTGACCACGACCACGACATGCTCATACAATGCAAACCATGGTGGATGTGGCGCTCTCAGGGATGACGCGGGCTGAGGCGGTTGGCCAGCATGTCCGGCGCCTGATCGCTGAGCGTGGTTTGCGGCCCGGTGAGCTGATCGGCACCAAGACCAATATCCGTGAGTCGGTCGGTGTGGCCAAGGCGACGATGAATGAGGCCGTCCGGTTGCTTGAGTCGCAGGGCGTTGTGGTCGCCCGGCCGGGCCCTGGTGGCGGGTTGTTCGTTGCCCAGCACGATCCGGTGGTCAAGCTCGGCCAGAGTTTGCTGACGGTGGGCGGGGCGCCCGTCTCGGTCGCGGACGCGGTCGTCGTCCGCGAACTGCTCGAGCCCCGGATCATCGTGGATGCCGCCAAGCACCGGACCCAGGACGACATTGCCCTGATCACCACCCAATCAGCGGCATTGACCGACGTGGTCGACGACCCGAACGCGTTCGTACACGCGGTCTGGGAACTGCACAGGACCTTTGCGCGTATAAGCCCGAATCGGATCCTGCGCGAGACCTACCTCTCGATGTTGAGGTTCATCGATGCCGAGACGGTGAGGATCAGCTCGGTCGAGGAGGAAGCCGGCCATCGCCGGTATAAGCAAGGGCGCTTGCGGCTGCACCAGGACATCGCGGAGGCCGTCGTAGCGGGTGACGTGAGCGCAGCCGCCGACCTCGCCCGCCAGCACTCCCTGACGGAGGAATAGCGCAGCCGACGCCCCACCTCACGCCGGCTCGGTCGCGGCCATTCACGCGTGGACGGCACCCGCGTCCGCGTCCTCGGGGTGTGCCTGAGGGCGCAGGGCGTCGCCGGTGTCCGCGGCGGTGAGCACCGCCGCGGACACCGGCGTGCTCGGCCAACACGTTCGCCGCGGTCGTCGAGCGCAGACGCCCACTCGACCGCTGTTGCCCCGCGTATATGGCTCGCCTCCTGCTGATCACGGTCGAGTCGCGTTCCTGCGTCTGGTGGACCGCGCGGTACGCGGTCACGATCAGAGCTCGTGTCGCGCGGCCAGGTCGGCGCGGCTCACGATCGGCGTGCGGAGCACGCCGACGTTCTCGACCTCGACCTCGACGGTGTCGCCGGCGGTCAGATAGACCTGTGGCTTCATGCCGAGTCCTACGCCGGCCGGGGTACCGGTCGCGATCACGTCGCCCGGCTTCAGGGACACCGTGTCCGTGATGTAGGCGATGATCGATGGGATGTCGTGGATCAGATCCCTGGTGTTGCCGAGCTGCATGACCGAGTCGCCGACGCGGGTTCGCAGCGTCAGCGAGTTCGGGTCGCCGATCTCGTCCGCTGTGACCACCACCGGGCCGATCGGCCCGCTGCGATCCGCGTTCTTGCCCAGCGTGAACTGTGCCGTCTCCAACTGCTTCTTGCGCGCACTGAGGTCGTTGAAGGCGGTGTATCCCAGCACATGCTGAGACGCGGTAGCGCGATCAGCCGCCCAGACCGGGTCGGCGATGATCACTGCGAGTTCGACCTCCCAGTCCAGGCCGTCTTCGTTCGGCGGCACCGGCACCGGGTCGCCGTCCACGACGAGGGTGTCGGCCCATCGGCCGAAGATCATCGGAACCTTCGGAGTGTCCAGTCCGGAGTGTTCCCTGGATTCGTCGCCGTGCGCGTGGTAATTGATGCCGACACAGAACACCCGCGCGGTCCGCGGCACCGGCGGTGCCTCGACCAGCTCGGCGCGGACCAGTCGCTCGGTCACCTGATCCGCACTCGCCGTGGCCGCCCGCGGATCGGCGTAAAAAGCGCTCACCTCACCCAGCGGGATGACATGGCTCCCGTCAACGGCGCCGATGTGCCGCGCTCCATCGTCCACGTATCCGATGAGCTTCACTTGTTCGCCCAGTTGCCGTAGTCGGGGCCGTCGGGGAAGTCGGTGACCTCCGCACCATCGGGCACGGCGTCATGGTCGAGCGGTCCGCCGTACGCGCGAGAGATCTCGTAGGCGATCTCGCGCGCGATCTTGCCGTCCTTCATCTCGAAGCAGTGGACCAGACGCATGCTGATCCGCTGGCCGGGCTCGAACGGCAGGTTGGGCATGTCCTTGCCCACCACCGTCACATCGGCGATCTGGTCGTCGAACACGAAGTCCTCGGTGGCGAAGCGCCGCAACGTGGTCGTGCGGTTCCAGTGCACCGTCCTGAAGATGCCCAGGTAGCCTTCCCGGACATCGGCGACGTTGCCGTAGACCATGCCGCGTGCCGGGGCCTCCCACACGATGTCGGGACCGTACACGGCCAGGGCCTTGTCGATGGATTCGGGGTTCTCGTTGTGGAAGTGCGCCTCGACCACACGCAGGTTGTGCGCGATCAGTTCCTCGCGGGTTAACGTGCTGACATCGACATCCGGCACCACGCCATCGTCGCCGAGCACTGCCTGCTCGTTCTGGGGGGCTATCTGATCTCCTCTTCCGCGCGTCGGTCGGCCGGCTGTCGCAAGAAGCTCGTCACAGCGAATCGGACATCGGCGGCCGCCACATGCTCGTATAGCTGAGCGCATTGGACCTAATGGTTAGGGTCAATTTGAGTATGGGTTCGGCGAAGTGCATGTGTCAACGGCGCCGGCGCTCCCAGACCCGTTCGCGGCGCGACGGCATCCTCATGGGATCCGCGCCCTCCTCCCTTGGGTGAACCGGCCGTGTCGCGCGGGCCGTTGGTCGCGGGCCACGCCGCAGGATGGCGCAATGACCGAGGGACTTCTCTCCTCCAGCGGCGGCGGCCGGCTCGCCGCGGTGGGGAGCGGAAGGCGCTGCCCGCGGATGACCCGCTGCGCAGGCAGCCGCTCAGCGCGACGTGCCTGTGCGTGATGTACGACCCGTTCTCCCGTACCTGCGCCATCGCCTCCGCCGGACATCCGCCGCCCACGCTCGCCGGGCCCGAGGAGACCCCCGGCGTTCTCGACCTGGCCGTCGGCGCGGCCCTCGGCGACGGGAGCGGCCTTCCGTTCGTCACCACCACCGTCCCCGTCGCCGACGGTGATGTCCTCGCCCTCTACCCGGCCCCGCTGTCGGCCGCCGACCGGCCCGAGGACGGCGCCGGCGGCCCCCGGCTGCTCCCGCGCGTGCTCGCCGACGTCGACCGGCCCGTGCAAGACCTGTGCGACGACGTCCTCTACCGGCTGCGCGGCGACGCCCTCTCGGGCGATGCCATCCTCCTCCTCGCCCGCATGCACGCCTTCCCCGCCGACCGCGCCGCCGTCTGCGCCTCATCAAAGATCGGACCCTCACCTGCGAGGTCCACGACTCCAGCCACACCGCCCCCCGGCTACGGCACGCCGGGATCGTCGACGAGGGCGGCCGCGGCCTGTTCAGCTGCGCCCAACTCGCCCAGAACTGGGGCATCCGCTACAACCGGCCGGGGGAAGACCGTCTGGACCGAGCAGCCCCTCCCACAGCGGCCCGAGTAGCACCGGCACGTCAGCGCCGTGGTTCGGGGCGTCTGCCCGGGGGTTGGGCGGGCGAGGGCAGGGCGGTCGGTGGCTCGACGGGGCGGGTCTGGGGCGAGCCCTCGGACAGGGTGATGACCTCGCCGCCGTGGCTGATCCGGAGCGGCTCGCCCTCCCTCAAGGTGTAGGTGACCTGCGAGCCCGTGATGTCGACCCGCAGACAGCGCTGCCGGATCAGCACGGAGAAGGCCAGCCGGCTGAGCCGCTCGGGGAGCCGGGGCGCGAAGTACAGGACGTCCCCGTGGTCGCGCATGCCGCCGAAGCCGGCCACCAGTCCCACCCAGGTGCCTGCCAGGGAGGCGATGTGCAGGCCGTCGCGGGTGTTCTTCTCCAGATCCGCCAGGTCCATCAGGGCGGCCTCGCCCAGGTAGTCGAAGGCGAGCCGCACATGGCCCACTTCGGCGGCCATCACACACTGGACACAGGCCGACAGCGAGGAGTCCCGGACCGTCAGCGGCTCGTAGTAGGCGAAGTTGCGCGCCTTCTGGTCCGCTTCGAAGGCATCGCCGCACAGATACATCGCCAGCACCAGGTCCGCCTGTTTGACCACCTGCTTGCGGTACAGGTCGAAATACGGGAAGTGCAGCATCAGCGGGTACAGCTCGCGTGGCGTGTCCGCGAAATCCCATACGTCGAGACCGGTGTAGCCGGCCGACTGCTCGTGCAGGCCGAGTGCGTTCACATACGGCACCGACATCGCCTTGGCCGCGTCACGCCATCCGGCGGCCTCTTCCTCGTCGACGCCCAGTGCCGCGGCCTGCTCCGGGTGGCGTGCGGCCACCTCGGCGGCGGCCCGCAGATTCGCCCCGGCCATGAGGTTGGTGTAGGTGTTGTCGTTCGCGAGCGCGCTGTACTCGTCGGGGCCGGTGACGCCGTCGATGTGAAAGCGGCCCCCGGAGTCGTGATGGCCGAGGGAATGCCACAGTCGGGCGGTCTCCACCAGCAGTTCCACACCGGTGCGCCGTTCGAAGTCGGTGTCGCCGGTGGCCCAGATGTAGCGCACGACGGCGGCGGCGATATCCGCGTTGATGTGGAAGGCCGCGGTTCCGGCCGGCCAGTACCCGGAGCATTCCGCCCCGTCGATCGTGCGCCAGGGGAAGACCGCGCCCCGCAGTCCGAGTTGCCTGGCCCGCGCCCGCGCCGCGGGCAGCGTGTTCTGCCGCCAGTGCAGGGCCTCGGCGACGCAGTTCGGCGAGGCGTAGGTGAGCAGTGGCAGCACGAACGTCTCGGTGTCCCAGAAGGCGTGTCCGTCGTACCCGGAGCCGGTCAGGCCCTTGGCCGGGATCGACCGCTGCTCGGCCCGGCTGCCCGCCTGCAGCACATGGAAGAGGGCGAAGCGGACCGCCTGCTGGATTTCCGCGTCGCCGTCGACCTCGATATCGGCACGGTGCCAGAAGCCGTCGAGATATTCGCGCTGCTGGTCGACCAGGCCCTGCCAGCCGGTGTTGCGCGCACCGGTGAGCGCCGCCTCGACCTGGTCCCGGACGGCCGGCAGCGAGCGGATTCCGGACCAGCCGTAGGAGACGAACTTCTCGATGCGAAGCGTCTCGCCGGGGTCCAGGTCCGCGCTGACGGTGAAGCGCCCCACGTCGTCCGCGCTCTCACTGGAGCTCCGGGTGGATCCGGGGCCCCGCACCTCATGGTCGGCCGCGGCCGCGATCCGCTGATTGCTCGCCGCCGTGTGGTGCACCAGGCGCAACCGCATATCGACCGCGGCGTGTTCCTCGGGCCGAAGGCACGACTTCAGGGCGGCGCCGACCCGGGGATCGCCGCCGAGCGCGGGCAGTTGCTCATTGGCGACGAGCTCCGACTGGACGACCACGCTCGTCCGGGCGTCCACCGCCTCCACTTCGTAGGCGACCGCGGCGATGGCGCGCTGGGTGAAGGAGACCAGCCGGGTGGAGCGCACCCGTACCGTTTTGCCGACCGGCGACGTCCACTCGCAGACGCGGTGGAGCAGGCCGGTGCGCAGATCGAGCACGCGCTCATGTGAACGCAACCGCCCGTAGCGCAAGTCGAACGGTTCGTCGTCGACCAGCAGCCGGATGAGCTTGCCGTTGGTCACGTTGATCATCGTCTGGCCGGACTCGGGGAATCCGTAGCCGGCTTCCGCGTACGGCAGCGGATGCTGCTCGTGCACACCGTTGAGGTAGCTGCCGGGCAGGGCGTGCGGCTCGCCCTCGTCGAGGTTGCCGCGCCAGCCGACATGCCCGTTGGACACGGAGAAAACGGATTCGCTCTGCGCGAGTACGTCCAGGTTGAGCTCGGTCTCGCGCAAGCACCACGGCTCGACGGCGTAGGCATGGTGGCTGATCACTTTCGACCCTCCAACAGCTCGTAGAGGTCGGACGCCACGACGCTCATTTTGTCCGGGAGGCCCAGCTTCGCCGTATTCACGATTCTACTGGTGACGTCATCCGCGCGCCGCCGCAGGCTCCCCGAGGCCGCCGAGCTCATCCCTGCTCCGGTCGACACACTGGGCGAGGCATCGCGTATGGGACAACCCGAAGATTCCGTACAGCAGCACGCTCAGGCCCAGCAGCGCCGGTACGAGCCAGAATCCGGTGCGCGGCTGCTCGCCGTAGAGCGTCACCCCGAGACAGAAGCTCACCGTGGCATCGCCGAGCGTCAAAGCGGGTTGCGAGCCGAGCAGCGGGCCCCCTTGCATGGCGACCCCGAGCAGGAACAGGGAAAAGGCGCCGACAGCCGCGAAGCTGTACGTCTGCCACGCGGTGAAAAAGGCGACGGCACCCTGATCGGCAAGAATGTTCATGGCCGACTTGATCAGCGCGGCGGTGACGGCGTTTCCGATGGCCGCCGCTGCCGCGAGGCAGGCCGCTCGCATCAGACCGGTGGGGCGCCGCAGCCCGGCGAGAACGAGGGCGGCACCGATCCCTCCGGTGACCGCGAGCCCCGGCACCCACCAGATCCCGGGCACCTGGTCGCGCCCTCCGGTGGGGGCCAGGGAGAAGAGGACCAGAGCCAGCCCGCCGACGATGCAGGCCACACACATCCATGCCTTGCGCGTCACGCCGACCCGGAAGACGATCCCTCCGATCACCAGCGCCAGCGGAAGTTCGAGAATGAAGATGGGCTGCACGGTGGCCAGCGATCCGGTGGCGAGCGCGAGGGCCTGAAAAAGGGCGGCGAAGACAACACCGAGCATTCCGCCGAACCAGACCGGAGTGTGCAGAAGGTCGCGGACCAGCCCGAGGCGCAATGATCGTGACGCCGGAACAGTGAGCGCGGCGCGGCGCTGCAACACCGTCCCGAGTGCGTTGCTGCCGGCCGCGAGCAGGGCGAACACGATGGACAGCACGATCGTCATCGTCACCATGGGCACCACTCCTGGGCTCGCGTACTTCTCTCCTGGTGCGCTCCCTGGGCCCTTCCGCCAGGCTACACAGAACGCGCGCGGCGACGGCCTCCGCCGATTGCCGGCGGAGGCCATCAGAGGGACACCGGCCCTGGATCCTCCCGGTGGGCGAGGCCCAGGGCCGTGCGGCGCCGTCCGTGCCGGGTCAGACGGTTACGCGGCCGCCGTCGACCGGCAGCACCGCGCCCTGGACGAAGCTCGCCGCCTCGCTCACCAGGAAGGTGATGCCCTCGGCGATCTCCTCGGGCGCGGCGGGCCGCCCGGTGGGCGCCTGCGCGGCGAGAGCCGTCAGATCCTCACCCGTACCGGCCGTGCCTCCGTGCCGGTCCGCCCCGGCTCGACGGCGTTGAACCGGACCCCGCGCGGGCCGTACTCGGCGGCCCACGACTTGGTGAGCAGGTTCAGCGCCGCCTCGCTCGATCCGTACAGCGCCATCCCCGGCGCCCCGTACTCGGCGACCATGGTGCTCACGTTGATGCCCGCCCCGTGGCCGCGCTCCGCCATCGCCGGGGCGAACTCCGACACCAGGTAGAACGGCGCCTTCACAGTCAGCGCGCAGACGGTGTCGACATCGCTCCGCGGCGTCTGGTCCGTCGGCCCGAACGGGTCGTTCGGCCATCGGAGAAGCCAATGGCGGCCATCATCCGTGGATGGACCGGTCCGGAACCCGTGCCCGATCGGCCGGTCCGGGCGATGCGGCGGCCTCCCGTTCTCATGCGTCGGCCGCCACCGTCTCGATCCCGTGGATCCGCCGGTGGTCGGCGAGGGCCGGGAGCGAGGTGAGTGCCGGGAGAGCGGGAGGCTCGCCTTCGAGGCCGGAGACGTAGTCGAGCAGGACGCCCTCGCGAAGGCCCCACGGGCAGGTGATGAGCCGCTCCACCTCCATGACCTCCATGACGGCCTCCGCGACGATCGCACCGGCCAGGGACTGACGCGCCCTGGAGGCGGAGATGCCGCGCAGTCTCGCTCGCTGCTCGTCCGTCTTGGCCGCGAGTTGGGGCACCCAGGGCCCCAGGTCCTTCCGGCTGAGCATGTGGGGCGCGGGCAGGTGGTTGTGGGGCTGTGGCTTTCCGGCGAGGCGGGCCAGTTGCGTGAAGGTCCTCGAGGTGGCGACGCAGGAGGCGGGCGCGGGCTGGGCGCGCAGCTCGGCCGTGCACTGGCCGAGTACGGAGCGTACGTGCCGGCGCAACGCGCTGACGTCCCGCTTCTTCACCGGTGTGGCATCGGGCAGATGGTGGCGGGTGAGCCGGTCGGCGCCCAGTGGCAGGGAGACGGCGAGGTCGGGGCGACTGCCGCCGCCGCAGGCGATTTCCAGCGAGCCACCGCCGATGTCGAGGAGCAGGATCCGCCCCGCCGACCAGCCGAGCCAGCCGCGTGCCGCCCTGAACGTCAGCCGTGCCTCCTCCTCGCCGGTCATGAAACCCACGCGGATACCGGTGGCGGCCTCGATCTCGCCGAGCACGGCGTCCCGGTTGGTCGCGTCCCGCACCGCCGATGTGGCGAAGGGGATCAGACGGTCGACGTGGTGGGCGAGAGCGGCCGCGGCACTCGCGGTCACGGCGCCGACCAGGGACCGGATCACGTCAGGCCGGATCACCCCCTGGCGATCGGTCGCCTCGGCCACACGGACCGGCTGTTTCCACGATGCCACCGGCTCCGGGGGCCTGCCCGGAGCCAGCTCGGCGATCACGAGGTGGACCGTACGGGATCCGATGTCGATCACTCCACAGCGCATATGCCCTGAGTGCCCCACCCACCGCGAGTTCAGACCTCCGTTGATCGCGCTTCACCTGGAGAACACCTGCGCAGGGGGTTGCGCGATGCTCCCGAGGTGGCGGCGGGGCGACGACGGAGCGACGGGGCGCGGGTGAGGCGGTGGCGCTCTGCTACGTCGCGTCCGATCCGCTATGTCGCGTCCGGTCCGCGCCGCGACCTCGGCGGCCTGCGCCGGTGGCTGGTATCGCACCACGGGTAGCGGGCGCTGCGGCTGCACAGGCACACGGCCACCGTGAAGCGGTCGGAGCGCACCACGCTGCCGTCGGGCAGGGTGATCTCGACCGGCCCCTCGATCAGCATCGGGCCGTCGGTCCCCACCCGCACCCGTACCGCGCGGTCAGGTTCGTCGTTCGGCACGGATCACCACCAGCTCTTCCTCCGTCTCGCCCGGGGCGATCAGCCCCTGGGCCTCCAGCCAACGCGCCTGCGCGCGCAGCACCGGCCCGAACGGGATCGTGCGGCGGTCGGCCACGGCCGCCCGCAGCCCGCTCTCCGTCAACTGCGCCACGGTCCGCTCCGTCCCGCTCAGCGCCGAGTGCACCAGCAGCAGTACGCCGCCGGGGCGCAGCAACGGTGGCGCGTCCCGGCAGATCCGGTCCAGCAGCGCCCGCCCGTCGGTCCCGGCCCGCCAGGCCAGACCGCGGCCCCGGCGGGCCCGCCGCCCCGCCACCGGCACATAGGGCGGGTTGGCGACGATGAGATCGAATCCGCGGCCGGCCACCGGTGTCAGCAGATCGCCGTGGAGGACCCGCACCGGCAGCCCCTTGAGGCGGGCCCGCAGCCAGGTGGCGCCCACGGCGAGCGGCGAGACGTCCACCGCGGTCACCTGGGCCGCACCGCGCGCGGCCGCGACGAGGGCCAGGGCCCCGCTGCCGGTCCCCACGTCCAGGACGGCCGTGCCGGCCGTGATGCGCTCCCGCAGCAACGCCTCGGCCAGCAGCCACGTGTCGTCCTGCGGCGCGTACACACCCGGCGGCGTCTTGAACACCATCAGCGGCGAGTACCCGCACAGGGCCGTGGTGTGCGCGTACGGTGCGGTGGGAGGACGGTCACAGACAGTCGCGGGGCAGTGTCTCGTTCCAGGTGCGCGAGAACACCCGCCGGTCGCCCTCGTAGGCGTCCAGCGTGGCATCGACGAAGAACTCGGTCTCGCTGGAGCGCAGCACCGTGCTCGTCACCACGCGTACGTCCCAGTCGTCGCGGTGGAAGCGCATGGTCCAGGTCGACTCGCCGCCGACCGAGGTGAAGTCGTCCGCGACCGCGGTGTAGCGCTCGTAGGCCCGGCGGCCGACATCCATCCCGATGTCCTCGAAGCGCTGGGTGCCCGCGTCCTTGACGATCTCCAGCTCGGACCGGTAGCCGACCAGGTCGCGCTTGACGTCCCAGCGCTCCTCGCGGGGGGTGAGCGCGGTGGTGGCGACGGGGGGCGTGCCCTCGGGCTCCCCGAACGGGCGCTGGGGCCGATCCTCGCCCGACGACGCCCGGCGCAGCGGCAGCGTGAGGGCGCTGGTGGCCTCGTACACGCTCAGCAATGCGGGCCTCGGCGGGGGCCAGGCGAGCGGCCAGTACGACGTGGACAGCGACAGCCGGATGCGGTGACCGGGCGGAAACGCCTGGGCCACCCCGTTGAGCCGGACACGGGCGCGGTAGCGCCGGCCGGGCTCCAGCGGCTCGGGGTCGCCGATGGTCTCGCGGTGGGCGACATTGAGCAGGCCGTAGGTGACACGGGTGGCGCGGCCGTCCGGAGCCACGTCGGAGAGCCGGGCGGCCACCATGGCCACCGGTTCATTGACCGACAGGTCCAGTTCGACGGAGGGCGAGCCGAGGATCTCCACCCGCTCGGTGAGCGGATCGGTCTCGAACACCAGCGAACCGCCGTCCTCCTCCCGCTGGTCGTACGGCAGGTCCGGAGGCGCGTTGTAGGAGGCCCATTTGCCGGCGAACTGGCCGACGGACAGCGGCGATTGCACGGTCAGCGGCTCGCCCTGCGCCTCCTGCCCGGACGATGTGTCACCGGGGGCGCCGATGCGCCTGCCGGTCAGCGGGTGCACGGCGGGCTCGACGTTGGGGGAGGGCCACCGGGGCTCGGCGATCCAGCGGCCGGGCCGCTCCTCGTAGGCGGTGGACGGCGCCACGCTGTCCTGCATCCACGTCCACAGCATGGGCCCGTCCATGACGCCGTTGTCCACGCCCTTCAGCCAGTGGTCCCACCACCGCACCACCTCCTGGAGATAGCCGATGGCCGGGCCCGGCTCGCCCAGGTGCGGGTACTTGTGCGACCACGGGCCGATCAGCCCCCTGCGCGGTACGTCCAGCTGGCCGAGCAGCCGTGTCACGGCGTTGGAGTAGCCGTCCGCCCAGCCGCTGGAGGCCAGCACGGGGCACTGCACGGCCTGGTAGTCCTCGCATACCGAGGCATGCCGCCAGTAGTCGTCGCGGCGCTGGTGGCGCAGCCACTCCAGCACCCAGGGGCGGGCGTTCTCCAGCCGCTCGTGCCACATCTCGCGCCAGCGCTCGCCGACCACCGCCGGATCCGGCGGACATGTGGCGTAGGCGAACATGGTGCCCGCCTCGGCGAGGTTGTCGGACAGCAGGGCACCGCCCATGTAGTGCATGTCATCGGCGTACCGGTCGTCGGTGAAGGAGGCGATGACGATGGCGCGCAGACTCGGTGGCCGCCGGGCGGCCACCTGCAGGGCGGCGAAGGCACCCCAGGAGATGCCCATCATGCCGGTGGCGCCATCACACCAGGGCTGCTCGGCGAGCCATGCCAGGATCTCCTCGGCGTCCGCCTGCTCCTGTCCCAGGTATTCGTCCGTCAGCACCCCCTCCGACTCCCCGGTGCCCCGCAGATCGACGCGGACACAGGCGTAGCCATGACCGGCGATGTACGGATGGTGGATGGAGTCGCGTACGGAGGTCAGATCCCGTTTCCGGTAGGGGATGTACTCCAGCACCGCGGGCACCGGCTCCTCGTCCGAGGACGTGGGACGCCAGATGCGCGCCGACAGGCGAATGCCGTCGGACATGGGGATCGTGACGTGTTCCTCTTCCTTTGTCGCGCACGGCAGATTGCTCACGAGGCGCATAGGGCCGATCTGCTCCTTCCCTGGTGGCGGGGGTGCACGGGTGCCCACGGACGGCACGGGCACACCGGCCGTGTCCATGGGCGGCCGCAGCCGGGTCTCAGCCCCGCTCCCTCTCCGGCTCGTTCCTCCGCGTCTCTTCCCGCCGGCCGCCGGGGGCGGTGGCGTCGAAGAGGCGGTTCAGGGCGGCGACACAGCGGTCGTACTTCTCGCGCAGGTCCTCCTCGCTGTCCCCGCCGGTGAAGATGTGGGCGAGTTCGAAGCTGTAGCTGTCCTGCTGGTCCATCCGCGACAGCCGCTGCCCCTCCCCGGGCACCACATCGATCCGCACGCCCGGGATCTCGCGCTCGATCCGCTCGATCTCCTCGTCCACGGGGGTGTCGTGGACCACGCCGTCGGCGAACCACCGGTAGTACCACTTGGCGGCCATCCGGTAGGGGCCGGCGCGGTACGGCAGGGCGGGGTCCTCGCCGAGGGCGAGGCTGAGCATGCAGTGGTGATTGGACACCCCGTCGACGTAGGCGAAGAGTTCGGCGTGCGACTGGGAGTGCCGGGGGTTGATCTCCAGGAGGTTGATCTCGTCCGTCCCGGCGTCGTAGAAGTACTCGATGCTGAACGTCGCCCCGTCCATGCCGATCTGCCGCATGACCCGCCGGGAGACGTCATGCAGCCGCTGGATCACGGGCTCCGGCAGGGCCGAGGGGTACTGGTGGCGCAGGAAAGACGGGCTGTCGGGGTAGTCGATGGAGTCCAGCACGCCGTAGACGGTGACCTCGCCGTCGTGGACGTATCCCTCCACGGCGACCTGCACCCCGCTCAGCGATTCCTCCGCGAGGCACACCTGGCCGCCCACACCCTCCATCTCCGGGGGGAGTTCCAGCCGTTCGAGGACGGCCTCGAAGGGCTTGCCGACGCGGCCGATGCCCTCACGGATCTCGCCGACCGCCCTACGGAACTGCTCCTCGTCCTTGACGGAGAAGGCCAGCTCCGAGGAGTAGGCGAGGGCCGGCTTGAGCCACATCGGGAAGCGGACACCCTCCGGTGGCTGTGGGTCCCGCGCCTCCAGATCCACCGGGCCGAACCGTGGGCACTCATCGATCACCTTCTGCTGCTCCAGCCGACTCCAGTACTTGTGCTCGCACTTGACCACCGACTCCAGACTCGTGCTGCGCGTGCCGTAGCGCTCGCCGAGAATCGGTATGAGTGTGCTCACCGGAAAGTCCCAGTAGCCGACGATCGCGTCGATGCTGCCCTCGAAGGCATCCAGCACACCCTCCGCCTTGGCGAGGAGATCCGCCACGGACACCTCGCCGCTCTGCAGATCCTCGATGGTGAGCAGGCGGTGGAACCGGTACCGGTCGGCACCGGGGCCATGCTCCAGAATGGGCTCATTGGCCGCGTCCAGGCCGATCACAAAGATGTTCTTCTCGGCCGCGTTCTTTTCGGCCGTGTTCTTCTCGTCCACTGGGTGGTGCCTCCCCTGGTCCGTCGTTTTTCCGGCGTCCTGAGTACCCCAGCGGGCGGCCAATCCCGATGTGAGGTGGCAGTCCGGATCGACCTCCTGCGGCCTCAAGGGGGAGAGCTGTTATGGGGTGGTGCGTTCGTTTACGCTGTCGCTCGCTCGAACGGTGAGAGACGGGTGACGGGGAGCATGTCCCGATCGGACCATGGCCGACCGGCGATACCGCCTGAGCTGCTGAAGCAGCGGGGCTGGACCGGCTGGACCAAGCTCGAGCGCGTGGACGCGCCACCCGACCGCGGTCGGGCAGCAAGCGGCCCGCCACGGATATCCGGTGGCGGGACCGGCCGCCGGTGATGAGGATCGCGGCATGCATGTCTTCCTGGAGACCGAACGGCTCGTGCTGCGCCCGTTCACCGAGGCCGACGCCGACCACCTCTTCGCGCTGGACAGCGACCCCGACGTCATGCGCTTCCTCAATGGCGGCAAGCCGACGAGCCGCGAGACGGTCCAGGCCCAGATCCTGCCACGCCTTCTCCACGACCACCCGTGCTTCGGCACTCGCGGCTACTGGGCCGCCGAGGAGAAGGCCACCGGAACCTTCCTGGGCTGGTTCGAGTTCCGCCCCCTGGACGACCACAGCCCCGCCGTGGTGGAACTCGGCTACCGGCTGAACAAGGCCGCCTGGGGCAAGGGTTACGCCCCGGAAGGAGCGCGGGCCCTGATCCACAAGGGCTTCACGGACCTCGGGGTGGAACGGGTCACCGCGGACACCATGGCGGTGAACACCCGCTCGCGGCGGGTGATGGAGAAGGCGGGCCTGTCGTTCCTCCGGAACTTCACCGGGGACTGGCCGGAGGCGATCGAAGGCTCCGAGCACGGCGAAGTCGAGTACGAACTCATGCGGGCCGCCTGGGAGCAACGCCGATAGCCGTCAGCTCCGCCGCGCAGATGCGGTCGGTCGGCCGCGCACATGCGGTCGGCCGATCGCGCGCAGGCCGGATCAGCCGCGGGTGGTGGCCGGTGGGCCGGCGATGGTGGTGAGCCGGAGCTTGGTCTCGTCCTCGCTGCCGGGCATGGCCGTCATGATGACGATCTTGAGTTCGGAGTCGCCGTCGGTGAGGGTGTCGCAGTCCACCGTGACCGGGCCCACCGACGGGTGGTCGATCGTCTTGTGGTCCTCGCGGTGCGCGGCCACCTCTCCGGTCGCCCACAGCTCGGCGAACCTCCGGTTGCCCGCGTTCAGCTCGCGGATCAGCGCGGCCAAGCGGCCGTCCTGGGGAAAGCGGCCGGTGGCGCGGCGCAGGTCGGAGACGACGGCGGCGTCGGTGGCGGCGCGGTCCGCCTCGGTCACCGGCCACCGTGCGAGGTGGGCGGGACCGGCGTCCACCGGGAATCTGTCGCGCGCGAAGTTGCGCAGCCGCGGCGGCGAGGCGGAAGGGTCGCCCAGAAGGGCGGCCCACCCGTGGTTCCACCACACCAGTCGCCAGTCCGCCGCGAACACGGCAACCGCCACGTCCCCGAGCCGGGCGAGCACCCGCTGCACACCGGGCGGAAGATGGTCCGAGACCGCGCCGTCCTCCGGCGGGGCGAGCTGGGCCAGCCGGTACAGATGATCCCGCTCGGCGGTGGACAACTGCAGGGCGCGCGCCAAGGACGCCACCACCGACACCGAGGGTGTCGTGGCCCGCCCCTGCTCCAGGCGCACGATGTAGTCGACCGACACCCCGGCCAGATTGGCCAGCTCCTCGCGCCGCAGCCCGGCCGCCCGGCGCCCGCGGGCCACCGGCAGTCCGGCGGCCGACGGAGGCAGCCGGTCCCGCCAGGTGCGGATCATCGCGCCCAGTCCGGTTCCGGGGGTCGTCGGCATGCTCGCCATCCTCCTTCATCCCCGGTCGTGCGGGTCGGCGCGAGGGTGGTACTGGTCTTCCTACCGTCGAAGTCTCCCTGGTCCGCCTCCTCGGTCGGGACCAGTATCGAACGCATGACGATCACCTTCATCACCGGAGCCAACAAGGGTCTCGGCCGTGAGACCGCCCGCCGCCTGATCGAGTGCGGCCACACCGTGCTCGTCGGAGCCCGCGACCGGGAGCGGGGCGAGGAGGCCGCCGCCGCCCTCGGCGCACGCCACGTCCCCATCGACGTGACCGACGACGCGTCCGTGGCCGCCGCGGCCGCGAACGTCGCCGCACACGAGGGAAGGATCGACGTCCTGATCAACAACGCCGGTGTCCACGGCCCCGCCGGCGACCCCGGCGACCTCACCGCCGCCGACGCCCGCGCCGTCCTCGACGTGAATGTCATCGGCGTCATCCGCACCACCACCGCGTTCCTGCCGCTGCTGCGCCGCTCGGACGACCCTGTGATCGTCAACGTCAGCAGCGGCATGGGCTCGCTCGCCCTCACCCACGACCCCGCCCGGGCCGAGTCGCGCGTCGTCGTGCCGCTGTACACCGCTTCCAAGGCGGCGCTGACGATGTTGACCACCCAGTACGCCAAGGGGCTCGAGGGCATCCGCGTCAACGCCGCCGACCCCGGATACACCGCGACCGATCTCAACGGGCACAGCGGCCACCAAACCGTCACCGAGGGCACGGACGCGATCGTCGCCCTCGCCACCGAGGAGCCCGGCGCCGGCACCGGACGCTTCGTCTCCCGCGATGGCGAGATGTCCTGGTCCTGAACCAGCCGTAACCGTGTGCCCGACCGGGCGGACAACGACGGAATCCGTTGCTGATGCCCCCATCCACGGGCCATATCCGCAGCGCCGGGCGGCTGGTGCTTATGCGCTTAATCACGAAGGCTGACGCGTCATCACCTCATCACACTCAGGGAGTGAGCATGGGCTTTGACCTGGCGCGCCGTCGTCTTCTGTCGGCCGTGGGCGCAGCGGGTGTCGCGGGTGCCCTCGGCCTGGGCGCCTCCGACGCGTTCGCGGCCTCCGGACGCCCCTCGTCCGGATCCCGCGGCTCGTCGGGATCCCGCGGCTCGTCGGGATCCCGCCGTTCGGCCGCGACGATCATCCACGGTGGGCGGGTGCTGACCGGACTGCCGTATGTGCCGCAGCAGGAGGCCATCGCCGTGGGGAGGGACGGGAAGATCCTCGCGGTCGGCCCGGCGTCCCTGGTGCGCCGGCTGGCCGGGAGGGACACCGACTTCGTCGACGCCCGCGGTGGCACCGTCATGGCGGGGATCATCGATGCGCATGCGCACTGCCTGGAGGCCGGGTCGCGCACCCTCAACCCGTCCCTGGGCAATGAGACGTTCACCGTCGCCGCACTCCAGGCGAAGCTCACCGAGTTCCTGAACGCGAGCAAGGACCAGGAGCCGGACGGATGGCTGGTGGTGGAGGACTGGAACCCGGTCGGCCTGCCCGCCGGGACCGAGACCCACCACCGCGTCCTGGACGCGCTGCCGACCCGCCGGCCGATAGCACTCAGGGGTTCGGACGCCCACAACACCTGGGTCAACCAGCGCGCCCTGGAGCTGGCGAAGATCACGTCGAGCACCCCGGACCCGGCCGGGGGCCGCATCGTCCACGACTCGGCCGGAGCGCCGTCCGGGTTGCTGAAGGACACCGCGCAGGACATCGTCGAGGGGGTGATTCCGCCGCCCGACCGGGACGAGCTGCTCGCCGCCGAGGCGAAGGCGCTCCGCCAGGCGGCGTCCAGCGGCATCACCACGTACCTGGACGCGGCCACCCAGACCGGAGGACTGGGCACCTACGCCGACCTGGCCGACTCGGACCGGCTGCTCCAGCGGGTCATCCCGGCGCTGCGCCTGGACCTCGACCTCATCCGCGACCCGAAGGCCGCGCTGGCCTACGTCGACGAGCAGCGCGCCCAGTACGCGGAGGTGCCGGGCCTGTGCTTCGGGACCGCGAAGGTCTTCCTCGACGGAGTGATCGAGCACCCCGCACAGTCCGCCGCGCTGCTGGAGCCGTACCTCGACGGCCACGGCAAGCCCACCGACAACCGCGGCGACCTGTACGTCACCTCCACCGAGTACGGTCGCCTGGCGGCCGTACTGGACCGGGCCGGCTGGCAGTTGCACGCGCACGCCATCGGTGACCGCGCGGTGCGCACCGCGCTGGACGGCTACGAGGCGGCGATACGGGCCAACGGCCGCCGTGGCAACCGGCACACCATCGCCCATCTGCAACTGGTGCACCCGGACGACTACCGGCGCTTCGCGCCGCTGGGCGTGGTCGCCTGCATGCAGTTGCAGTGGGCGATGCGCGATGTGTGGACGGTGGACGCCCTCCTGCCCTACATCGGCCCGGACCGCCACCGGCTGATGTATCCGGCGCGCAGCCTGGAACGGCACGGCGCGGCGCTGGCCGGGGGATCGGACTGGCCGGTGGACCCGCTCGACTCCTTCAACCAGATCCGCACCGCCATCGACCGCGACGGCGACGACGGGGCGCTGTACCCGGAGAGGGAGGGCATCAGCCGCGCCACCAGCCTGCGCATGCACACGGCGGGCTCGGCCCATCAGCTCCGTGTCGACCGCGAGACCGGTGTGCTCACCCCGGGCCGGGCCGCCGATGTGATCGTGCTCGACCGGGATGTGACCCGGGTGCCGGTCAAGGACATCACCGGTACGAAGGTGCGTCTGACACTGGCGGGCGGCAGGCGCATCTGGGACGCGGATCAGCCGGGTGCCCCGGCCTCCGCCACCTCGTTCGCGGCCCGGCCCGCCTCCCTCGCCTCCGTGCACGGCCGCCATGCCGCCTGCGGCTGCCAGGGCTGACCGCCTGTCCACCTGGCATACCGCCCTGCCTCGCCGGGGCCCGTCTGGAAAGGGAACTCGGCGCCAGACTCTTCGAGCGCACCAGCCGCCGGGTGCGGCTGACACCGGCCGGTGAGGCGTTCCTCCCGGCCGCCCGTCAGTGTCTGGACGCCACCGAGCGCGCGGCCGCCGAGGTGAGGCCGGGGAATCGGAGGTCGACCTGCGCAGGCTCTCCTCCGAGGTGTTCGTGGACCTTCCGGCCGGAACGGCCGGACGCGCCCCGTCCGACCTGGCCTTCGACGCCGCCGGGCTCGGCCGTGATGTCGCCTTCGAAGTGACCGGCGCGCACTTCCTCGCCCGGCTCGTCGGGCCGGGCCTCGGCGTGGCCATGCACCCCTCCGCCTATGTGCCCCATCTCGCCGGTGTCGTCACCATCGAGGTCGCCGATGCCCCGGCGCGCGTCGAGTACGTCATCTGGAGCCGTTTCAGCCGCACACCGGCGGCCACCGCCTTCCTCGCCGCCCTCGACATCACGGCGACATGCCCGACCTTCGGGGCCCGGGACCTCCGTCCTCACGTGTGCCGGCGGGACCGGCGCGTCGAGGAGGTCCGAACCTCCAGACGGGTCTCGATCACCACGGGCGACGGCGTGTGCGGCGGGTTCTCCACCAGGCTCACCAGTGCGTCGACGGCCGCCGCACCGGCCTGCTCCGGGGCCAGCGACACCGTCGACACGGGCGGGGTGGTGTACCCGTACGCCGGATCCTCGCTGCTGCACACCACCATCAGGTCGTCCGGCACCGAAAGACCGCACCGCGCGGCCGCCTCCAGGACCTGACGGCCGCAGGGGTCATACAGGCCGAACACCGCGTCCGGCCTGCCGTCCCCGGTCAACAGGGCATCCAGCCGCGGCCCCTCGGAGCCGTCCTCGGCGAACGGGACGACACACGGCCGCACACCGGTGCTCGAGCACCACCGCCGGTAGGCCGTCACGCTCGCGCGGGTGTAGTACTCCTGCGTGGGCCCGGCGATCAGCGCGATCCGCTCCGCGCCCTGCCCGGCCAGATGCTCCAGGACGCGGCGGGTCATGGCCTCGTGGTCGGTGTCGACCCAGGTCTCCCGCGCCCGCAGCTCGCCGGGACGGCCGTCGAACACCAACGGCAGACCGCGAGCGCGCAGCAGCCGCACCACGGGGTCGCTGGGCGGACTGTCCACCAGCACCACCCCGGCGGCCGGGAGGGTGCGCCACATGTGCTCGGCGGGCCCCGAGGGCATCGCCATCAGCGCGTAGCCACGCCGATGGGCGGCGATGGTGGCCGCGCTGATGGCCTGGGCGAAGTACGGCACGCTCGCGAAGTCCCACGCACTCTCACCATGAGCGGTCACCGCGAGCCCCAGGGTGCGCGCGCCGCCGCCCGCCGGACCGTAGCCGAGCGCACCGGCCACCGCCTTCACCCGGGCCCGCGTCGGCTCCGAGACCCGGCCCGTGCCGTTGAGCACGTTGGACACCGTCGCCGTCGACACCTCCGCCGCCCGTGCCACGTCCGCGATCGTCACCTTGGACACGCCCGGCAGAATACGCTCCCGCGCCACCCTCGACTGACCTCGGCGCAGGGAGCCGCTGACCTGCGGGTGGGTGCATCGCACCCACCCGTGGCTCCCTTGTCCTGATTAGCCTGGTCGGCGTGGAAAGCGAGAACAAACTCGGTGAGTATCTGCGGGCCCGCCGCGCGATGACCGCACCGCCCGAGGTCGGATTCCCCGACGACCCTTCCCGCCGGGTTCCCGGTCTGCGGCGGGATGAGGTGGCGCTGCTCGCGGGTGTGAGCACGGACTACTACATCCGGCTCGAGCAGGGCCGTGAGCGGCACCCGTCCGAGCAGGTGCTCCAGGCAATCGCCCGGGCGCTGAGGCTCGACGACGCCGCGGCCGCGCATCTGTTCCGGCTCGGCCTGCCCGTCCTCGGACCGTCCGGGTCCTCGGCGGCGACCGTCAGTCCCGAACTGCGGCGGCTGATGGACGGCATGCACGACGTGCCCGCCTTCGTCGTCGGCGCGGCCCAGGACGTCCTCGCCGCGAACGCGATGGCGCGGGAGCTGTACCGCGGCTTCGCCCGGTACGACAACCTGCTCCGGATGATCTTCCTTGATCCCTTCGCCCAGGAGTTCTACGGTGACTGGGAGAAGGCGGCGCAGACCGCGGTGAACAACCTGCGGGCGTCGTCGTCGCGGTTCCCGGGCGATGAGCGCATCGAACGCGTCGTCGGCGAGCTGAGCGTGCGCAGTCCCGCGTTCGCCACTTTGTGGGCCCGCTACGAGGTCCGCCCACGCACCCACGAGGACAAGCACTTCCGGCATCCGCGGGTCGGTGAACTCCATCTGCACTTCGAAGCGCTGGCCGTCACCAGCGCCCCGGGACAGCACCTGTCCGTCTACAGCGCGGAACCCGGCAGCACCAGCGGCGATGGCCTGATCCTGCTGCGCCGGTCGGCCGAGCAGAGCGCCGCTTCCGCCGAGCAGAGCACCGCTTCCGCCGAACGGAGCACCACCACAGAGGAAGGAAAACTCCACTCGTGACCGCATCCCTCGCCCACGCCACCGGCAGTTTCGAGGTCGCCGGGAAGAAGGTCGCCCGTCTGGGCTTCGGCGCCATGCGACTCACCGGGCTCGGCGTATGGGGCGAACCCGACGACCGCGAGGAGTGCCTCCGCGTGGTCCGCCGCGCCGTCGAACTCGGCGTCCAGCTGATCGACACCGCCGACTCCTACGGGCCGCACGTCAGCGAGGAGATCATCCGGGAGGCCATCCACCCCTATCCGGACGACGTCCTCATCGCGACCAAGGCCGGTCTCACCCGCAACGGCCCCGACGTGATCGAGACCGATCAGGGACCGGTGCGCCTGGGCCCCGCGGCATGGCCGCCGGTCGGGCGCCCGGAATACCTGCGCCAGCAGGCCGAGATGAGCCTGCGGCGCCTCGGGCTGGACCACATCGACCTGTTCCAGTTGCATCGCGTCGACCCGAAGGTCCCGCTGGAGGACCAGGTGGGTGAATTGAGGGCGCTCCAGGACGAAGGAAAGATCGTCGCGATCGGCCTGTCCCAGGTGACCGTCGACCAGATCGAGCAGGCCCGGCGGATCGCCGACATCGCCACCGTCCAGAACCGCTACAACCTCACCGACCGCGGCTCCGCCGACGTGCTCGACCACTGCACCCGTCACGGCATCGGTTTCATCCCCTGGGCCCCGGTGGGCGCCGGCCGACTCACCCGGCCCGGCGGACCGGTCGACCGCATCGCCTCCGCACACGGCGTCGCCCCCTCCCAGGTCGCACTCGCCTGGCTGCTGGCCCGCTCCGAGGCCATGCTGCCCATCCCCGGCACCTCCAAGGTGGCCCATCTGGAGGACAACGTGGCCACGGCACAACTGCGCCTGAGCGGCGAAGAGATCGACGAGCTCACCGGCGCCGCATGACGGCCACGCCCGCGAAGCCGGCCTTCCCTTGCGCACCTTCACCGACGAAAGGCCGATCCATGCTGCTGCCCTTTGACGAGGCGGGCCACGGGCGCGCCGTCGTCCTGCTCCACGCCCGGCCCACGGATCGGACCATGTGGCGGGCACACCTTCCGCTGCTCGCCGAGGCCGGCGTCCGGGCGATCGCCCTGGACCTGCCCGGCCACGGTGCGGCGCTCGTGCCCGACGAGCGCGTGGTGGCACCCTGGGCGGACGTCCTCGACACGCTCGACCACCTCGGGGTCGACCGCTTCGTACTGGCCGGGAACTCGCTCGGGGCGCTGGTGGCGCTCCAGGTGGCCGTCACGGCACCCGGCCGAGTGGCGGGCCTGGTCCTGGTGGGCTACCGCCCCCATGACCAACCCCCTTCCCCTCGCCTGCGGTGGGCCTGGGACAGCGAGAGAACGGCACTGGACGCCGGCGACATCGACGCCGCCGTACGGGCGGGGGTCGACGCCTGGACGGCGGCGGACGCACCCCGCGAAGCGCGGGCCCACGCGGCCCGCATGCTGCGCGACCAGTTGCGGTCCCAGCTCACCCATGGTGAACCGGCGCGGGCGGCGGACCCGCTGGACGAGGACCCGGCCGCGTTGCGCACCCTCCGTATCCCGGCCGTGGTGGGCGTCGGCGAGCACGACATGCCCGACTTCTTCCACGGGGGCGAGAGTCTGGCGCGTGACCTGGGCGCGGGTGAAGTGGTGGTCATCCCGGGCGCGGGACATCTCGCACCGCTGGAACAACCCGCGGCCTTCTGCGAACTGCTCGTCAACGTCATGAAGGGTGAGCGGCCGCGATGAAGGGGCGGGCGGCCGCGAAGCTCCATGGCACGGCGGATGGCGGCCGTACGGCCCTGCTCGGGACCGCGCTCGGTGTCCCCGCGGCTCACACCTGGGTTTCGGAGGTGGGCGCCGGCCGGTGGCGGCCGGTCAGCCAGTCCCGGCGCAGGAGCGGCAGGGTGTTCTCCACGTCCCGGACGTCGGTGGCCGGCAGCCGCACCTCGAAGCGTGCCCCGGGCCGTCCGTCGGGCCGGTCCAGCACGGCGATCCGGCCCCGGTGCAGGTCGATCTGCTGGGCGACCAGGGTCAGACCGAGGCCGGAGCCGGGGCTGTCCGGGCCCCGCAGAAACCGCTGGAAGACCTCCTCGCGGCGCTCGGGCGGGATGCCGGGGCCGTGGTCGTCCACGGTGAGCACCGCGGCCGGTTCACGCGGGTCGCGGGACGGGCGGAGGGTGACCTCGATGCGGGCGGTACCGTCGGCGGCGCGGCCGTGGGTCCAGGCGTTGGTCAGCAGGTTGTCCACCGCCGAGCGCAGCCCTTCCTCCCAGCCGTGCACCAGCAGCCCGGTGGTGGTGCGCACGGACACCTCGGCGCCCGCGTGGGTGCGCCGCAGGTCGGAGACCGACGCGTCCACCAGCTCCGCCAGCTCCAGCGACCCGAACGCGTCCGCCTCGACCAGGTCGCCCTGCGCGAGGGCCCTGAGCATCACGAGCAACCCGAGCAGCCGGGCGTGTTCGCGCCCCAGGTCCTCGAGCACCTCCGCCCGGTCGCCGGGATCCAGGCCGGGGTGGTCGGTGAGGATGTCGATGTTGGTGCGCATACTCATCAGCGGGGTGCGCAGCTCGTGGGACGCGGTCGCGGCGAACGCGCGGGCGGTGGCCAGCGCCTCCCCGGTGCGTTCGACCTGCCCGTCGTAGCGGGCGAGCACCGTCTGCAGCGTGTACGCCAGGTCGTCGACCTCGGCGATACGGGTCGGGGTGTGCTCGAGGCGCGCGGCGCTGGCCCTGGGGTCCAGGCCGCTGGTACGCCGCTGCAGCCGCCGCAGCGGCAGGACCGCCCGGGTGGCGATGACCCAGGTGGTGGCCCCGGCCAGGGGCGCGGCGACCAGCGCCCCGAGCACGACCCGCCGGCGCACCAGCGCCAGCTCCTCCTCGGCGGTGTCCGGCGAGAACAGCCACAGATTCGGCGGTGAGCTGCCCTTCTTCGCGGCACCGACACGCAGCGACAGGGCCAGCCAGTCCGTGTCGCCGGAGGTCACGGTGACCGGCTTCGGCGCACTGCGGGGCAGCGAGGGGAACGGATCGGGCTGCGGGCCGGCCGTGATCGTGCCCCCGGGGGCCCCGGGGGCGGTCAGCCGGACGCCCACGTCCCGCGCGGAGTTGACCAGCCGCCGCTGCCGGGCCTGCTCCATGACCGGGCGGTCGCTCCCGGCCACCTCCAGGTACGCCTTGGCGTTCTTGGCGAGGACCGTCGCGCGGGCGCGCAACTGGGAGTCCTGGCGCGCACGCAGGTCATCGGTGACCAGATGCAGCAGCAGCCAGCCGGAGGCCAGCACCAGCAGGGGCACGCTCACGCCGACCGCGAGGGCGATACGGGTGGACAGCTTCACGGCGCCTCCCCGGCAGGCAGGCGCTCGCCGTCCGCGCGGGGCCACGGCCGTATGGCCGCGTCGTCGTCGGGCGTGCGCACTCGCCCGTCCCTGCCTGCCATGCTCACCCCTGTCTCGCGGCGTCCGAACGAGTCCGTCCGAGGAGACCGATGAAATCATCGTCATGACGCGTGTCTCCACACCGAGCGGACCGCCCGGACCGCCGGGAGCGGCGTAGGCGGAGCGCCCGCCCGCGCGACCACCACGCCGCGCCCCTCGCCCGGGCGCGGCCGTCCCCGCGCGATGGACGGAGTAGCGGGGCGGCACCGGCGACTGCCGCTGGAGCAGGGCGATGGCGCCGAGGGCGGTGGCGGCGTGGCCGAGCCGGCCGGACGCACCCTCAGTGGCGGCCACGGCCATTTCGGCGGGCAGCCCGGCGCCGAGCAGCCCACTCCGGTACTGCTCGACGGGGAGGTCGTGGCAGACGACCCCCTGGTCCGAGGCGGTGGACAGCGCGGCGGCCAGCTCCGCGAGGGTGAAGGCGGTGTCCCCGCCCAGTTCGTACACGGAGCCGGCGTGGCCTTCGGAGGTCAGGACGGTGGCCGCGGCCTCCGCGTAGTCGCGTCGCGATGCGGCGCTGACCCGGCCGGTACCGGCACTGCCGGCCACGGCTCCGGTCTGCAGATAGAGCGGGACCCGGGACGTGTAGTTGTCCAGGTACCAGCCGTTGCGCAGCACGACCCAGGGCACGCCGCTGTCGCGCAGATACCGCTCGGTCTTCGAGTGGGCGTCGGCGAGGATCATGTTCGCGGAGTGCGCGTTGAGCGTGCTGGTGGAGGCGATCCGTTGGGCACCGGCCCGCTTGGCCGCGTCGATGGCACGGGTGTGGTTGTCGAACCGCTCGACGACGGTGGTCGTCGACACGAGCAGGACCTTCCGCGCACCCTTGAACGCCTCGTGGAGACCGGCGGAGTCGGCGAAGTCGGCCTGCCGCACCTGGACGCCCGGCTCGGCCAGATCGGCCAGCCGGTCGGTGTCCCGCCCGGTGGCGATGGCGGCGGGCTGAGCCGGGGGCAGGGGCAGGGGCGGGGGTCGGTGGTCGGCCCGCTCGTTCCCGGCTCAGATGTGCGGGAACGGTTCGGTCAGCGAGGCGAGCACGTGGTCGGCCTCGGCGGCCCGCAGCTCCTCGGCGGTGTAGTGGCCGCTGGCGACCCCGACCGCGGTCGCGTTCGCCGCGCGCGCGGCCTCGATGTCACGCGGGGTGTCCCCGACCACGTAGACGTCGGACCGGGCCAGCTCGTGTCCGTGCAGCCGGGCGGCCTTGGCCATCGCCAGGCGGGTGATCTCCGCCCGGTCCGGGGAGTCCGAGCCGTAGGCGCCGAAGACGAAATAGCGGCCCAGTTGGCCCGGTTCCATCTTGATCCTGGCCGCGCCCTCCATCGCGCCGGAGATCAGCCCGAGGATGATCCCCGCGTCCGTGATCCGCCGCAAGGTGTCCTCGACACCGTCCAGGACGCGATACCCCTCCGACGCCCGGATGTCCTCCGACAGATGCCACAGATACGCGGCGTAGAGGCGGGCCATCTCATCGTGACTGGGCTCGCGGCCGAGCACGGCCCGGAAGGTCTTCCGGCCGACCTGCGGATCCGTTTCCCCGGCCGACGTGTGGTCCCCGATATCGGCGGCCACACCGTGCAACCGGTCGAACGCCCAGGCCCAACTCCGTTTTCCCGAGCCTCCGGTGTGCACCAGCGTTTCGTCGATGTCGAAGAGCGCTGCTATCGGTCCGGCCATGGCATTCTCCTCCGGCTCAGCCTGCCTCCAGGGTGCGTGACGGCGCCGGAGGCGGCCAGTTGCGGGGCCGAAGTATTGGTGGTGCCGTGGAAATGACGGAGGCAGCGCCCCCGGAGCGCCCCCGATCCGATTCCGGATCGACCCCGACCCGACCCCGACCCGATCCCGAAGCGATTCCATCTCTCTGCCGAGAAGGGGAGCGACCATGGGCACCACGAACCGAAGCCTTCAAGCCGACCTGCTCGTGATCGGTTTTGGCAAGGGCGGCAAGACGGTGGCCGCGACGCTGGGCAAGCTCGGCCGGCGCGTGGTGATGGTCGAGCGATCGGCGAAGATGTACGGCGGCACCTGCCCGAACGTCGGCTGTGTGCCGACCAAGGCACTGGTCCACCACTCCCGCAAGCGCCGCCCGGAGGACGCCCCACAGGAGTGGTACGAGCGCTCCATCGCCGAGGTGCAGGCGCTGACCAAGGCGTTCCGCGGCGAGAACTACGACGCGCTGGACGGCATGGACACCGTCACGGTGCTCACCGGAGCCGCGGCGTTCACCGATCCGCACACCGTACGGGTCGAGTGCGCCGACGGACCCGTGACGATCACCGCCGAGACGATCCTGATCAACACCGGATCGGAGCCGATCGTTCTCGACATCCCCGGCCTGCGGTCCAGCCAGTACACCGTGACCAGCACCGACCTGATCGACACGACCATCCTCCCGGGACGGCTGGCGATCATCGGCGGAGGCTACCTCGGGATGGAATTCGCCTCCATCTACCGGCGGTTCGGATCCCAGGTCACCGTGCTCGAGGCGGCCCCGAAGGTCTTCGGCCTGGTGGACGAGGACGTTGCCGCCGTCGCCGAGAGCATCCTGGTGGACGAGGGCATCGAGATCGTGACCGGGGCGAACACCACGGAAGTCCGGGACGGCGAAAGCTCGGCGACCGTCGTCTACGAAAAGGACGGCCGACAGCACACTCTGGAGGCCGACGCGGTCCTGGCCGCCACCGGCCGCGCACCGGTCATCGGCGATCTGGCGCTGGAGGCCGCCGGTGTGCGCACCACCGAGCGCGGGGCGGTCGAGGTCGATGAACACCTGCGCACCAGCCGGCCGCATATCTTCGCCCTCGGAGACGTCAACGGCGGGCCGGAGTTCACCTATGTCTCCCTCGACGACAGCCGTATCGTCCTCGACCAGCTCCTCGGCGAAGGCAAGCGCTCCACCGACGACCGGGTCGCCATCCCGCACACCGTCTTCATCACCCCGCCACTGGCCACCGTAGGGCTCACCGAGAAACAGGCCCGGGCCGCGGGGCACCAGGTGAGGATCGCGAGCCAGCCGGTCGCCGAGATCGTCGCCATGCCGCGTGCGTACATCGTCGAGGACACCCGCGGGATGATGAAGTTCGTGCTCGATGCCGAGACCGACGAGATCCTCGGCGCCGCCCTGCTCAGCGTGGACGCGCAGGAAATCATCAACACCGTCGCGCTCGCCATGCGGCACGGCATCAGGGCGGCCGAGCTCCGCAACGCCGTCTACACCCACCCCACCTCCACCGAAGCCTTCAACGACGTCCTCGCGACCATCGTCCGATCCGACACCTGACCGGGCTGCCGGCGTCTATCGGCGGGCCGCGGGGCGAGTTCGGCACAGGGCTCGCGACCGGCCGCCACATCGAGGCACCGAGACGTGACCTCGGCGCGGCGGACGCAGAGGGAGGAACCGTGAGGGACCCGAGCGGAATCACCACAGGCGCATACGGAGCCGCGGCGGCGATCGGAACGTTCTGGACCGCGGCCCGCATCGACGCCGTCCAGCGCCTCCAAGCCGTGCTCCTGGGGCCCGCACGAGCGGCCTCGGAGCAGTGCCTGCCCGTTCGTGGCTCACCGGACACGTCCGCGGACACGTCCGCGGACACACCGGAGCCCCGGCGGCCGAAGTTGAGAGTGGGTACGGGCGAGCCTAGGCTGGTGGAAGTGGGCGAACGAGATGGCCCACACTCGGCCGAACGCCCCACCATCGTGTCTGGCACGGCGGTCCCTCCCCAACCGGACCCGCCCCATCGCACGGCCGCAGCTCGGCTCCGGCCCCTGTCGGCCAGCCCCGTGGACGCAGTGCGCAGGCGCGGACATCCATCGAGCGCACGGAGGGCGGCGTAGCCATGACCGACCTGGACACGCTGTCGGTGAACACGATCCGCGGACTGTGCATGGACGCGGTGCAGAAGGCGAATTCGGGGCACCCCGGAACGCCGATGGGGATGGCGCCCGTCGCGTACACCCTGTGGCAGCGGTTTCTGCGCTTCGACCCCGCCGATCCGATCTGGCCGAACCGCGACCGCTTCGTGCTCTCCGAGGGCCACGCCTCCGCCCTCCTCTGGTCGCTCCTGTACCTGACCGGTGTCCGCACGGTCGACCCCGAGTACGAGGTGCTGGGCCGTCCGGCGGTGACCCTCGACGACCTCAAGTCCTTCCGGCAGCTCGACTCGCGCTGCCCAGGACACCCCGAGTACCGATGGACGAGCGGCGTCGAGACGACCACCGGCCCGCTCGGCCAGGGAGTCGCCACCTCCGTGGGCATGGCGATCGCCGGCCGGTGGCTGGGGGCGAGGTTCAACCGCCCGGACTTCCCGCTCTTCGACTTCGATGTGTACGCGCTCGCCGGGGACGGCTGCATGATGGAGGGCGTCGCCTCCGAGGCGGCCTCGCTGGCCGGACACCTGCGGCTGTCCAACCTGTGCTGGATCTACGACTCCAACCGGGTCACCATCGAGGGCCACACCGACATCACCTTCACCGAGGACGTCGCCGCCCGCTTCCTGGCCTACGGCTGGAACGTGACCACCATCGCCGACGCCAACGACCTCGACCGGATCAGCCGCGCCTTCCACACCTTCCGGGCCGAGACCGCGCGCCCGACCCTGATCCTCGTCCACAGCCACATCGGCTACGGCTCCCCGGTCGAGGACTCACCGAAGGCACACGGAGCGCCGTTCGGGCCGGAGGGGGTCAAAGCCACCAAGCGCGCCCTCGGCCTGCCACCCGACGCCGACTTCCACCTACCCGACGGTGTGTCCGACTGGTTCGCACGGGGTATCGGCGCCCGGGGTGCCGAGTTGCGCACCGGCTGGGAGAAGATGTTCGACGCCTACCGGGGTGCGTACCCCGATTCCGCGGACGAGTTGGAGCGCATCCAGCGCCGTGAGCTCCCGGACGGCTGGGAGAGCGCGCTGCCCACCTTCCCGGCCGATCCCAAGGGCCTGGCCAGCCGCGACTCGTCGGGCCAGGTGCTGAACGCCGTGGCCAAGGCGGTGCCCTGGGTCCTCGGCGGCTCCGCCGACCTCACCCCGTCGACCAAGACCCGGCTGACCTTCGGGGGAACGGGCGACTTCCAGCCCGGGGCCCGGTCCGGACGCAATCTGCACTTCGGCGTCCGGGAGCACGCGTCCGCCGCCGTCGCCAACGGAATGGCGCTGACGAAGCTCCGTCCGTACTGGTCCGGGTTCCTGATCTTCTCCGACTACGCCAAGGCGGCCATCCGCCTCTCCGCGCTGATGGAGATCCCCACCGTGCACATCTTCACCCACGACTCCATCGGGGTCGGCGAGGACGGCCCCACCCACCAGCCCGTCGAGCAGCTCGCGGGACTGCGCGCAACGCCCGGCCTGCTGGTCTTCCGTCCCGCCGACGCGAACGAGGTCGTCGAAACCTGGCGGGTGGTCGCCGCCCTCCGCCGGGAGCCGGCCGCGCTGGTCCTCTCCCGCCAGCCCCTGCCCACCCTGGACCGCGATCGGCTCGCGGCGGCCAGTGGGCTCGCCTGGGGTGCCTATGTGCTGGCGGACGCGCCTTCGGGCGAGCCCGAGGTGATCCTGCTCGCCACCGGCTCCGAGGTGGCGCTCGCCCTGGCCGCGCACGAGGAACTCACCGCCGAGGGCATCGCCTCCCGGGTGGTGAGCATGCCGTGCTGGGAGCTGTTCGACCGTCAGCCGCAGGAGTACCGCCACCAGGTGCTGCCACCCGCGGTGACACGAAGGGTCGCGGTGGAAGAGGGCTCCACCTTCGGCTGGGACCGGTACGTCGGTGACGGCGGGGTCATCGTCGGAATGCACACCTTCGGCGCCTCCGCACCCCTCAGACAACTGCTCACGAAGTTCGGATTCACCCCCGAGCGCGTCGCGCACGTGGCGCGCGAGCTGGTGGCTTCGGGCTGAGCGGGCCATGACGTGACAGGAGAGCACATGGCTACCGACACCCCCATGCAGCTCGGCATGATCGGGCTCGGCCGGATGGGCGCGAACCTCGTACGCCGGCTGACGCGCGACGGCCACCACTGTGTGGTCTATGACGTCAACGAGAGCGCGGTGAGGGAACTGGAGGGCGAGGGCGCCGTCGCCGCCCACTCGCTCGGCGACCTGGTGACGAAGCTGGAGCGGCCACGGGCCGTCTGGCTGATGCTGCCCGCCGCCGTCGTACAGTCCACCCTCGATCAGCTCACCGACCTCCTCGACCCGGACGACGCGGTCATCGACGGTGGCAACTCCTACTACCGCGACGACATCACCCGCGCGACACAGCTCACTCCGCACCGGCTGCACTATCTGGACTGCGGAACATCGGGCGGGGTCTGGGGACTTGAACGCGGCTACTGCCTCATGATCGGCGGCGAGCGGGAGCCCGTCACCCGGCTCGACCCCATCTTCCGCACCATCGCGCCCGGCACCGGCACGGCCGAGCCCACACCGAGCAGACACGCCAACGGGTCGGCGCCGGAAGGCTATCTGCACTGCGGTCCCAGCGGGGCAGGCCACTTCGTGAAGATGGTCCACAACGGGGTCGAGTACGGAATGATGGCCGCGATCGCCGAGGGGCTCAGCATCATCGAGCACGCGGACGCCGGGCTCCGCAAGCGCTCCGTGGACGCGGAGACCACCCCGCTGCGCGAGCCGGAGGCGTACCAGTACGAGATCGACGTCGGCGAGGTCGCCGAAGTGTGGCGCCGCGGCTCGGTCGTGGGCTCCTGGCTCGTCGACCTCACCGCGGACGCACTGGCCCGGTCACCGAAGCTGGACGACTTCACCGGGCGCGTCTCGGACTCCGGTGAAGGGCGATGGACGGTACGGGCCGCGGTCGACGAGGGCGTACCCGCCGCGGTGATCACCACGGCGCTCACCGACCGGTTCGCGTCCCGGGGCCTCGGCGAGTTCGCCGACCGGGTGCTGTCCGCCATGCGCAGTGAGTTCGGTGGGCACGCCGAGCAGCGGAGTGGGCGATGAGCGGGCCGGACGACCATGTGATCGTGCTCTTCGGCGCCACGGGGGACCTCGCCAAGCGCAAACTCCTGCCCGGGCTGTTCCACCTCGCCACGGCGGGCCTCCTCCCCGACGGCTACCGCATCGTGGGCTCGACACCGGCTCGCTCGGCCATGAGCGACGACGCGTTCCGCGCCCTCGCGCACGACGCCGTGGCCACCTTCGGGCGGTCCAAGCCCACCGGGCCGGTGTGGAAGACCTTCGAGGAGTCGCTGTCCTTCGGCGCGGCCGACCCCCAGGACCCGGGCCCGCTGCTCGCGGCCGTACGGGCGGCCGAGGAGTCCCTCGGCGGGGCGTCACGCAGACTGTTCCACCTGGCCATCCCGCCCTCGGCGTTCGCGTCCATCATCGGCCTGCTCGGCGACACGGACCTGGCAAAGAACGCGAAGGTGATCGTGGAGAAGCCCTTCGGCACCGATCTCGCGTCGGCACAAGCGCTCAACGAGACCATCCACACCGTGTTCGACGAATCCCAGGTCTTCCGCATCGATCACTTCCTCGGCAAGGAGTCGGTGGACAACATCCTCGCCCTCCGCTTCGCCAACGGGATGTTCGAACCCATCTGGAACCGCGACCACATCAGCTATGTGCAGGTCGACGTGCCTGAGACGCTCGGACTCGAAGGCCGTGCCCACTTCTACGAAGGCACCGGGGCCTTCCGCGACATGATCGTCACGCATCTGATCCAGGTGCTCGGCATCGTGGCGATGGACCCACCGGTCTCGCTCGCCGCCCGGCCGTTGCGCGACGAGAAGGACAAGGTCTTCGAGGCGTTGCGCCCCATCGAACCCGCACATGTCGTGCGCGGCCAGTACGAGGGCTACCGCGACGAACCGGGGGTCGCCCCCGATTCGTCGACCGAGACGTTCACCGCGCTGCGGATGGAGGTGGACAACTGGCGGTGGGTCGGAGTCCCGTTCTACCTGCGCTCCGGCAAGAGCCTCGCACAGCGCCGCCAGGTGATCACCCTCGGACTGCGCGAGCCGCCCCTGCGGATGTTCGCCACCGAACTCACCGATCAGCGGCAGGACTGCGGCAACAAGATCGTGATCGACTTCGGGGACCCCGGGTGGATCGCCGCCGCCTTCCTCGCCAAGGAACCCGGCCCCGCCATGCGGCTCGAACCGGCGACGATGACCTTCGGCTACGCCGGCTCCTTCTGCGAGGAAAACGGGCTCGAAGGCTACGAACGCCTGATTCTGGACGCCATGCTGGGCGACCAGTCGCTGTTCACCCGGTCCGACGGCATCGAACACATCTGGCGGGCGTCCACGCCCCTCCTGGAGAACCCACCGCCGGTCCAGCCGTACGCCCCCGGCTCATGGGGCCCCGAACCGGCCATCAGCGAGCTGATCGCTCCCCACCCGTGGCATCTGCCGGAAGCCGTCCAGATGTTCCCCGGAACCGGTACCTGACCGACCGCCGCTGCGCGTGGGCGCTGAGCTTCGACGCGAAGCGGCCCACCACGACACGGAGTGGGGCCGTCCCGCGCACGACGACCGGCACTTGTTCGAAATGCTGCTCCTGGAAGGGGCCCAGGCGGGGCTGTCCTGGTCGACCGTGCTGACCAAGATCCAGGAAGCCTTCGGCTCTTTCGACACCTGTCTATGGGACTGGGTGAAGGGCGCCCCCAGCGTGAACCACCCGGCGCCCGGCGATCCGCTGCCCCGGTCGCGGGTGCCGCTGTGGAAGTGAGGCCCTCGTGGGCGTGCCGCCCGCGCAGGAGGCCGCACGGACCAGAATGCTGTCCGGGGCCCGCCGGGGCCCGCCGGGGCGGCGCCGGCCGGGGCGTGTGGTTCGCCTGCCCCGTCGGCGGGGGCCGGTCCTCCGGCTTGACTTCGAGCGCGCTCCAAATCCTAGTGTCGAAGGCATTCGTCAGCCCTCGAGGTACCGCCCGGTCCGCCGGGCAGGAGGAGTATCCGCGCATGATCACCCGAACCGCGCTCGGTTCGCCCGGTCTCACCGTCAGCGCGATGGGCCTGGGGTGCATGGGGATGAGCGAGAGCTACGGCGCCGCCGACTGGGACGGCGGCCTGGCCACCATCAACCGGGCCCTGGAGCTGGGCATCACGTTCCTGGACACCGCCGACGCCTACGGCACCGGGCACAACGAGGTGCTGGTGGGCCGGGCCATCCACGGCCGCCGGGACCAGGTGCAGCTGGCCACCAAGTTCGGCATCGACCGCAGCGCCGGTGACCGGGCACGCCGCATCCGCGGTGCCCGGGACTACGTGCTGCGCGCCTGCGACGCTTCGCTGCTGCGGCTGGGCGTCGAGGTGATCGACCTGTACTACGCCCACCGCCCGCCCCAGGACGTGGAGATCGAGGAGACCGTCGGGGCGATGGCCGAGCTGGTCGAGGCGGGCAAGGTCCGCCATCTGGGACTGTCCGAGGTCGACGGCGAGTTGCTGCGCCGGGCGCATGCGGTGCACCCGATCACCGCGGTGCAGAGCGAGTACTCGCTGTGGACCCGCGACGTCGAGGCGGTCACCCCGGTGATGGCCGAGCTGGGGGTCGGGTTGGTGCCGTACTCGCCGCTGGGGCGGGGGTTCCTGACCGGCGCCCTGGACCGCTCCACGCTGGGCGAGAAGGACTTCCGGCGCGCCAACCCCCGCTTCGCCGGCGAGGCGGGCGAGGCCAACGAGAAGATCGCGCAGACCGTGCGCGAGGTGGCCGACCGGCTGGGTGCCACCCCGGCCCAGGTGGCGCTGGCCTGGGTGTACGCCCAGGCCGAGCGGCTCGGGGTGGCGGTGGCGACCATTCCGGGCACCCGCAGCCCGGCCCGGCTGGAGCAGAACGCGGCCGCGCTGGAGCTCACCCTGGACGCCGAGGCGCTGGCCGCGCTGAACCCGCTGAGCGACCAGGTGATGGGCGAGCGCTACCTACCCGCGCACACCGCTGAGATCCCTCGGTGACCTCGCCGATCACGACCAGCCGGGGCCGGGCCAGCGGCGCCTCGTCCTGCTCGACGGCGAGGATCGCGCCCCGGTTGTCGGAGCCCGGGGCGATCTCGCCGTAGGAGACCAGCGCCCGGTACCCGTCCGCGTCCACCGCGAGCACGCCGACGCGCGGCTATGTCGGCCTCGGGACTGGCGGCTCGCAGGTTGAGGTGTCGCGTATTCCTCGTTGAGGTCGGTCCTGGTGTCACCGTGTGTGGTCGCCAGGGGCGTATCGGCTCCAGGTTCCTCCGGCTTCCGTGACCAGGCGGGTGGCGGTCGCCGACGTCATCGCCTTCCCGGCCAGTGCCGATGCCCGGTTCGTCAATGGCGTCCAGCTCCCGGTCGACGGTGGACTCCGGGCCTCCTCGGGCCGGCCCCGCATGTTCTGAGCACCCCGGGTGGCGAGAATCGGGAGCTGTTTGGCATTCTCGCCGCTGTTTGACTCGACGGCGCATTCGTAGGCTCTCGGTAAATCAACCGCCGATGAGAGAGCCCCTCAGATGACCGACGAGAACAAGAGCGCAAAGAAATTCGCCCGGCGTACGATGCTGCAACACGGCGCCGGTATCGCCGCGGTGGGAGCGATATCCGCGCTCGCCACCACGGCATCCACCGCGCCTGCCGCCGCACGCACCACGGGGGCGAAGTCGACCCCGGGCACCCTGCCCTCGACCGTGGCCGGGGTCCGCATTCCCGACAGCGGGCTGGCCCGGGAAGCCGTGACCTACGCACAAAAAGTGTGCTCCGCAACAATCTTCAATCATTCCCTGCGGACGTATCTCTTCGGCGCTCTGATATTCGACCGACGCGGCGTCACCTACGACCGGGAACTCGTATTCGTCGCGGCGGTTTTGCATGACCTCGGACTGGTCGAGGCGTTCCGGACCCCGACCGAGCGCTTCGAGGTCGACGGCGCCGACGCCGCACGGAGATTCCTGACGGAACGACATGTGCCGGCCGAACGGGCGGAACTGGTCTGGGACGCGATCGCCCTCCACACCAACGTCGGCATCGCGACGCGGAAGAGGCCGGAGATCGCCATGATCTCCGTCGGCTCCGGTATGGATTTCGCCGGAAACGACCTCGAGCAGCTCCCGTCCGACGCTCTCGAGGACGTGCTCACCACCTTCCCCAGGGAGGGGTTCAAGAAGAACGCGATCGACACGATCCTCTCGCTGTGCCGCACCAAGCCCATGGCGGAGCTCATGCACCCCTTCGCCGAGGTCGGCCGGCGTCATATCCCCGACTTCTCGGTGCCCACCGTGGAGGATCTGGTGCTCGCCGCGCCCTTCACGGAGTGATGGAACGTCGTGGTGAACGGACCGAAGCCCATCTGGGGCGCCCAGAACACATACAGCGGAATCGGCAGCGTCCCACCCAGAGCACCGGCGGGTGCGCGAGGCGCTGGCGGACCGCGACCGCGCGGCCGCTACGCCGCGATGACGGCCGCCGTGGTGCGACCGCCGTCGACGTCCAGCACGATGCCGTGGACGAACGCGGCCTCGTCACCGGCGAGGTAGACCGCGGCGTGTGCGATGGCCTGCGGACTTCCGAGGCCCCCGGCCGGGGTGCCGTTCATCATGACGTCGCCCGGGTGCACCTCGCCGGGTACGGGTGTGTGGACCACTCCGGGAGAGATCGCGTTCACCCGCACGCCGCGCGGGCCGAACTCGGCCGCCCAGGCGCGCGTCAGGGTCTCCACCGCGCCCTTGGTGGAGCTGTAGAGCGCGCCGATTGGGATGCCCAGCCGCGCGATCCAGGACCCCAGATTGATGATCGCCCCGCCACCGGCCTCGGCCATGGCCGGAGCGACCGCGGCGGTCAGGAAGAACGGTGCCTTCACATTCACCGCGTAGACCCGGTCGAAGGCCGTCTCATCGGTGTCCACGGTGCTGTCGCCGGGGTAGACGCCGGCGTTGTTGACCAGGATGTCGATGCCTCCGCCCAGAGCCGACGTCGCCGCCTCGGCCAGGGCGCGGGACGCCGCGGCGCTCCCGTCCAGATCCGCCGGTACGAAGTCGGCCCGGCCGCCCCGCGCGCGGATGGCGCCGACGACCTCCGCGCCCCGCTCGGCGCTGCGCCCGGACACGATCACGTGCGCACCCTCGGCGGCGAACCTCTCCGCGACCGCCCGTCCGATGTTGCTGGTCGCACCGGTTACCAGAGCCCTTTTGCCCTGCAGTCGTCCACTCATCACGTGCTCCTGCCACGCTCGTTATCCGCACCATCGATGTCCCGCGGGGCACGACCTCGATCTCGGTGAGGTCGGACGCGCGGGCACCGCCCGGATCCGCCCGGGGGCCATGCCACTGTGCGAAGAAAAAAATGGACTTGCAAGTCCATTCGCCGCCGTCGGTGCGGGGGTGGCCTGCCCGTCCGCCGCCACCCCGATCAGGCCGCGGCGCGCCGCAGATCCCCGATCCCCTGATCGAGCGCGGCCCGCAGATGAAGAGCTGGCTCTTGCTGGTGCGGGTGCGCGCCATGACGTCATCGAGGGTGGCGATCGACACGTCCTTCTCGCGCAGCACCGCGGCCGCGCCCTCGATGATCCGGTTCCGGGTGGCCTTCCCCTTCGCCGTCAGCTCCTTGTGCATGACGTCCCCCCTCGACTGGACTGACTGTTCCGGTCTACTGGGTGAGGTTCCGGGTCAGGATCGCGGCGATCCCTTGGTGGCCGCCGGGATGCCTGGTGTCGGCCACAGCGCCCGGGCGGCGGCGGGCAGGCCGTCGACCGCGTCGGGGCCGAGCGTGGCCCCGGGGGCGGGGGCGGGGGCGGGGGCGCCGCGGCGGCGATCTCATGGCCGGCGGCGGCGATCCGCCGGACCGCGCCGGGTTGGCGCAGGGCGGTGTGCTCGGGGACGAACCAGGCGGCCGGCAGCGTGTACGCGTCCAGCAGCTCCAGCAGCCGCGGAACGCCCCGGCGGATCCCGTACGTCCCGGCGAGAGGGTCTTGGGCCGGTGCCTGGCTGACGGGTGCGGCCGGAGCCAGGACAGCTCGGCGTCCAGGGTGAGGGTCGGCGCCACCGCGCAGCGGGCGCCCTCCGGCCGCCGCGGGCGTGGTTGCCGCCGCCGGGCACCGGTGCCGCCGGTGCCGCCGGTCCCGGCGGTGCCGCCGCTGCCGGGGTGGGCGGGTCCGTCCTCGTCATGCCACGCTCCTCGGGGGCCGCGCCTGCGATCGCCACCAGCCGGCGATCTGGGCGCCCGGGGCGAACCACACGTCGCCCGTGCGCCCGATGTGGTCGAAGCTGAGCATGACGGCGCCAGCGGGCCCCGTCCGGCCAGACGGGCGGCGGTTCGCGGTGCATGGCGTCCTTTGATCCTCGAGGGTCGCGGGGTCCGGCCCGGGCGGTCAGCTCTTGCGTGGCCGGGGCTCGGACCGGTCGATCAACTGGCCGCGCAGCACGGTCAGTTGATGGGAGGCTTCGACGGCCCGGGGCTCGTCCAGGGAGGCGAGGGCCAGGACGAGGGTGTCCATGACGACGATGCCGGCCAGCGATTCGGCGGTGATGCCGGTGGGCGTGTGCGGAGCGCTGATCACCACATCGGCATGGGTGGCCAGCGGGCCCGTGGGGACGTCGGTGACCAGTACGACGCCCGCGCCGACGGCCCGCGCCCGGTCGGTGAGCACGGTGAACTCCCGCAGCCGGCGGCCGGGATGGAGGATCACCACCGCGTCGCCGCGGCCGAGCCCCAGCAGTTCGTCGGCCATGGTGAAGCCGGTGGCGCCGACGAAGCGCGCCCGGCGGCCGGCCCGGCGCAGCTTCAGCACCAGATGCCGGGCGGCGAGTTCCGAGGCGCCGACGCCGTAGGCGACCACCTCGTGCGCGTCCGCCAGCATGTGCACCGCTTCCTTGAGCACATCCGTCTCCAACAGGCGGCGGCACTGGTCGAGACGCTCCGCGGCCTCGTCGAAGACCCGGTCCTTGACCTGGTCCAGATCGTGGCGGCCGACGCGGGCGATGCGCTGCTTGAGCCGCTCCTCGGGGGCGGTCGCGGAGGTGAAACCGGCGGCCAGCTCCCGCTTGAGCGCGGGCAGCCCGGCGTAGCCGAGGCGCTGCAGCGCGCGGACGACGGTGGCGTTGCTGGTGCCGCTGGCCGCGCCCAGCTCCTGTGCGCTCGCGAAGAGCAGATTCTCCGGTGGGGCGCTCACCAGGTACTGGGCCACCACCCGCTCGGAAGCGGACAGCTCACCCCACATATCCCGGACCGCGGAGGCCAGCCGTGTCGCCCCGGTAACGTTGTTCGGTTCGCTCATTACAGCTATTGACTTCCCTGTTACGGACATTACTATCTGGGTTCATCGTTCCAAGAACGCTGATTTCTGAAACAAACATTACAGCCCCTCGTGGGTCCGGGCCTCAGAACACAGGAGCGCCATGACAGCCGCCACCCTCCCCATCGTCGAGATCTCCGGCCCGCCGGCCGAGCGCGGCCGCCAGTACGGCGAGGCGGCGCGCGGAAGAGTCGGAGCGGCGCTCGCCTACTACGAGCAGGCGTTCGGCGAATCGTCCGGGCTGACCTGGGACCAGGTCACCGCGCGCGCCGAGCGCTGGCTGGAGCCGGTGCGCGCCTACGCCCCCGAACTCGTCGAGGAGATGAGCGGGATCGCCGACGGGGCGGGGGTCGGGCTCCTGGACGTGCTGGCGCTGAACGCCCGCGGCGAGATCATCTACGACCAGACCTTCGCCCGGATGCGCGCCCGGGCGGACGCCCCGGCGGACGTCACCGACGACCGGGAGGTGACCGACGGCTGCACATCCTTCGCCGTGCTGGGGGAGGCGAGCGGCGACGGCCACGTCTACTGCGGCCAGAACTGGGACTGGCGGGCGGGTGTCGCGGACACCGTCATGATGCTCCGGATCGTCCAGCCCCCGCGCCCCACCGTGATCATGCAGGTGGAGGCCGGGCAGATCGGCCGCCAGGGCGCCAACTCCGCGGGCGTCGCCCTCAACGCCAATGGTCTCGGCGGCCGTTTCGACGATGCCATCGGGCTGCCCCAGACCGTGATCCGCCGCCGTGTCCTGGACAGCGAGTCGATCAGCGGGGCGGTCGACGTGCTGTGCCGCACCCGCGGCCACATCGCCAGCAACGCCCTGCTGACCTGCCGCGAAGGCTTCGCCCTCGACCTGGAGACCACGCCGGGCGCACACGGCTGGATGTATCCCACCGAGGGCCTGCTCGTCCACGGCAACCACTACCAGACCACCGTCCCCGTCCAGCTCGCCGCCCGCTACCGCCCCGAGTCCTCCGATTCGCTGATCCGGGTGCCCCGGGCCGAGGCCGGTCTGCGCCGGCTCCGCGAGGCCACCGCGCCGGACGAGTCCCGCAAGCTGATCCACCAGGCCATGTCCGACCACCTCGGCCACCCCGAGGGGCTGTGCACCCACCCCGACACCCGGCAGCCCGAGGTCAAGTGGTGGGCGACGCTGCTGTCCTCCTGCGTGGACCTGACCACCGGCGACTACCACGTGACCCCGGGCACCCCCTGCGACCACGAATACCAGCACCTGCCCTGGAACCTCTACGACGGTCCGCACGCCCCCAACTGACGCGTCTTCACGTCCGAACGACCAGAGAGCCTGCCATGAGAACCAAGCTCTGTACCACCGCAGTCGGCCTCGCGGGAGCCCTGCTGTTCACCGCCGGGTGCTCCGGGGCGACCTCCGGGTCCGGCGGCGCGACCGTGGATCCCGCCAAGCTCAAGCTCACCGACACGACTTCCAAGGCGTCCGGCGCGGCCACCACGGTGAACTGGATCGTGGAACAGGAGCCCGCCTCCCTGGACATGGACGCCCAGGGCGGCAGCAGCACCCGCACCGTGATGGCCAACATCTGCGAGCGGCTGCTCCTGCTCCGGCCCGATATGACCACCACACCGCGGCTGGCGAAGAAGGCCGAGTACACCGGCGACAAGAAGCTCGTCCTCACCCTCCGCGACGACGTCACCTTCCACGACGGCGCCACGATGACCGCCGACGACGTGGTGTGGAGCCTCAAGCGGCACGCCCGGCCGGAGATGAACGAGTCGGACGAGTACGAGGACGTCGACACGATCGCCAAGACCGGCCCGTCCGAGGTCACCATCACCTTCGAGAGGCCGAGCGCCCTGTTCACCAAGGCCCTGGCCGGTGATGCCGGGATCATCATGGAACGCAAGGCGGTCGAGAAGCAGGGCGATGACTTCGGCACCCCCGGCCACCCCGACGCGTGCACCGGACCGTACAAGCTGAAGAGCTGGGACTCCGGCTCCGCCCTCACCATCGAGCGCTACGCGGACTACTGGGACGACGGCGTCCGCCCGCTGACGAAGGAGGTCGTCTTCCGCTGGGCCTCCGGCAGCGCACTGGTCAACTCCATCTCCACGGGTGCCGCCGACGGCGCCTATCTGACGGCCACCGGCCCCGCCGCCGTCCTGTCCAAGAAGAAGGGCATCCGCGCCTACTACGGACAGAGCACCACCGCCTGGTCGCTCAGCCCCACCAAGAGCGGTGCGCTGAAGGACGCCCGGCTGCGCAAGGCGCTGTCGCTGGCCATGGACCGTAAGGGCATCGCCACGTCCGGCTTCAACGGCCTCGCCGAGCCCTGGGCCACCCCCGTGGGCCCCGGGGCGTGGGGCTATGAGAAGGCCGCCTTCCAGAAGGCGCAGAAGGACCTGGAGCACAACGGCGCCTACACCGCCTCGCCCTCGTCGGACGACATCGAGCGGGCGAAGAGGCTGGTCGAGCAGGCCGGGGCGCCCGGCGAGCCGATCGTCGTCTCCAGCGACGGCAGCGAGAGCCAGACCGTCATCACCAACGCGGTGCGCGGCGCGGCCCAGAAGATCGGGCTGAAGGTGACCGTCAAGACGATCGCCTCCAGCCGCTACGACGAGTTCTTCTCCGACCCGAAGTCCCGCGACGGCTTCGACCTGATCCCGGTCGACTGGTACATCTCCAAGGCCGACCCGGCGGGCTTCTACGACAACGGCATCACCGGCAATGCCAACAACTGGCTCGGCTACTCGGACCAGGGCTATGACGCCCTCGTCGGCAAGGCCCAGCAGACCATCGACGACCGCGAGCGCGCCGAGCTCGTCATCGACGCGCAGGCCAAGTTCGCCGACGACGCGGTGTGGATCCCGCTGGTGCAGGTGCCCTCGGTGATGGTGCTCGGCGACAAGTACACCGGCCCGCCGGCGTCCATGGTGTCGATGTACTACCCGTGGGCCGCCGACCTCGGCACGAAGAAGGGCTGACACCATGATCCGCGGACTGCCGCGACGGATCGCCGGCCTGCTCGCCACGCTGCTCGCCGCCTCGTTCGTCATCTTCGCCGCCGTCTACGCGGCCCCCGGGGACCCCGCCGTCCTCCTCTCCGGCAGCAGACAGGAACTCACCCCGGAGAAGCTCGCGGCGGTCCGCGCGCAGCACCACCTCGACGATCCGCTCGTCGTCCAGTACGGCCGATGGCTGTGGGACGGCCTCCAGGGCGACCTGGGCCGGTCGTTCCAGTACCGCGACCACGTGGCCGACCTGATCGGCGCCCGGCTGCCGACCACCCTGGAACTCGTCGCCTACGCCACGGTGTTCTTCGTGGTGCTGGGCGTCGGCTCCGGGGTGCTGGCGGCGCTGCGCCGCGGCTGGGTGGACTCGGCGGTCGTCGGCGGCACCACGCTCGCCGCCTCCGTCCCCGCCTTCGTCGCGGCCATCGCGCTGGTCTCCCTGTTCGGGGTGCGGCTGGGCTGGTTCCCGGTGACCGGCCAGGGCGAGGGGTTCACCGGCCGGCTGCACCATCTGACGCTGCCCGCCTTCGCGCTGGCCCTCAGCGCGCTCGCCGTGATCAGCCGGGTCACCCGGCAGGCGATGGCCGAGGCGTACGCCTCCGACCATGTGGAGGCCGCCCGCGCCTCCGGACAGACGGAGCGCCAGATCGTCGCCCGCCATGTGCTGCGCAACGCGCTCGGCCCGATCGTCACCATGTGCGGGCTCGTGATGGCGGGCATGCTCGCCGGAACGGTGGTGGTCGAGACCGCCTTCGGCCTCAGCGGCGTCGGCTCACTGCTGGTGAGCGCCATCACCACCCACGACTTCCCGGTCACCCAGGCGGTGCTGCTGCTGATGGTCATCGGCTACGTCGTGGTGACCACCCTGGTCGACCTGGTCCATCCGCTGATCGACCCCCGGGTCGCGCCGGGCGGGACGCCGGGACGCAAGCCGGAAGGAAAGACCGCATGACGACGGTGACTGCCGGGGCCCTGATCCCGGTGCGGGTACGGACCCGACGGCCGGTACAAGTGATGCTCGCGGGCGGCTTCCTCGCCCTGGTCGTGGTGGCGGCGGTGTGCGCTCCCCTGATCGCCCCGCACGCGCCCGACGCGGTCGACCTGTCCGCCTCGCTCGCGGGGACCACCTCCGAGCATCCGCTGGGCACCGACGCCTCGGGACAGGACCTGCTCTCCCGGGTCCTGTACGGCGCCCGCTCCAGCCTGCTGGCACCCCTGGCCCTGCTCGCGCTGGCCGCGCTGCTCGGCGTCACCATAGGGACGGTCGCGGCGTGGCGCGGCGGCTGGGTGGACACCCTGCTCTCGCGGGTGACCGACGTGATGTACGCCTTCCCGGGCCTGCTCTTCGTCGTCCTGGTGATCGCGGTCTTCGGCGACGGCCTCACCACGTCGATCGTCGCCCTGGGGCTCGCCTACGCGCCGACCATCGCGCGCTACACCCGCAGTCTCGCCCTCGCCGAGCGGTCCCAGCCGTACATCGACGCCTACCGGGTCCAGGGCATGAGCGGGACCCGGATCTGCGTACGCCACCTCGTGCCCAATCTGGCCGGTGCCCTCGTCGGCTATCTCGTGGTGCTCTTCGGCGAGGGGCTGATGAGCCTGGCCACCCTCAGCTATCTGGGCTTCGGTGCCGGATCGCCCTCGATCGACTGGGGGCTGATGGTGCAGGAGGGGCAGGACGCCGTGGTGCAGGAGGCGCTGCTGCCGGCCCTCGTACCGGGCGCGGCCATCGCCGTCGTCGTGGTGGCCTTCAACATCGTCGGGGTCTGGGTCTCGGACCGGCTGGGCAAGGGGAGGTAGGCGGCCATGCTGCTGGACATCGAGGATCTCACCATCCGGCTGCCCGAAGGCGCCGCCGCCCGGCCGATGCTCGCCGAGGTGTCGCTCAGGGTCGGCAGGGGTGAAGTGGTCGGCCTGGTCGGCGAGTCCGGCTCCGGCAAGTCCACGACGGCCCGGGCGGTGCTGCGCATGCTCCCCGAGGGGGCGCGGACCTCCGGCTCCGTACGGGTCGACGGCGAGGACGTCCTCTCCATGGACCCGGCCCGGCTGCGCCGGCACCGGTCCCGCACCGTCTCCATGATCTTCCAGGACCCGCGCTCGGCGATGAACCCGGTCCGCCGGATCGGCGACTTCCTCACCGATCCGCTCACCCGGGTCCTCGGCCTGTCCCGCCGCGCCGCGGTGGCGAAGGCGATAGAGCTGCTGGCCTCGGTGGGCCTGCCCGACCCCGAGCGCCGGATGCGCCAGCGCCCGCATGAGCTGTCCGGCGGCATGCTGCAACGGGTCGTGATCGCCGCGGCCCTGTCCACCGGCCCCGACCTGCTCCTCGCCGACGAGGCGACGAGCGCGTTGGACGCGACCACCCAGGCGGAGGTCCTGGCCCTGCTGCGGGGCATCCAGGAGGAGCGGCGGCAGGACGGCAGCGGCCTCGGCACGCTCTTCATCACCCACGATCTGCCGCTCGCGGCGGCCTACTGCGACCGCGTGTATGTGATGTACGCGGGCCGCGTGGTGGAACACCAGCCCGCCCACGGTCTCTTCGCCGACCCCAGGCATCCCTACACCCGCGGTCTGCTGGACTGCTCGCCCACCCTGGAGGACGACCGCGAACCGCGCCCCATCCCCGGCCGCCCGCCGTCCCTGTCCGACGCCTTCACCGGCTGCCCCTTCCTCCCGCGCTGCGCACGGGCCGAGGCGGAGTGCGAGAGCTGGGCGCCGGTGGCGGTTCCGCTCGGCGGCGGTGACGGCGACGGCGGCGGACCGGAGCAGGGCGGCTCCGCGGCCTGCCGCCGACTGGAACTCGTATCGAGGAGCAGCGCATGACCGAGCCCGCACTCGTCGTACAGGGGCTGCGCAAGAGCTATGCGCTCCCGGGCGGTGGCCGGACGGCGGCCGTGGACGATGTCTCCTTCTCCGTGCCGGCCGGCGGCTCGCTGGGCATCGTCGGCGAGTCCGGCTCCGGCAAGACCACGGTGGCCCGGATCCTGGTGGACCTGGTGCGCCCCGACGCGGGGACGATCACGGTGAACGGGCGGGAGCGCACGCCCGGGCGGAGCGGCGGCCGCATGCCGCTCGGACCGGGCGCGCGCAGGGCGGCCCGGCTGGGCCGCGCCCGCGAGATCCAGATCGTCTTCCAGGACCCGTACGTATCGCTCGACCCGCGCCTGACCGCGCGTCAGTGCCTGCGCACCGCCCTGCGGCTGCACGGCCGGTACGAGGAGCGGGCCGCCACCGACCGGATCGCCGAGCTGCTCGACCAGGTGGGCCTGGGCAGGCGGGAGGGCGACGCCCGCCCGCGGGGCCTGTCGGGCGGGCAGCGCCAGCGGCTGGCCATCGCCCGCGCGCTCGCCGTGGAACCGGAGGTGCTGGTCCTGGACGAGGCGGTGGCGGCGCTGGACGTGTCCATCCAGGCGCAGATCCTCCGGCTGCTCGCCGACATCCGCCGGGAGACCGGCGTGGCCCTGGTCTTCGTCAGCCATGACCTGGCCGTCGTACGGCACATCACGGACGACACGCTGGTGATGCGGCGCGGCCGCGCGGTGGAGACGGGCCCGACGGCCCGGGTGCTGGACACCCCGGCCGATCCGTACACCCGGCTGCTGTTGTCGTCGGTGCCGCACGACGGCTGGGATCCGGCGGAGACGGTACGGCTGCGGGCGGAGCTCGCCGAGCTGTGACCGCGACCGCCGATGGCGAGACATCGGCTCACTCTGGCCCTCGATGGCTCAGTATGAGGAGCTGAGCCCGCCTCACCTGCGAATACGTAATCCGTCGAATTTCTATACGTCGGAGGTATTCCCAGGTACCCCTGTGCCCTGCACCATGCCGGTAGTTCACCACCGGATAGGGGAGGCACATACGTGACCGCGCCAACAGGGGACGGGATCTCTCGCAGAGGTGTGATCGGCACGGCCGCCGCGGTCGGCGCCGGCGGCTGGCCGGCCGGATCGGGCACCGCCTGGGCCGCTCCCCAGGTGTCCGGCGGAGCGGCGGCCCTGCCCGAACGGATGGTCAGGGCGGCCGCCCCGCGGTGGCGGCGGATGCCCGGCGACTGGAAGGACGGCCCCTTCCTGGCCAACGGCCTGCTCGGCGCGGTGGTGTACAAGGGGGCGACGCCCAACTCCGTGAAGGTCATGCTCAGCCACACCCAGGTGCAGGACCAGCGCCCCCAGTGGCGCGCCCCGTACGGCTTCTCCCGCCTGCCCATCGGCCACTTCGACCTCACCCTCGCCGGAGAGGTGACCGGTATCGACTGGATGCTCGACCTCTGGGACGCCGAGCTGCGCGGCACCGTCACCACCACCCGGGGCAGCGTCCGTTTCACGATGCTGGTGCACAACGCCCGCAGCGCGCTGCTGATCTCCACCCGGCCCAGCGCCGGTGAGGAGGCCGCGGCCTGGTCGTTCACCTGGATGCCCGCGGCCTCACCCCGGACCAAGGACAAGCCCGCCGACTACACGGGCAACCCCGACCCCCGCACCGGCTCCGCGGGCGACACCCACTACGTCGAACAACCGCTGATCGCGGGCGGCGGATGGACCACCGCCTGGCGGGAACGGCGCGTGGGCACCGGCAGGCTGCTGGCCGCCCATATCGTCTACCGCCACCCCGAGGACCTGTCGCACACCACCCAACTGGCCGTCGCCGAGGTGGCCAGGACCCTGGCCACCGACCCCGACGACCTGGTGCGCTCCCACCGTGCCTGGTGGCACCGCTTCTACCAGCACAGCCTGGTCTCCGTACCCGACAAGCGGCTGCAGAGCTTCTACTGGATCCAGCTCTACAAGGTCGCCTGCGCCACCCGCGCCGACGGGCCCTCGATGTCCGAATGGGGGCCGTGGTACCCGGAGACCGGCGGGAGCTGGACCGCGGTCTGGTGGAATCTCAACGTCCAGATCGCCACCTGGCTGGTCCAGGGCTCCAACCACCTCGAACTCGACTCCGTCACCTCCACCTTCAAGGAGTTCGAGAAGAATCTGCCGCTGTCCGTCCCGCCGGAGTACCGCGACGGCGACACCTACGCCCTCGCCCACCCCTCCGACTGGCTGCTGCGCCCCGGCGACAAGACCGTCGGCGTCCCCGGCACCGCCACCAAGACCGACAACAACGGCAATCTCATCTGGGCCATGCACAACGTCTGGCTCAGCTACCGCCACACCATGGACATCCGCATCGTGCGCGACGTCCTCTACCCGATCCTCGCCAAGGCGGTGAACTTCTACGACCACTTCCTCCACGAGGGCGGCGACGGAAAGCTGCATCTGCCGCTGACCCGCTCACCGGAGTGGGCGGACGCCGAGGACTGCACCTACGACCTCTCGCTGCTCCGCTGGGGCTGCGCCACCCTCCTGGACTGCCTGCGCATCCTCCGGACCGACCACCCCCGAGCCCGGCGCTGGCGCGAGATCCTCAACCGCCTCGTGGCCTACCCCCCGCGATGCCACCGGCATCATGATCGGCGCCGACAAGCCGCTCACCGAGTCCCACCGCCACTTCTCCCATATGCTCTGGCTCTACCCGCTGCACGAGCTGGACTGGGACCGCCCGGCCGACCGGGACATCATGCGGACCACCTTCGACCACTGGGTCAAGGACCGCAGCCTGTGGGCCGGTTACAGCTACGCCGTCGCCTCCTCCATGGCCTCGCGCATGGAACGGGCAGAGGAGGCCCTCGACTTCCTCACCTTCCTCACGGACGGCAACCTGATCAAGAACGCCTGGATCACCCCGAACACCATGTACGTCGAGGGCGGCAACCTCGCCACCGAAAGCCCCCTGACCGCGGCCCAGTCGATCCTCGAAATGGCCGTCCAGAGCCACAACGGCGTCCTGCGGGTCTTCCCCTCCGTCTCCCGCCGCTGGCCCGACCTCTCGGTCCACTCGCTGCGCACCCAGGGCGCCTTCCTCGTGGACGCCGACCGCTCGGCCGGGCGCACCCGCTGGATACGCGTCCACAGCGAGGCCGGTGCCCCGCTCGTCCTGCACCATGGCATCCCCGGCCCGATCGACGTCCGTGACACCCGCGGCCGCCCCCTCCGCTACCGCCGCACCGGCCCCGGCCGCATCGAGATCCCCCTCGCCCGCGACGCGACGGCCCTCATCACCCCCCGGGGCCACCGCCCGGACCCGGCCCCGCGCGATGTCCCGGCCGTCGGCGACGCCAAGCTGTGGGGACTGCCGGACTGAATCGAGGCCGCCCGGACAAGCGGCCGCCCGGACAAGGCGATGAGCGCACCCCTGTCGAGCAGGGGTGCGCCCTGGAAAAGGTCCTCGACAGCCGGGGCCGCCCAGGCCCTTCGCGAACACGCGGGCCTCACGCGGGCTCAGTTCGGGGAGCTGGTCCGATTCTCGAAGCACACCGTGGCGTCGGTGGAGCTGGGGCGGCGCATGCCGGACGAGTCGTTCGTGGAACGGGCGGAGGAGGCCCTGGGCAACACGGGCGCGCTGCGGAGGGCGGCCCGATTCCTTGCGCGTGGTGAACCGGGGCTCGCGGTGTGGTTCCGGCGGTGGGCGCGGCTGGAGCGGGTGGCGGTGAGCCTGTGCGACCGACGTCACCGGGTCATCAGGAGCTGCCCGCCGCCGCGAACGGGACCTGGGCGGAGGGCTGTTCGGCGGTGGCGGGGGAGTGGAAGGGGTGGGACCACAGGCCCTGCCGCCGTAGCAGGGGCAGGACGCCCTCGCCGAACCAGTACGCCTCCTCCAGATGCGGATAGCCGGACAGGATGAACTCGTCGATGCCGAGGCGGTGGTATTCGGCGATCCGCTCGGCGACCTCGGCGTGGCTGCCCACCAGGGCCGTGCCCGCGCCGCCGCGGACCAGGCCCACACCGGCCCAGAGATTGGGGTAGATCTCGAGGTTGTCCAGGCGGCCGCCGTGCAGGGCGAGCATGCGCTGCTGGCCCTCGGACTCGCTGCGGCCGAGGCCGGCCTGGATGGAGCGCACGGTCTCGGGGTCGAAACCGTCGAGCAGTCGGCGGGCCTCGGCCCACGCCTGCTCGGCGGTGTCGCGGGTGATGACGTGCAGCCGGATGCCGAAGCGGATCGTACGGCCCTGTTCGGCGGCGAGGGCGCGGATCCAGGCGATCTTCCGGGCGACCTCGGCCGGGGGCTCGCCCCAGGTGAGGTAGACATCGCAATGGCGGGCGGCGACCTGGCCCGCGGCGGCGGAGGAGCCGCCGAAGTACACCTGCGGGAGCGGGTCGGGGAGCCGGGCCAGCTTGGCGCCCTCGACGTGGAGGTGTTCGCCGGCGGCATCGACGGTCTTGCCGTCCCACAGGTCGCGGACGATGCCCAGGAACTCGCCGGTGCGGGCGTAGCGGGCGTCCTTGTCCAGGAAGTCGCCGTAGCCGCGCTGCTCCTGGCTCTCGCCGCCGGTGACCACGTTGAGCATCAGCCGGCCGCCGGTCTGCCGCTGGTACGTGGAGGCCATCTGGGCGGCGAAGGTGGGCGAGAGGAAGCCGGGCCGGAAGGCCACCAGGAACTTCAGCCGTTCGGTGTGCTGGCTGACCATCGCGGTGGTCAGCCAGGCGTCCTCGCACCAGGCGCCGGTCGGGGTGAGAGCGCCTTCGAAGCCGAGGTGTTCGGCGGCGCGGGCGATCTGGGAGAGATAGCCGACGGACGGCGGGCGGTCCCCTCCGGCCGAGGTGACGGGGGTGCCATGGCCCCCGCCGACGACATGGCGGCTGTCGCCGTTGGTGGGCAGGAACCAGTGGAAGGTGAGGGACATGGTGCGGCTCCGTTCAGGGGTCAGCGGGGGTGGGGCGGGGGCTGGAGGAGGCCGTGGCGGGGTGGTTCCGCCGGCAGTCCGGACGTGGACAGCCGGTCCAGTCGGGCACGCGGCAGCCTGCGCCGCGCATCGCGCTCGGCGGCGCCGGTACGGAACTCCTCGGCCGGCGCCGCGGCCACCTTCAGCTTCTCGGTGTCATCGGCGATGACATGGGCGGGCTCGGGCAGGGACGACACGGTCAGCTCGCCGCGGCCAGGACGGTGGTGTGGCCGAGCGCCGCCGAGAACTGGTCGACGACCTGCTCCAGCGCTTCGGCGGCCCCCGCCGCCACGCTCACCCCGCCGTCCGGCTCCACCGTGATGTCCTTGTCCAGGGTGAACCAGCCCTGGACGATATGGGCCGCGCCCATGGAGGAGAGCACCGGCCGCAGCGCGTAGTCGATGGCCAGCACATGGGCGGTGGTGCCACCGGTGGCCAGCGGCAGCACGGTCTTGCCCGCGAGCGCGTACTGCGGCAGCAGATCCAGCAGGGACTTCAGCAGCCCGGAGTAGGCGGCCTTGTAGACCGGTGTTCCCACGACGAGCCCGTCCGCCTGCTCGACCAGCGCCTTGGCCCGGACGATGGCCGGGTGCGAGAAGTCCGCGCCGAGCAGCGCGGCGGCGGGGAGGGTGCGGACATCGAGCGGCACCACCTGATGGCCCTGGGCGGTCAGCCGGGCGTCCAGATGGCGCAGCAGCCGGGCGGTGCGGGAGGTGGCGGAGGGGGAGCCGGAGAGGGACAGGACGGTGGCCATGAGTAACCCTTCGTGATGCGGTCGAGGCGGTGGGATCGGGAGCCGGTGGGAACGGCGGTGGGAACGCCGGCGGCGGTCAGGGCAGCGCGGGCACGGGCTCCGGCAGCTCCCAATAGGCGAAACGGAGGGGTTCTGCGGGCATGGGGAACTCCCGGTGGAGCGAATACGGGCACGGCGAATCGGCGCCCTGGCGTCGCACGGAATTCATCCGGGGCGGGGCGCGGAAAGACCGGGCAGCGCGAATGGGCGCAAAGGCGGGACAGTGTGGCCGCATTTTCTCGGTGGCGGCGGCTAAAAGCCTTTCCCGATCATGGGAGGCGGCGGGGAGCGAAGCGGAGGCGATCCCTCAGGGCTCGCTCGGACCCGACGTCAGGTCAAGCCCGACAGCAACAGGACGCGCTGGAGACACGCGCGAGGTCGACGTGGCGTCGCCGCGTGAGGTCCTGTCGCTTCATGTCACCGATCCAACCAGGGGGAAGTCCTGCCGGTCAAGAAGGCCCGGGGTCCATTCCATATCCCGGACGCATGGGCCGGGCCGCGGAATTCCGCGGCGCCCGCTTCGAGATTACCCGGAACGCGGGCCGGGGAGTGAGTCGGTATTCATGAGACCGTGACAGGGCTTCCCTTGAAGCAGGCGCACCGGGCGGGCATCGTGCGGCGTGTGCGAATTGAACAGCTCGAATACATCGCCGCGGTCACCCGCCTCGGCTCACTCCGCCGCGCCGCCGAGGAACTGCATCTGTCCCAGCCGGCGCTGAGTGAGACCGTGCGCAATCTCGAACGCGAACTCGGCGTGGATCTGCTGGAGCGCAAGCGCTCCGGCGCCACGATCAGCGCGGAGGGACGGGAGTTGCTGCCGCATATCGCCACCGTCATCGAGGCCGTCGACCGGCTGCGCGACGCCGCCGGTGACCAGCACCGCGTCAGCCGGATGATCCGGCTGGGCACGGTCAACACCGCGACGGTCCCGCTGCTGATCCCGGCCGTCCGGGAGTTCCGCGCCACCCACCCGGTGACCCAGGTCGAGGTGGTGGGCGCACAGCAGACCGAGATCCACCGGGCGCTGCTGGAGGGCAGCGTCGATCTGGGCCTGGTCAACTACCTCCGGGGGGACGACGTCCCGCCCGACCTCGAGACCACCGAGCTGCTGCGCGGCCACCCGGTGGTCTGTCTGCGCCCCGACAGCCCGCTGGCCGCCCGGCCGACGGTGAGCGCGGCGGATCTGGTGGACGGGCGCGAGCCGCTGATCGTCATGCGCTCCGGCTATCTCATGCACCGCTTCATCCACCGGCTGCTGGCCGGGCGCACCCCGTCCTTCTCGTACTCCACCGACGGCGCCGAGATGGGCAAGCTGATGGTGGCCGAGGGGCTGGGCGTCACCGTGCTCCCCGACTTCAGCGTCATCGGCGACCCCCTGGAGCGCGGTGGCGCGATCACCCATCGGCCGCTCGCGGACGGCGAGGACACCGAGGTGCTGCTGGTGATCCAGCGCCGCCGCTCTGGCTCCGTCCCGCGCGCCGTACGCGATCTGCATCAGCTCTTCGTACGGCGCGCGGGGACCCCTACAGCTCCCTGAGCGCGGGCAGCAGCCGCTTCTCGGCCCAGTCCAGGAACGGCCGCTGGTGGTCACCGCCGATCTGGACGAGGGCGACGTCCGTGAAGCCCGCGTCGGCGAAGGGCCGGATCAGCTCCGTGAACTCCTCGACGTCATCGCCGCACGGAATGGACGCGGCCACGTCAGCGGGCCGGACGAACTGGGTCGCGCCCGCGAAGGAGGCGGGCCCCGGCAGCTCGGAGTTGACCTTCCAGCCGCTCCCGAACCAGCGGAACTGGTCATGGGCGCGCGCGATCGCCGCGTCCCGGTCGGGGTCGTAACACACCGGGATCTGGCCGATCCGGGGCTTCCCGCCACCGCCGTTGCGCTCGAAGTCCCCCACCAGCTCCGGCTTGGGCTCCGTGGCGATCAGGATGTCGGCCAGCCGCCCGGCCAGCCGGCACGACTGCGGCCCGGAGACGGCCACGCCGATGGGCGGCGGCTGGTCCGGCAGATCCCACAGCTTGGCCGAGTCGACGTCGTAGTGGGTGCCGTGGTGGGTGACATAGCCACCGCCGAACAGCGCCCGGATGATCTCGATCGCCTCTTCCAGCATCTCGTGCCGCACATCGGCCGACGGCCAGCCCTGCCCGATCACGTGCTCGTTCAGGTTCTCACCGGACCCGAGCCCCAGCCGGAACCGCCCCTCGGACAGCTGCTGGAGCGTCGCCGCCTTCTGCGCGACCACCGCCGGGTGATAGCGCACGGTAGGGCAGGTGACATACGTCGTCAGCGGGATCGAGGACGTGGCCTGCGCGGCGGCGCCCAGCACGCTCCAGGCGTACGGGGCGTGCCCCTGGGAGTCCAGCCACGGGGCGTAGTGGTCGGAGGTCACCGAGAAGTCGAACCCGACCTGCTCGGCCCGGACCACGTCGCCGACGAGCTGACGTGGTCCGGCCTGCTCGGTCATCATCGTGTATCCCCATCGAACCATGGCTCCCGAGTACCGCCCCCTCCGGCGTCCAAACGAGCCGAACGGCTGGTCACCGTGGGTCGTAGCGGCTCACGTGCGGTAGACGCGGGACGCGGTCACGGCGTGGTGGTCCGGCCGTCGTGCTCCTGCTGGTCGTCGTCGTGCTCCTGGTGGTCCTGCCAGCGGTAGCTCTCGGGGAGCAGCTCGGCGACGGGCACGGCGCGCGGGCGCCCGCCCGCGCCGACGATGACGCGCAGGTCCGGGAAGTAGTCGAGCATCACCTGGCGACAGCGGCCGCAGGGAGGGATCACCCCGCGGCCGCCCACGGCGACCATGGTCACCAGGTCGTACGCGCCCTGGGCGGCCGCCGCGCCGATGACGACGAGTTCGGCGCAGGGGCCGCCGGTGAAGTGGTACGCGTTCATCGCGGTGATGATGCGCCCGTCCCGGTCGCGGGCCGCCGCCGCCACGGTGTGGTTGTCGCCGCGGCTGCGCGCGGCCGCCACCTGAGTCGCGGCCTGGATGAGGTCATGGTCGACGGAATGAGGCGTGGTCATGTCCGGAGCTTGGCAGAAATGACCGGCGCCAGGCGGTCGGTGATGGTCCGGTGGCCCTTGTCGTTGGGGTGGACCGAGTCCGAGAGGTCGTCGGGGGCGAGCCAGCCGGTGGTGTCGATGTAGGACGACCTCGCATCGCCGAAGGCGGTCACCGCGGTCTTGGTCTCGGTGCCGAAGCGGCCGCTGAAGGTGCGCAGGGCGAAGATCCAGGCGTTCGGATAGGCGGTGCGGACCTTACGGAGAAGGCTGGTGTACGAGGTCTGGAACTGCGCCGAGCTCACCCCGCGCCCCACATCGTTGGTGCCCAGGTTGATGACGACGGCATGCGCCTGGTAGCGGGAGAAGTCCCAGTCGGGGGTGGCGGCGTTCGGGTTCAGCTTGGTGAACTGCCGCTCCAGGCTCATCCGGTCGTCCGCCGTGTCGACGAGGGCGGCGCCGCCCTGGGCGATCTGGGTGTGGTCGGCGCCGAGTCGTTCGCCGATGAGCCAGCCGTAGGCGGTGCGGGCGTTCTGCGAGGTGGTGGTGCCGACGGTGATGGAGTCGCCGACGAATTCGATCAGCTTCTCCGGAGTGGGCGGGGTGAAGGTGGTGGCGCCGCTGTCGAGGGTCAGGCCCTGGAAGACCGCGTCACCGTGATAACTGCCCGCGACCACTTGGTAGTTGACCTGAAGTGTGTGGTTTCCGGCGGCGAGCGGGGCGGGGGTGAGGTTCACCGTGCCCTTGGCCTCGTCGTAGAAGGTGGCGGGACCGCCGTCGATGCTGGCCCACAGGTCGATCGCACCCCGCTGCTCGAGCTTGACCGTGCGGCCGGTGAAGCCGGTGCGGAAGTAGGCGCCCGCCCAGTAGGGGGTGTAGGCGGTAGTGGAACTCTTGGTGTCCCAGCGGCCGCCGAACGTGATGTGGGGGTCGCCCGGCCGTCCGGGTGCGGCGGCCTCGAGGGGTGCGGAGTTGAGTTTCGCGGCGATGACCGGGGCCAGGCGGTTCGCGAACTTGGTGTGGCCCGCCTCGTTGGGGTGGCCGTTGCCGTCCTCGTAGTCCGTGCCGTCGGTGAGCCAGCCGCTGGTGTCGACGTAGGACACCTTCGCGTCCCCCGCGCCGTTGCGCGCGCCCACGGCCGCCTTGGTCTCCGCCACATAGCGCTTCTTGAGGGTCTGAACGGCGAAGAGGGCCGCGTTCGGGTATTTCGCGCGGATGTCGCGCAGGAGGGTGGTGTACGCCGACTGGAACTCGGTGCCGGTGACGCCGTGCCCGATGTCGTTGGTGCCCAGGTTGATGACCACCGCGCTCGCCTGGTAGCGGGAGAAGTCCCAGTTCTGGTCGCCGGTGGAGGCCGTCTTGAAGAACTGGGAGGCGAGGCCCACGCAGCCGCCCTTGCCGACCAGGCAGTAGCCCGAGCGGGCGATCTGGGTGTGCCGCATGCCGAGCTGTTCGCCGGTCTTCCAGCCGTATGAGTCCAGCGCCAGCCGGTCGGTGAGGGCGCCCGCGGTGATGGAGTCGCCCACGAACTCGATGAGCCCGGACGGGACGCGGGGGGCCACCGTGCCCGCGCCCGAGTCGAGGACCAGGCCCTGGAAGACGGTGTCACCGGAGCGGTAGGAGACACGGAGGGTGTGGTTGCCCTGGGGGAGTGGCGTCGGGGTGAGATTGACGGTGCCCCTGACACCCGCGTAGAAGACATCGGCGCCGCCGTCGACGCTGGCGTAGAAGTTCACCGCCTCCCGGGCCTTGATCTTCACCGTGGTGCCGGTGAACGCCGTCTGGAGGTAGCCGCCGGTCCAGTTGGGGACGGCGGCGGTGGCGGAGCCGAGGTCCCAGCGGCCGGTGTAGGCGATGTTGGGGTCGGTCACCGAGCCGTTCCCCAGGGCCGCTGCCCGTGCGGTGGTGCTGATGCTCAGCCCCAGCGCACAAAGCGACGCGGTCATGACAATCAGCAGAAGTCTGCGTAAGACGTGCGGGATCGAGGGCATGGGGGTCCTCTCGGGGAGAGTGCGGGGGTGGGGCCTGGGAGCGCTCCCAGGCTGGGTTGCCTCACGATGGAAGCGATGAATCGGTTCAACGTCAAGGTGTGCGGCCACGGTTACGATGTGCGCCGCGGCGGAAACCGGTGGGGTGCGCGAGGTGGATCCACGGGTGCGGGCGGCGCGGCCGTATCTGGACGAGGCGTCCGACGCGCTGGGCGAGACCATTCACCTCGCCCGGCTGGGACGGCGATGTCGTCCATCTCGCCACGCGACACCGCTGGTCAGGGATGCCCTCGCTTGATCATGTCCGCGCACTTCTCGCCGATCATCATCGTCGTGATGCACGGATTGACGGCGGTGAGGTGCGGCATGGCCGACCCGTCCGCGACCCGCAGCCCCGTCACGCCCTTGACCCTCAGCCGCGGATCGAGCGGGGCGTCCGGGGCGTCGGGCGCGCCCATCGGCACGGTGCACGCCGGGTGGTAGACGGTGTTGTGGGTCTCGCGGATGTAGGCGGCCAGCTCGTCGTTGCTGTGCACATCGGGCCCGGGGGCCAGTTCGGCGCCCGCCCACAGGGCCAGCGCGGGCCGGGCGGTGATCTTGCGGGCGAGCAGCAGACCGCGGGTCATGATGTCGATGTCGTAGGGGTCGGTGAAGTAGCGGGGGTCGACGCGCGCCTTGGCGCGGGCGTGGCGCAGAAAGCTGTTGCCCTTCTCCTGCGGTTCGACCGGGTAGTCCCAGTCGTGGCCGGAGCCCAGCAGCCCCAGCCAGCGGTTCAGCCGCAGGATGTTGTCGTCCCCGACGTCGGACGGGCCCGCCTCCAGCAGGCAGACGCTCCCGGACGACTCGCTCGCCGTCATTCGAACCACCGCTGCGGACGTGGCGCGGTGTTGCGCCAGATGTGCTTGAGCTCCTGGTACTCGTGCAGCCCCGACGGGCCCAGCTCTCGGCCGATACCGGACTGCTTCATCCCGCCCCACTCGGCCTGCGGGACATACGGATGGAAGTCGTTGATCCATACGGTCCCGGCCCGCAGCCGGGACGCCACCCGCTGCGCCTTCTCCGCGTCCTGCGTCCACACCCCGCCCGCCAGGCCGTATACCGTGTCATTGCCGAGCGCCACCGCCTCGTCCTCGTCCCGGAACCGCTCCACGGTGAGCACCGGGCCGAAGGACTCCTCCTGCACCACGGACATGTCCGGGGTGCAGTCGTCCAGGACGGTCGGCAGGAAGTAGTAGCCCTTCTCCAGGTCAGGATCGTCGGGCGGGGTCCCGCCGCAGCGCAGCACCGCGCCCTCGTCGATCCCCGCCGCCACATAGTCGATGATCTTCTGGCGGTGCTCGGCGGAGATCAGCGGCCCGGTGCGGGCGTTCTCGTCGAACGGCCCGCCCAGCCGGATGTTCCGGGCGCGATGAACGATCTCGTCGACGAACGCGTCATGCAGCTGCTCCTGGACCAGCAGCCGGGCGCCGGCCGAGCAGACCTGTCCGGAGTGCAGGAAGACCGCCGTGAGCGCGTAGTCGACCGCGGTGTCGAAATCGCAGTCGGTGAAGACGATATTGGGGTTCTTGCCGCCCAGTTCCAGGGCCAGCTTCTTCACCGTCGGCGCGACGGCCGACATGATCCAGCGCCCGGTGGCCACTCCGCCGGTGAAGGACACCATGTCCACCCGTTCGTCCGTGACCAGCGGCGCGCCCGCGGTGGCCCCCGGACCCAGGATCAGATTGCCGGCGCCACCGGGCAGCCCGGCCTCCGTCAGCAGCCGCATCAGATGGATCGCGGTGTGCGGGGTCAGCTCACTGGGCTTGAGGACGAAGGTGTTCCCGGCGGCCAGCGCGGGCGCCACCTTCCAGGCCGTCTGCAGCAGCGGGTAGTTCCACGGCGTGATCAGCACACAGACCCCGACCGGTTCGTGCACCACCCGGCTGTCGATCTCCGCGCTGCCCACCTCCATCACGCGGCCGGCGCCGGCGGAGGAGGCGAGGTTGCCGAAGTAGCGGAAGCAGTTCGCGATGTCGTCGAGGTCGTACTCGCTCTCGACCATCCGCTTCCCGGTGTCCAGCGACTCGGCGCGGGCGAGCGTCGCCTTCTCGCGCTCCAGCAGATCGGCCACCCGCAGCAGCAGCCCGCCCCGGTCGGCGGCCGGGGTACCCGGCCACGATCCACGGTCGAAGGCGTCCCGGGCGGCCGCCACCGCGGTGGCGGCGTCGCCCGGCCCCGCCTCGTCGACCACGGCGACCAGCGAGCCGTCCGCCGGACAGCGGATCTCGCGGCTGTGTCCGTCGAGGGCGGTCGTCCAGTGGCCGCCGATGAACAGCTCCGGCATGGGCTCCTCCGGGCTCGGACGACAGGGCCGCGGTCCCGAGGTGGATCCGTCGACGCACCCGGCCGGTCCACACACTGAGCGTAAGTGGCACGGGTCACGCTCGCACGGCGTGGGGGGCGGCGGGGGCGGCGGGGAGGTGAGCGGGTGCCTCGGTGGTCTGGGTGGTTTCGGTGCGCCTGGTGGTCCCGGTGGTCTGGGTCCGGGAAACCATATTCCGGCGAGACGTGTGACCGGACGTGTGAGCGGCACAATCCCTGGCATGGTCAACGCGTCCGAAGCCCACCGCGGCCCCGAAGCCGACAGTGGGCCCGAAGCCCACCTCGGCCCCGAGCCCCACCCTGGGCCCGAAGTCCACCGTGGCTCCGAAGCCCACCGTGGTCCCGAAGCCCAGGCGGGCTCCGAAGTCCACCATGGCCCCGAATCCTCCGGCGCCCTCGCCGACGAGTTGCTCACCGTCCTCGATCCGTTGCCCTTTCCGCGGCGGATGCGGGAGCTGGCCGGGCGGGCGAGGGCGGCCAGTGCCGAGGGGCGGTTGGGTGCGCTGATCGAGGAGCTGGAGCGGCGCGGGACGTACGAGCGGCGGCTGGCGGCCGTGGCCGCGGCCGCCGGCGGGCGGACCGGCCATCTCGCGGCGCGGCTCGCGGACCCGGACCCCGTGGTGCGGCACCGCGCCCTCGACACCGCCCGCCGCGGCGGCCCCGGGGCCATCGCGGACGACGCGCTGGAGGCGGCCTTCGCGGACGCGCCCGCCACCATACGGCGCGAACTGGTGCGCACCGTCGTGGCCGGGCGGCGCACCGCGCTCGCGGACCGGCTGATCGAGCCGTACCGGGAGCGCTGGGGCGACGGCGAGGCCGCCCGGCTGCTCCCCGGATGCGGGGCGGATACCGTGGCGCGGCTGCTGCCCGGGCTGTTCCACGCCGTCCGCGCCTGGCGGCCCCTCGTCTCCCGCCATCCGGTGGCCGTCCTGGACCAGGCGGCGCGCCAACTCACCGCGCTGCCCGCACCGCTGCGCACCGACTGGTGGACCCGTTACGCGCCCTGTGTCGCGCTCGCCGCGCCCGTAGAGCCGCAGCGAGTGCTGGAGCTGCTGGAGGACCACTGCCACGGCCCGCTGCCCGCCTCCGTACGGGCCCGGCTGTCCACGCTGGTGGCCGCCGAGCCCGGCGCCACGCTGCGGCTGCTGCTCGCCCCCGAGCACAGCGGCACCCGGCGTCGGCTGGACCGGGCCGTGCTGCGCCGGATCGTCCGCGCCGACCCGCCCGAGCTGGCCGAACTGGGCCGGGCACTGCGGCACGACGCCGACGCAGACGCCCTTGCCCGGCTGTTGGCCGCGCTGCCGCCCGCCCGCCGCGCCGCGTTCTACGACGCGGCCACCGACGGACGCGACCCCGCCCACGCCGTCGTCGAACCCGCCGTACTCGAAGTCCTGCCGCGCCCCCGCCGCCAGGCCGAGGCCCGCCGGATGGCCGCCCAGGCGCGCGAGCGCGGCGCGCCCTGGACCACCGTGCTGGAGTCGGTGGCCCATCTGCCGGTCGAGGAGGCGCGCGAGGAACTGCTGGCCGCCGTGCGCCGCTCGTCGGCCGAGGACCGCGCCCTGGCCTATCCGCTGCTGATCCAGTGCGTCGCCCGCTCCGGCGACCCGGACGCCCTCACCGACCTGCTGCAGCTGCTGGAGCGGCTGCGCAACGAACAGGACCCGGTGCGCTCCGCCGCGCTCGGCGCGCTCGCTCGCGCCCACCCCGCGCTGTTCACCGACGACGCCGCCGAGCATCTGGACCGTATCGCCGCCGAGGCGATCTCCGCCCGCGACTCCTCCTCCGCCACCCGCCAGGCGCTGCGCCACCTCGCCGTGGCGCTGCTGCGCGAACACGCCGTCACCGGGCGGCGGCAGCTCCTGGGCTGGGCGCTGCGCACCCTCACCCGGCTCGCGGGCAGCGTCGGCGCCGCCGACCTGGGCCGTCTCGACCACCAGTTGCGGCGCGGCCAGGAGCAGGCGGTGTTCGAGGCGCTGCGGCCGTGGCTGGAGGCGGGCGCCGAACGGGTCGACCACGAGCTGACCTTCGCCCTCGCCCGCGCCCTCGGCCGGCGCGCCCACACCCTGCCCGAGCTGCAGGAACTCCTGTGGCAGGCCATCTCGTTCGGCAGCGACGCGACGGTCCGCACCGCCATCGGGCTGTGGCTGGAACCACCGGCGGAGCGGGACGACCGCGTGGCCGAGCTGCTGATCCACGAGCCCTCCGCGGCCGTGCTGCCGCCCGTCCTGGCCGTGCTGACCCGCCGTCGCACCGATCTGCTCGACCTCGTCCTCGACGACACCCCGCCGTACGGGCGCTTTCTGACGTCCGGCACCCACTGGACCCCGCCCACCGGCCGGGACACCGGCCGCTGGCTGCCCCGCCAACAGGCCGCCGCCGCCCGCCTCCTGGACCGCGCCGCCGCCGACACCTCCCTGCGGCCGCGGCAGCGGGCGGCGGCCGTCGCCGATGCCGCGCTGATCCCCGGCACCGGCGCGGCCACCGTCCGGACCTGGGCCGACGCCCCGGATGCGGTCCTGGCCGATGCCTCAGATGTGGTCCTGGCCGAGGCCGCGCTCGCCGCCCTCGCCCGGTCCGACCGCCCCGCGGACGCCCTGCCCGCCCTGCTCGCCCACGCGGGCGGCGACCGGGCCCGGGTGGCGGTGTACGCGGCCACCAGAGCGGCCCGGTACGCCGAGCCGTCACGGCTGGGGCGGCTGGTGCGCGGGGTGCTCGCGCCGGACGGGGTGGCCACGGCCGTACCGCCCGTCCCGGCGAAGGTCACCAGCCGTAAGGAGGCCGTCCGGCTCGCCGCCACCCTGCTCCCGGTGACCGACGCCGCCGCGCTGCTCGCCGACGCCTTCGAACTGCCCGGCCAGCACCCCGATGTGCAGGCCGCCTGCGTCGCCTTCGCCACCGGGCCGCTCGACGCCGAACGCTCCTGGGAGCTGCTGACCGCCGCCGCGAGCGGACGGCGCGAACTGCGCCACGCCGTGCTGCGCATCCGCCCGCTGGACCTCCCCGAGGCGCACCGCGGCCGCTACGCCCAGCTCATACGCGTCGTCTGCGACACCGACGACCCCGAGGTGGCGGCGGCCGGATACGGGGCGCTGGCCGGGTGGTCACCGTGGGCGCCGGACGCGGCGGCCGTGCTGGTCGCGGCCGTCACCGACCTGGGCAACCGGGCGAGCTGGCGGCCCGCTGCCGACGCCCTGCTGGACCTGATGGCCGCGGCCCCCGACGGGTCACCCGGCGACAACCCGCTGGCCTGGGCGCTCGCCGCGCTCGTCACCGCCGACGCCCGGCCCGGCGGCCCCGACGCCGAACCCGACCGCGACCGCCCCGCCCGCCGCCGCATCCAGCACCTCGCCGACCGGCTCGCCACCCGGGCCCGGATGCGGCCCCGCCTGACCCGGCGCACCGCGCGGGCCGCCGGTGAACTCCTCGCCGGATACGAGACGTTCGTCCAGGAGGCCGCCCATGTGCTGGTGAACGCCCTCGACCTGGACGCCCGCCCCGGCCCACTGTCCGCCGGGCTGGCCCGCCTCGCCCGGCTGCACACCACCCGCCCCGCGCTCGCCGTCCGTACCGCCGACGCCCTGCGCCGACGGCTGAACACCGCGCTGCGGCCGGGCTCCGACGCCGGTCTGCTGCGCGCCGCGGGACAGCTCGACGAGGACGGAGGCCACGCCTCCGGGCTGTTCGCCGCGACCCTCACCGAGGTGGGCGGGGCGCGTACGGAGTGGGCGGAGCCCTGGCGGGAGCGGGTGCGCTCGCTGCGCGGACATCCGCACGCGGACGTCCGGGACGCGGCGCTGCGGCTGGCGACGACGGTGGAGTGAGGAGGGTGTTGCTGGTGGGATGAGACGGCGCCGCCGGTGGGGTGAGGCAGCGGCGCCGGCCGTGCTCACTCGCTCGTGTGCCAGGAGCCGTCGGTGTAGTCGTAGGCGTACTGCGGGCGTCCCTTGATGCCGCTGGTGCGGAACGGCGAGCCGTGGTCGTCGATCCGCAGCGTCCCCGAGCGGCCGCCGCTCGACCAGTCCAGCTCCAGGTACCAGCTGCAGTCGCAGCCGGCCGTCCGGGCGTTGACGAGCAGCACCTCCGGGTCGGAGGCCGAGACGCGGTAGGGGAAGTGGACGGCGGGGATCGGCTTGCCCGCGTCGTTGCCCTCGGTGGGGCGGGCCAGCGGACGGGCGGCGTCCAGATTCACCGAGAAGGCACGCGGGGTGAGAGAGCCCCCGCAGCCGTTGTCCATGGCGAACGACGACCACGCGAGCGGGGTGCGGCGGCCCACGACCCGTACGTGCAGGGCTTGCAGGACGACGGCCGACGAGGCCCGGCCCTGCACCGTGACCTCGACATTGGTGGTCCTGCCGTGCACCGCGCCATGGGCGGCGGCCCAGGTCGGGGCGTCCTGCTCGGTGGGTGGCGGGGCGACCTGGGACGGGGACCGGTCGATGAGATAGCGGTGGCCGCAGCCGTTCTCCCAGACATGGGAACGGGTGGAGAGGGTGAGCGGGACCTGGGTGGAGCCGCCGCCGTCCGGGTCCTTGGAGCCGCCCGGTCCGGGGGAGCCGGAGGCGCCCCCATCGGCTCTCCGCCCCTTGCCGCGCTCGCCCTTACCGTCCTTGTCTTTGTCGTCGTCGCGCGGTGCGCCGGACGCGTCGTCGCCGTCCGTCCTCTGACGGTCCAGATGCCCGCGGGCGGTCGGCCCGGCGTGCGGCGTGGACGAGGGGGCGGCGGAGGGGCGTGAGGCCGCCGCGTCCTTACGGTCGCCGTCGCCGGGCGGCCGTACCTCGACCGCTGTGACGGCGAGCACGACAACGGCGGCGGCCCCGGCCAATAACGCCCACGGCCGCCGCGCGCGTGAGACGACGGCGGTGTCGCGGTCGCTCCCCGACACGGCCCGCAACCGCCTCCGCGCGGTGGCGGCGGATCCGGCGTTGCCCGTGGGCGCGGTCTTGTCCGCGGGCGCGGCGTGGGGCTCGGCCTGCCCGGCGGCCGCGGACGGCGCCAGGGCGCCGTCCGCGCGCTCGGTGGTGTCCCCGGTGTCCCCGGTGTCCCCGGTGTCGCCGCGTTGGTGCGGGTGCCTCGGGTCTCCGTCCTGGTGCGCGGCCCCGCCACGGCGTGCGGGGCCATGGCTGCGCGATGAGTGGTCGGTCGCGGCGGCGGTGCGGTGTGCGGCCGGGACGCCGGACGTCGGCGTGGCCCCCGAAGCGTCGGCCGGGGTGGCGGTGCGCTGTCGTTCATCGGCGGTGCTGTGCGGCTCGTCGCCGGTGCGCTGTCGTTCATCGGCGGTGTCTTGGCGCGCATCGGCTGCCGGGTACGGCTGAGCGTCGCGGGAGCGCCCACCCGCTTCCGGCCCGGTGCCGTCTCCGGCCGGGCCGGTCGGAGCGGCCGCGCCCCGGGGAGTGTCTGTCACCGGGCCCGGGCCGGAGGCGGCGAGGTGCTCCCGGTGGCGGTCGGCGTCCGGGCCGGCGCCGGGCGTGGCGGTGGTGGTCCCAGAGTTGTCCGACGGGTCGTCGTCGCCTTCTCGTGCGTCGGCTGACAGGCGCGGCTCACCGTCACCGCGCCGCGCGTCCGCCTCGGGTGCGGGCGCGGTGCCGTCCACGGCCCGGCGGTCGGCCCCGCCCCGGCGCGGGGCCGACGCCGTGCCGTCGGCCGCCGGGCGGCCGCCCGCGCCCTCGCGGTCGGCTTCGCGTGCGCGGTGTCTGGAGGCGTCCGCGAGGATCCAGCGGCGGTGGAGGGCGAGCAGTTCCTCCGGGGTGGCGCCGCACAGCCGGGCGAAGCGCTCGACGGAGGCGTACTCCGCCGGGACCGCGTCGCCGTTGCAGTAGCGGTGCAGCGTGGACGTGCTGACGTGCAGACGTGTGGCCAGCGAGCCGTAGCTGCGGCCCGAGCGCTCCTTCAGCGCCCGCAGTCTCTCGGCGAAGTCGTCAACCTCTTTGGCGTTCCCCACGCCCACCACCCCCCAGATCGTCCCCGGCCCGCGACCTTCGTCCCGTGGGCGTTCCACGGGCGCGTTCCAGGGTGTTGTCATACCCCCAAGTCAGCGTACGTGCAGGCATTCCAGCGTCCCGCATGCCCCGCCGGTCGTAGCGGTCACGGCCAGGTGGCGCACACGCTTGTCCTGCCGCCGCGACCTGCCGGTACGACGGCAGACATGAAGAAATCCTGAGTTCGGGAAGAGACGGGGAAACACCTCATGCACAAGCCCACGCACTCACTCCGCGGCGCCGCGCTCGGCGCCGTGGCCGTGGCCGCGGCCGCCGTCGTGGCCGGGACCGGGCCGGCCCAGGCCCATGCACCGTCGGCCCGGGCGGAGGCGCAGGCGGCCGTACCCCAGGGCACCCCCCGCCACCTGGTGCCGAGGGAGCTTCCGCCGCATCCGAGTTCGGACTGGTACGCGAGTGATGTCACTCGGGGCCTGCCCGAGACCCCTCCGTTCTGCGTGGAGAAGACCCTGCCGTCGGCCGGGGCGACCCATCGCACGTTCTGGACCGAATACGACACCAGCGCCACCCAGATCGTGGTCAGGACCGGCACGGTGGAGGCGGCCCGCAAGCTCGCCGCCGCGGCCGAGAAGAAGATCCAGAACTGTGCCGCGGACTGGGTGCGCGACTATCCGGAGGGCACCGCCTCAGGGCGGGACTACGGCGCGCTGACGGCCGAGGACGGCGCCCATGTCTACGGCGTCCACACCTCGTACCCGGACTCGGAGCCCGGCATCCACCTCTTCGGGGTGGGCCGCGACGGCCGGACCGTCACCGTCGTGTCGTGGGGCGAGATGGGCGGCTTCGACCAGGCGCCGGTGGCCGACTTCAAGCGGACCACCACGACCGCGGTGGTGAAGCTGTACCACCCGTGAGCGGGTCCTGACGGGGCTGTGACGGGTCCTGACGGGGCTGTGGCGGGCTGTGACGGGTCCTGGACGGTGACGGGTCCTGACGGGGCTCTGACGGGGGCGGCGCGGGGGCCAACGGGCTGACGGGGGTGACGGGCCCGAGGGGCGGACGGGGGCGACGCGGCCTGAGGGCGCCGGGGGTTACCCGCCAAAGGGAGCCGACGGGGGACACGGCCAGACGGAGGCCGACGGGGGACGCGGCCTGAGGCGACTGGGACGCGGCCTGAGGCGGCTGACGGGGCGTGAGGCGGCCCGAGGGGGCCGACGCAGGACCCGGCCAAACGGGGGTCGACGGGGGACGTGGCACAAGGAGGGCCGACGGGGGGTGACACGGTCCGAGGGGGCCAATAGGGGGACGCGGCCCAAGAGGGCGGACGAGGGACGGCTCCAGGGGCCGACAGGGGTCACATGGCCCGACGGGCCCACGGGGGTGACAGGCCCGAGCGAGGCCGACGGGGAATGGGACCGGTGGCGGTCACGCGTACACACGGGGGTACGCGTGGCCGCCATCTCCGCGTGCCCCGGGCGTTGCCGCTTCCTGTTCGGGGGCAACGGTTCCGGGATGGCCGGGGTCCGGGCGTTGCCGCATCCCGTACGTGGGCAATGGGCCCCGGGACGGCCGGGACCCAGGGCGGGGCCTGCCGCATCCCGGGCGGAGACCACGGGCCGTCGGCCGAGCCCATGGGAAGGCGACGCGTCCGGCCCCGCCGGAACCTCGTGGCGGAGGGTCGATCATGGGGGCACGTGGCCGATATGGTCGAGGTACGCCGCCCCACCGGACGCCCGACCGTCGGAGGTTCCCATGCCGAACGGCTCGCTCTCCCTCGCCGCCTCCCTCTACCTGCTCTCCTACGATCCCGAGACCGGCCGGCCCGCCGGTGCTCACACCGCCCTCCTCGTCCGCGCCGCCGCCCTTACCGAGCTCGTTCAGCGGGGCATGCTCACCGACACCGACGGCAGCCCGTGCCCGGTTGCCGACGCCGCCACGGGAGACCGGGCGCTCGACGGGTTGCTGGAGCTGATCGGCGAATCCCGGCCGCGCAGCTGGCAGATCTGGGTGGGACATCAGCCACGGCTGACCGAGCACGCGGTCCGCGACCAGATGGTGGCGGCCGGGTATGTGCGGGCGAAGGGGAGGCGGGTGCTGGGGCTGTTCCCGGCCAAGGAGTACACGCTGGAACGGCCCGATCAGGTGGCCGGAATGCGGGATGACGCGGTGCGCGTGCTGCACGGCGAGGAGCCGGCGGCCGAAGTGTCCGAACGGGACGCGGCGTTGGTCACCCTTGCGGCGGCGGGCGAGCTGAGGGCCGTGGTCACGGCTACGGACGCCAAGGTCCGCAAGCACCGGATCCTCGAACTGGGGGAGCGCTGCGGGGGCATGGGCCCGGTACTCGAGAAGGTGATCGCCCAGGTGCGGACGGCGCTCGCCGCCGCCGTCGCCACGGCCATGCTGGCGGCGACCACGACCGCGACCGCCACCTGACCCCCTCACCGTAAGGGCGGGCTCAAGCGCCGTACGGGCTCACGGGTGTCCGCCGTACGGGCTCGCGGGTGTCCGTAAGGGCGGCGGGCTCACAGGTGTCCATACGGACGGGCTCCAGGTGTCCGTACGGGCGGTCTCACGGGTGTCCGTACGGACAGGCTCACTCGTCCGGACGGGCGGGCTCACAGGACAGGTGTCCGTACCGGCTCAGGCGTCTCTCAGCAGCGACGCCAGCCCCTGGTCCAGGTCGAGCTCCCCGGCCTCGCTGCCCTCGGGGACGATGGCGTACGAGCGGCCGAGGAATCTGTGGAGATCCGCGGTGTCGAACTGGACCATGGCCATGCCCTCGGGGGCATGGAACTCCAGGACCGTCCGCCGCGGTCCGCACGGCCACATCTGCACATCCCCGCTCCCCGCCGGGCCGCGCAGCCCGGCCGAGAGCAGCTCCCGCCCGAACGTCCACTCCACCGTGGAGCCGTCGAGGGACGCGGAGGGCGGGAAGGAGACGCGGACGGCGAACGGGTCGTCCCGCTCATAGCGCAGGCACGCCGGAATCGCGCGTGACTCGGGCGTCGACGCGATGAGCTGTGCCTGGACGGCTTGATCGATGACAGTGGTCACGTCGGCTCCCTTGCGATAGGTGCGGGGCGCGTCGCCCTTTCGAGGGTTAAGACGTTTGGGCGATCAGGGCAGTGCACCCGCTTTCGACGTGACGTGCGTCACGAGTGTTTTTTCGAGGGGACATAGGGCATTTAGGCTTGCCAAACCATGCAAGGTCTCGGGGCGCCGTGCGGAGCTGTTACAGAACGGCGGCAGTGACGAGGCACCCACCCCAGGGGTTGTTCCACCATGACCGAAGGTCACGCGGCGCTCGACGCGGCCGCCTACGCGAGAATCTACGAAGCCGAATATCCGCGTTTGTGCGGATATGCCCGAACTCTCACCGGTAACCCCTGGGTTGCGGGCGATCTGGTCGCCGAGGCGCACTACAGCGTGTGGCGCCGGCTGCGCGCCGGGCACCCGCTCGGCGCCGACGCCATCCCGGACGAGCTGACGAGCGCCGTAAGGGCGCTCTCGGCCGGGGCGGGGGGCTGGGGCCCGGCGCAGCAGGCGTCGTACCTCGAACCGCTGGTGCGGGTTCTCGATGAGCTGCCGCAGCGCTGGATCAAGGTGCTGTGGCTCGCCGAGGTGGACGGTCTCCCGCCGGAGGAGGTGGCGCGGCGGGCCGGGATGACCGACGACGACGCGGCGGCCCTGGTGGAGCGGGTCCGGGAGAGCGTGCGCCAGGAGTTCCTGCGCGCCCAGCCCGGCTATCCGGCGAGCGCCGCGTGCGGTGCGCACTGGGAGCGACTGCCCGACCATGTGCGGGGCGCGGACTCCCCGCACCAGGCCGAGGAGATCGCCGTGCACATCGACGGCTGCCGGGACTGCCGGGGCCGCATGGAGCAGCTGGTGGCGGCCGACGACCGGCTGCCCGCGCTGGTCGGCCCGGCGCTGCTGGACCTGTACGACCGGGGCATGGCGCGCTTCCTGGCGCCGCTGGTGGCCGCCGGTGGGGCGGGTGCCATGGCGGCCGCCGGAGCGGGCGCCGTGACATCCGGCGGTGCGCATGCGGCTCCTTCGAACGGGCCGCTGGTCTCGTCCCGCCGCTCCATGCGGCACCTCGTCCGGGGACGGGTGCGCCAGGCGGGGCCGGTGGCGGTGGCGGCGGCCGCGGGTGGGGTGCTGCTGGTCGCGGGGGCGGCGGTCATGACGGGGCTCGCGCTGACGGACGGCGGCTCGGCGGAGGCCCAGCAGCCGGCGACGGCGTCGACTCCGTCCATATCGGACACATCCGCCTCTTCCTCCGCTTCTTCCGGCTCCGCGTCGGCTTCGGGCACGTCCGGGGCGTCGCGCCACTCGGACGGGCCGCGGGCGGGCGTTCCGGGGGAGGCGTCCCGGAACCGGCCGTCCACGTCGAGCGTGCCCACGGGGCACTCACCGGCGGATGTGCCGTCCAGCGCCGTATCGCCCTCGCGGAAGACGCCGTCGTCCTCTTCCTCCGCCTCGCCCTCGTCACGTCCGTCTTCGCCTTCCTCGTCCGCTTCCTCCTCCGCGTCGAGCGGCCCGTCGCACCGGCCGACCGGTGAGCCAACCGGCGAACCGACGGGGAAGCCGACGGGCGGCGGGACGGCGGACCCCGGAAACACCCCGAGCGGGCAGCCGGCGCAGCGGCCCACGGCCAAGCCGACCGACTCCGGCTCTGCCTCCGGCTCCGGCTCCGGCGACTCTCGGGACTGTGTCTCGCTCGTGGTGCGGCTCTGCGTGTCCCGCTAGGGCGGGTGGGGGTGCCCGCCGGGTCCTGACGCCTGCGGCGGGCTTTTCCCCTCCCCGCCCCTTCCCGAACCGGGGCTCCGCCCCGGGCCCCGCGCTGCTGGACCGCCCCAAGCCGCCGCGCATGCCCTTCACGGCTGGCGAGCACGCGGAGACCGGGAGTTCTCTGACTCTCTTCACGGTCCCCCATGGGGCGTTGGTGGTGTATGACGAGAGCAGCCAGTCCGGGACCATCATCGAGGACCAGGAGACTGTTGCGCGGCGCAGGGAGAACTGCGATCTGCTCAGGGCCATGGCCCTCTCGCCCCGCGACTCCGGGGCGATGATTCGAGCCGTGATGAAGGACTGGAGCCCATGCCAACCACCCCGGGCCTGAGTGTTGCTACGTGGCGCAAGAGCAGCTACAGCAATGACGACGGTGGCAACTGCGTCGAGGTCGCCGACAACCTCCCGGGTGTCGTCCCGGTCCGTGACTCCAAGAACGCCGACGGTCCCGCCATCCCGTTCCCCACCCAATCGTGGGCCGCGTTCATAGCCTCGCTCACGGCGTAAGCCGAAACGGGCTCCTTACGGCCGCTGCTGGCGGTAATCGGCGAGCGCGGGGGCCGTGCGGGTGGCCAGGAACTCGGTGATGGTGTATTCGCCGACGCCCGCGACGATGAAGGGGTCGCTCGCCACCATCTCCTCGATCTTGGCCCGGTCGTCGCCGAGCGCCAGGATCACCCCGCCGTCGCGGGGATTCTTTGGGCCCGAGGCGAGGAAGGTGCCGTTGGCGAAGTGGTCGTCCACCCAGACGAGGTGTTCGGGGAGGGCGGCCTCGACGCGGTCGGCCGAGGCGGTGTACGTGATCTCCAGTACGAACATGCCAGGCAGACTAGTAACGTGAGTCGCACGATGACCAGCGCCGTCGATCCACGATATGAACTGCCCCGCGACTGGCCCACGACCGAGGCCGAGGCCATCGCCGTCCAGGAGCGGACGCGGGCGTCCGTGGTCGTCGGCGGGGAGCTGCCCGAGCCGGGCACCGGCATCGGCGCGCTCGTCGGGGTGGACGTGGCGTACGACGACGAGCGCGACCTGGTCGCGGCCGCCGCCGTGGCCCTGGACGCCCGTGGCCTCGCCGTCGTCGCGGAGGCGACCGCGGTCGGCCGGGTCACCTTCCCGTACGTCCCCGGGCTGCTGGCGTTCCGTGAGATTCCGGCCGTCCTCGACGCGCTCGGCGACCTCGACCGGCGGCTCGGCCGCCGCCCCGACCTGGTGGTGTGCGATGGCTACGGCCTCGCCCACCCCCGCCGGTTCGGGCTGGCCAGCCATCTGGGGGTGCTCACCGGGCTGCCCACCATCGGTGTCGCCAAGAATCCCTTCGGCTTCCGCCACACCGGCCCGGGGCCGCGCCGCGGCGACTGGTCGCCCCTGCTCGACGGGGACGAGGAGGTCGGCCGCGCGCTGCGCACCCGCGATGCGGTGAAGCCGCTCTTCGTCTCCGTCGGCCATCGGGTGGCCATCGCGGACGCTTGCGCGTACACCCTGCACCTGGCCCGCGACTTCCGGCAGCCCGAGACGACACGGCGCGCGGACGCGCTGTGCCGCCGGGCCCTGCAAGCCGCCACGCGCTGAACGAGGTGTGGTGACCCGACCTCCGAACGTGGCGGCTGTGCGCGTGGTACTCCGGGCGCGGCGCCGGGCGAACCCCTGTACCCCCCGGCGTCGCCCACCCCCGGGGTGCCGGATGCCTCAGGCCCGCCGGGTCTCGGCCAGGAAGCAGCCGAACTCGACGGCGCGCACATGCACCGCCGCCACCTGCGGGTCCGCGTACAGCTCGGCCAGCCCCTCCTCGATCGTCGGTTCGCCGTCGTTCAGCAGTCGGCCGCCGAGGATGTTGCCCTCGGCGGAGTACGCCCGCAGCACCCGCCGCTCGCCCGGGATGTCGTCCGCGATCCCGGGGCCGCTCCAGCCGTCGCACTCCTCGGGGTGGATGAAGACCGGGCCGACCTCGTCGTACGGGCCGGGCCTGGCCCCCGTCTCCTGCGCCCAGCGGCGCAGCGGGGCGTAGGAGACGAGCGCGATGGTCTCGTACGGCCGGCTCCGGCCCAGGCAGCAGCGCATCGGGCTGCCGCCCTCCTCGTCGTCCACCACCACGCGCGGCGGGTTTCCCGCGTCGTCCGTGATCCGCAACTGCTTCAGCACCTCGGGCGCGATGGCGCGCATCTCGTAGTTCTCGCTCATGCGTTCCAGACTGGCCGGTGGGCTCCTGGAGTGCTGGCGGGATTCGGACGGGGCGCTGAGGCGGGAATGTACTTGACAGGGCGGTGGCACTCCGTCAGATTCGGCCCCGAACGTAGGACGTCCCACGTCCTGATTGCCCTGCTATCCAGAAAGCTGGGTGTCGATGAGTCTTCCGGCTCCCCTTACCGGTGTCGTTCCGCCCCTGTGCACCCCGCTCACGCCCGCGGGCGAGGTCGACACCTCTTCCCTCGCCGCGCTCGCCGAGCGGCTGATCGACGCGGGGGTGAGCGCGCTGTTCGCGCTCGGCTCCAGCGGCGAGGCCGCCTATCTGAGCGACCGAAGCCGCCGTACGGCCCTTGAGGCGGTCATCGAGACCGTGGACGGCCGGGTGCCCGTCCTCGCGGGGGCGATCGACATGACGACCGCGCGGGTCCTCGATCACGCCCGTACGGCGGCCGAGTTGGGCGCGGACGCCGTCGTGGCCACCGCGCCCTTCTACACCCGCACCCATCCCCTGGAGATCGCCGACCACTTCCGGCGGCTGCGCGACGGTGTGGACGTGCCGCTGTTCGCGTATGACATCCCGGTCTCCGTCCACTCCAAGCTGACGCCCTCGATCCTGCTTCCGCTGGCCGCCGACGCCACCCTGGCGGGGGTCAAGGACAGCAGCGGAGACGACGGGGCGCTGCGGCGCATGCTCGTCGAGGTCCACCGTCGCGGCCTCAACGACTCCTTCACCGTGCTCACCGGCTCCGAATTGTCGGTGGACGGCGCCCTGCTGGCGGGAGCCCATGGCGTTGTCCCGGGGCTGGCCAACGTCGACCCGGCCGGGTTCGTCCGGCTGTACGAGCACGCGCGGGCGGGCCGCTGGGAGCAGGCGGCCGCCGAACAGGACCGGCTGGCCGCGCTCTTCGCCATCACCGACGCCGGGGACCCGGCGCTGATGGGCGGCAGTTCGGCGGGGCTGGGCGGTTTCAAGGCCGCGCTGCGGCTGCTGGGTGTGATCGAGTGCGCGGACACCGCCGCGCCCCAGGTGCCGCTGGGCGAGGCAGCCGTCAAGACCGTACGTCAACTCCTGGAGGAGGGAGGACTGCTGCCGTGACCGGAGCCACCACGGTGCCCTGGTACCGAGAGGTCTCGCGGGGTCAGTGGAAGTCCATGTTCGCCGCCTGGATCGGCTATCTGCTCGATGGTTTCGACTTTGTGCTGATCACGCTCGTCCTGACCGAGATAGCCGACGAATTCGACCTGAGCACGGCGTCGGCGGCGAGCCTGGTCTCGGGCGCCTTCATCACCCGCTGGCTCGGAGGGGCGGTGCTGGGCGCGCTGGGGGACCGCTACGGCCGTAAGGCCGCCATGATCGTCAGCATTCTGCTCTACTCGCTCGGCACCTTCGCCTGTGGGTTCGCCTGGAACTACATCAGCATGTTCACGGCCCGCCTCGTGATTGGCATGGGCATGGCTGGTGAGTACAGCGCCAGTGCCACCTATGTCCTCGAGAGCTGGCCCGCGCGGCTGCGCAACCGGGCCTCCGGCTTCCTCATCTCGGGCTACTCGGGCGGCACCATCCTCGCCTCCGAGCTCTACAAGTGGGTGGTGCCCCACTGGGGCTGGCGCTGGATGTTCTGGATCGGCGTGCTGCCGGTGCTGGTCGCGCTGTGGGTGCGGCGCGCGCTTCCGGAGGCCGGGGACTGGCACGAGGAGGTGGCGACGGCGAAGGCGCGGCCGAACGCCTTCCGGCCGCTGTTCGCCGGACGCTCCCGCGCGAGCGTCAACACGGCGCTGGCCGTGGCCGCGAGCGTCGCGCTGTTCCTGGTCTTCACCCCGCTGGGCGCGGGCTGGCGCCGGCCGCTGTCACTCCTGGCGGCGGGGTGTCTGGTCGCCTTCGCGGCCCAGCTCGGCGGACGGCGCCGCTGGCCGCTGTATGTGGCCCTGACGTGCACGGTCTTCTGCGCGTTCCTCTACAGCTGGCCGATCCAGGCGCTGCTGCCCACCTATCTGAAGGAGCAGCTCGGGTACACCCCGTCCGAGGTCACCGATGTGATGTTCTACGCCGGGTTCGGGACGATGGCCGGCTGCTGGCTGGCGGGATTCGCGGGCGACCGGCTCGGCACCCGGCGTGCCTACGTCTACACCCTGCTCGCCTCACTGGCCTTCGTCTTCCCGGTGTTCGCGGTGCAGGACACCCTGGTCGGGCTCGGCGTGCTGCTGTTCTTCCTGCTCGCGCTGAGCCAGGGGATCTCGGGCATCCTGCCGAAGTACATCGCGGGTCACTTCCCCACTCGGACGCGGGCCGCCTCGCTCGGCTTCGTCTACAACACCGGGGCGCTCGGCGGCGCGGTGGCGCCGGTGCTCGGCGCCCATCTGGCCGAGGGCATGTCCCTCGGACGGGCGCTGGCGGTGCTCACCTTCGGGCTGACGCTGGTGGTGATCGTGCTGGTCGGCTCCGATCTGCCGCGCCGGCTGGGCAGGCTGACCGATCCGGCGGGCGACGAGGACCATCTCGTGCCCGAACGGCCGCTGTCGATGACGGGGCCGGATATGGAGAAGACCTGACCCGCAAGCGGCCGGCGCCACACCCGGCCCGCCGTGCTGCCGCAGGGACCAAACCCGCTTGCCGGGCAAGGGGCTTGGTTGTCCACAGGCCCAGGAGAGGGCTTGTGGAATGCGGGACGCGTTCTTAGCATCGGCGGTGTTACAGCAGTGGTGTCACATGATGGGGGAACGGCATGACGGTGGCGGCGGAGGACGGGGTGACGGCGGCCGGTCCGCTGGCCGGGGTGCGAGTGGTGGAGCTGGCGGGGATCGGGCCGGGCCCGTTCGCCGCCATGGTCCTCGCCGACCTCGGCGCCGATGTCGTCCGCGTCGACCGCCCCGGAGGCGCCGGCCTGCGGATCGATCCCGACTACGACCTCGCCAACCGCAACAAGCGCTCGGTGCTCCTCGACCTGAAGGCCGAGGGGAGCGTGGCCGCCGTGCTCGATCTCGTGGAGCGCGCCGACATCCTCATCGAGGGCTACCGCCCCGGGGTCACCGAGAAGCTGGGCCTCGGCCCGGAGGACTGCCTGGCGCGTAACCCCCGGCTGGTCTACGGCCGGATGACCGGCTGGGGGCAGGAGGGCCCGCTCGCCCGGACCGCCGGCCATGACATCGGCTATATCGCCGTCACCGGCGCCCTCAGCATGATCGGCGCCGCCGACGGCCCGCCCATCGCCCCCGCCAACCTCCTGGGGGACTACGCGGGAGGCTCGCTCTATCTCGTCATCGGCGTCCTGGCGGCCCTGCAGCACGCCCGCGCGGGCGGCCCCGGCCAGGTCGTGGACGCCGCGATCGTCGACGGCACCGCGCATCTGACCTCCGCCATCCACGGCATGATGGCCGCCGGGGGCTGGCGCGACCAGCGCGGAACCAATCTCCTCGACGGCGGCTGCCCCTTCTACGGCACCTATGAGACCGCCGACGGCGGCTATATGGCGGTCGGGCCCCTGGAGCGCAAGTTCTACGCGGAGTTCATCGAGCTGCTGGGCATCGCCGACCAGGCCCCGGCCCGCGATGACTTCGACAACTGGGCCGCGCTGCGCACCGCCATCGCCGACCGCTTCAAGCAGCGCGGCCGCGAGGAGTGGACCGCCGTCTTCAGCGCCTCGGACGCCTGCGTCGCCCCCGTGCTGTCGCTGCGGGAGGCCCCGGCCCATCCGCACCTCGCCGCCCGCTCCACCTTCGTCGACCACGGCGGGATCACCCAGCCCGCGCCCGCCCCGCGCTTCTCCGCCACCCCGGGCGCGGTGCGCCGCGCGCCCGTCCGGCCCGGGGCGGACACCGCCGAAGTGGCCCGCGACTGGGGAGTCACCTCGCTCGTCGAGGGAAACCCGTCAGGAACGTCTTGAGCGTCATGAACCCCCGTCCGCTTCCCGGCCCCCTGAGCCGTCCCCGCCTGACCCCTCCCCTGAAAGGCCGCTGACGTGAGCACCGAAGCGTATGTGTACGACGCCATTCGCACCCCGCGCGGGCGCGGTAAGGCCGACGGCGCCCTGCACGGCACCAAGCCCGTCGATCTGGTGGTCGGCCTGATCCATGAGATGCGGCGGCGGTTCCCCGAGCTGGACCCGGCGGCCATCGACGACGTGGTCCTCGGCGTCGTCAGCCCGCTCGGCGACCAGGGCTCGGACATCGCCAAGATCGCGGCCATCGCGGCCGGGCTCCCGGACACGGTCGCGGGCGTCCAGGAGAACCGCTTCTGTGCCTCGGGCCTGGAGGCCGTCAACCTGGCCGCGGCCAAGATCCGTTCCGGCTGGGAGGACCTGGTGCTCGCGGGCGGTGTCGAGTCGATGTCGCGGGTGAAGATGGGCTCCGACGGCGGCGCCTGGTCCGCGGACCCGATGACCAACTACGAGACCGGTTTCGTACCGCAGGGCATCGGGGCCGACCTCATCGCCACCACCGGCGGCTACAGCCGCCATGACGTGGACAGCTTCGCCGCGCTCTCCCAGGAGCGGGCCGCGCGGGCCTGGAAGGAGGGGTACTTCGACCGCTCCGTGATCCCGGTCCGCGACCGCAGCGGGCTGACCGTCCTCGACCGGGACGAGCACATCCGCCCCGGCACCACCGCCGAGACCCTGGCGGGCCTGAAGCCGTCGTTCGCCACCATCGGCGAGGCGGGCGGCTTCGACGCGGTGGCGCTGCAGAAGTACCACTGGATCGAGGCGATCGACCATGTCCACCACGCCGGCAACTCATCGGGCATGGTGGACGGCGCCGCCCTGGTCGCCGTCGGCAACCGCGAGGTCGGCGAGCGCTTCGGGCTGACCCCGCGGGCCCGGATCGTCTCCGCCGCCGTCTCCGGCGCCGACCCCACCATCATGCTCACCGGCCCGGCTCCCGCCACCCGTAAGGCGCTCACCAAGGCCGGGCTGACCATCGACGACATCGATCTGGTCGAGATCAACGAGGCGTTCGCGGCGGTGGTGCTGCGCTTCGTGGACGACATGGGGCTGAGCCTGGACAAGGTCAACGTCAACGGCGGCGCGATCGCGATGGGCCATCCGCTGGGCGCGACCGGCGCGATGATCCTCGGCACGGTGATCGACGAGCTGGAGCGGCGCGACGGACGGTTCGGGCTGGTGACGCTGTGCGTGGGAGGCGGGATGGGCATCGCGACGGTGGTCGAGCGGCTCTAAGGTGCCCGACGGATCGTGACGCCCGCGGCGGGCTGTTCGCCTCCCGCCCCTTCCCGACACCTGACGATATGCGGCTCCGCCGACTGCGGGGCGCCGCCCCAGGCCCCGGGGTCCTGAGATCCGCCGGACGCCCCCGTGGAGCCGAGCGGCTCTCGGTGCGCCGCCGTTCCCCTTCCTTCCCGGCCCCTCCCCGCGCCCTTCCCCTTTGCCCTGGAGACCTCAGATGAGCCACCCCACCGCCGCCTCGACCATCCGCTGGGAGCAGGACGACGCGGGCGTCGTCACCCTGGTGCTCGACGACCCCGGCCAGTCCGCCAACACCATGAACGCCGCGTTCATCGACTCCCTCGACGCCATCGCCGACCGCGTCGAGGCCGAGCGGGACACCATCCGCGGCATCATCGTCACCTCCGCCAAGAAGACCTTCTTCGCCGGCGGCGACCTCAACGACCTCCTTCGGGTCGGGCCCGACCAGGCCCAGGAGATCTACGAGAAGAACCTCCGCATCAAGCGCGGGCTGCGCCGGATCGAGACCCTCGGCAAGCCCGTGGTCGCCGCGATCAACGGCGCGGCGCTCGGCGGCGGGCTGGAGATCGCGCTCTCCTGCCACCACCGCATCGCCCTCGACGCCCCCGGCTCCCGCATCGGCTTCCCCGAGGTCACCCTGGGCCTGCTCCCGGGCAGCGGGGGCGTCGCCCGTACCGTACGGCTGCTCGGCGTCACCGACGCGCTGCTCAAGTGGCTGCTCCAGGGGGCCCGGTACAGCCCCCGGCGCGCCCAGGAGGCGGGGCTGGTGCACGAGGTCGTGGCCACCCCTGAGGAGATGCTGGCCCAGGCGCGGGCGTTCATCGACGCCCACCCCGAGTCGGCACAGCCCTGGGAGGACAAGGACTACCGGATCCCGGGCGGCACCCCGGCGCAGCCGAAGTTCGCCGTCAATCTGCCCGCCTTCCCCGCCAATCTGCGCAAGCAGCTGGGCGGCGCGCCCTACCCGGCGCAGCGCAATATCCTGGCCGCCGCCGTCGAGGGGTCCCAGGTGGACTTCGAGACCGCGCAGACCATCGAGGCCCGGTACTTCACCGAGCTGGTCGTCGGCCAGACCGCCAAGAACATGATCCAGGCGTTCTTCTTCGATCTGCAGGCGGTCAACTCCGGGGCCAACCGGCCCCAGGGGATCGAGCCCGGTCAGGTCCGTAAGGTCGCGGTGCTGGGCGCCGGGATGATGGGCGCGGGCATCGCGTACGCATGCGCCAAGGCGGGCATCGAGGTCGTCCTCAAGGACGTGTCCGTGGAGGTCGCCGCCAAGGGCAAGGCGTATGCCGAGGGGCTGCTGGCCAAGGCGCTCACCAAGGGCCGGACCACCGAGGCCAAGCGGGACGAGCTGCTGGCCCGGATCACCCCGACCGGTGATCTGAGCGACCTCCAGGGGTGTGACGCGGTCATCGAGGCGGTCTTCGAGGACCTGGCGCTCAAGCACAAGGTGTTCCAGGAGATCGAGGGCGTCGTCGCCCCGGACGCTCCCCCAAACTCCGTCCGGGGGTACCCCCTGCTGTGCTCCAACACCTCCACCCTCCCCATCACCCTGCTCGCCGAGGGGGTGCAGCGCGCCGACGACTTCATCGGACTGCACTTCTTCTCGCCCGTAGACAAGATGCCGCTGGTCGAGATCATCAAGGGCGAGCGCACCGGCGACAAGGCGCTGGCCCGCGCCTTCGATCTGGTGCGGCAGATCAACAAGACCCCGATCGTGGTCAATGACTCCCGCGGCTTCTTCACCTCCCGCGTCATCGGCCAGTTCCTCAACGAGGGCGTGGCGATGGTGGGGGAGGGCCTCGACCCAGCCTCCGTGGAACAGGCCGCGGCGCAGGCCGGATATCCGGCCAAGGTGCTCTCCCTGATGGACGAGCTGACCCTGACCCTGACGCGCAAGATCCGCGAGGAGACGCGCCGGGCGACCGAGGAGGCGGGCGGCGCGTGGCGGCCGCATCCCGCAGACGCGGTGATCGATCGGATGGTGGAGGAGTTCGGGCGCCCCGGCCGCAGCGGCGGCGCGGGCTTCTACGACTACGACGAGACGACCGGCAAGCGGATCCGGCTGTGGCCGGGGCTGCGGGAGCACTTCGCGCGGGGCGGGTCGGGCGGTGCCGGTGGGTCTGACGGGTCTGGCGGTTCCGGTGGGTCCGGTGGGTCCGGTGGTGAGGGCAACCGCATCCCCCTCGAGGACATGATGGAGCGGATGCTCTTCTGCGAGGCCATCGACACGGTGCGGCTGCTGGAGGAGGGCGTGCTGACCTCCGTCGCCGACGCCAACATCGGCTCCATCCTCGGCATCGGCTTCCCCGGCTGGACGGGCGGAGTGCTGCAGTACATCAACGGCTACGAGGGCGGCGTGGCCGGTTTCGTGGCTCGTGCGCGGGAGCTGGAGGCGGCGTACGGGGAGCGGTTCGCCCCGACCGCGCTGCTGCTGGAGAAGGCGGAGCGGGGGGAGCGCTTCACGGACTAGGGGGTACGGCGGGCCACGCGGCGGATCCGCATGTCGATGCTTTCCCCGCCCCGCCCCGCCCCGCCCCGCCCCGCCCCGCCCCGCAACCGGGACCGGGACCGGGCCACGGCCCCCGCCCCTGGCCCCCGCTCCTCAAGCGCCGGAGGGGCTGGGTTGCGTTGCCTGGGGCTTCGGCTCCTGGCCCCGGTCGGGGCTGGGCCGCTGGGTCCTGCTCCTCAAGCGCCGGAGGGACTGGGCTGCAGGCGCGGGAGCGGTTGGATTGACGGGCCGGTCGGTCGGGGCCGGCCCGTCAGCGCGCGCCCAGATGGCGTTCGAGGCGCTCGCCCACCCCGGGGCACCGCTCCCGGGTGATGTCCAGGAAGGCCGCCAGCACGGGGGAGCGGTCCTGGGCGCGGAAGGACATCACCAGCTCCGGCAGTTCCACCCGCGGGCTCACCTCGCACACCCGGACGTCCGGCCGCGCCGCCACCCGCAGACATGCCGGGCCGAGCCCCACCCCGACCCCGCACGAGGCCAGCCCGATGATGGTGTGCGCATCCCACGCCTCGGTGACCCCACCGGCCCGCGCGGGCGCCTCGGTGCCCTCGTCCAGCAGCGCGGTCAGCCAGGCGGCGACCACCGGCTCCTCGTCCGCGGGCGCCACGATCAGATGCTGGCCCCTGAGCTGCTCGACGCTCACCCTTGACTGCCCGGCGAACGGATGGGCGGCGCCGACGACGGCCACCAGATGGTCCCGGCCGACCGTGACCGAGACCAGATCCTCGGCACCCGCGCCCCGGGGCGCACCGCGTCCGATGGAGATGTCCAGCTCGCCCGCGAGCAGCGCGGCCGTGGACCGGCGTGTCGACATCTCCCGCAGCCCCAGACGCACCTCAGGGCGTTCCCGGATGAATTGACCCAGGACGGATGGCAGCAGCTCCAGCAGCGCCGAGCCGATGAAGCCGAGCCGCAACTGCCCCGTCTCGCCCCGGGCGGCCCGGCCCGCGTCCGATACGGCGGCCGACATCTCGGCCAGCGCCCGGCGCGCCCTGGCCAGGAACGCCTCTCCCGCGGCGGTCGGGAACACCCCACGCGCCGTCCGATCGAAGAGGCGGGCGCCCAGCTCCCGCTCCAGCGCCGCGATCTGCTGGGACAGCGGGGGCTGGGCGATCCCGAGAGCGGCGGCCGCCCGTCCGAAGTGCTGATGCTCGGCCACCGCCAGGGCGTACCGCAGATGTCGTGACTCCATCGGACGGAGGATATCCGAGTCGATATCCAGGAGATATCGGCGGAGGGGTTGTCAGATATGGCGGTGGATAATGCCGAGCCGTGCCGGTGGACTGTTCTCCATGAGCGCCATGAGCCCCAGAACGCCGTCGAGCGATTCCCACCCCGTGAGCGATATCCATCCCGTCTCCGCCCCCTCCGGCACCGTGTTCGTGCTGGTCCACGGCGCCTGGCACGCCTCCTGGCAGTGGGCGCCCACCCAGCGCGCCCTGGCCCGGCGCAGTGCGGCGAGCCTCGCCGTCGACCTGCCTGGGCACGGCTTCGAGGCACCGCTGCCCTCGGGCCACCACCTCCCCGGCCAGCCGGGTTTCGCCACCGAGAAGTCGGCGCTGGCCGGGCTGACCCTCGAGGAGTGTGCCGAGGCGGTCGTCGCCGCGCTGCGATCCGTGCGCCGCCACCAGAAGGTCGCCCTGGTCTCGCACAGCGCCGGTGGCGCCTCGGCGTCCCTGGCCGCGGAGCGGGCCCCCGAGCTCGTCGACGAGCTGATCCATCTCTCGTCCTTCGTCCCCGCCGGGCGCCCCCGCTTCGCCGACTATCTGGCGGCCCCCGAGCAGACCGCGACCGCACGGGGGCAGGGGCTGATGCTGGGCGACCCGGAGGCCATCGGCGCGTTCCGGATCAATCCGTTCTCCGCCGATCCGGCTTATGTGGAGGAGCTGCGGCTGACCTACTACCACGACGTCCCGGCCGAGTCCTTCGCCCGCTGGTACCACGCCCTGAGCCCCGACCTGCCCTTCGCGGTGCCGACCACCCCGATCGACCTGACCCGGGAGCGGTGGGGCCGGATCCCGCGCACCTTCATCCGGTGCGCCGAGGACTGGGCGTGCACCCCCGCGCTGCAGGATCTGATGATCGCGGAGACCGACGCGGCCATGCCGGACCGGCCCTTCACCGTGCGGTCGCTGCCGGGCAGCCATTCGCCTTTCGCAGCCCGCCCCGACGAGCTGGCCGCCGCGCTCACCGGCGGCGAATGACCACCGCCGGTGCCCCGGGGCGGTCGGTCGGCCGCCGCGCCGCCCGGGCCCGCTCGGCCCGCGTCACCGCCTGCGGCTCAGCCCGCTTGACAGCCCGTGTCCGCTCCCCGCGCCCGCACCTCGCGCCCGCACCTCGCGCCCGCACCTCGCGTCCGTTCCCCGTGTCCGTTCCCCGCGCCCACTCCCCGCGCCCGCACCTCGCGTCACAGCCCCCTGCTCAGTCCGCGTCCTGCCCGTACCAGGCCCGCAGCTCATGCTTCATCGACCGCTGGAAGGCGATCACCAGCGCCTCCACCACCAGCGGCTGCATATGGGCCGACAGCGACTTCTTCGCCTGCATCCGCTCCGGTCCGCTCCCGGACTCGTGATCGCGCTCGGGCCCCCACACCTCGTCCCGGAACAGCCGGCTCAGCTCGCGCGCCGCGGAGCGGGTGTGTTCCAGGACGACCGCATGGGCGGTGCGTATCGTCTCCATCTCGATCGGCACGTCCAGCAGCCGCAGCCCCAGGTGGAGCACCTTGGGGTCGATCCGGAAGCGATCCGGGTCGTCGGTGCGCTCCAAGGCGTCCAGTGCGGCCAGCCGGTCGATGTCCTCCTCCGTGAGCTCCCGCCCGGCCCGCCGGTCCAGCTGTTCGCGGGTCGTCTCCTCGGGGGCGTCCGGGCCCCAGGAGGCGACCAGGGCCCGGTGGAGCGCCAGATCGTCCTCGCTCAGATCCGGTGGCAATTGGCTCAGATAGCGCTCGATGGCGGACAGGGTCATGCCGTGGCGCTGCAGCTGTTCGATCAGCGCGAGCCGGGAGAGGTGCTCGGGGCCGTAGTGGCCGACCCGGCGTGGGCCGATCGCCGGCGGCGGAAGCAGTCCGCGGGTGCTGTAGAAGCGCACGGTGCGCACGGTCACCCCGGCGCGGGCCGCCAGTTCATCGACGGTGAGGGTGGGTTCCTCGGTGCCGGGGGTGGTCATCGGCCGTGCCTCGCTCTCTGCGTCGTCCTGCTCCGCCGGACTGCTGCCCGATCGGGTTCATCAGTATTGCTGTCGCAGCACCGCTGTGAAACCTTCCGCCGCCACTGGCTCAACGCCTGGATCAGCGGGACCCGTTGGCGGTCTCTTTTCTATGCGCGTGGCGGGCCGCGAACTGCTCCGCTCCGGCCCCGAACTGGACGCCTGGCGCGCCCCGATCAGCAATGAGCGCTCCGACCGGGGCACCGCCGAGGGCAAGCGCTGGCGGTCCCTGGGTCTTGACCGGCTGCGCACCACCGTCGACAGGGTCGAGACGGCCCCCGGCCGGTCACCGGCGCCGGCGACACCCCCAACCCGGTGCGCGACCAGTACCGGGTGAAGGCCGACAGCGCCTACGACTACACGCTCACCCTGCGCCCGCCCGCTCGGCGGCGGCGCGGGGGCGCACACTGGAACAGGAGGGAAGTAACCGCACCACCGATGGTCCGATGAGCACGCAGCGCCCCCGCCGCCCCACCGAAGGCCACGACCCGCCGCCCGCCGGCGGCATCCTGTGGGCCGTGGCGGGGGAGCTGCGCAGCCTGCTCGCCCTGCCGGCCGCGATGACCATGCAGGTGGCGCATCCGGCCGTCGGGGCGGGCGTGGACCAGTACTCCGTCTTCCGCACCGACCCCTGGGGGCGCGGCGAGCGCTCGCTGCGATCGGTGCAGCTGTGGGTGTACGGCGGGGCGCAGGCCGAGGCGGAGGGCCGCCGGCTGCGCAAGCTCCACGCGTCCATCCGGGGCGTCGACGCACACGGCCGCCCGTACCGCGCGCTGGACCCGCCCGTCTACGCCTGGGTGCACGCCACCGGCTATCCGGTCTATCTGCGCGCGCAGCGCTATCTGGGCACCCGCCCCTTCACCGCCGCCGAGGAGCGGCAGCTGTACGGGGAATGGCTGCGGATCGGACGGGTGCTGGGCATCGACGACCGCGAGATGCCGGGATCCGTCGAGGAGTTCTGGCTCTACTACCGCACGATGGTGCGCGAACGGCTGGAACCGACCGCCGTCGCCCGTGAACTGACCGCGCCCGACGCGTCCGTCCCTCCACCGGGCCCGCTGCCGCCCCGGCTGCTGTGGCCGCTGCTGCGCCCGCTGTTCACCCGCTTCCGCGCGTTCCTCACCGTCGGGCTGATGCCGCCGGACGCCCGGGAGGCGATCGAGCTGGGGTGGACGCGGGGGCAGGAGCGGCGGCTGCGGTGGTTCGGGAGGGTCGTCCGGGTCGTGGTCCCGCTGCTGCCCGAGCGGCTGCGCTATCTGCCCGTCGCGCGTGAGGCCCGCCGACGCGCCCGCGCCGGACGGTCGTGACCAGGGGATACGCCGAGCGCCAGCGCATCACGGCGACGCCAGGCCCCGGCCGGGGTGGGGGACCAGGCCGGGGCTTCGGGCTCAGCGGCCGTGGGTGCGGTGCGTGTCCTGGATCCGCTGCCACGACTTCGGGCGCACCGGCGCCTTGGCCGGGCTCAGCTCCGCCGCCCGCGCCTGCGTGGCGGCAGGCTTCGACGGGGTGAACAGCCAGGTGTCGAAGAGCGTGGCCAGGGGCTTGCCGGACACCTTCTCCGCGTAGGTCACGAAGTCCTTGACCGAGGCGTTTCCGTACCGGTTCTCAGTCGTCCAGCCCTTGAGGATCGCGAAGAAGTCCTTGTCGCCGATGTGGTTCCGCAGCGCCTGGAGGGCCAGCGCGCCCCGGTCGTACACCGCGTCATGGAACTGGTTCTCCGGCCCCGGGTTGCCCGGCTCGACCTTCCAGAAGGGGTCGTCGGCCGGGTAGGCGGCGTAGGTGTAGTCCGCCAGTTCCTGCGCGGTGCCCTCGCCCTCCTTCTCCGACCACAGCCACTGGGCGTAGCTGGCGAAGCCCTCGTTGACCCAGATGTCGCGCCAGTCCTTCAGCGAGACGCTGTCGCCGAACCACTGATGGGCCAGCTCATGCACGATCAGCGAGGTGTTCGCGCCCTTGGCGAACCCCTTCGGGCTGTAGAACGGCCGGGTCTGGGTCTCCAGTGCGTAGCCCGTGGGCACATTGGGCACATAGCCGCCCAGCGCGTCGAAGGGGTACGGGCCGAAGACGGTGGACTCCCAGTCCACGATCTCCGCCGACCGCTCCACGCTCGCCCGCGCCGCCCCCGCGTTGTCCCCGAGGTCCTTGCTGTAGGCGTTGATCACCGGCAGACCGTTCGCGGTCGTGTCCGTCGTGATGTCGAACTTGCCGACCGCCAGCGTGGTCAGATAGGTGGCCTGCGGCTTGCCGGAGCGCCAGTTGTAGCGGGTCCAGCCCAGTTGGGAGCTGGTCGACCGCAGGGTGCCGTTGCTGATCGCCTGCGTTCCGTCCGGCACCGCCACCGACACGTCATAGGTGGCCTTGTCGAGCGGATGGTCATTGCTCGGGAACCACCACCACGCCGATTCCGGCTCGTTGGCCGCGATCCCGCCGTCCGGGGTGCGCAGCCATGAGGTGAACCCGCTCGCCACCACCTTCGAGGGGGTACCGCTGTAGCGCACGACCACGGTGAAGGGGCGGCCTGAGGTCAGCGGCGCGACCGGGGTGATCTCCAGCTCATGGTCGCCGGTCTTGGTGAAGGCGGCCTTCTTCCCGCCCACCAGCACCTCGCTCACATCGAGCGCGAAGTCCAGGTTGAACCGGGACAGATCCTGCCGGGCGTCGGCCACGATCGTCGCCGTGCCCTCCAGCCGGTCGGTCTTCGGCTGGTACTTCAGCCGAAGGTCGTAATGGGAGACGTCGTACCCGCCGTTTCCGTACGAGGGGTAGTAGGAGTCCCCGATGCCGGGGGCGCCCGGTGTGGCATCGGCCGCCGACGCCGGGATCGCCAGCAGCAGGCAGGCCGCGGCCGCACCCGGGACGAGAAGTCTGTGGTGACGCACGAGTCCTCCAACTCGTAGGGGAGAACGATCACTCGTGACCTTATGTACTCCTCACACGCATCTCACGTCCATCACGCCGCTCGACATCCAATCGACATCCGGACGCAACGCGAATCGACTCGGACACGATCGCGACACGTATCGCCCTCTTCTGTACGGGAGTTGACTCGCGCTACGGTCCGGCCGTGCTGCTACAGACGCGGACACCCCGCATCCCCTGGACCACACTCGTGCTGTCGGCGGTCACCGCGCTGGTCGCGGCGGCCATGTCCTTGCTGCCACCGCTCGGCGCCCCGGCCGCCCACGCCGCCTCCGCCGCACCGAGCGCACCGGACAGCAGATCCGGGAGCAGACCCGTCTACTCCTACGAGAACGCCATCCGGGAATCGGTATGGGTGGACACCACGATCGACGGCGACGCGGACGGAGAGACCGACCGGGTCGCCGTCGACATCGTGCGGCCGCGCGAACCCGCGGCGCAGGGCCGCCGCGTCCCCGTCATCATGGACGCCAGTCCGTACTACTCCTGCTGCGGACGCGGCAACGAGAGCCAGACCAAGACCTATGACGCCGCCGGGAATCCGGTCCTCTTCCCGCTCTTCTACGACAACTACTTCGTCCCGCGCGGCTACGCCACCGTCCTTGTCGACCTCGCCGGAACCAACCGTTCCGACGGCTGTGTGGATGTCGGCGGCCGCTCCGACATCCTGTCCGCCAAGGCCGTGGTCGACTGGCTGAACGGCCGCGCCACCGCGTACTCCACCCGCACCGGCGGGCAGCCGGTCAAGGCGAGCTGGTCCAACGGAGCCACCGGCATGATCGGCAAGAGCTACGACGGCACCGTGGCCAACGGCGTCGCCGCCACCGGCGTCAAGGGGCTCAAGACCATCGTGCCCATCGGTGCCATCTCCTCCTGGTACGACTACTACTTCGCCAAGGGTGCCGCGCTCTACGACTCCGGCCCCGACGGACTCTCGGACGTCGTCGAGAGCGATGCCGCCCACGCCCACTGCGCCGCCGTACAGAAACGTCTCGTCGAGGGCGCCCCGCGCAGCGGCGACTGGACCGGTCTGTGGAGCGAGCGCGACTATGTGCCGGCCGCGGACGAGGTGCGGGCCAGCGTCTTCGCCGTCCACGGCGCGCAGGACCTCAACGTCCGCACCAAGCACCTCGGACAGTGGTGGAACGCGCTCGCCGACGCGGGCGTCGAGCGCAAGATCTGGCTCTCGCAGACCGGGCATGTCGACCCGTTCGACTTCCGGCGCGGAGAGTGGGTGCGCACCCTGCACCGCTGGTTCGACCACTACCTGCTCGGCATAGACAACGGCATCGAGCGCGAGCCGATGGCCGATGTCGAGCGCGCTCCCGACCAGTGGTCCACCGACCGGGTCTGGCCCCCGTCCGGCACCCGGCAGACCACGCTGCGTCCGCGCGGCGGCGCCACGGCCGGAGTGGGCGTGCTCGGCACCGAGCGGGCCGAGCCCGGCGCCACGGAGGCCTTCACCGACGACCCCGCGCTGAGCGAGGCCGACTGGTCCGCGGCGATCGACACCTCGACACCCGGCAAGGCGGGCTTCACCACCGGTCCGCTGAAGAAGGACCTGCGGCTGTCCGGCTCCGGCACGGTCACCGTCACCGCCACGCCCTCCACCGCGAGCGCCCATCTCTCCGCGGTCCTGGTCGATCTCGGACCGGCCACCATCCGGAACTACACGGGCAGCGGCGAGGGCATCACCACCCTCGACCGGCGCAGCTGCTGGGGCAGCAGCACGGCGGACGACAGCGCCTGCTTCAAGGAGACCGCCGCGGACCGGGCCAACGTCGACTACACGGTCTTCAGCCGGGGTTGGGCCGACCTCGGCAACTTCGCGGACGACGGCAAGGGCCGCCCGCTGACCCCCGGCAAGGCGTACACCATCACCCTGGACCTCGCGGCCACCGACCATGTCGTCCCGGCCGGCCACCGCCTCGGCCTGATCATCGCCGGCACCGACGCGGGCCTTCTCGAACCGCCGTCCACCACGCCGCGGCTGACCCTGGACCTGCGCCGCACCTCGGCCCGGCTGCCGCTGGCCGGCGGCGCCCCCGAGGCCGCGGCCGCCCCCTCGCGCACGGCGGCCACACCGCCGCTGAAGGGTGTACGGGCGCCGCAGCACCGCACCCTGCTTCCGTTCATGTCCACCCACGACTGATCCGCGCCGGTGGGCCCCGCCGCCGCGCGGGGCCCACCGGCGGCGGGCCCGGCAGGACGCCATCACCCAGATCGCCCCCGCATCCCCTCACCCCTGTCACCCCTGTCACCCCTGTCACCCCCGTCACCCCAGGAGGTCCTTCGTGTTCTCGCGGTCACCCCTCTTCCGCAGCGCCGCCTGCGGCGCGATCGGTGCGCTGCTGACCGGGTCGTTCCTCAGCGCACCCGCGCGGGCCGAGCAGCGTCCGCCGCGTACGGGGTTCGAGATCAGCCATGGCGCACGGTGGACCACCCAGGCCGAGGAGGCGGACTTCCTCGCGGCCGTCGACACGTCCGCCCCGCGCGTGGCCGTCGACCGGATCGGCGCCACCGCGCAGGGGCGGCCGCTGCGGCTGGTGCGGATCGGCGCCCCGGCCGCACCAGCCGACCCGGACGAAGCGGCGCGCGGCAACGTCCTGCTGCTGATCTGCTCCCAGCACGGCGACGAGCCCTCCGGCCGCGAGGCGTGTCTGTCCACCGTCCGCGACCTCGCCTACGCCAAGGACCGCCGGACGCGACGCTTCCTGGAGCGCACCCAGGTGCTCGTCGTCCCGACCGCCAACCCCGACGGCCGCGCCGCCGACACCCGCGGCAACTCCGACGGTGTGGACATCAACCGGGACCATGTCGCGCTCGCCACCGCCGAATCCCGCGCGATGGCGGGCGTCATCCGCGACTGGCGCCCGGACACCGTCTACGACCTGCATGAGTATGGGGCGACCGTCCCGTACTACATGAGGGACCTGCTGGCGCTGTGGCCGCGCAACCTCAACACCCAGGACCAGGTGCACCACGAGGCGCGGACCCTGTCGGACACCTATGTGCGCCCCAGCGTCGAGGCCGCGGGCCACACCACCGGCGTCTACGGCATCTGGACCGACCCCGAGACCGGGGAGCCGGTCAAGCAGGTGGCGGGCGACGGACAGGAGCGGATCCTGCGGAACACCGCGGGCGTCAAGCACTCCGTGGGGCTGCTGGTCGAGACCCGGGTCGACCCGCTCACCGATGCCGAGAAGGCCGATCCGGCCGTCAACAACCGCCGCCGGGTGGGCTCCCATCTGGCCGCCCTGAACGGCGCCTTCGACTTCATTGCCGAGCGGCGCGGCCGGATCGAGGCGGCCACGACGGCGGCGCGGCTGGCCGGCTACGCGGACCGGGGCCCGGTCTACCTCGGCGGCGCGGACAACGAACCGCCGGAGGAGGGCACGGTCCTGCAGGATCCGCCGTGCGGCTACCGGCTGGACGCCGCCCAATACGGCGAGGTGCGGGACGAACTGGCCCTGCACGGGGTGACGGCCCGGCCCGCCAAGGGCGACGGAGGTGCCTTCGTACCGCTGCGCCAGTCGGCCCGCGCGCTCGTGCCGCTGCTGCTGGACGGCCGCGCCGCGTACCACCTCACTGCCGGGCAGCCGGTGGACACATGCTGACCTGACGCATTGATGGCACGCCAAAACACCGACCACGTGGCCGGTTGGCATGCATCTCAGAGTCCTGGGTAGCCGAAAATTCGTCAGTCAAACCCCCAGTGAAAGGTTTTGTGCGTGCCGCAGACAGGTACAAGCGCGGGGGACGTCGGCGGCGATCCTCCGGCCATCGTGGATAATCCCGGCGCCGACTCCGCCGGGCCCCATGCGGCCCCCCGGACGGACCGCGTGGTGTTCGGCGTCTCCGCCGCGCTCACGCTGGCTTTCGTCATCTGGGGGTCCGTTGCCAGCGACACCCTGGAAAGAGTCTCGGACAGCATGCTCTCCGGGCTCATACACAACGGCGGATGGGCCTTCGTCCTGGCCGCTTCGGGATTTGTCATCTTCGCCCTGTGGCTGGCCATGAGCCGCTACGGCAAGATCACCCTCGGAAAGGAGGGCGAGGAACCCGAATTCCGCACCGTCTCATGGGTCGCGATGATGTTCAGCGCGGGCATGGGCATCGGTCTGATGTTCTACGGCGTGAGTGAGCCACTGTCGCACTTCGTCTCCCCGCCGCCCGGGACCGACCCCAGCAGCGCGGCCGAGAAGATGCAGACCGCGATGTCCACCACGCTCTTCCACTGGACACTGCACCCCTGGGCCATCTACGCGGTCGTCGGCCTGGCCATCGCGTACAGCACCTTCCGCCGTGGCCGCCGGCAGACGATCAGCGCGGTCTTCACACCGCTCATCGGCTCGAAGAACGCCAACGGCTGGGCCGGCCGGGTCATCGACATCCTGGCCATCTTCGCCACGCTCTTCGGCTCCGCCGCGTCGCTCGGCCTCGGCGCGCTGCAGATCGGCAGTGGTATCGAGGTGCTGGGCTGGAAGAGCGACGTGGGCACCGGGCTGCTGGTCGCCGTCATCGCGATCCTGACCGTCGCCTTCATCGCGTCCGCCGTCTCGGGTGTCGCCAAGGGCATCCAGTGGCTGTCCAACATCAATATGGTGCTGGCGCTCTTCCTCGCGGTCTTCGTCTTCGTGGCCGGCCCGACGATCATCATCCTCGACCTGCTGCCGACCTCGATCGGCTCGTACATCGGCGATCTGCCGCAGCTGGTGGGCCGCACCGAGGCCACCGGCGGCAAGTCGGTCGCGGACTGGCTGAGCAGCTGGACGGTCTTCTACTGGGCCTGGTGGATCTCCTGGACGCCGTTCGTGGGCATGTTCATCGCCCGGATCAGCCGCGGCCGCACCATCCGGCAGTTCGTGGGTGGCGTGATCCTGGTGCCCAGCACCGTCAGCCTGCTCTGGTTCGCCATCTTCGGTGGTTCGTCGATGAAGCTCCAGGCCGCGGGCCGGCTGGGGAAGGAATCCACCCCCGAGGGGCAGCTGTTCGGGGTGCTGGACCAGTACCCGATCGCCGGCGTGATGAGCGTCCTGGTGATGATCCTGGTCGGCATCTTCTTCGTCTCCGGCGCCGACGCGGCGTCCATCGTGATGGGCACGCTCTCACAGAAGGGCGCCTTCGAGCCGACCCGCTTCGTCGTCATCTTCTGGGGTGTGATCACGGGCGCGGTGGCGGCCGTGATGCTGCTGATCGGCGGTGGCGGGGGCGATGCCCTCACCGGCTTGCAGAACCTGACGATCCTGGTGGCCGCGCCGTTCACGCTGGTGATGGTGGGGCTGTGCTGGGCGCTGCTGAAGGACCTGCGCCGTGACCCGCTGATCGTGCGGGGCGAACGGGGCGAGGAGGCCGTCGAGATGGCGGTCATCGCCGGTCATGAGAAGTACGACGGCGAGTTCGAGATCCGCATCGGCCCGGCGACCCCGCCCGACGCCGGCTCCGACGCCTCGTCCGGGGACGAGGACGGGGACGGCGCGGACGGATCGGACGATCGCGCCGCAGTGGCCGAGCGTCGTTAGCCGCTCTGGCCGCCCCCGCAGGGCGCGGCCGTGACCTGCCGCCCGGACCGATCGGTCCGGGCGGCGCGTCGTGTCGGCATGGTGTGCCGGTCCGGGCAGTGGGCCGTGTCGGCCCGGGCAATGGGTCATGGCGTCCTCCATGGCGTAAGCGGCGACCCGGGCCGCCCGGCGCACCGCCGGTTTCCCCCTGATACGCCCCGTAACGGGAATACTTGGGGCATGACCTCCGAGTACGTGACGTTCGGGCTGGCGCCGGCGATGCGCGCGGGCGGTGTGCTGGCCGATGGCGCGTACCAAACCCACCGCGACTTCCTGGACTTCGTGGTGGACGGCAGGCCGCTGCTGGCGCGCCTCGCCGACCTCGACGCGGTCTCACCGCTCGCGGCCGACATCGGGCCCTCCGCCCTCGCCGAGCAGGTGCGGAGGCTGCTGCTGGAGGCGGAGGCGCCACTGGAGGGAAGCCGGTGCGTCATCTACGGCTGCCCGGAGTGCGAGGGGCTGGAGTGCGGGGCCGTCACCGCCGTCATCGAGCGGGACGGGCCGGACGTCGTCTGGCGTGACTTCGTCTGGCAGACCGGCGACACCCCGGACGTCGAGCGCGACGGCTACCACGGCATCGGTCCCTACCGCTTCCGCGGCGAGCAGTACCGGGCCGCGCTGAAGCGGCTGCTGACCGCCGACGGCGCGCCAGCGCCCGGCGTCCCGACGGGCCCGAGAGCGCTGCTGATCGGACAGCGCGCCGCCGTCCTCGCCAAGCTGGCCGCCGCGCTGCGCACCATCGGCATCGGCGCCGAGATCACCCTGGACGCGGTGCGCGCCCACGCGGATGAGCTGCGCAAATACGGTGCGGTGGTCTTCGGCCGGACGGTGGGCCCGGGCGAGCGTGACGCGGTCCGGGACGCCTTCGCGGCGGCGCGCTCCGACGCGGTGTGCGTCACCGCGCTCGCCCCGATCGTCCCCCTGCTCGTCGCCCAGGTCGAACAGGCCCTGGACCGCACCCCGCACGACCGCCGCCGCCTCCTCGGCCTGACGGCGGTGGCGGGCGGCGCCGAGGCGGTGGTCGAGGTCGCGTCCGCCTGCCGGGTGAGACTGGCGGCCCACCGCCTCGACCGGCTGTCCCGGCCCCATGCGCACGAACTCTTCGACACCGTCCTGGCCCCGGGCACCCACCGCCTCCCCCTGGACCCCCGCGCCGTCCGCGGCCGGTCCTTCCTGACGGCCCGCACGAGCGACGCGGTACGGGTCACGCCCGTGGAACGGTAGCGGCGCGCGCCGACCCCACGCGCTCCCACGGCCCGGCCGGATGCCCTTCGGGCGGGTCCTCAATCGCCGGACGGGCTGAAGATCAGCCCGTCCGGCGGTTGAGGACCGGGGTCCGGGGCGGAGCCCCACGCGCGGCGAGCCGCATATCGACAGGAGCCGGGAAGGGGCGGGTAGGGGGAAAGCAACCGCCGCCCGGCCCCGCCGTCATGGCGGGGCCGGGCGGCGGGACGAACCCGGAGTCGCCCGGAGGGCTAGCGCTTCTTCGGGTCGAGCAGGCCCGCCCGCCGCAGGGCGTCGGCCATCGCGCCGTTCACCGGGGCCGCGTCGCGGCCGCCGCCGCCACGCTGGCCACGGCCGCCGCCGCCCTGGCGCTGCTGAGGCGCACCGCCCTGGCGCTGCTGGGGCGCGCCACGGCGGCCCCCGCCGCGCTGGCCGCGGGTGTCCTCGGAGCGGTTGCGGTCCCGGCCGCCGCCGGACGCGGCGCCCGCCTCGTCGTCGAGCCGGAGCGTCAGCGAGATCCGCTTGCGCGGGATGTCGACGTCGAGGACCTTCACCCGGACGATGTCACCGGGCTTGACCACATCCCGCGGGTCCTTGACGAACGTCTTGGACATCGCGGAGACGTGCACCAGGCCGTCCTGGTGCACCCCGACGTCGACGAACGCCCCGAACGCCGCCACATTGGTCACGACGCCCTCCAGGATCATCCCGGCCGACAGGTCGCCGATCTTCTCGACGCCCTCCTTGAAGGTCGCGGTCTTGAAGGCGGGACGCGGGTCGCGGCCCGGCTTCTCCAGCTCCTTGAGGATGTCGGTGACCGTGGGCAGACCGAAGGCGTCGTCCACGAAGTCGTCCGGCCGCAGGCCCCGCAGGACCGTCGTGTTCCCGATGAGGGTGGACACGTCGCCGCCCGCCTTGGTAACCATCCGGCGCACCACCGGATACGCCTCGGGGTGCACGCTCGACCCGTCCAGCGGGTCGTCGCCGCCCCGGATGCGCAGGAAGCCCGCGCACTGCTCGTACGCCTTGGGGCCGAGCCGGGCCACGTCCTTGAGCGCCTTGCGGTTGACGAACGGGCCATTGGCGTCGCGATGGGAGACGATGTTCTCCGCGAGGCCGGTGCCGATGCCCGAAACCCGGCTGAGCAGCGGGGCGGAGGCCGTGTTGACGTCCACCCCGACACCGTTCACACAGTCCTCGACGACCGCGTCGAGCGAACGGGAGAGCTTCACCTCGGACAGGTCGTGCTGGTACTGGCCGACGCCGATCGACTTCGGATCGATCTTGACCAGCTCGGCCAGCGGGTCCTGGAGCCGGCGCGCGATGGAGACGGCGCCGCGCAGCGAGACATCGAGGTCCGGCAGCTCCTGCGAGGCGAAGGCGGAGGCCGAGTACACCGAGGCGCCCGCCTCCGAGACCATCACCTTGGTGAGCTTCAGCTCGGGGTGCCTGCCGCACAGCTCGCCCGCCAGCTTGTCGGTCTCGCGGGACGCCGTGCCGTTCCCGATCGCGATGAGCTCCACGTTGTGCTCACGCGCCAGCGCGGCCAGCTTGTCGAGGGCCTGGTCCCACTGGTTGCGGGGGACATGCGGGTAGATCGTGTCCGTGGCGGCCACCTTGCCGGTCGCGTCGACCACGGCCACCTTCACCCCCGTACGGAAGCCGGGGTCCAGGCCCATCGTGGCACGCGTGCCCGCCGGGGCGGCGAGCAGCAGATCGCGGAGGTTGGCGGCGAAGACCCGGACGGCCTCGTCCTCGGCGGCCTGCCGCAGCCGCAGCCGCAGATCGATGCCGAGGTGGACCAGGACGCGGGTGCGCCAGGCCCAGCGCACCGTGTCGACCAGCCACTTGTCGGCGGGGCGGCCGCGGTCCGCGATGTCGAAGCGGTGGGCGATGGAGCGCTCGTAGGAGGTGGGGCCGGTCTCCTCGGAGGGCTCCTCCGGCTCCAGGGTGAGGTCGAGGACCTCCTCCTTCTCCCCGCGGAACATCGCCAGCACCCGGTGCGAGGGCAGCTCGGTGAACGGCTCGGCGAAGTCGAAGTAGTCGGCGAACTTGGCGCCCGCCTCCTCCTTGCCCTCGCGCACCTTGGTGGCCGCCCGGCCGCGCTCCCACATGCGCTCGCGCAGCTCACCGATGAGGTCCGCGTCCTCGCTGAACCGCTCGGTGAGGATGGCGCGCGCCCCGTCCAGCGCGGCGGCGGCGTCCGCGACGCCCTTCTCGGCGTCCACGAAGGCCGCCGCGGCGGCCGTGGGCTCCACGGTCGGGTCGCCCAGCAGCCCGTCCGCGAGCGGCTCGAGCCCGGCCTCGCGGGCGATCTGCGCCTTGGTGCGCCGCTTGGGCTTGTAGGGGAGGTAGATGTCCTCCAGCCGGGCCTTGGAGTCCGCGGCGAGGATCTGCGCCTCCAGCGCCTCGTCCAGCTTGCCCTGGGAGCGGATCGACTCGAGGATCGCGGCGCGCCGCTCCTCCAGCTCCCGCAGATAGCGCAGCCGCTCCTCCAGGGAGCGCAACTGCGCGTCGTCGAGCATTTCCGTCGCTTCCTTGCGGTAGCGCGCGATGAACGGCACGGTGGAGCCGCCGTCGAGCAGCTCGACGGCGGCTTTGACCTGCCGTTCCCGTACGCCGAGTTCCTCGGCGATCCTGCCTTCGATGGACGTCGTCACGATCACGCTCCGCTTTCGGTCTGCACTGCTCCTGCATTGTGGCAGGTGGCACTGACGAAGCGGTCGCGGCCGACGCTTTCGGCGGGCCGGGAGGGTCGGGGTGCGGGTCGGGCGGACACCGGTATCAGCCGGAAACGGTCATCACACCCGCCTGCGGCGCGGTCCGCTCACCGCGTCGGAGGCACCGCCGAAGAGGCGGGCAACGGCGCGGAAGGGGAGCGTCACCACGGTCGCGATGGCGGCACCGATGGCACGGAGCACGTCGGCGATGGCACGGAACACGGGGATACCTCCTGTCGGTCGGTGGCGGCTCGGCGGCGGCCGCCGGGCACCGTTCGCTACGCGGCGCACGGGCTGGTGCCGGCGTACGCGGCGCGCGGTGTGGGCGCCCGGTTGTCGGACGGCCGATCGCGCACGACAAGCGGGTATCCCGATGTGCTCCTGCCAAACTCCGCCCGACACGGGCGGTCCCGTGCCGGGCCGATGGCCGGACGGGTCGCGCCCGTGCCGCGTCTCCCGGGAGAGGCTTCCAGGGAAACGCGGCACGGGCGCGTGGCGGGCCGGTCGGGGGCCCGTCGGCCGGCCGTCAGCTCTTGCCGCGGAGGTCCGCCGGGAAGGCGCCGTTCTCGCGGGCGGTGGTGGAGAAGGCGGTGGCCAGCTCGGTCAGCCGGGCCACGCCCTCGGCGCCCAGGTGCTCGTACGGCGCCGCGTCCAGGCGGTCGGTCTCCTTCTCGAGGTGCTGGCGCAGCCGCTCACCGGCCTCCGTCAGCTCGTTGTCGGCGGTGAGCAGCCCCCGGTCGCGCAGCCGCTGCCGGCCCGCCTCCCACTCCTCGGCGCTCCAGCCGCGGGTGCGCAGGATCCACTTGGTGGACATGCCCTGCCCGGTCGCGGTGTGGGAGGCCAGCGCCTCGACCGCGTCGAGCTCGGCGCTGACCAGGGTCATCAGATGGCCGTCGCCGCGGTGTTCGCGCAGCAGCGAGGCGGCGTGCCACAGCGCCAGATGCGGGGCGTCCGGGACGGGCAGGTCGGCGTGGGCGGCGTACAGGGGGCGCGCCAGGCGGGAACACGCCTCCGTGGCGCGCAGCGCCAGCTCCGCTGCCTCGGCCATCTCCTTGGAGGCGATGACGTCCTCGCCCAGCACCCGCCGCAGCACCGAATCGGCGGCCCGCAGCCGGGCGTCCAGGGCGGCCTCGGGGGAGACCACGTCCCACGCGGCCGGTATGTGGCGGGCGATCAGGTCATGGCTGAAATTGAAGAAGGTCGCGGTGATGGTGCCCGCGCCCGCCCGGCCCATCGGCGCCGCCCGCCCGACGAAGTAGGCGGCCGCGCTGTCCTCCAGGCCCAGCTTGGCAAGCTCCTTGCCGAAGTCGGGGGCGAAGTAGATGGCGGAGTGAAGCGGGTTGACGACGCGGTAACAGCGCCGGGCGGCAAGCTCGGGAAGTGTGGTCATGGCCGCACGCTACCGACAGGTAGTGACCCCCGGTAGCCCGGGTATCCCCAAGATCCATCGGGCCCGCGGGATCCGACCGCCCTTACGCCGTCGCGATCCCTTCCAAACCCCGTCAGCCCGCTTGATCCGGCCATCTTCCGGCCGTGGTCATCCGACCGGTGGAGTCCAGCGGAAGCGCGGGGTGCGGCGTTCCAGGAAGGCGGCGATGCCCTCGCCGGCCTCCTCGCTGTGCCGCGTCTGCTCCCGCCAGTACGCCGCCCGGTCCGGCTCGACGGGCCCGGCCGCGAACTCCTTGACCGCCGCCTGGGTGAGCTGTGACCGGGAGACCAGCGACCGCGTGAACTCCGCCACCCGCTTGTCGAGTCCGCCCGTCGGCAGCACCTCGTCCACCAGACCGGTGCGCAGCGCCCGTTCGGCGCCGATCAGTTCGCCCGAGAACAGCAGGAACTTGGCGGTGGCCGGTCCCACCAGCTCGACCAGCCGGCGGGTCGAGCTGGGGGCGTAGACGATGCCCAGCTTGGCCGGGGTGATCCCGAAGCGGGCGCCCTCCTCGGCGAACCGCAGATCGCAGGCGGCCGCGAGCTGGCAGCCGCCGCCCACGCAGTAGCCGCGCACCGCGGCCAGGGTCGGCTTGGGGAAGGCGGCCAGCGCCTCCTCGGCGGGCAGCGCGAGCCCGGTGGACTTCTCGTACGTGGCGCTCAGCGAGCCGATGTCGGCGCCCGCGCAGAAGGTGTCGCCCTCGCCGGTGAGCACCAGCGCCCGTACGGCGGGGTCGGCGGCGAGCCGGGTCAGCAGCGGGGGCAGCGCGCGCCACATCCCGGGGGTCATCGCGTTGCGCTTGGTGGGGTTGCGGATGACGACGGTCGCTATGCCGTCGGCGACCTCGTGCTCCAGAGAGGGCTCCATGTGACGGATCGTATCCGGGCCGCGTGGGGCCCCTTCGACAGCATCCGGACCGGGGCAGGGCTGGGGCAGGGCCGGGGCTGGACAGGAGCGGGGCCGGGGCACTCGGGCCGGTCGCGGCAGAGTCACCATGGTCGGAACCCTGGCGAGCAGGAACAGTCGAGCGTGTGACCCTGGCATACGCCAACGATCAAAAACGCTCGATAAGCGTCAAATTGTGCGTACTCCATCGGTCCGTACCAGACCTTCTCAACACTCGGTACGAGTGGTCGGGCGCGGCGAGGGGTGGGTATCGGACATGGAGATCCTCGGGAGAGTCCCCTCCGAAGCGGGACACGCCCCGCCCCCGGCCCCGCCACCGGTCGCCTACGAGGGGACGTGGCGGTTCACCGCACCGGCCCTGGACTCCTCCGTGCCCCAGTCCCGGCACGCGGTGCGCGAACTGCTGGCCCATCAGCGCGTGCCGGTCGACGACGAACTGGTGGAGAGCCTGCTTCTGATCGTCTCCGAGCTGGTCACCAACGCCGTACGGCATGCCGCGCTGCTCTCCCCCGAGATCGCCGTCGAGGTCGCCCTGAGCCGGGACTGGGTCCGGATCGCCGTCGAGGACAACCACCCCTACCGGCCCGTCGCGCTGATGGCGGACCAGGGCGGGACGGGCGGGCGTGGACTGCTGCTGGTGACGGCGATCACGGAGGCGGCGGGCGGGGTCTACGACGTCGACCACACGGCGAGCGGCGGCAAGATCGTCTGGGCCGCCCTGCCGCTGCCCGGGGCGGCTACCAGCCCGCCGCCGTCCCGGTGAGTTCCCGGACCGCCGGGCGGGCCGCGTCCAGCACGGTCATGAACCACGCCGAGAACGGTCCCTCGTCGCGCAGCTTCTCCAGCTCATCGGGGGTGACGAAGGCGATCTCGCCGATCTCCTCCGGATCCGGGCGGGGGGTCGCCCGCACCAGCCCGGCGAAGAGGTGGTTGTACTCCTGCTCCACCAGGCCCGAGGCGGGGTCGGGGTGGTTGTAGCGGACGGTGCCCGCCTCCCGCAGCAGCGCGGGCGCCACGCCCAGCTCCTCACCGGTGCGCCGGGCGGCGGCCACGAACGGCGGCTCACCGGGGTAGGGGTGGCCGCAGCAGGTGTTGGACCAGACCCCGGGGGAGTGGTATTTGCCCAGCGCACGGCGCTGCAGCAGCAGCCGCCCCCGGTCGTCGAAGAGGAAGACGGAGAACGCCCGGTGCAGCTTGCCGGGCGCGAGATGTGCGGAGAGCTTCTCCGCGGTGCCGATCGTCGTACCGTCCTCGTCGACCAGCTCGAGCATGATCGGGTCTGCGGAACCGCTCGGCGCGGAGGGCGCGGCGGTCTCGGCGGAGGCGCCGTTGGCAGGTGTGATCGGCATGACCATCCTCATAGTTCCGACTCGTGAACAGACAAGTCTGCCGCACATGTGCCCCCTGTCTGTGTCAGTGGCACAGCTTGGCTTCGTGATCAGCATGCCCACCCGGTTCCAGCTGGAACGTGCAGTGCCCGACGTCGAAGTGCTCCCCCAGACATCCCTGCAAGGCGTGCAGCATCCGCTCGTGGCCCATCGCGTCCAGAGCCCCGGGAGCGATCACCACATGCGCGGAGAGCACCGGCATTCCCGAGGTGATGGTCCACACGTGGAGATCGTGCAGTCCCTCGACCCCGGGCAGGCCGAGGATGTGGGCGCGTACGGCCGCCATATCGACATTTCGCGGCGCCGCCTCCAGGAGCACGTTCAGCGTCTCGCGCAGCAGCTTGTACGTCCGCGGGACGATCATGAGGCCGATCACCAGGGAGGCGATGGGGTCGGCGGCCTGCCAGCCGGTCGTGAGGATGATCCCGGCTGACACCAGCACCGCGACCGAGCCCAGCGCGTCCGCCGCGACCTCCAGGAAGGCGCCCCGGACGTTCAGGCTCGTGCGCTGGCCGCCCCTGAGCAGGGCCAGCGACACCAGGTTCGCCGCCAGGCCGACGGCGCCGAAGACGATGGTCAGCCCGCCCTCGGTGGCGGCCGGGGTGAGGAACCGCAGCACCGCCTCGGCGAGGATGTAGCCGCCGACGCCGAACAGCAACAGGCAGTTGCCGAGGGCCGCCAGGATCTCGGCGCGGGCATAGCCGTAGGTGCGGTGCGGGCTCGAGGGACGGCCCGCGAAGTGGATCGCCAGCAGCGCCATCGCGAGCCCGAGCGCGTCCGTCGCCATATGGCCGGCGTCCGCGAGCAGGGCGAGGGAGCCGGCGAGCAGGCCGCCGATGATCTCCACGGTCATCACCGTGAGCGTGATGGCCAGGGCGATCCGCAGCCGCCACCGGTGGGCGGCGCCGGCGGTGGTGTGGCCGCGCGCGTGGTCATGACCTGCGCCCATGTGCGTAGGGCCCTCCTCCCGGCGGCGCGGTCCCCTGCTCACCAGTGAACTACGAGGCCGAGGCGCGGCCCGGTCAGCCGCGCCGGTGCCCGGTCAGCCGCGGCCGGTGCCCGGTCAGCCGCGCGGACGCCCCGGCAGCGGCACCAGCGCCCGGCTCGGCGCCGCCCGTGCCCCTCAGCCGCGCCGGGCCTCGGGGTGGTGCAGGCACCAGCCCTCCCAGGCCGACTCCACCATCGCGCGCACATCGTGCCGGGCGCTCCAGCCCAGCTCCTTGGCGATCAGTTCGGTGGATCCGACGACCCGGGCAGGGTCGCCCGCCCGGCGCGGCCCGACCACCGGGGTGAGGTCCGGGCGGCCGGTGACCTCCCCGATCAGATCGGACATCTCGCGCACCGAGACGCCCTGGCCGGTGCCGACGTTCACGGTGAGGTCGCCCGGCTGCCGCTGCGTGGCCAGCCGGCGGGCCACGGCCAGATGGGCCGAGGCCAGATCCTCGACATGGATGTAGTCGCGGACACAGGTGCCGTCGGGGGTGTCGTAGTCCTCACCGAAGATCCGGGGCGGCTCTCCCTCGGTGATCCGCTCGAACATCATCGGGATGATGTTGAACACTCCGGTGTCGGCCAGCTCGGGGCGCGTGGCACCCGCCACATTGAAGTAGCGCAGACAGGCCGTGGAGAGGGAGTGGGCCGCGCCCGCCGCCCTGACCAGCCATTCTCCGGCCAGCTTGGTCTCCCCGTACGGATTGATCGGCAGGCACGGGGTGCCCTCGGTGACGAGTTCCACATCGGGCATGCCGTAGACGGCCGCGGAGGAGGAGAAGAGGAAGCGGCTGACACCGGCCGCGACGGCCGCCTCCAGCAGCACCGTGAGCCCGTGCACATTTTCGCGGTAGTAGCGCAGCGGCTGCTCCACGGACTCCCCGACCTGCTTCTTCGCCGCGAGATGCACCACACCGGTGACCCGCAGGTCAGCGAGGGTGCGGTTCAGCAGCTCACGGTCGAGGAGGGAGCCGCTCACCAGCGGTACGCCCTCGGGCAGCCGCGCCCGGACCCCGCTGGACAGGTCGTCGAGCACGGCCACGGTCTCGCCCGCCTCGGCCATGGCCCGCACGACATGCGACCCGATATATCCGGCACCACCTGTGATCAGCCATGTCATGCCCCGCACCCTATCCGTGGCGGGGCGGTCGCCGTTTGTGGAGGACAGCAGCCATCCACCATGATGATCCGCGGCGCGCGGAAGTGGTCGTTCCCCCGATCGTGTGGTGAATGTGCGGTGAACGGCGGCTTCCTTCAATCCGATAGCCTCTGCCGGACGTGCCGCCAGCCCCGCCGGGTCAGGGCGTGCGATGCCCATGGCCCGGAGGGCCCAGGCCAGTGCCATCAGTGGCGCGGCCACCATGTCAGCTGCCAAGGAGTGAGTTCGTCTGTCGACCGCGATTCTCACCGGTGCGCCGGTCGCCGGCTCGTCCCTCGAGGACGGCCTGCGATCGCTGGGCTTCGACGTGCGTACGGCGACCGATGCCGCCGCGGTCACGGCGGAGCTCGCCACGGTCCCGGCGCATGAGCGGGTGGCCCTTGTGGACCCCCGCTTCATCGGCCATGTCCATGCCCTGCGACTGGCCCTCACCGACCCCCGCTTCCCCGCGGCCGCGGTGCGCGGCGCGCTCAGCGTCCAGGCGGAGGCTCGTACGGCGCTGGTCCGCGCGGTGACGGCCGCCGAGCGCACCGGAACGACGGCCCCCAGCGGCTCCACCCCGCAGCCGCGGTCGGTGGCCGTCGCCGAGACGACCGCCACGGACGGAACGGCCACCGCCCACTCCCGCGTGGACGATCTCGCCGCCGCCCTCGACGCCGAAGGCGTCGCCGTTCACCGCCCCGAGCTCGGTGTGCTCGTGGCCGACGTGCCCGCGGACGCCGAGGCACAGGCCGCGGCGCGCGACGCGGTGGCCGCGGTGGACGACGAGCGGGTGCGGCTGCGGTCCGCCGTGAAGGCGCGGGACGGCTTCTTCACGACGTTCTGCATCAGCCCGTACTCCCGCTATATCGCCCGCTGGTGCGCCCGGCGCGGGCTGACCCCCAATCAGGTCACCACCGCCTCCCTCCTCACCGCCCTCATCGCGGCGGCCTGTGCCGCCACCGGCACCCGGCCCGGGTTCGTCTCGGCCGGTGTGCTGCTGCTCGCCTCGTTCGTGCTCGACTGCACCGACGGACAGCTCGCCCGCTACTCGCTGCAGTACTCCACGCTCGGCGCCTGGCTGGACGCCACCTTCGACCGGGCCAAGGAGTACGCCTACTACGCGGGCCTCGCCCTCGGCGCCGCCCGCGGCGGTGACGATGTATGGGCGCTCGCGCTCGGCGCGATGGTGCTCCAGACCTGCCGCCATGTCGTGGACTTCGCCTTCAACGAGGCCAACCACGACGCCACCGGCAACAGCAGCCCCACCGCCGCCCTCTCCGGCCGCCTCGACAGCGTCGGCTGGACGGTCTGGGTGCGCCGCATGATCGTGCTGCCGATCGGTGAGCGCTGGGCGATGATCGCCGTGCTGACGGCGTTCACCACGCCCCGCATCACCTTCTACGTGCTGCTCATCGGCTGTGCGCTGGCCGCCTGCTACACCACCGCCGGCCGGGTGCTGCGCTCGCTGACCCGCCGCGCGGAGCGCACGGACCGGGCCGCCCGCGCCCTCGCCGAGCTGGCCGACTCCGGTCCGCCGGCCGAGCTGGTCGCCAAGGCCGCCCCGCGCAAGGCGAGTTCGTACCTCGCCCCGCTCTCGGCCGCCCTCGGTGCCGCGGCCGTCCTGGCCGGTACCGCGGCCGCCGGTTTCGGCTCCTGGGTGCCCGTCGGATGCGCCGTGCTCTACGCGGTCCTCGCGGGCGTCGCCGTCGCCGCGCCCCTCAAGGGCCCCCTGGACTGGCTGGTGCCGCCACTCTTCCGCGCCGCCGAATACGGGACCATCCTGATCCTGGCGGCCTACGCGGAGATGAACGGTGCCTTGCCCGCTGCTTTCGGGCTGGTTGCGGCGGTCGCCTACCATCACTACGACACGGTGTACCGCATCCGCGGCGGCACGGGGGCGCCCCCGCGCCGGCTGGTGCGGGCGATCGGCGGGCACGAGGGGCGGACGGTCGTGGTCACGGCCGCCGCTGCCCTGCTGCACGACCAGAACCAAGGTTTCACCATCGCGTTGACCGCTTTGGCGGCGGTCATCGCGCTGGCGGTGCTCATCGAGAGCATCCGCTTCTGGGTGTCCTCAGGAGCACCCGCCGTACACGACGAAACAGGAGAACCCGCATGATCGGCCTCGTGCTCGCGGCCGGCGCCGGACGGCGTCTGCGCCCTTACACCGACACGCTTCCCAAGGCCCTGGTGCCCGTGGGACCCGAGGGGAAGGAAGGCGAGCCCACCGTCCTGGACCTGACCCTCGGCAACTTCGCGGAGATCGGTCTGACCGAGGTCGCCATCGTCGTCGGCTACCGCAAGGAGGCCGTGTACGAGCGCAAGGAGGCCCTGGAGCAGAAGTACGGCCTCAAGCTCACGCTGATCGACAACGACAAGGCCGAGGAGTGGAACAACGCCTACTCCCTCTGGTGCGCCCGTGATGCGATCCAGCACACCGTGATCCTCGCCAACGGCGACACCGTGCACCCGGTCTCCGTCGAGAAGACCCTGCTGGCCGCGCGGGGCAACGGCCAGAAGATCATCCTGGCCCTGGACACGGTCAAGCAGCTCGCCGACGAGGAGATGAAGGTCGTCGCCGACCCCGACAAGGGCGTCCAGAAGATCACCAAGCTGATGGACCCGGCCGAGGCGACCGGTGAGTACATCGGCGTCACCCTCATCGAGGGCGAGGCCGCCGCCGATCTCGCGGACGCGCTGAAGGCCACCTTCGAGCGCGACCCCGACCTCTACTACGAGGACGGCTACCAGGAGCTGGTCAACCGCGGCTTCAAGATCGACGTGGCCCCGATCGGCGACGTCAAGTGGGTCGAGATCGACAACCACGACGATCTGGCGAAGGGCCGTGACATCGCGTGCCAGTACTGACGAGGCTCATCCCCTCGCCGCTCGTCGTCGACATCCGCGCGGGCGCCCTGGACGATCTCGCGGGGGTCCTCGCCGACCAGCGGATCTCCTCCTCCGGCAAGCTGGCCATCGCCATCAGCGGCGGCTCCGGTGCTCTGCTGCGCGAGCGGCTGTCACCGGCGCTGCCGGGCGCGAGCTGGTACGAGGTCGGCGGCGGCACGCTGGATGACGCGATCAAGCTCGCCGACGCCATGAAGTCGGGGCACTACGACGCGGTCGTGGGGCTGGGCGGCGGAAAGATCATCGACTGTGCGAAGTTCGCCGCGGCGCGCATCGGCCTTCCGCTGGTCGCCGTCGCCACCAACCTCTCGCACGACGGTCTGTGCTCCCCGGTCGCGACCCTGGACAACGACGCCGGACGCGGCTCGTACGGGGTGCCCAACCCGATCGCCGTGGTCATCGACCTCGATGTGATCCGTGAGGCGCCGGTCCGCTTCGTCCGCTCCGGTATCGGCGACGCCCTGTCCAATATCTCCGCGGTCGCCGACTGGGAGCTGTCCCACCGCGAGACCGGCGAGCAGATCGACGGCCTCGCGGCCGCGATGGCGCGCCAGGCGGGCGAGGCCGTGCTGCGCCACCCCGGCGGGGTCGGCGACGACGGCTTCCTCCAGGTGCTGGCCGAGGGACTGGTGCTCACCGGCATCTCCATGTCGGTCGCGGGGGACTCCCGCCCGGCCTCCGGTGCCTGCCACGAGATCAACCACGCCTTCGACCTCCTCTTCCCCAAGCGCGCAGCCAGCCACGGCGAGCAGTGCGGCCTGGCCGCCGCCTTCGCGATGCGGCTGCGCGGGGCGCATGCGGAGTCGGATCACATGGCCGAGGTGCTGCACCGGCACGGTCTGCCCGTGCTGCCCGAGGAGATCGGCTTCACGGTGGACGAGTTCGTCCAGATCGTGGAGTTCGCTCCGAAGACGCGCCCTGGCCGCTACACGATCCTCGAGCACCTCGACCTCTCAACCGACGCGATCAGGGACGCATACGCCGACTATGCCAAAGCAGTCAGTCAAGCCATCAGTGGCTGAACTCCGCCCGGTCGTCCACCCCGCGGGGGTCAAGGACCGGCGGAGCGGTGAGCACTGGGCCGGGCGCCTCTACATGCGCGAGATCTCGCTGCGCATCGACCGGCACCTGGTGAACACGCGGGTCACGCCCAACCAGCTGACGTACCTGATGACCGTCTTCGGCGCCCTCGCCGCCCCGGCCCTGCTGGTGCCGGGGATCGCGGGTGCCGTGCTCGGCGTGCTGATGGTCCAGCTCTACCTGCTGCTGGACTGCGTCGACGGCGAGATAGCCCGCTGGAAGAAGCAGTTCTCGCTGGGCGGCGTCTATCTGGACCGGGTCGGCGCCTACCTGTGCGACGCCGCGGTGCTCGTCGGCTTCGGTCTGCGCGCCGCCGACCTGTGGGGCTCCGGACGGATCGACTGGCTGTGGGCGTTCCTCGGCACCCTCGCCGCGCTCGGTGCCATCCTGATCAAGGCCGAGACCGACCTCGTCGGGGTCGCCCGGCACCAGGGCGGTCTGCCGCCGGTCAAGGAGGCGGCCGCCGAGCCGCGCTCGTCCGGTGTGGCGCTGGCCCGCAGGGCGGCCGCGGCGCTGAAGTTCCACCGGCTGGTCCTCGGGGTCGAGGCGTCGCTGCTCATCCTCGTGCTGGCGATCGTGGACCAGGTGCGCGGGGACCTGTTCTTCACCCGGCTGGGCGTTGCCGTACTGGCCGGTATCGCCCTGCTGCAAACCCTGCTTCACCTCGTGTCCATCCTCGCGTCGAGCAGGCTCAAGTGAGCATGAGCGTCATGAAGGTCGGAGCGGTCGTCCTCACGATGGGCAATCGCCCCGAGGAGCTGCGCGAACTCCTCGACTCGGTCGCCAAGCAGGACGGCGACCCGGTCGAGGTGGTCGTCGTGGGCAACGGCTCACCGCTGCCCGCGCTCCCCGAGGACGTACGGAGCATCGAGCTGCCCGAGAACGTGGGCATCCCGGCGGGCCGCAACGTGGGCATCGAGGCGTTCGGACCCGGCGGGTCGGACGTCGACGTACTGCTCTTCCTCGACGACGACGGGTTGCTGCCGGGCACCGACACGGCCGAGCTGTGCCGCCGGGCGTTCGCCGATGATCCGGAGCTGGGCATCATCTCGTTCCGCATCGCCGACCCCGACACCGGCGTCACCCAGCGTCGCCATGTGCCCCGGCTGCGTGCCTCCGACCCCCTGCGCTCCTCCCGGGTGACCACCTTCCTGGGCGGTGCCAACGCGGTCCGTACCACGGTGTTCCAGCAGGTCGGAGGGTTGCCGGACGACTTCTTCTACGCGCATGAGGAGACCGATCTGGCCTGGCGGGCGCTGGATGCCGGCTGGATGATCGATTACCGGTCGGACATGGTGCTGCACCATCCGACCACCGCACCGAGCAGGCACGCGGTCTACCACCGGATGGTGGCCCGCAACCGGGTCTGGCTGGCCCGGCGTAACCTTCCTGCGCTGCTCGTGCCCGTCTATCTGGGCGTCTGGCTGCTGCTCACACTGGCCAGGCGTCCGTCGAAAACCGCACTTCGGGCCTGGTTCGGAGGGTTCCGCGAAGGCTGGAAGACACCGTGTGGTCCACGCCACCCCATGAAGTGGCGTACGGTATGGCGCCTGACCCGACTGGGCCGACCTCCTGTCATCTGACAAGCTCGTATCGAAGAGCATCGGGCGTGACCCGGGGCGCGGCCCCGCTCAGCGCACCCTGAAGACGAAAGTGTCAACTGTGAGCGAGACTACGCACGACGGTGCGGTAGCCGTGAGTGGCCCGCCATCAGCCGACGACGGACTGTCCCCGTCCGAACTGGCGCGGAAGTACGAGCTGTCGGTGAGCGGCGCCCGGGTGGGCCTCGGCGAGTACATCCGCCAGATGTGGGGCCGGCGTCACTTCATCATGGCCTTCTCGTCGGCCAAGCTCACTGCCCAGTACAGCCAGGCCAAGCTGGGCCAGGTGTGGCAGGTGGCGACCCCGCTGCTCAACGCGGCGGTGTACTTCTTCATCTTCGGCATGCTGCTGAAGAGCAGCCGCGGTATGGCGAACGACATGTACATCCCGTTCCTGGTGACGGGTGTGTTCGTCTTCACCTTCACCCAGGCGTCCGCCATGGCGGGCGTACGAGCGATCTCCGGGAATCTCGGGCTGGTGCGGGCCCTGCACTTCCCGCGCGCCTCGCTCCCCATCTCGTTCGCGCTCCAGCAGCTCCAGCAGCTGCTGTTCTCGATGATCGTGCTGGTCATCGTGTTGCTGGGCTTCGGTCACTTCCCGTCGTTCGCGTGGCTGCTGATCGTTCCCACACTGGCGCTCCAGTTCGTCTTCAACACCGGGCTTTCGCTGATCATGGCCCGGCTGGGAGCCAAGACCCCGGACCTCGCTCAGCTGCTGCCCTTCATCCTCCGTACGTGGATGTACGCGTCCGGCGTGATGTTCCCGCTGGCCCGCACCCTCGAACACGCGGGGGCGAGCAAGTGGATCTCGGACGCCATGCTGGGGAATCCGGCGGCGGTCTACATGGACCTGATGCGGTACGCGCTGATCGACGACTACACCGGGGCCAATCTGCCGCCGCATGTGTGGGCGCTGGCCGTGGGCTGGGCGGTTCTCTTCGGTGCCGGGGGATTCGTGTACTTCTGGAAGGCAGAGGAGCAGTACGGCCGTGGCTGAGCAAACCCTCGACAAAGGTGCCCAGACGGAGCTGGCCGGCCAGGCCGCTCAGGCGGCTTCCGGGCGGGCGCGGGTGCCCACCGTCATCGCCGACGACGTCCATATCGTCTACCGGGTCAACGGCGGCCCCAAGGGGAAGGGCAGTGCCACCGCCGCCCTGAGCCGTTTGCTGGGGCGGAAGAACGCGCCGGGCATGCGTGAGGTGCACGCGGTGCGCGGGGTCACCTTCGTGGCGTACAAGGGCGAGTCGGTCGGTCTGATCGGGTCCAATGGCTCGGGGAAGTCGACTCTGCTGAAGGCGGTGGCGGGGCTGCTGCCCACCGAGCGGGGCAAGGTGTACACCAACGGCCAGCCGTCGCTGCTGGGGGTGAACGCGGCGCTGATGAACGACCTGACCGGTGAGCGGAATGTGATCCTCGGTGGTCTGGCCATGGGGATGTCGCGGGAGCAGGTCCGGGAGCGCTACCAGGACATCGTGGACTTCTCGGGCATCAACGAGAAGGGCGACTTCATCACCCTGCCGATGCGCACGTACTCCTCCGGTATGGCGGCCCGGCTGCGCTTCTCCATCGCCGCGGCCAAGGACCACGATGTGCTGATGATCGACGAGGCGCTGGCCACCGGCGACAGGAAGTTCCAGAAGCGCTCCGAGGCCCGTATCCGCGAGCTCCGCCAGGAGGCCGGCACGGTCTTCCTCGTCAGCCACAACAACAAGTCGATCCGGGACACCTGTGACCGGGTGCTGTGGCTGGAGAAGGGCGAGCTGCTGATGGACGGCCCGACCGACGAGGTCATCAAGGCATACGAGAAGGAGACCGGCAAGTAGCCGGTCGGCGAACGCCACTTGTAGAGCATCAGGCCCCGCCGGGCAACTCGCGTACGTGGACGAGCCGCTCGGCGGCGTCGGGGCGGGGCGTGGGGAACGGGCCGCGCACGAGATCCTGTTGTGCGGTGTGCCCGTGCCCGAACACGCCCGTTACCTGGGCGCGGCCGGTGGTCTCGCCGTCCTCAAGGCGCTGCACCGGCCGGCCGGGACCGTGGAGGTCGCCACCGACGAGAGCGAGGGCGCCGCCGGGGCCCGGCTCCGGCTCACCATCCCGGGTGACGGCCGGGAGCCCGGCGGCACGCGGTTCGAGGGCCGGGATTCCCGGCCCACTGGAAGGCGACGACGACAGTCCGTCCCGCATCCGTCGCCCAGCCGCCGGCCCTGACACAAGGCACTGTCCGGGCGACGCATGCACAGCGGTCAAGCGCCCGCTCGCACGCCTCAGCCCCGACGAACTGCTGCGTCAGGTCGGCGTGCGGCACGGCGACGTGCCCACCACGACAGCGGCGGCGCGGTAGCGGCGTTGACGGCCCGGCCGAAGGTCGCCAGGGCCGCTTCCATACGCATGGTGTCCTCCACGTCCGACAGGGGGTTCAACAGCTGCTCGGTGGCGGTGACGACGGCCGGGTCGGAGCAGCGCATGAGCGGGGCGGCCGCAGTGGCGGCCCGGGTGAGCGGCTCCCGCACGGCGGCCACGGTCTGCTTGCTCGCCACCCGCTCCCGGCACAGTGCCTGACGCTGTCGGGTTCTTGGCTTCCGCTGTGTACGTGCATTGCGCGTAGTGGGATGTTGGAGGGTCGGCGCCGGTCGGGCCGGCTGGCCGTTAAGGTCTTCCGGCTGTACGCCTACAGGGGCGGGCAGTACAGCCGTCGGCTTTTCCATCTGAGCACGGAACCGCGCGGTGCACTGAGTGTCCTCGCCGAACGCTCGCGAATGCCGTCCCCCAGGTGCGGGCACGTCTTCTTCCGGGCGGCTGCGGCCGGCCTGCCCAGTGATCATGGACACTTGACGGGCTGAGGCCATGCCCGAGGAACTGACCGGCGTGTCGTTCCCGCAGCCACTGCGATCCGCGACCACCGCCCGGCAGAGGCCACCACACACCGGTGGTGGGCCTGTTGCGCTGCGCCGCAAAGTCGCAGTCGGCGGCACGGAGGTCAGGGTGGAGCTGCCGTGCTCAGGGGCTCACCTCCTCGATCTGGTCATCCGAGAGAGCGGCCAGTCATTCCTGCTGCCGGCCGTTGCCTTCAAAGCGGTCTCCAGAACGCAGAAGGCTGTGCATGCTCGCGCCGCCGGGGACAGGAGCGCGGCGCGACGCGGGACGTACGAATGGCGCTTCTGGGGCGGGTCGAAGGGGACGATGACCGGGTGGCAGGGCGAGCACCAAGTCCTGCTCGGTGACGAGTCACGGACTTCCTCCGGGCGCTCGGCCGAGGTGAGCGTTCCTGGACCGAGAATGGGGCCCGCTGCCGGTCCGCCGGGATACGCACCTGCGAGGCGAGCTGGAGAGACGCGAGATCGGCTACGTACTCGCCTTCGCCTGCGACCACCAGATCACCACCGCCCGCGCGGGCAAGTTCCGCGCCGACGCACTGGTCAAGAAGCCGCCCAAGTGGGCCCGGCAGAAGCTCTCCGCCGGCGCGGGCGCCAAGGGCACCGCTTCTACGACTGGGCCCTGGCCGATATCGCCGACGACCGGCCCGGCCACCACCAGCTCCTCGTCCGCCGCGATCGACGCACCCGTGAACTGGCCTTCTACCGCTGCTACTCAGCCACCCAGGTGCCACTGTCCACCCTGGTGCGAGTCGCCGGACGCGGATGGACCGTTCCGAGGAGACTTCCAGTCCGGCAAGGGCCTGGCCGGACTCGATGAGCACCAAGTCAGAAGCTGGACGTCCTGGCTCCGCTGGGTCACCCTCGCCATGCTCGCCCACGCCTTTCTCACCGAAAGCGGAATCGGAGTTCCGGGCCGGGCGGCGCCGTCGTCTTTCCCGATTTCGCCCGCGCGGCCCGGTCCGGGATACCCGGTACGCCGTCAGAAGCGGCGGATCGCGACAGCGGGGCGTTATCCACGGGACGCGGTTACTTTTCGAGGGAAAGGCGTCCCGTGGCGATGGCCACGAGAATGCGGAAGACCTGCCGTGCGCCCCGAAGGGCAAGGCCCGTACCGACCGCACGGCCGCGCTCCGGCGCCGGGTGACGTCTTCCGGCGAGTCGCGGAAGCCGTCTACCGGGCCGAGCCGGAAATCCACCGATCCGACCGGTCGGTTTTCTCGACGCTCCTGGTGGAAGGGGTGGGCGGAGCCCAATCCCCAGGAGCCCCCGGGCGGGTGAGAACGTCTTTTCACGATCGTTACGGCCGTTTACCCCAAGGTGGTGCCGAGTGTGGCCGTCCACCCTGCCCCGGCCGCGTCCGAGAGCACTCGCACGCGATGACCCCGAATAAATTTCCGACGCATGTACGGACGCTCCCGCGCCCCCGGGTGACCCGGACGGTGGTCGCTGAGCCATCCGGCGGGGCAACCCCGCGGATCTGTGGCAGGGTCGGGGGACTAGCAGTTGAACCAGAGCCGCTGTCACCACCGCTGTTCACTAAACGGAGGCGCTGTATCGTGTGCGTGTACGCCGGGTTGTCGAGCGGCGCAGCATCAGGGAGGGGGACGCGTGTCGCCAGGGGAAGCGCACGTCGCACCGTACTCACGGCGCGAGCGCCTGCGCATCGCGACCATCCGTGAAATCAAGGACGTCGCCCGGACGCTCCTGGTTCAGGAGGGCCCGGAAAATGTGACCATCCGCGCCATCGCGCGTGAGATGGGCATGACCGCGCCGGCCGTCTACCGCTACTTCAGTAGTCGGGATGCGCTGATCCTTCAGTTACGCGTGGACATTTTCGAGGAGATGGCCCGCTTCATGCGCGGGGTCCTCGGTCAGCATCCCGAGGAGGAGCCGGGCCGCCGGTGGATCAGCGGTGCCCGGGCGCTGCGCGTCTGGGCGATCAAGCACCCCCATGAGTTCGGGCTCATCCTCGGCCCGTGGGCCCCGGGGCTCGGCCGTGAGGAGACCAAGCCCGAGCGCCATATGAGCTGGGTCTTCGGCTCCGTCTTCTCCGATCTGGTCGCCGATCTGTGGCGGGTGCGCGGTTTCCCCGCCCCGGAGGTCGAGGAACTCGACCCCGGGCTCGCGCGCACCCTGACCGCGCTCAGCGAGGACCAGGACGTCGACATGCCCCCCGGCGCCATCGCCGTGATGCTCCGCTGCTGGGTGCGGCTGTACGGGGTGATCTCCATGGAGGCGCTCGGCCATATGTCCTTCGCGCTCTCCGAGGGCCAGCACTTCTTCGAGTTCGAGCTCCGCGATCTGTGCCGTGTGCTGGACATCGCCGAGTTCTACGAAGAGGTCGTCTGAGGCCACGCGCCGGCCCCCCGGAGACCGGCCCGGGGGCGTTCGCCGGTCACCCGCCCGGCGCCACATCGGAGGTCACATCGGGGTATCGCCCCGTATACCTGTACACCGAGAGGCGTAAGCTGTGGCAGTCACCGTCCGGATCATGCCGGAGCCGGGCCGTTGTCCCCTGTTCGGGGGCCAGGGGCCGGAGCCCGTTGACAAGACGGAGCGGCGTGTCCGGATCGTGCCGACCCTGGTAACCGGTGTAGAACGGGGGATGTGACGGCATTGGCTAGACGGCCCATCTCCAGCGCTCCCGCGGGGCCCGGTCGCCGGGGTCCACGTGGCGTCCTGGGTCTCGCCCGTACGCCTGGCTGTCCACGGTGACCGTCGAGGACGAGCGCAGCGGGTCCCATACCACGTCGAGCAGCCGCAGCGGCGGGCAGGAAGCCGCTCGTGCCGTGCTCGACAAGGCCGCCCACGAGAACTTCCCGGTGGCCCCCTTCTTCCTGCCCCGCGCCTGGCGCACCGATCTGATGGCCGTCTACGGCTACGCCCGGCTGGTCGACGACATCGGCGACGGCGATCTGGCCCCCGGCGGCGCCGACGCCGAGCTGCTCGGGCTGGACCGCGACCAGGCGGGCGACGCGCTCGCGATGCTGGACGCGTTCGAGGCCGACCTCCACCGGGTCTTCCAGCCCTTCGGGGAGCCGCGCCATCCGCTGCTGGCGGCCCTGCGCCCCACCGTCCACCGCCACGGGCTCACCCCCGAGCCCTTCCGCGGCCTGATCGAGGCCAACCGCCAGGACCAGCGGATCCGGCGGTACGCCACCTACCAGGAGCTTCTCGACTACTGCGAGCTGTCCGCCAACCCGGTCGGACGGCTCGTCCTCGGCATCACCGGCACCGCGAGCCCCGAGCGGATCCGCCACTCGGACGCCATCTGCACCGCCCTGCAGATCATCGAGCATCTGCAGGACGTGGCCGAGGACCTCCGCAGGGACCGCGTCTATCTGCCCGCCGAGGACATGAAACGCTTCGGTGTGACCGAGGTCGACCTCGCCGTCCCCAGCGGCGGCGCACGGTTGCGCGCGCTGGTCGCGAAGGAGGCGGAACGCGCCGCTGCCCTGCTGAATGAAGGCACCCCCCTGGTGGGTAGCGTCCACGGCAGGCTCAAGGTGCTGCTCGCCGGATTCGTGGCCGGGGGGCGGGCCGCTTTGCGGGCGGTCGCGGCCGCGGGACATGACGTACTCCCTGGACCGCCCAGGCCCACCAAGCTCAGCCTGCTGCGCGAGGTGGGGGCGACACTGCGAAGAGAGGGGTGAGCCGGACCGTGGAGGGATCTCCGCACGCGTCCGCGCCAGTGCTCGCGGCGTACCGCTATTGCGAGGCCGTGACCGGGCACCAGGCCCGCAACTTCGCCTACGGCATCAGGCTGCTGCCGACGGAGAAGCGCCATGCGATGTCGGCCCTGTACGCCTTCTCCCGACGGGTGGACGACATCGGCGACGGCCCCCTCGACCCGGAGGCCAAGCGGGCCCGGCTGGCGGACACCCGCGCCCTGCTGGACCGGATGCGGGGCGGCGGGATCGAGGAGGACGACACCGACCCCGTCGCCGTCGCCCTCGCCCATGCCGCACACCGCTTCCCGATCCCGCTCGACGCGCTGGACGAGCTGATCGACGGCGTGCTGATGGACGTGGCCGGGCAGACCTACGAGACCTGGGACGACCTCAAGGTCTACTGCCGCTGTGTGGCGGGTGCCATCGGACGGCTGTCGCTCGGCGTCTTCGGGACCGCCCCCGGCACCGGCCACAGCGAGGACGAGCTCGAGCGCGCCCCGTACTACGCCGACACCCTCGGGCTGGCCCTGCAGCTGACCAACATCCTCCGGGACGTCCGCGAGGACGCCGCCACCGGGCGCACCTATCTGCCCGCCGACGACCTGGCCAAATTCGGCTGCGCCGACGCGTTCCGCGGCTCGACCGCACCGCCGGACGCCGACTTCACCGGCCTGGTCCACTTCGAGGTGCGCCGGGCCAGGGCGCTCTTCGCCGAGGGCTTCCGGCTGCTGCCGCTGCTGGACCGGCGCAGCGGGGCGTGTGTGTCCGCGATGGCGGGCATCTACCGCAGACTCCTGGACCGGATCGCCAAGGATCCCGCGGCCGTCCTGCGCGGCCGCGTCTCGCTGCCGGGGCACGAGAAGGCGTACGTGGCGGTGCGCGGGCTGGCCGGTCTTGACGCCCGCGCGGTCGGGCGCCGCGGCACCGGGAGGCCGGTGTGACCCACTCGACCCTGGGCCCCGCCCCGGCCGCCAGACGCAGCCCCGCCGGGCGGAGCGCGCTGGTGATCGGCGGCGGGCTCGCCGGTACGGCGGCGGCGCTCGAGCTGGCCGACGCCGGGCTGCGGGTCACCCTGGTCGAGGGCCGCCCCCGGCTGGGCGGCCTCGCCTTCTCCTTCCACCGCTCCTCCCCGGCGGGCGAGCTGACCGTCGACAACGGCCAGCATGTCCACCTGCGCTGCTGCACCGCCTACCAGTGGTTCCTGGACCGGGTCGGCGCCGCCCGACTCGCCCCGCTCCAGGGCCGGTTGGACATTCCCGTCCTCGACGCCCAGGGGCGGAGCGGGCGGCGGCTCGGCCGGCTGCGCCGCACCGCCCTGCCGGTGCCGCTCCATCTGTCCAAGAGCCTGGCCACCTACCCCCATCTCTCCCTCGCCGAGCGCGCCCAGGTGGGCCGCGCCGCGCTCGCCCTGGGCCGGCTCGACCCCCAGGACCCGGCGCTGGACGGGGTGGACTTCGCCGGCTGGCTGCGCCGCCACGGCCAGTCGCCGCGCGCCGTCGAGGCGCTGTGGGACCTGGTCGGCGTGGCCACGCTCAACGCCACCGCGCGGAACGCCTCGCTGGGCCTTGCCGCGATGGTCTTCAAGACCGGGCTGCTCTCCCGGCCCGACGCCGCCGACATCGGCTGGGCCCGCGCCCCGCTCGGCGAGCTGCACCACACCCACGCCCACCGCGCCCTGGACGCGGCGGGCGTGACGACCGAGCTGCGCACCCGGGTCACCGCCGTGGCCCGCACCCCCGAGGGCCGCTGGAGCGTGGCCATGGCCGGGCGGCCGGAGGACGAGCCGCCGGCCGAGGCGGACGTGCTGGTTCTGGCGGTCCCGCAGCGTGAGGCGCACGCCCTGCTGCCCGACGGCGCCCTGAAGGACCCCGGGAAGCTGCTGCGCATCGGCACCGCGCCGATCCTCAATCTGCATGTGATCTACGACCGCACGGTGCTGCGCCGCCCGTTCTTCGCCGCGATCGGCTCCCCCGTCCAGTGGGTCTTCGACCGTACGGACGCCTCGGGGCTCAGGGACGCGCCCGGGGCCGGGGACAGCCAGTATCTGGCGGTGTCGCAGTCCGCCGCGTACGACGACATCGACCGCCCGGTGGCCGAGCTGCGCGACCGCTATCTGCCCGAGCTGGAGCGGCTGCTTCCGGTCGCCCGCGGGGCAGAGGTGCGCGACTTCTTCGTCACCCGGGAGCGCACCGCCACCTTCGCCCCCGTTCCCGGCGTCGGCCTTCTGCGGCCGTCCGCCCCGACCGACGCGCCCGGCCTCTACCTGGCCGGTGCGTGGACCGCCACCGGCTGGCCCGCGACCATGGAGGGCGCCGTGCGCAGCGGTCTTTCCGCCGCCCGGGCGGCCCTCAGCCACCTCGGCCGCTCGCATGTGAACTCTCTCCCCGCCCCGGGCGGGGAGACGCCCAAGGAGGCGGCATGAGCACCACCACCAAGAACAGAGGAGAGACCGTGACCCCGGCGACCCCAGCTGTCGACACCGCAGGAGTCATGGCGCTGCTGGAACGCGGCCGCACGCTCGCCACGCCGGTGCTGCGCGCCGCCGTGGACCGGCTGGCCCCGCCCATGGACACCGTCGCCGCGTACCACTTCGGCTGGATCGACGCCGAGGGCAACCCGGCGGAGGGCGACGGCGGCAAGGCCGTGCGCCCCGCGCTCGCCCTGCTGTCGGCCGAGGCGGCGGGCGCCGCGCCCGAGGCCGGGGTGCCCGGCGCGGTCGCGGTCGAGCTGGTGCACAACTTCTCGTTGCTCCACGACGACCTGATGGACGGGGACGAGCAGCGCCGCCACCGCGACACCGTCTGGAAGGTGCACGGTCCGGCCCAGGCCATCCTGGTCGGTGACGCCCTGTTCGCCCTGGCCAACGAAATACTGCTGGAGCTCGGCACCGCGGACGCCGGGCGGGCCACCCGCCGGCTCACCGCCGCCACCCGCAAACTCATCGACGGCCAGGCCCAGGACATCTCCTACGAGCACCGCGAGCGGGTCACCGTCGAGGAGTGCCTGGAGATGGAGGGCAACAAGACCGGCGCCCTGCTCGCCTGCGCCGCCTCCATCGGCGCCGTGCTCGGCGGCGCCGACGAGCACACCGCCGACACCCTGGAGCGCTACGGCTACCACCTGGGCCTCGCCTTCCAGGCCGTCGACGACCTGCTCGGCATCTGGGGCGACCCGGAGGCGACCGGCAAGCGGACCTGGAGCGATCTGCGTCAGCGCAAGAAGTCCCTGCCCGTGGTCGCCGCGCTCGCCGCCGGCGGCCCGGACTCCGAGCGGCTCGCCCAGATCCTCGCGGCCGACGCGCACAAGCCCGAAAAGGAGTTCGCCGACTTCTCGGAGGAGGAGTTCGCCGTCCGCGCCGCGCTGATCGAACAGTCAGGTGGCCGGGACTGGACCTCCCAGGAGGCCCGCCGACAGCATGCGACCGCCATGGAGGCGCTGGACTCGGTGGACATGCCCGCCGAGATCCGGGCCCGGTTCGTGGCGCTCGCCGATTTCGTCGTCGTACGAGAGAGATGATCGCCATGGACCGCTAGTTCGCAGTCGCCGGCCGGCATCCAGCCGCGGTGCCGGCCGACGGAAGCCCCAAAGACGGCAGATGAGCACACTGCAGAGGGGAAGCCATGACAGCGACACCGACCGTCCAACCCTCCGAGTCATCCGAGTCCAAGACCTTAAGTGTCGCCCGTGAGGCGACGGCCCGTGCGGTGGAGCACCTGCTGTCCCGCCAGGACGAGCGGGGCTGGTGGAAGGGCGACCTGGAGACCAACGTCACCATGGACGCCGAGGATCTGATGCTCCGGCAGTTCCTCGGTATCCAGGACCCCGACACCCTCGACGCCGCGGCCCGTTTTCTCCGTTCCCAGCAGGGCGCCGACGGCACCTGGGCCTCCTTCCACGGCGGTCCGCCCGAGCTCTCCACCACCATCGAGGCGTATGTCGCCCTGCGGCTGGCCGGGGACGAGCCGGACGCGCCCCATATGGCCGCCGCCTCCGCCTGGGTGCGCTCCCGGGGCGGCATCGCGGCCGGCAGGGTGTTCACCCGGATCTGGCTGGCCCTCTTCGGCTGGTGGCGCTGGGAGGACCTGCCCGAGCTGCCACCGGAGATCATCTACTTCCCGAAGTGGCTGCCGCTCAACATCTACGACTTCGGCTGCTGGGCCCGGCAGACCATCGTGCCGCTGACGATCGTCTCGGCTAAACGCCCGGTGCGCCCGGCCCCCTTCCCCCTCGACGAGCTCCACACCGACCCCCGCAGACCCAATCCGCCCCGCCCGCCGGCCCCCATCGCCTCCTGGGACGGCGCCTTCCAGCGGCTGGACCGGGCCCTGCACGCCTACCACAAGGTCGCCTTCCGCCCGCTGCGCCGGGCCGCGCTGCGCTCCTGCGCCCGCTGGATCGTGGAGCGGCAGGAGAACGACGGCTGCTGGGGCGGCATCCAGCCACCCGCGGTCTACTCCGTCATCGCCCTCCATCTGCTCGGCTACGACCTCGACCACCCGGTGATGCGCGCCGGTCTGGAGTCGCTGGACCGCTTCGCGGTGTGGCGCGAGGACGGCAGCCGGATGATCGAAGCCTGCCAGTCCCCGGTCTGGGACACCTGCCTGGCCGCCATCGCGCTCGCCGACGCCGGGCTCGCCCCGGACCACCCGGCGCTGGTCAAGGCCGCCGACTGGATGCTGGCCGAGCAGATCGACCGGCCCGGCGACTGGTCGGTGCGGCGGCCCGGCCTCCCCTCCGGCGGCTGGGCGTTCGAATTCCACAACGACAACTACCCCGACATCGACGACACCGCCGAGGTCGTCCTGGCGCTGCGCCGGGTCGACCACCCCGAGCCCGAGCGGATCGAGGCGGCCGTGCGGCGCGCCATGCGCTGGACCCTGGGCATGCAGTCCAAGAACGGGGCGTGGGGCGCGTTCGACGTCGACAACACCAGCCCGCTGCCCAACAAGCTGCCGTTCTGCGACTTCGGTGAGGTCGTCGACCCGCCGTCGGCCGATGTCACCGCGCATGTCGTCGAGATGCTCGCCCACGAAGGGAGGACGTACGACGCCCGCACCCGGCGCGGTATCGCCTGGCTGCTGTCCGAGCAGGAGCCGAGCGGCGCCTGGTTCGGCCGCTGGGGCACCAACTACGTCTACGGCACCGGCTCCGTCGTCCCCGCGCTGATCGCCGCGGGCGTCCCCGCCTCCCATCCGGCGGTCCGCCGGGCCGTCCGCTGGCTGGAGAGCGTCCAGAACGAGGACGGCGGCTGGGGCGAGGACCAGCGCTCCTACCTCGACGCCGAGTGGATGGGCCGGGGCGCCTCCACCGCCTCGCAGACGGCGTGGGCGCTGCTCGCGCTGCTGGCGGCGGGGGAGCGGGACGGTGCGGCCGTCGAGCGCGGGGTCACCTGGCTCGCCGAGACCCAGCGGGAGGACGGCTCCTGGGACGAGCCGTACTTCACCGGTACCGGCTTCCCCTGGGACTTCTCCATCAACTACCACCTGTACCGGCAGGTCTTCCCGGTCACGGCACTCGGCCGATATGTCCACGGCGAGCCCACCGGGGCGCGACCGCGGAGCGGCTGATGTCCGCCGACCCGGCCCCGGAGGCCGGCGGTGCTCCGCTGCTGATCGCCTGTGCGCTCGGCATCGAGCGGTTCGCCCTGCGCGGCGCCGGACCCGGCGCCGCCGCCGGGCCCGTGACCGTGCTGCGCACGGGCATGGGGCCGCAGTCGGCCGAGCGCGCCGTGGGCCGGGCGCTGACCGGAGGGTCCGGTGAGCCCGGAGAGCCGGCGGTGTGCGGAGTGCCGCGCACCGCCGTCATCGCCACCGGCTTCTGTGCCGGACTGGCCCCCGGGATGCACCCCGGGGACATCGTTGTCGCCGACGAGACCCGCGATCCGGCGGGCCGCACCGTATGCACCGGCACCCGGATCCTCGCCGACGCCCTGTCATGTCCGCTCTCCGGCGGTCCCCGCTGGAGAGTTCACGTCGGCCCGGTCGTGGGCTCCGACCATGTGGTGCGCGGCGCGGAGCGGGCCGCACTGCACAGCACCGGCGCCATCGCGGTGGACATGGAGTCCGCCGCGACCCTGCGCACCGCCGTCAGCCACGGCGTCCGTCCGGTTGCGGCCGTCCGGGTGGTCGTGGACGCTCCAGAACATGAACTCGTCCGTATCGGCACGCTGCGCGGTGGAATATCAGCTTTCCGGGTATTGCGGACCGTTCTTCCCGCTTTCTTTCACTGGCACCGTTCTTCGCTGCTCCCAGGAGGTGAGCTAGATGGCCATGCCTCTCCGCCAGACCATCCGGGTCGCGACGTATCTCTTTGAACAGAAGATGATCAAGCGGCGGGACAAGTTCCCGCTGATCGTCGAGCTCGAGCCGCTGTTCGCGTGCAATCTCAAGTGCGAGGGCTGCGGAAAGATCCAGCATCCGGCAGGGGTCCTCAAACAGCGCATGCCCGTCGCCCAGGCGGTCGGCGCGGTGCTGGAGTCGGGTGCGCCGATGGTGTCCATCGCGGGCGGCGAGCCCCTGATGCACCCGCAGATCGATGAGATCGCACGGCAGCTGGTGCAGCGGAAGAAGTACGTCTTCCTGTGCACCAACGCGATGCTGCTGCGGAAGAAGATGCATCTGTTCACCCCCTCCCCGTACTTCGCCTTCGCGGTGCACATCGACGGGCTGCGGGAACGGCACGACGAATCGGTGGCGAAGGAGGGGGTGTTCGACGAGGCGGTGGAGGCCATCAAGGAGGCCAAGCGGCGCGGCTTCCGGGTCACCACCAATTCCACGTTCTTCAATACCGACACCCCGCAGACCGTCGTCGACGTGCTCGACTTCCTCAATGACGAGCTCCAGGTGGACGAGATGATGATCTCGCCCGCCTACGCCTATGAGAAGGCGCCCGACCAGGAGCACTTCCTGGGCGTCGAGCAGACCCGCGAGCTGTTCCGCAAGGCGTTCGCCGGAGGCAACCGGCGCCGCTGGCGGCTCAACCACAGCCCGCTCTTCCTCGATTTCCTCGAGGGCAAGGCGGACTTCCCGTGCACCGCGTGGGGCATCCCCAACTACTCGCTCTTCGGCTGGCAGCGCCCCTGCTATCTGATGAGCGACGGCTATGTCCCGACCTACCGCCAACTGGTCGAGGAGACCGACTGGGACAAGTACGGCCGCGGCAAGGATCCGCGCTGCGACAACTGCATGGCCCACTGCGGCTATGAGCCCACCGCGGTCCTGGCGACCATGGGCTCCCTCAAGGAGTCGCTGCGCGCCGCCCGGGAGACCGCCGGCGGAAACCACGGGTGACGCCATGAGTTCAGCAGAACCGGTCGCACTCGGCCTGCCCGCCATGCCGGGCAGGCCGCTCGCCCCACGCCGGGTCTCGCGCCGCCTCCAGGTCGGTCCGGTGGCCGTGGGCGGCGATGCTCCGATCTCGGTGCAGTCGATGACGACGACGGTGACGGCGGATATCGGGGCGACGCTGCAGCAGATCGCGGAGCTGACGGCGTCGGGCTGTCAGATCGTGCGGGTGGCGTGTCCGTCGCAGGATGACGCGGAGGCGTTGCCGGTGATCGCGAAGAAGTCGCAGATTCCGGTGATCGCGGACATTCATTTCCAGCCGAAGTATGTGTTCGCGGCGATCGATGCCGGGTGTGCGGCGGTGCGGGTGAATCCGGGGAATATCCGGCAGTTCGACGACAAGGTCAAGGAGATCGCGAGGGCGGCGTCGGACGCGGGTGTGCCGATCCGTATCGGGGTGAACGCGGGGTCGCTGGACAGGCGGCTGCTGGAGAAGTATGGCAAGGCCACGCCGGAGGCGTTGGTGGAGTCGGCGTTGTGGGAGTGTTCGCTGTTCGAGGAGCACGGTTTCCGGGATATCAAGATCTCGGTGAAGCACAACGATCCGGTGGTGATGGTCAATGCCTATCGTCAGCTGGCGGCGCGGTGTGACTATCCGCTGCATCTTGGGGTGACGGAGGCGGGTCCGGCGTTCCAGGGGACGATCAAGTCGGCGGTGGCGTTCGGTGCGCTGTTGAGTGAGGGGATCGGGGACACGATCCGGGTTTCGCTGTCGGCGCCTCCGGCGGAGGAGGTCAAGGTGGGGATCCAGATTCTGGAGTCGCTGAATCTGCGGCAGCGGCGGTTGGAGATCGTTTCGTGTCCGTCGTGTGGGCGGGCGCAGGTGGATGTGTACAAGCTGGCGGATGAGGTGACGGCCGGGCTGGAGGGCATGGAGGTTCCGCTGCGGGTCGCGGTGATGGGGTGTGTGGTGAACGGCCCCGGTGAGGCGCGTGAGGCGGATCTGGGTGTCGCTTCGGGCAATGGCAAGGGGCAGATCTTCGTGAAGGGTGAGGTCATCAAGACCGTGCCGGAGTCGAAGATCGTGGAGACCTTGATCGACGAGGCCATGAACATCGCGCGGCGCATGGAGGACGAGGGGGTCCCGTCGGGCACCCCGGACGTCACCGTGGGCTGATACACGAGGAGGGGAACCGACCATGCCGTTGCTGGAGAACATCCGGGGCCCGCACGACCTCAAGGCGCTGACCGGTGAGGAACTGGACGTGCTCGCCCAGGAGATCAGGGAGTTCCTGATCGACGCGGTGGCCAGGACCGGAGGCCATCTGGGACCGAATCTCGGCGTGGTCGAGCTGTCCATAGCCCTGCACCGCGTCTTCGACTCGCCCGCCGATCGCATCCTGTGGGACACCGGCCACCAGTCCTACGTCCACAAACTGCTCACCGGCCGCCAGGACTTCTCCAAGCTCCGCCACAAGGGCGGACTGTCCGGCTATCCGTCACGGGCCGAATCCGAGCACGACGTCATCGAGAACAGCCATGCCTCCACCGTGCTGGGCTGGGCCGACGGCCTCGCCAAGGCCAATGAGGTGCGCGGCGCCACCGACCATGTCGTCGCCGTCATCGGGGACGGGGCGCTGACCGGCGGGATGGCCTGGGAGGCGCTCAACAACATCGCCGCCGCCCGGGACCGCCCGCTGGTCATCGTCGTCAACGACAACGAGCGCTCCTACGCGCCGACCATCGGCGGGCTCGCCAACCACCTCGCCACCCTCCGCACCACCGACGGCTACGAGCGCTTCCTGGCCTGGGGCAAGGAGGTGCTGCGGCGCACCCCCCTGGTCGGCCAGCCGCTGTACGGCTCGCTGCACGGCGCCAAGAAGGGGTTCAAGGACGCCTTCGCCCCGCAGGGCATGTTCGAGGACCTCGGGCTGAAGTACGTCGGCCCCATCGACGGCCATGACACCGAGGCGGTCGAGTCGGCCCTGCGCCGCGCCAAGCGGTTCCACGGACCGGTCCTCGTCCACTGCCTCACCGAGAAGGGGCGCGGCTACCGGCCCGCGTTGGAGGACGAGGCGGATCGTTTCCACACCGTCGCCGCGATGGACCCGCTCACCTGCGCGCCCCTCATCCCCTCCGGCGGCCGCTCATGGACGTCGGTGTTCGGGGAGGAGATGGTGCGGATCGGCGCCGAGCGGCCCGATGTGGTCGCCCTCACCGCCGCGATGCTGCACCCCGTGGGCCTCGCCGGCTTCGCCGAGGCGTATCCCGAGCGGGTGTGGGACGTCGGCATCGCCGAGCAGCACGGGGCGGTCTCGGCGGCCGGGCTCGCCACCGGCGGACTCCACCCGGTCTTCGCCGTCTACGCCACCTTCCTCAACCGCGCCTTCGACCAGCTGCTCATGGATATCGCCCTGCACCGCTGCGGGGTGACCTTCGTCCTGGACCGGGCCGGTGTCACCGGCACCGACGGGCCGAGCCACAACGGCATGTGGGACATGTCCGTTCTCCAGGTGGTGCCGGGGCTGCGGATCGCCGCCCCGCGCGACGCCGACCAACTGCGCGCCCAGCTGCGCGAGGCGATCGACGTGGACGACGCGCCGACCGTCATCCGCTTCCCCAAGGAGTCGGTGGGGCAGCCCATCGCGGCCATCGACCGCGTCGGCGGGATGGACGTGCTGCGCCGGGGCGAGGACGTCCTCCTCGTCGCGGCCGGGGTCATGGCCACCGTCGCGCTGCGCGCCGCCGAGCTGCTGGCCGAGCGCGGCATCGGCTGCACGGTCGTCGATCCGCGCTGGGTCAAGCCCGTCGACCCCGAGCTGCCCGGACTCGCGGCGCGCCACCGGCTGGTGGCCGTCGTCGAGGACAATGTGCGCACCGGCGGGGTGGGCGCGGCGGTCGCCCAGACGCTGGGGGACGCCGAAGTCGACCTGCCGGTGCGGACGTTCGGCATCCCCGAGGCGTTCCTGCCCCATGCCAAGCGCGGTGAGGTGCTCGCCGACATCGGGCTCACCCCCGCCGAGATCGCGGGCCGGATCGGGGCGGCCCTGACCCGTATCGCGGTCCGCCCGGAGCGCGCGAGCACCGCCGCCGGGGCCCGTAGCGCCACCCGGGCCCGTACCGTCGCCGCCAAGGAGAGCCAGGCATGACAGCAGCCGAGCAGCAGCGGCGTTCGGGCTTCGACCTCGGGAAGCTGCTGGCCGAGCGCGCCTCGGAGCGGTACGACCTGCACACCCGGCACCTCAACCACCAACTGCCCCGGATGCTGCAGACCATCGGATTCGACAAGGTCTACGAACGGGGCGAGGGCGCGTACTTCTGGGACGACGAGGGCCAGGACTACCTCGATATGCTCGCCGGCTTCGGGGTGATGGGCCTGGGCCGCCACCACCCCGTGGTCCGCAAGGCGCTGCACGACGTCCTGGACGCCGACCTGGCCGATCTGACCCGCTTCGACTGCCAGCCGCTGCCCGGTCTGCTGGCCGAGCGGTTGCTGGCCCACGCCCCGCATCTGGACCGGGTCTTCTTCGGCAACAGCGGCACCGAGGCCGTCGAGACGGCTCTGAAGTTCGCCCGCTACGCCACCCGTAAACCGCGCATCCTCTACTGCGCCCACGCCTTCCACGGGCTGACCACCGGCTCGCTGTCGGTCAACGGCGAGGACGGCTTCCGCGAGGGGTTCGCCCCGCTGCTGCCCGACACCGCCATCGAGATGGGCGATCTCGACGCGCTGGAGCGGGAGCTGGCGCGCGGGGACGTGGCGGCGTTCGTGGTGGAGCCCATCCAGGGCAAGGGGGTGCACGAGACCCCGCCCGGCTTTCTGCGTGCCGCGCAGGAGCTGCTCCACCGCCACAAGGCGCTGCTCATCGCGGACGAGGTGCAGACCGGCCTCGGCCGCACCGGAGACTTCTTCGCCTACAGCCACGAGGACGGTGTCGAACCGGATCTGGTGTGCGTGGCCAAGGCCCTCTCTGGCGGCTATGTGCCGGTCGGCGCGACCCTCGGCAAGGACTGGATCTTCCGGAAGGTCTACTCCTCGATGGACCGGGTGCTGGTCCACTCGGCCAGCTTCGGCGCCAACGCCCAGGCCATGGCGGCCGGGCTCGCCGTCCTCGCCGTCATGGAGGACGAGCAGATCGTGGCCAACGCCCGCCGCACCGGCGATCTGCTGCGCGAGCGCCTCACCGCGCTCGTGGACCGCTACGAGCTGCTGCACGACGTCCGCGGCCGGGGGCTGATGATCGGCATCGAGTTCGGCAGGCCCAGCTCACTGGGGCTGCGCGGCCGGTGGGCGATGCTGCAGACGGCGCGCAAGGGGCTGTTCGCGCAGATGGTCGTCGTCCCGCTGCTGCGGCGCCATCGCATCCTCACCCAGGTGTCCGGGGACCATCTGGAGGTCATTAAGCTGATTCCGCCACTGATCATCGGTGAGCGGGAAGTGGACCGGTTCGTCGAGGCGTTCACCGCGGTCATGGACGACGCACACCAGGGCGGCGGCCTGATGTGGGAGTTCGGCCGGACTCTCGTCAAGCAGGCGGTGGCCAACCGCTGACCGAGGGGGCCCGGCATGATCGACGCGACCGCCGTACAGGCCGTCAACACGATGACGGCGAGGTGGGCGCGGGCCGCCGTGGCGGACGAGGGCACGGTCTTCGCCGCCACCGGGGTCTGGCCGCTGCTCGCCCTGCTCGCCGGCGGTGCCGGCGGCCCGGCCCGCCAGGAGCTGGAGGACGCGCTGGGCGTCGGCGCCGACCGGGCGACGGCGCTCGGCGGCGAGCTGCTCGGGGCACTGGACGGCATGGACGGTGTCGACGCCGCCACCGGGCTGTGGACCCGTCAGGACCTGCCGATCCGGTCCGAGTGGGAGGCCGCGCTGCCGCCGGGCGTACGGGGCGCGCTCACCGGGGACAGCGAGCACGACCGCAAGGAGCTGGACGCCTGGGCGTCCCGGTGCACCCGAGGCGCCATCGCCGAGATGCCGGTGCCGCTCAGCCCCGCCACCCAACTGGTGCTGGCCGGGGCGCTCACGGTGCGGACGGCCTGGCCGCAGCCGTTCCGGCCGGGCTGGCTGATGCCCAAGAGCGGCCCGTGGCGGGACCGGTCGCTGGCCGGGCTCACCCGGTCCGTGGACGACCTCGACGGGGTGCTGCGGGTCGTCCCCGACACCCCGGCCGGTCCGCTGACCCTCTCCGGGGTCGCGGGCGGCAACGGGCTGGATGTGCATCTGGTCCTCGGCGCCGAGGACGCACCGGGCGGCGAGGTGCTGGAGGCCGGGATCGGAGCGGTGGCCGGGCGGTACGCGGGATGGCCCGGCTCGGCGCTGCCACCGGGCGCGGCCGGGCCCGGAGTCCAGGTCATGGAGGTCGAGAGCTGGGACCCCACGCCCCGGGTGACGCTGACCACTCCGGCCTTCACCGTGAAGGCCCGGCACGATCTGCTGCGCCGGGCCGAGCTGTTCGGGCTGCGTACCGCCCAGGACACCGCGCGCGGCCACTTCCCGGGGATCAGCCCGGCCGCGCTGGCGCTGTCCTCCGGAGAGCAGTCCATAACCGCCTCGTTCAGCGCCGAGGGCTTCTGGGCGGCGGCGGTGACCGCGTTCTCCATGGCGCCCGGTTCGGCGCCGCCGCGGCGGAAGGTGAAGCTGATCAGCGTGCGGTACGACCGGCCGTTCGGCTTCCTGGCCGTGCACCGCGCCACCGGTCTGGTGCTGACGGCGGGCTGGATCACCGAGCCCGAGGCCGGGGCCGACACGATGTGGTGAGCCCTGAGCCCTGAGCCCTGAGCCCTGAGCCCTGAGCCCTGAGCCCTGAGCCCTGAGCCCCGGGGCGGGCGCGGGTCGGCGCTGTCGGCCCCGGGGCGGTGCCGTCAGGCGGTGAGCAGTCGCTCGCGGAGCCGCTCGCGCCGCTCGGGGGTGAGGCCGAGCCCCTCGGCGAGATAGCGGTCGGTGCCGCCCCAGGTCTCCTCGATGGTGGCGAAGGCCGCCGCCAGATATTCGGCGCGCGCGTCGAAGAGCGGCAGCAGCAGCGCCATGACCTCGGGGGACATCGGGTCGGAGTCGTCCCCGGGATCGCCCTTGCGCCAGATCTTGTAGCGCCGGTGGGCGGCGGCCGACGCGAGGTAGTCGGCCTCGATGGCCTCCCGCTCGACGCCGAGGGCCAGCAGGGTCACCGCGATGGACAGCCCCGCCCGGTCCTTGCCGGCCGAACAGTGCATCAGCACCGGTGAGCTGTCCTCCGCCAGGTCGCTGAGGATCCGGCCGTGCTCGACGATCCGGGTGGTGATGATCCCCCGGTAGGAGCCGATCATGCGCTTCTCGGCCCGGCCCTCGGCGAGCAGCTTGCGCAGGGTGTCCAGATCGCCTTCGCGCACCATCGTCCAGAACCCGGCGCCGTCGGCCGGGTCGGACAGCGGCAGATTGACGTTCCGGACCCCGCTGAGCGTGACGTCCGGGCCCTCCAGCTTGATGTCGGCGGCGTTGCGGAAGTCGAAGACGGTGTGCAGGCCGAGCCCGTCGAGGAAGGCCGCGTCCGCCTCGGTGGCATGGGCGAGATGGCCGCTGCGGAACAGTACGCCGGGCCGCACACGGCGGCCGTCGGCAGCCGGCAGTCCGCCGAGATCACGGAAGTTGCGTACCCCCACCAGCTGAGTTTCGGCCTGGGGGACCTGCGGCGACTGCGACTGCTGCGTCACGGGCTCTCCTTCACCATCGGCCGCCGACGCGGCTCGTCGACGAGGCGGGCTGAGCCGACCATACGACATGAGTGCAGCGGGCAATCGGTCTCCTGCCGGTGCGAAGGCATTGCCGCACCGGCCCGCCCTCCCCGATCATGTTGAGACCTGTGGAGAATTGGGGGAGCGCGATGATCGAAACCGGTGGAAGCGGTCGGCTCTGGGTGCTCTCGGGGCGGCACAGCAGCTATGCCCTGCGGGTCCCACCGACCGTGATGAACTGCTCCATCTCCACTGGGGCCCGGGCATCGCGGTCGAGGACGCCGAGGCCCTCGCCGCCGAGCCGGGGCCGCCGGAGCGGCCGTTCGAATCACCGCTGGACGGGCGCGAGGAGTATCCCGTGGAGGGCGGCCCGCGTTTCGTCCGCCCCGCCCTGTCCGTACACGCCGGAGGTGTGCGCGGCACCGAGTGGCGCTTCAGCAGCGGCACCGTCCTGGACCCCGGCACCGGCCAGGAGCTGCGGCTGCGCTTCCACGACCCGCTGCACCACCTCGACATCACCCTCCATTACCGGATGCGGGACGACGGCGATGTCATCGAGCGCTGGACCACCCTCACCCACACCGGCAACACCGGCCAGGAGCCCGTGGAGCTGCTGCGCGCCGACTCCGCCGCCTGGTCGCTCCCGGCGCGCGACCGCTGGCGGCTGTCCCATCTGCACGGCCGCTGGGCCGCCGAGAGCCGGCTGGCCCGCACCGAGCTCACCCCCGGCGAGAAGGTGATCGGCAGCCGCCGGGGCCACACCAGCCACCACCACCTGCCCTGGATCGCCCTGGACGGCGGGGAGGCCACCGAGGACAGCGGCGAGGTGCACAGCTGCGCGCTCGCCTGGTCCGGGGCCTGGCGGATCGCCGTCCAGCGACTGGCCGACGGCGCCGTCCAGGCGGTCGGCGGGGTCGGCCACGACGACGCGGGCCAGCTGCTCCTGGCGCCCGGCGAGTCGTTCACCACCCCCGTCTTCGCGGGGCTGTGGACCGACGGCGGCTTCGGGGCCGCGAGCCGCGCCTGGCACGCCTGGCAGCTCGCGCGGGTGGTCCCCGGCGCCGACCGGTCCCGGCCGGTGCTCTACAACTCCTGGGAGGCCACCGAGTTCGAGGTGAGCGAGGAGCAGCAGCGCTCGCTCGCGCGGCTCGCCGCCACCATGGGCGTCGAGCTGTTCGTCGTCGACGACGGGTGGTTCGGGGCGCGCACCAGCGACCGGGCCGGGCTCGGCGACTGGACGGCCAACCCGGACCGCTTTCCGCACGGGCTGAAGCCGCTCGCCGACGAGGTGCACGCCCTGGGGATGCAGTTCGGCATCTGGGTCGAGCCGGAGATGGTCAACCCCGACAGCGACCTCTACCGCGCCCACCCCGACTGGGTGCAGCACCACTCCGGCCGGGCCCGCGCCGAATTCCGCAACCAGCTCGTGCTCAACCTGGCCCGCCCCGAGGTGCGCGAGTATCTGTGGGAGCGGCTGGACACCCTGCTGAGCGGTGCGCCCATCGACTATGTGAAATGGGACTTCAACCGCTCCTTCTCGGACGCCGGCTGGCCCGGTGACGCCTACCCACGGCGGCTGTGGATCGACCACGTACGCGGGCTGTACGAGCTGCTGGAGCGGCTGCGCGCGGCACACCCCCAGGTCGCCTTCGAATCCTGCTCGGGCGGCGGCGGCCGGATCGACCTGGGCGTCCTGGGCCGCACCGACCAGGTGTGGACCTCGGACAACACCGACCCGCTGGACCGGCTCGCCATCCAGCACGGCTTCAGCCAGCTCCACCCGGCCCGGGTGATGGCCGCCTGGGTCACCGACAGCCCCAACGCCATGGGCAACGCACGCGTCAGTTCGCTGCGCTTGCGCTTCGTCAGCGCGATGGCCGGGGTGCTGGGCGTCGGCGGCGATCTGACCCGCTGGAGCGAGGCGGAACTGGCCGAGGCCCGCGACTGGGTGGCGCTCTACAAGCGGGTGCGCCCGGTCGTCCAGCACGGTGAGCTGTACCGGCTGCGGCCGCCGGAGGGCGACGGGCTCAGCGCGGTGCAGTACGTCCGGGGCGAGGAGACCGTGGTGCTGGCCTGGATCCAGGCGCAGCACTACGGCGACGCGCAGCCCCCGCTGCGGCTGCGCGGGCTCGACCCGGCGGCCGGCTACCGGGACCTGGAGACCGGGGAGGTGCACCGGGGAGCGGTGCTCGCGCACCGGGGCCTGCGCACCGGGCTGGGCGGCGACCTCGACGCCGCCGTATTCCACCTTCGCCGAAACTGACCAGGTGGGATAGATCACCCCACGTCAAGCCCTGGTTACGATGGCGTAAGTCACGCCGTCGGGTGAATGATGTCCCGACGTGGCAGACGATAAGGAGAGATTCAGCAACGGTTCCATCGGGTCGTACGCAGCCGTCGGCGACAGCTTCACCGAGGGAGTCGGCGACCCCGGTCCTGATGGGGTCTTCGTCGGATGGGCCGACCGGCTCGCGGTCCTGCTGTCCGACCAACGACCTCACGACGATTTCCGCTACGCCAATTTGGCCGTACGCGGTCGACTCCTTGACCAGATTGTCGCGGAGCAGGTGGCGCGCGCCATCGAACTCGGCCCCGATCTGGTCACCTTCTGTGCGGGGGGCAATGACATCCTGCGCCCCGGCAGCGATCCCGACGATGTCGCCGAGCGCTACGAGGCGGCCGTCGCCGACCTCAAGGCGCGGGTGGGCACGGTGCTGCTGTGCACGGGCTTCGACACCAGAGGGGTGCCGGTGCTGCGTCATCTGCGGGGCAAGATCGCCACGTATACGGCGCATGTGCGGGCGATCGCCGACCGCTACGACTGCCCGGTGCTCGACCTGTGGTCGCTGCGCTCGGTGCAGGACCGCCGGGCCTGGGACGCCGACCGGCTGCATCTGTCGCCGGACGGGCACACCCGGGTCGCGCTGAGGGCCGGTCAGGTGCTCGGGCTCGACGTCCCCGCCGACCCCGATCAGCCCTGGCCCCCGGAGGGGCAGCGCACCGCCGCCGAGGTGCGCCGGGACAACATCCACTGGGCGCGCGAATATCTGGTGCCCTGGATCGGCCGACGACTGCGCGGTGAGTCGTCGGGTGACCATGTGGAGCCCAAGCGGCCGGATCTGCTGCCGCTGCGGCCCTGAACGATCCGTGACCCGAAGCGGTCCCGGAGGAATAGGGGCAGACCCCCGTTGGCGCCCCGAGGCCGACCGCCTCGTGCGCTGTCGCTGCCCCTATTCCCTCGGCACCGCTCGATCCGAGCCCCTGTGCTCGCGCCGCTCCGGCCGCCGAACGTCGCGTCGCGCCGTGCCTGCTCGTACATAGGTCGTGCGTGCGTCGTGCCTGGATCGTGCGTGGGTCGTACTCGTGCGTGAGTCGTACTCGTCCGTGCCTGGTCGTACGGTCGTCTCGTCGCGGAGCCGCTACGTCGCCAGATAGGCCCAGACGGCGCGGCCCGCGCCCGCCTGGTTCGGCCTGACCCCCCAGGCCTCCGAGAGGGCCTCCACCAGCATCAGCCCGCGGCCGCCCTCCTGATCCGCGGTCACCGACCTGGCCTCCGGCACGGTGCGGGCGCAGCCCTGGTCGGCCACCTCGAGCCGCAGCCGGGTCCCTATGAGCTGCAGTGAGCAGCGGACCTCCTCGCTGGAGGTGTGGCGCACCGCGTTGGTGAACAGCTCGGAGACGATCAACTCCGCGCTGTCCCGGGTGTCCTGGTCGATGCCCCATGAGCGCAGCCGCCGGACGACATGCCTTCTCGCCTCGGCGACGGACGTGCTCAGCGCCGGCAGACGAAACACGTCGTGGCGGGGCGGAGCGACCACGGTGCCGCCGCGCCCTAACCGGAGAGCCTCATAGGAAGGAGCCACGCCGACACTATGCTCTGTCACGCTCGCGTATGGCAAGGTTCAATCTGTAAATTACAGAATCGCAAGCGCAGGCTGTTCGGAATGCTGAGCCCATGCCAGACTGCTGTGTCGTGAAGGTACTTGGAGGGGAACGGTAGTGGCGGATGCGCGGGCGGGCGGAGCCCCGACCGTCCTGCGAGTCGTGCTCGGAAAACGGCTCCAGGACCTTCGGGAGAAGGCCGGGCTGTCGTTCGAACAGGCCGGGTGCGCCCTGGACGTCACGCATGCCACGATCCGCCGGATGGAGAAGGCCGAGGTCGGCCTGAAGCTCCCGTACGTCGAGAAGCTGCTGCGGACGTACGGCGTCACCGACCCCGAGGAGGTCGAGGGGTTCCTCTCCCTCGCGCGCGAGGCCAACAAGGCCGGCTGGTGGCACCGGTTCCGCGACGTCCTGCCGGAGTGGTTCAACACCTTCGTCAGCCTGGAGGTCGAGGCCAATCTGATCCGGGCCTACGAGCCGCATTACATTCCCGGGCTGCTGCAGACCGAGGACTATGCCCGCGCGGTGCTCCGCGCGGGCATGCCGCATGCGCCCGAGTCGGAGATCGAGCGCAATGTCGCCCTTCGCATGGAACGTCAGGCCCTGCTGACCCGGGACAACCCGCCGATGCTGTGGGTGGTCATGGACGAAACGGTGGTGCGCCGCCCCATCGGCGGTTCCGAGACCACGCGTGCCCAGATCGCGCGGTTGATCGAGGAGGCGGAGGCCCCTCATGTCCGGCTGCAGATCATGCCGTTCGACGCCGGCCCGCACCCGGCGATGTACGGCCCCTTCCATATCTTCCGGTTCCCGATCCCGGAGCTGCCGGATATCGCGTATACGGAGTCGCTGGTCAGCGGCTCCTACTTCGACCAGCGCGATGACGTATCGGCATTCCTGGAGGCCCTGGACCGGATGTGCGCGCAGGCCGCGCCTGCACAGACGACTCAGGCCATTCTGAGTCGCATTCGCAAGGAGATCTGAACGATGGATCGCATATGCGGGAGCCGCGTCTACAGCGGCATGCCGGCAAGGGACCTCGGCAGCGAGGGCTGGTACAAGCCTTGGAGTGGCGGCAACGGGGGAAGCTGCGTCGAGGCGATGAGGCTGAAGGACGGGAGGGTGGCGCTGCGCCAGTCGACCGATCCGGACGGACCGGCACTGATCTACACCCCGATGGAGATGAAACGCTTCATCCAAGGGGCGAAGGCCGGGGAAGCGGACTTTCTGTTCCTGTGACGTGCGGTTCCGCGACGCTCGTCATGACCAGGGGGATCGAGGGGGAAACAGTGTGACCGACCGACCACGAACCGACCGGCGGGGGCGGCGCCGGGACGCGTTCCCGCACACCGCCCGCGAACACGTCGTACAGGGGGAGCGACTCCAGGTGCACATAGCCGATATGGCAGTCGCAGACGGCTAGCGGGCAGGGCCGGGGCCGCAGCGCCGCGCGATACGACCCGTCGTAGAGATTGCCCAGTTCCGCAGCGACGAAATGGCAGCGGCGCACCGTGCCGTCGCCGTCCACCGAGATCACCGAGGCGCCGGTCCGGCATGGCGGACCGGCGCCTCGGTGCGGATGGCGGCTGTAGCCGAAGAGCGGGTCCAGCGCGGTCCACTCGGCCGCCTCGGCGTCCGTGTAGGTATGGCCCTCGGCCGCGTTCACCCACAGGTGCACCTGGCTCGGGAGATCGGCGCGCAGTTGGCGGGCCCGGTCCAGATGGGCGGGCAGCCCCACGACGCCGACGCTGTGGCGCCGCCCGCGGTGCGGGAGGCCGTGCGCACCCATCCCTGGGCGCGCGCCCGGCAGCGGCTCCATGACGACCTGGGCCCGGCCGGCTGGGCCGGGCGGTGGGCGCTCTCGGCGGCCCCGCTGTGGCGGTGGTGATGGTCGAGGTGGTCAACTCCACGCCGGAGCCCGCCGGTACGCACCGCACCTACTGGCCGCGCGTGCCACCCCGGATCCGGACACCCGAGGGAGTCGCCTGGACCCTCGGAGTGGACGCCGACACCTACCGCCCCGAGCGCGAGACCTGATCGCGCATCAGATCCCGCCGCGGCCACCGGGCTTGCTCTGCGGGACGTCCCTTCGCTCATTCCGGCACAAAGGTTTGGTCTATACCTTGACTGGTATAGACCAAGGCGCTTGAGTGTCCCTCAGCATTGCAGGGCCCCCCACGCGAAGGAGATCGGCCCCATGTGGAGACGACGTGTTCTGGCGCCGCTCGCGGCGACCGCGGCGGTGTGTGCGAGTGTGCTTGTCATGCCCATGGCCTCGTCCGCCTCGGCGGCGGGCACGACCGCCCAAGCGGCCTGCGACTACCCGAACTGGGCCGCGGGCAGGGCGTACGTCACCGGCGACATCGTCCGGTACACCGACGGCAAGTACTACCGCGCGGAGCACGACAACCCGGGCTATGACCCGGTGATCAGCACCTGGTACTGGGAGCCCTACAACTGCGGCGGCGAGGGCCAGAACCCGAGCGGCTTCGTGGTGAGCGAGGCACAGTTCAACCAGATGTTCCCGAACCGGAACTCCTTCTACACCTACCAGGGCCTGACCGCCGCCCTGAGCGCCTACCCCGGCTTCGCCAACACGGGCAGCGACACCGTCAAGAAGCAGGAGGCGGCCGCCTTCCTGGCCAACGTCAACCACGAGACCGGCGGCCTGGTCCACATCGTGGAGCAGAACACCTCCAACTACCCGCACTACTGCGACGGGAACCAGCCCTACGGCTGCCCCGCGGGCCAGGCGGCCTACTACGGCCGCGGACCGATCCAGCTCAGCTGGAACTTCAACTACAAGGCCGCGGGCGACGCGCTCGGCATCGACCTGCTCGGCAACCCGTGGCTGGTGGAGCGGGACGCCGCGGTGTCCTGGAAGACCGCCCTGTGGTTCTGGAACACCCAGACCGGGGCCGGCTCGATGACCCCGCACGACGCCATGGTCAACCAGCGCGGCTTCGGCGAGACCATCCGCGCCATCAACGGCAGCCTGGAGTGCAACGGCGGCAACCCCGGCCAGGTGCAGAGCCGGATCGACGCCTACCAGCGGTTCGTCCAGATACTCGGCACCACTCCCGGCTCCAACCTGAGCTGCTGAGTGGCCGCTGACCGGGCCGCCGAGCGGTCATCCGGTCAGAAGAGAGGAAATTGAGGTGCGCCGCTCCGCCGCTCCGCGCCAGCCTGGAGCACATGGCGTGGACGGTGACGTACGACCTCGATGAGTTCCGGGCCGCGGCGGGCGACTTTCTGGGCGCCCGCCCGGCCCGGCACACCACTTTGCTCACCGTGGTCTCCTCCCTGGTGGCCGCGGGCAGCGGCAGATACGGCGACCAGCCGCCGGTCTACGGATGGTGGACGGAGCAGGGCTCGGTGGAGGGCGCGTTTCTGTGCACCCCGCCCTACCCTCCGCTGCTCTCCCCCGTGTCCGACGAGGCGGCTCGGGCGCTCGCCCGCACCCTCGCGGGGAACGGCGAGCGGCAGATCACCGGAGTCAACGCCGGGCGTGAGACCGCCGAGACCTTTGCCACCGCCTGGAGGGGCCTCACCGGTGCGATGAGCAGCGTCGAGCAGAACCACCGGCTCTACCGGCTCTCCACCCTCACCCCGCCCGATCCCGCGCCCCCGGGGCGCCCCCGGACCGCCACCGCCGCCGACCGCGATCTGCTGGTCACCTGGTACGAGGGGTTCGTCCGCGAGACCCAGGTGCTGTTGAACGATGTCGCCGCCCAGGTGGACGACAAGCTCAGCCACGACGGGATCACCCTGTGGGAGCTGGACGGCCGGCCGGTGGCCTGTGCCGGAATCAGCCGTACGGTCGCGGGCATGGCCCGGGTCGCCCTCGTCTACACCCCGCCTGAGCAGCGCGGACGCGGCTACGCGGGCGCCGCCACGGCCGCCGTGAGCCGGGCCGCGCGGGCCGCCGGGGTGCGGGAGGTCCTGCTCTTCGCCGATCTCGACAACCCCACCAGCAACGCCCTCTACCAGCGTCTCGGCTACCGCCCGCTGGAGGACCATCTGGTGGTGTCGTTCACCTCGGCCGAGCGCACCGTTCCGGAACAAGGTCACCCCTCGTAAGAGTTGTGTGATTGCCGCCCAACGGCACCGTGCGTTGGAGTGCCCCCGCCCGCTCACCCTGGAGGATCCGTGACCGGCTCCCATCCGACACGTTCCCGGCTCACCGCCGCCCTGCGCCCCGCCGCCTTCGGGGCGGATCCCGCTGGGGAGCGGATGGAGCGCATCCGACGGTCGCCGAACTTCGCGAACGGTGTGTTCGTGAACCCGGTGGGCGCCCGCACCGCTCCGTCCGGCTCGATGCTGAAGTTCGCGTCCACCTACTTCCGCAAGGAGGAGCGCGTCCGCAGGGCCCCGGCCGGGACCGTGCCGGTGCACCCCACCACCGTCGCCGATCTGGCCACCCCGCCCGCCTCCGGGCTGCGGCTGACCTGGATGGGGCACTCCAGCGTGCTCGTGGAGATCGACGGGCGGCGGGTGCTGTTCGACCCCGTATGGGGGCAGCGCTGTTCGCCCTTCTCGATGGTGGGGCCCAAGCGGCTGCACCCGGTGCCGGTGGCGCTGCGGGAGCTGGCGCCGGTGGACGCGGTGGTCATCTCCCACGACCACTACGACCATCTGGACATGCCCACGATCCGGGCGCTGGTGCGGAGCCACGCCATGTTCGTCGTCCCGCTCGGGGTCGGCGCCCATCTGGAGCGCTGGGGCGTCCCGGCCGACCGGATGACCGAGCTGGACTGGCGTGAGTCCACCGAGGTCGCCGGGCTCACGCTCACCGCCACGCCGGCCCGCCACTTCTGCGGGCGCGGGCTGCGCAACACCCAGCACACCCTGTGGGCCTCCTGGGTGGTGGCCGGTCCCGAGCACCGGGTCTACCACAGCGGGGACACCGGCTACTTCCCCGGTTTCGCGGAGATCGGCGCCGCCTACGGGCCGTTCGACGCCACCATGGTGCAGATCGGCGCGTACTCCGACTACTGGCCGGACATCCATATGACCCCCGAGGAGGGCATGCGGGCCCACCTCGATCTGCAGGGCGGGGACCCGGCGAAGGGGATCATGCTGCCGATCCACTGGGGCACCTTCAACCTCGCCCCGCACCCGTGGGAGGAGCCCGCGGAGGGAACGGTGTCGGCGGCGGGGGAGGCCGGGGCGAATGTGGCCGTTCCGCGTCCGGGGCAGCCGTTCGAGCCGGGACAGGGGCTGCCGCTGGAGCCGTGGTGGCGGGCGGTCGCGGCACGGCCGGTGGCCAAGACGCCGGCCGGGGCCGAGGGTGCGGCCGAGCCGACGGGCCTCACCGGCACGTCCGGGACGACGGGCTTGTCCGGGACGACGGGCGCGTCCGGAGCGACGGGCGGGTCCGGGGTGGCTGGTGGCGCGGATCCGGCGATGCCCATACCCCAGTCGTAGCAGGGAAGTTGGCGCCGCCTCCCGGAGGCGGGCCGGCGCAGGGCTTCTTTGTCGAATGGTGTCGAAACCCTTGTGGTGGACACGACGTGCTCGCTTGAATGGTTAGGAAAGGTTCCTAACGGATCGTCCCAGGACCCGGGGTTGCCCCGGTGCGTCCTGGGGCGGCCGAGCGCACTTCCCCCACAGTCGACAAGGAACGGAGTCCCCATGTCCCCCATGTCCCGGAGGATCGGCCTCGCGGCGGTGGCCGTCACCGTACCGGCCGCGCTCATCTTCACCGGTGTCGGAGTCGGGCAGGCGTCCGACCACCTGCCGTCTTCGGCGGACGTGCACCGCCACTCGGCCCACAAGGCCGCCGCGGCGAGCAACCTGGACGACCCGGCGAAGAAGGAAATCGCCATGAAGCTGGTCTCCAGCGCCGAGAACTCCTCGCTCGACTGGCGCGCCCAGTTCCAGTACATCGAGGACATTGGCGACGGCCGCGGCTACACGGCGGGCATCATCGGATTCTGCTCCGGCACCGGCGACATGCTGGAACTCGTCGAGTACTACACCCAGCAGAAGCCCGGCAACGTCCTGGCCAAGTACCTCCCCGCGCTGCGTGAGGTCGACGGCACCGACTCCCACGACGGCCTGGACCCGAACTTCACCAAGGACTGGAAGAAGGCCGCCGCCGACAAGGTCTTCCAGGACGCCCAGGAGCACGAGCGCGACCGCGTCTACTTCAACCCGGCCGTCCAGCGGGGCAAGGGCGACGGCCTGGGCGCGCTCGGCCAGTTCATCTACTACGACGCGATCGTGATGCACGGCCCCGGCGACAGCGAGTACAGCTTCGGCGGCATCCGTAAGACCGCCCTGTCCAAGGCCAAGCCCCCGGCGCAGGGCGGCAACGAGACCACGTACCTCAACGCCTTCCTCGACGCCCGCAAGGAGGCCATGAAGAGCGAGGAGGCGCACAGCGACACCAGTCGCGTCGACACCGAGCAGCGGAAGTTCCTCAACGAGAAGAACTTCGATCTGACGCCTCCGCTTCGGTGGGCGGTCTACGGCGAACCGTTCGAGATCAACTCCTGACCGCCGCACCGGTCCCCGCTTGCTAAGCGGGACGCTGTCCCATATTTTTAAACGGGACAGCGTCCCGTTTATTTTTGATGCAGATGGAGTGGAAATATGTCGACATATGTACTGGTGCACGGCGCTTGGCACAGTGGAGAGTGCTGGGAGCGGGTGGTTCCGTTGCTGGCGGCGGCCGGACACCGGGTGGTCGCGCCGACGCTGACCGGCTACGGCGACACGGCGCATCTGCTGGGCCCCGAGGTGGGGCTCGAGACGCATGTCGACGACATCGTCGGGTTGATCACCGAGGAAGACCTCACCGACGTGGTGCTCGTCGGGCACAGCTACGCCGGGCTGGTCATCTCGTCCACGGCCAACCAGCTCCCGGACCGGATCGCGCAGCTGGTCTACCTCGACGCGATGGTCCCGGAGGACGGCGAGACCGCGGCCGATGTCATGCCCTTCACCCAGGCCATGATCGACCAGGCACTGGCGTCCGAGAGCGGCTGGCGGATTCCGCCTCTGGTCGGGACGGACCCGTCCTGGGGTCTGTTCGGGGTCACCGATCCGGCGGACGTGGCGTGGCTGCGCTCGATGATGTCGGATCAGTCGGTGCGCTGCCTGCAGCAACCGGTCCGGCTGGACAACCCGGCCGTGAACGCGATCCCGCGGACGCATATCCACTGCGTCGCCAATGTGCCGCCGGGCATGACCCGGCGGCCCGTCCCCGCGATCCAGCCCAACGGCTCCCCGGCGCAGGTGTGGGAGTTGGAGACCGGCCACGACTGCATGATCACCATGCCGGGCGAACTCGCCGAGCTGCTGCTCAAGCTCGGCTGAACCGGGCCCGCCCGGGCCCGGCTCGCCTCCGTCGGATCCGCCTGGGCGCGATGCGCCTCAGCCCGCCGCCGCCTCCACCAGGGCGCGCATGATCCGTACGTCGTCGCCCGCCTCCGGATGCCACTGGACGCCCAGCACGAACCCCTCCACGTCCGGCAGTTCCACCGCCTCCACCGTTCCGTCGTCCGCGGAGTAGGCCGAGGGCACCAGGCCCTCGCCCAGCCGGGCCACGGCCTGGTGGTGGAAGGTGGGGACGGACAGCGGGTCCGGGAGGATCTCGGCCAGGAGCGTGTCCGGGACCGGCTTCACCTCGTGGTGGCCGAAGACGCCGGGCCGGCCCGCGTGGCCGTCCAGGTGCTGGACGAGGGTGCCGCCGAGGAAGACGTTCAGCAGCTGGTGGCCGCGGCAGATGCCCAGCAGGGGAGTGCCCGACGCCAGGGCCGCGTCGATCAGAGCCAGCTCCCAGGCGTCCCGCTCCCGCGCGGGCGGCCCGGTGCGCGGGTCCACCGCGGCCCCGTACCGCACGGGCTCCACATCCGGGCCGCCGGAGATGACGAGCCCGTCGAGGCGGGAGACGATCCGTGCGGCGGCGGCCGGGTCCTCGTCGGGCGGCAGCATCGCCGCCAGGCCGCCCGCGCGCTGGACGAGCCGGTGGTAGCCCGCGGGCAGCAGCGCGGCGGGGAGGTTCCAGACGCCCCAGCTCGCCGAGGGCTCGAGGTAGGTGCTGACGCCGATCAGGGGCTTGGACACCGGGGACTCCGATCTTCGAAGAACTGTGCACTCAAAGTGTGCTCGCGGTGCACTCAATCGCGGGACAGTTCCGCCTCGGCCTCCGCCAGCGCCGCGAACTCCTCCTCCGGCGCGGCCGCGACCAGGCGATGGCGGCTGTAGAAGGCGAAGTAGGCCAGCGCCACCGCGTAGACGCCGAGCGCGATGAAGGCCGCGTCCTTGTCCACCAGGAAGGTGGCCACCAGCGCGGAGCAGGCCAGGACGAAGGCGATGGACGACGTTACCGTGCCGCCGGGGGTGCGGTAAGGGCGGTCCAGCCCCGGCTCGCGGCGGCGCAGGACGATATGGGAGAGCGACATCAGGGCGTACGAGATGGTGGCGCCGAAGACCGCGGTGTTGAGCATCCGGGCGCCGTCACCGGTCCAGGCCGCGAGGGCGAAGCCGATGGCACCCGGGACCAGCAGACCCAGGAACGGGGCCTTGCGCCTGCTGGTCAGGGAGAGGAAGCGGGGCAGATAACCGGCCCGCGAGAGGGCGAAGAGCTGGCGCGAACCGGCGAAGATCAGGGAGAAGAAGGAGGCGACGAGCCCGGCGAGGCCCGCGTAGTTGACGATGCGGGACAGCACGGTCGCCTTGCCGTCCGGCTGCAGCGCCTCGACCAGCGGGTTGCCCGCTTCCTGTATGGCGCCGGAGCCGCGCGCCCCGGTGGCCGCGAGGAAGGTGAGCAGGGCGAGGAGCAGCAGGATGCCCATGGACCAGGCCATGGCCTTCGGCAGCGTACGGGCCGGGTCCCGGGTCTCCTCCGCGGCGAGCGGCACCCCCTCCACCCCCAGGAAGAACCACATACCGAAGGGGAACGCCGACCAGATGCCGAGCAGCCCGAACGGCAGCCAGGACGTGGCACCGGCGGCCGAATGGTCCACCGGAATGTCGTTGAGCGAGCCCGCGTCGAAGTCGGTGAGGGCGCCGACGGCGAAGACCAGCAGCGCGGCGACGGCGATGGCGGTCACGACCAGGCTGAACCGCAGGGCCTCGCCCACGCCCCACAGATGGATGCCGATGAAGAGGATGAAGCACGCCAGATAGACCGGCCAGCCCGACTCCAGGCCGAAGAGCCCGAGCGACTCGACGTAGTCGCCGATGAAGATGGAGATGGCGGCGGGGGCCAGGACGTACTCGATGAGGATCGCCGTACCGGTGAGAAAACCGCCCCAGGGGCCGAGGGCGCGGCGCGCGAAGCCGTAGCCGCCGCCCGCCGTGGGGAGGATCGCGGCCAGCTCGGCCAGGGCGAACACCATGCAGGCGTACATCAGGCCCATCAGCAGGGCGGCGATGGCGAGCCCGCCGAAGCCGCCCTCGGACAGGCCGAAGTTCCACCCCGAGAAGTCGCCGGAGACGACATAGGCGACGCCGAGGCCGGTCAGCAGCAGCGGGCCCGCGCTGCCGCGCCGCAGGGTGCGGCGCTCCAGATACGCGTCCTCGGGGGTCGGCGCCTGGGCACCGCCCGGCGGGGCACCGCCGACGGGGGCGCGGGCGGATTCGGTGCGGGCGGACTCGGTTCCGTCGGCCATGGGGGACTCCTGCTCCACGCGAGGGGCGATGGCAAAGGTGTGGGGCCATACCTTTGTCTGCCGGTCAGCGATGCGCAAGACCTCTGCGTAAAACCGTGGTTAAGGGCCGGTGCTCTCCAGCCCACGCGCTCCGGCGGACGGCCCAGGCGCGGACGGTCCAGGCGCGGAGGGGCCAGGCGCGGAGGGGCCGGCGTCCGGCCGGGTCAGACCAGGAAGCCGCGCAGCAGCGCCGCCGTGCCCTCGCAGTGCTCCCGCATCACCTCGCGCGCCCCGTCCGCGTCCCCGTCCAGCACCGCCTCGATCAGCGCTCCGTGCTGGGCCTGGGAGTGTTCGAGGTTCTTCACCAGCAGCGGGATGCAGTCCAGCAGGTCGTTGACCGTCGCGCGGACGGCCGCGTACTGGGCGGCCAGCGACGGTGACCCCGCCAGCTCCGCGAGCGTGAGATGGAGCATGGTGTCCAGGCGGCGGTAGTCGGCCAGCGGGGCGTCCCGGGTCGCGTCCACAGCCGCCCGCAGCCGCCGTACCTGCCCCTCCCCGAGCCCGTGCGCGGCGCACAGCCCCGCCGCGCCCACCTCCAGGACCTCGCGGAACCGAAGGGTGTCCTCGACGTCGACCGCCGCCACCCGGCGCCGCAGCTCGTCCTCGCGGCCCTGGGCGGGCTCGGGCCTGGCCCGGACGAAGGTGCCGCCGTAGCGGCCGCGGCGGCTCTCCACCAGCCCCTGGTCCTGCAGCACCTTCAGCACCTCGCGCAGGGTCACCCGGCTGATCCGCAGCCGGTCGGCCAGCTCCCGCTCGGCCGGGAGCCGGCCGCCGTCGGGGACCAGCCCCAGCCGCAGCACCTGGAGTATCTGCTCCAGCGCCTCCTCGAAGCCGTTCCCCGCTCGCACCGGGCGCAGCACCGGCGCCAGCCGGTCGCCCGCCGCGCTCCCGCGCTCACTCCCGCTCTCGCTCATCGAACCGACCGCACCTACTTCCCAATCAATGGTCTGCAGTATTACCTTAAGGCCACCCCGCGCCCCCGGCCCCTCTCCGATTCCCCGAATTCCCCGAATTCCCCGATTCCCCGAATTCCCAGACTCCCCGCACTCTCCGACGCAGGAGGCCCACCGTGGCAGACCGCACGCCCCCGCTCTCGGTCGACGAGCTGACCAGACTGGTCGCTGCCGGGGAGATCGACACCGTTGTCCTGGCCTTCACCGATATGCAGGGGAGGCTGCAGGGCAAGCGGTTCGCCGCCCGCTTCTTCCTCGACGACGTCCTGGCACACGGCACCGAGGGCTGCAACTACCTCCTCGCCGTCGACACCGAGATGAACACCGTCGACGGCTACGCCATGTCCTCCTGGGAGCGCGGCTACGGCGACTTCGCCATGCACGGCGACACCGCCACCCTGCGCCGCACCCCCTGGAACCCCGGCACCGCCCTCCTCACCGCGGACCTCGCCTGGCATGACGGCAGCCCCGTGGTCGCCTCCCCGCGCCAGATCCTGCGCCGTCAGCTCGACCGGCTCGCCGAGCGCGGCTGGACCGCGTACACCGGCACCGAGCTGGAGTTCATGGTCTTCCGGGACAGCTATGAGCAGGCGTGGAACGCCGGCTACCGCGGGATGACCCCCGCCAACCAGTACAACGTCGACTACTCCGTCCTCGGCACCGGCCGGGTCGAGCCCCTGCTGCGCCGCATCCGCAATGAGATGGGTGCCGCCGGGATGACCGTCGAGTCGGCCAAGGGGGAGTGCAACCTCGGCCAGCACGAGATCGCCTTCCGCTACGACGACGCCCTGACCACCTGCGACCAGCACGTCGTCTACAAGACCGGCGCCAAGGAGATCGCGGCCCAGGAGGGCATGGCGCTCACCTTCATGGCCAAGTACGACGAGCGCGAGGGCAACTCCTGCCATATCCACCTCTCGCTGCGCGACGAGGCCGGGCACCCCGTGCTCGCCGACGACGACGGCCCGTACGGCATGTCGAAGACCATGCGCCACTTCCTCGCCGGACAGATCGCGGCGATGCGCGACTTCACCCTGCTCTACGCGCCGAACATCAACTCCTACAAGCGGTTCCGCCCCGGCTCCTTCGCGCCCACCGCCGTCGCCTGGGGCCCGGACAACCGCACCTGCGCGCTGCGCGTCATCGGCCACGGCCCCTCCCACCGGCTGGAGAACCGGCTCCCGGGCGGCGATGTCAATCCGTACCTGGCCGTGGCCGCAATGGTGGCCGCCGGGCTCCACGGCGTCGAGCAGGAGCTGGAACTCCCCGAGGTCTGTACCGGCAACGCCTACAACGGAGATGCCGAGCACGTCCCGACCTCGCTGCGCGACGCCGCCGAGCTGTGGCGGAACAGCTCCATAGCGCGGGCCGCCTTCGGCGACGAGGTGGTCGAGCACTACCTCAACATGGCGCGCGTCGAGCAGGACGCCTACGACACCGCCGTCACGGACTGGGAGCGCTTCCGGTCCTTCGAGCGCATGTGAGGAACCACCCAGTGAGCAACGAACCCTCCCGCCAGCACCCCCACGAACACCGGATCCTCAACCCGGCCACCGAGGAGGTCATCGCCACCGTCCCCGCCGCCACCCCGGGGGATGTGGCCGCCGCCGTCGCCCGCGCCACCGAGGCGCAGCGCGGCTGGGCCGGGCTCGCGCCCGCCGACCGCGCCCGGCTGCTGCGCCGCTTCGCCGCCGTCGTGGACGACCACATCGAGGAACTCGCGGCGCTGGAGGTCCGCGAGGCGGGCCACCCGATCGGCAATGCCCGCTGGGAGGCGGGCAATGTGCGCGATCTGCTCGACTACGCGGCCGGGGGAGCGGAGCGGCTGAGCGGCGCCCAGATCCCCGTGGCCGGCGGGCTGAACGTCACCTTCCATGAGCCGCTCGGCGTGGTCGCGGTCATCGCACCGTGGAACTTCCCCATGCCGATCGCCGCCTGGGGCACCGCGCCCGCCCTGGCCGCCGGGAACGCCGTGGTCCTCAAACCGGCCGAGACCACCCCGCTCACCGCGCTCCGGCTGGCCGAACTCGCCCTGGAGGCGGGGCTTCCCGAGGGGCTCTTCCAGGTGCTGCCCGGGGCCGGGCCGGTCGCGGGCGCCGCGCTGGTCGAGCACCCCGGCGTCGCCAAGGTCGTCTTCACCGGCTCCACGGCCGTCGGCAAGGGGATCATGGCCACATGCGCGGAGGGGGTGAAGCGGGTGACTCTCGAACTCGGCGGCAAGAGCCCGAACATCGTCTTCGCCGACGCCGACATCGAGCGCGCGGCGGCCGCGGCCCCCGGCTCCTTCCTGGACAACACCGGCCAGGACTGCTGCGCCCGCAGCCGCATCCTGGTCCAGCGCGGCGTCTACGACCGGTTCATGGAGCTGCTGGCGCCCGCCGTGACCTCCTTCGCGGTCGGCGACCCGGCCGACCCCGCCACCGCCATGGGGCCGCTGATCTCGGCCGCCCAGCGGGAGCGCGTACGGTCCTACGTACCCGAGGACGCGCCCGCCGCGATCCGTGGCGAGGCCCCGAAGGGCAAGGGATTCTGGTACCCGGCCACCGTGCTGGAGGCCACCGGCGCCGGGGACCGCGCCGCCGTGGAGGAGATCTTCGGCCCCGTCGCCGTCGTCCTGCCCTTCGAGGACGAGGCCGACGCCGTACGGCTGGCCAACGCCACCGACTACGGCCTGTCCGGTTCGATCTGGACCCGCGACGTGGGCCGCGCGGTCCGGGTCTCGCGCGCCGTCGCCGCCGGGAACCTGTCCGTCAACTCGCACAGCAGCGTGCGGTACGCCACCCCCTTCGGCGGCTACAAGCAGTCCGGCCTGGGCCGGGAGCTGGGCCCCGACGCCCTTACCGCCTTCACCGAGACCAAGAACGTCTTCATCAGCACCGAGGAGCAGTGACGTGACCGAGACCCCCGTGTGCCGCCGTCTGGTGGGCCGTGCCGCCGTCGTCACCGGAGCGGGCAGCGGCATCGGCCTGGCCACCGCGCGCCGCCTGGCCTCCGAGGGCGCGCAGGTCGTCTGCGCCGATATCGACGAGAGCGCGGGCAAGGCCGCGGCCGACGAGGTCGGCGGGCTCTTCGTCCGGGTGGATGTGACCGACCCCGAGGAGGTCGAGGCGCTTTTCAAGACCGCCTTCGACACCTACGGTTCGGTGGACATCGCCTTCAACAACGCCGGTATCTCGCCGCCCGACGACGACTCGATCCTCACCACCGGTCTCGATGCCTGGAAGCGCGTCCAGGAGGTCAACCTCACCTCCGTCTATCTGTGCTGCAAGGCCGCGCTGCCCTATATGCGGCGGCAGGGCAGGGGCTCCATCATCAACACCGCCTCCTTCGTGGCCGTGATGGGCGCCGCCACCTCGCAGATCAGCTACACCGCCTCCAAGGGCGGGGTGCTCGCCATGTCCCGCGAACTGGGCGTGCAGTTCGCCCGCGAGGGCATCCGGGTCAACGCGCTGTGCCCGGGGCCGGTCAACACCCCGCTGCTGAAGGAGCTGTTCGCCAAGGACCCGGAGCGGGCCCAGCGCCGGCTGGTCCACGTGCCGGTGGGCCGGTTCGCCGAACCGGAGGAGATCGCCTCCGCCGTGGCCTTCCTGGCCAGCGATGACGCCTCGTTCGTCAACGCCGCCGAGTTCCTCGTGGACGGCGGGATCGCCGGGGCATATGTCACCCCGTTGTAGTCCTGTGCGCAGTCCGGCCATCCGCGGTGTACGGACCGCACCCCTGGCCATAGGCTGACCGTGTGACCATGAACACGCCCCCCGGCTGGTACCCCGATCCCGGCTACGCAGGTAACGGCCCCGCCATGGAACGGTGGTGGGACGGTTCCGCCTGGACCGAGTACACCCGCGATGCCTCGGGTGCCACGGACCCGGCCTTCGGCCCGCCGCCGATGCCGCCCTACCTGCCGGGGCGGCAGGGTGGCCACGGCCGGGGGCGCGGCCCGAGGATCGCGGCGGTGGCGGTCGCCGCCGGCGTCGTGGTCGCCGCGATCGTCGGTGGCATCGTGCTGCTGGGCGACGGCGGCGACGGCGGTGGTGGCAACGCCCAGACCGGGCCCGCCGCCCCCAGCGACTCGGCCCCGCCGGACAGCGGCGATCCGGCCCCGGACCTCCCCGCCCCGGACAGCCCCTCGGACGGGCCCACCGGCGCTCCCACCGCACCGCCCAGCTACGACCCGGACACCGCCCCGGACCCCGGCAACGGCATCAGCCTGCCGGTGCTCACCGGCTGGCAGGCGGGGCGCAGCAGCTCCGGCGGCGCGGGCGTCACCACCTCCCGCTACCCCTGCCCGGGCGACCCGTCCACCGAATGTGTGCGCGGCGGCGCCTTCTCCCGGACCGCCCAGGGCTACAAGGCCACCTCCGCCAAGGGCATAGCCAAGGAGGACATCGCGCAGAACGCCGAGGAGTCCTACGGCACCGACGGGGACAGCGACCGTAAGGCGTACGGCGGGATCACCTCCCACAAGGAGCTGAAGGAGTCGACGGTCGAGGTCGCGGGCGGCAAGGGCTATCTGGTCCGCTGGAAGGTGGTGACGAAGAAGGGCGACGACGGCATCGTCCAGTCGCTGGCCTTCCCGTCGCCCACCGTGCCGAACACGATGGTCGTGGTGCGCTTCGGGTTCGACCAGAGCGACAAGGCGCCGCCGCTCAGCGACATGGACAAGATCGTCAAGGGTATCGAGGCGCTGGCGGGCGACGGCCGGTCCGTCTAGGCGCTCGCCGGTCCATCTCGGCGCGTCGCCGGTCCGGCCAGGCCGAAGTCGGCGGTCGGCCCAGGCGCGTTGCCGGTCCGGCCAGGCCGAAGTCGGCGGTCCGTCCGGGCCAAAGGAGCCTGCCGGTCAGAGGAACGTTCTGCCCTCGCCCCGATACGTCGGCACGTCGGCCACCACCCGGTCGCCTTCGATCAGCCGCAGCGTGTCGAACCGCTCGCACAGCTCACCGGCCTTGGCGTGCCGGAACCAGACCTTGTCGCCGATCAGCAGATCGTCGGCGGCCGTGCCCAGCAGCGGGGTCTGCACCTCGCCCGGGCCCTCCATCGAGTCGTACACCAGCCCCTCCGGCAGATACGGCACCGGCAGCCGGTCCCGGCCCGGCGCGCCCGACGCCGGATAGCCGCCGCCGAGCACCGTCACCACGCCCACCCCGGGCCGGCGCACCACCGGCTGGGCGAACAGGGCCGCCGGGCGGCCGTGGAAGGAGGTGTAGTGATCGAAGAGACGCGGCTGGTAGAGCCCGGACCCGGCGGCGATCTCGGTCACCGCGTCCTCCGCGGCGGTGTGCTGCACACTGCCCGTACCGCCGCCGTTGACGAACTCCAGGTCCGCCACCGCCCGCACCGCCCGCACGACCGCGGCCCGGCGCGCCGCGAGCTCCCGGCGGGCCACGGACTGCATCAGCCGCACCGCGCGCGAGCGCAGCGGGCTGCCCGGCACCGCGTCGCCCACGCCCGCCACATGCCCCTCGTACGCCATCAGCCCGACCAGCCGGAAGCCGGGGCGGCGGTCGATCGCCCGCGCCAGCTCGGCCAGTTGCTCGGGTTCGCGCAGCGGTGAGCGCAGCGCCCCGACCCGCACCCGCCCGCCGAGCATCCGCAGCGAAGTGTCCAATTCCAGGCAGACCCGGACCTCTTCGGTCCCGGCGCGAACGCTGTCGATCAGATCGAGCTGGGTGAGGTCGTCCACCATGACCGTCACGGCCTCGGCCAGCTTGGGGTCGCTGGTCAGGGTGGCGAAGCCGTCCCGATCGGTGGAGGGATAGGCGAGCAGGACGTCGTCGAACCCCTCGCGCGCCAGCCACAGCGACTCCGGCAGCGTGAAGCTCATGATCCCCGCGAAGCCGTCCCGGGCCAGCACCCGTTCCAACAGCGCCCGGCAGCGCATCGATTTGCTGGCGACGCGGATCGGTTTGCCTCCCGCCCGGTGGACCAGATCCCGGGCGTTGTCGTCGAAGGCTCCCAGGTCGACAATCGCCACGGGCGCTTCGAGATGGGCGGTGGCCCGGTCGTACCGGGCCCGGTCAGCGGCGGCAGCGGACATGGACGCAGCTTGCCAGACCGCCATTACCACTGGGTAGAGGGCAGCCGGTGCGCAGGGCGCCCGGCTGCCCGTAGAGTGTCGCGCACGCCACGACCGGCAGGTCAGCGGCGTGTTGTCCGTATACGGGCCCGCCTGCCCGAAAGGCGGTGGGTGGTGCGGCGAACCGGACGGAGCCAGGTGAAACAGGTGTCGACGGCTGCGAGGGGGTGCAGGTGAGCACCGACGCGGAACCGGCGCACTCACCCCGCAGCACGCCCCCACCACGCCCCGCACATCCCCCGCGCACGGCGCCCGCGCAGCCTTCCGCGCCCCCGCCGCGCCCCACCGCCCCGCCCGGCTTCACCCCGGACCCGGACACCCCCATCCTCGGCGTACGGGCCAAGGTCCCGTTCCCCAGGAGCACCGCCGGGGCGTCCGGCACCCGGGTGCCCCCACGCCCCTTGGCACCGCCGCGCACCGAAGGGCTCTTCGCGGACGGCGGTCGGCGCGGCCGGCGCCGTCCGCCCAGCCGTACGGCGGCCGCCGCCGCGACTCTCGTCCTCGGCCTCGGGCTGCTCGGCGGCGCGGCGGCCGGGAGCTGGCTGGGCGGGGACCCCGACGCCCCGCCGTCCACCGCCGACACCTACGTCCACGCCCGCTCCGTCTGGCACAGCGTCCCCGTGAACGACCTCTTCCCGCGCAGCCTGCGGGGCAAGGGCGAAGGCCCCGGCGGCGCCGACCGCCTCTGGAGCCGAATAGCCGTCGCCCCGGACAGCAGCTGCGGCGGCGGATTCGATCCCCTGCTCGCCAAGGCGCTGGCCCCGGTGGGCTGCAAGCGCCTGGTGCGCGCCACGTACACCGACGCCACCAGCACCAGCGTCACCACCGTCGGGTTGCTGGTCACCACCTCCGGGCCCACCGGGATGCGGGCGCTGCACCAGCGCTTCATGACCGAGAAGCTGGACGAGCGCACCGATCTGATGCCCCGCGCGTACGCCGCCAAGGGCACCGCGGCGGCCGGGTTCGGCGACGACCAGCGCGCGAGCTGGCGCATCCGGATCCTCACCGACGCCCCCGTCGTCCTCTACACCGTCAGCGGTTTCGCCGACGGCCGTAAGGTCACCGACCCGCAGTCGGCGGGCGAGGCGACCCAGCGGGGCGCCACCTCGGCCCCCGCGCAATCGGGCCTCGGCAACGACGCCCGAAGCATCGCCGACGCGATCGAGGCCATATTCCGCCGGGCCCTGTCCACCGTCACGGAGACCACGTCATGACCGGGATCGGCCGGCGCCTCGCGGTGGCCTTCGCAGCCGCCGGGCTGTCCCTGGTGACCGCCGCGCCCGCGGACGCCGACGGCATACAGGCCCAGGAGTGGGCGCTGGACACCCTCCACGTCCAGGAGGCATGGCAGACGACCAAGGGCTCCGGGGTCACCGTCGCCGTCCTCGACACCGGCGTCGACGACAGCCACCCCGACCTCGAAGGCCAAGTGCTGCCCGGTAAGGACCTCATCGGCTTCGGCGCCCGGCGCGGCGAACGCGCCTGGGCCCGCCACGGCACCGCCATGGCCGGGATCATCGCGGGTCACGGCCACGGCGCGGCTGGCGGCGAGGGCGTCCTGGGCGTCGCGCCGAAGGCGCGGATCCTGCCGGTGCGGGTGATCCTCGAGGACTCCGACGCCGCCCGTAAGAAGGCCCGTTCGTCCCGTGGCGGCGCGCTCGCCGCCGGTATCCGCTGGGCCGCCGACCACGGCGCCGACGTCATCAACCTCTCGCTGGGCGACGACAGCGCCTCCGCCCACCCCGAGGCCGCCGAGGACGCCGCCGTGCAGTACGCGCTGCGCAAGGGCGTGGCCGTGGTCGCCTCCGCGGGCAACGGCGGCGAGAAGGGCGACCGCGTCTCCTACCCGGCCGCCTACCCCGGCGTGATCGCCGTGACCGCCGTGGACCGCTACGGCTCGCGCGCCGCCTTCTCCACCCGCCGCTGGTACGCCACCGTCTGCGCACCCGGCGTCGACGTGGTCATCGCCGACCCCGACAAGCGCTACTACGAGGGCTGGGGGACCAGCGCGGCCGCCGCCTTCGTCTCCGGCTCCGTCGCCCTCGTCCGTGCCGCCCACCCCGAGCTGAGCCCGCGCCAGATCCGGGAACTCCTCACCCGGACCGCCCAGGACGTCCCGGAGGGCGGCCACAGCGACGCCCTCGGCGCGGGCCTGGTGGACCCGGCGGCGGCGATCGCCGCGGGCGGCAAGATGAAGCCGGAGGCCCAGCGGCCCGCCGTGGCCTCGTCCCCGGAGCGCTTCTTCGGCAACGGTCCCGGCCACGCCCAGGGCGCGCACGACGAGTCCGGCCCCAACGAGATGGCGCTGCTCGCCGGAATCGCCGGCGCGGCCCTGGTGGTCGCCGCAGTCGCCCTGTGGCGTGGCTCGGGCCCCCTACGGGTGCCACCGAGGCTGCGCGCTCTGCTCACGGGGATCCGCGGGCGCTGAGGCGCGTCCCCGCCGCGTCGTCGGCTCGGGCCCGGCGCTCATCGCGCTTGCGCGCGGTGCTTCTGGCGATCCGCGCGCTGAGGACGGGCGTCGGCCTGGGGCGTGTCGGTGCCGGGGTGGCCGGCCGGGACCCGCTCCGAGGGCGCCGCTGACGAGGTACCGCCCGCGCTGAGCCGCGTCGGGGCCCGCTGGTCGGCCGAGAACCGCTGTGAGCGCCGCTCCCGGCCGTTCGTTCGCGCTGAGCGAGGTTGGCCCGACTCGCGTCGGGGCGGGTGGCCGGTTGGGACCCGTGGCAGCGCTGTCGACGGGCTTGCGTGCGCTGAGCGGCCCCCGGGCGCCGCGTCGTCGGCTCGGGCGTGCCGCGCGTGCTCGGGCGTGCCGCGCGTTGCGGCACGGCGGCCGCCGCCGGTCTGGGCCTGCGGTGGGGACCGCTCACCGGGTTGGGCAGGGCGTCGGGCCGGGGCTCCGCGGGCGAGTCGTCGGATCGGGACCGTTCCGGCGCCGCCTACCGGGATCGGTAGGTGCGGGCCGTCGCCACGGCCGTCCGTGCCGCCCTCTCGACCAGCGCCACCCCGCTGTCCATGTCCGCGCTGCCCTCGGACAGCACCGCGACCAGATAGGCGCGCCCGTCCGCCGGCACCTCGCCGATGCTGTTGACGACCCACAGCCCGGTGGCATCGCGGGGCATCCAGCCGTTCTTCAGCCGAGTCCCGGAGCCGTCCCCGTCGGCGGCGGCGGAGACTCCCCAGCTCTGGCGGTCGACGACGCGCCCCATCAGCGCCCGTAGATACGTCCGCGCGCGACCGTTCAGCGCCGAGTCGTCCGAGAAGATCGCGCGCAGCAGGGTCAGCTGATCGACGGCGGTGGTCAGGGTGACCCCCCAGCTCCCTCCGCTTCCGGCACGCGTCGCGGTCAGGCCGAGCCGCTGGTGCGCGGCGTCGAGCCCGGCGGCACCGCCGATCGTCCGCCACAGCGCGGTCGCCGCGTCGTTGTCGCTCTGCTCGACCATCACGGCCGCATGCGACCGCTCCTGGGCGGTCAGCGGTCGCCCCTCGTCCTCCGCCCTCAGCAGCAGCGCCGCGAGGATGCCCACCTTGACGATGCTCGCCGTGGCATACGAGCCGTCGCCGTGGACCCCGCTCGTCCGCGAACGGGTGTCCAGGACGGCGACGGAGAAGTCCGCGCCGGAGCCCTGGGCGACGGGGCCGAGCGCGTCGGCGAGTGCCGCGCTCAGGCCCTGCTCCGTCACGTCGTCCGCCATCCGCTCCACGCCGCCTCCCTCTCCGCCGCCCGCCGCGTCCGGTTCTCCCTGCCCTCGATACCCTCATGGCGTGGCGCTCAAGAACATTCCCGACCCTGGCTTCTCCGGCGACGACGGCTCCGCCGATCCCCGGCTGACCGCGGCGCTCGCCGCCTGGGCGGATGACCGCTCGGCCGAGCCCGAGGTGCTCGCCGCGCTCACCGACGCACGCCTCCTGGTCCCCGTGGTGGCGATCCTCGGCGAGGTCGAGGAGGGGCCCGAGGGGCTGCGCCGCGACAAGAGCAGCGACATGGCGGTGCCCACGCTGCAGGCCCCCGGCGGGCGGCGCGCCCTGCCCGCCTTCACCTCGCTCGAGACGCTGGCCCGCTGGCGCCCGGACGCCCGGCCCGTGGCCGTACCGCTGCGCCAGGCGCTGGAGGCCGCCGCCCATGAGAAGGCGGACACGCTGGTCCTGGACCTCGCGGGCCCGGTGCCGTACCAGCTGACCGGCTCCGCGCTGCTGGCCCTCGCCGAGGGGCGGACCAGCGCCGATCCGCTCGCCGACCCGGCCGTGACCGAGGCCGTGCGCACCGTACTGGCCGCCGAGCCGGAGGTGCTCCGGGCCCATCTGGCCCTGGCGGCGGACGCCGACGGGATGCTCGCGCTCGCCCTCGCGCCGGAGGCGCCCGCGCGGGAGACGGCGCACCGGGTGGCGGGCGCCCTGGCGGCCGACGAGGTGCTGCGGGCACGGCTGGTGCGCGGGCTGACCCTGGCGCTGCTGCCGCCGGACGCGAAGGTCCCCGGCGAACCGCTCTTCAGCCGCTGAGGGAGCAGGGCCCGGTCCGCCGCGGGAGCGGGGCCCGGCCCTCCCCATTCGGACCAACAGGCGAATCGCCTCAATTCCCCCCACAATGCTTAGGCGACTGGCGGTCGGAATCTGCGTGAGGAGAGCGCCATGGAGACGAGAACGGTCGTAGCGGAGTTCATCGGGACCGCGATGCTGGTCCTCTTCGGAGTCGGTTCGCTGGTCCTGGCGGGCGACTACATCAACGCCCTCGGGATCTCGCTCGCCTTTGGCTTCACGCTGATCGCGATCGCCTACGCGTTCGGACACATCTCGGGCTGCCACATCAACCCGGCGGTGACCCTCGGCGTGCTGCTGGCCAAGCGCATCGACATCCGTACGGCCGTCCAGTACTGGGTCGCGCAGTTCGTCGGCGCGATCGTGGGCGCGGCCGTGCTCTTCCTGCTCGCCAACCAGGTGCCCAGGCTCCAGACGGCCGATGCCTTCGGCAGCAACGGCTACGGCGGCCGCTCACCGGTGGGCATGGGCGCGGGCGGGGCCTTCCTCGCCGAGGTGCTGCTGACCTTCCTGCTGGTCTTCGTCTTCCTGGCGGTGACCCACTCGGTGGCCCTGGTCGGCGGCGAACCGATCCCGGTGGGCCTCGCCCTCGCCGCGGTCAATCTGATCGGCATCCCGCTGACCTGGGCCTCGGTCAATCCGGCGCGCAGCTTCGGCCCCGCGATCTTCGCGGGCGGCGATGCGCTCGGCCAGCTGTGGCTGTTCATCGTCGCGCCGCTGGTCGGCGGGGTGCTCGCCGCCGTGGTGCACCGGTTCACCCACCTCCATCCGGCGGGGCAGGCCGACAAGGAGGAGGCCCATCCGCCCCCGGCGACCGGACCGTGGGGGCGGCTGCGCGGCGGCCACCGCCCCGAGGTGGGCGGTCAGGAGACCAAGGGCCCGGAGGCGGCCTGAGGGCTCCGAGTGCGGGCGTGCGGGCTCCCGAGGAGGCACGGGCTCCCGTGGGGGCACGGCCCCCAGGGGCCGGCCGTCAGCCGAAGACCGGGCCGGTGAACTTCTCGCCCGGCCCCTGTCCCGGCTCGTCCGGCACCACCGACGCCTCACGGAAGGCGAGCTGCAGGGACTTCAGGCCGTCCCGCAGGGGAGCGGCGTGGAAGGAGCTGATCTCCGTGGCGCCGGCCGTGACGAGCCCCGCCAGGGCGTTGATCAGCTTCCGCGCCTCGTCCAGATCCTTGTGCTGGGGGCCCTCCTCGGCCAGGCCCAGGTTGACCGCGGCGGCGCTCATCAGGTGCACCGCGACCGTGGTGATCACCTCGACCGCGGGCACATCCGCGATGTCCCGGGTCATCCGGTCGAAGTCGGGGGCCGGCGGCTGCCCGGCGTTGGCGTCGCTCATGGTGGTCGGGGCTCACTTCCTGAGGGATGGTGGGCCCCAGCCTAGGCGGCCACCCGGCGCCGTACGCACGGGGCGGGTGAGTTCACGGGAACGCCGGGGAGCGTCGGGGAACGCCAGGGAGCGCCGGGCAACGCCGGGGGAAAGGGGGGCACGGTGGATGCCGGGGACGCACCGGGTGAGCATCCCGGGCCAGTCCTGGTATCGTGGATAAACGACCGGCCGGTCACGTGCGTGTCCGGCCCGCAAGTGGAGGCTCCCCAGCTCCCACCTCCCGACCCCCCGGGTCGGCAGGTCATCGGTCAGGCTGCGCCCCGCGGTGATATCGCGGCGGTGCTCCCGGTCAATGAGGAGCCCCGCCTGTGTACCCGTCGGGGCGTTTTGTGCTTACGGCGCGGTGGTCATACGAAACAGACGTTACGCGGCAGTCCGCCAGACGGTCGCGTGGTGCAACCGAGGAGGATCCATCAGCGCCGAGCCCCGCATCAACGACCGGATTCGCGTCCCCGAGGTGCGACTCGTCGGTCCCAGTGGCGAGCAGGTCGGCATTGTGCCGCTTGCCAAGGCCCTGGAGCTTGCGCAGGAGTACGACCTCGACCTCGTCGAGGTGGCGGCGACCGCTCGCCCGCCGGTCTGCAAGCTCATGGACTACGGAAAGTTCAAGTACGAGTCGGCCATGAAGGCCCGTGAGGCGCGCAAGAACCAGGCGCACACGGTCATCAAGGAGATGAAGCTCCGGCCGAAGATCGACCCGCACGACTATGACACCAAGAAGGGTCACGTCGTCCGGTTCCTCAAGCAGGGCGACAAGGTCAAGATCACGATCATGTTCCGCGGCCGTGAGCAGTCCCGGCCCGAACTCGGCTACCGGCTGTTGCAGCGGCTCGCCGAGGACGTCCAGGAGCTGGGCTTCGTGGAGTCCAACCCGAAGCAGGACGGCCGAAACATGATCATGGTTCTCGGTCCGCACAAGAAGAAGACCGAGGCGATGGCCGAAGCCCGCGAGGCGCAGGCTGCCCGCAAGGCGGAGCGCCAGGGAATTCCTCACCTGGACCAGTCCCCGGACGCGTCCGCCGAGGAGCCTGCCGAGGAGCCCGCCGAGGCGTGATCGAGAGGCGCGAGCCTCCACCGCCCACCCGGGGCCGAACGGCTCCGGACAGCAACCGAAACACATGACGCTTCCGTGTGCCGAACCGCGGAGGCGTCCCGACGAGGAGAGTACGGCGACATGCCGAAGAACAAGACGCACAGCGGTGCCAGCAAGCGCTTCAAGCTCACCGGCTCCGGCAAGGTGGTGCGCCAGCGCGCCGGTCGCCGCCACCTTCTCGAGCACAAGCCGTCCACGCTGACGCGCCGCCTGGCCGGAAAGGTCGAGATGGCCCCCGCCGACGCCAAGAAGATCAAGAAGCTTCTCGGCAAGTGACGCCCCGCCCCGCTTCGGCGGGGCGAGCGCCAGACCGGGACCTATTCGTTTCCGGGCCGCGTGAGTCACCTGCGGCCCCGTACAAGGAGTTAACAAGTGGCACGCGTCAAGCGGGCAGTCAACGCCCACAAGAAGCGCCGGGCGATCCTCGAGCAGGCCAGCGGCTACCGGGGTCAGCGCTCCCGCCTGTACCGCAAGGCCAAGGAGCAGGTCACCCACTCTCTGGTCTACAACTACAACGACCGCAAGAAGCGCAAGGGCGACTTCCGGCAGCTGTGGATCCAGCGCATCAACGCCGCTGCCCGCGCCAACGGCATGACGTACAACCGCTTCATCCAGGGTCTGAAGGCCGCCAACATCGAGGTGGACCGCAAGATCCTGGCCGACCTCGCCGTGAACGACGCCGGTGCGTTCGCCGCGCTGGTCGAGGCGGCGCAGAAGGCGCTGCCGAGCGACATCAACGCGCCGAAGGCCGCGTAAGCGCCGCGCTGAGCTGTACGCCACGGACCCGCAGGTGAACGCGTACCTGCGGGTCCGCGCATGTGGGTGCCCTCGCGCTGTGCCCCCTGGCGTTTCGTTGCGGGGTGCGGCCCGGTGGCCGGGTTGTGCCTACCGGGTTCCGCCTCGCGGATCGCCTGGGGCGGGCACGGGCGTCGGCTCTTGGCGTTTCGTTGCGGGGTGCGGCCCGGTGGCCGGGTTGTGCCCGCCCGTTCCTCCCCCGGCTACCGCTGGGAGGTGCCCCCTGGCGGAACGATTGCCCACAACCGGGCTCCGCGTCGGCCGCCGTTCCCCCGGGGGCCCGGGGGCCTGTCCCCGGTTTCGGGGAGGGGCGGGGTGGGGGAAATCCGCCCCGCGTCACGACCACACACCGCACGAGAAAGCGCATCGCACCCCATGGCGACCCCCGAGTTGACGTCCCTGCGATCGCCGCGTGTCACCGCCGCCCGGCGGCTGGCCAAGCGCGGCTTCCGCGGGAAGGAGCGGCGGTTCATCGTCGAGGGGCCGCAGGCCGTACGGGAGGCCATCGCGCATCTCGTGGAGGTGTACGCCACCCCCGAGGCCGCCGAGCGCCACGCGGACATCCTCGCCGCCGCCCGCGCCGCGAACCTTCCCGTGCTCACCGCGTCCGACGAGGTCATCGCGGAGATGTCGGACACCGTCACGCCCCAGGGCGTCGTCGGGCTGTGCCGCTTCCTCGACTCGCCGTTCGAGGAGATCCTGCGCGCCCGCCCGAGGCTCGTCGCCGTCCTCGCCAACGTCCGCGACCCCGGCAACGCCGGGACCGTGCTGCGGTGCGCCGACGCCGCCGGGGCGGACGCCGTGGTGCTGACGGACGCCTCCGTGGACCCCTACAACCCCAAGGCCGTACGCGCATCCGTCGGTTCCCTCTTCCATCTCCCCGTCGCTGTCGGGGTGCCCGTCGAGCGTGCGGTGAGCGGGCTGCGGGAGGCCGGGGCGCGGGTGCTGGCCGCGGACGGGGCGGGGGAGCGGGACCTGGACTCCGAGCTGGACGACGGGCTGCTGGGCGCCCCCACCGCCTGGATCTTCGGCAATGAGGCATGGGGCCTGCCGGAGGCTACCCGCGCACTCGCGGACGAGGTGGTGCGCGTTCCGATTCACGGCAGGGCCGAGAGCCTCAATCTCGCCACGGCCGCCGCCGTGTGCCTCTATGCCTCCGCTCGTGCGCAGCGCGCTCCCGCAGGGTGCCGCTCCGTCACATCGACCTAGTAGGGTTGCCCCCTCTGGGAGGGGACCCGAGAGGGGGTGTGGGGATGGACGTCAGGACTTCCGGCGCCAGGGCGGCCGACGCCCATGCGCCCGGAGCGGGGCCGCCCGGCGGGGGGCGCGACCTCTCGTCCGCCGGGCCGGGCCCGGGCCTGCCCGGCGGCGCGCCGGACGGATTCGCGCCGCACCCCGACGATCTGCCCGACGGCCTGGTGGTGGCCGATGAGACCGGTCTGGTCACGTGCTTCAACGCGGCGGCGGCCCGGATCACCGCCACCGACCCCGCGGACGCGATCGGCCGCCGGCTCGAGGTGGCCCTGCCGTTAGAGGACCTGGACGGCCGGCGCTGGTGGGCGCTGACCGATCCCTATGGCGGGCTGGCCATCCGCGCCGGCCAGCCCGAGCGGAATCTGCTGCTGCCGGGCGGGCGCGAGGTGCTGGTCTCGGCCCGCTATGTGCGCGAGCGGCCGACCGGGCCGGTGCGCCGGGTGGTCGTCTGTCTGCGTGGCACCGAGGCCCGCCGCCGCACCGAGCGCAGCCATGCCGAGCTGATCGCGACCGTCGCCCATGAGCTGCGCTCGCCGCTGACGTCCGTCAAGGGGTTCACGGCCACGCTGCTGGCCAAGTGGGAGCGGTTCACCGACGACCAGAAGCGGCTGATGCTGGAGACCGTCGACGCCGACGCCAACCGGGTCACCCGGCTGATCGCCGAGCTGCTGGACATCTCCCGGATCGACTCCGGCCGGCTGGAGGTGCGCCGCCAGCCGGTCGACCTCGCCGCCGCCGTCCGCCGCCATGTGCAGGCGCTCACCGCGGCCGGGCACACCGCCGAGCGGTTCCTGATCCGGGCCAGGGGACCGCTGCCCAGGCTGTGGGCCGATCCGGACAAGATCGATCAGGTGCTGGGCAATCTGCTGGAAAACGCGGTGCGCCACGGCGAGGGAACGGTCACCATTGACATAGCGCCCGCGACACCGGCCAAGCCGGCCGTGGAAGGCCCCCCTGTCGAAAGGACCGCCGTCACCGTGAGCGACGAAGGCCCCGGTATCCCGGAGGAGTCGATGAGCCGCGTCTTCACCCGCTTCTGGCGGGGCAGCAAGCGCGGCGGCACCGGCCTCGGGCTCTACATCGTCAAGGGCATCGTCGAGGCGCACGGCGGGACGATCACCGTCGACCGGGCCCGCGGCGGCGGCGCGGAGTTCCGATTTATCCTGCCCGTGGGCACCCCGGCCTATCTGGCCTGAGCCACCCGCGGGCTTCTCCAGCACGGGGCGGACCCTCGCGCGGCGGCCGCCGCGCGGTGTCCCCCGCAACAGCACCCCTCCCGTGCCCCTTAGACTCGGGCTTTGGCACCTTTGGCGTCCCTTGCAGGGGGCGCAGCGGTCGCAGCCAGTCGAGCCGGGGTCGCGCAGCCGGGGGGCACCTCCCAGCGGTAGCTGGGGGACAATCGGAAGTACGGGAAGAGATGTCGGCACCCAATAAGTCGTACGACCCTGTCGAGGTCGAGGCACTGAAACCGGAAGAGATCGCCCGCAGGCGGGACGAGGCGCTCGCCGCCATCGCCGCCGCCGGTGACCTCGAGGCGCTGCGCGAGGTGAAGGTCGCCCACACCGGCGACCGCTCGCCGCTCGCGCTCGCCAACCGCGAGATCGGCGCCCTGCCACCGCACGCCAAGGCGGACGCGGGCAAGCGCGTCGGCCAGGCCCGCGGCCAGGTCAACCAGGCGCTGAAGGCCCGGCAGGAGGAGCTGGAGGCGGAGCGTGACGCCCGGGTGCTGGTCGAGGAGGCGGTGGATGTCACGCTGCCGTACGACCGCACCCCGGCCGGCGCCCGCCACCCGATCACCACCCTCTCCGAGCGCATCGAGGACGTCTTCGTCGCGATGGGCTACGAGGTCGCCGAGGGCCCTGAGGTGGAGGCCGAGTGGTTCAACTTCGACGCGCTCAACTTTCCGCCCGACCACCCCGCCCGCGAGATGCAGGACACCTTCTTCGTGCGCGGCGCGAAGGACGGCGAGTCGTCCGGTGTGGTGCTGCGCACCCACACCTCGCCGGTGCAGATCCGGTCGATGATCGACCGCGAACCGCCCATCTACGTGATCTGCCCGGGCCGCACCTTCCGCACCGATGAGCTGGACGCCACCCACACCCCCGTCTTCCACCAGGTCGAGCTGCTCGCCATCGACGAGGGCCTGACCATGGCCGACCTCAAGGGCACGCTGGACCATATGGTGCGGGCGCTGTTCGGCGAGGGCATGTCCACCCGGCTGCGGCCGAACTTCTTCCCGTTCACCGAGCCGTCCGCCGAGATGGACATGCTGTGCTACGTGTGCCGGGGCGAGTCCGTGGGCAACCCGGACCGGCCCTGCCGCACCTGCTCCAGCGAGGGCTGGATCGAGCTGGGCGGCTGCGGGATGGTCAACCCGCGGGTGCTCATCGCCTGCGGTGTCGACCCGGAGAAGTACAGCGGGTTCGCCTTCGGCTTCGGCATCGAGCGGATGCTGATGTTCCGGCACAACGTGGAAGACATGCGAGACATGGTCGAGGGTGATGTGCGCTTCACCCGGCCCTTCGGGATGGAGATCTGATGCGGGTCCCGCTTTCTTGGCTGCGGGAGTACGTCGACCTGCCCGCCGGTGAGACCGGCCGTGACGTACAGGCCAAACTCGTCTCGGCCGGGCTCGAGGTCGAGACGGTCGAGCAGCTCGGCGCCGGCCTCAAGGGCCCCCTGGTCGTCGGGCAGGTGCTGGCCATCGAGGAGCTGGAGGGGTTCAAGAAGCCCATCCGCTACTGCCAGGTGGACGTCGGGCAGGCGGGGGGTACCTCCCAGGCCGAAGGCTCTGGGGGAGGGACCGGTGAGCCGCAGAACATCGTCTGCGGCGCCCGGAACTTCCGCGAGGGCGACAAGGTCGTGGTCGTGCTGCCCGGCGCCGAACTGCCCGGCGGCTTCGCGATCTCCGCGCGCAAGACCTACGGCAAGACCTCCGAGGGCATGATCTGCTCCGCCAGCGAGCTGGGCATGTCCGACGACCACGACGGCATCATCGTCCTGCCGCCGGAGTACGAGGTCGGCACCGACGCCATCGAGCTGCTGGAGCTGGTCGACGAGGTCCTCGACATCGCCGTCACCCCGGACCGGGGCTACTGCCTGTCGATGCGCGGTGTCGCCCGCGAGACCGCGACCGCCTACGAGCTGCCGCTGCGCGACCCGGCCCTGATCGACGTGCCCGCGCCCAACAGCCACGGCCACCCGGTCAAGGTCGCCGACCCGATCGGCTGCGACCGCTTCACCGCCCGCACCGTCACCGGGCTCGACCCCGAGGCGCACTCCCCGATCTGGCTCAAGCGCCGGCTGCAGAAGGCCGGGATGCGCCCGGTCTCGCTCGCGGTCGACATCACCAACTACGTGATGCTCGAAATCGGCCAGCCGTTGCACGCCTACGACCGCACCCGGATCAATGGGGCGATCGGCGTGCGCCGCGCGGAGCCGGGCGAGAAGCTCACCACTCTCGATGGCAGCCAGCGCGTCCTGGACGCCGAGGACCTCGTCATCACCGACGAGAGCGGGCCCATCGGCCTCGCCGGTGTGATGGGCGGCGCCAACACCGAGATCGCGGACACCACCGCCGACGCCGAGACCGGCCAGGCGGCGGGCACCACCGAGGTCGTCATCGAGGCGGCCCACTTCGCCCAAGTCCCGGTCGCCCGGACCGCCCGTCGCCACAAGCTGTCCTCCGAGGCGTCCCGCCGGTTCGAGCGCGGCGTCGACCCCGAGGCCACCTCGGCGGCGGCGCAGCGCGCCGTCGACCTGCTGGTGCTGCTCGCGGGCGGCACCGCCGAGGTGGGCGTCACCGAGATCATCGCGCCCAGCGCCCCGCACACCATCACGCTGCCCGCCGACCACCCGGACAAGGTCGCGGGCGTGTCCTACGGCCGCGAGACCGTGGTGCGCCGGCTGCAGCAGATCGGCTGCGATGTCTACGGCGCCGACGACCTCACCGTCACCGTCCCCAGCTGGCGGCCCGACCTCACCGACCCCAACGACCTCGCCGAGGAGGTCATCCGGCTCGAGGGGTACGAGAACCTCCCCTCGACCCTGCCCCGGCCCCCCGCCGGGCGCGGGCTGACCGAGCGTCAGCGGCTGCACCGCCGGGTCGGCCGGGCGCTGGCCGGGGCCGGCTACGTCGAGGCGCTGAACTACCCGTTCCTCGGCGAGGAGGTGCTCGACCAGTTCGGGCTGGCCGCCGACGACCCGCGGCGCGGTCTGCTCCGGCTGGTCAACCCGCTGTCGGACGCCGAGCCCGCGCTCCGTACGACGCTGCTGCCCGGACTGCTCGGCGCGCTGCGGCGCAACGCCGGGCGCGGCGAGCACGACCTCGCGCTCTTCGAGACGGGCCTGGTCTTCCGCGCCACCGGCCACGAGCCGGCCGCGGCCATCCCCCCCGTCGACCGCCGCCCCACCGACGAGGAGATCGCCGGGCTCAACGCCGCGCTGCCGCACCAGCCGCGCCGCGTCGCCGTCGTCCTCGCGGGCGACCGTGAGCAGGCCGGCTGGTGGGGCAAGGGCACCCCGGTGAGCTGGGCCGACGCCGTCGAAGCGGGCCGGATCGTGGCCCGCGAGGCGGGGGTCGAGCTGATCGTCCGCCAGGATCAGCAGGACCCCTGGCACCCGGGCCGCTGCGCCGCGCTGCTGGCCGTCGTCGACGGCGAGGAGATCCTCGTCGGCAACGCCGGTGAACTCCACCCGCGGGTCACCAAGGCCTTGGGCCTGGCCGAGCGCACCTGCGCGATGGAGATCGAGCTCGACCGCCTGGAGCAGGCCGGCACCGGCGTCGTGGAGGCCCCCCACGTCTCCACCTTCCCGGTGGCCGCCCAGGACGTCGCGCTGATCGTGGACACCTCGGTCGCCGCGGCCGATGTGGAGACGGCGCTGCGCGAGGGCGCGGGCGAACTGCTCGAATCCCTCCGCCTGTTCGACGTCTTCACCGGTGAGCAGCTCGGCGAGGGCAGGAAGTCGCTGGCCTACGCGCTGCGCTTCCGCGCCCCGGACCGCACGCTGACCGCCGAGGAGATCGCGGCATCCCGCGACGCCGCGGTGGCGGCAGCCACCAACCGCACGGGCGCCACCCTCCGCGGAGCCTGACGCCAACCGGCTCCCGCCGGCCGCCACGAACACGGCGATGGGGCGCACCCCACAACGGGGCGCGCCCCATCGCCGCGTCCGGGCCCGGGACGACGGCCCAGGTGCTTGCCGGCCGGCGCCGGTCGCAGCAGGGGCGACCGATGGGGCTACGGCCCCCGACCCGGGTCGTAGCCCCATCGCCGTTGTCGGGTGGCTCGGTGCGTGGTCGCTTGCCGCTCGCTCGTGCGGGGCGCTGTCGCCGGGTTCGCGGGGTGGCTGTCGTCGGCGATTCCGGCGGGGGAGGGGCTGTGGCCCGGCGGCGCGGGGCTCGGGGGCGTGGTTGGGTGCCGCGTCGTTCTGGTGAGCGGCGGACAGCCGAGGCCGCGTTCGCGGGGCGGTGGGGTGTTCGGGTGGCTGCCTGGGGCGTGGTCACCCGATCAGGTGAGATCCGGAAGGGGCTGGTCCAATTGGCAGGAGCTGTCGCCAGAATCGTGCCGGTCGCACGGCCCGCGCGGGATCGACCGTCCAGGGACCGGGCCGACCGCCTCATTGGCCGGCGTTGGGGGCGACACATGATCGGGACATCGGCAGTCGGCGGCGTGTTCGTACGGAAGGCACGGAGTCTGCGGGAGGTCACCCGCGTGATCCCCTGTCTGTGGGTGCTCGGCGCCCTCTGCTGGGCCCTGCTGACCCCGCATCACGCCGAGGTCGTCACGCTCCTCGCCGCGGCACCCGCCATCGCCTGCGCGAGCAGCGGCCGCCGCAGATGCAGCGTGCTGCTCGGCGGCGCCGGCCTGCTGTTGGCCCTCGCGCCTCCGGCCGCCCTGGAGCCCGACGGCGACGGGAAGGAGCCGCACGCCACCCTGGTCACCTGCTGCGCCATCCTCGGTGTGGCCGTCGCCTGCTATCTCACAGCGGGCCGCAAGCTGCGGCTGGTGCGCGAACTGGAACAGCTCCGGGCGGTGGCCACCGCCGCGCAGGACGTGGTGCTGCGGCCGCTCCCGGCCCGGCTGGAGGGCATCGAGCTGGCCGGCGGCCATCTCTCGGCCAGCCGGGGCGCCGCCGTCGGCGGCGATCTCTACGAGGCGCTGGCCACCCCGTACGGCGTCCGCGTCATCATCGGCGATGTGCGCGGGCACGGCCTCGCCGCGATCGGCACCGTCGCCGCCGTCCTCGGCAGCTTCCGCGAGGCCGCCCATGAGGAATCCCGGCTCGGCGGCGTGCTGCGCCGGCTCGACCGCGCCCTGGAGCGCCATCTGCGGGCACGCGCGAGCGGGGAGTGCCCGCTGGACAGCCATGTGGACGAGGAATTCGTGACCGTCCTGCTGCTGGAGGTGGGCGCGGACGGCGAGGTCACCGCGCTCAACTGCGGCCACCCCTGGCCGTACCGCCTCTACGAACAGCCGGTTGGCCCGGCCATGGCCCGGCAGACCGCGCCCGGCGAGGTGCTGCCGCCGCTCGGCCTCTTCCCGTTGCCCGCCGAGCTTCCCTCCGGCCGCTGGAGCACCCTGGGCGTCGGCGACACACTGGTGCTGCACACCGACGGCGCCGAGGACGTGCGTGACGCCCACGGCACGTTCTTCCCCCTGCGCCGCGCCCTGTCCGAGGCCGCGGGCTCCGGGCCGCTCGTCCCCGCGGCGGTCGTGGCGGGGGTGCGCTCGGCGCTGCTGCGCCACACCGGGGGCCGGCTCGCCGACGACGTCGCGCTGCTCGCGCTGCGCTTCGACCGCTGCCCGCTGTCCGCCACCACGGCCCTCACCCGCCCGGTCGCCGACGCCCACCGGGGCTAGGGGCTGTCCGCCGGGCCTTGACGCCTGCGGCGGGCTGTTCTCCTACCCGCCGCTTCCCGCGGTGTCGATATGCGGTTCCGCCGCGTGGTGGGGTGCCGCTCCGGCTCCCGGGGTCTGGGGGTGAGGTCTCTGGCAACGGGTGCGGGTGGGGAGGGCCGCTTCCCTCCCTGTTCCTGCGCCGACCAGGGTGCCGCCCCGGCTCCCGGGGTCTGGGGGTGAGGTCTCTGGCAACGGGCGGGGGTGGGGAGGCCGCTTCCCTCCCCGACCCCTCCCCAACCGGGGTTTCGCCCCAGCCTTCGGGGTCCAGGGGCGGGGCCCCTGGTATCGGGAAGGGGCGGGTGGGGGAAAGGCCAACACCCCACCCCACCCCGCCCGTTCACACCCCGTGCGAATCCCCCTCCACTACGCTGGCGCCACCGAGCGTTTCGGGAGGGCGAGATGGAGCCCAACACACTGCTCGACTCCGTGCTCGACGAAGCCGGAGTCTCCCACGCCGGACTGGCCGCGCATGTCAACGAGGCAGGCCGGGCCCGGGGGATGAAGCTGCGGTACGAACACACCGCGGTGGCCCGGTGGCTGAAGGGTCAGCGGCCGCGCGGCCAGGTGCCGGACCTCATCTGCGAGGTGCTGGGCGAGCGGCTGCACCGCGCCCTCACCCTGGACGACATCGGCCTCGGCACCCCCAGCAGCCGCCGGGGGCCCGCCACCCCGCTCTCCGGATTCGTCGAGCGTGCCACCGCGCTGTGGCGCTCCGACGAACAGCAGCGCCCGCATGTCGTCGAGGCCCCGGCGGTCACCGGCACCCCGGCCGTCATCCCGGTGTGGGAGTGGGAGAACCCTCCCGAGGACTCCGATGTCTCCCGGCGCGGTCTGACCCGGGTCAGCATGACCGACATCGAGACGCTGCGCGCCGCCCGCGCCCACTACGAGCAGATGTACCGCAAGGCCGGCGGTGTCGCGACCCGGACCCGGGTGGTGGGATTCCTCAACTCCGAGGCCGCACCGCTGCTGCGCGGCAGCTACGCCGATGACACCGGCCGCCAGCTGCACCGGGCGACCGGCGGCCTGGTGGCCATCGCCGGGATCTGCGCGTACGACTCCAATACGCACGGCCTGGCCCAGCGCTACTTCCACCAGGCGCTGCGGCTCGCCAAGGCCAGTGGCGACCGGGGTCTGGGCGCCTATGTCATAGCGCTGCTGGTCAACCAGTCCCTCTTCATGAAGGAGTACCGGCAGGCGGTCGCCTTCGCCGAATCGGCGCTGCGCGCCGCGGGCTCCCAGATCACCCCCGCGCTCGCCGCCGACCTCTACGCCATGCAGGCCAAGGCGTACGCCCGGCTCGGCGACGGCGCCGGGGCGCTGTCCTGCATCCGGCGTGCCGAGACCGCCGCCGACCGGATCAGACCGGGTCAGGAGCCCGACGAGACCGGCTATGTCCAGCCGGGTCTGGTGAACGTTCAGGTGGCCGAGGCACTGCTGAGCCTCGGCGACCTCGGCGGCGCCCGCGAGCACGCCACCGCCGCGGTCGGCACCCCCGCGCACGACCGGGGCCGGGTGCACCGGCTCGCCATGCTCACCCATATCGAGCTGCGTCAGGGCGACGTGGACCGGGCGGGCGCCACGGCGGTGGAGATGACCGAGCGCGCGCGGGGCATGGAGTCCCAGCGGTTACGCGACCGGTTGCGGGCGGTGCGGGAGCACCTCGCGGCCAGCGGAAGCGCCGCGACAGCCGAGGCCGCCGCGCTCATCGACGGGGCACTGCGCGTCCCTCTGTGACCAGCGGTTCCGCTCGCGGTCCGCACTCTCGTCAGCGGGTGGCCCACGATGGCCTCCCGTTTCGACGAAAGGTGGCTGACAGTGCGATGGAAGAACCTCAGGGAGCGGACCGTGTACGAGAACCGATGGTTCCGGGTCAACCTCGCCGATGTCCGGCTCCCCGACGGGCGCCATCTGGACCACTATCTGATCCGGCTCCGTCCCGTGGCCGTGGCCACGGTGGTGAACGCGGCCAACGAGGTGCTGCTGCTGTGGCGTCACCGGTTCATCACCGACGCCTGGGGCTGGGAGCTGGCCGCGGGCGTCGTCGAGGACGGTGAGGACATCGCCGACGCCGCGGCCCGGGAGATGGAGGAGGAGACCGGCTGGCGGCCCGGCCCGCTGCGCCATCTGCTCTCCGTCGAGCCGTCCAACGGGCTCACCGACGCACGGCACCACATCTACTGGGCCGAGGAGGCATCGTACGTCGGGCACCCGGAGGACGACTTCGAGTCGGACCGCCGCGAGTGGGTGCCGCTGAAGATGGTGCCCGACCTGGTCGCACGCGGTGAGGTGCCCGCGGCCAACATGGCGGCCGCGCTGCTGCTGCTCCACCACATCAGGCTCGGGTAGGCCGGGCCGCCGTCCGCGCCGGCGCTAGTGTCCCGCTGCCTGCCATATCGCCAGGGCCAGGGCGGTCACCCCGGTCAGGGCGGCGATGGAGGGCAGCGGCCAGCGTCCGTGCTCCAGTATCCGCATCCGTCCGCCCAGTTGGTTCACGTCCTCCTCAGCCTGCTCTCCTCGGTGGTCGAGCAGGGCGAGCCGGCCGTCGACGCGGGTGAAGCCCACTTCGACGGTCCGGCGCAGTTCCGTGAGCTCCACGGCTAACGCGGCTTGCTCGGGCTCGGTGGTCACGGGTTGATCCCCTTCCGGATGTAACGTCCGTGCAGTGGTGACGCTCCGAGTCAAGCGCATGCCCAGGTGGTGCGGGAGCGTGTGTGGGGGTGGTGTGTGAGTCACCGGCGCACACCCCGTGCGAAAGGCCGTACTCAGCGGGTACTCAGGGGGGACGGCGGCCGAAGGGAGGGACCGCGAGGGGCGGACAGACCTGATGGATCGGATGGACCGGACAGAAGGGATGGATGTGCGACTGATCGCCGCTCCGATGTGGGAATTCGGTATCGACCAGGGAGTCCGGCAGTTCGCCGAGCTCGGCATCGCGCTGGTGCTGTCCACCCTGATCGGGCTCGAGAGGGCGGTGCAGCAGAAGAGCGCCGGGCTGCGCACCCACACCCTGGTGGGCGTGGGCAGCGCGCTGTTCATGCAGGTCTCCCAGTACGGCTTCACCGATGTGCTGTTGCGCGACCACGTCGGCCTGGACCCCTCACGGGTGGCGGCGCAGGTCGTCTCCGGTATCGGCTTCATCGGCGGTGGCCTGATCTTCGTCCGGCGCGATGCCGTCCACGGGCTGACCACCGCGGCGACCGTCTGGCTCACCTGTGCGGTGGGCATGGCCTGCGGCGGTGGTCTGGCCCTGCTGGCCACCGCGGTCACCGCGGTGCACTTCCTGGTGATCCGCGGCTATCCGCTGCTCACCCGTCGGCTGCCGGCCCTCTGGTCGGCCGAACGGGTGGAGTTGCAGCTGTCCTACCGGGTGGGCGCCGGGCTGCTGCCACGCGTCCTGGAGCTGTGTACGGCCGCCGGGTACCGGGTGCTGCGGGTCCGGGTGGACCGGGCGCCGTGGAAGGGCCGGGACCGCACCACCCGGATCGTCCGGGCCGAGGAGGAGGCCCGGCCCGCCGATACCGGCGTCGCCGAGGTGCAGCTCGCACTCGAGGGTGCCGGGGACGTCCTCCGGCTGGTCGGGGCGATCTCCGAGCTGGACGGCGTCCTCGGCGCCGACGCGGGCCGCGACCTCGACGATTCGGAGTGACCCCGACGACCCAAAGTGACGAGGGCGAGGCGATGGCGCCGGTGCGACCCCGGTCCGTGGCCGGCTCCCGGTCCGCGCTCAGTACGTGTAGAAGCCCGAGCCCGACTTGCGTCCCATCCGGCCCGCGTCCACCATCCGCAGCAGCAGCGGGGGAGCGGCGTACAGCGGCTCCTTGTACTCGCCGTACATCGAGTCGGCGATCGCCGCGATCGTGTCCAGGCCGATCAGATCGGACAGCTTCAGCGGGCCCATCGGATGGGCGCAGCCCATCTCCATGCCGTTGTCGATGTCCTCGCGGCTGGCGATCCCGGACTCGAACATCCGGATGGCGGAGAGCAGATACGGGATGAGCAGCGCGTTGACCACGAACCCCGCGCGGTCCTGGGCGCGGATGGCGTGTTTGTCCAGGACGTCGTGGACCAGCGCCTCGGTCCGCTTGATGGTCTCCTCACCGGTGGTGAGCGCCGGGATCAGCTCCACCAGTGCCTGCACCGGCGCCGGGTTGAAGAAGTGGATGCCGATCACCTGATCCGGCCGGGAGGTGGCGACGGCCAGCTTGACCAGCGGGATGGAGGAGGTGTTGGAGGCGAGGATCGCGTCCGGGCGGGTCACCACCTGGTCGAGGACCTGGAAGATCTCCGTCTTGACCTGCTCGTTCTCGACGACCGCCTCGATCACGAGGTCACGGTCGGCGAATTCCCCCAGGTCGGTGGTGAAGCTCAGCCGGTCCAGCGTCGCGTCGCGCTGCTCCTCGGTGATCTTGCCGCGCTCCGCGGCCTTGCCGAGGGAGTTGGTCAGCCGGGTGCGCCCTATCTCCAGGGCCTCGCCCGTGGTCTCCGCGACCATGACGTCCAGGCCGGAGCGGGCGCACACCTCCGCGATGCCCGCACCCATCTGGCCACAGCCCACCACTCCGACGCGTTCGATGTCGGTCACATCGTGCCTTTCGCTGGTCCAACTGTCCGTTGTGTCGTCCCCCTGTCGCCCCAGACGTTACCCTCCGGTTATCGGCGAGGGGCGGGCCGGGGCCGGATTCCCGGCCCCGGCCCGCCCCGTCCCCGCCTTGCGCACGGGGCTCTCACACCACCGTCACGAGGCGTCGCCGCGCAGGATGCCGCGGCCGTTGGTGGCCACGTAGACCCGTCCGTAGACCCGTGGGTCGCCGGTGATCGCGCCGCCCGTCCAGCCCCACTGGTGGGCGTCGTCGTTGATCCGGGTCCAGCTCGCCCCGGCGTCGGTGGAGCGGAAGATGCCGCGCACCCCGCCGATCTTCGCGCTGGTGTAGAGCGCCTGGTACGAGGCGCCCGGCGCCGCCTTGCCGAAGCCGATGGTGTCCGCCTGCTGGACGCCGCCCAGTTTGGTGAAGGTCGCGCCGGAGTCCGTGGAGTGCCACAGCCCGTAGGCCCCGGCCGTGCTGCCGCCCGCGAGCCAGATGTCGCCCTCGGCGCCCGGCAGCGCCTTGAACCGCACCGGGCCGTCGGCCGGCAGCCCGGAGGACGGCCTGGCGGTGAAGGTGGCGCCGCCGTCGGTGGAGACGTAGAAGATGCCCGCCTTGAAGCCGTAGAACGTCTTCGGGTTCTTGCGGTCGGACTCCACGACGGCCCCGGCCGGGATACCGCTCGACGCCGCCCAGGAGTTGCCGAAACCGGTGGTGTGGTAGACGGCCGAGGTGCCCTCCGGGGCCCAGACGAAGCCGCTGCCGTCGGCCGCCGCGGCCACCGTGCCGCCGCCGGTGACCCCGGCCGGCTCGCTGCCCTGGAACCAGTTGGCGCCGTTGTCGGTCGAGAAGGCGATCCGCGGGGCGGAGTCGTTGTTGCCCACCCGGACCACGGTGTTCGCGTTGGTCTCGGCGTAGTCCAGGCTGGTGGTCGTGGTGAACGTCGGCGAGGTGTACATCCTCGCGGGCACCGCGTCGAGGTCGGTGTGGCGGAAGCCCCCGATGTCACCGAGCGCGCTGAGCAGCGGGGCGCCGGTGGGCGGGCTGGCCAGGTCGTTGACCGCCGTCTCCTCCAGGCCCTTGACCATGGGCGTGATGGTGATGGTGCCGCCCGTGTCCCAGTTCGCGAGGTTCTCGGTGCCGTAGACCGTCGCACCGGTGCCGTACATCATCCGGCGGGAGTCGAACGGGTCGATCTCCAGAGCCTCGGTCATCCAGCCCAGCTTCGGGGTCACTTCGGGCGGGGAGGGGTTGGCGCCGAAGGTCAGCCAGGGGACGGCACTGACGTCCTGGGTGTAGCGGAAGGACCGGTTGGGGTAGCTGGTGAAGTCCCAGGCCCGGGTCCAGGTGGCGCCGGAGTCGGTGGAGCGGAAGATCTGGGTGTCCGGCCACCAGGAGCTGTAGCCGGTCACCATCAGCGTGCCGGGCTTCTGCCGGTCCACCGTGAGCCCGCTGTAGCCGAAGTAGGTGTCGGCGTCCGTCATGGGGCTGATGTTCTTCCACTCCCCGGTGGCCGTGGCATACCGCCACACCTGGCCCTTCTCCCCGTCGTACGGGCCGCCCTTGTCGCTGGTGGTGAGGTACAGATAGCCGTTCTCGGTATCGAGGACGCCCTTGTGGGAGAGATAGCCGGTCGGCTGCCCGGCCACCCGCGACCAGGTGGCGCCCGCGTCCGTCGAGCGGTAGACGGTGTTGTTCTTGTCGGCCACGCCCACGTAGACGGTCTTCGTCGCGCTGCCGGAAGAACCGGTGCGCTCGTCGAAGGTCACCCACACCACGCCCTGGTTGTCGCTCAGATAGCCGCTGGTGTCGCTCGCGTCCTGGACGTAGGTGCCGGGGTTGGGGAAGGACGTCACCTTCGACCAGGTGACCCCGGAGTCGGTGGAGCGCCACAGCCCGTTGCCGCTCGGCGCGCCGAGGTAGAGCACGCTGTTCTTGTGGGGGTCGACCGCCAGCCGTTCCCCCATGCCGCGGCCGGGCATATTGCCGCCCAGCTTGAAGGGGAGGGTGGTGGACTGCCAGCTGGCGCCCCGGTTGGACGAGCGCAGGATGGCGCCGTTGCCCGGGTCCCAGCTGTTGGTGTACGTACCGGCCGCCACGTAGACCTTGTCGGGATCCACGGAGTCGCTGGCCAGGCTCACCACCCCGGTCCAGCCCCAGTGGTCCCAGTCGAGCGAGTCCAGCAGCGGCACCCACCGCTTGCCGGACTGGTCCCAGCGGTAGGCGCCGCCGATGTCGGTGCGGGCGTAGGCGAGGTTCTTCTCCTTGCGGTTGAAGACGATGCCGGGGACGAAGCCGCCGCCGTCCACGCGGACGTTCTTCCAGGTGGAGGCGTCGGCCTGGGCGGTGCCCCGGGCGGGGGCCGGTTCGGGGCGGGCCGCCGCGGGGGAGGCGGCGGCGGTGAGTAAGCCGCCGACGAGTGCCAGCGCGGCCATGAGCGCGCCGAGCGGTCTGCTGCCTTTGCTGCGCACGGGAACTTCCTCTCCGGACGTGGAGGTAGTGAGGGGTGCTGGCCCTGCGGGTGAGGTATTTGGGAGCGCTCCCATGCGTGCGTCATCCGATGCTAGCGGCCGGATGGCCGTGCGAGAAGGGTGAAGTCAAGCGGTACTCGAGGGGTGTTGGGCTTCCGCGGCCAGGATTGGCGATAAGCATTGCCGGGCGCCCACAAGGGCCCCATCATCAGCGGGAGTTGCCTCCGCGCCGGCCGTATGGCCAGATCGCCCCGGGCGCGCGACGCCGCCGCACGGGCCGCCCGGTCACCGCCGGGTGGCGCCCCTGGCGCGTAGGCGTTGCCCTCCGGAGCGATGCTCGCCCGGGGCCGGAAGGGAGACGGCCTCCTGAGGCCGCGGCCCCGGCCGGTGGCGGGCGGCGGCGCTACGTTGGCGACACGACCGAGGCGAGGAGTTGGGCATGGGTCCGATCACGCGCAGAAGTCTGACGGTGGCGGCCGCCGGAGCCCTGGCCGCCCCCGTCACGGCGGGCGACGCGCTGGCGCAGGGGCGGGGCGATGAGCACCGGCCCGAGTTCCGCGGGATGTGGCTGGCCACCGTCGCCAACCGCGACTGGCCGTCCAAACCCGGTCTCACCGCGGACCGGCAGCGGGCCGAGCTGCTGAGCTTCCTGGACACCGCCGTGCGCCGCCGGCTCAACGCGGTGGTCTTCCAGGTGCGGCCGACGGCGGACGCGCTGTGGCCCTCACCGTACGAGCCGTGGGCGGAGTGCCTCACCGGCGTCCAGGGCCGGGACCCGGGCTGGGATCCGCTGGGCACCGCCGTGCGCGAGGCGCACCGGCGCGGTCTCGAGCTGCACGCCTGGTTCAACCCGTACCGGATCGCTGGCCACACCGACCCCTCCCGGCTGATCCCCACCCATCCGGCCCGGGTGCACCCCGAGTGGGTCGTGCCGTACGGCGGGAAGCTCTACTACAACCCCGGGCTGCCCGAGGTCCGCCGCTTCGTCCAGGACGCCATGCTGGACGCGGTCGCGCGCTATGACATCGACGCCGTCCACTGGGACGACTACTTCTACCCCTATCCGGTGGCCGGTCAGGTCTTCGACGACGACGCCGCCTACGCGCGCTACGGCGCGGGCTTCCCGGACCGGGCGGCCTGGCGGCGGAACAACATCGACCGGCTGGTGTACGAGACCGCCGTGCGCGTCAAGCGGCTGAAGCGGCGGGTGCGGTTCGGCATCAGCCCCTTCGGCGTCTGGCGCAACCGGGCCACCGACCCGCTGGGGTCCGCCACCACGGCAGGCGTGCAGACCTACGACGACCTCTACGCGGACACCCGCGCCTGGGTGCGGCGGGGATGGCTGGACTACATCGTCCCGCAGGTCTACTGGAACATCGGCTTCGCCGCCGCCGACTACGCCGCGCTCGTCCCCTGGTGGTCGGAGGTGGTCCGGGGCACCGGGGTGAACCTCTACATCGGCGAGGCGCTCTACAAGGCGGGCGACCCTGCCCAACCCGCACCCTGGCAGGACCCGGCGGAGCTGTCCCGGCACCTCACCTTCGACCAGGGCTTCCCACAGGTGCGCGGCAATGTGTACTTCTCGGCCAAGGAAGTGGCCGCCGACCGCAACGGCGCCATGGCGCGTGTGGTCGCCGACCACTATCCCCATCGTGTCCGTCCGCCCCGCTGAGCCGGGACCGCGAGCCGGCTAACGCTGCCCGGGTCCGGCGGCCAGATGGCGGACGACCGAGTCGGGCCCGGGGGAGAACAGGCACTCGTGTCCGTCGTCCTCGTAACGCACGCGGTAGGGCGGTTCCCCGTCGGTCCCGAGCACTTCGATGATCTCCGCTACACGATCGTGAATCCCGACAACCCTGCCGTGCACCAGCAGCTTGTCGCCTACGGTCGCCTCCATGTGCGTGACCTCCTGTCCGCTGGAGGGCAATGCGATCCCTGAGGCCAGTCTATGGCTGGTTGTCCTGGTTTGCCCCTGCCGGGGGGTGATTCCGGTCCCCCGCTTCGGGGACTCGGCCCGCCGCTTCGGGGATCCGGTCCGCCCCTTCGGGGGCCCCGCCGGTCGCTCCGGTTGCCCGCTCCGCGGCCGTGAGCCCCTGCGCCCGGCCCGCCGCCGGGGTCCGTACGGCCCTCGTCGCCGGGACCCGCGCCCGCTGCGTCACCCCGATGCACACCAGCACCGCCACGGCGGCGATCGGGGCGGCGGGGGTCAGCTTCTCGCCGAGGAGCAGTACCGACCACACCAATGTGAGCAGCGGCTGGGCCAGTTGGAGCTGGCTGGCCCGCGTCACCCCGATGGCGGCCATCCCCCGGTACCAGACCACCATGCCCACGAACTGCGAGCCCACCGCCAGCCACAGCAGCCCGGCCACCGCGCGGCCGCCGAGGTGGACGTCCTCGGCCGACAGCGCGAGCACCGCGCCCAGCACCGACAGCGGCAGACAGCCCACCAGCGCCCAGCCGATCACCTGCCAGCCGGGCATATGGCCGGCCAGCCGTCCGCCCTCGGCATAGCCCGCCGCGCACACCGGCAGCGCGGCGAACAGATACAGATCGCCGACGGTGGGCGCGCCGCCGCTCTGCTGCAGCGCGAAGGCGATCACGACCACGGCCCCGGCCAGCGCCGCCGCCCAGAACGTCCGCGAGGGCCGCACCCCGGTGCGTACGGCGGAGAGGGCGGCGGTGGTGAGCGGCAGCAGGCCGACCACCACCGCCGCGTGCGCCGTGGTGGAGGTCTGCAGGGCGAGCGTGGTCAGCAGCGGGAAGCCCACGACGACCCCGGCCGCCACGACCAGCAGTCCCGGCCAGTGGCGGCGGGCGGGGACCGGCACCCGCAGGGCGGCCAGTGCGCCGCCCGCGATCAGCGCGGCGAGCACTACCCGGCAGGTGGTCACCGTCCAGGGGCCGAGGCCGGTGAGCGCCCAGGCGGTGCCGGGGAAGGTCAGGGAGAAGGCGGCCACGCCGAGCATGGCGAGCACCGTGCCGGTGCGGGCGGCGGACGGCGAGGGGGTGGCGTCCCGGCCCCGGGCGGTGCCGTCCCCGGTGGTGTGGCCCCCGGTGGGGCCGCCGCTCACCGCTATCGCACTGTCATCAGTAGCGCTATCCTGTGCTGTCATGGAACAGCGTAGCAGTGTGGCCGAACTCGCGAAATCGCTGCGTGAGGAGCTGGACCGCTACTCACCCGGAGAGAAGCTGCCGTCCAGTCGTGCCCTGGTCGAACGCCACCGGGTGAGCCCGGTCACCGTCTCCCGCGCCCTCGCCGCCCTCGCCGCCGAAGGGCTGGTGGTCACCCGCCCCGGCGCCGGTGCCTTCCGCGCCGACCGCCCCGGGGCCGGGGCGCCCCTGCCGGGTGACACCTCCTGGCAGGAGGTCGCGCTGAGCGTGGAGACGGCCGGCGAGCCGGTGCGGCGCTCGGTGGACGCCTCCGGTGTCCTGGCCACGCTCGCCGCCCCACCGCCCGGGATCCTGGAGTTCAACAACGGCTATCTGCACTCCTCGCTCCAGCCGGAGCGGGCGCTGTCCGCCGCGCTGGCCCGCGCCGGACGGCGGCCCGGGGCATGGGGCCGCCCGCCGGTGGAGGGGCTCCCCGAGCTGCGCGCCTGGTTCGCCCGCGAGATCGGCGGCCCGGGCGGAACCCTCGGCGCCGCCGACGTACTGATCACCGCGGGCGGCCAGTCCGCGCTCACCTGCGCGCTGCGCGCCCTCGCCCCGCCCGGCGCGCCCGTCCTCGTCGAATCCCCGACCTACCCCGGGGTGCTCGCCGCCGCCCGCGCCTCCGGGCTGCGGCCCGTCCCGGTGCCGGTGGACGCCGAGGGGGTCCGGCCCGAGCTGCTCGCCGAGGCGCTGCGGGCGACCGGCGCCCGGGTCTTCGTCTGCCAGCCGCTGTTCCAGAACCCCACCGGGGCGATGCTCGCTCCCGAGCGGCGCCGCGAGGTGATCCGGATCGCCCGTGAGGCGGGCGCGTTCGTGGTCGAGGACGACTTCGCCCGCCGGCTCGTCCACGAGGACGCGCCCCCGCTGTCCGCCACGCTCGCCGCCGACGACCCCGACGGGGTGGTGGTCCATGTGTGCTCGCTCACCAAGGCCACCTCGCCGAGTCTGCGGGTGGGTGCGCTCGCCGCCCGCGGCCCCGCGCTGGGGCGGCTGCGCGCGATCCAGGTCGTCGACAGCTTCTTCGTGCCCCGCCCGCTCCAGGAGGCCGCCCTGGAACTGGTCGGCGCCCCCTCCTGGCCCCGCCATCTGCGCAACGTGGCCGCCGAGCTGCGCACCCGTCGCGAGGCGCTGGTCACCGCCGTACGGCGCGAGCTGCCCGCCCTGGAGCTGCGGTATGTCCCGCCCGGCGGCTACCACCTGTGGCTGCGGCTGCCCCAGGGCGCCGACGAGACCGCGCTGGACTCCGCCGCGCTGCGTGCCGGGGTCGCCGTGGCCCCCGGTGGCCCGTACTTCTGCGCCGAACCGCCCGCGCCGCATGTGCGGCTGAGCTTCGCTTCGGTGGCGGGCGTCGGCGAACTGGCCGAGGGCGTACGGCGGTTGCGCACCGCGTGGGGCGAGGTGCTCGGGAGGGCGTAGCGGGTGCCCGACGGGCTTGCCGCCCCGCCTGCGGCGGGCGGTTCCCCTCCCCGCCCCTTCCCGCGACGGGGGCTCCGCACCGGACCCCGGCGTCAAGGGGCAAAGCCCCCGCGCCGCGGCGGAGCCGCACATCGGCGCGGCCCCGCGCCCCTTCAGGGCGTCCGCATCCTGCCCGCCACCCACGATGCGCACGGTGTTCACGAGACGGCCGCTTCGAGCCGCCCGGTGACCCGGCGCGCACCGAAAGGGCCTGCTCTTCTCCTGGTTACGGGCCCTGGAACCGTGGCCGTGACCGTACGATGCCGGGATGACGTTTCGGCTGACGCTGGTCGCCGCCGGCCGCAGCTCCTCCCGGCTGGGGGAGCGCTTCGGTGACGACCGGCCGCTGGACCCGGAGGGCCGGCTCGCCGCCGAGCGCGCGGCCCCCGCGCTCGTACCGCTGGCCGCGGCGGAGCTGCGCTACTGCTCGCCGTCGGCCCGCAGCCGGGAGACCGGCGATGCGCTGGGCTTCACCCCGCTGGTCCAACTCGCCCTGCGCGACTGCGACATGGGCCGCTGGGCGGGCCGCTCCCTCGCCGATGTGATGGCGCGCGAACCGGGCGAGGTGGACGCCTGGCTCGGCGATCCGCGCTCGGTACCGCACGGCGGGGAGTCGCTGCACGCGTTCATCATGCGGATCGGCGGCTGGCTGGACACCCGCCCGGCCGAGGACCACGCCAAGATGGTGGCAGTCGCCGATCCCGGGGTGGTCCGCGCCGCCCTGATGTACGCGATCAAGGCGCCGCCGCACTGCTACTGGAACGTCGACATACGCCCGCTCTCCACGGTCACCCTCACCGGCCGGGCGGGCGAGTGGCGGCTGCGCGTGGACGGGGTGTGACGGCCGCGCGTGGACGGGGGTGTGACAGCGGCGCTCACGGAGCCTCCGTGATCTCCTCGGCCAGCAGATCCATCAGCAGTCCGTCGTGCCACCTGCCGTCGGGACCGCGCTCGTAGGACCGCATGAGGCCGACGGGCCGGAAGCCGACCTTGCCGTAACAGCGGATCGCGGCGGCGTTGTCCGCCGCCGGGTCGATCACGATCCGGTGGTGGCCGTGGTCGGTGATCAGATGGCGGGCCAGGGTGCGTACGGCGTCGGTGCCCAGCCCCCGCCCGTGTACCGCCGGGTCCAGATAGATGTCGATGCTCGCGTGCCGGTAGTCCGGCTCGGTCTCGGCCGCCCACTGGATCATGCCGATCACCGCGCCCCCGTACTCGATGCTCAGGTGCTCGGCGCCGGAGTCGGCCAGATCCTCGCGCACCGCCGCCACCAGGTCCTCGCCGCCCCGCCAGCGCGCGTAGACCTCGGGCTTCGCGCGGATCGCGGCCAGGACGGGGACATCGGAGGGGGCGGTGGGGCGCAGCACCACCTGTGCGCCCCGCAAGGTCGTCGGCATGGACGGGACGATCCCAGGAAGCGCGGGCGGTGACCAGGGCGCGTCGTTCTGCCCAGGGCCCTTTCGGGAAAGCGCCCGGCACCGGATATCTTGATGTCGAGCAATGTTGCAGACGTGGAGCGGAGCACCCGGTGACTGACTCGACCATCATCTATACGCACACGGACGAGGCCCCTGCCCTCGCGACGTACTCGTTCCTGCCGGTGATCGAGGCATACGCCTCGACGGCCGGGGTCACCGTGGAGAGCCGGGACATCTCTCTGGCGGGGCGCATCATCGCCCAGTTCCCGGAGCACCTCGAAGAGGGCCAGCGCATCCCCGACGCCCTCACCGAGCTGGGTGACCTTGCCAAGACCCCCGAGGCCAACATCATCAAGCTGCCGAACATCTCGGCCTCGATCCCGCAGCTGAAGGCCGCGGTCGCCGAGCTGCAGGAGCAGGGCTACGCGCTGCCGGACTACCCGGACGACCCGAAGACCGACGAGGAGCGGGAGATCCGCGCCCGTTACGACAAGGTCAAGGGCTCCGCCGTGAACCCGGTGCTGCGCGAGGGCAACTCCGACCGCCGCGCCCCCGCCTCGGTGAAGAACTACGCCAAGGCGAACCCGCACCGCATGGGCGCCTGGACGGCCGATTCCAAGACCAATGTGGCCCACATGGACACCGACGACTTCCGCTCCACCGAGAAGTCCGTGGTGATCCCGGAGGACGGCTCGCTGCGCATCGAGCTGGCGGGCGACGACGGCTCCACCACCGTGCTGCGCGAGTCCGTACCGGTGCTGGCGGGTGAGGTCGTGGACGCCTCCGTGATGCGCGTCGCGGCGCTGCGCGAGTTCCTCTCGGCGCAGGTGGCCCGGGCCAAGGCGGAGGGCGTGCTGTTCTCGCTGCACCTGAAGGCCACGATGATGAAGGTCTCCGACCCGATCGTCTTCGGCCACGGCGTACGCGCCTTCTTCCCCAAGACCTTCGCCGAGCACGGTGAGACCCTCGCCGCCGCCGGTCTGACCCCGAACGACGGTCTGGGCGGCATCCTCAAGGGCCTGGAGGCCCTGCCCGAGGGCGCGGCGATCAAGGCGTCCTTCGACGCCGAGCTGGCCGAGGGCCCGGAGCTGGCCATGGTCGACTCCGACCGCGGCATCACCAACCTGCATGTGCCGTCCGACGTCATCGTCGACGCCTCCATGCCGGCCATGATCCGCACCTCCGGCCACATGTGGGGCCCGGACGGCGAGGAGCACGACACCCTCGCGGTGATCCCGGACAGCAGCTACGCCGGGATCTACCAGGCCGTCCTCGACGACTGCCGCGCCAACGGCGCCTTCGACCCGGCCACGATGGGCTCGGTGCCCAACGTCGGCCTGATGGCGCAGAAGGCCGAGGAGTACGGCAGCCACGACAAGACCTTCGAGATCCCCACCACGGGCACCGTCCGCGTCCTGGACGAGGCGGGCAACGCGGTCATCGAGCAGGTCGTCGGCGCCGGTGACATCTTCCGGATGTGCCAGACCAAGGACGTGCCGATCAAGGACTGGGTCAAGCTGGCCGTCTCCCGCGCCCGCGCCACCGGCGACCCGGCCGTCTTCTGGCTCGACGAGGGCCGGGCGCACGACGCCAACCTCATCGAGAAGGTCAAGGCGTACCTGCCCGAGCACGACACCGAGGGCCTGGACATCAAGATCCTCTCGCCGGTCGACGCGATCAAGCTCTCGCTCGAGCGGATCCGCCGCGGCGAGAACACGATCTCGGCCACCGGCAACGTCCTGCGTGACTACCTGACCGACCTGTTCCCGATCCTGGAACTGGGCACCAGCGCCAAGATGCTCTCGGTCGTCCCGCTGATCAACGGCGGCGGGCTGTTCGAGACCGGCGCGGGCGGCTCGGCGCCCAAGCACGTCCAGCAGCTCGTCAAGGAGAACTACCTGCGCTGGGACAGCCTGGGCGAGTTCCTCGCCCTCGCGGTCAGCTTCGAGCACCTCGCGCAGAAGACGGGCAACGCGCGGGCCCAGGTCCTCGCCGACACTCTCGACCGGGCGACCGGCACCTTCCTCGCCGAGAACAAGTCGCCCAGCCGCCGCGTCGGCGGGATCGACAACCGCGGCAGCCACTTCTACCTGGCCCTGTACTGGGCCCAGGAGCTGGCCCGGCAGACCGACGACGCGGCCCTGGCCAAGGCGTTCGCCCAGCTCGCCGAGGTGCTCACCGCCCAGGAGCAGACGATCGTCGACGAGCTGCTCGCCGTCCAGGGCTCCCCGGCCGACATCGGAGGCTACTACCAGCCCAACACGGCCAAGGCCGCGGCGGTCATGCGCCCGTCCGCGACCTTCAACCAGGCCCTCGCCACCCTCGGCTGACGCCCCGGCGCACCGCGGCGCCCCGGCCGGACCTCCGGCCGGGGCGCCGCGTTTTCTCCGCCACGGCCCCTGTCCGCGGGCGACCACCGCGGAAGCCATCGCGCGTGGGGCCGATGGCGTACGACTTCAGAGCCATATGCCCGCCGGTGCGTACCTCCAGCGGCGTAGGGCATCCCATCCCAGCGAGGGTTTCTCCCCAACTGCCCCATGAGAAAGGGTGATTGCGTCACCACACAGACTGCCCATAAGGACTCCCCACGTGCGAACCAGACCATTCGTCCATGTCCTGGCGGCGAGCACCCTCGCGGCCCTGGTGCCGGCCCTCGCCCCGGCCACCGCCTCCGCCGCCGGCAACCCCCTGGAGCCGTACCTCGGTCAGAAGCCGGCCTGGCACCGCTGCGCCGACGACACTCCGGCCTCCTACCGGTGCGCCACCATCAAGGTCCCGCTGGACTACAGCCGCCCCGACGGCAAGAAGACCGATGTCGCGATATCGCGGATGAAGACCAGCACCGCGGCGGAGCGCCGCGGTGTGCTGCTGCTCAACCCCGGCGGCCCGGGCGGTCCGGGCATCGGCATGCCGCTCTCGCTGGCCACCGAGCTGCCGAAGTCGGTGACGGAGAAGTACGACCTCGTCGGCTTCGACCCCCGGGGGGTGGGCCGGAGTTCCCCCGTCACCTGTGGTCTGACCGGCGTCGAGGAGAGCTGGGAACGCCCCTACCGGGACGAGACGCTCGCCCGGGACGTGAAGTGGGCGCGTACCGTCGCCGAGAAGTGCGACACCGAACAAGGCGACAAGCTGCGCCACATCACCACCCGGAACACGGCTCGCGACATGGATGTCATCCGTGCCGTGCTGGGCGAGAAGAAGATCTCCTACCTCGGGTACTCGTACGGCACCTACCTCGGCGCCGTCTACACGCAGATGTTCCCCCGGCGTGCCGACCGATTCGTCCTCGACAGCTCCGTGGACCCGGCACGGATATGGCGCGGCATGATCCAGATCTGGGCCGAGGGCGCCGAACCCGCCTTCACGCGGTGGAGCGAGTGGACCGCCCAGCGGCACAGCACCTACAAACTGGGCAAGACCCCCGAGGCCGTTCGCACGACCTTCTGGGACCTCGTCGCCCAGGCCGACCGTGAGCCGATCGAGCTCGACGGCCAGAAGCTGACCGGCGACGACATCCGCGGCGGCAGCCGGGCCTCGTTCTTCACGGTGCGCGAGGGCGCGGAGGCCATCGCCAGGCTGAAGAAGGCGGCCGACGGGGCTCCGGCCCGCACCAGCGAGTCCAGGGCGCCCAGCCGTCCCAGCCGGCCGGCCTTCGGCAGCGCCGCGGCCCCGGACAACGGCACCGCCGCCTTCTGGTCCGTCGTCTGCGCCGACACCCGCAACTGGCCGCGCGACCCCGAGCAGTACCGCCGCGACGCGCTGCGGGCGAAGGCGAAGTATCCGCTGTACGGGGACTTCGGCTCCACCATCAAGCCGTGCGCCTTCTGGAAGAGGGACGGCAGCGAGCCCGCCACCAAGGTCGACAACAAGGTCGGCGCGCTGATCCTGCAGAACGAGTGGGACTCGCAGACGCCGCTCGCCAGCGGTCGCGGTATGCACCGGGCCATGAAGGGCTCGCGGATGGTCACCGTCGCCGGAGGCGAGGGCCACGGTATCTACGGCTACACCACGTCGTGCGCGGACAAGCCGGCCACCGGCTATCTGTCCACCGGCCGTCTCCCGGCGAAGGATCTGACGTGCCGTACGCCCGCGGCGCAGCGCGAGCAGGGCTTCAAGAAGTTGCCCATTCCCACGCCTCCGGCGCTCCCGGGGATGGCGGACGGCTCCTGACCCGTCCCGCCGGACGATGAGGTGAGGTGGGGCTCCAGCACGCTGGGGCCCCACGTCGCGTGCTGTCCGTGTGGCCTCGGTGGCGACGGACGTGCGTCTACTGGCCCGCGGGCGCCGGTGCGAGGCCGTCCTCGACCAGCCCGGCGAGGACCGCTTCGCCGAGGGCGTGGACGGCGGACTGGGGCCGGACCATGACGGTGAACTCCTTGATCCGGCCGTCGTCGTCGAGATGCAGCAGGTCGATGCCGTGGATCTCCTTGTCGCCCACCCGGGCGCGGAAGAGCAGCACCGCCGACGGGGCGGAGGTGCCGTCGGCGCTGGTCTGCGCGGTGCCGGTGTAGTCGCCGACGTAGCGGAAGTCCTCGAACGTGCGCAGCAGGACCCCGAAGAGGCCGAGCACCATCGGCTTGCCCTCGAAGGGGGTGAACTTGACGGGGCTGTAGAAGCGGATGTCCTCGGTGAACAGGTCGTCCAGGGCGGTCAGGTCCTTGTTGTCGACGGCGGCACGGAAACGGTCGGCGGCGTTCATCGCGGCCCCACCTTCGCTAGTCATGGATGTGATTAGTCATTTTCATGACTACCATGGTTCCGCGTCCGGCGGCAGAGGCATTCGGGCGGCAGAGGCATGAAGGCAGCGGCATGAAGGAGGCGATCCCATGGCCCTGCGGCACGCCGTGCTGGCAGCGCTGCTCGACGGGGAGCTGAGCGGATACCAGCTGACCAAGGCGTTCGACATCGGCGTGGCGAACTTCTGGCACGCCCAGCCACAGCAGCTCTACGCCGAGCTGACCCGCCTGGAGAAGGACGGGCTCATCGCGGGCCGGGAGGTGGCCCAGGAGACCCGCCCCACCAAGCGCCTGTTCCAGGTGACCGACGCCGGGCTGGCGGAGCTGGAGGAGTTCACGGCCGCCTTCGCGAAGCCCTCCTTCATCCGCGACGACCTGCTCGTCAAGGTCCAGGCCGCCGACCACGTCGACACCGAGACCCTGATCGACCAGCTCACCGAGCGGGCCGCCTTCGCCCGGGCCAAGATCGACCTCTTCGGCAAGCTGCTGCGGAAGATCCGCGGTGACCTTGCGGAGGAGGAGTTCCTTCGCCACGGCCGCCCCATCGGCCCGTACTTGACCTGCCTGCGCGGCCTGGCCCTCGAAGAGGGCAACCGCGACTGGTGCGAGCGCACGATCACGGTCCTGCGACAGAGGGAGCACACCCATGCCCGGCACTGACGCGCCCTACCGTCGCTACGTCGCGCTGGGCGACAGCCAGACCGAGGGCCTGGGCGACGGCGACGAGGCCACCGGTCTGCGCGGCTTCGCCGACCGCCTCGCCGAACACCTCGCCCACCACAACCCCGGCCTCTCCTACGCCAACCTCGCCGTACGGGGCCGCCTCGCCGCGCAGGTCCACGCCGAGCAGCTGGCACCCGCCCTGTCCCTCCGCCCCGATCTGGCCACTGTCGTCGCCGGGGTCAACGACCTGCTGCGCCCCCGCTTCGACGCCGACCATGTCGCCCACCACCTGGAGGCGATGTTCGCCGCGCTCACCGCCCAGGGCGCCCGCGTGGCCACGCTCACCTTCCCCGACCCCGCCCGTATCACCCCGCTGGCGCGCCCCCTCGCCCCGCGCGCCGTCGCCCTGAACCAGCGCATCCGCGAAGCCGCCGGGCGCCACGGCGTCACCGTCGCCGAGACCAGCCGGCACCCCGTCGTCGCCGACCCCCGGCTGTGGAGCACCGACCGCCTGCACGCCAGCCCCCTCGGCCACCAGCGCATCGCCGCCGCACTCGCCCACGCCCTCGGCCTCCCCGGCACCGACGACGCCTGGACCCACCCGCTGCCCCCGCCGGCGACGCCCGTGCTCACCGGATGGCGCGCCGCCCCCGCCGAGCTGCGCTGGACCGCCACCTTCCTCGGCCCCTGGCTCACCCGGCGCCTGCGGGGTCGCTCCTCCGGCGACGGCCACACCGCCAAGCGCCCGGACCTGGGCCCGGTGGACGCGAGGCGTCCGGGCTGAGCGGAGCGATGTGACCGTCAGAAGTCGTACGGCTTCTCGGTGCTCCAGTTCAGCACGTCGGCCTCGTTCCAGCTGAACTGCGGCTTGTCGCCCTTGCCGGCGACGGAGTAGAAGGGGCCGTCCTGACCGTCCGCGCCGCGCAGTGCGATGGCGAACGACTGCGCCGTCTGGTTGTCCGAGCCGTAGTCGAAGAGGTTCACCGCGCTGTATGCCGTGCTGCCGGGCTGGAGCGTGATGCGCTTGTCGCCGCCCGCGTTGTCCTTCTTGGAGAGCGGCAGTACGGAGTCGTCGTCGCCCAGCTTCACGGACGGGTACGAGGTGACCCAGCACGGCTTGTCGCCCTCGTTCGACGCGGTGATCAGCAGGTGGTCGCCCTGCTGGTCGGCGAGCTGGTGCACCGCGGTGACCAGCATCTCGTCGCCGCGGCACTGCTGGGCGGCCGTTGTGGCCTTGTTCGCGACCTCGTCCGACCCGCCCGAGGCGGTCGTCGAGCGCTCGCCCGTCTTGGTGTCACCGCCGCTCTTGGCCTGCTCCGCGGCGCCCTTGGTGGCGTCCCCGTTGGACGCGGACCGGCTCTGCGAGGTACCGGCGCCCTTGTCGCCGCCCGTCGCCTTCGAGTCGCCGTCGGCGCCGCCGCAGGCGGTCAGGCCCAGCGCGAGCGCGGCGGTGACGGTGGCCAGGGCGGCGGTACGAATCCGGGAAGTACGCATGATCAGGTTCTCCTGCGTTTCGTGCGGGAGTCCTCTTCGACGTTTCCCGCGGTGTGAACACCACTTTTCCCGGGGCCACTGACGTGTCGGAAACGCTTCACTTACGTCTCACTCACGTCGCGCGAACGCACCGCCGGCCGCAGAACGGGCTTTGCATAAAGCTGCGATCAATCGTATAGTCATGCCATCGCGTGAGGGAGGAAGAGGGTAATGGCCATACGTGCTGCGGTGGCGGGCGCGAGCGGATACGCGGGCGGAGAACTGCTGCGCCTGCTGCTCGCCCACCCCGAGGTGGAGATCGGCACCCTGACCGGCAACTCCAACGCCGGGCAGCCCCTCGCCGGGCTGCAGCCCCATCTGCTTCCGCTGGCCGGGCGGGTGCTGGAGCCCACCACCGCGGAGGCGCTGGCCGGGCATGACGTGGTCTTCCTGGCGCTGCCGCACGGGCAGTCCGCCGCCGTCGCCGAGCAGCTCGGCGACCAGGTGCTGGTCATCGACTGCGGGGCCGACTTCCGGCTGAAGGACGCGGCGGACTGGGAGCGGTTCTACGGTTCGCCGCACGCCGGGACCTGGCCCTACGGCCTGCCCGAGCTGCCCGGCGCCCGCGCCGCGCTGGAGGGCACCAAGCGCATCGCGGTGCCGGGCTGCTACCCCACCGCCGTCTCCCTCGCCCTCTTCCCGGCGTACGCCGCGGGGCTGCTGGAGCCCGAGGCGGTCATCGTCGCCGCCTCCGGGACCTCCGGCGCGGGCAAGGCGCCCAAGCCCCATCTGCTGGGCAGCGAGGTCATGGGCTCCATGAGCCCGTACGGTGTCGGCGGCGGCCACCGGCACACCCCCGAGATGATCCAGAACCTGTCGGCCGCGGCGGGGGAGCGGGTCTCGGTCTCCTTCACCCCGACCCTCGCCCCGATGCCCCGCGGCATCCTCGCCACCTGCAGCGCCACGGCCCGGCCCGGGGTGACCGGGGAGAGCCTGCGGGCCGCGTACGAGAAGGCGCTGCGGGACGAGCCGTTCGTCACCCTCCTCCCCGAGGGCCAGTGGCCCTCCACCGCCGCCGTCCACGGATCCAACGCCGCGCTGCTCCAGGTCGCCCATGACGAGGCGGCCGGCCGCGCCATCGTGATCAGCGCCATCGACAACCTCACCAAGGGCACCGCCGGTGGCGCGGTGCAGAGCATGAACATCGCCCTCGGCCTCCCCGAGGAGCTGGGACTTTCCACGATCGGAGTCGCTCCATGAGCGTTACGGCAGCCCAGGGCTTCACGGCCTCCGGCGTCGCGGCAGGCATCAAGGAGAACGGAAACCCCGACCTCGCACTCGTCGTGAACACCGGCCCGCGCCTCTCCGCCGCGGCCGTCTTCACCTCCAACCGCGTCAAGGCCGCCCCCGTCCTGTGGTCCGAGCAGGTCCTCAAGGGCGGCCAGGTCTCGGCCGTCGTCCTCAACTCCGGCGGCGCCAACGCCTGCACCGGCCCGCTGGGCTTCCAGGACACCCACGCCACCGCCGAGAAGGTCGCGGACGTCCTCGGCCACAGCGCGGGCGAGGTCGCCGTCGCCTCGACCGGGCTCATCGGCGTCCGGCTGCCGATGGACGCGGTGCTGTCCGGGGTCGAGACGGCCGCCGCCGCCCTGAGCGAGCACGGCGGCGAGAAGGCCGCCATCGCCATCAAGACCACCGACACCGTCCACAAGACGGCCGTCGCGCAGAGCCCCGCCGGCTGGACCGTCGGCGGTATGGCCAAGGGCGCCGGGATGCTGGCCCCGGGCCTGGCCACCATGCTCGTCGTCCTCACCACCGACGCCGACGTGGACACCGCCGGGCTGGACACCGCACTGCGCGCCGCCACCCGCACCACCTTCGACCGGATCGACTCCGACGGCTGCATGTCCACCAACGACATGGTGCTGCTGATGGCCTCCGGCGCCTCCGGCGTCACGCCCGGGGCCGCCGAGTTCGCCGAGGCGGTCCGCGAGGTCTGCGCCGATCTCGCCCGCCAGCTGATCGGGGATGCCGAGGGCGCCTCCAAGGACATCCGGATCGAGGTCGTGGGCGCGGCCACCGAGGACGACGCCGTGGAGGTGGGCCGCTCCATCGCCCGTAACAACCTCTTCAAGTGCGCCGTCCACGGCGAGGACCCCAACTGGGGCCGGGTGCTCTCCGCGATCGGCACCACCTCGGCCGACTTCGAACCGGACCAGCTCAACGTCGCGATCAACGACGTCTGGGTATGCAAGAACGGCTCGGTGGGCGAGGACCGCGAACTGGTCGACATGCGCTACCGCGAGGTCCGCATCACCGCCGACCTGTCCGCGGGCAGCGCCTCGGCGGTCATCTGGGCCAACGACCTGACCGCCGACTACGTCCACGAGAACAGCGCGTATTCCTCATGAGCGAGCCGACCGCCCGTAAACACACCGCGCTGCCCAAGGCCCGCATCCTCATCGAGGCGCTGCCCTGGCTGACCCGGCACCACGGCAAGACCGTGGTGATCAAATTCGGCGGCAACGCCATGGTCGACGACGAGCTGAAGGCCGCCTTCGCCCAGGACGTCGTCTTCCTGCGCCACGCGGGACTGCGCCCCGTCGTCGTCCACGGCGGCGGCCCCCAGATCAGCGCGCAGCTCGACCGGCACGGTCTGGTGAGCGAGTTCAAGGCCGGGCTGCGGGTCACCACCGACGACGCCATGGATGTCGTACGGATGGTGCTGGCCGGGCAGGTCCAGCGCGAACTGGTCGGGCTGCTCAACCGGCACGGCCCGCTCGCCGTCGGCATGACCGGCGAGGACGCCCATCTGATGTCCGCCACCAAGCACTACGCCGAGATCGACGGCGAGCAGGTGGACATCGGCCGGGTCGGCCAGATCACCGAGATCGACACCGGCGCGGTCCAGGCCCTGCTGGACGACGGCCGGATCCCGGTCGTCTCCTCCATCGCCCGCAGCGCCGACGACGGCCATGTCTACAACGTCAACGCCGATACGGCCGCCGCCGCGCTCGCCGTCGCGCTGGGCGCCGAGACGCTGGTGGTGCTCACCGATGTCGAGGGCCTCTACGCCGACTGGCCCAACAGCGACGACGTGATCAGCAAGCTCACCGCGAGCCGGCTGGAGAAGCTGCTGCCGGAGCTGGCCAGCGGCATGGTGCCGAAGATGGAGGGCTGTCTGTACGCCGTGCGCCACGGGGTCACCACCGCCCGGGTGCTGGACGGACGCGTACCGCACGCCATCCTGCTGGAGATCTTCACCGACGAGGGCATCGGCACGATGGTCCTGCCGGACGGGGCCGTGATCGACCAGCAGGACAAGGGCGGCAAGGGACACCAGGACAACCAGGGCGACAAGGGGGAGGACCAGTGAGCAACGCGGAGCTGAGGCAGCGCTGGCAGGGGGCGCTCATGGACAACTACGGCACCCCCCGCCTCCCGCTCACCCACGGCAAGGGCACCAAGGTCTGGGACGCGGACGGCACGGAATACCTCGACTTCGTCGGCGGTATCGCCGTCAACTCCCTCGGCCATGCCCACCCCGCCGTCGTCCGGGCCGTATCGGACCAGATCGCCACCCTCGGCCATGTCTCCAACCTCTTCGTCGCCGAGCCCCCGGTGGCGCTCGCCGAGCGGCTGCTCCAGCTCTTCGGCCGCTCCGGGCGCGTGTACTTCTCCAACTCCGGCGCGGAGGCGGTCGAGGCAGCCGTCAAGATCGGGCGGCGCACCGGGCGCACCCATATGGTGGCCGCCAGCGGCGGCTTCCACGGCCGCACCATGGGCGCCCTCGCGCTGACCGGACAGCCCGCCAAGCAGGAACCGTTCCTTCCGCTGCCCGGCGATGTCACGCATGTGCCGTACGGGGACGTGGCGGCGCTGCGCGCGGCCGTCACCACCGAGACCGCCCTCGTCATCGTGGAACCCATCCAGGGCGAGAACGGCGTCATCGTGCCGCCGGCCGGCTATCTGGCGGCGGCGCGGGAGATCACCCGGGCCACCGGCACCCTGCTGGTGCTCGACGAGATCCAGACCGGCATCGGGCGGACCGGACACTGGTTCGAGCACCAGGCGCAGGGCGTCGAGCCCGATGTCGTCACCCTCGCCAAGGGGCTCGGCGCCGGGCTGCCCATCGGCGCCACCCTCGCCTTCGGGCCCGCGGCCGGCCTGCTGACCCCGGGTCAGCACGGATCCACCTTCGGCGGAAACCCGGTCGCCTGCGCCGCCGCCCTCGCCGTCCTCGACACGATCGCCGCCGACGGCATCCTTGACCGGGTCAAGCGGGCGGGGGAGCGGCTGCGTAACGGGATCGAATCGCTCGACCACTCTCTGGTAGCCCGGGTCCGCGGCGCCGGGCTGCTGCTCGGTATCGTGCTCACAGAGTCCCTCGCACCGCAGGTGCAGCAGGCGGCTCAGGACGCGGGACTCCTGGTGAACGCGGTCGCGCCGGATGTGGTCCGGCTCGCCCCGCCGCTCGTCATCGCCGACGAGGAGGTGGACACCTTCCTCCGGGAGCTGCCCGCCGTTCTGGATGCCGCACGCGAGGGTGACGGGGAACGACGAGCCGGAGACTGACGACACCGATGACCGAGGCGCAGCACACCGACGCGCAGGACGCCAACCACGGCGGACCGGCCGTGCCGCAGACCCGCACCGCACGCCACCGCCGGATCGTGGACATCCTGAACCGGCAGGCCGTGCGCTCCCAGAGTCAGCTCGCCAAGCTGCTCGCCGACGACGGGCTCTCCGTCACCCAGGCGACGCTCTCCCGGGACCTGGACGAGCTGGGCGCGGTGAAGATCCGCAACACCGGCGGTGAGCTGATCTACGCGGTGCCGAGCGAGGGCGGCGACCGCACGCCCCGCGCCCCGCTCGGCGAGTCGGCGAGCGAGGCGCGGATGGCCCGGCTGGCGGCCGAGCTGCTGATCTCGGCGGAGGCTTCGGCCAACCTCGTGGTGCTGCGCACTCCGCCGGGCGCTGCCCAGTTCCTGGCCTCGGCCATCGACTCGGCGGAGCTGCACGACATCCTCGGCACCATCGCGGGCGACGACACCCTCATGCTGATCAGCCGCGACCCGGTGGGCGGCCAGCAGCTCGCCGACCATCTGCTGCGCCTGGCCCAGAAGGAGCGCTAGGCGGGCTCGTTTTGGTCCGGTGAGGTTTCGGTTGCGCCCCGAAGGGGCGCGGGGCTGTGTCGATGTGCGGCTCCGCCGCGTGGGCGCGACCAGCCACGACGGCGCCGCGGACGTTCGACGGCAGGTCAGGGCACTCCCACCGGACACCGGAGCGCTCAGCTCAGCCGTTGGCCGCCCGCTGCTCCGCCCCGCGGGCTCGGTACGACATCCAGGCCGCCACCACCGCGCCCGAGACGTTGTGCCAGACGGAGAAGACGGCGGCCGGGAGCGCGGCCAGCGGGCTGAAGTGGGCGGCGGCCAGGGAGGCGGCGAGCCCGGAGTTCTGCATGCCGACCTCGAAGGCCATGGCCCGGCTGGCGGGCGCGCCCAGCCGGGCCACCTTCCCGGCTCCGTAGCCCAGCGCCAGGCCGAGCCCGTTGTGGAGCACCACGGCGAGCAGCACCAGCGCCGCCGCCGACTTGATGGCGTCCGCGCTGGCCGCCACCACGACCGCGACGATCACGCCGATGGTGACGGCCGACAGCCAGGGCAGCAGCCCCAGCACCCGGTGGATGTACCGCCCGGCGACCAGCCGCACCACCAGCCCCCCGATCACCGGCAGCAGCACGGTCTTGAGGATGTCGGTGACCATCGACCCCGCGTCCACCGGCAGGAACTCCCCGGCCAGCAGCAGCGTCAGCGGCGGGGTGACCAGGGGTGCGAGCACCGTGGAGACGGTGGCGACCGAGACCGACAGGGCCACATCGCCGCGTGCCAGATAGGTCACCACATTCGAGGCCGTTCCGCTCGGCGCACAGCCGACCAGGATGACGCCGGCCGCCAACTGGGGGGAGAGACCGAGGGCGTTGGCGATCAGCCACCCCAGCCCCGGCATGATCACATAGTGCGCGACCAGCCCGAGGGCCACCGCCCACGGCCGTTTGACCACACCCGAGAAGTCCTGCGGGGTCATGGTCAGGCCCATGCAGAACATGATCACGCCGAGCAGATAGGGCACATTCGGCGCCCACCCGCTGAAGGTGCCGGGCGTGGCGAGGCCCGCCGCCCCGGCGGCGAGGACCAGGACGGGGAAGACGGTGACGGCCCGCCGGGCCGCCCGGTCGGTGGAGGTGGACTCCGGCGAGGGCGAGGGCGGCTGAGCCGCCCTCGCCGAGGGGTCCGCGGCGGAGTTCTTCGATTCGGATCGCACCGCGTGATCGAACGCTTCCGGAGGTGCCGTCCGCAACACCGTCTCGTTATGTGGTCACTACACCCACTATGGCGAGCCGAGAGGCGGCAGCGGCAGCGGCAGCCCCGGCAGCCCGTCGATGCTGCTGGCGATGTGCTCCTTCTTGTGGAAGTAGCGGTCCAGCGACGCGTCGTCCTCCCGCCGGAACCGGTCGCCGTGCAGCGTGCGCTCCTCGCGATAGTCCATGAAGGGGACCGCGAAGCCACAGGTGTCCCGGATCAGCTCGGCCGTCACCACGATGACCGCCCGCAGCCCGTGGGCGTCCACGTCGATGCCCGGGAAGTGCTGCAGCAGCGCGCCGAACCGCGGATCGTCACGGAACACCGGCTCGCCCCGGCCATGGACGCGCACGATGTTCGGCGGGCCGGTGAAGGCGCACCACATCAGGGTGATCCTGCCGTTCTCCCGCAGATGGGCGATGGTCTCCGCGTTGCTCCCCGCGAAGTCCAGGTAGGCCACGGTCAGTTCGTCGAGTACGGCGAAGGAGCCGGCCAGTCCCTTCGGGGAGAGGTTCACCGTGCCGTCCCCGTCCAGCGGTGCGGTGGCGGTGAAGAAGATCTTCTGCTCTTCGATGAAGGTGCGGAGTCTGCCGTCGATGCGTTCGTACACCTTTCCCATGTGGCGCATTATCCCTGCGTGTGGCCGCCGGGGCGATGCTTCCATGGGCGTATGGCAGCCAAGAAAGCCTCCGCGCGAGCGTCCGCGACCGGGCCCGCGATCCGCATCCGCCGGGTGTACGACACCCCTGGCCCGGACGACGGCACCCGTGTCCTGGTCGACCGCGTCTGGCCCCGTGGCCTCGCCAAGGCCGACGCCCACCTGGACGAATGGGCGAAGGACGCCGCCCCCTCCACCGAACTGCGCCGCTGGTACGGCCATGAACCGGACCGCTTCCCCGAATTCACCCGCCGCTACCGCGCCGAACTCACCACCCCGGAGCGCCAGGAGGCCGTCGACCACCTCCATGCCCTGGCCGCCTCCGGCCCGCTGACCCTCCTCACGGCGGTGAAGGACCTCGACCTCGGCCATGTCCAGGTCCTGGCCGAGGCGATCCGCGAGCACGACGGGGGCTGAGCGCTGCTCTGGGGCAGCCCTGGCCGCTCAGGGGCCGTCTCGTACGCACAGCCCCGCCGCGTCCTATACGCACAGCTCCGCCGAATAGCGGGCGAAGCCGCTGGTGTGCCAGGTGGAGCCGTCGGCGGTGATGAGATGAGCCTCGGCGTCGGGGAGCCGTCCCAGCCAGGAGCGGGCTCGGCCTGCGCCCATCGCGCAGGCCGCCGTGGCCCAGGCGTCCGCGTCGGCCAGGCTGGTGGCGATCACGGTGACCGAGACCAGGCCCTGCGCCGGGGGGCGTCCGGTGTGCGGGTCCAGGATGTGGCAGCCGCGCTCGGCGGGGCCGGAGGTGGCCACGGCCAGTTCGCCGCGCGCCTCCACGATCGCCGCCAGCTCGCCCCGGCGCAGCGGATCGGCGATCCCCACCCGCCACGGGCCGCCGTGCACCTGGACGTCGCCGCCGCCGTTCACACACACCGACCCGGCGCCGGAGGAGACCAGCATCCGGGCGGCGCGCTCCACGGCCCAGCCCTTGACCAGGCCGGTCGGGTCGGGCCGGCCACCGGCGTAGCGGGCGCTGAACCAGCCGCCGCTGCGGTGCTCGGCCTCCTCGCACATCCGCAGCACGTCCCGGACCTCCGGGTCGCACCGCGACGGCGTCAGCTCACCGCGCCCCAGGCGGCTGATCTGGCTGTCCGGGCGATAGGTGGAGAACAGCTCGTCCACCCGGTGCAGCCCCACCACGGCCCCGTCCAGCGCGGCCTGCACCCGGGGCCGGTCGGCGGCCGCGACCTCGCGTACGTCGAAGGAGAAGACCGTGCCCATGACGTGCTCGACATGGCGCAGCGGCCCGGGTCCGTCCGTCTGGTACGTCATCGGGCACCCGCCTTGTCGAGAGCGCTCTGCAAGGACTTGGCATAGCCCTCGCTCGTATAGGTGGCACCGGAGACCGTATCCACCTTCGCCGCGGCCACCGCCTGCCGATTGAGCTTCGGGATGGAGTCCTTGGCGATCTGGTCGCTCTGCGGCCCGGAGTTCGGGGTCTTGACCGCCTGTGCTCCGGTGATCTTCCCGCCGCTGACGGTGAGGCTCACCTGGACCGGGCCGTACTGGGTCTGCGCGACGTCGCCGGTGACCGTACGGGCGCCGCCCGCGCCCGCCCCGGCCCCCGCGCCCGCCCCGGCCCCCGCGTCGCCCCCGCCCGGCTGTGCCGTGGCCGCGACCGGGGGCGCCTGCCCCGGCTGGTTCTGGGCGACGGTCTCACCGCCCCCGGAACCGGGCTGCTTCAATGCGAGCAGCAGCACCACACCGGAGACGGTGGCGGCCGTGCCCAGGACGATGCGGCGCAGCGGATGCTTCCTCTTCATGGCTTCCCCTCGGTCACAGCTCGAACGACTGGGTCACGGCTCGGATGTCCGGGTCACGGCGTGAACGGCTCGGTCACGGGCTCGGACGGCTCGGTCACGGCTCGGACGTGGCGGTCACAGCTCGAAGGATTCGTGGTGGATCCGGCGATCCGGAACGCCCGCCTCACGCAGCGCTCCGTACGCGTGCTCGGCCAGGCCCGGCGGGCCGCACAGATAGACGTCGTGGTCCTCGATATCGGGGAGCAGCTGGCCCAGCCGCTCCGCGGTGATCTCCGGCCGGGCGCCGTCCGGGCCGTTCACGGCGTACAGCAGCCGGGCTCCGCGCTCGGTCGCGATCTGCTTCAGCTCGTTCCACAGCGCCAGATCCTCGACGCTGCGGGCCCGGTACAGCAGGGTGAGGTCGCTGCCCTTGCCCGGCAGCGTCTCGAACAGCGCCCGGATCGGGGTGATCCCGGCCCCGCCCGCGATCATGAGCACCTTGCCGCGGCTGCGCCGCGCCGCGGTCATCGCGCCGTACGGCCCCTCCGCCCACACCCGGGTCCCCGGCCGCAGCGAGGCCAGCCCGGTGCTGTGGCCGCCCACCGCCTTCACCGTGATCCGCAGCAGCTCCGGCCGGGGCGGCGCGGAGAGCGAGTACGGATGGGAGCCCCAGCGCATGCCCGGCGCGAGGAACCGCCACCGGAAGAACTGCCCGGCCTGCGCCCCGATCCGGTGCAGCTTGCGCCCCTTGATCAGCACCGACACCACCCCGGGTGCCTCCGGCACGACGGCCTCCACCCGCATCCGGTGCCGCAGATTCAGCCGCAGCGGCACCAGTAGCCGGTACCAGACCGCCAGCGCGGTGACCGTGCCGTACAGCGCGTACCAGGCGGTTTCCGCGGTCTCGTTCCCGACGAACTCGGCACCGGTCGCGAGCTGGTGCCAGAACGTCAGGAAGACCGCGGCGTAGGTGAGCAGATGCAGGTAGTACCAGACCTCGTACGGCATCCGGCGGCGCACCATCCCCGCCGAGATCAGCCCGATCACCACCAGCATCGCGGTGCCGACCGTCGCCTTGACCATGTCGGGGTAGTCCGTGACCACGGTCACCGACTGGTCGACGAAGCCGGTGCCGGCCTGCTCCGCGTATCCCGCGATGATCAGCCCGACATGCGCCACGATCAGGCACAGCGCGTACCGCCCGCTCATCGCGTGCCACCGCGCCACCCGGTCCGACCCCACCCGCCGCTCCAGCGCCGGAACGCGCGCCATCTGCAGGACGACGAGGGCGAGAACATAGCCGCCGAGCAGCCCACTGAGCCGCCCGGCGTGAGTCAGCCACTGCGCGGTGCCCTCGACGTTCGGAGTGTTCTGCCACCACAGCGACAGCACCGCCGCCGCGCCCGCCCAGCTGAGCAGGATCAACGGCACGGCCGGCGAACGGCGAGGCCGGATGCGGCGCATGGCCTGCCGCCGCCCGGCCCGGCTGTTCAAAAGCGTCGTCACGGCCTGTCCCCTTCCCTTGGGCTCCGGCGCAAGGGAATACGGCCGCGAGCGCGGGATGACTCAAAGGCCGATGGGATTCACGGGTTTCGGTCGGGGTTCACAGGTTCGGGCCCGGAATCACAGGTTCCGGGATTCACCGGCGGTGGCGGCGTACGGGCATCTCCAGGTCGCTCACCACCGGCAGATGGTCGGACGCCTCCGGGTCCGCCGTGACCACCTGGGCGGTGAGCGGGCGCAGGTCGCGGGAGGCGAGGTGGAAGTCGATCCGGGCGTGCGGGTCGAGGGCGTCGTAGGTGAAGCCGTCGCCGCTGCCGGCCCGCGGCCACACATCGTCGAGCGCGCCGGTCAGGATCCCGATCTCCGGGGTCTCTGGCGTGGCGTTCAGGTCACCGACCAGGACGGTGCGTTCGGGGGAGGACCCCAGAAGCTCGACGATCCGGGCGGCCTGCCGCTCGCGCTCCATGTTGTCGTCGTGCTGCAGATGCGTGACGGCGAAGTCGACGCAGCCGCCGCGCACCTCCAGGGTGGCCCGGAGCAGGCCGCGCTGCTCATGGCCGGGGACGAGTGGGAGGTGGGCGTTGGTCCACGACCGGATCGGCTCGCGGGAGAGCACCGCGGTGCCGTACTGACGGCGCGGCCGCCCGGGCTCCTCCGGGTCCAAGTCGAGGTTGGCGCCGAAGGCGTGACGCATCCCCAGCCGCTCGCCCAGCCAGGCGGGCTGGTCCACGAAGCCGCTGCGCTTCCAGAACCGGTCGACCTCCTGCAGGCCGACGACGTCCACCCGCAGGTCCTGGATCACCCGGGCGACGCGTTCCAGGTCCAGTACGTCGGCGGGGCTCGCGCCGTGGTGGATGTTGAACGTGGCCACGCGCAGCCGCCGCGGACCCGGGGCGGCGGCCGCCACCCCGGACGTCCCGGCGGCGGCCGTGGCGCCGAGGCCGGCCGCCACGGCGAGGAATCGGCGTCGACCGGGGGCAGTATTCAGGTGATTCATGGCGGTCAGCGTGCGTTCCGGTTCCGAACGTCGTCCCACGGCGCCATGAACGGCCCTGGGCGGGCGGGAGTCGCCACCGGGTTCCATCTGCCGGGGAGCCGCGATCGTTCTCAGCGACGGTCGAATTTGATCGGGTAGGACACCGTAGAGCGCGGTTTGGGCTGCTTCTTGGCGCCCTTCCCGTTCTTGGTGCCCTCCCCGTCGTCCTTCTTCTTCTCGAAGTGGACCGGGTACCGGGCCGTCTGACGCGGATTCGGCGACTTGCCGTCGCGGGTGTTGCCGTCACCATGGTTGTTGATCACCATCACCCCCACCACGATCGCGCCGAGCACCATCATCTGCTTCTTCTCCACGGGCCCTGACTCCCCTTCGGTCCGCAGCGGTGTCTCCCCAGCACCGACCATGGTGACATCACCCCGTCGGCAGGACGAGCGGTCCGCGAGCCCGGTCGGATGGAGATGACCTCAAGGCCGCTCTCCAGGCCCGTGAAGTCGCCCGGGTTCCGTGTGCAGAGCGGCAGTCCGAGCGCGGCGGCGGTGGCAGCGATCATGAGGGCCATGCGGCGCGGGCGAGGATCGCGGTTGGCCTTGAGGGTCAGGGCGACCATGGTGCCGTACCGGCGGGCGGCTTCCCGGTCGAAGGGGACGGTGGAGAAACGCGCCTCGATGTCGGCCACGCGCTGCGCTCGGGTGAGCGTCTCCACCGGATCAGTGCATCGCATCGTGTCGCGCTGTAATGCGGAGGCTCGCGGCCACGCGCCGCGGCTCGCGTCGCCTCTCGCTTTGACGAACCATGCGGTGGAGTGCATACTTATGCCTAAGCACGCATGGATCGTCAATGGACCGTAAGGAGGCACCCGTGGCCGAGCGCGTCGTACTCGCCTACTCGGGCGGCTTGGACACGTCCGTCGCCATCGGCTGGATCGCCGAGGAGACGGGTGCCGAGGTCATCGCCGTCGCCGTGGACGTCGGCCAGGGCGGGGAGGACCTGGACGTCATTCGCAAGCGCGCGCTCGCCTGCGGGGCGGTCGAGGCGGAGGTCGCGGACGCGAAGGACGAGTTCGCCGAGGAGTACTGCCTTCCGGCGATCAAGGCCAACGCGCTGTACATGGACCGCTACCCGCTGGTGTCCGCGCTGTCCCGGCCGACGATCGTGAAGCACCTGGTCGCCGCCGCCCGTAAGCACGGCGCCGGGACCGTCGCCCACGGCTGCACCGGCAAGGGGAACGACCAGGTGCGGTTCGAGGCGGGCATCTCCTCCCTCGCACCCGATCTGACCTGCATCGCGCCGGTCCGGGACTACGCGATGACCCGGGACAGGGCGATTGCCTTCTGCGAGGCCAAGGGCCTGCCGATCGCGACCACCAAGAAGTCCCCGTACTCGATCGACCAGAACGTCTTCGGGCGGGCCGTGGAGACCGGCTTCCTGGAGGACATCTGGAACGCGCCGATCGAGGACGTGTACGAGTACACCGCCGACCCGGCCACCCCGCGCGAGGCCGACGAGGTGATCATCACCTTCGACAAGGGCGTCCCCGTCGCGATCGACGGCGAGCCGGTCACCGTGCTGCGGGCCATCCAGCGGCTCAACGAGCGGGCGGGCGCCCAGGGCGTCGGCCGGATCGACATGGTCGAGGACCGGCTGGTGGGGATCAAGTCGCGGGAGGTCTACGAGGCGCCCGGCGCCATCGCGCTGATCACCGCCCACCAGGAGCTGGAGGCCGTCACCGTCGAGCGCGAGCTGGCCCGCTACAAGCGGCAGGTCGAGCAGCGCTGGGGCGAGCTGGTCTACGACGGTCTGTGGTTCTCGCCGCTCAAGCGGGCCCTGGACGGATTCATCGCCGAGGCGAACGAGCAGGTCTCCGGCGAGATCCGGATGACCCTGCACGGCGGCCGGGCCGTCGTCACCGGGCGGAAGTCGCAGGCGTCGCTCTACGACTTCAACCTGGCGACCTACGACTCCGGCGACACCTTCGACCAGTCGCTGTCCAAGGGCTTCATCGAGATCTTCGGGATGTCCAGCAAGATCGCCGCGAAGCGGGATCTGCAGCAGTAGCCTGCGTAACCAGCCATACGGAAACATACGGAAGCCGCCTTCCCGCCGCCGCGCGGGGAGGCGGTCGTACAACCCAGCACCGCCCGCCCAGCACCATCCACAGTCTGAGGAGCAACAGCGTGAGCAACGGCAACAGCGGCGACGTCCGGCTCTGGGGCGGCCGCTTCGCCGACGGCCCGTCCGAGGCACTGGAGAAGCTCAGCGCCTCCGTGCACTTCGACTGGCGCCTGGCGCCGTACGACATCGCCGGATCCCGCGCCCACGCCCGGGTGCTGCACACGGCGGGGCTGCTTGACCCCGATGAGCTGGAGCGGATGCTGGCGGGCCTGGACCGGCTGGAGGCCGATGTCGCCTCCGGCGACTTCACCGGCACCGTCGCCGACGAGGACGTGCACACCGCGCTGGAGCGCGGGCTGCTGGAGCGGCTCGGCCCGGACCTCGGCGGCAAGCTGCGGGCCGGACGGTCCCGCAACGACCAGATCGCCACCCTCTTCCGGATGTATCTGCGGGACCACGCCCGGATCATCGGCGGGCTGATCGCCGATCTCCAGCAGGCCCTGGTGGGGCTCGCGGAGGCGCACCCCGATGTCGCGATGCCCGGCCGCACCCACCTCCAGCACGCCCAGCCCGTGCTCTTCGCCCACCATGTACTCGCCCATGCCCAGGCGCTGTCGCGGGACGCGGAGCGGCTGCGGCAGTGGGACGAGCGCACCGCCGTCTCGCCGTACGGCTCGGGCGCGCTGGCCGGGTCCTCGCTGGGGCTCGACCCGCAGGCGGTCGCGGCCGACCTCGGCTTCGAGCGGGGCTCGTCCGCCAACTCGCTCGACGGCACGGCCTCCCGTGACTTCGTCGCCGAGTTCGCGTTCATCACCGCGATGATCGGCGTCGATCTGTCGCGGATCGCGGAGGAGATCATCCTCTGGAACACGAAGGAGTTCTCCTTCGTCACCCTCCACGACGCCTTCTCCACCGGTTCCTCGATCATGCCGCAGAAGAAGAACCCGGACATCGCGGAGCTCGCGCGCGGCAAGTCCGGCCGGCTGATCGGCAACCTCACCGGGCTGCTGGCCACGCTCAAGGCCCTGCCGCTCGCGTACAACCGCGACCTCCAGGAGGACAAGGAGCCGGTCTTCGACTCCTGCGATCAGCTGGAGGTGCTGCTCCCGGCCTTCACCGGGATGATGGCGACGCTGACCGTCAACCGCGAGCGCATGGAGGAGCTGGCCCCGGCCGGGTTCTCGCTGGCCACCGACATCGCCGAATGGCTGGTGCGGCAGGGCGTGCCGTTCCGGGTGGCACACGAGGTCGCGGGGGAATGCGTCAAGGAGTGCGAGCTGACGGGCATCGAGCTCGACCAGCTCACCGACGAGCAGTTCGCCAAGATCTCCCCGCATCTGACGCCCGAGGTCCGCGGCGTTCTCAATGTGCCGGGCGCGCTGGCCGCGCGCGACGGCCGCGGCGGCACCGCCCCCGTGGCGGTGCGGGCCCAGCTCGCGGAGGTCAAGGAGGACCTCGCCGCGCAGTACGCATGGGCGGGCGCCAAGCGCTGAACATCAGCTCATCAGAGAGAGGTGGGGACCAAGCCATGGGTTTCGAACGACTCGCGAAGATCGCGACCCCCGGGGCGGGGGCGGCCCGGATCGGGCTCGGCCTGGCCGCGGTCGGCCGCCCCGCCTATATCAACCTCGGCCGGGACCGGGACCTCCCGGCCGAGCGTCCGGTCGAGGTGATGCGGCGGCGCAGCCATGAGCTGCTGGACGCCGCCTACGCCGCCGGGGTGCGCTATCTGGACGCGGCGCGCTCCTACGGCCGGGCCGAGGAGTTCCTCGCCGGCTGGCTGCGCGACCGCCCGGACGCCGCGCGGCACGTGGTGGTCGGCTCCAAGTGGGGCTATACGTATGTCGCGGACTGGCGTACGGACGCCGAGACGCATGAGGTCAAGGACCATGGCGTCGCGACATTCGAGCGCCAGCGCGCGCTGACCGACGCACTGCTCGGCGACCGGCTGGACCTCTACCAGATCCACTCGGTGACCCCCGACAGCCCCGCCCTCACCGACCGCGAACTGCGGACGCGGCTGGCGGAGCTGGCCGGCGAGGGCGTGACGGTCGGCATCTCCACCAGCGGTCCGCGCCAGGCCGAGGCGATCCGCGCCGCACTGGCCGTGGAGGCCGACGGGCGCCCGCTGTTCCGTACCGTCCAGTCCACCTACAACCTGCTGGAGCCCTCGGCCGGGGCGGCGCTGGCCGAGGCCCATGCCGCGGGCCGTGCGGTCATCGTCAAGGAAGCCGTGGCCAACGGCCGGCTCACCGAGGCGGCCGAGCGGCCTCCGGCGGCCCTGCGCCAGGTGGCCGAGGAGACGGGCGCGACTTTGGACGCCGTCGCGCTGGCCGCGGTCCTGCACCGACCCTGGGTGGACGTTGTCCTCTCCGGCGCCGCCACCACGGCCCAGCTGCGCTCCAACCTGGCCGCGGCCGACCTCCGCCTGGACGAGCGTCAGCTCACCGAACTGGAGCGGCTGGCCGAAACCCCGGAGAGCTACTGGCACCACCGCTCCGAGCTGCCCTGGTCCTGACGGATCGGGGCGGTTCGGGCCGCGGGGCTACAGCGCGCTCAGAAACGAACGGACCGCGCGGGCGTACGGCCGGGGCGCGTCATCGTGGATCCAGTGACCGCACCCGGCGAATTCGCGGAGCCTCGTGTTGGGGCGGCGGGTGGCCATCTCGTGGGCGTGGCCCGGCGGCAGCAGCGAGCTGTGCTCGCCGCGCATCAGCAGCGCGGGGCAGGAGGAGCCCAGCCAGTCGTCCCAGAAGTCACCGCACATGGCCTGCTGGGACGCCATCATATGGCTGGGCTCGAACAGCAGCCGCCAGCCGCCCGATTGGGGGTCCCGTTCGGCGCTGTCGAGAAAGTACGAGGCGTCCGGAATCCCCCGGGACTCGATGTCGGCGCGCAGCTTCTCCCGGTCCACGGCCCAGGTCGGCCATCCCGAGACATCGAGCACCGGATGGCTGACCACCGGACGGTCCGTCACCGCGCCGATGTCCTCGACGACGAGCGCGCTCACCAGGTCCGGATGGCGGGCGGCCAGGGCGTACGCGCCGACCCCGCCGGTGGAGTGGGCGATGACCGGGACCGGGCCCAGGCGCAGCTCCCGCAGCAGCGCGGCGGCATCGGCCACGTACTCGTCCAGCGTGAACGGACCACCGCCGCCGGTCAGCCCGTGGCCCCGCTGATCGAGGGCGATCACCCGCCGTTCGGGGGCGAGGGCGGCGGCCAGGGGCGCGTACATCCTGCCCCGGCCGAAGTGGCCGTGCAGGGCCAGGACCGGGTCGCCCGGTCCGCCGAAATCGGTCAGGGCGAACCGCCGACCGCGCAGCGTCACGAAGTCGGGGGAGGGCACGGTCATCGTGGTCACCCGCGGCACCATAGTGGCCGTGCCCGGTGGTGACCAGCGGGTAGCGGAATCAGGTCTTCCGCAAAACTGGCGACCCGTGACGTCGGCCGGAGTCAGCTCGCCGGAGCGCGAGGCGGCGTTTTCGGCCAAACCTGGTCCGGACACACAAGTGCGACGGCCCGGAAACCCCGGACCGCCGCGGTTCGCCCGAAACGTCAGACGTCAGCCGTCATGCGGCCGCCTTCGCCTTCGTGGCGTAGATGTCCACGTACTCCTGACCCGACAGCCGCATCACGTGGCTCATCACCTCGTCGGTCACGGCCCGCAGCACATAGCGGTCGCGGTCCATGCCCTCGTAGCGGGTGAATTCCAGGGGCTCGCCGAAGCGGACCTGCACCCGGCCCGGCCGCGGCAGCCCCTTGCCGCCCGGCTGGATCCGGTCGGTCCCGATCATCGCGAACGGCACCACGGGCGCCCCGGTCATCAGCGCGAGGCGGGCGATACCGGTACGGCCGCGGTAGAGGCGGCCGTCGGGGGAGCGGGTGCCCTCGGGGTAGATGCCGAAGACCCGGCCCTCCTCCAGCACCCGGCGCCCCGTCATCAGTGCCGCCACGCCGCCGCGTCCACCGTCCCGGTCCACCGGGATCATGCCGACGCCGGTGAAGAACCAGGCCATCAGCCGGCCCTTGAGGCCCTTGCCCGTGACGTACTCGTCCTTGCCGATGAAGAAGACCTGACGGTCACAGACCAGCGGCAGGATCATCGAGTCGATGAAGGTGAGATGGTTTCCGGCGAGGATCACCGGGCCCGAGCCCGGAATGCCCTCGGCCCCCTCGACCCGTGGGCGGAACATCAGGCGCATCAGCGGACCGAGTACTGCCTTCAGAAACGCGAATCGGGACACGGGCCCTCCGGTCGGGGTCAAGGTCTGGAACGCACCGTTGTACGGTCCGTCAACCTCGTACCGCACCGGAGCGCCGATGAGGACGATACTCGCCGGTCGCGCCCCGGCGCACACCAGGTTCACCCACCTGGTACGCAGTGTTGATCCCCGTTCCCCCCGCGTTTCGTCCGATGTCTCCCGCAGGAAAGCCACCCACGCCTACCATCAGCCCATCTTCTGACTGGATTTGACAGGTGTTGAACACCACATCAAGGAGTGCTGATGGAGCGGGAGCAACAGCCCGGACGGCGCGCCCTCCTGGGGGCCGCGGCCCTCGGTGCGGGAGCGGTGGCGCTGAGCGGTGCGGGCACGGCGACGGCCGCGGGCACGCGGACGGCGCCGGGCGCCGCCGCCGCCGCGGAGACGTCCGGCCGGGGCCATGAGCTGCCGGTTCCCACCGTGATCGGCCACCGCGGCGCCAGCGGCTACCGGCCCGAGCACACCCTCGGCTCCTACCAGCTCGCCCTGGACATGGGCGCGGACATCGTCGAGCAGGACCTGGTCCCCACCAAGGACGGCCATCTGGTCTGCCGCCACGAGAACGACATCACGGCCACCACGGACGTCTCGGCGCACCCGGAGTTCGCCGACCGCAAGACCACCAAGACGGTCGACGGCACCAAGCTCACCGGCTGGTTCACCGAGGACTTCACCCTCGCCGAGCTCAAGACGCTGCGCGCCAAGGAGCGCATCCCGGGCAACCGCCAGCGCAACACCCTCTACGACGGCCGCTGGGAGGTGCCCACCTTCGAAGAGGTGCTCCAGTGGGCCGAGCGCGAGGGCCGCAGGCGCGGCCGCCGCGTGTGGCTGTACGTGGAGACCAAGCACCCCACCTACTTCCGCAAGCTGGGCCTCGGCATCGAGGAGCCGCTGGCCAAGCTGCTGCGCCGGTACGGCCGCCATAAGAAGGACGCGGCGCTGTTCCTCCAGTCCTTCGAGCCGAGCAGCATCCAGCGGCTGCGCAAGCTGGTCGGCACCCCGTCCGTCGTGCTGCTGTCCACCATCGACAGCCGGCCCTGGGACTTCGTCGAGGCGAACGACCCGCGTACGGTCGCGGACCTGGTCAAGCCCGAGGGGCTCAAGTGGATCGCGAGCTACGCCCAGGGCATCGGCCCGGATCTGTCGGTCATCATCCCCCGGACGCCGGACGGCAAGCTGGGCACGCCGACCAGTGTGGTGAAGGACGCGCATGCGGCGGGGTTGATCCTGCACCCGTACACCATGCGCAACGAGAACACCTTCCTCCCGGCCGACTTCCGCCGCGGCACCGATCCCAATGCCTACGGTGACGCTTTCGGGGCGTTCAAGGCATACTTCGCGACCGGAATTGACGGAATCTTCTCCGACAACGCGGACACCGCCCTCCTCGCGGCGGCGGACTTCCGCAAGTAGTTCCGCACGTACGGGTGGGTGACGGCGGGGCCGCGCGAGCGTCAAGGCGCGGCCCCGCCCTGCCCCGGTCGGGTGAGACCACCGTCACCCGGCAACCACCCCACGACCCGGTCTCGTCCCGCCCGGCATGGACCTTGTGAAGCAACTGGGCCCGCTGCTGGCCGCCGAAGCGGCGGCCGAGGCATACGGCGTCGGCGTCGAGCCCGCCGAACTCGAACAGGCCGTCTGGCTGCGGCTGCTGGAACGCACCCGGGACACCGGGCCGCCGCCGCACCCCGCCCGCTGGCTGCGCTGTGCCGTACGGGCCGAGGTGCGCGGGGCCAGGCGCCGGGCGCGCCGCGAGGTGCCGTACGACCCGATGGCCGGCGGCCCGCCCAGCGGCCCCGAGTCCCACCCCGCCGAACACGCCGTACTGACCGCGGAGACCCGCCGGACGCTGCGCGCGGCGGTGCGGCGGCTGCCCGGCCGCTGCCCCGCGCTGCTCGCGGCGATGCTCTCCCGCTCCGACCTCACGTACCGCGAGATCGCGCGCCAGTTGGGAATGTCACAGGGCAGTCTGGGCCCGGTACGTTCCCGATGTCTGGCTTGCCTGCGCAGAATGCTCACGGCGGAGGTTGCGGCTCCTGAACCTTGGGGAAAGGAGCGATAGACAACCGGCGCCTCGGAGGCGGACGCCCACCATGCGGCGCCTCCACCCAGGCCATGAACCCCCGGTCGCACTCCTACCCTCACCGCGACCGGGGGACTGAGAATAGGGGAGGCATGCGCACATGGGCATGAGCGTGACCATCTCCGCGGCGACCGCGGACGACGCCGAGCAGATCCTGAAGCTGCAGTATCTGTGCTACCAGGGCGAGGCGGAGCTCTACGGCGACTACTCGATCGAACCGCTGACGCAGTCGCTCGACGACCTGCGCGCCGAACTGAGCGGGGGCTGCGTGCTCGTCGCCCGGCTCGGCGCGGAGGTCGTCGGCTCGGTCCGCGGAGTCGTCGACGACAAGGGGACCGCCGCCATCGGCAAGCTGATCGTCCACCCGCGGATGCAGCGGCACGGCCTGGGCGGACGGCTGCTCGCGGCCATCGAGGAGCGGCTGACCGAGGAGCGGGCCGCCAAGCGGTACCGGCTGTTCACCGGCCACCGCAGCGAGGGCAATCTGCGGTTGTACCGCCGCTACGGCTACGCCCAGGTGGGCACCGAGGAGGTCAACCGCCGGCTGAGCCTGGTGACCCTGGAGAAGGACGCCACGGCCGCCGCGTACGCCGCCAGCGCTTAGGCCGTGGCCTGAGGTCGCCGGTCGTCGGCCGGGCTGGACTGCCGGCCCGGCCGGCGACCGAGGGCCGGGATCAGGGGCGGAGCCTGGGCAGGCCCTCGACGGCGGTCAGGCCCGAGGCGCCGCATCCGGTGCGCCCCGGCGGGCCTTGCGCAGCCACAGCAGGCCCGTGACCGGCAGGAAGATCGGGATGAACAGATAACCCATCCCGTAGTCGGACCACACCGTCTGGTCGGGGAAGGCCGAGGGGTCGGCAAGGGTCCAGGTCCCCACCGTCAGCACCCCCACCAGCTCCGCCGCACAGCAGACCATCGCCGCCTTGCGCGCGCCCTCGCCGCCGCGCACCAGCGAGACCGTGATGAACGCGTACACCACGGCGGAGACCGCCGAGAGGATGTAGGCGAGCGGGGCCTCCTGGTACTGGGCGATGAGCTGGTAGATCGAGCGGGACGCGGCGGCCACGGTGAAGACCCCGTAGAGCAGCACCAGCAGCCGCCCGGGGCCCTGCCCCAGCCCGGTGCGCGCGGCCGGTTCCGGCTTTGCGGCCGTCGTCCCGGCCGCCGATTCCTCGGTCACCGACGCCTCCCGTGTCTCCCGCGCCTCCCGTGCATCAGCCACCGACGCCTCCCCAGATGTCGTACAGCCGCACCTCGAGCACGGCCAGCACCACGGCCGCCGCGGAGACCGTCGCCGATCCCCAGCGGGTCCGCTCCGTGAGCGACATGAACGCCGCGACCGGCACGGCGAGCGCCGAGCCGATGAGATACGCCACGAAGATGGCCACCCCCTGCTGCGGGTCGGCGCCGCCCGCCAGCCGCACCACCCCGATGACCAGCTGCACGATCGCCAGCAGTGCCACCACGGCCATGCCGATGAAGTGCCAGTCCTTGGTCGGCTGGTCCCGGTAGGCGGCGAAGCCGCACCACGCGGCGAGGAGGAGCGCGGTCACACCGAGCGCGACCGTCAGCGCGTCGATCAACGGGACCTCCGCGCGGTGCGGCGGCGCACCCGTAGGCGGCGCACACAGGGAGTGACAACCATGGGACGAGGGTAATCGGCCCGCCCGCCCGCGCTGCGCTCGGCCCCGCGCCCGAGGGTCTCCGTGACCCCCACGTACGCTGCGGCTCATGAAGATCTCCGCTGACGCGCTGTTGTTCGACAACGACGGAACCCTCGTCTCCTCCCTCGACTCGGTGCATCGCTGCTGGACCCGCTGGGCCGAGGAGCAGGGGATTCCGGCGGAGGACTTCGCCCGGGTCGAGCTGCACGGCCGCCCGGCCGACGACATCATCGCCGATCTGCTCCCCGCCGACCGCGCCCCGCGGGCCCGGGCGCGCATCGACGAGCTGGAGCTGGAGGACGTACCGGGCGGGGTGAAGCTGCTCCCCGGCACCGCCGAGCTGCTGGCGGGGCTGCCCGCCGCGCGCTGGGCCGTGGTGACCTCCGCCAACCGCCCGCTGGCCGAGGCCCGCCTGGCCGAGGTGGCGATACGTCCCGGAACGCTGATCACCTCCGACGACATCACCCGCGGCAAGCCCGACCCGGAGCCGTTCCTGCTGGCGGCCGAGCGGCTGGGAGTCGACCCGGCACGCTGTGTGGTCTTCGAGGACGCCCCGGCCGGGCTCGCGGCGGGCCGCGCGGCCGGGATGCGGACCGTGGCGTTGACCACAACGACCGCCCGCGAAGAGCTGGTCGCCGACATCGTGGTCGAGGACCTGTCGGCCGTGTCCGCACGGCTCCTCGACGGGGGCGTGGAGATCACCTGCCGGGACTGAGCGAGTCCCGGCCACTCCTCCCCCCGTCCACGGACCGGTCAAGGACGTCCGCAATGCGGACATGCCGGACGGGCCCGTACACGTGTCTGCTTTACTTGCAGCCATGACCACGACGAGCTGCCGCATCCCTGCGACCGAGGCGAACCCCACGCCCGGTGCTCGTTGTCGGTGTCGAATGTGTGACTGCTGAGGGCCCCCGCCTGAGCCTCGCGCCCCGAAGCGAGACCGGCTGAGCCGGACCCGTGCGCCCAGCGCGCCGGACCGCGCCGCCCCGCGTCACCGGAACCCGAACCGCGCCCACACATCGCGCATCTCCTCGGGTCCGCCCTGCCGCGTTCCGAAATGAACGAGCCGTGCCCGGCGGCACCCACCGCCGTGCACTCAACAGTGACGGAAACCCTGTGATCACCACCACGGACCTGACCAAGGTCTACCGCTCACGAGGCCGCGAGGTCACCGCCCTCGACGGCGTCGATCTGCATGTCCGCGAGGGTGAGGTGTACGGCGTCGTCGGCCAGAGCGGCGCCGGGAAGTCCACCCTCATCCGCTGCGTCAACCTCCTGGAACGCCCCACCTCCGGCACGGTCACCGTGGCCGGCCAGGACCTGACCGCACTCGCCGGGCGCCGCCAGAGCGCCGGCCCCGCGCTGCGCCAGGCCCGCAGCCGTATCGGCATGGTGTTCCAGCACTTCAACCTGCTCTCCTCGCGCACCGTGCGGGACAACGTCGAGCTGCCGCTGGAGATCCTCGGCGTCTCCGGCAAGGAGCGCACCCGCAAGGCCCTGGAGCTGCTGGAGCTGGTGGGCCTCGGCGACAAGGCCAGGGCGTACCCCGCGCAGCTCTCCGGTGGCCAGAAGCAGCGCGTCGGCATCGCCCGCGCGCTCGCCGGCGACCCCAAGGTGCTGCTCTCGGACGAGGCGACCTCCGCGCTCGACCCCGAGACCACCCGCTCGATCCTCCAACTGCTGCGCGACCTCAAGGAGCAGCTCGGCCTGACCGTGCTGCTCATCACACACGAGATGGACGTCGTCAAGACGATCTGTGACTCGGCCGCGCTGATGCGCGACGGCCGGATCGTGGAGTCCGGCAAGGTCAGCGAGCTGCTGGCGACGCCCGGCTCCGAACTGGCCCAGGAGCTCTTCCCGGTCGGCGGGGTGGCCTCGAGCGAGGACCGTACGGTCGTGGACGTCACCTTCCAGGGCGAGGCGGCCACCAAGCCGGTCATCTCCCAGCTGTCCCGTACGTACAACATCGACATCTCGATCCTGGGCGCCGCGATGGACACCGTCGGCGGCCACCAGGTCGGCCGGATGCGGATCGAGCTGCCCGGCCGGTTCGAGGAGAACGTCGTTCCGATCGGCTTCCTGCGGGAGCAGGGCCTGCAGGTCGATGTCGCGGCCATCGCCGACGGCCCGCGCGCGACCCCGACCCCGCTGCTCAAGGAGGGTGCCAAGTGACCTGGTCCGAGATGGAGCCCCTGCTGGAGCAGGCATGTTGGGACACCCTCTACATGGTGGGCTGGTCGGCGGTGATCGCCGTCGTCGGCGGACTGCCGCTCGGCGTGCTGCTGGTCCTCACCGACCGCGGCGGAGTGCTGCAGAACGTCGTGGTGAACAAGGTCATCGGGCAGATCGTCAACATCGCCCGGTCGATGCCGTTCATCATCCTGATGGTCGCCCTGATCTCCTTCACCCGCGCGATCGTGGGCACCACCATCGGCCCCGAGGCCGCGATCGTGCCCCTGGCCATCGGCGCCATCCCCTTCTACGCCCGGCTCGTGGAGACCTCGGTGCGCGAGGTGGACGGCGGGCTGGTCGAGGCCGTGCAGGCGATGGGCGGCTCCACCTGGACGGTCGTCCGCAAGGTGCTGCTGCCCGAGTCGCTGCCCGCGCTGATCTCCAGCGCGACCACCACGATCGTCGCGCTCATCGGCTACTCCGCGATGGCCGGCACGGTCGGCGCCGGTGGCCTCGGTGACCTGGCGGTCCGCTACGGCTATCTGCGGTTCGAGACCAAGCTGATGTGGATCACCGTCGCCATCCTCGCGGTGGTCATCGCCATCATCCAGTTCGCGGGCGACCTCGCCGCCCGCGGCCTGTCGCACCGCGGCCGCTCCTCGGCCGCCCCGCGGCTGATACCGCGCGGCGGGCCGTCCCGGGCCGGGAAGCCCGCGTCGGCCCCGGAGCCGGAAGCCGCGCCCGCCGAGATCGAGTTGGTGGAGCCGACCAAGGTCCCCTGAGCCCCACCCGCCTCCCGTCCCCTCCCGTACCGCCCGCCCGTCATTCCGCTTCCGCACCCGCGGCGGATACGTGCGTCCCCGAAGAAAGGCACTTTTCGTGCGTAACACCACCAAGACCCTCACCACCGTCCTCGCCGCCGGCGCGCTCGCCCTCGGTGCCGCCGCTTGCAGCCCCTCGTCCTCCAACGACAAGAACGGCGCGCTGGTCGTCGCCGCCAGCCCGGTCCCGCACGCGGAGATACTCAACTACGTCAAGGACCATCTGGCCGACAAGGCGGGCCTCAAGCTGGAGGTCCGGGAGTTCACCGACTACAACACGCCGAACCTCTCCACCCAGGACGGCTCGGTCGGCGCCAACTACTTCCAGAACCAGCCGTTCCTGGACGACTTCAACAAGAAGAAGGGCACCGACATCGTGCCCGTCGTCACCGTGCACCTCGAGCCGCTCGGCCTCTACTCGCACAAGGTGAAGAAGGCCGGCGAACTCAAGAAGGGCGCCACCGTGGCCGTTCCGAGCGACACGGTCAACGAGGCCCGCGCGCTGAAGCTGCTGGACGCCAATGGGGTCATCAAGCTCAAGAGCGGTGTCGGCAACGAGGCCACCCCCAAGGACATCGTCACCAACCCCAAGGGCCTGAAGTTCAAGGAGCTGGAGGCCGCCCAGCTCCCGCGGTCGCTCGACGACGTGGACGCCGCGGTCGTCAACGGCAACTACGCCATCGAGGCGCACCTCAAGCCCGCCAAGGACGCCATCCTCATCGAATCGCCCAAGAACAACCCGTACGCCAACTTCCTGGCCGTGAAGAAGGGCAACGAGGACGACCCGCGCGTCAAGAAGCTGGCCAAGCTCCTCACCTCCCCCGAGGTGAAGAAGTACATCAAGGACCAGTACCAGGGCTCCGTGCTGCCGTCCTTCTGATCCGCGGCGCACCGCGGCACCACCGCAACGATCGCGCCAACCTTCCCGCCCACCGGCGAACCCCAGGGCTCCGCATCCGGACCACAACCGGATGCGGAGCCTTCCGATTCACCCCCCGTGCTGCATTTCTCCTGCGTGATGCTGCATGCTGGGCCTCTCTACGGCCCTGAAACGAACCCCGGTTACGGAGCGGCGCATGACATCCACCTTCCCGGACATCTCCATCAGCACGGAACGGCTGGTGCTGCGCCCGTTCGAGGAAGCGGACATACCCGCGCTCGCGGACATGATGAACGACGAACACATCATCGCCTGGACCCGGGCGCCCCATCCGTACGGCCCCGCCGACGCCCGCGACCAGGCGCTGCGGCTCGCCCCGGCGGAACGGACCACGGGCCGGGGCATCGTCTTCGCGGTCGCGGAATTCCTCACCCAGCGGCTGGTCGGCATCGTGCATCTGAGCCATACCGACTGGAGACTGCTGGCCACCGAGGCCAGCTATATCGTCGCGCCCTGGGCGCGCGGTGAGGGCTATGCCTCGGAGGCCGTACTGGCCGTGGCCCGCTGGCTGTTCCAGGACCAGAAGTTCGAGCGCCTGGAGCTGCGCACCGCCGCCGGCAACACCGCCGCCCAGCAGGTCGCCCAGAAGGTCGGCTGCATCAGCGAGGGTGTGTTGCGCAACGCCTGGATAGCGCGTACCCAGACGGAGGACGGCGGCTGGACCGATATGCGCACCGACCTCATCGTCTGGAGCCTGCTCGCCGAGGACCTCGACGGAGCCCCCGACCGGATCTCCGAGCCCGAGGGCTTCGGCGTCTATCCCACCTATTCCGACTGGGGCTGACGCCTCACCGCGCCCCGGCCGGGCCGGAGATCCGGCGCATTCACGCCGCCCGCGCCCCCGGCGCACCACCCCCACGCCCGCCCCCGCTCCAGCGGTCCGGACCGGCCGGGGTACTCTTCGTCCGCGCCGAGCACCCGCGCCTTGGCCGCATCCGGGACCGTGCTTCGCGCATCCGCGGCACACCGGCCGCGACCCGCCCGCGAACCCTCACAGGCACACCACGCGACGCACGCGGCCCACCGACGCACCCGACAGACCCGAACCCGCCACACATAGGGGAGAACAAGGACGATGGCCGACCGCGTCACGGTGATCGGTTGGGACGGCACCCCGCTGACGGACGCGGCCCGCTCCGCCCTCGCGGCGGCCACCCTGGTGGCCGGCGCCGCCCACCACCTGGCGCTGCCCGAAGTCCCGCCAGGCGCCGAACGGATCCGGCTCGGCAGCGTGGACCTCGCGGCCCGCAGGATCGCCCAGCACCGCGGCTCCGCCGTGGTCCTGGCCGACGGCGACCCCGGCTTCTTCGGCGTCGTCCGCGCCCTGCGCGCCCCCGAGCACGGACTCGAGGTCGAGGTCGTCCCCGCCGTCTCCTCCGTCGCCGCCGCCTTCGCCCGGGCGGGGATGCCCTGGGACGACGCCCAGGTCGTCGTCGCCCACAGCCGCGATCTGCGCCGCGCGGTCAACGTCTGCCGCGCCCACACCAAGGTCGCCGTCCTCACCTCGCCCGGCGCCGGTCCCGCCGAACTCGCACTGCTGCTCGGCCCGGTGCACCGCACCTTCGTCATCTGCGAGGCGCTGGGCACAGAACGCGAGCAGGTCACCGTCCTGACCTCCGACAAGGCCGCCGACCATGCCTGGCGCGACCCCAACGTCGTCATCGTCATCGGCGGCTCCGGCATAACTCCCGTCCGCGGCGGCCCGGCGGCCGCTGCCGCCCGCGGCGCGCTGCAGAGCGGCGGCTGGATCGCCGGACGCGACCCCGGCTACCCGGGCGCCGTCCGCGGCTGGGCGCTGCCCGGCCCCGCGTACGGGACCGTGCTGGGCGAGAGCGAGTCCCCACAGCTGCGCGCCCTTCAACTCGCCCGCATCGGCCCCCGCCTGGGCGACCTGGTCTGGGACATCGGAGCGGGCAGCGGCGCGGCGGCCGTCGAGACCGCCGGGTTCGGCGCCGCCGTCATCACCGTCGACCGCGACCCGGACGCCTGCGAGCGCACCGACACCCTGGCCCGCCGCTTCGGCGTACAGCTCCAGGTCGTCCAGGGCGTCGCCCCCGAGGTGCTGGAGGACTTGCCGGAGCCGGACGTGGTGCGGATCGGCGGAGGGGGCGCACCCGTCGTCGCCGCGTGCGCCGCGCGCCGCCCCGAGCGCATCGTCACCCACGCCGCGACCCGCGACGAGGCGGAGGCCATCGGCCAGGCGCTGGAGGACGGCGGCTACGCCGTCGAATGCGTGCTGCTGCAGTCCGTCGAGTTGGACACGCGGGGCTGGACCGAACGGGAGCGCGCGGTCGCCTTCATGGTCTGCGGTCACCGCCCGCACCAGTGATTTTGCCCTTGTGACGTTCGCCCCGAGCTTCGCCCCGGTGACCTGCCCGGGGCACCGCGCGGGGTAGGCTGGCGGATCGTTGTACTGCCTGTACCGCTGCCCGGCGTTCGGCGCTTTATTGGCCAAAGGCCGGAAAATGCCCCTTCCTTCGAGGGGCGGCGGTAGGTAAGCCTCGGGCGTGTCTACGTGCCGCGCACGGCGCATGCTCGTTCTTGCTCAGGGGGCTTGCTCTCGGCGGTAGGCGGTTGGAAGGAGCACTAGCGATGGGCGAGGGGTACGCATGACCGACACCGGCCAGGTCCCGGGTGAGGGACTGCCGGAGAACGCGGGCGGACGACTCGGACATCCGCACCCGGCGGATGTCCATGCCCCGCCTGCCGACGCCGGTTACATCGAACAGCCGCATCCCGGTGTCCCTCCCGGCGCCGCCTACACCTTCCTCGACGGGCCCGAACACGTCGGCGAGGAGGACGATCTGCTGCTGATGCCGGGCGCCCAGGGCGCCTGGAGCGAGCAGCAGGCCCAGTACCAGACCGGGACGTACGAGGCGGGCGTGCTCGACCCCGGCGCCGCCGCGTACGCCGAGACCCAGATGCCCGAGCCGCAGCCCGTGGCGGAGCAGTCCGTACCGCAGTCGGCCCCCGCCCAGGCCGCTTACGCGGCACCCGCCGCCCCCGCCCGGCGGCCGCTTCACATGGGCCCGCCGGTGCCCGACACCTCCAACGGCGTGGTGCGTTCGCTCGCCGACCGTGGCCCGGCCGCGGGCCGGCACGCCGCGCCCGCACGCCAGCCCGAGCCCGAGCCGCAGGCCGAGCCGGAGCCGGAGGCCGTGCCGGAGCCGCAGCCGCAGCCGCAGGTGCCGCATCAGGCCGGGGTCCAGCCCGAGTACGGGGCGGGGCAGCAGCAGGGCGTTCCGGCGCCTGAGCAGGGCGGGATGGCGGAGCAGCAGTTCGCCGGGCCCGAGCACTTTGCCGAGCCCGAGCAGCGGTTCGCCGAGGGCGAGCAGTTCGTGGGGCCCGAGCAGCAGCTTGCCGCGCCTGAGCAGTTCACCGGGCCTGAGCAGCAGTTCGCCGCGCCTGAGCAGTTCGCCGGGCCTGAGCAGCAGTTCGCGGGGCCCGAACAGTTCCTCGTTCCCGAGCAGCCGATCATGCTCGAGCAGCCGCTGGCGGCCGACTACTCCAGCGCGCCCCAGTACGCCGCCGGGCCGCAGTACTTCACCCCGCAGCCCGACGACCTGAGTCGGCTCCCCGGGCCCCAGCTCGCGGACCTCCCGCAGATGGTCGACGCCCCGCAGCCGGGGGACGCCTGGGACTCCACGCCGCCTGCGCAGCAGGCCGCGCAGGCCGCCGCGCCCGCTCCCGCGCCCGCGCCCGCGGAGATGGCCGGTACGGCCGAGGAACCTCAGGTCGCGGAGGGGCCCGAAGCGGAGCCCGCTCCCCAGCCGTTCGTCCAGCCCGAGGCGATGGCGCCGGAGGAGCAGCCGGTCGCGATGGACCAGGCGTACGGGGACCCGGTGGTCCCGGACCCGCACCCGATGGGCGCGACCATCCCGGCCCAGGCCGGGGAGCCGGTCATGGAGCCCGCCCCGGAGGCCGCCGTGGCCGAGGAGCAGGTCGTCGACATCCCGGCCCAGGCGCAGACCGAGCCCGTCACCGAACAGGTCGAGGCCCAGCCTGCCGCCGCCCCGGTCGCGGAGGCCACACCCGAGATCCCGGCGCAGTTGGCCCATGAGCCGGTCACGGCCGAGGAGCCGTACGCTCCCACCGCCGAGGCCCCAGCCCAGGAGGCCCCTCAGGAACTCCCGGATCAGCCCGCCGAATCGGTGGAGCAGGCAGCCGTGGACCCGGCTCTTTCGATAGTGGCCGCAGAGGAGCCTCAGCCCGAGGAGCCCGCCGCCGAGGAGTCGACGGCGGCCGAGACGCCTCAGCAGGAGGCACCCGCCGAACCGGAGGCCGAGGCCGCGCCCGAGGCGGAGGTCGTCCCGGAGGCGGAGGCAGCGATGCCGGAGGCGCCCGCCGAGACACCTGAGCAGGCGACGGCCGAGCCGGAGCCCGAGGCGGGGAGCCCGGAGACCGTGGTCGAGGCTGAGGAGCAGTCCCCGGAGGAGCAGGCTCCCGAAGCCGAAGCGGCGGACACCCCGGACGTCCCGGAGGCCGAGGCCACCGAGAGCGAAGCCGCTGAGGCGGAGGCGCCCGTGACCGCCGCGCCGGACGCGGAAGCGGCGGCCGAGGCAGCGCCGGAGGCCGGACCCGAAGCCACCGAGCCCACGGCGGAGCCCGAGGCAGCAGCAGAGGCGGAGGCCCAGCCCACCGAGCCCGAGGCCACGACGCCCGGAACGGCACCCGAAGCCGAAGCGGAAGCCACCGAGCAGGAGGCCACGGAGCCGCAGGCCACCGAGCAGGAGGCCACGGTGTCGCAGACCGGTACCCCCGAGGCCGATAGCCCGGAAGCCGCCGAGCCCGAGGCCGCCGAGCCCGAGGCCGGGATCGCCGAACCGGAGCCCACGGACCCGGAAGCCGCCGAGCCCGCGGCCACGGACGACCCCGAGGCGCACGCCCCCGAGCCGGAGCCCGAACCCCAGACGGAACCCGAAACGGCTCCCGAACCCGCGGCGGACGCCACGCCTGAAGAGGCCCAGGAATCCACACCGGAGCCCGAGACCGACACGGACCCCGAGCCCGACCCCGAGCTGATCCCCCTCCCCCTCGGACCCCGCGCCGAGGGGTACGACGAGGCCGAGCGTGCCGCCGTCCACCGCGTGATGCGCGAGCGCCGGGACATCCGTAACGGCTTCCGGTCCGACCCCATCCCGCACGAGGTGCTGCTGCGCGTTCTCGAAGCCGCGCACACGGCGCCCAGCGTGGGGCACTCCCAGCCGTGGGACTTCGTCGTCATCCGCTCGGCGGAGACCCGCCGCGCCATGCATGAGCTGGCCATGCGCCAGCGGGACGCGTACGCCAAGTCCCTCCCCAAAGGCCGGGCCAAGCAGTTCAAGGAACTGAAGATCGAGGCCATCCTCGAGACCCCGGTCAACATCGTCGTCACCGCCGACCCCACCCGCGGCGGCCGCCACACCCTCGGCCGGCACACCCAGCCGCAGATGGCGCCGTACTCCTCCGCGCTCGCGGTGGAGAACCTCTGGCTCGCCGCCCGCGCCGAGGGCCTCGGCGTCGGCTGGGTCAGCTTCTTCGACGAGCGCGAGATGGTGCGGGAGCTCGGGCTGCCCGACCATCTGGAGGTCGTGGCGTATCTGTGCGTCGGCTACGTCGACGAGTTCCCGCAGGAGCCGGAGCTGATGAAGGCCGGGTGGTCCAAGCGCCGCCCGCTGTCCTGGGTCGTCCACGAGGAGACGTACGGCCGCCGCACCCTGCCCGGCGGCGACCCGCACAATCTGCTCCAGGAGACCCTGCGCGGCATCCGCCCGCTGGACGCCAAGGCGCTCGGTGAGGCGTGGGAGCGGCAGAAGCGGATGACCAAGCCGTCCGGTGCGCTCGGCATGCTGGAGATCATCTCCGCCCAGCTGAGCGGGCTGTCCCGGCAGTGCCCGCCGCCGATCCCGGAGCCCGCGGCCGTCGCCATCTTCGCGGGCGACCACGGGGTGCACGCCCAGGGTGTCACCGCCTGGCCGCAGGAGGTCACCAGCCAGATGGTGGCCAACTTCCTGGGCGGCGGCGCGGTCTGCAACGCCTTCGCCGCCCAGGTGGGGGCTGAGGTGTGCGTGGTGGACGTCGGGGTGGCGAGCGATCTGCCCAGCACCCCCGGGCTGCTGCCGCGCAAGGTGCGGGCGGGCACCGGCGACTTCACCGTCGGCCCCGCGCTCACCCGCGAGGAGGTGCTGCGCGCCATCGAGGTGGGCATCGAGACGGCCCGCGATCTGGTCGCTGCCGGGAACAAGGCGCTGCTGACCGGAGAGATGGGGATCGCCAACACCACCGTGTCGGCCGCCCTGGTCTCCATCTACACCGGCGCCGACCCGGCCGAGGTGACCGGGCGCGGCACGGGCATCAACGACGAGATGCACGCCCGCAAGATCGATGTCGTACGGCGCGGTCTCGAGCTGCACCAGCCCGATCCGGCCGACCCCATCGGCGTTCTGTCGGCGATCGGCGGCCTGGAGCACGCCGCGATCACCGGGCTGCTGCTGGGCGGCGCTTCGCTGCGTACGCCCGTGATCCTGGACGGGGTGAGCGCGGGTGCCGCGGCGCTGGTCGCCCGGGCCATCGCACCCGAGGTGCTGGCGGCCTGCATCGCGGGTCACCGCAGCGCCGAGCCGGGCCATGTGGCGGCCCTGAACAAGCTGGGCCTGCGCCCCCTGGTCGACCTGGATCTGCGGCTCGGCGAGGGCACCGGGGCGCTGCTGGCCCTTCCGGTGGTGCAGAGCGCCGCACGGGCGATGCACGAGGTGGCCACTTTCGACTCCGCAGGGGTCACGGAGAAGAACTGACGCGCGCCCCCGCCGCGTAGGGTGTCGGCGGGGGCTCCGCCCCAGAGCCGATCACGCTCCAGTCGATCAAGCCCAGTCGATCAGCCGCTCCAGTGCCGCAGCGGCCGCGCATACGCACGAGGAGAGCCGCACCGCCATGTCCGAACACTTCGCGTACCCCGTCGGACTGCGCCTTTCCGGGCGGCGTGTGGTCGTCCTCGGGGCGGGCCAGGTCGCCCAGCGCCGGCTGCCCGCGCTGATAGCGGCCGGTGCGGACATCCTGCTGATCTCGCCGTCCGCCACCGCCTCCGTCGAGGCCATGGCCGAGGCGGGGGAGGTGCGCTGGGAGCGCCGCCGCTACCAGGAGGGCGACTTCGAGGGCGCCTGGTACGTCCTGATCACCACGGACGACCCGGAGGCCAACGCCACCGCGTCCGCCGAGGCCGAGGCGCGCCGCATCTGGTGCGTCCGCAGCGACGACGCCGAGGCCGCCTCCGCCTGGACCCCGGCCACCGGGCGGAGCGAGGGCGTCACCGTCGCCGTGCTCACCGGGCAGGACCCGCGCCGCTCCGCCGCCGTCCGGGACGCCGTGGTGGAGGGGCTGCGCGACGGCACCCTCGCCGCGCCCCGCCACCGCAGCCGCGGCCCGCGGGTGGCGCTGGTGGGCGGCGGGCCGGGCGACCCTGACCTGATCACCGTGCGCGGCCGCCGGCTCCTCGCCGAGGCGGACGTGGTGGTGGCCGACCGGCTCGGCCCGCGCGATCTGCTCGATGAACTTCCGCCGCATGTCGAGGTGATCGACGCGGCGAAGATCCCGTACGGCCGTTTCATGGCCCAGGAGGCGATCAACAACGCGCTGATCGAGCACGCCAAGGCGGGCAAGTCGGTCGTCCGCCTCAAGGGCGGCGACCCCTTCGTCTTCGGGCGCGGCATGGAGGAGGCCGAGGCGCTCGCCGAGGCCGGTATCCCGTGCACCGTCGTGCCCGGCATCTCCAGCTCCATCAGCGTCCCGGGCGCGGCCGGGATCCCGGTGACCCACCGGGGCGTCGCGCATGAGTTCACGGTGGTCAGCGGCCATGTCGCCCCTGACGACCCCAGCTCCCTGGTGGACTGGGCGGCGCTGGCCCGGCTGCGCGGCACGCTGGTGCTGCTCATGGCCGTGGAGAAGATCGGCGCCATCGCCGCGACGCTCGTCGCCCATGGCCGGGCCGCCGACACCCCCGTCGCCGTGGTCCAGGAGGGCACCACCCCGGCCCAGCGGCGGGTGGACGCGACCCTCGCCACCGTCGGGGAGAAGGTCGCGGCCGAGGGCGTACGGCCCCCGGCGGTCGTGGTGATCGGCGATGTCGTCGCCCTCTCGCCCCGTGACCACCGCTGACGTAAGCGGACGTAACCGCCGGTAACTTATTCGCGTCGGGCTCATTGGCACCGCCTCCAGGACAAGGCAGTATCACTTAAGTGGCTGATCTCATCACCGTCGATGATCCGGACGACCCGCGGCTGCGCGACTACACGGGTCTGACCGATGTGGAGCTACGACGCAAGCGGGAGCCGGCCGAGGGCCTGTTCATCGCCGAAGGCGAGAAGGTGATCCGGCGTGCCCGCCTCGCCGGCTACGAGATGCGCTCGATGCTGCTGTCGTCCAAGTGGGTCGATGTGATGCGGGACGTCATCGAGGACGTCCCCGCCCCCGTCTACGCCGTCAGCCCCGAACTGGCCGAACGCGTCACCGGCTACCACGTCCACCGCGGCGCCCTCGCCTCCATGCAGCGCAAGCCGCTGCCGGACGCGGAATCGGTGCTTCAGGGCGCCCGCCGCGTCGCCATCATGGAGTCCGTCAACGACCACACCAACACCGGCGCCATCTTCCGCAGCGCGGCGGCCCTCGGCATGGACGCCGTGCTCCTCTCCCCGGACTGCGCCGACCCCCTCTACCGGCGCTCGGTCAAGGTCTCCATGGGCGCCGTCTTCTCCGTGCCGTACGCCCGCCTGGAGAGCTGGCCGCGCGGACTGGAGGCGGTCCGGGACGCCGGGTTCAAGATCCTCGCCCTGACCCCCGACGAGAAGGCCACCACCATCGACGACGCGGCCCCGCACCGCCTGGAGCGGGTCGCGCTGATGCTGGGTGCGGAGGGCGACGGACTCTCCACCCAGGCGCTGATGGCCGCGGACGAGTGGGTCCGGATCCCGATGGCCCACGGTGTGGACTCCCTCAACGTGGGCGCGGCGGCGGCGGTCGCCTTCTACGCGGTCACCTCGGGCCGACCGGGGCTCTGACCCCTACCGGCCGTCCGGCCCGGCCGCCGCCTCCGCCGACTGCGGGGTCTGCGCCGAGTGCGGGGCCGCCGACGAGACCGACCCCGTCGGCCCGTGCGGTGCGCCCAGGCCGTTCGCCGGGCCCTGACAGCCCTGCGCCGCCGCGATCCCCAGCGCCACCAGCAGCGTCACCACGACGAACACGGTCAGCCGCTGCCGCAGCAACCGGCGGTTGGGCCCGCTGGGGCGGCGTCCGCCCGGCGAGGTGCGGACGGTGTTGGCCGGACGCCCCGGGCGGTCCGCACGCGCGGGCGGCCGCGGGCCCCGGCGCTGCGCCTGCTGCGGCCGCGCCGGGGTGTTCCGCCCCGTGGGACGGCCCGAGGCCCCGCCCGTACTGGCTCCCGGCCGAGGCGACGGGGACCCGTTGCGCGGCGTCGGCGTACCGCCCGGGCGCCGCTCCGTGTGCTGATCGGCATACGCCTCGGGGCGCCGCGCCGGGGGGCGGCCCGGCCCGCCGCCGTAGCCCCCGGCACCGTGCCCCTGCCCATGCGCCTCGCGCGCCGCGATCTCCTTCAGCCGCAGGGACAGTTGCAGGGTGCTCGGCCGGTCCTCCGGATCCTTCGCGAGGCAGGCGTGGAGCAGCGGCGCCAGGGCGTCGGGGACGCCCAGCAACTGCGGCTCCTCGTGCACCACCCGGTACAGCATCACCTCGGAACTGCCGTGCCCGAACGGCGAGTCCGCCGTCGAGGCGTACGCGAGCGTCGCGCCCAGCGCGAAGACATCGGTCGCCGGGGTCACCGCCGCGCCCCGCACCTGCTCGGGCGCGAGGAAGCCGGGCGAGCCGACCGCCGTGCCGACGTGGGTGAGAGTGCTGGCCCCGGTCGCCCAGGCGATACCGAAGTCGATGATGCGCGGGCCCTTGGGGGAGAGCAGGATGTTCGAGGGCTTGAGGTCGCGGTGGACGACACCCGCCTCATGCACCGCCAACAGCCCCTCCGCCAGCGCCGACCCGATCGACGCGACCTGGGCGGCGGGGAGCGGGCCCTCCTCGTTCACCTTGTCGTGGAGGGAGGGGCCCGGTACGTACTGGGTGGCGAACCAGGGGCGGTCGGCCTCCAGGTCGGCGGCCACCAGCCGGGCCGTACAGCCGCCGCGGATCCGCCGCGCGGCGGACACCTCCCGGGCGAACCGGGACCGGAACTCCCGGTCCTCGGCGAGATCCGGCCGGATCACCTTCAGGGCCACCCGCTGGCCGCGCCGGTCGGAGCCGAGGTAGACCACCCCCATGCCGCCCGCGCCGAGCCGCCGGTGCAGCCGGAAGGAACCGACGACACGCGGGTCCTCGCGCCGGAGCCGCATCATCGCCATGTCCGTCCCCTACCTCCGGTGCGGAGCCCCTCCCTTAACCCCTGGTGGGGAGCCCCATCCGCTGCCGTCTGCTTGCCGTTTGCCGCTGATCTGCCGTCAGTCCGCCGCTGTTGTCCGTCGCTGTCCGTCTGACGTGCACAGCTTACGGATTGACGGCCCCGCGCGCTGAGAGGCCGCGCATGCGTCGGCCGATCGATTGTCAGTGGTGCCTGAGATCCTGGAGAAGTGGGCCGGAATCGTGGCAATCCACGCCCGGCTCCGTGCTGCGTGATCTCAAGGGGCCGTCTCAGAAGGGGGATTGAGACCGTGAAGGGTGATCGTGTGGAGATAGTCGTGGACGCGGGGGACACGACGCGGACGTATGAAGTGGTGGCCAGCAGGGCGGGCCGGAGGGTCGAGACAGCGGTCCGGCGGGGGGTGGTGGAAGTGAGCGAAGTCACCCGTAATGGCTCCGTGGTGCGGACGGCCCGCTTCATGGCCAACCGCGTCCTGGCACTGGTGGAGCAGCCGGTGCCGCGGGGCGAGGAGGGAGACGGTGAGTAGAGCTCGCACGCGCTCGGAGGGGCACACTCCGGGGGCACCGGAAGGGCTCCGGAAGGATCGATTCCCCGGACCCCTCCGGGAAGACCCCAAGGCGTGAGGGCGCATCTCCACCCAGGGGAGTAGTCGACGCCTCCCGGGGTCATCCTCCGGGAGGCCCGGCAATCGGTACGAAGGCATGACGCCGAGGACCGGGGTGCGCGCCTAATGTTGTGCTCAAGCGGCGGGCGCAGCACTCGTCCCCCGAGGTCAGACGCTCGCCGCCCCCAGATGTGACGGAGGAGGGACGATGGCGGACACGGCTGGACGCACGGTCATCCACACGCGTCGTCGCAGGTCCATTCGCGCGGCGGCCGACGCCTTCGGCGGTCCGCGGACCGGCACCCGCCACCCTCTGGTCGCGGCGGCGATGGTGCTGCCGATGGCCATCCTCCTGACCATCACCTTCGGCGGCTGGGATGCCGTCGTCACACAAGCGTCGTCCGTGGCGGGAATGCTGGGGCGCTGAGCGCCCCAGGCCCGGGAGAGCGGCCCGGGCCGGGGACTTCCGGCCATTAACCCCGTGGGGACGGGGGTGCGGCGGACGGCACGAATGCCCGGACAGCTGGGGAGCTGTCCGGGCATCGCGCCGTCCAGGCGCGGCTGGGGCCGACGCGGCCGGCCGTAGGGGCCCTCAGCGGGAGGCGGTGCGCCGGGGTTGCCGTTCCTCCTGGCGGGGGGCGACGTGGGTTCGGTTCGTTTGTCGGTATCGCATGTGACGCTTGGCCGCGGTGGGGTTCAGGGCGTCACCCCACTGAGTCCAGGCGCCGGGTCGTCGCCCACAGCAGCAGGGCTGCGCCGCTGAATGCCGCTCCCAGGGCGGACACGGCTGTCCACCCGGCCGCCGCGTACGCCGCGGAGGAGCCCATGGCGCCGAGGGCGCTGTCGGCCGAGTAGAAGACCATGTAGCCGCCGATGATTCTGCTTCCCGCGTCCGGGTGGACGGCGTAGATGAGGGACTGGTTGGTGACGTGCACGGCCTGGACGGCGAAGTCCAGGAGGATCGCTCCGAGGGCCAGGGCCCAGAGCGACTGCCGGGTGAAGGCCAGGGGGAGCCACGACGCGGTGAGCAGGACCAGTGCGGTACCCGTGGTCCGCTGGGCGAGGCCGCGGTCGTTCCATCGGCCGGCGGCTCCCGCGGCCGCGGCTCCGGCCGCTCCGGCGAGCCCGAACGCGCCGATCGCGGTGTGCGTCAGCGACCAGGGCGGACTGCTGAGCGGCTGGACGACGCTGCTCCACAGCGTGCTGAAGGCCGCGAAGACCAGCAGCGCCAGCATGCCCCGGACCCGGAGCAGAGGGTGGCGGGCGAACAGGACGACGGTCGACGCCAGCAGACGCCGGTACGGCATGGTGACGGCATGCGGCCGGTCGGTCGGCAGGGCCAGGCGCAGAAGCACGGCGAGCGTCGCGGTCACCACGGCCGAGAAGAGGTAGACGGCGCGCCACCCGGCCAGGTCGGCCACGACGCCTGCCACCGTGCGGGCCAGCAGAATGCCGGTGATCACCCCGCTGGTGACCGCTCCGACGACCCGCCCCCGAAACGCGGGGGCGGTCAGATGGGCCGCTGCGGCGACCATGGTCTGGGCGACGACGGCGAGCGCACCGACCGCCGCGAGGGCGGTGAGCAGCGCAGCGGTCCCGGGTGCCAGACCCGCGAGCAGCAGCGCGGCGGCGAGCAGGCCGAGCTGGAGTGGGATCAGCCTGCGCCTGTCGACGAGGTCGCCGAGCGGGACGAGCAGGAACAGACCCGCGGCGTAACCGAGTTGGGTGATCGCGACGATGGCGCCGAGCAGGCCGGGGCCGAGTGCGAACCGCTCGCCGAGCGTGACCAGCAGGGGCTGGGCGAAATAGACGTTGGCCACCGCGCTGCCGCAGGCCACGGCGAAGAGCAGGATCAGGCGCGTGGATGGCGGCCCGGGCGGAGCGAGTGCGGTGTTCATGGCCGTCCGACCGTCGGCCGTCGAGCAGTCGCTCGGCATACGGCGCCTCCCCCTCGTCGATGGTTGCAACTTGCTACCTGACCGGACCTTAAGCCAGGAGGTAGCATGTTGCAACCAGATGTGTTGCGAGGAGGAAGTGCGATGGTCGCCCGCACGCGATTCGACGCCGAACCGTGTCCCGTTGCCCGGTCGGTCGATGCCATCGGCGACTGGTGGTCCCTGCTGATCGTGCGCGACGCGTTCGACGGCAGTCGCCGCTTCGGCCAGTTCCAGCGAAGCCTGGGCATCGCCAAGAACATCCTCACCAGCCGGCTGCGCACCCTCGAGCGGACCGGAGTGATGACAACCGTGCCCGCCTCCGACGGCAGCCACTACCAGGAATACGTACTCACGGAAAAGGGCCGCGGACTCTTCCCCGTCATCGTGGCGCTGCGCCAGTGGGGCGAGACGCACTGCTTCGGCCCGGGGGAGGAGCATTCGCGACTCCTCGACCGTCGGAACGGGCACCCGCTGAGCCCGCTGGAGATCCGCTCCAGCGACGGGCGCTCCGTCGGCCCGGACGAGACCCTCGTCGAAAAGCTCAGCAGTGCGGACGAGGCGGGCTGACCCGGCCTGCGGCCATGGCGCGGCCCGCCCCTGCGCGGACGGATCAGCGGAAGCGCAGGCCGTTGACGAGCAGGGCGCAGACGGCCTCCAAGGCCGCCTCGGTGCCCGGGGCCTGCCACTCGGGGGCGTGCGCGGGGTGGTGGTAGGCCATCGTGGCGTCGAAGACGGTCCGGGCCGTCGCGGCGGGGTCGGCACAGGTGAAGTCACCGGCGGTGACGCCGTCGGCGATGATGACGCGCAGCTGCTCGAGCAGGTCGGTCACATGGTCGGCGGCAGCGTCACTGTGCTCGGCCGCCAGGACCCGGTAGGTGGCGAACAGCTCCGGGTCCTCGGACAGCAGCTTCCGCTTGGCGGCGAACAGCGTGGTGAGCCAGGTGCGCAGTCGCTCGGGCGGGGCCTGCCGGGTGTCGGCCGCGACCGCCGCGATGTCCTCGCGCGCCCGGCCGAGCCAGCGCCGGGTGACGGCTTCGCGCAGCGCCGCCTTGGACGGGAAGTGCCGGTAGACGCTGGCGTGGCTGACCCTCAGGGCCCGCGCCACGTCGAGCACGGTGGCCTTGGCCGGTCCATGGCGGCGCAGTACGTCCTCGGTGGCGGTCAGGATGGTCTCGGCGTCGAGCGCCGGGCCCGAACGCATCAGCGCTCACCGTTCCGTACGAACCGCACCGCGCGGCTCCCGGCCCCGGCGGCGGGCACCGGCTGCTCCCTCACTGCCAGTTCCTCCTACGGGCCCGTCAGAAGACCGCGAGCGGGTTGACGGGCACCCCGGTCAGCCCGTGGATACGTGGCGGCGCCACCGTGAGCAGAAAAGCATAGCGGCCCAGCTCCGCGCAGACGGCGGCGAGCTCGTCCACCTCGGCGGCGTCGATCAGCGGCAGGCCCATCATCGGCAGAGCGACCCTGTGCAGCGGCAAGGGGCAGGCGGGGTCCAGGTCCGGGTGCGCGTCGCCGATGTCGCCCGCGTAGAGCGACACGCCGCGCCGGTGCATCCAGCGCACGGCGTCCAGGCTCATCCCCGGCATCGGCCGCTCGGGGTCGGGCGTCATGGGCCATCCGCAGCGCACCACCAGGGCGTCCCCGGACTCCAGCCGCACGCGCTGACGTTCCTCGGCCGCCTCGAGGTCCCGCGCGGTGACCGCGTGGCCACTGGGCAACGGGCCGTCGGCCGCCAGGTCGAGCAGGATCCCCCGGGTGGCGAGCCCGGCGGCGAACGCCGTCGTGGAGCCGTGCCGGGCGCCGGCCGGTGTCACGGCCTCGTCCACGGGCCGCCCCGGATAGACCCGCCCGTCGCGGATCGCGTGCCCCAGCGCGTCGAGGTGCGTCGAGCGCGGGTGGTGATTGGTCACCAGCATCACGTCCGCCATCGCCGGTGCGGGGGAGCCGACGTACACCATCATCTGCTGTACGGGCGAGGCGTCTTGGGCGGACGGCGCGAAGGGGCCGCTGATGACCGGCGCCGGCTGGACCGGAACCGCGAGGGACACCGTCCGCCCCGTTCGGGCCTCCGCGGCGCCCCTGGCCCGGGCCTCGCCGGTGATGAGGTTGAGCGTGCCGAGCTGGTCGTCCTCACCCCACCGGCCCCAATTGCTCGGCACATCCTCTGAGTTGCTCGTTCCCGTATGCGATGTGTCCATGGCGCCGAACCGTATCGGGTTGAGGTTACAGAATCCAAACTCTGTAACCATGGAGCGTGGCGTCGCATGCGTCCACGGCCCGCACTCGGGTGAGCGCCCGACATCAGGAGGGGCGGAGCACCGGTGCCCCGCCCGTCAGGGGCTACGATCCCGGGGCAGCCGATGACATGGGGGAGCCGTGAGCCAAACCGCGGCGCAGCTCGTCGCCGCCCTTCGCCGGGGCAGGCGTGACGCCACCGCCGAGGTGACCGTCCTGGCCGACCGGCCCGACGCCACCGTCGTGCGGTGCGGCCAGGTCGTCGCCAAGGCGCACCCGCCCGGCACGGATCCGGCCGAGCTGGCCGTCCGGCTCGGGATCGCGGCCCACCCCCGGTGCGCGGGGATACTCCTGCCGCCGGTCGACGACGGCATGACCGCGCTGCCCGACGGCCGGCGGGTCACCCTCTGGCCGTACGGCGAACCCGTGGCGCCCGACGCGCCGGACGCCGCCCCGTGGGTCGAGGCGGGGAAGCTGCTGGCCCGGCTGCACGCCGTGCCGGTCGCCGAACTGCCCGGCCCCCTCCCGGCGATGCGCGGCCCGGTCAAGGCGGCCCGCGCCATCGCCCGGCTGCGCGCGGCGGCACTCCCCGACAGCGTGGCCATCCGGGCCGTGTCGCACGCCTGGGCCGGTCTGCCGGACTGGGCGCGGGGCGTGGACCGTACGGACCGTGTGGACCTGGACCGAACAGACCGCCGGGACCGCGCGGACCGCCGGGACCGCACGGACCGCCGGGACCACAGGGGCCGCACCGATCACCGGGATCGCGCGGACCGGCAAGAGGCCGACAGGCTCTGCCACGGCGATCTCCACCTCGGTCAGCTCATCCGCCGCCGTGCCACCGACTGGCGGCTCATCGACATCGACGACCTCGGCCTCGGCGACCCGGCCTGGGACCTCGCGCGTCCCGCCGCCTGGTACGCGGCCGGGCTGCTCGCCCCCGAGGACTGGGACCGGTTTCTGGGGGCGTACCGGGCGGCGGGCGGTCCCGCCGCGGGGCAGGGCGACCCCTGGCCGCGGCTGGACGTGCCCGCCCGCGCACTCACCGTGCAGACCGCCGCGCTCGCGCTGGCCAAAGCGGCGGCCGCCGGAAGGGCGTTGGACGAGGCCGAGGAGGCGATGGTGGAGGCGGCTGTCCGCATCGCCCGGTACATGGAGGCCGTAGGGTGAAGTCCACGCGGTCGGAGGCATGTTCCGGCGCGTTGTTGTCCGAAGCATGAGGAGTTGAGCGGACCATGCAGTGTCCCAAGTGCCATGCGCCGATGCACACGTATAACCGCAATGGCGTGCAGATAGAGCAGTGCAGCGGCTGCCGGGGGATCTTCCTGGACTACGGGGAGCTGGAGGCGCTGACCCGCCTTGAGACGCAGTGGACCCAGCAGGTGCCGCCCGCCGCGCCCGGCCCGCAGGGATACCCGGCCGCGCCCGCGCCCGCGTGGGGCGCGCCGCAGCACGGGCACCACGGTGGTCACCACGGCCACCACAAGCGGGGCTTCGGGCACATGCTCTTCTCGTCCTGAGAACTGAGGATTGAGAGCCGAGAAACGTCAGAGGGCCGGAGCTCTTCGCTCCGGCCCTCCGCCGATCAGTGTGGACGATACTGGGATTGAACCAGTGACCTCTTCCGTGTCAGGGAAGCGCTCTCCCGCTGAGCTAATCGTCCGCGGGACTGCGTGCGCGATACTGGGATTGAACCAGTGACCTCTTCCGTGTCAGGGAAGCGCTCTCCCGCTGAGCTAATCGCGCAGGTGGATCCGCGAGGATCCGAGTGGACGATACTGGGATTGAACCAGTGACCTCTTCCGTGTCAGGGAAGCGCTCTCCCGCTGAGCTAATCGTCCGAGGTGGAGACGGGATTTGAACCCGTGTAGACGGCTTTGCAGGCCGTTGCCTCGCCTCTCGGCCACTCCACCAACCGTGGAGGTCGAAACCCCCACTCCGAGCGGACGACGAGATTCGAACTCGCGACCCTCACCTTGGCAAGGTGATGCTCTACCAACTGAGCCACGTCCGCAGGTGTCGTATGTCCGGGGCGCTTCCGCGTCCCGGCGACGTGTTGAACTCTAGCGGATTCCCCGGCCAGCTCAAATTCCGTTTCCGCAGCGTGCTGCCCTGCTCGGGTGCCACACGCCCTCCCGAGGCCGCCCTGACCTGGGCACCATAGACTCGCGACCGTGCACGATCTGCCCCCGCTCGCCCGCTTCGGCGGCCTGCTCGCCACCGAGCTACGCGATGTGACCAGCGACCCGTCGGCCCTGGACACCCAGGGTTTCTGGGCCGTTGTCGCGGACTTCGAGGGCCGTCTGGTCTGCGCACGCTTCGGGGACGTACGGACCGAGCCCGTGCCGCCCCCCGCGCCCGGTGGCTGGTACGGCCCCGCGGCCGGGGACTGGACCTCGTCCCTGGACCGGGCCGCCTACACCGCCGGGGTGCGCGGCATCCGGCGGCGCATCGCGGCCGGCGAGGTCTACCAGGCCAATCTCTGCCGGGTGCTGACCGCGCCGCTGCCCGATCCGGCCGCGGCCGATGTGGACGCGCTGACCGCGCTGCTGGCCCTGGGCAACCCCGCCCCGTACGCGGGCACCGTAAGGCTGCCCGCCCATGGGGTGGAGGTCGCCACGGCCTCGCCCGAACTGTTCCTGCGACGCACCGGACACATCGTGGAGTCCGGCCCCATCAAGGGCACCGGCCGCGGCCCCGAAGACCTGCTGGAGAAGGACCACGCCGAGAACGTGATGATCGTGGACCTGGTCCGCAACGACCTGGGCCGGGTCTGCGCCACCGGCTCGGTGACCGTCCCGGCCCTCTGCGCGGTCGAACCGCATCCGGGACTGGTCCACCTCGTCTCCACGGTGCGGGGCGAACTCGCCCCCGGCACCGGCTGGCCGGAACTGCTCGCGGCCACCTTCCCGCCCGGATCGGTCACCGGCGCGCCCAAGTCCAGCGCGCTGCGCGTCATCGAGGCGCTGGAGACCGCGCCCCGCGGCCCGTACTGCGGCGGCATCGGCTGGGTCGACGCCGACCGCGGCACCGGTGAGCTGGCGGTCGGGATACGCACCTTCTGGATCGACCGCGGCCCGGCCGGGGCCGTGCTGCGGTTCGGCACCGGGGCGGGCATCACCTGGGGCTCCGATCCGGAGCGCGAATGGGACGAAACGGAACTCAAGGCCGCCCGGCTGCTCGCGGTAGCGTCGGGCGTACAGCAGCCGACGGGAAGGGCGACACGATGAAACCGGCCATCTGGCTCGATGGATCCCTCCGCGACGCGGACAGCGCCAGGGTGTCCGTCTTCGACCATGGGCTCACGGTCGGCGACGGTGTCTTCGAGACCGTCAAGGCCACCGATGGACGGCCCTTCGCCCTCACCCGCCATCTGCGGCGGCTGGCCCGCTCCGCCGAGGGCCTGGGGCTTCCCGAGCCGGACCTGGACGAGGTGCGGCGGGGCTGCGAGGAGGTGCTCAAGGCCCACCCCGTGCCGTTCGGGCGGCTCAGGATCACCTACACCGGCGGGCTCTCGCCGCTCGGCTCCGACCGGGGCACGGCCGGGCCCACCCTGGTGGTCGCGCTGGCCGAGGCGTCCCGCCGACCCGACGCCACCGCCGTGATCACCGTCCCGTGGGCGCGCAACGAGCGCGGGGCGCTCACCGGCCTGAAGACCACCTCGTACGGCGAGAACGTGGTCGCGCTGGCCCGCGCCCGTGAGCACGACGCCTCCGAGGCCCTCTTCGGCAATACGGTCGGGGCGCTCTGCGAGGGCACCGGCACCAACGTCTTCGTGGTCCTCGACGGCGAGCTGCACACCCCGCCGCTCTCCTCCGGCTGCCTCGCCGGGATCACCCGCGCCCTGGTGCTGGAGTGGGTGGGCGCCAAGGAGACCGAACTGCCGCTGGGGGCGCTGAGCCGGGCCGAGGAGGTCTTCCTGACCTCCACGACCCGCGACGTACAGGGCGTGCACCGGGTGGACACCCGCACCCTGCGCGGCGCCCCCGGGCCGGTCACCGCCGAGGCCCTGCGGATCTTCACCGAGCGGGCCGCCGCGGACATCGACCCCTGACCGGCTCGTCGCGGCGGATCCGCGCCGAAAACGGGTGACGTCGGCCCGGCGGACCGGTAGAACACCCTCGTGACCACCACTCTGCGGCCCATCGCGCCCGAACAGCCCACCGAAGGCGGCGGGCGTGCCCGCTCGTACGAGGTGTGCGTCAACAGCCGCCCCGTCGGCTCCGTCCAGCTCACCACCGACGCCCGCCTGGGCCCGGCGGCCGGGCGCATCGAGCGGCTCCACATCGACGAGGGCGAGCGGCACCGGGGCCGCGGCACGGTCGCCGCGCTCGCCGCCGAGGAGGTGCTGCGCGGCTGGGGCTGCACCCAGCTGGTGGTGAGGGTCCCCGCACCGGCCACGACCGCCCTCGCGCTCGCGGCCGCGCTCGGCTACCGCGAGCGCGGCCGCAATATGCTCAAGCGGCTCACGGAGCCGCCCGCACTGCCCGGGGACAGCGCGATACGCCCCATGACGGAGGCCGAATACCCGGCGTGGCGCGCCCGCGAGCGGGCCGGATACATCGCCGACCTGCTGGAGCGCGGAGTCACCCGGCAGCAGGCCGAGACCAAGGCGGACACCGACTACGCCACGCTGCTGCCGCAGGGCCCGGACACCCCCGGGGCCCTGTTGCGGGTCCTCGCCCACGGCGGTACGGACGTGGGCACCCTCTGGGTCACGCTGCGCGAGGGGGAGCCCGATACGGCCGAGAGCGGGGAGGCGTACGTCTTCGCCGTCGAGGTCGCCGAGGAGCACCGTGGCCGCGGACACGGCCGCACCCTGATGCTGGCCGCCGAGCGCGCGAGCCTGGAGCACGGGGCGCGCAGCCTGGGCCTGCATGTCTTCGGCGGCAACACCCCGGCGCTGCGGCTGTACGAGTCGCTGGGCTACGAGCCGACCGAGTACCAGCTCTACAAGCCGCTGCTCTGAGGGCCGGTTCCGAGGGCCTGCTCCAAGGGCCTGCCGGGGCCCTGCCAGGGGCCTTACGGCCGCTCGGAGATGAGGCGGGCGGCGATCTCCTCGACGCGCTCCCGCAGCCCTTCCTGGCTCTTGCCGCCGTCGAGCCGCTCGCCGCCGATCACATACGTGGGGGTGCCGGTGACCCCGATCGCCTTGCCCTCGGCCTGGTCCGCGTCCACGATCAGGATGTGCCGGCCGTCGACCAGCGCGGTGTCCATCTCCTCGGCGTCCAGCCCCAGTTCCCGGGCCACCTCCACCAGCAGCGGCTCACCGCGGGTGCCGAGCTCCTCGGTGCGCTCCAGGACGGCTTCGACATATGGCCAGCCGCGCCCCTGCGCGATGGCCTCCTCGGCCGCCTGGGCCGCCGCGTGGGCGTGCCGGTGGCGCTCCAGCGGGAAGTGGCGCAGCCGGATGTCCAGGGCGTCCTGGAAGCGGTCGCGCAGCGCGCGCAGATCGCCCAGGGCGGTACGGCAGTCGGGGCACTGCAGCTCGCACCAGACGTCGAGCACGGGGCGAGGGGAGGGGTCGGTGTGGCTCATGGGGCCAGTCTTCCAGCCCCTGGTCCGCGCTCCGTACCCGGAGATGTCCCTGATCCCGGGCCGGGGCCATGGCCCCGGCAGCCTTACGGGGTGCACGATGGACATACCGGAACGCCAGTCGCGGGAGGAACGATGCTGACCGACACCATCTGTGCCGCGCTGTCCGCGGCCGGTCTGGGCATCGCCGGGGTGACCGCCTACCGCAAGCGGTTCCTGGCCGCGACCCGGATCGCCGCCTACGCCCTGGTCCCGCTGGGCCTGGCGATGACCGGCATCCTCGACTGGGTGGCCGACCTGGTCTTCAAGCCGACCGTCTGGCTGGGCTTCGGGGTGCTCGGCCTCTCCTGGGTGCTGTTCATGATCAGCCGGGCGGTCGAGCGCCGCTCCGGCGGCACCCGTAAGGAGCGCAAGGCGGCGGCCGCGGCCGAACGGGCCGGGGTGTCCGCGGGCGCCTCGGAGCCCGCGCTGGGGCCCGGCCGAGCAGCCGCAGGAGCGAAGGCGGCGGGGAGGCCGAAGGCCAAGGGCGGAACGAGCTCTGGCACAGATGACTTCTCCGACATCGAGGCCATACTCAAAAAGCACGGGATCTGACAACCGACCGGTCAAAAAACGATCACCGGTCGCAGGCGGGGTGAGGGCTGGGTCATGATCTTCGCGAGATGTTGCAATCACCGCCCGGGGAGCAATCCCCCATCGAAGGACCCCCTGTTCCGCCGAGCGACGAGACCCGTGGCTGTCTCTTCGCCCTCTCGCAGCCGCCGCTGATGCTATTCCTGGCGTTCATCGGCACCCTGCTCTTCGTGACCGCCGTTCACGACCTCCACCGGTGGTGAGGCGGCGCCCCGCTCGTTCCCCCTCCGCCCGGCCGCCGACCGCCGGGCGCGGGCGGTCAGCTCGCGGCCTCGCGGCGCCGGGCGCGGTACGCGGCGACATGCAGCCGGTTGCCGCAGGTGCGGCTGTCGCAGTAGCGCCGGGAGCGGTTGCGGGACAGGTCCACGAAGGCGTGGCGGCAGTCCGGGGCCTCACAGCGGCGCAGCCGCTCCCGCTCGCCCGCCACCACGAGGAACGCCAGCGCCATGCCGCAGTCGGCGGCGAGGTGGTCGGCCAGCGACGCCCCGGGCGCGAAGTAGTGCACATGCCAGTCGAAGCCGTCGTGGTCGGTGAGCCGGGGCGTGGTGCCGGCCGCGGCGATCATCGCGTTGAGCAGCTCGGCGGAGCGGCGGGTGGCGGCCTCGTTCCCGGCCGCCGAGAAGACCTCGGCGAACCGGTCCCGTACGGCCCGGACGGCGGTGAGGTCGCGCTCCCCGAGCGTGCCGATGTCGCTGATGTCATTGCGCTCGACGAACCGGCGCAGGGCGGCGACATCGGCGAGGTCATCCTGGTCCGCACCCTCGGGCGCGGTGTTCACCAGATCGACGACCGCGTCGAGCGCGCACCGGGTGTCGTGGTTGATCAGCACGATTGGCTCCCTGGCCGGCTGGGTCGGCGGCTGCCCCTGGGCTGCCCTCGATCTGCCCGACTCTAGCCCTGCCGGGCGCCGGGCGGTCACCGGACGGTCCCGGGCGGGCACGCGACGGGGCCGCGCCGACACGCGGCGGTGCCGTCGCCGCGGGGGGTGCCGCGGCGACGGCACCGTCGCCTGCCTCTGCCGTTGTCGGGTTGCCGTGGTCGGGATGGTCGGTACTGAAAGGTTGCGCATGTCGCGTAGATCGCGCCCAGGCTTGCGCCGTCTCCCCGAGTCGGACGGCCGAGCGCTCAGCTCTCGCCGGGTCTCAGCTCTCCGCCAGGATGTGGGAGAGCTCTGTGTCGAGGTCGAAATGGCGGTGTTCGGTACCGGGTGGCACCGCCGCGTCGGTTCGCTTCAGGAACGACTCCAGGGCCCGCGCCGGGGCTTCGAGCAGTGCCTCCCCCTCCGGGGAGCTCAGGGCGATGCAGACGACTCCCTGGCCGTGGCTGCGGGACGGCCACACACGGACGTCGCCGGTGCCGGTGGGCCGGTGCAGGCCCTCGGCGAGAAGATCGCGGGCAAACACCCATTCGACCGTCTCTTCGGCTCCGGTGTGGAAGGTGGCGTGCACGGCGTAAGGGTCGGCCGTGTCATACCGCAGGCCCGCGGGTACAGGCAGTGAGGATTCGCTCGACACAACGAGGCGCAGGTGCAGCTCGCAGCTGACCGTGGTGTTCATAAGCGCCAGGGCCTTTCGCTCAGTGTGCGCTCGGGGATTCGCACGTCGGCGAAATCGACATGCCACCTACGGTGCCGTTGTAAACCCCTCTGACCGTTTTGCGGCGCTTCCGGTAGCTCTTGCGGCCCAGCTCCGACATGAGTACTACCGCCGTTCCGGTGACTTCAAATGATCAGGTAGGTTGGGTCACATGAATGCGGAGAGTGACGGGCGGCGGGGGGCTGCCGAAACGGCGCCCCAGGCCGCGACGGGGGGCGATGCGCCGAAGCGGGAGCCGGTATGGGGTTCCCGGGCGCCGCAGTTCATCAAGCGGTCGCGCCCGCTCCACCTGAGCTGGCAGGTCGGCGTCTTCATCGTCGGCCTCGGGGTCGTGGGTCTGGGCGTTGTCCTGCTGCCCCTGCCCGGTCCGGGATGGCTGGTGATCTTCGCCGGAATGGCGATCTGGGCGACCGAGTTCGTCTGGGCCCAGCTGGTGCTGGCGTGGACCAAGCGCAAGGTCACCGAGGCGGCGCACCGCGCCCTGGATCCGAGGGTGCGCCGGCGCAATCTCATACTGACCACGATCGCGGTGGTGATCTGCGCCGCGGCGGTGACGGTCTACGTGTGGAAGTTCGGCATCGTGATGCCGTGGAAGATCGAGCAGTGACCGGTCCGGGGTCGTAGGACTGGTCATGAGCACGGTCCGGCATGCGCTAATGTTGGCCGTGCGCCAGGGCGATTAGCTCAGTGGGAGAGCGCTTCGTTCACACCGAAGAGGTCACTGGTTCGAACCCAGTATCGCCCACCCCGGACCGAGGGCCCGGAAGGCATCTGCCTTCCGGGCCCTCGGCGTTCTCGCATGTCCGAAGCCGTCCGGCGGCTGTCCGAAGGTGTCCGGCGACGGGGGGCGTCGGTGCCGTCCCCGGCGGGCTTGTCGAAGCGCTTCGCCTCAATCCTGATCGATCCCTGTCCGAACCGTTGACGTACGCGTCGCTGGTCCTTGACTTGTCCCGGCAAGCGCTTGCCTAAAACGTTTCAACCAACGAGGGCAGTCGGACGGCCTGCCCGGGGAGGGGCGTGTCATGGGTGCTCGGCGATGGGCGGCAGGGGCGAGCCGCGGGCGGAAACGCCCCGGACGTCTTCCAGAACTCCTACGCCTTCCTGCGCAAATACGGCGACAAGAACCTGCTGCTGGATCTGAATGGTCAGGCCAAGGCCGGAAATCTCAGCCTGAAGGGTTTTCGTAACGGGCTGGAGAAGGCCGGGGATATCGACGGCAAGCTCCTGGGAGTGCCGGTCGGCGCCAATACCTTCGCCCTCTTCTACAACCCGGACGTGTTCAAGAAAGCCGGGGTGACCGTCGAGGACGGATGGACCTGGAACGACTTCTTCGCGGCCGCCAAGAAGGTGCGCAAGAGCGACGGCACGCTCTGCGGCGCCAGCGACAACGCCATTGTGATGTATCTCTACGACCTGTATCTGCGGCAGAACGGCAAGGCGTTCTTCACCAAGGACAGCAAGCTCGGCTTCACCGAGGACGACCTCACCGAGTGGTGGGGCCGGTGGCAGCGGCACGCCAAGACCGACGAGCTGGTGCCGGGCAAGAAGTCCGAGCAGGCCAAGCCCAAGGCGTCGATCAGCGCCGATCTGTCGGCCTCCGAGTTCACCTGGGACAACTTCCTGGTCCGCTTCGCCGCCGAGACCAAGACCACCCTCGACCTGGGGCCGATCCCGACCACGGACGGCAAGCGGACCGGTCAGTACCTCTCCTCGCTGATGCTCAGCGGCTCCGCCCGCGCCCAGCACCCCAAGGAAGTCGCCCAGTTCATCGACTTCATGACCCATGACCCCGAGGTGGGCGAGGTCATGGGCTACAACCGCGGCATCCCGGCCACCAACTCCCAGTACGACGCCTACAGGCCGCAGGGCGTCGACGCCAAGATCGCCGCGTATGAGAAGAGCGTGAGCGCCGAGCTGGAGCCGATCACCCCGCATCCGGCCGGTGCCGACAACACCGGCGGACCGGGCGACTCCCTGCTGGCAGATGCTGCCGCTGATCGCCCCGGCGGCGGGCGCCCTCGCGGGCTGTGCGGTCGCGGTGGAGCGCCGGGCCCACGTCTGACCCGGGTGCCGCCCGCTCCCGGCGCCATGGGCGACGGCTGCCCCGACGCCACCACCAGCTGGAAGAGGTCGAGCTCGAAGGTCCGCAGGTGTTGGGGCCCGGCGTCGAGGCGGCCTGGGTGAGCACCAACACCACCGCCCAGTACGGCCTCGCCGCGATCCAGAACCTCGCGCTCGTCGGCGACAAGCTGCCGGGCTGGCCACGCGGTCACGGTTCCGACGACACTTGAGGGCATGGACTGGTGCCGTTACCGCTTCCGCAGCCGATGGGACCTCGACGCCGCCCCCGCCGCCGTCTTCGCGGCGCTGGCGAACGGCGATGACTATCCGCGGTGGTGGCCCCAGGTCCGTGAGGTCCGGCGGATCGACGAGCGCAGCGGCGCCGCCCGCTTCCGCTCCCTGGTCCCGTACGACCTGCGGGTGATCGTCAGTGAGGCACGCCAGGACCCGGCGGACGGCGTGCTGGAGATCGGCTTCTCGGGCGATCTGGAGGGATGGGCGCGCTGGACGGTGTCGCCCCACGGGACCGGCACCCGCGCCCTCTTCGAACAGGAGGTGGTGGCCCGCAAGCCGCTGCTGCGCCGCCTCGCGCTCCCCGGCCGTCCCGTCTTCCGGGCCAACCACGCCCTGATGATGCGCTCCGGACGGCGGGGGCTGCGGGCGCATCTGGCCGCGCGGGCCGCCGGTCCGGCCTCCCCGCCCTCCGGCGGACATACGGTTTGAACCAGACCCGCCGCGACCTGTATTGTTCAGGTCGTTCCGCCGGGGGAGACCCCGATGAGGACAACCCGGGCGATTAGCTCAGTGGGAGAGCGCTTCGTTCACACCGAAGAGGTCACTGGTTCGAACCCAGTATCGCCCACCACTCCATGAGGCCGGGCCGCCAGCAGGCGGCCCGGCCTCAGGTCTGTCCGCCGGTAGGCCGGTCCGTGTGCTTGTCCGGCCAAGAGCTGGGTATCCGGATAAAACTTCCGTGGGTGACGATATGGAGGGGAACTCATGGCCGTAGCCAGCGCAGCCGTCCTGACCCTGGACTGTGCCGAACCCGAAGAACTCGCCGACTTCTACGCCCGGGTGCTCGGCGCCGAGATCCAGCCGATGACCGCCCCCGACCGGATCGAGATCGTCGCACCCGGCGGGTCGCGGATGGCGTTCCTGCGGGACCACGGCTTCGCCCCGCCGAGCTGGCCGCGGCCGGACGACTCCCAGCAGGCCCATCTGGACCTGCTGGTGGAGGACATCGACGCCGCGGAGCGCCAGGTCATCGACCTGGGCGCCCGCCCGCTGGACACCAAGAACAACGGCGGCCTGCGCGACACCCGGATCTACTCCGACCCGGCGGGTCATCCCTTCTCGCTCCGCCGCACCTGAGCCTCCTCGCGCCGCCGCCCCCGAGTGTCAGGCCGCGGCCGCGAGGTCGGGACGCAGCGGCCAGGCCGGATCGCAGACCTCGTCCGAGCCGTTGAGCGCGAACCACGCCTGCAGCCCCCGGGCCTGCGCCGCGTACCAGATCGTCTGGCGGGCGTGCAGCTCGGCGGGTGTGAGCGTCTCCAGACGCGAGGCGAACCGGCGGCCCACCGCCCGCACCACATGCAGGGAGGCCGCCGCGTCCGCCGCCGCGTCATGCGCGCCGGTCAGCTCCACTCCGTAGTGCGCACACAGATCGAGCAGGGTGCGGCGGCCCTTGCGATAGCGGTCCAGATGCTTGTCCAGCACCCGCGGATCCAGCACGCTCATCGAGCGCAGCGAAAGATAGCCCGCCAGGCTGGAGTTGCGATGCCGCTTCAACTCCCGGTCCAGCAGGGTCAGATCGAACGGCGCGTTCATCACCACCAGCGGGGTGCCCCGCGCGGTCTGCTCGGCTATCGCCCGCGCCATCTCGTCCATCACCGGCGCCGGCCATCTGCCGTGACGCTGCAGATGGGCATCGGTCAGACCGTGTATCTCGGTGGCGGCCGGCGGCACCGGCACCCCCGGACTCACCAGCCAGCGCCGGATCTCCGGCAGACTTCCGGTCCCGCGCTGTACCACCAGCGCCGCCGACACGATCCGGTCATGCTCGACATCGACACCCGTGGTCTCCGTGTCAAAGGCGGCAAGCGGCCCCTCGAACCAGGACGGCATGGCCCCAACTCCTCGTGCTTTTCCCGTCGATGACTCCTGCATCCCGCCCCGACCAGGTGATACCCGGAGCGGGCACCTCGAACCGCCGCTGTTTGCCGAGGTCCTGACGCGGAGACAACACAGATGTACGTATGCCGGCGACGACCGGGAGGCGTCACGGACATGACGCTCGCGAAACCCGACCCGGCCCCGACGGTGAGCGGCCTTGCCCTGAGCGGAACAGCCCCCGTGCGTGGCCAGATCGCCACCACCGCCTGCATGGAGACCCTTCAAGTGGGGTATCTGCACGCGGTCGCCGCCGCCGCGGGCTGCTCACTGGCCCAGCCCTTTCCCGACCACGGCATCGACTGGCATGTCAGCCACAGCGCCCCCGGCCACGCCGTGGACGACGAGGTCACCATCAAGGTGCAGCTCAAGGCCACGTACCAGATCGCACCGGACCCCCCGGCCCCGACCTTCGCCTTCACCCTCGACAACGACCACCTGATCAAGCTGGCCCGCAGCCCGGTCTCCGTGCACAAGATCCTCGTGGTGATGATCGTGCCGCGCAGCCAGGAGGACTGGCTGCGCGCCGGGCATGACCGACTGTCCCTGCGCCACTGCTGCTACTGGATCAATCTGGCCGGCCACCCGATCACGGGCCGCCGCCGGACCACCGTGCGGATCCCGACCTCGCGGGTCTTCGACGACCGCGCGCTCTGCGAGATCATGACCCGGGTCGGGGCGGGAGGGAGACCGTGATGGACCGACCGTGGCCCCAGGACGACCCGGCACCCCCGGCGGTCCCGCACCCCGACGAGACCGATCCGGCCGTCCTCGGCGCCCTGCTCGCCCGGCACGGCTGGCGCCGCCGCGGCGGCACCCCGGGGCGCTACGCCCGCTGGACGCCGCCGGGCCGGGCCGCGGGCGCCACCAGCCTGCTGGTGCCCGAGAGCCGGGACTTCCCCGACAGCGGCGATCTGCTCGGCGAGGCGCTGATGGCGCTCAGCCGCAGCGCCGCCCCCTCCGCCCGCGAGGTGCTCACCGGCCTCGCCGTGCCCAGCGATGAGATCCGCTGGCGGCGCGAGGTGCCCGAATCCCCCGGCGGCACCTCCGCCTGGACCGCGCAGGAGCGGCTGCGCGCCGCCGCCCGCGACACCCTGCTGGCCGCGGCGCTCGCCGCCCGCGGCCGGGCGGGCTACTACGGCGCCCGGCACCGCCGCGCCGCCGAGGCGTCCCTGGAGCGGGTGCTGACCGGGCCCCCGGGCGCGGAGTCCGGCGGCCGTGAGCTGACCGTCTTCGTGCCCGTCGAGGAGGACGGCCGCGCCACCGCGGTCACCCTGCTGCGCGCGCTGTACGCCCTCCGTGACGCCGCCGACTACCACCGGACGACCGGCGGCATGGAGGTGTACGACGCGGCGGTCGCGGCGGGGGCCTGCCGGGAGCTGACCGAGGCGGTGGTCGCGCTGGTCCAGGGCACGGAGGGGGCGCGGGTGGCGCTGGAGTGGTCACCAGCCGCCGGTCCGCCGCCGGGGTTCGCGGCCCGGCCCGATCCGGTGGACTTCTCGCCCGGCGATCTGCCGGGACTGCGGGAGGCGGGCGCCCGCTATGTCCGGGACGAGCCGTCCGTGCCCGTATGCCTCACCGGTGCGGTGGTGCGGCTGCGCCGTACCGGCCCCGGCGGTCCGGGGACGGTGCGGCTGCGGGTGCTCTCCGGGGCGGATGTCCCACAGGTGCGGATCACCCTGGAGGAGGAGGACTACCGGATCGCCGGCCACGCCCATCTGGTGGGGCTGCCGATCCGGGTGCGGGGGCGGCTGGAGAGCCGCGGCGGCTTCCGGCGGCTCAGCGGGGCCACCGGCGTCACCCCGGTCCAGGTGGACGAGGCCGAGCGGGACCGGCTGGTCAAATCGCTCCAGGAGAACCTGGACTTCTTCGAGGAGGCATGCGGCGGCGGCCCCTGACCGCCGCCCCGGCGCGTGACGGCGCCCGGCGGCGGCGTGCCCAACCGTTTCGCGGTCCCACCCGTGGGCTCGGTACGATTCACGCTGCGCCGCATTCGCCGCGGTGAGCCATCCATCAGTCAGGAGAGACCGGTGTCAGACGTCCGTGTGATCATCCAACGCGATTCCGAGCGGGAAGAACGCGTGGTGGCCACGGGCACTACGACGGCGGACCTCTTCTCCGGCGACCGCTCGGTCGTCGCCGTGCGCGTGGGCGGACAGCTCAAGGACTTGGCGTACCGGCCGGCCGAGGGCGACGAGATCGAGCCCGTGGAGATCACCAGCAAGGACGGCCTGGACATCCTGCGCCACTCCACCGCGCATGTCATGGCCCAGGCGGTGCAGGAGCTGTTCCCCGAGGCGAAGCTGGGCATCGGCCCGCCGATCAAGGACGGCTTCTACTACGACTTCGACGTCGAGACCCCGTTCCACCCGGACGATCTCAAGCGCATCGAGAAGAAGATGCAGGAGATCCAGAAGAGGGGGCAGCGGTTCTCCCGCCGCGTGGTCACCGACGACGAGGCGCGCGAGGAGCTGTCCGCCGAGCCGTACAAGCTGGAGCTGATCGGGCTCAAGGGATCGGCCGCGGACGCCGCCGAGGGCGCGTCGGCCGAAGTGGGCGCGGGCGAGCTGACCATCTACGACAACCTCGACGCCAAGTCCGGCGAGCTGTGCTGGAAGGACCTGTGCCGCGGTCCGCACCTGCCGACCACACGGAACATCCCGGCCTTCAAGCTGATGCGCAGCGCCGCCGCGTACTGGCGGGGCAGTGAGAAGAATCCCCAGCTCCAGCGGATCTACGGCACCGCCTGGCCGACCAAGGACGAGCTGAAGGCGTACCTGGACTTCCTCGCCGAGGCCGAGAAGCGCGACCACCGCAAGCTGGGCGCCGAGCTGGACCTGTTCTCCTTCCCCGACGAGCTGGGCTCGGGCCTCGCGGTGTTCCACCCCAAGGGCGGGGTGATCCGCAAGGAGATGGAGGAGTACTCGCGGAAGCGGCACGAGGAGTCGGGGTACGAGTTCGTCAACACCCCGCACATCACCAAGGCCAAGCTCTTCGAGACCTCCGGCCATCTGCCGCACTACATGGACGGCATGTTCCCGCCCATGGAGTTCGAGGGCCAGGACTACTACCTCAAGGCCATGAACTGCCCGATGCACAACCTGATCTTCAGGGCGCGCGGGCGGTCGTATCGCGAGTTGCCGCTGCGGCTGTTCGAGTTCGGCACGGTCTACCGGTACGAGAAGTCCGGCGTCGTCCACGGCCTGACCCGGGCCCGGGGCTTCACCCAGGACGACTCGCACATCTACTGCACCAAGGAGCAGATGGCCGATGAGCTGGACAATCTGCTCACCTTCGTGCTGAACCTGCTGCGCGACTACGGTCTGAGCGACTTCTACCTGGAGCTGTCCACCCGGGACGACTCCGACAAGTTCATCGGTGGGCCGGAGCAGTGGGAAGAGGCCACCGAGGAGCTGCGCAAGGCGGCCGAGAAGCAGGGCCTGGAGCTGGTCATGGACCCGGGCGGCGCCGCCTTCTACGGCCCCAAGATCTCGGTCCAGGCCCGGGACGCGATCGGCCGTACCTGGCAGATGTCGACCATCCAGGTCGACTTCAACCAGCCGGAGCGGTTCGAGCTGGAGTACACCGCGGCCGACGGCTCGCGTCAGCAGCCCGTCATGATCCACCGGGCGCTCTTCGGCTCGATCGAGCGCTTCTTCGCGGTCCTGCTGGAGCACTACGCGGGCGCCTTCCCGGTGTGGCTCGCCCCGGTCCAGGCGGTCGGCATCCCGATCGGCGACACCCATGTCCCGTACCTGGAGGAGTTCGCCGCGCAGGCCAAGGCGAAGGGCCTGCGGATGGAGGTCGACTCGTCCTCGGACCGGATGCAGAAGAAGATCCGCAACGCCCAGAAGTCCAAGATCCCGTTCATGGTGATCGTCGGTGACGAGGACGTGGCCGGCAACGCCGTGAGCTTCCGCTACCGCGACGGTTCGCAGAAGAACGGCATCCCGATCGACGAGGCGCTGGCCGAGATCGCCGACGCCGTGGAGCGCCGGATCCAGGTCTGATCCACCACGGTCTCCCACGGAGGCCGGGATTCCGAGGGGCGGCCCTGACCAGGGCCGCCCCTCGGCTCTTCCTCCCCGCGGCCGGGCGAATATGCTGGCCCGCATGACGAGTGAGCCGGAACAGCAGATCGGAGTGGGGACGCCTGACGCGTTCCAGCGCCTGTGGACGCCCCATCGGATGGCCTACATCCAGGGGGAGAACAAGCCGACCGGCCCGGGCGCGGGCGATGGCTGTCCGTTCTGCTCCATTCCGGAGAAGTCGGACGAGGATGGCTTGATCATCGCTCGAGGCGCCTCCGTGTACGCGGTGCTCAATTTGTACCCGTACACCGGCGGCCATCTCATGGTCGTCCCGTTCCGGCATATCGCCGACTACACCGAGCTCACCGCCGAGGAGACGATCGAGCTGGCGGAATACACCAAGGCCGCCATGACCGCGCTCCGTACCGCCTCGGGTGCGCACGGTTTCAACATCGGCATGAACCAGGGCACCGTCGCCGGAGCCGGGATCGCGGCGCATCTGCATCAGCATGTGGTGCCGCGCTGGGGCGGGGACACCAACTTCATGCCCGTCATCGGCCGGACCAAGGTGCTGCCGCAACTCCTCGCCGACACCCGCCAGTTGCTGGCCGACGCCTGGCCGAAGGCCCAGGCATAGCCAAGCCGCATGCCGCATGAGGAAGGCCCCGGCCATGCGGCCGGGGCCTTCCTCATGCGGTGCGTACGGCGGCTTACGCGTCGTACAGGTCGGCCTTCTTCGGGGCCGCCTCCTGGATCTGGCCGCTGAGCGCCAGCGAGCGGTTGCCGAAGCGCTCGGTGTCCACGCCGTGGTGCTTGAGCACCCCGAGGGCCGCCTCATGGACCACCCGCAGCACCGGTGTGGCGGTGCGCAGCGCGTCGTCCGCCATGAAGCGGTGCCGCCAGGGCTTGTCCGCCCAGGCGTGCCGCAGACCGAACGGCTCGGGCAGGACCAGCTTGCCCCCGAGGTGGTCCAGTATCGGCGGATACCAGGTGAAGGGGGCGCGCGCGGTCAGCCGCACGACCTCCTTCGCGTTCACCAGCGGCAGCGGGATGGACTTGGTCTCCCAGAAGCGGAAGGTCTTGGCGACCGTCTTGCTGGGGGCCGACGGCTTGTTGTGGAACAGCGGATGGATCGGGCCCAGCGCATGCCCGGTGACCTCGATCCGCAGCGTCTTGTGCAGCAGGGTCACCGTGATCATCAGGGTGATCACCAACTGGCCGTCCCAGAGCACGAACTGCACACCCAGATAGTGCCGGTCTCCGGAGCCGAACTGCTGCTTGTCGCAGATCCGCTGCAGCTCGACGCCCTTTATCTGGAAGCCCTCCTCCTCGGAGGTGCCGCCGCGCTCGATCGACTTGGCTCCCTCGCCGATCGGTGAGACCACCCAGTGGCGCACGGAGGGCGTGGGGAAGCCGCCGGTGTGCAGCGGGGTGCGCTCCAGCATGCGGAGCTGGTCATGGATCGCGCGTATGACGTCCCAGCTGCGGAAGGGGTCGATCTCCTTGTCGGGGTCGGCCGAGACCAGGTCCTCGGCCAGCTGCCAGCTGCCCCAGCGGGTGCCCATGCCCAATATGCCCTTGGGGCCGGCGTAGAAGACCACATTGCTGTGCTGCTCGGCGGTGAGCTTGTGGAGTGCCTTGCGCAACTCCTCGGCGGCGGTCTGGCCCGGGTGGTTGGGCACCGTCTCGGGCACCTTGGCGCCGACGCCGACGCCGCCGCCCGAGACCAGCCCGCCCCAGGAGTCCCGGAGCTCCTTGGCGGTGCGCTCGCAGATCTGCTTGGCGATGTACCAGCCGATCACGGGGGCGACCACGACGCCGCGCAGATATATCCCCCAGAAGCCGCCGAAGGGCAGCTTGATCAGGAAGATGACGACCATCACGCCGAGCGCCAGCAGCAGCGCCGTGCCGAGTGCCCCCATCCGCTTGTCCTGCGCTCCGGCGACCGAGCGGCGCAGCTGGAAGACGCCGAGCCAGAGCAGCGTCCCGGGCAGGAACAGCAGCCCGAAGATCACCATGACGGCGGTGAGCCGGGCGTCGCGGTTCTTGCGGATGCGGTTGGCGGCCAGACAGTGCTCGACGACCGTCTGCGGCTCTATGCCGAAGGACTGCACCACCTGGCCCCGGCCGCCGCCGAGCATTCTCGTCTGGACGGCGCGCGCGAACGCCTCGCCCAGATTCGGCTCGAAGAGCGACATTCTCGGCGCCTTGACCTCGGAGACCGTCCACTCCGAGTTGGCGTCGAGCAACTTTGCCACGGGGTCGTCGCGGTAGGCGGCCGAGGCGAGTGCCTGGGTCGCTGCCGTCTGTCCCGCCGCTCCCGAGAGGGGAACCTGCGCCCCGGGACTGAAGTCGAATCCGTCCGTCACCAACGCCCCCAATACGGCACGCTCTTGCGCTGCGACCTCAGCGTATCCGGGGTGTGCGCCGCCTGTCGCCAGTGCGTGTGCGGCCTGTGGAAAACCCTGGTGTCGCGGGCCCCCCGCGGACCCGCCGCTGGACGGCGGATGGCGAAGGCCCGCCGCCCTGGTGCGGTGGGGGCGGGCGGGCCGTGAAATACGCCCTGGACCGAGCGTGGGATACGCCACGGGCGGGCCGCGAACTACGCCTCGGCGGCGACCTGTTCGCGCATCCGCTCGGCCAGCTGATGGGGCATCGCCTCATGCCGGGCGTAGCAGCGGTTGAACCGTCCCGTGCCGTGCGACAGCGAGCGCAGATCGACCGCGTACCGGCCAATCTCGATCTCCGGCACATCCGCCTTGATCAGAGTCTGTCCGCCGCCCGACTGTTCGGTGCCGACGACCCGGCCGCGCCGGCCGGACAGATCGCTCATGACGGCGCCGACATAGTCGTCCGAGACCAGTACGCCCAGCTCCACCACCGGTTCCAGCAGGTCGATCCGGGCGTCGGCGGCCGCCTCGCGCAGCGCGAGCGCTCCCGCCGTCTGGAAGGCGGCGTCGGAGGAGTCCACCGAATGCGCCTTGCCGTCGAGCAGCGTGACGCGCACGTCGACCAGGGGGTAGCCGGCCGCGACGCCGCGCGCCGCCTGGCCGCGCACGCCCTTCTCGACGGACGGGATGAACTGCCGGGGCACCGCGCCGCCGACGACCTTGTCCACGAATTCGATGCCCGAGCCCTCCGGCAGCGGCTCCACCTCGATCTCGCAGATCGCGTACTGCCCATGGCCTCCGGACTGTTTGACATGGCGGCCGCGCCCGGCCGACTTCCCCGCGAAGGTCTCGCGCAGCGAGACCTTGTACGGCACCGCGTCCACCTGGACTCCGTACCGGCTGCGCAGCCGTTCCAGCGCGACGTCCATATGCGCCTCGCCCAGGCACCACAGCACCACCTGGTGGGTGTCCGGGTTCTGCTCCAGGCGCATCGTCGGGTCCTCGGCGACCAGCCGCGACAGACCCAGCGACAGCTTGTCCTCGTCCGGTTTGCTGTGCGCCCGGATGGCCACGGGCAGCAGCGGATCGGGCATCTGCCAGGGCTCCATGAGGAGCGGCTCGTCCTTGGCCGAGAGCGTGTCCCCGGTCTCGGCGCGGGTCAGCTTGGCCACGCACGCCAGATCGCCCGCGATGGCCTGGGCGAGGGTGCGCTGCTGCTTGCCGAAGGGCGCGGACAGGGCGCCCACCCGCTCGTCCACGTCGTGGTCCTCATGGCCGCGGTCCTCCATACCGTGGCCGGAGACATGGACGGTCTCGTCGGGGCGGAGCGTGCCGGAGAAGACCCGCACCAGGGAGATCCGGCCGACATACGGATCGGAGGAGGTCTTGACCACCTCGGCGGCCAGCGGCCCTTCCGGATCGCAGCTCAGCGGCGGGCGTGCGGCGCCCTGCGGGGTGGTGACGGCGGGCGTCTCGCGCTCCAGTGGGCAGGGGAAGCCGCCGGTCACCAGGTCCAGCAGTTCGACGGTGCCCAGGCCCTGCTTGGACCCCTCCGCGGCGGGCGCCGCCGCCAGTACGGGGTGGAAGCTGCCGCGTGCGACGGCCTTCTCCAAGTCCTCGATCAGCGTCTTGACGTCGATCTCCGCACCGCCGAGATAGCGGTCCATGAGGGTCTCGTCCTCGCTCTCGGCGATGATCCCCTCGATGAGCCGGCCGCGGGCCTCCTCGACCAGCGGCAGCTGGTCCTCCCGGGGCGGCGATTCGGTGCGCACCCCCGAGGAGTAGTCGAAGACCCGCTGGGTGAGCAGACCGATGAGCCCGGTCACCGGGGCGTGCCCGTCGGGCCCCGGTACGCCCCGCAGCGGCAGGTAGAGCGGCAGGACGGCGTCGGGGTCGTCGCCGCCGAAGCTCTCCCGGCACAGCTCGGTCATCTCCTCGAAGCTGGCGCGCGCCGCTTCCAGGTGGGTGATCACGATGGCGCGCGGCATTCCGACCGCGGCGCACTCGTCCCAGATCATGCGGGTGGCCCCGGTGATGCCCAGGGCGTCCTGCGCGGCCGAGACAACGAAAAGGGCCGCGTCCGCCGCTCGCAGACCGGCCCTGAGTTCCCCGACGAAATCGGCGTAGCCCGGGGTGTCCAGGAGATTGATCTTCATCCCGCCCCATTCGACGGGGACCAGGGACAGCTGAATCGAACGTTGCTGCCGGTGCTCGATTTCGTCGTAGTCGGAGAGGCAGCCGCCGTTCTCGACTCTGCCCGCCCGGTTGACCGCGCCCGTCGCCAGTGCGAGAGCCTCCACCAGCGTCGTCTTTCCCGTCCCACTGTGGCCGACCAGAACCACATTCCGCAGGGAGCTGGGCCGGTCGGCCGCCGCTGCCCTTCCGGCGGCCCCTGGGTGTGTACTCGTCTTGTCGCCCATGTGTCTCGCCTCCCGGTCGACACCTTGCGATACTTCGAGCTTTCCACCGCTGTAACGGTGCGTCCATACGTCACACACGCGGCCGTGGCGCGCGTGGGGCCATGGAGCTGTCCGACAGGTGCACGGCGCCCCTCCGGGGCGTGGCTACGATGGGCGCGCCGGTGGCCTCTTGACCACCCGGCCCGTATCGACCCCCCGGGAAGGCCATGCTGAACAAGTACGCGCGTGCATTCTTCACGCGTGTTCTCACACCGTTCGCCGCCCTGCTCATCCGTCTCGGGATCAGCCCCGACGCGGTGACCCTTACCGGCACCGCCGGCGTGTGCGCGGGCGCACTGGTCTTCTACCCCCAGGGGGAGTTCTTCTGGGGAACGGTCGTCATCACGCTGTTCGTCTTCTCCGACCTGGTCGACGGCAATATGGCGCGGCAGCTGGGGCGCTCCAGCCGCTGGGGCGTGTTCCTCGACTCCACGCTGGACCGGGTGGCCGACGGCGCGATCTTCGGCGGTCTGGCGTTGTGGTACGCGGGCAGCGGGAACGACAATGTGCTGTGTGCGGTGACGATCTTCTGCCTCGCCAGCGGCCAGGTGGTCTCGTACACCAAGGCGCGCGGTGAGAGCATCGGGCTGCCGGTGAACGTCAACGGGCTGGTGGAGCGCGCCGAGCGGCTGGTGATCTCCCTGGTGGCCTGCGGCTTCTCGGGTCTGCACAAGTTCGGCGTGCCGCATATCGACATCCTGCTCCCGATCGCGCTGTGGATCGTGGCCGTCGGCAGCGCGGTGACCCTCGTCCAGCGGGTGGTGACCGTGCGCCGGGAGGCCGCCGAGGCGGACGCCGAGGAGCAGGCGGTGCCCCAGGGGGGCGAGACGCGGTGAAGGACAGGCTGACCGACGCGCTGTACGGGCTCGGCTGGAGCGCGGTCAAGAAGCTCCCGGAGCCGGTCGCCGTGCGCCTCGGGCAGCGCATCGCCGACGAGACGTGGAAGCGGCGCGGTAAGGGCGTGCTGCGGCTGGAGGCCAATCTGGCGCGGGTGGTCCCGGACGCCCCGCCGCGGCGGCTGGCCGAGCTGTCGCGGACGGGCATGCGCTCGTATCTGCGCTACTGGATGGAGTCCTTCCGGCTTCCGGCCTGGAGCCCCGAGCGCATACAGGGCGGCTTCGACGTCAAGGACCTGCACTATCTGGTGGACGGTCTCGCCGAGGGCCGGGGCGTGGTCCTGGCGCTGCCCCATATGGGCAACTACGACCTCGCCGGGGCCTGGGTGACGACACATCTGGGGGTGCCCTTCACCACGGTCGCGGAGCGGCTGAAGCCGGAGTCGCTGTACGACCGGTTCGTGGCCTACCGCGAGGGGCTGGGCATGGAGGTGCTGCCGCACCAGGGCGGGAGCGCCTTCGGGACGCTGTCGCGGCGGCTGCGCTCGGGCGGTCTGGTGTGCCTGGTCGCCGATCGCGATCTGTCGGCCTCGGGCGTGGAGGTGTCGTTCTTCGGCGAGCGGGCGAAGATGCCGGCCGGGCCCGCCGCGCTCGCCCTGCAGACCGGTGCCCTGCTGCTGCCGGTGACCCTCTGGTACGACGAGTCGCCGGTGATGCGCGGGCGGGTGCATCCGCCGGTCGAGGTGCCCGGGGACGGGAACCGCGCGGAGCGGACCGCCGTCATGACCCAGGAGATGGCCGACGCCTTCGCCTCGGGGATCGCCGAGCACCCGGAGGACTGGCACATGCTGCAGCGCTTGTGGCTCGCGGATCTGGATCACGGTCCCGGAAGTCCTGGAAGTCCCGGAAGTTCCGGAATGGAGAAGCCTTGAGGATCGGGATCGTCTGCCCGTACTCCTGGGATGTCCCAGGCGGCGTCCAGTTCCACATCCGCGATCTGGCCGACCATCTGATCCGGCGCGGCCACCAGGTCTCCGTGCTGGCCCCGGCGGACGACGAGACGCCGCTGCCGCCGTACGTGGTCTCGGCCGGGCGCGCCGTGCCGGTGCCGTACAACGGCTCGGTGGCCCGGCTGAACTTCGGCTTCCTGTCGGCCGCGCGGGTGCGCCGCTGGCTGCACGACGGCGGCTTCGACGTCATCCACATCCACGAGCCGACCTCGCCCTCGCTGGGGTTGCTGGCCTGCTGGGCGGCCCAGGGGCCGATCGTCGCGACGTTCCACACCTCCAATCCGCGCTCCCGGGCCATGATCGCGGCGTATCCGATCCTGCAGCCGGCGCTGGAGAAGATCAGCGCGCGCATCGCGGTGAGCGAGTACGCGCGCCGGACGCTGGTGGAGCACCTCGGCGGTGACGCGGTCGTCATCCCCAACGGTGTCGACGTGGACTTCTTCGCCGATGCCGAGCCGAAGGAGGAGTGGCGGGGGGAGACGATCGGCTTCATCGGCCGGATCGATGAGCCCCGTAAGGGGCTGCCGGTGCTGATGCGCGCCCTGCCGAAGATCTTCGAGGCCCGGCCGGGGGCGCGGCTGCTGATCGCCGGGCGCGGCGACGAGAAGGAGGCCGTGGCCGCTCTGCCGGCGCCGCTGCGGGAGCGCGTCGAGTTCCTGGGGATGGTCAGCGACGAGGACAAGGCGCGGCTGCTGCGCAGCGTCGATGTCTATGTCGCGCCCAATACGGGCGGCGAGAGCTTCGGCATCATCCTCGTCGAGGCCATGTCGGCGGGCGCCGCGGTCCTCGCCAGCGATCTGGACGCGTTCGCCCAGGTGCTGGACGGGGGAGCGGCGGGTGAGCTGTTCGCCAACGAGGACGCCGACGCCCTGGCGGCGGCCGCGGTGCGGCTGCTGGGCGACGACAAGCGGCTGACCGAGCTGCGGGAGCGGGGCAGCCGGCACGTACGGCGCTTCGACTGGTCGACGGTGGGCGCGGACATCCTCGCGGTCTACGAGACGGTGACGGACGGGGCGGCGTCCGTGGCCGCGGACGACCGTACGCGGCTGTGGGCGCGTCTGGGGCTCGCCAGGCCCTAGCGGGCCCCGGGGATGGCCCAGCGGGCCCCAGGGGTGGCCCAGCGGGCCCCAGGGGTGGCCCGGGGAGGGGCGTGCGGCGCCGTACACGGCCGTTCCGGGCGTCTCCGGCGTTGAGGGCGCGAGCCCCGGACTCCCGGGGCGGCAGGCGGTAGCGTGGCGGGCCGTGAGCACCTTGATCTGGATCGCGGTCGCGCTGGTCGTCATCGCCGTCTACCTGAGCTGGACCGCCGGACGCCTCGACCGGCTGCACAGCCGGCTGGACGCGGCGCGGGCCGCACTCGACGCGCAGCTGCTGCGGCGTGCCTCCGTCGCGCAGGAGCTGGCCACCGCCGGAGTGCTCGACCCCGCCGCGTCGATCGTGCTGTACCAGGCCGCGCACGCCGCCCGGCAGTCCGAGGAGGAGCACCGCGAGGTGGCCGAGAGCGAGCTGAGCCAGGCGTTGCGGGCCGTCTTCCAGGACAGCGTCCAGGCCGAGGCGGTACGGGAGGCGTCGGGCGGCGAGGACGCGCTGGGGGAGCTCACGGAGACGGTACGGCGGGTGCCGATGGCCCGGCGGTTCCACAACGACGCGGTACGCGCGGCGCGGGCGCTGCGCCGCCATCGCACGGTGCGCTGGTTCCGGCTGGCGGGTCACGCCCCGTTTCCGCTCGCCTTCGAGATGGACGACGAGCCTCCGGCGGCGCTCGGGCGGGTGCCGGGGGCCGAGGAGGCCGAGCGCTGAGGGAAGCCGTGCGGTGCGCCCCGGGCGGAAGAGCCCGCGCCCTGACGCCTCCCGCGCACTGAGGATTCACTGGCTGTTTCGAGCCACCGGCCTTCGATTGGCCCTTGCCGTGCCCCGCCCCGAGCCGGTTTTGTCATTCGTGTAGCACACACGCTCGTGACCTGGACCAGATGGCCGGGTCATGTTCCGGTATCGAACGGCCCTACGATGGGCTCATCGCACTTTTCATTATCGAGTGAGGTCAAACCGTGTCCATCACGCCCGCCAGCACGCCCAACTCCGACGCCCCCGCGACCGGCACCGCCCGCGTCAAGCGCGGTATGGCCGAGCAGCTCAAGGGTGGCGTGATCATGGACGTCGTCACCCCCGAGCAGGCCAAGGTCGCCGAGGACGCCGGTGCCGTCGCGGTCATGGCACTCGAGCGGGTGCCTGCCGACATCCGTAAGGACGGCGGCGTGGCCCGGATGTCCGACCCGGACATGATCGAGGGCATCATCGGCGCCGTCTCCATCCCGGTCATGGCCAAGTCGCGGATCGGCCACTTCGTCGAGGCGCAGGTACTGCAGTCGCTCGGCGTCGACTACATCGACGAGTCCGAGGTCCTGACCCCGGCCGACGAGGTCAACCACAGCGACAAGTGGTCCTTCACCACCCCGTTCGTCTGCGGAGCCACCAACCTGGGCGAGGCCCTGCGCCGGATCGCCGAGGGTGCGGCCATGATCCGTTCCAAGGGCGAGGCCGGCACCGGCAACGTCGTCGAGGCGGTCCGCCACCTGCGTCAGATCAAGGGCGAGATCGCCCGCCTGCGCGGCCTGGACAACCACGAGCTCTACGCGGCCGCCAAGGAGATCCGCGCTCCGTACGAGCTGGTCGCCGAGATCGCGCAGACCGGCAAGCTGCCGGTGGTGCTGTTCTCCGCCGGTGGTGTCGCCACCCCGGCCGACGCCGCGCTGATGCGCCAGCTGGGCGCCGAGGGCGTCTTCGTGGGCTCCGGCATCTTCAAGTCGGGCGACCCGGCCAAGCGCGCCGCCGCGATCGTGAAGGCCACCACGTTCTACGACGACCCCAAGGTCATTGCGGACGCGTCCCGGGACCTCGGCGAGGCCATGGTCGGCATCAACTGCGACACCCTCCCCGAGTCCGAGCGCTACGCCAGCCGCGGCTGGTAACCGGCGCCCGCACGGCACCACATGGCACCACGCGCCCGGCGTCCCGGCCCGGCGCGTGGTGCTCCTGACGTTCGAGAGGTCTTCGCTTCCGTGACTACGTCGTCCACTTCGTCCACCTCCACCCCCGGCGCGCCCGTGATCGGCGTGCTCGCCCTCCAGGGCGATGTCCGCGAGCATTTCGCCGCGCTCACCGCGGCCGGGGCCACGCCCCGGCAGGTCCGCCGTCCCGAGGAGCTCGCCGAGGTCGAGGCCCTGGTGATCCCGGGGGGCGAGTCGACCACCATGTCCAAGCTGGCGGTCATCTTCGGGCTGCTGGAGCCCCTGCGCGAGCGGGTCCGGGCCGGAATGCCCGTGTACGGTACGTGCGCGGGCATGATCATGCTCGCGGACAAGATCCTCGACGGCCGGGACGACCAGGAGACCATCGGCGGCATCGACATGATCGTGCGCCGCAACGCCTTCGGCCGTCAGAACGAGTCCTTCGAGGCCCGGGTCGACATCGAGGGCATCGACGGCGGTCCGGTCGAGGGGGTCTTCATCCGCGCGCCGTGGGTCGAGTCCGTGGGCGGCGGTGCCGAGGTGCTCGCGACGTTCGACGGGCACACCGTCGCCGTCCGGCAGGGCAATGTCCTGGCGACCTCGTTCCACCCCGAGCTGACGGGTGACCACCGGGTGCACAAGCTCTTTGTGGAAATGGTGCGGCCCGCGTAGCGCTCGGTTGAGGGTGGTGGGGGGAGACGGGAGGGCTGGTCCACGCCGCGGGCCGAGCCGATCCCGGTAGGATCTCAGGCGTTCGTACAGCAATGGGTTACGCGAAGGAGACAGGCGGATGTCCGGCCACTCTAAATGGGCTACGACGAAGCACAAGAAGGCCGTGATCGATGCCAAGCGCGGCAAGCTCTTCGCGAAGCTGATCAAGAACATCGAGGTTGCGGCCCGGATGGGCGGTTCCGACCCGGAGGGCAACCCGACGCTCTTCGACGCCATCCAGAAGGCGAAGAAGCAGTCGGTTCCGAACAAGAACATCGACAGCGCGGTCAAGCGCGGTGCCGGTCTCGAGGCCGGTGGCGCCGAGTACGAGACGATCATGTACGAGGGCTACGGCCCCAACGGCGTGGCCGTGCTCATCGAGTGCCTGACCGACAACCGCAACCGCGCGGCCTCCGACGTCCGCGTCGCGATGACGCGCAACGGCGGCTCGATGGCCGACCCGGGCTCCGTGTCGTACCTGTTCAACCGTAAGGGCGTCGTCATCGTCCCCAAGGGCGAGCTCGGCGAGGACGACGTGCTGGGCGCGGTCCTGGACGCGGGCGCCGAGGAGGTCAACGACCTCGGTGAGTCCTTCGAGGTGATCAGCGAGGCCACCGACCTGGTCGCGGTCCGTACCGCCCTCCAGGAGGCGGACATCGACTACGACTCGGCCGAGGCCAACTTCGTGCCCACGATGCAGGTCGAGCTCGAAGAGGACGCCGCGCGCAAGATCTTCAAGCTGATCGACGCTCTCGAGGACAGCGACGACGTGCAGAACGTCTTCGCCAACTTCGACGTCTCCGACGAGGTCATGGCCAAGGTGGACGCCTGACGGCGGATCGGCGCGGCGGTCAACGCCTTCGGCCAACGCCGACGGGCCGGCGGGGCATCACCCCACCGGCCCGTTGGCGTTGTCCGCGCCGGTGTTGTCGGCGGCAGCCGCTAGCCTGCAGGAACAGGTGACCGAAGCAGCGGTGAGGGGAGGGGCGCGGTGCGCGTGCTGGGCGTGGACCCGGGGCTGACCCGGTGCGGTGTCGGCGTGGTCGAGGGGGTCGCGGGGCGCCCGCTGCGGATGCTCGGCGTCGGCGTCATCCGGACCGGGGCGGACCTCGCGATCGGCGACCGGCTCGTCCTTGTCGAGCGCGGCATGGAGGAGTGGCTGGACGCCCACCGGCCCGAATTCGTCGCCGTGGAGCGGGTGTTCAGCCAGCACAATGTGCGCACCGTCATGGGCACCGCCCAGGCCAGCGCCGTCGCGATGCTGTGCGCGGCCCGCCGCGGGCTGCCGGTCGCGCTGCACACCCCCAGCGAGGTCAAGGCGGCCGTGACCGGATCCGGGCGCGCCGACAAGGCGCAGGTCGGCTCGATGGTGACCCGGCTGCTGAAGCTGGACGCACCACCCAAGCCGGCCGATGCGGCGGACGCCCTGGCGCTCGCCATCTGCCATATCTGGCGGGCCCCCGCGACCAACCGCCTCCAGCAGGCCGTCGCCGCCCACCGCAGCACGAACCGCGCTCGCACCACGAATAACCCCAGCGCCGCGAGTACCGCCCGCCCCACGAGCGCCGCGCGCACCACGAAAGGCCGTATCTCATGATCGCGTTCGTCTCCGGTCCGGTGGCGGCCGTCGCCCCGGACACCGCCGTGATCGAGGTCGGCGGGATCGGGATGGCGCTCCAGTGCACCCCCGCCACCCTGGCCGGGCTGCGCGTCGGCCAGCAGGCCCGGCTGGCCACCTCCCTCGTCGTCCGTGAGGACTCGCTGACCCTCTACGGCTTCGCCGACGACGACGAGCGCCAGGTCTTCGAGCTGCTCCAGACCGCCAGCGGGGTCGGCCCCCGGCTGGCCCAGGCCATGCTGGCGGTGCACTCCCCGGACGCGCTGCGGCTCGCGGTGTCCACCGGGGACGAGAAGGCGCTCACCGCCGTCCCCGGCATCGGCAAGAAGGGGGCGCAGCGGCTGCTGCTGGAGCTCAAGGACCGGCTCGGCGAGCCGCTCGGCTCCGCCGTGCCCGGCGCCCGCACCGCGGCCGCCCCCGGCTGGAGCGACCAGCTGCACACCGCGCTGGTCGGCCTCGGCTACGCCACCCGGGAGGCCGACGAGGCGGTGGCCGCCGTCACCCCGCAGGCCGAGGAGGCGGTGGCCGCGGGCGGCAAGCCCCAGGTGGCTCAGCTGCTGCGGGCCGCCCTGCAGACCCTGAACCGCACCCGGTGAGCCACCGCGGCCGCGGCAGGCCGCGACCGGCGGCACCACTCCAGACGACATCGCGAGGCGAAACGCAGTGAACTGGGACGAGACCCCATCGGCCACCGCCGACGACGCCCCGCCCGGCCCGGGCGGCAGGCTGGTGGGCGCCGACGCCGACGGCGACGACCAGGCGGTGGAGGCCGCGCTGCGCCCGAAGGACCTCGGCGAGTTCGTCGGGCAGGAGCGAGTGCGCGAGCAGCTGGATCTGGTGCTCAAGGCGGCCCGGCAGCGCGGTGGCACCGCCGACCATGTGCTGCTCTCCGGCGCGCCCGGACTGGGCAAGACCACCCTCTCCATGATCATCGCCGCTGAGATGGCCGCCCCGATCCGGATCACCTCCGGCCCCGCCATCCAGCACGCCGGCGATCTGGCCGCGATCCTCTCCTCCCTCGCCGAGGGCGAGGTGCTCTTCCTGGACGAGATCCACCGGATGTCCCGGCCCGCCGAGGAAATGCTGTACATGGCGATGGAGGACTTCCGCGTCGACGTCATCGTCGGCAAGGGGCCCGGGGCCACCGCCATCCCGCTGGAGCTGCCGCCGTTCACGCTGGTCGGGGCCACCACCCGGGCCGGGCTGCTGCCGCCCCCGCTGCGCGACCGCTTCGGCTTCACCGGCCATATGGAGTTCTACGCCCCGGCCGAGCTGGAGCGGGTCATCCACCGCTCCGCCGGGCTGCTCGATGTGACCATCGACGCCGAGGGCGCCTCCGAGATCGCGGGCCGCTCCCGCGGCACCCCCCGGATCGCCAACCGGCTGCTGCGCCGGGTGCGGGACTACGCCCAGGTCAAGGCCGACGGCGTGATCACGCGCGAGATCGCCGCCAGCGCCCTCGCCGTGTACGACGTGGACGAGCGCGGCCTGGACCGGCTGGACCGGGCGGTGCTCAGCGCGCTGCTCAAGTTGTTCGGCGGCGGCCCGGTGGGCCTGTCGACCCTGGCGGTCGCGGTGGGGGAGGAGCGCGAGACGGTCGAGGAGGTCGCCGAGCCCTTCCTGGTCCGGGAGGGGCTGCTGGCCCGTACGCCCCGGGGGCGGATCGGCACCCCGGCGGCCTGGGCCCATCTGGGGCTGACCCCGCCGCCGCAGACCGCCGGCGGCGGCCAGGCGGGGCTCTTCGAGGCATGACGGGCCGTCCCGAGGCATAAGCGCGCGCTTACCCGGCATCATGGCGTAGAGGACCAATAATGGCGGGGTCTGGAACCCCGGTACCGCGCCGGGCGTTGTTCCATTGGCGTGGGCTCGCTTAGACTCCGCCGATGCCGTCCGTATGCCGTCCGCTCACCGTGCGGTATACCCACCCCCGTAGACCAGGCCGCTCCCCGCGGTCGTGCGAAGGAATTTCCGTCCCGTGAATATCGTGACTCTCCTGCCGTTCATCGTGCTCATCGGGGCCATGTTCCTGATGACGCGATCGGCCAAGAACAAGCAGCGCCAGGCCCAGCAGATGCGCAATGACATGCACCCGGGCACCGGCGTGCGGACCATTGGTGGCATGTACGCGACGGTCAAGGAGGTCCACGACGACACGGTCCTCCTCGAGGTGGCCCCCGGCGTGCACGCGATCTACGCGAAGAACGCGGTGGGAGCCGTCCTGGACGACGCCGAGTACAACCGCATCGTGCACGGCATCGACCCCGACGAGGACGCCGACGAGACCCCTGTCGTTCCCGACGACGCCTCCTCGCTGACCGAGGCCGCCGAGGCCGCCGACACCGGTGATGGCGACTCCTCCGCCGACAAGGCCGACGCGGCCGACGAGGCGGACGAGAAGGCCGGAAAGACGGACGTCAAGAAGATCGACCTCGGCAAGGACGAAGCCGCCGCGGCGAGCACCTCCGAGGACGAGAAGCGGGACGGCGGCACCGACGCGAAGTAAGTCCGACATCCGGGAAACCGCGGCGCGCCCCCGCTTGGTGCGCCGCGGTTCCCTGAACGGTCTAGGCTCCGGCGGGGGCTCGTCCCCACAAGACTTCGTGGCCGCTCCGCGCACACCCCGATGCGGGGCGGTTGGACAGGGAGATACGAGAAGGTGGCAGCACCGAAGAAGGGCCGCAGGTCCTCCGGGTCACAGGGCAGGCCCGGGCGCGCCTTGGCCGTCATCCTGATCGCCATCGTGGCGCTGACCGGAGGCATGTTCGTCTCCGGTCACACCACGCCGCGACTGGGTATCGATCTCGCGGGCGGCACCAGCTTCACGCTGGAGGCAAAGAACCAACCGGGCAAGCCCAACGCGATCAACACGGACAACATGAACACCGCCGTGAGCATCATCGAGCGGCGGGTCAACGGTCTGGGTGTGTCCGAGGCCGAGGTCCAGACGCAGGGCGAGAAGCACATCATCGTGAACATCCCCAAGGGGACGAACGCGAAGCAGGCCCGGCAGCAGGTCGGCACCACCGCCCAGCTCTACTTCCGGCCGGTGACCACGACCACCAGCGGCCAGAAGACCCCTGAGCAGCCCAGCTCCACCCCCAGCCCGTCCGGCAGCGCCAGCGGCAAGGGCAATGACAAGGGCGACGACAAGGGCGGCAAGCCGTCCGGCACACCCTCGGCCTCCTCGTCGGCTTCCTCATCCTCCTCCGCCAGCCCCAGCACCCAGGGGCGGGCCCTCTCCGAGGGGCTGAAGGCCGACAAGAAGCCCAGCGAGACCGCCTCGCCGTCGAACACCTCGAAGCCCGACCCGTCCAAGAGCCCCAAGGGCTCCACCAGCCAGGAGGACCTGGCCAAGCAGTTCGCGGCCCTGGACTGCACCAAGCCGGCCGCACGGGCCGCGGCCGCCGACAAGGCGGCCAACGCCAAGCCGAGCGACCCCGTGCTGGCCTGCAGCGAGAAGGGCGACGCCAAGTTCGTCCTCGGCCCCTCCGAGGTCGAGGGCACCGACGTGGACGACGCCTCCGCGGTCTTCGAGAGCCAGAACGGAGCGGGCTGGATCGTCCAGCTCGACTTCAACGGCAAGGGCTCCAAGAAGTTCGCCAAGACCACCGGCGAGCTCACCACCAAGCAGTCCCCGCAGAACCGCTTCGCGATCGTCCTGGACGGCGAGGTCGTCTCCGACCCCGAGGTCACCCAGGGCGCCATCACCGGCGGCCGGGCCACCATCTCCGGCGGTTTCACCCAGCAGAGCTCCGAGGACCTGGCCAACGTGCTGTCCTACGGTGCCCTCCCGCTGTCCTTCGACATCGCGGACGAGACCACCGTCTCCGCCGCGCTCGGCGGTGAGCAGCTGGACGCCGGTCTGGTCGCCGGTGCCATCGGCCTCGCGCTCGTCGTGATCTACCTGGTCGTCTACTACCGCGGTCTCGCCCTCGTGGCCATGGCCAGCCTCGGTGTCTCCGCGATCCTGACGTACACGATCATGGTGCTGCTCGGCCCGGGTATCGGCTTCGCGCTGAACCTGCCGGCGGTCTGCGGTGCGATCGTGGCCATCGGTATCACCGCGGACTCGTTCATCGTCTACTTCGAACGGATCCGCGACGAGATCCGGGAGGGCCGCTCGCTGCGCCCCGCCGTCGAGCGCGGCTGGCCGCGGGCCCGGCGCACCATCCTGGTGTCGGACTTCGTGTCGTTCCTGGCCGCCGCGGTGCTCTACATCGTCACCGTCGGCAAGGTGCAGGGCTTCGCCTTCACCCTGGGGCTCACCACGCTGCTCGACGTCGCCGTGGTGTTCCTCTTCACCAAGCCGCTGATGACGATCCTCGCCCGCCGCCCGTTCTTCGGCAACGGCCATTCGTGGTCCGGACTGGACCCCAAGCGTCTCGGGGTCACGCCGCCGCTGCGCCGTCGCCGTCCCGCCGCCCCCGGCCCCGCCGACACGAAGGAGGCGTGAGATGTCGCGACTCGGCACTCTCGGCGCCAGGCTCTACCGAGGCGAGGTCGGCTACGACTTCGTCGGCAAGCGGAAGATCTGGTACGGCATCTCGATACTGATCACCATCACGGCCATCGTGGGCCTGGCGGTGCGCGGCCTGAACATGGGCATCGAGTTCTCCGGCGGCGCGGTCTTCACCACCCCGAACACCAAGGTCTCGGCCTCCGACCTGCGCCAGACGGCGGAGGACGCGTCCGGCGGCCACACCGTCGTGGTCCAGGAGCTCGGCCGGGGCGGCCTGCGCATCCAGATCAGCGAGCTGGGCACCAAGGAAGCCCTGCCGGTCCAGGAGAACCTCGCCAAGAAGCTGGGCGTCGAGACCGGCAAGATCGACACTCAGCTGGTCGGCCCGAGCTGGGGCGAGCAGATCGCCAGCAAGGCATGGCAGGGTCTGGCGATCTTCATGGTGCTGGTGGTGATCTATCTCGCCATCGCCTTCGAGTGGCGGATGGCAGTGGCCGCCCTGATCGCCCTGATCCACGACCTCACCATCACCGTCGGTGTCTACGCACTGGTCGGCTTCGAGGTCACCCCGGGCACCGTGATCGGTCTGCTGACGATCCTCGGCTATTCGCTCTACGACACCGTCGTGGTCTTCGACGGTCTCAAGGAAGCGTCGAAGGACCTCACCAAGCAGACCCGCTTCACCTACAGCGAAATCGCCAACCGCAGCCTCAACTCGACCCTGGTGCGGTCCATCAACACCACGATCGTGGCGCTGCTGCCGGTCGGCGCACTGCTGTTCATCGGTGGCGGTCTGCTCGGCGCCGGCATGCTCAACGACATCTCCCTGGCGCTCTTCGTCGGCCTCGCCGCCGGTGCGTACTCCTCGATCTTCATCGCGACCCCGCTGGTCGCCGATCTGAAGGAGCGCGACCCGAAGATGAAGGCGCTCGCCAAGCGGGTCAAGGCCAAGCGCGCCGCGACCGCCAAGGCCGAGGCCGCCGACTCGGCGTCCGACGAGGAGGGGGCCCCCGACCTTGAGGACGCCGCCGCGGCCCCCGCCGGGGTCGTCGGCCAGCGCCGCCAGCCCGCCTCCCGTAACCGGGGGCGCGGCCGGCCGTCCGGCAAGCGGCGATGAGCGGGGGAGCCCGAGGATGACCGAGACGACGAAGACCGCGGCAGATAGTCCCGACGGCAGGCCCGACGGATCCGGCGCGGCCGCCGCCGAGGAGCTGCGCACGCTGCTCCTCAGCCGGATCCAGGACGTGCCGGACCACCCCAGGCCGGGCGTGATGTTCAAGGACATCACCCCGCTGCTCGCCGACGCCGCCGCCTTCGGCGCGCTCACCGAGGCGCTCGCCGAGCTGTGCGTCCGGCACCGGGCGGACAAGGTGGTGGGCCTGGAGGCCCGCGGCTTCATCCTCGCCGCCCCGGCCGCCGTCCGCGCCGGAATCGGCTTCGTACCGGTCCGCAAGGCCGGCAAGCTCCCCGGGGCGACCCTCGGCCAGGCGTACGAGCTGGAGTACGGCACCGCCGAGATCGAGATACACGCCGACGCGCTGGAGCCCGGAGACCGGGTCCTGGTGATCGACGACGTACTGGCCACCGGCGGCACCGCCGAGGCGTCCCTGCGGCTCATCCGGCGGGCCGGCGCCCAGATCGCCGGGGTCGCCGTGCTGCTGGAGCTCGGCTTCCTCGACGGCCGCGGCCGTCTGCTGGCCGCGCTCGACAGCGCCCCGCTGGAGGCCCTGATCACGGTCTGAGCCGGGTCACGGGCCCGCACACCGGGCCGAGAGACCGCCGGAGGGCGGGGACCGCGCACCGCCGGTCCCCGCCCTCCGTCATGCCGCCACATGCCCCCGTCATGCCCGGCTTGGCGGTCGGCAGGCAAGCGGAGTGGCGGGATCGATACCATGGCAGCCTGACCTTTCGAGGTCCGGACCGCTTGAGGAGTGCTCTTGCCAGACGAGGCCCAGCCGCTCTCGCCCAAAGTCCGTCCGGGCGGAACCCCCTCCGCACAGCCGGACGCGCCCACCGCCGCCGAACCGACGGCGGCCTCCGGCGTGCCCAAGAACAGCGGCGACAGCCCGGTCCGGCGCGGCCCCGAGCAGACGAGCCCGAAGCCCCCCACGGGCCGCTCCAGCAACCTGCCCGCCACCACGCCCCCCGCGCGCCCCGTACAGAGCCCCGCGCCCCGCTCCGGCTCGTCCAACCGCGTCCGGGCCCGCCTGGCGCGCCTCGGCGTCCAGCGCTCCAGCCCGTACAACCCGGTGCTGGAGCCGCTGCTGCGGATCGTGCGCGCCAACGACCCCAAGGCGGAAGCCTCGACGCTGCGCCAGATCGAGCGCGCGTACCAGGTGGCCGAGCGCTGGCACCGCGGCCAGAAGCGCAAGAGCGGCGATCCGTACATCACCCACCCCCTCGCGGTGACCACGATCCTGGCCGAGCTGGGTATGGATCCGGCCACTTTGATGGCCGGGCTGCTGCATGACACCGTCGAGGACACCGAGTACGGCCTGGACACCCTGCGCCGGGACTTCGGCGACCAGGTCGCCCTGCTCGTCGACGGCGTCACCAAGCTGGACAAGGTCAAGTTCGGCGAGGCGGCCCAGGCCGAGACCGTGCGCAAGATGGTCGTCGCCATGGCCCGGGACCCCCGGGTGCTGGTCATCAAGCTGGCCGACCGGCTGCACAACATGCGCACCATGCGCTACCTCAAGCGGGAGAAGCAGGAGAAGAAGGCCCGCGAGACCCTCGAGATCTACGCCCCGCTCGCCCACCGCCTGGGTATGAACACCATCAAATGGGAGCTGGAGGACCTCGCCTTCGCGATCCTCTACCCCAAGATGTACGACGAGATCGTGCGGCTGGTCGCCGAGCGGGCCCCCAAGCGCGACGAGTACCTGGCCGTCGTCACCGACCAGGTCCAGGGCGATCTGCGGGCGGCGCGGATCAAGGCGACCGTCACCGGCCGACCGAAGCACTACTACTCCGTCTACCAGAAGATGATCGTGCGCGGCCGCGACTTCGCCGAGATCTACGACCTGGTGGGCATCCGGGTGCTCGTCGACACCGTCCGCGACTGCTACGCGGCGCTCGGGACCATCCACGCGCGGTGGAACCCGGTGCCCGGGCGGTTCAAGGACTACATCGCGATGCCCAAGTTCAACATGTACCAGTCGCTGCACACGACGGTCATCGGGCCCAGCGGCAAACCGGTCGAGCTGCAGATCCGCACCTTCGACATGCACCGCCGCGCCGAGTACGGCATCGCCGCGCACTGGAAGTACAAGCAGGAAGCGGTGGCCGGCGCCTCCAAGGTGCGCACCGATGTGCCCCGTAAGGCGGGCAAGGACGACGCCATCAACGACATGGCGTGGCTGCGGCAGCTCCTGGACTGGCAGAAGGAGACCGAGGACCCGGGCGAGTTCCTGGAGTCCCTGCGCTTCGACCTGTCCCGCAACGAGGTCTTCGTCTTCACGCCCAAGGGCGACGTCATAGCGCTTCCGGCCGGGGCCACCCCGGTCGACTTCGCCTACGCCGTGCACACCGAGGTCGGCCACCGCACCATCGGGGCGCGGGTCAACGGGCGGCTGGTGCCGCTGGAGTCCACCCTCGACAACGGCGATCTGGTGGAGGTCTTCACCTCCAAGGCGGCGGGCGCCGGGCCGTCCCGCGACTGGCTGGGCTTCGTCAAGTCGCCCCGCGCCCGTAACAAGATCCGCGCCTGGTTCTCCAAGGAGCGCCGCGACGAGGCCATCGAACAGGGCAAGGACGCGATCGTCCGGGCGATGCGCAAGCAGAACCTGCCCATCCAGCGGATCCTGACCGGGGACTCACTGGTCACCCTCGCCCATGAGATGCGCTACCCGGACATCTCCGCGCTCTACGCCGCCATCGGCGAGGGCCATGTCTCCGCGCAGAACGTGGTGCAAAAGCTCGTCCAGGCGCTCGGCGGCGAGGAGGCGGCCAACGAGGACATCGCCGAGACCGCCCCGCCCATCCGCCGCACCAAGCGGCGCTCCAGCGCCGATCCGGGCGTCGTGGTCAAGGGCGTCGAGGATGTGTGGGTCAAGCTGGCCCGCTGCTGCACGCCGGTCCCCGGCGACCCCATCATCGGCTTCGTCACCCGCGGCAGCGGCGTCTCCGTGCACCGCGCCGACTGCGTCAACGTGGACTCGCTCTCCCAGCAGCCCGAGCGCATCCTCGACGTCGAATGGGCGCCCACCCAGTCGTCGGTCTTCCTGGTCGCCATCCAGGTCGAGGCGCTGGACCGGTCCCGGCTGCTGTCGGACGTCACCCGCGTGCTGTCCGACCAGCACGTCAACATCCTCTCGGCGGCCGTGCAGACCTCCCGCGACCGGGTGGCCACCTCGCGCTTCACCTTCGAGATGGGCGACCCCAAGCACCTGGGCCACGTCCTGAAGGCCGTACGGGGCGTCGAGGGCGTCTACGACGTCTACCGGGTCACCTCGGCCCGCGCCCGCTGAAACAGCTGAAACAGCTGAAACAGCTGAAACAGCTGAACATACGACGGCGGCGGCCCCCGGCGCCTCAGCACCGGGGGCCGCCGCCGTCGTATCGGCCGGATCAGCGGATCGACATCAGCCGCCGAACTCCTGAAGACCCTTCAGCGCCTGGTCCAGCAGCGCCTGCCGGCCCTCGAGCTCCTTGGAGAGCTTGTCGGCCTTCGCGTGGTTCCCCGCCGCGCGGGCCGCGTCGATCTGGGTACGCAGCTTGTCGACGGCGTCCTGCAGCTGACCGGTGAGCCCCTGGGCGCGCGCCCGCGCCTCGGGGTTGGTCCGCCGCCACTCCGCCTCCTCGGCCTCCTGGATGGCGCGCTCCACCGCGTGGATCCGGCCCTCGATCCCGGCCCGGGCGTCCCTCGGCACATGGCCGATGGCCTCCCACCGCTCGTTGACCGACCGGAAGGCCGCGCGGGCCGCCTTCAGGTCCGAGATCGGCAGCAGCTTCTCGGCCTCGACGACGAGCTCCTCCTTACGGGTGAGATTCTCCCGCTGCTCGGCGTCGCGCTCCGCGAAGACCTCGCTGCGCCCCTGGAAGAAGATGTCCTGCGCACCGCGGAAGCGGTTCCACAGGTCCTCCTCGGCCTCGCGCTGTGCACGGCCCGCGGCCTTCCAGTCCGCCATCAGCTCCCGGTACCGGGCCGCGGTCGGACCCCAGTCGGTGGAGCCGGAGAGCGCCTCGGCCTCGGCGACCAGCTTCTCCTTGGTCTGCCGGGCCTCCTCGCGCTGCGCGTCCAGGGCCGCGAAATGCGCCTTGCGGCGCTTGGAGAACGCCGAGCGGGCGTGCGAGAAGCGGTGCCACAGCTCGTCGTCCGTCTTGCGGTCCAGGCGCGGCAGACCCTTCCAGGTATCCACCAGTGCGCGCAGCCGCTCCCCGGCCGCCCGCCACTGCTCGCTGGCCGCCAGCTGCTCGGCCTCGGCGACCAGGTCCTCCTTGGCCCTGCGGGCCTCGTCGGCCTGGACCGCCTTGGCCGCCTTGCGCTGCTCGCGGCGCGCCTCGACGTCCCCGGCGAGCTTGTCGAGCCGCTTCCTCAGCGCGTCCAGATCGCCGACCACGTGATGCTCGTCGACCTGGTGCCGGATGTGGTCGATGGCCGCCGTCGCGTCCTTGGCCGACAGATCGGTGGTCTTGACCCGGCGCTCGAGGAGACCGATCTCGACGACCAGACCGTCGTACTTGCGCTCGAAGTAGGCGAGGGCCTCTTCCGGCGATCCCGCCTGCCACGATCCGACGACCTGCTCACCGTCGGCCGTCCGCACGTATACGGTCCCCGCCTCGTCGACGCGGCCCCAAGGCTCGCTGCTCACAGCGCCTCCTCCACATGATGCCGGGGCGGGCGCGCGGCCCGCCGGCATCGTCCACAGTTTCTTCCGGCCGGGATGCGCCCTGGCCGGTCTCACGGCAGGGCGGCGGCCTCCGGGGCAGGCACCCTGCACAACGCCAACATAGGCGACCGGTGCCCCGGCTGTCCGTATCCTGCGCGACCGAAATTTCGCAGTACGCGCGTCGGCGACCTCAGGACTTGCCGACCGTCGCCTTGTTGATCACGACGCTGGCGTTGGGGGCGGTGTTCATCGTCTGGTCCGGGGCTCCGGCCCCGGCGTCGGCGATCTTCTTCAGGACCTTCATCCCGGCCTTGTCCACGGTGCCGAAGGGCGTGTAGTACGGCGGGAGCTGGCTCTCCTTGTAGACCAGGAAGAACTGGCTGCCGCCGGTGTTCTTGCCCTGCTTGGTCTGCGGGTTGTACTGGTTGGCCATGGCGACGGTCCCGGCCGGGTACTTGCCGCCCTTGATCGAGGGGTCCTTCAGGTTCTCGTCCGGCAGGGTGTAGCCGGGGCCGCCCGCGCCGGTGCCCTGCGGGTCACCGCACTGCAGTACGAAGATCCCCGAGTTCACCAGCCGGTGGCACTTGGTGTGGTCGAAGTAGCCCTTGCCCGCCAGGAAGCCGAAGGAGTTGACCGTGTGCGGCGCCTTCCCGGCGTCCATGGCCACGGAGATGTCCCCGCAGGTCGTCTCCAGCTTCATCGTGTAGGAGGCCGACTTGTCGACCGTGAGCGCCGGCTCCTTCTTCCACGACAGCTTCTTCGGCTTCTTGTCCGCGACCGCCTTCGCCTCCTTGGCACAGGGGTCCGGCGCCTTGCTGGTGGGGGCGGCCGAGGGGGTGCCGGACGCGGCGGCGTCGTCCTTCGTCTTGTCCTTGTCGCTCCCGGACAGCGCGCCCGTCGCCGCGATGGCACCGCCACCGGCCAGGACCACGGCCAGTACGGCGGCGATCACGACATTGCGCTGGCGCGTCTTGTGCCGGGCGGATTCGCGCCGCTGCTGCTGGCGAAGGTACTTCTCCCGGGCGAGTTGCCGCCGCCGCTGCTCGTTACTGACCACCGGGTCGTCTCCTCAAGGCGTGTGCCGTCAGTGTCCTGCTGTTGTGCGTGAGGGCTCGGCCGTACCGTATACGGGTTCGCTGTGGTGGGGGCGCCGCCGGTAGGCTCTGAAGCCGCTGACAATCTTCCACCGGACGACTTCTAAGGACGATCGTGCTCATTGCCGGGTTCCCCGCCGGGGCCTGGGGGACCAATTGCTATCTGGTCGCCCCCGCCGCCGGTGAGGAGTGCGTGATCATCGACCCGGGCCATCAGGCGGCCCAAGGCGTCGAGGAGGCGGTCGCCAAGCACCGGCTCAAGCCCGTCGCCGTCGTCCTCACCCACGGCCATATCGACCATGTCGCCTCGGTCGTCCCGGTCTGCGGCGCACATGACGTACCGGCCTGGATCCACCCGTCCGACCGCTTCATGATGAGCGACCCCGAGAAGGCCCTCGGACGCTCCATCGGCATGCCGCTGATGGGCGAACTCACCGTGGGCGAGCCGGACGACGTCAAGGAGCTGGCCGACGGCGCCGAGCTGCGGCTGGCCGGTCTCGAGCTCACCGTCGCGCACGCCCCGGGCCATACCAAGGGGTCGGTGACCTTCCGGATGCCCGAGCAGGCGGACGTCCCGTCCGTCTTCTTCTCGGGCGATCTGCTCTTCGCCGGCTCCATCGGACGCACCGATCTGCCCGGCGGCGATCACGCCGAGATGCTCGAGTCGCTGGCCCGTGTGGTCCTGCCGCTCGACGACTCGACCGTGGTGCTGTCCGGCCATGGCCCCCAGACCAGCATCGGCCGTGAGCGCGCCACCAACCCGTATCTGCGCGAGGTGGCCGCCGGCCTCGGAGACGGCGCGCAGCGCCCGGCTCCGCGACGAGGAATGTGACGAGAGACTTCCGTTGAGCACCTTCAAGGCCCCCCGGGGCACGTATGACCTGATCCCGCCGGCCTCCGCGGCGTACCTGGCGGTGCGCGAGGCGATTGCCGCACCGCTCAAGCGCTCCGGCTACGGCTACATCGAGACCCCCGGTTTCGAGAACGTGGAGCTCTTCGCGCGCGGCGTCGGCGAGTCCACCGACATCGTGACCAAGGAGATGTACACCCTCACCACCAAGGGCGGCGACGAGCTCGCGCTGCGCCCCGAGGGCACCGCCTCGGTGCTGCGCGCCGCCCTGGAGGCCAACCTGCACAAGGCCGGATCCCTGCCGGTCAAGCTCTGGTACTCGGGCTCGTACTACCGCTACGAGCGGCCGCAGAAGGGCCGCTACCGCCACTTCTCGCAGGTCGGCGCGGAGGCGATCGGCGCCGAGGACCCGGCCCTGGACGCCGAGCTGATCATCCTGGCCCACGACGCGTACCGCTCGCTGGGGCTGCGGAACTTCCGCATCCTGCTGAACTCGCTGGGCGACGCCACCTGCCGCCCCGTCTACCGGACCGCCCTCCAGGACTTCCTGCGCGGCCTCGACCTGGACGAGGACACCCGGGCGCGCGTCGAGATCAACCCGCTGCGGGTGCTGGACGACAAGCGCGAGGCGGTGCGCGAGCAGCTGACCGGCGCCCCGCTGCTGCGCGACTACCTGTGCGAGGAGTGCAAGGCGTACCACGCGGAGGTCCGCGAGCTGATCACCGCGCGGGGCGTGACCTTCGAGGACGACGCGAAGCTGGTGCGCGGCCTGGACTACTACACCCGCACCACCTTCGAGTTCGTCCACGACGGGCTGGGCTCGCAGTCCGCGGTCGGCGGCGGCGGCCGCTACGACGGGCTGTCCGAGATGATCGGCGGCCCGGCGCTGCCCTCGGTGGGCTGGGCGCTCGGAGTCGACCGTACGGTGCTGGCGCTCGAGGCCGAGGGCATCGAGCTGAACCTGCCCGACGCCGTCAGCGTCTTCGCGGTGCCGCTGGGGGAGGAGGCCCGGAAGGTCCTCTTCGGCGTGGTCGGCCAGCTCCGCACGGCGGGAGTCGCCACGGACTTCGCCTATGGCGGCAAGGGCCTCAAGGCCGCGATGAAGGCGGCCAACCGCAGCGGCGCGCGCTACGCGATCGTGGCGGGCGAGCGCGATCTCGCGCAGGACGTGGTCCAGCTCAAGGACATGGAGTCCGGCGAGCAGGCGCCGGTTCCCCTGGCCGAGGTGGTCGAGGCAATCCGCTCGCGCCTCGCCTGAGCGACGCCCGAAGAGGGGCCCGGGGATTCCCCGGGCCCCTTTCGCGGCCCCTACAGCAGCCCCAGCCGCATCGCGCTGGTGACCGCCGCGGTGCGGTCGGCCACGCCCAACTTGCCGAAGGCCCGCAGCAGATGGGTCTTCACCGTCGATTCGCCGATGAACAGACGACGTCCGATCTCCGCGTTGGTGCGCCCCTGCGCGACCAGCCGCAGCACGGCCGTCTCCCGCTCGGAGAGGCGGGGCGCTCGGGCCGGTCGCACAGCTGGTCCATGAGCCGGGCGGCGACGGACGGGGCCAGGACCGTCTCGCCGCGAGCGGCGGAGCGTACGGCCTCGGCCAGTTCGGCGCGGGCCGTCAACTCGGCCGGGGTGGATTCATCCTGCCAAACGATGCCGATCCGGGAACGCCATTCCCGTCCCCCGGAGGCGGGGTCCCGGCCCAGCACCGTGACCTCCCCCGCGTCCCGGCTCCGATGGCCCTGGAGGATCTCCACCGTGGTGCTCTTGCCCGCCCCGTTGGCCCCAGGACGCCGAACACCTCACCCTGCCGGATGCCCAGGTCAACGCCGTCCAGCGCGGTCACCGCGCCATAGCGCTTGCGCAATCCGCGCACCCGTATCGCTTCGTCTGCCATATCCATGAGCGTGACGGTGCCGCCCTGGACAGGGGGACGACCGGGAAGCCCGTCTTATGTCCTCCGAACGGGGGACAGGGCACCATGGCATGGCCTGGATAGGCGGGCCGTACGACGGGGCGGGTGCGGCACAATGGCCGTGCCCGAGGGGGCTGGACACGGTGGAGAGCGACGGACGGCGAGTGACGGCGAGTATGGCGACGACAGTGATGGACGACGTGGAGTCCGGTGAGGCGCGGGAGGGCGTGCGGACCGGGACGGGGGGCAGCCGCGCCTTCGCCCTTCTGCTCGTGATCACCGGTGCGCTCGGGCTCCTCGCCGCCTGGGTCATCACGATCGACAAGAACAAGATCCTCGAGTACAAGGCCGACGGTAAGGTCTTCACCCCCGGCTGCAGCCTCAACCCCGTCGTCTCCTGCGGCAACATCATGGAGAGCGACCAGGCGCACGCGTTCGGCTTCCCGAACCCGATGCTCGGCCTGGTCGCCTACTCCATCGTGATCTGCGTCGGCATGTCCCTGCTGACCGGGGCCCGCTTCCCGCGCTGGTACTGGCTGACCTTCAACGCGGGCACGCTCTTCGGCGTCGGCTTCGTGACCTGGCTGCAGTACGAGTCGCTGTACGTCATCGGCTCGCTGTGCCTGTGGTGCTGCCTCGCCTGGGTCGCCACCATCGTGATGTTCTGCTACGTCACCGGCCACAACCTCAAGCATGGATACCTTCCCGCCCCCGACGGGCTGCGGCGCGGGCTCATGGAGTTCCACTGGGTGGTCCCGGTGATGTGGATCGGGGTCATCGGAATGCTGATCCTCACCCGCTGGTGGGACTTCTGGACTGCTTAGAACTCCTAACAAAATGATCTTTAAGGTGGTTGGATCACTCCGGGACCGTGATCCGGGGGTGCTGGGTGGCTCGGCCGAAGCAGTGGGAAGTCGACGACGAGCTGTGGGCGGTGATCGAGCCGCTGCTGCCCAAGGTCGAACGTCGGATGCGGCACCCCGGCCGCAAACGGCATCCAGACCGCTTGGTGTTCCAGGGCATCCTGTTCGTCCTGCACACCGGGATCGCCTGGGAACACCTGCCGCAAGAACTCGGCTTCGGCTCGGGCATGACTTGCTGGCGCCGCCTGGCCGAGTGGACCGAAGCCGATGTCTGGCCCCGGCTGCACGAGGTCCTCCTCGCCAAGCTCCGCACTGCGAACGCCCTGGACTTCTCCCGCGCTGCCGTCGACGGCTCCCACATCCGCGCGTTAAAGGGGGTTCCAAGACTGGACGAAGCCCCGTCGACCGGGGCAGGACGGGCAGTAAACACCACCTGATCACCGACGCCACCGGCATCCCCCTCGCCGTCACCCTGACCGGGGGCAACCGCAACGACGTCACTCAGCTCATCCCGCTCCTCCAAGCCGTGCCGTCCGTGCGCGGCAAGCGCGGTCGGCCCAGGCGCCGCCCAGACGTGGTGCTGGCCGACCGCGGATACGACCACGACAAGTACCGCCGGCTGGTCCGGGACCTCGGCGTGAAACCGCTGATAGCCCGCCGCGGCATCGATCACGGTTCCGGACTCGGCACCCAACGCTGGGTCGTGGAGCGCGCGTTCGCTCACCTGCACTGGTTCCGTCGCCTGCGGATCCGCTGGGAGATCCGCGACGACATCCATGAAGCCTTCCTCACCCTCGCATGCGCGCTCATCTGCTGGAGGCGCTTGAAATCAGCGCGATAGGAGTCCCTAGAACTTCAACAAAGTGACAGGCTGATCAGTCGGCTGACCCGAACGAGGCCAGGAATCAGGTTCCAGCGATCGTTCGGCCTGGCATCGGCTCTGCGAGCGCGGCTCGCCAGGGCGGCGCTCCGAAGGGGTCGGCGAAGTACTGTGTTTCGTGCACCACGTGCTGGTCAGCGAATTCCATGATGCTCACCGAGTACGAAGGCACACCGTCGTAGGTGATCACGCATTCGCTCACCCACAGATTGGCGTGGCCGGTGATCCGCTGGACGGTGAAGTGTCGGTCGGCCGGGTGTCCGCCGCGTTGCGCCGAAATCGTCGCGCGGCCCCGGAACCGCTCACCTGACTGCGGGTAGTCCAGGATCGCGTCCGTGGCGTAGATGGCGTGCTCGACATCGGTGTTCCCGCGTTCCGAGGCCCGCCAATGCTCCTCGATCGCGGCCCTGGTCCGGGAGTCCTCATCCATGGCACCGCCCTTCCGTAGCGGTGACAGCCTAGGCGCCCCGGGCCACAGCCGGCCCCCGGTCGGGCAGACATGGGCTGCCAAGTCCTCCCTTTGGGCGGATCCCAGGCGACAGCCGTCCACCGTGGCAACGGCTTCGAGAGATCGTCACCCGGCTCACCCCACCTTCGATCCATTCTGTTAGGAGTTTTTAGTCCGATGCGGCCGGTGCGGCTCGAGCCGAGGATACCCCGGAGCAATGGGCTGAGCCCGACGGCTGAACCCCGAGCCCGGCGGCGGTCCGGCGGCGTTGTCAGAGGGGTGGCATAGGCTTCCCGTCGTGGAGCCAGACCTGTTCACCGCCGCCGCAGAAGACCGCCAGGAGAAGGATCCGGCCAGCAGCCCGCTGGCCGTGCGGATGCGTCCGCGCACCCTCGACGAGGTCGTGGGCCAGCAGCATCTGCTGCGCCCCGGATCGCCGCTGCGCCGGCTCGTGGGCGAGGGCGGCGGCGGTCCGGCCGGGCCGTCGTCGGTGATCCTCTGGGGCCCGCCGGGCATCGGCAAGACGACACTGGCGTATGTGGTCAGCCAGGCCACCCAGAAGCGCTTCGTCGAGCTGTCGGCCATCACCGCGGGGGTCAAGGAGGTCCGGGCCGTCATCGACGGCGCGCGCCGCTCCTCCGGGGCGTACGGGCGGGACACCGTCCTCTTCCTGGACGAGATCCACCGCTTCAGCAAGGCACAGCAGGACTCGCTGCTGCCCGCCGTGGAGAACCGCTGGGTGACGCTGATCGCGGCCACCACCGAGAATCCGTACTTCTCCGTGATCTCCCCGCTGCTCTCCCGCTCGCTGCTGCTCACCCTGGAGCCCCTGACCGACGACGATCTGCGCGGGCTGCTGCGGCGCGCGCTCACCGATGAGCGCGGGCTCGGCGGAGCCGTCACCCTCCCCGAGGACGCCGAGGCGCATCTGCTGCGCATAGCGGGCGGCGACGCCCGGCGTGCGCTCACCGCGCTGGAGGCGGGCGCCGGGGCGGCCCTGGACAAGGGCGAGCCCGAGGTCACCCTCACCTCGCTGGAGGAGGCGGTCGACCGGGCCGCGGTGAAGTACGACCGCGCGGGCGACCAGCACTACGACGTGGCCAGCGCCCTCATCAAATCCATCCGCGGCTCGGATGTGGACGCGGCGCTGCACTATCTGGCCCGGATGATCGAGGCGGGGGAGGACCCGCGGTTCATCGCCCGCCGGCTGATGATCTCGGCCAGCGAGGACATCGGCCTCGCCGATCCGACCGCCCTGCCCACCGCCGTGGCGGCGGCGCAGGCGGTCGCCCTGATCGGCTTCCCGGAGGCCGCGCTCACCCTGAGCCATGCCACGATCGCCCTGGCGCTCGCGCCCAAGTCCAACGCCGCGACCACGGCGATCGGCGCGGCGCTGGCGGATGTGCGGGCGGGCCTGGCCGGGCCGGTGCCGTCGCATCTGCGCGACGGCCACTATCAAGGCGCCAAGAAGCTCGGCCACGCCCAGGGCTATCTCTACCCGCACGATCTGCCGGGCGGGATCGCGGCGCAGCAGTACGCACCGGACAAGATCCACGGCAAGCGGTACTACGAGCCCACGCGGTACGGCGCCGAGGCGCGGTACGCGGATGTGGTGGAGCGGGTGCGGGCGCGGCTGCGCGGCGACCCGCCGCCGTCCGCCGACGGTCCGGCCCCGGCCTCGTCGTAACGGTCCGCCCGGCCCCGCCGCAGTCGCTCACCCCGCCGGTCGCCTCACGCGCGGCGCCGCACCCGCGGACCCCGATCACCCGGCGTACCGGCTCAGGCCGTCGCCGCGTCGAACAGGGCGTGCATCGCGTACCGCAGCTCGGTCACGTTCCGCACCGGCTCCGGGAAGTCGAAGCGCGCGTCGAACGGCCGGTCCGCCTCGTCCGTGAAGCGCACCCGCAGACCGAAGCGGTCCAGCGCCACCGGGGTGGCCGCGCCCCGCGTGCAGACCACGTCGGAGCGGTCGCCGAGCAGTGCGCACAGCCCGCGCACCTGCTCGCTGTGGGCGGCGTGCAGATGCTGGAGCAGATCGGCCTCGTGCCGCACGAGCGGATCGGGGCCGGCGGTCGTGAAGTCGTCCGGCTCGACGCCGTCCGCACCCCACAGGTCGTCCACGCACGCCTCCCCGACCTCCAGCCGCAGCAGCGTCCAGGCGGCTCTCCCGGCGGGCTCCACACCGGCGGCCGACCCACCGGACCGCGGGGGCCGCGGCGCCTGGTCGAGGCCGAGCAGCTCGCCCACCGGATGCCGCTCGGCCAGCAGCGCCGCCGCGGCGCGGGTGCGCTCACCGCAGGGGACGGGTGTGAGCCAGCCGGCCACCCAGGCGCGGCCGCGGATCCGCTGGGGCATGGCGACGGGGGCGACGTCGGTGATCTCCATCACGCAGGTCAGCTCGTCGTCCTGGGCGTGTGCGGCGGCCCGGGCCGCCGGGGAGCCGCTGGGGACCAGCAGCAGCACATCTCCGTCCGGGGCGACCGTCCGGGCGGCCGGACAGTCGGCCCCCAGGTCGTCCAGGGCCTCGATTCCGGGAATCGTCAACGAAGCCGTAGCCTTGGATTCCACGAGGTACGTACGCGCTCTGCCGGCGATGGCCGCAGGGCGTCTTCCACGGGACGCGGCTGACCCTCCTCGGGGCTCTGATCAGTGCTGGGCAGGGGGATCCCAGGTCGAAACATGCGCTCTCCTCGGCTAAGGTAAGGCTCACCTAACTTACATGGAGGTTCGTTCCCCGTGAACCAGTCGCGTCCCAAGGTCAAGAAGTCGCGGGCGCTGGGCATCGCTCTGACCCCGAAGGCCGTCAAGTACTTCGAGGCCCGCCCGTACCCGCCGGGCGAGCACGGCCGTGGCCGCAAGCAGACCAGTGACTACAAGGTCCGGCTGCTGGAGAAGCAGCGTCTGCGCGCCCAGTACGACATCAGCGAGCGCCAGATGGCGCGTGCCTACGACCGCGCCCGGAAGGCCGGCGGCAAGACGGGCGAGGCTCTGGTCATCGAGCTCGAGCGCCGTCTGGACGCGCTCGTGCTGCGCTCGGGCATCGCCCGCACCATCTACCAGGCCCGCCAGATGGTCACCCACGGCCACATCGAGGTCAACGGCCGCAAGGTCGACAAGCCGTCCTTCCGGGTCCGCCCGGACGACGTGGTGATGGTCCGCGAGCGCAGCCGCGACAAGCACCCCTTCCAGGTGGCGCGCGAGGGTGGTTACGCCCCCGACGGCGAGACCCCGCGCTACCTCCAGGTCAACCTGATGGCGCTCGCCTTCCGCCTCGACCGGGACCCCAACCGCAAGGAGATTCCGGTCATCTGCGACGAGCAGCTCGTTGTCGAGTACTACGCCCGCTGATACAGCGGAGCGGACAGTACCCAGCCAAGCCCGCGGGTTCCCCTCGACATCGGTCGACGGGGAACCCGCGGGCTTGTCCGGTGGAGGTCCGGGAGCGCGTCCGGCGGCCGTTATCCGTTTCGGGTGCGCGTCCGTGGCGCGATAAGGTCGATACCTGCCGCCCGCGCCCGGATACCGCCCGAGAGCGGCGGGCGACGAACGACCCGAACGACGAGCGATCACGACGAGCACGACCAACACGAACAACGACGACGAGCGGCGACAGGGAGCGGTGCGACGTGTCCGGTGGAGAGGTGGCCGGGATCCTCGTGGCCGTCTTCTGGGCGATCCTGGTGTCCTTCCTCGCGCTGGCGCTGGTGAGGCTGGCCCAGACGCTCAAGGCGGCCACCAGGCTGCTGGCGGAGGTCACCGACCAGGCGGTCCCGCTGCTCAGCGAGGCGTCCGCGACCGTGCGCGAGGCGAACACCCAGCTCGCCCGGGTGGATTCGATCGCCTCCGACGTCCAGGAGGTCACCTCCAACGCCTCCGCGCTCTCCTCGACCGTCTCCACCGCCTTCGGCGGTCCGCTGGTCAAGGTGGCCGCGTTCGGCTACGGCGTCCGGCGGGCGATCGGCCGCAAGGGGCGAGCGCAGGACGAGCCCGCGCCCGCGCGCACCGTCGTCATCGGCAAGACCCTGCCGTCCGCCCGCTGGGGCGGCCGCCGCAACCGTGGATCGAAGGGCTGACAGACCGGATGTTCCGCCGCACATTCTGGTTCACCACCGGCGTCGCCGCCGGGGTGTGGGCCACCACCAAGGTCAACCGCAAGCTCAACCAGCTCACCCCGGAGAGTCTGGCGGCGCAGGCCGCCGACCGCGCGGTGCTGGCGGGCCGGCGGATCAAGGTCTTCGCCCTCGACGTACGGGACGGCATGGCCGACCGCGAGGCCGCGCTCAAGGACGCGCTCGGGCTCTCGGCGCCACCGCCGGACGACCGCAAGCAGCTCCCGGCCCAGCGGGGCCGGGTCCAGCTCACCCACACCACTCCCCACAAGCTCCACAAAGCCGGAAATGAGGACCACTGATGGAGTCGGCTGAAATCCGCCGCCGCTGGCTGCGCTTCTTCGAGGAGCGCGGGCACACCGTCGTGCCGTCGGCGTCGCTCATCGCGGACGACCCGACGCTGCTGCTGGTCCCCGCGGGCATGGTCCCCTTCAAGCCGTACTTCCTCGGCGAGGTCAAGCCGCCCTTCGACCGCGCCGTCAGCGTGCAGAAGTGCGTGCGCACCCCGGACATCGAAGAGGTCGGCAAGACCACCCGCCATGGCACCTTCTTCCAGATGTGCGGGAACTTCTCGTTCGGCGACTACTTCAAGGAAGGCGCCATCAAGTACGCCTGGGAGCTGCTGACCGGCTCCCAGGAGGAGGGCGGCTACGGCCTCGACCCCGAGCGGCTGTGGATCACCGTCTACGAGCAGGACGACGAGGCCGAGCGCATCTGGCGCGAGGTGATCGGCGTCCCCGCCGAGCGCATCCAGCGCCTGGGCATGGGCCCGAACTACTGGTCCATGGGCGTCCCCGGCCCCTGCGGCCCCTGCTCCGAGATCAACTACGACCGTGGTCCGGAGTTCGGCGAGGAGGGCGGCCCGGCCGTCAACGACGAGCGCTACGTGGAGATCTGGAATCTGGTCTTCATGCAGTACGAGCGCGGTCCGGGCGAGGGCAAGGAGAACTTCCCGATCCTCGGCGAGCTGCCCAGCAAGAATATCGACACCGGCCTCGGTCTCGAGCGCCTCGCGATGATCCTGCAGGGCGTGCGGAACATGTACGAGACCGACACCCTGCGCGTCGTCATGGACAAGGCCACCGAGCTGACCGGCGTCGCCTACGGCGCCGCCCATGACACCGACGTCGCGCTGCGCGTGGTCGCCGACCACATGCGCACCTCCGCCATGCTCATCGGCGACGGCGTCTCCCCCGGCAACGAGGGCCGCGGCTATGTGCTGCGCCGCATCATGCGCCGCGCCATCCGTAACATGCGCCTCCTCGGCGCCACCGAGCCGGTCGTCGGCGAGCTGGTCGACGTCGTCCTCAAGACGATGGGCCAGCAGTACCCGGAGCTGCTGACCGACCGCAAGCGCATCGAGACCGTCGCCCTCGCCGAGGAGTCGGCCTTCCTCAAGACGCTCAAGGCCGGCACCAACATCCTTGACACCGCCGTCACCGACACCAAGGCCGCCGGTGGCAGCGTGCTCGCCGGCGACAAGGCGTTCCTGCTCCACGACACCTGGGGCTTCCCGATCGACCTCACCCTCGAGATGGCCGCCGAACAGGGCCTCTCGGTGGACGAGGCGGGCTTCCGCCGGCTGATGAAGGAGCAGCGGGAGCGTGCCAAGGCCGACGCCAAGGCCAAGAAGACCGGCCACGCCGACCTGTCCGCCTACCGCGAGGTGGCCGACAGCTCCGGCCTGACCGAGTTCACCGGTTACAGCCACACCGAGGGCGAGTCCACCATCGTCGGCCTGCTGGTCGACGGGGTGTCCTCGCCCGCCGCCACCGAGGGCGACGAGGTCGAGGTCGTCCTGGACCGCACCCCGTTCTACGCCGAGGGCGGCGGCCAGCTCGCCGACACCGGCCGGATCAAGCTGGACACCGGAGCCGTGGTGGAGGTCCGGGACGTCCAGCAGCCGGTGCCCGGCGTCAGCGTGCACAAGGGCGTCGTCCAGGTCGGCGAGGTGACGGTCGGCGCCGGTGTCCACGCCCGGATCGACGTCACGCGCCGCCGCGCCATCGCCCGCGCCCACAGCGCCACCCACCTCACCCACCAGGCGCTGCGCGACGCCCTGGGCCCGACCGCCGCCCAGGCCGGTTCGGAGAACTCGCCCGGCCGCTTCCGCTTCGACTTCGGCTCGCCGGCCGCTGTGCCCGGCGGGGTCCTGATGGACGTCGAGCAGAAGATCAACGAAGTGCTCTCGCGGGAACTCGACGTCTCCGCCGAGGTGATGAGCATGGACGAGGCCAAGAAGCAGGGTGCCATCGCCGAGTTCGGCGAGAAGTACGGCGACCGGGTGCGCGTGGTGACCATCGGCGACTTCTCCAAGGAGCTGTGCGGTGGCACGCATGTGCACAACACCGCCCAGCTGGGTCTGGTGAAGCTGCTCGGCGAATCCTCCATCGGCTCCGGTGTGCGCCGGGTCGAGGCCCTGGTGGGCGTGGACGCCTACAACTTCCTCGCCCGTGAGCACACGGTCGTCTCCCAGCTCACCGACCTGGTCAAGGGCCGCCCCGAGGAGCTCCCGGAGAAGATCTCCGGCATGCTGGGCAAGCTCAAGGAGGCCGAGAAGGAGATCGAGCGGTTCCGCGCCGAGAAGGTGCTGCAGGCCGCCGCCGGTCTCGCCCAGGGCGCCAAGGACGTCCGGGGCACGGCCCTGGTCGCCGCCAAGGTGCCGGACGGCACCTCCGCCGACGATCTGCGCAAGCTGGTCCTGGACGTGCGCGGACGCATCCCGGGTGACCGCCCCGCCGTCGTCGCCCTCTTCACCGTGGCGGGCGGCCGTCCGCTGACCGTGATCGCCACCAATGAGGCCGCCCGTGAGCGCGGTCTGAAGGCCGGTGACCTGGTCCGCACCGCCGCCAAGACGCTCGGCGGCGGAGGCGGCGGCAAACCGGACGTGGCCCAGGGCGGCGGCCAGAACCCGGACGCCGTCGGCGAGGCCATCGAGGCCGTCGAGCGGCTTGTCCAGGAATCGGCCTGATCGCCGTGCGACGCGGCAGGCGGATCGCCATCGACGTCGGGGACGCCCGGATCGGGGTCGCCTCGTGCGACCCCGACGGGATCCTCGCCACCCCCGTGGAGACCGTGCCGGGACGTGACATCCCGGCCGCCCACAAGCGGCTCGCGGCGCTCGTCGAGGAGTACGAACCGCTCGAGGTGGTGGTCGGCCTGCCGCGCTCGCTCAGCGGTCGCGAAGGGCCGGCCGCGGCCAAAGTGCGCACCTTCGCACGGGAGTTGGCGCGTCGGGTCGCCCCGGTGCCGGTACGGCTCGTCGACGAGCGTATGACCACTGTCACAGCGTCCCAAGGGCTGCGCGCCTCCGGGGTGACGTCGAAGAAGGGCCGCTCGGTCGTTGACCAGGCGGCGGCCGTGGTGATCCTGCAGAGCGCGCTGGAGACCGAGCGGGTCTCGGGCAGGGCCCCCGGAGAAGCCGTCGAAGTGGTCATCTGATCGCGGTACGGTAACGTTCCGCGCGACATGGCCGCCGCCACCCGTGCCACGAACACGCCGAGCGGTGACCACCTCCGTCGCTAGGGGATCGATGACTGAGTACGGCCGGGGACCCGGCTCCCAACCGTGGCACCCCGAGGACCCGCTGTACGGGGACCGGGAGTGGAGCAGCCAGCCCACGGTGGCCGGTCAGGATCCCTATGCGCAGGCCCCCTACGCTCAGGAGCCGTACGCGCAGGACCCTTATGCGCAGGAGGGCTACGGCCAGGATCCGTACGGTCAGGGCTCCTACGGGCAGGACGCGTACGCCCAGGATCCCTACGGGCACCAGCAGTATCCGCACGGATATCAGCAGGATCCCCAGCACCAGCAGCACCAGCACCAGCAGCATCAGCAGCCCCAGTGGGACGGCCAGGGCGGCGGCTACCCGCATCAGCGGCACCCGCAGGAGTACCCCGGCCACGGTGTTCCGTACCCGCCCCAGGACGGCTCGTACGGGGGCATGGACCCGCAGGATCCCTACGGGGGCCAGGGCGCTTCCTACCCGGCCCAGGACGCCTACCAGGGACAACAGCGGTCACCGCAGGCCCCGTCGGGACCTCAGGGCGCCCATGTGCCCCCGCAGACACAGCAGATGCCCATGGTGTCCGCGGAGCACCACGTGCCGCGCCAGCGTGAGTCCCCCGAGGAGCCGTCCGCCCGCGCGGACGCCGAGGACGACCACCCGTTCTTCACGGACGGCGGCGGCCGGGGCCTGGACGACGCGGCGGACGATCACGATGACGACGACGAGCCCGGCGCGCGCGGCGGCAAGAAGGGCAAGGGCAAGCCCAAGAAGCGACGCAGCGGCGTGGCCTGCCTCTTTGTCACCGTCGTCCTGGTGGGCGCGGTCGGCGGAGGCGGCTACTACGCCTACGACTTCTGGCAGACCCGTTTCGGCCCCGCACCCGACTACTCGGGCGACGGCACCGGCCGGATCGAGGTGGAGGTTCCCTCCGGCTCCGGCAATGCCGAGATCGGCTCGATCCTCGCCGACAAGGGCGTGGTCAAGAGCAGTGGTGCCTTCGTCGAGGCGGTGGAGGACAGCGGCAAGTTCGTCCAGCCGGGCACCTACAGCCTGCGCAAGGAGATGTCCGGTGCGGCGGCGGTCAAGCTGATGCTCGACCCCACCAGCAGCAACGCCCTGATCGTCACCGAGGGCATGCGCGACGCCACGATCTACGCGGCGATCGACAAGAAGATCGGCCTCAAGGCGGGGACCACCGCGGGCGTCGCCAAGAAGGAGGCCAAGAACCTCGGACTGCCCTCCTGGGCCGACGACAACAGCAAGATCAAGGATCCGCTGGAGGGATTCCTCTACCCGTCCCGCTACAGCGTGGGCAAGGGCGCCAAGCCCGCTGACGTGCTGCGGAAGATGGTCGCCGAGGCCAACCGGAACTACGGCAGCCAGGACCTGGAGGGCAAGGCGAAGGAGCTGGGCCTCAAGTCGCCGCTCCAGCTGATCACCGTGGCCAGCCTGGTCCAGGCGGAGGGCGTCACCCACGACGACTTCCGGAAGATGGCCGAGGTCATCTACAACCGGCTCAAGCTCACGAATCCCGAGACGTACGGCAAGCTGGAATTCGACTCCACGTACAACTACATCAAGAATCAGAGCAAGCTGGATATCCCGATCAGTGAGATCAAGGGATACGACAATCCGTACAACACCTACTTCTACAAGGGGCTCCCGCCGGGGCCGATCGGTAATCCGGGTGCGGACGCGCTGAAGGCGTCGCTGAACCCGACCTCCGACGGGTGGTACTACTTCGTCGCGGTCAGCGGCAAGAGCCAGTTCTCCAAGACCTACGCGGATCACCAGAAGTGGGTCGACAAGTTCAATAAGCAGCGCACGAACAACGGCTGAGGAAAGATGTCGGAAAACCGCAGGGCAGCGGTGCTCGGTTCGCCGATCGCCCACTCCCTGTCACCGGTGCTGCACCGCGCGGCGTACCGGAAGCTGGGCCTGAGCGGCTGGACGTACGACCGCTTCGAGGTGGAGGAGACCGCGTTGCCGGACTTCTTCAAGCACCTCGGCGAGGACGGGGGACCGGCCTGGGCCGGGCTGTCCCTGACCATGCCGCTCAAGCGCGCCGTCATCCCGCTGCTGGATGAGATCACCGACACCGCGGCATCGGTGGAGGCCGTCAACACGGTCGTCTTCACCGACGACGGCCGCAGGCACGGGGACAACACCGATATCCCGGGCATGCTGGCGGCGCTGCGGGAGCGCGGTGTCGGGCGCGTGGCGCGGGCCGCCGTGCTGGGCGCCGGCGCGACGGCCTCCTCGGCGCTGGCCGCGCTCTCCCGGATCTGCGACGGCGAGGTCACCGCGTACGTCCGCAGCGAGGCCCGCGCCGCCGAGATGCGGCAGTGGGGCGAGCGGCTGGGCGTCCCGGTGCGCACCGCGGACTGGGACGACGCGGCCGAGGCGCTCGGCGCGCCGCTGGTGATCGCCACCACCCCCGCGGGCACCACCGACGCGCTCGCCGCGTCGGTACCGGACCGCCCCGGCGCACTCTTCGACGTCCTCTACGAGCCCTGGCCGACCCCGCTCGCCGCCGCCTGGGCGGCCCGCGACGGCTCGGTCGTCAGCGGCCTGGACCTCCTGGTCCACCAGGCGGTGCTGCAAGTCGAGCAGATGACGGGCCGCGCCCCGGCGCCCCTGGACGCGATGCGCGCGGCGCTGGCGGCCCGCTGACCCGCCTCATGGGCCCCTCGTCGGCCCCTGCCCGGCCCGCCGCGACCGTCCCCACGGCGCGTCCCCGGCCCGCCGCGACCGTCCACCCCATGGACCACGCACCGACGGGACTCCCGGGTCGTGGGAGGATCGGAGGTGCGGGCCGGAGTCGCGCGGACCGGGTCGCGCCGCACGACGTCGAGGCACGCGCATGAGGGAGCACCGTTGAGCAGGTTGCGCTGGCTGACCGCGGGGGAGTCGCACGGCCCCGCACTCGTGGCGACGCTGGAGGGGCTGCCCGCCGGGGTGCCGATCACCACCGACATGGTGGCGGACGCCCTGGCCCGACGGCGGCTCGGCTATGGCCGCGGTGCCCGGATGAAGTTCGAGCGTGACGAGGTCACCTTCATCGGCGGCGTACGGCACGGACTGACCCTCGGCTCCCCGGTCGCGATCATGGTCGGCAACACGGAGTGGCCGAAGTGGGAGCAGGTCATGGCCGCCGACCCGGTGGACCCCGAGATCCTCGAGGGACTCGCCCGTAACGCCCCGCTCACCCGCCCCCGCCCCGGCCACGCGGACCTGGCCGGTATGCAGAAGTACGGCTTCGACGAGGCCCGGCCGATCCTGGAGCGCGCCAGCGCCCGGGAGACGGCCGCCCGGGTGGCGCTGGGCACCGTCGCCCGCTCCTACCTCAAGGAGACGGCCGGGATCGAGATCGTCTCGCATGTGGTGGAGCTGGCCGCCGCGAGGGCGCCGTACGGCGTCTACCCCAAGCCCTCCGACGTCGAGAGGCTGGACGCCGACCCGGTGCGCTGCCTGGACGCCGACGCGAGCAAGGCGATGGTGGCCGAGATCGACCAGGCCCACAAGGACGGCGACACCCTCGGCGGTGTCGTCGAGGTGCTCGCGTACGGCGTGCCGGTGGGCCTCGGCTCCCATGTGCACTGGGACCGCCGGCTCGACGCGCGGCTGGCCGGTGCGCTGATGGGCATCCAGGCCATCAAGGGCGTCGAGGTCGGCGACGGCTTCGACCTCGCGCGGGTGCCCGGCTCCAAGGCCCATGACGAGATCGTCTCCACGGACGAGGGCATCCGGCGCTCCTCGGGCCGCTCGGGTGGCACCGAGGGCGGGCTGACCACCGGCGAGCTGTTGCGCGTCCGGGCCGCGATGAAGCCGATCGCGACCGTGCCGAAGGCGCTGGCCACCATCGATGTGACCACCGGCGAGCCGACCAAGGCCCACCACCAGCGCTCCGACGTCTGTGCCGTCCCGGCGGCCGGGATCGTCGCCGAGGCGATGGTCGCGCTGGTCCTGGCGGACGCGGTCGCGGAGAAGTTCGGCGGCGACTCGGTCGCCGAGACGCGGCGTAACGTTCAGAGCTTCCTCGAGAACCTGGCCATTCGGTGAGCGACGCACACGAGGCCGCCGGGCGGCAGACGGACGACGAGGCGTGCCTTCGCCGAGCGGGCGACGGTAACACTTGCCGCTGCCGCGGCGGGGCGAACGATTCGGGGGGGCTGAGCGACGCACACGAGGCCGCCGGGCGGCAGACGGACGACGAGGCGTGCCTTCGCCGAGCGGGCGGAGAAGCGAACGATTCGGGGGGGCTGAGCGACGCACACGAGGCCGCCGGGCGGCAGACGGACGACGACGCGCGCCCTCGCCGGGCGGGCGACGGTGCCCGCGGCCAAGCCGCCGATGTGACGAGCAGCCGCTGCCGCGGCGGGGCGGACAGTGCGGCGGGGCTGACGGGGCAGGCCGGTGGGGGTCCGGTCGTCGTGCTGGTCGGGCCCATGGGCGTCGGGAAGACCACCGTCGGGCAGGTGCTCGCGCAGCGGCTCGGCACCACCTTCCGCGACAGCGACACCGACATCGTCGCGACGGCGGGCAAGGAGATCTCGGAGATCTTCATCGACGAGGGCGAGCCGCACTTCCGTGAGCTGGAGCGGCAGGCCGTACGGACCGCCGTCGCCGAGCATCGGGGTGTGCTCGCGCTGGGCGGCGGCGCCGTCCTCGACGAGAGCACTCGTGAGCTGCTCGTCGGCCTCCCCGTCGTCTTCCTGGAGATGGGCGTCGCCGAGGCCGTCAAGCGCACCGGGCTGGACGCCCCGCGCCCGCTGCTCACGGTCAACCCGCGCCAGCGCTGGCGTGAGCTGATGGAGCAGCGCCGCCCGCTGTACACCGAGGTCGCCCGCGCGGCCGTGTCGACCGAGGACCGCACCCCCGAGGACGTCGCCGAGGCCGTCCTGGACGTACTGGAGCTGAAGAACGCATGACACCCCCCGTGGCCGATACTCCTACGCGCATCCAGGTCGGAGGCACCGCGGGCACCGCGCCGTACGAGGTGCTGATCGGCCGGCAGCTGCTCGGCGAGCTCCCCGGGCTGATCGGCGCCGGCGCCCGCCCGTCTCCCACCACCACCCTCAACGGAGGCGCTCCGCGCCGCGGCCATGTCCAACGCGTCGCCGTCCTGCACCCCGAGGCGCTGGCCGAGACCGGTGAGGCCATCCGCCAGGACCTCGCCGAGCAGGGGTACGACGCCGTCGCGATCCAGCTGCCCAACGGTGAGGAGGCCAAGACCGCCGAGGTCGCCGCGTACTGCTGGAAGGCGCTCGGGCAGACCGGCTTCACCCGCACCGATGTGATCGTCGGCGTCGGCGGCGGCGCGACCACCGATGTCGCCGGATTCGTCGCCGCGACCTGGCTGCGCGGCGTGCGCTGGATCGCCGTTCCCACGACCGTGCTCGCCATGGTCGACGCCGCCGTCGGCGGCAAGACCGGGATCAACACCGCCGAGGGCAAGAACCTCGTCGGCGCCTTCCACCCCCCGGCCGGGGTGCTGTGCGATCTGGCCGCGCTGGACTCGCTGCCGGTCAACGACTACATCAGCGGGCTCGCCGAGATCATCAAGGCGGGCTTCATCGCCGACCCGGAGATCCTGGAGCTGATCGAGCGGGACCCGGCCGCGGCCCGCACCCCCGCCGGTCCGCACACCGCCGAGCTCATCGAGCGCTCCATCCGGGTCAAGGCCGAGGTCGTCTCCAGCGACCTCAAGGAGTCCGGGCTGCGGGAGATCCTCAACTACGGGCATACGCTCGCCCACGCCATCGAGAAGAACGAGCGCTACAACTGGCGCCATGGCGCGGCCGTTTCCGTGGGCATGGTCTTCGCCGCCGAGCTGGGGCGGCTGGCGGGCCGTCTGGACGACGCCACGGCCGACCGCCACCGCGCCGTCCTGGAGTCTGTGGGCCTGCCGCTCACCTACCGTGGCGACCAGTGGCCCAAGTTGCTGGAGACCATGAGGGTCGACAAGAAGTCCCGCGGTGACCTGCTGCGCTTCATCGTCCTGGACGGTCTCGCCAAGCCCACCGTCCTGGAGGGTCCGGACCCGGCGGTGCTGCTCGCCGCGTACGCCGAGATCTCCCGCTGACCCGGGACGTATCCGTCGTCGGCGTAGTCGCCGCGTCACAACGTGGTCATCGCCCTCGAAGCCCGCGGCATCGCCGCGGGCTTTCGAACAGCTTCCCAACCCCTCGCAGTTGCGGCTCTTGCCGGACGAATTGCCTGGCCGGCAAGGGATGGCGGGCACACAACGGGTTTGCGGGGCGTTCACACAGCGACGCTCTGGGCAGGTACCGTTCGGTAGGAGCGGCCTCACCGCCGTATCACACGTGACAGTTGTCGGATGAGAACTGCCTGTACGAGACGGAGTGCCACCGGATGCAGCATGCAGTGGGAGCTCCGCTGCCACCGCCCCACCAGCCGGGGCCGGTGCCCGGTCCGCAGGGTGCGGGCTGGGCCCAGGGCGCGAGTGCGAACCATCACCCGGGACCTCACCCCAATCCCCCCGCCCCGCCCGCGCCTCCGGTGCCCGGGCACCCCGCACCGCCCGCACAACATCCGGTGTCGCCTCCGCCGGCCCCGCCCGCGCACCCCGGGGCGCCGCTGGAGACGGTGAACACCACCGGCCATGTCCAGCTGCCGCCCGGCGGTCCGGTGCCGCTGCCGCACCCCCCGGCCGACCCGTCGCTCGCCGATGTCTCGCAGGCGGCGGTGGCGGTGCTGCTGATCGGGCCGGCCGGGGCGGGCAAGACGACGGTCGCGCGCCACTGGGCCGACCGCCGCCGGGTGCCGACCGCGCACATCAGCCTGGACGATGTGCGGGAGTGGGTCCGGTCCGGTTTCGCCAACCCCCAGTCGGGGTGGAACGAGAACTCCGAGGCGCAGTATCGTCTCGCCCGCCGCACCTGCGGCTTCGCCGCCCGTAACTTCCTCGCCAACGGGATCTCCTGCATCCTCGACGACGCCGTCTTCCCCGACCGCCCGGTCGTCGGCCTCGGCGGCTGGAAGCGCCATGTGGGCCCCGGTCTGCTGCCGGTGGTGGTCCTTCCGGGCCTGGAGATCGTCCTGGAGCGGAACGCGGCCCGCACCGGCAACCGCCGCCTCAGCGACGAGGAGGTGGCGCGGATCCACGGCCGGATGGCCGGGTGGTACGGCTCCGGCCTGCCGATCATCGACAACTCCGCGCATGACGTGGAGACCACGGCCCGCATGCTCGACGAGGTCGTCACCCGCTCCATCGCGAGCCCGCCCAGCTGGTAGCACGACCCCATCCGGACCCGTTCGACCGGCCGTCCTCCCCGAGCGTGCGTAGGCTCGGGGACATGTCCGAGGTGTACGCGGCCCGACGTGCCCGTCTGCACGATCAGTGCACCGCGGCCGGGAGCGCGGCGGCGCTGGTGTCCCGGCCCGCCAATGTGCGCTATCTGTGCGGCGCCGTGCCGCCCGGGGCCGTGCTGTTGCTCGGCCCCGTCCAGGATGTGGTGGTGGCCACCGAGGTCCCGTCCGCCCCACCGCTCTCCCCATACCTCTCCTCGGGACCGACGCGTTCGGAGGAGCCCCGGCTGCTCGTCATGCCCGGCGCGGACGGCGATCCGGCGGTGGCGGCCGCCGATCTGGCCGCGGCGGACGGCGCCGACTCGCTGGCCGTCGAGGAGCACGATCTGACCGTCGCCCGCCATCGGGCGCTCGGCGCCGCGGCCCCCCGGCTCCGTCTGGCCGATCTGGACCGTGCCGTCGAGCAGTTGCGGCTCGTCAAGGACGACGAGGAGATCTCCTGTATGCGGATCGCGGGGGAGCTGGCCGACCAGGCGCTCGGCGAGCTGCTGGAGTCGATCCTGGTGGGCCGCACCGAGCGTCATCTGGCGCTGGAGCTGGAGCGCCGGCTGGTGGACCACGGCGCGGACGGCCCGGCCTTCCCCACCGTCGTCGCGGCGGGGCCCCACGCGGGGCGCCCGGGCCATCTGCCCACCGACCGGCGGGTCGAGGAGGGCGACTTCCTCACCATCTGCCTCGGCGCCGAATACCGCGGCTACCGCTGCCAGGTGGGCCGCACCTTCGTCATCGGACCCTCGCCCGCGGACTGGCAGGTCGAGCTGTACGATGCCGTCTTCGCCGCGCAGCGGGCCGGGCGGGAGGCGCTGTTGCCGGGCCGGGCCTACTGCGATGTGGACCGGGTGACCCGCCAGGTGCTGACCGCGGCGGGCTACGGAGACGCCCTCGAACCGTGCACCGGACACGGTGTGGGCCTGGAAATCGACGAGGACCCTCGGCTCACACCGTCCGCCATGGGTAAACTGGACGCTTGTGTGCCGGTCACCGTCGAGCCGGGGGTCCACCTCCCGGGACGGGGCGGTGTCCGGATCGATGACACGCTCGTCGTCCGCCCCGAGGCGGACGGCGGACCCGAGCTACTCACCATCACGACCAAAGAGCTGCTCGCACTCTGAAGAACAGGGCGCGTCGGCGGCTTTCTGGTCTCCGCCAGCTGTAGTCCAGGAGAACCCGCAACCGTGGCATCCACGAACGACCTCAAGAACGGCTTGGTGCTCAAGCTCGAAGGCGGCCAGCTGTGGTCCGTCGTCGAGTTCCAGCACGTCAAGCCCGGCAAGGGCCCCGCCTTCGTGCGTACCAAGCTCAAGAACGTGCTGTCCGGCAAGGTGGTCGACAAGACCTTCAACGCCGGCGTGAAGGTCGAGACGGCCAATGTCGACAAGCGCGGCATGCAGTTCTCGTACAAGGACGGCGAGAGCTTTGTGTTCATGGACATGGACACTTTCGACCAGATCTACATCACCCCCGAGGTCGTGGGCGACAACGCCCGCTATCTGCTGGAGGGCTTCGAGGCCGTCGTGGCGATGTACGAGGGCAACCCGCTGTACGTCGAGCTCCCCGCCGCGGTCGAGCTGGTGATCGAGTACACCGAGCCGGGCGTCCAGGGCGACCGCTCCACCGGTGGCACCAAGCCCGCCAAGCTGGAGACCGGCTACGAGATCGGCGTCCCGCTGTTCATCACCACCGGTGAGAAGATCAAGGTCGACACCCGCTCCGGCGAGTACCTCGGTCGGGTGAACAACTAACCGTGGCTGCCCGCAACAAGGCCCGTAAGCGTGCCTTTCAGATCCTTTTCGAGGCCGATCAGCGCGGCACCACCGTGCAGATCGTGCTCGCGGACTGGATCCGGCTCGCCCGGACCGACGACCGGCAGCCGCCGGTCAGCGAATACACGATGCAGCTCGTCGAGGGATACGCGCGGCACATCGACCGGATCGACGAACTGATCGCCACCTACGCGGTGGGCTGGACGCTGGACCGGATGCCGGTCGTCGACCGGAATATCCTGCGGCTGGGCGCGTATGAGCTGGTGTGGGAGGACGAGACCCCGGACGCGGTGGTGATCGACGAGGCGGTGCAGCTCGCCAAGGAGTTCTCCACCGACGACTCGCCGGCCTTTGTCAACGGTCTGCTGGGCCGTATCAAGGAGCTGAAGCCGAGTCTGCGTCGCGATCAGGAACACCCGGAGCACCGGGCATAACCGCGACGGGGCCGTCACGCCGGACCACGAGCCGGACCGCCGGGCCACACGACCGACGCCGCACAGGCGCGTCATACGACAAAGCCGCCGGGGGCGGTGGAGGACCCAGAAGGGCTCCACCGCCCCCGGCGGCACGTTTCTGCTGGTGAAGAGGGAAAGGGGACGGAGACTCAGACGTCTTCGTGCTGGACCGCGCGGCGGGCGTCGGCGCCCAGCACGCCCCAGCTGATCAGCTGTTCGGTCAGCACGGACGGCGACTGGTCGTAGATAACGGCGAGGGTGCGCAGGTCGTCCTGGCGGATCGAGAGCACCTTGCCGTTGTAATCGCCACGCTGGCTCTGGATCGTCGCGGCATACCGCTGCAGCGGGCCTGCCTTCTCGACCGGCACATGGGCCAGTCGCTCAAGGTCCAGTACCAGCTTCGGCGGCGGCTCGGCGGCCCCGGCCGGGCTCGTGCCCGGAAGCAGCTCCTGCACCGGGACGCCGTAGAAGTCGGCCAGCTCGGCGAGACGCTGCACGGTCACGGCGCGGTCGCCGCGCTCGTACGATCCCACCACCACGGCCTTCCAGCGGCCCTGGGACTTCTCCTCGACACCGTGGAGGGAGAGGCCCTGCTGGGTGCGGATGGCGCGGAGCTTGGCCCCGAGCTGTTTGGCGTATTCGCTGGACATAAAGCTCCCCGGACGCTGTATCGACGTGCGGCTGTGCCGCGCGGCTGGTCACTCACTGTGAGGTTACGCAGCGTAATTTCCATTCGTCAAGCCGAACGGAGCGGAGGGGCTCCGGCCAGGGGTGATGGCAGGAGCACCCGGGACCCCTGCTAGTGTGAATGGCGCAAATCCGACCGTCCTTTAAGGTCCGTCCCGTGAGGCGGAGAAGGAGGTCCGTTTCGTATGGACGCCCGAACCTCGGACGCCGCGCGTTCCGTGCTGGAAGCACCGGATATCGCGCGCGTTCTCACCCGCATCGCCCACGAGATCGTCGAGCGCGCCAAAGGCGCCGATGACGTGGTGCTGCTCGGCATTCCCACCCGTGGTGTCTTTCTCGCCCGGCGGCTGGCCGCCCGGCTCGAAGAGATCACCGGCAAGCCCGGCCGGATCCCGGTCGGCTCGCTCGACATCACGATGTACCGCGACGACCTGAGGCTGCGACCGGCCCGCGCACTCGCCCGTACCGAGATCCCCGACGACGGCATCGACGGCCGTCTGGTGGTCCTCGTCGACGATGTGCTCTTCTCCGGCCGCACCATCCGCGCCGCGCTCGACGCCCTCGGTGACATCGGGCGGCCCCGCGCGGTCCAGCTCGCGGTCCTCGTCGACCGTGGTCACCGTGAACTGCCCATCCGCGCCGACTATGTCGGTAAAAACCTCCCCACGTCGCTGCGGGAGACGGTCAAGGTCCAGCTCACCGAGGAGGACGGCCGCGACAGCGTGCTCCTCGGGCTGCGCGGGACCGCCCCCGCGGACGGGAAGTAGCGCCCCTCACCGACGGCGAGTGCCGCCCCGGCGACCCCGGGGGACCCGCCCGACGGACCACCGGTGCCGCCATGACACCGGTCCCCGCGCCTGCCCGCCCGCACGCCCGCACACCTCCTTCACCCACGGAGCAACCGGATGAAGCGCCACCTCATCTCGGCCGCCGACCTCTCGCGCGACGATGCCGTCCTGATCCTCGACACCGCCGAGGAACTGGCCCGGCTCGCCGACCGGCCGATCAAGAAACTGCCGACCCTGCGCGGCCGTACCGTCGTCAACCTCTTCTTCGAGGACTCCACCCGCACCCGCATCTCCTTCGAGGCAGCCGCCAAGCGGCTGTCCGCCGACGTCATCAACTTCTCCGCCAAGGGCTCCTCGGTCTCCAAGGGCGAGTCCCTGAAGGACACCGCGCTCACCCTGGAGGCGATGGGCGCCGACGCCGTCGTGATCCGCCACCACGCCTCCGGCGCCCCGCACCGGCTCGCCACCTCCGGCTGGATCAACGGCGCCGTGGTGAACGCGGGCGACGGCACCCATGAGCACCCCACCCAGGCGCTGCTCGACGCCTTCACCATGCGCCGCCATCTGATCCCGGACGCCTCCGGCGTCGGACAGGACCTGGCCGGGCGCCGGGTCACGATCGTCGGCGACATCCTGCACAGCCGGGTGGCCCGCTCCAACGTCCATCTGCTGGCCACCCTCGGCGCCGAGGTCACCCTGGTCGCCCCGCCGACGCTGGTCCCCTTCGGCGTGGAGAGCTGGCCCTGCGAGGTCGCCTACGACCTGGACGCGGTGGTCGGCAAGACCGACGCCGTGATGATGCTGCGCGTCCAGCGCGAGCGGATGAACGCCGCGTTCTTCCCCACCGAGCGGGAGTACGCCCGCCGCTACGGCCTGGACGGCGACCGCATGGCGCGGATGCCGGAGCACGCCATCGTGATGCACCCCGGCCCCATGAACCGCGGTATGGAGATCACCGCGGAGGTCGCGGACTCCGACCGCTGCACCGCCGTCGAGCAGGTCGCCAACGGCGTCTCGATCCGCATGGCCGTCCTGTATCTGCTGCTCGGCGGGAACGAGTCCGCCGTCGCCACCGCCCGCACCGAGGAGAGCAAGTAACCATGAGCGACACCCACAAGACGCTGCTTCGCGGGGCGAAGGTGCTCGGCGGTGAGCCGCGGGACGTGCTGATCGAGGGGGAGCGCATCGCCGCGGTCGGCACCGGGCTGGACGCGGACGGCGCCACCGTGATCGACGTCGTCGGGCAGATCCTGCTGCCGGGCCTGGTCGACCTCCACACCCATCTGCGCGAGCCCGGCCGGGAGGATTCCGAGACGGTCCTCACCGGCACCCGGGCCGCCGCGGTCGGCGGCTTCACCGCCGTCCACGCCATGGCCAACACCTTCCCGGTCGCGGACACCGCGGGCGTCGTGGAGCAGGTGTGGCGGCTGGGCAGGGAGTCCGGCTACTGCGACGTCCAGCCGGTGGGCGCGGTGACCGTGGGCCTGGAGGGCAAGAAGCTCGCCGAGCTGGGCGCGATGCACGACTCCGCCGCCGGGGTGCGGGTCTTCTCCGACGACGGCAAATGCGTGGACGACGCGGTGATCATGCGCCGCGCGCTGGAGTATGTGAAGGCGTTCGACGGCGTCATCGCCCAGCACGCCCAGGAGCCCCGGCTCACCGAGGGCGCCCAGATGAACGAGGGCATCGTCTCCGCCGAGCTGGGCCTGGGCGGCTGGCCGGCCGTCGCCGAGGAGTCGATCATCGCCCGCGATGTGCTGCTCGCCGCGCACGTCGGCTCCCGGGTGCACATCTGCCATCTGTCCACCGCGGGCTCGGTCGAGATCGTCCGCTGGGCCAAGTCCAAGGGCTGGAACGTCACCGCCGAGGTCACCCCGCACCATCTGCTGCTCACCGACGAGCTCGTACGCTCCTACGACCCCGTCTACAAGGTGAACCCGCCGCTGCGCACCGAGGCCGATGTGATGGCGCTGCGCGAGGCGCTCGCCGACGGCACCATCGACTGCGTGGCCACCGACCACGCCCCGCATCCGCATGAGGACAAGGACTGCGAGTGGGGCGCCGCGGCCATGGGCATGGTCGGTTTGGAGACCGCGCTGTCCGTGGTCCAGCACACCATGGTCGACACCGGGCTGCTGGACTGGACGGGCGTCGCCGACCGGATGTCGGTGCGGCCCTCGGCCATCGGCCGCCTGACCGGCCACGGCCGCCCCATCGCCGCCGGGGAGCCCGCCAACCTCACCCTGCTCGACTCCGCTTACCGTGGTGTGGTGAACCCCGCGGGCTTCGCCTCCCGCAGCCGCAACACCCCCTACGAGGGCCGCGAACTGCCGGGCCGCGTGACGTACACCTTCCTGCGGGGCCGGGCGACGGTTGTGGACGGGAAGCTGGCGTGACATCTGTGAACCATCCGGTGGCGGGCCTCGCGGGATTCGCGGGCCTCGCGGCCGAGCAGAAATCGCAGGACGTGACGGACTGGGCCGCCCGGATCGGCTGGGTCGTCGGGCTGCTGCTGGTCATCGCGCTGGTCTACTGGCTGATGCGCGAGGGCTGGAAGTGGCGCGGCACCCTCCAGGGCGACCTCCCCGAGCTGCCCCAGGCCCCGTCCGAGCCCGGTGACCCGCGGCTGGCCCACCCGTCGCCCGCCACCACCCTCAAAGGAAATGAGCCCCTTAGGCTCAGCGGCCGCTACCACGGCTCCACCACCGCCGGGCAGTGGCTGGACCGGATCGTCGCCCACGGCCTCGGCACCCGCAGCCGGGTCGAGCTCACCCTCACCGACCAGGGCGTGAGCGTCGTCCGGCCGGGCGCCCAGGACTTCTTCATCCCCGCCGCCCAGCTGCGCGGCGCCCGGCTCGACAAGGGCATCGCCGGCAAGGTCCTCGCCGAGGGCGGACTGCTGGTGATCACCTGGCAGCTCGGCGAGAAGCTGATCGACTCGGGCTTCCGCTCCGACCACGCGGCCGACCACCCGGCCTGGGTCGACGCCCTCACCACCTCCGACAGCGACCAGAACAACCCCAGCAACCAGACGGAAGGCGCCGAACGATGACGACCTCCACCCGGGGCACCAGCGCCCCTGCCGTACTCGTCCTGGAGGACGGCCGCACCTTCCGCGGCCGGGCCTACGGGGCCGTGGGGGAGACCTTCGGCGAGGCCGTGTTCTCCACCGGAATGACCGGCTACCAGGAGACCCTGACCGACCCCTCCTACCACCGCCAGGTCGTCGTGATGACCGCCCCGCACATCGGGAACACCGGCGTCAACGACGAGGACCCGGAGTCCAAGCGCATCTGGGTCTCCGGCTATGTGGTGCGCGACCCGGCCCGTACGCCCTCCAACTGGCGCTCCCGCCGCTCGCTCGACGAGGAGCTCACCGCCCAGGGCGTCGTCGGCATCAGCGGGATCGACACCCGCGCCCTCACCCGCCATCTGCGCGAGCGCGGCGCCATGCGCGTGGGCATCTTCTCCGGCGCGGCTGTCGCCGACGAGGCCACGCTGCTCGCGAAGGTGCAGGCCGCCCCGCAGATGAAGGGCGCCGACCTCAGCGGCGAGGTGGCCACCGCCGAGACCTACGTCGTCCCGGCGATCGGCACCAAGAAGTTCACCGTCGCCGCGATCGACCTGGGCATCAAGGGCATGACCCCGCACCGGATGGCCGAGCGCGGCATCGAAGTGCACGTGCTGCCCGCGACCGCCACCGCCGAGGACGTCTACGCGGTGGGCCCGGACGGGGTCTTCTTCTCCAACGGCCCCGGCGACCCGGCCACCGCCGACCACCCCGTCGCCCTGATGCGGGCCGTGCTGGAGCGCTCCACACCGCTGTTCGGCATCTGCTTCGGCAACCAGATCCTCGGCCGCGCGCTCGGCTTCGGCACCTTCAAGCTGAAGTACGGCCACCGCGGGATCAACCAGCCGGTGCAGGACCGCACCACCGGAAAGGTGGAGGTCACCGCCCACAACCACGGCTTCGCCGTGGACGCCCCGCTCGACGCGCCGTCCGACACCCCCTTCGGCCGCGCCGAGGTCTCCCATGTCTGCCTCAACGACAACGTGGTCGAGGGGCTTCGGCTGCTCGACCGCCCCGCGTTCAGCGTCCAGTACCACCCCGAAGCCGCCGCAGGTCCGCATGACGCCGCGTACCTTTTCGACCGCTTCGTGTCCCTGATGGAGGGCCAGCGTGCCTAAGCGCACCGACATCCAGTCCGTCCTGGTCATCGGCTCCGGCCCGATCGTCATCGGCCAGGCCGCCGAGTTCGACTACTCCGGCACCCAGGCCTGCCGGGTGCTGAAGTCCGAGGGCCTGCGGGTCATCCTGGTCAACTCCAACCCGGCCACGATCATGACCGACCCGGAGATCGCCGACGCCACCTACGTGGAGCCGATCACCCCGGAGTACGTCGAGAAGATCATCGCCAAGGAGCGCCCCGACGCGCTGCTGCCCACCCTCGGCGGCCAGACCGCGCTCAACACCGCCATCTCCCTGCACCAGGCGGGAACCCTCGACGAGTACGGCGTCGAGCTGATCGGCGCCAATGTCGAGGCGATCCACAAGGGCGAGGACCGCGACCAGTTCAAGACGGTCGTCGAGGCCGTCCACGCCAAGATCGGCCACGGTGAGTCCGCCCGCTCGGTCATCTGTCACTCCATGGACGACGTCCTCGCGGGCGTCGAGGACCTCGGCGGCTACCCCGTCGTGGTCCGCCCCTCCTTCACCATGGGCGGTGCGGGCTCCGGCTTCGCCCACGACGAGGACGAGCTGCGCCGTATCGCCGGCCAGGGCCTGGCCCTCTCGCCGACCACCGAGGTGCTCCTGGAGGAGTCCATCCTCGGCTGGAAGGAGTACGAGCTGGAGCTGATGCGCGACCGCAACGACAATGTCGTGGTCGTCTGCTCCATCGAGAACTTCGACCCCATGGGCGTGCACACCGGCGACTCGATCACCGTCGCCCCGGCGATGACGCTCACCGACCGCGAGTACCAGATCCTGCGGGACATCGGCATCGCCGTCATCCGCGAGGTCGGCGTCGACACCGGCGGCTGCAACATCCAGTTCGCGGTCAACCCCGAGGACGGCCGGGTCATCGTCATCGAGATGAACCCGCGCGTCTCCCGCTCCTCGGCGCTCGCCTCCAAGGCCACCGGCTTCCCCATCGCCAAGATCGCCGCCCGGCTGGCCGTCGGCTACACCCTCGACGAGATCCCCAACGACATCACCGAGCAGACCCCGGCGTCCTTCGAGCCCACGCTCGACTACGTCGTGGTCAAGGTGCCGCGCTTCGCCTTCGAGAAGTTCCCGGCCGCCGACGCCCGGCTCACCACCACCATGAAGTCGGTCGGCGAGGCCATGGCCATCGGCCGTAACTTCACCGAGGCGCTGCAGAAGGCGCTGCGCTCGCTGGAGAAGAAGGGCAGCCAGTTCGACTTCACCGGGGAGCCCGGGGACAAGGCCGAGCTGCTGGCCAAGGCCACCGCCCCGACCGACGGGCGGATCAACACCGTCATGGAGGCGATCCGCGCCGGGGCCACCCAGCAGGAGGTCTTCGACGCCACCCGCATCGACCCGTGGTTCGTGGACCAGCTCTTCCTGATCAACGAGATCGCGGACGAGGTCGCCGCCGCCGACAAGCTCGTCCCCGAGCTGCTCGCCGAGGCCAAGCGGCACGGCTTCTCCGACGCCCAGATCGCGGGAATCCGCTCGCTGCGCGAGGACGTGGTCCGTGAGGTGCGGCACGCGCTGGGCATCCGGCCCGTCTACAAGACGGTCGACACCTGCGCCGCCGAGTTCGCCGCCAGGACCCCGTACTTCTACTCCTCCTACGACGAGGAGTCCGAGGTCGCCCCGCGCGAGACCCCCGCGGTGATCATCCTCGGCTCGGGCCCCAACCGCATCGGCCAGGGCATCGAGTTCGACTACTCCTGCGTCCACGCCTCCTTCGCGCTGCATGAAGCGGGCTATGAGACCGTCATGGTCAACTGCAACCCGGAGACCGTCTCCACCGACTACGACACCTCCGACCGGCTCTACTTCGAGCCGCTCACCCTGGAGGACGTGCTGGAGATCGTCCACGCCGAGCAGCAGGCGGGCCCGGTCGCCGGTGTGATCGTCCAGCTCGGCGGCCAGACCCCGCTGGGCCTCGCCCAGGCGCTCAAGGACAACGGTGTGCCGATCGTCGGCACCTCGCCCGAGGCGATCAACCTCGCCGAGGAGCGCGGCGCCTTCGGCCGGGTGCTCACCGAGGCCGGGCTGCCCGCGCCCAAGTACGGCACCGCCTTCTCCTTCGCGCAGGCCAAGGGCATCGCCGCCGAGATCGGCTACCCGGTCATGGTCCGCCCCTCCTACGTCCTCGGCGGCCGCGGCATGGAGATCGTCTACGACGAGCCCTCGCTCGCCGCGTACCTGGAGCGGCACGCCGGGCTGATCTCCGAGCACCCCGTGCTCATCGACCGCTTCCTCGACGACGCCATAGAGATCGACGTGGACGCGCTCTACGACGGCGAGGAGCTCTACCTCGGCGGCGTCATGGAGCACATCGAGGAGGCCGGGATCCACTCCGGCGACTCGGCCTGCGCCCTGCCCCCGATCACCCTCGGCGGCTTCGACATCAAGCGGCTGCGCGCCTCGACCGAGGCCATCGCGCGCGGGGTGGGCGTCCGCGGACTGATCAACATCCAGTTCGCGCTGGCCGGGGACATTCTGTACGTATTGGAGGCGAACCCGCGCGCCTCGCGTACCGTCCCCTTCACCTCCAAGGCCACCGCCGTACCGCTGGCCAAGGCCGCCGCCCGGATCTCGCTGGGCGCCACCATCGCCGAGCTGCGCGCCGAGGGGCTGCTGCCCTCCAGCGGCGACGGCGGCACGCTGCCGCTGGACGCGCCGATCTCCGTCAAGGAGGCCGTGATGCCGTGGTCGCGGTTCCGGGACGCCTCCGGGCGCGGGGTGGACACCATTCTCGGCCCGGAGATGCGCTCGACCGGTGAGGTCATGGGCATCGACTCGGTCTTCGGTGCGGCCTACGCCAAGTCGCAGGCCGGGGCGTACGGCGCGCTGCCGACCAAGGGGCGCGCGTTCGTCTCCGTCGCCAACCGCGACAAGCGTTCGATGATCTTCCCGGCCCGGGAGCTGGTCGGCCTCGGCTTCGAACTGCTGGCCACCTCGGGCACGGCGGAGGTGCTCAAGCGCAACGGGATCAACGCGACCGTGGTGCGCAAGCACAGCGAGGGCGAGGGCCCGAACGGCGAGAAGACCATCGTCCAGCTCATCCACGAGGGCGAGGTCGACCTGATCGTCAACACCCCGTACGGGACCGGGGGGCGGCTGGACGGCTACGACATCCGTACGGCGTCCGTCGCCCGCGGGGTGCCCTGCCTGACCACCGTCCAGGCGCTCGCGGCCGCCGTCCAGGGCATCGAGGCGCTGGGCCGGGGCGCGGTCGGCGTCCGATCGCTCCAGGAACACGCGGAACATCTGACCGCCGCCCGCGAGGAGTGAGGCGAGGGAGGGGGACACCGGCCGGTGTCCCCCTCTTCATGAGCCCACCCTTCTCTTGAGCCCTTGAGCCCTTGAGCCCCAATGAGCCCACCCCTTCGCTTCCGCGCAGAAAGCCCCTCATGTACGCGCTCCTGTTCAACCTGATCTTCCGGCGCATGGACCCGGAGAAGGCCCATCACCTGGCCTTCTCGTGGATCCGGCTGGCCGCCCGCGTCCCCGTCCTGCGGACGTTCGTCGCCGCCGTCCTCGCCCCCCGCCACAAGGCGCTGCGCACCGAGGCGCTGGGCCTGCGGATGCACGGGCCCTTCGGGCTCGCCGCCGGATTCGACAAGAACGCCACCGGAATCGACGGCATGGCCATGCTGGGCTTCGACCATGTCGAGATCGGCACGGTCACCGCCCAGCCGCAGCCCGGCAACCCCAAGCGGCGGCTCTTCCGGCTGGTCGCCGACCGGGCCCTGATCAACCGGATGGGCTTCAACAACGAGGGCTCGGCGGCGGTCGCGGCCCGCCTCGCCGCCCGGCGCCCGGCCTTCGCCACGACGGTCGGCGTCAACATCGGCAAGACCAAGGTCGTCCCGGAGGCGGAGGCCGTCGCCGACTATGTGACCTCCACCGAGCGGCTCGCCGCCCACGCCGACTACCTCGTCGTCAACGTCTCCTCGCCCAATACCCCCGGACTGCGGAATCTCCAGGCCGTGGACCATCTGCGGCCGCTGCTGACCGCGGTCCGCGAGGCCGCGGACCGTACGGTCACCGATCGCCGGGTGCCACTTCTGGTCAAAATCGCGCCGGATCTCGCCGACGAGGACGTGGACGCGGTCGCCGATCTGGCGGTCGAGCTCGGCCTGGACGGCATCATCGCCACGAACACGACCATCGCGCGCGAGGGCCTCGGCCTCACCTCCGGTTCCCGGCTCACCGCCGAGACCGGCGGCCTGTCCGGCGCCCCGCTCAAGGCGCGCTCCCTGGAGGTGCTGCGCCGCCTGTACGCCCGTGTGGGGGACCGGCTGACCCTCGTCGGGGTCGGCGGGATCGAAACCGCCGACGATGCCTGGGAGCGGGTTCTGGCCGGTGCCACGCTGGTGCAGGGCTACAGCGCCTTCATCTACCGGGGCCCGTTCTGGTCCCGTGAGATCCACCGCGGCCTCGCGGACCGTCTGGCCGCGAGCCCGTACGCCACCCTCGCCGAGGCCGTCGGTGCCGAGACCTCCGCGTAACGCCTCCGGTGGCGTTGTTCCCCACCCCGTCCCTTCCCGAACCGGGGGCGAGCCCCCGGGCCCACGCCGGGGCTCCGCCCCGGACCCCGCTCCTCAAACGCCGGAGGGGCTGGGAGGCTGCCCCTTCGGTCGCCGGAGGGGCCGGGGGGTGCTCCCTCGATCGCCGGAGGGGCTGAATTTCCTGAGGAGAGACCAATGACGACCCCTGCCCCCACCCCCTTCGGCACGCGGCTGCGCGCCGCCATGGACGCCCGCGGCCCGCTGTGCGTCGGCATCGACCCGCACGCCTCCCTGCTCGCCGACTGGGGCCTGGGGGACGATGTCGCGGGGCTCGAGCGGTTCACGAGGACCGTCGTGGACGCCCTCGCCGAGCGGGTCGCCGTCCTCAAGCCGCAGTCGGCCTTCTTCGAGCGGTTCGGCTCCCGCGGCATCGCGGTGCTGGAGCGGGCCGTCGCCGACGCCCGGGCCGCCGGGGCGCTGGTGCTGATGGACGCCAAGCGCGGCGACATCGGATCGACCATGGCCGCGTACGCCTCCGCCTATCTGGATCCGGCCGGCCCGCTGTTCTCGGACGCGGTCACCGTCAGCCCCTATCTCGGCTTCGGCTCGCTGCGCCCGGCGCTGGACGCGGCGCGGGTGGCGGGGGCGGGCGTCTTCGTGCTGGCGCTGACCTCCAACCCGGAGGGCACCGAGGTGCAGCACGCGGTACGGCCCGACGGTTCGACCGTCGCGGCCACCGTGCTGAAGTCGCTCAAGGCCGAGAACGCGGCCGAGGCCGCCGAGGGCCGCCTCGGCTCGTACGGCGCGGTCGTCGGCGCGACGCTGGGCCGGGCGCCGCAGGAGGCGTGCGTCGAGCTGACGATCGACGGGCCGCTGCTGGCCCCCGGCATCGGTGCCCAGGGCGCGACCCCCGCCGATCTTCCGGCGGTCTTCGGCCCGGCGATCAAAAATGTCGTTCCGAGCGTCAGCAGGGGGGTGCTCCGGCACGGTCCGGACGCCGCGTCGCTGGTCGCGGCGGCCTCTCGAATGGCTGAGGAAGTGCGTGCCGTGGCCGAATAACCTGGCTATTTTGTCCGCAAATGTCTGAGTCGAGCGAGTCTGACCAGGACTTTTCGTCTGTTCTCGCTGACTGGAGCGGGATCGGCCGCTAGTCTCCGACGAGAGCGAACGCGCTGCTGCGTTGCGCGTTGCTCCCCAGGTGAGGGGCGACTAGGTTCCTCACCGGTCCATATCCGACAGTTCGACATCCGAGGTGACGTAGGCGTGGCTCTTCCGCCCCTTACCCCTGAACAGCGCGCAGCCGCGCTCGAAAAGGCCGCCGCGGCTCGCCGGGAGCGCGCCGAGGTCAAGAATCGACTCAAGCACTCCGGCGCGTCCCTGCACGAGGTCATCAAGCAGGGCCAGGAGAACGACGTCATCGGCAAGATGAAGGTGTCCGCTCTCCTGGAGTCCCTGCCCGGCGTCGGCAAGGTCCGCGCCAAGCAGATCATGGAGCGGCTCGGCATCTCCGAGAGCCGTCGTGTGCGGGGTCTGGGCTCCAACCAGATCGCGTCGCTCGAGCGTGAGTTCGGCGGCGCCGCAGGCTGACGAGGCCCGGCGTTTCCAGGCACTCCCGGGAACCTGGATAATCGCTCCATGGCAGCACACTCCGCACGACCGCGACTGACCGTGCTCTCCGGCCCCTCAGGGGTCGGTAAGAGCACGGTCGTCGCTCATATGCGCAAAGAACATCCCGGGGTCTGGCTCTCGGTCTCCGCCACGACCCGCCGACCGCGCCCCGGCGAGCGGGACGGCGTCCACTATTTCTTCGTGGACGACGGGGAGTTCGACAAGCTCATAGCCAATGGTGAGCTGCTGGAGTGGGCCGAATTCGCGGGCAACCGCTACGGCACCCCGCGCGAGGCGGTCATGGAGCGCCTCGGCGGGGGCGAGCCGGTGCTGCTGGAGATCGATCTGCAGGGCGCACGACAGATCCGCGAGTCCATGCCGGAGGCGCAGCTGGTCTTCCTCGCGCCGCCGAGCTGGGAGGAGCTGGTGCGCCGGCTCACCGGCCGGGGCACCGAGGCGCCCGAGGTCATCGAGCGGCGCCTGGAGGCCGCTCGGACCGAGCTGGCGGCCGAGTCCGAGTTCGATACGACCTTGGTCAATACCTCCGTCGAGGACGTGGCACGTGAGCTGCTAGCCTTGATGCGAGTGGCTTGATCTTCGATTCACTCTTGCCATGAGGCGTTATAAGGAAGGCTAGAGAGTGTCCTCTCCCATGACCGCGCCCGAGGGGATCATCAACCCTCCGATTGATGAGCTGCTCGAGGCCACCGACTCCAAGTACAGCCTGGTGATCTACGCGGCCAAGCGCGCGCGGCAGATCAACGCGTACTACTCCCAGCTTGGTGAGGGCCTGCTCGAGTACGTCGGTCCCCTCGTGGACACCCACGTCCACGAGAAGCCCCTCTCGATCGCGCTCCGCGAGATCAACGCGGGCCTGCTGACCTCCGAGGCCATCGAGGGCCCGGCCCAGTAGGTTTCGATCGCTTCACCCACGGCCCGGCAGTCACTGCCGGGCTCGTGGTGTGTCATGGGTACGTGACACGACCCGGCGTACCGTGACTGGACGTACGACAGACGACGTACCCGGTGGGGAGCCGAGCGATGGACAAGCCCAAAGTGGTCCTGGGCGTCAGTGGCGGGATCGCCGCCTACAAGGCGTGTGAGCTGCTGCGCCGCCTCACCGAGTCCGGCCATGACGTACGCGTCGTGCCGACCGCCTCGGCGTTGCACTTCGTCGGCGAGGCGACCTGGTCGGCGCTGTCCGGACATCCGGCGGCGACCGAGGTGTGGGACTCCGTCCACGAGGTGCCGCACGTCCGCATCGGCCAGTCCGCCGATCTGCTCGTGATCGCCCCCGCCACCACCGATCTGCTCGCCAAGGCCGCCCATGGCCTGGCGGACGATCTGCTCACCAATACGCTGCTCACCGCGCGCTGCCCGGTCGTCTTCGCGCCCGCGATGCACACCGAGATGTGGGAGCACCCCGCCACCCAGGAGAACGTGGCGACGCTGCGCCGCCGCGGCGCGATCGTCATCGAGCCCGCCGTGGGGCGGCTCACCGGTGTGGACACCGGCAAGGGGCGGCTGCCGGACCCCGGGGAGATCTTCGAGGTCTGCCGCCGGGTGCTGGCCCGTGGCGCCGAGGCGCAGACCACCGATCTGGCCGGCCGCCATGTCGTGGTCAGCGCCGGCGGCACCCGTGAGCCGCTGGACCCGGTGCGCTTCCTCGGCAACCGCTCCACCGGACGGCAGGGGTACGCCCTGGCCCGTGCCGCCGTCGCCCGGGGCGCGCGCGTGACTCTTGTCTCGGCCAACAGCGAGCTGCCCGACCTGGCCGGCGCCGATGTGGTGCGCGCGGGCACCGCCGCACAGCTGCGGGAGGCCGTGCTCAAGGCCGTCGCGGACGCCGACGCCGTGGTCATGGCCGCGGCCGTCGCCGACTTCCGCCCCGCGCATTACGCCGAGGGGAAGATCAAGAAGCGCGACGGCCAGGAGCCCGAGCCGATCGCCCTGGTACGGAATCCGGACGTCCTCGCCGAGATTTCCGCGGAGCGCGCCCGCCCCGGCCAGATCGTGGTCGGCTTCGCCGCCGAAACCGACGACGTGCTCGCCAACGGCCGAGCCAAGCTGGCCCGCAAGGGCTGCGATCTGCTGGTGGTGAACGAGGTCGGGGAGCACAAGACCTTCGGCGCCGAGACCAACGAGGCCGTGGTGCTCGGCGCCGACGGTACCGAGACGCCCGTGCCGTACGGACCCAAGGGCGCGCTCGCCGACACCGTCTGGGACCTGGTGGCCCGCCGCCTGGGATGAGCCCGGCCCGGGCGTCCGTCGGGCCTCACGGCGAGCCCGGCGGACGCCCTCTGCGGGGGCCGAACTGCGGCCGATCCGGCTCATGACACGTTCCTGCCACGGCGGGGTGGGGCTGTATTTCGGCTTGAGGCAAGGTATGTTCCCGGTCACGGGCCTGCCCGTTCTGTGGGACGGGGATGCTTGACCGGTGGACTTGCCGGATAAACTGGCCCAGGAACCGCACCGGGCGCAGCTCCCGAGCGGTCCGACCATGATCAGCCAGCAGCCGCTGCAACCCCAGGGAGCGATGTGTCCCGCCGCCTGTTCACCTCGGAATCCGTGACCGAGGGTCACCCCGACAAGATCGCTGACCAGATCAGCGACACCATCCTCGACGCCCTCCTCAAGGAGGACCCGACCTCCCGGGTCGCCGTCGAGACGTTGATCACCACCGGCCTGGTCCACGTGGCCGGCGAGGTGACCACCAAGGCGTACGCCCCGATCGCGACGCTCGTGCGGAACAAGATCCTCGACATCGGCTACGACTCGTCGAAGAAGGGCTTCGACGGCGCCTCCTGCGGCGTCTCGGTGTCGATCGGCTCACAGTCCCCCGACATCGCCCAGGGTGTGGACTCCGCCTACGAGCTCCGGGTCGAGGGCGATGAGGACGAGCTGGACAAGCAGGGCGCGGGCGACCAGGGCCTGATGTTCGGGTACGCCTGCGACGAGACGCCCGAGCTGATGCCGCTGCCGATCAACCTGGCGCACCGGCTCTCCCGCCGGCTGTCCGACGTCCGCAAGAACGGGACCATCCCCTACCTGCGCCCCGACGGCAAGACCCAGGTCACCATCGAGTACGACGGCCACAAGGCGGTCCGCCTGGACACCGTCGTCGTCTCCTCGCAGCACGCCTCCGACATCGACCTGGACTCGCTGCTGGCGCCCGACATCCGGGAATTCGTGGTCGAGCACGTGCTCAACGAGCTGGTCGAGGACGGCATCAAGCTCGACACCGAGGGCTACCGCCTGCTGGTCAACCCGACCGGGCGCTTCGAGATCGGCGGCCCGATGGGCGACGCCGGCCTCACCGGCCGCAAGATCATCATCGACACCTACGGCGGCATGTCCCGCCACGGTGGCGGCGCCTTCTCGGGCAAGGACCCCTCCAAGGTCGACCGCTCCGCCGCCTACGCCATGCGCTGGGTCGCCAAGAACGTGGTGGCCGCCGGCCTCGCCCAGCGCTGCGAGGTGCAGGTCGCGTACGCCATCGGCAAGGCCGAGCCGGTCGGCCTCTTCGTCGAGACCTTCGGCACCGCCGCGGTCGACGCCGAGAAGATCGAGAAGGCCATCTCCGAGGTCTTCGACCTCCGCCCGGCCGCGATCATCCGCGACCTCGACCTGCTGCGCCCGATCTACGCCCAGACCGCGGCGTACGGCCACTTCGGCCGTGAGATCCCCGACTTCACCTGGGAGCGCACCGACCGCGTCGACGCCCTCCGCGCGGCGGCGGGCCTGTAGGACCCCCGCTTCGGTCACGGTTTCGGCGAAGGCCCGGAACGCCCCTCGGCGTCCGGGCCTTCGCGTGCGTCGCTGTCCGTGCGGTCTGCTAAGACTTGATCTGTGAGCAGGGACAACGAGCGGCCGAAGGATCCGGCGGAGGCGTCGGAGGGGGAGCAGCTCGCGCTCATTCGGGAGACCGTGCGCAAGGCCAAGGGGGAGCGGGCCAGGCCGCGGACCTGGCGGGGGGCCAAGCTGGCCGGGGAGCTGCCCGTGGCGCGGGTGCTGGTCGACAAGGGGCCGGTCCACCTCGACAAGCTGTGGGATTACGCGGTGCCGGCTGAGATGGACGCCGAGGCCCGGCCCGGGGTGCGGGTGCGGGTGCGGTTCGGGGCCGGGACGGGGAAGGTGCGCGAGGGGCGGCGCGAGGGTGGCGGGCTGCTCGACGGGTACATCGTCGAGCGCGTCGCCGAGTCCGACTACCGGGGCCCGCTGGCCGCCCTCGCGCAGGTGGTCTCCCCGGAGCCGGTGCTGGGGCCCGGGCTGCTGGCGCTGTGCCGGCGGGTCGCCGACCGGTACGCCGGATCGCTCGCCGATGTGCTGCAGCTGGCCATGCCCAAGCGCAACGCCCGCGCCGAGGGCGAGCCGTCGCCGCCGCCGCTGCCCCCGCCGGAGCCGCCCACGCCCGGGAGCTGGGCGCGCTATCCGGCCGGGCCCGGGTTCCTGGAGGCGCTTGCCCGCGGTGATCGGCCGCGGGCCGTATGGACCGCGCTGCCGGGACCGCACTGGCCCCGGGAGTGGGCCACCGCCGTGGCCGCCACGCTCGCGTCCGGGCGCGGGGCGCTCGTCGTCGTCCCCGACGGGCGGACCGCCGAGCGGGTGGACGCGGCGCTGGCGGAGGTGCTCGGCGGCCCGGGGCGGCATGTGCTGCTCACCGCCGACCTCGGGCCCGAGGAGCGCTACCGCCGCTGGCTGGCGGTCGGCCGGGGCTCGGTCCGGGCCGTGGTGGGCACCCGGGCGGCGATGTTCGCACCGGTCCGGGACCTCGGGCTGGTGGGGATCTGGGACGACGGGGACCGCAGCCACAGCGACGAGCGGCTGCCGCAGCCGCACGCCCGCGATGTGCTGCTGCTGCGCGCCGTCCATGAGAAGACGGGCTTTCTGCTGGGCGACCTCGGCCGCACCGTCGAGGCCGCCCAGCTGGTGGAGAACGGCTGGGCCCGGCCGCTCGAAGCCGACCGCGAGCAGGTCCGCGCGGCCGCCCCGCTGATCCGTACGGTCGACGAGGGCGAGGTGGCCCGGGACGCGGAGGCCCGTGCCGCCCGGCTGCCCACACTCGCCTGGCAGACCGTACGGGAGGCGCTGACCCGGGGCCCGGTGCTGGTGCAGGTGCCGCGCCGGGGCTATGTGCCGAAGCTGGCCTGCGAGCGCTGCCGGGAGCCCGCGCGCTGTGCGCACTGCTCGGGGCCGTTGGAGGCGCGGGACGCGGAGCATCTGGTGTGCGGATGGTGCGGGCGGGACGAACCCGCCTGGCACTGCCGTGAATGCGGGGGCGTCCGGCTGCGGGCGTCCATAGTCGGCGCCCGGCGCACCGCCGAGGAGCTGGGCCGCGCCTTTCCGGCCGTGCCCGTGCGCACCTCCGGCCGCGACCATGTGCTGACGTCCGTCCCCGACCGCCCGGCGCTCGTCGTGAGCACGCCGGGCGCCGAACCGGTCGCGGAGGGCGGTTACGCCGCGGCGCTGCTGCTCGACGGCTGGGCCCTGCTCGGCCGCCCCGATCTGCGCGCCGGTGAGGACGCGCTCCGCCACTGGCTGGAGGCGGCCTCGCTGGTCCGTGGCCACGGTGACGGGGCCGAGGGGGGCGGCGGCCGGGGCGGCACCGTGGTGATCATGGCCGAGCCGACGCAGCGGCCCGTTCAGGCGCTGGTGCGCTGGGACCCGGCCGGTTATGCGGCGCGTGAGCTGGCCGAGCGGTCCCAGCTGGGCTTTCCGCCGATCTCACGGATGGCGGCGGTGACCGGCCCCGCGGAGGCGGTGGCCGAGCTGATCGCCTCGGCCGGGCTGCCCGAGGGGGCCGAGACCCTGGGCCCGGTCCCGCTGCCCCCGGCGCCTCCCGGACGTCCGCGCCGCCCCGGAGACCCGCCCCCGGGCGAGGTCTGGGAGCGCGCGCTGCTGCGGGTACGCCCCGGCCAGGGCAGCGCCCTCGCGGCGGCCCTCAAGGAGGCGAAGGCGGGCCGTTTGGCGAGGGGGGAGAAGGACCCTGCGGTGCGGGTGGACCCCTTGGATATTGGCTGACCTGGTGACCTGGGCGGCCCCTGGTTTGGGCATCGGCCGACCTCGGCCCTGGCCCCGGTCTGGCGTTGGCCGGCCCTGGTTTGGGCGTTGGCCGGCCCTGGCTCGGGTCTGGCGTTGGCCGGCCCCGGCTGTTCCCGGCTGGAGCGCGCACCGGTGGCGCGGGGTGTCCGGGGGCCGCAGGGCCTCCGGGGGCTGGGGCTTGCCGACCGGGGGCTGGGGCTTGCCGACCGAGGGCGCCTCTCCGGAGTGACCGGCTAAGCCGCAGGGTGCCGTAGCGCCTCCGGGTACCGCAGGCCGGGTGCTGGGGTCTTCTGGCCCGCCGAGCGCGCCTCCCAGCGGCGCTGGGGACAGCCGCAGGGCGCCGTAGAGCCTCCGGAGGCTCTACGGCCTACCGGACTGGGGCGGCCCCAGGGTGATCGGGTAAGCCTGAGGGCGCCGTATGGCTTTCGGGTGCTTGGGCTGACCGGCCGGGGGCACCTCCCAGCGGTGGCTGGGGGAGGCTGAGGCGCCCCGGAGGCGAACCGAGCCTTCAAAAAGGGGAGGCGGGTCTCAAGAAAGGGGAGGCGGGTCTCAGCCGTGGCGGGGGCTGGGGAAGGGGCTGGGGCGGGGGTCCTCGCGGAGTGAGGGCGTCGACTGCGGCGGGACCGTGCGCGCGGCGGGCACCGAGGGTACGGCCGCGGGCTCGGCCGGGCGGCCCGGGGTCGGTTCGCCGCCCTCGGGGGCGTTCTGTGCGGCGGCCCGGCGGGAGCCGTAACGGCGGTGCACTGCCTGCTTGGTGACGCCGAGCGCGGAGCCCACCGCGTCCCAGGAGAAGCCCAACGAGCGGTCGAAGTCGACGGCGGCGGTGACCAGCGTCTCGACGCTGTCGCGCAGCTCCTGGGCGAGCCGCACGGTGGGGGCCGGAGCGCGTCCGTAGACCACGAAACCGGCGGACGGGCCGGTGCGCCGGGGGCGGTAGACATTGCCGAGCTGGGCGGTGAGCGTGCGCAGCGCGTCCACCTGCCGGCGGACCCGCTCGATGTCCCGGACCAGGAGGTGCAGGCTGGCCCGTGCCTGGGCGTCATGAGTTGCGTGGTCGGCCATGGAGAAGCCTCTCGAACGGGCGTTGACGGGGGATGGGGGTCAGGGGATGGAGGGGGCTGATGCTGGGTCGGGGAAGTCGAGCGGGCGGCGGGAAACGCATCGGGCCGCGGCAGCGGCCCGATGCGGTCAATCTGCCTTGACCAACGCGGCACCCGCCCGTCGGTCACGGTCCGGGGCGTGCGGGAGTCCGCCCGTACGCCCCCTCGGCCGGCGGACCATAGACTTCGGAGCTGTTCGCGACGTTCCCGCCGTATCCGCTGTGTGAGAGGTAGTTCGCCACCTATGAGGCTCGTCTTCGCCGGTACCCCCGAAGTCGCCCTGCCCGCTCTGGACGCGCTGATCGCGTCGGAGAAGCACGAGGTGGTGGCCGTGGTGACGCGTCCCGACGCGCCCGCCGGGCGCGGTCGCCGGATGGTGGCCAGCCCGGTCGCCGAGCGAGCCGAGGAGGCGGGTATCGAGGTGCTCAAGCCCGCCAAGCCGCGCGATCCGGAGTTCCTCGCCCGGCTCGGTGAGATCGCACCCGACTGCTGCCCGGTGGTGGCCTACGGCGCGCTGCTGCCCAAGGCCGCGCTGGAGATCCCGGCCCACGGCTGGGTCAATCTGCACTTCTCGCTGCTCCCCGCGTGGCGGGGCGCGGCTCCCGTGCAGCACTCCGTGCTCGCGGGCGACGAGATGACCGGCGCCTCGACCTTCCAGATCGAGGAAGGGCTGGACTCCGGGCCGGTGTTCGGGGTGGTGACGGAGGAGGTGCGGGCCACCGACACCAGCGGCGATCTGCTGACCCGGCTCGCCTTCGCCGGTGCGGGGCTGCTCGAGGCGACGATGGACGGCATCGAGAACGGCACCCTCCTCCCCGTGCCGCAGCCGGCCGAGGGCATCTCGCTCGCCCCGAAGATCACCGTCGAGGACGCGGAGATCGACTGGACGGCGCCCGCGCTGCGCGTCGACCGGCTGGTGCGGGCGTGCACCCCCGCTCCCGGTGCGTGGACCACCTTCCGTGAGGAGCGGCTGAAGGTCGTCTCGGCGCGACCGGTGGCGGACCGTACGGATCTGGAGCCCGGGCGGCTGGCGGCGACGAAGAAGGCCGTGTACGTGGGCACCGGCAGCCATGCCGTGGAGCTGACCTGGGTGCGGCCGCAGGGCAAGAAGCCGATGCTCGCGGCGGATTGGGCGCGCGGGGTGCGGATCGCGGAGGGCGAGCGGCTGGGAGCCTGAGCGGCGCTATGGGGCTGAAGCCGCTCCAGCGGTACACGCCACGGGGCCGAGGCCGACCCAGCGGCACGGCGATCCTGAGCAGGCCCCCAGGGCAGCAGCCCGAGCGGGTCCACGGGGCCGGCACCCGAGCAGGTCCACAGAGCTGACAGGCGGCCGTCGGGCGCGCCGGGGCGGCGGATGTTGACTTCAACCTCTGTTGAAGTCCTACGTTCCTCACGAGACCTCGGAGGTACGTGATGGACATCGAAGTGACCGCCTGGCATTCCCTGTATCAGGCGTCCAATGCCAGCGACGACCGGCGGCCCTTCTCCCGCGAGACACTGCGCCGCATCGGCGCCTTTGCCCGTCCGCACCGCCGTCAGCTGCAGCTGTTCCTGGTACTGAGCACGGTCACGGCGGTGCTCGCGGTGGCGACGCCGCTGCTGGCCGGTCGGGTGGTGGACGCGATCGTCCACCATTCGGGACAGGACACGGTGCTCGGGCTGGCCGGGCTCATCGCCGCGATCGCCGTGGCGGAGGCGGCCATCGGGCTGCTGACCCGCTGGCTGTCGGCGAATATCGGTGAGGGGCTGATCCTCGATCTGCGCACCTCCGTCTTCGACCACGTCCAGCGGATGCCGGTGGCGTTCTTCACCCGGACCCGCACCGGTGCGCTGGTCAGCCGGCTCAACAACGACGTCATCGGCGCGCAGCGGGCGTTCAGCGACACCCTCTCCGGTGTCGTCGGCAATCTGGTGACGCTGCTGCTCACCCTGGTCGTCATGATCGGGATCTCGTGGCAGATCACCCTGCTGACGCTGGTGCTCCTGCCCCTCTTCCTGCTGCCCGCGCGCCGGGTGGGCGGACGGCTGGCGAAGCTGCGCCGCGAGGCGGCCGCGCACAACGCCGCCATGAGCACCCAGATGACCGAGCGCTTCTCCGCGCCCGGGGCCACCCTGGTCAAGCTCTTCGGGCGGCCCGCCGACGAGTCGGCCGAGTTCGCCGCGCGGACCCGGCGGGTGCGGGACATCGGCGTGCGGACCGCGATGGTCCAGGTCTCCTTCGTGACCGCCCTGACCCTCGTCTCCGCCCTGGCCCTCGCGCTGGTCTACGGCCTCGGCGGCTGGTTCGCGCTGCACGGGCGGCTCGACCCCGGCGCCGTCGTCACGCTCGCGCTGCTCCTCACCCGGCTGTACGCGCCGCTGACCGCGCTGGCCGGGGCGCGGGTCGAGGTGATGAGCGCGCTCGTCAGCTTCGAGCGGGTCTTCGAGGTGCTCGACCTCGAGCCGCTGATCAAGGAGAAGCCGGACGCCCGGGAGGTGCCCGACGGGCCCGTGTCCGTCGAGTTCGACCGCGTCGACTTCGGCTACCCGGCCGCGGACAAGGTCTCCCTCGCCTCCCTGGAGGAGGTCGCCACCCTGGACACCCGCGGTGGCGTCGAGGTCCTCCACCAGCTCTCCTTCCGCGCCGAACCGGGCCAGATGGTCGCGCTGGTGGGGTCCTCCGGCGCAGGCAAGTCGACCATCGCGCAGCTCCTGCCGAGGCTTTACGACGCCGATGGCGGCGCCGTACGGCTCTCCGGCGTGGACGTCCGCGATCTGACCGCCGATTCCATCCGCGCCACCCTCGGCATGGTCACGCAGGACGGCCACCTCTTCCATGACTCGATTCGCGCCAATCTGCTGCTGGCCCGGCCGGAGGCCACCGACGAGGAGCTGTGGGAGGTGCTGCGCCGGGCCCGGCTGGAGGGGCTGATCGCGTCCCTGCCGGACGGCCTTGAGACCGTCGTGGGCGAGCGTGGCTACCGGCTCTCCGGCGGTGAGCGCCAGCGGCTGACCATCGCCCGGCTGCTGCTGGCCCGGCCCCGGGTGGTGATCCTCGACGAGGCCACCGCGCATCTGGACTCCACCTCGGAGGCGGATGTGCAGGAGGCGCTCGGCGAGGCGCTGGAGGGACGCACCGCGGTGGTGATCGCCCACCGGCTGTCCACAGTCCGGGCGGCGGATCTCATTCTCGTCGTCGAGGACGGCCGGATCGTGGAGCGCGGTACGCACACCGCGCTGCTGGCGGCCGGAGGCCGCTACGAGGAGCTGTACCGCACCCAGTTCGAGCAGCCGGACGCGACGGGCGACGGATGCGCCGTGGACGGAGCGAGCGCAACCGGCATGGCCGCGAAGGTGGCGGCCGCGGACGGAGCGGCCCTGGACGGCGGCCCCACGGCCGCCGGGGCCCCGGCGACGTAGGCTGGTCCCTTCACGCCCGATCCGTCCCCCGGAGCACATTTCCCGTGACCGACCAGCCCCGTCGTCGCCGTCCCCACGCCCCGAACCGGCCAGGCAAGCCGTACCGCCGCCCGCAGAAGGACCCCGTGCGGATCCTCGCCTTCGAGGCGCTGCGGGCGGTCGACGAACGGGACGCGTACGCCAACCTCGTTCTCCCGCCCCTGCTGCGCAAGGCGCGGGAGAGCGCGGAGGCCGGCGGGCCGCGGTTCGACGCCCGGGACGCGGCGCTCGCCACCGAGCTGGTCTACGGCACCCTGCGCCATCAGGGCACCTACGACGCGATCATCGCGGAGTGCGTGGACCGCCCGCTGCGCGAGGTGGATCCGCCCGTGCTCGACGTGCTGAACCTCGGCGCCCATCAGCTGCTGGGGACCCGTATCCCCACCCACGCCGCCGTCTCGGCGAGCGTCGAGCTGGCCCGGGTGGTGCTCGGCGACGGACGCGCCAAGTTCGTGAACGCCGTGCTGCGCAGGATCGCCGCCCATGACCTCGACGGCTGGCTGGAGCGGGTCGCCCCGCCCTACGACGAGGACCCCGAGGAGCATCTGGGCGTCCGCCACTCGCATCCGCGCTGGGTCGTCTCCGCCCTGTGGGACGCGCTCGGCGGCGGCAGCTCCGGGATCGAGGAACTGCTGGCCGCGGACAACGAACGGCCCGAGGTCACCCTCGTCGCCCGGCCCGGCCGGTCCACGGCCGGGGAGCTGCTGGACGCGGTCGGCGAGGGGTCCGCGGTGCCGGGCCGCTGGTCCCCGTACGCGGTGAAGCTCACCGAGGGCGGCGAGCCCGGGGCGCTGGAGGCGGTGCGCGAGGGGCGCGCCGGGGTGCAGGACGAGGGCAGCCAACTCGTGGCCCTCGCGCTGGCGAACGCGCCGCTGGAGGGGGAGGACCGGCGCTGGCTGGACGGCTGCGCGGGCCCCGGCGGCAAGGCCGCGCTGCTCGCCGCGCTCGCCGCGGAGCGCGGCGCCGCGCTGCTCGCCGCGGAGAAGCAGCCGCACCGGGCCCGGCTGGTGGCCAGGGCCCTGGCCGGCAACCCCGGCCCGTACCAGGTGATCGCCGCGGACGGCACCCGCCCGCCGTGGCGGCCGGGCGCCTTCGACCGGGTGCTGGTGGATGTGCCGTGCACCGGGCTCGGTGCGCTGCGGCGCCGCCCCGAGGCGCGCTGGCGGCGCCGCCCCGAGGACCTCGACGGCTTCGCCCCGCTGCAGCGCGGGCTGCTGCGGGAGGCCCTGGCCTCGGCGCGGATCGGCGGCGTGGTCGGCTATGCGACCTGTTCCCCGCATCCGGCCGAGACCAGGGCCGTGGTCGAGGACGTCCTCAAGGGGCGTGGCGGCCCGGCCGTCGCCGCGGAGTGGATCGACGCCCGTCCGCTGCTGCCCGGGGTGCCCGAGCTGGGTGATGGCCCGGACATCCAGCTGTGGCCGCACCGGCACGGTACGGACGCCATGTATCTGGCCCTGCTGCGCCGCACCGGCTGACCGCGCCCGTTCGCGCCGCACCGGCTGACCGCGCCCCTTCACGCCGCACCGGCTGACCGCGCCCGTTCTTCTCGCGGGTTCCCGAGTGCCCGGCTCCAAGGCATCGCACGGCCGCGGTGAGCGGCGGCGTCAGTCCTTCGGCACCGCCGGAAGCGCTTCCTGCGGCCGGTCGGTCGGGGCGTAGACGGTGGCCGCGGGGGCGGCGGGGTTGAGGTCCTTGTGCACCGCGCGCGCCACCGCCTCGATGGTGGCCACACCCGCCTTCATGGTGCGGTTGTCCTGGGTGAGCACGGTGAGGGTGTAGTCGTGGCCGCCGCCGGTGAAGGCGCCGATGCTGTGCACCCGCCAGCCGTGCGTGGACCGCTCCAGCCAGCCGTTCTTCACCTGGATCCGCACCCCGCCCGGGGCACCGGCAGGGGTGCCCCAGCGCTGCTCGCGGATGACCTTGCCCATGAGCCAGAGGATGTAGCGGCGGGAGGCGTCGCTCAGCACCGTGTTCGGGTGGGTGATCAGGTCCAGGAGCCGCTCCTGGTCGTTCGCGGTGATCCGGGTGAGGCCCCAGTAGCCGTTCTTGCCGGGCACGGTGGCGTCCATGCCCGCCGCCCGCAGGAACGCCTTGACCCGGGTGGCCTCGAGCTTCTTCCACAGCTTGCTGGTCGAGGCGTTGTCCGACTTGGTGATCATGGCCTTGGCGAGGGTCTTCTCGCCCTTCGTCAGCGGCCGGTGGTGGCGCTGCGCGTCCCACAGCAGCGTCCCCAGGACCGTCGCCTTCACCACGCTCGCGGAGTCGAACCGCTGGTTCGCGCGCAGGGTGCAGCGGGTGTGGGTGGCGTGGTCGCGGAGGCTGATCGCGATGCTGCCGGACCGGCCGCGCAGCGCCTTGGCGATGTCCTTGGACAGCTTGCCGGCCAGCCCGGACTGGTGCGAGACGCAGACCGGCCGCGGTGCCGCGGCCGCGGCGGAGGCGGATCCGGCCCCGGCTCCGGCGACCGGCGATACGACGACGGCCGCTGTGAGCGCCGCGCACACCGCGGTGCGGGGACGCCGGGGTATTCGCTCTCTCGTCATGGTGGGTTGCCTGTGTGCACATGAGGTCCGGGGGTCATTCGACTTCTTCATGGTCCTGGCTCCGGCGCCGTGCGTCGATCGGAGCGGATACCCGAGTGATCACGGCGGTGCGGGCCGTCGTGATGATCCCGGCTCCATGGAGCGGTGCGGGCCGTGGGAGGCTTGGTGGCATGGCCTTGCAGATCAACCCCAGCATCCTGTCCGCAGACTTCTCCCGCCTCGCGGATGAGGCGAAGGCGGTCGAGGGCGCCGACTGGCTCCACGTCGACGTCATGGACAACCACTTCGTCCCCAACCTCACCCTCGGGGTCCCGGTGGTCGAGTCGCTGGGCAAGGCCACGGAAACCCCGCTGGACTGCCATCTCATGATCGACGACCCGGACCGCTGGGCGCCGCAGTACATCGAGGCGGGGGCCGGTTCGGTCACCTTCCATGTGGAGGCCGCGGCCGCGCCGGTGCGGCTGGCGCGCGAGATCCGGGCCAAGGGCGCACGGGCCTCGATGGCGCTCAAGCCGGCCACGCCCATCGAGCCGTACGAGGATCTGCTGCCCGAGCTGGACATGCTGCTGGTGATGACCGTGGAACCGGGCTTCGGCGGCCAGGCGTTCCTGGACATCATGCTGCCGAAGATCCGCCGCACCCGGCAGCTGATCGACAAGCATGGGCTTCAGATGTGGCTCCAGGTGGACGGCGGGGTCTCGGCCGCCACCATCGAGCGGTGCGCCGAGGCGGGCGCCGATGTGTTCGTGGCGGGCTCGGCCGTCTATGGCGCCGACGACCCGGCCAAGGCCGTACAGGCACTGCGTCAGCTCGCCGAGAAGGCGACCGGGACCCCCGGAACATGAGGCGACGTAGCTACCGGTCGGTGAACTCAAGGGTGAAGGGCGAACCAACTCCGCCGTTTCTGACAGGATGAACGGTGAGTCCGGACAGTGAATAGTGAGGAGACCGCGGTGTCGACGGGCCGTTCAGCCACGCGGATGGGACCCGCCGAACTGGTGCAGGCGGCGGCCATGGCGCGCCGCTTCTACCTCGAGGGCAAGTCCAAGATCCAGATCGCCGAGGAGTTCGGCGTCAGCCGCTTCAAGGTCGCGCGGGTGCTGGAAACGGCGCTGGAGCGCGATCTGGTGCGCATCGAAATCCGGGTTCCCGCCGAGCTCGACGCGGAGCGCTCCGACGCCCTGCGCGCCCGCTACGGGCTGCGCCACGCGGTCGTCGTGGAGTCGCCGGCCGACGCCGAGGCGGACACCCCGGACCCGGAGAACCTCGGCGAGGTCGCCGCGGACCTGCTGGGCGAGCTGGTGACCGAGGGGGATGTGCTGGGGCTGGCCTGGGGGCGGTCCACGATCCACATGGCGGCCGCGCTGCACCGGCTGCCCCCGTGCACCGTCGTCCAGCTCACCGGCGTGTACGACGCGGGCACGGCCGAGCGCGGCTCGGTCGAGGCGGTGCGCCGTGCCGCCGCCGTCTCGGGCGGTGAGGCGCACCCCATCTACGCGCCGATGCTGCTGCCGGACACGGCCACCGCGGACGCCCTGCGCGGCCAGACCGGTATCGCCCGCGCCTTCGAGTACTTCGACAAGGTCACCGTGGCCTGCGTCTCCATCGGCTCCTGGGAGGCCGGGATCTCCACGGTCTACGACATGCTGACGGAGAAGGAGCGGGCCCACTACGAGAGCCTGGGCGCCGCCGCCGAGATGTCGGCCCATCTCTTCGACGCCGAGGGCCGCCGTATCGGTCGCGACCTGGGCGAGCGCTGCATCACCGTGGAGGCCGACCGGCTGCGCCGGATCCCCGAGGTGGTGGCCATCGCCGGTGGCCGCCGCAAGGCCGAGGCGATCGGGGCGGTGCTGAGGTCCGGCCTGGTCACCAGCCTGGTGACGGACACCGCCGCCGCGGACTATCTGCTCGCCGAAACCACCCCCGCCGCCCACCCCGCGCTGGACCGCGCCGACCCGGACGGCGCGTAGCGGGCCGGCCGCCGCGGGCTGGGTCCTTTCCGCCACGGAGATCCGTCAGCAGGAGCCGGGGAAGGACCGAGGGAAGGACCCTGGGAAGGACTCTGGGCGGGAAACGGCCCGCCGGATCACGCCAGGAGCAGGGCGGCGTCCCATGGCACATCACCGTCGGCGGTTCCGGCGGGCGGCCTGCTCCGGCCGAGCAGGACGAGGGCGACGCCCGCCGCGCCCTCCAGGAACGTGGGCGCGTCCAGCGGCTCCGGCCGGTGCGATGGCACCGGCGCGGTGGGAAAGCCGAAGGCCGTGCCGGGGTCGAAGCGGGCGCACAGCCGCTCGGCGATCTCGTCCGCCCGTGCGGACAGCGACGGATCGTCCAGCTCGTCGGCCATGCGCCCGGTGATCCGGGCCAGTCCGGCGAGGCCGTGGCAGAGTCCGGGGTCGTCCAGCCCCCGCAGCCCTTCGGGGTGGGCGAAGACCGCTCTCATCGCCTCCGCCGCGGTGTGCACCCACGCGTCCTCGCCCAGCGCGACTCCGGCGAGGTGGAGGGCGCGGGCGATGCCCGGAGCGCCGTAGCACCAGCTCGCGCGCATGGGCTCCAGGGTCGGCCGGGTGGGGGCCAGTTCCTGGTCGGCGGAGACCGTACCGGGCCATCCGGGGCCCGCGTCCGGGTCCTCCTGGCGCCAGCTCATCAGCCACCGAGCGATACGGCGGATGGCCGTGTCGTGGCCGGGGACGCGCAGTCCGCGCGTCCAGCACAGGGACAGCAGCGCGAGCGGCCCGGCGATGCCGTGCGCGAGGCCCAGGTCGAGCACCCACTCCCGCCGCCCCGGGTCCAGCGCGGCGGGCCACGGGGGGCTGAACCAGCCGGGCAGCGGCCCGGCCCCGGCCTTGACGGCCCCGGCCTCGACGGGCTCGGTGAGGGCGACGAGATACCGCAGCACGTCGTGGACCGCTTCGGGGTCGGACGGCCCGGTGAGGAAGTACCGGCCGAGGCCGGTCACACCGGAGACGACGTCGAAGTGTCCCCGGTCCGCCCCGGGGACACCGGATTCCATCCGGTCGTACTCGGCGTCGAGGACTTGTCCCAGACGATGCCGCAGGGTCGCGTCCACCTGGCTGCGCACGGCGGCGTAATCCCGGGGCGAGCGGGCGGCGTGCTTGGTGGCGAAGCCCAGCCCGGCCAGGCCCGTGATCAGCCCGGAACCCTTGGCACCGGCGAACCCGGCCCCCGCCGCCAGCAGGGCGTGGACGGTCGTGCGCAGGCTTGGGTCGCCCTTGCTCAGCTCGCTGAGCAACAGCGCCGCCCCCGAGGCACCCATGCTGAGCCCGGCGGCGGTGAAGTCCCCGGTGCCGGTGGCGCGGTCGCTGATGCGGGCGGCGATCTCGGCCGCCACCGTGTCGGCGTCCCACCGTCGGGCTGGTGCCGCCGTCATCCGAGGTGCCTCCGCCGTCCGTGTTCGGCCTGGGCGAGGCCGCGCGCCACCGCCAGCGAACGGCTTTCGGAGGTGCGTGAGGTGCCGATGAGCCGGTTGTGGTGCATATGCAACACGCTCGCCAGCACCGATCCGTCGGCGGCTACGGAGGCGTAGGCACGCATGGCGGCCGCCCTGGCGTCGAGGGCGGCGAGCGCGGCGGCAGCGCCCTCGGCGGGGAACGCGGCCCGGAGCCCGCCGTCCAGCAGGCGAAGTGCCGCCGCGCGGCCTTCCCGGAAGTAGGCGTGGTGCTCCTCGTCCCGCGGGTTCGCCAGCCACCAGTCGGGCCACCGGTCGCCGTGGACCTGGCGGGCGAGATCGAGGTAGTTGGCGGCGGCGAGCAGTTGTGGCGGGGCGGTGACCGCGCCGATCGCCCGGAGGCGTAGCTGTTCGAGGGCGGCCACGCTGTCGTGGTGGAAGACCGTCTCAGCGGCGTCGAGGGCCTCGTGGCCACCGTAGCGGTGGGTTTCGGGTTCATAGCCGTCGATGATGAACGCCCCGGCCAGACGCAGGTCGCGCAGCTGCTCCACCCAGTCCAGGACGCCCGGCAGCAGCTCGCCGTGGAGCGTGGCGGGGTCGCCGTGGAACCGCAGCCGCAGATGTGCGCCGGCCGGATCGGCGTAGCGGATGAAGAACCAGCGGTCCACCGCGGGCGGCAGGGCCGCCAGCAGCCGGGGCAGGTGCTCGGTCAGCACCTCGTCCTGGCGGTTGGCGTAGGTGTAGAGCTTGCCGTAGAGCCACGCGCGGCTGTGCCGCGGGGCGGGCGGACCGACCGGGCGGATCCGCGGTGCCGGAGCCCGGACGGCCGGGGCCTCGCCGGGCGCCGGTCGGGCGGGCAGCAGCGGAAGCACCAGTTCGCTGCTGAACGCCCCCGAGTCGGTGGCGAGCCAGCCGCCGCCCGCCCCCGCGTCCTCGGGGGTCTCGTACGCCGTCACGTCCTTGCTCCGGCCGAGCTCGCGGCGCAGCACCATGCGGTGGAGCGGGGCGGTCAGGTCGATCTCCACCCGGTGGTCGCCCGCGCCGACGGCGACCCGGTCGGGCACGTTCCAGCGCGCCCGCCAGCCGTCCAGGCGGCGCTCCCACTCCGCGTCGGAGAGGGACGAGTCGAACAGGCCGGGGTCGGTCAGCCGCCATCGGGCGGGGACGAGGACCGTCCTGCCGAACCGGACGCGGGGCAGATGGGGAAGTGTGGACAGGCGCCCCCAGATCCACACGCACGAGGGCCAGCTCCCCATCGTCGGTATCTCGCGCAGCAGCCGGACGGCCGCGGGGGCGCGCCGCTGGTCGAGCATGGTCGGAACCCGGGGGTTGATCTCCTGCCCGGTCGAGGCGTCCACCAGATACAGCCGGTCCAGATCGGCGGCCAGTGCGAGATCGTCCATGCCCCGTACGGCGGGCGAGGCGCGGTCCGCGAAGCAGCCCACCGCGACCCGTTCGGTCCAGAACGGCCGAACGCGGGCCACATTGGTGTCGCGCCCGCTCGGGGGCAGGAAGTCCAGGTGCGCCTGGAGCGCGCCGTCCCGGGCCGAGCCGGCTGCGGAGCGGCGCGCCAACTCGCCTACCTCCTCCACATCGTCGAGGAGGTAGGCGAACCGGCCGAAGAGCGCGCCCGGTGCCGGGGATCCCGTCGCCGGGGAGAGCACGAGCGCGAAGTCGCCCTCTTCGAGGGATCGCCGCGAGGGGGCGGTCAGATGGGCGCAGAGCTCCATCGCGGCCGGGGGCGGTGCTCCGGAGCCGCGCAGCCGGTCGAGCGCCGCGTCGTCGAGCACCACCTCGCGGTCGCCCGACGCGATTGCCGTGAGGGCCAGCTCGGCCAGGAACTCGTCCCGGGCCCGGTCGCGTTCGCTTCGCTCACCGCGTTCCGCCGTGCGCCGCTCGCTTCTGGGATGGTCGTAGCCGGCGGGCGGGCCCAGGCCGGTGTGCGGGTCGAGGACATCGGCGAGCGGCACGGCGCGGCCGGTGCCGTAGCGTTCGACGAACGCGTCACGGTACTCCCGGAGCTCCGGCGTCGGCTGTGTGTCGGGTGCGGCGAGACACAGCGCCATGGCCGCGCGTTCCGCCTCCCGCAACACCTCCCGGTCCAGGGTGACGTCGGCGTCCAGCCGCATGTCGACCTGGACCGGCCGGTCATCGGCGCGCAGACGGCTCATCGCGTCCAGGGCCGTTTGCCAGCGGCCGAGCCCCGCGCCGAGGTGTTCCGCGGCGTACTCCGCCAGCAGGTCGCCGACGGCGGCCAGTTCGCGTGCCTTGTCGGCCCGGCCCACGGCCTTGAGGACGTCCACCGCGTACCGCAGCGGGTCGGTCTCGCCGAGCGGGGGGCGCAGTTCGGTGAGGAGGAAGCCCTGGCGGACGAGCGCGAGGAGAAGCCCCTCCTTGGCGGACCCGGGGACGTTCGGGTACGCCTCGTCGAGGACCTTCAGCAGGTCCCCGGTCGGGCAGGGGCGCCGGGCGGCGGCGAGGGTGGACTTCACGGCGGCCGTGTGGCGTACGGAGATCTCCTGGGCGCTCCGCCCCTCGTTTCGCCGTTCGTCGGCGGCCGGCTCCTCGGGGGCGGCGGGGTCCTTCGCGTCGTACCCGCAGGGGAGCACCCAGCGCTGCCCGCGTGCGAAGCCCAGGTCGTTCGCCACGACGCGCAGCGCCCGCAGCACCTCGAGGTCGCCCTCCCAGGCGGTGAGGACGCCGGTCAGCCAGCCGCCGTCCGGGCGCACCGCCTTGCGGTGCCGAGTGCCCAGCCGGACCTGGTGGCCCTCGCCGAAGGACACCGGGGCGACACCCGCGAGGAGCCCGAAGGGGGTGGCGCGGCTGGCCCCCCGCAGGACGTAGCGCGTCGCCGAGAGCGTGAGCTTGCGCAGGGCACCGGCCTTCATCGGCGCGCCCGCGCGCAGCGCCTCCACGGCCCGGCGCAGTGAGGGGCTGGAGACGGCGAGAGCTTCCTCGACCCGTCCGTCGGAGAGGAGCGCGTCGAGGTACCGGCGGACCTGTTCGCGGTCGCGCGGGTCGAGGTGTGCGCGGGTCTCGGTGGCCGAGCGGGGAAGGAGGGGGACGCGGAGCATCCCGGTGGGCTCCGCGTGGAACATCGCGTGGTCTCCGGACATGGTGTCGTCTCTCCCGTTCACGCTCGGCACCGCCGTGCATTCCGCTGTCGGCGGGCCGCACGGGGCCCGGGCTCGGCCCAGGCCCCGCGCGGTCCTGGCTGCTAACAGGCCGGCGCGACCACGGTGCACCAGATGATGGACGCCGCGGGCGTGCCGGTGGAGGCGCTGTGTGCGGCCGTCGGCTCGTCGAGCTCGACACGCACGTCCAGGTCGAACTCCGACATCTCCTTGGCCGACTCGGCCGGTACGGCAACAGACATGGTCAACTCCTTCGATAGAGGGGGCGACGGCAGCCGTTCGCACCCAGTGCCGCTCGCACACACCTCAGCGGATGGGCATGTGCGGCTCCCGTTCGCGGTTGGCACGCGGGCACTCGTGTCGAACGCCCCGCACCTCCTGTGTATGTGCACCACCAGTGATTTCCGAACTTCGGAGAGCGAGAACTAAGGCTTGCCTCAGAAAGTCGCGGGCGGTGGAACGAACGGAGTCATCGCGCCCTCCTGTGGCTCCTGGCCGGGCCCCGACCGCTCGCGGACGCGCCCAGCGGTGCTCCGCCGCATGGGGTCACTCGCCCTCGGGCGGGTGCTCGGGTAGCGTTTCGATGTAAGGCAGGTTGCCTGTCGGCACCGGAGCAGCCCCCGCAGCGCCTCTTTGGAGGACTCTACGAATGCGGGGGTCTTTTGTTGTGTCGCTGTGGGAGTGACCTGCGTCGTTTCGCGTGAAAATGTGAGGCTCATGCGTTTCCTCGAGCCCGGTACGGGGCGCCACGTGGAATCTTCCCCGGTTCCCTACGACCTGACGTACGACGATGTGTTCATGGTGCCGAGCCGCTCCGCGGTCGGCTCCCGCCAGGGGGTGGACCTGGCCTCACCCGACGGCACCGGCACCACCATTCCGCTCGTCGTCGCCAACATGACCGCGATCGCCGGCCGCCGCATGGCCGAGACGGTCGCCCGTCGCGGTGGCCTCGTGGTCATTCCGCAGGACATCCCGATCGACGTCGTCACCGATGTGATCCGCTGGGTCAAGAGCCGCGATCTGGTGCTGGACACCCCGATCGTCCTCGCCCCGACCGGCACCGTCGCCGACGCGCTGTCGCTGCTGCCCAAGCGGGCACACGGCGCGGGCGTGGTGGTCGAGGACGGGCGTCCGGTGGGCGTGGTGACCGAGTCCGACCTGGCCGGGGTGGACCGCTTCACCCAGCTGTCCGAGGTGATGTCGCGCGAGCTGATGGTGCTCGACGCCGACATGGACCCCCAGGAGGCGTTCAACCGCCTCGACGCCGCGCACCGCAAGCTGGCCCCCGCCGTCGACGCGGACGGGAAGCTGGCGGGCATCCTGACCCGCAAGGGCGCGCTGCGCGCGACGCTCTACAAGCCCGCCGTTGACGCGGGCGGCCGGCTGCGGATCGCGGCCGCCGTCGGGGTCAACGGCGATGTGGAGGGCCGTACGAAGGCGCTCCTGGACGCCGGGGTGGACGCCCTCGTCGTGGACACCGCCCACGGCCACCAGGAGTCGATGATCAGCACGCTCAAGGCGGTCCGGGGCCTGGGCCCGCGGGTGCCGGTGGTGGCGGGCAACGTGGTCGCCGCCGAGGGCGTGCGCGACCTCATCGAGGCCGGTGCCGACATCGTCAAGGTCGGCGTCGGGCCGGGCGCGATGTGCACCACCCGCATGATGACCGGTGTGGGCCGGCCGCAGTTCTCCGCGGTGCTGGAATGCGCCGCCGAGGCGCGGAAGTTCGGCAAGCACATCTGGGCCGACGGTGGCATCCGGCACCCCCGCGACGTCGCCATGGCGCTCGCGGCCGGGGCGTCCAACGTGATGGTCGGCTCCTGGTTCGCGGGGACGTACGAGTCGCCCGGCGACCTCCAGCACACCGCCGACGGCCGGCCGTACAAGGAGAGCTTCGGCATGGCCTCGGCACGCGCGGTGCGCAACCGCACCAGCGACGAGTCGGCGTACGAGCGGGCCCGCAAGGGGCTGTTCGAGGAGGGCATCTCCACCTCGCGGATGTTCCTGGACCCGGCCCGGCCGGGAGTCGAGGACCTGATCGACTCGATCATCGCGGGTGTGCGCAGTTCCTGCACCTACGCGGGCGCCGGGTCGCTGGAGGAGTTCCACGAGCGGGCCGTGGTGGGCGTGCAGAGCGCCGCGGGCTACGCGGAGGGCAAGCCGCTCCACGCGAGCTGGGACTGAGGCTCAGGAGTTCGGCCCGCTCCGGAGGCGGCCCGAGCCCCCAAACACCACAGCCCCCACTCGGCTCGGGTGAGTGGGGGCTGTGGTGGTGTGTCGTGACGCGGCCTCACCTCGCCAGTCCGCGCTCACCCCGGGTGCGGGGCAGCGCGTGGCGCGGCGGGCTGGTGAGGGTGATCTGCCGGACCAGCTGGTGGAACGAGACCAGCGCGGCGACCGGGGGAAGACCGGCCACGGCCATGCTGGGCGCGTTCCTCGGGGCGTGTGCGACGCACAGGAACACCGCGATGGTGGAGAAGAGCACCACCACGGCCCATGAGTGCGCCGCGCCCCGGCGGTGCAGGGCGGCCCGCAGGACCGACAGCGAGGCGACCAGCCAGGGTCCGTAGACCAGCAGGGGCCACCAGGCCGCCATGGACTCCGAGGTGCTCGGGGAGGCCAGATAGCGCAGCGGGCGGTAGGAGATCATTCCGCCGAGCACGCTCAGCATGGCGACGATGACCGTGGTGACCGCCGCGAAGATCAGGCTGATCACATGCAGCCACGGCAGCGTCGGCAGCCGGAAGCGGACCCTGCGGCGCTTGCCGCGCCCCCGCACATGCGTGGGGGAGGGGGCGGGGAGGGGGGCCACCGGTCCGATGGGGCCGGTGGTGTGCACCGACTCCTCGGGGGAGGTCGTCTGCAGCAGCCGGGCCAGGTCTCCCTCCAGGTCCCAGCGGCCCTCGATGGTCTCCGGGTCGGGCAGGGGGAAAGGATTCATCTCATAATCGGCTGCCGCCTCGTACCGCTCCCCGGGAGGGGGCGCGGAGGCGTGCCGGTGGCCGGTGGGTGGGGGCCCGTAGCCGCCCGGCCTCGGCTCGGTGTACGTCATGCCTTGACGCCCGGTTCCGGCGTATCGGACCGCTGGAGGAAGTCCGCCTCGATCCGGCCCAGCGCCCGGATGAAGTCCTCCCAGACTCTCGCGCAGTATTCGAGCGGGTAGCGCTCGCTGTCACCCCCCTGGTCTCGGGGCCGGAACACGGGTTCGGCACTGAGGCGGGAGTGATCGGGTGGTTGCAGGCTGTCAGTGGTCACGTCCCCACCAACGACCGCTAAAATGGTGCAGTATCGCGGCATTCGGGTGAAACGAGCGCTGACTCGCGCAGTGTCTCGCAACGATTCCCCGCCGCGCGCCCCCGCGCGCAACGTTGCCACGGGTATGCGCAACCATGGTGCATTACGGCCGTCGGCGGACGGCTCATAGGGTCTTGCGCTGACGTGGAGTGGCGGGGACCGACTGCTCGGCGATTCCCACCTGCGGGTTTGCTCTTCGGGCACCCGTATGTCCGCAGTCGGTCGCCACCACCAGATGGCAGCGATTAAGGAGCCACCCCTGTGTTGGAGCACGGCGCAGCACCGCCCGCCACCCATCAACCGGAACCAGACCCTCCGGTCGGCGGACTGGGCGCCCGGCTGATGCGGCGCAAGCCCGTGGAGCGGCTGGTCGCCGAGGGCGGCCAGGGCGAGGGCGGCAGTCTGCGGCGCTCGATGGGCATGTGGCAGCTCACCATGATCAGCATCGGGGCCACCCTGGGCACCGGCATCTTCGTGGTGCTCGGCGAGGCCGTGCCCGACGCCGGTCCCGCGGTCATCGTGTCCTTCGTCATCGCCGGGCTCACCGCGCTGTTCTCCGCGCTGTCGTACGCCGAGCTGGCGGGCACCATCCCCGTCTCCGGTTCCTCCTACTCCTACGCCTACGCCACGATGGGCGAGCTGATCGCCTGGATCTGCGGCTGGTGTCTGATCCTCGAGTACGGCGTCTCGGTGGCGGCCGTCGCCGTCGGCTGGGGCGAGTACCTCAACGAACTGCTCGACGGCACCCTCGGCGTCACCATCCCCGACGCCCTGGCCGCCCCGCCCGGGGACGGCGGGATCTTCAATCTGCCCGCCCTGCTCGTGGTGCTGCTGGCCATGGCGTTCCTGCTGGGCGGCGCCAAGGAGAGCGCCCGCGCCAACGCGGTCATGGTGGCGGTGAAGATGGCGGCGCTGATCCTCTTCTGCGCCGTCGCCTTCACCGGCATCCGGGCGGGCAACTACACCCCGTTCATGCCGCTGGGCATGGCGGGCGTCAGCGCCGCCGGCGCCACCCTCTTCTTCTCCTACATCGGCTTCGACGCCGCCTCCACGGCCGGTGAGGAGGCCAAGAACCCTCAACGCGACCTGCCCCGCGCGATCATGCTCTCGCTGATCATCGTCACCGCGCTGTACTGCCTGGTCGCCGCCGTCGCGGTGGGCGCCCTGCCGTGGAGGAAGTTCTCGGGCTCCGAGGCCGCGCTCGCCTCGATCATGAAGGATGTCACCGGACAGGACGCCTGGGCCGTGCTGCTGGCCGCCGGAGCGGTCGTCGCGATCGCCTCCGTGGTGCTGACCGTGCTCTACGGCCAGACCCGCATCCTCTTCGCGATGTCCCGGGACGGGCTGGTGCCCAAGGTCTTCTCCACGGTCCACGCCAGGACCGGAGTGCCCCGCGCCAACACCGTGATCGTCTCGCTCTTCTGCGGGGTCCTGGCCGCCGCGATCCCGCTCGGCCAGCTCGCCGACGCCACCAGCATCGGCACCCTCTTCGCCTTCGCACTGGTCAACATCGCCGTGATCGTGCTGCGCCGGACCCGGCCCGATATGACCCGCACCTTCCGGGTGCCGCTGTCCCCGCTCTTCCCGGTGATCGGCTTCGCGCTGTGTCTGTGGATGATGGGCAGCCTGCAGCTCGTGACCTGGGTGGTGTTCGGCTGCTGGATGGCCGTCGGCCTTGTGCTGTACTTCGCATACGGCTTGCGCCGATCCCGACTGGCCACAGCAGAGAAGTGATTGCCCCCCAGTGCGACTGAATGATCTCGACGAACGCATCGTCCACGCCCTCGCCGAGGACGCCCGCCGCTCCTACGCCGACATCGGCGAGCTGGTAGGACTGTCCGCGCCCGCCGTCAAACGGCGGGTGGACCGGCTGCGCGCGGAGGGGGCCATCACCGGCTTCACGGTGCGGGTCGACCCGGTGGCGCTGGGATGGGAGACCGAGGGCTTCATCGAGCTCTACTGCCGCCACAACACCTCGCCGGACGCCATCCGCCGGGGCCTGTCGCGCTATCCCGAGGTGGTGTCCGCGTCGACCGTCACCGGCGACGCGGACGCCGTCGTCCAGGTCTTCGCCTCCGATATGCGCCACTTCGAGCGGGTGCTGGAGCGGATCGCGGGGGAGGCGTTCGTGGAGCGCACCAAGTCCGTACTGGTGCTGTCGCCCCTGCTGCGGCGGTTCAGCTCGGGTGCGCCCACGTAGGCGCTCCGCTGGGTGCGCGGGTTCTTCGGTGACCTGTTGCCGGTCGGCTGCGGCGTCACGCCCGGGGCGTCTGCCCTGAGCTGCCGTCGGTCGGCTGCGGCGCGGTCGTGGCTGGTCGCGGCCACACGGCGGAGCCGCACCTCGACACGGCCCCGCGCCCCTCGGGGCGTGCGCAATGAATCGACGCGGACCGATCCCCACGCGTCATGAATCGACGCCGGACGCAACGAAGCCGTCTTGTTGGGCGATCCGGAGGCAACGTACTGTTTTTATACCCGTACTCCTCCTCCCAAGGTCTGCCATGTCGCCGCTGCGCACAGCTCTGCTCCAGAACTCCGGTCACCCCGGCGATCCCGCCGGGAACCTCAAGGTCCTCGACGAAGCCGCCGCCGGTGCCGCCGCCGACGGGGCCGGGCTGCTGGTCACCGCGGAGATGTTCCTCACGGGCTACGCGATCGGCGACCGCGGCGTACGGGAGCTGGCCGAGCCCGCCGACGGGCCGAGCGGCCGGGCCGTGGCCGAGATCGCCGCGACACACGGTCTCGCCATCCTCTACGGCTACCCCGAGAGCCACGCGGGCGCGGTGTACAACTCGGCACGGCTCGTGGGGGCGGACGGCGCCGAGCTGGCCAACTACCGCAAGTCCCATCTCTACGGCTGCTTCGAGCGGGCGTCGTTCACCCCCGGCGAGACCCCCGTCGTCCAGGCCACCATCGGCGAGCTGACCGTCGGCATCCTGATCTGCTACGACGTGGAGTTCCCGGAGAACGTACGGGCCCATGCCCTGGCCGGGACCGATCTGCTGCTGGTGCCCACCGCGCAGATGCACCCCTTCGAGTTCGTCGCCGAATCCGTGATTCCGGTGCGGGCCTTCGAGAGCCAGATGTACATCGCGTACGTCAACCGCAGCGGTGTCGAGGGCGAGTTCGACTTCGTGGGCCTGAGCTGTCTGGCGGGGCCCGACGGCGCCACCTGTCTGCGCGCCGGCCGCGGTGAGGAACTCCTCCTCGGCGATGTCGCCCCCAAGCTGCTGACCACCTCGCGCCGGATCAACCCGTATCTGCGCGACCGCCGCCCCGGTCTGTACTCCTCCCTCAGCTGATCAGACTTCAGCTGAGGCGTCCTCAGCTGATCCGTCCTCGGCTGATCCGTCCGGACCCCGCCGCGCCCGAAACACCCCTTTGAGCACCAACCAGCAAGGAATCCGTACCCCATGACGTCCACGGTGCCCACCGCCGTCCATGACGAGCAGGAAACGCGGGCCCACCAGGCCCTTCCGCCCATGACCATGTTCGGCCCGGACTTCCCCTACGCCTACGACGACTTCCTCGCCCACCCGGCGGGCCTGGGCCAGATACCCGCGACCGAGCACGGCAACGAAGTCGCGGTCATCGGCGGCGGTCTCTCCGGCCTCGTCACCGCGTACGAGCTGATGAAGATGGGCCTGCGGCCCGTGGTCTACGAGGCCGACCGGATCGGCGGACGGCTGCGCACCGTCGGCTTCGACGGCTGTGACGACGCGCTGACCGCCGAGATGGGGGCGATGCGCTTCCCGCCGTCCTCCACCGCCCTCCAGCACTACATCGACCTGGTGGGCCTGAAGACCCGGCCGTTCCCCAACCCGCTGGCCCCCGACACCCCCTCGACCGTCGTCGACCTCAAGGGCGAGTCCCACTACGCCCGCACCATCGACGATCTGCCGCCGGTCTACCGCGAGGTGGCCGACGCCTGGAACGCCTGCCTGGAGGAGGGCGCGGACTTCTCCGACATGAACCGCGCCATCCGCGAGCGGGACGTGCCCCGGATCCGGGAGATCTGGGCGCGGCTGGTCGAGAAGCTGGACAACCAGACCTTCTACGGCTTCCTCTGCGACTCCTCGGCCTTCGCCTCCTTCCGCCACCGGGAGATCTTCGGCCAGGTCGGCTTCGGTACCGGCGGCTGGGACACCGACTTCCCCAACTCCATCCTGGAGATCCTGCGGGTCGTCTACACCGAGGCCGACGACCACCACCGCGGCATCGTCGGCGGCAGCCAGCAGCTTCCGCTGCGGCTGTGGGAGCGCGAGCCCGAGAAGATCGTCCACTGGCCCCAGGGCACCTCGCTGTCCTCGCTGCACGGCGGTGACCCCCGCCCGGCCGTGACCCGGCTGCACCGGGCAGCGGGCGACCGCGTCGTGGTGACGGACGCGAGCGGTGACATCCGCTCGTACCGGGCGGTTGTCTTCACCGCGCAGTCCTGGATGCTGCTCTCCAAGATCGACTGCGATGACTCGCTCTTCCCGATCGACCACTGGACGGCGATCGAGCGCACCCACTACATGGAGTCCAGCAAGCTCTTCGTGCCGGTGGACCGGCCGTTCTGGCTGGACAAGGACGAGATCACCGGCCGGGACACGATGAGCATGACGCTCACCGACCGGATGACCCGCGGCACCTATCTGCTGGACGACGGCCCGGACCGGCCCGCCGTCATCTGCCTCTCCTACACCTGGTGCGACGACAGCCTCAAGTGGCTGCCGCTGTCGGCGAACGAGCGGATGGAGGTCATGCTCAAGTCGCTCTCGGAGATCTATCGACACGTTGACATCCGCAAGCACATCATCGGCAGCCCGGTCACCGTGTCCTGGGAGAACGAGCCCTACTTCATGGGCGCGTTCAAGGCCAATCTGCCCGGCCATTACCGCTATCAGCGCCGGCTGTTCACCCACTTCATGCAGGACCGGCTGCCCGCCGACAAGCGCGGCATCTTCCTCGCGGGCGACGACATCTCCTGGACGGCGGGCTGGGCCGAGGGCGCCATCCAGACCGCGCTCAACGCCGTGTGGGGTGTGATGCACCGCTTCGGCGGCGCCACCGACCCGAAGAACCCCGGGCCGGGCGATCTGTACGACGAGATCGCGCCCGTCGAGCTCCCCGAGGACTGAGCCGGTCCCGGAGCCGTTACGCCGCGACGGCGGGCCGCTACGTCAGGGGCGGGCCGTGGCGTCGTCGGCGGGTCGTCGCGCCGATGGCAGAGGAGTGAGCAGAAAGCGCCCGACCAGACCCACGGTCGCATCGACGCGCTCCGCGAACTCCTCCGCCAGTTCCGGCACCCCGCGCAGCCCCCACAGCGCTCGGAACGCCGCCCATGCGGCGTCCCTCGCCTTCTCCAGGCTCCAGGAGCCCACGAGATGGGTGAGCGGATCGGCCACGTCCAGCAGGTCGGGGCCGGGCATCAGCTCCTCCCGGATCCGCTCCTCCATCCCCGTGAGCAGCGCGCCGATCCGGTCGAAGTCGTCCTCCAGGACGTCCGGTTCGAGGTCCCGGGCCCGGCAGGTGTCCAGCAGCGCGAGCGCCAGGTCATGGCCGATATGGGCGTTGATCCCGGCGAGTGCGAACTGCACCGGCCGCACCCCCGGATGGCGCCGCAGCTGGAACAGCGGCCGCCAGCAGGCGGGTGGCCGCCCGCCCGTGGTCACCGCGTCCACCGCCGCCAGATAGCGCTCGGCGAACCGCACGTCCAGCTCCTGGGTGGCGGACGGGTCGTGGAAGTACCCGTCCGTGAGCCGGCGGCCGACCTCCTCGGTGACCGACAGATACACCCCGTTGAAGACCGCCACCCCGTCCCCGGGCGGCAGCGCCGCGCCGAGCGCGCTCATGCGCGCCACGACGCTCTGCACGGTGCGCGGGGCGAGCCGCGCCTGCGTGGGCATCGTCATGGACGCCAGGGTGGCAGGCGGGACCGGTGCGGTCCTGCCGTACGCCGCCGCTTCCCCTGGACGGCCTAACGCCCCGTCAACCGCCGTATCACAGCACCCCCGCGTCGCGGGCCGTCCAGATCGACGGATACAGCGGCCGCCAGCCCAGCTCATCGCGGAGCCGGAGGTTGGAGGTGATCCCGGACCAGGGGTCGTCGTCCGTCCGCCCGGTCATGCCCTCGGGCAGCGGCGCGCCCATGAGCTGGTGGATTTCGACGACGGTCGCCGGGGCGTCGTCGACGATGTTGTACTTGCGGCCCGACACCGAGCCACCGGCCGTGCCGCCCGGGGCGCGCAGCAGCCGCAGCAGCGCCGATGTCGCGTCGGCGTGGTGGACCATGGCGAGCCGCCGGCTCCCGGCCCAGTCCCGCGAGTGCGGCAGAAAGTTCGCCACATGCGGATCGCCGTCCCCGTACACGAAGGCCAGGCTGCCGATCCGCAGATCGAGGCCGTGCTCGCGGTACAGCGCCAGCAGCTCCGCCTCCGCCTCCGCCTTCGAGGCCGGGTAGGCGCCCCACAGCAGACCGCCGGGCACGCTCTCGTCGTCCTCCGTGAACGGCCGGCCGCGCGAGGCGCCGTACACCAGATTGGTGCTGACCTGGAGGAACCGGCTCGTCCCGGCCTCGACCGCGGCTCGTCCGAGCGCGACCGCCGCGTCCCGGTTGACCGCCCACGCCTCCTCGTCCGGTACCCCGCGGAAGGCCGCCGCGATGTTGACCACCGCATGCACCCCCTCCATGGCCCTCCGCAGATCCTTCTCCTCGCGCAGATCGCCCACCGTGAGCCGCGCGCCCTGGGCCGCGAAGGGCGCACCGCGCTCCTCGTCGCGCACCAGCACCCGTACCTCGGTACCGGCCGCGGGCCGCTCCAGCAGCCGCTTGGTGAACCGCCGTCCCACCTGGCCGGTCGCACCCGTCACCAGAATCAAGGGCATCAGCATCCGCCTTTCGTCTCGATCGCTCGGCCTCAGCCTGCGACGGCCTCGGCGGGGCCGGGAGAGACCTGCCCATCCAGGGATCGGCAGACCCTGGATACCCGGCGCGGGCGCGGCGACCATGGGAGCGTGCATCGATCGGAACTCGCCGACTTCCTGCGCCGCTGCCGCGCCCGCCTCGGCCCCGCCGAGGTGGGGCTGACGCCCGGCCCCCGACGCCGTACGCCCGGGCTGCGCCGGGAGGAGGTGGCCCAGCTCGCGGGCATGTCACCGGACTACTACACCCGGCTGGAGCAGGCCCGCGGCCCGCGCCCGTCCCGCCAGATGCTGACCGCGCTGGCCCGGGCGCTGCGGCTCACCGACGACGAGCGCGACTATCTCTTCCACTTGGTGGGGGAGGAACCGCCGCGCGACCGCAGCACCTCGGGGCATGTGCGGCCCGGCCTGCTCAGGGTGCTGGACCGGCTGTTCGACACCCCGGCCCAGGTGATCACCGACTGGGGCGAGGTGCTGGCGCAGAACGCGATGGCGGCGGCGCTGGTCGGCGACATCACGGCGCGGCCGCCCGGCGACCGCAATATCGTCCGGAGCTTCTTCACCCGGCCCGGCGACGGCTCCGGCGCCCCCGGGATCTTCCCGAGCGAGGAGATCGAGGAGCATGCCCGGCTGCATGTGGCCAACCTCCGCGCCGTGCTCGCGGCCCGCCCCGACGACCCGGGCCCGGCGACCCTGGTGGCCGAACTGCTGTCGGTGAGCGCCGAGTTCGCGGCGCTGTGGGAGGCCCATGAGGTGGCCGTACGGCACTCCTCGGTCAAGCGGTTCATCCACCCGGTGGTGGGCACGATGGAGCTGGACTGCGAGGTCCTGCTCAGCTCCGAACACGCCCAGCGGCTGATCGTCCACACCGCCCGGCCCGGCAGCGAGTCCGCCGAGCGACTCGAACTGCTCCGGGTGCTGGGCCTGCAGGACCTCGCCCCGCGGGGAGGGCAGGACCTCGCCCCGCGGGGATGAGTGCTCCAGCGGTCAGGCCGGCCGGTCGTCGTCGTATTCGCTGGTCCCCGCGTCCAGCAGGGGCTCCTGCGGTTTGAGATGGGCCGGGGCCAGGGTGCGCAGCACGTGGTAGCCGAGCAGCACCACGATCGTGCCGAGGGCGATCCCGCCCAGCTCGAAGTTCTCGCCGACCTTCAGGCTGACGCCGCCGACGCCGATGATGACGCCCGCCGCGACCGGCACCAGATTGAGCGGATTGCGCAGGTCCACCTTGTTGTGCACCCAGATCTGCGCACCCAGCAGCCCGATCATGCCGTAGAGGATGACGGTGATCCCGCCCAGCACCCCGCCCGGCACTGCCGCCACCACCGCGCCGAACTTGGGGCAGAGCCCGAAGAGCAGCGCGAAGCCCGCGGCCGCCCAGTACGCGGCGGTGGAGTAGACCCGGGTGGCCGCCATGACCCCGATGTTCTCGGAGTACGTCGTATTGGCCGGGCCGCCGACCGATGTGGAGATCATGGTCGCCGCGCCGTCCGCGGCGATCGCCGTGCCCAGCTGGTCGTCGAGCGGATCGCCGATCATCTCGCCGACCGCCTTCACATGCCCGGCGTTCTCGGCGATCAGCGCGATCACGACCGGCAGCGCCACCAGCACGGCCGACCAGTGGAAGCTGGGCGCGTGCAGCGACGGCAGACCGATCCAGTCCGCCTTGGCCACACCGGACAGGTCCAGCCGCCAGTGGTCGGTGACCCGTCCGCTGCCGTCGATCGAGTGGATCCTGCCGAAGACGCGGTCGAGGACCCAGGAGACCGCATAGCCGAAGACCAGCCCCAGGAAGATCGCGATACGCGACCAGAAGCCCCGCAGACAGACCACCGCCGCCCCGGTGACCAGCATCGTCAGCAGCGCGGTCCACTGATCGGCGGGCCAGTACGTACCGGCGGTCACCGGTGCGAGATTGAACCCGATCAGCATGACCACCGCACCGGTCACCACCGGCGGCATCGCCGTGTGGATGATCCGGGCGCCGAATTTCCGTACCGCCAGACCGCTCAGCAGCAGCACCCCGCCGACCACCAGGATCGCCCCGGTGACGGCGGCGCTGCCGCCGCCCTGCGCCCTGATCGCGGCGGCCACTCCGACGAAGGACAGGCTGCACCCCAGATAGCTGGGGATCCGGCCGCGGGTCGCCAGCAGGAAGAGGATGGTCGCGACGCCGGACATCATGATCGCGAGGTTGGGGTCGAGCCCCATCAGCACCGGGGCGACAAAGCTGGCCCCGAACATGGCCACGACATGCTGTGCGCCGAGCCCCGCCGTCCTCGGCCATGACAGCCGCTCATCCGGCTTGACGACGGCGCCCGGGGCGGGGGTGCGCCCGTCGCCGTGCAGGGTCCAGCGCACGCCGAGGCCCATGACTGCTCCACTTCATCGCTACGGGGAATTCGCAGCAATGTTAGTTGGCCGAAATTATGCGCCATGCAGCTATGTGGGGATGCCCTCGGTGACGTCCTGGGTGAAGTCCTCGGCCAGTGACTGGGCCTCGCCGTAGGAGAGCAGGTCGGCGGCCTGATGGGCAGGGGCAGGCGCGTCGGGGTGGGCGATCGTCCAGGCCAGCTCGACGGCGCGGTCCAGGGCGGCCCGGAAGAGCAGCGAACCGCAACTGATCCGCCGCACCCCCAGCTCCGCGAGCCGCTCGTAGGTGTGGCGGCCGGGGGTGAAGAGGATGTTCAGCGGGGTTTCGCCGAGGTCGTCGGCCAGTGCGCCGATGTCGTGCTCATCGGTGAGCGCGGGCACGAAGATCCCGTCCGCGCCCGCCCGCACATACGCCTCGATGCGTTCGGCGGCGGCGGACAGCGAGGGCGGGGTGCCGCCCCCGATCGCGGCGAGCCAGTGGGTGTCGGTCCGCGCGTTCACGAACAGCCGGGGCGCCCGCTCCTTGACGGCCGCGAGCACCGCGCACTGGTGGGCCAGGGGCGCGAGGGTGCCGTCGGGGCGGCCGTCCTCGATGTTCACACCGGCCACCCCGGCCCGGTCCAGCTCGGCCGCGAGCGCCGCGACCTCCTCGGGCCGCTCGCTGAACCCGCCCTCGATGTCGACGCTCACCAGCGCCGGGAGCCGGGCGATGCCGCGGGCGAGGGCGAGGGTCTCGTCGCGGGCGGCGCCCGTCGCGTCCGGCAGCCCGGCCGCCGCGGCCACGCCGAGGCTGGTGGTGCCGATGGCGGGGAAGCCGCGCCGGACCAGGGCGGCGGCGGAGGCGTGGTCCCAGGCGTTGGGCAGCAGCAGCGGCCGTTCGCCGTGGTGGAGCCGGCGGAAGGCGGTGTGGCGGTCGGGCGCCGGGGCGCCGCTCTTGTCGCTCATATCACCGACCGTAGGGCCGGAACACTTCGGCGCTCACCGAACAGTGGCCCTGGCCCCACCCCCGCCCCGTCAGGGAAGCATGGTCCGGGAGGCGGACGGGTCGGGGTGCGAGGCGGGGGCCGCGGCGTCCGTCTCCACCGGGGTCCGCAGCACCCCCGCCCCCGCCACCAGCCCCAGCGTCAACGTCGTGACCAGGCAGAACGAGATCGTCAGCGAGGTCAGGTCCGCGATCGAGCCCATGGCCGCCGGAGCGATCAGACCCGAGGTGTACGTGATCGTGGCGACGCCCGCGATGGCCTGGCTCGGGGCCGGGCCGCTGCGCCCGGCGGCGGCGAAGGCCAGCGGCACCGCGACCGCGATGCCCAGTCCGATGAGGCCGAATCCGACGATGGCGAGGGCGGCGCCGGGGGCGGTGACCACGAGGACGCCGCCGGCGGTGGCGAGGAGGCCGCCGGTCCGTACGGTCCGCACCGGCCCGAAGCGGCTCACCACCACGTCCCCGATGAGCCGGGCGCCGGCCATCATGCAGGAGAAGGCGGTGGTGCAGGCGGCGGCGACACCGGGGGAGGAGTCCATGACATCGTGCAGATAGACCGCCGACCAGTCCAGGCTCGCCCCCTCGGCGAAGACCGCGCAGAATCCCACCGTGCCGATGATCAGCGCGGAGCGGGGCGGGAGCGCGAACCGGGGCGGCGGGTGCTCCTCCGGGGCGCTGCGCAGGTCGAGGACCCAGTGGCAGGCCACCGCGCCGAGCACCGTGAGGACCCCGGCGGCGATGCCGAGGTGGAGCCGGGCGTCGGCCTCGGCGTGCGCGGCGATCGTGCCCGCCGCCGAGCCGGTGAGCGCTCCCGCACTCCACATGCCGTGCAGTCCGGACATGATCGAATGGCCGAGGCGGTTCTCGACCTCCACACCGAGGGCGTTCATGGCGACGTCGGACGTCCCGGCGGTCGCCCCAAAGACGAAGAGCGCACCGCACAGCCAGACAAGACCGGGCGCCAGCGGGGGCATCACCAGCCAGGCGGTCCACAGGGCGAGCGGTCCGCGCAGCGCCGCGCGGGCGCCGAAACGATGGCTGATCCGCCCGGCCAGGGGCATCGCGACCGAGGCCCCGATGGCGGGAAAGGCGAGCGCGAGGCCGAGTTGACCGGCGCTGAGGTCCAGCCGCTCCTGGATCCAGGGGATACGGGTGGCGAAGTTGCCCGTCACCGCGCCGTGCACGGCGAACACGGCCGCCACGGCGATCCGTGCCCGCCGTACGGGGCGCATCTCGGACGCCCCGGCTCCCTTGAGCCTGCCCATACCTGTCGCACCCTCCCCGTAGCGCCGGCCCGTGCCGTGGTCCACGGGAAACTATCAGGAAGGGTCCCTGATAGATAGGGCTTTTCCCGTGGCCTTCTGGAAGGATCCCGGCATGACGTCGACGAGCGTGTCCGTGGCGGGCCGCACCGCCTCACCGAGTACGGCGCGGGCCATCAACGACCGCCTCGCCCTGAATCTGCTCAAGGACGAGGGGCCGTTGACCGCGGGTCAGCTCAAGTCGCTGACCGGGCTGTCCCGTCCCACCATCGCGGACCTGGTCGAGCGGCTGCGGCAGACCGGGCTGGTGGCGGTCGTGGGGGAGACGGGGGCGGAGCGCCGGGGGCCCAACGCGCGGGTGTACGGGATCGTCGCCGACAGCGCGCATGTGGCCGGGGTCGACGTCCGTACGGACAGCGTGGCCGTATGCGTGGCCGATCTGCTGGGCCGGACCAAGGCGGAGGAGTCGCTTCCGGTGGCCCCGGAGGGGGATCCGGCGCACACCGTGGCGGCCGCGGTGGCCCTGGTGGAGCGGGCCGTCGAGCGGGCCGGGGCGGCGCGGCTGCACCACATCGGCATCGGGGTGCCCGGTCTCATCGACCCCGCCACCGGGGAGCTCAACTCCACCGGCGGACTGCCCTCCTGGCACCGTGAGCTGGCCACCGCGCTCCACCGCGACCTCGCGGCGCCGGTGCTGCTGGAGAACGAGGTCAATCTCGCGGCCGTCGCCGAACAGCGGATGGGCACGGTGCGCGACCGCGACACCTTCGTGCTGCTGTGGCTCGGCCACGGCATCGGCGCGGCCGTGGTGCTCGACCGGGTGCTGCGGCGCGGTGCGTCCGGCGGCACCGGGGAGATCGGCTTTCTGCCGGTGCCGGGGACCGCGGGACTGCCCTCCGCCACCGGCTGCGACGGTGGGTTCCACTCCCTGGTGAGCAGCGGCGCGGTCTGCGAACTCGCGCGGGAGCACGGTCTGGAGGCCACGGCGGCCGGCGAACGCGGGGTGGGCACGGAGGGCTCCGGCGCGGCGGAGGCAGCGATCCGCGCGGCCCTCGACTCGGGGGAGCGCGGCGAGGCGTTCCTGGACACGCTGGCGGCCCGTATCGCGCTGGGCGTCGCGGCGATCTGCGCGGTGCTCGACCCGGGGTGCGCGGTGCTCGGCGGTGAGGTCGGCCGGGCCGGGGGCGATGGGCTCGCGCGGCGGGTGGAGGACCACGTCGCCCGGCTGTCGCCGCTGCGGACGCGGGTGCGGGCGGGGGTCGTGGGGGGTGGCGGGGTGTTGCGGGGCGCCGTGCTGACGGCGCTGGACGCGGCGCAGAACGAGCTGTTCGGCGCGCCGTAGCGCGCGCCGTAGCCGTCGGTCACCCGCCCTTCTGGGGCGAGGGCATTCGCCTTCCTGGGGTGCGGGCATTCCTGTGCGGTCTCTTGTCGTGCCCATGGGGCCGCCTTACCCTGAGCCCAATCTCAAGTCTGAATGGCGTTCAGATGTTTGAATGGAGTGCTCAATGGGTGCACCTCCAGCGGGACGCGGGCGGTTCGCCCGGGCGATCGTCACCGCCTCCGCCCTCCTGTCCGTCCTGGCGATCCCCGCCGCCCCCTCCGCGCAGGGCGCCGAGCCCGCGCGGCCTTCCGGCTCGGTGCCCCGGACGGTGGTGCTCGATGGGCCCCGACTGTCCCTCACCAAGCTGAAACTGCAGCTGGGAGACCGGAATCTGCGGCGGACCGTACGCGATCTGACCGCCCGGGCCGACCAGTGGATGGACCAGGGCCCCTGGACGGTCACCGACAAGGACCAGGTGCCGCCCAGCGGCGACAAACACGACTACTTCAGCCAGGCCCCCTATTGGTGGCCGAGCCGGCCCAAGACCGACGACAATCCGTACGGCTGCCCTTACGTTCAGAAGGATGGCCAACGGAACCCCGACGTGGACAAGATGACGGACCGTCCCGAGGTCGGCAAGGTCTTCGAATCCGCCTACGAGCTCTCCCTGGCCTGGTACTACACCGGTAAGCGGGTTTATGCCGAGCACGCCGCCGACATCCTGCGCACCTGGTTCGTCACCCCCGCGACCCGGATGAACCCGAGCCTGAACCACGCCCAGTTCATCCCCTGCGTGTACGACGGCCGCTCGATCGGGATCATCGACTTCTCCCAGGGCTTCACCAGCCTCCTGGACGCCGCCGCCCTCCTCGACACCGGCGCCCCCGGCTGGTCCAAGAGCGACCACGAGGGCTTCCGCACCTGGAACAAGCAGTTCCTGGACTGGCTGGTGAACAGCGACTTCGGCAAGGAGGAAGGCGCCGCCGAGAACAACCACGGCACCTTCTACGACATGCAGGTCGCCGCCATCGCCACCGCCGTGGGCGACCGGGACCGCGCCCGCCAGGTGCTTCGCGACGCCCGCACCAAGCGCATCGACACCCAGATCGCGGCCGACGGCACGCAGCCCCAGGAGCTCGAGCGCACCCGCAGCTTCCACTACTCGACGTTCAACCTCGTCGCGTACACCCGGATGGCCGCCATCGGCAAGCACGTCGGCGTGGACCTGTGGCACTACACCGGGCCCGGTGGCGCGAACCTCTTCAAGGCGGTCGACATTCTGCTCCCGGCGGCCACCGGCGCCGCGCCCTGGCCGTACCCGGAACTCGACCTCCGCGCCTACGCGGCGAGTGACATCGTCCACGCGGCGGCCGACGCCGGGGACCGCAAGGCCCGCGCGGCGGTGGACAAGCTCCAGGCCCCGCCCGGCGGCGACCTGTGGGCCCTGCGGCCGGCGGTGGAGCAACTGGACAGCATCGCGCAGGGGTAGCGGGGCAGCGGGTCTTCCTTCCCCACCCCGCCCCTCCCCGAAACCGAGGGCAAGCCCCCGGGCCCCGCTCCCGGTTCGGGGCTGACGCAGATGCGGCGGAGTCTGCCGAGGCCCGGGCGCCCCGCGGGCGGCCGGGACAGGTGTGGGCCCGCGCCCGGCGACCGCCGCGGCCGTCGCGGCCGCCGGTGGTCGGTGTGCCGGGGGTCGGGGGCTTGCCCCCGGTTTCGGGAAGGGGCGGGGTGGGGGATCCGGCCCGGCCCGAGGCCGGGCGGGTGAGGGAGGCCACACCGGCCTCGCCTCCCACCTGCGCTGATGGCCATGGCACACTAGGGGCGTACCAGTGACGTCAGCGCACTCCGGGGTCGGTGAAAATCCGAACCGGCGGTTACAGTCCGCGACCCGTCCGCCGCCAGCGGTCGGTTGACCAGGTGAAATTCCTGGACCGACGGTGAGAGTCCGGATGGGAGGCAGTGCGCGGCGGTAGCGACATCACCGGTGCGCCGCCTCGGCGGTCCGTCCCTGCGTAGGCAGGGCGGGCGCTCTGCCGAACCTGGCGTGCCGGAGACGGCGTTCCCGTTCCTTTGTCATCTCGACAGCCCCGGAGTCCGTGCCCGAAGAGGCAGGAGGACCCGGTGGCCACCGCAGCCGAAGCCCAAGCGATGCGCCATGCCGTCGCGCTCGCCGCCCGCGGCCTCGGCCACACCAGCCCCAACCCCGTCGTCGGCTGCGTCATTCTCGACGCCGGCGGCCGCGTGGTCGGTGAGGGCTGGCACCAGCGGGCCGGCGGTCCGCATGCCGAGGTTCACGCGCTGCGCGCGGCGGGGGAGCGGGCCCGTGGCGGCACCGCCCTCGTCACCCTCGAACCGTGTGACCACACCGGACGCACCGGCCCCTGCTCCCAGGCCCTGATCGCCGCCGGGATCACCCGCGTCCACTACGCCGTCGGCGACCCCACCGCACAGGCCCGGGGCGGCGCCGCCACCCTCGCCGCGGCCGGGGTCGAGGTCGAGTCCGGGCTGCTGGCCGAGGAGGCCGAGGCGGTCAACGAGCCCTGGCTGACCGCGATGCGCCGCGGCCGCCCCTTCGTACTGTGGAAGTTCGCCGCGACGCTGGACGGCCGCAGCGCCGCCGCCGACGGCACCAGCCGGTGGATCACCTCACCCGAGTCCCGCGCCGATGTGCACCGGCTGCGCGCGGAGGCCGACGCCGTCGTCGTCGGCTCCGGCACCCTGCGCGCCGACGACCCCCACCTGGCCGTACGGGACCGGGAGGGAGTCACCCAGCCGCTGCGGGTCGTCGTGGACCCGGGCGCGACCATCAAGTCCGGCGCCCGGGTCCTGGACGACGCCGCGCCCACACTGCTCGCCGTCGCCGAGGACGCCAGTACCGCCCATCTGCCCCGGCGGCCGGGCGTGGAGACCGTAAGGCTGCCACGCGCGGACGGCGGCCTCGCGATCCCCGCGCTCCTGGCCGCGCTGCACGAGCGCGGAGTGCGCTCCGTCCTGCTGGAGGGCGGCCCCACCCTCGCCGGCGCGTTCCTCGCCGCGGGCGCCGTCGACAAGGTCGTCGGCTATCTCGCTCCCGTCCTGCTCGGCGCGGGCCCCGCCGCCCTCGCCGACGCCGGAATCACCACCATCGGGCAGGCGTTGCGCCTCGAGACGGCCGACGTCACCCGGCTCGGTCCCGATCTGCGCGTCACCGCCGTTCCCGTCGCCCCCGCCCCCCTCGCCGAGGAGAACTGAAGTGTTCACCGGAATTGTCGAAGAACTGGGTGAGATCGTCGCCATCGAGCACCTGGGCGACGCGTCCCGCTTCCAGGTGCGCGGCCCCGTCGTGACCGAGGGGGCGAAGCACGGCGACTCCATCGCCGTCAACGGGGTCTGTCTCACCGTCGTGGACCTCATCGAGGACGCGGAGGGCACCCGGTTCAGCGCCGACGTCATGGCCGAGACCCTGGACCGCTCCAGCCTCGGCGCGCTCGACGTCGGCTCCCGGGTCAATCTGGAGCGCCCCATGGCGCTGGGCGGACGGCTCGGCGGCCACATCGTGCAGGGCCATGTGGACGGCACCGGCGCCATCGTGGACCGCAAGCTCTCCGAGCACTGGGAGATCGTGAAGATCTCGCTGCCCGCGGAGCTGAGCGGCTATGTCGTCGAGAAGGGCTCCATCACGGTCGACGGCATCAGCCTGACCGTCGTCGACGCGGGCTTCGACTACTTCACCGTCAGCCTCATCCCGACGACCCTCGCGCTCACCACGCTCGGCGTCAAACAGGCCGGGGACCCGGTCAACCTCGAGGTGGACGTGCTCGCCAAGTACGTCGAGCGGCTGCTGGGACGGGACAACGCCCCGCGGGGCAACGGCTCGCGGAGCAACGGCACGCAGGTCGACGCCCTGCGGAACAACGGCTTGCTGGACAACGGCACGCAGGACAAGGAGGCCACAGCATGAGCGAGGCATACGCGGTCACCGAACCGCTTCCGGGCGGCCCGGCCGCTCCCCTGCGAGCCGCGCACTGGCCCGACGAACTGGCCCTGGACCCCATCGAGCGGGCCATCGCCGACATCGCCGCGGGCCGCCCCGTCGTCGTCGTGGACGACGAGGACCGGGAGAACGAGGGCGACCTCGTCGCCGCCGCCGAGATGATCACCCCGGAGATCGTCGCGTTCATGATGAACGAGTGCCGGGGACTCATCTGCGCGCCCATGGAGGGCGCCGACCTCGACCGGCTCCGGCTTCCCCAGATGGTCGAAGAGAACACCGAGTCCATGCGGACCGCCTTCACGGTCTCGGTCGACGCCACCGCCGAACACGGCGTCAGCACCGGGATCTCCGCCGCCGACCGGGCCACCACCCTGCGGCTGCTGGCCGACCCGGCCACCGTCCCCGGTGACCTCGTGCGCCCCGGCCATATCTTCCCGCTGCGCGCCCGCCCCGGCGGCGTGCTCGCCCGCGACGGCCACACCGAGGCCGGGGTCGACCTGGCCCGGCTGGCCGGACTGCGCCCGGCGGCCGTGATCTGCGAGATCGCGGGCGAGGACGGCGTGATGCTGCGCCTGCCCGACCTGGTCGCCTTCGCCCGCAAGCACGACCTGGCGATCGTCTCCATCGCCGATCTGATCGCGTACCGCAAGCCCGCCGAGCCGCTCGTGCGGCGCGAGGCCGAGACCCGGCTGCCCACCGCCTTCGGCGACTTCCGGGCGTTCGGCTACCGCGCGTCCGACGGCGTGGAGCACATCGCGCTGGTCCAGGGCGAGATCGGGGACGGTGAGGACGTGCTGGTCCGCGTCCACTCCGAATGCCTCACCGGCGATGTCTTCCACTCGCTGCGCTGCGACTGCGGCCCCCAGCTGCACGCCGCGCTGGAGCGGGTCACCGCAGAGGGCCGTGGCATCGTGCTGTATCTGCGCGGCCACGAGGGACGCGGTATCGGGCTGCTGTCCAAGCTGCGCGCGTACGAGCTGCAGGAGCTGGGCCGGGACACCCTGGACGCCAATCTGGAGCTCGGCCTGCCCGCCGACGCGCGGGACTACGCCGCGGGCGCGGAGATCCTCGCCGACCTCGGCGTGCGCTCGCTGCGGCTGATGACCAACAACCCGGACAAGACCTCGGGGCTGGTCCGGCACGGGCTGCGGGTCACCGGCCGGGAGCCGATGCCCGTCCAGGCCGGCGAGCACAACCTCCGCTATCTGCGGACGAAGCGGGACCGGATGGGGCACGACCTGCCCTGGCTGGACGGCGACCGCGCCGAGCCCGTTTCCGCCTGCGGCAACCAGTGACCACCTCAAGTACCCCCATACGCCAGCACATCAGAGAAAGCACCGAGGAGAGACGTGAGCGGTAAGGGCGCCCCCGAACTGTCCGTGAAGAACTGCGGGGACCTGCGCGTCGCCGTCATCGCCGCACAGTGGCACGAGAAGGTGATGGACGGGCTGCTCGACGGCGCCCTGCGCGCCCTGGGAGAGCTGGGCATCGACGAGCCCACCGTGCTGCGGGTGCCGGGCAGCTTCGAGCTGCCGGTGGTCGCGAAGGTGCTCGCCGGCCGCGGCTATGACGCGATCGTGGCCCTGGGCGTCGTCATCCGCGGCGGCACCCCGCACTTCGACTATGTGTGCCAGGGCGTCACCCAGGGGCTGACCCAGGTCAGCGTGGACACCGGCGTGCCCATCGGCTTCGGCGTGCTGACCTGCGACACCGAGGAGCAGGCCCTGGACCGGGCCGGGATCGCGGGCTCCAGCGAGGACAAGGGCCATGAGGCGGTGACCGCGGCCGTCGCCACCGCCACCACCCTGCGCTCGGTCGCCGAACCCTGGCGCTGAGGGGTGTCGGACGGCCCAAGTAGGATGACGGACACCATGCCCAAGAAGACGTTCGAGGAGCTCTTCACCGAGCTCCAGCAGAAGGCCGCCACGGCCGACCCCGCCACCTCCCGCACCGCCGAACTGGTCCACTCCGGTGTGCACGCCATCGGCAAGAAGGTCGTGGAGGAGGCCGCCGAGGTGTGGATGGCCGCCGAGTACGAAAGCGACGAGGCGACCGCCGAGGAGATCTCTCAGCTCCTGTACCACCTTCAGGTGATGATGGTCGCCAAGGGGCTGACCCTCGACGACGTCTACGCCCACCTCTGACACCCCCCCCGCCCACACCCTCACCCTCGCAACCGAAGGAAAGAGCACTCATGCTGCGCATCGCCGTCCCCAACAAGGGTTCACTGTCCGAGCCTGCGTCGGCGATGCTCCATGAGGCGGGCTACCGGCAGCGCAAGGACCGCCGGGAGCTGGTCCTCGTCGACGCGGAGAACGAGGTGGAGTTCTTCTTCCTCCGCCCCCGCGACATCGCCGTCTACGTGGGCTCCGGCCGGCTCGACATCGGCATCACCGGCCGCGATCTGCTGCTGGACTCCGGCTCCCAGGCCGAGGAGATCATGCAGCTCGGCTTCGCCGGGTCCACCTTCCGCTACGCCACCCGTCCCGGCACGGCCACGGACGTCAGCGAGTTCGGCGGGATGACCGTGGCCACCTCCTTCGCCGGACTGGTCACCAAGCACCTCGCCGACCACGGCGTGGACGCCGCCGTGGTCCACCTCGACGGCGCCGTCGAGACCGCCATCCAGCTCGGTGTCGCCGAGATCATCGCGGATGTGGTCGAGACCGGCACCACCCTGCGCAACGCCGGGCTGGAGATCATCGGCGAGCCCATCCTGGAGTCCGAGGCGGTCGTCATCCGCCGCACCGGCGACCCCAGCGACGACCCCAAGGTCCAGCAGTTCCTCCGCCGGATGCAGGGCGTCCTGGTCGCCCGGCGGTACGTGATGATGGACTACGACATCCGGGTGGAGCAGGTGGAGCGTGCCGTCGCGCTCACCCCGGGCCTGGAGTCGCCCACCGTCTCCCCGCTGCACCACGAGGGCTGGGTCGCGGTCCGCTCGATGGTCCCCGCGAAGGACGCCCAGCGGATCATGGACGAGCTCTACGACCTGGGGGCCCGGGCCATCCTCACCACGGGCATCCACGCCTGCCGCCTCTGACGGCACGCCCCGCCCCGCCTTCCCTCCCGTTCCCTCCTCATCCGAGAGGCCGGCCCACGTGTCCGCCGCCACGCCCCCGCCCGCCCTGCCCGTCACCTTCCGGCCGACCAGGACCCGCGCCGTCCTGATGACCGTGGGCATCGCCGTCCTGGTCGTCCTCACGGTGGTCGCCCTGCTGCTGGAGCGGCTGGGGCCGGGGGAGAAGGCCAGCTTCATCATCACCGGACTGCTGTTCTTCGGGGTGCTGACGCTGCTCAGCCGCCCCAAGGTGATAGCCGAGGAGGGCGGTGTGACCGTCGTCAACCTCACCACCAAGCGGCGGCTGGAGTGGGCGGAGGTGCTCCGGGTCAATCTGCGCCCCGGCGACCCGTGGGTCTATCTGGACCTCGCGGACGGCACCAGCCTGCCCGCGATGGGGATCCAGCCGGGCATCGCCAAGGCGCGGGCCATCAGCGACGCGCGGGCCCTGCGCGCCCTCGCCGAGCAACACGGCACGGGTCGTGCCGTGGACTGAGCCGCCCGGCCGGTCCGCCCGGCCCCAGCAGTGCCGAGCTGCCCCTTTCCGCCCGTTTCCGCCCCTGTCGGGCGGTTCCCCCGGAACCTGTCGGCATAGTGATCGGCACTCCAACGGCGTGAGGGGCCTGCCCGTCACACCCCATCCTTGATTACCCTGTTGCCGGGGCCGAACGGTGCCCCGCCCCGCCTCTCCCTGTGCGCACGCACCCCGTGCGCCCTGGCGGGCTCCCCTGCGACCCGAGGAGTGACTCCCTCCGCAGATGGACGGATCGTCCTGTAGTACCTGCGCCGCCGCCGGCCACAAGGCGGCGGCATGAGCACCACCCTGTCCCTCCTGCTGCTCTCCGCGGCACTTGTCCTGATCCTCGCCAACGGCTTCTTCGTGGCCGCCGAGTTCGGCCTGGTCACCGTCGAGCGGCCGGACGCCGAGCGAGCCGCCGACGAGGGCGACAAGCGCGCCCGTACCGTCGTCGAGGCGCTGCGCGAGCTGTCCTTCCAGCTCTCCGGCACCCAGCTCGGCATCACCATCACCTCGCTGATCGTCGGCATGCTCGCCGAGCCCGCGCTCGGCCATCTGCTGACCGCGCCGCTGGAAGCGGTCGGACTGCCGCACGGCGCCGTCTCCGGTGTCGCCGTCGTCCTCGGCATGCTGCTGGCCTCCGCGGTCCAGATGGTCATCGGTGAGCTGGTGCCCAAGAACTGGGCGATCTCCCGGCCGCTGCAGGTCGCCCGCTTCGTCGCGGGCCCGCAGTACGCCTTCGCCCGCTTCTTCCGGCCCGTGATCGCCCTGCTCAACACCATGGCCAACCGGCTGGTGCGGGCGCTGGGCGTCGAGCCCACCGAGGAGCTGGCCTCCGCCCGCACCCCCGGTGAGCTGGTCTCGCTGGCCCGCCACTCGGCGCGGGCCGGCGCGATCGAGCAGGACACGGCGGATCTGTTCGTCCGCACGCTGTCCCTGGGCGAGCTGACCACCCAGCATGTGATGACCCCGCGGGTGCGGGTCAGCGCGCTGCACTCCTCGGCGACCGCCGTGGATGTGCTCAACCTCACCCGGGCCACCGGGCTGTCCCGCTTCCCCGTCTACCGCCACCGGCTGGACGAGGTCATCGGGATGGTGCACCTCAAGGACGCCCTCGCGGTCCCCGCGGAGGACCGGCTGCGGACCTCCGTCAGCCGGATCGCCCAGCCCCCGCTGCTGGTTCCCGAGACGCTGCCGGTCCAGCCGCTGCTGGAGCGGCTGCGCAGCGAACAGCCGATAGCCGTGGTCGTCGACGAATACGGCGGCACCGCCGGGGTGGTCACCCTGGAGGACATCGTCGAGGAGCTGGTCGGCGAGGTGCGCGACGAGCACGACGACGAGGCGTCGGAGACCCCGGACCTGGTGCAGGCCCTCACCGAGGACGGCCGCACCGCCTGGGACGCCGACGGCGGCTGCCGCGTCGACACCCTGCGCCGGATCGGCCTCCACGCGCCCGACGGGCCGTACGAGACCGTGGCCGGGCTGGTGGCCGATCTGCTGGCGCGGATCCCCGTCCCCGGCGACACCGCCGAGCTGCCCGGCTGGAAGCTGGCCGTCCGGCAGGTCGGCCACCACCGGGCGGAGCTGGTGCGCATCGTCCGTACGAAGCCGGGTACGCCGCTGAAGGTGACTGCCGGCGCCGTGGCCGGGGAGGGGACCGGACGATGAGTGTCGTACAGCTTCTCTTCGCCGCCCTGCTGGTCCTGGCCAACGGCTTCTTCGTGGGTGCCGAGTTCGCCCTGGTCTCGGTGCGCCGCAGCCAGATCGAACCGCGCGCGGCCGAGGGCTCCGGGCGCGCCCGTACGGTCCTGACCGGCCTGGAGAACCTGCCGCAGATGATGGCCGCCGCGCAGTTCGGCATCACCATCTGCTCGCTGACGCTCGGCGCGGTCGCCGAGCCGACCGTCGCCCAGCTGCTGGAGCCGGTCTTCCACACCGTCCATCTGCCCGAGCAGCTGGTGCACCCCCTCGGCTACGCCATCGCGCTCGCCGTGGTCGTCTGCCTCCATCTGCTCATCGGCGAGATGGTGCCGAAGAACCTGGCCATGGCGGCACCGGCCAAGACCGCGCTGTGGCTCGGTCCCGGGCTGGTCGGCTTCGCGCGGCTGTGCCGGCCGGTCACCGCGCTGCTGGGGGCGTGCGCCCGGCTGGTGCTGCGGCTGTTCCGGGTGGAGCCCAAGGACGAGGTCGAGGCCGTCTTCACCAGTGAGCAGCTGACCCATCTGGTCGAGGACTCCCGGCAGGCCGGGCTGCTCGACCCCGGTGAGCACGAGCGGCTCGCGGACGCCCTGGAGCTGGGCAGCCGCCCGATCACCGACGTCCTCCTGGACCCGGCGGGTCTGGTCACCGTCGATCCCTCGGTCACCCCCCGGGAGATCGAGGAGCTGACCGTGCGCACCGGCTACTCGCGCTTTCCGGTGCGCGGCCCCGGCGGCGCCTTCATGGGCTATCTGCATGTGAAGGACGTCCTGGAGCTGGAGTTCCCGGAGCGGGCCGTGCCGCAGCGGGTCTGGCATCCGATCGAGACGCTCCGGGCGGAGCTGCCGCTGGACGACGCCCTGACCGCGATGCGCCGGGCCGCCTCCCATCTGGCGGCGGTCGCCGATGGGTCCGGCACGGTGCTGGGGCTGGTGGCCCTGGAGGACGTCCTGGAGAAGCTGGTGGGCGAGGTCCATGACCCCGCGCACCGCGGTGGGGCCCGGGACCGGGTGGCCGAGCCCAGAGGCGAGGCGGCGGCCTCCCTCTCCAAGGAGGAGCGGGCGATGGCCGGCTGACCGCGGCCGTTGCGCCTGCGGCGGGCTTTCTCCTATCCGCCCCTTCCCGAACCATGGGACTCCGCCCCCTGGACCCTGGACGTCCTTCGGGCGTGTCCTCAATCGCCGGAGGGGCTGGAATCAGCCCCTCCGGCGATTGAGGAGCGGGGTCCGGGGCGGAGCCCCGGTTGTGGGAAGGGGCGGGCAGGGGGAAAGCCCGCCGCAGGCGCGGCTGCCCCAAGGCGGGGCCCGGGGTGCGCGGGCGCGCTACCCCAGGGGCGGGTCCTGGGGGTCGCGGTACATGGGACCGCGACCGGACAGGACCTCCCCGTACGCCTGCATCAGATCCGGCAGCCGCAACGTGGCCAGGTCATCGCGCGTCGGAGTGCCACTCCACCCGGAGAGCCGCAAATCCCGGTAGGCACAGCTCTTCTCGTACAGCGTGCGAAGGAACCGCCCGTTCCCCAGCTCGTCGATCCAGCCCTGGTCCACCACATGGCCGCTGATGCTGCGCAGCTCCTCCACGGCCTCCTCGTCCCACACATCCCCGTTCTCCGCCGCCAGCACCTCACCGATGCGGGTGAGCTCCAGCGGGCGGTAGCTGGGGAAGTCGACGCGGGTGGTGAAGCGGGAGCCGAGGCCGGGGTTGGCGGCCAGCAGCCGGTCCATGCCCTCGGGGTAGCCGGCGAGGATCACCACGAGCCGGTCGCGGTTGTCCTCGGCGCGCTTGAGCAGCACCTGAAGCGCCTCGTCGCCGTATGCGTCGCCCTTGCTGTAGCCCGAGTTGGACAGGGAGTACGCCTCGTCGACGAAGAGCACTCCGCCGAGCGCCGAGTCGATCAGCTCATTGGCCTTCACCGCCGTCTGGCCCAGGTACTCGCCGACCAGATCGGCGCGCCCGGCCTCCACCAGATGGTCGCCGCCGAGCAGCCCGAGGGCGTAGAAGACCCGGCCGAGGATGCGGGCCACAGTGGTCTTGCCGGTGCCGGAGGGGCCGGAGAAGACGAAGTGCCGCTTGGGCGGCTGGACCGGCAGGCCCTGCCCGGCACGCAGCCGCGCCATGTGGAGCTGCGCCGACAGCGCCCGCACCTGCCGCTTGACCGGCTCCAGGCCGACCATGCGCTCCAGCTCCTGCAGCGCGCTCTCCAGCAGCACCGGATCCGAGGGGCCGGGCTGGGACGGCAGACCGGCCCGCGCGCGGGTGCCGCCCGCGCCCACCACGGCCGGGCCCATCAGCGGCGGGCCCTCGGGCCCCTCGGCCGCGGCCCGCGGATCGCGGCCGTCGGCGGGCAGCGTATCGGCGGGGTCGGTGGTGGTGTCCCGGCCGTCCGTGGCGTCCTGGCCGCCGGCCCCGGCCAGTGAGACGGCGGCCAGATCCGCGGGCTCGTCCAGCCCGTCGGACTCGGCTATCGCCGCGAGCCGCGCCGAGGTGTCCATGAAGGTGGAGTCGATGCGGTGCACCGCGCGGTAGAGGGGGAGCGCGGCGGCGCTGCGCCCGGTGCCCTCATGCGCGCGGGCGAGCCAGTAGCGCAGCTCCTTGCGCTGGGGCTGTTCGCTGCGGCAGCGCATTAAGGCGGCGGAGAGCAGCGGTTCGGCCTGGCTGTACATCTCCAGCCGGACCCGCGCCATCCCGGCGAACAGACCCGCCTCGATACCGAGGAACGGATCGTCCAGCAGCGGCTCGGTGTGGCGCACCAGCTGCTCCCAGTCCTTGACCAGATAGGCGCGGCAGGCGTGCAGAAAGCGGGCCTGCGGATCGGCCTCCACCGGCGGGCAGCCGGCCAGCGCCCGGTCCAGCTCGGGCACATGGCGGCCGTCGAGCCAGTGCGAGGCGTGGGCCAGCAGCAGGTCCCGGCTGGTCTCCAGCACCGGCTGGACCCACCAGCCCAGCCAGTACCAGGAGTTGAGGGTGCGGCGGTGGCGGGCGCGCTGCTCGCCGAAGCGGTCGCGGTGCCGGTACATCCGCAGCAGCGCGGCCGCGGTGTCGGCCCGCAGCGCGTGCAGTCCGAGCCAGGCGTCGGCCATTCCGGGATCGAGCCGCGTGGCGGCCCGGAACTCCTCCTCGGCCTGTGCGTACGCGCCCATCGTGTAGGCGTCGACGGCCCGCAGCCAGGCGAGGTCGGCCGGGGCGTGCGAACCTTGCGTGCCGAAATCCATCACGTCCCCCACAACCCCAGCCCCCGTGGATGCCGCAGGGGCGAATGCCCCTTTCGCATCGTACCTGCGCAGTCCGCATGGGCCGAGGGTGCCGCACTGTTGTTCGTCGCAATCACACAAGGTCGGATAGGTGTGCGCGGGGGCGTGTAAGGGGCGCACAGGGCCTGGGGCGGATCGTCACCCAGAGTGAGGGAGTGGCGGCGCAAAGCAGTGGAAAACCGGCGCCAGACAGGACGAAGCCCCCGATCACGGGGGAACAATCGGGGGCTTCGCGTTGTGGGACGACTCGTACGAGTCGCACATTGAGAACGTAAGACCTGTATGGGCCCCAGGTCAAGCCGAGTTGGGGTACGCCTCATGCGCCGGGTGCGGGCGTCGGACCCGGTCGGAAGCACCGGTTCACGCTGTGTGAGGCCAGGGGGCGTTTCCGTCGTTCGCCGCAGGTCCCGGTAGCACCTCATACCCCTCCTCTCGCTGCAGAACCAGCGTTCCGGCGTACGGGCGGGAGGGGTCGGCGGCGAAATGCGCACGCTCGGCGGGCAGCCATCCGTCCCAGAATGCGGACAGCTCCGGACCGTCCCGCAGCTGTCCGCGCCGCCAGGAGTCCCGCTCCGGCAGATCCATCCACAACAGCCGCGCCAGCCGCGGGCGCACCGCGCGGCGGCCGCTGCCCACGCCCTCCAGCAGCACGACCGGCGCGGGATCCAGCCGCCGCCGGGTGGTGGCGAAGCGGCGCTCCACCCAGTCGTACGGGGCGTAGCGCGCGGCCGTACCCCGGGCCAGCGGGGCCAGGACCTCGCTCCGCAGCCGCCCGGCCCAGCCGAAGAGTTCCTCATGGGTGGCGAAGTCGTCGGTGTGCAGGACGGGGGCACCACCGAGCGCCTCGGCGAGCCGCCCGGCGAAGGTGGTCTTCCCGGAGCCGGCGTGACCGTCGACCGCGACCAGCCGGACCGGCCCGCAGGACGGCGGCAGCGCACGCAGGCGCCGCGCCAGCGCGTCCAGGCAGCCAACCGGTGGGTATGTTCGCATCGGGGACCACCATACGGCCCTTCCGGCTCGTTCACTCCATTGGTTCACACCAATATTGATGGAGCGGGTACCGGGGGAATCACTGGCCTGAGACCACTCGCAGCGGCCATAGTTGTGCGACTGTCGCGCACGCGCCGCCCACTGGGCTGGACGACGACTGGGGGAACCCCGCATGACCAGATCTGGATCCACGCCTCGCCGCTCCGTGCTCGCCGCCGCCCTCGGCGTCGCGGGCGCCGCCGCCGTCACCACGACAGCCGCGACCGCCGGGACGGCCCGTCCGGCCGCCGCCGCGACACCGAGCTCGGGGACCCCCGGGGCCGCCGCGGCCCCTGCGGGCTCGAAGGCCGCCCGGGTCGCGGAGTACCACGGCTGGAGCGGCCACGCCGACTGGCTGGCCGGTGCCGCCAAGGGCGTCCGCGCCGAGGGCGGCGCCCGCCCCGGCATCGTGATCTCCCGCCCGCTGGGCAGCGTGGACTACACCGATCCGCACACCGGCACCAAGGCCGCCTGGGAGTACGCCACCTGGACCTCCCCGGTGCGCACGCTCTCCGTGCCCGCGACCGAGGCCATCGTCTCCTGGAACGCCCGCACCCCCGCCGGTACCTGGATCCAGATCGAGCTCAAGGGCACCTACACGGACGGCTCCGCGACTCCCTGGTATGTGATGGGCCGCTGGGCCTCCGACGACGGCGCCTCCTCCATCCGGCGCACCTCGGTGGACGACCAGAGCGACGACAAGAGCTCGGTGTGGACCGACACCTTCTCCATCGACGACCCGGCGAGCGGGCTGCGGCTGGCGAAGTACCAGGTGCGGCTCACCCTCTACCGCAAGCCCGGCTCCAAGCTCACCCCCACGGTGTGGCGGGTCGGCGCGATGGGCTCGGACGTCCCCGACCGATTCGAGGTGCCCGCCTCCACGCCGAGCCTGCCCAAGGGGCGCGAACTGGGCGTACCGCGCTACTCGCAGGAGATCCACAAGGGCCAGTACCCGGAGTACGACAACGGCGGCGAGGCATGGTGCAGCCCCACCTCCTCGCAGATGATCATCGAGTACTGGGGCCGTAAGCCCTCCGCCGCGGACCTGTCCTGGGTCAACCCGGACTACGCCGATCCGCAGGTCTGCCACGCCGCCCGGGCCACCTTCGACTACCAGTACGACGGCTGCGGCAACTGGCCGTTCAACGCCGCCTACGCCGCCACCTACCGCGATCTGCAGGGCGTGGTCACCCGGCTCGGCTCGCTCACCGACGCCGAGAAGCTGATCGGCGCGGGCATTCCGGTGATCACCTCGCAGTCCTTCCTCAAGACCGAGCTGGACGGCGCGGGATACGGCACCTCGGGCCATCTGATGACCGTCATCGGCTTCACGGCGGACGGCGACGTCATCGCCAACGACCCGGCCTCGCCCAGCAACGACGCGGTCCGCCACATCTACAAGCGGCGCCAGTGGGAGAACATCTGGCTCCGCACGAAGCGGTACAACGCCGACGGCAAGGTGGTCTCGGGCACCGGAGGCGTCTGCTACCTCTACTTCCCGGCCAATCCCAGCTCCGCCCAGCGCCGGGTGCTGGGCGAACTCGGCATCCGCTGATCGGGTGCTCGCCGAAGGGGTCGCGTGCCGCCTGCCGCCGGGCGGCACGCGACCCGCTCACCGCATCAGGGCGGGTTTCTTCTTCAGCGGTTCCCACCAGGCGCGGTTGTCCCCGTACCACCGCACCGTCGCGGCCGGACCGTCCGCGAACGAGATCCGCACCCGCTGTTGGAGCAGCGGGTGACCACCACATCCAGGCCGTGGGTGCGGTGGTAGGACAGGGTCGGCAGATCCGAGCCGGCCTTGGAGGCGGCGTAGGGCGAGTTGGGGGCCGGCGGGCGGTCCTCGGGCCATGATCCATCGGTGATGGAGCCGTACGCCTCGTCCGTGGACACGTTCGGCGTCACGGATGTCGCCCTGGACGAAGCGGTAGCCGGGGTGGCCGGCCACGGGGGCGGGATTGGCGAGGTTCCCCGCGTGGGTGAGCTTGTCGAACACGGTCACCGAGGCGCCCCCGGAGACCGCCGGCTCCCCCCGCGAGCAGGGCCCGTACGAACTGGGAACCGATGAAGCCGGCGCCCCCGGTGACGAATATCCTCATGAGCGAAGCGTGTCGATGCGCTTCCAGACACGGACGGCCAGTTCATAGGCGGTCAGTTCGTCGCAGAGGGCCGCGGTCCGGCGCAGCAACGCCTGGGCCTCCTCGGTACGGCCCAAGTCGGCCAGCGCCTCGGCCTGGATGAGGTTGGCGCGGACCAGGTCGGGGCCGGTCAGCGGCGCGGAGCCCTCGATGAGCCGGGGGTAGACCTCGACGACCTGGGCGGCGGCGCCCACGGTCAGTTCGTAACGGGCGCGCAGCGCGACGATCCGGGTGGTCTCGTCGGGGGCGTTGACCATGGGGCCGACCTGCTCGGCGGCCTGCAGCCACGGCAGCGCCGCGCCGGGGTCGCCGTCGTCCAGCAGGACATTGCCGGCCGACCGCATGAACCGCAGCCAGTCGCGCACCGGAGTGTCGGGCGTGGTGAGCTGGGCGCGGGCCAGGTCCAGATGGTGGCGGGCGGCGGTGGCCATGCCGAGCTGGGAGTAGGCGATGCTGGAGACCCAGTGGGCCCGGCCGCGCACGGGCGGCCGGTGGCCCTCGGCGAGCGCGAGCATCTCCTTGAGCAGCAGCTCGACCTGGCCGAGGTCGTTGAGCTCGCAGAGCACCGAGATCAGGATGCCGAGCAGCCGGACATGCTCGAACGCGCCGGTGAGCTTGGCCGGGCCGATCTCGCCCAGCGCCGTATAGGCCGACTTGCGCGCGTCCGTCAGCCGCCCGGTGTCGCGCTGTGCGGTGGCCAGCTCGGTGAACAGGACGACGCGCAGATGCGGATCGGTCTTGGCCCACTCCTGATCGGCGAGGCGCTCCAGCAGCGTCAGCCGGTCGGGCTGCCGCCCGGCCGACCGCAGCTCCTCCTGCAGCGCCAGGCCGAGGTCGAGCTGGAGGGCGGTCGTGCCGCGCTCTGCCGCGGTGGTGTAGGCGGCCGCGAGCAGCTCGGCCGCGCGGGCGTGGTCGCCCAGCTCGGCGGCGCCGCGGGCGGCGGAGCGCGCGATGACCAGGTCGAGGCCGCCGGGCTCGGTGGAGGCGGCGGAAGACCTGTCACGGCCGGTCAGCTCCTCCAGCGGCATCTGGAGCACCTCGGAGAGGTGGAGCACGAGGTCGAGTGTGGGGGAGCGCTGACCGGACTCCAGGAGGGAGATATAGCTGGCGGTCACGATGTCGCCAGCGAGTCGGCGTTGGGAGAAGCCCAACTCCTCGCGTCGCCGCCGGACACGCTGACCGAACTCTGGCTGCTGACTGTGTTCGGCTCTCATGGCTGTGACTATTGTAGCCGGGAACTCGCCTCCTGACCATCCTGTGACCTGCGGATGATGGAGGCAGTTCGGCGTATTGACGATAGTCACCAACTAAAGTTAGCGTTTGGGGCGTCCGCTGCCGGAAGGACGCGCCGTGATCGACACACTCCTCGGAAACGACCTGGTCATCAATGAGGACTCGTGCAATCTCAGCTGCACGTACTGCCTCACCGGCCAGAGCAACCTCAAGCAGTCGCACCACGCACAGTTGATATTCGGGCCGCCCACCCGGGACCGCTACGCCGAGGGCAGCCTCCTCGGGCGCCGCCTCCCGCTCATCGCCGGGCGCATCGACGACACATTCCGCGCGCCGATGCTCAAGGTCACCGGCGGGGAGATCTTCCTGGTCGCCGGGATCATGGACTATCTGCGCGAGCAGGCCGCCCAGCACGAGGTGCTGATCGTCCAGACCAACGGGGTGCTGGTCCGCGAGGAGCACCTCGAGGAACTGCGCGGCTGGAAGAACGTGGTCCTTCAGGTCTCGCTGGACAGCCATCTGTTCTCCGGCAACTCACACCGGGTGCAGACCGAATCGCTGCACGGCAAGGTGCTGCGCCGGATCGAGACGATCCTCGACAGCGGCCTGCCGGTGGAGATCTACGGCGTGCTGAACGACCGCAGCGCCCCCGAGGCGCCGGCGTTCGCCCGCTGGCTCGCGGACCGGGAGCGCCCGCCGACCTTCTTCCCGTTCCCGGTGCGGGGCCCCGACTCCGAGCGGTTCGCGATGCGGCCGGACCAGATCGTCCATATCGAGGAGCTGGTCGACCGCTACGAGGAGTTGGCCGCGGTGCTGCCGCCCCGCCCCTACTTCGACCGGCTCTTGTCGTTCCTGCGGGAGGGCGAGCGGACCTTCCGCTGCCATCTGCCGCGCCTGGTCATCTCGACCTTCAGCGACGGCATGGTGACCCCGTGCCCGAACATCTGGTTCTCCAATATGGGCAATCTGCTGGAGGACGACCACGCCGAGTCGTTGCGGCGGGTCGGCGAGACCGGCCTGTACACCGCGCTGCTGGCCGAGCGGCCCCGGCTCAACGCGTGCAAGGGCTGCTTCACGCCCTGGGACACGCTGTCGATGTACTTCGAGGACGAGATCACCCTCGATGAGCTGTGCCAGGCCCCCACCTACGCCCCGCCGGTGATCCGGGAGTTGATCGCCGAGCGCAAGCGCCTCTACAAGGAGGGGCGCGACGGGGTGAGCTGCGGTGGCTGACCTGGCGATCACCACGGGCGGGCTCGACGGGCTCGATGGCCTGGACGGCGTCGATCCCGCGACGACCGTCGCGCTCGCCGGAGCGAACGGTGGTCCCTGGCTCGCGGCCTACCGGACGCTGGTCGACGCCGGGGCCGTGGTGCTGCTGCTCGACCGCGACGCGCCGCCCGCCGAGCACCGCAGGCTCCTGGACGCGGCCGGAGGCGGACGCCTCGTGGTCGTGGACGGCGGCCGCGTCACGGTCACCGGCGACCCCGTGCCCTCGAGCCACCCGCCGGGCACCGTACTGCTGCCCAGCTCGGGAACCACCGGCGCGCCCAAGCTGGTCGCGCGTTCGACGGATTCCCTGCGCGCCGAGGGACGCCGGCACGCGCGGTACGCGGGCCTGGGCGCCGATGACACGCTGCTGGTACCGCTGCATCTGTGGCACGCCTACGCGCTGGGCTGGGCGCATGCCGCCTTCGAGGCCGAGTGCACGATCGCCGCGGTCCCGCCGAACGCGCTCGGCCGCTGCGCGGAGCACATCGCCGCCGGGGCCACCGTGCTCGCACTCGTCCCGACCGTCGCGCGCCTGCTCGCGCAGCGCACCGGCAGAGCGGTGCCGGACAACGCGCTGCGCCTGGCCATGGTCGGTGCCGGGCCGGTCGACGCGGCGCTGGAGGAGCGGTTCACCGCCGCGTTCGGCATCGGCCTGGCGCGCAACTACGGCTCCACCGAGACCGGGGCGCTGTTCAGCGGCGCGCCCGGCAGCCCGCCCGGCTGCGTCGGATTCCCGCTGGAGGGCGTGGAATTCCGCGTCGTCGCCCCGGACGGGGCCGATATGCGGCCCGGTGCGCAGGGCGAGTTGCTGGTGCGGGTGGACGGCGAGGCGTGGCACCCCATGGGCGACCTGGCCGCCTACGACCCCGCCGCGGGACTGCGGCTGCTGGGGCGCCGCACGCGTGCCATCCGGCGCGGGGACCGGTGGATCGCGCCGGAGGAGATCGAGGCCGCGCTGTGCCGCCACCCCGACATCGCCGACGCCCGCGTCTACCCCGTCCGGCACGGCACCTCGGTCGCGCTGCAGGCCGAGGTGGTGCATGTGCGCGGACCGGGCGCGGACGTCTCCGGCCTCGGCGGGCACGCGAAGGCGCTGCTCGGCCCGCAGAAGGTCCCCGACCGCGTCCGGTGCGTCGGCGAGGTGCCGCGCGGCCGGGTCGGCAAACCCCTTCCGCCGCGTGCGCTCGCCCTGGCGGGCCGGGACGCCCTGGTCGCCGCCGCCACCGCCTACAAGCGCAGTGAACTGCTCTTCGCCCTGGTGGACCTCGGGATCGTCGAGGCGCTCGGCGAAGGAGCGGGGACCGCGCCGGAACTGGCCGTGCGGCTGGGCCTGGACGAGGCGGCCTGCGCCGAGTTGCTGCGCGCCGCCGAGGACGCCGGGCTGCTGCGCCCCGAGGACCCCGTCCCCACCACCGGCGAGGGAACCGGCGGCGTGGATACGGCGCTGGTCGCGCTGGAGGCGGAGCTGTCGCGGTCGTGGGTGACCCGCGAGGCCCTGGCGGAGGTCGTCCGGTCCGGGGCCGCGCGGCGCCCGTTCGACCGGGAGGGGCCCTCCGAGCGGCTGCGCGAGGTCTACGAGACGGCCCTGCACGGGGAGGCCGCGCACCGCCGCGCCCGCAGCGGCCTGGCGCTGGCCCGCTTCGCCGCGGGCCACAGCCTCCTGGAGGTGTCCGCCGGGCCCGGTGTCTACCACCGGGTCGCAGGTGGCGGCACCTACGCCGGGCGGGGGCCGCTCCCCGACGGCGTCTTCGACCTGGTGGTGCTCGCCAACGCGATCCACGGCCCGGCGGCCGACCTGCGTGCCGTCGCCGAGCGGCTGGCCCCCGGCGGGCGGCTGCTGGTGGACGACGTGTTCCTGGACGCGCCCGAGGGCGTTCCGCCGGAGACCCGGCTGGACTGGCTCACCCACGGCGGTACCGCCTGGCCCACCGAGGCGGCGGCGGCCGCGGGGCTGGCCGCCGCCGGGCTGACCGTCCGGCGGACGCTGCACCTCGGCCGCCCCGCCTGCACGCTGCTGCTCGCCGCCCGGGAGCGGCCGTGACCGGTCCGCGCGTGGCGCTGGTGACCGGCGCGAGCGGCCTGCTCGGTGCCGCGATCTGCCACGCCCTGGCCGACGCGGGCATGACCGTCCTGCCCGTGTGCCACCAGGGCGTGGAGCGGGCGGCCGAACTCTCCGCGAAGATCGGCGCGCTCGAACCCGTCCAGGCCGACCTGACCGACCCGGCCGCCGCGATGGGCCGGATCAGGGAGCGCGGCGTCGTGCCCGGCGTCCTGGTCTGCGCCCATGGCAGGACGCTGCGGCGCTCCGTCCTGACGCCCGGTGACGACGACGGCCTGTGGGACCTCAACGTCCACTCGGTGACCCGGCTGGCCGGGCTCGTCGGCAAGGGGATGCTGCGGCAGCGGGGCGGCCGGATCGTGCTGGTCGGATCCCGCGCCGGAAGCGTCGGGATGCCCGGCCAGGCCGAGTACGCGGCCACCAAGGCCGCGCTGTCGGCGTGGGCGGCGTCGGCCGCCTGGGACTTCGGCCGCTTCGGCGTCACCGTCAACGTCGTGGCGCCCGGCGCCGTCCAGCCCGGCCCCGGCTCCTCGCTCTACACGGAGGAGGAGAACCGCGCGGTCACCGAGCGCATCGCGCTGCGCCGCCTCGCCGCGCCGGAGGAGGTCGCCGACGCGGTGGCCTTCCTGGCCGGGCCACGCTCCGGCTACATCACCGGGCAGACGCTGCTGGTGGACGGAGCCGCGCGATGGTGACGCCCGGCGGCAGCACCCCTGCGACGAAAGGACTCTGACATGTCCCTCGACCCGACAGCCGCGCCCCCGGCCCCCGTCCGCCGGATCGACCCCGACGACCTGCCGCCGTGGCCCCAGCACGACCACACCGAGCGCGCCGCGCTGGAGCGTGTCCTGGCCCAGGGTCAGTGGTGGCGGGCGGCGGGCACCGAGAACGAGGACTTCGAGCGCGAGTTCGCCGCGTACAACGGCGCACCGCGCGCGCTCGCGGTGACCAACGGCACCGCCGCGCTCGAACTGGCCCTGCGGCTCAACGGCATCGGGCCCGGCGACGAGGTCGTGGTGCCCGCGTTCACCTTCATCAGCACCTCGCTGGCCGTGCAGAACGTCGGAGCGATCCCCGTCCCGGCCGACGTGGACCCCGAAACCTACTGCCTGACGCCCGAAGCCGTCCGCGCCGCGCTGACCCCGGCGACCCGCGCGGTCATCCCCGTCCATATGGCCGGCCACCTCGCCGATATGCACGGGCTGGGGGACCTGGCCGCCGAGCACGGCCTGGCGCTCATCCAGGACGCCGCGCACGCCCAGGGCGGGGTGTGGGACGGGACGCCGGTCGGCGCGTTCCCCACGGTCGCCTGCTACAGCTTCCAGAACGGCAAGCTGATGACCGCCGGGGAGGGCGGGGCGCTGACCCTGCCCGACGAGAAGACGTACGAGCAGGCGTACTTGATGCACACCTGCGGGCGGCCCCGCGGCGACACCACCTACCAGCACGAGACGGGCGGCTCCAACTACCGCGTCAGCGAGTTCACGGCGGCGATCCTGCGCGCCCAGCTCGCCCGCCTGGCCGGGCAGACGCGGATCCGGGAGCAGCGCACCGCCCTGCTCGACGCGCTGCTGGCCGAGGTGCCCGGGCTGCGCCTGCAGGCCCGCGACCCGCGGATGGACGTCAACCCGCACTACATGTACCTGGTGGCCCTCGACCCGTCGGCGGGCCGGGCGGCGCGCGACGCGCTGGTGGCGGGGCTGAAGGCGGCGGGCGTCCCGGCGTGCGTCAACTTCCCGCCCGTCTACCGCACCGGGTCCTTCCAGGCGGGCCCGGTGCCCACGACGCCCGTGCCGGAGCTGGCCGAGCGATGCGCGGTGGCCGAGGACCTGGGCGCCCACGGCCTGTGGATCCACCACCGGGTGCTGCTCGCCGAACCCCGCGTGGTGGAGCGCGTGGCCACCGTGGTCGCCGCACTGGCCGCGCGGGCCGGCGACCCCGTGGTGACACGGTGACCGCTGCGCTGCGGGTGGGCCTGCTCGGCTACGGCTGGGTCAACCGGACGGTCTGGCTGCCGCGGATCCGCCGCCATCCGCGCCTGGATCTGGCGGCCGTGCACGACCCGGAGGCCGCCGGTGTCCCGGCGGCCATGTCCTGGACCGGTTTCCTGGACGCCCGTCCCGACGTGGTCGTGATCGGCACCCCCAACCACACCCACGCCGCACTGGCCTCCGCCGTGCTGGAGCGCGGAATACCCGTGGTGGTGGAGAAGCCGCTGTGCCTGAGCCGCGCGGAGTTCGACACGCTGGCCGAGCGGGCGCGCGGAGTCGGGCTGTTGGTCAGCCGGGCCGCCGTGCGCCGCGAGGACGTACGGCGCCTGGCCGGTGCTCTGCCGCCCGGGCCGCTGACCGTACGGGCGAGCTGGCTGCGCGCGGGCGGGGTGCCGCGCCCCGGCTCGTGGTTCACCGGCCGCGCCACGGCGGGTGGTGGAGCGCTGCTCGATCTCGGCTGGCATCTGGCCGACGTGGCGCTCGGGCTGCTGGGCCGGCCCCGGCTCGTCACGGTGGCGGCCGAACTGCGCACGCCGGGCGGCGAGTACGCCGGTGGGCACACCGCCGGGCGCGCCGCCTGGCGTGGCGACACGGCCGGCACGGGTCCGGTGGACGTGGAGGTGGACGGCACGGTGCGCGCCGAGTTCGAGGGCGGGGCGCGGCTGGTGCTGCGGGCGGCCTGGGAGAGCGAAGTGGCCACCGACCGCACGCGCTTCGTCGTCGAGGGCGGCGCCGAGCGCCGGGTGCTGACCGGCACGTTCGGGTTCAGCCCGAACCGGGTGGCCGAGCCGGCGCTGACCGCCTGGGGCCCCGGCTCCTACCGCCGCGTCACCCTGCCGGACCCGGTCGGGCGGGAGTACGACGCGCAGGTGGAGGCCATCGCCGACTTCGCCTCCGGGACCCTGGACTGGGAGGCGGAGCTGGCCGAGTCCGCCGCCGTGGTGGACCTGCTGGAGGCCGCCTACCGGGCGTCGGGCCGTCCGCCGGCCCTGCCGGAGAGCACGGCCGTATGAGCGGGCTGAGCGTCGTCATCCCGACGAAGGACAAGCCGGAGTCGCTGCGTGCCACGCTGGCGTGTCTGCTGGCCGACGGACCGCCCTCGGCGGAGATCGTCGTCGTCAGCGACGGTGAGGGGCCTGTGGAGGTCCCGGCGGACGCGCCGGTCCGGGTCGTCGAGGGGCCGCGCCTGGGCCGTGCCGCCGCCCGCAACACCGGTGCGCGCGCGGCCGGTGGCACCCGCCTGCTGTTCGTGGACGACGACATCCTCACCGGCCCCGGCTTTCTGTCCGCGCACGCCGCCCACGGCACCGGGCCCGGCTTCGTCCACGGTCCCCTGATGGAATTCCCCGTCGCCCGCCGCTGGCTGGCGGCCCATGGCCCCGACCCGGTCGCGGCGGCGGCCGTGCTGAACGGAGGCGAGCGGCTGGTCCGCAACAACCTGGAGGCGGCCGTGCTGGCCGTGGCCGCCGGGACGGCCCCGGCCCGGCTGGGCTGGCTGGCCTGTGTGGGCGCCAACCTGTCGCTGTCGCGGGCGGCGTTCGACCAGGCGGGCGGGTTCGACGAGGGCTTCGGCACCCGCTGGGGCTGTGAGGACCTGGAACTGGGGGTGCGGCTGCTGGCGGCGGGGCACCGGCCCACGGTGGACCAGGGCGCGCCCGGCGTCCACCTCACCCACGCCCGCCCCGACCGCTGGGAGCAGCACGAAGCCACCCACCAGCGGTTCGCCTCGCTCCACGACACCGCCGACGTCCGCGCCCTGCCGCTGCTGCTGACGGGGAGTTTGGCCGCCTACTTCGCGGCCGCGGAGTCCTGAGCGGCCAGGCGGTGCTCCCGCCACACCGCGGGGGTGCGGGCGTGCCCGGCCAGCGCCCGGCCGAACCGCAGCGGTCCGCCGAACATCTCCGTCACCTGGGAGCGGTAGGCCAGAGCACCGCGCAGCCAGGCGGAGAAGTCGGCCCGGTGCTCGGTGACCTCCATACCGGGCCCGCCCGGTAAGGGCGGCCGATAGGGGAACTCGGCGTAGTACGCGACCTGGACCGCGGTCCCGGCCGCCGCGTGCTCGGCGGCCGAACGCGCGATGACATGGTCCACATGGGTGCGTCCGGCCAGCGGAAGCAGCAGCAGGTCTCCCTCGCGCAGATACGGGGCCAGCGCGGCCGCGACCGCCTCGGCCGTCCCCGCGTCGTCGGGGTGCACGGCGCGGCGGCGCGACAGCGGCCCCGGGTAACGGTCCTCTCGGTGCACGGCGTCGGGGAAGCCGAGGCCGACCGCCCGGACCGGCCAAGCGGCCAGCGCGGCGGCGTCCTCGGCGCGGCGGACGGCGGCCGCGGGACCGCCGTCGAAGACCGTGACCACGGTGAGACCGTCGGGGCCGGCCGCCCATGCGCCGAACATCCCGCCGCAGGACCACACGGCGTCATCGGGATGCGGGCTCACCACGACGCGGCGCATCAGCCCTCGATCTTGGCCGGCGGCGCCGGCGCCGCGACCCGGTACCCAGCGGCGCCCAGGCCCGCGATGACGCCCGAGGCCGGCGGCGAGAGCGCCGAGTGATGCCGGAAGTCCTCGCGGGCCCCCACATTCGACAGGTGGACCTCGATCCACGGGGCGGGGAAGCTCTCCAGCGCGTCGCGCAGGCTCCGCCCGGCCATCATCGGCGCACCCGGGTCGACGATGGCGCCCGCGCGGTCGCCGGCGGCGCGCACCAGCGCCCCCTCGCATGCGTCCCGCACGGCCCGCACGGTGTGGCCGGGGACGGCTTTGACGGCCATCTCCTCGATTCCGGCGAGTGTCGTGGTGCCGTAGATCTCCGGGCGGCGCCGGCCCGGTCGCGCCAGGTTCGGGCCGTTGAGCAGCGGCTCAGCCATCGTGGGCTCCCGGAGACGTCTCCCGCACGGGGGAGGGCAGCCCGAACACGGCGAGCAGGTCGAGGGCGGTCCCCGCGTAGTGGTCGGGGCCTTCGGCGCGCAGCGTCTCCGGGGCGGTCTGCCCCCAGCCCGCCGCGACCACGGTGGCGCCCGCGGCCCGGCCGGAGCGCATGTCCAGCACGCTGTCGCCGACGAAGAACGCCCGTGCCGCGCCAGGGGCGTCGGGCAGTGCGGCGAGCGCGGTCAGCACGATCTCCGGATCGGGCTTGGGCCGCGTCACCTGGTCGCTGCCGATCACGACGTCCAGACCGTGGGCGATCCCGGCCGCGGTGAGCGCCTGCAGGGCGCGCTCGTGGGTCTTGCCGGTCGCGACGGCGGTCGGCACCCCGGCCGAGGCGAGCGAGGCCAGCACCACCGGGATGCCCGGGTGCGCGGTGACCAGCTCGATATGGCGGGTGCTCTCGGCCGCGTAGACCGCCGCCAACTCGGTGGGCAGGCCCAGGGCATCGAGGATCCGGGGCAGCGGTGCGCCCATATGGGCCAGGAACGTGGTGAACGGCGGATCGCCCGGCCGCCCGGCGGCCCGCCAGGTGGCGGCGAAGGCACGGCGCATGTTCTCGGTGGTGTCGAGCAGGACGCCGTCCAGGTCGAAGACGACAGCGGAGGTAGCGCTCATGACCTCGATGATTGCGAGCGTGATGACCAAAGTCAATGAGGATGTTTGACTTTAGTTGTCAGGCTGCATACCGTGGCTCCACAAGCGGTGAGCAGGGGGGACCGACCATGCCGCATACCGCACCACCCAAGGCCGTCGTGCTCGGCATCGACGGGGGCAGTCTCGAGCTGATCGAGCCGCTGGTCGCCGAGGGCGCGCTGCCGGTGCTCGGGAAGCTGCTCGCCGACAGCGCACACGGCCCGACCACCACCACATGGCCGGCGCACACCGCGCCCGGCTGGAGCACGTTCGTCACCGCGCGCCGCCCCGGCGGCCACGGCATCTACCAATTCTTCGACACCCAGGACCCGGTCTACGGGGACCGCCTGGTCGGCACCGGCGACTACGGCTGCGACACCGCCTGGGAGTGGTTCGCCCGGCAGGGCTGGAGCGTCGGGCTCGTCAATGTGCCGATGTCCCACCCGCCCCGCGAAGTCCCCGGCTACCAGCTCACCTGGCCGCTGGCGCGGACCCTGCGCTACAGCGAACCGCCGGGGCTGCTGGGGGAGCTGGCCCGGGCGGGCGCGGGCTTCAAGGCCGACATCGCCGCGATGTTCCAAGGTGATCTGTCCTACGCGGAGGCCGCCGTCGAGCACGTCAGGGCGCGCGGCCGGACGATCCAGTACGTGCTGCGGGAGCGCCCGGTCGACGTCTTCATGGCGGTCATCACCGAGATCGACCGCATCTGCCACCACTACTGGCACTTCGCCGACGCCTGCCACGACCGCCACACCGCCCCCGACCGCCAGGAGTGGGCCGACGCGATCCGCGCCACCTACCTCGCGATCGACGAGGTGTTCGGCGAGATCCTCGACGTGGTGGGCGACGAGACGCCCGTACTGCTGCTGTCGGACCACGGGTTCGGGCCGGGCCGCTACAACGTCGCCGTCAACGCCGTCCTCGCCGAGGCCGGGCTGCTGGCCACCCGGCCCGCCGCCGCATCGCCTGCCGAGGGCGACGGCCTCGCCGACTGGTTCCGGGCCGAAGGACGCGAGGTGGACTTCACCCGTACCCGCGCCTATATGCCCACGCCCGGCTGCTACGCGGTCAACGTCAACCTCGCGGGCCGCCAGCGCGACGGCACGGTGACCGACCCGGGCCCCGTCCTGGCCGAGGTCGCCGAGCTGCTGCTGGGGCTGCGCGCCCCCGACACCGGCGCACCGGTCTTCGCCGCCGCGCTGCCGCGCGAGGACGCCTACCCGGGCCCGATGACCCACGCGGCCCCCGATCTGCTGCTCATCCCCGCCGACGAGGGCGTGCTGGCGAGCCCGGCGATCGGCGGCCCGCTGTGGCGGCCCAGCGAGCAGACCGGCATGCACCGCTACCTGGGGATGTGGGCGCTGCGCGGGACGAGCCTTGCGCCCGGCCGCCGCACCGCGCCCGTGGCGCTGGCCGATCTGATGCCCACGCTGCTGGAGGAGGCCGGCCTGACGTTCCCGGCCGCCGTCCACGGCCGCCCGCTCCAGTGGGGCGGCGCGGAGGGTGGACGGGCCTTCCTCGCCCCCGGGGAGACCGCCTCCGCGGTGGCGTCCGGGAGAGCCGGGGAAACGGCGCGGCTGAGCGAAGAGGATCTGACCGCCAAGGCGCTGGGCGCCATGGGCTACCTGTGAAACGGCGACCGATCCGGTGAAAGCCACCCATCCGGCGACCGTGGCCACTCCGGCGAGCCACGACTGGCACAACATCCGGCCCTCCCGGGCCGCCCGACAACGTACGGAGGTCTGATGAACGACACCAAGGACCGTCTGCGCCGCGTGCTGGTGGAATCACTGCGGCTGGATCTCGCCCCCCAGGCGGTGCCCGACACGGGCCTGCGCGAGGCGGTCGGCATCGACTCGGTGATGGGGCTGGAGTTCCTCATCTGGGTGGAGAACGAGTTCGGCATACAGATCCAGGACGAGGACCTCAGCGTCGAGCTGGTCGACTCGCTCGACACGCTCGCCGCCTACGTGGACGAGCGCGCGGCGCAGACCGCCGCCGCCCGGGATTGACGGGGGGCGACGAGCGTGAGCTTCCCGGTGGTCATCACGGGCATGGGCGCGGTCACCGTATTCGGTGACGGCTGCACCGCGCTGTTCGAGGCGCTGCGCAAGGGCGAGTCGGGCCTGCACGAGCTGCGCGGCATCGCGGTCGCGCGCGGCAAGAACCGCTCGGCCCAGATCGAGGACCCACGCCGGACGGGCCCCTGGCGACTGTCGGACATGGCCGTGGACGCCGCCCGCGAGGCGCTCGCGCAGGCGGGCGGGCCCGCACCGGGCGTCACCGGCCTGTACGTGGGCACGACCGGCGGTGACAACCGGGCGCTGGAGGACCGCTGGGACGACTTCCTGGCCGCCCGCCGGGCGCTGGCGGCCGGGGCCGACCCGCAGGTGGACGACGAGCTGGCCGAGGCGATGGTGCGCTTCCCGATCGGGGTGCTCGCCGATGTGCTGGCGCACCGGCTCGGCGTCGAGGGGCCCCGCTACGCGGTGACGAACGCGTGCGCGTCCGGTACCACCGCGACCGCGATGGCGCTGCTGGCGCTGCGTCAGGGCACCGTGGACCGGGCCGTGGTGGTCGGCGCCGACCACCTCAAGGCCACCTCCTACTGGGGAGCCGAGCGCGCCGGATTCGTCGGCCACGACCTGCGCCCCTTCCATGCCGACCGGGACGGCAGCGTCCTCGGGGACGGGGCCGGGGCGCTGATCCTGGAGCGCGCCGCCGACGTGGCCGCCCGCGGCGGCACCCCGCTGGCCGGGCTCGCGGGCTGGGCCATCACCTGCGACGACAACCCGCACGCGATCATCCCGCCGGAGGACGGCGCGTCCAACGCCGAGGCGATCCGGCTGGCCCTGGCCGACGCCGGGCTGTCGCCGGAGGACATCGACTACTTCAACGCGCATGGCACCGGGACCCCGTTGATCGACCGGCTGGAGACCGCCTCGGCGAAGCTGGTCTTCGGCGACCGGGCAGGCCAGGTCGCGATCAGCAGCACCAAGTCGATCGTCGGGCACCTGGCCGCCGCGTCCCCGGTCATCGAGGCGATCGCGACCGTGTACTGCCTCACCGAGCAGTGGGTGCACCCCACGGCCAAGCTCGACCGGATCGACCCCGCGCTCACCTTGGACTACGTCCCGCTGCGCGGCCGCCCGCAGCGGATCCGCGCGGCGGTTTCCAACTCGCTGGGCGGTGGCGGCACCAACGCCGTCCTGGCGTTCCGCCCACGGGACTCCGCCTCCGCCGCGCAGGACGCGTTCGAGCCCGTCCCCGACGTGGTGGTGACCGGGACCGGCGCGGTGAGCCGGCTCGGCGACGGCCCGGACGCCCTGGAGGCCGCCTACGGGCCCAACGCCGCACCCGAGCGGACCCGGCCGTTCTCCGTGCTGGACCACATCGACGCGGCGGCCGGCTACCAGTACCTCAGCCGCTCGGCGCAGCTCGGGTTCGGCGCGGCGGCGCAGGCGATGGCCGACGCGGGCCTGCCGGTACCCCTGCCCGCCGAAGGGCCGCTCGCCGGCCGCCGGGTGGCGGTGGTCATGGGCACGGCCGTCGGGGGCTTGAGCGCGATGGCCGAGACGCTGTGCCCGCACCTGTCCGCCGATCCGACGCGGATCACCCCGTCGATGTCCCTGGACCACGGGCCGCAGCTCGCCGCGACTCTGGTGTGCCGGGCCGCCGGTGCCACCGGCCCGATGGTCACCCTGATCAGCGGACCGGCCGCCGGTCTGCAGGCGGTGGAGGTCGGCCGGGCCCTGCTGGCGGCCGGGGCCTGCGACATCGTGATCGCGGGCGGCGGCGACGCGGGCGACGCCCCGACCCGCGACGCGGCGCGGCTGCTGGCGCGCCGTCAGGGCCGTGCCGTGGAGGAGCCGACGGACAGCGCGGCATGCGTGGTGCTGGAGCGCGCCGACGGCGCGCGTGAGCGCGGCGCGCCGGCGCGCGCGGTCGTCACGGGGTGCGCGAGCTGGTCGGAGCCCCAGCCGCCGGACCGGACCGAGGCGGCGGGCGCGCTGACCCGCGCTCTGACGGCGGTCGGCGCGGACGGCGCCGACCGGCCGCACCTCTCGTACCACGTGGGCAAGGGCAATCTGTCCGACACCGGCGAGGTCAAGCTGCTCGCCTCCGGCTTCCAGCCCGAGGCGCTCGGCGGCGCGCTGGCCGCCGGGCCGCTGCTGGCCCTCGTCGCGGCGGTCGCGCGGGTCGCCGTCGAGCCCGGCGCGGCCGCGATCGTGTCCACCGTCGCACCGGGCGGCTCGGCCGCCGCGCTGCGGCTGGCCGGGCCGGACGGGGGACGCGGATGAGCGCCCGGGCACGGGCCATCGTCCTGATCACCGAGGGGGCGTGCCCGGAACTGATCGACCGGTGGGGCCCGGAGCGGCTGCCGCATCTGCACCGGTTGCGCGCGCTCGGCGCGAGCGGGCCGCTGCGATCGGACTTCGTCCCCTACGAGGCGCCCGGGCTGTTCAGCGCGTTCACCGGATTCGCGCCCGATGAGCACGGGTGCTTCTCCTACTGGGACGTACACGCCCCCGACTACCGGCCGGCCGTGCTCGACGGCTCCGCCGCCCGCCGCCCGTTCCTGTGGCGGCGGCCGGAGCTGACGGGCCGCCGGGTCGCGCTGGTGAACCTGTTCGGCACCCATCCGGTGGAGCCGGTCGACGGGTACTGCCTCAGCTATCCGATGCGCGCCACCGTGCGGGCCTGCCATCCGCGGAATCTGCCGGTGCTGCTGGCCCGCGAGGGCGTGCGGCCGGTGCACGATGTCACCGTCTGGTTCACCGGCGGCCCCAAGGACCCGTTCGTCGGCGGTGTTCTGAACGCCGACCGGCAGCGCGCCGACGCGGCCCTGGCGATGCTGGACGGCCGGGTCGGTGACCGCCCCGACCTGACCGTCCTCAACCTCACCGCCATCGACCGGCTCTCGCATGTGTACTGGCAGGAGACCGAGCCGGGCAGCCCGGTCCCCGAGGCCGACCAGGCGGTGCTGCGCGCCTACCGGCTGGCCGACCGGGTGCTCGGCCAACTGCTGGAGCGGCTCGACGACCACACCAGCCTGCTGGCGTTCTCCGAGATCGGGTTCGGGCCCCTGCGCTCCTACCGGTCGGTCAACGACGCGCTGGCGGCGGCCGGGCTGCTCACCCTCGGCCCGGACGGCACGCCCGACTGGTCGCGGACGACCGCGTTCGAGGCGGTGCAGGGCGCGCAGGGCGTCAACCTCAACCTCACGGGCCGCTACCGGGACGGCACCGTCCGCCCCGCGGACCGCGCCCGGGTGCTGGCCGATGTCGCCGCCGTCCTGGAGGAGCACATCAACCCGGCGACCGGCACGCGGTTTCTCACCCGCGCCGTCCCGCGCGAGGAGCTGCACGGCGGCCCGGCCGCCGACGCCGCGCCCGACCTCGTACTCGACCCGGCCGACTGGCGGTATCTGCCGCTGGGCGACCCGTTCTGGTCCGGCCGCACCAACCGGATGCTGCAGAGCGGCTGGCACCGGCGCGACTCCTACTGGGCCGGGGCGGGCGCGGCGTTCACCGCCGGGCGCGGCGGCCCGGCGCGGCCGCTGGACGTCGCGCCGACGCTGCTGGCGATGCTCGGCCTGGACCCCGCCGCCGACCTGCCCGGCACGGCACTGACCGCCCCCGCGCTCCGACCGGCCCCGGCGGGTGCCTCATGACCGGCACCCTCCTGCCCCTGGCGGTGACGCTCGACGCGGACGGCGGCGCCTGCGTCGCGGGCCTCGACCTGGACGGCCGCTGGATCCGCCCCGAGCCCGTCACCGCGGGGCAGGTGGGCCCCGAGGGTCCGTACGCGTTCTTCCATCCCGTCCGGATCGGCCTCGGCCCGAGCACCGAGCCAAACGCCCGGCCCGAGGACCGGGCCGTCATCGCGCCTCCCCGGCCCGCCGGCCCGGCCCTCGACCCCGCGATGCGCGAGCGGCTGCTGAAGGACACCGCCGACGCGACCGTGGAGAAGGCGTTCGCGGGCGGGCGCAGCGCAGGTCTGGTGCCGGCCGACGTCCGCCGGATCTACGGGCGGCGCTCCACCGGCGGCCGCTCCTTCCTGCGGCTGGAGTTCACCGACGGGTCGGGTGCGGAGCACGACTGGATCGTGCGCGACGCGCGACTGGTCCGCGCCTTCCCGGCGCCGCTGGAGGGGCCGCTGCCCGACCTGGCGGGGCCCTGCTTTCTGTCCATCGGCCTGACCAGGCCGAACGGCCGGTTCCCCGGGCGGTTCCGGGGCTGTCATCCCCTCGTGGTGGGGGTTCTTTCCGAAAGGGGTGACGTGAGTGCCTTCGGCGCTGCGCGACCTTGAGAACGACACGGTGCAGGTGCTGCGCGAGGTGCGCGGCCGGTTCGCCAACCCGGCCCTGCTGTGGTCGATGGGCAAGGACTCGACCACGCTTCTGTGGCTGGTCCGCAAGGCGTTCTTCGGGGACGTGCCCTTCCCCGTCATCCACATCGACACCTCCTACAAGTTCCGGCAGATGTACGAGTTCCGCGACCGCTGGTCGCGGGAGTGGGGCCTGGACCTGCGGGTGCATCGCAATGAGAAGGCGCTGGCCGCGGGGATGGGCCCGACCGCCGCGACCAAGCTCGCATGCTGCACGGCCCTGAAGACCAACGCCCTCCAAGAGGCCCTGGAGACCGGCGGACACGACGCCGTGCTGCTCGGCATCCGCGGTGATGAGCACGGGGTGCGCGCCAAGGAGCGGGTCTTCAGTCCCAGGGACCGGTCCTTCGGCTGGGACTACCGCAACCAGCCGGCCGAATTCTGGGACCTGCGGCAGGCCGCGGTGGACGAGGGCGGCCATATGCGCGTCCACCCGATGCTCTCCTGGCGGGAGATCGACATCTGGGAGTACGTGCGGCAGGAGGGCATCCCCGTCCCCGATCTGTACTTCGCGAACGACGGGAACCGCTACCGGTCGATCGGCTGCGAGTGCTGCTGCTCCCCGGTGCGCAGCGACGCCGGGACGGTCACCGACGTGGTCATCGAGGTCCGCCGCTCCCGCGAGGGTGAGCGCGCGGGCCGGGCGCAGGACAAGGAAGACGCGGCGGCGATGGAGAAGCTCCGCGCCCTCGGATACATGTGAGGCGGCATCAGTGACGACACCCGTACTGCCCGAGGGGGGACCGACCCCCGCAGCCACCGCCCGTGACGCCGACACCCTGCGCGTGGCGTTCGTGGGGGAGGTGGACCACGGCAAGTCCACCTTGCTCGGCCGGCTCCTGCTGGACACCGGCAGCGTCACGACCGACCGGCTGGACGTGCCCGTCGAGGACGGCGGGCTGGCGTTCCTGCTCGACGGGCTGACCGAGGAGCGCGCCGACCTGTTCACCCTCGACACCGCCAGCGCGGTCCTGGAGACCGGAAGCCGCCGGTATGTGCTGATCGACGTGCCCGGCCACGCCGAACTGCTCGTCAACATGGCGACCGGGGCGTCCCGCGCGGAGGCCGCCGTCATCGTGGTCGACTGCCGCGAGCGCGCCGCCGAGCAGACCCGGCGCCATATGCGGGTCCTGGCGATGATGGGCGTCACCGCCGTCGTCTGCGCCATCACCAAGATGGATCTGGCCGGCTGGGCGGAAGCGGAGTTCCACACCGCCGCCCGGCAGGTGGCCACGCTCGCCGACGAGATCGGCCTGACGCTGGTGGCCGCCGTCCCGGTCAGCGCGATGACCGGCGACAACGTCACCGCCGCCAGTGCACGCCTGCCCTGGTACGCGGGCCGTCCCCTGCTCGACACCCTCGCCGACCTGACCCCCTGGGGCGACGGCGGCGCGCCGCTGCGGGTCGAGGCCCAGGACGTCGTCGAGGGCCGGGTGCTGGCCCGTGTGCTCAGCGGTGAACTGCGCATCGGGGACCGCCTCGTCGCACCCGGCGAGGACGCCCGCACCGCCCTGCGCATCGAGCGCTTCGGCGAGCCGCCCCAGGAGTCGGCCACCACGGGCGACAACATCGGGCTGGTGCTGTCCGGGCCGCCGTGTGCGCCGGGCACCCTGCTGGCCCCCTCCGACCGGCGGCCGCTGCGCGGCGACCGGTGGCGGGTCCGCGTGCTGTGCACCGCCGAGGACGGGTTCGCCGAGGGCGCCCGCTGCACCCTGCGCCGGGCCGGCGCCGACCTGTCCGGCCGCATCGCCCGGGTGGAGCGCCACTGGGACAGCGCCCGGCGCGCCCCGGACGCGACCGACCGGGGCCCGGTGCGGTTCAGCGAGGTCGCCGAGCTGACCGTGATGCTCGACCGGCCCGCCGACGGCGACGACGTACGGGTGTGCGCGCCGCTGGGCCGCTTCATGCTCACCGACGGCGCCGTCCGCATCCTCGGCCTGGGCATCGTGGACGAGATCGCGGGGGAGGACCGGCGATGAGCGCGATGGTGATCGGGCTGGACGGCGTCCCGTACTGGCTGCTGCGCGACCTGGCCGACCAGGGCGTCATGCCGAGGACCGCGGGCCTGCTTCCGCAGGGGAGCCTGCGCGCGATGAGCGCGCCCGTCCCCGAGATCAGCTCCACGTCCTGGGCCAGCTTCCTCACCGGGACCGACCCGGGCACCCACGGCATCTACGGATTCGTGGACCTGCGGCCCGGCACCTACCGCACCTACTTCCCCAACTACGGCCAGCTGAAGGCCCCGCCGCTGTGGGAGGCGGTCGATCGCGCCGGCGGCCGCAGCGTGATCATGAACGTGCCGAGCACCTACCCCGCGCCGCCGCTGCGCGGCACGCTGGTGTCCGGGTTCGTGGCCCCCGACTTCGACCGGGCCGTGTACCCGCCCGAGCTGCGCGGACCGCTGCGCGCGCTGGACTACCAGCTCGATGTCGAGGTCGGCGAGGTGACAGCCGACCCGGACGGGTTCCTGGACCGGGTGGAGGCCGCCCTCGCCGCCCGCCGCGCCGCCTTCGCCCATGTCCTGTCCGGCGGCTGGGACCTGGCGGTGTGCGTGCTCACCGAAACCGACCGCGTCCACCACTTCCTGTGGAGTTCGCTCACCGACCCCGCCGCCCGGCTCCACGGGCGCGTCCTCGACTTCTATCGAAGGGTGGACGAGGCCGTGGCGGAGCTGGCCGACCGTGCCGGGGACGGCGCGCTGTTCCTCGCCAGCGACCACGGCTTCGGCCCGGCGCATACGCAGTTCTATCTGAACGCCTGGCTGCGGCGGGCCGGGTATCTCGCGCTGCCGCCCGGCGCCGAGTCCCTGGAGGAGATCGACGAGCGCACCCGGGCGTTCGCGCTCGACCCCGGCCGTATCCACCTCAACACCGCCGACCGCTTCCCCCGCGGCGGACCGCCCACCGACCCCGGCGAGCTGACCGCGCGGCTGCTCGCTCTGCGGCTCACCGAGGACGGCCGGATCGCCGAGGGCGGCGCCGGCACCCCGGTCGTCTCCGAGGTGCTCTCCGGGCCGAAGACCTACGCCGGGCCGTACGCGGACGACGCCCCCGACCTGGTCGTGATGCCCGCGCCCGGCGTACAGATCCGGGGCGCGTGGGCCACCGACCGGATCATCGGGGACGCCCCGCTGACCGGCACCCACACCCGCCCGGACGCCACCTTCTGGTGCCGGGGCGACCAGGGCACCGACCCCCTGCACATGCGAGACGTGGCGCCGACCGTCCTGGCCTCCCTGGGCATCGACCCGCCACCCGGAACCGAGGGCACCGACGTGCGGGTCATGCGGCCGCGGAACGAGGAGGACAACCGATGCTGACGTCTGGGAAAGAGCTCGGGCTCGCACCCCGGGAGAAGCCGGGACACTTCGAGATAGCGCTCGACGCGCGGATCACCGACCCGGCCGCGTTCCGGGTGAGCTTCGTGATCCTGCTGGATGGCGACCTGGTGATGTCCCCCGAGCACCTCGGCGTCGCCTATATGGCCGCGACGCTGCGCGCGGCGGGCTTCTCCTGCGAGATCCGCGAGGCCGAGCACGGCCACCACCAGGAGGTCGTGGACGCCATCGCCGCCTACGCCCCCGGCCTGGTGTGCTTCACGCTGATGAGCCTGAACGTGCCCAGCTGCGTGGAGTTCTGCGCGGCCCTGCGCAAGGAGATGCCCGAGGTGGTCATCGCCTGCGGCGGCCCCGCCGGGACGTTCACCGGCACCGATGTGCTGCGGGTCAACCCGCACGCCGACATCGTCGCGGTCGGCGAGGGCGAGCCCATCATCCTGGACCTCGCCCAGCGGCTCGCCCTCGGCGAGGCCATCGCCGACTGCCCCGGCATCGGCTACCGGGACGAGGACGGCGGATACCGGCAGAACCCGGCCCGCCCGCTCGTCCACAACCTGGAGGTGCTGCCGTACCCGGTCCGCGATCAGCTCATCGCCCACGGCAACAAGCTCGAATACGTCCGGGTCAGCACCAGCCGCGGCTGCGTCGCCCGCTGCACCTTCTGCTCGGCCCCCAACCTCGGCAACCGCGTCCAGGCGGGCAAGGCATGGCGCGGGGTCGGCCCCGACTACGTCCTGGACGAGGTGGAGCAGCTCGTCCGCGACCACCGGTTCCGCACGTTCGACTTCATCGACTCCACCTTCGAGGACCCCGACGGCGGCCGGGTCGGCAAAAAACGTGTCCGCGCCATCGCCGAGGGCATCCTCGACCGCGGTCTCGACATCTACTACAACGTCTGCATGCGCGCCGAGAACTGGTCCGACTGCGCCGAGGACCACGACCTGCTCGACCTGCTCGTCCGCAGCGGCCTGGAGAAGGTCAACGTCGGCATCGAATCCGGCGTCCCCGAAGAGCTGCTGCTGTGGGAGAAGCGCGCCACCGTCGAGGACAACATCAGCATCATCCGGCTGCTGCGCGAGCACGGCATCTATCTGGCCATGGGGTTCATTCCGTTCCACCCCTACGCCACGGTGGAGACCCTCACCCAGAACGCCGACTTCCTGCGCGAGCACGCCGGGCACAACCTGCGCCGTCTCACCGAGCGGCTGGAGGTCTACCCGGGCACGTCCATCGCCCGCAAGCTGGCGGACGACGGCCTTCTCGGCCCCGGTTACGAGGACAATCTCGACCCCTACGACTACCGCCACAGCGATGAGCGCGTCGAGCGGCTCGCCGTCCACTTCGCCTCGCTCTACAACGACGAGGACTACCACAAGCGCGGCGTCATCACCGATCAGTCGGCGGTGTTCGAGTTCGAGACGTTCAACGTCGTCGTGCAGACCTTCGTCTCCCGGCTCTACCGCCGCTTTCACGCCCTTCCGGGAGCGATGGAGGTCCTGGAGCGGTTCAAGGACTTCCTGCACGAGACCCGCCAGGACATGGGGCGGCAGAACCACGAGTTCTTCATGGAGAACCTCGACGACGTCCTCACCGACCGCCTGGACCCCGCCAAGCGCCGCCGCCAACTGGAGCAGATCGAGGCCCGTTTCCGCACCTGCATCGACCGCATCCGCGCCGAGCAGCTGCGCGTCGGGATGCGGCTGCACCGGTTCGGCGCGGACGTCACCGCCATCAGCTCCAGCCTCCCGCCCGTGACCCCCGGCGGCGCGCCCCGCTCGTACAACGGGGGTGCCCCCACGTGGTGAACCACCGGCCCGCCGACGTCGCGGTCTGCACGCTGCGCACGCATACGCTGCCCGCGCGGCTGACCGGACATCCCCGGGTGGCGGTCGCGGCCCCGCTGGCCACCGCCAACCTGGGGATCGAGGAACTCGTCAGGGGCGCCCTCGCCCGTCCGGCGGTCCGGCATCTGGTGGTGTGCGGGCACGACTCCCGGGTGTTCCACCCCGGTCAGAGCCTGCTGGCGCTGGCCGCGCACGGCACCGCGCCCGACGGCACCATCATCGGCGCACACGGCCACCGGGCCCATCTCCCCAATCTGCGGCCGCCCGTCGTCGCCGCCTTCCGCCGCCGGATCGCCGTCCATGACCTGCGCGGCCAGGACGACCCGGCCGCCGTGCTGGCCGCCGTCGACGCCCTGCCCCGCCACACCGACGGTGCGGACGGGGCGGGCGATGTGAACGGCGATGACGGCGTGGCCGGTGTCCTGGGGGAGGAACTGGCGGCCAGCATGCCCCGGTTGGTGCCGCTGGCCGCGGTCGGCCGGGTCCGTCCGATCGCCTCGGCCGGCGGCGGCTGCTTCGTCATCTCCCTCGACCGCCCGGCCGGCCGGATCGTGCTGCGGCACTATGGCGACGACCTGGCGAGCGGGCACGAACTGCGCAGCCGCAGCGCGACGGCCCTCACCCTCGCGGCGGTGGCCCACGGGCTCACCGACGACCCCGCCCACGCGGGCTACCTGGGCGGTGAACTGGCCAAAGCCGAGACCGCGCTGCGGCTGGGCCTCGCCTATGTCCAGGACCGTCCGCTCGACTCCCGGTCCGCCGATCCGGTCCCTTCCCTCCACTGGGCCGGCCCGGCGACCGCCGAACCCCCCAAGGGAGTAGCTCTGTGACCGCTGAAACGACGGCGCCCGCCCCGGCGGCGGCCCCCCCAAGCCTCAGCCGTCGGCTGTGGGTCTTCGGCGGCATCCTGCTCGGGATGCTGCTGTCCACCCTGGACCAGTCCGTGGTCGCCGCGGCCCTGCCGAGCGTCGTGCACGACGTGGGCGGGCTCGAACACTTCGCCTGGGTGTTCACCGGGTACGGGCTCACGCTCAGCATCACCACCATCGTCGGCGGCAAGCTCGGCGACCTGTTCGGCCACCGCCTGGTGTACCTCGGCGGCGTCGTGGTGTTCATCGCCGGGTCGATGCTGTGCGGACTGGCCGGGAACATGAGCCAGTTGATCGCCTTCCGGGTGATCCAGGGCATCGGCGGCGGCGCGCTGGTGGTCGCCTCCTTCTCCCTCATCGGCCAGCTCTTCGAGCCCGCCGAGCGCGCCAAGTACGCCGGGTACTCCACCAGCGTGTTCGCCGTGGCCAGCGTCGCGGGACCGCTGGTCGGCGGCGCCGTCACCGACGCGATCGGCTGGCGCTGGGTGTTCTACGTCAATCTGCCGCTCGGCCTGCTCACCCTCGCCGTGGTGGCGTTCCTGCTGCCGACCGCGGCCACCCGAGGCCGACCGAAGATCGACTACACGGGCGCCGCGCTGCTGGCGGCCCTGTCGGTCTGCGTGGCGCTGCTGGCGGGGCGCGTCGGCAGCCTGGACGCGGTGCTGTCCACGCGCGGTATCGCGCTGATCGTCGCCATCGTCGTGCTCATCCCGGCGTGGATCGTGGTGGAGCGGCGCGCGGCCGAACCGATGATCCCGCTCAGCCTGTTCGGCAACTCCACCTTCGTGCTGTCGAACACGATCACCATGCTGGCCGGATTCGCGATCCTGGCCACCGTCAACTTCCTGCCGCTCTTCCTTCAGGCCGCCTCGGGCGCCTCGGCCGTCACCTCCGGCCTGCTGCTGATCCCGATGATGTTCGGCCTGCTCGTCGCCTCCACCCTGGTCGGCCGCCGGATCGCCGAGACCAAGAAATACCGCTGGTTCCCGGTGGCCAGCATGGCCGTCGCGGCGCTGGCGTCGTATCTGCTGTCCACCATGGACGCCGACACGCCCTGGCCGCTCGTGGTGGTCTATTCGGTGCTGCTCGGCGTCGGCTCCGGCCTGTCGATGCAGGTGTTCATGGTGGCCGTACAGGGCTGCGCGCCGCCCGCCCAGATCGGTGCGGTGACCGCGGCGGTCACCTACGCGCGGCTGGTCGGGGCCTCCTTCGGGATCTCGGCGTTCGGCGCGGTGTTCTCGGCGCGGCTGGCCACCGAACTGCCCCGGCACGTGCCCGGCGACGGTGCCCAGTCCATGACCAATCTGACCGCCGACGCGCTCGACAAGCTCCCCGAGAACCTGCGGCAGGGCTTCACCGAGGCCTACGCCGACTCGCTGGGCACGGTCTTCTTCGTCGCGGTGCCCGTCCTGCTGCTCGCTCTCGTACTGTCGCTCGCGATGCGCGACCGCGCGTTGGGAGAGTGAGGAGCACGCGCATGGAGAGCGACCTGAGGCAGATCCCCGGCGTCGGCAAGGCCGTCGAGGGCGACCTGCACGGCATGGGCATCCACCGCGTCGAGGAACTCGTCGGTCAGGACCCCGAGGAACTGTACGACCGGCTGATGCTCGAACAAGGGGCCTATGTGGACCGCTGCATGCTCTACGTCTTCCGGTGCGCCGTGTACTACGCCGAGGGCGGCAGGGAGCCGGAAAAGCTGCGTTGGTGGAACTGGAAGGACTCGAAGACACCATGACCGTCATATCCGCCGTGCCCACCCTCCCGGTGGGCGCGCTGTTCAGTCAGACCCGCCGCGAGTTCGCCTCCTGGTATTCGCGGCTGTGGGGGCCGCTGGGGGCGCTCGCCACGGGCGTCTCCCGGCCCCGCGTGGGGGAGAGGGTCCTGGACGCCTGCTGCGGCTCCGGCGCGTCGGCCCTGCCCGCCGCCCGCGCCGTCGGTGCCACGGGCCACGTCGACGCCGTCGACATGGCCGGTGCCCTGCTGGACCAGGGCCGGGCCGAGGCGGACCGGCAAGGTCTCGCCCATCTGCGGTTCCACCGCGGCGACGTCACCGCATGGCGCGCGGACGCGCCCTACGACCTCGTCCAGTGCTGCTACGGCGTGTTCTTCTTCCCCGACATGGAAGCCGGCACCCGCCACCTGGTGGACCTGCTGCGCCCCGGCGGCCGGATAGCCCTGAGCACCTGGGTCGGCGGCGGGATGGACACCATGGTCCGCCGCGCACGCGAGGCCGCCTCCGCGGTCCGCCCGCTGCCCGCACCGCCGGCCGCCCCCGACCCGCGCACCCGAGTGGACTCGGCCGACGGGCTCGCCGCCTGGCTGCGCTCCTTGGGGCTCGTGGACGTCGCGGTGCACCGGGTCGACTACCGCGTTCCCCTGCTCGGCGACGACGCCTGGATGTTCCTGCTCGGCGCGGCGCCGCGCCGCTTTGTGCTCGGTATGGACGAACAACAGCTCGGCCGCGTCCGGGACCGGCTGCAGGCCGACATGGCGGCCGCCGGCCACTCCCACCTGGACGCCAGCAGCCTCATCGCCGTCGGCGTCCGGCCGCGATAGCCGTCCGGGTGCCACCGCCCGTGGATAGGCTCGCACCGTGAAACCCGACGACGTCACCGCGCACTGCCTCGCCCTGCCCGGCGCGGCCGAGGACTTCCCCTTCGGCGATTCGCCGGCCGTCTACCGCGTCGGCGGCAAGATCTTCGCCCTTCTCAGCGAGGGCGCCGTACCGCCTCGTGTCAGCCTGAAGCTGCCGCCCGACGAGGTCCTCGCGATGCGCGCCCAGCACCCGGACACGGTGCTGCCCGGCTACCACCTCAACAAGCGGCACTGGGTCACCGTGCTGCTGAGCGGCGGCCTCGAAGCTGAAGAGGTGCGCGAACTGCTCGGGCAGTCCTACGAGATCGTGGTGGCGTCGCTGCCCCGCCGGCTGCGCCCCGCCTGACCACCCGCTCGCCCCGCCCGGCGCTTCGGGCTCACGCGCCCCACTTCGGATAGATCACCGGTTGCTCGCGGAACGGGAGCTGCCGCAGCGTCATATGGTCCAGGCCCAGGGTCTCGCGGATCGCGGCGGTCACCCCGGGCCACCGGATATCGGCCCATCGAGGAGCTGCTCCCCGAAAGCTCTGTCCTGGTGCCGCTCGGCGGTCATGGCACCTTCGTACGGGGCCTGGCCTTCGGGGTCCCCGTGCTGGTGCTCCCCTTCGAGCAGGACGCGTTCAACAACGCCCGCCGGGCCGCCGATCTGGGCGCGGGCCGTCACCTTCGACTCGATGCGTCCGTGGCCGCTCTCCGAGCGGAACTCCGGCGGCTGCTCACGGATGACCGCTACCGGCGGGCCGCGAAAGACGTCGCCGGGCGGCTTCGCCGCGAATACCGGCCGGAGGCCGCCGCCCGGATCATCGCGGAACTGGTCGCCTGAGCCGAACTGGTCGCCTGAGCGGAACTGCTATCCGAGCGGAATGCGTCGCCTGATCAGTTCAGGAAGCAGCTCTGTGAGAGCGCGGTGTCGGGCGCCGGGCGGTTCACCCCGTCCGACGCCGCGCTCGTGCCGTCCGGCGCGGGCACCCCGGATGCCCGGTAGCTGCCGTAGTCGCCCGGCCCGTAGAGGAACAGCAGGGGCGCCTTGGCGGGATCGGCGTTCTGCACCCTCATCCGGATGCGCTCCAGCTCACCCGCGATGATTTCCTCGCGGCGGCGCGGTGAGGACGACCGCTGGATCCGTGCCCTGAGGCCGGCCAGGAAACCCTGCCGCGCCAGGGTGTCGGGGGCGGAGCCGATGGCCGCGGAGGTCTCGCCGTCCGTCACCGAGGCCCAGTGCACCAGGGGCCGGCGCGCCCAGGAATCCGGCCGCAGATAGGGCAGCAACGCCGTGACCAGTTCGCCCGCCGACCAGCTCATCCGGTGGATCTTGTGGTTTCCCGGGTCGCGGGTGTTGAGGACGCTGAGCGTGAGGACGCCACCGCCGTCCGCGGGGGCAGGGGCGTGGGCGAGCATCGCCAGCAGCCGCCCGATCGCGGTCACCTCACATATATAGGCGCCGTTCTCATTGGTCAGCGGAACGGCCTCCGGGCCGGTCTGGATGCGGCCGCGCCCGTCGAGCGGCGAGAGGTCGGCCAGGTGCTGACCGACCGAGAGCGTATTCGGCGTCGCGCAGAGCACCTGGCCCATTCCGGGGGTGGGCTGCGAGGCGTCCACGCGGCGGAGCGGGACACAGCCCGTCCCGAGGAACAGATCGATCAGCCGCCCCGTGGGCACGGACGGAATGACCGGACGCACCTCGCCGCGCAGCCGATCCACGAAACGGTCGCCGAGCTTGCGGTAGTTGAGGGAGAAGTCGAACGCGAGCCGCCCGCCCACCGCGTGGTACAGCGCCAGCGCGGCGGGAGGCAGGAACTCCTCGGGGTCTGCGGTGATGTTGGAGTGCATGCGCCGCGCCGCCGCGCGCCCGATGCCGTGGACCATCTTGCCGTCGAAGATCGAGAGCGAGAAGGTCACCGACCCCGGCCCGGCTGTCCGCAGCGCCTGCAGCCGCTCGGCAACGGCCTGCGCGAAGCGCAGATCGGACTCTCCCTCCGCGCTGAGTCCCTCGGGCGGCGTGAGCAGCGTGCGCTCGCTGAAGGGGTCGTAAATCCCCGACCCGAACCAGGCGTTGGTCCCATCCGAGCAGAGCGGGACACCCACGGTAACGACGCAGGACCAGCCGGCGGAGACCGCGTCCGCGAGCGCCGCGGCGGTCGCCTCGGGGTCTCGCTCCGAGCCGATTGAGGGGAACGGACCGACCGAAGCGGCCTCCGCCCCCGATTCCTGTTCCGACACGCCCGCATCCCCCCTGCACCTTGGCGGACATCGAGAGGCCGCCTTCCGGAACACCGACGACGCTGGCAGGCGGATGTGGCGACTCTAGGCCCCTCGATTAACTAAAGTCAAGGTGCCTGAGGGATGGCCGGTCTGGCCCGGGACCCCTCCTGGGCGGTCCCGGATAATCTTCCGAGCAAACCGAACAAACGTTGACAATCACTATAGTCATCGAATCTGATGGACTGAGTCGGGCCGGGTGGCAGCCGCCCGGCCGGCGGTGTCGGGAGCCGCAGGCGACCCGCGGCGCTCCGCACCCGCATCCGGTCATCGCCCACCGCCGAGAGGTCAGCATGAAGGCCCTGTCCCGCCACGCCACAGCCATCCGTCCGTCGCCCACCCTGTCGCTGAACGCACGGCTCAACGAACGCGTCCGCGCGGGCGAGCGAGTGCTGAACCTGTGCGTCGGAGAGCCCGACTTCGCCATGCCGGAGGGCGGCCGCACCGCCGCGCTGCGCGCCCTCGCGGCGGGTGTCGACCGCTATACCGACGTCGCCGGGCTGCCCGAGTTGCGCGCCCGGGTCCAGCGCAAGCTCCACGAGGAGAACGGCCTGGACGTCGGGCCGGACCAGATCGTGGTGTCGGCCGGGGCCAAGCACGCGCTGTACAACGCGTTCTTCGTGCTGTGCGAGGAGGGCGACGAGGTGATCGTCCCGGCTCCCTACTGGGTGACCTACCCCGAGCAGGTGCGGGCGGTGGGCGCGACTCCCGTGATCGTGCCCACCCACGCCGACACCGGGTACAAGCTCACCGCCGCACGGCTCGAGGAGGCCGTCACCGCGCGCACCAAGGCCGTCGTCCTCAACAGCCCCGGCAACCCGACCGGCGCGGCCTACACCGAGCGGGAACTGGCCGAACTCGCCGCGGTCGTCGAGCGGTACGACCTGTATGTGGTCGAGGACCTCATCTACGAGCACTTCTTCTACGAGGAGGGCACCGCGCCCAGCATGACGGCGTTCCCCGCCCTCCGGGAGCGGACCGTGCTGGTCAACGGGGTGTCCAAGGCATGCGCCATGACGGGCTGGCGGGTCGGCTACACGGTGGCGTCCCCCGCGATCAGCGCCCTCGTCCGGCGCATCCAGAGCCAGTCCACCTCGAACGTGGCCGCCGTCGCGCAGCATGCGGCGCTCGGCGCGCTCGACGACGTACCGTGGCGGCGGCTGGCCGGGTATCGCGAGCGGCGCGACAGCGCCCACGCCCAACTGACCGCGATCGATGGCATCACATGCCTGCTGCCGACCGGGGCGTTCTACCTCTTCCCCGAGATCTCCCGCCTCCTCGGCGGCGACCACGGCGGACGGCCACTGGCCACGGCCGACGACTTCTGCGACCGGCTCCTGGAGACCACCGGCGTGGGCCTCGTCCCCGGGACCGCCTTCGGCGCGCCCGGACACGTCCGCATCACCTACGCGACGGCCCCGGCGGTGGTCGCGGAGGGGCTGGAGCGGCTGGGGGCGTTCGCCCGCGAGATCCGTCGTACGGCCGTCAGTTCGCGGGTCTGACCCACCGACCCGGGCCGTGCGACGCCGGGGCCGGGCGGCGCGGCACCGGCCGCCCGGCCACCCGCGGCTGACGCCCGGCCCGGGGTGTGGTCACGCGGCCTGGAAGTGCGGGTTGTAGATGAGGCCGATCAGATCGCCGGTGGGGTTGCGCACGACCGCGACCTCGATGCCGCCGCCGACCTCGCGGCAGGACGAGCGGGACTCGCAGCCCGCGGCGAGCAACTGCGCCTCGGCGTCGGACACGTCGTCCACGCCCCAGTAGACGATCGGGCCTTCGTCGGGGTCGCCGTCGGGGTCGAGCGCGAGTTCGTAGCCACCGACGTCGTAGCCGACATAGAACGGCTCGTCGAAGTAGGGCTCATGACCGAGGGTCGAGTTCCACCAGAGCTTGGCGGCCTCCAGGTCGCGCGCCGGATAGACAACCGTTCGAAGACCCAGAAACTTCACACTCACCGGAATACTCCTTCGATCGATTCGGCCAGTCAATGTTCTGGCGGAGCGACGATAGCGTAAAACCGTTGGGGATCGGTACCGGAGAAAGCGTGGTCATCGCCCGATGGTGGCGTTACCCGCGATCTCGGCCTGCCGTAAATCGAGGTATTGCCGAGCGCCGTGGCCCCGGCTTTCCAAAGATTTGAACCTTCTTTCGGAATCGGAACTTTCGATTCCACTAGGGTGCTGAGCAGGGCGGCAACCCGGGTAAGCCCTTTCTTGTCGGAGCACAGACATAACGCTGGAACGGCCCGGTCGGATGCCGATCTTCTGTCGATCTCCAGTCGACATCCAAGACCTTGACATGGATTTTTATGTGATACAGACTCTGCCCTGTAGTTACGGGGGACTACGGGGGAGGCTGGCATTCACGCTCTGGATGAGTTGGTCCGTGCCAGAAAGATTCTGGCCATGATCGAAGCTGCGGACGAGCTGGGGTTGCTCACGGAACTCGCGAGAGAACCTCTGACTCCGGCCGAGATCGCCGACCGGGCCAAGATTGACCGGACCATGGCATATAATTTCCTCACCGTTCTGGTATGGAATGGAATTCTCACTCGGAATGGTGATCACTTCGCGCTCGACGAGGCCCTTCAGGCCGAGGTGACGAGCGGGGCGCTGCCCCTGCTGCGCATCGAGGGATGGGCCACCCGAGACCATCTGAACGGCACCGGGATCGTCGCCGCGCTGCGCGGGCGCCGGCGCCCGCCGGAGATCGACGACCGCTATGTGGGCGCGCTGGCCGAGGCCATGCTGCGCGGCGCCCGGGCCAGCGCACCGCACCTGGCCCGGCTGCCGCTGTGGCGCGACCGCGCCCACCTGGCCGATTTGGCGGGCGGCAGCGGTGGTTACGCCATTCTGCTGTGCCGGATGTACCCGCGTCTCAGAGTCACGGTGTACGACCGCCGGGAGATGCTGGAGCACACCGCCCGCGCGGTGGCGGATGCCGGGCTGGACGACCGGATCGCCCTGGAGCCATGGGAGTTGCGCGGCGACCCCGTCCCGGCGGGGCACGACTGCGCGCTGCTGTCACACGTCCTGCACCTGCTCGACGCCTCGGCGCGGGCGGAGCTGCTGGGCCGGGTCCGGGCGGCGTTGGCGGAGGGCGACCCGGTCGTGGTGCACGACTTCCTGCCCGGTACGGCAGCGGGTGCGCCGTCGCCGGAGGAGGCCGCCTCCGCGATCGACTGGCTGGCGAACGGCTCGGGCTTCCTGCCGGGCCCGGACGAGTTCGGCGCGGAGATGGCGACCGCCGGAATGTCCGTGCGCAGTGTCACGCCGATCGCCGCCACCCGTACGGCCCTTGTGTCCGCGGCCTGCACGCCTGGCCTTCCGGGCCGCCATTCGCGCCCCAGCGGCTCCGCGGAACGGAAGGCCCGACGTTGAGCGACGTGACGAAAGAACTGGACGCCTCCAGAGAACTGGACGCCTCCAGAGCGCTGGAGGCCGCCGAGGAAGCGGACGCCTCCTGGGCCGGCCCGGACGCCGCTTGGGACAGCCCGGCCGCCGCCGAGTCCCCGGACGACTATCTGGAGAGGCTGCTCCGCAGCCTGGATGACCGCCGATCCGAGCCGAGCCAGTGCGACGGCTTCGCCCTCTGCGGCGATTGGCCCTGGTAGCCCCTGGTAGCGGAGACGGGGGCGTGAGGAAACACTCACGCCCCCGTCGCAGCACCGCGAGTCCGACCCGGCTCGGATGCGATCAAGAGCCCGGCGATCATGAGTAGTGGCACTCCATGCGCGGCATCATTCTCGCCGGTGGTACCCGCTCACGGCTCTGGCCGATCACTAAAGCAGTGTCCAAGCAACTCATGCCCGTCTATGACGGGCCGGTGATCTATTATCCGCTGTCGACACTGGGGACTCGAGCTCGCTTATGCGTCCCAGTCCAAGCCCGAAGGGCTGGCGCAGGCGTTCATTCTCGGCGAGGAATTCATGGGAGAGCGGTTCGTGGCCCTGATCCTGGGCGACAATATTTTTCATGGCAGCGGACTGGGAACGCGGCTACGGAACCATACCTGCGTCCAGGCTGCCCGGGGGCTCGCCTATCCGGTTTCCGACCCCAGAGCATATGGCGTGGTCGGCTTGGATGACGAGGGCAAGGTCCGTTCCATCGAGGAGAAACCGGCCCAACCCAAGTCCCGTTACGCCGTTCCGGGGCCGCATTCCTACGACAATCGAGTCGCGAAGATCGCCAAGGAATTGAAGCCCAGTGTCCGTGGTGAGCTGGAAATCACCGGAGTGAATTCAGCCCATCTGGACCACAGGGCGGCGTCGTTCAGGTGATGTGTCCGTCTTGATGCCGGTTCAGGCAGCTGACGTGGCCGTGGGGTTCGCGGATCGGGCTGGAACGGAGGCAGGCACGGCCTCCGAGTGATCATGAGGTGTCGAGTCCCTGATCACCATGTCGGTGGCCAGTGGGAATCCTCCACCCGCGGCCACCGATGCGGAGTCGGGTGGCCGCGTGTTTCGCTACCGTCGGTGACGGTCTCCGGTAGCTCAGGCGCGTGCAGTCGTACTCGGCTGCGCTGAGGTCGTGCGGGCCCGGTTCTCACGGATCTCGTCGTGGCGGGCGGCGGCCCAGCCGACCAGGGACGTGGCGATCTCGTGGAGGCCGCGGCCGAGCGGGGTCAGGGTGTATTCGACGCGCGGGGGCACTTCGGCGTAGGCGGTGCGGGAGATCAGGCCGTCCTGCTGGAGTTGGCGCAGGGTGAGGGTGAGCATGCGCTGGGAGATCCCGGGGACTTGGCGCTGCAGGTCGGTGTAGCGCAGCGGGCCCGGCTCCAGGACGGCGATCAGCAGCAGGCTCCATTTGTCGCCGACGCGGTCCAGGACCTCGCGGATGAAGGCCATGTGCTCGGCGGGGATCGCCGCGCACGGCCCGATCGCCGCCGCCCCGACCGCCTTCGCTTCACCGGTCGTCGCCACTTCGCTTGCCCGTTCCATCACGCACATTCCTCTCCGGCACGCACACGGATGTGCCTTTTGTACCTCCTTCCATACTGGTTCACCATGGCGTTACGAACAAGTCGTAAGAATTGGAGGTGCGCGGTGAAGGTGGACATCTGGTCCGAGGTGACATGCCCCTGGTGCGGGCTGGGCCATCACCGCCTGGAGCAGGCCGTGGAGCGGTTCGAGCACGCCGGCGAGGTGGAGGTGGTCCACCACTCGTTCCCGCTCAGCAGCCACTTCCCCGAGGACCGCACCTTCTCCGTCCGCGAGGCTCTGCTGCGACGGCACGGTGTCGGCGGCAGTCAGGCCGAGACGTCGACCCGGCGGATCGAGGCACTGGCCGCGGCCGAGGGACTGAGCCCCTACCGGGTGCTGGACAACCAGGTCGGCAACACCGACCTGGCCCACGAGTTCCTCGCCCACGCCTCCGCCCAGGGCAAGAACCGCGAAGCGTGGGACGCGATCTTCGACACCTACTTCGGCAAGGCCGAGCCCGTCTTCTCCCCGGACGACCTGCTCGCCCTCGCCGACACCCTGGGCCTGGACCGCGAGCAGACCCGACAGGCCCTCGCCCAGCGCCGCTACCGCGAACAGGTCCGCGACGACGCGACCCACGCTCAGCGCCTCGGCGCGACCGGTGCCCCGTTCATCGTCGTCGACGGCCGCTACGGCGTCCGCGGTGCCCAGGACAGCGACACCCTGCTCGACCTGCTCCGCACCGCTTGGGACGACACCCACCCCCTCACCCCCGTCGCCGGTGACGCCCCGGGCTGCGGCTCGGACGGCTGTGCCGTCCCCGCACACGGCTGAATCCCCCCATAGCCCCGTGATCCAGAACCGAGGAGTCCGATGAACGTCCTGCTGTGGGTCCTGCAGGGACTGCTGGCCGCGGTGTTCGCGATGGCCGGCGTCATGAAGACGACCCAGCCGATCCACAAGCTCGCCGGCACTCTTCCCTACGCCAAGGACCTCGCGCCGGGCACGGTCCGGCTGATCGGCGCGGTCGAACTGGCCGCCGTGCTCGGCCTCGTCCTGCCCGCCGCCACCGGCGTCGCGGTGGTCCTCACCCCGCTCGCCGCCGTCGGCCTCGCGGTGGTGATGGTGCTGGCCGGCACCTTCCACGTCCGCCGCCGGGAGTACAGCGCGATCGGTATGAACGCCGTGCTGCTGGCCCTGGCCGTCGTGGTGGCCTGGGGCCCCTTCGGCCCGTACTCCTTCTGATCCTTCCGAATCCGTCCCCGGCCGGCTCCCGCCGCCCGGCCCTCCGCCCATGAAAGGCGATGACTTCCCATGACCGACCTGCTCGTCCTTGGCGGCAGTGGCCGCACCGGCACCCACGTCCTGGCGCAGGCCGCCGAACGCGGCCACCGCGTCCGCGCCCTCGTCCGCGACCCCTCCGCCGTCCACGCCCCGACCGGTGTCGAGCTGATCCAGGGCACGCCCGCGAACATCGACGACATCCGCAAGGCCGCCCACGGCACCCGGGGGGTGATCAGCGTGCTGAACAACGCCCGCGCCTCCGGCAACCCTTGGGCCAAGCCGGTCAGCCCGCCGATGTTCATGACCGACGCCGCCCGCAACACCCTGACCGTGATGGCCGAACAGGGCATCCGCCGGATCGTCCTGACCTCCTCACAGGGCGCCGGCGACGACTGGGCCCGTCTCAACCCGCTGGTGAAGGCATTCATCAACCTGTCGAACATCAAGGTCGGCTTCACCGACCACACCGGCGTCGACCAGGTCGTGCGCGCCTCCGACACCGACTGGACCCTCGCCCGCGCCGTCGCCCTCAGCGACAGGCCCGCCACCGGCCCCCTGCGCGCTGGCGATGCCAACGTCACCACGCCCGGACGCTGGATCAACCGGGCCGACCTCGCCCGCTTCCTCCTCGACTCCGTCGACGAGGAGACCTGGATCCGCCGCGCCCCGCTGGTGTGGAACGCCCGCGGCTGACCCACCCCACCTCGAACCCCTGCTGAACAGCCAGAACACCCCAAAAAGCCCGAGGAGACATCCCCATGCCCGACACGTCCAAGGTCATCGCCGTCTTCGGAGCCGGCACCGGGCTCGGCGCCTCCGTCGCCCGCCGCTTCGCCCGCGAAGGCTTCCGCGTCGCCCTCGTCGCCCGCCGCAGGGACCGTCTCGACGCACTCGTCGAACAGCTCATCGGCGAGGGCATCGACGCGGCCGGATTCACCGCCGACCTCTCCAAGCCCGCCGAGGTACCCGCCCTCATCGACGTCATCCGCGGACGGTTCGGCCGGATCGACGTCATCGAGTACGGGCCGATCAGCGGTGAGCAGAGCTTCGCCCCCGCCACCAAGCTGGACGCCGTCACCCTGCAGAAGGACAGCCCTCTTCTCCTGTTCACGCCGGTCGAGGTGGTCCGCGCGGTGCTGCCCGAATGGGCCGAGCGCGGCGACGGCGCGTTCCTGATGACCACCGGCCACACCGCCGTGGCGCCGCGGCCCTACATGAGCGGCGTGGGCCCGCTGATGTCCGCCGCCCGCAACTGGCTGCACTCCCTCAACGGCGAACTCGCCGACATCGGCGCCTACGCCGGCACCCTGTCCATCGCGGCGTTCATCGCCCGCAGCGAGATGGGAGAGATCGCCGCCGCATCCCTGCCGGAAGGCGTCGGCCCGCTCGTCGACCCCGACGACCTCGCCGAGCACTACTGGGACCTGTACACCAAGCGCGACCGCATCGAGCAGATCCACCCCGAGCCGACCGCCGGGTAACCCCAGCCCGGGCCCCTCGCCACCACGGCCCGGGTCATCCCTCGGCGACGATCACCCTGCGTACAGGCCAGTCCTCCGGTGGGGAGTCCAACCGGCCGTCCGCGGGGACCGCCCGCCAGCGGGGAACCCGCGGCCGTACGCGGGGAAAGGATCTCGGCCGCTGTCATCACAAGGCGGAAGACCGTGCCTGCCCGATCATCATCGCCCATTCCCGCCGGCCTGGGCCGGCTCGCCACCGGCCGCCCTGCCGAGCCCGGGGAACACCCGCAGCTGCTGGACCGCCTCGCGACCGTTCCCGATCCACGTAGAGCCAAGGGGCGCCGCCACCCCCTCGCCTTCGTCCTCGCACTCGCCGCGTGCGCGGTACTGGCCGGCGCGAAATCCCTGACCGCGATCGCGGAATGGGCAGCCGACGCCCCGGCCGCCGTGCTCACCGCCCTCGGCGGCCCGAGCCGCGAACCCGCCGGGCCCACCGCCCCGGCCGAAGCCACCGTGCGCCGAATCCTGCAGCGCGTGGACGGCGACGCCTTCGACGCGGCGATCGGCGCCTGGCTCGCCGCCCGCGACCCCGACCGCCCGCCACCCGACCATGACCTGGGCAGACGCGCCCGCCGCTCGCTGGCCGTGGACGGCAAGACCGTTCGCGGCGCGCGCCGCGTCGACGGCACCCAGGTCCACCTTCTGGCCGCGATGACCGGGACCGGCCTGGTCGCAGCCCAGCGTGAGGTCGGCGCCAAGACCAACGAGATCACCGTCTTCCGGCCGATGCTCGTCGACCTCGACCTGGCCGACACCGTGGTCACCTTCGACGCCCTGCACTCCCAGACAGCCCATGCCCGCCGCTGGACGCGTTGCGCGGAGGCTGGACGCGTTACGTGGCGCCTCGACGCGTTACGCGGCGGCGCGCACCTCGCGAGCGGCGTCCGCGTGGAGCGCGACGCGGACCAGGGCCGCGGCCAGCCGGGGAAGATCCTTCTCGGCCACCAGCCGCCCCAGCGCCCCCGCGCTCTTCGGCAGCCCGACGCGCTCGGCGCCCTCCAGTGCCTTGCGGTCGAAGTACGGGGCGAACTCGGGCCACACGCCCTGCACCTCGCGCAGGAAGATGTTCACCCCGGCGGGCCCGATGCCTTTGATCTCCGGCAGCAGCTTCTTCGGGTCCCCAGCCTCGCGCATCCTCCGCAGATCGCCTCCGTACTCGCGGTTCACCAGCTCGGCCGCCTCGCCGAGCTGGGTGGCGGTCCGCTCGTCGTAACGCCGGTAGCCGCCCTCGCCCAGCGCGTCGACCCGCTGCTGCCAGGTGGCCTCCGCCATCCGCCGCGGGTCCCGCATCCCGGCGTCGAAGAGGGCGCGGGCGGCGGCGACGGCGATATCGGAGCTGATCCGCGCGGACAGCAGATGCGCGAGGACCAGTAGCTGGTAGAGCGGGCCGGGGGTGTCGCGGAGCTTGATCCCGGCCTGGGTGGCGAAGGTCGTGCCCTGCTGGTCGAGCAGGGTGCGTGCCACGCTCTCGTGCTTGTCGCTCATCGCCCATCCCGCCTTGTCGTGTCGTGCCGTCGTGTCGTGTCGTGTCGTTGCGTCGGTCACGGGTGCCCGGTGGCGCACCGCTCACTCGGGGCCGCTGCGCATGACCTTCCAAATGCGGGTGGCGACCTGGAGGTTGAGCCTGCTGTCCACGTCCGCGAGATCGATTCCGCTGATCTCGCGGATGCGCTGCAGCCGGTAGCGCAGGGTCGAGCGGTGGATCACCAGCGCCGCGGCCGTCTCGCTGTAGTTGCCGCCGCGGTCGAAGTACTGGGAGAGGGTCTCCACCAGGTCCGTGTGGTGCAGGGCGTCGTAGCCCATCAGCGGGCCCAGCCACTCCTGGACGAACCCCTCCACCTCCCGGTGGTCGCTCCCGGTGCGCAGGATCCGGTACAGCCCCAGGTCGTCGTAGAACGTCATGCCGCTCGCGCTGTTGGAACGGCGGCGCACCTCCAGCGCCCGCAGCGCCTCCTGGTACGAGCGGTGCACCTCGTGCGGGGTGTCGCAGGAGGCGCCCACCCCGATCGCCCCGCTGTCCGTGCCGAGCTCACGGCTCAGCGCCGAGTGCAGCGACCGCTCGCCCGGTGCGCTCTGGGCCACCAGGACCGCCGCCTCCGAGCGCAGGGCGGGCAGGATCCGCAGGCCCGTGCCCGTGGCCGCCCGGCTCACGGACTTCAGGAACACATCGTCGGCCGGGCGGTCGCTCCAGCGCACCACGATCACATGGTGCGGACCGTGCAGATCGTGGCCGACCGCCTCCGCGCGGGCGTACGCACTGGTGTCGTCCGCGCCCGAGAGCAGATCGTCGACCAGCTCCCGCCGCAGCCGCAGCTCCACCTCGGCCAGCTCGCGCAGATGGGCCAGCTCCAGGCCCAGCGAGGTCGCGGCGTGGTCCAGCGCCCGAACGGCCCGCTCATCGGCCCGGCCGTCCGGGTCCACCAGGCACAGCACGCCCAGCACCTCGCCGCGCGGATCCGCCACCGCGGTCAGCCGGTCCCGCACCCGCACCGGACGCGGCCTGCGGGCGGTCTCTCGCAGCAGCTCCTCGCGCTGCGGCGGATCGGGCTTGGGGTAGGGGTCCGGGCGGCCGGGGCCCGCCCAGGCCAGGAGGTTGCCGAACCGGTCCTCGGCGGCTGCCGCCAGCCCGGTGATCCGGTACAGCGTGCGGACGATCCCGTCCTCGCCGTCGCCGTGGGCGGCCGAGCGGGCGAGGGCGTCATGCACTTCCCGCAGCTGGGAGAGATCGGCCAGCGAGGAGTCCAGCCGCCGCCGTATCGCCTCCCGCTCGTCCCACGCCCGCCGCAGCTCCAGGGCCTGGGCGCGCTCACGGTGGTGCGCGGCGGCGGCGGACAGGGCCGCGGCGGTCTGCCGTACGAGCAGGGTGAGCAGCAGCCGTTCGTCCTCGCCGGGCCGGTCGCGGTAGCTCACGACCAGGGCGCCGTGCAGGCCGTCCGGCGCATGGGGCCCGCCTGGCTCGCACGGCCCATCCGGTTCGCGCGGCCCCTCTGGTGCGCGCAGCCCGAAGGCCCAGCCCCAGGCCCGTCGGGGGAGCCGCACCGGCCCGTCCCGTCCGGCCAGCTCCCTCACCTGCGCGTCCAGGGCCTCGGTGGCTCGCTGACCGTCGTGCGGACAGCGGACCAGGCCCTCGCCGAGCCGCAGGTATCCCGCCTCGGCGTGGCCGGTTCCGACCGCACTGACCTGGGCCATCGCCCGGCGCAGTATCTCCGCCCCGTCCTGGCCGTCGATCCCGTCGAAGCCGGTGAACAGGGTCAGACAGCGGTGCAGCAGCAGATCGTGGGCGGCACCTGGTGGGGCCATTGGGGTCACTCCGTGCGTCCTCATGTGTCCTGTGCGTCCTCATGCCTTCTCGAGATGGCATCTCGAGGGATCCGCGATCCGACTGCCCGAGTACCCACTTCATGGCAATTCACGCATGAGGGAGAAAATGGTGCGGGAGCTTCGATCTCCTGGGCGCAGCGGACGGCCCGGAGGGGGAGCGGACGGGACGTGTGTCCCGTCTCCTCGCCCGGTGTGGCGGCCGGGCGCGCGGACGTGAGGGATTTCCCAATTCGTCTGTCCATGGAGAAGATTGGCGGCTCGTCAGCAGGCGGATCCTGACGGGTTCAGCGGAGCCGCTTTCAATGGCCCACCCTCTGGAGGGTCGAGGTCAGCGCGGGGATCGCGCCGCTGGCAGATGCCCGTGGCAGGTGCTCGACATCCTCCTGCGGCGCACGTCTCCATGATCAGATCCGGATTGAAGTTTTCCGTTTTTCCTTTCCCCATCGAACGGTTGATCAGTAATCTCGCCTCAGCAGCGGGTTGCCGTGCCGCTCTCCGTCGTGCTCAACTTCCCCGAGGACGCGGACGACCCGAGGGCGGCCCCCGAAGCCGGAAGAGGGCGAAGGAAGTGCAGGACGTGGACTGGCGGCCGGAGGGCATCGACGCCACAGGCGAGGACGCGGCATGCGACAGGGAGTCAGCCCATGGCGGCTGCCCGGGGGAGTGCGCGATATGACCTCCGAATCGGGCGGGCCGAGATGTGACCGCGGCGCCGGGGACACCGCCGGGCACCCCGCCCCCACGGAGAACGATCAGCTGAGGCGGTTCGCGGGCATCTGGTGCCGGGCCGTCCACCCGCTGGCGGCCACGACGATGACGCCCGACGAGTTCGAGGTCTATCTGCTGCCGCTGGCCCACCGGTTGAGCGCCGCTCTGCGCGGCTCTCCCTTCGACACCGAGGCGGCGTACGCGGTCGGGGCGGCGCTGGTGAACGCCCAGTGCACCGAGCCCGAGGCGCTGCCCGCCATCCTGGGCGCCATCGACGCGCACCTGGTGTCCTGCTCGTCGTCCGCCGAGCTGCCCGACGCGCCCGGCCACGAGCCCCTGGCCGAGGAGGACGCGCGCGCCCGCTGTGTGCGGCTGCAGCACGCCCTCGCCGCCGGGTTCGTCCGCGAGCTGCGCAAGTGCGAGCGCGATGAGCAGGAGGCCATCTCGCGGGCCGCGCTGGCCGCCCGGACCGAGGCCGAGAAGGCGCTGCACGCGAGCGAGGCAAAGTTCCAGGCCGTCTTCGAGGGCGCGGTCATCGGCGTGGGCATCGCCGGACTCGACGGCGAGGTGCTCGTCGTCAACGACGCCATGGCCCGGATGTTCGGCGGGATGGACTTCTTCCGCCCCGGCCGTAACGTCACCGAGTTCGTCCACCCGGACGACGTACCGGGCGCCCATGAGCTCTACCGCGAGCTGGTCAGCGGGGAGCGCGACCACTTCCGCATCGAGAAGCCGCACTACCGCGACGACGGCAGCGAGCTGTGGACCAACCTGACGGTCACCCTGCTGCGCGACTCCAGCGGCGCCCCGCAGTACCAGCTCGCCCTCGCCGAGGACATCACCGAGCACCGGCAGCTGCGGGAGCGGCTGCGGTACGAGGCCACCCACGACGAACTGACCGGACTGCCCAACCGCACCCTGTTCCTGGAGCGGCTGGACCAGGTGCTGGCCGCGGGCGCCGACGCCGAGCGGTTCGGCGTGTGCTACCTGGACCTGGACGGCTTCAAGGCCGTCAACGACAGCCTCGGGCACGTCGTCGGCGACCGGATGCTCAAGGCCGTGGCCGAACGCCTCCAGCGCTGTGTGAAGGCTCCCGACGAGCTGCTCGCCCGGGTCGGCGGCGATGAGTTCCTCGCCTTGGTCACCGGCCCCGCGGCGCAGGCCGACGGCGCCGGGCTGGCCCGCCGGATGCTCGCCGCGCTCGCCGAACCCGTCCGGATCGAGGGCCGTGAGCTGCGGGTACGGGCCAGTATCGGCGTGGTCGACGGCCGGGCCGGGGAGATCGGCCGGGCCGAGGTGCTGCGCAGCGCCGACATCACGATGTACCGGGCCAAGGCCGCGGGCGGCAATCGCTACGAGATCGCCGACGCCGACTCCAACGCCCGGGTGATCGCCCGCCACAGCCTCACCAACGGGCTGCCCTCCGCCCTGGAGAAGGGCGAGTTCTTCATCGAGTACCAGCCGCTGGTACGGCTCACCGACGGCACCGTGCGCGGTGCGGAGGCGCTCGTACGCTGGCTGCATCCGGTGCACGGCGTGCTCGGCCCCGACCAGTTCATCCCGCTCGCCGAGGACACCGGGCTGATCGTCCCGCTCGGCCGCTGGGTGCTGGAGCAGGCCGCCCGGCAGGCCCGGGAGTGGCGCGACGCCGCCGATGACGAAGGCGAGCCGCTGCGCGTCAACGTCAATCTCTCGCCGTGCCAGCTGAGCCACCCCACACTGGTCTCCGACACGGTGGCGGTTCTGGAGAGCGCCGGGCTGTGCCCCAGCGCGCTGTGCCTGGAGGTCACCGAGAACGACCTCATCGGCGCCGACGAGAGCGCCCTGCGGCCGCTGCGGCAACTCGCCGACCTCGGCGTGGACATCGCCCTGGACGACTTCGGCACCGGCTACTCCAACCTGTCGTACCTGCGCCGGCTGCCGGTCTCCCAGCTCAAACTGGACCGTTCGTTCACCCGGGGCATGCAGCGGGCCCCGGCCGATCCGGTCGACGTCAAGATCGTCGAGGGGATCGTCTCGCTCGCCCACACGCTGGACCTCGCGGTGACGGTCGAGGGCGTGGAGACGGCCGTACAGGCCGAGCATCTGCGGGGGCTGGGCTGTGACACCGCCCAGGGCTGGTACTACGCCCGCCCGGGCCCGCCCGAGCGACTGCACACCCTGGCACTGGCCGACGCCAGCTGAGGCCGAGTGAACGCGGTGCGCCGCGCAGGCCACGCGCCTGGTAAACGCCGCGCCCCGGTAAACGCCGCGCCGCGCTCAGCTCGCCGCGTCGTCCAGCAGCCGTGAGCGGATCAGGAAGCGCACACCCTCCGGCGCCTCCAGGGAGAAGCCGCTGCCGCGCCCGGGCACCACGTCCACCGTGAGATGCGTATGCGCCCACCGCTCGAACTGCGAGGCCGACATCCAGAAGCCCACCGGCTCCTCGACCCCGTCCACCTCCAGCTCCGCGAGCAGCACATCCGACCCGCCCGTACGGAACTCGCCGAGCGGATAACACATCGGTGCGCTGCCGTCACAGCAGCCGCCCGACTGGTGGAACATCAACGGGCCGTGCTCCGCTCGCAGTTGGCGGATCAGCTCGGCCGCGGCCGGGGTCAGCGCGATGCGCTCCATGGGCGATCCCTCTCCGATCATGCTCACCGAGCGGTCAGGGGCCAGGCCCAGCGAACCCCCCGCCACGTTGCGAGAAGGTTGCCCGCACGGTGTCCCGCAACCAGGCCCGTCCGCGACGGGTTCGCCGGCCGAACGACAGCGGGCTCACCCCACCAGCCCCACCGGCTCGTGCTCGGGTGAGGACGTCGGCGCGCCGGTCCATCGGCGCAAGGCGGCTTCGAGGCCGGTGACGGTGGCGAGGCCGGTGGTGTCGGAGGCCCAGGCGACCACCCCGTCCGGGCGTACCAACACCCCGGTCGGCGTCGCGTGGCCGTCGGCCACGCTGCGCACCCGCCCGGCCCAGGCCGCGGCGAGGCGGGCGAACGCGCCGTCCGGAGAGCGATCGAGCAGCAGGAAGCCACCCCCGTGTCCGTGGTCGGCCAGCCGGGAGCCGTCCCTCAGCCGCAGGTCGGGGACGTACCGGCCGATCAGCGGATGGTCGCCGGGCAGGTCGACGCGCTGTGTGACACCGGAGATCTTCTTGACCGCGTAGGTCGTGCCCTCCCGGGTGCTCAGCAGATCGGCGACGACCTCCCGGAGCGCGGCCGACGTGGCGTCCCCGCGCATCACCCCGATCTGGGCCCGCGTCCAGTCCAGCACCCAGGCGCCGAGGGGACGACGCTCGGCGTCGTAGGTGCCGAGCAGCCCCTCGGGTGCCCATCCGGCGATCACGGCACCGAGCTTCCACCCGAGGTTCATCGCGTCGCCGACCCCGAGATTGAGCCCCTGACCGCCGAACGGCGAGTGCACATGCGCGGCGTCGCCGGCCAGCAGCACCCGCCCCGCCCCATAAGTGGCGGCCTGGCGGGCGTTGTCGGTCCGCGCTGCCTGCCGAGACCTTCCCCCACACCACCCGCCATGCCGCCGAGCTCACCGCGGGTGAGGGGCACGACCGGTTCGACTTCACGCTCGCCCTGATGGTCGACGGACTGGCGCGCCGCTAGCGCTCTGACCACCTGTGTTCACCGACTTGGGCAACCGCGCCCCGCCACATGGGGGGCGGTGATCTCCGGGCTCGGCCGGATGTTCCGCCGGGCAGTCGAAGGGTGGGGGTCATGGGGGTGGCGCGGCAGGTCAGCACGGGCTCGAGGGCGGAGACGGGCTCGGGGGCGGGGCCGGGCTCGGCGTCAAAGAGAGATCCGCGTCTGCTGCCGGTCCTTGGGGTCGCCTTCCTCGAGGACCGGCTGGCGATGTCCGACTCGGCACTGTCCAAGCAGCTCGCGACACGCGAAGAGGCCGGGTATGTCGCCACGGCACGCCGCCCCAGCGGCAGCCGCCGCAAGGTACGCGCTCGGCTGGCCCCCACCGGCCGGGACGCCTTCAACGGCCATGTCGCCGCACTGCGGGAAATCGTCGCCGACGCCGCGAACCCGGCCGACGGGCCGGCGACTCGCTCGTGACATGGGCGGCTATCCGCTGATCCCGGGATTGCTCGCCATGATGTCCTCGGCGGTCTGCCAGAGGCTGGGCAGGAACCGGGTGACTTCCTCGGCGCGGCGGAAGATGTCCTCGGTCGAGCTGATACCGAGGTCGCTGACGGCCGCGTGGAACGCGGGGGCGAAGGCGCGGTGCAGCTCGGGGGCGTCCGCGGCCAGGATGGTGTGACAGCGGGCGAAGGTCGCGATGATCCAGAAGACGGCTTCGTGGTGGTCGCCGCGGTCGATGAGTTCCTGGCTGCCGTCGATCGCGACCGGCCGTGCGGGTGGAGTGATGTCGCTGCTGAAGGGGAACGGGGTCCTCGCCACCTCGGCGGTGGCGTCGAACACTTGGGTGAGTTCACGCAGATGGTGCCGGATGCGCCGGGCGGGCAGATCCCGGCAGCCGAGGAGATCCAGCAGCTCCGGGTAGCGGCCGAGCTGTCCGTAGTCGGCGAGGACCTCGCGAGCGGCCAGGTACCGCAGACGCACGGTGGGGTTGCGCAGGGCGGCGACCAGAAGCACATGGGTGGTCACGCCGGTGGGGAACAGCCAGGACAGCACCTGTTCATGGAACGGCGCCGAGGCGTCGATCGCCGCGAGCCGGGTTTCGATCCGGCGGCGGGCGTCCTGGCATCGGCGGCGCACCCAGGGCCGCGCCGCGAAGTGGCCCGCGACGTATGCCTGCAATGTGCGCAGGTGCCCGGTGGGATCGTCGATGATCGTGTCGGTGCGGAAGCTGCCGGCCAAGTGATAGGAGGCGAGGACGTCGTCGGCGCAGATGAGCTGTGACCAGGGCAGATAGCTGACTTCCAGCAGTGTGCCCCGGTAGTGGAGCTTGCCCGGCTTGGCGGGCGGGTCGTCCGTGGCGGTGATGACGACGATGTCGACATCAGAGGAGGGCGCCAGCTCGGCGTCGTCCGGGAGCCCGACCGTCGAGCCGCTGACATACGCCCCGCGAAACCCCGCATCGGAGCTGGAGCGGGCATACCGGGCGACCCATTCCGCCCCGATGGCACGTGCCGCCCCCAGCTTCACCACGCATCCCCCTTGCCGCGACGAGCGTATGGACTCCATTGTCCCAGTGCGCCGCGGCCGCGCCCGACAGGCGCGAGGCGCGGCGAGGTGACTTTCGGGGTCGCCGCGTTGGTATCCCCACCCTGCCCCACCGTAGGCCGGCCTGTGTGAAGTCCGAGGTCAGTCCAGGACCATGGGCCCGTAGCGGGCGACTGCCGCTCCAGTTTGCAGGGCCCAGTAGCGGTCTCCATATGACCAGTGCCACCACTCCGTTGGGTAGTTGACCAGGCCGGCAGCGGTGAGCGCGGTGCCCAAGATGTCCCGATGGGAGCGAGCCTGGGATGGCGGGCGGTATCCCTCGACGAACAGCAGCCGCATCCCCGGAGGCAGCTGTGCCTGAGCTTTGTGGAGTCGGCCGAGCGCTCCTTCCCGCAGGTGTGCGAAAGCGCCGGCGGAGTCCTGCCACTTCCGCTCGTCGACCAACAGGCGGCTGTCCCGCCGCACATCCACGAGTCGTTCACCGCACTCCTGAACAGGTACGGCCGCGACCTTCGGGTCGGACATCAGGACGATCTCAGTCATGACGCGATCATCTCGCGGACCTGTTCCCGGGTGTCGCGTCCGTGGCAGCGGCGATCGCGCAGACCGGGCGGGTGCGGGCGGCGTAGGAGCGGGCCGCGGCGATCAGGCCGAAGCCCAGGCCGCCGAAGGCGAGCCCGCCGAAGAGCACCATCCAGGTGATTCCGGCGCTGGAGGTGAACGCCCCGTCCGGTTTGATCCGCGGCAGTACATTCGCGGCACTGAGCGGGGCGTAGATCACGAGGACGACGCCGTAGACGGACAGGCCGATCGCTGAGAGCCATGCCGGGAGGAGGGGCAGGAGGCGGGGCACCCGTCGCCCGGTGAGGAGGAGTGTCCAGCGGGGGAACACCTGGCCCCAGGGGTACATCAACCCCAGCAGCAGAAAGATCCCGGCCAGCGCGGCCAGGACGGTGACGTCGACGCCCACTGAGGCGAGTGCCTTGGCCGCGCCCGAGCCGCCCGCGTTCTCCTCGCGCCACTTCTCCGCCGTGACGCTCAGCGCGTCGCCGCCGAGCGTCCAGATGGTCTTGACGACCGCCCACGGCAGCAGTCCGCACATCAGCAGGTACACCTGGATCCGGGTCCGCCGGGACGCCACGGAGGCGGGCGGGTGGACCAGCGGTCCGCTGCCGTCGCCGGTGTGCTCGGCCCCGCACCGCGGACACCGGCCCCGCAGCCGCCGTCGGTGGGAGACGACGACCAGCAGCAGCAGGGCCAGGCCCACGGTGTTCAGCAGGACATGGGCGAAGCCGGTGGCGCTCTCCACGCCCGATAACGACGCCAACGTGACGACGTACGCGGGCAGGCTCGCCATGCCCATCGCGAAGACGGGGACCGCCACGGCCAGCACCGCCGTCACTGCCACCCGGCCGCGTCGGGCCAACGGCCGGGGGGTGGCCAGGCAGGCCCCGGCGGCCAGCAGGGCCAGTGCGGCCAGCGCGAGCTGGACGCCGGATGCGTAGGCCACATGCGGCGACCAGGGCACGGTGGCGCCCGCCGCGGCCCAGACCACCTGGACGGCGGCGTACACCACGCCCCACGCCACGGCGGCGTGGGGCGCCCATCGAGGCCACCGTCGCGGCCACACCCGCCACCCGGGCTCCGGGGACGGAAGCCCGGGGCGGGCCGGGGTTCGCGCGGGAACAGTCACCGTGACCTCCGGTTTCGCGGTGCCGATACTCAAGCCTGTCCGGTAGCGGCGGCGGGTGCATCCGTCCCGGGGGCGACGCCCTCCACCACGCGGGGGAGGGCGGATGAGCCTCGCGGATGACACTCCGCCCCTCCCCGCACGACCCGCGGGGCCGGGCGGAGCAGAAGGCGATCAGAAGCGGACCAGGAGCGGACCAGGAGCGGACCAGGAGCGGATCAGAACAGGACGTTTCCGTTGCCGGACCGGTGGGCCCGGGTACGGCGGTGGTCCAGATGGATGAAGGTGCGCTGCAGCCACCGGTCGTAGCCGTCGTACTTGGGCTGGTACGCGGTGCGCCCGTGGATGGCGATGCGGTTGTCCACCACGGCCATCTCGCCCGGCCGCAGGACCAGCGTCCGCGCCCCGTCGAGGAACGCGCCCCGCAGGGCCTCCAACGCCACCTTCGCCTCGTCGTCATTGGCGGTCGTCGCGTGGAAGTCCACCTTCACGTCGGGATCGTCCGGGTCTCCCCTGAGCACCGCGTGCGCGGGGCCGGGGCCGCCGCCGCGGAAGGACGGCGGCGGGGCGGTGGTGAAGCGCTCCTCCCGCAGGACACGCAGCGTCCCGGGGCTCAGCAGCTCCAGGGCGGCGCGGATCGACGACACCATCGTGCCCGCGTTCAGGGGCTCGTCGTTGCGCAGACAGAGCAGGCTGACGTAGTCGGGGCAGTGCGGATGGAACGCGTTCTCCACGTGCAGCTCCAGCGGGGTGGAGCCGGCGTTGCTCTGCGACCCCTCGCGGCCGGGCACGGGCACCACGTTCTGGACGAGTGCACCGGACTTCTCGTCCCGGTACGCCGCTATCTCGCCGATCTGCAGGGTGACCATCACGGCGACGGCAGCGGGCACGGTGGCGGTGAGTTCCACCGACTCGGGCACGGTGGGAGTCAGGGGCAGCTCCGCCTCGTCCACCGGCAGGTTGCGCACGATCAGAACGCCGTCACGGCCGGGGTCGTGGCGATACAGGCGGGTGGCCTCCCGCAGCCGCAGCGGAAGACGGCAGGACATTCTTCGGGCTTCGGCCACCCAGTGCGGATCGTCGATGAGGCCGGGAGCGGTGGCGGCCAGTTCGGCCGCCAGGGCGCCCGTCTCCCGGCGGTCCTGGGCGGACAGGTACACAGTGGTCATGTCTGGTCTCTCCTAGAGGTCCTCAGGGCCGGCCTGTGACGCCGGCACAGGTCAGCGCGACGGGGTCGCGAGGCGGGTGAGGGTGACGGGCAGCGAGGTGAAGCCCCAGATGAGGTTGGACCGCATGCGCCGCGGCGCGCCGCGTGGCGCGACCTGGCCCACCCGCGCCAGGAACTCCTCGAAGAAGATGGTCAGTTCGCTGGTGGCGAGTGCGGAGCCGAGGCAGAAGTGCGTGCCGGTGGCGAAGGTGAGGTGGCGGTTGGGGCTACGGGCGATGTCGAAGCGGTCGGGATCGGCGAACACGGCCTCGTCACGGTTGGCCGCGGGCAGCCACACCGCCACCTGGTCGCCGGGCCGGATCCGGTGGCCGCCGAGGTCCACCTCGCGCCGCGCGGTGCGCAGCACATGCAGTGCGGGGCTGGTGAAGCGCAGGATCTCCTGGACGGCGGACGGCAGCAGCTCGGGCTCGGCGCGCAGCCGGGCCCACTGGTCGGGTGCCCGGAGGAAGGCCAGCAGCCCGCCGATGGTGGCGTGGCGGGTGGTCTCGTTGCCACCGGAGATGAGCCCGTTGCAGTTGAGCAGGACCTCCTCGTCCGTCAGGGGCGCACCGTCGACGGTGCCGTGGGCGAGGGCGCTGACGATGTCCTCCTGCGGGTCGCGCCGCCGCCGGGCCAGCAGGTTGTCGTAGTAGACGAGGAGTTCGGTGTGCGCCTCGGCGATCCGCTGGGGGTCGGTGCCGGCGTTCTCGTCCGCCCCGAAGGCGATCATGGTGAGCTTGAGCATGAGGTCCCAGTCGGCTCGCGGCACGCCGAGCATGTCGGAGATGACCGAGACCGGGAGGCGTGCGGCGACCTGCGCGAAGTCGACGTCGCCCTGGTCCAGCGCGGCCTCGATGACCTCGGCCGCGGTCTGCCGGATGGTGTCGTTGAGCCGTCCCACCATGCGCGGGGTGAACGCGGAGTTGATGACGCGGCGGATGCCGCCGTGCCGGGGCGGGTCGGTGACGATGAGCATCTTCCCGGCCGCTGCCGCGTTGGACACCGGGTCGGCGTCCAGGCGCATGCCGCCGGTGGACGAGAAGGCGGCGGCGTCCTTGAGCACCCGGGCCGCCGGATCGTGGCCGAGGACGGACCAGTAGTCGTCGGCGTGGGGCCGCCGGGTGAGGAAGACGGGGTGGGTGGCGCGCAGCCGCCGCCAGACCTCCTCGATGCCGTCCTCGGTGTAGCGGCGCGGGTCGGACAGGTCGGGTGGTGCGGTGAAGAGCAGGGGGTCGGTGATCTGGGACATGGGATATGCCGATTCTCGATTCTTGGAAGCCGACTGCCCTGTCGCACGGGCGCGTTCGTACGGTGTGCTTCGGCAAGCGGCGAACGGATGGACGGGAGAGCTGACATGGCGTCAACACAACGACGGGGACGGGTCCGGGCGGCGTGGGCGGTCGCGGGGTGCGCCGCCACGTTTGCCGCGACCGCCCTCGCCCGCCGCCGTGAGCGGGAGCCGTTCCCCGGCGAGCGGCTGCTGAAGGGCGCCTCCGCCGCGGGTGGCCTGGCGCTGGCGGCGCTCACGGCCGTACCGCCGGCCCGGCACCGGCCGCGCGGGGCCGCGGAGCTGGTGGCGCGCGGCGCGGCCGCGGGACTGGTCCAGGGCGGGAGCCACCTCCTGTTCGACGCGCTGGCCGTGGCCCTGCGCCGTACGGCCGGAACGGCGGACGCGGACGCCGCCGAAGTGGACCCGGGCCGGGTGGCGGCCCGCTGTCTCGCCCTCGGCTCGGCCGCGCTGACGCTCGTGGCCGCCCGGTGGCAGGCGCGGGAGGGAGCGGGGACCTGCCCGCGGTGCGGGCGCCGGCCGCGCCCGGCCGCACCGCGGGCCCTGGCGTGGAGTGGCTACGCGGCGTGCGCGCTGTCCCTGCCGTACCCGGTGGTGAAGCTGGCCTGGGAGTGCGGCAGCGACATCGGTATCACCCGGCCCGAGGTGATCCACGCGGTCCCCGGCGGCTGGCTGCCGGTCGTGCCCGCCCTCGCCGGATCGCTCCTGTCGCTGGCGCTGGTACGGCCCTGGGGCCGGACGTTCCCGCGCTGGGTCCCGGCCGTCGGGGGTTCGCGGGTGCCACGGCCGCTGGTGCTGGTGCCGAGCTGCTTCGGCCTCGCGGTGCTGGCCGAGGTGGCCCCGGCGGCGCTGGTGGCGGGGGTGCGGTACGTCAACGACCCGGCCACGCCGCCGGTCGAGGAGATAGGGCTGCGCCCGTGGGTTCCGCTCACGTTCTATGCCTCCTGGGTGTTGTGGGGCGTCGCGCTGGCGGGGGCGGCCTGGGAATACCACCGCACCACTGCGGGCTGCCCCGCCTGTGCACGGTCGTGAGGCTCCGGCCCGGCCGGGGCAAGGGCCGGGCCGGAGACGCTCGCGGGGCCCGCGGGGTGGATCCTGGATCCGGGGACCCACCCCGCGGGATGTCAGACGAGCAGCACGGACAGCTTCAGCGGGGTGCGGGAGATGGGATTGGGGATGAACGGCACGTCCCCGTCGCCGGCCGGCCGCAGCCGCGGGAAGCGCTCCAGCAGCCGCCCGATGGCGATAGCCCCCTCCATCCGGGCGAGCGGGGCGCCCAGGCAGTGGTGGATGCCGTAGCCGAACGTCAGATGGCCGCCCGCATGGCGGGTGACGTCCAGCCGGTCGGCGTCCGGGAACTGCTCGGGGTCCCGGTTCGCGGCGCCCAGGGACAGCAGGACCGGCTGGCCCTTGCGGATGGTGACCCCGGCGACAGTGGTCGGGGCGCCGGAGATCCGGACGTTGGTGAGGAACAGCGACGGGTCGAACCGCAGGAACTCCTCGACCGCGCCCGGCATCAGTGACGGGTCCCTCTCCACCAGCGCCCGTTGCTCGGGATCGCGCAGCAACGCGTGCACGCCGTTGCCGATGAGGCCCACGCTGGTCTCGAACCCGGCGAGCAGCACGATGAACGCGGTCGAGATCAGCTCGATCTCGCTGAGCCTGCCCTCGTCGGCGTCCCGGGCCTGCACCATCTGGCCCAGCAGGTCCTCGGTGGGATGGGCACGCCGCTCGGCGATGAGTTCCTTGATGACGTCGATGATCCGGTAGGCGATCTCCTCCCGGCCCTCGTGGGTGTCGCCGCCGGTGAAGTCGCGCGCGTTCCGCGACCAGTCGTGGAACACCTGGCGACGGTCCTCGGGGACGCCCAGCAGCTCGCAGATCAGGACCAGCGGCAGTTGCCAGGCGTAATGCTCCATCAGGTCCACGGGGCTGCCGTCCGCGCCCTCCTCGGCCAGACGGTCCAGCAGCTCGGCGGCGGTCGCTTCGACCCGCGGCCGCATCCGCTCGGTCTGCCGCCCGGTGAACGCACCGCTGAGCAGCTTGCGCAGCCGCGTGTGCTTGGGCGGGTCGGTCACCACCGGGTGCTCGTTGTAGATCCGCCAGATGCCGCCCTCCTCGTCGGAGACCGGGTCGTCCTCCGGGTCCGGCTTCTGCCGCAGCACCGGGTCCAGGTGGGCCAGCCGGATGTCCTCGTAGCGGGTGGGCACCAGCCACCGGGAACCGTCCGGCAGCTCCGCCCACCACACGCGCGACTTCTCCCGCAGCCGGGCGAAGAAGCCGTACTGGTCGCGCACCAGCTCCGGGTCCATCAGCTGGAAGACGGGGACGCCGTCACCGGACGGGCCCGCCGGGTCCTGGCGCGCGTCGGTCGCTTGTCGCATCGGATGTGCTCCTTCGGTGGAGAGGTCCGTCAACGGTCGGACGGGGTCGGGGTGGTGCGCGCGTCGCGCAGGGACCGGGCGAGCACCGGGCCGATCACGGCCCAGGCGGCGGCCTTGGTGATGTCGTTGTGGGCGCAGGCCACGTCGTGCCGGACCACGCGCCCGTCGACGTACGGGTCCCACAACTCGGGGGTGTAGGCCGAGCCCTCCTTGCCCTGCGCGGCGTGGAAGACCAGCACCTCGCCGCGGAACCGGTCCAGGCGGAAGTCCGCGGTGATGCGGGAGATGTTGGTGCCCACCCGCGCCAGGGCTTCGATGTGCCGTTCCTCCAGCCCGGCGATGGCGCTGTCGCCGTCGTCGAGCAGGGCGCGGGCCCGTGCGTGGTCCAGCGGGCCGTCGCCCAGTTCCGCCGGGTCGTGGCCGAGGTATGCCAGCAGTTGCCGCAGAACGTCCTCGGGCCGCTCCTCGACCGCCTCGTGGGCGTTGACGACGGGGTAGGCGTCGAGAATGGCCAGCGTCGCGACGTGTTCCCCGGCGGCCTGCAGCCGGGTGGCGATCAGATGTCCCAGGACACCGCCGAGCGACCAGCCCAGCAGATGGTAGGGGCCGTGCGGCTGGATGGCCCGGATTCGCTCCAGGTAGTCCTCGGCCATGGCCGCCACCGACTCCGGCAGCGGCTCATCGCGGGCCAGGCCGCGCGCCTGGAGCGCGTACACCGGGTGCTCGGGGTCGATGTGGCGCAGCAACCCCGCGTACGTCCAGCTCAGCCCGCCCGCCGGCGGCAGGCAGAACACCGGCTCGGCGCCGCCGCTGCCCCGCAGCGGCAGCACCACGTCCAGCGGGTCGCCCTCGTCGCCGGCGGTCAGCCGCTCGGCGAGGCCCTCGACGGTGGGGCTGTCGAACACCGCGGTGATGCTCACCGCGGTGCCGAAGGCGAGGTTCACCCTGCTGACCAGCCCAGCCGCGGTCAGTGAATCGCCGCCGAGGTCGAAGAAGTTGTCCTCGATCCCGATCCGGCCGACTCCCAGCGCCTCGGCGAACAGCCCGCACAGGACCTCCTCGCGCGGTGTCCTGGGCGCGCCGCCGCCGGTGCTGCCCGCGGTGTCCGGCGCGGGCAGGGCCGCTCGGTCCAGCTTGCCGTGCGGGGTGACCGGCAGGGTGTCCAGGGCGACGAACGCCGCGGGCACCATGTAGTCGGGCACCTGGCCCGCGAGGTGTTTGCGCAACACCATCGGGTCGAGCCGGCCCCCGTCGTGCGGCACCACGTACGCCGTGAGGCGGCGCCCGGCGGGGCCGGACTCCCGCAGCACGACGGCGGCCTGGGCCACGTCCGGGTGGCCGAGCAGCACCGATTCGATCTCGCCGGGCTCGATCCGGAAGCCGCGTACCTTCAGCTGCTCGTCGGCCCGGCCGACGAAGGTGAGCTGCCCGTCGTGGCTCCAGCGGACCAGGTCGCCGGTGCGGTACATGCGCCCCCCGGGCGTGCCGAACGGGTCGGCGACGAACCGCTCCGCCGTCAGCGCGCCGCGGTTCAGGTAGCCGCGCGCCAGGCCGGGCCCGCTGACGTAGAGCTCGCCTGCCACCCCGGGGGGCACCGGCCGCAACCGCGCGTCCAGCACGTAGGCGGAGGTGCCGGCGATGGGCCGGCCGATGGGGACCGCGGCGCCCGCGGTGAGCGGATCGCTCATCGTGGCGCACACGGTCAGCTCGGTCGGCCCGTAGGCGTTGATCATGCGCAGCCGCGGCGCCCACTGCTCCACCTGATGGGGCGGGCAGGGCTCGCCCGCGACCACCAGGGTGCGCAGCCCGGGCAGCCCGTCGGGTGCCACCGCGGCCAGGGCGGTGGGCGGGATGGTGGCGTGGGTGACCCCGTGCCGGGCGACCACCTCGGCCAGCGCCGGGCCCGGCATCAGCTCGGCCGCCGGGGCAAGCACCAAGGTGGCGCCCGCCGTAAGGGCGGTGACGATCTCCGAGACCGCCGCGTCGAAGCTGGGCGAGGCGAACTGCAGCACGCTGCTGTCCGCCTGGATCGCGAACCGCTCGGTCTGGGCCGCGGCCAGATTGCCGATGCCGCGGTGGGTGACCACGACGCCCTTGGGGCGTCCGGTCGTGCCCGAGGTGTAGATGACGTACGCGGCCTCGTCGGGTGAGGCGGGCCCGGCCGGGACCGGAGGTGCGTCGCTGTGGGCCGCCCACGCGGCCCGTACCGCCGGGTCGTCCAGCACGAGCGCCGGCCGGTTCCCGCCGGCCTCCTCCAGCAGGCGGACCGTGTCCGTGGTCGCCACCATCAGGGCCGGGCGCGCGTCGTCCAGGATGAACGCGCACCGCTCGGCCGGATAGCGCGGATCCACCGGCAGGTACGCCGCGCCCGCCCGGGCGACGGCCAGCACGGCCACCGCCGTATCGGGCGTGCGCTCCAGCACCAGGGCGACCAGTGAGCCCTTCCCCGCGCCGCGCCCGGTCAGCAGCCGTGCGAGCTGGTTCGCGCGCCGGTCCAGCTCCGCGTAACTCAGCCGCTCCTGTCCGCAGGCCACGGCGGTGCGCCGCGGGGCCCGCCGGGCCTGCTGGGCGACCAGCTCGGACCAGCGCGACGACGGGACGGCGCGGGCGGTGTCGTTGAACCGCCGCAGCACCTGGTCGCGCTGGCCCGGGCCGAGCAGGTCGACCTCGCCGGCCGGCTGGTCCGGGTCGGTGGCCAGCGCCCGCAGCCAGCGCATCAGCTGGTCCACGAGCCCCGCCGCGGTCGGCGCGTCGACCACATCGGGCCGGTGGTCCAGCCGCAGCCGCAGTGTCGCCCCGCGCATGGACGCGCACAGGGCCAGCGGATAGTGGGTGGCCTCGCGCGTCTCGTCGCCGCTGACGTCCACCTCGCCCGGCTCGGTGTCCAGGCCCGGCGGTGGGGCCGGGTAGTTCTCGAACACCGTGGCCGAATCGAAGAGTTCGCCGAGGCCCGCCAGCCGCTGCACATCGGACAGGCGCAGATACGGATAGGGCATCAGCGCGGACTGCTGCCGCTGGATCCGCTCCAGCAGCGCCGACAGGGGCTCCGACTGGTCCAGGCGGACCCGGACCGGCAGGGTGTTGATGAACAGCCCGACCATCGTCTCGATGCCCGGCACCTCCGGGGGCCGCCCGGAGACGGTGGCGCCGAACACCACGTCGTCCCGGCCGGCGAGCCGGCCCAGCAGGGTGGCCCAGGCGCCCTGCACGACCGTGTTGAGGGTCAGCCCGTGACGGCGTGCCAGCTCGGCCAGCGCCGCGCTCAGTTCCGGGTCCAGCTCCACGACCCGGCGCGACGGCACGGCCGTGACCTGGGCGCCGGCCCGCGGCGCGAGCAGCAGCGGCTCCTGCAGCCCGGCCAGCGCCTCGCGCCAGGCGTCCTCGGCCTCGCCCCGGTCCTGCCGGGCGAGCCAGGTGAGGTACGCGCGGTGGTCCGCCGGGACGGGCAGCGCCCGGTCGTCGCCCGCCGCCCCGTACAGGGCGGCCAGTTCGCCCAGGAGGATCGGCATGGACCAGCCGTCGAGCAGGATGTGGTGGTTGGTGAACAGGAAGCGGTACGCGTCCTCGGCCACCCGGATCAGGGTGAAGCGGATCAACGGTGGCCGGCCCGGGTCGAAGCGGCGCGCCCGGTCCTCCGCGACGATGCGCTCCACCTCGCGGTCGAGCGCCTCGCCGCCGAAGGTTCGCAGATCGTGCTCGTACCAGGGCAGCGCCAGGTCGTCGACCACCACCTGCACCGGACGGTCCAGGTCGTCCTGGCGGAAGGCCACCCGCAGGTTGGGGTGGCGCCGAAGCAGTGTGCGCGCCGCGGCCCGTAGCGCGTCCCGGTCCACCTGACCGTCCAGCGTCCACAGGAACTGGACGGTGTACGGGTCATGGCCGGCGTCGTCAAAGCGCGCGTGGAAGAGCAGCCCCTCCTGCAGCGGGGTGAGCGGCAGCACGTCCGCCAGACCCGGCAGATCGGCTTCGAGCCGCTCGATCTGGCGCTGGGTGAGCTGGACGAGCGGCAGATCGGAGGGGGTGCGCCCGCCGGCGCCCGGCCGGCGCCCCAGATCGGCCAGCGCCTGGAGCGCCTCGACCCAGCCCGCGCACAGCTCGAGGACCTCCTCGTCGGTGAACAGCCCGTCCGGCCAGCTCCACACGCAGCTCAGGGACGGGCCGTCGGCCGTGTCGTCCGCGCGCGCGTTGATCTCCAGGGCATGGCCGAACGGTCGCTGCCCGTCGGTGTCGCCGTCATAGCGGCCGGTCTCGTACACCGGCTCGGCAGCGGTCGGCGGCAGCGGGGCGCCGGGCGTCGCGAACCGGCCGAAGTAGTTGAACGCGACCTGCGGTTCGGCGCCGCCCGCGAGGCGGGCGGAGGACTCCGGGTCGAGGTAACGCAGCAGCCCGTAGCCGATCCCGTGGTCGGGGACCCGCCGCAACTGCTCCTTCACCGCCTTCGCGGCCCGTTCGGCGGCCGCCCCGCCCACCCGCACGGGGCCGAGACCGGACAGGTCGATCCGCACCGGGTACATCGCGGTGAACCAGCCGACGGTCCGCGTCAGGTCGACACCGTCCACGATGTCGTGCCGGCCGTGGCTCTCCACCGCCACCAGGACGTCGTCGCGGGCGTCGCCGCGGCGCGCGGCGCGCCACCGGGTCAGGGTCAGCGACAGCGCGGTGAGCAGGATGTCGTCCACCCCGCCGTGGATGGCGCGCGGTACGTCCGTCAGCAGCGCGGTGCTCAGCTCCACGGGCAGCCGGACGTGGGTGAACCGGGTCGAGGCGACGGTATCGCGGGCCGGGTCGAGCGGGCGGAGGCCCAGCGTCGGCTCGGGTGCGCGCACCACCTCCTCCCAGAACCCGGTCTCGGCACGCCGCTCGGCCGTCAGCCGGTGCAGCCGGGTGGCCCAGCCGCGCAGCGAGGTGCCCACCGGCTGGAGGGCGATCTCCCGGTCCTGGGCCGCCGCCTCGTACGCCTCGGCCAGGTCGGGCACCAGCACCCGCCACGACACTCCGTCGACGGCCAGGTGGTGCACCAGGAGCAGCAGGTGCCCGCCATGGTCCGGGCCCGGGTCGAACCACACGGCCCGCACCATCACCCCGTCGTCCGGGGCGAGTTGGGCCGCCGCCGTCTCGCGGTGCGCGGTGACCGCGGCCTCCAGCGCCGCCTCGTCCAGGCCCGCCACGTCCACGCGCTCCAGCAGCTCCTCCGCGCCGGCCGCCGGGAGTCGCGGGATCTCCAGGCGCCACCGCTCCTCGTCCCGGTGCAGCCGCATGCGCAGCGCCGCATGGTGCTCCAGCAGCGCCTCCAGCGCCCGCACCAGCGGCTCGCGGGTGGCCCCCGCGGGCAGCGGGACGACGCGGGACTGGTGGAAGCCCTCGATGGGGCCGCCCCGCTCGCGCAGCCAGTGCACGATGGGCAGCAGCGGCACCTCACCGGTGTCCGGCTCGTCGGCCCCGTCCGCGGCGTCGTCGTCGAGGCGGACCACCCCGGCCAGCTCCGCGACGGTCGGGTGCTGGAACACATCGCGCGTGCCGATCAGCAGCCCGGCCCGCCGGGCGCGGCTGACCAGCTGGATCGACATGATGCTGTCGCCGCCCAGGTCGAAGAAGTTGTCGTCGATGCCGATGGAGGGCAGGGCCAGCACCTCGGCCATCACCGCGCACAGCCGCGCCTCCCGCTCGGTGCGCGGCGCCCGCGAGGCGGCCGCGCCGGAGAAGTCGGGCGCGGGCAGGGCGCGTCGGTCGAGCTTGCCGTTGACGGTGGTCGGCAGGGCGTCGAGGGGGACGATCGCCGCGGGCACCATGTACGCGGGCAGCCGCTGCTCGGCGTAGCCGCGCAGCTCGGCCACCAGGGTGCCCAACTGCCGTGACCCGAGCGGGTTGTTGACGTGGACCGCGGGCTCCAGGCGGGTGGCGGGAAGATACACGTCGGTCAGAAGGGGCCCGTCGGCGCCGAAGACCGCGTCCAGCCGCCCGGGTGCGCCCGGGGCGTACGTGACGAGCACGGCCAGCCCGAGGCGGTCGCCCAGGGCATACAGCGCCTCCGGGTCGATGCCCGGCTCGGCCGGGCGGTGGAGGGCGTCCACGGCCTCGGCGACCTCCCGTCCCTCGGCGAGGGCCTGGAGGGCGGCCTGTTCCCCGGCCAGCCGGGCGTCCGGGATGCCCGTCACGCGCACCGGCCCGCCGCCGCGCCCGGCCAGCACGCGCTCCATGTCGGCCAGGTCGGTGAGGTCCACGCCGTGGCGCAGCCGTTCGATGGCGCCGAGGTCGTGTGCGTCCACCGGGCCGGTGCGCAGCACCACGTCGAAGCGGTGGCGGGTCAGCTCGTTGTCGCCGTGGCCGCGCTTGACCCGGACGTCCACGGCCGTGTAGGCGGGGATGTCGCGGGCGACGGCGGCGAAGTACTCGGGGTCGACCAGGAGTTCCTTCTCCATCAGGATCGTCTGCTCGACGGCCCGGGACAGCTCCGCCGCGCCCTGCTGTCCGGTCCACCCGTGCAGCCGCGCCGCGGTCTGGAAGGCGCGCTGGGTGCGCAGGTTGCGCTGGTCGCCGAGGAACACCGCACCCCCGGGGACCACGAGGTCCGCCAGTGACTCCAGCAGGTCGGTGAGGTAGGCGGCGTGGGGGAAGTACTGGGCGACGGAGTTGATGACCACGGTGTCGAAGAAGCCGGTGGGCAGCCCCTCCAGCTCATGCGCGGCGCGCAGCTTCAGCTCGACCCGATCGGCCAGTTCGGGCCGGGCCGCTACCTGGGCGCGCAGTACGGCGATGGCCTCGGCGGAGAAGTCCAGGCCCCAGTAGGTCTCGCAGTTGCCGGCGAGTTTGGCCAGCAGGAGTCCACTGCCGACGCCGATTTCCAGCACCCGGCGGGGCCGCAGGGCACGGATCCGCTCCACGGTGGCGTCCCGCCACTCGCGCATCTCCTCGATCGGGATGTCCTCGCCGGTGTAGCTGCTGGCCCAGCCGCTGAAGTCCTCGCCGAACTCCTCCGGCCGCTCCGCGCCGTACATCTGCGCGTACAGCTGCTGCCACTGGTCGATCTGCTCCTCGGCGGAGCCGGTCTCCTCCGCGGTGCCGTCGGCGCCCGGCACCACGTACGCCACCAGCTGGTGGTCGCCGGGGCGGTCCTCGCGCACCACGACGGCCGCCTGGGCGACGTCCGGATGGCCGGCGAGCGTCGCTTCGATCTCGCCCGGTTCGATCCGGAAGCCGCGGATCTTGACCTGGTCGTCGGCGCGGCTGAGGAACTCCACCGCGCCCTGGGCGTTCCACCGCACCAGGTCGCCCGTCCGGTACATCCGGCCGCCCGCCGGGCCGTACGGATCGGCCACGAACCGCTCGGAGGTCAGCTCCGGCCGTTCCAGGTAGCCGCGTGCCAGTCCGGCGCCCGCGATGTAGAGCTCGCCCGGGACGCCGGGCGGGACCGGGCACAGCCCGTCGTCCAGAACGTGGACGCGCATGTTGTCCAGCGGCCGTCCGATGGGGATCTGGGCGGGGACGTCATCGGGGTCCGGCATGCGGAAGCGGGTGGCGAAGGTGGTGGTCTCGGTCGGGCCGTAGCCGTCCACGACCACGGTCCCCGGGCAGGCCGCCATGACCCGCCGCACCGCCTCCGCGGGCACCACGTCGCCGCCGGTCCACACCTCGGCCACGCCCGCGAAACAGGACGGGGCCTCCTCGGCGGTGAGCCGGAACAGCCCGGCGGTCATCCACAGCCCGGTGACCGCGTGCTCGGCGACGACCCGCTCCAGGGTCGGAAGGTCCAGGTCACCCGGCGGGGCCAGCACCACCTGGCCGCCGTTCAGCAGCGGCACCCACAGCTCGTAGGTGGCCGCGTCGAACGCCTGCGGCGAGTGCAGCAGCACCCGGCGGTGCGCGCCCGAGGCGAACGCCCGGTCCGCCGCGAGTGCCGTGACGTCGGCGTGCGTGATCGCCACGCCCTTGGGCACCCCGGTCGAACCGGAGGTGTACATCACGTACGCCAGCTGCTCGGGGCGCACGGCCACTGGGAGAGGCACGTCCTGCCCGCCGGCCGGCGCCGGGGCGTCCACCACGAGGACGGTGGCGTCGTGCGCGCACTCCGGCGCGGGCGAGGCCAGGTCGGTGAGCAGCACCGAGACCTGGCTGTCCGCCATGATGTGGCCGCGCCGGGAGGCCGGGTAGCGCGGATCGATCGGCACATACGCGGCGCCGGACTTGAGCACCGCGAGGATCGACACCACGAGCCCGGGCGAGCGCTCCTGGAACAGGGCGACCCGGTCCTCGGGGGCGACCCCGAGTGCGACCAGGCGCCGCGCGAGGCGGTCGGACGCCTCGTCCAGCTCCCGGTAGGTCAGCTGCCGCTCGCCCGCGGCGACGGCCACCGCGTCCGGCGTGCGCGCCACCTGGGCGGCGAACCGCCCGGTCACACTGTCCGGCACGGCGTTGGTGGCGGTGTCGTTCCACCGCCGCACCACGGTCTCCCGCTCCTCCTCGCCCAGCAGATCGATCGAGGAGACCGGACGCCCCGGATCCGCGGTCACGGCGGTCAACAGCCGCTCGAGGCGCTCCAGCAGCCCGGCGACCGTGGCGGCGTCGAACAGGTCGGTGCTGTACTCGACGAACCCGTCCATGCCCTCCGGCGCGCCGCTGTCGTCGTCGAACTGCTCGGCGAAGCTGAAGAACAGGTCGAAGCGGGAGGCGCCGGTGAAGCCGTCCGCGGCCGTGACGGTGAGCCCGGGCAGCTCGAGGTCCGCGGCCGCCGTGGCGTTCTGCAGGGCCAGCATCACCTGGAACAGCGGCTGGTGTGCCGCGGAGCGGTCCGGCCGCAACACCTCCACCAGGTGGTCGAACGGCACGTCCTGGTGGGCGTACGCGGCCAGCGCCGTCTCCCGGGCGCGGCCGACCAGCTCGGCGAACGAGGGGTTGCCACTGAGGTCGTTGCGCAGCACCAGGGTGTTGACGAAGAAGCCGACCAGCTTGTCCAGCGCCTCGTCGGTGCGGCCCGCGATGGGGCTGCCCAGCGGAATGTCCGTGCCCGCGCCGAGCTTGTTCAGCAGCGCCGCCACCGCGGCCTGCATCACCATGAAGGTGCTCGCACCCTGCTGCCGGGCCAGCGCCCGGATCGCGGTGTGCAGCCGCGCGGGCAGCCGGATGCCCAGCCGTCCGCCCTCGAAGCCGGCCACCGCCCGGCGCGGCCGGTCGGTGGGCAGGTTCAGCTGGTCGGGCAGGTCCGCCAGGGCCCGCTCCCAGTGGCCGACCTGCGTCGCGAACAGGCTGTCCGGATCGGACTCCTCGCCCAGCAGCTCCCGCTGCCACAGCGCGTAGTCCGCGTAACTCACCGGCAGCGGCTCCCAGTCGGGTGCCCGCCCGGCGCAGCGGGCCGCGTACGCCCGGGCCACGTCCCCGGCCAGCGGGCCGATCGACCAGCCGTCGCCCGCGATGTGGTGGACGACCAGCACGAAGACGTGCTCGGTGGGCGACAGGGAGAGCAGGGACGCCGCCACCGGCAGGTCGGCGGTCAGGTCGAACCGGACCCGGACCGCCTCGGCCGTCGCGGCCTCCACCTCGGACGGCGTCACCCGGCGCACGGCGATCTCCACCCGGGCGTCGTCCCCGGTCAGGATCTGCTGACTGGGCACGCCGTCGACCTCGGGGAAGCGGGTGCGCAGGCTCTCGTGCCGGTCGAGGACGTCGTCCAGCGCGGTCCGCAGCGCGTCCCGGTCCAGGTCGCCGGAGAGCCGCACCACGAACGGCATGTTGTACGTCGGGCTCGGCCCCTCCAGACGGTGCAGCAGCCACATCCGGCGCTGGGCGAACGACAGCGGCAGCACCTCCGGGCGGGGCAGCGGGCGCAGCGCGGGGCGCGCCTGGTCGGCGCCGTCGAGCCGGCCGACCAGCCCGGCCGCGGTGGGGTGCTCGAACAGGGCGCGGATCGGCAGTTCGACGCCGAAGACCGTGCGCACCCGGCTCATCAGCCGCGTCGCCAGCAGCGAATGGCCACCGGACTCGAAGAAGCTGTCATGGACCGGGAAGGCGTCCATGCCGAGGGTCTGGGCGAACAGCCCGCACATGATCTCCTCGCGCGGGGAGCGCGGGGCACCGCCCGGGGCACCTTGGCCCGTGGCCGCCGGTTCCGGCAGGGCCCGCCGGTCGAGCTTGCCGTTGGGCGTCATGGGCAGCGCGTCGAGCGCGACGAGTGCCGAGGGGACCATGTACTCGGGCACAGACGCCGCGAGATGCGCGCGCAGCGCCCCGGTGTCGGCCGCCCGGCCGGGCGCCGGCACGACGTATCCGACGAGCCGCCGGTCGCCCGGTCTGTCCTCGCGCAACAGCACCGCCGCCCGGGCGACGTCCTGATGGCGGGTCAGCGCCGCCTCGATCTCGCCGGGTTCGATGCGGAACCCGCGCAGCTTCACCTGGTGGTCGACCCGGCCCAGGTACTCCAGGCACCCGTCGGAGCCCCACCGGGCGAGGTCCCCGGTGCGGTACATCCGGGTGCCCGCCGGGCCGTACGGGTCGGCCACGAAGCGTTCCGCCGACAGGCCGGGCCGCCCCAGATAGCCGTGGGCCAGGCCCGAGCCGCCGATGTACAGCTCGCCCGCGACCCCGGCCGGGACCGGCCGCAGCCGCCCGTCGAGGACCTGGACGGTGGTGTTGGCGATCGGGGCGCCGATGGCCGGGGCGCCCGGGCGGGCGCCGAGCGCCGCGGTCGTGGACCAGATGGTGGTCTCCGTCGGCCCGTACAGGTTGGTCAGCTCCGCGCCGGCCCCGGTGATCCGGTCCGCCAGTTCGCGCGGCAGCGCCTCACCGCCGGCCAGGGCGCGCAGGCCCCGCGGCGCGTCCGGGGCGTGCGCGACCAGGGCCTGCCACAGGGACGGCGTCCCCTGCAGAACGGTCGCGCCCGCCTCGCCGGCCAGCCCCAGCAGCGCCGCCGGGTCGCGCACCGTGTCGCGGTCGGCGATGACCACCGCGGCACCGCTCACCAGCGGGAGGTACAACTCCAGCGCGGCGATGTCGAACGACACCGTGGTGACGGCCAGCAGCCGGTCGGCGGACCCCAGCGGGAACCGCTCGGCCATGTCGCCCAGGAAGTTGGCCAGCGCGCGCCGCGGCACCACCACCCCCTTGGGCCGTCCGGTCGATCCCGAGGTGTGGATGACGTACGCGGGGTGCTCCGGATGCACCGGCGCGGCCCGCTCGCCGTCGGCCCACGGCCGCGCCGGCGCATCCGGTCCGCGGTGCGGCCCGGCGTCGTCCAGCAGCTCCAGGCTCGTGCCCTCGGGCAGGGCCGCGGCGGTGGTGCGGGTGGCGAGGGCGAGCAGCGGACGTGCGTCGGCGAGGGTGGCGGCCAACCGCTCCGCGGGGTGCGCGGGGTCCAGCGGCAGATACGCCGCGCCCGAGCGCAGGACCGCCAGGAGCGCCACCAGCATGCCGGTGCCGCGCGGCAGGGCCACGGCGATCAGGCTGCCGGGCGCCGCGCCGCGCTCGATCAGGCGCCGGGCCAGCCGGGTCACGGCGGCGTCCAGTTCGCCGTAGGTCAGCGACCTGTCGGGGCCGCGCACCGCGAGGGCGCCGGGGGCGGCCGCGGCGCGCCGGGCGAGCAGCGCGTCGACGCCGTCGGCGGGGACCGTGCGCCGTGGCCCGGTGCCCGCCGTGCGCAGCGCCGACCGCTCTTCGGGATCGAGCAGCTCCAGCTCCCCGACCGCCTCGTCGGGCGCGGTGACGGCCGCGGAGAGCAGCCGCACCAGGCGGGCCGTCAGACCGGCCACCCGCTCGCCGTCGAACAGGTCGACGGCGTAGCCGGCCGTGCCGGTGATACCGGCCGGTGTGCCATCCGCGGCGTGGTGCTCCGTGAAGGTGAAGGACAGGTCGAACTTCTCCGTCTCCAGCGTGAAGCCCTCCGGCTCGACCGTCAGCCCCGGCAGGCCCAGGCTCCAGTCCGCCCGCGCGGCGTTCTGCAGGTTGAGCGCCACCTGGAACAGCGGGTGGCGGGCCATCGAGCGGCCCGGGTTGACCGCCTCCACCAGGCGCTCGAACGGAAGGTCCTGGTGGGCGTAGGCGGCCAGGTCGGTCGCGCGTACCCGGTCCAGCAGCTCGGCGAAGGTCGGCTCGCCGGAGGTGTCGGTGCGCAGCACCAGGGTGTTGACAAAGAATCCGACCAGGTCCTCCAGGGCCTCGTCGGTGCGTCCGGCGATCAGGCTGCCGATCGGGATGTCCGTGCCGCAGCCCAGGCGCGAGAGCAGCGCCGCCAGGCCCGTCTGCAACACCATGTAGACGCTCGCCTGCCGGGACCGGGCCAGCTCGCCGATCCGCTGGTGCAGCTCGGCGGGGATCTCCACCGGGACGTGCGCGCCCCGGTAGCTCGCCACGGCCGGGCGGGAGCGGTCGGTGGGCAGGGACAGCTCGTCGGGCAGCCCGGCCAGCGTCTCCTCCCAGTAGCGCAGCTGCCGGGTGATGGGGCTGTCCGGTTCGGCCTCGTCGCCGAGCACCGCGCGCTGCCACAGCGCGTAGTCGGCGTACTGCACGGGCAGCGGCTGCCAGCCGGGCTCGCGGCCGGTGGCCCGCGCCCGGTAGGCGGTCGCCAGGTCGGCCATGAGCGGGGCGAGCGACCAGCCGTCGGCCGCGATGTGGTGCATCGTCAGGGTGAGCACATGGGTATCCGCGGCCGGCGCGAACAGCCGGGCCCGGAGCGGGGGCTCGACGGTCAGATCGAAGCCGCCGCGCATCTCGGCCGCCAGCAGCCCGGGCAGCTGCTCCTCGGTGGTCTCGGTGACGTCCGGCCGCGGCGCGGCCTCGTCCACGCGGAGCACCCGCTGGACGGGGACACCGGCGGACTCGGGGAAGACGGTGCGGAACACCTCGTGCCGCGCCACCAGGTCACCCAGCGCCGCGGTGAGCGCGTCCCGGTCGAGCGCACCGGTCATCCGCAGGGCGATCGGCAGGTTGTACGCGGAGTCGGCCGCGTCGTCGAAGCGGTTGAGGAACCACAGCCGCCGCTGGGCGAACGACAGCGGTACTTCGGCCGGGCGCGGCATCGGCGCGAGCGCGCGGCGGCCCGCCCCGGCCTGGGTGAGGTGCGCGGTCAGCCGGGCCACCGTGGGCGCCTCGAAGACGGCGCGGATCGGCAGCTCCAGCCCGAAGACCGAGCGGATCCTGCTGACCAGCCGGGTGGCGAGCAGCGAATGCCCGCCCAGATCGAAGAAGTTGTCGTGCACGCCGACGTCCGGCACCCCGAGCATGTCCGCGAACAGGTGGCACAGCAGCTCTTCCTGCGGGGTGCGCGCACCGGCCGCGCCCGGCCCGTCCCGCCGGTCCGCCACCGGCGCGGGGAGCGCCGCGCGGTCCACCTTGCCGTGCGCGGTCAGCGGCAGCTCGTCCACCGTCAGATATGCCTGCGGCACCATGTACTCCGGCAGCCGCCCGGCCAGATGCCCCGCCAGGTCGGCGGGCGCGCAGGGCGCGGCGCCGGGCGCCGGGACGAGATAGGCCACCAGACGCTGGTCGCCCGGCCGGTCCTCGCGCACGATCACCGTCGCGCCGGCGACGGCCGGATGCGCGGCGAGCGCCACCTCGATCTCGCCCAGCTCGATCCGGAAGCCCCGCAGCTTGACCTGGTCGTCGCCGCGGCCCACGTACACCAGCTCCCCGGCCCGGTTCCACTTGGCCAGGTCGCCGCTGCGGTACATCCGGGCGCCGGGCGGGCCGTACGGGTCGGCCACGAACCGCTCAGCGGTCAGCGCCGGCGCGTGCAGATAGCCGCGCGCCAGCCCCTCACCGGCCAGATACAGCTCCCCGGTCACGCCTTCGGGCACCGGTTCGAGCCCCGCGTCCAGCACATACAGCCGGGCGTTGGCCTGCGGCCGCCCGATCGGCACCGGCCCGTCCGGCAGCGGCGCCCCGGGGGCGAGGCGGTACTCGGCGCAGTTCACGGTGGCCTCGGTCGGCCCGTACACGTTGCGCACCGTCACGTCCGGGTGCCGCTCACGCCATTCGCGCAGGCTGGTGCCGAGCAGCGGCTCGCCGCCGAGCAGCAGGTCGCCGGAGGGCGAGTAGCCGTCGGGCAGCGCGCTGAGCAGCGGCAGATGGCTCGGGGTGGCCTTGAGGAAGGTGGCGGGCGCCGCGGCCAGCCCGGCCTCCTCCGGCGGCGCGGGTTCGCTGAGCGAGGCGAGGTTGACGCAGCCGCCGACCAGCAGCGGTGTGTACAGGCCGGTGACGGTCAGGTCGAACGAGACGGGCGAGTGCACCAGCGCCACCCCGCGCGCCGACGCGTACTCGGCGGTGGTGTGCGCCAGGTAGTCGGCGAGCGAGTGGTGCTCGACCACCACGCCCTTGGGCCGCCCGGTGGAGCCGGAGGTGTAGATGACGTAGGCCGCGTCCCGCATGGACAACGGGCGGGTGCGCTCCGCGTCGGCCACCGGTCCGCCCTCGGCCGCCGCCAGGACCGCCGCCGTCTCCGGCGCGTCCAGCAGGACCACGGGCGCGGCGCACTCCGGGAGCCGGGCCGCGGTGGCGGTGTCGGTGAGCACCAGTGCGGGCGCCGCGTCGCCGAGCACGAAGGCGATGCGGTCGGCCGGGTTGCCGGGGTCGATCGGCAGATACGCGGCACCGGATGTCACCACCCCGAGCAGGGCGGTGACCAGCAGCGGTGTCCTGGGCAGCGCGACCGCGACCAGCGCGCCGGGTCCGGCGCCGGCCGCCCTCAGGTGGCGGGCGAGCCGGCCTGCGGCGGCCGCCAGCTCCGCGTACGTCAGCGTGAGCGGGCCGCGCACCACCGCGGGCGCGTCCGGGGTGCGCGCCGCCTGGGCGGCGAACAGCTCCGGCAGGGGCGCCGCGGGCACCTGCCCGGCGGGGCCCGCCGCGTACCCCGACACCAGCCGGTCGCGTCGGTCGGCGGGCAGCATCGCCAGGTGGTCGACGGTCCGGTCCGGGTCGTCCACGGCGGACCGCAGCACCCGGCCCAGACAGGCGGCGAAGTCCTCCGCCGTGGCCTGGTCGAACAGGTCGACGCTGTACTGGATGTCGCCCTGGAGCCCGGCCGGGGCGCCGTCGGCGCCGTACTCCTCGGAGAAGCCGAAGGCCAGGTCGAACCGGGCCGCGCCGAGGTTGACCACGTACGAGGTCACCTCCAGGCCGCGCATCTCGCTGGCGTAGTCCGGGAGGTTCTGCAGGTTCAGCAGCACCTGGAACAGCGGGTGCCGGGCCAGTGAACGAGGCGGGTTGACGGCCTCCACCAGCCGCTCGAACGGCACGTCCTGGTTGCCGTAGGCACTCAGGTCGGTCTCCCGCACCCGGTCCACCAGCTGACGGAAGGTCGGGCGTCCGGAGGTGTCGGTGCGCAGCACCAGCATGTTGGTGAGGAACCCGACCATGTCGTCGAGTGCCTCGTCGGTGCGGTTGGCGATCACGCTGCCGATCGGGATGTCGGTGCCCGCACCGACCCGGTGCAGCATCGTGGCGAGCCCGGCCTGCAACACCATGTACAGGCTCGCGCCCGTCTCCTGGGAGAGCGCCAGCAGCTTCCCGTGCAGCTCCGCGTCGAGCCGGTAGTACACGGGCATGCCGCGGTGGCTCGCGACCGCCGGGCGCGGACGGTCCACCGGGAGCGCCAGCTCCTGCGGCAGCGCGGCGAGTTGCTCCTGCCAGTAGCGCAGCTGCCCGGAGAAGACGCTGTCCGGGTCGTCCTCGTCGCCCAGCACCTGCTGCTGCCACAGCGCGTAGTCGGCGTTCTGCACCGGCAGTGGCTCCCACCGCGGCGCCACCCCGTCGCAGCGCGCGGCGTAGGCGGTGGCCAGGTCGGTCGCCAGCGGCCGCATCGACCAGCCGTCACCGGCGATGTGGTGCAGCACGAACAGCAGGACGTGGTCCTCCTCCGCCAGGCGGAACAGCGACACCCGCAGCGGCACCTGGACTGTCAGGTCGATACCGCGGCGGACCTCGGCCTCCAGCCGCTCGTCCACGTCCCCGGGGCCGGCCTCCACCACCGTCAGGTCGGGGCGGGCCTCTTGCGCGGGCAGGATCCGCTGGTAGGGCACGCCGTCCCGCTCGGGGTACACCGTCCGCAGGCTCTCGTGCCGGCCGACGAGATCGCCGAGCGCGTCGGCGAGCGCGGCCTGGTCGAGCGGGCCCCGCAGCCGGATCGAGATCGGCATGTTGTACGTGGCGCTCTGGCCGTCGAACCGGTTGATGAACCACAGCCGCCGCTGGGCGAACGACAGCGGGATGTGCTCCGGCCGCTCCATGGCCCGCAGCGCGCTGCGCCCGGCGCGGGCGTCGTCCAGCCGGGCGGCGAGCGCCTCGGCCGTCGGCGCGTCGAACACCGCCCGGATGGGCAGCTCCACACCGAAGGCGGCACGGACCCGGCTGACCAGACGGGTGGCGAGCAGCGAGTCGCCGCCCAGGGCGAAGAAGCTGTCGTCGACGCCCACGTCCGGCCGCCCCAGGAGGTCGGCGAACAACCGCACCAGCTGCTCCTCGCGCGGGGTGCGGGCGGCCCGGCCGGAGACGGCGACCTCGGGCGCGGGCAGCGCCGCGCGGTCGACCTTCCCATGGGCGGTGAGCGGAAGCCGGTCCAGGGTGACCACGGCGGAGGGCACCATGTAGTCCGGCAACTCGTCGGCCAGCCGGCGGCGCACCGCCTCGGCGTCCAGGGCCGCGCCGTCGGCGGGCACGAGGTAGGCGATGAGCCGCTGCGGGCCGTCGGCGGCGCGGCGTGCGATCACCGCGGCCTGGGCCACCCGCGGCAGCCGGGAGACGGCCGCCTCCACCTCGCCCGGCTCGATGCGGAACCCGCGGATCTTGACCTGGTCGTCGGCGCGGCCCGCGAACAGCAGGCTGCCCTCGGGTGTCCACCGCACCAGGTCGCCGACCCGGTACATGCGGGAGCCCGGCGGGCCGAACGGGTCGGCCACGAAGGACGCGGCGGTCAGCCCCGGCCGGTCCCAGTAGCCGCGTGCGAGCCCCTCACCGGCGATGTACAGCTCGCCGGTGACCCCGGCCGGCACCGGCCGCATCATGCCGTCCAGCACATAGACGCGCATATTGTCCATCGGGCCGCCGATCGGCACGGTGCCGACGGGTGGGGTGGCGGCGTCCATCCGGTGGAAGGTGGCGAAGCTGGTGGTCTCGGTCGGACCGTAGGTGTCCTTGAACACCATGCCGGGGAAGCGGTCCAGCAGCCGGGCGACCGAGGCGGCGGGCACCACGTCGCCGCCCGCGAGCAGTTCGCGTACCGGCGCCAGGCACTCCAGGTCCTCGTCCACCACCAGCCGGAACAGCCCTGCCGTCAGGTGCAGCGCCGTCACCCGGTACTCGCTCAGGAGCCGCCCGAGGGACGCCACGTTAAGGTCCTCCGGCGGAGCGAGCACCACCTGACGGCCCCTCAGCAGCGGCATCCACAGCTCGTAGTTGGAGGCGTCGAAGGCGTGCGGGGCGTGCAGCAGCACCCGATGGTGGGCGTCCCCGGCGAAGCAGCGGTCGAGCGCGAACGCCAGCAGGTCACGGTGGGTGACGGCGACACCCTTGGCGCGACCGGTGGAGCCGGAGGTGTACATGATGTACGCGAGCTGCTGCGGATGGCCCGCGACGTGTGGGTCCTCGGCCGGCTGTTCGGCCAGCCGCGGCTCGTCGTCCACGACGATGACCGGACCGCCGGCCGGGGGTGCCTCGGAGACCGACGCGGTGTCGGTCAGCACCACCGAGGCGCCCGTCTCGGCGACGATGAGGGTCGTGCGGGCCAGCGGTGCCCGTGCGTCCAGCGGTACGTAGGTCCCTCCGGCCTTCAGCACGGCCAGCAGCGACACGACCAGATCCGGCGAGCGGCGCTGCAGCACGGCAACCCGGGAGCCCGCGGTCACGCCCGAGGCGCGCAGCAGATGGGCCAGCCGGTTGGCGGCCGTGTCCAGCTCCTGGTACGTCAGCTGCCCGCCCTGCCACAGCAGGGCCGGCTCGTCCGGCACCCGCGCGGCCTGTTCGGCGAAACGGCGCTGCACGGTGTCCACCAGGGCGGGCACCTCGATGGCAGTGTCGTTCCAGTCGGCCAGCAGCCGCGCGTGCTCGGCCCCGGTCAGCAGCCGCAGCCGCGACAGCCGCCCGCCGGGCGCGTCGGCGAGCTGGGTGAGCACCGATGTCATGCGCTCCCACAGCCGCGCTACGGACTCCGCGTCGAACAGCGACGAGCGGTAGTGCAGCCGCCCGGTCAGCTCCTGGCCGCCGGGCTCCTCGGCCAGGACCACCGCCAGGTCGAACTTCTCCACACCCAGGGCCGCGTCGTCCGGGCGCACCACCAGATGCGGCCACCGCGCGGTGCCCCCACCGCTCCGTACGGTCAGGGCGACCTGCGCCAGCGGATGGCGCGAGGCGATCAGATCCGGCTCCAGACGGCGCAGCAGCCGCTCGAACGGGACCGGGTGGCGCCGGGCCTCCGCCGCCGCCTTGCCGGCGCGGGTGAGCAGCTCGGCCACCGTCGGATCCCCGGAGGTGTCGACGCGCAGCACGGACAGATGCGCCCCGAAGACCGCGGAGCCGGTCTCCCCGGCGGGGTGGGACAGGGTGGCGACGGGCACGTCATGGCCGGCCCCGAGGCCGCCGAGCACCAGGGCGAACGCGGCGCGCAGCACCGTCTCCAGGTCGGTGCCGGCCCGCTCGGCGAGCGCGCCGAGGCGCTCGCGTGCCGCGGCGCCCAGCCGGACGGGCACGGCGTGCGAGGGCCGGGCGTCCACGGCCGGGCGCGGCCGGTCGGTGGCCAGCGGCAGCTCCTCGGGCGCGCCCGCCAGGTGTCCGGCCCACCAGGCGAGGGCCTCCTCGTCCCGGGCCCGGTCCGGCTCCGGCTCCGCCTCCCAGCGCACCGGTTCGCCGCCGGTCCGGGCCCGGTAGGCGGACGCCAGGTCGCGCAGCAGCCGTCCGCCCGCCCAGTCGTCGCCGGCGATCCGGTGCACCACCGTCACCAGGACGGCCTCGCCGTCGTTGACGCGGAACAGCGCGAACCGCACCGGCAGCCGGGTGGCCAGGTCGAATCCGCCGGCCACCTCGGCGGCCAGCGCCGCCTCGTCGAAGTCGGTCACCGTGAGCGGGACGCGCACGCCCGACGGCGGCAGCACCGCACCGCTCGGCTCGCCGTCCCGCTCGGGGAAGACCGTACGCAGCGCCTCGTGCCGGGCCAGCACATCGTGCAGCGCGCCGCGCAGCGCCTCCTGGTCGAGGTCGCCGGTCAGCCGCACGGCGAACGGAACGTTGTGGGTGGCGGCCCGGTGCTCCTCGAAGCGGTTGATGAACCACAGCCGGCGGTCCGCGCGGGAGACCTCCACCGTGCGGGCCCCGGCCGCGGACGCCGCATCGCCCTGGGGCAGCGCGGCCGTGATCCGGGCGGTCAGCGCCTCGACCGAGGGTGCCTCGAAGATGACGCGGATCGGCACGTCCACCCCGAAGGCCGAGCGGATCCGCCCGGCCAGCCGGATCGCGAGCAGCGAATGCCCGCCCAGCTGGAAGAAGTCGTCGTCGGCACCGACCTCGGGTGCGCCGAGGACATCGGCGTACAGGCCGCAGACGATCTCCTGCTCAGGGGTCGAGGGCGCGCGCCGGGTGCCCTGCGCCGCCGGTGCCGGCAGCGCGGCCTTGGCCACCTTGCCGTTGCGGGTCAGCGGAAGCTCGTCGAGGACGACGAAGGCGGCGGGCACCATATAGCCGGGCAGCCGCTCCGCGACGTGCTCGCGCACCTCGTCCGCACCGGCCCCCTCCACCACCACGTACGCCACCAGACGGCGGTCGCCGGGGCGGTCCTCGCGGACGGTGACGACCGCCTGCCGCACCGCGGCGTGGCCACGCAGGGCGGCCTCGATCTCACCGGTCTCGATGCGGAAGCCACGGATCTTGACCTGGTCGTCGGCCCGCCCGGCGAACGTCAGCTCCCCGGAGTCGGTCCAGGCCACCAGGTCGCCGGTGCGGTACATGCGCTGCCCGGCCGCGCCGAACGGATCGGCCACGAACCGCTCCGCGGTCAGCGCCGCCCGCCCCAGATAGCCGCGGGCGAGCCCCACCCCGCTCAGATACAGCTCGCCCACCGCGCCCACCGGCACCGGCCGCAGCGCCTGGTCCAGCACATAGGCACGCACGTTGTCCAGCGGTGCGCCGATGGACGGGGCGGCGCCCCGCGGCGTGAGCCCGTCGGTCATGGTGGCGGCGACCGTGGCCTCGGTCGGCCCGTACGCGTTGACCATGTGGCGTCCGGGCGCCCAGGCGGAGACCAGTTCGGCCGAGCACGCCTCGCCGCCCACCATCAGCCCGCGCACCGTGCCGAGGCTGCCGGCCGGCATCATCGACAGCGGCGACGGGGGGATCATCAGATGGGTGATCCGCCGCTCGTCGAGCAGCGCGGCCAGGTCGGGGCCCGGCGCGAGGCGCTCCTCGGGCGCGCACACCAGGGTGGCGCCGGTGAACAGGGCCTTGGACAGCTCCCAGAACGAGGCGTCGAAGCTGGGGGAGACGAACTGCAGTACCCGGTCGCCCGGCCCCACCCGGTGCTTACGGCGCTGTACCGCGACGGCGTTGGCCAGACCCAGATGGCTCACCACGACGCCCTTCGGGCGCCCGGTGGAGCCGGAGGTGTAGATGACGTAGGCCGGGTGCAGCGGGTGCGCGGGAGCGGTGCGCTCCTGGTCGGTCAGCGGGGTGCGCGCGGTGTCCGCCAGCGCGGCGCCCAGCCGCGGGTCGTCCAGCGGCAGCACCTCGGCGGCGCCGGTGGCGGGCAGCAACCGGGTGGCGTCGTTGGTGGTGAGCACCGCCGCGGGCCGCGCGTCGTCGAGGAGGAAGGCGATGCGTTCGCGCGGGTAGCGCAGATCGACCGGCAGGTACGCGGCCCCGGCCTTGGCCACCGCGAGCACCGACAGCACGAACGCGATACCGCGCGGCAGCGCCAGCGCCACGACCCGCTCCGGCCCGATGCCGCGGCCGGCCAGCTGGCGGGCCAGTTGATTGGCCCGCGCGTCCAGCTCCCCGTAGGTGACGGTGGTCGACTCGTACTCGACGGCGACGGCCTCCGGCGCGCGGGCGGCCTGGGCCTCGAAGAGCTGGGCGAGGGTGGCCGGTTCGACGGGGCGGCCGGTGTCGTTGAACCGCACCAGCAGCCGCTGCCGCTCGGCCGCGTCCAGCAGGTCGAGGCGCCCGACCGGCTGCTCCGGCTCGGCCACCAGGGTCTCCAGCAGCCGCCGCGCCCGGTCCAGCAGGGCCGCCGTCTCCTCGGCGCCGAACAGGTCGGGCTGGTAGCTCAGCCGCAGATGCAGCCGCTCCCCGGGCAGCACCATCAGCGCGATCGGATAGTGGCTGTAGTCGGTGCCCTCGGATTCCACCACGCGCAGTCCGGTGCCGGGCAGGCTTTCGGCGTTGTGGTCGACGGGGAAGCTCTCGAACACCGTCATGGTGTCGAACAGCTCGGCCCCGCCCGCCAGCCGCTGGATCGCGGCGAGCCCCAGGTGCTGGTGCGGCAGCAGCTCCGTCTGCTCGGCCTGGATCCGTACCAGCATGTCCAGGACGGACTCGCCGGGATCGACGCGCACCCGCACCGGCAGGGTGTTGAGGAACAGGCCGACCATGTTCTCCACACCCGGCAGCTCCGGCGGGCGGCCGGAGACGGTGGTGCCGAAGACCACGTCACGGCGCCCGGTGAGCTGGCTCAACAGCAGCGACCACATCCCCTGGACGACCGTGTTGAGGGTGAGCGAATGGCGCCGGGCCAGTGCGGTCAGCGCGGTGGTCAGCGAACGGCTCAGGTCGAGGGTGGCCCGCTCGGGCAGCACCGCCATGCGGTCCGGTGCCACCGGCCGCACCACCATCGGCTCGGCCAGGCCGTCGAGCGCCTTCGCCCACGCCTGTTCGGCCGCCGGCCGGTCCTGCCCGGCCAGCCAGACGAGGTAGTCGCGGAACGGCGGGACCGGCGGCAGTTTGCTGTCATTGGTGCCGCCGCGCGCGTACAGCGCGAACAACTCGCTGAGCAGCAGCGGGATGGACCAGCCGTCCAGCAGGATGTGGTGGTGGGTGAAGAGCAGCCGGCAGCGCTCGGCACCCAGGCGGATCAGGGTGAACCGCAGCAGCGGCGGGCGCGCGAGGTCGAACCGGCGGGTGCGGTCCTCTTCCGTCAGCCGCGCCACCTCGGCCGCGCGCTCCTCCTCGGTCAGCCCGCCGAGGTCATGCTCGGTCCAGGGGACCGGCACCTCCCGGATCACCAGCTGCACGGGCTGGGCGGAGCTGCGGTGCTGGAAGGACGTCCGGAGGTTGGCGTGGCGGCGCAGCACGGTGGCCGCGGCCGCCCGGAGGGCGTCGGCGTCCAGCCGGCCCTCCAGCTCGACGCTCAGCTGCGAGGTGTAGAGGTCCACGCTGCGGTCGTCGTACAGGCTGTGGAAGAGCAGCCCCTCCTGCAGCGGGGTGAGCGGCAGGATCGCTTCAACTGCCGATGTGCTCATTCCGGCAACCTCCAGTCAGATTCGAGCAGTGAGAGTTCGTCGTCCGAGAGCGACACCAGGGACCGGTCGACCGTCCCGTCGTCGGGCGGCGGTGGCGCGCTCGGCGCCGGGTCCGGTGTGATGCCGGTGGGTGTGTCGGCGACGGCCGCCATGTCCGCCGCCGTCTTGTGCCGGAACACATCACGGGCGGTGAGGACCACACCGGCGGCCCGCAGTCGGCTGACGAGCTGGATGGAGATGATGCTGTCGCCGCCCAGGTCGAAGAAGTTGTCGTCGATGCCGATCGTGGGCAGGGCCAGGACCTCCGCCATCACGGCGCAGACCAGGGCCTCCAGCTCGGTGCGCGGCGCCCGTGACGTGGTGCCGCCGGTGAACTCCGGCGCGGGCAGCGCCCGGCGGTCGAGCTTGCCGTTCACCGTCATGGGCAGCTCGTCGAGCGGGACGAACGCGGCGGGCACCATGTACTCGGGCAGCTGCCGCTCGGCGTGGGCGCGCAGGTCGGCCACGAGGGTGCCCAGCCGGCGTGAGCCGAGGGGGTTGTTGACGTATGCGCCGGGCTCCAGCCGGGTGGCCGGAAGGTACACGTCGGTCAGGGCCGGCCCGTCGGCGCCGAAGACGGCGTCGAGCCGCCCCGGGGCGCCGGAGGCGTAGGTGACCAGGACGGGCAGCCCGTGCCGCTCGGCCAGGGAGTGAAGTGTCTCCGGATCGATCCCCGGTTCGTCGGGGTGGCCCAGAGCCTCCAGGACCTCGGCGACCTGGCGCCCCTCGGTGAGGGTGTGCAGGGCGGCCTGTTCCCCGGCCAGCCGGGCGTCGGGGATGCCGGTGACCCGGATCGGCTCACCGCCGCGCCCGGCCAGCACGCGCTCCATGTCGGCCAGGTCGGTGAGGTCCACGCCGTAGCGCAGGCGCTCGATGGCGCCGAGGTCGTGTGCGTCCACCGGGCCGGTGCGCAGCACCACGTCGAAGCGGTGGCGGGTCAGCTCGTTGTCGCCGTGGCCGCGCTTGACCCGGACGTCCACGGCCGTGTAGGCGGGGATGTCGCGGGCGACGGCCGCGAAGTACTCGGGGTCGACCAGGAGTTCCTTCTCCATCATGATCGCCTGCTCGACCGCCCGGGACACCGCGGCCTCGTCCTGGTGCTCGGCGCGCTGCCGCAGCCGGATCGCGGTCTGGAAGGCGCGCTGGGTGCGCAGGTTGCGCTGGTCGCCGAGGAACACCGCACCCCCGGGGACCACCAGCTCCGCCAGTGACCCCAGCAGGTCGGTGAGGTAGGCGGCGTGGGGGAAGTACTGGGCGACGGAGTTGATGACCACGGTGTCGAAGAAGCCGGTGGGCAGCCCCTCCAGCTCCTGCGCCGCGCTCACCCGCAGCCGCACCCGCTCCGCCAGTTCGGGCCGGGCGGCGACCTGACGGCGCAGTACGGCGATGGCCTCGGCGGAGAAGTCCAGGCCCCAGTAGGTCTCGCAGTCGCCGGCGAGTTTGGCCAGCAGGAGTCCACTGCCGACGCCGATTTCCAGCACCCGGCGGGGCCGCAGGGCACGGATCCGCTCCACGGTGGCGTCCCGCCACTCGCGCATCTCCTCGATCGGGATGTCCTCGCCGGTGTAGCTGCTGGCCCAGCCGCTGAAGTCCTCGCCGAACTCCTCCGGCCGCTCGGCCCCGTACATCAGGTCGTACACCTGCTGCCACTGGTCGATCTGCTCCTCGGCGGAGCCGGTCTCCTCCCGGGAACCGTCCAGCGCGGGCACGACGTACGCCACCAGTTGCGGATCCCCCGGATGGTCCTCCCGCACCGTCACCACGGCCTCGTCCACTTCGGGGTGGTCCCGCAGGCTGCGCTCGATCTCGTCGGTCTCGATGCGGTAGCCGCGCACCTTGACCTGGTTGTCGACCCGGCCGACGAACTCCTGCCGGCCGTCGGGGAGCCAGCGCACCAGGTCGCCGGTGCGGTACATCCGCTCGCCGGGGGTGCCGAACGGGTCGGCGACGAACCGCTCGGCCGTCAGCGCGGCCCGGTACAGATAGCCGCGGGCCAGCAGCCCGCCGGCGATGTACAGCTCGCCGGGGACACCCACCGGAACCGGCCGCAGCCGCGCGTCCAGCACATACATCCGGGTGTTCCACGCGGGGCCGCCGAGGGTCACGACGCCGGGGCGCACCTCGTCGCCCGGCGCGATCCGGTGGACGCTGCAGCCGACCGTGGTCTCGGTGGGGCCGTACTCGTTGTGCACGGTGGTCCGCGGGTTGCGGGCGCGCCAGGTGGCGAGCGCGGCGTCGGTCAGCGCCTCGCCGCCGATCACCAGGTCGTCGGCGGGGGAGAACTCCGGCGGCAGCGCGTCGAGCAGCCGCAGGTGGGTGGGCGTCACCTTCAGGAACGACAGCGGGGTGGCGGCAAGCGCCTCGACGGTCTGCCGGTCCTCCTCCATCCCGGCCATGTGCAGGAGGCCACCGGAGAGCAGCGGCCCGAACAGCGCGGTCACCGTCAGGTCGAAGGAGATCGGCGAGTGCAGCAGCGCGGTGCCGCGCAGCGCCGGATAGATGTCCAGGGCCCAGTCCAGGTATTGCAGGACGGAGGCGTGGGCCACGGCCACGCCCTTGGGGCGACCGGTCGAGCCGGAGGTGTAGATGACGTACGCGACATTGCTCCGGTGCAGCGGACGGCGCCGCTCCGCGTCGTCGAGGGCATGGCCGGGACGCGCCGCGAGCTTTGCCCGGGTATCCGGGGCGTCGAGGTACAGCCGGGGCCGGGTATCGTCCGCGGGCAGCTGGGAGGCGCCCTGCGCGGTGCACAGCAGCAGCGTGGGCCGGGCGTCGTCGAGCATGAACCGGACGCGCTCGACGGGGTGGCGCGGATCGAGCGGCAGATAGCCCGCGCCCGCCTTGAGCACCGCGAACACCGCGACGAGTTGCTCGACCGACGCCGGGAGCGCGATCGCCACCAGCGTCTCGGGGCCGGCGCCGCGCTCCACCAGCAGCCGGGCGAGCCGGTTGGCCTCCTGGTCGAGCGTGGCATAGTCCAGCGTGCGGTCGCCGCCGAGCAGCGCGGGGGCCGCCGGGGTGCGGGCCACCTGCTCCTCGAAGCGGCTGACCAGAGTGCCGGTGGGGGCGGGGCGCGCGGTGTCGTTCCAGTCGACCAGTATGCGGCGGCGCTCCTCCTCATCCATGATCGCGAGCGCGTCCAAGCCGCGGTCCGGGTCCTGGACCGCACTGCGCAGCAGCCGGATGAGCCGCCGGACGAAGCCTTCGACCGTCTCCGCGTCGAACAGGTCGGTGGCGTACTCCACGGACCCGTTCATGCCGGCGGGCAGACCGTCGGCGTCATGCGTCTCCGTGAAGCCGAACATGAGGTCGAAGCGGGCGACCTTCATGCCCACGAACTCCTCCTCGCCCCGCACCTCGGGCAGGTCCACCACGGGTGTGGCGTCGTTCTGCAGCCCGAAGGCGACCTGGAACAAGGGGTTGCGGGAGGGATCACGCTCGGGCTTGAGGGCGTCCACCAGCCGCTCGAACGGCATGTCCTGGTGCGCGTAGGCGGCCAGGTCGGTCGAGCGCACCCGGTCCAGCAGCTCCCGGAAGCCGGGGTTGCCCGAGGTGTCGGTGCGCAGCACCAGGGTGTTGACGAAGAACCCGACCAGGTCCTCTACGGCCTCGTCGGTGCGGCCCGCGATGGGGCTGCCCAGTGGGATGTCCGTCCCCGCCCCGAGCCGGGTCAGCAGGGTCGCGAGCCCGGCCTGGAGCACCATGAACACCGTCACCCCGCACTGGCGGGCGAGTTCGGTGAGCCCGGTGTGCGTCTCGGCGTCCACCTGGAAGACCACATCGTCGCCGCGGTAGCTGGGCACGGCCGGGCGCGGGCGGTCGGTGGGCAGGGCCAGCTGCTCGGCCGCGCCCTCCAGGGTCTCGGTCCAGAACCGCAGTTGGCGGGCGAACGGGCTGTCCGGCCCGGCCTCCTCGTCCAGCAGCTCGCTCTGCCACAGGGTGTAGTCGCCGTACTGGACCGGAAGCGGCTCCCAGTCCGGGGCCTGGCCGTGCAGCCGCGCCGCGTAGGCGGTGCTGATGTCCCGGCACAGCGGGTCCATCGACCAGCCGTCACCGGCGATGTGGTGCACGACCACCAGCAGCACATGCGTCCGCTCGTCCAGCCGCAGCAACTCCACGCGCAGCGGCGGGTCCACCGCCAGATCGAAGGGGCGGCGGGCTGCCTCGGTCAGCGCCTCCGCGACCCCGTCGGCGGCCACCGTGGTCACCGGCAGGTCGATCCGCAGTCCTGCGGGGTCCAGAACGCACTGCCAGGGGACGCCGGCCTCGTCGGGGAAGACCGTGCGCAGTGCCTCGTGACGGGCCATGACATCGGCCACCGCCGCGCGCAGCGCGCCGGCGTCCAGCGGACCGTGGAGCCGCATCGCGATCGGCATGTTGTACGTGGCGCTGGCGCCCTCGTACCGGTCGATGAACCACAACCGCCGCTGGGCGTGGGACAGCGGCAGCCGGTCCGGGTGGGGCATCGGGCGCAGCGCGGGGCGCAGCGCCGCCGTCTCCCGGCCGAACCAGGCCGCGACCCCGCCGACCGTCGGGTTCTCGAACAGGGTCCGCACCGGCACCTCGGCCCCGAGCGTGGACCGGATGCGGCCGGCCAGCCGGCTGGCGAGCAGGGAATGCCCGCCGAGGTGGAAGAAGTCGTCGTCCACGCCGACCGCGGGCAGCGTGAGCACCTCGGCGAAGAGGGTGCTCAGCACCTGCTCCAGCACGGTGCGCGCGGGCCGGCCGGCCGCGGCCGGCGCCTGCGGTGCGGGGAGTGCGGCTCGGTCCAGCTTGTCGTTGGGCGTCCGCGGCCACTCGGACATCGGCACGAACACCCGCGGCACCATGTGGTCCGGAAGTGCCGCGGCGGCGGTGGCGGCGACCACGTCCGCGTCGGGGCCGGGGCCGTCCTCGGCCAGCAGATAGGCGACCAGGCGCGGTTCGCCCGGCTGGTCCTCCCGTACCGTCACGACCGCCTCGGCCACGCCCGGCGCTCCGGACAGGACGGCCTCGATCTCGGCGGGTTCGATCCGGAAGCCGCGCAGTTTCACCTGGTGGTCGGCCCGGCCGAGGAAGTCCAGTTCCCCGTCGGGGAGCCAGCGCACCAGGTCGCCGGTGCGGTACATGCGAGCTCCGGGCGGACCGAAGGGGTCGGCCACGAACCGGTCGGCGGTCAGGTCCGGACGGCCCCAGTAGCCGCGGGCCAGCGGCAGGCCCGCGATGTACAGCTCGCCGGTGACACCGGCCGGGGCCGGGGCCAGCGTGCTGTCCAGGACCCGCACCCGGGCGTACGGGATGGGGCGGCCGATGGAGGGGCGGCCGCCGGTCAGCGGGCCGCTGACGGTCGCGCAGACCGTGGTTTCGGTGGGCCCGTACGCGTTGATCATGGTGCGGCCCGGGGCCCAGCGGGCGACGAGATCGGCGCCGGTGGCCTCGCCCGCCACCACCAGGGCGGTCAGGCTGGGCAGATCCTCCTCGCCCACCGCCCCGAGCGGGGTCGGCGGGATGGTGGCGTGGGTGACCCGGTGCTCGGCGATCAGTTCGAGGAGCGCCGGACCCGGCAGCAGCCGGTGCTTGGGGGCGAGCACCAGGGTGGCGCCCGTCAGCAGCGCCATGCACACCTCCCACACGGAGGCGTCGAAGCTCGGCGAGGCGAACTGCAGCACCCGGCTGCCGGGACCCGCGCCGAGCCGGCGGGTGTGCAGATCGGCGAGTGCGGCCAGCGCGGCGTGGGTGACGACGACGCCCTTGGGGCGACCGGTGGACCCCGAGGTGTAGATCATGTAGGCGGCGTTGGCGGTGGCCAGGGCGCCGGCCCGGTCGTCGTCGCCGAGGTCGGTGTCGGACGCCGCGGCGAGCGCGTCCGCGACCGCCGGGTCGTCCAGGCACAGCCGCGGCAGCACATCGGCGGGCGGCAGCGGGTCCTGGACGGTGTCGGCGGTGATGACGAGGACCGGACGCGCGTCGTCGAGCATGAAGGCGATGCGCTCATGCGGGTAGTCGGTGTCGACCGGCAGGTACGCGGCCCCGGCCTTCGCCACCGCCAGTACCGCGGTGATCCAGGCGACGGACCGGGGCAGGGCCACCGCCACGAACCGCTCGGGCCCGGCGCCCATCGCCACCAGGCGCCGGGCGAGCCGGTTGGCGTGCCGGTTCAGCTCGTCATAGCTCAGCTCCTGGTCCTCCCAGCGGACCGCGCACGCCTGGGGCGCCCGGGCGGCCACCCGCTCGAACAGCGCGGCCAGATGGCCGTCCGCCACCGGCTCGTTCGGACCGCTGCCGGCCGAGAGCAGCGCCTGGCGCTCGCCGTCGGCGAGCAGGTCCAGCCGTCCCACCCGGGCCTCGGGCCGGGTGGCGAACGCGGACACCGCCCGGGCCAGCCGGTCCAGCATGGTCCGGGCCCCCGCCGCATCCAGCACATCGGGCTGATAGGTGATGCGCAGCTCCAGCCGCTCCCCGGGGAAGGCGTGGAAGACGAACGGGTAGTGGCTGGCGTCGGTGCTCTCCGCGGACGTCACCTCGAGACCGGTCGCGCCGAGGTCGGGCAGCGCCCGCTGCAGCGGGAAGTTCTGGAACGAGATGACGGTGTCGAACAACTCGCGCCGCCCCGCGGCCCGCTGGATGTCGGCCAGCCCCAGGTGATGGTGGTCCAGCAACCGCACCTGCCGCTCCTGGAGCAGCTTGGCCGTCTCCACCAGGGTCTGCTCGGGGCGCACCGCCGCCCGCACCGGAATGGTGTTGATGAACATGCCCAGCATGTCCTCCACACCGGGCAACTGCGCCGGACGGCCGGAGACGGTCGTGCCGAACACCACGTCGCTCTGCCCGGTGGCCCGTGCGATCAGCACGGCGAGCGCCGACTGCACCACCGTGTTCAGGGTCAGGCCGAACGTGCGGGCGGTGGCGGTCAGCGCGGCCGTCGTCTCCTCGGGCAGCTCGGCGGTGAGCCGCTCCGGGACCACGACCGCGCCGGACCGCTCCCCGGGCGCCAGTACCGTGGCGTCCCCCAGACCGGCCAGTTCCTCGCTCCAGGCGCGCTCGGCCGACGCCCGGTCCTGCCGGCCCAGCCAGTCCAGATAGTCCCGGTAGGCGAACGGCGGCCGCAGGGCGTTGTCACCGCCGTACAGCGCGAACAGCTCGGCGAACAGCATCGGCATCGACCAGCCGTCCACCAGCATGTGGTGGTTGGTGAACAGCAGCGCGCGGCGGTCGGGGCCCAGGGTCACGACCGTGAAGCGCAGCAGTGGTGCGTTGCCCAGGTCGAAGCGGTGGCCGCGCTCCCGCTCCACCAGCCCCGCCAGCCGGCTCTCGCGTTCGGTTGGCGCGCAGCCGGACAGATCCACCTCCGTCCACGGCAGCTCGACCGCGTCCACGACCACGCCGACGGTCTCCCGCAGCCCGTCCTGCTGGAACTCGGTGCGCAGCAGCGGATGGCGGCGGATCAGCTCGTCCCACGCGGTGCGCAGCCGCGCCGTGTCCAGCGGGCCGCGCACCTCCAGGGTGAGCAGCGAGGTGTACAGGTCGACCTGGCCCTCGCTCAGCTGACTCTGGAACATCAGGCCCTGCTGCAGCGGGGCGAGCGGCACCACGTCCACCAGCGTGGGCCTGGCGGCCTCCAGCCGCTCCACCTCGTGCTGGGACAGCGACACCAGCGGGAAATCGGACGGGGTGCGGCCGCCCGCGCCGGGCCGGGCGGCGTAGGCGGCGAGCGCTTCCACCGACCGCAGCCAGACCTGCGACAGCTCCCGCACGTCCGCTTCGGACAGCAGCTCGCCCGCCCAGGTCCAGGTGGCCACCAGCGTGGCGCCCTCCGGCTGGTCCTGGGTGACCAGGGTGAGGTCGAGGGCGTGCTCCAGCGGCATCTGCGGATCGGCCCCGCCGAGCGGCCCGGCCGCGCCCACCGGCGCCCAGTCCTCGTCCGTGCGCCCGGCGGTGAACCGGCCCAGATAGTTGAAGCCCCAGCCGGCGCGCGGCAGTTCGGCCAGCGTCGCGGCGGTGCGCGCATTGAGGTACCGCAGCAGGCCGTACCCGGCGCCGTCGCCGGGGACGGCCCGGATCTGCTCCTTGATCCGCTTGACCGCCTGGCCGAGGGAGGGGCCGCCGGCCGTGGCGTCCGCCCAGTCCAGCGGGCCGGGGTCGAGCCGCACCGGGTGCTGCTCGGTGAACCAGCCGACCGTACGGGACAGATCGGCGCCCTCCAGCAGGTCGTGCCGGCCGTGGCTCTCCACGTCCACCAGCGGACCGTCCGGGTGCTGGCCCCGCCGTCGCCGCCAGTCGGCGACGGCGACCGCGAACCCGGCCAGCAGCACCTCGTTCACCCCGGTGGCGAAGGCGGTGGGCAGCGTGGTGAGCAGCGGCGCGGTGTGCGCGGCGGACACGGTCACGGTCAGGGTGCGGGCCGTGGCGGCCACGTCCCGGGCCGGGTCCAGCGGACGGTCGGCCACCGGCAGGTCCGGGGTGCGCAGCAGCCCCGTCCACACCTCCAGCTCCCGCTCCACCTCCGGGGTGTGCGCCAGCGCGGCCAGGCCGGTGGCCCAGGTCCGCAGCGAGGTGGTGGCCGGCGGCAGCTGGGCCCGTCGGCCGGCGGCCCGCGCCTGCCAGGCCAGGGCCAGATCCTCCAGCAGGATCCGCCAGGACACCCCGTCGACGGCCAGGTGGTGCACGCTCAGCAGCAGCCGCCCGGCACGCTCGGGGCCGGCGTCGAACCACACGGCGTCCAGGACGGTACCCGCCGCCGGGTCCAGCCGGGCCCGCGCCTGCGGCAGCTCCGTGCGCAGCGCGGTGGCGAAGGCATCCTCGTACGGATCGGCGCCTCCGTCCGCTCCGGCCGCCGTGACCTCGACCGCGGTCAGCAGCGGAGCGGCGGACACCCGGCCGGGTTCGCGTACGGTCAGCCGCCAGTCGCCGTCCCCGGTGTCCAGCCGCAGTCGCAGCGCGTCATGGTGGTCCACGAGAGCCTGCAGGACCTCGGTGAGCGCCTCCGCGGTGGAGCCCGCGGGCACCGTCACCACGAACGCCTGGTGGAAGCCGTCGACGGGGCCGCCGAGTTCGCGCTGCGCCGCGACGATCGGGGTGAGCGGCAGCTCACCCGAGGCCGACGGACCAGGGGTGTCGGCCGTCTCGTCCGCGGTCACCGGTGTGGCCGCGGCCGCGAGGGCCGCCACGGTGCGGCGGGTGAAGACATCGCGCGGGCTCAAGCCCAGCCCGGCCCGGCGGGCCCGGCTGACCAGCTGGATGGAGATGATGCTGTCGCCGCCGAGGGCGAAGAAGTCGTCATCGGCACCGACCGCGGGCAACCCCAGCACCTCGGCGAACAGTGCGCACAGCGTGTGCTCGGCCGGGGTGGCCGCGGGCCGCGAGGACGCCGCGGCGGCGAAGTCGGGCGCCGGCAGGGCGCCGGTGTCCAGTTTGCCGTTTGCGGTCAGCGGCAGCTCGGCCAGCGGTACCACCGCGGCCGGAACCATGTACTCCGGCAGTGTCCGGGCGAGATGCCCGCGCAGCTCCGCCGGGTCGCAGCGGCCCGCGGCGGCGACGGCGTACGCCACCAGCCGGGTCACGCCCGGCGTGTCGCCACGGGCCACCACGGCGGCCCGGGCCACCGAGGGGTGACCGGCGAGCGCCGCCTCGATCTCACCGAGCTCGATGCGGTGCCCGCGGACCTTGACCTGCGCGTCCGCGCGGCCGAGGAACTCGATCTGGCTCTCGGCCGACCAGCGCACCACATCGCCGGTCCGGTACATCCGGCCGCCCGGGGCGAACGGGTCGGCGACGAACCGGTCCGCCGTGAGCGCCGGCCGCCCGGCATAGCCGCGCGCCAGCTGCGGCCCGGAAAGATACAGCTCCCCGGGGGCGCCCGGGGGCACCGGCCGCAGCGCGTCGTCCAGGACGTACGCCCGCGCACCGCGCAGCGGCCGCCCGACCACGGGGTGTCCCGCGGCCGCCAGCGGAGCCGACAGGGCGTCGATCGTGAACTCGGTGGGACCGTAGAAGTTGTGCGCGGCGGTCGCCGGGGCCGCCGCGCGCAGCCGGCCCCACAGGTCCGGACCGAGCGCCTCGCCGCCGAGCATCAGCACCGCGGGCGCGGCGTCGGCCGCCAGCAGGCCCGCGTCCAGCAGCCGCGCGGCGTAGGAGGGGGTGATGTCGAGGAAGTCGACACGGTGCTCGGCGACGTACGCCACCAGGGCCCGTGGATCGCGGCGCGTGTCGTCGTCCACCACGTGCAGTTCATGACCCGCGAGCATCCACAGCACCCCGTCGAAGGAGGTGTCGAACGACAGCGACGCGGTCATCGCGGCCCGGAAGCGGCGTCCCTTCGCGGCCGCCACCGCGGGCTCGATCAGGTCGCGCCGGTGGGCCGCGAACAGGCTGACCAGGTTGCGGTGTTCGACCCCCACGCCCTTGGGCACACCGGTGGAGCCGGAGGTGTGGATGAGGTAGGCCAGGTTCTCCGGCCGCACCGGGCCGCCGCGCTCCTCGTCGGCCAGGGCCCGCCCGGGCAGCGCGGACAGTTCGGCCGCGGTCCGCGGGTCGTCGAGGACGACCAGGGGCGCGCCGGTGAGGGCCGGGGCCAGTCCGGTCGCGGTCACGACCGCGGCCGGGGCGGTGTCCTCGATCACGAAGCGGATCCGCTCGGCCGGAAGCCCGGGGTCGATGGGGATGTACGCGGCGCCCGCCTTGAGCACCGCGAACATGGCGACGATCGCGTCCACGCCGCGGGGCAGCAGCAGCCCGACCGTGTGCTCGGGCCCGGCGCCCCGGGTGGCCAGGAGCCGGGCGAGCCGGTTGGCCCGCTCGTCGAGCTGGGCGTAGGTCAGCGTGCCGCCCTCGCCGACCAGCGCCGTGCGGTCCGGGGTGCGGGCGGCGGCATCCTCCAGCAGCCCGCCGACGGTGCCGGCCGCCGCCGAGGCGGCCGCGCCCCGGCCCCAGCCGAGGACGGTGCGCTGCGCGGCGGGGTCCAGCAGCCGCACCCGGCCCACCGGCTGCTCCAGGTCGTCGGCGAGGCGCGCCAGGACGTGGTGCAGGCAGGACGCGACGGTGCGTACCTGGTCGGCGGTGAACACATCGGTGCGGTGGCCCAGGCGCAGCCGCAGCGCGTCGCCCGTCATCACCGCGATGCTCAGCGGGTAGTGGGTGTCGTCGCGGCCGTCGATGCCCGCCACGTGCCAGGCGCCGTCGGCCGTCCGCAGCGATTCGGGCGGGAACGGATAGTTCTCGATCACCAGCAGGGTGTCGAACAGCTCGCCCACCCCGCCCAGACGCTGGACCCGCTCCAGCGGCAGATGGTGATGGGCGGTCAGCTCCGCCTGCTCCCGCTGCAGCCGCTCCAGCAGGGCGCGTACGGGCTCGTCCGGGCGGAACCTCGCCCGCACCGGGAGGGTGTTGATGAACAGGCCCACCATCGACTCGACGCCGTCGACCTCCGCGGGCCGCCCGGCGACGGTGCCGCCGAAGACCACGTCCCGCGACCCGGTCAGGGCGCCCAGGACGATCGCCCACGCACCCTGCACCACGGTGCCCAGGGTGATGCCGTGGCGGCGGCCCGCGGCCTCCAGGGCAGCGGTGAGCGGTGCGCCGAGGTCCACGGCCAGCTCCTCGACGGCTCCGCCGGCGGGCGGGGCGTCCGCCGGGGCGAGCCGCGTCGGCCCCGGCAGGTCCGCCAGCGCCGCCCGCCAGGCCGCCTCGGCCGCCCCCCGGTCCTGGCCGCGCAGCCAGTCGAGATACCGGTGGTAGGGCACGGCCGGGGGCGTGGCCGAGCCGGCCTCCGCCCCTTCCGCGGCGTACGCGGAGAGGATGTCGCGCAGCAGCAGCGGCACCGACCAGCCGTCCAGCAGCAGGTGGTGATGGCGGAAGACCAGGACGTGCCGGTCCTCGCCGGTGCGCGCCAGCAGGAACTGGAACAGCGGCGGCCGGTCCGGGGCGAACCGCGGCTGCTCGGCAGACACCCGCTCCAGCTCCGCCACCCGCGCCCGCTCGTCCAGATGGCGCAGGTCGATCCGGTGCCAGGGAACCGTGAACGCCCGGGGCACGAACTGCACCGGCACTCCGGACCCGTCGTCCCAGAAGCCCGCGCGCAGCTGGGGGTGGCGGCGCAGCGTGGCCTCCACCGCCCGCCGCAGCCGCTCCGGGCCGACCGTGCCCTCGAGGGTGAAGCGGAACTGGACGGTGTACGCGTCGGGCTGCTCGGTGTCGTAGGCGGCGTGGAACAGCAGGCCCCGCTGGAGCGGGGCGAGCGGCAGCACGTCGGCGAGCGGACCCGACTCGGCCGCCAGCGTGTCCAGCTGGTCCTGCGTCAGCCCGGCCAGGGGGACGTCGGCGGGTAGGAGGCCGCCGTTGCCTGGGCGGGCGGCATGGGCGGCCAGGCCGTCCAGCGCCCGGCGCCACCTCCGGGCGAGCGCCTCCAGCGCCGCCTCGTCCAGGACGCCGTCGGGCCAGGACAGCACCGCGGTGAGCGCGGGCCCGCCGGCCCCGTCCTGGGCCACCACGTCGACCTGCAGGGCGTGCGAGACCGGCATCGCCGGGTCGTCGCCCCCGCCGAACCCCTCCGGGCCGGGCAGCGGCGTCCAGGGCCGCCCGGGGTCGGCCGCACCGAACCGGCCCAGGTAGTTGAAGAGGATCTGCGGGCGGGCCCCGTCGTCCGGCAGGGTGCCCGACGGGGCCAGATAGCGCAGTACGCCGTAGCCGACGCCGCCGTCCGGGACCTCCCGCAGCCGCTCCTTGACCTCCCGCAGTGCCCGGCCGGCGGCCGCGCCACCCGCGGCGAGCTCAGCGAAGTCCAGGGCGCCCAGGCCGAGGCGGACCGGGAAGAGGGCCGTCAGCCAGCCCACCGTGCGGGTCAGGTCGGCCCTGTCGGCCAGCGCGTCGCGGCCGTGGCCCTCCAGGTCCAGCAGCACCTCCGGCGCCGCGCCGCCGTGCTCCCGGCGCCAGTCGGCGACCGCGGCGGCGAACCCGGCCAGCAGCACCTCACGCGCCCCGGTGTGGAACGCGGCCGGGACCGTGGTCAGCACGGACTCGGCCAGCCCGGCGGGCAGCGTGACCGTCAGCTGCCGCCGCGCCCCGGCCACGTCGGCCGCCGGGTCCAGCGGCCGGGCCCCCAGGGTCGGCTCCTCGGCGGCGGCCAGCACCGCCCGCCAGTACGCCGCCTCCCCGTCCCGGGCGCCGGTCGCCGCCTGCTCGGCCAGCAGCCCGGCGAAGCGGCGCAGCGAGGTGCCCGCGGGTGCGGGCCGCGGGTCGCGGCCCTCGCGGACCGCGGTGAAGGCGGCGGCCAGATCGGGCAGCAGGACGCGCCAGGAGACGCCGTCGATCACCAGGTGGTGGACGGCCAGCACCATCCGCCCGGGCCGGTCGTCCCCCGCGTCGCACCACACCGCCTGCAGCATCGCCGCGGCGCGCGGGGCCAGCCCGTCCACCGCGGCGCGCACCGCGTGCGCGGTCGCCTCGGCCGGTGCGTCGCCGTCGGCGAGCGGCACCCGCCGCAGCCGGTCGGCGGCCCGTACAGCGCCGGGTGGGGCGACGGCCAGCCGCCACGGGCCGTCGCCCTCGTCCAGCAGCCGGGCGCGCAGCGCGTCATGGCCGTCGAGGAGCGCCTGCAGGGCCGCGGTCAGCTCCTCGTGGCGCGCTCCGGGCGGGGTGGTGAACGTCATCACCTGGTGGTAGCGGTCGATGGCGCCGCCCCGCTCCTGGAGCCAGCGGATCACCGGGGTCGCGGGCAGCTCCCCGGTGCCGTCGTCGCCGTCACCGCCCTGGGCCGCGCCGCGTTCGGCCACCGCGGCCAGCGCCTCGACCGTGCGGCACCGGAACACCTCACGCGTGGTGAACCGCAGCCCCGCGCGGCGAGCCGCGCCGACCAGCTGGATCGAGACGATGCTGTCGCCGCCCAGGGTGAAGAAGTCGTCGTCGATGCCGACCCGCTCCAGATGCAGCAGCTCGGCGACGAGGTCGCAGAGCACGGTCTCCTCTTCGGTGCGCGGCTGCCGCCCCGACACCCCGGCACCCGGGTCGGGTGCGGGCAGCGCGGCGCGGTCGACCTTGCCGTTGACGGTCAGCGGAAGCGCCGGCAGGGTCACGAACGCGCCGGGGACCATGTAGTCCGGCAGCGCCGCCGCGGCCCCCGCGCGCAACGCCGACACCTCCGGCCGCGCACCGGAGGCGGGCACCACATAGGCCACCAGCGTGGTCTGTCCGGGCCGGTCCGTCCGGGGCACCACGGCGGCCTGCGCGACATCCGGCAGATCCGCGAGGACGGCGGCGATCTCGCCGGGTTCGACGCGGAACCCGCGGATCTGGACCTGGTCGTCGGCCCGGCCCAGGTACGCGAGCGAACCGTCCGCGCCCCGCCGGGCGAGGTCGCCGGTGCGGTACATCCGCTCGCCCGGGCGTCCGAAGGGCGCGGCCACGAAGCGGCTCGCCGTCATCCCGCGGCGGCCCAGATAGCCGCGGGCGAGGCCGGGACCGGTCACGTACATCTCGCCCACCGCGCCGTCGGGCACGGGCCGCAGCGCCTGGTCGAGCACGAGCACCCGAAGGTCGCCGAGCGGGCCGCCGATGAGGCTGCCGGTCGCGCGGGCCGCCGTGGCGCGGTCGAGCCCGAGGTGGGTGACATGGACCGTGGTCTCGGTGATGCCGTACATGTTGGACAGCACCGGCGTGTCCTCGGCGCGGTGGTCGTACCAGCTCTCGAGCCGCCCCAGGTCGAGCGCTTCGCCGCCGAACACCACATGGCGCAGGGCCAAGTGGCGCCCGGGCCGCTCCCGGTCGGCCTGGACGAGCGAGTAGAAGGCCGACGGAGTCTGGTTCAGGACCGTGACCTGCTGCTCGGCCAGCAGGTCCAGGAAGTCCTCGGGGGAGCGGGAGACGTCGAACGGAACGACCACCAGCCGCCCGCCGTGCAGCAGCGGACCCCACATCTCCCACACGGAGAAGTCGAAGGCGAACGAGTGGAACATGGTCCACACGTCCTGCGGGCCGAACGCGAAGTGCCCGGCGGCGGCGAACAGCCGGGTGACGTTGTGATGGGTGGCCACGACGCCCTTGGGCCGCCCGGTCGAACCGGAGGTGTAGATGACATACGCCGGGCAGTCCGGCCGCAGCGCGGCCACGACCGGGTCGGTCGCGGGCTCCTGGGCCATGGCCGTACGGACCTGGGGCGCGTCGACGACCAGCCGCGGCACCGTGTCCCCGGCGTGCGCGCCGACCGCGGCGTCCACCTCGGCGGCGGTCACCAGGAGCGCGGGGCGGGCGTCGCCGAGGATGAGGGCCAGCCGCTCGGCCGGGGCCGCGGGATCCAGCGGCACATACGCCGCGCCCGCCTTCAACACGGCGAGGATCGCGACGATTTGGTCGAGCGAGCGCGGCAGCGCGATGGCCACCAGCCGCTCCGGGCCCGCGCCGTGCCCGATCAGGCGGTGCGCCAGCTGATTGGCCCGGGCGTTCAGTTCGCCGTAGGTCAGCGTGGTGTCGCCGTAGGTCAGCGCGGCGGCGTAGGGCGTACGCCGGGCCTGGTGCGCGAACAGGCCGGACAGCGTGGCCCGCGCCTCGGGCGACGCCGCAGGGGGGAGGGGCGCGGCCGCCGGAAGGGCGCGGGTGCGCTCGGCGGGCGTGGTGATGTCCAGCAGGCCGAGCGGAGTGTCCACATCGGCCCGGGCCAGCCGCTCCAGAAGGTGTCCCAGCCGCTGCTGGTGCGCGGCGACATCGGCCTCGTCATAGCGGTCGGCGTTGCCGTCCAGCTCGATCCTCAGCCCGGTGCCGCCGGGGTGGACGGAGACGACGACCGAGAAGTCGTCGGTGGGCCCGATGGACAGATTGTGAACGGTGACCGGGGCGCCGTCGAATGTCAGTTCGGCGGCGAAGGACATGATGTTGACCTGCGGGCCGAACAGGGGTGTGAGGGCGTCAGGGCCGCCGTGCTCGCGGCGCAGATCCTCGTAGCGGTACCGCTGGTGCCGCAGGACCGCGCGCAGCCGCCGGGACACCTGGCGCAGCGCCTCGCCGACGGTCAAGCCTGGGCCCAGATCGAGCCGTAGCGGCAGCAGATTGGACATCATGCCCGGAGTCCGCTGCGGCGCGTGGCCGATCCGGGACGCGACCGGCACGCCGAGGGTGACCTCGCCGGCCCCGGACATCCGCTGCACATAGACGGCCACCGCCGTGAGCACCGCGATCGGCCAGGGCAGCGCGGCCTCCCGCGCCACGTCCCGCAGCCGCTCCAGCTGGGGCGCCGCCAAGCTCATCCCGCGCCGCACCTTCTCCCGCGGCGGCGCGGGCGGGCGGGCACTGAGCGACGCCGGTGCCGGTGCGTCCGCGAGCTCCCGCGCCCAGAACGCGCGGTCGGCCGCGAACTGCTCCGAGGCACGGTATGCGGCGTCCGCCTCGACCAGCCCCGCCAGCGGGGGGAACGGTGTGCCCGCGGCCACACCCTCGGTGCCCGCCACGGTGTACAGCTCCGCGACCCGACGGGCCACCGCGGCCACCGTGAACCCGTCGCCCACCAGATGGTGGTAGTGGTGGAACCAGAGGAAACGGTCCGGCGCGACGGCGAACAGCACACACCCGAAGAGCGGTTCCCCGCCCGGGTCGAGCGGGGTGCGCAGCCGCTCCCACATCGCCCGCTCGGCCACCGCCCGCGGATCAGGCTCGTGGCGCAGATCCACCACCGGCAAGGCCCAGTCGCCCAGGGGCGTGATGACCTGCCGGGGCCCGTCGGGTCCGTCCACCACCCGCACCCGCAGCGTCTCGGCCTCCTCCAGCGTCCGCCGGACCGCCGCCTCCAGCCGCGCGGCGTCCACCGGGCCCGCGACCTCCAGGTACTCCCCGCCCTGGTAGGCGGTGCTGAGCGGGGCGAGCTGCTGCGCATGCCAAATGCCCAGCTGCGCGGCGGTCAGCGGCAGTTCCCGCCGCTCGCGGCCGTCCGCTCCCTCACGCTCATTCGTGGCGCGCCCCGAGGTCTCGCTAAACACGTCGACGTCCCCTTCTGCAGTGACTCGGACCTGGCTGATCCGGAAGAACGAAATGGTGTGGAACGGCCGGTTACAGGCGGCGGGTGAAGGCGCGGATGGCCAGCGGTACGAAGAGGGCGAGGATCACCGCGGAGGCCAGCAGCGTGCTGCCGAGAGCCGAACCGGAATCCGAGGCCGGCCCGGTGAGCAGGGCCCGTACGGCATCGGTCAGATGTGTCACCGGATTGACCTTCGCCCAGGCTTGGAGCCATCCGGGAAGGGTGTCGGTCGCGACCATCGTGTTGCTGCCGAACGCCATCGGGAACAGCAGGATCATCACGAGCATGTTGACCGACTCGGGCTTGTCCGCGATCAGCCCTATCGTCAGGGCGATCCAGGAGAACGCGAACGACACCAACAGCACCAACGCCACGGCCAGCACCGCCGAGAGCGGGTCGGTGTGGACGCGGAAGCCGATGCAGAAGCCGAAGGCGAGCAGCGTCAGCGTGGTGGCGGCCTGGCGCGGCAGGTCCCCGAGGATGTGCGCGATGAGGGGTGCGGGCCGGGCGATGGGCAGGCTCCGGAACCGGTCGAAGATCCCCTTGTCGATATCGCTGTTGATGGCCTGGCCCACGGTGGTGACCATGAACGCCGCGTTCTGCGCGAGCATCCCCGGCAGCAGGAACTGCAGATAGGCCGACTGGCTCCCGGACACCGCCCCGGCGAACAGCACCATGAAGAGCAGCATCATGATGAGCGGCTGCAACACGCTGAACACCACGATCTGCGGCGAGGCGCGCAACTTGGTCAGATGGCGTCCGGCGAGGATCAGCGTATGGCTGACCAGGGCCCCGCGGCCCGGGTCGACGGGGAGCTGGGCCGGGGTGCCGTGCGGGGCGCTGCTCATCGCGGTTTCCTTTCGGCGGGCCCGGCCGTGACCGGTGCCGGATCGGGTTCCTGGACGGGGTCGGCGGGCTGGGCGGTACGGCCGGTCAGCGCGAAGAACACCTCATCGAGGGTGGCCTGACGCAGCCCCAGCTCGACGAAGCCGATCCCCTCCGCCTCCAGCCGCGCTGCCACCCGCCGCAGCGCCGTCACATCCGCGACGGCGGCGTCGATCAGGCCGGTGTCCGCGTCGACGGCCGGCTCCACCCCCGTCGCCTCGGCGACGTACGCGGCGGCCTGCGCGCCCTGGGCCGGATCCGCCACCCGCATCTGCAGGGCGAGGCCGCCGACCCGGGCCTTGAGTTCGGTGGGGGTGCCGGTGGCCACCACGCGCCCCTGGTCGAGTACCACCAGATCGTTCGCCAGGTGGTCCGCCTCCTCCAGGTACTGCGTGGTGAGCAGGACCGTCACGCCGTCCGCCACCAGCTCGCGCACCAGCGTCCAGACCTCGGTGCGGCTGCGCGGGTCCAGCCCGGTCGTCGGCTCGTCCAGGAACAGCACCCGAGGCCGCCCGACGAGGCTCGCCGCCACGTCCAGTCGGCGCCGCATGCCACCGGAGTACGTCTTCGTCAGCCGGCCCGCGGCGTCCTCCAGCCGGAACCGCTCGATCAACTCGGTGGCCCGGCCGCGCGCCGCCCCCCGGGACAGGCCCAGCAGCCTGCCGATCAGCTCCAGGTTGTGCTGCCCCGACAACTCGTCGTCCACCGCCGCGTACTGGCCCGTCAGACCGATCGCCGCCCGCACCAGGTGCGGCTGCGCCATGACGTCCTGTCCGTCGATCCAGGCCCGCCCGCTGTCCGCGCGGATCAGGGTGGACAGAATGCGCACCGTGGTGGTCTTGCCGGATCCATTCGGGCCCAGCAGCCCCAGAACGCTCCCGGCCCGAGCCGTGAATCCGACCTCGGACAGCGCCTGGGTCTTCGCATAGGACTTGCTCAGTTCTTCGACACGGATGGTCTCCACCACAGGGCCTCTCGGGTATCGATGTCCGCCGGCCACACGCGGTGGACAGCGGCGGCAGAATCAGCAATTCCACGGTTGGGATCAGTGCGCCGTCCGGCTGAGCCTCATCCTGGGCAGCGGGACAACTCCTGGACACCCCGCATCGAATAATCAATTGCGTAACGGATGATTCCGTAGAGGCGAAATGAAGAATTCCGCCGACCGTGCGGGGTACTGCACGGCAGGCGTGAACAGGGATTTCGGTATGATCGGAGGGGGCGTCCGGATGAGGGGGCGGGGCCGGATGGATTCGCCTCCTGACCGCCAAGGGAATCGCGTAATCCGGAGTTCCGGATCATGCGTAATTCTTGATTCCGGTGTGTGTATCGGCCAGCAATCAGAGGTTGTGCCACCTCGGATTCCCGCTGGCGCCGGCTGCCAACTTCTTGCCCGGGGGTTGCACTTTCGGGGCCGGCACGGATAAATGTGAGAAGCTCGCAGACCTCCCCGTATGTTCGTCATGCTCGGGGACCGGTCGTCGGCGGCTTTTCATCGGGGTATTGCCCGGGAATTCATCGGGCGGTTTCCGTGCCCCGCGGGCGGCTGCGGAAGATCCACCATCACGGTCTGCCGCATTCTCGACTTGAGGGGGAGCGCAATCGATGACCACAGTGCGTGAAGGGTTCCTGCTGATCGAGAGTCAGGCGGCGGCCGTGCCGGGCGGGGTGGGATTCCCGCGGGACGCGGTGACCCAGGCACGGCTCGGCCATCCGGTGGTGCTGTTCCTCATTCAGGACGCCGTGGCCCTGGCCGTCCCGGGCCGTTCACCGGAACTGGAGGACTTCATCGGGGCCGGCGGCCGGGTCTGGGTGGACGACTTCTCGCTCGCCCAGCGGGGCCTCGCGAACGCCGGACTCCTGCCCGCGGCCCACCGCACCGATATGGGCGCGGTGGCCGAGGCGGTACTCAACCCGGCGGTGAAAGTGGTGTGGCACTGATGGGCCGTCCCGTTCCGTACACCGACGTCATGGTGATCCTCATGGGCGCACCGCATGAGTCCGACCAGACCACCAGCGTGCTGCGGCTGGTCCAGGCGATGCTGGAGCGCGGTGGCCGGGTGCAGGTGTGGACCTGCGGCCACGCCACCCATCTCACCCGGCAGGCGCTCGGCGCGGCCAAGCAGCGCAACATCGCCTCCTGGACCACCTCCTATCCGACGACCGCCACGCTCGTCCAGGACATGCTCGCGGCCTTCCCCGACCAGCTCTACTGGTACGGCTGCCAGTTCTGCAGCGAGGACCGGGGCGTCCACGACCATGTGCCCGAGGTCGTGCTGCGCCGGCCCTCCACGTTCGCCGCGAACAGCGCCGCGACCGGCAAGACGCTGATGGTCGGGGTGATGTGAGATGCACGACCGTCCCGACCTGCCCTCGGCCGCACCGCAGCGGCCCCAGGTGCTGGCCATCGTGGAGCGCGCCTACCGCGGCGCCGTGGAGAAGCAGTTCGCGGACGCCCTGTACCTGGCGCTCGAACTGCACCGCCAGCTCGGCGGGATCGACATCCTGCTGCGCGGCCAGGCCGTGACGTACGCGGCGCGCGACGCCCATGTGCCACCGCTGCGGCTCGGCAACCGAGTGATCGAAACGCTCACCGATCCGCGCGGCGACGTGCTGCGGCTGCTGGACGCCGGGGTGCGGGTGTACGCCGAGGAGCCTGGCCTGGCCGCCTACGGACTGGACGGCGAGGGGCGCCTCCTGGACCGGGTACGGCCGATGCCCGCGGACGAGGCCGCGGCGCGGTGGTCCACCTACCGGATGGTGTGCTTCATGTAGCGGCGTCGCCATGACGTCGGATCGGACGGCCCACCGCGAGCGCGATCGCCGGTCCACCGGCCACCCGGGGATATGAGTACGGCAGCGGATACCGGCGGGTTGGCCGGTTCCGTAGCGTCCCTCGCATGGAGAACACCAAAACCGCTGCTGATGGTGCGGCTTGTGAGGGTGCGGCCGGACCGGACCGCTGTGGCGTCCCTCGTCGGCGCACCGCTGTCGGCTGGGCAGGGCTGGTCGTCCTCGCGGTGGGAGTGCTGCTCCTCGGAGTCTTCGTGGGGCTGGTGGGGCCCCTCTTCGCCATCGCCTGCGATTCCTGCCCGGACGGTGTCCGGGGCCCGCGGCGTTTCGGCGATGCCCTGATAGCCATCACGCGGTACGCGGTGCCGTTGGCGACGCTGGGGACGATCATGGGGATGTTCCACCCTCGAGGTGGCGCCCGCGTGGCCGGCATCGGGCTGGGGGCACTGGTCGTGCTGCTGATCCTGATGGTGGCCCTCGGCCAGTCCACTGCCTGACGGCGGCCCTCCACCCCGGCAGCGCCCTCACCTGGCGCGCAGGCCCCGGTCGGCGAAGGCGATCAGCCACTCGAAGCTCTCGTCGATGTCGGTGCTCCACTGGAAGCCGCCCGCCGCCTGCAACGTGGCGAAGCCGTGGCAGAAACTGCGGAGCGTGCGCAGGGCGTGGTGCACGTCGGACTCCGCGATGTCGTAGCCGCGCAGGACCGCCGTGAACGCGTCGAGCAGCCGCTGACTCGCGATGGCCAGCGGGTCGTCCGGGCCGGAGGGTTCCAGCCCGACCGTCGCGGCGTACCGGCCGGGGTGCTCCAGGACGAAGGCGCGGAAGGCGCGCGCCGCGGCCGCCAGGGCGTCGCGGCCCGCGTACCCCTGGACCGCGCCGCCGACGGCGTCCGCGGCCTCGCTCAACGCCAGGGCCGCGATCCGCCGGTTGAGGTCCTCCTGGCCGGCCACATGCTTGTACAGGGAGGGGGTGCGCACGCCCACCCGCTCGGCCAGCAGACCCATCGTCAGCTGGGCGAGGCCCACCTCGTCGGCGAGGGCGGCACCGGCCGCGACCACGGCCGTCGGGTCCAGTCCGGCCCTAGGCATGAGCGGCGTCCGAGCGGAAGAAGGCGAGCATCAGCGAAACCACCTGGTCGGGGAACTGGTCGTGCGGGTAGTGCCCGGCGCCCTCGATCATCTCAAGGCGGCCGAGGCCGGACGGCAGGGCATCGACGATCGCCGAGCCCTCGGCGTGCGGGTCGGCCCAGTCGGGGTCGAGTGTGCCCATCACGACCAGGACCGGGCAGCGGACGTTGCCGAGCTGCGCGTCGGCGTCGGTCGGGGCGCTGCGGCCCATGCCCTGCAGGGCCTTCATCCGGCCCGGCTCGCGCAGCAGGGAGTCGATGCGGCCGAGCCGCTCGGCCCAGTCGGCCGGCTTCACGCCGGGGGAGGCCACGTCGAGGTACGAGCGCCAGAGCGGCACACTGCCCAACACGCCCGTGCCGAGCAGCCGCAGCATGCCCTGCCGGAAGCGCTTGACCCGCAGGTCGCCGAGGCGGATCGACTGCTTGCGGGTGAACGGCGCCAACTCGACCACCGCGGTGACCAGCGAAGGCTCCCGCGCCGCGGCGATGGTGGCGGCGCCGCCGGAGATCGAGTGGCCGACGAGCAGGGCCGGGCCGCCCAGGTGGCGGATCACGGCCAGCAGGTCGCCGGCGATGGCGGTGCGGCTCCAGGCCGGCCAGCCGGCGCTGGACTCGCCGCAGCCGCGCAGATCGACCGCGGCGACCCGATGGCCCGCCGCCACCAGCGGCGGGATCACGGCACGGTAGGCGGCGCGGCTGTCGCCCATGCCGTGGGCGAGAACGATCAGCGGGCCGGAACCCGCCACCTCATAAGCGATCGTGCCGCCGTCGACGGCAAGGTACTCGGTCATGACACCCCTCAGCTCTGGCTAACTAAGTTAGCTAAAAGCTAATGTGTTTAGCCGAGCCTGTCAATGACGAAGTCCCTCGGCGCGGCCAGGAGTGCGCGGTGCTCGCGGAGTCGCCCGTGGTGGGCGGTGCGTGGGAGTCGTGAAGAATCCACGCGCGATTCCCGGGATTCGGTGACGGGGGCGGAAGACTTGGGGGGCTCACTCGGCGCTTCCGAACAGGTCGGGCGCCGACCCATGCGAGGGGAGACCGGTCAACGATGTTCAGTCTGGTACGGAGCAGAATACGGACGGCCGCGTTCGCGCTCACAGCGGTCGCGGCCCTCGCCTTAGCCGGGACCGCCGCGACCGCCACGACCAGCGCGGCGGCGGCCCCCGCTCCCGCTCCCGCGAAACAGGGGCCGACCTCGGTGGCGTACGTCGAGGTGAACAACAACAGCATGCGGAACGTCGGCAAGTACACCCTCGCGGGCGGCGGCGGCAACGTCTTCGACGTCGCCGTGATCTTCGCGGCGAACATCAACTACGACACCGGCACGAAGGCGGCGTATCTGCACTTCAACGAGAACGTGCAGCGCGTCCTCGACAACGCCGCGACCGAGATACGGCCGTTGCAGCAAAAGGGCATCAAGGTCGTCCTCTCGGTGCTCGGCAACCATGAGGGAGCGGGCTTCGCCAACTTCCCCTCCCAGCAGGCGGCTTCGGCGTTCGCGAAACAACTGTCGGACACCGTGGCCAAGTACGGCCTCGACGGCATCGACTTCGACGACGAGTACGCCGATTACGGCAACAACGGCACGGGCCAGCCCAACGACAGCTCGTTCGTGCACCTGGTGACGGCGTTGCGGGCGAACATGCCGGACAAGATCATCAGCCTCTACAACATCGGCCCGGCCGCGTCGCGCCTGTCCTACGGTGGCGTCAACATCTCGTCCAAGTTCGACTACGCCTGGAACCCGTACTACGGCTCCTGGCAGGTGCCCGGCCTGGCACTGCCCAAGTCGAAGCTGTCGCCGGCGGCTGTCGAGATCGGCCGGACCTCGCAGAGCACGGCCGCCGACCTCGCCCGCCGCACCGTCAGCGAGGGGTACGGCGTCTATCTGACGTACAACCTCGACGGCGCCAATCGCAGCGCCGATGTCTCCGCGTTCACCAGGGAACTGTACGGCAGCGACGCCGTCTACACGCCGTAAGGCGACCGCACGCCCCGGCGCGCGGACGGCGATCCACCGCCCGCGGCTCGTCGTAGAGGACGGTGACGCGTAGCTGGTCGGTGGGGAACGGCAGGCGCGGGCCCGCCTCCGGATCCGACGGAGGCGGGCCTCGCGGTTCGCCGCGGGTCGCGAAGATCGCCTTGGAGACTCTGCCGCGGTCTCGCTGCCTAGAGGAAACCCCGGCCACCAGCGCGACGACCGCCGCTACGGACCAGCTCGGAGTCTCCATCGTTGCCTTCCCGTGTCGCCTGGGTGCGGCCCCGGTTCGTCGTGCGGCATCGGCTACTGAGTCCCTGAGTCCCTGAGTCCCTGAGTACGTAGTAGTTTAGTAGAGCGTACATTCTTACCCCCACCGGGTATATTGGCGGAGTCGCCCACCGAGAGCAGGGACGGGAGCCATGACCACAGCCGGGGCCGGACGGGACCGTGCCCGTGGTGGCGCCGGACGCCGGGCGTGGGGCGCGGTCCTCGCACTGTTCGCCGCGTTCGCCGTGCTCCTCCACCACGAGACCAATGCGGCCGTCTCGCCCTCGGTGCGTGCCACCGACATGAGCGGGATGGCGCATAGGGTCCACGCGCCCCCGGCGGCGATGTCGGGCCACGGGGGGATGGCGGCGCACCAGGGTGGGCATGACGACACCGCACGGGCTTCCGCCCCGGTCGCGCTCGGTGACGATGGACCCTGTTCCGGCATGGGCGTACAGCACTGCTCGGCTGCCGGTATCGATGTCGTCACACACCTGCCGCCGAGCGAGCCCTGGGTCGGCCGTGAGGGCGATGTGCACGCCATCCCGGCCGGTCGCCCCGTTCCCGGCACGGTGAGCCGGGCGCCGCCCGACCTGTCCGTGCTCTCTCGATTGCTTCTGTAGGCCGCCCCCACGGCATCTTCGCGTCCGCGTATGCGATCAGCCGTGCCCGCGTGCGACCGAACACACGGCATATCGAGAAGAGGAACACCGTCATCATGAACAGCATCAACCGCCGCTCTGTCCTGCTGGCCGGGCTCGGCGCCGCGGGCGGGGGCGCGCTCGCCGCCTGCGGCGGCTCCAGCGGCGACGCCGACCGCACCACCGCCCTGGTCAAGCCGTCCGACCCGGCCGTGGCCGCCGCGGAGAAGAAGCGCGCCAGCACCGGCAAGGTGCACAAGCTGACCCTGACCGCCGCGCCCGCCATGCTGGAGCTCGGCGGCGGCGTCATGGCCAAGAGCTGGGCCTTCGGCGGGCAGGCCCCTGGCAAGGAGCTGCGGGTGTCGGCCGGTGACACCGTGGCCGCCGAACTCTCCAATCAACTGCCGCACAAGACGGCCACGTCCATCCATTGGCACGGTCTCGCCCTGCGCAATGACATGGACGGCGTTCCCCCCGCCACGCAGACCGCGGTACGGGCCGGATCCACCTTCACCTACCGTTTCATCGCCGACACCCCCGGCACCTACTTCTTCCACCCGCACGTCGGGGTCCAGCTCGACCGCGGGCTGTACGCGCCGCTGATCGTCGAGGATCCGAAGGAACCGCTGTCCTACGACGACGAGTGGGTGGTCGTCCTGGACGACTGGGTCGACGGTGTCACCGGCACACCCGACGAGGTCTTCGCCGAGCTGCGGCACGGCATGGGCGGGATGGACATGGGTGGCCACGATATGACTGGTATGGGCGGCATGGACATGGGCGGAGACGAGGGCGGGGCGAGCGCCTCACCGTCTTCTTCCGGCGACGGCATGTCGATGAAGTTCATGCTGATGGGCGCCGACAGCGAACTGCTCGGCGGTGACGCGGGCGACGTGAAGTACGCGTACCACCTGATCAACGGCCGTGTCCCGGCCGACCCGGATGTCTACACCGGCAAGCCCGGCAGGCGGGTCCGGCTACGGATCATCAACGCCGGTGGCGACACCGCCTACCGGGTCGCGCTCGGTGGCCACAGGATGACCATCACCCATACCGACGGCTTCCCCGTCGAGCACCAGCGGACCGATGCCCTGCTGATCGGCATGGGCGAGCGCTACGACGTGCTGGTCACGCTCGCGGATGGCGTCTTCCCGCTCGTCGCACTCGCCGAGGGGAAGAACGCCACCGGTCTGGCCCTGGTCCGTACCGGTTCGGGCCGGGCACCGAAAGCCACCGTCCGCCCCAAGGAACTGGACGGCACGATCGTGACGGCCCCGAAGCTCCGTGCGGCGGACGACGTCGGGTTGTCGCCGAAGAAGGCGGACCGGGCGCTCCGCGTGGAGCTGACCGGCGGCATGACGAAGTACGACTGGGCCATCAACGGCAAGGCGTTCGACATGAGCGACCCGACGGCCGCCCCGCTCATGGTCGAGGAAGGGCAACGGGTCCGGCTGGACTTCGTCAACCGCACGGGCATGTGGCACCCGATGCATCTGCACGGCCACACCTACCAACTCGGCAGTTCCGGGCCCCGCAAGGACACCGCGATCGTGCTGCCGAAGAAGAAGCTGTCCGTGGTCTTCGACGCCGACAACCCCGGCCAGTGGATGCTGCACTGCCACAACGCCTACCACGGTGAGGCCGGGATGATGGCGCTGGTGGCCTATCGAGCCTGATCGCGCCAGGGCTCCCGTCACCTGGTGGGGCTCCACCAGGTGACGGGAGCCTCCTGCTCCGCGCTCCGGACGGCTCGCTCGAAGAGAAAAGAAGAGACGAGGCGGCGAACCGCGGTCGTGACCGGCGCCGCGACAGGCATCGGGGCCGCGATCACCGAGCGGTTGGCCGGGCAGGGTATGCGCCTGGTCCTGGTCGCACGGGACGGCGCCCGCCTTGCGCGGCCGGGGCCCGGCGGTCGTCGACGGCCGCCTCAACATTCTCCAGGCTTTCGTCTTCGGTCGCCTGCTGCCCGCGTCAGCGGCTGCCCGGATCGCGGAGCGATCCCTGCGCAAGGCGGCGCTCGAGAACTGAAGTTCCGCGCCCCTCCCGGACCTGTGACGCCTCACCGGGAAGCGGCGCAGGGGCGGCGGCCACCCCTGCCACCAGCACGCTGAGCCACGCTCCGACGCAAGCTGACAACAGGTGTGCCCCTGTGACACTTATCGCGCCTCGGCTCCTCACGCCTCCGGCTCGTCGCCACCTGAAACAACCTCTTAGCAGGGTCTTGACCCGGAAATGCCCCGGAACAGCTGGTCAGAGCTGGGATACCCGTGGGAGGAACCGGGACTGAGGCCGTGTTTCGACTCGCGGTCCACATCGTGCGCCGACAGGGCGCCTGATGGGCATCTTCCCTGGTCAGGCGCCCTGTTGCGGTGCTCAGAAGAAGCCGAGCTTTTTCGGCGAGTACGACACCAGCAGGTTCTTCGTCTGCTGGTAGTGATCCAGCATCATCTTGTGAGTCTCGCGGCCGATCCCGGACTGCTTGTAGCCGCCGAAGGCGGCATGCGCCGGGTAGGCGTGGTAGCAGTTGGTCCACACCCGGCCCGCCTGGATGGCGCGCCCGGCGCGGTACGCGGTGGTGCCGTCGCGGGTCCACACCCCCGCGCCCAGCCCGTAGAGCGTGTCGTTGGCGATGCCGATCGCGTCCTCGAAGTCGGTGAACCGCGCCACCGCGACCACCGGCCCGAAGATCTCCTCCTGGAAGACCCGCATATGGTTGCCGCCCTCGAAGATCGTGGGCTGGACGTAGTAGCCGCCCTCCAGCTCGCCGCCGAGTTCGGCGCGGCTGCCGCCGGTGAGGACGCGGGCGCCCTCCTGGCGGCCGATGTCCAGATACGACAGGATCTTCTCGAGCTGGTCGTTGGACGCCTGGGCGCCGATCATGGTGTCGGTGTCCAGCGGATGGCCCTGCGCCACCTTCTCCGTACGGGCCACGGCCGCGTCCATGAACGCCTGGTAGTGGCCGCCTTGGACCAGGGCCCGCGAGGGACAGGTGCACACCTCGCCCTGGTTCAGGGCGAACATGGTGAACCCTTCCAGCGCCTTGTCCAGGAAGTCGTCGTCGGCGGCCGAGACATCGTCGAAGAAGACGTTCGGGCTCTTGCCGCCGAGTTCCAGGGTGACCGGGATCAGGTTCTCGCTCGCGTACTGCATGATCAGCCGGCCGGTGGTGGTCTCCCCGGTGAAGGCGACCTTGGCCACCCGGGAGTTGGACGCCAGCGGCTTTCCGGCCTCCACGCCGAAGCCGTTGACGATGTTGACCACCCCCGGGGGCAGCAGATCGGCCACCAGGCTCATCCACAGGTGGATCGAGGCGGGCGTCTGCTCGGCGGGCTTCAGCACCACCGCGTTGCCCGCGGCCAGCGCCGGGGCCAGCTTCCACGTGGCCATCAGGATGGGGAAGTTCCACGGGATGATCTGGGCGACCACGCCCAGCGGCTCGTGGAAGTGGTACGCGACCGTGTCGTGGTCGAGCTCGGAGAGGCTGCCCTCCTGAGCCCGGATCACCCCCGCGAAATAGCGGAAGTGGTCGATGGCCAGCGGGATATCGGCGGCCAGCGTCTCCCGCACCGGCTTGCCGTTCTCCCAGCTCTCCGCGACAGCGAGCGCCTCCAGATTCTGTTCCATCCGGTCGGCGATCTTCAGCAGCACCGAGGAGCGCTCGGCGGGTGCCGTGCGGCCCCAGGCGGGCGCGGCCGCGTGGGCGGCGTCCAGGGCCCGCTCGACGTCCTCGGCGGTGCCCCGGGCGATCTCGGTGAACGGCTGCCCGTTCACGGGGGTCGGGTTCTCGAAATAGCGGCCCCGGGCCGGCGGGACGTACTCGCCGCCGATCCAGTGGTCATAGCGCGGCTGGTAGCTGACGACCGAGCCCTCGGAGCCGGGGTTTGCGAAACGCGTCATGGGGCGGCCTCCCGGGGTGTACGCGTGATGGTGTCCCGTTGTCGGACGCGTCGTGCGTGTGCGTCCCGGCCCCGCCCGCGCCGACACGGGCGGAGCCGACGGGGAGGCTAGCCGCGGCCACGTTGCGGGGACGTTGCGTCCCGGTGGCCGCTCCCTTGCCGTTCAGCGCCGTCTTCGGGGCCAGGGCCGCCTCCGTTGCGGGCGCCGCTTCCGTGCTGGACCACGCCCGCCAGCCCGTACAGCTCCCGCAGCCGCCGTACTCGCGCCGCCGGAACGGCCCGGCCCGGCGCATGGGCCGGAAGCGCGGTCAGCAGCGCCTCCGCGACCTCCAGATCGTCCTCGCCCCACGGTGTCTGCGCCCAGCGCCGCAGCAGCTCCGGATCGCCGTGGGAGAGCACGGCGCGCCGCAGCCCGTCCTCCAGCACCCGCCGCATCCGGCACACCCCCGGCGCCTCCGACAGCGGCAGCAGCGGCCCCGTATACGCCCGCAGCGCCGTATGAGCGTCGCCGGAGGCCAACGCCTCGGCGGCGTCGGCCAGATCGGTGCTCACGGGCGCGCAGAGCCGGTACGGACGCGAGCCCAGCAGCGGGCCCACCAGGCGGCGCAGCCGCGACAGCTCGGCCCGCAGCGTCACCGGGGAGCGATCGTCGGCCCGGGGCCCGTACAGCTCCAGCGTCAGCCGGTCGCCGGACAGCCCCTCCGGATGACCCGCCAGCAGCACCATGATCTCGCTGTGCCGCCGCCCGAGCCGCAGCCGCCGTCCGTCGACGACCAGCAGCGCCTCGTCCCGGCCCAGCGCGGTCAGGGAGATCCGCGGTCCGCGCGCCCGCGGCTCCCCGGCGCCCAGCTGGGCCTCGGCGGCGCGGGCCGTCGCCTGGACCAGGGCCAGGCTGTGCGGGGCGGCCAGATGGTCCCCGCCGGTGATGTCCACCGCGCCCAGCAGGCGTCCGGTGTGCGGATCGTGGACGGGGGCGGCGGCGCAGGTCCACGGCTGCACACTGCGGTTGAAATGCTCGGTGGCGAAGATCTGCACCGCGTGGTCGACGGTGAGCGCCGTCCCGGGCGCGTTGGTGCCCGCATGGCTCTCGTCCCAGCGGGCCCCGGCCACGAAGTTCATCCGCTCGGCCTGGTTCCGTACGCCCGCGTGCCCCTCCACCCACAGCAGCCGGCCCTGTTCGTCGCAGACCGCGAGCAGATGGGCGCCGTCGTGGGCGATGGTGCCCAGCAGCTCGCGGAACAGCGGCATCACCCGGGCCAGCGGATGGTCCGCGCGATAGGTGTCCAGCGCGTCGTCCGCCAGGTCGATCGGCGCGTTGCGCTCCTGGGCGACCCGCGCGTCGGCCGAGCGCCGCCAGGACTCCGCCACCACCGGCCGCACGGCCGAGCTGAGTGCCCCCTCGGTCAGAAACGCCTCATGGGCGCGGCGCACGGCACGGGTGCGCTCGGCGGGGTCGGTGCCGGACGCCATCGCCAGCCAGGGATTGACCATGGTGCCTCGCTCAGCGGTACGGGGGGCGGAATGTTCAGAGGTCCAGGGTCCCAGGGTTTCGGGGATTGGGTGCTTCAGGGATACGAGGAGACGGTACTAAGGGGCGGGCGGCGCAGGGGAGTCGGCCGTCAGCTTTGGGCGGGCAGCGACGGGGCGGGCACGGCCCCGGGCGGGGAGGCATAGCCGCAGGAGTGGCAGATCTTCCACCCGTCCTGGTTCACGGCGAGTTGGCCACCACAGCTCGGGCACTGCTCGGAGCTCATGATCGTTCCTTTGGTTCATGCGCACGAGGCGGTGCGGGCCACCCGTGCGCTCAGATTTCCTTGTGGGGCGGATGCCCCGTAGCAGTCGGAACAAGCCGTGTTCAGGTAGGGCACCGATGGAGTGCGTTCACACCGGGCGTGCGGCGTTGCCGGGACCTCCCTCTACGCTTCCCGCGCTCCCTCGCGCGCCGCTTGAACGCTGGAGGACCGGTCGACCACTGGTCGGGCCCGGGTCGGTCGCCGGTCGGGCCCGCCGCACACGACAACGCGGGCGGGGAGCCGGTGAAGGCTCCCCGCCCGCGCCATCAGGGGGGTTCGTACGAGGGTCAGCTGATGGACTTGATCAGCTCACCGTTCGTGGTGTCGCCACTGAGCTCCCAGAAGAAGGTGCCGCCCAGGCCCTGCTGCTGCTTGTAGTTCATCTTGCCGGCGATGGTGGCGGGGGTGTCATAGCTCCACCACTGGTTGCCGCAGTGCGCGTAGGCCGTCCCCGCGACCGTGCCGGTCGCCGGGCAGGAGTTCTTGAGCACCTTGTAGTCCTCGATGCCCGCCTCGTAGGTGCCGGGCGCGGCGCCGGTCGCCGTGCCGCCGGGGGCGTCCTGGGTGACGCCGCTCCAGCCGCGTCCGTAGAAGCCGATGCCCAGCAGGAGCTTCGAGGCGGGGATGCCGGCGCCCTTGAGCTTGCTGATGGCGGCGTCGGTGTTGAAGCCCTGCTGGGGAATGCCGTTGTAGGAGTTGAGCGGGGAGTGCGGGGCGGTGGGGCCCTGTGCGGCCCATGCGCCGAAGAAGTCGTACGTCATCGGGTTGTACCAGTCGACGTAACGCGCGGCGCCCGCGTAGTCGGCGGCCTCGATCTTGCCGCCGGAGGAGGCGTCGGCCGTGATCGCCGCGGTCACCAGATTGGACGAACCGAACTTGGCGCGCATCGCGGCCATCAGGTTCTTGAAGGCGTCCTTACCACTGGTGTCACAGGTGAGCCCGCAGGCGTTGGGGTACTCCCAGTCGATGTCGATGCCGTCGAAGACATCCGCCCAGCGCGGGTCCTCGACCAGGTCGTAGCAGGACTGGGCGAAGGCCGCGGGGTTCTTGGCGGCCTCGGCGAACCCGGAGGACCAGGTCCAGCCGCCGAAGGACCACAGCACCTTCAGGCCGGGGTGGAGCTTCTTGAGCTTGCGCAGCTGGTTGAAGTTGCCGCGCAGGGCGCCCGCGTCCCAGGTGTCGGCCTTGCCGTCGACGCTGCTCGCCGCGTCGTACGCCTTGTCGTAGTCGGCGTAGGAGTCGCCGATGGCGCACTTGCCGCCGGTGACATTGCCGAAGGCGTAGTTGATGTGGGTGAGCTTGGCGGCCGAGCCCGAGGTCTCGACGTTCTTGACGTGGTAGTTGCGCTGGTAGATGCCCCATTCGGTGAAGTAGCCGACGACCTTGTCACCGGCGGCCTTCGTGGCGGGGGCTTCGGCGGCCTTCGGCGCGGCCTTGGGCGTGGCCTTGGCCATGCCGGCGCTTTGGGGTTCACCGGCCGTGGCCGAGCCCGCGAGCAGAGTGGCGGTCAGGACCGCCGTACAGAGGGCCGCGAGCGCGGCCGACAGTCTGCCTGGTCTGAGCATGGAATCTCCTCGGTGGGGGGTGAGGGGAGAGTGAACTGCCCGACGACCTGCCCATAGCTTGACATGAACGCGCAGGACAGGGTGGGGAAAAGGTAGAAGGACTAGACCAGTGGGGTCAATGGTCTGGGCCAATTTGCTCCGCGGGTGCGCCGTTGGCGGGAATGCGCGTAAGAAGGTGGTGGGCGTTACGTGTGCGAAGTTGGTCGAAGATCGGGCAACCGGTGGCGGAACGCCCGGGATCGGGCATACTCCAACCGCCGCGGTACCGGTCACCACCCCTCGCGATCCGAACGGGCGGGCCGGCCGGCGGCAGCACCACCGGCGGCGCCGCCACACCCCGGCGCACGTCGCCGCAGCGCCTGAACAGGGGAGAGGAGAGCGCCGCCATGACCGACCACGGCCCGCAGCCGGTGGAACGCGAGCTGCCCACCGAGGAGGCCCGCGACCTGATTTCGCTCGTCCGCGAGCTGATCGAACGGGAGATCAAACCCCGGGCCGCCGAGGAGGAGGCCGCCGGGCACTTCCCCCGCGAGCTGTTCACCCTGCTGTCCGAGTCCGGACTGCTGGGGCTGGTCCAGCCCGAGGAGTTCGGCGGCGGCGACCAGCCGTACGAGGTCTATCTGCAGGTTCTGGAGGAGCTCGCGGCGGCCCGGCTGACCGTCGGCCTCGGTGTCAGCGTCCACACCCTGGCCTGCCACGCCCTCGCCCGCTACGGCAGCAAGGAGCAGCTGGCCGAGCACCTCCCCGCGATGCTGGGCGGCGGTCTGCTCGGCGCGTACTGCCTCTCCGAGCCCTCCTCCGGCTCCGACGCGGCCGGGCTCACCACCCGGGCCACCCGCGACGGGGACACCTGGACGCTTCAGGGCACCAAGGCGTGGATCACCCACGGCGGTATCGCCGACTTCTACACCGTGCTCGCCCGCACCGGCCCCGAGCGCACCCGGGGCATCAGCGCCTTCCTCGTCCCGGCCGACACCCCGGGGCTCTCGGCGGCCGCACCCGAGCACAAGATGGGCATGGCCGGTTCACCGACGGCCCAGATCCATCTCGACGGGGTGCGGGTTCCCGACGCCCGGCGCATCGGCGAGGAGGGTCAGGGGTTCGCGATCGCCCTGTCCGCCCTCGACGCGGGCCGTCTTGGCATCGCGGCCTGCGCCGTCGGTGTCGCCCAGGCAGCGCTGGACGAGGCGCTCGCGTACACCGCGCAGCGGCGGCAGTTCGGCCGGCCGATAGCCGACTTCCAGGGGCTGCGCTTCATGCTCGCCGACATGGCCACCCAGATCGAGGCCGGGCGCGCCCTGTACCTGTCGGCGGCACGGCTGCGGGACGCGGGGCGGCCGTTCTCCAAGCAGGCGGCGATGGCCAAGCTGTTCTGTACGGACGCCGCGATGCGGATCACCACCGACGCCGTCCAACTGCTCGGCGGATACGGCTACACGGTGGACTTCCCGGTCGAGCGCTATATGCGAGAGGCGAAGGTCCTGCAGATCGTGGAGGGCACCAACCAGATCCAGCGGGTGGTCATCGCCCGCGCTCTCGCGGGACCTGAGACCGGCTGAGCCGGGTGTTTCGGTGGGGGGCGCGGTATGCGCCCCCGCCGTTCGCCTACCGCCGCGTCACCGGGAAGCGGACCGGCTGCGAGCCGGGGCCGCCGAGGTGCGAGAACGGCTGCGTCCGCCAGTCCAGGCCGGCCGGAAGCGTCAGCAGCAGCGCGGCATCCCGCTCCCGCGCCTCCAGTGACGCGTCGGCGGGGGCGGCGTCGGCCGCCCGGCGGCCGGTGCCGGCGCAGACCGTGAGCCCGAACGGGTCCCACGGGGAGGAGCACAGCGCGTGCTCGGGAAGAACGTCCTCGTCGGCGAGGAGCGCGATGGGGCGCGCGCAGTCCGGGCAGATCACCCGGAACATCTCATAGGTGTCGTTGTGCTCGTCGGTATCGATGTCGCCTGCGTCGAGGCGCTCGAGATGAGGCATGTGTTTCCCCCTCGGGTGGGCTGGTCGGGCGCGTCGGCCTCGACCACAGCAAGCATTTCCCTCGCGGCCGCATAGGTAATCGCGGGAACTCATAGGACACCCATGAGGAGATGTGGTGTTCGTCACATGCCCGGTGCGGGTGCGGCGTACGGGCGTCCGTGTCCGCTGTGCCCACCCGTTGTGCCGGACCCCTCCCGACCACATAAGGTGATCGGCTGTGGAGGAGTTGGACAGACAGATCGTGGAGCTGCTCGTCAAGGACGGCCGGATGAGCTACACGGACCTGGGCAAGGCCACTGGCCTGTCCACATCGGCCGTGCACCAGCGGGTTCGCCGTCTCGAACAGCGGGGCGTGATCCGCGGCTATGCCGCCGTCGTGGACCCCGAGGCCGTCGGGCTCCCCCTCACCGCGTTCATCTCGGTCAAACCCTTCGACCCCAGCGCGCCCGACGACATCTCCGAGCGGCTCGCCGAGGTGCCCGAGATCGAGGCGTGCCACAGCGTCGCGGGCGATGAGAACTACATCCTCAAGGTGCGCGTGGCCACCCCGCTGGAGCTGGAGCACCTGCTCAGCCGGATCCGCTCGCTGGCCGGGGTCTCCACCCGCACCACCGTGGTCCTCTCCACGCCCTACGAGGCGCGCCCGCCGCGCGTCTGAAACGCCCGGCCCCTCTTGCCGGGCCCCTTCCGATCCCCACATCTGATACCCCCGAGGCAGCCCGCCGTGAACGACCCGACCCTCGCCCAGGCCCCCGAAGGCCATACCGTCCTGCTGCGCGGAGGTGAGGTCCACAGCCCCGCCGATCCGTTCGCGACCGCGATGGTCGTCGAGCGAGGCACCATCGCCTGGGTCGGCTCCGAAGGGGCCGCGGACAGCTTCGCGGACGGTGTGGACGAGATCATCCAGCTGGACGGGGCACTGGTCACCCCGGCGTTCACCGATGCGCATGTGCACACGACCGCGACCGGGCTCGCCCTCACCGGACTCGATCTCACCGGCGCCCGTACGCTCGCCGACGCGCTGGAGCGGGTGCGCGCCTTCGCCGCCGCCCACCCCGCCGACCGGGTGCTGCTCGGCCACGGCTGGGATGCCGCCCGCTGGCCCGAGGGACGGCCGCCGTCGCGGGCCGAACTCGACGAGGCGACCGGCGGCCGCCCCCTCTATCTCACCCGCATCGATGTGCACTCCGCCGTCGTCACCACCGCCCTCCTGGACCGCGTCCCCGGCGTGTCCGGCCTGGCCGGCCACCACGCCGACGCCCCCCTGACCGGCGCCGCCCACCACGCCGTCCGGGCCGCCGCCCACGTGGCCGTCACCGAGCGGCAGCGCACCGACGCCCAGCGGGCCGCCCTCGCCCGCGCCGCCTCGCTCGGCATCGGCTCCCTCCACGAATGCGCCGGGCCCGACATCTCCTCCGAGGACGACCTCACCGGGCTGCTGAAGCTGGCCGCCGGGGAGCCGGGACCGCGGGTCCACGGCTACTGGGCCGAGGCCGCGAGCAGCGCCGCCGACCTGGACAAGGTGCGCGAACTCGGCGCCATCGGCGCGGCGGGCGACCTCTTCGCCGACGGGGCGCTCGGCTCGCACACGGCGTGTCTCCACCAGCCGTACGCCGACACGCCGCACAGTGGCACCGCCTATCTGGACGCGGCGGCCATCGCCGCCCACGTCATCGCCTGCACCGAGGCCGGGATCCAGGCCGGATTCCACGCCATCGGCGACGCCGCCGTCACGGCCGTCGTCGAGGGCGTACGGGCCGCCGCCGACAAGGCCGGGCTCGCCCGCGTCCGCGCCGCCCGCCACCGCGTCGAACACGCCGAAATGCTCACCCCCGAGACCATCGCGGCCTTCGCCGACCTCGGCCTCACCGCCTCCGTGCAGCCCGCCTTCGACGCCCTGTGGGGCGGCGAGGACGGCATGTACGCCCAGCGGCTCGGCCCCGAGCGGGCCCGCACCCTCAACCCGTACGCGGCGCTGCTGCGCGCCGGTGTGCCCCTGGCGCTCGGCTCCGACAGCCCCGTCACCCCGCTCGACCCCTGGGGCACCGTGCGCGCCGCCGCCTTCCACCGCACCCCGGAGCACCGGATCTCCGTCCGCGCCGCCTTCACCGCCCACACCCGTGGCGGCTGGCGGGCCATCGGGCGGGACGACGCCGGCGTCCTGGTGCCCGGCGCGCCCGCCGACTACGCGATCTGGCGCACCGGTGAACTCGTCGTGCAGGTGCCCGACACGCGGGTCGCCGGATGGTCGACCGACCCCCGCTCCGGCACTCCCGGCCTGCCCGACCTCACCCCCGGCGGTCAACTGCCCGTCTGCCTGCGCACGGTGGTGGGCGGACGCACCGTCCACCTCCGGCCGGACGAGTGACGCGCGGGTGCCCCGTACCGCCGAACGATGAGCCCGCGGCCTGTCGTGGCATCTGAACATCGTCCGTACTGACCTGGTCATTTGAGGAAACGGCGCAGGTCATGTGGCTGTTGACAGGGTGCGGTCGGTGGCCGGTAGGTTCGGCCTCGTCCACCACTGGACGCCCGACCGGGGAATCTTCACGCAGTCGTCGAACGCCGCTGGGCCAGAGGGAGACGCGCCGCCGTGGTGCGCCGCCACTGGGAGCCAGGTCCAGCGCACGGGGGCGAGGGAGGGATCGCCGGGTCGGCAGGTGCGACCCGGGAGGGGCCCGGACGCTCAGTAGACAACGGCTCTCGGTCGATCCGCAGCCAGCGGGTCCCAGGTCGGCCCGAAGGGCGTCGGGCCCCCACTCCGCACGCGCACACCGGCGGACCGCCCCCCGACGCGGGGGCGGGGCCGCCGCCGGGCGAGGAACCCCCGCCATGGCCGAAGCGTTCTCATAGCCCGAGGTCACAATCCGCACCTCGGGACAACTTCTGGGCGCCCGCGTTATACGGTCACTTCACCACAGCACGACCTGTAGGAAGGCCGCACCGTGCCATCGGGTTCCGACACCACCGCCGAAACCGCCCCCACCGGGCCGGACGCAGACCGTCCGGGCCGGCGGACCGGCTCCGCCGTCACGCCGCCCACCGGCGGCGCCGTCGAGGGCGGCGAGACCCCCGGTGAGGGCGGTGCGGGCGGCGAGAGCGGGCCCGCGGCGGCCGCGGACGCGACCGCGTCCGAGCCGTCCACCGGGGAGCGGCGGCCCGGCCGGCTGCGCCGTCTGGGCCTGCTCGCCCGCCGCGAGGCGCGGCGCAGCGCGCTCGCGGCGGTCAGCGGGCTCGCGCTCGGCCTCGCCTTCCCGCCGTTCGGGGTGTGGCCGCTGTCCCTGGTGGCCGTCGCCGCCCTGGCCCTGCTCACCCACGGCCGGACCGCCCGCCAGGGCGCCTGGACGGGCTTCGCCTTCGGGGTGCCGTTCTTCCTCCTGCTGCTGAAGTGGCTCAGCGTGGTGGGCTGGGACGCGGTGATCGGCCTGTCGATCATCCAGGCGGCCTTCCTCGCGCTGATGGGGACCGGCCTGGCCCTGGTCTCCCGGCTGCCGGTACCGGCCCTGTGGCCGCTGTGGACGGCCTGTCTGTGGATCGCCGAGGAGTGGGCCCGCGACCGGGTGCCCTTCGGCGGCTTCCCCTGGGGTCGGCTGGCCTTCGCCAACACCGGCTCGCCCTACACCCCGCTCGCCGCGCTGGGCGGCGCCCCGCTGGTCACCTTCGGTGTCGCGGTGACGGGCGGGGCGCTCGCCTCCGCCGCGCTGGTCCTGTGGCGGCTGAAGCGCGCCGGGGGCCTCTCGCCGCGCGGTGCCCTGCCCGCCGCCGGGGCCGTGGCCGTCGCCGCCGCCGTGACGGCGGCCGGATTCGCGGTGCCCATCCCCACGGCCGCCGCCGACTCGGTCGACATCGCCGTCGTCCAGGGCAATGTGCAGCAGCCCGGTATGGACTTCCTGGGCCGCCCCATGATGATCCTCGACAACCATGTGAAGGCGACCCTGAACCTGGCGAAGGACGTCAAGGCCGGCCGGATCGCCAAGCCCGATCTCGTCATTTGGCCGGAAAACGCCTCCGACCTCGATCCCTTCCAGTATCGGGAGGCATACGCCCGGATCGACGAGGCCGTGAAGGCGATCGGCGTTCCGGTGCTGGTCGGCGCCCTGGTGGACCATCCGACCAAACAGGGCTATGTGGAGAACCAGGGCATCGTCTGGGACCCGAAGAGCGGCCCCGGCGCCTCGTACACCAAGCAGCATCCGGTGCCCTTCGGTGAGTACGTCCCGTTCCGCCAGGAGCTCAGCAAGATCATCACCCGGCTCCAGCGGGTGCCCCGCGACTTCTACCCCGGCGATCACACCGGCGTGCTCAAGGTCGGCCCCGCCCGGCTCGGCGATGTGATCTGCTTCGAGGTCGCCTACGACGAGATCGTCCGCGACACGGTCAACGCGGGGGCCCGGGCGATCGTCGTCCAGACCAACAACGCCACCTACGGGCGCAGCGGTCAGCCCGAGCAGCAGCTGGTCATGTCCAAGCTGAGGGCGATCGAACACGGTCGGCCGGTGATCACCGCGGCCACGAGCGGGATCAGCGCCGTGGTCTCCCCGGATGGCACGATCGAGCAGCGGACGAAAGAATTCACGCAAGATGTGCTCACCGCGCGCATCCCGCTGCGTGACGGCAAGACCCTGGCCGACCGCGTCGGTGCGATCCCCGAGTGGGTGCTCGCTATGGTGGGCGTTCTGTCCTGCGCGGCCGCGATCACGATCGGCCGTCGGGGACGTACGGACGAGAAGGGGCAGTAGCCGTGAGCGACGCACGCGAGGCCGAGGAGCCGCGCCGGAGCAACGACCGTGACGATGCGTCTCACGGGCGGAGAAGCGACCAATCCGACGCCGTGAGCGACGCACGCGAGGCCGGCGAGCCGGGCGAGAAGGCCGCGGAGCCGCCGGCCGGAGCCGGTGAGCCGAGCGCGCAGGCCGAGGCGCCGGGCACCGGAGCCGACGAGCCCGGCGCGAAGGCCGAGGCGCCGCGTACCGATGCCGCGGAGCCGCCGGCCGGAGCCGGTGAGCCGCGTATCGAAGGCGACGAGCCGCTCACCGACGGCGCGGACGTGGAGCCGCGCCGCGCGCAGCAGGACGAGGGTGGCCGGCGGAAGTACGGTCCGCTCGGAACGACCTTGGTGATCATCCCCACCTATAACGAGGCGGAGAACATCAAGCCGATCGTCGAGCGGGTCCTGGAGTCGGTTCCGGACGCGCACATCCTCGTCGCGGACGACAACAGCCCGGACGGCACCGGCAAGGTCGCCGATGAGCTGGCCGCCGAGGACGACCGTGTCAAGGTGCTGCACCGCAAGGGCAAGGAGGGCCTCGGCGCCGCCTATCTGGCCGGGTTCCGCTGGGGCATCGAGCACGGCTACGGCGTGCTGGTGGAGATGGACGCCGACGGCTCCCACCAGCCCGAGGAGCTGCCCCGGCTGCTCACCGCGCTCAAGGGCGCGGATCTGGTGATCGGTTCCCGCTGGGTGCCCGGCGGCCGCATCGTCAACTGGCCCAAGTCCCGCGAGTTCATCTCCCGGGGCGGCAGCACATACTCCCGCCTCCTCCTCGATGTGCCGATCCGCGACATGACGGCCGGCTATCGCGCGTTCCGCAGGGAGACGCTCGAGGGCATCGGCATGGACGAGGTCGCCTCCCAGGGCTACTGCTTCCAGATCGACCTGGCCTGGCGGGCCATCAAGGCGGGCTTCCACGTCATCGAGGTGCCGGTCACCTTCATCGAACGCGAGCGCGGCGAGAGCAAGATGAGCCGCGACATCGTCACGGAGGCGGCCTGGCGGGTCATGTCCTGGGGCGTGGGTTCACGGGTCAACAAGATGCTGGGCCGCAAGGAGCCGTAAGCCCGGACCCGGACCCGGACCCGGCCCCGGCCCCGGGGCCGCGGCCGGGTCCGGGCTTACGGCCCTTCGGGCCCGAGCCTCCGGTCCTTCGCCGTCGCGCTCGGAGTAGTTCCGCGGGCGTCCTTCCGCCCCGTACCGGACACTTGAGGCGGAAGGAGGCGGAACATGGCTAAAGCGACCACGAAGAGCGGGAAGTCGACAGCGCGCGGCATGGCGGCCCGAGGGAGCGCCAAGTCGGGCAGCATGGAGATGCGGACCAAGGAGGATCTGTACCGCGAGGCCCAGAAGGCGGGCATCGAGGGCAGATCGCAGATGTCCAAGAGTCAGCTGATCTCGGCACTGCGCCACCGCTGACCACGAGGCCGAGCGCGCCTCGGTCTCAGCGGACTCCCGGGACGGTCAGCACCGTGAGCAGCGCCGTCCCGGCGACCAGCCAGGCGACGTAGTCGCCGATATGCCCGGACTGCAGCCGCCGTACGGGCGCGAGTAGCGCGGCCGTCCCGGTGCGGACCGGCCGCCGTACCGCCAGTGTGGCCAGGGTGATGGCGAGGGCCGTGGAGAGCAGCCCGAGCACGATCCCGGTCGCCTGCCAGTGCGGTGGCACGGACGCCGGGACGGCCGCGGCGCGTCCGTCGAGCACCGACCGCCGGTAGCCGCCGGTGTCGGTGAACAGCGCCCCGGCCCGGTCCACCGCGGACGCGACGGCCGGGACCACCCCGACCGCCAGCGACCCGGCCAGCAGCGCGGCGGGCACCGCCAGCAGCGGCACCGGGATGCGCCCGAGGCGGCGGCCGGTCTCGGGCTCCTCCTCGCCGGTGGTCTCCGGACCGCTCTCCTGCCCGTTCCGGGGCCGCCGTCCCACTCCGGCGAAGATCCGCAGCCCGGCGCGCAGCACCGCGCCCCCGGTCACCGCCGACACCAGGACGTAGAGTGCGGGCAGCCATGCGACGGTGTGCCCCGCGGCCTCCTCGGCGACGGCCTTGCCGAGCCCGGAGCCGAACGGCGGCAGCCCGCACAGCGCCAGACCGGCCACCGCGAACAGGGCCCCGACCTCCGGCAGCTCCCGGGCCCGGCCGAACAACTCGTGCTCGTCCACCGACGCGTACCGGTCCAGCAGCACCCCGGCGCAGGCGAAGAGGGCCGCCTTCACTCCCGCGTGGCCGAGCACGTACAGCGCCGTGCCCGAGATCCCCTCGGGGGTCAGCACGGCGACGCCGATCAGGAACAGCCCGGTGTGGGACACGGTCGAGAACGCCAGCAGCCGTTTGAGGTGGCGCTGCTGCCAGCACATCACCGCGCCCAACAGCGCGGTGAGGACGCCCAGCACCAGCAGGGCGCGGGTGAAGTCGGGGTGGGCGAGACCGCCGGGCCCGGCGAAGACCGTCCAGTAGACCCGGGCGACCCCGTAGACCCCCAGCTCCACCATCACCCCGGACAGCAGCATGCACACGGGCGTCGGGGCGACCGCATGCGCGTCGGGCAGCCAGAAGTGGAACGGGACGGCGGCCGCCTTCACCAGCAGCCCCGTCGTCACCAGGACGAACGCGGCGAGCACCAGCCCATCCGGCTCGCCCGCGTCCAGCGTCCGCCCAATGTGGGCGAACCCCAGCTCCCCGGTGCGCGCGTACAGCAGCGTGATGCCCAGCAAGGTGACGTAGGCGCCGAGGGAGTTCACCACCCCGAAGGCCAGCGCGCCCTGCAGCGGTTTGGGCTCCTCGACCCGGAAGCCGGTCAGTGTGTAGGCGACCACGCCCATCAGCTCGAAGAAGACGAAGGCGTTGAACAGATCGCCGGTCAGCGCGAAACCGCACATGCCCGCCTGGAACACCAGGATCAGCGCGGGGAAGGAGCCGGTGTGGCGGCGCGGCGGCTCCTCGAAGTAGCGCCAGGAGTAGACGAGGACGGCGACGACGAGCAGCGAGGCCAGCGCCGCGAGCCCGGCGCCCAGCGGATCGCCGACCAGGACGATGCCCACCCCGCTGCCGCCCACCGGCCGCCAGCCGCCCACCCACTCCACCGGATACGCCTCCGGCCCGGGATGACCGGCCCGGAACAGCACCAGGAGCGCCAGTACGGTGGCGGCGGTCGCGAAGGCGCAGCCCAGAACGTCGGAGGCGAGCCGGGGCAGCCGCCGTCCGGTGGCCACCAGCACCGCCGCGCCGAACAGCGGCGCCGCCACCACCAGCGGCAGCAGTCGCGCGGTGTCCACCCGGTCAGCCCTTCAGCTCGGACAGGGCGTCCGGGTCGACCGTGCCATGGCGTTTGCGGAGCTGGACGACGAGCGCGAGCAGCAGCGCGGTCACGGTCGCGCCGACCACGATGTCGGTGAGGGCGAGCGCCTGGACGACCGGGTCGACCACCCGGCTGTCGGTGGGCGCGTCGGCGAAGACCGGGGCGGTGCCGCCGTTGCGGTAGCCGACGGCGAGCAGCAGCACATAGGTGGAGGACTGGGTGACCGCCAGGCACCCCACGGCATGGATCAGGTCCCGGCTGGTCACCAGCCCGTACACACCGATCAGAAAGATCCATCCGGCGACCAGGTACGGCAGGACCGTCACGCTCGCTCCCTCTCGTCGTCTTTGTCGTCTCCGTCGTCCGGGCCGTCCCCTGCGCCGCGCGGGTTCCCGTCGTCCTCCCCGGGCTCCTCGATCTCCACGGCCTGGTCCAGGAAGCGGGCCAGCAGGACCACGACCCCGCTGACGACCTCCAGGCCGACGGCCGCGTTGAGCACCGGCACCGTGCCGCCCGAGGACAGGGTCGCGAAGGTGCCGAACGGCAGGACGTTGGCGAGGAACGCCGACCCGGCGAGGACGGCCGCGAGCCCGGTGATGACATAGGCCACCTCGCCCGCGGCCTCCCCGATCTCGTAGAGGGTCAGCGGCCGGACCCGCTCCAGGGCCCGGTAGTCGGCCGCGATGTAGAGCAGGTGCAGCGCGGTGGCGGCGACCACCCCGCCCTGGAAGCCGCCGCCCGGGCTGACCTGACCGTGCGCGATCACATACAGGCCCACCAGCAGGGCGAGCGGCAGCATCAGCAGTGCGAACCGGCGTACCCGGGGGTGGACCACGGCGGGCTCGGGATCCTTGCGGTGCTCGTCCCGGGCCTGGCGCAGCAGCACCACGGTGCCGAGGACGGCGGAGAAGAGGATGGTCTCCTCGCCGAGCGTGTCGAAGGCGCGCAGATCGAAGTTGACGGACGCGATGACATTGGCCGTGTGATGGCTCAAGGAGGCGTGCACGGCCCGGACGCCGTACGGGTGGTGGGCGGTGCCGAACGCCGGCAGGCCGAAGCAGGCGACGGCGAACAGCACGGCGAACCCGGCGGCGCCCACCAGGAAGACCCACAGCCGGACCCGGGCGCTCATCGCTCACGGCCCGCCCGCTTGTCCGCGCCGTCGCCGTCCCCCGGGCGGCGCCGCACCTTGCGCACGGTCAGCAGGATCATCAGGGGCGTCACCGCGGAGCCGACGGCGAGCTGCGAGAGCGCGACGTCCGGCGCCTGGAGGAAGGTGAACAGCAGGGCCAGCGCGAGGCCGAGGAAGGACAGCACCAGCGCCTGCCGCACCGGGTCCCGGTTGAGCACGGCGGCGGTGGCGGCGCCCGCGACCAGCAGCAGGGCGATGACGATCAGCACATCGGTCATGTCGTGATGCCCCCCTTTCCGCTGCGGGCGCCGGTCACCACGCTGCCCGCGATCAGCAGTGCGCCGATCAGCAGCAGCTTCACCATGGCCCGGCCGGGCCCGGTCGCCACGCACAGCGGCAGCACGGTGACGGGCACCCCCACCAGCGCCGTCCACCGCACCAGCCGCGAGTCGGGCAGGACGCCCAGAAAGCGGGCGTAGATCAGGGTTCCGGTCGGGCCGAGCACGCTGACCACCAGCGCCACATCGGTGTACGAGGTCCGGTGGAAACCCCGGGCGGCCAGCAGCAGCGCCAGCCCGGCCAGCAGCGAGGTGAGGTTCTGGCCGATCAGCCGGTCCTTCGGCGAGCCGTAGGCGATCCGCCACAGCACCGGTACCAGCGCGAGCAGCGGCACCAGCGCCGCCGCCAGCCAGCCGTCGGAGGTGCTCACCGGTCCGTCACCGCCCGGCGCCCGGCGCGGGCGAGCAGGGCGCCGGCCAGTGCGGCGGCCGTCCCGACCAGGATCTCCAGGGGGTCGACGGTGCCGATCAGCACCAGCCAGATCCCGGTCAGCGCCGCCCACCACACCAGGACCTCCAGGACACCCGTCATTCGACACCTCCGCCGACAGCGGGTACCCGGACCGCCACCGCCGATTCCCCGCGGATTCCGTCCGGTCTCCTCGGGACTTCTCCTCGGACTCCGCTTCGAGCCCTTCTGCGGACTCCGCTTCGGACTGCTGGAGCCTCTGGGACACCTCGCACGTTGGAACCCATGAGATCCCCTCGATCCCCTTGGCCACGCGGCCCCGGGCTCCGCATCGCGCACGGGCCCGGGCACACTTGGAGGCATGATGACCGGCGCATCGCAGCAGAGCGACCCGACCCGCCCGAAGCGCTCGCGCGCCCGCACCTTCGTGCCGCTGGGGATCGCCGCCTGGCTGGTTCTGGAGATCTGGCTGCTGACATTGGTGGCGGACCTGGCCGGTGGGCTGACCGTCTTCCTGCTGCTGGTCGCGGGCGTGGTGGTGGGCGGGGCCGTGGTCAAGCGCGGTGGCCGCCGGGCGTGGCAGAGCCTGGCCGCGTCGATGCGGCCGGGCGGCGAGGAGGAGCCCGCGGCGCGGCCCGGAAGCTCCTTCACCATGCTCGGCGGGCTGCTGCTCATGGTGCCGGGGCTGATATCGGACGTGGCCGCGCTGGTGTGCCTGTTCCCGCCGACCCGGGCGCTGCTGCGGCGCCGCGCGGAGAGCGCGCTGTCGCGCCGGATGGGCTTCGTCCCCGGATCGCCGTCCGACCCCTTCCTCCAAGCCCGTGAGGAGTGGGAGCGCCGGGGCGCGCAGGCGCGCGCGGAGCAGGGCACGGTGATCCAGGGCGAGGTGCTCAAGGACGGGGACGGCCACGGCCAGGACCGGGACGGCGATGGAGAGCCGGGCCCCGGACTGCGGCCGCGCGACCGGGGCTGAGCCACCGGGATCGCGCCAACGCGCACAAGGGCCGGGGCCACTGCTCAGCAGTGGCCCCGGCCCTTGTTATCTCAAGTCTGCCGCTCGGATCAGGCAGACTTACGTGTGTCCCGCGGATGCACGGCGATGTTCATGGCACCGGAGCGCAGGACCGCCAGCCGCTCGGCCAGCACCTCCTCGAGTTCCTCGCGGGTGCGCCGCTCCATGAGCATGTCCCAGTGCGTGCGCGCAGGCTTGCCCTTTTTCTCCTCAGGTCCGTCGCCGTCCACCAGGAGTGCCATGGCGCCGCACGCCTTGCACTCCCACTCCGGCGGGATCTCCGCCTCTACCGAGAACGGCATCTCAAATCGATGGCCGTTCTGGCATGCGTACTCCACCGCCTGGCGCGGGGCCAGATCGATGCCGCGGTCGGTCTCGTAGCTGGTCACCACGAGTCGCGTGCCGCGGAGAGCTCGCTCACTCATGAATCGTGCCTCCCGGGCTTGTCGCCCACAGGACAGGTGTCGCTGTCGTCGTCATCCGGTCAACGTCCGGTCGGCGGTGAAGATTCCCGTGTTGGGACATGCGTCGCCCGTCGTGCCGCCCCGTTGTTCTACCCACAGGCGCCCGGTTTGTCACATCTGGCAGCAGATGTCACCCAGCGTTTCTGGTACTTTAGCGCGCAGTAACGGTCCGCCTGGTAGGCCAAGGGCGTACACTACCGCTCCGATCGCGCCAGCCCTAAATCAGGTCCCGGACCTGCGGCTCGGCGCCGCCGCGCGCCACGATCCCGGGGGCCGGCGTCCCGGCGGGCGCGGGAATCGCGAAGACGCGCAGGAAGAACTGCGACAGCGGCCCGATGGTCAGCGCGAACAGCACCGTACCCAGCCCCACCGACCCGCCCAGAGCGAAACCGGTGGCCAGCACCGCCAGCTCGATCCCGGTCCGCACCAGCCGGAGCGACCACCCGGTGCGCCGGTGCAGCCCCGTCATCAGCCCGTCCCGCGGGCCCGCCCCGAACCGCGCCGAGATATAGAGCCCGGTGGCCGCGCCGCACAGCACGATCGCGAAGAGCAGCATCGGGATCCGCACCGCCAGCGCCTTCTGCTCCGGTATCAGCCACAAGGTGGCGTCCACCACCGGCCCGATCACCATCACATTCGACACCGTGCCCAGTCCGGGCCGCTCGCGCAGCGGGATCCACGGCAGCAGCGCGGCGAGGCCGACGACGACCGTCACCGTGCCGATCGACAGCGAGGTGTGCTCGGCGACGCCCTGGTGGAAGGCGTCCCAGGGGTCGAGACCGACGGCGGCACGCAACTGGAGCCCCATGGACGCGCCGTACAGGACGAGCCCCACGTAGAGCTGGACAAGGCGGCGTGGAAGGCGATCGGACAATGCGAGCTCCTGGTGTGAGTGGCCTGCGGCATGTCACTCTGTGGCCTGGAAGCAGTCCAGTTCTACGGCCAATTTTTGAAAGGTGGACCGCATTCGATGAGTCCATGGACGTCCGCGGTCGGCGCACCCCAACTGGCCCGGCTGCTCGGATCGCAGCACACCCGTGACGGTGTGGCCGCCGGGACCGCGGCCTCCCTGACCGGGGGGCGCCGCGTCCCCGCCTACCGCTCCCTCGCCGACGGCGTACGGCTGCTCATCCTGGAGGGCCGGGTTCCGGTCGCGGCACGCCTCCCCGCCGAGCGTGAGCTCGCCGCGGCGCTCGCGGTCAGCCGTACCACCGTCGCCGCCGCCTACGAGGCGCTGCGCGGCGAGGGGTTCCTGGAGTCCCGGCGCGGCGCCGGGAGCTGGACCGCCATGCCCGCCGGAAGCCCGCTGCCCACCCGGGGGCTCGATCCGCTCCCGCCCGAGGCCGCGGCCTCCGTCATCGACCTCGGCTGTGCCGCGCTGCCCGCCCCCGAACCGTGGCTCACCCGCGCCATGCACGGCGCCCTGGACGAACTGCCGCCCTACGCCCGCACCCACGGCGACTATCCCGCCGGACTGCCCGCCCTGCGCCAGGCGCTCGCCGACCGCTACACCGCAAGCGGCATACCGACCATGCCCGAGCAGATCATGGTCACCACCGGCGCCATGGGCGCGGTCGCCGCCGCCAGTCGGCTGATGGTCCGGCCCGGGGAGCGGGTCGCCGTCGAATCGCCCAGCTACGCCAACATCCTCCAGCTGATGCGGGAGGCGGGCGCCCGGCTCGTGCCCGTCGCCGTGGCCGGCCAACTCGGGGGCTGGGACATCCCGGCCTGGCGCCAGGTCCTCAGCGCCGCCGCGCCCCGGCTGGCCTATGTCATCGCCGACTTCCACAACCCCACCGGCGCCCTGGCCACCGAGGAGCAGCGCCGGCAGCTCGTCGATGCCGCCCGCGCCGCTGGAACCATCCTGATCGCCGACGAGACCATGACCGAGCTGCGCCTGGACGACGAGGTGGCGCTGCCCCGCCCGGTCTGCGCCTTCGACCCGGGCGGCAGCACCGTGATCACCGTCGGCTCGGCGAGCAAGTCCTTCTGGGCGGGGATGCGCATCGGCTGGGTGCGCGCCGCGCCCGATGTCATCCGCAGCCTGGTCGCCGCCCGCGCCTACGCGGACCTGGGCACCCCCGTCATCGAACAGCTCGCCGTCGCCTGGCTGCTGAACACCGGCGGCTGGGAGGAGGCCATCGAGGTGCGCCGGGCGCTCGCCCGTGACAACCGGGACGCGCTCGTCGACGCCGTCCGACGCCATCTGCCCGACTGGGAGTTCACCGTCCCGCACGGCGGCCTCACCCTCTGGGCCCGCACCGGCGGCCTCTCCGGCTCGCGCATCGCGGAGGCGGGCGCCCGGCTGGGGGTACGGGTGCCGTCGGGGCCTCGCTTCGGAGTGGACGGCGCGTTCGAGGGGTACGTACGGCTTCCGTTCACCGTCGGGGGTGCGGTCGCCGAGAAGGCCGCCACCCGGCTGGCCGCGGCCGCCGAACTGGTGGCCTCGGGCGCCACGCTCGAGGCCGAATCGCCCCGTACGTACGTGGCCTGACCTGCCGGGAGGTGACCCGCCGGGATGTGCCCCGGCGGGTCACCTCGTCATCGTCAGGGCGCTCCGCCGGGTCATCCGCCGACGGGCGCCGGGGCCTGGGGCGCGGCGGGGTCCGGGGCGGGGAGCAGCCGGAGCACCGCCTGCCGCTCGGCCTCACTCACCGCCTCGTCGTACGGATCGGGCGTGGCCGGCACCTGGAGGCGGTGCACCGGGCCCGCGCCGAGGCGGGCATAGCCGCGGCCCGGCGGCACCTCGGGCGTCGGCGTGGTGTGCGGCGGCGCCCCGAGGACGGCCGTGACCTGCTCGGAGGAGACCGGGCCCAGCACCACCCGGGCCCGGGTGTGGCGCCGCACGGCGTCGCTCAGCGCCTCGGCCGCATCCAGCTGATCGGCCACCACGACCCGTACGTTCGCCGCCCGTCCGTGCCGCAGCGGCACCGCCAGCAGCTCCTGCGGGTCGGTGCGGCCGTCGGCCGCCGCGAGATGGCTCATCGCCGACGGCCGGTCCAGCAGGATCCACAGCGGGCGCTGGATGTCGTCCGGCGGCGCATGCCCGAGCTGGCGGGCACGGTTGGCGCCGATCAGCCGGCGCTCCGTCTCATGGCCCGCCCACTCCAGCGTGGCCAGCATCCCGGCCAGCCCGGACTCCACCGCGAGCACCCCCGTACGCCCGCCCAGACACGCGTATTCGCCGGTGCCGCCGCCGTCCACCACCAGCACCTCGCCATGAGGCAGCGCCTGCAGCGCGATGGAGCGCAGCAGGGTCGTGGTGCCGCTGCCGGGCTGGCCGAGCGCGAGCAGATGCGGTTCGGTCGAGCGGGGGCCGGTGCGCCAGACCACCGGCGGTACGTCATGGGTCTCCGGTCCGTCCCCCGTCGCCCTCTCGACCCCCGTGCCGACCGCGTCCACCGCGTCCCCCGCGCTCTCCTCGCAGCTCTCCGGCGCCGCCAGCACCGGCAGCGTCCGCTGCACCGAGGACGGATCGGTGAAGCCCAGCACCGTCTCACCGGGCGCGGTGACGAAGCGCTGGGCGTGGATCGCGGTGGACAGGGCGGGCAGCACGGTCAGGCTGAGGCCGTTGGCCTCCTCGTCCCACTCGAACAGGTATTCACGGCCGCGTCCCGACTTCGCGTACAGCAACTGCTCGATCCGGGTGCGGGCCGCGGGCTCGCCGTCGGTGAAGTAGGCGGGGTAGCGGAGCCGCAGTCGGGTGAGCCGTCCGCCGTCATCGAAGGCGAAGGAGTCGAAGACCGTGGACCAGTCGCCGCCGTGGCTGTAGAGCGGGCTGGGGTCCTCGGAGGCGGAGAAGTACGGCACCAGGGCTTCGTAGAGCGTGCGCAGCCGCTCCGCCCCGTCCGTGCCGGGTGTCCCCGAGTCGGCGGGGGCGCGCCCCCGCCCGGCCCAGCCCGCGGCGCCGATCAGACTGATCGCCGCCGCCAGTGGCCCGTACGGCAGAAGGAAGAGAACGAAGCCGCAGGCGGCCACGAGGGTGAACACCGGCCCACGGCGGTCGCCCGGCAGCTCCACCCACTTGCGCCGCCCGGTGGCGGCGAGCAGGCGCAGCCCCCGGGAGAGCGCGACCAGGGGGTGGAGGACATCGGCGACGCCGTCGGCCGCGGTGCGGGCGAACGCGCGGCCGCGGAGGAACGGGATGAGCGGGGTGCCTTCGGCGCCGCCGAGGCGGAGGCGGGGGAGCGGTCTCCGGGCCACGTCAGATCTTGATCCCGCCCAGGAGGCTGGCGAGGCTCGCACCGCCCGCCTTGATGCTCGGCGCGATTGCGGTGGAGGCGAGATAGAAGCCGAAGAGCGCGCAGATGATGGCGTGCGACCCCTTCAGCCCGTCCTTGCGGAAGAAGATGAAGACGACGATGCCGAGCAGTACGACGCCGGAAATGGACAGGATCATCACGGTCTCCTGGCTGATGGGGGACGGTCAGTCACCATGAGTGGTTCCAGGATCACAGCATGTGGGGGCCGGGCAAAAGGTGCAATTGGGTGGATTATCGGTGTAATCATCACCATGGAGCCGTGGCGCTCCGAGTCGGCCGCCTCCTCCCGCGGGGGTGACCGCCTCCTCGGACGACTCGGTCGCCGTCCTTAGGGTGGGTGATCACACACCGAGGTAGCGAAGCCGGAGGCGACAGGCCATGACCCCATCGAACCCCGAGAGCGAGCCCGCCCACGACCCGGAGGTGCTGCAGCTGGCGTCCAAGGTCTTCGACCTGGCCCGGCAGGGGGAAACCGATACGCTCGCCGCCTACGTGGACGCGGGCGTCCCGGCCAACCTCACCAACGACAAGGGTGATTCCCTGCTCATGCTGGCGGCCTACTACGGCCACCCCGCGACGGTGTCGGCCCTGCTGGAGCGCGGCGCCGACCCCAATCGGGTGAACGAACGGGGCCAGACGCCCATCGCCGGGGCCGCCTTCAAGGGCGAGGAGGAGGTGCTGAGGGTGCTGCTGGCCAAGGGCGCCGACCCTCGCTCCGGATCGCCCTCGGCCGTCGAGACGGCGCGGATGTTCGGGCGGGAGGATCTGCTCGCGCTGTTCCAGGCGCCGGGCGCGGAGTAGCGGGGCCGCGTGGCGGGCGGCCGGGGGCGGCTTTGGCCGGCCGGTCGGCTGCCCTTGGCGAATCGGACGCCATTGACCGTTCAAAAGGTGAAGCGCGAGGCTTCATTCAGACCGTGAGTTAAGCGATGAAACCAGTCGGCGTCAAGAGCGGCCGCGTCAGGTAGGTTCGGGCCGGGGGAAGGAGCCCGATGGGTCAGATGAACCGACGGACCGTCCGCGACCTGCGGCGCGGCAACCGCTCGACGCTGCTGCGCCAGTTGTACTTCCAGGGTCCGGTGAGCCGTCAGGAACTGGGGGCGCTCACCGGGCTCAGCTCCGGTTCGGTCAGCAACGTCGTCGGCGAACTGCTCGCCGACGCGCTGGTGGAGGATGCCGGGTCCGTCGAGTCCGACGGCGGCCGCCCCCGCACGCTGCTGCGGGTCGCGCCGGGCAGCGGCCATCTCATCGGGGTCGACGTCGGCGAGACCCATGTGCGGGTGGAGCTGTTCGACCTCATGCTCACCGAACTGGCCCGGTGGGAGCATCCGCTGACGCCCGGCGGGCTGGAGAGGGACCCGGAGCCGGTCGTCGGCCACATCCTGACCGGCCTCGAAGCGGTCGTCGCCAAGAGCGGCACGGAGCCGGAGACGGTCATCGGCGTCGGGGTCGGTGTCCCCGGCGTCGTCGAACAGGGCGACGAGGTCCTCGTCCACGGTCCGACCGCCGGCCGGGACGCGGTGCCGCTGGAGCGGCTGCTGCGCACCGGCACCGATCTGCCGCTGTTCATCGACAACGGCGCCACCGCGCAGGGGCAGGCCGAGATGTGGTTCGGGGCGGGCCGCGGCGCGGACAACGCGGTGATCGCGCTGATCGGCTCCGGCGTCGGCGCGGCCATCGTGACCGCCGGGGCGCCGTACCGGGGCGCGACCAGCAGCGCGGGGGAGTGGGGGCACACGGTCGTCCAGGTCGGCGGGCGCGCCTGCCGGTGCGGTGCGGTCGGCTGTCTGGAGGCGTACGTCGGGGCGCAGGCGGTGCTCGACCGCTACGGGCGCGCGGCGCCCGGTGACCGCCCGGGGGAACGCGGCACGGACGGTGTCGGGGAGGGCGGCGCGGAGGGCGCCGGTGAGGACCAGCAGACCGCGTTCGCCGCGATCGTGGCGGCCGCCGGGACCGAGACGCGGGCGCGCGAGGTGCTGGAGGAGACCGCCGCCTATCTCGGCGCCGGTATCGCCGATCTGATCAACCTCTTCAACCCCGAGCGGATCATCCTCGGCGGCTGGGCCGGACTGCTCCTCGGCGGCCGGGTCCTCCCCAGGATCCGGGCCGCCACCGCCTCCTACGCACTGCACCGGCCGTATGCGCAGACCGAGATCGGGCTGGCCGAACTGGGGCCCGACGCCGTGGCATTGGGCGCGGCCACCCTTCCGCTGGCGCACTTCCTCGCCACCGGCGGAGCGCGCTGAGGGTTCGACTTCTGTCGGTTCAGGGGGAGTTGGGTCGGAGTCCGCCTCAAATTCTTTGAGACAGGAAGGTCCAGACCTATTGACATGACTCGAACAGGGCTGGACATTGTGTCTCCCCGGAGGTGACCGATGACGGCCCAGGCGCAGGCAGCCCAGCCCTCGCTGCGCACCACCGTGCGCGATCCGCGGCACGGCAGCCGCGCCGCACTGCTGTGGACGTTGTACTTCCACGCCCCGCTCACCCGGCAGGAGCTCGTCCGCCGTACGGGGCTCAGCGCCACCACCGTGCGCACGGTCATCGGCAAGCTGATCGCCGAAGGCGTCGTCACCGAAGGGGCCGTCACCAACGGCCTCATCGCCCCGAACGCCATCGCCCCGGACGCCGGCACCCAGAACACCATCGCCAACGGCACCGTCGTCAAAGACGCCGCCACCAGGGGTGCCGCCACCAAGGGCATCGCCACCGAAGGCGTCGGCACCGAGGCGGGAGCGGCCCCCGTCGCGGCGGGCCGCAGGGCCGCCGCCCGGCTGCGGCTGGTCCCCGAGCACCGGTACGTCATCGGCGTCGAGGTCGCCGACACCAGGGTCCGCGTCGGGCTGTTCGACCTCACCCTCACCCAACGGGCCGGTGTCGTCCACCCGTTAGCCCCCGAAGAGCGCGACGCCAAAGCCGTCGTCGGCCACATCCTGACCGGTCTCGACGCCGTCGTCGAGGAGGCCGGGACCTCCAAGGGCCACATCCTCGGCGTAGGCATCGGCGTATCGGCCACCGGCTGGAACGCCCTCCCCCTGGAGCGGTTGCTGAGCACCGGCACCGCGCTGCCCCTGCACATCGACAACGGCGCCGAGGCCATGGGCCGGGCCGAGATGTGGTTCGGCGCCGGACGCGGCGTCCAGCACGCGGTCGTCGCGGTCATCGGCTCCGGCGTCAGCGCGAGCGTCATCACCCACGGCACCCCCTACCGGGGCTCCACCAACAGCGCGGGTGAGTGGGGCCACACCACCGTCCAGGCCGGCGGCCGTCGCTGCCGGTGCGGCGCCCGCGGCTGCCTGGAGGCGTACGTCGGCGCCGAGGCGGTCCTGGAGCGCTTTCGGCAGGCCCGGCGCGGTCGCACCACCCCCGGCGCCGACCACGAGTCCACGTTCGCCGCGCTGCTCGCGGCCGCCGACACCTCATCGGCCGCACAGCGCGTCCTGGAGGAGGCGGCGGTGTATCTGGGCGCCGGGATCGCCAACCTGGTCAACCTCTTCAACCCGCAGCGGATCATCCTCGGCGGCTGGGCCGGCCTGCTGTTCGGTGCCCGCATGCTGCCCCGGATCCGCGAGACGGTCGCCGCGCAGGCGCTGCGCCGGCCGTACGCCCACACCACCATCGGGCTGTGCCGGCTCGGCCCTCACGCCGTGGCGCTCGGCGCCGCCACCGTCCCCGTCGGCCGCTTCCTCACCGAGGACGCGCACCGGCCCGCCCGTCGCCCGGCCACCACTCCCCGACGAGCGCTGACGGGCACCCCTCCCGACCGTCCCCCGACCGCCACCCCCCGACGAGCGCTGATGGGCACCCCTCCCACCCGCACGCCCGTGCCCTAGCGCCGCGGAACCCCGGCCCCCAACCGCCGGACGCACACCTTCCCCCCACCGGACCGGCACCCACCGGTCCCATCCCCCACACAGGAAGGCACCACCGCTCCATGAGAAAAACCGTGCGCAACACCGTGATCGGTCTGCTCTCCGCGACCGCGCTCGCCGCCACCCCCTGGCTCACCGCCCCGGCCACGGCCACCCCCACGACCGCCCACCAGGCCACCAACAAGGCCGCCGCCGAGTTCACCGACAACTTCGACGGCCCGGCGGGCAGCGGAGTCGACGGCTCCAAGTGGGGCGTGGAGACCGGCGACAACGTCAACAACCACGAGCGGCAGTACTACACCGACGGCAACAAGAACGCGGCGCTGGACGGCAACGGCAACCTTGTCATCACCGCCCGCAAGGAGAACCCGGCCGACTACAACTGCTGGTACGGCCGGTGCGAGTACACCTCCGCCCGCCTCAACACCTCGCAGAAGTTCACCACCGCCTCCGGCCATGTCGAGGCCCGGATGAAGCTGCCGCAGGGTCAGGGCATGTGGCCCGCCTTCTGGATGCTCGGCGATGACATCGGCAGCGCCGGCTGGCCCAACTGCGGCGAGATAGACATCATGGAGAACGTGGGCTTCGAGCCCAGCACCGTCCACGGCACTCTCCACGGCCCCGGCTACTCCGGCTCGGGCGGCATCGGCGCCGGCTACACCCTGCCGAACGGCGGCAAGTTCTCCGACGACTTCCACACCTTCGCCATCGACTGGTCGCCCAACAAGATCACCTGGTCCGTCGACGGCAACGTCTACCAGACCCGCACCCCCGCCGATCTCAACGGCAACCGCTGGGCCTTCGACCACCCCTTCTACATCATTCTCAACCTGGCCGTCGGCGGCTACTGGCCCGGCGACCCGGACGGCAACACCTCCTTCCCGCAGCAGTTGGTCGTCGACTACGTCAAGGTGACGGGCGGCAGCTGACGGAGACAGCCGATGTGGAGGCCCACTGAGCGGTGGCCTCGGTCGTCATCCGGGGCGGACCGCTTCCGAGACCGCCACGATGAGGGCTTCCACATCGGCTCCCCAGCGTGAGACCAGCGTGAGGTCACGGGCCGGGCCCACCCACAAGAGGTGGTTGCCGCCGTTGCCCCGGGCGCAGCGCCCGGGGCAACGGGGCCTGTGGCCACACCACGCGGCCGTCGTTGAGCCCACTCACCGGGCCGTCGTCCGGGCAATGCCTCATGTGATCAACCACTCGCACCTCTGTGGTTGATGTCAGTTCCTTACGAGGCGCCGGGGCGCCTTGACCCGCAGGAGGATCAGCGACGCGGAGGCGAGCAACACGACGCCGGAGACGGTGAATACGGTGACGACGCCGCCGATGCCGAAGATCAGACCGCCCGCGGCGGCCCCGCCGGCGATGGCGGACTGCACGCCCACCACCACGAGCCCGCCCGCGCTTTCCGCCTGGTCGGGCACCATCCGAGTCGCCCAGTTCGACCACGCCACCGACACGCCGCCAAAGGCCAGACCCCAGAGGACCACCAGAAATACGTACCCGGCTTGCCCGGCGGGAAGGAGCGCCACGCCCAGTGCCGCGACACCCATCAGCGCCGGCGTCAGCGTCAACGTCAGGCGCAGGCTGATCTCCAGAAGCCATCCGGACACCAGTGTGCCCACGAGGTTCGCCACTCCGAAGACGAAGAGCAGCAGCGCCAACGCATCGACGTCGACCTTCACCACGTTTTCCAGCGCGGGCCGGATATAGGTGAACAGCGCGTAGTGCCCAATGTGCACCAGCAGCATTCCTACGATGCCCACCCCGAAGCCCGGGCGGCGCAGCACCTCCCACAGCGTGCCCAGCCGTGCCGTGCCATGGGGCGCCATCCGGGGCAGCGTGAACAGCTGGAACAGCAACGTCACGACCCCGAGTCCGGCCGCCGCCAGGAAGGTGCTGCGCCAGCCGGCCAGGTCGCCGAGGTAGCTGCCGAGCGGCACCGCCACGATGGTCGCCACCGCGATGCCACTGAAGATGACCGATACCGCACGTGGCACCAGAGCCGCGGGCACCAGACGCATCGCCACCGCCGCGGCCATGCTCCAGAAGCCACCGAGCGCGACACCCAGCAGGATCCGCATCAGCATCAGCACGGCCATATTGGTGGCCACGGCCACCAGCACATTGGATATGATCAATAGGACGGTGAAGCCGAGCAGCACTATCCGTCGGTCGATTCTCCGGGTCAGGCTCGCGGTCAGCAATCCGGACATCATCGCGGCTGCCGCCGTTACCGTCACCGCCTGCCCCGCCACAGCTTCCGATACTCCTAGGTCGGCGGCCATCGGAGTCAACAAGCTGGTCGGCAGATATTCTGCCGTAAGCAATCCGAATACACCCATCGCCAGCGAGAACACCGCCGCCCAGGACGGTGAGACCGGTTCGGCCGGTACCCATTCCTCATCGGCCGTTTCGCCAGGCTTGGCATCGGGCACGGTGGTGCGCACATCACTACTCAACTGTTGCTTCTTCCTGAATCGCGTGAGAGCTTCGAGTCAAGGCTAGGCACGAATTTCAGGATGAGCTATGACAGAACGTCTGCAATATTTGACCGAGAGTCCGGGCGGGGTGTCTGTGGACGGGGTGTCTGCGGGGGGAGGGCCCGCGGGGCAGTTCGCCCTGTCGTCCGACCTCATCAGCGAGCTGCTGACCAGCATGCGGCTGCGCGGTGTCCGGTATCGTCGTGTCCACGCCGGTCCGAGGTTCGGCCTGAATTTCGATGCCAAGCCCGGACGCGCCTATTTCCATTTCCTCGCCGTCGGCTCCGCCGTCCTGCGCACCGAGGACGGAACTGTCCATGAGCTTTCGGCCGGCAACACCGTATTCATGCCCCATGGCGAATCCCATCAGCTGCTCTCCGGTACGGATATGCCGGTCCGGGGCATAGACAGTTTCGATGCGGTCCCGCTCAGTAATGCGGTGAGCGATGTGGATGCCTGCCCGAGTACCAATCCGAATCCCAGCGCGATATTCTTCAACGGCTTCATGGATTTCGACCTCGGGGGAATGCAGGGCCTCAGCCGGCTGATGCCCGAGGTCATGCTGGTCGATGCCGAGGGGAAGCGTTACCCCGGGCTCATGCCGATCCTCACGTCCATGAGGCGTGAAGTCTGCGCCGGACGTGTGGGCTTCGCCGGCATCCTCGCCCGGCTGGCCGAAGTGGCGGCGGCCATGATCGTGCGGGGCTGGATCGAATGCGGATGCGACAACACCTCCGGCCTCGTGGCCGCGTTGCGCGACCCCCGCCTGGCCCGCGCCATCCTGGCCCTGCACCGGCAGCCCGGGCATCACTGGACCGTGGCCGAGCTGGCGGCGGAATGCAATGTCTCCCGGTCTGTCTTCGCGGACCGATTCCAAACGACGATCGGCATGCCGCCCCTGCGCTACGCCACGGAGCTGCGGATGCTCCTCGCCAGCCAGTGGCTGGCCCAGGACACCGCGCCGATCCAGTCCGTGGCGCAGCGTCTCGGCTACACCTCTCAGGCCGCCTTCAGCCGTGCCTTCAAGCGCGTCACCGGCCGGCCGCCCGGCGCCAGCAGGGACATCCCACGGGCAAGGGCGGCTGAGGAGGTGGGCTGACGCGGGGGCGGCGTAGCCTCGGGGTTCATGGACACCTCCTGTGCCACCGCGGCCGCGCATGTCTGTGACCGGATCGAGGCCGCCGACGGGGAGATTCGGGCCTTCGTCCCCGAACCCGGCCGCCGTGAGCGGCTGTCGCATGAGGCGCGGGCGGCCGATGAGCGGTGGGACGGTCCGGGCGGGCGGCCGGCGCTGTTCGGCGTGCCGGTGGGCGTCAAGGACATCGTGCACGTCGACGGGTTGCCCACGCGAGCCGGTTCGGACGTTCCGGCCGAGGCGCTGGCCGGGCCGCAGGCGTCGCTCGTCGATCGGCTGCGGGCGGCGGGGGCGCTGGTGGCGGGAAAGACCGTCACCGCCGAGTTCGCCGTGACCGCTCCCGGTCCCACCCGCAATCCGCACCATCTCGGCCACACTCCGGGCGGCTCCAGCAGCGGTTCGGCCGCGGCCGTGGCGGCGGGGATGGTGCCGCTGGCGGTCGGGACCCAGACGATCGGTTCGATGATCCGCCCGGCCGCCTACTGCGGGGTCGTCGGCTTCAAGCCGACCCACGGCCGCATCCCCTCCGACGGCGTGATCGCCAACGCCCCGACCTTCGACACCGTGGGCCTCTTCGCCCCCGACATGGCGACCCTCGCCCCGGCGGCCGCCGTGCTGTGCGACGGCTGGCGGCCGTGCGGCGACGGCGGGGCGGCGGCGGGGCGGCGGCCGGTGCTCGGCATCCCGCTCGGCTCGTACCTCGACCGCGCCGACGCCGAGGCCAGAAGCTCCTTCGAGGAGCGGGCTGGGCGCCTGGAGGCGGCCGGATTCACGGTCCGCCGCATGCCCTTCCCGGACGACTTCGACCGGGTCGTGGCGGAACGGCTGGTGATCGGCCGCTACGAGTTGGCGCGGACCCACGCCGTATGGTTTCCGCGCTACGCGGAGCGGTACCGCGCGCAGACCGCCGAGGCGATCCGGCAGGGCCAGCGGATCGGTGACGACGCGTACGCCGCGGCCCTGCGCGAGCGTGCCGCCTTCCGCGACCGGCTGGTGGCCGCCATGGACCGGGACGGCATCGACCTGTGGATCACCCCGGCCGCCACGGGTCCCGCGCCGTTCGGCCTGAAGAGCACCGGCGACTCCGTGATGAGCCTCCCCTGGAGCTACGCGGGAGTCCCCGCCCTGGCCCTGCCCGCGGGGCGGGCGGCGGACTCCCTTCCGCTGGGGATGCAGTGCGTGGCCAGGCCGGGGGCGGATGAGCGATTGCTGGGATGGGCCCTCGATATGGAGTCGACCCTCGCCGGGTCTTCGGCACCCGTATGATGGGCATCCACTCCCATGTACGGAGTTGGGGACGAGATGAGTGCCACATGGTGGCTTATGCAAGGTGAGGCCGCGGTCGGCGAGTTGCGCCAGTACGGGGTCGACCAGCCGGTTTTTCTGTGCCACTTCACGCCGGGACCGGCCTGGGAAGCCGTCCGGGCGCATTTCGAGGCATGGTCCGCGCTGCGCGGACCGGATCCCGACGGAAGCCGTACCGCCCAGGTCATCCGGTCCATCATGGACCTCGGGCTGCGGCTGGTCCCCACCGACGACAGCCCGTCGATGACGCTGTTCACCGAGTGCATCCTGCGCATCGACGGCCATACCGCCCGGCTGCGCTGCTGACTCGCCGCTGAGCACGTCCGTTTCCCCCGCCGCTCCGGGCGGGTGGCGGGTAGCGTGCCCCCATGAACATCGGTGATGTGGTCGAGGACTTCGAGCTGCCGGACGAGAACGGCGCCGCCCGTTCGCTCAGTGGGCTGCTGGCGGACGGTCCGGTGGTGCTGTTCTTCTATCCGGCGGCCTTCACCCCCGGCTGTACCAAACAGGCGTGCCACTTCCGGGACATCGCGGCGGAGTTCAAGGAGCTCGGCGCCCAGCCGGTCGGGGTCAGCGCCGATTCGGTCGAGAAGCAGGCGGAGTTCGCCCATGCGTACTCCTTCGGCTATCCGCTGCTGTCGGATCCGGAGGGGACGGTTCGGGAGCGGTTCGGGGTGAAGCGCGGGATCGCGGCGGTGCCGACCAAGCGGGTCACCTTTGTCATTGACACCGACCGCAAGGTGCTGGAGATCGTCAAGAGCGAGTTCCGGATGAGCGTGCACGCGGACCGTGCGCTCGAGGCGCTGCGCGGCAGGAGCGCCTAAGGCCGCCCGGGCGGCCGCGTACGGCAGGCCGACAACACGTGAGGGCGGGGGTGTTGGCGTCAGGCGCGGGGGCTCTTCCCCCACCCCGCCCCTTCCCGAACCGGGGCGCTGCCCGGCCCCCGCTGGGCTACGCACCAGACCCGTTCCGGGGGCTCCGCCCCCGAACCCCGGCGGAGGCAGCCCCTTGGACTGCCCCCGCACTCTTCTGACCAGCGGGCGGGGTGCGGGTGGCGCAGGCGCCTACGGTCGGGGCCGGTCGCCGCGGCCCGCCCCGACCGGTACGTGACCGTCAGCCCAGCCGCGAGAACGTGAACGAGAACTCGGCCGGTGCCACGTCCAGGCGATGCTCGTCCAGCACCCCCGGGCCGCAGGACTGGGTGCCGATGCCCTGCTGGCCGTGGTCCAGGTTCACCCACACCGTCTCGTTCGACGCTTCGAGATCCGGTGTGTGCTCGGCCGCGTCGAGCTGCTCGGTGGTCCAGCGGCGCGCGGTGAACCAGAAGGCCGGATCGCCCTCGATCCGCACCCCCGAGCCGTCGGGCGCGGTCAGCCGCACCCAGCGGACGTCGATGCGGGCGCCGTTCTCCTGCGGGCGCACGTACGGCGTCTGGAGCTCGTCGACCGACAGCGCCCACCGCCCGACCCGCGCGGCGGCCCGCGTGTCCGGGTACGCCTCGCCCGGGCCGCCGCCGAACCACTCGGCCTCGCCCAGCGCGGCCGGGACCCCGAGCCGCAGGCCCAGGCGCGGCAGCGGGCAGGTCCACTCGCCCAGCGGGGTGACGGAGACCGCCAGGCTCAGCCGTCCGTCCTCATCGGCGGTCCAGCGGTAGACCGTCTCCAGACCGAAGTCGACGGCCGCGGGCGCGACGCGGGTACGGACGGTCAGCGCACCGTCCGGCGTCGTCTCCACCGCGTCGGTCCGGTGCCGCACCCGGTGCAGCCCGAACCGGCGCCAGATCAGGCCCCAGCGCTCGTCCGGCTGCCAGGACGCGCCGTTGTCGTTGTCGGTGGGCGCGCGCCAGATGTCCAGCCGGGGCGGTTCGGTGACGGGCAGTCCGCCGAGTGACGTCAGGGCGCCGGTGGCCGCGTCGAAGACGCCCGGGCCGAGCACGATCCGGTCGCCGTCGCGACGCGGCGCCTCCCCCGAGGCGAGGGCGCGCGCCCGGCCGGTGCCGGGAGCGGTGGCGGGGAACTGCGCCCAGGCCACCGTATGGCCCGCCTCGGCCCATGCCGTCGCGGCCGCGAGCCGCGCCTCGACGGTCCACCGGGTCTCCGCTCCCGCCTCGGCGGCGGGCGGTGCCGGGAGCTTCAGCTCGGCGGACTCGCCCGGGGGCAGCGGCGGCACCGCCAGCTCACCCGAGCCGATCGCCTCGCCCTGCGCCTCGTAGCTCCAGGAGAAGACGAGAGAGGACAGATCGGCGAAGTCATGGCCGTTGGTGATCCGGACCGTGCCGTCGGCCCCGTCGCCCTCGATCCGCACCGGCTCGATGACCTTCTTGTACTCGATCAGCCCCGGGGAGGGGGTGCGGTCGGGGAAGACCAGCCCGTCGCAGACGAAGTTCCCGTCGTGCAGTTCCTCGCCGAAGTCCCCGCCGTACACGTGGTAGAAGCGGCCGTCGGGGGCCCGCCGGGTGAAGCCGTGGTCGATCCACTCCCAGACGAAACCGCCCTGGCAGCGCTCATGCGCCTCGAACAGCCGCTGGTACTCGCCCAGTCCGCCCGGCCCGTTGCCCATGGCGTGCGCGTACTCGCACTGGATGAACGGCAGCGCCCGGCGCTTCGCGTCCAGCTCCGGATCGCCCCACGGCGCCTCGGCGCGCCGGCCGATCTGGTCGACCTCCTCGTGCGGCGCGTACATCCGCGAGTAGACGTCGGTATCGGCGCAGGACAGATCGCCCTCGTAGTGGATCACCCGGGACGGGTCGCGCTCCCGGATCCAGTCGGCCATGGCGGACAGCCCGCGTCCGGTGCCGCACTCATTGCCCAGCGACCACATCACGATGGACGGGTGGTTCTTGTCGCGCTCGACCATGCGCTCGGCGCGGTCGAGCAGCGCCGGGGTCCAGCGGTCGTCGTCCACCGGGTTGTTCCGCCAGTCCAGGACGCCGAAGCCATGGGTCTCCAGATCGCATTCGTCGATCACCCACAGCCCCAGCTCGTCGCAGAGCCCGAGGAAGGCCGGATGCGGCGGATAGTGGCTGGTGCGCACGGCGTTGATGTTGTGCCGCTTCATCAGCACCAGGTCGCGGCGCATGGTCGCGAGGTCCACGACCCGCCCGTTCTCGGGGTGGAACTCATGCCGGTTGACGCCGCGGAAGAGCACCCGCCGCCCGTTGACCTTGAGCAGCCCGTCCTCGACCACCACGGTGCGGAAGCCCACGTGCAGCGAGACGCTCTCGCCCACGGTGGTCAGCCGCGCCTGGTACAGCCGCGGTGTCTCCGCCGTCCACGGCTCGACGGGGACGGTGGCGCTCTCCCCGGTGGCCAGGTCGAGGCCCAGCTCGGGGACGGTGACCCGGCCGCCGGGGTCGGAGTCGATCCGCAGCGTGCCCTCGCCGGTGGTGTGGTCGTACGAGGCGTGGACGAAGTAGTCGGCGAGCGCGCCCTCGGGGCGGTGCTCCAGCGTCACCTCGCGGAAGATGCCGGGCAGCCACCACTGGTCCTGGTCCTCGAGATAGCTTCCGGAGGACCACTGGTGGACGCGGACGGCCAGTACGTTCCCCGACGGCTCGAGCAGGCCGCCGACCTCGAACTCATGCGGCAGCCGACTGCCCTTGAAGGTGCCGAGCTCCTCGCCGTTGAGCCAGACCCGGGCGCATGACTCGACGCCCTCGAAGCGCAGCACCGCCTCCCCGCCCACCGGCCAGTCGCCGGGCAGGTCGAAGACGCGCAGATGGTCGCCGGTCGGGTTCTCGGCGGGGACGTGCGGCGGGTCCACCGGGAACGGATAGAGCACATTGGTGTAGATCGGCGCCCCGTGGCCGTGCAGCACCCAGTGGCCGGGCACCGGGAGCTCGTCCCAGCCGCGGGCGTCGTAGCCGGGACGGGCGAAGGAGTCGTCCTCGGCGGTGGCGGTCGGCGACAGCCGGAAGGACCACATCCCGTTCAGGCTCAGCCGCGCGGCGTCGGAGGATGGGGTCCAGGGGCGCGGCGGCAGCGCTCCCGCGCCGGGGGAGACGTCCTCGTAGTAGGGCAGTGGTGTGTGCTGCGTGGAGCTCATCGTTCTCCTCGGTCAGCCCTTGATACCGGTCTTCTGTGCGGTCATATGGGAGGACAGCGCGACCTGAACGGCCGTGCGCGACTCCGTTGTCACGAGGGTGTGGTGCGGTCCCTTGGCGGGGTGCGGTTCCTTGGCGTGGCGCGGTCCCCTGGCGTGGTGCGGCGGTTTTTCCGTCCCACCGACGCGAGCGAGCCCTCCAGGGCGAAGGTCGCCGCGCCGAGGCTAACGGGGTTGGACGGGATCGGGCACAGCACGATCTCGGTGTTCGCCAGCGGGCGGCGCAGCGCGCGCCCCGCCACCGCCGCGCGCACCTCGGCGAGCAGCGGCTCCCCGAGGGCGGCCGCGACCCAACTGCTGAGCACGATCACTTCCGGGTTGAGCAGATTGATCAGATCGGCGAGGGCGGCGCCGAGATAGCGCGCCGTGGTGTGCACGACCTTCACGGCCACCGGATCGCCTTCCATGAGGCCCCGGCCGAGCGCCTCGATGGTGGCCGTCTGGTCGTCCGGGTGCAGCAGCGGGCTGTCCGGGCTCAGCTCGCGCAGGTTCCGCATGATGCCGGGGGCGCCGACATAGGTCTCCACACACCCCTGGTTACCGCAGTGGCACTGCCGTCCGTCCAGGACGAGGGTGGTGTGCCCCCACTCCCCGGCGCTGTTGCTGACCCCTCGGTGCAGGGTGCTGCCGAGCGCCAGCCCGGCCCCCACGCCCGTACCGAGGTTGACCACCACGGCGTCGTTCCGCCCGCGCGCCGCCCCGAACCACTGCTCGGCCACGGTGCAGGCGCGCAACGGATTGTCGAGGTGCAGGGGGTAGGGGATGTGCTCGGCCAGCAGCCGCAGCAGCGGGACGTCATGCCAGTCCCAGTTGGCGGCGAAGACCGAGACCCCGCCCTCGCGGTCCACCTGCCCCGGCATGCTGACGCCCACGCCCAGCACCCGGTCCGCGGCCACGCCCGCCTGCTCGACCACCGAGGACACGGCGTCCGCGATATGCGCGACCACCTTGCCCGGGTCGTTCTCCCTCGGGCGCAACTCCTCGTCCGCGCGGGCCAGGACGGTCAGCGCCAGATCGAACAGCTCGACATGGATATACGTCTCGGCCACATCCACGCCGATCAGCGCGGCGCCCGAGGAGTTGACCGCGACCAGACCGCGCGGCCGGCCGCCGTCGGAGTCCTCGTAGCCGACCTCGACCAGCATCCCGAGGTCGAGCAGCTCACCGACGAGATTCGCCACGGTCGCCGGGCTCAGCTCCGTCGCGGCGGCCACCTCCTGCCGGGAGACGGGGGATTGGGCGACGACATGGCGCAGCACCCCGTAGCGGTTGGCGGTGCGTATGTCGCGGGACGTGCGCTTCACGCCGGAATCCCCTCTGCGCGGGCAGACGCGGTGCCGTGCCGTGCTGTGCTGTGTCGTGCCGTAGCCGTGCCGTGCTCTGTCGGCTGCCGCGCCAGGCTAGAGCGTGGGTCGGACCATGAACAACCCCTTAGCCCAACCCCTGTACGAAGTGGCGGGGCAGCGGGGGAGGTCAGGGGGTAGCGGCTTTTGAGTACCGCGCGTCAGCCGGCATTGAGTACCGGTTTCGTGTACCGCGCGTCAGCCGGTTTCGAGTACCGCGCGGACGACGGGCCCGGCGGCTTCCCCGCCGTGGCCGCCGCCGGTGACCACGGCGGCGGCCGCCACATCGTTCCGGTAGGCGGTGAACCAGGCGTTGGTCTTGGGCTGGCCGTCGATCTCGGCCGAGCCCGTCTTGGCCCCGATGTCGCCGGTGAGCCCGGACATCGCCCGGGCGGCGGTGCCGCTCGTCGCGGTCAGCCGCATCATGGCCCTGAGCTGCGACCTGGTGGCCGGGCTGAGGCCGCGGTCGCTGGTGGCGATCTCCCGGTGGTCGACCGAGCGCGGCACGATCACGGGCTGCTTGAAGGTGCCGGTCTGGGCGGTGGCCGCGACGGAGGCGATGGTGAGCGGGTTCATCTGGACCGTGCCCTGGCCGATCATGGCGGCGGCCTTGTCGTCGCCGCTTCCGCTCGGCACCTCGCCGTCGAAGGTGGTGATGCCCACCCGCCAGTTCAGCCCGAGGCCGAAGACGGTCCGCGCCTCCTGGGCCACCGCGCCGTCGGGCACGGCTCCGGCGAGCGAGACGAACGCGGTGTTGCAGGACGCCGCGAAGTCCTGCGCGAAGGTGGCGCCGGGGTTCTCGCTGTCCTCGACGTTGTGGAACGTCATGCCCTGTGCGTACGCCGCCGTCTTCGGGCACGGCACCAGGTGGCCCGGGCTGACCTTGCCCGCCTCCAGCAGGGTGGCCGCGGTGACTATCTTGAACGTCGACCCCGGCGCCGTCTGCCCCTGCAGCGCGGCGTTGAACTCGGCCCGGTCGGAGTTGGCCACCGCCAGGATCTCCCCGGTGCTGGGCCTCAGCGCCACCACGGAGGCGCCGTCGCGAGTGGCCACCGCCTTCTCCGCGCGCTTCTGCGCTCCGGCGTCGAGGGTGGTGCGCAGGGTGCCCGGCGTGCCCTTCTTCACCACATGAAGCGTCGTTCCGGCCGTCCCGTCGGCCTTGATCGCCGACACCTCCACCCGCGCCGTGCCCCCGGCGTCCGCCCCGTATCTCGCCCGCAGGGCGATCAGTACCGGGTCGAGCGAGGGGTAGCGGCCCTGCCGCAGCTCCTTGCCGTCGTGGTCCAGCACCCGCACCGGCGGATTGTCCGCCAGATCCGTCCGCACGGACTCATCGGCCGCGAGCTTGGGATGGAGGACCGAGGGTCTCCAGTCGACCAGGGGCTTCTTGGTGGTCCGGCCGCGCACCACGGTCAGCCGCGATGCGTACGTCCAGTTCGAACGGGTCTTGTCGAAGACCACTTCGGCCTTGACGGTGAACGGCACCGTGGTGCCCCGGGCCGTGCCCGGGGTGACCGTCACCTTCTCCACATGGCCGTCGTCGCGATAGCCGCTCAGCGCGCCGATGGCCGCCTCGGCGTCGTTGGTCAGCCCGGCGGCCAGCATGTCGTTGCCGTCCGCCCATGCGTCCAGGAATTCCCGCGCGGTCTGCCGGGTCTCGTCCGCGGTCACCGGGCCGTCATGGGGCGCGGTGGTATCGCCGCCGGTCACGCCCGTGTAGAGGTTGTATCCGCCGTACCCGGCGACGCCCAGAAGCCCCGCCGTCACCGCTCCGAAGACGACCTTGCCCACAGCCCCCATGGCGTCCCCCGCTTTTCAGATGTGGTCGGCTCGCGCAGCTCAGGCGGCCTTCTCCACCTCGCCGCGCAGCGCCCGGGTGTAAACCTTCAGCAACCGGCTGTACTCGGCCCGCTCCGAAGGCCGCAGTGCCCGGCCTGCCCGGGCCCGCAGAAAGACGCGAATCGCCTCATTGGCCTGGTCGGTGGAGGAGGTGGTCAGTAAGGCAGGTTGGTGAGTAGGAGTCGGACGCATGCCATAAGAGTAGAGGCCCCTACCGACAACGGCATCGGAGTAAACCGCCCAACTGCGGTGTTACCGGGGGTATGTGAGGAAGACCGCATTGCCCGCACGGGTGTTCCGTCGCCTGCCCCTATGGCATATGCCCCGCCGTGGCCAGGGTGTGCGTCCCCTGCCTCGTCAGCTCTGACCAGCGGTTTCCGGCCCGGCCGGCGGCCCGGTGAGGATCACTTCGAGGGTGCGGGGGCCGTGGACGCCTTCGACGCGATCGAGTTCGATGTCACTTGTCGCGGACGGGCCCGAGATCCAGGTCAACGGGCGGGCCGGATCCAGGCGTTCAAGGCCCTCCGGGACGGAGTCCACGACCTGGTCGGGCACTCGGATGACGCAGATGTGATGGTCGGGGACGAGGGTGATGCGGCGGCGGCCCTGGTCGGGGGCGGCGTCCAGGACCACGGTGCCGGTTTCGGCGATGGCCACCGCGCAGGCCGTCACCACGCTGGAGACCGCGTCCAGGTCGTGCGGGGTCAGCCCCTCCGTGTCCGGGACCCGGCGCACCGCGTCGGGGACGGCGGACAGCCAGGAGTCGGGGAGGCCGGGGGGTAGGGCCACGCTGGTCGCGCCGCGGTCGGCGAGGAGGCGGGCGATCAGGGCGGGGAGGGCGGGGGCGTCGGTGCGGTGGACGATCGCGCGGTAGTCGGCCAGGTGCTCGGCGAGGAGGTCCACGGTCTCGCTGGGGGTGCGGTCGCCATGGACGCGGTGGTAGGTGCGCTCGACCGGCACCGCGTCGGGCGTCTCGGCGCGCGGCACATCGGCCAGGGCCCGGCGGATGCGGGCCATGACCAGGGCGCGGGAGCCGGGGCTCTGGGCGCCGGGGCCCTGGGTGCTTTGGATTCCGGGGTTCCGGGAGCCGGGGGCTTGCGGGGTCATGTGGTCTTCCTTCCCTCCGTGCCGCTCTCGCCGCGGGTGCGTCGCCACCAGTCGCGGAACGACTCCTCCGGCACCTTCGGCAGCTCCCGCGTATCGCTCCACGCCCGCCCCGGACCGGGCAGCCGGCGCGGATGGAAGCGGCGGGTGCGGGAGGCCAGGCGCTGGCCGGTGCGCAGCACCCGGGGGTGGTCCAGGGCCCAGCGGGCGGCGCGCATCGCGGCGCGCTCGGCGGCGTGGCCCTTGGCGGGCTTGATGACGGTACGGGTACCGCTGACGGAGACGGGCCCGCCCTCGACCACACGCTCACGGAGGTGGACCAGGATCTCCGGGATGTCGATGGCGACCGGGCACACCTCGTAACACGCCCCGCACAGGGAGGAGGCGTACGGGAGGGAAGCGTCCAGCTCGCTCTGGACACCGCGCAGTTGGGGGGTGAGGATCGCGCCGATCGGGCCCGGGTACGCCGATCCGTAGGCATGGCCGCCCGCCCGTTCGTACACCGGGCACACATTGAGACACGCCGAGCAGCGGATGCAGCGCAGCGCCTGGCGGCCCACGGTGTCGGCGAGGGTGTCGGTGCGGCCGTTGTCGAGGAGGACCAGGTGGAAGGTGCGGGGCCCGTCCGCGTCCGTGGTGCCGGTCCAGGTGGAGGTGTACGGGTTCATCCGCTCGGCGGTCGAGGAGCGGGGCAGGACCTGAAGGAAGACCTCCAGGTCCTGGAAGGTGGGGACGATCTTCTCGATGCCGACGACGGAGATCAGCGTCTCGGGGAGGGTCAGGCACATCCGGCCGTTGCCCTCGGACTCCACGACCACGAGCGTGCCGGTCTCCGCGATCATGAAGTTGGCGCCGGAGATGCCCACCTTGGCGTTCAGGAACTTCTCCCGCAGGTGCAGCCGCGCGGCCTCCGCCAAGTCGGCGGGCGCGTCGGTCAGCCGCTCCGGGGCCGGGCGGCCCCACTGGGCCATCTTCTCCGCGAAGATGTCGCGGATCTCGCCCCGGTTGCGGTGGATCGCCGGGACCAGGATGTGCGACGGGAGGTCGTCGCCGAGCTGCACGATCAGCTCGGCGAGATCGGTCTCGTACGCCGTGATCCCGGCGGTGGCGAGCGCGCCGTTCAGGCCGATCTCCTGCGTGGCCATCGACTTGACCTTGACGACCTCGCGCTCGCCCGTCGCCTGCACCAGCTCGGTGACGATCCGGTTCGCCTCGTCCGCGTCCGCAGCCCAGTGGACGTGGCCGCCGGCCGCCGTGACCGCGCTCTCCAACTGCTCCAGATAGTGGTCGAGATGGCGCAGCGTACGGTCCTTGATGGCCGCGCCCGCGGCGCGCAGCGACGACCAGTCGTCCAGTTCGGCCACCGCCGTGGCGCGCTTGGCGCGGATGGTGTGGGTGGCGTGGCGGAGGTTGGCGCGCAGCCGGGTGTTCCGGGTCGAGGCGTCGGCCGCCGCCGGGAAAGCGGGCATCCCCAGGTAGGTGGCTTGGTGGGTTCCGCTCACCAGTCGTGTCCTTCCCTCTGGGGTTCGCTCACCTGATGGTGTCCGCTCGCCTGGCGGTGTCGGTTCACCAGACGTTTCCTTCCGTACTGGCCAGGATCTCGGCGATGTGGACGGGGCGGACCGTGGAGCCCTGGCGGGCGAGTGTGCCGCCGATGTGCATCTGGCAGGAGTTGTCCACCGTGCACACGGCCTCGGCGCCGGTCGCCGTGATGTTGCGCGCCTTGTCCGCCCCCATGGCCGCCGAGACGGCCGCGTTCTTGACGGCGAACGTACCGCCGAAGCCGCAGCACTCATCGGCGCCCGGCAGCTCCACCAGGTTCAGCCCCTTCACGGCGGCGAGGAGCGAACGCGGGCGGTCGCCGAGCCCCAGCATCCGCAGCCCGTGGCAGGTGGGGTGGTAGGTCACGGTGTGCGGGTAGTACGCGCCGACGTCGGTGACCTTCAGGACGTCGGTGAGGAATTCGGTCAGCTCGTACGTCTTGGGGACCGCCTCGGCCGCCGCGTCCGCGAGCTCCTGGCCACGCCCCTCCGCGGCCGCCTTGGCGCCGATCCGGGGGTAGTTGTCCCGCACCATCGCCGCGCAGGACCCCGAGGGGGCCACCACGTAGTCGTAGTCGTGGAACGCGGCGGCGTAGCGGCGCACCAGCGGTTCGGTCTCGTGGCGGTAGCCGGTGTTGAACTGCGGCTGGCCGCAGCAGCTCTGCGCCTCCGGGAAGCCGACCTCCACGCCCAGCCGTTCGAGGAGCGTGACCACGGCCTGGCCGGTGTGTGGGTAGAGGGTGTCGTTGACGCAGGTGATGAAGAGCGCTACGCGCACGGTTCCTCCTCGTCGCCCAGGCCGGTGGCGGCCCTTGTGACCTGCGCGTCCCCCAGCCGGGCGGCTGCCCGGTCCCACGCCGAATGATCACCTGTGGGCTCATACTGCCTCAGTGGCTGGGTGCTGTGAAGCAGCGCGCGCAATTCGGACAGCCCGCCGGTGATCACTCCGGCCGCCCTGGCCTGGACCAGTACGTTTCCGAGGGCCGCCGCCTCGGCCGGGCCCGCGATCACGGGGAGCCCGCAGGCATCGGCGGTGAGCTGGCACAACAGCGCGTTGTGCACACCGCCGCCGACGATATGCACGGTGCGGACCGTACGGCCGGACAGCCGCGCGGCGTCGTCGATCGCGCGGCGGTGGGCCAGGGCGAGGGAGTCCAGGACGCAGCGGGTGGTCTCGGCCGGGGTACGGGGGACGGGCTGGCCGGTGCGGCGGCAGGCGTCGGCGATGCGGTCGGGCATGTGGTGCGGGGCGATGAAGGCGGGGTCGCCGGCGTCGACCACGGAGCGGAGGGGGGTGGCTCGGGCTGCCGCTTGGAGGAGTGCGGTGAGGTCGGTGTCGGTGGCTTGGGCGGCTGTGGTGCCCCGGGTTTCCCAGGCGCGGACGCACTCCTGGAGCATCCACAGCCCCATGATGTTGCGCAGATAGCGGACCGTGCCGTCCACGCCCAGCTCATTGGTGAAGTTGGCCGCGCGGCTCGCCTCCGTGAGCACCGGCGCGTCCAGCTCGAGCCCGGCGAGGGACCACGTGCCGGTGGCGATGTACGCGAAGTCGGGCGTGGTGGCCGGGACGCCGACGACGGCGGACGCGGTGTCGTGCGAGCCGACGGCGGTCACGGGGACGGGGGTGGCGAGGCCCGTCTCGGCGAGGACCTCGGGGCGCAGGGTTCCGGCCGGGTCGCCCGGGTGGCGCAGGGGCGGGAAGAGCGACAGATCGATGCCCAGGGCCTGCGCCACGGGGGTGGCCCAGTCGCGGGTGAGGGGGTCGATGAGCTGGGTGGTGGAGGCGTTCGTCAGCTCGGTGCCGGGCTCGCCGGTGAGCCAGTACGAGATGAGGTCGGGGATGAGGAGGAGGCGGTGGGCGGCGGTGAGGGCGGGGGTGCCCCGGGCCGAGATGAGCTGGTAGATGGTGTTGAAGGGGAGGTGCTGGATGCCGGTGGCGGCGTAGAGGGCCTGGGGCGAGAGTGTTTCCGCGACCTTTTCGGCGGCGCCGTTGGTGCGGGTGTCGCGGTAGTGCACGGGGTTGGCCAGGAGGGTGCCGTCGGCGGCCAGGAGGCCGTAGTCGACGGCCCAGGTGTCGATGCCGATGCCGGCCAGGGGATGGGTGGTGTTTCTCGCCGCTGCCTTCAGGCCGTTCAGGACGCCCTGGTAGAGGGACAGGATGTCCCAGTGCAGGGTGCCCAGGACGCGGGTGGGCCGGTTGGGGAAGCGGTGTGCCTCGTGGAGGGTCAGCCGTTCGGGGGCGACCTCACCGACGATGACGCGGCCGCTGGACGCACCGAGGTCTACGGCGGCGAAGCGGTGCTCTTTGGTGGACACGTGGACCTCGTGGTGGGTGGGGTGCGTGGGCGGTTGCTGTGGTGCGTACGGGGCCCCTCACGCGCCTGTCAGCGCAGGAACGCCGCCGCGACCCCGGCGTCGACGGGGATGTGCAGACCCGTGGTGTGGGTCAGGTCGCCGCCTACGAGCGTGAAGACCGCGTTCGCCACGTGGGTCGGGAGTACTTCGCGCTTCAGGAGGGTGCGTCGGGCGTAGAACTCGCCCAGCTTCTCCTCGGGGACGCCGTATACGGCCGCGCGTTGTGCGCCCCAGCCGCTTGCGAAGATGCCGGAACCCTGGACTACGCCGTCGGGGTTCACTCCGTTGACCCGGATGCCGTGCTCGCCCAACTCTGCTGCGAGGAGGCGGACTTGGTGAGCCTGGTCGGCCTTGGTCGCGGAGTACGCGATGTTGTTCGGGCCCGCGAAGACGGCGTTCTTGGAGGCGATGTACACGATGTCGCCGCCCATGTTCTGGGCGATGAAGGTCCGTGCCGCTTCGCGGGAGGCCAGGAAGCTGCCTCGGGCCATGATGGTGTGCTGGAGGTCCCAGTCCTGGGTGGTTGTGTCGAGGAGGGGCTTGGAGATGCTGATCCCGGCGTTGTTGACCAGGATGTCCACCCCGCCGAAGTGCAGGGTTGCCTGGGCGAATGCCGCCTTGATCTGCTCTTCGGAGGTGACGTCGGCGGTGACGGCGGTGGCCTTGTCCGGGCCGCCCAGCTCCTGTGCGACGGCCGTGGCCGAGTCCGCGTTGATATCCGCCACCACGACGCATGCGCCCTCGGCCACCAGGCGATGGGCGATGGCCTTGCCGATGCCCGAGCCGGCGCCGGTCACCAGGGCGATACGGGTCGCGAGGGGCTTGGGCTTCGGCATGCGCTGGAGCTTGGCCTCTTCGAGCGCCCAGTACTCGATGCGGAACTTCTCCGACTCCTCGATGGGGGAGTAGGTGGAGACGGCTTCCGCGCCGCGCATGACGTTGATCGCGTTGACGTAGAACTCGCCTGCCACACGGGCCGTTTGCCTGTCCTTGCCGTAGCTGAACATCCCGACGCCGGGGATGAGCACGATGGCGGGATCCGCGCCGCGCATGGGAGGGGAGTCGGGGGTGGCGTGGTTGTTGTAGTAGGCCGCGTAGTCGGTGCGGTACTCGGCGTGGAGTTCCCTGAGGCGGGTGATCGTCTCGTCGAGGGGGGTGTCGGGCGGGAGGTCCAGGACCAGGGGGCGGACCTTCGTACGGAGGAAGTGGTCCGGGCAGGAGGTGCCGAGGGCCGAGAGGCGTGGGTGTTCGGCGCGGGAGACGAAGTCCAGGACGGTGTCGTTGTCCGTGAAGTGGCCCACCTGGGGGCGGTCCGTGGAGGCCAGGCCGCGGATCACGGGCGCCAGGGCGGCCGCGCGGGCGCGGCGCTCGGCGTCGGGGAGGGTGGGGTGGACGACGGGGCCGAACGGGTCGGCCTTGCCGCGTGCGGTGAGGAACTCCTCGGCGGTACGGATGATGCGGAGGGAGTTGGCCTCGCACGCGGCGGAGGTGTCGCCCCAGGCGGTGATGCCGTGGCCACCGAGAATGCAGCCGATGGCCTGGGGGTTGGCCTTCTTGACGGCGGCGATGTCCAGGCCCAGTTGGAAGCCGGGCCGACGCCAGGGCACCCAGACGACCTGGTTGCCGAAACACTCTTTGGTCAGCGCCTCGCCATCGGCCGCGCAGGCGAGGGCGATGCCGGAGTCGGGGTGGAGGTGGTCGACGTGGGCGGCGTCGACCAGGCCGTGCATCGCGGTATCGATGGACGGCGCGGCCCCGCCCTTGCCATGCAGGCAGTAGTCGAAGGCCGCGACCATCTCGTCCTCGCGATCCACCCCTGGATAGACCTCGGTGAGCGCGCGAAGCCGGTCCAGACGGAGCGCGGCGAGCCCGGAGTGGGCGAGCGTGCCCAGATCGCCACCGGAGCCCTTGACCCACATCAGCTCGACATCCTGGCCCGTGACCGGGTCGGTCGCGGTGCCCTTGGCGGAGGTGTTTCCGCCCGCGTAGTTGGTATTGCGGGGGTCGGCACCGAGACGATGCGAGCGCTCCAGGAGCGCGGCCGCCTCGGGGTGGAGTGCTGCGGTCATGACGTCCTCTGTGTGTGAACCGGGCCGGTCTCGGTGGGTTTCGGTGACAGCGGGAGGCGTGTCCCGCGGGGGCGGGTTTGAGGGCCAGTAGTGGTCGGGGGCGGCGCCAAGGGGTTCGCGGCGAAGCCCCGCGTGTTTGGGGCGGCTGGCTGGGGTGTTCGGGCGGAGCCCCGGCGGGTTCGGTGCAGCGCCTCTGGGGTTCGGTGGGGAGTCCCAGAGGTCTGGGGTAGTGCCCGGGGGTTTGGGGCGGAGCCCCAGGAGGGGCTCGGGGTGGAGCCCCAGGGGGCCCGGGGGCTTGCCCCCGGGTTCGGGGAGGGGCGGGGTGGGGTGGGGTGGGGAAGGGCCCGTCGCAGGCGCTACGCCCCCCACCCCGCCTGCTGCCCACCCACCCGCTCCGAAACGATCCGCTCCGCCCACCCCGAGCCCCGGTACGCGCCCATCGGGTCGGCATCGATGCCCAGTTCCTCACGGACCTCGGCGAGCAGCGGCCGTACGTCCGTGTTGTAGGCGTCCATCAGCACCGCGTTGGCGCCCAGCACGTCGCCCGTGCGCTGGGCGGCGGCCAGCGCGTCCCCGTCGACCAGGAGGGCCTTGGCCGTGGCCTCCTGGACGTTCATGACGGAACGGATGATCGCCGGGATCTTGGGCTCGATGTTGTGGCACTGGTCGAGCATGAAGGCGACCCCCGAGGCCAGCCCCCCGCCGCGGACCACCTCGTACATGATCCGGAAGAGCTGGAAGGGGTCGGCGGCGCCCACCATCAGGTCGTCGTCCGCGTAGAAGCGGGAGTTGAAGTCGAAGGCGCCGAGCTTCTTCTCGCGCAGGAGGAGGGCGACGATGAACTCGATGTTGGTGCCGGGGGCGTGGTGGCCGGTGTCGACGCAGACCTGGGCCTTGGGGCCGAGCTTCAGGCAGTGGGCGTAGGCGGTGCCCCAGTCCGGGACGTCCGTGGTGTAGAAGGCGGGCTCGAAGAACTTGTACTCCAGCAGCATGCGCTGGTCGTCGCCGAGACGGTCGTAGACGGCGGTCAGGGCCTCGCCGAGGCGGTCCTGGCGGGCCGCGATGTCGTCCTGGCCGGGATAGTTGGTGCCGTCGGAGAACCAGAGCTTGAGGTCACGGGAGCCCGTGGCGTCCATGATGTCGACGCACTCCAGGAGGTGGTCCAGCGCCTTGCGGCGGACCGCCGGGTCGGGGTGGGTGACCGAACCCAGCTTGTAGTCGTCGTCCTGGAAGACGTTGGAGTTGATGGCGCCCAGTTTCAGGCCGCGTTCCTCCGCGTATGTGGCGAGCGCCCCGTAGTCCTCGACCCGGTCCCAGGGGATGTGGAGGGCGACGGTGGGCGCCACTGCGGTCAAGGCGTGCACCTGGGCGGCGTCGTCCAGCTTCTCCTGGGGGGAGCGCGGGACACCGGGCTGGGCGAAGACCTTGAACCGGGTTCCGGAGTTGCCGTACGCCCATGACGGCGTCTCGACCGCCTGGCTCTTGAGGGCCGCCTTCACGGCTGGAACGTCAGACATGAATCTCCTTCATGAAACGATTCAAGAAACCTAGTCGCGCGGTCCGCCACGCGTCAAGAAGTGGTGGGTTCCCGAGCCCACGGCGAACACCGCGCAGCCGTCCGCCATCCGCAGCAGCCGGCCGCCGCGACGGGTCACGTCCGATGCGCGGCGGGCGGGGACCCAGATCTGTGCGGTGGTGTTGACGGGGATGGACACCGTGAGGGTGAAGTCCTCGCCCTGGGACCAGCGGGTGGTGACCGGGCCGTAGAGGGAGTCGTAGCGGCCCTCGGCGGAGCGCACCTCGCCGCCCGGGCGGGGCCGGATGAGGATCTCGCGGAAGCCGGGGGCGGCGGGGACGATCCCGGTGATGTTCTGGTACATCCACTCGCCGACCGAGCCGTAGGCGTAGTGGTTGAACGAGTTCATCCCGACGTCCTGGAAGCTCCCGTCCGGCTTGATGGAGTCCCAGCGCTCCCACATCGTGGTCGCGCCCCGGTCGATCTGGTACCCCCAGGAGGGGAAGGTGCGCTGGTGGAGCAGGCGGTAGGCGACGTCGGTGTGACCGGTCTCGGTGAGGGTGGGGAGCAGCCGGGGGGTGCCGAGGAAACCGGTGGACAGATGCCAGTCGCGGTCCTGGACGAGGGCCACGAGCCGGTCGGCGGCGGGCTTGCGGAGGGCGGCGGGGAGCAGGTCCATGGAGAGCGCCAGGACGTACGCGGTCTGGGTGTCGCCCTTGATCCTGCCGTCGGGGGAGACGTAGGCGCGGTGGAAGGCCGCCTTGATGCGGGTCAGGAGGTCTTCGTACGGGGCCGGGTCCTCGTCCAGGACGTGTGCCGTGCGGGCGACGAGGTCGGTGGCGTGGGCGAAGTAGGCGGTGGCGATGACGTCCTTGGGGGTGTCCGCCTCGACACTGAGCCAGTCGCCGTAGCCCTCGGCGGGCCGCAGCAGACCGGTGCTGTGCTTTTCCAGGTAGGTGATCCAGCGGCGCATGGCCGGCCAGTTGTCGCGCAGCACCTGAGTGTCGCCGTACGCCTGATAGAGGTTCCAGGGCACGGTCACTCCGGCGTCGCCCCAGCCCGCGACGCCGTCGCCGACGTCGCCGAGGTTGGGTGCCACGTTGGGGAAGGAGCCGTCGTCGGTCTGGCCGTCGCGCATGTCCTGGAGCCATTTGGTGAGGAAGCGGGCGGACTCCATGGCGTACGCGGCGGTGCTGGAGAACACGTTGATGTCACCGGTCCAGCCGAGCCGTTCGTCCCGCGCCGGGGTGTCGGTGGGGATGGACAGGAAGTTGCCGCGCAGGCCCCAGGTGATGTTGGAGTGGAGCTGGTTGAGCATCGCCGAGTCGGTGTGGAAGGACAGGGTGAACGGGGCGGCGGTGTGCATGACCCGGCCCGTGACGGCGTCGAGGGAGGGCTTTCCGGGGTAGCCCGTGACCTCGACGTAGCGGAAGCCGTGGAAGGTGAAGCGCGGCTCGTAGGTCTCGGGGCCGCCGCCCTTGAGGGTGTACGTGTCGACGGGGCGGGCGGTGCGCAGGTTGGCCGTATAGGGGGTGCCGTCGGGGCCCAGCACCTCGGCGTGGCGGATCCGGATCTTTCGGCCGGCCGGGCCGGAGACCGTGAGGCGGACGCTGCCGACCATGTTCTGGCCCAGGTCGAAGAGGTGGACGCCGGGGGCGGGTTCGGTGACCTCGACGGGCTTGATCTCGCGTTCCACGCGGGTCGGGGCGTCGGTCTGGGCCACGACCTCGGCGGTGATGTCCGTGGCCGTGACGGCGGGCCGCCAGCCGGTGTCGTCGAAGCCCGGTGAGGACCAGCCCGGGGTCTCCTTACGGGCGTCGTACTCCTCGCCCATCAGCACGTCGGCCGTCAGCAGCGGGCCGGTGGCCGCGCGCCACTGCTGGTCGGTGGTGATGCGCTCGGTGCTGCCGTCGGTGTAGACGACCTCCAACTGGGCGAGCAGGGCGGGGTGGTCGCCGTACTGGGCCTGGCCGAGCCAGGCGATGTTCCCGGCGTACCAGCCGGGGGCGAGGGTCACACCGAGGGCGTTGGCCCCGGGGCGGAGAGCGTCGGTGACGTCGTAGGTCTGGTACGCCACCCGCTTGCGGTAGTCGGTCCAGCCGGGCGCCAGTTGGTCGCGGCCGACGCGGACGCCGTTGAGGTGCGCTTCGTAGAGACCCAGTGCCGTGGAGTAGAGCCGGGCGCGCGCGATGGGCTTGGTGAGCCGGAAGGTGCGGCGCAGCTGGGCGGGGGACTGGAGCGGGAACACCCTGCCCCAGGGCCCACTGCCCCAGGCGGCCAGCTTCTTGGCGGTGGCCCAGCCGCTGTCGTCGAAGTCCCGGTCCGGCCAGGCGGCGGGGGGTTTCGCGTCGGTCGTGCGCCACGTGGCGTCCGTGTGGTGGTGGGTGGTGGTGCCGTCGTCGGTGGTGAGCTCCAGGGTGGCCAGCAGCCCCGCCGGGCCCTGCTCGGCGTTGGTGGCCGAGAGGGCGAGAGTGGCGGCGCCCTGCTGCAGGAATTCGGTGACGTCGACGGTGGCCGGATGGCTCCATGCCTTGAGCACACCCAGTGCCTCGCGGGAGGCGACCTCGGTGCCGTTCACATGGGCGGTGAAGCCGTCGTCGGCGGCCACCACCAGCCGGGCGCGGCGGACGGTGCCCGTGGCCCGGACCGAGGTGCGGAACCACCGGGTGGCCGCCGGGGCCTCGGTGGCCGGATCCCCCTCCGGGAACCAGATCCAGGAGGCGCCGTCCAGGGCAGGCGGCGCGGTCAGCGCGGCGGGTGCGGTGATCCAGCGCGCCTGCCACTGCCCGTCGCCCAGCAGCCCGGTCTCCCACCAGGCGGGGGCGGACCACGGGCAGGGGCGGCCGTGGTCGTCCCAGACCCGTACCGACCAGTGGTACCGGGTGCGCGGCCGCAGGGCCGGACCGTCGTAGGGCACCAGGACCGATTGGCGTGACTTCTGTTTGCCGCTGTCCCAGACATCGGGGTCGCCGAGCCGGTCGGGGGAGGTGGCGACCCTGATGTGGTACGCGCTCTGCAACTGGTCGCGGGCGTCCGAGTCGAGGATCCAGCTCAGCCGGGGGCGGGAGGTGTCGAGGCCGAGCGGATGGGGCGCGTACTCCACCGTCGTGCTCCGGACCCGCAGCCCGGCGGCGGGGCGGTCCTCGGCGGTGGCGGACGGGGTGAGAGCGGGCAGACCCGTGAGGGCCGTACCGGTGGCAGCGGTGGTGGCGAGCAGGTGACGTCTGGTGATCACGGTCTTCCTCCAGGAACAGCTGGCAGGAACGACGGGCAGGAACGGGCGGGAACGGGCGGGAACGGGCGGGAACGGGCGGGAACGATGGGATGAAAACGATTCAACCCAAGGCGCCTGGACCGTAGGGCCGGTGCTCTGGGCGCGTCAAGGGGGCTGAATCGATGTGGGTATATCCCGTGCACACCCCCTTGACGGCCGCAAAGTGCGGGGCTAGCTTCCCGGAATCCAGCATTGAAACATTTCATTTCCCGCCCTGGGTATGCGTCAGGAGACTCCGTGAGCCAGCCTGCTTCGACCGGTGTGCCGGTCCTCGCCCTCGAGGGGGTGAACAAATCCTTCGGCGCCGTACGGGCCCTTCGCGATGTCTCGCTCGAGCTCTTCGCCGGTGAGGCCCATGCCCTGGCCGGTGAGAACGGGGCGGGCAAATCGACGCTGATCAAAGCCCTCGCCGGGGTGCACCGGCCCGACTCCGGCCGGGTGCTGCTGGACGGCGAACCGGTGGTCTTCCACGGCCCCGCCGACGCGCGCGACGTCGGCATCGCCGTCATCTACCAGGAGCCCACGCTCTTCCCCGATCTGTCCATCGCCGAGAACATCTTCATGGGCCGTCAGCCCCGCCGGGCCCTCGGCCGGATCGACCACAAGGCCGTACGGACCTCCACCGCCGCCCTGATGGCGCGGCTCGGCGTCGAACTCGACCCGGACCGGCCCGCCCGGGGCCTGTCCATCGCCGATCAGCAGATCGTCGAGATCGCCAAGGCGCTCTCCTTCGACGCCCGGGTGCTGATCATGGACGAGCCGACGGCAGCGCTGACCGGAAGCGAGACCGCCCGGCTCTTCTCGGTCGTCGAAACGCTGCGCGCCGAGGGCGCCGCCGTGCTGTTCATCTCCCACCGCCTGGAGGAGATCTTCGAGCTGTGCCAACGGGTCACCATCCTGCGGGACGGCCGGTGGGTGGCCTCCGAGCCGCTGACGGGGCTGACCCAGGACGATCTGGTCCGCCGCATGGTCGGCCGGGACCTGGCCGAGCTCTACCCCAAGCAGGACAGCCGAGTGGGCGAAACCGCGCTGTCAGTGCGGCGGCTGACCCAAGAGGGCGTCTTCCGGGACGTCTCCTTCGAGGTGCGGCGCGGTGAGATCGTCGCGCTCGCCGGGCTGGTCGGCGCCGGGCGCACCGAGGTCGCCCAGGCCGTCTTCGGTGTGGACCGGGCGGACGCGGGCGAGGTGCGGGTGGACGGGACGGTGCTGCGGCCCGGTTCGCCGACCGCCGCCATGGACGCCGGGCTCGCGCTCGTCCCCGAGGACCGGCGCCAGCGGGGCCTGGTGATGGAGATGTCCATCGAACGGAACATCGGGCTGACCGGCCTCGCCCGGCTGGGCCGCGCGGGACTGGTGCAACGGACGCTGGAGCGCGGCCGCGCGGCCGACTGGGCGGTCCGGCTCCAGCTGAAGTACGGCAGCCTCGCCGACCACGTCGGGGTGCTCTCCGGCGGCAATCAGCAGAAGGTCGTGCTCGCCAAGTGGCTGGCGACCGAGCCCACGGTGCTCATCGTCGACGAGCCCACGCGCGGGATCGACGTCGGCACCAAGGCCGAGGTGCACCGGCTGCTGTCGTCGCTGGCCGCCGACGGCCTCGCGGTGCTGATGATCTCCTCCGATCTGCCCGAGGTGCTGGGCATGGCCGACCGGGTCCTGGTGATGCACGAGGGCCGGCTGGTGGCCGAGATCCCGCGCGCCGAGGCCACCGAGGAGTCCGTGATGGCCGCCGCGACCGGGCTCACGGATGGCGCCGGTGGCGCCGGTGTTCCCGGTGTCGCTGGTGGCGCCGATGGCCCCGGTGTTCCCGGTGGCGCTGGTGAGGCCGCCGCGACCGGGATCCCCCGCGACGCCGACGCGAGCGGGCCCACCGATGGCACCGCAGCGAGCGGGCGCACCGGCGTCACCGGGCGCACCGACGCCACGGGCGCGAGCGGGCGCACCGGTGCCACCGGCGCGAGCGTGCACCCCCACGCCACTGGTGCCACGGGCGCGAGCGGGCCCACTGGTGCCACGGGCGTCACCGGGCGCACCGGCGCCACCGGCGTGACCGGGCCCACCGGTGCCACGGGCGCCACTGGGCCCACCGGCGCCACCGGGCCCACCGGCGCCACCGGCGCCACCGCAGAAGGGACCCGCACGTGAGCGTGACCGTCGAGAAGCCCGGGAAGCCCGCCGCCGCGCCGGAGACGGCGCGCTCGTCGCGCTCGCTCGTCGACGCCGTCTTCCGCGCGCGGGAGATCAGCATCGCCGGCGCCCTCCTGCTGCTGGTGCTGTTCACCTGGATCGCCGAGCCGCGCTTCCTCAACGACCAGGGCATCAAGGACCTGTTGCTCAACGCCGCGATCCTGGTGCTGCTCGCGGTCGGGCAGTCGGTGGTGGTCATCACCCGCAACATCGATCTGTCGGTCGGCTCTGTGGTCGGCCTGTCCGCCTTCGCCTGCGGGAAGTTCGTCTCCGGCACCGACCACGGGGTGCTGACGGTCCTGCTGCTGGGCCTGCTCGTCGGCGCGGGCTGCGGCATCGTCAGCGGCGCGCTGGTGAGCTTCGGACGGGTGCCCGCGCTGGTGGTGACCCTCGGGATGCTCTACATCATCCAGGGCGTCGACTACTGGTGGGCGCAGGGCGAGCAGATCAACGCGGCCGATGTGCCGCAGCCCGTGCTGGACCTCGGCAGCGGCAGTGTGCTGGGCATCCCGTATCTCCCGCTGATCGCCTTCGCGGTGCTCGCCGGGACCGCGTACGTCCTGCGCACCTACCGCGCCGGCCGTGAGCTGTACGCCATCGGCTCCAGCCCGGAGGCCGCCCGGCTGGCCGGGGTGCCGATCCGGCGGCGCGTGCTCGGCGCGTATCTGTTCTCCGGCGCCGTCTCGGGCTTCGCGGGCGCGCTGTGGCTGGCCCGCTTCGGCACCGTCGTCGCCGACAACGCCCACGGCTGGGAGCTGACCGTGGTCAGCGCGGTGGTGGTCGGTGGCGTCGCCATCGTCGGCGGCACCGGCACGGTGTGGGGAGCGGCGCTGGGCGCGCTGCTGCTCACCACCATCGGCAGCGCCCTGGCCGTGCTGAAGGTCGACTCCTTCTGGCAGGACGCCATCGCCGGTGCGCTGCTGCTGGCGGCCATCAGCGTGGACCGGATCGTGAGGGTGCGCATGACCCGTGCGCTGAGGAAGAGGAGCGCACGTTGACTTCCTTCCCCGCCTGAAGGCGGGGGATTCCAGCGGTCGCCCGCTGGGTTTCCTGCTTCACCGACGACCGCCCCGTCCGGGAGGACTCCCGTTGAGGTCTTACACCGTCTCCACAGGCAGACGCCGCCAGCCCGGCGGCCAGGATGTTGCGTGCCGCGTTCACGTCGCGGTCATGCACGGTGCCGCAGTCGCACGTCCACTCGCGGACGTTCAGCGGCAGCTTCTCGCGGACCGTCCCGCACGCCCCGCACAGCTTGCTGGACGGGAACCAGCGGTCGATCACGACGAGTTCGCGCCCGTACCAGGCGCACTTGTACTCCAGCATCATGCGCAGGTCCGTCCAGGCCGCATCCGAGATGGTACGCGCGAGCTTGCCGTTCTTCAGCAGGTTGCGGACGGTAAGGTCCTCGATCACGACCGTTTGGTTCTCACGGACGAGACGAGCCGACAGCTTGTGCAGGAAGTCGCGGCGTCGGTCGGTGATCCTCGCGTGCACACGGGCGACCTTCCGGCGCGCCTTCTCCCGGTTCGCGGACCCCTTGGCCTTGCGGGACAGCTCCCGCTGGGCCTTGGCCAGGCGGGCTCGGTCGCGGCGTTCGTGCCGGGGGTTGGCGATCTTCTCCCCGGTGGACAGGGTGACCAGGGAGGTGATCCCGGCGTCCAGGCCGACCGCCGCACTCGTGGCAGGGGCAGGGGCGATGGTGTCCTCGACGAGCATCGCCACGAACCAGCGGCCCGCGCTGTCGCGGGACACAGTCACCGTCGTCGGCTCCGCACCCTCCGGCAGGGGACGGGACCAGCGGATGTCAAGCGGCTCGGCCATCTTCGCCAGCGTCAGGCGCCCGTCGCGCCACGTGAAGGCGCTGCGGGTGTACTCGGCCGACGCGCGGGACTTCTTCCGCGACTTGTACCGCGGGTACTTCGCACGCTTGGCGAAGAAGTTCCCGAACGCCGTCTGAAGGTGGCGCAGCGCCTGCTGGAGGGGAACGGACGACACCTCCGAGAGGAAGGCGAGTTCCGCCGTCTTCTTCCACTCCGTCAGCGCGGCGGAGGACTGCACGTAGGAGATGCGGCGCTGCTCGCCGTACCAGGCCCTCGTGCGCTCCTCCAGCGCCTTGTTGTACACGAGGCGGACACAGCCGAACGTGCGCGACAGCTCCGCCGCCTGCTCGTCCGTGGGGTAAAAGCGGTACCTGAACGCCCGCTTGACCTGCTGCGTCACGCCTCACAATCTATCAGCTCCCTTGTGAGGGGCGGGTGTCGGCCGAATTCTGGTGGACGCCGGATCACCCTGACGGCGATTCGGCTTTCCCTGCCCTGCTCCGCGGGAGCTTCGTTTCCTCCCCCGGCTGAGGCCGGGGGTATCCACGAAGGAGAACCCCGATGAAGCTCAGGTGGGACACCGCCGTCGGGGTGCTGCTGGTGGCCGTCTTCCTCACCGGCCTCGGCACCACGGACGGCTTCGCGAGCCGCGACAACCTCGCCTTCGCCTTCAACGACATCGCCGAGGTGGCGCTGATGGCGCTGCCGATGACACTGCTGGTGGTGGCCGGGCAGGTGGATCTGTCGGTGGCCTCGATGCTCGGCCTGGGCAGCGCGCTCACCGGCCAACTGTGGGACGCGGGCTGGGCGTTCGAAACCATCGTGCCGATCGTGCTGCTGGTCGGGGTGGTCGGAGGGCTGATCAACGGCTGGCTGGTCACCCGGGTCGGGCTGCCCTCGCTCGCCGTCACCATCGGCACGCTCGCCCTCTACCGGGGGCTGGCCTCGGTGGTGCTCGGCACGGGCGCCATCACGGACTTCCCCGAGACGTACGCCAAGTGGGCCGTGGACACCACCACCGTGCCCGGCACCTTCCTCACCTATCCGGTGGTGCTGTTCATCGTGCTGGCCGCCATCGCCGCCGTGGTGCTGCACGCCACGGGCCTGGGCCGGTCGCTGTTCGCCATCGGCGCCCAGGAGGACGCCGCCTACTTCGCGGGCATCCGCGTCAAGCGCGTCAAGCTGCTGCTGTTCGTCGTCAGCGGGCTGATCTCGGCCTTCGCGGGGGTCGTGTTCACCCTGCGGTACGGCAGCGCGCGGGCCGACAACGGCCAGGGCTTCGAAATGCTCGTCATCGCCTCCGTCCTGCTGGGCGGTGTCGACTTCGACGGCGGGAAGGGCACACTGTTCGGCGCCGTCGCCGGGGTGCTGCTCATCGGCGTCCTGAAGAATTTGCTGACCCTCAATGACGTGGCCAACGAGGTCCAGGTGATCGTCACCGGACTGCTGCTGGTGGCCTCCGTCCTCACCCCCCGCCTGATCACCACCGTGAGCGCCTGGCGTCACCGGCGCGCCGCCGCCTCGACCAGCTGATCCACCCACGCACCGCGAAAGGTCTCCCCATGAAGAGCTCTCCCGCGCGCCGCCGCGCCGCCGCCACCGCCGCCGCGGTCTGTGCCCTGGCCGTGGCCCTGGCCGGCTGCGGCGGCACCACCAAGAAGGACAACGACAACAGCGGCCCCGCCAAGACCGACGCCAAGGCCGACCCCGGCGCACCGCTGAAGAAGGGCCTCAAGCTGGCCTTTCTGCCCAAGCAGATCAACAACCCGTACGAGAAGCTCATCGACCAGGCGGGGATCACGGCCGCCGGGGAGTTCGGCGGCAAGGGCAAGGAGGTGGGCCCGTCCGACGCCAGCGCCTCCTCCCAGGTGTCGTACATCAACACCCTGGTCCAGCAGCGCCAGGACGCCATCCTGATCGCGGCCAACGACCCCAACGCGGTCTGCGGCCCGCTCAAGCAGGCCATGAAGAAGGACATCAAGGTGGTGGCGTACGACTCCGACACCGCCCCGGCCTGCCGTCAGCTCTTCATCAACCAGGCCGGCTCCGAGGAGATCGGCCGCAGCCAGGTCCAGCACCTCGCCAAGCAGCTCGACTACAGGGGCGAGATCGCGATCCTGTCCGCCACCCAGAACGCCACCAACCAGAACACCTGGATCCGCTTCATGAAGGACGAGCTGAGCAAGCCCGTCTACAAGAACATGAAGCTGGTCAAGACCGTGTACGGGGACGACGACGACCAGAAGTCCTTCCAGGAGACCCAGGGCCTGCTCAAGGCGTATCCCAAGCTCAAGGGCATCATCGCGCCCACCACGGTCGGCATCGCCGCGGCCGCCCGCTACATCAGCGGCTCCTCGTACGAGGGCAAGGTCGTGCTGAACGGACTCGGCACGCCCAACCAGATGCGTAAGTACGTCAAGGACGGCACCGTCGAGCAGTTCTCGCTCTGGGACCCCAAGAAGCTCGGCTACCTCGGTTCGTATGCCGCGGCAGCGCTCGCCTCCGGGCAGATCACCGGGGCCGAGGGGGAGAAGTTCAAGGCCGGGAAGCTGGGCGAGTACACGGTCGGCAGGAACGGGGAGATCATCCTCGGCCCGCCCACCGTCTTCGACAAGGCCAACATCGACAAGTTCGACTTCTGAGGGCGGTTCGGCGATGCGGCGGGTGTGCTTTCTGCTGAAGGTCCGCCAGGACCGGATCGAGGAGTACCGCGAGCGGCACGAGGCCGTCTGGCCCGAGATGCGGGCGGCGCTCGCGGAGACCGGCTGGCACAACTACTCGCTCTTCCTGCGCGAGGACGGGCTGCTGGTGGGTTATCTGGAGACCGAGGACTTCGAGGCCGCCCAGGCCGCGATGGCCGCCACCGAGGTCAACGCCCGCTGGCAGGCCGAGATGGCGCCCTTCTTCGAAGCGCTCGACGGCGCGCGGCCGGACGAGGCGATGAAGCCGCTCACGGAGGTCTTCCACCTCGCGTAAACGCTCCGCTGAAGGTGCCACGATCCGTCGTCGGCCATCCGCGGCGCCCTCGTGGCTGGTCGCCCACGCGGCGGAGCCGCACATGGACACAGCCGCGGCGGAGCCGCACATGGACACAGCCCCGCGCCCCTTCGGGGCGCTGCCGGACCATAGCGGGCTCCGGCCTCCGGCCTCGTCCTGGCCCCGGGGGCCGGGGATGCCCCCGGCATTCGCGGGGTCCAGGGGCGGAGCCCCTCCACGCGGCGGAGCCGCAGATCGATGCTGTGGGGAGGGGCGGGGTGGGGACAGAAGCTCGCTCCGCCCCCCCACAAGCGCACCAGGAAAGGAACGGACATGAGACCACTGGCCATCACCGCACTGGCCACCGCCCTGCTCGGCGGCACCGCGCCCTCCGCCCTCCGCGTCGTCGACGTCACGCTCCCCTCCTGACGGATGGCACCCGGGGTGGGCATCAAAGAGGTGGCGCGCGAGGCCGGGGTCTCGGTCGGCACGGTCTCCAACGTCATCAACCGCCCGGAGTCGGTGTCCGAGGAGACCCGGGCCAGGGTGCTGTCCACGATCGAGCGCTTGGGCTATGTACGCCAGGAGTCCGCGCGTCAACTGCGGGCCGGCCGCAGCCGCATCATCGCGCTGCTGGTGCTGGACATGGCGAACCCGTTCTTCGTGGACGTGGCGAGCGGTGCGGAGCGTGCGGCGCGGGAGGCGGGGCTGGGGGTGATGGTGTGCAACAGCGCCCAGAGCCCCGAGGAGGAGGCCGACTACCTCGGACTCTTCGCCGAACAGCGCGTGCGCGGGGTGCTGATGACCCCGGCCGATATGACCGGGCGCAACCTCGCCTCCTTCCGGCGGCAGCCCATCCCGTTCGTCCTCGTCGACCGGGTGCTGCCCAGCGCCGAGGGGTGTTCGGTGTCGGTCGACGATGTCACCGGCGGCGAACTCGCCGCCCGCCACCTGCTGGACCTGGGTCATCGCGGTGTGGCCTATGTGAGCGGGCCGATGCGGCTGGCCCAGTGCCGCGACCGCCGCGAGGGCGCGCTGCGGACCCTGCGCGAGCGGGGGCTCGGCGAGTCCGCGCTGCGCCATGTCGAGGTGGAGCGGCTGGATGTGACGTCCGGGCGGGACGCGGGGGCGCGGCTGCTGGGCATGTCACCGCGGCCGACGGCGGTGTTCTGCGCCAATGACCTGCTGGCGCTGGGGGTGCTGCAGTCGCTGTACGGGGCGGGGGTGTCGGTGCCGGGGGAGGTGGCGCTGGTGGGGTACGACGACATCGAGTTCGCGGCGGCGGCCGCGGTGCCGCTGACGTCGGTGCGCCAGCCGGCGTTCCGGATGGGGCGGATGGCGGCCGAGCTGCTGATCGAGGAGACGGGGGAGCGGGCAGCGGACCACCGCCACCAGCGGATCGTCCTCCAGCCCGAACTCGTCGTCCGCGGGTCGAGCCTGGTCCGCTCCCGCTGAAAAGGGTCCCGCGGTGGCCCGGACCGACCCGGACCGACCCGGACCGACCCGGACCGGCCCGGAGCGGCCCGGAGCGGCCCCGAGCGGCCCGGCGGAGCCCGCGGCGGGCGGCCCGGTCCTGCCCGACCGGTCGAACAGAGCACTACCATGTTCCCGCGACCGCGGTGGGTCGCGGGAAGACGGAGGCTCCGGGTCGTGGGACGCATGGTGGGGATCAAGGACGTCGCGCGGCAGGCGGGAGTGTCCGTCGGCACCGTCTCGAACGTGATCAACCGGCCCGAGATGGTCGCCGAGGCCACGCGCGACCGGGTGCTGTCCACGATCGAGCGCCTGGGCTATGTACGCCAGGAGTCCGCGCGTCAACTGCGCGCGGGGCGCAGCCGCATCATCGCGCTGCTGGTGCTGGACATGGCGAACCCGTTCTTCGTGGACGTGGCGAGCGGTGCGGAGCGTGCGGCGCGGGAGGCGGGGCTGGGGGTGATGGTGTGCAACAGCGCCCAGAGCCCCGAGGAGGAGGCCGACTACCTCGGACTCTTCGCCGAGCACCGGGTGCGTGGGGTCCTGGTCACCCCGGCCGATGTCACCGGTGCCAACCTGGAGAGCTTCCGGCGCCACGACATCCCGTTCGTCTTCGTGGACCGGGAGGTGCCCAGCGCCGACGGCTGCTCGGTGTCGGTCGACGACATCGAGGGCGGGGCGCTCGCCGGCCGCCACCTCATCGCCCAGGGACACCGCTCCGTGGTCTACGTCAGCGGTCCGATGCTGCTCCCGCAGTGCCAGGACCGGCGCGCCGGGCTGCTCAGCGCGTTCGCGGAGGAGGGGCCGGCGGCGGAGACGATGGTGCACATCGAGGCCGAGCGGCTGGACGTGGCCTCGGGCCGGGACGCGGGCGCGCGGCTGCTGGGCATCTCGCCGCGCCCGACGGCGGTGTTCTGCGCCAACGACCTGCTGGCGCTCGGAGTGCTGCAGGCCCTCTTCGCGGCCGGGGTGTCGGTGCCGGGGGAGGTGGCGCTGGTGGGGTACGACGACATCGAGTTCGCGGCGGCGGCTGCGGTGCCGCTGACGTCGGTGCGCCAGCCGGCGTTCCGGATGGGGCGGACGGCGGCCGAGCTGCTGATCGAGGAGACCGGCGACGAGGCCGCCGCCCACCAGCACCGGCGGATCGTGCTCCAGCCGGAGCTGGTGGTGCGGGACTCCACATTCGCGTCCCGACCGGGCGCCTGACCCGGGGTTCGCCGATCTCGGCGGCCCCGGTGCGGACGTCGGCCCGTTACGTCGCCACGGTCAGGCCGGGGGCTTGACCGCGACGACGGGGACGGGGCTCTCCAGCAGCAGCCGCCGGCTCACACTGCCCAGCAGCGCCTTGCCCACCGGCGAGCGCCGTCGGATGCCGACGACCAGCCGGTCCACATCGGGCCGGGCCTCGATCTCGTCCCGGGGCAGTACCGGCCCGCCCCGCACCCGGTCAACGCCCGGCGGCGGCCTTCTCCGGTGACCTCTGGCTGTCGTCAGGGGCACCCAGCAGCGCCTGGATCTCGTGTACGGCCGCACGGCCCGCCCGGTTGGCGCCGACCGTGCTGGCCGACGGCCCGTAGCCGACCAGATGCACTCGTGGATCCCGGACCGCCTGGGTCCCCTCGACGGCGATCCCGCCACCCCGCTCACGCAGCCGCAGCGGGGCGAGATGGTCGATCGCGGCGCGGAAACCGGTGGCCCAGAGGATCGTGTCCGCCGCGACATGGCGCCCATCCGCCCAGGCCACCCCGTCCGGGGTGATCCGCTCGAACATCGGCAGCCGGTCGAGTATCCCCTGCTCCCGGGCGCGCAGCACCGGCTCCGTCAGGGCCAGTCCGGTCACGGACACCACGCTCTGCGGCGGCAGCCCCCGCCGCACCCGCTCCTCGACCATCGCCACCGCCTCCCGCCCCCGCACCTCGCCGAACGGCCCCTCGCGGAACACCGGCGGGCGCCGGGTCACCCAGGTCGTCTCGGCGGCCACCTCCGCGATCTCCAGCAGATGCTGCACCCCGGAGGCGCCGCCCCCGACGACGATCACCCGCCGCCCCGCGAACGCCTCGGGCCCGGGGTACTGCGCGGTGTGCAACTGCCGCCCCCGGAAGGTCTCCTGCCCGGGGTAGCGGGGCCAGAACGGCCGGTCCCAGGTCCCGGTCGCGTTGATCAGTGCCCGCGCGGACCAGGTCCCGGCCGAGGTCTCGACCAGCAGCCGCCCGTCGTCCCCGTCCCGTACGGCGTCGACGTGCACGGGGCGGACCACCCGCAGATCGAAGGCGCGCTCATAGCGTGTGAAGTACGCGGGGATCACCTCGGACGAGGGCCGTTCGGCATCCGCCTCGTCGGTGGTCAGTCGCATGCCGGGCAGGTCGTACATCCCGTGGACCTTGCCGTACGTCAGCGAGGGCCACCGGAACTGCCACGCCCCGCCGGGCGCGGGCGCGTGGTCGAGCACCACGAAGCCGGTGCCGGGCTCGTAACCGGCCCGCCGCAGGTGATAGGCCCCGGACAACCCCGCCTGCCCGGCACCGATGACCACGACGTCCACGCTGTTGTTCATGCTTCTACTAACTCTGCTCGGGTGCGGTCTCTTCCCGGTCCTCCAGCCGCCGCCCCCGGCTCTCGGCCACCCGCAGCGCGTCATGCAGCGCCTCGGCGAGCCGATGACCCACGAAGCGCAGCTCACAGGCGTCGGCCTTGCGGTCCCGGAGCAGCGGCCTGGCATGCCCGAGAAGGTCGGCCCCGGTCCGTAGCTGTACGGCCTCCATCTCGTCGGCCAGCCGGGAGAGGTAGCTGGTGCCGGTGTTGTCGGTGACGAGGAAGCAGGGCTGCCCGTTCAGTCCGGGCCAGGGCAGCAGACGGGGGCGTGATGAAGGCATGAGGGCTCCATGGCGTTCCGAGGTTTCCGCTACCGCGAGTGATGAGGCGGTGGCGGAAACAGCTTCGTGTGCGCGGAAGCTGGCACGCAAGATGACAGCTAATTTCCGCTTCAGATGGCATATGTGACCGAGTGGGCAAATGGCCTGATGTGGCGGGCTGTCCTTGCCAGACTCAGAACTCGCACGGCGGCATGGCAGGCTCGACCCAACGGGAGGCATACTCGTGGCAGCACCAACGGGACCGACGGTCCGTCGCATGCAACTCGGCTGGGAGCTCAAGAGGTTGCGGGACAAGGCCGGATTCACCCTGGCGGAGGCCGTGGACGGGTTGACGTTTTCCACCACGAAACTGTTCCGCGTCGAGAACGGTCTCGCGGCCCTGCCCAAGGCCGCGGACCTGAAGGCCCTCTTGGACCGATATGGCGTCGAGGACGAGGAAGACGCGGACTTCCTCCTACAGATCCATCGCGACTCCCTCAACCGGGGCTGGTGGTCCATCTATCGCAGTGTGCTGCCGTCGGGCATGGGGATGTACATCGGCTTGGAAAGCGGAGCCCGCACCAGCCGTACGTGGCAGCCCCATGTCATCTTCGGCCTGCTGCAAACGGAGCGCTACACCCGGGAGATGTTCCTGGCCGCCAAGCCGGTCGAAGAAACCAACACCGAGTTCGTCGAGCGCCACATCCAGATCCGTGGTGAGCGGAAACGGGCCCTGAGGCGCAGAGACAGCCCCTTGGAACTCTGGGTCATCCAGGACGAGGCGTCGCTGAGACGAGTGGTGGGCAGCCCGGAGATCATGCGCGAACAGTACGAGGAGATTCAGACCCTGGCCCGGCTCGACAATGTGACGGTCCAGATCCTTCCCATGGCCACGGCCACGTACAGGACCGGCGCCAACTTCAATCTGTGGGAGTTCGGCAGTCCGTTGCCGACAGTCGTGCAGAGCGATGCGATCGACGGGTCGGACATCAGCGACAAGGAGACGACCATCTGGTCCTTCTCCCGCAGGTTCGAGGCTCTGCGAGCAGGTGCCCTCGCCCCCGGCGAGACACCGGCGTTTCTACAACAACTAGCACGGGAGATCTGACATGACTTACCGCATAGCGCCTGACGTCGCTCCAGAGAGCGCCTGGTTCAAGTCCTCGTACAGCGAGAACAACGGCACCGGCTGCGTGGAGATCGCCCACCTCCCCCGCACCGCCCGGGTCGGCATCCGTGACTCCAAGGACAAGGGCGGCCCCGCCCTGGTCGTTCCGGCCAGTGCCTGGGCGGAGTTCGTGGCCGCCGTTCGAACGGCCTGATGGCCGCGTCGCGGGCGCGCGAAAACCGTTGGCGGAACGCGCCCGCCCCGAACTACCGTGCTTGGCCGTGGACATTGACGACCCCAAGGACGTGGTCAGGCGCGGTTACGACGCGCTCTCCCGCCACTACGAGCAGTCCTACGCCACCGAGACCAAGTACCAGCCCTGGCTCGGCGCCCTCCAACAGCGCATCCCGGCCGCCGCCACCGTGCTGGACCTGGGGTGCGGGAGCGGCGTACCGGTGGCTCGCAACCTGGCCTCCGCCGGGCACCGGGTGACCGGTGTGGACATCAGCGAGGTGCAGATCGGCCGGGCGCGGCAGCTCGTGCCGGAGGCCGAGTTCCGCCGGGCCGATGCCACGGCCGTGGAGTTCCCGGCGGCCACCTTCGACGCCGTGGTCTCCCTCTACGCCCTGATCCACATCCCGCTGGCCGAACAGCCTCCCCTCCTTGCCAGGATCGCCACCTGGCTCCGCCCTGGCGGCTGGTTCCTCGGCACCACCGGACACAGCGCCTGGACCGGATCCGATGACAACTGGCTCGGCGGTGGCGCCACGATGTGGTGGAGTCACGCCGACGCCGCGACCTACCGGGATTGGCTCACTCAGGCCGGACTGACCGTCGAGGGCGAGGAGTTCGTCCCCGAGGGCGACGGCGGCCACGCGCTGTTCTGGGCGCGGCGGCCGTCGGCGGGGGAGTGACGCGCAACGGGTTCAGTCGACCGGGCCGTCCTCACCGGGCTTCTGCCAGGCGCAGATCCCGAGCGTGGCCCGCCCCTTCTCGACCAGCGGGTCGGCGATCCGGGCGGGTGGCATGGCGCTGTGGCCCCGGTAGCAGATGACCGTGCGGTCCGTGTGCCCGGCGAGGTCGACGAGGATCTGGTCCCAGTGGCGGTACTGCACATCGTGGCCCGAGTCCGCGTAGCTGCGCACGGCCGGATCGCCGGGCAGGTACTGCTTCCAGGTGTCGATCGTGCTGGGCGGCACGGTCGTGTCCTTCTTGCCGCTGTAGAGGATCACGGGGGCCGTCAGCTTTGACAGATCGGGGCCGGGCCGCTGGCAGTACAGCCTCTGCTCATGCACTTGGGGCGCGGGGTCGGCCTTCTGGCCGCGCTGGTTGTGGGTGCGGGCGCCGTCCTCGAAGGCGGTGTCGGCGAAGCCGGGGATGCGCTTGGTCGGGCTGTCGTCCGGCAGCGCCCACCAGACGCGGGGATCGGCGATCTGCGGCGCCAGCGACTTGCCCAGCTCCTCGTCCGACATCGAGCAGTCGGGGCGCTTCGGGCCGTACGGGGGCAGAGCGGCGGCCAGGTGCAGTGACTGGATGCGGTCCGGGGCCAGGGACGCCAGCTCGGCGGCGTAGGGACCGCCGCCCGAGATGGCGATCACACTGACCTTGCGCACCCCGACGCGGTCCAGCACTTGGAGCGCGTCCTTGGCGAAGTCGGCCTTGCCCAGGCTCTTGTCGAACTCCGTGTCCCCGAAGCCGTTGCGCTCGACCGATATCAGCCGCAGCCCGAGGGACTCCCGGGTGCTGCGCAGGAAGTCCGTCATATGCGCCACCCGGGCGCTGGTGCCCGTGCCGCCGAGGTAGAGAACCGGCTTGCCGTCCCGGGGGCCCTCGTCGATGTAGTGGGCGGTGCGCCCCGAGTCCAGTTTCAGCGCCCGGACCTCCGGGCCCAACGAGTCGAAGTCGTCCTGAATCCGGACCCGATGGACATCGGTGGCGTGCGGCTCGCGTGGCGCGGTGGCCGTGGCACTCACGGCTCCGGAGCCCGTGAGCAGGACGGTGGCGACGGCGGTGGCGGCGATACCGGTGACGAGCGCTCTGGGCACGTGTCTCTCCTGGTCGTAGGGGGAAGGCGGCGTTGATCGGGCGGAACGAACGCCACCTACCCGCTTTGATCCGGAGGACACTAGGCGAGGGCGGTCATGAAGTCCTTCGGCGCCAGGGCTCGTTTGACGATGCGGGTGTCGCCGATCCAGCCGTAGAAGCCCTGGCCGAACTTCTCCTCGAACTGGGTGCCACCGATCACGAAGGGCTTGCCGAGAGTGGCGATCCCCGTCGACGGCTGGGTGGGATTGCGTGCGATCTTCGAGCCGTCGACGTACACCACGGTGTGATGGCCGTCGTTGACGACGGCGATGTGGGTCCACCGGCCCACCGGCAGGGCGTGGCTCCAGGAGGTCGGATCGGCGTCCTGCACCTGCGGATAGACCACGAACTGCAGGAAGCGCTCGGGGGTCACATTGAGGCTGCACGTCGGCTCGTCGGGCGACCAGCCGGTGGTCTTTCCGGCGTCGCCGTTGCGCCCCTCCCAACTGAGGATGCCCATCCAGGCATGGTCGCCCTCGAAGGGGTCCGGGAGCTTGAGATACGTCTCGATGGTGTAACCACCGGTGAACTTCTCGGAGTTCAGCGGCGCGGTGGCGGAGGTGGTCAGGACCGCGCCGCGGTCCGGTCCCTTGCCGCCGTCGAAACGCAGGCTGGCATGGGCGGGCTGGTCGCCGTGGTGCTCGCCGGACCACGTCAGGATCTCGGGCTCGCTGTCGTGCAGACGTGTCACCCGGAGGTCGTTGCCGTGGCCGGACAGGTCGCGGACCACCGTTTCCGTGCCGACCGGTCCGTCCGCGCCCGCGCGAGAGGCGGTGCCCGAGGCGTCGAAGCGCCAGTACGCGAGGGTGCCGCGCGGCATCACCGCGGAGGCCGGGCGCGGCTTGCGCGGTACGACCGGGGCGAAGGAGGAGAAGCGGCGTTCGAAGTCGATGCTCAGGCTGAACCGGTCGACGGGACCGGTCAGTTCGATGGTCTCCGCCTCCAGAGGTGTTCTCTTCTCCGGGTCGCGGCCGAGGAACCAGGGCGAGAACGTCTCCACGTCGATCACATCGCGGACCAGGTCGAAGGCGTAGAGGCGGATCATCCCGGCGCCGCCGTAGTACCGGTCCTGGTAGTTGGTGATGTGGATATGGACGTCGTTGCCTGCGTCGTTGGTCAGGACGGTGCGCCCGGGGGGCCAGTAGTGCCCGCCCAGGGCGAGGAAGATCTGGTCGTTGCCGCGGATGAGGCCGTCCCACAGCCGCCGGCCGTTGTCCGAGAGCTGAGCGCTGCCCTCGTCGTCGGCCCAGGCCAGGTCGTGGGTGGTGAGGACGGCGGGCAGAGTGGGGTGCGCGTCGAGCACCTTGTGCGCCCATCGCAGCCCTGAGTCGGAGATCCGCCAGTCGAGCGCGAGGACCAGCCACTCCCGCCCGCCCGCGGGCAGGACGTGGTAGCTGTTGTAGCCGTCGGGCGAGGCGCCGCCGAAGGTGGGCATGGCGGAGAACCGCCGCGGACCGAAGGCGTCGAGATAGGCGCTGTCGCCGCGCTGGTCGTCGGTGCCGGAGTCGATATCGTGGTTGCCGGCCAGGACGCTGTAGGGAACCTTGCCGTGGATGGTCCCGAACGTGGACGCGGCCAGCGTGATTTCCTCCCGCGAGCCGTGTTCCGTGACATCGCCCAGGTGCGTCATGAAGGCGATGTTGGCGTCCTCGCGCTGGGACACCAGGTAGCGGAAGGTCGCCCGGAGCGGCTCCGGGTCGGAGCTGTCGGCGTCGAAGAGGTACTGCGTATCCGGCAGCACCGCGAGGCTGAACCGCGGCGACTCGGGGTCGTACCGGTGGCCGCCGGCCTTCGCGGTGGCCGCGTGACCGGGTGTCGTACCCGATACGACGGCGGCCGTGCCCGCGGCCGGGATCACGGCGGTGGCCCGCAACAGCGTCCGTCTGCCCAGCTGGTTGTGCCCTGCTGCGTTCATTGACACTCCCGCGCGTCATGTGAAGAACCGGTGACCCCGGACGGCACTGTGGTCAAGGTCCGTGACCGCGCAGGGGCGGTCAGATGAACGGCGTCTGATCCGTTGCGGGCGGAACGGCCGTACGACGCGTCCCGCGCTGATCACGGGCATCGCGGGCATCGGCGGGCATCGCGTGAAGTCGCTATTTCAACGATTGGGCATGAGTGCCTGTCTCGCCAATTACTACGGATAACCAGTTTGCGTATGAGTTCCGATGACTTTCGGACGGTCCGGTGCCGGATTCAGGGCTCCATCCGCGAAATCAAGCCGACTTTACCTTCGCGAGCAACCTTTCGCTGATCGCGGACATGCCAATTATCGTGGCACGTCTGTTCGATGAAGCCGCTTCGTGGCGGCACAGGGCCCCTCGGTGGCCGTTGTCGGCGCACGGGTGCGGCGTGGCCTGGCGGCGGCGATATCGGACGTCCGGCGCCTCGCTTCCCTGACTTTTACATTGCTTTAACCGGGCTATATTCGGACTTTGTTCGTCCGCGGTGAGTTCAATTGCTAGGGAATTCCAGGTTTGCCTACCTGGCATGCTGGTCGCGAAGAGTCACTCCAGGGAAAGGTCTGAAGATGCCGCGTTCCTTCCGGGCAGAGTTGGCCGCACCGGGCGGCAAGGTGCCGGTGCGGGCGTGCGAATTGGAGTCGAGCCCGGTGTGGCTGTTCGCCTCGATCGGCGAGTATCCGGTGTACGACGACGTCGCGTACGAGGCGATGATCAACGACAAGCGTCGGATGAGCGCATACACCGAAGCCGTCCGGCGCTACGCCCCCGGCCGCACGGTGCTCGACATCGGCACGGGGCAGGACGCGGTGTGGGCGCTGGCCGCCGCCCGCGCCGGAGCGCGACACGTATGGGCCGTGGAGGTCATCCCCGAGTCCGCGCGGATCGCCCGGAAGAACATCGAGAAGGCGGGTTTCGCCGACCGGATCACGGTGGTGGAGGGGCTGTCCACCGAGATCGAGCTACCCGAGCCCGTCGATATGTGCGTCTCCGAGATCATCGGCACGCTCGCCGGCTCGGAAGGGGCCGGGTCCGTCCTGCGGGATGCCCGGGAGCGCCTGGTGAAGCCCGGCGGGGTGTTCATCCCGCACCGCAGTGCCACCACCGCCGTCGCTCTGGACCTGAACAGCGCGAACCTCGGCACGCTCCCCGGTTTTCCGCCCCTCGTCTTCCGTTACGTGGAAGAGGTGTTCGCGTCGGTGGGGCGCCCCTTCGATCTGCGGGTGGTTCTCGAAGGGCTGCAGGACAACCCGAGGGTGCGGCAGCGGTCGTATCTGTCCGATGCCGTCGAGGTGGAGCCGCTGGAGTACAACGGCGACTTGCAGCCGGAGGGCGTCGACGCCGTCGAGCTGACCTTCACCCGAGCGGGCCGCTTCTCCGGGCTCGCGCTCGGCGTGCGCCTGTGGGTGTCCGAGGACGACGAGCCGCTCGACTCGCTGGTCCAGTCGAGCAATTGGACCCCGGTGTACGCCCCGCTGTCGGAGGAGGGTCTGCCGGTACGGCCGGGCGACCGGTTCGAGTTCGAGTTCACCACGACGATGAGCGACGACGGCGTCCACCCCGACTACGCGCTCGTCGGCCAGCTGCACCGGGCCAGTGGTCCGGCGGTGCCCCTGAGCTGGGGATCCACGCACCATGGGGACGGGTTTCGGGAGACGCCCTTCTATCGCTCGCTGTTCCCCGCCCCCTGACACCACGCCGTCGTCAGCGGTCCGCCGCCCCGGCGGCTGCGACGGCTTCCAGCACCAGCCGGGCGAACTCCTCCGGCCGCTGTTCGGGGAACGGCACCCCGGCTCCGGGCACGGTGTGCCCGGTGGCGGACAGGGCGTTCACCATGGGCTCGAAGCTCGGCATCGACGGATCGTCGTCCTGCCCACAGATGACCGTGGCCGGGGCGGTGATCCGCGGCAGCCGCTCGCCCATCGCGAACAGCCGAACGGCGATGTGGCCGTCCTCCGCCCGGTCCAGCACCCGCACGGCGTCGGCCATGAACCGGTTGAGCGCGGCCTCCTGTCCCGGCGCGTAGAAATGCCTCCGCCGGTTCCACAGTTCCATGAGGTGGGAGCCGTCCGGTTTCGGCTGCACCCAGTCGACCGGGCGCTTCCACGCCGCCCGGGCGCGTTTCTCCGGGGTGATGAACGGGGTCGCCGAGAGCACCAGGCTCCGCACTCGGGAGCCCAGGCGCGCCGCCACCTCCACCGCGATCACGCCGCCGGTGTGGTGGCCGACCAGGTGGAACGACTCCAGCCCCAGCCCGGCCACCAGGTCCCCGACCCCGTCCGCGAACATCTCGATGCTCTGATCGTCCGCGGGCTTCGCCGAGGCCCCGTAGCCGACGGTGTCCATCGCGATCGCTCGGTGGGTGGCGCCGACCAGCGGAAGCACATCGCGGTACTCGGTCCATGACCGCGGGGTCTGGTGGAGCAGCAGCACCGGCTCGCCCTCACCGCACTCGACGTAGTGGAGCTGGCCGAAGCGGCTGGAGGTGTAGTGGGCGGTCAGCATGTGCACTCTCCCGATGTGGCAGGTTGGCGAGCCCGCGATCCTGGTCGTACTTTGTACGGAAGTGCTTGGGCGGCGTCAAGAGCGGTGCGGCGCAGGCAGGCCGTTCGCCCGGAGAGTTCCGTGAGGCGGTACGTCCTTCTGCCCGGAGGGGTGCAGGGCAGGGTCAGCGCCGCCTCGTCCGGCAAGCCGCTATCCGCCGCGTTCCGCGTAACGGAACAAAAGTTGGCTCGTGGCGGCCCGCGCGTCTATACCGGAGGCCACATGGGGAGCGCCGGGGGCCCGGCACCCACGTTCCACCTCAGGAGGTAGCCCGTGCCGAATGTGCCCGACCGCGTCCCGACGGACGCCTTCCCCGGGGCCGTGGTCAAGGCCGCCGACGCGCTGGCGGAGGCCGCCCGCGGCGGGACCGCCTGCCCGCCGGTGCGCACGCTCCTGGACGACGGCGACATCGAGGCCGCCTACGCGGTGCAGCGGCTGAACCTGCAACGCGAGCAGGCCACCGGCCGCCGGATCGTCGGCCGGAAGATCGGTTTGACGTCCCTGGCCGTGCAGCGCCAACTCGGCGTGGACCAGCCGGACTTCGGCGCGCTGTTTGCGGACATGGCCGTCCCGGAGGGGGGTGAGGTGGCCGCCGGGCGGCTGCTCCAGCCCAAGGTGGAGGCCGAGGTGGCGCTCGTGCTCGGCAGCGACCTGCCACACGCCCGCTGCACCGTCGTCGACCTGCTGCGCGCCACCGACTTCGCACTCCCCGCGCTGGAGATCGTCGACAGCCGAGTGCGGGACTGGGACATCTCCATCGTCGACACCGTCGCCGACAACGCCTCCTGCGGGATGTACGTCCTCGGCGCCTTCCCGGTGCCGCTGACCGGGGTCAACCTGCGCTCCGTGCAGATGAGCATGACCCGCAACGGCGAGATGGTCTCCGAGGGGACCGGCGCCGACTGCCTCGGCGGCCCCCTCAACGCGGCCGTCTGGCTGGCCTCGGCCCTCGCCGAGCGGGGCGACCCGCTGCGGGCGGGCGACCTCGTCCTGACCGGAGCCCTGGGGCCGATGGTCCCCGCGGCCCCGGGCGATGTGTTCCAGGCCCGTATCTCGAACCTGGGCGCCGTAGGGGTCGGGTTCGCCGCGGAAGGAGACAACCGGTGAGCAGCGAGACGAACACCCGCACCAAGGTGGCGATCATCGGGTCCGGCAACATCGGCACCGACCTCCTGATCAAGGTGTTGCGGCTCTCCGACACCCTGGAGATCGCCGCGATGGCCGGCATCGACCCCGACTCCGACGGGCTGGCCCGTGCCCGCCGCCTGAAGGTGGCCACCACCCACGAGGGCGTGGACGGGCTGGTGAAGCTGGACGAGTTCGCGGACGTGGACCTCGCCTTCGACGCGACCTCCGCCGGTGCCCACAAGCGCCACGAGGAGGTGCTGCGCCCCCTCGGCCGCACTCTCGTCGACCTCACCCCCGCGGCCATCGGCCCGTATGTGGTGCCCCCGGTCAACGGCGACGCCCACCTCGGCGCGCCGAACGTCAACATGGTCACCTGTGGCGGCCAGGCCACGATCCCGATCGTCGCCGCGGTGGGCGCGGTCACCCCCGTCCACTACGGGGAGATCGTCGCGTCCATCTCCTCCCGCTCCGCGGGCCCCGGCACCCGGGCGAACATCGACGAGTTCACCGAGACCACCGCCTTGGCCATCGAGCGCGTGGGCGGCGCCGCCCGCGGCAAGGCCATCATCGTCCTCAACCCGGCCGAGCCGCCGCTGATCATGCGGGACACCGTGCACTGCCTGGTCTCCGGCTGCGGCACCGAGGAGGTCACCGCCTCCGTCGAGGAGATGGTCGGCCGGGTCCAGGCGTATGTACCCGGATACCGCCTCAAGCAGAAGGTGCAGTTCGACCAGGTGAGCTCCGACGACCCGCTGCGCTCGCTGCTGCCCGCCGAGGCCGCGCACACCGACGCGGTGAAGGTCTCGGTCTTCCTCGAGGTCGAGGGCGCCGCCCACTACCTCCCGGCCTACGCCGGAAACCTCGACATCATGACCTCGGCCGCGCTGCGCACCGCGGAGCGCCTGGCCGCACACCGCTCCGGCGAGGAGGCCGCACGATGACCACGACCGACGCCGGCACAACCGCCCCCACCCCGTCGGCCCCGCCCGCCCTGTACATCCAGGACGTGACCCTGCGGGACGGCATGCACGCCGTCCGCCACCGCTACACCGTCGATCAGGCGAGCACCATCGCCGCCGCCCTGGACGCCGCCGGGGTGGCCGCGATCGAGATCGCCCACGGCGACGGCCTGTCCGGCTCCAGCGTCACCTACGGCATCGGCGCACACACCGACTGGGACTGGATCGAGGCCGTCGTCGGGGCCACCGGCCAGGCGATTCCCACCACGCTGCTGCTGCCGGGCATCGGCACCCTGCACGACCTGAAGCGGGCCCACGCCCTCGGCATCCGCTCCGTGCGCGTCGCCACCCACTGCACCGAGGCCGACATCTCCGCCCAGCACATCTCCGCCGCCCGCGAGATGGGTATGGACGTGGCCGGGTTCCTGATGATGTCGCATATGGCCGAACCGGCCGAACTCGCCCGCCAGGCCAAGCTGATGGAGTCCTACGGCGCTCATTGCGTCTACGTCACCGACTCCGGCGGCCGGCTGACCATGGACGGTGTCCGCGACCGCTTCCGCGCCTACCGCGAGGTGCTCGACCCGGACACCGAACTCGGCATCCACGCCCACCACAACCTCGCCCTCGGCGTGGCCAACACCGTGGTCGCCGTCGAGAACGGCGTCACGCGCGTGGACGCCTCCCTCGCGGGCCAGGGCGCGGGGGCGGGCAACTGCCCGCTGGAGGCGTTCATCGCCGTCGCCGACCTGATGGGCTGGAAGCACGGCTGCGACCTGTTCCCGCTCATGGACGCCGCCGACGATGTCGTCCGGCCCTTGCAGGACCGCGAGGTCCGGGTCGACCGGGAGACCCTCACCCTCGGCTACGCGGGCGTGTACTCCAGCTTCCTGCGCCACGCGGAGGCCGCCGCGGTCCGCCACGGTCTGGACACCCGCGCGATCCTCGTCGAGGTCGGCCGCCGCAAGATGGTCGGCGGCCAGGAGGACATGATCACGGACATCGCCCTCGACCTGGCCGCCCGCGCGAACACCGCCCCCTGACCGCCGGATCGGCTCCGGCCACCTCGTCCCGACCACGTCCCACCTCCGCCGGACCGGCGGTTCGCCCGAGGGGAGAACGCCCGGGGGCGGCTGTACGGTATGCGGTACGGCGGCGCCGCGCGCGTCGCCGGTTTCCGGTGGTGTGCGAAGAGGAGAGTCCAGGTGGCGGGTCCGCGGTCGCGTGCGAGGGCGCTCACTGCTGAGCGCATCATCGAGGTGGCCACCCGAATCTGCGACGAGGAAGACATCGAGGTGCTGACCATCCGTCGGCTCGCCTCGGACCTCGGCGTGGGCGCCATGACGCTCTACGGCTACTTCCGCGGCAAGGAGGAGATCCTCGACGGAATCGCCGACCACGTCATGGGGAACTTCCGGCTGCCCACCGCCGAGGAGACCTCGCCCGAGGCGGTCGTGCGGGCCCTGGCGCTGGCCTTCCTCGACATGATGCGGGAGCACCCCAGCATCGTGCGGCTCTTCGCCACGCGGGTGAGCACCGGTCCGCAGTCCATGCGGGGCGCGTTCGAGGCGGTCATCGGGAGGCTGCGCGAGGCGGGGTTCGCGGACCGGGACGCGGTGCGGGTCTACGGCCTGATCGTGCAGTACAGCTTGGGATTCGCCAGCTACCAGGCCCCCCGCCCGTGGGGGAAGGCGGACCATCCCGAGGCCGAGGAACTGCGGCGCCGGCGCAGGCACTTCTACGGAGCCCTGCCGCGTGCGGACTTCCCCCACATGGTGGAGCTGGCCGAGGACATGACCACACTGCCCAGCGATGAACAGTTCCTCTTCGGGCTCGACTGCCTCATCGAGGGCGTCCTGCGGCAGACCGGCGACTGAGACGCGCTGCCTGGTTTCCCCGGCCCCGGGCCCTTCGGCCCGGGGCTGAGCTGTCTTCTCTCCCTATCCGCCATGGACTCCCTATCCGCCGGGGGTGCTGTCAGCTGTCGTATGTCATACCGTACATAGTACGAACACCAAGTCGAGCCGTCAGGAGGAGACCGTGAGCGGGATACGCGTCGGCGTCCGCATACCGCCGTGCGACCGGGTGGACCGGCTGGCCACAATCGCCCGGCGAGCGGAGGAACTGGGCTTCGACCAGGTGTGGTTCCCCGACTCCCAGCTGCTGTGGCGGGACGTGTTCACGGTCCTGACCGCGGCCGCGCTGGGCACCGAGCGCATCGGCCTGGGCAGCGCGGTCACCAACCTCGCCACCCGGCACCCGGCCGTCGTCGCCTCGGCCGCGCGCAGCGTCGCCGAACTGGCCCCCGGCCGGTTCACCCTCGGCCTCGGCGTGGGCAACAGCTCGGTCGGCCCCATCGGCATGCGCCAGAGCACCGGGGCGGAGCTGCGCGACGGGCTCGCCACGCTGCGGGCACTGTTCGCGGGGGAGGAGTGGGACTTCAACGGCGTACGGTCCCGGCTGCGGGATCCGGATCCGAACGTGCCGATCCACATGGCCGCCAGCGGCCCCCGCAATCTGCGGCTCGCCGGGGAGATCGCCGACGGTGTCATCCTGCTCAGTGGCGTCTCGCGGAACACCCTCGCCAGTGCCACCGCCCGGGTGCGGGAGGGTGCCGAGGCCGCGGGCCGCACCGCGGCGGCCGTCCCGCTGACGGTCTCGGCGTTCTGCGCGGTGACCGACGACATCGAGGCCGAAGCCCGGCTGCTCAAGCCGATCTGCGCCTCGATCGCCCAGAACGGCGGAGCGCCCTTCCTCGCCCTGGCCGGGATCGAACTGGACGTACCCGCACGGGTGGAGGGGGTCTACCCGGACCTCGTCCACGCCGAGGACTGGGACGCGGCCGTCGAGATCTGCTCGGCCTGGGTGAGCGATGCGGCGGTGCTCCGTTTCGCCCAGGAGTTCTGCCTGTTCGGAACCGCCCAGGAGATCGCCGAACGGCTCACCGCGCTGCACGCCGACGGGGTGACCGATGTGTTCCTCCAGCACGTCGGCTCCTACGATCCGCCCACCGAGCTGATCGAGAGCGTCGGCTCCGAGGTGCTGCCCGCCCTGCGGCCGGAAGCCGGCCGGTGAGCGTCCTGGAGGCCCGGTTCACGGCGCGGACCGGCGAGACCGGGGAGCTGTGCACGCCCGCCGTGGCCGGGACTCCCCGCGCACGGCGGTGCTCTTGGAATCGGTGCCGGCCCACGCCGATGAGTACGACGCCCCGCATCCCGCCGCGGCAGTCGTCCCGGCCGCCGTGGTGATCCCGGCCGCCCTGGCCGTGGCCGACCGCGAAGGGCTGCCGGGCAGCGCCGTCACCGACGCCGTGATCACCGGCCATGAGGTGGTCATCGAGGCGGGCCTGCGCTTCGGCGGGCCGAGTCCGTACGGCGGGGCCTGGTGGCCGCCTATCTGGCCGGCGCCCCCGCCGCGCACCGCCCACCACGGTGGCGAACACGGGGGCGCCGTCGTGCATGAGGTTGCTACTGCCCGTCGGCTAGGAGGCGGTGCACGAACCGATGGTGGGGGCCGACCAGTCCCCGTTCGCCATGACCGTGAAGCCGAAGCTGGCCGTGGCTCCGGCACCCAGGTTGCCATTGCCATTGGGACGCATCGTCATGACCTTGCCGCTGCTGTCCCAGCTGGGGCTGCCGTTCCACGTGGTGGCGATGCTCTGCGCGGAACGCACGGTCACCGTCACCGTCCAGCCGCTGATGGCGGAGCTTCCGGCCCGCACCGTCACCTGACCGTTGAAACGGTCGCCCCACCGTTGCGTCTCGGCGTACGACACGGTGCACGTCCGGTCGCCATCGCCGCCACCATCGCTGCTGCCGCCCAGCGCGGCGAGCACCGCGTTGTACGCGGGCTTCTTGCCGTAGTTGTCGTCGAACAGCAGCGGCGTGCCGCTGGCGCGCCATGAGTACTTGTCGGGGATGCCCCATACGGTGATTCCGGTGCAGCGGGACACGGCCAGGCACGCCTGTGTGACGCGGCGGTAGCTGTCGGCCTGGGCCGTGCCGGAGCCCTCGATGTCCAGCTCGGTGATCTGCACATCGACGCCGAGGTCGGCGAAGCGCTGGAGATTCTGCTGGTAGTCACCGGGGACCGGGGACTGGCCGTTGAAGTGCGACTGGAAGCCGACGCAGTCGATCGGCACACCGCGGGCCTTGAAGTCCTTCACCATGTTGTAGACCGCGTTGCTCTTCGCGTTCTGACCGTCGGTGTTGTAGTCGTTGTAGCAGAGTTTGGCGTTGGGGTCGGCCGCACGCGCGGTGCGGAACGCCTCCTCGATGAAGCCGTCGCCGAGCTTGTCCTGGAACGGCGAACTGCGCCGCGCGCCGCTGTTGCCGTCCTGGAACGCCTCGTTGACCACGTCCCAGGCGTAGATCTTGCCCTGGTAGTGCTGCATCACCTTGGTGATGTGGTTGTTCATGGCCGAGCGCAGTTCGGTGGCGCTCAATCCGCCCACCCAGCCGGGCAGTTGGGAGTGCCAGACCAGCGTGTGGCCGCGGATCTTCATGCCCTTGCCCTGCGCATGGCCGACGATCTGGTCGGCGGAGCCGAAGGTGAACGAGTTCCGGGACCCCTCGACCGCGTCCCATTTCATCTCGTTCTCGGGGGTGACGGCGTTGAACTCGGTGTCCAGCGTGGCGGCGTACGGGGATTCGCCGAGGTGGCCCGCGGCAACGGCGGCACCGAAGTACCGGCCCTTGGCGGCCGCCGCGCCGCCGAGGGTGCTCGCGGCGCTGGCGGGACCGGACAGGGCCAGAACACTGGCCGCGGTGAGGAAGCCGACGACACCGAGGCTGAACGCCCTTCGGGCGCGTAACCGAGGGTGCCGATCTCTGAGTTCCTGACGGGAATTGATGACCATTGCTGTCCCTTCTTCGAAGGCCGAGCGGGTGGCAGTGGTGTGCCGATGGGCAACGATCGTTGCGGAGTATGCTGCGGGACTGACGTAACGTCAACGCTTCCTTCCGGAACCCTTCCGGTAGAAGCGCTCGCTGATTCCTCTGTCTCTCCGCCCTTGAGCTGCTGGTCTTCGGCGTGTACGTGCCGCTGTCGCCCGTAAAGAGGATCTTTCCGGTCCGGTCTCCAAAAAATTTTCGGAGCGGTGGTGACGTGTTACCGGTCACGTGGCCGTCGTCGGAGAGCGGGTGCAGTCAGGTGACGGATACCGTCCCCGGGCCGCTCCGGCGAGGATTCTGCTGCCAATCGACTTTCTGACCCACGAGGCGAATATCCATGCAGCAGATAACGCTGGGCGATGTCACCATCACACGCGTCGAGGAATACTACGGCCCGGTCGACCTGACCCCCCGGGCATTCTTCCCGGAAAGCCCGGCGGAGGTCTGGGAGGACAATGCGTCCTGGCTGGTCCCGGACTTCTACGACCCCGACACCGACAATGTGCGGTCCGCGATTCAGACCTGGGTCCTGCGCAGTGAGGGCAAGACCATTCTGGTCGACACCGGTGTGGGCAACCACAAGCACCGGCCCTACGCGCCGGTGTGGAGCTATCTGAACACCGATTTCCTGGGGAATCTCGCCAGGGCCGGGGTGCGTCCGGAGGACGTCGACATCGTGATCAACACACATCTGCACGTCGACCACGTGGGCTGGAACACCCGCCTGGACGGCCGCCAGTGGGTTCCGACGTTCCCGAACGCCACCTATATTCTCCCCGAGCGCGACTTCGAGTTCTGGAATCCGGAGAATGGGCACAAGTCGCTGCTCGGCCGGGGCAATCAGAATGTCTTCGAGGATTCCGTCGCCCCCGTCCATCAAGCGGGCAAGGCGCTGCTGTGGGAGGGCGGTCTCGACATCGACGCCAATCTGCGACTGGAACCCGCCCCCGGACACACCCCGGGCTCGTCCGTGCTCGCTCTCGATTCCCGAGGCGATCGCGCGCTCTTCGTGGGGGACCTGCTGCACAGCCCGGTGCAGATCGCGGATCCCGACACCAACAGCTGCTTCTGCGAGAACCCGGCCGAATCCCGTGCCACCCGCCGCCGGCTCCTCGGCCGGGCGGCCGAGGAGAACACCCTGGTCTTCCCCGCACACCTGGGAGGTCATGGCGCCGCGGAGGTGCGGCGCGACGGCGACGGGTTCGCCATCAAGGAATGGGCGGCCTTCGCGCGCCTGTGACCCCGGACCGTCTGTGGCCCCGGACCGTCTGTGATCCGGACCGTCTGTGGCCCCGGACCGTCTGTGATCCGGACCGGAGCGAGACCGAGAGAGGGAAACACCCCGCACATGACGAACACCTTCGCCCCCATCGTGGCCACTTCCCAAGGCGCCGTCCGCGGCCGCCGGGAGGAGCACGCCACCGTCTTCCGGCACATCCCCTATGCCGCCCCGCCACGGGGCGCCGCCCGGTTCGCCCCGCCCATGCCCCACCCGCCGTGGGACGGTGTCCGGGATGCCACCGCCGAGGGCCCCACGGCACCGCAGCCCCAGCGCGACGCGTTCGGCGACCTCGATATGTCCCCGTACTTCGGGCAGGGCTGGGTCCCCGGCGAGGACTACCTCGCGGTGAACGTCTGGACGCCCGAGACCACACGCGAGGACCTTCCCGTGATGGTGTTCGTGCACGGCGGCGGATTCGTGGCCGGGTCCACCCGGTCGGCGCTCTACGACGGCACCGGCTTCGCCCGTGACGGCGTCGTCCTGGTCACCCTCAACTACCGGCTCGGCGTACCCGGCTTCCTGCACCTCCCCGACGCCCCCGACAACCGGGGTCTGCTCGATGTGATCGCGGCCTTGCGCTGGGTCGAGGAGAACATCGCGGCCTTCGGCGGCGACCGGTCCCGGGTGACGCTCTTCGGGCAGTCGGCGGGCGCCACGATCGTGGGCGCGGTGGTGGCCGACCCACGGGCCGAAGGTCTCTTCCAGCGGGCGATCATCCAGAGCGGCAACGGCCTGGGAGCGTTCGCCCCCGCCCAGGCCGACCGGGTCACCCGGGAACTCGCCCGCATCCTGGGGACCGCCCCGACCGCCAAGGCGCTGGCGTCGGTCCCCGACGAGCGCTTCGTCGAGGCCATGCCCCACCTCGCGGGCATCGATCTCACCGTCGACGGGCACTACGACCCGCTGATCGGCCTGAGTTCGTTCAGCCTCGTCCTGGACCAGCAGCCGGCCGAGGCCGTGGCCGCCGGCCGCGGCGCGGGCATCGATCTGCTGCTCGGCACCAACGCCGAGGAGGGCAACCTCTATCTGGCCCCGCTCGGCCACCTGGCGTCCTCGACCGAGGAGGACGTCCACGCCGTGGCGGCACGCTCCCACCCCGCCCCGGAGCGGCTGGTGGACGTCTACCGCGGCGAACGGCCCGGGGCGTCCGCCGGGGAGCTGCGGGCCGCCATCATGACGGACGCCCTGTTCGGCGCGGGAACGCGGCGGCTCGCGGCAGCCCATGCCCAGCACCCCTCGGCGCGGACACACGTCTATGAGTTCGCCTGGCGGTCGCGGGCCCTGGACGGGCAGCTCGGCGCCACGCATGTCATGGAGCTGCCGTTCGTGTTCGACCGCACCGATCTGCCGCGGCTCCATGGCCCCGAGGCGCTCCTCGGCCCGGCCGAGCCGCCCGCCGGTCTCGCGTCCCGCCTCCACGCCACCTGGATCCGGTTCGCGAGGACGGGCGACCCCGGCTGGCCGCCGTACGACGGCGTGCGCCGGACGACCATGCGCATCGCCGAGGCATGGACGCAGGTGGCGGACCCCGGCGCCCCGATACGGCGGGCCTGGGAATAGCGCCCGCGCGGAGGGCCGCACCGCCGCCATCACAAGGAGCTCGGCTTCGGCGCCCATCGGGACCTCCCGGTGGGCGCCGTTCCGCTTTTCCGTACGCGCCGTTCCGGCGCCGGTGTTTTTCGGCCCCGGCAAGGGCTTGACCAGAGGCGAAGTGGCTCCTACATTCCTCTCACCCTCGAGGTAGATCGATTAACCACTCGTTAACCGCCTGGTTGGAGACCCCGCAGTGCACTCACCGCTGACTCGGCGCGGCTTCCTCGCCACCGGTTCCGGCCTGGCCGCCGCGACCGTCCTGCCTGGCCTGTCCGGCTGCTCCGCACTGACCGGAGCGGACTCCGATCCCGATACCCTCGTCGTGCACAGCCAGCTGGGCACCAGCGCGCCGGGATCGCCGACCTACCTCGCGGCCCTCGACCGGTTCCGCAAGGAAAATCCGGGACTCAAGGTCAAGAACCTCATCAACGGCGACGACCTCGCGCAGGTCTACGAGACCTCGCGGCTGGCCCGCAAGGAGCCGGACGTCGTCATGGTCAACCTCTACGACAAGACGCTGGCATGGACCGACGTCGGCGCCACCGTCGATGTCAAGGGCTACCTGGACGACTGGGGGCTGCGCGACCGTGTGCTCCCGCAGGCGCTGGCCGAGTGGACCGATGCCAAGGGCCGGGTGCGGGCCTTCCCCTACTTCGCCACCAACTGGCCGATCGCCTTCAACCGGGCTCTGCTGGACCGCGCGGGCGTCGACGCGATACCCACCACGGGCGATGAGCTGATCGCCGCGGCCCGCAAGCTGCGCGCCAAGGGGATCGCGCCCGTGACCGTCGGCGGCAACGACTGGACCGGGCAGAAGCTGCTCGCCCAGATCATCCAGACCTTCCTCACCGAGGAGGAGGCCAAGCACGCCTATTCCACGGGGGACTTCGGCAGCAGGGGCGCCCGCGAGGGCATCGAGTACTTCGTGACCCTGCGCGACGCGGGCGTCTTCGCCGACAAGGCGCAGGGCCTCATCGCGGACACGATGTTCACGCAGTTCAACACGGGGGCGGCGGCGATCGAGTCGGCCATGTCGTCGGCGCTCGCCAAGGTGCCGCCCACGGTGGCCCGGCACACCGAGGTCGGCGGATGGCCCCTGACCGGCGGCGCCGTCCACGACAAGCCCACCATCCTGCGGACCTACACCCTCATCGGGTTCTGGATCAGCCCCAACGGCACCAAGAAGATCGACGCCGTCGAGAAGTTCCTGCGCTTCATGTACCGGCCGGACACCGTCTCCCGGTTCATCAAGGAGAGCGGCCGCGACATGGCGCTGCGCTCGGACACCCTCAGCACGGACTTCCCGCTGGTCGCCGCGGCCCAGCGGCTGGGCTCGACCGTCAGCCAGGCGCTGCTGCCCGATGTGTACGTCCCGCCCGCCGCCGCCCAGCCGCTGATCACCGCGACCAGCACGTCCTTCACCCGCGGCACCAACGCCGCGAAGGTCCGCGCCGTGCTCGAGACCGCGTACCGCTCCGCGTGAACCGCCCGCCCGCTCACTCATGTCCCGAGCCCGACTCCACGGGAGCCACCTCATGACGACGTTGACGCCGACCCCGGGCGGGGCCGCGGTCCGCCGGCCCGCTCCGCCTTCCACCACGGCCCGTATCGGCACGCCCCGGCAGGGCGGCACGATCCTCGCCGTCCCGGCGCTGGTCTGGTACGCGGTCTTCATGATCGGCCCGGTGATCGCCATCTTCGTGATCGCCGCCCTGCACTGGCCGGGCATGCTCCAGCCGGTGTCCTTCGCCGGTCTCGGCAACGTCCGCACGGTCCTCGACGACCCCATCTTCTGGGACGCGGTGCGCAACACCGCCGTCCAGCTGGCGGTGGCGCTGCCCATCATGATCGTGTGCGCGTACATGCTCGGCTACTACGTGGCGCAGAAGCCGCCCGGGCACCGCGTCATCCGCTATCTGCTGTTCATCCCCGGCCTGATCTCCACCCCCGCCAAGGCGATGGTGTTCTACGCGGCGCTGTCCCCGGACGGGCTGGCCAACGGCGCGCTGCAGTCGGTGGGGCTCGGTTCGCTCACCGATGCCTGGCTCGCCTCGCCCTCGACGGCGCTGGCCTGTCTCATCGCCCTGGACGTGTGGAGCGGGATCGGCTTCACCGCCGTCCTGTTCGCCGCCAGGCTCGACAGTGTCCCGGACGACCTCGGCGAGGCGGCGCAGCTCGACGGGGCCGGGCACTGGCGGACCATGTGGCGCATCCACTTCCCCGTGATCCGCGACTATGTCGGCGTCGTCACCATGCTGCAGTTCCTGTGGACCCTCTTCGGCTCGGCCCAGCACGTGCTGCTGCTCACCCAGGGCGGTCCCGGCAGTTCGTCCACGACGCTGTCCTTCCTCGTCTACCAGAAGGCGTTCATCGCGGCCGACCTGGGCTACAGCCAGACCGTCGGCGTCATCCTCTTCCTGGCCGGACTCGTCGGGCTGCTCACCATCCGCCGCGCGTTCCGCCAGAACTACTGACCCGAAGGCGGTTCACCATGAAACTCGGCAAACGCTGGCTGCCCGCACACCTCCTGGTGTGGACCTACGCGGTGCTGCTGATCGTGCCGCTCTACTACTTCCTCGCCTCCGCGTTCAAAAGCAACGAGGAGATCTTCGCCCACCCCTTCGCACTGCCCTCGTCCTTCGGCTTCGGCAACTTCCGCACCGCCTACGACAGCGCCGACCTGGGGACGGCCGTCGTCAACTCGGCGCTGGTGACGGTCCTCGCGCTGGCGCTGACCCTGCTGCTGGCGCTGCCCGCGGCGTTCGCGCTCGCCCGCTCGACCAGCCGGCTCGCCTCGGCGATGGAGAAGATCTTCTCGCTGGGCTTCCTGATCCCCACGTTCGCGGCGCTCTTCCCCACCTTCCTGCTCGCCGCCGCCACCGGGCTGTTCCACACCCGGCTGTTCATGGTCTTCTTCCTGCCCGCGACGGCGATGCCGCTGTCGGTGGTGATCCTGGTGCAGTTCATGCGGACCATCCCCAGGGAGATGGAGGAGGCCGCCCGGATGGACGGGGCGTCCACCTACACGGTGCTGCGGCACATCTACATACCGATGTGCCTGCCCGGCATCGCGACCGTGCTCCTGCTGAACTTCCTCACCTTCTGGAACGAGTACCTGTACTCGCTGATCATCATCGGCCCCGACCCCGAACAGCGCACCGTGCAGGTGGCCCTGCCCACCCTGAAGGCCATCACCGGCACCGACTACGGCGTCCTCACCGCCGGCACCGTACTGACCCTGGTCCCCGTCTGGGTCGTCTACACGGTGCTCCAGAAGCGCATGCAGGAGGCGCTCATCAACGGGGCGGTCAAGGCGTGAACACGCCCACGGTGAAGCAGGGACGGCGCCCCACCATCAAGCAGGTGGCGGCCGCCGCCGGGGTGTCGACCGCGGCCGTGTCCCAGGCGTTCAACGACAAGGGCCGGCTGTCGGAGGCGACCCGGGCGCGCATCCTGGACACCGCGCTGGAGCTCGGCTGGTCGCCGAGCGCGTCCGCCGCCGCCCTGCGCAGCGCCCGCACCCGCACCCTCGCCCTCGTCGTCCGGCGCCCCACCGATGTGCTCGGCGCGGACCCGCACTTCAGCGAGCTGATCACCGGCATCGAGGGCGAACTGGCGCCCCGCGGCTACGGTCTGCTGCTGCACCTGGTCGCGGGCGCCCAGGAGGAGAACGCCCTCTACAAGCGGCTGGCGGCAGAAGGCCGGGTCGACGGGGCCGTCCTGACCGACGCCCGCGCGGACGACCCGCGCCCCGCCCTGCTGGCCCGCCTCGGGCTGCCCGCCGTGCTGCTCGGTCCCCCCGACCGCGCCGCCGCCGTGCCGCGTGTCGGCCTCGGCCACCAGGACGCCGCCGTCGAGGAGGTCGTCCGCCATCTGCTCGACCTCGGACACCGGCGCATCGCCTATGTGGCCGGCCCCGCCGACCTGCGGCACACCCGGCTGCGCGGCGGTGTCTTCGAGACGGCCCTCAAACAAGCGGGCCTGCGGCCCTACGCGGTCCTGCACACCGACTTCACCGAAGTGTCCGCCGTCGCCGCCACCCAGGCCCTGCTGGAGCCCGCCGACCGCGCCACGGCGATCGTCTACGCCAACGACTCCATGGCCATGTGCGGCATCGGCGCCGCCCAGCGCGGCGGGCTGCGCGTCCCCGACGATCTGTCCGTCGTCGGCTACGACAACCTGACGCTCGGCCGCTGGCTGCACCCCCGGCTGACCACGGTCGACCAGCAGGTGCGGCGGGTCGGCGCGGCCGCCGCCCGGCTGCTCCTGGCACGCTGCGGCGAGGACATCGAGGAGACGGTGCTCGACGACCGGCCGCGGCTGGTCGTCCGCGAGTCCACCGGACCCGCCCCCGGCTGACACTCACATCCACCCCCCACCCGCACCACCGACACCCGAGAAGGACCATGCGACGCCACAGCGCCCAGCTCATCCACCACCCCGCCGTCCTGCCCTGGCTCGGCGCCAACTTCTGGTCCCGCACCGGCGGGCCCCTGATGTGGCGCGACTACGACCCGAAGACGGTCCGCGCGGAGCTGCGGGTGCTGCACGAGCACGGCCTGACGATGACCCGGTCGTTCTTCTACTGGCCGGACTTCCATCCGCGGCCCGACCACGTCGACGAGACGCTGTGCGAACGCTTCCGCGACTTCCTCGACGCCCACACCGAGATCGGCATGGCGACGGTGCCCACCTTCATCGTCGGACACATGTCGGGCGAGAACTGGGACCCCGCCTGGCGCGGTGGCCGCGACCTCTACGAGGACGTGTGGATGGTCGGCCGCCAGGCGTGGTTCGTGTCCCAGATGACCCGCCGCTTCAAGGACCACCCGGCCGTCACGGGCTGGCTCATCACCAATGAGATGCCCGGCTACGGCCGGATCTACCAGGTGGATCCGCCGTCCTCCGATGTGGTGACCGCCTGGGCACAGGCCATGTGCAACGCCGTACGGGCGGCCGGCGGCACCCAGCCGGTCTCCCTCGGCGACGGCGCGTGGGGCATCGAGGTCACCGGCCGCGACAACGGCTTCTCACTGCGCGAGACCGCCGAGTACGTGGACTTCGTGGGCCCGCATGTGTACCGCTCGGACACCGACCGGCCCCGTCAGCATCTGCGCGCCGCCTTCGAGTGCGAACTGGCGTCGGTCACCGGACAGCCCGTCGTCCTGGAGGAGTTCGGCCTCTCCACGGACACCGTCTCCGACCGGAACGCGGCCGTCTACTACCGGCAGACCCTCCACAACTCCCTGCTCGGCGGGGCCACGGGCTGGATCGCCTGGAACAACACCGACTACGACGACCTGTGGGATCGCTCGCCGTACGACCACCACCCCTTCGAGATGCACTTCGGCATCACCGACAGCACCGGTGCCCCCAAGGCGCCACTGCTCGAACTCGCCGCGTTCGCCGAGGTGTTGAAGGACGTGGACTTCGCACACTGCCGCCGCGCCGACGCGGACGCGGCGCTGGTCGTGCCCGCCTTCCTGGAGCGCGGCTACCCCTACAGCAGGCCCGCCGACCGCCCGCTGATCTTCACCTCCCTGCACCAGAGCTATGTCGCCACCCGCGCCGCCGACCTGCCGGTGGGCTTCACCCGGGAGGCCGACGGACTGCCCGGCGACGCCGCCCTGTATCTGCTGCCGGCCACCCGCCAGCTCACCACCCGCACCCGGCGTGAGCTCGAGCGCCGCGCCCGCGCGGGCGCCACGGTCTACCTCTCGTTCTGCTCCGGCGAGTACCCCGGGACCCGCGGCCCGTGGTTCGACGACCTGGACGGGCTGTTCGGCGTCGAACTGCAGCTCTCCTACGGTGTCGCCGAGCCCATCGAGGACGACGTCCTGGAGATGACGTTCACCGAGGACTTCGGCGGGCTCGCGGCCGGGACCTGCCTGCGCTTCCCCGTCGCCGGCAATGAGGACAGCCGGGCGTATCTGCCGGTCGTTCCGCGGGACGCCCGGGTGGTGGCCGTCGACGCCCACGGCCGGCCCGCCCTCCTGGTGCACGACACCGGGCGCGGCCGCACCGTCCTGGCCACCTACCCCCTGGAGCACATGGCCGCCCGCACCGCGCGGGCCAACCCCGAGGACACCCACCGGCTGTACGCGGCGCTCGCCGACGTCGCCGGGGCCCGCCGCCCGGTGACGGTCGACAGCCCCCACGTCGGTGCGGACCTCCTCGTCCATGACGACGGGCGCCGCTTCGTATGGCTGGTCAGCCAGAGCGCCGAGGAGCTCACCGTCCGCCCCGAGGCCGACGGCGCCCTGTGCGACCTCGCGTCCGGCGCACCGGTCGCGGAGGTGCCGATCGCCCCGTACGGGGTGCGCGTCCTGGAGCTGCGATGACCGGCCACCTCTACCGCGACCCCGCCGCGCCCGTGGCCGAGCGGGTCCGCGATCTGCTGGGGCGCATGACGCTCACCGAGAAGGTCGGCCAGGTCAACCAGCGCATGTACGGCTGGCACGCCTACGAGCGGGACGGCGACGGCCACCGGCTCACCGGCGCCTTCCGCGCCGAGGTCGCCGCGTACGACGGGATGGGCGCCCTGTACGGGCTGCAGCGGGCCGACGCGTGGTCCGGCGTCGGCTTCGCCGACGGCATCACGGCGGCGGACGGGGCGCGGGTCGCCGACGCGGTGCAGCGGCACATCGTGGAGAACACCCGGCTGGGCATTCCGGTGCTGTTCGTCGAGGAGGTTCCCCACGGCCACCAGGCCCTGGACGGCACGGTGCTGCCGGTCAACCTCGCCGTCGGCGCCACCTGGGACCCCGGACTCTACGAGGCGGCGGCGGCCGCGGTCGGCGCGGAGGTGCGGGCGCGGGGCGGCCATGTGGCGCTCGTTTCCGCCCTCGACCTGGTGCGCGACCCGCGCTGGGGCCGTGCGGAGGAGTGCTTCGGTGAGGACCCGTATCTGGCGGGGCGGCTCACCGCGGCGCTGGTGCGGGGCATGCGCACCGCCGGCGTGGCCGTCGTGCTCAAGCACTTCGCCGGACAGGGGGCCACGGTCGGCGGACGCAACAGCGCGGCCACCGAATTGGGCGCCCGCGAAATGCACGAGATCCATCTGGCGGCGGCCCGGGCCGGGATCCGCGCCGGGGCCGCCGGGGTGATGGCGGCCTACAACGAATTCGACGGTCTGCCCTGTGTCGCCAGCCGTCCCCTGCTGACCGAACTCCTCCGGGAGCGGCTGGAGTTCGACGGGATCGTGATGGCCGACGGCGCCGCCGTCGACCGGCTGGTCCGGCTCACGGGCGACCCGGTGGCCGCGGGCGCCCTGGCCCTGAACGCCGGATGCGATCTGAGCCTCTGGGACGCCTGCTTTCCGCGGCTGGCCGAGGCGGTCGCCCAGGGGCTCGTCACGGAACGGGCCCTGGACACCGCCGTGGCCCGGGTCCTGGCGCTCAAGTTCCGGCTGGGCCTCTTCGAGCGGCCCTCTACGCGTACCGGGGAACAGCGCCCCGAGCCGCATACCCCCGCTGCCGAACAGCGCCCCGACCCAAGCGAGTTGAGCGAGCGCATCGCCCGCGCGTCCATCACACTGCTCGCCCACGACGGGGGTGTCCTGCCACTGGCGCCCGCCATCCGCAGGATCGCCGTCCTCGGCCCGAACGCGGACTCCATCGCCCAGCAGATCGGCGACTACACCGCCCCGCAACGGCCCGGCTCCGACCATGTCACGGTCCTGGACGGCATCCGGTCGGCCGCCCCGCCGGACACCGAGATCAGCTACGCGCCCGGATGCGATCTGGTCGGCGGCGACCTCTCCGGTGTCCCCGAGGCGGCCGCGCTGGCGGCAGCGGCGGACATCGCGGTCCTCGTCCTGGGCGGGTCCAGCGCGCGCTCGGGCGACACCTCCTTCGACACCAATGGCGCGGCCGTCGTCACCTCGGCCAACCCCGCCGGGATGACGTGTGGCGAGGGCGTCGACCTGGCCGATCCGCGCCTGCCCGACGGGCAGTTGGCGCTCCTGGACGCGGTGGCGGCCACCGGCGTGCCGGTCGTCGTGGTCCTTGTCCAGGGCCGTCCGCACGCCCTGCCCGACCTCTCGGGTACGGCCGGGGCGGTGCTGAGCGCCTGGTATCCGGGGCCGTGGGGCGGACGGGCCGTGGCCGATGTGCTGTTCGGCGCGGCCGGGCCGGAGGGGCGGCTGCCGGTGTCGATCCCCCGGTCGGCGGCGCAGCTTCCGGTGTTCTACAACGCCAAGGACCACGGCTACCGCGGCTATGTGGACCAGCCCGCCACGGCCCGGTACGCCTTCGGCCACGGCCTGTCGTACACCACGGTCGCCTACGCTCCGCCACGGCTCTCCCGCGCCCGGGTGTCCCCGGACGATCCCACCCTCATCTGCCGGGTCGCCGTGCGCAACACCGGCGAGCGGCCGGTGCGCGAGACGGTCCAGCTCTATCTGCGGCGGCTGTCGGGCGGCTCCTCCTGGCCCCGCGTCCGCGAGTTGCGCGGATTCGCCCGCCTCGACCTGCGGCCGGGGGAGGAGTCCGACGCCGTGTTCGCGATCGACGCCGACACCCTCGCCTCCGTCACCCGGGACCTCGGCCTCGCCGTCGAGCCCGGAGAGCTGATGCTGGAGACCGGACCGTCCTCCGCCGAGACGCAGGGGGCGCGGCTGGTGATCGACTGATCCGGGCCGGACGGCGCCGGGCCCGGCAGGGCCCGGCGCATGGGGGCGTACTCGACACTTCGAGCGGGCCGTCCTACAGTCACCTGCCCGGCAGGGATTGCCCGGCCGCCGACCCAGGGGAAGGCCGCATGCCGACCAGGAGCTCACTCAGGTATCCGATGGGACTCGCGGCGATCCTCGCGCTGCTGGTCACGGCGCCGGGGCCGGTCGCCGCCGCGCACCAGCCCGCCACCGCCCCGGCCGCCACTCCCGCTGCCGACACCTGGCAGCCGCCGCTGTCCACCCGCGGCCGCTACGTCGTCGACGCCAAGGGCGACCGGTTCCGGCTGAAGTCGGCCAACTGGGACGGTGCGCAGGGGTCGTGGACGGGCAGCGGCGGCGTCGACGACCCCGCCAACCACCACGCCGGCCAGAACTCCCACGGCATACCCCTCGGCCTGGACCGCGTCCCGCTGCCGACGCTGCTCGCCGACTTCCATCGGCTCGGCATCAACAGCATCCGGCTGCCGTTCTCCAACGAGATGATCCACGCCACCGCGACCGTGCCGGACGGTGCCGTGGCCGCCAACCCGCGACTGCGCGGAAAGACACCGCTGCAGATCTTCGACGCCGTGGTGTCCGCCCTCGGCCGCGACGGGTTCGCCGTCATCCTCAACAACCACACCAACACCACCCGGTGGTGCTGCGGAGTCGACGGCAACGAGCGGTGGAACAGCGGCCAGACCACCCAGCGCTGGATAGCCGACTGGGTCTTCATGGCCCGCCGTTACGCCGATGAGCCACGCGTCGTGGGCGCCGACCTCTACAACGAGGTACGCCGCGACATCCTGGACGACCCCAACTGGGGGCTCGGCGACGCACACGACTGGTACGCCGCCGCGCAACAAGCCGCCGACCGCATCCTCACCGACGGCGACCCCGACCTCCTCATCGTCGTCGAGGGCATCAACTGGACGGGGATACCGGTCGACGGACTGCCCCACGAACGGCCCACCCTGGCGCCCGCGCGCACCCTCTCGCACACCCTCGTCAACGCCCACAAGCTGGTCTACTCCGCGCACTTCTACGGATACACCGGCCCTCGCCACAGCGGCGCCAGCGGCGTCGGCGAGACCCACGACCCCCGGTACCAGGACCTCAGCCGCGATGAGCTGTATCGAGTCCTCACCGACCAGGCGTTCTTCGTCGCCGAGGACAGTGGGCGGCACTACACGGCACCCGTGTGGATCAGCGAGTTCGGCATCGGATCGGCCGAGACGGGCACCGCGCCGCGCGCCTGGTTCACCCATATCACCGACTACTTCGCCGACCGCGACGCCGACTTCGCCTACTGGCCACTCGTGGGCTGGGAAGGCCACGACGACTGGTCGCTGCTGCGCTACGACTCCACGGGCCGCAGATACGGAATCCTCGACCAGGGCGACTGGCGCGGCACGGCGTGGCACCGGCTGATGACCGCGCCCGAGCACACCGGGCCCGTCGACCCCGTTCCCTCCTGGCGCATGCTCGTCACCGACCACGGCGACCAGGTGCGGTCGCTGATCGAGCGGGCCCACGGCGACTGGGATCCGGGTGCCTACAAGGCCGCCTGCCCCGACGGATTGCGGCTGATCGGCCTCAGCCACACCGCCGGGCGCGGACTGTGCACCGACACCGGCGCCGACGACCAGCGCGCGCCCGGCACCGCCCATACGGTCGTCACGGACGAGCGGTATGTGCCCTCCGGCGGCGACTGGGCCTCCGGCTACACCAAGTTCCAGTGCCCCTCGGACCAGTTCCTGATCGGCTACAGCCGCCGCGGCGGCCGGGTGTCCGCCGCACTGTGCGCCCCGGCCCGCACCCCGCTCGGCACCACGGCACGCACCGTGTGGTTCGACCGGTCGGACAACCGGCCCGCCGATGCCGCCGGGGGCGACTTCGCCCACGGCGCCTACAAGGGCCAGTGCGCGTCCGACGAGTACGCCGCCGGGGTCGCCTTCACCACGCGCGTGGGCAGCTCCGGGGGCCCGGACGCGCTGCTGTGCCGCCGCCTGTCCTGAGTTCGTGAGTCGTCCGCGACTCTTGCCCATATCTGACGGTCCGTCATATCGTGAGGTGCGCGCAGCCGTTGTCGCACGACACCCGCCGAACCGGATCAGGAGTTACGGGTGGAGCCGCACACCACACCCGGGACCGCGCCGAAAGTACGTGCCCGCGCGGTGACCCGCACCTTCGGGCACGGAACCCGGCAGGTGCACGCCCTCGGACCACTCGATATGGACATCCAGCACGGGGAGTTCTGCTGCATCGTCGGCCCGTCCGGCTGCGGCAAGTCCACGTTCCTGCGCATCGTCGCCGGACTCGTCCGCCCCAGCGGCGGTGAGGTCGAGCTGCGCGCGGGCCGGCGCCATCCGGCCGCGATGATCCCGCAGGACTACGGGATCTACGACTGGAAGACCGTGCTGGCCAACGTCCGCTTCGGCCTCGACGTGCAGCGCGTACCACGCAAGGCCGCCGACGCGCGGGCCAGGGACTGGCTGGCCCGGCTCGGTCTCGCCGACTTCGCCGACGCCTACCCCGCCACCCTGTCGGGCGGGATGCGGCAGCGCGTGGCGATTGCCCGCGCGCTCGCGGTGGAGCCGGAGGTGCTGCTGCTGGACGAACCGTTCGCCGCGCTCGACGCCCAGTTGCGCACCATCCTCCAGGACGAGCTGCTCGCGGTGTGCCAGGCGACCCGTACCACCGCGCTGTTCGTCACCCACAGCCTGGAGGAGGCGATCGTGCTCGGGGACCGGGTGGTGGTGATGTCGGCCAGGCCCGGCAGGGTGATCGCCGAACGCCGCCCGCCGTTCGACCGCCCGCGCACCGGGGCGATGCGCCGCGCTCCCCAATTCGCCGCGCTGCAGTCCGAGTTGTGGGAGCTGCTGCGCGACGAGGTCCAGCGGGCCGGGGCCGGTGCCGCCGCCCCGGCGGACCCGGTGGGGAAGCCCTCATGAAGGGCGAGAGCACGGCCCCCTCGGCCCCGACCGCCCGGCCCGGCGCGGTGGACGGCGGGCCCGCCGAGACCGTGCTGGTACGGCGCCCCGGACCGGGGGAGCGCGATCCCGTCCGCGCCCACCGACGGCGCCGCGGCATCGAGCTCGCCCTCGCCCTCGCCGTGCCCTCCGCGCTGATCCTGCTGTGGCAACTGGCCGCGGATCAGCACTGGATCGACTCGCGTATCTACCCCGCGCCGTCCACCATCGCGGCGGACGGCTGGCAGCGCGCCGCCGACGGCAAGCTGTGGCCGGACGTATGGGCCACGCTCCAGCGGGTGGTCGCCGGGTACGCGCTCGGCACGGCCGCGGGCTATCTCTTCGGGCTGGTGATGGGCGCGCTGCGGATGGTCCGCGCCGCGCTGGAGCCTTTGCTCGACGCCCTGTACGTGGTGCCCAAGCTCGCGCTGCTCCCCGTGTTCCTCAACATGTTCGGCCTCGGTGAGGGCCCTCAGATCGCGCTGGTCGCGACCACCGTCTTCTTCTTCGTATGGATCTCCACGATGGCCGCCGTGATGGGCGTCGCCGAGGGCTACCGGGAGGCCGGGCAGGTGTTCGGCGCCGGTCCCTGGCAGATGTTCCGCCATGTCCTGCTGCCCGCCTCGCTGCCACAGGTCCTGGTCGGCATGCGGGTCGCGTCCGGAGTGGCGGTGCTGGTCATCGTCGCCTCCGAGCAGATCGCCGCGAACGACGGCCTCGGCCATCTGATCTTCGACTCGCGGACGCTGTTCCAGAACGATGTGATGTTCGTCGGCATCGTCTGCGTGGCCGTGCTCGGCGTGGTCTTCTCCGAACTCGTCCGCTTCATCGGCCGTCGGCTCACCCCCTGGGCGCCGCGGGACCGCGGCCGGCCCCGGCCCTGACCCTCACCCCGGCCCTGACCCTCACCCCGGCCCTGACCCTCACCCCGGCCCTGACCCTCACCCCGGCTCCGACCCCCAGCCCTGGAAGGCGGCACCCATGGCCCGGAGACCCTCCCTCGCCCGCGCCCTGATCACGGGCGTGACCCTGTTCGGCGTCCTCGGCTCCCTCGCCGCCTGCGACGCGCAGACCTCGGAGTCGGCGCGCTCGGGCACATCGGCGGGGCCCCGCCCGATCACCCCGGTGGCGGGCTGCGCCAAGGGCTGGACCGACCCCGCCGCCGCGTCCGCCGCCCGCGGGCCGGCCCGTTGTGCGCCCGGCGCGCCCGCGCCGAAGCCGCTGAAGACGAAGACGAAGATCGTCGTTTCCGCCAGCACGCTGACCGCCGAGTACCTCGCGCCCCTGCGGATCGCCATGGCGAAGGGCGAGTTCAGCAAGGAGAAGCTCGATGTCGAACTGAAGCTGCTGCCCACCCCGGACGCGCTTCCGCTGCTCGCCAAGGGCGATATCGACGTCCAGTACGCGGCGCCGGAGGCCGCCGTGCTCAACGGCATCCGCCAGGGGTTCGCCATTCGCTGGGTCGCCGGCAACTTCACGCCCGCGCCCGCCTCCAAGAGCGGATTTTGGGCCAGGCTGAAACCGGGGGAGACAGCGGACGAGGTCAGCCTCGAGGACCGTACGGTCGGCACGCTCATCGGTAAGGGCTCGGTCATCATGTATCCGATGGAGAAGGTGCTCTCCGCGCACCAGGCCGATGTGGACAGCGTCCGCTTCCAGCAGCTCGGCCCGGCCGAGGTCCTCACCTCGCTGAAGAACGGCGGAGTGGACGCGGCATGGCTGCTCGACCCGGTGTGGCGCCAGGTGGACGGCGACGCGGACTACGCCTTCCTCGGCGGCCAGCCGCGCGGCGAACCACTCGGCGGGCTGCTGTTCGGCCCCGATCTGCTGACCGGGAACCCGGACGCGGGGGTGGCGTTCCTGCGCGCCTACATCCGCACCGTCAACACCTACTTCGCCGGGGACTACAAGAAGGACCCGGCGTTCCTCGACGACCTCGGCGAAGCGCTCAAGACCGAGCCGGACACACTGGCCGCCGTGCCGTCGCTGCGCATGGACTGGGAGATCCGTGAGGGCACGGTGGACCGGCTGCAGAAGGCGTACGCCGCCGCCGGGGTGGTCGAGGGCGACCCCCTGCCCGAGGACCAGGTCGTGGACCGCTCGTTCTACGCGGAGGCGGTCGGCCACCAGCCTTAGCCCGCTCCGCGCCTTGGCCGCTCCGCGCCTTGGCCCGTTCCGCGCCCCAGCCCGTTCCGCGCCGCGGACCATGGAGCTCGGCCACGCTGTTCAGCCCGCCGAACGGCCGCTAGTGTGGCCTGCGCCGTAGCGGGCCGACTCTCGCTCCGTGCCGCGCGTCAGATGCCGTGTGGCTTCCCCCACACGGACCCTGCGGCCCGGCCGGAATGGCCCAGCTGTCGCACTAAGGACATCGAAATGCACTTTCCCGCCTCCGCCCCTTCCGAGCTGGAGTCCCTGGCGGTCGAGCCGCTGATGACACGGGACTTCGAGACCCGGCCCGCCGCGGTCTACACACGCCTGCGGGCCCGGTACGGGCCGGTGGCACCCGTCGATCTGCACGGGGTGCCGGTCTGGCTGGTGCTCGGCTACCGCGAGGTGTGGGAGGTGCTGCGCGACGAGAGCGCGTGGAAGAAGGACGTCCAGAACTGGCGGTGGCTGCGCGAGGGCCGGGTGCCGTCCGACTGGCCGCATCTGCCCGGCTACCAGGTCAGCCATCTGCTGGTCCAGGACGACCAGCGGCACAAGGCGACACGCGCCGCCGTGGAGGAGGCACTCGCCCCCTTCCAGGACTCCGACACGGCCCAGTCCTGGGAGTTGGCGAACACCGTTTCCCGCCACGCCGACGAGCTGATCACCTTCTTCGCGGACGGCAGCGAGAGCGGATGGGTGGACCTCGGCGCGCAGTTCGCGCGGGCGCTGCCGCTGATGGCCGTCAACCGGCTGTTCGGCTTCCCCGTCGAGCAGGGCGACGACGTGTTCATGGACTCGTGGCGCATGGTGGACGGCGGCCCGGACGCCGCGGCCGCCGTGGGCCGACTGGTGGCCGCGACGACCGAACTCGCCGCGTACAAGAGGCAGCACCCCGGTGAGGACCTGACCACCCGGCTGCTCGCCGTCGAGCCCCCGCTGACGGTTGAGCAGATCGGCCTGGAGCTGTACGCGATCATCGTCATCATGTCGGAGCTGGTCAGCCACGCCATCATCAACAGCGTGCTGGAGGTGCTGGCCGGGGAGTCCGGGGCGCGGGCCGGGCTGATGGCGGGGCCGGTCGAGGAGCTGGTCAACCGCGTGCACATCGCCTCGCCGCCGTGGGTCAACCTCACCTTCCGCTTCCCCGCGGTCGACACCGACCTGGGGGACTTCCGGCTCGCCGCGGGCGATGTGGTGGTGCCCTCCATCGCCGCCGCGCACGGCGATCCGATGTTCGCCACGCCCGGCAGCCAGGATGCGTCGGTGAGTTCGCGCGCCCATCTGGCCTGGGGCGCGGGGCCGCACCAGTGCCCGGGCCGGGGGCTCGCCGACATGATCGTCACCACGGCGGTGGGCAAGCTGTTCGAGCGCTGTGACTTCGAACTGGGTCTGCCCGTGGACCAGTTGCCGTGGCGCTCGTCCACGTATGTACGCGGTCTGAAGTCCTTCCCGGTCCGGTACCGGATGCGGACGCGGCAGGCCCCGATGCCCCCGGCCGCCGGAGCTGCGGCGCCCGCCCCGCTGCCGGAGCCCACGCCATCCGCCCACGCGACGCCAGCTCCCGCCCAGCCGGAACGGCCCCGCTCCGCGCTCTGGCGCTTCCTGGCGAGCCTGCGCCGAGGCTGAGCCGACAACCGGCCACTTCGCGGCAGCCGAAGCGCCGCCGCATCACAGCGGCGCTTCGGCCGCTGCCGCGACTTCACGATCGTCGCGGTGGTGCTGCTCGCGAGGCCATCCGGGCGACTGACGCCCCCGCCCCGCCTCAGTTCACCCCGAGCCATTCACCCCCGCCTTGCCACGAGAGTCGGGGCAGGGGGCGGACGGTGGTCTTCAGGACCGCTTGAGGCGGGTGGGGTCGTTGTGGTCGCGGTGGCGGGGGCACTGGCACGGCGGCCACGCCTGCCCCAGTGAATAGGGGTCGCCCTTCTCCTTGGCGAGGACGGACACGCTCGCGCGGCGGGTGGTGACGATCCCGTTGTGCGCCATGGTGTAGACGCGCATCGTCATCTTCGGCCGCTTGTCCCGGTCCGGCCGGCGGTTGCCTGCCATCAGTGGCCTCCCTCGCCGTTGACCGGTGCGAGGAGTTGGAGCAGGCTGCGCAGGCTTCGCTTCACCGCGCCGAAGTGGTAGGCCAGTTCTTCCGGAGCGGCGTCGGCGAGGTTCAGGGTCTCGGCGGCGGCGAGGCTTTGCCCGGCGACGATGACGACGGCCTGTTCAAGGCCGTCGCGGGTGGGCTTTCCGGCCGCGATGCACGCGGGGCACAGGCCCGAATGTGGCTCGGTGGGTTTGTGGGGTCCGAAGTCGCCGGAGGTGGCGCACAGAGCGCACCCGGGGGACGGGGTGGGCGCGCATGGTGGGTTCGTGGTCCCGCTGACCATTGGCCACTCCTCTCTGTAGCGAAATCACTACCAAGTGCGCTCAGGGTGGCCTATGGTGGGAATGTCATCAACTTGCGCTATTTGTGTAGATGGTTGGACGGTGGCCGGTGAACCGGAAAGAGCTGGACCCCGAAGAGTCACGGAGCGCGGCGTTTGGGCACCGTCTGCGCACGTTGCGGGATGAGCGTGGCTGGACTCAGGACGAGCTGGCGGAGCGCATGGGGTGCTCCGCGTCGCACGTCTCCGCTGTGGAAACTGGTCGCCGCCCTCCAACTCCACGTTTCGCGGCGACCGCTGACAAGGTGCTTGGCACCGGGGACAGACTTGAACGCCAGAGCCGCGCCCTTCGGCACACGGCGCTGCTGGAAGGGTTTCCGGAGTACGTGACGCATGAGGCACGCGCGGCGGAGATCAGGCTCTATGAGGTCGGTGTCATCCCCGGCCTGCTCCAGACACCGGAGTATGCGGCGGCGCTGGAGGCGGATGCCGTACGTCGGGAAGCGATCACCCCCGAACAAGCCAGTGAGCGCGTCGCGTTGGTGACGCAGCGGCAAGCCACATTGGCCCGTACCCCGGCACCCCTGATCCTCGCGGTGCTCGACGAGGGGTGCGTCCTCCGGCCGATGGGTGATCGCGCGATCATGGACGCTCAGTTCGCCCGGCTGCTGGAGTTCGCCGAGCGTCCGAACACCGTGCTCCAGATCGCCCCGTTCCGCATGGGGGCACGTCGGCCGTTCAGCCTGCCCATTACGGTGCTGACGATGCCGGATCGGTCGCTCATGTCGTATGCCGAGTCCGCCCACCGGGGGCACCTGGAACGAGAAAGCACCTTCGTGGTGCCCCTCCTGACGGCCTACCATCAGCTACAGGCCGAAGCTCTCTCTCAGGCGGCATCCGTGGCCATGATCGAGCAGTTACGAAAGGGCACCCCGTGACGACCGAATCCCCCCGTTGGTACAAGTCCTCATACAGCGGCAACGGCGGCCAGTGCATCGAGGTCGCCGCAAACCTCGTCGCCTCGCGCGGCGAGGTCCCCGTCCGCGACAGCAAGGACCCGCACGGCCCGGCGCTCGTCTTCGAGCCGTGTGCCTGGTCGTCGTTCGTCGCCGCCGTCAAGGGCGGGGAGTTCCCCGCCACCTGACGCGCACAGCACCAGCCACCAAAGTGAGCGGCCCCCGTGACCCGGGGGCCGTTGTCAGGCCGGGGGATCACGGTGCGGCCACACCGGGAAAATCACCGCTAAACTGACGGGCACTCACGCTAGTGTGCGCGCGTGAACCTTCATGTCGTCATAGGATTCGGGCCCGCGGGGGCGGCCACTGCTCGGCTGCTCGCCGAAAGAGGCCATACGGTACGTGTCATCACCAGGTCGGGCCGCAGCCCGGAACCGGGTATCGAGCATGTCGCGCTGGACGCGACGGACAGTGAGCGACTGACCGAGGCCGTGCGGGGCGCGGTCGCCCTCTACAGCTGTGGCGCACCGCCCTACCACCGGTGGGCGAGTGAATGGCCGGCCCTGGCCGCGTCGCTCCGTACGACCGCCGAGGCCACCGGGGCGGTCCTGGTCATGCTCGGCAACCTCTACGGGTACGGCCCGGTGGACGGCCCCATGACCGAGGAGCTGCCGCTTGCCGCCACCGGCACCAAGGGGCGGGTGCGCGCCGCCGTGTGGGAGCAGGCTCGGGACCTCCATGAACAGGGCCGTATCAAGGCGGTCGAGGTGCGGGCGTCGGACTTCTTCGGGCCCGGGGTCACCGACAGCGGACACCTTGCCGGGCGGGTCGTGCCAGCTGTGCTGCGCGGCAAGTCGGTCTCCTCGCTCGGGGACCCCGACACCCCGCACAGCTGGAGCTATATCCCCGACGTGGCCGCCGCCCTGGCCGAGGTGGCGGGCGAGGAGCGGGCCTGGGGGCGGGCCTGGCACGTACCGACGGCGTCCGCGCTGTCCACCCGCGAGATGGTCGACCGCCTCGCCACCGAGGCGGAGACCGGGCCGGTCGCGGTGCGCAGGCTGCCGTCGGCCGTGCTGGGACTCGCGTCGCTGGTCTCCCCGCTGCTCCGCGAGCTGAAGGAGGTCCGGTACCAGTTCGACCGGCCCTTCATCATGGACGCGAGTGCCTACGAAGCCGAGTTCGCGGTGCGCGCCACCCCCGTCGACGAGCAGGTCAAGGCGACGGTGGAGTGGTGGCGCGAGCGACTGGCCACCGCCCGGTGACGGCCGTGACAGCGAAGGAATCCACAGTGGGCGCAAGCGGAACGCGGCGTGATGACGTCGCGATCGTGGGAATGGCCTGCCGGTTCCCGGGGGCGCGGAACGTCAACCAGTACTGGCGGCTCCTCACCGAGCCGCGGGCGCAGTTCACAGCCATCCCCGACTCGCGGTGGCGTACCGCCACCTTCCTCAGCGACAACTTACGTGACACATCCTCGGCCTACACGGACACCATGGCGCTGCTGCCGGACGTGGGCCACTTCGACGCGGCGCACTACGGCATCCCGCCACGGCGGGCCAAATCGATGGATCCGCAGGGCCGGCTGCTGATCGACCTGGCCCGGGAGGCGATCCAGGACGCCGGATGGGAGGCCGAGGGCTTCGACCGCGAGGAGACCTCGGTGATCACGGCGCTCACCGAGAGCGGCTACCGCGAACTCAGCACCATGCAGATCCGGATGCGCCAGCTGACCGGCGGCGAGTTCGGGGCGCGGGCGGGCGACCCCCGGTGGCCGGAGACGGTCCGCGCGGTGGACGGGCTGCACGGCTCCTCCGTGGCCGGGCTGCTGCTCAACATGGGGCCGAACACGGTGAGTTCGGTCTTCGATCTGCACGGTGAGAGCTATGCGCTGGACTCGGCGTGCTCCGGTGGGCTCATGGCCGTGGCCAACGCCGTGTTCGCACTGCGCGCGGGCCGCTGCCGGATCGCGCTCGCGGGCGGCGCCCAGCTGATCCTCGCCCCGGACCTGCTGGTGGGGCTGTGCCGGATCGGCGCCATCTCGCGCAGCGGCAGATGCCTGCCGTTCGGCGCGGAGGCCGATGGCTTCGTCCTGGGGGAGGGCGCCGGGGTCCTGGCGCTGCGCCCGCTGGCCGACGCGCTGGCCGCCGGTGACCGCGTCTACGCGGTGATCCGGGGCGTGGGCACGGCCAACGACGGGACCGTACAGGGCGGTATGCACCCCCAGGCGGCCGGTCAGCTCAGGGCCCTGCGCCGGGCCTATCGCGACGCGGACCTGGCCCCGGACGCGGTGGGATACCTCGAGGCGCACGGCACCGGCACCACGGTCGGCGATCCGGTCGAGGTCGGTGTCCTGCGGGAACTGCGGGGCGAGCGGGGCGCACCCGCCTTCCTCGGCGCGGTGAAGGCGGTCGTCGGGCACGCGCTCAACGCCGCGGGGATCGCCGGACTCGTCAAGACCGTACTGGCCGTGCACCGGGGGGTGATACCGCCACAGCCGGACTTCGACCTGGCCGACCGCTCCGGACTCGACGCCGCGCGGCTGGCCATCCCGACGAAGCCGGCCGGCTGGCCCGACCCCGGGCAGCCGCGCCGGGCGGGGGTGAGCGCCTTCGGCTTCGGCGGCACCGGTGTCCATCTGGTGGTGGAGGAGTGCGCCACGGCACCGGCCCGCCCCGCACCGGACGGCGGACCGCATCTGCTGGTGCTCAGCGCCCGCGACCGGGCCGGACTGGCCCGCTACGCCCGGGAGCTGGCCCACACCCTCGCCGATGACCGGCCGCCGCTGGCCAGGGTGGCGGACACCCTGGCCCGCCGGGCTCCGCTGGCCGAACGCCTCGCCCTGGTGGCGGAGGACGCCGCCGACGCCGCCACCCGGCTGACCGCGGCGGCCGAGGCCGTGGCCGCCGGCCGCACCGGGGATCTCGGGGCGGGGCTGGTGACCGGCACCGTGCCCCCCGGCGAGCTGGTGGAGGCCGCCGTGCCGGAGCCGGGCTCGCTGCCCGCCGACGCCCGTTCGGCCGCACTCGCCCAGCTCGCACAGCGCGCGGTCACCGGCGCCGTGCTTCGCCCGGTGGGGGAGCGCACACCCCCCGTCACCCTGCCGCCGAGCCCGCTCGCTCCGCGCCACCACTGGGTGGTGGACGAGTCGGCGCGCGCTCCCGAGGAAGAGGACGCCTCCCACGCCCTCGGGGCGGTGGGGGAGGGCCGGACCGGGCCGGTGGGCGCGCCCGCGGCGGCGCGGGGCGGCGGGGCGTCCGCCGGGTCCATCGTGCTCGAAGAGCTGTCGCGGACCGGCGTCTTCCCGCTCGCCGACCTGACCGAGCGGATGCGGCTGGTGGCCGACCTCGGCTTCGACTCCCTGATGCTGCAGGAGCTGGAAGTCAACATCGGCAAGCGCATACCGGGATTCCGCACCGAGGAGATCTTCTCGCCCGACCTCACCGTGGAACGGCTGGTGGCGCTCGTCGATCCGCACCTCACACCGGAGCCGGCCGCCGGTGCGCCGCTGCCCCAGCAGACGCGGGCGGACTGGGACGCGGCGAGTGCCTGCGCCGATGACTTCCCCGAGGTGCGGCAGTTCGAGGAGCGCTTGAGCGCGATCGCCGGCAGCGGCGCGGACTTCCCGTACTTCCGCGTCCATCAGGGCAACATCCGCGATACGACCGTGATCGACGGACGGCCGTACCTGTCCTTCGGCAGCTACAACTACCTCGGGCTCTCCGGCCATCCGGCGGTCAACGAGGCCGTGCACCAGGCGGTGGACCGGTACGGCACCTCGGTCTCGGCGAGCCGGGTGCTCTCCGGCGAACGGGAGCTGACCGTACGGCTGGAGCGGGCGCTCGCCGACTTCCTCGGCGTCCCGGACTGCCTGGCGCTGGTCAGCGGCCACGCCACCAATGTCACCGCGATAGGGCATCTCGTCGACGCGCGGGACCTTGTGGTGCACGACGCGCTCGCCCACGACAGCATCCTCCAGGGCTGCGCCCTGTCCGGGGCGGCGCGGCGCCCCTTCCCCCACAACGACATCGGCGGGCTGGAGGACGCGCTGCGGCGCAACCGGTCCCGGTTCAGACGGGTACTGATCGCCGTCGAGGGCGCCTACAGCATGGACGGCGACCTGGTCGACCTGCCCGCCGTGATCGAGCTGAAGCGGCGCTACGGCGCCCTGCTGATGGTCGATGAGGCGCACAGCATCGGCACGGTGGGCGAACGCGGCCGTGGCGTGGGCGAGTTCTTCGGCGTCGACCGGTCCGGTGTGGATCTGTGGATGGGCACCCTCTCCAAGACGTTCGCCAGCTGCGGCGGCTATCTCGGCGGCTCGGCCCGGATGGTGCGGTGGCTGCGGCATACGCTGCCCGGCTTCGTCTACAGCGTCGGGCTGACCCCCGCCAACGCGGCCGCGGCGCTCGCCGCCACCGAGCTGATCCTCGCGGAGCCGCACCGGGTGGCCGCCCTGCGACGCAACGCTGAACTCTTCCTGGGCCTGGCCGCCGCGGCCGGTCTGGCGACCGGCTCCAGCGCCCACACGCCGATCGTGCCGTGTGTGCTCGGCGACTCGGCGCGGACCCTGCGCGTCGCGGACCGGCTCTTCGACCGCGGGGTCATCGCCGATCCGATCTTCCACCCGGCCGTCGAGGAGGGGCTCGCCAGGCTGCGGTTCTTCGTCACCAGCGAGCACCGTGAGGACGACATCCGGCGCACCGTGGCGGTGCTGGCCGAGGAGGTGGCAGCCGCCGGGGGATGAGGGGGACACCGTCGGATCCATGTCAGATCAGGGTGCGTTCGATCCGGCTGAGCATGGCGTCCTGTCCGGATTCCCCGGAGTCCTCGGCCGGGGCGGTGCCATGCCGCTCCTCGGTGCCGCCCACCCGCTGGGAGAGCAGATAGGCGATGATCTCCGCCTCCTGCTCCTGGACGTCGTCGTAGGTCGCGCGCAGGAGCATGTCACGCACGAGGTCGGGGTCGAGGTTGGGGAAGAGGAGACGGGCGCTCGCCTCGTCCAGCCAACCCGCCCCGCGATGGCAGCAGATGATGTGGCCCAGCTCATGCAAGATGATGTGCTCCTGATGCGCGCTGGTCGTGTTGGCGTCGTAGAAGATGAGGTCCTCGTCGCGGGCGGCGACCCACATGCCGCACGGGTGCGTCGCGGGCATCTGCATCGGGACCAGCGTGATGGGGCGGCCGCGGACCTCGCCGAGATAGCGGCAGAGCTCGGCCACATCGGCCACCTCCGGCAGGTCGAGGTCGGCGATCCGCCGCGCACCGGCCTTCCGGAGCTTCTTGAGCTGACTGCGCCGGTCGTGGTCGGCCGACCGTCCCTTGTTGGCGCTCCTCACCCAGCCGCACCCCTCATTCCTGGTCCGAGGAGTCGGTCACGGGCGGAAGGCCCTGCAGCTGCCGGTACTGGTCCATGATGGTCGTGATGGCCTCGAGGTTCTCCTTCTTCATGCCGGCCGCCCGCATCGCCACGGCGCGGACCCCGGCCTGCCGGAGCGCCTCGATGGCGGCGACCTCGCTGAGCACGGACTCGGCGACCTCGTCGTCGAAGAAGTAGGCCACCGACACGCCGAAGAAGCGCGCCAAGGCGGCCAGCAGGTCCGGAGAGGGATTGGAGCGCTTGCCCGTCCGCAACTGCGACAGATACACACCGCCGACCTTGAGCTCGGGGCTGGCCCGCTTCAGCTCCTCCGCCACCTCGGCGTTGGTCCAGTGCTTGCCCTTGGGACGAACCGTCTTGAAGAGGTTGTCCAGACGCACTGCCAGCGTGGGCCGGTCGTCAGTCTCGGACATGCGAATCTCCCTCCCTCACCTCCTCGGCTTTGCCCCCGGCTAATCGTCAGTTTCGCAGATTAGCGGTCAGTTGACAATCTGGCCCAACTCCGCCACCGTGGACCTCGCCGATAGCTGCCAGCTAACTCCGCTCACGGGGGTGGCCGAGTAGGTTGTCAGTCCTATCGGCCCGGCTCGGCCCGGCTCTCAGGGGCTGTGCCGAGCCGGGCCGGGCGGGGGCCACCCGCTCGGCCCGGAAGTAAGGAAAACGGGGGAATCACGGGGGAAATCCCGCTCGGCCTGACGGGGGCAGACCGGGCGGGATCCCTCTCATCCCTCTCTCAGCGCGCTTTGGCGAGCCGCCGGTAGGCGGATGCCACTTTGGTGAGCCAGACGACCTCGGCGGTGAAGTTGTCCGTGTCGCGGTCCTCGAAGTCGCCGGTGTCCGCGTTGTCGTCGGGAATGGTGCCGGTGCGCTTGGCGTGCAGGGCCTGCCTGATCTGTGCCGCCTCGGCGAACGCCTGCCGGGACTCCTCGCTCCCCTTGGGACTTGCCTGGCCGTCGCCGCCCGTGGTGCGGTCGATATAGGGGCGCAACTCCCGCCAGCCGTCCCGTATTTCGATGACCCGGCGGTGGAGCCGGTAGTTGAGGTCGGAGACCGTGGCCCCCGGCGGCTCCAGGACGATGTCCGGGGAGGACTCGTACAGATCCCGCCACAGCGGATACAGGGCCCGGTAGGACCGGTAACCGCGCACCCACTCCAGCAGCTTGGAGGCCGAGGGCCACCACGAGGAGATCGTCAGGGCGAGCGAGAGGGTGACGATGCCCAGCGCGCTGAAGACGGAGGCGGCCAGCGTCCAGCCGCCGATGTCGAGCCCGCCCGCGGCCGTGACGACGTTGACCACCCTGGCCAGGCAGTAGAGGAAGAGAATCACCGCGGCGACGGAGAGCATCCGCAGCGCCTGCCCCAGCGAGGTCTTGCCCGCCATCCGGGCGTAGGGCACGCACTGGCGCAGGATGGTGACGCACGGAACCGCCTGGGAGACCATGAAGACCAGGAGGTAGGTGAGGATCAGCGGCCGGCCGCTGCCGGTGTTGAAGTCCTCGGCCGGCCGCCCGGGGCCGTCGGCGATGAAGAACAGCGCCGTCAGCAGCGCGTCGAGGGCGACGCCGATGATCAGCCAGTAGCGGGCCCTGCGCCCCGACTCCTCGGTGGCGGACGCCCAGTGCAGCAGGATGATCTGCGCGCTGACGCAGAAGGCGACCGCCGACAGATGCATCACCAGGATCGCGAGGTTGCCGACGCCCAGGAAGCGATCGCTCCCCATGGCGAAGGCACCCATCGTGAAGGTGAGGCACTGCAGCAGCAGGGTGATCACGAGTGCGCGGTAGGCGGTGTCCCGCCAGCTGCGCCTGACCTGGAACAGCCGGTAGATCAGCGCGGCATACGACGACAGCGCCGCGATGACGAAGCAGAGAGTCTTGATGGTGGTCACGGCCCTTTCCCCCACAGGTGCCGAACGGTTCAGTCGGTGTGCTCGCCCAAGGGAACCACGAGTCCGATCCCCTCGGCCGCGACCGCGACGGCGTAGTCGAAGAACGCGGTCTCGTCCCGGACGCTGTCATGGGTACGGCTGAAGACCTGGAAGACCAGGAGCCCGACCAGACTGCTCCACAGCACGATGCCGCGCTCGATGAGGTCCGAGAACGGAGCCTCGGGCACCCCGCCGAAGAGCGCCTCGGCCTCCGGCAGGAGCAGCGGCGGCCCCGGCACCTGACGCCGGGGCGCGGTGAGTTCACCGGCCTCCAGCGCCGAACGCACGATGCCGGCCAGCACCGCGGGGGTGCGTGAGGCGGGCGGGACGGTGTCCTGCGGGGCGTGGTAGTCCGGTACGGGCGAGCCGTAGACCAGCGTGAACTCGGCAGGGTTGGCGAAGGACCACCGGCGCAGCGCGCGGGTGGCCGCGAGGAGCCGCGCACTCGCCGGCGCGCCGGCGTCCCGGGCGATCTGATCGGCCTGCTCCATCGCGGCGCCGGAGTCGTTGTAGGCGTCGATGAGCAGCGCGGTCAGCAGCTCGTCCCGATGCGGAAAGACGGCTTCCACATCGCTGAGGGCGAGTCCGCCCTCACGGGCAACGGCGTTCAGGGTCAGCCCTCCGGCCCCCAGTTTCACCAGCAGTTGGCGTGCGGTGGACTTGATGACCGCCTGCGGCCTGGTGTTTTCATCGGCGGAAGCTGTTCCGGAGACATCCATGGGCCAAACCGTACCGGTGCGACCGCGCTTCGCGCCCCGTGGACCCTCACCCTGGAGGGGTCTTCGCGGCTATGGTGAGCGGCAGGTGAGGGGTTGCACGGGGCTCGGCGGGGAACACGCGCCGACGCCGCGAGGGAGGGGCTGCTGTGGACGGCGGCACGGTGGGGCTGCGGATCGCATCGGCAGTGGTCGTACCGGTGGTCAAACGGCTGCTGCTGCCGCCCGCGAGCGCGCCCGGGGCGGAGTACGGCGAGCGGCCCGTTCCGATCCGCCGGCTCGTCTCCTTCGCCCGGGAGCACCGCACCCTCACCGAGGACGATCTGCACAAGCTCGCCCGCGAGTTGGTCCGCCGCGCCGTACGGGCCGCCGGGCCGCACGATCCGCCGATCGGCGCCGACGAGCACGACTCCGTCGGCCAGGCGCTCACCCGCACCCTGCACGCCCTCGGCGATCTCGACATGGACGACGTCCACGCCTTCGCGCTCGGCCCCGAGCGGCTGGCCGCGGAGCTGTCCCGTCGGGCGGGCCCCGACACGCGCAGGCTGCTGAGCGACGACGCCGCCCGCTTCCACGACCGGCTCCTGGAGACGGCCTGCCTCCATCTCATGCGCTTCTTCAGCCAGCGGCCCGGATTCGCGGCCCGAGCCCAGATCGAGCAGAGCCGCGAGATCCGGGAGCAGAGCGAGAAATTGGACTCAATCCTGCGGCGGCTGCCGGACATCAGCCACCAGGACATCCGGTTCGAGGAGGAGTACGCGCGCTACGTCGTCGAGTGCCACGGCAGGCTCACGATCTACGGCGTCGACCTCCGCGAACCGGACGGTCAGGACTGGCCGCTGGAGACCGCCTATCTGAGCCTGGAGGCCAGGCCGTACCGCGACGGCACCGACCGCGTCCCGGTGGTGAACGGCGAGCCCGGCGCCGACCGGGACACCGAGGCCGAGCGGGCCGCGGGCCCCGCCGAGGCGGTCTTCGCCAGCCATGAGCGCGTCCTGCTGCGCGGCGTCGCCGGCACCGGCAAGACCACCCTCGTCCAGTGGCTGGCCCTCTCCACGGCCCAGCAGGACCGGGTGCCGGGCGGGCTCTCGCAGCTGTTCGGGCGCGTCCCCTTCGTCCTGCCGCTGCGCACCCTGGCCCGCAGGGACTCCGAGCTGCCCATGCCCGATGACTTCCTGCGCTGGATCGGCTGCCCGCTGGTGGGCACCGAGCCCGACGGCTGGGCCGCGCGGGTGCTGCGGCACGGGCGCGGCGTGCTCCTGATCGACGGGGCCGACGAGATCCCGAAGGACGACCGGACCCGGGTGCGGGCCTGGCTGAAGAAACTGCTCGCCGTCTTCCCCGGCAATCTGTGGCTGCTCACCTCCCGCCCCTCGGCCCTCGAACGGGGCTGGCTGGCCCGCGAGGGCTTCCAGGAGTTCGCGCTCGCCGCGATGCGGCCCGCCGACATGAAGCAGTTCATCCGGCGCTGGCACACCGCGGCGGGAGCCTCGCAGGAGCTCGGCGAGTCGCTCTCACTGTCGCTGCGCAGCAGCCCCGAGCTGAGCCGCCTGGCGACCAATCCGCTGATGTGCGGCCTGATCTGCGCCCTGCACCGGGAGCGGCGCGGCTTCCTGCCCCAGGGCCGCGCCTCCCTGTACGAGGCGGCGCTCTCCATGCTCCTGGAGCGGCGCGACCTGGAGCGCGAGGTCTACGGCCGCAGGCGTCCGGCCCTGGACCAGAAGTCGGCCACCGAGCCGCTCCAGAGGCTCGCGTACTGGCTGATCCGCAACGAGCGGACGCAGCTGGACCGCCCCGACGCGGTGAACGTGGTGCGGCGGCTGCAGCCCTCCGTCCCCCGCCTCGCGGACGTCGGAACGGCGGAGGAGGCCCTGCAGCATCTGCTGGAGCGCTCCGGTCTGCTGCGCGAACCGGCCCCGGGCGCGGTCGACTTCATCCACCGCACCTTCCAGGACTTCCTGGGCGCCAGGGCCGTGCTGGAAGAGCGCGATATGGGCATGCTGGTGAACAACGCACACCTGGACCAGTGGGAGGACGTGGTGCAGATGGCCGTCGCACAGGCTCGTCACCAAGAGCGTGCCGACCTGCTGACCCGCCTGCGCGAGCGGGGCGACCGGGAGCAGGACGCCACCGTCCAGGCGCGGCTGCGGCTCCTCGCCCTCGCCTCCCTCGAACAGGCCACCCGCCTGGAGCCGACGGTGCGCGAGGCCATCGAGGACCGGGCCGCCCGGCTGCTGCCGCCGCGCAGCCTGCGGGAGGCCAGGTCACTGGCGCAGACGGGCCCGCTGCTCCTGGGCCTGCTGCCCGACGCCAAGGACCTGGAGGGCGACGAGGAGCTGGCCACCGTCCACGCGATCTGCCAGATCGGCGGGGACGCCGCCATCCCCAGGCTCCGGGAGTTCCTGGGCACCGGCCAGCCCGCAGTGCGCGCCCAACTCCTCGCCCACTGGGACCGGTTCGACACCAAGGTCTACGCGGAGGAGATCGTACGGCCGCTCCTCGACACCGCTCCCGAGGAGATCGTCACGGTGCGCTCCCCCGCCGAGCTGGAGGCGCTGCGCACCATGTCCGGCTATCAACGCGTGGGTCTGCACGGCGACTTCGCCCCGGAGGACATCCGCGCCTCGCTCGACCCGCGCCATCTGCGCGAGCTGCGCCTGCGCAACACCCTGCGGCTGGAGGACCTCACCCTGCTCTCCGCCTATCCCGAACTGGAGACGGTCGCCCTGCAGGGATGCCGGAACGTCAAGGACCCCACACCGCTGACCCGGCTGCCCCGGCTGCGGAGGCTGGAGCTGCGGGACCTCCCCCAGTTCGAGCCCCTGCTGAAGCTGGCCGACTGCCCCCGGCTGGAGGGGCTCCTCGTCGGACCGGAGGTGCCCTGGCGCGGTCTGCCCGACCTCCCGCGCCCCGCCGAGCTGCGGCTGCTCTCCCTGCCGTCGTCGGCGGCGCAGCTCGCCGGGATCGTGGAGTGCCGGGAGCTGGAGGAGCTGCGTCTGCAGGACGCCAGCGAGCGCCTGGCGCCGGACGAATGGGGCTCCCTCATCGCCGAGTTGCCCAATCTGCGCAAGCTGACGCTCTCCCCGCAGCAGCTGAGCATGCTGCTGTTCGCCCCCCGCACCGAGATTCCCCAGGTCACCCACCTGGACGTATGGGCCAGGGCCGGCTCCGCGGTGCCGCTGCGGCGCATCGCCCGGCGCCTTCCGGGGCTCGAGGAGATCCATCTGTCGCAGGTCGCGGAGCTCGATCTCGCCTCCCTCGCCGGACTGCCCCGGCTGCGCCGGGTGCGACTCGTCTACCCGGGCGAGATACGCGGCGCGGACTCGCTCCCCGACAGCGTGGAACTCGACATCTACCCGCACCCCTGACCGGCACCACCGCACACCCGGCTCACACCTGGTGCCGCGATTGCCTGGTGGGATGTTTACCCAAGGGGTAAGTTCAAGAACGTAGGCGTAGTTGGTACGGATGTCAGCGGCTGATGTCTCGGGGGAGCGGTGCCGCCCGTCTCCGAGGTCACGGCTGCCGGGCAGCAAAGGACGACTGAGGCGGGACGCAGCAGGATGCGCGTATCGGAAGGGTCACCGCTCTATGGCCGGGACCCTCTGCTGCGCTCGCTCGTTCCCCGGCTGACCGGCCTGGCCTACGACGAGCGGTCCCGGGTGGGCCGGGAGCACCAGGGCGACCTTCCCGTGGTGCTGGTGACGGGATACCACGGCATGGGGCGCAGCGCGGTGCTCGAAGAGCTCGCCGCGCGCTACCGCGACCGGCTGCCGCTGGCCCATGTCCGCGCCGTGGCCACCGAATCCGAGACCTTCCCGCCCGCCCCGGCCGACGGCCGCGCCCCCACCGCCTCGACCCTCGTCGAGATCCTCGCGGAGCTGGTGTGCGGGCTCGCCCCCGATGTGCGCCGCCGCTTCCCGGTCCTGGTGCCCGGCCTGTTCGCCGTCTCCGGCTGGTACCGCGGCAACGGCGAGCAGCGGGACGTGGCATGCCTGACGTTCGCCCGGCTGCTGCTCGCCTGCCGCCTCGCCGACGGGGACGAGAACGCGCTGAGACACGCCTGGGCCACCGCCGTCGAAGGCCGTCTGGAGACGATGGGCGCGCAGGCCGACGCGGAGTGGGGCGGGGACGCGGTCACCGCCGCCGTGGTGGCGGAGTACACCGACCGGTATCAGCCGGCCGCGGCACAGGAGTGGTACCGGCGGCGCTTCCCACGGGGCGCTGACGGGCAGGATCCGCTGGTGCTGCTCGGGGAGTGGTTCCAGCGGGGCGGCGACTACCGGCACGCGGCCGAGCAGAGCCTGATGGCCGCCTTCCTCCACGATGTCGCCTCCTCCTACGGCAGGCTGCAGCGCTGGAACCGGGAGCCCTGGCCGCTCATCCTGCTCGACGACGCCCACTTCCCGTCCGGGCAGGACTTCCTCGACCTGCTTCTCGAACACCGCGCGATGCCCGAACGCCCCGACCACGAGGAACTCGTCGTCGTGGCCACCCGCCTCGGCGGTTTACCGGATAACGCGTCCGCCGCCATCCGCCGCGACCTGCCCGACCTGGTGAAGTCCTCCGGCTGGCAGCGCAACGGACTGGCGCCGTCCGCCGGGCTGCTCGCCGTACCCCTCACCCCGCTGAGCCGGGACGACATCCTGCCCCTCCTGGTGCCGGACTGGCCCGCCCGGCCGCTCCACCCCTATCTGGCCTCCGCCGTGCACTCCCTGACCGGCGGGCATCCCGCGGTGACCACCGTCCTGTGCGCGGCCGTCCTGGACGCCACCAAGCGGGGCCGCGGCGTGGGCCCGCGCGACCTCCTCGAACTGCACGCCAAGGACGGCCGCGCCGTCACCGAAGCGCTCCTGGAGCGGCTGCTTCCCAACCGGCGCCAGCGCGACCGGCTGACCCTGCTCTCGCTCGCCCGCGACAGCACCGCGGCGGAGGCACTGGCCGAGAATCTGCGTCTCCAGGGCCCGGACCAGCTGCCCGCCAACTCCGCCACCGACTACCTCGAAGAGCAGCAGTGGCAGCAACTCACGCCGCCCGACGCGCCGTTGGTCACCGACGCCCTGCTGCGGACGCTGCTCGTACACGAGGCGCGCCGCACCTCGTCACGGGCCGAGGACGGCCGCAGCTGGCAGGACATCCACCGCTTCCTGCGGATGCACCACGCCCAGCGCGGCGAGAGCGGCGAGGCGGACGCCTTGCGGCATACCCTCGCGGCGGGGAACGCGGAGACGGTGGTGGCCATGCTGACGGAGGAGTTCCAGTCGGAGAAGGACGCCCAGGCCGCCGCCCACTGGCTGCTGTGCCTGCGATACGCCGCCACCGCGCCCACCCCACCGGCCGCGGAGTGGACCGACGAACGGATGCAGATCGCCCTCGGCGCGCACGACGGCCGGTACGCCGAACTGCATGAGATCGAGCGCTGTGTGAACCGGCTGCTGCACGCCCTGTGGCATGTGTCCGAGCCGCACGCCGAGCCGGACCCCGACATGTGCAAGGCGGTCGGCGAAGAGCTGGCCTACCTCTCCCCGCGCCACCCGTCCTGGCACGCCGTCCTGGGTCAGGCCGCCCGCAGCTGGCCTGCGGCGGCACGGAAGAAGCGCCCCTTCCCTATCTCCGGTCAGTGAGGAAGCATGCTGTTCCGTCTGTTCCGCCGTCACCCTCGCGAGTGGGGGCCGCTCGAATGGCTGGCCGTCGTCGGGGTCGGCGCCCTGGTCGCCGCCGCGATCACCGTCGTCGTCAACGTGGCGCAGGGCCCCGGCAGGTGCGGTGACGATCTGCGGGAGATCGACGGCGACTGCGTGGGCGTCACCGCGGAAGCCTTCACGGCGGACCCGGGCATCGAAAGCCTCATCGGGGCGGTGGCGGACGAGAACGCGCGGGTGCGGCAGGACTGGGAGGATCCGCCGAGCGGGCCCAAGATCCCATACGTGCGGATCGCGCTGATGATGCCCTTCACCGCGGACGACCACAGCGCCATGACCGTGGACATGATCCGTCGCGGACTCGCCGGTGCCCTGGCCGCCCAACGGCAGGCCAACCGCTTCGGCGGACCGCAGTACCAGCTGCTGCTCGCCCCCGACGGCCGTAACCTCGACCGCTGGGAGCCCGTCGTCGATCGCCTCGCCGAGCTGTCCCAGGACACCCGGGCCCCGCTGGTGGGTGTGACCGGCATCCCGAGCAGCACCCCGGAGACCCGCAGGGCCATCGCCGCGCTCAGCAAGCACAGCATCCCCACTGTCGGCCCGGTCATCACCGCGGCCAACATGAACTCCCCCTACTTCTTCAAGACCTCGCCCAACAACGACCAGTTCGCCCGTGCCCTCAAGCTCTACCTGGACAAGAAGCCGGCCGGGCACCGGGGCTTCCTGGTCTGGGACAACCGCAGCGAGGACGTCTACTCCCAGAATCTGCGCAGCGTCTTCGAGCGGCACTTCGGCACGGCGTACGACCTGACCAACCACAACTCGAACTTCACCGGGACCTCCGGAACGGACAAGGGCATCCCCCAGCGGTTCACCGACGCCGTGCAGAAGATCTGCAACGAGAAGTCCGACACCGTCTTCTTCGCGGGCCGCGACCAGGACCTGCCCGCGTTCATGGAGCGCATGGCGCAGGAGGGCGGCTGTGGGCGCACCTCGACGCTGCGCATCCTGAAGGTCGGCATCGGCCTGGAGCCCACCCTCACCGCGGACGCGCCCACCCGGTGGCTGGACGAGGCACGGGCCACGATCGTCGACGCCTCCTCCGTCGACCCCGCCTGGTGGGCGGGGAAGAGCAACCCCAAGAAGGCGCTCGGCCGCTTCCTCGACCGCTTCGAGGAGATACGGAAGGAGCACAAGCTGGGCAGCAAGCCGCTGGACGACGGTTACGCCGTGATGTACCACGACGCCTTCGCGCTGCTCGCGGGCGCCGTGGACCGCACCTTCGCCGAGATCAACGAGGGCGGCAGGAAGGCGCCGGAGGCGATGAGCATCCCGACCAAGGACGATGTGTACAACACGCTCATCATCCCGAGCATCGCCGGCGACGCGTGCAGCTCCTGCCTGGTCGGCGCCGGAGGCACCTACGGCTTCGAGGGCCCGGGCAAGAACGACCAATGGGCCGTCTGCAAACCCGTCCCCGTGGTCGAGTACCCGTCGAGCACCCGCTCCGGCGCCCCGGGCGCGGCGACCCTCTACCGCACCTACCGCAGCGGCTCCGAGAGCGCCTGCCCCTCCTGACGCGACGGCTCCTGCCACACGGGCTCCTGCCACACCGGCTCCTGACACGACAGCGCGCCACGGGTTGGTCCTCCCGTCGTTGACGCTCGACGGATTCCATCATAACGTTCCGATCCGGATCGGAACGTTACTTGAACGGAGCAACCCATGAAGGCCGTCATCGTCAGGGCGTCCGGGGATCTCGCCATGGTCGACGCGCCGGAACCCGTGCCCGGGCCGGGTCAGGTGCTCGTCGACGTCGACGCGATCGGCGTCGGCTACGTGGACGTGATGGCCCGGCGAGGCGAGTACGCCTACTTTCCCGGCGCGGGGTCGGTGCCGGGCCTGGAAGTCGTCGGCCGCGTGACGACGGTCGGGCCGAACGTGCCCGAGGCGGCGGCCGGGCAGCGGGTTCTCGCCCTGCCCGCCTTCGGCGGCTACGCCGAGAAGGTCGTCGCCGACGCCGACCGGGTCTTTCCGGCACCGCCGGGCACCGACGCGGCCGATGTGGTCACGCTGGGCGTGAACGCGCTGGTCGCCGAGGGCGCGCTGCACCGGGCGGGAGCCGCCGCGGGAGAACGCGTGCTCGTGCGCGGCGCCAGCGGCGGGATCGGCGTGCTCGCCACGCAGATCGCCCACTCGCGCGGAGCCGAGGTCACCGTCGTCACCTCGTCCCCGGCCCGCGGCGAACGCCTGCGGGCGCTGGGTGCCGTACGGGTCGTCGACCGGACCGGGGCCGCCCTTCCCGGCGAGACGTACGACGTCGTCGTGGACCCGGTCGCCGGCCCGGACCTGGGGAAGCACCTCGAACTCCTGCGGCCCAACGGGCGTTACGTCCTCTGCGGCGCCGCCGGTGGATCTCCCGGGCCGGAAGCGTTCGCACCGCTGCTGAACCACTTCCACGTATCGCCGACGCTGTACGCCTTCAGCCTGAACTCGCTGTCCCCCGAGGACCTCCGCTCCTCCTGGGCGAGGATCGTGACGCTGTTGGCGGACGGCCGGCTCTCGGCCGTGCTCGACCGTCGTCTGCCGCTCACCGAGGCCGATGCCGCCCTCCGGCTGGTGGAGAGCGGAAAGCCGTTCGGCAAGGTCGTCCTGTCCCCCCGGTAGGGTGGCCGGACAACGGGGTTTCGGGTGGTTACAGGAGAGTTCGATGGCGCGCCGGCGGGACGAGCGGATCGACCACGCCGTGCTGGCCGCGGTGACCGAACTCGTGGCGGAGGTCGGATATCCAGCCCTGACCATGGAAGCCATCGCGCAGCGGGCGGGCACCACCAAACCCGCCATCCGCCGGCGCTGGAAGAGCCAGAAACACCTGGTCGTCGAGGCCATGGCGCGGGACCGGGCCGGAGTCGTGGACATGGACACCGGATGCACGCACTGCGACATCGTCGGCCACCTGGAAGCGCTGCGGGTCGCCATGGACGACCCGGTCCTCGGCCATGTGCTCCCGGCGCTCGTGGCCGACCTCGCGGACGATCCGGAGCTGCGGGACACCTTCCTCACCGCGGTCTGGGCACCTCGCCGGGAAGCGTGCGAGGTGTCCCTGCGGAAGGGAGTCGCGCGCGGCGACCTCCGCACCGGCCTCGACGTCGACCTCGTGCTGGACCTGTTCGCCGCCCCCATCGTCTTCCGGTCGCTCTTCGGCCACTCCGGACTGGGACCGAAGTTCCCGGAGGACGTCGCGCGCGCGGTGCTCCGCGGGGTGGGAACGGGCGAGGGACACCGCTGTGCGGAGCGCGGCTGACGCCGGCCGGCCGTCAGCCGCGGGCGGTGTGCGCGGGCGGCTCAGCCCGTCTTGCGCGCCACGCCACCGTAGTAGCCGATATCGCCGGGCCTGGTCCGCGGCGGGGCGTCCGGGCGCCAGAACGGGACCTCGACCAGACCGGGCTCGACCAGGGTGAAGCCGTCGAAGAGCCGCTCGACCTCGGCGCCGGACCGCAGGTTCAGGGTGGCGGTGGCGTTGTCGTACACGGCCTGGGCCGCGCTGCGGTCGGCGAAGTCGCCCGTGGCGTGGGAGAGCACCAGGAAGCTCCCGGCCGGAAGCCCGTCGCGCAGGGTGGCGAGGACCCGCTCGGGTTCCTCCGCCTCGGTGAGGAAGTGGACGATGGCGACAAGGAGCAACGCCACCGGCTCGTCGAAGTCGATGACCTCGCGGACGTCGGCGTGGTCCAGGATGGCCCGCGGGTCGCGCAGGTCGGCCAGCGCGATGCTGGTCGCGTCGGAGCCGCGGAGGAGCACATTGGCGTAGGTGTTGACGATCGGGTCGTTGTCGACGTACGCGACGCGCACGTCCGGCACCAACTCCCGGGCGATCTCATGCACGTTGGGGGAGCTGGGCAGCCCGGTGCCGATGTCGAGGATCTGCCGGATGCCGCTGCCGACCACGTACCGCACGGCGCGCCGCAGGAAGTCGCGGTTGGCCCGTACGCCGCTCCACACCTCGGGCGCCGCGGCGGCGAGCCGGTCACCCGCCTCGCGGTCCACCTCGTAGTTGTTCTTACCGCCCAGCAGGTAGTCGTAGATCCGGGCAGGGTGCGGCCTGCTGGTGTCGATCTCCTCGGCGCGGAAGCCGTTCTCCGTCACGCTGGTGCTCCTCTCGACGGCCGTCACGGCCCCCGCGTGCGTGTCCGGCTGTCGAACAGCTTCCCATATCGACGCCGCGCCCGGCCGCTGGAGTTCACCCGCGGCCGGCTACGCGGTGTCAGGCGGGCTCGGCGGCTTTCGCCTCAGCGGCTTTCGCCTCGGCGGGCGTTGCGTCAGCGGCTTTCGCCTCGGCGGGCGTTGCCTCGTCCGCTGCTGTCTCAGTCTCAGTCTCTGCCTCGGCCGCCGCCGCCGCCGCAGCAGCCGCGGCGGCGGCGGCGGCGCGTGCCTGGCCCTTGCGGCGTGACCGCTTGCCGTACACGCCCGTCCACACGCCGAGGGAGGCGAGCACGGCGTAGATCAGGACCGGGCTCAGGACCACCATGGTGTCGGTTCTCAGGGTGTAGGACAGCACGATCCGGACCGCGGACTCCAGGCAGTAGGCCACGCCCCAGACGGTCGTCATCGTCAGCATGGCCTTGCGGAAGCCATCGACGTTCCACAAGCCGTTCCACCAGGCGGTGCTCGCCTCGGTGCCGTCGGTGGCGAACTTGCGCCCCAAGTAGAACATCAGCGGGCGCGGCGTCAGCAGCGTCGCCAGGCACAGCAGCCCGAACAGCCCGGTGACGGCCGAGTCCTTGATCAGCAGGGCGCGGGCCGAGTGTGCGCCGACGGTCGACACCACGGCGGTGATCACGATGAACACGAGGGTGACGATGGCGAGTTCATCGAGGCGGCGGCGCCAGACGATGTGAATGGCGCCGTCGACCACCGGCCAGGCGCTACTGAGCAGCAGCGCGGCGAATTCGCTCCAGCCGTGGTCGCGCAGCACGTTGTAGGTGAGGATCGGTGCGGCCACGTTGAGGGTGAGAGTGACGACCCAGCCGAGAATGGCGGCGCTCTTGGACCGGGCGGGCGCGGCCGGTCGGTCGCTGATCGGTGGTGCCGGTGGCTCCGGTGCGCTCGAAGCGCTCTGCGTGGTGGTGTCCTGAGTGAGCACGGTTCCCCTGTAACTGTTCCTGGTAGTGCGGGAAAAGAGAAACGTAAAACAGTCATGTCGTAAGAGGACAGGGCCGGGGCATCAAATGTCGCAAAAATCTCGGCAGAAGGTTGTTTCAGGGGGCCGGTAACGGTCAAGTGGCTGCTCGGAGCGGTATTCCGGAGCCCTCTCCGGCGTTTTGGGGCGTCAAAGGCCATTGCGGTGAGAGGCCCTGAGAAAAGCTCTTTGCGAACCCGGTCCGGTAAACGACAGTTTCCGTTGTGTACGGGAGCACCGGAAAATCCGGCCGCTGGCCCCGATAGCGGGTCATTGCGGGGCTTCTCCGCACACCTGGGTGACCTGGAGGAGTGTCGTTCGTTGGGCGTCCTGCGCGGCCGTCCCACCGTGGGCGCCGGCGCGGTGAGCCAGGGAGGGTGGCATGTTCGTCCGGCTGGGACGTTTCGACGTCGCGCGCAGGGTCTGGGTGCTCGCGGGGGCGGTGCTGGTGCTGGTGGTCTCCTGCTGGGCGTGTTCCGGGCTGCCCGGGCGGCTCAGCTACGGCGGGTTCATGGCACCCGCCGCCGAGGCGACCCGGGCGGCGGACGCGATCCGGAACGAGGTGGGGGAGGGCGGCGCGGATGTCCTGGTGACCTTCCGCAGCAAGGAGCTGACCGCCTCCCGGCCCGCCTTCCGGGAAGCGGTGGAGGACGCGCTGCGCCGGGCGCCCAAGGGCGCGGTGGACCGGGCGACGACGGCCTGGTCCTCGGCCAATCCGCTGCTGGTCTCCCTCGACCAGCACGCGACCGTGGTGCCCATCCTGCTGAAGGGCGACGGGGAGACCGGCCGCACCCAGAGCTATCTGGCGCTGCGGGACACCCTGCGCGCACCGGGGTTCGAGGTCACCTGGACCGGGCCGAGCGCGATCATCTCGGAGATCGTCCAACGGTCCCAACGCGACCTGGTGCGCACCGAGTTGATGGTGCTGCCGCTGATGATGCTGCTGATGGTGTTCGTCTTCCGGGGCGTGGTCGCCGCTCTGCTGCCGGTGGTCACCGGAGTCCTGGCGACGGCCGCGGCCCTCGCCGCGCTGCGCGCCGTGGCCGATGTCATCGAGGTCCCGTATGTGACGGTCAACCTCGTAGTGGCCATCGGCCTTGCGGCGGGTGTCGACGCCGGTCTGCTCATCGTCAGCAGATTCCGGGAGGAACTGCGGGCGGGACGCACCCCGGCGGAGGCCGTCGCCATCACCGTCGACACCGCCGGGCGGACGGTGGCGCTGTCCGGCGTCGTCATGACCTTCATCGCCGTGGGCCTCGCCTTCTTCCCGCTCGGTTTCGTCCGCGCGCTGGGCATCGGCGCGGCGGCCGGGCTGCTGGTGGGGGCCCTGGTGACGGTGACGGTGCTGCCCGCGCTGCTGTTCTGCCTGGGCGAGCGCGTGGACGCGCTCTCACCGGCCTGGCTGCGGCGCCAGGGCGGCCGCCGGGACGGCGCGCTGTGGGGCCGCGTGGCCCGTGCGGTGATGGAGAAGCCCATCGCCTACACCTGCGCCGTCTCCGCGTTGCTGCTCGCCCTCGCGGTGCCGTTTCTGCACACCGTCATCGGCTTCCCCGACCAGCGGATGCTGCCCGCCGGAGCGCCGGCCCGGGTGGCGGCCGAACGCATGGAACACGACTTCGCCGTCTCCGGCCTCGGCACCCTGCAGGCCATCGCCACCTTCGATCACCCCGTGGACCGCGGCCGGGGCCACGCCGACCTGCTGACCTGGACGCGGAACGTCTCCGAACTCCCCGGCGCCCGTGGGGTGCTGGTGGCCGGGACCACCGGGAACAAGGCCGTCATCTACGTCGGCCAGGACCAGCGGGTGGAGAGCGACTCGGCGAAGTCGCTGGTCCGGGCCGTGCGCGCGCTGCCCGTACCCGGCGGCGGCGGTGTGCTGGTGGGCGGCGCGTCGGCCCTCGCCGTGGACACCATGGACACCTTCTACCGGCTGCTGCCCCGGGTGCTGGCCTTCATGGTGGTCACGAGCTTCGTGCTGCTCACCGTCGCCCTGCGCTCGCTCGTGCTCCCCCTCAAGGCGCTGGTGATGAACGGCCTGTCCATCGGCGCCTCCTTCGGCGCCCTCACCTGGATCTTCCAGGACGGACACGCCAGCCGGCTGCTCGGCGCCGAACCGGCGGGTTACGTGGACGCGCTGGCCCCCATCGTCATGCTGTTCCTCCTCATCGCGGTGTCCATGGACTACGAGCTGTTCCTGCTGCTGCGCATCCGTGAGCAGTACCGCCTGCTCGGGGACGACCGGGAGTCGGTGGCGGTGGGGATCGAGCGCTCGGGGCGGGTGATCAGCGCCGCGGCGGCGGCGGTTCTGGTGGTGACGGCCTGTTTCGCGACCAGCAGTGTGGTCATGGTGAAGGAGATCTGCGTCGGTGTCTTCCTGGCGGTGCTGATCGACGCGGTGCTCGTACGGGCGGTCCTGGTACCCGCCGTCATGCGGCTGCTCGGCGCGGCGAACTGGTGGTGGCCCGGCTTCTCCCGGAGTTCCGGCACGGCCGGGAGGTCTCGCCCGGGCAAGGGTGGGCGGAGATGGCATACCGGCAAGGGCGGGCGACCGGAGGCCGCCCCGGAACACGCGGCACGGCTTCCGGCCCCCGCCGAGGCGTCAGCCGAACGTCAGCCGCGCTGAGCCGCTGCCCGAGCCGCCGGCCAGCCTGCCCTGCGTCCAGCAGTCCCGGCCCACACCGCGGTCGTTCACCGTGATGTCGACGCCCACGGAGCCCGCGAAGAGGCCCCTGGCGATCTGCACGTTCTCGGCCCTGAAGGTGACGTTGCCGTCGGCGTCGTTGGTGAAGCGGAGCTTGCCGCCGCCGGTGCTGGTGCCGACCCGCGTACCGCCCGGCCCGATCCACTCCGCCGTGCCCGTGCCGGTGCCGACGGCCGCGGCGCAGGTGCCCTCGGCCATGCCCTCCAAGGTGACCCGCACCTTGGAGACCACGGCGGAGCCGAGGCAGTTTCCGGTGATGGTGGCCCGGTAGCCCGCGACGCCGCTCTGGTCGCGCACGAGCACCAGGTCGGGGTTGGTGGGCTCCACCGTGGCCGTCCCCTCGCAGGTCAACGGCAGGGGAACGGCCGGCGCTTCGGCGGCCGCGCGGGCCGGGGGCTGCTGCCCCAGTAAGGCCACGGCGGTGGCCGAGGCCGCCAGCAGCCCCAGGGCCGCCGTATGGACGAGGGCGCGCCTGCGCCCGTTCGCTGAAGTCACGCACTTCTCCCAGGTCGGGCCACACGAAGGAGTGGCCGCTTCCGATGATTGATCCGTCCGATGATGGCGGCCGGAGGAGGCGTGGCCGTTGGTCCGTGCGGGTGATTCACCCGCACGGTCACCAAGGTGTACCCGTTGTCGTGAAGGCGCCCGCCGACCGCTGACGCGGCGGCCCCGGACGGTGACTCGGGCGCCGCCCGGGCGTTGTTCCGGCTGCCGGTCGGTGGCACCGGCGGAGGGGTGGTGGAGGATGACGGGGAAGCGCGGGAAACCGAGCGGGAAGCCGACGGGGAAGCGCGGGCAGCCGACGGGGAAGCCGACCGGGCAACCGAGCGGGAAGCCGACCGGGAAACTGCCGTTCCCGGACGCGGCTCTCGTGGCGTACGGGAAGGCGCACCCCGGCACCGGACTGACCATCGGCGTGGTGCTGGAGCTGGAGGGCCCGCCTCCCGGCCGGCGCCAACTCGACGCCTCGCTAAGGCCGGTGGCGGAACTGCTGGGCACCGGGCCCTCGGACGGCGGCCCGTGGACTGGCGCGGACGGCAACGCCGAGGCCGCTCCGGAGCGGGGCCTGACCGACGTGGCGCATGAGGCGCTGGCCAGGCCGCTGGAGCCGCACCGCTGGTCCTGCTCCACGGTGGCGGGGCTGCCGGGCGGCACGTCCGCCCTGGTGTGGCGGGCGGACCACCGGCTGCTCGACGGGGCGGGAGTGGTCGGCGTACTGGCCGCCTTAACGGGCGCGCTCGGCCCGGGCGCTCATGGCCCGGGCGCCCTCGGCCCGGACGCTCATGGCCCGGACGCCCTCGGCCCGGGCGCTCATGGACCCGACGCCCATGGCCCGGGCGCCGCCACGGCGTCCCCCGCGCGGGCCGAACCCTGGCGGGCGCACGGCGCCCTGCACCGTGCCGTCACCGATCCGCTGCGCGCGGCCTGGCTGTGCGGCACGCCCCTGCTGGAGCGGCGCCGGGGGAGCGCGGCGGAAGCCGCCGGTGACCCGCCCGCCACCCTCTCCTACGCCTGCGCGGAGACGGACCTCGGCCTGCTGCGTGGCATCGCCCGCCGCCACGGCACGACCGTCAACGACGTGTACCTTGCCGCGCTGAGCGGGGCGCTGCGCGCCCAGCCCCAACTCCACGGCCCCGATGGGCAGATGCGCGCCCTGGTCCCGGTGAACGTCCGGGGGCCCGGGGACGCGGCCGTGCTGCGCAACCGCCATATCCCGCTCCGCATCCCGCTCCCCGTGGCGGAGCCCGACGCCGGACGCCGCCTCAGCCTCGTCGCCGCCCGCACGGCGGGCCGCGCCCGCGCGCTGCGCCATCCGCTGGTGCGCGCGGTGTTCCGCTCCGTACCCGCCGTGGCCGGGGGATGGTGCTTCGAGCGGTACTTCGACCCGGGCCGCGCCACCCTGCTCGCCAGCAATGTGCGGGGTCCCTCGTCCCCGCTGGTGGTGGCCGGGCGGCGGGTCCTGCGCATACTGCCGCTGAACTTCCTCCCGGCCGGACACCGCCTGTCCACCGTCCTGGCCACCGCCCAGGGCCGGGCCGTGGCGGGCTTCACCACCACCGAGCCGCGCTCGGCCGCCGAGTCGTTCGCCGCCGCCTGGCTGGGGGAGTTGCGGGTGCTGGCCACGGCGGGGCCGTGGGGGAGGGTTCAGGCGGCCGGGGTGGACGCCACTGCCTCTCCGGCCGCGTCGGCGAGGTAGGTGGCGTCCAGGGGCTTGGGGTCGGGCAGGCCGTCGGTGTCCTGGAGCAGGTTGCTCCGGTCGTACGTCCTGCGCTGCGCGGTGAAGACCAGCAGCGAGGCCAGGTGGTGTGCGAACAGCGACTCGTACGGGTCCGGGTCGTCCAGGTCGTCCACGAGGTCCAGACGAAGCCCCGGGTACAGCCGCTCCAGGACCTTCACGGCCGTCGCGAAGGGTGTGTTGTGCGGATGGGTCAGATGCACCGTGCGCACCCCCGCCGGGGCGCCCGGACGGGCCGCCGCCGCACGCGCGGCGCACACCGCCGCGTGGGCCGCGTAGTCCACCGGGACCAGGTTCAGCGCCCCGCCGCTCCCCGCGCGGACCCGCACCCGCAGACCGCTGCCGTGGGCGTCGCCCCCGTCGAGGAGCGAGGCGAGCGCCGGGTCGTCCTCGGCCCTGCGGCGCAGCGCCTCGTGGATGAGGAACGCCAGCACCGCCAGCGGCTGGCGCTGCCCGCTGCCGTGGACGGGACGGTCGGAGACGAGCAGCGACGGCCGCAGGATCGTGGCGCCCCGGCCGGTACGGGCGCTCCAGGCGTGCACCGCGCGTTCGGCGGTGTACTTGCTCTCCTCGTACGGCGTCAGGAAGCCGTGGCCGCCGTCCAGGTCGTCCTCGCGGATGTGCCCCTCGGCGCGTCCCCCGGCGACGTACGCGGTGCTCAGATGGACGACCCGCGCCCCGGCCGCCTCGGTGGCCAGGTCGAGGACACGCCGGGTGCCGAGGACGTTCGCCTTGAACAACGGCACCGGGTCGTCGTGCAGCGCGAGGTGCGCGGCACAGTGCCACACCACCGAGCACGCGTCGGTGAGGGCGCGGCGTTCGCCGTCGGTCAGGCCGAGGCCGGGCAGGGTGAGGTCGGCGGGCACGTACCGCAGGCGCCCGCGGGGCGTCGCGGCGCCCGCCAGGCCGTCGAGCCCGTCGAGGGCCGTCCCGACCCGCGCCCGCAGACTCCCTTCCCCGCCCCGGCCGAGGACGGTGATGGGCCGGTCGTCGCCGTCCTCGGCGAGCAGGTGGCGCAGGATGCGGCTGCCGAGGAAACCGGTCGCGCCGGTGAAGAGTACGGCCATGGCGGGCTCCAGACGTCGAAGGGCGGGTGAGGGGCATGGGGATCCGGCGGCGCGATCCGGCAGCGGATCCGCGGGGGCACTCGATGCGGTGGCGGTTCCGACCGCGCCCGGGCCGCGCCGGTGACCGCGCCGGGGCGCGTGCCGAGGACACCACACCGACCGCACCCCGCCGCGCCGCCCGGCCCGCCGTAGGCACGCTCTGTGCGCGCGCTCCGTACGGGCCCCGTCCGCACACATCACCCGAATGGGCTAAGCGGCCCGGGCCGGCTCCGTTCACCTCACCGAGTGCACTTCGCCGCCGTTCCCTCCAACGGGTGTACAGGCGGCCTCGGCGGTCGTCCGTCTGGCCTAGTGTGCGTCGCTGCCGAGAGCGTGACGCGGGCTTCCCGCCGGTGTCGCGAAGTGACTGGAGAAAGGCCCCGGTATGCGTCAGGACGAGGCCGAACCGATCGCGGTGGTGGGGGCGGCCTGCCGGCTTCCCGGTGGCATCCGGGACCTGGACGGGCTCTGGGAGGCCCTGGAGCAGGGCAGGGACCTGGTGGGGGAGGTGCCCGCGGACCGGTTCGACGCGCGCCTGTTCACCGACCCCGCCGTGCCGCGCCGGGGCAAGTCGTACACCGCGGCCGGGGGTTTCCTCGACGACCTGGCCGGATTCGACGCCGCCTACTTCGGAATCTCCCCCAAGGAAGCGGCCCACATGGACCCCCAGCACCGGCTGCTGCTGGAGATGACGGCCGAGGCGCTGGACGACGCCGCCGTGGACCCCGCCACGCTGGCCGGTTCGGACACCGCGGTCTTCGTCGGCATCTCGGATGCCTCCTACGGCGCGCTCCAGATGTCCGCGCTGCGCACGGTGGGCGCCTACACCATGTCGGGCGCCGCCTCGTCGATCGCCGCCAACCGGGTCTCGCACGCCTTCGATCTGCGCGGCCCCAGCATGGCGATCGACACCGCGTGCTCCTCCTCCCTCGTGGCCCTCGACCGCGCCTGCCGCACCCTGTGGGAGGGCGGCGGCCGGGCCGCGGTCTGCGGCGGGGTCAACGTGCTGCTCAGCCCGTTCCACTACGTGGGGTTCTCCCAGGCGTCGATGCTGTCCCAGCGGGGCCGGTGCGCCTCCTTCTCGGCGCAGGCGGACGGGTTCGTCCGGGCCGAGGGCGGCGGCGTGGTGCTGCTGAAGCGGCTGTCGGACGCGCTGGCCGACGGCGACCGGATCCACGGGCTCGTCCTGGGCACCGGCAGCAACAGCGACGGCAGGACCATGGGGCTCGCGCTGCCCAGCCCCGAGGCGCAGGAGCGGCTGCTGCGCGAGGTCTACGACCGCGCCCGGGTGCACCCCGACGAGCTGGTGTACTTCGAGGCGCACGGCACCGGCACCCCGGTCGGCGACCCGCTGGAGGCCCTCGCCATCGGCCGGGCCCTCGGCGTACGCCGGATCTCCGGGGCCCTCCCGCTCGGCTCGGTGAAGACCAACCTCGGCCATTTGGAGCCCGCGTCCGGCATGGCCGGTCTGCTCAAGGCCCTCCTGGTGCTGCGACACCGCACCGCACCGGCGTCCCTCCACGCCGAACCGCCGCACCCCGACATCGACTTCGAGGGCCTCGGACTGCGGCTCACCACCCGGCCCACGGCCCTCGCCCCCGCCACGACCGGCGGGCGCGCCGTCGCCGGGGTCAACTCCTTCGGCTTCGGCGGCGCCAACGCCCACGCCATCGTGGCCGAACCCCCGGCCCTGCCGGACCGTCCGCAACCCCCGCGCTCACCGGTGCCCCTGCTCGTCTCGGCCCGCACCGCCAAGGCACTGTCGGAGGCGGCCGAGGCCACGGCCGCACACCTGGACGAAACGCCCCCCGACGACCTCTACGACCTGGCCCACACCTCCTGCCTCCGCCGTGGCCGCCACGAACACCGCGCCGTCGTCTGGGCCACCACGCCTGGGGAGGCGGCGCGGGGGCTGCGCGCCTTGACGGCGCCGGAGCCCGAGCCGGGGCGGCCGGGTGCCGGCGGGGCTGGTGGGGAGCCGACCGCGCTCGACGGGGCGTCGGCCGCACCCACTGGGGAGCCGACAGCGCTCGCCGCCGAGCCGACAGCGCTCGCCGCCGAGTCGACCGCGCCCACGAGCGAGCCGACCGCGTCCACCGGAGAATCGGCCGCGTCCACCGGAGAATCGGCCGCGCCCGTCGGAGAATCGGCCGCGCCCGTCGGCACGCCGGCCGTGTCCACCGGAGTGCCGACCGTGTCTGCCGGAGAATCGGCCGTGTCCATCGGAGTACCGGCCGCGCCCGTCGGCACACCGACCGCGCCCACCAGGGCCTCGACCGCCGCTCCCACCCGGGAGCCAGCCGCCCCCGGCGCGGTGAGTCCCGCCGCCGACAGCGGGCGCGTCGCCTTCGTGTTCTGTGGGAACGGCTCGCAGTGGGCGGGCATGGGGGCGGACCTCTTCGACGCCGATGCCGTCTTTCGTCGCGCGGTGCGCGAGGCCGACGCCGAACTCGCGCCGCGTCTGGGGTGGTCGGTGGCCGATCGCCTCACCGCGCCTGCCGGGGAGGCGGACCTCGGGGCGACGGAGGTGGCCCAGCCTCTCCTGTTCGCCGCGCAATTGGGCATCACCGCGGCGCTGCGCGCCCGGGGGATCGAGCCCGCTATGGTCGTCGGCCACAGCGTCGGGGAGGTGGCCGCCGCCCACATCTGCGGAGCGCTGTCCCTGCCGGACGCGGCGCGGGTGATCGCCGAACGTGGCCGGGTGCAGGGGACCACGGTCGGCAGTGGCCGGATGGCCGCCGTCGGGCTGTCCGTCGACCGGGCCGCGAAGGCCCTCGCCGGGTACGGGGAGAAGCTGGAGATCGCCGGAGTCAACAGCGCCGAGGACGTCACGGTGGCCGGTGACGCGGAGGCGCTGGCGCTGCTCGGCGCGGAACTCGCCGTCGAGGGCGTCTTCTTCCGCGACCTGGGCCTCGACTACGCCTTCCACAGCCGCCACATGGATCCCATCGAGGACGAACTCCGCGCCGTCCTGGCCGACGTGACGCCGTCGCCGGTGCGGGTGCCGTTCTACTCGACCGTCACCGGCTTCCGCGCCCGCGGCACCGATCTCGGCGCGGCGTACTGGTGGCAGAACGTGCGCCGCCCGGTGCTCTTCGCGGACGCGGTGCGGCGCGCCCTCGCGGACGGGGCCGGCATCCTCCTGGAGATCGGCCCCCATCCCGTCCTGCGCGCCTACCTTCGGCGCGTGGCGTTCCGGGGCGGAAAGACCGGCATCGGGACCGGCATCAGCCCGCGCACCGGCCCCGGCCGCACTGTCGTCCTGCCGACCCTGCGCCGCGGGGCGGACGGCCCCGCCGCCCTCGGCGCGGCGGCGGCCGGAGTGCTCGCGGCGGGGGCCTCGGCCGATCTCACCCGGCACTTCCCGGTGCCGGGCCGGGTCACCCGGCTCCCCGCCTACCCGTGGCAGTACGAGCGCCACTGGTCCGGCACCCCCCGCTCCTGGGCCAACTCCAGCGGGGACGGCGTCATCGTCCACCCGCTGCTCGGCGAGCGCATGCCCACCGCCGTCCCCAGCTGGGAGGGCGCGATCGAGCCCGTCCTCGTGCCCTGGCTCGCCGACCACCGGCTCGGCGGATCCGTCGTCATGCCGGCCACCGGATACGCCGAGGCGCTCCTCGCCGCGGGGCGCGCCGTGTACGGACGGCCGGTCGAGGTGGCACACCTCGACGTCAGCGCCAGCCTCGTGGTGCCCTGGGCGGACGCCTCCGCCGTACGGCTGCGGGTCGGCCTCGACCCGGACACCACCCTCGCCACGGTCACCAGCACCGACGAGCGCGGCCCCGAACCACGGGCGCACGCACGGGCCCGGGTGCGCCCGCTGCTGAGCCCGCGGCCCGAGCCGGTGGACCCGGAGCGGCTGCGCGCCCGGTGCACGACGCGCGTCAGCGGCGAGGAACACTACGCCGCCTGCGCCGAGGTGGGGCTCGTCTACGGGCCCGCGTTCCGGACGCTGGACGAGGTGCGCCTGGGGGCGCGGACCTCGGTCGCCACCTATCGCCACCAGGCCCCGGGTGCCCCGTACACCGCGCATCCGGCGCTGCTCGACGGAGCCCTCCAGACCGGTGTCGCCCTCCTCCATGACCGGCTGCGGGAGCGGGGCGCCTATCTGCCCGCGTCCATCGGCGCGGTGCGGGTGTGGTCGGCGCCGTCGCCCACCGGGATCATGTGGGTCACCGAACGCGACGCCACCGACAGCGAGGTCTGCTGGGACATCACGGTCGCGGACGCCGACGGCACCGTCACGGCCCGCCTGGAGGAGTGCCGGCTGCGCCTCTTTCCGATCGCCCGCACCACCCCCGTCACCCTCCACCACACCGTTCCGCGGGCCGCTCCCCGCGCCCACCTCCCGGCCGCGCCCTCGCCCCTGCCGCCCCCCGAGGCCATCCTCCGGGACGCCGCTGCGCGCCTGGACGCCGTACGGGAGCGGTGGCGCGAGGCCCGCTACGACCTGACCTCGCGTCACGACGAGGAGCTGACCGCGCGCTCCGCCGCCGCCGCGCTGGCCCGGCTGCTGCCCGACCCCGCGGCGCCGTTCACCGCCGACGACCTCGTGGCTGCGGGCATGGAGGAGCGTCACCGCCCCCTGATCGCCCTGCTGGAACCCCTCCTGCTGCGCCGCGGCCTGCTCACCGAGACCCCCGGCGGCCGATGTCTGACGCCCGGCGCCCGCCACATCCCGCCGCCCGTGCGCGAGGCCCTCGTCCGGGCCCCCGGGGATGTGCACCGGATCGCCCTGGCGACTCACCTGACCCGGCACCTGGCGGACGTCCTCACCGGGCGCGCGAGCGCCCCGGCGCTGCTCAGCGCCGAATCGGCCGCGCACCTCCTGGAGCAGTACTACGACACCGCGCCGACCTCCCGCTTCCACAACCGCCTCGCCCAGGCACTGCTCCGCGCCCTGCTCGGCCACTGGCCCGCCGACCGCGCGCTGCGTGTTCTGGAGATCGGCGCCGGCACCGGCGGCATGACCGCGGCGCTGCTGCCCCTGCTGCCCGCCGACCGCACCCGCTACCGCTACACCGATGTCTCACCGGCCTATCTGACCCGCGCCCGCAACCGCTTCGGCGACTACGACTTCGTCGAGTACGGCACCTTCGACCTGGACCGGGACCTCGCCGAACAGGGCTACCACCCACAGGGTTTCGACCTCGTCGTCGCCGCCAACGCGCTGCACACGGCCAAGGATCTGGAGCCCGCGCTCGGCCGCGTGGCCTCGCTCCTCGCGCCCGGCGGACACCTGCTGGCCTTCGAATGCCATGAGCCGGAGATCCTGCTCCCCGTCTTCGGTGCCCTCGACAGTTTCCACCACCGCACCGACACCGGCCTGCGGCCCGGCTCCCCGCTGCTGACCCGCGAGCAGTGGCCCGGGCTCCTGCGCCGGTGCGGCTTCACCTCCTGTGCCCGTACCGGCGACACCGAGCCGCCCGGACGCGACCACGCCTCCGTCTTCCTCGCCGCGGCCGGTGGCACCCCCGCCCCCGCCGCCGCGCCGCCACCCCCCGCCCCGTCCGCCGCGTACATCGTCTGCGGCGACACGCCGGACGACCCGCTGCCCCACGCCGTCACCGAGGCGCTGACCGCACACGGCGCCGGGCACAGCGTCCTCACCGACGCCCACACCGACGCCGCCGCCTGGACCCGGGCGCTGACCGAGTCCGGCACCGGCGAGACGACCGTCGTCCTGATCCTGGGCGGCGCCGAACCCGACGACGCCGAGGAGGCCGTCGCCCGCGCCACCCACGCCGGTCAGACACTGCGGGCCGTCGCGGAGGCGCACCGGTCCCTCGGCTCACCGGCCGGGGTCCGGCTGTGGCTCGTCACCCGGCCGCACGGCGCCGAGGCGACCCCCGGACCGATCACCCATCCCACCGACGCCGCCGCCTGGGGCGTGGCACGCTGCCTGGCCAACGAGGAACCCGATCTGCGCGGGCGCCGCCTGAGCCTGTGCCGGAACGACGATCCGGCCGCGGACGCCGCCCGGCTGGTCCGCGAACTGCTCGACGCCGAGGCACCCGACAGCGCCGAGGACGAGGACGAGATCGTGCTCACCGCGCACGATCGCTTCGTCCCGCGCGAGCGCGCCCTGCCGCCCGCGGTCCCCCTCGCCGACGGCGCGGCTCCGCCGCCGTTCGCCCTGCGGGTGCGCCGGCCCGGCCTCTCCTACCGCCTCGCCTGGCAGGAGATCCCCCCGCCGGTCGCGGGTCCCGGAGAAGTGGTCGTGGAGGTACGCGCGGCCGCCCTGAACTACCGCGACATCATGCAGACGGTCGGGCTGCTGCCCACGGAGGCACTGGCCGGCAGCCCGCGCGAGGAGAACCTCGGGCTCGAATGCGCGGGCGTGGTCACCGCCTGCGGGCCGGGCGTGGACCGCTTCGCGCCCGGGGACCGGGTCGTCGGGCTGCTGACCGGAGCGCTCTCGTCCCACGTGGCCAGCCCGGCCCGCAACCTGTGGCCGATCCCCGCGGGCGTCACCTTCGCGGAGGCCGCCAGCGTGCCGGTCGCCCTCTGCACCGTTCATTACAGCCTGCTGTACACCGCCCGGATGCGGGCGGGGGAGACCGTGCTCGTGCACGGCGCGGCCGGTGGCGTCGGCCTCGCGGCCCTCCACTCCGCACGGGCGCACGGCGCCACCGTCATCGCCACCGCGGGCAGTGAGCCCAAACGCGACCTGCTGCGCGCACTCGGCGTGGAACACGTCCTCGACTCGCGCTCGCTGGACTTCACCGTCCAGGTCATGGACGTGACCGACGGCAGGGGAGTGGACATCGTCCTCAACTCCCTCTCCGGACAGGCCCTGGCGCGGGGCCTGGAAGTGCTCCGCCCCGGCGGCCGTTTCATCGAACTCGGCAAGCGCGACTTCTACGAGGACCGGACCCTGCCGCTGCGCCCCTTCGGTTCCCATATCTCCTTCCACGGCGTGGACCTGACCACGGTGCTGCGCGACCCCCGGCTGCTGGGGGACCTCCTGGAGGACGTGGGGCGGACCCTGGGGGACGGCCGGACGTCAGGGAAAGGCCCGGAGTTCCAGCCGCTGCCGCACACCGTCTTCCCCGCCGCCCGGGTGGCGGACGCCTTCCTGCTGATGCGCCACTCACGCCATATCGGCAAGGTCGTCGTCACGTTCGACCCGCTGGACGAGCCCTGCGCCGTCGAACCCGCCTCCTCGCTCGCCTCTCCGCCCGCACGGGCGACGCCCATCGCGCCCCGCGCGCCCCAACTCGACCCGGGCGCGTCCTATGTGGTCACGGGCGGCACCAGCGGCTTCGGCGCGGCCACCGCACAGTGGCTCGCCGGGCTCGGCGCCCGGCACCTCGCCCTGGTGAGCCGCAGCGGCGCCCACGGCCCGGAGGCCGCCGCCGTGCGCGACGCGCTCGCCCCGGACGGCGTGCGGGTCACCGCGTACGCCGCGGACGTCGCCGACGCGGAGGCGATGCGCCGGGTGCTGAAGGACATCGACGAGAACGGCCATCCGCTGCGCGGTGTGGTCCACGCGGCCATGGCCCTGGACGACGCACCCCTGGCCGAGCTGACCGCCGAGCGGATGAGCGACGTCCTGCGACCCAAGATCGCGGGAGCCCATGTTCTGGACACCCTGACCCGCGGGCGTCCGCTGGACTTCTTCCTGTGCTATTCCTCCACGACCGCCATGGTGGGCAACTTCAAGCAGTCGGCCTATACGGCGGGCAATCTCTATCTGGAGGGCCTGGCCCGGCTGCGCCGACGACACGGCGAGGCGGCGCTCACCCTCGCCTGGGGTGCCATCGGCGAGATCGGTTACGCGGCCCGCAACGACCTGCTCGGCTCCCTCCACGGCCTGGGCATCGAGCCCCTGGCCCCGCACACCGCCCTCGACCACGGCCGACGGCTGCTCGGCGACGACCGGCCGGACGCCCCCGCGGTGGTGGGCGTCTCCCGGACGGACTGGTCGCGCGCCGCCGTTCTGCTGCCCCTGCTGCGCGCCCCGCGCCTCGGTGACCTCGTACCGCCCCAGGTGGGGAACGGGGAGGCCACCCGCGAGGAACTCCTGCGCCGGCTCTCCCTCATGGACGAGGAGACCGCCCTCGCCCACCTTGTGGACCAGCTCACCCGCCTGCTCGCGGAGGTCCTGCACATGGACCACGAGGCACTCGAACCGCACCGGCGCCTGGACTCCTACGGCATGGACTCGCTGATGGCCGCTCAGGTGCTCGTCTCGCTCAACCAGCGCTACGAACTCGACATCCCGCCCATGGAACTGCTGCGCAGCAACGGCACCATCGCCGAGTTCGCCAGGATCGTGCAGCTGAGGCTGGGGTTGCAGGTCACGGCTCCTCCCGGCGCGTCACCGGGCCCCGGCATCCCCGGCCCCGCGACGGCATCCCCCTCCGCGGCCGTGGAATCCCCCGCCACCGTCCCGCAGCCCCCCGCACCGGCAGGACCGCTGCCCGTCCCGGCCCAGGCCGGACCGGACCGCTCGGTCACGGCAGGCGGTGCGCGGTGAGGGAACCACAGCCACGGGACCGGTCCGCGCCCGCCCCGACGGGCACCCCACGCCAGACACCGGCCGAGGTGGCCAAACGCCTGCTGCGCACCGCGGCCAAGCACACCTACGACCCCGTCCTCGCCATCGACTGGGACGCCCCGCCCGAGCCCGGTCACTGGTATCTCCAGCCCGAGCGGATGTCGCTGTACGCCACCCCCACCTGGCACCGGCTGAGCGAGGAACGGCGCCTCGCGCTCTCCCGCAGCGAGTGGGCCAACATGATCAGCATGGCCACCTGGTTCGAGCTGACCTTGATGCAGATGCTCACCGGCCAGCTGACCGCCCGCGATCCGGCGTCGCCACGCACCCACTACGCGCTGAGCGAGGTGGCCGACGAGACGCGCCACGTCGCCATGTTCGGCCGGGCCCTCGGCACCCTCGGCTGCCCGGCCTACCGGCCGCCCGCCCTCGTCCGGCACCTGGGCCGGGCGGTGCTCCCGCGGCTGCGCGGCGCGAGCCTGTTCGCGGCCGCGCTGCTGATCGAGGAGGTCTACGACCGTTTCCAGCGGGAGGCCATGGGCGACGAGCGGGTGCAGCCCCTCGTACGGCAGGTGTCGCGCCTGCATGTGATGGAGGAGTCGCGGCACATCCGCTTCGCCCACTCCGAACTCCTGGACGCCACGCGCGGCAGGCCGGGTGCCGTGCTGGAGTTCCACCGGCAGCTCACCGCCTGGTGCGCGATGCTGGCCATGAGCACGTACACCAACGCCCCGATCTACCGGGCCGTGGGCCTCGACCCGCGCCGCGCCGCCCGGGAGGCCCGCGCCAATCCGCACTTCCGGCGGACCATGCGCTGGGCGGGCGAGCGCCTGGTCGCCTTCCTCACCGACGCCGGACTGATCACCGCGCTCCAGCGCCCCCTGTGGCGGCGGAGCCTCCTGCTCGGCTGAACGCATCCCGGGGGCGCTGAACATCCCGGGCGCTGAAGACCCCCGGGTGCACTGAACACCCCGCGGGCGCTGAAGACCCCCGGGGTGCGTGGCACTTCAGCTGAAGATCGCGATGGCCTCGATGGTCAGCTCACCGGTCCCGGGGTTCCAGTCGCGCACCTTGCCCAGGCAGCGCGCCGGGAACGTGCCCTCGTGGCTGTCGTCGTTGCGCAGCCCGTCCGTCGCGCACAGGACACGGACCCGCGGCCCCTCGGCCGGATCCTCCGGTCTTGCCTTCGAGCGTGGTGACCCCGTCGAAGAGGAGCAGTGGATGCCCTCCCGCGGTGAGCGCCAGCAGCCCGGCCACGGGAAAGGCGAGCCGGTCACGAGCGAACGGAGGGTGCGGCCCCGCGGGGAAGGCGTCGTGAGGGGCCAGGGATGGCTAAGCGTGGCTCCTCCGCATGGGGTCTTTCCGCGGTAACCGGCCCCTCCTGCCTGGGAGAGGGGAAAGATCATTTCCCATTGCCGTGGCGGATCGGTGAATACCGCGGGGATGGGGGCCGAATTCACTGTGGCCGCTCCAGTACCGGGGGGTGGCCCGGCCCTCGCCCCGCGCTTCGCGCGCTCGGTTAACGCCTCAAAGCGGCGCTTTTCGGCCACCTTTGGTGCGTACCTGGCAGTGATCTCTTCCGGTGGCGAACCTGTGGGACGTAAAAGTGCCCACTGATCCCCCGTCGCTTTGCCCCGCCGTCGTCCCCTTCATGCTGCCCCCGTCACGTTGATCCACCGTCAAGGAAGGATCCGCCTCATGTCGTACCGACGGATCAGACAGACCGCAGTGCGCCGCACCGGAGCGCGCGGCGCCCGCGCCCTCGTGTCCGGCTGTGTCCTGGCCGCCCTCGGGCTGGCGGCGGGCCCCGCGCCCGGCGCTCTGGCCGCCCCCGCCCCGATGTCAGGTGCCGCCCCGGACGCGTCCGCCGTGCCGGTCGCACCCGAGACGACGGCCCACACCGTCACCCTGGTCACCGGCGAGCGGGTCACGCTCCGCGCGGACGGGAGCGTTGTCGTGGCGCCGCGTCCGGGTGCCGAGGCGGACTATGTCACCCGGCGGTTGGACAACGATGTCTTCGTCATTCCGCTGACCGCGCTGCCGTATCTGGGCCGCACCCTGGACCCCGCGCTGTTCAACGTCTCCGCCCTCGCCGAGGCGGGTGTGACCACCACCCCGGTGCGGGTCGAGGCCGCCGAGGGTGCCACGGCACCGCCCTCGGGCCCCGCGTTCGGCGCGGCGCTGGCGCGGCAGATCGGCGCCGAGGCGGCGAAGGGATCCGTGGGCGAGGGCCCGCTGTTCGGTGGCGTCAGCTCCGTCGCACCGGCGGTCGCCGCCGACGGCTTACGGGAGGCCCCGCGCCCGTCGGCGCGGGCGGACCACACGGTGAAGGTCACCGTGCTCGGTACGGACGGCGAACCCCTCCCGGGCACCACGTCGTTCGCCCTGGCCAACGCCGACGACGCCGCCCTCTACCAGGAGCCGTTCCTGGATGCCGTCGACGGCGAGACGCGGGTCGAGGTCCCCGCGGGCCACTACACCGCCATGGTCTCCGCCCCGGCCTTCGACAGCGCCGGTGAGCCGGCCGGTGTACGCATGGCCACCGCCGAGTTCACCGTCCCCGACAGCGGCACCGGCACCGAGGCCGTGCTCGACCTGCGCAAGGCGACCGAGCGGGTCACCTTCTCGACCCCGAGGCCGGCCGAGGACCACCAGCTGATCCTCCACTACCTGCGCCAGGACGCGAAGGGCGCGGTGGCGGTCAACGGCGGCGTCGGCGTCTCCGGCGGCTCGCCCGTCCAGGTGCAGCCCTCCGGCCGCCCCGTCACCACCGGCGACCTGCGCTTCAACGTGTACACCCACCGCAAGGCGCCCGCGGATGCGGCCACGCCCTACTCCTACGACCTCAAGCTGGCCAACCCCGCCGGCACGATCGCGAAGAACCAGCACTACAAGGTCACCGCCCGCCAACTGGCCACGGTGCGCACCAACTACCACAGCGATACGCCGGGTCGCGCCCAAGAGGTCGCGCGCCTGATGTACCTGCCGTACGAGACCAGCGGCGAGGCGCTGTCCGAGCCGTTCAAGACCCCGGCGCGGCGGACCGAGTACGTCGGCGGCTCCGCCGGTGCCTCCTACACGGACTGGCTCAAGGCCGGGGAGCGGCGCTTCGTTTCCCAGGAGCAGCCCCTCGTGCCCGGCCGGACCACCACGGTCGACTGGCTGCGCGGCCCCCTGGTCCCGGGCTTCACCGAGCCCGCGCGGGGCGCCGCCGCGGACGCGACGTGGTACTGCTCGGCGTGCCGCAAGGGCGACGCGCTCACCTTCTCCCTGGGCACGGCCACGGTCACGGACTCCGCCGGACACCACGTCCTCGCGGTCCCGTCCGACATCACCTCCTCGCACTTCGCGGTGGTATCCGGTGACACGACCCTGTACGAGGGCGACGGCGTCCCCGGCGGTGTGCTGACCGTGCCGCCCGAGCAGGCGCCGTACACGGTGGTGTACGACCAGACCAGGACCAACGGCGAGTTCCGCCAGTCGCTGACCACGCACACCGAGTGGACCTTCGCCTCGGGGCACTCCGGCGGCCAGACCGTGCCGGACAACTGGACATGTGTGTCGGAGGCGGGCGAGTACGAGGGGCCCGCCGAGTGCTCGGCGCTGCCGGTCGTCGTTCCGCACTACCGGCTGGACGCCGGGCTGGACGGTACGAGCCCGGCCGGTGACGGCCGTCTCGTCGTCGGCTTCGGGCATGTACCGGGCGTGGTGGCCCCGCCCGCGGTCACCAAGGCGAGGGTCGAGGTGTCCTTCGACGACGGCGAGCGGTGGACAGCGGCGTCCATCACCGCGCTCGGCAAGGGCCGGTTCCGCGCGGACTGGACCATTCCGGACTCGGCGGCGGGCCGGGACGCGTCCCTGCGCGTCACCGGGACCGACGCGGGCGGCAACGCGGTGACGCAGACGGTGAAGAGCGCGTTCACCGTGGCCGCGAGCGAGAGCTAGGCCGCGGGCGAGAGCGATGCCGAGGGCCGGAGCCGGGCCGCGGGTGAGAGCCGGCCCGCGCTCGGCTGTCCTTGGCCCTTCGCCCACCGCGAGGTCACCGTGTCGATGGCCGCCGCCGCATGCCGGATCCCCGTGTCGCTCGCGCGCACCGACCGTGCGAACTCGACGTGCAGGAACGGCACATGGCCGGCGGCGGCCCTGCGGCCCTGGACGTTGTCGCGGCCCTCCAGGGGGCAGCCGCGGACCCAGGCGCGGCAGACGGTGAGGTGCCGTGCGGTCAGCGCGGCCGCGAGGCGGCGGGCGTCCGCGCGGCCCGCCGAACCCGCGCCGGTGGAGGCGACGGCGTCCCGGCCCGGCGCCGAGTCGTCGGCGAAACCGTGGACCTGGACGCCGGGCAGACCGCGCCGGGCGAGCTCGTCGCAGACCGCGTCGAAGACGGAGTCCGTACGGTGGGCCGCGTCCGCGGCATCGTCCTCCCCGGCTCTGCGGTGGGCGCCCGCGAGCACCAGGACGCCGCCGGGGGAGCCCAGGAGTACGCGCGCCCCGAGCCGTTCGGTGTCCGCGTCGGAGACCGGATGCGGCACCTGGACCGACCAGCGGGCGGGCGCGGAGAGATCCACGTAGACCCGGCCCCAGCCGCGCGGAGCGGGTCCGTGCTCGGTGCGGTCGGACAGTTCGGCGTAGCGGCGGCCGGTGCCGGTGTCGGCGAGGGTGCGGAGCCGGAAACCGGCGTCGGCGAGCGGCGGGCGGGCGCGGTCCGGGTGTCCGTCGAGGATCAGGCCCACCGCGTCGGCGACGGCCCGGCGTTCGGCGCGGCGCGGCTCCCGGTAGCCGGAGTCGGGGCCGATCCCGGCCGTGAAGTCGGTGATCCTGCGCTCCAGCGGGACCTCGGGGGCATCCGCACCGTCCGAGGAGGGGTCCCCGCCCGACCGGCCGATCGTATGCGCGCTCAATGCCGCCAGGAGCAGTCCGAACGCGACCGTGACAGCCGCCACAGTGATCGACTTCGCTCGTATCTCCGCCATGACCGTCTCATCGTAGCGTCCCCTTTTACGCGGGCATATCGGGATGGAGCGGGCGAAGGGTGGCGCAGAGATGAACGATCGGCAAAGAACGGGAGACCGTGGTTTGCCCAGCCTTAGTCATAGCCAAACTGGTTTTCTCGTTATTTCTCTAAGATGTGCAACCCTTTGATCCGTCTGGCTGTCTGACGGTCCGGATCGCACTCGAGTGCGCTCTGTGTGGTGTGAGTTGCATGAGAGGAGCCCATCCGTGGCCGCTTCGCGCTCGAAGCGGCGGCACAAGGTCCGCCGAAGGGCCGACATGTCGCTTGTGGGGGGTATTCGGCCGCCCATAGCGGTGCTGTCGGTTCTGCTCCTCTCCCTCGCGGGAATCACCGCCCTCACTCTGGGCAAACCGGACAACGCCTTGGTCCCCAAGGCGGTCCTGACCTCACAGCAGTACGTCGCCGAAGACGGCGCCATCGCGCTGCGGGCGTCACTGGACGAGTCGGTCACCGATCTCACCAGCACCGCGACCCTCTTCGACGAGGGCCGACCGGTCTCCGCCGACACCGTCCTGGACAAGGTCGGCAACGTCTACCAGAAGTGGCGCGGCACCGCCGTCATCGAGATCAAATCGGGCAAGATGCTCGCCGCCCGCGGCGAGAACGTCCCGCTGACCGCGATCGATCTCACCAAGCTCTCCCGCAGCGACGGGCTGGACCCGCGCATGGTGCGCCTGGAGAACGGCCAGACCCGGCTGATCATCGTCGCCCTGCTGTCCTGGGAGGGCCGGCCGCAGCAGCTGCTCGTCGCCTCCAGCACTCTCAGCTTCCCCGGTGTCGACCTCGGCCCGGGCCGCGCCATCGGGGTCGTCGACTCCACCGGCCATCTGCTCTCCAGTCACGGCGCCCTGGACAGCGAGCGGGCGAGGAAGCAGCTCACCTCGTTCGCCAAGACCGCCGCCCGCAAGGGCCGGCAGCACCCCGTCAAGGCCAAGGAGCCCGGCGCGGGCGGCTACACGGGCGTCAGCGGCCACCTCACCGGGGGCGCCGCCAAGGAGGTCCGCACCGTCGGCGGCTACGCCACGCTCGCCGCCCCTCAGGCCGGTGGCGCCACCACCGCCAGCAGCCTCGGCCTGACCGTCGTCACCGAGGTCGATGTCTCCGCCAAGGTCTCCCAGATCACCCGCCCCGCCTTCGGCGTGGCCGCCGCCGGCGCCCTGCTGGTCATCGGCGGGCTCGCGGTGATCGTGTTGCTGGGCACCGTGCAGCGCCCGCTGATCCGGCTGTTCCTGGAGAGCCGCCGCCTCACCCGCGGCGATCTGGCCCGTCCGGTGAGCGTGCCGAGGGCCGGCGAGGCCGCCCGGATGGGCGCCGCCCTGGAGCGGCTGCGCCGGCAACTCCAGGGCGAGCCCGCGGACGCCCCGGGCCCGGCCGTGCGCAAGGGACTGGGCGCCCGCGCCCTGCTCGCCGTCTGCGCCGTCCTGCTGCTGGTCTGGTCGGTCCCGCTGATGCTGCTGCTCAACCGCGCCGACTCGGCCGTCAAGGTCCCGGTCCAGATCGTCCACGACCAGAACTCCCGCACCATCACGCTCAGCGACCGGGTCCGCCGTGCGCTCAACGAGGGCCACGCGGATCTGTCCGCGGTCGCCGCCCTGATCGGGGACCGCACCACGCCCGAGGACATGAAGAAGGTGCTGGAGCGCACCATGCAGGACCACGACCGCTATGAGTCGGTGTACGTCCTCGGCGCCGACGGCGAGATCCTCGCGCGGGCCGGCCACTCCCCGCACCACAAGGACGGCAAGGCCCCCTCCAAGCAGGCACTCGAGGTGACCGGCGAGGGCGGCAAGAAGCCCGTCGTCACCGCCACCGCCCAGGCACCCGGCCGGGGCGGCGCCGCCGTCGTCGGTGAGTTCCGCATCGAGTTCGTCAACGCGCTGCTGGGCCGCCAGGGCATGGGCGAGGTCCGCGTCGTGGACGCCAAGGGCCGGGTCATCGGCGGCGACTCCGGTTACATCGCCTTCGAGAAGGCGCCCTCGTACCTGAACTCGCTGCTCGCCACCAAGAAGGCGCACGCCACCGTCCAGCGCGGCGGCACGGTGCGGGTCGCGGCCGTCGCGCCGTTCGGCGGCGGCGGCGCGGCCAAGTCGCTCCAGTGGTCCCTGGCCAGCTGGCAGCCCGCATCCAGCCTGGCGATCCCGGAGTACAGCCTGCAGAACCGGACCGTACTGGCCGGACTGCTGGGGCTGACCGCCGCGGCCGCCTGCCTGGGCTGGCTGCACATCGTCGTCGTACGGCCCCTGCGCGCTCTGGCCGGGCAGGCCGAGGCGCTCGCCGCCGGCGACCGCAAGACCGTGCTGTTCCCGCGCCACCACGACGAGGTCGGCGCCGTCGTCCGCAGTCTGGAGCTGATCCGGCAGCAGCTCCAGGGGCAGCCCCGCAAACGGGACGGCGGCAGCCGGACCCCCGCCGGAGTCGGAAGGAACTGAGGCTCTCACCGTGCTCTTCCTCTACACCGTGCTCGTGGTGTGCGAGGCCGTCCTGCTGATCGCCGGCATCGTCGAACAGCGGCGGCACCAGACCAACCTCGACATGATCCCCACTCGGGTCCTGGTCAACGGCATCCGCGGCAAGTCCTCCATCACCCGGCTGTGCGCGGGCGCCCTGCGCGGCGGCGGTCTGACCACCGTCGCCAAGACCACCGGTACGGCGGCCCGCTTCATCCACCCCGACGCCACCGAGGAGCCCGTCTACCGCAAGTTCGGCATCGCCAACGTCGTCGAGCAGATCGGTATCGTGCGCCGCGCCGCCGCCTACAACCCGGAGGCGCTCGTCATCGAGTGCATGGCGGTCATGCCAGCGCTCCAGGAGATCAACCAGTCCAAGCTGATCCGCTCCACGATCGGCGTGCTGTGCAACGTCCGCGAGGACCACCTGGCCGAAATGGGCCCGACGCTGGACGACGTGGCGCGCTCGCTGTGCCGGTCCATGCCCGAGAACGGCATCTGCGTCACCGCCGAGCAGGACCGTTTCGACATCCTCCAGGAGGAGGCGGACGCCCGGAACTGCCAGTTGATCTACGCCGACCCCAAGACGGTCAGCGACGAGGAGCTGCGCGGCTTCAGCTGGTTCACCTTCAAGGAGAACGTGGCCATCGCGCTCACCGTCGCCGAGCTGGTGGGCGTCGACCGCGAGACCGCCCTGCAGGGCATGTACGACGCCCCGCCGGACCCCGGTGTCCTCTCCGTCGAGCGGTATACCACCGAGGACGGCAAGAAGCTGCGCTTCGCCAACGTCTTCGCGGCCAACGACCCCGAGTCGACGCTGATGAACATCAACCAGCTGCTCGACCTCGGCGCCATCCACCGCCCGCTCAACGTCGTCATCAACTGCCGCCCCGACCGCGTCGAGCGCAATGGCCAGATGGGCGAGATCATCCCCGACCTCGACCCCGAGCAGGTCTTCGTCATCGGGCATCCGGCCAAGTCCGCCATCGACGCCATCCCGGCCGAGTACCGGGGCCGCGCGGTGGACCTCGGCGGCGACCGCCGGGACCCCGAGGAGTTCATGGCCGAGCTGCTCGGCCGGCTCAGTCCCGACGCCCCCCTCGCATCGCTCGTCGCCATCGGCAACATCCACGGCCAGGGCGAGCACCTCCTGGAGCACCTCGCGGAGCTGCCGGCCGACGACAGCGACGAGGACGCACCGGCGGCCCCGCCGGCTCCGGAGGCCGATGAGCGCCATGTCGAGCACGTGGACACGATGCAGCTCTACGCGCCCCGCCTGGACCCCTACCAGCGGTACCCGGAGGCGTACGAGAGCCGGTACGCGCCCCAGGCGCACGTACCGCATCAGCGCGGCTCCGAGCGGCCGTATCCGCGGCAGACCCACGACCAGGGCTCCCGGGAGCCCTGGCCCGCGGTGATCCCCACCCCCGAATCCCCGCAGCCCCGCGGCCTGTTCGAGCCGCGTGTCCCGCCCGCCCCGCCCGCCGACGACTCCCAGCAGGGGCAGAACCCAGGAGAGCAGCACCGTTGATCCCCGCCGTCCTCACCCCCGAGATCGCCGCCATCGGCATCGCGATCGGGCTGCTCTTCTCCCTGGTCTGCTATCTGACCACCAACCTCTCGCCCGGCGGCATGATCACCCCGGGCTGGCTGGCGCTGACCCTCGTCGAGGATCTGCAGCGGGCCGCGATGGTGGTCGGCGTGACCGTGCTCACCTATGTGGGCACACTGCTGATGCAGAAGTTCGTGATCCTCTACGGCAAGCGGCTGTTCGCCGCGGTCGTGCTGCTCGGGGTGACGCTCCAGGCGACCGTGATGATCATCCTGTCGCTGGAGTTCCCGCTGATGTACGCGAACCAGACCCTCGGCTTCATCGTCCCCGGGCTCATCGCCTACCAGCTGGTCCGCCAGCCCAGGGGGGCCACCCTGCTGTCCACCGGGTCGGTGACGCTGATGGCCTATGTCGTCCTCACCGCCGGAATCCTCCTCGGCGTCATGCCGTCCGCCTGACCCACGACCGGAGCCGATCCCATGCCACCCAAGAAGAAACGTCCCGTCCTGCACGCCGTCGCCGTGCTGGCGCTGCTCGGCGCCAGCGGCTATCTGACCGTGGAGCTCAGAAAGGACGAGCAGGCCAAGACGCCCGCCACCCAGGCGGTCATCGACGAGCTGACCCTGGAAGGCGGCACCGGCCGGCAGAGCGGCAAGCAGACCTGGGAGCGGCTGAAGAACCCCGAGCGCACCATCCTGCGCGGTGAGAACGGCCAGATCCTCGCCACCTTCACCGACCGCGCCCGCACCGCCACCCTGCGTGGTCCTTCGCGCACCTTCAGCGAGCCCGCGAACACCAAGTCCAAGGTGATCACCGAGGACTGGGTGCGGCTGATGCCGGAGCCGTGGACCGCGGGCGCCGAGAAGGAGCAGTGGTTCAAGAGCTGGTTCAAGGAGAACTACGGCAGCAAGAAGGAGGACCTCTTCGCGATCGCCTTCCAGTATGTGCAGGGCGCGCCGGTCAAGAAGGACGCCCGGGGCATCCCGTACGCGGGCGACGCGGTCTTCGGACCGTTCAAGGCGGACGGCGTGGACCGTCTGGAGCAGAACGACTTCTACGACTACCTCGGCATCTCCTACACCTTCCGCAACGGCACCACGCTGGCCCCGCGCCAGGACCGCTACCGGGCGCTGGACTGCTCCGGCTTCATCCGCATGGTGATGGGCTACCGCGCCCGCTACCCCCTGATGGCGACCAACGCCCTCGGCGACGGTCTGCCGCGCACCGCCGACGGCATGGCCCGCTCCAAGACCGGTGTCGACGTCATCACGATGCGGGGCCCCGCCCCCTGGTACACCCGGCCCACCAATATCGACGTTCTGCAACCCGGTGACCTGCTGTTCTTCAAGATGGATCACCGCACCGGCAACCATATGGACCATGTCGCGCTCTACCTGGGGCTGGACACCGACGGTCACCGGGTCTTCGTCTCCAGCCGCAAGGAGCAGAACGGCCCCACCATGGGCGACAACGGCGGTGTCTCCCGTATCGACGGCAACGGCTTCTACGCCGGGCTCTTCCGCAGCGCCAAGCGCCTCTGAGGGCTCGCAAGGAGAAAGTGCCCGAAAATCGGGCAAACTTTTCCGCGTTGCGGCAGACTTTAACGCCTCGTTTCCTTGTAGCGTTCGCGTTTATGCGGGTAGGTTCTAGCGCCATGACCGCATCCCAGACTCCGACCACTGCCGAGGAGCTGCGCGGTGCCGGCCTGCGGGTGACGGCCGCCCGTGTCGCGCTGCTCGAAACCGTCCGGGACGGCGACCACCTCGGTGTCGAGGCGATCGCCTCCGGAGTACGCGATCGCGTCGGCCACATCTCCCTTCAGGCCGTGTACGAGGCCCTCCACGCGATGACCGCGGCGGGCCTCGTACGCCGCATCGAGCCGGCCGGCAACCCCGTCCGGTTCGAAGGACGCGTCGGCGACAACCACCACCACGTCGTGTGCCGGTCGTGTGGTGCCGTCGCCGACGTCGACTGTGCCGCCGGTGAGGCGCCCTGCCTGACCGCGTCCGACGACCACGGCTTCTCGATCGACGAGGCCGAGGTCATCTACTGGGGCCTGTGCTCCGACTGTTCCACCGCCACGAGTTCCTGAGCACCATGATCCGCCCAGCTTGGAAGGATTCCCATGTCCGAGAACCATGAGGCAATCGTCGTAGACGCGAAGACGGAGGAGGCGGGGGGCTGCCCGGTCGCGCACGAGCGCGCTCCGCATCCGACTCAGGGGGGCGGCAACCGTCAGTGGTGGCCGGAGCGGCTCAATCTGAAGATCCTTGCCAAGAACCCGGCCGTGGCGAACCCCCTGGACGAGGAGTTCGACTACGCGGAGGCGTTCCAGGGGCTTGACCTCGCCGCGGTGAAGCAGGACATCGCCGAGGTGCTGACGACCTCGCAGGACTGGTGGCCGGCGGACTTCGGCCACTACGGCCCGTTCATGATCCGTATGGCGTGGCACAGCGCGGGCACCTACCGGATCAGCGACGGCCGGGGTGGCGCGGGCGCCGGTCAGCAGCGCTTCGCCCCGCTCAACAGCTGGCCGGACAACGGCAACCTGGACAAGGCGCGCCGTCTGCTGTGGCCCGTGAAGAAGAAGTACGGCCAGGCCCTGTCCTGGGCCGACCTGATGATCCTCACCGGCAATGTCGCCCTGGAGTCGATGGGCTTCACCACCTTCGGCTTCGGCGGCGGGCGCGAGGACGTCTGGGAGTCCGAGGAGGACGTGTACTGGGGCCCGGAGAGCACCTGGCTCGGGGACGAGCGCTACACCGGCGACCGGGAGCTGGAGAACCCGCTCGGCGCCGTGCAGATGGGTCTGATCTACGTCAACCCGGAGGGCCCGAACGGAAACCCGGACCCGATCGCGGCGGCCCGCGACATCCGTGAGACGTTCCGCCGGATGGCGATGAACGACGAGGAGACGGTCGCGCTGATCGCGGGCGGCCACACCTTCGGCAAGACCCACGGCGCGGGCCCGGCCGACCACGTCGGCGCGGACCCCGAGGCCGCCACCATCGAGGAGCAGGGCCTGGGCTGGCGGAACACCTACGGCACCGGCAAGGGCGCGGACGCCATCACCTCGGGCCTCGAGGTCACCTGGACCACCACGCCCACCCAGTGGAGCAACAACTTCTTCGAGAACCTCTTCGGCTACGAGTGGGAGCTGACCAAGAGCCCGGCCGGCGCCCACCAGTGGCGGCCGAAGGACGGCGCGGGCGAGGGCACGGTGCCGCACGCCCACGACTCCTCGAAGAAGATCGCCCCGAACATGCTCACCACCGACCTGGCGCTGCGCTTCGACCCGGTCTACGAGCCGATCTCCCGCCGCTTCTACGAGAACCCCGACCAGTTCGCGGACGCCTTCGCCCGAGCCTGGTTCAAGCTGACCCACCGCGACATGGGCCCCAAGTCGCTGTACCTGGGCCCGGAGGTCCCGGCGGAGACCCTGCTGTGGCAGGACCCGCTGCCGGAGGCCGAGGGCGAGGTCATCGACGCCGCGGACATCACGGCCCTCAAGGCCAAGCTCCTGGACGCGGGCCTGAGCGTCGCCCAGCTGGTCTCCACGGCGTGGGCGTCGGCCTCGACCTACCGCGGCAGCGACAAGCGCGGCGGCGCCAACGGCGCGCGCATCCGCCTCGAGCCGCAGCGCGACTGGGAGGTCAACGAGCCCGGTGAGCTCGCCACCGTGCTGCGCGCCCTCGAGGGCGTTCAGCAGGAGTTCAACGCCGGTTCCGGGGCGAAGAAGGTGTCGCTGGCCGACCTGATCGTCCTCGGCGGTGCGGCCGCCGTGGAGAAGGCCGCCAAGGACGCCGGATACGACATCGAGGTGCCCTTCACCCCGGGCCGTGTCGACGCGACCGAGGAGCAGACCGACGCGGAGTCCTTCGTCGCGCTGGAGCCGACCTCCGACGGGTTCCGCAACTACGTCGGCAAGGGCAACCGGCTGCCGGCCGAGTACCTGCTGCTCGACCGGGCCAACCTGCTGACCCTGAGCGCTCCGGAGATGACCGTCCTCGTCGGCGGCCTGCGGGTGCTGGGCGCAAACTACCAGCAGTCGGCGGACGGTGTTCTCACCGAGACGCCCGGGGTGCTGACCAACGACTTCTTCGTCAATCTGCTCGACATGGGCACGACGTGGAAGGCCACCTCGGAGGACCAGAGCACCTTCGAGGGCCGCGACGGCGTCACCGGTGCGGTCAAGTGGACCGGAACCCGGGCCGACCTGGTCTTCGGCTCCAACTCCGAGCTGCGGGCGCTCGCCGAGGTCTACGCGAGCGATGACGCGAAGGAGAAGTTCGTGAAGGACTTCGTCGCCGCCTGGGTCAAGGTCTCCAACCTCGACCGGTTCGACCTCGTCTGACACATCTGAGCACGACGTCCAGGCCGGCCCGCACGGGCCGGCCTGGACGTTTTTCCGCCCGGAACCCACTGTGGCGTTCAGCCCGGAGGTCAGCCCGTCGTTCAGCCCGAACAGGGCCGGTCGACACACTTTGCCAGCTCTTTACAACGCGCCGCGCCGCTGCCTCGTCTCTCCGCTCGATCCGTAACCCGCCCGCCGCACAGCGGGCGGACCGACGAAAGAGAGCGATTCATGCGCCGAACTGTCCTCAGCGCGATGACACTCGCGTGCGCCGCCGTCCTGGTGAGCACCGCGCCCGCGTTCGCCGACGAGAAGACCCCGGCCCCCCGCGACCCCTCGTCCGCCGCGACCCCCGCCCAGAGCGCGGAGCCCACCCGCGGCCCGGCCGCCAGCCCGGTCCCGAGCCAGCAGCGGACCCGGCCGGGCGCCGCCACCCCGGCCCCGAGCCAGGAGCCGACCAAGACGCGGGACCGCGGCCAGGTCGGCGTCATCCCGAGGGGCGCGCCCAACACCGGGGTGACGGCCACGTCCTCCGGCTCCGGGACCGAGGGCGAACTGATCGGCGGGGGCGCCGCCGCGGCGCTCGTCGCGGGCGGCGCGGCGGTCTTCGTCGTCCGTCGCCGGCGGGCGACCGGGGCATGACCCCGTTCTCCAGGCGCGCGTTCGCCACGGCGGCCATGGCCTCGCTGCTCGTGGGCTGCGGCGGCCACCCGGCCCGGCAGACCACGGCCGGACCAGGTTCCGGGAGGACGCCACCGCCTTCCCCGGCCCCCGTGAAGGCGGCGCGTCCCCTGGGGCGTTCGGTCCCGGTCCGGCTGCGGATCCCGGCCATCGGCGTCGACACCCCGGTCATGCGGCTGGGGCTGGCGCCGGACGGAAGTGTGCGGGTGCCGCCGGTCACGGAGCACGACCAGGCGGGCTGGTACCGGCACTCGCCGACACCGGGGCAGGTCGGCCCGTCGGTCGTCCTCGGCCATGTCACGGTCGGCGCCTACGGTGACGGGGTCTTCCGGCACCTCGCGCGGCTGCGCCGGGGCGACCGGGTCGTGGCGCGCCTGGAGAACGGCACGTCGGCGGAGTTCGCCATCACCGCCGTACGGACGGTGGCCAAGGCGGACTTCCCGGCGGACGACGTCTACGGGGACGTGGACCGACCGGAGTTGCGGCTGATCACCTGTGGCGGCCCGCGCTCCGGCGACGGCTACCTCGACAACGTGATCGCCTTCGCCGCACTCACCTCCGCCGGCTCCTGACCCACCCCTGGATCCCGGGCCCACGGAACCCACACCGGCGGCCCGGGGTCTTCCCCTCCGAGTGCCATCACGACCATGGAGTGCGTTGAAACGGTCCCGTGACAGGGCGGCGTCCGAGCTGTTCGCCGCCCTCTATCCACGCCTCGCCGGCTGGTGCCGCCGGCTCGTCGACGACGACGAGACGGCCCATGAGATCGCCTCCGAGGCGTTCACCCGGCTCTGGGCCCGCTGGACGTCCGTGGAGGAGCCCCGTGGCTTCCTCTACGTCACCGCGGCCAATCTCGTCCGGGACCACTGGCGCAAGATGGAGCGCGAACGCAAGGCCATGCGCCGGGTCACCTCCGAAGCCGCCCTCCGCCCGCACGCCGAACAGTCCGACCCGTCGGTACGCCTGCTCGTACAGTCGCTGCCGGAACGACTGCGCGTTCCGATCCTGCTGCACTACTACGCTGACATGCCGATCCGGGAGGTGTCCGTACTGACCGGACGCAAGGAAGGAACCGTCAAGGCCGACCTCCACGCGGCCAGAGAACTGCTCCGCGTCCACCTGAGGAGAAGCCTTGACCCCACACTTTGACGACGGCCCGGAGCGCGAACCCGACGACCCCCTCGCGGTGATCCTGCGGCCCACCTCCGACTACCTCGGCCCGCCCCCCGGCCGGTACGAGGCGATCCGCCGCGCCGCGGCCCGCCGCCGGCTGCTGCGCACCGCGGCCGGGGTCGGCGTGTCCTGCGCCGTCGCCGCCCTCATCGCGCTGCCGCTGCGTCTGACGGCGCCCGGGACACCCGCGCGCCCGACGGTGCCGCTCGCCCCGCCGCCCGCGACGGGCCGTACGGCGCCTCCGCTCCCGTCGGCGCCCGCCGATCGTCCCTCGGCGTCGCCCACCCCGTCGACGCCGTCCAAGACCCCCAGCCAGCGCACCGCGCGCGGGCCCCGAGGCGAGACGGCGGGTCCCCGGGACAGCGGGGACGTCCCCCAGCGCGGGCGGCCTGTGGCACCGAGCTCCTCGGCGCGGGCCGAGCCGTCGGAGCGCCAGGGGAGCGCCCTGCCCACCCCCGGCAGCGTCCGCCAGCCGTAGGCGGCCCCCGAGCGGGGCCGCCTGGCTTACGCCTTGGAGCCGATGCCGGTCAGCGACCGGACTTCCATCTCCGCCTGCTTCTTGGAGTCCGAGGACTCCTTGCTGAAGAGCGTGCCGAGGAATCCGCAGAGGAAGGAGAGCGGAATCGACACCAGGCCGGGGTTGGTGAGGGGGAACCAGTGGAAGTCCATGCCCTTGATGACGGACGTGGAGCTGCCCGAGATCGCCGGCGAGAAGATGATGAGCACCAGGCCGGACCCCAGACCGCCGTAGATGCTCCACAGCGTCCCGGTCGTGTTGAACCGCTTCCAGAACAGCGTGTAGAGGATCGTCGGCAGATTGGCGGAGGCGGCGAGCGCCAGGGCCAACGACACCAGGAAGGCCACGTTCTGGCCGTTGGTGACGATACCGCCGAGGATGGCCATGAAACCGATCACGAGCGCCGTCAGCCGCGCGACCCGGATCTCCGAGCGCGGGTCGGCCTTGCCGTTGCGGATCACGTTGGCGTACACGTCATGGGCGAACGAGGCCGAGGCGGCCAGGGTCAGCCCGGCCACCACCGCCAGGATCGTCGCGAAGGCCACCGCGGAGACGACGCCCAGCAGCATCGCGCCGCCGATCTCGAAGGCGAGCAGGGGAGCGGCGGAGTTCTCGCCGCCCGGGGCGTTGACGATCCGGTCCGAGCCGACCAGCGCGGTGGCGCCGTACCCGACGATCAGGATCGACAGGTAGAAGATGAACATCGACCAGGAGCACCAGACCACCGAACGCCGGGCCTCCTTGGCGTCGGGCACGGTGTAGAAGCGCATCAGCACGTGCGGCAGGCTGGAGATGCCGAGGACCAGCGAGAGGGAGAGCGAGACGAAGTCGAGCTTGGTCATCGCGTTCTCGCCGTACCAGCCACCGGGGTTGAGCAGCTCCCCGCCCAGCGGGCTGTTCTGCGCCGCCTGGTCGAGGATCGCCGAGAAGCTGAACCCGAACTTGCCGAGCAGGAACACGCTCATGAAGGTCACGCAGATCAGCAGCAGGCCCGCCTTGATGATCTGCACCCAGGTCGTGCCCTTCATGCCGCCCACCAGGACGTAGAAGACCATGACGAGGCCGACGCCGGTGATGATGAGGGCCTGCCCGCCCTTGCTCTGCACATTGAGCAGCAGGGCGATCAGGCCACCCGCGCCGGCCATCTGGGCGAGCATGTAGAAGAACGTGATCACCAGGGTGGAGTTGGCCGCCGCCGCGCGCACCGGGCGCTGCTTCATGCGGTAGGCCATCACATCGCCGACCGTGAACCGCCCGGTGTTGCGCAGCCGCTCCCCGACGAGGAGGAGCGCGACCAGCCACGCCACGAGCCACCCCACGGAGTAGAGGAACCCGTCGTAGCCGTGGACGGCAATCGCCCCCGAGATGCCGAGGAACGAGGCCGCGGAGAGGAAGTCGCCGGACAGGGCGATGCCGTTCTGGACCCCGGTGAAGGCGCTGCCCGCGGCGTAGTAGTCGGAGGTCGTCGAGTTTCTGTTGGTGGCCTTGTAGACGACGAACAGCGTGATGATGACGAAAGCGAAGAAGACGCTCAGGTTGATTATCGGGCTGCCGGTCGTGCGGGCTGCGATCTGCAATGTCATTCCTTGCCGACTCCCGCCAGCTCGTGGATCGTGTCCACCTGCGGGTCAAGTTTCTTGCGCGCGAAGCGCCGGTACGTCAGGACGATCGCCATCGTCGTTACGAACTGCAGCAGGCCGAAGACGGTGCCGGTGTTGACCGCGCCGAACAGCTTGCGGCTCATGAAGTCGTGGGCATAGGCCGAGAAGAGCACGAAGGTCATGTACCAGCACAAGAAGAAGGCGCTCATCGGAAAGATGAACCAGAGCAGTCTCCTGCGGAGAAGTTTGAACTCCGGGCTCTGCTGAATCGCCTCGAAATCGGGCTCCCCGATATCGTCACCGCGATCGGCGAACCCCGTCCCGGTGACCCGCTCGGATGGCCAGGAGGCGGGCGGTCGCACCGATTTATTCATGGTTTTCTCCGGGGTGTTTCTGACGAGGCGTCGGTTCGGAGCGCCCGCGCTCGAGCGGTAGATGGTGAGGGGCGACCGGCGGGCCCTTGACGCGGCAAGTCTAGTGAGGCGCCGGACACAGTCAACGCCGCCCCCTGCTCTCAGTGATACAGGTGGGCGGGTGTCATGGTGCGCATCGAGCTCCGGCGTCATCTCGAATATGGCGGGAGTGGTCACTGAACCAGTACTTTGTCTCTCCTTCCCGTGTTGTCCATTTTGACTTGGTGTCAGGTTGGCGGTGGCCGCTCAGGGTTGCGTCTTGAGGACATTTCGGTACCCGGCGTTGTGTCCCAAGTGTCGCCACTGGTAGAACCTCACCTCGGGCGGAACGTCCCGTCGTGCGTGAGCATGAGTGCTGTGAGCGTGCTGCTGGGCAGCGATTCTGTCACTGGCATATGACAGCAGCCCCGCGCTCACCACTGCCTCCCCCGAGGTGTTTGGATAGGTTCGGAAATGCAGTCTGTGGGGGTGCTCTCAAGAAGCCGGAGGTAGATTGATCTGTGGGTTTCCTCGATCGCTCTCGCATCATCGCAGGGGCGGGGTGGAATCGTTGGCTGATTCCGCCGGCGGCGCTTGCGATCCACTTCTCCATCGGCCAGGCGTATGCCTGGAGCGTTTTTAAGATACCTCTGGAAGATTCCCTAGACATCTCCGGGACGACTAGCGCCCTCCCGTTCCAGATCGGCATTCTGGTGCTTGGGCTCTCTGCCGCGTTCGGAGGAACGCTGGTCGAGAGAAAAGGCCCGCGCTGGGCCATGTTCGTCTCGCTCGTGGCCTTCTCCACCGGCTTCCTGGTCGCCGCCCTCGGCGTCGCCACGCGCAATTACTGGCTGGTGGTCCTCGGGTACGGCGGTATCGGCGGGGTCGGGCTCGGCATCGGGTACATCGCGCCGGTGTCCACCTTGATGAAGTGGTTTCCGGACCGGCCGGGCATGGCCACCGGCACGGCGATCATGGGTTTCGGCGGCGGCGCGCTGATCGCCTCCCCCTGGTCGACGGAGATGCTCAAGGCGTTCGGCAGCGACACCAGCGGCATCGCGAAGACCTTCCTGGTGCACGGCCTGGCCTACGCCGCCTTCATGTCGCTGGGCGTGGTGCTGGTGCGGGTGCCGCCCGAGGGCTGGCGGCCGGCCGGCTGGACGCCAGGCGACGACGCGGGGAAGCGGCTGGTCACCACCGCGAACGTCTCGGCGAGGAACGCGGTGCGCACGCCCCAGTTCTGGCTGCTCTGGGTCGTGCTGTGCATGAACGTTACTGCTGGTATCGGGATCCTGGAGAAGGCAGCCCCGATGATCCAGGACTTCTTCCAGGACACGGCCAGCCCGGTGAGCGCGAGCGCCGCCACCGGCTTCGTCGCGCTGCTGTCCCTGGCCAACATGGCCGGTCGCTTCGTGTGGTCCTCGGTCTCCGACGTGGTCGGCCGGAAGAACATCTACCGCCTGTACCTGGGCGCCGGTGCCCTGCTCTACCTCACGATCATGCTCGAAAAGGACAGCAGTACCGCGCTGTTCGTCGCCTCGACCATGGTGATCCTGTCGTTCTACGGCGGCGGATTCGCCACCGTTCCGGCCTACCTCAAGGATCTCTTCGGCACCTACCAGGTCGGCGCGATCCACGGCCGGCTGCTGACCGCGTGGTCGGTCGCCGGAGTCGCCGGACCGCTCATCGTGGACTCCATCGCGGATTCCGCGCATGAGTCCGGGGACACCGGCCCGGCTCTCTACACCTTTTCGTTCACTCTCATGATGGGGCTGCTTGTCATCGGCTTCATCGCGAACGAACTGGTGCGTCCGGTGCATCCGAAGTTCCATGAACCTGAGCCGGCGGCCCGGGCGGAGCCGGCACCCCCGGAGGAAACCCCCGACCCCCTTCCGGCAGAGAGGCGGTAAGCCGGTGACTGACGCAGACAGCCCTTCGCCGGACGTGGCCAAGACGGGTTCTCCCGTGGTCATGGTCGTGGCGTGGCTGTGGGTGGCTGTGCCGTTTCTGTACGGTCTTTACCAACTGGCCGAGAAGAGCAGCAAGTTGTTCGAGTAAAGGCAGGCGCGCCGGCGCATCGCCGAAGGCGATGTACCGGCGCGCTGCCGGGCGTTCGACTTTCCCCAGCGGGGGAAATCCCAGGAGAAAACGGCATCGTGATACATCCCTGTGGGCAAGCCGGTCCGAGCGCGGAGGGCGCCTCATGACCCCGGGCAGGCATGCGGCCGCGCGTGATCGCTCACCGTCGTGGTGGGCCGGCGTCGTGGAATGGCGCAACTGGCGGCTGCCCGTGAAGCTGGGTGCCGTTCTGGTGGTGCCCGCTCTGCTCGCCGTCGCCTTGGGCGTCGTGCAGATCCAACGCGACGTCGAGCGCGCGAACACCTACGCGGACGTGCAGCGGCTGGTCAGACTGCGCGATGGGCTGATGCCGTTGATCAGCGATCTGCAGATGGAACGGACCATGTCGGCCGAGCGGCTGAGAGGGGACCACGCGTCCGCCGATCCGGCCATGCTCCGGCGGCAGAACCAGCGCGTCGACCGCGCGCAGGCCGCCGTCACGCGCACCACCAAGCGGGCACAGGGCCTCGAAGGGGTAACGGCGAACCGCTATCGCGACGCGTTCAAGCTGCTGGACGGGCTGCCCGCGCTGCGCAAGCAGGTGACGTCCACGGACATCGGCTCGTGGACCGCGGTGACCGAGTACAGCAAGATCATCAACGGTCTGCTCGACCTGGACCAGGCGCTGGGCAGCCGGTTCGGTGAACCCCAGCTCTCCGGACCGGCCACCGCGCTGTACGACCTGGAGCTGGTCCAGGAACAGGTCCACCTCCAGCACGTGATCGTCATGGACGCGCCCGACCCCGGCAGGCTGGCGGACCCCAAGCTCATCAGGGCGCTCCAGGAGTCCGACATCCGCATGCGGGACAAGCTGAGCGACTTCCGCGCCGTGGCCACCAAGGGGGACCAGCGCGCCTACCAGCGGACGGTCACCGGCCCGGAGGTCCAGCGGCGCACCCGGCTGCTGGACGGCGTGCTGTCCCAGGCGGGGTCGCAGAGCGCCGGGCAGAACGCCGCCGACGCCGCGCCGTTCTCCATCCGCGACTGGAACGGCAGTTCGGAGGCGACCGGAGCCCTCATCAACACCGTGGAGAAGCGGCTTGCCGACCGGCTCCGCGAGACCTCCGCCAAGCTGCAGGACGAGACGAGCGACCGGGCCGGTGCGGAGTCCGTGCTGCTCTTCGCCGTGCTCCTGCTCGCCTTCGCCATCGGTATCGCCATCGCGCGGCATCTGCTGCGGTCGCTGACCGTGCTGCGCTCCACCGCGCTCGACGTGGCCGAACGCAGGCTGCCCGAAGCGGTGTCGAGCATCCGCGAGGGCGAGATGGCGACCACCTCGATCAGCGCCGTGCCCGTCCACACCACCGAGGAGTTCGGGCAGCTCGCGAGGGCCTTCGACGCGGTGCACGGCCAGGCCGTACGGCTGGCCGCCGAACAGGCCGCGCTCCGCGGCGACCTGCGGGACACCCTGGTCAACCTCTCCCGGCGCAGCCAGAGCCTGGTGGACCGGCTGCTGCGGCTGATGGAACAGCTCGAACTGCACGAGGAGGACCCGGACCAGCTGGCCAGCTTCTTCAAGCTGGACCACCTGGCGACCCGGATGCGGCGCAACAACGAGAACCTGATGGTCCTGTGCGGCAGCACCCCGGTCCGCCCCTCCGAGCAGCGTGTGCCGCTCGACAATGTGCTGCGGGCCTCGGTCTCCGAGATCGAGCACTACCGGCGGGTGGTGGTGGAGCCCGTTCCCGCCGCCGAAGTGATCGGGTACGCTGCCGGTGACCTGGCGCGAATGATCGCTGAGCTGCTGGACAACGCCACCGCGTTCTCCCCGCCGGAGACCCAAGTGGTCGTCAGCAATACACTGCGCCTGGACGGTTCCGCACTGATCGAGGTCCGCGACGAGGGATTCGGGATGAGCGGGGCCGAATTGGCCAAGGCTCATCGGCGCGTAGCGGGGGACGTATCCGTGGAGGTACCTACGTCCCGGCAGATGGGCCTGACCGTCGTCGGCCGTCTGGCCCGTCGCCACGGCGTCACCGTGGAGCTGATCTCGGAGCGCGACACCGGCGGTGGACTGCGCGCGGGTGTACTGGTCCCGGCCAGGCTGATGCTCGGGGACAAGCCCGCCCTGGCGGGCCGGGAGAGTTCCCTGCCCGTCCGGCGGACCTCCAAGACGGCCGAGCCGGTCGGCACCCGCCGGGAGACCGGCGCGGCTCCGGCGGCGCCTCTGCCGCGTCGCGCGACCGACGGCGCCCGCTCGCTGCGCGCCGGGGATTCCCCGGCCGGCTCCGGCGACACGGGCCGTTCCCTGCCGACCCGCTCCAGCGGCTCGCGGGCGTTCGTGGATTCCTCGCAGCCCGGCGGACTGCCGCGCCGGATACCTCCCGCCAAGGCCGGCCGGCCCGCCCCGGTCGGCGAGGACGCACCGGGGAAGGCCGCGGCCCTCTCCGGCAATGGCGACGGGCCCGGCAACGGCAACGGCAACGGGAACGGCAACGCCCCCGCCGACCGCCGCGCCGTACAGCCGCCGGGACAGCCCCCGCTGCCACCGCGGCGTCCGCGTCCGGCCGCCCAGGGCGACGCCCCCTCGCCGTGGTTCGCGTCGGCCGAGGCCGAGACGGCCCCGGCGGGCCCCCCGCGCCAGGAGACGGCCGAGAGCCGGAGGCCGGCGGGCCTCCCGGCGTCCGAGCTCCCCCGGCGGCCCGTCCCCGCCGCGCCCGCGTCCCCCGGCGAGAGCCGGCCCGATGCCGCCGGTGACCCCGGCCAGATCGTCCACGAGCGGCCGGGCGCCGCGGACGCGGGCGGAACCACGCAGGCCGGGCTGCCCCGCCGGGTGCCGCGCCAGGGCTCGGGCACGGAACGGCCCAAGCCGCGCGCCACCGAAGAGCGCCCCAAGCCGCGTGGAGCCGGCGACGAGGAATCCGCGCGGCGGAACGCCGGCCGCACCCTTACGTTCCTCAGCAATTACCAGTCGGGCATCCGCCGGGGTCAGCCCGACGGACGCGACGAGACATAAGGTCTCAGCGAAGATGGACAGGAAGAACCCATGACCTCACCCCAGCTGCGGGAGGTGAGCCAGTTCGGATGGCTGGTCACCAATTTCACCGAGCGTGTGCCCAATGTGGCGCACGCCGTGGTGGTCTCGGCCGACGGACTGTTGCTCACCGCGTCGGACGGGCTGGCGGCCGAACGGGCCGAGCAGGTCGCCACCATTGCCGCGGGGGCCATCAGCCTGATCCAGGGCGCCGCCCAGTGCCTGATGACCGGTGATGTGCGGTCCTCGGTCATTCAGATGGAGCTCGGGAACATGCTCCTGATGTCGATCAAGGACGGCTCATGCCTCGTGGTGCTGGCGGCGCCGGACTGCGAGATCGGTCAGGTGGCCTACGAGATGACCGTACTGGTCGACCAGGTCGGCGAGATGCTGACCCCCGAGCTCCGCGCTGAGCTGCAGGAGCTCAACCTGCAGGGCGTGAAGCGGACATCAGCCCAATAGGCCGGACGGGGAGATGATGAGCACCGGTGAAGGCCCTTCCGGGCAGGGACCTGGGAGAGAACAGGGGGCGGAGGACGAACAGACCTTCGCCGACGTGCTCAACGCCTTCAGCTTCGGCAAAGGGCGACGCGGGCGGAAGGCACCTCGGTCCGACGGCCCGCCCGAGGCCCCGCCCCGCCGTGAGGGCGGGGACGGCCGTCCCGAGGAGCCCGGGGGATCCTTCCCGGGGGCGTCGTCGGAGGCCGAGGGGACGGCCGCCTGGGAGTCCGAGCACGACGAGAGCCAGGGCCCTGCCGCGCTCGTGCGCGCCTACTCATGGACGCGCGGCCGGACCAGGTCCCACCATCACTTCGAGGTCGAGACCCTGGTGACCACCACCGAGCTGGGTCACCGCTCCACCGACGTCGTGCAGGCCGACCACCTCCCGGTGATCGCGCTGTGTCAGGAGCCGAGGTCGGTGGCCGAAGTGGCGGCCATGCTCATGGTGCCGCTGGGGGTGGCCAAGGTCCTGCTCGGCGACATGGCCGAACACGGGCTGATCGTCGTCCACCGGACGGCCTCCGAGGAGGGCGCCGCGCCGGACCGCGACCTGATGGAGAGAGTGCTGGTGGGACTCCGGCGGATCTAGGGCCTCTCTTATGGATCATGCCGGGCGCGCGGCGTTGGAGCACGCACCTCGCTGCGTTGTCGTCGGTTGCCTATGCTCCGCATGGACGCCCTCCTCCGCCTTGCGATGCACGCACTCCAACGCCGCGCGCTGATCCGACCTGATCCATAAGAGAGGCCCCAGTGTGTCCGGCGCGCGGGGACCGCCGGATTCCCGCGTACCGACATGCCCGCATCGATGCGTAATGTCCGCCGTGGAGCCCCTCCGCGCTGATCGCTTGTGCGTGTTCCGAGCCGACACTGAGCAGTTTCACGCTCTTGACGTGGCTCGGTTTGATCGGTTTACTCCCTGGCACGCCGATGTCGAATGCTCGGCGACAGAGGTACGCCCAGCCGGTATGCGGCCCCGCCGCGAGTCCGGCCCGAGTCGCCAGGTCGCTGTCTGCGACCGAGGCGGGGCCGTGCCCACGGATCATGGAGCTCTCGGCGATGAGCCTGAACCGTTCGCGTATCCGTACCACTGTGGGCGCCGCCGTGGCATGCGCCGCGGCCGCCGCGGCCGGCGTTCTCGCCCCCGCCCCCGCCTCGGCCGCCTCGCCCGCCCTTCCGCCGGTCCACGCCGGCTTCGACTACCAGATCGGCGGGGCGTACCCCCCGCCGTCCGGAGTGCGGGTCGTCAGCCGTGACCACAGCGCCTCCCCGGCGCCCGGGCTGTACAACATCTGCTACGTCAACGCCTTCCAGACGCAGAAGATCGGCCAGCCCGGCGGCCCCGCGGACTGGCCGTCCGACCTGCTGCTCAAGAACGACGACGGTGACGTCGTCATCGACACGGACTGGGACGAGGCGATCCTCGACATCACCACCCAGCAGAAGCGCGAGGGCATCGCGGAGAAGATCGACGCCCAGATCGACGAATGCGCCGCCAAGGGCTTCAACGCGCTGGAGCTGGACAACTTCGACACCTTCACCCGTGATGTCGTCGAGGGCCGGATCACCGAGGAGCACGCCCAGACCTACATCCGGATGCTGTCCGCCTACGGCCACGGCAAGGGCCTGGCGGTCGGTCAGAAGAACACCGTGGAGCTGGCCAAGAATCACGCGGCCAACGGTCTCGACTTCGCCATCGCCGAGGAGTGCGGCAACCCCGAGTACCGCGAGTGCGCCGACTACGTGGCGGAGTTCGGGGACAACGCCATCTTCATCGAGTACACGAACGCCGGGATGAAGAACGCCTGCGAGTACGGCGACCGGGTGAGCGTCGTCCAGCGCGACCACGATGTGCTGCCCGAGGGCGAGGACGGCTACGTCCGGAAGACCTGCCCGTAGTCCTGACCGGGGACGGTGCGGCCGCCGCCGACCGCGGCGGCCACATATCCACCGAACATCTGGAGGCAGACATGGACACGGTCGGCAGTGGCCGCGGCGGGCCCTCGCGCCGTGGCATCCTGCGCGGTGGCGGCGCACTGGCCCTCACCGCGGCAGCGGGTACGGCGGTGGCGGGATGCGGGACCGGCCTGGGCGTGGACTCCGGCGGAACCGTCCACATCGAGGTGTGGCACGGGCAGAACGGCCCCTCGCTGAAGGCGTTCAAACGGCTCGTGGCCAACTTCCACCGAAGCCACCCCGGCATACGGGTCGACATCGGCGGCGGGGTGCTGGCGGACGACATGCTGCAGAAGGTGATGGCCGGTCTCGTCGCCCAGTCGCCACCCGACGTCGCCTACATCTTCGGCTCCGACCTGGCGAGTGTCGCCAGAAGTCCCCAGCTCGCGGACATGACATCGGTCGTGGAGTCCCAGCCGGTGCCCTGGAACCAGTACTGGCCGGCCGCCCGGGAGGGCGTCATGGTCGACGGTGTGGTCCGTGCGGTGCCCGCGGTGCTGGACTCGCTCGCCGTGGTGTGCAACAAGAAGCTCTTCCGCGAGGCCCGGCTGGACCTGCCCGCACCGGGCTGGACCTGGCAGGACTTCATCGAAATGGCCCGGAAGCTGACCGACCGCGGCAAGGGCACGTTCGGCACCGGCTGGCCCGGCGCGGGCGACGAGGACACGGTGTGGCGGCTGTGGCCCATGATCTGGGACCTGGGCGGTGAGGTCATCGCCGAGGGCAAGCGGGAGATCGGATTCGCGGGCGAACCCGGTGTCCGCTCCCTCGATGTGCTCGCCGCGCTCGCCCGGGACCGCAGCGTCTACGTCGACCCCAAGCCCGGCGGCGAGCAGATGTACCAGGCGTTCTCCACCGGCCGGCTGGGCATGGTCGGGACCGGCCCCTGGCAGCTGCCCGACATCCGCCAGGCGAAGATCGACTATCACGTCGTCCCGCTGCCCGGCTTCCACGGCCGGTCGGTGACGATCTCCGGCCCCGACACCTGGAGCGTGTTCGACAACGGCTCCGCGCGGCTGACGGCCGCCCGTACCTTCATCGGCTGGCTCATGGAGCCCGACCAGGCCTACCTGTGGGACTCCGAGGCGGGCAGCCTGCCGCAGAGCCGGCCCGCCGAGCGCCGTCCGAAGTGGCGGAAGCACGCGGCCGAGGTGCCCGGTCTCTCGGTGTTCACCGAGGTGCTGGAGACCGCGCGGGTGCGGCCCGTCGACCGGGCCTACCCCAAGATCTCCATGCCGCTCGGCGAGGCCATCACCGCCGTCCTGCTCGGGAAGAGCACACCGGCGAAGGCGCTGCGGCGATGCGCGGACGAAGCCAACGCCGCCATGGCCAAGGTGCGTTGAGGAGCCCCACATGTCCCGTCTGCCCACCCCCATCACCCGCCCGTCGCCGCGAACACCGGCCGGGTCAGCACGCCGCAGAGGCCGCCGGGAGGCCGCGACGGCCTGGGCGTTCGTCCTCCCCTCCGTCCTGGTCATCCTGGGCCTGAGCGTCGTCCCCGTCCTGTGGTCGCTGCTGCTGTCGTTCCAGTACAGCGACCTCCTCACCCCGAGTGTCTGGGTGGGCTGGGACAACTACCGCCAGCTCGCCGACGATCCGCAGTTCGCCCAGGCCGTGCGCAACACCCTGGTGTACACGGCGCTGTATGTGCCGCTGAGCATCGGCCTGGGGCTGGCGCTCGCGCTGGTCCTCAACCGGCGCATCCGGTTCTCCGGTCTGTACCGCACCCTGCTCTTCGTGCCGTTCGTGGTCTCGGCCGCCGCCCAGGGCGTCCTGTTCTCCTTCATCCTCGACCCGGAGTTCGGCGCGGCCAACGCGCTGCTGCACCGGCTCGGGCTCTCCCCCCAGGGGTTCCTGTCCGATCCGGCCCAGGCCCTGCTGGTCCTGGTGGCCATCTCCCTGTGGAGCGGCACCGGCTTCTGCGTCGTGATCTACCTCGCCGCCCTCCAGGACGTACCCCGGGAACTCATCGAGGCCGCCACCCTGGACGGCGCGGAACGCCGCCATGTGCTGCGCCATGTCACCCTGCCCACCATCGCGCCGGTCAGCGTGTTCCTGCTGCTGTGGCAGACGATCAGCGCGCTGCAGGTCTTCGACCTGGTGTATGTGACGACGAAGGGCGGTCCGCTCGGATCCACCACCGTGATCGTCTACTTCGTCTGGGAGCAGGCGTTCCGGAACTTCACCGCCGGATACGGGGCCGCGGCGGCCTACGTGCTCGGCGTCGCCCTGCTCGTGGTCGCCGCCGGGCTGCGGCTGGTCCGGCGCCGCGACGACCGCCGCATCGAGGGAGCCACGTCATGACGGACCTGTCCCACCTCCCCGGGAGAGCCACCGACCGGCTCCGGCCGGTCGGCCGGACCACCGGGGAGCCCGTGGCCCGCCCACGGCGCCGGTTCCGGCTGCCGTTCAGCCCGTGGCATCTGCTGCTCGCGCCACTGGCGCTGCTCTTCGCCGTACCGCTGATCTGGCTGGGGCTCAGCTCCGTGATGAGCGACGCGGAGATCAACCGGTTCCCGCCGGCGCTCTGGCCCTCCGGGATCCACCTGGGCGGCTACCGCTTCGTCCTCGGCAACGCGATGTTCCCGCGCTGGTTCGCGAACTCCCTGATCGTCTCGGCCGTCGCGGTGGTCTCGAATCTGCTGCTGGGGACGCTGGGCGGATACGCCTTCGCCCGGATGCGGTTCGGCGGGTCCCGGGTGCTGCTGGTCCTGATGCTGGCGACCATGGCCATCCCGTTCCAGCTGACGATGATCCCGACCTTCCTGGTCATGCGGAAACTGGGCCTCGTCGACACCCTCGGGGCGCTGATCGTGCCGTCGCTGGTGACGCCGTTCGCGGTGTTCCTGCTGCGGCAGTTCTTCCTCTCCCTGCCCAGGGAGCTGGAGGAGGCCGCCTGGATCGACGGGTGTTCGCGGCTGCGGGTGCTGTTCCAGATCGTGGTCCCGCTGTCCCGCCCCGCGCTGAGCACCGTCGCCGTCCTCACCTTCCTCACCACCTGGAACGACCTGTCGTGGCCCCTCATCGCCCTGAACCACGACGCCAACTACACCCTCCAACTGGGCCTGACCACCTTCCGGGGACAGCACCACACCCAGTGGTCTGCCGTGATGGCGGGAAACGTCATCACCGTCCTGCCGGTGCTGCTCGCCTTCCTCGCGGCCCAGAAGACCTTCGTCCGGTCCATCACCTCCACCGGTCTCAAGGGCTGACCACGGCCCCGCACCGCCCCTCCCTCACCCGTCAGGAAGCCGTATGCCGCCCACCTTCGACCTGCTCGTCATCGGGGACGCCAACCCGGACGTCATCGTCGGACCGCTCGCCACCCCACTCGCCTTCGGACAGCGCGAACAGCTCATCGACAGTGGCGCGCTCACCATCGGCGGATCCGCCGCGATCACCGCGTGCGGCGCCGCCCGGCTGGGGCTGCGCGTGGCCTTCGCCGGACGTGTCGGGGACGACGGCGCCGGACACTACCTGCGCGACCAACTCGCGGCACAAGGCGTCGACGTCAGCGGGCTGCACCTGGACCCGAGCTTGCCGACACCGCTCACGGTCATCGTGACCCGCGGCGACGACCGGGCCATCCTCACCGCGCCGGGCACCCTCGCCGCGACCTCGGGGCGGGATGTGCCCGAGCACCTGCTGACCTCCGCCCGGCACGTCCACGCCGCGTCCTACTTCCTGATGCCGGGGCTGGCCACCGATCTGCCGGGACTCTTCGACACCGCCCGTGCGGCGGGCGTCACCACCTCGCTCGACACCAACGACGACCCCTCGGGCCGATGGGACCGCGCGGCGCTGGCGCCCGTCCTCACCCGGACCGACATCCTGCTGCCCAACGCCGCCGAGGCGCACCGGCTGGCCGGCACCGACGGCACATCCGTCGCGGCCGCCGCCGGGCTCCTCGCCCACCAGGTGCCGCTGGTGGCCGTCAAGAACGGGGCCGACGGCGCCCTGTGCCACGACGGCCGGACCCTGCTCACCACCGCCGGCATCCGCGTGACAGCCCAGGACGCCGTCGGCGCGGGCGACAGTTTCAACGCCGGCTTCCTCGCCGGGCGGCTCGCGGGCCGGCCCATCGCCGAGGCGCTCGACCTCGCCGCCGCCTGCGGTGCGCTGTCGACCCGTGCCGCGGGCGGCACCACCGCCCAGCCCACCTGGGAAGAAGCCCTCACCCACCTCACCGTCAACGGAGACAGCCCGTCATGACCAACCCCAAGATCGTGCTGATCGGCGCCGGAAGCGTCGTCTTCACCCAGGGCCTGCTGGCGGACCTCTTCGCCTTCCCGGAGCTGAAGACCGCCCGGATCGCCCTGCACGACATCGACGCGGAACGCCTGGCCACCGCCGAGGCCGCCGCCCGGTACATCGCCGAGAGGCGGGGCGCCGACGCGCACATCACCGCACACGCCGACCGGCGCGCAGCACTCGACGGCGCCGACTTCGTCATCAACCTCGTCCAGATCGGCATGGGGGAGGCCACCCGCACCGACTTCGAGATCCCCGCGCGCCACGGTGTGCGGCAGACCATCGGCGACACCCTCGGTGTCGGCGGCATCTTCCGCGCCCTGCGCACCTTCCCGTTCCTCAAGGCGCTGGGCGAGGACATCGCCGCCGTATGCCCCGGGGCATGGCTGCTCAACTACACCAACCCGATGGCCATGAACGTGCAGTACCTCACCGCGGCGACCGGCCTGACCCGCGTGGTCGGCCTGTGCCACTCGGTGTACTGGACCATGCACGACCTGTGCGCCCTGCTCAACGTCCCCTTCGACGAGATCACCTACCGCGCCGCCGGGGTCAACCACCAGGCGTGGGTGCTCCGTTTCGAGCACGACGGCACCGACCTGTACCCCCGGCTGGACGCGCTGATCGCCGAGAACGAGCAACTGCGGCGCCGGGTCCGCGTCGACATGTACCGGCGGCTCGGCCACTACCCGACCGAGACCAGCGAGCACTCCTGCGAGTATGTGCCCTGGTATCTGCACCACGACAGCGAGATCGAGCGGCTGCGGCTGCCCATCGGCGCCTATCTCGGCATCGTGGACGAGAACGTCGCCGCCTACGAGAGGACCCGCGACGACCTCGCGGCCGGTGCCCGCATCGACGTCGAGGGCACCATGGAGTACGCCCCGCAGATCATCCACTCCATGGTGACCGGCACCCCCAGGACCGTCTACGGCAATGTGCCCAACCACGGCCTCATCGAGAACCTCCCGGCCCACGGCGTGGTCGAAGTGCCGTGCCTGGTCGACCGGTCCGGTGTCCAGCCGACCCGGGCCGGAGCGCTGCCCCCGCAGCTCGCCGCGCTCAACCGCACCTACCTCAGCATGAACGACCTCGTGGTGCGGGCCGCCCTGGAGGACGAGCCGCGCCACATCCGGCACGCGGCCATGACCGACCCGGCGACCGCCGCCGCCCTGCGCGTCGAACAGATCTGGGAGCTGTGCGACGACATGGTGCGCGCACACGCCGAACGGCTGCAGCCCGGGCTGCGCGCCACCCTCGGAAGCTGACGGCCCCGAAGCAGAATAGTGTGCCAAGCGGCTGACGATCCGTGGTCACGCCAGGCGTGACTCTCGCGCCGGGCCCCGGGGTTACGCGGATTCGCGCGGGCCACCGGGCCCGGTCGCGGGGCGGCCCGCCGCGGTGCCGTCGGTCGCCTCGCGGAGCACCTCCCGCACCTGGTCACGCAGCCACGCGTGCGCGGGATCGCCGGCGTCATGTCTGCCGGCTCCGGCGGCTACCCCCGGCGACCGCCCACGGGGTCAGGCCAGCGGGGAGATGGGGGTGGGCAGGGCGATCGTGGAGGTGGCGTGGGCGATGTTCTCCGGGCCGTTCTCGGGGGGCCAGATGCCGCGTTCGTAGGACTCGCGGCGGATGTCCAGCCGGGCGTTGAGGTCGGGGAAGGGCCAGATGTGGGTGATACGAGGGACGCCGTCCAGGCCGTACATGGCGGTCGTCAGCGGGTGGAGCCGGGTGCGCTCCGGCACCGCGGCCTCCCAGCCGGCCATCGTGGGCATCAGACCGCCGACCTTGAGGTGGTAGGTGCGGAACTCGTACACCGAGCCGTAGTGGCCCGGCTCGACCGGTGGCAGGAAGGGGAACGGGGCGTAGCTCTCCACCTGGAAGCCGGTGAGGTGCTCCCCGATGCCGAACGGGTCGGCGCTGGTGAGCACGCGGGTGCGCTCCTCGGTGAGTTCCTCGGCGTTCTCGAAGCCGCGCAGCAGGAGCAACTGCCCGACGATGACGCCGTGTTCGGGCTCCCAGCAGCCGAGCAGCCGGCCGCCGGTGGCGTCGCTCGTGGTGTAGGTCTCCAGTGCGGACAGCGCCTTCGGGACCGTGCGCAGCTTGAGGGAGAGGGTGGCGAGTTCATAGAGCATGGTCGATGTCCTGACGGTTCATTTGTCACGGTTCACCGGGATTTCCGGCGGCCGGGATTGCGTCGCCGGTCACCGGAGACTAAAGTGAAACATCACTTCAGTTCTGGGGCAAGCAAGCCCAGAGGGAGGCCACCTGTTGGACACCACGGCCGATGTACCCGGTGCGCGCCGGACTCAGGACCGTCCCCGGCGCCCGCGCAGCATCCGGGCGCATGACGCGGTGCTGGCCGCCACCAGCGCGCTCATGCGCGAGGTGGGCACGGCCGGGGTCACCATCGACCGCATCGCGGGCCGGTCGGGTGTGAGCACGGCGACCATCTACAAGCACTGGCCCTGCAAGGCGGCGATCATGGCGGAGGCGTTCGGCCGCGACGCGGCCGAGGCGGTGGTCTTCCCGGACACCGGCCGTCCCGTCGAGGATCTGGTCACCTTCGCGACCGACCTGCTGACCTACTACACCAGTCCGGAAGGTGGCGTCTTCGGGCAGTTGCTGGCCGCCTGCGCGACCGAGCCGCAGGCGGCGCCGTACTTCCATGAATTCTTCCTGGCGCCCCGCAGGGCGGCCCTGGAGCCGTACTGGGACCGGGCCGCCGAGGCGGGGCTGACCAGGCTGGGGGTGGACGCCGCGACGGCCACGGACGTGCTGCTGGGCGCGCTGGCGTTCCGCCTGATGGCCGGGCATGAATCGCTGGCCCCCGAGGAGGTGCGCAAGCTGGTGGAGTACGCCCTGCACGGTCTGCTCGTCCCGGCGGCCGACGCGGCGCAGACGCCCTAGCCGGGGCTAACGGGTGTACACCTCCGCACGGTCCACGCTCACGAACGAGGCTCCCGACTGGGCGTTGTGCTCGCCGGTCACGCGGATGCGCAGGGTGTGCCGGCCGTAGGGGAGCCGTGGGCTGAGGTACTGGAGGGTCTCGCCGGTGCGGATCGCGCCGTAGAAGTCCAGGCGTTGCTCGGGGCCGCCGTCGATGCTGAGGGCGGCGATGCCGTTGCCGGTGTCCCGGACCGACAGCAGGGCGATCCGGGTGCCGGTGAAGGAGAAGGCGGCGGTGTTGCCCGCCTGGTCGCTCCAGTGGTCGTCGCCCCAGAAGCACTGGGTGGCGCAGCCGGTCCCCGAGTTCCAGGTGCCGGCGAACGTGGCGCTTCCGTCGCCGCTGGACCGGCCGTCGTCGTTGATCCAGTACGTGCCCGCTCCCGGGTCGCCGGACGGCAGGTCCTGGGTGGCGCCGGCGGCGAGCGGACGGCCCAGGTTGGGGCTGCCGTCGGCGTTCCAGGTGATCTTCTGGGCGCGGGTGGTGCGGTCGGTGTAGGTGTTCACCGACGTGGACTTGGCGTGGTAGACCATCCAGTCCTCGGTGCCGTCGGGGGAGCGGAAGAAGGCGTGGTGGCCGGGGCCGTAGACGCCGTGGTCGTCGGCGCGGGCGAACCGCGCACCGGAGTGCTGGGTCCAGTTGCCGGGCACGAGCGGGTCGGCGCCGGACGGCAGGGACATCATCCACACCTGGTAGTCCGGTTTGCCGGTGTCGCAGGTGGAGTACGTCATCCAGGTGCGGCCGTTGCGGTAGAGGAACTCGGCGCCTTCGCGCACCTCGGGGCAGCCGCCGGCCGCGTTCAGGGCCACGGCGTTGCCGGAGACGGTGTAGGGGTTGGACATGGGGGCGATGTTGATGCCGTTGTGCTGGTACTGGTTGATGCCGGAGTAGGCGAGGTAGAGGCGTCCGTTGTGCTGGAGGATGCCGGGGTCGATGGCGAAGTCGGAGGCGTGGTTGGGCGGCGTCAGCCGGGACTTGAAGTGGTAGGGGCCGGCCGGGTCGTCGCGGTCCGACTCCAGCACGTAGAGCCTGTGGTGGTCGTCGACCCCGTCGTCGGCGGTGTAGTAGAGGTACCAGCGGTCGCCGAAGCGGTAGAACTCCGGTGCCCAGATGTGCTGGTTGCGGGAGGGGTCGGTGTCCGTCCACACGGTGATGGGGTCGGCTTCGAGCAGGGTGCCGAGCGAGGAGGAGCGCCACATCCGGATGCTGTCGCCCTGCGTGGTGGTCAGGTAGTAGTTCCCGTTCCAGACGGTCAGATACGGGTCGGGGCCCGTGTTGAGGGGGTTGCGGAAGGTGCCCGCGGCGGCGGTGTGCGGTGTCCCCGTGGCGGCGGACGGGGCCGCGGTGGCGGCGGGCGGGGCGGAGAGCAGGCCCCACAGGATGGCCAGCAGGGCGGTGAGCAGTGCCGCGTGGCGGCGGGTCGTGCGGGGGTGCATGGGCGCCTCCCGGCGTCGATGTGCGTACCACTGGTGGGGCCCGGGCCGAGTGGCCGTCCCCGTGCCGGCGCGGCGGGTCACAGGCCGTCCGCGGCCGTCAGCGCGCCGAGTGCACTGGCCTGGGTGCGCCAGTCGACCTGGTTCGGGGTGGTGCCCGCCCAGCGCTGGCCGAGCCGGTTGAGGGGGTCGCGGTCGGTGGTCCAGATCGAGTCGGCCTGCTTGGTGATGTACGCCCGGTAGGTGGCCGATCCGGTGGCGTCCGCGAGGTCGGCGAGGTGGCGCATGAAGATGCCCTTGAACTGCTTCTGGTTGTCGTCGCATGCGCCGGTGCCGGTGTCGCAGGACTCGGTGAGCACACCGTCGCGGGTCAGCGCCGTCGAGGTGATCGCGGCATCGGCCAGCCGGCGGGCGGTGTCCAGGTACTGGCCGTTGCCGGTGGATCGCCACAGCTGGGTGAAGGCGCCGATGGCCAGGCCCTGGTTGTAACTCCACACCGTCTGGGCGTTGTTGCGGCAGTCGCCGGTCAGCCCGTCGTTGACCAGGCCCGCGCCGTTGATCAACCCGCTGCGCTGGTACCAGGTGGCGGCCGTGGCCGCCCGGTCGCCCCATACGGTGTCGCCGGAGATCCGCTGGTGCAGTGAGGTGGTGAGCCACAGGTACAGCCCGTTGGTCACCGCGTTCTTGTAGGTGCGCTCCCGGTCCCACCACACACCGCCGCCGCAGCTGCCGGTGTCCCAGTACTGGTGGACGTAATCGGCAATGGTGACCGCCTCGTCCAGGTAGCGCCGCTCATGGGTGTGGTCGTACGCGGCCAGCCAGGCCACTCCCCACCACGCCGCGTCGTCGATGGCGCGGCTGATGAAATGGCCCTCCACCGCGTCGGAGCTGCGCACCCCGGCCGGGAAGGTGCCGCGGTTCTGCTCGAAGGTGCGGGCGATGGCCCAGTCGTAGTCGTGCCGCCCGGTGCGCTGGGCGAAGTCGATGAGCGAGGTGACCGCGACGGCCGAGTTCCACCAACTGCTGCGCCACCAGCCCTCGTACGTCTGGTACGACGCCATCAGCGCGTCCGCCGCGGCGCGCGCCCGGCTCGGCGCGGGCCGCACCCAGGCCGTGCAGGCGCCCTCCTGGTGGGCGGCCTCCCGGCCGCACGCCCGGACCGCGCCGCCGAACATCAGCCCGCGCGGATCCCGGGTGGCGAACATGGCCGTGCGCGTCGTGGTCTTGCCCGGGGCCACGCTCGTACGACCGAGGGAGGAGCCCTCGGGCCAGGTGGCGCCGTTGTCCCAGGAGCGGTCGAGCCAGATCTCGTCGCCCGCGCCGCCGCTTTCGACGACGCCCCACGCCATCCCCTTTTTCTGGTCGACATGGAGGCTGATGGTGCGCCCGAAGAGGGTGGTGTTCGGCACCGGGCGGTCGTCGCCCGCCGCGGTGGCGGGGTCGGCGCCGTCGCAGGAGGTGCCGTCGCACACCGTCGGGTAGGCCCAGTCGGTGCAGGTGACACCGGCGGCGTCAGCGCAGGCGCGGATCCAGCCGCGCCGGTGTCCCACCGGGTCGGTGAGGTTGTACATCAGGGTGCGGGTGCCGGTCCAGGTGCCGGGGATGCTCGCCTTGCCGAGCAGGCCGTCCCAGGACTTCCCCCGGTCCCAGGAGCGGTCGAGCCAGACCGAGTCGCCGCTCACACCGTTGTCGATGCTGGCCCAGGCCATGCTGTCGGGGTCGGACAGATGCAGCTTCAGGATCCGGCCGCCCAGGTTCACCTGCGGTACGGGGAAGGTGTCGCGCTGCGCCTTCGAGGGGTCGAGGGTGTCGCATGCCAGTGCGCAGACGGGGGTCGCGGCACGGGACGGCGTGGGGAGGAGGACCAGTCCGGCCAGAGCGATGGCCAGGGTCAGGAGTCCGCGAAGGACACGGTGGAGCCGCGCTGACATGACGTACCCGCCTTTCCGTAGGGGGCCGTGCGCATGAGCGTGGGGGAGGAGAGAGGCGGCGGCCGCCCGTGCGAAGCGGCGGCCGCCGGAGGGTGCGGACCCGCCGGCGCGGGCCCGCGGCGGCGGGTCAGGGAGCCCAGGGTGGCTCGATCGCCCAGGTGGTGTCCTCGGTGAAACCGGCCGGGTTGTCCCAGGTGTGGGTGGAGCCGGACTGGGCCAGCCACAGCTCGGCGTTGATATGCCGCAGATACTGGCCGGGGAAGCCCGCGGCCGACATCCGGACGCCTGCGCTGCCCTGGACCGGGCACCAGGTCGCGTCCTCCTTGGACAGGGTGGAGCCGTCGCTCGCCTCGCGCCGGACGCGGAATTCGCGGTGGCGCAGGTATTCGCCCGGGTAGTTGCGGGACTCGAAGGAGTAGCAGAGCTTGTTCGCCAGCCCCTGCCTGACCGTCCAGGTGGCGTCCTGTTTCAGCAGGTCGCCGCTACCGGCGTTGACCACCTCGGTGAAGCCCAGCCCGTCGTAGTGGCGGATGTAGCGGTCGGTGTAGCCGGGGGTGGTGACCCGGAGCGACACGTTCTGCCCGACCGGCAGTTTCACCGTCGCGCCCAGTGACCGGGACGCCGCGATGAGGGCCTGGTTGGCCGTCCGGACCCGGGCCTGGTCGACCTTGACCACCTGGCGGTCGTAGGACATGAGCCCGTTGGCTTCGTTCTCGACGTCGGTGATCTGGGTGTAGACGGAGGCCGACAGGCCGCCCGCGGGCATGGTGTTCTCCCGCATCCCGTCGAGCAGGCCGACGAGGCGGTTGTTGAGCGCGGTCGTGGTGGGCTGGTCCTCGTAGCTGAACCCGCCGCCCGGGTACCACTCATGGCCGGGCACCCGGTAGCCGAGGCCGCCGTACTCCCCGAGCACCGAGGCGCGTACCGGCTCGGTCGGGGTGTTGCCGGGCCCGACGTAGTTGTGGTTGTCGATGACGTCGCCGTTGCCACCGTCCTTGGCGGCGCAGCAGTTGACGCCGCTCATGTTGTCGACCAGGCGGGAGGGGTCGTACGCCTTGACCATGTCCGCGATGCGGGCCTGGTCGTACTGGCCCCAGCCCTCGTTCTGGTCCACCCACTGGATGAGCGAGGGCGAGCTGCGGTGCTGGTCGATGATGGCGCGGTATTCGCTCTCCCACTGGGTGCGGGCCGCCGTGTCCGGGGTCTTGCCGCTGTCCATCGAGGGCATGTCCTGCCACACCAGCAGCCCGAGCCGGTCCGCCCAGTAGAACCAGCGCTGCGGCTCGACCTTGATGTGCTTGCGGACCATGTTGAAGCCCAGGTCCTTGTGTTTCTGCAGGTCGTACTTGAGGGCCTGGTCGGTGGGCGCGGTGTAGATGCCGTCCGGCCAGTAGCCCTGGTCCAGGGTGCCGGTCTGGAAGACGAACCGGCCGTTGAGCACCGGTCGCCGGACCCCGCCCACGTCCTTCACCGCGATCGACCGCATGCCGGTGTAGGAGCCGACCTTGTCGGCGCCGGTGCCGGTCAGTTCGGCCGTGACGTCGTAGAGGAACGGATCCTCCGGCGTCCACAGATGGGCGTTGGGCACCGGCACGGAGATTTCGGTGCCCACCGTGCCGGTGGCGCTGCCGACGGTGGTGCCGCCGCCGGCGACGGTGACCTTGACGCCCGTGCCATCCGCTCCTCCGGCGCCGCGCACGGTGACCCGCAGGGTGTTGTCCTCCAGACGCGGGACCATGTCCAGGCGGGTGATGTGCGCGGTGGCGGTGGGCTCCAGCCAGACGGTCTGCCAGATCCCGGACGAGGCGGTGTAGACGATGCTCTTGCCGGGGTGCGGGGTGACGTCCTGGACGCGCTGCTTGCCGATGGCCTGGCCACCGGTCTCCGTCGAGTCGTACACGGAGATGACGAGGGTGTTGGTGCCGCCGTTCAGCAGGGGCGTGATGTCGTACGAGAAGGCGTCGTAGCCGCCGCGGTGGGCCCCGCCGGCCTGCCGGCCGTTGACCCAGACCGTGGTTTCCCAGTCGGACGCGCCGAAGTTCAGCTGGATGTGGCGGCCGCTCCAGCCGGACGGCACCGTGAAGGTGCGCTGGTACCAGAGCTTGTCATTCTGGGTGATCTCGCGCTGGACGCCGGAGAGCGCGGACTCGGGCACGAACGGCACCCGGATCTGCTCGCCGAACGTCGATGGCTGTCCGGCGTCGCGGGAGGTGACCGCGAAGTCCCAAATGCCGTTGAGATCCGCCCAGTCGGGCCGGGTGAGCTGCGGGCGCGGATACTCCGGCAGCGGGTGGTCGACCGGGACCTGGTTCGTCCACGGAGTCGTCATCGGGGAGGGCTTGGGGTCCCAGGCCGGGGCGGCATGGGCGGGGCCGGCACCGGAGACGAGCAGGGCGGTGGCGGCCAGCGCGGGCGCCACGGCGGCGGCAACGCGCCGCCGCCAGGTCCGTCTTGGGCGGAGAAGGGAGGGGAAGCGGAGGAACAAGTGTTTCAGCACGCTGCTGCTCCATGGTCCGGTTGGCGCCGCCGCCCGGTGGGCGGCGGAACTCTTCCACAGGGAACACTTGCTGCACGAATACCAGAGCATTCACAACCGGTGTTTGTCCATAGCTGGGACAACGTTGTCGGCCTTGCCGGGCCTCGTGCGGAGCATCAGCGTGCGGGGGGCGGTACGGTCCGGCTCACACCGCTTGGGACGGCCCGGTGGCGTCCTCCGGTGACCAATGGGGCCGGATACCGGCGATGTGGCAGGTCATGAAGTACAGCGGAATCGGCGGGGTGTACGGCGAGTCGTCCTGGGGGTGATGGACCAGGCGGGGGAGGCGCGAGCAGGCGCTCATGTCGGCCATATGGGCCCCGACCGCATAGCTGGTGAACGACGGCCAGGCGACGTCGATATGCGATCCGGACGGCACGATCCACCACCACCGCTGATCGCCGGAGAAGACACAGCCGATGCGGGGCAGGCACTTCATGACCCGCCGGCCGATGTCCGCGGGCATCCCCACCGCGTCGTATCCCAGCCTGGCGGGCAGTCCGTCCGGTAGCCGCAGCCGGCCGCTGTGGCCTCGCCAGCGGTTCGGCGCGCTGAGTGATGGCGCCTCGGGGGCGACAAACTGTCGGTCCATCGGTCAGTGACACTCTTCCGTGTGCGCCGGCAGCTCGGCCCAGATGATCCGCCCCGGTCCGTGCGGGGCGTCCCGGACGCCCCAGGCGCTGCTCACCGCGCCGACCAGCAGCAGCCCTCGTCCGCCGTGCTCATCGGGGTCGGGGGTGCGCGGCGCGGGGAGGGTGTGGGCCCGGATCTCTTCCTCGACCTCGATGCGCAGATGACCCGCACCGATGCTCAGCCTGCACTCCACGTGATCGCTGAGCGTATGAGTGATCACGTTGGTGACCAGCTCGGAGACCACGAGGAGCGCGTCATCGCGCACCTGGGCGCTCATGCCCCGGGCGAGCAGCCGCTCGCGCACGGCCGTGCGCACCGTGCTCACCGAGGAGGCGATGGCCGGCAGCCGTAAGGCGACTGCCGGATGCGTGTCCCGCTCCCGGGACGTCCGAAGGGGAGTCAGGGGAAGGGCGAGGGGAGCCACGAGCGGCCGCCTTTCGTCTGCCTGCGCGTCATGGACCGTGCCGTTCCCGCACTGCGCAGTGCCTACGGACGTACCCACGCAAGCGTTCCCACCGTGATCGGACGGTATGACCACTGTGACAGGTGCAACGAACGAGTTGCAAGCGGTAAATTGGAAATTGCAAGTTGCCATCGGAGGTTTTGCTTGTCCGGCCCGGCGACCGTGGCAGACTGCAGCCGTAAAGCCCGGTGGGGGGAGGTAGAGCGTTGGCCGCGGAAACCGCATGGGGTGGTGCGCCCTCTGTCCTCCGCATGATCCTCGGCAGGCAGCTGGAGGAGCTGCGGACACGCGCCGGCCTCACATACGACCAGGCCGGTGCGGCGATCGGGGTCAGCCACTCCACGATCCGCAGGATGGAAGCCGCCAAGGTGGCCCGGCTCAGGCTCGCGGACGTGGAGAAACTGCTCCAGACGTACGGCGTCACCGACCGGCATGAGATCGACACCTTCTTGAAGTCGGTCCGCGAGGCCAACAAGCGCGGCTGGTGGCACACCTACCGCGATGTGATGCCGGACTGGTTCGCCGCGTATCTGAACCTGGAGCAGGCGGCGTTGCAGATCCGCGCCTACGAGGCGCAGTTCGTCCACGGGCTGCTGCAGACCGAGGACTACGCCCGTGCGCTGCTCAGTGCCGGTAACCCGCACGCTCCGGCGGAGGCCACCGAGCGCCGGGTCGCCCTGCGCATGCAGCGCCAGGAACTGCTGTCCCGGGAATCCCCTCCCCGGCTGTGGGTCGTGATGGACGAGACCGTGCTGAGGTGGCCGGTCGGCGGCACGGCCGTGATGCGCGCCCAGATCGACCACCTGATCGAGATCAGCGCCCTCCCCCATGTGACCGTGCAGATCATGCCGTTCGGAAGCGGTCCGCATCCGGCCATGCGGGCCGGTGCGTTCCATGTCTTCCGGTTCAGGGCCGCGGAGTTGCCCGACATCGTCTACCTCAGCGGCCTGGTCGGCGCGGTATATCTGGACAAAGAGGAGGACGTGGTGGTGTATCGCGAGGTCCTGGACCGGATGGGCGCCCAGTCGGTGCCCGCCAGGAAGACCGAGGCCGTCCTCGGTGCCATTCGCAAGGAGCTCTGAAGTGCACCACCACCTACGCAGCGGCATGCCCTCCCATGATCTCGGCACCAGGGGCTGGTCCAAGCCGTGGAGCGACGACGCCGGTGGCGCCTGCGTCGAAGCCAAGAAGCTGCACGACGGACGGGTGGCGCTGCGTCAGTCGACCGACCCCGACGGCCCCGCGCTGGTTTTCACCACGAACGAGATGACCCGGTTTCTGGCAGGGGTGAAGGCGGGCGACGCCGACTTCCTCTGCTAGCGCCACGGCACCGCAGCCCTCCCTGTTCGTGCGAGTCCGGCCCGGCCCCGCACGGACGGGGGGCCGCACCGACAGCGAACTGACGATCCACCTGACGATCCACTGGGAGGGGACGCCTTGAGCGACAACGGATGGTCGGCCGACCGCATCGACACCGAGAGCGCGCATTCGGCACGTATCTACGACTACATCCTCGGCGGTAAGGACTACTACCCGGCCGACAAGGAAGCGGGCATCGCCATGTCCCGGGAGTGGCCCGCCCTCCCGATCCATATGCGGGCCAACCGCGACTTCATGAACCGGGCCGTGCGCTATCTGGCCGAAGAGGCGGGGATTCGCCAGTTCCTCGACATCGGGACCGGCATCCCGACCTCGCCCAACCTCCATGAGATCGCCCAGGCGGTCGCCCCGGACTCCCGGGTCGTCTACGTGGACAACGACCCCATCGTCCTCACCCTCTCCCAGGGGCTGCTGGCCAGCACACCCGAGGGCAGGACCGCCTATGTCGAGGCGGACATGTGCGAGCCCGCCTCCATCCTGGACGCCCCCGAGCTCCGCGAGACCCTCGACCTGGGCCGCCCGGTCGCCCTGACGGTCATCGCCATCGTGCACTTCGTCCTGGACAAGGACGACGCGTATGGAATCGTCAACCGCCTCCTTGAGCCGCTGCCCTCCGGAAGCTATCTGGCGATGTCCATCGGCACCGCCGACTTCGCGCCGGACGAGGTGGCCCGGGTCGCCCGCGAGTACGCGGCCCGCGACATGCCCATGCGGCTGCGCACCGAGGCCGAGGCCGAGCGGCTCTTCGACGGCCTCGACCTGGTCGAGCCCGGCCTCACCCAGGTCCACAAGTGGCGCCCGGACGGCACCTCCACCGAAACCACCAAGGACGAGGACATCGCCATGTACGGAGCGGTGGCCCGCAAGCCCTGAGGCCGTTTCCTTCGGCGTCCGCCCTCCATGGGCTCGCCGGTGCGGACCGCCGCGTCATCGCGGTCCGCACCGGCGGGCCCGGCACCGTGTCCGGGCCCCCGACCACCCCTCGGCGCGAGGGGTGCCGCCCACCGGCTGCCCTCAGTGCTCCCGCGCCCCTCCCGCACACCAGCACGGCGCGGTCGGCCTCACTGTTGCTACGCCCGCCAGGTGTAGCGGCGCTCCGGGCGGCCGGCGGTGCCGTAGCGCAGGGCGACGTCGGCGTTGCCGATGGCGTGGAAGTACTCCAGGTAACGGCGGGCGCTGACCCGGGAGATGCCGATTGTGGTGGCCGCCTCGGCGGCGGAGACGGTGCCGTCCGCCTCGCGGAGGGCACGCTCGACGAGCTGGGCCGTCTCCACACTCAGGCCCTTCGGGAGGGCGCCGCCCGCCGGGGGCGCGAACGCCCCGGCCAGGACCCGGTCCACATCCGCCTGGCCGCGTACGACCGTGGTGAGCAGCCGTCCGCGCTGGGTCGCATAGCGTTCGAGGCGGGGCTGCAGATCCTCGTAGTCGAAGGGCTTGAGGAGGTAGTCGACCACGCCTTGGCGGACGGCGCCGCGCACCGCGTCGGCCTCCCGGGCCGCGGTGATCACCATGACGTCGCAGTCGTGCCCGGCGGTGCGCAGCCGGGGGATGACGTCCAGGCCGAAGAGGTCCGGCAGATACAGGTCGAGCAGGACCAGGTCGGGCCGGAGCGCATCGACCGCCTCGATCGCCTGCTCGCCGGTGTGTGCGGTGCCGACGACGCGGAACGGCGCCACCCGCTCCACGAAGGTGCGGTGGACACGGGCCACCATGAAGTCGTCGTCCACGACGAGCACATCGATCGCGCCGGCCGGCTCGGTCATCGGGTCGCTCCTTCCGCCACCGCGTCGGCGGGGTGGCTGACGGACATGCGGGCGCTGAACATCGCGCCCTGGGGGGTGTTGGTCACCGCGATCTCGCCACCGCGGCGCTCGCAGACGAGCCGGGTGAGGGCGAGCCCGATGCCGCGCTCGCCCTCCCGGGCGGCCTTGGTGGTGAAGCCATGGGCGAAGACCTCCTGGGCGAGGTCGGGGGCGACACCGGGGCCGGAGTCGCGTACCACGATCTCCACGCTGGCATTGTCCTGGCGCAGCTCGACCTCCACCCATGGCTCGTCGCCGTCCCGGCCCGCGGCCATGTCCCCGGCCACCTTGCTGCCACCGCCCCCATTCCCGTCGCCGCGCTCGGATGTGGCGGCGTCGATGGCGTTGTCGACCAGGTTGCCGACCACGGTCGCCACATCGGCGGCGTCCTCGGGCGTCAGCCGGTCCAGCGCGGTGCGGTCCGAGAGGCGCAGGGCCACCTTCCGCTCGGCGGCCTGGGACGCCTTCGCCATCAAGAGCGCGGCCACGGCGGTGTCCCGGACCCGGCGGCCGATGGACATGTCCAGCGACTGGCGGCGCTGGTTCAGCGCCCGGATGTAGCGCACCACTTCCTCCTGCTCGCCGATCTGGATCAGCCCGGAGATGGTGTGCAGCTGGTTGGCGAACTCATGGGTCTGCGCGCGCAGCAGCTCGGAGGTGCCGCGGAAGGAGCCGATCTCGCGCTCCAGCCTCGCCAGCTCGGTGCGGTCCCGCAGCGTGGTGACGGAGCCGAGCGGGCGTCCGTCCTTGACGACGGTCATCCGGTTCATGACCAGGACGCGGCCGTGCCGGACGACGACCTCGTCCTTCGGGTCTCTCGATTCCTTCCGCGCACCGGCCAGCACGTCCAGCAGCCGTCCCTCGATGCCGAGTTCGGCCAGGTTCCGGCCCACGCAGTCCTCGGGCAGGTCCAGCAGCCGTCTGCCCATGTCGTTCACGAGCGTCACCCGGTGCTGCGGATCGAGCGCGACGACGCCCTCGGCGATGCCGTACAGCATCGCCTCGCGGTGCTCGGCCAGCCCGGTGATCTCACGCGGCTCCAGCCCGAGCGTCTGCCGTTTGACGCGCCGGGCCAGCAGCCAGGAGCCGACGACGCCGAGCGCGCTGGCGACGCCGAGGTAGACGGGCAGGTACGAGGACGCGCCGCTGAGCCGCTGCCACACCGTGGGAGACGCCTCGCCGATCATGACGGTGCCCAGATGCCGTCCCAGGTCGTCCCTCGTCGCACCGAGGACCGGCACCTGGGCCACCAGCTCCCGGCTGCCGTCCCAGTCCAGCGTGCCCGACCAGCCGCGCCCCGCGCCGACCCCCTTCCCCAGCGGCAGCCGGTCGCCGAGCACCGTGGGATTCGTCGAGCTGACGACGCGCCCGTCACCGTCGGCCACCGTGACGGACGTCACCCGCGACTGCACCCGGGCCGAGTACACCAGCGGGGCCAGCGCCTCCGCCGGCGAGGGGCCCACCAGGCGGGTGCGCACCAGCGGCTGGGCGGCAAGCTGCTCGGCGAGCGCACCGACCCGGCGGCCCTCCACCCGGTTGAAGGTGGCCTCCGACTGCGCGAGCGAGACCGCGGCGACCGCCATCAGCACCACGACGACGATGGCGAGCTGCAACACCAGCATCTCGCCCGCGAGCGTTTGACGACGGAACGCGGCGACCACAATGAACTCAATCTCTCCTGCTGACACAACCTGGGCGCATTTCTCACCAGGCTGCACAATCATGGCGTCCGCCGTTTGGGAAGCGAAAGGGAGGTGCCATGAGAGGCCGCACCCGCGCCCTGTCCGGCCTCCTGGCCGCTGTGCTGTCCCTGTTCGTCGGCGCCTGCGGCACCTGGCCGGGGTCCGGGGGCACCGCGGACGACGGTCTGCGGATCCTGGTGCCGAACACTCCCGGAGGCGGGTACGACACCACGGCACGGACCGTGGCCCGGGTGCTGGAGGAGACCGGGAGCGCCTCGGACATGGAGGTGTTCAACCTGCCCGGAGCCGGCGGCACCGTCGGCCTGCAGCGCACCGTGGACGAACGGGGCAACGGCCGGCTCGCCCTGCAGATGGGCCTCGGCGTCCTCGGCGCGGCCCATGTGCAGGGCGCGAAGGTGACCATCGCGCGGACCACCCCGATCGCCCGCCTGATCGAGGAGCCCGAAGCGGTGGTGGTCCGCAAGGACGCGCCGTACCGCACCCTCACCGACCTGGTCGCCGGGTGGCGCGAGAACCCCGGAGGCGTCACGGTCGGTGGCGGCTCATCGCTGGGCGGCCCGGACCACCTGCTGCCGATGGCACTGGCCGGTGCGGTCGGCATCCAGCCGAAGAAGGTGCGGTACGCGGCCTACGACGGCGGTGGCGGCGATCTGCTCCCCGCCCTGCTGGACGGCCGGGTCGACTTCGCCACCAGCGGCATCGGCGAGTTCCTCGACCAGATCGCGGCCGGACAGCTCAGGGTGCTCGCGGTCACCAGCGACCGGCCGGTGGCGGCGCTGCCCAGGGTGCCGACGCTGAAGGCCGCCGGGATCGATCTCGTCTTCGACAACTGGCGGGGGATCGTCGCCCCGCCCGGCATCAGCTCCGCGGACCGCGAACGCTGGATCCGGGTGCTGACCGCGCTGCACACCTCCCGGCAGTGGAAGGCCGAGCTCACCCGCCACGGCTGGACCGACGCCTTCACCACCGGTGGCGCCTTCGCCACCTATCTGGCCCGGCAGGACAAGGCCGTGGCCGAACTGGTCGGACACCTGGGACTGGACTGACCGACCCCCGCCGGGGCGGCCGTCACCGGTGACCGCGATGGCGGCTGCCACCGGCTACCGCCTCACGCCCGCAGGCCCCCGATCCGCACCGCCCCACCACCCCCACTCCCTTACCCGCCCATGCCCTCGGCCCGGACCATCCCCGCCCCCTGACCCACCCATGCCCTCGTGGCCGTACGAACCCGCCCGCATGTCCCGTAAAGACACGCATGTCCCGGAAGGCACCGCATGACCGCACACACCTGGTGGCTGCTGCTCATCCTCACGGTGGCGATAGCAGCACTGATCTACCTCATCAACTCCCGGCTGCGTGTCCACCCGTTCGTCGCGCTGATCCTGGTCAGCGTGGGCACGGGGATAGCGGCCGGGGAACCCGCGGCGAAACTCGCCGGATCCATCGAGGAGGGCGCCGGCGGCACCCTCGGCGACGTGGGCGTCACCCTCGCCCTGGGCGCCATGCTCGGCCGTCTGCTCTCCGACTCGGGAGCGACCGACACCATCGCCCGCGCCCTCGTCGCCCGCGCCGAGCCGCGCAGGCTGCCCTGGCTGGTCGGTGCCGCGGCGTTCGTCATCGGCGTGCCCATGTTCTTCGAGGTGGGCCTGATCGTGCTGCTGCCCCTGATCTTCAGCGTCGCCCGCAGGATGGAGAGCCACGGCGGCACCAAGGGCAGCCCGTACGTCCTCCTCGGCGTGCCCGCCATCGCCTCGCTGTCCACCCTGCACGGCATGCTGCCGCCCCACCCCGGCCCGCTGACCGCGATGACCGGCCTCCACGCCGACCTCGGTCTCACCCTCGGCGTCGGCATCGTCTGCGCCGTGCCCACCGTCATCCTGGCCGGCCCCGTCTACGCCCGCTGGATCGCGCCCCGGCTGCCCGACGTCGCCCCGGACGCCGCACTGGTGGCCCAGTTCGCCGGCGCCGAGCGGCAGCCCGCTGCGGCCGGCTCGGGGTCCGGTGTCCAGGCGGGCACGGACACGCCCCGCCGCCGGACCGGTGTGCCCACCGGCCTGGCCGTGGCGGCGGTGCTGGTCCCCGTCGTCCTGATGCTGCTGCGTACGCTCGCCGAGACGGTGCTGGACGAGTCGAGCGGGCTGGGCGCGGCCCTCGTGTTCGCCGGAGAACCCCTGGTGGCGATGCTCGCCGGGTTCGTCTTCGCCTTCGGGGTGACGATCTTCGGCTCCGGCCGCTCCGGTGACGAGACTCGCGCCTCCCTGACCGACAGCCTGAAGTCCATCGCCGCGATCCTGCTCATCATCGGTGGGGGAGGGGCGTTCAAGCAGGTCCTCCAGGACTCGGGCGTCGGCGATGCCATCGCCTCGGCCGCCGAGGGCGCCCATATCAATGTGATCCTGCTGGGCTGGCTGATCGCCCTGCTGCTGTCGCTGACCACGGGCTCCGCGACCGTCGGCATCGTCTCCGCCACCGGCATCGTGGCCCCGCTGATCGGTGACGGCGGGGGCCTGGAGGCATCCCTGCTCGTGGTCGCGATCGGGGCCGGTTCCCTCGGCCTCAACTATGTCAACCACGCGGGCTTCTGGCTGGTGAAGGAGTCGTTCGGGATGGATCTCAGCCAGGCCACCAAGACCCAGACGGTGGTACAGACGCTGGTCAGCGTGCTCGGCCTGGCGATGGCCCTGCTGCTGTCGGTATTCGCCTGAGGCTAGGCGGCGGCCGGGCGGTCGCGGCGGGTCCGGCCGTGGTGGGCGCCGGGCATGGTGGCGCCGGCCATGGTGGGGCTGGTCGCGACGGCGCCGACCGCGGCGGGCCCGGCCGCCCGGAGGCCGTCGGACCCGCCTGCCAGACTCCGGCCATGGAACTTGACGAGCTGTTGCGGTGTCTTGCGGAGGCCGAGTCGGGTGAGCTGCGGGAGGAGCTGACCGGTGGGCGCTATGTGGTCGTGCGGTACGACCCGGAGGAGACCGTGTTCGACGACGCGGCTCTCGCGGAACTCTTCGGTGTCCCGACCCCCGGCACCGGCGCGGCGGCCCCGGACGCGGTCGAGGATCCGGACGCCATCGAGGACACCGACGAGGAGTACGAGGACGAGGGGTCCGAGGAAGAGGAGTACGAGGACGAGGACGAGGACGGCGCCCGGTTCTCCCTCATCGGTGTCGCGCCCTCGCTCTACGAGGCGCTGGATCTCCTCGGCGATGAACTCCCCGATGAGGAGGGCCTGACGGAACTGGACGAGGAGGAGTGGGCGGAGGAGGCGGCCGAGTTCGGCGCGCACGTTTTCGGCGCGGACGTGATCGGCGCGGCCGCGGAGGCCAAAGACGGAGAAGAGGGCGGAGAAGCAGGCGGAGGAGCGGAGGGCGAAGAGGGGAACGAATGGCTCGCTCTTCTGCGAGGCATACGGGACCCGCGGCGGCGCGCCGTCGTCCAGCTGCTCTGTGGTGTCCTCGGCCCGATGGACTTCCTGACGGGGGACTTCGAGGAGGACTGCTACCTGGGCCATGTGGCGACACGGCTCCCCGGAGCACGGTTCGTCATGCTGGCCAGCGCCGCCCCGCCGAACCAGGAAGTGGCCTTCGCCATCCTCGAACTACCGCCCCGCGATACCCCGGACCCGGTCGGCCGCGCCCTGCTGCTGGCCGCTGCCGCCGGGGACCCGGCCGCGCTGCGCGCAGCGCTCGGCGAGGGCGCTGACGTCGGCACGCTCGACGAGTACGCCGCGACACCGCTGCACCACGCCGTGGCGGCGCGTTCGGCCGCGGCCGTCGACGCGCTGCTCGCGGCGGGCGCCGATCCGCGTGCGCAGGCGGCCTTCGGCAACGCACCCCAGTTCACGGCCGCCGGTCCGGGCCGTCCCTACCCCACCGCACGCCGGGTCGAGGACGAGGAGCACTGGAGCCTCCTGTGGTCCCTGCTGGACGCGGGCGCCGATATCAACGCCGTCAACACCGCCGGTCAGACCCTGCTCGACCTGGCCGTCCGGTCCGAGCCGTACCCGGAACGGCAGGTGCGCCTGCTGCTGGAACGGGGAGCCGTCAGCCGTGAACTCGCGACCACGCGCGTGGACGCGCTCGTCCGCAGCGTGCCGTACGGCTACGAGGAGGAGCTGTGCGTCCTGCGCAATCAGGTCCGCTTCCTGCTGGACACCGGCGCGCCGTACGACCATCCGCTGGACTCTCTACTCGCCGTCACCGGCTACTACGAGCGTGAACTTTCCGCCGACTATCTCGTTGAACTCGTCGACATCATGCTGAGCCGCGGTGTGGGTGACCGGCCGGGCACCTATGGCAGGACGGCGCGCGAGAGCGCCATGCAGTGGGTCGACCACGGCCTGACCCACTACCAGGCCGTGGTCGACCGGCTCGCCGCGGTGGCCCCGGGCGAAACGCTGAGGTGAGACGTCGAGGTGAGCGTTGAGGTGTGAGGCGAACGCCGAGGTGGACGCCGAGGTGAGGGATTGCCGACCCCCTGGAACCCGACGCTCCCTCCGCGCCTCCCACAGGGGACGGCAAGTGAGTTGGGGATCCTGATGACGGGACCGAATGGCGAGACCACGCTTCCGCAGGTCTTGTTGGACGCCGCCGACGCGGCCCCGGGCCAGGTGCTGGTGCCTGTCCGGGGAGACGGCGGGGAACGGACCGTCACCTTCGCGCGGCTGCGGGACGAGCCGCTGCGCGTCGCGGTCGGCGGCACCGAGCGACACATCGCCGACTACCTCCCACCCGCCGCCGCCTCCGGATACGCGGAACGGTCCTGGCTGCCGGGCACGATTGCCTCCCGCCGACTCGTATCCCTGCCGCACACCGCTGTATCCGGCCTGCCACTGGTCCACGGACTGGTCAATGCCTCCCATGCGCATGCTTACTGGGACGCGGTCGAGGCGGCCGGAGTGAGCGCCGCCCCACTGCGTCTGCTCGGCCACACCATTGCCACCGAGCCACCGAGCCACCGAGCCACCGAGCCACCGAGCCACCGAGCCACCGTGGCACCGAGCCATCGTGGCACGGGACGACTTCTCACGGGACGTCTTGACCGGGTCCGAGAGCCGTCGTTCGCGCTGTTGATATGGCTTTTCTCCTGGATAAGGGCTATATATCCGGGGTTCCTTGACGCTGAAATCGCCTTCTGCCAGCGTGCTCGCCATGCCTCGCAACGCAGTCATCGGTGTGGACATCGGCACCTCGAGCAGCAAGGGCGTTCTCGTCGGCCTCGATGGGACACTGATCCGCTCGGCCACTCGGGAGCACACCCCCGCAAGGCCCGGCCCCGGTCACTTCGAGATGGACGCTGCCGTCTGGTGGCGCGAGTTCGTCGAACTCGCCCGGGAGTTGACCGACGCCGATGACACCACCTCCGCTGACGCCACCGTAGTCGCCGTAGGGGTCAGCGGCATGGGGCCCTGCGTCCTGCTGGCCGATGAGCACGACACCCCGCTGCGCCCCGCCGTTCTGTACGGTGTGGACACCCGCTCCGTCCACCAGATCCAGCGTATCGAGGCGCGGCTCGGCGCCGAGGAGATCATCCGCCGCTGCGGCTCCGCCCTGACCACACAGGCCGCCGGACCGAAAATCGCCTGGATCGCCGAGCACGAGCCCGAGGTCTACGCGCGGGCCCGGCGGCTGTACATGCCGAGTTCCTGGCTGGTCAGGAAGCTCACCGGAAACTACGTCCTGGACCACCACTCGGCCAGCCAGTGCACCCCGCTGTACGACACGCTCGCCGGTGAGTGGTACGCCCCCTGGGCCACCGGGATCGCCCCCGGTATCGAACTGCCGCCACTGCGCTGGCCCGGTGAGGCGGCCGGTGCCCTCACCGCCGAGGCCGGGGAGGCGACCGGTCTGCCCGCCGGGATCCCCGTCACCACCGGCACCATCGACGCCTGGGCCGAGGCCCTGAGCGTGGGGGCACAGCACATCGGCGACCTGATGCTGATGTACGGCACCACCATGTTCCTCATCCACACCGTGCCCAAGCCGCTGACCAGTCCATCCCTGTGGGGCACGGTCGGCGCCCTGCCCGGAACCCGGAATCTGGCCGGTGGCATGGCCACCTCCGGTGCGGTCGCCAACTGGCTCCGTGACGTGTTCGCCGACGGCGACCATGCCCAACTCACCGCGCTGGCCGCCGAGTCGGGCCCCGGCGCCAATGGCCTGCTGATGCTCCCGTACTTCTCCGGGGAGCGCACCCCGATCATGGACCCGGACGCCCGCGGAGTGATCGCCGGGCTGACCCTGTCCCACACCCGTGGCGACCTCTACCGGGCCGCGCTCGAAGCCACCGGGTTCGGCGTCCGCCAGAACATCGAGGTTATCGAGGCGGCCGGTGGCGACATCCGCCGTGTGGTCGCTGTCGGCGGCGGAACCCAGGGCTCCCTGTGGACGCAGATCGTCTCCGACATCACCGGCCGCCCGCAGGAACTGCGCACCATCACCATCGGCGCCGGTTATGGCGATGCTCTGCTGGCCGCGCAGCTCGTCGGGGACGCCTCCATCGAGGACTGGAACCCGGTGCGCGAGACGGTGACGCCCCGCGCCGAGCACACCGGGCGCTACGACGAGCTGTACGCCCTCTACCGGCGGCTGTACCCGGACACCGCCGCGACCGTCCACGCCCTGGCCGCGCTGCAGGAGCGCTGAGCGCCTTTCAGATACGCCCTCGTGGATCGGTTTCCCGAAGGCGTCGCATGGATTCGTTCGCTCGGTGTGGACGTCAAGGACGCGCAGCGCGTCCTCAGTTTCGGTCGTGTGCACCAGTTCGACACCCATCAGTATGTCGACACCTGTCGTCGGGTCATCCACGAAGGCGGTGGCTGCTCGACCGGCTGCGCAGCGACCAGCCCGTGGGCTCGCTGCGCACCCTGCGCGCGGCGGGAGCCGGGGACCTCGCCGACCGCATCGAGGCGATGGACCACGGTGGCTACGACCCGAGTGTGTGGGAGGCCCCCGACCGCTGGCTCGGCGCCGAGACCCTGCGCTTCGGGGAGCGCGGGCTGCGTGTCGTCCCCACCCCCGGACACACCAAGGGCCATGTGGTGTTCCTGGACGAAGAGCGGGGGCTGGTGTTCTCCGGGGACCACGTCCTGCCGCATATCACCCCGTCCATCGGCTTCGAACTCGCCGAACCGGGCGGCCGTCCGCTCGCCGACTATCTGGACTCGCTGCGGCTGATGACCCGCTACGCCGACGCCCGCCTGCTGCCCGCACACGGGCCGGTGGCCGACAGCACCCACACCCGGGTCGACGAACTGCTCACCCACCACGACGAGCGGCTCGCCAGAAGCCTGGCGGCGCTGGGCGAGAACACGCTCGACGCCCACGCGGTGGCGCGCAGACTCGCCTGGACGCGCCGGGCCGTGCCGTTCGCGGAGTTGAGCGCCTTCAACCAGATGCTCGCGATCAATGAGACGGCCGCACACCTGGATGTCCTCGTGCTGCGGGGGCGGGCGACGGTGGCATTCGCCGACGGTGTGCATCGGTACACGCGGGCGGTGACCAACGGGTCGGCGCCGTCTTCATGAACCCGGCACACGGCCACGGTATGGCGCTGAGTACCCTCTCCGGGCGCTGAGTGCCACGCCGGTGGCTAGCCGTCCCCCAACGTCTTCTCGATCTTCCGCACCACGCGCCACAGGGGAGCCTTCCGCGGCGCGACGATGACGACCACATCGTCCTCCTCGCTCTCCGGCGCGGGCACGGTGCCGCTCTCGGTGGATGGCCGGGCACTGCCCCATGTCTGCCGGACGAATGCCAGCGACTGATCCACTGCCTGCGCGCCATCGCCGTGCCCACCGCTTCGCAGCCAGGTCCGCAGCCCGTTGTTGTGCGCGGCGACGATGGCCGCGGCCTGCACTTCGGCCCGCAGCGCTCCGTTCGGGTCTCCCGCATGGCGTTGCCGCAGGTAGCGGGCCAGGGCGCGCTCGTAGCGGTGCACGACGGACAACTCGTAGCCGCGCAGGCTGGGCACCTCGCGGGTGAGCCGATAGCGCTGCACGGAGAACTCCGGATTCCCGGTGTACATCCGCATGACGAGGCGGGCCGCGTCACAGATCACGTCGAGCGGTTCGCCGTCGGTGCTCGTGGCGAGGAAGGCGCTCATCTCGGTCAGACAGCGCTCATGGTCGGGGAAGAGGACGTCTTCCTTGGACGGGAAGTAGCGGAAGAACGACCGGCGTCCCACTCCGGCCCGCGTGACGATGTCGTCCACCGTGGTCCGCTCGAAGCCATGCTCCACGAAGAGCTGGAACGCGGCCTCGATGAGCATCTCGCGCATGGGCGCCTTGCCGGACGGCCGGGGCCCGCCCACCGCCGCGGTCGCCTTGCCCTCGCCGCGTACGTCCGCCATGGAGGGAACGTAGCACCAGCGCCCGGCGGACGCGACACTGAGTGCCTTTACTGAGGGTACTGAGTGCCATACCCTCATTCAGGTGCTCCGGTGGGGCAGCGCGGACATCCACCAACAGTAAGGAGAGCCGGCGTGAGCTTGAGGATCGTTGTCTGTGTGAAGTACGTGCCCGACGCCACCGGCGACCGGCACTTCGCCGAGGACCTGACCGTCGATCGCGACGATGTGGACGGCCTGCTCTCGGAGCTGGACGAGTACGCGGTCGAGCAGGCCCTCCAGATCGCCGATGAGGCTGACGAGGCGGAGATCACTGTGCTGACGGTCGGTCCGGAGGATGCCAAGGACGCGCTGCGGAAGGCGTTGTCGATGGGTGCGGACAAGGCGGTGCATGTCGAGGACGACGATCTGCACGGCACGGACGCGCTGGGTACCTCGCTGGTGCTGGCCAAGGCTGTTGAGAAGACCGGCTATGACCTGGTGGTCTGTGGTATGGCGTCCACCGATGGTGGGATGGGTGTGCTTCCGGCGATGCTGGCGGAGCGTCTGGGTGTGCCGCAGGTGTCGCTGCTGTCGGAGGTGTCGGTCGAGGAGGGCATGGTGAAGGGGCGCCGGGATGGTGACTCCGCGACGGAGTTGCTGGAGGCGCAGCTTCCGGCGGTGGTGTCGGTGACGGATCAGTCGGGTGAGGCGCGTTACCCGTCGTTCAAGGGCATCATGGCGGCGAAGAAGAAGCCGGTGACTTCCTGGGGCCTGGAGGACCTGGAGATCGAGGCGGACGAGGTCGGTCTCGGGGGTGCCTGGACTGTGGTGGACGGTGCCACGGAGCGTCCGGCCCGTACGGCGGGCACGATCGTCAAGGATGAGGGCGAGGGTGGCAAGCAGCTCGCCGTCTTTCTCGCGGAGCGCAAATTCATCTGAGGCCGCTTGGCGGGTCGGAAGGTCTCTGGCCCCCTTTTCCCGCCCCCTATCTTTCGCATTTCGTATGTCGCAGGAGAGCGATTCCCATGGCTGAAGTCCTTGTCTATGTCGATCACGTGGACGGTGCTGTCCGCAAGCCCACTCTGGAGCTGCTGACCTTGGCCCGTCGTGTCGGCGAGCCGGTCGCGGTCGCGTTGGGTGCCGGTGCCGGGAGCACGGCGTCCGTTCTGGCCGAGCATGGTGCGGTGAAGGTGCTGACGGCTGACGCGTCCGAGTTCGCCGACTATCTGGTGGTTCCGAAGGTGGATGCGCTGCAGGCCGCGTATGAGGCGGTGTCGCCGGCTGCTGTGCTGTTCCCGTCCTCTGCGGAGGGTAAGGAGATCGCGGCTCGGCTCGCGGTCCGTATCGGGTCTGGGATCGTCACTGACGCGGTGGATCTGGAGGCGGGTGAGGAGGGTCCGGTGGTGACGCAGTCGGTGTTCGCGGCGGCTTTCACGACCAGGTCCCGGGTGTCCAGGGGCACGCCGGTGATCACGGTGAAGCCGAATTCGGCGGCGGTGGAGGCGGCTCCGGCCGCGGGTGTGGTCGAGGTGTTGTCGGTGTCGTTCTCGGGGCAGGCGACGGGGACGAAGGTGGTCTCGCGTACGCCGCGTGAGTCGACGGGGCGTCCGGAGTTGACCGAGGCGGCGATCGTGGTCTCCGGTGGTCGTGGTGTGGGTGGTGCGGAGAACTTCCCCGTTGTCGAGGCGCTGGCCGATTCCCTGGGCGCGGCGGTGGGTGCTTCGCGTGCGGCGGTGGACGCGGGCTGGTATCCGCATACCAATCAGGTGGGTCAGACCGGTAAGACGGTCTCGCCGCAGCTGTATGTGGCGGCGGGTATCTCGGGTGCGATCCAGCACCGGGCGGGTATGCAGACCTCGAAGACGATCGTGGCGGTCAACAAGGACGCCGAGGCTCCGATCTTCGATCTGGTCGACTACGGCGTGGTCGGTGACCTCTTCGAGGTCGTCCCGCAGCTGACCGAGGAGGTCAAGACCCGCAAGGGCTGACGTCGGACCGGCGACCCCTCGCGCCTCCCGCGACTGGAGTCGGATCGTGATGCTGACGCCCGCCGCCACCCTATTGTTGACCGATGCGCGCACACCGTATAGACCGCCCCGCCGATCTCGACGTGGTCCGTGAGTCCTATGACCGGGTGGCCGACAACTACGTCCACATGGTGGTGACGACGGGAGTCGGCGACATCCGTCGCCATCCCTGGCTCAAGGCGTCCATCGATGCCTTCGCCGACACCGTGGGCGATCTCGGGCCCGTCCTCGACGTCGGCTGCGGACCCGGGATGGTGACCGCCTACCTCGCCGAACGCGGACTCGACGTGTCCGGAGTCGACCTCTCACCCCGCATGATCGAAAACGCGCGCAGGCTTCATCCGCAATGCCGCTTCAGCGTCGCCTCCGTCACCGACCTCGACCTCGGAGAAGCGTCGCTCGGTGGTGTACTCGGGTGGTGGTCGCTGTTCACCCTTCCCCGCGACGTCCTTCCTCAGGTCCTCACCCTGTTCGCGCGCGCACTGAAGCCGGGCGGACACTTCATCACCGGAACACACGTCGGCGACGAGGACAAGGTGCGCACCGAGGCCTACGGAGGTGTGCCCGTTCGCTGGACGACACACAAATGGCGGCCGGAACTACTCGTGGACCTGATCGAGCAGGCCGGCCTGCACCCGGTCGCCGAACTTCGGCTCCCCGCGGCTGAGCACACCGGGCCGAGCGTGGTCATCATGGCCAAGCGCCCCGCCTGAGGACCGGGCGCGCCCGGATGTCGGGTTCGGCGACTCGGCGGGCCGGGCTCAGGGGCCGGCCGTGAGGAATTCGATGAGCGCGGCGTTCACCTCTGCCGGGCGTTCCTGCTGTGTCCAGTGTCCGCAGCCCGCCAGTTCGAGGGGTGGGCGTCGTAGGTTGGGCATCAGATCGGGCAGGCTCGCGATGAGTTCGGGCGTGCCGGGGAAAGCGGGAACGGGGTCGCGGTCACCGTAGATGTACAGGGCGGGCGAGGTGACGACGGCGCCGTGCCACGGCGCGGTCAGTTCCCAGTTGCGGTCGAGGTTGCGGTACCAGTTGAGAGCTCCGGTGAAACCCTCGGAGAAGCTCTCGGTGAGCGTGTCGAGGTCGTCCTCGGTGAACCACTCCGGCAGTACGTCGGGGTCCGGCATGGTGTCGAGCCAGCCCTGCTCCGGGACGACGAGCGGCTGCTCGACCGTGTCGGGAGCGTCGCCGGAAATCGAGTAGAAGATTTTCCGCAACGCGGTGCGGGTGTCCCTCGCGAGCTCGGCGTCGGCGACACCGGGACGGTTGAAGTAGTTCCAGTAGAAGCGGCCACCGAACCTCTTCTCCATGGCGGCCAGCGGAGGCTGCGCGCCGCGGAAGGGCGGTGGCACGCTCAGGCCGGCCACCCCGAGCACCATGTCCGGTCGTAGCAGCGCGGTGTTCCAGGCGACCGGCGCGCCCCAGTCGTGCCCGACGACATACGCCTTGTCCTCGCCCAGTGCCCGGATCAGTCCGACGACGTCGCCGACCAGGTGGAGGATGCTGTACGCATCGACGTCCTCGGGATGGTCGCTGCGCCCGTATCCACGCTGGTCGGGGGCGACCACTCGGAAGCCCGCCTCGACCAGGGGGCCCAACTGGTGGTGCCAGGAGTGCCATGACTCGGGAAAGCCGTGCAGCAGCACGACCAGGGGGCCTTCGCCTTCCTCGGCGATATGCAGCCGAATCCCGTTCGTGTCGACCATTCGATGCTCAACCATGGATACGAGCGTACGCGCCATGATCGTCGGCGATGGGGGGGACCGGACTCCGCCGGACAGCATGGTCCTGCGATTCCAGGGATAAGCCGGGTACTGGCTGAGCCACGCGGGTGCGCCGATGCTTCTTCCTGCAGGCCAGTTCGCGGTTGCCGGGGCAGATCTGGCGGAACGTCCGTCGTTCCCCTTCCCTCCCGCTTGCCGCGGTGGCCCGTCTGTTATGCAGCACATCACCTTCGGAGGCGATCATGCCGAAACACCTTGTCCTCCAGCTGGCGGTGACCACTGCCGGTGCCCTGATCGGACTTACCGCGGTCTCGTCAACAGCCGAAGCGGCTGTGCCGCCCCTCTCGCACCCGCGGATCGTCGCCCATTTCGACCGTCCAGCCGGGCAGGTGGCGGAGAGCGTCATCGTGCGGCCGAACGGGTCGGCGGATGTCGGCCTCATCCTGTCGCGGCAGGTGGCTCACGTCACGCTCGGCGGACGCGTTGAGGTATTGGCGACCATGCCGCTCCCCGCGGATGGGGGAGTGAACACCCCTGGCCCCGGGTCCGCCGCGGTGACAGGGATCGAACGAACCGGAGACGGAAGCCTCTACTTCCTGTATTCGGCAGGGGACGCATCCCTCACCGGCCTCTGGAAACTGCGCCCGGGAGGCAAACCGGAGCGTGTCGCCGCTCTTCCGGCGGCGAGCTTCCTCAACGGACTTGCCAGGGACGACCGTACGGGCGACTTCTACATCACCGACTCCACACAGGGCAGAGTGTGGCGGGTCGGATCGCACGGCGGAACTGCCACGCTCTGGGCCGCGGGAGAGGATTTCGCCCCGACGCACTTCTTCGGCGCCAACGGCGTGAAGGTGCACAACGGAGCTGTATGGGTCTCCAACCTCGATCGAGGAACAATCCTTCGTATACCGCAGACAGAAAAGGGAACGGCCGGTCCGCATCAGGTCATGGCATCCGGACTCGACAGCGTCGATGATTTCGCCTTTACCGGCCGCGGTGATCAGCTGCTGGCCGCACTCAATATCCCGAGCGAGGTGGTCCTCATCACTCCGGGCAAGGCTAACCGTATCGTCCTCGATGAGAGCGATGGTCTGCAGAACACCACAGCACTGGCGGTCGACGGCGAGACGGTCTACGTCGCCAGCGGTGCGCTCACCACAGGCGGGGACGCGAATCTTCTGACGGCCCACCTCGGTCACCACGACTGAGGCGACCACACCCGCGCCGGCTGCCTGGCAGTTATCCTAGGAAGGGCAGTCCCATGTTGCCGACCGCAGGGTCGGTGACAATGGGAACATGAGTCGTCCAGAGAACTCGCTGGGTAACGCGCTGCGTGGATGGCGTGCCCGCATTACGACGGAAGACGTCGGACTGCCGGCCACCGGCCGGCGACGAACCGCCGGCCTGCGCCGCGAAGAGCTCGCCCATCTGGCGGGAATATCCACGGATTACCTTCTGCGCCTTGAACAGGGCCGGTCCCAGCGTCCCTCTCGCGACGTCGTGGCCTCACTCGCCCGCGCGCTGCGACTCAGTACGGATGAAACCTGCCATCTACACCTGGTGGCCGGGCTTCGTCCGCCGACGCCGCCCACAATCCCGCATCAGATGCCGCCTGGTGTGCAACGGCTCGTCAGCCGCTGGGGAAACATCCCGGTGGGCGTGTTCTCCGCCTCATGGACCCTGCTGACATGGACGTCCATGTGGGCGGCCTTGCTGGGTGACCCGGCCCTTCGATCGCCAGAAGAGCGAAACCTGGTACGCGCGGTGTTCAACGAGCCGTCGGACACGGGCCGTCCGCTCTTCCCCGTCGAGCAGAGCACCCCCGAATTCAAAGCCGCTCTCGTCGTCGACCTCCGGATAACGCACGAAGCATATCCTCGTGATGAGGGCTTCAGAATGCTGATTGATGAGGTCATGGGTAACAGCGAGGAGTTCCGGGAGCTATGGAGTACTCCAGCGCTCGGCTCCCGCCTGGGCGGGCATAAACGCCTGCGGCATCCTCTTGTGGGGGAGATACGTCTCGACAACGATGTGCTGAAGGTACCCGACCACGATGTGAGGATCGTGACCTATACGGCAGAGCCGGGCTCTTCGGACGAGGAAAAGCTGGAGTACGTGCGCATTGCCGCCACCCGGACCACGCTGCCGCTGTCATCCGGCTGAGCCGTTGGGAGCGGACCGGGCCGAGCGACTGGTCGGAGGACGGTGAGCTGCCCGGGTGGTCCCATGCGGGCAGGCCGGAGCAGCTCAGCCCCGGCGGACCGGTCGCCAGGGCGGCAGTGCGCCACGGCGCGACCCCAAGGCAGGTCGCGCTCGCGTGGCCGCTCCAGCGATCACCGGGAATCCCGCCCATCCCGGGCACGACCTCGGTCGCCCACCTCGAAGAGAACGTCGCGGCCGCGTCACTGATATCCGCAGCGGCGGCCGACGGCCGTGATGACCGTCGGCGGAAACCCTTTCGTGCCCGCTGTGCCCGGCCCGAGCCGCAGGCTGACCGGCCGTCGGACAGTCCACGGGATCCTGCCGGCACGCTGACCTCGTCAGCCGGCTGGTGTGGTGGGTGACCCCACACTCCCACCAGCGGTAGCGACAGGAGCAGGACTGATGACCGGGCTACGTGATGGCGGCCACCGATGCCGGCGGCGAACGGTTCGGAGAACGTGTCGTCTCCACGGCGCCCACCCTCGGCGAGGCCGCCGCGTTCGGCGCAGCTACCGGATGAACTATGCGTCGGTCCGCCGTGGCCACGACGACATCACTACCGCGGTCGGTGGCCGCAGCGTCGCGTGAACGGTCGGGCGGCCCGTAGGTATGTAGCACCAACCGGCGATTCGCCAGGCGGCCGCGGTGTACCGCAACCGATCATTTGAAGCCAAGGGGAGCGAGGGTGCCGCGGCGGCGCGCGAGGGGTCTCTACAAACCTGTAGATTCTGTTTTCTCCTCACTATGGAGGTATTACTGACAAGGAGATGCAGATGACGCTGTGGGACCGCCTCAAGGACTCGGTCCAGACGATGCAGGCTCAGCTCACGGCGAAGAAGAACGACTTGCGGAGCGGGGCTTTCCGGGACGCGAGCATGGCGATGTGTGCCTTGGTGGCTGCGGCGGACGGCACGATCGATCCGTCCGAGCGGCGGCGCGTCGCCCAGCTCATCGCCACCAACGACGTGCTCCAGAACTTCCCCGCGGACGATCTGCACCGCCGCTTCGAGGACCATCTCGACCAGCTCACCGCGGACTTCGCCCTCGGCAGGGCGAGCGCCATGCGGGAGATCGGCAAGGCGAAGCGGAGGCCCGCCGAGGCCCGGGCCGTCATCCAGATCGGCATCGTCATCGGCTGCGCCGACGGCTACTTCGACGACAGCGAACGGGACGTCGTCCGCGAGGCGTGCTCAGCCCTGGACGTCCCCCCGACCGAGTTCGACCTGCACCGCCCCCTCCGCGTCCCCCGGCCGTCCCGGGCCCCGGATGAGCTTTCGCGGGCGGCCGGCGACCAGGTGTCCGGGCGGGCGGAATCCGGTACGGGAGTGGCCATACGCCCCGAGGCCGCCGTACCCGGCGACGACCTCCAGGTCTTCCTCAAGGCGCTGACCAGCGGAACCCGTCAGAAGCTCTTCGCGCACTTCATCAATGGCGAGGAACTGACCGTCGGCGAGGTGGCCGAGCGGGCCGGACTCGGCCCGTCGACCACCTCCGAGCACCTCGCGGTCCTCCGGCGCGGCGGCCTGCTCCAGTCGACGCGCAGCGGCAAACTGGTCCGCTACCGCGCCGACCGGGAAGGCATCGCCGAACTGCTCGGGCAGCTCCATTCCTACCTTCTCGCCCCCTCCGAATCGCCGGACCCCCCTCTCACCCAGGGCTGAGCAGCACCGTCCGCTTGGCGGCGGTCCCGCGGCCTGCGGCCCTGCGGTCCGCGTCGGCGGTCCGGCTCAGACGCCGGAGGAGACCTCAGCCTTCTCGTTGGACCCCGTGTCCTTCCCCTCGGCCGCCGCCGACCTGCGGTTGCGCTGGACCGAGGAGAAGAAGGACCAGGCGATCAGGACGACGCCGACGAGGCCCGTGATGACCTCGTGGATCTCGTACTGGATGGTGACGAGCAGGATCACGGCGAGGGCGCCGATCGCGTAGTGCGCGCCGTGCTCCAGGTAGACGTAGTCGTCGAGGGTGCCCTGGCGGACCAGGTAGACCGTGAGCGAACGGACGTACATCGCGCCGATGCCGAGGCCGAGCGCCATCAGGACGATGTCGTTGGTGATCGCGAAGGCGCCGATGACGCCGTCGAAGGAGAAGGACGCGTCCAGGACCTCCAGGTAGAGGAACATGAAGAACGCGGCCTTGCCGGCCATCACCACCGCCGGGACCTTCTTGCCGCTCCGCTTGGCCTCTTCCTCGGCCTCGTGTTCGCGCTCCTCCTCTTCCTCGAGCCTGTTCTCGAAGTAGCCGGAGAGGCCGCCTACGATCAGGTAGGTGATCAAGCCCGCGATGCCGGCGATCAGGACGGTCTCCGTCTTGTCCGCATGGATGCCGCCGTGCTGATGGGCGTTGGTGGCGAAGGTCATCGCGGAGACGAGCAGCACGACGAGCGCGATGCAGACGGAGAGCATGTCGACCTTGCCGAGCTTGGCGAGCGGCCGCTCCAGCCAGGCGAGCCACTTGATCTCCCGGTCCTCGAAGATGAAGTCGAGGAAGATCATCAACAGGAACATGCCGCCGAAGGCGGCGATCGACGGATGGGCGTCGGTCACCAACTGCTGGTACTTGTCCTTGTCGTCGAGCGCGAGCCGTACCGCTTCGATCGGACCGATCTTGGCGCTGATGGCGACGATCACGACCGGGAAGACCAGACGCATGCCGAAGACCGCGATCAGGACGCCGATGGTGAGGAAGATCTTCTGCCAGAAGGCATTCATCTTCTTCAGGACCCCGGCGTTGACCACGGCGTTGTCGAAGGACAGCGAGATCTCGAGGATGGACAGGATCGCCACGATCCCGAAGCCGGTCCACCCCCCGTAGAACACCGCCGCGACCAGACCGAGCGCGGTGACCGCGAACGACCAGCCGAACGTTTTCAGAAGCACTGGCTACCCAATCGTTGTGTACGGGGCTCCCCCGCGCCGTACCTGGCTTTGCGAAACATTGACCCTGCAGTCTAGAGCGATGCCCCGCAGCCCCGACACATATTCCGGGCCAACAGCACGAGACTTCCACTCGCCGCCGTGCCGGCCGCCGATCGTTTGGCCGCTTCCTTGTCCGCCCACCGCTCGGCCGAAGGCGGCCCGGTGAGTATCCCGGTGCTCACGACGACCGCACATCGGTCGCCGACGGGCTCGTGGGCCCGGGGGCGGGCCCACGAGCGGCGGCTACCGGGATGCGTCGGGGTACGCGGCGGTCGCGCGGATTTCGACGAGGAGTCCCGGGCTGGCGAGGCCGCTGACCCCGATGATCGTCCAGGTCGGGTAAGGCGGTGCGACGAGGCGCTGCTTGGCCTCGATGAAGCCGGGCAGATGCCGGCGGATGTCGACGTGGTAGCTGGTGACGTCGACGAGGGCGGACAGGTCGAGGTTCTCCAGCCGGAGGATCTCCTCGATCTTCCGGATGGCGATCTCGGTCTGCTCCTCGATGGTGTCCGGGATGGTTCCGTCGGCTCGGCGGCCGATCGTTCCTGCGATGAACAGGAGGCCGTGCGCGCGGACCGCGGCGGAATATCCGAAGCCCGCGAAGGCGCTGGTGGTTTGCCCGAAGACGGCGTTGTCCTCGGGGACCTCGACGGTGTGGATGGTCATGGTGGTGCTTCCTTTTCCTTGTTGACGAAAGGCGTGGAGTCCGCGGAGTCAGTTGCCCCAGCGGGACGAACGGCAGGCGTGCTCCAGCCGGGTCCGGCCGAAGGTCTCGCGTTCGCGGAGGAATTCGCCGGGGATCGAGTACCGGGGTGCGTTCGTCGGGTTCTTCGCGGCCTGCGCGACGATCGCGTCGGTGAGTGAGCGGATCATGTCCAGCCGTGGATAGGCGGCGTGCATGGCGTCGGCCTGCTCATCGGTGACGGCGTCGACGTGGCCGGCACCCAGTGAGCCGCCGAAGTCGAGCGCGACGCCTTCGCGGACGAGCACGCACAGCGTGCCGTGGCGTTCCGCGATACCCGGTGAGGTGTGCAGGGCGATGGCCTGCCAGACCTGGTCGGCGTCGGCCGCGGGCACTCCGCGTTCGATGAGGAACGCGGCGGCCCGGTCGGCGCCTTCGACCTCGAACCGCTGGCTGTGCGGGCCGTCCGGCGCCACGCCGAGGTCGTGCATCGCGCACGCGGCGAACAACAGGTCGTCGTGGTAGTCGTGGCCGACGGACAGGCCGAGGCGGCCGGCCACCAGCCGGGCGAACAGATAGCTGCGGAGGCTGTGGTTGAACACGGACGGCGTTTCCATCGGTCGGATGAAGTTCACGACGGCGTCGGCAAGCGGTGTGCCGGGCAGCGTGATCAGGTCGGCGGTCGCCTCGTGGGGGGATCCGGTCATGTCCTCAGCCTGGCCGCGACCGCTCTGACCTGGCGAGAGGCAAAATTTCCTCACTTCGATAGAATCTTGCCATGACAGTGCATCGAGTCGCGGTCCTGGCGCTGGACGGGGTCACCCCGCTCGACCTGGCGATCCCGACGCAGATCTTCACCACCCGGCCGGAAACCCCTTATGAGATGACCCTGTGCGCGCTGGACGCGAAGGTGGTCACCAGCGCGGGATTCGCCCTGGTCGCCGACGGGGACCTGGAGCAGGTTCGCGCCGCAGACACCGTGGTCGTGCCGGGATTCGAACCGATCCTCCAGCTGCCGGACGCCGTGCTCGACACGCTGGCCGGGGCCCGCGACCGAGGCACGCGCGTGGTGTCGATCTGCACGGGCGCCTTCGCACTGGCCGCGGCGGGAGTGTTGGACGGGCTGCACGCCACGACCCACTGGAAGCACATCGACGAGTTCGAGCGGGGCTTCCCGGCCGTCGAGGTCGACCGCGACGTGCTCTACGTCGACGAGGGCGACGTGCTCACGTCGGCCGGGGTGTGCTGCGGCATCGACCTGTGCCTGCACCTGGTGCGCCGCGACCTGGGGGCGGTGGTGGCCAACGAGATCGCCCGCGGTCTGGTGGCCGCCCCCCACCGGGACGGTGGGCAGGCCCAGTACGTGCCGGCGCCCGTCGTGGTGGCCGGTGAGGCGTCGCTGTCCGGTACCCGGGGGTGGGCCCTGCACCGGCTCGGCGAGCCGCTCACGCTGCGCGTGCTCGCCCGGCACGCGGGTCTCTCGCAGCGCACCTTCATGCGCCGGTTCACCGAGGAGACGGGTACGACCCCATTGCAGTGGTTGCTCAACGCCCGCATCGGCAGGGCGCGGGAACTGCTGGAAACCACGGACCATCCGATGGATCGGGTGGCGCGGGACTGCGGACTGGGCACGGCGGCCAACCTGCGGCTGCACTTCCGGCGGGCACTGGGCACCACCCCCACCGCCTACCGCCGCACCTTCGGGCGCTCTGTCACGTGCGATGTGTTGGGGCGTAGTCGGGCGCCGGAACAGGGGCCTGTCCGGTGACCGCGTGGCGTCACAGGTGCTCTGTCTCCGGGGGGAGTGGGTCGAGCACTGGATTGGTGAGGTGCTGGTAGATGATCGAGGTGCGGAAGCTGACGATCTCCCGGCGATTGGTGAACTGGTCCAGGAGGAAAGCGTGCAGGTGGTCGATGTCCTGGGCGGTGACGTGGACGAGGAAGTCGTCGCTGCCGGCCATCGTGCATGAAGACGTGATCATTCGACGCGGACGCCGTTCTGGGCTGCCGCTGATCGTGGCAGTCCACTCCCGCGCACTGGGCCCGGCGGTCGGCGGCTGCCGACTGCGCCGCTACGCCACCTGGCAGCATGGCCTGGCCGACGCGCTGCGCCTGTCGGAGGCGATGACCTACAAGGCCGCGGTGGCCGGTCCGGACTTCGGCGGCGGCAAGAGCGTGATCGCCCCCGACAACGACACCGCACGCACTCACCCCACAGGTGCGCGAGGCCGCACTGGAGGATCTGGGCGAGCTGATCGCCTCCTTCCAGGGTTCGTACCGCACCGGCCCCGACGTCGGCACCGGCCCCGAGGACATGGTGGTCCTGCGGCGCTTCTCGCCGTACGCGTACTGCGCGCCCCAGGAGCACGGCGGTACCGGCAATTCCGGAGGCCCGACCGCCGCCGGTGTCCTGGCGGGCCTGCGCGCCGGTGCGCGGCAGGTGTTCGGCGACGCCTCCTGCACCGGACGGACCGTGGTGATCAGCGGCTTCGGGTCGGTGGGCAGCGGTCTCGCCGCCGGCCTGGCCGCTGAGGGCGCGCATGTCGTCGTGTCGGACCTGGACGCCTCCCGTAAGGAGATGGCCCTGGTGAGCGGGTACGGATGGGTCGAGCCCGGTCAGGCTCTGTCCGCACCGGCCGACATACGGGTCCCGGCCGCCGTCGGCGGTGTACTCGACGACGTGACCGTCCCGCAGATCACCGCGCGCCTGGTCGTCGGCCCGGCGAACAACCAACTCACCGAGGAGCGCGTGGCGGATGTCCTCGCGGAGCGGGGCATCGTCTGGGTGCCCGACTATGTCGCCAGTGCCGGCGGTATCGCCTACGCCCTGAGCCGGGAGTCGGAGGGCTACAGCCGCGAGGCCGCGCGGAAGCGGGTGGAGGACATCGGCGACACCGTGACCCGCATCCTCGACCTGGCGCTCGCGACCGGCACCACTCCGCTGCGGGCGGCCCAGCAGATCGCCGAACGCCGACTGGCGTCCCCGGCCTCGTAGGCCCAGGCCGTCTGCAACCGCTGTCGGCACTCAGAAGGTGCTTCGGACCCGTTGCTCGCGGCGCCGCGGTCGCGGTGCGCGGGGTGTCACACCGGGCCGGAAGGCCCGCAGGTGGCCGGGGTGGCCACTGACCATGGATGAAGTCGGGGGTTGTTGGTGAAGCGCTTGGGGTGGGCCGTGTCCGCGGTGACGTCGGTGCTGGTATCCGGTTGCGGAAGTTCGGACGCTTCGGACGCTTCGGACGCGAAGTCGTCCAAGCCAAGCCAGGAGACCGCTCCGAGCGCGAGCGCGGAGCAAGCCCGGCACTACCGGCCGGCCACGCCGGAGTTCCTGCGGCAGGGTCACTACCAGCACGACAACGACGCGGCCACCTCGCTGGCCGGCGCGGCGGCAACCGCCTCCAACAAGGGCCAGCCATCGACCTCCACCACCTGCCGTCCCCCTGGCTGCCAACCGCGAGCCGACGCCGCGTCGAGCAGGGCCCGGACGGCGCCCGGTTCGTGCACGTTCAGGGAGCCGCCCCGGACGTACCCCACGTCCCCGGAGCCCAGGGGGAACCCGCCCGGGACGTACCGGCCCGGGCCCTCGGCGAAGACGATGCGCAGCGGGGCGCCGGTGCCGGCCGGCTGCGGGTACAGCGTGAGGGTCTGACGGCAGGAAGTGGATCGGCCGCTGTCCAGCACGTGATGACTGTGGCGTAGCGTCCACAGGTACGCGCGCCCGTCGGCGACCAGGCGGCGTGGCTTCTTCGGATGGCGGGGCACAGAGACGAGGGTACGAGGCTGCCGGGCCGTCACGAAGATCCCGGAGACGGTGTGGTGCCCGAAGTGCGGAATGCACCTCGGCGACCGGGGCACCCAGGAACTCGTCCGCGTTCAAGCGTGCCTGGGCATCGCCGACAGCCATGGAAAAGCTTTTACGTCGCGCATTCGCCTACGGATTATCGTAGGCGGCCGCTCACCCCCTGCGCCCTTGTTCGGGCGACATGAAGCCCTGTGGAATCGGAGTAAAGTGAATAAGGCGTAAGAGGAATCGCTCGCCGACTGCCAGGGAGCGGCAGATGGACGCCTCGGACGAACTTCTTCGGAGCGCTGCCCCCTCGGCTCTTCTGACCCTGGACGGTGTCATCCGCAGCCTCAACGCCATGATGGCCAGGACCCTGGGCAGGCCGGCCGAGCAGCTCGTGGGGGAATCCATTGGTGATCTGTTGCCCGCAAGCCAGCGGATATCAGCCGAGAGTCTCGTGGTCCACGCCGCCACGACGAGGACGGTGGCGATGCGGGTTCTGGAATTCTCCGGGCCAGGCCACGCCCCCGTTGTCTGCTTGATCGAGGCGCGGGCAGTGCAGGATCCCTCAGGCGCTGGGCGGCTCGTGTGGCTGCACGCGTTGCACGCTGGGAACGACCGGACCGGTCTGCTGGTTCCGTTCCGATTGGCGGCCAAGGCCGCCCATCTCGGTCTGTGCATGTATTCCCCCCATGAGCGCGAGTTGGAGTGGATGGGCGGCGCGCCCGCCCTGGCGATGCTGTTCCCGGAGGCATCGGTGCCCTTGTCCGAGGTGATACGGCGAACCCACCCTGATGACCGGGTGGCCTTGAGGCGGCTCGCGCGGACGACCGCCGCCCAGTCCCCGTGGATCGGTTTCCGGTACCTCACTGAGCACGATGGCCGGCACCATCTGGCCTGCCAGACCCGTAAGGTCCGGCTGGGATACGACGGCCCTGAGCGGACTTTCGCGGTGGTCCGGGACGACACCCAGCAGGAAGCGCGCCGACGGAGAGCCTTGGTCGCGCTGAATGCCGAGCGCCAGCGCGCCGACGAGGTCGCCGACTTCTCGTCCGCCCTGATCGCCGCCGCCACGGAGCAAGAACTGCAGCAGGTCGTCCTGACACGGCTCGCGGCGACCTTCGGCGCGGCCGGCGCCGCGCTGGCGCTCATCGACGAAGGCCGCCTGCACTTCTCTTCCGATGCGGGCATTCCGCTGCCGGTGGCCAAAGCCGTGCAAGAGTCGCTGGACGTCCCGAACCCCCTGGGCCTTGCCCTCCGAACCGGCGAGCCGCAGTTCATTCCCAGCCGGGCGGAATACATCCGCCGCTGGCCGCAGGGGGCCGAATCGCCGTGGATCGACCAGCTCGGGTCGCACTGTGCTGTCTCGGTCAGCCCCCTCAGCCCGCTCGGCCATCAGCCGCTGGGGGCCTGGTGGGTGACCTACGACAGCGAGCACCACTCGTCCCCGCACGAGCGTGCCCTCATGGGTACTCTGAGTGACCTCGCGGGTCAGGCCCTGCGGCGCATCAGATTGCAGAAGGCGCGAGTCGAGCTGGCCACGGCCCTCCAGCAGGCCATGCTCCCCACGCTGCCCGAGCACCTCCCGGGGCTGGAGGTCGCCGCCCGCTACCGGCCGAGTCAGGACGGGCTCGACATCGGCGGGGACTGGTACGACGCCTTCGTCATGCCCGACGGCGCGACCGCCCTGGAGATCGGTGACGTCCAGGGGCACGATGTGGACGCGGCCGCCTTCATGGGGCAAGTGCGCTCGTCCGTGCGCGCGATCGCCGCCCACGAACCCGATCCGGGAACCGTTCTGACGCGCACCAATGAGCTGCTCGTCACGATGGGCGCCGCACGCTTCGCCAGCTGCACCGTGCTGCATCTCGATGCCCCCGACGGGCAGGTCACCGGCACCAGCGCCGGCCACGTGCCGCTGCTGTGCGCGCATAATGACGGCAGCCACGAAGTCCACGAGCTGCCGGGCGGGCCGGTCCTGGGCATCGTGTCCGACACCGATTACCCCGAGGCGACCTTCACCCTCGACAAGGACAGCGCGCTGGTCATGGTCACCGACGGCGTGGTGGAAGGGCCGGGCTTGACGTTGGACGCCGGACTGGAGCTGGCCGGAACACTGGCAGGCGAAGCCCTCCACGCGGGACTGAACGCGGAGGCGATCGCCGACCGAATCGTCGACGCGGCGGTCCCGGTGGGCCATGCCGACGATGTGGCCGTTCTGGTCATCCGACGCACAGTATGACGCCGGCGAGCGGCCGCTGACAGCGGCCGGCCGGGAGGCAGTGAGGATCCGGGAAGGGTGCGGAATGAAAGCGATCGTGGTGACGGACCGGGCAGATGGATGCGGGACGGACGGCTGTGGACGAAGATCGGCAACGTCTCGCCCCTCGACGACGCCGTCCGCCGCTTTCAACCCGGCCCGGCGCAGCAGTGGGAAGGCGATCATCCGCGTTCGTCCGTGGAGTTCCGTTGCCCGCTCGGCGGCGGAACGGCCCGGGTCGTCGAACCGGGCCGTCTTGTTGTTCAGGTCCCTGAGATCCCTTGCTGTCTCCTCAGGTCCCCTCAGAACCCCTCAGGGACGGATCCGTCCTGGTCGATGACGTTGTCGCCGGGGCCGCCGTCGATGTCGTCCTGGTCGGGACCGCCGAAGAGGTAGTCGTTGCCCGGCCCGCCCTTGATGGTGTCGTGGCCCTCTTCGCCGTAGATCGAGTCATCGTTGCCGGCGCCGTCGAGGGAGTCGTCGCCGGGGCCGCCGTAGATCTCATTGGCCACGTCATCGCCGATGACGATGTCGTCGCCGTCCCCGGCCCACGCCGCGTACGAGTCGGTGATGGTGTCGTTGCCGGCGTTGCCGTTCGCGTTCGTGGTGTGGCTGATGGTGTCGTCGCCGTCGCCGCCCACCGCGACGGAAGCGCCGTTGATGGTGTCGTCCCCGGCCCCGCCGTAGACGTTCACATCGCCGCCGGAGATCTTGACGGTGTCATTGCCGTCGCCGAGTTCGACGTTGCCCTGGTCGCCCGGGTGATCCGGGTCGCCGACGGGCACGGTGCAGGTCACATACGTCAGGTCGGTGGCGGTGGGGTGGGTGCAGCCGGTGCCGGCGGTGATCTTGACAACGTCGTCGACGCCGAAGGTCAGCGTGGTGTCGGTCTTGCTGACCCGCTTGATGGTGAGCTTGTTGGTCTGGCCGTCGGCCGCCGTGTAGGCCATCACTCCGTCGGCGGCGGTCACGGTGGCCGGCGACGCGGCCGACGACACCGGTGACGACGAGGCGGGCGAGGTGGCGGCCTGGGCGTTCCAGGCGAAGAGTCCGGTGCTGGCCGCGACGGCCAGTAAGGCGGCGACGCCGACCGGGCGAACGCGGCGGGAACGCGGGCCAAGGCCAAGGGTGGACACGAAAAACCTCCGTGGGGAGTGGATCTGATTTCCGATCACCCGTTTTGACGTGGAAAATCCGCGCGGGGTTGTGCCACTCCCATACCCTCTCCACCCGTCTTTTCGAATTCCCCTTTCGTGTTCAGCCGTACGTCACCGGGAATTTTCCTTTTATTGTCGAACTCGACGCACTGCTCACTCTGGGGACGCCGGTGAAGACCGTGGCGCCGGCGGGGCCGGGCCTTCCGGACCGGAAATCGACGCGCCGCATTTTGCTGGTGCCGCAGCACCCGCAGACGGGGGAGAGATGGCTCGCCTCCACTACGGTCAAGACCGTGTCGATCGCGAGCGGGTGGCAGGCGCCGTGTGTGGAGGGCCGCGGTGCCGACCGGCAGGGTCCAGGGCTGCTGCTCGCGGCGAAGGGCGGCCACAACGACGAGAGCCGCGAGCAGCTCACCGACGGTGACCAGGCAGTCCAGTACGTCCTCCAGTGTGCGTGGCTCCAGGCTGAGCACGCGGGTGTCGGTTCTGGTCGAGGTCGGCTCCGGTGACCAGGGGAACGGACGCCACGGTCCGAGGCGGCCAGTCGCATGCGTGTGTCCGACCGACCAGGTGTTCGGCGAGCCCGAGTTCGGCGACGATGTCGGTCGCGGCGGGCAGCAGGGAGCCGATGCGCATGCCGCGACCTCAGGGCCTGCCCGGGGGAGGCTCCGGCTCCCGCACCGTCGTCAGGCACCCCAGGCAAGGCGATCGAGTCGCCCGCCCCCACGGCATTCCCCCGGGTGGCCGCGGCGAAGGCCGAGCCGTCGACGCGCCGGATGGTCCCGCTCATGACCGCGGCTCCGCGTCCGGGAGAACAGACAGCGGACCGGCAGCGGACACTTCAGGGGTGCGGTACCGGCCGCGCCCTGCTCGGCCATCTCAATGCCTGTTGCACCCTCTGTACCGACGGTGCGCAACGGATCCGATCGATGCCACGCGGCACTGTCTACGCCGCAGGTCCCGGGTGGTTGACGCGTTGTGGGTCTTGATGTGAAAGGGGACCGCCGAGTCGCTCGGTGAGGGCATCGATGTGCTCCGGCTGAGCCAGGACGGACATCGCCGCTTCTTGTCTGCGATGGAGTGCGGCGACGTCTTGACGCAACGCGCGAACGCGCGCGCGCATCCGCAACCGCGTCTGCCATGGGTGCCACAGTGCCCGGAGCAGGTGTTGGGCCGTCGCCTGCCGATATCGCTCACACTGCGTCATGAGTTCTTCGAGCGACTCACCCAGGACACCGCCCAGGCGAAGATCGATCACTCTGATGACCTCGCATTGCAAGGCACGTACCTCGCTGCCTCCGGCAAAGTCCACGACCCTGCGGGGTATGCCGGCCGAGAGCGCAGCCACCACAAGATCTGAGATCGCTTCCCGTTGGGTGTGCTCGGCGTCACGGCCGTCCTCCAGGACCGCCGTGACGCCAAAACGCGCCGTGGCAAGCAGTCGTGCCCCGATTCCGTGCCGCGACGGACTCTCCCTCCGGCTCGGCACGATGTCGCACATGCTGTCGCGCACCGCTTCGACGCGGAGGAGCTGTTGCATGACCGCTGCTCGCAGCTGCCGGCGTTCCTGGTTCCTGGAGAGGTAGTTGGTCACCGCGGCGCCGACAACACCGCCGGCCGTGGTATATGCCAAGTCCATCCATCCAGGCATGGAAACCGCCTCACTGCGCCGGGAGCAAGCACATCACTTCGCACCGAAACGGTCCGAGCGTAAGCGGGCTGCTGAGCCCGGGGGAAGGCCGGGATCACGTGAAGCGCACAGCGTGGACCCACCATGAGTGCATTCGTCAGTGGGCGACGGAGGCGCGATCGAGCGACCCCGTCCAGCGCCACGGCCACGACGACCTGTGCCCACGAGCGGTGCGCGGCGGGCTTCGGACCCGAGCACTGGTTATGGCAGCGAACGACCAGGGGCTGGATGATGCCGCGATCCGTCGTTGGGATGTGCTGTCGCCTGCGCGGATACTGGGTCGCATGCGTATTGACTTCGAGCCCGAGGCCATGGGCCCAACCCCCTTCTACAAGCTGCTGACCTCGGTGATCGTGCCTCGGCCGATCGCCTGGGTGTCGACGGTGGGCCGGGATGGCTCCGCGAACCTCGCCCCGCACTCGTTCTTCACCGTCGCGGCCGTGGCTCCGCCCATCGTGCAGTTCACCTCCGTGGGGCGTAAGGATTCGCTGCGGAACGTCGAGGACACCGGGGAGTTCGTGGTGAACCTCGCGCCGGAGGGGCTTTTCGAGCAGGTCAATGCGACCGCGACGGACTTTCCGCACGGGGTGAGCGAGTTCGAGGCGGTCGGGGTGGCGCAGGAGGCGAGCGCGCGGGTGAAGCCGCCTCGGGTGGCGGGGTCGCCGGTGGCGTTGGAGTGCGTGGTGCACAGCACGATGGGGCTCGGCAATTCGACGGTGGTCTTCGGGCGGGTGGTGCATGCCGCGATCGACGACGCGGTGATGGTCGACGGGCATGCGGAGATCACCAGGCTGCGGCCGCTGTCCCGGCTGGGGAAGAACGAGTGGGGCACGGTCGGTGACGTACTGGACCTGGCCCGCATCCGTTACGCGGACTGGGAGGGCCAGGGGCCCGAGAAGGTGTGAGCGCCAGGGGCCGGAGGAAGGAGCCGCGGTGATCGAGAGCGTCGTATTCGACATCGGCTCGACCCTCGTCCGAGAGGACCGCTACTGGGGTTCCTGGGCCGACTGGCTCGGGGTGCCGCGGCACACCCTGTCCGCGCTGGTGGGCGCCGTCGTCGCGCAGGGGCGGGACGACAAGGACGCGATCCGTCTGGTGCGGCCGGGCGTGGACATCGACGCGGAGTGGCGGGCCCGGGAGGCGGCGGGGCGAGGGGAGCGGCTGGACGAGTCCGACGTCTACCCCGATGTGCGGGCCGCGCTCGGCGGGCTGCGGGAGTCGGGGCTGCGGGTGGTGCTGGCCGGGAATCAGACGCTGCGGGCCGGTGAGCTGCTGCGGGAGCTGGGGCTGCCGGTCGACGCCGTGGCGACGTCCAGTGAGTGGGGGGTCGCCAAGCCCGATCCGGAGTTCTTCCGGCGGGTGCTGGAGCTCGGCGGCGCCGCGCCGGGGGACACGCTGTACGTGGGGGACTATCCGGCCTTCGACATCCGGCCGGCGAAGGCCGCCGGGCTGCGGGCCGCGCATATCCGCCGGGGGCCGTGGGCGTATCTGTGGGCCGATACCGCCGACGCGGCGATGGCGGACTGGCGGATCGACTCGTTGAGTCGGCTGGTGGAGATCGTCACCGAACCGTCGGTGTGATCCCCCCGTGGCCCGCCGGCTCAGGGCAGGGGCGTGCGCTGGGTGAGGAATTCACACCCGGTGTGATGCGAGTGCTTGCATATATCTACCGCACACCCTTCCCGGGTGCCCCGCAGGGCGATTGACTCGTCCCATGCCGCTCAGGGGCGCCAGACCTGAGCGAAGGGGCCGCCGGACTCCTCCCTCCTCGGCCGGCGGCCCATCTCCTTGTCTGTACGGATCGCTGTCTGTACGGATCCCTGTCTGTACGGATCGCCGTCTGTACGGGGAAGCGTCAGCCCGCCGACTCGGCCGCGTGGGCGCTCAGCACACCGAAGCCCACCAGCGCGAAGAGCGCGATGCCCAGCAGAATCCGGTAGATCACGAACGGCATGAAGCTCTTACTGGAAATAAACTTCATAAACCATGCAATGACGACATAGCCGACAAAGAAGGCGATAACGGTCGCGAAGATGGTCGGGCCCCACGCCGTATGCCCCTCGGACGCGTCCTTCAGCTCGAAGGCGCCCGAGGCGAGCACCGCCGGCACCGCGAGAAGGAAGGAGTAGCGGGCCGCCGCCTCGCGGGTGTAGCCCATGAGCAGTCCGCCGCTGATGGTCGCGCCGGACCGGGAGACGCCCGGCACCAGCGCCATCGCCTGGCAGACGCCGAATATGAGGCCGTCCCGGATGCTCAGCTCCTTCAGCGTCTTGCGCTGATTGGCGACGCGATGCCGGCCGCCCGACTCATCGCGCGCCGCGCGCCGGTCCGCGAAGCCCAGGACGACGCCCATGACCACGAGGGTCGTGGCGATGAGCCGCAGATCGCGGAACGGACCCTCGATCGCGTCCTGCAGGGTGAGCCCGAGCACACCGATGGGCAGTGAGCCGACGATCACCAGCCAGCCCATCTGGGCGTCGTGGTTGCCGCGCCACTCCTTGCTGAAGAGCGAGCGGAACCAGGCCGACACGATGTTGACGATGTCCTTGCGGAAGTAGATGAGCACCGCGAGCTCCGTGCCGATCTGGGTGATCGCGGTGAACGCGGGCCCAGGGTCGTTCCAGCCGGCGAACGCGGCCGTGAGCCGCAGATGGGCGCTGGAGGAGATCGGAAGAAACTCAGTCAACCCCTGGACCAGCCCGAGGATGAATGATTCAAACCACGACATTGAGTCTTCGCTATCCAGAGGTTGATCGTGCGCTGATCGGTTTCTGGCCGGAGATGGCCAGGCGTGACCGATTCAGGCGGGGTGGCCGGTGGGAAGCCGGCGGTCGAGGATCAACTGCCGGGTGTGGGCAGCGTAGCGTCCCCGGGTGCGCGGCCCATCAAGGGCCTGGTCGGACCATCGCTTCATCGCTTTGACCATGGGTACTCGGCGCTCGGCCGCCCGGTCGCGGGCGCCCTGGTGAGGATCAGCCGTGGACAGCTGTGATCAGCCGTGGACAGCCTGGACAGCCGAGGAGCCGAACCGTATGACCGCGATCGGGCACGACGGAGGACAGGGAGGCCGAGGGGACGGGCCCGGCGGGACGATCACCACCAAGGTCCCGGCACGGCTGGACCGGCTGCCCTGGTCGCGCTTGCACTGGGTGATCGTGATCGGCCTCGGCACCGTATGGATCCTGGACGGTCTCGAAGTGACCGTCGTCGGCAGTATCGCCAGCCGCCTCTCCGAGCCCGGCAGCGGGCTGCCCATCGCCGACACGCAGGTCACCGGGGTCGCGGCGGCCCTCTATGTGGCCGGGGCCTGCATCGGGGCGCTGGTCTTCGGCTGGCTCACCGACCGCTACGGCCGCAAGAAGCTCTTCCTCATCACGCTCGGGGTCTATCTGGCCGCCACCGCGCTCACCGCCATCGCCTTCTCCGCCTGGTGGTTCTTCCTCTTCCGCTTCCTCACCGGCTTCGGCATCGGCGGGGAGTACGCGGCCATCAACTCCGCGATCGACGAGCTGATCCCCAGCAGGTACCGGGGCCGCGTCGATCTGGTCATCAACGGGAGCTTCTGGCTCGGCGCGATGGGCGGCTCGCTGCTCTCCGTGCTGATGCTCAACACGAATTTCTTCGCGCTCAACGTCGGCTGGAGGCTCACCTTCGCCCTCGGCGTCGTCCTCGGTCTGGTCATCCTGCTGGTGCGCCGGAACGTCCCGGAGAGCCCGCGCTGGATGTTCATCCACGGCCGGGCGGAGGGCGCCGGGGAACTGGTCGCGGCGGCCGAACGGCGGATCGAGGACGAGACCGGGCGGCGCCTCCCCGAACCGGACCAGGCCATCACCATCAAGACGCGGAAGAGCACCGGCTTCATCGAGATCGCCCGGACGCTCTTCCGGGCCTATCCTCGGCGCGCGGTCCTGGGGCTGGCCCTCTTCATCGGGCAGGCGTTCCTCTACAACGCCATCACCTTCGGCTTCGGCTCGATCCTGGTGCAGTTCTTCGATGTGCCCACCGGCGACACCGGCTACTACTTCGCGGTCATCGCCTTCGGCAACTTCCTCGGGCCGGCCCTGCTGTGCAGGCTTTTCGACACGGTCGGCCGCCGCGTGATGATCTCGGGGACCTACCTCCTCTCCGGTGTGCTGCTGTTCATCACCGCCTGGATGTTCGGCAACGGCTGGCTCAGCGCGGCCACGATGACCGCCTGCTGGTGCGTGGTCCTCTTCTTCGCCTCGGCCGGTGCGAGCTCCGCCTATCTGACGGTCAGCGAGGTCTTCCCGATGGAGACGCGAGCCCTGGCCATCGCCTTCTTCTACGCCATCGGCACGGCGGCCGGAGGCATCACCGGTCCGCTGATCTTCTCGGATCTGACCCGGAGCGGAGTCGTCGCCGACACCGCGCTGGCCTTCTCCATCGGGGCGGCGCTCATGGTCGCCGCCGGGCTCGTCGCCGCTTTCCTCGCCATCCCGGCGGAACAGCGCTCGCTCGAGGACATCGCCGAGCCGCTGTCCGCCCGCGCGGCGGCCGCCTCAGCCCATGGACCGCCCGGCGGCTGACGGACCCCAGCGGGCGCAGCGGGGTGGCCGTCAGGCCGACGGTGGCGTCTCGCCCGCGGCCGCGTCCTCGCCGAGGCGCTTCCCGGGGCCCGCGGGCCGCAGCCGGCCGCGCTTGCGCCAGGCCACCAGCGCCCCCGCGACGGCGGGCACCGTGATGAAGGCCAGCGCGAGGAGGAAGACGGGCGAGGTGGGGGTCGTGGCGCGGCTGCCCGCGACCACGTACGCGGCGGTGTTCGGCACACTGCCCAGCCCCGTGGCCAGCAGGAACGACGGCCAGCCCATCCGCGAGACGGCCGCGCAGTAGTTGGCGGCGGCGAACGGTACGCCGGGGAACAGCCGGATCGCCAGCATGGACCGGAACCCGTGGTGGCTCAGCTGCCGGTCCGCCGCCGTGAGCCAGCGCCCCCGCAGCAGCGGACGCAGCGCGTCCTGCCCCAGCAGCCGGCCGAGACCGAAGGCGATCCCGGCGCCGATCACCGTGCCGCCGACGGCGGTGACCAGCCCGGTCTGGATGCCGAAGAGCGCACCGGCCGCCAGGTTCAGCAGCGGCCGGGGCACCAGGGCGGCGGTGCCCACCCCGTACGCGGCCGTGAACAGCACCACGGCCGTCGCGCCCGACAGCTCCGGCCAGCCGTGGGTCAGCAGCCGCTGCGGCTGCCACAGCCAGACCGTGATCGCGGAACCCGTGAGCAGCGCGGCGAGCAGCCCCAGCCGCGACCACGGCGAGAGGAGCACGGCGCGGGCGCGGCGGGTGGCCGGTTTCGCGGGCGGTGCGGCGACATCGAGCATCGGTGGAGCGTAACCGACCAAGCCGGGCGGGCGCCGCGATGTCATCGCGTTGTCGTCCGATTGTCGGCAGACCGTCGACAGAGGGTCGGCGGACCGTCTCAAACCAGTCGGCGGACGGTCCGAAACCAGTCGCCGGGCTCGGTCCGAGCGTCGGAAACGAGCAGGCCGGGCGGCTGGCCAACCACCTCTGTGCCACCGGGCGTTCGCTCCCGGACCACCGGTCCCACCCGCCCCGTACGCACCGAAAACCATTCGACGCGGACCGTACAGTGCGCGAAGATCACAGCATGTTCCGGCTCGCCTTCCTCACGCCGACGTCCGCGGTCGCGGACGCGCCGAAGGCTGCCGTCCCCTCTCTCGCTCCGGCCGCGGTCGCCGCCCTCACGACGGATCCGCCCGCCGCCGTTCCCGCCGTCTGCCTCCACGGCGCCCGAAGCTGACCCTCCTCGGACAACTCCGACGGATCCCCCAGGGGGAGGGTCGGCGAGGTTCTGGGGTCCGCGCTTCCCACCCCCGCTGACGAGGAGAGACCGTCGCATGTCCAAGCAGACCTATGTGCGCACCAAGCCGCATCTGAACATCGGCACCATGGGCCATGTCGACCACGGCAAGACCACGCTGACCGCCGCCATCACCAAGGTGCTGAGCGAGCGCGGCACCGGCGGGGCCTACGTACCGGCGGACCGTATCGACCGGGCGCCGGAGGAGGCCGCGCGCGGCATCACCATCAACATCGCGCATGTCGAGTACGAGACCGAGACCCGCCACTACGCGCATGTCGACATGCCCGGCCACGCCGACTTCATCAAGAACATGGTGACCGGCGCCGCCCAGATCGACGGGGCGATCCTCGTCGTCTCCGCGCTCGACGGGGTGATGCCGCAGACCGCCGAGCATGTGCTGCTGGCCCGTCAGGTCGGCGTCGACCACATCGTGGTGGCCCTCAACAAGGCCGACGCGGGCGACCCCGAGCTCACCGACCTCGTCGAGCTCGAAGTGCGCGAGCTGCTCTCCGCGCACGGTTATCCCGGCGACACCACGCCCGTCGTACGGGTCTCCGGGCTGCGGGCGCTGGACGGCGACCCGCGGTGGACCGGGGCGATCGAGGCGCTGCTGGACGCCGTGGACATCTATGTGCCGACGCCCGTGCGCCTCACCCAGGCCCCGTTCCTGCTGCCGGTGGAGAACGTGCTGACCATCACCGGACGCGGCACGGTCGTCACCGGCGCCATCGAGCGCGGCACGGTGCGGGTCGGCGACCGTGTCGAGGTGCCCGGCAGCGAGGTGGCCACGGTGGTCACCGGTGTGGAGACCTTCGGCAAGTCCATGGCGGCGGCAGAGGCGGGCGACAATGTCGCGCTGCTGCTGCGCGGGGTGGCGCGGGACGCGGTGCGCCGTGGCGATGTGGTGGCCGCGCCCGGCAGCCTCGTGCCGAGGCGGCGCTTCACGGCGCGGGTGTACGTCCTGTCGGCGGCCGAGGGCGGGCGGCGGACCCCGGTGTCCACCGGCTACCGCCCGCAGTTCTACCTCCGCACGGCCGATGTGGTCGGCGCCGTGGACCTCGGGCCCGTCGCGGTGGCGCGCCCCGGTGACACCGTCACCATGACGGTCGAGCTCGGCCGCGCCGTACCGCTGGAGCCGGGCCTCGGCTTCGCGATCCGCGAGGGCGGCCGCACGGTGGGCGCGGGCACGGTGACCACCGTGCTCGACCAGCCATAACGACGAAGCGGCACCGCTCGCCCGCCTCCCCGGCCGGAGGCGGGCGGGCGAGGCCGCGAAGCCCCCTGGCGGCCCCAGGCGCGAGCCCCGTGACGGCACAATGAGACGGTGAACGAGCCGATACCCGTAAGCCGCGCCGTGGACGGCGGCACCGCCAAGCTGATGCCGGACCTGGACCGCCCGCACGCCTGGCTGCTCACAGTGGACGGCGCCCCGCAGTCGTATGTCGACCTGGACGATCCGGTCCATCTCGAATTCGAGTACGCGCGGCGGATCGCCCATGTCCTGGACGCGGCGGCCGATCCCGGCGCCCCGCTCGACGTTCTGCACCTGGGCGGCGGGGCGCTGATGCTGCCCCGCTATCTGGCCGCCACCCGCCCCGGCTCGCGCCAGGTGGTGATCGAGGCCGACCGGGGGCTGCTGGAGCTGGTCGCCGAGCATCTTCCGCCGCCGCCCGGGGCGGGCATCACGGTGCGGCCGCAGGACGCCCGGACGGCGCTGGAGTCCGCGCCCGAGGGGTCCGCCGACGTCATCGTGGCCGATGTCTTCGGCGGTTCGCGGGTGCCCGCGCATCTGACCTCCGTCGAATACGCCCGCGCCGCGGCCCGGGCGCTGCGGCCGGGCGGGTGGTACGTCGCGAATCTGGCCGACGGGGCGCCGTTCACCTTCCTCCGCTCCCAACTGGCCACCTACCGCACGTCGTTCGCGCATCTCGCCCTGATCGCGGAGCCGTCCGTGCTGCGCGGCCGCCGGTTCGGCAACGCCGTGCTGGTGGCCTCCCAGTCCGAACCCCCGGTCGCCGTGCTGGCCCGCCGCACCGCGGCCGACGCCTTCCCGGCCAGGGTCGAGCACGGGGCGGCGCTGGAGCGTTTCATCGGCGGCGCGGCGCCGGTACGGGACGAGGACGCCACGCCGTCGCCCGAGCCGCCGGACGGGGCGTTCAGCGTGGGCTGACCGGCTCCGTGGCGGCGGGTCCGCCCTCGACGACGGGCGTGGTCGCGCGCCGGCGCAGTCGCCGTACGTCCGGGACCGTCAGCACCGCCAGCGTCAGCACCAGGATCAGCGCCGAGCAGCCCCACAGCGAGGCCGACCGGCCGAATGCCTCCTCGGCCGGGCCCGCGAGCGCCGTGGCGACCGGCACCATGGCGATGGAGCCGAACCAGTCGTACGCCGAGACCCGCGACAGCTTGTCCTCGGGGATCTCCTGGTGCAGCGCGGTCATCCAGGACACCCCGAACACCTCGACCGAGACCCCGACCAGGAACATCACCACCACCAGTGCCGGAATCGCCACCGGGACGGCCAGCGCCGCCGCCGGCAGGGCGAGCGGCAGGATGCTCAAGGAGCCCGCGAGCAGCAGCCGGCGCGGCCGCCAGCGCATCATCAGCAGACCGCCCAGGACGGTGCCCGCGCCGAACGCCGCGAGCGCGAACCCCCAGGGGCGCGCGCCGCCCAGATGGTCCTCGGCGACCAGCGGACCGAACACCGACTCGGCCGCTCCCACCACCGCGTTGACGATGGCGAACTGCACGATGATGGACCACAGCCAGGGCCGGCCGATGACTTCGTGCCAGCCTTCGCGCAGATCCCGCAGCATGCCGCCCCCGGGTTTCCGCCGGGCCACCGCGCTGACGTCGAGCAGGGCACGCAGCGCACCGGCGATCGCGAACGCGGCGGCGTCGACGGCCAGCATCCAGCCGGGGCCGACCACCGCGATCAGCGCGCCGCCGACCGCCGCCCCGCCGATCTGCGCACCGTTCATGCCCATCCGGAACAGCGCGAAGGCGCGGGCCGCCTGTTCGCCGGTGACGCTGGAGAGCAGCATGCCCTCGGCGGCGGGGGAGAAGAACGCCTGCCCGGTGCCGCCGAGCGCGGAGAGCACGGCCATCTGCCACAGCCGCGCCTCGCCGGACAGGACGAGCACGGCGAAGACCGCCTGTGAGGCGCAGTTGAGGCTGTTGGCGGCGACCATCACCCGGTGGCGGGGCAGCCGGTCCGCCAGCGCGCCGCCGATCAGCAGGAAGGCGACCAGCGGAAGCGTGCGGGCCGCCGCCACCAGCCCGACGTCGCCGCCGTCCCCGCCGGCCTCCAGCACCGCGAACGCCGCCGCGATGAGGGCTCCGGCGTTCCCGAGGCCCGTCACCACGGCGGCGGCGGTCAGCAGTGTGTAGTTGCGGCCGGCCCACGCGGGGCGGCGCGGTCGGAGGCTCGGGGCCGGAGGAGTCGTCACATCGGGACTATCCCTGGGGGCGGGCCTCGGCGTCCAACCGTATTCCGGCCGCCGTCATCGGCGGTCAGGCGGTGGTCAGGAGACCTCCGACTTCACCGGCCGCAGCGAACTCATGATCTTCTTGATCGTGGCGTCCGGGACCTCTTCCTTGGTGCCCTTGACGGAGTACAGGACCCAGGTCGCGAAGTCACCGTTGGTGTCCGTGTAGGTCACCGTGACCGACTTGCCGTCGGTGGAGCACTTGTCGGTCTTCTTCACCCCGGTGACGGTGGCCGACGCGGTGTAGCCCTTGAGGCCGTGGGCGCTGGTGAACTTCTTGGCGTCGGTGACCTTGCGGGTCCCGGTCTGGTCCTGGTCGAAGGCGGCGAAGACCCAGTTCTCGGCCTCGACCTTGGCGGCCGACGCCTCGTTCTTGGCGCCCTGCGCCCCCTTGGAGCCCGCTCCGGCGGCGTGGCTCTTGTTGACGTAGCCGTCCTTGTCCTTGACCGAGCAGTAGTCCTTCTTGTACCTGGCCGGAGCGGACATGACAACGAGCGGCTTGCCCTTGTCGTCCTCGAAACCGGTGCTCAGCCCCGGCGATTCGACCGTCCACTCCGGGGGGACGTCGAAGGCGTTGTGCCGCTTGGGGCTGACGACCGGCTTCCAGCCGGGTATGACCGCCTTGACGTCGGTGGCGTCACCGCCGGCGCGCGGGTTGTCCGCACCGCCGCCGCCCGGGTCCTCGGTCGGCTTGTCGGAGGTCGGAGCGGACGAGGAGACGGCGGGCGTCTTGTCCTTTCCCTTGGACTCGTCACCGCCGTCGCTGTCGTCCTTGCCCAGGACCAGCGCACCGGTGATGGCGGCGCCCGCGACGACCGCGATCGCCGCGACGATGGCGATGGTCGTCGTGCGCTTCTTGTTGTCGCGCGGCGGCTGCGGTGCGCCGGGCGGGCCGGACGGAGCGCCCCACTGCTGGCCGGTCGGCTGCGGCGGGCCCTGCGGCGGGCCGTAGCCGGGCTGCTGCGGCTGGCCGTAACCCGGCTGCTGGCCATACCCCGGCTGCTCCGGCTGGCCGGGCTGCCCCGGCTGCTGCTGGGGAGGCTGCTGATAGGGATTCGGCTGCTGGTATCCCGGCTGCTGATACGGGTTGGACTGGTCGTATCCCGGCTGCTGGTACCCCGGCTGCTGATAGGGGTTCTGACCTTGCGGGTTGTTCTGCTCGCCCCCGGGCGGCTGCTGTCCTGGCCACATGGCGAGTAACGATAGAGGGGGCCGACGAAGGCTGCTACGTCTACCCCGGCAACCGCCCTTCCGTCGTTTGCTACTGAGTGGTAACTTCCGTGGCATGTCAGAAACTCAGCCTTCCGTCGGTGAGATGCTCGCCGCCACGGTTCCCATGGTGCGCACCCTGAACCTGGAGTTCATCGAGGCGTCGACCGAGCGCGCGGTGCTGCGCCTGCCCGACCAGCCCGACTTCCACAACCACGTCGGCGGGCCCCACGCGGGCGCGATGTTCACCCTGGCCGAGTCCGCGAGTGGCGCGATCGTGCTGGCGGCGTTCGGCGATCAGCTCGACCGCGCCGTACCGCTGGCCGTGCGTGCCGAGATCGGCTACAAGAAGCTCGCCAAGGGCCCCGTCACCGCGACCGCCACCCTCGGCCGGACCGCCGCCGAGGTGGTCGCCGAGCTGGACGCGGGAAAGCGCCCCGAATTCCCGGTGAACATCGCGATCACCCGGGAGGACGGCGCGGTCACCGGCGAGATGTCCATCGTATGGACCCTACGTCCCCAGTCCTGAGCGGTCATCCCTTCGCCGGAGTCGACGCGAGCGGGAGCACGACCTGGGGATGATGGCGACCGCGTGCCGATTGAGTAGTCTTCCCGGGGTGTGCCGCGCTCCCGTCCGGCGCACGCCGGGAAGCGATCGCCACACGGGGAGGAACCGGCGTTGCATATCGAGGAATGGCTCGAGACCGTACCCGCGATCAGCGTGTATCTGCTGGTGGGTCTCGTCATCGGCCTGGAGAGCCTGGGAATCCCGCTTCCCGGTGAGATCGTCCTCGTCAGCGCGACGCTGCTGGCGGCCTCGCAGGACCACATCAACCCCTACGTCCTCGGCGCCAGCGCCATCGCGGGCGCGGTGATCGGCGACTCCATCGGCTATCTCATCGGCCGCAAGGGGGGACAGCCACTCCTCACCTGGCTGGGCCGCAAATTCCCCAAGCATTTCAGCGCCGAACATGTGGCGACCGCCGAGCGCTCCTTCCAGAAGTGGGGCATGTGGGCGGTCTTCGTCGGCCGTTTCATCGCGCTGCTGCGCATCTTCGCGGGCCCGCTCGCGGGTGTGCTGCAGATGCCGTACTGGAAGTTCCTCATCGCCAATGTGCTCGGCGGCATCATCTGGGCCGGTGGCACCACCGCGGTCATCTACTCCCTGGGCAAGGTCGCCGAGGACTGGCTCAAGCGCTTCTCCTGGCTCGGGCTCGTACTGGCCCTGCTCTTCGGTCTCGGCTCGATGCTCGTCATGAAGTGGCGCTCCAAGAAGGCCCGGCCCGCCGCCGCGGTCACGACGGCCGATTCCGAGACGGCCGAGCCGGAGCCGGTCCGGGCCGGCGACTGAGGCGGCCGCCGGTCGAAGCGGTGGACCGGCCAGGGCGGGGAAATGAACCGGTCAGGGCGGGGCAATGAAGGGAACGACCAGGTGGGAGAGACGGTGTACGACGCCTTGATCATGGGAATCGGCGGTAAGGAGCCACAGATCGCCCCCGAGGCGTTCGTGGCCCCCACCTCGGTGGTGATCGGCGAGGTCGTGCTCGCCGCGGGATCGAGCGTCTGGTACCAGGCGGTGCTACGGGGTGACGGCGGCCCCATCGTCCTCGGCGCGGACAGCAACATCCAGGACAATTGCACTGTGCACGTCGACCCCGGATTCCCGGTCTCGATCGGTGAGCGGGTCTCCGTCGGGCACAACGCGGTCGTGCACGGCTGCACGGTCGAGGACGATGTGCTGATCGGCATGGGGGCCACGGTCCTCAATGGCGCCCGGGTCGGTGCCGGATCGCTGGTCGCCGCCCAGGCCCTGGTGCCGCAGGGCATGGAGATACCGCCCGGCTCACTGGTGGCCGGGGTGCCGGCGAGGGTGAGGCGCCCCCTCACCGACGAGGAACGGGAAGGCATCAAGCTCAACGCCCAGGTGTACGTGGACCGGGCCAAGCAGTACCGGGAAGCGTTCAGAAGCGCCGAGTAGCTCGATGTGATCGGATGGTGGTCATGGACTGGGAAGCTTTCGCCGAGCGCATGGCCACCATGGCGCGGGACCTGCTGGCGCAGGTATCCGTGGAGGCCACTCTCGAGCGGATCTCCGAGTGCGCGGTGGACATCGTGGACGGCTGCGACGCGGCCGGCATTCTGATACTCCACGGCAAGCGGGTGGAATCCCTCGCGCCCACCGACAGCCTGGTGGTCCGCTCCGACCGGCTGCAGGAGCGGCTCAGCGAGGGGCCCTGCTTCGACGCCGCCCGGCGGCTGAGCGGCGAGCGGGTGTTCCGGATCAGGGACTTCACCCAGCCCGAGGAGCGCTGGCCGGCGTTCGTCAGCCAGGCCCGCGACCTCGGCATCGGCAGCATGATGGGATTCCTGCTCTACACCGAGCAGGAGGACCTCGGCGCCCTGAACCTCTACTCGGCGCGCCCAGCCGCCTTCACCAAGGGCAGCGAGACGGCCGGCTGGCTGCTCGCCTCGCACGGCGCGGTCGCCTTCTCCAGCGCCCGCACCGCCGATCAGCTCCAGCAGGCGATCGAGACCCGGCACACCATCGGGGAGGCCATGGGCATCCTCATGGAACGTCTGAAGATCACCGAGGATGACGCCTTCGCGCTGATGCGGCGGGTGTCCCAGGAGCGGAACGTCAAGCTGCGCGACCTCGCCCGGCAGATCTGCGAGAGCGGCGGTATCGACGGCTGACGGGCGGTATCGACGGCTGAGGGCGGTATGACGCCTGACGGGCGGTATTGACGGCTGACGCATCGGCCGGGGCCGACGCGTCAGCCGAACGGCTCTTCCGGCCCGTGGTCTGGACCGGAAGGGCCTGGCCACCGATTTCCCCCGGGGGTACGCCGACGGCTTGGCGGGGCGGGTACCCCAGGCCGCCGGGTACGACACTCCTCATCCGTCCTTGGACAGGACGTGCGGGGCGTGGGTCCTGACCGCCTCCATCAGCTCGCCCATCGACGGGTTCACCATGGGTCGGCCGGCCACCGTCACGGTCGGCACGGTCTCGTTCCCGTCCGCGACCAAGCGGACGAACGCGGCCGCCTCCGGATCCCTCCAGATGTTCACCTCGGTGTGCCGCAGCCGGGCGAGGCGCAGCCGCGTGCGCAGGTGCATGCAGAACGGGCACAGCGGCCGCCAGTACACCACCACTCCGTCTCGGTCCTCACGGTCCGCCATCACGCATCCCCTCCTCGAGCCGCCCGATCGGGCGGCGCACCGAGCGTAGCCGTGCCCCGTACGCACTCCGAGGGGTCCGTACGGGGCGCCAGGTGGTGACGAGGGCCGCGGCCAGGAGGAGTTCGGCGACGTCGCCGCCGTAGTACATGATCTCCGCGCCGCCCTGGACCTCGGCGATCGGGGCGTGGACCTCGACCCAGAAGCCCCCGTACATCAACTGGGCGATGGTGGCGTGGGCCGCGATGGCGGCGCCGAGGACCACCAGCCGGGCCGGCACACCGGGCCGAACGGGCGCCGGGTCGGGACCGGCGATGACATACGCGAACAGCCAGCCCGAGAGCAGGAAATGGGCGTGCGTCAGCCAGTGCCCTCCGGGGCGGCCCATGACGGTGTCGTAGAGGGGAGTGAAGTACAGCAGCACCAGCCCGCCGGTGGTCAGCAGCAGCGCGGTGACGGGGTGGGCGAGCAGCCGCGTGGGGCGGGAGCGCAGCACGGTTGTCAGCCGCCGGCCGCGGTGCGGGGGCAGGGCGCGCAGCAGCAGGGTGACCGGCGCCGCGAGCACCAGCGCGAGAGGTGCGTACATCCCGAGCAGCAGATGCTGGGCCATATGGCCGCGGAAGTCCCGATGGGCGAACGGCGCGAGGGGCGGAAGCAGCGCCACGGCCAGGAGGACGAGCCCGGCCGCGAAACTCATCGAGCGCGTGGCCGGCCAGCCCTGGGCGGGGTTACGGCGACGGGCGCGGCGGACCGCCAGCGGGTAGGCGGCGGCACACACCAGCAGGGCGAGGGCCGGCAGCCATACGTCCAGGGGGCCGCCGCCCGCGCCGTGTCCATGGCCGGGATGCGCCGCGCCGCCACCCATCACCTGTGCCCGGTGGCGCGGGGCGCCTCGGGGCCGGAGGGCGCTCCGCCGCGCTGCAGCAGACAACCGCCGGCCACCAGAAGGGCGCCCAGGATCAGGAAACCGGCGTCCCACCACGCCTTCTCCGGGCCGCTGTGGACATGGTGGATGCCGAGGATCTGGTGGTCCAGCACCCCCTCGACCAGGTTGAACAGGCCCCAGCCGACCAGGATCCAGCCCCACAGGACGCGCGAGCCCCACACCCGGCGCCGGTCGTGGGTGACCCGGGCGTAGAGGATCGCCAGCCCCAGCAGGACCGCGATCCAGCACACGGCGTGGAAGATCCCGTCCCACACGGTGTTCATCTCCAGCCCGGGGACGGTGTGCGGGTTGTAGTACCTGACCCCGATGCGGTCGTGGTTGGTGCTGCTGAGCATGTGGTGCCACTGCAGGAGCTGGTGCAGCAGGATCCCGTCGAGGAATCCGCCGAGCCCCACGCCCAGCACGATCCCCGGCAGCCGGATGGTGCGCGGTGTGGGCAGACCGGCCCTTGTCTCGTCCGCCGTGGTGGCCATCACCGCTCTCCGTCCTGCCGACAGTCCGGACGGCAGGGTGTTCCCGCGCGCCCGTCGCCACCACGGCTTCCCGGCCGGACCGGCTTCGTCACCGGTCCGCGCCGTCTTTCCGCCATACGCCGAGCCGGGGTGGGGCGAGGTGGCGTGGCGTGGGCTCAGCCGGGCCGGGGCGGGCTTGGCCGAGCCGAGCCGAGCCGGTTCGGGTCGTCGGTCAGGCGGCGGTGACGGTGAACAGCCCGCCGTCCGGGTCGCGCAGGATCGCCTGACGGCCCGCGGGGGAGGCGGTCGGCGCGAGGGCGACCGTGCCTCCGGCGGCACGCGCCGCCGCCACCGCGGCCGTCACATCGGGGACGCGGAAGTGGACGTACCAGCGCGGCCGGACCTCCGGGTCGGGGGCCTGCTCGACGGCGCCGCCGTGGACCACCGCGAGCTTGCGCCCCGCCTCGCTCACGATGACCTCGTCGTTCTCGTACTCGACCGAGCAACTGCTCTCCGGGGACGCCCAGCCGAAGACCTCGCCGTAGAAGAGGGCGGCCGCGAACGCGTCGCGCGTCCGCAGTTCCAGCCAGGCCGGGGCGCCGGCCGGACCCGACGGCCAGCCGGGCAGCGCCTCCCCCGCCCAGAAGCCGAAGACGGCGCCGTCGCGGTCGGCGGCCAGCGCGGCGCGACGGCCCGGGCCGAAGGGGAGCGGACCGACGCCGACGGTGCCGCCCCGCTCATGGATCCGTGCCGCGGTGGCGTCCGCGTCCTCCACGGCGAAGGACGGCGTCCAGGCGGCCGCGCTCCGAAGGCTGCTCGCGAGCGCTCCGACGCCGGCCACCGGCGCGCCGCCGAACAGCGCCGTACGGAACTCCTCACCCACCCCGGTGGGGCGCCAGGTCCACCCGAGCACCGCGGTGTAGAACTTCTGCGCCGCCTGGAGGCTGGGGGCGGCGAGACTCACCCAGCAGGGGAATCCCGGCCGTGCGTGGCCGATCGGCTTCATGGGCACCACTCCTCACACTCCGCCCCGACACCACCGCGGGGACTGCAGCGGTGTACCCCGACGGCCGGGTGCTATGCCCCGGCGGTGGCGCGGGGCCAGGTCTCCGGGGCGATGTCATGCCAGATGTTCTGGGCCTGGATCAGCAGGGTGCCCAGGACGGCGGTGGTGGCGGCGGAGACGCTGCGCTCGTCGGTGAGCTGTTTGTGCAGGGCGTGGTGGCGCCGTTCCACGGAGTCCAGGGCCTCGTCCAGCCGGGCGTGCGCGTCCTCGGCGGCGGACACGCAGATCAGATCCGCCCGGACCCGGCAGGCGCTCGCCAGATCGGCGAGAAGGCGGCCGTAGTCGCGCAGCGGCTGCTGGTCGGGGGTGGGGATGGTGCGGTTCTCGTCCGCGATGTCGATCATGGTGTCGACGACGGCGCCGACCTGGGCCACGATCGCGCCCCAGCGCTGATCCTCGTTCTCGGAGGGAAGCGGCAGACTCCGGCGCGAATTCCACGGCAGTCTGGGATTCAGCCGGAGGCTCTCGTGGCTCCACTGCCGAGCGGACCGCAGGCTCTCCTGCCGCTGTTGGAGCTGGTCGGCCAGGCGCCGCCAGCCGGCGGCCGTGTCCTCGGACCAGTCCTCCTGGGCCAGCCCCTCGGCGATGCCCGTCAGGGTCTCCTCCGTCCCGCGCGCCAGTCTGCTGAGGTTCTCCCGTACGTTCCGCAGATGGACCGGCGGGAAGACCAGCGCGTTGACCGCGATGCCGATCGCGGCGCCCAACAGCGCCTGGAGCAGCCGGTGGGAGACCGTGAGGCCGGACACCGGGCCCGAGGTGAGGGTGAACAGTGCGGTAGTGGGCCCGTAGATGCCCTGGTCGCCGAGGCGGGGCCAGTTGCTGAGCAGCATCACGACCGGCAGGACCAGGGCCACCGAGGCCAGGGTGTTCCCCGTCAGGGCTTCGGCCCCCGCCGCCAGGAGCGTGCCGACGGCGATGGCCACCAGTTGCTGCAACCCTTTGAACAGCGAACGGTAGACGGTAGCTTGCACCAGGACCACCGCCACCCACGGCGCCATCAGCGCCACCGGATCCTGCAGCCACCACCCCGAGACCGCCCAGGCGAGCGTGGCAGCCCCGGCCGCCTTCAGCGACTGCACGACCAGGTCCCGCTCCCGCCCTGGCCCCCGCCACGCCCGCGCCGCCGCGTCCGCGATCCCCCGGGCTTCGGCTCGCAACACATACAACTTCTCGATCACGTGCCCCATGGCGTAGTGGGTTCCTGGGTCACGTCGGCTTATGCATGACAGGGCGGGGCGTGGCGGGGCCGGGCTGCCCCTGCGTGGCGGGGCCGGGCCGCCCCTGCGTGGCGGGGCCGGGCCGCCCCTGCGTGGCGGGGCCGGGCCGCTGGCCGTTCAGCCCGTGGCCAGCAGCAGCGTCCCGACCAGGGCGAGCCCGGCGCCTGTGGCCTGGACCACGCGCAGCCGCTCGCCGAGCAGTCCACGGGCGGCGAGGGCGGTCACCACGGGGTAGAGGGAGGCGAGCACCGCGGCGACGGTCACCGGACCGTGGTGGGCGGCGAGGTTGTATGTGCCGTTCGCGGCCACGTCGGCGAGGCCCACGAAGGCGAGCGCGGGCAGCGACGCCCACACCACGCCCATCCCGCCCTCCGGCAGCCCGGGGTTGCCGCGCCGTACGGAGACGAAGAGCGCGGTGCCGCCGACCGCCACATTGCACACCCGCTGGACGAACAGTGCGAGGAAGAGCCCGGTCAGCGTGGTCGACGCCTCGGCGATCAGCGCCATCACCGAGCCGAAGCCCAGCGCGGCGACCAGGGTGAGCAGCAGCGTCTGCCGCTGGACGGGCGCACCGCCGGTCTGCGGACCGCTCGCCAGGACCACGCCCGCGACCGCCACCACGACCCCCGAGACCTGCAGCAGCCCGGGCCGCTCGCCGAGCACCAGCGCGACGCCGAGCGGCACGATGACCCCGCCGAGCGCGCCGAGCGGGGAGACGACGCCCATCGGGCCGAGTGCGAGGGCCCGGTAGAAGCACAGCATCGCGGCCGGGCCGACCACACCGGCCGCCGCCGCGAACCACAGCTGCGGGCCCGCCTCTGACCATCCGCCGGTGGCCACCACGATGCCACCGAGGACGGTCACCGCGATGATCTGGGAGGCGACGACCACGGTGAGCGCGGGTGTGCGCCGGGTGAGCAACCCTCCGCCGAAGTCGGCCAGCCCCCAGAGCAGGCTGGTGGCAAGCGCGAAGAGTGCGGACATGGTGAAAACCTCGCCGTACAGTGTGGTGGACGTGGGAGTACAGCCCACAGTAGTTCACTGCACTCGACTACGCCATTCACTATTTTGGACGGACCGGACCGTGACGGACCTCGATCAGCTCACGCAGTCGCTCGCCCGCAACCTCAAGCGGTGGCGCAACGAACGCGGCTTCACCCTCGACACCCTCGCGGCCCGCGCCGGGGTCAGCCGGGGCATGATCATCCAGATCGAGCAGGCCCGTACCAATCCGAGCGTGGGCACCACGGTCAAGCTCGCGGACGCGCTCGGCGTGAGCATCACCACACTGCTCGACTACGAGCACGGGCCGCGGGTGACCTTCGTCCCGCCCGAGCAGGCGGTGCGGATGTGGTCCACCGAAGCGGGCAGCTACACGGCGCTGCTCGTCGGCACCGAGGCCGACGGTCCGCTGGAGATGTGGGGATGGCGGCTGATGCCCGGCGACGAGAGCGCCTCCGATCCGCATCCGTCCGGCACGGTCGAGCTGATCCATGTGACGGCGGGCGAGCTCACCCTGGTGCTCGGCGGCGAGGCGCACACCGTCCCGGCCGGCACCTCCGCGGCGTTCGAGGCGAACACTCCGCACATCTACCGCAACGAGGGGACGGCGCCGGTGGAGATGACCATGGCGGTCTCCGTGCCGCCCGCGCGCTGAGGCCGCCGGGCCCGGCCCTTGGCGCCCCGCCCGGCCTGCTAGTTTGACGGCATGAGTACGCCGATGGATGCCTTCGACGAGGTCCGGCCCGCCGTCGAGTGCCTGGATCTGCTGACCGCTCCCGTCGCCGAGGCACTGCGCGACTGGCGTGGCTCGGAGCCGGTGGAGCAGGTGCTGTTCGTGGACACCGACCCGGACAAGGCCGACACCGCCGTACTCGTCGAGAACTACGGCCCCTGGCTGCTGGAACAGTCCGCCAACTGCGTGGTCGTCGCGGGCAAGCGGGGCGGCGAGACCACCCTGGCGGCCTGTCTGGTCCTCGCCCACACCCGTGCGGACGTCAACGGCGTGGTGCGCCGCCATCTCGGCGCACGCAAGGCGTCGTTCGCCCCGATGGACACGGCGACGGGCGAAAGCGGCATGGAGTTCGGCGGCATCACCCCCATCGGCCTGCCCGCCACCTGGCCGTTGCTGGTGGACTCCGCCGTGGCCGACATCCCCTACGCCCTCATCGGCAGCGGCACCCGCCGCGGCAAACTCATCGTCCCGGGCAAGCTGCTGGCCGGGTTGCCGGGCGCGGTGGTCCTGGAGGGCCTTGGCGCGCCCGGCGCCGTCGGCGCCTGAACCCGCCCGAGTTCCGACGCTCGGCGTAGCTCACTTGCCCGCGGGACGACCAGGCGGGGCTTTTCGCGTGGGTCAGGACGCCAACCCTGACCGTTTCGCCATGGCCAGGAGGTCCCGTCGGCTGCGCTGGTGCATGGTCCACAGAACGCGCAGCACCTCCCGCGCCATCGGGTGGATCTCCGCCATCTGCGGGGCGACGCGGAAGGCTTGCTTCAACGCCTCCTCCGCACCGACGAGATCCTTCGTCGCGAGACGAGCGCGAGCGGCATCGATAGCCAGTCGGCCGACGCGGGAGGGCTTGAGGCCCGGGGGAGGAGTCTTCAGCAGCGGGGCCGCCACCTCAGCCGCCTTGTCTGGATGGTTCAGTTCGATCTGGGCAGCCAGCTCGTACAGCGCCGTGTTGCCCTGCCCAAACGTCAGGTTGTGCTGGAGGACATCGGGCCCGCTGACTCGTTCTGCCAACGCCTTTGCCCGGCGCACGTGGTCCGCGGTGGCGTTCGCGTCCTCGTGGCGGGAGGCCAGGACGATGCCGCGCAGATGCAGCGAGCCCAGATGGACGACGCGCTCCAGGTCGTCACCCGGAGCCATCTCGTAGCGAACGATGGCGCGTTCAACGATCGCCAACCCGTCGGAGTACTCGCCGGCTGACTGGTATGTCCCCGCTTCATTCCACGCGGCAGCCGCTTCGGCCGACGGGTTCCACGTCTGATGAGCCGCCCACTGCTGACGACTGACGATCATGTCCGCGAGGTCAGGCTGGCGAAACCGATGGGCGCAGGCGTACGCGCAGCTATAGACGTCAGCGACGTGCCCCCACGCCGTGGCGTCGCCGTCGCTCTCCATGGCCGCCGCGGTGACCTGGCCGAGGAGTTTGGGGAGGAGCTGGAGCAGCCTCAGGTAATCGGTGTCCGCACGGAGCTGAGCAGCGCGCTTGAGCGAGGCAGCCAGTTCGTCGAGAGGTGGCACGTCTTCGCGCGGCAGCGTGTGTCGACGGACGGCCGTTCGTAGCTGATCCATCAATTCGGTCTGCTTCGACGGATCGGCAAACGGATCTCCGTAGAGGCGGGCCGTCGTGACCTTCAGGGCCCCCGCCGCTGCTGCCACGATCGGCGGAGTTGCCGGACGAAGTCCTGTCTCGATCTTGCTCAGGTAAGAGAGCGTGATTCCCATTTGGCGGGAAAGAGCCGTCTGGCTCAGTCCGCGGACCTTACGTAAGACCGCGATGTTCTCGCCCGCTGACGGTGCGCAGTGCATGGCTCAACTGTCGCACGGGAAAGTCCGTTCGTTCCTCCCTCTCAAGGGTCCTGACGCCCTGTTGTGCAAGTTATGTGCTAACTGATCATGCGTTCACCCGTAGTTATCTGGTCGCACAGGGAAACCAGTGACCGGGAGCCTCAATGACCAACGATGAGCCGACCACCCTCGTATTCATCTACGACCGTGAGGGGACCAGTCAGACGGATCGACTGCTCGCCCGCATCGCCATCTGCCGAGCCTACTCGGCCGAGATGGATTGGGATGTTACGGGTCAGTGGGTCGATCGCGGGGATGCCGCCGTGGGTGAGCGTCGGCCGTTCTGGCAAGGCATGGTCGCGGCAATGAAGCAGGAAGGCCAGGGGCGCCGCATCGTATGCCTGGTGGCGACCTGGCACCGCATCGCGTATGACCAGGTCCTTCGGGCCCAGTTGCAACAGTCCGTCACCGAGGTCGGCGGGACATGTGTGGCCGTCGAAGATGCGGCGGCCCCGGCTCCGCCCAGCTCCCGAGGCGCGGCCCTGCGCCGGATCCGCGCCAGTGGGGTCCAGGTTCGACCGGGGACGACGCTGGTTCGTCATGACGGGGCGACGATGTGACTTGGTATTCCATCAGGGATGACTACCTCAAGCTGCTTCCGCTTGCTCTATCCCACGTGATCATGGTCGAGGAGGACCGACAGCGACGGCTGTTGCGGCTCCAGGAGGACGCAAGACGCCTCGCCTGATGACTTCCTCGTCTCCCACCAAGCCAGGCGCGGCTGCCGGGGACGAGGATCGGCGGCGGACGCACCTCGCGCGTCATGCCCACGTCGCCGGCGGGGGTCCTTGGGACGTGGAAGAGGCGATCTCAGGACCCCCGCATCATGCCCCTGCCTGTCGGGCGCTGGAAAGTCAGGCAGGCAGGAAGCGGTCCGGTGGGAGGTCGGCTCCGACTCCGGACCGTGGTCCCCGCTCCGTACTCGTTGTGCGGCAGTGCGGGGCGGGGACCGCACACCGATAACCCGCTCGGTCGCGTGCTTGGAGGCCAGTGACCGGGACGAGAGCGGCGCACCGCTCACAGAGAAGAGGCACGTGCATGACCAACGTTACTGCGTTACTTGAGCTCCCGAAGAGGGCCGGAGTGATCCGGACTGTCCTCGACAACAACCCCGGCATGGAGCCGGACATGGCCGAGCGGATCGTCGAGGAGGCCGTCAAGTTCACCGCCACCTGCGCCGCCTTCCCTGACGCCCGGTTGCGGCCTTCCCGGGTGGTCGACGAGGGATGGCACGCCCTCATCCTCCACACCCGCGTCTACAGCGAGCTGTGCGAGGGAGTTGGCCGATTCGTGCATCACATGCCGGAGCCGCCGGACCCGTCCCGGCACGACCCGGCTGAGCTGACGCGCACCCAGGAGCTGATGGTCAAGGCGGGATTCACCGTGGATGACGCACTTTGGCTGGCGCCGACCGGCCAGAGCATCCCGGTCGCGGCCGGATGTGAGCACAGTGAGCCCGGTGGCGAGGGCACATGCACCGGCGACTGCAGCAACACGGGCCCGAACTGAGTTGACGCGCTGACAGCCCAACGCGCGATCCGTACTCTCGGCTACAGGAGGTGGTCAGCATGTCGCAATGGGTAAATCCTCGTGCGGTTGACGTAGTCCGGTTCGCGAGTCGGTTCCAGGCGCCGTCAGTACTCCCGGACGACGCCTGTGGCTGCTGGGCCGGACGCCAACGACGGTGGGGTTCGCCTCGTCGATCCCGGCCCAGGTTTTCGGCGACTGTGCTCGTCGGTGAAGGCGGCGCGATGTATGCCGTCCCGTGTAGCAGGTGCAGCGGAACGGGCGTCGTCTCGTAGGCCGGCCAGCACCCGCCGGCGACCCCGTCCATGCGCTTCCCCCGTGGCGCCGGGCGGGCTTGCTCATGTCTCGCGACGGCCGTAGCGCAGGTTCCTGACGGCTGTCACCGCCAAGGGGGACAGGGCGACAACCGTCAAGCGGTCGTCGATGTGCCGCACGAGGATCCAGCCCTTGGAACGCAGGGCCGCCACCTCCCGGCCGACATCCTCACCCGCGTCTCTGGATAGCTCATCGACGGTGGGTGCGCTGCTGGTGTCCAGGTGGTCGACAATCAGGAAGAGGACGCGCCGTTCGTCCGCGGCGATGCGGAAGTCCATGTCGGCAACGGTACGTCGGCGCAGGTCAGCCCAGCCGGGGGATCTCGATGGCCGGGCAGCGGTCCATCACCATGGCGAGCCCGGCGGCGCGGGTGCGCTCGTACGCGGCCTCGTCGATGACGTCGAGCTGGAACCAGACGGCCTTGGCGCCGATGGTCACGGCCTCGTCGGCGACCGGGCCCGCCAGCTCGCTGTTGACGAAGACATCGACCACGTCGACCGGGAAGGGGATCTCGGCGAGCGAGGCGTACCCCCGCTCGCCGTGCACCGTCTCGGCCTTCGGGTGCACGGGCACGATGCGCTTGCCGAAGCGCTGGAGGACGTCGGCGACGCCGTAGGCGGCACGCCGCTGGTTCGTCGACAGGCCCACGACGGCCCAGGTGTCGCCCAGCTCGGTGAGGATCTTGCGGACCGTGGACGGGTCGCCATACATGCTTGCCTCCTACGGGCGCGAACAAGGACCTGTCGTCAGCACAACAGGCAGCACATTCGAAGGATTCCCAAAGGCCAGGCCGCGACGAACCGAGTCCACGCGTCTCACCCAAGCCAGTCCACGCATCTGAGCCGCACCGATGTTACTGGAGTGTTCGGTCTTCACCTGCGGCGAAGTCATCGCTGCTCAGCGCGTAAACGGTGCAGGGACGGCCCAGGACGCTGTCTGCACGCGGAGGTGTGAATCCCCGGCGGCGGGCCATGGCAGTGGAGGCGGTATGGCCGTGGTGGATCACGGCCGTGATCTGCCCGATCCCGAGCGTGCCGAAGCCCCATGCGAGAACGGCACGTGCTGCTTCCGTGGCGTAGCCCTTGCCCCAGTGCGCTCGGGCGAAGGTCCACCCGATCTCGGTCTCGCCGAACGTCTCCCACCAGGTGAGGCCGGAGCCCCCGATCGCCTCGCCGGTGCTGGTCAGCAAGTGCTGCGCCAGGTCTCGGCGTCGGAGAGCAGAACCCAGCGGGACAGACAGGCCGCCAGCTCGGTGTACGGAACCGGGAGGCGCTCTACCGGCGGACCGCCGAGATCAGTCCGCCGGGCCGCTCCTCGCGCTGCGCCGGGGTGCTGATCGGACGGCCGTAGGCGGCAGCGCGCTCGCGCAGGGTGTGGCTGTCGGCCTCCCAGCCGTGCCCGGCCAGCCAGCCCACCGGGTCGTCGGGCATCTCCGAAACCCACATGGACGCCGCCGATCCCGGCGCGGCGTCCGCGCCGAAGCGCTCGATCACGCCGCGCGAGCCCAGTGTCAGCCCCATCCGACTGCCTGTCGCCGACTGCGTGCTGATCCGGGCCAGCAGTAGCTCCACCGCGTCCTCGGGCAGATAGATCAGTAGTCCTTCGGCGATCCAGGCGGTGGGCACGGTCGGGTCGTGCCCTGCGGCGGCCAGCGCGCCTGGCCAGTCCGCACGCAGATCCACCGCGACGGTGATCCGCTCGCAGCGTGCGACGGCCCGCTCCTGGCGCAGCACCGAAGCCTTGAAGTCCAGTGGCGCGGCAGTGTCGACCTCGAACAGCCGGGTGCCCTCGGGCCAGTCGATCCGGAAGGCCCGGCTGTCCATGCCTGCGCCCAGCAGCACGACCTGCCGGACCCCGGACGCGGATGCCTGCTGCAACAGGTCGTCGAGGAACTTCGTCCTGATGACGATGGAGTACGACACGGCCCGTCGGCGGCGTCGCGCTGCTTCGTCATCGGGCAGCGGCGGCGAGGAGGGCCACAGGCCGCCGGCCGTGGCGAATGCCTGCGCCAGTGGGTCGCGGAACAGCGCGTCCTCCCGCTCGGTCTCCAGCGCCCGCACCCTGGCCACCCCCACCGCCGTGGCCCACACTCCCGACGGCTGCGCCCGCTCCTGCTCATCAGTCACCGCGCCAGCCTAGATGTTCCGTTCCTAGGGGCCTGATGAGGGGGCCAGGCGCATGGACCAGACCCGCGTTTCAACCGCAGTTGGTGGCCAGCGCTCGCAGATGTTCACGGCGAATGACGGCACTGTCGTCAGTGCGGGGGGTCGCGCCGATCACGGGGGCGACCAGGGCCTCCGGGAATTCAGGCACGGTAGCAGCGCCGCCCGCGGCACCCCCAACACCCCTGAAGCGGCGCCCACCGCCACGGCCGCGGACACTGGCGAGGATGAGACCGAGACCGAGCTGGGGCCGAGACCGAGGCGGGGCCGGCGTAAGGAGGTTCAGCGCGCGGACGCGGGCAGCGTGGTGCCGTGGAGCCCGGCCGCCGAGCGGACGAGGGAGGCGACCGCCCGGGAGCGGCTGCCGGGTGGCCAGGCGATCACCGTGGTGACGTCCGGCGCGTCGACGACGGGCACCGCGACGTGATCGGGCCACTGCCGGGCACGGCCGGAGGCCGGGATGACGAGCAGCGTCCTGCCGAGCCCACGAGCTGGGCGAGCTGTGACTGGATGTGCACCTCCGGACCGGGCCCGTCCGGGTAGGACCCGTCGAGCCGGGGCCATCGAGCGATCGGCAGGTCCGGTACATCGCGGACCTCCGCCAGCGTGAGCCGATCGCGTGACGCGACGGTGCCGTCCGCGTTGTCGGGGACGTCCGGGGTGCGGGGCGGGGCCTGCGCCGCTCGCCGCGCCGCGGGGGTACGGGGAAACGTGGCGCGGACGGCGAAACCGCCCGACTCGGGGCCGTAGCCGAAGGTGCCGCCCGCCAGCCCGACGCGCTCGTCCAGGCCGATCAGACCGAAGCCCGCACCGCCCGAGCGGACGGCGACGGCGGTGGGCGCGGGGCCGTTCGCCACCCGGACCTCGGTCTTCTCCGCCGTATGCCGGACCCGCACGGCCACCTCCGCGCCGGGCGCGTGCTTGGCCACATTGGTCAGCGCCTCTTGCACCACACGGTGCACGGCGCGCTCCACGTCCGACGGCAGTTCGCCGGGCTCGCCGTCGGTCCGCAGCCGGACCGTGAGCCCCGACGCCGACGCCCGCTCGACCAGCTCCGCCACCCCGGCGCCGCCCGGCTCGGGTGGCGCCCCGTCCGGCTCCTGGCGCAGGACGCCGATCACCTCGCCGAGCCGGTCCACGGCAGCCGCCGCCCTGGCCCTGATGTCCCGGGCGGCCTCCCGATGGCCGTCCGCCAGCCCGGGCGCCAGCTTGAGGGCTCCGGCCGAGAGGGCGATCAGACTGAGTTCATGGCCCAGGACATCGTGCATGTCCTGGGCGATACGAGCCCGTTCCCGCAGCCGGGCCTGCTCGGCGATCAGCCGCCGCTCGCGCTCCAGCCGCGCGGCCCGCTCCCACCCCGCCCGGACCAGCTCCCGGTACTGACGGCAGAACCGCCCCACGAACCAGGGCAGTACGACCGCCCCCGCCACCACCGCCACGAAGCGGTCGGCCCAGATGATCCAGGACGGCACCGCGGCGACCGCCACCACGGCGCCCGCGACCACCCCGATCAGCCCCACCGCCGTGGACCACGTCCGCCCGGGCCGCCACCCCGCCGTGCCGGCGCACAGCGCCGTGGGCACCACCCACCACAGACTGACCACGCTCAACCCGGCGGTGGCGACGGTGGCCGCGAGCGGAAGGTGCCCGGTCCAGCGGACCCCCGGGCGGCCGGTGAATCCGGTTCTGTGTGTCGTCATGTCCCCCACCTGCGTGATCAGCCGACTCGCAGAGGTGACCTTACGAAAACCGTGGACCGGCGGACACTGCCGAAAGACCAATCCCATATGCGCACACCGCACGGCATCCGGCCGACGCCCAGGAGACGCATGCTGGTTACAGGGGCGGAAGTGGGGGGAACCCGACTCATGCGCTCGGCAATCGTCAACCGCCGACCGCGACCGACCGAGGGGGCGGAAGGAGAGGAAGAGACCATGCCCGCAGGATCCAGCCGTAAGCGTGAACGGCAGTACGAGCACATCAAGGAAGGCGCCGAGCAGCGCGGTGCCTCCACCGGCCGGGCGAAGGAGATGGCCGCCCGTACGGTGAACAAGGAGCGCGCCCGCGCGGGCGAGTCCAAGTCCGCCAGCAAGACCTCGACCAAGGACCCGAAGTCCGCGCCGCAGCGTGGCGGCCAGCGCTCCGGCAGCGGGACGGGTCCCAAGGGCCCGACGCGCGACCAGCTGTACAACGAGGCCAAGCAGCGCGGCATCGAGGGCCGCTCGAACATGACCAAGGACCAGCTGGCCAAGGCCCTGGGCCGCTGACCTGGCTACCGTCGCGCCTTCCCACGGTGCGCCGCCCTCCCCGCGCGACAGCGGGGCCGGGCGGCGTCCGCCTGGTGGGGGGGCGATTGGCGGCGACGGCTGCGGGTACTCAAGGGCGATCATGCCAGGTCAGACACTCCCCACCTACACCGCTCTGCACCAGCTCGTGGAGTTGATCGAGCAGGGCCCTCCGGTCTTCGTCCGCTGGTCACGAGGGCCGCAGGCGGACCTGGAGGGGAGCGCGGCCAGCCGGGACGGGCTCACCGGCACCATGCTGCCGGGCCTGTCGGCCAACCCCCTGGTCTTCGAGGAATGGGCGAAGGATCTGCCGACGACCCTCTGGGTCGCCCGGCGGCTGTGCGACTACATCCACCTCCGGGACGACGACCAGGGCACCGCCGATGTCCACCCCTGGGTGCTCAAGGGTGAGGAGGCCGGCCGGGGGCCGGACAACGAACCCCTGGTCCGCGCTGTGGAACCGGTCGCCTGGATCGCCGAGAGCGTGATCGCCGAAGCCGAGGACGTGGTGGCCTGCCAGCGGGGTGAGTGGGGGCCGCTGCACAGACCGGCCCGGTTCGGTCGCGGCAGAAGAGGGTGAGGCCAGGCCGGTACGGGCGGGACCGGCCGGTGACCGTACCCGCGCGACCAGGGCCGTCGGCGACCGTACGCGCGTGACCAGCGCACACGGGCCGGGACATAGGGTGGCCTGATGCAGGAGCGGTACCGGACGGTCGCGCGCGAGGGCGTGCACGAGATCGAGATCAACAGATCGCGCTTCCTCTGCACGCTCGCGCCCGCCGCGACCGAGCAGGAGGCGCAGGACGTCATCCAGCGCGTCAGGAAGGAGCACCCCACCGCCACCCACAACTGCTTCGCCTATGTCATCGGCGCGGACGGCGGGGTGCGGAAGGCGAGCGACGACGGGGAGCCGGGCGGTACGGCCGGGGTGCCGATGCTGCAGATGCTGCTGCGCCGCGAGGTCCGGTACGCGGTGGCCGTCGTCACCCGCTACTACGGGGGCGTGAAGCTCGGCGCCGGCGGTCTGATCCGGGCCTACGGGGGCGCGGTCGGCGAGGCGCTCGACAGGCTGGGCACGGTCACCCGGCAGCGGTTCCGGCTGGTGACCGTCACCGTCGACCACCAGCGGGCCGGCAAGCTGGAGAACGATCTGCGGGCGACGGGGCGGGCGGTCCGGGAGGTGCGTTACGCCGAGGCCGTCACCATCGAACTGGGCCTGCCCGAGGCCGATGTGGACGCCTTTCGCGACTGGCTGGCGGACGCCACCGCCGGCACCGCCGCGGTGGAGCTCGGCGGCGAGGCGTACCAGGACACCTGAGGCCGGGAGGTCTCCGGGATCCCGAAACCGAAACGGGTGGGAAATACGAGGTCCGTGAGAGACCGGGCACCGACCGCGGCTAACGTGGTCGATGCGCGCGCCGTACGCACGTCGCGGGTGTGATGCTGGCCACCGGGGTGGAGGAAGGACAGAAGTGCAGGTCGGAGACCGCTTGTGAGAATGCTGCACACCTCCGACTGGCACCTCGGACGGTCCTTTCACCGGGTCAGCCTCCTTGCCGCGCAACGGGAGTTCATCGACCACCTCGTCACCACCGTGCGCGAGCGGCACATCGACGCGGTGGTCGTCGCGGGTGACATCTACGACCGGGCCGTGCCGCCGCTCGCCGCCGTCGAGCTCTTCGACGACGCGCTGCACCGGCTCGCGGACCTCGGCGTGCCCACGGTCATGATCTCCGGCAACCATGACTCGGCCCGCCGTCTCGGCGTCGGCGCCGGGCTGATCGACCGGGCCGGGATCCACCTGCGCACCGACCCCGCCGGATGTGCCACCCCCGTCGTCCTCTCCGACGACCACGGCGAGGTGGCCTTCTACGGTCTGCCGTATCTCGAACCCGGCCTGGTGCGTGAGGAGTTGGGCGCCTCCGCAGCCGGTCATACGGCGGTGCTGGGCGCCGCCATGGACCGGGTGCGCGCCGACCTCGCCACCCGGCCGTCCGGCACCCGCTCCGTCGTCCTCGCGCACGCCTTCGTCGCCGGTGGCGCGGTCAGCGACAGCGAGCGGGACATCACGGTCGGCGGAGTCGCCTCCGTACCCGCCGACGTTTTCGACGGCGTCGACTACGCCGCGCTCGGCCATCTCCATGGCTGCCAGACCATCACCGAGCGCATCCGCTACTCGGGCTCCCCACTCGCGTACTCCTTCTCCGAGGCGGCGCACCGCAAGTCCCTGTGGGTGGTGGAGCTGGGGGCGGCGGGCGAGGCGCCGTCGTGCGAACGGGTGGACTGCCCGGTGCCGCGGCCGCTGGCCCGCATCCGCGGCCGGATCGAGGAGCTGCTGGACGACCCGGACCTCGACCGCCACGAGGAGGCGTGGGTCGAGGCCACGCTGACCGACGCGGTGCGGCCGCAGGAGCCGATGGCCCGGCTGGCGCGGCGCTTCCCCCACGTGCTCACGCTGGTCTTCGACCCCGAGCGGCCCCCCGAGGATCCGCTCGCCTCGTACGCGCAGCGGCTGCGCGGCCGCTCGGACCGGCAGATCGCCGAGGACTTCGTGGCCCATGTGCGCGGCGGCCGCGGCCCGGACGAGGCGGAGCGCGCGCTGCTCGGCGACGCGCTGGAGGCCGTACGGAGCGCGGCGCACGAGGGCGTTGTGCCCGGCGAGGAGAGCGGCGCCGGGGCGGCGACCGCGGGAGCGACGATGGGGGAGGCGGCGCGATGAGGCTGCACCGGCTCGCCGTCACGGCCTTCGGCCCGTTCGGCGCCACCCAGAAGATCGACTTCGATGAGCTGTCCGCCGCCGGGCTCTTCCTGCTGCACGGGCCGACCGGCGCCGGTAAGACGTCGGTCCTGGACGCGGTCTGCTACGCGCTGTACGGCCAGGTGCCCGGCGCCCGCCAGGGCAGTGGACTCTCGCTGCGCAGCGACCACGCCGAACCGCTGACCCCGACCGAGGTCGTTCTCGAATTCACCGTCGGCGAGCGGCGCCTGGAGATCACCCGGCGCCCCGAGCAGCCGCGCCCCAAGAAGCGGGGCACGGGGATGACGCGGGAGAAGGCGCAGACCCTGCTGCGCGAGTACGCCCCGGCGGCGGCGCCCGCTTCGGCATCCGGGGCGGGCCAGTGGAAGGCACTCAGCCGCTCCCACCAGGAGATCGGTGAGGAGATGGGGCAGCTGCTCGGCATGAGCCGGGAGCAGTTCTGCCAGGTGGTGCTGTTGCCGCAGGGCGACTTCGCCCGCTTTCTGCGCGCGGACGAAATGGCGCGCGGCAAGCTGCTGGGCAAGCTGTTCGACACCGGCCGCTTCGCCGCCGTCGAGGAGCGGCTGGCGGAGCTGCGGCGGGCGGCGGAGAAGCGGGTCGCGACCGGGGACGAGCGGCTGCTCGGGCTCGCCCACCGGATGGCGCAGGCGGCGGGCCGCACCACGGAGCTCGACGGGCATCCGCTGCCCGAGCTGACCCCCGGTGAGCCGGGCCTGGCCGACGCCGTCCTGGAGTGGGCCGCCGTCGCCCGCACCGGCGCGCGCGAACGGCGGGACATCGCGCTCTCCGCCGTACGGGCCGCCGAGGCCGCCCACGACGCCGCCCAGCGGGCCGCCGACGCGACACGCGAACGGGCCGAGCTGCAACGCCGCCACGCCGAGGCCCGCCGCCGGGCGGACGACCTCGAACGCCAGCGGCCCGACCACGACCGGCTGCGCGAGCTGCTGGAACGAGCCCGCGCGGCCGACGCGGTGGTCCCCGCGCTCGATCTGCGCACCGCCGCCGCCCGCGACCACCGCACGGCCGAGGCCACCGAACTCCAGGCCCGCGCCCGCCTGACCGCCGAACCCGGCCTGGCGGCGACGGCCCTCGCGGCGATCCCTGACATCCCCGACCAGCGCACACCCCCCGCCCCGACGACATCGCCCGGCACGTTCCTGCCCGCCCAGGGCACCGAGCCCCCGGACGAGACCACCCGGCACGCGAGCGCGGCCGCCGCGCCGGGCACGGCGGTTGAGCACGGTGGGCACGGACGAGGGGCTTCGCCGGGCCCGGCGTCATCCGGTGAGGCGCGCGCTTGGGGGCGGGAGGCGGTGGCCCCGGGCGAACGTGACCGGTACGGCTCGGACGCGTCCGCGGTGCTCGGCGAGGCCGATGCCGAGTGGTTGGGGCGGGTTGAGCGGCGGGTGCGGGAGGAGCTCGGGGCGTTGGGGGCCGCTCGGCGGAGGGAGGCGCGGGCCGAGGCCGTGGTCGGCGAGATCGCCGCGCTCGACCGGGAGGCCCACGCCGACGACGAGGCGATCGAGGAGGCCGCCGAGTGGCTCGCCGGGTGGGAGGAGACCCACCGGGCGCATCAGCGGCGGGTCGCGGCCGCGCAGGAGGCCACCACCCGGGCCGAGCAGCTCGGCGGGCGGATCGAGCCCGCCGAGCGGCGCCTTGAGGCCGCCCGGCGGCGGGACCGGCTCGCCGGGCAGGAGCGGCAGGCGCGGGAGGAGCTGTTGCGGGCGCGGGAAGGCGCCGCCGCCGCGCGGCAGAACTGGCTCGACCTCAAGGAGGCCCGGCTGCGCGGCATCGCCGCCGAGCTGGCGGCCGGGCTGCGCGCGGGAGAGCCCTGCGCGGTGTGCGGGGCGACCGAGCACCCGGGCCCGGCCCGGCCCGGGGCCGGGCATGTGGACCGTACGGCGGAGGAGGCCGCGCTGGCGGACTCCCAGCGCGCCGAGGAGGCCCGCGAGGAGGCCGAGCGCACCCGGAACGCGCTGCGGGAGGCCCACGCGGGCGCGGAGGCCACGGCCGAGGGCGAGGACGCGGCCGAACTCGACCGGACCCTGGCCGAGTTGCGGGCCGCGTTTGCCGAGGCCCGTGACGCGGCGGCCGACGGGCACGCCGCCCGCGAGGCCCTGGACCGGGCCGAGGGCGAGCACGCACGGCGTACGGCGCAGCGGCAGGAGGCCGAGCGGCGGGCGGCCGCCCGCACCTCGCGCCGCGAAACCCTGGCCGGGGAGCGGGCCGCGCTGCTGGCGGAGCTGGAGCAGGCGCGCGGGGCGGACGCCACCGTCGCCGAGCGCGCGGCGCGGCTCGAGCGGCAGGCGGGGCTACTGGCCCGCGCCGCCGAGGCGGCGCGGGGTGCCGAGGCGGCCGCGAGCCGGCTGAAGGAGGCCGACGCCCGGCTCGCCGACGCCGCGTACCGGGCCGGGTTCGAGACCCCGGAACAGGCCGCCGAGGCCGTGCTGCCCCCGGACCGGCAGCGCGAGGCGCGCCGCCGTCTCGACGCATGGCAGACGGAGTCGGCGGCGGCCGCGGCCGAGCTGTCCGCCCCCAGGCTGCTCGCCGCCGCGCAGGCGCCGCCCGCCGACCCCGCGGCGGCGCAGACGGCGGCCGACGCGGCCACCCGCGCGCTGCGCGATGCCTCGGCCGCGGACGCCGCGGCCCGCACCCGCTGCGAGGACCTCGACGCGCTCGGCGCGCAGGCGGTGGCCGACGCCCGCCGGCTCGCCCCGCTGCGCGCGGACCACGACCGGATCGCCCGCCTCGCCTCGCTCGCCGCGGGCACGTCCACGGACAACGAGCGCAGGATGCGGCTGGAGGCGTACGTCCTGGCGGCCCGGCTGGAACAGGTCGCGGCGGCGGCGAGCGCGCGGCTGCGCCACATGTCCTCCGGGCGCTACACCCTGGTGCACTCCGACGCCCGCTCCGGCGGGCGCGGCCGCTCCGGTCTCGGGCTGCATGTCATCGACGCCTGGACCGGCAGCGAACGCGACACCGCCACCCTCTCCGGCGGCGAGACCTTCTCCGCCTCGCTCGCCCTCGCGCTGGGCCTGGCGGACGTGGTCACCGACGAGGCGGGCGGGGTCCGCCTGGACACCCTCTTCATCGACGAGGGGTTCGGCAGCCTCGACGAGCAGACCCTGGACGAGGTCATGGACGTGCTCGACTCGCTGCGCGAGCGGGACCGTACGGTCGGCATCGTCAGCCATGTCGCCGATCTGCGCCGGCGGATCCCCGCCCAGCTGGAGGTCGTCAAGGGCCGCGAGGGCTCGGCCGTACGCCACCGTACGGCCGCCGCGCACTAGCGGGAGGACGGGCCGCACCGTAAGGCGGGCCGTACCCCCGTAAGGACGCGGCCCGCCCCGCGCGCTCAGCGCGGACTCAGAGCGCCGACAGCTCATCCACCAGGTCGTCGAGACCCAGCGAACCCTGCGACAGCGCCGCCATATGCCACTTCTTGGCGTCGAAGGCGTCGCCGTGCGCCTTACGGGCCGCCTCCCGCCCCGTCAGCCAGGCCCGCTCGCCCAGCTTGTAGCCGATGGCCTGGCCCGGCATGCCCAGATAGCGCACCAGCTCACTGTCGAGGAACTCCGCCGGACGGCCGCAGTGCAGCCCGAAGAACTCACGTGCCAGCTCCGGGGTCCACCGCTCACCGGGATGGAAGGGCGAATCGGCGGGGATCGCCAGCTCCAGATGCATCCCGATGTCGACGATCACCCGCAGCGCCCGCATCATCTGCGCGTCCAGATAGCCCAGCCGCCGCTCCGGGTCCGACAGGAAGCCCAGCTCGTCCATGAGCCGCTCCGCGTACAGCGCCCAGCCCTCCGCGTTGGCGCTGACCATGCCGACCGTGGCCTGGTAGCGGGAGAGCTGGTCGGAGACGTGCGCCCACTGGGCGAGCTGCAGATGGTGGCCGGGGACGCCCTCGTGGTACCAGGTGGAGACCAGGTCGTAGACGGGGAAGCGGGTCTCGCCCATCGTGGGCAGCCAGGTCCGGCCGGGGCGGGAGAAGTCCACCGACGGCTGGGTGTAGTACGGCGCCGCCGCGCTGCCCGGCGGCGCGATCATCGACTCGACCCGCTTGACCCGCTCGGCCAGGTCGAAGTGGGTGCCGTTCAGTTCCTCGATGGCCTCGTCCATCAGCTCCTGCAGCCACACCCGCGTCTCCTCGACGCCCTCGATATGCGCACCGTGGGTGTCGAGGTGGCGCAGGGCCTCCCACGGGTTGGCGCCGGGCAGGATCTTCTCGGCCTCGGTGCGCATCTCGGCGTGAATACGGTGGAATTCCGACCAGCCGTACGCGTACGCCTCGTCCAGATCGAGATCGGTGCCGTTCCACATCCGGGCCCAGCGGCGGTAGCGCTCGCGCCCCACCACATCGGGGGCACCCTCGACGGCCGGGGCGTAGGTCTCGCGCAGCCAGTCGCGGAGCGCGACCAGCGCACCCGTCGCCTCGGCGGCCGCCTCGTCCAGCTCACCGCGCAGCGCGTCGGGGCCCTCGGCGGTGAAGTCGGCGAACCAGCCGCCGTCCGTGCCGATCCACTCCGTCAACTGCTCCAGGACCGTGGTCACCTGCCGGGGCCCGGCCGGCAGGTTCCGCCGCAGCCCCTCGGCGAGCGAGGCGCGGTATCCCTCCAGCGCGGCCGGTACGGCGCGCAGCCGGGCCGCGACGGCCGCCCAGTCCTCCTCGGTCTCGCTGGGCATCACGGTGAAGATGCCGCGCACCGAGTGCAGCGGGGAGCTCAGGTTGCTGACCGCGCGCAGCCCCTCGTGGGCGTCGTGCACGGCGAGCTCGGCGGTCAGCCGCTCCCGCAGCAGCCGGGCGCAGCGGCGCTCGGCGTCGCTGTCCGCGCCGGGGCGCGCCTCGGCCTCGGCCAGCCGGGCCAGGGTGGTGCGGGAGAGGTCGGCGACGGCCTCGGCCCCGTCGGGGGAGAAGTCCGGGAGGCGCCGGGAACTCTCGGGAACGCCCAGGTAGGTGCCGGTGATCGGGTCGAGTTCGATGAGGGCGTCGACATAGCTGTCGGCGACCTGACGGGGCAGCGGAGCGTTCTTGGTATCGGACATGCGGCCCATCCTCGTACGTTCCGGGGTGCGGCGTCAGCACCACGGGAGTGTGACGAGCGGGAACAGAGGTGTGCTACGAGATTGCCGAGCCGTCTCGGGCGGGCGGCAGCAGGGGGCCGCAGCTCCACTGCTGGAAGATCAGCCGGGTCTCGACCCGGGCCACCTCGCGGCGCGAGGTGAACTCGTCCAGCACCAGCCGCTGCAGATCGGCGGTGTCGGCCACCGCGACATGCACCAGATAGTCGTCCGGTCCGGCCAGATGGAACAGCGACCGGGACTCGGGCAGCGCCCGGATCCGCTCCACGAAGGGGCCGACCAGCTCCCGGCGGTGGGGCCGGAGCTGGACCGAGAGCAGGGCCTCGAGACCGCGTCCCAGCTTGGCGGGGTCCAGGCGGAGTTCATGGCCGAGGATCACGCCGGAGCGGCGCAGCCGGGCGACCCGGCGGGCACCTTCCCCGCGCCCGCCGGAGTGCACGTGGCGCCGCTGGACCTGTCGACGACCTACCGTTCCTGAGCAGTGAGTGGGAGTGGTCCCGCACACTGGCGCGCCCCGAACGGTTTTGGGCGTGCTGGTCCCCGGCGTACTCGACCCCGGGGCGGCGACACGGATCTTGTCCGTGGTCCGGTCCCGGGAGGCCGGTTCCCTGTGCGACCTGGCCTGTGGGCTCGGCCGAAGGCGACGGGGAGGCCCTGAACCATCACTCCGGTGGAGCAGGGGCCCCGCACGCTGGCACCGAACCCGGCGTCCCAGATCGCGACTTCACGCTACCTCGACCCGCAAAGACCACCGCAACCCTGGAAGCCGACCATCACACGATCGAGCTAAAGCGGGCTCACGCTCACTCCTTGGTCAGCGGTTGGCAACCCCTCGTACGACAGCTGCCAGGAGGCCGCCAGGATCGACGCTTTCGCCGCCACCGGCGCCCGGCCGGACGGCCCGCCCGTCTACGCCCGCCTGGACAATCCCACCGTGGCCCGCTTCGAGACCGCCCTGACCCGGCTGGAGGGCACCGAGAGCGCGGTCGCGTTCGCCAGTGGTATGGCGGCGCTCAGCGCGTGTCTGCTGGCGCGCGGGGCCCAGGGGCTGCGGCATGTGGTCGCGGTCCGCCCGCTGTACGGATGCAGCGACCATCTGCTGGACGCCGGGCTGCTGGGCACCGAGGTCACCTGGGTGGATCCGGCCGGGATCGCGGCGGCGATACGCCCCGACACCGGTCTCGTCATGGTGGAGACCCCGGCCAATCCGACGCTCGCCGAAGTCGATCTGCGGGCCGTCGCCCACTCCTGCGGCACGGTCCCGCTGCTCGCGGACAACACCTTCGCCACACCGGTGCTGCAGCGCCCGGCCGAGCGGGGCGCGAGCGCCGTCCTGCACAGCGCCACCAAGTACCTCGGCGGACACGGCGATGTGATGGGCGGCGTGGTGGCCTGCGACGAGGAGTTCGCCCGGGCGCTGCGTCAGGTGCGGTTCGCCACCGGCGGGGTGCTGCATCCGCTCGCCGGATATCTGCTGCTGCGCGGACTGTCCACGCTGCCCGTACGGATGCGGGCCGCCTCGGCGACCGCGGCCGAGCTGGCCCGGCGGCTGGCCACCGACCCCCGGGTGGCCCGCGTCCACTATCCGCGGATCGGCGGGGCGATGGTGGCCTTCGAGACCCACGGCGATCCGCATGCGGTGATCGCCGGAGTGCGGCTGATCACCCCGGCGGTCAGCCTGGGCAGCGTGGACACCCTCATCCAGCACCCGGCCTCCATCAGCCACCGGATCGTGGCCGAGGGGGACCGCCACTCCTCGGGGATCGGCGACCGGCTGCTGCGGATGTCCGTGGGGCTCGAGGACGTCGAGGATGTGTGGCGCGACCTGGACCAGGCGCTCGACGGCGGCCCGGCCGGGCGCGGCGCCCACCGGGCGCGACCCGCGGCCCACGGCGACGTCCCGGCCGGTGTCAGCGCGAGTGCGGCAGCGGGGGGACCGGTGCCGGTGCCGGGTCCAGGCGGGCGCTGATCACCAGCGTGCCCTGCTCGATCTGGTAGTCCAGCGGCAGTTCGAGGGAGCGCATCGCGGTCACCATGCCGGTGTTGGCCGACTGGGTGACGGCGTAGACGCATCCGTAGCCGGTCTCGGCGGCCATCGCGACCAGCCGCCGCAGCAGTTCCCCGCCGACACCGCGCCGCTGCCACTCGTCCTCGACGATCAGCGCGACCTCGGCCTCGTCCCCGTCCCACAGCAGATGGCCGAGGGCGACCAGCCGCCCGGAGGCGGTGTACGCGGCCAGGGTGCGGCCGAAGCGCGGGCTCAGCAGATGGGCGAGGTAGCGGTCGGCGTCGCCGACGGAGCCGTGGTAGCGCAGCCCGAGCGTCGCGGGGGAGCAGCGGGCGTGCATCTCCCGGGCCGCGGCCAGGTCGCCCACGTCGGCGCGGCGCACGGTGATGGCGTTGCCCTCGGGCAGCGTCAGCACATCACCGTCGTGCGGGATCCGCGGGCCGAGCCGGGCGTCCAGCTCGACCAGCGCGCGGGCCCGGGCGAACTCGGTCGGGGTGAACGGCAGATACGGCCGCTCGATGATGATCGCGCCGCCGGACGGGTCGCGCAGCCGCATCACGGTCTCCTCCAGGACACCTTCGGCCGGCGGGGTGCTCTCCAGGGAGCGGCCGCTGAAGGACTTGGCGGGAACCGAGTGGATGGTGCAGCGGCCGAACAGCTGGCGCAGGGCGAGCGGGAGTTCGGCGGCGTCCAGGGCGGTGCGGGTGGCCAGGGTCAGCGCCCGGGTCGGGGCGTCCACCAGGTCGTGCGCATCGGCCCGCTCGACCCAGGTGTCGCTGCCGCCCGCGGCCGCGACGGCGTCGCTCAGCTCGGTGGACGGCAGGGCCTCGGGCGCGCGCAGCAGGAACTCGTCCACCGTGCCGTCCGTCAGCGGATGGGTCTGCAGGGCCAGGATGTCGACCCGGTGCCCGGCCAGCGCCGCGCACAGCGCGGCGAGGGTGCCCGGCTCGTCCCGTACGGTCGCGCGCATCCGCCACAGCGTGGTGGCCTCGGGGTCCGTGGTCTCCGGGGCGCCCGCGGCGTGGGCGGTGTGTGCGTCGGCCGCGGGCGAGGGTGAGGTGCCCGGCGGCGCGTGGTCCTGGCGCCGTGACCACCATGCGACCAGCTCGTGCCGCCAGCGGGGGCGGCGCGGGGACGGGGGCTCGGGGGTCGCTCGAAATGTCATGCAAACACCCTCGCGCAAAGGTGTTGCGTGATCACGAACGGACTGTGACCTATGGGTTAAGGGCGCATCTGATAACAGAAGCTTATTTTGTCCGAAATCAAAAGGTTGAAGTCCGGGGTTCCGTCACCCTACCGCCCACCTGCGCAGTACCCTGCCGCAACGCCGTGCGTACGCCCGCTGGAAGAGCGGCACCAGCGGCCCGCCGGCCCGGCAGAGCCAGGAGTCCGGGCGGCTGAACGCTGTCACCGTCAGCACCACCGAGCCATCCGGCTCCAGTTCCACCAGGAACGACTCCTCGCCGCGTTCCGGATGGCCGGGCAGCGTGCCGTACGCGAAGCCGGTCCGGGTCTCCTCCGCGACCGTCCACACCACCTCGCACGGCGCGCGCAGCCGCAGCCGTCCGATCCCCAGACCCACCACGACCGGCCGCCCCGGGGTGGCGACCGGATCCGCGGCCCGGATCGACACCCCCACCGCCCGGTGCATCCGCCAGTCCATGACCGCCCGTCCGGCCGCCTCGAACGTGCCCCGCCCGTGGCCGACACGGGTTGGCACCCGCAGATGGCGATAGCCGGCGGGCAGCGGCCACCGCCGGGTGGCGCCCACCTCCGGATAGGTGAGACGGGAGGCCGGGCCGGGGGCATCGGTGGATCCCATGCCCCTACGGTACGCGGCGGCCTTACGGTGCCCAGCGCGGAAACGTGGCGCCCTTACGGCGACTTCTCGGGGACGGCGCGCGGGGCACTTCCCCGGTGCGGGCGCCCGGTTATTCACTGGGCGTTCGTACGAGCGGCATCTTGCACCGGTAACAAACACCACAGCACAGCAGTTCTACGAGCGATGGAGGGCACCATGGGGCGGGAATCCGGCAGAGGGATCGGACGGCGCACGGTACTGCAGGGGTCGGCGGCCGCGTCGGCGGCGCTCGCGGTGCCCGCCGTGGCGTCGGCCGCGTCGGCCGCGTCCGGCGCGCCCGCTCAAGCGCTGTCGGGGCGTCCGAGCGCCCAGTGGGGCGTGCAGGTGGGCGATGTGACGACGTCTTCGGGGCTGGTGTGGGTCCGCTCCGACCGCCCGGCCCGCATGATCGTGGAGACGTCCGCGACCGAGTCCTTCGCGCGGGCCAAGCGGTGGCGGGGCCCGCTGGTCGGCCCCGGCACCGACTTCACCGGGCGCACCGCGCTGCACGGCCTGCCCGCCGGGAGCCAGGTGCACTACCGGGTGCTGCTGGCCGACCCGGAGGACCCGCGCCGCACCAGTGAGGCGGTCCACGGCACGTTCCGTACGGTTCCCGAGCGCCGTAAGGACGTGCGCTTCGTGTGGTCGGGCGATCTGGCGGGGCAGGGCTGGGGCATCAACCCGGACCACGGCGGCTACCGCGTCTTCGAGGAGATGCGCCGCCGCGAGCCGGACTTCTTCCTGTGCAGCGGCGACAACATCTACGCCGACGGGCCGATGACCGAGACCGTCAAGCTGCCCGACGGTTCCACCTGGCGCAATCTCGTCACCCCGGAGAAGACCAAGGTCGCCGAGACGCTCGACGAGTACCGCGGCAACTTCCGCTACAACCTCCTGGACGCCGCGCTGCGCCGCTTCCACGCCGAGGTGCCGACCATCACCCAGTGGGACGACCACGAGGTGCTCAACAACTGGTACCCGGGCGAGATCCTCGTCGACGACCGCTACACCGAGAAGAACGTCGACGTGCTGGCCGCCCGCGCGCGCCAGGCGTTCGCCGAGTACTTCCCGATCAGCACGCTGCGGCCGGACGCGAGCGGCCGCGTCTACCGGGTCCAGCGCCACGGCCCGCTGCTGGACGTCTTCGTGCTGGACTGCCGCACGTACCGCGACGCCAACTCGCCGAACCGCCGGCCGGAGGACGCCCAGGGCATCCTCGGCGCCGAGCAGCTGAGGTGGCTCAAGCGCGAGCTGTCGCGGTCGCGCGCGGTGTGGAAGGTCATCGCCTGCGATATGCCGCTGGGCCTGGTGGTCCCGGACGGGGGCACCGACTTCGAGGCCGTCGCGCAGGGCGACCCGGGCGCCCCGCTCGGCCGTGAGCTGCAGATGGCCGACCTGCTCCGGCACATCAAGCACCGCAAGATCACCGGCACGGTGTGGCTGACGGCGGACGTCCACTACACCTCGGCGCAGCACTACGACCCCTCGCGGGCGGCGTTCAAGGACTTCGCGCCGTTCTGGGAGTTCGTCTCCGGTCCGCTGAACGCGGGTGCCTTCCCCTCGGTGAAGCTGGACGGCACGTTCGGCCCCGAGCAGCCCTTCGTCAAGGCGCCGACCGTGGCGAACGTCTCGCCCGCCGAAGGCTTCCAGTTCTACGGCGAGGTGGACATCGACGGTGACAGCGCCGAGATGACGGTCCGGCTGCGCGAGGACGGCGGCAAGGTGCTCTTCACCAAGGTCCTGCGGCCGGGGCTGGTCGGCCGGTAGCCCTATGCGGCGCGGTACGCGGCCCCGTGCGGAACACCCACGGGGCCGCGGACCGGGCGGCGCGCGGGAGCCAGCGGGAGATCCGGGGTGCCGGGCGGGAAGCCGCTCGTCAGCGGCTGCCGTCCAGGATGACGCGGGCGACCAGCGCCGGGTCGTCGTTCATGGGCACGTGGCCGCAGCCGGGGAGCCGGACCAGCCGGGCGCCGGGGATGACCCGCTTGGCGCGGACGCCCTGGCGGCGCGGCAGCACCCGGTCGCGCGAGCCCCAGGCGATGGTGACCGGGATCTCGGGGATGTCATGCGTGAACAGCTCGGAGTCTCCGGCGGCCAGCGTGGCGTCGAAGCCGACCGCCTCACGCATCGCCCGCGTCTCGGCGACGACCGCGGCCGGTGAACGCCGCGCGGGCCGGGCGTAGATGGCGCCGGTCAGCGCGGCCCGTCCGGCGGCGCCGCGGGCCAGCCACGCCACCAGCGGCGGCGGCAGCGCCCGCGCGCCGGCTCGCATGACGGACAGCACGCCGAAGGCGTAGCGGCGCTCGGCCTCGTTCCAGAACTGGGCCGGGGACAGCGCGGTGACGGACCGTACGAGTCCGAGCCGGCCCAGCTCCAGGGCGAGCAGCCCGCCCAGCGAGTTCCCCGCCACGTCGGGGCGCTTGACGCCAAGGGTTTCGAAGAGCGCGCCGAGCACCCGTATGACGCCGTCGAGGTCGTAGGGGATGCCGTCGGGCAGTGCGTCCGACGCCCCGAAGCCGGGCAGATCCACGGCGATCACCTCGCGCTCGACCGCGAGGATGTCCAGCACGGGCTCCCACGCCTGCCAGTGGTGGCCGATGCCGTGCAGCAGCACCAACGGCCGCCCCGCGCCGCGCCGTTCGTGCACGACCCGGGCGGTGCGGGGGCCGCCGGGGGTGGCGACGGAGAAGGAGAGGGACGCGGGCATGGGATGGCTCCTCGCGATCGGCGTTCGGGCAGGCGCGGATGCGGCGTATGAGACAGCATGTCAGTAAGAGTTACCGGAGGGTAGCCCCGGTGCGCGGTGCGCGGTGCGCGGTGCGCGGTGCGCGGTGCGCGGTGCGCGATGCCCGCGGCGCGGCTACAGCCCGCCCGCGACCCGCAGCACCGCGCCCGTCGTGTACGACGCCTCCGGCGACAGCAGCCACGCCACCGCGCCCGCGATCTCCTCCGGCTCGCCCGGGCGCCCCATCGGCACCCGCCCGGGGTTGCGCCACGGCCGCTCGGGGTCGCCCATCCGTGCGTGGATGTCGGTCAGCGTCATCCCGGGCTGGACGGAGTTGACCCGGATCCCCTCCGCCGCCAGCTCCTTCGACAGCCCGACGGTCATCGCGTCGACCGCCGCCTTGCTGGCCGCGTAGTGCACATACTCCCCGGGGCTGCCGGTCGTCGCCGCGCCCGAGGAGATGTTGACGATGGCGCCGCCCTGCCCGCCGTGGCGGGTGGACATCTCGCGTGCCGCCCGCCGGGCGCACAGCAGGGCCCCGGTCACATTGACGTCCACGACGCGGCGCATCACCTCCGGCGAGGTCTCGGTGAAGCGGCCCAACGGCCCCGTGATCCCCGCGTTGTTGACCAGGCCGGTGATCGGGCCCAGCTCCTCCCGCACCCGGTCGAACATCGCCTCGACCTGATCCGCGTCGCTGGTGTCGGCCTGGACGGCCACCGACCGCACACCCTCCGCGCGCACCGCGGCCGCCCACCGCTCGGCCGCGTCCTGGGCCCTCTCGTAGCCGATGGCGACGCTGTGTCCGGCGCGGGCGAGCCGCACCGCCACCGCCGCGCCGATACCGCGACTGCCTCCGGTGACCACCGTGACCTGGTCCATGCCCATCCGCGTGCTCAGCTCCCGCCCCGTAACGCATTTCGTTCCGACGGTCACCGACGATAACCGGTCACGGGATTGGTCTTGACCAAGTTCGCACGCCGCCTTATGGTCACATTGATACTGCAACAACCTTTAATAAAGAAGCGCGCATAACTGTGAAGGCGCGCAGGACTGTCGGCCGGCGGAATCAAGGGGGACAGCGTGGGGACCACGCAGCTGGAATCGGTGCCCGAGCCCAAGTACTGGCATCTGAAGACCGTGCTCAGCGACGCGCTCGACTCGGAGTTCGCGGTCGGGGAGATCCTGCCCAACGAGCGTGAGCTGGCAGCCCGCTTCGGCGTCGCCCGCGCCACCCTCCGCCAGGCCCTCGAGCAGCTCGAGCTGGAGGGCAGGCTGCAGCGCCGCCGCGGCGTCGGCACCACCGTCGCCCCGCCCCGCGTCGGCGTCGCCGTCGGGGACTACGCCCACGGCTGGACCGACACCTCCGGCGAGGACACCTGGCAGACCGTGGACAGCACCGAGGCCGTGCCGCCCGCCGAGGTCGCCCGGCTGCTGGAGCTCGCCCCCGACGCCCTGGTCCACCGGGTGCGCCGCACCCGGATGACCCACGGCCAGCCGCTCGCCGCCGAGCTGCTGTACGTACCGGCCGAGTCCGTCCCCGGCCTCGCCGCCATCGACACCCCCAGCGGGCTGGCCCGCGCCCGCGCGGTGCTGCGCGAGCTGCGCCGGCTGGAGCTGGAGGGCCGTGAGCAGTCCGTGGAGCTGGGCTCGGCCCGCGCGGACGACGCCAAGGAGCTCGACCGGCTGCCCGGCGCTCCCGTCCTCATCGTGACCACCCGCTATGTGGCCGAGGGCCGCATCGCGGCCGTCGCCGTGGCCACCTACCGGGCCGACACCTGCCGGCTCACCTTCGGTGACGCGGCGGGCGAGGAGCTTCTGGCGGGCTGATCCGGGCCCGTCCCGCGGCGTGGGCCCGGCGCATCGTGCGGGGCGCGCCGCCGCTGCGTACGCACTCCGCTACCCGAAACGGCCCGCCCCGCGTCCAGTGTCAGCGGCTCGCGCGGCGGGTCGTCACCGTGCTGTCGACCGCGAAGAGCTCCTGCTCCACATGGTCGAGGGCCAGCCGCAGCGCCCCCGTGGTCACCGCCGCCTCGCCGAGCAGCGAGAGCGTGACCTCCGGGGCCCGCAGACAGTAGCGGGACAGCTCATCGCGCAGCGGGGCCAGCACACCGTCCAGTCCTGCGGCCCAGCCGCCGACCACGACGACCTCGGGGTCCAGCGCCAGCACCAGGGCCGCCGTGTCGTGCACCAGCCTGCGGACGAAGCGGTCCACGGCCGCGCGGGCCCGTACGTCGCCGTCGCGGGCCAGCGCGAAGACACGCGCGACCTGCGCCTCGTCCAGTGGGTTCAGCGGCTCCCCGGTCGTGGAGAGCACCTCCTCCGGGGCGGCCTCGCGGCCCAGCAGATGCAGCGCCCCGATTTCCCCGGCGGCGCCGCCGAAGCCACGGTGGAGCCGGCCGCCGATCAACGACCCGGCCCCCGGGCTCAGCCCGGCCAGCACGAAGACCACATCGTCCGAACCGGCCGCCGCGCCCTTCCAGTGCTCGGCGACCGCCGCCGTGTTCGCGTCGTTCTCCACCAGCACCGGACAGCGGAAGGACCGCCGCAGCCGCTCGCCCAGGGGCAGCCCGGTCCAGCCGGGGAGCGCGGTGCACAGATGGACGGTGCCGTCGGCCTCGACGATGCCGGGGCTGCCCACTCCGACCGCGCGCAGCGAGAACCGGGCCACCCCCGCGCGCCGCAGCAGATCCGCGACGGCGGTGCGCACCCGCTCCAGCCGCTCGTCCGCCGATGCCTTCTCCGAGACCTCGCGCACAATCGAGCCGAGGGCGTGTCCGTCGAGGTCCGACAGGAGCGCGGCGACCCGGTGCGCCCCTATCTCTATGCCCAGCAGATGCCCGGCCTCGGCCCGGAAGCGGAAGCGGCGCGCGGGGCGTCCCTGGCGGCGGACCCCGCCCTCCTCGGCGGGCACCTCGACCACCAGACCGCTGTCGGCCAGCCCGTCGATCACGCCCTCGACGGTGGGCCGGGACAGCCCGGTCACCCGCGTGAGATCGGTGAGGCTCGCGCTTCCGGCACAGCCGCCCGCGTCGTCCGGGCCACCCTCGGTGGCCACGCCGGACGCGGTCGCCGCGCGCAACGCGTGCAGTACCACGGCGGAGTTGATGCGTCGCAGCAGAGACGGATCCCCGCCGGTGAGCCGCCCCAACGTCGGCCTCCCTCCCAGTGCGTATCTGCCGGATCGTATCCGCTGGGCGCGGAGGCGGCGAGTGCCTGCTGCCGGCTCGGGCCGCCCGGCCGTCGCGCGGGCCATCTGACGGACGGCCAGATGTCCGACCTACGCGGTTTACTGACATCATGACCAGTACGGCGGACCATGTGGCCACGATCGATCAGCTGCGCGTGCGGGAGTTCCCCGCGCAGCGGACCGCCGACGGGCGGGTGGAGAGCGGCCCCGGCTTCCATGTCGCCGACCTCCGGGTCAGCGAGGACTTCTGGGACGCGGATCTGAGCCGGGTCGAGGAGGTGCTGGAGGAGTTCGAGGCCGAGCTGAGCGCGCTGGACCAAGCGCTGACCTTACGGTGGGGTGTCCCCGACGTCCTCGACCTCACCGACTCCCTGGAGCGCTCGGCGATGGGCGAGCCGGTGCCGCCTCCGTTGGACACCCTGTGCGGTTACGTACCCGAGCTGCGCGTCTGGCGTGTCGACGGCCGCTGGGTCGGCCTAGGGGTCGGGCAGGGCGACCGCGAGCTGCCTTTCCAGCTGCTGGTGGCGATAGGGGAGGAGGGGACGATATGACGCCCTCCCGCCGGCCCCTTCCTCCGGCCTCGGCGTGCGCCTAGCCGTCCGCCTCGGCGGCGGCGCGCAGGCGGCCGTACTCCTCCGCCATCGTCGCCAGTGTCCAGTGCGCGTTGAGCCCGCTGGGGTTCGGCAGGGCCCAGATGCGGGTGTTCCCTATCGTGCGCGTCTGCGGGCCGATCTTCGCCTTCTTGTCGCCGAAGGCGACCCGGTAGGCGGTGACCCCCGCCACCGCCAGCCAGCGCGGCCGCAGCCGGAGCACCTTCTCCTCCAGGATCCGGCCGCCCTCCCGGTACTCCTCGTCGCTCAGCTCATCGGCCCGCGCACTGGCGCGCGCCACCACATTGGTGATGCCCAGGCCGTAGCGCACCAGCTCCGTCTGCTCGGACGGGTGCAACTGCCTCGGGGTGAAGCCCGAAGCGTGCAACGTGGGCCAGAAGCGGTTGCCGGGGCGGGCGAAGTGGTGGCCGGTGGCGGCTGTCATCAGCCCGGGGTTGATACCGCAGAAGAGGACCCGCAGACCGTCCCCGACCACATCGGGGACGAGACGGTCGCGGGCGGCCTCCCGTTCGGCGGGGGTCATCGCCGACGTCAGAGGATCGAGCCGGGGCTGTAGGCGGCGGCCTCCGGACGCTCCTTGACGATCTCCTCGATCCGGGCGACCACCGCGCCCACCTGGTCCGCGGCCGCGCCCGTGAAGGAGAGCTTGTCGTCCATCAGCGCGTCCAACGCGGCCCGGTCCAGCGGGATCCGCTCATCGGCGGCGAGCGAGTCGAGCAGCTCATTGCGCTCGGCGCCCCGCTCGCGCATCGCCAGGGCCGCGGCCACCGCGTGCTCCTTGATCGCCTCATGGGCGACCTCGCGGCCCACCCCGGCCCGTACGGCGCCCATCAGCACCTTCGTGGTGGCGAGGAAGGGGAGGTAGCGGTCCAGCTCACGGGCGACGACGGCGGGGAAGGCGCCGAACTCGTCGAGCACGGTCAGGAAGGTCTCCAGCAGCCCGTCGAAGGCGAAGAACGCGTCCGGCAGCGCGACCCGGCGCACCACCGAGCAGGAGACGTCGCCCTCGTTCCACTGGTCGCCCGCCAGCTCGCCGGTCATCGAGGCGTAGCCGCGCAGGATCACGGCGAGGCCGTTGACGCGCTCGCAGGAGCGGGTGTTCATCTTGTGCGGCATCGCGGACGAGCCGACCTGGCCGGGCTTGAAACCCTCGGTCACCAGCTCGTGTCCGGCCATCAGCCGGATGGTCTTGGCCAGCGAGGACGGGGCCGCGGCCAGCTGCACCAGCGCGGTGACGACGTCGTAGTCCAGCGAGCGCGGATAGACCTGGCCGACGGAGGTGAACGCCTGCCCGAAGCCCAGGTGGCCGGCGATCCGCCGCTCCATCTCGGCCAGCTTCGCCGCGTCGCCGCCGAGCAGGTCCAGCATGTCCTGCGCGGTGCCGACCGGGCCCTTGATGCCCCGCAGCGGATAGCGGCCCAGCAGGTTCTCCAGCCGCCCGTACGCCACCAGCAGCTCGTCCGCCGCGGTGGCGAACCGCTTGCCGAGCGTGGTGGCCTGCGCCGCGACATTGTGCGACCGGCCGGCCATCACCAGCTCGGCGTGGTCGGCGGCCAGCTTGCCGAGCCGGGCCAGCACCGCGACCGTACGGTCCCGCACCAGCTCCAGGGAGAGCCGGATCTGGAGCTGCTCCACGTTCTCGGTGAGGTCGCGGGAGGTCATGCCCTTGTGCACCTGCTCATGGCCGGCGAGGGCGTTGAACTCCTCGATGCGGGCCTTCACATCGTGGCGGGTGACCTTCTCGCGCTCGGCGATCGAGGCCAGGTCGACGGTCTCCAGAACCCGCTCGTAGTCGGCGAGGGCGGCGTCCGGCACCTCGATGCCGAGGTCCTTCTGGGCGCGCAGCACGGCGAGCCACAGCCGCCGCTCCAGCGTCACCTTGTACTCGGGGGACCAGAGGACGGCCAGCTCCGTGGAGGCGTAGCGGTTGGCCAGGACGTTCGGAATGCGCGGCTTACCAGTCACGTGCACAGAGTCTACTGGCCGTCCTCGCAGGCCAGACCGGTGGCCGAGGGATCCCTCCGCAGGGCCCGGGGCGCGGACGGGCGTGGGCCCTGCACATCAGTGACCCATCAGGCTGCGGATCGGCTGCGGATCAGTCCTCGTACGGCAGCAGCTCGGCACGCTTGGGGGCGCGCCCGTCACCCGAGGAGCGGCCGGTCAGCCGCCTGCCGATCCACGGCCCGAGATGCTGGCGGGCGAACCGCACATCCGAGGTGCGGCGGGCTATCCAGCCGACGGGCACCGCGGGCGGCAGGGGCGCGTCCCAGTCGGCCTCCGGCTCATGGCCCAGTGCCTGCCATACGGCCTCGGCGACCCGCCGGTGCCCCTCGGCGTTCAGATGCAGCCGGTCCTCGTCCCACATCCGGGGGTCCCCGACGGACTGGGAGGCGAACAGGTCCACGACGGTCGCGTCATGCCGTGCGCCCAGCTCGTCGATGACCGAGAACAGCCGCTCCAACCGTGGCTCGAACCGCGCGAACACCGGCCCGCGCCGCCCCGGGCTGCGCATCAGCACCAGCCGCTTGCAGGTGGGCGCCAGCCGCTCGACGGCCTCTTCCAGCAGGGCGCACACCCGGCCCACATCGCATTTCGGCCGCAGCACATCGTTCAGCCCGCCGACCAGGGTCACCAGATCGGCGCCCATGGCCGCCGCCGGGCCCGTCTGCTCCTCGACGATCTGCCCGATCAGCTTGCCGCGGACCGCGAGGTTGGCGTAGCGGAAGCCGGGGTTGCGGGCCGCGAGCCGACCGGCGAGCAGATCCGCCCAGCCTCGGTAGGTACCGTCGGGGAGCCGGTCCGACATTCCCTCGGTGAAGGAGTCGCCGACCGCGACAAAGCTGCTGTAGGTGATGTTCGTCTGCATGGCGCAGGCGATCCTATCCCGGTGCGCGGGCTGCGTTGACCGCCGACCGCGAGCATGATGAGCCGCATGGCGATGACCCACATCTACTTCGAGGGCGGGGCGCGGAACGGGACGACGGTCAGCTGGAATCTGGAGCCCGGCGCGGACATCTATGACGACAACATCTTCCGGCCACCGGAGCTGTACCGGCGGACGAACCGCGCCAAGGTCATCGGCCGGGTCGAGTACGTGATCTTCCGCTACGACCCGATGGGCACCCGGCCCGGCACCGGCCCCGGAACCGCCCCGGGCCCCCGCCGCTGAGCCTCGCGCGGCCGTCCGGGCGATGCCCTCCGGTTGGCCCGCTTGGACCGCGCGGGGTTCCGCGCGCCGCGTGGCGGGGCAGTCTGGTCGACGTGGATGCCTTCGAATGCGACCGCACGACCATGGCCATCGTCGCCGCCGCGCTCGCCGACGACGGGGAGGGCGCCGCCGCCCTCCTGGAGCCGCTCGAGATGCGCGATGCGTGCCGGGTCGCGGTGCGGCTCGCCGCGATGGCCGCCCATGCGCTGGTGACGGTGGCCGAGGAGGGCGGCGGGGGACGGGAGGAGGCGCTGGCCCATTGGCAGGAGTGCATCATCGCCCATGAGTCCAGACGCATCGAGGAGTGACCGGAGGCGACGAGGAATGTCGGCGCGCGGCCCATATGCGATCAGGCCCGGCCGGCTGTGATCAGGCCACCAGCTCGCGCAGCACGTCCTCCATGGTCACCAGCCCCTCCAGCCGTCCGTCCGCGGCGATGACCGCCGCGAGGTGGGTGCGGCTGTCGCGCATCGCGGTGAGCACGTCGTCCAGCGGCGTATGGGACCGCACCCGGGGGATCGGGCGCAGCTGATCGGGGCCGAACGGCACATCCCGGGGCCCTGCGTCCAGCGCGTCCTTCACATGCAGATAGCCCAGGATCCGCCCGGAGTCGTCAACCACCGGGAACCGCGAGAAGCCGGTCCGCGCCGCCAGCTGTTCCAGCTCCTCGGGGGTCACCCCGAGCTGCGTCTTGACCACCTGCTCCATGGGCAGCACGACATCCCGCACCCGTCGCCGGCCCAGCTCCAGCGCGTCCCGCAGCCGCTCGGTGGACCGGTCGTCCAGCAGCCCGGCCTCGCTGGAGTCCGAGACCATCCGGGCCAGCTCGGCATCGGAGAAGGTCGCCGCGACCTCGCCCTTGGGCTCCACGCGCATCAGCTTCAGCAGCCCGTTCGCCAGGGAGTTCACCCCGAAGATCACCGGGCGCAGGGTGCGGGCGAGGGCGACCAGGGGCGGGCCGAGCAGCAGCGCGGTGCGCACCGGCTCGGCCAGCGCCACGTTCTTCGGCACCATCTCGCCGAACAGCATGTGCAGATAGGTGGCCACGGTCAGCGCGATCACGAACGAGACCGGGTGCACCAGCCCCAGCGGCAGCCCCACCACATGGAAGAACGGCTCCAGCAGATGCGCGATGGCCGGTTCCGCGACGGCGCCCAGCACCAGCGTGCACAGCGTGATCCCGAGCTGGGCCGCGGCCAGCAGCGCGGAGAGGTGCTCCAGGGCCCACAGCACGGACCGCGCCCGCCGGTCGCCCTGCTGGGCGTGTGGATCGATCTGGCTGCGGCGCACCGAGATCAGGGCGAACTCCGCGCCCACGAAGAAGGCGTTGAGGACCAGCGTCAGCAGGCCGATGAGCAGCTGGAGGACGGTCATCGGCCCGCCGCCCCCTCGGCCCCGGGCACGCCGCCGTCGCCATCGCTCCCGGCACCGCGCACCGGCGCCCGCAGCCGGACCCGGGCCGCCCGGTGGCTCGTCACCTTGCGCACCTCCATGAACCAGCCCGCCTGCTCGACGGTGTCGCCGACGGCCGGGATCCGGCCCAGCTCGGTGGCGATCATCCCGGCCAGGGTCTCGTACGGGCCCGGCGGCACGCGTAGCCCGATGCGCTCCAGCTGATCGACGCGGGCCGCGCCGTCCGCGTCGTAGAGCATATGGCCCTCCGTGTCCCGGCCCATCGGAATCAGATGGGGGGTCTCGTGCGGATCGTGCTCGTCGCGGACCTCGCCGACCACCTCCTCGACGATGTCCTCCAGCGTGACGACCCCGGCCGTACCGCCGTACTCGTCGATGACCACGGCCATGCTGCGCTGCGTCGAGAGCCGGTCCAGCAGCCGGTCCACGGTCAGCGGCTCCGGGACGAACAGCGCCTCGCGCATCAGATCGGAGACCGGGCGGCGGGGCCGCTCCTCGGCGGGGACCGCCAGGACGTCCTTGATGTGGACGAGGCCGGTCACCGTGTCCAGGCTGCTCTGGTAGACGGGGAAGCGGGACAGCCCGGTGGCGCGGGTCGCGTTGGCGACGTCCTCGGCGGTGGCCCGTACGTCCAGCGCCACCACCCGCACCCTCGGGGTCATCACGTTCTCCGCGGTGAGCTCGGCGAGGTTGAGGGTGCGGACGAACAGCTCGGCGGTGTCCTTCTCCAGCGCGCCCTCCTTGGCGGAGTGCCGGGCGAGGGCGATCAGCTCCTGCGGGCCGCGCGCGGAGGCCAGCTCCTCGGCGGGCTCCAGGCCCATCCGCCGCACGGTGTGGTTGGCGGTGTTGTTGAGATGGCTGATCAGCGGGCGGAAGACGAAGCTGAAGACGCGCTGCGGGGTGGCCACGGCCTTGGCGACCGGCAGCGGCCGGGAGATGGCCCAGTTCTTGGGCACCAGCTCGCCGACGACCATCAGCACGACGGTCGACAGAAAGGTGCCGAGCACCAGCGCGGCCGAGCGGACGGCCGACTGGGGTACCCCCATCGCGGTGAGCGGCCCGGCCAGCAGGGCCGCGACGGACGGCTCGGCCAGCATGCCGACGACCAGATTGGTCACGGTGATGCCGAGCTGCGCGCCGGAGAGCTGGTAGGTGAGGCTCCGCACGGCCTTCAGCGCCCCGGCCGCGCCGCGCTCCCCGCGTTCGGCCGCCCGTTCCAGCTCGCTGCGCTCGACCGTGGTCAGCGAGAACTCGGCCGCGACGAAGGCGCCACAGGCCACCGCCAGGAGGAGCGCCACGGCCAGGAGGAGGACTTCGGTCATCGGTTCACCTCCGTCCCATGATCCGCCAGAGACCGGATGAACGCAGCCCCCGCGCGGCCGCGCCGGGGACGGCCGCGCCGGGTCAGGGGCACAGCGGCTTGACCCAGCGGCTCCACTGCGGCTGGCGCTCATAGCCCGCCGCGCGCCACGCCTGGTGGGCGAGCCCGTTCTCGTTGAGCACCATCGCGTCCCCGCGCCGTCCACCCAGGGCCGTGAACCGCTCCTCGGCCGCCGCCAGCAGGGCCGTCGCCACCCCCCGGCGGCGGTGCCCGGGGTGGACGGCCAGCCGGTACAGATGGCAGCGCCAGCCGTCGAAACCGGCGATCACCGTTCCGGCGAGTTCCCCGTCCCGCTCGGCCAGCAGCAGCGACTCCGGGTCGCGGTCGAGCAGCCGGGCCACCCCGTCCCGGTCGTCGCTGATGCTGGTGCCCTCCGCCGCCTCTTTCCAGAAGGCGAGCACGGGGTCGAGGTCGGCGGGGGCCGCGGCCCGTATCCGAAGATCGTTCATGGCCGCATCCCATCATCGGGCGGACCGCGGCGTCGACGGGAATTCCACCCGGTCAGCTGCCGTGCAGCTCCTCGATCACCGGGGCGAACGCCTCCATGTTGTGCTCCAGCACGGTGAAGTACGAGAAGCCGAAGCGCTCGCGGTGGGCCCGCAACTGCTCCGCCATCTCCTTGGCGTCCCCCAGCAGCAGCGCCGGGTGCTCCAGCATCTGGTCCTCGGTGAGGCCCGGTGCGTACGGGGACAGCTCACGTACCTTGGCGCGCCGGTCGGCGCTGGGCCCGGCCATCTGGATGAGGTAGTTCAGCTCGATCGCCTCGCCCGGCTCATCGGCCCCCTCCGCCCGCCCCGCCTCGGCGGCGAAGCGGCGGAAGGCGCCCACCCGCTCCTCCAGCGCCTCGGGGCTGATCAGCTGCATGGCGCCCTGGGGTTTGCCCGGGGCCTGCACCGCCCCGGAGAACGCCGCGATGTCCGCATGGCGCGCGGCCAGCCGCAGCAGCCGGTCGCCGTTGCCGCCGAGCAGCAGCGGCGGGCGCGGGGACTGCGCGGGCCGCGGCCGGTGCTCGGCATCGGTCAGCAGACGCTCCAACTCGGCCACGGTATGCACCAGATGGTCCACCCGCTCCCGGGGTGAACCGAAGGGCAGCCCGGCGCTGTCGTGCTCGGCCTTGACATAGCCGGCGCCCAGGCCGAGCTCCAGCCGGCCGTCGGTCAGCGCGTCGCAGGTGGCCACCTCCCGGGCGAGCAGCGCGGAGTTCCAGAAGCCGGCGTTGAGTACGAAGGTGCCCAGCCGCGGGCGCTCGGTCGCCTCGGCGGCGGAGGTCAGCGCCGGGAACGGGGCGGGGTTGCCGAGGTGGTCGGGGGTCAGCAGCACGTCATAGCCGAGGTGCTCGGCGTGGCGGCACTTCGCCCGCCATGCCTCGGCCGATTCAAGGGTGAGCAGATTGACTCCGAAGCGGAACGGCCTTGCCATGAGCCCTCCTTGAGCGCGGATACGGTGAACGTATCCGAGATCGGCGCCGTTCGAGGTCCCTTGTCCCCACTCTCGCTCACTCGCCCCTCATTCACCGGTCCGGCCGATCGGGCACCGGCCGGGGACGGTGCCCGGGGCTCAGCCCAGCGGGTCGGGTTCCGGCTCGGCCCCGGGCGTGGCCCTGGTGAAGATGTGCATCCGCTCCAGCACCGCCTCGGCCGTGGGCCGCTCCATCCGGTCCACGATCCGGCCGTCGGCGAGGAAGAGCACCAGATCGGAGTGGGCGGCGGCGCTCGGGTCGTGGGTGACCATGACGACCGTCTGGCCCAGCTCGTCGACGGCCTCCCGTAGAAAGCGCAGCACCTCCAGGCCGGACCGGGAGTCCAGGTTGCCGGTGGGCTCGTCCGCGAAGATCAGCTCGGGGCGGGAGGCGAGCGCCCGGGCGCAGGCCACCCGCTGCTGCTGTCCGCCGGACAGCTGGGCGGGCCGGTGCCGCAGCCGGTCCCGCAGCCCGAGGGTGTCGATGACCCGGTCCACCCACTCCCGGTCGGGCTTGTGGCCCGCGATGTCCATGGGCAGGGTGATGTTCTCGGCCGCGTTGAGCGTGGGCAGCAGATTGAACGACTGGAACATGAAGCCGATCCGGTCGCGGCGGAGCTGGGTCAGCTCCTTGTCGCCCAGGCCGGTGATCTCGGTGTCGCCCAGCCAGGCCTGGCCCGACGAGACCGTGTCGAGACCGGCCAGACAGTGCATCAGGGTGGACTTGCCGGATCCGGACGGGCCCATCACCGCGGTGAACCGGCCCCGTTCGATCTCCACGTCCACCGCGTCCAGCGCGAGCACGGCCGTCTCGCCGCTGCCGTACGCCTTGGTCAGGGACCGGGCGCGGGCCGCCGCATGGGCGCCGCCCTCCGCGAACCCGTCCGTCTTCGTTGCCGCCGGTGTGGACACGATGCCTCCCCGTATCGGAACGTCGTGCCCTCGATGGTAGGGACCCGGCCGCCGATGCGCCCACCCGCGGGCGCGGGCGCACAGGAATGCGATGACGGGCGGGAGGGCGATGCCGGGGTGCGCAGACGATGCCCGGCGCCCATCCGGTTACGGACGCGAAGGCGATACCGGGCGGCGCGCGGCGCCCAGTACGCACGGGGACGTCGGCAGCGCCGGGCCCCGCTCGGGGATGCGCAGCCGGCGGTGGCCGAGCGGCTCGAAGCCCGCGGCCTCGATCTCCGATCGCACCTCGCGCGCCGTATGGCAGCCGCCGAACATCAGCGGCCACACCGTGCGGTCCAGCGCCCGCTGGGTGGTCGCCAGGACCCGGCCCTCGGCGCGCCCGTGCTCGAGGAAGCGCAGCTCACCGCCGGGCCGCAGCACTCGCAGCAGCTCGGCGAGCGCGCGCCGCACATCGCGCACCGAGCACAGCACCAGACAGGCCACCGCCGCGTCGAACGCCTCGCTCTTGACCGGCAGCGCCTCGGCGACGCCCGGCACCACGTCCACCGGCACCCCGGCCCGCAGCCCCGCCCGGGTGGCCAGCCGCCGCAGATGGCGCTCGGGTTCGATGGCGACCACCTCGGAGACGGTTTGGGGGTAGTGGGGGAAGTTCAGCCCGTTGCCCGCGCCGATCTCGATGACCCGGCCGGACAGCCCGGCCAGCAGCTCGCCGCGCAGCTCACCGATCCCCGCCCGCTCGTCGGCCAGGGGGCCCATTCTGGCGTAGCAGCGGGCGAAGAACGGGTGGTGGACGGCGTCACGCGGGGGCGTGCGACGGCATACGGGCATGGGAGCTCCCCCTTGTCCCAGGTACGGACGATGGAACCGGTACCGGGATTCTGCCCACGCGGGGGCCCTCGCTACGCGGCCAGCCGCGCCGCGTCCCAGCTCCCGCCCAGCCGGGGCGCCAGCCACCCGGGTGCCTGGGCGCGGAAGTCGGCGGGCGGAAGGGCCGGGGCGCCCTGGGGGATGGCGCCGAGTAGCGGGACACCGGACGAATCCGGCAGATCGGCCACATTGCAGCGGGAGGCGAGATCCGCGGCGGCGGGCCAGCTGCCGATGACGACGCCGGGGCACGCCAGCCCGCGGGCGCGCAGCGCCTCGGTGGTCAGGGTGGTCGCGTTGAGCGTGCCGAGGCCCGCGTGGGCGACCACGAGGACGGGCGCGCCGAGCAGCCGGGCCGCGTCGGCGAGCGTCGCCCCCGTCTCGTCGAACCGTACGAGCAGCCCGCCCGCGCCCTCGACCAGCACCAGATCGTGCTCGGCGGCCAGCTTCTCGGCCGCCTCCGCCACCTCGTGGGGCCGCACCGGCGGCCGTCCGGCGCGGCGGGCGGCGGTGGCGGGGGCCAGCGGCTCGGGGTAGCGGGCGAGTTCGAGCAGGGTCACCGCGCCGGCGAGCCGGGCCACCTCCGCGGCGTCGCCCGGTTCGCCCTCCGCGACACCGGTCTGGGCGGGTTTGAGTACCGCCACCGAGCGGCCGCGTGCGAGCGCCGCGGCGGCGACGGCCGCCGTGCTGACGGTTTTTCCGATTTCGGTGCCCGTGCCGGTGACGACCAGTACTGACATCTTCGTTTCCGTAACCTTTCGCTTTCGTTCGTGCTCCCGGCCTGCCCCGGTGCGGTCGGTCCCTATGGGCGGGAGGCCGACCGCGAGCGGAGCGGGCGGGTCAGACGGCCGCGGCCGCGGCCGCCCGTACCGCCGTGCAGATCCGGGCCAGATCGTGGTCGCCCGTGATGTACGGCGGCATGGTGTACAGCAGATCGCGGAACGGGCGCAGCCATACACCCTCGCGCACCGCGGCCCGCGTCGCCGCCGCCATCCCCGCGTCGTCCATCGGACGGTCCAGCTGGACGACGCCGATCGCGCCGAGCACCCGCACCTCCCGGACGCCCGGCAGCTCGGCCGCCTCCGCGAGACCGTCCCGCAGCCCGGTCTCGATCCGCTTGACCTCCTGCCGCCAGTCGTAGGAGAGCAGCAGCTCGATCGAGGCGCAGGCGACGGCCGTGGCCAGCGGATTGCCCATGAACGTCGGGCCGTGCGCGAGCACCGGCACCTCGCCGCGCGAGATGCCCTCTGCCACCCGCGGGGTGCACAGCGTGGCCGCGAGGGTCAGATAACCCCCGGTCAGCGCCTTGCCCAGACACATCACATCGGGGCACAGCCCCGCGTGCTCGGCCGCGAAAAGCGCCCCCGAGCGGCCGAAGCCCGTGGCGATCTCGTCGAACACCAACAGCACATCGTGCTCGTCGCACGCCTCGCGCAGCACCCGCAGCAGCGCGGGGGAGTGGAAGCGCATCCCGCCCGCGCCCTGGACCACCGGCTCCACGATCACCGCGGCCAGCTCATGGGCGTGTCGGGCCACCAGCTCGCGTACGTGTGCCTCGTACGCCGGGTCGGGGGCCGCGTCGAAACCGGGCGGCGGCGCGTCCGCGAAGATCTGCTCGGGCAGCACACCGGACCACAGCCGGTGCATTCCGCCGTCCGGGTCGCACACCGCCATCGGCTGCCAGGTGTCGCCGTGGTAACCGCCGCGCCAGGTCAGCAGCCGCCGCTTGGCGGGGCGGCCGAGGGAGCGCCAGTACTGCAGGCACATCTTCACCGCGACCTCGACCGACACCGAACCGGAGTCGGCCAGGAACACATGGCGCAGCGGCTCCGGGGTGATCTCCACCAGACGGGTGGCCAGCCGGACGGCGGGCTCATGGGTGAGCCCGCCGAACATCACATGGCTCATCCGGTCCAGCTGACCCCGCGCGGCGTCGTTGAGCGCCGGGTGGTTGTAGCCGTGGATGGCGGACCACCACGACGACATCCCGTCCACCAGCTCGCGGACGCCCTCCACCGGCTCGGCCAGCCGCAGCCGGACCCCGGCCGCGGACTCCACGACCAGGGGGTCCTGGCGGCCGGGCATCGGGCCGTACGGATGCCAGACGTGCTGCCGGTCCAGCGCCCGCAGCTCGGCCGGGGTCAGCGGCTCAGGCATTGGGCGGCAGATCCGTGCCCGCACCGCGGCGGCGCACCGCGACCAGATCGGCGTGGGACCCCTCCGCGGTCGCCGGGGTGGAGACCGTGGCACCGGCCGCCGCCTGGGCGGGTACGGCGTCGGCGGGTGCCGCGTCACCGCACGGGCCGCAGCCACCGCCCTCCGCGCCGTGGCCGCCGCAGCCGGAACCGGCGGCGGCAGCTGCGTCCGCGCGGTGCTTGGGCAGCGTCGTGGTGTCGGTGCCCTCCACCTCGAAGCCCGCGTCGGCGATCATCGCCAGATCGTCCTTGCCCGACTGGCCCTCGGTGGTCAGATAGTCGCCGAGGAAGATCGAGTTCGCCAGGTTCAGGGCCAGCGGCTGCAGCGTCCGCAGATGGATCTCGCGGCCGCCCGCGAGCCGCACCTCCACGTCCGGGCAGACGAACCGCACCATCGCCAGGATCCGCAGACAGCGCTGCGGGGTGAGGTTCCAGTCGCCGGCCAGCGGGGTGCCCTCGATCGGGATGAGGAAGTTGACCGGCACCGAGTCCGGGTCCAGATCGCGCAGCGAGAAGACCACGTCCACCAGGTCCTCGTCCGACTCGCCCATGCCCGCGATCAGACCGGAGCAGGCGGACATCCCCGCCGCCTGGGCCTGCTGCACGGTCGAGACCCGGTCGGCGTAGGTGTGGGTGGTCGTGATGTCGCCGTAGGTCGCCTCGGAGGTGTTGAGGTTGTGGTTGTACGCGTTCGCCCCCGCGTCCTTCAGCCGCGCCGCCTGACCGTCGGACAGCAGCCCCAGACAGGCGCAGATCTCGACGTCCTGGTGCTCCTCCTTGATGGCGGCGATGGTCTGGGAGACCCGGTCCACGTCGCGATCGGTCGGACCGCGTCCGCTGGCCACCAGGCACACTCGCTTGGCGCCGCCCGCGACCCCGGCGCCCGCCGCGGCGGCCGCCTGCTCCGGCTTGAGCCAGGTGTACTTGAGGATCTCGGACTTCGAGCCCAGCCGCTGCGAGCAGTAGGAGCAGTCCTCGGGGCACAGCCCCGACTTCAGGTTCACCAGATAGTTGAGCTTCACCCGCCGCCCGAACCAGGCGCGGCGCACCTTGCCCGCCGCGGCCACCACATCGAGCAGCTCGTCATCGGAGGTCGCCAGGACGGCGAGCGCCTCTTCGCGGGTCGGCGATTCGCGCCGCAACCCCTTGTCCACCAGCGTGTTCAGCAGGTCCATGGCGACGATCCTTTCCTACCCCACCGCTCCCGGCCAAGGAGGGACCGCACAAGACGTGCGGATCGGGGTGTGGGTATTGCCACACCATGACCGGGCATGGAGGGGGCTACGTTCTATCCGGACCCGACAGTCGGTGCCCTTGACGAGGCCACGGAAGGCGAGGCAGCCGATGCCCCAGGACCGCCCGGACGACGCGTTCGCATGGATCGACGCACAGCGGGAGCGGCGCGACCGGGCCGGGCTGGTGCGTCGGCTCAGCCCCCGGCCCGCCGACTCCCCGCTGCTCGATCTGGCGAGCAACGACTATCTGGGGCTGGCCCGCCACCCGGAGGTGACGGCCGCCGCGGCCGCGGCGGCCCAGCGCTGGGGCGCGGGGTCCACCGGGTCGCGCCTGGTCACCGGCTCGACCGAGCTGCACACCACACTGGAGCGGGAACTCGCCGAGTTCTGCGGTTTCGAGGCGGCCCTGGTGTTCTCCTCCGGCTACGCCGCCAATCTGGCCGCCGTCTCCGCGCTGAGCGGCCGGGACGCCCTGATCGTCTCCGACGCGGGCAATCACGCCTCGCTCATCGACGGCTGCCGGCTCTCCCGCGCCGAGGTCGCCGTCGTCCCGCACGCCGACCCGGACGCTGTGCGCAAGGTGCTGGGCGCGGCCGAAGAGGACACGCGGGAGGAGGCCGCCGAGGCCGCCGAGGCCGCCGAGGCGGCCGGAGCGGTCCCGGGGCGCCGGTGCGCCCTCGCCGTCAGCGACTCGGTCTTCTCCGTCGACGGCGACGCCGCCCCGCTGGCCGCCCTCGCCGCGGCCTGCCGTGCCCACGGCGCGGCGCTGGTGGTGGACGAGGCCCACGGCCTGGGGGTGCTCGGCGAGGGCGGGCGCGGCGCGGTGCACGGGGCCGGGCTCGCGGGCGCGCCGGATGTGGTGGTCACGGCGACCCTCTCCAAGTCGCTCGGCAGCCAGGGCGGGGTGGTGCTGGGGCCCGCCCGGGTGATCGAGCACCTGGTGAACACCGCACGCACGTTCATCTTCGACACCGGGCTCAACCCGGCGGCCGTGGGCGCCGCCCTGGCGAGCCTGCGGCTGCTGCGCCGGGAGCCGGAGCGCGCCGCCCGCGTCCGTACGGTCGCCATGGGGCTGTACGGACGGCTGACCGCCGCCGGGCTGACCGCGGTGCGGCCGGACGCGTCGGTGGTGTCGGTGCGGGCCCCGTCGCCGGAGCAGGCGGTGCGCTGGGCCGCGGACTGCCGCGCGGCCGGGCTGCTGGTGGGGTGCTTCCGCCCGCCGTCCGTCCCCGACGGCATCTCGCGGCTGCGGCTGACGGCGCGTGGGGATCTGACGGAGGAGCAGGTGGGGAGGGCGGTCGACGTGATCGTGAAGACCGCGCCGACCGCCTGATGGCTCACTGACGGGAGGGTGAACGGATCAGCCGTTCACCGGCGGAACAGATACTTCACTGACGGATCAGCTTCCGGTTCCGGCTGAGCGGGAGGTGCCGGAGCCGAGGCCGTCGTCCTTGAGCCCATCGAGGAAGGAGACCCAGGTCGACGGGGTGAACAGCAGGACGGGGCCCGCCGTGTTCTTCGAATCGCGCACGCCGAGCCGGTCAGACCCCAGCAGGGCCGTCTCGACGCAGTTGTTCATGCCGACGCTGTAGCTGCTGCGCAGCCAGTGGACGGACTTGGCGGACATACTGGACATGGTGCCCCCTCAGGCGCCGCCCCCGATTTTGTTGATGAAGGACAACGATTCCTCAGGTGTCAGGGCGCGGGTCCGCAGTACTTCGAATGCGGCGCTGTACGCCCGGAGGTCTTCTTTCCGCTCCAGATAGAGGCTACTCGTCAGGTGGTCGAGAACTACTACGTCCAGGTCACTAATGTGCGGAAAAGAGAAAATAATGAAAGGACCTGTCATACCAATGGGCATTCCGACGGAGAATGGCAGCACCTGCAGCTGCACCTGAGGCAATGCGCAAAGATTGGCCAGATGGCTCAATTGCGCCGTCATTACCTCGGGTCCGCCCACCTCGCGCCGCAGCGCCGCCTCGTCCAGCACCGCGTGCAGCCGCAGCGGCCGCTCGCCGTGCAGCACCGACTGACGCGCGATCCGCACCTCCACCAGCGAGTCCACCTGGGGCCGCGGCAGATCCGGGAGCGCCGCGAGGGTCACCGCCCGTGCGTACTCCGGGGTCTGCAGCAGACCCGGCACCACCGTGGTCTCCAGGGTGTACGCGTCCGACGCCTCCGCCTCCAGGCTGATGAAGTCCCGGTAGGCGGGCGGCAGTAGATCGCGGTACGCGTACCACCAGCCGCGCCGTGACCCCTCCGGATCCGAGGCGCCCCCGCGGCACAGTGCCTCCAGCAGGGCGCGCAGCTCCGGGTCGGCTACCTCGTAGACCTCCAGCAGCCGCGCCACATCCGAGGGTTTGGCCCCGCTCCGGCCGGTCTCGATCCGGCTCACCTTCGACTGATGCCAGCCCAGCCGGAGGGCGACCTCACCGCTGGTGAGTCCGGCCAGATCACGCTGGCGGCGGAGTTCCGCGCCGAGCTTGCGACGGCGCACCGCCGGGCCGTACCGCATGAGTTCTCCCTCCCGCCTTTCCCCTTGCCGGCGCGTCACCCACAGCGCGTGTCGCACCAGTGGCCCAGTGTGCCTCCCAAATCCGGTTTTCCGTAGCAGAGTTCACCGCTTTGGGCGACAGATATATGCATAACTCGGTGGATCGCCCCCGTTGCGGCGGGCATCGGTGGCACTCTGACGCGTAGAGCCGTCAGGGCAGCCCACGACTTCACCGGCTTCGCAGCTCCACCTTCCAACGCGTCCGCAGCCGCGCCCCGGCGGGAAAGGGACAGGCCGTCATGGCAGACCATCAGGAAGCATCCGTCACTCTGCCGAGCGCACCGGCGTCGGTTCCCGCGGCACGTGCCTATGTCACGGACGTGCTTGCCGAATGGGGGCTCGGGCAGGGAGGGGAGGCCGCGGACACCGTGCGGCTGATCGTCTCCGAGCTCGCGACCAACGCCGTGGAGCACACCGTGGGCCAGTCGCCCACCTTCACCGTGGACCTACGGCTCGACCACGAGCAGCGGCTGGAGATCGGGGTCACCGACAGCCATCCCCAATGGCCCAGATGGCTGCCGCTGGCCACCCAGCAGGACAGCGGGCGCGGCATGGTCATCGTGCGCTGTCTGGCCGCGGAGTCGGGCGGCGAGGTGTTCGTCACCCCGACCGCGGACGGCGGCAAGACCGTCTGGATCGCCCTGCCGTGGACCGTGCCGGTCCGCTGAACCCGCTCACAGCACGCGCTGGGCCTGCCCCTCCGAGGCCCGCGCCTCGGCCAGCTGACGGATCCGGGTGAAGACCCGCCCGGCGGCCGGGCCGATCAGATAGTGCGGCATGTCGCCGCGCTCGATCACCCCGTACCGACTCGTGCCCATCAGGTACGAGGAGTAGAGGATCAGCCCGCTCGGCCGGTGCATGTCGACGGTGAGCGCCGAGAAGCCGGGGAACTCGTCGGTCTGATAGACGTGCAAGCCCTCCGCCTCCGCTCCATAGCGCTCCTTGAAGCGGCCGAACCGCTCCAGCGAATCCTTGATCTTCCGCGTCATGTCCTCCTGGTACTGGCGGGAGAGCGTGGCCGCCGCGTCCGAGGACGGGTCCAGCAGATAGCAGCGATAGGTGCCGCCCCGGCGCAGCAGCCCGAGGATCGCGTCGCGAAAGCGGGCCGGACGCTCGGTGGTGACCAGCCGGCTGGAGGAGGTGCGCAGCGCCGTCCCCATGTCGAGGACCTCCTCGCCCGCCGCGTCCAGCAGCCGCGCCTTCTCCTGGGGGCTCGGCCGCTCCGGATACGCGTGCACCGGGGATCCGTCCGAAAGCCCCCGGCCCGCCAGCCACGCCTTGGCCGCCCCGCCCGGACCACCGTCGCCCGCCATCAGATAGACGTCCTTGCCCTCATGGCTTCCCACATGGGCGAACAGCTCCGCATACGGCCCCGCGGTGCGGTACACATCCTCCGAGACCGCCAGGCAGTCCGCCGGAGTCGCCTTCTCCAGATGCGCGGCCAGATTGATGTCGGGGGAGTGGATGGTGCCGGTCCGGCCCTCGCCGGTGTGGCGTATCGCCCCCTTGTGCAATGCCATCCGCACATGCAGCTCCCCGTCCACCCCCGCCTGCGCGAACTCGTCGCGCAGATGGCGCAGATCCAGGGTGAGAAAGGTGCGGGCCGCCTCCAGCGCGACATCGCGGGCCACGCTCTCGCTGTCGTCGTGGACGGCGAAGAAGCCCCCGTCGCCGCGCCAGCTCCACAAGTCGCTGCGGGCACAGCGCCGCTGCGCCGAGAGCTGCCCGAGCCGGGCGCGCATCCGCTCGCGCAGCAGATCGAAGGCGTGGGCGGCGCGGTCCCTGGGGTTCGAGCGGACGATCGTCGAATAGCCGGACGTGTCGACGAAGAGGAGATACACCTGGTCGTAGGTCCGGTCGGCCTGGAAGGGCTCGCCATGGAAGGGCTCGCCGTGGAAGGGCTCGTTCATACCGGCACCGGACCGCGCTCGACGCCGCCGCGCGCCCCGCGGAACCCATCGTCGTCGTCGGGATACGCGTACGCCATGCGATGCCTCCGGTGGTCTACAGGGCCGGTCCACAGCGGTGTGGCCCGGCCCCGTCAACCTACCCACGGTCACTGACACCTACGGCGGGTCAGCGCACATGTCCGTACCAGACCTTCTTGGTCCAGATCCGCTCCAGCCGCACCACCGTGCCGGTCTTGGGGGCGTGCCAGATCCGGCCGCCGCCCGCGTACACACCGACGTGGTAGACGCCGCTCCCGGAGTGGAAGAACACCAGGTCCCCGCCCTTGCGGGAACCGGCCTTGATGTGGCGGGTCCGGTTGTACTGCGCGGCCGCGGTACGGGGCAGCCGCTTTCCGGCCCGCTTGTAGGCGTACTGCGTCAGCCCGGAGCAGTCGAAGCGCTTGGGCCCCTCCGCGCCGTACTTGTACGGTGCGCCCTTCTTCGACGCCGCGATCCGCAGCGCCTTGGCCGCGGCGGTCGCGGCCTCGGCCTCCGGTGGACAGCCCGGCGTCGCCACGGTGCCCCCCACAGCGGCGACGGTGAGGGCCGAGACGGCGCTCGCTCGCGAGAACATCCTGGGGATACGTATGTGCGCAGACATCACGCGCCACCCTTCGTGGGCCGACTCCGCCCCGGTGTGGTGGTGGAGTCCTGTCGTCCCCTGGGATGGTCACGCAGCCGCGGCGCCGGTTCCGACTCGAGAGGGTGCGGTGTGACGGTGGTCACTGCGGGGCCGTTCGGGTGGCGCCGGCCGCCCCGCCTCCACGTTCGTGACCTGCGCGAACGGCCGTGCCGGGGCGTGGTGGGGCGGACGGGGACACGGAGGCGGGACGTCCGCGGGCCGCAAGCCGGCCCGGTCCGGGCCGCCGGAATCCCGCTCCGCCGTTCGGGCGACGGCGGGGCGGCCTCGACGGGCGACGGCCGGGCGCCCCCGGCGGGCGGCGGGGCGGCCTCGGCGGGCGCGTCTCAGGCGCGCAGCGCCGGGGGCAGCGTGACCCGCTTCGCGCGCCGCTCCCCGTCCAGCACCCGCAGCGCCCGGGCCAGGGTCGCGGTGTGCAGCTCGCTCTCCCCGCGCTCATGCATCAGGGCCAGCGCGTCCCGCAGCGCGGTGGCCTTCCCCACCAGGGCCTGGGCGGCCCGCAGACCGCCGTAGGTGTCGCTGCCGCGCGCCGGGTTGATCCGGCCCAGCAGATCGACCACGTCCAGATAGCCGTCCACGACGCCCCCCTCCGCGCGGGTGAGCGCGGGCAGCGGGGGCAGCTCCGGTGGCAGCACCCCGCTCACCTCGCCCGCAGCGGCGTGCCCGGCCGCTTACGGCTCTGGGTGACCTGGTCCACCAGCCCGTAGGCCACCGCGCCCTCGGCGTCGAAGATCTTGTCGCGGTCGATATCGGCCCGGATCCGCTCGGCGCTCTGGCCGGTGTGCCGCACCAGCATCTGCTCGAGCATCTCCTGGGTGCGCCGCAGCTCATTGGCCTGGATCTCGAGATCGGAGGTGGTGCCCTCCACCGGCTCGGCGAACGCGGCCTGGTGGATGAGGATCCGCGCCCCCGGCAGGGCCAGCCGCTTGCCCGGGGTGCCGGCGGCCAGCAGCACGGCGGCCGCCGACGCGGCCTGGCCCAGGCAGATCGTCTCGATGTCGCAGGAGACGAAGTGCAGGGTGTCGTAGACCGCCGTCATGGCCCCGAACGAGCCGCCGGGCGAGTTGATGTAGAGCGAGATGTCCTGCTCGGGCGCGGCGTGCTCGAGGTGGATCAGCTGCGCGATCACATCGTTGGCGGCGGTGTCGTCGATGGGGGTGCCGAGGAAGACGATGCGCTCGGAGAGCAGCTTGGAGTACGGGTTCATGGTGTGCGTCCCCGAGCTGGTGCGCTCGGTGAACTCGGGCAGGACATAGCGCGCGGTCGATCGTTCCATCGCGTCACCTCTCGGCGTCGTCGGGCGTCGTGGGCTTGGCTCCGTAAAAAATGTACAGGATGTACATCCCGATATGATGGGAGCATGGCTTACGAGATTCCAGTGACGCAAGCCCGTGCAGAGCTCGCGGAGCTGATCAACCGCGTGGTGTACGGCGGCGAGAGGGTGGTCGTCACGCGCCACGGGAAGCCGCTTGTCGCCTTCGTCTCCGCCGCTGACCTGCAGCGGCTGGAGGAGATCGAAGCGGATGCGGAGGAGCGCGCGGAGGAGCAGGTGATCAGCACCGTGTCGTCGATGCGCCCCACCTCGTCCGCTCCGGGCGAACGGCGGCGCTTCGGTATCGCGGCGGAACACAACGGCCCGGACGCCGGGGATCGGCGTCCGGGCCGCGAGGAGTGACGGACGGGACAGGACCGGCTCAGCGCCGGTCGGGTGCGGGGACGCTCGTCAGGAGCTGAGCGTCCAGATCGCGTTGGCGATGGCGTCGGTGTTCAGGTCCAGCGCCTTGTCGTCGATGTTCGACGTCTTGTCGCAGGCGGAGTGGTAGCACGGGTCGAACGCCTCGCCCGCCTTGCCGCCCCACTTTTCCGCCTGCTCCTGGCTCATGGTGGCCTCGGCGCCGGTGAACAGACCGCCGACCCGCACCCCGGCGTCCTTGAACGGGGCGTGGTCCGAGCGGCCGTCGCCCTCGGTCTCCGGGTCGGTGGAGATGTCCTTCGCGGCGTACCAGTCGGTGAAGACCTTCTCCAGCTCCGGGTCGTCGTCATAGACGAAGTAGCCCGGGTTGGGGGAGCCGAGCATGTCGAAGTTGAGGTAGGAGTCGATCTTCGACTTGTCGTCGTCCGCCAGACTGTCGACGTAGTGCGTCGAGCCGACCATGCCGTCCTCCTCGTCGCCCCACCAGGCGAACCGCAGGTGCTTGGTGGGCTGGAGGTCGGCCTTGGCCACGGCGAGCGCGACCTCGAGGATCGCGGCCGAGCCGGAACCGTTGTCGTTGATGCCGGGGCCGGCCTCGACCGAGTCGAGATGGGATCCGGCCATCACCACCTTGCCCTCATCGCCGCCCTTCCAGTCGGCGATGAGGTTGTAGCCCTTCTTGCCGCCGGAGGTGAACTCCTGCACGGAGGTGGTGAATCCGGCCTCGTCCAGCTTGCCCTTGATGAAGTCCACGGACTTCTGGTAGCCGGGCTGGCCATGGGCGCGGTTGCCGCCGTTGGCGTCCGCGATGGACTGCAGTTCGCCCAGGTCGGCCTTGACCGCCGCGACGTCCACGTCGGGGGCCGCGGCCTGGTTGTTGATGGTGGCCTCGGCGCCGGAGGCGCCGGTCAGCAGGGCCGCGGTGAGCGCGGCACCGGTTGCCGCCGCGAGGGTTCCGCGGCGAAATGACACTATTCGCTTCACAGTTGGGCTCCGTTGTGATGTGGGGGGTTGGAGCGGAGCAGGTGAATCATGGTGGTGCGGTGATGAGAATCGGGGGTACGCGGCGGGGCCGTCAAGTGCGATAGGCGGACACAGGGGTCCGCCGAGCGGAAATCGGGTGCCGGACCGGAGCCTGTCCGAGACCCGCCCGACCGTCTTGACCAGCAGCGATGGGGACTGATCAGTTAACGCTGACGAAACGCCACGGAACTAGCCTGCTCAGGCCGGGTGCGAGCCGCCCCGGTCCGTGCTGAGCGGGTGGTTTCCGCCGGGCGGTACGAAGATGAGGGGATGAGGTGGGAAGCGTGCGATTGACCCCACATGAGCAGGAACGTCTGCTCATCCATGTGGCCGCCGACGTGGCCGAGAAGCGACGGGCCCGGGGCGTACTCCTCAACCACCCCGAGGCGACGGCGCTGATCACCGCCCACATCCTGGAGGGGGCCCGGGACGGCCGCGGCGTCGCCGAGCTGATGGCTTCCGGCCGCCAAGTGCTCACCCGCGACGAGGTCATGGAGGGCGTCCCCGAGATGCTCCACGACGTCCAGGTCGAGGCCACCTTCCCCGACGGCACCAAGCTGGTCACCGTCCATCAGCCGATCGCCTGACGGGAGGGGCGTATCCGTGATCCCCGGAGAGATCCTGCACGCCGATGAGCCGGTGACCCTCAACGAGGGGCGGCCCGTCACCCGTCTCACTGTGCTCAACGCCGCCGACCGGCCCGTTCAGGTCGGTTCCCACTACCACTTCGCCGAGGCCAACCCCGGCCTCGACTTCGACCGCGCCGCCGCCCGCGGCAAGCGGCTGGACATCGCCGCGGGCACCGCCGTGCGCTTCGAACCGGGCATCCCCGTCGAGGTCGCCCTGATCCCGATCGCGGGGGAGCGGATCGTGCCGGGGTTGCGCGGGGAGACGGGAGGACGGCTCGATGACTGAGCTCCACCGCGCGGCGTACGCCGATCTCTTCGGCCCCACCACCGGGGACCGTATCCGGCTCGCCGACACCGACCTGTTCATCGAGATCGAGGAGGACCGCGGCGGCGGGCCCGGCCGGGCCGGGGACGAGGCGGTCTTCGGCGGCGGCAAGGTCATCCGCGAATCCATGGGCCAGTCCCGCGCCACCCGCGCCGAGGGCACCCCCGACACCGTGATCACCGGCGCGGTCGTGCTCGACCACTGGGGCGTCGTCAAGGCGGATATCGGCCTGCGTGACGGCCGTATCACCGGTATCGGCAAGGCCGGGAACCCCGACACCATGGACGGCGTCCACCCCGACCTCGTCATCGGGCCCGAGACCGAGGTCATCGCGGGCAACGGCAAGATCCTCACCGCGGGCGCCATCGACGCCCATGTTCACTTCATCTCCCCGACCCTCGTCGACCAGGCGCTCTGCTCCGGGATCACCACCCTCGTCGGCGGCGGCACCGGCCCCGCCGAGGGCACCAAGGCGACCACCATCACCCCCGGCCCCTGGCATCTCGCCCGGATGTTCGAGGCGCTGGAGGGATATCCGGTCAACATCGGACTGCTCGGCAAGGGCAATACCGTCTCGCGCGAGGCGATGTGGTCCCAACTGCGCGGCGGAGCCCTCGGATTCAAGATCCATGAGGACTGGGGGGCGACTCCCGCCGCCATCGACGCCTGCCTCGGCGTCTGCGAGGAGAGCGGCGCCCAGCTCGCCATCCACACCGACACCCTCAACGAGGCGGGCTTCGTCGGCGACACCCTCGCCGCCATCGCCGGGCGCTGTGTCCACGCGTATCACACCGAGGGCGCGGGCGGCGGGCACGCACCCGACATCATCACCGTGGTCTCCCAGCCGCATGTACTGCCCAGCTCCACCAATCCCACGCGCCCGCACACCGTCAACACCGTCGAGGAACACCTCGACATGCTGATGGTCTGCCACCACCTCAACCCGGCCGTCCCCGAGGACCTCGCCTTCGCCGAGTCCCGCATCCGGCCCAGCACCATCGCCGCCGAGGACGTGCTGCACGACCTCGGCGCGATCTCGATCATCTCGTCCGACTCCCAGGCCATGGGACGGATCGGCGAGGTGGTGCTGCGCACCTGGCAGACCGCGCATGTGATGAAGCGGCGGCGCGGCGCCCTCCCCGGCGACGGCCGCGCCGACAACCACCGGGCACGCCGCTATGTCGCCAAATACACCATCAACCCGGCGGTGGCCCAGGGCCTCGACGGGGAGATCGGCTCCATCGAGACCGGGAAGCTGGCCGATCTCGTGCTGTGGGACCCCGCGTTCTTCGGCGTCAAACCGCAACTGGTGATCAAGGGCGGACAGATCGCCTACGCGCAGATGGGCGACGCCAACGCCTCCATCCCGACCCCGCAGCCCGTCCTGCCGCGCCCCATGTTCGGCGCACTCGGCCGCGCGGCGGCCACGGGCTCGGTCAACTTCGTGACCCAGACGGCGCTGGACGACGGGCTGGTGGACCGGCTGGCGCTCGGTAAGCGGTTCGCCCCGATCCGCTCCACCCGAGGGGTCACCAAGGCGGACATGCGGGAGAACGACGCCCTGCCGCGGGTCGAGGTCGACCCCGACACGTTTACGGTGACGATCGACGGCGAGCCCGTGGAACCGGCTCCGGCGGCGGAACTTCCCATGGCCCAGCGGTACTTCCTCTTCTGACGGGCTCGTCATGACCATGAACGAGATCTCGCCGCAGACTCCTGGGGACGGCGGGTGTTCGGCCACGGGTGGGCCGCCGGCGGACTCTCCCCAGCCCCGCCCCTTCCCACAACCAGGCGGCCGCGCCCCCTGGACCCCCGGCAACCCGCCCCCGGACGGACCGCATCCGGCCCGCCGGGCGGCGGAGGGCACGCCCGTCGGGCGAGCGGCGGGGGCGGGGCCACGGGCAGCGCAAGGGGGCCCGGGGGCGGGGGCGTGGGCCCCGGCGGGGTCCGGGGCGAAGCCTGCGGCGGGGTTCGGGGTGAAGTGCCCGGTGGGGTCCGGGGCGTGGGCCCCGGCGGGGTCCGGGGCGAAGCCTGCGGCGGGGTTCGGGGTGAAGTGCCCGGTGGGGTCCGGGGCGAGGGCCCCGACGGGGTTCAGGGCGAAGCCCGCGGCGGGGTCGCCGCGTTGCTCATCCTTGCCGATGGGCGGTTCCCGGCCGGGGGCCATGCTCACTCCGGCGGGGCCGAGGCCGCCGTCGCGGCGGGCCGGATCCGTGACGCCGCCTCCCTGGAGGCGTTCTGCCGGGGCCGGTTGCACACCGCCGGGCTCACCGCCGCCGGGCTCGCCGCCGCGGCCGCCGCCGGGCTCGACCCGCTCGTGCTGGACGAGGCGGCGGACGCCCGTACCCCAGCCTCCGCACTGCGCACCACTGCCCGGCGGCTCGGGCGCCAGCTGATGCGCGCCGCCCGGGCCACCTGGCCGTCGCCCGAGCTGGACGCCCTCGCCGCCGCCCGGCCGCGCGGGGCGCATCAGCCCGTGGTGCTCGGACTCACCGCGCGCGCCGCGGGACTCGGGCCGTCGGACGCCGCGTACGCCGCCGGGTACGAGGCGGTGAGCGGGCCCGCGACCGCCGCCGTACGGCTGCTGAGCCTGGACCCCTTCCACGCCACCGCTGTCCTCGCCCGCCTCGCCCCCGAACTCGACCACGTCGCGGCCCGCGCCGCCGAAGCCGCTCGGCGCGCCCTCGACGACGGTCCGGGTGCGCTGCCCGCCGCCTCCGCACCCCTGCTCGACATCGCCGCTGAACAGCACGCCACCTGGTCCGTACGTCTCTTCGCCTCGTGACCGCAGCAGGTGGCCGCGACCCACACCCCCCGCACCCCGTTGGAACACCGGAGCCGTCATGCATCTCGACCACGCGGACACCTACCCCCCGCGCCACACCTACGGCGCCGTCGCCCCCCACCGCCCCGACGGCACCCGCCGCGCGCTGCGCATCGGCCTCGGCGGACCGGTGGGCTCGGGCAAGACCGCGACCGTCGCCGCGCTGTGCCGGGCGCTGCGCGACCAACTCTCCATCGCCGTCGTCACCAATGACATCTACACCCGTGAGGACGCCGAGTTCCTGCTGCGCAATGCCGTACTGCCCGCCGAGCGCATCACCGCCGTGGAGACCGGGGCCTGCCCGCACACCGCGATCCGCGATGACATCTCGGCCAACCTGGAGGCGGTCGAGGAGCTCGAGGAGACCGTGGGCCCGCTCGATCTGATTCTCGTCGAGTCCGGTGGTGACAACCTCACCGCGACCTTCTCCAAGGGCCTGGTCGACGCGCAGGTGTTCGTCATCGATGTCGCGGGCGGCGACGACATCCCCCGTAAGGGTGGCCCAGGCGTGACCACCGCCGATCTGCTCGTCGTCAACAAGACCGACCTCGCTCCGTACGTCGGCTCCGACCTGGAGCGCATGGCCCGCGACGCCAAGGCCCAGCGCGGTGAACTCCCCGTCGCCCTCACCTCCCTGGTCGCCGAGGACGGCGTCCGTCCCGTCGCCGACTGGGTCCGCGCACGCCTGGCCGCCTGGACGGCGGCGGCATGACGCCCGACCCGGCCGCCGCGGCCCGCGCGGAGCCGCCCTGGGAGGGTGGCCCGGCCGCATCGGGCGAGGCACGGCCGCACCCCACGCCGCGGACGTCCGGACGCGGCTCGGCGCGGGAATCCCCGGCCAACGGGCGCGCCCCGGGCGCCTCCGGTTCGAATGCCGTCCCCAGTACGAAGGCCACTCCCGGTACGTCGGGCACCTCCGGTACGTCGGGCACCTCCGGTACGTCGGGCACCTCCGGTACGTCGGGCACCTCCGGTACGAGGGGCATCCCCGGTACACCGGGCACCTCCGGTACGAGGGGCATCCCCGGTACACCGGGCACGTCCGGTACACCGGGCACCCGCGCGCCGGGCACCGTCGGTACGAAGGCCACCCCCGCGACACCAGCCACCCCCGCCACATCGACCACCCCCGGCACCCCACGCGCCCCAGCCACCGCCGTACAGGCCACCGCCCGCATCCTCGCCGAGGTGGACGGACGTGGTGGCACCGCGTTGCCTGTCCTCGTCGGGGGCGGCCCGCTCGCGCTGCGGCGTACCCGGGCCATGGGTGGGGAGGCGCGCGTCACCGTGGTCGGTGCCATGAGCGCGCCCCTTGGTGGGGACCGGCTCGCCCTGGAGGCGACCGCCGGGCCGGGCGCCCGGCTGTACGTCGGCTCCGCCGCGGCCACCATCGCCCTGCCCGGGCGTTCGGGCCGGCCCGCCCACTACGAGATCCGGCTGACCGTCGCCGACGGCGCGACCCTGTACTGGCTGCCCGAGCCCCTCATCTCCGCCCAGGGCAGCGATCTGCGCATGACGACCCGGGTCGAACTCGCCCCCACCGCCCGCCTGGTGCTCCGCGAGGAGCAGATCCTGGGCCGTACCGGCGAATCCCCGGGCCATCTGACGGCCCGCCTCACCGTCCACCGCGCCGGGCGGCCCCTCCTCGACCAGGAACTCTCCTACGGCCCCGGCCCCGGCCCCGGCTCCGGCTCCGGCTCCGGCGCCGGTGCCCTGGGCTGGGACGGCGGCGCGGTGCTCGGCGGCCACCGCGCGGTGGGCCAACTCCTCGTCGTCGACCCGTCCTACGCCACGAGCCCGCTCGCCCCCCGCGCCCTCACCGGGACCGCCGTCCTCACACCCCTGACCGGCCCCGCCGCCCTGGCCACCGTCGTGGCGCCGGACGCGATCCACCTCCGCCGCACCCTCGATGAGGCGGCCGCGGCCGTGGGGTGATGTTCACGTCTTGATAAAGAAACGGCGGTTTGCCCTGTACTCGGCGGTAAGCAAGACAGAAGAATCCTGCCTGACACTCTGTGATCATCGCCGCTCCAGGCGGCGCAACAAAGCAGGGGGATTACTACGTGAGACGCACAGCACTCTTCGGCGTGGCCGGTGGTGTGATCACCGGGGCGCTGATAGCCGGTGCGCTGGCCGCCCCCACGGCTGGGGCCTCGGAGCGGACGCCCGGTGGGGCCGCCGAGGCGCGTGGCGTGGCGGTGGCCGCGGCCAAGGCCGCGAAGAAGGGCATCGACTGGGCGGACTGCCCGGCCGACTGGGGGCTGGCCAAGCCCATCCAGTGCGGCTATGTCACCGTGCCGCTCGACTACGCCAAGCCGAACGGCCGCACCATCAAGCTCGCCGTGGACCGGATCGGCAACACCGGCTCCGCCTCCGAGCGGCAGGGTTCGCTGATCTACAACCCGGGCGGGCCCGGCGGCTCCGGGCTGCGCTTCCCGACCCGGGTCACCACCAAGAACCCGCTGTGGGCGAAGACTTCGAAGGCGTACGACTTCGTCGGCTTCGACCCGCGCGGCGTGGGCCACTCCACGGCCATCTCCTGTGTGGACCCGCAGGAGTACGTCAAGGCCCCGAAGCTGGACCCGGTGCCCGACAGCGAGGCGGACAAGCGGGTCCAGCGCAAGCTGGCCCGGGAGTACGCCGAGGGCTGCAAGGAGCGCAGCGGCTGGATGCTGCCGCATATGACGACGCCCAACACCGCCCGTGACATCGACGTCATCCGGGCCGCGCTCGGCGACAAGAAGCTCAACTACCTGGGCGTGTCCTACGGAACGTACATCGGCGGCGTCTACGCGACGCTCTTCCCGACCCATGTGCGCCGGCTGATCGTGGACAGCGTGGTCAACCCCTCGCGGGAGAAGATCTGGTACCAGGCCAACCTGGACCAGGACGTCGCCTTCGAGATGCGCTGGAACGACTGGAAGGCGTGGGTCGCCAAGAACGACGCCGCCTACCACATCGGCGACACCCCCGCGAAGGTCCAGAAGCAGTGGGAGACGCTGCGCGCGGCCGCCAAGAAGAGCCCTATCGGCGGGGTCGTGGGCCCGGCCGAGCTGCTCGGGCTCTTCCAGAGCGCTCCGTACTACGACTCGTCGTGGGCCACCGTCGCCCAGGTGTGGAGCGACTACCTCGCCGGCGATGAGAAGGCCCTGGTCGAGGCCGCGGGCCCGGACATGTCCGACACCGCGGGCAACATCGCCTCGGAGAACGGCAACGCCGTCTACACGGCCGTCGAGTGTGCCGACACCAAGTGGCCGACCAGCTGGGCGAAGTGGGACCGGGACAACACCCGGCTCCACCGCGACTACCCCTTCCTGACCTGGTCCAACGCCTGGATGAACCTGCCGTGCGCCACCTGGGGTGCCAAGCAGCACACCCCGCTGGAGGTGGGCGCGGCCAAGGGGCTGCCCACGACGCTGATCGTGCAGAGCACCCGTGACGCCGCGACCCCGTACGAGGGCGCGGTGGAGCTGCACAAGCGGCTGAAGGGTTCGCGCCTGGTCACCGAGAAGGACGCCGGTTCGCACGGGGTCACCGGTCTGGTCAACCCGTGTGTCAACGACCGGGTGGACGCCTACCTGCTCAAGGGCACGGTGGACGCCAAGGACGTGACCTGCGCTCCGCACGCCACGCCGGTGCCCGCGAAGTCGGGTGCGTCCGCGAAGGACGCGAAGGCCGCCAAGGAGGCCGCCGCCCTCGTCAAGTAGTCGGCGAACGGCGGTATGTGGTGAAGGGCCGGGCCCGTGCGTTCCCCGCACGGGCCCGGCGCCGTTTTCCCCGAGTGATCAGGACGCGTGTCCGCCGCTCCGCAGCCACGCGTCCTCGGCCGCGTAGTCGAACAGATCGGCCATCGGGTCGTACGCGGCCGCCATATCGGGGAAGGCGGTGCGCCAGTCCGGGATGGCCGCCAGCCGATCCGCCAGCCAGGCGACGGTCGTCGGCAGCGATTCCAGGTAGCCGGTCACCGGGCGGTAGCCCAACTCCCGTTCGGCGGCGGACATGTCGTAGACCAGCGGATGGGCCAGGCTCCAGGGAGTGCTGCCGATATGCGGATGCGGCGGCTCCCCGTCGATCAGCACCAGCTCGCCGCGCACCCCCAGCACCGCGTCCACGGCGGTGGCGATGTCGGCGACCGTGGGGGCCTGCGGATCGCCCGCGTTGAGCACCCGTGAACCGGGCCGGTGGGCGGCCAGCCGCACCAGCTCCGCGATGTTGTCGACATGCACCGGATGGAACCGGCTGCGGCCGCCGTACGCCAGGATGCGCACCGGCCGCCCGTCCAGCGCCCGTTTGACGAAGTACAGCTCACGGGGCGTACGGCAGTGCGGGCCGTGGATCGCCCCCGCGCGCAGCAGGGTTGTCGGCAGCCGGTCCCCGGCGGCCAGCAGCTCCCGCTCCAGCGCGACCTTCCGGCTGCCGTAGCCCTCGCTTGGCGGGACGGTCCGCTGGGACTCGGGGAGCGGCACCGGATAGCGCGGGGCGCCGTCCGGCCGGTCCTGGGTCCCGAAGCCCCGGCCCTGGTCGTCCTCGTACACCGCTCCGGTGGAGATCACCACCGCCGATCCGACGCGGTCCGCGAGCCCCAGCAACTGCCGTGCGTGCGCCTGTCCGTAGGCGACGCAGTCCAGCACCACATCGCAGCCGTCCCCGATCAGCGCGGCCACCGCGGCGTCGTCGTCCCGGTCCACCGCCACACTCACCACGGACGCGGGCCAGCTCTCGTCGCGGCCCCCGCCGCGCGAGGCGGCCCGCACCCGCCATCCCTCGGCCGCGAGCGCGCGCACCGCCGCCCGGCCGATCTGCCCCGTCGCCCCGATCACACATGCGCTGCCAGTGGTCATGCCGGGACGCTACGGCCCCGGGCGCCACGCTGCCCAGACTCCTTCGCCACGAGCAGATTCGCCCGTGGCGCGATCATTCACGGTCAAACGGTGAGTATAAAATGATCGCTTTTTCGCGCTCTATGAATTCGCCGTGATGCATTTCGAAGAAAAAGGCATATTCGATTCGCGCGTCGGCGAAACCGCTAAGCTCCAGGGCCCATGACGGGCTGGCTCGCCGCCCGCATTTCGCACGCATTTTCTCTCCGCTGTTTTTAAGGATGTCCATGGTTTTCGCCGGCACCTCATCCGGAGGCCGACGGCCCGCCTCCACGCTCGTATGGGTCATCCCTCCCGCCGCGATGGCCTTCTGCGCGGCCCTGGCCGTCGTCGTGGTCCCGTCCGGCGCGCGGGCCACGGTCGCCTGGTGCGGGGTGGCGGCGACGTTCGCGGTGGCCCTGGCGGCGGCCGAGGCGATGCGCCGCGGCCGGCTGATCACCACGCTGCGCACCCGGCTCACGGCCCAGGAGACCGAGCTGCGGCAGCGCCTGGTGGACCAGGAGACGGCGATCCGGCGGCTGGCCCGGGAGCTGCTGCCGGTGGCGGTGACCCGGCTGCAGCGCGGCGCCATGGTGGACGAGGCGATGCGGGCCATCGACCACGCGCCCCGCCTCGACCCGGACTTCGACGCCACCCACGAGCTTCTGCTGCGGTCGGTGCTGGAAACCGTACGGGCCGAGGAGGACCTCAGGGACGCGGGCCAGCGGGCCTTCGTCAACATCGCCCGCCGGGTGCAGGCCATCGTCCACCAACAGGCCCAGGACATGCGGGAGATGGAGGACAAGCACGGCGCCGACCCGGATGTCTTCGAGGACCTGCTCCACCTGGACCACGGCAACGCCCTCATCGGCCGGCTGGCGGACTCCATCGCGGTCCTGGGCGGCCAGCGCCCGGGCCGACAGTGGCAGAAGGAGGTGCCGCTGTTCAACGTCTGCCGCGGCGCCATGTCCCGCATCCTCGAATACGAGCGGGTGGATCTGCACTCGGTGGCGGACGTCGCCATCGTCGGACCCTCGGTGGAGCCGCTGATCCACGCCCTCGCCGAACTGCTGGACAACGCCACCCGCTACTCGCCGCCCAAGACCCGGGTGCATCTGACCGCGATCGAGGTCCAGTCCGGGGTCGCGATCGAGATCGAGGACGCCGGGGTGGGCCTGTCGGAGGAGGCGCGCCGACGCACCGACGCCGTGCTGGTCCAGGCGGCGACCGGACTCGACCTCAACGACCTGGGCGAGACACCGCGGCTCGGTCTGGCCGTGGTCGGCCGGCTCGCCGTGAAGTACCGGTTCCAGGTCTCGCTGCGGCCCTCGGCGTACGGCGGGGTGCGCGCGGTGCTGGTCGTACCGCAGGACATCATCTGCCCCACCCCCGCCCCCGGCGGCGCGATCGCCCGCGCGGCCAAACTGCCCCCGCCCAAGCCCATCAAGCGGGCCACGCCCCTGCCGTCGCCCACCCGCACCAGCCCGATCGCCCAGGGCCGCCCCGGCCCCGGCTTCCGGCAGAACGGCGCCGGACTCCCGCAGCGCCGCCGCCGAATGCCGATGGTCACCCCGCCCATCAGGGTCGACTCCGGACCCCCGGCCACGCCTCCCGCGCCCCGCGAACCGGCCGGGCCGCCCGTACAGCCGGGGATCTGGCTGGACGCCTTCACCAAGGGGCTCAACGGCGAGCCGATCCCGGCGGTCGACGCCGGTACCGCCGCACCGGACACCCGGCAATCCCCCAGCACCCCGGATACCTCGAACACCCCGCTCCCGTCGGACAAGGATGAGTAGGCAAGTGACGCAACCGCGGTTCAACATGGACTGGATGCTCCGGGACCTGGCCTCCAGCGTTCCGCAGACCCGCCACGTGGTCCTGCTGTCCTCGGACGGCCTGTGCATGGCCCAGGTCGGTACGGACAAGGACACCGCCGACCGGCTGGCCGCCGCCTGCGCCGGGCTGCAGAGCCTCTCCGGTGCGATCGCCACCGAATTCCCCGAGGGGGACGGGCGGATGCGGCTGGTCGTCATCGAGGTCGACGGCGGCTTCTTCTATCTGATGGCGGCCGGCGTCAGCTCGTATCTGGCGGTGCTCGCCGAGGACAGCGTGGACGCCGGGCTGATGGGCCAGTGCATGAGAGACCTGGTCGCACGGCTCGGCGAACACCTCAGCAGTCCGCCGCGCGTCGACGGACGGGTGACATGAGCGAGTCCGGCAAGGCGTGGGACGAGGGCGGCCCCGAGCGGCTCTACACCGTCAGCCGGGGCCGCGCCCCCCACGAGCCCCGGCAGTGGCCCGTCGAACTCGTCAGCCTGATCGTGGCGCGCGCCGAACCGGAGCCGGGGATGGCCCCCGAGACCGCCGCCGTGCTGAGGATGTGCCCGTTTCCCCTGTCGGTGGCGGAGATCTCCGCGTATCTGGTCCTGCCCGTCTCCACTGTCACCGTGATCCTCGCGGAGCTGCTGGGGGACGGCCGGGTGGAGGTCAGGGCGCCGGTCCCGGCAGCCGTGCTGCCCGACCCCGAACTGCTGCAGGCGGTGATGCATGGACTACAGAAACTCTGAGGAACGCGAGGAACACGAGGAACGCGAGGAACGCGAGGAACGCGAGGAACGCGAGGAACGCGAGGAACGCGAGGAATACGAGGAAGCCGAGGAATCCGGGGAAATCGTCGGACCGCGCAGCGAGGACACCCTCCCGGCCTCCGCGGCGGCCGCCGTCAAGGTGGTGATCGTCGGAGGCTTCGGGGTCGGCAAGACGACCATGGTCGGCTCGGTGAGCGAGATCCGCCCGCTGACCACCGAGGAGACCATGACCCAGGCCGGGGTCGGCGTCGACGACATCGCCGGGATCGAGCGCAAGACCGAGACCACCGTCGCGATGGACTTCGGCCGGATCAGCCTCAACGAACGGCTGGTGCTCTATCTGTTCGGCACCCCCGGCCAGGAGCGGTTCTGGTTCCTGTGGAACGGCCTCTTCGAGGGCGCCCTCGGCGCCGTGGTCCTGATCGACACCCGCCGGCTGGAGGTCAGCTTCGACGCGGTCGGGCGGCTGGAGGAGCGCGGTGTGCCCTTCGTGGTCGCGGTCAATGTGTTCCCCGAGGCCCCCGTCCACCCCATGGCGGAGCTGCGCGCCGCCATGGACCTGCCCGACTCCGTCCCGATGATCGACTGCGATGCCCGCGACCGGGCCTCCAGCCGCGACACCCTCCTCACCCTCGTGCGCCATCTGCGATCCCTTCACACCGTGACCCCGGAGACACCGTGACCTCTCATCCCGACGACCCCGGCACCGGGACGGCCGACCTGCCGCCCACCCGGTGCCCCGTCCGCCCCGCGCTCTCCGACGCCGGTCTGGTGGACCTCCTCGGGCCCGAGAACGAGAAGGACCCGATGGGCCTGTACGAGCGGCTGCGGGCCGAGCACGGCCCGGTGGCCCCGATCGTGCTCGACGGTGGCATACCGGCCTGGCTGCTGCTGGGCTACCGCGAGAACCTGGAGGTCTCCCGCACCCCCTCCCGCTTCTCCCGCGACTCCCGCCACTGGCACGCCTGGAAGGACGGTCGGGTCACCGCCGACTCGCCCCTGCTGCCGGTGGTCGGATGGCAGCCCATGTGCACCTTCGCCGACGGCGACGAGCACGAGCGGCTGCGGGCCGCGCTCACCGAGTCCATGGGGCGCCTGGACCGGCGGGGCATCCGCCGCCACGTCACCCGCTTCACCCATCAGCTGGTCAACGACTTCTGCGCCGACGGGGGCGCCGAACTGGTCACCGCCTTCGCCCAGCAGCTGCCCATGCTCGTCCTCACCCAACTCCTCGGCATGCCCGACGAGTACGGCCCGCGGCTGGTCGAGGCCACCCGGGACCTGATGAAGGGCACCGAGACGGCCCTGCGCAGCGACGCGTATGTCACCGACGCCCTCCAGGGCCTGGTGGACCGCAAGCGCGCCGACCCCGGTGAGGATCTGGCGTCCTGGCTGCTGGCCCACCCCTCCGGCCTCACCGAGGAGGAGGTGGTCCAGCATCTGCGGCTGGTGCTGCTCACCGGCAATGAGACCACCACCAATCTGATGGCCAACACGCTGCGCATGGTCCTCACCGACCCGCGCTTCCGCGCCTCCCTGGCCGGTGGCCATATGACCCTGCCGGACGCCATCGAGCATGTGCTGTGGAACGAGCCCCCGCTCACCGTCGTCCCCGGCCGCTGGGCCACCGGGGACACCGAACTGGGCGGTCAGCGGATCAAGGCCGGGGACATGCTGCTGCTGGGGTTGGCCGCCGGAAACGTGGACCCGGCCATCCGCCCCGACATCGCCGCGCCGATGTACGGCAACCGGTCCCATCTCGCCTTCAGCGGCGGCCCCCATGAATGCCCGGGGCAGGACATCGGCCGCGCCATCACGGACACCGCCATCGACACCCTGCTGCTGCGGCTGCCCGATCTGCGGCTGGCCGTCGACGAGTCCGAGCTGACCTGGCTCTCGTCCTGGATCTCCCGCCATCTCGTGGCGCTGCCGACGGAGTTCATGCCCCGCCGCCCCGAGTCGGAGAGCACGGGGGACCCCTCCGCGACTCTCTTCGCCCCTCGGCCGCGCCGGTTGCCCGAGGACGAGGCCCCGGAAGCGGCCACCGAGGGGCCTGAGGCGACGGCTCCCGGGCGCGTCCCGTGGTGGGTGGCGTTATGGCGGTGGCTGCTGGGCAGGCCCTCGGGATCCGCTCCGTAGGGATGGCGGCGGCCCCGCCGCTCAGCCCCGGGCCACCACGACCCCCACGGTCAGCAGGCCGAGCACCACCCAGCTGAACCACAGCCAGCCGTTGCTCCCCAGGGCCACGGTGTAGGCCGTCACCAGCACCAGGCCCCCCACCGTGGCCACCGTCATCGTCTTAGCGGATCCGGGCATCCCCGACCTCCTCACGGCGGTCCTGACGCCCCTTCGCCAGGACCCGGGCCCTCAGGGCCCGGGTCCATGGTCTCGCGGTCGGGGGCCCCGCCGCTAGCAGGCTGCAGGGCCCCGCGCTCAGCGGCTCCGGGACTGGAGCGAGGCCAGATAGGCGTTGTACGCCGCGAGCTCCTGGTCGCCGTCCCGGTCCGCGGTGCGGTCGATGCGCCGGGCCTGGCGCTGCTCGGACTTGTACCACTGGTAGACCAGCGCCACCAGGACGATCACCGACGGGATCTCGCTGAAGGCCCAGGCGATCCCGCCCGCCCAGGTCTGGTCCGACAGCGCGTCGATGCCCAGCGAGGCGGGCGGATGCTCGTACACGCCGACCATCGGCTCGGACGCCATCATCAGCGCGATGCCGAAGAACGCGTGGAACGGCATGCCCGCGAACAGCTCCAGCATCCGCATCACATAGCCGGGCCGGTGCGGGCCCGGGTCCACGCCCATGATCGGCCAGAAGAAGACCAGGCCCACCGCGAGGAAGTGGACCATCATCGCGATATGCCCGGCCTTGCTCCCCATCAGGAAGTCGAAGAGCGAGGTGAAGTACAGCGCGTACAGGCTCGCGATGAACAGCGGGATGGTGAACGCCGGGTGGCTGATGATCCGCATATAGCGGCTGTGCAACAGCGTGACCAGCAGCTCCCGGGGCCCCTTGCGGCCGCGCCCGGCCGCCGGGAGGGCGCGCAGGGTCAGCGTGACCGGCGCGCCCAGCAGCAGCAGGATTGGCGACACCATGCTGATGATCATGTGCTGCACCATATGGACGCTGAACATGACCATGCCGTAGTCGTTCAGCTTGGTGCACATCGCGACCGCGATGGTCAGCACCCCGAGCCCGAAGGAGACCAGGCGCCCCACCGGCCAGGCGTCACCGCGCCGCCACAGCCGTGCCACGCCCCAGCCGTACAGCCCGAGCGCCAGCACACAGCCGACCAGGAAGAACGGATCGCCGCCGAATTCCAACCCGCGAGCGAGGGTGAACGGCGGCAGATCCATCATCATGCCGTGCCCGCCGTGATCCATCGACTATCCCCGGCCTTCCTGCTTCTACCCGGTGCGCACCAAATGTGCCCGCACCAGCGTAGAACCCGTCAGGTCACAGCACGCACTCGGCCTCGGCATACCGCTCGGCGGGGACCGTCTTCAGCCGCTCCACGGCCGCCGCGAGCGGCACCAGGCCGATGTCCGTGCCGCGCAGCGCCGTGATCGTGCCGAAGGCGCCGCGGTGGGCCGCCTCGACGGCGTGCCAGCCGAAGCGGGTGGCCAGCACCCTGTCGTACGCCGTCGGGGTGCCACCGCGCTGCACATGGCCCAGGATGACCGCCCGCGCCTCCTTGCCGAGCCGCCGCTCCAGCTCGACGGAGAGGTGGCCCGCGATGCCCGCGAAGCGCTCGTGGCCGTAGACGTCCTTGCCGCCGGCCTCGTAGTCCATCGTGCCCTCGCGCGGCTTGGCGCCCTCGGCCACCACCACGATCGCGAACTTCTTGCCCGCCGCGAACCGCGCCCCGACGGTCTTGGCGAGCTCCTCGATGTCGAACGGGCGCTCCGGGACGACGATGGCGTGGGCGCCCGCGGCCATGCCCGAGTGCAGCGCGATCCAGCCGGTGTGCCGCCCCATGACCTCGACGATCAGCACCCGCTGATGGGACTCCGCGGTGGTCTTGAGCCGGTCCAGGGCCTCGGTGGCGACCCCGACCGCGGTGTCGAAGCCGAAGGTCACATCGGTGGAGGCGATGTCGTTGTCGATGGTCTTGGGCACGCCGACGATCGGCAGCCCGGCGTCCGAGAGCAGCCGGGCGGCCTTGAGCGTGCCCTCCCCGCCGATGGGGATGACCGCGTCCAGGCCGAGCTCCGCCACATGCCCCTTGGCCCGCTCCACGCCGTCCCGCAGATGCTCCGGGCGCACCCGGGTGGAGCCGAGGATGGTGCCGCCGAGGGCCAGGATGCCGCCCACGGCGTCCAGGTCGAGCTTGCGGTAGTCGGCCTCCAGCAGGCCCTTCCAGCCGTCGTGGAAGCCGATCACCTCATCCCCGTGGTCGACGGTGGCGCGGTGGACGATTGACCTGATGACCGCGTTCAGGCCGGGGCAGTCGCCGCCGGACGTGAGCACACCAATGCGCATGGCACGCATACCTCTGTCTGAGCTGGGGGCCGACGGCCGGACCGCGTCGTCCGGCGGGACCCCGCCACCTTACAAGCGGCCGGGCGGCGGGGGCGCGGTCGTCCGTCGGATGTCCGCCATGCGGGCACCCTTCGCCCGGGTGGCGGCGAAGTGGCGCCCGAGCGGCGTCCGAGTGGCGCTCGGGCGAGCGGGCCGTGGCTCAGGCGGGCTGGGACGCCGCCGCGATCCGCTCGTTGCGCAGCGCCTCGTACCACTGGTCGTTGACCGGCGGCAGCGCGTTCACATCGAGGGCCAGCTTCAGCAGATGGTCCGCGATATGAGGGTTGCGGGCCATCACCGGGCCGTGCATGTACGTCCCGAAAACGGTGTCGTTGTAGGCGCCCTCGAAACCGTCGCCCGTGCCGTTGCCGTTGCCGAACCGGACCCGGGCGAAGGGGCGGGCCGTCGGGCCGAGGTGGGTGACGCCCTGGTGGTTCTCGAAGCCGGTCAGCGGGGGCAGCCCGAGCCGCTCGTCGATGTCGGCCAGCACGTCCCCGACGCACCGGGCGCCCTCGCCGCGGGTGCTCACCACGTCCAGCAGCCCCAGGCCCTGCTGGCGCTGCCCGAGGTCGTTGATGAACTCATGGCCGAGGATCTGGTACCCGGCGCACACCGAGAAGACGATCGCCCCGTTGGCGACCGCGCGGCTCAGCCCGCCGTCCCGGATCAGCCGCTCGGCGGCGAGCCGCTGCGGACGGTCCTCGCCGCCGCCGATCAGATAGACGTCCCCGGAGGTGGGGATCTGCTGGTCGGAGCGGACGTCCAGCCGGGAGACGTCCAGCCCGCGCTGCCGTGCCCGGCGCTCCACCACCAGGACGTTGCCCTGGTCGCCGTACGTGCTCAGCAGGTCGGGGTAGACCCACACCAGACGCAGGCCGTTCTGGCTCATGCTACGCATCTTCGTGCCTCTCGTACGGGGGGTCAGTTGCCGACCCGGCGGCGCAGGTCCTGGAACGCGGTGTAGTTGGCGATCGTCTCGATGCGGCCGGGCGGGGAGATCCGCACCGCCTCGTCCGCGTCCGCGCAGACCCGGAAGTCCAGCCCGGCGACCTCCAGGCGCACCGCGAGGTCCAGCTTACGGTCGCCGATCACGCAGATCGGGTGACCGGCGAGCCGGGTGTAGTCCACGTCCCACAGCCAGGAGGTGTCGGTGCCGTCGGCGCCGCGGGCGTTCACCGAGAGGATCACCGGGGTGGGCGGCGGGTCGATCAGCGAGAAGGTCTCCAGCCAGCCGGCCGGGTTCTTCGCCAGCAGCAGCCGCATCTGGCGCTCCTGGAAGGTGACCACGTCATACCGGCCGGCCACGGCCTGGACCTGGTACATCCGCTCCAGCGCGACCTGCGGGGGCACCCCGAAGGCGGCGGCGACGGCGGCCGAGGTGGCCGCGTTGGCCTTGTTGGCACGGCCGGGGAGCTGGAGGTGGATCGGCCAGGCCGCGCCGTGCGGATCCAGGACGTAGTCGCCGTTCAGCGCCCAGCTGGGGATCGGACGGCGGAAGCCGCACTCCGCGCAGACCCAGTCGTCGCCGGGGCGCTGCAGCACACCGCCGCAGGACGGGCAGGACCAGGCGTCGTCCTTCCACTCCTGCCCGGCGGCGACCCACACCACATTGGGGCTGGAGGAGGCGGCCCAGACGATCAGCGGGTCGTCGGCGTTGGCGATCACGATCGCCTTGGTGCCGGTCAGGCCCTCGCGCCACTTCTCGGCGAGCATCCGGGTCTCGGCGGCGCGGTCGAGCTGGTCACGGGAGAGGTTGAGGAGCGCGATGGCCTTGGGCTCGGTGTCGCGTGCCACACCGGCGAGGTACTTCTCGTCGACCTCGATGACGCCGTAGCGGGCGTCGGAGCCGCCGGCCAGGGCCGAGGTGATACCGGCCGGCATATTGGCGCCCAGCGCGTTGGAGACGACCGGACCGGCCGCCCGCAGCGCCTCGGCGATGAGCCGGGTGGTCGTGGTCTTGCCGTTGGTCGCCGACACCAGGATCACGTCCAGGTGCTGTGCCAGCCTGCTGAGCAGATCAGGGTCGAGGCGCAGGGCCACCTTGCCGCCGATCACCGATCCGCTGCCGCGGCCCGCGGCCTTGGACACCGCCGCCGCGGCCCTGCCCGCCGTCACGGCCAGCTTGGCACGTGGCGACAGCGGCTCTGAGTTGCCTGCCATCGTCTCTCGATCCTCCTCGCATACCGGCGCCGCACCTGCCCCCCGAGGCGCCGGTGGTACGCCCCCTCCGCGCCGCATCGCCAGCCGGGAGGCCACGGTCGGGTAGCAGCCTATCGAGATCCGGCGGCTGTCCCGAATTCCGTCACCCGCGCAGGACACTTCCCCGGCCCCGTAGGCTTGGCTGCCATGCGACATGGCGTGATACCGGGCAGCCGCGGAGCGGTGCGGCCCATGCGGTTCCTCGGCGATCCGGGGCTGCGCGCGCCGTGCGCGGAGGTCACGGCGTTCGACGCCGACCTCGCCCTGCTGATCGAGGACATGTACGCCACGATGTACGCGGCGCACGGGGTGGGGCTCGCCGCCAATCAGATCGGTGTGGGGCTGCGGGTCTTCGTCTTCGACTGTCCGGACGACGAGGACCACCGCCATCTGGGGCATGTCGTCAACCCCCGGCTGGCCGCGGCCGACGGGGTGACGGTGCGTGGGCCGGAGGGCTGTCTGTCGCTGCCGGGCATCGAGGCGGGCACCCCCCGCTACGACCGTGCGGTGATCGAGGGCGTGACGATGACCGGGCAGCCGGTGCGGATCGAGGGCACGGGCTTCTTCGCACGCTGTCTGCAGCACGAGTGCGACCATCTGGACGGCGGGCTGTTCCTCGACCGGCTTTCCGGGCTGCGGCGGCGCAGGGTGCTGCGGGCGGTCCGCCGGGCGCCCTGGGCGGCGTCGGACGACGCCGGGGCGTAGGGCCGCTGAGGCCGGATCGCGGCGGGGTGCGGGCGGATGCCGGGGGCTCAGAAGCCCGGTGCGCCGACCCGGTCGTCAGCCAGCGACAGCCGTCCCCACAGCAGATCGGTGAGATGGTGCACCAACTGGCCGCGTGCGCACGGGCGGTCGCGCAGCCACCAGTCACCGGCCGCGTGCATCATGCCGACGATCCCGTGGCCCCAGACCCGGGCCACCTCGTCGCCACCGGGTCCCAGATCCAGCCGCTCGGCGATCACGGTGGCGAGCTCCTCGCCGAGCCTGCGCAGCAGCGGGGCGGAGTGGTGGCCGACGTCGAAGCCGTGCTCGGGCTCCTGCTGGCCGTGGTCGGCCGGGTGCATCAGGAAGCGGTACACCTGGGGTCGCGCCTCGATCGCCGCCAGATAGGTGTCCAGCGTGGCCTCCACGCGGTGCCGGCGGTCCTCGGCGGGCGCGTCCAGGGCCGCGCGCAGCGAGGCGAGCAGGGCGTCGGTGTGGCGCTTGGCGAGCGCGCGGTACAGGCCGCCCTTGTCGCCGAAGTGGCGGTAGAGAATGGGCTTGGTGATGCCCGCTTCGGCGGCGATGGCGTTCATCGAAGCTTCTGGTCCGTCGCGCAGCACCACCCGGTCCGCGGCCTCCAGCAGCTCCTTGCGCCGTTGCTGGGCCGTCGTCCGCTGGTCGTCCCGCTGGCTGGTCCCGGTCCGCATGCGTTGCCTCCCCGCCCCCGATGTCGTACTCGCGCTCTCGCGCCTCGCGTTTCCCGGCGCGATCGCGCTCCGCGCTCTGCGCAACGTAACACCCGCGGGGGCCGCGGGGCCCGCGCGCCCGGGGGAGTTGACATCGTCTACTGGGCGGTAACAGACTGCGGTTACCGCAGGTAATAAGCACGTGGAGGGGTCATGGCGGAGTTCTCGTTCGAGCTCGACGACGATCAGAAGGCGGTGCGCGACTGGATCCACGGCTTCGCCGCGGACGTCATGCGCCCGGCCGCCGCCGAATGGGACGAGCGCGAGGAGACCCCCTGGCCGATTATCCAGGAGGCCGCCAAGATCGGCCTGTACTCCCTGGACTTCTACGCCCAGCAGTACTTCGACCCCACCGGCCTCGGCATCCCCATGACCATGGAGGAGCTGTTCTGGGGCGACGCGGGCATCGCGCTGTCCATCGTCGGCACCGGCCTCGCCGCCGTCGGCGTCCTCGCCAACGGTACCGAGGAGCAGATCGGCACCTGGATCCCGCAGATGTACGGCGACCCGGACGACGTGAAGGTGGCCGCCTTCTGCTCCTCCGAGCCCGACGCCGGCTCCGACGTCGGCTCGATGCGCACCCGTGCCGTCTACGACGAGGCCAAGGACGAATGGGTGCTGGGCGGCACCAAGACGTGGGCCACCAACGGCGGTATCGCCAATGTCCATGTGGTGGTCGCGGTCGTCGACCCCGAAGTCGGCTCCAAGGGCCACGCGTCGTTCATCATCCCGCCGGGCACCCCCGGTCTGTCTCAGGGGCAGAAGTTCAAGAAGCACGGCATCCGCGCCTCGCACACCGCCGAGGTGGTCCTCGATCAGGTGCGGGTGCCCGGCAGCTGCCTGCTCGGGGGCAAGGAGAAGCTGGACGAACGCCTCGCGCGCGCCCGGGAGCGGGCCAGGACGGGCGGGGAGCGGCTGAAGAACGCCGCCATGGCCACCTTCGAGGCGTCCCGCCCGGCCGTCGGCGCCATGGCGGTCGGCACCGCCCGCGCCGCGTACGAGGTCGCGCTCGACTACGCCAAGACCCGGCAGCAGTTCGGCCGCCCCATCATCGACAACCAGGGCGTCGCCTTCCAGCTCGCCGACATGCGCACGCGGATCGACGCCGCGCGACTGATGGTGTGGCGCGCGTCCTGGATGGCCGTGACCGGCAAGCCCTTCGACTCGGCCGAGGGCTCCATGTCCAAGCTGTTCGCCAGCGAGACCGCCAAGGAGGTCACCGCCCAGGCGGTGCAGATCCTCGGCGGCAACGGCTTCACCCGCGAGTACCCGGTCGAGCGGATGCACCGCGACGCCGCGATCTACACCATCTTCGAGGGCACCAGCGAGATCCAGCGCCTGGTCATCGCCCGCACCCTCTCCGGCGTCCAGATCCGCTGAGCAGATCGGCGGAAGTCGGCTGCGGTGCGGAAGGCGCCCTGAAGAGGCGCGGGGCTGTGCCGATGTGCGGCTCCGCCGCGGCTGTGTCGATGTGCGCGGCTGCGCCGCGTGGGAGACCGGCCACGACGGCGCCGCAGGCGATCGACAACAGGTCAGACCCCCGCGCCGAAGCGCCGCTTCCGAGCGGCGAACGCGGCCAGCAGTGCGCGGAGCTCCTCACCGGTGAAGTCGGGCCACAGGGTGTCCACGAAGAAGAGCTCCGCGTAGGCCGCCCGCCAGAGCATGAAGTTGGAGATGCGCTGCTCCCCGGAGGTGCGCACCAGCATGTCGATGTCCGGCAGATCGGCATGCGGCAGATGGCGGGTGAACAGGGCCTCGTCGATGAGCCCGGGGTCCAGCGCGCCGTCCGCCGAGGCGCGGGCCAGACAGGTGGCGACGTGGGCGATCTCCTCCCGGCCGCCGTGGTTGAAGCAGAAGGCCAGCGTCATCACGCGGTTGTCGCACGTCTCGGCCTCCGCGCGGCGCAGCGCGGCCAGCGTGGCCCCGGGGAGCCGGGCCTCCGAGCCCAGCCAGCGCAGCCGCACCCCCCGCTCGCCGTAGCCCCGGAAGACGTCCGCGAGCTGGGCGGTGAGCCGCATCAGGGCGGCCACCTCGCCGCGCGGGCGGTTCCAGTTCTCGGTGGAGAAGAAGAACAGCGACAGATGTTCGATGCCCTCTTCCAGGGCCGTGTCCACCACCCGTGGCAGCGCCAGCACCCCCGCCTGATGGCCCCGGGTGCGGGAGAGGCCGCGCAGGGCGGCCCAGCGGCCGTTGCCGTCCATGATGATGGCCAGGTGCCGCGGCCGCCCCGGTGACTCGTCCTGGGGGCCGCGGCGTTGCCGTACGACGGCGGGCGCACCTTCGATCGACGCCCGCAGCAGCCGCTTGACGGAGGGCACTCTCCAGGCTCTGACCTCGAACACCCGCGCGTCCCTCCGCCTAGCTTCCCGGCGCCGTGTCTGACGACGCGACGGGGGCGGGGGTTACCTCCCCGGTGGCCGAACCATTCGTTTGGTCGTCACGGCCGTCACGGCTTGCGGGCCACGCCCCCGTGGACATCGGTGGCCTCGATGTCCGTCTCGGAGGGGCCCGGCCGCCACAGCGGACACGACACGATACCGGGCTCGATCAGCTCCAGACCCTCGTAGAAGCGGCTGATCTGCGCCACGCTGCGCAGCACGTACGGAACGGCGCCGGTGTCGTCGTAGCCCTGCTGTGCCTCCTGGAGCGCCTGGTCGGTGTCGGTGCTGTCGTAGTGCACGAAGTAGCTGCCGGACGGTAAGGCGTCCTGCAGCCGCCGCACGACCGACACCGCCTCGTCGTAGTTCTGGATGTGGCCGAGGATGCCCATCAGCATCAGGGCGATGGGCCGGTCGAAGTCGAGCGTCTTCGCGGCGGCCTCCAGGATCCGCTCGGGCTCGTGGAGATCGGCGTCGATGTAGTCGGTCACCCCCTCCCGGGTGCTGGTGAGCAGCGCCTGGGCGTGCCGGAGCACCAGGGGGTCGTTGTCCACGTAGACGATGCGGGCCTCGGGCGCCACCCGCTGGGCGACCTGGTGGGTGTTGTCGTAGGTGGGCAGCCCGGTGCCGATGTCCAGGAACTGCCGGATCCCGCAGTCGCCCGCCACATGGGTGACGGTGCGGATGAGGTACGCGCGCGAGGCCCGGGCCATGGTCTCGATGTTCGGGGCGACCTCCCGGTACTCGTCACCGGCGATCCGGTCGACCTCGTAGTTGTCCTTGCCGCCCATCCAGTAGTTCCAGATCCGGGCCGAATGCGGCACCGTGGTGTCGATCTTGTTCACGGCCTGCTGGTCCGGGGTGGACGAGCCGTCTGTCATGGAGCCATCTCCTGCCGTGCGTGTGCGGTTTGCAGGGCACCAACCTAGGGCCGGTGCCGGGGAGTTCAGCGACGCTGGGCGCAGCACGGCACGGGGGAGCGGATGCGGGGGAGGGGCCGGGCGAACGAGGACACCGGGGGCTCGGGCGCCGCCTCGCCGTGACCCGGATCCGGATCCGGGCCATCGTCCGCGACCGGCTGCTCCTCGACGGTGAGGACCGGGGCGTGCTCGGCGAGCGTGGAGAAGGCGTGGTCATAGCCGGTCACCGCGGCCTCGATCTCCGCGAGGGCCGCCGCCGAGGCGCCGCGCGCGGCCAGCCGGTCCTCCAGTACCGGCACCGGGGCCGTCACATGGACGAAGGCGCCGTGGCGCTCGGCCACCGCCTCGGCGAAGTCGAACGCCTGAATCCAGGTCACCCGGGAGTGGCCATGGCGCAGCGGCCCGTAGACGAGTTCGCCGACCAGCCCGGCATCGACGGCGAGTGCCCCGCCGTGCAGGAGGAGTTCGCGGTACGGCCGGACCGGGTCGACATGGGGGAGGTCGGGGGAGGCGCGGGTGACGGTGTAGCCGTGCCGGCGGGCGAGCCCGGCCAGCAGCGCGTCCCTGCCGACGCCGTCGCAGCCCTCGACGATCAGTGTGCGGTGCTGTGCCACCGAGTGGTCGAGGTTCATTTCCGGCATCCCGTCGGTCCCATAGCTCTCAGCTCTGCGAGGGGGACGACGCCGCCGCCCGCCACGGCGTCTTCAGTGTGCGTGGCGGGACGGCGGGGACGGGAGTGCGGTGCGGGGTTGTGCGGTTGTGCGGGCGTAGTGGTTTTCGAGGGGTCGCCCGTGCGTGGCCCCGCTACGCGATGAGGAAGTCCGCTTCGCCGGACTTCGCCGCCTCCAGGAAGGACGCCACCTCCGAGCGGGTGTAGATCAGCGCGGGCCCGGCCGGGTCGGTGGACTGGCGCAGGGCGACCCGCCCGTCCGGCAGCCGCTTGGCCTCGATGCAGGTGCCGCCGTTGGACCCGCTCCAGGGCTTCTCCCAGCCCTCCGTGCCCAGGTCCGTGGCCGGCATTCCGCTGTAGACGGGGTCGTGCATCTCAGTGCTCCTTACGCAGTTCGGCCAGGATGGTGCTGGAGTCGCCGATCCGCTCGGCCTGGACCGCCATCCGGTCCAGGACCTCGAGATAGGCGACGACTTCGGCCGGCTTGTCCACATAGACCGCCCCGGTGAGGCTCTCCGTGTAGACGACGTCCGGCAGTTCGGAGAATCCGAAGCGGAAGTAGTGGAAGGGGCCGAAGGCCCCGGGGTGCGGCCCCGCCGCGAACCGCATGATCTGCAGCCTGACCTTGGGAATCTCCAAGGTGTCGATCAAGTGGTCGATCTGGTCGCGCATCACCCGCGAGCCGCCCACCGGGCGGCGCAGCACCGTCTCGTCGAGGATGGCCCAGATGGTCGGCGCGTCCGACTTGGTGAGCAGCTCCTGGCGCTGGACGCGCAGGGCGATCCGGCGCTCCAGCTCCTCCTCGGTGTCATGGGGGAAGCCCATGCGCAGCACCGCTCGGGCGTAGTCCTCAGTCTGGAGCAGCCCGGGGACGTAGTGGGGCTCGTACGCCCGGATGACGGAGGCCTCACTCTCCAGGCTGACGTAAGCGCTGAACCAGTCCGGAAGCACATCGCGGAACTGATGCCACCAGCCCGGCTGGTTGGCCTCCCGCGCCAGGGCGAGGAAGTCCTCCATCTCCGGGCCGCGGACGCCGTAGTTCCGCAGCAGCTCCTTGAGATACGGAATCTTGAGACCGACTTCCGCCTTCTCCATCCTGCGCACGGTCAGCGGGGTGACCTCGATGGCTTTCGCGGCTTCCTCGAACGACACCTTCGCCCGCTCGCGCAGATGCCGCAGGCGCTTGCCGAGGACTCTGCGCAAGACGGTGGGGGCGGCGCCGGCCGGCCGTGCCTCGCTCACGTCCCGCCTCCCGGAGGAATGGCTGTCATATGCCTGCACAGTGTGCCACGCGTCGGATGACACTGACAGAGCGAGTCGATCGGTTTGAAATTATCAGAACGATGGTTGCGGGGTGATGGCTTCACCACGCATAGTGAGCACGTGACCCATCTCACCCTCTATGGCGAGGGCTCCCAACCACCTATGTCCACAACGTCGTTGAGGTGCCCGGCCAGATGGTCGGCGCCGAGCGATGGGGAACCCGCAGATCGCCGTGGCTCGAAACAGGGACGGTCACGGTGACGCATCACGCACAGCCGGTAAGCGGGCGCCAAGGCGCCGTGGTCAACGTCGGGTTGGCCGCGGCTCTGAAGGAATCCGGGTGTTCCTACGCCTCATTGGCCCTGCGGGTCAATGAACTGGGCCGTAGGCAGGGGCGCGAGTCGAACTACGACAAGGCGTCCGTCACCCGCTGGCTGCAAGGCGGACAGCCGCGCGGCACCACGCCGGAGCTGATCGCCGCCGTGCTCTCCCACCGGCTCGGCAGGCCCGTGGCCCCCGCCGAGCTGGGGTTCATCTCCGACCGACAGCGCCCGGTCGTGGCCCGCGCGCTGGCCTACCGGGAGGACGTAGCAGAAACCTTGCACACGCTCGCCGAACTCGGCTCCACCGACATATCCCGCCGCAGCCTGCTGGGTGCGGTGCCCTTCGTCGCCGGCGCACTGGTGACCCCGCAGCGCGAATGGCTGCTGTGGATGGTCGAGAACCAGGACACCGCCCGGCTCGCACCCGCGGCCGAAGGCGGCCGCGTCGAACAGGTCCACGCGGCGATCAACATGTTCGACGAGATGGACAATCGCTTCGGCGGCGGCCAGGTCCGCGCCAGCATCGTGCTCTATCTGTCGACCGAGGTCGTCCCCATGCTCCAGCAGCGCGGCGCGCCCCCCCAGGAGCGGCGCCAGCTGTTCACCGCCGCCGCCAAGCTGGCCGCCATGGCCGGCTGGAGCAGCTATGACAACGCCGAATACGGCCTGGCCCAGCGCTATATGACCCAGGCGCTGCGGCTGTGCGCCGAGGGCGGCGACCGGGTCCTGGGCGGTCAGATCCTGGCCGGCCTGTCCCATCTGGCGACCAACCTGGGCCAGCCCGAGGCGGGGGTCGAGTTGGCCCGGGTCGGTGTCGCCACGGCCAAGCACGCCGGAAGCCCGCTCGGGCTGATGCGGCTGCACGCCATGGCCGCCCGGGGCTACGCCGCCCTGGACCAGCCCCGGGAGGCGTCCAAGTCGCTGCGCGCGGCCGACGCCCAGCTGGAGGCCAGCCAGGGTCCCGAGCAGGAGTCGCCCTGGGTGCGCTTCCTCGACCACCACTATCTGGCGGCCGAGGCGGCGCTGTGCTTCCGCGATCTGGGCAACGCCGCCGAGGCCGAGCACGCCGCCGCCGAATCCGTGCGCGCCAACGCCGACCGGCGCCGGCGCCAGGCCATCAGCAGATCCGTGCTGGCGACGTCCTATCTCCAGCAGAACCGGCTGGACGAGGCCGTCGGCACCGCGGGCGAGGCGCTGGACACGCTCAGCGGGGTGCACAGCGAGCGCTCGATCCAGGCGCTGCGCGACTTCCGCAGCCGGTTGCGGCCACACCGCGGGGAGCCCATGGTCCGGGAGTTCGAGCAGCGCTCCCGGACGGTGCTCGGCGTGGCCGCCTGAGGCTTCGGGCCCCGGGGCTCCGCCCCGCCCGGTGCCTCGGCGAAGTCTCCGGCCGCTCCGCGTGAGCGGCCGGTGACGTGTCCGGAGCGCCTCCGCTCGGGGGAGCGCCGGGGGGTCAATACCCTCCCGGCGTGGGGGCGTTCTGGGCTCGGTCGACGGGCAGATGCGCACCGGAGATCCCGCTCGCGGCGTCCGAGAGCAGGAACGCCACGACCTGGGCGACCTCCCGCGGGGTGACCAGTTCACCGCGTGGCAGCTCGGCCGTGAACCGGGCGTATGCCTCGGGCTCTTCGGTGCGCATCCGGTCCCACCGCTTCCCGGGGATCAGCATGGACCCCGGGGAAACGGCGTTCACCCGGATCCCGTCCGGGCCCAGCTCGCGGGCGAGCGAGGCCGCGAGATGGATCTGGGCGGCCTTGGCCGCCCCGTACTGCGCCTGGGGTCCCGGCTTCCAGCCGGAGATGGAGGCGATCACGACCACGGAGCCGCCGCCCGCGCGGCGCAGATGCGGCACCGCGGCCTTCACCAGCCGTGCCGTATGACCCACGTTCATCTCCCAGGTCAGTGACCAGTCCCGGGGGTCGGCGTCCTCGATGCCGCGGCCGCGGGCGCCACCGGCGCAGGCCACCACGCCGTCCAGACCGCTGAAACGTATCCCCGCCGCGTCGACGAATTCCTCCAGCAGCCCCGGCTCGGTGACATCCAGCGCACGGGTGAACAACTCCTCATGGCCCTCGGCGCTCAGGGACGCGGTGAGGGCCCGCAGATCCTCCGGCGTCCGCGCACACGTGGCCAATCGCGCCCCACCGGCGGCCAGTAGCCGTACGATCTGTTCACCCAGCCCCCGGGAGCCGCCGGTCACCAGGACCCGTTTGGCGTCCACACCGGACCGTTCCCCCGGGCCGAGCCGCCCCTCGCGGCCGTCGCTCACGCTTGCCACGTCCGGACCGTACAGCCCGAACCACTACGCCCGTACAACCGGACAACCCCCATGCCCTCTCGCCCACCGGCCGGTCCAACCGTTTGTCTACAGGAACGGCGACCGACGGCGCTTTGCGCTGCCTTCGAAGGAGGAACCATGCCGGTATCCGGCACTCACCGCGACCGGGCCGTCTCCGTCCGTGGCAGCCGGTCCAGGCGGGTCGGGTGGGGTGTGCGCACCACCTGTCACCAGCTCAGATGCCAGGCGGTCGGTCGCCAGAATGCGCTTACCCGCTCACCGGGGCATCAATCGCTCCATGGGCCCGTAGGCCACCACAGCCCACAGACCGACGAGGAGCGTGAGGACGGACACCGTGAGCCGATCCTTTCCAGGACTGTCGCACAGGCCGGCGTCGGCCGATGAGGAGCGCGAGACGATGGGCGCGAGCCATGGCATCGCGGTCTCCGCGGACCGCCCGCGAACCGATCCGGTTACCGGGCCGCGCGCTGATCCGCTTACCGCGCCGGGAGCCGATCCGGTTACCGGGCCGGTCGCCGCGGCGATCTCCGTCCCCTGCACTGGAGGGGAGAGGACGGTGATCCCGCTGGACACCCGCCGGCTCTTCCGGGCGGAGTTCCCCGCCCTTCCCGACCGCGCCGCCGCCGTACGCCGGATGGTCGCCGGGCATCTGCGCGACTGGCGGCTCGGCACGATCGTGGATCATGTCGTCCTGGCCACCAACGAGCTGTTCGCCAACGCCGTGGAGCACGGCAGCTCCGGCCCCGCCGATACCGTCACCATCACCGTCTCGCTGGAACGCTTCGGCCGTGAGCTGCGCGTGGAGGTGGCCGACGGCTCGCCCGTGATCCCGGTCGCCCGCAAGCCGGAGCCGACCGAGGAGTCCGGACGAGGACTGGCCATCGTCGAGGACCTCGCCCTCGACTGGGGCACCGAGCCGCCCGACCCCGGAGTCCGGGGGAAGAAGGTGTGGTTCACCCTGCCGCTGGTGGCCACCTCATGAACGCGGGGGCGCGCGGTGACCGCCGGATGCGGGTCACCGTGGAGACCGACGCGGCCGAATGGCTGCTCGCCGCGAGCGACGACCCCGGGCGGGTGCGGCTGCAGTGGGCCAGCGGAAGCGGCCTCGCCGATCTGCCGGTGGGTCCCGTCTTCGACCTGGTGCGGATGTGCGACGACATCGGCACCGCGGTGATCCAGGCGCTGCGGCGGCGCGACGCGGCGGGTCCCGTGATGCTCGCCACCGCCAGCCATGTGCTCTCCTTCCTGGTGCCGCCCGGATCGGCGGCCGAGTGGAAGGGCTGGCTGGCCGGGACGGCGTACGCCCGCCGCCGCTCGGTGGCCGCGGCCGGGCCCGGCCGGGTGCTGCGCTGCCCCAGGCCCGGCTGTGTCCGGCAGGGCCATGTCTGGCTGATCCGGCCCGGCGGCCCGCTCACCGACAGCCGTACCCTGCGCGCCGCCCTGGAGGAGGCCACCGACCGGCCCGGCCTCCCGGATGTGCTGTTCCGCTAAGCGCTCCGCCGGAAGTGTCGCTGTGCGTCGTCGGCCGACTGCGGCGGCGTCGTGGCTGGTCGCGCGGTTCCCCGCGCCCCTTCGGGCGCTGCCCGAACCGTAGCGGACTTCCTCTGGCCTGCTCAGGCCCTGTCCGGTGGACCTCGGCGCCTCGCTATCGGCGATGGGCGCCGCGGGCCCGTGACGGTCCGCCGGACAGGGGCCTAGGCGGCGGGCGCCGGGGCGAAGGCGGCCCGGTGCGCCTCGGCGAAGGCGCGGAAGGAGCGGGGCGCGCGCCCTGTGACCCGCTGGACGGTGTCGGTCGTCCGGTCCTCCGCGCCGTGCCGGATGTCCTCGTCGAGCCCGGCGAGCACCGCGGCGAACTCCGCCGGGATCCCTATCGCCTCCAGCCTCTCCCGCAACTCCCCGGTCTCCACCGCGACATGGCGGGCGGGCCGTCCGGAGACCTCGGTCACGATGCGCGCCGCCTCCGCGTAGCCGAGCGCCTCGGGGCCGGTGATGACGTGGTCCGTGTTGTGCGGGCGGTCGTCCAGCAGGGCCCGGGTGGCGACGGCGGCGATGTCCGTCGCGTCGACGAAGGCCACCCTGCCGTCCCCGGTGGCGGTGACGATCTCGCCGTCGCCGCGGATGGCGTGGGCCACCGCATGGTCACCGGTGAAGTTCTGCATGAACCACGAGGGCCGCAGCACCGCCCACTCCGGAACGGTCTCCTTCACCAGCGTGTGCAGCGCGCCGAGGCCCGTGGGCGCCTCGGGGACCGCGGAGGAGCCCAGCAGCACCACCCGCCGTACGCCCTGGGCGACAGCGGTGTTCAGGAACGGCTCGACCACGGGCCGCGGCTCGGCCACTCCCAGGGGCGAGATGAGATAGATCCGCTCCACGCCGTCCAGCGCCGCCGCATGGCCGGCCCGGTCGTGCCAGTCGAACCGGACGGTCTCGCCGGCCCCGGCCGCGGCCTCGGGCCGCCGGGTGGCGGCCAGCGCCCGCGCGCCCTGGGCGCGCACCATCCGCAGCACCTTGGAACCGGTGTTCCCAGTGGCGCCGAGGACCAGAACAGTGGGTTCAGCCATTGGTCCGGTCCTCCTGGGCACCGAAGCCGACCTCGCTGAGCATCAGCGGATTCCAGTAGTCGCGGTACGAGGCGATCTCGCCGTTGCGGACGGTGATGACGGCGATGTACGAGGGGCGGAGCGGGCGGCCGGACGAGACGGCCACGGCGTCCATCGAGAATTCCACGATCAGCACCTCGGGGTCCTCGGTGCGATGGATGACCTGATGCGCTACGGCGCGCAGATCGATGTGGTCGGCGTAGTCCCGCACGTATGCGCGCACGGCCTCACGCCCTTCCAGCAGGCGCGGCCGGCCGGCCGGGGCGAAGGGGAACTCCATGGTGCCGTCGACGGCCCACAGGTTCGCGAATCCCATCATGTCGTGGTCGAGCAGCAGTTCCTTCGCCCGCTCGAACACCTTGATGCGGTCGTCCATGACGTCCTTCTTTCGTACAGGGGAATCCCCTGACCAACGGACGGAACGGTACCGTCCCGTCCGCACATCATAGAACGAGACGGTCCCGTCCCGTCCATCTGTTAACCTCGAAGCCATGTCGGACACCAACCGGCGCCCCCCGAGCGGCGCCGCCACCCTGCGTGCGGACAAGACCGCCGCCATCGCCGAGGCCGTCCTGGACGAGCTCGCGGAGCACGGATACGGCCGACTGTCGATGGAGGCCGTGGCCAAACGGGCCGGAGTGGGCAAGAGCGCCCTGTACCGGCGGTGGCCCTCCAGGCAGCGGATGGTCATCGCGGTCGTCTCGGAGCTGAGCGTCGCCCTGGTCGAGGAGCCCGACACCGGATCCCTGCGCGGCGATGTGCTGGCCGCGCTTCATCTGGTCGCCGACTGGCTGACCCATCCGCGGTTCTCGCGGATCCTGCCGGACCTGATCGCCGAGGCGCAGCGGGACGAGGAGCTGTTCCAGGCCCTGGCCCGCTGCATCGGCGAGCCGCGGCGCGCCCGCGCCATCGGCATACTGGACCGGGCGGCCGAGCGCGGTGAGCTGCCGCAGGACCTCGACCGCGAGCTGGCGCTCGATCTGCTCGGCGGGCTGGTCTACTGGCGCGTCTCGGCCCGTGGGGCGGCCCTGGAGCCCGGCTACTTCGAGCGCGCCGCCGATATGGCGCTGCGGGCCCTGGGCGCCCGGCCGCGCGGGGAGTGACGGCCGGGGCGGCGCCGACGGGCGTGCGGGGCGCCACGTCGGCGGGGCGCCTCCTTTGACGGGCGCCTCCTTCGACGGGCGTCTCCTTCCGCGGGGCTCCTCCTCCGGATGGGCCGGAGAACGGGCATGGCGGTGCGCGGCCCCGCATCATCGCTTAGTGACGAGCGGTGGTGAGCCGCCGCGCGTCCTCGACCCTAGGAGCCCCCATGTCAACCGGCCTCTCCGTCCATATCGGACTCAATCAGGTCGACCCCGCCGCCTACGACGGCTGGAGCGGTGAGCTGGGCGCCTGCGAGCAGGACGCCGTCGACATGGCCGGGATCGCCGACGCCGCGGGGTTCGATGTGACCGACCCGCTGCTGAGCCCGGCCGCCACCGCGGAGACCGTCACCGCCACCCTGGAGGCCGCGGCCGGGCGGCTGGCCGAGGGGGACATCCTCTTCCTCACCTACTCGGGCCACGGCGGCCAGGTGCCCGATCTCAACCACGACGAGACCGGGGACCGCCTCGACGAGACCTGGGTGCTCCACGACCGGCAGCTGGTCGACGACGAGCTGTTCGAGCTGTTCGGGAAGTTCGCCAAGGGGGTGCGGATCTGGCTGCTCTCCGACAGCTGCCACAGCGGCACCGTGGCCCGGCGGCTGCCCGAGATGCTCAGCGCCCAAGAGCTCGGCCGGCGCTTCAGCACCGCCGACCCCGAGGAGGTCGGCCGCAGGATCCGGGCCATGCCACAGTCGGTGCAGTCCGCCGTCTACCGGCGCGACCGTGACGCCTACGACCGCATCCAGAACACCCGCACCGCCAAGGACCTCGCCAGAATCGACGCCAGCGTGCTGCGGATCTCCGGCTGCCAGGACAACCAGACCTCCGCCGACGGGATCGTCAACGGCCTGTTCACCGCCACGCTGCTGGAGGTCTGGCGGGGCGGTGCCTTCGCGGGCAGCTACCGCGGACTGCACCGGGAGATCGTCAAGCGGATGCCGCCCGACCAGACGCCCCACCTCTTCCAGGCGGGTGCGCCGCACTCCGCCTTCGCCCGGCAGCGGCCCTTCACCATCTGATCCGGGATCTGTAGCGTGCCCGCGTCATACCCGTGTGCGGCGGACCGCCGGGCGAGGTATGACAGTAGGAGGGCACGGCGAGCCGGTGAGGTGCCGGTATGACCACGCATGACCGTGTTGACCAGGAGGACGGGGCGGGTATCGGCAGTATGGCGACCGCCCCGGGAGGAGTGCTCGACCTGCTGCGGGTCGCCGCCGTGGCGCTGGACGTCGAGGGGCGGATCGCTCTGTGGAGCCCGGAGGCTGAACAGCTGTTCGGTTACCGTGCGGCCGAGGCGCTGGGGCGTCGCGCGGACAAGCTGCTGGTCCACCCGAAGGACCGGAGCGCGGCCGTGGAGCTGTTCGCGCGCGTACGGGCGGGCGACACCTGGGCCGGCGTCTTCCCGGTCCGCCGCCCGGACGGTTCCACCCTGAAGGTGGATTTCCGCACCATGGGCCTGCGCGACGCCCACGGCGAGGGCTACGCGCTGGGGCTGGCCGCCGACGAGGGGACCGTACGGCGGCTGGAGACCGATCTGGCCGTATCCGGCTTCCTGATCGGACAGTCGCCGGTGGGGCTCGCGGTGTTCGACACCGAGCTGCGCTGGCTGCGCGCCAACCCGGCCCTGCAGCGGATGAACTCCATCACCGAGCCCCAGGTGCGCGGTCTCCGCGTCGGGGAGGCGCTGCCGGGGCTCGACTGCGAGGCCATCGAGGCCGCGATGCGGCATGTGCTGGAGTCCGGGGAACCGCTGCTGGACCAGCAGAGCATAGGCCGGACCCCCGCCGACCCCGACCATGACCACGCCTGGTCGGAGTCGTACTACCGACTGGAGGACCCCAGTGGCCGGATCCTGGGCGTCGCCGTCTCCATCATGGACATCTCCCGACGCCACCGGGAGACCAGCGAGATCGCCGAGGCGCGCGAGCGGCTGGCCGTGATCGCCGACGCGAGCGTCCGCGTCGGCACCACGCTGGATCTGCGCCGGACCGCCCAGGAGCTGGCCGATGTGACCGTGCCCCGGCTCGCCGACCTCGCGGCCGTCGACGTCCTGGACTCCGTGGTGCACCGCGAGGCCACGCCCCGGGTGTGGACCGACGGCTCCGCCCGCTTCCGGGCGCTCGCCGTCGCCGCCGGCTACCCCACCGACGCCGTCCACGCGGCGGACCCGGTCGGCGAGATCGCCCGCTACGACCCCACCCGGCTGATCACCCAGTGCGTCCGCGAGGCCCGGCCGATCCTGGTGCCGCACGTGACGGAGCAGGACGTACGGCGGATCGCCCGGGACGACGACGCCGGGCGGGTGCTGCTGCGCGAGGGCGTGCACTCGTATATCGCCGCCCCGCTGATCGCCCGCGGCAGTGTGCTCGGCACCCTCAGCCTGCACCGCACCATCAACCCCAGGCCGTTCGACGAGGAGGACCTCACCCTCGCCTGCGAACTGGCCATCCGCGCCGCCCTGTGCATCGACAACGCCCGGCTCTACGCTCGCGAACGCGACGCCGCGCTCACCCTCCAGCGCAGCCTGCTCTCCCAGCAGCCACGCGACCTGGACGGCCTGGAGATCGCCTCCCGGTATCTGCCCGCGGTCAGTGCCGCCGGCGGCGACTGGTTCGATGTGCTGCCCCTCCCGGACGGCAGGGTCGGGCTGGTGGTCGGCGACGTCATGGGCAAGGGCATCCACGCCGCGGCGATCATGGGCCAGCTGCGCACCGCCACCCGGGCCTTCTCCCGGCTCGAACTGCCCCCGGCCCAGGTGCTGTGCCATCTCGACGAGATCACGCCCAGCCTGGGGGAGTCCATCGCCACCTGTCTCTACGCGGTCTGCGATCCGCGCACCGGGCGGTGCGAGATGTCCACCGCCGGCCATCTGCCGCCGGTGCTGGTGCACCCCGGCGGCGACGCCGAGCTCATCGACCTCCCCACCGGCGCGCCGCTGGGCGTCGGCGGCGTCCCCTTCGCCTCGGTGGAGCGGGAGCTGGCCGAGGGGGCGCTGCTGGCCCTGTTCACCGACGGCCTGGTGGAAAAGCGCCATCAGTCCCTCGACGTCGGACTGCACACCCTGGTTCAGTTGCTGCGGCGCCACCAGGGCCCGCTGGAGCGGATCTGCGACCAGGTGCTGGCCGCGCTGCACGGGGCGCCGGACGACGATGTGGCCCTGCTACTGGCCCGGCTGCGCTGCCCTCGCCTGCCGGAGGCGTCCGTGGTTACCGTGGAAAGCGGCTGAAGAAGGGCCGACACAGCACTCACCCCCATCGATGAAACGACGTCCCGATGGCTCAGCTCGCTCGCCGCTTCACCGTAGTGACCGCCCTGGTGGCCGTCGCCCTGGGGATCACGGCCTCCCCCACCGGTGCCGCGGAGCCGGACCCCAGGCCCACCCCCAAGGTCGCGGTCATCGGCACCGGCGGCACCATCGCGGGCGTCAGCAAGTCCAAGGTGTCCTTCGACGATTACGAGGCGGGGAAGCTCCGGGTCTCCCGGCTGGTGAACGACCTCAGGCCCGAGGTGAACCGGATCGCGGATGTGACCACCCAGCAGTTCGGCAACAAGGACTCCAACAACTACACGATCCCCGAGTACCGCCGGCTCACCGCCGCCGTCGACCACGCCCTGAAGTTCAACGACGGGGTGGTGGTGACCACCGGCACCGACACCATGGAGGAGTTCGCGTACTGGCTGGACCTGACCGTCCGCAGCGACAAGCCCGTGGTGCTCACCGGCTCCATGCGGCCCTGGACGGTGATCGGCTCCGACGCCCCGGCCAACCTCTACAATGCGATCCACCTCGCCGCCAGCGGGCGCACCACCTGCTTCGGCGCCGTGGTGATGCTCAACGACCAGATCCACGCCGCCCGCGAGGTGCGCAAGTCCGACACCCTGCGGCTGAACGCGTTCAGCAGCGGCAGCAGCGGAGAACTCGGCGTCATCGACCAGAACCACATCCGCGTCAACCGCGCGCCGGCCCGGGTCGAGCAGTGCGGCAAGCCCGCCTGGAAGACCCCGTTCGACCTCGACAAGATCGCCCGGCGGCCACTGCCCAAGGTCGACATCGCCTACAGCTACCAGGGCGCCGGACCCCAGGCCATCAAGGCGTTCGCCGATGCCGGGGCGGCCGGGATCGTCACCGCGGGCACCGGGGCGGGCGGCCTCTCCCCGGCCATGACCGAGGCCCGGGACGACGCCGTCAAGAACGGGGTGGTCATGGTCTCCGCCTCGCGCACCGGCTCCGGCTCGGTCTACGACCCCGATGTCCACGGCGTCATCGGCGCCCAGGACCTGACCCCGCAAAAGGCCCGGCTGCTGCTGCTTCTCTCGCTCGCCACCACCCACAACGAACACCGCATCCAGACGTGGTTCCACACCCTGGGCACCGGCCAGTTCACCGCCCGTCGTTAGAGGGCGGCGGCGCTGCCCCGGAACGTGGAGCGGTAGGCGCTCGGTGACACCCCGAGGGCGGTGTGCAGATGCTGCCGCAGCGAGGCGGCGGTACCGAAGCCCGCGTCGGCCGCGATCCGGTCCACCGGCAGATCGGTCTCCTCCAGCAGCTGCCGGGCGCGTTCGAGGCGCCGCTGGGTCAGCCACTGCACCGGGGTCATCCCCACCTCCTCGCGGAACCGCCGGGAGAAGGTCCGTACGCTCATCGACTCCCGCTCGGCCAGCTCCCGCAGGGTCGGCGGACGGTCGAGCCGGGTCAGCGCCCAGGCGCGGGCCGCGCCGGTGGAGCCCCCGCGCTGCTCCGGTACCGGCCGCCGGATGAACTGCGCCTGGCCGCCGTCGCGATGCGGGGCCACGACCGAACCGCGGGCGACCTCGCCGGCCACCGCCGCGCCGTGGTCGCACCGGATCATATGCAGGATCAGATCGATACCGGCGGCGTCCCCGGCCGAGGTCAGCACCTCGCCCTCGTCCGCGTAGAGGACGTCCGGGTCGAGCGCGACGGCCGGGAACAGCTCCCGGAACCGCTCGACCTCCTGCCAGTGGGTCGTCGCCCGGCGGCCGTCCAGCAGCCCCGCGGCCGCCAGCACGAACGCCCCCGTGCAGATCGAGGCGATCCGGGCGCCGGGGCGGATCCGGGCGAAGGCGCCGGTGAGCGGGGCACCCAGACGGCCCTCGGTCTGGGGCTCGTCCGGTTCATTGGCGGCCGGGACGAGCACGGTGTCGGCCTCGCCCAGCGCGTCCGGGCCATGCGCGACCCGCATCGTGACATCGGAGTCGGTGCGCACCTCACCGGGGACCAGCGCGCAGGTCACCACCTCGTACAGCGGCTCGCCGGCGGCCGATACGGCCCGGCCGAACAGCCGGTGCGCCATGCCCAGCTCGAACGGCAGCAGACCGTGGCGCACCAGCACCGCCACCCGATGGCGGCCGGGGTGAACGAAGACGGACATGGCGCGATTCTCGCAGCCGCTGAGGATCCGGCCATCATTTCTTGGCCCGGCTCGGCTGCACCCGCTTCGGCTCGCCCGCCACCTTCGGATGCTCCGGCGGATAGGGGAGGTCGCCGAGCCCATGCTCCTGCTCGTCCCGCGTGGCCAGCTCCAGCGCGGACTCCAGGCGGAAGGCGTGCTCGTCCATGTCCGCGTGTACATCGCCCAGCTCGCGGTAGCGCACCGGCATGGTGGCCAGGTCGAAGTCGCGCGGCCGGGCGTCGGGGACCTCCTCCCAGCGCAGCGGCGCGGAGACCGGGGCATGGGGGCGGGGGCGTACCGAGTAGGCGCTGGCGATGGTGCGGTCGCGGGCGGTCTGGTTGTAGTCCACGAAGATCTTCCGGCCCCGCTCCTCCTTCCACCACTTGGTGGTCACCCGCTCCGGATCCCGCCGTTCCAGCTCCCGCGCGATCGCGATCGCGGACCGCCGCACCTGCGTGAAGGTCCACTCCGGCGCGATCGGGACGAAGACGTGCAGCCCCCGCCCGCCCGAGGTCTTGGGCCACCCCCGCAGCCCCAGCCCGTCCAGCAGCTCGCGCAGCTCCTGCGCGGCCCGCACCGCGTCCTCGTAGTCGGTGCCCGGCTGGGGGTCGAGGTCGATCCGCAGCTCATCGGGGTGTTCGGTGTCCCCGCGCCGCACCGGCCACGGATGGAAGGTCAGGCTGCCCAGATTCGCCGCCCACACCACGGCGGCCGTCTCGGTGGGGCAGATCTCGTCCGCGTGCCGCCCGCTGGGGAAGGAGATACGGCCGGTCGGAATCCACTCCGGGAGGTTCTTCGGGGCCCGCTTCTGGAAGAACGACTCCCCGTCGACCCCGTCCGGATAGCGCTCCAGCGTCGTCGGCCGGTCCCGCAGCGCCCGCAGCGCGCCCTCGCCGACCGCCAGGTAGTAGCGGGCGAGGTCCAGCTTGGTGAACCCGCGCTCCGGGAAGTACACCTTCCCGGGGTTGGTCACCCGCACCGTGCGACCGCCGACCGTGAGTTCCACCGACTCTGCCATACGGCCACGCTAGGCCCGTCCGCTCGAGGCCGCCTCCCGGCGGGCGCGCGGTCCGCCACAGGAGCACAATCGGACATCATGGACCTTCCGGTGATGCCTCCTGTCGAGCCGATGCTGGCCAAGGCCGTGGCCACGATCCCGCCCGGGATGCGTTACGAGGGCAAATGGGACGGCTTCCGGGCCATCGTCTTCCGCGACGGGGACGAGATCGAGATCAGCAGCCGCACCACCAAGCCGCTCACCCGCTACTTCCCCGAGCTGGCCGAGGCGCTGCTCGCCAACCTGCCGCCGCGCTGCGTCCTGGACGGCGAGATCGTCATCGTGCGCGGCGGACGGCTGGACTTCGACGCCCTGCTGGAGCGGATCCACCCCGCCGACTCCCGGGTGCGGATGCTGGCCAGGAACACGCCGTCCAGCTTCGTCGCCTTCGACATCCTCGCCCTCGGCGACGTCTCACTCATGGAAGCCCCGCTCAGCGAGCGCCGCGAGGCACTGACCGAGGCGCTGCGCGACGCCGCGGACCCCGTGCACCTCGCCCCCTGCACCGACGACCTCGACGTGGCCCGGCAGTGGTTCGAGAGTTACGAGGGGGCGGGGCTCGACGGCGTCGTGGCCAAGAGCCCCGACCAGCGCTACCGCCCGGGCGAGCGCGTGATGGTCAAGGTCAAGCACGAGCGCACCGCGGACTGTGTGGTGGCGGGGTACCGCGTCCACAAGTCCGGCCAGGGCGTGGGCTCGCTGCTGCTCGGCCTGTACGACGCCACCGGCCGGCTCCAGCACGTGGGCGTCAGCGCGGCCTTCACCGCGCGCCGCCGCCAGGAGCTGCTGGCCGAGCTGGAGCCGCTGGCCATGGAGACCGTCGAAGGCCACCCCTGGGCCGACTGGGCGCGCGAGGAGGCCCATGCCGCGGGCCGGATGCCGGGCGCGCCCAGCCGCTGGACCGGGGTCAAGGATCTGTCGTGGCTGCCGCTGCGCCCGGAGCGGGTGTGCGAGGTGGCCTACGACCACATGCAGAGCGGCCGCTTCCGGCACACCGCCCGCTTCCGGCGCTGGCGGCCGGACCGGGAGCCCGGGCAGTGCACCTACGAACAGCTGGAGGAGCCGGTCTCCTACGATCTGCGCCGGGTGCTGGGGTCGTCCGCCGCGGACGCGTAGCGGTTGCCGTCACCCTTGCCGCCGTCCGCCACCGTACCGTTCGGTCCGTCGTTCGGTCCGTCACCGCTTGCCGCCCCGGGCCGGGTGCCTGGCCATCCGTACGAACCAGTCACGCGCGGCCTCGGCGGCCTCCTCCAGCGTTCCGGGCTCCTCGAACAGATGGCTCGCGCCGGGCACCACATGGATCTCGTGCGGGGCGACGAGCATGGCGGCCGCCTGCTGGTTGAGCCGCAGCACCTCGTGGTCGTCGCCGCCCACGATCAGCAGCACCGGCGCCCGCACCCGGTTCAGCGCACCGCCCGCGAGATCGGGCCGGCCGCCGCGGGAGACCACGGCCGCCGTCCGCTCCGGCCGCTCCGCGCCGGCCGTCAGCGCCGCCGCCGCGCCCGTACTGGCGCCGAACAGCCCCACCGGCAGCGCCGAGGTGGCCGGATGCTCGCCGAGCCAGTTCACCGCGGCCACCAGCCGCCGGCCCAGCAGCGGGATGTCGAAGCGCAGTTCGGCGGTGATCGCGTCCACCCGCTCCTCGGCGTCGGTGAGCAGGTCGAACAGCAGGGTGGCCAGATCCGCGTCCTGCAGCACCCGGGCCACCGCGCGATTGCGCGGGCTGTGCCGGGAGCTGCCGCTTCCGTGGGCGAACGCGACGACCCCGATGGGCTGGTCGGGAAGGGCCAGATCGCCCACGAGCATGGCGTCGTCCGCGGCGATACGGGCGGTCTCGGAGCGCATCGGCCACCTCCTGGCGGGGGTTGCGGGGGCTGGTGCCGCGGCTAGGCGTAGGCCATGAGCCCTTGCCGCAGCTCGCTGTAGAGCCGGGAGAGCCTGCGGGATATGTGCATCTGCGAGAAGCCCAGGATCTCACCGATCTGACTCTGCGAAAGCCCGGCGAAGAACCGCAGATAGAGGACGTAGCGGTCCTGCTCCGACAGTTCGGCGATCAGCACCCGCAGCGCCTCGCGGTTGACGACGCGTTCGATCGCGGCGTCGTCCGAGCCCACCGTCTCGGCGAGCAGCCGCTCCTCGGCGCCCTGGACCGCGGCGTTGAGGGACAGCGGGGTGCAGGAGGCGCTGGCCTCCAGACCCGCCTTCACATCCTCCTGGGGCATACCGGTGCGGAGGCAGATCTCATGGATGGTGGGGGTGCGCCCGCCGAGCTCCTGCTCCAGCGCGTCGCGCGCGGAGCGGGTGCGGGAACGGACCTCCTGGATGTTGCGGGGGATGTGCAGCGTCCACAGATAGTCGCGGAAATGGCGCTTGAGCTCACCGGTGATGACGGGGATCGCATAGGAGGGGAAGGCATGCCCGAGGTCGGGGTTGTAGCGGTCGACGGCCTTCACCAGGGCCAGCGAGGCGACCTGGGTGAGGTCCTCCATGTTCTCGCCCTTGTTGCGGAAGCGCAGCGCCAGGCGTTTGGCGACGGGCAGCCAGGCGCAGATGATCGCCTCGCGCAGCGCGTCGCGCTCAGGTCCGGACGGGAGCCGGGACAGACGCAGGAAGGCACCGCCGGTGTCGGGAGTGTCGTCATGGCGTCGTTGGCGAGTCGCGGTTGCTGACATGGTCACTCGCCTCCGTGTTCCGATGTCACGGCGGTTCGCCACCAGATTCGCATGCGCCCCATCGCCTCGCAATTCGACCAAATTAGTGATGGTATGCATGCTTTTGGGCGGTATGCGTGTTTCATCTGGTTCGTTCGGATGGTGGCGGGGTATCGCCAGGGGATGAACACACGCCTTCGTCTCGCCCAGCAGCCCGAGGCGGACGCCCTGCTCGAGCGCGACCCACTGGCCCTGCTGATCGGGATGCTGCTCGATCAGCAGGTGCCCATGGAGTGGGCGTTCTCCGGTCCGTACACCATCGCGAGGCGTCTGGGCAGGGACCGGCTGGACGCCCAGGAGATCGCCGCCCACGACCCCGAGGGATTCGCCGCGCTGCTGTCGGAGAAGCCCGCCGTGCATCGCTACCCGGGCGCGATGGCCGGGCGCATCCAGCAGCTGTGCGGGTATCTGGCCGAGCACTACGACGGCGACCCGACCGCCATGTGGCGCGATGCCCCCTCCGGTGAGGACCTGCTCCGGCGGCTGAACGAACTGCCGGGTTTCGGCAGGCAGAAGGCGCAGATCTTCCTCGCGCTGCTGGGCAAGCGGTTCGGAGTGCGGCCCAAGGGCTGGCGCGAGGCCGCCGGGTCCTACGGCGAGGAGGGCGCGTATCGCTCGGTGGCCGACATCACCGGACCCGAGTCGCTGGACAAGGTCCGCGCCCACAAGCAGGAGCTCAAGCGGCAGGCCAAGCAGGCCAAGGATGGCGCGGCAGGCTGAGCGGAGGTCTTCGTGGCGGTGCCGGGCGCCAGGCGTTGGAGGGCTTCAGGCAGTGCCCAGCGCGTCCCGCAGGGTGTCCACGGCCAGGGTGAGCGCGGCCCGGGCGGCTCGTGTGTCGCGGAGCGCGTCGAGCATCAGGAAGTCATGGATGATCCCCTGCATCCGCAGGGCGGTGACCGGTACCCCGGCCTCCCGCAGCTTGGCCGCGTACGCCTCGCCCTCGTCGCGCAGCACATCCGCCTCGCCGGTGATGACGAGGGCGGGCGGCAGCCCGGCGAGCTGGTCGGGGGCGGCGCGCAGCGGCGAGGCGGTGATCTCGGAGCGGTGCGCCGGGTCGGTCGTGTACTGGTCCCAGAACCACTTCATCGCCTCACGGGTGAGGAAGTAGCCCTCGGCGAACTCCTCGTAGGAGCCGGTGTCGAAGGCGGCGTTGGTCACCGGGTAGAAGAGCACCTGCCGCACCAGCGACAGATCGCCGCGCTCCTTGGCGAGCAGGGTGAGGGCGATGGCCAGGTTGCCGCCCACTGAGTCCCCGGCCACCGCGATCCGGGAGGCGTCGAGCCCCGCCCCTTCGCCATGGGCCACGATCCACTGACCCACGGCGTAGCTCTGCTCCAGCGCCACCGGGTAGTGGGCCTCGGGGGAGAGGTCGTACTCGGGGAAGACGACCGCGGCGCCCACTCGGACCGCCAGCTCCCGGACCAGCCGGTCATGGGTGTGGGCGTTGCCGAAGACCCAGCCCGCGCCGTGGATGTAGAGAATCACCGGAAGGGTGCCGACGGCCTTCGGAGGGCGGACGATCCGCGCCTTGACGCCGCCCGCCGGAATGCCGCCGACGCTGATCCACTCCTCGTCCACCTCCGGTTTGGGCACCTCGCCGGACTGCACCTCGTCGAGCGTCCGACGGCCCTCCGCGGGCGTCATCTGGTACGGATACGGCGGTTTGGCGGTGGCCTCGGCGAACGCCGCGGCGGCGGGTTCGAGGACGGGCCGGGCCGGAGCGGTGATGGACATCGGATTCTCCTTTTCCGGTCCGATTCCGTCCGACGATCTCACCCCGGCCGCCGCGGCACCCACCGCTGTTACGCCACCCGGGCCTCCGTCGGGCCCGGGTGGCCCATCGACGGCATCACCTGATCGGGCCCGGTGCCGGTGACGGATCGGGGACCGGGTCGGGGCCCGGCGGCCTGGGCACCGGATCGGGCGTCGGGCCCGGGGCGGGGCCGGGCGTGGGGTTGGGCGGCGGCTCGGGCGGAGGGGTGGGAATCGGGTCCGGCGGCGGCCCCGGAGGTGGTCCGGGCACGGGGCCCGGTGCGGGACCCGGCTCGGGGCCGCCCGGACCGGGCGACGGGGTCGGAGACGGCGGCCCGGGATCTCGCTGCGTCGGATGGATGAGGGTCGGGTCGGTCTGCCGTGCCACGGTGTCCTCCAAAACTCGTCGGCGGGTGGCCATGTCGTTTCCGGGGCGGGTGCCCCGGTCCCCCGGGATGTACGCATGGACGCGGCGCCGAACGCGCGAGCGGCGGGGAAGGCGGGCGATAATTCCTCCACCCGGCGGAAGCGGCGTCGCTAGCATCTCCGTCGTCATGCGACGTTTTCCTGATCCGGATCCCGGAAATCCAGACCATCGCTCACCCATATCCTATCTGTTATGGCTTGCCGCTTATCAGCACAATGCCATATTCCTTGGCGCTCTCTATGGAATTGTCCATATGCTGGCCCAGGCCCTGGTGCCCGCCGCCGTCGGCACCGCCATCGACGCCGGGATCATCGCCCGTGACCAGCGGGCACTCCTGTGGTGGGGCGGCGCGGTGGTGGCTCTTGGGACGATTCAGGCCGCCGCCGGAATTCTGCGCGACCGCGCCGCCCTCACCACCCGGCTGGGCGCCGCCTATCGCACCGCGCAACTCATCGCACGCCAGGCCGCCCGGCTGGGGGCGACCTTGCCGAAACGGGTGGCCAAAGGCGAGATCGTGAATGCCGGAGTGGCCGATATCGGCCGGCTCGGGGAAGCGCTCGCCGAAACCGCCCGGGGCAGCGGCTCCATCGTCGCCATCGCCGTCGTGGCGGCCATCCTGCTGCACACCTCCTGGCAGCTGGGCCTGGTGGTGCTGCTCGGGGTGCCGCTCATGGTGGGGACGGTGTCGCTGCTGATCCGCCCGCTGCACCGGCGCCAGCAGCGGCTGCGCGAACAGCAGGCCGAGCTGACCGGCCGTGCCGTGGACATCGTCAGCGGGCTGCGGGTGCTGCGCGGCATCGGCGGCGAGGACGTCTTCGCCGACCGCTATCGCGCCGACTCCCAGCGGGTGCGCGCCGCAGGAGTGGCGGTGGCCCGGGTGGAGGCCCTGCTCGAGGGTGCCAAGGTGCTGCTGCCGGGGCTGCTGACCACCGTCGTCGTCTGGCTGGGCGCGCACTACGTGGCGAGCGGGCGGATGGGCCCTGGCCAGCTCGTCGCCTTCTACGGCTACGCCGTCTTCCTGGTCGATCCGCTGCGCCGGCTCACCACCGCGGCCGGCCGGCTGACCCAGGGGCATGTGGCCGCGCGCCGTATCACGGCGTTTCTCGCGCTGCGGCCCGAGTTCGCCCCGGGGGCCGCCGCACCCGCTCCGTACGAGGGACCGTGCGAGGGACCCGTCCCGTGCGAGGGACGCCCGTGCGAGGGACCCGTCCCGCTCGCCGACCCCGACTCCGGGCTGATCGTGGCACCGGGCCGGTTCACCGCCGTGGCCTGCGCGTCCCCCACCGACACCGCGACCCTCGCCGCACGGCTGGGCCGCTACACCGACTCCACCGTCACGCTCGGGGACACCCCGCTCGGCGATCTGCCCCCGGACGAGATCCGCCGCCGCATCCTCGTCGCCGACAACGACGACCGCCTCTTCGCCGGTCCGCTGCGCGAGGAACTCCGTGGTCGGGGGAGTGACGCGGAGCTGGAGCGGGCCGTCGACGCCGCCTGTGCGCGGGACATCGCCGAGGCGCTCCCGGACGGACTCGACGACCTCGTCGCCGAGTCCGGGCGCAACTTCTCCGGCGGCCAGCAGCAGCGGCTGCGCCTGGTGCGCGCGCTCATGGCCGACCCGGAGGTGCTGATCCTCGTCGAGCCCACCAGCGCCGTCGACGCCCACACGGAGGCCCGTATCGCGCGCGGGGTGAGCGATCTGCGCGCGGGACGGACCACGCTGGTGTTCACCACCAGCCCCGTGGTGCTCGACCGGGCGGATCACGTCGTCTACGTACAGAGCGCGAAGGCCGTCGCCCAGGGCTCGCACGGCGATCTGCTCACCGATGTCCGCTACCGGTCCGTCGTGGCGCGGGAGGAGTCGGCATGAGTACCCACACCCCGCTGCCGGTCGCCCCGGCCGGCGACACCCGCGCCTACGCCCGGCGGCTGGCGCTGCGCCACCCGCGCGAGCTCACCGCCGTGCTCGTCCTGTACGCGCTCGCCGCGGGCTGCGGGCTGGTGGGCCCCCGGCTGCTGGGCGACCTGGTGGAGGACACCCGCGGCGGCGGCGGCGCCATCACCCGTACGGCGCTGCTGATCTGCGCGTTCGTCATCGTCCAGGCGCTGCTGACCCATGCCGCGACATACGCCGCGGCGCGGCTGGGCGAGAAGGTCCTGGCCGCGTTGCGCGAGCGGTTCGTCGGCGATGTGCTCGCCCTGCCGCTGGCCACCGTCGAACGGGCGGGCGCGGGCGATCTGGTCACCCGCACCATCCGGGACGTGGAGGTGCTCGCGGGCTGTGTGCGCCGCGCGGTCCCCGCCACCATGACCGCCCTGGTCACCATCGCCGTCACCTTCGGCGCCCTGGTCGTGGTGGGCCCGCTGCTGGCCTTCCCCTGCCTGATCGGGGTTCCGGTGCTGTGGGTCGCGGCCCGGTGGTTCTTCGGCCGGTCGCGCGAGGCGTTCCTGCGCCAGAGCGCGTCCTACGCACGGATCACCGAGGGCCTCACCGAGACCGTCGAGGGAGCCCGTACCGTCGAGGCACTGGGCCTGGCCGCTCCGCGCGCGGAGCGCACGGACCGGGACATCGCCGGGTCCTACGCGGCCGAGCGCCATACGATCGGGCTGCTCACGGTCTTTCTGCCGGTCATCGACACCGCCTATCTGCTGCCGGTGGCCGCGACCTTGGTGCTCGGCGGCCTCTTCGCGCTCCACGGCATGGTCTCGCTCGGCGCGGTCACCGCGGCCACCCTCTACGTCCAGCAGCTGCTGAGCCCGGTCGACACGGTGCTGTACTGCCTGGGCGACCTCCAGGCCGGCGCCGCCTCGCTGGCCCGGCTGCGCGGCGTCCACCGCACCCCCGGGCCCGGAGCCGACGCCTCCGCCACGGCCGCGCCCCGGCACCGTGGTCTGGCGCTGCGCGGAGTGCGCTACGCCTACCGGGACGGCAGGGATGTGCTGCGCGGGATCGATCTGGAGATCCAGCCGGGGGAGCGGCTGGCGGTCGTCGGGCCGTCGGGCGCGGGCAAGTCCACCCTCGGCCGGCTGCTCGCCGGGATCCACGCACCGCGCAGCGGCTCGGTGACGGTGGGCGGGGTGCCGCTCACCGCGCTCTCCCCGGACCGGCTGCGTGGCCAGGTGGCCCTGGTGACCCAGGAGACGTATGTGTTCTCCGGAACGCTCCGGGAGAATCTGCTCATCGTCGGGCCCGAGGCGGCCGACGCCGAACTGGAGCGGGTGCTGGACGCGGTCGGGGCCCGGGAGTGGGCCCTGGAGCTGGGGCTGGACGCGCGGGTGGGGGCGGGGGGCGCGGCCCTGGCCCCGGACCGGGTCCAGCAGCTGTCCCTCGCCCGGCTGGTGCTGGCCGATCCGCACACCCTGGTACTGGACGAGGCCACCTCGCTGCTCGATCCGCGTGCGGCCCGCCGACTGGAGCGCTCCCTCGCCGCCCTGCTCGAGGGGCGTACCGTCATCGCGATCGCCCACCGGCTGCACACCGCGCATGACGCCGACCGGGTGGCGGTGATGGAGGACGGCCGGATCAGCGAACTCGGCCCGCACCACGAACTCGTGGCGCGCGGGGGTGCGTACGCCGCGCTGTGGGAGTCGTGGCACGGCCGCGCATGAGGGGTGTGCGGCTCACGGATGGTGGATCAACGGCCGGCGCCGCGGTCGGGTGTCGCGGGGCGGGGGTCACCCGCCCCGACGACCGTGACCTCGACCCCCTGGGCCCGCAGCGCCCGGATCTCGTGGGGGTCGGCGCCGTCGTCGGTCACCAGCGTCCAGCCGGGCGGCAGCCGCACCCAGGTGTGGAAGGGGCGACGGCCGATCTTCGCGGAGTGCGCGAGTACGTACACCGCGTCCGCCCGGCGGGCCATCAGCTCCTTCAGCCGGGTCTGGCTCAGATCCGCCTCGCAGATGCCGTGTTCGGCCGTCACCCCGTCGGCGCCCAGGAACACCCGGTCGAAGGTCATGCGCTCCAGGGCCGCCTCGGCGAGTGGGCCCAGGAAGCTCTGGCTCAGCGGCCGGAGCGTACCGCCGAGGCATTCCACCCGTACGGTCTCCACATCGGCGAGCTCCTGCAGCGCGGTGAGCCCGGTCGTGGCCACCGTGAGTCCTTCAGCGGTGCGCAGCTCATGGGCGAGCGCGCCGACCGTCGAACCGGCGTCGAGCAGCACCGTCTCCCCGGTGCGGATCGTCGACGCCGCCCAGCGCGCGATGGCCCGCTTGGCCTCGAACGCCTCGCCGGTGCGCTGGCGCAGCGATGCCTCCGGGTGGGCGACCAGGGCCATCGCCCCGCCGTACGTCCGCGCCAGCCGCCCGTCCGCGGTGAGCTGGGCGAGGTCGCGGCGGATGGTGGAGGCGGTCACGCCGAAGGTGCGGGACAGCTCCTCCACGCTGGTCAGGCCCGTGGTCGTGGCGAGGTGGACGATCCGGTCGCGCCGGGCCCGCGCTCCGTTCACCGGCATCTCGCTCGCGTCTCTCGCGTTCCTCAACGTGGGCTCGGCCTCGCGTTCCTCAACTGGGGCTGGGCGTCAGCAACCGGGGTCGGCGTCACTGGGCGGGGGACGGAGCCATCTCGGCGGCCTGCCGCAGCGCCTCGATCATGCTACCGGCGTCGGCCGTGCCGGTACCGGCGATGTCGAAGGCGGTGCCGTGGTCGACGGAGGTGCGGATGACGGGCAGACCGACGGTCAGATTGACCCCGGCCTCCAGGCCCAGCACCTTGACCGGGCCGTGCCCCTGGTCGTGGTACATCGCCACGATCAGGTCGTAGTCACCGCGCCCGGCCAGGAAGAAGGCGGTGTCGGCGGGGAGCGGGCCGCGGGCGTCGATGCCGTCGGCGCGCAGCACCTCCAGCGCGGGCACGATCTTCTCCTCCTCCTCGCCGTAGCCGAACAGCCCGTTCTCCCCGGCGTGCGGATTGATCCCGCACACCCCGATCACCGGTTCGGGGGTCCCGGCGCGGACCATCGCCTCATGGCCGCGGCGCACGGTCCGCTCGACCAGACCCGGCTCGATCTTCCGCACCGCGTCGATGAGTCCGATGTGGGTGGTGACGTGAATGACCTTCACCGTGGGGGTGGCCAGCATCATCGACACCTCCTCGACCCCGGTGAGCTGGGCCAGCAGTTCGGTGTGGCCGGGGAAGACATGGCCGCCCGCGTGCAGCGCCTCCTTGTTGAGCGGCGCGGTGCAGATGCCCTGCACCTCACCGTTCATGGCGAGTTCGGCGGCGGTCCGTACGTACTGGTAGGCCGCGTCCCCGGCCACCGGGGAGAGCGTGCCCCAGGGCAGCTCGGCGGGGAGCAGCCCGAGGTCGACGACGTTGATCCGGCCCGGGGTGAACGCCGCGTCGGCGGGCCCGGCCACGGTGACGATCTCGCACGCGATATCGCGCAGCCGCGCGGCCTGGCGCAGCCGCTCGGCGTCCCCGATGACCACCGGACGGCAGCGCCGCAGCGTGTCCGGGTCGAGCAGCGCGGGGACGATCACCTCGGGTCCGATGCCGGCGCCGTCGCCCATGGTGACCGCGATGAGCGGAAGCGGGGCGGGATCGGCGTCCGCACCAGCGGCCCCGGCGGGGGCGAGGTTGGTGGAGGAGTTCATGAGGTGACCTTCCGTTCCATCGAATGGGGGCGCAGCGCCTGGACGATCTGGCGCAGGGAGTCGGGGTCGCCGAAGCTGCCCGGTCGGGTCACGACGGACCGCCCGTCGGGAGTGGAGAGATGAACGGCCCCGTGGTGCACCTGGCCAACCGGATCGAGCTCGGTCACCGCCAGGGCATCCAGCACCCGGCGTGCCGTCTCGCCGCCGGTCAGCACGAGGTCTACGGCGCCGTGGTGCGCGGCAACGGCGTCCTGGACGGCGCGGGCGAGGCCGAGCACCAGCCGCCGGGCGGACACGGGCCGGGGCCGCGGGCCTGCCCGGTTGGCAGGGCCTTCGGCCGGGGTTGGGTCCGGGACTCCGGCAGGGCATTCGCTCGGGCTCCCGTCCGAGACTTCGCTCGGGCTCCCGGCTCGGGCTCTGCTCGGGTCCGTGCGGTCGGTGCCGCCGCCGGACGGTGGCGGAGTGGCGGGCTGGAGGCCGGGTGCTGGGCTGGGCGGCGCGCCGGGGACGTCGGCGGGCGCGACGGCCTCGCGTTCCGGACGGGGGGACGGGATGGGCACCGCGCCCATTGCTGCCGCCGCTGCCGCCGCTGCCGCCGGGCCGTGCGTCGTCGTCGCGTCCGGGTCCCCCGGCGAGGCGGCGAGGGACACGACCGTGACCGGGACCGTCAGCGGGGGCAGCCGCGGCGGGGGACCCTCCGACAGCAGCATCGCGAGCGGAAGCCGGTGGTGGGTGGCGCCGTCCTCGACCAGGCGCCGGATCTGTTCGGAGGCCGCCGGTTCGGCCGTGCCGACGACGACCAGCACCGGTCGCCCGGTGTCCGCCGAGGGCGCTGCGCCTCCGGCCGCCGAGACGGCGGCGCCCGCCGGTGTGGTGGCGGGGCCGGCCGGGGGCGCGGTGGCCGTGTCGGCGCCCGGAGCCGCTGTGGTGGTGGGGGCGGCTCCGGCGTTCGTAGAGGGCGCCGCGGTTCCGGCCGTCGACGCGGCTGCCCCCGCCGGTGTGGTGATGGCCGGGGCGTTGGCGGCGCCCGGAGCCGTGATGGGGTCGTTGTCGGCCAGGTTGGTGGCGGTGGTGGCGGCCGGGACGGTGAGGGCCGGGGCGCCGGTGGGTTCGGGGGAGGCCGGTGCTTCGGTGGGTTCGGGGGTGGCCGGAGCCGTGGTGGGCTTGGTGGCGGCGGGGCTCGTGCCGGCGGGGTCGGCAGGGGGCGCGGGGGCCGTGTCGGCGGCCGGATCCGTGGTGGTGGTGGCGGCCGGGACGGTGAGGGTCGGGGCGCCGGTGGGGTCGGTGACGGCCGGAACCGTGGCGGCGGAGGCGGCCGCGTTCGTGGCGGCCGGAGCCGTCGACACCGCCGTGGCCTGGGCGGTGGCCGGAGCCGCCGTGGCGGGAAGAGCCGCCGTCAGGTGGCGGCCGAGGGCCACGGCCAGGCCCCCTGAGCCGACCAGCCGCATCCGGGGGCCCTCGGCGAGCGATGCCGCGACGACCGCGTCGAGATCGGCGTCCGTCTCCGCGTCGCAGATCGCCACCCGTCCGGCCGCCACGGCCGCGCGCAGCGCGGCCCGCAGGGCAGGCGGGGACGCCCGTACCGTCGTCAGCGGGATCAGCGCGATCGGAAGGCCGCCGAGCGCCTGGGCCACCGAACCGGGTGGGGGCAGGGTTTCGGCGCGCCATGCGTCGCCCTCGTGGAGCGCCACCCCGCCGATGTGGACCACCCCCGAGCGCACCACGCGACCGGCGATCGGCAGTGCGGGGGCGAGCACCACACCCGCCCCGCCCTCGGCGAGGGCGGCGATCTCGGCGGCGACATTGCCCCGCAGCAGCGAGTCGATCTTCTTCAGTACGAGGGTGTCCCCGTCGTTCCCGTCGGCCTCCCCGTCGGGCGACGACAGCCGCAGCGCGTCACGGACCGCCTCGGCCGCCTCGGCGGCCGGCCGGTAGCGGGAGTCGAGGTCCAGGACGGTCGCCTCGCCGGGATGGCGAGGGCGCAAGGCGCTCGCCACACCGCTGCTCGCCTCACCCCCGCTCACCGCGTCAGACATCCTCACAAGCACAACCCGGCTGCGTGTTGTGCGCGAATGAAGCGCGGCTGCCACTTCCGCGGCGCCCGACAGGTCATCCGCGATGGCCAACAGCCTCCGGTTGGGTGTCATGTCCACCGGCACCTCCTCGAACGACCGTGACGGACGGAGCGATCGGATGGCGTGGACATCGTCTCCGTGGTGCCGATGATGGCATACGTTGCGCGAAGTGCGCGAGGAGTATTGCGTAAAGCGCGCAGCCATGTCACGGTGACCGCCGCGACACTTTGACCCGTACGGCCGTCATCCGGACGCCGCGCGGGTCGAGCGATCCGGTCGCTCGCCTCAGGAACGCCGAGAGGTCAACGATGACCCGTATCCCCTTCGGTCCGGCCCCCAGCCGCCGGTCCGTGCTGCGCCTCGGAGCAGGCGCCTCAGCAGGTATCGCCCTCGCCCCGCTGACCGGGTGCGCGGGCCCCACCGGTGCCCCCGGGCCCGGGGCCATCAGCCTCGGGCTGAACCGCTCGCTGGTCAGCCTGGACAACAAGCTGAACCAGTTCGACGCGGCGGTCACGGTGCAGCGCGCGGTGCGCCAGGCGCTGACCCGGATCGGCAAGGGGCTCCGGCCCGAGATGGTGCTCGCCGACCGCTTCGAGATGACCGGGCCCACCGCCTGGACGGTGCGGCTGCGCGAAGGAGTCCGCTACTCCGACGGAACCCCGGTCACCGTCAAGGATGTCTCGACCGCGCTCAGGATGTACGCGGGCGTCAACGGCTCGTTCATCGTCGGCCTCTTCCCCGAGATGCCCACCGTCGAGCCGGTCGACGAGCGCACCTTCCGCCTGCACACCAAGCGCCCGGTGCCCATCCTCGACCAGCTGATGGCCAACATCCTGATCAGCCCCGCCGCGCGGAACCGGCCCGAGGAACTGTCCGGCGGTGTGGGCTCCGGCCCGTACGTGGTCGCCTCGGCCAACTCCGGCACCGGTGAGTACACCCTGGACGTCAACCCCCGGTACTGGGGGCGGCGCCCCACCGTGGACCGGGTCCGGGTGCGCTTCGTCCCCGAGGAGTCCAGCCGGGTCGTCGCCGTGCGCAGCGGTGAGCTGGATGTCATCGACACCATCACCCCCGACTCCGCCGAGCAGCTCAAGGGGTTGCCGGGGGTGCGTCTGGACCGCACCTCGGGCACCCGCGTCAACCAGTTGTTCTTCAACTTCCGCAAACCGCGCGGACATCCGCTGGCCGACGCCCGGGTGCGCGAGGCGCTCAGCTACGCCATCGACGGCGAGGCCCTGGTGCGCGATGTGCTCACCGGCTCCGCCCAGCAGGCCGAGGGCGTCATCCCGCTCGCCCTCAAGGGCTCGGTGCGCACCGGCCGTTACGTCCATGACCCCGGCCAGGCCCGCAAACGCCTCGCCGCGCTGGGCGCGAGCGATCTCAAGGTGAAGATCATCTGGGAGTCCGGCGAGTTCCCGGCGGACACCTCGGTGATGGAGGCCGTGCTGGAGATGCTGCGCGCGGTCGGCGTCCGCGCCTCCCTCCAGCAGTTCGAACCGGGCGGCGACATCCAGCAGTGGCGGCAGGGCCGCCGGGGCGACTGGGACGTCCTCGGCAACGGCTTCTCCGTCCCCACCGGCCACGCCTCCACCAGCCTCCAGGGCATGTACGGCGGCACCGCGGAGAAGGAGAAGACCCGGGACACCTACCAGGGCTATGTCTTTCCGAAGATCGCCGCCCGGCTGGCCGACGCCTCCGCCGAAACGGACGAGAAGACGCGGAACACCAAGCTCGCGGCCGTCCAGCAGCAGATCTGGGACACCCGCCCCTGCCTGTGGGCTTTCGTCCCCGATGTGGTGCTGGCCCGCCGCACCCGGGTGCGCGATGTGCGCCTGCTGCAGCTCAACTCCTACGACCTCGCCGCCGTGCGTCTGGAGGGCTGAGCCGTGACGCGCTATCTGATACGCCGCCTGGGCCAGAGCGTCCTGACGGTCTTCCTGACCCTCTCCACCGTTTTCGTCCTGGTCCGCATGGCCCCCGGCGACCCCGCCGCGGCCCTGGCCGGGCCCAACCCCTCCAGCGCCGACCTCGCCCGGATCCGGGAGCAGTTCGGCCTCGACCGCGGACTGCTCAGCCAGTACGGGCTCTTTCTGCGCGATCTGTTCACCGGCGACCTCGGCACCAGCTACTCCTTCCACGCGCCCGCCCTGGACGTGGTGCTCGACCGGGTGCCCTACACCATCACCCTCTCCCTCTCCGCGATCACCCTCACCGCGCTGGTGGCCGTGCCGCTGGGCGTATGGATGGCCCGCCGCGCCGACACCAAACGCGAGCTGGGCGCCAATGTGCTGACCATCGCCGGGCAGTCCATGCCGGACTTCTGGATCGGCGTGATGCTACTGACCCTCTTCGCCGTGGCCGTTCCGGTACTGCCCGCCTCCGGCTTCACCACCTGGGGCGGACTGGTGCTGCCCACCGTGACCGTGGCGATCCTCCAGATGGCGCTGATCTCCCGGCTGGTCCGCCGTGAGATGGTGGCGGCCCTCGCCGCGCCGTATGTCACCGTCGCCCGCTCCCGCGGGGTGTCGAACCGCGTACTGACCTGGCGCTACGCCATGGGCAACTCCGCCATCCCGGTGCTCACCGCACTCGGCACCCGCTTCGCCGCCATGCTCAACGGTGTCGTGGTGGTCGAGGTGGTCTTCGGCTGGCCCGGTGTCGGCTCGCTGGTCGTCCGCGCCCTGGAGACCCGCGACTATCCGCTGATCCAGGCGACCGTCCTGGTCACCGCCGCCCTGGCGGTCCTCGTCCAACTCCTCATCGACCTGGCCTACCCGTTGCTCGACCCGCGGGTACGCCTGGGAAAGGCGGCCTGAGATGAAAGGCGCCCTCGAAACCCCCGCCGAACCCCCGGCCCCCGCGAAGGCCGGTCCCGCGCCCCGCCCCAGCGCGGTCACCGGCAGGGACCTGGCACGCGCCACCGCCACCCGGCGCCGCCGCAGCGCGAGCCTCAAACTGTGGGCGGGCGCGGTGTGCACCCTGCTGGTGGTGGTCCCCGTCGCCCTCGCCCAGGTGCTGCCGCTGCCCGGCGCGGGCGATCAGGACCTCTCCCGGCGCCGGCTGGCGCCGCTGACCGACGGCCATCTCTTCGGCACCGACCAGCTCGGGCGCGATGTGCTCTCGCGGGTGCTGCACGGCGGCCAGGTCTCGCTGTCGATCGGTGTGCTCGCCGTCGTCGTCTCCGGTCTCATCGGCATCGTCGCGGGCGCCGCCGCCGGGTACTACGGCCGCTGGGTGGACGCCGTCGTCTCCCGGCTGCTGGAGGCCCAGATGTCGCTGCCGCTGCTGATGATGCTGCTGCTCGTGGTGGCCCTCTTCGGCCCCTCCGTCACCGTCATCACCTGCGTCATCGCCATCGCCCAGTGGCCCGAGGTGGCCCGGCTGACCCGGTCCCTGGTGCTGGTCGAGCGGGAGAAGCCGTATGTGGCCGCCGCCCAGGTGCTGGGGCTGCCCCGGATCGCCATCCTGGCCCGCCACATCATCCCCAACATCGTCCGCCAGTCCTCGCTCGTGGTCCTGCTGCTGCTCGCCCAGGCGGTGCTGCTGGAGAGCGCGCTGAGCTACCTCGGCGCGGGCCCCCAGCGGCCGTTCGCCACCTGGGGCCGGATCATCTCGGACGGCCAGGACTACATCACCACCTCCTGGTGGCTGGTGACCCTGCCCGGCCTCGTCATCGTGCTGCTGGTGGTCGGGGTCAATCTGCTCGGCGACGGACTGCGCGACCGTACCCGCCGACGTGCGACGGAGGGCACCCGATGAGCGGCACCCGCGGCACCCGCGACACCAACGGCACCCACGGCACGCCCGACACCGGCGCCCCGGGCCCTCTGGTGGAGGTCGAGGACCTGCAGATCGAGCTGATCACCGACCGCGGGGTGGTGCGCGCGGTTGACGGGGTCGGCTTCACCATCGACCCCGGCGAGACGGTGACGATCATCGGCGAGTCCGGCTCCGGCAAGTCCACCACCGCGATGGGCCTGCTGCGGCTGCTGCCCGACGGGCTCGCCGTCCTCTCCGGGACGGCCCGGATCTTCGGTGCCGACGTCATCGCCGACGCCAAGGCGGCCGGGCGGATCCGCGGCCGGGGGGTCTCCCTGATCCCCCAGGACCCGATGACCGCGCTCAGCCCGGTGCACACCATCGGCCGCCAGCTCGGCGAGGCGCTCCGGCTGCGCCACCCGGGGATGTCCCGCGCCGAGGCCCGCGCCAAGGGCGTCGAACTGCTCGGCCGGGTACGGATCCCGCACCCCGAGACCCGCTGGGGCGCCTACCCCCACCAGTTCTCCGGCGGCATGCTGCAGCGCGTCCTCATCGCCATCGCGCTGGCCGCCGAGCCCCGGCTGCTGGTGGCCGACGAGCCCACCTCCGCGCTCGACGTCACCGTCCAGGCGGGCGTCCTCGACCTGCTGATGGAGCTCCAGGAGCGCACCGGCATCGGCATCCTGATGATCACCCACGATCTGGGCGTGGCCCGGCTGGTCTCCGACCGCATCCACGTCATGCGCGGCGGCCGCTTCGTGGAGTCGGGACCGGTCGAACAGATCGTGGACCACCCCCGCGAGCGGTACACCCGCGATCTGCTGGCCGCCGTGCCCACTCTGGGCCCCTGGCACGAGACCCCCGCCGCCGTCACCGAGGAGGCGCTGTGACCACACCCCTGCTGGCCGTCGAGGACCTGGTGGTCGAATACCCGGTCGCCGGCGGTGTCTTCCGCGCGGTGGACGGCGTCAGCTTCTCCGTCCCGCCCGGCGGGGCGCTCGGCGTCGTCGGCGAATCCGGCTGCGGCAAGTCCACCATCGCCCGCTCCCTCGTCCGGCTGCTGCGCCCCACCGAGGGCCGGATCCTCCTCGACGGAACCGATATCGCGGGCCTGCCCGAGCGACGGCTGCGCCCGCTGCGCAAGCGGGTGCAGATGGTCTTCCAGGATCCGTACGGCTCGCTGGACCCGCATCTGACGGCCGAGGAGATCGTGGCCGAGCCGCTGCGGCTGAACGGCATGCGCTCCCGGGCCGAACGCGCCCGCCGCGCCGCCGTCCTCATCGACCAGGTGGGGCTGGACTCCGGCGCGCTCCAGCGCCGCCCGGCCGAGTTCTCCGGCGGCCAGCGCCAGCGGATCGGCATCGCCCGCGCCCTGGCCAGCGGCCCCGAACTGCTGGTGTGCGACGAGGCCACCTCCGCGCTGGACGTCTCCGTACAGGCCCAGGTCCTCCAGCTGCTGCGGGAACTCCAGGCCGAACAGGGGCTCGCCTACATCGTCATCTCCCACAACCTCGGAGTGGTCCGCGAGATCAGCTCCGAGGTGGTGGTGATGCGCGCCGGGAGGATCATCGAGTCCGGGCCGACCGGCACGGTGCTCTCCGCCCCCGCCGACCCGTACACCAGGGCGCTGCGCCGGGCGGCGCTCGACCCGACGACCATGCGGGGACGCAAACCGCGCGCCCTCGTGTCCGCGATCGCGACCGACCAGGAACCAGGAGCAACGCAGTGAACGCGCATCCGCAGCCCCACACCACCACCCAGGCGTCGCCCGGCGGGGTCGCCCTGCCGGGGGTCCCGGTGCCGCTCTCGCGGCTGGTGCTGGGCACCATGACCTTCGGCGACACGGTGGACCGCGCGGGCGCCGCCGCGATGCTGGACACCGCGCTGGACGCCGGGGTCACCGGAGTGGACACCGCCAACGCCTACGCGGGCGGCGCCACCGAGACGATCCTGGCCGAGCTGCTCCCCGGCCGCCGCGACCGGATCGTGCTCGCCACCAAGGCCGGTATGCCGCACCCCGACGCGGGCGACCACTCACCGCTGTCCGCGCGCGGGATGCGCGCGGCACTCGAAGGCAGTCTGCGCCGCCTGGGCACCGACCATGTCGACCTGTTCTATCTGCACCAGCCCGACCGCTCCACGCCGCTGGAGGAGACACTGGGCGCGGTCGCCGAGTTCGTCACCGAGGGCAAGATCCGGGCGCTCGGCGTCTCCAACTACGCCGCCTGGCAGATCGCCGAGATCACCCACGCCGCCGAACGGGTCGGCGCGCCCCGCCCGGTGGTGGCCCAGCAGCTCTACAACCTGCTGGCGCGGCGGATCGAGGAGGAGTACCGGGAGTACGCGGCCACCAGCGGACTGCGCACCATGGTCTACAACCCGCTCGGCGGCGGGCTGCTGACGGGCCGTCATACCTTCGAGGAGCAGCCGGAGTCGGGGCGCTTCGGCGACTCCCGGGTGGCCGCCATGTACCGGCAGCGCTACTGGGACGCCGGGCTCTTCGAGGCCGTACGGACCCTGTCCGGGATCGCCGAGGAGGCGGGCATCCCGCTCGTCGACCTCTCGCTGCGCTGGCTGCTCGGCCGGGACGGGGTGGACGCGCTGCTGCTCGGCGGCTCCCGCGTCGAACACCTCCGCGCCAATCTGGCCGCCGCGGCCGCGGGCCCCCTTCCGGCGGATGTGACGGCGGCGTGCGACGCGGTGGGCGCCCAGCTCAGGGGCCCGATGCCCGCGTACAACCGCTAGTGCCGCGTCAGCCAGGGTTTGCCCCGCTCGCCGCCCTGGCACGGCGCCACCCAGCTACCGCTGGAGGTGCCCCCGGCGGCGTTGCCGGACCGACCGAGTAGGCCCGCCCCCGGACTGAAGTCCGGGAGGTGCCCCCGCGAGGCCGGTTCGGCGCCTCGCGGCTGACCGCACCAGGACGCCTCGCTACCGGGCAAACCCTGACTGACGCGGCACTAGGTCCGCCCTCCGGCGGAGGGCCGGGGCCCGCCCGGCCGCAGACATCCCCGCACACCGCAACCATGAGGAGCCCGGCGCCATGACCGCCGACCAAGACACCGCGATGCCGCCGACGGACGGACGGCTCCGGCCGCGCCCGGGCGATCCGGCGCGCCAGGAGGCGTTCCTGCCGGCGCCCGCCGTCCAGAACCACGCCGCCAACCTCACCGTGCTGCCGGGAGGGGACCTCGGCTGTGTGTGGTTCGGCGGCACGCAGGAGGGCGTACCGGACATCTCCGTGTGGTTCTCCCGGCTCGCCCCCGGATCCTGTACCTGGACGGAGCCGGTCCGGCTCTCCGGCGACGACACCCGCTCGGAGCAGAATCCGCTGCTGTTCCCCACCCCGGCCGGGGAGCTGTGGCTGCTCTACACCGCCCAGCGGGCGGGCGACCAGGACACGGCGGAGGTCCGGCTGCGGGTGTCCGCCGACGCGGGCGCCACCTGGGGCACGCCGCGTACGCTGTTCCCGGCCACCGAGGCGGGTGGGGTGTTCATCCGTCAGCCGGTGGCCGTCCTGGACTCCGGGCGGTGGCTGCTGCCGGTGTTCCACTGCGTGGCCACCCCCGGGTCCACATGGGTCGGCGACCACGACACCAGCGCGGTGATGATCAGCGACGACCAGGGGCGGACCTGGCGCGAGCGGCCCGTGCCCGGCTCGACCGGCTGTGTGCACATGAACGTCCACCAACTGCCGGACACCACCGTGCTGGCCCTCTTCCGCAGCCGCTGGGCGGACGCGGTCTACCGCGCGCACAGCACCGACGGCGGGGAGACCTGGAGCGAGCCGGTCCGCACCGGACTGCCCAACAACAACTCCTCCGTGCAGTACGTCCCGCTCGCCGACGGGCGGCTCGCGCTGGTCTACAACCACAGCAGCCGGGCGGATGCCACGGCCCGCCGTATCTCCCTCTACGACGAGATCGACGACGAGGGACGGACCGGAGAGCCCCCCGCCCCGGCCGCCACGCGGGACGATGCGGCACCCGGTGCCTTCTGGGGTGCGCCGCGCGCCCCGATGAGCCTCGCGCTGTCCTCCGACAACGGCCTGACCTGGCCTGTACGGCGCGATCTGGACACCGGCGACGGCCACTGCCTGACCAACAACTCACGCGACCGGCTCAACCGCGAGCTGTCCTACCCCACCATCCGGCAGGGCTCCGACGGCACGCTGCACATCGCGTACACCTACCACCGCCGGGCCATCAAATACGTCCGGGTCACACCGGATTGGGCGGCCGATGTCTGAGCCCCGGCACGCCGTGGTCACCGGTGTCAGCTCCGGTATCGGCGCCGCGGTCGCCACCCGGCTGCTGGACCAGGGGTGGCGGATCACCGGGATCAGCCGTACGGCCCCCGCGCGGCCGGTCGCGGGGCTGCACTGGATCCCGGCCGATCTGTCCCGGCCGGAGGACCTCCCCGAGGTGCTCGCCCCGGTGTCCGGGGTGGACGCGATCGTGCACGCGGCGGGCGTTCAGCGCTCGGCGCGGCTGGGGGAGCTGGCGCCCGAGGACGGATCCCTCATGTGGCGGATCCATGTGCAGGCGGCGGGCGTCCTGGTCGACACCCTGGTGGACCGGGTGGCGGACGGCGGCCGGGTGGTGCTGGTGGGCAGCCGGACGATGACGGGCGTCCCGGGCAAGAGCCAGTACGCCGCCACCAAGGCGGCGCTGCCCGCCCTGGCCCGGTCCTGGGCGGCCGAGCTGGCGCCCCGGGCGGTCACGGTGAACGTGGTGGCGCCGGGGCCCACGGACACCCCCATGCTGCGCGACCCCGGCCGCAGCGGCACCCCGCCGGTGATGCCACCGCTGGGCCGGCTGGTCCGTCCCGAGGAGGTGGCGGGGCTGACATCGTTCTTGCTGGGCCCGGAGGGCGGCGCGGTCACCGGGCAGACGCTGGTGATGTGCGCGGGCGCCTCACTCTGACGGGGGCGGCGTGTCCGGGCGGGCGAGCGCCAGCAGCCTCGCGGTGTCCATGGGCCGGGCCTGGAGCGAGGGCAGCAGCAGGGTCCACAGATCGGCCAGATGGTCCTCGACCAGCCGCCGCCCGTCGAGGGCCTCGGAGACGGTGTGCAGCCCGAAGAAGGCGAAGACGACGGTCCGGGCGGCGGGCAGCGGATCGACATGCGGGGCCAGATCGCCCTCGGCCCGGGCCTTCTCCATCATCTGCCCCACGGCGTCCATCCAGCCCACGAAGGGTGGTGGCATGGGCGCCTCGATCAGGGTGCGCTCGGTCCACAGCCGGGCCCCGGCGCGGACCACGATGTCGTCGCGGAAGGCGCGGGCCACCGCGAAGCTGAGCCGCACGAGTTGCTCCAGGGGCGGCGCGTCGAGGGCGGTGTAGCGCTCGATCAGCGGGGGCCAGGTGGCGAAGTGTTCCTCCACCACGGCGAGGGCGAGCCTTTCCTTGCTCGTGTAATGGAAATAGATGGCGCCGCTGGTATGACCGGACCGGGCGGTGATGTCGCTGATGCTCGTGCCGGCGTATCCCCGTTCGTCGAAAAGGAACGCGGCGGCCTCCAGAAGGGATCGGCGTGTTTGCTCGGCCCGTTCTTGCACGTGTTCGCCGTCCTTCAGCAGCCCGTCGGATGTGACGGGGAGAACTTAGCGGACTTTCGGCCGGTGATGGTGATGAGGCGAGACAGGTCAAACATTATTAGTATTTTAAGGTGATCGTTCGTGAGGCTCATGGCCTTTCGGAGCCGTCCGGTCCCACCGGGCGGCCGCTCAGCTGGTCCCGCACCGTGGCGCGGGAGGCGGTGCACCGGGTCTCGGTGGCCGAGGTGCTGCTCACCGACGTGCGTACGCACGGTGACAATCGCTTCGAGGCCGCCGCCCAGTGGCCGAGGTCCCATCCCACCTTCCCGCACGGCAAAGACGGCCGCCACCATCCGCTGATGATCGCGGAAACCCTGCGCGAGCTGGGGATCTACATCCCCACGCGGTACTACGCGGTGCCCGCGGGGGCGCACTTCCTGATCCGGGACATCTCCTACCGGCTGGACCCCGAGACCGAACCCCGGGCGCCGTACGGCGCCTCCGACATCACCTGCCGGGCCGCCGTCACCGACATCCGCACCACCCCCTGCGGACGCTTCGTCTCCGGGATGCGGCTGGATGTCGTGCTGTCCGCGGGCGGCAAGCTCTTCGCCTGGGCCGGGGGTACCGCGCGCTTCCTGGACGGCACGGCCTACGCGGAGACCCGGTCCGCCTTCCACGGCCACACCGCACGCCGCAGGCTGCGCGCCGCGGTGCGGCCCTCACCTGCGCAACTGGCCGTTCCCGCGGCCCGGGACGTGCTGGTGGTACAGGACGGGGGAGTGGTCTACCTCGACCCCGCCGACCCCCGCCATCCGTTCTTCTTCGACCACTGGAGCGACCATGTGCCGGGCCTGGTGCTGCTGGAGGGCGCCCGTCAGGCGGCCGCGCTGGCCACCGGCGGAACGCTGACCCGGCCCGTCGCCTGCCGTATGAAGGCGATCCGCTTCACCGAGTCGTTTCCGCCGGCCGTGGTCGAGTGCACCTCCCACGGCCGAACGTGCGTCTTCCGGCTGCGCCAGGCCGATATCTGCACGGCGGTCGGCGTACTCCAGTACCTCTGAGCGACGAACACACTGTGCGACGAACTCATGGGCGACGAACGGACTGAACGACGAACAAACCGCCGACACTGAGTGACCCCTTGCTTACCGCGGGTCAGCTAACTAACGTAGTGATCGTTATGTTTCGGGCAGGCGAAGTTCACGGCCCGTACGACAGCAGCGGTCGGCGCACAGCGCCACTTCCGAGCCGCCAGGACATTTCCACTGCGCGGTTCCTCGCACGTACAGGCACTCCCTGCGCCGATCCCTCCACCTCCCATGGAACGGCAGACAGATGACAGCCGAAAAGTTTCTCGGATGGACCCCAGCCGCCATCGTCTTCGACTGCGACGGCACCCTGATGGATTCCGAACGACACTGGGTGGAGGCGCGCGAAGTGGTGCTCAGAAATCACGGAACCGCCCCCGACGAGGAGCTCGCGCAAAGCACGAAGGGGCTCCACTACACCGAATGCGGCCGCATGCTGGCCGAATTCGCCGGCCGCCCCGAACTCGCCGACGAGATGACCGAACAGCTCCTGGACGCCTTCCGCCGGCTGGTGGCCGAGGACCCGGTCACCATGCCGGGAGCGCCCCAACTGGTGGCGAAGGCGGCGGCGTTCGCCCCGCTGGCCGTGGCCAGCAACTGCCCGCGCGACGTCGTCGAGGACGGGCTCGCCAAGGCCGGGCTGCTGCGGTACTTCGGCCATGTGCTGGTCCCCGAGGGGCAGGTGCGGCCCAAGCCGTATCCCGACGTCTATCTGGAGGCCGCCCGGCTGTGCGGTGCGGCCCCCGAGGACGCCCTCGCGGTGGAGGACTCCCACTGCGGGTTTCTGTCCGCCTCGCGCGCCGGGCTGAGAGTGCTCGGCGTCGGGCCGCGGAAGCCGGTGGACGAGCCCCCGCCGGTGGATGTGTGGGTCTCCACCCTGGCCGACCCGGAGCTGGTCAAATGGGCGGACTCCCGGGCGGCCTGAGGGACTGGCGCACGCCCACCGCCTGGTCGGCGGGTGCCGCGTGTCACTTCTTCCCGTCGTGGCCCGTATGGCTCGCCGAGCCGTCCATGCCCTCCATGCCGTCCATCCCGTCCCCCTGCTTCATCCCGTCATGGGACGCACCGTGGGACATCCCCTTCTCGAGGGATCCGCCGAGCTTCTCGCGCAGGGGTTCCAGTGAGTTCATGGACAGACCGGTGACCGACCAGCGCTTGCCGACCAGGTACATGCCCCCGTAGTCCTTCGACGTCGTCAGCCAGTCGTGCTGGCCCTTGTCGGTGGCGAAGGTGACCATCGTGAACCGCTTCCCGCCGGACCCGCAGGCGCCCTGGCGCAGCTCGTCCGCCTCGGTGATGACCGTGGCCTTGCAGCCGATGGCGTCGGCGATCTTCGTCAGCGGCGCGGGCTTGCCGGGCTTGGCGAACTCCTTGGTGGCGGGGGAGACCTTCTTCTGCTCGTGCTTGGCGCCGTGTGTCTGATCGCCTCCACCGCAGCCGGCCAGGAACAGCAGGACCGCGCCGACCGCGGTGGCACGCAGTGCGAGTGACACATCAACCTCCCGTAGAAATCCGGCGGGGCGGCCCGGGCCGGACGGCCTCGGGCCACCCGCCGCGGTGGACCGTAAGTGATGGAGTCTGTCTTACTGGCCCGCCTTCTTGCCCTTGTCGGTGACCGCGAACCAGGTGCCCTTCACGCCCTGGCCGTTGATGTCCCCGGGCTTCTTGTCCCCGGTGAAGGTGTACAGCAGCCAGCAGTCGAACGCCGCCTGCTTGGTGCCGTCGGGGCGCTTGAAGGAGGTGACCTTCGCGGCGTCGAGCCCGGCGACCTTCGTGGTGTCCACGGCCTTGACGGGCTTCCAGGTGTCCAGGCAGGCACCGAGGCAGCCGGTCTTCATCGGCCAGGCGCTGTCCTTGTCGAACCGGTAGACGGTCATGCCCTTGCCGTCCACGATGATCTTGCCGAGTTCGGCGTTGTTGTTGACCATGAGCTGGAGGCTGTCGTCCGCGGCCGCGGTCTTGCCGGCCGGCTTCCCGTCGGGCGCCAGCGCGTTCCAGGTGCCGCCCACGCCCTGGCCCTTGGTGTCACCCGGCTTGGCGTCGCCCGCGAAGCGGTAGACCGGCCAGCCCGCCAGCGTGAGCTGCTTGGTGCCGTCGGAGCGGGTGACCGAGCCCAGCTTGCTCGATTCGATACCGGTGGTGGCCGCGGCGTCGTCCGCGGGCACCGCGGGCCACTTGGTGGCGCAGTCGTCGTTGCAGTTGGACTTGGCGGGCTTGGGGGTGTCCTCGTCGAACCGGTAGAGGGTCCAGCCCTTGCTGTCGGTGACGAACTTGCCCAGCTTGGCGTCCTCCTTGACCGCCAGCTGCTGGGCCGGACCGGTGCGCCCGGCCTCGCCGCCCGCGGCGGCACCGCTGTCGCCGCCCGCCTCGTAGCCGCCGGTCGCGCCGGCCACCGCGCCCGCGCCCGCCGACGCGGAGGCCCCCGCACCCACGGTCTGACTGCCACCCGCCGGCTGCACGTTGGCGCTGCCCGCGGAGTTGTCCTTGCTGCTGCCGCAAGCCGCCGTCAGCAGAACCATCGCTACCGACACCCCGGCGAACGCGATGTGACGCTTCTCCATGACCATCCCTCTGCAATCTCGATCGGTCCGGCGGTGATTGCGCCGACGTGATGTCCATACGGAGCCCGCGCGGAACGGCGCTCAGCGGCTTCCGAATTTGTCACCTGACGCAAAAAACGCCGGATCCTCGAGCGCGCAGCGGTCGACGGCCGTTCCGCACGGCCGTCGTGGTGTCGGGTGGTGCGGTGGGTCACCCGGTGGGCTACTCCTCGATACGCAGCGCCAGGGCGGGGCAGCGGCGGACCGCGCGCACCGCCTGGGCCCGCAGCTGCCGGGGCACATCCATCTTGGCCGAGGCCGGATAGCCGTCGATGCCGAGCGTCAGCACCTCGGGCGGCAGGATGTCCGCGCACAGCCCGTGGCCCTGGCACAGCGACCAGTCCACCAGGAGCTTTTCCATCGGCCCCCGCTGGGGGCGCCCGTCGCGCGCCGCGGGGTTCAGCGGGGCGGGTGGCAGGGCCGGCGGCAGGGCGTCCTCCGGCAGCGGCAGCACGCCCATCGTGGGCCGTCCGCAGCCGGCGCCGAGCGCATGCGCCTCGAACTCCTCGGGGAACGCGTCCAGCGCCGTGGTCACGAAACCGGCGGTTCCGTCGGGATGGCTGCAGGCCCCGCGCCCCCGCACGGAGTTGACGTAGGCGCGCACATTGTCGATCGAGGCCTGGCCGCCGCCGCGCTCCACCTGGCCGATGGCGTCCGCGAGCGCCGGCAGCCCGATGAAGCAGGGCCCGCACTGACCGGCCGTCTCGGCGGCCAGCCAGCGCGCCACCCGCGCGGTCTCGCCGAGCGGGCAGGTGTTCTCGGGGATGGGCAGCACCGCCCCGGCGCCCAGCCGGGCGCCGTACTTCTTCATGGACTCCCGGGAGATGGTGGCGGCGTTGATGCTCCGGGGGTCCAGCCACTTGCCGTGGTAGCCGCCCACCAGCACCGCCTGGCCGGGGGTGAGACCGCACAGCTCCAGGACGTAGGTCAGCGGCACCCCGGTGGGCGTCTCCATCACGTACTTCCCGCCGACCGTCAGCAGCGTTGTGCCCGGTTCGGTGGGCAGCCCCACCGAGCGGTACGGCAGGGCGCCCATCCGCGCGGCCACCGCGAGCTGGGCGAAGGTCTCGGTATTGGACAGCAGGGTGGGCAGACCGCTGAGCCCGCTGTCGCTGGTCCGGATCTTCCGGCCGTTGGGGATGGCCGGGGCGCCGCTGATGCCGTTGATGACCGCGCCGCCCTCACCGGCGACGAACCGGTCCGGGGTGCGGTTCACGCTCACCGGGACCCCGCTGGGGCCGCGTTCGGCGATCGCGGCGGCCACGGACTCCTCGACATCCGTACGGTGCACCGCGATGGCGACCTCCTCGGCACCGAGCGCCTCGGCGGCCAGGACGGCGCCGTCGATCACCAGATGCGGGGTGTGCAGCAGCAGCGCGGTGTCCTTGAGGCAGCTGGGCTCACCCTCGCTGCCATTGACCACGACGGCGCAGCGGCCCTCGCGCCGGCCGGCCGACTCCACGACGGCCTGGACCTTGGTGGCGAAGGGGAAACCGGCGCCGCCGCGCCCGCGCAGATCGATGTTCTCCGCGAGCGCCACGAGTTCGTCCGCCCGGAGGGCGGGCATGGTGCCATGAACGGTCAGATGGCCGACCCGGTCGAGCCGGTACACCTCGTCGAGCCCGGCCAGCAGCCGGGGCGGGTCGACACAGGCGAGCCTGGGTTTGGTCGTGATCACCGGTCCCACCCGCGAGAGGCACCGAGCGGCTGGCTGTCACGCGAGCCGGGCTCGGCCGAACGGGGGCGCGGCACGGCGGGACCGGCCCGCCGGGTCCGGCCCTCCTGCATGCTGCGGGCGGGAGGATTCCTGACCTCGATGCCGTCCGCCCGGTCGATGTCCTGGCGCCGCCGCGCGACCAGCCGCAGCCACAGCGCGATGGCCACACCGGCCAGCGCGGCGATGTAGCCGTAGGTGGCCCAGGTTTTGGCGGCGCGTCCCGCCTTCAGTCCATGGATCAGCGCGGCGCACCAGGCCGGATAGGCGCCCACGTGCAGCGCCCGCCACCAGCGGTACCGCCAGCGGGAGTTGCCGGCCGAGGCGAACGAGCTGCGCACCGCACCGGTCACCGCGGCGATCACGAAGAGATAGCCGGCGATGGTGCCGAGCCCGATCAGCACCGGCTGATTTGCGTCAGCGAACGGGAGCACGATGGACGCGGCGTTGGTGTGGCTCTCCGCGATCTTGACCCAGATGTGAACGGCCAGGAAGAGCAGACCGGCTACCGCGGCCGCCCGGTGGATTGCCTGGGCCATCAGCCGCTGCCTGGTGTGCAGGATCAGCTGGTCGGTCGCGGCGAGCCCCCACAGCACCGCCGACGTCAGACAGACCAGCGCGAGCACACCCGCGCCGAAGTCGAGGAACACAAAGGTCTTGGCGAACGCGCCGGCGTCCCAGGCCACATACAAGGACAGCGCGATGGAGCCGAGAATGGCGTAGATCCGGATGTGGCGTGGCCATCCCATCCCGGATGGATCACGCTGCTGAGTCCGGCGAGCGGCCCGTCGTCCGCCTCGAGCCCGGCGTCCCCCGTGACGCCCCTGCGAGGAGGGGAGCGGCGTTTGGGACATGGACATTGGAGCCTCCCGATCGCGCGGATTCGCGCGGGTGACGAGATACGTCAAAGTCGTCTTGGGGGCAGCAGCTTCTCGGAAGTACACGTGATCTCCATAAGATTTGTCGTAACGTGACAACTTCTCGTGGGCGGACCCTGACCACGCCGCCCCCGGCTGATCCACTGTCGTTTCAATGGCAAAGAACCGGCAAAGTGTCGGGACCGGGAGGGGGCAGGGTCCTCTATGACGTAGCGGAGGACCCTCGACTCCCTGACCGGTACTGGACGAACCGGTGACGGAGGCAACCTCCACGGACCTGGCCGACCCCCCAACGGCCCGGTCTCCCCCCGGCAAGAACGAGGTAATGATGGGCGAACTCGTGAACCGCATCTGGTCCCGCCCCCGTGGTGAGTGGACCCGAGTGCTGCGCAATGAACTCCCGTCCCTGGCCGACGAGGTGGTTGAGAACCTTCGGCACAGAATTCCGGGATTCGCCGAACTTCTGGAGGACTCTGAGCGAGACAAGGTCCGAGGGGGAGTCGAGCAGGCTCTCCTGACGGCACTCGGCCACCGCAAGGCGGGCGAGGACGGCGTGGGCGAGCAGGCCGCGACCCCCGCCTCCGGTGAGGAGGCGCTGGCCGAGGTGCCGCCCGAGCGGGCCCGGCGCGATCTGTTCGAGGCCCTCATCGGTGAAGTGGCGGTCTCCGAGCGCACCTTGATGGAGCTCTCCCGGGCCGCCCGGTGGCCGCTTCCCGAGACGGTGCAGGCCATCGCCCTGCCCACCCCGGGCGAGGCACCGCAGTTGGCCGCCGTGCTGGGCGACACCCTCATCGGCGCGGTCGGCGACGAGCTGTGCCTGCTGATCCCCGACCCGGACGCGGACCCGGGGCCCACAGTGGAGACCGCCGCCCCCGCCGCCACCCCGGAAGGCGACCGGGAGCCGGAGCGCGAAGCGCCCGCCGAGCCCGGCACCCGGGCGGCGCTGGAGACCGCGCTGCGCGGCCGTACCGCGGCCGTGGGCCATGTGGTGCCGCTCAACGACGCGTCCTCGTCGGTGCGATGGGCACGGCGCCTGCTGACCCTGGCACCCGCCCGCCCCGGCCCCGAGGCCCGGGTGCTCTTCGTCGACGACCATCTGTCGATGCTGCTGCTCCTGCAGGACGAGTCGCTGGTCCGGGCGCTGGCCGCCCGGTGGCTCAAGCCGCTGGTCGGGCTGACCCCCCGGCAGAGCGAGCGGCTGCAGATGACGCTGCTGGCCTGGCTGGAGGGCGGTGGCGCGCCCGAGGCGGCCAAGGCCCTCAAGGTGCATCCGCAGACCGTGCGCTACCGGCTGCGCCAGATCGAGAAGCTCTTCGGGCCGGGCCTGCGGGATCCCCGAATACGCTTCGAGCTGGAGATGGCGCTGCGCGGCCGCAGGCTGATGGCGCAGATGGACCGGATACGGCGCCACGCGTCCCGGGTCGGCCGCCGGACCCGTGCCGGTGCGCCCCCCGGTGTCCGTCCGCTGGGCATCGCCAGGGAGGCGCGTGTCAACGGACTCTGACCCGCGGAAGGCGAACCGCCGGCCGCGCTCACGCGGTCGGCGGTTCTCGCTGTCACGGGCGGATCCGGCGCCCGCCGCTCGGATGACGCGGATCGCCCGAGGAGGGCCCTAGCCTCACGCCCCGGCGGGCGCCGCGGTGCGCGGGGCCGTGCGCATCGCCGCGTTCAGGCCGAGCAGTTCGCTGTAGGCGTGGGAGCAGAAGGCGCATCCGGCCAGATGGCGCGCGAGCGCCCGGCCGGGCACCCCGCCCCGGCGCACCGAGGCGCCGATCTGGCCGCTGTACTGCCGGCACCGGTCGTCGCGTGCCGACTCCAGATGGGCCCGCAGATACGACTCCCGCAGCCCCTCCCGGGCCCGGAAGGCCAGCGAGGTCACCCCGCTGGGGGAGATGCCCAGGAGCACGGCCACCCGGTGCGGGGGCTCCTCCTCGACGAGGGTCAGCCACAGCACGATCTGCCAGCGCTCGGGAAGCCCCCGGAAGCTGCGGATGAGCAACCGGCGGTCCTCCCGGGCCACCAGATACTGCTGGGGATCGGCCGTGGACGCGTACTGCCGCCAGGACTCGAAGTCGGCGGTCAGCAGCACCCGGCGCGCCCCGGCGCTCCACTCCGTCGCCGTATGGCGCACCACCGTGAGCAGATACGGCCGCCAGGGACCCCGGGGTCCGCCCCCGGCACGAACGGCCTGGAAGGTGCGGAAGAACGCCTCGGAGGCCAGGTCCTCGGCGTCATGCGGGTCACGGCAGCAGGTCAGGGCGTAGCGCAGGGTCGCCGCGTGGTGGCGGCGGTAGAGCAGGTCGCCCGCCGCCGGGCTGCTGCTGCCCGACCGGTAACCCTCCGCCAATTGCCGGGTGAGCTCGTGGTCCGAGAGGGGGCGGACCGGGCGGTCGGTATGCTCCCGGCCCTGAAGCCCCTCGGTGTCCGGATGTTCCGCCGCCGGCGGGTCGGTGGCCGCGTCGTCGTCCGCGGCCTCGTGTAAGTGCCCGGTGACAGCGCGGCGCGCGCCGGCCTTCCGGCCGACGCGCGCCTGGTGAGCGTGTTCCATCAGCCGCACTGCTTGCCGCTGTTGATGCAGTCCACCGCCTCGTTCATCAGGTCCTCCGACATCACGTTGATGAAGTCGTCGTGGTCCGTGATGGGCTTGTGCAACTGCTCGGGGAACCCGTCCACGGCGAACGGGGTGTTGGCCGGCACGTCGTAGGTGATGGTGTTCACCAACTGGGGGATGGCCTTGAAGCCGTTGGGGCAGGAGCCGTCCTCGCCCGCGAACGCCACGTGGTCACGGTGGTTGGCGCTGTCGGTGTTCTGGCCGTCCCAGCAGCTCTGGAAGTCGAAGGTCCGGGTGACCGAGCTGCCCTCGGGGCAGAGCGGGTACTTGTCGGTCAGCTGACGGTCCTCGAAGCCGGTGCAGCTCCAGGAGGCGTTGGCGTTCTTGTCGCCGTTGGTGAACGCCTTGGCGTCACCGGTGATGATGCGCAGGAACTTCGGCATCGCCGTGACCTTGCTCTGCGCGTTGCCCTTGAACTCGATCTTGGAGCTCTTGGGGGTCAGGATCGTGCCGACGTTGCCCTCCTGGCCACCGCCGAGCTCATTGGCGTCCGCCTCGTCCTTGCCGTCCTGGGCGCGGACCACCGGCCAGTAGTAGGTCGACTTGTCCTCCTGGTTCTCGCAGGAGGTGCCGCCCTGCTCGAAGGTCTGGTTGTTGGCGAAGGCGTCGTTGCTGTCGTTGCCCACGTAGTCGTGGGTGTGGTGGGCGCCGTTGCCGACACCGGGCGCGACGATCACGTTGTCGCTGTTGCGCAGCTGGGGGTCGCCGACGCCGCACTCGGTGGCGAAGGTGCCGGTGGAGCCGTTCTGCTGGGCCTGCGGCGGCTGCTGAACGTTCGGCTGCACCTTGGTGATGTCGACGAAGTCGTCCTGCGAGGGGCCGTTGCCCGCCTGGCCGCCCGCGTTGCCGGGCACCTCGTTGGCGCCCTCGCCGCCCTGCTGACCACCTTGCTGGTCGCCGCCCTGCTGACCGCCTTGTTGGTCGCCGCCCTGCTGGTCGCCTTGTTGGTCGCCGCCTTGCTGCTGACCGCCCTGCTGCTGACCGCCCTGGGTGGCGACCTCCTGCCACTTGCAGTCGTTCATCCCCTGCAGCTGGGAGTTGTCGCCGCCCATGGCCGAGCCGATGTTGTCCATCGTCCGGGAGCGCTCGTCGTTGAGCTTGGAGAGCACCGCGTCGCTCGAACCCTGCCGCTGGTTCATCTGCTGGTAGGCCTTGGCCACCTGGTTGTCCAGCTCGGCCAGGTTCTTGTCGACCTCGGGCCTGGCCTTCTCCGGCACATCACTCAGCTTCTGCCCCACATCGGGGCACTGGATCGTCCCCGCCTTCGCGGCCACGGTGTTGTTCTGGCCGGAGTCGCCCTTGTCGCCGTGGGCGGACGCGTTGGCGGCGATGATCGCGGCCCCGCCACCGCCGAGCGCCAGGGCGGCGACGATGGCGACGGTCTTATTGGTGAACCGCCCGCGTTTGTGGGTCTGTTGCCTCATAAGATCACTTCACTTAGTCGTTAGAGGGTGTCGAAGTCGACAAGCCCGGTGTCCTCGAGGACCGTGATGTGGTCGAGAACGATGGCATTGGCCCTGGTGGCCAGAGATCTGACCATGGAGTTGCGGCTCTCGGCTCGCACCTGCGCCACAAGGTTGAACACCTTGCCGTGAGCGGCGCGCAACCGGTTTGCGAACACCCGCTCGAACTGGGCGCTGCTGCCGGCGCTGGTCATCTCGTTCAGCCAGCCCTGTTGCTGCGCGTTGGGCTGGTTGGGCAGCTGGATCCCGAGCGCCCGGCCGACCTCCTCGGAGCGGCGGTCGAGTTCGGTGTGTCCCTCGATGAGATGCTCACCGGCGGTCTTCACCGCGTCCCGGTCGCCCCGCTCCTGGGCGAGGCGCCCGGCGGGGAGCTCCCACGTTCCGGCGAGCCTGACTTTGCGGACAAAGTCCCGGTCAGTGGCCGTGAGTGGCCCGTACTGGGTGCTGACCGTCCCACCGCCGTCGTCCGTGACGCCGTTGCGCGGCAGGGCCGCGCTGCTCTCGCCGAACAGCGACACCGGGATGAGGATCGCCGCCAGCGTGACGGCGAGCGCTCCAATGATGAGCCCGGTGCCGATGGTTCGGCTGGAGGCGATGGGTCTGGTGAGGTTTGCTGGTGGCACAGCGCCCTCCTTGGTTCGGAGTGACACCGGACGCTAGTACCTCGTGTGGCTCGGTCGTGGAGACCTCATCACCAGTGAATAAAGCCGGGACAGAGATCACTTCCGGCTGCTACCCTGCGCGGCCGCGATCCGCAGGGGCGTTGAGAATTTTTCCCACCCGGTTGAGCAACTCACCGGGCCCGTACGTACGGCAGGGAGAACCCGGTGCCCGGCCGCGCCCGAGCAGCCCGCCGCGCACCGTCCCGACGACCCGGAGGCGCCCCGCCGTGGATACGACAGCGCGGAAGACCACGCCCACCAGGCTCCGTCACCCGCTGAGAGCCGAGGCCGGATGCGGTGACTGCCGGTACTGCCCCAGTTTGCCGTCGAGGACCCGGGCATCGGGGTGGTTCAGCTCCTGGAGAATCTCCAGGGCCCCGCGCCAGTCGATGAGAGCGGTGGCCAGGTCGCCCTGGGCCAGGCGCGTGTCCCCCTGGTGGTGCAGGGTGTCGGCCTCCAGGTACCGGTCGCTGATCTCGCGGTAGATGGCGAGCGCCCGGCCGTACGAGGTGAGGGCGTGCTCATACCGTGCGAGGTGGTGGTACGCGTACCCCACGCTGTCCAGCGCGGCGGCCTCGCCGGCCGAGTCGGCGATCCGCCGGTGCAGTTCGACGGCCTGGCGGCAGTGGGCCAGCGCGTGCTCGTACTCACCACGGAGGATATGGGTCCAGCCGATCTCGTTGAGCACGCTGGCCTGCCCGCTGAGGTCTTCCGCGGCGCGGTAGTGGTCGAGCGCGGGCCGGTAGTGGTCCAGCGCCTCCTGGTAGCGGCTCTGGCTGTTGGACAGAAACGCCAGGGAGCGCAGGGTGCGGGCCTGCCCGCCCGCCTCGCCGAGCTCCGTGAACATCTCCAGCGCCCGTTCCAGATGGCCACACCCCTCCTCGTACCGGCCCAGCCGTCCCTCGGCGAACCCCAGGGTGCGGTGGCTGTGTGCCTGGCCGAGCCGATCGGACAGCGCCAGGGCCGCACCCAGCGCGGTGCGCTGGATGGCGGTCTGCTCCTGCCAGTGGCCGCGCCGGTCCAGGAAGAGCTCCAGTGTCACGGCCAACTGCCAGGCGTGGGACGGGAATCCGTGGTCGCGGGCGTCATCGACGACCGACAGCAGAACGCCCCGCTCGGCCGAGAGCCATGCCTCGGCGCGGTCCTGGCCGCCGAGGTGCTCGGGCGCGGCGTCGGGCCGGGCCGGGGACAGCGGCAGCGGTTCGGTCCGGCGCGGGGCGAGCAGCGTGACGGCGGTGCGCGCGGTGTGCAGATAGTGGTCGGACATCCGGTGCCGGGCGTCCTGGCGGATCTCGTCCGTGTCGTGGTCCTGGACCAGCTCCATGGCGTAGGCCCGCAGCAGATCGTGGAAGGTGTAGCGGCCCGGGGCCTGCTCCACCAGCAGATGGGCGCGGGTGAGCGCGGTCAGCAGGGCACGGGTGACCCGGAGCGGGAGCCCGGCCAGACTCGCGGCCGCGGCTGCCGAGACCTCGGGCCCCGGATGCAGGGCGAGCAGCCGGAACAGCCGGGCGGCCTCCCGGTCCAGGGCCCGGTAGGACCAGGAGAAGACGCTCCGCGCGTCGGTGCTCGGATCGGGGCCCGCGAACGCGTCGAGGTTGCCCTGGCTCTCGCGTAACTCCGCGGCGACAGAAGAAAGGGGAAAGGACGGACGGGTCGCGGCGCGGGCGGCCACCACCGCCAGCGCGAGCGGCAGCCGCCCGCACAGCCGGACGATGGTCGCCACCGCCTGTGGCTCCGCGGCGACCCGGTCCGTGCCCAGCCGCCGGACCAGCGCCTCATGGGACTCGGCCGGGGACAGCGGCCCCAGAGTAAGGGGACGGGCCCCCTCGCTCGCGATCAGACCGTGGAGCTGATTGCGGCTGGTGACGATGGTCAGACAGCCGGGGGAGCCGGGCAGCAGCGGCCGCACGTGCTGGGAGTCCACCACATTGTCCAGCAGGATCAGCATCCGCCGCCCGGCCAGCAGACTGCGGTACAGCGCGGTCTTGGTGTCCAGACCCGTGGGCACCCGGTTCGGTGGAATCCCCAGTGCGTGGAGGAACGCCCGCAGCGCCTCGTTCGGCGACATCATCGAACCGGTCGGATCGAAGCCGCGCAGATTGGCGTAGAGCTGCCCGTCCGGAAAGCGGTGGGCGATCCGATGGGCCCAGTGCACGGCCAGCGTGGTCTTGCCGATCCCGGCCATCCCGTCGATCGCGCTGATCACCACCGGACCCGGTGTTCCGGCCTCGGCACCCTCGGGCAGCAGAGTATGGACACCGGCGAGTTCGGCATGGCGTCCGCTGAACGCGGGCAGGTCGGGCGGGAGCTGCGCCGGCCGGACCACCGGGGCGGGCGGCGCCGCCGGAGGGACCGGCTGGACCGGCTCGGCGGGGGCCGGGGTCGACCGGGGCACCACCTCGCGATGGGCGGCGCGCAGTTCACGGCCGGGCGGGACGCCGAGCTGATCGGCCAGCCGGTCGCGCGCGGTCGAGAAGACCTCCAGCGCCTCAGCCCGCCGTCCGGTGGCGGCGAGCACCCGGATCAGCTGGGCCTGCAGGGTCTCGTCCAGCGCATGGTGGGCGGCGAACTGCTGGAGCACGGTGGGCAGTTGCTCCGGGACTTCGGAGGCCAGCGCCGTCGTGGCGGCCTCCTTGGCGATGGCCAGAAGTTCCCGGTCGACACCGGAGAAGACGGGATGGGTCTGGATATCGGAGGGGACTCCGGTGGCGGTCGGCCCCTGCCACAGGGCGAGCGCCTGTGAGAAGAGCTCGGCCGCCCGCTCCGGCTCGCCCGCGGCGGCGGTGCGCCGCGCCGTTTCGCTCAGCTCCCGGAACCGCAGCAGATCCAGCGCGTCCGCGTCGGCGTTCAGCCGGTAGCCGCCCGAGCTGCGCACCAGCCGGCTGCCCTTCGCCCGCGCAGGCAGACCGGGTTCCAGCAGCCGGCGCACCGAGCCCACATGGCGGTGCACCACATTCACCGCGGTGCTCGGCGGATCCTGCGCCCAGAGGACATCGACGATTTCGCCGAGCGCCACAGGCTGTCCCGCCCGCACCAGCAGCAGTGCGAGCAGCGCTCGCTGTTTGGGCGGACCCAGCTCCAGTTCCACGTCGCCACGCCACGCCCTGACCGGGCCTACCACCGTAAATCGCACAACTAGGGATCTTAGTCGAGCCCGTTTCGGGCACCGCGTTCTTCCGGCCGCCATGCGACGTCAGACTTTCGTCACTCAATCGGCGTCGCCCTTCTCTACGCTCGCGCCATTGCCACATCAGCCTCGGGGGGAACGAGACGATGGACATCCGCACGGCGGCCGTCACGACCGACGCCGACACCTTCTTAAGGACGCTGTACCGACGACACGGCTCGGCACTGCACCGCCTGGCGGCCCGGATGCTGGGTGGGGACTGGCACCGGGCCCAGGACATCGTGCAGGAGGTGGCGATCCACGCCTGGCAGCGCCCCATGGACGTCGGCCCCATGGACGACACCGTCCGTAATCGGCTGTTCACCGTGGTCAGCGATCTGGTGACCGATGGCTACCGGGACCAGGCGGAGCGATCGGTGGAGACGGCCGGTGAGGCGGAGATGGCGCTGCCGGACGCGGTCGATCAGGCGCTCACCGCCCAGCTGGTGTGGGACGCGCTGGCGGATCTGGCGCCCCCGCAACGGGAAGTGCTGCTGCATCTGCACTATCTGGACCGCAGTGTCAGCCAGACCGCCCGGGCGCTCGGGGTGCCTCCCGGAACCATCAAATCGCGAACGTACTACGCGACTCGGGCCCTGCGAACGGCCCTGCGGGCGCGCGGCGTCACCGAGTGCTGACCTCCTCCGGACGCCCGCCGACTGCTTTCTGATCGAATGATCGCTACTATGGCGGTGTTTCGAGTACGGACGAAAGCCGATCGCGTCAGGGGCGGGGAACATGCGGGAGTCGGCGCGGAAGCGGCAGGCACGGATCGCGGCACTGGTGGAGGCCCGGGGCAGCGCCCGGATCACCGATCTCGCGGATGAGCTGGCGGTGTCCGTCGTCACCGTACGGCGGGACGTGGAGGACCTGGCCCAGCGCGGGGAGGTGCGCCGCGGCCACGGGGTGGCGCGCTCGCTGCGGCCGATGGCCCAGGAGTCCTCCGCCACCGGCGACACCATCGGCATGGTGGTTCCCGAGCGCAACACCTATCTGACCGAGGCCGTCCAGGCGGCGCGCGAGGCCGCCGAGAAGTCCGGGCTGCGGCTCGCGCTGCACATCGCCGCGGACGAGCGCGGCACCGAGCGCGCGGTCCGCCAGGCGCTGGACGCGGGTGCGCGGGGGCTGCTGCTCTCCCCGCGCTGGCGCACCGAGGCGGAGGAGCGGGCGGACCACGCGTGGCTCGGCGCCCTGGAGCTCCCCGTGGTCCTGGTGGAGCGCCGGCCCCACCGCGGCAGTGCCATCTACGGGCTGGACTGTGTGCGTTCGGACCACGCCCACGGAGTGCATCTGGCGCTCGAGCATCTGACCTCGCTGGGCCATCGGCGCATCGTGCTGGCGGCGCGCGACGACAGCCCCACCGCACGGGTGATCCGGTCGGAGTTCGCGGCGCAGACCGCGGCTCGTGGCATCCGTGAGGGGTGCCCGGTGATGCTCAGTTCGCGCACCGCCGGGCCCGACCCGCGCCCGCGTGACGCGGGCGCGGCCGACCTGGCCGACGCGGTGCGCCGCGCCGGAGCCACCGCCGCGCTGATCCACGGCGACATGGACGCGCTGGTGCTGGTCCAGCGGCTGCGGGAGGCGGGTGTCGAGGTGCCGCGCGACTGCTCGGTGGTCGCGTACAACGATGTGGTCGCCGACATGGGGCAGATCGCGCTGACGGCCGTGGCCCCGCCCAAGGGTGAAGTCGGACAGGCCGCGCTGGAGCTGCTGACCCGCCGCCTGGAGCGGACGCGGACCGGGCGGTGGGCCGGCGCCGCCCGCCATCTGGAGCTGCTGCCGGAGCTGGTGGTCCGGGATTCCACCGTCCCACTTCGCTGATTGTTTGACCGTTTTAGTTTCTTCTGTTCGATGTATTGACGGCTTTTCAGTCAAGCGCTCAAGATTCCCCTGACTCCACCGCTGACTCAGGGGAGGGCCCATGCCTGGTCATGGAGGCCCAGGTCGCTCGGCAACCGGACGCCGGGCGACGGCGGGCACCACCGCACTGCTCACGCTGCTCGCCCTCGTCCTGGCGGGCTGTTCGGGTTGCTCGACAAGTCGCGGATCCGACACCGTCGGCGACGGTCCCGTACGCCTGACCTTCTGGTCGGCGCTGCGCGGCAGTCAGGAAGTCGTGGACGAGTTCAACCGCACCCACGACCGCATCAAGGTCGAATTCCAGCAGGTGCCCTCCGGGGAGCAGGGCGGCTGGACCAAGCTCAGCAACGCCGCGCGCGCGGGCAACGCCCCCGACGTCGCCACCATCGAATACCCCCAGCTGCCCGGTTTCACCATCGACGGCGTGCCCCGGGACATCACCCAGCTGATGCCCGACTCGGTCCGCGAGAAGATCCTCCCGCAGGCGCTGGACCTCACCACCTTCGACGGGCGCACCTACGCCGTGCCGGTGGACATCGAGCCGATGGTCTTCCTGTACCGCAAGGACATCTTCACCAAGAACCGCATTCCGGTCCCCAAGACCTGGGCGGAGTTCGAGAGTTCGGCCCGCAAGCTCAAGCAGGCCCAGCCGCGGACCCGTATCGGCAGCCTCTTCACCACCGGCGGCACCCTCTATCTGGCCGGGTACGCCTGGCAGGCCGGGGCGAAGTGGTACGACACCGTCGGGGACACCTGGCAGATCTCCATGGACGACGCCCCCACCCGTAAGGTCGCCGGCTACTGGCAGCGGCTGATGGACGACGATCTGGTGCGGGTGGAGCCCGGGTCCAGTCAGCAGTGGCGGGCCCATCTGCGCAGCGGGGAGACGGCCGGCTATCTGGCGGGTGCCTGGGCCGCGGGCTCGATGATGGCGTCCACCCCCGACGGCAAGGGCAAATGGGCCATCGCGCCGATGCCGCAGTGGGATCCGGCGAAACCCAAGGTGAGCACCCAGGGCGGCTCGACCTTCATGGTCACCAAGGACAGCCGGCACCCCAAGGAGGCCATGGAGTTCATCTCCTGGATGGTGACCAGCCCCGGCGCACTGAAGGCCAAGCTCGCCAGCGGGGTCAGCAGCGCCTTCCCGTCCGTGCCCAGCCTGGTGCCGGTCGCCCGCAAGGAGATGGACACCAGCTACTACTCCGGCCAGGACATCTTCGGTCTCTTCCAGAAGGAGGCCGAGCGGATCGCGCCCACCTGGAAGTGGGGCCCGCGGATGACCTCGACCACCAGCTCCGGTGACGACGGGCTTGCCAAGGCGGGGGCCGGCAGCGGCGACATCCTCAAAGCCCTGCGCGATGCCCAGAGCCGGACGATGCCCGATCTGAAGAGCCTCGGCCTGTCGGTCACCACCCGCTGAACCCCCTCCTCTCCCCGTCCCACCCCGAGCCGCGCCTCTTCCCGTTGAAGCCGAGGTAATCCGTGAGCACCGTCATGTCCTCGAAAGGGGCGGCGCCGCCATCGACGGCCGCCGCCGACCCGCCCCGCAGAACCGGACGACGCCAGCAGAGGATCGCCGCCGCCGTTCTGCTGACCCCCTTCACGGCGCTGCTCGTCGCCGTGTTCCTGGTCCCCGTCGGCTACGCCATCTACCTCAGCCTCTTCTCCGAGGACCACGAGGGACTCGGCTTCGGCGGCGGGCGCACCGTCTTCACCGGATTGCGCAGCTATCTCTCGGTGCTGCAGGACCCGAGCTTCCTCTCCGGGTTCGGCACCATCGCCCTCTACTGCGTGATCTTCGTCCCGCTCGTGGTCATCAGCGCGCTCGCGCTCGGCCTGCTGCTCGACTCGGGCCTCGTCCGGATGCGGCGGACCGCGCAGATGCTGGTCTATCTGCCGCACGCCGTTCCCGGCATCATCGCGGCCGTCATCTGGCTGTACCTCTACACCCCGGGGCTCAGCCCCGTTATCAAGCTCTTCGCCCAGGCCGATATCACCATCGACTTCCTCGGTCTGCACACCGTGCTCCCGTCGATCGTCAACATCGCCCTGTGGAGCGGGCTCGGCTACAACATGATCATCTTCTATGCCGCGCTCCAGGCGCTGCCGCGTGAGGTGATCGAGGCGGCGACCATCGACGGCGCCGGGGGCCTCCGCACCGCGCTCCAGGTCAAGGTGCCCATCATCAGGGGCTCCGTCGTCATGGTGTGCATGTTCTCCCTGATCGGCGCGCTCCAGCTGTTCACCGAACCCATGCTGATGAACCAGGCCACCCCGATGGTCAACTCCCGCTTCACCCCGAACATGTACATCTACGACGCGGCCTTCCGCCGCAACAACTACGGACTCGCCTCCGCGGCCTCCATCATTCTTCTGATCGTCACCTGTGTCCTGTCGTACGCCGTGACGCGCTGGTCGGGCCGCCGGGAACGGAGAGCGTGATGACCACGACGACACCCACCACCCCCGTGAACGCCCCCCAGGGACCGCCGGCCAGACCGCTCGGTAAGCCGTTCGGGCGCTCCAAGCTGACCAGCCGTGGCATCGCCAACGCGGTCGTTCTGATCGCCGCCCTCTACACCATGCTGCCCGCGCTGTGGCTGCTGCTGGCGTCCACCAAGAACGCCGACGCCCTCTTCGGCAGCGACATCCTCTCCTTCGGCGACTTCTCCTTCGGGCGCAACCTCTCCGACCTGTTCTCCATGGACGGCGGGCTCTACGGCGAGTGGTACGTCAACAGCCTGCTGTACGCGGTCGTCGGCGCCCTGGTGGGCTCGCTGATCAGCGTCGCCGCGGGCTACGCCTTCGACAAGTACGAGTTCCGGCACAAGGAGAAGCTGTTCGGCCTCGTGCTCACCGGCGTCATGGTGCCGCCGACCGTGCTGGCCCTCCCGCTCTATCTGGTGGCCTCCAACATCGGCATGGTGAACACCTTCTGGTCGGTCTTCATCCCGGTGCTCTTCAACCCGTTCGGCGTCTACCTGGCCCGCCTGCTCAGCAGCGGCTATGTGCCGGGCGAGGTGCTGGAGGCGTCCCGGGTCGACGGCGCGGGCGAGCTGCAGACCTATGTGCGGGTCAGCCTGCGGATGCTCGGGCCGGGGTTCGTGACCGTCTTCCTCTTTCAGCTCACGGCCATCTGGAACAACTTCTTCCTTCCCATGGTGATGCTCTCCGACCAGCACCTGTATCCGCTCAGCCTCGGCCTCTACACCTGGAACAGCGCCGCCACCGTCTCGCCCGAGTACTACCCTCTCGTGGTCATCGGCTCACTGCTCGCCGTCGTGCCGCTGATCGTGGCGTTCGTGATGCTGCAGCGCTACTGGAAGTCCGGACTGACCGCAGGGAGCGTGAAGTGACCGACCCGCACATCTCCGCCCGTCACCGCCCCCGAGCCGCCCTGGCCATGGCCGAGCGCTCCGCCCGGCAAGTGCTCGGATCCGGACGTATGGACCGGCTCACCGAACTCCTCGATCTCGACCCCGGCCTCGTCCTCGACGACTTCACCACCCCGGCCGCGCGCCGTGCCCTCGCCGATGCCGAACTGCTGGTCACCGGCTGGGGCTGCCCGCCCCTGGACGGCGGCGCGCTCGACGCCGCGCCCCGGCTGCGCGCCGTCGTCCACACCGCGGGCACCGTGCGCCACCACATCACCGACGCCTGCTGGGAGCGCGGCATCGCGGTCTCCTCGGCGGCCGCGGCCAACGCCGTACCCGTCGCCGAGTACACCGTCGCCATGATCCTGCTGTCCAACAAGCGCGTCCTGGACATCGCCCGGGACTACCGCGCCGAGCGGCGCACGATCGACTGGAACGAGCGCTATCCGGACGCCGGCAACTACCGCCGGACAGTGGGCATCCTCAGCGCCTCCGTCATCGGCCGCCGGGTGATCGAGCTGCTGCGCCCGTACGACCTCGACCTGCGGCTGTACGACCCGTATGTCACGGCTCAGGAGGCGCGGGAACTCGGCGCGCGCCAGGTCGGCCTGCGGGAACTCTTCGCCGGCAGCGATGTCATCAGCGTCCACACCCCCCTGCTGCCGGCCACCCAGGGGCTGGTCAGCCGGGAGCTGCTGGCCGCCATGCCGGACGGCGCCACGCTCATCAACACCGCGCGCGGGGCGGTGGTGGACCAGGACGCGCTGACCGAGGAGCTGGTGGCCGGGCGGATCCGCGCCGTCCTCGACGTCACCGTGCCGGAGGTGCTGCCCGCCACCTCACCGCTGTACGACTGCGACAACGCGCTGCTCACCCCGCATATCGCCGGATCCAAGAGCGGTGAGCTGCGCCGGCTGGCCGACCTCGCCATCGGCGAGATCGAGAACTACGTCACCGGCCGCGACTTCGCCCACCCCGTACGACCGGAGATCCTCGACCGCTCGGCGTGAGAGGGCGCGCCCTCGCACGTCCCGCGTCCCCAGGAGGCCCACCCCGCCATGCCCGAGCTCCCCTTCCTCCTCCCCGCCGACGACCGCACCCTCAGCCCCCACACCGGCTACACCCGCGCCCACTGGGAGGCCGCCGCGGACGGCATGCTGCACGCCGCCCTCCGCTACGCCACCCCCGGCCAGGGCCTGATCGACCTGCCCGGACCCCCATCGAAGTCCGGGGTGCGCTCCGACGGGCTCGAAGGGTTCGCCCGCACCTTCCTCCTCGCCGCCTTCCGCGCCGCCGGGACCTCGGGCAAGGACCAGCACGGCTTCCTGGAGCGCTACACCGCGGGCATCGCCCGCGGCACCCGCACCCCCGGGCGCGACGACGCCGAGTCCTGGCCGGTGATCGGCCATCACGGCGCCCACGGCCAGCCCATGGTGGAGTCCGCGTCCGTGGCCCTGGGCCTGCGGCTGACCGCGCCGTGGACCTGGGACGCCCTGCCGCCCGACGCCCAGGACCGCACCGAGGAATGGCTGCGCGGTGCGCTGCGCCACCAGCCCGCCCCCAACAACTGGTATCTCTTCCCCCTCACCGTCGCCGGTTTCCTTCAGGCCGCCGGGCGCGGCGACGCCGAGACGGCCCGCGCCATCGAGCGCGGGCTCGGCCTCCTGGAGGGCTGGTACGAGGGCCAGGGCTGGTACTCCGACGGCGACGGACGGTCGTTCGACCACTACAACGGCTGGGCGCTGCACCTGTACCCGCTGCTCCACGCCCATCTGGCCGGCGACCGAGCGCTGCTGGACCGGCTCGGCCCGCGGCTGCGCACCTTCCTCGAGGGCTTCTCGCTGCTGTTCGACGCCGACGGCGCCCCCATCCACCACGGCCGCTCCCTCACCTACCGCTTCGCCGCCGTCGCCTCGGTGGCCCTCGGCGCCCTCACCGGCCACACCCCTCTCGCCCCCGGGGCCACCCGCCGCATCCTCAGCGGAGCGCTGCGCCACTTCCTGGACCGCGGGGCGCTGACCGAGGACGGGGTGCTGAGTCTGGGCTGGTACGGGCCGCACGCCGCGACCCTGCAGCGCTACTCCGGGCCCGGCTCGCCCTACTGGGCCTCCAAGGGGTTCCTCGGCCTGCTGCTCCCGCCCGACCACCCGGTGTGGACCGCCACCGAGGAGGCCGCGCCGGTCGAGGGGCCGGACCGGGCGCTGGCGCTGCCCGCCGCCGGGTTCCTCGTCCAGACCACCGGCCGGGACGGGCTGGTGCGGCTGCACAACCACGGCAGCTACAAACTCCGCCCCTGGGAGGCCGAGCACGGGCCGGCCGACCCGCTCTACGCCCGGCTCGCCTACTCCACCCGCACCGGTCCCACCAGCGCGGACAACACCCCCGACAACCACATCGCCGTCGAGATGCGCGGAGTGCGCAGCGCCCGGCTGCGCATCCACCCCCTGGCCGCGGGCTCCGACTGGCTCGCCTCCTCCCACGCCCCCGCCTTCCCCGACGCCGGCCCCAAGGTGCCCTCGATCCGCGTCGACAGCCTGACCCTCGTCCGCGGCCGGCTCGAAGTGCGGGTCCACCGCGCCGTGGGCGCCCCCGCCGGGACCCGGATCCACCACAGCGGCTGGGCCGTCGCGCTGCCCCCGGGCACCCCGGCGGAGACGGAACAGGGCCCCGAGATACGGCTGGACGGGGAAGAGGTGACCGGTCAGCTCCTCGGACTGCACGGCTGGCAGAGCGCCACCGCGGTCCGGGCGCCGCAGGGCACCGCGTACGGGCCATGGGCCCTGGTCCCCGAACTCACCGGCACCGTCGGCGAGGACCCGGCCGGCACCCTCTTCGTCGCACTGGCCTCGCTCACCGGCGAACGCGACCCGGCCCCCCTCGCCGATCTCGCCACCGCCGAGGTGAACGGGCTCGCGGTCACCGTACGGCTGCCGGACGGCCCAGGCGTCGTGGTGGACTTCGGCGCGGGCGACGCGCCCACCGTCACGGAGGCGGGCCCGTGACGCGGCTCGGCATCTGCTCGGTGACGCTGCGCGGGCTCGACCCGGACCGGGTGATCGCCGCCGTGGCCGGAGCGGGCCTGGAGTGCGTCGAATGGGGCGGTGACGTCCATGTGCCGCCCGGCGACGAGGACACCGCCCGGCGGGTCCGCGACGCCACCGTGGCCGCCGGGCTCGCCGTCGCCTCGTACGGCTCCTACTACCGCGCCGGGCGCGGCGACCCAAAGGAGTTCGACGCGGTGCTCCGCTCCGCCGTGGCGCTCGGCGCCCCGCGCATCCGGATCTGGGCGGGCGCCACCGGCACCCGAAAGACCCCGCCCGAGGCGCGCCGCGCGGTCGTCGAGGACACCCGGCGCGCGGCCGCGCTCGCCGCGGAGGCGGGGGTGGAACTCGCCTACGAATTCCACCGCAACACCTTGACCGACGGCGCCGAGCACACCCTCCGGCTGCTGGACGAGGTGGACCGTGCCGAGGTCGCCACCTACTGGCAGCCGCCCGTCGACATGCCCGACGCCGAGGCGCTGAAGGGGCTGGACGCGCTGGGGGACCGGATCGCCGCGGTGCACGCCTTCTCCTGGTGGCCCGGGACCACCCGGCTGCCGCTGACCGCCCGTGCCCCGCTGTGGCGCGGCGCCTTCGAGCGGCTGCTCACCCACCGCGCCGCGGTGTCCGGCGGCCCGCCGCTGGATGTCCTGCTGGAGTTCGTGCCGGGGGACGACGAGCGGCTGCTGCCGCGGGAGGCGGCCACGCTGCGGGCTCTCGCCGACGTTCAGGGGGTGTCCGGCGGGTCGTGAAGCCTGCGGCGGGCTGCTCCCCTCCCCGCACCTTCCCTCCGCTGGGGCCCCGCCCCAGACCCCGGGCCGGGCGCCCCGGAGGTGCGCGGGCGTCCGCCCGGTCATCGGCCGCGTCGGCGTGCCGACCGCGATCAGGCCGCCGGCGCGGGTGTTCACGGCGGCGACGGTCGGCTCGTCGACGCCTCGGGGTCCAGGGGCGAAGCCCCTGGTTCGGGAAGGGGCGGGGAGGGGAAGGAGCCGCCGGACACGGGATCGGTGGCGAGTGATGGGCAGGTGATCACTTGGGGGTGCGGGAGGCGCCCCCGTAGGAGGTGTCCTCCTCGATGGTGCCGCCGAATTCGTCCCGGAGCGTCGCCATGTTCTTCCGGGGCGAGGACGACAGCACCCAGCGGTTGCCGACCAGATAGACCCCGCCGTACATCTGCGCGGTCTCCAGCCAGTCGCGCTGGCCCTTGGCGGTCACGAAGTCGAGGAAGACGAACTCGCCCTTGGCGGTCTTGCAGACGGCCTGGCGGTAGTCGTCCACCTTGGTGGTGAACTGCGGCTCGCAGCCGGCGGCCGAGGCGAGCTGCTCCACCCGCGCGGCCTTGGGCGCGGGGCTCGCGCTCGGCCGGGCGGCGTTCCCGCCGGTCTCCGCCTTGGCGTCCGCCTTACCGTCCCCGTCCCCGTCCCCGCCCCCGCATCCGGCGACGGTCAGCAGCGCGCCCACCGCCGCCGCGACCGCCATCGCGCGCGGGCGGTGGCGGCGCGGGGGGCGGCCGGCGGGCCGGAGCGGGTGCCGGGCGGCGGCGTCGGCGGCGTCGTACATAAAAGGCCCTCTCGCATCGGATCCGGGTCGCGGCTGCGTCCTTCGCAGCTACGGATACGGAGGGACGGCGACGATCGTTCACCCCCCTCGCACGGTTCCGAGCCCGGCCGGGTGCGTACCGGCGCGGCCGGGCTGTCCGGACCCTTGACAGCCAGGTCGGATGCTGGATTACTGGACCGCGCCCGAACGGTAACCGAATGTTCGGTCGGCAAGCGGAGGTGGTGGACGGCCCATGGCGGAATCCCTGAGCGTGGCTCCGCTCGACGACGCCGAGCGGATGAGCCCCGAGGAGCTGAGGGCGCTCCAGCTCACCCGGCTGCGCGCCACCTTGCGCCATGCGTACGACCATGTCGAGCTGTACCGCAAGAAGTTCCGCGAGGCCGGGGTCGGCCCCGAGGACTGCCGCACCCTGGAGGACCTGGCCCGGTTCCCCTTCACCACCAAGGACGATCTGCGCGACACCTACCCCTTCGGGATGTTCGGCGTCGAGCACAGCGAGGTGCGGCGGCTCCACGCCTCCAGCGGCACCACCGGCCGCCCCACCCTCGTCGGCTACACCGAGCACGACCTGGCGGTCTGGGCGGAGGTGATCGCCCGCTCGATCCGCGCGGCCGGCGGCCGGCCCGGCCACAAGGTGCACATCTCCTACGGCTACGGGCTGTTCACCGGCGGCCTCGGCGCCCACTACGGCGCGGAGCGGCTCGGCTGCACCGTCATTCCCGCCTCCGGGGGCATGACCGCCCGGCAGGTGCGGCTCATCCAGGACCTCAGGCCCGAGATCATCATGATCACGCCGTCCTATCTGCTGACGCTCCTCGACGAGTTCGAGCGGCAGGGCGTCGATCCCCGCTCCACCTCCCTCCAGGTCGGCATCTTCGGCGCCGAACCCTGGACGGAGGAGATGCGCCGGGAAATCGAGGAGCGCATGGACATCCACGCGGTGGACATATACGGGCTCTCGGAGGTGATCGGCCCCGGGGTGGCCCAGGAGTGCGTGGAGACCAAGGACGGACTGCACGTCTGGGAGGACCACTTCTACCCGGAGATCGTCGACCCGCTCGGCGACGCGGTGCTGCCCGGCGGCGAGGAGGGGGAGCTGACCTTCACCACCCTCACCAAGGAGGCGCTCCCCGTCATCCGCTACCGCACCCGCGATCTGACCCGGCTGCTGCCCGGCACCGCCCGCCCCGCCTTCCGGCGCATCCAGAAGATCACCGGCCGCTGTGACGACATGCTCATCGTGCGCGGGGTCAACGTCTTCCCCAGCCAGGTCGAGGAGATCGTGCTGCGGGTCCCGGCGGTGGCCCCGCACTTCCAGCTCGAGCTGACCCGGCGCGGCCGGATGGACCATATGGCGGTGCGGATCGAGGCCCGCCCCGGCGTCGGTCCCGAGCAGCGCGCGGCCGCCGCGGCGGCGATCGGGCGGGGAGTGAAGGACGGGGTGGGGCTCACGGTCGAGGTGGCGGTCGTGGACCCGGAGACGCTGGAGCGCTCCGTGGGCAAGATCCGCCGGGTCAAGGACCGGCGGACGGAGAGCTGAGCACCGCCCCGGGCGCTCCATCCATGGACGGGAGGCGGCGCCCGGGACGGAGTGGCCGGGACGGGGAGCGGCCGGGACGCCTCGCCCTGGACGGAGTGGCCGGGACGGGGAGCGGCCGGGACGCCTCGCCCTGGACGGAGTGGCCGGGACGGGGAGCGGCCGGGACCCGTCGCCCGGGACGGAGGGCCCGGAGCGGACGGGCTCAGCGCGCCAGTTCGAGGGCGGGGATCTCCTGCTGCAGGGGCAACCGCGCCCCGCAGACGGTCGCCTGGGCCTGTGCCGCGACCCTGCGCCGGTCGTCGACATCCCGCATCGGCCGCAGCGCACGGTGCACGGCCACCCGCACGGTGAGCCCGTCGGCGCGCAGCACCCGGCGCAGCGAGCCGCCGAAGTCGTCCTCGCCGACGAAGGCCGCCACCGTGGTCGGGGCGCCGTGCTGGACGTACTCCAGTGTCACCGGACGCACCGGCGCGCCCGCGTCCAGCGCGGCCTGGAAGGTGGCCCGCCGGAAGCTGCCGCCGGTGCCCGAACACCAGGTGATGCCCTGGGGAAAGGCCATCACCGACTGGCCGTCACGCATCCGGGCAGCCATCTCCCGTACGGTGTCGGGGAGTTCGCGCAGCGAACCGCGGTCGATGTACAGCGTGCCCGCGCGGGTGGCCAGCGAGCCGATCAGCGGCCAGCCCGCGATCTCCCGCTTCGCCAGCATCACCACGGGCTCCACCGCGAGCAGCGCGAGGATGTCCAGCCAGGAGATGTGGTTCGCCACGACGAGCGTGCCGGTGCCGCCGGGCGCGCTGAGCGTGGGGTCGCCCGTCACCTCCAGCCGGATGCCGAGGGAGTCCAGCAGCGTCGCCGCCCGCGCCCGCAGGGTCTCGGGCTCGGCGATCCGCCGACCGGACAGCATCGCGCCCGTCACCGCCCGGACGAAGACCGCGGCCCGCCGGGCGCCCCGGGTGGCCGGGACGCGGTCGGCGGCGTGGGAGACACACCCGGGAGTGCACGGGGACCAGCCCGCCCAGGCGTGCTCGGGCAGACTCATCGCGGCCGTGTCGGTCACCGGGATTCACCGAGGAAGTAGCGGCGGTAGCGGTCGTTCATCCGCTCGGTGTCCAGCAGCACGAAGAAGTCGGCGTCGTTGAAGGCCCGGTCGTGCTGCGGGGAGCCGCACATCCAGGCGCCGACCCGCAGATAGCCGCGGAGCAGCGGCGGCAGGTCCGCGTAGCTGGGCTCGCCGTCCAGCGGCCGCGAGGGTATCCACGGGTCGAGCGGGTGGACCCGCATCTCGGCCGGGGCGGCGTGCTTGGTGGTGCCCAGCAGCCAGGCGTTGGCGGCCGCCCCCTCGCCCTCGGCCAGCGGGACCGAGGCACAGCCCGCGAGATAGCGATGGCCGGACAGCAGCACATAGCGGGCCAGGCCGGCCCACATGAGGTTGATGACCGCGCCCGTGCGGTGGTCGGCGTGGACACAGGCCCGGCCGGTCTCGACCATGGACGAGCGGACCTCGGTCGGAAGACCGCGCAGATCGAACTCGGTGTCCGAGTAGAGCCGCTCGCTGCGTCCGGGGGGAAGCAGCCGGTAGGTGCCGACCACGGTGCCCGTCGCCGTGTCCGTGACGATCAGGTGGTCCATGACCTCGTCGAACTCGTCCACGTCGCGGCCGTCGACCGCGGCGTCCAGCCGGCCGCCCCTCTCCTCGCCGAACACCTGGTAGCGCAGCCGCTGGGCGGCGTGGATCTGCTCCTGGGTGTGAGCGATCGAGGTGACGTACGAGCTGGTGGGCGCCGTCGTCGAGGACGTCGTGAGCACGGACATTCCTGTTCTCCGTTCAAGGGAAGTCAGGAGCGGCGGGAACTGGGGAAGAGCGGAAGAAACGCCTCACTCGCCGTGCGGTGCGCTGAGGCGGCGCGCACTGCAGGCGTTCACCAGTCTTGCCGTGGCGACGTACGTCACAGTGTCCGTGTGGTGATTCGGCGACTGCCAGTCGATGACGAACACATGCCGCTGGTCGGCCCGTGGTTACGGAGCGGTAGTGCCGGTGTCGCCGTCGTCATCGGTGCCAGAAGTGGCCCGGAGCGGGAAGCCCAGTGCGTGGGCGGCGGTGGCGGGGGTGGGCTGGGACCAGTAGTCGCTGACGGCCTGGGCCGAGGACAGGGAACGAGTTTCGGCCAGATCCAGATAGAGGACGCCGTCGAGATGGTCGGTCTCGTGCTGGACGATCCGCGCGGGCCAGCCGGTGAACTCCTCGTCCAGCTCGCGCCCCGTCTCGTCCTGCCCGCGCAGCCGGATCCGGTCCGGGCGGCTGACCACGGCCTGCCAGCCGGGGATGCTCAGGCACCCCTCGAAGAACGCCGCCCGGCCGTCGCCGACCGGTTCGTAGGCGGGATTGACCAGGACCCGGTACGGCTGCGGCACCCGGCCGCGCACCTCCCGCACCTCGTCCGCCACCTCCGCCGGGTCCTCGATCACCGCAAGCCGCAGCGGCACACCGATCTGCGGGGCGGCGAGTCCCACCCCGGGGGCGGAGTGCATCGTCTCCCGCATCGCCGCCAGCAGCCGGTCCAGCTGGTCCGCGGCCAGCTGGCCCTCGTACGGCAGGGCCGGCTGCCGGAGGACGGGGACGCCCGCGGAGATGATCGGCAGCGGGCGGGTCCCGGAGAGCAGTTCGTCGACGCGCTCGGACACGGTGGTGGTCGGCATGGGAACAGCCTGACAGACGATCACCGGAGGCGTGGCCGGTGCTCGAGCGGCGGGTGCTCACCCGTGGGTGCTCACCTTCGGACAAAAGGTGAACAGGGCACCGATGGGGTCCGTAGACGCCGATGAGCCGCCGGGAACATCCCACGCCCCAGCGGCTCGGCCGAGTCCTCCCGGCTCGGTCGCTGCCGCCCCGCGGTGCTCTCCCCGTTGTGCACGGCGGGGTGGCAGCCCTCCCCGCCGCCCTCGCCCGTGATGTCGTTTTCGCCGTACGTGCGCGGGTGCCCGCTCGCCGCACGGGCCCCGGGGGAGGGGCGGAGGGAGGGCGGATGGCCGGCCATGACGACCTGCCGCTCGCGGATGACGACCATCTGCCGCTCGGCGCCCTGCGGCACCGCGTCCGCGCCCTCACCGAGGAGCGGCTGCGGAAGCTGCTGGAGTACGAGCGCTCCCACGCCGACCGCCTTCCGGCCGTCGAGGTGGTCACGGCGCGCCTGCGCCGGCTGGAGGCGGCGCCACCCCCTCGCCCGGTGAGCCGGGCGCCGAGCCGCTCCCCGAGCGGCCCGATCCGCCGCGCGGGGGATCGCCGGTGACGCCGCAGACGGCGGCCGAGCCGGGCCCGCCGCCGCGCCACGGCCACCCCGGCCACCCCGGCCACCCGGGGCAGCCGGGGCAGCCGGAGTGAACCGCTCGCACAGCCCCTCGGGACCCCCGGGCGCGCTCTCGCTAGCCCTGCTCGGCCCGTGCCTCCGGCAGCAGCTCCCGGATGTCGCTCGGCAGCACACCGTAGAGCTTCTCCATCAGCTCCGGGTCCACGGCCGAGTCCAGCACCTCGAAGAAGGCGGCCGCCTCGCGCAGCGCCTCCTCCTCGGTGTGTTCGGTGCGCCAGGCGACCCGGCCCGCGAAACCGGTGAGGTCGAACCGCTCGCCGTGGTCCCGCCGGTGCGCCCGCTCCTCGGGCGTGCCCTCGTGTGCGGCGGCGACCCGGCGCAGGGGCTCGCCCGCCTCCTGCGGCAGCTGTGCCGCCATATGGTCCGCCAGTCCGCCCGGGATGCGCTCGGCGAGGGTCTCGAGCGTCGCCCGTATCGCCCGCTCGGCCGACTGCCGGTCGGGGAGCTGGGCCCGGGCCTGGACCAGGCCCGTCAGTTCTTCGTAGCGCATGGTCGGCGCTCCTCGTGGTCGGATGCCCGGCTGCTGCGCCGAGTGCCCCGTGCCGTTCGCTCAAACCGTCGTCGGTCGCCCGGTCTCCGGGGTGTCCTCCCGCGCGGCGAGCAACGGCCCGAGCACCCGGGTGCCGGGTCCGGTGCGCCCGCCGGGGCCCGGGAGCTGGGTGGTGTTGCCGACCGTCAGGGGCTCCCCGCAGTGGGCGCACGCGGACACCGGCGTGGTGTCCTGTCCGCAGCCGAGATGGCGGATCCGGGCCGGCGGCCCAGCGGGACCCGCGTACCAGCGGTCGCCCCACTCCATCAGGGCGAGCAGCACCGGATACAGCTCCTCGCCCTTCGGGGTGGCGCGATAGTGCTCACGCGGCGGACGCTCCTGGTACCGCTCCCGGACCAGCACCCCCTCCTCGACCAACCGGGACAGCCGGGCGGCCAGGACCTTCCGCGATATGCCCAGGTCATGGGCGAGATCGTCGAAGCGGGTGACCCCGGTGAGCACATCCCGCATGATCAGCGTCGTCCAGGCGTCGCCGAAGAGATCGGTGGCGCGGGCGATCGAGCAGGCCACATCGGCGAGCGGAGTACGGGTCATGACACAGGAGGACATCTGCGACTTCAAGCCCAAGGACCCGCGCAGCCTGGTCAAGGCCACCATGGCGCGCCGCAAGGGGCAGATCGGCGATGGGCAGATCCCGCCGATCGTCGACTTCGTGCTGGCCCCGGACGCCCGGCCGCTGGTCACCTACCTCGGCTACGCCCGCAAGGGCTGACCCGGCGAGCCCGGCACTCCACCCGGGTGGCATGGGCGCACACTGGTCGCTGTGACGCGTAAGCGCAGCGCCGGACTCCTGCTGTACCGCGGTGCGGGCCCGGCCACCGAGGTGCTGCTCGCCCATATGGGAGGCCCGTTCTGGGCCACCAAGGACGCGGGCGCCTGGACCGTGCCCAAGGGGGAGTACGACGAGGACGAGACCCCGGAGGCCGCCGCGCGCCGGGAGTTCGAGGAGGAACTCGGCGTACCCCCGCCCGGCGGCGAGCCGATTCCGCTCGGCTCCGTGACGCAGACCGGGGGCAAGGAGGTCACCGTCTGGGCGCTCGCGGGCGATCTTGACCCGGCGCGGATCACACCCGGCACGTTCACGATGGAGTGGCCGAAGGGGTCCGGCCGAACGCGGGAGTTCCCCGAGATCGACCGGGTCGCCTGGTTCGGCCCGGACGAGGCCCGCCGGAAGATCGTGACGAAGCAGCGGGTCTTCCTGGACCGGCTCGAGGAACTGCTCCAGGGGACGGACGGCGCGGGGGCCGGGGACCGGACGGACGGCGCGGGCCCCGGGGGCGCGTGACCGGGGGCCCGCGGCCGTCCGCCCTCAGGTCACCCCGTTCCTCCCGTTCCGCATCCGGGTCCTCCAGCAGCTTGTAGACATCCGCGGGCGGACCGGTGGGGTTCGCCGCTGCCGCCGGGGCGGCGGGGGGCGGCGAGCGCGAGGGCCAGGGCGAAGGCGGCGAGCCGGGATATCCGGGGCGGCCGGGGTGGCCGGGAGAAGCGGGGGAGGAGGAGACGACCACGGAGGCGTCGGGACATCTGGTGGTCCACCCTTTTATGGGTGTGGAAAACGCTCCAGAGTGAACAGGGCCGCACATGAGCCAACGTGTCCTCTCGCGCCAAGATGGTCCGACCGACTCACCGTCGGCCGGGCGCGGCTACCGTGAAGAGAGTGAGGGCCGTGCGGAATGCCGCGCCGGGCGCGGTGAGGCCGACGGAGGCGCCGTGGGTATGGAGAGCGCGAGGAGTACGGGGTCCCTGCCCCAGCTGCGGCTGGACGAGCTGCTGGAGGAGCTGCAACTGCGCATCGACGGGGTGCGCGGCACCCAGGACCGGGTGCACAGCCTGCTGGAAGCCGTCCTGTCGGTGGGCCGGGAGCTGGATCTTTCGCATGTGCTGCGGAGGATCGTCGAGGCCGCCGTGGTGCTCGTGGACGCCGAATACGGTGCGCTGGGGGTGATCGGCGAGGACCAGCGGCTGGCCGAATTCCTGCCGGTGGGCATCGACAAGGACCGGATCGAGGCGATCGGGCATCTGCCGTCCGGCCACGGCCTCCTGGGGGAGCTGATCCGCCACCCCCAGCCGCTGCGGCCCGGCGAGCTCTCGGAGCATCCGGCCTCCTACGGCTTTCCGCCGAACCATCCGCCGATGGGCTCCTTCCTCGGGGTGCCCATCCGGGTGCGCGACGAGGTCTTCGGCAACCTCTATCTCACCGAGAAGCGCGGCGGTAAGGAGTTCGACGGCGAGGACGAGACGGTGCTGTCCACCCTCGCCGTGGCCGCCGGAGTGGCCATCGAGAACGCCCGGCTGTACGAGGAGGCCCGGCACCGCCAGCGCTGGCTGGAGGCTAATGCCGAGGTCACCCACAGCCTGCTGTCCGGAGTGGACGAGACCCGGGTCCTGGAGCTGATCGTCGAGCATGCCCGCCGGATCCTCTCCGCCGATCTGGGCGTGCTGATGCTGCCGGTGGCCGGCACCGACGAACTGCAGGTCGCACTGGCGGCGGGGACCGATGCCGAGGCCCACCGCGGTCTGGTGCTGCCCCGCCGGGGCACCTTCGGCGGTGCGGCCTTCACCGCCTCCGAGCCGGTGACCAGCACCGACGTCCAGAACGACCCGCGGATCACCGTCGGCCCGCAGCGCTGGGAGGGGCTCGGCCCGGCCGTCGCGGTGCCGATGCGGACGAGCGACGGGGTGGGCGGAGTGCTCTCGCTGGCCCGCATGGCGGACAGCCCCGCCTTCACCCAGATCGAGACCGACACCCTGCTGGGCTTCGCGGGCCAGGCGGCCATCGCGATGAAACTGGCCGAGCGGCGGCGCGACGCGGAGCAGTTCGCGCTGCTCGAGGACCGCGACCGGATCGCCCGCGATCTGCACGACCTGGCCATCCAGCGGCTCTTCGCCGCCGGGATGACGCTGCAGTCCACCCTGCGCTTCGTCCAGCACCCGGAGGGCTCCGAACGGCTGCTGCGGGTGGTGGACGACCTCGACGACACCATCAAGATCATCCGCTCGACGATCTTCGGGCTGCGCTCGCACGAGGCGGGCCCCGCCGTCCAGGGGCTGCGGGTCCGTACCGCCAAGACCATCGAGGAGGCCGTGCCCGCGCTCGGCTTCACCCCCTCGCTGCGCACCGAGGGCCTGGTCGACACCGATGTGCCGCGCACCGTCGCGGACGACATGGTCGCCGTCCTGGCCGAGGCGATGTCGAACATCGCCCGGCACGCACGGGCCGACGCCGCCGAGATCTCGCTGGTCGTGGCGGCCGGGCGACTGACCCTCATGGTCACGGACAACGGGATGGGCATCCCCGAGGGCGGCCGTCGCAGCGGACTGCGCAACATGGCCGAGCGCGCCGAGAAACTCGGCGGTGAGCTGGAGCTCGCCGAGCCGCCGGGCGGCGGCACCCGCCTGGTGTGGCGCGTACCGCTGCCGGAGCGGTAGGCGTAGGCGGTGGGCGTAGGGGGTGGGCGTGTCCGTTGCAGGGGCGGTGGGGGGCGTGTCGCCCTGGCCGTGCCGCCTCAGCGGCCCCCGTCCAGGGTCTCGGCCGCCCCGCTGCGCGCAGTGGCCGGCCCGACCGGTCCGTAACCCAGCCGGATCAGCATCTGCACATGGCCCGGCGTCCGGTGGGCGTCGCTCAGCGACCACCGCAGGTCAGGCCACTCCAGCGCCTGGTGCAGCAGGGAGGCCCGGACCGTGTACGAGGTCGCCAGCAGCAGTACGTGTTCCAGCGCCTGCCCGGCCCGCAGCCAGTCGGTGCGCCGGTCCTGGTCCGTGGCCAGCACGGCGATGGCCGGATGGCTCTCGAACGCCGCGGCGGGCGCATCACCGCCCCGGCGGCCGTCCGGCCCCGGACCGAGGTAGTCGCGCATCGGCAGCCGCCCGGTGACGTCCCGCGGCCCGAGGGCGGCGGCCGGGATGCCGTACGGCCCGGTGTCGCGGACCCAGTCGCGGCTCTCGGCGAGCCGGCGCGGATCCCCCGAGGCGCGCCGTTCCGCCTCGGCGGTCAGCCGCAGCAGCCGTGAGGTCTCCTCGGGGCCCGCCAGCCACAGCGTGGCCCCGTGTGCCCGCGCGGCCTCCGTCAGTTCGCACAGCACCCGTGGCGGCAGCCGGCGCCCGGAGAAGGGGGAGCGGCTGCTGTGCCGCCGCCAGATGACGTCGTACAGATCGTGGTCCGGGGCGCCGTGCGGGGCATCGTGCCGCTCGCCGTGGTGCGGGGCCTCGCGCCCGGCGCCGTCGTGGGGCGACGCGGCCAGGCGCACCGTGGCCAGCAGATCGGGCTGTGACCGGTACGGCAGCAGCCGGACCACCGGGTCCCAGCCGAAATGGGCCACGGCGACCCGCAGATTGAACACGGCGGCCCCGGCGGAGACGCTCAGCGCCCGGCCCATCGGATCGGCGTACCGCAGCGCCCGCTCGGGGGCGGCCCGGACCTCCAGCGTGACGGTGTCGGGGTTCAGCCGGTAGCGCCACGGCTGGGTGTTGTGCATCGACGGGGCGGCCACGGCCGCGGAGATGAGCTTCTCCAGGATCGCCGCGTCGAGCATCGCGGGCTGCATGGGGTCTCCTCGCCGGTGGGCCATCAGTGGTGGTGGGCCGTCAGGATGGGGGCAGTCGAGGGCTACGGACGGGTTTCCGCGGCTCCGGGCCCGGGGCATCCCGGATGGTCGTCGGCGGGGGGCGGGGCCGAGTGGGTCGCCAGCACCGCCGCCTGGATACGGCGCTCCACGCCCAGCTTGGCCAGCAGCCGGGAGATGTGGTTCTTGACCGTCTTCTCGGACAGGAAGAGCCGCTTGCCGATCTGCCGATTGGTGAGCCCGTCGCCGACCAGCACCAGGATTTCCCGCTCGCGCGGGGACAGCCCGGCCAGCACCTCGTCCCTGGGCTCCTGTGGGGCGGTGTCGCCCCGCAGGGTGCTCATCAGCCGGGCGGTGGTGGCCGGGTCCAGCATCGACTGACCGGAGGCGACGGTCCGCACCGCCGAGACCAGGTCCGACCCCTTGATCTGCTTGAGCACGTAGCCCGCCGCCCCGGCCATGATCGCGTCCAGCAGAGCATCGTCGTCGTCGAACGAGGTCAGCATCAGACAGGCCAGATCCGGCATCCGGGAGCGCAGCTCACGGCAGACCGTGATGCCGTCCCCGTCCGGCAGCCGGACGTCCAGGATGGCCACATCGGGTCGCAGCGCCGGGCCCCGGGCCAGCGCGTGGTCCACGGTTCCCGCGTCGCCGACCACCTCGATGTCCGGTTCGGCGTCCAGGAGATCGTGCAGTCCGCGCCGGACGACCTCGTGGTCGTCGAGTACGAACACCCTGATCGGTGTCGCCGGTGTCGCTCGTGTCTCGGTCATGGGCTCTCGCACTGTTCGTCCGCCGTCTGCCCTGCCCCCGGTGGGAATCGTGGCGCAGCAGGTCAGGGCGGTACCAGGGCCGAACGGGCCCCCAAGGGGGCTGCCCGGCCCTCGTCCCACCCTCCCCGCGCGTGGGACGGTCGCGACATGGGCACGGAAGTGCGGGGGCGGCGGACATGGCGGTGGCATCGCAATCCGCTCAGACGCCGCTCGGATGTGATCGAGGCGTGGGTCGTGCTGGTCACCGGCCTGGTGATGGCGGTCGGCGGCCCGGTGGCGGGGGTGGCCGCGGGCACCGCCGTGGACACGTCGCTGCGGCAGGAGCGGGCGGACCGGCACCGGGTGCCCGCGGTCCTGAAGGAGGACGCGCCCGTCGCGCAGCCCGCCGGCGACGGGTCCACCACCGGCCAGGTGCGCGCGATCGTCCGGTGGACCGGCCCGGACGGCACCGTCCACACCGGCACGGCCCGGGTCCACGACGGCAGCAAGGCGGGCACCGCCACCGAGGTCTGGACCGATGACCGGGGCCGCCTCGTCCAGCGGCCGCCCACCCCCGAGCAGATCGCCACCCGCGCGGTGCTCGCCGGGACGTCGGCCGCGGCGGGCGTGGGCGCGATCTCGCTGGCCGGACGCGGGGTGGCCCGCTGGCGCCTGGACCGCGCCCGCACCCAGGAATGGGGCCGCGCCTGGGCCGAGGTCGGCCCCCGCTGGAGCCGCCACATCCGGTGACGAGCGGTCCCGTGGCGCCCGTGTCCGGCGGGTCTTTCGGGTGTGCGGCACCGCGGCCGGCGCTGCCCGGGCCTGTGGCATCCGGGACCCGGGCGCTTCCCAGCGGCGCTGGGCCGCCGTATCCGGCGAGGCCCGGTCACCAACCGCGGTGGCCGGCCGGTCTTGGCGCGTGTGGCACCGGCGGGACGCCGCCGGGCGGCATCCGGCGGCGGATCTCCCCAGCGGTTGCTGGCGGGCGTCGCGCGCCGCTGAGCCGCCTGGGCCCTGTCGGGTGGATCTTCGCGCCTGTGACATCAGCGGCTGCCGCCGCGGGGCCCGCGGCGTCCGGTGCGGGGGGCACCTCCCAGCGGTAGCCGGGGGAGCATCGCGAGGCGGCGGGTCGTCCTCGTACCGGGTCGTCCTCGGACGATCCCGGCAACGTGGCCCGGGGGCACCTCCCAGCGGTAGCTGGGGGCGCCGTGCCAGGCGTCGCGGGCCCGCGAAGATCCACCGGACAGGGCCCAGGGGCAGAACGCCGCCGCGGTGCGCGCGGCCGCGCGGGACGTGGCGTAGGGGACGTCTCCTCCGCCGTCGTGCCGGGCGCGCCCTCGGTGACGGTCCCGGCCACGCCGCCGCGCGACGGCGCGGCCGGGCGCCCCGTTCCGCGGCCCCGACCACGCACGGCCCGCCGGGCCGCACCGCAGACCTACCGCCGCTGGGCCGTATGAGGCCCGGCCGTGAGGTGGTTGTCGAAGTCGACCACGCCCTCGATCGCCCGGATGAGACGGGCCGCCGCCGGGATGAGAACGGCCTCCTTGACCCGTCCCGTCAGGGTGACCACGCCCTCGTCCACGCTCACCCGGACGGTTTCCCCAGCCGCCGGGAAGAGATGGGCCACCACCTCGCGGCGCACCTCCTCCTCGATGTCGCTGTCCGGCCGCAGAAACACCTTCAGCAGGTCGGCGCGGCTGACGATGCCCTCCAGGCGGCCCTCCTCGTCCACCACCGGGAGCCGTTTGACCCGCTTATGGGTCATGATCCGCGCGGCCTCGGCGAGCGTCGCGCTCGCGTGGACGGTGATGGCGGGGGCCGTCATCAGCTCATCGGCCGTCACCGCGCCCGCCTTGGCGATACCGGGGAGGTCGGGCAGTTGCGCCGACCGCGCCGGATCGCTGTCGCGGAACTCCTCCTTGGGCAGCAGATCCGCCTCCGAGACCACCCCGATGACCCGGCCCTCGCCCTCCAGCACCGGCAGGGCGCTCACCCTCCACTGCTCCAGCGTTCTGACGATCTCCTTGAACGGCGCTTCGCGGCCGACGGCGACGACGGTATGGGTCATCACATCGCTCACAATGTGCGCACTCCGGGGCACGGCATCCTCCTTGGTCACGCTGCCTGTCTTCCGGCCGCCTCGCCGTCGGCCGCCAGCCGGTGCTCGATCCGGTGGCGTACCCGCCCCGCGAGGCCGGCCAGTCCGGCGGAGGTGGCCGGCCGGGGCGGGACCGGGTGGCGGATCCGCCGGGCGTGCGGCGGCAGCCCCGCGAGATCGGTGGCGAACCGCCGCCGCGCGCGGTCGAGGGTGTCGGGGGCTCCGGTGCGCCTGCCCTCGCGCATCACGGTCTCCAGCAGTGGCGTGCCGCCGTTGGGCGGAAGCTCGCCGCGTTCGCCGATCACATCGGCGTAGCCGGGGCGGCGCCAGACCTGCTTGGTTCCGGGGGCGGTGGCCTTGGCCGAGGACAGTTTCATCACCGGGGTCCCGTCGTAGTCGACCAGCTTGTACGCGGTGTCGAGGGCGGCGGCGTCGGCTGACACCCCCATCCGGGTGCCCACGGCGAAGACATCGATCGGCGCGCCCGCGTGGACCAGCTCCTCCAGGGCGTACTCGTCGAGCCCGCCGCTCGCCACGATCCGCACCTCGGGCAGCCCCGCCGCGTCGAGGATCTTCCGCGCCCGCACCGCCTGCTCGCCCAGGTCGCCGCTGTCCAGCCGGATCGCGCCGCTGGGCCCGGATTCCAGCTCGCGCAGCACCCGGGCCGCGGTGGCCACTCCGGTCGCGGTGTCGTAGGTGTCCACCAGGAAGGTGACCGGGCCGGGATGGGTACGGGCGAACGCGCGGAACGCGGTCTCCTCGTCCGGGAACGCCTCGATGTACGCATGCGCCATCGTCCCGCTGGCCTCGATCCCGTACGCGGCGGCCGCCGCCACATTGCTGGTCGCCGTGAATCCGGTCATCGCGCTCAGCCGCGCCGACTGCATCCCGGCCCAGGGGCCGTGGGTGCGGCGCAGCGAGAAGTCCACCACCGGGCGCCCCTCCGCGGCCAGCACACACCGGGCCGCCTTGGAGGCGATGGTGGTCTGATGGCTCAGCTGCCCCATCAGATACGTCTCGACCAGCTGGGCCTGCGGCAGTGGCGCGGTCAGCTCCAGCAGCGGCTCCCCGGCCAGGACGATCCGCCCCTCGGGCACCGCCCGCACCTCGCCGTCGAAGCCGAGCCCCAGCAGGGGTTCGAGGTCCTCGGACGGACGGTGCATCGCCGCGGCGAACGCCGCCACGTCCTCGGGCTCCACGCGGAAGCCGGACAGAAAGTCCAGCGCCGGCTCCAGGCCCGCGGCGACAAGGAAGCCCCGCTCGGGCGGCAGCCCGCGGGCGTAGAGGTCGAAGGTGGCCGGGCCGGTCATGCCCTCGCGCAGATACGACAGGGCCATCGTCGCCTCGTAGAGGTCGGTGGTCATCGCCTCCGACACGTCACTCTCGCCTCCCTTCGGACATCAGCCGCATGGGACGACCACCACCGGGCACGGCGCGTGGTGCACCGCCGCCTGGATCACCGAGCCCAGGCGGGGGACGGGGTCCGGCTCCGTCTCCGCACGGCCCAGCACGAGCAGCCCGGAGCCCGGCGCGGTGTGCATCACCCCGAGGGCCGGGCGCTCGGAGGTGAGGGCCTCCGCCACCGGTACCCCGGGGTACTTCTCCCGCCAGGGGCGCAGCGCCGCGTCCAGCGCGCCCGCCGCCGCTTCCCCGCTTTCCGGCCCGCCCGCGCCCGCGTGTACGGCGCGCAGCGCACCACCGCGCCGGGCGGCGGCGTCGAAGGCGAACCGCAGCGTCTCCTCGTTCGCCCCCCGCAGACACACCCCCACGGTCACATCGGCGGTCAGCGGCCGGTCGTCGGCGTGCACCATGACCACCGGCCGTTCCCCGTGCGCCAGGACATGGCGGCCGGTCGAGCCGAGCAGAAAGCCGCCGGGGGTGCCGCGGCCGCGCGAGCCGAGCACCAGCATCTCGGCGTCCCGGGCCGCGTCCAGCAGGGCGGGCACGGTTTCGCGCGGCACCAGCTCGGCCGAGACCCGCAGCCCCGGATGGGTGTCGCGCAACTCGCCCACCAGGTCGGTCAGCAGACGCTGCGCCCAGTAGTTCAGATCGTCCTCGTGGGGGAGGGTCGGGGCCTCGGGCGACGGCGGGTTCCAGGCGTGGATCAGACGCAGCCGCAGATCCCGCAGCAGCGCCTCGCGGGCCGCCCAGTGTGCGGCCGGCGGGCTCTCGGCGAAACCGTCGACGCCGACGGCGATCGGCGCTCCCATACGTGTCACCTCCTCCCCGCTCACGTCCCCCGGGCCACCAGTGGACGGGCGGCCTCGCCGAGCGCGATCTTGATCGCGCCGGTGTCGGCCGCGCGGGCGAAGACGTCGTACGCCTCCTCCATCTGGTCCAGCTCGAAGAGATGGGTGATCAGCGTGGACGCCGGCAGCCGCCCGGCTGCCAGCAGGGAGAGCAGGGTCGGGGTGGAGAAGGTGTCGACCAGCCCGGTGGTGATCGTCAGGTTCTTGATCCACAGCTCTTCGAGATGCAGCGTCGCGGGCCGGGCGTGCACCCCGACATTGGCGATCCGGCCGCCCGGCCGCACCATCCGGGTGCAGGTCTCGAAGCTCCGCGGGCTCCCGACGGCCTCGATCACCACGTCGGCGCCGAGCCCATCGGTGAGATCGCCGACCAGCCGCTCCGGGTCCTCGGCGGGATCCGCCACCGCGTCGGCGCCGACCCGCTTGGCGGCCTCCAGCCGGGCCGGGTCCGGATCGACGGAGATGATCCGGCCGGGGGAGAAGAAGTGCGCCGTGGCGATCGAGGCCAGCCCGACCGGCCCGGCGCCCACCACCACGACCGTATCGCCCGGCCCCACCTGGCCGTTGAGGACGCCCACCTCGTAGGCGGTGGGGAAGACATCCGACAGCAGCACGGCGTCATGGCCCTCGGCCGCCCCCGTCAGCGGATACGTGGACAGATCGGCGAACGGCACCCGGACGTACTCGGCCTGGGTGCCGTCGATCACGCGCCCGAGAATCCAGCCCCCGCCGTCACGGCACTGTCCGTAGATGCGCTCCCGGCAGAAGCGGCAGTGGCCGCAGGCCGAGATGCAGGAGAGCAGCACCCGGTCGCCGGGCCGGACCTCGCGGACATCGGCACCGGTCTCGACGATCTCGCCGACCCCCTCGTGGCCGAGCACCCTGCCGGGGCTGACGTCCGGCAGCTCGCCTCGGAGGATATGGAGATCGGTGCCGCAGATGGTCGTGGTGTCGATCCGGACGATCGCGTCGGTGGTGGCCTCGAGTTCGGGGTCGGGCACCTCCTGCCAGGAGGACTGCTCCGGCCCGTGGAAGACGAGTGCTTTCATGGCCGTTTCCCTCTCCTCCGGTTGTTCGCGTTCGGCTTCCGCCGTGGTTCTCAGCCGCCTGGTCGCGCGGTGTGTGGTGAGGCGGCCGGGCTCCCCGAGGTCTCATCGCTGGGGCACGATCGCGACCGGGCAGGCGGCGTGGTGCGCCACCGCCTGGGTGACCGGCCCCAGCCGGGGGCCGAACCCCACCTGGCGCGGACCGCGGCCCACGACCATCAACGCCGTCCCCGCCGCCACGCCCACCAACTGCCGCGCCGGGCTGTCCGACGCGATCTCCTCGAAGACCCGCACCTCGGAGAACTTGTCCCGCCACGGCGCCAGCACCTCGCCCAGCGCATGCTCGGACTCCTCGCGCGCGTCGCTCAGCCCCACGTCCACCACCCACGGGGCGTCGCCCCGGATGGCGGGGACCCGGCTGGCGTACACGGCCCGCAGCACACCGGCGCGGCGGGCCGCGGCGTCGAAGGCGAACTCCAGGATGTCGTCGCCCGGCTCGCCCGGCTCCACCCCGACCACCACATCGCCCTGCCGGTCCTCGTGCGCGTCCGCCCGCACCAGGACCACGGGGGTCACGGCACGTGCGGCGAGCTCCAGGCCGACGGAGCCGAGGAAGAACCCGGCGACCGCGCCGATCGAGCGGGACCCCACCACGAGCAGTTGGGCCCGCTCCGCCTCGGCCAGCAGAACGGGCGCGGCCCGGCCGGGGATCTGGTCGGTGAGGATCGCCATGTCCGGGTGGTCGGCGTCCAGCTCGGCGCGCGCCGAGCCCAGGGCGCGCTCGGCCCAGTGGCGCCAGGCGGCCTCCCGGCCCGGGGCCAGATCCTCCTGATCGGGCCCCGGCCAGGCGTTCACCAGCCGCAGCGGCGCGTCGCGCGAACGAGCCTCATGCGCCGCCCAGCCGGCGGCGGCCAGACTCTCGGGGGAACCGTCCAGTCCGACGGTGACGGGGCGCGCCATCGCTGCCTCCTTCCCTGCAGACCCACTCGGCACCTCGGCCCATCTCCGGGGCGTACGAGCCGCCGTCCGCCCAGCCGCAGCCGACGGTCCGACCGCGCTCGGCCGCATGCCTGACCGCGGCCCGCGCGCATGCCCTCAGGGCAGCGGCACCAAGCCCCGTGGCCACGGCCGCGGCCACCGCTGGGAGGCGCCCAGTACGAGGCGCGGCGCCGGGGGCGCCCACTTCTCGCGGGCCCTGATTGCGCGGTGCGCGGTACTCGTGCGTCCGCTTCTCCGCGTCTGCCGGATGCCCCCGGTGCCATTTCCAGCGGACCATGACCGGGCCCCCACCGACAGGGCCGACCGGTCCCGGGCAGGTCCCAGGGACCAGGTCATCCGGCCCTTTCCACCGCCCGGAACACTCCCCGGAACCCGGCCGGGCCAACCTGCCCACCCGGCTCGGCGGCCCGGTACCCCCGCGTGCCACGGTCGCCTGATGTGCCTGCCTGCCTGACGCGGCGGCCCGGTCGGGCCGCTGACCTCGGTCGCCCCGTCCGGTCACCCGGCCTCCGCCGCCGGGGCCGTCGCCCGGCGGTGGAAGCCGCTGGGGTCCCGTCCCGTCCCGTCCCGGAGCTACTCCACCGGCACCAGCACCACCGGGCAGTGCGCATGGTGGAGTGCCGCGTGGGTGACCGGGCCGAGTTGCATGCCGAGGCGGGGGGTTCGCCGGTGGACGGCGAGTACCAGGACATCGGCCGCTCGTGACGCCTCCACCAGCGCCTGGGCGGGGGCGGTGTGGGTGGTGTGCTCGCGTATCCGGAGCTGGCCGAACTCCTCGCGCAGGCCGGCCACCATGTCGTAGGCCACCGTCTGTTCCCGCTCGGCGCGCAGCGCCACCACCTCGCGTGCGGGCAGGGCGTGATCGCCCGCGAAGACCCGGGGCCGCGGCCAGGCGTAGAGCACGCGCAGCCGGGCGCGGCGCCGCTTGGCCTCCTCGAAGGCGAACCGGGCCGCCGCCGCGTCCGCACCGCTCTCCACCCCGACCAGCACCTTGCCGTGGCTCTTGAGCCCGTACGTCGTCGGTGGCCCGCCGCGTACCACCAGGAGTGGGCGCCGGGTGTGGGCGGCCAGCCGGAGCCCGACCGAGCCGAGCAGCAGTCCGGTGAAACCGCCCAGCCCCCGGGTGCCGATGACGATCAGCGCGGCGTCCCCGCCGATCCGCAGCAGTTCGGGCACCGCGTCCTGCGCCGTCAGGGTGGGCACGATCCGCAGCTGGGGATCCTGCTCCTGGGCCCGCGACACGGCCAGTCGCAGCACGGTCCTGGCGATCTCCACCGCGGGCCGCCGCGGTTCGCTGTCCGGGTCGAAGGCGAGCGGGTCGGTCCGCGCCCACGGCCAGGCGTGCACGATCTCCAGCGTGGCGTGACGGCGCCGGGCCTCGGCGACCGCCCCGTCCAGCGCGGCCCAGGCGCTGTCCGAGCCGTCCAGGCCCACCACCACCCGGCCGTCCCGCACCGGCTTGGCCGGGTGGGTCATCGCCGCGCACCTCCCCGGCCGGCGGAGTCGTCGATGAGGTAGGTGAGCCGGTCGACCACGGCCACCACGCCGTCCACCTGTCCGGTCATCCGGACCGCGATGGGGATCTCGCTGTGCCGGTCCAGTTGGCCCTCCAGCCGTACGATCCCGTCGGTCACGGTGACCGCGACGGACTGCGGGCCGAGCCACAGCGAGCGGACCAGCACCTCGTCGATCACCTCGGCACGGATCTCGTCGTCCGGGCGGAGGAAGACCCGCAGCAGATCCCGGCGGGTGACGATGCCGATCAGCCGGTCCTCCTCGTCGACGACGGGCAGCCGCTCGACGCGATGGCGGTCCATCGCGCGGGCCGCGTCCACGATGCTGTCCTGGGGGCGCACGGTGACCGCGGGTCGCGACATCAGCTGCCCGGCCGTCGGGGCGGGTGCGCTGAGATCGGTCCCAGTGATCATGCCGACCACCTTGTCGTCGTCGTCCACCACGGGCAGCCCGTTGAAGCGGTGCCGGGAGAGCAGCGCACCGACCTCGTCGAACGAGGTCATGGAACTCACCCGGACGACGTCGTCGGTCATCACGTTGCCGATCTTGCGGTGCTTCATCCGTGCCTCCCCGGTCCGGTCCCAGCTTGGGACGGCGACCCGGCCGCCCTCTTGGGCTGCCCGGGGTCCGATGCGGACCGTTCGGCCCGCATGGGCGCCCTGGGCCGAACGACCCCCGACGGGGCCGAAACGCCCCTCGCGCCGGACCCCGCACGCCGCGAGGGTGAAGAAGGCGAAGAGAGTGAGAGGCGTCGGCACAGTGCGGCCGCCGCGCGGAAGGTGGTGGAAAGGGTGGACCTCCCCCTCGTCGTGGGCGTCGACGGCTCCCACCACAGCCTTCAGGCCGTGGACTGGGCGGTGGACGCGGCGGCCCGGCACGCCGTACCGCTGCGGCTGATCCACGCCTCGCTGTGGCAGCGGTACGAGGGCATCGCCCCCGCCGCCGACCCGGCGCGCCCCTGGGAGCTGATCAGGGACGAGGAGATCGCCGCCTCCGCCGCGGAGCGCGCCCGCCGGGGCGGACCCGAGGTGAAGGTCTGCGCCGAGGTCCTGCCGGAGGACCCGGTCGCCGCGCTGCTGCGCGCCGGCCGGGACGCCTCGGGCCTGGTCACCGGCTGCCGCGGCCGCGGCGGACTCGCCGCGCTGCTCCTCGGCTCGGTCAGCCTCGCGGTCGCCGCCCGCGCCTCGTGCCCGGTGACCGTCGTACGCGGCGGCGAGCCCAACCGGCGCGGCGCCTTCGGCCGGATCGTGCTCGGCGTGGGCGAGACGGCCGGCCCCTCGGCCGCGACCCGGTTCGCCTTCCGCGAGGCCGAGGTGAGCGGCCGCACCCTGGAGGCCGTACGCGCCTGGCGCGCCCCGGCCGGTGAGGTGACGGATGAGCTGCTGCTGGAGGGGGACCCGGCACGTGCCCACTGGGCACGGGCGGAGCGGACGCTGGATCACGCCCTGCGGGCCCCCGAACGGGACCGCCCCGAGGTCACCGTCGACCGCGAGACGGTCGAGGGAACGGCCCGCAAGGCGCTCCTCCACGCGGCGGCCACCGCCGATCTGCTGGTCCTCGGCGCCCGCCGCGGCCACGGTCACGCGGTGGGGCTGGAGCTCGGCCGCATCGCCCACGCGGCACTGCACCACGCGCCCTGCCCGGTAGTGATCGTGCCGGAGTGGGCCTGAACGGCCGACCGGCGGCGCGACCGGCGGGCAGGTAACGCGACCGTTAGGCAAGGCAACCGACACCACGAGGAGAGAGGCCCATGCCAGACGCACCGACCACGGCGGGCTCGCCGGACAGCTCGACGGGCTCGCCGGACAGCGGGCTCGGCGACGACCGGATCCGCGCCCTGGACGCCCACTGGCGCGCCGCCAACTACCTCGCGGCGGGCCAGATCTATCTGGTGACCAACCCCCTGCTGACCGAACCGCTGCGCCCGGACCACATCAAGCCCCGGCTGCTGGGCCACTGGGGCACCTCGCCCGGCCTCAACCTCGTCCACACCCACCTGAACCGCGTCATCAAGGACCGCGACCTGGACGCCATCTGCGTCTGGGGCCCCGGCCACGGCGGCCCCGCGGTGCTCGCCGGCTCCTGGCTGGACGGCAGCTACTCCGAGATCTATCCGGACGTCAGCCGGGACGCGGCGGGCATGGCCCGGCTCTTCCGGCAGTTCTCCTTCCCCGGCGGGGTGCCCAGCCATGTCGCCCCCGAGACCCCCGGCTCGATCCACGAGGGCGGCGAACTCGGCTACTCCCTCGCCCACGCCTACGGGGCCGCGCTGGACAACCCCGGTCTGCTGGTCGCCTGCGTCATCGGCGACGGCGAGGCCGAGACCGGCCCGCTGGCCGGCTCCTGGCATGCGAACAAGTTCCTGGACCCCGTCCACGACGGCGCTGTGCTGCCGATCCTCCACCTCAATGGGTACAAGATCGCCAATCCCACGGTGTTGGCGCGGCTGCCCCGGCCCGAACTCGACGAGCTGCTGCGGGGGTACGGCCATGAGCCGATCCACGTCGTCGGGGACGAACCGCTCGCAGTGCACCGGGCCATGGCGCACGCTCTGGACGAGGCCCTGGACCGGATCGCCCTGCTCCAGCGCACCGCTCGCCAGGACGGCCTCGCCGAGCGGCCGCGCTGGCCGGTGATCGTGCTCCGTACGCCCAAGGGCTGGACCGGGCCCGAGGTGGTCGACGGGCTCCCGGTGGAGGGCACCTGGCGCGCCCATCAGGTCCCCCTGCCGGGCGTCCGGGAGAACCCGGAGCATCTGCGGCAGCTGGAGCGCTGGCTGCGTTCGTACCGTCCCGAGGAACTCTTCGACGCCGACGGGCGGCCCCGGCCGCACCTCCTGGCCGAGGTCCCCGAGGGCGACCGCCGCCTGGGCGCCAATCCGCACGCCAACGGCGGGCTGCTGCTGCGCTCGCTGCCCCTGCCCGACCTGGAGCGGTACGCGGTCCCCGTGGACAAGCCCGGTGCGACCCTGCACGAGCCGACCCGGGTCCTCGGCGGGCTGCTGGAGAAAGTCATGGCGGACACCGGCGCCCGCCGCGACTTCAGGGTGGTCGGCCCCGACGAGACCGCCTCCAACCGGCTGGAGGGCCTCTTCCGTGCCACCGGCAAGGCGTGGCAGGACGCCGTCCTGCCCACCGATGAGCACCTCAGCCGGAGCGGCCGGGTCATGGAGATCCTCTCCGAGCACCTCTGCCAGGGTTGGCTGGAGGGCTATCTGCTGACCGGGCGGCACGGCCTCTTCTCCTGCTACGAGGCGTTCGTGCACATCGTCGACTCCATGGTCAACCAGCACATCAAATGGCTGAAGGTGTCCCGCGCACTGCCGTGGCGGCGCCCCGTGGCCTCCCTCAACTATCTGCTGACCTCGCATGTGTGGCGCCAGGACCACAACGGCTTCTCGCACCAGGACCCCGGTTTCGTCGACCATGTGCTCAACAAGAGCCCGGAAGTGGTGCGCGTCTATCTGCCGCCGGACGCCAACACCCTGCTCAGCGTGGCCGACCACATCCTGCGCACCCGCGACTACGTCAATGTCGTCGTCGCGGGCAAACAGCCCTGCTTCGACTGGCTCGATCTCGACCAGGCGCGTGCCCACTGCGCCCGCGGCGCCGGGACCTGGGACTGGGCCGGTACCGAGAACGGCGCGGGGGAGCCGGATGTGGTGCTGGCCGGCGCGGGCGACGTGCCCACCCAGGAGGTCGTCGCGGCCGCCGGAATCCTCCGCCGCCATCTGCCCGATGTGGCCGTGCGCGTGGTCAACGTCGTCGACATGACCCGGCTGCTGCCGAAGGAGGAGCATCCGCACGGGATGCCGGACCACGAGTTCGACGCCCTGTTCACCCGCGACCGACCGGTCATCTTCGCCTACCACGGGTATCCGTGGCTGGTGCACCGGCTGTCCTACCGCCGGGCCGTCCACCCGCACCTCCATGTGCGCGGCTACAAGGAGATGGGCACCACGACCACGCCGTTCGACATGGTGGTCCGCAACGACCTGGACCGCTACCGGCTGGTGATGGACGTCATCGACCGGACCCCGGGGCTCGCGGCGCGCGCCGTGGGCGTACGGCAGCGGATGCAGGACGCCCGCACCCGCCACCACGCCTGGATCCGCGAGCACGGCACCGATATGCCCGAGGTCGCCGAATGGTCCTGGACCGGCTGAGGACCGGCCCGGACGTTCTCACCCAGCGGGTCGACGGGCTCACCCGGCGGGGAAGTAGCCGTCCAGATAGGCGTTGCGGAACTTCCCCGCCGGGTCGTGCTCGGCCAGCAGCCGCGCGAAGTCGGCGGCCCGGTCGTACGAGGCGAGAACCCGCTCCGGCGCGGCCGTCGTCAGCTTGCCCCAGTGCGGCCGCGCCCCCAGCGGCAGCAGCGCCTCCTCCATGGCGGCCACCACCTCGATCACCGCCTCGTGGTCGGGGACCCAGGTGAAGTGGAAGGCGACGCTGTCCCGGCCGTACGCGGGGCTCAGCCACAGCTCGTCCGCCGCGACCGTACGGATCTCGGACACCTGCACCACGGGCGCGATCCGGTCGCCGAGGCCGCGCAGCGCGGCGAACGCCGCCGAGGCGGCCTCGCGCGGCAGCAGCAGCTCCGACTGCAGCTCATCGCCGTTGCTGGGAGTGAAGTCCGGGCGGAAGTGCGGCAGCCGCTCATGCCACGGCCCCGGCGCGCCCAGCTGTTCGGTGCAGTGCAGCGGCGGCATCGCGGGCACCGGGTGGTGGTGGCGGTCGGCCGGGACGGCCCCCAGCCACGGCTGCCCGGGCTCCGGGGGATCGGGCAGATCGGTGCGGCACTTCAGCCACACCACCCCCTCGCCCGAGCGCCAGTCGGTGAAGACGCTGACGCTGTAGGCGGCGCCGAAGATCTCCTCGAAGCTGTCGTCCAGCCGGTCCAGCGGAAGCCCGGTCCACACCCACTGGGCCACGTCGTAGGTGGGCTCGATGTCCAGCGTCATGGCGGTGACGACGCCCAGTCCGCCGAGTCCGACCACGGCCCCGTTCAGCCGGTCCCGGTCCTCGTCCCGGCTTATCCGGGTCACCTCGCCGTCGGGGCCGACGATCTCCAGCCCCGCGACCGCCGCCGCCAGGCACTGCTGGGCGCTCCCCGAGCCATGGGTGGCGGTGGCACAGGCTCCCGCGACCGTGATGTGCGGCAGCGAGGCGAGGTTGGCCAGGGCCAGACCCTCCGCGTGCAGGGCCTGGGCCACATGGGCGTAGCGCATCCCGGCCGCGATGGTCGCGGTGCGCCTTTCGGCGTCGATCTCCACCCGGGGCGGCAGCCGGTCCAGGTTCACCAGATCGCCCTCGGTGTCGGCGATGCGGTTGAAGGAGTGGCCCGTGCCGAGCACCCGCACCCGGTCGGCGCAGCGGACGATCCGCCGCAGCTCGTCGACGGTGTCGGGGTGGTGCAGCCGGGCGGCGGAGAACGTGATGTTCCCGGCCCAGTTCGTCGGGGCGTGGGTGGTCGGCATCCGTGTCGTCCTGTTTCCGCTGGAGGGCGAGGGGTGATGGTGTCCTGACCTTGGTACAGGGCCGCACCCTGATCCGTACAGACCGGGTTTCGCCGTCCATGACCGATCCATGCCCCGTCGCCGCCCCGGCCTCGTGACCCGTCCATGACGTCCATGCCCCGGACGGCCCAGCAGGACGGGCCGCCGGGCCGCCGCGCGCCCAGGATGGGCGCATGACTGACCCGAAGGCGAACCGTCCGAGGTCGATACTGATCGGCGAGCTGTGCGCGGAGTTCGCGGGCACCATGGTGCTGATCCTCTTCGGCTGCGGCGTGGTGGCCCAGGTCGTGGCCGGTGGCGCCCTCACCAAGCCCCCGGGCGGTCTCGGCGACCACGACTCCATCGCCTGGGCCTGGGGCCTGGGCGTCACCTTCGGTGTCTATGTGGCGGCGCGGCTCAGCGGAGCCCATATCAACCCGGCGGTCACCGTCTCGCTGGCGGCCTTCAAGGGCTTCCCCTGGAGCAAGGTCCTGCCCTACGTGGGGGCCCAGACGTTCGGCGCGTTCGTCGGGGCCCTGCTGGTGCGCTGGAACTACACCGAGGCGCTGGGCCACGCCGACCCGGGGCACACCTTCAAGACCCAGTTCGTCTTCTCCACCCTCCCCGGCAACGGCGTCCTTCCGGTCAGCGAATGGGGCGCGCTGCGCGACCAGATCATCGGCACCGCGATCCTGGTACTGCTCATCTTCGCCGTCACCGATCTGCTGAATTCGGCCCCCAAGGCCAATCTGGGGCCGTTCATCATCGGCCTGATCGTGGTCGCGATCGGCATGGCGTGGGGCGCCGACGCGGGGTACGCCATCAACCCGGCCCGTGACTTCGGCCCCCGGCTCGCCAGCTACATCACCGGCTATCACAGCGCCTGGCGGGACCAGTTCGGGAACATCTACTTCTGGGTGCCGATCGTGGGCCCGCTGGTCGGAGGGCTGATCGGCGCCGCCCTCTACAAGGTCCTGGTCGCTCGCTACCTCCCGGTGGCCGAACCCGAGGTGGGCCGCACCCCCACCCCCGAATAGCCGATCCGGGGCCGGACCCCACCCACGAGAGGCGGCATCATGCCGGAATTCGTCGGTGCGGTGGACCAGGGAACCACCAGCACCCGCTTCATGATCTTCAACCACGACGGCGACGAGGTGGCTCGGTACCAGCTCGAGCACCGCCAGATCCTGCCGCGCGCGGGGTGGATCGAGCACGATCCGGTGGAGATCTACGAGCGCACCAACTCCGTGATGCAGAACGCCCTCCGCGCGGGCGGCCTCTCGCCCACCGACCTGGCCGCGATCGGCATCACCAATCAGCGCGAGACCACGGTGATCTGGGATCCGCGCAACGGCCGCCCGTACTGCAACGCCATCGTCTGGCAGGACACCCGCACCGACACCATCGCCGCCGCCCTCGAACGGGACGGCCGTGGCGAGATCATCCGCCGTAAGGCCGGGCTGCCGCCCGCCACCTACTTCTCCGGCGGCAAGATCAAATGGATTCTGGAGAACGTCGAGGGCGTCCGCGAGGCCGCCGAGCGCGGCCACGCCCTCTTCGGCAACACCGACGCCTGGGTGCTGTGGAACCTCACCGGCGGCCCCGGCGCCGGCATCCACGCCACCGATGTCACCAACGCCAGCCGCACCATGCTGATGAACCTGGAGACGCTGGACTGGGACGACGAGCTGCTGGAGATCTTCGGCATTCCGCGGGCGATGCTGCCGACGATCAACCCCTCCTCCCACCCCGAGGCGTTCGGCCAGGCCCGCACCTCCCGCCCACTGCGCACCGCCATCCCGATCACCGGCGTCCTCGGCGACCAGCAGGCGGCCACGGTCGGCCAGGTCTGCTTCGCCCCCGGCGAGGCCAAGAACACCTACGGCACCGGTAACTTCCTGCTGCTCAACACCGGAGCGGAGCTGATCCGCTCGACCAGCGGACTGCTCACGACCGTGGCGTACCAGTTCGGCGACAGCCCTCCCGTCTACGCCCTGGAGGGCTCGATCGCCGTCACCGGCTCGGCCGTCCAGTGGCTGCGCGACCAGATGAAGATGATCGACGACGCCCCCGGGAGCGAGCGGCTCGCCCGCACCGTGGAGGACAACGGCGGGGTGTACTTCGTCCCCGCCTTCTCCGGGCTCTTCGCCCCGTACTGGCGCTCCGACGCCCGGGGCGCGATCGTCGGCCTCACCCGCTACAACACCAATGGCCATATCGCCCGGGCCACCCTGGAGGCCATCTGCTACCAGAGCCGGGATGTGGTCGAGGCCATGGAGCGGGACGCCGACATCCACCTGGACGTCCTGCGGGTGGACGGCGGGGTCACCGACAACGAGCTGTGCATGCAGATCCAGGCCGATGTGCTGGGCGTACCGGTCAGCCGCCCCGTCATCGCCGAGACCACCGCCCTGGGCGCCGCCTACGCCGCGGGGCTGGCCACGGGTTTCTGGCGGGACACCGATGAGCTGCGCTCCCACTGGAGCGAGTCCCGGCGGTGGGAGCCCCAGTGGGACAAGAAGGCCAGGGAGGAGGGCTACACGGGCTGGAAGAAGGCCGTCCAGCGCACCCTGGACTGGATCACGGTCGAGTAGGCCCCGGATCACGGTCGAATACGCCCGGCAGGGCCCGGGGCCGGGTGGCCGCGCCGGGACCCGGTTGCGCCGGGCGTCCGACGGCGTTTCGCTGGAAGTACCCGGTGGTGGCCGAGACACCCTGGGACCGCGCTGTTCCGCCACCACCGCCGCTCGTCAGCATCCGACGCGGAGGTGATCCAGGTGAAAGCCGTCGTCTACGAGAAGCCCTATGCGGTGGCGGTGAGGGATGTCGACGATCCTCGGATCGAGCATCCGAACGATGTGATCGTGCGCGTCACGTCCAGCGCTATCTGCGGCTCCGATCTGCATATGTACGAGGGCCGTACGGCGGCCGAGCCCGGCATCGTCTTCGGGCACGAGAACCTCGGCGTCGTCGAGGAGACCGGCCCCGGCGTCGTCACGCTGTCCAAGGGCGACCGCGTCGTCATGCCGTTCAACGTGGCCTGCGGATTCTGCAAGAACTGCCTCGCGGGCGACACCGGCTTCTGTCTCACCGTCAACCCCGGTTTCGCGGGCGGTGCCTACGGCTATGTGGCGATGGGGCCCTACCCGGGCGGCCAGGCCGAGCGGCTGCGGGTGCCCTTCGCCGACTTCAACTGCCTGAAGCTGCCCGCGGGCGAGGAGTTCGAGACCGACTTCGTCATGCTCGCCGACATCTTCCCGACCGGCTATCACGGTTGTGAGCTGGCCGAGGTCTCCCCGGGCGAGAGCGTGGCCGTCTACGGCGCGGGCCCGGTGGGGCTGATGGCCGCCTACTCCGCGCTGCTGCGCGGCGCCGCCAAGGTGTTCGTGGTGGACCGGGTCCCCGAGCGGCTGGCCAAGGCCGAGGAGATCGGCGCCATCCCCATCGACTTCAGCAAGGACGACGCGGTGCGGCAGATCATGGACCGCACCGGCGGCGAGGGCACCGACAAGGGCATCGACGCGGTGGGCTACCAGGCCCAGGGACGCGAGGCCGGCCATGAGGAGCCCGCGGTGGTGCTCAACTCGCTGGTCGACACGGTGCGGCCGACCGGACGGCTCGGCGTGCCGGGGCTGTACGTCCCCTCCGACCCCGGCGCCCCCGACGAGCACGCCAAACGCGGTCAGCTGCTGGTCTCCATCGGCCGGATGTTCGAGAAGGGCCAGCGCATGGGCACGGGCCAGTGCAATGTCAAGCGCTACAACCGCCAGTTGCGCGACCTGATCATCGCGGGCCGCGCCAGGCCCAGCTTCGTGGTCTCGCATGAACTCCCGCTGGACCAGGCCCCGCAGGCGTACGAGAAGTTCGACAGGCGAGTGGAGGGCTACACCAAGGTGGTGCTGCATCCGGTGCTCGCGGCCTGACGGCCCCTCGGTCGCGCCCCAATCCCTCAGTGGTCCAGAAGATATCCATATAACCCAAAAGGTCACTGAATGGGGTGAAATGCACCATACTTGGTGATGTGTACCCGAACGGCTGTCTCGTTCGGCTCCGGAAGGAGGAGCGATCATGAAGAACTGCCGGGTGGCGCTGGCCTTCGTCAGCGGCTATCTCTTCGGGCGCGGCCATAAGGGGACCCTGGTCCTCGGCCTCGCCGGTCTCGCCGCGGGCAAGCGCCTCAGCTCCGGTATCAGCCCACCGGGCGCCGAGCAGCTGAAGTCCTCCGAGTTCGGAAAGCTCGGCCAGGAGATCGGCGGCCGGCTGGTCACCGCGGGGCGGGAGGCGGCCATGTCGGCGGCCAGTAGGCGCATGGACGCCCTGAGCGACCGGCTGGAGCAGCGCGCCTCGACCCTGCGCACCGGCGGTGCGCAAGGCCAGGAGCAGGCGGCCGGGGAGCACGAGGAGCCGGACGAGCACGAGGAGCCGGACGAGCGCGAGGAGCGCGAGGAGCGCGAGCCGCGTGAGCGCACCGGCAAGCAGCAGCGCAAGCCGGCCGACCGTCCGGCACAGGCCAGGAAGCGGACCGGTTCCGATGGGCCCGCGCGGCGAAGCCAGAGGTGAGGGCATGGCTGAGGAAAACCCCAAGGGACAGACCGGCGGGCGCGGAGCGCTCTCCAAGGACCTGCCCACCGACCGCCTGGTGAAGGAAGCACAGGGCCTGCTGGTGGCGCTGGGTGAACGGGCCCTGGAATCGGTCACCCACCTGGGCAAGAACCCCGGGACGGCCTCGCTGGGACCGCTGAAGGGCGGGCTGGAGCAGCTCAAGGAGAAGGTTGTCGACACGGCCAAGGACCAAGTCAAGGACCAAGTCAAGGGCCAGGTCAAGGAGAAGGTCGTCGACAAGGTCAAGAGCGTGATCCCGGGCCTGGGCGGCGGTGGCGACAGCGACGGTGGCGGCAAGGGCGGCAAGAAGCTCAAGGTCACCAACATCGTGGAGCAGATGGACGTGGGCGCTCCCCTCTCCCTCACCTACAACCTCTGGACGGAGTGGGAGAACTTCCCCTCGTACATGAAGAAGGTCGAGGCCGTCCAGAACGAGGACGAGGACGAGGTCGGGACGGAAACCGAGTGGAAGGCCCAGGTCTTCTGGTCGCACCGCAAGTGGCGGGCCGAGGTCGTCGAGCAGGTGCCCGACAAGCGGATCATCTGGACGTCACGGGCCGACAAGGGCCATGTGGACGGCACGATCACCTTCCATGAGCTGGCCCCCGAGCTCACCCGGATCCTGTTCGTCCTGGAGTACTGGCCGCAGGGCTTCATGGAGCGCACCGGGAACCTCTGGCGCGCCCAGGGCCGCCGGGTTCGGCTGGAGATGAAGCACTTCCGCCGTCATCTCATGCGCGAGGTGCTGCTCAACCCCGACGAGATCGTGGGCTGGCGCGGTGTGGTGCGCGACGGCGAGATCGTGGAGGACGACGACCGGGAGGGACGGGAGTCCGAGGAGGAAGAGCCCGAGGAAGGCGAAGAAGGCGAGGAAGGCGAGGAAGGCGAGGAAGGCGAGGAAGGCGAGGAAGGCGAGGAAGGCGAGGAGCGCGACGAGTATGACGAGGAGGAAGAGCCCGAGGAGCCCGAGGACGACGAGGACGAGGAGCCCCGGGACGCCTATGAGGAGGAGTACGAGGAGGACGAGGAGCCCGTACGGCGCCGCGAGCGACGCTGACGGACCCCGCCCCGGGAACGGGTGAGCGCGGTGACCGTAGCACGCCAGCAGCAGAGCCAGTATCTGGACCGGGCGAGTTCCAGCGCCCTGGTCGACGTGGTCGACCTGATCCTGGACAAGGGCCTGGTCATCGATGTGTATGTGCGGGTGTCCCTGGTGGGCATCGAGCTCTTGACCATCGACGCCCGGATCGTCGTCGCCAGCGTGGACACGTATCTGCGGTTCGCCGAGGCGACCAACCGACTCGACCTCGCCCGCAGCGGCACCGAGACCCACGGCCTGCCCGGCCTCATGGACGACCTCCGGGAGGGCGGCGGCAAGAAGAAGACCAAGGGCGCCCTGGAAGGCGTCAAGGAATCGGTCTCGGATCTGCTGCAGGACGATGACGACGAGGACCGGGAGCCCGAGCCCGAGGAGCGGAGCAGGCCCCGGCGCACGAGGGGTTCCACCAGCCACAGGGAGCGGGAGCGGTGATGGCCGAGGACGGACGTGCCTGCTATGTCTACGGGGTCGTCCCGGGCGACCGGACCGATGAGTCGGTCAAGGACCTCCCCGCCGTCGGGGATCCGGAGGCCCCGGTGACCCTGGTCCGCCACCGCGGCCAGGCCGCGGTGGTCAGCGAGGTGCCCGTCGGCAAGCCACTGGGCACCCCCGAGGATCTGCGCACCCACGCCAAGGTGCTCGACAGCCTGGCCGAGCAGGGCCCACCGGTGCTGCCGTTCCGCTTCGGCACCGTGGTGAGCGACACCGCGGCGGTGACCGACGAGCTGCTGGCCGAGGGGCATGACGACTTCGCCCGCGGCTTCGACCGGCTCCGCGGCCGCTCGCAGCTCACCGTGCGGGCCCGGTACGAACAGGACGCGGTCCTGCGCGAGGTGGTGACCGAACAGCCCGAGGCCAGACGGCTCCGCGAGGAGCTGCGGGGGCTGCCGGAGGAAGAGGGGTACGAGCAGCGGATCCAGCTCGGCCGGCTCGTCCTGGAGACCATCGAGGCGAAGCGGAGCGTGGACGCGCTGGAGCTCGACCGGCGGCTGGGGCCGTACGCGCTGGCCTCGGTGTCGCAGGAGGCGGCGTCCGCCGAAGGGCTGGTCAACGCCTCGTTCCTGGTGGAGGACGCGAAGCGGCAGGCGTTCGAAGAGGCGGCCGAGGAGCTCGCCGAGTACTGGCACGGCCGGGTCCGGCTGCGTCTGCTCGGCCCGCTGGCGCCGTACGACTTCGTAGCTGACGCACTGTTCGAAGGAGAGGAAGGCGACGAGTAGCCATGGGACTGTTCACCGGCCTGGCCACACTGCCGCTGGCCCCGGTGCGAGGTGTCGTCTGGGTCGCCGAGCGGCTCCATGACGAGGCCCATCGGCAGCTGTACGACCCCGAGGTGATCAAGCAACGGCTGGAAGAGGTCGCGGAGGCCCGGGAGAGCGGAGAGCTCACCGAGGAGGAGGCGGCCCGCGAGGAGGACGAGCTGGTCCGCAGGCTGATGTCCCAGGGGCCGCCCGGCGGGGGCATGGAGGTATGAGCCGTGCCCCCCGAGGAACGGCCTCGCGAGGAGCGCCGCCGCGAGGAGCGCCATCACGAGGAGCGCCGCGAGGAGCGGTCGCGCACCCGGCCCCATGAGGAACGGGACCGGCACGAGCAGGGCCACGAGCGGGAGCGTTCCCGGCCCCGCCGCCCCGTCCTGGATGCCCGCGATGCCGCGCGGAGTGCGGCGCGCCATGTCGAGGGGCTGACCGGACGGGCAGCGGAGGGCGTCACCTCGCTGGAGCGCGGGGAGGACGGCTGGGTCATCGGCATCGAGGTCGTCGAGACCCACCGGATACCGGACTCCACCGACATCCTCGCCGAGTACCAGGTCGAGCTGGACGACCACGGCGAGCTCGCCTCCTACCGCCGCACCGAGCGCTACTACCGGGGCAGGGGGGAGAACACATGAACCAGAGCTCCGACTGGAACGCGCCGGCCCGGCGCACCGGCGGCGCACGCGAACCGGCGCGCCGTGGGTCCGAGCCCTCCAGCCTGGCCGACATCCTGGAGCGAGTGCTCGACAAGGGCATCGTCATCGCCGGGGATATCCAGATCAATCTGCTGGACATCGAACTGCTGACGATCAAGATCCGGCTGCTGGTCGCCTCCGTGGACCGGGCCAAGGAGATGGGCATCGACTGGTGGGAGCACGACCCCACGCTCTCCTCCGGCGCCCGGGACGTCCTGGAGGAGAACGAGCGGCTGCGGCGCCGCGTCGGCGAGCTGGAGGAAGGCCCCGGCGCCCGCGAGGCGGACCGCGGCGCGGAGCGGGAGGACGAACGGTGACCGATTCCCTCGCCACCTGGCTGTACGCGGTGATGGCCGCCCCGGAGGACGGCGCCCCGCCGCAGGGGCTCACCGGCGTGGCGGACGAGCCGGTGCGCCTGGTGGAGAAGGCGGGGCTGGCCGCCGTGGTGGGCTCCGTACCGCTGGAGGAGTTCGACGAGGAAGCGCTGCGCGGCCATCTGGAGGACCTGGAGTGGCTGGAGCGCACAGCCCGCGCCCACCACCGGGTGATCAACGGCGCGGCCCGCCAGGGCCAGGTCATCCCGCTGCGCTTCGCCACGCTCTACCACGACGACGACCGGGTCCGCGCGATGCTCCAGGAGCGCCGGGAGGACTTCACGGCCACGCTGCGGCGGGTGGCGGGCCGCACCGAGTGGGGCGTCAAGGCGTATGTCGACCCCAGGTCCTTCCTGCCCGACCCGGACGAGCCCGCCGGCGGCGAGGACAGCCCCGGCACCGCCTATCTGCTGCGCCGGCGGGCTCAGCGGCAGGACCAGGAGACCGCGCATCTGCGGGCGACCGAGCGCGCGGAGGAGATCCATGCCTCCCTCGCCGCGCTGGCGGTGGCGACGGCCGCCCATCCACCGCAGGACACCGCGCTGGCCGCGTACGAGGGATGGATGGTGCTGAACAACTCCTATCTGGTGCCCGACGGCCTCACCGAGGAGTTCACCGCCCTGGTGGCCACGCTGGGGGAGCGCTGCCCCGCCGTCACCCTGGAGGTCAGCGGCCCCTGGCCGCCGTACTCCTTCACCGGTCCGCCGAAGGCCGAAGGCCCGGTCCGGCCGGAGGAGGCGACGTCGTGACCCGTGCGATCGAGCGCAGGGAGGTGGCCCTGGTCGACCTGCTCGACCGGGTGCTCGCCGGAGGCGTGGTGATCGCGGGGGAGATCACCCTGACCATCGCCGACATCGACCTGGTGCGGATCTCCCTGCGCGCCCTGATCGCCTCCGTACGGGTGGAGAGCGAGGAGGAGGAACGAGGAGGAAGGCAGGGGGCCCGCCATGACGGATGACCGTGCTCACCGGCCCGGCCGGCGGATCGAGGTGGACGAGGAGTCGGTCCGCAAGAGCCTGGCCGGTCTGGTGCTCACCATCGTCGAGCTGCTGCGGCAGCTCATGGAGCGGCAGGCGCTGCGCCGCGTCGAACAGGGTGGCATCAGCGATGAACAGATAGAGAAGCTCGGGCTGACGCTGATGGCCCTGGAGCAGAACATGGCCGAGCTGCGCGAGCACTTCGGGCTGACCGAGGACGACCTCAACCTGGACCTGGGCCCGCTGGGCCCCCTGCTGCCCCGCGACTGACCGGGCCCCGCGACCGGCCCCGGCCACTCCGAGCCCCTGACCTGGGGGTCCGGCGCCGATTGGCGAGACACCCCGGCCGGGCGCGTCACCCGCCGAGTAATGTGCGGGTGTGGGGATCACGCTCAACCTCCAGCGCGCACGACCGGCCGATGTGTACGTCGGCCGGTCGGCGCTGGCCGAGCTCATGTCGGTGCTGCACATCATGGCCGAGTCCGACCACCACCCCGAGGCCCAGCGCTGGACGCACCGGCTCGGGACGGCGATCTCCCCCTCCCTCGCCCATGAGATGAGCGCCCTGTCCCCGCTGTGGGCCCGGCTCCGCTGCCGGCTGCTGTTTCCGCTGGGGCTCCCGCTGGACCAGCCCTTCGAGGCCGAGCTGCGCCATCTGGAGAAGCTGCCGCTGGAGGAGTTCGTGGGCCTGTGCTCCCAGGGAGTGCTCGGCTTCCGTGAGGCCGTCCCCCCGGCGCACCGCCTGCTCACCGACCCCGAGGCCGCCGAGCGCTATGTGGCCCAGTGCGAGCGGCGGTCCATCCGGCGGGGGGAGCTGGCCCACGATCTGGTGGCCTCGCCCGAGGGGCTGCGCGGCCGGCTCCTGTGCTTTCTGGACTCCTGCGCCGAGGCGTTCTTCGCCTCCGAGTGGCGTACGGTCCGCGACCGGCTGGAGTCGGCCGCCGCCCGGGTCCGCAGCGACATCCGGCGGCGGGGGCTGGCCGAGGTGCTGGCCGGGCTCAGCCCCACCGCGGTGGTCTCCCGGGGCGGGGCGCGGGTGCGCTACGACAAGCTGGCCGTCGCCGAGATCGAGATCGGCCCGCGCCCGCTCTTCCTGCTCCCCTCCGTCCATGTCTGGCCGCATCTGACCGTCAAGGACGAGGAGTCCCACCCCGTGGTGCTCCAGTTCGCCGCCCGGGAGGACGGGACGGCCGATCAGCTCACCCAGGCGGAGCTGCGGGCCCGGATGTCCGCGCTGGCGTCCCTGGGCCGGATGGAGGTGTGCCGCCATCTGCTGGGCGAGCCCATCACCACCTCCGAACTTGCCCAGCGGATGGGGCTCGCCGATACGCAGGTCTCCCGCACCCTGCGCCAGCTCAGGGACGCCGGGCTCATCGAGTCCGAGCGCGAGGGCAAGTACGTCTACCACCGGCTGGCCACCAGCACCCTGCTCCGGCTGGGGCAGGACGTGCTGGCGACCATCATGCGGTGACGGCCGCGCGCCCGCGGCACGTCAGCCCGGCTGGGTCCACAACAGCACCGCCGAGGGGCGGTCCGCGTCCATATGGACCCGGTTGGTCGCGACCACCTTGCGGCGGCTCACCGCCTCCGGCACCCCGGTATTGGAATTGACGTCGAACCGGGGGAAGTCGCTGGAGGAGATGTCCACCCGCAGCCGGTGCCCGGCCTCGAAGCGGTTGGCCGTGTCCGGCGCCGGGATCTCGATCTCGTACACCTCGCCCGGCTCCAGCGGCTCCGGGCGCTCGAACGACTCGTGGAAGCGGCAGCGGAAGATGCCCTCGGTGAGGTTCATCGCGAAGCCGTGCGGATAGTCCTCGTTCGGCGGATGCACATCGACCAGCTTCACCGTGAAGTCGGTGTCCGGCGCGGAAGAGGAGACGAACAGCCGCGCCGTGACCGGTCCGGCCACCACCAGCGGCTCCTCCAGCGGCGGGGTGGCCAGCGAGATCACATCGGGCCGGGAGTTCAGCGGCAGATACGGCGGGCGGGCACCGTAGAACCGCTCGTCCGGCACCTGGTCGAAGGCGCCGCCGACCATCACCGGCTCACCCGAGGTGACCTGGCCGCCCAGCGTCGGCACCGGGTCGTTCGGATCGAAGTCGTACTCCACCCAGGCCCGTGTCGCCGTCGGCCGCTCCCGGCTCAGCTCGCCCGAGGTGTGGCAGTAGAACGCGGTCTCCCGGGTCCCGGTCGGGGGCCACTGGGTGTCGGTGTGCCACCGGCCGCCGTGCCGCATCCGCCCGGCCTCGTCCCGCCGGCCGTCCCCGCCGCCCATCAGGAAGTACCGCACCCGCGGGATCGACTCCGGGTCGCCGTCCGCCAGCACCGCGTCGAACCAGCGCTGCCGGAAGGACAGATACGAGGTGTCCACATTGCCGCTGAACGTCGACGCGGGCCCGAAGTCCACATCACCGGCGAAGGTGACACAGCGCAGCCCGTGCTTCCACGGCCCCATCACCAGATACGCCGGGGACCGCTTGAGACGGCCCATGGCGGTGAAGTTCTCGATGGTGGAGCGCACATACGGGTCGTACCAGCTCGACATGTGCAGGGTCGGCACATCCGGGAAGCGGTCGTAGTGGCCGCGCCCGTAGATGGCCGGCTGGCGCCAGTACGCCCCGAAGGCGTCATGCCGCCACTGGTCGAGCAGATAGCGTTCGTAACTCCCCACCTGACGCAGCGGGGAGACACCCGTGCGCCACGGCAGCACGGTGAACCAGTCACGCAGATCCGTCCTCGCGAACGCCTTGCGCACCAGCGGGTCCCGCTCCGCCTCCGGGCTCTCCTCACCGTGCCGGAAGGCCCAGGTGATCTGCTTGAGCTCGAAGGCGCCGCCCATCCGCATCCCGGCCTCGTAGGCGCAGGCGAAGCCGCCGGAGTCCATGAACATCGCGGACAGGCCCGTGGGGGACTCGGCCGCGGCCGCCGTCTGGGCGTGTGCCGAGTAGGACACCCCCATCATGGCCACCCGGCCGTCGCACCAGGGCTGGGCGGCGATCCAGTCGATGGTGTCCGCGCCGTCCGGCCCCTCGCCCAGGTACTTCACGAAGGTACCGTCCGAGTCCCCGCGGCCCCGGCAGTCCTGCCGCACCACGTGGTACCCCGCGCGGACGAAGAACGCCGAGGTCTCCTCCGGCGTCGGCACCGGCTCGTCGTGGCGGCTGCGGTCGGAGTCGCGCGTCTGGCGGCGGCCGTAGGGGGTCCGCTCGAGGATGACCGGGCGGGGCCCGGGCCGCTCCTCGGCGGTGAACAGATCGGCGGCCAGGACGATCCCGTCCCGCATCGGAACGCGCAGGGTGCGTCGCCACACCCGCTCGTCCAGCAGCCGGGCGGGCTCCTCCCAGGCCGCCCGCTCTCTGCCCCCGCTCGTTTCGGCCCGACCGGTTCGTGTCATGGAAGATCTCACCGGGTCTGGGATTGCTTGGAGCCGTTGAGGGCGATCTGGCCCCGGGTGACTGTGGACAGCGGCAGCCCCCACTGGCCGAAGAGCTTGGCGTAGGTGCCCGATTCGTACATCTTCTGCAGCCCCTTGACGATCACGGAGGCCAGCCCGGTGCCCTTCTTGGCCTGGATGCCGTAGATGGCCGACGCGGCGGGCAGGTCCAGCATGTCCTTGAGCTCGAGCGTCTCGAAGCGGTCCTTCGCGTTCTGGCTCACCGAGGTGTTGGAGGCGCTGGGCGCGGCCACCGCGTCCACGCGCTTGCTCTGCAGCGCCAGCGAGGCGGCGGGCAGATCGGTGTACAGCTTCGCGTCCACCGACGGCTTGCCCTTCGCGGCACAGCGCTTGTTCTGCGCGGCGAGCACATTCTCCGTTCCCGCGCCCTTTTCGACGCCGACCTTGTGCCCGCAGACCTCGAGCCCGTTCTTGGGGCGGAACGAGCCGTCCTTGAGCACCATCAGCGTCACGCTGCTCTGAGCGAAGTCGGCGAAGTCGACCTCCTTCTGACGCTCGATGAAGTCGCCGGAGGGGGCGCTGAGGTCGATCCGGCCGGACTTCAGCCCCGGGATCACCGCGTCGAAGTTGGTCCGCTCCACCTTGATCTTCACATCGAGCAACGAGGAGAGCTGCGCGGCCAGTTCGGGCACCAGCCCGGTGATCTTCCCGTCGGACTCGAAGGTGACATACGGCGCGTACTCGCTGACACCCATGATCAGTGTCCTCTTGGTGTACTCCTCGGGCACCTCGGCCGCCAGCGCGCTGTCCTTGGGCTCGGGAGCGAGCGTGGCCGCCGGATGGCTCTTCTCGGCCGTGCCGTCGCCGGGCGTGTCGTCCACCGAACAGGCGGACAGGGCCAGCGTCAGGGAGGCCAGCAGGGCGCATGCGGCGACATGGGGACGGTTGCGCATGGGTGCTCCATTCCGGGAGGTGGGGGTAGCGGATGAGGAAGAGCGGGACCGGTTCTAGCGGCCCCAGACGGTCTCGGCGACGCGCCGTACGTTGCCCCCGGCGAGCTTGGCCACGTCCGCTTCGGAGTAGCCCCGCTCGAACAGCCACCGGATCATGTTGCCGACCGCCTCCGCGGGGTTCTCGCAGCCGCGTACGTACCCGACCTCCTCGTGCGGCGGCAGTTCGGGGGCCTTGCCGTCGTGCGCGTCGTCCTTGCCGAACAGCGGGGCGAACGTCCGGTGCCAGGCCGTGTGGTCGCCGAAGTTGGTGTCCGGACCGAAGGCCACATGGTCGATGCCGACCAGATCGATACAGCGCTCGATGTGCTCCATGACCGAGTCCAGGCTGTGCCGGGGGTGCTGGGCGGTGATGGTCGTATGCGGGGCCGCCTCGACGCCGATGAACCCGCCGGACCCGGCGCAGGCCCGGATCACATCGTCCGGCTTCATCCGCGGGGTCGGCCACAGTGCCCGCGACCCGGCGTGGGTGATCACCACGGGAGCGGCGGAGCGGCGCACGGCGTCCAGGGCCGTCGCGTCCCCGCTGTGCGAGACATCGACGATGATCCCGAGGTCGTTCATCCGGCGCAGCGCCCGGCGGCCGAGCAGGGTCAGACCGGTGTCCCCGGCGTCGGCGAGCCCCGAACCCAGCTGATTGCTCTCGCTGTAGACCAGACCGAGCAGGCGGACGCCCAGACCGTAGAGCAGATCGAGCCGGTCGATGTCATTGCCGATGGGGGAGGCGGACTCCAGGGTCAGCACCACTCCCACCTGATCGCCGTCCCGTGCCCGGTCGGCCTCCTCGAGCGTGCGGACGGTCGTCACCAGCCGCTGATGGGCGAGGTCCGCCTGGCGCATGGCCAGATCGCTGACCGCGTCGTCCCAGTCCCAGGGGGCATGCGAGCGGATCATGCTCACCGCGGCCGGGCCGCCGTCGAAGAACAGGTCCACCCCCGAGTGGGCGATGCCCTCGTAGGGAATCGACTCCCGGCCCTGGCGGCGGTAGTCGGCGAAGTCCCCCGGATTCGCGGGGCGCAGCGAGAGGTGGTCATGGGCGGAGACCACCGGATGGCGCTCCTCGAAGTCCCGCGCGCGGGCCTCGACCTCCTCGCGCCACTCCAGGGCGGACCCGGGGACCCGGCCGAGCGCGGGCGCCAGCTCGAAGGCGCGGAAGTCCTCCCCGGCCTCGAGATACTGGTACGAGCGGTAGGAGTCCCACAGCTCCAGACGCCGGACGGTCTTGGCGGGCAGGGGAAGTTCGGTACTCATGAGCTGACCTTCGACAGGAACGTACGGGTGCGATCGTGTGAGGGGGTGCGCAGCAGCAGGTCGGGAGCACCCTCTTCGACGATCCGGCCGTCGTCCATGAAAACGATCCGGTCAGCGATATCGGCGGCGAAGCGCATCTCATGGGTGACGACGACCAGCGTCATGCCCTCACGGGCCAGGTCCCTGATGACGCTGAGCACCTCCTGCACCATCTCGGGGTCGAGGGCGGAGGTCGGCTCGTCGAAGAGCATCACCGTGGGGCGCATCGCCAGGGCGCGGGCGATGGCCACCCGCTGCTGCTGGCCGCCGGAGAGCTTGTCCGGGTAGCTGTCCAGCTTGTGGACGAGCCCGACCCGGGTCATCAGTTCCACGGCGCGCGCGTCGGCCTGGGCCTTGGAGAGCCCGAGCACCCGGCGCGGGGCCTCCACGATGTTCTCGCGGGCGGTCAGGTGCGGGAACAGATTGAAGCTCTGGAACACCATGCCCATCGCCGAGCGCTGGGCGGCCAGCTCCCGGGGGCCCAGCTCATGCAGGGTGCGGCCGCGCAGCTGGTAGCCGATGACGCTGCCGTCGACCACCACCACGCCCTGGTCCGGCACTTCGAGGTGGTTGACGCAGCGCAGCAGCGTGCTCTTTCCGGATCCGGAGGGACCGATCAGACAGACCGTCTCACCTCGGTGAATATCCAGGGAGATACCGTGCAGCACCTCGGTGTCGCGGAACGACTTGCGGATCCCACGCAGGGAGACGATGGCCTGCGATTGCTTTTCCGATGCCACGGTCATACCGAGTGCTCGATCCTCTTCGCTTTCCCGGCCTTGTCGGTCGAAATCAGGGTGTGCCGTCCCAGACGTCGCTCCAGGCGCTGCTGCAGAAGAGTGATGACGCCAGTGATGATCATGTACCAAATGGCGGCCACGATCAACAGCGGAACGGTCTGGAAGTTCTTGGCGTAAATCAGCTGGACCGAGTAGAGCAGGTCGGCCAAGGTGATCACGCTGACCAGGGAGGTCGCCTTGAGGAGAGATATCAGCTCATTTCCCATCGGTGGGACGATCACCCGCAGCGCCTGGGGGAGGGTGATGCGGAAGAAGATCTGAGTCGGCGTCAACCCCAGTGCGGACGCCGCCTGGTGCTGTCCGTCGGGCACCGCGAGCAGCCCCGAACGGATCAACTCCGCGATGTACGCGGTCTCATGGAGGGCCAGGCCAATGATCGCGGCGGTCAGCGGGCCGATGACGTCGTTCGAGTCGAAGGTGAGGAAACGCGGCCCCCAGGGAATGCCGAGGGACAGTGTCGGAAACAGGGCGGCGAGATTGTACCAGAACAGCAGCTGTACCAGCATGGGAATGCTGCGGAAAACCCAGATAAAGGCGGCCGCGACGGTGGACATGAGCCGGGAGTCGCCCATCCGCATCAGGGCGACCAGAGTGCCGGTAACCAGGGAAATCGCCATGGTCACCGCGGTCATTCCGATGCTGACCCCGATGCCCTTCAGCACCCGGATTTCAAAGAAGTATTTCGCGACGGTGTGCCACTCGAAACGAGGGTTGGTGAATATCGTGGTGACCGCCATCGCGGCCAGTACCAGCACGATCGCATTGGCCACCAGAAGTCCGGGACGCCGTCGCTTCGCGCGTTTGAGCACGGTTGGCTCGGGGAGTGCATCGACGTTCGAGACTTTGGTCATGGCATGCCTTCGGACGGTCGGGTCGCGGCAGAATTACCGCATCCTAAAACCGCACGTGGCGACGGTCACCAACAGTTGACACAGAACGGTCAACCGTAAACGGGGAAATGTGCCCGCCCGCCTGGAGCGGCCGGGCGGGCGAACGGCGGGGGCCGACGGGCGGGCGTTGGCGGACCGGACTCCGCCGGACCTACAGCCCCTTTTCGAAGGGAAGCGGGCCGATGGTCTCCGGATCGGCCGAGATATCGAACAACGGGGTGTAGCCGGTGGCCAGATACAGCCCGCGCGCCTCTGGCTGGCGGGGCCCGGTGGTGAGGTAGATCCGGCGGTAGCCGCGCTCGGCGGCCGACCGCTCCAACTCCGCCACCACCCGGCGGGCCAGCCCGCGCCGCCGATGGCCCGAGTGCGTCCAGATCCGCTTGAGCTCCGCCGTCCGCCCGTCATACCGCCGGTACGCACCCCCGGCGACCGGCTCTCCGCCCTCCAGCAGCAGAAGCAGCTCCCCGTGCGGCGGGGCGAACTCCTCGGCCGGATAGCGGTTCAGCTCACGGTCGGCCGCCCTGCCGTAGCGGGTGGAGTACTCGTACGCCAACTCGCGCAGCAGCGGCTCGACCCGCGGATCGTCCACGGTCACCCGGGCCACCGTCAGCCGGGGCGGGGGTTCGGCCGCGAAGGCCGCGCCGAGGTGCGGACCGGGCTGCGAGCCGTCGTCGGTGGCGGCGGTGCCGAGGGACTCCACGGACATGGGGTGACCTTTCGGGAAGCGGGAAAGGGGGCAGAGCGGAACACGGGAGAAGCACCCCGGAACCGGAGTGGCGCGGTTCGCGGGTGATGGCGCGTCGGGCGCGGAAGTGGCAGGCGAGGGCCCCGAGAGCAGAAAAATCCGAGATCAGAGGAGTCCGAGAGCAGAGGAGTCCGAGATCAAAAGAGGGCGGCCGGTGGGACGGCCCGCTGCCGGGTCAGCCGGAACAGGAGGCGGACCACACCCGACCGAAGTCGATGTGGTCGCGTGTGACCAGGGGCAGCTCAGTCCTCACCCGCAACATTCAGCCCCGCACGGGCCCGTTCCGTCAACCGCTGTCCACATGATGGCCCGTATGCGCTCCCGCCACGACAAAGCCGCCCGTATCCCCCTTCCGCCACGCGGGCCGGGGGTACAGGCGGCTGTCGTAGGCCCTCGGTTCAGCGGCCCGCCACCGGCTGCGGTGTGCCGGACCGCTCCGATGGGGCCGTGGTGAGCCGGCCCGGCCCGCGGCCCGGCAGCAGCGAGGCGACCGCGAGCGCCACCAGCGCGGCACCTCCGCCGATCACGAAGGCGGTGCGGAAGCCGTTCAGGGACGGGAGCTCGGTGGGCCCGAACGCGGTGGTCATATGGGCCAGGACGACGCCCACCACCGCACTGGCGGTCGAGGTGCCGATGGACCGCATCAGGGTGTTGAGGCCGTTGGCCGCGCCCGTCTCGGACACCGGCACCGCCGACATGATCAGCGCGGGCATGGCGGAGTAGGCGAGTCCGATCCCGGCGCCGATCACACACGAGATGATCACGACCTGCCATGCGGCGTCCATCAGGAAGACACCCATGCCGTACCCGGCGGCGATCACCCCCGCGCCGAGCATCAGCGACACCTTGGGGCCCCAGGTGGCAGTGATCCGCGCCGACAGCGGTGAGATGGCCATCATCACCAGACCGGACGGGCCCAGGCACAGACCGGCGGTCATCATCGACTGGCCCAGTCCGTACCCCGTCGCCTCGGGCATCTGCAGCAGCTGCGGCAGCACCAGCGACATCCCGAACATCGCGAAGCCGATGACGATGGAGGCCAGATTGGTCAGCAGCACCTGACGCCGGACGGTGGTGCGCAGATCCACCAGCGGCCCGGTCACCCGCAGCTCCCACCGGCTCCACAGCAGCAGCACGACCACCGCCGCGCCGAACAGTCCGGTGGTGGTCGCGCTGCCCCAGCCCCAGTCGGCGCCCTTGGAGATGGCCAGCAGCAGACAGAGCAGCCCGGCCGACAGCCCGATGGCGCCCACCAGGTCGAACCGCCCGCCGCCGCGTACCGGGGACTCCGGTACGAGCGCCAGCACCAGCGCGATCACCACCACGCCCAGGCTCGCCGATACCCAGAACAGCACATGCCAGTCGGCGTGTTCGGCCAGCGCCGCAGCGCCGGGCAGACCGAGGGCGCCGCCGACGCCCAGCGAGGAGCTCATCAGGGCCATCGCCGAGCCGAGCCGTTCGGCGGGCAACTCGTCCCGCATGATGCTGATGCCCAGCGGGATCACACCCGCGGAGAAGCCCTGGAGCGCCCGGCCGACGATCATGGGCGCGAGCGCGTCGGAGAGCGCGCACACCACCGATCCGACCACCAGCATCGTCAGGCTGAGCAGCAGCGTCCGCCGCTTGCCGTACATATCGCCGAGCCGGCCCAGTACGGGGGTGGCCACGGCGCCGGCGAGCAGGGTGGCGGTGATCGCCCAGGAGGCGTCCGAGGCCGAGGTGTGCAGCAGTCCCGGGAGATCCGGGATCAGCGGCACCACGAGGGTCTGCATCAGGGAGACGACGATTCCGCCGAACGCCAGGACGGCGACCACCGCTCCGGAGCGCGGCGGGTGGGCGGCCGGCGCCGCTTCGGGGGCATCGGGGGTCGGAGGTAAGGAAGTCACGGTGGTCCTTCGTCGGGGCACGGCCGATCCACGTCAGGTGCCGCAGCAGTGTCGCATAAATTTGTGTAACTGGTACGTCAAATATAGCCGCCGCTCTCGCCCGTCGGCTCGGCCGCCACGCCGCGGTAGCTCTCCCGCAGTTCACGCTTGAGGATCTGTACAACCTCTACGGGCAGACCGAGATGTCCCCGATCGCGACCGTGCCGGGCCCGGCCGACCAGGAGCGCGAGGCCGGTTCGGCGGGGCGGCCCGCGCTGAACGTCGAGACCCGGGTGGCCGTGGCGACGGGGCGCACGATGTCCACGGGCAGGTCGGATGCGGTCATCGTCAGGTCTCCCGGGGGGCTCGGACGGGCTGGACGGGTCGTCACGCCGGCACGGCGCGCGGCGGCGTTCAAGGCGGCGGACGGCCACGAGCGGCACCCGAGCCGACTTGCGTAGCCTTGGGGCCTGGCACGACGGGGGCGAGCGAAAGGACACCGGATGGCCGGGACCGCGGAGGGGACCGTCCGCAGGGGACGGGGGCGCCCGCCCCGCCTGTCGCGCGAGCAGATCGTCCGCAGCGCCGCCGAGCTGGCGCTCCGCGAGCCGGAGGTAGCGCTGACCGTCAAGAGGGTCGCCGAGGCGGTCGGCTCCGCCCCCATGGCGCTCTACCGCTACTTCCCCGATCGCGACGATCTCCTCCAGGCCGTGGCCGACCGGGTCCTGGCCGAGACCCAGCACAAGGATCCGCCGGGGGAGACCTGGCAGGAGCGGCTGCGCGCCTGGATGCACAGCAGTCGCGACTATCTGCTGCCCCACCGCCAGTTGCTCCCCTATATGGCCGCCACCCAGCAGCCCGCCCGGATCTCCTCCCTGGTGACCCTGACCCGGATGCTGCGCCCCCTGCGGCTGACCGAGGACGATCTCGCGCTGGCGGTGACCCTCATCGGCTCCACCGTCATCGGCCACGCGGTCTACGAGACCCACCGCGGCCCCGTCTCCGCCCGCAAACTGGACGCCCTGAGCGAGGCGCTGGCCCGCTACCCCCAGGAGGAGCGGGAAGTGGTCGCCCCGCTGCTGTCGAGGCTGCCGCGGGCGCAGAGCAGGCTGTACGACGTGGTGGTGGACCGTACGGTCGCCGCCATCGAGGCGCTGGCGACGGAATGACCCGCCCCGGGGCTGCCGCGCCCCGGAGCGGGTCACCACCCTGTCCGAGCAGTGTGCCTACGTGGTGCACTCCATGGACGCCGGGTTCGCCGCGTCGCGGATCAGTGCCTGATGGGCCCGGCGCAGCCGCTCCACATCGGGCTTGACCTCCTTGCGGTCATAGGTGAGCAGCCCGTTCAGCTCGCCCTCCACATCCGTGATCTGGGTGTAGACGGCCCCGCTGCTGCCGTTGCACGCGACCAGCTCGCGCACCTTGTCCAGCAGCTTCAGGTACTCCTCGGTGTACTGGTCCTTGTCCACGCCGACATAGGTGTGCTGCACGGGCCAGGCGTGTCCCGGTATGGCCAGGCCCAGGCCGCCGTACTCACCCGTGACGCCCGCCCGTGAGGCGTCGGGGCGCGGATCGCCCGGTCCTGGATAGGCGTGGATATCGGCGAGGTCGCCGTTGCCGGTGTCGTTCCAGCCGCTGGCGCCGTCGATGAGCCGGGTGGGGTCCCAGCCCTTGGCGAGCTCGGGCACCTTCGGGCCGCCGTACTGGCCCCAGCTCTCGTTGAAGGTGACCCAGATGGCGATCGACGGACTGCTGATGTGCTGGTCGATCATCCGCTTCATCTCGTGCTCGTACTGCGCCTGCGCCTTCTCGGACGGGGCGACCGTGTTCATGGCGGGCATGTCCTGCCACACCATCAGGCCCAGCCGGTCGGCCCAGTAGTACCAGCGGTCGGGCTCGACCTTGATGTGCTTGCGCACCGAGTTGAAGCCCATGCGCTTATGCATCTTCAGGTCGTACGCGAGGGCCTCGTCGGTCGGCGCGGTGTGCAGTCCGTCGGGCCAGAACCCCTGGTCGAGGGTGGCCATGGAGAAGATCGGCTTCCCGTTGAGCACCGTGCGCTGCTTGCCGTCCACCTCCTTGACGGCGATGCTCCGCATGCCGAAGTAGCTCTCCACCCGGTCCGCCGAGGCGCCCCGGCCGACCGTGACCTTCAGCTGGTACAGATGCGGATCGTCGGGGGACCACAGATGCGGCGAGGGCACGGGGACGGTCAGCGGCTTCCCGGTGCGCCCGGTGGCGGTGCCGACCACGCGCCGTCCGTCGTAGGCGGTCGCGGTGACCGGGACGCCGTCGCGCACCCCGCGGACCTCGGTGGTGAGGGCCTTGCCGGGGACGTCCGGGGTCAGCTTGAGGGTGTCCACGTGGTCGGCGGCGACCGGCTCCATCCAGACGGTCTGCCAGATGCCGGAGGAGGGGGTGTAGAAGATGCCGCTGGGGTCCAGACGCTGCTTGCCCATCGGCGGGTTCTCGCCGTCGGCCGCGTCGGTCGGGTCGTAGACGCCGACGATCAGTTCCTGGGTGCGGCCCGGCCGCAGGGCGTCGGTGACATCGGCGCTGAACCGGTCGTAGCCGCCCCGGTGGTCGGCCACCCGGGTGCCGTTCACATACACCTCGGCCTGCCAGTCGACGGCGTCGAAGTTCAGCCGCAACCGCCTTCCGTCGCCGACCTTCCAGTCGGCCGGCACGGTGAACGTCCGCCGGTACCACATGCGGTCCTCATGGCGCTCCACGCCGGAGAGCTTGGACTCCACCGGGTACGGCACCAGGATCCGCTCCCCCAGCCGCTGCCCGACGGGGGGCTTCTCCCCCTCCTTCGCGGCGGCGAACTGCCAGCTCCCGTTGAGGTTCCGCCACTGATCGCGGGTCAGCTGAGGGCGCGGGTACTCGGGGTGCGCGTTGTCGGGCCCGACGTCCTTGGCCCAGGGGGTGCTCAGCTGATACGTCGACGTGTTGCCGCCGAACGACACATACGGCTCGATGGCGCCGTCGCCGTCCTCCAGCCCGCCCTCGCCGTCGTAGCGCACAACGGCCTCGCCGCCGCGGCCGACCACCGGCTCCTTCAGGGCGAGCAGCAGCCGGGACGGGTCGGAAGCGTCCAGCCGGGCGCGCCCGAGCGGCCAGGCCGCTCCGCCGATGACGGCGGTCAGATGCGACGTCAGGTCGGCCGGGGGAGTGGTCAGGGGCTGGGCGAAGTCCAGCAGCAGAGTGCGGCCGTCGGGCTGGACGGCGCTGGTCAGGGGGCCGTCGTAGGTGAAGTCGGCGGGCAGCCGGAAGGCGGACGCGGGCACGGGCGCCTTGGCCGCGCCCGGCGGGGTCCAGGACAGGTGGAGGTTGGAGCCGCCGTAGTGCTCGAAGTACTCGACCTTGATGTCATACGCCTTGCCCGCGGTGAGCTCGACGGGCTGGGAGGTCTGCTCCTTGTCCCAGTCGTCCACCCAGTGGTCGATGACCGGTTTGCCGTCGATCCACAGCCGGAAGCCGTTGTCGCCGGTGATCGAGAAGGTGTGCGCACCGGAGCGCTCCGGTGTGATCTGGCCGGTCCAGCGGACGCTGACGTCGTCGGACCGTCCGGTGGTCGCCTGCAGCCGCGGATCCAGATTGTCGAAGTCCAGGGCGGTGTCGAGGCTGGTGGCCTTCAGCTCATGGAAGTCGAAGGCCCCCGGGGCGGACTGGAGGTAGTAGTCGCCGCGGAGGCCCTGGACGACCGGGGAGCCGTCGGAGGGGGTGTCGGCCGCGGCCGGGCCTGGACCGGTCAGCAGACCGAGCGCGCCAAGCGCCAAGGCCACGGTCGCGACCACGGATCTGGCGAAAGATGAACGAAAACGCACATGTCCTCCTTGCTGGAACAGCTACTGAGGCTGTTGCTGGGACAAGTGGGGCGCCGCCATTGCGCCATCTCCAACAGAACCTGTCAATAGTGAACGCAAGGCAACAGCCTGCCTGTTGGGTACTGAGCCTTGACGGGAATGCGCTTTCTCCCTAGCGTGCGGTTCATAGATGTGACTGGCATTCAATAAGCTGCACGGAGGGAGCCCGTGATGGGGCGACGGATCGTGGTGTCGGGCGGCGGTACCGGCATAGGACTGGCGGCCGCGGAGACCTTCGCCGCCGAAGGGGACCGGGTGGTCATCCTCGGGCGCCGCGCCGAGGTGCTGCGCACCGCGGCGGACAAGCTCAATGCCGCCTACGGCCCCGGCCTGGTCACCTGGACCAGTGCGGACCTCAGCGACCCCGAGCAGACCCGGCGCGCCGCCGAGTTCATCGCGGCGGACGGTGGGGTGGACGTCGTCGTCACCAACGCCGGAGGCAATGTCGCGGCCTCCAACGACGGCACCCTGGAGGGCATCGCCGACCAGTACCAGCGGAACTTCGCGGCCAACGTGCTGACCGCCGTACTGCTCACCGAGGCGCTGCTGCCCCACCTCACCCGGCCCGGCGGCCGGATCGTCCATCTGTCCTCGGTCGCGGCGCTGCGCGGCCCCGGATCGTACGGCGGCACCAAGGCCGCGCTGCACACCTACACCTTCGAGCTGGCCAAGCGGCTCGGCCCGGAGGGCGTCACCGCCAACGCGGTGGCCCCCGGCTATGTCGAGGACACCGAATTCTTCGGCGAGCGCGGCACGCCCGAGTTCATCGCCCAGCAGATCGGGCAGACGCTCACCGGGCAGCCCGGGACGCCCGTCGAGATCGCGGCCGCCATCCGCTATCTGGCCTCCCCGGAGGCGGCGTACGTCACCGGCCAGGTCCTGCACATCAACGGCGGTGCGCAGTTCGGCCGCTGACGCCGTCTCACCCCCCGGCGGCCCCGGGCCGGATAGAGCCGTGGACCGGTTCCGCGCTAGGGCCGTACGGCCCTGGAGCAAGGGCCGCGCAGCCCTGCCGCCGCGTTCAGCCGTGGTCCACTCTGGTCCTCCACACAGGTGGGGGGAAGACGGACGGACGGCCGCGCCGAAGGAGTCAGCTCGCTGACTCCAAACCATCTTCGGGCGCGGCCGCCCGTCCGTCCTGCGTTACCACTGCTTCACCATGCACGACGCAAGGGGGGACCTCATGTCCGCATACACCGCCCGCATCGGCGCGGCGCTCGCCGCCGGCTGCGCGCTCGCCCTGCTGTACCCGGCGACGCCCGCCGGTGCCGCGGGCTCCGTACACCTTTCCAAGATCTACTACGACTCGCCCGGCACGGACAACCGGAGCACCTCCAGCCTCAACGGCGAGTACGTACAGATCAAGAACTCCACCTCGCGCGGGGTCAGCCTCAAGGGCTGGGTGCTGGTCGACGCGAGCAACCACAAGTACACCTTCCCGAGCTACACCCTCGGCGCGGGCAAGACCGTGACCGTCCGGACCGGCATCGGATCCGACACCTCGGCCACCAAGTACCAGGACCGCCGGGCGTACGTCTGGAACAACGACGCGGACAAGGCCACCCTCCGCAAGACCGGCGGCTCCACGGTCGACACCTGCTCGTACAACAGCAGCCGGGTCGACTACAAGATCTGCTGAGCGCCCGCCGCGCGGGGGCGCGGCGCAGCCGGTGAAGTCCCGCGGCCTCGATGACAATGGGGGTGTCGAGGGAGGAGAGCCGGTGAGCGGCCGTGGCGGACTGGGTGTGGGAGTACGAGGGCTATGAGCCCGGCGAGGAGCGGCTGCGCGAGTCGCTGTGCACGCTCGGCAACGGCTATCTCGCCACCCGGGGCGCGGCCTCCGAGGCGGTCGCCGATGCGATGCACTACCCGGGCACCTATGTGGCGGGCTGCTACAACCGGCTGACGTCGGTGATCGGCGGACGGCGGGTCCAGAACGAGGACCTGGTCAACCTGCCGAACTGGCTCCCGCTGCGCTACCGCGTCCACGACCCGGAGCGGCCCGCCGGCACCGGCGGCTGGCTCACCCCCGACGGGGACGAGCTGACCGGCTATCGGCAGACCCTCGACCTCCGGCACGGCACCCTCCTGCGGCGGCTGCGGTACACCGACCGGCACGGCCGGGTGCTCCACGTCGACCAGGAGCGGCTCGTCCACATGGGCGATCCGCACCTGGCGGCGATGCGCGTCACCTTCCGGGCCGAGGGCTGGTCCGGCACCGTCGAGCTGGAGTCGGGGCTCGACAGTGCCGTGGCCAACACCGGCGTGGCCCGCTACGCCGCGCTGGCCGGCCGCCATCTCATCGACCGTCGCACCGGCGCCGCGGGCCCCGACACCGTCTGGCTGAGCTGCCGCACCACCACCTCCGAGGTGCGCGTGGCCATGGCCGCGCGCACCCGGGCCGTCGGCGGCGCGCCCACCGGCAGCGGGCAGCGGCTCACCGAGAGCGCGGTGCTGCGCACCCTGACCGTGCCGGTAGCGCCGGACGCACCGGTCACCGTGGAGAAAACCGTGGCGGTGTACACCTCCAAGGACCCCGCGATGAGCGATCCGACCCAGGCCGCCCTCGACGGAGTGGCCCGGGCACCGGAGTTCGGGAAGCTACTCGCCTCCCACCACACCGCATGGGAACACCTGTGGCGCGAGGCGGCGTTGGAGGTCCCGGGCGAGGCGGGCCACGTCCTTCGGCTGCACCTGTTCCACATCCTGCAGACGCTCTCGCCGCACACCGCGGAGCTGGACGTGGGCGTCCCGGCCCGCGGCCTCCACGGCGAGGCGTACCGCGGCCATGTCTTCTGGGACGAGCTCTTCGTGCTGTCGTATCTGAACCTCCACTTCCCCGAGGTGTCCCGGGCCCTGCTGCACTACCGCCACCGGCGGCTGCCCCAGGCGTGCCGCGCCGCCGCGGACGCCGGGCGGGCCGGGGCGATGTATCCGTGGCAGAGCGGTGGCGACGGGCGTGAGGAGACCCAGACGCTGCATCTGAACCCGCGCTCCGGCCGCTGGCTGCCGGACCACTCCCGGCTGCAGCACCATGTGGGCTCGGCGGTGGCGTACAACGTGTGGCAGTACTGCCAGGCCAGCGGCGACACCGACTTCCTGTACACCAAGGGTGCGGAGATGCTGGTGCAGATCGCCCGCTTCTGGGCGGACACCGCCGTGCTGGATCCGGACCACGCGCGGTACCGCATCCGTGGGGTGGTCGGGCCCGATGAGTACCACGACGGCTATCCCGGCACCGACCGCCCCGGGATCGACGACAACGCGTACACCAACGTCACCGCCGCCTGGGTGCTCGACCGGGCCCTGGAGCTGGCCCGCACCCTGCCCGAGCCGCGCCGCCGCGAGCTGTTCGAGCGGGTGGGCCTGGACCGCGCCGAGCCGGAGCGCTGGGAGGACGTCTCGCGGCGGCTGCTGGTCCCCTTCCACCGGGGCGTCATCAGCCAGTTCGAGGGCTACGGGGAGCTGGCCGAACTCGACTGGGACGGCTACCGCGCCCGCTACGGCGACATCCGCCGGCTGGACCGGATCCTGGAGTCCGAGGGCGACTCCGTCAACCGCTATCAGGCATCCAAACAGGCCGACGCGCTGATGCTCGGCTATCTCTTCGCCCCCGCCGAGCTGGCGGGCCTCTTCCGGCGGCTCGGCTACGCCCTGGACGACGACGTCTGGGGAGCCACCGTGGCCTACTACCTGCCCCGGACCAGCCACGGCTCGACCCTCAGCGAGCTGGTGCACGGCTGGGTGCTGGTGCGGGCGCGCCGGGCCGAGGCATGGCGGCACTGCCAGGAGGCGCTGCTCGGCGACGTGGCGGACGTCCAGGGCGGCACCACCGGCGAGGGCATCCACCTCGGCGCCATGGGCGGCACCCTCGATCTGGTGCAGCGCGGCCTGACCGGGCTGGAGACCCGCGAGGACGCGTTGTGGCTGGACCCGGTGCCGCTCCCCGAGCTGTCGGAGTACCGCTTCTCGGTGCGCTATCGCGGCCACTGGGGGGTCGCCCTGCGGGTGCGGGCCGGGAGGCTGTGGATCAGTGTGCCGGACTCGGAGGAGTCCCCGATCGAGGTGCGGCTCGCCGACCGCTCGCTGAGCGTCGCCCCGGGGGAATCCCGCTGGGTTCCGCTGCCGCCCGGCTGAACCAGCGGGCTGGACCGGTGGGCTGGACCGGTGGGCTGGGCCCGTCGGCTGGACCCGTCGGCTGGAGCCGCGGGCTGCGACGGGACCCGTTGGCTGGACCGGTGGGCTGGAGCCGCGGGCTGACCCGCCGACTGGCCCCGTCGGCTGGAGCCGCGGGCTGAACCCTGGGTGGGATTCCCCGTCGGCCCGCTCAGCCGAGGCCGGGGACCACCAAGGCCAGCCAGACGACCGGGGGCACCGCGACCACCATGATCCCGCCGTAGACCATCAACTGCCGGAAGAACCGGTCCCGGTCCACATCCGGCGCGTTGGCCAGCACCAGCGCCCCGTTGGTCGAGAAGGGGCTGACGTCGACGACGGTCGCCGACACCGCGAGGGCCGCGATCATCCCCACCGCGCCGATGTCGCCCTGGGCCAGGAAGGGAACGGCGAGCGGGATCAGCGCGCCCATGATGCCCACCGAGGAGGCGAAGGCGGAGACGATCGCGCCGATGTAGCAGAGCAGCAGGGCGGCGAGCAGCGGAATCCCGATGTCGCTGACCGCCTTGCCCGCGTAGTCGATGGTGCCCATCTCGTCCAGCACCCCGACATAGGTGAGCACACCGCAGATCAGCAGCACGGTGGGCCAGGTGACCTCGTTCACGGCCTTCTTGCCGTGGTCCGGCCAGAAGACGCTCAGAGCCACGGCGAGGGTGATCGAGGTGAGCCCGGCGTCCAGGTCGAAGGCGAGCACCGCGACCACCAGCACCACCAGCGCGCTCAGCGTGGCGATACGCGCCGGGGTGAGACGGCCCTCCGCGTCGGCCGGTGCCTCCCCGGCCCCGTCCGCCCGCTCCTCGCCGGCGGCGACGGCGGTCCTGGGGAGCTTCAGCCCGCCGCAGGCGACGAAGACGACGGCGGCGATGATCAGGTTGACCACCAGGCTCGCGAGGAACAGCGTGACCTCGTTGCCGGGCAGCTTCTCCCGGTCCACGATGCCGTTGACGATCGAGCCGTAGATGCTGATGGGGGAGAAGCCGCCGCCCTGGGCGCCGTGCACCACCATGGCCCCCATCAGCAGCGGGCTGATGCGGTACCGCGCGGCGAAGGAGAGCGCGAGAGGGGCGACGATCGCGACTGCCGCCGGACTCACCGCCCCGATCGCGGTCAGCACCCCGCTGATCGCGAACATCACCCAGGGGATCAGCGCGACCCGCCCGCCCACCATCCGGATCGAGGCGTGCACCAGCCAGTCGGTGGTGCCGTTCGCCCGGGCGAGGGCGAAGAGATACGTCACCCCGACCAGGACCACGAACAGATCGCCCGGGAACCCGGCGAAGATGTGGTCCGCGCTGAAGTCGGCGACCAGCTCGCCCACGCCGAAGGCGGCGGCGAAGGACAGGGCGCCCATGTTGATCGAACGAGTGGTGGCGATGACGAAGACCACCACCAGCACGAGTATCGAGATCAATTCGTCGGACATCGACGGCTCCCGTCACGGGGACCCGGTCGGCGGACCGGGGACGGTCGGGCCAAGTGGCCTGCTGGCTGACTCACGTTGGGGGCCGGGTGGTTCAGCAGTCAAGACATCGGTGGCAGATTGGCTCAGCCAATTGACCAATGCTCCATCGGTCCGTCAGACCACCGCACCATCCCTCCACCCAGTGCTACGCTGCGAATCGGGGCCATCACAAACCGCGATGGGGGGAGCCCGTATGGCCGGGGATCCGCTGCGCCCGATGAACCGTCAGCGTCTGTACGAGCAAGTGCTGGAGAGGCTGCGCGCCTACGTCGAGGAGGGCGGGCTGCGCGCGGGCGACCGGCTGCCGACCGAGCGCGAGCTGGCCCAGCGCCTCGGCATCAGCCGCGCCTCCGTCAAACAGGCCATCGTCGTCCTCGAGGTACAGGGGCTGGTCGAGGTGCGCCAGGGCGGCGGTATGTGCCTGCTGCGCGACAGCCTCGACACCGAGCCCGTCGAGCGGCTGGTGGAGCGCCGCCGCAGGCTGCCCGATGTGCTCGACGCCCGCGAGGCGTTGGAGACCAAGCTGGCCGAACTCGCCGCCGAGCGCCGCACCGACGACGACCTCATGGCCCTCCAGCAGGCCCTGATCTGGATGGAGGACGAGATCGAGTCCGGGCGCCACGGTGTCGAGGGCGACCGCCGTTTCCACGCCGCCGTCACCGCGGCCGCGCACAGCCCGCTGCTCGGCGAGTTCATGCGCTCGATCGCCGACCAGATCGCCGAGAGCCGCGAGGAGTCGCTGCGCCAGCCCGGCCGCCCCAGGCGTTCGCTCGGCCAGCACCAGAGCATCCTGGACGCCATCGCCGAGCGCCGCCCCAAGGCCGCCGCCGCGGCCATGCGCCGCCATGTGCGTACCGTCGCCCAAGTGCGGCTGCTCAACTGGAATCCGGACGACGGCACCTGAGCCCACCGCGGCATCCGTTTCCGAGTGTGACCGATCACGGTCTTGGTCTGGACTTTCCCCCGTGGCTCGCTAGGCTCGGCGCGATCGACCCGTGAAAGCGCTCTCACCTGCCGAACCGAAGGGGAACTTCCATGAGACGGAAGCCCGTTGTCCGTGCCGGACTGTCCGCACTCCTCGTCCTCGGTGCCCTCTCGGGCGCCGGCGGGGCCTTCTCGACCGCCGCCGCGGCATCCGGCGCCGACGCCCCCGCGGCGAAGCCCGCCGCCGCGTCGGCGCCGTCCGCCACCCTCGTCCGCGCGCTCGGCCGGGACCTCGGCCTGACCGCGGACCAGGCGCGCGAGCGGCTGGCCCAGGAGGCCGCCGCCATGAAGCTGGCACCCAAGGCCGAGCGCGCCGCGGGCGCCTCCTACGGCGGCTCCTGGTTCGATGCGAGCAGCGGAAAGCTGGTCGTCGGCGTCACCAGCGCCCAGCGGACCGCACCGGTACGGGCCACGGGCGCCACCACCCGGATCGTGAAGCACAGCGCCGACGCGCTCGACGCGGCCAAGGCGCGCCTCGATGACAAGGCCCGTAAGAAGGCCGCCCCGGCCGGGGTGAGCAGCTGGAGCGCCGACCCCCGCGCGGGCGGCGTCGTCGTCAAGGTCCGCGAGGGCAGGGAGAGCGACGCCGCCGTGCGCGCCTTCCTCCGCGAGGCCGAGCGCTCGTCCTCGGTCCCGGTCACCGTCGAGAAGGCCCCCGCCCAGGCGCCGACGACCTTCGCCGCCGGTACGGTCGGCGGCGACCCGTACTACACCGGCAACGTCCGCTGCTCCATAGGCTTCTCGGTCCAGGGCGGCTTCGTCACCGCCGGACACTGCGGAAAGGCCGGGGGCTCCGTCAGCGGCTGGGACGGCTCGTACATCGGCAACTTCCAGGGCTCCTCCTTCCCCGGCAACGACTACGCCTACGTCAGCGTCGGCAGCGGCTGGTGGACCGTGCCGGTGGTGCTCGGCTGGGGTACCGTTCCCGACCAGCTGGTCCGCGGCTCCGCCGAGGCACCGATCGGCGCCTCCATCTGCCGTTCCGGTTCCACCACCCACTGGCACTGCGGCAAGGTCCTGGCCAAGAACGAGACCGTGAACTACAGCCAGGGCGCCGTGTACCAGATGACCAAGACCAGTGTGTGCGCCGAGGGCGGCGACTCCGGCGGCTCGTTCATCAGCGGCGACCAGGCCCAGGGCGTGACCTCGGGCGGCTGGGGCAACTGCTCCAGCGGCGGCGAGACCTGGTACCAGCCGATCAACGAGATCCTGTCGGTGTACGGCCTGCGGCTGCACACCGCCTGACGGGGCGATACGGCGGCAATACGGCGACAGGGCGACGGGGCGGGCCCGGCGGCCCGCCCCGTCGCAATCGTTTCCGCGCCTATCCGTGCTGGTGTGCGGACAGCCCGTGCGGGTCGTGGCCGGGGATGGTGCCATCGGCCTTGGCGACCAGGAACAGCCCGGCCATGCCCATGTCGGAGTGGCTCTGGACATGGCAGTGATACATCCAGGCGCCGGCGCCGACGTTCTCCCCGGCGATCACCTGGAAGCCGAAGGAGTCGGCTGGCCCGGTGATCTTGTTGTCGATGACCCGGCTCACATCGTCCGGGCCTGCCAGCAGCCCGGTGCGGTTGTCCGCCCAGCGGTGCCCGTGCATATGGAAGGTGTGGTAGTACTCGCCGTGCGTGATCATGATGATCTCGACACGGTCGCCCACCGTCGCCCGGAACTCGGGCGCTTCATGCCCTGCCTTGTTGTTGATCGTCATGTCGTTGAAGACGATGGTGAACTGCTTGTCCGGCAGGATGTCGCCCGCCCGCCGCACCACCACGGGGCCGTACAGCCCCTTCCGGAGGCCGCCGGTGCCGTGCGGGGTGCCCACCGCGTGGTCGTGGTAGTGCCAGTAGCCCGCGCTGCCCGGCCGCCAGGTGCCGTCGGCGCGCTTGCCCGGGGCGTGGGTGCGCCAGGTGTAGGTGCGGGTGCCGCCCGGCTCCACGGCGCTGCGGTTGAGCTGGGTGCCGTCGCTGGCCACGTCGTAGTCCAGGCCGTGCACATGGAGGCTGGCCGTGACGTCCATGGTGTTCTCGAACTCGATGTGCAGGGTGTCGCCCTCGGTCAGCTCGATCAGCGGACCGGGGATGGTGGCCTTGCCCTTCTCGAGCCCATAGCCCATCTGGCCGTCCGGCAGTTTCTCGGCGTAGAGCTTGAGATGGCGGACCGCCCCGCCCGCGGTCGCCGTCCGGACCGCGCCGGACGGGGACTTCGGCGCCTTCGCGGCGGCGGAGGTGGTGAGGGCCAGCGGTCCGACGGCCGCGGCGGCCGCGCCGCCGGTGAAGAGCCGTCTGCTGAGACCGCGTCTGGAGGTGATGCCGGGTGCGTCGCTCATCGTTCTCCCAAATCGCTGTGGATCCCCTGCCGTTGACGATGCGCAGATGCCCCGGGGTGCTTTCACGGTAGCCGGGGGCGGCCCGTTCATCCACACTCAGGACAAAGTTCGTTGAGTTGCGGTCATAGCTATTGGCGGGTTGCGAAAAGCCGTCTAGCTTCCTTCAGCGGTGGTTTCCGTGATGTGAGAGGGATGGGTGACCCATGCGGGACAAACCGTACCAAATGCCCTCAAGATGGAGAGGGCTGACAGTCGGCCGGCTGCGGAAGAGACGCGCGGGGGTGGCGGCGCTGCTCTTCGGCGCGCTCACCGCGACCCTGCTGGGCGGGAGCCCCGCCAGCGCCCGGCCAGAGGATCGTGCGCCACTCACGCTGCCGTCCCCGCCCGGCGGGGACAACGTCCGGGTGCTGGTGTTCCACGGCTCGGCGGGGGACGAGCCGGCCACGGTGAACGCGGGCATCGAGGCCATCGAGAAGATCGGCAACCAGGGCCCCGCGGCGACCCGGTTCACCGTCGACGCCACCGCCGACGCCTCGGTCTTCACCAAGCCCAAGCTCGGCAAGTACAACGCCGTGGTCTTCCTGACCGGCTCCGGCGATGTGCTCGACCCCGAGCAGGAAGCGGGGCTCGAGGCGTACATGAAGGCGGGCGGTGGCTTCCTCGGCATCCATGACGCGGCCCGCAACGAGCCGTACTCCGACTGGTACAGCGGGCTGATCGGCGCCCGCCCGGCGGCCACGAGCCCGGGCAACGCGCAGCGGGCCGTGGTGGAGGTCGGCGACCGCGTCCACCCGGCCACCAAGGAGCTGCCGCTGGAGTGGAAGCGCACGGACACCTGGCTCAACTGGAAGGACAACCCCTCCGGCACGGTGCACACCGTGGCCCGGGTCCGCGAATCCAGCTACCGGCCGGGCACCGGCGCAAACGGCTGGGACCACCCGATCTCCTGGTGCCGTGACTACGACGGCGGCCGCTCCTTCTACACCGGAATGGGCGGTACCGTCGCCACCTTCCAGGAGACCGACTTCCGCGCCCATCTGCGGGGCGCGCTGCTGTGGACCACCCGTCTCTCCCGCGGCGACTGCAAGGCCACCATCGACGCGAACTACAAGGCCGAGCGGGTCACCAAGCCCAATCAGCCGGGCCAGTCGGACCAGATCGGCGAGCCGCACGGCCTCGTCGTCGCCAAGGACGGCCGGGTGCTCTACATCGGCCGCGGCGGCGGTGACAACAGCGCGCCCGTGGTCACCGACTGGAACGACCCGGAGATCGGCAAGGGCCAGGGCCAGATCCATGTCTACGACCCGGCCACCGGAAAGGTGACGCTCGCGGGCGCCCTGACCGTCTTCGGCAACAAGGGCGGCGGCGATGAGCTGATCAAGGTCGAGGAGGGGCTGCTCGGTATCGAGCTGGACCCGGACTTCCTCGACAACGGCTGGGTCTATCTCCACTACACCCCGCACTCCCGGATCAACCGGGACACCCAGATGGCCGAGCGCCGCGTCTCCCGGTTCACCCTGGACCTGAAGACCAACAAGCTGGACCTGGGCTCGGAGAAGGTCCTGCTGTCCTGGCCGGTCCAGATCCACAGCTGCTGCCATGCGGGCGGCGGGATGTCCTGGGATTCCAAGGGCAATCTCTACATCGCCACCGGGGACAACAACTCCTCGCAGTTCAGCGACGGCTACTCCGGCAACAACCCGCAGCCGAACTACAAGGGTGTCTCCTTCGCCGACGCCCGCCGCACCGCGGGCAACACCAACAACCTCAACGGCAAGATCCTGCGGATCCACCCCGAGGACGACGGCACCTACACCCTCCCCGAGGGCAATCTCTTCACCGGTAAGGAGCCCGACGAGGGCGGGGGCAAGACCCGTGGCGAGATCTATGTGATGGGTGTGCGCAACCCGGCCCGGATCTTCGTGGACCAGAAGACCGACATCCTGTACGCGGGATGGGTCGGCCCCGACGCGGGCGAGCCCAGCACCACCTGGGGCCCGGCCAAGTACGACACCTTCGCCGCCATCACCAAGGCGGGCAACCACGGCTGGCCGTTCTGCATGGGCAACAGGCAGCCCTACCGGGACCGCAATCTGCCCGATCCCAGCAAGCCGCTGGGCTGGTACGACTGCGACCACCCCAAGAACGAGTCGCCCAACAACAACGGTCTGGTGAACCTGCCGCCCATCACCGGGAACACCATCTGGTACTCGCCCCAGGGCGGCGCCCCCGACTATCCGCGGGACGCGAGCGGCATCCCCAGCTACAAGGTGTCGGAGGCCAAGTACCTGCTGCCGTGGCTCAAGGGCGGCGGGCAGGCCACCATGAACGGCCCGGTCTACCGCTACGACGCCGACAGCGAATCGACCACCAAGTGGCCCGCCTACTGGGACGGTAAGTGGTTTGTCGGCGACTTCTACGACGCCGACCAGCCGCGCCACGCGGTGGTGACCGACCCGAAGACCGTCGGCAAGGGCGGGCTGCCGGTGCACGCCGAAACCCTCAAGAAGATCATCCCGGTGGGCGCCGACGGCATCCGCAACCTCATGGACTGGAAGTTCGCCCCGGACGGCTCGCTCTACGTCCTCGACTACGGGCGCGGCTTCTTCACCTCCGACTCCAAGTCGGCGCTGTGGCACATCACGTACACCGGCGGCGAGCCCACTCCGCTCGCCCAGGATCTGGCCAGGAAGGCGGAGTGACCGTGAAACGAAGGCGCCCCAAACCCAGCAGACCCTGGCTGCCCCTCCTCGCCGCGCTGCTCATGATCCTCGGGCTGAGCTCGGCGACGGCGACGGCGGCCCACGGGCAGAACGACACCCGGCAGGCCGCACAGCAGACCCTCACCTGGACCGCGGGTGACGACATCACCAAGTACGCCTCGGCGCCCACCACCGCGGTCGCCGGGAAGACCACCATCGTCTTCGAGAACAGCACCGCCACCGGCAACACCATGGGGATGCCGCACACCCTGACGTTCGATGTCTCCGACCCCGAGTACAACAACGACGTCCCGCTGAACATCCTCGCCAACCCCTCGGACGACAGCGGCGGCAAGCACACCGCCGAGGTCACCCTCAGCCCCGGCCGCTACCGCTACCACTGCACCATCCCCGGTCACGGCCAGATGCAGGGCATTCTGGTGGTCACCGACGGTGGCGGTGGCGAGGACACCACCGCGCCCGACGCCTCGGCGAAGGTCGAGGGGGAGAAGAACGCGGACGGCGCCTACATCGGGATGGCCACCGTCACGGTGTCCGCCACCGACGAGGGCTCGGGTGTGGACCGGATCGAGTTCGCGGAGGGAGACGGGGCGTTCCAGCCGTACACCGCCCCGGTGATGGTCCACCAGGTGGGCGCGCACACCATCCGCTACCGGGCCGTGGACAAGGCCGGGAACGTATCGGAGGTGAAGTCGGTGGACTTCACCGTGGTGGCGCCGCCGACGGACGACACCACGGCGCCCGAGACCTCCGCCACCGTCTCCGGTGAGAAGGACCCGTCCGGTGCGTACATCGGCATGGCCACCGTGACCATCACCGCCTCCGACACCGGCTCCGGGGTCAACCGGATCGACTACGCCCTCGGCCAGGGGGAGTTCCAGCCCTACACCGGTCCGGTCATGGTCCATGACGCGGGCGCCCACACGGTGCGCTACCGGGCGGCGGACAAGGCGGGGAACGTATCGGAGGTGAAGTCGGTGGACTTCACCGTGGTGGCCCCGCCGGCCGAGGACACCACACCCCCGGCGGTCTCCGCGACGGTCGACGGAATGAAGAACTCCGACGGTGCCTATGTCGGCAGCGCCAAGGTCACGCTCACCGCGGCGGACGACGACTCCGGGGTGGAGAAGGTCGAGTACTCCCTGGACAGCGGTCCGTATCTCGCCTACACCACCCCCGTGGCGGTGGACCGGGTGGGCCGCCACACCGTCGCGTTCCGCGCCACCGACAAGGCGGGCAACACCTCCGAGGCGCGGCAACTGGCGTTCACCGTGGCCGAGGGCGGCGGGGTGCCCGCACCCGCGTGTCCGGAGTGGGACGAGCGCCTCACGGTGATCGTCGGCACGGTGGACACCGGCGTCCCCAACCGCATCACCCGTAGCCGCTGCACCATCAATGAGCTGATCGAGGACGAGAAGGACTGGTCCTCCCACGCCCTCTTCCGCAAGCACGTCACCACCGTCACCGACAAGCTGCTCACCGACGGCGTGATCGACCAGCGCGAGTACCGGGCGATCAACAAGGCGGCCAAGCAGTCCGGGATCGGCAAGCCCGGTCAGGACGAGGGCTACCGCCCGCTGTTCGACGGCACCAAGAAGTCCTACGACAAGTGGCAGCACGTGGGTGGCGGGGCCTTCGGTCTCAATGACGACGGCAGCATCACCAGCAGCACCTCGGTCGAGGGCATGGGCATGCTGTGGTTCCCGCAGCGGACGTACGACGACTTCTCGCTGAAGCTCCAGTTCCGCGATGACGCACCCGGGACGGGCAATGCCAACGGCGGTGTCTTCGTGCGCTTCCCCTATGTGCACGACCACCCCGAGGAGTCCCGTCCGGAGTGGGTCGCCATCAAATACGGGCACGAGGTGCAGATCCTCGACCGCCCCGACGGCGACATGTACAAGACCGGATCGATCTACGGTTTCGACCGGGTCGGGCTCGCCGGTGCCGGGGTCACTCCCAAGGGCAGCTGGAACGACTACGAGATCCGGGTGGTCGGTCAGCACTACTCGATCTACCGCAACGGAGTGCTGCTCAATGAGTTCGAGAACACCGGTGGCCAGGAGTTCACCCCGCCGCGCGAGGACGACCCCGGCACGGACGGCCGTCGGTACTCCTCCGGGTACATCGGTCTCCAGGTCCACAGCACCGATGATGTGATCTCGTACCGCGACATCCGCATCAAGGAGCTGTAGGACAGCCCGCGTACGGCGTGAGGAACGGCGCGAGAACGGCGTGAGGAGATGAGTGGCCGCCGGAGCACCCCAGCCCCCGGCGGCCACCGTCTTGTGGCACGGACCGACGTTACCTCAGGTAACACTCAGTGGTAACCCGTTGGGGCTGACGTATCGTCAGGAGGTCAGGGTGTCCAGGATCCCCTGTCCGTACTTCACCAGCTTGTTCTCACCGACCCCGCTCACCGCGCCGAGCTCATCGAGCGTGGTGGGGGAGAGGATCGCGATCTCGCGCAGGGTGGCGTCGTGGAAGACCACATACGCGGGGACGCCCTGCTCCTTCGCGGTCGCCGCACGCCAGGCGCGCAGCCGCTCGAAGACCGGCACGGCCTCCTCCGGCAGATCCACCGGGGCCTTCTTGGACTTCCCCGAAGCCCCCGTCTTCCCCTTGACGGCGCGCGCGGCCTTCTCCGGCTCGCGCCGCAGCCTGACCTCGCGCCGCTGGCCCAGCACCTCCGAACTCGTGTCGGAGAGCACCAGCGTGCCGTAGTCCCCCTCGACGCCGATCAGCCCCTGCGCCAGCAACTGCCGTACCACGCCGCGCCATTCGGCCTCGCGCAGCTCGGTGCCGATGCCGAACACCGAGAGGGCGTCATGGTCGAACTGGATGACCTTGGCCGTCTTCTTGCCGAGCAGGATGTCGATGATCTGCCCCGCGCCGAACTTCTGGTTGCGCTCCCGCTTGAGCCGCACCACCGTGGACAGCAGCTTCTGCGCGGCGATGGTGCCGTCCCAGGACTCCGGCGGCGTGAGGCAGGTGTCGCAGTTCCCGCAGGGGGTGGACTCCTGGCCGAAGTAGGCCAGCAGCCCCACCCGGCGGCACTCCACCGTCTCGCACAGCGCCAGCATCGAGTCGAGATGGGCGCCGAGGCGGCGCCGATGGGTGTCGTCGCCCTCGGAGGTGTCGATCATCCTCCGCTGCTGGACGACGTCCTGGAGCCCGTACGCCAGCCAGGCGGTGGAGGGCTGCCCGTCCCGCCCGGCGCGGCCGGTCTCCTGGTAGTAGCCCTCCACGGACTTGGGCAGGTCCAGATGGGCCACGAACCGCACATCGGGCTTGTCGATCCCCATGCCGAACGCGACCGTGGCCACCACGACCAGACCGTCCTCCCGCAGGAAGCGCGCCTGGTGCTCGGCGCGCGTCCGCGCGTCCAGCCCCGCGTGGTAGGGCACCGCGTCGATGCCCTGGGCGACCAGGAACTCGGCCGTCTTCTCCACCGAGGAGCGGGACAGGCAGTAGACGATCCCCGCGTCGCCCGCGTGCTCGGTGCGCAGCAGCTCCAGCAACTGCTTCTTGGGCTCGTTCTTGGGGGCGATCCGGTACTGGATGTTCGGACGGTCGAAGCTGGCCACGAAGTGCAGCGCGTCCTGCAGCTTCAGCCGGGACGCGATCTCCGAGTGGGTGGCCTCGGTGGCGGTCGCGGTCAGCGCGATCCGGGGCACGGTGGGCCAGCGCTCATGCAGCTCGGACAGGGCCAGATAGTCGGGCCGGAAGTCGTGGCCCCACTGGGCCACACAGTGCGCCTCGTCGATGGCGAACAGCGAGATCGTGCCCCGGTCCAGCAGCCGCAGTGTGGACTCGACCCGCAGCCGCTCCGGCGCGAGATAGAGCAGGTCCAGCTCGCCCGCGAGGAACTCGGCCTCGACCATTCGCCGCTCGTCAAGATCCTGGGTGGAGTTGAGGAACCCGGCCCGCACCCCGAGGTTCCGCAGGGCATCGACCTGGTCCTGCATGAGCGCGATCAAGGGGGAGACGACGACGCCGACGCCCTTCCGCACGAGCGCCGGGATCTGGTAGCACAGCGATTTGCCACCGCCGGTCGGCATGAGGACGAGCGCGTCACCACCGGCCACGACATGGTCGATGATCTCCTGCTGCCCTCCCCGGAACGAGTCGTAACCGAAGACGCGGTGCAGCACGCCGAGCGCCTCGCTCGCATCGGTGCCGAGCGCGGCGCTCGTATCGGGGCCGGTGTCGGGAAGAGCCATCCGCCGATTCTAGGGGGCCCGCCGGAACCCGCGGTGACCACCTGTGGACAACCGGCCGGATGAGGCAAGGTGTGTGGGCACAGTGGCCGATGCGATGGGCGGCGTGCCATGCTCATGCCCACTTGCTCTGTCCGTCCTTCCCCCACAAGGAGGCCGATCGTGAGATCCAGCAAGTTCGTCCGTGCCTTACCCGCCGCGGTGACGGCGGTGCTCGCCCTGACGGCCGGACAGGCCGTGGCCGCTCCCTCCTCCGCCGCCCCGGCGGAGCACACGGCCGCCGCGCGGGTCGTGACGTACGACGCCAGCGGGGCGGCCGAGTTCAAGGACGCCGTCTCCAAGGGCGCGGCGATCTGGAACGAGAGCGTGGCCAACGTGGAGCTGAAGCCGGCCGCGTCCGGGCAGCAGGCCAACGTCCGCATCATCGCGGACAACGGCTGGCCCCGCACGCTGTCCACCGGACTGGGCCGCGGCACGATCTACTTCGGCCGCCAGGCCGTCGACGAGGGCTACAACACGGTGCGGATCTCATCGCATGAGCTCGGCCACATCCTCGGCCTGCCGGACATGAAGCCGGGGCCGTGTTCGAGCCTGATGTCCGGCTCCACCGCCGGGACCTCCTGCACCAACCCCTACCCGAACACCGCCGAGAAGGCCGAGGTCGAGGACAGCTTCGGCCTGGTGGGCGCGGTGACCGCCGCACCGCGGATGTACCGGGACTGACCCGAGCGGGCCGGGAGCCAGACTCCCGGCCCCCTCACCCGCACCGGAGCGGCCCGTCGATCAGACGGTGATCACCTCGATGTCGGGCAGCGCCCGGAAGGGCCCGAGCCGGTCATCGGTGGCGCCGCTGTCGGTGACCAGCGTCCACGGCCGGTCCAGCGGCGCCCAGGCGGTGAACGGTGACTGGCCCAGCTTGCTGCTGTCGGCGAGGACGTACAGCTCCTTGCCGCGGTCGGCCATCATCTCCTTGAGCGAGGTCTGCTGGAGGCTGGCCTCGCAGATGCCCCGCCGCGCGTCCAGCCCGTCGGCGCCGAGGAAGACCTTGTCCGCCGTCAGCCGGGACAGGGTCAGCTCGGCCAGCGGCCCGACGAAGCCCTGGCTGACATGGCGCAGGGTCCCGGCGAGGGTGATCAACTCGACGCCGTCCGCCTCGGCCAGCTCGCGCAGCGCGGTGAGCCCGCTGGTGATCACGGTCAGATCGGTACGGGCGCGCAGATGGTGGGCGAGCCGTCCGGTCGTGGTGCCGGCGTCGAGGATGACGGTGTCGCCCGTCGCGATCCGCGCGGCCGCCCAGCGCCCGATGCGGTCCTTCTCGGCGACCGCGAGCCCGCTGCGCTGCCCGAGGGTGGGCTCGGCGGTGTGGCCCGCGCTCATCGCGCCGCCGTAGGTGCGGGCGATCACGCCCTGTTCGGTGAGGAGCGCGAGATCCCGGCGGATGGTGGAGGGGGTCACCTCCAGCGAGCGCGCCAGCTCCTCCACGACGACCGTGCCATCGGTCTGGATCATTCGGGCGATCAGTTCCCGGCGGTCCCCGGCGCGCAGCCGTCTGCGCTCCTCCACACCGGCCTCCTGGCTCATGGCGGCCCCCATCCTTCCCTCACCCTGCGCGACTCTGCGCAGCCCTGAGCAACATTATCAGTCTGCGCATTCCGCGCTGTTTCCTCCCGGGCACCGCGCAGAGTCTTGCGTGTTACGTGCAATCGTGCGAGCGTTCCGCTCACAACACGCATGGAGCGGGGAGGTCGCATGACGGCGGACAGTGTGCCGGCGCAGGTCGGAACGGGGGGCGAGGCACCGTCCGACGATCCGTACGCACTGCGGATGGGCGACATCAAGGAGCCGCCGCGCGATCTACGCGGAACGGCGCGCCGACTGGGACCCGGGATGATCCTCTCGGCCGCCGTGGTCGGATCCGGTGAACTGATCACCACCACCTCCCTGGGCGCCAAGGCGGGCTTCGTGCTGCTGTGGCTGGTCATCGCCAGCGCGCTGGTCAAGGTGTGGGTGCAGATGGAGCTGGCCCGCTGGACGATCCTCACCGGCAAGACGGCCCTGGCCGGCTACAGCCAGGTCCCGCCCAAGGTGGGCCGGGTCGGCTGGATCAATGTGCTGTGGATTCTCATGGACTTCGCCAAGATGCTCCAGCGCGGGGGCATGATCGGCGGCGCCGCCGCCGCGTTCAGCATCCTCGCCCCGATCGGCGGCGCACCGCTGGGCCGCACCTCGCTCACCGTCTGGACCGTGATCGTGGTCGCGTCCGTCGTCGCGCTGATGTACACGGGCCGCTACGGAATGGTGGAGAAGGCCGGGTTCATCACCGTCGTCTTCTTCACCCTCTCCACCGTCGCCCTCGCGGTCGGGCTGCCCTGGACCGGGTTCGGCTACGGCGGCTCCGATCTGGCCTCCGGGCTGACCCTGTCCATCCCCGCCGGGACACTCGGCTTCGCCGTCGCCATGTTCGGCATCACCGGTGTCGGCGCGGATGAGATGACCACCTACACCTACTGGTGTCTGGAGAAGGGGTACGCCCGCTGGACCGGTCCCGACGACGGCACCGAGGCCCGGGCCCGGCGCGCCGAGGGCTGGATCCGGGTGATGCGGATCGACGCGCTCACCTCATGGGTCGTCTGCACCCTGTGCACGCTCTCCTTCTACATCATCGGCGCGGCCATCCTGCACCGGCAGAAGCTGGTGCCCGAGGGCAACGACATGATCAACACGCTGTCCCGGATGTACACCGACACCCTTGGTCCCGCGGGCAAGTACCTCTTCCTCATCGGCGCCATCGCCGTCCTCTACTCCACGATCATCGCCTCCACCGCGAGCGTGCCGCGGCTGTGGACCAACACCCTCGGACTGCTCGGCGTATTCGACTGGCGGAACGTCAAGGCCCGGCAGCGCGTCATCCGCCTGCTCACCGTCGTCCTGCCGCCCCTGTGGGCCGCCTTCTACCTCTATCTGCAGGAGCCGGTGCTGATGGTGCAGGTCGGGGGCATCGCGGGCGGGATCTTCCTGCTCGCGGTCGTGATCGCGGTCTGGCGGCTGCGCGCCACGGAGGTCGATCCGCGGTTCCGCCGCAATCCGATGCTGAACGGCGCGCTGGTGCTCAGCAGTACGGCCATCGGCGCCCTGGGAATCTATTCGGTCCTGGATGTCCTCGGGTTCGGGGTGGGGAGTTGACCGCGTTGCGCGAGACGCACGAGGCCGGGGCAGCCACCGGCCACGACGTCCTGGTGACCACACCCAGCTTCGGACAGCATGCGAGCGGGCCATGGGAGGTGTTCGAGGCCGCCGGGGTGCGGGCACGCACCGCGAGCGCGGCGCATCCGCTCACCGAGCGCCAGCTGATCGAGGAGGCCGAGGGCGTCAGGGCGCTGGTCGTCGGGCTCGATCCGGTGACGGCGGCCGTCCTGGACGCGGCACCGGCACTCACGGTCGTCGCCAAACACGGCGTCGGTACCGACAACATCGACCTGGCCGCGGCCGCCGCCCACGGGGTCCGCGTGGTCAACGCCCCCGGGAGCAACACCACCGCGGTCGCCGATATGACAATGGCCCTGCTGCTGGCCGCCGTACGGCGTATCGTGCCCGCGCACGCCTCGGTCACCGCCGGTCGCTGGGACCGCTTCTTCGGGCCCGAACTGGCCGGCCGCACCCTCGGCATCGTCGGCTTCGGCCGGATCGGCCAGGCGGTCGCCCGCCGCGCCCGGGGCTTCGACATGGACCTCATCGCCTACGATCCCCACCTCCCCGCCGCCGTCTTCGCCGAGCAGGGGGTACCGGCCGTGACCCTCGACGAGCTGATCGAGGCCGCCGATGTGATCACCCTGCATCTGCCGATGCCCTCGGGCGGACCGCTGCTCGGCCGCGCCGAACTGGCGGCCATGAAGCCGGGGTCCTGCGTCATCAATACGGCGCGGGGCGGGCTCGTCGACGAGGAGGCCCTGGCCGAGCTGCTGCACAGCGGGCATCTCGCGGCGGCCGGTATCGATGTGTTCGCCACCGAACCCCCCGCCGGGAATCCGCTGCTCACCGCCCCCAACGCGGTGCTGACCCCGCACTGCGCCGCGTTCACCCAGCAGGCCAACGCCGCGATGGGCAGCACCGTGGCCGCCGATGTGGTGCGCGTCCTGCGGGGGGAGGAACCGGTGAACGCCGTGGTGTGAACGCGCCACGGCCCACCCCGTAGCCGCTTGCGGGAAAGCCCCTGAGCCAGAACGAGAGAGAACGAGAGAAGCTGACAGCATGAACACTTCCCCCGCCGACTTCGCCGCCCGGCTGCGCGCCCGCCAGCGGATCATCGGCTACTGGGTCGTCCTCGACAACCCCGTGGGCACCGAGCGCCTGGCCGGGCTCGGCTACGACTACATCTGCGTCGACGCCCAGCACGGCCTCCTCGACTACAAGGGCACCCTCGGCGCGATGACCGCCATCGACGCCCGCGGCACCGCCGCCGGTATGGTGCGCGTCCCGGCCAACGACGGCTTCTGGATCGGCCAGGCACTGGACGCCGGGGCCCGCGGGGTCATCGTCCCGCTGGTCAACACCGCCGAGGAGGCGGCCGCCGCGGTCGCCTCCTGCCGCTACCCCCCGCTCGGGGTGCGCTCGTACGGTCCGATGCGCTCGGGCCTGCGCGTGGGCCCCGCCCCGGCCGAGTCCAATCAGCAGGTCGCCTGCATCGTGATGATCGAGACGGCCCAGGCACTGGCCAACACCGCGGAGATCTGTGCCACGGACGGGCTCGACGGCGTCTACATCGGCCCTTCCGACCTCACCATCGCGCTCGGCGGCCGCACCTCGACCGACACCTCGGTGGCGGAGAAGTTCGACGCGGCGCTGGCGAAGGTCGCCGAGGAGGCACGGACCGCGGGCATCGCCGCGGGTATCCACTGCCCCGACGGGGCGACGGCCGCCAAGCGGCTGGCCCAGGGCTTCACCTTCGCCACCGTCAGCAGCGACCTGGTCCACCTGGAGCAGGCGGCCGCCGCGCATTTGCGCGACGCGACCGCCTGAGCGCCCCCGGTCCCGGGGCCGGGGCGTGGAGCCCATGGGACGGGGGTCCCGGGCCGCCCCGGCAAAGCCCGGGGCCCGGGTCAGCTCTCCACGCGCAGCGGCGGGTCCGTCAGGCCACGGGCCCGCGGCAGCAGCACCGTCCGCAGGGCGACCCCGGCGGACAGCAGACGGGACGGGCCGGCCGCGAGATAGGTGACGTCCCGGAACGCCGCGCCGACCACCGGGTCGATCGCAGCCCGGTCCGCCAGCCGTCCGAAGTACCAGCTCCGCAGCCGCTCGGCAGCCCCGGGCGGCGTGGTGTCCGCGTCCGCGGCGTAGGGGCGGTCCGCGCCGACGGCGGTCAGCCAGGCGGTGTCGCTCGCCCGGGCCACGGCGCGCTGTGCCGTGGCCGCGAAACCGGGCCGCAGACCCGACTCGGCCAGGCAGCGGCGCAGGGCCAGCCCGCTGAGGGCGGCCACCGCCATGCCCTGACCGTAGATCGGGTTGAAGGTGCAGGCGGCGTCCGAGACCGCGAGGAACCCCTCGGGCAGCGCGCCCGGGGCGTCGTAGTGGCGGCGTCGGTTGGAGGTGTCGCGGAACCCGTACGGCGGGGACACCGGCTCACAGGTCCGCAGATGCTCGTACAGCGTCGGCTCGCCCAGGGACTTGACGAAGCCGAGCACCTCCGAGCTCTCAGTCGGCGGATGCTGGCCGCGCACCCCCGAGAGCGTCAGCAGCCAGTTGCCGTCCTCGACCGGCGACCATGCCGCGCCGCGCGGACAGTCCGGGCGCGGCTGGATCACCATCACCATGTCCAGCGGTTCGGCGGGCCGGAACATCTGGGTGCAGTAGCCGATCCCCGCGTCGACGACCTCCTCGCGCGGCGCCGGAGCGCCCAGTTCCGCCAGCCACTTGGGGGCGCGCGAGCCACGCCCCGAGGCGTCGACGACCAGATCGGCGGGCAGCTCCCGGCCGGTGCGCCCGGCGTCGCGCGCCCGCGCCCGTACGCCGGTCACCCGGTCCGCGCCGCCGAGCAGCCCGATGGCCTCGGTGCCCTGGAGCACCTCCACCCGGGTGCCGGATCCCTCGGCCTCGGCCAGCACCCGCGCCCGTACGGTGGCGTCGAACAGCGCCCGGGTGCAGCTCGTCGTGGCGTGCCGACCCTCGTGGAAGCGGCGCTGCCAGCCGTTGGGGGCCTTGGTGATCACATCGCGCGGCGCCTCGAGACGGTGCGCGCCCGCCGCCTCCAGCTCACCGTTCAGCCCGGGGAACAGCTCTTCCAGGGCTCGCCGTCCGCCGCTGAGGAAGACATGCAGATGACGTCCCTGGGGCACGCCCTTGCGGAAGGCGGGCTGCTCCGGGTAGCGGTCGCGCTCCACCAGGGTGACCGTGTCGACGTGGCCGAGGAGCGCCCCCGCGGCCAGTGTGCCCGCGAGCCCTCCGCCCACCACCACCGCGTCGCCCTTGCCCATCTGCCCGCCCTCTCGCCGACCGTGATCATTGACGGCCCAAGCCTGGTGCCCCGGGCCTGGGCCGTCAACCACGTACGGTTACGGGACGACCACGATCTTCCGGCCCTGTCCCGCCTTGAACTGGTCGAGCGCCTGGGGGTACTCCTCCAGCGGCAGCCGGTGGCTGATGAAGATCTTCGGGTCCAGCACCCCGGTCGCGAACAACCCGGCGGCACGCTCGTAGCTGTGCAGCACGGCCATGGAGCCGGTGATGGTGATCTCCTGGTTGTAGATCTTGTACGGCTCGATGGTGGCCCGCGTCGCGTAGTCGGAGACACCGAACTGCAGGAACGTTCCGGCCTTGGCCACCCGGCCCAGGCCGTCCTGAATGGCGGCCTGGTTGCCGGTGGCGTCGATGACCACATCCCAGCCGCGCGGCTGCTCCAGCTCGTCCGCCGAGGCGGCGGACCGGGTGCAGCCGAGGGTGCCGGCGGTGGCCAGTCGCTCGGAGTTGACGTCGAGCATGTCCACGCTGGCGGCACCGGTGCGCTTGGCCAGCTCCAGCATCATCAGCCCCATGGTGCCGGAGCCGTAGATGAGCACCTCGGCGCCCAGGTTGCCGTTGAGCACGTCATAGCCGCGCACCGCGCAGGACAGCGGCTCGATCAGGGCCGCGTCGGCCACGTCCACATGCTCGGGCAGCTTGACGCAGTTGGCCACCGGGGCCACCGCGAACTCGGCGGCCCCGCCGGCGACGCTGACCCCGATCGCGTTCCAGTTGTCGCACAGATTGCCCCGGCCGATCCGGCAGTAACGGCACTCGTGGCAGTGCAGGGAAGGGTCGACCGCGACCCGGTCGCCCACCTCCAGCTCGGTGACGCCGCTGCCGATGCCCACGACCACACCGGCGAACTCATGCCCGGGGACGATCGGCAGCGTGGGCGCGAACTCGCCCTGCAGAATGTGCAGATCGGTGCCGCACAGCCCGCAGGCCGCCACGTCCACCACGACCTCACGGGGGCCCGGGGTGGGGTCCGCGACAGTGGCGACGGTGACCTTGCCCGGGGCTTCGATGACTGCGGCCCTCATTTGACTGCTCCTAGCGACAGGCCCTGGACCAGCTTGTCCTGGGCGGCGAAGCCGGCGGCGAGCACCGGCAGAGAAATGACCATCGACGCCGCGCACACCTTGGCCAGGAACAGCCCCTGGCTGGTGACGAACGTGGTCAGGAACGCCGGGGCGGTCTGGGCGACCACACCGGTGAGCACTTGGGCGAAGAGCATCTCGTTCCAGCTGAAGATGAAGCAGATCAGCGAGGTGGCGGCGATACCCGGGCCCGCGATCGGGGCGACGACCCGCCACAGGATGGTGGGCAGCCGCGCCCCGTCCATCTGGGCGGCCTCGATGATCGACACCGGGATGTCGGCGAGGAAGGACTGCATCATCCACACCGCGATCGGCAGGTTCATCGAGGTGTAGAGGATCACCAACAACCAGACGTTGTCCAGGAAGTTGATGTTCCTCGCGAACAGGAACACCGGCAGCAGTCCGGCCACCACCGGCAGCATCTTGGTGGACAGGAAGAAGAACATCACATCCGTCCACTTGCGCACCGGCCGGATCGACAGCGCGAACGCCGCCGGAAGCGCCAGCACCAGCACGAAGCAGGTGGAGAAGAGGGAGGTGCCCACCGAGTTGAGCAGCGCGGGCCAGGGGCTCGCCCCGCCGCCCACGCCGAAGAAGTCCTTGTACCCGTCGAGGGTCAGCGGGGCGGCCAGCGACGGCGGGTTGGTGGCGGCGTCGGCCTCGGAGTGGAACGAGGTCAGCAGCATCCACAGCACGGGCAGGACGAAGACGATGCCGATGAACCAGGCCAGTACGCCGAGCGCGGCACCGCGCCGCTTGGCCCGGCGGGTGGCTTCCGGAACGGATGTGATGGGCACCGGGGTGCTCACGGCGGTCATGCGCGGGACGCCTCCTCACGGAAGAGGGACGACACCACGCGCAGCGCGAAGGTGGCGATGATGATCGTGCCGATCACCACCACGACCCCCGCGGCCGATGCCAGCCCGTACTCGTGGGCGTTGTAGAAGGTTTCGTAAATGGTGTACGGCAGGTTGGCGGTGTCCAGGCCACCGCGGGTCATGGTGAAGACGGCGTCGAAGTTCTGCACGATGTAGATGGATCCGAGCAGGGTGCCGAGCTCCAGGTAGCGGCGCAGATGGGGAAGCGTCAGGAAGCGGAAGATCTGCCAGTTGCCCGCCCCGTCCAGCCGGGCCGCCTCGATCATGTCCAGCGGGCGGCTCTGCAGCCCGGCCAGCAGGATGAGCATCATGAACGGCGTCCACTGCCAGATCAGCGACGCCTCCACCGCGATCAGCGGCGTATCGGTCAGCCACTCCGGCTGGGGACCGCCCAGCCAGTTGAGCACGCCGTTGAACAGGCCGTACTCGGGGTTGTACAGCGCGTGCTTCCACAGCAGCGCCGAGGCCACCGGCACCAGCAGGAACGGTGCGATGAGCATGGTGCGGACCAGGCCCCGGCCGCGGAACTTGCGGTCCAGCAGCAGCGCGAGCAGCAGCCCCAGCACCACGCTGACGATCACCACGGAGGCGGTCAGCAGCACAGTGGTGACGATGGACTCGCGCAGCGCGTCGTCGCTGAGCACCGTCTTGTAGTTCTCCAGCCCCGCGAACGCACGGCGGTCGGGCCGGAACGAGTTCCAGTCGAAGAGCGAGATCACCAGCGTGGCCACGAACGGAAGCTGGGTGACCACGATCAGGAAGATCAGTGCGGGCAGCAGCGGCGCCCTTGTGGCCCACTCCCGGGCCCGGTTCCGCTGCGCCACGGGGCGCCGTGGGGAGGTGGGCGCCGCGGTCGGTGGCCGCTCGCCGCTCACGGATACTGCCGTCGTCGGATGACTCATCGGTACTCCTCGCCGACCTTCTCGGCCAGCTGCTGCGACTTCTTCAATGCCGACTCGACCGATTGCTTTCCGGCGATGGCGGCGCTGATCTCCTGGGCGACCTTGGTGCCCAGATCGGCGAATTCGGGGATATCGACGAACTGGATGCCGATGGTCGGCCGGGGCTGCACTCCCGGATCACGCGGCTTGGCGGCGAGGATCGCCTTGCGGGTCTCCTCGGAGAAGGAGCCGGCGGTGTCGCGGTAGTCCGGATTGGAATAGGTGGACGACCGCTTGCCCGCGGGTACGTTGGCATAGCCGAAGTTCTTGCCGACCAGGTCCTCGTACTTCTTGCTGGATGCCCAGGAGATGAACTTCCACGCGTCGTCCGGGTGGCGCGTCGCCTTCTGGACGCCCCAGGCCCAGGTGTAGAGCCAGCCCGAGCTGTCGGTCTTCTCCACCGGCGCCTGGGCATAGCCGATCTTGCCCTTGACCGGGGACTTCGCGGCCTCCAGCGACCCGGCGGCCGAGGTGGCGTCGTACCACATGGCGCTCTTGCCCTGGGTGAGGTTGTTCAGGCACTCGGCGAAGCCCGACTGGGCCGCACCGGCCTCACCGTGCTTGCGCACCAGGTCGACATAGAACTTGGTCGCCTTGATGAACTCGGGCGAGTCCAGCTGTGCCTTCCAGTCCTTGGTGAACCAGGTGCCGCCGAAGGTGTTGACCACCGTGGTCAGCGGGGCCATCAGCTCACCCCAGCCGGGCAGTCCGCGCAGGCAGATGCCGTTCATCCCCTTGCGGGAGCCGTCCACCTTGGACGCGATGTCCGCGACCTGCTGCCAGGTGGGCCGCTCGGGCATCTTCAGATGCTTCTCGGCCAGGACGTCCTTGCGGTACATCAGGAACGACGACTCGCCGTAGAAGGGCTCGGCGTAGAGCTTGCCGTCCTCGGCGGTCAGCGACTGCCGCATCGAGGGGAGGATGTCCTTCTGATCGAACGCCTTGTCCTTGGCGGCGTAGCCGTCCAGTGGCATCAGCCAGCCGTTCTTCGCGTAGAAGGGCACCTCGAAATTGCTGATGGTGGCCACGTCGTACTGGCGCGCCTGATTGGCGAAGTCCTGGCTGATCTTGTCGCGGACCTCGTTCTCGGGCATCATCGTGAAATTGACCGTGATGCCCGTTTCCTTGGTGAAATATTTCTTGGTGAGCTTCTGCAAGTCCACCATCTGCGGGTTGTTCACCATCAGCACGCGGATGGTCTTCTCGCCTGAGCTGCCGCCTCCCATACCGGCGCAACCGGTCAGGAGCGCGCCCGCGGTCAGGGCCACCACCGGTATCCGGGCAGCACGAAGAGTCAGGACTGGCATAACGGGTCCAATCGAAGGGACGTGGGGAAGGTGTGAAAACAGCGGAGGAAGGGCGTCAGACCCTGACGATCTGGGGGCCCAGCAGCGAATAGCGATGTGCCTCGGTCAGCGGTAGACCGGTGTCGGTCACGATCGTTTCGAAGTCCGAGACATCTGCGAACCGGCAGAAGCTGACGGCTCCGAATTTGGTGTGCACCCCGGAGAAGATCTTCCGCCGGGACACCCGCACCACCTGCGCCTTGACCTCGCTGACCGCCGGATCCGGGGTGGTCAGGCCGTACTGGCGGGAGATGCCATTGGCGCCGATGAACGCCAGGTCGATGACGAAGCCCGAGAGCATATGGGTCGCCCAGTGGTCGACGGTGGCCATCGTGGCGCCGCGCACCCGGCCGCCGAGGAGCAGCACGGTGGTGTTGTCACGGGTGGCGAGGCCGGTGGCGGTCGTGAGGGAAGCGGTGATCACGGTGAGCGGCCGGTCCCGGGGCAGGGCCTCCGCGATCAGCTGCGGGGTGAATCCCTCGTCGATGAAGACCGTCTCGGCATCGCCCAGCAGATCGGCGGCCGCGCTCGCGATCCGCGACTTCTCCGGCACATGCATGGTGGTGCGGAAGGCCAGGGTGGTCTCGAAACCGGCGCTCTCCACGGGGTAGGCACCGCCATGGGTGCGCCGCACCAGCCCGTGCTGTTCCAGAACCCGCAGATCGCGACGGACCGTCTCCTTGGACACCCCGAGGTCGGCGGCGAGCTTGCCCACGTCGACGACGCCGGCACGGCGAGCCGTGTCGAGGATCTCCCGACGGCGTTCCTCGGCGTCCACGCCGCACCTCCTGCTTTGTCTTTCGGCTTGCGTGGCAGTTTTACAAGCCTGCAACAGGAGTGGCCAGCCTTGGCACCGCAGAGATCGTGACTGTATGCGCCCGTTTCACAACCGTTATCTCAGCAGGTCAGGACGGATGAGGCAACGGACGGTGAGGAACCCGGATGCCTGATTGTCCCCCCGGTGGGCCCGATTCTCGCCCGTTTGCTGAAAGAGGGCGTGAACGGAGCCCGACCGGGCGCCTCCAGATACTGGGGAATGCCCGAACGGACATGTGCTAGGAGCGGGCGAGCGCCCCGGAGGCATCCAGAATCCGGCCCGCGACCTTGACCGAGTCCACCAAGGGGTGGAGTGCCAGGGCCCGCAGGGCCGCGCCACGGGCGATGCCCGAATCGCTGCCCGCTTCGGTCGTGGCCGCCTCGATGGCCGAGCGCTCCACGGCCTTGAGCGACAGCATCAGGCCGAGCTGGTCCGGCGCCACCGCGCCGGTCGCCAGCGGCCGCGCCCCGCCCGCGTCCACCAGGCAGGGGACCTCCACCACGGCGTCCTCGTCCAGCCCGGGGACCGCCGTACGGTTGCGCACGTTGAGGATCAGCGTGGCGCGCTCATCGCGGGCGATGGCCCGCATGATGGCGAGCGCGATCCGGTCGTAGCCGCCGCCGTCCAGATCGCAGGAGTCGCGCTCCCAGCCGCCGGTGGCCTCGCGGCTCTCGGCCATATACGTGGCCTCGCGCTCCAGCCGGGTGCGCTCCCACGCCGTGAGCGCCCCGGGCGCCCCCGAGCCCGCCGTCTCGTAGAACCGGGCCTGCTGGTCGCGGAGGAACTCCCCACGGGTGGCGGGGGATCGGCGGATCGAGGCCACCGCCTCCCGGTTGAAGTAGTAGTAGTGCAGATACTCGTTGGGCAGCGCGCCGAGCGCCCGCAGCCACTCGGCGCCGAAGAGCTTGCCCTCCTCGAACGACTCCAGGGCGGCGGTGTCGCCGAGCAGCTGAGGCAGCCGGTCCCGGCCGTCCACCACCACCCGCCGCAGCCAGCCCAGATGGTTGAGGCCCACATAGTCGTAGACGGCCCGGTCCGGATCGGCCCCGACCGCCCGCGCGGCGCGGCGGCACAGGCCGACCGGGGAGTCGCAGATGCCGATCACCCGGTCGCCGAGCACCCGCTGCATCGCCTCGGTGACCATGCCCGCGGGATTGGTGAAGTTGATGACCCACGCGTCCGGGGCCACGGTGGCGATCCGCTCCGCGATCCGCAGCGCCACCGGGAGCGTGCGCAGCCCGTAGAGCACCCCGCCCGCGCCCACGGTCTCCTGCCCCAGCACCCCTTCGCCGAGCGGAATCCGCTCGTCGTTCGCCCGGCCTTCCAGACCGCCCACGCGGATGGCCGAGAAGACGAAGTCGGCGCCGCGCAGCGCCTCGTCGAGATCGGTGGTGGCCCGGACCGCGGGGGCGGTGGGGCGGCCCTGGGCCTGTTCGGCCAGGACCGCGCGGATGGCGTCCAGCCGGTGCGGGTCGGTGTCGTACAGCACCAGCTCGGTGCAGCGCCCGGCCTCGTCCCCGGTGTCATCGAGCAGGGCCCGGTACACCAGGGGCATACGGAACCCGCCGCCGCCCAGCACAGTCAGCCTCATACGGTCACTACCTCCACATCGGCCTCGCGGAATACGGCGAGCGTCGCCGGGTCGGATGTCTTGTTGGTGATCAGGGTGTCGATCCGCTCCGGTCCGCAGATCCGGGCGAGGCCGGTGTCACCGGGGAACTTTCCCGCGGTGGCGAGCAGCACCACCTCCCGGGTCGCGCCGAGCATGGCCCGTTTGACCGGCACCTCCACATGGGTGCTGTCCAGCACGCTGCCGTCGGGGAGGACCCCGCTCGCGCCGAGGAAGAGCCGGCCCACCCGCAGCTGGCGGAGGTTGGACTCGGTGAGAAAGCCGACCAGGGAGCGGTAGTTCGAGCGCACCTGCCCGCCCAGCAGGATCAGGGTCACCTTCGGGTCGTCGCGCAGCTCGTCGTAGACCGCGAGGTTGCTGGTCACCACGGTGACCGGACGGCCACGCAGCAGCTTGGCGAGCTGGAGGGTGGTGGTGCCGATGTCCAGCAGCAGCACATCGCCGTCCGCGACCAGCTCCGCGGCGGCGCGGGCGACGGCTTCCTTGTCGGCCAGGTCGTCGACCGCCACCTCGCCGAACGGGCGCTCCTCGTCCTCGGTGGGTGCCGCCACCGCGCCGCCGTAGACCCGGGTGAGCCGGCCCGCCCGGCCCAGCTCGGTGAGGTCCCGGCGGGCGGTGGCCTCGCTGATGCCCAGACGCGTGGCGATCTCCCCGATAGGCAGCACGCCCTCCTCGCCGAGGATGCTCAGCAGCTTCTCGTGGCGGGTCTCTCGCAGCATGGTGGCAACGTACTCCAGATGAGCGAGTATGCGCGACTCTGATCGACCTCTTGCATTCACCCCGGGTGAGGTGCAAGGTGTCGCTCACGCCACATCGGCGTCAACACGCCATGCCGCACAAGGAAAGGCACGTCGGTGAGCACCACGGCCGCAACACCCGATCCGATCCAGCCGATCGACCCGCTCGCGGCGCTGCGCGCCTCCGCGGACCCCGAGCACGACGTCTACCTCACCGGCACCGTGTTCCTGGACATCATCTTCACCGGGCTCGACCACGCCCCCGTCCGCGGCACCGAGTCCTGGGCGCGCGGCATGGGATCGAGCCCCGGCGGCATCGCCAACATGGCCACCGCCCTGGCCCGGCTGGGACTGCACACCACGCTCGCCGCGGCCTTCGGCACCGATGTCTACGGCGACTACTGCTGGGAGAGCCTCGCCCGCGGCGAAGGGGTGGACCTGACCCACTCCCGGCGCGTCCCCGGCTGGCACTCCCCGGTCACCGTCTCCATGGCGTACGAGGGCGAGCGCACCATGGTCACCCATGAGCACCCGGCCCCGCCGCCCGCCGCCCAGGGCACGCCGCCCCGCTCCCGCGCCTGTGTGACCGCCTTCGAACCGGGGCGCCAGGAGGACTGGGTGCGCCAGGCGCACGCCCAGGGCAGCAAGATCTTCGCCGATGTCGGCTGGGACGAATCCGGCCGCTGGGACCCCGCCGCGCTCCTCGACCTGCCCTACGCCCACGCCTTCCTGCCCAACGCGGCCGAGGCCCAGCGCTACACCCGCACCGACAGCCCCGAGCGGGCGGTGCGCGCTCTGGCGGAGCGGGTGCCGATCGCGGTCGTCACCCGCGGCGCCGAGGGCGCCGTGGCCATCGACTCGCTCACCGGGGAGAGCGCCGAGGTGCCCGGGCTGCCCGTGGACGCGCTGGACCCGACCGGGGCGGGCGATGTCTTCGTGGCCGGATTCATGACCGGAACGCTCGCGGGCTGGCCGCTCGCCGACCGGCTCGCCTTCGCCAACCTCACCGCCGCCCTCTCCGTCCAGCACTTCGGCGGCTCCCTGGCCGCGCCCGGCTGGTCGGAGGTGGCCGCCTGGTGGAACCGCGCGCGCCGGCCGGCCGGCGGCGGGGCGGACGCGGCCGAACTCGCCCGCCGCTACGCCTTCCTGGGCGAGCTGATACCGGACCGGGTGCGCGACTGCCCACGGCTGCGGGCCCTGCCCACCATCGGCTTCCGGGTGCATGACAGTGCCCAACGGTCCTGACACTCCTGACCACCGCATCGAGGAGAACCCCATGGAACTGGCCCGTACCCGGGCGCGCCGGCCGCGTGGCAGAGCCGTCCCGGCCGCGCTCGCCGTCGGCGTCGTCCTGCTCGCGGCGGGGTGTGTCCCCGGCACCGACGGCTCGGGGGCCGCCGGTGCCGGGACCGGCGCGGCCACCGCGATACCCGATCCGGCCAAGGCCGGAAAGACCACGCTGACCGTGTGGGACCAGGAGATACGCGGTGGGACCAACGGCGAGATACAGCAGCTGAACCGGGAGTTCGAGAAGAAGTACCCCAATGTGCGGATCAAGCGGGTCGCCCGGAGCTTCACCGATCTGAAGACCACCCTGAAGCTGGCCGTCTCCGGCAACAATCCACCCGATGTCATCCAGGCCAACCAGGGCTACCCGGACATGGTGGCCTTCGTCCGGGCCGGGCTGCTCACCCCGCTCGACAACTACGCCGGGATCTACGACTGGAACACCCGCTACCCCGGCACCCTTCTCAACCTCAACCGGGTCTCCGCCGACGGCGACGACTTCGGCAGGGGGCGGCTCTACGGCATCTCCCAGACCGGCGAGTACATCGGCCTCTACTACAACAAGGACCTGCTGCGGCGGGCCGGGCTCCAGCCCCCGCGCACCTGGGGCGAGTTCACCGACGGCCTGGCCCGGCTCAAGGACCGCGGCGAGCTGCCGGTCCAGTTCGGCAACCTCGACAAGTACCCGGCCATCCACACCTTCGGGGTGCTGCACGACCAGCTCGGCGCCGCCGACGCCCGCGACACCGTCCTCGGCCGCGGCGACGGCTTCGACAACGCCGCCACCAAGGGCGCCGCGGCGACCCTCGCCGACTGGATGAAGCGCGGCTATCTGCCGGGCGGTGCCAACGGCCTCGGCTACGACGACGCGGCCAAGAAGTTCGCCTCCGGCGACGGCGCGTATCTGCTGACCGGCACCTGGCAGCTGGCCGACCTCAAGAAGTCCATGGGCGGCAAGCTGGGCATCATGCCGCCCCCGCCCGCCAAGGCCGGCGGCGACCCCGTCACCACCGGCGGCCAGGGTCTCGCCTGGTCCATCACCTCCCGCTCCCGCCACCCCGAGGTGGCCGCCGCCTATCTGGACTTCCTCACCGACGCCCACGCCGCCGACGTCATGACCCGGCACGGAGTGCTGCCCGCCGTACCGGCCAAGGCCGCGGCCGAGACGAGCCCGGACAGCGCCGACGGCCAGATGATCGCCGGCTGGAAGCGGCTGAGCGCCGCCGACGGACTCGTCCCGTACCTGGACTACTCCACGCCCAGCTTCTACGACACGCTCTCGGCCGCCCTCCAGGGTGTGATCAGCCGCAAGACCTCCCCGGACACCTTCGCCGCGACCCTGCAGAAGGACTACGGCGCGTTCATGGAGAAGCAGCGCGAGCAGCACGAGGCCACGCCCGCACCGGCGGGGACCCGATGAAGGCCACCGTTCTGACCAGGGCCTACCGCCGCCGGGCGCCCGGAGAGCCGCGCGCCATCGGCTATGTGTACATCCTGCCCGCGCTGATCGTGTACGCCGCCTTCCTGCTCTATCCCTTCGGGCAGTCGGTGTGGCTGTCGTCTCAGCACTGGGACGGGCTGACGGTCGCCACCCCCGCCGGATTCGACAACTACCGCGCGCTGTTCAGCGATGCGAGCCTGCGCGCCCCCTTCCTCCACGCGCTGCTGCTGCTCGTCTTCTACGCGGCCCTGCCGGTGGCCATCGGGCTGCTGCTGGCCGCCCTGATGTCCCGGGCCCGGATCCGGGGGATGACCTTCTTCCGTACGGTCCTGTTCCTGCCGCAGGTCCTGGCGCTGATCGTGGTCGGCGTGGCCTGGCGCTCGATCCTCGCCCCCGACGGGTTGCTCAACGACGCCCTCCGCGCGGTCGGCCTCGGCGGCCTCGCCCGCCCCTGGCTCGGCGACTACACCTGGGCGCTGCCCGCCGTCGGCGTCGTCGGCACCTGGGTCGGCACCGGGCTGTGCATGGTCCTCTTCCTCGCCGGGGCCCAGCGCATCCCGCGCGAGCTGTACGAGGCGGCGCGGCTGGACGGCGCCGGGCCGCTGCGCGAGTTCCTCACCGTCACCCTGCCCGGCCTGCGGCCGCAGATCGCGGTGGCGCTGACCCTGACCATCGTGGCCGGGCTGCGCAACTTCGACCTGATCTACATCACCACCAGCGGCGGCCCCGGAAACGCCACCTCCGTACCCGCCTACGAGGTCTACCACCGGGCCTTCGAGACCAACCAGGTCGGCTCGGCCGCCGCCGTCGGCGTGGCCCTCACGGTCCTGATCTTCGTCCTGACCGTCACGGTCTCCCGGCTCGTGGAAGGGCGGCGGGCATGACGACACGCCTGGAACGCACGGTCACCTACGGCATCCTCGCCCTGTTCACCGTCATCGCGCTCACCCCCGTGATCGGCATCCTCTCCACGGCCTTCGGCTCGCAGAACTCCCTGGACACCGGCTTCTCGCTGCCGAAGGGCGGTCTGCACTGGAGCAACTTCGCCGACGCCTGGAGCCGTGGCCACTTCGGCACCTATCTGGGGAACTCGGTTCTGGTCACCGCGGTCGTGGTGGCCGCCACCACGGTGCTGGCCGTCCTCGCCGCCTACGCCTTCGGGGTGATGCGCTTCCCCGGCTCCACGGTGCTGTTCCACCTCTTCGTGATCGGGCTGACCCTGCCCCAGGAGGCGCTGGTCGTCCCGCTCTACTTCGATCTGCGCTACGCCCGACTCACCGACAGCTACTGGGCGTTGATCCTGCCGCAGACCGCGCAGTCGCTGGCCTTCGGGGTCTTCTGGATGCGCACGTACTTCCGCGGCAGCGCACGGTCGGTGATCGAGGCGGCCCGGATCGACGGGGCGAACACCTGGACCACGCTGTGGCGCGTCCTGGTCCCGATGGGCCGCCCGGCGATCTCCACCATGGTCGTGATCACCTTCATGTGGACCTGGAACGAGTTCCTGATGGCCCTGGTGATGGTCAGCGACGAGGCCCATCGCACGGTCCCCCTCGGCCTCGCCTTCTTCCAGGGCCAGCACAGCTCCGAGGCGGCGCTCCTCGCGGCGGCCTCGGTGCTCATCGCCCTGCCGGTGGTCGTGGTCTACGTGGCGCTGCAGCGCCGGTTCATCGAGGGCATGCTGGGCGGGGCGGTGAAGGAGTGAGCCCGGCGGGCACCGGCTTCACCGCGCGGGTGCGGCGCTGACCGGGCGGCCCGCGCGGGCCACGGCGCGGGCGAAGACGGCCGCGTCGTGCACCGCCGCCCCGCCCGTGTCGTTGTTGAAGTACGCGTAGACCCGCGCCTCGGCCGGCCAGGTGTCCCGGATCCGCCGCGCCCAGGTGTCCAGCGCCTGGCGCCCGTAGTGCGGGGCGGGCCGGGCGAGGCCGCCGTGGAAGCGCACATACCCCCACCCGGTGGTCCGCCACAGCGGGGTGACCGGGCGGGAGCCGGAGTCGGCCCAGCACAGCGCGGCCGCGCGGCGCTCCAGCACCGCGCGGATCTCCTCGGTCCACCAGGAGGTGTGCCGCGGTTCGACGGCCACCCGCGTGCCCGAGGGGAAGCAGCGCAGGCAGCGGTCCAGCAGCTCGCCGTCGGCCCGCAGGGTGGGCGGTAGCTGCAGCAGCACGGGGCCGAGCCGGTCGCCGAGCCCGGCCGCATGGGACATCAGCCGCGCCACCGGCTCGTCCGGATCGCGCAGCCGCTTGATGTGGGTGAGGTACCGGCTCGCCTTGAGCGCCATCACGAAGCCCTCGGGGAGACGCTCCCGCCAGGTGGCGAACTGGTCGTACGAGGGCAGCCGGTAGAAGGCGTTATTGCTCTCCACCGTGTCGAAGGCGTGGGTGTACTCCTCGAGCCACAAACGCTGCGGACAGCCCTCCGGGTAGAGATCGCCGCGCCAGTCCCGGTACTGCCATCCCGAGGTGCCGACCAGGACGGTCATGCCTCGCCCGGATGCCAGGGCGGCCACTGCCCGGGCCGGTCCTCCCAGTGGACCTGGGCCGGGTCGTCGAGGTCGATATCGGGGAAGACCTGCCGGACGCGCGGTTCGAACTCCTCCGGTTCGAGTGGTTCGCAGCCCAGGCCGCGCAGCCGCACCCGCCGGTAGCGGCTGTCGGCGTCGAATGACTCGACGAAGACGGGGTATCCGGACTCGCCCGGGCCTGTGGCGTTCTCCATACCTCCAGGGTGCCGGAGTCCGCGGCATTCGCGAGCCCTGGGCGTCGGCCGGGGGCCGCCGGTTTGCGGACGGGCGCATCGTCGGCTTGATTCGTAACTGTCGGCTTGCTTCGCAGAAGAGTCCTGAGCAGCGGGGGTGAGTCCATGATCTTCACCGACCGGGTGGACGCCGGGCGGCGCCTCGGCGAGGCGCTGCGCCCTTTGGGCGACGCCGAACCGGTCGTGCTCGGGCTGCCGCGGGGCGGGGTGCCGGTGGCCTTCGAGGTGGCCCGGACGCTCCATGCGCCCCTGGACGTGATCATCGTCCGTAAGCTCGGCGTCCCCTTCCACCGGGAGCTGGGGTTCGGCGCCATCGGCGAGGGCGATGTACGGGTCGTCCATGAGGCGATCGTCCGGATGAGCCGGGCCGGCCAGGAGGACCTCGCCGAGGTGGAGCGGACCGAGCGGGAGGAGCTGGCCCGCAAGGCGCGGCGGTTCCGCCGGGGCCGCTCGCGGGTCCCGGTCGAGGGCCGGACCGTGATCGTCGTGGACGACGGCATCGCGACCGGTGCCACGGCCCAGGCCGCCTGCCGGGTCGCACGGGCCCAGGGAGCCGCCCGGGTGGTCCTCGCCGTGCCGGTGGCGCCGCCGGACGCGGTCACCACGCTGCGCGAGGACGCGGACGAGGTGGTGGCCCTCTCCACCCCCTCGGACTTCGCGGCGGTGGGGGAGTGGTACGAGGACTTCTCCCAGACCACGGACGACGAGGTGGTGGACTTGCTGTCCCGGTCGACTGGAGAGACGGGTGAGGCGCATCCTGGAAAGTGACGCAGGAGGTGATCGCGATGGAGACGATCGTGGGATGCGACATTCAGATGGAATTCCGTGAGATCGGTCCGCTGACCGAGGCGGTCGTCCGGCTGAGGATGCACGACGGCACGGAGATGCTGGCTCAGGGCCGTGCCAACCGCAACCCCGAGGACCCGTCACAGCCGAGGGTCGGCGAGGAGATCGCGGCGGCGCGGGCACTGACCAATCTGGCGCACCGGCTGATCGGCAAGGCAGGTGGCGACATCGAGGAAGTCACCCACTCCAAGGCACATTTGTTGATCTGAGGCCCGTTGAGGCACAGGGCCGTCCGCCGCGGTGGTCCACCGCGGCGGAGGCTCATGTACGTATGCGCGCGTCCCCGTCTCCGCTGTCCGGACGCGTGCCCGTTCAGGGGCGCTGGAGGGTGAGCCGCTGGCCCGGGCGGATCACATCCGGGTCCGCGCCGATCACCTGGCGGTTGATCTCGTAGAGGCGCTCCCAGCCGCCCGCCACGTTCTCGGTGTCCGCTATCGCGGAGAGGGTGTCACCGTGGACGACTGTGTACGAACCGGCCTGAGGCTGAGCCTTGGCCGGGGGCTCGGGCACGGCCTTCGGGACGATGAGGAGCGGCTGCGCCGTGGAGTGCGTGACGGCGGTGACGGCGGTGACGGCCGGGGCGGGCGAGGAGGGTGTGGCGGCTGAGGCGGCGTTCGCCTGGCTGACGCCGATGAGCGGCAGGGCGACGCCGGCGCCGCCCGCGGTGATCGCGAGCGAGGCGCGGGAGACCCGGTGGGGCCGGGGCCGGCGATGACGTCCTCGAGCGGCCATGGAGTCCTTCTTCCTGTCCTGATAAGGCAGTTGGCAACTGCGATGGCTGCCGAACAGTAATCCCACGGTTCTGGCTGGGACAAGACGTTCTGATGTTTGCGGTGGAGAATCCCATGTGAGGAATTGGCGCGCTGATGCGCTCAATGTGCCCGGACATAAGAGCCTTCAGGAGGGGAAGGGAGACCGAAGGGGGACGCACAGGAGGCATCGGGGCACCCGACCTCGCGGCGGTCCCCGGCAGACGGCTGACCTCGGGAGGTCGCTCATGAGTCAACGCAACGGCTCGACTGCTCGGCGTACGACGACATCGCGGTCCCGCTCGCTCCGGCCACCGGTCTTATGCGCGCTGCTGGTCGGCGCGCTGGCCACGGTCACCGCGTGCGGCAGCGACACCGGGGACGGGGACTCCGCACAGCGCGCCTCGTCCGTCACCTCCGCCTCCTCGGCCGCACCACCCTCCTCCCCTTCGGCCGACTCCGCCGGCACATCCGAAGGCTCACGGAACGAGCGGCCCGCCTCGCACACCGCGCAGTCCCCTCCGCCCTCGGCGCACCCCGCCCCCTCGCACGCGTCCTCCTCGCAGCCCGCCGCCGCCTCCGGTGCGCGCCGCGTCTGCTCCAAGGCGCAGTTGACGCTGGCGGCCGGCCGGGTGGATGTGGGCGCCGGCAATGTGTATCTGCCCCTGGTGTTCACCAACAAGGGCGCCACGACCTGCACTCTCACCGGATATCCCGGTGTCTCGCTGCTCGATTCCACCGACGCGGCGATCGGCGCCCCCGCCACCCGGCGCGGCCCCACACACTCCCCGATCACCCTGCCGCCGGGCGGCAGCGCCTCCGCCGCCCTGCACACGCTGAACGAGGGCATGACCGACACCCCGTGCCGGCGCGCCGCCGCGCGGATTCGCGTCTATCCGCCGGATTCCTTCGACGCGATGAAGATCTCGGCGCGGTCGTTCCGGGCGTGCGGAGGTGTCTTCGAGGTCGAGGCGATGCGGTCCGGAACGGGTGGATGACACCGGCATATCGGGGCGTTCCCCGGCGCACCGACGTGTCCGAAAATCTTGACAAGGCGGGCGCCGACTGGCCGTGTTCACCCTTTCGCAATCAATAGGGGGTAGGCCACCATGGGGATGCCGCAAATGAGCCGGTAGGGAGCGTCCGGAGGGGGACCGTGTCATGGAGCGAGTCGCGACCGAGGTCGAGACGGAGCTACTGGACCTTTCGGGGGCGACACTCGAAGACCTCGAGCGGCACGAGGGGCTTTCCGCGGTGACCGAGCGGCTGCTGGACATCGTCCAGTCCCCGCCGACGGTCGCCGGTAACTCCTCGGCTACGAACCAGTGCTGAGTTGAGGGTCACTGTGACGTCCTCCGGTGTTCGGAGTGGCGCCCATCGTTTATCGGCGGAGTGTTTCACCGAGTTGGCGCGGGGTTCGGGTGGTCCGTCGGCCGTGGCCGAGCTGAGATCGGGACAGCGCAGCCGGGCCATGCTGCTGCTGCGCGCCTTGGTGGACATCGCGTCCGAGCACCCCGCCCTGCCCGGCCCCCTTCCTCCGTCCCGGGATGCCTGGCAACTGCTGGTCCGGGCCGAGCGCCATTCCCCGGCCGCTGTGGAGACCCTGCTGCTGCACCCTCCGGTAGGGGTGTGGCTCAACCGCTGTCTGCGCAGGCTGCGCGGTCTGGAATCGGGGGATGGCCCGCTGTGGAGTGCGGTGGGCTATCTGCATGCCACAGCCGCCTCGGCCGCTCTTCTCGCCGGAATCGACTTCCGCATCACCGTCCCGGTAGGCGACGGCGGGGTGATGCTGCCCGCTCTGGGAATCGCCCGCATTCCGGACGGGGCCGAAATCGCCGAAGTCGTCGTGGCCGAGGGAAAGGCGACCGTGTTATGCGGTCCGCATTCGGTGACACCGCCCGCCGATTTCTCTGCGGAGGCTCCGGGTTGGCACGGTCTGCGGCGGCTGAGCGGAGAACATCTGGGGATTGTCTGCTCACCCTTTGTCGACGACATTGATCCCTATCGCGACTTTTTCCGCATCAGACCCCCGGAGCGCCTCACCGACGAGGAACGGGAGGACTGGCAGGAACGATTCGACGGCGCCTGGCGGCTGGTCTGCCAACAGTCCAATGTGGATCCGAGGGGAATCGGTGCTTCCCTGTCCTCCGTGGTGCCGGTGCCGTATCTCTCCTGGCCCGAACCGTTCAGCGCCTCATCGCCCGAGGCATACGGCTGTGTGCTGCTCAACGGGGCCACGGACCCGCTGACCCTCGCCGCGGCGCTGGTGCACGAGGCCCAGCACATCAAACTCAGCGCCCTGATGGACCTGGTGCCCCTGATCGAAGGGGGCCTGGAGGAGATCCACTACGCGCCCTGGCGGCTGGACCCGCGACCGCTGCGCGGGCTCCTCCAGGGGGTGTACGCGTTCATGGGCGTGACCGGATTCTGGTGGGACCGAGTGCGGCGCGCCGAGCCCGGACCGGCTCGGGAGAGCGCCGCGTTCGAGTTCGCGCTGCGGCGGGCACAGACCGCCTCGGGGTTGCGCACGCTCCTCGCGCACGCCGAACTGACTCCCAGGGGCGCGGAGTTCCTCCACCGGTTGGAGGACCGGCTGGCCTTATGGCTCGCGCAGCGGGTGCCCTCCGTGCCGAAGCGCCTGGCGTCCGACCTGATTGACGATCACCGGCTCGTCCACCGCATGCGCCACCTGTCGAGCGACCCTGAGCGGACCGCGCAGTGGGCGAGGGCATGGCGCGAGCGGACCGACCCTCCGCGGGAGCTGCCCGCGACCTCGGTCGTGCCGACCCGTCCCGGGGCACTGGCGCGCCCGGCGCTCGCCCGGCACCGGCTGAGGGACCCGGCGGGGTTCGCCCGGCTGCACGAGGGTGGGGAAGCGGGGATCCCACCGGGCGACGGGGCCCCGGACCAGGCCGACCTCGACTGGGCCGCGGGGGACACCGAGGCCGCGCTGCGCGGCTTCCAGGACCGGCTGGAAGCGGACCCGGAGGACATCGAGGCGTGGGCAGGTCTCGCGCTCGGCCTACCGGACGGCCCGGCCAGGACGACGCTGCTGAGCCACCCCGAGCTGGTTGTCGCCGTGCACCGGGAAGTGCGCACCGCGCATGGCGAGGGCCCCGATCCGTTGGCTCTCGCACGATGGATCGGGACGCGCACCCATCGATGAACGGCCGGTGGGCGGGCCGTCCGCGCGGCGGGACGGCCGCCGGGTCAGACGGCCGTGGCCTCCACATCGCAGTCGGCCCGGATGCCCCGGGCCGCCGCGACCGTCGCCGGATGGCCGGCCGTCAGCACCCGGCGCATCCGGCCGAGCGCGTCCTGGTGCAACTCCTCCGCCTGCCTGCCCTCGCCCAGCGCACGAAGGTCCCCCGACAGATTGACCGCACACGCGAGGGTGGTGGGATGGTCCTCACCGAGCTTGGACCGGCAGGTCGCCAGGGTCTCGGTGTCCAGCTCGTGGGCCTCCTGGTAGTCCGCGAGCGTGTAGTGGTCGCTGGCCATGTTGATGGCGCAGGTCAGCGCCACGGGATGGTCGGCCCCCAGTTGCTCGACGAGCACCAGCAGGGTTTCCTTGTTCAGCACGAGCGCCTCATCGGTCTCGCCCAGCAGCCTCAGGGTCACCGCGAGGTCGACCGCGGCGCTCAGGGTCGCCGGATGCCGTTCCCCCAGGGCGGCGCGCATGTCGTCCAGGCACTTCCGGCCGAGCTCACGGGCGCCTTCCAGATCGGCGGTCTGCCGCAGATCCATCGACAGGTTCAGGGCCGTCGTGGTGATGTTGATGTTGGGTTCGGTATAGCGCAGCTGATAGCGCTCCAGCACCTCTCGGCTGAGGTCCAGGGCGCCCTCGTGGTCGCCCGCCTTGCGGCGCGCCACGGCGAGATTGCGCAGGGCGTAGACACCGACGGGCGCGTTCTGCGGCAGCACCCGGCGGACGCGGGCACAGGTCTGTTCCAGCATGTCGCGGGCGGCCAGGTACTCCCCGCTCTCACGGACATCGATGCTGAGATTGGCCTCCACCAGAATGGTCAGCAAGGCGTCCTCGCCGAGCACCAGACCGGCGGTGCGCCGTGCCTCCTCGTCCATCTGCCGGGCCTGTGCGTAGTTCCCCGTCGCGCGCAGCGCCACGGCGTAGTCGTTCGCCGCGCCGATGGAGTACGGGTCCTCGTCCCCGAAAAGCCGCTGGGTCCGGATCCAGCGGTTCTTCTCCAGCTCCAGGTAGCGCGCGTAGTCGCCCTGGTAGCGGGTGTCGACGGCGACCGCGCCCTGGGTCACCAGGGTGTTCTCGTGGTCGTCGCCCTCGCTGGCGCGCTGCAGCTCCAGCGTCCGGCGGTTGAGCTCCCGGGCCTCCTTGAAGTGGCCGAGCACGGTCAGGACATGGCCCAGGGTCCGGGAGACGGCCAGCGTCTCCGGACTGTCCTCACCGAGTGTCTCGACCCAATTGCGGCGCACCTGGTTACCGAGTTCCAGCGCACCCTCGTGGTCCCCCCAGATAAAGAGGAAACGCACCAGATTCCGCACCATCTGCCGCACCCATTTGTCATCGCACTCCATCGCGCGCGAGGCCCGGACATGGGAGAGGAGGTCGGCGTACCGTCCCCAGTTCGGGGGAGCGACGTCGTTGGGGTCGCCGAAGGCCAGCAGCACATGGGCGCTGTGGCGCATATCCGCCTGCTGCTGCGTGGACATCTGGCCGATCAGCACGGCCTGCACCAGCCGGTGCATTTCGATCGTGTTGCTGCGGTGATTGATTTTGATCAGGGCGTAGCGGTTGATCTCACGGATCGCGTGGCCGAGCTTGATGGGGTCCTGCAGCACCTCCGACAGCTCGGGGGAGAGGGACACCCCGCGCACGCCGGAGAAGAGCCGCCGGGAGATCGGCTCGGGCGCGAAGAACGAGCACATCTGCAGAAGTTGGAGCGCACCCGGATGGGTTTCGGCCAGCCGGCGCAGCGACATGTTCCAGGCGGCGGCGACCGGTTCGGGGTAGTCCACCGGAACGCCCGCCGCCAGCAGCTCGTTACGGCGGGTGGAGACATCGGCGCGCTCGTCCTCGAACACCTGAAGGTATTCGTCGACCGGCATACCCGTTTCGGTGAGCCAGGCCGCCGCCTGCTCGATGGCCAGCGGAAGGTCCCCCAGGGCGTCGGCGACCCGGTCGGCCTGGTCGCGCGGCAGCTCCGGCCCCCGGCGGCGCAGCAGTTCGATGCTCTCCTCCCGCTCGAAGACGTCCACTTCGACGGTGCGGGCGGCACGCGACCACTGGGCGTTCCTCGAGGTGACCAGGATCCGGCCCGGCCCGCCCGCGGGGAAGAACGGCCGTACCGTCTCCAGTTCCTCGGCGTTGTCGAAGACCAGAAGCCAGTTGCGGCACGGGCGTCCGGTCCGGAGCGCGTCGAGTACGCTCGGCACGGCCGTGTTGGCCTCCATGCCCGCACGCAGTCCGAGCCGGTCGGCGAGCTGCACCAGCGCCTGGCGGATCTGCTCGGGGCGCTCCGCCGGGATCCACCACACCGCGTCGTAGTCGGCGGCGTGCTGATGGACGTACTCCAGTGCGATCTGTGACTTGCCCACCCCGCCCAGCCCGTGCAGGGCCTCCGGCAGCACGGCGGCGGTGCCCTCGCTCCTCAGCCGCTCGTGGAGAGTGTCGAGCAACGTCTGCCGCCCGGTGAAGTTGTTGTTCCGGGGCGGTACATTTCCCCAAATGGACGGGGGTTCCCCGGCCTGGCGCTCCTCCACGGCGGGCAGGGACCGGGCAGCGGTCACGGACACGAATGTTCCTCTCAGATGCTCCGCCGCCGAGCCCGGCGTGCCGTGCGCCGGCGGGGATGGTGAATCGTCGGCCTGGGACAGCGGGTCGGTTCGGGGAGTCGTGGAGTCAGTCATGGCAAGCGCCTCGGAGACCGCATATCTTCCCCTGTGTGATGCGTCTTCAACTGGATCGGGTCGGCTTTCCCCCGAGCGGGCGAGCGCCTGATGGGCCACGACCAGGGCGCGAAAGGAGCGCGCACCCTCCAGGTACGGACCGGAAAGAGCCTGGTACACCTGTTCCTGGAGGCGGATGTACGGCAGCAGGCGCTCCGTCTTGGGAAGGTCGTGCACCGGCCCGGAGGGGTGGTTGAGCAGATCGCGGAGCATCAGCAGCGGCTTCCAGCGGCGGCCGAGCCGATCGAGGACGCTCCCGAGGATGTAGAGCGACTCGTCCCGCATCCCGGCGGACAGCAGCAGTTCCCGCACCCCGTCGTGGAACTCGTAGCCGATGCCCGTCTCGTCCAGCGGGTCGGCGGTCCCCACCTTGCGCAGCAGTCCGCCCAGCAGGACCTCGGCCAGATCGCCCGGACTGCCCTCCGGCTGGTGGATCCCCTGCACGAACTCCATCACGGGAATGTTCAACGGCGCGGCGGCCAGCCGGGACGCCAGCCGGAAGGCGCTCGGCGAGGCGGTGGCGCGGAACCGGAAGACGCGGTCCCAGGCGCTCGGTTCGGGCTCGGGCTCCCAGCGCTCGGCCTGCGCCCCGGGCAGCAGCGCCATCGTGTCCTCGCCGCGCGCCGACGGGCGGGCCACCAGCCGCGCCCAGTTGGCCATCCACCGCGCGTCCAGCTCCAGCACCGGGACCGGTGGTGCGCCGCCCGGCCAGGAACCGCCGTCCGCCCGCCGCCAGGTGCCATTGGGGGCGCCCGGTTCGGGGACCCGCACCCGCACCCGCTCCGGCGCCACCCCGGTGTGGTGCCAGCGGCCTTGGCGCAAGACATGCAGCACCGCGACCGAGGCGTGCCGCGCCCAGTGGGCCAGCGCGCGCTGGGCGCTCTCATCGGCCCAGGCCGCGCCGATGCCGTCGGTCAGCACCAGCACCGTCCGCTTGCCGCGCGGCGGCATCCCCGCCACCGGCGACCGGTCCTCGGGTAACGGGTGGTCGGTGTTCAGCCGGTGCACCCGCACATCCCGGAAGCCGCCGGTGCGTCGCAGCACGGTGACCAGATGATCGGCCGTCCGCCGCCACACCACCATCGAACTGCCGCAGTCCACCACCAGAACGGCGTCCATCCAGCGCTCGCGCACCGGCACGCAGGCGGGCACCCACAGCCCCTCGCGCGCCGCGGACTCGGCCGTGGCCTCCTCGTCGATCTCCATCTCGACCAGCGAGGGCGAGGTGCGCTTGAGCGGCCGCAGCGCCCGGGACAGGGCGCGCTCGGGCAGCGGCGGCTCGGCGACGGACGCCCGGCGCGCGGGAACGAAGGCTTCCGCGACGGTCACCGGCTCCGCCTCACCGGGCGGTGCGGGGACGCCGACCAGCTCCGCGGGGAGCAGCGGCTCCGCGACCGCGGGCCCGGCCTCGGGCTCCGCCGCGGGGCACTCCCCCTCGCGGTCCTGCCGCGGCTCGTCGGACGGCTCGTCACCGGGCGGCGGGGCGTCCGCCTCCGGTGCCCCCGGGAGGGGCCCCGGGTCCGGCCGTGCGGGGCCGGGGTCCGTCTCGGCCTTGCACACCGCCAGCCACAGGGCGTCGGCCAGCTGCCGCCAGTCGAGGTCCCGAGGGGCGGGCCCGGCGGACCGGCCGCCTGGGTCATATGTCATGTCGAGCCTGCTGCACTGTCCAGCCGGTGCCAGACGGCCTGCAGTAGCTCCTCCCACTCGGGCCCCGGTACAGGTGACTGGGACGTCACCAGATACACCGCGTTGAGCAACTGGTCGGCGGCCAGGCCGCCTTCGCGCTCGCTGCGCTCGAGGAACATCTGGATCAGCTCCCGCGCGCGTGGATCGTCGGCCCGTCCCAGATGCGCGGCCACGATCGCGGCGAGCCGGTCCGCGTCCGGGTCGGGCAGCCGGAGCTGGAGACAGCGCCGCAGGAACGCGGGCGGGAAATCCCGTTCGCCGTTGCTGGTGATGATGACGACGGGGAAGGCGCTGCAGCGCACCCGACCCGAGGCGATGACGGTACTGCGCTCCGGATCGTCGGTGAGGACCGATACGGCCGGGCGGCGTCGGCGGATGCGCACCAGCTCCGGAATGGAGTACTCGCCGGCCTCGAAGATGTCGAGCAGATCATTGGGCAGATCGATGTCGCTCTTGTCGAATTCGTCGATGAGCAGGACGCGCGGCAGACGGTGCGGGAGCATCGCCGTGCCCAGCGGGCCGAGCTGGAGGAAGTCGCCGATGTCCTCCGGTCCGGGTTCGTGCGTGTCCCCCTCCGACGCCTGCCCGGCCGCCGCGGCGTGCACACGGCCGACGGCATCGTAGCCGTAGAGCCCGGCCCGCAGGGTGGAACGCGTCGTGATCGGCCAGCGCAGCACCCGGCCCAGGCCCAGCTCCCGGCTGATGCGGTACGCCAGCGTCGACTTGCCGGTGCCCGGGCGGCCCGTTACCAGAAGGGGGCGCCTGAGGATCAGCGCCGCGTTGACGAGATCGGCCTCCTCGGGGTCGGAGCGCACGCCCAGGGGTGCCGCGCCCAGCCGCCGGGCGGTGTCCTGCTCGTCCTCCGGCGGCGCCGGGGGCTCGGTCGGGGTGTCGTCCCGATCCGATAACGCGCCGGGCCCGCCGTCGCCGTCGGGCGGGCAGGCCGAGACCCCGCCGAAGGTGCGCCACGGGGGCGGCGGCGGAAGGATCTCCTCCAGGCTTACGTCGTGGAGCGGGCGCCCGGTGCCCTGGTAGATCCACCAGGGGCGCGGTATCCCGGACGGCAGGGCACCGGAGGCGGACCCCGAGTCCTGGTGGACCCGTCCGTTGTGGCGCCGCGCAGGCTCTCCGTCGCTCATCGACCACCTACCCCGTCGTCCGGCCCCGTCATGCGCCCAAGAGGTTCCACAGGTCGGGTTGGGTCGTCCCAAACGAGCACCACATGTTGCCCGAGGTGATGCTCCCCCTCCGCGGAGCCGATCGTATGGGCGTCCAGACGTAACTCTGTCACGGCTTCACGGAGCCGTGCCAGGTTCCCGCTTGGCTCGGCCTGTTTTTGTCTCAGTTGCTGGACGAAGCCGGGGTCACGAGGCGTCCGGCCGTCCCAGGCGATCACCGGGATCCCGGCCCGCCAGGCGGTCAGCACCTCCGAGTTTCCCTCGGGGGTGGCCCCCGGGGGCGAGTTGAGGATCAGGGCGACCACCTGGGGGTCGACCTTGAGCCGGGCGAGCAGGGCGCGGGTGTCGCCGGAGCGCGGGCTGTCCGGGTCCTCGCCGTCCACGACGAGCTGCTTGGCGCGCTCGGGCTGCTGCTCGAAGACGTTCCAGCGCTGCTTCCACTGGCGGTGCCAGCGTCTGGTCCGGCTTCGCTCCAGGCTCCGTACGACCACCGGATAGTCCATGTACAGCGGAGTGGGCATCTCGCTGTCGAGCTCCAGACGCCAGCGGTGGACCGGCAGATTCAGGTCATCCGGGCCGAGCATGAACTCGATATGGATCGCCCCGGCGTCGTCCCACTCCTCGGCGGCCTCGTACACCAGCGTCTGGACCGCCCGTTCCGCTGTCTCCGAGGTGACCTGGGTGACCGGGCCGCGGGCCGGATGCCAGCCGGTCGGGTCGTACTGATGCCAGGACGAGAGCTCGTAGCACCCGGCCTCCTCCTGCGGCAGCAGCCGGATCACCAGATAGGCGTCCACCGGCCCGGCCGGGGCGGCATGCCCCACCTGCTGCCGCAGCGACCGCAGCTGTGGCGTCAGGCCCAGCTCCCGGGCCTGCTCATCGGCCCATTCGCGCAGCGCGTCGGCCCGCTGCAGCGGACGCGCCGCCGCCGCGAGGTACTCCACGAGCGCGAGCCCCGGCGGCAGCCCGCCCGGCTGCGCGTTCATCCGGCTCAGCACCTCGAAGGCGTGCCAGGGGCTCGTGACCGCGGGAATGTCCTGCAGCGGGCCGGCCGCCGTACGGCACAACTGGCCCAACTGCTCGATCTCCAGCTCCTCCAGCAGCGACCGCAGCTTCGCGGCGGCGGTCTCGGGCAGTGCCGGACGGGCCGTCATCTGCTCCATGACCGAGTCGAGCCGCATCATGGCGTCCTCGTCGGCCGCCGCCATCACCGCGAGGGACGCGCGTAGCGCGTGCATGATCCGCACGTTTTCCAGGCATTCGCGGGCCAGCTCCACCAGGAAGTAGTCGGTCACCCGGTGGACGCGCACGGGAACGCTGGTCATCTCCAGCTCCATGGCGACCAGATCCAGACACAGCGTGCGCAGATCCGGATCCGTCAGACAGCGGAACTCCTTCAACGCCGTGACGAGGTTGCCGACCGATTTCAGGCCACCTTCCCCCATGGCCGCCATGCTGTGCCCTCCCCCGAGGCCGCATCACCGGTCCCCGCCGCCGATGATCCCGCCGGAGACCCTGCCACACACGGGCACCAATCGCTCGGACTCCGGGACAACTTGTTTTCCCCGCAAGTTCCGCCTGACACCCCCTGGGTGAGTATGTCCACGGCACCGTCCCCGCCCCCGGCGGTCCTCGCCGCGGTGGGGACACGCCCCGGTGGCGGATCGGGAGAGCCGGTGCCCGTGAGGCGGAGGGCGGTCCTCCCCAGGGGGCCACCTGGGCGATTCCGGCGACCTGGTGTGCGGGACGCCCCTCCGCCGTGGCCCGGGCAACGTGCGGGACCCGTGCGCGGGCGGCCCGGGGTTCGGCACCCGCCGGGTCGGGAGGGTGAGGAGGGTCACTCCAATCCCAGCTCCTCGATGCGCAGGGCGAGTTCGGCGGCCGCCGGATCGTCCGGGGCGAGCACCGCGACCACCTCCACCAGCTCGCCCATCGCACGCCGCGCCTCGCAGGTGCGCAGCAGGGACAGGGCCTCCGCGCGGCTCCCCGACTGACGGCCCACCGCCGTGCCGACGGTGGGCAGCTCGTCGAGCAGCTGCTGCCAGCGGGCGGGGGAGGTCATCCCGGACACGGCCAGCAGCGTGTCCGCGAGACCGCCGAGATCACGGATCGTCAGCCTGCGCCGCCGGGGGGCTTCGGGCGGTGTTTCGGCGGCGACCGACCGTGTACTGGTGGCGAGCGACGGCATATCGGTCGCAAGGGAGCGAGTGTCGGTGTCGAGGGACCGCGCTTCGGCGGTGAGCGGCTGGGCCGCCGGGGCGTCCGCCACCGCCGGGGCGTCCACCACCGCCGGGGCGTCCGCGGCCACCGGGATACGGCCGATCAGTTCGAAGGCGAAGGCGGCCGCGTGCCGGGAGGCCACCGGCTGCCAGCGCTCGTCATGCGCCTCGCCCTTGTCTCCGAGCAGATCCGAGATGCCGCGGATCACCAGCGCGTCCAGCTGCTGATTGACATACGCCCCCGCGAGAAAGCCGAAGCCCTCCATGTCCACCGCGAGCGCGTCACCCGCACCGGCCGCGAGCCTGAGCCCGGCGTCCGAGCGGTGGTGTGCCACCACCCGGCCGCCCGCCGCGAGGGGTTTCACATGGGCGCGGGGGCGTGGCCCGTCGTCACCCGGGCGGATCCGCCGCTGCCACGCGTCGCCCGCCGCCACCAGCCGGGCCAGCTGCACCAGGCCGTAGGCGGACTGATGGGTCTTCTGCCGGGGCAGGAACCCCGACTCGGTGTCCTTACCGGTCTCGTAGTCGTACACCGCGTCGGCGGCCACCACATCGCCCAGCGCGACGTCCTTACGGCCGCCCGCGACCCCCACGAACAGCACCGCCCGGGGCGCGAAGAGCGCCGCGGCCCGCTCGACCGAGGCCGCGGCGCCGGGATTGCCCGGCCCCGTCATATGGATGGCGACCGTCCGCTCGCCGGATCCGTCGCGGAACACACCCAGTTCGAACAGCGCGCCCCGCTCCGCCTTGACCGGGCGCGGACCCTCCAGATGGGCCCGGACCGCCCGGTACTCGACCTCCAGCGCGGTCAGGACCACCACATCGGCCCGCGCCGACCCGTCCTTGCCCTCAGCGCCCATGGATCCCCCCTAGGACAGCTTCCGCCGACACCTTACGGATGCGACGCACCCTATGGTTCTCATGCGTCTGGTTCTCATGCGTCAGGGCCGGTGCAGATCCGCGTACAGCACGATCTGCACCCCCAGGACGGTGATCAGCGCCACCTCCGCCACCGACACCGCGAGCAGCACCGCCCGCACCGGCTCCGAGGCCCAGTACACGACGAGGGCGGCGATCGGCGCCACGGTGAACAGCAGCAGATCGGCCGCGAGCTGCAGCCGCTTGCGGGAGATCCGGCGGCCGTCGTCGCGGTGGGCCCGCTCCCAGCCGAACACCGGTGGCCGGCCTGGCACGAGCGCCGCCAGCCGGGGCCCCAGATCCTCCCGGACATACCGCCCGATGGCCGATATCTTCTCGTCGTTGACCAGATACGCCCAGCCCAGCAGGGCCGATGCCGGGGGCAGCAGCAACAGCAGCTCCGGACGTCCATGGCTCTGGAGGGAGAAGGTGATGATGGCCGCCATCGCGGCGAGTGTCGCGTAGAGCAGATTGTCGCGGAATCCGATCCGCGCCCGCTGCTCCTCCTTCACCTGCTCGTACTCCAGGATCAGCAGCCTGCCCGTGACCGCTTCGCCCTCGGCGCTGTTGTCTCGCGTCACCGTTGCCCCCTCCGCGACCGATGACCGGCTCCCCTGTGACCGGCCCCCTGGTGACTGTTTCCGCCCCTACGCCCGGTCCATTCCCCTACGCCTGGTCCATTCCGTACGCCCGCAACTTCCGGTACAACGTGGCCCGGCCGATACCCAGGGATTCCGCGGCCCGCACCTTGTTGTCCCCGTGGCGGCGCAGCGCCTCCAGGATCGCCGTGCGCTCCGCCCGTTCTATGCCACTCAGCCGGCGGGTGGCCGGTGGCACCCGCAGTCCGTACGGCAGCTCCTCGCGCCGCACCGGTCCGGTGGCACGGCGGCGCTCGGCCACCTCCCGTACGACATGGGCGAGTTCGGTGACATTGCCCGGCCAGGTGTGCTGCTCCAGCGCCCGCCGCGCGTCCAGGCTCCAGGTCAGCGGGGGACGTCCGGGGGAGGGGCGCCGGACGAGGCCCGCCAGCAGCGCCGGGATGTCCTCGACCCGTTCGCGCAGCGGCGGCAGCGTCACCGACCGGGCCGCGAGGATGTCCAGCAGCCGGCTCAGACACGGACCCGTCGGCGCACCCGGGGTATGCGTCGCCACCAGGGGCACCGCGGGCCGCTCCTCCAGCAGCGAGAGCAGCGCGGCCACATCGGACTGGCCCAGCCGCTCGGCGTGGCGCAGGAGCAGCGGCGGGGCGCCGCCGTCCCCCTCCGCGAGCGCTCGGCACCAGCTCGGCACCTCACCGGCCACCTGCTCGGCGGCGTCCACCAGACGCGGTGCGGCCGTGCCCCGGCGGCCGAGCAGGGCGCGGGCCAGCGCGGTCTTGCCCACGCCCGCCTCGCCGATCAGCAGCAGCGGCTCCGCGGCCCACGCCAGCTCCATCGCCCGGGAGACGGCCACCCGCCAGGGCGGGGACGTGCCCACGAGCCCCGGGAGCCGGCCAGGGCCCGGCCGTTCCGCCGCCCGCGCCCGCGCCCGCGGGGCCGCCGGGCACACCGTGGCGACGGCCCCGATGACCTCGCCCCCGTGCGCCACGCGCGTCATGCTTACGGTGAGCCCGGCGCCGTCCGGTACGGCGATCTCCTCCCCCGTCCCGGAGTGTGCGCCCTCCGGGACGGCGTCCGCGTCCCTGAGGAGGGCCGTGGCACGCCGTTCCAGCCGCGCCAGCGTCTCGTGCGACAGCAGCCGCGCGGCCTCCGGGCTGACGAGGCGGCTGCTGCCGTCGAGCGCCACCACGGCCGCCCCGTCGGCTCGCTGACGCAGATACGCGTCGAGCAGCACCCGCTCCGCCGGGCGCGCCCGGCCCAGCAGCTCCGTCTCGACCGCGTGCGCGGTGGCCTCGGCGATCGCCGTGCCAGGGTGGGCGGCGCGGCCCTCGCCCAGCGGGGCCACCACGGTGATGGTGCCGGCCGGGCGGCCCGCCGTCGGCTCGTACAGCGGCACGCTGACCGCCGACACCTCCTGCCACAGGTCGAGGAAGTGCTCCGGGCCGTGGACCTCGGCCCGGCGCCCCGTGCGCAGCGCGAGCGCGGCGCTGTTGTGCCCGACCGCCTTCTCCGACAGATCGAGACCGGTCACATCGGCGGACGTGCCGGTGTAACGGCCGCCTCCCGACCACAGCGCGCGGCAGCGGGAGTCGACGAGCACCAGACCCATCTCGCCGCTCAGCGCGGGCGCCACGCGGTCCAGCGCGGGGCGCGCCGCGGCCAGCAGGGGTGAGTCCTCGGGCGGCCGGACCCTGGGCGGGGCCACCAGATCGCGCGGTACGCCGAAGAACCGCGCCCGCCGCCAGGCTTCGGCGAGGTCCTCGGGGAGCCCGTCGCCCGGTGGCCGCCCGCTGAGGAACCGGTCGCGCGCCCGGCGCAGCGATGAGAGGGCCGAGTCGGCGGGGGTGTTGTCGATGGTCACAGCCCCTCCACCGTATACGTCACCGGTGTTTCGAAATGAGACACCTCGGGACCCGGGTTCTGGAACAAGATCACCAATGGTCGATCGCCGGTCGTGAGGAGATCGCCGGTCGTCATGGCCGATCGCTGAACGCCGGTCGCCGGTCGCCGGTCGGCGTCGCTGGTCGCTGGTCGCTGGTCGCCGGTCGGCGGGAGACTGCTCGTCGGCGGGAGACCGGCGATCGTCAGGAGATCGCCCATCACCCGGAGAGGAGCCCTTCAGCAGTGGAGACCGTCGAGACCGACGTACTGGTCGTGGGCAGTGGCCCCGCCGGAGCCGCGACGGCGCTCGCCCTGAGCACCTACGGCGTGCCCAACGTCATGGTCACCCGGTACGGAAGCCTGGCGGACACGCCCCGCGCGCACATCACCAACCAGCGCACCATGGAGGTGCTGCGCGACCTCGGCGTCGAGGACCAGGTCACCGCCCAGGCCACGCCGCAGCCGCTGATGGGGAACACCGTCTTCTGCACCAGCCTCGCGGGCGAGGAGCTGGGACGGCTGCGCTCCTGGGGCAACGACCCGCTCGTCCAGGCCGCGCATGAACTGGCCAGCCCCAGCCGGCTGTGCGACATGCCCCAGCACCTGATGGAGCCGGTGCTGGTGAACGCCGCCGTCTCCCGGGGCACCGCGCTGCGCTTCCACACCGAGTACCTCTCCCACGAGCAGTCGGACGACTGCGTGACCGCGCTGGTCGAGGACCGGCTGCGCGGGGACACCTACCGCGTCCGGGCCCGCTATCTGGTCGGTGCGGACGGCGGACGCAGCCGGGTCGTGGAGAACGCCGGGCTGCCCACGGTCGGCCGGATGGGCGTCGCGGGCAGCCTCAACATCGTCTTCGAGGCGGATCTCACCCATCTGACCGCCCATCGCCCCTCCACGCTGTACTGGGTGCTGGCCCCCGGCGCCACAGTGGGCGGCATCGGCGCGGGCCTGGTGCGCTGTGTCCGCCCCTGGACCGAGTGGATGGTGGTGTGGGGCTACGACCTCGAGGCGGGCCCGCCGGACCTCACCGAGGAGTTCGCGCGGTCCGTGGTGCACCGGCTGCTCGGCGACGACACGATCCCCGTGCGCATCACCTCGACCTCCGCATGGACCGTCAACCATCTGTACGCCGAGAGCTACGCCGACCGGCGGGTGCTGTGCGCCGGCGACGCCGTCCACCGCCACCCGCCGTCCAACGGGCTGGGCTCCAACACCTCCATCCAGGACGCGTACAACCTCGCCTGGAAGCTCAAGCTGGTCCTCGACGGCACCGCTGCCCCCGCCCTTCTGGACACCTACTCCGCCGAACGGGCTCCGGTGGGACGGCAGATCGTCGAGCGGGCCAATCGGAGCATCGGTGAGACCGCGCCGGTTTTCGAGGCGCTGGGTGTGCTCGCCACCTCCGACACCGAGCAGATGTGGCGCAATGTCGACGCCCGTAAGGCCGCCACGCCCGAGGGCGCGAAGCAACGGCAGGGGCTGCGCGAGGCCATCGCGGCCAAGGTGTACGAGTTCAACGCGCACGGTGTGGAGATGAACCAGCGGTACGTCTCGGACGCCATCGTCCCCGACGGCACCCCCGACCCCGGGTTCGGCCGCGACCCCGAGCTGTACCACCAGCCCAGCACCCGCCCCGGCGCCAAGCTGCCGCACGCATGGGTCGTCAGGGGCCGTGAGCGGCTGTCCACCCTCGACCTCGGCGGCCACGGCCGGTTCACCCTCTTCACCGGCATCGGCGGGGACTGCTGGGAGGAGGCCGCCGAGGCGGCCCGTAAGGCGCTGGGCGTCGAGATCGTCACCGTCTCCATCGGCCCCGGCCAGGAGTACGAGGACCCGTACGGCGACTGGGCCCGGCTGCGCGAGATCGGCGACTGCGGGGCCCTGCTGACCCGCCCCGACAACCACATCGGCTTCCGCCACCCCGAAATGTCCCCGCACGCGGGGGAGTTGCTGATCGGGGCGCTACGGAAGATTCTTGGCCACGGCTGACACCCACCCCCCGGCGCAGGGAGCCCGACCTGGGGCTCCATCATGGACGTGCCTACATCCCCAGAGAAACCGTTAGTGAGATGACTGCAATGCCCCTCGCACTGCTCCGGCGCATGCGCACCAAGCGTCCGGACCGCGGATCAGGACTCAGGATCCCCCTGCCCGTGGGTGCCGGAGCCTTCAGCTGCGAGGTCCTGGACCCCGTCGGCCAGGCCCTGGGCGGCGTGGAGGTCACCGTCACCGAGACGCGTGGCGCCGCCCGTACGGTGGCCAAGGCCACCACCGATCCCCACGGCCTGTTCCTCGCCACGCTCGAACCGGGGCAGTACACGGTGCTGCTCACCGGAAGCGGGCTGCAGCCCAACCGCCTCACCGTCGACATCGCCTACGGCCAGAGCGACCCGCCCCGCCGGGTGCAGATGGAACCCTCCCAGCAGCTGGAACTCCCCCCGCCGGGCACCTGGCTCTTCGACCCGCCGCACACCGCGATCCGCTTCATCGCCCGCCACGTCGGCATGGCCAATGTGCACGGCCGCTTCACCCGCTTCCGGGGCGGCATCCACATCGCCGAGCGGATGGAGGACTCGCGCGTCGAGGTCGTCATCGACGCCTCCAGCATCAACACCGGCAACAACACCCGTGACAACCACCTGCGCTCGGCGGACTTCCTCGACGTCGAGAACTTCCCGGAGATCCACTTCGCCAGCAACCGCTTCACCTGGCGCAGCGGACCCAAGTGGACCCTCCAGGGCCCCCTCACCATGCACGGCGTCAGTCGCTCGGTGACCCTGGACACCACCTACCTCGGCGCCGTGAACGGCGGCTACGACCAGGAACTGCGCTGCGCCGCCCTCGCCACGGCGGAACTGCACCGCGAGGACTACACCCTGAACTGGCGCAATATGCTCGCCCGCGGGATCGCCGTGGTCGGCCCCACGGTCAAGCTGGAGCTCGACATCCAGGCGATGTACCGCAGCCACGACACGCCGACGCCGCCCGAGTAGGCCGCTGACCTGCCCGTTTGTCTGGATGTAGCGATGGGGCTGTCGTAGCGGCAGCCCCATCGCCATCGGTACTCCCGCCCTCTTCTGGCCCTCTCCGAGCAGTCCCGGGCCATACGCGAAACCTTCGGAGGGAGAATCTAGGGAGATCGTTTAGGAATCGGCCTCGAACCAGGCATCCATCGCGTCCCTGCCGCGCCCATCAGCTGCTGGCAGCATGTGCCCGTAGATCCGGAGCGTGATTGACGCATCAGCGTGGCCGAGCCAACTCGACACAGCCACCGGGTTCTCCCTCGCGTCCAGCATCACCGACGCGAACGTGTGCCGCAACGCATGAAACCCGTGCTCCCGTGACGGCACGAACTTCAGCACCTGGCGCCGTTTCGCCGTCGGGTGCGACTCCGGATGCACCGGAATGATCCCGGCAGACACCAGAGCAGACTTCCAATACCGCTCGTTCCATGAATCCCGGCGAACTGGTCCGCCCCACGCCGCGGTCACCACCAGCTTGTGCGTCTGAGGGGCCCGCTCCTCGGTCTCTCTGTCGCTCTCGGGCTCGTCCGGATTGCCCCACGGCAGTGTCACCGGCCGGGCCGGAAACTCGTCCAGGTGCGCTTGCAGGCGCTTCGCCAGGTGCTGCAGGAGCGGCACGTCCCGCTCCTTCTCTCCCTTGGGGAGAGCGAATACGAGCCGATTGTGCACTTTCTTCAGCTGGCGGCGCACATGGAGCACACCGGCGTCGACGTCGATGTCGTCCACCGACAGCCCGATGCCGCATCGGATCCGTCTGGAGACCGACGGGTCGTTCGGCACCCGACTGAGGGCTGCTGTGCAGGCGGCCGAGGCGTCCCTGCAGAACATCAACATCGGCGTGGACACGACTGCGGCTGATGCGGAGATTGCCTCGCTTCGCGCGCAGCTCACCGCCCTGCGGGATTAGCGGATCGGCATCGACATTGACGCCGCCACGGCTACCGTGAAGATCACCGACATTCAGGCCCGTCTCGAGCGCCTTTCGGCGTCGGATGCTGATGTCAACGTGCGCGTGGACTCTGCTGCCGCCGCTGCTCAGCTGGCGCAGGTGCAGGCGATGGTGTCGGCGCTGGATGGCAGAACGGCCCGGATCGACATCGACACGATGTCGGCCAGTGCCGCGATGCTGCGGCTGGCGATTGCTGTCGGCAGTGTCGGCGCCCTTCCGGCGCTTTCGGCGCTGGTTGCCGGGCTGGGCGCGGTGGCATCGGCTGGTATTGCCGCTGCTGCCGGTGTAGGCGCGATTGCCGCAGTGGCAATACCCGCGTTCACTGGCATCGCGGGCGCGTTTCTGGCGCAGAAGCAGGCGCAGGATGCGGCGACTACCGCATCCATGAAGGGCGCCCAGGCTGCGAGTCAGGCAGCGTCTCGCGCTTTGCAGATGGCTGGTGCCCAGCAGGCCCTGGCGACCGCGCACCGGAATGTGGCACGCCAGATTGCTCAGGCCGAGCAGGGTGTGCAGGACGCGGCGAGGTCTGCCGTCGAGGCCAGCAGGAATGCCGCCCAGCAGGTGCGGCAGGCCCGCCAGTCGCTAGCGGACGCTTATCAGCAGGCTGCGGACCGGATGCGGTCGGCGAATGAGCAGGTGGCCTCGGCCGAGCGGTCTTTGGCTGATGCGCAGGATGCGGAGCAATGCTCAAGACCTGTGGATCGGCCTCGGGTGGGGTGCCTCGCGGAACGCGGAGGGCGTACCTTCCCGAGTGATCGACTTCTGGTCATCGAGTAGACCCGCGTTCGCAGCGCGGGTCGGGAAGGCACGCCCCGTGCTCAGCGTAGTCAGCAACGATGGAACCACCGAGACCGGCTCCCTGATGGACGACATCGTCCGCGAGGGAGCGAGGCGGATGCTCGCCGCGGTCCTGGAAGCCGAAGTCAACCAGTACATAGCGGAGTTGGCCGACCAGCGCGACGAGTCCGGTCGGCGCCTCGTGGTCCGCAACGGCCACCATCGTGAACGCACCGTTGCGACGGCCGCCGGGCCGATCCCGGTGACGGCGCCCCGCGTGAACGACAAGCGCGTCGACGAAGAGACGGGCGAACGCAAGCGGTTCTCGTCGCAGATCCTGGCCCCCTGGTGCCGGAAGTCGCCGAAGATCAGCGAGGTCCTGCCCCTGCTCTACCTGCACGGACTGTCCTCTGGAGATTTCGTGCCCGCGATGGAACAGTTCCTGGGATCGGGGGCCGGCCTTTCGCCGGCGACGGTGACCCGGCTGACGAAGCAGTGGACCGACGACCACACCGCCTTCCATGCCCGTGACCTGTCGGACTGCGACTACGTCTACGTGTGGGCCGACGGCGTCCACCCCAAGGTCCGGCTCGGACAGGCCCACTCCTGCGTCCTGGTCCTCATGGGCGTGCGCGCGGACGGCCGCAAGGAACTCATCGCGCTGGCCGAGGGGCTGCGTGAGTCGGCCGAGTCGTGGGCGGATCTTCTGCGTGACTGCCGGCGGCGCGGTATGCGCGATCCCGAACTCGTCGTCGGCGACGGCGCGGTGGGCCTGTGGAGGGCCCTCGCAGAGGTGTTTCCGCAGGCCAGGCACCAGAGGTGCTGGGTTCACAAGGTCCGTAATGTCATGAACGCGCTGCCGAAGTCGGCTCAGCCCGGCGCGAAGAAGGCCCTGCAGGAGATCTACAACGCCGAGGACCGCGACCACGCCGAGAAGGCGATCAAGGACTTCGAGCGCACCTACAGCGTGAAGTGGCCGAAGGCCGCCAAGAAGGTCACCGATGAGTCCGACGAGCTCCTCGCGTTCTACGACTTCCCCGCCGAGCACTGGGTGCACCTGCGCACGACAAATCCCATCGAGAGCACCTTCAGCACCGTGAAGCTCCGCACCAAGGTGACCCGCGGGGCCGGCAGCCCGGCCGCGGCCCTGGCCATGGTGTTCAAGCTCGTCGAGTCCGCCCAGGCCCGCTGGCGTGCGATCACCGCACCCCACCTCGTCACCCTCGTCCGCAACGGCACCCGCTTCAAGAACGGTCACCTTATCGAACGCCCCGAAGTCACCGCAGCCTGAACAGCCCTGCTGAACCACAACTCTTGACAATTACGGCGTATTGCCCAGCTTCCCCGGCTTTGCTCAGGGAGCGTGGGCAGGTCGATCAGGTGTGTCGGGATCACGATGACCGTGTATCCGTTGCGCATGCCTGCATCCGGCCGTGACCATTCCACGGTGCTTGCCCCAGGGCTGATACACAACTGAGCGGATACCGCGACGCGCCTGATACGCGGTCGAGATCAGCAGGAAGACCGCTGGGCCCAGAGTCGAGGCCGGACGGGACGGCCGGGTGCTGTTCCTCCGCACAAGCCCGCCGGAGCGATGCCCGGCAGCGGACGAAAGAGGAGTCACTCATGCGTAAGTGGACAAGCCGAAGGGCGGCCGCCGTCCTGACGACGGGGGTCGCGGTGACCGCGGCGCTGGTGCCCGCCTTACCGGCGCAGGCCATCGTGGGTGGCACCGAGTCAACCAAGGCGTATTCGTTCACGGGCTCGTTCCAGCTGGCCTATCCCGCGCCACCGCGCCCGGACCAACACGGCTGTGGGGTGGAGGTCCTTGCGCCGCAATGGGTCCTGACCGCCAGCCACTGCGCCGGCCGGAACCCGACCGGGGCGAGGGCGGGTGTCCCGCGTGGCTGGAAGGTCCGGGTCGGGTCACTGGACACCACATCCGGGGGCGAGGTCGCCGAGGTCGACCACTACTACCGGCTGGCGACCAATAGCGATGAGGGAGGGTTCTGGGGCCGCGACCTCGCATTGATGCATCTGCGGACACCGGTTCGGGCCAAGCCGGTGCGGATCGCCTCGACCACGCCGCCGGACAACACTCCCGTCCGCATCATGGGCTGGGGCATGACCTGCGACGATATGGACAACGCGGCGTGTTTCCCCAAGCGGCTGCGGGAGGCTGACACCGTGGTGCAGCCGAAATCGGAGTGTCCGCAAGCCGGCGAAGGAGAGTTGTGTATCGGTAGCAGCGACGGCAGCGTCGCCGCGTCCAACATGGACTCCGGTGGGCCTGCGCTGGTCCGCGAAGGCGACCAGTGGGCCCTGGCCGGTACGGTCAGTGGCCCCGACGAAAGCGGCAAGACGCTGTACACCGATGTCACCAAGCACGCCGACTGGATCAACGGCATCATCACGGGCACCAACGTGCCCCCCGATGATGTGATCCCGGACGTGGAAGGCGTGGTGGACCTGGACAACTGTGTAGGCTCGGTGGTCCGCATCGCCACCTCCCGGCCGCAGGACCCGGCGCTGGTGCTGACCAACGGTCACTGCGTGGAGGGACAGCGGCCCGCGCCCGGAACCGCAATAGTGGACCAGCCGGCCGACCGCGAGGCGTATATCGCCGACCATCAGGGCTACCCCCAGACCACCGCCCGTACGAAACGGCTGGTGTACGCGACGATGACCGGCACCGACATCGCGCTCTACCGCCTGGACAAGACCTACAAGCAGTTGAAGGCCGAGGGCGCGAAAACCTTCCAACTCACCACCACCCCCGTGCGCGCAGGCGACCCGCTGACCATGGCCTACACCAGCCAGCGCTTCAACTGCACCGCCGAGGCCGTGGTCCCGCACCTGCGGGAGGGCGGCTACCAGCAGAACGACTCGATCCGCTACGCCACCAGCAAAGACTGCGCCCCCTGGTTCGGCACATCCGGTTCGGCGCTGCTGGCCCCCGACGGCACCACGGTCGCGGGGATCCACAACACCCACAACGATGCCGGCGAGCAGTGCACCGACGACAACCCTTGCGAGGTGGACTCGGACGGAACCGTGACCTCCGTGAAGGGCCGTGGCTACGGCCAGCAGGTCTACATGATCCCGGCCTGCCTGACCAAGGGATCGAAACTGGACCTGTCCCAGCAGGGCTGCACCCTCACCGGTGCCCCGCCCCGCTCTGACCGCCACGACAGCCACTCCGGCGACCACAACCGGTAGCGGCTCTGGCGCCCACAAGACCGCTGTACTCCGCATGCCGGTGGGAGCAGTCGAGGTGATCCCTTGCGACAACGAGGGGCACTCGGCCTGGTACTTCTCCACAGTCCGTACACGTACGTGTACGGCAAGATGTGTCACGCGTTCGTGTACTCGGCGTCGGTGGTATCTGGGCTTGATCCGCATCCGGACGAGGCCGTCCGGGTCTTACGTCGAGCGGTCGAGCTGGGCATCACCTTCATCGACACGGCGGACGCCTACGGCCCGTGCGTCAACGAGCAGCTGATCCGCAAGGCACTGCACCCCTACGCCGATGACCTCGTCATCGCCACCAAGGGCGGCGTGACACGTCCGGGTCCGGACGACTGGCGCCCCAGCGGCCGACCCGTGTTTCTGCGTCAACGGGTGGAGCTGAGTCTGCGACACCTCGGACTCGAGTGCATTGATCTGTACCAGCTGCACCGTAGCGACCCCGACGTCCCGCTGGCCGAGCAGCTCGGCGCGTTGGCCCAGATGCAGCAGGAGGGCAAGATCCGTCACCTCGGACTATCCGAGGTGACGGTCGAGCAGCTCAAGGAGGCTCGCACGCACGTTGACATCGTCTCCGTGCAGAACCTCTACAACCTCGCGAACCGGTCGGCCGAGGACGTACTCACGTACGCCGAGGCCGAGAACATCGCCTTCATCCCTTGGTTCCCGATCGCCACGGGCGAACTTGCCCGCCCCGGCGGCCCGCTGGACGGCCCGTCCCGGCTGCACGACGCGAGCCCCGCGCAGCTCGCCCTCGCCTGGCTGTTGCGCCGCTCCCCGGTGATGCTTCCGATACCGGGCACGTACAGTGCCGCCCATCTGGAGGAGAACGTCAACGCCGCCCTGGTGCGACTCGACGACAAGGAATTCGAGGCCCTCACCGCCGCCGCCTAAACTCGCGGGGCGGGAGGGTCAGCACCTTGGTGTGGGTCGGCGCCGAGCGGCCGGCCGAGAGCTGCGCCGCCTGGTCCAGGCCGGCGCGCGCCGACTGCCCGGCCCAGACGCCGGAGGAAACCTCGGCATTCTCGTGAGCCGTCTGTTCTCCCTCGTCCGCCGCCAGCCTGCGGTTGCGGCGGACGGAGGACCAGAAGGCCCAGGCGATCAGGACGACACCGATGAGACCGGTGACCACCTCGGGGATCTGGTAGCGGATGGAGATCATGAGGATCACCGCCAGCGCGCCGATCGCGTAGTGCGCGCCGTGCTCCAGGTAGACGTAGTCGTCGAGGGTGCCCTGGCGGACCAGGTAGACCGTCAGGGAACGGACGTGCATCGCGCCGATACCGAGGCCGAGCGACATCAGGACGATGTCGTTGGTGATCGCGAAGGCGGCGATGACACCGTCGAAGGAGAAGGACGCGTCCAGAACCTCCAGGTAGAGGAACATGAAGAAGGCGGCCTTGCCTGCCATCCCGATCAACAGGCGACCAGGGGTTTCCTTCACCGCCGCAGCTCGTCGGCCCCCGGGGCTCGAAGCAGACCTCTTCCCCATGGCTATCGCGTGGGAAAGAGGTGTCCGCGCACGAGACCGGCTTGCCCACCAGGGTTGACCTTCGAGAACGGGCGGTGTCCGATTTGAGAGGTCCACACCTTCGGTCACACCTGCGGTCCCCCGCTGAAAGCAACCGTCCAGCCAACGGTTCAGCCGCCGCTCGGTGCACCCCTCTCCGGGGCGAGCACGGCCTCCAGGCGTTCGGAGAGAGCGCGGGACGAGGCCGGGCGCGGACCTGGACGCAGCGCACGGTGCCCTCCGGCGTCGCGGACAGCCGGCCTTCAGCCTCGCGCAGGACGACGTCGGCGAGTGCCCGGGGCCCGCTGCTCTTCGGCAGCTGGTTCGCGCGGCGCCGGACGTCGGCGGCGACCGCGCGAGCGTGACTGGTCAGATGGAGGGCGATCTGCTCGTAGTCGCGGGTCGTGAGCGTGTCCTCGCCGGTCCAGGCGAGGACGGCCTTGACGAGGCACTCGTACGGCTCGCGGTCGAGCGGGAGCTCCGCCTCGATCAGCCCGTCGGGGTCGTACAGGACGGTGTGGGCACTGGTGTGCATGGCGGGCCTCGCTGCTGGGGCGTCTTCGCGCGGGTGGTCGGCGGTCACCGCTGGGTGTAGCGTGAAGTGGCCGAAGGCCGCCAAGAAGGTCACCGATGAGTCCGACGAGCTCCTCGCGTTCTACGACTTCCCCGCCGAGCACTGGGTGCACCTGCGCCCGCGGGCCTACAACCGGGCCGGCGGCTATGACAGTGGCGGCTACCTCCAGCCGGGCCTCAACCTCGCCTACAACGGCACGGGGCGGCCGGAACCGGTGTTCACCACGCAGCAGGCGAACGCCCTGCTGCGCCTGGGCGCCGATCCGGCTGCGGGCCTTGGCGATCTGAACGTGGCGGTGTACGTCGGCGACCGCGAGACGTGGCGATCCCCGGCAACTTCCTCTCGACGGTCACGGAGTCGATCGACCCGAACACGTTCGGCTGGAAGGCCAAGCTCAACGCGATGCTCTCCCTCGGTACCGGGGGACGGAACGGCGACGGATGTCTCGTCGTAAAGTCCTCCGCTGCTGGGGAGATGCAGGCCATCACCGTCTCGAGCTACCCGGTCACCCCGTGGACGGAGTACGAGGCGTTCTGCGACGCGGCTGGCGTGGTGGGGGAGCGGATCGGCATTCGCTGGCTGAACAGCAGCAACGCCGAAATCTCCATTACGTGGTCGATGACTACCTCGCCTGCCTCGGCGGGGTGGCACCGGATCGCTGTAGGCGGGGAAGCACCGGCTGACGCGGCCCGCGCGCAGATCGTGGTGTCCTCCATCCCCGTCGCGGGCAACGTCAACCAGTACTACGAGAACGTCTACTTCGGCTATCCGTACACCACGACTGGCAACCTGTTCGCGTTCAACACCGAGAGCGCCGAGGTTGATGCGTCGGGCTGGTTCGCCGAGGTCAACTGCACGATCGCCCGGCAGTTGCCGCCCGTGCAGTGGGCGGTGGACGACTACCTTCATGATGGCCACGTCATAGCTATGACGGCCATGGCCAACGGCAATGCCTCCATACGGTCCACGGACCGGCCGGTCGCCACGCCAGGAGTCGAGTACATGGCCGCCTGCTACCTCAACCCGCCCAACACCAGCGTCACCACGTGGGTTGAGCTGCGGTTCTATGACGAGCCTGGCAACCAGATCCAAGCCACCCGCTCGGTGCTCGCCGCACCGGGCACCCGCCTGGTACAGGCAGCGGGCATCGGCTGTGGCACCGGTCGGCACGGCAGCATGCAGTATTGCCGCCGGAATCGACTTGGCGACAGCGGGCCAGAACCTGCGTATTCAGGTAATTGGCCAGGTGACTGCTGGCGGCCGGACCATGACTCGCGGTGTGCGCTGGTACGACGCCTCCAACGCTGACCTCGGAGTCTCGACGGCCGCACCTGAGGCCGCACCGACACCCGGATGGTGGGCGCTCAGCAACGATTTCACGATCCCGGCGGATGCGACCCAGGCGGCGATCGAGTACACGCTCACCGCAACTGCGACCGGCAGCGTGTGGCGTATCGACATGGTGGGCATGTGGCAGCAACTCCCAGCCAACGCTGTCGCAGCTCACGACGACACGGCGAGCATCACGCTCACGCTGCGCGAACTCACCGTGGGCCAGTTGCTGACCATCTACCGGGTTCTCCCTGACGGTTCGAGGACACTGGTTCGCGGGTTGGACGTACACAGATCCGCAGGGCGTCACTTACGAGTGCACCCCGGACAGTGACGGGTCCACCCACTACACGTGCCGCTCGAACCAGCCAGCCCCCGAGCCGGAGCCGTCCCAGCAGGGCTCGCTGACGCTGGGCCTCGACCCGCAACGGCGCCAATACCCGTAAGGAGCACCGATGCCGACCCAGGATGAGCAGCCCGCACCGCAGCCGGCCGTGCCGATCCCGGACACGACCGCCGCCGACATGGGCACGCTGGTGGGCATGGGCGTGGTGGAGCCGCAGCCCGTACCGTCACCGGAGCCACCCCCGCCGCCGAACTACGACAGCATGGCCGTCGAATGAGAACGCCCCGCCCCTGCTTCGCGCAGGCGGCGGGGCACTTCGTCGTCTACGCCCACTGCATGCTGCCGGTGAACTCGGGGAACTCCAGATCAAAGTTCTCCGACGCTCGCTGCACAGTGACAACGATCTTCTTCCCGTACCTGGTTCCGAGGACGCCGTCGTCCGTCTTCGTCACGGTCACACCCGGCGCCAGGCGGCCCTCGAGCGGATTGGAGCCGTTCTCGAACTCGGTGCTCGCAGCCTCACCACCATTGGTTGCCCCCTCGATGATGGTCGACAAGCCGTCGAGCTTCACCGTGGACTTTCCCGTGTTCGTGAGCTTCAGCCGGACACGGAAGTCGGTCTTGTCCTTCTCCGGTTCCTCGAACTCCGTGTAGTTCGTGAAGACGTGGGCATCGACGACGGACACTCTGAGCCCGTCCGGCCAGGTGTAGCTCTTTCCGAAGGCGAGCCCGGTGCTGGCTTGCTCGGCCGGTGCCGGCTTCTTGTCGGCGCAGTGCTCGACCCAGCTGGCCTGGTCGCCGTTCGGGTTGTCGCAGTCGAAGCTTTCCCCCGCGGCCTTGGGTGTCGTGTCCTTGCTGCTGTCGCTGTCGTCTCCGCTGCATGCGGTGAGTGGCAGTGTGGCGGCCAGGATGACGGCCGCGATCATGCGTGTACGCATGGTCCCCCCTTGCGTGTGATGAGAGGGATGACCGTAGCGCCCCGAGACGGTTGGGGATAGGTGGGGTTGCCGAACTGGTACCCACCTGCCCTTCCAGCCGTTCTCGACCGGCTCACCAGCCGCCGCCGAGATCGACGTAGCTGAGGACATCACAGCCCACGGGCTTCGCGCTGGCGTCCCCACCGACCTCGGAGCGGAGGGCTACACGGCCAGCGAGATCAAAGAAATCACCGGCGACTGGGGCACCACCGAGATGGTCGAGAAGTATCGCAAGGTCGGGCTCCGTCGAGCAGGCAAGCGAACCGATGACAGCAGGCGAGCAGCAGCGCTCAGCATGCTTCGAGTCGAACCCAAGAGAGAGGAAGGCGATCAATGACAGTTCATGAAGACCTAGCCCAAGGGTTCCTTGAGGACTTCCAGAAGGAGCCCTCGGCAATGACCGCCCTGCTCGAACTCCGCGATCGACACATCAGCGGCGACATGAACGAGGGCGACATCTACGGGACTGGCTATGCAGACGCCTTGGGCAGCTCGGCACGATTCGCCCCCAAGCAGTGGCCGCTCCACCAGCATGCCGCCTTCCTCGAACTGCACGCCCTCGTAGGCTCCGGGGCGGTGACCTACACCTGCATCAGCACGGGTGGGGCGCCGGGGGCCGACGCGGACCGGGAAGGGAATGCCGCCAAGCTCGCCCAGACACACCCCCGCTTCACGGCTCACTTGGACATGACGCAGAACGGGGCGGACGCCGATGGCACTCTCAGGTGGGAAGGCCGCCTCGAAGTCAGTCGGCCCACCGGGGCCTTCTTCTACGGCTCCGCATGCAGGAACGCTTCCCAGTCGATCCTGGTGAAGCCAGCGAACGTAGCGGCCTCTTCGGTGCCGCTCGAGGTGGGCGACTCTTGGCCGTCTCGAACGCTCATGCACCTCATACAGTACGGGGCCGTTGCCCGGTGGCCCTACGGCTCGAAGCTCATTTGGCTCTTCCTGAACTTCAACCGAGGCGTCGACTGGTGGGGTGACCGCCCACGGCGCGATGCTCCCGCCATCCGATCTGGCGGGGGCATCGCCTCGTCAGGCTATCGAGTGGCTCCGTTCGTTACACAGTCAGTAGCCCCTTTCTGGGGCTACATTCGGGAAGCCGACAAGTGGACCGACGCCGCATCCGAGGACATCGGCTTGTGAACACTCGCCCCCGCGTTCCGCTGAGCTCGCTGGGCGACTGCTGACGAAAGTAGCCCCTGATGACAGATGAAGACCGATTCGAAAACGAGATCCTTTCCATGACAACCGCCCACCCGGGCTGGACAGTCCGCGTGCAGGTCAAGGCTCACAAGCCGGGAACCAGCGAACGCTGGGTGGAGGAGGAGGACGTGTTCCCGGTGGTGGGGTGGGCTGTTGTGGCTTGCCGCTACCGGGATGGCAGCGTCAGCAACAAGGTTGAACCCGTCTTCCTGACGGGCGCTGGCCAGCTGGAGCACGAGTCGCTGTACAGGTGGCAGTACTCGGAGCTGGAGCCCCAAGCGGGCCAGCCGAGGATCACGGTCTCCTTTGACGTCCGCGCGCCCTCGGCTGCGTAGCGCGGCACTTGAGGGAACGTTATGCGCTACCTCGCCCTGAAGGACCGCAGTCCGACCCCTTCCCCGACCAACCGCCACGGGTCCATGCTGTGGGGGCGCGGGCGCCTGCCCCCCAGGCGGTGCCCCCTCTTGCGCCCCGCCCTGCGCGGGCGGGGCGCTTCGTCTCTCCCGGCCTCCTCACGGGAGGGCCGACTCGCCTACTCCGCCGGAGCGTCGAGCGTGGCCCGAGCGTCGTTGATGAACTGCCCCTCTGCCGCAACCAGGGCCTCGGTCAGCTCCCTCCATTCCTGGCCGTTCAGGGGCAGTATCTGGGTAACTGGCCGCCCCATCCGCTGCTGGAGCGCCGCCGCGGCCGTCACTACAGTCATGGCCGATCGGACCATCGCATCCGGGCCGACCAACTGCACTCGCGCTTTCGCGCCCATGAGTCCTTCGAGGGTTCTGGTGAGTGGAGCGTTGCCGATCCCCGGGTGCCGTCGCCGTTCCTCCAGCGCATCGTCGACGGCGTCGCTGGCCGCGATGAACTTCTGGTAGGCGTCGAACCGGTTCTGCCGTACCCAGTGCTGGTGCTCTACTCGCCCTTGGTCGGCGACTTGGCGACGGCCGGTGCGGTAGGCAATGACGGCAGCGAGGAGGACGAAGAGGCCGGTGAATGCGGCGGCGAAGATCATGCCCCAGCCTTCGCTCATATCGAAGCCGACCTTGCGGCCGACGTCACCGGGCTTGCTGACGGCCGCAGCTATGAGGTTCATGGCGCTCATCTAAGCGGCACTGGACCGCCCTCTCCTAACGTGCCGCCCACTGTCAACCCCTCGTGCGACACTGGGTATGCGGGCTGACCCGGGCTCCTTGCCCGGTGTAGGTCTGCGATCAACCCGGTGTGCGGTGGCCCTGGCCCCCGAGTGCACCTCGCCGGGTCTTTGTAGCCGCTGCGGTGGCCGCACCGCTTTCGCCCCCTGCTTCGGCAGGGGGCGTTGCGCTGTCTGCCGTTTCGAACGCCTCGCACCTTGGGTCCCGGATCGGTAACGGCGACCGGTATCTGGCCTTCCGCCCGTAGTGTGATCTCCTCGCCGGGGCCATGGGGGGTACCCGGCCATCATTTGAGGACGATCGTTGATTCGTCCCCGCATGCTCGTCGCCGCTGTCGCTACGGCCGCGGCCTCCGCCGTCGCCCTGCTGCCCACCCAGGCGCAGGCCGCCGGCTCGATCCACCTGTACAAGGTCTACTACGACTCGCCCGGCTCGGACACGCGGTCCAACAGCAGCCTCAACGCCGAGTACGTGCAGATCAAGAACAGCACCAGCAGTGCCGTGCAGCTCAAGGGCTACACGCTCCGCGACGCCACCGGCTACAAGTTCACCTTCCCCTCCTACCGGATCAGCGCCGGTAAGACGGTGAAGGTCCACACCGGCAGGGGCAGCACGAGCGCGGGCCACGTCTACTGGGGCCGCGGCTCCTACGTGTGGAACAACGACAAGGACACCGCCACCCTCCGGACGGCATCCGGCACGTTCAGGGACTCGTGCTCGTACAACTCCACCCGCTACGACTACAAGATGTGCTGAGACCTGAGCGATTGCGATGCCCCGTCTCTCTCCGAGGCGGGGCGTCGTGCTGTCAGGGGCTTAGCCTGCCGCAGTTCCTCGGCTGGCCTTCTCCCGCAGCTGCTCGACGTTGCCCCTGGACTGCTCGAAAAGTGTCCCTTCGGTTTGCTCGTAGTGGGAGAGGGCGAGGCCGAGGCCGAAGAAGGTGGGTGCCCATTCGCCGATGAAGATGCCCCACCGGTCGGCACGATCGAGACCGGTGCCGGGTTCGGCGCGGAGGGACGTGGCCCAGGTGCCGACGGAAAGGCCGATGGAGGCCACAGCGGCGATGTAGGCGTGCTCTGAGCGCAGGCCGATATCGTGCAGCTTCTTGATCACGGTGTGCTCCTTCGGGAGATCCCCCCTCAGGCTCACCCTCGTGTGCCCACGCTGCGGCGAGTAACGCAGGTCAGTCCACGGAGTCCTCGCCGCGGGACCGTTTGGCGGCCCGGACGGATTCCTCGAGGGCGGCCATGAGGTCGATGGCGGGCGCCGGCTCGGGCGTCACGGTCAGTTCGCCGTGGCCAGCTTTGGCATCGATCAGGCTGTTGAGCGCTGCGGTGTATTCGTCGTGGAGCTGGTCGATGTCGACGCCGGCGAGCGCGTCCATGAGCACCTCGGCCATGGCCAGCTCGCGGTCGGTCAACGGTGCGGGGGAGGAGAGGTCGCCGGGGTCGCGTACTTCCTCGGGCCACAGGAGCGTTTGGAGGAGGAGCATGCCGTGCCGCGGACGGAGTGCGGCCAGGCGCTCCCTGCTGCGGATGGCTACCTTGCAGATGGCCACCCGGCCGGAGCGTGCGAGGGCTTCGACGAGGAGCGCGTAGGGGCGTTGGGCACCAGCCCCGGAGGCCCCGATCCAGTACGGGCGGGAATAGAGAATGGGATCGACCTCCTCGCTGCCGACGAATCCCAGCACCTCGATGACGTGCTTGGTCGGCAGCGGCAGGGCCTCGAGGTCGGTGTCTCTCAAAATCACCTGGCGCCCGTCGGGTGCTTCCCACGCTCGGGCGATATCGGTCTGCTGGACTTCGACGTTCTCGAGCTCGCAGACACGCCGGTGGCGGATGCGTCCTCCGCAGGCGACATGCACGGTGTGGAGCCCGGGGCCGTGCTCCTCCGTAGCAGTAAAGAGCTGGCAGGGGAGGGCGACGAGGCCGAACGAAATGGTTCCGCTCCAGATGGCCCGCATGGCTCGACGGTAGGACGCCAGGGCTTGGGTTGCCCCTGGGCGGCCCCCATCCGAGTATTCGAACTAGAATCCGAATATGGGCGTGGAGGAGTGGCGGTCGAAGGCCGGGCCGTGGGCCCGCGCCCAGATGCCGGATGACCAAGAGCTGGACGTCGTCCTCACTCAGTGGACCCGCACCCCTGACGGTCAATGGTGGGCGGAGTGCGAGGCGATCCTCCCGGCCCGCTACCAGCACGACGATGGCCGCACTCGCGTCACCGGAGCACCCACCCCGATTAGCGTCCCGAGCGACCGCGTCACCCCGATCGCGGGCGAGGACTACAGCGGTGTACCTGTCGATGGAGCCGTAGCCGGACGGCAGTGGGTGCTGGAGAAACTCCACCAGTACCGGGAGGAAGATCCTGCTCGCCGTCTGCACCGCCGTGACTGCTGGCAGGTGAGGGGTGAGCACGAGCGGATCACCACCGAGGACGCTGTGGAGCGCATCGGCCGCCGAGCCGCCGCCGTGTGCGACGTGTGCCGACCCGATCGGGCCCTCCGCCACTGACCGCCGTGCCACACTGGTCGTGGCCCCCGCTGCATCCCCCGTCGGCGGGGGCCACTTCACATTCCGGGCGTTGTCGGCACCCCCGCGTACCCTTGAGGCATCAATCCGATCTACTGCGTGGGCTGCGCAGCTACTCGGAGCACCGCCCCGTCGAACCGGCGGGGCGGCGGCACGTCAGCCCTCAGTCTCCGGATGCCGGGCGGCCTTCTTCACTCGCGCCTCAAGCTCGTACCGGTTCTGGCCTTCGGCCGCCTTGGTGATCGCGGCCTGTACGGTCTCGGCCGCCGTCCGCCACCGCTCCCAATGCTGCTGATGCTCCTCGCCATCCAGTCCGGTCGGCTTCGCGAACTCGGCATCTGAGGCCCGCTGCAACTCGATCAATCTGTCGATATCACTCACGGCCGGATGTTAAGCCGCCGCAGTGACATCCCGGCGCTGGGCCGCCGCCCACTGCACCACCAGCCGCGCATACTCCGCCCGTGTTTTTATCGGGTCATATGGGAGCCAGGGTTCCGGTGAGATCGGGAGCCACTGTTGCTCCGTCCGTGGTGGCGGTGTATCTGTCCGCGGCCAGGGATTTCCGGCGAGTTCGAGAGCCACCCATCGAGTGACGGTGCCGTAGTGGTTCGGGGTGTCCAGGCGGGGGCGAAGTCGTGGTGCGGATAGCGTGAGGACACGGGCCCTTTCGGTTCGCGTCCCTGACAGGCGTGGGTGGGAGGGCCCGCTTGCGTGTCGCAGGCTGCTTGCGAACTCCCTTCGCCTAATTCAGTCGAGGTAGGCGGTTGGATGCGGCAGACGCCGACGGTGCCTGATCGCGTGGAGGTTCCGACGGGTTTGTGGCTGCGTCGCTGGTCGGGCGGTGACGTGCAGGGCTGCGACCTCGCAATTTCTGAAAGACGTTCGCCTGGGCCGTCGGCCTGATGATGCGGAACTCAGCAGTTATTGAAAGCCGAAGCGGCATCGGGGGGACCCGAACGAGAATTTCAGCGCCATTCGGGCCCGGAGGCGTGAAGGCCCGGCGTCAGGACCGTGGGCTGAATTGCACTCCGGCTGGGCCAGAACATACCTCAGATCGGCCAATGACGAACGAATCAGAACGGGCCCCGGCGTCCTGTTGGCGGGACAGACAGACCGTGCCTGGTGATCACCGGGAGGATCCGGCGCTTCTCCGAGTGCGGTAGGCCCGCTGCTGGCATGCCCGTGAGCAGTATCGGCGGGGCCGCCCGGTTTCGGGACTGGGGGCGGTTTCGCCACATACGGCACACTTGGCGGCCCGCGTGCGCACGCTTCGAGTTCCGTCACGGCGGGATGACTGGTCATCCACCGCATCCCTGGTTTCGTCACACACGGTCCTGGGCGGGGGAGACTGCGTGGCCAGGGAACGGTCTTGCCCGTTGCTCCGTGACGAAAGTCCGCTCGGGGGCCGAAGAGCGGCGGCGATGCAGTCGAGGACGCGTTCCAGTCCGTAGCGGAACTGGTCGTCGTGGTTCAGCAACGGCTGACCCGCCTCCGTCACGATCTTGGTGAAGATCGGGTACTCCGCGCTCGCCAGCAGCTCCTGGACGCGCGGGAGGCTCCGCGCCATGAATTCAAGCTCGCTGAGTCCACTGCGGCGGATCTCCTCCGCCACGACGACCTCCTCGCGGACGACACCCTCGACGTAGCCGTTCAAAATGGCCATGAGGGCCAGGTTCTCGTCGATGGAGACGTAGGGGTCGAGGGCTCCCATCACCCTTTCGATCAGGCCAAGTTGGTTGGGGCCGTGGCCGGGGAGCGCCCGGTGGATGGTGGCGATCCACGGATGGCGTAGCCACATCGCCCGCGTCTGGTTCGCATAGCGCGTCAGGTCGGCGCGCCAGTCGCCGGAGGGCATGCCCGTGACGTCGACCTCGCCCATCAAGTGGTCGGCCATGAGCTCGATGAGGTCGTCACGGCTGGGAACGTACCGGTAGAGCGACATCGCGCCCGCGCCGATCTCGGCGGCGATCCGCCGCATGGTGGCGGCCTCCAGCCCCTCGACGTCGGCGATCAGGACCGCGGCCTCGGTGATCTGCGCGCGGCTGTAGGCCGGCTTGGGTCCGCGCGCCGGGCGCTCGGGCCTCATCCAGATGTTCACGTACTCGGCGTCGGCCACCGTGTCACCTCCGGGGTTGCGTACATGGTACCCAGTGGCCTAGCTTGACCATGACCGCGTACAAGGTACCCAATGGAGAGACCGTGACAGATCCGATCGTGGTCGCCGAGGGGCTGCACAAGTCCTTCGGCGACACCCATGCCTTACGGGGCCTGGACCTCAGCGTCAACAGAGGAACGGTCTGCGGGGTGCTGGGGCCCAACGGTGCGGGAAAGACGACCGCCATCCGCATCTTCGCGACCCTGTCCGATCCCGATGCCGGGCACGCCAGAGTCGCCGGACACGACGTCGTGCGCGAGGCCGACAAGGTCCGCGCCCGGATCGGTCTCGCGGGCCAGTACGCAGCGGTGGACGAGAAGCTCACGGGCCGCAGCAATCTGCAGATGTTCGGGCGCCTCTACCACCTGTCCCGTGTCCAGGCGCGCCGACGGGCCGACGAACTGCTGGAGCGCTTCGGGCTGACGGAGGCGGCGGACCGCCCGGTCGCCGGTTACTCGGGCGGCATGCGGCGCCGGCTCGACCTGATCACCTGTCTCATCCAGCGCCCCGAGGTGCTGTTCCTGGACGAGCCGACCACCGGCTTGGATCCGCGCAGCCGAGGCGAGATCTGGGACAGCGTCCGCGAACTGGTCGCCAGCGGGACCACCGTGCTGCTCACCACCCAGTATCTGGACGAGGCCGACCAACTGGCCAACGACATCGTCGTCATCGACCACGGGCAGGTCATTGCCACGGGCACGCCCGACGAGCTCAAGGCAACGATCGGCGAGCAGCTCCAAGTCGTCCTCGAAGACCGCACCGCGCTGGGCCCGGCGGTGACCGTGCTCAACGACCTGGCCGGAACCGATCCCACGACGAGCGGCGACGGCCAGCTCAGCGTCGCGCTGCCCGGCGGCAGGTTCAAGCTGGCCGACATCGTGCGCGAGCTCGACCGCGCCGGGGTCAACGCCGCCGACGTGCGGCTGCGCCGCCCCACCCTCGACGAGGTGTTCCTGCGCCTCACCGACCAGAAGGAGCCCGTCGGATGACCACCATCACGTCGCCAGCGGGCCGCTTGCGCTGGACGCTCGCCGACGGGCTCACGCTGATCGGGCGCGAGCTCTCACGGCTGCGCCAGGAGCCCGGGCAGATCATCGCCGCGCTGTTGTTCCCGGTCATCATGGTGGTGCTGTTCGGATACGTGTTCGGCAGCGCGATCCAGGTGCCGGGCGGCGGTGACTACCGCGAGTTCCTCATGCCGGGCCTGTTCGCGATGGTGACCTTCACCTCGGTGCAGGGGGTCATGGGGACGATGGCCGCCGACGCCTCCCTCGGCGTGATGGACCGGTTTCGGTCCATGCCGATGGCGCGGCTCGCGGTGCCGTTCGGGCATACCGGCGCGGACTCCGTGGTCGGCGTGCCGCTGCTGGCCGCCATGGCGGGAACGGGCCTGCTGGTGGGCTGGCAGCCGCACCGCGGCCTGCTCCACACGGTCGAGGCGTTCCTCCTGCTGATGCTGATGCGGTACGCACTGAGCTGGGTGGGCGTCTATGTGGGCCTCGTAGCGAAGAATGAGCAGATGGTCACCCAGCTGGCGACGCTGTTCCTGCCGGTGACGATGCTGTCCAACGCGTTCGTCCCGACCGACGGCATGCCGGCGTGGTTGCGGTTCCTGGCCGACTGGAATCCGGTGAGCGCGCTCACCGCCGCCTCTCGCGAGCTGTTCGGCAATCCCGGGATGGCGGCGTCCGGACACAGGGCCTGGCCGATGGAACATCCCGTGGCCTCCGTTCTGCTCTGGTCGGCAGCGCTGCTGGTGGTTCTCGCCCCGCTCTCACTGCGCGCCTACTCGCGCCAGGGGCGCCGGGCGTAGGGGTCGGCATCCATGTCAACAGGGGCTTCCAGCGGTCTTGGCGGCATTCGCGGAGAGCCGCTGGTCACCGCTTGGGCTTGCTCTCCGCCGCAGTCGTGGCCTGGTAGCGGGAGGACTCGGTGCCGGAGGCTGAACCCGCCCGCCACCGCTCGCCCTGACCGGCCAGCCAGCACTCCGCGGATGAGGGTGGCGCGGAAGGTGATGCGGTCGGCGATGGCTGCGCAGAGCCTCGGATCCCCGAAGATCTTGTCCCCCTCTGCGAACGGGGAGTTCGTCGCCACCGCGGTCGCTTTGCGTTCCTCCCGCTCGGTGAAGATCTGGAACAGCAGCATGCTGTACCTCACCCTCGGCGATAGCGACCACTGCGGCATCCACCCAGACGGCTACGCGTGGGCCGAAATCGTCGACCTTCCCGACCCGGCCCGGCTCACCGCGGACCAGCGCGCCGGCTACGCCTGCGCCCTCTGCGGGTTCGCCCTGTACGCCAGCCGCTTCGTCGGCACGGTCGGCGGGCACCAGTTGTACGCCTGCAGCCCCCTCTGTCCGACTGTGCCTCTGGCCAGGGGTTAGACGGCCAGTCACCAATTCACGCGGGGCGCGAATATGCCACGCAGATATATGCGTCGCACACCTGGCTACGCGCGCGCCCCCTGCGATTCACTGCCCTGGAACGGTTCCGGCGCCGTGGTGGGAACTACGCCCGCACACGCCACCGATCAACGGGGAGGACAAGGTCAGATGCCTCAACAGGGCGGCCATCTCCCTGCCTCCTCCCTGAGTCGCTTGCTCCCTAGACACTCCCCAGGAAAACCCCCCTCCGCCAGGGCGTCTTCCCTGCGGCGACGCCACCAAAAGTGACGCAGGGTTTCAGTCGTTGATCACCCGACGCTATCTTCCGGCCGGAAGGTTTTCGACCCCTCTCTAGCGTGACGGTCTCAAGGTCGTCCGCTGTTGGGGGCCTACTAAATGGGTGGAGCGCCGTATCAGCGGCTCGCCGCCCACCACCGCAGCCACGACACGCCGACGCCGCCCGAGTAGGCCGCCACGTGGCGCCGTCGGCGCTACCCGGCAGTCGCTGGGGCGGGCCCTGTGGCCCGCCCCAGCGGCGCATCGGATCACCTGTAGAAGACGGCGACACCACCGTGATGCGAGCACGCGCCCTGGTGGTGGGCGGCGTATGAGTAGGTGCCGTCGTTGCAGAGCGCTGTGGCACCGCTGCTCGATCCGCCGGTGCTGCTGGACGATCCCCCGGTCGAGGAGCCGGACGACCCACCGGATGACGACCCGCCGCCCCCGGAGCTTGACGAGGACGATCCGCCGGATGACGTGCCGCCACCGCTGGTGGAGGAGGACGAGTCGTCCTCAGCACTCTTTGTCGCCTTGGGCGCGGGCTTCGGCTTCGGCTTCGCGGTGACGGTCTTGGTGACCGTCACCGTGGGGGCCGGTTCGGGGGTGTCCTTCACACGGGCCGGCTTGGCCGTGACGGTGACCGTCACCTTGGGCGTGGGCTTGTCGCCGTCAGCCGCCTTCGCGTCCTCGCCCTGGGCCGACCCTATGCCGACTCCGGCGAAGAGCAGGATGGCCGCGACCGGGACGGCGACACGCTTGCGTGCCCATCTGGGACGCCTCGGTGCCGGTGATGGCTGGTTATTCCAGGACATGGTCCCCCCTTGAGCGATACGTGAGGAACCGACCTTAGTCACGCTGGTTGAAAAGTGAAGAGGTTGTGTGTGCTTGGTGTTCATATCGTGATCGGGCGTCACGAGCCCGTGAGCGCATAGATTTGGGCTCACCCACCGAACGACGAAGGCGGTTGATCCCATGAACCTGTACGACATTCCCCTGCACACCCTTACCGGCGAGCCGACCTCTCTCGGGGAGCATCGGGGCGCGGCGCTGCTGGTGGTCAATGTGGCGTCCAAGTGCGGTCTCACCCCGCAGTACGAGGGGCTCGAGCGGCTGCAGCAGCGTTATGCCGGGCGCGGGTTCACCGTGTTGGGGGTTCCGTGCAATCAGTTCGCCGGGCAGGAGCCGGGGACGAGCGAGGAGATCCAGACGTTCTGCTCCACGACCTACGGCGTGTCCTTCCCGCTGCTGGAGAAGACCGATGTCAACGGCGAGCAGCGGCATCCGCTCTACACCGAGCTGACGCGGACGCCGGACGCGCAGGGCGAGGCGGGGGATGTGCAGTGGAACTTCGAGAAGTTCCTGATCTCGCCGGACGGCGAGGTCGTGGGCCGGTTCCGGCCGCGCACCGAGCCGGAGGCGGACGACGTCGTCGCCGCGATCGAGGCGCAGCTGCCTCGCTGAGGCGACGGCGGGCGAGGAGCCGGTGGCCCCTCGCCCGCCGCGTCGGCTTGTCCCGTCTGCTCAGCCGCGCTCCGCGGCAAACGCGGCCAGCCACGCCAGCGGCGCGTTCCAGTTGATCGCCACCTCATTGGTGGAGTACGAACCGATGTCGTCGATGTAGCACGCCGCGGGCGCGCAGCCCGGGAGCTTCTCCTGCGCCACCGGATCCTGCAGCCCCGCGTTGGCGCCGCCCGCGATCGATCCGGCGGGCGGATTCGGCAGCGAGGCGTCGTACTGATGCGCCCAGAAGCGGTGGTGCTGGTTCTGAGCGGCGTGCTCGCCGTAGCCGGTGACGTAGGACTGGCCGAGCGCGTTGCGGCCGAGCAGATAGTCCAGCGTCTCCAGCGCCCCGGTGCGGTAGCGCCGCTGCTTGGTGAGCTCGTGGGCGACGGCCATGACGGTCCCGTTGTTGGCCACCTGGCCGTTGGAGCCCCACACATAACCGTCCGCCGGCAGCGGCACCCCATACCCCTGGCCGGCCATCGTGCTCAGCTGCGCGTCGGCGGCCGAGACCACGGAGGCGCGGACGCGGGCGAGGTCGGTGGCGGGCAGGCCGTTGGGGACGGTGGCCAGGACGAGCCGGCCGAGGGGCGCGGTGGCCTGCCAGCTGAAGCCGTGCGGGGTGAACACATCGCTCGCGGTGTGGTACGGCGAGGAGGTGACCGCGTCCCGGTACCGCGCCTCCCCGGTAGTGGCGTACAGCTCCGCCGCCGCCCAGTAGAACTCGTCGCCCACCTCGTTGTCCTCGTACGCACCGCCGCCGGTGGAGTCGGAAGCGGGGGCGAGCACGGCGGGGTTCGCCTGCGCGGCGGCCCAGGCGCGGCGCGCGGAGTCCAGGCAGCGGGCGGCGAAGGCGGCGTCGTACGGTGCGTAGACCCGGGCGCACTGCGCCGCCGCGGCGGCCAGATTGAGGGTCGCGGCGGTGGACGGCGCGTGCAGCTCGCGCGGCTCGGTGTCCTGCTCCGGACGGGTGGGCAGCCCGGTCCAGGCGGCGTCATGGACCTTGTGGAAGGCCATCCCCGCCCGTGGCTTGCCCTCCGGGATCTGCATGCGCATCAGGAACTCCAGCTCCCAGCGCCCCTCGTCGAGCACATCCGGCATCCCGTTGCCGCGCTCGGGGACGCGCAGTGTGGAGTCGCCGAGCGCCGCCGCGTGCCCTGTGCGCTTCGCGCGCTCGAAGGAGTTGACCAGCTGCCAGACCGCGAGACCGCCGTTGACCACGTATTTGCCCTGGTCACCGGCGTCGTACCAGCCGCCGCGCACATCTCGGGTATCGTCGCACACCCCGCTGACGCAGGGCACGGCGGTGTCGCCCCGGTTGGGGGCGACCCCCAGATGGCCCGCCGGGCGTGCGTAGGCCGTACCGGCCAGTGACGCCTCGATGGGGATACCACTGCGCTGCTGGTAGAAGAAGGACATAGCGTCCGCGCGCAGCCCGTCGTAGAGGTTCGCGCGGATGTCGAAGGGATGGCTGGTCCGGCCGTCCACGGTGAGGGTGTAGCCGGTGCCCCTCCCCTGGTACGAGGAGAAGTCCGCCAGATGGGCGGACTGCCCGGAGGCGGCGTCCGCGCCCCGCACGGTGGTGGTGCCCGAGGCGGCGGTGCGGCCCGCCGCGTCGCGCAGCTGCCAGGGCAGGGCGGTGGCGCTCGCGCTCACGACGGTGGCGCGTTTGGGGCCGTCCGGCAGATATCCGAGCTGATTGACCTGGACGGCGGACGGCGCGGCGGAGGCGGCGGCGTGGGTCGTGGGGGAGTCCGCCCCGGCGGGCGCGGACGGGGCAGCGATCAGCAGCAGTGCGCCGGTCAGCAGCGCGGTGGCGGTCCGCGCACCGCGCGGACGGGGTAACAGGGACAGGGGCATGACGGACCATCCTTGGGAAGGCGTGGAAGACAGACATGGGAGCGCTCCCAATTTATGTAATGATGTGATCGCAGTGCGTCAAGGGACTGAACGGGTGCACGGGCCCACACAAAACAATCCGTCCCCCTCCGTCACATCGCACCCGGCCCATCCGTCAGCACGGTGTGGCCTGTGACGGTGCGGTCCGCGACAAGGGGATGTGACCGATGAGCGAGAACCACCTTCTGTCGGAGGGCTTCGAGGCCCACCGCGGCCATCTGCGGGCGGTGGCCTACCGCATGCTCGGCTCGCTGAGCGAGGCGGAGGACGCCGTCCAGGAGGCATGGCTGAGGCTCAGCCGCTCCGACGCCGCCGCGGTGGAGAACCTGGGCGGCTGGCTGACCACCGTCGTCGGCCGGGTCTGCCTGGACATGCTGCGCTCGCGCACCGCTCGGCGCGAGGAGCCGCTGGGGGTGCGTCTCCCCGACCCGGTCATCAGCGGTGAGACCGGGCCCGGCCCCGAGGACCAGGCGCTGCTCGCCGACTCCGTCGGCCTCGCCCTGCTGGTCGTCCTGGAGACGCTGGCCCCCGCGGAACGGCTGGCCTTCGTCCTGCACGATCTGTTCGCCGTGCCGTTCGACGAGATCGCCCCTATCGTCGACCGCACCCCGGCCGCCGCCCGTCAGCTCGCCAGCCGCGCCCGCCGCCGGGTGCGCGGGGCGGCCCCGGTCCCCGACGCGGACCTGGCCCGGCAGCGCGAGGTCGTGAACGCCTTCCTCGCCGCCGCCCGCGACGGCGACTTCGAGGGGCTGATCTCCGTACTCGACCCGGATGTCGTCCTGCGCGCCGACTACGGAGCCGCTCCCGCGCCCGCCCCGCGCGAGGTGCACGGCGCGGCCGCCGTGGCGGACCAGGCGCTCACCTTCTCCCGCCTCAGCGGCCCGGGCCTCCTCGCCCGTCCCGCGCTCGTCAACGGGGCGGTGGGCGTGGTCAGCTCCCGGGAGGGCCGGCCGTTCTCGGTGCTGGCCTTCACGGTCACGGACGGCAGGATCGTGGCGATCGACATCCTGGCCGACCCCGAGCGGCTGAGCGGACTCGATCTGGCGGTCCTGGACTGACGCCACGAGCGCGTTTCGGGAACATCGGGCTGTCAGGCGCGCAGGTAGGCGAGAACAGCGAGGACGCGTCGGTGTCCCTGGCCGTCCAGGCGGAGGTCGAGTTTCTGGAGGATGCTGCTGACATGCTTGTTGACGGCGGCCTCGGTGACATAGAGGCCGCGGGCGATCTCGCCGTTGGAGCGTCCCTCGGCCATGAGGGAGAGGGCCTCCCGTTGGTCCTACCCTTCGAGGGGCCGATAGGTGGCGATGATGACGCCGCTGTCCGTCGGCGTCGCGTCGGTGAGACCGAACGCGATGGGACCGAAGCCGTCGGGGAACAGGCGGCGCCCGGCGCCCAGGACGAGCGGACTGACGCAGAGCGGGTATTCGCCGGTGAGGCCCGCCGGGGAGAGTGACTGAATCAACGCGCCCGGTTGCAACTGAGCCCCACCCCACATGTGGCCGGGGTGGGGCTCAGGCGCTGGTCAGACGGAGTCCGGTTTTCCCAGGAGGAGTTCGTCACCGGCGGGGAAGCGGGCCGTGCCGCCCTCCTCCCAGGTGACCACGACAGCCAGCCCGCCCATTGGCCCCTGGGCGGTCGACGCCTCCTTGACCGTGCGCCACTCGCCGTCGTAGCCGATCACGTCACCCGGACTGATCAGGGCAGCGCGCTTGGTGGGCAGACTCAACCGTTCTTGTCGGCGGGCCTGATGCGGTCCAAAGGGGCTTCCCATTCGAGGCCACCTCCCCTCGGCCGCATGTATGCCGTTTGGCTGAACAGCTTCCCGGTGCCCTTGACGCGCTCCTCAATTACGCCTTGCAGCTCGCCTGTGCAACCGGTCTCGGTGTCTTCAGCGAGTGTGCCCTTTGGGTACGGCAGATCGCCGTGGCTGAGCACCGTCGGTGGCTTCTCTTTTGTCTGTGTCATGATCCCTCGTCTCGCTTGCGTATATGGGTCTCACATAAGAGAACTGCCGCCGTGCAAAGCGAACTTGCACACCGTTTGCACAGGGCGCAGGCGCATGAGTGCTGAGAGTGAGATGATGGATGAGAGGTAACGCCAGTCGAGTGGGGAAGACGCACACTATGAGCGCGACGAAGATTCCCGGACCTGGTGCGAATGTGGCTGTCTGTCGCAAGGCGCGCGGCTTCAGCCAGGTTGCCCTTGCCCGGCGTGCAGGTGTGTCGGTCTCGCTGCTCAGCAAGATCGAGGTAGGTGACCGCGCGCTGACCCAGGGCATTGCCGCCGCTCTCGCTCAGGCCATGGGTTTGACGCTGGATGAGTTGCTGGGCACGGCGCCCGTCGAGCGCGCCGAAGAGAAGAGCCTTGCCGCCCTTAATTACGCCATTCGGCGGTTCGACATCCCCGACACGCCACCGTCACACCCCGAAGACCTTCCGCGCGAGCTGGCCGAGCTGAACGAGCACCGCTACCGCACGGAGTTTTCGGCGGTCCTCCAGAAGCTCCCCGGCGTGCTGGCCGACGCCACCAACTGCGCGCACGCCACCCAGTCGCCCGACGCCTGGACCCGCGTCGCCGATGCGTACTCGGTGGTCTATTGGCTGGCCGCCCGGCACCGCTGGATGCACCTCGCCGAACTGGCCGTCATGAAACAGCGACTGGCCGCCGAGCGTGCGCACCCGATCGCCGCCACGGTGGCCGCCCGGGATGAGGCCGGAGCCTTCCTCAACTCCGGTGACTTCGCTGGCGGGTTGGCAATCGTGGACCGGGCAGTGGTCGAGGCCGAGACGATGCTCCGGGGACGTGACCGCGCGTACGGTCTGGGCATCCTGCACCTGCGTGGGCTTACGCTGGCCGGTCGGCTCAAGGAGAAAGCAACCGCCGAACGGCACATCGAGGCAGCATGGCAGGTGGCCGAGGAGTTCCCCGAGGACATCGAGGACCACGGCATTCACTTTGGGCCCGAGAACACGGCCGTACATGTCATCTCGACGGCTTCCGACATGGAGGACTACCGCGAGTCCCTCAACACGGCGGACGACTTGGTCCGGGGTGGGTTGACGCTTCCGGCCACGCGCGTTGGTCCGCTGCACATGAACATCAGCCGGTCAAAGCTGGCGTTGGGCGACAGGAGCGGTGCCCTGGAATCGCTCGAAGCGGCTTGGGACGTCGCGCCGGAGATGGCCCGGGTCCACCCGACCAGCCAGGAGCTGATGCGTGTGCTCACGTCGCTGCACCGACGCAGCAACCCGAGGCTTACGCGGCTGGCCAAGCGCGCCGGCGTGCCCTTCTGAGGCCAACCGTTATGGAGAGCGGGGACCCCACTCCGGTACTCCCGTTATGCTGGCGGAGTTGGCTTTACGTCAGTTGCTGTGGACCGGGGGGCGCTGAAGGTGGCGGACACCGCAGACGACGATGACAGCATCCCTGAATCCGAGATCTCTGGTGGGATGATGCACGGTTCGGTGGTGCAGTCGGGCGTCATCAGCAACATCCACATCAACGGAAGTGTCAACAGCGGGAGTGTTTATCAGGCTTCTCGCGATCTGAGCCTTCCCGAACGGCGACAGAAGTTCCACTTCGACTTCCTGAACCACACGCTGAAGCAGGCAGAGTGGACGTTCCGCCTGAGCGTGTTGTTCATGACCGGCGGCTCCTTGATCATCCTTGCGGGGGGAGTTCTGGCGCTGGTTCACGCCGGTAACCCTGACCTCAGCTACCTGCCGTTGGTGACGAGTCTGACGGGTGCACTGATCACGGTCGGCGGTGGAGCGCTGGCGCTCCACTCGAAGCGGACCATGGCCAACCTGACGAAGGCGGCCGAGGACAACGAGAAGAAGATCGACATCGATCACAAGCTCGAAATCGCGACGACGTTCATCGACCGGGTTGCAGACTCGAAGCAGAGGGACGATCTCAACTCTGCTGCCGCCATGAAGGCACTCGACATGGACGCGGCCCCGGAGATGATGGTCAACCGGCTGCTTCCGGAGGCGCCGAAGGAGATAGAGCCGGGCGGTACGACGAGCTGAAGGCCCGGGACGGTGTCTCCGGGGGGCTCGTGCTGGCGGGTACGGCCGGACCCGGGCGGGTACGAGAGGCCGCCGGAGACCTCACGGGAGACCCGGACGATGTATGCCCGTGCCCGCTGACGGCATCGGCGCGGCACACGACGGTCCGGCCCCGACCCTCGACTCGCTGTCGACCGCACTGAGAACGGCCCTGGCCCCCGAGGCCGGGCACGGGCGAGGGCCGTGGCGGGCCCGATGCGCACCGACGGGACGACGCAGCCGCGAAACTGCTCCTCGGCCCCGGGGCGCAAGTCGGTCAGGCGCTTAGGTAGGTGAGCACCGCGAGGACGCGCTGGTGTCCGTTGCCGTTCAGACGGAGGCCGAGCTCCCGCGGCCGCCCTGGCCTCCATCGCGGTCATCGGCTCCGGCCAGCGCCAGCGTCCGGCGGGCCGTGGCGGCCATCGCCTCGTCGACCATCCGCCCCTCGAAGAGCACCGCCCCGGCACCCTCGGCCTGTGCGCGCTCCACCGCCGCGATCAGTCGGCCACAGCGGGCAAGTTCCTCGGCGTCGGGTGCGAACACCTCGTTGACCACCGGCACATGGGACGGGTGGATCACCGCCATCCCCTCGTACCCGAGGGCGCGGTTCTGCTCGGCGAAGCGCCGTAGCCCCGCGAGGTCCGCCACGTCCGCCCATAGTCCGGCCACCGGATGGGGGCGGTCCGCGGCGCGTGCGTCGAGCAGTGCGCGGGCCCGCAGTTCACGGGTCTCCTCGCCCTCCGGGCTCCAGCGGTAACCGATCGCCCGCTCCACGTCCCCGCCCGGGGCGGTCACCGCGCCCAGGTGGGCGATCCGGGCGGCGGCCCGGCCGATGGCGTACGCCTCGCGCAGTCCGCGCGCCGTCTCCAGCAGGGGCAGCAGGGCGAAATGGCCCTCGGGGAGGCCGTGTTCGCGCTCGCACCACGCCAGCAGCCGGTCGGCGGTGGTCACGTCCTCCGGGCCGCTCACCTTGGGCAGCACGATGCCGTAGAGCCCGGGGCGGGCCACCGCTCGCAGGTCGTCGGCGCCCTGCCAGCCCGTGGCGCCGTCCAGCGCGTTGATCCGTACGAGCAGCCGCATCGGACCGGGCGTTCCGTCCGTCATCTGGTCGGCGGTCACGGCCTGGGCCACGGCCTCGCGTGCCGCCGCCTTGCCATCCTCCGGTACGGCGTCCTCCAGGTCGAGGATGGCCGCGTCGGCGCCCGCAGACTCCGCCTTGGGCAGCCAGTCGGTCCGGCTGCCGGGCACGAAGAGCAGGGAGCGCAGGGGGACGCGCTGCGTCCTCACGCCCGTCGCACCCGTCATGCCCGTCGCACCCGTCACGCCCGTAGCGCCGTCAGATGACACCCTCGGCCTCCAGTTTCGCCAGTCGTCCGCCGTCGATGCCCAGCCACTCCCCGTAGACCAGCGCGTTGTCCGCGCCGAGCGCGGGGCCGGTCCGCCATACCGTGCCGGGGGAGCGGTGGAAGCGCGGGATCACCGCCTGCATCCGCACCGGGCCGAGGTCGGCGTCGTCCACCGTGATGATGTCCTCGCGTTCGGCGTAGATCGGGTCGGCGGCGATGTCGGCGGCGGTGAACACCCGCGAGGCCACCACCTCGGCCCGCTCGAAGGCCGCCAGGCACTCGGCCGCCGGGCGTGCCGCGACCCAGTCCCGCAGCGCCGCGTCGAGCCGCTCGCGGCCCGCGTGCTGCTGGTCCACGGTGGCGAACTCCTCGTCGGGCAGGCCCAGCAGCCGCACCACATTGCGCACCGAGCGGATGGTGGCGGAGGTGACGGTGAGCCAGTCGCCGTCGGCGCTGCGGTAGGTGTTGATGACGGCGGCCGGGGCGACGGCCAGCTGGTTGCCCGCCCGCTCGGGGGCCGTGCCGAGCTGGTCGTAGGCGATGATCTGCCACTCCACCAGGCGGTACAGCGGCTCGAACAGCGCCAGGTCGATCCACTCGCCCTCGAAGTCCGGATCGGTGTCACGACGGTGCACGGCGGCCAGGATCGCGAACGCGCCCATCAGCCCGGTGACCGCGTCGCCGTGCGAGAAACCGGTGTGCACGGGCGGGCCGTCCGGGAAGCCGGTCAGATGGACCACCCCGCTGCGGGCCTCGCCCATCTTCCCGAAGCCGGGCGCGTCGGCGCGGGAAGAGGTCGCGCCGAAGCCGGAGATCTGCAGCAGGATCGCGGTGGGGTTGAGCGCGTGGACGGCCTCCCAGTCCAGGCCCCAGGCGCGCAGGCGGCCCGCCCGGAGCGTCACGATCACCACATCGGCCCAGGCGATCAGATCCCGGGCGACCTCCCGGCCCTCCTCGTAATGCAGATCCAGCGTCACCGAGCGCTTGTTGCGGCCCGCCACCTTGAACCAGAGCGGAACGCCGTCGCGCCGCGGCCCCATCGCCCTCGCCGCGTCACCGGAGCCCGGCGGCTCCACGTGGACGACGTCCGCCCCCTGGTCGGCGAGCATCCCCCCGGCGAGCGGGCCCGCCACCACATGGGCGAACTCCACCACCTTCAGCCCTGTGAGCTGTCCTTGCCGTGTGCTGGTCTGGTCCTCCATGCGGCCAGGCTGCGGGGTGGGGTGTATGCGCGTCCAGCAATGAAAGGGGATCAATTCATGCGGATCTTGCAAGGATCGCTATGGAACGTCGCCGACGAACGTCGCCGCTGAACGTCGTCGACGAACGTCGCCCCCGCAGCCTCACCACGGTCCGTCGTCCGTCTCCTCCCACGCCACCCCCGCCGGCAGGGCATCGGCGGCGGAGCGGAACTCCTCCAGCTGGTCCAGGAAGCGGCGCGCCCCCGGGGGCAGGGTGCGGCGCGTCGGCAGGACGACATACAGCCGGCGCTCCACCACCGGCGCCACCAGCGGGCGCCGCACCAGCCGGCCCGGCACCACCAGCGGATGGACCAGGGCCGGCAGCGCGGAGACGCCCAGCCCGGCGGCCACCAGCCCGCCCACCGTGGCAACGTTCGACGCCTCGGCCGTCGGGTTCGCCTCCATACCGGCCTGGGCGAAGGCCGCGTCGGTCATCCGGCGCACACTGGAGTCGGTGCCCACCGCGAGAAACGGCTCCCGGCCCAGTTCCTCCCAGGTCACCTCGTCCCGCTCGGCCAGCGGATGGTGCTCCGGGAGCACCGCGTCGAAGCGGTCCCGCACCAGGGGCCGCAGCCGTACGCCCGGGGCGCGCCGGGCCACCGTGCTGACCGCGAAGTCGGCGTCCCCGTCGACCACCCGCTCCAGCACCGAGCGTTCGAGCCCGTCCAGCAGCCGTACGGTCATCTCCGGGCGCCGCGCGCGGAAGGCGGAGATCACCGGCGGCAGCAGCACGGCCGCGACCGAGGGCAGGGTCGCCAGGGCCACCGCACCGCGCTCACCGGCCCCGTAGCGCCCGAGCTGGGCCAGGCCCGCGCGGTGCGCGGAGAGGATCTGGTCGGCGATCCGCAGCGCCTCGGCGCCCGCCGGGGTGAGCCGCACATTGCGGGTGTCCCGCTCCAGCAGCCGCATCCCCAGCGTCCGTTCCAGATCGGCGACCGCACGGCTCAGCGACGACTGGGACACATGCAGTTCGGCGGCGGCCGCGGTGAAGCTCACGGCGCGCGCGACCGCCGCGTACGCGGTCAACTGGCGCAGGGTGACGTCCATGCTCCGTGAGCGTAGGCGGCGGGGGCGCGCGGCGGAACTGTTGCGCAGATCGCATGGATAGATCTGTGTTCAATGCTGGACGCGGATCTTTCCCCGCTCGGAAACTCTTCGGCAGCACCCGACCGGACGAGGAAGCGAGCGGCCATGCTGGCAGCACTGGGATTCATCACGATCGGCGGCTTCCTGCTGCTGACCATGTTCAAACGGGTCTCGGTGCTGGTCGCCCTCGTCCTCACGCCCGTGGTCACCGCGGTCATCGGCGGATACGGCGACGATCTGGGCCCGATGGCGCTCGACGGGCTGTCGAAGGTCGCCCCGACCGGCATCATGATCGCCTTCGCGGTGCTCTACTTCAGCCTGATGATCGACGCGGGCCTCTTCGAACCGCTGATCCGCGGCATTCTGCGCGCCGCGAAGAACGACCCGGTACGGATCACGGTCGGCACCGCCGTGCTGACCGTGTGCGTCGGGCTCGACGGCGACGGCGCCTCGACCTTCCTCATCAGCGTCTCCGCGATGCTCCCGGTCTATCAGCGGCTCGGGATGAGCCGGCTGGTGCTCGCCGGGGTGGTCGGCCTGGGCGCGGGCGTGATGAACATGATTCCGTGGGGCGGGCCGACGGCCCGCGCCGCCGCGGCCCTGAAGATCGACACGTCCGACATCATCACGCCGTTGCTGCCCGCCCTCGCCGCCGGTATCGCCTGGGTGCTCCTGGCCGCCTACCTCATCGGACGCCGTGAGCGGCGGCGGCTCGAAGCCCTCGATCCCGCCCCGCGGGCCGAGGTGGCGGTCGGGGACGGCCCCGGCACACCCCGGGTCGCCGCCAACCCCGGCCTCGCGCTCACCGCCTTCAATCTGCTGCTCACCGTGGCGCTGCTGGTCTGCCTGGTGCTGGAGGCCATGCCGCTTCCCGTGCTCTTCGTCTTCGCCTTCGTCCTCGCGCTGCTGGTCAACCACCCCCGCTGGGAGGCCCAGCAGGAGCTGCTGGAGCGGCACGGCAAGAGTGTGGTGCTCGTCATCACCATGATCTTCGCGGCCGGGGTGTTCACCGGCATCCTCGGCGGCACCGGGATGATCGGGAAGATGGCCGAGGCGCTGGTCGACATCATCCCCGACGGGCTGGGCGGGCATCTGCCGGTGCTCGTGGCCGTCACCAGCATGCCGCTGAGCCTCGTCCTCACCCCGGACGCCTACTACTTCGGCGTTCTGCCGGTGCTCGCCGGGACCGCCGACGCCTTCGGCACCGGCCACGCCGAGATCGCCCGCGCCGCCGTCCTCGGCCAGATGACCACCGGCTTCCCGCTGAGCCCGCTCACCGCCGCGACCTTCATCCTCCTCAGCATGAGCGGTGTCCAGCTCGGGGAGCACCAGCGCTTCCTCTTCCGCTGGGCCTTCGGCACCACGCTCGTGATGACCGCCGCCGCCCTCGCGACGGGCGCCCTGCCGCTCTGACCCCAAGGGAACACCCCATGCCACACTCCGGCCGCCTGCCCGCCCTGCCCCTGGCCCTCGCCCTCACCGCGACCCTCGCCGCCCCGCTCGCCCACGCCGCCGACCGCCCCCCGTCCGCCCGCTCCGCGCTTCCCTCCTTCATCAGTGAGCTGACGAAGCAGCGGTACGACGGGCGGAGCGACGATCTGCTCACCGCCGGACTCGGCTTCACCGGGCTGCGCGGGCCCATGCCCCGGGCCGCCGACCCCGACCGGCCCACCGCCGCCGAGCTGCGCCGCCAGGCCATCTGGGGTTCGGCCGGGCTGTCCGCCGGGTCCGGCGGCGGCCTCGGGCGGCTGTACGGGCCCGATGTCGACCGGGGCCAACCGGTGCCCGGTGAGGGCAAGGTCGCGGGCGTTGAGTACCGGGCCGTGGCGGGCACCGGCGCCGGCAGCGTCAGCTTCGTCGTACAGGTGCCGGACGACATCGACCGCGCCCGGCCGTGCGTCGTCGCCGCGCCCGCCACCGGGCTCGGCGGCGTCCACAGCATGGTCGGCACCGCCGGGGCCTGGGGCCTGCACCACCGCTGCGCGGTCGCCTACACCGACAAGGGGATGGGCGCGGCCTTCGACGACCTCCACTCGGGCACCGTCATGGCCTACGACGGAACCACCGGTCCACGCGCGGAACTGCGCGGCCGTACCGCCTTCGACGCCGGGCTGAGCGACGCCGAGCGCGCCCGCTTCGACGCGGAGCACCCGTACCGCGTCGCCTACAAGATGGCCCATTCCGGGATGAATCCGCAGGCCACCTGGGGGCGCGATGTGCTGCGCTCGATCCGGCTCGCCCTCGCCGTACTGAACCGCGACTGGCGCGCCGGAGCGCCCCCGGCGGGCTACACCCCCGCCTCCACCACGGTCCTGGCCACCGGGGTCTCCAACGGCGGCGGCGCGGCCGTCGCCGCGGGCGAGGCCGACCGCACCGGGCTCATCGACGCGGTCGTGGCCTCCGAACCGCAGATGAACCTCGCCCCACTGGACGGAATCCGGGTCCGCCAGGGCGGGCGGGCCGTACCCGCCGCCGGACTGCCCCTGATCCGGTACAACGCGCTGGCCTCACTCCTCCAGCCGTGTGCCGCGCTCGCCGAGCCCACGGCGCCCGGCTACGCCGCCCTGGACGTGCCCGCCGCCCGCCGCCGCTGCGCCGCCCTCGTCGGGGACGACCCCCGGCTGATCCCACGCCGGGACGCCGAGCGGGCGGGCCCTGACGGGCTGCCGCGCCTCGCCCAGGAGGCCCTGGTGCGCGCCGGGTTCCAGCCCCGGTCGGGATATCTCCAGGTCTCGCACTACGACCCGCAGACCCCCGCCTCCTATGCGATGAGCTTCGCCCGCGCCTCGGTCGACGACGCGCTGTGCGGCTACGGCTGGGCCCGCACCGACTCCTCCGGGTCCCCCGTGCCGTACCGCCCGGCGGAGCTGGCCGGCGCCTTCGGCACCAGCGTCGGCCGGGCGCCCGCCCCGGGGGTGCTGATCGACGAGAACTCGCCCGGCGGGCCGGTGGCCGACGCCCGCTCCGTCGGGCCCGGCGGTGAGCACGACTACAACCTGCGGGGAGAGCGCTGCGTCTACCGGCTCGCCTTCCCCCGGCCCGGAGCGCCGCGCGCCGAGCGGGACTGGGCGGCACGGCTCGCCGAGGGGCTGGACGCGACCCGGCGCGACGGCGATCTGCACGGCAAGCCGACGCTGATCGTGCAGGGCCGAGACGACACCAGGGTGCCGGTCAACCACAGCTCGCGGCCGTACCTCGGGCTCGCCTCCCGGGCTCAGGACGGGCCGGGCGCCGTCAGCTACGCCGAGATCACCCACGCCCACCACAGCGACTCCCAGGCCGCCGGGTTCGACAACCGGTACGTCCCGCTCGGTTACTACTACCAGCAGGCCCTGGACCTGAGGTGGGAGCGGCTCCAAGGGCGGGCCGAACTGCCGCCCAGCCAGGTCGTGCGCACGGTGCCGCGCGGCGGTGAGCCGGGGCACGCCCCCGAGCTGACCCCGGCCAATGTGCCCCCCCATCGCGGCCGATCCGGCGGCGGGCGACCGGATCGAGGTGACGGGCGGGACGGTACGGGTGCCGTAGGAACCGCGCGGAAGCGAGAGCCGCGGGGAAGCGAGAGCCGTTCCGGAGCGAGAGCCGTTCCGGAGCGAGAGCCGTTCCGGAGCGAGAGCCGTTCCGGAGCGAGAGCCGCGCCGGAACGGCAGCCGCGCCGGAACGGTCCGTCAGCTCCCGGCCAGGGGCGGGCGGTGCGGTTCGATGACCGTGACCCCGCCCCTGGCACCCGACGCCATCGTGGACAGCGCCTCCGGGACCGCGTCCAGTCCGATGACATCGGTGACCAGCAGATCCGGCCGCAGCGAACCGGCCTCGACCATCTCCATCATCGGGCCGTAGGCGTGGGCGGCCATGCCATGGCTGCCCAGCAGGCGCAGCTCCTGCGCGATGACCCGGTCCATCGGGATCATCGGGGTCCCGGCGGCCGGTGGCAGCAGCCCGACCTGGACATGGCGGCCGTGGCGGCGCAGGCTTTTGATGGACGCCGCGCAGGTCCGCGGCGAGCCCAGCGCGTCCAGCGAGACATGCGCGCCGCCGCCCGTGGCGTCCGCGACCGCCTCCGCCACCGAGCCCAGCGTGGACGCTACGTCCACGCACACCGCCGCGCCGAACCGGGCCGCGAGGGCGAGCGCTTCCGGTGAGATGTCCACCGCCACCACCCGGGCCCCGGCCGCGGCGGCGATCATCACCGCGGACAGCCCCACCCCGCCGCAGCCGTGGACCGCGACCCACTCGCCCGGGGCGACCTGGCCCTGGGCGACGACGGCGCGGAAGGCGGTGGCGAAGCGGCAGCCCAGACCGGCGGCCGTGGTGAACGACAGCTCGTTGCGTATCCCGACCAGATTCACGTCGGCGTTCTCGATCGCGACGTACTCGGCGAACGAGCCCCAGTGGGTGAACCCCGGCTGCGTCTGCCGCTCGCACACCTGCTGGGCGCCTTCCGCGCAGGCGGCGCAGCGCCCGCAGGCACACACGAAGGGCACGGTGACCCGCTGCCCCGGGCGCCAGTTGAGGACGTCGGGGCCGACCTCCTCTATGACCCCCGCCAGCTCATGGCCGGGGACATGCGGCAGCCGGATGTCCGGGTCGTGTCCCATCCAGCCGTGCCAGTCGCTGCGGCACAGCCCGGTCGCCTCGACGCGGATCACCACGCCGCGCGGGGAGGGAGCGGGGTCCTCGACGCTCCGGACCTCGGGCCGGCGCCCGAAGTCGTCGAACACCACAGCACGCATGGACACCCGCTCCCTCGCTCGACCACACCCCCAGGCCCGTGTGTCCAGGCGGGCCCTAGAACCTACACCACAACCGGCCGGTATCAGCCCTTGCGGGCGGCGCCCACCGACGGCGGCTCCGCGCCCGGGCCGGTGCCCCAGGACGACGGCTCCGTGGACAGCCGGTGGGCCAGCTTCCCGCCGTGGGCCACCTGTCCCCAGTCCAGCCATGTCCGCGCCACCTGACGGCCGCCCAGCGAGATGCTGCGGACATACCGCTTGGCGTCGCTCGCGCCCGGCGCGGTGACCGTCAGCGTGCCGCCCTGCCGGGCGCCGTAGTGCCCGATACGGACCACGGACGAGGCGAACTGCGGGCTGGACAGGGCGAGGAAGTCCCCGCCGCTCATCGTCGGATACAGGCCCAGCGAGGAGAAGACGTACCAGGCCGACATCGTGCCGAGGTCGTCATTGCCGGTCATCCCATCCGGCCCGGTGGTGAACAGGGTCATCGCCGCCCGCACCGCGGTCGCCGCCTTCGCGGGCGCGCCCGCCCACAGATACATGTACGGGGCGTGCAGATCGGGCTCGTTGTTCGGGTTGTAGGTGGGCTTGCCGTAGTAGTCGTACGGGGCGGAGATCCAGTCATCGCGGGCCGTGCCCGCCGGGTCGGTGAGCAGCTTGTCGTAGGCGAAGAAGTCGTCCAGCCGCTTCTCGGCCGCGCGCCTGCCGCCCATCAGCTCCACCAGACCGGCCGGGTCCTGCGGCACCAGCCACTGGTACTGGTAGGCGCCGCCCTCGTGGAACTGCTTGCCCGCCTCCACCGGGTCGTACGGGGTCACCCACGCTCCGTCGGCCGTGCGCGGCCGGAAGTGGCCGATCGACGGGTCCCACAGTGTGCGGAAGGTCTGGCCGCGCTCGGCGAACATCCGGGCGTCGGCGCGGTGTCCGAGCCCGCGCGCCATCAGGGCGAGCGCGGCGTCCGCGGCGGAGTACTCCAGGGTGGCCGAGGCGGGGTGGACGCAGTCGTTGTCACCGCCCTTGTCGGCGCAGTCGGTGCCGAGCTTCAGCCCCGAGGGGACGTAGCCGAGCTTGCGGTAATAGTCCACTCCGGAGCGGCCGTTGTAGGGGGAGTCGGCGGGCGGGGTGCTGGTCGCGTTCTTCTTCAGCAGCGCGTACGCCTCGTCCTCATGCCCGGCCAGCAGCCCCTTGGACCACGCCTCGACGAGGAACGGGGTCACCGGGTCGCCCGTCATGATGTTGGTCTCGCTGTTGGCCAGCGCCCAGCGCGGCAGCCAGCCACCGTCCCGGCCGATGGCGACGACCGACAGCGCGACATCGCGGGCCACCCCCGGCTCCAGCAGCTCCAGCAGTTGGTTCTGCGGGCGGTAGGTGTCCCACAGCGAGAAGTTCTGGTACGGCGTATAGCCGGAGGTGGTGTGGGTCGCGCCGTCGAAACCGGTGTAGCGGCCGTCCACGTCGCCCGCCACATTGGGGTGCAACTGGGCGTGGTACAGCGCGGTGTAGAAGGCGCGCTGCCGCTCCTCGGTGCCGCCGCCGACCCGGATCGCGTCGAGCTTCTCGCGCCAGGTGTCGTGCAGCGCGGCGCGGGTAGCGTCGAAGTCGTAGGAGTCGCCGGTCTCGGCCGTGAGGTTCTTACGGGCGCCTTCCGGTCCGGTGTACGACAGCCCGACCTTGACCACCACATCCCGGTCCTGGCTCGCGTCGAAGCTGGCCCAGGCGCCGTTGCCGCCCGCTCCGGCCGCCTCGCGGGAACCGGGGGAGGGGGTCGTGCCGCGCCAGGTGCCGTAGGAGGCGAAGGGGCGGTCGAAGGTGGCGGTGAAGTAGACGGTGTGCCGGTCCTTTCCGGCGCAGAAGTTCCCGGCCTCCACCCGGCCCTCGACGGTCCGGTCCCCGACCACGCGGATCTCGGAGCCGAAGACGTTCTGATTGGCCTTGCCGGTGTTGAACAGCACATTGGCCGCGCCGGTGGCCGGGAAGGTGTAGCGCTGCCAGCCGGTGCGCCGGGTCGCGGTCAGCTCGGCGTCGATGCCGTAGCTCTTCAGCCCCACCCGGTAGTAGCCCGGGGTGGCCTCCTCGTCGTCATGGCTGAAGGTGGAGCGGTAGTGCTCCGGGCCCACGTCGGTGACCGCACCGGTCGTCGGCATGATGGGCAGCTCGCCCGCCACCCCGCAGCCGACGCCGGACAGATGGGTCTGGCTGAAGCCGTGGATGGCGTTCTGGTCGTAGTCGTAGCCGCCCTGACCGCCGGTGTCCGGGCTGACCTGGACCATGCCGAACGGGGCGCTCGCGCCGGGGAAGGTGTTGCCGAAGTTCTCGGTGCCCACGAAGGGATGGACCAGCGAGGTGGGGTCGGGCGGGGGGTCCCCGGCCGCGGCGGCGGCCGTCGCCCCCGGCGGTCCCAGCAGGCCGCCGCCCAGCAGCACCGCCGTCATCACGCCCGCCACCGTGCCCGCTGTGCGCGCACGGATTCCGCCGATCAGCGACCGCATGGGACGCACCTCCGCTTGACAACGTTGTCCGGCCAGGGTCGCGAAACTTTGGCATGGGGGCTGAGCGGTGTCAATGACCCGTGCGCGGACGGGTCATTGACACCGCCCGCGCATCAGGCCGTGGCGCTAGCGCTTGCCGCGCTGACCGTCGGCGAGCTGACGGGACGTCTCCCCGGCGCCCGCACCCCGCTGGGCCCGCTCGGCGAGGGTCGGGAACAGCCCGCCGAGGGCGCTGCCCAGACGCAGCTCCAGCGGGGCCACGTTCACCTCGGCCCGGTTCCGCTCGATGGCCCGGATGGTCGCTGCCGCCACCCGTCGGCTGGAGATCGTCCGGACCCCGGTGGGGAGGGACGTGCCCGCGTCGGCGAACATCCCGGCGTCGCCCACGAATCCGGGCTGCACCAGCGAGACCCCCACCCCCGTGCCGTGCAGGTCCTGCCGCAGCCCCAGGGTGAAGCCGCGCAGCCCGAACTTGGCCGCGTTGTAGAGCGCGGCCCCGGGGGAGGCCGTACGGCCCGAAAGCGAGCCGATCATCACGAGCTGACCGGATCCCGACTCCACCATGCGCGGTGCCATCAGCCGCGACAGCAGCATCGGCGCGCGCAGATTGACATCGAGGGCGCGGTCCAGCTCCTCGGGCCGGTAGTCCAGGACCGGGCCGCTGGAGGGCAGCGCGGCGTTGGCGATGAGGATCCGGGCCTCCGCCGCCTCCTCGACCAGGCGCTCCAGATCGGACCGTTCGGCCAGATCGGCGACGATCACCCGGCCGCCCAGCCGCTCGGCCAGCGGCCGCAGCACCTCCTCGCGGCGCCCGGTGAGCAGCAGCTTGGCGCCCTTGGCCGCGAGCGCGCGGGCCAGAGTCTGCCCGATGCCGCCGGTGGCCCCGGTGAGCAGGACGGTCGTGCCGTCGATCCGCATGCGATCTCCTCCGGTTACGGTCGAGTACGTTCCGGGCACGGTACTGCGTATGCGCTCCGCGCCGGGCAGGGGCCTCGTTCCCCATACGCGCGTGGCGGCTGCGGTGGACGGCCGAGCCATCGGGTATCTCCGATCTCGCCGTCGATCTTCACGTACAGCGCGGTGAGCAGGGTGTCCAGGTCGCTCGTCACAGAAGGAACCTGGACGACCTTCGGGTTCCTGGCGGACTCGACGTTGGAGATCATCCTGCGCAGCACCTTGAGCGCGGCCACGTACTCCTCGTCGCTGATGCCGTCGTGGACCACGGCACGAAGTTCGGTTACCAGTTCGCGCAGCCGCATCCTGGCGGCTTCTCCTGCGTCGGTGAGGTACAGACGATGTCGGGCGTCGGTCCGCAGCCAGCCGCGGTGGAGCAACTGGGCCACGACACGGGGGATCTCGTGTTGCCCGTCTGCGAGGGGCAACAGCTGGGCGGCTATCTCGTCGCGGCTCGGCGCCGCAGGCCAGTACTTGACGCTGTTGAGTACCCAGTACTGCGGCTGCGTGACGTCGATCCCGGCCATGGCGTTACGCAGATGCCGGGTAACGACCGCGTGAGCCTGGTCACTCCAGTATCCGATGGGCTGGCTGGCCAGCATGTCGTCGGTGGCAGATGGATCGGCCGGCGCCTGGTCGGTGGTGGTGCCAGTCAGGAAGTCCATGATCACGACGCTACATCCGCGCGCCCAACCTGAATATGGCGGCACCCTGCCATCGGCAGCCCACGAACTCAACGCACCTTGCGACTCCCGAGATTCCTTCGGCTGACGAGGACTGGCCCCCGATCGCAGCGCGCTGGTACGAGTCTCTCCCGGAGTCCGAGCAGTCCCAATTTGACGAGGCCCCTATGAGTTCCAAGGCTCCGAAAGCCCTGCCCCATGCGTCGCAATTGGCCTGGAGTGGGACTTTCGTGCGCCTCATGCGTCAGTTGGCCTGCGTGCTGCGAGTGTAGGAATTGCGGCGATGGCGCCAGGGGTGAGGTGTTCCCAGATGATCCCGGGCGGGCGTCGGCGTGGTGCGCATTCGATGACTTTATCGGACGTGATGACTAGGTCCACGCGGAAATCGTGTTCTGCCTCCGGTAGCGTCTCGTCCAGGACTTGGAGGGGGTGAACGGTGGTCGCAATGAGGGTGTCCGGGCCGATGAGCCCGGCCTCTTGAAGTAGGGCAACTTCGATATCGGAGTATCCTGCGCCCTTTCCGAGGCGCACACCATCCGGGTTCACGGCAACGCTCCCGCAGACAACCAAGTCAACTGACGACATCTCGTCTAGATCTACGGGCTGTGCAACTTTTGCTGCTATACGACGTTCGGCGGCTTCGCGCACTGGAACAGTGAGTTTTCCAGGGTCCAATAGGTAGAACGGCTTCTCTGCGGCTAGCTTCGAAGATGCCATATACACCCGCTTGCCCTCTTGGAGTGCTCGGGCTCGCACGGGCAACTGGGCCTTGTCCGGAACCGCTTTAATGACCCTCGCGTCCTGCCAAGCAGGGTGCTCAGCAAGACGCGCAGCGGCAGAGTCCGCACCAATGAAGGAGGGGATACGCCCCGTCACGTCCCCGTGTGTGGGCTCTAGCAGACCCCAGACACGTTCGCGGACGGCTTGTTTGGCATGTTGGATTTGCGCCCTATTCATCGATGCCCCTTTCGGCTTTACGCGGATGCGATGAGACTCAGAAGCCGGTCGTTCAGTTCATGCACTATCGGGACGTCTCGCCAGGGTTGCAGTTCGCGACCTGCCTGAAAGATGAGATTCAGCCCGCCGCCGCCCCGATTGCGCTCTACAACGCCGATCGCTTTGCCGAGCGTATCGGCGGCTTCGTCTACCTTCCGTTGTCGAATATAGGCAAGAGTCAGATTCCCCAAAGCGATGGCATGAGATTTTGATCCCTCGCGCAACTCTTTAGCGGTGCTCTCTAGTAATTCCTGTGCGCGAGCGGTGTCGTTTAGGAAGAGAAAGCAAGAGCCGGCCAATCGCCCGAACTGGCCAGGAGAGAACATCGATGCACCGACATCGTTTGCATCAACGTGACTGAAATGCCATTCAGCGTTTCTCAATGCCTTTTCGCAGTCTCGGCGTTGCTGTAATATCGCGTAAGCCTCGGCCGCGTGCAGAACAGCCAGGCCCGCGAGAACGTGGCTAGTATTCTCAACCGTGTCGGCGGTGCGCTGTGCAAGTTCTAGACCACCGCGCGGGTTCTTCTCCCCATATAGGGCAACAAAAGAGGTGCGCAGCAAGGCCAGCCCCTCGCCAACGGGATCGCGTAATTCACGTGCCGCATCGGCAGCCTGAGCGAAATAAGCCCGAGGGGTGTCGTGGTCAGTCCTGCCCGAAGCATCCCACACCAATTGCCCCATTAGCGTGCAGGCTTCCGCCTGTGCGGCATGGAGATCTCGGCGAACAGCATGCGTAGTCGTGTGACTATGCCAGTGTGCAAGTTGCCCCAAGCGCTGCCCGATCTCGGCGATGAGAGCCGTAGACGGCTCAGTGACATAGCGCGCGTCGAGGGTTTGCACTTGTTGCCGGAGTTCAGCGACCGCCAATAGGTCGAGGCTTCCGGGGTTTTCCCGCACATACTGAGCACGCGCTTTAGCCTCGGAACCAGTCACAGCTCCGACGGTAGTGCCGGTATTGGCGGTTCCGTCAATGTCGCTTGGGGAACCCTCCCATGGACGTCTCGGCAGTCCGAGCATTTCGCCAGGAATGCCGAAGCCATCGGCAACACGTTCGATTACTTGTTGGCCGCGTACGCCACGGACGCCCCGGATGATGTCGCTCACGCGGGAACTCGTCATCTTGCCGATGGCGGCGGCCATGGCCGCATGGCTTGAGCCTGTACGCCTGTTGACGAGGCGAAAGATCTCCCGGAAGTTGCGGGTGGCGCATGCCCGTTGCATGGCCTCACTCCGGAGCAGCGCGTCAGGAATCGTCAGCGGATAGCCAACGCGTTGATTCTCGCGTTCGTCCATGGGCCACCTAGCAGGGACGGAAGTGATCTCCCCAGGGTAGCCCCGGGTTTCCCGCAATGGGGTTCCCCAAAGTCGCTTATGGGGTTCCCCGTTCGCAGTTCTCTCGGACGTCTGCCGCCTCGAAGCTCATGGAACACGTGCAAAGCGCCCAGCAGGGTGCCCCCGCGACGGGCGAACGTCCGGGGGCGCGGACCACCTGCACACCTGAGAGGAAGGACAGGCAGCCGTGCGCAAGAGTAGCCACGATCACCCGAACGTGGGGACACTCGTCCGAGACCAGACCACCGACCGCGTAGGCGTCCACATGTGCAGGGGCGGACCGTACCCCATGCTCGGGCCCCAGCACGGGGGCAAGGAATGGGAGGAACGCCCCGAAGATCTTCGCCCGGCGGAGGTCTGCCGTGCCTGAACGCGAAATCTTCGAACACCCCCGTACCGCTGACATTGAGCAACTTCAAGCGGCCTACCTCATGCACAGGCAGGAGTGCAAGGCATGCACGCCTGACCAGTCGTGCGAGATGGCGCGACGGCTGGAAGAGGCACGGCGCGCGGCGGGGGCGTCATGAGCGTGAAGTGTGCCGAATGCGCCCGCCTGGAACGCGAGAAGGAAGCGGCGCGCAAGTCCGGAGACCTGAGCAAGGTCACCGACTGTGAAGTGTTATTGAGGCGACACCCCCACCACAGCAAGAGGCGTGCTCTCGCCGGAAAGGGGAGGGCATGACCCGGGCCACCTACCGCTTCCGTGAGTTCCAGCTCATCCCCGACACCGAGTCTGACGCCGAACCGCTCGCGTTCGCCGTGCAGTGTGCGGTGTGTGAGCAGTCTGGGGAGCCCAGCGAAGACCAGGCCGCCGCACACACGTGGGCGACCGGCCACCTGAGAGCGAACGGGGAGCACTACACCTATCGGGAGATCATCACGCGCCCCTGTCGGTTCGAGCCGGGGGCGTGGCAGTGACGCGAACCATCCTGAGAGGTTCGGACCTGGTACTCACCGCCGAACGCGCGCAGGGAGCGCCGGACGGGATCTATCTCGCCGAGTGCATGACGTGTCCCGCCACGTCGGGGCGGGTGGACAACGACCCCGGTCCCGTCGCGCGCTGGGCCATCCTCCACACCGAACAACAGGGGCTGAATCATGGCGAGTTCCTCGTGACCATTGAACGTCACTGGCGAGTCGACCCCGTACGCTCCCCAGACAGGCACGGCACAGCCACGCTGCCCCCGGCCCCGAGCCACAGCGAACACACCGCCAACCGGAAGCCCACCACGCACCGTGCCTCCGGACGCTGGGGCATCTGCTGCCGTCGCGCGGTGGCGTGGCTGGGGCGATTCGCCGGGCCGCTGGTCCTGACCGCGTTCATAGTGGTCGCCGGACTCGGCGGTTACCTCATCGGGACCAGTCAAGACACCGGCTGACCCGCTGGATGCCGCACCAGCGGTGAGAGCTCCACCAGGCCCCGCCCCCACGCCGACCTTCCCGGCGCGCGGGCGGTGCTCCCTTCTGCCCGCTGACCAGCTAATGTCGCTTGGCGCGCAAGTACGCATCACGCGATTCTCCGCCTTGCGATGCTCCCCGGCTACCGCTGGGAGGCGCCCCCCCGCACCCGACGCCGCGGGCCCCGCGGCGGCAGCCGCTGATGTCACAGGCGCGAAGATCCACCGGACAGGGCCTAGCCCTCGCGCGGGGCCGGAGTGCCGAGGCCGTAGACGCGGCGTGCGTTGTCCGCGCCCAGCAGCGCCGCCACCCGGCGGGCGTCGCGGCGCGACCAGGCGCCCTCCGTGACCCAGTGGGTCAGCAGCCCGGTCAGCGCCTCCCGGAAGAGCCGCGCCCCCACCACATACAGCTCGGGCAGCCCATGGGCATCGGTCGAGAAGAGCACCTTGCCGAACGGGGCGAGCTCCAGCATCTCGGCGAGCACCGCCCCGGCCCGCGCCCCGGTGTGCGACAGGGCCAGCCCCACATCGGCGTAGACATGCGGGAAGACGGCGGCCAGATAGGCGGCGCCGCGGTGGTACGGATAGCCGTGCAGCAGGATCAGCGTGCAGCCCGTGGGGCGCACCGCGCGGATGAAATCGGTGAGGGCGAGCGGATCGCAGCGGTCCAGCCGCAGATCGGGATCGCCGAAGCCGGTGTGCAGTTGCAGCGGCAGCCCGGTGTACGCCGCCGACCACAGCAGATGGCGCAGCAGTACGGGGTCGCTGACCCGGGCGGCGGCGGTGCCGCCCTGACCGCGCCGGGCGAGCCAGTGCTCGGCGGCGGTGTGGACGGCGCCGGGGCCCGGCGGATCGGGCTCGAAGTCCAGCCCGTAGCGGTAGGCGGCCACCGACTTGAAGCCGGCCGCCGTACGGGCCGCCTCCCGGATCCCGTCCGCCACCCCGGCCAGGAAGTCGTCGGCGGTCAGCGAGGTGTCGGCGATCCGCTCCGCCAGCTGCTCCAGGCGGACGATCTCATGAGCGGTGCCGCCCGCCGCGAGGGCCAGCTCCTGAGGGGTGGTCAGATTGCCCGGCAGCCCGGTGTCCACCAGGAACTCGCTGATCCCGGTGGAGCTCAGCAGCCGCCGGGTCACCTCCCGCGCGCCCAACTCGCGCCGCCGGGACAGGTAGTGGGCTGGCGGGGAGTGCGGTTCGAGGCCCAGCAGCGGCGGACACCAGCGGCGCACCGCGAACCCCAGCTGGCTGTCGAAGAAGGTGGTGCCGAGCGCGGCGGGCGCGTCGGATTCGGTCAGGAACGCCTCGAACGCGGCCGAGCTCAGCTCGGAGCGGACCACCCCATGGCAGTGGTGGTCCACCAGGGGCGGCAGCGGCGGCTCGGTCGGATCCGTCTGCTCGGCGGCCTCCATCGGTCAGTACCGCCTCCGGGTCGCGACGGCGATCTCGCGCGGGGACGACTTCTCGAACAGGGCGGCCTCCGCCCGGCGCACCGCGGCGATCGACTCGAAGAGCGGATCGCCCAGCGCCTCGCGCAGCACCGTCGAGTCCTCGAAGTGCTCCAGCGCCGTCAGCAGCGAGGTGGGCAGCCGCCGCTCGCGCCCCTCGACCGCGGGGTCCCCGGCGACGGGCGGCGGCAGGGAGAGCCCGGAGTCCATCCCACCGAGGCCCGCGGCGATGACCGCGCCCGCCACCAGATAGGGGTTGGCCGCCGGGTCGAAGGACTTGATCTCGGCATTGGCCGCCCCCGGGTCGTCCGGTGCGCCGGTGATGAAGCGCACCGCGGCCTCGCGGTTCTCCAGGCCCCAGCACTGGTACGCCCCGGCCCAGCGGGAGGGTTCGAGACGGAGGTAGCTCGCGGGGGAGGGGGCGCCGATGGCGAGCAGGGCGGGCAGTTCGCGCAGCACCCCGGCGAGGAACGCCTCGGCCGTCGCCGTCATGCCGTGCGGCCCGTCGCCGTCCCGGCACAGATTGCGGTCCCCCTGCCACAGGCTCATATGGACATGCGCGCCGTTGCCGACCCCACCCGGGTCCACCACCGGGCCGAACATCGGGTTGAGCCCGGCGCGCCCGGAGCACGCCCGGATCGTCTCCCGCACCAGCACGGCGAGATCGGCGGCGCCGACCGGGTCGGTGGGCGCCAGGGACACCTCGAACTGCCCGGGGGAGTACTCCGGGTGGAGCTGAAGCACCTCGGTGTGCTGCGCCTCCAGCGCCCCGAGCAGATCGGCGAGATAGTCGGCGAGGTCGGCCACGCGCGCCATGCCGTAGGCGGGACCGGCGGAGGGGTAGCGCGGCGGATCCTGGTCCGGGTCGCCGGTGGTGACAACCCACTCGGTCTCGAACCCCATGCGTACGCTCAGCCCTCGCTCGCGTGCCCGCTCGGCCATCCGCCGGGCGAACAGCCGCTGGCAGACGGGGTGCGCCCGGCCCTGCTGGTCGTACCGGTCGACCGGGGCCCAGGCCCAGCCGGGCTGGCCGGCCAGCGGGATGAGCCGGTCCAGGTCGGGGATGAGCCGCAGATCCCCGTCCGGGCCGCCGACATGGCGGCTGGTGGTCATGGAGTCGTCCACGAGATAGACGTCGAAGACGGGGGACATCCCGACCCCGCGCCGCACGGCATGGGGCAGCCGCGCGGTGGGCACGGACTTCGCCCGGGTCAGGCCCGCGTTGTCCACCCAGGTCAGCGCGATGCCCCGGATTCCGCTCGCGGTGAGCCGCTCGGCCTCCTGCCGAGCCCGTGTGTATGCCCGCTCACGATCGCCGGTCCCCATGGGCGCCTCCTCAGCCACGTCCTGTACGCCGAGACTATTGCCTGCGGACGGTCTTGTGGTGACGCATTGTCCCGATCGCATACGGGTTGTGACGGTGGCTTATGCCGGTCGGAGGTGTCCGGCGTCAGCGCCCGAGCCGCCCGGTGATGTCGCGCAGGACGCCCCGGACGGCGGTGGGCCCGGCGTTGAGGTACCAGGGGTCGTCGTCGACCGTGACGGTGTGTCCGGCGTGGACCGCGCCCAGCTCCTTCCACAGCGGATCGGGCAGATACGTGGCGGCGCCGGGGAGTGGCCGGGCACGGGCCTGCCCAACAGGGCGCGGTGTCACAGCCGGCCGGCGACGCCGTTTTGCGCCGGGGCTGGGCGGGTGTGCCGTCGGATGAGGTAGCGACGCAGTTCGTCCGCGCCCCACACGATGAACGGGTAGGGCAGCAGCAGGAGCATGGTGCTGGCGGGCAGCGGGGCGGTACCGAGGAGGCTCTGGAAGGGCGGGGTGTAGACGAAGACGGCGACGAGGGCGATCTCGCCGGCGATGGCGGCGAGGAGGTAGTGGTTGGACAGGGCACCGATGGAGCGCAGGGAGGCGCGCTGGGTGCGGACGGCGAAGGCAGTACCGATCTGGCCGGCGATCATGCCGAGGAAGGCCATGGTGGTGGCCTGCTGGTAGGCGTGGTGCAGGGGTGTGCCGGGGCCGGTGGCATCGCCGGGGTGCCAACCGGAGCGGGTGAGAACGTAGAAGAAGCCGCCCATCTGCAGAGCGGCGACCAGCAGGCCGAGGAACAGCCAGGCGCGCAGCAGCATGCGGGTACGGATGACGCCTTCGGAGCGGGGGCGCGGAGGGCGTCGCATGAGGCCGGGTTCGGCGTTCTCGCGGCTGAGGGCCAGGGCGGGCAGGGTTTCGCTGCCGACGTCGAAGGCGAGGATCTGGAGGATGGTCAGAGGGAGGGGGACGGCACCGCCGGTGAGGGCGAAGACGAGGAAGGGCGTCACCTCGGGGGTGGCGTGGGCGAAGATGTAGATGATGAATTTGCGGACGTTGTCGTAGATGCGCCGTCCGTCGCGGACGGCATCCACGATCGAGGCGAAGTTGTCGTCGGTGAGGATCATCGTCGCGGCTTCCCGGGCGACGTCGGTGCCGGAGCGGCCCATGGCCACGCCGATGTCGGCGCGGTGGAGCGCGGGGGCGTCGTTGACGCCGTCGCCGGTCATCGCCACCACGTGCCCCTGGCCGCGCAGAGCCTCGGCGATGTGGAGCTTGGCCTCCGGGGAGGCACGGGCGAAGATGATGTCGCCCTCGGCCCGGACCAGTTCGTCGACCTCGTGTTCGTGCATCCGGTCGAAGTCGTCACCGGTGACGACGCGCGGGTGGGGACCGGTGATGCCGACGCGGCGGGCGATGGCGGCAGCGGTGAGCGGGTGATCACCGGTGATGACGATGATGCGGATCCCGGCGGTGCGGCAGTGGGCGACGGCCTCAGCCACCTCGGGACGGGGCGGGTCGAGGAGAGCGATCAGCGCGACGAAGCACAGGTCGTGCTCGGCGTCGGCTCGCCGGTGCGGTGGCCGCCGCTCCTTCGCCAGGGTGCGCTGGGCCAGGGCGAGCACCCGCAGTCCGTCGGAGGCGTAGGCGTCGACCTGCGCCGTGATGCGCGCGCGGGCGGCATCGTCCAGGGCGCTGGGCTGTCCGTTCTCGTCCAGCAGGGTCGTGCAGTGCGGCAGGACCGCTTCGGGTGCCCCTTTGGTGTGGATCACGAGGTCGTCGCCGTGCTGGTCGATGGTGGACATCATCTTCAGCTCGGGGTCGAAGTGGAACTGCCAGCGCCGTACGGCCTCCCGGCGGTCGGCGTCGGGATCGGCGCCCAGGGTTTGTGCGGCCAGGAGGACGGCCACTTCGGTGGGATCACCGGTCGCTTCGGCATCCGGCTGGAGGCGGGCGTTGTTGCAGGCCGCGGCGGTGCGGGCGGCCGCCTGGAGCGCCGGTGCGGGCTGCGGCACGGACCCTGTGTGTTCCCGGGTGTCCAGGTCGGTGGGGCCGGCCGCGGTCCATGCGGCCACGGGACGCATGCGGTTCTCGGTGAGGGTGCCGGTCTTGTCGGTGCAGATGACGTCCGTCGAGCCGAGGGTCTCCACCGCGCTGAGCCGTTTGACCAGCGCACCGCGGGTCGCGAGCGCGCGCACGGCCACGGCCAGTGCCAGGGTGATCACCGGAAGCAGCCCCTCGGGCACCATGCCGGCCAGCAGCCCGGCTGCGAAGATCACCGACTGGACCAGGGACAGGCCCGCACCCGACACGGCCAGCGGGATGAAGGCCAGCGCCAGCGCCACCGACACCGCGGCGATCAGCCACGCCACCCGCCGCACCTGAAGCTCCAACGGGCTGGGTTCCTGCTTGACCCGCTGCGACAGAGCGGCGATACGACCGAGTTCGGTCGCCATACCGGTGGCGAACACCACGCCGTGCGCCTCGCCCCCGGTGCAGTTCGTGCCGCTGAAGACCAGGTCGTGGGCACGCAGCACCGGCACATCGACATCCAGGATGGCCGCCGACCGCAGGGTCGGCACCGACTCCCCGGTCAGCGCCGACATGTCCACCTCGATCGCCCCGGCCAGCAGCCGCACATCGGCGGCGATCCGGTCGCCCTCCTCGATCACGACGATGTCGCCCGGTACCAGCTCGGCCGCGTCGACCTCCACCCGGACACCGTCCCGCACCGCCTTGGCCCGCTGCGGAAGGTACTGCGCCAGGGCCTCCACCGCCCGCTCGGCCTGCACCTCCTGGACAAACGCGAATCCCGCGTTCAACAGGATGATCAGCACCACCGCCGCAGCGACCACATGCGAGCCGACGGCGAACAGGAGCGCGGCCGCCAGCCACAGCAGCAACGCCAGCGGATGGGTGAGCTGCCGGGCCAGCTCCCGCGGCCAGCGCCGCCCGTGCCTGCGCTCCAACTCGTTGCGCCCGTACTGCACCAGATGCCGCCGCGCCTCCGCGCTCGACAGCCCCCGCCGCGAGCTGCGCAGATCACGCAGCAACAGTTCCGCAGCCTCCTCCGGATTCACCCCGGAAGGCCGCAGCCACGCTTCATGCCGACTCCTCACCGCACGAGACTACTGGCCAATATGTCGCAATCGCCGCGATAGCGGACTTTGTGTCAGTAAGGGCTCAAAGTCATCACCAGCCCGACCGAACGCGAGGTACGGCGCGCGCCCAGCCAATCCGTCCATCGCGCTGCTCGACGCCGCCGGCATCATTCGGCAAACCATCGTTGATTGAAGACCCGCGACCCCGGGCCAGGGTGTCGGACCGGTCGGGGGCGCCCGGGTGTCGGGCGTCACCGACCGGGGCGGCCACACCGAGGTGCGCACCTCGGCCGGGGCGTACCGGAGCGACGCGGTGGTCATCGCCGCGGGCGTCTGGTCGCGCGAGCCGGTCCGCGGACTCGGCCTGGACGTCGACCTGGTGGCGGGCAACGGGTACAGCTTCTCCGTTGGCGGCCGTACCGCCGCCCTCCCGCCTGGTCCACCTCGGCGCGGCCAAGGTGGTGCTCACTCCGATGGGCAAGCGGGTCCGGGTCGCCGGGACGATGGGGTTCGAGCGCGACGCCGACCGGTTCCGGCAGCGGCGCGTCGAGGTCATCGTCGCCGCCGCGCGCCCGTATCTGCGCCATGCCGACGGGGGCGACCGCCAGGAGGAGTGGGTGGGGCCGCGTCCCATGCCCCCGACGGGCTGCCGCTGATCGGCCCGGTGTCCGGCCATCCCCGGGTGCTGCTGGCGACCGGTCACCACATGCTCGCGCCGGCCACCGGCCGGCTGGTGGCCGGACAACTGACGGGTACGGCGGATTCCAGTCTTTCCTCCGCTTTTGCCCCGGTACGGAGCGTTCGCCGGTATTCTTGGCGTGTACGCGCCACCCACGGCCAGTGAGCCGAAGGGGCGCACCGTCGTCGAACGGGAGAGCGCGCGCGGGCCCTTGAGGAACGCAGGGGCCGGGCACGGTCGACCGCCGACGGCGACGTGGGCGACCCGGAGGCGAACCGAGCCCTGAGAAAAGGGGAACGAGTGATCAGTCGCAGAACGCTGTTCGCGAGCACACTGGGCATCACCGGCGGCCTTCTCCTCCCGACGGCGGGCGCCGGCGCGGCGCCCGCCGACTGGTCCCGGGCGGTGGTGGACTCCACCATCGCCCGCTACCCCGACCCTGCCTCGCTCGGCGGCTGGGGCTACACCCGGGGGCTGTTCCTGCTCGGCGCCCACCGCGTCTACCAGCGGGTCAAGGAGCCCTCGTACCTGGCGTACATCAAGCGCTGGGTGGACAACTTCGTCGACGCCGACGGTCATATGAGCCGGACCTTCGACAACCTCGACGCGATGCAGTCGGGCAATCTGCTGCTGGTCCTCCACCAGGAGACCGGCGACCCCCGCTACCGGACCGCCGCCGACCAGATCCGGGACCGGATCACCAGCTATCCGCGCACCGCCGACGGCGGGATGTGGCACGCCACCGGCAAGACCAACGAACTGTGGGGCGACGGCGTCTTCATGGCCCAGCCCTTCCTGCTGCGCTACGGCATCGCCTACGGCGACCAGGCGTACGCGTACGAGGAGGTCACCAGGAACCTCTCGGTGTACTTCCGCCACCTCAAGGCGTCCAACGGGCTGCTCTACCACGCCTTCGACGCCGACGGCGACGCCCCGTGGAAGCCCGATCCCACCACCGGCAACTCCGGCTACTTCTGGGCGCGGGCCATCGGCTGGACCGCGATGACCCATGTGGAGGTGCTGGAAATGCTCCCCGCCGACCATCCGCGCCGCGCCGAACTCATCGGCAACGTACGGCACTTGGCGAAGGGCTTCGTGCGCTACCAGGACCCGGCCACCGGCCGCTGGTTCCAGGTCGTCGACAAGGCGAGCGACCCCGGCAACTGGACCGAGACCTCCGCCTCCAGCATGTACACCCTGATGCTGCACGCGGCCCTGAAGCACGGCTGGATCAGCGGCGGCGCTTACGCCTCGGCGGCGCGCAGGGGCTATCAGGGCGTGCTGCGGAAGGTGTCGGTCGGCTCCGACGGGCTGACGAACATCTCCGACATCAGTGAGGGCACCAACGTCGGAGACCTGGCCTACTACCTCAACCGGCCGCGCAATACGAACGACCTCCACGGTCTTGGCGCCTTCCTGCTCATGAACGAGCGGCTCGCACACTGACACGACGTACGGGCGCGACATGGACGTACGGGCGCGGTCCGCGGACCGCGCCCGTACGCTCATCCGCGAAGGCGCTACTTCAACTCGACCTGGAACACCTTGTCCGCGCCGTCCGGCTCCCCGCCGTTGTTGTCGGCGTTGGTCGTGGACAGCCACAGCGTGTTCTTGCCCGGCACGGTCTCCACGGTGCGCAGCCGCCCGTAGGAGCTGGTGTAGTACGCCTTCGGGGTGCCCGCGCTCGTCCCGTCCACCGGGATCCGCCACAGCCGCTCACCGCGCAGCGCCGCCATGTACATCGCGCCGTCGGCGTAGGTGACCCCGCTGGGCGAGGCGTCGCCGACCGGCCACTGGCGCTTGGGGCTGGTCATCCCGGAGGTGGAGCAGTTGCCCTCACAGGTCGGCCAGCCGTAGTTCTTGCCCGGTTCGATGAGGTTGAGCTCGTCGTACTTGCTGTTGCCGAGCTCGGCCTCCCACAGCCTCCCCTGCGGATCCCAGGTGATGCCCTGCGGATTACGGTGGCCGTAGGAGTAGACGAGCGTGCCGAACGGATTGCCCGGGGCGGGCTTGCCGTCCGTGGTCATCCGGAGGATCTTGCCGTTGAGGGAGTTCTTGTCCTGGGCGAGATCGGGGGTCTGGGCCTCCCCGGTGGTGGCGTACAGATAGCCGTCCGGGCCGAACTTCAGGCGTCCGCCGTTGTGGTACTTGTTCTTCTTGATGCCGGTGACGAGCGCCTTGTAGCCGCTGAGCGAGGAGCCGTCGTAGGTCATCCGGGCGATGCGGTTGCCGTCGGAGGCGGTGTGCATCAGATAGACGGCGTGGTCGCTGTTCCAGTTCGGGGAGACCGCGATGCCCAGCAACCCGCCCTCACCGTCGGTGGTCACCACATTGGGCACCGTGCCCACCTTGGTCCTGGTGCCCGACTGGGTGAGCTTGTAGACGTCGAACGCATCGCGCTCGGTGATCAGGGCCGAGCCGTCGGGCAGCCAGCTCAGCCCCCAGGGGACCGACCAGCCGGACGAGACGGTCTTGATGTCCGAGGGGGCCGAGTCGGCCCTCGAGGTCGCGGCGCTGCCGGTGCCGGTCTGGGTGAGCAGCAGCCCCGCGGTGAGTGCGGTGGTGGCGGCCGCGGCCACCAGGGTGTTCCGATAGCTCTTCATCGCGCCCTCCTACTGGAGCTCGTACGCCTTGAAGTTCCGGGTGAGCAGGTATGTGGTCTGGAGGCCGGCGCTGTTCAGGCTCCGGTAGATGCCCCATGTGGGCCGCGGATCGTTCTCGCCGCGCCACAGGTCCAGGCCGGTGCGCTTGTACGCGGCGACCTTCCCCCTGACCTCTTGGCGCTGGCGGTCGGTTTCAGGCTCCAGGACGCGGCCGGCGCCCGCGGCGACCGCTCGGCACCGTAGGCGACCGCGGCCGGGGCGATCAGCGCGGCCGTCGCCGTGAGAGCGAGGGCGGGGCGGGGTAAGAGCGGTGAACGCTCCATCAAGGATTCTCCTGTCTGATCCTTGTTCACATGGGGGGACTGTAAGAAAGGCTTCCTAATGCGTCAACAGGTCGGCCACTGTCAGTCACGGTCCGAAGCGGAAGGCCGCGCGAGCGTGTGAATCTTTGCGTGATCATCTCCCCTGAGTGCGGACAGCGCATCGCGGGAGGTAGGAGGTGTGGTGCGATGAGTCAAGGGGTGGTGTGGACCAATGGGGTGGTGGTGTGGGGGTGGTCGGCGGAAAGTGGCCAACTATCAGCGGACTCCGCTTGTTTCTTGGTATCGCGCAGGGAATGCATAGCCGGAGAGGTCGGAGGATTTTTGACGCACGCTTATTGACCGAGCCCCAACAGCCGGTGACCCTGCAACAGAACGGCACATGACCGTACGCCCCCGAGAAGGAGCCCTCATGGGCCGCAGATCGCGCCGGCGCCTCGGTGCCTGGCCGGCCGCCGTGCTGTCTCTTGTCGCCACCCTCGCCCTGACCGGCCCCGCCCCGGCGCGGGCCGATGTGGTCAATCCCCGTCAGCAGTGGCTGCGCGACTCCCAGGCGGGCCTTTTCCCGCACTGGGGTATGCGCACCTCGCCCGGCTACACCAGTTGCTCCGACTGGGAGAAGGCCGTCACCGACGGCGGCTGGAAGGCCGACTACTGGGTGGCCGAGGCCAAGAAGCCGCACGCCTCCTCCCTGGTGCCGGCCTCCTTCCACAGCCGTCTGGGCTACGCGCGGGCCCGGCCGTCCGCCGTTCCCGGAAGCTGCTCCACGAAGCGGGACTTCCTCGGCGAGCTGATCGAGGCGGCGAACGCCAAGGGGCTGAAGGTCATGCTCTATATGACCGACGACCCGCAGTGGCATGCCGAGGGCGGCCAGGAATGGCCCGACTCGGCGGCTCACTCATGACCCCGTCCCGACGACGACGCCATCGACCATCGCGGACGACAGCACCACCCCCGACGGCGGGGCGCTGCGGTCCGGACCGCCGACCAACGGTCCGACTGACGGTCCGTCCCGTCCCGTTGACCAACCCCCACCCAGATGGAAGGCAGGACGAAGCCATGAACGACACCACACCGCACACGGCACCCGAGGCGGCGGACCGGACCCGTACGGACGCCGGGGAAACCGCCTGGCAGGCGCCCGACTACGTGGTCGTGGAGACCGCGCTGGAGGTCACCGCCTACTCGTTGAACGCCCGCTGAGCTCCCCGCCATGCGCGTGCGCGTGCTCGGCACCGCGGCGGGTGGCGGCGTACCCCAGTGGAACTGCGCGTGCCCCGGATGCTCCGGGGCACGCGCTCACCCGGGGTGGCGCCGCCGCCATGCCTCGCTCGCCGTCCAGGCCGCCGAAGGCCGCTGGTATCTGGTCAACGCCACCCCCGACCTCGGCGAACAGGTCGAGGACTGCCCCGAGTTGCAGCCCGGGCCCGAACCGCGCCGGACCCCGCTGGCCGGGGTGATCCTCACCGACGCCGAACTCGACCACACCCTCGGCATCGCCCGGCTGCGCGAGGCGGACGGCATCGAGATCGTGGCCACCGCCCCGGTGCGGCACGCCCTGCTGACCGGGCTCCACCTGGGCGAGGTCCTCACCCCCTACGCCCGGCTGGACTGGCGCCCCCTCGACCCCGGGGACCGGCCGCTCGCCGAGGACTCGCCGCTGGCCGTCGGCGCCGTCCCCGTCTCCGCCAAACGCCCCCGCTACGCGGCCGGACTCGACGCCCCGGACGAGGACGCCCCGGACGACGATGCCCCGGACGAGGACGCCTGGGTGGTCGCCCTGCGGCTGACCGACCGCACCAGCGGCCGCTCCCTCCTCTACGCCCCCGCGCTCGCCGCCTGGCCCGATGCGTTCCAGCGCGCGGCCGAGAGCGCTGACCACGTCATCGTCGACGGCACGTTCTGGTCCGACGACGAGCCCCTCACCAGCGGCTTCGGCTCGCGCACCGCCACCGCCATGGGGCATCTGCCGATCGACGGACCCGGCGGCACGGCGCGGCGGCTCGCCGCACTCGAAGCGCGCACCCTGTACACCCACCTCAACAACACCAACCCCCTCAACGACCCGGCCGCGCCCCAGCACACGGTGCTGTGGGAGCTGGGCGTCGAGGTGGCCGCCGACGGGATGGTGATCGACCTGTGAGCACCCCACGGACACGTCTTGAGGAGCGGCTGCGCGCGGTCGCGCAGGAGCGCTACCACGACCGCCACCCCTTCAACGTACGGATGCACGCGGGCGAGCTCACCCCCGCCGAACTGCGCCGCTGGATCCTCAACCGCTTCCACTACCAGCGCCATATCCCCATCAAGGACGCGCTGATCACCGCCAAACTCGACACCGCGCGGCTGCGCCGGATGTGGCTGCGGCGCATCCAGGACCACGACGGCGCCGCCGACGGCGAGGGCGGCATCGAGCGATGGCTGCGGCTCGGCGAGGCCGCCGGCCTGGACCGGGACCGGCTGCTGTCCGGCGCCGAGGTGGTGCCCGCGGTGCGGCTGGCGGTCGACGGCTACGTCAACTTCTGCCGGTTGCGCGGCCCGCTGGAGGCCGTCGCCGCCTCGCTCACCGAGCTGTCCGCGCCCGGCATCATGCTCACCCGTATCGACGCCTTCGAGCGGTACTACCCGTGGATCGAGCGCGAGGGCCTGGCCTACTTCCGCAACCGGGTCGACCAGGGGCGCCGGGACAGCACCGAGGCGCTCGACCTGGTCCTGACCTGGGCGCGGAGCCCCGAGGACGAGGACCGCGCGGTGGCGGCGCTCGCCTTCAAATGCGATGTGCTGTGGTCGCTGCTGGACGCGGTCGAGCACGCCGACACCAAAGACGGCCCAGGGGAGGGGGCATGACCACAGCCGACACCCCGCCCGCTCTGGGCACCTCGCCTGTCCCGGGCACCTCGCCTGTCCCGGGCACCTCGCCTGTCCCGGGCACCTCGCCTGTCCCGGGCGCCCCGGGCGCCCCGGGCGCCCCGGGCGCCCCGGGCACCTCCTCAGCCGCCCCGGCCGGATGGCGGCCCGCGCTGGCGCCCGCCGTGAGCCTGCGCCACGACCGGGTGCGTGACGCCGATCTGCTGGTGCTGCCCGAGCGGGTGGTGGTGCTGCGGGGCAGCGCCGCACGCCTCCTGCGGCTGTGCGACGGCGACCGCGACCTCGACGCCATCGTGGCGGAGCTCATGAGCCGCTTCCCCGGCGCGCCCGTGGCCGAGGACGTGCCCGCCTTCCTCGGCCGGATGCGTACGGAGGGCTGGGTCCGATGACCGCCGCGCCCCGCCCCTGGGCCCTGCTCGCCGAGCTCACCCATGGCTGCCCGCTGCACTGCCCCTACTGCTCCAACCCGCTGGAGCTGGTCCGCCGCTCGCGGGAGCTGTCCACCGCCGAGTGGACAGAGGTGATGCGCCAGGCCGGGGAGCTCGGCGTGGTGCACACCCATCTCTCCGGCGGGGAACCGCTGTTGCGCCGCGATCTGGCCGAGATCGTCACCGCCGCCGAGTCCGCCGAGATCTACACCCAGCTCGTCACCAGCGGGGTGGGACTGGACGAGGCCCGGCTGGCGGACCTGATCGCCGCCGGGCTGCGCAGCGTCCAGCTCTCCCTGCAGCACGCCGATCCGGCCGCCTCCGACCGGATCGCCGGGTACCGTTCCTTCGCCGCCAAGGAGCGGGCCGCGGCCCTGGTGCGCAAGGCCGGTCTGCCGCTCGGGATCAATGTCGTCCTGCACCGTGACAACCTCGACGTGCTCGACGCCATCATCCAGCGCGGCCTGGACTGGGGCGCCGACCGGATCGAGCTGGCCAACACCCAGTTCTACGGCTGGGCGCTGCGCAACCGCGACGCCCTGCTGCCCAGCCGCGATCAGCTCGCCCGGGCGCGGGAGACGGTCGAGCACCGGCGGCAGCGGCTGGGCGGCACCGTCGACCTGGTGTGGGTCGTGCCCGACTACTTCGACGGTGTCGCCAAGCCCTGCATGGGCGGCTGGGGCGCGGTGTCGCTGACCGTCGCACCCGACGGCACCGCGCTGCCCTGCCCCGCCGCCGCGAGCCTGCCGGACCTGGACCCGCCCACTGTGCGCGACCACACCCTGGAGTGGATCTGGGACCACTCCACCGCCTTCAACCGCTACCGGGGCGAGGAGTGGATGCGGGAGCCGTGCCGCACCTGCTCCCGCCGCGCGGAGGACTTCGGCGGCTGCCGCTGCCAGGCGTACGCCCTGACCGGCGACGCCGCCCGCACCGATCCGGCCTGTGCGCTCGCCCCGGACCACGGCGTGATCCGCGCGCTGACGGACAGCGGGCAGCCGGCCGGAGCGTGGGCCCCGGCGCGGACCGGCGGCTATGTATACCGCAAGCCCGGAGGAGGGTGAGGCCGGGCGCGGTTTGGCGCATACGCCTCCGCTTCCGTAAAGTTTCGCCGTTGTCCAGGGGAACAGGCGAACCAGAAAGCGGCAGCGGCGATGACGGTGATAGACGAAGGCCGGGCCGAACGGGCGGCGGCCGAGGAGCCGGGCATCGACCCGGAGCGGCTGGCGACCTGTCTGAGCGTCCTCGCGGAACTCGACCGGCTACCGGTCGACCACCCCGACGCGATCATGGTGCGCCGGGCCACCTCCGGCATCTACCGCAGTGTGAAGCAGCGCAGGCGTCAGGAGCGGCGAGCGGCGAAGACCGCCCATGACAAGGCCGTGACCGAGGCCACCGCCACCGGCGCCGCCGACCGGATCGACGACGAGACACTGGGCCGCGCGCTCAGCAGCTCCGTCTCCACCGAGATCGCGGGCATCCTGGCGCGCCCCCGCTCCTGCTACGTCTGCAAGACCCGGTTCGTCGAGGTCGACGCCTTCTACCACCAGCTGTGCCGCGACTGCGCCGCCGAGAACCGGGCCCGCCGCGACGCCCGCACCGACCTCACCGGGCGCCGCGCCCTGCTCACCGGCGGCCGGGCGAAGATCGGCATGTATATCGCGCTGCGGCTGCTGCGCGACGGCGCGCACACCACCGTCACCACCCGCTTCCCGGGCGACGCCATCCGCCGCTTCAAGGCCATGCCGGACAGCGGGGAATGGCTGCACCGGCTCAAGGTCGTCGGCATCGATCTGCGCGACCCCGCCCAGGTCATCGCGCTGGCCGACGAGGTCAGCGCCGCGGGCCCGCTGGACATACTGATCAACAACGCCGCCCAGACCGTCCGCCGCACACCCCAGGCGTACGCGGAGCTGATAGCGGGCGAGTCGGCGCCGCTCCCGGCCGGGGAGCTGCCCGAGTCCCTGGTCCTCGGCGCCTTCGGCAGCGGCGCCCAGGCGGCCCTGCCGGCGCCCCGCACGCCTCGGGACGGCGCTCTCACGCCGCAGGACCTCACCGCCCTCGCCCTCACCAGCGGCTCCGCCTCTCCGGCCCGGATCGAGGCCGGGACCGCGATCGACGCGGGCGGGCTGGTGCCGGACCTGGACCCGACCAACACCTGGGTGCAGCGGGTCAACGAGGTGGACCCGGTCGAGATGCTCGAGGTCCAGCTCTGCAATGAGACGGCGCCGTTCATCCTGGTGAGCCGGCTGCGCCCGGCGATGGCCGCCTCGCCCGCCCGGCGCAAGTACGTGGTCAACGTCTCCGCGATGGAGGGCAAGTTCGGCCGGGGCTACAAGGGCGCGGGCCATCCGCACACCAACATGGCCAAGGCCGCGCTGAACATGCTGACCCGCACCAGCGCACGCGAGATGTTCGAGGCCGACGCCATCCTGATGACGAGCGTCGACACCGGATGGATCACCGACGAGCGCCCGCACCCGGAGAAGATGCGGCTGGCGGCCGAGGGCTTTCACGCCCCCCTCGACCTGGTGGACGGCGCGGCGCGGGTCTACGACCCGATCGTCCGGGGCGAGGCGGGCGAGGACCTCTTCGGCTGCTTCCTGAAGGACTACGCCCCGACGTCCTGGTAGTGCCGGGGCGCCGCGGGCCCTAGCGGTTACGTCTCGTCCGGCGCGGTCCGGCGTGGCGTCAGGCGCTCGCCTTTCCGCCGGCCGCCGGGGTGCGGCGGGCGGGGGAGATGCCGAAGCGGCGGGCCAGGCGCCGCAGGCGGGCGCGGACGGAGGCCCGGCCGCGCTCCCTGAAACGGGCGAACCGGCTCGCGCGCAGCTCCTCGAAGAGCTCGTCGTAGCGGTGCGCCAGCGGCGCGGGGTCGTAGGCGCGGGAGCTCTCCAGGGCGGCCGCCGCCATCGCCTGCCGGGCCGGGGCGTCGGCCATCAGCTCCATCAGGGCGCTCGCCAGCGCCTCCTTGTCCCCGGTGGGGACGAGCCGCCCGGTGACCCCGTCCTCAATGATCTCGGCGGGGCCGAGCGGGCAGTTGGTGCTCACCACCGGCACCCCGCACCGCATGGCCTCCACGATCGTCATCCCGAACGACTCGGCGTCCGAGGCGACCGCGACCAGTGACACCTTCGCGAACTTCTCCTCGATGGGGGAGTAGGACCCCATCAGCTCCGCGCTCCCGGACAGGCCCAGTCGCTCGATGCGCTCCGCGAGCCGCTCCTTCTCCGCGCCCCCGCCGTAGATCTCCAGCCGCCAGGCCGGGAACTTCGCCGTGACCTCCGCGAAGGCGTCGATGAGCAGGTCGAAGCGCTTGCCGCGGACCAGCCGCCCGGCCGCCGCGATCACGGGCGTGGTGCCTTCGGAGGGGGCGACGGCCGGTTCGGGGACGCTGTTGGGTATCGCCAGGGTCCGCACTCCCGGCAACGGCATCTTCTTGCGGTAGATCGCGGCGTCCGCCTCGGTCGTGGTGACGATGGCGTCCAGCAGCCGGTAGCGCGGGGCCAGCTCCCCCCGCAGCTTCTTGCTGTGCGCGTCGTACCGCAGATGCTCCTGGGCGATGCGCAGCGCCCGGCGGGGGGCGAAGCGGGATATGTAGACGTTCACCCCCGGCCGAGTGCCGATGATCACATCGGCTGGACAGCCGCGCAGATACTCCGCGGCCCGCGTGTCGATCAGGCGGTTGTACTGGTGGTGCCGCTTCTCGGCGGCCGGGAAGTCCCGGCTGGCCTCGAAGAACAGCGGGTCCTTCGCGTCCGCGCTCTCCGGACGCGTGTCCACCAGGGGGACCAGCCGCACCCGGGGGTCGAGGGCGAAACGCGGCGTCTCGCGATGCCGCATCATCGAGACGATCTCCACCTCGTGGCGGTCGGCGAGCGCCGTCGCGAGATTCATCGTCGTCCGGATCGTTCCGCCGATCCCGTAGGCGTTGTGCAGCAGGAATGCGATCTTCATGCGGTATTTTCTCCGGCCGGTTGCATCCCCGGGGCGAGTTCCCCCCGGAACGTAACGGACACCTTCTCCGGGCCCGGTAAGCCCGTCGCGTGAAGAAGGTGAGAGCGGGGTAAGAAGCCACGCTCAGGACCCCGCCCGGGACAGGCACCTCTGTGGCCTTGGCAGACTCGGGGTGTGACCAACACCGTGCTGCTCGCCGAGGACGACCGTGCCATCCGCCAGGCGCTGGAACGCGCCCTGACCCTGGAGGGGTACCGCGTCACCGCCGTACCCGACGGGATAGAGGCGCTGGCGGCCATCCACCGCGAGCGCCCGGACGTGGTCGTCCTCGATGTGATGATGCCGGGCGTGGACGGGCTGCAGGTGTGCCGGGTGCTGCGCGCCGAGGGGGACCGCACCCCCATCCTGATGCTCACCGCGCGAGTCGAGACCGCCGACCGGATCGAGGGGCTGGACGCCGGGGCGGACGACTATGTCGCCAAGCCCTTCGAGATCGAGGAGGTCTTCGCCCGGCTGCGCGCACTGCTTCGCCGCGCCGCCCCCGCCGAACCGCCCGCACCGGAGGACGCCGCGATCGACGGCGTGCTGGAGGTCGCGGATCTGCACCTGGACTCCTCGGCGCGCCGGGTCTGGCGCGGCGGTACGGAGCTGGAGCTGACCCGCACCGAATTCGACCTGCTGGAGCTGCTGGCGCGCAACGCGGGCATCGTCCTGGACCACACCACCATCTACGCCCGCATCTGGGGCTACGACTTCGGCCCCGGATCGAAGAACCTCGCCGTCTACATCGGCTATCTGCGCCGCAAGGTCGATCCGGAGGGGCGTACCCCGCTGATCCATACGGTCCGCGGAGTCGGTTACACCCTGCGAGAGGAGTAATGGTGCGGTTTCCACCGCTTCGCCGTGGGCGGCCCAGTCTGCGGACCACCTTCGCGCTCTCGTTCGCGGCGGCGGCCTCCGTGGTCACCCTCCTGGTCGGCGGCCTCAGCTACGACGCCGCGGCCGGGCTGGTGCGGGTCGACCAGCAGACGGTGTTCGACGACGTGGTCCGCGATCTGCGCGGCGAGGTCCGCGGCGAGAAGGTGATCCTGCGGCAGTACCCCGCCGAGTCCACCGTGCCCGTCCCCTACGACCTGCGGGACGATCTGCGCCGGATCAGCCGGATGGACGTCCAGGTGATCAACGGCAGCGGCACGGTCTACGACGCGGGCAAGCCCCCGCTGCCGGTTTCCGCCGACGACCGGATCACCGCCGCCTCCCGCACACCGGGCACCGTCGTACGGCGCGAGATCGGCATCGGCGGAGAGCAGTACCGCATGGCCACGGTGGCCGTGGGCGACGGCACCGGCGCGGTCCAGGTGGCCCAGCAGATCAGCGACACCGAGGATCTGCTGCGGGAACTCCAGAAGCGCACCGCGCTGTTCGTGGTAGCCGTCATCCTGGCCGCCGGGCTGGCCGGCTGGTGGCTGGCCGGGCGGATCACCCGGCGGCTGGTGCGGCTGACCCGGGTCGCCGAGAGCGTGGCCGCGACCGGCCGGATGCAGGTGGCGGTGCCGGTCGCCGGGGACGACGAGGTGGGCCGCCTCGGGCGGGCCTTCGACGGCATGCTCGGCCGGCTCGCGCGTTCCAAGGACGACCAGCGGCGGCTGGTCGAGGACGCCGGGCACGAGCTGCGCACCCCGCTCACCTCGCTGCGCACCAATATCTCCCTGCTGCGCCGCTTCGAGGAGCTGCCGGGGTCCGCGCGCGAGGATCTGCTGGCCGATCTGGCGGGGGAGACCCGGGAGCTGACCGACCTCGTCAATGAGCTGGTGGAGCTGGCGGCCGGGCAGCGGGACGACGAACCCCGTACGGAGGTCTCGCTGGCGGAGGTGGCCACCGCCGCCGCGACCCTCGCCTGGCGCCGGACCGGCCGGGAGATCACCGTAAGCGCCGAGGGCGACACCCGGCTGACGGGCCACCCGGCCACCCTGCAGCGCGCGATCTCCAATCTGGTGGAGAACGCCGCCAAGTTCGACCGGGACGGCACCGAGCCCGTCGAGGTGATGATCACCGGCCGCCGGGTGGAGGTCCTGGACCGGGGCCCCGGCATCGCCGAGGAGGACCGCGAGCGTGTCTTCGACCGCTTCTACCGCGCGCCCGGCGCGCGCAGCCTGCCCGGTTCGGGGCTGGGCCTGGCCATCGTGCGCGAGGTCGCCCTCGCACACGGCGGCACCGTCTTCGCCCGGCCGCGCCCGGGCGGGGGCGCGGTATTGGGCTTCACGGTCGGCGACGGCACCGAGGAGCCGTGACACCGGGCCGTGAGGCCCGGCCACGACGATGGTGCCGCTGTGGCTTCCGGGCTGCCGCTAGGGCTTCCGGCCCACTCCCGCCCACATGTTGATGTCCGCGCTGCGGATGGTCTCCGGGCGGTCGTCGGGGTCCGGGTTCCAGTGGTGGGGCTCCGACACACCCGGGTCGATCAGCTCCAGACCGTCGAAGAAGGCCCCGACCTCGCTCTGGGAGCGGGTGGTGAAGGAGATGCCGCTCTCCTTGTAGACCTGGATGACGTTCCGCCAGGTCTCCGCCGAGAAGTCATGCGTGGAGTGGGTCAGCATCAGATAGCTGCCCGGGGCCAGGGGCGCCATCAGATCGCGGATGATCTCGTACGGCTTGTCCTCGTCCGGGATGAAGTGGAAGAGCGCGTTCACGGAGATCGCCACCGGCCGGTCCAGGTCCAGCGTCTCATGCAGCTCGGGGGCGCTCATGATCCGCTGGGGATCGCGCACATCCGCCTGCACATAGGACGTACGGCCCTCGGGGGTGCCGACGAGCAGCGCCTGGGCGTAGGCCAGCACGATGGGGTCGTAGTCGGTGTAGACCACGCGGGCCTCCGGGGCGACGCCCTGGGCGACCTGATGGAGGTTGGGCTCGGTGGGTATGCCGGTGCCTATGTCGAGGAACTGCCGGATCCCGGCCTCCCGGGCCAGCCAGCGGGTGGCGCGGTGGATGAAGGCCCGGTTGACGGTGGCGTTGAGCCGGACGGTGGGATAGACCTCCAGCACCCGCCCGGCGGCCTCGGCGTCGACCTCGTAGTGGTCCTTGCCGTTGAGGTAGAAGTCGTACATCCGAGCCGGGTGCGGCTTGGTGGTGTCGATCTGGTCAGGGGCGAGCCCGTATTCGGTCACGCGGCCCTCCGTTCCGGTGCGGAACCCGCCGAGGAGGTCAGGTTGGGGTCTGGATGTGTGAGCAGGAAGTCCGCGGCGCCGGCCTTGGCACCCTGGATGAACCTCTCGATTTCATGGTGGGTGTAGATCAGGGCAGGGCCGTCGGGATCGGTCGACTGACGCAGGGCGATCCGCCCGTCGTGCAGCCTCAGGGCCTCCACGCAGGCACCACCGTTGGGACCGCTCCACGGCTTGGCCCAGCCTTCGGTCCCCAGATGTTTGGCCGGCATGCCGTTGTACACATGTACCTGATCCACAGTCAGAGCTCCTTGCGAATCCCACGGAGAAAACTCTCCGTGCGCCGCGCCGGTGTGGCCTGGGTGCCCATGCGGTCCAGGGCCTCCAAATAGGCGGCCACATCGGAACGTTGGTCGAGATAGCCGGCGCCGGTCAGGCCCTCGGCGTAGACGATGTCCGGCAGTTCCGGGATCTGGAACCGGAAGAGCTGGAAGGGGCCGCCCATGCCCGGGTGCGGGCCGGCGGAGAACGGCACCACCTGAAGGGTGACGTTGGGCTTTTGTGACGACTCGATCAGGTGGTCGATCTGGGCGCGCATCACCTGGGGACCGCCGATGGACAGCCGGAGCACCGTCTCGTCCATCACCACCCACAGATGCGGTCCGTCCGGGCGGCTGAGCAGCTCCTGGCGCTCCATCCGCAGCGCCACCCGGCGGTCGAGCTCCTGGCTGGTCCCGTGCGGGAAGCCGATGGAGAGCAGCGTGCGGGCGTACTCCTCGGTCTGCAGGAGTCCGGGGACGAAATGCGGCTCGTAGGCGCGGATACGGCTCGCCACGCCCTCGAGGCTCACATAGAGACTGAACCAGTCCGGCAGCACATCGCGGAACCGGTGCCACCAGCCCGGCCTGTTGGCCTCCTCGGCGAGCGCGAGGAAGGAGTCGATCTCTTCCTGTTCGGTGCCATAGGTCTGCAGCAGCTTCTCGACGTAGGGGAGTTTCAGGCCGACCTCGGCCTTCTCCATCCTGCGCACCGTGGTCTGGTTGACGTGCAGCGCCCTGGCAGCCTGGTCGTAGCTGACGCCGGCTTTCTCGCGAAGATCCCGCAGCCTCATGCCGAGGACCATCTGCCCGACGGTCGGGGCAGATCGCGCTTCACCCACGTCGTACCTCCTGGGACGGTCTTGTCAGGATCAGTGTGCCACGTGCGAGGTGAGGGCAACAGAGTGCACTGGCTATTCTGCATTTTGCAGTTCGCGCCTTGCCAACTGATGCTCGCAGCAACGATAGTGACGGGTGTGACCAGTCCAACGTGGCTGCTGTGTCGCGCACTTGCGGCATTCACGTACGGCATTCACGCCCCCACAGGTAGACGGACGGAAGGCACATGGCCGTGGCATTGCGTCAACGCTCGACGATGGCCCACCACCCGAACTCCGGGAGCGTTGACTCCGCCCTCCGCCAGGAGAGGTTCCAGCTGTCTGCCAGAGGCGCCTCGGTCGCCCTCGCCCGGCACCGGGTGCGCTCACGCGTACTGGAGTGGGGCTTCCAGGAGGATCTCTGCGAGTCCGCCGAGCTGGTGATGTCCGAGCTGTTCACCAACGCCCTGGTGCACACCGGAAGCGAGCAGATCCTCTGTGTGCTGCGCGCCCATGAGCGGCGCATGCTCTATATCGAGGTCGCCGACCAGGGCGGCGGACCGGCCGTCCCCACGCCGAGGGAGGCCGGTCTCGAGGACGAGTGCGGACGCGGACTCGCGCTGGTCCGCGCCCTGGCCGACGCGTGGGGGGACCGGCCGGGCGTGAACGGCGGACGGCTGGTCTGGGCTCAGATGAGCGTGACCACCGGCCGCTGACGCCGGGCCCGGCCCCTCGGCGCCGTCACACCGCGGTCGTCCGCTGCTTCCCCGGGGCGGCCGGGTCGTCCGCGCGGTCCCGGGAGAGGGCGGCGTCGCGGGTCTCCCGCATGGTGAGGTAGACGATGAGCGAGACGGCCGCACACGCCGAGACGTACCAGTAGTACCCGGACTCCGCACCGCCCTTCTTGAACCACAGCGCCACATACTCGGCGGTGCCGCCGAACAGCGCGTTCGCCAGCGCGTACGGCAGGGCCACCCCCAGCGCCCGGACATGGGTGGGGAACAGCTCGGCCTTCACCACGGCGTTGATCGAGGTGTAGCCGGTGACGATGACCAGCGCCGCGAGCGAGAGCAGCAGCGCCCCGGTGAAGGTGTCGGTGTGCGACAGCGCGGTCATGATGGGGACGGTGCCGAGCATGGAGCCGAAGCCGAAGGTGATCAGCAGTGGACGGCGCCCGATCCGGTCCGAGAGCGATCCGGCCAGCGGCTGCAACAGCATGAACAGGAACAGGGCGCAGAAGCTCACCAGCGACGCGTCCGACTTGCTCAGACCGGCCGTGTTCGACAGGTACTTGGTGAGATAGGTGGTGTACGTGTAGTACGCGACCGTGCCGCCCATGGTCAGCGCGATGACGAGCGCCGCCTCCTTGCGGTGGCGCAGCAGCTCGGCGATCGTCCCCCGCTCGTCCTGGTGGGCGTCCTCTTCGGTGTAGACCTCGGTCTCCAGCAGATTGCGCCGCAGCCAGAAGACCACCGCCGCGCCCACGGCGCCGACGATGAACGGAATGCGCCAGCCGTAGGAGTGCAGCGCGTCATCGGACATGGTGTGCTGCAGCACGATCTGGAGACCGAGACCGATCAGCTGGCCCATCGTCATCGACACGTACTGGAAGCTGGAGACGAAACCGCGGCCACCCGGCCGGGACGCCTCGGTGAGATAGGTGGCACTGGCCGCGTACTCACCGCCCACCGACAGCCCCTGCAGCAGCCGCGCCACCAGCAGCACGGCCGCGCCGAAGTAGCCGACCTGGTCATAGGTCGGGGCGATGGCGATGAGCAGCGCGCTGGCCGACATCAGCGTCACCGTCAGAGTGAGCGCCGCCTTACGGCCGCGCCGGTCGGCGAACCGGCCCAGCAGCCAGCCGCCGACGGGACGCATGAAGAAGCCGACCGCGAAGATCCCGGCGGTGTTGAGGAGCTGTGCGGTGTCGTTGCCCTTGGGGAAGAAGGCTCCGGCGAAGTAGGTGGCGAAACTGGCGTAGACGAACCAGTCGTACCACTCGACGAGATTTCCGATCGAGCCGCCGAAGACGGCTCGCCAGGGTGTGCGCGCTTGGCTCGGGGGAGCGCTGTCGGTCACGGGGCCTCCAAGTGAGCGGGGTGATCTCCACACCCCTACCCCGCGGAGGCCCAGTTGGAAAATACGTGCGACGGCGCCGGTTGACGCCGATTCCCCGGCGCGGCCGCCGCCCCGGGCGGTGTGGCCGCCCCGTAGCTCAGCCTTGCCCCGCCTCCTCCAGCACCGCCATCCGGCGCTTGCCCCACGCGCCCAGCGGGCCCAGTGCCGTATTCAGCTCGTCGCCCAGCTCGGTCAGCGAATACTCCACCTTCGGCGGCACCACGTCGTACGACTCCCGGTGGACGATTCCGTCCGCCTCGACTCCGGCGACCACGCCACCGGGGTGGTCTCCAACCTCGCCATGCAGTCGGCCGCGTATCTCAACTTCACCGGCTCCGCGGAGGACCAGGGCATCAGCCCCGAACTGATCGCCCCGATCGGCGACCTCATGGCCCGCCGGGTCGCCGACGGCCATGGCCATGAGGGCCTCTCGGGGCTGGTGGAGCTGCTCGGCGCGGGACGGCCCGGCGCCGCCTGGACGAGGTAGCCGTCCAGGCGGGGTGCCGCCTGGGCATGGCGCCGCCTAGGCGTGGTGCTGCCTAGGCGTGGTGCTGCAATACCGCCTCGCCGCATTCGGGCAGGCGCGGGCCGGGGTCGTCCTCGCCGGTGGGCTGGCGGGGGATCGGCTGGGGGAGAAGGAGCGGGGTACCGGGCTCGGCAGGCCCGTCGGGGCCGGCCGGGACCTCGTGCGGGCCGGATCCGATGGGCCCGTCCGGAACCTCCGGCCCGCCGCCCCCGCCGCCGTGCCCGGGGGCGCCCGGCCCCTCGGCGGCCGCGGCCGGGGCGGCCGGAGCCTCCTCGGCGGCCGCTTCGGTCGCGGCCTCGGCTTCGGCCTCCGCCTCGGCGTTGTGCACCGTCAGCATCACCAGGCCGGTGCTCGCGACGAGGGCCGCGACCAGGGCCAGCAGGGTACCGGGCGTGCCGTGCCGGAAGTTCTCGCCCAGCGCGGCGATGCCGACGGCGGTGGCGACCACGGGGTTGACCACGGTCGCCGTCGCCAGCGGCGAGGCCAGCCCGGCGCCCCGGTACGACGCCTGGGAGAGCAGCACCCCGCCCGAGGCCAGCAGTCCGATCGTGACCAGGCCCGGCAGGGCGTCCTGCCACGCGTCCCAGGTCCACTCCACGGCCACGTTCTTGGTGACCACCGACGAGACGCCGAAGGCCGTCCCGGCGGCCGCCGCCAGCAGCACACCGCGGATGACGGGCGACCGCATCAGGCGAGCCGCCCCGGCCAGTACGGCGATGGTGGAGACCGTGATCACGACCAGCCAGACGCCCTCCTGCTCGGCCAGCGCCTGGGCCCGCGCGGTGCCGGTCAGGGAGAGCAGCCCGGCGAGCCCCACGGTCGCCAGCAGCGCGCCCCGCCAGCCGGGTCCGCCGACCCGGCGGCGGACGAATATGGCCGCCATCGGCAGGGCGAAGACGATCGTCAGAGCCCCTAGGGGTTGCACCACGCTCAGGGGGCCGTAGGCCAGGGCGATCACATGGAGAACCGCGCCCGCACCGTTGAGGGTCACCGCGGCCCACCAACTCCCGCGCCGCAGCGGGGCGGCGGCGAGGCGCGGCGTCGTGGCCGCGACATGCTCCTGGAGTATGGCTCCCGCGGCGTAGCAGACCGCCGAGACCAGGGCCAGCAGCACAGACAGCGCAAGGGAGGTCACGTCGCGGCCCCCTGGGCCGATCGGTCGTCGTCCATGCCCTCATCCTTGACGGTGGGAGGCGCCCCCGTCGTCGTCCTTGAGCACAGATTTCCGAGTACTACTTGCGTAGTAGAGACCTCCACCAATGGGGGGCCTTCGCGGCGGCCGTACGGGCCCGCTGGAGCAGTTCGTTCTGCGGCTCGGCGGGGCGGTAGACGGTGAGTGCCCCCGGCCACTTGTCGATCAGCAGCTCCTCCGCGGGGTCGGCGGCCACCTCTCCGTCGTAGGCGCGGCTGTCCACGGCGTGGAGGCCCGAGAGCCGCAGTTGGCGCATGCGCCGCGTCGTGTAGACGTGGGACCGCCCGAGCGTGCCGGTGAGCGCCGAGATCAGCAGTCGGGTGCGGGCCAGCCGCTCCTCGCCGTCGATCGCCCGCACGTCGAGCAGCCCGTCGTCGAGCTGCTGACGGTAGGTGGGCGCGAAACCCTCGGGGGAGTAGATGCCGTTGCCGGCGAACAGCATCCACAGCCGCCGCTGCCGCCCGTTGACCTCGACCTCCATGGGGCTCGCGGTGCGCAGCACCCGGGTGAGCGCGACCGCGGCCGCGGGCCACTTGCCGAGCCGGCCCTCCAAGCCCTCCCGGATCCGCACCAGCTCCGGGTAGAAGCCGATGCTGAAGGTGTTGACGAACTGGCTGGTCTCGCCGCCGCCCGCGAGAGGGGTGGCGCGGCCGAGGTCCACGGCCACGGCATCGCCCTCGGTCACGGCGTGCGCGGTGTCCTCGAAGGCCGGTACGCCGAGGTCCAGCGCGAAGTGGTCGAGGGTGCCGCCGGGGAACACGGCGAGCGGCAGCCCGCGTTCGGCCGCGATCGTGGCGGCCGCGTTGACGCTGCCGTCCCCGCCGCAGATGCCCAGTGCCCCGGCCCGGTCGGCGGCGCGCCGGGCGGCCTGCCGGAGCAGGTCCAAGAAGTCGTCGTCGGGCCCGCACTCCAGAATCTCCGCGGCGGGCAGCAGCACCTGCAGCTGCTCGGCGACCGTGAAACCGCCGGGGGTGGCCATCCCGGCCCGCTGGTTGACCAAGACCACCAGCCCCTCGCCCTTGGGCAGGGCGGGCGCCGAGATCCGCGGCCGGGCCTGCGCCGGGGCCTCGGGGCGCGGCGGCCAGTAGCGGCAGGTCAGCGCGGCGGCGCCGGCGCCGAGGGCGATTCCGGCCAGCACATCGCTCGGGTAGTGGACGCCCACGTACACCCGGGAGACGGCGACGGCGGCGGCGAGCGGGGCGACCATCAGGCCGTACCGCGAGGACTCCAGGGCCACCCCGGTGGCGAAGGCGGCGGCGGAGGCCGCATGCCCGGAGGGGAAGGAGCTGGTCCACGGCTGCCGGCGCAGCTGACGGACCAGGGGCACCGTGTCCCTGACCGGACGCTTGCGTTCGACCGTCCACTTGACCACGACGTTCGACACGAGTGAGGCGGCGGCGAGCGAGCCGATCCCGCGCAGCGCGGCCCGCCGCGCGGTGCGGCCGCCGACCGTGGCGAGCACCCCTGCGGTGCCGAACCACAGCCTGCCGTGGTCGGCGGCCCGGCTGAGCCGGGGCAGCAGCGGGTGGGCGCCGCGGAGCCGGCTGTCCGCGACCCGCACGAGCAGCCGGCGGTCCAAGTCACTGATGCGTCTCATGCGTGATGGGTATCCCGGATCGGCGGTCGGCAGTCGTCATCGGACGCCGATCGGGCCGATCCGGACCGCTCCACCGACGGGACCGTGCCGGTCGAACCGACCGTGCCGGTCGAACCGACCGCGTCATCGGAACGGTCCGGCCCGGCCCGGACCGGCCCGGAGCGGACCGGCCCGGATCGCCGAATCGGGGCGGCCGGGCCCGGCCGGGAGAAGCGTGCCGGGAGACCCTGCCGGGGGATCAGGACGCGGGGAGCCCCCAGCGCGGCGCCGGCTCGCCTGCCTCGACCGGGCGGACCGTCAGGTCCGGGCGGTCGCCGCGGGCGGTGATGATCGCCTCCTGGCCCCTGCGGAGCGCGATCCGGATCGTTCCCGCGCCCACCGTCTCGTACGGCAGCCGCCGCCCGCGCGCGTCCCGCACCTCGATCGGCCCGTCGAGGGAGTGACGTACCACACAGGGCGCGCCCGCCTCGCTGCGCAGCCGCACCCAGCGGGTTCGGCCCTCCTCGCGGGCGGCGCTCAGCAGGAACGCGCCCTGGGTGCGGAAGTCGTGGACCACCAGCTCACGCCAGGCGGCGGGCAGCGCGGGGAAGATCCGGATCACCTTGCCCCAGCTCTGGCAGACCATGTCGTGCAGCGACTGCGCGGCGGACAGCGGAGTCTCGATGACCGGGCCCGACTCCTTGTACATGGTGTTCGCCTGGATGAAGCGGCTCATCAGCTCGCCCAGGTACGTGAGCGCGTCCTCACCACGCCCCATCTGCGCGGACATCGAGGCGGCGCCGGTGAAGGTGTAGCCCTGGAGCGCGCCCTCGAAGCCGACCCAGTGGTTGGAGGGAGGTCTCGATCAGCTCGCGCTTGGCGGGATCCTCCCAGGTGACCTCGTACAGCGGATAGACGGCGAGCAGATGGGAGTAGTGGCGGTGGGACTTGGCGAACGGAACACCCGCGCCGATCATGAAGCCGTTCTCGTCGACGGGGTACGGCGTGAGCTTGGCCAGCACCTCCCGCCAGCGCGGCGCGGCGGGATCCTTGACACCGAGCAGCCGGGCCGAGTCCAGGAGAGTGGCGCAGCCCCAGCGCAGCAGCATCAGATCGTAGTTGCAGTCGGGCGCGTTGACGCCGTACTCGGGCGAGAAGGTGGCGGGCAGATGCAGCTTGCCGTCGCCGCCGGGGGTGAGGAAGTGGAGGTAGTACGCGACGGACTTGCGCAGCAGCGGATAGACCACCTCGCGCAGCACCGACTCGTCCATGGTGTGGCGGTAGGTCAGCCAGACGTTGTGCAGCGCCCAGGTGAGGTTGCCGACCTCGGGGGTGGGCGGGTCCTGGCCGGGGATGCCGACCGCGTAGCCGCCGTTCGCCGCGTCGCCGCCGTTGACCAGGTGGATGTCGGTGGTGCGGGGAATGCCCGCCGAGTCCTTGCGGTACGGGGTGTCGAGCTGGTTGGAGAGGTTGTCGCGGAATTCGCTGAGCGCCCGGGTCACCGCGTCGAGTTCGAGGTGGTTGGAGCCGTGGATCAGCCAGTACTCGAGCTGCACATTGAGGTTCCACCAGGTCGCGGGCCACGGGGTGGACTCCAGCCAGGGCCCTGAGGTGGCCATCACGGGGGCGTCGGCGCGCGCGGCCGCCGCCACCTTGTACAGCTGGATCCAGTAGAAGCGCTGCAGCCGGGCGTCGGGGAGGGAGAGGAAGCTCTTCCGGTAGTACGCGTGCCACCAGGCGCGATGGCTGGGCGCGAGGACGTCGTAGGAGAGCGCCGAGGCGAGCCGGATGTCCTTGAGCGCGCGGTCGCGCGCGGTGCGCCGGGGGTGGGAGTGGGCCACGGTGACGTACAGCGTCCGCCGCCCCGGGTGGGTCCGCTCCCGCCAGGCCGTCACATGCTGTCCGCCGGCGAGCAGCGGCTGCACGGCCGCCTGGATGCCCTGGTGGTCCTCGACGACGGCCGGGGGGTTGCCGGTGTAGCCGTCGGGGACCGGTTTGAAGGCGACCCGCGGGCTGATGGCCTCGGCGGGGTGGAACACCCAGCGGAACGCGGTCTCTCCGGCGCTCGGGGTCACCTCGATGGCCAGCAGGGAACGGGAGTTGTGGACGAGGGCGCGCAGCCGCAGGGTGCCCTTGTCGGTGGTGATGGTCCCGGTCAGCTCGGCGTCGCGCAGCCGCAGCCGCCAGTCGATGGCGGTGATGGCCCCGACCGGCTCCAGGGTGAAGTACCCGATGGGCAGCCGGGCGAGCCCGAAGAGGGAGCCGAACTCCGGCCGGTGGTCCTGGACCTCGCTGTGCTGCACATTGAAGCGCACCGCGTTCGCGTCGCCCGGCTCGGCGTAGATGCCCGAGCCGAGCAGGGCGTTCCCGAGGAAGGGGCCCTCGTACCAGGTCTGCGGCAGCTTCTGCCACACCAGGTCGGCATCGGCGAGGACCGTGGCCCAGGGGTCCCCCGCGGGCTGGGCGGTCACGGCCGCGGCGGGGGTCTGCGGCTCGGCGGCGTACGCGGTGGCCGGGCCGGAGAGTCCGGCGGCGGCACCGGCGGCCACGGCGGTGCCGACGACTGTCCTTCGGGTGGGTGCGGATGACATGACGCTCCAGGGGATGTGAACCGGGTGCGGACGATCTTCTGCGGGGGCAGCAGCGGACGGTCACGTACATGCCTGAGGTTCCACGATCTGAACCTCCGGGCATGATGCAGCTCCCGTGGCAGAACCGGAACCCCTTGTGCGCCATAAACATCGGATGGACGGCGTGCAGTTATGGGGGAAATGGCGCCCGCATGGTGCCAGACACAGGAAGACCTCGGACCTCCCGGCCCTGAGTGAGCGGGTTACGCGCTCGCTTCCCGCCCCCGGACGATCAGCCCGACGCCATGCCGGAAGCGGTGCTCGAAGTCGCCGAAGTGTCCGGCGACCGCGGCCAGGGCGGGGAAGCGCCCGGCGGTGGCCGCGCGCAGCAGCGGCTCCATGCCGCCGATGCCCTGGGCGGCCTGTTCCTCCTGGGTCAGGCCGAGCGTGAAGTAGACCAGCGACCAGGTCCGCCAGCCGGCTTCGGTGGCGCTGTGGCCGCCGCTGAGGAACGCGCCGGTCAGGGCGTCCGCGAAGCGCAGGGTGTGCTCCTCGGCGACATACGTCCCGGCCACGACCCGTGCGCCGTCGCGGCGGGAGAGCAGCGCGGCGCGATAGCGGTGGGCCAGGGTGCACGCCCGGTCGTCCCAGGAGTCCGGGAGCGGCGCGTCGGCGCATCCCACGAGCATCGTGTCGGCCATCAGCTCCAGCAGCCGGGGCTTGCTGGAGGCGTGCCAGTAGACGGTGTTGAGCCGCACACCCAGCCGCTCGGCCACCTTGCGCATCGTGAGCTTGTCCAGCCCCGCCTCGTCGAGCAGTTCCAGCGCCGCCGTCACCACGGCCGTGCGGTCCAGGCCCATGCCGCCGATCTCCTTCGCTTGCGTCTTGATCCGGGATCAAGTCTACTGGGGGCAGCTTCTTGATCCTGGATCAAGAGAGATCGAGAGAGATCAAGAGAGGGACCAAGGAGCCGATCGAGAGACAAGACCGAGCGACAAGGGAGATGGTGTGGTGAACGACGTCGTCGTGGTGGGGGCCGGACCCGTGGGGCTGCTGCTCGCCGCCGAACTGCGGCTGGTGGGTGTGGACGTCACGGTGATCGAGCGCGCCGCCGCCCGCAGCCCGCACTCCAAGGCGCTGACCCTGCATCCACGCTCCCTGGAGGTGCTGGCGATGCGCGGTCTCGCCGGGCCGTTCATCCGTGAGGGCGTTCCGATGCCCACCGGTCACTACGGCGGGCTGCCGGTCCGGCTGGACTTCTCCGTACTGGACACCCGCTTCCCGTACACGCTGGTCCTGCCGCAACTCCGCACCGAGCAGCTGCTGGAGGAGCGGCTGCGGGAGCTGGGCGGGGAGATCCGCTGGGAGCACCGGGCGCTGCGGGTGCGCCAGGACGCGGACGGCGCCGAGGTGGACGTGGCGGGCCCCGACGGGACGTACACCCTGCGCGCGGCATGGGTGGTGGGCTGCGACGGGGCCGGAAGTACCGTGCGGAGCTCCGCCGGTATCGACTTCCCCGGCACCCGCGCCACCACGACCGGCTTTCTCGGCGATGTGGTGCTCGACGCGCCGCCTTCGGCCCCCTCGGTCGACAATGAACACGGGGGCTTCCTGGTCGTCCCGCTGGCCGACGGACACCACCGCATCGCGGGCACCACCGGGGAGTCCCTCGCCATCCCCGCCGATCAGCCGCTCACCTTCGACGAGCTGCGCGGATATGTGCGCCAGGTCGCGGGCACGGACTTCGGGATGCGGGCGCCCCGCTGGCTGTCCCGGTTCGGCAACGCCTCCCGCCAGGCCGCCCGCTACCGCGACGGCCGCATCCTGCTCGCCGGGGACGCGGCGCATATGCATATGCCCATGGGGGGCCAGGGCCTGAACGTGGGGCTCCAGGACGCTTTCAACCTCGCGTGGAAACTGGCCGCGGTGTGCCAGGGCCGCGTCCCCGAGGGGCTGCTGGACACCTACCACGCCGAGCGCCACCCCGTGGGGGCCGCGCTGCTGGAGAACACCCAGGCCCAGACCATGCTCGGCGCCACGTACACCGCCGACGCGCGCGCCCTGCGCTCGGTGTTCGGCCGGCTCCTGGCCGTCCATCCGGCGGTGAACCGGCAGTTCGCCGGGGAACTCTCCGCGCTGGACGTGGCCTACCGCCCGGCCGCGGGGGAGGAGGCGGGGGCAGCGGGGCGGGGAGGGGGCGGCCACTCGCTGGTCGGTACCCGCGCCCCCGACCTCGGGCTGGACGGCGCGCCCGAGCCCAGCCTGTATCCGCTGCTGACCGACGGGCGCTTCGTACTGCTCCACCTCGGCCCGGGCGGCGACGCGGGCCGTGGGACGGCCGATGGCCCGGGCGCCGCCGAGGCGTGCGCCGCCGCCGAGGCGATGGCCGGGAGTCCGGACCGGATACGGGTCGTGACCGCGCGCCCGACCACCACCCATGACGGCTGGGCGGGCCGGAGCACGGTGCTGGTGCGCCCGGACGGCCATGTGGCCTGGGACGCGGCGCCGTCCAGCACGTGAGACGAGTTCGGTGGGTCTCGTAGTGCCAGCTCACCACGGACGGCTCCGCGCGGCCACCGGACGCGGAAGGGGGTCCCGGCGACGGCTCGTTGTCCAGTCCCTGAGAATCGACGCGCGGACCGTTCAGACGCTGGTTAGTCTGACGACAGATCCGGTTCAGCCGACACGAGGGAGTGTGCGGTGACCCCCGAACAAACACAGAGCGACGACGCGCGCGCCGATAACGGCGGGCGGTTCGTGCAGGCCACGGAGGTGGGCAGTCTGGAAGTGTGGGCGCGTTCCGCGCCGATCCGACTTGCCGGTTACGAGGACGACCTCGCCGAGCCGCACATTCTCCAGAGCGTGGACTGATGGCCCGGCGCAGGCGCTGAGAGCGAGGGAGGACACCGGCCCCCCGGCCGCGGCCGCTGGCAGCAAGCGGACATCGCGGCCGTCGGCCGACCTCCTCCCTCGCCTGATCGATCACCCTCTCGGCCCGGCTACCAACTGGTAGTTAAGTCGGCCGCCCCCAGGATTCGGCATCGGACTGGTGTGCTGTGCGATGGACGTGGCAGGATGCGTCGCGCGGCATCGTCCGCCTTAACCAACCGTGAGGGTGTTCGAGCCCGGGAGCAGCCGTGAGGGGGCGCAGATGGCAGCGGGTGCCGACAGGTCACCGGACGCGGCCCACAGCCCGCTGGCGGACCGGCTCAACTACCTGTTCACCACCATGCACCCGCCGGGCGCGCCGTACACCAACGCCCACGTCGCCGAGGAGATCAGCGGCGGCGAGGAGTACGGCGGGGTGAGCGTGACCGAGCAGTATCTGTCGATGCTGCGCAACGGCAAGCGCACCAATCCCAGCCCGGATGTGCTGCGGGCGCTCGCCAGGTTCTTCGCCGTGCCGGTCGGTTATCTGCTGGGCGACCTGTCGCCTTCGCAGGCCGAGCGGGTCGAGGAGGAGGTACGGTTCCTTGTCGCGATGCGCGACAAGCGGGTCCGCAGCATCGCGCTGCGCTCCGTGGGCCTCCCGCCGGAGGTCCAGGACAGTCTCACCACGATCATCTCCCAGTTCCGGCAGCAGATGAACCTTCCGCCCGAGCCTCCCGGTGCGAACGGGGCCGCGGAAGCGGACGGTTCGGGTGGTCCGGACGGCGAGGCGACGAATGGCCGCCGATGACCCGGAACTGTTCTCCTCCTGGCGGCAGACCGGATACGAGGGTGGTACAGGCATGCGAGTGGGCCGGATACGGCGGCAGTGCAAGCAGCTCATCAAGGAGCTCGGGCTGCCCGCCTCGACCGACCTGCCCGGTCTGTGCGACCTCGTGGCCCGCCGCGTCGGACGCCCCGTCCACCTGGTGCCGATGAGCCTGGGCGGTGTGGTCTCGGGCATGACCGCCTCCACCGACGAGGACTACTGGATCTTCTACGAGCTCAGGACGTCCCCCTGGCACCAGATCCATATCGTGCTGCATGAGATCGGCCATCTCCTGCTCGGACACGAACAGGACCCGGCGGTCACCGAGGACGCGCTGCGGATGTGGACGCCGTCCGTCGATGTGACCACCGCGATGCGCCGGCTGGGGATGACTCCGGACTTCGCCCGCCACCACTGCTACGACAACCTCACCGAGCGCGAGACCGAGGTGCTGGGCACGCTGCTGATGGAGCATGTGGTGCCGACCTCGCCGGACCACGGGCTGCCGCTCCAGGGCCGGGCGGCCGAACTCGCCGCGGCGCTCGGCCCGGCGCTGCGCCACGTGCGCACCGACCGCGCCGACCACGCCCACCTGGCCGACCGCACGGGCGGCGCCGACGGTGGCGTACGCGGTGAACCGGGCGGTGACACCGGTGTTTGACCTCGTCTATCTCTGCTTCGGCGCCGCCGCTTGGACGATGGCCGGCTACAAGGCCCGGGCCTGGTTCCGCGACCGCGCCAACGCCGATCTCGGCCTGGCATGTGTGATGACCGCGGCCGTGGCGAATGTCTTCCTGCTCTCCGCGCCCAGCGTCTACCGCTGGTTCGACGGCCTGGTGGGCGTCGCCAATCTCGCCATGGTCTTCCTCTACTCCTCCGTCGTGGTGTTCGCGACCGGCGCCCTGGTGCTGCTGCTGCGCTGGACGGGGTCGGCGGTGCGGCCCGTCGTGGTGGTCGCCGCCGTGGCCGTGGCATGGACCGTGGCCATCATCGGCTTCGCGGTCGGCCGCCCGGACGCGGTCGAGCACCCCCGCGACTTCAGCACCGCCTATGCGGATGCCCCAGGAGTGCTCCTCTTCCTGGTGCTGTATCTGGCCATTTTCGGAGCCGGTCTGGCAGGGCTCGGCATCCTCTGCCCGCGCTATGCCGCCAGCCTCCGCGGCTCATGGCTGGCCCGGGGACTGCGGGTGCTGGCCGCCGGATGCTGGCTGGGACTGGCGTACTGCGCCTGCAAGCTGATCGGTTTCGTCTTCTCCTGGGCGGGCCGTGAGCTGTACTGGCTCTCCAACGGGGTCGCCCCGCTGACCGCATCGGTCGCGGCGCTTCTGGTGCTGGCCGGTTTCGCCATCCCCGCCGTGGGGCCCCGGGCGTCCGCATGGCGCCGCTTCCGGCGGCTGCGGCCGCTGTGGCGGGAGGTCACCGCGCAGGCCCCCGAGGTGTCCATGGGCCATTCCCGCTGGAGCGGCTGGTGGCCGTTCGCGGACCTCGAGTGGCGGGCCAACCGTCAGATGGCGGAGATCCGCGACGTCCAGCGCGGCGTACGGCGCCATGTGGAGGCCGGCGCCCTGGAGATCGCGCATGTCAAGGCCGGCGCGGCGCGACTCGACGATTGGCAACTTGCTGCCGTAGTGGAAGCTGCGGCGCTCAGACGCGGTTTGCTGAATCAAGCAGCGGGCCATGTGCCGGAGTCCGCGGCGGACAGCGTGGTGATGACGACAGGGGCCGAACTGGTGGAGGAGCACGAGCATCTGGCCCGCGTCGCCGACGTCTATCACCTGCCGCTCGTGGACGAGGTGCTCGCGGAACTGAGGGAGGGGACCGCCGCACAGCGGCGGTGAACGGGGGGGATCACAGACGAGGTGGCCCTGGACGGGGGTCGGGGCCGCCCGTGGCACAGGCGGCGCCGGGGGGATTCAGCCCCGGCGCCGCCTCCCGGCCACCACCACGCGCAGCTGTGCGCATCGCCCGGACGGGCCGAAACGCCCCACCCGTTCCGGCCCGGAGGACGCCACCGCCTAGAGTCGGGATCCATGCAGAACACCGCGCACGCCGCCGGAACGGACGGTCCGGAGCTCGTTGACACCGCCCCGATGATCGAGGACCTCTACCCGGCCCTGGCCACGCTCCGCGAGGTCGGCCCGGTCCATCGGATCGCCGGCACCGACGGACGCCCCGCCTGGCTGGTGACTCGTTACGAGGATGTGCGGCGGCTGCTCGCCGATCCGCGCCTGGCCCTGGACAAGCGCCACGCCGCCCCGGGCAACTACAGCGGCTTCTCCCTGCCGCCCGCCCTCGACGCCAATCTGCTCAACATGGACCCGCCGGACCACACCCGGGTGCGCCGGCTGGTGGTCAAGGCGTTCACCCCCGGCCGCGTGGAGCGGATGCGCGAACCGGTCCGGCGGATCGCCGACGAGCTGCTCGACGCCATCGCGTCCGACGGCCGCGCGGACCTGCTCACCGCCTACGCCGGACAGCTGCCCATCATCGTCATCTGCGATCTGCTCGGCGTCCCGCAGCGCGACCGGCTCGACTTCCGGGCCTGGAGCGACGCCCTGATCACCCCCGATCCGGCGCGGCCTGGGGCGGCGAAGGAAGCGGTCGGCAGCATGCTCCGCTTCTACACCGAGCTGATCGCGAAGAAGCGCGCAGAGCCCGGGGACGATCTGCTCTCGGATCTGATCCGGGTCCGCGACGACGAGGCCGGGGACGGCGACGGCAGGCTCACCGAGGACGAACTGACCTCGCTTGCCTTCCTCATCCTGCTCGCGGGCTACGAGAACACCGTCCACCTCATCGCCAACTCGGTGCTCACCCTGCTCGACCACCCCACGGTGCTCCAGAAGCTGCGCGAGGACCCGAGCGGTCTCGCGCCCGCCTTCGACGAACTGGCGCGGTACCAGGGCCCCGCGTCGCTGGCGATCCGCCGTTTCCCGCTCGAGGAGATCGAGATCGGGGGTGTGACCATCCCCGCCGGGGAGACCGTGCTGCTCTCGCTGGCCTCGGCACACCGTGACCCGGCCCAGTTCAAGGATCCGGACGACTTCAATCCACATCTTGGCCGGTCCGGTCACCTTGCGCTCGGCCATGGCATCCACTACTGCCTTGGCGCGCCCCTGGCCCGGATGGAGATGGAAATCGCTCTGGCCGCGCTGCTTCGGCGTTTTCCGGGGCTGCGGCTGGACGCCCCGAGGGAGCAGCTCCGGTGGCGGCCGTCGACCCGCGCGCGTGGCCTGATCTCGCTGCCCGTCGCATGGTGAACCGGGGAAGCGAACACGTTTTTGATGCATAACCCCCCGCCGATGCGGTAAAAAGGTCTTCGAGCCCGCCCGGTGTGCATCCCCCGTCGCACCGGGCGGGCCTCTGCGTGCCCGAGGCGGTGCCATGTCCCGGCAGCCGGTCTGTATCCGGGGCCGTCGTCGACCTTGGGCTCCCGTTCCGCACCCCGCGCCGGGCCCATATGCCTCACCCACCCCGGCCGGGGGCGGGCGCCACTGTTGAAATCCCCAGTGCTCACACCTGAGATCACTAGAGAGTAAGGTCACAGCCTGAACCACTGCTCCGGCTTTAGCGGATCCCATTAGCCTCCTCCTATGACGGTCCTGCCCGACGGGCTTCCCCTAGCCGACGATTTCCCTGAAGTGACGCGAGACCAATGGCGCCACCTCGTCGAAGGCGTGCTGCGCAAAACCGGCACATCGGACGCCGTGGGCGCCGAGGCCGAAGAGGCCCTCGCGACCGCGCTCGAGGACGGCATCACCGTCCACCCCCTCTACACCGCCGAAGACGCACCCCAGGACGCCGGATTCCCCGGCTTCGCGCCCTTCGTGCGCGGCGGCCGGGCCGAGGGCTCCGCCGTATCCGGCTGGGACGTACGCCAGCGCCACGCCCACCCCGATCCGGCGCGCACCAACCAGGCGATCCTCGCCGACCTGGAGAACGGCGCCGGCTCGGTCTGGCTCGCGGCCGGCGCGGCCGGAGTGCCCGTGGACGCCCTCCCCGAGGCGCTCAAGGGGGTCTACCTCGACCTCGCCCCCGTCGCCCTCGACGCGGGCGCCGACTTCGAGGACGCCGCCCGCGCCCTGCTGCGGCTCTACGCCGGCCACGAGGTGCCGCCGGGCGCCGCGCTCGGCAACCTCGGCGCGGACCCGCTGGGGCTCGCCGCTCGTACCGGACGCGACGACGGCCTGACCGGGCAGCTGGCCGCCGCGGCCGACCTCGCCGGGATCTGCCACCGCGACCACCCCGGGGTGACCGCCTTCGCCGTGGACGCCCTGCCGTACCACGAGGCGGGCGCCGGGGCGGCCCAGGAGCTCGGCTGCTCCCTCGCCGCCGCGGTGGCGTATCTGCGCACCCTCACCGAGGCCGGGCTGAGCGTCGAAGCCGCCTGCGCCCAGCTGGAGTTCCGCTACGCGGCCACCGCCGACCAGTTCCTCACCATCGCCAAGCTCCGGGCCGCCCGCCGCCTGTGGGCGCGTGTGGCGCAGGCGTGCGGCGCGCCCTCTGAGGCGCGCGCCCAGCGTCAGCATGCGGTGACCTCCCCGGTGATGATGACCCGGCGCGACCCCTGGGTGAACATGCTGCGCACCACCGTGGCCACCCTCGCCGCCGGCGTCGGCGGCGCGGACGCGGTCACCGTGCTGCCCTTCGACAGCGCGATCGGCCTCCCCGACGACTTCGCCCGCCGCATCGCCCGGAACACCTCCACGATCCTGCTGGAGGAGTCGCATCTGGCCCGGGTGATCGACCCGGCCGGCGGCTCCTGGTACGTCGAGAAGCTCACCGACGACGTCGCCCGCGCCGCCTGGGCCTGGTTCCAGGAGATCGAGCGCGCCGGCGGAATGGCCGCGGCCCTCGCCTCCGGGCTGGTCCGCGACCGGCTCGCCGAGACCTGGGCGCGCCGCGGCCGCGACCTCGCCCGCCGCAAGGAGCCGATCACCGGCGTCAGCGAGTTCCCGAACCTCGCCGAGCGGCCCGTCGAGCGCGAGCCCGTCCCGGAGCAGCCCAGTGGCGGACTGCCCAGGGTGCGCCGCGACGAGGCGTACGAGGCGCTGCGCACCCGCGCCGACGCCCAGCTGGCGGCCGAGGGCAGCCGGCCCAGGATCTTCCTGGCCGCGCTGGGCCCCGCCGCCGCGCACACCGCCCGAGCCTCCTTCGCCGCCAACCTCTTCCAGGCGGGCGGGATCGAGGCGGTTCACGAGCCCGCCACCGTGACCGCGGAGACGGTCGCCGAGGCGTTCGCCGCCAGCGGTGCCCGGGTGGCCTGCCTGTGCTCCAGCGACAAGCTGTACGAGCAGGAGGCGGCGGCCGTGGCCGAGCGGCTGAAGGCGGCCGGGGCGACCCGGGTCTACCTGGCCGGACGGCCGGGCACACAACAGGATGAGTACGAACGGGCCGGAGTGGACGGATACGTCTTCGCGGGCTGCGACGCGGTCGAGGTGCTCTCCTCGGCTCTGAACACCATGGGGGTGGCGTGATGGCCGGCGCTCCGGTGGAGCCGGGCAAGATCCCGGACTTCTCGGCGGTCGATCTGGACGGACCGGCCGAAGGCCCGGTGCCCAGCTCCGGCGACTGGGCCGCCGCGCTGCAGAACAGCGTGGGCAAGGGCGTGGAGGACCTGGTGTGGGACACCCCCGAGGGCATCGGGGTCAAACCGCTCTACACCGCCGAGGACCTGCAAGGCGTCGACTTCCTGGGCACCTACCCCGGCGCCGCGCCCTATCTGCGCGGCCCGTACCCGACGATGTACGTCAACCAGCCCTGGACCATCCGGCAGTACGCGGGCTTCTCCACCGCTGAGGAGTCCAACGCCTTCTACCGCCGCAACCTCGCGGCCGGTCAGAAGGGCCTGTCGGTCGCCTTCGACCTGCCCACCCACCGGGGCTACGACAGCGACCACCCCCGGGTCACCGGTGACGTCGGCATGGCGGGCGTGGCCATCGACTCCATCTACGACATGCGGCAGCTCTTCGACGGCATCCCGCTGGACAAGATGAGCGTGTCGATGACGATGAACGGCGCGGTGCTGCCCGTGCTCGCGCTCTACATCGTGGCCGCCGAGGAACAGGGCGTACCGCCCGAGAAGCTGGCCGGGACCATTCAGAACGACATCCTCAAGGAGTTCATGGTCCGCAACACCTACATCTATCCGCCGCAGCCGTCGATGCGGATCATCTCCGACATCTTCTCCTTCACCTCGCAGCGGATGCCGCGTTACAACTCCATCTCCATCTCCGGCTACCACATCCAGGAGGCCGGAGCCACGGCCGATCTGGAGCTGGCGTACACCCTCGCCGACGGTGTGGAGTATCTGCGGGCCGGCCGGGACGCCGGGATGGACGTGGACGCCTTCGCGCCCCGGCTGTCGTTCTTCTGGGCGATCGGCATGAACTTCTTCATGGAGGTCGCCAAGCTGCGGGCGGCGCGGCTGCTGTGGGCCAAGCTGGTCAAGCAGTTCGACCCGAAGAACCCCAAGTCGCTGTCGCTGCGCACCCATTCGCAGACCTCCGGCTGGTCGCTGACCGCCCAGGACGTCTACAACAACGTCGCGCGCACCTGCGTGGAGGCCATGGCCGCCACCCAGGGCCACACCCAGTCGCTGCACACCAACGCTCTGGACGAGGCGCTCGCGCTGCCCACCGACTTCTCCGCCCGGATCGCCCGCAACACCCAGATCCTGCTGCAGCAGGAGTCGGGCACCACCCGGGTCATCGACCCGTGGGGCGGCAGCGCGTACGTCGAGAAGCTGACGTACGACCTGGCGCGGCGGGCCTGGCAGCACATCGAGGAAGTCGAGGCGGCCGGCGGCATGGCCAAGGCCATCGACGCGGGCATCCCCAAGCTGCGCGTGGAGGAGGCCGCCGCCCGCACCCAGGCGCGGATCGACTCCGGGCGCCAGCCGGTGATCGGCGTCAACAAGTACCGGGTCGACAGCGATGAGCAGATCGAGGTCCTCAAGGTCGACAACTCCGCGGTGCGCACCCAGCAGATCGAGAAGCTGCGGCGGCTGCGGGCCGAGCGCGACGAGGCCGTCTGCCAGGACGCGCTGCGTGCCCTGACCGCGGCCGCCGAGTCCGGCCCCGGCGCGGGCCTGGAGGGCAATCTGCTGGCGCTCGCGGTGGACGCCGCCCGCGCCATGGCCACCGTGGGCGAGATCTCCGACGCGCTGGAGAAGGTCTATGGCCGCCACTCCGGCCAGATCCGTACGATCTCCGGTGTGTACCGAGACGAGGCCGGACCGTCGTCCGGCGTGGACCGCACCCGCGCGCTGGTCGAGGCGTTCGAGCGCGAGGAGGGCCGCCGCCCCCGCATCCTGGTCGCCAAGATGGGCCAGGACGGGCATGACCGCGGCCAGAAGGTGATCGCCACCGCCTTCGCCGACCTGGGCTTCGACGTCGACGTCGGCCCGCTGTTCCAGACCCCGGAGGAGGTCGCGCGGCAGGCGGTGGAGGCCGATGTGCACATCGTCGGCGTGTCGTCGCTCGCGGCCGGCCACCTCACGCTGGTGCCCGCGCTGCGCGAGCAACTGGCCGAGGCGGGGCGCGAGGACATCACCATCGTGGTCGGCGGGGTCATCCCGCCGCACGACGTCCAGACCCTGCACGAGGCCGGTGCCGCCGCCGTCTTCCTGCCGGGCACGGTCATCCCGGACGCCGCCCACGACCTGGTGCGGAAGCTGGCCGCCGACCTCGGCCACGAGCTGTAGGCCATGCCGCGGACGATCGACATCGAGGAGTACGCCAAGGGCGTGCTCGACGGCAATCGCGCGTACATCGCGCGTGCGATCACGCTCGTCGAGTCCACCCGGCCCGACCACCACGACCTCGCCCAGCGGCTGCTGGTCGAACTGCTGCCGCACACCGGCGGGGCGCGGCGGATCGGCATCAGCGGGGTGCCCGGGGTGGGCAAGTCCACCTTCATCGACGCCCTGGGCACCATGCTCACCGGGACCGGCCACAAGGTCGCGGTGCTCGCCGTCGACCCGTCGTCGACCCGCACCGGCGGCTCCATCCTGGGTGACAAGACCCGGATGGAGCGGCTGGCGGTCGACCCGGACGCCTTCGTACGGCCCTCGCCCAGCGCCGGGACGCTGGGCGGGGTCGCCCGCGCCACCCGCGAGTCCATGGTCGTCATGGAGGCCGCGGGCTATGACGTGGTGCTGGTGGAGACCGTGGGCGTGGGCCAGTCCGAGACCGCGGTGGCCAATATGGTCGACTCCTTCCTGCTGCTCTCCCTGGCCCGCACCGGCGATCAGCTGCAGGGCATCAAGAAGGGCGTCCTGGAGCTGGCCGACGTGGTCACCATCAACAAGGCCGACGGCCCCCACGCGCGGGATGCCAAGTCGGCGGCCCGTGAACTGGCAGGCGCGCTGAGGCTGCTGCAGCCGCCGGACGCGCCCTGGAACCCGCCGGTGCTCACCTGCAGCGCCCGCGAGTCCACCGGGCTCGACGTGGTGTGGGAGCGCCTGGAGCAGCACCGCCGGGTGCTGGAGGCCACGGGCGCGCTGCGGGCCAAGCGGCGCGACCAGCAGGTCGACTGGACCTGGTCGATGGTGCGCGACCAGCTGCTCGCGCGGCTGCACGCCCACCCCGAGGTGCGGCGGCTCGGGCCCGAGCTGGAACAGCGGGTCCGCGAGGGCACCCTGACGGCCACGCTCGCGGCGGACCGGCTGCTGGAGGCGTTCCGGGCCCCGGCCGACGGTGAATGAGGCACCGCTGCCGGACGCGGCGCGGGTCGGGCCGTTCTTCGCCCTGCGCACCGGGAGCGGTGACCCGCGCGAGGAGGGGTACGTACGCATCGGCGAGGCGTACCGGCTGACCGCCGAGGGCGCTGCCGGGCCGGTGCTGCGCGCCCGGGTCGAGGCGGTCGCCGCGAGTCTGCGCACCGATGAGCCGAGGGTCGCGGCCTCGCTCGCCTTCCAGGGGCTCGCCGCCCGGGTGTGGTCGCTCGCGCTCGGCCCGGCGGCCCTCTCCGGCCGGGTGCCCCACCTCCGGCCCGACCGGCTGTGGTGGAACCCCGGGCGAGTCGCCCCCGACGACCTGTGGTGGCCCGGCGCGCCGCACGTGATGGGCGAACCGGGAGGACTCGCCGGTCAGGTGGGCACCGCGGCGTTTGTCCATCTGATGCCGCTGCACCATGCCATCGGACGGGCCTACCGGGTCTCGGAGCGGCTGCTGTGGGGCAACGCCGCCTCGGCGCTGGCCGGTTCACTGCGCGTGCTGCACGACTGGTGCCGGGCGCACGGCCGCGCCGAGGCGGCGGACCGGGCCACCGAGCTGGCGCGGGCCCAGCTCGTCCACCCGCCGCTGCGCGAGGCCGGCACCCTCGGCACCGCGCCGCTCGGCTACCGGCGCCGCACCTGCTGTCTCTACTACCGCGTGCCCGGTGGCGGGTTGTGCGGCGACTGCGTACTGCGCGAGGCGCCGGGGCGCGGGAGCGCGCAGGGGAGCCCGGGGTGACGCTGACGGTCTCCCGAGGGGCCGATACGGTGGGCGAATGCCGAAGAACGAGAACCTGTTCTCATCCTGGCGGGGCCGGCGTGGGCGCGTCACCTCCCGTCTGGTCCACCGTGGATGGCGCGCCGTGCAGCGGGCCGGCGCGGTGACGGCCGAGCGCCCCGGCCCGTACCGGTTCGGCCGCATCGGCGTCGGCACCCGGCTGGCGTTCCCCCAGGGCACCCTCTTCGGCGAACCGTGGATCGAACTCGGTGAGCACTGCGTCATCGGCGAGCAGGTGACGCTCACCGCCGGCATGATGCCCGGTGTGGACCTCGGCCCCGATCCGGTGCTGCGCATCGGCAACGGCGTGGTGCTGGGCCGGGGCAGCCATGTGATCGCGTCGGTGCCGGTCGAGTTCGGCGACGATGTCTTCTGCGGCCCGTACGTCTACGTGACCAGCGACAACCACTCCTACGACGATCCGGAGCAGCCTGTCGGCCGCCAGTGGCCGCGCTCCGCGCCCGTCCACATCGGCCCCGGCAGCTGGCTGGGCGCGGGCGCGGTGATCCTGCCCGGGGCGCGGCTGGGGCGCAATGTGGTGGTGGCGGCGGGCGCGGTCGTACGGGGCGAGGTGCCCGACCACGCCGTGGTGGCCGGGGCGCCGGCCCGGATCATACGGCGGTGGGCCCCGGAGGAAGGCTGGCAGCCGCCGCTGCGCACCCCGGCGCCGGTGCCGATCCCCGAGGACATGACCGTCGAGCAACTGCTGGCGCTGGCGGAGCTGGAGCGCGACCAGGAGCGGGCGGGGGAGCGGGGGCTGGAGGAGGCGCGCGAAGGGGGCCTGGAGCGGGAGCCGGGGGCCGGGGCGTCGTAGCAGGTCAGTAGAGTTTCGTGGACCGCTCCCCGACCCGTGAGGTGACCATCGTGAGCCCGCCGCCTCCCCCCGTGACCGTCATCGGCATCGGCGCCGACGGCTGGGACGGGCTCGGGCCCGTGGCCCGCGAGGCGTTGCGCACGGCCGAGGTGGTTATCGGCGGACGGCGTCATCTGGGTCTGCTGCCGCCGGAGTGCCGCGGCGAGCGGGTGCCGTGGCCGTCCCCGCTGCGCCCCGCCGTCCCCGGGCTGTTCGCCGCGCACACCGGGCGGCGGGTCTCTGTGCTGGCCAGCGGCGACCCCATGTTCTTCGGCATCGGCCGTACCCTGGCCGAGCTGCTGGGCGCCGAGCGGCTGCGGGTGTTGCCCCATCCCTCATCCGTCTCCCTGGCCTGTGCGCGGCTCGGCTGGGCGCTGGAGGAGACCGAGGTGATCAGCCTCGTCGGCCGTCCCCTGGCCACGCTGAACCGTGAGCTGTACGCCGGACGGCGGCTGCTCGTGCTCAGCGCGGGCGCCGAAACCCCCGCCGAGGTGGCCGGGTTGCTCGGGGACCGCGGCTTCGGCCCGAGCCGGATGCGGGTGCTGGAGCAGTTGGGGAGCGCGGCGGAGCGTTGTGTGGAGGGCACGGCGGACAAGTGGCCCCATCCGCCCGCCGACCCCCTCAACGTCATCGCCGTCGACTGCGCCCCGGCGGACGGCGCCCGGCCGCTGTCGCTCACGCCGGGGCTGCCCGACACGGCGTACGACCACGACGGGCAGCTGACCAAGCGCCATGTGCGGGCCGCCACCCTCGCCGCGCTCGCCCCCGCCCCCGGGGAGCTGCTGTGGGACGTCGGCGGTGGCTCGGGCTCCATCGCCGTGGAGTGGATGCGCGCCCACCGCACCTGCCGGGCGGTCTCGGTCGAACGCGACCCGGTGCGCGCCGAGCGCATCGGCCGCAACGCCGACGCGCTCGGTGTGCCCGGGCTGACCGTCGTCACCGGCGCCGCCCCGGACGCCCTGTCCGGACTGCCCACCCCCGACGCGGTGTTCATCGGCGGCGGCCTGACCGCCCCCGGGGTGCTGGAGGCGTGCTGGGCGGCCCTGCCGCCGGGCGGCCGGATCGTCGCCAACACCGTGACCCTGGAATCCGAGGCACTGCTCGCCGACCGGTACCGCCGCCACGGCGGCGACCTCGTCCGCCTCGCCGTCTCCCACGCCACCGCGGTCGGGGCCTTCACCGGCTGGCGGCAGGCGATGCCCGTCACCCAGTGGTCCGCCACCAAACCGCTCGACTCCCGAGGCCCTGGCGGGCATGCCGCCGATCCCGCGGGATTCGTCGAAGCCGCTCAAGGAGAGACACGATGACGGTGTACTTCATCGGCGCGGGCCCCGGTGCCGCCGATCTGATCACGGTGCGCGGCGCCCGGACCCTGGCCCGCTGCCAGGTGTGTCTGTACGCGGGCAGTCTGGTGCCGCGTGAACTGCTCGCCGAATGCCCGCCGGACGCCCGCCTCGTCGACACCGCCCGGCTCGACCTCGACCAGATCGCCGCCGAGTTCGTCGCCGCGCACGAGGCGGGCCATGACGTGGCCCGCCTCCACTCCGGCGACCCGTCGGTCTTCAGCGCCGTCGCCGAACAGATGCGCCGCCTCGACGCCGCCGGCATTCCGTACGACGTCGTCCCGGGCGTTCCCGCCTTCGCCGCCGCGGCCGCCGCGCTGAAGCGTGAGCTGACGGTCCCGACCGTCGGCCAGACCGTCATCCTCACCCGCATCGCCCAGCAGGCCACCCCCATGCCGGAAGGGGAGGACCTCGCCACCCTCGGCCGCAGCGGCGCCCTCCTCGTGCTGCATCTCGCCGCCCGCTATGTGGACCGCGTGGTCGGCGAACTCCTCCCGCACTACGGCGCCGACTGCCCGGCGGCCGTGGTCGCCATGGCCAGCCGCCCCGACGAACTGGTGCTCCGCGGCACGCTGGACGACATCGCGGCCCAGGTGAAGGCGGCGGGCGTGGTACGGACGGCGGTCATCATCGTGGGCCGCACCCTCGGCGCCGAACAGTTCCGCGACAGCCACCTCTACTCATCGGACCGCGAACGCCCCCACGGGCCCTGCCACCCACACGGCACCTGACCGGCCCGGCCACCACCCGCCGCCTGACGGTGCCGGGGCATTGGCCCCGGTGGTGACCGCATGGGCGTGGGCACCGCATCGCGCCGGGCGCCGTGCCGCAACGCGCTGGGCGCGGCGAAGGGGTCAGCGCTCCCGGGGGCCGCGGGGTCCGGCGCGGCCCACGATCGTGCCCGCGCGGTCGATGCAGATCACGTCCACCGCCACCGGTGCCCCGCGCAGCACCCCGAGCGCCGTGTCGCGGGCCGCCGCCGCGACCAGGTCGCCGAGGGGTACGCCACGGGCGGAGCACAACTGGACCGTCTCCAGGCCGGTGTTGGCCGTCGCCACCGCCTCCGCCAGCTTCTCGTCCGCCCCGCCCCGCCGGGCCAGGTCCGCGAGGAACCCCTTGTCCACCTGGGAGCGTGCGGAGTGCAGATCCAGATGCCCGGCGGCCAGCTTGGAGAGCTTGGCGAAGCCGCCGGCGACCGTCAGCCGGTCCACCGGATGGCGGCGCAGATACTTCAGCACCGCCCCCGCGAAGTCGCCCATGTCCAGCAGCGCGTCCTGCGGCAGCCCGTGCACGGCCACCGCCACCTTCTCGGACGTCGAGCCCGTACAGCCCGCCACATGGCGGCGCCCCGCCGCGCGTGCCACATCCACCCCGCGCCGGATGCTGTCGATCCACGCCGAGCAGGAGTAGGGCACCACGATGCCCGTCGTGCCGAGGATGGACAGCCCGCCGAGGATGCCCAGGCGCGGATTCCAGGTGGAGCGGGCGATCTCCTCGCCGTGGTCCACCGAGATCTCGATCTCGACGTCGCCGGTGCCGCCGTGCCGGGCCGCGACCGCGGCGATGTGGTCGCGCATCATCTGGCGTGGCACGGGGTTGATGGCCGGTTCGCCGACCGGGAGCGGCAGCCCGGGCCGGGTCACCGTGCCGACGCCCGGACCGGCCCGGAAGACCACTCCGCCGCCGGACGGCAGGGCCCGTACCGTGGCCCTGACCAGCGCGCCATGGGTCACATCCGGGTCGTCGCCCGCGTCCTTGACGACCGCGGCCATGGCATGGTCCGCCGCCAGCTCCTCGGCCGCGAGCGCGAACGCGGGCCGCTGCCCCTTGGGCAGTTCGATGGTCACCGGATCGGGGAAATCCGCGCCCAGCAGCGCGGTGTACGCGGCCGTCGTCGCGGCGGTCGCACACGCCCCGGTGGTCCAGCCGTGCCGCAGCCCCGACCGCTCCAGCTGGGCGCCCCGCCCCCCGGTCGCCTTGGCCTCCGTCTCCGCCTCAGCCATGGGCCGGCCGCCGCGCATACGATGACGGGCGCACGGACGACGAAAGGCACCCGATGAACAGCGCACCGGCGCGGCGCCATGTGCTCATCCTCGGCGGCACCACCGAGGCGCGCCGCCTCGCCGGGGAGCTCGCCGACGACCCCGCCCTGCGTGTCACCAGCTCCCTCGCGGGCCGGGTCGCCGCGCCGCGGCTGCCCGTGGGGCAGGTGCGGATCGGCGGGTTCGGGGGAGCCGAGGGCATGGCCCGCTGGCTTCGCGAGCACCAGGTGGACGCGCTCATCGACGCCACCCATCCTTTCGCCGACACGATCAGTTCCCACGCGGCCCGGGCGGCCGCCGACGTCCATGTTCCCCTGCTCGCCCTGCGCCGTCCCGGCTGGGTACCCGGCCCGGGCGACCGCTGGCATGCGGCCGGCTCACTGGCCGACGCGGCGCGGCTGGCCCCGGTCCTGGGAGAACGGATCTTCCTCACCACGGGCCGCATGGGCCTGGCCACCTTCGCCCACCTCACCGAGCCCTGGTTCCTGGTCCGCTCGGTCGACGCCCCCGAGCCGCCGGTCCCGCCCCGGATGGCGGTGATCCTCGACCGCGGCCCGTTCACCCTCGACGGCGAGGCGGAGCTGCTGCGCCGCCACCGCATCGAGGTGCTGGTCACCAAGGACAGCGGCGCCCACGCCACCGCCCCCAAACTCGCCGCGGCCCGCGCCGCCGGCATCCCGGTCGTCGTCATCCGCCGCCCGCCCGCCCCGCAGGGCGTCCCGGTGGCCGAGACCCCGGCCGAAGCCGCCGACTGGCTTCGTACGAGCCTGGCCTGAGCCCGGAGGCTAGCCCTCCGGGTACCGGCGTGGCGTCCAGACGACCTCGGTGCCGTCGCCGCGGCGGACCGTGCGGGTCTGGGAGGAGCCCACCAGGAGGATCGTGCGCATGTCGACGTCGGCCGGGTCGAGGTCGGCCAGGCGGACGATCCGCACTCGTTCGCCGGGGCCGCCGATGTCGCGGCCCAGCACCACGGGCGTGTCGGGGGCGCGGTGCTCCAGCAGGAGTTCGCGGGCCTTGCCCACCTGCCAGACGCGGCTGCGGGAGCCGGGGTTGTAGAGGGCGAGCACCAGGTCGGCCGCGGCGGCGGCGCGCAGCCGTCCGGCGATGACCTCCCAGGGCTTGAGCCGGTCGGAGAGGGAGAGCACCGCGTAGTCGTGGCCGAGCGGGGCGCCGGCCCGGGCGGCGGCGGCGTGGGCCGCGGTCATGCCGGGGACGATCCGCACCGGGACCTCGCGGTAGGGGTCCTCGGAGGCGGCCTCCAGGACGGCGGTGGCCATGGCGAACACGCCGGGGTCGCCGGAGGAGACGACGGCGACACGCCGGCCCCGCCGGGCGAGGTCGAGGGCGAACTCGGCGCGTACGGACTCGACCTTGTTGTCGGAGGCGTGGCGCCGCTGGCCCGGCCGTACGGGCACCCGGTCCAGATAGGTGCTGTAGCCGACCAGGTCCTGCGCGGCGGCCAGTTCGGCCCGCGCCTCGGGGGTGAGCCACAGCGGGCCGGCCGGGCCCAGGCCGACGACCACGACCTCGCCCACGCCGGACTCCTCGCGCGGCGCGTCCACCCGGCTGGGCAGTACCGCCATCGAGAAGTACGGCACCGACTCCGGGTCGACCTCGGCCAGCGGGGCGGTCCGCTCCGCGTCCATCGTGGCGCGCTCCACATAGCGCGCGTCCGCGAGCCGCCCCGACCGCTCCAGCGCGCGCCGCACCGTGGGGAAGGTCCGGCCGAGCTTCATCACGGCCGCCGCGTCCGTCGTCGCCAGCCGGGCCGTCAACTCCTCCTCCGGCAGGGTGCCGGGGAGGACCGTCAGCACCTCCTCGCCCTCCACCAGCGGCGCGCCGAGCCGGGCGGCCGCCGCGCTGACCGAGGTGACCCCGGGGACGACCTCGGTGAGGTAGCGGTCGGCGAGCCGCTTGTGCATGTGCATATACGAGCCGTAGAAGAGCGGATCGCCCTCCGCGAGCACCGCGACCGTGCGCCCCGCGTCCAGATGCGCGGCGAGCCTGGCGGCCGCGTCCGCGTAGAACTCGTCCATCGCGCCGCGATAGCCGCCCGGATGGTCGGTGGTCTCCGTGGTGACCGGATAGACCAGCCGCTCCTCGATGTGGTCGGGCCGCAGATGCCGCTCGGCGATGGAGCGCGCGATGCTGCGCCCGTGCCGGGCGCTGTGGTACGCGATGACATCGGCCTCGGCGATGACCTCCACGGCGCGTACGGTCATCAGGGAGGGGTCGCCGGGGCCGAGCCCCACACCGTAGAGCCGGCCCGTCTGCTGCTCGCTCACTCTTCCTCGCTCGCTATCGCGTTGATCGCGGCCGCGGCGATGGCACTGCCGCCCCGCCGGCCGTGCACCACCAGATGGTCGAGCGCCGCCGGATGCCCGGCCAGCGCCTCCTTGGACTCGGCGGCGCCGATGAAGCCCACCGGCACACCGATCACGGCGGCCGGGCGCGGCGCGCCCGCCCCTTCCGCCCCTCCTTCTTCGAGCATCTCCAGCAGCCGGAAGAGCGCCGTGGGGGCGTTGCCCACCGCCACCACCGCCCCTTCGAGCCGGTCCCGCCACAGCTCCAGCGCGGCGGCGCTGCGCGTGGTGCCCATGCGCCGCGCCAACTCCGGTACGGCGGGGTCCGCGAGGGTGCAGATGATCTCGTTGTCGGCGGGCAGCCGCTTGCGGGTGACCCCGCTGGCGACCATGCGGGCGTCACAGAGCACCGGCGCGCCGGACCGCAGCGCGGCACGGGCGCGGGAGACCACCTCGGGCGTGTACGCGAGGTCCTTGACCAGGTCGACCATGCCGCAGGCGTGGATCATCCGCACCGCCACCTGGCTGACGTCGGCGGGGAGCCCGGCGAGGTCGGCCTCGGCACGGATGGTGGCAAAGGACGCGCGGTAGATGGCCGCCCCGTCCTTCTCGTAGTCGAACACGGTGTCCTCGATCATGTCGTTCCACGGGCCGCCGCGACGGCGCCGGCCAACTGTTCTGCTGTCACATCCGCGCTGTCCGCGCTGTCCGCCTCCGGCGTGTCTCCCCTCACGCCCCGTACGGTGACGCGGTAGTCCGTGTCGCCGGTCGCGAGCGCGTCCACCCAGCGGCCCCCGGGGTGACCGCAGCGCCGTTCACAGCCGGAGACGTACACCGGCAGCGGATCGGGCCCGGCCGGGCCGCCGCCGTACGCCGTGCCGCTCACCGGCCACGGCTTCGCCCCGCCCGCGTCCGCTCCCGCCGGGTTCGCGGCTCCCCGGGCCGTGCCCGAGGTCCCGCGCGCCGGGTCCATGGCCCCCCGCGCCGTGTTCGCGACCATGCATGCCGTGTCGGCCCGCACATCCGCCAGGGACTTGGCGCAGCCCGGCCGTCCCGTGCACGCGCCGACCCCGAGCCACGGAGAGTCCGGCGTGGTCACCAGTCCCGCGTCGGACAGTTCGGCCAAGGCACCGCGCGTGTCGTCCGGGGAGAACCCGGGGAGCACCACGCCGCGCCAGGGTGTCATACGCAGCTCAGCGGCCCCGCTCCGGGAGGCGAGCCCGGCGAGCAGCCGCCACTGTGCGGCGCTCACCCGGCCCAGGGGGAGGGCGACGGACAGCGCGTGACGCCCGTTCGGGCCGGGGACCGGCCCGAAAGCGGGTGGCGTGGCGCGGGCGCGGGGCGCTGGTTCATGCTCCACGGGTACGGCCTCGACGCCCGCGTCGGCGAGTCGCGCGGCCAATCCCTCGGTCGTCACGGCGTGTCGTGCGGGGAGTTCGCGTACCCGCCACGCCCGGGTGCCGCTCTCATGGGCCTTGGCCAGGAACTCCACCGCGGCCAGCGCCGCCGCACGCGGCGCGTCCTCGCGCCGCACCCGGAGACCGCCCCCTGCCGCCGACCCGGCCGTAGGAGACCCCCGCCGCGCTGCCGCGTCCGGGTGTGCCCCCGCCGTCGACGGCGACGGCACACCGGGGCCCGGCAGCGGACCGCCGACCCGTAGCACCGCTCCACCGTCCGGCGTTGCGATCAATGTCACATCCGCGCCCAAGGTGGCCACATCGCCACGCCCATCGTCCAGCGCGAAGAGGAACCTGCCCGACAAGCCCGACAATTCCCCGCCCCTCGTCGGTGCGCCGCCGCACAGTGCGGCGTCCAACTCCCGCACCCACGCCACCACGTCCGCATGCCCCTCGCCGTCCAGGCCGGACAGCGGCGACGCCACGATGTTGCGCACCCGGTCATGGCGGTCGGAGGGCAGCAGTCCGGCCGCCCGTAGCCGGGCCGCCAGTTCCGCGCCGCACCCCGCGTCCAGGCCGCGCACCTGCAGATTGCCCCGTGAGGTGATGTCCAGCCGCCCGTCGCCCAACTCCTCGGCCACCCGCCCCAGCGCCTGTGCCTGACGGGCCGTCAGCAGTCCGCCCGGCACCCGTATCCGGGCGAGCGAACCGTCGTCCGCCGGGTGCAGCCGCAGCGCGCCCGGACAGGCGTCATCGCGCCCGCGCACGGGGGTTTCATCCCCGGATGGGGTGGTTGTCGGGGGGAGGGGCATGGCGGCGAGCATACCGACGATCCGGTCCGGCCCGCCGCCCCGGCCAGGCCGGAACTCACCGTCCCGTGGCAGGTCAGCAACGCTTACTATGCTCAACGGTGGGTCGGTCCCGGCCCGCGATACGCACAAGACGGCACTCACGGTAGGAAGCCGGTGGAAATCCGGCGCGGTCCCGCCACTGTGAGCGCGGCGGCTGCCGAACGGCAGCGGCGGCGCGAGCCAGGAACTGCCGCCGTCTTCAACCCGCCCGGGGCGCGGACCCCGAGGAAGGCATGCCGTCGCATGATTCTGCTGCTGTCGACGTCCGACACCGACCTGCTGAGCGCCCGTGCCGCCACGGGCCCGGTGCCGTACCGCCTCGCCAACCCGGCCCGTCTCGCTCTCGACGACCTCCCCGGCCTCCTCGACGGTGTCGAACTCGTCGTCGTACGGCTCCTCGGCGGCATCCGCGCCTGGCAGGAGGGGCTCGACACGCTGCTCGCGGGCGACCTCCCCGTGGTCGTCCTCACCGGTGAACAGGCGCCCGACGCCCAGCTCATGGAGGCGTCCACGGTCCCGGTCGGCATCGCCGCCGAGGCCCACGCCTACCTCGCCCACGGCGGGCCCGCCAACCTCGACCAGCTCGCCCGGTTCCTCTCCGACACCGTGCTGCTCACCGGCCATGGCTTCGAACCGCCCGCGCCCGCGCCCACCTGGGGTCCGCTGGAGCGCACCGGCCGCGAGGCCGCCCCCGGCGGCGTCACCGGCCCGACCATCGCGGTGCTCTACTACCGCGCCCACCACATGAGCGGCAACACCGCCTTCGTGGAGGCCCTGTGCCGGGCCGTGGAGGACGCCGGTGGCCGCCCGCTACCGCTGTTCGTGGCCTCGCTGCGGGCCCCCGAGCCCGAGTTGATCGAGGCACTCGGCGCGGCCGACGCCATCGTCACCACCGTCCTCGCGGCCGGCGGCACCCGCCCCGCCGAGGCGTCCGCGGGCGGCGACGACGAGGCGTGGGACGCGGGCGCGCTCGCCGCGCTCGACGTGCCCGTGCTGCAGGCGCTGTGCCTGACCTCGTCGCGCGCCGCGTGGGAGGAGAACGACGAGGGGCTCTCCCCGCTGGACGCCGCGACCCAGGTCGCCGTCCCCGAGTTCGACGGGCGGCTCATCACCGTGCCGTTCTCCTTCAAGGAGGTCGACGAGGACGGCCTGCCGGTCTATGCCGCTGACGCCGAGCGCGCCGCGCGTGTCGCCGGAATCGCGGTACGACACGCCCGGCTCCGCCATATCCCCGCCGCCGACAAGCGCCTGGCGCTCGTCCTCTCCGCCTACCCCACCAAGCACTCCCGGATCGGCAACGCCGTCGGCCTCGACACCCCCGCGAGCGCCGTCGCCCTGCTGCGCCGGCTGCGCGCCGATGGCTACGACCTGGGCCCCGAGGACGGGCCGGACGCGCTCCCGGGCCTGGTCTCCGGCGACGGCGACGACCTGATCCGCGCCCTCATCGAGGCGGGCGGCCACGACCAGGAGTGGCTCACCGAGGAGCAGCTCGCCCGCAACCCCGTCCGCGTCCCGGCCGCCGACTACCGTCGCTGGTACGCCGCGCTCCCGCAGGTGCTCCGGGACGCGGTCGAGGAACACTGGGGCCCGCCGCCCGGCCAGCTGTTCGTCGACACCAGCCGCGACCCGGAAGGCGAGATCGTGCTGGCCGCGCTGCGCCGCGGCAATCTCCTGGTGGTCATCCAGCCCCCGCGCGGCTTCGGCGAGAACCCCATCGCCATCTACCACGACCCCGATCTGCCGCCCTCGCACCACTACCTGGCCGCCTACCGCTGGATGGCCACCCCTCGTGCCGACGGCGGATTCGGCGCCGACGCCATGGTCCACCTGGGCAAACACGGCAACCTGGAGTGGCTGCCGGGCAAGAACGCCGGGCTGTCCGCCGCCTGCGGCCCCGATGCCGCGCTCGGCGATCTGCCGCTCATCTACCCCTTCCTGGTCAACGATCCGGGCGAGGGCACCCAGGCCAAGCGCCGCGTCCACGCCACCCTTGTCGACCACCTCGTCCCTCCGATGGCCCGCGCCGACTCCTACGGCGACATCGCGCGGCTGGAGCAGCTGCTCGACGAGTACGCCGCCATCTCCGCGATGGACCCGGCCAAGCTCCCCGCCATCCGCGCCCAGATCTGGACCCTCATCCAGGCCGCCCGGCTCGACCACGACCTGGGCCTGGAGGACCGGCCGGACGACGACGGCTTCGACGACTTCCTGCTGCATGTCGACGGCTGGCTGTGCGAGGTCAAGGACGCCCAGATCCGCGACGGACTGCATGTCCTGGGCACCGCCCCGGCCGGGCCCGCGCGCGTCAACCTGGTGCTGGCCATCCTCCGCGCCCGCCAGATCTGGGGCGGTACGTCCGCGCTCCCCGGCCTGCGCGAGGCGCTCGGCCTGGACGAGTCGGCCGCCACCCGCACCGGCGCCGACGAGGCCGAGGAGCGGGCCCGCGGGCTGGTCCAGGCGATGGAGGACGCCGAATGGGCCCCGGAGGCCGTCGAGAAGGCCGTCGTCACCCTGCCCGAGGAGCAGCGCCCCGCCGTCTCCGCGATTCTCGCCTTCGCCGCCCGCGAGGTCGTCCCCCGACTGGCGGCCACGACGGACGAGATCGACCACGCCGTCCACGCCCTCGCCGGCGGATTCGTCCCCGCGGGGCCGTCCGGCTCGCCGCTGCGCGGACTGGTCAACGTCCTGCCGACCGGCCGCAACTTCTACTCCGTCGACCCCAAGGCCGTGCCCAGCAGGCTGGCCTGGGAGACCGGCCAGGCCCTCGCCGATTCGCTCCTGGAGCGCTACCGCGCCGACAACGACGGCCAGTGGCCGAAGTCCGTCGGCCTCTCTCTGTGGGGCACGAGTGCGATGCGCACCTCCGGCGACGATGTGGCCGAGGCGCTGGCGCTGCTGGGCGTCCGGCCGGTGTGGGACGACGCCTCGCGCCGGGTGACGGGCCTGGAACCCGTGCCGCTCGACCAGCTGGGCCGCCCGCGCGTCGATGTCACCCTGCGCATCAGCGGCTTCTTCCGGGACGCCTTCCCCCATGTCGTCGGGCTGCTGGACGACGCCGTACGGCTCGCCGCGTCCCTGGAGGAGAGCGACGAGGACAACTACATCCGGGCACACACCCGCGCCGACCTCGCCGCACACGGTGACGAGCGCCGCGCCACCACCCGGATCTTCGGCTCCCGCCCCGGTACCTACGGCGCCGGGCTGCTCCAGCTCATCGACAGCCGCGACTGGCGCACCGACGCCGACCTCGCCGAGGTCTACACGGTCTGGGGCGGCTACGCCTACGGGCGCGGTCTCGAGGGGCGGCCGGCGCGGGCCGAGATGGAGAGCGCCTACCGCCGGATCGCGGTCGCGGCCAAGAACACCGACACCCGCGAGCACGACATCGCGGACTCCGACGACTACTTCCAGTACCACGGCGGCATGGTGGCCACTGTGCGCGCCCTCAAGGGCACCGCGCCCGCCGCGTACATCGGCGACTCCACCCGCCCCGAGACGGTCCGCACCCGCACCCTCCACGAGGAGACCTCACGGGTCTTCCGTGCCCGGGTGGTCAACCCGCGCTGGATCGAGGCGATGCGCCGCCACGGCTACAAGGGCGCCTTCGAGCTCGCCGCGACGGTCGACTACCTCTTCGGGTACGACGCGACCACGGGCGTGGTCGCCGACTGGATGTACGACAAGCTCGCCCAGACCTATCTGCTCGACCCGGAGAACCGCGCCTTCCTGGAGCAGGCCAACCCCTGGGCGCTGCACGGCATGGCCGAGCGGCTGCTGGAGGCCGAGAGCCGCGGGCTGTGGGACGAGCCCGACCCGGAGGTGCTGGAGCGGGTGCGGGAGCTGTATCTGGAGACGGAGGGCGGCTTGGAGGGCGGGGACGAGTAGCCACGTCCGCGGGGGCAGGTTGGCGTGTTCGCGGGGACGAGTAGGCACGTCCGCGGGGGCGGAGTAGGCACGTCCGCGGGGGCGGGTGGGCGTGTCCGCGCCGCCCCCGCGCGAGCCGGCCGGTGGACGGGCGGTGTACGGCCGGTGGCTCAGTCGGCGGACGGTCGTGCGGCCGGGCGGGCCGCCGCCCGGATCCGGTCCGGCCAGGGGGGACAGCTGACCAGTTCGGTCCACTCGCGGTCGTAGCGCCCGGGCACCGCGCGCCCCGCGGACGCCCAGCGCTCGACGAGCGCCGCGTAGATGGGTACGGAGGTGGATGTGTGAACGGTCTGATGAACCGTTCCGTCGCCTTCGGTGCTCCGGTCCAGCGCTCTGCTCGGCTGCGAGAGAGAACGGCGTCGCATCGTCGTCGTCATAGTCGGACAACGCGCCGTGCCCCGCCGGGTCACCCTCCGCGCGCCGGTCTCACCCGCATCGGCGTGGTCTCGCACATGTCAGCGACTCCCTGGCGGCGGGCCCGGGCGGCCGGGCCGTACCTCTTTTCGCACTGCGAAATGAAAAGCATTGCCGCATTCATAAAGCCACTTCGCCGGCGGTGCGGAAGTTTATTGATAACCGTGTCCATTGCAGCCTTTGGCGAATTCCCTCCGGGGCTGTTTCAATTGCGCTGTCCCGAAGACGATCCGAGGAGGAGCCGGTGGGAGCTCATGCGCACGGACCCGACGAGGGGCACGGCGGCCACGCCCACGGGGTGGCGGAGAACGCCGACCGCCGGTGGCTGTCCTTCGCCCTCGCGCTGATCAGCGGCTTCATGGCGGTCGAGGTCGTCGTCGGGATCATCGCCCGTTCCGTGGCGCTGCTGTCCGACGCGGCCCATATGCTCACCGACGCCGCCTCGATCGTTCTCGCGCTCATCGCGATCCGGCTCTCGGCGCGCCCCGCACGGGGCGGATACACCTATGGGCTCAAGCGGTCGGAAATCCTTTCCGCCCAGGCCAATGGGCTTTCTCTGCTGCTGCTCGGCGCCTATCTCGGCTATGAGGGCGTGGGGCGGCTGATCGATCCGCCCGAGGTGACCGGCGGTCTGGTGCTGGTCACCGCGCTGGCCGGGGTGGCGGTGAATCTCGTGGCCGCCTGGTGCATGTCGAAGGCCAACCGCTCCTCGCTCAATGTCGAGGGCGCCTTCCAGCATGTGCTCAACGATCTCTACGCCTTCATCGCCACCGCCGTCGCCGGACTGGTGGTGGTGACGACGGGCTTCGCCCGTGCCGACGCCATCGCCGGTCTGCTGGTGGTCGTCCTCATGATCAAGGCGGGTGTGGAGCTGCTGCGGGCCTCCGGCCGGGTGCTGCTGGAGGCCGCCCCGGCCGGGGTCGAACCCGATGAGGTGGGCGGCCGTCTCGTCGCCCATGGGCAGGTGGCCGAGGTGCACGATCTGCATGTCTGGCAGATCACCTCGGGCGAGGTCTCGCTCTCCGCTCATGTCCTGGTCGCGGCGGGCGGCGACTGCCACGCGGTCCGGGAGGACCTGGAGGCGGTGCTGAGCGGTGAGTACGGGATCACCCACACCACGCTTCAGGTCGATCATCTGGAGGACCCCGCCGCGCGGGGACGGCAGGACGGGGAGCACTGTCCGACCGCCCACGGTCCGGTGCACCGGGCGGCGTCGTACGGCCACTGAGTGACGCGCCGAGCAGGGCCGCGCGGCGGCGTCGCTCCGCGGAAGGCCCGGGAGCGTCGCGGCGCTTCCGGGCCTCGATGACGATGGCGGGGCGCCGTCCCTGGGGACGTCACCCCGAACGGCCGGCGGGTGCCGGCCGTATCAGGCGGCGGCCGGAGCGTCGGCCGGCTGGAAGACCGAGGTCACCAGTGTCTTCACGAGCTGGGCGACAAACGCCTCCAGCGCGACCTGAGCCAGCTTGACCAGGGCGGTCGTCAGAATGTGGGCCATGAGTACCTCACTGGACGGAACACGAGCGGAAGCGAGGCATCCGCTTCCCATCCGCAGCCTGACCCGCGTCGGGAAGCGGATGGCGCACACCGGGTGAGCGTCCGGTGAATGGATGGAAGGCTCAGGTTAAGAAACGCCGGAGATGTCCCGTTTCCCGGGTGATGCGTTCAGACCGCGAGCGGCGCCCGCCGGGGGAAGAGCAGCCGTGGCGCGACGGCCGCCCCCAAAGTGGCGGCGGCCGAGCACGTGCCGACGACCGACCAGGCCATCGGGCCCAGGGGCGTACAGCCGAAGAAGTGGCTGACCACCGGGGTCTCCACGATGGCGAACAGCGTGGCCGCCGAGGCGACGCTGGTGGCCAGCACCAGGGGGCTGTGCCAGTCGGTCATGAACGTCTGGCCCAGCTGGGTGCCGACCAGCGCCGCGAGCCCCATGGTGCTCGCCCGCCGGGCCCGGCCCGTCATCCGCCCGCACTGCCAGGCCGCGGCGGCGCCCAGCGCGGTGGCACTGCCGCGCACCGCGAGGATGCGCCCCAGATCGGAGCCGAACAGTGCGGAGGCAGGGCCGCCCACCAGCGGGTCCTCACCGGACTTCTGCTCCCGGGACCGGGCCAGGGCCACCGCCAGGGCGGGCAGCATGTCGGTGAGCAGATTCACCAGGAGCAGCTGACGGGTGCCCAGCGGCGCCCGCCCGGCCACCGCCGCGCCCAGGACGGTGAAGGCGACCTCACCAGCGTTCCCGCCGACCAGGATCGCCACCGCGTCGCGCACACTGCGCCACAGCGCCCTGCCCTCCTGCAGTGCGTCGAGGATCCGGGTCGGGTCCGGGTCGGTGAGCACCAGGTCGGCGGCGGCGCGGGCCGAGGCCGAGCCGTGGGCGGACAGCCCGATGCCGATGTCAGCGAGGCGGATGGCGGCCGCGTCGTTCACCCCGTCCCCGGTCATGGCCACCACCTGCCCGGCCTGCCGCAGCGTCTGGACGATACGGACCTTGTGCTCGGGGGAGACCCGGGCGAAGACGGTGGTACGGGCGATCCGCTCGACCCGCTCGCCTTCCGGCAGGGTGTCCAGCTCCGCCCCGGTGAGCACCGGCTCGGCGTCCGGGATGCCCAGCTCCCGGGCGATGGCGACCGCCGTGGTCGGGTGGTCGCCGGTGACCATGGCGACGCGCACCCCGGCATCCGTCAGCCGCTTGACGGTCTCGGCGGCACCGGGCCGTGTGGTGTCGGCGATGGCGATGAAGCCCAGCAGCGTGAGCTCCGTGGCGATCCCGGCCACCTCCTCCGCCGGCGTGTCGGACGTGGCGGGCCGGGTCTCGGCCACCGCCAGCACCCGCAGCCCGTCGGAGGCCAGCGAGTACAGCAGGCGCTCGGTGGCGTGTCGCCGCTCGGCGGTCAGCGGCACGGTGTCGCCCGCCGCCCCCGGACTCAGGGCGTACGCACACCGGGCGAGCACGATCTCCGGTGCCCCCTTGACGGCCAGACGCGGGCGCCCGGACTCCGTGCCCAGCGACGCGGAGAATCCCCGGCTGGCCTCGAAGGGCAGCTCGGACACCGGAGACCAGGCGCCGTCCCCGTCGCAGTGCGCGGCCGCCGCGTCGATGACGGCCTGGTCGGTGGCGTGCGCCAGCGCCCGCCCGCCCTCGCGCTCGGGACAGGCCCGGGCCGCCGTTCGCAGCAGCCGCATGCCCAGCGCACTGCCGGTCGGCAGCTCGTGGTCGTACCCGGCGACCCGGGCCACGGCCAGCCGGCCCTCGGTCAGGGTGCCGGTCTTGTCGAAGCAGACGACGTCGACCCGGCCCAGGGCCTCCAGCACCCGCGCCGAGCGGGTCAGCACTCCGCGGTGCGAGAGCCGGCGCGCCGCGGCGGACTGCGCGACCGTGGCCACCAGCGGCAGTCCCTCGGGTACGGCGGCCACCGCGATGGCCACGCCGGTGGACAGTGCCTCGCGCACCGGCACCCCGCGCATCAGCCCCAGCAAAGTGACGGCGGCGCCGCCGAGGCCGGTGGCGGGCAGCGCGACCTTGGTGAGCGCGGCCAGCCGGCCCTCGATCCCGATGGGCGCGGTGGCGCGTCCGGCCAGTTCGGCGGCGCGCCCGGCCTCGGTCTGCGGTCCGGCGGCCACGACCACGGCGTATCCGGTTCCGGCGAGCACCGTGCAGCCTTCGTAGACCATGCAGAACCGGTCCGCGAGGTCGGCGCCCGGAGTGGCGGCCGGGTCCTTGGCGACCGGGCCGGACTCGCCGGTGAGACCGGCCTCGTCCAGTTCCAGCCGGTCGCTGACCAGCAGCCGGGCGTCGGCCGGTACGACATCCGAGGGCCGCAGCGCGATGATGTCCCCGACCCGCAGCTCCTCGGCGGCCACCGTGCGCACCGGCGCGGTGGCCAGCCCCGCGAAGAACACCTGGCGGTCTGCCGCCACCCCGTCCGCCAGCGGCATCGCGGGCGCCCAGTCGACCAGCCGGGCGTTCATCCGCTCGCTCAGCAGCAGGCCGCGCAGCGAGCGCTCGGCGCGCAGCCGCTGTGCGCCGCTGATCACCGCGTTGCCCGCCATCACGCTGACGACGAGGAAGGAGTCCACACCGGATCCCACCGCAGCCGAGGCCGCGGCGCCCAGCGCCAGCACCGGGGTGAGCGGATCGTGTAACTCCTCGCGCACCGCGTTCACCAGCGAGGTGGCGTTCCGGTGCAGCGCCGCGAAGCAGGCGGAGGCGGCCCCCATGGCACCGGGCGCCCCGGCCCGTACGACCGTCCCGGCGGCCTTGCGCACCGGGCGCACCCCGGCTGACCGCAGGACCCCCGGCGCGCCCGGCTCCCCGGGACCCGCACCGCGTGAGGCGCCCGAACCGTCGGGCAGCTCCGTCCCGTTCTCCCGGAACGCGCACAGCACGCTCAGGGTCTCCCGTGCCCCCAGGGCATGCCAGTTGCCGCGGACGCGGGGCGGGGGCGGGGGGCGGCGCTCCACCCGGCGCGCCGCGCCGATCCCGCCGAGCACGGCCAGGAACGCCGCGCTGTACACCGGGGAGGTGGCGAGTCCGGCCACCGCGGGCCGGGTTCCCGCCGCGGCGATGAGCGCGCCGAGCGCGGAACCGCCCATCGACAGCCGGGCCGAGCGCCGGCTGACCGAGCGCGCGTCCTCCAGCGCCCGCAGCACACGCCACGCATGAAGGAGTCCGGGGCCGCAGATCAGATCGGCCGACCAGCACACCCGGCCCTCGCCGCGCGCCGTGACGGCGACGCCGAGATCGGCCGCGCCGAGCGCCTCGTCATCCTCGCCGCTGATCAGCAACACGCCGTGGCCCTCGATCTGCAGCCGGCGCACCGTGTCGGGGAGCGAGGCGCCGAGGGGGAGCAGTTCGTCGGCCCAGGGAGCGATCTCGTCCGTGCTGGCGTGTCCGGTGAGCACCAGATGTCGCGCGCCGGTACGGGCCGCCGCCACCACGGCGTCGGCCAGCGGGTCGAGTTCGCAGCCGATCCGGATCCGGGCCTGCCGCCGGCCGTCCTCGTCGTGCAGGTCCGCGGTCAGGGCCAAGGGGCTGGCCGGGATCGCCGCGGGGATGTCGTGGGGCCGCTCCAGCCGCCAGGCGCCGCGGGTCCAGGGCCCCTCGTCGGACAGCTCCCGCAGTGTGCGGCGGTCCAGGACGGACTGCGCGGCGCTCCACGCCTCGGCCTCGCCCAGGTCGCCGACGGTGGTGACCGACATCAGCCGCGGACGGCCGGCGCACAGCACCCGCGAGTCGATCAGCACCGCCGACACGCGGTCCAGCAGCCGCAGCGCGGTGCCGTCCATGGGCACCACACCATCGCGCGCCAGCACATCGCCCAGCCGGGCGGCGAACGCCTCCCGCCCCATGGCGGCCGCCTTCGGCACGGTGGCCAGCAGCGCCTTGGCGGCCTGCTCGGGGTCGCGGGTCCACGCCAGCAGCCCGCCGGCACCGGACAGCGAGCCCAGGGAGGTGCGGTCGATGCAGGTCTCCACCGGCCCGTGCGGCAGGGGAGTGGGCCGGGGGCGGGCGGGTGCGAGCGCTCCGGGAGCCCGTCGCCGTCCGTCACCAACTCCGGCTCCCGGCTCTGCCATACGACCTGTCGGCCGCGGATCTCGGCGAGTTGCAGCATGCGCTGCAGCGCGTCCAGGGCGAGTGGGGCCTCGCCCCTGGTCAGGGCGTGCACCACGGCGTTCGACACGCCGATCAGGGTGTCGGCCTGGGCGCGGCCGAGCCGGGACTCCAGCAGACCGCGCACCCGCGGCTGGATCTCCGCCATCGCCATGGGGATGCGCAGTGCGGGGGAGAGCGCGGGCACCATCGACACCCGTCGGATCGTGGCCGCCACCAGGCCCAGGCAATCGGCGGCGAGCGCGGTCGCGGCCAGCGTCGCCGGCGCGGAGGCGAACGGCGGCTGCGGACGGCCCGCCGGGAACGAGTCCACGTCCGTGCCCTGGGCCGCCTCGACGCACTCGACCACCTTCAGCACGTCCTCGGCGCCGAGCTGGTCCTCGTCGAAGTCGACCAGCACCTGGCCCAGCGCCGCGTTCACCCCGGCCCAGTTGACGCCCGCCACCCGCCGCAGCGCCTCCTCCACCGCGCGGGCCAGCCGCTCATGCCCGTCCCCATGGCCGGTGAGCCCGTGGACCTCCACATGGGCCCGGCCGGCCCGAGCCCACACTCTCCGGCTGGTGCGCCGGTCGCCGGTGTCGCGCAGGGCGTCGGCGATGTCCGCGAGGCGCAGCCGCAGACCGCTCATCCCACGGGACGGGGCGGAGACGAGGCCCGTGAACACAGTGATGGGCAGCAACGGCTGCTCTCCCCTCGTTCCGGATATGCCGGGATCGTGAATTCGGCCTATGCTTACCTAATTCAGTCACAAGGTAATCAAAGTGACAATTCGGTAGGAGGAAGGCGTGAGCGCAGCGACGACATCGTCCGAGACGACCGACACCCGGAAGACAAGCGCGTCCCCGGGGAAGGACCGCACCGTCACCTTCACCGTCCCCCGCGCCGCCATGGCCACGGCGAGCGTGGCCACGATGCCGATCAGGACCGCACGGCGGATCCTGCCCGCCAAGGGCGGGCTTCCGCTCTACCTCGGCCTCGGCGCGATGGGCCTGGCCGGAGTGCTGGAATGGCCGATCGCGGTGGGCGTCGGCGTCGGTTACGCCGTACTGCGCAACCCCCCGCCGGGCGCCGAGACTCCGAACGCGAAGGGTGCCGCCGCCTGAGCGTCGGTCCGGCCTGATGTCACGTCCGTGACGAGCCGTGGTCCTCCAGCCGGACCGGCGGCAGGAACTCGCTCAGCAGGGTCCGATGCCACCAGGCCCCGGTGGCCCGCCGTTCCGCCGGGGTGGTGAAGCGGTAGAGATACAGCCGTGCGCGCATATGGGTGGGCGGCGCCTCCGGGAAGGGGGTGGCGCGCAGCAGCTTCACCGTCGCCCGGTCGTTGACCAGCAGCTTGCCGATCAGCGGGGTGAACCAGGACCCGGCGTAGGCGGGTGAGAGCCCCGCGAACCACATCATCCAGTCCAGCCGCAGATGGTACGGGGCGTACTGACGCGGCATCCGCCGCACATCGCCCGGCTTGCCCCGGAACTCGTAGTCCTTCCAGACCGTGTCCGAGGTGAGGACCGCATCGCCGGTGCCCTGGATCACCACCTCCTGCCGGCTGCGGCTGATGCTGCCGAAGGCCCCGTAGGTGTTGACCAGATGCAGCGGGTTGAACGAATAGTTCATCAACTGACGGCCCGACAGCAGATTGCGGGCCGGCCAGTAGCTCAGCACCAGCACCAGCGCGGCCGCGGCCAGCACCACCACCTCGTACCATACCGGGGGAGCGGCGAGGGCCGGCGGTCCGGGCAGCCCCAGCACCTCGGCGGCGCGACGCCCGTCGACCGCCGGGAACGCCAGCAGGATCGTCAGCCAGTTGAGCCAGGAGAAGTTCCCGGAGGCCACCAGCCACAGCTGGGTGACCACGACGATCCCCGCCGCCACGCTCGCGACCGGCTGCGGGGTGAACAGCAGCACCGGCACGATCAGCTGCGCCACATGGTTGGCCGCCACCTCCGCCCGGTGCAGCGGCCGCGGCAGATGGTGGAAGAACCAGCTCAGCGGGCCCGGCATCGGCTGCGTCTCATGGTGGTAGTAGAGGCAGGTCAGGTCCCGCCAGCAGCGGTCCCCACGGATCTTGATCAGCCCGGCGCCGAACTCCACCCGGAACAGCAGCCAGCGCAGCAGCCACAGGATGAGCACGGGCGGCGCGGTGTGCTCATTGCCCAGGAAGACGGCGAGGAACCCCGACTCCAGCAGCAGGGACTCCCAGCCGAAGCCGTACCACACCTGTCCCACGTTGACGATCGACAGATACAGCAGCCACAGCACCAGCCACGCCACCATCGCGACCGCCAGGGGCGCCCGGTCCGCGGCCCCCACCAGCAGCGCGGCCGACAGTGCGGCCCCCAGCCACGCGCAGCAGACGAAGAACCGGTCGGAGTAGTGCAGATGGAACAGGCTGGGCGAGCGCCGGAACGGCACCCGTTCGAGGAACCGCGGCACCGGGGTCAGCCCTCGCTCGCCGAGCAGCGCCCGGCCCTGCAAGGCCGCCGTCAGAAAGGCGATCAGATAGACGGCGGCCAGTCCGCGTTGGAAGACCAGTCGGCTCAGCCAGTAGTCGGATGAGGTGAACCACTCCATGGGGGCCGCTCCCTGAGCCGGTCTGCCTTCGGCCTGCATGTATCGGTACCACCTTGAGCGGGTGCCCGCCATGCGCCGGCTCATACGGTGGACCGGGTTCATTCGGTAGGGGGCCTAGGGGGGTGATGGGTTAGGGGTTATCCGTGCCGTGCCCGGTCCGTAGCGTCAATGCCCGGCATGGATCCGGAGGGAACCACTCAATGCTTCTTCTCGAGCACCGCCGAACCCCGCGAACAGCGATGACAGCGATGACAGCGACGGCACCGGCGAACGCGGCGGTGGCCGCTGGGGCCGGGAGACACGGATGACCGACCACCCGGTCCGGACACCGGGCGGCCGGCCCGTCGGGATCCTCGGCACCGGCTCCTATCTGCCGGCCGAGGCCGTGTCCAATGAGCTGGTGGCCGAGCGCGCCGGGGTGACCGCGGAGTGGATCTCGGCCAAGACCGGGATCCGGCGCCGCCGTTACGCCGCCGACCACGAGGCCACCTCCGACCTGGCCGTGGAGGCGGCCCGCGCCGCCCTCGCGGACGCCGGGATCCACGCCGGTCAGCTCGGCTGGATCGTGGTCGCCACCTCGACACCCGATCACCCCCAGCCGGCCACCGCCTGTCTGGTGCAGCACCGGATCGGTGCCACGGGCGCCGCCGCCTTCGACATCAACGCGGTCTGCAGCGGCTTCGTGTTCGCCCTGGTGACGGCGGCCGGGCTGCTGTCGGCCGGGTCCGGCGCCCCCGCCCCGTACGCACTGGTGATCGGCGCCGACGTCTACTCCCGCATCATCGACCGCACCGACCGGCGCACCGCGGTGCTCTTCGGCGACGGGGCGGGGGCGGTGGTGCTCGGGCCCGTGCGCCCCGGCTACGGCCTTACCGGATCGCTGCTCACCAGCGACGGCGCACTCCACGAGCTGATCCAGGTGGCGGCGGGCGGCAGCCGCGCGCCGGCCTCCGAGAAGACCCTCGCCGACGGGGGCCACTTCTTCCGGATGCGGGGCCGCGCGGTCAGCGAGTACGTCCTCGCCGAGCTGCCGCGTGCGATACGGGCCCTGCTGGCCGCGCAGCGCACGGACGCCGCGAGCGTGGACCACTTCATTCCCCATCAGGCCAATGGCGTGCTGCTGGCCAAGGCGCTCCCGGACCTCGGGCTGCCGCGGGCACGCACGCATCTGACGGTGGCCGAGCACGGCAACACCAGCGCCGCCTCCATCCCGCTGGCGCTCGACGACGCCCGGCGACAGGGCGCGTTCACCGACGGCGAGTTGCTGCTGCTGGCCGGTTTCGGCGGCGGGATGTCGCTCGGCGCGGCGCTCGTCAGGTGGCAGGACGGCCACGGCGGTTCGTGAGCTACCCAAGGTCCCAGCCAGTGAAAGGACTCATCGGCATGGCACAGCGCTTTCCCACCGTCGCGGTGTTCGGGCTCGGCACCACCGGCTGCCACCTCGTGGACGCCCTGGTCCACGGCGGTCGGCGGGTGATCGCCGTGGAGCGGGACGAGGCGGCCCTGCGGCGCGGCCGGGGGCGGATGACCGCGGCGGAATCCGCGGTCGAGTTCACCACCGACCCGGCGGCCGCCGCACGGGCCGATCTGGTGGTCGAAGCGGTCCCCGAACGGCTGGAGACCAAGCGCCGGCTGCTCGCCCGCGCCCACGCCGACTGTCCGCCGGAGACGGTGTTCGCCACCACGACCACCGGGCTCCCGGTGACCGAGATCGCCTTCGGCTCCGGCCGGACCGACCGCACGGTGGGGCTGCACCTCTTCCCGCTGGGCCCGGACCGCGAGGACCGGGCGGTGGAGGTGGTGGGCACCCCGCTCACCGGCGACGCGGTCCTGGCGGACGTCCAGGAACTGGTCCGCGACCTGGGCCGGATCCCGGTGCCGGTGGCCGACCGGCCGGGCTTCATCGGGGGCGCGCTCACCATGGCGTACCTCAACAACGCCGTGGCCATGTACGAGCGGCGCTACGCCTCGCGCGACAGCATCGACACCGCCATGACGCTCGGCTGCGGACTGCCGATGGGGCCGCTGGCCCAGCTGGACGCCATCGGCCTGGACACCGCGCGGGACTCCCTGGAGGCGCTGTACGAGCGGACCGGCGATCCGCGGTACGCACCCGCGCCCACCCTGGCCCATATGGTCACCGCCGGTCTGGTGGGGGTGAAGGCGGGCCGCGGCTTCTACGAGTACGAGGCGGGCGGCGCCGCCCGGGGCGGGGAGGCGGACGGCCTCGGCGAGCCCGTACCGGCGCGCGCGGTGCGGCGGATCGGGGTGGTGGGCTCGGGCACGATGGCCGTCGGCATCGCGGAGGTGTGCGCGCGCGCCGGCTATCCGACGGTGCTGGTGGCCCGCAGCGAGCTGCGCGCGAAGGAGGCCACGGCCGCCGTGGAGCGCTCGCTGGAGCGGGGAGTGCGGCGCGGCAAGCTGGCGCCCGGGCTGCTCACCGAGTCGATGGACCGGCTGACCGCGGGACGTGAACTTCAGGCGCTCGGCACCTGCGACCTGGTGGTCGAGGCCGTGGCGGAGGACATCGACGTCAAGCGGGCCGTGTTCGCCGATCTGGACCGGGTGTGCGCACCGGGGGCGGTGCTGGCCACCTCCACCTCGAGCCTGCCCGTCATCGCATGCGCGATGGCGACGCGGCGGCCCGAGGACGTCATCGGGATGCACTTCTTCAACCCGGCGCCGGTGATGCGGCTGGTCGAGGTGGTGCACACCGTGCTCACCTCCAAGGAGGCCCTGGGCACGGCGCACGCCGTGGCCGCGGCGCTCGGCAAGCGTGCGGTGGACTGTCCGGACCGGGCCGGTTTCATCGTCAACGCCTTGCTCTTTCCCTATCTCAACAGCGCGGTGGCGATGGTCCAGGAGGGCTGGGCCACCGCCGAGCACATCGACACGGTGATGGCGGCCGGGCAGGGCTATCCGATGGGTCCGCTGCGCCTGCTGGATGTGATCGGACTCGATGTCTCCCTCGCCATCCAGCGCACCCTGCACGGCACCTTCCGGGATCCGGCCCTGGCTCCGGCCCGCCATCTGGAGCGGCTGGTCGAGGCAGGTCACCTGGGCCGCAAGGGCGGCAGGGGGCTGCACCTCCACGAGCGCTAGTGGCGGATCACGGGGGATGCCGGGGCCGGGGGACACACCGTCCCCCGGCCCCGGCATCCGTATGCCCCCGAGCGATGACAATGGGCAGGCACGTGCCATTGGAATAGACCAAGGGGTTGGATGCTTGACTGTGGAATTCATTGTGACAGGGATGAGTGTGCCATCCCTCTGTCCGCTTTATGGCATGAGAATTCCCGGCGAATCACTTGCGGTTACCGATGACAACAGACATAAGAATCGCATTAGCGATCAAAACGGGCAAATAAATGTTCGAAGGGGATCCGGGGTGCCTCAATGGATGACCACTTGGTGTCAAGCCAAGGATGTCCTGGCTTATCCCGGGTCCTGCTAGGGGGGCTCGTGTATGCTGGCCCCTCCGAACAAATGCCCACGTGAACGGGGGTGGCGCAGGGTTGTCAGGGTGTTGGTGCACTTCAGCTTCGCGGTGTTGCCCACGTAAGGGCCGGCTCGATCGCATCGATTTTGTCGATCGTCGGGCAGTTAGCTCAGAATTGGTAATTCGTTAACGATGATTTTACGTGCGGCGATGGTGGCGTGGCCGGTGGGCGTATAGCTTGCTGGAGGTCGTTCGGGCTGCCGTGAGCAGTGCTTCGCGTCGCATTCGGGGGTGCGAGCAATGGTATTTTCATCGGCCAGAGTCAGACAATTCGACGCACAATTCGAGAGACTTCGTCGGACGTTTTCCCGATGCCTCTCGGGGGAAGCGGGCATCGTGCTCGTCGAGGGCGCGGTCGGATGCGGCAAGACCCATACACTCGAAGCCGTCACGGCCCATGCGGCGAAGGCCGGAGCCCTTGTCCTCAAGGCCTACGGAACGTCGGCCGACCGGGCTCCGCTCGGCACACTGCGCCAGCTTCTGGACTCGCCCCGGCTGCCCAAGGCAACCGCCGACCATCTGCGCAAGGCGCTTGACCAGGGCGCCCTCGACGCCTCACAGCCCCGTGAAACCCCTGGTGGCGACCCCGCCGGCGTGACCCAGCCGCATATCCAGGCGGCCAGGGAGTTCCGTGCCGCGCTGTATGAACTCGCCTTACGCGAACCGGTGGTGATCTGCGTCGACGAACTCCAACTCGTCGACGCGGAGTCACTTCAGTATCTGCTGTACCTGGCGACCCGTTCACGCTCCGCCAAACTGCTCATGGTGTTCGCACAGGCGACGGACAGCGATCAGAAAGACGCGGTCTTCAATACCGAACTGCTACGTCAACCCAATTTCCAGCGGCTGCGGCTGGAGAGGCTGTCCTGGGAGGAGACCGCACATCTGCTGACCACCCGTCTGGGACTTCCGGATTCGGCCGATGTGGCCTACACCTGGTATGAGGTGAGCGGCGGTAATCCGTTGTTGCTACGCGCGGTGATGGACGATTACCGCACCGCCGGGGCGCCCCCACGGCACGGTCGCGCCGTGGAACCCGTGGTGGGCGACATGTTCGTCCAGGCCGTGCTCACCTGTGTCTACCGCAGCGGGCACACCGTTTCCCGGCTCGCCGAGGGCATCGCGGTGCTCGGCGCCTCCGCCTCCCCCGAACTCCTCGGCCGGCTGCTGCGCATCGGCCCCGCCGGAACCCGGCGCGGAGTCGCCGCGCTGGACGCGGCGGGCCTCGTCGACGGTCTCGCCTTCCGCCATCCGTATGTAGAGGCCGCGGTGCTGGAGGACATGGACCCCGAGGTCCGGCTGGACATGAACCGCCGTGCCGCCGTCCTGCTGCACCAGGGCGGCGGGGGCACCCTCGCCGTGGCCCGCCATCTGCTCGCCGCCCAGGGCACCGACGAGCCCTGGGCGGTGCCGCTGCTGCGGGACGCCGCGCAGCAGGCGCTCGCCGAGGACGACGCCAAACTTGCGGTCGCCTGCCTGGAGTTGGCGTACGCGGCTTGCCAGGACGAGGAGCTGCGGGCCGGCATCAGGATCGGCACCGCCGGGATCATGTGGCGGCTCAACCCCTCGGCGTCCGAGCGGATGATCGAGGAGCCGCTGGCCGCGCTGTGCGCCGACCGGCTGCCCGCCGCCCATATCGGACGGCTGGTCGAACTGTTGCTCGCCCACGGCCGGATCGAGGAGGCGCGCGGCGCCATCGGCCGGCTCAACGCCGTCATGAGCAACGCGGGACCCACCTCGATGGCCCAGTTCCGGATGACCGCCCGCTGGGCCCAGGACTCCGGTGCGCCGGACCGCGGCCCCGGGGCCGCGGCGCGCCAGGGCGAGGACGGCGGCGCCTCCCGTACGCCGCTCAGATCCCGCAGACCCTCCTCGCTGTCGACGATCACGGCGGCGTTCAGCGGCTTCTTCGGCCGTGGGGGGAGCGAGGAGTCGCCCGTCGCCGCGGCGGAGAAGGTGCTCGAGGTCTCTCCGCTCACCGATGCCACCTTCGAGCCCATCGTCAACTCGGTGAACGCGCTGGTGTACGCGGGCCGCCCGGACAAGGCGGCGCCGTGGTGCGATTCGCTGATGGAGGAGGCCGAGCGGCGCCGGGCACCGGGCTGGCGGGCCATCTTCGCCTCGATCCGGGCCGAGATCGCCCTGCGGCAGGGCAACCTCGTGGAGTCGGCCGCCTATGCGACCATCGCCCTGGACATCGTGCCCGGCAGCGACGGAAGCGTCTTCATCGGCGGCCCCCTGGCCAGCCAGATCCTCGCGTACACGGCGATGGGCAAGTACGACGCGGCGGCGCGGCAGCTGAGCCGCCCGGTCCCCGAGGCGTTGTTCAAGAGCATCTACGGACTCGGCTACACCCGCGCCCGCGGCCGCTATTACCTGGCCACCAACCGCATCAACGCGGCGCTCGGCGAATTCCTCATGGCCGGCCGGCTCGCCCAGCTGTGGGAGCTGGACCAGCCCGCACTGCTGCCCTGGCGCTCCGACGCCGCCGAGGCGTGGCTGGAGCTCGGCGACCGGGAGAAGGCCGCGAAGCTGGTCTCCGAGCAGCTGGCCAGGAAGGGCGCCGGGGACTCCCGGGTCCGCGGCGTCTCCCTGCGGTTACTGGCCGCCGCGGGCGACATCGAGAACCGGTCCCGGCTGCTCGGTCAGGCCGTGGAGGAGCTGCAGTGCTCCGGCGACCGCCTCGAGCTGGCCCGGGCGCTGGACGACCTGGGTCGCACGCTGCGCGGCTCCGGGGAGCTCGGACGGGCCGACGCCATCACCGGCCGGGCCTGGCGGATGGCCAAGGAGTGCGGGGCCGAGGAGCTGTGTGACCGGATCCGCCTCGACTCCGGTCTGGAGGCCCGCGATCCACGGCCGGTGGTACGGCCGATGTCCGGACCGCTCGGCCCGAAACCGGCGGTGCCGCCGACCCTCGGGACGAAGCTCAGCGAATCCGAGGCCCGGGTCGCCGCCCTGGCGGTGGACGGTTATACGAACCGGGAAATAGCCGCCAGCCTGTTCATCACCATCAGCACAGTTGAGCAGCATTTGACGCGGGTGTACCGCAAGCTGAATATAAGGAGTCGCCAGCAGCTGCCGACCGCGCTGCGGGCCCAGGTGGATGAAATCGCCTGAGCGCTGACGGGGGCGAGGTCCCGCGGAAGGGGTGGCGGCATGATGCCACCCCTGTTCCATGACCACCCCTGATTACCCCCCTATCGCCGCGGCAGACCTGGAGCGCGGGCCGACGGCGTTGATAGCTTCTGGCCGCATGAAGGGCATAGTCCTCGCCGGAGGAAGCGGTACCCGACTGCATCCTTTGACACATGCGGTGTCGAAGCAGATCCTTCCCGTCTACAACAAACCGATGATCTATTACCCGCTGTCGGTGCTCATGCTCGGCGGCGTCAGGGAAATACAGATCATTTCCACCCCGCTCCATGTGGGACTGTTCCGCGCGCTCCTCGGCGACGGCCGTCGGCTGGGCCTTTCGATCGAGTACGCCGAACAGCCCGAGGCCAATGGCATCGCCGAGGCATTCATCATCGGCGCCGAGTTCATCGGCGACGACCAGGTGGCACTGGTCCTCGGGGACAACATCTTCCACGGGCCCGGGTTTTCGAAGATGCTGCACAACGAGGCAAGCCATGTCGATGGCTGCGTGCTCTTCGGCTACGGAGTCAAGGACCCCGAGCGCTATGGTGTCGGGGAAATGGACGAGCAGGGCCGGCTGATCTCCCTCGAGGAGAAGCCGGCCGTCCCCCAATCCAATCTGGCGATCACCGGCCTGTATCTCTACGACAACGACGTCGTGGACATCGCCAAGAACGTACAGCCCTCCGCGCGCGGTGAACTGGAGATCACGGACGTCAATCGCGTCTATCTGGAGCGCGGAAAGGCCAGACTGGTCGGGCTCGGCCGCGGATTCGCCTGGCTGGACACCGGAACCCATGACTCGCTGCTGCAGGCGGGCCAGTATGTGCAGCTTCTGGAACAGCGCCAGGGAGTGCGGATCGCCTGTCTCGAGGAGATAGCCTTCCGTATGGGTTTCATCGACGCGGCCGCCTGCTATGAGCTCGGTGCGGAACTCGGCAAGACGGAATACGGAAAATATCTGATGGATATCGCGGCCAATCATCGCTGAAGGGTTGTCTCCAGTGCGCATAGTTGTGACCGGCGGCGCGGGCTTCATCGGCTCCCACTTCGTCCGGCAGACGTTGACAGGGGCGTACGCCGCCTGGGCGGACGCCCAGGTCGTGGTGGTCGACAAGCTCACCTACGCGGGCAACGAGGCCAACCTGGCCGAGGTCGCCGACAGCCCCCGGCTGCGCTTCGTCCGCGGCGACATCTGCGACGGCCAACTCGTCGGGGAGCTGCTGCGCGGCACCGATCTGGTGGTCCACTTCGCCGCGGAATCGCATGTCGACCGCTCGATATCCGGCGCCGAGGAATTCGTGCGCACCAATGTGCTGGGCACGTACACCCTCCTCAACGCGGCCGCGAACGTGGGGGTCGGGAAATTCGTCCACGTTTCCACGGACGAGGTCTACGGCTCCATTGAAAGCGGCTCCTGGAGCGAGGAGGCACCGCTGGAGCCCAACTCGCCGTATTCCGCGTCCAAGGCATCCTCCGATCTGCTGGCCAGGGCCTTCCACCGCACCCATGGACTGCCCGTCTGCGTGACCCGCTGCTCCAACAACTACGGCCCGTACCAGCACCCCGAGAAGGTCATTCCGCTCTTCGTCACCAACCTCATGGACGGTACACCGGTGCCGCTCTACGGCGACGGCGGAAACGTCCGGGACTGGCTGCACGTGGACGACCACTGCCGCGGTATCTCCCTGGTCGCCGAGAACGGCCGCCCGGGAGAGGTCTACAACATCGGCGGCGGCACCGAACTGACCAATCTGGACCTCACGGAACGGCTGCTCGAACTCCTCGGCGCCGACCGGTCGATGGTCGAGAGGGTGCCCGACCGCAAGGGCCATGACCGCCGATACTCGGTGGACATCGCGAAAATCTCCGCCGAACTGGGATACCGCCCCGAGATGTCGTTCGAGAACGGCCTCGCGGAAACCGCCAAGTGGTACATGAAGCACCGAGGTTGGTGGGAGCCTCTCAAGAAGAGGTGACCACCCCTATAGCCACGGTTAGGGGTGCCGACGGTTAGGGGTGGTTGAGGCGACTCCCGAGCCCATACCGTCGACTTCCGGATCATGGTCAGTCCAGTCGCGTCGTATCTCAACTGAGAGAAGAGTCTGAGGTCGTGATGTCGGAGAACTCCCTGGTGCGGCACGGGCACATCGCGGTCATCGGTATGGCATGTCGCGTACCGGGCGCATCGACACCGGACGAGTTCTGGAAGTTGCTGCGCAATGGAGAGAGCGCCATCACGGAGATTCCGGCGGACCGGTATGCCGATGAGCTCCGGGACGCCGGCATTCGATTCGGCGGGTTCGTCGAAACGGCAGCCGAGTTCGATCCGGAGTTCTTCGGGATTTCACCCCGCGAGGCACTGGCGATGGACCCCCAGCAGCGGCTCGCACTGGAACTGTGCTGGGAGTCCCTGGAAAACGCCGGACTCGTCCCCGCACACCTCGAGGGCAGCCGTACCGGCGTCTTCATCGGCGCGATCGCCGACGACTACGCGACACTGGTCCACCGCCGCGACCCGGCCGCCATCACCCAGCACACCCTCACCGGCCTGAACCGCGGCATCATCGCCAACCGGGTCTCCTACGCCCTGGGACTGCGTGGCCCCAGCGTGGCCGTGGACACCGGGCAGTCCTCGTCCCTGGCCGCCGTCCACCTGGCCTGCGAGAGCCTGCGGCGCGGCGAGACCGAGACCGCCGTCGCCGGCGGCGTCCAGCTCAACCTTGCCCCCGACAGCTTCATCGCCGCCTCCCGGTTCGGCGCGCTCTCCCCGGACGGCCGCTCCTTCACCTTCGACGCCCGCGCCAACGGCTATGTGCGTGGTGAGGGCGGCGGCCTCGTCGTGCTCAAGCGGCTCGCGGACGCCCGCCGCGACGGCGACCCCGTGCTGGGCGTGATCCGCGGCTCCGAGGCCAACAACGACGGCGGCGGCAGCAGCCTCACCGCCCCCGCGGCCCACGGGCAGGAGGCCATGCTGCGCGCCGCCTACGAGCGCGCCGGAGTCGACCCCGCCCGGGTCCAGTACGTCGAACTGCACGGCACCGGCACCAAGGTCGGCGACCCGGTCGAGGCCGAGGCACTCGGCGCGGTCCTGGGCGCAGGCAGGGCGAACGGCGCGCCCCTGCGCGTCGGCTCCGCCAAGACGAACGTGGGCCACCTCGAAGGCGCCGCCGGAATCACCGGCCTCATCAAGACGCTGCTCTCGCTCACCCACCGCGAACTGTTCCCGAGCCTCAACTACGAGACACCGAACCCCGCCATCCCCCTGGACACCCTGGGCCTCACGGTCCAGACAGCCCTCGCCCCCTGGGCCCCGGAGGCGGACACCCCGCGGCTCGCGGGCGTCAGCTCGTTCGGCATGGGCGGCACCAATGTGCACATGGTGCTGGAGCAGGCACCCGCCGAAGACCCGGCCGCGGAACGGCCGATGGACCTCGACGTGGTGCCCTGGGTGCTCTCGGCCCGCGGCGAGGTGGCGCTGCGGGCTCAGGCGCGGCGGCTGCGGTCGTACGTGGCGGCGCGGCCGGAGCTGGACCCGGTGGATGTGGGCTACTCGCTCGCGCTGAGCCGGTCTGCCTTCGGCCATCGCGCGGCGGTCGTCGGCCGCGACCGGGAGGAGCTGCTGAGGGGCCTCGACGAACTGGCCACGGGCGTGGCCCCGGTCACGGTGGCGGGCCGCGGTGGGACGGCGTTCCTGTTCACCGGGCAAGGTGCCCAGCGGCTGGGCATGGGGCGGGAACTGTACGGCGCGTTTCCGGTGTTCGCGGCGGCGTTCGACGCGGTGTGTGTGGAGTTGGGCCGTCATCTGGAGGGTTCGGTTCGGGAGGTGGTCTTCGGTGGGGACGGGGAGGCGCTGGACCGGACGGTGTTCACGCAGGCCGGGTTGTTCGCTGTGGAGGTGGCGCTTTTCCGGCTCGTCGAATCGTGGGGCCTCGCGCCGGATTTTGTGGTGGGGCATTCGGTGGGGGAGCTGGTGGCGGCGTATGTGGCGGGGGTGTTCTCGCTGGAGGACGCGTGTGTGTTGGTGGCCGCGCGCGGTCGGCTGATGCAGGCGCTGCCCGAGGGCGGGGCGATGGTGTCGTTGAAGGCTGCGGAGGCTGAGGTGTTGCCGTATCTGGCCGGTTATGAGGATCGGGTGAGTGTGGCCGCGGTCAACGGTCCGGCGGCGACTGTCATCTCCGGTGAGGAGTCGGCGGTGCTGGCGGTGGCGGAGGCGGTGGGGGTCAAGAGCAAGCGGTTGAGCGTCTCGCACGCCTTCCACTCGCCGCTGATGGAGGGGATGCTGGCTGAGTTCGCCGAGGTGGCGGCCGGGATCTCCTATGGCATGCCAGGCACCGCGATCGTCTCGAACGTCACGGGCGAGTTGGTGGGTGAGGAGGTGTGCTCGCCGGAGTACTGGGTGCGTCATGTGCGTCAGGCGGTGCGCTTCGGGGACGGCGTTGGGTTCCTCGAAGGGCAGGGTGTCACCCGGTATGTGGAGATCGGCCCGGCCGGTGTGCTCTCCGCTATGGGTCAGGAGTGCGTAACCGGCCCCGCCGCGTTCGTTCCCCTGTTGCGCAAGGACCGTGACGAGGTCGAGGCGCTGCTCGCCGGGGTCGCTCAGGTGCACGCTCACGGTGGCGAGGTGGACTGGGAGGGGGTGTTCGCCGGGCGCGGTGCGCACCGGGTGGAGCTGCCCACGTACGCCTTCCAGCGCCAGCGCTACTGGCTGGACAGCGACCTGCCCGGGATCGAGGAGGCCGTCACCGGTGAACCCCGCTCCTGGCGCGAGGAGTTCGCGGCACTGACCGACCCGGCCGAGCGCGAGCGCGTGGCGCTGGAGCTGGTCCGTACGCACACCGCCTGGGTCCTGGGCTCCCGGGGCTCCGACACCGTCGACCCCGAGAAGATCTTCAAGGATCTCGGCTTCGACTCGCTGATGTCCGTCGAGCTGTGCAACCTCCTCAGCACCGCCACCGGAACACGGCTCGCCGGGACCGTCCTCTTCGACCACCCCACCCCGCTGGCCCTCTCCCGCCACGTGCAGGACGTGGCGGTGGGCTCCCGGACGGCCACGACCAAGGCCACGGCCCCGCGTCCGGCCGCCGCCCGGCGCGCCACCGGCCACGACGACCCGATCGCCATCGTGGCGATGAGCTGCCGCCTCCCCGGCGGAGTACGCACGCCCGAGCAGCTGTGGCAGCTGGTCGGCGAGGGCCGGGACGCCATCGCGGGCTTCCCCGCCAACCGGGGCTGGGATCTGGAGGGGCTCTACGACCCGGACCCGGCCCGCCACGGCACCAGCTATGTGCGTGAGGGCGGATTCCTCTACGAGGCCGACCAGTTCGACCCGTCCTTCTTCGGCATCAGCCCCCGCGAGGCCCAGGCGATGGACCCCCAGCAGCGGCTGCTGCTGGAGACCGCGTGGGAGGCGTTCGAGCGCGCCGGGATCGACCCCACCACGCTCAAGGGCAGCGACGCCGGCGTCTTCGTCGGCACCATGCCGCAGGACTACGGGCCGCGGATGGACGAGGCGTCGGAAGGGTTCGAGGGCTATCTGCTGACCGGCGGCACCACCAGCGTCGCCTCCGGCCGGATCGCCTACACCTGGGGTCTCCAGGGCCCGGCGGTCACGGTGGACACGGCGTGCTCGTCGTCCCTGGTGGCCCTGCACATGGCCGTGCGGTCGCTGCGTGAGGGCGAGTGCTCGCTGGCGCTGGCCGGCGGTGCCACCGTGATGTCCAGCCCCGGGATCTTCGTGGAGCTGAGCCGCCAGAAGGCGCTGTCGCCCGACGGCCGCTGCAAGGCGTTCTCGTCCGACGCCGATGGCACCGGCTGGGGCGAGGGCGTGGGCATGGTGCTGCTGGAGCGCCTGTCGGACGCGCGGCGCAACGGCCACCGGGTGCTGGCGCTGGTCCGTGGCTCCGCGACCAACCAGGACGGCGCGAGCAACGGCCTCACCGCCCCGAGCGGACCGGCCCAGCAGCGCGTCATCCGGCAGGCGCTGGCCGACGCCGGGCTCACCACGGCCGATGTGGACGCGGTCGAGGCACATGGCACCGGCACCTCGCTCGGCGACCCCATCGAGGCGGGCGCCCTGCTGGCCACGTACGGCCAGGACCGGCCCGAGAACCGGCCGCTGCTGCTCGGCTCGCTGAAGTCCAACGTCGGCCACCCCCAGGCGGCCGCGGGCGTGGCCGGGGTCATCAAGATGGTGATGGCGCTGCGCCATGGCACGCTCCCCAAGACCCTGCACGTACACGAGCCCTCGCCGCATGTCGACTGGACGTCCGGGGCCGTGGAGCTGCTGACCGAGGCCCGGCCGTGGCCGGAGCCGGAGACCGCGCGGCCGCGGCGCGCGGGCGTTTCGTCCTTCGGCATCAGCGGCACCAACGCCCATGCCATCCTGGAGCAGGCCCCGGCCGAACCGGCCGCCACCTCGGAGGAGCCCCGCCCCGCTGCCCCGGGCCTGCCCGTGCTGCCCTGGGTGCTGACCGGGCGCACCGAACAGGCGCTGCGGACCCGGGCCGAGCAGCTGCGCGACCACCTGGCAGACCATCCCGGCACGGACCTCGCCGCGCTCGGCCGCGCCCTCGCCACCACTCGGACGGCCTTCGGCCACCGGGCGGTGATCCTCGGCCGGGACCGGGAGCGGCTCCTGGACGGGCTCGGCGCGCTCGCGCAGGGCACCCCGGCGCCCCATGTGGTCGAGGGCACGGCGGGCGGGCGGCGGAAGACCGTGTTCGTCTTCCCCGGGCAGGGCTCGCAGTGGATCGGGATGGCGCTCCCGCTGTGGAACGCCTCGCCCGTGTTCGCGGAGCAACTGGAGGAGTGCGCCGACGCGCTGGAGCCGTTCCTGGACTGGTCGTTGCGCGAGGTGCTGCGCGGTGAGCCGGGCGCCCCGTCGCTGTCCCGCATCGACGTGGTGCAGCCCGCGCTGTTCGCGGTGATGGTCTCGCTGGCCGCGCTGTGGCGCTCGTACGGCGTCGAACCGGCCGCGGTGGTGGGCCATTCGCAGGGCGAGATCGCCGCCGCGTACGTGGCCGGAGGGCTCTCGCTGGAGGACGCCGCCAAGGTGGTGGCCCGGCGCAGCCAGGCATGGGCCGAACTGAGTGGCAAGGGCGGCATGCTCTCGGTGCTCGCGTCGGCCGAGACGGTCGCCGAGCGGCTTCGGCCGTGGAGCGAACGGCTCGGCATCGCCGCCGTCAACAGCCCCGCGACCGTGACCGTCTCCGGCGACCCGGAGGCCCTGGACGCCTTCATGGCCGAGCTCGCCGCCGACGGGGTGAAGTCCCGTCGGGTGCCGGGCGTGGACACCGCCGGGCACTCCCCGCAGGTCGACGGCTTGCGCGAGCGGCTGCTGCGCGAGGTGGCGGGGGTGCGGCCGCGGGCCTCGCGGATCGCCTACTACTCCACGGTGACCGGCGGGCCGCTGGACACCACGGAGCTGGACACCGACTACTGGTACCGGAACATGCGCGAGCCGGTGGACTTCGAGCGGGCCACCCGAGCGCTGCTGGCCGACGGCCACACCGCGTTCATCGAGTGCGCTCCGCACCCCATGCTCGCCATGTCGCTCCAGCAGACCGTCGAGGACGCCGGAGGGAACGCCGCCGCCATTGTCGGGACGCTGCGCCGGGACGAGGGCGACCCGGAGCGCTTCGCCGGCTCGTTCGCCGAGGCGTATGTGCAGGGTGTCGAGCCGTCCTGGGACACCGTGTTCGAGGGCGGCCCGGGGCGCGGCGCACCCGACGTGGAGCTGCCGACCTATCCGTTCCAGCGGCAGCGGTACTGGCTGGACAAGCCGGTCGCGGCGAGCGATGTGGCCGCCGCCGGGCTCGAAGCCGCCGGACATCCGCTGCTCGGCGCGGCGGTCCCGTTGGCCGGGGCGGACGACCATCTGTTCACCGGCCGGATCTCCGCACAGGACCACCCCTGGCTGACCGAGCACACCGGCCCGGACGTGGCCGTGCTCCCCGGCAGCGCCCTCGCCGAACTGGCGATCCGGGCGGGCGATCAGGTCGGCTGCGACCGGATCGAGGAACTCTCCCTGGACACGCCGCTGGTGCTGCCCGAGAAGGGCGCCGCGGTGATTCAGGTGCGTGTCGGTGCCCCGGACGGTGGCGGTTTGCGCGCGCTCAGCGTCTATGCGCGTGCCGAGGGCGCGGACTCCGACGAGCCGTGGACGGGGTACGCCACCGCGGTCCTGGGCGCCGGTGCGCCGGTCGCGGACCTGGGCCTCGCCGTGTGGCCTCCGGTCGGCGCGGTCCCGGTGGAGGTGGCGGGAGGCGCCGTCGCGGCCTGGCGGCTCGGTGAGGACGTCTACGCCGAAGCGGGGCTGACCGAGGCCGAGGAGGCCGACGCCCAGCGCTACGGTCTGCACCCGGTGCTGCTGGAGTCGGTGCTCGACGCGGTGGAGACCCCGGGCGACGGTGGCGGGTCGCGGCTGGCCTCCTCATGGAGCGGTGTCGTACTCCACGCCACGGGCGCCACGGCGCTGCGGGTACGGTTCACACCGGCCGGTCCCGGCACCTACGCGGTGGCCGCGGCCGACCCGAGTGGCGCCCCGGTGGTCTCGGTGGACCGGCTCGTACTGCGCGCGGTGGACACGCCCGAACCGATCGGCGGCCGCTCCGCCCTCCACCCGTCGCTGTTCCGCCTGGAGTGGCCCGCCGCGCCCGCCGCGGACAACAGTGTGGCCCCGGCGACCTGGGCGGTGCTCGGCGACGACCCGCTCGGGCTCTCCTCGGCCGTGGACGCGGCTCCCTACGACGAGGCGTCGGATGTGCCGGACGCGGTGCTGGTGACGTGCACCCGCACCGCCGAGGGCGACGGGGACGTGGCGGAGGTGGCCCACGCGGCCACCCACCGCGTGCTGGCGCTCATCCAGCGGTGGATCTCCGATGAGCGCCTCGCCGCCTCCAGGCTGGTGTTCGTCACCCGAGGCGCGGTCGCGGCCGTCCCCGGCGAAGAGGTGCCCGATGTGGCACACGGCGCCGTTTGGGGGCTGGTGCGCTCGGCGCAGTCGGAGCACCCCGGACGCTTCGTCCTCGTCGACCTCGACGGCCACCCGGAATCGGCCGACGCCCTCCCGGGCGCGGTGGCCTCGGGCGAACCGCAGTGCGCGGTGCGCGAGGGCCGGGCGCGGGTACCCCGGCTGGGCCGGGTGGCTAGCGGGGCTGGGGCCGCCGAGGCCGCCGTCACACAGTCCACCGAGGCCCCCGACGCCCACCGACGGCTGGACCCCGAGGGCACCGTTCTCGTCACCGGCGCCACCGGCACCCTCGGCGGGCTCCTCGCCCGCCATCTGGTGACCGAGCACGGCGTACGGAATCTACTGCTGACCAGCCGACGTGGGCCCGCCGCCGAGGGCATGGCCGAACTCCGAGCGGAACTGGACGAGTTGGGGGCCCGCGTCACCGTCGCTGCCTGCGACACGGCCGATCGGGAGGCGCTCGCCGGGCTGCTCGGCGCGATACCCGCCGCACATCCGCTGACCGCGGTGATCCACGCGGCGGGTGTGCTCGACGACGGCGTCGTGGACGCGCTGAACCCCGAGCGGCTCGACCGGGTGCTGCGGCCGAAGGTGGACGCCGCATGGAATCTGCATGAGCTGACCGCGGACCACGACCTGGCCGTATTCGTCCTCTACTCCTCCGTCGTCGCCACCATCGGCAACGCCGGACAGGCCAACTACGCCGCCGCCAACGCCTTCCTGGACTCCCTCGCCCAGCACCGCAGGGCCCGCGGCCTGGCCGGCCAGTCCCTCGCCTGGGGCCTGTGGGAGCAGCGCAGCGGCATGAGCGGCCATCTCGCCGACGCCGATGTGCGGCGTATGGCGCGCTCCGGTATCCGTCCGCTGCCCAGCGCGGAGGGCATGGAACTCTTCGACGCCGCGCGGACGGCCGGGGACGCCACTCTGGTGCCCGTCCGGCTCGATCTGGCGGATCTGCGCAGGCGGGCCACGAGCGGCACGCCCGGCCAGGACGCCGTACCCGCGTATCTGCGCGGCCTGGTCAGGATGCCGGTCCGCCGGGTGGTACGGGCCGCCGGCGGCGGGGCCGCGGAAACCGGCGAGAGTTCGTTCGGCCGGCGGCTGGCCGCCCTGGCGGTGGCCGACCGGGATCCGTTCCTGCTGGATCTGGTGCGGGAACACGCGGCGGCCGTACTGGGGCTCGCCGCCCCGGAGGACATCGAGGCCACCCGCGCCTTCCGGGAGGTCGGCTTCGACTCCCTGACCGCAGTGGAGTTGCGCAACCGGCTGGGCACGGCCACCGGGCTGCGGCTGCCGACCACTCTCCTCTTCGACTATCCGACCCCCGCCGTGCTGGTGGACCATCTGCGGCGCGAGGCATTGGGCGAACGGGAGGAGGTGGCGGCCGTGGTGGCCGCCGTCCGGCCCGCCGATGACGATCCGATCGCCATCGTGGCCATGAGCTGCCGGCTGCCGGGCGGGGTCCGCGGCCCCGAGGAGCTGTGGGAGCTGGTGGCGGACGGCCGCGATGTGATCTCGGCCTTCCCGGCCGACCGCGGCTGGAACGTCGAGGAGCTGTACGACCCCAACCCCGATACACCGGGCAGGAGTTACGCCAAGGAGGGCGGCTTCCTCTACGACGCCTACCACTTCGACCCCGAGTTCTTCGGGATCTCCCCACGCGAGGCGCTCGCCATGGACCCCCAGCAACGGCTGCTGCTGGAGACCTCCTGGGAGGCGCTGGAGCGCGCCGGGATCGACCCGCACACCACGCGGGGCAGCACCGCGGGTGTGTTCATCGGTTCCACCGGCCAGGACTACGCCTCGGGGCTCGGCGAGATCCCCGAGGACATGGAGGGGTATCTGCTGACCGGCAAGGCCGCCAGCGTGGTCTCCGGCCGTATCGCCTACTCCCTCGGCTGGGAGGGCCCGGCGCTCACCATCGACACCGCGTGCTCCTCCTCCCTGGTCGCCATCCACCAGGCGGCGCAGGCGCTGCGCCAGGGCGAATGCTCGATGGCACTTGCGGGTGGCACGACGATGATGTCCACGCCGAGCCTGTTCATCGAGTTCAGCCGGCAGCGCGGCCTGGCCCCTGACGGCAGGTCGAAGGCGTTCTCCTCCGACACCGACGGCACCAGCTGGGGCGAGGGCGTCAGCATGGTGCTCCTGGAGCGGCTGTCCGACGCGCGGGCCCACGGCCATGAGGTGCTGGCGCTGGTGCGCGGCTCGGCCGTCAACCAGGACGGCGCCAGCAACGGCCTCACCGCCCCCAACGGCCCGTCCCAGCAGCGGGTGATCCGGCAGGCGCTGGCGAACGCCGGGCTGTCGGCCGCCGAGGTGGACGCGGTCGAGGCCCACGGCACCGGCACCACGCTCGGTGACCCGATCGAGGCCCAGGCCATCCTCGCCACCTACGGCCAGGGCCGGGACGCCGAACGGTCGCTGTGGCTGGGCGCGCTGAAGTCCAACATCGGCCACACCCAGGGCGCGGCCGGTGGCGCCGGTGTCATCAAGATGGTCATGGCGATGCGCCACGGTCTGCTGCCCAGGACACTCCACGTCAAGGAGCCCACCCCGCATGTGGACTGGACGGCGGGAGCGGTCGAGCTGCTGACCGAGGCCAGGGATTGGCCGGCGGGCGAGCGGGTGCGCCGCGCCGGGGTGTCCGCCTTCGGCATCAGCGGCACCAACGCCCACCTCATCCTGGAGGAACCGCCCGCCGAGCCCGCCGCCGACCCGGAGCCGGAGCCGTCGGTGCGCACTGATGTGGTGCCGTGGCTGGTGTCCGGCCGTACCGAGGTGGCGTTGCGCGCCCAGGCGGATCGGCTGCGGTCGTACGTGGCGGCGCGGCCGGAGCTGGACCCGGTGGATGTGGGCTACTCGCTGGCCCTGGCCCGGTCTGCCTTCGGCCATCGGGCGGCGGTCGTCGGCCGCGGCCGGGAGGAGCTGCTGAGCGGACTGGACCAGCTCGCCACGGGCATCACCCCCGGCACGGTGGCCGGAGAGGAGGGCAGGACGGCGTTCCTGTTCACCGGGCAAGGTGCCCAGCGGTTGGGCATGGGGCGGGAACTGTACGGCGCGTTTCCGGTGTTCGCGGCGGCGTTCGACGCGGTGTGTGTGGAGTTGGGCCGTCATCTGGAGGGTTCGGTTCGGGAGGTGGTCTTCGGTGGGGACGGGGAGGCGCTGGACCGGACGGTGTTCACGCAGGCCGGGTTGTTCGCTGTGGAGGTGGCGCTTTTCCGGCTCGTCGAATCGTGGGGCCTCGCGCCGGATTTTGTGGTGGGGCATTCGGTGGGGGAGCTGGTGGCGGCGTATGTGGCGGGGGTGTTCTCGCTGGAGGACGCGTGTGTGTTGGTGGCCGCGCGCGGTCGGCTGATGCAGGCGCTGCCCGAGGGCGGGGCGATGGTGTCGTTGAAGGCCGCGGAGGCTGAGGTGTTGCCGTATCTGGCCGGTTATGAGGACCGGGTGAGTGTGGCCGCGGTCAACGGTCCGGCGGCGACTGTCATCTCCGGTGAGGAGTCGGCGGTGCTGGCGGTGGCGGAGGCGGTGGGGGTCAAGAGCAAGCGGTTGAGCGTCTCGCACGCCTTCCACTCGCCGCTGATGGAGGGGATGCTGGCCGAGTTCGCCGAGGTGGCGGCCGGGATCTCCTATGGCATGCCAGGCACCGCGATCGTCTCGAACGTCACGGGCGAGTTGGTGGGTGAGGAGGTGTGCTCGCCGGAGTACTGGGTGCGTCATGTGCGTCAGGCGGTGCGCTTCGGGGACGGCGTTGGGTTCCTCGAAGGGCAGGGTGTCACCCGGTATGTGGAGATCGGCCCGGCCGGTGTGCTCTCCGCTATGGGTCAGGAGTGCGTAACCGGCCCCGCCGCGTTCGTTCCCCTGTTGCGCAAGGACCGTGACGAGGTCGAGGCGCTGCTCGCCGGGGTCGCTCAGGTGCACGCTCACGGTGGCGAGGTGGACTGGGAGGGGGTGTTCGCCGGGCGCGGTGCGCACCGGGTGGAGCTGCCCACGTACGCCTTCCAGCGCCAGCGCTACTGGTTCGACCCCGCCACGCCTCGAACGCCGACCGCGGCCACCACGGACGCGTCCGCCGTGGAGGCACGCTTCTGGGAGGCGGTCGAGCGCGAGGACCTGGAGGCGCTGACCACCACCCTGGAGATCGACCAGCAGACGCGGCTCTGCGAACTGCTGCCCGCGCTCTCCTCCTGGCGCCGGGGCCAGAGCGACCGCGCCACCGTGGATTCCTGGCGCTACCGGATCACCTGGTCCCCGGTGTCCGTCGAGGAACGTACGGCGCCGCTGTCCGGCACCTGGCTGCTGGCCGTGCCCGAGGGGCGGGCCGACAGTGCGCGGGTCGCCGCCGTGGCGGCCGCCCTCGACCGGCGTGGCGCACACGTCGCTCGCCTCACCCTGTCCACGACCGGCCGTGGCACGCTCGCCGAGCGGCTGCGCCAGGCGGTGGCCACCGGGGGCACCCCGGCCGGTGTGCTCTCGCTGCTCGCCCTCGATGACGGCCCGCACCCCGAACACACCTCGCTCACCAGCGGTCTGGCCCTCAACGTCGGGCTGATCCAGGCGCTGGGCGACGCGGGGATCGCCGCACCGCTGTGGCTCGCCACCGCCGGGGCCGTGTCGGTGAACGGATCCGATCCGCTCGGCAGCCCCGCACAGGCCGCCACCTGGGGCCTCGGCCGGGTCGTGGCCCTGGAACACCCCCAGCGGTGGGGCGGTCTGGTCGATCTCCCCGCGGACCTCGACGAGCGGACGGCCGACCGGCTGTGCGCCGCGCTCTCCGGCATCGTCGGCGACAGCGGTCCGGAGGACCAGCTCGCCCTCCGCGACGCCGGGGTGTTCGTCCGGCGGCTCGTCCGGGCGCCGCTGCGCACACCGGGCCGCGAGAGCTGGAAGCCGCATGGCACCGTGCTGATCACCGGGGGCACCGGCGGGCTCGGCGCCCAGATCGCCCGCTGGCTGGCCCGCTCCGGCGCCGAACATCTCGTGCTCACCAGCCGCCGTGGCCTGACGGCACCCGGCGCCGCCGAACTGCGCGACGAGCTGACCGCCCTGGGCCAGGGCGGTGTGCGGGTGACGGTGGCGGCGTGCGATGTCCGCGACCGCGACGAGGTGGCGGCGCTGCTGCGCCGGACCACCGCCGGGGGCGACCCGGTGCACGCCGTCTTCCACGCCGCGGGCGTCGTGGAGTTCGCCCAGCTCGCCGACAGCACGGTGGCCGACTTCGCGGAGATGGCCGACGGCAAGGTCCTGGGCGCGGCCCATCTGGATGAGTTGCTGGACCAGGACCATCTCGAGGCGTTCGTGCTCTTCTCGTCGATCGCCGCCACCTGGGGCAGTGGCGGACAGAGCGCCTACGCCTCCGCCAACGCCTACTTGGACGCTCTCGCCGAGCACCGCGCGGCACGCGGCCTCCCCGCCACCTCCGTGGCCTGGGGCCCCTGGGCCGACCACGGCATGATCGAGCAGGGCGAGGTGGCGGAGCACCTCAGCCGCCGTGGACTGCCCGCGATGGCACCGCCGTTGGCGGTGGCCGCGCTCGGCGAGGCACTGCACACCGGCGAGACCTCCCTCGTCCTCGCCGATGTGCGCTGGGACCGCTTTGTCCCCGGCTTCACCGCGGCGCGACCCCGGCCGCTGATCGGCGAACTGCCGGAGGTGCGCGACGCCCGCGCCACCACGGCGCCCGCCCCCGGCGGCACCGGGCCGGACGGCGTGGCGGGCACCTTCCTGGAGAGCCTCGCGGGCCTGTCGGGCGAGGGCCTGGACCGGGCCCTGCGGGATCTGGTGCACGCCCAGGCGGCGGCCGTACTCGGCCACTCCTCGTCCGACGCGGTCGCCGGCGGCCGCCCGTTCAAGGAGCTGGGCTTCGACTCGCTCACCGCCGTCGAACTGCGCAACCGGCTGGCCACGGTCACCGGACTCGACCTGCCCGCCACTCTCGTCTTCGACTATCCGGCACCCGCGCCGCTGGCCGAGTACCTCCGCGGCGAGCTGCCGTCGGCCCGGCCGACCGACGCGCTCACCCTCCTCGACGACCTGGACCGGTGGGAGTCCGCACTGCCGGAACTGGTCGCCGACGACGGACTCCGGGAGCGGCTGACGGGGCGTCTCGGCGACCTCATGGCGAAGTTGGGCGGCACGCCCGTGGAGCACACCGGCAGCCCATCCCCCGACACCGAACTCCTTTCCGCTACCGCCGACGAGGTCTTCGACTTCATCGACAACGAATTCGGGGCTTCCTGATGGCGAACGAGAACGAAGAGAAACTCCTCACCTACCTCAAGCGGGTCTCCTCCGACCTCAAGCAGGCCCGCGCGCGGCTGGACCAGATCGAGGCCGACGAGCGGGAGCCGATCGCCATCGTCTCGATGGGCTGCCGCTTCCCCGGCGGTGTCCGCTCACCGGAGGACCTGTGGCGGCTGGTGGCCGAGGGCCGGGACGCGATCTCGGAATTCCCCGCCAATCGGGGCTGGGACATCGAGGGACTCTACGACCCGGATCCCGGCCGGTCGGGCACCTGCAACACCCGCGAAGGCGGATTCGTGCACGACGCCGACCAGTTCGACCCGGCGTTCTTCGGCATTTCGCCGCGTGAGGCACTGGCCATGGACCCGCAGCAGCGGCTGCTGCTCGAAGTGTCCTGGGAGGCGATCGAACGCGCGGGCATCGACCCGCTCTCGCTGAAGGGGAGCAGCGCCGGGGTCTATGTGGGACTCGCCTCGTTCCAGTACGGCGGAGACCCGCAGTACGCACCGCAGAGCGTCGAGGGCCACCTGCTGATCGGCAACGTCTCCAGCGTCGCCTCCGGCCGGATCTCCTACACCCTCGGCCTCGAAGGACCGGCCGTCACCCTGGACACCGCGTGCTCCTCATCGCTGGTGACCATGCATCTGGCGGCCCAGGCGCTGCGCCGCGGCGAATGCTCGCTGGCGCTGGCCGGAGGGGTGGCGGTCATGGCCACCCCCGGTGTCTTCGTCGAGTTCAGCCACCAGCGCGGACTGGCGGCCAACGGCCGCTGCAAGTCCTTCGCCGCGGGCGCCGACGGCACCGGCTGGGGCGAGGGCGCGGGCATGGTGCTGCTGGAGCGGCTGTCCGACGCCCGCCGCAACGGCCACCCGGTCCTCGCCGTCCTGCGCTCCAGCGCCATCAACCAGGACGGCGCCAGCAACGGCCTCGCCGCGCCCAACGGCCCGGCCCAGCGCCGGGTCATCGAGGCGGCGCTGACCGCCGCCGGGCTGACGGTGGACGACGTCGACGCCGTCGAGGCCCATGGCACGGGCACGGCGCTCGGCGACCCGATCGAGGCCGGCGCGCTGCTCGCCACCTACGGCAAGGGCCGCACCTCCGGCCATCCGCTGTGGCTCGGCTCGCTCAAGTCCAACATCGGCCACACCCAGGCGGCGGCCGGGGTCGGCGGGGTCATCAAGACGGTGATGGCGCTGCGCCACGGAACGCTGCCGAGGACACTCCACGTCGACCAGGCGTCCCCGGCCGTCAACTGGTCCTCCGGGGCGGTCGAGCTGCTGACCGAGGCCCAGGAGTGGCCGGAGCGTGGCCGTCCGCGCCGCGCCGGGGTGTCCGCGTTCGGCGTGAGCGGCACCAACGCCCACGTCATCCTCGAACAGGCCCCGGTCGCCGGGGAGGACGAAGAAGACGGCGCACCCGCACTCGACGGCACCGCGCTCGGCGGCTCCGCCGTCCCCTGGGTGCTCTCCGGCAGAAGCGAAGCGGCCCTGCGGGCGCAGGCGGAGCGGCTGTTGGCGCGGCTGAACGAGGGGCCCGGCCTGCCCCCGGCGGACGTCGGCCACGCGCTCGCCACCGGTCGGTCGGCCTTCGAATACCGCGCCGCGGTCGTGGGCACCGATCGCTCCCAACTACTGGGCCGTCTGGGGGAGTTGGCCTCCGGTGGGGTGTCCGCCGGGGTGGTGCGCGGCGAGGGTGCGGCGGTGGTGGAGGCCCGTCCGGTGTTCGTGTTTCCGGGGCAGGGGTCGCAGTGGGTGGGGATGGCGGTGGAGTCGCTGGATTCGTCGCCGGTGTTCGCGGGGCGGATCGCGGAGTGTGAGGTGGCGTTGTCGGGGTTCGTGGAGTGGTCGCTGGTCGAGGTGTTGCGGGGTGGGGGTCCGGGGTTGGGTCGGGTGGATGTGGTGCAGCCGGCGTTGTGGGCGGTGATGGTGTCGTTGGCGGAGGTGTGGCGGTCGTGTGGGGTGGTGCCTGCCGCGGTGGTGGGGCATTCCCAGGGTGAGATCGCGGCGGCGGTGGTGGCGGGTGGGTTGTCGTTGGAGGACGGGGCGCGGGTGGTGGCGTTGCGCTCGCAGGCCATCGCACGGGGCCTCGCCGGACACGGCGGCATGATGTCCGTTTCGCTTCCGGTCGAGGAGGTGCGGGAGCGCATCGCCGCGTGGGACGGCCGTATCTCCGTGGCGGCCGTCAATGGCCCCGGCGCGGTGGTGGTCTCGGGCGAACCGGAGGCGCTGCATGAGCTGCTGGCCCGCTGCGAGGCCGAGGACGTACGGGCGAAGCTGATCCCGGTGGACTACGCCTCGCACTCCGCCCAGGTGGAGCAGATCCACGGCGAGCTGCTGGACATCCTGGCCCCCATCCGTCCGCGCACCTCGCGGATCGTCTTCCACTCCACTGTCACCGGTGAACCCCTCGACACCGCCGGGCTCGACGCCGCCTACTGGGCCCGCAATCTGCGCGAGACCGTGCGGCTCGAAACGGCCACCCGGGCGCTGCTCATTAGCGGCCACCGGCTGTTCGTGGAGGTGAGCCCGCACCCTGTGCTGGCCGCCGCCATGGAGGCCACCGTCGAGGCCGCCGACGGAGGGGCCGCCGTCATCGGCACCCTGCGCCGCCAGGAGGGCGGCCCCGAGCGGATGCTTCTCTCGCTCGCCCAGGCCCATGTCCACGGCGCGGAGGTGGACTGGCGGGCGCTGTTCGCCGGCCGGGGAGCCGGCCGCGTCGACCTTCCCACGTACGCGTTCCAGCGCGCCCGTTACTGGGTCGAGCCCCAGACCGGGCCCGTAGCCGAGGCGGCCACCGGCCCGGCGGAGGCGGAGTTCTGGACCGCGGTCGAGAACGCCGACCTGGACACCCTGACGGCCACATTGGGCACCGGCGCCGACACGCCGCTCAGCGAGGTGCTTCCGCTGCTCTCCTCGTGGCGGTCCCGGCTGAGCGACCAGGCCGTGCTCGACTCATGGCGCTACCGCATCGGCTGGCAGCCGGTCGACGGACCGTCGACACCCGCGCTCACCGGCCGCTGGCTGGTGGTGGTGCCCGACAACACCGGGGCCACCAGCACCGAGGCCGCCGGAGCCGTCGACACGGATGCCATCACCGCCGGACTCACCGCGCTCGGCGCCGAGATCGTCCCCCTGCGGATCGGCACGGACGACACCGACCGCGCCCGGCTCGCCACCCGCATCACCGAGGCCCTCGGGGAAGCCGGGGCGCCCGGCGGTGTGGTGTCCCTGCTGGCCCTCGCCGAAGCACCGCACCCGGCACACCCCGACGTCCCCACCGGGTTCGCCACCACCCTCGCCCTGGTACGGGCACTGGGCGACGCGGGCCTCGACGCGCCCCTGTGGTGTGTCACCCGCGGCGCGGTCTCCGCGGGTGGCGCCGACCGTCTCGAAGCTCCCGCACAAGCCCTCGTCTGGGGCCTGGGCGGTGCGGTCGCCCTGGAACACCCCCAGCGCTGGGGTGGCCTGATCGATCTGCCCGCCAGGATCGACGAGGGCGCTCTCCGGGCACTCGCCCGCGCCCTGACCGGCCAGGACGGCGAGGACCAACTCGCCATCCGCTCCTCGGGCACCCTTGCCCGGCGGCTCAGGCGGGCCGGCGCCACCTCCTCCGCCGAGCGCTGGCAGCCCCACGGCACCGTCCTGATCACCGGTGGCACCGGCGGTGTCGGCGCCCAGATCGCCCGCGGACTGGTCCACGAGGGTGCCGAACACGTGGTGCTCGTCAGCCGCCGCGGGCCCCAGGCCCCGGGCGCGGCCGAGCTGAAGGCCGAACTGACCGAGCGCGGCGCCCAGGTGACCGTCGTCGCCTGCGATGTGGCCGACCGCGCGGCGCTGGCACACCTGCTGGACTCGGTCACCGGCGACGGCGCGGACCATTCGCTGACCGCCGTGGTGCACGCCGCGGGCGCGCTGGACGACGCCACCGTCGACGCGCTCACCCCCGAGCGGATCGAGGCCGTACTGCGCCCCAAGGCCGCGGGCGCGCGCCATCTGCACGAGCTCACCCGGGACCTGGACCTCGACGCGTTCGTCCTGCTCTCCTCGATCGCCGGCACCGTGGGCGCCGCCGGACAGGGCAACTACGCGGCGGCCAGCGCGTATCTCGACGCGCTCGCCCAACTGCGCCGCGCGGACGGCCTGCCCGCCACCTCGGTGGCCTGGAGCGCCTGGGCGGGCGGCGGAATGATCGACGGTGAGGTGGCGGACCAGCTGCGACGGCGCGGGGCGCCCCCCATCGACGGTGCGCGGGCCCTGGAACTGCTGCGGCAGACGGTCACGCACGGCGGCGGATTCCTCGTCGCCGCCGACATCGACTGGGGCCGTTTCGCACCCGCCCTGTCCACCACTCGGCCGCTGCCGCTGCTCGCCGACCTCCCCGAGGCGGGCGGCACCGGGCAGGACCCGGTTGGGGCGGAGCGGGAGGAGGCCGGTGGCGCCGCCGTGCTGCGCAAGCGGCTCGCGGAGCTGAGCGAGGCCGACCGCCACACCGCCCTGGTGGAGCTGGTCAGCGAGCAGGCGGCCGCGGCTCTCGGCTACGCCGACGCGGGCGCGGTCGAGACCGGACGGGCCTTCAAGGAGCTGGGCTTCGACTCGCTCACCGCGGTAGATCTGCGCAACCGGCTGAACGCCGCCACCGGGCTGCGGCTGCCGGTCACCCTTGTCTTCGACTACCCGACCGCCGACGACCTCGCCGGGCTGCTGCGGGAGGAACTCCTGCCGTCGGACGAGGAGTCCATGGACACCGCGTCGCTCGCGGAGCTAGACCGCGCCCAGTCCACCCTCGCCGCCCTGGAGCTGGACGACATCGAATCGGCCACGGACGACGAGATGTTCGAGCTGCTCGACGGGATGTTCGAGCTGCTGGGCCGGGATCTGACGGCCCGATGAACCCCCGTGCCACCGCCCCGGCCGCCACCGACGTTCCGGCCCTCTTGAGGAGCTGACGACCATGGACAACGAGAAGAAGCTGCGCGACTACCTCAAGCGGGCCACCGGCCACCTCCGCGCGGCACACGGCCGGATCCAGGAGCTGCAGACCCCCGAGCCCATCGCCATCGTGGCGATGAACTGCCGCTACGCGGGCGACATCCGGTCCCCCGAGGACCTGTGGCAGGCCGTCGCCGAAGGCCGCGACGGCATGGGCGACTTCCCGGCCGACCGGGGCTGGGACCTGCCGAACCTCTTCGACCCGGACCCCGACCGAGAGGGCCGTACCTATGCCCGCCAGGGCGGATTCCTCCATGACGTGGACCAGTTCGACCCGGCGTTCTTCGGCATCTCGCCGCGCGAGGCCCTCACCATGGACCCGCAGCAGCGGCTGCTGCTGGAAGTGGTCTGGGAGACCTTCGAACGGGCCGGAATCGACCCGGGCACCCTGCGCGGCAGCGACACCGGCATCTTCATGGGTGCCACCGACTTCGACTACGCCCGCGGTCTGACCGAGCTCCCCGAAGGGCTCGAAGGCCAGATGTCCATGGGCGCCTCGGGCGCCATCCTCTCCGGCCGCGTCGCCTACACCCTGGGCCTGGAGGGACCGGCCGTCACGGTCGACACCATGTGCTCGTCCTCGCTGGTGGCACTGCACATGGCCTGCCAGGCGCTGCGGCAGAGCGACTGCTCGATGGCACTCACCGGCGGCACCACCGTGATGTCCACGCCGAGCGGCTTCATCGAATTCAGCCGCCAGCGGGCGCTGTCCACCTCTTCCCGCTGCCAGGCGTTCTCCTCGACGGCGGATGGCACCGCCTGGGGCGAGGGTGTCGGAGTTCTGTTGCTGGAACGGCTCTCGGACGCCCGCCGCAACGGTCACACCGTGCTCGCGGTCGTCCGCGGCTCCGCCATCAACCAGGACGGTGCCAGCAACGGTCTCACCGCGCCCAACGGCCGTGCGCAGCAGCGGGTGATCCGCCAGGCGCTGGCCAACGCCACGCTGTCCGGGGCCGATGTCGACGTGGTCGAGGCGCACGGCACGGGGACGTCGCTGGGCGACCCCATCGAAGCCAACGCCCTGCTCGCCACGTACGGCAAGAAGCGCCCGGCCGACCGGCCGCTGTGGCTCGGCTCGCTGAAGTCCAACATCGGCCACACGGCTGCCGCCGCGGGGGTCGGCGGCGTGATCAAGATGGTGCAGGCCATCCGCCACGGTGTGCTGCCCAAGACCCTGCACGTCGAGGAGCCGTCGCCCAACGTGGACTGGTCCTCGGGCGCCGTCGAACTGCTCACCCAGGCCCGGCCGTGGCCGGAGACCGGGCGGATCCGCCGCGCCGGGGTGTCCGCCTTCGGCGCCAGCGGCACCAACGCTCACGCCATCATCGAGCAGGCCCCCGAGGAGGAGCCTTCGGGCACCTCGGCCGAGGGGGACGCCCCGGTGGGCGGGGGAGCGGTGCCCTGGGTGCTCTCGGCCAAGACCGAGCCGGGCCTGCGGGCGCAGGCGGAACGGCTGCTGGCACGCCTCTCGGAGGATCCGGAGCTGTCCCCGGCGGACGTGGGCCTCTCGCTGGCCACCACCCGCGCCCTCTTCGACCACCGCGCCGTGGTGGTCGGTGGCGGCGTCGAGGACTTCCGCAGTGGGCTGACGGCGCTCACCCGGGGCGAGCCCGGTGGCCTCGTGGCCCAGGGCGTGGCGGGCTCGGCCGGGAAGCCGGTGTTCGTGTTTCCGGGGCAGGGGTCGCAGTGGGTGGGGATGGCGGTGGAGTTGCTGGATTCGTCGCCGGTGTTCGCGGGGCGGATCGCGGAGTGTGAGGTGGCGTTGTCGGGGTTCGTGGAGTGGTCGCTGGTCGAGGTGTTGCGGGGTGGGGGTCCGGGGTTGGGTCGGGTGGATGTGGTGCAGCCGGCGTTGTGGGCGGTGATGGTGTCGTTGGCGGAGGTGTGGCGGTCGTGTGGGGTGGTGCCTGCCGCGGTGGTGGGGCATTCCCAGGGTGAGATCGCGGCGGCGGTGGTGGCGGGTGGGTTGTCGTTGGAGGACGGGGCGCGGGTGGTGGCGTTGCGCTCGCAGGCCATCGCACGGGGCCTCGCCGGACACGGCGGCATGATGTCCGTCGCCCAGAGCGCCGATCGGGTGCGCGAACGCATCACCGCCTGGGAGGACCGTATCTCCGTCGCCGCGGTCAACGGCCCCGGCTCGATCGTGGTGTCCGGTGACCCTGAGGCCCTGCGCGAGCTCCAGGCGGAGTGTGAGGCCGAAGGAGTACGGGCGAAGATCATCCCGGTGGACTACGCGTCCCACTCGGCCCATGTCGAGGAGCTGCGCGACGAACTCCTCGACCTCCTGGCCCCGATCCGCCCGCGCACCTCGGATATCACCTTCCACTCCACGGTCACCGGCGACACCCTCGATACCACCGGGCTCGACGCCGGGTACTGGTACACCAATCTGCGGGAGACGGTGGAGCTGGAGTCGGCGGTGCGGGCTCTGTCGGGGGCCGGGTTCGGGACGTTCCTCGAAATGAGCCCTCATCCGGTGCTGACGATGCCGTTGCAGGCGACCGTCGAGGACGCGGTGGTGGTGGGGTCGCTGCGGCGTGACGAGGGTGGTCCCGAGCGGTTCCTGGTCTCGCTGGGCGAGGCGTTCGTCCGTGGGGTGGCCGTCGACTGGGCCGCGGTGTTCGCCGGGCTGGGCGCGTCCGTGGTGCAGTTGCCGACGTACGCCTTCCAGCGACAGCGCTACTGGCTGGAGCAGCCCCCGGCACCGGCGGCCGCCACCGGAGGCGACCCGGTGGACGCCGAGTTCTGGGACGCCGTCGAGCGCGAGGACCTGGAAGCGCTGACCGCCGCGCTGGAAGTGGACGCCGACGAGGAACGGTCCTCGCTGCGGACCGTGCTCCCGGCGCTGTCCTCATGGCGTCGCGGCAGCAGGGAGCGGTCCGTGCTCGACTCCTGGCGCTACCACGTCACCTGGAACCGGGTGCCCGACCCGGCCTCGGCGGCCCTGACCGGCACCTGGCTGCTCGTGGTCCCGGCCGCGCCCCCCGGCACCGCCCTCATCGACGCCGTACGCGACGGTCTGGAGACCCACGGCGCCACGGTCGTCACCGTCGAGGCGGCCGAGGCCGACCGCGTCGCGGTCGCCGCGCAGCTCGCCGAGGCCACCGCCGGAGACACCCCGGCCGGGGTGCTCTCCCTGCTCGGGCTCGCCGACGCACCGCACCCCGGCCACGCGGGGGTGCCCATGGGCCTCGCACTCACCCTCGCGCTCGTCCAGGCCCTCGGCGACACCGGGGTTGCGGCCCCGCTGTGGCTGGCCACCCGTGGGGGCGTGTCCGTCGGCGGCACCGATGTGCTCGACAGCCCCGCCCAGGCGGCCGTATGGGGCCTGGGCCGGGTCGCCGCCCTCGAACACCCGCAGCGCTGGGGCGGCATGATCGACCTGCCGGGCACCGTCGACGGCCGGGTCACCACACGGCTGTGCGGTGCGCTCGCGGGCCGTTTCGGCGACGAGGATCAGCTGGCCCTGCGGCCCTCCGGTGCGCTCACCCGGCGGCTGGTACGGGCCGCCGGGCACCGGGGGAGCGGCGCATCCTGGAGCCCCGAGGGCACCGTGCTGCTCACCGGCGGCACGGGTGGCGTCGGAGCCCAGATCGCCCGCCGGCTGGCCCAGGCCGGTGCCGAACACCTGGTGCTCACCAGCCGCCGCGGCCCCGAGGCACCCGGCGCGGACAAGCTCAAGGCCGAACTGACCGAGCTGGGCGCCAAGGTCACCGTGGCGGCGTGCGATGTGGCCGACCGCGCCGCGCTGGAGGCGCTCGTACGGGAAGTGGAGGCCGAGGGCCCGCCGATCCGCTCCGTGCTGCACATCGCGGGTGCCGGTGTGCTCGTCCCGCTCGCCGACACCGATCTGGCGGAGTTCGCCGACACGGCGGAGGCCAAGGTCGCGGGCGCCGCCAACCTGGACGCCCTCTTCGACCGGGACACCCTCGACTCCTTCGTGCTCTTCTCCTCCATCTCGGCCGTCTGGGGCAGTGGCGAACATGGCGCGTACGCGGCCGCCAACGCCTATCTCGACGGGCTCGCCGAGAACCGCCGGGCCCGCGGCCTCGCCGCCACCTCGGTGGTGTGGGGCATCTGGAGCCCCGAGGAGGGCGGCATGGCTGCCAACCTCGCCGAGGAGCAACTGCGCGGCCGGGGCATCCCGTTCATGACTCCCCGGCTCGCCATCGACGCGTTCTGGCAGGTGATGGACGGGGATGAGACCGTGGTGGTGGTCGCCGACGTGGACTGGGAGCGGTTCGTCCCCGTCTTCACCTCGGCCCGGCCCAGCCCGCTCATCGGCCAGGTGCCCGATGTGGCGCGGATCCTCGCCGCCGACGCCGGCACGGGGACGGACACGGCCGGCGAGTCCTCCTCGCTGCGTGACCGGCTGGCCGACATGGCCCCGACGGACCGGCAGGCGGCCGTACTGTCGCTGGTGCGCTCCCAGATCGCTACCGTGCTCGGCTATCCCGGCCCGGAGGCCGTCGACGCCCAGCGTGCCTTCCGCGAGCTGGGCTTCGACTCCCTGAGCGCCGTCGACCTGCGCAACCGCCTGGGCGCCGCGACCGGACTCCGCTTCCCCGTCACCGTCGTCTTCGACTACCCGAGCGCGGAGGAACTCGCCGGACACATCGGGACCGAACTCTTCCCCGATGACACCGCGGGCACCGGCCTCGACCCCGAGGAGGCCGAGGTCCGCGCGGCGCTGACCTCCATCCCCCTGCTCCGGCTCCGCGAATCGGGGCTGCTGGACGAGTTGCTGCGGCTGGCCGGTTCCCACGACCCCGCCACCGGACCGATGGACGAGGAGCCCGCCGAGTCCATCGACGACCTGGACGTGGATGACCTCGTCCGCATGGCCTACGACAAGAACGACCTCTGACGAGACTCGACTGCGGAGCTGACAATGGCAAACCCAACCGACAAGATCGTTGGCGCGCTGCGGGAGTCTCTGAAGGAGACCGAACGGCTGCGCCGGGCCAATCAGCAACTCACCGCCGCGTCCCGCGAACCCATCGCCATCGTGGCGATGAGCTGCCGCTACCCGGGCGATGTGCGCGGCCCCGAGGACCTGTGGGAGCTGGTCACCGGCGAGCGCGACGCCATCTCCGGCTTCCCCGGCAACCGCGGCTGGGACCTGGAGAAACTGTACGACCCGGACCCCGACCGGCAGGGCACCGTCTACGCCACCGAGGGCGGATTCCTCCACGACGCCGACCAGTTCGACCCGGCGTTCTTCGGCATCTCGCCCCGCGAGGCCACCGTGATGGACCCGCAGCAGCGGCTGCTGCTGGAGACCTCCTGGGAGGCGTTCGAGCGCGCAGGCATCGATCCGGCGGGCCTGCGCGGCAGCAGAACCGGCATCTTCGTGGGCGCCGCCTACCAGGGCTACGTCCCCGACTGGCCCCATATGCCCGAAGGGCTGGAGGGCCACCTGGTCACGGGCATCTCCGCGAGCATCATGTCCGGCCGCATCGCCTACACCCTGGGCCTGGAGGGCCCGGCCGTCACCCTCGACACCGCCTGCTCCTCCTCACTGGTCGCCCTCCACCTGGCCTGCCAGTCGCTGCGCCAGGGCGACTGCTCCCTCGCCCTCGCGGGTGGCGCCGCCGTCATGGGCGCCCCGATGGGGCTCATCGGCTTCGCCCGGCAACGCGGACTGGCACAGGACGGCCGCTGCAAGGCGTTCGCCGAGGGCGCCGACGGCATGGGCCTCGGCGAGGGCGTCGGCATGCTGCTGCTGGAGCGACTTTCGGACGCCCGCCGCAACGGCCACGAGGTGCTGGCTCTGGTGCGCGGCTCCGCCGTCAACCAGGACGGTGCCAGCAACGGTCTCACCGCGCCCAACGGCCGCTCCCAGCAACGGGTGATCCGCCAGGCGCTCGCCAACGCCGCCCTGACGGCGGAGCAGATCGACGCGGTCGAGGCCCATGGCACCGGCACCCCGCTGGGCGACCCGATCGAGGCGGGCGCGCTGCTCGCCACGTACGGGAAGGACCGTGCGGCGGACCGTCCCGTACTGATCGGCTCGCTGAAGTCCAACATCGGCCATCCGCAGGCCGCCGGGGGTGTGGGCGGTGTCATCAAGATGGTGCAGGCCATGCGCCACGGCCTGCTGCCCAAGACGCTCCACGCCGAGCAGCGTTCCTCGCGGATCGACTGGCCGGCGGGGGCGGTGGAGCTGCTGACCGAGGCCAGGGAGTGGCCGCGCGGCGAGGAGCCCCGCCGGGCCGGTATCTCGGCCTTCGGGGCCAGTGGCACCAATGTCCACACCATCATCGAGGAGGCGCCTGAGGAGGAGCCCTCCGACAACGCGGCGGAGGGGACCGCCCCGGTGGGCGGGGGAGTGGTGCCGTGGGTGTTGTCGGCGAAGAGCGCGGCGGGCCTGCGGGCGCAGGCCGAGCGGCTGCTGACCCATGTGACCGCGCGCCCCGGCCTCTCCCCGGCCGACGTCGGCCACTCGCTCGCCACCACCCGCGGCCGCTTCGACCACCGTGCGCTGGTCCTGGGCGGCCACCGCGAGGAGCTGATCGACGCACTGGGCGCGCTGGCGTCGGGCGGCGAGTCCCCGCACGTGGTGCGCGGCGAGGGAGTGATGGCGACCGACGCCCGTCCGGTGTTCGTGTTTCCGGGGCAGGGGTCGCAGTGGGTGGGGATGGCGGTGGAGTTGCTGGATTCGTCGCCGGTGTTCGCGGGGCGGATCGCGGAGTGTGAGGCCGCGCTGGCGGAGTTCGTGGAGTGGTCGCTGGTCGAGGTGTTGCGGGGTGGGGGTCCGGGGTTGGGTCGGGTGGATGTGGTGCAGCCGGCGTTGTGGGCGGTGATGGTGTCGTTGGCGGAGGTGTGGCGGGCATGTGGTGTCACGCCTGCCGCGGTGGTGGGGCATTCGCAGGGTGAGATCGCGGCGGCGGTGGTGGCGGGTGCGCTGTCGCTGGAGGACGGCGCGCGGGTAGTCGCGTTGCGCTCGCAGGCCATCGGGCGCGGGCTGGCAGGCCGTGGCGGGATGATGTCCGTCGCCGAGAGTGCCGATCGGGTGCGTGAGCGGATCGCGGCTTGGGGTGGTCGTATCTCGGTGGCGGCCGTGAACGGCCCCGGCTCGATCGTGGTGTCCGGTGACCCTGAGGCCCTTCGCGAGCTCCAGGCGGAGTGTGAGGGCGAGGACGTTCGGGCGAAGATCATTCCGGTGGACTACGCGTCCCACTCGGCCCATGTGGAAGAGCTGCGCGACGAACTCCTCGACGTCCTGGCCCCGATCGCCCCGCGCCGCGCCGAGGTGCCGTTCTGCTCGACGGTCACCGGCGACACCCTCGACACCACCGGGCTCGACGCCGGGTACTGGTACACCAATCTGCGGGAGACGGTGGAGCTGGAGTCGGCGGTGCGGGCTCTGTCGGCGGCCGGGTTCGGGACGTTCCTCGAAATGAGCCCTCATCCGGTGCTGACGATGCCGTTGCAGGCGACCGTCGAGGACGCGGTGGTGGTGGGGTCGCTGCGGCGTGACGAGGGTGGTCCCGAGCGGTTCCTGGTCTCGCTGGGCGAGGCGTTCGTCCGTGGGGTGGCCGTCGACTGGGCCGTGCTGTTCGCCGGGGCGGGGGCGTCGGTCGTCGAACTGCCGACGTACGCCTTCCAGCGGCAGCGCTACTGGCTCGAGGGCTCCTCCGCTCCCGCCGCCGAAGGCGACGCGGTGGACGCCGAGTTCTGGGACGCCGTGGAGCGCGAGGACCTGGAAGCGCTGGCCACCGCGCTGGAGGTGGACACCGAGGAGGCGTCCCTGGCCATGATGGTCCCGGCGCTGGCCTCATGGCGCCGGGCGCGCCGCGAGCGGTCGGAACTCGACTCCTGGCGCTACCACATCACCTGGAAGCCCCTGGGCGACGCGCTCACCGCCCCGCACGACCGGTCGTCGGCCGGGGCCACCTGGCTGATCGCCGCGCCCACCGGAGCGCCGGAAGGCCCGCGCGTGGCGGAGGCGCTGCGGGAACGCGGCGCCGGGGTCCGGCTGGTGGAGCTGACCGAGGCGGACGCCGTACGCGAGGCGCTCGCCCGCAGGCTCGGCGAGGCGACGGCGGACGCGCCCCCGACCGCGGTGCTCTCGCTCCTCGCGCTCGCCGAGGAGCCGTACGCGGCGGGCACGGCGCAGCCGCTCGGCCTCGCCCTCAACCTCGCCCTGCTGCAGGCGCTCGGCGACACCGGCGCCGACGTCCCCATCTGGTACGCCACGCGCGGGGCGGTGTCCGTGGGCCGCGCGGACGTGCTGGACCATCCGTTGCAGGCGCTCACCTGGGGCCTGGGCCGGATCGCCGCCGCGGAGTACCCGCGGCGCCGGGGTGGTCTGGTCGATCTGCCCGGCACCCTCGACGACCGCGCCATCGCGCGGCTGTGCGGTGTGCTCGCGGGCCGGCTGACCGGCGAGGACCAGGTGGCGGTGCGTGCCTCCGGTGTCCACGGGCGCAGGCTGGTCAGGGCCTCTGCGGCGCTGACCGACGCCACCGCGCCGTGGCGGCCGCGCGGCACCGTGCTGGTGATCGGCGGCACCGGCGGCCTGGGCGCCCATGTGGCGCGCTGGCTGGCCCGGGGTGGAGCCGAACACCTGGTGCTCACCAGCCGCCGGGGCTCCGAGGCCCCCGGGGCGGACGAACTCGCCGATGAGCTGCGGGAGTCGGGGGTCCGGGTGACCGTGGCCGCGTGCGACGCCGCCGACCGCGACGCGCTGGCCGCACTTCTCGCCACGCTGGACGAGGACGAGGCCCCGCTCGACGCCGTCGTCCACACCGCGGGCGTCCTGGACGACGGGGTGCTCGACACCCTCACCCCCGAGCGCGCCGAGGGGGTGTTGCGCCCGAAGGTGGACGCGGCGCTCCATCTGCACGAACTCACCCGCGACCGCGAGCTGTCCGCCTTCGTGCTCTTCTCCTCCTTCGCGGGCACGCTCGGCGGCCCCGGCCAGGGCAGTTACGCGGCCGCCAACGCCTTCCTCGACGCGCTCGCCCACGCCCGCCGTGCCCAGGGGCTCCCCGCCACCTCCGTGGCCTGGGGCGCGTGGTCCGGCGGAGGGCTGGTCGACGAGGCGGTCGAGGCGCGGCTGCGGGCCACCGGTATGCCCGCGATGGCGCCCGACCCGGCGATCGGCGCCCTGCAGCGAGCCCTGGACGTGGGCGACACCCATGTGGCCGTGGCCGATATCGAGTGGGACCGGCTCATCGCCGCCACCCCCTCGCTGGACGGGGCCGCCGTGCTCGGCGAACTCCCCGACGCCCGGCGGACGGACACGGCGGACGCCACCACGGCCGACGCGGACACCCCGCTCGCCCAGCGGCTGGCCGGACTGTCGCCGCAGGAGGCCGAGGACGTGCTGGCCGACCTCGTCAGCACCGAAGTGGCCGCCGCGCTCGGCTATCCCGACACCACGGCGGTCGAGTCCGGGCGCGCCTTCCGCGAGCTGGGCTTCGACTCGCTCACCGCCGTCGATCTGCGCAACCGGCTGAACGCGGCCACCGGACTGCGGCTGCCGGTCACCCTCGTCTTCGACTACCCGACCGTCACCGCGCTGACCCGCTTCCTGCTGGTCGAGAGCGGTGCCGATGGCACCGATGCCACCGCCCCGGCGGGCCCGGTGCCCGCCACCGTCGCGGTCGACGACGACCCGATCGCCATCGTGGCCATGAGCTGCCGCCTGCCCGGCGGGGTGACCACCCCCGAGGAGCTGTGGCAGCTGCTGATGGACGGCCGTGACGCCGTCTCGGGCTTCCCCACCGACCGCGGCTGGGACATCGAGGGCCACTACGACCCCGACCCCGACAAGCCGGGCACCTTCTACGCCACCGGCGGCGGATTCCTGCACGAGGCCGACCACTTCGACCCGGAGTTCTTCGGGATCTCCCCGCGCGAGGCGCTCGCCATCGACCCGCAGCAGCGGCTGCTGCTCGAGACCAGCTGGGAGGCGTTCGAACGGGCCGGGATCGACCCGGCCTCGGTGAAAGGCACCCAGGCCGGAGTCTTCATCGGCGCCAGCTACAACGACTACGGCTCGCGCTTCGGCCGCGCGCCCGAGGAGTTCGAGGGCTATCTGGCCACCGGCAGCGCGAGCAGCGTGGCGTCCGGGCGCATCTCGTACACCTTCGGCCTCGAAGGCCCCGCGGTCACCGTCGACACCGCCTGCTCGTCCTCGCTGGTCGCCCTCCACCAGGCGGTCCAGGCGCTGCGCCAGGGGGAGTGCTCGCTGGCGCTGGCGGGCGGCGTCGTCGTGATGTCCACGCTGGACACCTTCATCGAGTTCAGCCGGCAGCGGGCCATGGCCCCCGACGGCCGCTGCAAGGCGTTCTCGGCGGACGCCGATGGCGCCGGGTGGGCCGAGGGCGTCGGCATGCTGCTGCTGGAGCGGCTCTCGGACGCGCGGGCGAACGGCCATGAGGTGCTGGCGCTGGTACGCGGCTCCGCCGTCAACCAGGACGGCGCCAGCAACGGACTCACCGCCCCCCACGGCCCCTCCCAGCAGCGGGTGATCCGCCAGGCGCTGGCCGGTGCGGGCCTGTCGGCCGCCGATGTGGACGCGGTCGAGGCCCATGGCACCGGCACCCGGCTCGGCGACCCGATCGAGGCACAGGCCTTGATGGCCACCTACGGCCAGGGCCGGGACGCGGACCGGCCGCTGTGGCTGGGCGCGCTGAAGTCCAACATCGGCCACACCCAGGCCGCTTCGGGTGTCGCCGGGATCATCAAGATGGTGCTGGCGCTGCGCCGCGGTGTGCTGCCGAAGACCCTCCACGCCGATGTGCTCTCGCCCGACGTGGACTGGTCGGCCGGTGCGGTGGAGCTGCTGACCGAGGCCCGGGAGTGGCCCGGGACGGGACGGCCGCGGCGCGCGGGCGTGTCCGCCTTCGGCGTCAGTGGCACGAATGTGCATGTGGTGTTGGAGCAGGGCCCCGAGCCCACCGCACCGGTGTCCGAGCGGTCGATCGACTGCGATGTGGTGCCCTGGGTGCTCTCCGGGCGCAGCGAGACGGCGCTGCGGGCGCAGGCCGGACGTCTGCGGGCCCAGCTGGAGGAGCGGCCGGAGCTGCGCCCGCTGGATGTCGGCTACGCCCTGGCGACGGGCCGCTCGGCCTTCGGCCACCGCGCCGTGGTCGTCGGCGCCGAGCGGCAGGAGCTGCTGCGGAGCCTGGCGGAGCTGGCCTCGGGGACGGCCCAGGAGACGGTGGCCGACACCGGCAAGACTGCCTTCCTGTTCACCGGACAGGGCGCCCAACGGCCGGGTATGGGAAGGGAGTTGTACGACGTCTTCCCGGTGTTCGCGGCGGCGTTCGACGCGGTGTGCGCGGAGCTGGACCCTCATCTGGACGGCTCGGTGCGGGAGGTGGTGTTCGGGGAGGACCCGGAGCCGCTGAACCGGACCGTGTTCACCCAGACCGGGCTGTTCGCCCTCGAAGTGGCGCTCTACCGGCTGGTCGAGTCCTGGGGCCTGCGCCCGGACTTCCTGGTCGGCCACTCGGTGGGCGAGCTGGCGGCGGCGCATGTGGCGGGCGTGTTCTCGCTGCGGGACGCCTGTGCGCTGGTGGCGGCCCGGGGCCGGCTGATGCAGGCGCTGCCCGAGGGCGGTGCGATGGTGTCGCTCCAGGCGGCCGAGGCCGAGGTGCTGCCGCATCTCGAAGGCCACGAGGGCCGGGTGAGCGTGGCGGCGGTCAACGGGCCGCGGGCGACCGTCATCTCCGGTGACGAGGAGACCGTCCTGCGGATCGCGGAGGCGACCGGGGCCAAGAGCAAGCGGCTCACGGTCTCCCACGCCTTCCACTCCCCGCTGATGGACGCCATGCTCGCCGAGTTCGGCACGGTGGCCGCCGGAATTGGCTACGCGGCGCCGCGGATCGCGGTGGTCTCCAACGTCACGGGTGAGGCGGCGGGCGAGGAGCTGTGCTCGCCGGAGTACTGGGTGCGCCACGTCCGCCGGGCGGTGCGTTTCGGGGACGGCATACGCTTCCTCGCCGAGCGGAAGGTGACCCGCTGCGTCGAGATCGGCCCCGCCGGTGTGCTCTCCGCCATGGGCCAGGAGTGCCTGGCCGAGGCCGGCACCGACACCGACCTCGCGTTCGTCCCGTTGCTGCGCAAGGACCGGAGTGAGGCCGAGTCGTTGCTGGCCGGGGTCGGCCGGGTGCATGCCCATGGTGGCGAGGTGGACTGGGAGAAGGTGTTCGCGGGCCGTGGCGCCCGCCGGGTGGAGCTGCCCACGTATGCCTTCCAGCGGCAGCGCTACTGGCTGGACGCGCCCGCCACGGTGGGCGATGTGGCCTCCGCGGGCCTCGGCGCCGCCGGGCATCCGCTGCTGGGCGCAGCCGTCGAACTCGCCGGCACCGACGGCCTGGTGCTCACCGGAAGGCTGTCCACCCGCGGCCAGCCCTGGCTGGCCGACCACGCGGTCCTGGACGCGGTCCTCTTCCCGGGCACCGCGTTCCTGGAGCTGGCGATCCAAGCCGGTGACCAGGTGGGCTGCGACCGGGTCGAGGAGCTGACCCTCCAGGCGCCGCTCATCCTCCCCGAGCGCGGAGCCGTCACCCTGCAACTGGTGGTGGACGCGCCCGACGAGGACGGCCACCGCACACTGAACGTCTACTCCCGCCCCGCGGACGCGCAGCGCGAGCTGCCGTGGACCCGGCACGCCACGGGTGTGCTGGCGGTCGGCGCCGCCGAGGGCTCCTACGACCTGGGCGGGGCGTGGCCGCCGCCGGGCGCCGAGCCGATCGAGGTCGAGGACCTGTACGAGCGGTTCGCGGCGGGCGGCTTCGGCTACGGCCCCTCGTTCCAGGGGCTGCGCGCGGCCTGGCTGCGCGGCGAGGAGGTGTTCGCCGAGGTACGGCTGCCCCAGGAGCAGCAGTCCGCCGCCACCGCCTACGGGCTGCACCCGGCCCTGCTGGACGCCGCGCTGCACACCATCGCGCTCGGCCCGACGTTCCAGGACGGCGAGGGCAGGCTGCCGTTCTCCTGGAGCGGGGTGTCGCTGCACGCCGCCGGGGCCGGTGAGGTACGGGTGCGGCTCACACCGGACGGCGCCGACACGGTGGCCCTGACCGTGGCGGACACCATCGGCCGGCCGGTGGCCACCGTCGAATCCCTCGTGCTGCGCAAGCGGCCCCAGCGGCTCGGCGACGCCACCACCGGCGGTGACGCGCTCTACCGGCTCGACTGGGTGGCCGCCGACACCTCCGCGGCGGCTCCCGAGCAACACCCCGCCGGGAGCTGGGGCCTGCTCGGCGACGACGACTTCAAGCTGGTCGGACTCGATGCGCACTCCTACCGCGACCTGGCGGCGCTGCCCGCCGACGCGGCCGCCATGCCCGCCACCGTGCTGGTGCCCTGCGCACCGGAGCCCCAGGGGGTGGCCGACGCCGTACGGACGGCGACCCACCGGGCGCTGGCGCTGGTCCGGGCCTGGCTGACCGAGGAGCGGTTCGCCGACTCCCGCCTGGTGTTCGTCACCCGGGGCGCGGTGGCCACCACGCCCGACGCGGATGTGCCCGATCTGGCCCACGCCGCCGTCTGGGGTCTGGTGCGCTCCGCGCAGTCGGAGAACCCCGACCGATTCGTCCTCGTCGACCTGGATGAGCACGAGGAGTCTGTGGGCGCCCTGCCGAGCGCGCTCGCCCTGGACGAGCCGCAACTGGCGGTGCGCCAGGGCGACATCACGGTGGCCAGGCTCGCCACCACCCCCGCCCCCGACACCGCCCCGCCCGCCTGGGACCCCGAGGGCACGGTGCTGGTCACCGGAGCCACCGGCACCATCGGCGGGGTCATCGCCCGCCATCTGGTGGCCGAGGGCGGTGTGCGGCATCTGCTGCTCGCCGGCCGCCGCGGCCCGGACGCCGAAGGCGCCGCCGAACTCCGTGCGGAGCTGACCGAGTTGGGCGCCGAGGTCACCCTCGCCGCCTGCGATGTGGCCGACCGGAAGGCGGTGGCGGCGCTGCTGGCCACCGTCCCCACCGCGCACCCCCTGACAGCCGTCGTGCACACGGCGGGCGTCCTGGACGACGGTGTGGTGTCCTCGCTCACCCCCGAGCGGATGGACCGCGTGCTGCGGCCCAAGGTCGACGCCGCGCTCACCCTGCACGAGCTCACCCGCGACCTGGACCTGTCCGCGTTCGTCCTCTTCTCCTCCATCGCCGGCACCTTCGGCGGGATGGGTCAGGGCAACTACTCGGCGGCCAACGCCTTCCTCGACGCCTTCGCCCAGCACTGCCGCGCCCAGGGCCGCCCCGTCCAGTCGCATGCGTGGGGGCTGTGGGCCCAGCGCAGCGACATGACCGGCAAGCTGGAGGGCGCCGATCTGAACCGGCTGGCGCGCGGTGGCATCGTCCCGTTCTCCTCGGAGGACGGCGCCGGGCTCTTCGACGCCGCACGCGCCGTGGACGCCGCCGTCGTGCTGCCGATGCGGCTCGACACCGCGGGGCTCGGGGCGCGCTCCGATGGCGTACCGGCGTTGCTGCGCGGGCTGGTGAAGGCCGCGCCCGCAAGGCCCGCCCGGCGGAGCGTGACGGGCGCGGGAGCCGGGGCCGCACCTGCCCGGCCCGAGGGCCTCAAGCAGCATCTCTCCAGCCTGCCGGAGTCCGAGCGCGGCCGGTTCCTGCTGGACCTGGTCCGCACGACCGTGGCCGGGGTGCTGGGCTTCGACTCGGTGGCGGCCGTCGAGGCGGAGTGGGGCCTGCTGGACCTCGGCTTCGACTCGCTCACCGCGGTCGAACTCCGCAACCAGCTCGGCAAGGCCACCGGCCGACGCCTGCCGGTCACCCTGCTCTTCGACTACCCCACCTCCACGGCGATCGCCGCCTACCTGGAAGCGGAGATCGCCCCGGAGACCTTCACCGCCGCGTCGATGGCCTTTCCGGAACTCGACGCCCTGGAAAGCAATCTGGCCCGGGTCGCCACCGACGAGGAGGCGCGCACCACGCTCGCCTCCCGTCTGCAGGACCTGCTGGTACGGCTCGGCCAGGGCCCCAAGGACGCGGAGGACGCGGTCGCCGGCCGCATCGACGCCGCCTCGGACGACGAGATGTTCGACTTCATCGAGAACGAACTCGGCCTGTCCTGAAGTACCCGGAGTTGGAAATCAAAGAGATGGACGGTACACGGTGAGCGAGGCAAAGCTCCGCGACTACCTCAAGCGAGTGACCACGGATCTGCACCGTACTCGCCAGCGCCTTCAGGAGGCCGAGGCCAAGGACCACGAGCCCATCGCCATCGTCGGGATGGCCTGCCGCTACCCCGGCGGTGTGGCATCGCCGGAGGACCTGTGGGAGCTGGTGGCGAACGGCCGTGACGCGGTCACCGAGTTCCCCGCCGACCGGGGCTGGGACCTGGAGGCCCTCTACGACCCGGACCCGGACAAGCCGGGGACCAGCTATGCGCGGGAGGGCGGCTTCGTCACCGACGCCGACCACTTCGACCCCGCGTTCTTCGGTATCTCCCCGCGCGAGGCGCTGGCCATGGACCCGCAGCAGCGGCTGCTGCTGGAGACCGGGTGGGAGGCCCTGGAGCGGGCCGGGATCGACCCGGCAACCCTGCGCGGCAGCCGCACCGGGGTCTTCGCGGGGGTGATGTACCAGGACTACGCGACCCGGCTGCGCCAGGTGCCCGACGATGTCGAGGGCTACGTCGGCAGCGGTGGCTCCGGCAGTATCGCCTCCGGCCGTATCGCCTACACCTTCGGCCTCGAAGGCCCCGCGGTCACCGTGGACACCGCCTGCTCGTCCTCGCTGGTGGCCCTGCACCTCGCCGCGCAGGCGCTGCGCCGCGGGGAGTGCGAACTCGCCCTCGTCGGCGGGTCGATGGTGATGTCCACACCGGTGGCCTTCGTGGACTTCAGCCGGCAGCGCGGGCTCGCCTCCGACGGCCGCTGCAAGGCGTTCGCCGCCTCCGCCGACGGCACCGGCTGGGGCGAGGGCGTGGGCATGCTGCTCGTGGAGCGGCTGTCCGACGCGCGGGAGAACGGCCATCGGGTGCTCGCGGTCGTCCGCGGCTCCGCCACCAACCAGGACGGCGCCAGCAGTGGGCTCACCGCCCCCAACGGCCCCTCCCAGCAGCGCGTCATCCGGCAGGCGCTGGCCGACGCCGGGCTGACCGCGGCCGACGTGGACGCGGTCGAGGCACACGGCACCGGCACCTCGCTCGGCGACCCCATCGAGGCGGGCGCCCTGCTCGCCACCTACGGCCAGGACCGCCCCGAGGACCGCCCGCTGTGGCTCGGCTCCTTGAAGTCCAACATCGGCCACACCCAGGCCGCCGCGGGCGTCGGCGGGATCATCAAGACGGTGCTGGCGCTGCGCCACGGGGTGCTGCCCAAGACGCTGCACGCCGAGGAGCCGACACCCAATGTCGACTGGGAGTCGGGCGCGGTACGGCTGCTGGCCGAGGCCAGACCGTGGCCCGAGCCGGACACCGAGCGGCCGCGCCGCGCCGCGGTGTCCGCCTTCGGATTCAGCGGCACCAACGCCCATGTGATCCTGGAGCAGGCCCCTGCCGAGGAGCCCGAGGACGAGGCCGGGACCGAGGCCCCCGCGGACACCGGACCCGCCGCCGGCGACCTGGTGCCGTGGCCGCTGTCCGGCCGGACCGAGGAGGCCCTGCGGGCCCAGGCCGCGCGACTGCGGGCGTACGTGGCGGGCGCGCCCGAGCCGTCCCCGGTGGACATCGGCTACTCGCTGGCGCTCACCCGCTCCGCCTTCACCCACCGCGCGGTGGTCGTGGGGTCGAACCGCGCCGAACTGCTCGGCGAACTCGACCAGCTGGCCTCCGGCGTCACGCCTGGCGCGGTGGCCGGTGCGGGCAAGACGGCGTTCCTGTTCACCGGGCAGGGCGCACAGCGGCTCGGCATGGGACGCGCCCTGCACACCGCCTTCCCGGTCTTCGCCGCCGCGTTCGACACCGTCTGCGCCGAACTCGACCGCCACCTGGACGGCCATGTCGAGCACGCGGTGCGTGACGTGGTCTTCGGCGAGGACACCGCGTTGCTCGATCGGACCCTCTACACCCAGACCGGCCTGTTCGCCGTCGAGGTGGCGCTGTACCGGCTGCTGGAGTCCTGGGGCGTGACCGCGGACTTCCTGGTCGGCCACTCGGTGGGCGAGCTGGCGGCGGCGCATGCGGCGGGCGTGTTCTCGCTGCCGGACGCCTGTGCGCTGGTCGCGGCCCGGGGCCGGCTGATGGACGCGCTGCCCGCCGGAGGCGCGATGGTCTCGCTGCAGACCGGCGAGGCCGAGGTGCTGCCCCATCTGGCGGGCCACGAGGACCAGGTGGCCCTGGGCGCCGTCAACGGCCCGGCCGCCACGGTGATCTCCGGTGACGAAAAGGCCGTCCTGCGGATCGCGGAAGCGGTGGGCGTCAAGAGCAAGCGGCTGCGGGTCGGCGTCGCCGCCCATTCGCCGCTGTTGGACCCCATGCTCGAAGAGTTCGCCAAGGTCGTCGGCGAGCTGTCCTACGCCACCCCCCGGATCGCGGTGGTGTCCAATGTGACCGGAGAGGCGGCGGCCGAGGAGCTGTGCACGCCCGACTACTGGGTGCGGCATGTGCGCCAGCCGGTGCGGTTCCAGGACGGCATGCGGTTCCTGGAGGACCAGGGCGTGACCCGATTCGTGGAGCTGGGCCCGGTAGGTGTGCTGTCCGTGATGGGCCAGGAGTGCCTGGCCGAGGCCGGCACCGACACCGACCTCGCGTTCGTCCCGCTGCTGCGCAAGGACCGGGGTGAGGCCGAGTCGTTGCTGGCCGGGGTCGGCCGGGTGCATGCCCATGGTGGCGAGGTGGACTGGGAGAAGGTGTTCGCGGGCCGTGGCGCCCGCCGGGTGGAGCTGCCCACGTATGCCTTCCAGCGGCAGCGCTACTGGCTGGACGCGCCCGCCACGATGGGCGATGTGGCCTCCGCGGGCCTCGGCGCCGCCGGGCATCCGCTGCTGGGCGCAGCCGTCGAACTCGCCGGCACCGACGGCCTGGTGCTCACCGGAAGGCTGTCCCTGGCCACCCAGCCCTGGCTGGCCGACCACGCCGTCTCCGGCACGGTCCTCTTTCCCGGCACCGCGTTCCTGGAACTCGCGATCCAGGCCGGTGACCAGGTCGGCTGCGACCAGGTCGAGGAGCTGACCCTCCAGGCGCCGCTCATCCTCCCCGCCCGTGGCGCACTCACCCTCCGGGTGACCGCCGGGGAACCCGACGAGAGCGGACGGCGCCCGCTGAACGTCCACTCCCGCCCCGAAGGCGCCGGGTTCGGCGAGCCGTGGACCCCGCACGCCACCGGCACGCTCACCACCGCCGCACCCGCCACCCCCGCGGAGCTGACCGCGTGGCCTCCGGCGGATGCCACCGAACTCGACGTCAGCGACATGTACGAGCGGTACGCGGCGGGCGGCTTCGGCTACGGCCCGGCCTTCCGGGGCCTGCGGGCCGCCTGGCTGCGCGGCGACGAGGTGTTCGCCGAGATACGGCTGGCCCAGGAGCAGCAGCCGTCCGCCGCCGCGTACGGGATCCACCCGGCCCTGCTCGACGCCTCCCTGCACGGCATCGCCCTCGGCACGCTCTTCGCCGGAGAGGACCTCGAGACGGCGCAGGGACGGCTGCCGTTCTCCTGGACCGGGGTGTCGCTGCACGCCGCCGGGGCCGATGAGGTGCGGGTGAGGATCTCCCCGGCCGGGGAGGACACCGTGGCGCTCGCGGTGGCCGACCCCACCGGCCGCCCGGTGGCCACCGTCGAGGGCCTGCTGCTGCGGAAGATGACCGGCGACCAGCTCAGCGGCGCCCGCGCCGCGAGCAACGAGGCGCTGTTCCAGCTCGACTGGCCCGCTCTCGCCGGCCCCGCCCCGGCCACCCCGCTTACCCGGGCCGCGCTGGTCGGCGACGACGGACTGGAGGTGACCGAGAGCCTCTTCGCGGCCGGGGTCCACCTGGAGTCGTATGTGGACCTGGAGTCGCTGGGCGCGGCCGTCGACGCCGGAACGGCCGCCCCCGCGGCGGTCCTGGTGTGCCACAAGGCCGGGCCCGGCGCACCGGCCGACGCGGCACGGGCCTCTCTGGGCAGCGCCCTGGAGCTGGCCCGGAACTGGTCGGCCGATGAGCGGTTCGCCGACTCCCGGCTGGTCTTCGTCACCCGCGGCGCCGTGGCCACCGCGCCCGGCGCGGACGTCACCGATCTGCCCGGCGCCGCCGTCTGGGGTCTGGTGCGCTCGGCGCAGTCGGAGAACCCCGACCGGTTCACCCTCGTCGACCTCGACGAGCACGAGGAGTCCGTACGGGCCCTCCCGGCGGTTCTCCCCTCCGGTGAGCCGCAACTCGCCCTGCGCGCCGGCCAGGCGCACACCCCGCGGCTCGCCCGCGCCCAGGGGGAGACCGGCGCCACGCGGGCGCTGGACCCCGAGGGCACCGTTCTGATCACCGGCGCCACCGGGACGCTCGGCGGGCTGCTCGCCCGCCATCTGGTGACCCGGCATGGCGTCCGCCATCTGCTGCTGACCAGCCGCCGGGGACCGGCCGCCGAAGGGGCCGGGCGGCTGCGGGACGAGCTGACCGCGCTCGGCGCCACCGTGACCGTGGCGGCGTGCGACACCGCCGACCGGGACGCCGTGGCCGCCCTGGTGGCCCAGGTGCCCCGCGACCACCCGCTGACCGGGGTGTTCCACACCGCCGGGGTACTGGACGACGGGGTGATCTCCTCGCTCACCCCCGAGCGGATGGACACGGTGCTGCGGCCCAAGGCCGACGCCGTACTCCACCTCCACGAGGCCACCCGGGAGCTGGACCTGGCCGCGTTCGTGCTCTTCTCCTCGGCCGCCGGTGTGCTCGGCGGCGCCGGGCAGGGCAACTACGCGGCCGCCAACGGCTTCCTCGACGCCTTCGCGCAGGCCCGCAGGGCGCAGGGGCTGCCCGCCCACTCCCTCGCCTGGGGGCTGTGGGCGCAGACCAGCACGATGACCGGAACGGCGGACACGGCCGGGGCCGCCCGCTCGGGCGTGGCCGCGCTCACCTCCGAACAGGGCATGGAACTGCTCGACACCGCCCTCGCCCTGGACACCCCGCTGCTCATCCCGATGCGGCTCGACCTCGCCGCGCTGCGCGCGAACGCCGGATCCGGCTCGGTGCCGCTGCTGCTGCGCGGACTGGTGCGGGCACCGGCGCGCCGGGCGGGCGCGACCACGCGCGCCGGCTCATCGGGCGGCGATTCCGCGCTGCGGGAACGGCTCGCCGGGCTGTCCGAGGCCGAACAGGACGCCGTACTGGTGGAGTTGGTGCGGGCGCAGGTGGCCACCGTGCTCGGCCACCCGGACCCGTCCGCCATCGGCGCCACCCACGAGTTCGTGGACTCCGGCTTCGACTCGCTCACCGCGGTCGAGCTGCGCAACCGGCTGAACGCGGCCACCGGGCTGAGGCTCCCCGCCACGCTCGTCTTCGACCACGAGACGCCCACCGATCTGGCCGCCCGGCTCCGCTCGGACCTGGCCGCGGCCCGGCAGTCGGGCCCCTCCGTGGAGACGCCCACGGGCCCGGCGGCCGCCGCCGCGGGTGAGTCCACCACGCTGAGCGCGCTCTACACCCAGGCGTTCGAGACCGGGAAGTGGAAAGAGATCTTTGACCTGCTGCACGCCACCGCGGCGCTGCGGCCCCGGTTCAGCGCCACCTCCGAGCTGGAGAAGCTGCCGACGCCGGTCAGGCTCAGCAAGGGCCCGGCCGAGCAGCACATGTTCTGCTTCTCCTCGTGCCTCGCGGTCGCGGGCATCCACCAGTACGCGCGGTTCGCGGCCTCACAGCGGGGCCGGCGCGATGTGTCGGCACTCGCGCTGCCGGGCTTCGGCCGCGGTGAGCCCCTTCCGGAGACGGCGGACGCGGTGGTCGCCGCCCAGGCCGAGGCGGTGGCGAAGGCCGCGGACGGGGCGCCGATCGTGCTCCTCGGCTCCTCGGCGGGCGGCTGGTTCGCCCATGCGGCGGCCGGACATCTGGAGCGGATGGGCATCCGGCCGACCGCGGTGGTGCTGGTGGACACCTACGTGCCCAAGAGCAGCATCCTCAACCAGTTCGGACTCTCGCTCATGGACGGGATGACCGAGCGCGAGGGCGTGTTCGTCACCATGGACGACGACCGGCTGTCGGCCATGGGCTGGTATCTCAACCTCTTCGGCGGCTGGGATCCCGAGCCGATCGCGACCCCCACCCTGCTCGTGCGCGCGATGGAGCCGCTGTCCACCGGTTCGCTGAAGCTGGAGGAGCTGCCCGACTGGCGGTCCTTCTGGGAGCTGCCGCACGACATCGTCGATGTGCGCGGCAACCACTTCACCATGATGGAGGACCACTCCCTCCCCACCGCCCAGGCCATCGAGGACTGGCTGGAGTCCCTGCCGCGCGACGGCGCCTGACCACACCCCGCCCCCGCTGTCGAGGCGCCCTCCCGCACCGCGAAAGGAACGACGACCATGGCGTTGCCCGTCACCGATGAGAGCCTGTGGTTCCGCAGGTTCCATCCGCGTCCGGAGGCCGAGGTCAGCCTGGTCTGCCTGCCGCACGCGGGAGGAGCCGCCAGCTTCTACTTCCCCATCTCCGAGCTGCTGCCGCCGACCGTGGAGGCGCTGGCCGTCCAGTACCCGGGACGGCAGGACCGCCGCCATGACACGCCCATCGAGAACATCCATGAGATGGCCCGCGAGATCTTCGAGGCGCTGACGCCACTGACGGCACACCGGCCGATCGCGCTGTTCGGCCACAGCATGGGCGCGAGCGTCGGGTTCGAGCTGGCCCGGCTGCTCGAAGGGGAACTGGGGAGCGTGCCCGTGGCGCTCTTCGCCTCGGGCCGGCCCGCGCCCTCCCACCACCGGAGCCTGGACATCCACCGGCGCGACGACGCCGGACTCATCGCCGAGCTCCAGCTGGTCAGCGGGACCGACTCGCGCATCCTCGGCGACGCCGAACTGCTGCGGCTGGCCCTGCCGGCCATCCGCAGCGACTACAAGGCGGCCGAGACCTATGAGTACCGGCCCGGCGCCAGGCTGCGCTGCGACATCGTGGGGCTCGCCGGTGACAGCGACATCCGCGTCAGGGCCCCGGAGATGGCGGGCTGGCGGGAGCACACCGCGGGCTCCTTCCGGCTGGAGGTCTTCTCCGGCGGCCACTTCTACCTGGGTGAACAGAAGGCAGCGGTGGCCGGAGTCATCACGGACACCCTGCGGGCGGCCACCGTCCGCCCCCGACGAACCATCGACTGAGAGAGAAACCGACGATGCGTATCCTTTTCGCGACGGTGTCCGAGAAATCGCACCTGTTCACCATGGTCCCGCTCGCCTGGTCGCTGGCCGCGGCCGGCCATGAGGTGCATGTCGCCAGCAACCCCGCGCTGACCGCGCACATCAAGAGCACCGGTCTGACGGCCGTCTCCGTCGGCACGGACCACAATCTCCACGAGATGCTGACGCAGAACCGCGACTCGCTGGAGAACCCGCTGTCCGACTGGTCCACTCCGGACCTCGATCAGCACTCCTGGGAACAGGTGCTGATGAAGTTCAAGGTCAGCGTGATGTTCGCGTACCAGACCTACAACGACTGCATGGTCCACGAGCTGGTGGCCTACGCCCGCGACTGGCAGCCGGACCTGGTCATCTGGGACCCGGTCACCTACGCGGGCCCGGTGGCCGCCCGGGTCGTGGGCGCCGCCCACGCCCGGCTGCTGTGGTGTATCGACATCTACTCCAAGATGCGCGAGGTGTTCCTGGCCCGCCTCGCGGAGCAGCCCGAGGAGCGCCGCGAGGACCCGATGGCCGACTGGCTCGGCGGCATTCTCGCCCGCTACGACCGCACCTTCGACGAGGAGATCGTGCTCGGCCAGTGGACCATCGACCAGGTCCCCACCAGCCTCCAGCTTCCGCTGTCGGTCCACCGGGTCCCGGTGCGCTATCTGCCCTACAACGGCCCCTGTGAGATCCCGGACTGGCTGCGCGAGGTCCCGGAGCGGCCGCGGGTCGTGCTGACGTCCGGCGTCTCCGCCCGGGCGGCCCTGGGCGGTACCTTCATGCCGGTCACCGACATCATCGACACCCTCGGGACCATGGACATCGAGGTGGTGGCCGCGCTGCCGCCCGAGGAGGTCGCGGCCCTGGAGAAGATCCCCGCCAACACCCGCATCGTCGACTTCGTGCCGCTGCACGCCCTGCTGCCCGGCGCCTCGGTCCTCATCCATCACGGCGGCTTCGGCTCCTGGGGTACCGCGCTGGTCAACGGCGTACCGCAGTTCATCCCCACCATCCGCTACGGCGACTGGTGGAACAAGGCGACCAGTCTGCACGAGGCCGGTGCCGGACTCGCCGTGCACGCCTCCGAGCTGACCGCCGAGGTGCTGCGGGAGAGCGTCGAACGGCTGCTGGGCGACGCCACGTACAAGGACACCGCCGAGCGGCTGCGCGAGGAGAACCTGCACACCCCCACCCCGCACGATGTGGTGCCGGTGCTGGAGAAGCTCACCATGGAGCATGGCCGATGAAGGTGCGCGAGCTGGCGGTCTCCGGTGCCTACGAGTTCAGCCCGGATGTCCACCGAGACGAGCGCGGCGCGTTCGTCGCCCACTACACCGAAGCGGCCTTCACCGCGGCCGTCGGCCATCCGCTGCGCCTGGGCCAGAACCACCACAGCGTCTCCCGGCGCGGCACCGTCCGCGGGGTGCACTACGCGGACGTACCCCCGGGCCAGGCCAAGATGGTGACCTGCACCAGCGGTGAACTCCTCGATGTGGTGGTGGACTTGCGGGTGGGCTCGCCCACCTTCGGCCACTGGGACAGTGTGCGCCTGGACCCCGGCTCGTACCGGGCGGTGTATCTGGAGGAGGGCCTCGGCCACGCCTTCATCGCGCTACGGGACGACACCGTGGCGGCCTATCTGAACTCGGCGGAGTACAACCCGGGCGCCGAACACGAGATCAACCCCTTCGACCCGGCGCTCGGCCTGCCCTGGCCCACGGACCTGGAGTATCTGGTCTCCCAGCGCGACCGGAACGCCCCCGGGCTCGCCGAGGCCGAACGGGCGGGCCTGCTGCCGTCCTATGAGGTCTGCCGGGCGCTGCACCCCCGGCGTGACTGACCCGGCCGTGGCGTACCCCCCTCCACCGATCGGTTGATGCGGCCGGTCAGCCGGTGGGTGGAGGGAGGATCAGCCCGCTGGGCAGCCGATGGGCCGATCCGCGGGGGACAGCCGCTTCCTACGGTGGAAGAGTGAAGGAACCGAGCGAGGAGGATCCGGGCCGATGCCGCTGATCGAGGTCAGTAACCTGCGGAAGGAATACCGCAATCACGTCGCGGTACAGGACGTGTCCTTCTCCGTGGAGGAGGGTGAGATCTTCGGCATCCTCGGCCCCAACGGCGCGGGCAAGACCACCGCCGTGGAGTGCGTCGAGGGGATGCGCAAACGGGACGGCGGTGAGGTCTCCGTGATGGGCCTGGACCCGCTGAAGGACCTCGCCGAGCTGCGTGAGTCCATCGGGATCCAGCTCCAGCAGAGCGAACTGCCGCCCAAGATGAAGGTGTGGGAGGCGCTCGAGCTCTACAGCACCTTCTACCGCGACCCCGTCGACTGGCGGGAGCTCATCAAGGACTGGGGCCTGTCCGGCAAGGCCGACACGGCCTACGGATCGCTGTCCGGCGGTCAGCAGCAGCGGCTGTCCATCGCGCTCGCCCTGGTCGGCAACCCCAGGATCGCCGTCTTCGACGAGCTGACCACCGCACTGGACCCGCACGCCCGGCGCGAGACCTGGAAGCTGATCGAGAAGGTCAGGGAGCAGGACGTGACCGTGCTGCTGGTCACCCACTTCATGGAGGAGGCCGAGCGGCTCTGCGACCGGATCGCCATCATCGAATCCGGCCGGGTCGTCGCCCTGGACACCCCCTCCGGACTGGTGTCCCGGGTCGACGAGCAGCAGATCATCCGGTTCAAGCCGTCCGTGCCGATGGACGACGAACTGCTGACCTCGCTGCCCGAGGTGAGCAGTGTGACCCGGTCCAAGTCGCAGGTGACGGTGGTCGGCAAGGGCAATGTCGTCTACGCGGTGATCTCCGTCCTGGCCCGCAATCAGATCGTGGCGAACGAACTCCGCCTGGAACAGGCGAGTCTCGATGACGCCTTCGTCGCCCTGACCGGCTCCCAGCCCGCCAACTGAACCGCCGAGGAGATCTCTGCCATGTCCGGGCGCACCAAGCTCACCTTCGTCGAGAGCAAGCTGTTCCTGCGCGATCCCACCGCGGTGTTCTTCGTCATCGCGCTGCCCATCATGCTGCTGGCCATCTTCCACTTCGTCACCACCAAGTCCAACGACGACGCCGCCACCAAGGAGTCGATGGCCGCGTTCGTCCCCGCGATGGCCATGTCGCTGTGTCTGACGATGCTGGCCCTCAACCTGCTGCCCACGACGCTGGCCACCTACCGGGAGAAGGGCATCCTGCGGCGCCTGGCCGCCAGCCCCGTCCACCCCGGGAATCTGCTGATCGCCCAGCTCTTCATCAACCTGGTCACCGCGGCGGTCTCCGCGGTGCTGGTGCTCATCGTCGGGAAGGCCGCCTTCGACACCAAGCTGCCCGGTGACGTCCCCGCCTTCCTGGTGAGCTTCGCCCTCGGCACCTGGGCGCTGTTCTCCATCGGCCTGGTGATCGCGGCCATCGCGCCGAGCAGCAAGTCGGCCACCGCGATGGGCCTTTCCCTGCTCTTCCCCAGCCTCTTCTTCGGCGGGGCGTTCCTCCCCAAGGAGGATCTGCCCGAGACCGTGTCCACCATCGGCGACTACACCCCGCTCGGCGCCGCGCTGCAGGCGCTGCGCGACTCCTGGGAGAACCAGTGGCCGCAGGCGCTGCACCTGACCGTCCTCGGGGTGATCGCGGTGGCCGCCACCGCCGCCGCGGCCAAGCTGTTCCGCTGGGAGTGAGGTGAGCGCGTCCAAGGACGACGGCGGACGGTGGGAGCGGCACTCCGACATCCTGTTCGGAGGGCTGCCCTACCTTCTGCTGTTTCTGTCCACGGCCCTGAGTCTGGTCCACGGCCCGCCGCCGGCCCGGCGGCTGCTCACCACGCTCGGCCTGGCGGCGCTGGCCGCCCTCTGGATCCTGGGCACCTACACCCTGCCGACCGGCCGCCGCAGCAGACAGCCGTACGGCATGGCGCGGACGGCTGTGTACTTCACCGGGCTGCTCGCGCTCTCCGCCGCGCTGATGGCGCGGGACCAGGTGTTCATGGTCTTCGCCGCCACCGGGTTCCTGCAGGCGCTGGTGCTGCTGCCGACGGTCTGGGCGCTGGTGTCCGTGGCGGCCACTTCGTTCGTCGTCAACACCGTGCCGGACGGCCTTCCGCGGCCCACGACCGGCGCCGTGGTCGGCTATATCGCCGCCATCGCCTTCCAGACCGTGGTGATCGGCTGGATCAATCTGCTGTCGAGCCGGCTGAACGAACAGCACCAGCGGCGCAAACGGACCGTGGCCGAACTCAGGTCGGCGCTCAACGAGAACGCCGGGCTCCACGCCCAGCTGATCACCCAGGCGCGTGAGGCCGGAGTGCTGGACGAGCGCCAGCGGATGGCGGGGGAGATCCATGACACCCTCGCCCAGGGGCTGGCCGGCATCATCCGGCAGCTGGAAGCCGCCGAACACGCCGAAGGCGACGGCGAGGTGTGGCGCCGCCATCTGGTCGCGGCCAAGGACCTGGCCCGCGACAGCCTGGCCGAGGCGCGCCGGTCGGTCCAGGCGCTCCGCCCCGAGCAATTGGAGTCCCGGACGCTGCCCGACGCCCTGGAGTGCCTGATCGAGGACTGGTCACGCGGGCGGGAGGCGAAGGTGGCGTTCGAGACGACCGGGACCCCCACCCCCGTCCACGCCGAACTGGAGGCCACCCTCTACCGGGTGGCGCAGGAGGCCCTCGCCAACATCGCCAAGCACGCCGAGGCGTCGAAGGTGGGCATCACCCTGTCGTACATGGACGACGTGGTGGTCCTCGATGTGCTCGACGACGGCGTCGGATTCGACCCCGCGGCCGCGGAGGCCGAGGCCGGCACCTCCGGTGACCACGGGCTGGGGCTTGTGGCGATGCGGCGCCGACTGGGCCGGGTCGCCGGTACGTTGGACATCGAAAGCGCCCGTGGCGAGGGCACCGCCATCAGCGCGGCCGTCCCCGTCATCCCCCAGGAAGCCGGTGCATGAGCGGAATCACCCCCAGCGGTAACAACACCCCCAACGGCGACGGCCCCGGCCACGGCGGCGGCGGGGCCCGCCGCGCCACCGGCGCGCCCATCCGCATCCTCATCGTGGACGACCACCCCGTGGTCCGCGACGGGCTGCGCGGGGTGCTGGAGCGGGACCCCGACTTCACGGTGATCGGCGAGGCCGCTGACGGTGCCGAGGCCGTCGAACTGTACGAGCGGCGGCCGGCCGATGTGGTCCTGATGGATCTGCGCATGCCCCGGATGGGCGGGGTCGAGGCCATCAAGCTGCTGCTGCGCGGCGACCCGGAGGCCCGGATCCTGGTCCTGACCACCTATGACACCGACAGCGACGTCATGGGCGCCCTGGCCGCCGGGGCGACCGGCTATCTCCTCAAGGACACCCCGCGCGAGGAGCTGACCCGCGCCGTGCGGTCCGCCTCCTCGGGCGAGTCCGTTCTCTCGCCCGCGGTCACCGGACGGGTTCTCGGGCAAGTCCGCAAACCCACTCAGGGGCCGCTGAGCGACCGGGAACTCCAAGTGCTCAGGCTCATCGCCGACGGGGCCACGAATCGACAGGCAGCGGCCGCGTTGTTCATCAGCCAGGCGACGGTGAAGACACATCTGTTGCATGTTTACGAGAAACTCGGGGTGAAGGATCGCGCGGCAGCCGTAAGCGAGGCTCATAAACGACATCTATTCCAATGACATCGCAGGTCGGAGCGGTGATAGGGGTAGCAGATAGGGGTGGGCGAGGGTAGGGGTTGTTCCGCCCGAAGCGGCGCCAATACGGTGGCGATATGGCCCACATGCGAGATCGTCAGGCCGTTGTGATCGGCGGCACCGGATTTATCGGGCGACATATCTGCAGGGCTCTCACCAAACGCGGATATGAAGTCCTGGCAATAGCGAGAAAACCCGCGGAACCCATTCCCGGAGTCGCATTTCTGGCCCTTGACGCGGTATCCGCGCCGAGCGACGACATCGCCCGGGCCGCGAAGTCCGCCGATCTCGTCGTCAACGCCGCGGGCGACAGCTGGGAGGGCGACGAGGAGAGCATGACGGCCTCGCACATCCCGCTCGTCGACCGGCTGGTGGACGCGGTGGCGACCCTCCCCAGGCGGCCGCGGCTGGTCCATCTGGGCTCGGTGCACGAGTACGGCCCCGTCCCCGACGGCACGGCCATCGCCGAGGACCACCCCACCGCCCCCCACACCCCCTACGCCCGCACCAAACTCATCGGCAGCCGGATCGTCCTGGGCGCGGCGGACGCCGGCCGCGTCGACGGCTGCGTCCTGCGCGTCACCAACGTCTGCGGACCGGGCACCCCCCGGGGCAGCTTCCTCGGCGGACTCGCCCACCGGCTGCGCCGGACCACCGAGGACGCTCCGCTCTCCCTCACCCTCGTCGACGACCGGCGCGACTTCATCGACGTCCGCGACGTCGCCGAGGCCGTGGCGCTGGCCGCGAGCGGCCCGGTGACCGGCCGGGCGATCAACATCGGGCAGGGCGACGCCTCCAGCATGCGCGAACTGGCCTGGCTGCTGATCTCCGCCTCCCAGGTACCCGCGGATCTGGTGCGCGAGGAGAACGGCACCGTGCACAGCAAGGGCGGAAGCTGGACCCAGGCCGACATCCGCCTGGCCCGGCGGCTGATGGGCTGGTCCCCGCAGGTGGCCCTGAAGGAATCCCTCCACGACCTGTGGGCCGCCTCCGCCACCTCGAGCCGACCGGCTGCCGAGGCGGCCCGTACCGAAGGACACTGATGGAGTACACCTATCTCGGACGTACCGGCCTCAAGGTGAGCCGGGTGTGCCTGGGCACCTTGAACCTCGGGGTCAGGGCCAGCGACGAGGAGAGCCACGCGATCCTGGACACCGCCCTGGACCGGGGGGTCAACTTCGTCGACACCGCCAACCAGTACGGCTGGCAGAAGCACAAGGGCTACACCGAGGAGTTCCTCGGCGGCTGGTTCGCCCAGGGCGGCGGCCGGCGCGAGAAGGTCGTGCTGGGCACCAAGGTGTTCAACCCGATGAGCGACCGGCCCAATGACTCGGGGCTCTCGGCCCGGCACATCATCGCCTCCTGCGAGGACTCGCTGCGCCGGATGGGCACCGACTGGATCGACCTGTTCCAGATGCACCACATCGACCGCCACGCCCCCTGGGAGGAGGTGTGGCAGGCGATGGAGACGCTGACCCGGCAGGGCAAGGTGCGCTACGTCGGCTCGTCCAACTTCGCCGGCTGGCACATCGCCGAGGCCCAGGAGGCCGCCGCCCGCCGCCACTTCCTCGGCATCGTCTCCGAACAGAGCGTCTACAACCTCGTCACCCGCCATATCGAACTGGAGCTGATCCCCGCCGCCCAGCGGTACGGGGTCGGGGTGCTCGCCTGGTCCCCGCTGCACGGCGGACTGCTCAGCGGGGCGCTGCGCAAGCTGGCCGAGGGCACCGCGATGAAGACCGCCCAGGGCCGCGCGGCCCAGGCGCTGGAGGTCCACCGGGACGCCGTCGCCGCGTACGAGAAGCTGTGCGACGGCCTCGGCGCCGACCCGGCCGAGGTGGGGCTGGCCTGGGTGATGGGACGCCCCGGCATCACCGCACCGGTCATCGGACCGCGCAGCCTGGACCAGCTCGAAGGGGCCTGCAGAGCCATGGAGCTGACGCTGCCGGACGAGGTGCTGACCGAACTGGACCGGCTGTTCCCGCCGATCGGCAACGGCGGCCCCGGACCGGAGGCGTGGGCGTGGTGAGCACGCTCCGGGAGCGGCTGGTCCGCTCGGCCGCCACCGTCGACAGCTCGGTGACCCTGCTCGCCGACTTCCAGCGCTGGTTCCGGGAGCGCGTCGACGCCGACGAGTCCCGGGTCGAGATCATTCCGTTCGAGGCGATGCGCGGCTGGGAGTTCGCGCCGGACACCCACGACCTCGTCCACGAGACCGGCCGGTTCTTCTCCGTCGAGGGCCTCCGGGTGCGGATGCCCGGGGCGCCGGTGGAGGAGTGGCGCCAGCCGATCCTCCACCAGCCGGAGATCGGCATCCTCGGCATCCTGGTCAAGGACTTCGACGGCGTACCGCACTTCCTGATGCAGGCCAAGATGGAGCCGGGCAACCATGGCGGACTGCAGCTCTCGCCCACCGTCCAGGCGACCCGCAGCAACTACACCGGCGTGCACAAGGGCCGTGCCGTGCCGTATGTGGAGTACTTCCAGCAGGCCGAACGGCACCGGGTGCTCGCCGACGTCCGCCAGTCGGAGCAGGGCAGCTGGTTCTTCCGCAAGCGCAACCGCAACATGCTGGTCGAGGTCGCACCGGAGGCGGACGTCGAGGTGCGCGACGGCTTCCGCTGGCTGACGCTGGGCCAGCTGCACCATCTGCTGGCCGTGGAGGACCTGGTGAACATGGACGCGCGCAGCGTCCTGGCCTGTCTGCCGCACTCCCCGCTGGACTCCGAGGAGACCCTCCCGGTCCCCGAGGCCCACAGCCGCCACCGCGACGCCGACATCCTGAGCTGGATCACCGGGCTGCGCACCGAGCGCGAGGTGTTCACCGAGCGGATACCGCTGCGGGAGACGACCGGCTGGCACCGCAGCGCCCACCGGATCTCCCATGAGAGCGGGCGCTTCTTCAGCGTGATGGCCGTGGACGTCACCGCGGGCGGCCGTGAGGTGCGCAGCTGGACCCAGCCCATGATCGAGCCCCATGGCCCGGGCGTGGCGGCCTTCTTGCTGGCCTACGCGGACAAGGTGCCGCATGTGCTGGTGCAGGCCCGCGCCGAGCCCGGCTACACGGATGTGGTGGAGCTGGCCCCCACCGTGCAGTGCACACCGCGCAACTACACCCATCTGCCCGAGGGGGCCACACCGCCGTTCCTCCGCGAGGTGGTGGAGGCGCCGGCCGACCGGGTGCGGTTCGACACCGTGCTCTCCGAAGAAGGCGGCCGTTTCTTCCACGCCTTCAATCGCTATCTCGTCGTGGAAACCGAGATGAGCGCCGTCCCCGAGGAGCCGTCGCACTACCGCTGGATGGCCGTGCGTCAGCTGCTCGACCTCATACGCCACAGCCATTACGTCAATGTCGAGGCCCGCACGCTCATCGCCTGCCTGCACTCTCTGGCGGTATAGGGGGGCGCCTAGGGGGGCCGGACCTGGGCGGACGTAGGGGTTATTCGGATCGTGGCCGCTGCCATAGCCTCCGGGACACAGGGTGCCCGGGGCGGTACATCGGAGGACATGTCATGCAGGACATCATCAGCACCGTGCTGGCAGAGGATGCGGTGGCCGCGGATTTCGCCGCCTTGCGCGTGCCCGAGTCCTATCGGGGCGCGGTGATCCTCAAAGAGGAATCCGAGATGTTCGAGGGCATGGCCACCAAGGACAAGGACCCCCAGAAGTCGCTCCACATCCGTGAGGTGCGAACGCCCGAACCGGGCCCGGGCGAGGCGGTGATCGCGGTCATGGCCAGCGCGATCAACTACAACACCGTGTGGAGCGCCATCTTCGAACCGCTGCCGACCTTCGGCTTCCTGGAGCGGTACGCACGGACCGACGACCCCGGAGCGGCCCGCCACGACCAGCCCTACCACGTGCTGGGCTCCGACCTGGCCGGTGTGGTGCTGCGCACCGGGCCGGGGGTGCGCCACTGGAAGCCCGGCGACCGGGTGGTGGCCCACTGCCTGTCCATCGAACTGCGCTCACCGGACGGCCACGACGACAGCATGCTCGACCCCGAGCAGCGCATCTGGGGCTTCGAGACCAACTTCGGCGGGCTCGCCGAGCTCTCGCTGGTCAAGGCCAACCAGCTCATGCCGATGCCCGCCCACCTCACCTGGGAGGAGGCCGCCTCCTCGGGCCTGGTCAACTCCACGGCGTACCGGCAGCTCGTCTCCCGCAATGGCGCCCAGATGAAACAGGGCGATGTGACCCTCATCTGGGGTGCGGCCGGTGGCCTCGGCTCGTACGCCACCCAGCTGGCCGTCAACGGCGGGTCCATCCCGGTGTGCGTGGTCTCCGGGCAGCGCAAGGCCGAACTCGTCCGCTCCATGGGGGCCGAGCTGGTCATCGACCGGGCCGAGGAGGGCTATCGGTTCTGGAAGGACGCGTCCACGCCCGACCCCAAGGAGTGGAAGCGCTTCGGGGCCCGGATCCGCGAACTGACCGGCGGCGAGGATCCGGACATCGTCCTGGAGCACCCCGGCCGCGAGACCTTCGGCGCCAGTGTGTACGTGGCGCGGCGCGGTGGAACCATCGTCACCTGCGCCTCGACGTCCGGCTACCGCCATGAGTACGACAACCGCTACTTGTGGATGGCGCTCAAGCGCATCATCGGCACCCACTTCGCCAACTACCGGGAGGCATGGGCGGCCAACCGGCTGATCGAGAAGGGGATGGTGCACCCCACGCTCTCCAAGGTCTATCCGCTCACGGCGGTAGGCACGGCCACCCAGGACGTCCACCGCAACCGCCACTCCGGGAAGGTCGGCGTCCTGTGCCTGGCCCCGGAGGAGGGACTGGGGGTACGCGATCCGGAGCTGCGGGAGCGGCATCTGCCGTCCATCAACCGCTTCCGCGGCCAGGACTGAACCTGAACCGGTCCACGGCCGCGGTCAGGACAGCGACGGCGCCACGGGCCGCCAGGGCGCGAACGGACTCGCCCCGCGGGGCAGCACTCCGGCCAGCTCCGGGCAGTGCCGCAGGATCACCGAGGTCATGCTGGACTTCTCCACCCAGTCCAGCCCCAGCGGGGTGTACACCTCCGGCCGGAAGTCCACGGTCAGGAGGCGATCGTCCTGAATCCGGCGGGTGGCCATGAGCAGCAGGACATGGAACGCCGTCTCGCTGAACGCCGACCCCTCGGGCGGGTTCTCCGCGAACAGCCCCACCATGGTGTCGATCTCGTTGACCGAGGCGTAGACCTCCTCGAGCCGCGCGACCGTGTCCTGATCGGGGGACAGCTCCTCGAAGGAGCGGATCCGCGCTCTGCCCAGCCGGGCCCGGAATTCGTTGTACCGCGGTACGCCCCGCCGCCGGGCCCGCATCAGCTCCGCCACCGGCAGATCGAGGAGTTCGCCGTCCCGCTCGAAACGCCGCAGTGCGCGCGGGTAGTTGCCCAGGGTGATCGCGCCCGGATGGGCGATGCCGAAGGAGTAGAGGGCGTCGGCGAGCCCGGTCTTGCGCATCACCGCCTCGGCCGCCGCGCCCCGCACCTCGTCGAAGCCGAGCGACCGCGACCGCCGCCCGAAGCGGTGGTCGCACAGCTCGATGTCGTCCGGGACCAGCGGATGCGTCCGGTAGACCGCCATGAACTCCTCGGCGAGGGCGAACGGCACCCCGGGATGGTCCGGCACGCCGCGGGGGCCGCCCGTCGACGCGCTCGCCTCGAACAGCCACAGGCCGAGCCGGGACAGCCAATGGGCGGGCGGGCCCTGCCAATTGGTCTTCGAGCCGAGGTCGAGCACCTCGGTGGCGAGGATCGCCGGAATCCACTCCACCGTATGGATCCTGGCGATAAGGGCGGAGACCACCAGCCGGGCCGTACGGTGCACCGACTCCCCGTCCATCGCCGGATGGGTGCGGCGCAGTGCCTCGCACACCGCCTCGTGCTCACGGGCGAAGAGCGTGTGCATCGCGCTGAGCCCCAGCCACCAGGCGCCGGGCGAGCCGATCGGCGGCACCCCGCCCGGGCCCAGCGGCAGATGGCCCTCCTCCAGGCGCGGGCCGCCGCCGCCGTACACCTGCGAGCCGTCCCACCGGTGGGAGGCGGCGTCGGCCCAGTCCGGGGACTGGAAGTGGGTCCAGGCGGCCGCCAGGACATTGAGCGAGGTGGCGGGCCGGAAGCGCTCCCGGTGCAGCAGCCGCTCACTGACCGTGGCGGGGTGGGGCACATGGATCAGATCGGGCCGGTGGACCGGTGACAGGCGACGGCCGGCGGCGGCCCCGGCCACGTCCCGCCGCGCCCCATCCGTCCGCGCGCCATCCCTCCGTGCCACCCGCGGCCGCTCCCCGGCCGGGGCGGGGGCCGGATCGGGGTGCGCCGGCGCCTCGGCCGGGGCCGCGTCGAGGAGGCCGAGCCGGCGCAGCGTCCGGCCCAGCGAGTCCGGGTTGAGCAGCCCCAGTGGGTCCGGCAGCCGATGCCAGGGCACATAGCGGTTGACCAGGCCGAAGGTCGCGCGCACCGGCAGGTCGAAGGCGGCGCGCACCGGACCGGGCAGCAGCGCGGTGGGGCGCGGTTCGGCGGTCGCGCCTGGCTCGGCGGTGGGGCCCGGTTCGGCGGTCGCGCCCGGCTCGGCGGTGGGGCCCGGCTCGGTGGCGGGGAGGCGCAGGCCGAGGCGATGTGCGGCGGCGACCTCGTACGCGGCCTTGCGCGCCCGGTTGAGATTGCCCAGCGGACGGAACTCCTCCGTGGTGTGCCAGGGGTTGAACGTCAGCGGCTCGACCCGGCGGGCCGCCGCCCGGGCCCGGGCGCTGTCCAGGTCCTGGCACGGCACGGTGAGCACCGCGACCGGGACGACCGGCGCGTCGCTCTCCGGCCACTCCACCGAGCCGTCCTCGACCGGGGTGCGGCGGTCGTCCAGATAACGCTGCACGCACAGCTCGAAGGCGATGTCGCCGGTGGACAGCCGCATCGCCAGCTCACGGTCGAGATAGTCGGGATCGCCGCGGTCGGGCGGGGGAGCGGCGGTGCCGCCGGGCGCCGGACGCAGCTGATACCGCACCGGACCGGCCGGGCCCCACAGGATCGCGCCCCGGCTCCAGAAGGTCTCGCGGGCCAGCGAGCCCACCGTATGGCGGGTGGCGATCCGCACATTGCGGCGCATCCGGTCGGCGGTGGCCCAGCCCACCGCCAGCGGCAGCCGGACGAAGAGCCCGAAGGCCTTCTCCACGGTGCTCCCCGCGCCCGCCGTGGCCTTGGCGAAGGCGACGAACTCGTGCACATCGGCGGCATGGGACACCGGGAAGCTGGTGGCCAGCAGATCGTGGGTCTCCTCCGGACCGGCCTGGACCCGCACCGCCATCCGGCGCAGATCGGGCGTGGTGTCGTGCCGCTCGGTGCCGCTCGCGCTGGACAGCCGCACCACGGCCGGGTACTCGGCGCCCGGCCGGGCGTATCCCACGCACAGCTCCGGCGGAAGGTCGTCACGGAACCGCAGCCGGGCGTTCTCCACACTCAGCGCCGCCTTGGCCCGGAAGGGGCGCAGCAGCTGCGGGGCGCCCGGGCTGTCCGCGCCGCCGGGACGTGTCCGCCGCGCCCGCATCAGCTCGCGCGTCAGCTTCTCGAAGCGCCGCCGCTCGGCCTCGGGGCTGCCGCCCTCGTACGCCTCATAGCCCTCGTACCTCGCGCCTCGCGTCCCGCCCGTCGCCTCGTGCCGTGCCACCTCGCCGACGCGTGCCACCTCACCGCCGCGTTCTGCCTCGCTTCGTACGGACTGCTGTCCGGTGTTGACCATGGGGAACACTCCGTACGGGGCAGGCTGGGACGAGAAGGGACAAAAGAGACGGTAAGGGAGCGCCTGCGAGGCCGCAGCCCGGAGCGGTGCGTCGGTGGTAACCCGCCCCCCTCCGGGGCGCCCGGGGTGATTCGCCTCCGCCCTGCGGCACACTGGTGGCATGCCGGAGCTGCCCGAGGTGGAGGCCCTCACCGCGATCCTGGCCGAGCGCGCCGCCGACCGGGAGATCGCCCGTGTCCTCCCCGTCGCGGTGAGCGTCCTGAAGACCTACGACCCGCCGCTGAGCGCCCTCGAAGGCCACACCGTCACGGCGGTGGCCCGCCACGGCAAGTTCCTCGACCTGGCCACCGACGGCCCCCATCTGGTCGTCCACCTCGCCAAGGCGGGCTGGCTGCGCTGGCGGGACGGGCTCCCCGAAGCCCTGCCGCGCCCCGGCAAGGGCCCGCTCGCGCTGCGGCTGCTGCTGGCCGGTCCGGAGCGCTCCGGCTTTGACCTCACCGAGGCCGGGACGCGCAAGGGGCTCGCGGTGTACGTGGTCCGCGACCCGCAGGAGGTCCCCGGCATCGCCCGGCTGGGCCCGGACCCGCTCGACGACTCCTTCACCCTGGAGGCGTTCGCCGGGCTGCTGCGCGGCGTACGCCACCGGATCAAGGGGGTGCTGCGCGACCAGAGCGTCATCGCCGGGATCGGCAACGCCTACTCGGACGAGATCCTGCACGCCGCCCGGATGTCGCCCTACCGGCTCGCCTCCGACCTCACCGAAGAGGAGATCGCCGGAGTGTACGAGGCGCTGGGCGCCACGCTGCGCTCCGCCGTCGAGCGCTCCCGCGGGCTGGCCGCCACCGACCTCAAGGGGGAGAAGCGCGGCGGCATGCGGGTGCACGGCCGCACCGGGCAGCCGTGCCCGGTGTGCGGGGACACCGTCCGCGAGGTGTCCTTCCGCGACTCCTCGTTGCAGTACTGCCCCACCTGCCAGACCGGCGGCAAGCCGCTCGCCGACCGGCGGCTGTCCCGACTGCTCAAGTAGCGGAGCCCCTCACGCAGCGCCGCTGCTCACGTAGCCGGACCGCTCACGTGGCAGGTTGCCGGAGCTGTCCCAAATGCCGCCCGCCATCGGGTAGTTGAAGTGGCGCTCTTGACCCGGGGGGCTCCGGTCCGCCATATGGTGCTGTCGCAACCCCACGACACGACACCCCACGCCACGTCACGGAGCACCATGACCACAGCCCTGATCATCGGTGGCGGCATCGCCGGCCCGGTGACCGCGATGGCCCTGCGGAAAGCCGGGATCGACGCGGTCGTCTACGAGACGTACCCCACGGACGCCACCGACGCGGGTGCGTTCCTCGTCGTCGCCGCCAACGGCCTGGAGGCATTGCGCACCATCGACGCCCATGAACCGGTGCTGAAGAACTCCTTCCCGGTCGGCCGCGTCGAGTTCATCAGCGACACCGGCAAACGGCTCGGCAACCGGCCCATGTCCGGATCGCAGGACGGTGGCCTCGGCTCGGTCACACTCAAACGCGCCACCCTGGCCCGGGTGCTGGGCGAGGAGGCGATGCGCCGCGGAGTGCGCATCGAGCACGGCAAGCGGCTGCTGGCCGCCCATACCAGCCCCGACGGCCGGATCGTCTGCTCGTTCGCCGACGGCGGGCGCGCCGTGGGCGATGTGCTGATCGGCGCCGACGGGATCCACTCGCTCGTCCGCAGGACCATCGACGCGGCAGCGCCCCGGCCCCGCTACACCGGACAGCACACCGTCTGCGGCTACACCCGCGACGCCGAGACACCCCCGGACCCGGACGCCTACACGATGATCTTCGGCAGGCAGGCGTTCTTCGGCTGCACCACCGCCCCGGACGGCGAGGTGTGGTGGTTCTGCAACGCCCCGGCCGAGGAGATGTCCAAGGGTGAGCTCGCCGCCGTCACCCCCGAGGAGTGGCGGGAGCGGCTGCTGAGGCTCTTCGCCGAGGACCACACCCCCGCCGCCGACCTGGTCCGCGCCACCGGCGACTCCATCGTGGCCACCGCCGCGTACGACATCATCTCCACCCCGACCTGGTCCGAGGAGGCCATGGTCATCGTCGGCGACGCCGCGCACGCCTGCGCGCCCAACGCCGCCCAGGGCGCGTCGATGGCCATCGAGGACGGTGTCGTGCTCGCCAAATGCCTGCGCGATCTGCACTCGCCCCAGTCGGCCTTCGCCGCGTACGAGGCGCTGCGCCGGGAGCGGGTCGAGAAGGTCGCCACGGCCAGCGCGGGCATGGCCCGCCGCACTGCGCCGGGACCCGTGGCGCGGGCCCTGCGCGATGCCACCATGCCGCGCAAGCTGGACCGGGCCGGCAACGGCGCCCCCGACTGGCTGACCGGCTACCGCATCGACTGGGACGAGCCGGTCGACGCGCAGACGGCCCGCCGGCGCAGCTGACCTACCCCGGCCCCGTGGCCGCTGACCTACCGCCGCCCCGCCCCCGCACCGCACCGGGACCCTCCGGAACGCGGTCCCGAGGGCGGGGCCGCCCGGGCCCGACGTTTGGCCCGGACTCTCACGGGCACTTGGTGCTCCCTGGCCCCGTATGCCCGGGAGATTCGTGTGAGCCCACTACGCATAGTGATCGTCGGTGCCGGTTTCGCCGGTTACCAGGCTGCCCGTGACCTCTCCCGCACCCTGCGGGGGGCGGTGGAGATCGTCCTGATCAACCCCAACGACTACTTCCTGTATCTGCCGCTGCTGCCCGAAGTGGCGGCCGGAGTCCTGGAGCCCCGACGGGTCTCGGTCTCCCTCACGGGCACCCTGCCGCATGTCCGGCTGGTGCTGGGCGAGGTCCACGGCGTTGACCTGGACGCCCGCCGGATCTCCTGGCGGGACCCGGACGGACGGTCCGCCGAGATGGCGTACGACCGCCTCATCCTCTCCGTGGGCAGCGTCAACAAGCTGCTGCCGATCCCCGGTGTGGCCGAGCACGCCCATGGTTTCCGCGGCATGCCGGAGGCGCTCTACCTGCGCGACCACGTCACCCGGCAGATCGAGATGTCCGGCACCAGCGAGGACCCGCGGGAGCGGGCCGCCCGCCGCACCTTCGTGGTGGTCGGCGCCGGCTACACCGGCACCGAGGTGGCCGCCTATGGGGTGCTCTTCACCGACTTGCTCGCCCGGAAGAACACCACGCTGCGCGACGCGCCGCCGCCCCGCTGGCTGCTGGTCGACATCGCCCCCCGGGTACTGCCGGAGCTGGACAGGAGGCTGTCCCGCACGGCCGACCGGGTGCTGCGCCAACGGGGCGTGGAGATCCGCACGGGCACCACGGTCAAGGAGGCCACCTCGGAGGGCGTGCGGCTGGACGACGGCGAGTTCATCGACACCCGGTCGCTGATCTGGTGCGTCGGGGTGCGCCCCGACCCGCTGGTGGACCAGCTCGGGCTGCCGACCGAACGCGGCCGGCTGAGGGTCGACCAATATCTGGCCGTGCCCGGCCATCCAGAGGTGCTGGCCTGTGGGGACGCCGCCGCGGTACCGGATCTGACCCGGCCGGGCCAGTTCACCCCGATGACCGCACAGCACGCCCACCGGCAGGGGAAGGTCGCGGCCCACAACGTCCTGGCCTCCCTCGGGCGCGGCGCCCCCAAACCGTACAAACACCATGACCTCGGGTTCACCGTCGGCCTCGGCGGGGCGCAGGCCGCCGCGAACCCGCTGCACATACCGCTCTCCGGGCCGATCGCGAACGCGGTCTCCCGCGGCTATCACCTGATGGCGATGCCGGGGAACCGGGTCCGGGTCGCCACCGACTGGCTGCTCGACACGGTGCTGCCCCGTCAGGCGGTGCAGCTCGGAATGGTCCCGCCCTGGGCGGTGCCGCTGGACACCGCATCGCCCGAGGTCGCGCAGACGGTACGGGCGGGTCGCGGCTGACCGTCGGCGAAACCTGGAAGGAGAACAATGCGACACGAACAACTCAGCGAGCTCGGGCAGCAGCTCCGTGTGGACTCGGTGCGTGCCGCCGATGCCGCCGGGTCCGGCCATCCCACGTCGTCGATGTCGGCGGCGGACCTGATGGCCGTCCTGATGGGAAACCATCTGCGCTATGACTTCGAGCAGCCCGAGCGTCCGGGCAATGACCACCTGATCTTCTCCAAGGGCCATGCCTCCCCGCTGCTCTACTCGGTCTACAAGGCGGCCGGGGCCCTCCGCGACGAGGAGTTCGTCACCTTCCGCAAGCGCGGCAGCAGGCTGGAGGGCCACCCCACCCCGCGGCTGCCGTGGGTGGACGTGGCCACCGGATCGCTCGGCCAGGGCCTGCCCTACGGCGTGGGCATGGCGCTGAGCGGCAAGCGGCTCGACCATGTGCCCTACCGCGTCTGGGTGCTGTGCGGTGACAGCGAGATGGCTGAGGGTTCGATGTGGGAGGCGTTCGAGCACGCGGGCTACGAGCGGCTGGACAACCTCATCGCCATCATCGATGTGAACCGGCTCGGCCAGCGCGGCCCCACCCGCCACGAATGGGACCTGGACGCCTACGCGCGGCGCATCCGCGCCTTCGACTGGCACACCATCGAGATCGACGGCCATGACATCGAGGCCATCGACCGCGCCTACGCCGAGGCGCTGTCCACCGTCGGCCGCCCCACCGCCATCATCGCCCGCACCATGAAGGGCCGCGGCGTCGCCTCGGTGGAGAACCGCGAGGGCATGCACGGAAAGCCGCTGAAGAACCCGGAGGAGGCCATCGCCGAGCTGGGCGGCGTACGCAACCTGGCCGTGCCGGTGCTCGGCCCGCCCTCGGTCGCTCCCACCCGGCCCTTCGCCGAGGGCCCACTGGTCCTGCCGCGCTACAACACCGGCGACTCGGTGCCCACCCGTGACGCGTTCGGCGAGGCGGTGGCCGCGGTCGGCACCGCCCGCGGCGATGTGGTGGCGCTCGACGGCGAGGTGGGCGACTCCACCCGGCTGGAGTACTTCCACAAGGAGCACCCCGAGCGGTACTTCGAGTTCTTCATCGCCGAGCAGCAACTGGTGGCCGCCGCCGTCGGCATGCAGGTCCGCGGCTGGAACCCGTACGTCTCCACCTTCGCGGCCTTCTTCACCCGCGCCTACGACTTCATCCGGATGGCCGCCATCAGCGACGCGGACCTGAACCTCATCGGCTCCCACGCCGGGGTCGCCATCGGTGAGGACGGCCCCTCGCAGATGGGCGTGGAGGACCTGGCGGCCATCCGGGCGGTGCACGGCAGCACGGTGCTCTACCCGTGCGACGCCAACCAGACCGCCCAGCTGACCGCGGCCATGGCGGCGGAGTCCGGCATCCGCTATCTGCGCACCACCCGCGGCGGAATGCCGGTCATCTACCCGCCCACCGAGAGCTTCCCCATCGGCGGCTCCAAGGTCGTCCGCGCCACCGACGACGACCAGGTCACCCTCATCGGCGCGGGGATCACCCTGCACGAGGCCATCGAGGCCGCCGACCGGCTCGCCCAGGAGGGCATCCCCGCCCGGGTCATCGACCTGTACTCGGTCAAGCCGGTGGACGCCGAGACGCTGCGCACCGCCGCCGAGGTGACGGGCCGGCTGATCACGGTGGAGGACCACCACCCCGAGGGCGGACTGGGCGACGCGGTCCTCGGGGCGTTCGGCGACGGCCGTCCGGTGCCCCGGACGATCCGGCTCGCGCTGCGCACGATGCCGGGCTCCTCGACCCCCGACGAGCAGCTGAGCGAGGCGGGAATCGACGCGGACGCGATCGTCGCGGCCGCGCGGGAGCTGGTCGGCCGGGACCGCTGAGGACCGGGACCGCTGAGGACCGGGACGGCCGAGACCGGAAGGAACAGGAACGGTCGAATACACGACGCGGCCGAAGGGAGCGGACACATGGGCATCAAGCAGGGCATGCGTGTGGTGGTGGTCGGGGCCACCGGCAACGCCGGTACGAGCGTCGTCCGCGCGCTCGGCGAGGCCCCGGACATCGAGTCGATCGTGGGCGTCGCCCGCAGGGTGCCCGACTGGTCGCCGCCGAAGACCACCTGGGTACGGGCGGACATCGGACGGGACAGCGGTGAGGAGGCCGATCTCGTACGGCACTTCGAGGGCGCCGACGCGGTCATCCACCTCGCCTGGCTGATCCAGCCCAGCCACCGGCCCGCCGTCACCTGGGACACCAATGTCCTCGGCAGTGTCCGGGTCTTCGAGGCGGTGGCGCGGGCCGAGGTGCCGGTACTGGTGTACGCCTCCTCGGTGGGCGCCTACTCGCCCGGCCCCGAGGACGGCCGCCCGGTGGACGAGTCCTGGCCCACCCACGGCTGGCCGGAGGCCGCGTACTGCCGTGAGAAGGCGTATGTGGAGCGGGTGCTCGACGCCTTCGAACGGGAGCATCCGCAGATCCGGGTGGTGCGGATGCGGCCGGGCTTCCTCTTCAAGGAGGAGGCGGCGGCCGAGCAGCGCCGGCTGTTCATGGGGCCGTTCCTGCCCCGGCGGCTGATCCGCTCCAGCTTCCTGCCCGCGGTCGTCGACCTGCCCGGGCTGCGCCTCCAGGTCCTGCACAGCGACGACGCCGCCGAGGCGTACCGCCTGGCGCTCGGCCGCCAGGTGCGCGGTGCCTTCAACCTCGCGGCCGAACCGCCGGTCGACGGCGAGACGCTGGCCGGACTCCTGGACGCACGGACGGTGCGGATCCCGCGCGTCGCCGCTCGCTCGGCCATGGCCACGGCCTGGCATCTGCGTCTGCTGCCTCCCTCGCCCCAGCTGCTCGACGCGGCCCTGCGGCTCCCGCTGATGGACACCACCCGTGCCCAGGAGGAACTGGGCTGGCGGCCCCGGCACACCGCCGTCGAGACGCTCCGGGAGTTCCTCACCGGGCTGCGGCGCGGTACCAGTATGGAACAGACCGCCCCGCTGGCCGCCAAGCTGCCCGGCGGGCGGCCGCGCGAGGCCGCGACGACCGGTGTGGGGGAGCGCCCCTGACCCGAGCAGCTGATCCGGACCGCGCCCGGGCCGGGGCGCGGTCCGGGTGGGAAACGGCCCCCAGCCGTGTGAGACGCGGCACATGAGACGGGCTCAGCGGCAGCACCGCCGCGGGGCCCGTCCCGCTGTGCCCGTTGCCCCTCGTAACCCGTGACGCGACTCCCGTACGCTTCTGCCCAGTTGGTCGGGATGTCGACGAGGGTGGGGACACATGGGCAGGGTGGGGACTTCGGTGCGCGGTCATGCCCGGCGCACGGGAACGGTGGCGGTCGCCGTGGCGGCCGCCGCACTGTGTCTGACGGCACCGGCGGAGGCCCGGCCGGCCGCCGCGGACGATCCGTCCTATTCCGCCACCACCTCGGTGGGGGTGCACAACGCCTACGAAAAGGCCAAGTACCCGTACTTCGCCGACGCGCTCGACTCCGGCGCCTCGCTCCTGGAACTCGACGTATGGACCAATGCGTTCGGAGCCGGCTGGCGGGTCTCGCACAGCAATCCGCTCGGCAACGACAACAACTGCGAGAACGCCACCGGCCCGGACCAGCTGCGCACCAAGCCGCGCGACCAGAGCCTGACCGGCTGCCTCGCCGATATGCGGGCCTGGCACGAGGCCCATCCCGGTCACCGTCCCGTCTTCATCAAGGTGGAGATGAAGGACGGCTTCTACGGCAAGAGCGGACGCGGCCCGGGCGACCTCGACACCCTCCTCGGCGCCACGCTGGGCGACGCGCTGCTGCGCCCGGCCGATGTGGTGGGCGGCCACGCCGACCTCGACGAGGCGGTGCGGGCGGACGGCTGGCCGTCCCGTTCCGCGCTCGCGGGCAAGTTCATCGTCGAGCTGATCCCGGGCACGGTCGAGGAGAACAACCCGCTGGACACGCTGTGGACCGACCGTGAGTACGCCACCCATCTGCGGGACCTGTCCGCCGCCGGGAAGCTCGGCCAGGCCGCCGCCTTCCCCGCCGTCCACGGCGCCGCCGCGGGCGACCCGCGCACCCGCTACACCGATGCCACCCTCCGGCCGTGGTTCGTGGTCTTCGACGGGGACGCGTCCACGTATGTCACCACTGGCGTGGACACCGCCTGGTACGACAACCGCCACTACCTGCTGATCATGACGGACGCGCACAACGTGGCGCCCGCGATCGACGGCACCAGCCCCACCGAGGACCAGGCGCGCACGCGGGTGTCCGAACTCGCCGCCCGGCACGCCAGCTTCGCGACCGCCGACTGGTATCCGCTGCCGTCCGTGCTCTCCACCGTCGTGCCCCGTGGCTGAGCACGCCACCGCCGGGGCCGTGCCCGCTGTGCGGGCCCGGCCGGGGTCAGTCGGGGTCCTCGAGCCGGAATCCGATCTTCAGCCCCACCTGGTAGTGCGCGATCCGGCCGTCCTCGATATGCCCGCGGACCTGACCGACCTCGAACCAATCGAGGTTGCGCAGCGTCTTGGAGGCACGGCCGATGGCGGTGCGGATCGCGTCGTCGACGCTCTCGGCGGACGAGCCGACGATCTCGGTCACCCGGTAGGTGTGGGCCATGGCAGTCTCCCCGGTCCATGGGGTGGTCCGTTCGTTTCTCCCACGGTGCCTCACCGCGCCGGGCTCCGCGAGCCGGCAGGGGCCCTACGGCACCACCGTGACCGGCCAGCGGCCCGCCTTCACCAGCCGTACGGCCACCGAGCCGATGAAGCGGTGCCCGGCCTGCTCGGACGCGCCCACCACCACGGCGTCGGCCTTCAGCTCATCGGCCGCCTGGGCCAGGCCGTTGTACGGATCGCCCCGGAAGGTGTGGAACTCCCAGCGCACGTCGAAGACCCCGCGCCGCCGCTCGGCGGCCTCCCGCATCTCCGTCATCAGCTCCTCGGCCACCTCGCCGGTGGTGTCGGCCACCGGGGCACCCAGCGCCGCCCCGGCGGCCAGCACCGGCTGGATGTAGACCACGACGAGCAGCGCCTTTTGGCGTCTGGCCAGTCCGGCCGCGTAGGCCGTGGCACGCCAGGAAGATTCGGAACCGTCCAGTCCGGCCACGATGACCTTGGGCCCGTCGGTTCCCCGTTCAAAAGACGGAGGGAGTTTGTCGACCACATCTGCGAGGCTAGCGCCAGGGACGGTCCGGTGATCACCCGGCCCGTCCCGCGGCGCGTGAGCACCGCGACCGCGTCATGACCGCCACCGTACGACAGGAGAGACAATGGGTGGCACCCACGGGGGCGAACTCCTCGCAATCAGCGACCTGCATGTGGCCTATTCGGAGAACCGGGCGATCGTGGAGCGGCTGCGGCCCGGCTCCGACGACGACTGGCTGATCGTCGCGGGGGACGTCGGCGAGGTCTTCTCCGAGATCGAGGAGGTCCTCGGCCTGCTGAGCGAGCGTTTCGCCAAAGTCATCTGGTCACCGGGAAACCACGAGCTGTGGACCCATCCCAAGGACCCCTTGGAAGTCCGGGGGGTGGCGCGCTACGAAGCACTGGTGGAGATGTGCCGGGCGAAGGGCATCGTCACCCCCGAGGACCCCTACCCCCTCTGGGAAGGCATCGGCGGGCCGCTGGTCATCGCCCCGCTGTTCCTGCTCTACGACTACACCTTCCGCCTCGACGGCATGGCCACCAAGGAGGCCGCCCTGGCCCATGCCCATGAGGTGGGCGTCGTCTGCACCGACGAGCACTTCCTGCACCCCGACCCCTACCCCACCCGCGACGCGTGGTGCCGGGCCCGGGTGGCCGAGACCGAGGCCCGGCTGGCGGCCGTCGATCCGGGGCTGCGGACCGTGCTCATCAACCACTGGCCGATGACCCGGCTGCCCACCCGGGTGCTGCGCTATCCCGACTTCGCGCTGTGGTGCGGCACCGAGCTGACCGCCGACTGGCATGTGCGGTTCCGGGCCGAGACCGTCGTCTACGGCCATCTGCACATCCCCCGGACCACGGTGGAGGACGGGGTGAAGTTCCAGGAGGTCTCCGTCGGCTACCCCCGGGAGTGGAAGGCCCACGGCCGGCTGCCGGAGGACCCGCTGCGCCGGATCCTCCCGGTGCCGGTGCCGTAGGGGCCGCGCGGCGTCCGACGGGCTCACGGTCTCCGGCGGGCCCGGGGCGTCCGGCGGGCCCGGGGCGTCCGATGGGCCCGGGGCGTCCGATGGGCCCGCGGGGTCCGGTGGGCTCGCGGGGTCCGATGGGGTCGAGGCGCCTGATGGGCTCAGGGTGTTTTGGGTGGGCTCAGGGGGTCGGTGGGCTCCGGGCGTCTTGACGGGCCCGGAGGGCGGCGCCGTACGGTCTCGGCTGTGAACCCTGTCGAGGCGTTCCTTCCCGAGACCTACACCGCCGGTGTCCCCTACGCGCTCTTCGCCGAACTGCGCACCACCCGCCCGGTCTGCCGGATCGAGGAGCCCGCGGTCGGGGCCTGGCCGGCCGGCCCCGGCTTCTGGGCGGTGTTCCGGCACGCCGACGTCAAACACGTCCTGCGTACCCCCGAGGTCTTCTCCTCCCACCTCGGGGCCACCCAGATCCGCGACCCCGACACCCCCGCCGATCTGGAGTTCGTGCGGGCGATGATGCTCAACCAGGACCCGCCCGACCACTCCCGCGGCCGCCGTATCGTCGCCGCGGCCTTCACCCCGCGCGCCGTACGGGAGCTGGAGGAGGTCATCGAAGAGCGCGCGGCGGCGCTCGTGGACTCCGTGGCCGGGCGCGGCGAGACCGACTTCGTCGAGCTCGCCGCCGATCTGCCGGTCTGGACCCTCGCCCATGTGATGGGCATCCCCGAGGGCGACCGGCGGCTGCTCTTCGACTGGGCCAGCAGGGTCATCGGCTACCAGGACGACGACTACGCCGGATCGTCCACCACGGCCCTCGAGGAGCTGAGCCCCATGGGGCGCGCCGCCCTCGCCCGCCGACCGGCCCCTGCGGCGCGACGTCCCGACGGCCGGCCGATGAACCCGCGCTCCCGCGAGGCCCTGGCCGATATGTTCGCCTACGCCCACGCGCTCGCCGAGCGGCCCCGTCCGGGCAGTGTGATGGCGCGGATGCGCGAGGGCGGGCTGAGCCGGGACGAGTTCGAGAACATGTTCTTCCTCTTCGCCGTGGCGGGCAACGAGACGCTGCGCAACGGCATCCCCGGCGGGCTGCTCACCCTGCTCGACCACCCCGAGAGCCTGCGGCTGCTGCGCGACCGGCCCGAGCTGACCGTCCCCGCGGTGGAGGAGATGCTGCGCTTCTGGCCGCCCGTCATCGACTTCCGGCGCACCGCCACCCGCGATGTGGAACTGGGCGGACAGCTCATCCGCCGCGGTGAGAAGGTCGTCGTCTTCCACGCATCGGCCAATCGCGACGAGACGGTCTTCACCGACCCCGACCGGTTCGACATCACCCGCGCCCCCAACGACCATCTGAGCTTCGGTTTCGGACCACATGTCTGCCTGGGCGCGCATCTGGCCCGCGTCCAGATGCGGGCCATGCTGCGCGCCGCCCTGGACCGGCTGCCGGGGCTGCGCCGGGCGGGTGACCCGGTGCGGCTCACCTCCAACTTCCAGAACGGGCTCAAGACCCTCCCCGTGCGCTGGGGAACAGATCGGTGAAGGCCGTGGTCGAGTCGCCGACCGACCGGCCGAAGGGCGCGTCGAAGTCCCAGACCAGGAAGAGCAGGAAGACGATGAGCGCGGTGAACATCACCGCGAGCATCAGCTCCCGGGGCGAGCGGCGGATCTGCAGGGTGAAGACCAGCCCGACCACCAGCGCCGCGCCCAGCACCAGGCCGAACCAGACCAGATGGGGCATCGTGGGTCCCGCGCTCTGCTGCCGGGCGTTCCGCGCGTCGTCCACGGCGGCCACCTGATCCACCATCGGCTGATACGCCTGCGACTGGAGATCGCTGTGCGGTGTCGCGAAGGTGACGTCGTGGCGCAGGGTCTTCAGCAGCTCGCCGCCCCGGTCGGTGAGCTCGCCCTTGTCGATCATCACCTTGAACTCCGTGTGCACCACATGGCGCACATACGCGTCCACATCGTCGCGGATGCGGTCGCGCACCGGGCCGGGGTAGACGTTCGCCCGCTCGACCACCTCGTGCAGTGCCTGCGCCTCCGTACGGACCCCGTCCTGCGCGGCGGAGCGTGCCTCCCAGACGCCGGCGATCGCCAGGCCCAGCACGATCGCGTAGACCACGCCGATCATCATGATCATGTAGTCGAGGACATCGGGGGTCTCGTCCGGATCGTCCTCGTCCCCGAGCCTGCGGGCGTTGAGGACCGCACCGGTGATCACGACCGCGCAGGTCCCGGCCATCACCAGGACCATAATCAGCCATTCGGGCATGCATAACCTCCCAGGCGGTTCGACGGTGAGCCGTCAGCCGCGCCGCCCGCCGCGCCCGCCGGAGCGCGAACGCGGACGGAGTGCGGCGGCCGCGAGGACCGCGGGCGCGGTGAGCAGCAGGGTGAAGGTGACCAGGGAGGTGCCGCTGTCGGGCTTCTCGCGCGGGGGCTTCTGATACGCGTGCACCTCGACGGCACGGGTCCTGGTCGGTGTGGGAACCGGCGTGGGGGGTGAGGCCGGAGGCTTGGTACGCGGGGGCGGGGGCGGCAGCGGAAGCGCGGGCTCGGGTGTGGGCCCCGGCGTGGGAAGCCGCGGAGAGGGCGTGGGGGAGGGGACTCGCGGCGTCCGGGTGGGCGTGGGAGTCGGACTCGGGGTCCGCGTGGGCGTGGGCGTAGGGGTCGGCGTGGCGGACGGGCTGGGGGTGGGCGTCGGGGTCGGTGTCGGCGTCGGGGTGGGCGTGGGAGTCGGCGTGGGCGTCGGGGTCGGCGTAGGTGTGGGGGTCGGCGTGGGCTTCGGCTTGTGGCACCAGCCGTAGTGGGCGAAGAAGCCGACCGGGCCCGCCGAGGCGGCGACGCAGACGCACAGGCCCGGACCGATCCGGATCTTCACCCAGACGTGCGGTCCGTGGTCCGGGCCCCTGGTCCCGGACTCGGGCCGGGCGCCGGCCGTCGGCCGTGGGGAGGCGGACGCGGTCGCCGGGCCGTCACCGTCCTGGTCGGCCAGGGCTGTCGCCCCCGCCGAAGCGAGGACGAGGGCAGTGGTCAGGACCCCCGCACGCCATACGCGCTGCCATCGCTTCACGAGGAGATGTTCCGCCGAACGGACGCCCGCCAGCCGTGTGAACACCGGGATTCCCCCGAATAGGGGAATAGACCCGGACATCGGCGCGTGGAGGTTTACCGGAGGACATTCACCTCATGGCGTTCAGCTCTGCCCGCGGCGGCCCCCCGCCCCTGGTCACAGCTCGCCGAAGCTCCCGTGCCGACCCGCGCCCGCCGCGAACCGCGCCGCGCCGTCCAGCCCCTCGGCCAGCGTGGCCTGACCGTGGCGCAGCTCCCGCGCCATGGCCTCGTCCTCCGGCAGCCCCTCCTGTCCCAGGAGCGAGGCCCGGTCCGAGCGCAGACACCTCTGCGGGAAGCCGGCGATCCGGGACGCCAGCCGCTCCGCCTCCGCGCGCGCCCGTCCCGGCGGTACGAGGCGGTTGGCGAGCCCGATGGCGTACGCCTCGTCGGCCGGCACCGGCCGCCCCGTCAGCACCAGGTCCATCGCCCGGCTCGCGCCGATCAGCCGTGGCAGCCGTACCGTTCCGCCGTCGATCAGCGGGACGCCCCAGCGGCGGCAGAACACCCCGAAGACCGCGTCCTCCTCGGCGACGCGCAGATCGCACCAGAGCGCCAACTCCAGCCCGCCCGCCACGGCGTGGCCGCTGATCGCCGCGATCACCGGCTTGGACAGCCGCAGCCGGGTGGGTCCCATCGGGCCGTCGCCGTCCTCGGCCACCCGATTGCCGCGCGCTGTGCCGACCGCCTTCAGGTCGGCGCCGGAGCAGAAGGTGCCGCCCTCGCCCCACAGCACCGCGACCCGCGCCTCCGGGTCGGCGTCGAAGGCGCGGAAGGCGTCGGCCAGCGCCGTGGCGGTCGTGCCGTCGACGGCGTTGCGTACCTCGGGGCGGGAGAGCACGACCGTGGTGACCGGCCCTTCCCGCTCTGTGCGAACCGTAAGGGCCGCACCGGCCGCGTCCACGGCGTTCCCCGCGTCCTCCGTGGGCGTCACCGCGTGTCCTTCGGGCGGGCGCGCTCCAGGATCGGGCCGGTGTCCGTACCGGGCGGCAGGGTGCCGAAGGCATGCCCCCAGTCCCCGTCGAGCCGCGAGGCGCAGAACGCGTCGGCGACCGCCGGGTGGCTGTACCGCACCAGCAGACTGCCCTGCAGCACCAGCGTCATCTGCTCGGCCAGCCGGCGCGCCAGCAACTGTGCCCGCTCGGGGTCGGCGAGCTGCGGCAGCAGCCCGCGCAGCCGGTCCACGGCCGCGTCCAGCCGCGCGTCGGCCCCGGCCGCGGTGCCGACCTCGGCCAGGAACGCCTCCAGCGCACCTGACTCCCGGCTCAGCGCGCGCAGCACATCGAGCGCCGCGACATTCCCCGAGCCCTCCCAGATCGACAGCAGGGGCGCCTCGCGATAGAGGCGCGGCATGCCGGACTCCTCCACATAGCCGTTGCCGCCCAGGCACTCCAGGGCCTCGGCGGCGTGGGTGGAGCCGCGCTTGCACACCCAGTACTTGCTCACCGCGAGCCCCAGCCTGCGCAGCGCCGCCTCGCCCTCGTCCCCGGCCTCCGCACGGTCCAGGGCGGTCGCGAGCCGCATCGCGAGCGTCGTGGCCGCCTCCGACTCCACCGCCAGATCGGCGAGCACATTGCGCATCAGCGGCTGGTCGACCAGCTCGGTGCCGAACGCCCGGCGGTGCTCGGCGTGGTGCAGCGCCTGCCGCAGCCCGGCCCGCATGCCCGCCGCCGAGCCGATGACACAGTCCAGCCGGGTGACGTTGACCATCTCCACGATGGTCCGCACCCCGCGGCCCGGTTCGCCGACCCGCCAGGCCATGGCGGACTCGTACTCGATCTCGGCCGACGCGTTCGAGCGGTTGCCCAGCTTGTTCTTGAGCCGCATCAGCCGCAGCGGGTTGCGGCTGCCGTCCGGCAGCACCCGGGGCACCAGGAAGCAGGTGAGCCCCTCCTCCGTCTGGGCCAGCGTCAGGAAGACATCGCTCATCGGCGCGGAGGTGAACCACTTGTGGCCGGTGAGGACGTAGTTACCGGCACCGTCCGGTACGGCCCGGGTGGTGTTGGCGCGGACGTCCGAGCCGCCTTGCTTCTCCGTCATCGACATGCCCGCGATCAGGCCCCGCTTGGCGAGCGGCGGCCGCAGTCCGAAGTCGTAGGTGCGGGCGGCCAGCAGCGGTTCGTACCCGGCGGCGAGTTCCGGTTCCGCGCGCAGCGCCGGGACCGCGGCGTACGTCATGGAGATCGGGCAGCCATGGCCGGGCTCGGCCTGCGCGAAGGCGTAGAACTTGGCCGCGCGCACCAGATGGGCGCCGGGGCGGCTCTCGCTCCACGCCGCCGCGTGCTGGCCGCTCTGCACGGCGACGTCCATCAGCCGGTGGTAGGCGGGGTGGTACTCGACCTCGTCGATGCGATGGCCGTAGCGGTCATGGGTGTGCAGCACCGGGGAGTGCTCCTCGGCCATCCGCGCCCAGTCCTGGACCTCCGCGGAACCGGCCCGCGCGCCCAGGTCCCGCACCTCCGACTCGCCCCAGCCGCCGCCGTCCCGCCGCAGGGCCTCCAGCAGGGCTGGGTCGTCCGCCGTGCTGAAGCCGACGAGCGGCGGGGCCTGGTTGAGGACCTCGTGCGTAGCGCTCATGGCAGACATCTCCTCGTTCGCGGCGGTCTCCCGGGGCCGGGGGCCGATGGGGCGGCGACCTTACACTTCCATCATGCGCGATTAATAACTGTAATGGATAGGGTTTCGCGTAACCATGGACGACACCGGCACCGGCACCGACACCGGAACGCTCACCCTGCGGCCGCTGACCGCGCGCTCGATCGTGCTCAGCACCCTGCTGGGCCATCACCCGCCCCAGCTGCCCGCCCGCGCGCTGGTACGCGTCGGCGCGCTCTTCGGCACCGCCGAGGGCACCATCCGGGTCGCGCTCACCCGTATGGTCGCGGCCGGTGACCTGGAGCAGAGCGACGGCGCCTACCGGCTCACCGACCGCCTGCTGGCCCGCCAGGCGCGGCAGGACGAGAGCCGCGCCCCCCGCACCCGGCGCTGGGACGGCGGCTGGGAGATCGCGATCGTCACCTCCGACCGGCGCGAGGCGGCCGAGCGTGCCGCCCTCCGCCAGGCCATGGCCGCCCTGCGCCTGGCCGAACTGCGCGAGGGCACCTGGCTGCGCCCCGCCAATCTCGTCCACCCGCGCCCGGACGTCGCCGCCGAGCAGTGCGGCTGGTTCACAGGCGCGCCGGAGGGCGATCCGGCCGAACTCGCCGCGCGCCTATGGGACCTGGACGGCTGGGCCCGCCAGGCCAGGCTGCTCGGCGCGGCGCTGGACGAGGCGGAGGAACCGGCCGAGCGGTTCACCGTCGCCGCCGCGGCCCTCCGGCACCTCCTCGCCGACCCTGTCCTCCCCGCGCGGCTGCTGCCGGAGGACTGGCCGGGTGCCGAGCTACGGCGTCGCTATGACGGATTCGAACGGGACTTTCGGGCGTGGCTGCCGCGGTATGCGGGTGGCGGCTGACCGGGGCGGTGGGTCCGTCGGGGGTGTACGGGGTGGGTCCGTCGGGGTGTACGGGGCGGGGGCGGTTCGGGCTGTGCGGCTCGGTCGGGTGCCGGTTTCGTTTCGCGCCTTCGGCGCAATTGAGCAGCGGCGGCGGGAGTGGGGGCGCGGCGCCGTCGCCGGGTGGCGGGTCCATGGGTGTTGGGCGCCGGTGGCGGCTCCCCTGGCCAGGAGCTGGAGTCGGTGCCGGACAGCCGGGGGGTTGGGGTACCCCTCTCAAAAACGTTTGACAAATTAGTTGCTTCAGATCAAGCGTTTTTTCGAGGGGTACCCCAACCCCCTGCCAGCTCGGCGGATGGCGACCGGAGGATCCGCTCCCGGCAGCCCGGCAGCCCGGCAGCCCGGCGGTCCCGCAGTCCGGCAACGGCCTCAGCCCCGGGCGCAGGCGCCGCCACCGGCGCTCGCCCCCACCGACGCGGCGCCCGGCGGCGGCGCCCCGCCCCCCATCCCCTGCCCCGCTGCTCAATTGCGCCGAAGGCGCGAGACGAAACCCGCACTCAACAGAGCCGAGTAGCCCACGGCGGGTACGGTCCGGATGGGTTCCGGGGGCGGTGCAGTCCGTAGGGCGCCCCCGTCGCGCCCTCCATATCGCCCCTCGGCTATGCCGACTCGCGAATCACCAACTCCGTGGGCAACACCAGCGCCGGTTCGATCGTCTCCCCGGCCGTCAGGCGCAGCAGCTGACGGGCCAGCCGGCGGCCGATGCCGCCGATCGGCTGGCGCACGGTGGTCAGCGGGGGTTCGGTGTAGCGCGCGGGCTCGATGTCGTCGAAGCCGACCACCGCCACGTCGTCGGGCACCCGTCGGCCGGACTGGCGCAGTGCGCGCAGCACCCCGATCGCCATCAGGTCGGAGGCCACGAACACCGCGTTCAGCCGCGGCTCCCGGTCCAGCAGCTCCCGTATCGCGACCGCCCCGGACTCCTGGGTGAAGTCACCGAACGCAACGTACGCCTCCCGCCGCGCCGCGGACAGCGCCGTCCGGTAGCCGGAGAGCCGGTCGATCCCGGCGACCATGTCCTGGGGGCCCGCGACCGTGGCGATACGGGTGCGCCCGGAGCGGACCAGGTGCTCCACGGCCAGCGCCGCGCCCGCCGCGTTGTCCACCCCCACGTACGGCGGCGAGGCCGGGCTCAGTACCCGCTCGTTGCAGACCACGGGGATGCCCATGCGGGCCAGTGCGGCCGGGAGCGGATCGGCGCCGTGCATCGAGGCGACCATGACCCCGTCGACGTGGCGGGCCAGGGCGAAGCGCTCGATGCGGTCACGGCTGGCGGGGGAGCGGGCCATCATCAGCACCAACTGCTTGTCCGCGGACTCCAGCTCCTGGCTCACCCCGCGCACCACGCCCGGGAAGAACCGGTCGTCGGAGAAGACCCGGCCCGGCTCCTCGGGGAGCACCAGTGCGAAGGAGTCGGTGCGCTGGGTGACCAGGCTGCGGGCCGCCTGGTTGGGGATGTAGCCCAGCTCCTGGATGGCGTCCAGCACCGCCTCTCGGCTCTCCTCGGCAACCTTGGTGGAGCCGTTGACGACACGGGAGACCGTGGCGCGCGAGACTCCCGCGCGCCGCGCCACGCTCTCCAGGGTGGGCCGGGCTCGGTGCATCCGCGCATACCTCGCTGTGTGCTCACTGATGGTCGGTACAGCATGGATCAAGACCGGTCAGGGCGCGAGAACGCGGGCACGGCACATCGACGGAGAACCCCCGGTCGGAGCGCAGGGCGCGTGCCTTACGGATCCCCGGCGACGCCCATGGGCGCCGGCTCGAGGAGACGGTGGCCGCGCTCACCGAGCGCGAGGCGTTCGGCCGGTCGCCGAGCCCTGGGAGGTGGCCACCGTCATCGTCTTCCTGGCCAGCGGCTGCTCGTCGTACATGACCGGCGAGAAGGTGTCCGTGAGCGGTCAGCACGCATGAGGCGAGAATGAGAACGTGCCGAATTCCACCAGGACCCGCGCTTCCACCGGAAACAGTGCGAAGAAGAGCGAGAAGAAGACGACCGTGAGCCCGTCCGCCGAGCGACGGCGCGAACTGCTCTCGACCGCGGCGGAGGTCTTCGCCGCCCAGGGGTACAACGCGACCACCGTCCGCCGGATCGCGGACGAGGCGGGGATGCTCGCCGGCAGCCTCTACTACCACTTCGACTCCAAGGAGTCGATGGTCGACGAGATCCTCTCCACCTTCCTGGACGAGCTCTGGGCCGGATACGAGGCGGTGCTCGGCGCCGGACTCGGCCCCCGGGAGACCGTCGAGGCACTCGTCACCGAGTCCTTCCGGGAGATCGACCGGCACCGCGCCGCCGTCGCGATCTACCAGAAGGAGTCCAAGCACCTGGCCGCCCAGCCGCGCTTCGGCTATCTCACCGAGTCGCAGCTGAGGTTTGAGCGGGCGTGGCTGGGCGCGCTGGAGCGCGGAGTGGCCGAGGGGGTCTTCCGCGCCGACCTCGACATCCGGCTGGCGTACCGCTTTCTGCGCGACACCGTATGGGTCGCCGCCTCGTGGTACCGGCCGGGCGGACAGCACAGCCCCGAGGAGATCGCCCGCCAGTACCTGTCGATGGTGCTGGACGGCATCACTCCCCGAGAACGGCAAGAGCAACAAGAACGGCGAGAACGACCGTAAGGCCGTCATGGCCTGAGGGGTTTCAACGAGCTGACATGCCCGAGGCATACATCGTCGAAGCGGTGAGGACGCCGGTGGGGCGGCGGAAGGGCGGGCTCTCCTCCGTCCCCCCCCCCGCTGACCTCGGCGCGCACGTCCTGCGCACGCTGATGGAGCGCTCGGGCGCCGATCCGGCCGCCGTCGAGGACGTCGTCTTCGGCTGGCCGACGTCACGATGGTCGAGCGGCTGTAAGGGACCCGACCGCTGACGAGGACTCCCGACCGGACGCCCTCCCGTGGCGGCCGTGTCCGGCCCCACGGATGATGGTGCTGCTCCGAGGGCCCGACCGAAGCCGGGAGGACAGCGGCATGGCGTGCGGATCGACCAAGCTCTGGAACGGCGAGGCCACCTGGTTCTGTTGTGGCAACGCCTGGGGTCCGTGCGCCTCGGCAGGCGGCGGCGCGTGCGGCACCTGTCGCTCCAGCGCCCTGCAGGCGGCCTGGCCCAACGCCTCCAAGGCGTGCTGGGACATCACCCGGCCGGACCTGTGCGGCGAGGACATACCCCGGCGCGGCTGCGGCTCCGTGATGAAGGTGCGCCATGACTGCTCGGGCGCGAGCGTCTGCGTCACCGTCAGCGACTGCGGCCCGCGCACCCGTAGCTTCTGCTCCGAGTCCACCTGCTGCGACGGGGTCTGCCGCACCAATCGCGTCATCGACCTCACCCCCGCCGCCTTCTCCGCCATCGGCAGCCTGAGCTCCGGCACTCTGCCGGTCTCCATCTTCGAATGAGGCGGGCCCGGCCATGAGCGCGTACCGAACCGGCGACCCCCTCGACCGCCGTCGCTTCCTCACCGCCGCCGCCCTCCGCGGCGCAACCGTCATCGGCACGGGAGCCCTGACCACGGGAGCCCTGAGCACGGGAGTCCTCGGCACCGGAGTCATCGGGGCGACCGCCCTGGGCGCCGTGGACGCCGACGCCGCCTTCGCCGCGCCCATCCGCCCCCTGGACCCCGCGGTCGCCGAGAGCGCCTTCGCCGAGGGGCGGATCACCGCGATCAACCAGGACGTCCTGGAGGTCGCGGGCTCCTACGGCGACCACTCCCGGGTGCGGGTCACGAACGCCACCAGTGTCTGGAAGGCCCGGGCCACCACCGCGGCCGACATCGAGACCGGCGACGGGCTCTACGCCCGCGGCCTCCCCCTGCCCGACGGCACCCTCGCCGCCGACGCGGTGTGGGTCAACATCGTGAACCTCCACGCCACCATCCGCGGTATCGAGAAGACCCGGCTGCATCTCGCCCACGGGCAGCACGAGATCGTCGGCAACCTCATGGCGCAGACCACCAGCGCCTCGTACGGCGACGCCTCGCCCACCGCCGATCTGTCCCGGCTCACCATCGGGCAGAGCGCTCAGGTCCTGGGCGCGTGGCGGCCGTCCGACGGTTCCGTGGACCTCGTCCGGGTCGCGGTCGCGCCCGGCGCGGGGAGGCGGCGGTGAGCGCCCTGGTCTGCGCCCTGGTCCCGCTGGTGCTCGCCGGGGTGCTCGGACCGGCCGGGGCGGGCAAGCTGTTCGGCCGGGGCACCGCCCGGCAGGCGCCTCGTACCGCGCTCGCACGGCTGCTGCGCGACGGCGGCCGGGCCGCGCTCGTCCTCCGCGCCCTCGGCGCGGTCGAACTCCTCCTCGCCGCCGCGCTGCTGGCGCCACCCGCGACCCCGCTCCCGGGAGCGGCGGCCGCCCTCCTCGGCGCGGCCTTCCTCGGCTATCTCGGCTATGCCCGCACCGCCGCGCCCGGCTCCTCCTGCGGCTGTACGGCACGGCAGGACGCCCCCCTCACCTGGCGCGCCTTCGCCCGCGCCGCCGTGGTTCTCGCGGGCGGGGTCGTGGCGGCTCTGGCCCAGCAGCCCTGGTGGACCGCGGCGGCCCGCCGTCCGGCCGCGGCGCTGTGCCTGGTCCTGGCCGCGGCGGCGGTTCTGACGGCCCTGTCCGCCGATCCGGACCGCCGCTGGCGGATGCCGCTGCGCCGACTGCGACTGCGGATCGCCGGACACCCGCTCGCCGCGACCGGAAACCGCCTGGCCGTGACCGGAAACCGCCTCGCGGCGACCGGACATCCGCTCGGCGCGACCGGAACCCCGGCGGCGGTCCCGGTCGCCGCGACCGTCGAACTGCTGGAGCGCTCGCGCGCCTGGCAGAGCGCCTCCCGCGTGGTGCGCTCCGCGCTGCTGGACCACTGGGACGACGGCGGCTGGCGCATCCTCCAGTTCGCCGGAGTGCACGGCGGCGGCACGGCCGCGAGGCCCGTTCTGGTGCTGTTCGCGGTGGACGCCGCGGCCAGCCTGGACACGGTGCGCGAGCCCGCCGTCCGGGTCAGCGTCATCGACGCGGACAGCGGGGCCCCGGTCATGGCCACGGCGTGAGAGGCCGGCGCTCGGCGGGTAATCTGGATCAAACGAAAACCTCCTGGACAAAACGATCGATCCGCGGGGCGTCCAGCGCAGATGGGTGCCGAGGCGTACAAGGCATGGATGGACAAGCCCGACCGACACCCGTACCGACCGACACCCCTGCCGAGGGGGGCCCGTGGCGCGCGCGCCGCCCGGCGCGCGTTCCCGCCTGCCGGGGGCTGAGCCGGTGGCGCCGGTAGGGGAGTGGGTGTATGTCCGAGCATCGGTCCGCGTCCGGTTCCCGGGGGCCCAGATGGTGGCGGCGGCTGGAGGACGCGTTCCACCGGTCCGCGATCGGACGCGGATGGCGGCGGGGCAGTGATTTCGAGCTGCTGCACCGTGCGATGGGCTTCGCCGCCCTGGGCTTTCTCACCCTGGTGCCCCTGCTGATCGTGGTCGCGGCGGCCGATCCGGTGAACCGGCTCGGATTCGCCCAGTGGCTGGCCGAGGGCCTCGGGCTCTCCCCGACCTCACGGGACGAGGTGCAGGAGCTGTTCTCCCCGCCCAAGCAGGCGCTGGAGTCCACCACCGCCTTCGGTCTGGCCACACTGGCCGTCTTCAGCCTGCGCTTCGGCACGGTGCTGCAGGTCGGCTACGAGAAGGTGTGGGAGCTTCCGGCCGGCCGCTGGCACACCGCCTGGCGCCATCTGGTGTGGTTCGTGGTGCTGATCTGCTATCTGCTGCTCTCCGCCCATCTGGAGCCCGGCATCTCGCGGGTGCTGGTGGCGGTGCTGGGCACGGTGCTGTTCTTCTGGTGGTCGCAGCGGCTGCTGCTCGGCGGGCGGATCGGCTGGGGCGCCCTGCTGCCCGGCGCGCTGGCCACCGGCGTCGGGCTGCTGGGGCTGCGGGTCTTCTCCCAGCTGGTGTTCTCCCCGCTGATCGCCTCCAACGCCGTCTCCTACGGTCCGGTCGGCACCGTCCTGGTCGTCCAGTCCTGGCTGGTCGGCGTCGGATATGTGGTCTTCGGCGGCGCGCTGCTGGGCCGGGTGCTGTACGAGGAGTATCTGCGGATGGTGGCCTGGCGCCGCAAGCGGCGGCGCGACCGGGCCAAGGCGGCCCCACCGGCGGACTGACGCCCCCGCCGACGATCACGCGGGCGTGGCCCGCGGCCCTGGTGCGACGCGTTCCCGCCGGTGACCGCTTCCATGATCGTCAAGCCCGGGGGCGGACCCGAAACGCCGTCGCCTCGGGCCGGGCGCGCCTGGCATGCTGGCGGTGTGAACGGACCCGAGATTCACCTCAGCCTCGCTCCTGAACTGCGATTCTTCGCCGTCCAGGAGCGGCGCCGACCCTGGACGGCCGTGGTCACCGACGGCGCCTCCACCCTCGGCCATGTCGTCGAGTCGCTCGGGGTCCCGCTCACCGAGGTCGGCCGGCTGGTGGTGAACGGCGAGGAGACCGGCGTCTCGCATCTGCCGAGCGCGGGGGAGACCGTGGAGGTCCATCCGGTCGTCCGCCCGCAGCGGGTGCCGGGCGCGCCGCTGCGCTTTCTGCTCGATGTGCACCTGGGCACGCTCGCGCGCCGACTGCGGCTGCTGGGCGTGGACGCCGCGTACGAGAGCGAGGACATCGGCGACCCTGAGCTGGCCGCGCGCTCCGCCGCCCAGCGCCGGGTGCTGCTCTCCCGCGACCGGGGGCTGCTGCGCCGCCGTGAGCTGTGGGCCGGGGCGTATGTCTACAGCGACCGCCCGGATGAGCAACTGCGGGACGTCCTCGGCCGGTTCACCCCGAGCCTGGCGCCCTGGACCCGCTGCACCGCCTGCAACGGCCCGCTGGAGGACGCCGACAAGGAGTCGGTCCGGGAGCTGCTCCAGCACGGCACCCGGCGCACGTATGAGGTCTTCGCCCGCTGCACGGTCTGCGAGCGGGTCTACTGGCGCGGCGCCCACCACGCCCGGCTGGAGGCCATCGTGTCCGGGGCGATGAGCGAGTTCGGCGACGCCCGGGCCGCCCTGTCCTGAGCCGGGCCGGCCTGTCCTGAGTCGGGCCGCCCTGTCCTGCGCCGAGCCGCCGGACAGGGCGCCTGGTCCGGGACGCACGCTCAGGACACGTCGTCCTGGAGGGCCTCCGGAATCGTGGTGTGGAAGGCCGGATGGTCGTGCAGCCGCCGCACATAGGCGCGCAGCTGCTCATGGCGGGAGACCCGCTGGGCCGCGTCGGCGTCCAGGTGGAGCCGGTGCTCGGTGTCGAGCTGGACGAGGGCCACCCACAGGTCCACATCGGCGGCGGTCAGCTCGTCGCCCAGTGCGTACGGTGCGACAGCCAGCCTGCGGTCGAGCCGGCCGAGGGCGGTCAGCAGCCGCTCCAGCGAGACGTCCCGGCACTGCGCCTCGTGCGCCGTCCAGGCCTGCCACGCGGCGTGGGTGATGTCCTCGTCGAGGAGTTCCCGGAGGGCGTCGATGTCCGTGGCGCGGGGCGCCGGGCGCAGCCGGGGACGCCCCGGTCCGCCATGGTTGCTCAGCTGGCCGGCGAGGTCGCGCAGGATGTCGGGCGTGTGGTTGCTGACGACACGCCCGGTCCAGCCGTCGCAGAGGGCAGGCGCGTCCACCGGTCCGCCGTAGCGGTGCCAGGTGGCCTCGTAGGCCCCGCGCAGTGCGGCGAACGCTTCGGGGGTGTCGTCCGGGGGGCCGACGAGGGTGGTGGCGACGGTGTCCCGCAGCCCGAGCAGATCGAGGGTGATCGAGACGCGCAGCGAGAGCGGACAGCTCGCGGAGAGGTAGAGCCGATACCGATGCGGCACCGGATAGAAGCCACCGGCGAGGTCGACGCCGATGCGGCTGCGGAAGCGGTGCGGCGCAGCGGGCGGGGCGATCCGGGGGCCGGGCGGGCAGGGGTCGGGATCGAGAAGAGCGGCAGGACCTGAACTGATCGGAAACGTCTCGGACATGGCTCTCCAAGGCAAGGACGGAGCCCCGGCCCGCCGGTCTGGGCGGCGCCGATGGCGCGACGGAAGGGAAGCCAGCGTGGCGCGTTCGCCGGGAGGGTGCCGGGAGATCCCCGACCCCGGCGCGCTGGGCCGCGCTCGGTGACCGCGTCGATTCAGACGGCTGGACTGGCGGCGCTGCAGATGCGCAGCAGGTCGATGTGGAGACGCCTGGTCAGGAGGTGAAGACGGCGGAGCGGGGACCACGGCCGGGGACGCCGACGGGCGCCGTCCCCGTCGCTGTCGGTCCTGGGCATCTCACCGATCCCATCATCGGGGGCTCGCGAGGCAGCGAGACCGCGCTTGTCCCGTCCACGCCGACGGAACCTGGTCGTCACCCGGGGGCACCCCGTCGCGGGAGAAGGGTTGCCTGTCAGCGAGCCGGGGCCGATGACCCATCTGAGCGGGGGTTCCGCACGGTGGGCGCTGACAATCGTGACCGTCCCTGACAGTGTCGTCGCGCTCCGCGAGGGCGTCAACCCATGCCGAAGTGGCCAACACGGGCCGACGGCACGGTGGATGCCCGCTCAGGGGAACGGCCGCCGCGTGCCGCCGATGGCGCGCTCGATGAGGACCATGGCCGCGTCGTCCGCCAGCCGTCCCTCGGCATGCCGGACCAGGGCGTGGCGCAGCCGGTCCAGGTACTCGCCCGGGGTGGCGCCGTCCAGCGTCTCCATGGTCCGGTGCAGCGGGAAGAACTCGTTGTAGTGGTTGCGGGCCTCGACCACGCCGTCGGTGTGCAGCAACAGCCGGTCACCGGGGAGGAACGGAAAGGTCTCGGCGCGGATCGGGGGAGGGCCGAGGAACTCCTCCAGGCCGAGCGGCGGCAGCGGGCGCGCCGGGTCCAGGGAGCGCACCTTGCGCTCGCGCATCACCAGGGGCGGCGGATGGCCGCGGTTGATCAGCTCGACCAGCGACTCGTCCGACACCTGGGCGAGGAGGACGGTGACGAACTGCTCCTCCAGCTCCTGCGGGTCCTGGAGCTGGGAGCGGTCCAGCAGCTCGTACTCGCGCGCCAGCGCGGCCGCACAGCGGTGCATCACCTCGGACAGGTCCTGCTCGTAGTGCACCGCCTCCCGGAAGGCGCCCACCACGGCCGCGGCGGACCGCACCGCGGCCAGCCCCTTTCCCCGCACATCGCCGACGATCAGCCGCACTCCGTAGCGGGTGCACATCGCCTCGTAGAGGTCCCCGCCGATCTGCGCTCCGCGCTCGGCCGCCATATAGACGCTGGCGGTGTTCACGGCACCGATCCGGGCGGGCAGTGGCCGTAGCACCACGTTCTGGGAGACCTCGGCGATCCGGCGGATATGGGCCAGCTCGCGGTCCCGGCGCACCCGCACCGCGCTGGTCGCCACGCTCGCCACCGCCACCACCAGCAGGGCCAGCAGATTCGCGTACACCACCTCGGTGCCCCACACGCCGTTGTGGGTGGCGGTGATCGCGCTCACCGCGGTGGCCGCCAGCGCCACACCGCCGGTGCCGAACGGCCCCATGGTCACCGCCGCCAGCGCCGGCGCCGGGGAGAGCAGGGGGCCGGTGTAGAGGGTGTGCGCGGGGGAGAGCTCAATGCTGAGCACCGCCGCCAGGACCAGGAACGGCAGACACCGTATGACCGCGAACAGCGTATGGCTGCGACCGCTCGCCCCCGGGGCGAAGCGCATGAATCGCATAACTTGGACTTTATCTGATGAAAGCCCCCAAGGGGGTGGTTCTCCGTAACGCGCGACGGAGGCCCCGGGCGTAGCCTGACGCTATGCCCGAGCTACCGGATGTCGAGGGGTTCCGGCGAACGCTGGCCTCCTGCGCCCAGGGCCACCGCGTCGAGCGGGCGGAGGTGGCCGATGCGGGGGTGCTGCACGGGGTGACCGCGCGGCGGCTGAAGCGCGATCTCAAGGGCCGCCGCTTCGCCGCACCGCGCCGCCACGGCAAGTGGCTGATCGCCCCCACCGACGGGCCCACGGTCGTGGTGCACTTCGGCATGACCGGGCGGCTGGTCTGCGGGGCGGAATCCGAACCGGCCGGCCGGTTCGAGCGCGTCGCCTTCGACCTCGACGACGGCCACCGCCTCGGCTACGAGGACCAGCGCAAACTTCAGGGCATCTGGCTCGCCGCCACCGACGCCGACGTCGACCGGATCCTCGGCGATCAGGGCCCGGACGCCCTCTCCCTGAGCCGGGCCGATCTCGACCGGCTGCTGGCGGGGCGGCGCGGACGCGTCAAGGCCACCCTGACCGACCAGACCGTGATCGCCGGGCTCGGCAACCTGCTCGGCGACGAGATCCTGTGGCGGGCCCGGATCCACCCGCGGCGGCCGGCCAACGCGCTGGCCGACGACGAGCGCGAACGGCTCCACACCGCGATACGCGAGGTGCTGCGCGCCTCGGTGCGGGCGGAGCGGGTGCCGGACGACCCGGACTGGCTCACCGGACAGCGCGACGACCCGGACCCGCACTGCCCCCGCTGCGGCCATCCGCTGCGCCGCGGCCGGATCGCGGGGCGGACCAGCCTGTGGTGCCCCCACTGCCAGCGGGACGGCGACTGACGTGTCTCCGCTTCGGCCCGTGGCCCGCTCGGCGCCCTCGCGTCCGCCCGATCAGGACACCCACGCCTTGTAGGACATCACGTCGCCCGCCTTCAGCCTGTACTCCGGATCGTCCCGGGTGACGGTCTCCTCGACGTCCAGCACGCTGCCGTCGTCCGGATCGAGGACGATCAGCTTCCGCATCCCGGCGGAAGCGGGGGTGAACCGGAACGCCTGCCCCTCCCGGCCGAGCCGGTCGATGACCTTGCCCGCCGGGCGCAGCCCCTCGATCCGGGACAGCAGGGTGACGATGTCCGCCCGCTGGCGCGGACCGGGAGTCCACACCGCGAGAAACGACTCGATGGCCGAGATCAGCTCCGCCGGGTCGCGGTCCGCGCCCGGGGACCAGACGGCGAGATAGGCGCGCAGCTCCGGGGCCCCGGCCGGAGGATCCTCGAAGTAGCTCTCGTTGGCGCCGTTGATACCGGCCGGATACTTCTCATCGCGCAGCACCTTGCCGTCGTGGACCGCGCGTGGCGGCGTACCGTCGGTGATCACCGGGCGGTCCGGGTGGCGCGGATCGACGGCCACTTCCAGGAGCGAACCGCTGCCGTCCGCGTTCCAACGGCTCAGGGACTCCTGCGGAAGAGTCACCGCGTCCTTCCCCGACTCCATGCTCAGCGACCAGGTCCGCAGATGGCTGCCGCGCCGGCTCCTCTCGGAGGAGTCCTCGGCCGCGGCCCGTGCCCGCCGGAGGATCTCGGCGAGCGGCACATCCGCACGGGAGGCATGTGCCACCAGTGGTCTGGGCGCGGCCACGGCGGGGGAGGAGCCGGTGCCCGAGACGGTCAGCGCGAGGGCGAGGATCGTCGCGGCCGCCACGGCCTCCAGGCTCCAGACCGCGCGCCGGACGGTACGGCGCCCCTGGTCCCGGGACGGCAGCCGCCGCAGCAGCAGCTCGGCGCGCGCGTCCAGCGGCCGGTCCCGCCAGGGGCCGGTGTCGGCGGACACGGGGTCGGCCTCGCGGAGCAGATCCAGTTCGTCGGTCATGCGTGTCCACCCTTGTGGGCCTTGTCGGCCCTGTCAGCCCAGTCGGCCATGTCGCTCTTGCCGCTCGTGCACCCCAGCGAGACCCGGTCGTCCCGGCGCAGGGTCTCTATCTGCTCCCGCAGCCGCCGCCGAGCCCGGTGCAGCCGCATCGCCGCGGCGGACCGGCCGCACCCCAGCACGGTGCTGAGCTCCTCGACGGTCAGCTCCTCCCACGCCGTCAGCCGCAGCACTTCCTGGTCGGCCTCGGCGAGCCGGGCCAGCGCCTCCAGCACCCAGGAACCCGGCCGCTCCGTGTCCGGGCTCGCCACGGTGCGCCCACCGCGCGTCACCTCGTGGTGCCCCAGCTTGGCCAGCAGCCTGCGGTAACGGCCCTTGCCGCGCACGGTGTTGGCCAGACAGTGCCGGGCCACCCCGTACAGCCACGGCAGCGGTGACTCGGGCAGTTCGGCCCGGCGCCGCCAGGCCACCGCGAAGACCTCGGCGACCACCTCCTCGACCTCCCACGCCTGGTCGTCCAGCCGCCGTGCCACAAAACGGCTGACCGCCCAGTAATGCTCACGGTAGGCGGCGTCGAAGGCGTCGTCGGTGCTCATGATCCGAAGGTGTCCGGCACACCTCGGATCATCACACCCCGGAGCGAGAAATAGGCAACAGCTCGCGCGGTGACGGTTCGAGGGGTGCCGGACACCTAGCGGTCATGAGGAACAACACCGTTGCCGCGGCGGCGCCGGCCGCCCCGCCGTCGCGCCGCCCCGGCCCAGGGTCCACGGCCGTCAGCTGGCTGACCACCACCGATCACAAGACGATCGGCACGCTCTACCTGATCACCTCGTTCGCCTTCTTCTGCATCGGCGGGGTGATGGCGCTGCTGATGCGCGCCGAGCTGGCCCGGCCGGGTTTGCAGATCATGTCGAACGAGCAGTTCAACCAAGCGTTCACGATGCATGGCACGATCATGCTGCTGATGTTCGCCACCCCGCTGTTCGCGGGGTTCGCCAACTGGATCATGCCGCTGCAGATCGGTGCGCCCGATGTGGCGTTCCCGCGGCTGAACATGTTCGCGTACTGGCTGTATCTCTTCGGCTCGCTGATCGCGGTGGGCGGGTTCCTGACCCCGCAGGGCGCGGCCGACTTCGGCTGGTTCGCCTACTCCCCGCTGTCGGACGCGGTGCGCTCGCCGGGGGCGGGCGCGGACATGTGGATCATGGGTCTGGCCCTCTCCGGCTTCGGTACCATCCTCGGCTCGGTCAACTTCATCACCACGATCATCTGCATGCGCGCTCCGGGCATGACGATGTTCCGCATGCCGATCTTCACCTGGAACGTGCTGCTGACCGGTGTACTGGTGCTGCTGGCCTTCCCGGTGCTGGCCGCCGCGCTGTTCGCCCTGGAGGCGGACCGCCAATTCGGCGCGCATGTCTTCGACGCGGCCAATGGCGGGGCGCTGCTCTGGCAGCATCTCTTCTGGTTCTTCGGCCATCCGGAGGTCTATATCATCGCCCTGCCGTTCTTCGGCATCATCTCCGAGGTCATTCCGGTCTTCTCCCGGAAGCCGATGTTCGGCTATATCTCGCTCATCGCGGCGACGATTTCCATCGCGGGCCTTTCGGTCACCGTCTGGGCACATCACATGTATGTCACCGGCGGTGTGCTGCTGCCGTTCTTCTCCTTCATGACGTTCCTGATCGCGGTGCCCACCGGTATCAAGTTCTTCAACTGGATCGGCACGATGTGGAAGGGGTCGCTGAGCTTCGAGACGCCGATGCTCTGGGCGATCGGATTCCTCATCACCTTCGTCTTCGGCGGCCTGACCGGCGTGATCCTGGCCTCGCCGCCGATGGACTTCCATGTCTCGGACACCTACTTCGTGGTGGCCCACTTCCACTACGTCATCTTCGGGACCGTGGTCTTCGCGATGTTCGCCGGATTCCACTTCTGGTGGCCCAAGTTCACCGGCAAGATGCTCGACGAGCGGCTGGGAAAGATCACCTTCTGGACCCTCTTCCTCGGCTTCCACGGCACGTTCCTGGTGCAGCACTGGCTGGGCGCCGAGGGAATGCTCCGCAGAATTCCCGACTACCTGGCGGCCGACGGCTTCACCACCCTGAACACCATCTCGACCATCAGCTCCTTCGTCCTCGGCCTGTCGTTCCTGCCGTTCCTCTACAACGTCTGGAAGACTGCCAAGTACGGCGAGAAGGTCGTCACCGACGACCCCTGGGGATATGGCCGTTCCCTGGAATGGGCGACCTCCTGCCCGCCGCCGCGCCATAACTTCGTCAGCCTGCCGAAGATCCGTTCCGAATCCCCCGCGTTCGATCTGCACCATCCCGATGTCGGCCAGAAGGAGAGTGTGGCGTGAGTATGGCCAGAGCCGCCGAGCCCCCCGGTATCGCCGCCGGAATCAACCAGATCGAGGGCTATCTGCTGCTGCAGACGGAGCGGGACGCGGCCCGGGAGCGGGCCCGCCGCCTCACCGCGCGGCTCGACTGGCTGACCTCCGCCCAGCGGGCGGAGGTCGAGCGGCTCTACCTCCAGGACCAGCTGGCCGTCACCGAGGAGACCCTGCGCAAGGTGGTGCGGCGCTGCGAGGAGCTGCGGGCGGAGTACCAGGAGGTCTACCGCACGCTGCGGCGCCGGCTGCTCCTGGTCTGCCTCCTCGGGGCCGCGACCCTGACCGGCGGCTTCGCCGCCGCCCTCACCGTCTGGTAAGCCCCTTCTGGGCCGGGTTCGGAATCGCCCCGGATTCGGGGCCGAAGTCGAACCAGGCCGCGGGCGCATGGCGCAGCGCCTGGTCGGTGTAGTCGCTCCAGAGCTCGGCGACCCGCTGGGCACTGGCGTTCTTCAGCCGGATCTGCTTCCGCTTCTCGGCGTCCTCGCCGAAGAGGGCGACCGCGGTGACCAGGTCCGGGGTGTAACCGACGTACCAGGCCGCCCTCTTGTCGTCGGAGACCCCGCCCTTGCCCGCCGAGGTCCGCCTGACGGCGCGTACCGCGTCCTTGCCGCCGTCCATGATGAGACTCCGGGTGATCTGCTGGGCCGCCGCCGGGGCGATCGCCTGATCGCCCACCGCCTCCGGCGGCCCGGCCGTCTCGTCGCCGCGCCGTGCGGACTTCACGATGCTCGGGGTGACCCGCTTGCCCTGGTGGTTGAACGAGGCGTAGACACCGGCCATCTTCAGCGGGCTCGAACCCATCAGCCCCAGCCCGACCGACTCCTTGGTGTCGAAGCCCCCGTCGGTGTCCATGCCGAGGGCCCGGGCGGTGCGCTTGATCTCGGACAGTCCGCCGGCGGCGGGTCCGTTGCGCATCTTGGCGTCCATGAAGGCGGCATCGGTGACCGGCTGGAAGGCGGAGCCCACCTGGTAGTCGCCGCGGGTCGCGTTGGACAGATAGTGCCGGGTGTAGTCCCGGCCGCCGTAGAGCGCGAGGATCCGCCCGTTCTTCGGGTCCATCGAGACCGCGCCGCCCTGGGTGGCGGCGGCGTCCGCGCGGGTCTGCTTCTCCTCGGCGGAACCGGCCGCCCGCGGCTTCCCCTTGGCGGAGCCGTCGAGGCCCTGCCGCATCGTCTTCTCCAGCGCCCGCTGTTTGGCCGGGTCGACGTTGAGGGTGATGGTCCAGCCGCCCGCGGCGAGTTCCTGTTCGCTGACGCCCGAGGCGATCAGCTCATTGCGGGCCGCGTCCACCAGATAGCCGGCCTGGCCGCCGAGACCGGGGGCGGGCTTGGGGTCGACCGGCACGGGGAAGCGCATGTGCTCGCGCTCCGTGGGGTCCAGCCAGTGCATGTCGGCCATGTTGTCCAGCACGTAGTTCCAGCGCCGGGTGACCAGGCGCTTGGCCTTCGGGCTCGCGACGGCCCAGTCGTACTGGCTGGGGGCCTGCACCAGCGCCGCCAGATACGCGCCCTGCTCGACCGTGAGGTCGTCGACGTCCTTGTCGTAGTACGCGCGGGCGGCGGCCTGGATCCCGTAGGCCACGCGGCCGAAGTAGCTGGTGTTCAGATACCCCGCGAGGATGTCCTCCTTGGAGTTGCGCTGGTCGACCTTGAGGGAGATCACCAGCTCCTTGATCTTGCGGCTGGCGGTCTGTTCCTGGCTCAGGTAGTAGTTCTTGACGTACTGCTGGGTGATGGTCGACCCGCCCTGGGTGCCCTTGCCGGCCACGGTGTTGACCAGCCCTCGCAGAATGCCCATCGGGTCCACGCCCGGGTCCTTGTAGAAGGACTTGTTCTCCGCCGCGACGAACGCGTGCTGCACGCCCGTGGGGATCCGGTCGAGGGTGACCATCTCGCGGTTGATCTCACCGGTGCGGGCGAGGATCGTGCCGTCGCCGTACTTGTAGACGTTGCTCTGCGCCTTCGCCTGGGCGTTGGCCTTGGGAACGTCGATGGAGTAGTAGAGCACGGTGAACGCCCCGATCAGCAGGGCGCACAGGCCGGCCACATAGGCGATCAGCTTCCGCCAGGTGAGGAACCGCCGGATGCCGGTCCGCTTCGGCTTTCCGCGTCTCCTCGCGCCGCGCTGTCGGCCAGGGGGTCTGGTGTCCCGCGGCGCCTGCTCCGAGTCCGGGGTGAACCGTTCGCGTAGTGCCGTGAGGGGACCTGCCATGCCGATTGCTCCTCTGTCGATCCCGGCCGCGAGGATTCGCGGGGGTCGGCGCACATCCTCCTCAGCGAAGATCTTCGAAACGGCAACGGGCGATCTCGGCCGGGGCTCGGCCGCTTCTCGACTTCCGCTCGATGGTGTATCAGCCGTGTATCGGTCCGGGCTCGGGTCGCTCGGGCAGGCGCAGCGTGGCGATCGCGCCGCCGTCCGGTGCGTTGCCGAACCGCAGCGTGGCGCCGATGACCTGAGCCTGTCCCGCCGCGATGGTCAGCCCGAGACCGTGGCCCCGGCCCCGTTCCCGGACTCCGGTGCGGAACCGCTGCGGGCCCTTCTCCAGCAGATCGTCCGGATAGCCGGTGCCATGGTCGCGGACGGTTACGGTCCGGCCGTCCGCCGCCACCGTCACCTCGACCGGTTCGCGGCCGTGGCGATGGGCGTTGACCACGAGATTGGTGACGATGCGGGTCAGCCGGCGGGGGTCGGTCCACACCTTCGGGCCGTCCGTGGGGTCCCGCGGCTCGCCGTCCTTCGCCCCGTCGGTGCGCAGGTGTGCCGACAGCCCGGTGCCGGCGATGGCCTCGTCGAGCACGGGCCCCAGGGGGCAGGGGGACAGATCGGCCTCCTCGGCGCCCGCGTCCAGCCGGGAGATCTCCAGCAGATCCTCGACCAGTGTGCTCAACACCCGCACCCGGTCGCGCACATACCCGGCCGCCTCCCCCGGCGGGAGCAGCTCGGCGGCGGTGACCAGGCCCATCAGCGGGGTACGCAGCTCATGCGCCACATCGGCGGTGAACCGCTGCTCGTCGAGCAGCCGCTCCTGCAGCGCGGCGGCCATCGAGTCCACGGCCCCGGAGATCTCGGCGATCTCGTCGTGCGGGCGGGCGGCGGCGGAGATCCGGGCGTCCAGGTCCCCGGCCGCGATCCGCCGCGCGGTGGCCGCCGCGAGCCGCAGCCGCCGGCTCATCCGCTCGGCGGTCAGCACGCCCAGGGGCAGCACCACGGCGGTGGTCATCAGCCCGGCCAGGATGATGTTGGTGTCCAGCGCGCCGATGTTGCGCATCGCGGTGCTCATGTCGACGCGTACGGACAGGATCTGGCCGTCGGCGGGCCGGGCCGCCCACATCGCGGGCCCGTCCGGGCCGGTGGTGTACTCGGTCCCCTGATGGCCCTTCTTCACCAGCCGCCGCAGCCCCGGGGGCAGCCCGGGTGCGTCCATCACCGCCCCGGAGCCCTGGACGCCGCCGGTGCGGGCGTAGCTGAGCGCGGCACGGTCGAGCGTGGTCCGCGCCCCGTCGCGCGCCTGGGACAGTTCGCGGTCGCGTGAGGCGTGGTGCACCAGTACCCCCACCGCGGCCGCCGCGGCACAGGTCGCGGCCGCCACCAGGGCCACGATCCGCCATCTCAGCGTCATCTCAGCGCCGCAGCTTGTATCCGAAGCCGCGGACCGTCTCGATCCGTTCGGCGCCTATCTTCGCCCGCAGCCGCTGCACATGGAGGTCGACCACCCGGGTGTCGCCCTGCCACGCGTGGTCCCAGACCCGGCTGAGCAGCGTACGGCGCTCCAGCACCACACCGGGCGAGCCGGCGAACTCCAGCAGCATCCGCAGTTCGGTGGGGGTCAGGGCGAGCGGCTCTCCCGCGCGGCGCACCTCCATGCCGAGGGTGTCGATGGTCAGATCGCCGAAGACGAGGGTGTCCAGCCCGGCCGCGCCGTACGGCTCCACGGCCCCGTTCCGCGTCTCGGCGTGCGGGGCGCGGGCCGCGGGGGTGAAGGAGGCGCGGCGCAGCAGCGAGCGGATACGGGCCACCAGGACCGCGCTCTCGCATGGCTTGATCACATAGTCGTCGGCACCCGCTTCGAGACCGGAGACGACGTCGAGGGTATCCCCGCGCGCGGACATCATCAGGATCGGCGCCAGGCTGAACTCGCGGACCCTGCGGCACAGTCCGATGCCGTCCAGCTCGGGCAGCATCACATCCAGGAGGAGCAGATCGGGCTGCTTCTCACGGAAAATCTCCAGCCCGGTGAGACCGTCGCCCGCGGTGGACACCGTGAAGCCGTAGCGCTCCAGGGCCATCCGCACCGTATTGCGGATCACCTCGTCGTCCTCGACGAGCAGCAGATGCGCCTCGGTCGGGGAGCCGGTGCCCGGGGCGGGGCCGGGTGGGAGGAAGCCGGTGGTCATCGCGTCGCCCTCTTCTCCGTACGGGGGCCCGGGGCCGCCGTGACGGCGCCGTCCGGCAGTGGTTCCGGTACGGCCTCCAGTGGTTCCGGTACGGCCTCGGGGTCGGCCCCCGGCTCGGTCGCCCGGGCGCCCGCGCCGTTCTCGGGCGTCACGGCCGCCATGACGCGGCCGTTCCAGCGGAAGCGCGTGGTGACCCGGCCGTCCTCGCCGGTTGCGCTGATCAGCAGATCGCGGCCGAAGGTTTCGCCGGTGAGACCCGGCGGGCCCCAGTAGATCAGCACGGGGCGGACCGTGCGGCCCGAGGCCGTGTAGACCTGAAGCAGCGTCCGATCGAGTCTCGGCAGATCGACCGCCACCACCTGTTCGTCCTTGCCGTCGCCGGTCAGATCGCGGTGGACGGCGCTCCGCAGCGGGCAGTCGCCACTGCCCGGGCACACGGAGATCTCCTTCTGCACCAGCGCCGGCACGTTGGGGTCGTTGAGCAGCAGGGCCTGCGCGGAGACGGCGGTCAGTCCGCCCGAGGGCAGCCGGAGTCTGCTCACCGGCAGATAGCGGTCGAAGTCCGGCTTCTGACGGGGCGACGACGCGGCCGAGGGAGTGTAGTGGGGCCACAGCGGAACCGCGCTGGCCGGTGCCGACAGCGAGGGCGCCGCGCCGTCGTCCCGCACCCCGGACTGGGCCGCGCACCCCGCGGCGGTCACGATGGCGCACGCGGCCGCCACGGCGGACAGCAGGCCGTGTGGCAGCCGGGGACGGGGGCGTTGTCGCGCGGTGCGCGACGCGTGGGGGAGTGAACGCATGGCCGTCCCAGAGTACTGAGCGGCGGAGGCGTCCCACGCCGGGCCCGTGAGTACCGGCCGGTAGGGGCGGGGTGGCCGAAACCGACAGGCCCGGGGCGGCACCGCCCCGGGCCTGTCGGAGTGACGTGGTGTCACATGCTCGGCCTCATTTGATGAATTCCGGACGCACCCGGGCCGGCCAGGTGCCCACGGTCAGCATGCCCGCCGCGTAGGCGCGCGAGACCAAGGCGGCCCGGTTGGGTGCCTTCATCTTCCGCAGCATCGATCCCACGTGGTATTCGACGCCCTGTCTGCTCAAGTAGAGCTTGGCGGCCATCTGCACGGTCGACGCGCCGGTGGCCACTCCCTCGAGTATCCGGGCCTCCAGCGGCGAGAGCAGCTTCTGGCCGGTGGCGGCGGGTGGCTCCTCGGGTCGGCCGTCATCCGGTTTGACCATCACGACGATGGCCGAGAGCCGGTCGGAACGGCCCTGGATGGCCGTGCCGGTCAGTTTGCCCGAGAACACCTGGCCGCGTGAGTGGCAGCCGAGGACGCGCTCGGTGAAGCGGGTGCGCCTGCCGTCGTGCAGCCGCGAGAAGTGTTCCCGCAGGACGGGGGAGGTGCTGGGGTGCAGCAGGTCGAACAGGCTACGGCCGCACAACTCAGCAGAGGATGCGCCGAAATGTCGGCAGAAGTCCTCGTCCCCGGCCATCACACGGAGGTCGGGGGCGAGCGTGGCCATTCCGGTGGCGTGCCGCGAGGCGGCGGCGGGCACTGCCTGTCCGGGCACTCGAGGGGCACTCTGAGCACTGTGGGGGAGGGCCAAGAGGAGTCACCGCTTTCAGTCGGTTCGTGACGGAGTGGTCAGTCCGTCTCGGGTGAACCCCCAGGTGACGGAGGGTCGGCGCACAGCGGGCCACGCAATGCGCCGGACCCCAGGGGGAATTCAGTGACGGGTGTTAGATCCGCTTCCTGGTGTATACCAACGCTACAGTGACTGTGGGGTGCCCGTTTCCAACAGAGTTGTGCCCGCTTTCTGCCCGCTTTGCGGACGGAACCGGCGGGAGGCGGGAGCCGCTGGTAGGAGCGCTACGCCGCGGCCTTGGCCGACTTGCGCGTCTTGGCGCGACTGTTGGAACGGCTGCTCTTCGAACGGCCCTCGGCGCGGCCCTCGGTGCGGCCCTCGGTGCGGCCTTCGGTGCCCCTCTCGGCCGGCGGGGCCATGATGCCGCCCTTGCGCAGCACCGCATAACCTACCCCGATGCCGACGGCCACCGGCCATTCGATGACCTCCACGGCACCCAGCGCGCCGAGCCCCACGTACAGCGGGAGTCCGCCCTTGGCGGGCAGCACCCGGCGGGCCATCTCGACCGGCTTCAGCGCCACCCTGGCCGCGCCCCCGGTCGCACGGGTGGTGGCGTGGCCGACCGTGTCGAAGGTCTCCTTCGTGGCGTGACCCACGGTGTCGAGGGTGCCCCTGGTGGCGTGCCCGACGGTGTCGAGCGTCTCCTTCGTCGCGTGACCCATGGTGTCGAGCGTGGGCACCGTGAGGGTCAGGCTGCGCCGGCCGTTGCTGCGCGACGTCTCCATGGCGCCCTTGGCGGCCTTCGCCGTCCGCTGCCGCTGCGTGGTCTTCGATGGCCTGGTGGTCTTCGTCGCCTTCTTCGTCTGCGAAGACTTCGACGTGGCCGACGTGGCTGCCGCGGTCCGGGGCTTCGTCGACTTGCCGCCGCCGCGCCCCGGTGCCGTCTTCTTCGCGGCTGTCGTGGAGCCGCGCTTGCGTGAAGTAGCGGGAGTGGTCACTGGTCTCACGTCCACACGGTGATGCCGGATTGAATCTTCTTCCTATTTCAGGGTAATAGGGATGGATCGGGCAGGCCGCCCGGGGAGCGGAGGTTCCCTCGATGTCACCGCTGTCACCGCTGTCACCGCTGCGTCTGCCCCTGGCGCCCCTGCGGCTGCTGCCCCTGCCACCCCTGCAGCTCCTCGCGCCCATCAAGGCCGGTGTGGCCGCGGGTATGCGGGATGCCGCCGGAGCCGTCGGGCGGCTGGTCCGGCCCTCCCAGCGGGGGGTCTGGTCCTACCCGGGGCGGTACTACATCGAGGTCCGCGGGGTGCACGGCATCGGGGGCGAGCAGGTGGCCCGCCGGGTGGAACGGGCCCTCGAGGAGCATCCGCGGGTGCGGTGGGCACGGGTCAACGCGCCCTCCGAGCGGGTCGTGGTGGCCGTGGGCAAACCGCCCCCGTCCGAGCAGGACCTGATCGCACGGATCGAGCGCGCGGAGGTCCAGGAGCCCGTCGCGCCCACCGAGGAGTTCGACGAGTGGGCCCCGGAGCCGCGCCACCCGTCCGGCGGTGCGAAGGAGGCCCAGTCGCTGGCCGTCGTGGCGGCGGACGTCGTGGGGCTGAGCGTCGCCACCGCCCTGCGTCTCGCCCCGTGGCTCAAACTGCCGACCGAGGTGGCCGCGACCCTGTCCATCATCCAGAACCACCCCCGCCTGCGGCGGCTGGCCCTGGCCGTCACCCGCGGGCAGCCCACCGAGGCGGCACTGCCGGTGCTGACCGCGCTGGCCCAGGGCGTGGCCACCCGGGGCGGAGGGCTCGCGCTCGACCTCATCCAGCGGATGGCCCTGTGGCGGGAGGCGGAGGCGGAGGGCCGGGCCTGGGCGGCGATGGAGCCACAGCTGGTGCTCGGCCCCCAGGACGTGGTGGCCGAGCCCATCGTGGTCGAGCGGCCCGGAAAGCCCCCCAAGGACACCGTGGAGCGCTTCGCGGAGCGCTCCATGGCCGCAGGGGCCGCGGCCGGCGTCCTCGCGTCCCCGTTCGCCGGTCCGCGCCGCGGATTCGCGGTCGCGTTCTCGTCCGTGCCCAAGGCGCCGGGGGCCGGCCGGGAGGGGTTCGCGACCAGCGTCGGCCAGTTCCTCGCCCTGCGCGGCGTCCTCGCCATGGACCGCAGCAGTCTGCGGCGGCTGGGGCGGGTCGACACCGTGGTGCTGGACGAGGCGGCGCTGCGCGGCGACCGCTACGAGCCCGTCGACCTGGAACTCCTCGGCGGCGCCGACCCCGAGCGGACCGCCGAGCGGCTCTTCGGCCTCTTCGACCCCGAGGAGCCCCTGGAGACCCGCCACGATAACGGATGGGTGCTCGGCTCCCTGGACCGGCTGGAGCTGACGGGCCGCACCGGGCAGCAGACCGCGGCACGGCTCCGCCGCAGGGGCAGCGAGCGGGTGCTCGGCCTGGCCCGGGGACCCAGGCTCCAGGCGGTGGTGGGCCTCGCCCCGCAGACCGTGCCGGGCGCCGAGGCCGTGGCGGCCGCCGCCCGCCGGGCGGGATCGCACATCGTCCTGGCCACCGACCGGCCCCATCCCACGGGCTTCACCTTCGCCGACGCCGTGGTGCCCTCCGGCCGCCGCCTCGTGGCCTCCGTACGCTCCCTGCAGGCCGACGGCGCCGTGGTGCTGCTGCTCTCCGGCAACCGCCGGGCCCTGGGAGCCGCCGACTGCGGCGTCGGCGTGCACCGTGACGGCGAGCCCCCGGCCTGGGGCGCCCATCTGCTCGTCGGCGCCGACCTGGAGTCGGCCGGGCTCATCGTGGACGCCGTGGGCGTGGCCGCGCGGGTCGACCGGGAGAGCGCCCTGCTGTCGGCGGGCGGCAGCGCCGTCGGCGCGGTGGCCGCCCTCCAGGCAGCCCCGAACCAGACCACCGCCCGCGCGGCGGCGGCGGGCACCACCGCGGGGACCCTGGCCTTCGCCCTGGGCCACTGGCGGGCGCGCCAGCTCCTCGCCCGGCCCATGGACCCGCCGGTGACCACCATCCCCTGGCATCTGATGCCCGTTCCCCGGGTGCTGGAGCGCCTGGACGCCGACCCCGACGGCCTCACCCCGGAGGAGGCGACCGCCCGCACCGCGCTGGGGCCGCGCCGTGGCGAGCCCACCCGCACCACCCTGCCCGCCGCGTTCATCGAGGAGCTGGCCAACCCCCTGACCCCGGTCCTCGCCGCCGGGGCCGCCCTGGCCGCCGCCGTGGGCTCGCGCACCGACGCCGCGCTGGTGGCCGCCATCACCGGCATCTCCGCCCTCGTCGGCGGATTCCAGCGGGTCAGGACCGAGCGGGCGCTGTCCGAGCTGTTCGCCCGGTCGGCGATCGGCGCCCGGGTCCGCCGGGGCGGTACGGAACGCCTCGTGACCGCCGGGGACCTCGTCCCCGGCGACATCGTCATGCTGGGCCCCGAGGACGTGGTGCCCGCCGACTGCCGGCTGCTCGAGGGCGAGGGACTCGAGGTCGACGAGTCCTCGCTGACCGGCGAATCCCTCCCGGTGAGCAAGGATTCGGCGCCGGTCGTCGGAGCGCACATCACCCAGCGCCGGTCGATGCTCTACGAGGGCACCACCGTCTCCGCGGGGCGCGCCGTGGCCGTCGTCGTGGCCACCGGACCGGCCACCGAGGTCGGCCGGAGCCTGGCCACCGCCCGCCAGGCCGCCCCCGTCACCGGGGTCGAGGCGCGGCTGACCTCGCTCACCCGGTCCAGCGTGCCCATCGCGCTCGGGTCCGCCGCCGCGGTCGCCGGTGCCGGACTGCTGCACGGCCTCCCGCTCACCGAGAACCTCGCCTCCGCCGTCAACCTGGCCGTCGCCTCCGTCCCCGAAGGGCTCCCGTTCCTGGTCAACGCGGCCCAGCTGGCCGCCGCCCGCCGGCTGGCCGACCTCGGCGCCCTGGTCCGCAACCCCCGCACCATCGAGGCGCTCGGCCGCGCCGATGTGCTGTGCTTCGACAAGACCGGAACCCTCACCGAGGGCAACCTCCAGCTCGCGGCCGTCAGCGACAGCGGCGGCCCGCTCCCCGCCGACCGGCTCGACGCGCCCCGTAAGGCGGTGCTCGCCGCCGCCCTGCGCGCGACCCCGCCGGCCCGCCAGGCCGAGCCCATGGCGCACCAGACCGACCGCGCGGTGAGCGTCGGGGCGCGCCGGGCGGGGGTCGGGGTGCGGCGCGGAGCGCCCCGCTGGCGCCGTACCGACGCGCTGCCCTTCGAACCCTCCCGCGCCTACCACGCCACCACCGGGCGCACCGTGCACGGCCCGCTGCTCAGCGTCAAGGGCGCGCCCGAGGGCGTCCTGGACCGGGTCGCCCGGCGGCGCACCCCGGGCACCGGCCAGACCACCGAACTGGACGCGGAGGGCATCAGGAAGCTGGGCGAGACCGCGGAGGAGCTGGCCGGCGCCGGGCGCCGGGTGCTCGCGGTGGCCGAGCGGCGGATGCGGGAGGGCGAGCAGCTGACCGACGAGGCCGTTCGGGACCTGGACTTCCTCGGTTTCATCGCCATCGCCGACCCCGTGCGCACCAGCGCCGCCCCGGCCCTCGCGCGGCTGCGCGAGTCCGGTGTGCAGACCATGATGCTCACCGGCGACCACCCCGCCACCGCGGACGCCATCGCGGCGCCCATCATGGACCTCCCCGAGCCGAAGGTGTGCACCGGTCCGGAGCTGGACGAGATGGACGACGCGGAACTGGACGAGCTGCTGCCGACGGTGGACGTGATCGCCCGGTGCAGCCCGCACCACAAGGTCCGGATCGTCCAGGCGTATCAGCGCCTCGGCCGGGTGGTCGCGATGACCGGGGACGGCGCCAACGACGCCCCCGCGATCCGGCTGGCGGACGTCGGGATCGCCCTGGGGCGGCGCGGCACCCCCGCCGCGACCGCCGCGGCGGACCTGGTCGTCACCGACGACCGCCTGGAGACGATCGTCTCGGCCCTGATGGAGGGGCGCGCCATGTGGGCCTCGGTGCGCGCGGCCCTCGCCATCCTCATCGGCGGCAACTTCGGCGAGGTCACCTTCAGCGTGGCCACCTCCGCCCTGACCGGCACCACACCCCTGAGCGCCCGTCAGATCATGCTGGTCAACCTGCTGACCGACCTCGCGCCCGCGCTCGCCATCGCGGTGCGCGAGCCGACCGGGCACACCGGCGAACGGCTGCTCAAGGAGGGCCCCAGCCGCTCCCTGGGCGCGGCGCTGACCAAGGAGATGCTGCTGCGGGGCGTCATCACGGCCGCCGGGGCCGGACTGGCGTGGACCGGCGCCCGGGTCACCGGCAGAGGCCGCCGGGCCGGTACGGTGGCGCTCGCCGCGCTGGTCGGCACCCAGCTGGCGCAGACCCTGACCACGGGCGGCCTGGACCGGCACGTCCTGATCGCCGGGCTGGGCTCGGCCGCGGTGCTCGCGGCCATCATCCAGACCCCGGGCGTCAGCCAGTTCTTCGACTGCACCCCGCTCGGCCCGGTCGCCTGGGCCATCACCCTGGGGTCCATCACCGCGGCCACCCTCTTCGGCCCCATCCTGGCGCCGCTGCTGCGGCTGGAGACAGCGCCTCCCGAAGCGGATCGAGCGGAGGATGCGGCCGAGAGCGCGGACGCCGCCGACGGGGCGGAGGCGACCCCCGCATCGCGGTGACCACTGAACCTCTTGCGCCACCCGGCCCGAGCGATAGTGTTGAATGTCCCGGTTTGAGATGACGAGGGCGTGTCGGTGTGGAGGAGGGTGTGATGCGGAGCCGAGAGAGGTATGAGCTGATCTTCGTGAACGCGACCGCCCCGGACACCGAGGACGTCGTGGTGGTGCACCGTACGGACAGCAGCGGTCCGGGCGGACACCCCGTCTACGCGGACGACACCGGCATCGTGCGGGCGGAGATCAGCGACCGCGACGAGGTGCGGATGATCGCCAGCGGCGGCCATCAGGTGCACGCCGCCGCGGTCAGTGCCCGCCCGGTGTCCTGAGACACCCGTCCGGTGCCCGATGCGTCTGTCGTCTCCGCAGGTCGGCGCCGTTGTCAGTGGTGCCCGCTACGTTTGCCCCATGGGAGTCCGAAGAGCGATGAGGTGCGGCGATGAGTGATGTAGCGGCGGTGGACGGCGCGACCGGTGTCGAGCTCCAGTTGGAGCCGTACCGCACGCAGCTGACCGGTTACTGCTATCGGATGCTGGGCTCGGCCTTCGAGGCCGAGGACGCCGTCCAGGAGACCATGGTGCGCGCCTGGCGGGGTCTGGACCGCTTCGAGGGCCGCTCCGCGCTGCGGTCCTGGCTCTACCGCATCGCCACCAATGTCTGCCTGGACATGCTCAACGGGAGCAAGCGCCGGGCCCGGCCCATGGATCTGACCTCCGCGGCCACCCCCTTCCCGGCCGCGCTCGCCGAGCAGCCGGAAGCCACCTGGATCGGGCCGGTCCCGGACGGCCAGGTGCTGCCGGACGGGGGAGACCCCGCCGAGGTGGCGGCCCAGCGGGACGCGGTGCGGCTCGCGTTCATCGCCGCGCTGCAGCACCTGGCGCCCCGTCAGCGGGCGGTGCTGATCCTGCGCGAGGTGCTGGCGTGGAAGGCGAGCGAGGTCGCCGAGCTGCTGGGCACCACCGTCGCGTCCGTCAACAGCGCGTTGCAGCGCGCCCGGGCCACCCTCGCCGCGAGCGAGATCAGCGACTCCGACCCGGTCAAGCCGCTGGACGCGGAGCAGCGCGCCCTGCTGGCCCGCTATGTGGACGCCTTCGAGCGCTATGACCTGGACTCCCTCACCGCCCTGCTGCACGAGGACGCCACGCTCTCCATGCCGCCGTACGAGCTGTGGCTGCGCGGCCACGAGGACATCCGCCAGTGGCTGCTGGGCCATGGCATCGGCTGCCGCGGCTCACGTCTGGTCCCGACCGTGGCCAACGGCATGCCCGCCTTCGGCCAGTACCGTCCGAGCGGCACCGGCGGCGGCCATGAGGCCTGGGCGCTTCAGGTCCTCGAGATATCAGGGGGCCGGATCACCGGGCTCAACTCCTTCCTGGACACCGAGCGCCTCTTCCCGCTGTTCGGCCTCCCCACCCAGCTCGAGCCCCAGGGCGTGGCCTGACCCCGGGGGGTGACCCGGCGCCGCAGGGGCGGTCAGGGCCTCGTCCAGCCCCGTCCAGGCGAGCAGCCGCCGCAGTTCGCCGCAGGCGTTGCGGAGCTGGATCCCGCGCCCCAGCCGGCCTGCGGTCAGCCGCAGCCGGGCCAGGGCCTCGAGCACGGCCAGGTCTGGCCGGCCCACCCCGCCCACGTCCACGGCGACCGGCCCCGGCCCGGCCCGGCGCGCCAGCGCGGACAGCCGTTCGCACAGCCGCTCCACCTCGGCGCGGGTGACCGGCCGGTCCAGGACCAGCACGGCCGGGGACGGCGGGGGCGGGGACGGCGTGGGCGGCTTCTCGGACTCGGGACGGGCCAACGTCCACCTCCTGTCGTGGTGTTCATCGGTGAAGACCGCCCGGCTGAGGAAAAGTCATCGGCCGTCGCCCCTCCGGCCGCGCCCCGCGATGCCGTCGCTCCGCGCACGCACAACAGTGGTGCACGGCCGTCAAGGGCCGTGCACCACAGTCCGTTCGCCGCCGGGTGGCGGGGTCAGTTGTTCTGGATGAACTGCTTCGCCAGACCGTCGCCGACCGACACGGCCTTGTCGTGGTTCTCGATCGGGGAGACGGAGGAGTTCTTGAAGACGATGTACGTCACCCCCGATTCGGCGCCGCCGGTCTCCGGGTCGGGGTCGATGCCGAGCGCGTTGGCCGTGGCGTAGGACGCCTCACCGATGATGTTCGTCGGCCCGGTGTCGCCCACCACCGCGTACTGCACCTTGTTGTTGTAGATGACCGCGACCACACCGCCGCCCTTGATGCCGGACTTGGTGTAGTCCCAGGTGGAGCTCGGGCTCGGCACCACGACATACGGCAGCTTGTCGGCGATGAGGGGCTCGCCGTCCGACTGGTGGAAGGCGGTGTCGTCCTGGAACCACGGGTCGGTGTCCTCGTTGCACCGGGAGGTCACCTGGCCATCGCAGTCGATGTCCAGGTCGGCCTTCCAGAAGACCGCCCCATTGGCACCGCAGACCGGGATGTTGGCCGATGTCTCGTCGTCGGTGCGGTACTTGCCGCTGGATATCTGTGAACAGCCCTGCACCTTGGCGAGCAGCTGCGCCGCGGTGACCGTGCCCTCCTTGGTGGACGCGGGGGCCGGTGCGGGGCCCCGGGTGGTGGCATGGGCGCCGGCGGTGACGGAGCCGGCCAGCAGTCCGGCCGCGGCGAGTACGAAAGCGAAACGCTTGCGCATAGGACACCCCTTTGTTAGGAACCTTTCCTAACCTCGTCGGGCATCCTGGCGAGTTGATAAGCTCATGTCAATACGCCCGTCGTACGCCCGGCCGGGGAAGCCGATGCGTGATGCCGCGCGAATCGGCCGCGTTCGGAGCGCCTTCCGGCAGGGCCTCTCAGTGCGTGGCCCGCACCAGCTTCAGCAGCCGGGTCACCTCGCGCGCCACCGCGTCACGCGCGGCCGCCACATACCGGCGCGGGTCGACCACCTCGGGGTGGCCGGCGAGATGGTCGCGGATCGCCCGGGTGAAGGCCACGTTCAGATGGGTGGCGATGTTCACCTTCGTCAGCCCCGCCTCCACGGCCCGGGTCAGATCCGCCTCGGGCACCCCGGAGGAGCCGTGCAGCACCAGCGGTACGGGCACGGCCGCGCGCAGCGCCGCGACCAGCGGCAGATCCACCACCGCGGCCTTGACGACCATGGCGTGCGAGGTGCCCACGGCGACCGCGAGCGCGTCCACCCCCGTGGCCGCCACATAGGCGGCGGCCTCGGCCGGATCGGTCCTGGCGCCCGGTGCGTGGACGCCGTCCTTGCCGCCCACCTCGCCCAACTCGGCCTCCACCCACACCCCGTGGGCATGGCAGTCGGCAGCCACCTCGGCGGTGGCCGCCACATTGCCGTCGTACTCCAGGGCCGAGGCATCGAACATCACCGAGCCGAAGCCGAGGTCCACCGCCTCCCGCACCAGCTCCGGCCCGGTGGCGTGGTCCAGATGCACCGCCACCGGCACCCGGGCCGCGCGGGCCACCTCCACGGTCGCCCGGCCGATGGCGGCCAGGGCGCCGTGATACCGCACCGCGTTCTCGCTGATCTGCAGGATCACCGGCGCGCCCGCCGCCTCGGCCCCGGCCACGATCGCCTGGGCGTGCTCGATCTGGATGACATTGAACGCACCCGCGCCGAGCCCGGCGCGTGCGGCCGTCCCGACGATCTCTCCGGTGGCCACCAGTGGCATCTACCGGCTCCTTCCGCCCGTTTCCGTGTTCCGGCCGTTTCCGTGTTCGTTCGGTTCGCGTGCTTCGTCGGTCCCGCTCAGCCGAGGATCACCGAGCGGGTGAGATGGCGCGGCTCGTCGGGGTCGAGCCCGCGCGTCGCCGCGATCGCGACCGCGAGCCGCTGCACCACGACCAGTTCGGCCAGCGGGTCACGGCCGTAGCCGGCGACCCGGCCGCCGGTGCGGGTGATCTCCTGATCCGCCACATCCGAGGCCCCCTCGCCCAGCCACCACACCACGCTCCGTGGGCCGGTCACGCTGATCGGGCCATGCCGGTACTCCTTGGCCGGATACGCCTCGGTCCACGCCCCCGCCGCCTCGCGCATCTTGAGCGCGGCCTCCTGGGCGACCCCGTAGGTCCAGCCCCGTCCGAGGAAGGTGAACTGCCCGGCGTCCACCAGAGCCCCGGGCAGCGGCTCGGCGAGCGCCGCCTCGCCGTCCGCCTCCAGGTGCTCCAAGGGCGCGCCCAAGTGGGCCCGGAGCAGGGCGAGTTCGCTGGTGGCCCAGCGGGTCTGCACCACCGACCGCTCATCGGCGAAGTCGAGCACGACCGCGGCGTCCGCGGCGCCCACGACCGGGGAGTCGGGGACCGCCGTGATGACGGTGGTGGGCACCCGGCCGCGCACCGCGCCGAGCAGCTCCAGTACCTCGGTCGTGGTGCCGGACCGGGACAGGGCCACCACCCGGTCGTAGGCGCGCCCGGCCGGCATCTCCGACGCGGCGAACGCGTCCGTCTCGCCCTGGCCGGCCGCCTCGCGCAGCGCCGCGTACGACTGGGCGATGAACCACGAGGTGCCGCAGCCGACGACGGCGACCCGCTCACCAGGCCGGGGCAGCGCCGCCGGTACGGGCCCCTCCGGATCCCGGGCCAGGGCGATGGCGCGCCGCCAGCAGTCGGGCTGGCTCGCGATCTCGGCCCCGGTGTGGCGCATGGGACTCCCCTCGTCGCACGGTGACCCGAGCATTTTCATGCGCGGAGTTGTTTCGTACGAGCAGATAATGCGCAGGATCACGCACGAAAGTCCAGAGCCGATGTGCACGGGGTAGGGTGATCGACGTGAAACGGCCCGAGCGCTGGAACGCCCTGCTGGATCTGCTGACCAGGGACGGCAGGATCGATGTGGAGGAGGCGGCCGCCGAACTGGCGGTGTCCGCCGCGACCATCCGGCGCGACCTGGATGAGCTCGCTCAGCAGCAGATGCTGACCCGTACCCGGGGCGGCGCGGTCGCGCAGAACCTCTCGTACGACCTTCCGCTGCGCTACAAGACCGCCAGGCGCGCTTCGGAGAAGCAGCGGATCGCCGCGGCCGCGGCCCGTCTGGCCGAACCGGGCTCGATCGTGGGGCTCAACGGCGGGACGACCACCACCGAGGTCGCCCGCGCCATCTCCCTGCGCGGCGATCTGTCCGCCCCGGGCGGCGGACCGGCCGTCACGGTCGTCACCAACGCTCTGAACATTGCCAGTGAGCTGGCGGTGCGTCCCCAGGTCAAGATCGTGCTCACCGGCGGGGTCGCCCGTCCGCAGTCCTTCGAGCTGATGGGGCCGCTGGCCACCGGGGTGCTGGGCCAGGTGTCGCTGGATCTGGCGATCCTCGGCGTGGACGCGCTGGACACGGTCCAGGGCGCGACCGCCCACCATGAGGGGGAGGCCAGCATCAACCACCTCATGGCCGGCCGGGCGGCCCGGGTGGTGGTCGTGGCGGACAGCTCCAAGCTGGGCCGCCGGGCGTTCGCCCGGATCTGCGCGCTGGAGGAGATCGATGTGCTGATCACGGACACCGGCGCCGGTGCGGAGCTGGTCGCTCCGTACACCGAGGCCGGTGTCCAGGTGATCAGGGCCTGACGCGCGGACGAGCCTGGCGCGCCGGGCGGTCCTGAAGCGCCGGGCGGTCCTGAAGCGCCGGACGGACCCGGAGTGCAGGACGGCCCGAAGTGCAGGACGGGCCCGTAGCGCCGGACGCCTACGCCTACACCTGCGCCTGCGCCTTGGCCGAGGCCAGCAGGGCGGCTACGCGCTCGACGGCGAACGCGTAGCCCTGCACACCGCATCCGGCGATCACCCCGTTGGCCAGCGCGGAGACATAGGAGTGGTGCCGGAACGCCTCCCGCTGGTGGATGTTGGAGATGTGCACCTCCACGATCGGCAGACCGTCGCAGGTCGCCAGGGCGTCGCGCAGCGCGACGGAGGTGTGGGAGTAGCCCGCGGGGTTGATGATGACCGCCCCGTGGTGCTCACGCGCCTCATGGACCCAGTCGATCAGCTGCCCCTCGTGGTTGCTCTGCCGGCAGTCGGTCGTCAGACCGTGCGGGGCGGCTGTCACGGCGACCAGTTTCTCGATGTCGGCCAGGGTGTCCGTGCCGTAGATCTCGGGTTGCCGGCGGCCCAGGAGGTTCAGATTCGGCCCGTTCAGGACCATGATCGTGGAACGGTCGCGCACGGGGGTGGTCGCCATGGCGTGGTGGTCCTTCCTGGGCGGTCGGTACGTCGAGGGCGGTTCACCAAAGACACCGGCCCGCGACGCATCGTAGATCAGGGATATGACACCACGGTCGACGGCACGGTGGAGGTGCCCGACGTGGGAGATCCGGTGTCGTTGATGACGCGTTCGTACTGGCCCTGGCCGCCGAGCGAGACGACCAGCAGATTGTGGAACTTCACCCCCGACGCGTTCGGGGCGGCGAAGCCGTGGTGCTGCACGATGCTCGGGTCGACGTTGTAGTAGCAGTAGCTGCCGAGCCCCCATCCTTCGTGCGTGGTCACCGAGTCGGCCACCTTGTAGGCCGCGTAGCCCTTGATGGAGCCGTTCTGGATGGCAGCCTGGTTCGGGGCGTCGTACGCCTTCTCGTTCTGGAAGAAGATGGTGCGGCCCCGCTGCCCGTACCACTGCACGTCGTACTTGTTGAAGTGCTCCACGAACAGCCCCGTGGCAAGGACGTCGTCGCCGTTGACCCGGACTCCGTAGTCGGCGCGGTTGGTCTCCCAGCCGACCCCGTCACCGTGGTCGGCGCGCCAGACCCAGGTGTGGTCGACGATGGTGTGACGGCTGTTGATCACCATGCTGGTGGTGGCCTTGCCGGGGCCTGCGCCGCCGATGCGGATGAACACGTCCTGGACGGTGGTGGGGTTGGCGGAGTGGTCGGCCGAGGCTCCCGCCGGGCCGACCTCCAGCAGGGTGGCGGAGTTGACCGGCCCGGCGTCGATGAGGAAACCGGCCAGCCGCACCCCGTCCACATCGGCGACCTTCACCGCGGTGGCGCCGTTGTCGGGGATGAGGGTGGCGTAGCCGAGCCCCAGGACGACGGTGTTCGCCCGGTTCACCTGGATCGGCCGGTCGAGGTGGTAGATCCCCGGGGTGAGCAGCAGCTGGAGCCCTTGGGCGAGCGCCTCGTTGAGGGTGGCCGCGGAGACGCCCGGTTTGGCCACGTAGAACTGCGACAGCGGTAGCGAGGTGCCTCTGGGGGTGCCGTTGCCCCAGGTGACCCCGCGGGCGTTGGTCCGCTTCTCGGGCAGGAAGACCCGGTACTCGCCGCCGTCAAGGTACAGGAACGGCTTCTCCCGGGAGACGGGGGTGGTGTCGAGCGTGGTGTAGGGCGGGTTCGGGAAGCTCTGCCCGGGCGCGCCCTCCACACCGGAGAACACCATGTTCCACACGCCGTTGAGCCAACTGCCGATCGCGCTGTCGCGGGTGTACCACTGCTGCTGGGAGTACGGTCCGACCTGGCCGTCGATGCGGCTGTCCGCGATGTAACCGCCGCTCGCCCAGCCGTAGCCGTCGGGGGAGAGGTTGAGCCCGCCGCGGACGTGCATCCGCCGGAAGGGCGCCGCCTGCGCCACCGCCCAGCGGTTGGTGCCGTTGACGGGGACGACCGCGAGGTTCTCCGCCGAACGCCAGAAGTTCTGGGTGGCATTGCCGTTGAACCACCCGGCGTCCACCGTGATATCGCCGTTGATGGTCGTGTCGTCGGGGGACAGACCCAGCCCGGCGATGGAGGTGTAGAAGCCGATCTGGGCATTGAGCCCGCTGTAGGAGCCGGGTTTGAACAGCAGGGCGTAGCGCCCGGTGCCGAACTGCGCCGACTCCTGCTTCTTGAACACCTCGTCCAGCTTGGCCTGGATGCCGGGCGTGGACGGGTCGAAGACGATGACGTTCGGGCCGAGGTCGCCGCCGCCCGGCAGCGCCCGTGGGCTCTTGCTCCGGCCTGTGGGGGCGGCGGACGCGGGGGTGGCGGACGCGGGGGTGGCCAGGCCGGCGAGGGCGGGGGCCGATGCGACGGCGGCCGCGGCGCCGAGCACCGCCCGGCGGCCGACCGGGGAGCGACCGGAGGAAGAGGGCGTGGAGAACGGTGTGGGGGAAGGCGTGGGGGAAGGCGTCATGGGGGCGTCTCTCCTGGTTCAGTAAATGAACGGGATGGAGGTGAGGGAGCGCTCTCTTGCCGTCGCATGCTTCATCCATGTGAACGACTCGTCAAGAGTTGTGACCGCAGTCTGTGGGTGTTGTTGGCTTTTGAACATCAACTGGCCTGGAAAATTCGGTAGTTGGGCGCACTTGGGGCGGATTCACGGTCGTCCGTGTCCATGGATGTTGTGTTCAAGAGGTAAGCGGAGCCGGCGTCTGATCCTTTCTGCTCGACGCCTTGACACCTTTGTGTCCCCGCCCGGACACTCCCGTCTTGGAGAGCGCTCTCCCAGTGTTGTCACGGGCCTGTGACGGCCCGTCATACGGGCGGCCCGGCCCGCACCCACGGCGCCGCGAGTCCCCGCCGTGTACGGCCGCCTGGCCACCTTCACCCTCTCTCCACGTGGCAGGAGTCTCCATGGCACGGAGATCGAAGATCGTTTCAGCAACCCTGATCGCAGGCGCGTTACTGCTGACCTCGCTCGGCCTCGGTGGTATCGCGATGAGCGCCGAAGCGCCCCCGGCCGAGCCCGCGGGCGGCGGTGTCACGGCCGCCCACGCGGGACACGTCATGGCGGCGCCGTCGTCCTCCTCGCCCGAGGACCCGGACGGCGACGGCTACATTCCCGCGAACCCGCCGGTCACCGGCGTCACACCGTCCACGAAGGAGCCGCCACACCGCTACTTCCACGAGTTCCAGGCCAACTGCTCGGTGAGCCACACCAAGCCGGACGACCCCATCGTGTACCCGCAGCAGCCGGGCGCGTCCCATGACCACACCTTCATGGGCAACACCACGACCGACGCGGCCAGCACCACGGCCTCCCTCGACGCCGGCCGCACCACCTGCAAGGCGCCGGGGGACAAGTCGGGTTACTGGATGCCCACACTGTTCAACGCCGACCGGCCGGTGCTGCCCATCGGCCCGCAGACCATCTACTACAAGGCGGGCGTGACCGACTACACCAGTGTGCGGCCGTTCCCCAAGGGGCTGCGTTTCGTGGTGGGCGACCCGATGCAGACCGCCGAGGAGTTCCGCCACCACCCCGGCTTCGTGGAGGGCTGGGAGTGCGGCGACAGCTTCTTCAACATCGAGTTCCCCGAGGACTGCCCGAGCCGGCCGGAGGTCCAGCTCAACATCCGTTTCCAGGCGCCCAGTTGCTGGGACGGCAAGTACCTGGACACGCCCGACCACCGTAGCCATATGGCCTACCCCGTGGTGAACCCCGGCACGAACAACAACGTGTGTCCGGCCGACCACCCGGTGGCGCTGCCGATGGTCGAGTTCAAGATGGCCTTCCCGGTCAACGGTGACCTCTCGCACGCGCGGCTGGCCAGCGGCCCGAGCTGGTCGTTCCACTACGACTTCTTCAACGCCTGGGACGCGCCCACGCTCAAGGCGCTCGTCGATCACTGCGTCGTCGGGGCGCTGCAGTGCGACGCCCGCGGCTACGACCAGACCCACCCCGAGGCCGGAGCGGCCCTGGACGAGAACTACGAGCTGCCGTGAACCACGGCCCGGCCGCGGGTGCGGACGCCACCGCGGCCGGGCCGCCGTACCCCACTTCCCCCGACACACCGAAAGACACCACCATGACCCGGACCCGTACCGCCCCACGCCGTATCGCGGCGCCCCTCACCGCCGGTCTGCTGGCCGTCGGCGCCCTCGCGCTGCCCGGCCGGCCGGCCCACGCCGTCGGAAGCGTCGTCAAGGTCACCGGCTCCCAGGGCGACTGGCGGCTGACCGTGGACGGCCAGCCGTATCAGATCAAGGGCCTGACCTGGGGCCCCGCCATCGCGGACGCCGACCGCTATCTGCCAGATCTGCGGTCGATGGGCGTCAACACCCTCCGCACCTGGGGCACCGACGCCACCAGCAAACCCCTCTTGGACTCCGCGGCCGCCAACGGCATCAAGGTGATCGCAGGTTTCTGGCTGCAGCCCGGTGGCGGCCCGGGCAGCGGCGGCTGTGTGAACTACCGGACGGACACCGCCTACAAGGACCAGATGCTCGCCGAGTTCCCCATGTGGGTCGCCACGTACAAGGACCACCCGGGCGTGCTGATGTGGAACGTCGGCAACGAGTCGGTGCTCGGCCTGCAGAACTGCTACAGCGGCGAAGAGCTGGAGCGGCAGCGCGACGCCTACACCACGTTCGTCAACGACATCGCCAAGAAGATCCATGGTGTCGACCCCGACCACCCGGTCACCTCCACCGACGCATGGACCGGCGCCTGGCCGTACTACCAGAGGAACGCCCCCGACCTGGACCTGTACGCCGTCAACTCCTACAACGCCGTCTGCGACATCAAGGCCACCTGGGAACAGGGCGGTTATACCAAGCCGTACATCGTCACCGAGACCGGCCCCGCGGGGGAATGGGAGGTCCCCGACGACGCCAACGGCGTGCCGGAGGAGCCCACCGACCAGGCCAAGGCCGCGGGCTACACCAAGGCGTGGAACTGCGTCACCGGCCACCGGGGCGTCGCGCTCGGCGCCACGATGTTCCACTACGGCACCGAGGACGACTTCGGCGGCGTCTGGTTCAACCTGCTGCCAGCGGGCCAGAAGCGGCTGTCGTACTACGCGGTGAAGAAGGCGTACGGCGCGGACACCTCGCATGACAACACTCCGCCGGTCATCTCCTCACTTACCGTGGACGGCGACCCCGCCAAGGTGGAGGCGGGCCGCGATCTGACGCTCACGGTCAAGGCCACCGACCCCGACGGTGACGCGCTCTCCTACCAGGTGCTGGGCAGCAGCATGTACCTCGACAAGGACAAGAAACTCACCCCGCTGCCCGCCACCGACCTCGGCGGCGGCCGGCTGAGGGTCACCGCGCCGGACCGCCCCGGCGTGTGGAAGGTCTACGTCAAGGCCACCGACGGCAAGGGCAACGTGGGCATCGAGACCCGCTCGATACGGGTCGTCCCGCCCGCCGTGAACGGCACCGATGTGGCCCTCGGCAAGCCGGCCGCCGCCTCCTCGTACCAGACAGGTGGCGGCGACTGCCCCTGCACCCCCGCCAACGCCGTGGACGGCAAGGCGGACACCCGCTGGGCGGCCGACTGGAGCGATCCGCAGTGGCTCCAGGTGGACCTCGGCACCTCCACCCCCCTCACCCATGTCCAGCTGGTCTGGGAGGCCGCCTACGCCAAGGCGTACACCCTTCAGACCTCAGACGACGGCCAGAGCTGGCGCACCATCCGTGAGGTGACCGACGGCAACGGCGGTGTCGACGACTTCGATGTCTCCGGCACCGGCCGCTACGTCCGTGTCCACGGCACGGCCCGGGGCACCGGATACGGCTACTCGCTCTACGAGTTCGGCGTCTACCACTGATCCATGGCCGGCGGTGAGGTGTCCCCGGCGGTGGCGGGAGAGCGCTCTATGCCCTCGGGGCGCGCTGCCACTAGGGTGCGGGCATGAACCGACACGCCCCGACCTTGGAGGATGTCGCCCGGGAGGCCGGTGTCTCCCGGGCGACGGTGTCCCGGGTCGTCAATGGCGTCCGCAACGTGGATCCGGCCATCCAGGACCAGGTCCGCGTCGCGATCGAGCGCACCGGCTACGCGCCCAACCGGGCGGCCAGATCGCTGGTGACCCGGCGCACCGGGACCGTGGCGCTCGTCGTCTCGGGGGCCGGGGACGGGACCGGGGACACCTCGGAGGAGGAGCAGAACGCCTTCGCCGCACGGGTGTTCGCCGATCCGTTCTTCGGCCGGGTGGTCGGCGGGGTGGTGGGATTCCTGCGGCCGCGCTCGACGCACCCGGTACTGATGTTCGCCGAGTCCCCCGAGGCCAGGCAGGAGGTGCTGCGGTATCTGCGGCAGGGAAACGCGGACGGGGCCCTCGTGGTGTCCACCCACCCCGACGATCCGCTGCCCGCGCTGCTGGCCGAGGCCGGACTGCCCGCCGTGCTCTTCGCCCGGCCCGTGCGCCCGCTCGCGCTGAGCCATGTCGACCTGGCGCACTGGGACGGTGGCCGCCTCGCGGCCGAGCGTCTGCTGGCCCGGGGATGCCGGAAGGTGGCCACCGTGTCGGGGCCGTGGGCGGTGGCGGCGAGTCAGGAGCGGCTCGCCGGGTTCCGCGACACCATGGCCCGCGGCGGCCATCCGTATGTGCCGGTGGCCGAGGGGGGCTTCACGCTGGACAGCGGGGTGGCGGCGATGGCCGAGCTGCTGGCCGAACACCCCGATGTGGAGGGGGTGTTCGCGGCCAACGACCTGATGGCCCAGGGGGTCTGCCAGGTGCTGAGGGAGCGCGGCCGACGGGTGCCCGACGATGTCGCGGTGGTCGGCTTCGACGACTCCGGCGTGGCCGCCACCTGTCGGCCGCCGCTGACCTCGGTGCGTCAGCCGGTGGAGGACATGGCGGCGGCGATGGCCCGGCTGCTCGACGAGCACGTCCGCGGCCTGCGCACCGAGCCGGCCTCGGTCCTCTTCGAACCGGAGCTGGTGGTACGGGAGTCGGCGTAGCCTCTGCGCCGGACGTGCGCGTGGCCCCTGCGTCCGGGCAGTGCGTTTGTCCTCGGCGCGGGACGTGCGTGTAGTCCCTGCGCCCGGACCGGACGTAGCCCTCGCGCCGGGACGTGCCCGTAGCCCTGCGCGGGACGTGCGCGTAGCCCTGGGCCAGCCGTGCCCGTAGCTCTGCGTCCGGACGCACACCCAGCCCTCGCGCCGGGACGTGCCCGTAGCCCTGCGCGGGACGTGCGCGTAGCCCTGGGCCAGCCGTGCCCGTAGCTCTGCGTCCGGACGCACACCCAGCCCTCGCGCCGGGACGTGCCCGTAGCCCTGCGCGGGACGTGCGCGTAGCCCTGGGCCAGCCGTGCCCGTAGCTCTGCGTCCGGACGCACACCCAGCCCTCGCGCCGGGACGTGCCCGTAGCCCTGCGCGGGACGTGCGCGTAGCCCTGGGCCAGCCGTGCCCGTAGCTCTGCGTCCGGACGCACACCCAGCCCTCGCGCCCGGACGCGCCCCTAGCCCTACGCGGGACGCGCCCGTAGCCCTGCCCAAGCCGCGCGCGTACCCCCTGCGTACCCCCGCGCCAGCCTCGGCCCGTACCCCCTACGCCAGCCGTGTGTCCAGCGTGGCGCGCCACGCCGGGGAAGGCTCCGGCGCGGGAGTGGGCGGCAGGCGGCGCCCACCGCGGGCGAAGAACGCGGCGAGCGGCAGGATCGCGGCGCCCACCGTCACCGCGTCCGGCCCCAGCGCCCCCAGGTCGATGCCGACGGTGAGCAGTTCGGCGACCACATTGCTGATGGAGCCTGAACTCAGCCCGGTCGCGGGGGCCAGCGAGAAGCGGCTCATCGGCCCGTCGAGATACCACCGACGCAGCACGGCGGCGCGGTTCTCCCGCCGCAGGTCACGAACGTTACGCCCGTCGTGCGCTGCCACCTGGCCTCCTCAACTCCCGGCTCCGCGCCGCAAGATGCCTGCGCGGGATCTCTTGACGCGACCTTCTCTTGAGGTTTAACTCACGTCCTAAATTAAGCCGTGAGCGGCTTCGGGAGTTGAACGCGGTTGGCGTGCCCGGGCCCTTCTTGGCATTCACCACTCCCGGAAGGGACACCTGGAGCCATGCGCAGGATCCGAGCCGCGGCCATAGGCGCCGTCACCTTGTCACTCGCCCTTGCCGCCTCGGCGTGCGGAGGTGGTTCCTCGACGGACGGCGGCGGCTCCAACGACTCGCCGAAGACGCTCACGTACTGGGCCTCCAACCAGGGCGCCAGCATCACGGTGGACAAGAAGGTCCTGAAGCCCGAACTCGACAAGTTCGAGAAGCAGACCGGGATCAGAGTGAAGCTGGAGGTCATTCCCTGGTCCGAGCTGCTGAACCGGATCCTCACCGCGACCACCTCCGGCCAGGGCCCGGACGTCCTGAACATCGGCAACACCTGGAGCGCCTCGCTGCAGGCATCCGGGGCGCTGCTGCCGTGGGACACCAAGAACTTCGGCGGCATCGGCGGCAAGGACCGCTTCGTGGACTCCGCCCTCGGCTCGACCGGTGCGCAGGGTGAGGACCCGGCCGCGGTACCGCTGTACTCGATGGCGTACGCGCTCTACTACAACAAGAAAATGTTCGCCGACGCGGGCATCTCCAAGCCGCCCGCCACCTGGGACGAGCTGGTCGCCGACGGCAAGAAGCTCTCCAAGGACGGAAAGTGGGGCCTCGGCGCCGAGGGCGCGAACCTCTCGGAGAACATCCACCAGGTCTTCGTCTTCGCCAAGCAGCACGGCGCGGACTTCTTCACCGCCGACGGCAAGCCCGACTTCACCTCCGAGGGTGCGGTCACCGCCATCAAGCAGTACGTCGACCTGATGGCCAAGGACAAGATCATCGCGCCGGGCAACGCCGAGTACGCGCAGAACCAGTCCCTCAGCGACTTCGCCAAGGGGAAGACGGCGATGGTCCTGTGGCAGACCGCCTCCGCCACCCTCGCCTCGCTGGGCATGAAGGACGACGAATGGGGCGTGGCCCCGGCGCCCGTCCGCTCCGGCACCCCCGGCTCCGGCACCTCCGTCAACTCCATGGTCGCCGGTATCAACCTGGCCGTCTTCAAGAACACCGACAACCACGACGGCGCCCTGAAGTTCGTGAAGTTCATGACCAGCGACGCCGAGCAGAAGATCCTCAACAAGGCGTACGGCTCCATCCCGCCGGTCAAGGCCGCCCAGTCCGACCCCGCCTTCAACACCAAGGCGACGGCCGCCCTGCGGGAGACCCTCGCCAAGAGCGCCGCGGCGCTGCCGCAGGTGGCCGACGAGTCGCAGTTCGAGACCTCCGTCGGCACGGCCGTCAAGGAGCTGCTCGCGGACGCCGCCGGCGGACGCCCGGTGACCACCGAGTCGGTGAAGGCCAAGCTGGAGAAGGCCCAGCAGCAGATGCCGGCGAAGTGAGTGCGGACACCTCATGACCACCACGACCGCCACCGCTGAGGCAGACCGGCGGACAGTGCCGGGAAGCACCCCCGGTGCGGCGCGAAACCCGCGCCGTACCGGGCGGATCCGCCGCATCGGACTGCCGTACCTGCTGCTCCTGCCCGCCCTCGTACTCGAGCTCCTGGTCCATCTGGTGCCGATGGTGATCGGCATCCTGATGAGCTTCAAGGCGCTCACCCGGTTCTCCATCCGGGACTGGGGCGCGGCGCCCTGGTCCGGATGGGACAACTACAAGATCTCGGTGGACATCAACGCCCCGGCCGGGGAGGCGCTGCTCCACTCGTTCTGGGTCACCTGCGGCTTCACCGTGCTGTCGGTCGGGCTGTGCTGGCTGCTGGGCACCGCCGCCGCCATCTTCCTGCAGGACACCTTCCGCGGACGGGGGCTGCTGCGCACCCTGTTCCTGGTCCCGTACGCGCTGCCCGTCTACACGGCCGTCATCACCTGGGCCTTCATGTTCCAGCACGACAACGGGCTGGTGAACCATGTCCTCCACGATCAGCTGGGCCTCACCGACAAGCCCTCGTTCTGGCTGATCGGCGACAACAGCTTCATCGCGCTGCTGACCGTGTCGGTGTGGAAGGGCTGGCCGTTCGCGTTCCTCGTCGTCATGGCCGGTCTGCAGAATATCCCCAAGGAGCTCTACGAGGCGGCCGCCCTCGACGGCGCCGGGATGTGGCAGCAGATCCGCCGCATCACCCTGCCCTCGCTGCGCCCGGTCAACCAGGTGCTGGTGCTGGTGCTGTTCCTGTGGACGTTCAACGACTTCAACACCCCGTACGTGCTGTTCGGCAAGGCAGCGCCGGAGGCAGCGGACCTCATCTCCATCCACGTCTACCAGACGACATTCGCCACCTGGAACTTCGGCACCGGCTCTGCCATGTCCGTTCTGCTGTTGCTCTTCCTGCTCGTGGTGACGGGCCTGTACCTCCTGCTGACCTCCCGACGAAGGAAGACGGCCGATGTCTAGCACCGCTCCGGCGCCGCCCCGCCCACCGATGGCCCCTCCCCGCTCACCCATGGCCGCCCCCCGGTCCTTCCTCTGGGCCCGCCGGATCTTCCTCACCCTGCTCACCGGCTTCGTCCTGCTGCCGGTGTACGTCATGGTCTCCAGCTCCCTGAAGCCACTGCAGGACGTCTCCGGGACGTTCCGCTGGCTGCCGAGCGGGCTGACCATCCGCCCCTACATCGACATCTGGTCGACGGTCCCGCTCGCCGACTACTTCGTGAACTCGGTCATCGTGGCGGGCGCCGCGACCGTCTGCTCGGTGGTGATCGCCGTCTTCGCCGCGTACGCGGTCAGCCGGTACCGCTTCCGGGGCAAGCGGGTGTTCACGGTCACCGTGCTGTCCACCCAGATGTTCCCCGGGATCCTCTTCCTGCTGCCGTTGTTCCTCATCTACGTCAACATCGGCAACGCCACCGGCATCGCCCTCTTCGGCTCCCGCGGCGGCCTCATCCTCACCTATCTCACCTTCTCGCTGCCGTTCTCGATCTGGATGCTCATCGGGTACTTCGACTCGGTGCCGCGCGATCTGGACGAGGCGGCGCTGGTGGACGGCTGCGGACCGCTCGGCGCGCTGTTCCGGGTCGTCGTCCCGGCCGCGATCCCCGGCATCGTCGCCGTCGCCGTCTACGCGTTCATGACCGCCTGGGGCGAGGTGCTCTTCGCGTCCGTGATGACCAACGACACCACCCGCACCCTCGCCGTCGGCCTCCAGGGGTACGCCACCCAGACCGAGGTGTACTGGAACCAGGTCATGGCCGCCTCGCTCGTCGTCAGTGTCCCCGTGGTCGCGGGCTTCCTGCTCCTCCAGCGCTATCTCGTCGCCGGACTCACCGCCGGGGCCGTGAAGTGACCGGCCTTCCCACCTCTGAAAGGACGTACGTGTCCGAACTCCTGGACCTCACAGCCTTCCCGCACGACTTCCTGTGGGGCACGGCCACCTCGGCCTACCAGATCGAGGGAGCCGCTGCCGAGGACGGACGGTCGCCCTCGATCTGGGACACCTTCTCGCACACGCCAGGTAAGATCGCGGGCGACGACCACGGCGATGTGGCCTGCGACCACTACCACCGCTGGCGCGCGGACATCGGGCTGATGAAGCGGCTGGGCACCAACGCCTACCGGCTCTCCATCGCCTGGCCCCGGGTGATGCCGGGCGGCGACGGGCCGGTCAACGCCAAGGGCCTGGCCTTCTACGACGAGCTGATCGACGGTCTGCTGGAGGCGGGCATCACCCCGTCCGTCACCCTGTATCACTGGGACCTGCCGCAGGTGCTCCAGGACCGGGGCGGCTGGCCCGTGCGCGACACCGCGGAACACTTCGCCGCGTACGCCTCCGTGGTGGCCGACCGCCTCGGCGACCGCGTGCACCACTGGACCACCCTCAACGAGCCGCTCTGCTCGGCCTGGATCGGCCACCTCGAGGGTGTGATGGCGCCCGGGCTCACCGATCTGACCGCGGCCGTCCGCGCCTCGTACCATCTGCTGCTCGGCCACGGCCTCGCCGCCCAGGCGATCCGGGCCGCCGCACCGGGCGCCGAGCTCGGCATCGTCAACAACCTCAACACCGTCGAGGCCGCCGGCGACAGGCCCGAGGACCAGGCGGCCGCGCGCCGCATGGACGGCCACACCAACCGCTGGTGGCTGGACCCGGTCCACGGCCGCGGCTTCCCCGCGGACATGCGCGAGGTATACGGCGTCGAACTGCCGGAGCGCCCCGGCGACCTGGAGACCATCGCCGCACCCCTGGACTGGCTGGGCCTGAACTACTACTTCCCGGCCACTGTCACCGACGACCCCACCGGCCCGGCCCCCCACGCCCGCGCCGTCCGCCGCCCGGACGTACCCCGCACGGGCATGGACTGGGAGATCGACGCCACCGGTATCGAAACCCTCCTGCTGCGCCTGACCGGCGAATACGGCGCCCGCAAGCTGTACGTCACCGAGAATGGCTGCGCGTACCCCGACGTCGTACGCCCGGACGGCACCATCGACGACCCCGAGCGCCAGGACTACCTCGTCCAGCACCTCGCGGCCTGCGCCTCGGCGGCCCGCAAGGGCGCCCCGCTGGCCGGCTACTTCGCATGGTCGCTGCTCGACAACTTCGAGTGGGCCTACGGATACGACAAGCGCTTCGGCCTCGTCCACGTCGACTACGGCACGCAGACCCGCACCATCAAGGGGTCCGGCCACCGCTACGCGGAGATCATCCGCGACCACCGGGGCCGGGCCCGCCGCGCGGCGTAGGGGGCGTCCAACGGGCCTCGACACCCGCGGCGGGTCTGTCCCCTCCCCGCCCCTTCCCGACACCTGACGATATGCGGCTCCGCCGCACGGCAGTGCTCCGCCCCTGGTAACGCAGTCCGGCTCCTCGGCGTTTGAGGAGTGGGGTCCAGGGGCGGAGCCCCTGGTATCGGGAAGCGACGGCGGCTGGCCCGCCAACCTCAAGGAGGACCGGACCCGCGGGTTCAGCGACTGGAACGCGCGGGCGGCGGTCGCGCCGACCAGTGGCACACCTATGCGGTGGAGTGGACACCCACCGTGTTGCGCTTCTTCGCCGACGACCGGGTGGTCCAGGAGACCACCCGCAACAAGCTCGAATCCACCCGAGGCCAGTGGGTCTTCGGCCACAACCTGTACGTCATCCTGAACCTCGCCCTGGGCGGGGCGTATCCGGCCGGGTGGAACAAGGTCACCACCCCGTACTGGGGCCTGCCGCAGTCCAGTGTCGACCGGATCGCGGCGGGGGAGTGCAGGCGGAGGTGGACTGGGTGCGCGTCGAACAGAAGGGCTGAGCGCTGCATTATGGGACGTCGACGGGCGGTCACCGTGACCGCCCGTCGACGGAAGCGGCAGCGGAAGAAGGAGGAGCGTCCATGCGGGTGGCGTTGCACTCGGTTCTCAAGGAGGGCCAGGAGTCCGGTTATGAGCAGGTGCACGCCACGGTCCCGGAGGACCTGCTGGAGGCGCTGCGACGGGCCGGGATCACCAACTGGCGGATCTGGCGCAGTGGACGCCATCTCTTCCACCTCGTGGACTGCGAGGACTTCGCGGCCGCGATGGCGGCGCTGGACAAGGATCCGGCCAATCAGCGCTGGCAGGAGTTCATCGGCGCCTATGTCGACCACTTCGAGGACACCGGCGGTTCCCCCGCCGAGGCGGAGCGGATGGCGCTCGGCGAGGTGTGGGAGCTGAGCGCCCAGGCGGAGGCCGCCGAGCGCGGATAGAGGGTTCCCTGGCTGCGTGGTGTCCGGCGGATCTGTCCCCTCCCCGCCCCTTCCCGACACCTGACGATATGCGGCTCCGCCGCGTGGGGGCCCGGCCCCGGCCCCCGCCGGGGCTCCGCCCCCGGACCCCGCTCCTCAAACGCCGGAGGGGCTGGATGGCGCTGGCGTCAAGACGACGGCCGAACCGGCGGAGCCTACCCATCCGAATCGTTCGGCGCAGCGATTCATCAGACCTTGAGTACGGGTGAGAACGGGGCGAACGCGTCCGCGTACGACGTGGTGGCCCCGCGCGGGGGCGTGGCGGAACGCGGCAAGCGCTCCGCACACGCCTGCCGCGCATCCCCGACTGGAGGTCAGTGAGTTGAGCCACCGACGTGTGAACAAGCGGACCCTCGCCATTTCCGGAGCCGCCGTCGCCGCGCTCGGAGCAGCGGCCATTCTGCTGCCCAACGCGCATGCGAACCCGGACGAGACGTCGGGCGCCAAGACCTTCTCGTCCCCGGGCGCGGTGAAGCTCGCGAGGAGCCTCGCCGCGGACCTCGGTGACAACGGTGCGGGCTGGTACTACGACAACGCCAACCGCCGGCTGGTCATGAATGTGATGGACGAGGACTCCGCCGAGAGTGTCCGGGCCAAGGGCGCCGTGGCGAAGGTCGTGTCCAACAGCATGGAGGACCTCAAGGCCGCCACCAAGGCGCTGAGCAGCGACGCCTCGGTGCCCGGCACCGCCTGGTCCATCGACCCGGTCACCAACAAGGTCCAGGTGACCGCCGACCGGACGGTGACCGGCGCCAAGTGGGCCACGCTGACCAAGGCCACGGACCAGATGGAGGGCACGGTCAGCGTCAAGCGCAGCCAGGGCGAGTTCAAGAAGTTCGACGGCGAGGAGGCGGCCCAGCCCGGCGACAATGGCGGCGAGGGCGCGGGGGACGCCGCGGGTGACGCCGGTGCCGGGGACGCCGCCGGCGAGGAGCAGGGCGCGGGTGGTGCCGGGGACGCCGGTGGTGCGGGCGACGCGGGCGGTGGTGACGCCGCGGCCGGAGGGCTCGACGGCGGCGATGCCATCTTCGGCGGTGGCGCCCGCTGTTCGCTGGGCTTCAACGTCAACGTCGACGGCGCGCCGGGCTTCCTGACCGCCGGCCACTGTGGCAACGCATCCCAGACCTGGACCTCGGACGAGGCCGGCGCCCAGCAGGTGGGCACCGTGCAGGACTCCCAGTTCCCCGAGAGCGACTTCGCGCTGGTGATGTACGACGACGCCACCACCCAGGCGTCCAGCACGGTCGACCTCCAGAACGGCAGCACCCAGGAGATCGGGCGCGCCGTCGAGGCGAGCGTGGGCCTGAAGGTGCAGCGCTCCGGCTCCACGACCGGTGTCACCGACGGCACGGTCACCGGCCTCAACGCCACGGTGAACTACGGCAACGGCGACATCGTCAACGGCCTCATCCAGACCGATGTGTGCGCCGAGCCCGGCGACAGCGGTGGCGCGATGTTCGCCGAGGACGCGGCGGTCGGGCTGACGTCCGGCGGCAGTGGCGACTGCACCCAGGGCGGCGAGACGTTCTTCCAGCCGGTGACCGGCGCGCTGGAGGCTACCGGTGCGGTCATCGGCGCAGGCGACGGCGGCGCCGGTGGCGGTGGCGGTGCGGGCGGTGCTGGTGGCGCCGGTGATGCTGCGGGCGGTGCTGGCGGCGCGGCCGGTGGTGCCGGTGACGCAGCCGGTGCGGGCAACGCCGGAGCGGGTGACGCGGGTGACGCGGGCAATGCGGGGGCCGGTGATGCGGGGGCCGCCGCCGGGACCGGTGACACCGGCAGCGAGGCGAGCCAGGGTCTCAACTGATCTGATCCGGACCACCCCATGACCGGAGGCCCCGGGCGCCCTCCTGCCCCAGTGCCCGGGGCCTCCACTTCCTTCCACCACTGATGGCCCCTGACGGAATCCCTGACGGAATCCCTGACGGAATCCCGCGGTGCTCAGGAGGGATCCGGATCCGGGCCGGAGACCGGAAGCCCGGCCACCTCCGCCGCGGCGCTCAGCACCTCGCGCAGCATGGCCGGGGTGAGTCGTCCGGTGAAGGTGTTCTGCTGGCTCACGTGGTAGCAGCCGAAGAGGGTGAGCGGCGCCCCGCCGTCGGCCGCCCGCAGTACGCTTCGCGCGCCGTGCCCGAACACGGGCCGCGGCCGGGGCACGGACCATCCGGCTGCCTCCAGCACGGGCATCACGGCCTGCCAGCCGAACGCGCCGAGCACCACGGCGGACCGTACGGTCGGCCGCAGCAGCCGCAGCTCACGGGCCAGCCACGGGCGGCAGGTGTCGCGCTCCCCGGGGGTGGGACGGTTGGCGGGCGGGGCGCAGTGCACCGGCGAGGTGATCCTGACCCCGCGCAGCTCCAGGCCGTCGCCGCGGTGGGTGGCGGTGCGTCGGTTGGCCAGCCCCAGGTCGTACAGCGCCGAGTACAGGAAGTCGCCGGCGCGGTCGCCGGTGAACATCCGGCCGGTGCGATTTCCACCGTGGGCGGCCGGTGCGAGGCCCACGATCGCCACTGAGGCGTCCGGTGGTCCGAAGCCGGGCACCGGCCGCCCCCAGTAGTCCCAGTCGGCGTAGGCCCGGCGCTTGGTGCGCGCGGTCTCCTCCCGCCACTCGACCAGCCGGGGGCAGGCACGGCAGTCGATGAGTGCTTCGTCCAGCTCGGCGAGGGTTTCGGCGCCGGGGGCCCGACGGCCGGGGTAGGAGCGCGCGGGTTCGGAAGTGGTCATGTAGAAGGCTGCTGCCCCTTGTCCTTGCGCAGAAAACGCCGCAATCGGGTCAGCGGCCAGGTGTTGATGATGTCGTCCGGGGTGAGCCAGCCTCGCTGCGCCACGCCCACCCCGTACCGCATGTTGTCCAGATCCCGGGTCGAGTGGGCGTCGCTGTCCAGGGCGAACACCACTCCGTACGACTTCGCCCGCAGGATGTGCTCGTCCGACAGATCGAGCCGGTCCGGATGCGCGTTGATCTCCAGCGCGGTGCCGGTGCGGGCGCAGGCGGCGAACACCTCGTCCAAGTCGGCGTCGATACCGGGCCGTTTGCCGATCAGCCGGGTCGTCGGATGGCCGATGACATGGACGTACGGGTTCTCGCAGGCCCTCACCAGCCGCCGGGTCATGGCCTTGCGGTCCATGCTGAACTGGGTGTGCACCGAGGCCACGCACACATCGAAGTCCTCGAGGAACTCGGGCGGCCAGTCCACGTCTCCGTCCGTGTCGATGTTCAGCTCCACACCGTGCAGCAGCCGGGTCTTCCCGCGTCCGCGCCCCCGGTCGAGCTCGCGCACCCGCTCCCGCTGGGCCAGCATCTTCTCCTCGGTCATCTGCTGCATGTACAGCTTGGGCGCGTGATCGGTGATGGCGTAGTAGGCGTATCCGCGCCGCTCCGCCTTGGTGATCATGTTCTCCAGCGGTTCCAGCCCATCGGTGAGGTTGGTGTGGGTGTGCAGATCGCCCCGTAGGTCCGACTCGGTGACCAGCTTGGGGAGTTGGCCTTCGAGGGCGGCCTTGATCTCGCCCCGGTCCTCGCGCAGCGTCGGCGGGATCCAGTCCATGCCGAGCCGGGCGTAGACATCCTCCTCGCTGCGTGAGGCGATGCTCTTGCCGCTCTTGGTCTCGAAGAGGCCGTACTCGGAGAGTTTGAGGCCATGGCGCACCGCGATCGCGCGGATGCGGATGTTGTGCGCCTTCGAGCCGGTGAAATAGAGCAGCCCCGCACCCCATGAGTCCAGCGGCAGGACCCGCAGATCCACCTGCAGCCCCTTCGTGGTGCGGATCGATGTCTTCTTCCGGCCGTGTGCGATCACCTCGGCGGTGAGCGGAAGCCCGGTGAACGCCTCCATGAACGGGCCGGAATCCTCCGCCGCGACCAGGATGTCCACATCGCCCACGGTCTCCCTCATCCGGCGCAGCGAGCCGGCGTACGCACACCGCCGGCAGCCGCGCACCGTGGACAGGGCGGCGACGATGTCATCGGCCACGCCCATGGCCTCGTCGAGCGGGATGCGGTTGCCCGCGGCGCGCATCAGCGCGATGCCGTGGAGGATGTTCTCCTCCGACTTCGGTCCGAAGCCCTTGAGATCGCGCAGCTGGTGCTCCTCGATCGCCTGGGCCAGCTGGTCGATCGAGGAGATCTGCAGCTCCTCGTAGAGGATCATGGCCTTCTTCGGCCCCAGCGCCGGGATAGCGGTCAGCTCCCGCACCCCGGCCGGGATCGCGGCGCGCGCCTCCTCGACCGCGGGCATGGTCCCGGTGTGCAGATACTCGACCACCTTGTCGGCGATCGACCGGCCCACATTGGGGATGGCCCGCAGCGCCTTCGCGTCGAACTGCGAGATGTCGGCCGCATGGCCACCGATCGCCCGGGCCGCCTTCTCATACGCACGCGCCCGGTACGCGTCCCCGCCCGTGATCAGGAGGAGATCGGCGTACTCGCGCAGGAGGGCTTCGACCTCCTCATTGGAGCGAGCCATGCCAGCGATTCTAGTCGTCTCTGGCGAACCCGGTCAGGTGGAGGGATGCTGGGGTCAGGAGCGAAACGGCGATCCGCGGAATTCGGGTCGGCCGGTTTCTGCCGTGTGTGTCCCCGGGTTTGGGGGAGGTCATGGACGTTGGATTCCTGAAGCCGCTGTTCGATCGCCCCGGTCCATGGGCGGGTGTGTACATGGACACCTCCCGCACCACGGAGGACGCGCCCAGACGGCGCACGCTGCGGGAGCGGTTCGTGGCGGATCAGCTGGCCGAGCAGGGCGCCGACCGCGCCACCTGTGACGCGGTGATCGAGCGGCTGGCAGGTGAGCAGGTGGCCAGGGCGTCCGCGGGGCGGGCGCTGTTCGCGGCGGATGGCGAGGTGGTGCTCGACCTGCCGCTGGCCACGTCCCCGATCGATGTGGTGACGTCCTGGTCGATGCTGCCGCGGGTGGCGCCACTGGCCGCGTTCCGTGGCGAGTGGCCGGCCTGTCTGGTGGCCTTCGTCGACCAGGCGGGCGCCGATCTGGAGCTGCGGGACGACACCGGCAGCCGCCCGGCGGGCCGCGCCGCGGGGCGGAGAGCGCATGGCCGGGGCCACCGGTCGGTGCCCGCCGACCGCCACGAGTGGCACTACCGCAACCGGGTCGGGAACACCTGGGAGCAGACCGCCGATCGCGTGGCCGACGAGCTGGTGCGGCAGTGGTCGGACGGCGACGCCGAGCTGCTGATCCTGGCCGGTGATCCGCGCGAGCGCCGGGCCGTACGCGACCGGCTGCCCGAGCCGCTGCGGGCCACGACGGAGGAGATGCGCCACGGCAGCAGGGCCTCCGGCTGCTCCGAGCTGCTGAACGCGGAGATCGACCATGTCCGGGCGGAGCACGCCCGCGCCCATCTGGAGTCGGTCCTCGATCTCTTCCGCGCCGGTCGGGGCCGCCCCGGCGGGCCGGGCCCGGGCGGGCACGACGGCGACGGACCGCCGAGCAGCCGGGCGGCGGAGGGGGTGCCCGCGGTTGTGGCGGCCATGCGCAGCCATCAGGCGGCAACGCTGCTGCTGGGGACCGCGGGGGGCGATATGCGCCATGAGGTGTGGATCGGCCCCGATGCCGATCAGGTGGCCGTACAGCGCTCCCAGGCGCGTGCCATGGGCGTCAGAACACCCGAGCCCGCCCGCGCGGACGACGCCCTGATTCGGTCCGCGGCGGTGGCCGACACCGAGGTGCTGGTGGTCCCCGAGGGACTCCAGGGACCGGCCGGGGGCCTGGGCGCGGTGTTGCGCTGGCACGCTTGAACGAGGGCGCGGGGCCAGGCACGGCGCGTCAGCGCTCCGCGCGGGCTGCTCGGTGCCGGCCGTGACGGACGATTGCGCCGCGCCCGGCCGCGCCGTGTCGGCTTGCTCTGCGCCTGGCCGGGGCACATCGCCGTCGGCCGTGCCGTGGTGCCCGTGACGACCGTGCCGCGCCGGCTGCTCCGTGCCTGGTGGTCCGGCCGTGCGTGCTGGGCGTCGACCGTGCCGCGCTGGCTACTCCGTGCCTGGTGGTCCGGCCGTGCGTGCTGGGCGTCGACCGTGCCGCGCTGGCTGCTCCGTGCCTGGTGGTCCGGCCGTGCCGGGCGTCGACCGCGCCGCGCATCACCGCGCCGCGCATGCCGCGCATCACCGCGCCGCGCGTGACCGCCGCGCATCACCGCGGCTCCGCACCCCACCGCGCTATCCGCCGGAAGGGGCATTCTCGGCGGGCCTGGTTGACATGCCTCCCTCAGCTCTCTACCGTCCCTAGGCTGTTAGGAAACCTACTTAACCAATGCTCTGCCTGCCCTCAGGGAGACATCCGTGGTCCTCCTTCCGGCACCATCCCGGCGGCGGGCGCGAGCCCGCGTCCGACGCGCCCTGACCGCCTCGCTCGCCGTCGGCGGCCTCCTCCTCACCGTCTCCCTGACCACGGGCGCCGCGCCCCCGCGCCCCGGCACGGCTACGGGCGCCCCGGCCCCGGTGACCCGGGTGGGCGGGGCCCCGGGCACCGCGACTCCGCTCACCGGCTTCGCCACGCAGTCCTCGGCCAAGGTGTCGGACACCCCCGCGGCCGTCTCCACCCCCGGCTACCCCACGTCCGGCTGGCACCCGGTGGGGCCCCGGTCGACGGTGCTCTCCGGGCTGCTCAAGGCCGGCACGTACCCGGATCCGTTCTACTCGACCAACCTCAAGAAGATCCCGGCCGCCGACTTCGCCGTCCCGTGGTGGTACCGAAGCGACTTCACCGTGGCCGACCCCTCCCGCCGCACCTATCTGGACGTCAGCGGTGTGGTGTCCGCCGCCGATGTGTATGTCAACGGGACCCAGGTCGCCACCAAGGACCGGATCGCCGGCGCGTACACCCGCCATGAGCTGGACGTCACCGACCTGGTCAAGGCGGGCACCAACACCGTGGCGTTCCGCGTCCAGCCCAACGATCCGCGCAAGAACCTCACGACGGGCTGGATCGACTGGCTGCAGCCCCCGCCCGACGAGAACATGGGCATCGTCCGCGATGTGCTGGTCCGCCGCAGTGGCCCGGTGGCCCTGCGCGACGCGCATGTCACGACCCGGCTGGACACCGACTCCCTCGCCTCCGCCGAACTCACCGTCAAGGCCCAGGTCCGCAACGACTCCGACGCCACGGTCACCGCCACGGTCTCCGGTACGGCCGGCCCCGCGGCCATCAGCCGCACGGTGTCGCTCGCCCCGCACCAGACCAAGACCGTCATCTTCACCCCCGACGATGTTCCGGGGCTGCGGCTGGACCGGCCCAAGGTGTGGTGGCCCGCCGGGATGGGCGATCAGCCGTTGTACGACCTCGTCCTGACCGCCACCGTCTCGGGCACCCCCTCCGACACCGCTCACCACAGCTTCGGCATCCGCGATGTCAAGGCGCCGCTGAACGCCGACGGCGCCCGCCAGTACCGCATCAACGGACGCCCGCTGCTGATCAAGGCGGGCGGCTGGTCGCCCGATGTGTTTCTGCGCTGGGACGCCCGCTCGGTGGCGGACCGGCTGAAGTACACCCTCGACCTGGGGCTGAACACCGTCCGCCTCGAAGGCCATATCGAACCGGACGAGTTCTTCGACCTCACCGACCGCTACGGCATCCTGACCCTCCCCGGCTGGGAGTGCTGCGACAAGTGGGAGGGCCAGGTCAACGGCGATGAGACGGGGGATCAGTGGACCGCCGCCGACTACCCGGTGGCCAAGGACTCGATGGCCGCCGAGGCCGCGCGGCTGCGCGACCACCCCAGCGTCATCTCCTTCCTCATCGGCAGTGACTTCGCCCCCGACGCCACCATCGAGAAGAACTATCTCGACGCGCTCGACGCGGCGGACTGGCCGAACCCGGTGATCCCCGCCGCCTCCGCCAAGTCCTCCCCGAAGCTCGGCAAGTCCGGCATGAAGATGACGGGCCCCTACGACTGGGTCCCGCCGGACTACTGGTACGCCAAGCGGGAGGGCGGGGCCACCGGCTTCAACTCCGAGACCAGCGCCGGACCCGACATCCCCACCCTGGACACGCTCCGGCGCATGATGTCCCCCAGCGAACTGGAGACCCTGTGGCGGGATCCGTCGGCCAAGCAGTACCACCGGTCACCGTCGGACACCTTCGGTGACCTCAAGCTGTTCGACAACGCGCTGATCGGCCGCTATGGCCCGCCGACCGGGCTGACGGACTATGTGCGCAAGGCGCGCCTCGCGCGGTACGAGGCGGTGCGCGCCCAGTTCGAGGCGTACGCGCGCAACTTCTCCGACGCCTCCCGGCCCGCCACCGGTGTCGTCCACTGGATGCTGAACAGCGGCTGGACCTCGCTCCACTGGCAGCTCTTCGACCGCTATCTGGACCAGGGCGGGGCCTACTACGGCGCCAAGAAGGCCAATGAGCCGCTGCACATCCAGTATTCGTACGACTCCGGCTCGGTGGTCGTGGTCAACAGCCGGCACACCGCCGCCACCGGTCTCACCGCCCGGGCCAGCCTCTACACCCCCGACGGCACCCGGAAGTTCGACAAGAGCGCCACCGGCCTTCGGGTGCCGGGCGACGGCGGCAAGACCACCGCGCTCACCGTCCCGGCCCACGTGAGTGGCGTGTCCGGCACCTATCTGGCCAAGCTCCAGCTCACCGATGACGCGGGCAAGGAGATCGGCCGCAATGTGTACTGGCTCTCCACAAAGCAGGACGTGCTCGACTGGGACAACACCGACTGGTATTACACCCCCACCACCTCCTACGCGGATCTGACCGGGCTGGACGACATGGCCGAGGCGCCCGTGTCCGCCACCGCCACCACGACCGGCGGGCCGGACTCCACCGCCACCACGACCGTCACCCTGCGCAACACCGCGAGCCGTGGCGCACCGGCGCTGCTTGTGGACGCCCATCTGGTGAACGGCTCGGACACGCCCGTCCTGCCCGTGCGCTGGTCGGACAACCAGGTGAGCCTGTGGCCGGGGGAGTCGGTGACGCTCACTGCCACCTATCGCACGGCGGACCTGGGCGGTTCGGCCCCCTCGGTCCGGATCTCGGGCTGGAACACCGCCACCCGTACCATCCCCGCGGCCGCCAAATCCCGCTGATCGGCCCCGTCCTGAAATCGTGTCGAAAGGAATTTTTTCGGCGAGTCCGATGCATGGAGCAAGTTCACACTTTTGTATGCTTTCTCCAGCGCGTCGTTCCCCCGTGTCGGACAGTCACTGTCCGTACGTTCACGAAAGGGGCTCCATATGCACACCATGGAGGTTCGCCCACCGGTACCCAGCCGTTCCACCAGCAGATGGCGTCGATACGGCCGACTCGCGGCCGCCAACTTCGTCCGCGGCGCGTCATACGCCTGCGGCACCGCGGCCATCGGCCTGATGGCGTGGTGGGTGCAGACCCGCTGACCCGCCCCGCCACCCCGTCCCGAGCCGGAGCCCCTGACCGTCCCGCACCGTCGCGGCGGCCGTTGAGGCCATCGCGACGGCCCGGCTATGCCTGCGGATGCGGCTGTGAGCGGAAGCGGGGGAAGTGCAGCCCCCGGTGCTCCGCGCGCGGAGCACCGCCGCCGAGATGGGCGCGCAACTGGATGCCGTGCATGATCTCGATGATGCCCAGGGCGAGCAGCCAGATGCCGGCCACCACGGTCAGCGCCGTGATCGAGCCGAACGGGGCCACGATCAGGATGATCCCGCCCAGGATGGTGAGCACACCGAGGAACAGATGCCAGCCACGGGCGGGCATGCCCTCACCGGAGATCGCCGTGGCGGTCTGCATCACGCCCCGGAGCAGCCAGGCGAAGCCGATCCACAGCGCGAGCAGCAGAATCGACTGGGCCGGACCCCGGAAGCAGAGCAGTCCCAGCAGCACGCTCAGCGCCCCGGTGACGAAACTCAGCACCCGCAGATGCCTCGGTATATGCGCCCCGAAGGCCCCGACCAACTGGAAGATCCCGCTGATCAGCAGATAGGCGCCGAACAGGGCGCCGATCACCACCAGCGTGGCCCCCGGCCACGCCAGCACCATGATGCCCAGCGCGATCGCCACCACACCCGCGGCCACCAGGACCTGCCAGGCGGTGTCGGACAGCATGTTCTGCACCGTGGCATAGGGGGCGCCCTCGCCGAAGGGCCGCTCTCCCGGTCGGCCGGAGGGTTCCCCTCTCGGCTGCTCGGCGCCGTGCGGACTGTCGGAGGAGTAAGTCATGTCGTCCACCTCCTGGGGGAACAGGATGGCCGTGGGCCCCCACATCCATCGTCCCCCCGCGCCCGTCCCCGCGCCTGATGACATGGGGGAGTGCCTCGCGGGCGGCGGTCACGCATGGCAAGGTGGTGCATGAGGCCGTGTCCTGGGCGCGTCATAGGGAGGCTCGCATGGACGACAGGGAGTTCTTCCGGACAGTGGCGGACCGCACCCAGCTCTCACGGCAGGAAGCGGCCGATGTCACCCGCGCCACGCTCGAGACCGTGGCGGCCCGCCTCAGTGCGGGCGAGGCCCGCGATCTCGCCCAGGAACTGCCCGAACACCTCCGGGAGTCCCTCCAGCGCGGGGAGGGGGACATGGAGATCTTCGACCCAGACGAGTCGGTCCGCAGGGTGCATGAGCGCACCGGGCTGTCCGAGCCGGAGGCCGACCGAGGTGTCCGGGCGGTCCTCGCCACGCTCCGGGAGGCCGTCTCCGCCGAGGAGTACGACCACGCCATGTCCCAGTTGGGCAGCGAGTTCGCGAGGATGGCGGAGTCCGCGCGCTGACCCGGCCATGGGCGATGCCGCTCATCCGGCCCGCCAGCCGCTCCACCGCCCGACGGTGATCTCCACGACCGGCCCGCGCGGCGGCCGGTCCCGGTACTGGACTGGGTAGGTGTCCACGAGCAGCCGGACATAATCCGAGGACAGCGCCGATTCGTCCGCCGGCGGCAGGACGCGGGCCGTGCCATCGCCCCGCGCCCACCACAGGTGGTCCCAGTTCTCGTCGTAGTCGTCCACCAGGAGGCATACGGCGGGGTGGGCGCGGATGTTGTCCAGGCGCTTGAGCCGCGTCGTCCGCTTCGGCTTGTGGTCGACGGCCGTCACCACCGTGTCGCCGGTCAGCGCGAAGACCACCGGCACCAGATGCGGGCGGTCCTCGGCGCCGACGGTCGCCAGCCGGGCCAGCCTGGCCCGCGCGAAACGCTCGCGCGCCTGCGCGCTCGTCAGCTCCGGCATCGCGGCCCCCGCCGGCTCACCGGAACCGGGCGGCGATCTGGGACATCGCGTCCAGCCGTGCGAGCGTCTCCGCCTCCGGCAGGGTCGGCAGATAGAACAGCACCCGCTCCACACCGACGCGCTGATACCCCTCGATCGCCTTGGCGTCCTCCGGCACCGCGTACACCGTCACCGGCACCTCACGGCCGGCCACCTCGCGCATCCGCTTGATCTGCGGGCCCAGCTCCTCGGGGGATCCGCTGTTGGCCAGCCAGGCGTCGCCGAGGTCCGCGATCCGCCGGAACGTGGCATCGCCACCACCACCGACATAGATCGGCGGATGCGGCCGCTGGACGGGCTTGGGCCACTGGAACACGGGGTCGAAGTTCACGAACTCCCCGTGGAATTCGGCCTTCTCCTTCGTCCACAGCTCGCGCATGGCGCGCAGCCGCTCGTTCATCAGCCGACCCCGGGTGGAGGGATCCGTCCCGTGGTTCTCCATCTCCTCACGGTTCCAGCCGGCGCCGACCCCGAAGACGGCTCTTCCGTTGGAGACCAGGTCGAGGGAGGCCACCTCGTTGGCGGTGGTGATCGGATCCCGTTGCACGACCAGGAGGATCCCGGTCCCCAGCAGCAGTCGCTCGGTGACCGCGCCGATCGCGGCCAGTGTCACGAAGGGGTCGAGGGTGCGGTAGTACACCTCCGGCAGGTCTCCGCCACCCGGATAGGGGGTGCGGCGCTCGACCGGGATATGGCTGTGCTCCGCGATGAAGAGCGATTCGAAACCGCGCTCCTCCAGGGCGCGCCCCAGCGGGGCGGGCCGGATGCCCTGGTCGGTGACGAACGTGGATACGCCGATTTTCACTGCGGCTCCCTGGGAAGAGGTGCGTCGATGGTCTACGGGAACCACATGGGTACCCGGCCCGGCGGAAACCGCAACGGTGCGCACGAGTGACACGGCGTGCCCGCCACGAGGATCTCGGGGACGACGCGAGGCCCTACGACCGGCGCTCACCCGGGCCGAGCAGGACACCCCGCTCCGCGTAGAACCGCCCGAGGTCGGCCCAGGGGACCTCGGCGAAGCGCTGCGAAGCGTCCGGGAAACCCGACGGGTTGTGCACGAGGAGATGGTCCGGGGTGGCGCCGACGGCCAGCACCAGATGGCCGCCCCGGTGCGGCGGCCGCGGATCCAGGGTGCGCAGTGAGGGGTGGACGGACAGCATCGCGAGCCGCCCGGCCGCGAGATGTTCCGGCAGCTCCTCGGCCGGCAGCCGCGGCCGGGACTCGGCGAACAGCCCCCAGCGCCGCCGCGCGTAGGCGGCGAACGGAGCGTAGATGAGCCCGTCCACGCGGTCCGGATGGCGCACATAAGCCCCCGCCTCGACACACTCCTCGGCGAGCGTCACCGCGGGCGGCGCGGTGCCACACCAGTGCTCCAGGGCCATCCGCAGACACGCCATCCCGCACAGTCGCCATGACCAGAACGCGTACTCCTCCCGGCTCGCGGCCCCGGACCTCTGCCACAGCGGGTCGTCGGCCGCCGACAGGGTGCCCCCGATGATGTCGGGCACCAGGGCGGCCGACTCCCACTGGGCGTAGTAGGGGACGGGACGGGTGAGGAAAACAGGGGCGTCGGACATGTGCCCCAGTCTTCCCGACATCCGCCCGCCGCGCCGTGGCTCCCGGTCAGCCGCCGGTGGCGAAACCCGGGAAGAGGGTCATCCCGCCGTCGACGTAGATGGTGGTGCCCACCACGTAGTCGCACAGGTCGGAGGCCAGGACCACGGCGGCGTTGGCGATGTCCAGGGGGTCGCCGATCCGGCGGTACGGGATGAGCTCCAGGAGGGCGGTCCGCGCCTCGGGGGTCTGCCAGGCACTGCGGTTGATCGGGGTCTTGATGGCGCCCGGCGCGATCGCGTTCACCCTGATCTTCTGGGGCGCGAACTCCTGGGCCAGGGTCTGTGTCAGCATCGCCACGCCGCCCTTGGACGACGCGTAGTTCACATGGCCCGCCCATGGGATGATCTGGTGGACCGAGCTCATACAGATGACTTTCCCGGCCGCCCGCGACACCTCCGGGACCACACCACGCCGCAGGAACTCCTTGATCGCCTCCCTGGCGCACAGGAACTGGCCGGTGAGGTTCACGGAGATGACCTTCTCCCACTGCTCCCGTGTCATCTCCACCGTGGGGGCATCCCGCTGGAGCCCCGCGTTGGCGACGAGGATGTCGATCGTGCCCAGGCGGTCGACCATCGTGGACACCAGGTCGATGACCTGGTCCTCCTGGGACACATCCGCCTGATGGGCGTAGGAGTGCACACCGTGGCTCTGGATCTCGGTGACGACGGCCTCGGCGGCCGGCCGGTCACTGGCGTAGTTGACCACCACATCCGCGCCGGCCTGTCCCAGGGCGATTGCGGTTGCCTTTCCGATCCCCGAGTTCGCCCCGGTCACCAGCGCCTTCTGCCCCTTGAGGAGTTCCGGGACAGGGACCGGAGGAGGACGCTCGGGATTGGTGTTCACTGGCTTTCGTCTCCTTCGCTTGGGCGTCCGTCATCCGCCGCACCGACCCTCGCAGTCCGCGGGGGGAGCCGCCGCTCCCCACGGCGCCACGGTCACCCGCTAAGGCGATGCACATCGTTCCAGCGGCGCAACGCGGCCCGGCGCGGTCGGCCCCGCTCAGCGGGCCTCGGCCAGCGCCTGGTCGCGCAGTGTCGAGCAGGTGCGGTTGATCAGCCGCGAGACGTGCATCTGCGATATGCCCAGCTGCTCGGCGATCCGGCTCTGTGTCATATCGCAGAAGAAGCGCATGTAGAGGATCTGCCGCTCCCGGTCGGGGAGCCGGCTCAGACCGGGGCGCACGGCCTCGCGGTCCACCACCCGGTCGTACGCGGTCTCCTGGGCGCCGAGCGTGTCGGCCAGGGAGTAGCCGTCGTCGGAGCCGGTGAGCTGGGCGTCCAGGGAGAGCGGGGTGAAGCTGCCCATGGCCTCCATACCGGCCCGCACTTCCTTCTCGGTCAGTCCGGTGCGCTCGGCGATGTCCTGGGTCCGCGGCGGCCGGTCGTCCGCCGAATGGGACAGCTCCCGGTGGGCGGCCCGCACCCGGTTGCGCAGGTCCTGGACCCGGCGGGGGACGTGCAGCACCCACAGATGGTCCCTGAAGTGGCGCTTGATCTCGCCGACGATGGTGGGTACCGCGAACCCGGCGAAGGCGGTGCCGTGTTCCGGGTCGTAGCGCTTGACGGCCTTCACCAGACCGAGCGCGGCCACCTGCTGCAGGTCCTCCAGGGATTCGCCGCGGTTGCGGTACTGCCGGGCCAGCCGTTCGGCCATCGGCATCCACGCCTCCACTACCCGACGGCGCAACGCCTCCTTCTCCGGCCCGTCGGGAAGACGGGCCATTTCCGCGAACTCGGCGCTGGTGTCGGGCGCGTCGTCATGCGGGTGCTTCGTGGGGCCGGTCTGGGGCCGTGCCATGTCCTGAGTCGCGGTCGTCACGGAACACACCTCCTGCGATGGGCTGACGGGTCACCTGGGACCGGGGGTGCATCGCGGGAGGTTCACGGAGACGTGCTGACCGGCGCGCCGCCGCGGTGTGGAGCAATACAGACTGCTCCCGCGGTGCGTGCCTACGGTCCGAAGCACGAATATCCGCTTGCCCTGGGCCCTGGGGGGCAAACAAAGTTCTTCCGGACGGGTCCGCGCGGCGGCACACCGCGGCGAACACCCTGCCCCGAGCGGTCGCCGTGGGGCCCGGGCTCAGCCCAGCAGCGCGGCGACCGTCATCAGCACCGGTGCCGCGAGCAGCGTGGACAGCAGGATCGACTCACGGGCCAGGATGGTGGCGGTCTCATACCGTGAGGCGTAGGTGAACAGGTTCTGAGCTGCCGGTAGCGCGGAGGTGACGACGGCGGCGAAGAGCGCCGGGCCGCCCAGCCCGAACACCCCCGCCGCGATGGCCCAGGCCACCACCGGCTGGGCGAAGGACTTCAGCGCCACCGACAGCAGCACCGGCCCGCGTTCCTCGCCGCGCCCGGGGAGTTGACTGCCCGGCAGCGAGATCCCGAACGCCAGCAGCACGGCGGGCACGGCCATGCCGCCCAGCAGCGAGAGCGGTTCGGTGACGGGCCCGGGGATACGCCAGCCCGTGGCGGACACGAGGACGCCGGACAGCGAGCCGATCACGATGGGGTTGCGGAACGGCGTGGTCAGCCTGCGGATCGGCGAGGGCCGCCGGTCGGGGCGGCTGAGGTCGATGACCGTCAGGGCGATCGGGGTCATGACGAGTTGCTGGAAGAGCAGCACCGGCGCGATCAGGCTCGCGTCGCCCAGGACATACATCGCGATGGGGATGCCGAGGTTGCCCGCGTTCACATAGCTCGCGCACAGCGCGCCGATCGTCGTCCGGCCCACGCTCCACCGCCGTACGGCGCCGACGGCGACGAATGTGCCCGCCACCACGAAGGTGCTCAGGGCGGTCACCAGCAGCGGGGTGGAGATGACGGCGGAGAGGTCGGCCTTGGAGAGCGTGGTGAACAGCAGCGCGGGGGAGGCGACATCGAAGGAGAGCTTGGTGAGCACCTCCCGGCCGTGCTCGCCGAGGGAGCGGCGGCGCCCGATGACATAGCCGGCGACGATGATGGACGCGATGACGCCGAAGCCGGTGATCACACCGCCCACTGGGCCTCCACCCCACCGTGGCCGGAGCGTCCGGCGCGGTGTGCCGCGAGGTCTCGTTCGCTCGTCGTGGTGGTCGAGGGCCAGGGCGCGGCGGTCATCAAGGGCGTCTTCCGGGTGCGTAACGGTCAGCATGCACCCTACAAGTAATTCCGCCGTGGCGCTGGTGAAATCGGTTACAGACCGCTGGTCAGGGGTCAGGTGATGGTGAGGGTGCGTCCCCCCTTCGCCAGGGAGCTGTTGCCCGCGAAGACCCGGATCTCGCCCTTCTGCAGCAGGAATCTGCCGTGCGGGTCCTGGGTCCAGAAGCCCAGCTCCTCGGCGCTCAGCCGGAAGCGCACGGTGGTGGCCTTCCCGGCGCCGAGGCTCACCCGGCGGAAACCGCTGAGCCTGCGCACCGGTTGCACGATGCTCGCCACCGGATCGCGGATGTACAGCTGCACCACCTCATCGCCCTTGCGGCGCCCGGTGTTGCGCACCGCGACCGCGACCTCGACGGTGTCGCCCTTGCGCAGCGCCTCGGCCCGGACACGGCTGACGCTGAGCCGGGGTTCGCCGATGTCGAAGGTGGTGTAGCTGAGGCCGTGGCCGAAGGGGAACTGGGGCCCGTAGGCGAGGTCCAGGTACTTCGAGGTGTAGTGGTTGGCGCGGTCGTAGGGGCGTCCGGTGTTCTCGTGGTTGTAGTAGAGGGGAATCTGCCCGACCGTGCGCGGGAAGGTCACCGGGAGCTTGCCACCGGGGTTCACGGTGCCGAAAAGGACATCCGCGATGGCGTTGCCGCCCTCGAGCCCCGGATGCCATGCCTGCAGCACGGCGGGGGTGCGGTCCAGCCAGCCGCCCATCGTCAGCGGACGTCCGCTGAGCAGCACCACCACGAATGGCGCGCCGGTGTCCGCTATCGCGGTGATCAGCCGCTCCTGCCGGCCGGGCAGACCGAGGTCGCTGCGTACGGACGCCTCCCCGCTGAGCGTCGCCGCCTCCCCGACCACCACCACGGTCACATCGGTCGCCCTGGCCGCCGAGGCCGCCCGGGCGATGCCCCGGGTGCTCCGGCCGGACGCGTCCACGCCCTCGACATGGCTGACACTGGCCTTCGGCGCCGCGTCCTTGACCGCGTCCAGGACGGTGACCGGGCGGAACGCGTCGGCCCAGGTCCCGGCCCAGGAGCCGCGCAGGTCGGTGGAGTCGGCGAAGGGCCCGACGACGGCGATGGAGCCCGATCGGTCCAGGGGGAGCGTGGACTTCTCGTTCTTGAGCAGCACCATGGTGCGTCCGGCCGCCTCGCGTGCCGCCGCACGGGATGCCTTCGTGGGCCCGGCGATCGCCGTGTCCTCGTCCGCGTAGGGGTGCTCGAAGAGCCCGAGCCGGAACTTCAGGCGCAGGATGCGGGCCACCGCGTCGTCCAGCCGCTCCACGGTGATCTGCCCGCTGCGCAGCAGCCGCTTGCCGTACTCGTTGATGGTGGTGCTGGCCATCTCCATGTCGATCCCGGCGTCGAAGGCCAGCCGGGCCGCGTCGGAGCGGTCGGCGGCATAGCCGTGGACGATCATTTCCTGAACGCCGTTGTAGTCGCTGACGACAAAGCCGCGGAAGCCCCACTCCTCCTTGAGGATGTCGGTCAGCGCATGCCGGTAGCCGTGCGCGGGGACTCCGCTGACGGTGTTGAAGCTCGCCATGACGGTGGCCACCCCGGCGTCCAGGGCCGCCCTGAACGGGGGCAGGTAGAAGTTGCGCAGCCGGGCCTCGGAGACGTCCACCGTGTTGTAGTCGCGGCCGCCCTCGACGCCCCCGTAGGCGATCATGTGCTTGGCGCAGGCCGCGAGGCGGCGCCGGGAGCGGAGGTCGTCGCCCTGGTAGCCGCGGGTCTTGGCGGCCGCGAGTGCCGCCGCCAGGTAGGGATCCTCGCCGTCGCCCTCGGCGATCCGCCCCCAGCGCGGTTCATGGGTGACGTCCATCATCGGGGAGAACGCCCAGTGCACACCGTTGGAGCGGGCCTCCACCGCCGACACCTCCGCGTCCCACTCGGCCACCGCGGGGTCGAAGGCGGCGGCCTGGCCGAGGGGGATGGGGAAGGTGGTCCACATGCCGTGGATGACATCGAGGCCGAAGATCAGCGGAATGCCCAGCCGGGACTTCTCGACGGCCATCCGCTGCAGGGTGTTGGTGGTGCGGGCCCCGTAGATGTTGAGCACGGAGCCGAGCCTGCCCCTGCGGGCCGCCTTCTCCGCGGCGGTGGTCTGCCCGCCGCCGGGTCCGGTGTCGCCGGTCCAGGCGAACTGCTGCAGCTGGCCGAGCTTCTCGTCGATGGTCATCCGCGCCATCAGGGCCCGGATCCTGGTCTCGTACGGGCCGGACTCCGTCCCCGGCCGGGGCGCGTCGGAGGAGGGGGCGGGTGGGGCCTGGGCACGGGCGGTCGCGGCCTTGCCCGCGATGGCCGTCCCTCCGGCCGCGGCGAGCACCGTACGTCTGCGCACATCATTCATGGTCTTCGTCCTGGCCTTCGGCGATCTGTTGTCCCCGAGCCCGAGTTCCTCAAGACCATGCTGGTCACGACCCTGTGCGGGATGCGGGCCGCCTGCCGCGGGCGCGCGGCCCGGGCCGCCACCTTTGCCGTAGGTCTTCTGCCAACGTACGACAGGATCGGCGTCCGGGCTCCCGGTACCTCCGGTGTTCCGGGCGGGGGGCCGGAGGGCGATAATGACGTCAACGGTTAACCGTCGACCAGCGACCGGTCCATCCGCCGGAAGGAGCCCGTCGGTGCCCATCACCTCGCTGCAGCAGCAGTCCCTCGGCGATCTGGTCGCGCATGAGCTGCGTGTGCTCATCGTGTCGGGACGGCTGCGCCCCGGCACCCATCTTGTCGAAGGCGCCCTCGCCGAGCAGTACGACGTCAGCCGTGGCCCGGTCCGGGACGCGCTGCGGCGGCTGGAGGCCGAGGGGCTGGTCGAGGCGCGCCGCCGCGGGGTCTTTGTCACCGGGCTCACCGAGGAGGACGTCGGCGAGCTCTACACCCTCCGGGAGTCCCTGGAGACGCTCGCCCTCACGCTCGCCATCGGCAGGGCGGGGCCCGGCGGCTGGGAGCCCGCCGAACGCTTCGTACGGGACATGCGCGACGCCGCGGACCGCGCCGCGGGCGGTGACTTCGCCCTCGCCGACCTGGAGTTCCACTCCCAGTTCTATGTGCTCTCCGGGCATCGCAGGCTGCTGGCGGTCTGGGAGCAGTACCGTCCCACCTTCGGTGTCATGCTCGACGTCACCAACACCCAGGACGTCGATCTGCGCCCCTCCGCCGAGGCCCATGCCGACCTGCTGGCGACCGTGCGCGCCGGCGATGTCGAGCACGCCGCCACCACCCTGCGCGAACACCTCCTCGGCGCCGGGAACCGGCTCCGCTCCGCGCTGCGCTCCGCACGCGCGGCGGCCGACCAGGGGTGAACCGCCCGTCCCTGGAGGGGCATCGGAAAGGGCATCGAAGGGGCATCGCCACCGCGGCGGCCAAGGGTGCCGCGGCCCGCGTCAGGCCCGGCGCTCGTCCATGCCCGCCATCAGGGCCTGGTGGCTCATCCGCACATGCTCCCGCATCACCCGCTCCGCGCCGTCCCCGTCCTTGGCCTGGATCAGGTTGAGGACGCGATGGTGCTCACCGTCGGACTCGTCCAGCCGGCCGGGCCGGGACAGCGAGGTGCGCACCAGCCGGGCGTAGGCCAACTGGTTCATCAGGGTGCGGTAGTGCGCCTCCAGCTTGCTGTTGTCCGCGCCCACCACGATCAGATCGTGGAACTCGTGGACCAGCGACGCGTATTGCTCGGCGTCGCCGTCCTGGACCGCCGCGTCGGCCGCTTTCATATTGGCCTCCAGACGCTCCACTTCCGGTACGTTCCCGCGGAAGGCGAGCAGCCGGGCGGCGGCGCCCTCCAGCAGCTCCTTCATCTGGAACAGCTCCGTCAGCTCGCGCCGGGACGGTACGGCGACGAACGTTCCGACCCGTGGCCGCACCTCGACCAGCCCCTCGATCTGGAGCTGCTTGAGGGCCTCGCGGATGGGCGTCCGGCTGACGCCGAAGGTCTCGGACAGCGCCATCTCGGAGAGGCTGGAGCGGGGCGGCAGTTCACCACTGATGATCATCTGCCGCAGCTCTTCGGCGACCCTCGCCTGCATGCTGGTCTGCTGAAGCCGCTTTCCGGTGGGTTGTTGCATGGCACGGGACCCTAGAGGTGGCCGCCGCTCCCCGTCAACCGAGGGATCAGCGGAGAAACCAACCGGAGGCGCGCTCGGGTGTTGTGCCATACAAGAACCCTTCCTTCGGCCTGAGACCGGCCGAGACCCGCTCCAGACCGGCCGAGACCGGCCGAGACCCGCTCCAGACCCGCTCAGGACCTCAGGATGAAAGGATCCCCGGCGGGCTCCTCACTGGTGTTGATCCAGACGCTCTTCAGCCGGGTGTACTCCCGGATCACCTCCGTGCCGTGCTCGGTCCCCATCCCACTGGTCTTGAACCCGGCCCGGGGCGACATCGGCGACATCGAGCGATAGGTGTTGGTCCACACCGTCCCGGCCTCCAGCCGGGCGGCCATCCGGTGCACCCGGTTCACATCCCGGGTCCACACACCCGCCGCCAGGCCGTACGCGGAGTCGTTGGCGATGGCCAGGGCCTCCTCCTCGGAGCCGAAGGGCATGACGGTCGCGACCGGCCCGAAGATCTCCTCCTGGCAGATCCGCATCCCGTTGTCGGTCCCGGTGAAGACGGTGGGGGAGTAGAAGTACCCGTCGAGGCCGGTGTCCGGACGCCTGCCGCCGCAGACCACCTTTCCGCCCTCGGCCTGCCCCAGCTCGACATACGACTCGACCTTCTCCAGCTGCTCGGCGAGGGCCAGCGGGCCGAGCTCGGTGGTCTCCTCCAGCGGATCGCCGACGCGGATCGTGGCCGCCCGCGTCGTCACCCGCTCCAGGACCTCGTCGTACGCCTCCCGGTGCACCAGCACCCGGCTTCCCGCCACACAGGTCTGGCCCGCGGCCGCGAAGATGCCCGCGATCACCCCCATGGCGGCCGACCCCAGATCGGCGTCCGGGAAGATGATGTTGGGCGACTTCCCGCCCAGCTCCAGCGTGCAGCCGATCAACCGGTCGGCACAGGTACGGGCGATCCGGCGGCCGGTCCCACTGGAGCCGGTGAAGGTCACCTTGGCCACGGCCTCGTGCTCGGTCAGCGGCGCGCCCGCCTCCGTGCCGTACCCGGTGACCACATTGACCACTCCCGGCGGGAACCCCGCCTCCTCGAAGAGCGGTGCGAGCGCCAGCAGCGAGGCCGAGGTGTGTTCCGAGGGCTTGACCACCACCGTGTTCCCCGCGGCCAGGGCCGGGGCCAGCTTGGTGGCGGTGAGCAGCAGCGGGGAGTTCCAGGGGGTGATGGCACCGACCACGCCCACCGGTTCGCGCAGGGTGTAGTTGAGCAGCTCGCGGCTCGCCCCGGGGATCACCTCGCCCTGGATCTTGTCGGCGAGTCCGGCGTAGTAGTAGAAGTACTCGGGCAGCCCGGCGAGTTGGGCCCGCATCTCCCGCAGCAGCTTGCCGTTGTCGAGGGTCTCGGTACGCGCCAGCCGCTCCGCGTGCTCGCCGATCAGATCGCCCAGGTTCCGCAGCAGCCGCCCGCGCCGGGTCTGGCTCAGATCGCGCCAGCGCGGATCCTCGAAGGCGGTGCGGGCGGCGCGCACCGCACGGTCCACATCGGGGGCCGTGCCGCGCGCCGCCTCGTACCAGGGCTCGGCGGTGGCCGGGTTGACGCTGGTGAAGTAGCCGCCGTCGACGGGGGCGGTCCACTCGCCCGCGATGTAGTGGTCATGGCGCGGCAGAGGGTTCATGAGCGGTGGGACTCCTGTCCGGTATGGGCTCCGGTGTCGGCTCCGGTGTCGGTTCCGGTATGGGCTCCGGTGCCGGTTCCGGTGTCGGTTCCGGTAGGGCTTCCGGGGTGGGCTCCGGTGTGGGTGAGGATCACGTCGGTGAGTTCCGGGGGGCATTCCAGCGGCAGCAGATGGCGGGCGCCGGGCACGATCACCGCCCGGCCGCCGGGGATCCGCCCGGCCAGCCGGTGCGACATGGCCGGGGTCGAGCCGGGGTCCCGCTCGCCGGTCACCGCCACGGTGGGGGCGGCGATCCGGGGGAGCCACCGCCACAGCCCGGTGTCGGCCGTCGCGAAGACCCGGTAACACGCGAGGTAGGAGGCCCGGTCGTTGGCCAGCAGGGTGTCGAGCACCCGCTGCGCCAGCGCGGGGTCCTGGGCCCGCCAGGCGGGCGAGAACCAGCGGTCGACCGCCGCCCACGCGGACGCCCCGAAGTCCTCGGCGGCCAGCTTCTGGCGGCGGGCAACCGCCGCCCGCTCCTCCTCCGACCGGCCCGCGACCGAGCTGACCAGGGTGAGCGAGGCGGTGAGGTCCGGCCGGTCCAGCCCCAGCCGCTGGGCGACCAAGGCCCCGAGCGAGAAGCCGACGACATGCGTGGGGCCGCTCAGCAGCGCTCCGACGTCCGCGGCCAGCTCGGCGAGGGACACCCCGGCCGCCGCGGCCGGGGAGGCGCCATGGCCGCGCAGGTCGATCAGCGTCACGCGGTGCCGGGCGGCCAGCGCGGGCAGACAGCGGTCCCACATGCGGCGGTCGAGCCCCACGCCGTGCAGCAGCACCATGGGCGCTCCCGTGCCATGGGACTCATGGGCGAGCGCCACCGGCGGCCGGGCCCCCGCCGGAGCCGGCCCGCCGGGAGCGCCCGCCCCCAGCGCCCCGCCGGGAGCCCGCACCGCGTCCATGCCGCTCACCGCTCTGTCGACAGCGGGGCCAGCCGGGCCTGTGGGCGGCCCTGGGCGGCCGCCGCGAGCCCGATGACGATCTCGTCGGCGCGCGGTCCGTCCGCCACCCGGACCTCGATGCTCTGGTGGTGCGAGCGGATGGTGGCGTCGGTGATGTGCTTGAGCGGAATGTCGAAGACCGTCCCCGCGGCGGCCCGCTTCTCCACGGCCGGCAGCAGGGTGGTCGCGTTCGCCGCCCGGCGGAAGTGGTCGCCGAACTTGAGGGTGTGGATCAGCGCGGAGCCGTGCTCGACCTCCCCGTCGAGCCCCACGATCGCGGCCTTCCCGTACGCCTCCACCGGCGCGTCCAGCGCCTCGACCACGCGGGGCGCCAGCAACGCGCCCAGCTTCGGCGCCACCTCGTCGATCCCGGGCAGCAGATCCGCCACAAAGCCCTGACCGGCCCACGGGTTCTCGATGACGGCGAGCACCACCGCCGTACGCGCCGGCGGGTCCACCGGGCGGCCGCCCTCGCTGTGGATGTCCTCGGTGAAGGTGATGATCTTGCGGATGTTCACGTCACGGTCTCCAGATCGTCCAGATCGGCGAGGCGGATGAGGGGGTCGGTGGCGCGGTCCCCGATCCGGGCGTTCGGGCGGGGGCCGGAGGCCCCGGCCGCGATGACGACGATCTCGTCCGGGCGGGGCGCGTCGGGGATGCGGATCTGGCAGGTCTGGTAGTGCGAGCGGGTCGCGGCCGCGGTCTTGTGCCACAGCGGCACGGTCAGCGGCTCACCGGCCGGAAGCCGGTCGTCGCTGAAGACGATGATCGAGGTGCCCTCGGTCAGCTCGCGGAAGACATTGCCGAAGAAGGGGGTGTGGATCAGCGCGCCGCCGTGCTCGATCTCCCCGTCAAGGCCCACGATCGCGGCCTTCCCGAAGGACTCGATCCGGTCGACCCCGCCCAGCGCCTCGCTGATCCGGCCGGTGAGCAGCCGGGCCAGCCCCGGTGCGATCCGCTCCACCTCGGGCCCCAGATCGGCGACGAGGCCGCCACCGGCCCAGGGGTTGTGGATCACCGCGGCCGCCGCGACCCGGCGCACCGGCACCGCGACCGGGCGGCCGAGCTCCAGCAGCAGCTCATCGGCGACGGTGACGACCTTGCGCAGCAGCGCCTCAGCCATGACCGCCGCCGGTGGTGAACTGCGGCATGACCTTCTCGGCGAACAGCTCCAGGCTGCGCATCGCGTTGCGGTGCGGCAGACCGGGGTGGGTGGTCCACAGCAGCAGATGCTCCAGGCCCACCTCGTCGCGCAGCTCGGCGATCTTCTCCGAGACGTACTCGGGGGTGCCGACCAGCAGATTGCGCCGCTGGAGGAAGTCGAAGGACAGCTCATGGGCGTCGGTGAGCTCCTCGCCCGCCTCCATGAGGTTGCCCAGTCCCCGCCAGTGCATGATCCACCGGTAGGTGGTCATCAGCGCCTCTTCGAATTCGGCGCGCGCCTGCTCCATGGTGTCCGCGACATACACATCGCGCACCAGACCGATGCCCTCGCCCAGCGCGTACTCGCGCCCCGCCGCCCGGCTCGCGGTGTCCCGGTAGAGCTCGAACCGCTCCTTGAGCGCGGAGACCGGTGGCAGCCAGAAGAGTCCCTGGACGCCGTCCGCCGCGGCGGCCCTGATCGAACGGGGGCTGTCGATGACCTGCCACAGCGGAGGATGCGGCCGCTGCAGCGGAAACGGCGTGACCTGCATCTTCGTGATGACCCCGGCCTCGGTGTACTCCGGGGTGGCGGGGGAGAGGGGGTGGTTCCACTTCACCCCGGGGGCGGGGAACTCGTAGAAACGGCCCTGGTGCGAGAAGAACTCGCCGCTCCACGCCTTGCGCAGGACCTCTACCGTCTCGTCGTACAGCGCGCGGTTCTGCTCCTGGTCGCGCGGATCGGCCAGGGCGTTGAGGTTGAGCGCCTCGCGGCCGTACAGCCCCCGGCCGAGACCGACCTCGACCCGGCCCCCGGAGAGCTGGTCGAGCATCGCGATGTCCTCGGCGAGCCGCAGCGGATGCCAGAAGGTGGCGATCGAGGCCGCCTGGCCGATCCGGATATCTGTCGTGCGGGCGGCGATGTCCGCCCCCATCAGCACCGGGTTCGGGGTGATCTCGATCGCCTCGTGCCCGAAGTGGTGCTCGGTGTACCAGGTGGACCAGAAGCCCGCCCGGTCCGCGGTGACCGCGAACTCCCGGGCCTCTGCCATGACGTCGGCGTACTCGCCGAGACGGCCCGGGGCACCGAGGTTGTGGAATATCGAAAAGCGCATGCAGCGTCCGTCCTGTTCTTCTGGCTCACGCTGTGCCATGGCAGGGAGGCTAGGAGTCCGATTCCAGCCCCGTCAAGGGCCACGGCCGAGACAACAACTATTGACCTGTGTCTTTGCTGTTCGGACGGGCCTTGCCGGCTCATTTTCGCTTCATTCATCCCTAGGTGTTGACAGCGGCTGATGGCCCTTTCTACGGTCCTCTGCCATACAAGAGCTGAGTGAGGGAAGACGTCATGACGCATACTCTTGACCGCACCGCCCGCATCCGCTCCACCTGGCAGGCCGTCTGGGACCAGGGCCAGGTCGACGCGCTCGACCAGTTGCTCAGCCCCGCCTATGTGCGCCGCCGCGGCCCCGCCGCGGCACCCCAGGACCGGGAGCAGTTCAAGGAGTCCGTCCGCGCCATCCGCCGGGCCTTTCCCGATCTCCGTACCGAGATCGAGGAGATCGTCGAGGAGGGCGAATCGCTGGCCATCCGCTGGCGCAGCACCGGCAGTCACACCGGCGACTTCCTCGGAGTGCCCGCCACCGGCAGGCCGGTCGAGGTCTCCGGCGCCACCTTCACCCGCTTCGACCACGGCGTGGTCAGCGAGGAGTGGGTGACCTGGGATCCCCGCCAGCTACTGGAGGCGCTCGGGATCATCACCACCACCCAGCGAGCGGCCGTCGACGCCGATCTGGTCCGTGGGGTGCACCGTAAGTTCATCACCGGTGTCACCGTCGTGACCTGCCAGGACGACGGCAGGCCCCGGGGGCTGGCGGTGAACGCGTTCGCCAGCATCTCCCTGGATCCGCCGATGGTGCTGGTCTGCGTGCAGCGCACCTCCACGACCCACCCCGCGCTGCACCGGGCAAGCCATCTGGGGATCAACATCCTCGCCGCCGGCCAGCTCGATGTGGCCAAGACCTTCGCCTCCAAGGCGGACGACAAGTTCGCCGATCTGGCCTGGACCGCCGGTGAGTTCGGCGCCCCGCTGATCGACGGATCCTGCGCCCAGCTGGAGGTGGAGATCGGCGAGCGGCTGGAGGCCGGCAGCCACACCGTCTTCACCGGCCGGGTGGTCTCCGCCCGCCATGCGGAGCTGGCCCCGCTGGTCTACAGCGGCGGCGGTTTCTTCGACATCTCGCAGACCGCGCCGCTGCCGTGGTGAGACGCCGCCGCCCGGATCCGTACGCCCACCGGTCCCCCCTGACGTCCACTCCTCCCGTCCCAGGAGCACACCCATGACCCACGACGACACGGCGCCGGTGTACGGCAGCGCGGTCACCAAGGTGGAGCCCTTCGGGGTCGACCACATCCCCGACAACGAGCGGCACGGCAAGCCCAGTTCGCAGTTCTTCGTCTGGTTCGCCGCCGGTCTCAACTTCCCCATCATCCTGCTCGGGTTCAGCGCGGTCGGGCTCGGTCTCAGCTTCGGCGCCGCCGTCGCCGCGATCGTGGCCGGCGCGGGTCTCGGCTCGCTGCTGATGGCCGTGATGTCCCGGATGGGCGTACGGCTGGGGGTGCCCCAGCAGATCCAGGCGCGTGGCCCGCTCGGCTTCCTCGGCAATTTCCTGCCGGTGGCGTACATCAATGTGTTCGCCGGGGTCGGCTGGGCCGCCGTCACCGTGATCCTCGGCGGCAAGGCCATCGCCGAGCTGACCCATCTGCCCTTCTGGGTCTGTGGGTTGGCGCTCACCCTGGTCGAGCTGGTGGTGTCCATCTACGGCTACAACATGATCAATTTCCTGCAGCGGGTGCTGACCTATGTGCTCACCCCGCTGTTCGTCATGATCACGGTGGTGGCCCTGGTACGGGGCGCGGGCACCTTCGACGCCGATCCGAAGGCACCGGACTACGTGGGCTCCACCGGCGGCTGGATCACCTTCGGCGGCTGGTTCCTCTCCTTCCTCGTCGCCTGGGCGCCGTTCGCCTCGGACTACTCGCGCTATCTGCCCGACTCGCCCCGCGTGGTGAGCCGCACCGCCTGGTACACCGGGCTCGGCAACTTCGTCACCATCTGCTGGCTCGGCATCCTCGGCGTGCTTCTGGGCTCCAACGCCACCAGCACCGACTCCATCACCGCCCTGCACCAGCTGACCGGGCCGTTCGCCATCCCCGCCCTCGTCGCCATCGGGCTCTCGGCGCTCGCGCAGAACTTCCTCAACGTCTACGGCGGCGCGATCTCCATCCAGACGCTGAAGGTGCCGGTCACCCGGACCCAGGCCGTCACCCTCATCTGCGCGCTGGCGTACGGGATCAGCCTGTGGGGACACTCGGGGATCGAGGACAAGTTCTCGGTGTTCCTCAACCTCACCGCGTACTTCATCGCGCCGTTCGCCACCGTGCTGCTGCTCGACTACCACCTGGGCGGCCGCTCCGACCCCGGCCGGATCGCCGAGCTGTACGACCGCGGACGGGTGCTCTCCTGGGGCTTCGTCGCCTGGGCCGGCGGGGTGGTGGCCTCGGTGCCGTTCTGGCAATCCAACCTCTACACCGGGGCGTTCGCGGCGGCGTATCCGCACGCGGGCGATCTGAGCATGTTCGTCGCGGCGGCCGTCGCCGCGGTGCTCTATCTGCTGACCTACCGGCTGCGGCCGCTGTGGACGCGGGATGTCCCCGCCACGCCCGAACCGCGGCCGGAGGAGACGGCGGCGGTGGCGGGCTCCTGACCGCCCGGCAGCGAACGGCCCGGGGCGGGCGGCGTCGTGACGGCGCCGCCCGCCGCCGAGGTGGCGCCCTCATCCGGCACCAAGGTCTGTCGTCAAAGGGAGCAGGGAGTCCCCTTTGGTGACAGGCCCTAGGATGCGGTGGATGGCGGCAGACGCGGGGGACGACGACAAGGCGCTGGAGCGGATCATCGCGGTCCGGGCACGGGAGTACCGGCAGGCGGCCGGGGCGTCGCTGGGTGGGATGGCCCAGCGGGTGGGCATCTCCAAGGCCATGCTGTCCAAGATCGAGAACGCCCAGACCGCCTGCAGCCTCACCACCCTCTCCCGGCTCGCGCGCGGCCTGGGCGTGCCCGTCACCGCGCTCTTCCGCGGGATGGACGACGAGCGCGAGGCGGTCTTCGTCCCGGCCGGCCACGGCGCCCGGATCGTGCGCCGCGGCACCCGGATCGGCCATGAGTACGCCCTGCTCGGCGCCCTGCGCGGCAGCAACAAGCGGATGGAGGCGCTGGAGGTCACCCTCACCGAGTCCAGCGAGGTGTTCCCGCTCTTCCAGCACGGTGGCACCGAGCTGATCTACATGCTCGACGGCGTCATGGTCTACGGCCACGGCAAGTCCAGCTACACACTGAGGGCCGGTGACGCCCTCCAGTTCGACGGCGAGGCGCCGCACGGCCCGGAGAAGCTGATCACCCTGCCCGTACGGTTGCTGACGGTGACGGCCTTCGGCGACACCCCGCACCACTGACCCATCCCATCCCGCCCTCCCCGGCCCGCTATCGCCTCCTGCGGGAGGGCGCGGGGCGCTCGGCGGGGGCGGGGTCGATACAGCGCGACTGGGCGTGTTCGTAGACCATCGTGCTCTGTACATCCGCCACCTCACGGCGCTCGGTGAGGCGGTCGATGACGAACGCGTACAGCCCATTGGTGTCCGGCACCGCCACATGGATGAGGAAGTCATGGGCGCCGGAGGTGACGAACAGGCCGATGGTCTCCGGCAGCTGGGCGGCCCATTCCCGGAAACCCTCGATGACCGGCCGGGACGGCGGGCGGATCCGCACCGAGATCAGCGCCTGGACGGGACGGCCGACCGCCTCCAGGTCGACGGCGGCGTGATAGCCGCTGATGATGCCGCGCTCGCGCAGCGCCCGGACCCGCTCCAGGGAGGTCGACGGCGAGACCCCCGTCCGCAGGGCCAGCTCGCGATTGGTCTGGCGTGCATCGTTCTGCAACTCCCGCAGAAGAGCGCGGTCCAGTGCATCAAGTTCCACGAAAGCGCTTCCTTGCCTGACGAAATTCGGCGGGCCGTGCCGTGTCACGGATGGATGGGTACCGTCCACCTCATCCACCACATTAGCCGTCGACAAGGAGTGCCGCTCGTGTCCGTCCCCCAGCTCACCGACGAGGATGTCCGCACTGATCAGTCCACCCGGCAGGCGAAGCTGAAGTGGGTGATCGTCGTGGACGAGGAACTGCCGGCGGGCCGGGCGGTGAACGCCGCCGCCTGCATGGCCGCCGCCGTCGGCCGGGCCATGCCGGAACTGCTGGGGCCGGACGGCACGGACGGGTCCGGCGCCGGCCACCCGGGGCTGCCGTGGGCCGGCTGCTCGATCCTGGCCGCCGGCCCGGAGGCGCTGCGCGAGCTGCGCGCGAAGGCCGCCGGGAAGGACGACCTGTACCTCGTCGACATGCCCGGGCAGGCCCAGACGTCACGGGTCTACGACGAGTACCTCGACAGCCTGGCCGGCACCAAGACCGAGGACCTCGACTATCTCGCGCTCAGCATCGTCGGCCCGCGGAACAAGGTGAGCAAGCTCATCGGGAAGCTGCCCCTGCTGCGCTGACCCCCGCGCCGCCGGTCGCGGCCGGATCGCCCAGGGCGTACGGGGAGAGGATGTCGGCGATGGCCCGGTTGCGCGGGGTGGCGACGCCCAGCTCGGCGCCGAGTCCGGCCACCGCCCCGCTGAGCCAGCCGAGTTCGAGACGGTTGCCGTGCAGCAGATCGTTGTGCATGGAGGACGTCATCGCGGCGGGCAGCGTGTCGCAGAAGGCGAGCCGGTCGTCGGCGAAACCGGGGTCCAGGGCCACCCCCTTGGCCCGTCCCACGGCGACCACCTCGTGCATCACCTCACGCAGCAGGGCCCGCGACCCGGGATCCCCGCGGACCACCCCGATCGGCTGCCGCACCGCCGACGTCGTCCCGGAAAGGCCCACCAGGAAGACGAACTTCTCCCAGATGGCGCGCTCGATGTCGGCGCTGATCTCCGCGTCGATACCGGCCGCCACAGCGCGGTCGAGGAAATCGCGGGCGCGCGGCGACTCCGTATGGTCGTACTCCCCGAACACCAGCCGCTGCAGTGTGCCGTTGTGCACCACCACCCCGGGCTCCTCGATGAACGCCGAGATGTAGCCGACCCCGCCGAGGACGGACCCGGCCGGCAGATGGCGGCGCAGCACCGTGTCCTTCTGGACCCCGTTCTGGAACGACACCACGGCGGCGCCGCCTTCGGCGAGGGGCGCGAGCTGCCGGGCGACGTCCTCGGTGTCCCACAGCTTCACCGCCACCATGACGAGGTCCGGGGACTCGAGGTCGGAGATGGCCGGCACCACCGCCTCGGACGGCACCCGCAGCTCGCCCAGCGGGCTGCGAACCGTCAGCCCCTTCTCCCGGATCGCCGTGAGATGGCGGCCCCGCGCCACCAAGGTGACATCCTCACCCGCGGCGGCGAGCCGCGCGCCGAAGTATCCGCCGACGCCACCCGCGCCGATGACCGCGATCCGCATGATGTGCCCTCATCCTCAGCCGCTTGGTAACCCTTCAGGCGGTTACTATATGCGGATGGATTCCTCGACGGAGCCGGTCCCGCGGACGCGGGTGACCGCCCGGCTGCGGGCCCTGCGCTTCGACGCCGGCAGCCTCGCCCTGAATCTCGTCGCGACCCTCGGGCGGCGCAGCAGCACCCCGATCGAGCGCCTCGGCACCCTCGACCGGCTGCGGGAGTGGTGCGACGGCGTCGGGCTGCGGCTCCACGACGAGGCCGTCACCCAGGAACTCCTCACCGAGCTGTGGACGCTGCGCGAGGCGGCCTACGACGTGGTGGCGGCGGTGGTCGACGGCCGGCCCCCGCCGGATGTGTCCGTGGCGCTGCTCAACGACCGGGCGCGCCCTGCCCCGCCGCAGCCGCTGCTGATAGCCACCGGCACCGGCGTCGGGGTCGACGGCGCCGATCGCCCCCTGTCCGGGCGGGAGCTGCAGTCGGTCGTCGTCCGCGACCTCATAGCGGTGCTCGGGGACCCGGAGCGGTGCGGGGCGCTGCGGGTGTGCGACGCCTCGCTGTGCACGATGGTCTACCTCGACCACACGCCGGGCGGCAGGCGCCGGTGGTGTTCCATGCGGCTGTGCGGCAACAGCGCCAAGGCCGCGAAACACCGCGAGCGGCGGGCAGCCGCCGCCCCGGCCGGCTCCTGACGCCCGGCGCTCCCAGGACCGTTGTTTCCGGTGCGCCGCCCGGGGCACCCGAGGTGGCCGGAGGAGTGGTGATGGCCGATGAGAGCGACACCGGCCCCGCGCCGAAGCGACGGCGCCCGGGCCGGGCCGCCGGTTCCGGGGGAGTGGCGGCCGCCGTCGTGCTGACCGTGGTGACCGGGGCGATGGACGCGATCAGCTTTCTGGCGCTGGGCGGGGTCTTCACCAGCGTCATGACCGCCAACCTCTCCCTGCTCGGCATGTCGACCGCGTCCATGGACGCGACGCTGGCCCGGGACACCGCGGTCGCCATGGCCGGATACGTCGTGGGTGCGCTGCTCAGCGGCCGGATCGTCCGCGGCCCCCGGCCCGCCTGGCGCGCCCGCTGCGCGCTCACGGTGGAACTGCTCGCGCTCGGCGGGCTCTGGGCGGCGTGGGCGGCCACCGGCGGCCACCCCTCCGGCGGCCGGCAGCTGGGGCTGCTGGCGGTGGCCGCGCTCGCGATGGGCGGGCAGAGCGGCCTGGTGCGGGCCGTCGGGCCGCCCGGATTCTCCACCACCTATCTCACCGGCGTCCTGACCGGGCTGCTGGTCGACGCGGCGCGCAGCGGCACGGTGGGCCGGCTCAGCATGGCGCTGCTGGGGGCCCTGGTGGTGGGTGCCGCGGCGGGTGGGCTGCTGGTGGCCCATGCCGCCCGGGCCGCGCCCGCCCTGCCGACCGGGCTGGTCGCCCTCGTACTGCTGGCCTCCCTGACCTCGCTGGCCCGGGACGCCGAGGGCCGTCTGTGGCCGCACGCCGAGTAGGGCGCCTCAAGTCTGTTGCCGCCCGGGGCGGTTGACCGGCGATTCCTCTTCCGGCGGGGCGTCATCCGATGCCAGACTCGGTCCGTGACCGACTTTGACATGCTTGTGATTGGGTCCGGACCGGGCGGCCAGAAAGCTGCCATCGCAGCCGCCAAACTCGGTCGCCGGGTGGCCGTCGTCGACCGGAAGGAGATGGTGGGCGGGGTCTCCCTGCACACCGGAACCGTTCCGTCGAAGACCCTGCGCGAGGCGGTGCTCTATCTCACCGGACTGACCCAGCGGGATCTGTACGGCCAGAGCTACCGGCTCAAGGAGGACATCACCGTCGCCGACCTGACGGCCCGGACCCAGCATGTGGTCGGCCGCGAGATGGACGTCGTCCGCAATCAGCTCTCGCGCAACCGGGTCGCGATGTTCCCGGGCACCGGGCGGTTCGTGGACGACCACACCGTGGCCGTCACGGACGCGACCGGCCAGGAAGAGCTGCTGACCGCGCGGCATATCGTGATCGCCACCGGCACCCGCCCGGCCCGCCCCGCGAGCGTGGAGTTCGACGAGCGGACGATCATGGACTCCGACGGTGTCCTCAACATGGAGCGGGTGCCGCGCTCCATGGTCATCGTGGGCGCCGGGGTGATCGGCATCGAGTACGCCTCGATGTTCGCCGCCCTGGGCAGCAAGGTCACCGTGGTCGAGCAGCGCGAGGGGATGCTGGACTTCTGCGATGTCGAGATCGTCGAGGCGCTGAAGTACCGGCTGCGCGACCTGGCCGTCACCTTCCGCTTCGGCGAGACCGTGGCGGCCGTCGAGCGCCACGCGCGGGGCGCCCTGGCCGTTCTGGAGAGCGGTAAGAAGATCCCCGCCGACGCGGTGATGTACTCCGCGGGGCGCCAGGGGCTCACCGACGGGCTGGACCTCGGCAAGGCGGGGCTCACCGCCGACCGGCGGGGCCGGATAGCGGTGGACGAGCACTACCGCACCGCCGTATCGCACATCTACGCCGTCGGCGATGTGATCGGCTTCCCGGCGCTGGCCGCGACCTCGATGGAACAGGGGCGCAGCGCGGCGTACCACGCCTGCGAGGAGCCGGTGAACCCGATCCACCATCTGCAGCCGATCGGGATCTACAGCATCCCGGAGATCAGCTTCATAGGCCGCACCGAGGACCAGCTCACGGACGAGAAGGTGCCCTTCGAGGTCGGGGTGTCACGCTATCGCGAGCTGGCCCGGGGCCAGATCGTCGGCGATGCGCACGGCATGCTGAAGCTGCTGGTCTCCTCGGAGGACCGGCGGCTGCTCGGGGTGCACTGCTTCGGGACCGGCGCCACCGAGCTGATCCATATAGGCCAGGCCGTGATGGGCTGCGGCGGCACCGTCGACTATCTGGTGGACGCGGTGTTCAACTATCCGACCTTCGCCGAGTCGTACAAGGTCGCCGCACTCGACGCCACGAACAAGATGCGCGAGATCGACCACCTGCGGGACTGAGCCCCGTCCCGCCTCCGCACCCGCCCCGAATGTCCCTTTTTGGGATACTGGGAGGCAGATCGGGAGGAGGGCTCAGATGACCCGCGCAGTCGGTATTGACCTGGGTACGACGAACTCGGTCGTATCCGTCCTGGAGGGCGGCGAGCCGACCGTCATCACCAACACCGAGGGGACCCGGACCACCCCCTCGGTGGTGGCCTTCGCCAAGAACGGCGAAGTGCTGGTGGGCGAGGTCGCCAAGCGCCAGGCGGTGACGAACGTCGAGCGCACCGCGCGATCGGTCAAGCGCCACGTGGGCGAGGACCGCTGGCGGTTCCCGGCCACCGGCGACGTCGACGGCAAGCGCTACACCGCGCAGGAGATCTCCGCGCGGGTGCTGCAGAAGCTCAAGCGCGACGCCGAGGCGTATCTCGGTGAGGACGTCACGGACGCCGTGATCACCGTCCCCGCGTACTTCAACGACTCCCAGCGCACCGCCACCAAGGAGGCGGGCGAGATCGCCGGGCTGACAGTGCTGCGGATCATCAACGAGCCGACGGCCGCCGCCCTGGCGTACGGGCTGGACAAGGAGAACGACCAGACCATCCTGGTCTTCGACCTCGGCGGCGGCACCTTCGATGTCTCGCTGCTGGAGATCGGCGAGGGGGTGGTGGAGGTCAAGGCCACCAACGGCGACACCCACCTCGGCGGCGACGACTGGGACCAGCGGATCGTGGACCATCTGGTCTCCCGCTTCAAGGGCGGCTACGGCGTCGATCTGGCCAACGACAAGATGGCGGTCCAGCGGCTGCGCGAGGCGTCCGAGAAGGCCAAGATCGAGCTCTCCGCGGCCAGCGAGACCACGATCAACCTGCCGTACATCACCGCGTCCGACGCGGGCCCGCTGCATCTGGACGAGAAGCTCACCCGCTCGCAGTTCCAGCAGCTGACCGAGGACCTCCTGGAGCGCTGCAAGGCCCCCTTCCATCAGGCGATCAAGGATGCCGGGATCAAGACCGCCGGTATCGACCATGTGATCCTGGTCGGCGGCTCCACCCGGATGCCCGCTGTGACCACCCTGGTCAAGGAGCTGACCGGCAAGGAGCCGCACAAGGGCGTCAACCCGGACGAGGTCGTGGCCGTCGGCGCCTCGCTGCAGGCCGGTGTCCTCAAGGGGGAGGTCAAGGACGTCCTGCTGCTGGACGTCACCCCGCTGTCCCTCGGCATCGAGACCAAGGGCGGCATCATGACCAAGCTGATCGAGCGGAACACCACGATCCCGACGAAGCGCTCGGAGGTCTTCACCACGGCCGAGGACAACCAGCCGTCGGTGCAGATCCAGGTCTTCCAGGGCGAGCGCGAGATGGCCGCGTACAACAAGAAGCTCGGGATGTTCGAGCTGACCGGCCTTCCGCCGGCCCCGCGCGGGGTGCCGCAGATCGAGGTCGCCTTCGACATCGACGCCAACGGCATCATGCATGTCTCCGCCAAGGACCTCGGCACCGGCCGGGAGCAGCGGATGACCGTCACCGGCGGCTCCGCGCTGCCGAAGGACGACATCGACCGCATGATGCGGGAGGCCGAGAGCTACGCGGAGGAGGACCACAAGCGCCGCGAGGCCGCCGAGACCCGCAACCAGGCCGAGGCGCTCGTCTACCAGACCGAGAGGCTGCTGCGGGACCAGGCCGACAAGGTGCCGCGGGACGTCCGGCAGGAGGCCGAGGCGGCGGTCGCGGAGCTGAAGGGGACCCTGGAAGGCGAGGACACCAACGCGATCCGCGAGGCCACCGAGCGGACGGCCACCGTCGGGCAGAAGATCGGCACCGCCATCTACGCCCAGGCCCAGCAGTCCGCCTCGTCCGACGGCGGAGCGAGCGGCTCGGCGGCCGGCTCCTCCGGTGACGGCGGGGGCCAGGCCCACGCGTCCGACGAGGAGGTCGTGGACGCGGAGATCGTCGACGACGAGAAGACCGGGGACGAGAAGGCCGGAGGTGAGCGGCCCCAGGGAGGCGCCGGCTGACCGCCACCGCTCCTGGGGCCTGACGCTCACTGCGGCCCGAGCGTCACCGCCCCCTGACCCTCACTGCTTCCTGGGCGGCTCGCCCCGTGGCGCCGAGACCTCCACCAGCTCCGAGCGCCCCCTGGCGTTCAGGTGCAGGATGGGGATGGCCTTGTTGCGCGGATTGCCGTCGTTCTGGAACGAGATGAAGCCGCTCGCCCCCGCCACCTGCTGACGCCCGTCCATCTGGTGGAACATCCGCGCCACCGCGTCCCCCGACACCTCGCCCTGCCAGCCCGCCGCCATCTGGATGCCATGGGCGGCGGCCAGCACCGCGTCATGCCCCATGATGGCCTGGCCGTCATAGCGCGGATCGCCCGGGAACCACTTGTCCATCGACCCGCCCGGCTGGAAGTGGCCGGCCGAGGGACCGGAGACATGGAGGGGGTCCTGCCGCCACATGTCCGGGTGCGCCAGGCCCGTGTAGAGCACCCGCACCCCGCTGTCGGCGGCGTGCGCGAGCTCCTTGGCGGTGAGGTTGGAGGTGTCGTCACCGGTGATGACGGTGAACTTCCGCTCCTGGCACGGCCGGTTGGCGAGCGAGTCCAGGAACCGGGTGAGGTGTTTGCCGCGGCCGGCGAAGTAGACCACCTCCGGCTTTTGGTCGCACAGCTGCCCCGGCATGTAGCGCAGCTCGTTCTCCCAGGCACTGCGCACCGAGGAGTCATAGGTCATCCGGTCCGCCACCAGCCGATGGCCCTTGGTGTCCTGGAAGACCTCGGTGAAGGCGTCACCCAGCGTCTTGGCGTAGTAGTTGCTCCGCGCGGCGTCCTGGACCACCACGGCCGTACGGACCTTCTGCTTCTTCAGGTAGGCGGAGGCGGCGTACGCCTCGTCCACATTGGTCGGCGAGACCCGGACGAACCCCTTTATGCCCTCGATGTTGGTGGCCGTCATGGTGCTGGCCACCAGGGCGAGCCCGCGGTCCGACAGCCGCCTGAGCGCGCTCAGGCTCCGATCGGTGCTGGGGCCGAGCCCGGTGACGGCGACCAGCTTGTCGCGGTCGGAGGTCATCCGGTCGATCAGCTCGTCGACGGTGTACTCCCAGTGGGCCGCGTTGCTCCCCACATTGGCGATCAGCAGCTTGATCTTGGGGGAGGAGGAGAGATCGCCGCGGTTGTGCCGGTACTGCGCCAGATACGCGCCTTCGAGCTCATGGCGCACCGACTCCTCGGAGTTGCTGTCGTCGTCGGTCAGGGTGAAGGAGGTCATATAGGCGACGCTGACGTACGGATCCTTGCCGGTGTTCTCCTCCACCCGGTCGTTCTCCGCCTTGATCTTCTTCTCCACGGACCTCAGATGGTCCGCGAAGACGTACGAGCCGTCGGTGACACCGACGCACTCGTGGTCGTCGCCCTTCTTGACGACGCCCTCGCCGCACCGCGCCCGCTTCTCCTCGATCCAGTTCCAGGTGAGGGGGACCGCCACCGCGAGCAGCGCGACGACGATCACGCCGATCACCACCCGGCGCACGATGTGCAGCGGCCATTCCAGTCTCGGCACCGGCCTCACCCCTCGCCCGCGCGCGTCAGCGGATGGCGCCAGTGGCGGTACCGCTCCGCCTCGTTGAACAGGGCCACGATGTCGTTCCTCCGCAGTCGTGAGAGCTGGTTGAACCCGTCGGCGATCATGTCGTTCAGCCGCATCCCGGGGTCGGCCAGCGGATCGCTCCACACCCAGCGCACCGTGATCAGCTCCCGGATCACCGAGGCGGTGGTGACCGCCTCCGGGGGCTCCTCCGGGGCGAGGCCGGCGAGCAGCTCCAGCGGTCCGCCCGCCTGGCCCAGCCGGTTGGGCGCGGCCGTGATCGTGTTGAACTCGCTGATCCACTGCGCCGAGGGCACCGCCGGGAAGCGTGCCACCAGATACCCGGTCACCTCGTCGATCCGCTCCGCCGCCAGCCGGTGGTACATCTCCTGAACGGTGCGGCCCTCGGACCTGAAGTGCTCGGCCAGCAGCTCGTGCACCGCGTCCCAGTCGTCCGGACGCGCGGCCAGCCGCCACAGCAGCAGCCGCCGCGGCCAGGGGTGGAGGGCCGGGGTCACCGTGCCCGGGCTGTGCAGCAGCCAGCGGCCGCGGACCTCGCCGAACAGCGAGTCGCCCGAGCCCAGCAGCCGAGTGCCGATGGACAGATCGCGCGCCGCCGCGCACTCCTCCAGCGCCGACCGCTCCATGGGGTCGAAACCGCGCAGCAGATGGTCCAGGGCGGCCTCCACCAGGGTCCGGGTGTCCTCGCCCTCCCGCGGCGTACGGTCCGGCAGGGTGCGCAGCCAGCGGTCCTGCTCGGCGCCGTCCTCGATGGGCACGGTCGAATGCCGGAACAGCTCCAGGACCTGGCTGACCGCCCGGGGGAGCCCCGCGGTCAGCCGGTGGATGAAGGGCGCGAGCCGGGCGAACGGCGCGAGGTCGGGATGCTGGCGCAGCTCCAGCTCGATCCGGATGCGGACCTCGTCCAGATTGAGATCGCGCAGCCGCAGCGGATACCACCAGGTGTCATCGCTGTCCCGGCCCGGCCGGTGCTCCGTCCAGTCCGTGAGGGAGGCCCGGTCCGGGCCGCGCAGCCGCCAGGGCCACTGATCGCCGGTGGCCGGCCCCCAGCGGGGCAGCCACCGGTTGGAGCTGGCCACGACGGTGAGCGGATCGCAGTCGGTGCCCGCCACCACGGCGTCGTCATGGCGGGCCCGGATCAGCAGATCGAGGAAGCGACGGCCGTACTCGGTATGGGAGTTGTCGAGCAGCAGCAGATAGGAGCGGGGCATGAACGAGTGGCGCACATTGCCGCGCATGTCCTCCAGCAGGGCCGAGAACAGCACCCGGTCCAGCCGCTCCTGATCGTCCTCGTCCCCGTCGTGGCGCCACAGGTTGAGCTCGACCAGCGCCTCCCACGGATCCCGGCTCTGCAGCAGCGGATGGCCGCCGTACCAGGCGGCGCTGCTGGTGAACTTGCGGCCCGGCAGCCGCCTCCGGCCGCGCCGCAGCGCGTCCCGCAGCAGCGCGAGCGCGGCGGTGGAGGCGCCGTCGGGGGCGCCCACCGCGCCTCCGGCCACCTCGAAGAAGGCGGCGAGATAGTCGCCGTAGCGCGCCTCCGCCTGCTCCTGGAACGCGTCCAGCTCCCGCCGGATGTTGCGCCGCCCCTCCGCCAGGCTCGTCATCCGCAGCTGGTGGTCCGAGGCGAGCAGACCGAGGGTCAGCCGCGGGAAGTGGGAGCGGCGGTAGCGCGGAAGCTTGCGCTCCAGCTGGCGGGCGAGCAGCGCCAGCGCGTACCGCGGCAGCAGGGACTGCTCACCGCCGAGATTGATATACGCGAACGGCGTCTCGGGCCCGAACTTCTCCATCAGCGCGCCATGGGCCTCGCTGGCCCCGCTGCCGCGCGGCCCCAGCAGCATGATCACCGGCCGCTCGTCCGTGGGCCCCAGTCTGAGACACTCTCCGACCAGACTGATGATCCCGCTGCGGCCTCTGAAGCCCACACCCATTCCGGATTCCGCCACGTGCCCCGTCCCCCCGTCGGCCCCCCGTCGGCAACTCGGGGGGTCTTTACCCACGTTCGCCCCTTCTATGGCCGACCGTTCCCAACGTACCCCGAGTACGGCCCATGCCGACATCCCCTTTACCGGTCACGCGCCGCCGGTCCGCTCAGCGGCGGAAGATCTCCAGCCGGGTGGGCGCTGGCCGGCCCGGTGCGGGGAGGGCGAGGCCGCGGCTCCCCGGGGTGATCGACCCGAGCACGCTGGCATGGCGGGCGCCGGTGCAGCTCGGTGCCGTACCGGCCAGCCCATGGGCGGTCAGAAAGGCGAGCACGGCGAAGGCGTACGCCTCCTTCGCCGGCGCCGGAAGGCCGAGGTCATCGGAGGTCCGCAGCGCGATGGTGCCCAGCGCCCGGCGCAACGCCCCCATCAGGGTGGGGTTGCGGGTGCCGCCGCCCGAGGCGATCACCTCGGTGGCGTGCACCGACCGCACCGCGTCGGCGACGGTACGGGCCGTCAGCTCGGTGACGGTGGCGACCACGTCATCGTCCGGCACCGGGCCCGCGGCGGCCAGCGCCGCCCGCAGATAGGGCCCGTGGAACAGCTCCTTGCCGGTGGTCTTGGGCGCGGGCAGCGCATAGTACGGCTCGGCCAGCAGCCGCTCCAGCAGCGGCTCGTGGACGGTGCCGCGCGCCGCCATGGCGCCGTCCGCGTCATGGTCAAGGCGGCCGCCCGTCAGATCGCCGACCGCCGCGTCGATGAGCGCGTTCGCCGGGCCGGTGTCGAAGGCCAGCGGATCGCCGGCGCTCGATATCACCGTGATGTTGGCGATCCCGCCCAGGTTCAGGGCGGCGCACACACCGGGCCGCCCGCGCAGCCACAGGGCGTCCACCAGGCTGACCAGGGGAGCGCCCTGGCCGCCCGCGGCCACATCGCGGGTGCGCAGATCGGAGACCACCGGGCAGCCGGTGGCCTCGGCGATCCAGGCGGGCTGGCCGAGCTGCAGCGTTCCGTGCACCCGCCCGCCCTCGGCCCAGTGGTACACCGTCTGACCGTGGGAGCCGATGAGGTCCGCGCGCCCCTCACACAGCTCCCGGTCGGCGCGGGCCGCGAGCGCGGCGAACACCTGGCCGATACGGGTGTCGAGCGCGCACACCTCCTTCATGGTGGTGGCCGCCGGGGGCAGCGCGGCGCTCAGCGCCGACCGCAGCGCCTCCGGATACGCCTCGCTGACCAGCCCCAGTGGGGCCAGCACCACGGTGTCGCCGTCGAGCACCAGATCGGCTGCCGCGGCGTCGACCGCGTCATGGGACGTGCCCGACATCAGGCCGATCACGCGCATGGTGTCTCCTCCTCCGTCTCGGCGGCCTTCCCCGCCCGCGCCACCTCGGGCAGTGCGCCGCGGTGGTTCTCTCCGCGCAGGGTGAGCAGTGCGAGCACGCTGACGGCGCAGGTCACCGTCACGTAGTAGGCCGGGATGTCGACCTCGCCGGTGCGCTTGATCCCTCGGTGATGATGAGCCCCGCGCATCCGGAGAACACCGCGTTGGAGACCGCGTACGCCAGCCCAAGGCCCGTGTAGCGGACCCGGGTCGGGAACATCTCGGCGAGCATGGCCGGACCCGGCCCCGCCATCAGGCCGACCACCACGCCCGCGACGAAGACCGCCGCTCCCTGGACCCACGCCGAACTGGCCGGCTCCTGCAACACATCGAGCAGCGGGAAGGCCAGTACCGCCACCAGCGCGGCCCCGGTCAGCATCACCGGCCGCCGCCCGATCCGGTCGCTGAGCAGGCCGGCAGGGAGGATGGAGAGCGCGAAGCCCGCGTTGGCCACCACGGTGGCGACCAGCGCCTGCTGGAAGGTGGCGTTCAAGGTGGCCTGCAGATACGACGGCATGACGACCAGGAAGGTGTAACCGGCCGCCGCCCAGCCCATGATGCGCGCGGCCCCCATGACGATGGCCGCGGCCATCTCACGCGGGTCCGCCACCCGTTCCGGTGCGGCGGACGGTGCCCCGGGGCCCGGCGGGGGGCCGGTCTCCCCGTCCGCCGCCGCGCGGAAGAACGGGGTCTCCTCCAGCCTCAGCCGCAGCCACAGGGCGACCAGCCCGATCGGCAGGGTCGCCAGGAACGGCAACCGCCATCCCCAGTCGCCCAGCGACTCCTCGCTCATCACGGTGGCCAGCAGCGCCGCCACACCGGCCCCGGCCAGCAGCCCCAGCGCCACGGTGAACGACTGCCACGCCCCGTAGAGCCCGCGCCGGCCCGGAGGCGCGAACTCCGTCATGATCGACACGGCGCCGCCGAACTCCCCGCCCGCGGACAGCCCCTGGAGGATCCGCAACAGGGTGAGCAGCCAGGGCGCGGCCGCGCCCAGCGTGTCGTACGTGGGCAGCACTCCGATGAGCGTCGTGGCGCCGGTCATCAGCAACAGCACCAGGATCAGCGTGGGCCGGCGGCCGATCCGGTCGCCGACCCGGCCGAAGACGGCGGCGCCGATGGGGCGGAAGAAGAACGCGATCCCGAAGGAGGCATAGGTCTTGACCAGGCCCTCGATCTCGGTGCCGCCGTGCGGGGTGAAGAAGTTCGCCGCGATGATCGTCGCGAAGAAGCCGTAGACACCGAATTCGTACCACTCGATGAAGTTGCCGACCGAACCGGCCACCAGCGCACGGCGCGGGGCCCGCCCGGCGGCACGCTCTCGGGGATCCGCTGGGGACGTCGTCACTTTCGGGCCCTTTCGCCGTCACCGCCAAGGGGAACGTGATGTGCGTACCCCTTGGGGGCGGCGGTTACCGGTGCGAGCGCGGCTCCAGTGGCGCGCGAGGTCCTGGCGGAACGCCTGTCCTCGTGACGTGCGTTATCGCCGCCGGAGCCGCCGACGGCCGGGCGTGTCAGCCGCGCAGCATCGCGTTGCACTCCCGCTGCAGCGCGATGTCCTGCCACATCGGGTGCTGCGGCGCCGCGTTGGAGCACACCACCGCGCCCCACGCGCCCACCCGTGCCGACTCCTCGACGGCGCGGCGGCAGAACGCGGCCCCCACCGGGCCCTCCTCGAAGGTCCCGTGCAGCGGGGTGTAGCCGATCCAGCCCTCGCCGAAGACCAGCGGGACCCCGCTCCCGGCCGCCCAGTCCGCGGCCGCCTCGATCCAGGTGACCAGCCGCTGCTCCATCGCCAGACGGTGCATGGCGTACCGGTCGTACAGCCAGGCGTCCCAGCGGTCGGGGTCGCACCAGTCGTGGACGTAGATCTCCCGGGAGCCGACCGTGGTGGCCTCCAGCCGCCAGAGATCGCCGGGCGGAGGAGCCCAGTCGGCCAGATCGGGCGCGCCGGGGCGCAGCAGCTCCCGGCGGACGGGCTCCTGGGCGAAGGGGCGGCCTCGGTCGCGGATGGCGAAGGTGGCCAGAAGCTCGTCCAGCACCCCGTAGACGTAAGGGTGGAAGACCGCCACATCCACTTCCCGGGGGACCCCGCGCAGCGAACCGACCGGTACCTTGGCGTAGTTGACCGTGACGGGCCGGTTGGGGTGGCGCTCCTTGAAGCGCGCGATGCCCCGCTCCAGCCGCGGCCGCAGGGCGACGACCTTGTCCTGGCCCTCCAGCCCCTCGGTGAGCCGGCTGCCCTGGACCTCGTTGTGCAGCTCGGTGAAGGCGATCCGGTCGTCCAGACCGTGGATCACCAGGAAATCGATCAGGTCGGCCAGCGCGTCCGCGAGCGCTTCGGCGCGCCGCTCGGGATCGACGGCCATCAGCGCGTCGAACCAGGCGCGGTCCTCGCCGAACGACGGGCTCTGCTGGTACTCCCAGCTGGAGAGGATCACGAAGCAGTCATGGCGCAGGGCCGCCTCGAACAGCTCGCGCAGCCAGGCCCGTCCGTCGATCTCGCCCCCGCCGCCCACGTCGTACCAGCGCATCCGCTGCCCGTACGCGCCGCCCAGCCCCGACAGCCGCAGCTTGCCGGTGTCGAGCCGGGAGCCGAAGAGCAGGAACGGCATGGCACAGATGCGCACGGTGTTGTAGCCGCGCGCCACGGCCTCCCCGAAGGCGCGGTCGAGGTCGGCGAAGGGCTCGCCCGGGCCGGTGCGGGTGTACCAGCTGAAGTCCCACAGCGAGATGGTCAGTTTGTCCGGCAGATGCGGCGACAGCGTCACAGGGGGCTCCCCGCGGTCGGCGGCTCGGCGATGAGAGACCGGTTCATCGTCCGGGGGTGCCAAACGGACTGTCAAGATGTATTCATAAATAATGGCCAGCGCTGGTGCGGTGGAACCTCCGCCCCGTTCCTCCAGCCTTCCCACGAGGAGAACACCTCATGGCGCGCCATCCGGAACCGGGACGCGCCCGGCGCTGAGGCCGTCACCGCCCACCGGACCTCGCCCCCGAGGTCCGTACTACGGTCGTGTCCGGCTCCTCAGGCGATCCAGCCGTAGCCGGGCCGCGGCCTGCGCGAGGCCGGGGGCGCGCCCACGCTCTCCAGGTCCCGCTCGGCGGCGTGCACCAGCTGCTGCCCCAGGTCGCTGAGCGCCCGCGCGGCGGCGAGCTCATCGCCGATCACGGGCACGTCCTCGTCGTCCGGGTTGCACCGGGCCAGGCCCCGGCCGGTGAGCGCCGCGGCCCCGGTGTCCAGCTCGACGCGCGCCGTGGTCCGCCCCTCGTCCTCGGAGAGGTAGAGATGGACCCTCCACTCCACTGTGTGCGACATGGTCTCCTCCTCATCTTCCGGCGGCCGCCTCTGGTGTCTGTGGCTGCTTGCCGGCGGCCGCGCACTCCGCGCGGGCGGCCGGAGCCGCTCAGTGACGGTTCCTGCCGGACCACGCGGGTTCCACCACCTTCCACTCTGCCTCCCATCGCGCGTACCGCCTGCGGTCCAGGGCCCGCCGGACCAGGGATCGCCCCGTGAGCGCGACCGCGGCCACCGCGGCGGCGGTGACACAGCCGGTGAACCAGCCCATGGTCCGCGCGGTCGCCGGGGAGGAGGGTGCCTGCGCCAGAGCGCCCTCGCGGTTCACCCAGACCCGTACCTCGCCCCCCGAGGTGTCGCCCGACACCGTGGCGGTGCCCGTATGGCGCTCACCGTCATCGGCGACCCAGCGCACCCGCGCCTGCCGCGGCTCCCGCACATCGGTGTGGTCCGGCCCGGGCGGGGCCTCGGCGAGCCGCGCGGTGATCTGGTGCCGCGCCGAGGTCTCGGCGGCCACGACGCGCAGCTGGGAGGCGTGCGCCGCGTATCCCGCGCTGATCGAGGCGGCCGGCAGCCCGACCGCCAGGATCAGCACGAACAGCACCGTGCACCAGGTCTGGATGCGGTCCGTCCGGCGGCGCAGCGGATTGGAACCCCTGGCCGGACGCCCGGGCAGGGGCGGACGCGGCCCGAATACGCGTCGCGGTCCGTGGGTGTTCATGGTCTGGCCTCCAGCGAGTGCTGACACCGGCGCGCTCTGGCGCCGGTGTCTGGGTCAGGAGCGCGGGGCGGGCTGATGGGCGCCGGGCACCATCCGCGTGCTGATCGCCGTGCGGTTGTAGGCGTTGATCACGACGGTGGCCCAGCTCACCGCCGTCACCCGCGGTTCGTCGAGCACCTCGCGGGCCGCCGCGTAGACCTCGTCCGGCACCTGGCCGTCCTGGACGGAGGTCACCGCCTCGGCCGGCGCGAGCGCGGCCCGCTCCCGCTCGGTGAAGAACGGGGTCTCCCGCCAGGCGGCGAGGGTGTGGATCCGCTGCTCGGTCTCGCCCTGGGCGCGGGTGTCCTTGGTGTGCATGTCCAGGCAGAAGGCGCGGCCGTTGAGCTGCGAGGCGCGGATGCGCACCAGCTCCAGCAGCTCGGACCCGACCCCCGCGGCCCGGCCCGCCCGCACCGCCGCCCGGTGCGGCTCGCCCATCGCGGCGGAGACCTCGGGGGCGAGGCCCTTCAGATCCAGCCGGGCGGTGGTGCGGGCCGGGGTGGTCGTCGTCATCGGTGAACCCCGTTCGTCGAAACCAGGGGAGCGGCAGCGCTGTCGAGCCAGGACTGCCAGGAGGCGGCGCGCAGCGCCGGGCCCGCCCGCAGCGGACGGCCCAGCCACGCGGTCACGGGGCGGATTCCGTGCACCGCGTTGACCAGCCACACCTCACGGCCGTCCAGCTCCTGCACGGTGCGGTCGCGGTGTTCGGTGCGGACGCCCAGCTCCGCGGCCCGGTCCTGGATCAGCGCCGAGGTCACGCCCGCCAGCAGCGGAAGCCCCGGAGGCGGCAGACACAGGACGTCGTTCTCCCACCACAGAACGCTCGCCGTCGTCCCCTCCAGCACCAGCCCGGACGGGGTGGTGAGCATCAGCTCCTGCGCGCCCCGGGCGGCGGCCCCCTCGCGCAGATGCGCCAGCAGGGGGAGGTCGGGGCCCTTACGGTGGGGATGCGACCGCGGATCGAACTCCTCGGTCAGGCATACGGTCACCTTGACCGTCCGCGGCGGCGCCGGGCGTATCCGCAGGAACAGCCGGGCCGGCTCCGGACCGGCCAGCTCGACCCGTGGGAACCAGCGCTCGGTACGGGGCAGGGCGGCGATCACGTCGCGCCAGAAGCTCTCGATCCGGGCGGGGGAGTCGCCGGATGCCTCGACGCACGCGGCGACGAACCGGCGGCGGTGGTGGTCAAGCCCGCGCACCCGCCCGTCGTCGACCAGCCAGGAATCGGCGGCCAGCAGCGCGGCGTCCGGCACCGCCCGGGAGGGCATCAGCCCGCCGTCCTCGCGCCACATCAGCGTCCTCTGCTTCTGGTCCGACGCGTCGGCGTGACCGATGTTCTGTGCAGCGACCATGTCCGCTTCCACGTATCCGTCCCGATGGTGCCCGGAGCTGCTTCCGGTGTTTCCGGTGTCCGATGAGTGCTGTCCGGCCGGATTCCTGGCCGCGCTCGCTGGATTGCCGGTCAACAGCCGCGCGCCGGACCGGACATCGAAGCAGCGGACATCGAATCGGCGGACACCGAGAGGGCGGACATCGAAACGGCGGACACCGGAACGGCGGACACCGAGAGGGCGGTCACCGGCCGGGCTCCTTCGCCGCGGGGGCCGGTGGCGCTGTGGCGGCGGCCACGAGCAGGTCGTCGATCGCCCCGGTGGGCTCCCTGCCGGGCACGGGCTCCACGGCCTCGTAGGCACGCATGGTGGCAGCGGTCTTCAGCAGCATTTCCTCGTACTCCTCGGCCGGATCGGAATCGAGCACGATGGCGCCGCCCGCACCGATGTGCATCCGGCCGCCGGTGAACACGGCCGTGCGGATGACGATGTTGAGGTCGGCCGCGCCGTTGCAGCTCAGGTAGCCGAGCGCCCCGGAGTAGACACCGCGGGCCTCGGTCTCCAGCGAGTCGATGATCTCCAGCGTGCGCAGCCTGGGGGCGCCGGTCATGGAGCCGCCCGGGAAGCAGGCCCGGACGCAGTCGACGGCGCTCGTCTCCTGGCGCAGCCGGCCGCGCACGGTGGAGACCAGCTGGTGGACGGTGGCGTAGGTCTCGGTGTTCATCAGGCGCGGCACATACACGCTGCCCGGTGCGCACACCCGCCCCAGATCGTTGCGGAGCAGGTCCACGATCATCAGGTTCTCGGCGCGGGCCTTGGGACTGGAGGCCAGGGCGGCGAGCGACCGCGCGTCCTGCTCCGGGTCCTGGCCGCGCGGGGCGGTGCCCTTGATCGGCTTGGCCTCGGCGGTGCCGTCGGGGGTGATGCGCAGAAAGCGCTCGGGGGAGGCGCAGGCCACATCGGTGCCGCCGAACCGCAGATAGGCGGCGTACGGCGCCGGATGGAACCGCCGCAGGGCCCGGTAGAAGGCGTAGCTGTCGCTCGGGGCGGGCAGCCAGGCGGCGTTGGTCAGGCAGATCTCGTAGCTCACCCCGGCGCGCAGCTCGCGCAGACACGCCTCGATCGAGGCCAGATACCGCTCCCGGTCCCGCACCAGCCAGGGCTCCACGGCGGCCGCGGTGGTGAGGGCGGGCGGCTGCGCGGCGGTGCCGGTGAGCGTCGGCACCCCGCTGAGCACCGTCACGGTGGTGTCCAGCCAGTCCTTGGCCTCCCGGTGGCCGTCGGGGGTGTCCTCGGTGAGACAGCAGATGTAGGTGACGCCCTCCTGGTGGTCGACCGCGACGAACCGGTCGGCGAAGAGCCAGCAGGCGTCCGGGGTGGCGGACCGGTGGCGGCCCGGGGAGCCGCAGTCGGCCTTGAGCTCGTAGCCGAAGTAGCCCACATAGCCGCCGGTGAAGTCGAAGGGGAGACCGGGGGCGGTCACCCGGCGGCGGGCCAGCTCCCGTTTGAGGTAGTCGAAGACGCCGCCCTCGACCCGGACGGCGGGCCGTCCCGCCCGCTCGACCTCGCAGGCGCCTGTGTCGGTGTCGTAGCGGACGAACTCGGCGAGCGGACCGGTGCCGTCCCCGAGGAAGGAGAAGCGCGCCTCGCCGGACTCGGCGCGCGAGCTGTCGAGCCAGAACGCGTGCGGCGCCTTCGCGTACAGCCGGGTGAAGGCCGCCTCGGTGTCGGTGGCATCGGCCAGCCACCGGGCGTGCAGCCGGTAGGCGGGGCCTTCCAGGGGCGACGGCGCCGGGGCGTCCTCCTCGGGGTCGAGCCGCGCCAGTTCCGCTCTGGGGTCCGCTTCCGGGGCCTGTGGGGAGCCCGGCCCGGCGGAAGGCCCCGCGGCCGGTTCGGCGGCGGTGCGGGTGCGGCGCGGCTCCTCGGGAGACGCGGGGGCCACGGTCGAGGTCACCGACTCGCCATTGGCGTGCTCGATGGTCAGATCGCGGAAGTTGCTGAGCATGCGATGGCCGTATCCGGTCAGCACCGACTCCGGGTGGAACTGGACGCCCCACAGCGGACGGGCCCGGTGTCGCACCCCCATCAGCACACCGTCCTCGGACCAGGCGATGCCCTGCAGCCCCAGCGGCAGCGGCTCGGCCACGCACAGCGAGTGATAGCGAACGGCCGTGAAGTCCTGCGGCAGACCGCGGAACAGCCCGCGCCCGCCGTGTTTGATCCGGGACAGATGCCCGTGCTTCGGTTCGGGCGCGGGCACCACCCGCGCCTGGGCGCCGAGCGCGATCCCCTGGTACCCCAGGCACACGCCCAGCACCGGAATGGCCGACCGCTCGATCAGCCGGGCGGTGGCGCCGAAGTCGCGCGGATCGGCCGGATGCCCGGGGCCGGGGGAGAGCACGATGTTGTCGAACGCGGTCAGATCGATGTCCGCGCATTCCGGCGCGTCATGGAGAAGCACCTCCGGTTCCTCGCCGTTGACCTCGGTCAGCAGATGAAAGAGGTTGTACGTGTACGAGTCGTGATGATCGACGAGGAGTGTCCTCAGCGATTCCATCCGGATTTGCCTCCTTGCGATGAGAAAACCGGCCGGGGATCACCCGCCCCGGTCGTCGGGCCGTGGCGCGTCGCTCACCTACCGGCGAGCGCGGGCCGTCGGCCGTCATCCGCCTGTGACGTCCTCGTATCGACTGAAGCGGCGGGCAGAGCCACTTCTTCAGAATCCGTTGCGGCCGTGGCATGACCAGCCAGGTCACCATCGCGGTCACACCAAGACACAGAGCCGGGGTCCGCAGCAGGAAATGGGTGTCCTCGATGAACGGGATCACCAGCACATTGAAGATGAGGACCGGAGGGAAGACCGCGCTCAGATTCACCAGCCACAGCGCCACTTGGAGGAGGCCGAACCGGATCCCATGACCCCGCCTCCGAGATATCCCGGAAGGCTCGCCGCGGCATTGAGCATCTCGATCGCCCAGGCATGGAACTCACTTTCGCGGCCGGGGTCCACCCGGTATGCGGCAGTCACCGTGACCGGCTCGCTGTCCACTCCAGCCGCAACTCCTTTCCGCACCATGACGTTTGCCTTATCCACCGTGCCGACCTGCGTGAACTGTCAACTTCCCGTCAGGTCCACCCGGCGAGATGACACGAAGTGTTCCACACCGTGCGATCGGGAACAGTGGAATGCTCAACAACGTACATAAAAACTCGAAAAGTCAGCCGTGACCTGGGCGTTATCTGCGATCCGGCGTTCTCGCGGCATGCGACAGGGTCACGGAAAAAAGAATCTGCGCGCGGATTGAACATGACGAAGCGCCGGGCCGTATGAAACGTAATGCGGCCCGGCGCTCCTCGTTGCTTTCGGTCAATCGCTCAGCCGAGCACCTTCTCCAGCGCGGCCAGCGCCCCCTCCAGCTCCTCACGGGTGATGGTCAGCGGCGGTGCCAGCCGGATCGTCGACCCATGGGTGTCCTTGACCAGGATCCCCTCGGCCATCAGCCGCTCGCTCACCTCGCGCCCGGTACCGAGGGCGGGGTCCACGTCGACGCCCGCCCACAGCCCGCGGCAGCGATAACCCACGACGCCCTTGCCGGTCAGCGTGGCCAGCCCGGCCCGCAGCACCTCGCCCAACTCGGTGGCCCGGCGCTGGAATTCGCCGGTGCGCAGCAGATCGACCACGGCCGAGCCCACCGCCGCGGCCAGCGGATTGCCGCCGAAGGTGGAGCCGTGCTCGCCGGGGCCCAGCACGCCGAGCACCGCGCGGTCGGCCACCACCGCCGACACCGGCACGATGCCGCCGCCCAGCGCCTTGCCGAGCAGCAGGACGTCCGGCATCACCGACTCGTGCTCGACGGCCAGGGTGGTGCCGGTGCGGCCCAGGCCGGACTGGATCTCATCGGCGATGAACAGCGTCCCGGTGCGCCGGGTCAGCTCGCGCACTCCCCGCAGATAGCCGTCGTCGGGGATGACGACGCCCGCCTCGCCCTGGATCGGCTCGATGAGCACCGCCGCCGTGGTCTCGTCGATGGCGGCCTCCAGCGCCGCGAGGTCGTTGTACGGCACGACGCGGAAGCCCGGGGCGAACGGGCCGAAGCCGTCGCGGGCGACGGGGTCGCTGGAGAAGCCGACGATCGTCGTCGTACGGCCGTGGAAGTTGTCGGCCGCCACCACGATGGTGGCCTGGTCCGGGGCGACGCCCTTGACCTCGTACGCCCACTTGCGGGCGACCTTGATGCCGCTCTCCACCGCCTCCGCCCCGGTGTTCATCGGCAGCACCATGGAGAGCGCGGTGAGCTGCGCGACCCCCTCGGCGAACCCGGCCAGACGGTCGTTGTGGAAGGCCCGCGAGGTCAGCGTGAGCTGGTCGAGCTGGCGGTGGGCCGCCTCGATGAGCGCCGGGTGGCGGTGGCCGAAGTTGAGCGCCGAGTAGCCGGCCAGCATGTCCAGATAGCGGCGTCCCTCGACGTCCCAGACCCAGGTGCCCTCGGCGCGGGCGACCACCACGGGCAGCGGATGGTAGTTGTGCGCGAGCGAGGACTCCTCGGCGCGGATCAGCTCCCGCGAGGAGCGGGCGGCACGGGCACCGTCCGCCGCGGCGGCGGGGGAACCGGAGGCGGTGGGGGTGGTGGCGGTCATCAGCGGATCTCCTGGGTGCAGCACTTGATGCCCCCGCCGGCCTTGTGCAGTTCCGACAGGTCGACGGGGACGGGGACGTAACCGCGGTCGGTGAGCTGGTCGATGAGGCCGGTGGCCCGGGGGGCGACGAAGACATGGCGGCCGTCGGAGACGGAGTTGAGCCCGAAGGCCATGGCGTCGTCGCGGGTGGCGATCAGCGCGTCGGGGTAGAGCCGCTCCAGCACCTCACGGCTGCCGGGGGAGAACGCCTCCGGGTAGTAGGCGATGTTCTGGTCGTCGAGGACGAACAGCGCGGTGTCCAGGTGGTAGAAGTACGGGTTCACCAGCAGCAGGCTGATGGTCGGCACCCCGAAGAACTCCTGCACCTCCTGGTGGGCCGCCCGGGTGGTGCGAAAGCCCGTGCCCGCCAGGACGAAGGGCCCGGCCGGCACCAGGTCGCCCTCGCCCTCGCACACCGACTCCGGCGGATGGACGTCGAAACCGTTGGCCTTGAACCACCGCTCGTAGGCGAGCTGCTCCGGCCGGCGCTGCGGGGCGTGGAATCGCGAGCCGAAGACCCGGCCCTCCAGGACGAGGGCCGAGTTCGCCGCGAACACCATGTCCGGCAGCCCCGTCACCGGCTCGATGAATTCGACCCGATGGCCGTGGTCGCGGTAGGCGCCGATCAGCGTCTCCCATTGCGCCCGGGCGAGGTCGGTATCGACCTCGGTGTCCTCACGCATCCAGGGATTGATGGCATACCGCACATCGAAAAATCTGGGGGCACAGGTCAAGAAGCGCCTGGGGCGCGGCACACGCGTAAGGGACACGGAGGATTCCTCTCGCTTCCGCGGGCGACCGGGGGATGAATCAACGGTAGAAAACGGAGGAGAGGGGAGACAAGAAAGGAAAACTGCGTGTAGGCGCACCGATGCTGCGTGCTGAGGCCGTCCGGCGGCGGTTCATTGCGTCGCGGTCGCGGGAGGCGCCGAACCGGCCTCCGGACTGCCTGTGAGCAGGTGGGACAGCACCATGTAGCTGATCGTCTGGCGGACGAACGGTTCGGCCCGGATGCGCTCCAGCACCTCCTCGAAGTGCTCCACGTCGGTGGCCATGACATGCAGCAGGGCATCCGCGCCGCCGGTCACCGTCATGGCCGCGATGATCTCCGGATAGTTGCGCACGACCTCCGCGAGGCGCCGGGGTGGCGCGGCGCTGTCGCAGTACACCTCGACATACGCCTCGGTCCGCCAGCCGAGGGCGGCCGGGCGTACGGTGGTGGTGAAGCCGGTGATCACATCGGTCTCCCGCATCCGGTCGACCCGGCGTTTGACCGCCGAGGCGGAGAGCCCGATCGCGGCGCCGATCTCGGTGAAGCTGGTCCTGGCGTTTTCGACCAGCGCCGCGACGATCTTGCGATCCAGATCGTCGAACAGTGGGGACGGGTGTGTCATCTTTTGTCGTCCTTTACGGTTTTTGCCCCATAAGGGTAAAGGGCTCTTCCGTGCTTTCAAACCGCCCCACACTCATTGAATGCCTGAGGCGCCTTTTTCTGTACGCTCTTTCAGAAAGATTCCACAACAGGGGGGCGTGAACCGGGGCGCGAGCCCCTTCTTTCCAGGGGGCGCGCGGCACGGGCTCCGGGGGTACAACAGCGGTGCGCCGGACCGGCCGAATCCACCTCGGTGATGCGGATACCACCTACCGGCCCATGTCCCCGCGGGCGTACCGTCATCTATTCCACCCGTCCTTTCCGAAAGATGAGCGACTCCCGAACGGAGACGACTCACCATCCAACGGGGAAAGGCTTCGAGTACGCCCAACGCCGCGCCGTACGCGCCGAATTCGCCCGGTGAACCGATTCCGGCCCACCGACGGTGCCACCGCGCTTCGGCGACGCACCGTACCGGCGGGTCCGTACTCCGGTGTGAGCGAAAGGGACCACCGTCATGACTCTTTCCAGATTCGGCAGGGCGTCGTGAGCCCGATGCTGCTGGGCGGCCCGGACGCCACCTGAGTCCGTACGCCCCGGCGGCGATCTCCACCTCACGGCCCCCACGGCCCCCACCCCGGGCCGAGCACCACCCACGGAGACCCCGATGAGTCAGCACACCCCCGCTCCCAGCCGTTCCCCCGGCCGCATCGCCATCGTCGGCCTGGGCTGCCGGCTTCCCGGTGACATCGACTCGTCCGCCGCCCTGTGGCGGCTGCTGGCCGACGGCCGCGACGCCGTCGCCGAACCGCCCGCCGAGCGCGCCGCGCTCTGGGCGGCCGACCCCATCACGGCCGCCCGGCCCGAGTCCGCACCGCCCGTCCGCGGCGGATATCTGCGCGACGTATCCGGTTTCGACGCCGACGTCTTCGGCGTCTCCGGACGCGAGGCCGACATCCTCGACCCCCAGCACCGGTTACTGCTCGAAGTGGCCTGGGAGGCCCTGGAACACGCCGGAATGCCACCCGACCGGCTCGGCTCCACCGCCACCGGCGTCTTCGCCGGGCTCAGCTACAACGACTACATGAACCGGCTCGACCGGCACCCCCGCGAGCTGGAGGGCTCCGCCCTGGCCAACGGGCACTGCGTCGCCACCGGCCGGATCTCCTACCTCCTCGGCCTCCACCGCCCCTCCGTGGCCCTGGACACCGCGTGCTCGTCCTCCCCGGTCGCCGTCCACCTGGCGGTCCAGGCGCTGCGCGCCGGGGAATGCGATCTGGCCCTGGCCGGCGGGGTCACCCTGATGTTCGAGCCGCGGATCACCCGCTCGTTCGACCGGATGGGCATGCTCTCGCACACCGGCCACTGCCACGCCTTCGACGCCTCCGCCGACGGTTTCGTCCGCGGCGAGGGCTGCGGCCTCGTCGTCCTCAAACGCCTCACCGACGCCGTGCGCGACGGGGACCGGATCCTGGCCGTGCTGCGCGGCTCGGCCGTCAACCAGGACGGCCACTCCGACGGGCTCGCCGCGCCCTCGGCCACCGCCCAGCGCGCCCTGTACGAGGCGGCGCTCGGCCGTGCCGGGGTCGACCCCGCCGACGTCGGGATGGTCGAGGCCCACGGCACCGGCACCCCCGTCGGCGACCCGGTCGAATTCGCCGGCCTCGCCCAGGTCTACGGCACCGGCCGCGACCGCTGCGCCCTCGCCTCGGTCAAGACCAACCTGGGCCATCTGGAGCCCGCCGCCGGGGTCACCGGCCTGATCAAGGCCGTGCTGTGCCTGGGCCGTGGACTCATCCCGCCCAATCCGCACTTCACCCGGTGGAATCCCACCATCGACGCGGACGGCACCCGCTTCTTCATCCCTCGCGAGCTCACTCCCTGGCCGGTGCGCACCGGCCCGCGGCTGGCCGCCGTGTCCTCCTTCGGCTTCTCCGGGACCAACGCCCATGTGGTGCTGGAACAACCCCCCGCGGCACCCGCGCCCACCTCCCGCACGGCGCCGCGCCCCCGGCCCGCCATCCGCACCGGTCCGCAGATGTTCCTCGTCCCCGCCGGCTCCCCGGCCGCGCCCCCCGACGCCGCGCCCCCGACGCCGCGCCCCCCGATGACCCGCCTCCCGACGACCCGCCCGGCGCGAGCCCGGCCGGTGCGCTGCCCGGCGCGCACCTGGAGGTGCCCGGCGACCCCGTCCGCCACTCCTGGCGCGCCCGCACCGGTACCGCGGCCCTGCCCTGGCTCGACGACCACCGGGTGCACGACGTCCCCGTCCTGCCCGGCGCGGCCTCCTACGCCCTCGCGCTCACCGCCGCCTGCGAGGTGTTCGGCGCAGAGCCCGAGGAGGTCGAGATCACCGATCTGCACTTCCGTGAACTGCTCCGGCTCGCCGACCGTGCCGACCTCTCCACCACGGTGACCCTCGCCGCCGCCGACCGCGCCGAATGCGAGATCTTCGGACGCGGCGAGGACGGCGCCTGGGTGCGGCAGGCCACCGCGGTGCTCCGCAGACTCGCCGCGCCGCAGCGCCCGCGCGCCGCCTCCGTCCAGACCCTCGCCCTGCGCCATCCGCTGCCCGTCGAGGCCGACGCCCTCTACGCCAATCTGCGGGCCCGCGGCGTGGCACACGGACCGGCTTTCCAGGGCATCACCGAGGTGTCCGCCTCCCGCCACAACAACAGCTTCTGGGCCCGGGTACGGATCCCCGAGGCCGCCCGCGCCCCCGGACACGGTCTGCGCATTCACCCCGTCCTCGTCGACCTGTGCGCCCAACTCCTCGTCGCCGGGCTGCTCGACGAGGACGACCGGCTGCTGCTGCCCGCGCGGATGCAGAGCGTACGCGTCCTCGGCGACCCCGGGACCGCGGTGTACTGCCACGCCCGCCTCGCCGAGACCGCCCCCGGGGCCACCGTCGGGCACGTCCGCCTGCTCGACGCGGCCGGCCGGCCGGTCCTGGCCGTCGACGGACTGCGGATCGTCCACCGCGCCGCGGACCGCACGGCCGAGGCCGACCAGTGGTTCCTCGAGGTCGGCTGGCGGCGCGCCACCCGGCCTGCGGCCATCCGGCGCCCGGGACGCTGGCTGATCGTCGGAGAGGCGGACGGCACCGCCCGCCCGGTGGCCGCCGCCCTGCGCAACGCCGGCGCCACCGCCCGGGTGTGGGAGGCACCCCTGGCCGACCAGGGGCTCGACGCCTTCCGCGACGCCCTCACCAGCCGCCTCACCCGCCCCGGAGAACGCCCGCGCGCCGTGGTGCTCCAGTGCGGCCCGCGCCCCGCCGACGGCGGCGCGGAGGACGGGCTGCGCCGCACCCGCCGGCTGCTCGCCGCCGCCCAGGCGCTCACCGCCCGCTTCCCCGAGCCGCCCCGCCTCTACGCCGCCACCTGCGGCGCCCGCACCGTGACCCCCGGGGACCTGGCCGACCCCGGACAGAGCCCGCTCCGCGGACTCGTGCGGGTGCTCGCCCTGGAACACCCCGAGCTGCGGGCCACCTTGGTGGACACCGACCCGGCCACTCCCGACGAGCTCGCGGAAACCCTCGCCGCCGAACTCCTCGCCGACGCTCCCGAGGAGGAGATCGCGCTGCGCGACAGCGCCCGCTACACCGCCGAGCTGGACTACGCGCCCCTCACCGACACCGAGCGCACCACCGCCTGTGCCCGCACCGTGCGCTGCGGCACCGACGGCTTCCGGCTGCGCGCCGGCCGCCTCGGCGACCTCGGCAGTCTGGAGCTCACCACCACCCCCCGCCCCCGGCCCGGGCCCGGAGAGGTGGAGCTGCGGGTGCTCGCCGCGGGCCTGAACTTCCGCGACGTCCTCACCGCCATGGGCCAGCTCCCCGGCGACGAGAACACCCGCTACCGGCTCGGCTTCGAATGCGCGGGCGAGGTGAGCGCGGTGGGGCCCGGTGTCGACCATCTCCGCGCCGGTGACCGGGTGGTGGCGGCCGATGCGCTCGGCGGCGCCTTCGGATCGTTCACCGTCGTCCCCGCCGACCGCACCGCACCCCTCCCCGAGGGCCTCGCCCCGGACACGGCCGCCGGGTTGCCGATCGCGTTCCTCACCGCCTGGTACGCGCTGCGCCATGTCGGCCAGGTGACCGCGGGGGAGCGGGTGCTGATCCACTCGGCCACCGGCGGCACCGGGCTCGCCGCCATCGCGGTGGCCCGGCTGCTGGGGGCCGAGGTGCTGGCCACGGCGGGCAGCGAGGAGAAGCGGCGCTTCCTGCGGGCCATGGGCGTCGCTCATGTGATGGACTCCCGGTCGCTGGACTTCCGCGACGAGGTCAAGGAGGTCACCGGGGGCGAGGGCGTGGACGTCGTGCTCAACTCCCTCGCCGGATCGGCCATCCGGGCCGGGCTGGAGTGTCTGCGTCCCTTCGGCCGCTTCGTCGAACTCGGCGTCCGCGACATCCTCTCCGACGCCCCGCTCGGACTCTCCCCGCTGCGCCACAACATCACCTTCTCCACCGTGGACCTGAGGGAGCTGCAACTGGCCCGCCCGCGGGTGTACGCGGCGATGCTGCGCGAGGTGCTCGCCGCGATCGGCGAGGGCCGGCTCAAGCCGCTGCGCTGCACCACCTATCCGCTGGCGGAGGTCATCGACGCGTTCCGGCGGATGGCCGGTGCCCGCCACATCGGCAAACTGGTGCTGACCATCCCGCAGGAGGGCGAACTCGACGCCGTCCTGCCCGACGGACCGCTGACGGTACGCGAGGGCGGTACGTACATCGTCACCGGCGGCCTGCGCGGTCTCGGGGTCGCCACCGCGTGCTGGCTGGCCCGGCAGGGCGCGGGCCACCTGGTGCTGAGCGGGCGTACCGCACCGGCCGGCGCCGCCGCGCGGACGCTCGGCGAACTCTCCGCCGCCGGCACCAGGATCACCGTCGTCACCGGCGACATCAGCCTCCCGGGCACGGCCGACCGGCTCGTGGCCGCCGCCACCGCGCCCGAAGGGGCGTCGCTGAACGGTGTCGTCCACAGCGCGATGGTCCTCGACGACGCGGCCGTGGCCACCATCCGCGAGGACCAGCTCGGCCGCGTATGGGCGCCGAAGGTCACCGGGGCGTGGCGGCTGCACCGGGCCACCGAGGGACACCGGCTCGACTGGTTCGCGGTGTACTCCTCGATGGCCTCGCTGCTCGGCAACGCCGGACAGGGCGCCTACGCGGCCGCCAACGCCTGGCTGGACGGCTTCGCCGCATGGCGCTCGGCCCGCGGCCTGCCCACCCTCGCGGTCAACTGGGGTCCGTGGGGCGAGACCGGAGTGGCCACCGGCTTCGCCGACCGCGGCTGTCAGACGATCCCCACCGAGCAGGGGCTCGGCGCGCTCGGCGCCCTGCTGGCCCATCGGCGGGTGCAGACCGGTGTGATCCCCGGCGAACCGGCCACCTGGATCCCCGCCGCCGCCCGCCGGTCCGCCCTGTTCGCCCCGCTCCTCCCCGGCGACGACACTCCGGTCGCCGCCCGGGAGAGCGCCGGCGACATCCGCGCCCGGCTGGCCGCACTCCCCGCGGGGCCGGCCCGCCGCGCCGCGCTGGAGTCCTGTCTGACCGACCACATCCGTGCCGTGCTGCGGCTCAGCAGCGCCACCCTCGATCCGCGGACCCCTCTGAGGTCACTGGGGTTCGACTCGCTGCTCGCCATGAAGCTGCGGGTGCGCCTGGAGACGGGGCTGAACCTCAAGCTCGCGGGCAACTTCGTCTGGCGGCACCCGACCCTGGAGGCCCTGGCCGCCGGGCTCGCCCAGCAACTGGGGCTCGATCCGGCCGACCGGCCGGAGGAGCGGCTGGGCGCCCCGGGCTGACGGGGCCGCGGGACCTGCGGCGCCACCGGCGCGCGTCAGGAACCGGCGTCCGGACGATCCGCGCCAGGACGATTCGGGGAAGGACGATCGGAGGCGGGGCGGGCCCAGGCGCTCACGCCCAGCTTGCCGGTGGTGCCCAGGTCGACGAGGTCGGGCACGGTCTGCACATCCGCCCCGTCGCCGTTCGGCGCGATCCGCAGATAGCGTCCGTCGGCGGCGGGGCGCGTGGTGTCCGTCACCAGATTCCGCCACAGCAGACGCATCACCGCCCGCTCACCGGGCTTCAGCCGCACCGGCCCGGTGGCCGTCTCGAAGCCGTCGACGGTGGCGATGCCCGACGTCCCGTGGCCGACCGTGACCTCCAGCGGCTCCAGGTCCGCGTCGAGGACCTGGACGGACGGATGGCCGTTCACCGTATAAACGCGTCTGCCGCAGTTCACCAGCTCGATCTGCTGCTCCCGCAGCCCCATCGCCGCGTTGGCCTCCGCGGCCCGCAGCAGCACCCCCGAGTCGGGGCAGACCGCAGGGGCGGTGGGGGCGGTGGTGTCCGGCGAGACGGTGAGGCCCGACGGGCGGGAGGTGGCCTCGTCGGGCACCGCGGCGACTCCCGAGGAGGTCTGCGTACCGCATGCGCTGAGCAGACCGGCCGCCGCGAGGGAGCCGAGCAGCCGTCTTCGGCGGCGCCGGGTGGCGCTCCGGAAGAGGGGCGCCCGGGGTGTTTCGATCGCATCCGTGTCCATGCGGCTCATCCTGCCTCAACCCCGGCCGGGATGAGCCGCGTTGGATCCGGCCCCCGGTTACAGCGTCACGACATCCGCCGTGGCCACCGGCTTTCCGCTGACGAACGACTGGTTGGCCGCGAGCCCGGTGACCAGCGCCAGCGCCCCGTCCTCCTCGGTGGCCCGCCGGTGTGAGGCGTCCGAGGCGTCCGCGGCCGCCGCCCCGGCGGCCGCCGCCGGATCCACCGGGCCGTAGAGCACCTCCAGCATCCGCTCGTCCCCGCCGCCGTGTCCCGCGTGGTCGAACGCCGGCAGCTCCACCTCCCGCGGCGGCTCCCACAGTGGTCGCAGCACCAGCCGCGGACCGCCCGCGTTGGCCAGGGCCTGGTCGCCGTGGATGGTGCCGCGGCCCGAGGAGGTGCCCAGCAGCGACGGCTGCCACGCGCTCTCCTCGACCTCCAGCTCCAGCCGGCCCCGGGTGCCGTTGAACATCACCCGGTAGCCCTCCCAGGGGGAGTAGGCGGTCAGGTGGTACGTCATGGTGGCGCCGGCGTCATAGCGGACCAGCAGCGCCATGTCGTCCTCGATGGTGACGCCGTCGCCGAACACATTGCGGTCGCGGTGGTAGCCGTCCACGCCTTCGGCGTCCAGATACAGCGAGCGCAGCGCGTCGTTCGCGGCGAGGTCCAGCGCGAACGGGTCGTCCTGCGCGGCGGCGGCGCCGTGCGCCCGCTCGTACTCGCGCCGGTAGCCGCTGCGCTCGCCCGCCGCACGGCCGTAGAAGCCGAGCCGGCCATAGCCGAACACCTCGGCCGGCCGGGCCCCCAGCCACCAGTTGACCAGGTCGAAGTGGTGACTGGACTTGTGCACCATCAGCCCGCCGCTGTGTTCCTTCTCGCGGTGCCAGCGGCGGAAGTAGTCGGCCCCGTGCCGGGTGTCCAGCAGCCATTCGAAGTGCACCGACAGCACCTCGCCGATGGCGCCGCCGGACAGCTGCCGGTGGACCTCCTCGTGCACCGGGTTGAAGCGGTAGTTGAAGGCGACCGCCAGATGGTTGCCGGTCTCCTCGACCGTCTCCAGGATGCGACGGCACTTGGCCGCGTCGGTGGTCATCGGCTTCTCGGTGACCACCCGGCAGCCGGCTCGCAGCGCGGGCACGATGTACGCGTCGTGCAGCGCGTCCACGCAGGTCACCACCACCTCCTGAATGTCATCCGCGCGCAGCCGCCGCTCGAACTCCTCGGGACTCCAGGCGGCGGCCTCCGGCTCGCCCGCCTCCTTCAGCAGCCGCTGGTGGTGGGCGATGCGCACCGGGTTCGGATCGCACAGCGCGGCGACCCTCAGACGCGGGCGGCGGGCCAGCGCCTCGGTGAACATCTGGGCCCGGGAGCCGGTGCCCACCACCACGGCCCGGGACGGGGTGCTGCCGATGGTCATGCGTCCTCCAGCGGGAAGCGACGATTCAGTCCGAAGGCGATCAACGCGTGCGCAGGATAGGACGATCGGCGGTCCGCCACCACGGGGTGGGGCACGCGGTGCCGGGGATCGGGCGCGAGCGGGGGTGCGTCGGTGAGCCCTGTGCAAGGATGAAATACGTGGACTTGACCTCGGGTCCCGGGAGGGCGTCGGGCCATGATCGACATCGAGGAGTCACTGCGCGAGATGATGGAGTGCGAGGGCGCGCTGGCGGCCTCGCTCGTGGACTATCTGAGCCGGATCACCCTGGGTGCCGTCCAGACCCCGCACGGTCCGGACCTGGAGAAGGTGGCCCACGGGGACACCGATGTCCTGCGGGCCAAGCTGTCCACTCTGGAACTGCTCGGCTACGACCCGGATCGTCTCGATGACATCGTGGTCACGCTGGACACCGAGTATCACCTGATCCGTCCGCTCAGGCAGCGCGCCCGCCAGGGTGTCTTTCTTTATCTGGTGGCCGACCGGGCGCGGGTGGATCTGGACGCCGCGAGGGCGGCGATGCGGGCTGTGGCCCACCGGCTTGATGTGTGACCGTGGTGGGTGGGCCGATACGGCCCGTGGCGCTCGACGAGGAGGGCCGCGGTGAGTGCTGCGTGGCCGAGCCGTCACGCGCGGTGCCGATATGTATCGGAGGCCGGGACGGTCCCCGATCGTGCGCCAGCGGGCTTCACGATTCGAGGGTGGTAAATGGTAGGAAGGGTGCGTGGTCGGAGTTTCCGGTCGGTCCAGACCTGCCCCACACCCCCTCTCCCGGAAGCGCTTCCGTTCGTTCTTGAGCATGCGCAGCTTGAGCGTACGCAGCATCGCCGGGCAGGTTTTGGCTGTTCAAGTGCTGCTTGTCGGCCTGCTCATCGTCGCGGCCACGACGGCGCTCATCCTCCAGGCGCGTAACGACAGCGAGCAGGAGGCCGTCCGCCGCGCGACCGCCGTGGCCCAGACCTTCGCCACCTCTCCGGGGATCGTGTCCGCGATGGGCGCGGAGAATCCCACCGTCCGGCTGCAGCCGCGGGCCGAGGAGACCCGTAAGCGGGCGCATCTGGACTTCGTGGTTGTGGCGGACACCAAGGGCATCCGTTACACCCACCCCAGGCCGCAGTTCATCGGCAAGGAGCTCGTCGCCGACTGGCGGCCCGTGGTGAAGGGCAAGATCGTCACCGAGTCCGTGCAGGGGCCCCTCGGCCGGGAGGTCCAGGCCACCGTCCCGATCCCCCGGGCCAACGGCACCGTGGCCGGTGTGGTGTGCGCCGGAGTGACCGCCGCGGATGTGAGCGGCCGGGTCGAGCGCCAGCTCCCGCTGGTCTTCGGCTCCGCCGCCGGGGCGCTCGCGTTCGCCACCGGCGGGACGGCGCTGGTCGGCGGGCGGCTGCGGCGCCAGACGCGAGGGCTCGGCCCCGCCCAGATGACCCGCATGTACGAGCACCACGACGCCGTCCTGCACTCCGTGCGGGAAGGTGTGCTCATCGTCGACAGCCACGGCCGCCTCGTCCTCGCCAACGACGAGGCCGGCCGGTTGCTCGACCTGCCCCGGGACGCCGAGGGCCGCCCCATCACCGAGCTCGGCCTCGAGCCGCGCACCGCCGAGCTGCTCGCCTCGGGCCGGGTCGCCACCGACGAGGTGCATCTGGCCGGGGACCGGCTGCTCGCCATCAACCAGCGGCCCACCCGGTGGGACGGCGGGATGTCCGGAAGCGTCGCCACGCTCCGTGACTCCACCGAACTGCGCGCGTTGTCCGGCAAGGCCGAAGTGGCCGAGCGGCGGCTGAGGCTGCTCTTCGAGGCGGGCTCGAGGATCGGCACCACCCTGGACATCGTGCGGACCGCCGAGGAGCTGACCCAGTTCGGCGTCCCGTGGTTCGCCGACTTCGCCACCGTCGACCTCGTGGAGCCCGTGCTGCGCGGCGACGAGCCCACGGGCAACGCCATGCGCCGCACCGCCAGCTCCGGCATCCGGGCCGACCATCCGCTGTGGCGGGTCGGCAAGATGATCACCTACGCCGGGGGCGTGCCCCAGGCGCTGGGCTTCGGCGCGGGCCGGCCGGTGCTCGAGGCGGACCTGCGGGCGTATGAGGGATGGCAGGAGCTGGACCCGGAACAGGCGACGAAGGTCGTCACGTACGGCATCCACTCGATGATCACCATCCCGCTGCGGGCCCGGGACGTCACCCTGGGTATCGCCACCTTCTGGCGCTCCGAGCAGTCCGACCCGTTCGACGAGGACGATGTGGCGCTCACCGAGGAACTGGTCGCCCGCGCCGCGGTCGCCATCGACAACGCCCGCCGCTACACCCGCGAACACGCCATGGCGGCCACCCTCCAGCGCAGTCTGCTGCCTCAGGGCCTGCCCGACCAGGACGCCCTGGACGTGGCCCACCGCTATCTGCCCGCCCAGGCCGGAGTCGGCGGCGACTGGTTCGACGTCATCCCCCTGCCCGGCGGCCGGGTCGCCCTCGCCGTCGGCGATGTCGTCGGCCACGGACTGCACGCCGCCGCCACCATGGGCCGGCTGCGCACCGCCGTGCACAACTTCTCCGCCCTCGACCTGCCGCCCGATGAGCTCATCGCCCATCTCGACGAGCTGGCCGGCCGGTTCGACCAGGACCAGGCCGCATCGGGAGGCGACGCCCCGGGGATCAGCGGCGCCAGCTGTCTGTACGCCGTCTACGACCCGGTCTCCGGCCGCTGCACGATGGCGGGCGCCGGCCACCCGGGCCCGGCAGTGGTCCTCCCGGACTCCACCGTGACCTTCCCCGACATCCCCCTCGCCCCGCCGCTGGGCCTGGGCGGCGAACCCATCGAGACCGTCGAGCTGGAGCTGCCCGAGGGCAGCCGGCTGGCGCTGTACACCGACGGGCTGATCCGGGACGGCGGCCGGGACTTCGACGAGGGCCTCCGCGTGCTGCGCACCACCCTCGCCGGGCTGCCCGAGGGCACACCCGAGGAGACCTGCCAGGCCGTCTTCGACACCATGACCTCAGCCCACCCCGGCGACGACATCGCCCTCCTGGTCGCCCGCACCCATCTGCTGGACCCGGGGCATGTCGCCGAATGGGAGCTGCCCTCCGACCCCGCCGCGGTCGCCCGCATCCGCAACGAGGCCGCCGAGCAACTCGCCGCATGGGGGCTGGCGGACATCGCCTTCACCACCGAACTCATCCTCAGCGAGCTGATGACCAACGCCATCCGCTACGGCTGCGCCCCCAGCCGCGTCCGGTTGCTGCGCGCCCGCACCCTCATCTGCGAGGTGGCCGACGGCTCCAGCACCTCGCCGCATCTGCGGCGCGCCGCCACGACCGACGAAGGCGGCCGAGGGCTCTTCCTCGTCGCCCAGTACGCGCTGCGCTGGGGGACCCGCTACACCCCCAATGGCAAGATCATCTGGGCCGAGCAGCCCCTGACCGACCCGATGCTCCCGCTGGCCGACACCGAGGGCGAGGACCTCCTCGACCAGTGGGACGACATCCCCGGCTGACCCCGCCGCCCCGGACGGCCGCCGACGAGCTCCGCCGACGGCCCGCCGGACGGACCCTCCGCTGGTCACCGGCGGCGCCCGATTGGCGCTGAAGCGGGGTCAGACGACACCCTCATGGCGTAAAGCGCCGCTCACCACGGGCCGTTGGGCCCGGCGGCGTGATGGGCTATGGAGGAATGCGGCATGCGCAAGAGGCTGCGGGAGCGGCTGCGGTACTGGTTCGACGGGACGATGGACCGTGGCACCCCGGCGCTGATCGGCTGGCTGGGGCTGGCCTCCTTGGCGTTGATCACCCTGGTCTCCGCTGTGGTGGTCACCTTCGCCCACAAGGACACCGAGGACAACGGCGGTTGGCTCGGCGTCGTCTGGATGAGCCTGCTGCGGACCCTCGATCCGGGCACGATGGGCGGGGACACGGGCCGGCCGCTCTTCCTGGTCCTCATGCTCACGGTGACCATCGGCGGGATCTTCATCGTCAGCGCGCTGATCGGGGTGATGACCACCGGCCTGGAGGCCCGGATTCAGCAGCTGCGCAAGGGCACCTCACGGCTGATCGAGCACGGCCACACCATTGTGCTGGGCTGGTCGGAGCAGGTCTTCACGGTGATAGCGGAGCTGGCGGAGGCCAACCAGAGCGAGCGGCGCTCATGTGTGGTGATCCTCGCCGACCGGGACAAGGTCGACATGGAGGACGAGATCCGGCGCCGCATCCCGGACACCGGGAAGACCCGGGTGATCTGCCGCTCCGGCAATCCGCTCCAGCGCGGCGACCTGGAGCTGGTGAGCCCGGACAGCGCCAAGGCCATCATGGTGCTCTCACCCGTCGGGGACGACAGCGACATCGACGTCATCAAGACACTGCTGCTGCTCAACGGCCGCACCTGGGCCGGGACGCGGCCCAATGTGGTGGCCGCCGTGCAGAGTTCGGAGAATCTGGCGGCCGCCCGGCTGGCCGCGGGGGACACCGCGCTGGTGATCGACGCCGATGACATCGCGGTCGGGCTGATCGTGCAGTCCCACCGCCAGTCCGGTCTGTCCACCGTCTTCAATGAACTGCTCAGCTTCATCGGCAACGAGATCTACCCTTGGCACGCGCTCGCCCTGGCCGGCGCCACCTACGGCGAGTCGCTGAACGCCTTCGAGCTCGGTGTGCCCATCGGTGTGCAGCGCGCGGACGGCGAGGCGCTGGTCAACCCCGCCATGGACACCGTGATCGAGCGCGGGGACCGGCTGCTGATGGTCGCCGAGGACGATCTGCTCATCAAGATGGCGGCCACCCGGCCCCGGATCGAACGTTCGGCGATGGCCACGGCCGCGTTCCGGCCGCCGGTACCGGACCGGACCCTGCTGATCGGCTGGAACTCCCGCGCGGAGAAGATCATCGCGCAGCTCGACCTCCTGGTGAAACCCGGTTCGGTGGTGGACATCGCCGCCCCGCGCCCGCCCCGGGAGGAGGCGAACCGGGAGCTGAAGAACCTCACGGTCGGCTTCAAGCACTGCGAACCCACCCGCCGCCCGTCGCTGGAGGCACTCGGGCTGGACGACTACCGCCATATCGTGGTGCTCACCGACGACGGGATCGACCCCGGACGGTCCGACGACCGCACCCTGGTCACCCTGCTCCACCTGCGCGACATCGAGATCCAGCTCGGCGATCCGTACTCGATCGTCACCGAGATGCACGACGACGCCAACCGCGAGGTCGCGCAGGTCACCAAGGCCGACGACTTCATCGTCTCCACCAAGGTGATCAGCCTTCTGCTGACCCAGCTCACCGAGAACCGCCATCTGTACGCGGTCTTCGCGGACCTCTTCGACCCACAGGGGTCCGAGATCTACCTCAAGCCCGCGCCCAGCTATCTGATACCCGGCGCGGAGGCCAACTTCGCCACCGTCATCGAGGCCGCCCGCCAGCGCGGTGAGACGGCCATCGGCTACCGGCTGGCCCGGCAGAGCGATGAGCCGCCGCTCTACGGCGTCCACCTCAACCCGTCCAAGACAGCGCCGCTGACCCTGGAGGAGGGCGATACGGTCGTGGTCCTGGCCGAGGACTGAAAGAGGGGCGGACGTCAGAGCGCGCGATGGGCGCCGGGGGTGTGGCCGAAGGCCCGGCGGAAGACATCGATGAAGGCGCTGCTGGACGCCCATCCGCACCGATGGGCGACCGTCGTGACGGGGACCCCCTCGGCCAGCAGCCGCAGGGCGTGGTGCAGGCGGAGCTGGGTGCGCCACTGCGGGAAGGTCATTCCCAGCTCCGCCGCGCACAGCCGGGTCAGGGTGCGCTCGCCGACCCCGACCGCGGCCCCCAGCTGCCGCAGGGTCCGGTTGTCCGCCGGGTCGTCGTGGAGGAGGGCGCACACCGCGGAAAGGCGCGGGTCCCCGGCGGCGGGCACATGCACCGGCTGCTCGGCACAGTGGCGGAGCTGATCGAGCAGTACGGCCCGCAGCCGTCGGCGTTCGGCGCCGGTGTCCGCAGGCCGCGCGGTGTACTCGATGATCAGCTCACGCAGCAGCGGGCCGACGCCGAGGACCGCGGGCTGCTCCAGCCGCAGCGGATTGTCCGCCACCGCCAGCCCCACCAGATGGAGGTCGGTGGCGCCGTACGCGCGGTGCTCATGGACGGCCCCGGCCGGTATCCACAGCGCCCGGTTGGCGGGCGCGAGCCAGCTGCCCGCGTCGGTGGTGACGGCCAGCACCCCTCGCCCGGCGTAGACGATCTGGTGTTCGTCATGCCGATGAGCGTCGATGCCGCCACCGGCGGGCAGCGGACGCAGGCCCGTCGTCGCCTCGGGAGTGTGGCGGATTCTCGGCATCGGAGGCCATTTTATCGGCTGCCGGGCTCCGCGGGGGCGTCAGCGGACGGTCAGCCCGCCGTCCACGTTCATGATGGTGCCGGTGGTCCAGCCGGCCTGCGGGGAGGCGAGGAAGGCGGCCGCGGCGGCCACCTCGTGGGGTTCGCCGACGCGGCCCAGGGGATAGGCGTCCCGGGTGCGGCGGTCGTGGCCGTCGCGCGCCTCGGCGCTCATCGAGCCGAGGTGATCCCGTTCGTAGGTGGGGGTGCGTACGGCGCCGGGGGCGATGCCGTTGACCCGGACGCCGGAGGGGCCCAGCTCATTGGCGAGGGCCCGGGTCATCGCGTTGATGGCGCCACGGGTGGCGGAGTAGGCCGCGGACGGACGGTCGGCGACCATCTTGTGCGCCCAGTAGCTGCTGATGTTGATGATGCTGCCGCGGCCCTCGACGAGCGCGGGCAGCAGCGCCTGGGCGAGGAGGAAGGGCACCCGGACATTGAGGTGGAGCATGGCGTCGAAGGAGTCGGCCGAGGTCTGGGCGAGCGGGCTGAAGTGTGCCGTGCCCGCGTTGTTGACCAGGGTGTCCACCCGTTCGGTGAGCGCGAGCACCTGACGCGCGGCGGTGGTCACGGCGCCGGGGTCGGCCAGGTCGACGGAGAGGGTGCGTACGGTGGTGCCGTGTCCGGCCAGGGTGTGCCGGGCCCGGTCGAGCTTCTCCCGGTCACGGGCGAGCAGCACCAGGTCGGCGCCCTCGGTGGCGAAGGCGTCGGCGATGGCATAGCCGAGGCCCTCGCTGCCCCCGGTGATCACCGCGGTGGTGCCGTCGAGATGGCTCATGGCCGTGGCTCCTGTTCGGTCGTGCGGCTGTTCGGTCGTGCGGCGGGGACGTGTGGCGAGAGGCCGGTGGGGTACGCGGCCGTGGTGCCGCTCGCTAAATGGACAGATCTTGTCCGCTTAGACTTCAGCGTACGGAGGTGGACAGTTTCTGTCCACTTCTGACTAGGCTGGGGACATGACGGGCATGCCCTCCGCTCAGCGGCCCCCCAGACCGCCGCGCGCGGACGCGCGGCGCAACGCCGCCCGCGTCCTGGCCGCCGCACGCCAGGCGGTGGCCGTCCATGGCTTCGACGTCAGCTATCACGAGATCGCGCGGCTGGCCGGGGTCGGCGTCGGCACGGTCTACCGTCGCTTCCCCGAGCGGGCCCAACTGCTGGAAGCCGTCCTCCTCGATGTGCTCGGGGAACTCGCCGACAGCGCCGAACAGGCCCTGGGCGAGGACGAGTCGTGGCCGGCCTTCACCCGGTTCTTCACCGGCCTCGCCCTGCGCACGGGGGAGAACGCGGGGCTCTCGGACTCCCTCGACGATCGCGGCGGACCTCAGGTGGCCGCCGCCCGCCGCACCCTGCTCGATCGCGTACGGCGGCTGACCGAACGCGCCCAGCGGGACGGCGTGCTGCGCGCCGATCTGTCCTGGCGGGACATTCCGTTCCTGGCCAGGGCGGCCGCCGCCGAAGCCTGTGTGCTGGACCTCCCCGCCGGCCGGCTCCAGGTCCAGCGGTGTGTCATGGTCGTCCTCGACGGAATGCGCGCACCGGCGACTACCCCCCTGCCCGGCCGGCTCTGATCACACCTCCGTACCGCACACTGGGGTGTCATGGAGCTGCAGATCACCGCCACCTCGCCCGAGCATCCGGCGTCGCTGCTCGATCTGCCGTGGAACGTCCCGCTGGAGGATTGGCCGGAGGAGCACCTGGTCGCGCTGCCCAGGGGCATCTCCCGCCATGTCGTCCGCTTCGCGCGGGCGGGCGGCGAGATCGTCGCGGTCAAGGAGGTCGGCGAGTGGGCGGCGGTACGCGAGTACGGGCTGCTGCGCGACCTGGACCGGCTCGCGGTCCCCGCGGTGGACGCGCTCGCGGTGGTCACCGGGCGCACCGACGAGCACGGCGAACCGCTGGAACCGGCGCTGATCACCCGCCATCTGGTGGGGTCGCAGCCGTACCGCTCGATGTTCCAGACGACCATGCGGCCGAGTACCATCCGACGGCTGCTCGACGCGCTCGCCGTCCTGCTGGTGCGGTTGCATCTGGCCGGGTTCGCCTGGGGCGACTGCTCACTGTCCAACACCCTCTTCCGGCGCGACGCGGGCGCCTACGCCGCCTATCTGGTCGACGCCGAGACCGGGCAGATCCAGCCGAAGCTCACCAGCGGACAGCGGGATTACGACGTCGAGGTGGCGCGGGTGAACATCGCGGGCGAGCTGATGGACCTGGAGGCCGGCGGTTCCCTGCACCCCTCGGTCGACCCGGTGCTCTTCGGCGAGGCCATCGCCGAGCGCTACTGCGACCTGTGGCATGAGCTGACCCGCCAGTCGGTCTATCCGCTCGCCCAGCGCCACGCCATCGACCAGCGCGTCCGGCGCCTGAACGACCTCGGGTTCGACGTGGCGGAGATGCAGATCGAGCGCTCACCCGACGGTGACACCGTCACCTTCGTGCCCAAGGTCGTCGACGCGGGCCACCATCAGCGGCAGTTGCTGCGGCTGACCGGACTCGACGCCGAGGAGAACCAGGCCCGCAGCCTCCTGAACGACCTGGAGACCTGGATGGCCACACAGGACGACTACGCACCCGGCGATCCGCTCGGCGCGCGCCGGGAGGTGCTCGCCCACCGGTGGGTCCGCGATGTCTTCCGGCCCACCGTGCGGGCCGTGCCCGAGGAGCTGCGCGGTGTCACCGACACCGCGCAGATCTACTACGAACTGCTCGAACACCGCTGGCTGTTGTCCGAGCGGGCCCGGCGTGACGTGGGCCTGGATGTCACCGTCGAGGACTACATACGCACCGTCCTGGCGGACCGGCCGCACGGCTGAACGCCCCGCGGCCGGCCGATGGCTCAGGACTGCTCGGTCAGCACCTTCCGGATGGACGCGATGACGCGCGGGGCCTCGTCGTTGAGGTAGAAGTGGCCGCCGGAGTGGACCTGGAGGTCGAAGCCACCGGTGGTGTGCTCGCCCCAGGCGCGGGCCTCCTCGACGCTCGCCTTGGGGTCGTCGTCGCCCACATGTGCGTGAATGGGCGTCGCCAGCCGCGGGCCGGGGGCGTAGCGGTAGGTCTCGGCCGCCTTGTAGTCGCTGCGGATGGCGGGCAGCACCATCCGGAGGATCTCATCGTCGCCCAGGAGCTGGGTGTCGGTCCCGGCGAGCGCCTTCACCTCGGCGATCAGGCCGTCGTCGTCGCGGAGGTGGACGGACTCGTCACGGTGGCAGGAGGGGGCGCGCCGCCCCGAGGCGAACAGCGCCACCGGCACCACGCCCTTCTGCTCCAGGCGCAGGGCGACCTCGAAGGCGAGGGTGGCGCCCATGCTGTGGCCGAAAAGCGCCACCGGCTTGTCCGTATAGGGCAGCAGCTCCGGCACCAGCGCGTCGGCCAGCTCGGGGATGTTGTCTATGCACTTCTCGTTGCGCCGGTCCTGGCGCCCCGGGTACTGCACGGCGAGCACATCGACCGTGGGCGAGAGCGCCTTGGAGACCGGGAAGTAGTAGGAGGCGGACCCGCCGGCGTGGGGCAGGCAGATGAGTCGCGTCGCCGCGGCCGGCGCGGGGTGGAACTGCCTGATCCACAGGCTTGTGCCGGTGGGGTGTGCGGTCACGTGATGTCCTTTCGCGCCGCTCGTTCCGCGGCGGCTGTCGTGTGGCTGTCGCGCGCGTGCCTCGGGTCGCGCGGAGACCAGTAGACCACCCTGCCGCGCCGGTCTGCCCTGCGACCACCCCTATTCAGGACGGGAGTCCCCTAGTATTTCCCTCGTGTCGGTCATGGGCGGGGCGCGGTGAGTCCGCCCCGTTCGGCGGTCCGCAGTGCCAGGGCCGCCAGCGCCTCGGGGGCGCCGGCCTGACCGCGGACCCCCGGAAAGGCGTTGATGTCCACGATCAGCGGGGCGCCGCCGCCCGCGTCGATCAGATCCACGCCGTAGACCTCCAGTGAGAACACCGAACCGACATGGCGCACCGGATCCAGCCAGCCCGGGGGCAGCGCGTCCAGGGCGAGCGGCAGGCTCGGACCGCGGCCGCCGGCCGCCAGCTCCGACCGGCGCAGCGCGGCGAACACCCGGCCCGCGATGACCCACAGCTTGTGGTCCCAGCCGTCGTTCGGAGTGAAGTCCTGGACCACCACGGGCTCATCCGCCCAATCGGCGCTCAGGGCGCGCAGCCGCGCGGCGTCGTCGACGCGGGCCACCAGATCATGACGGCGGCTGTGGCGGCTCTTGACGACGATGGGGCGAGGCAGCCGCTCCGCCGTCAGCCCGGCGAGTGAGGCCACGGTACGGGTGGGGGCGAACGGCAGACCGGCGCGGAGCGCCACATCGGCCATCGCCGTCCGGTCCTGGCACAGGGCGGTGGCCGTGGCGGAGTTCACCACCGGGGCGCCGCGCCGCTCCAGGGAACGGGCGAGCGCCAGCGCACGCGGCGTCCGGGCCTTCAGCAGATAGACATCGGCGAGTTCCCCGGGGTCGGCCGCGTCTTCCGAGGGGTCGGCCGGGTCCTGTGCCCCGGCTCCGTGGCCGCCCGGGTCGAGCGCCACCACCTCATGGCGGGGCGACAGCAACCTCACCGTGTCGGCGAGGAGTTGATGGCCGGGGTCGGCGGTGATCAGACCGATCCTCATCGGCCGCCGCTCACCGTCGCGGTCATAGCCGGCCCGTGGCCACGGCCGGGACCGGCTCCGGAGCCAGCACCGGCTCGGCGAGGGCGCCGACGAACGCCGCCCCGGACCGGGCGCCGCCCCTGCGCGCCAACTCCAGTACCGCACGCCCCACCCGGGCCGCCGCGTCCGGCACCTCCTTGAAGCTGGGGAAGTCGTTCACATCGACGACCACCGGCCCGTCCGGGCCCAGCAACACATCCACCCCGTACAGATCGAGGCCGTAGACCGCACCGACCTCGGCGGCGATGGCCGCCACTTCGGCGGACAGCCGTACCCGACGGCCGCGGACGCCTCCGTCCGGGCTGAGTGGTGAGCTCCGCTCGGTCGCGTGCAACTCCCCGTCCACGCAGTACACCTTGAGGTCGATGCCCGAATTCGGCACATAGGGCTGGGCGATGAGCATGCCCTCCACGGCCAGTTCGGCGCGCAGCGCCCGAAGCCGGTCCGGCGTCGGCACCAGCCGCACGGCCCGCCCGGAGCTGCCGTCCGCGGGCTTGACCACCAGCGGGAACTCGGCCTCCGGTATCTCCTCCAGCGCCTCGGGCCGGGCCGCCGCGTAGGTGGGCGGCAACGGCAGCCCCCGGCTGCGCCCGATCGCGGCCGCCAGCGCCTTGTCCCGTACGCCGCGGATGGCGCGGGCGTCGTTGACGGTGGTCAGCCCGACCGCCGACGCGGCCTCCAGCAGCGTCAGCCCGGGTCCACCGGACACCGTCTTGAGCACCCAGGCGTCATGACTGCCCGCCCGCACCGCATCGGACATCCGCAGCAGGGAACGGCCCGGCCGGACCACGTCCACCTGGTGGCCCCAGGCGGAGAGCTGACGGATCACCTCACGGGGCATCCCGTCATGGCGATAGCGCTCCTCCACCAGAAAGCAGAGTCTCATCGGCCTTCTTCCTCGTCACCGGACAGGTTCCCGGGCCGCTGCCGAGAGTGTCCGGCGCGCCTGGCTTCCCAGGATGTCATCCGCCGTTCTCTCACGATCTCCTGGGCCAACCCATGGGTGTCAGTGGCCTGTTTATCGGGCTAAGGGTCCTTTACTCTGCTGAGCATGATGCTGACGCGCAGGGAACGGGAGATTCTCGCGCTGCTGCGGCGGGACCCCCTGGCCGGGGCCCAGTCCATCGCCGACGCCCTCGGGACCACACGGGCCGCGGTCAACGTCCATCTCTCCAACCTGGGCAAGAAGGGCGCCATCCTGGGGCGCGGCTACATCCTGCGCCGGGAACACGCGGTGGTGGTCATCGGCGGCGCCAACGTGGACATCAAGGTGCGCAGCCTGGCCCCCGTCGCGTACCGCACCAGCAATCCGGGCCGGTCCCACACCAGCCCCGGCGGGGTCGCCCGCAACGTCGCCGAGAATCTCGCCCGGCTGGGCACCCCCACCCATCTCATCGCCGCCGTGGGGCAGGACGCGGCGGGGGAGCGGCTGCTGACCGAGACCCAGGCCGCCGGGGTGCGCATCGACCATGTGCACCGCGGCCCGCATCCCACCGGCACCTATACGGCGGTGCTGGACGCCGACGGCGATCTGGTCGTGGCCATCGCCGACATGGCCGCCACCGACGCGCTGAGCCCCGAGCATCTGCACACCGCGCGGGAACTCATCGGCCACGCCGGCCTGCTGGTGCTGGACGGGAACCTCTCCCCGCGGGTGCTCTCGTACATCCTGGACATCGCCGCCGCCACCGGCGTCCAGACGCTGATCGACCCGGTGAGCGTCCCCAAGGCGGCGCTGCTCGCCCCGCTGTTCGCCACCGGGCGGCCGGTCTTCGCCGTCACACCGAACGTGGCGGAGCTGGGCGCGCTGACCGGCCGGGACCTCGGCGGGGACGCCGCCGCGGACGACCCGGAGCTGCTCGCGGCCGTGGCCCTCCTCCACGAGCGCGGTGTACGGCATGTGTGGGTGCGGCTCGGTGCGCGCGGCTCCCTGCTGAGCACCCTCGGCGAGGGCCGGGTGCCGCTGGAGGCGCCACCGGCCGAGGCACATGACGTCACCGGGGCCGGTGACGCGATGCTCGGCGCGTTCGCACACGCCCTGCTCGGTGGCGCCGACCCGGTCGACGCCGCCCGCTACGGCCACGCCGCCGCCGCGCTGACCGTGGCCACCCCCGCCACCGTACGACCTGACCTGACCGCGCGTCTGATCGAGGACGCGCTCAACGCATCGCTGCGGAGGACCACATGACCGCCCCCCACCCCCGGCTGACCCTCACCGAGGAGGTCGCGGAGGCCCTGCGCGACGGCCGTCCCGTGGTCGCGCTGGAGTCCACGATCATCAGCCACGGCATGCCGTATCCGCAGAACGTCGAGATGGCCACCGAGGTCGAGGAGATCATCCGCGCGGAGGGGGCGGTCCCCGCCACCATCGCCGTCCTCCATGGCACGCCGCGTGCCGGTCTGGACCGGGCCGCTCTCGAACTGCTCGCCACCAGCCCGGACGTCGGCAAGGTCAGCGTGCGCGACCTCGCCCATGTCATCGCGCGCGGCGGCCATGGCGCCACCACCGTGGCGTCCACCATGCGGCTCGCCGCGCTCGCCGGGATCCGGGTCTTCGTCACCGGTGGCATCGGCGGAGTGCACCGGGGAGCGGAGCACTCCTTCGACGTCAGCGCGGATCTCACCGAGCTCGCCACCACGCCGGTGGCCGTCATCAGCGCCGGGGTCAAGAGCATCCTCGACATCGGGCTGACCCTGGAGAAGCTGGAGACCCTGGGCGTTCCGGTGCTCACCTACGGCACCGACGACTTCCCCGCCTTCTACTCCCGGGTGAGCGGCTTCCGCTCCCCGCTGCGCGTCGACTCGCCCGAGGAGATCGCCGCCACCATGCGCGCCCAGTGGGAGCTGGGCATGACGGCGGGGCTGAGCATCGCCAATCCGGTGCCCGAGGCCGAGGAGATCCCCGCCGAGCGGATCGACGGCATCATCGAGCAGGCCCTCGCCGAGCTGGCGGAGGCGGGCATCGGCGGCAAGGACGCAACCCCGTATCTGCTGGGCCGGATCGTCGAGTTGACCAAGGGCGAGAGCCTGCGGACCAATATCGCCCTGGTCAAGAACAACGCACGGCTAGGGGCCCGGATCGCGATCCACTACGCCCGTACGCACTGACCGCGACCACCTGGACCACCGCCGGGGCTCGAGGCGGCTGCCGGCCTACAGCGAGCGGACCTCGGCGAGCTCGACCCGGCCACCGATCTCGATCGAGCCGTCCGGCAGGGGACCGGTGAGGATCTGCGACCCCACGCCCTGGGTGATGTTGAGGGCGCGGCCCAGCTCGCCCGAGAGAATCAGGGCGGCGGCGCCGGTGGCCTCGTCCTCCACGATCCCGTCCCCGCGGCGGGGAAACGCACGTGCCCGCACCCGGCCCGCGGCCTCGTCCTGCCACGCCCAGGCGTACAGCCAGCCCTCGCCCTCGGGAGGGGTGGGCAGCGCCTCGACCTCCTCCGGCGAGGCGTACTGCCGGGTGCGCCGCCCGGCCGCCCAGGCGGGCCGGCCGGTGATCCAGGTGAACTCGCCGTCCTGGCGGGCGGGAACCTCACCGGCGGGCGGCAGCAGCTCGGGCAGGTCCAGCAGCCAGGCGGTGCCCACCAGCGGATGGCCCGCGAAGGGCAGCCGGACGCTCGGGGTGTAGATGTCGACGACGCCGCGCTCCGGATCGTCCACGAACACGGTCTCGCTGAACCCCAGCCGGGCGGCGACCCGCTGCCGCTCCGCCTCGCCGACCACCGCGGCGCCGTCCCGCACCACGCCGAGTTCATTGCCACCGCGGCCGTAGGGCCCGCAGAACACCTTGAGCACGTCCAGATCTGTCACCTGGGCATTCAAACACGGGCATGCTTGTCGGTGGGGTGTTCTACGGTCGGGCCATGACCACCTCCGACGATGTCCGTGCCGTCGCCCTGTCGCTGCCGGAGACCACAGAGAAGATCGCCTGGTCGATGCCCACCTTCCGGGTCGCCGGGAAGATGTTCGCCACCTTGCCCGAGGACGAGACCTCGATGGCCGTCAGATGTCCCAAAGAGGAGCGGAAGGAGTTGGTGCTGGCGGAGCCGGAGAAGTTCTGGGTGGCCGCCCATGAGGCGAGTTCGGCCTGGGTGCGGGTGCGCCTCGCCGCGCTGGAGGACGTCGATGAGCTGCGGGACATCCTGCTGGACTCCTGGCGGCAGGCCGCACCGGCCACGTTGCTCGAGTGATCACACCACTGCGGCCGATGACTCCTCGAAATGCGACGATACGTGCGTTCGAGGGGATAACTGACACGGGTGAAAGTATGGACTTTTCCCGGTAATCGGAGTGCCCTCTTCCGCTGTGCGGGGTTCCCTTGAGGGGGATCAGCGAGGGAGGCCGCATGGTGCACGGCCGCAGAACGAACCGCCCCGCGGTGTGCGGCGGCCCGTGCGCGGCCGCCGTCCTTCTGCTGCTGGCGGTCACGTTGCTGCATGCCGTGCTCGCTCTGGGGGCCGTCCGGGACTCGCCGCCCACCGGGCCTGACCAGTGCGCGGCCGGGCCTCCGAGCCCGGCCCCAGCCCTGGCCACGTCCACGCCCGGTGACGCCGGTGTTCCCGCCTCGGTCCGGGGCCTCGCCGCATCCGCCCCCGCGGGCGCTCCCGTTGTCCCGGCGCCTGTTCCGCCGGGGCCGGAGACCGAGGACGAACGCTCCACCGCCTCGGCGTCGGCCAAGCTCTTCACCCGGGACGGTGCCGGGCATCCGGCCCGGCACCGTCCCGGGCAGGTGGCTCACGGCGCCTCGTGCGGCGCCCACCGGTCCCTCTCGACCTCCCTCGGCCCCTTCGTGCTCGGCGCGGTCCGCGGACGCCCCGCGGACCCGGCGCCGGGCGTCGGCGCGTTCGCCGCCGGGGGCGACCTCCCGGCCGGTCTGCTCTCCTCACGGTCCGTCGTCCTGCGCTGCTGACCGGGCCCGGGCACGTCCGCCATCCCGTTTCCGCGGCTGCCCCGCGGGTTCCGGATGCGGTCCGCCCTGCCCGCCGAGCCGTAGGACGTCCGAGACCGCAGGAGTATCCGCATGCCCATCGATGTCTATGCCGCCATGCGCGCGATGATGCGCGCAGAAGCCACCCGGCGCCCCGTCACCCCGCAGGCCAGGACCACCGATCCGTCCCCGCCCCCGGCCGATCCGGCCGCTCCCGATCCGGTGGACACCACCGCTCAGGACGTGTCCGAGGCTGTACCGGCCCCGACGTCCGCACCGGCTCCATCGGCCGCACCGCGTCCGGTCCGCCGGTCCCGCCCGGCCCGGTATCTGTCGCGCTGCCGTGCCGTGCTGCGCGCCGTACGCCACGCCGTGTCGGCCTGTTTCACCCGGCGCGTGTCACGACAGGGCCGGTGACCGGCCACGGAGGGAGAGGAGCCGGAAGCGCCGGTGCCGGCAGGTCACACCGGTCCGTCGTTCCGTCCGCCCTCCGGTGAATCCCCGCCGAGAAGCAAACGCTCGCGCTGCGCCACGGCCCAGGCGTAGCCGGGATTCAGCGCCACCGCACGGTCCAGATCCGCCAGCGCCTCCGCGGGTCTGCCCAGGGCCTCGTTGGCCATCGCGCGGCTCCCCAAAGCCCAGGCGTAGCCGGGGTCGAGGGCCAGCGCCCGGTCGTACTCCGCGATGGCCTCCTCGTAGCGGCCCGCGAAGCGGTGGATATCGCCGCGCTCGCCCAGCGTTCCCGGGACACCCGGCTCCAGCGCCTCCGCCCGGTCCAGGTCCTCCAGCGCGCCCGCCGCGTCCCCCAGCGTGCTGCGGACACGGGCCCGCCGGACCAGCGCCCAGGTGTAGTCGCCGTTCAGTTCGATGGCCCGGCCGAAGTCGGCCAGGGCCTCGTGGATCCGGCCGAGCGCCATCATGGTCTGGCCGCGGCTGCCCAGGGCCACATGGTCCGCCGGATCGGCCGCGACCACCGGGTCGAGCAGGGCCAGCGCCTCCTCGTACCGTCCCGCCCGGCGGCAGGTCTCGCCGCGCTCCCGCCGCACCCAGGTCGAGTCCGGCTCCAGCGCCGCCACGCCGTCCAGCGCGTCCATCGCCGCGGTGAAGTCCCCGGTCGCCCGGTGGACCACGGCACGCCCGAAGTGCGCGCGTACGTTCCCGGGGTCCAGCTCGATCGCCCGGCGGAAGTCCTCCAGCGCCCCGTCGAACTCCTCGACCGACCGGCGGTGCCACCCCCGTACGACGAGTGCCGCGACCCGGGCGGGGGCGTCCAGCCCGGCCCGCGTCAGCAGCAGCCCCATCGCCTCGATACCGCGCCGCCGTTCGTCCGCCAGCGCCTCCACCAGGCGCCACCCCCAGGTGCGCACCGCGTCCGAGTCGGCGTCCTCGCCCGCCTCGACCAGGGTGGACGCCCAGCGCCGGGCCACCGCGGGGCCCGCGTCGCAGGCGCCGATCCCGTCCCGCAGCGCCCCGGGCAGCGCCGCCGACGGCCGTGCGCACAGCAGGTGGTACCACTCCTCCAGCCGCGGTCCGCTCCAGGCGGCCAGCCGCCACCCGTCGCGCGCGTCGAGCCCCCCGGCGGCCGCCTCCCGCCACCCGGCGAAGGTCTCCGCCAGCCGGGTGTGCGCCGCGCTCCACCGCTGCGGTGAAGTGGTCCGCCGAAGCCGCAGCATCGGGGCGCGGACCACATCGTGGTAGCGAACCGCCCCGTTACGGTCGCCGATGAAGGGCAGCGACCGCAGCCAGCCGAACAACTCGGCTCCGTCCTCGTCCACCGCCGCCCTGAAGATGTCCTCGTTCAGCCGCCGGGGCAGCGCGCCCGCCAGGGCGGCGGAGCGGCGCACCGGATCGCGCTCCCACTTCAGGAACCGGTCGACGGCGGTGGCACTGGGGTCGTCCAGATCGCCGCTGGTTCCGGGGTTCTCGGCGAGGGTGGACACCAGCACCGGCAGCCGGCCGGAGAGCCGCAGCACCTCCCGCACCACCGGCTCATCGGTGATCCCCTTGGCGCTGAGCAGCTGCCGGGCCTCCGCGTCGGTGAACGGCTCCAGCGGCAGCTCCGCGACCACATCGGCCAGATCGCCCCAGCAGCCGGGGTCCGGGCGGGTCTGCCCGGCCAGCACCAGCACGGTGTTGGCCGGGAGGGTGCCCAGGCGTTCGCTGGTCAGCAGGGTGCGCAGCCAGGGGTCGAGCAGCGGGCCGAGGCGCTCGTAGGTGTCGAAGAACAACACCAGCCACGGCACCGCCGCTGCCGCCTCCGATAACTCCCTGACCAGCAGCGGGGTCAGCGTCTCCACCGGGTCCAGCACCAGCTGGACGTCCTTGTGGTCGCGGAACCGCGAGCTGAGCGCCGCCCGCAGCCGGTCGGTGCGCTCGGCGAGCGGCACCGGGTCGACGGCACCCGCCAGCGCCCCGACACCGGGCACCAGGCCGAGGCCGGTGAGCCCGGCTCGCGCGGCGACCATGCTGCCGGTGCTGGGTCCGGTCCGCTCGCCCTCCGCCGGTACCGACTCCGCCTCGTGGCGGCGCTGCCGGTACGTGGCGAGCCGCCGGTCCAAGGCCGTGAACTCCCGTCCCTGGCGGGCGAATTGCTCGCTGATCGCGGCCATCGCCTCGGGGACGGAGCCCGCCGCCTCGTCGACGCGGGCGGTGAGCGCGCCGTACTCCTGGCGGGCGGTCTCTTCCAGCCGGCGCATCAGCCAGGTCTTGCCCACACCCGCGTGGCCGTGCACATGGAAGACAAAGCGATGCCGCCCGTCCTCCGGCGGCAGCCCGAAGTTGTCGCGGAACGCGTGCAGTTCCCTCTGCCGCCCCACGAATCCGGCGTTCCTGCGCCGCTGGATCAGCTCCTGCATCGACGGCCGTCCCCGCCCCATCGGCCCCCTCCTCCGGTCCGGACCCAGTCTGCCAGCACGGTCGGCGCGCAGGCTTATTGCGTACGATGCGCAGGTGCCCAGCTATCGCATCAGAACCGCGACCCCCGATGACCTCGACGCCGCCCGCAGCGTGATGCTCGACATCGTCTACCGCGACTTCGCGACCGGCTATGTGCCACGCTGGCACGCCGACATCATCGATCCCGCCGCCGCGTATCTGACCGGCGCGCGCCACACCCTGCTGGTGGCGGTGGACGAGAGCGACGGGGCGGTCGTGGCGACCGCCGCGCTCGACTCCCGGGGCCCGGCCCATCCGCCCAACCCGCCGTGGCTGGCCGCGCGTTACCCATCGGGGGAGACCGCCCAGCTGCGCCGGGTCTATGTGCGGTCCGAGCATCGGCGCAACGGGCTGGCCCGGCGGCTGGTGCATGCGCTGCTCGACTTCGCCGTGGCGGACGGCGGCTATCGCGCGGTCTATCTGCACACCGATCCGGGGGTGGTGGGGGCCGAGCCGTTCTGGCGGTCGCTGGGGAAGGTCATCTGCGATGAGCGGGAGGCGCCCGGGGGCGGTCAGGGAATCGTCCACTTCGAGGTCCCGATGGGGCCCGGGGCACCCTGACCTTTATGGAAATGATTATCATCATCTAGTGTTGGTGTTCGCCGTTCCCGCGCCGCCCCTGGAGAACCACGCCCATGCACTCTGTCCGCCGCCGGTGGGCCGCCGCGCTGCTGCTCGTCCCGCTGCTCACCGGCTGTTTCGCGGCCCGCGACGGTTCGCCGTACGACGCCGGGGCCGGCGCGGGCGGTGGACGCCTCCGGGTCGCGATGGCCTTCCCGCCCGCCGAGCGCTTCTCCCCGTACGGCGCCGACGCCACCTTGCTCAGCCGGCTCGGGGTCACCGAGGGGCTGACCCGGCTGGACGGCAACGGCGGCGCGGTGCCCGCCCTCGCCGAGTCCTGGACCCGGGAGAGTGGCGGTGGCTGGGTGTTCACCCTGCGCGAGGCGCGGTTCCAGGACGGCACCGAGGTCACCCCGGCGGCGGTGGCGGGTGCCCTCACCCATGCCACCCACGCCGATCCCGCGCCCGCCGCGCTCACCGGGGTCAGGCTCACCGCCGAGGCGGTGGGGGAGCGGCGGGTCCGCGTCACCACCGGCACCGCCGACTCCGCCTTGCCCCTGCGACTGTCCAGCCCGAGCCTGGCCGTCCTCTCGCCCAAGGCGTATCGCACGAAGGCCGGTGCGGATAAGTCAGGCGCGGATACGTCCGGTACGGATACGTCCGGTACGGCCCAGGCGCGTTCGGGCGCGGCGAATGGGAAAGCGGCGGTCGATCCGGCCGGCACCGCCACCGGTCCCTTCACCCTGGCCAGGACGAGCGGCGCCACCCGTGCCACGCTCCACCGCTTCGCCGACTACTGGGGCGGCCTCGCCCACGCCTCCGGTCTCGATGTCCGCTTCATCGTCGATGGCACGGCCCGCACCAACGCGCTGCGCAGCGGCGAGGTGGACATAGCCGAGGCGGTCCCGGTCTCCCAGGCGGCCACCCTCGACCAGCCGACCGTCCGTGAGGTGCCCACCACTCGCACCACCGCCCTCTTCCTCAATACTCGCTCCGGCCCCTTCGCCGATCCCGCCGTCCGCGCCGCCGCCCGCGAGGCCGTCGACGCCTCCGCCCTCGCCGAGGACGTGTACGAGGGGCATGCCGACATCGGCCGCGGCCTGTTCGGCCCGGCCCTCACCTGGGCCGGGGGCGAGCGCCCCCGGCCGACCGGCCGCCCCGCCGCCAAGCGCGCCGGGAACCCCGCGCTCACCCTCGCCACCTACGACAACCGGCCCGAGCTGCCCGAGGTGGCCCAAGTGCTGCAACAGCAGCTGCGCAAGGCCGGGTTCGGTGTGAAGCTGGAGGTGCGCGAGTACTCCCGGCTCGAAGGCGACGCCCTGGCCGGGAAGTTCGACGCCGTGGTGGCCGCCCGGAACACCATGCTCGACACCGGCGACCCGGTCTCCTATCTTGCCGACGACTTCACCTGCGACGGCGGCTACAACCTGGCCCGGGTGTGCGACAAGGCCGTGGACCGCGCGGTCGCCGAGGCCGGGGCCCGCGCCGACGACGCGGCGCGCCATCGGGCCGCCCTGGCCGCGCAGACCGCCGTGCTGCGCACGGACGGGGTCGTCCCGCTGGTCCATCAGCGGATCATCCACGGCGTCGGCGCCTCGGTGCGGGGTGTGATCCTCGATCCGTACGAGCGCACGCTTGTCGGCACCGGTACGCGGCGTTGAGCGGCGCGCGGACCGGGGCGCGGTCCACCGGGCCTGGGGCGGGGCGGTCGACCGGGCCGAGCACGCGCGGGCGGTCCACCGGGCTGGGCGCCGGGCGGAACACCGGGCCGAGCGCGGCGCGGTTCCCCCGCCCGGGCGGCGGGTGGTCCACCGGCCTGAGCGGGGCGCGGTCCACCGGTCTGAGCGCGCTGTGGCGCCTCGCGCTCGCCGGGGCGTTGCTGTGCGGCATCGGGCTGCTGCCCTGGCTGTCCCGCACCGACCCCGCCCGCACCGTCCTCAAGGCGCGCGAGGCCGACCGCGAGCCCAGCCCCGAGCTCCTGGAGTCCCTGCGCTCCCAACTCGGCCTCGACGCCGGGCCGTTGCGGCTGCTCGGCCGGTGGCTCGCCGGACTGCCCCACGGCGACGCGGGCCGGTCCTGGATCTCGGGGACCGCCGTGACCCCCTCGGTCGCCGAGGCCCTCGGCGTCTCGCTGCTGCTCATGGGCGGGGCGCTGGTGGTCGCGGCGGTCACCGCGGGCGCGGTGTGCGGGCGCACGCTGTGGCTCGGGCCGCGGCGGCGGGCCGCCCGGCGCGGGGCCGGTGCGGGAAGCGGCGGCGCGCTGTTCGCCGCGCTGCCGGAGTTCCTGCTGGCATCCGTGCTGGCCGCCGTGGTCGGGGTGCGGCTCGGCTGGCTGCCCGCGGCCGGCTGGTACGGGCCGCGGTGGATGGTGCTGCCCTCGCTCGCCCTCGGCCTGCCCGCGGGCGCCCTGCTGGGCCGGGTCCTGGACGACGCCCTGCCCGGCGCGTTCGCGGAGCCGTGGGCCCGGGCCGCCGCCGCACGCGGGCTGCCCGCCCGGCGGATCGCCCGCCACGCGCTGCGGCGTGCCGTGCCCGGAGTGCTGCCGAACATCGGGTTGTTCGTGGTCGGGCTCACCGGTGGGGCGGTCGCCGTCGAGCAGGTCTTCGACATCCCCGGGCTCGGCCGGCTCACCCTGCAGGCGGCCATCGCCCAGGACCTGCCGATGCTTCAGGCGGGCACCCTCGTCCTCGTCCTGCTCGCGGCCGCCGCCGGAGGTCTCGCCCGGCTCGCGGCCCGGCTGTTGCTCGGGCCCGCGCTGCGCGACGGGGCGCTCCCCTCGCTCCACCGGCCGTCCGGGCCGTCCGCCCGCTCCGTTCCGCTGCTCTACGGCGCGCTCCTGCTCGCCGTCGTGGTGCTCGGTGCCCTCCGGGACCCGCTGGTCGTGGACACCGCCGCCCGGCTCACCTCCCCGTCCTGGACACATCCGTTCGGCACCGACGCGCTGGGCCGTGATCTGCTGGCCCGGGTGGGGCACGGCGCGCTGTCCACGCTCGCGCTCGCGGTGGCGGTGAGCACCGCCGCGCTGGTGGCGGGGGTGCTGCTCGGCCTGGTGCCCCGGCTGTCCGGCGGACTCGTCGAGACCGTGAACGCGGTGCCGCCCGTGCTCGCCGGGCTCCTGGTCGCCGGGGCGGCCGGACGCGGTCCGTACACCCCCGCGCTCGCCGTGGCCGCCGTCGCCTGGGCGCCGCTGGCCGCGCACACCTCCGCCCTGCTGTGGCAACAGCGCGCCGCCGCACATCTCGCCGCCACCCGCGCACTGGGCGCCTCCCGCCGCCATCTGCTGCGCCGCCACATCCTGCCCGCGGTTCTGCCCCCGGTCGTCAGGCACGCCCTGCTGCGTCTGCCGGCCGCGGCGCTCGCCCTGGCCTCACTGGGCTTCCTCGGCCTGGGCGCGCAGCCGCCGTCCCCGGAGTGGGGCCGGCTGCTGGCCGAGAACCATCCCTACGCCGAGCGCGCCCCGTGGACGGTCCTCGCCCCCGCCGCCGCACTGGCCCTCCTGGGCGTCCTGGCGGTGACGGCGTCCGGCGGGGTGTGGTGGCGCCGTCGGCGGCTGCGCATTGACGACGGCCCCGGGCGCGGCGGAGACTGACGTCCACGTCATAGTGAACTGAAGTTCATTCCGCGAACGCGCCCTTGGGGCGAGGGACCGCAAAGGACATCCGATATGACCCTTCACCGCGACCTGTTGATCGATGGCAAGGACACCCCGGCCGCCTCGGGGCGCACCGCCGAGGACCTCAACCCCTACACCGGTGAGGTGTTCGCCACCGTCGCGGCCGCCGGGGCCGAGGACGTGGCGCGTGCGGTGGCCGCCGCCGACGCCGCCTTCCCGGCCTGGGCGGAGCTGGCCCCGTTCGAGCGCCGTAGGATCTTCCTGACCGCGGCGGATCTGCTGGAGTCGCGCGCCGACCGGGCCGCCGCGATCATGGCCCAGGAGGCCGGAGGCACCGCGCCCTGGGCGCACTTCAACGTGGGCCTGGCCGCGAACATCCTCCGCGAGGCCGCCGCCGCGATCACCGCCCCGCGCGGTGAGGTGCTCAGCGCCCAGGAGGCGGGCGCGCTCGGCCTCGCCGTCCGCGAACCGGCCGGTGTCGTTGCCGCCTTCGCCCCCTGGAACGCGCCGATCATCCTCGGGGTCCGTTCCGTCGCGGCGCCCCTGGCGGCCGGCAATACGGTCGTGATGAAGCCCAGCGAGGACGCCCCGCTCGCCTGCGGGCTCTTCGTCGCCGATGTGCTGTGCGACGCCGGGCTGCCCGACGGCGTGCTCAATGTGGTCACCAACGCCCGTGAGGACGCCGCCGAGGTGGCCGAGGCCCTCATCGCCGATCCGCGCGTACGCGTCGTCAACTTCACCGGCTCCACCGGAGTCGGCAGGACCATCGGTTCACTCGCCGCGCAGCACCTCAAGCCGGCCGTGCTGGAGCTGGGTGGCAAGAACGCCATCATCGTCCTGGACGACGCCGATGTGGACCACGCGGTGAACGCCGCCGCCTTCGGCGTGTTCATGAACTCCGGTCAGATCTGCATGTCCGGCGACCGGATACTCGTCCACGAGAGCCTCGCCGAGGAGTTCACCGCGAAGTTCACCGCCAAGGTGGCCGCCCTGCCGTGCGGCGACCCGGCCGACCCGTCCACCGTGGTCGGCCCGCTGGTCGCGGCCGCCTCGGCACGCCGGGTGGCGGCCCTGGTGAAGGACGCGGTGGACAAGGGTGCCACGGTGCTGACCGGCGGTGGCGAACCGGACGGCGCGGTCCACCCGGCGACGGTGCTGACCGGTGTCACCCCGGACATGGACATCCACCACGCCGAGGCGTTCGGGCCGGTGTGCGTGGTCGACACCTTCGCCGACGACGATCGGGCCGTGGCCCTGGCCAACGCCACCGACCACGGCCTGACCTGCGGCATCATCACCGAGAACGGGACCCATGGGCTCAAGGTCGCCCGCCGTATCCGGACCGGCATCGTGCACATCAACGACCAGTCGGTGGCGGACGAGCCACAGGCCCCGTTCGGTGGCATCAAGCACTCGGGGTACGGGCGGTTCGGCGGCCGCTGGGGCATCGAGGCGTTCAGCGACACCCGGTGGATCACCCTCGCCACCCAGCACGCGCACTACCCCTTCTAGCGGCTGCGCGGCGCCCTCGGCCCATCGCCGGGATTCAGCTCGTCCCCGGGACGCACCTCATCCCGGGGACGCACCTCATCCCGGAGATTCAGCTCATCCCGGGGATGAGGGGCACGGCCCCGGGGCGGCGCGCCGCCAGCCGCAGCATGCTGACCGTGGAGCGCACGACCCGCTCCTTGGCGCGTGCGGCCAGGCCACCGCGCAGCACCCGCTCGCGCGGGGAGTCGTCCGCCCGCACCAACTGGATCAGCCCGTCCCGGCGGCCCAGGCTCACGCACTGCACCACAAAGCGGAAGCGCAGCGGCTCCGGCTGCCGCCCGCGTGTCTCGGCGAGGATCGAGGAGGCGGCGTGCGAACCGGCCGGGAGCGCGGTGGCACAGGCCATGCGCAGGTGACCTGCGGCCGGGGTGGTCATGGCCGCGGCGTCGCCCACCGCGTAGATCTCCGGATGGGACACCGAGCGCAGGGCGCCGTCGACGCTGATGCCGCCGCTGGGATCGAGGGTGATCCCGGCGGCCTCGGCCAGGGCGGCGTTCGCGGTCATCGCGGTGGCCCACACCACCGCGTCGGTGTCGATGTCCTCGGGGCAAGCCACCCGGCGGCCCTCCTCGATCCGGACACCGAGCCCGGTGAGCGTTGAACGGACATGGGCGCGGCCCTTCGCCGACAGCCCCGTGCCGACCTCGTCGCCCGTGATCAGCCGGACCTTCCAGGCGGGCTGGGACTCGGCGATCTCGGCCGCGAGCTCGATGCCGGTGAGTCCCCCGCCGACCACCGTCAGCTCGCCCGGGCCGTCCAGCAGCCGCTTGTGCAGTTCGGCCGCCGTCTCCGGGGTGTAGGCGCGCTCACCGGGGTCGGGGGTGCGGCTGCCGAGCGCGTACACCAGCCGGTCGTACGGCAGCTGGCGGCCGTCGTCGGTGGTGACCTGCCGGGCGGCCGGGTCGATCCGGGTGGCGCGGGCGGCCACGTGGGCGATGCCGGCCCGCCGCGCCAGCGCGTCGAGCGGATGTGTGATGTCGGGCCGTCCGGCGGCCCGCTCGTGCAGCCGGATCCGTTCGGTGAAAGCGGTGCTCGGATCGACCAGGGTGACGCGGGTGTGCGGGGCCAGCCGCAGGGCGGCCATCAGCCCCGCATAGCCCGCGCCGAGTACCAGGACCTGCTGCTTCTCCATACCGGCGGCCTCCTTCTCGGGTGGTGTTCACGAGGAGGACGACATGGCGGCCCCAGATGTGACGGTGATGCCGGTCACAGGCTCGGCAGGTCGAGGTGGCGGAGCTTGTCGGGGTTGACGATCACGTCGATCTCGGTGATCAGACCCTGGTGCACGGAGAAGGCGAAAACCACGGCCTGGCCGTCCGTGCGGTCGGCGATGACCAGGCCCGGGGCATCGTTGACCGCGCAACGGTGCACCACCATCGTGGCCGGGTCGAAGCCCCGGCCGAGACGCTGGGCGAAGCGGGCCACCTTCTCGTTGCCCACCACCGGGACCCGGGCCGCCGCCACCTTGCCGCCACCGTCCGAACGCCAGACGACCTCCGGATCCAGGATCTCCAGCAGCGCCTCCATGTCACCGCCCAGCACCGCCTGGAGAAACGCGTCCACGGCGCGCCGGTGCTCCCCCCGGTCCACCGAGCGCCGCGGCGCCTCCTCCCGGACCCGCTTGCGCGCCCGGGAGGCCAGTTGCCGTACGGAATCCGAACTACGGCCCACGACCTCGGCGATCTCGGGGAACGGCACCGAGAAGACATCGTGCAGGATGAAGGCGGTCCGCTCCGCCGGGGTCAGCCGCTCCAGCACGGTGAGCAGCGCCAGCCCCACCGACTCGTCGAGCGTCACCCGGTCCTCCGGACCGCCGGCCGCCACCACCGGCTCGGGCAGCCAGGGACCGACGTACGCCTCGCGCCGCATCCGCGCCGACCCCAGCAGGTCGTAGCAGATCCGGCTGATGACGGTGGTCAGGTACGCGCGGGGGTCGGCGACCTCGTCGGCGGGCAGCGCCTGCCAGCGCAGCCAGGTCTCCTGCACCGCGTCATCGGCGTCGGCGACCGAGCCGGTGATGCGATAGGCGACGGCCCACAGCCGGTCGCGCTGCTGTTCGAAGTCGGTCAGCTCTGCCATGTCCTGATCCTCTCGTCGGCCCGAGAGGGAGGACGAGACGGCGGCCGGAAGTGTGACAGCCGCCTCCCGGGCGGGGTGGCGGCCTCCCCGGCGACGCCGTGGTCTCGTGGGAGGTCCGGGCCTTTCCGGCGGAGCGTTGTGCCCTGCCGGGCGGGGCGGGGCTGGCGCGGGGGCAAGGGCAGGCGTAAGCAGTAGATGTGCATATGTGGCAGGGTCATTCGGATCTGCGCCGGCCAAGGTGGCGTACCCGCGTCTTGGTCGTGATCCCCCTGCTGGTCATCGGGCTGATCACGCTCGGCGATGTGCTGGCCCCGGCGAGCGTGAGGCTCAGCCCGCTGCTGATCGCGGCCCCGGCCATGACCGCCTCGTTCGCCGGCCCCCTGCTCACCGCGTGTATCGGGCTCCTGGCCGTCGGCGCCCAGATCGTGGCGAACGCCTATGAGGGCTTCCTCGGCCTCCCCGGGCGCCTGACCGAGGTGATCACCCTGGCCCTGGTCTCGGCGATGATCGTGCTGTTCCGCGCGGTCCTCGACCGGCATATGCGCGAGCTGAACCGGGTGCGGGCGGTGGCCGATGTGGCGCAGCGGGTCCTGCTGCGCCCGCTTCCCGTCCGGGTCGGCCCGCTGCTGATCGCCTCCGTCTACCTCGCGGCCGAGCCGGGGGCGGAGATCGGTGGCGATCTGTATGCGGCGGCGCGTACCTCGAACACCACCCGCCTGATCATCGGCGATGTCCGGGGCAGCGGGCTGACCGCCGTCGCGGACGCCTCCCTGGTGCTCGGTGCCTTCCGTGCGATGGCCCACTGGCCCGTACCCCTGACCGATCTGGCGGCCCACTTGGACACCGCACTGTCCGCCGAGCGGACCGAACCCCCCGACAAGGCGCCCGGGGCGGGGGAGTCGTTTGTCACCGCCGCCGTGCTGGAGATCCCCGACGACCAGCCGGTGGTCCGCCTCGTCAACTGCGGACATCCGCCGCCGATCGCGCTGCGCGACTCGGGCGTGAAGACTCTGGAGGGCTATGCGCCCGCACTGCCGCTGGGCCTCGGCCATCTGGCGGCCGACGGGTACCACAGCGAGGTCTTCCCCTTCGACGAGGGCGATCAGCTGCTGCTCTACACCGACGGGGTCATCGAGGCGCGGAACAGCGAGGGCACCTTCTATCCGCTCGTCGAACGGCTCCCCGGATGGAACGGCGACGGCCCCCAGCACCTCGTCGACCGACTGCACCGCGATCTGGTCTCCCACACGGGCGGCCACCAGAGCGATGACGCCGCCCTGGTCGTCCTCGAACGCCACGGGGTGGATCGCTGACGCCACCGGGCGGCGAGCCGAGGGGGTCCGGGCGGAGGCTGGGGCGGAGCCCGGCTCCCCGATGCCCGCACCCTCGCGAAACCGCCCACGAACGGACATCGGTATCAATCGCCCTTAAACTGGTCACATGGGCAGCGGGAACGAGGGCCCGAACCAGGGCCCCGAGGACTTCGGGCCGGATCCACTCGGCGACTTCCTCGCACGCTTCCTCGGGACCGGGCCGGCCGGGCAGCGGCCCGATTCACGGCATGTCGACTTCGGCCGGCTGATGAGTGAGAACGCGCGGCATCTCGTCTCGGCCGCCGCCTCCTACGCCGCCGAACACGGCAGCACCGATCTCGACACCGAACATCTGCTGCGGGCGGCGCTCTTCTCCGAGCCCACCCGGACCATGGTCTCGCGCGCCGGAGCCGACCCCGACCGGATCGCCGCGGATATCGACCGGGAAGCGGGCGCCGGCCCGCCGCGCAACTCGGTCGCCGTCACCCCGGCCGTCAAGCGGGCGTTGCTCGACGCTCATGAGATAGCCCGCTCACGCGGCTCCTCGTACATCGGTCCCGAGCACGTACTGATCGCGCTCGCCGCCAACCGCGAGTCCACCGCCGGGCAGATCCTGGGCGCCGCCCGCTTCGAGCCCCGGGCCCCCGGTCCGCCCCAGACCGGTGGCCTCACGCCGAGCGCCCCCACGACCGACCAGCGGCCCGTCGTGGACCAGCGGAAGACCCCGAACCTCGACCGGTTCGGCCGCGATCTGACCGAACTGGCCCGCGAGGGGCGGATCGACCCGGTGATCGGCCGCGAGGAGGAGATCGAGCAGAGCATCGAGGTGCTCGCCCGGCGCGGCAAGAACAACCCCGTCCTCATCGGCGAGGCCGGAGTCGGCAAGACGGCCGTCGTCGAAGGGCTCGCCCAGCGGATCACCGACGCCGATGTGCCGGACATCCTGCTCGGCCGCCGGGTCGTCCAACTCGACATCGCGAGCGTCGTGGCCGGCACCCGCTTCCGTGGCGACTTCGAGCAGCGGGTCACCGGCATCGTCGATGAGATCCGCGCCAACTCCGACGAGTTGATCATCTTCATCGATGAGCTGCACACGGTCGTCGGCGCCGGCGGCGGTGGCTCCGAGGGCGGCCAGATGGACGCGAGCAATCTCCTCAAGCCCGCGCTGGCCCGCGGCGAACTGCATGTGATGGGCGCGTCCACGCTCCGGGAGTACCGCCAGTACATCGAGAAGGACGCCGCGCTCGCCCGCCGCTTCCAGCCCATCATGGTCCCCGAGCCCACCCCCACGGACGCTGTCGCCATCCTGCACGGCCTCCGGGACCGCTACGAAGCCCATCACCAGGTCCGCTACACCGACGAGGCGCTGCTCGCCGCCGTCGAGCTCTCCGACCGCTATCTGACCGACCGTTTCCTGCCGGACAAGGCCATCGACCTCATGGACCAGGCCGGCGCCCGGGTCCGGCTGCGCTCCAGCGGCCGCGGCACCGATCTGCGCGCCCTGGAACGGGAGGTCGAGCAGCTCACCCGGGACAAGGACCAGGCCGTCGCGTCCGAGAGCTACGAACACGCCACCTCCCTGCGGGACCGCATCGCCGAACTGAACACCCGGATCGCGGAGGCATCCGGTACGCAGTACCATGGCGGGCGCGTCGCCGAGGTGACCGTCGAGGACATCGCCGAAATCGTCTCCCGGCAGACCGGAATCCCCGTCGCCAGCCTCACCCAGGAGGAGCGCCAGCGCCTGCTGGGCCTGGAGGAACACCTCCATCGACGGGTCGTCGGGCAGGAGGAGGCCGTGGCCGCCGTGGCCGACGCGGTCCTGCGCGCCCGCGCCGGACTCGCCGACCCCAACCGCCCGAGCGGCAGCTTCCTCTTCCTCGGCCCCACCGGCGTCGGCAAGACCGAACTGGCCCGCGCACTGGCCGAGGCGCTCTTCGGCAGCGAGGACCGCATGGTCCGCCTCGACATGAGCGAGTACCAGGAGAAGCACACCGTCAGCCGGCTGGTCGGCGCGCCCCCCGGATACGTCGGGCACGAGGAGGCCGGGCAGCTCACCGAGGCGGTGCGGCGCCAGCCCTACTCCCTGCTGCTCCTGGACGAGGTGGAGAAGGGGCACCCCGATGTCTTCAACATCCTGCTCCAGGTGCTCGAGGACGGCAGGCTGACAGACGCCCAGGGCCGGACCATCGACTTCAAGAACACCGTCATCGTGATGACCAGCAACCTCGGCTCGGAAGCCATCACCGGACGCGGTGGCCCCCTGGGCTTCGGCGGCGGTGGCGACGAGGCCGACGAGGCGGCGCGCCGGGAGCGGGTGCTGCGCCCGCTGCGCGAGCACTTCCGGCCGGAGTTCCTCAACCGCATCGACGAGGTCGTCATCTTCCGCCGGCTCGCCGACGACCAGCTCCGGCAGATCGCCGATGTGCTGCTGGAGGAGACCCGGCGCCGGCTGCACGCCCAGGACGTCAGCGTGGAGTTCACCCCGCCCGCCGTCGAGTGGCTGGCCCAGCACGGACACCAGCCGGAGTACGGCGCCCGGCCGCTGCGCCGCACCATCCAGCGCGAGGTCGACAATCCGCTCTCCCGGATGCTGCTCGGCGGCACGCTGCCGGCCCACAGCCATGTCCGGGTCGATGTGGAGAACGAAAACCTGGTCTTCCGCACACAGGAGGCGGACCGGGCGGGGCAGCCCGGCCCGCCGGATCAGGCGGAGGAGCCGGGAGGTCAGGCGGAGCAGCCGGACGAGCCGGGCGGGCCGGATCAGCCCGAGTGGTAGTGCCACGGGGAGCGGGCCGGGTCAACGGCCCATCGTCAGACCGTCCTTCTTGGCGCCCCGGCTGAGCACCGCCTCCTGGATGGTGCTCAGCGCGCTGGTGTAGCCCGGGTTACCGGGGCTCTTCTCCAGGGCCCGGGGAAGGTTCACCAGGGAGATCGGATCGTTGTCCACGGCGTGCGGGATGTACTCCGCCTTCTTCACCTCCCACGCCCTGCCCTCCGCGGTGGGCGGGGTGAAGGTGAAGCGGGCCGCCGAGCCCATCTGACCGCGCTTGTCGGGCATGATCCCCGCGATCTGGTCGCCCATGCCGTAGACCACCCAGGTGCCGTTGACCTTCTCGTACGCCTGGGGGACATGGGCGTGGGTGCCGATGATCAGGTCGATGTCGCGGCGGCCCCCGTCCTTGGAGGCGGTCAGCTTCTTGGCGAGCGCGAGCTGGAGCTTGTCCGGCGCCTGCTGCCATTCGGTGCCCCAGTGCATGCTGACGACGACCACATCGGCCCCGGCGCGCCGGGCGGCCCGGGCGTCCTTGATGATCCGCGCCGGGTTGATGAGGTTGACCAGCCACGCCTTGCCCTTGGGGACCGGGATGCCGTTGGTGCCGTAGGCGTAGGCGAGCTGGGCGACCTTGGTGCCACCGGCCCTCATCATCGTGGGACGGGTGCTCTCCGTGGCGGAACGGGCCGATCCGGCGTGCTTGAGCCCGGCCTTGTCCATGGCGTCGAGAGTGCGGACCACCCCCTCGGGACCGGCGTCGAGGGTGTGGTTGGAGGCGGTGGAGCAGGAGTCGTAGCCGAGGCTCTTCACGGCCGAGGCGAGCTGCGGAGGCGTCTTGAAGGTCGGATAGCCGGTGAACGGTCCGTGGGCGGCCCCGTAGACGGTCTCCATATGGCAGATGGCCAGGTCGGCCTGGGCGATGACGGGCGTCGCCGCCCGGATCATGCGCTGGAAGTCATAGCCGTCACCGCCCGCGTCCGCCTGTGCCTGCCGGATGACCGAGGCGTGCACCAGCAGATCGCCGGTGGCCACCAGGGTGAAGCCCTTCGTGGCCCCGCTCCTGGCCGGCGCGGTTCTCGACGGCTTTTCCTCGGCCTTGGGGGCGGCCGGTGTCCCGCTGCCGCACGCGGTGACGGCGCCGAGCAGGGCGACGGCGAGAAGCGCCGTCCGATGGCGTGGGTGATGGGACACGGTGCACTCCGCACTGGTCCGATCCATGCCGGACCTTTTTGTTCTGATTGTCGGATTGTCATATTTATATGCACGACATCCCGAGGGGTTGCGGAGTGGTGGGGAGCTTCACCGGTTCGGCCGATCGGATGTACCCGATGGGCCCGGCTGCCTCTTGTGCGGCGTCCATCGATGGGACAATGCGCCGGGCCGCGGCCCGAGCGGTTCTCCAGGCCGCCGTCCCTCGCGTAACTCCCTTGTGAACATGGGCGGTTAGCGATGCGCACGGGGTGCGGCGCTGCCACCATGGGGTGTGTCGCCCGCGATATACGGCGGGACCTCGGGGGAGGACGCTCCATGCAGATCGGCCGGCCCAGCGTCACCGCCCGCGGCGCGGCCGCGTTCCGCGCGGCCCACCAGGCGCTGGAGGGCGGCCGGGTGTTTCACGATCCGCTGGCGGCCCGTATCCTCGCCGCCGACGCGGACGATCCCCTCCTCGAGGCGGCCTTCCGGCCCGAGCGCGAGGATGTGCGGCTGTCCGTGGCCGCCCGCGCGCGGTTCGCCGAGGACGCCGTAGCGGCCGCCGTGACGCGCGGGGTGCGGCAGGCGGTGGCGCTGGGGGCAGGGCTGGACACCTTCGGCTGCCGCAATCCGTACGAGGCGGAGGGCCTGCGGGTATTCGAGGTGGACCACCCCACGACCCAGGAGTGGAAGCGCGGCCGGCTGGCCGCCGCGGAGATCCCCGTACCACCCTCGCTGACCTTCGCACCGGTCGACTTCGAGCGGCAGAGCCTGGCCGACGGGCTGACGGCGGCGGGCTTCGACCCGGCCCGCCCGGCGTTCTTCATCTGGCTCGGGGTGGTGCCGTATCTGACGCACACCGCCGTACTGGACACGCTCGGCTTCATCGCCGACCTGCCCGGCGGCTCCGGAGTCGTCTTCGACTACGGCGAGCCACCGGACACGCTGCCACCGGAGCACCGCGCCGTGTACGAGGCCCGCGCGGCATGGGCCGCCGAGGCCGGGGAGCCCTTCCTCAGCTTTTTCACCCCGGAGGAACTCGCCGGTGACCTCCACCGGCTGGGCTTCTCCGCCCGGGAGGACATCCGCTACCGCGACCTCACGGCCCGGTACGAGAGCGGACACCGCATGGCCGACGGGTACGCGGACCTCGGCGCCCACGTGATCCACACCTGGCTCCAGGGCTGAGCCCGGACCGCCGGTGGGCGGCCCGGGCTTCGTCAACTCCCTTACGAGTCAAGAGCCTTGGTGAGTCCACCGGCAGCGGTCACCGGTACGGTGACACGGCTGCCGCCCAGGTCCACCGCCACCTTCGCCCCGGTCGCTTCCTCGAAGTAGAGGAAGTCGGCGTCAGTGCCGCCGAGGACCAGCCCCAGCCGATGGCCCGGCTTGATCTCGTAGTCGTTCGGCAGTGTCTTCCAGGTGATCCGGTAGGACCGACCGGGGGTCAGCGGCTCGGGGGTGGTGACCGAGTGGCGGTTCTGGGCATCCATCCAGCCGCGGGCGATGACCTCGGAGGATTCGCGTGCCGTCACATTGGCGGTCTTCTGGTAGCAGGCGTCGTCCTGGGCGGTGCTCTCCCCGTGGCAGGAGTCCTCGTCCAGCCCCCGCAGACCGTCATGGATCCTGTTCTGCGGCTCGTTGCGGTTCCAGTCGATCCGTTCGTCCTCGCCGTAGTCCACGAGCAGCGCGGTGAGGTTCGACGTCGGTTTGTCGAGCGTGACCCGCAGATCCACGGTGGGCGTGCCGGAGAGCCGCACCCCGGTGCGCAGCGGCGGGGTGCGGAACGCCAGCCGGCCCGGATGGCTCGCCGCCGGGTCGGCGGTGAGATCCGCCTCGCCCAGCTTGGTGTCGGTGAAGGTCCCGGTGCCGCTCGCGGGGCTCAGCGCCAGGGAGCCGTCGGGCCCGGGGTGCAGGGGCACCGAGGAGGTGCCGGCGGGCCAGTCGGCCTGGGTTGTCCAGGTGGTCGGTCCGGTCTGCAGATCGACCCGGGGCTCGTCCATGATCCCGTTCCGCACGCCGTACAGCCAGTGGTCGAACCATCGGTGCACGGTGTCGACCCACTGCGCGCGCCGGCCGGGCCAGTCGAACGGATCGGTGTGCCCGTAGCGGCCCAGCCACAGCTTGCGCGGCACATCGCGCTCGGCCAGCGGGGCCCACCAGTTCGCGAACTGGTCGATTCGGACGTTGTAGTCGCTGAGGCCATGTGCCGCGAGGACGCTCGCGCGCACCTTGTTCACCTCGGGCGCCGGCTGCGCGATGTAATTGCGCTCATGCCAGTGGGCGTTGTAGTTGCCGGTGGCGTCGTCCTCGCCGGCCTGCAGCCGGTCGCGCACCGCCTGGCACTTCTGGGGTGGGTCGGCGTCCAGCGCCGTCGTCAGATAGGAGGCGAAACCATTCCAGTGCTTGGCGCCGTTGGTGCGGGCGAAGTTGTACCAGGAGCTCATCCCGGAGATCGGGACGATGGTCTCCAGCCCCTCCACACCGGTGCCGGCCACGGCGTTGGCCAGCATGCCCTCGTACGAGTGGCCGATCATGCCCACCTCGCCGGTGGACCAGGAGGCTCTCACTTGGCTGCCGTCGGCCGCGTATGCCGTGGCCCGGCCGCCCAGCCAGTCGATCGTCGCCTTCGCTGCCGCCACGTCGGAGGCGCCGCCGATCGTGAGACAGCCGTCGGATCTGCCGGTTCCGGTCACATCCACATCGACCACGGCGTACCCGCGCGGCACGAAGTAATTGTCGTAGAAGAGCGGGACCTTGGCCGGGGCGCCCTGGGCGTCGTAGCTCTTCCGCTCCGACTCGAATCCGCGGCCCACCGTGTCGTTGTAGGGGCTGGCCGACATGATGACCGGCACCTTGAGTCCCTGCTGGGTCTCCTTGGGCCGGATGATGTCGACCGCGACCCGGTCCTTGTGCCCATCGCCGTCACTGTCGACGGGTGTCTGGACCATGAGGTGCTCGCGCACGGCATCCGGATACGAGAACACCGGCTGGGTGCGGCCGCCCACCACCTGGGCACCGGGCGGGTCGAGGGGCGGAGAGGATGGGCGGGCCGACGCGGGCCCGGCGGGCAGTGCGGCAAGGGCTGTCGATATCGCGACCGCGGCGATCACGGCGCCGCGCCATCGTGAGGTGAGCATACGGACCTCCTGGCCACGGCCCCCGCCCCGGGATCAGGAGTCGGCGGTGACCGGTCGGCGATCCCGGGGTTCCGGGGCCATGGAGGCTACTCGGCGATTTTCGTACGCATGGTCCAGCGAAAGATCGCTGTGGTGATGTCAGCGGAATCGCTGACGAGTTCGAAGTGCTCGTATCCATCGCGATGCTGGATTTTGAGCTTCTTGCTGGTGAGGGTCGACCGTCCGGTCCGGAATGCCCGGGGCAGATCGTCAGGTCCGCCTTCGAGGACGACCTCGATCGGGCTGCCGTCGGACAGGTAACTGACGTGATCGCTCATATGTCCACCTCCTTACGCGGTCTTCCTCATGCGGGAACATGCAGTTCCAGCCGGTCATCCGAGGTGAGGATGGCCCGCTGCATGTCCTGCAGGGCCCGGCACGGTTCGAGCCCGAGTTCCTCATTGAGCGTCTTGCGCGCCGCTTGATACACATGCAATGCGTCCGCCCGGCGGCCACAGCGGTAGAGCGCCAGCATCAACTGACGGTGGAGCGCCTCCCGCAAAGGATGCTCGGTGGTCAACTGGTACAGATCGCTCACCAGTTCGCGATGGCGGCCGAGCATGAGCCGGGAATCCGTCAGCATCTCGATACATTCCAGCCGGGCCTCCTTCAGCCAGGTCTGAAAACCTTCGAGGATCGGCCCATGGCATACATCATCCAGCAATGGATCGCGCCAGAGGTCGAGTGCGCTTTCGAAAGTGGCCGTGGCCTGCTGGTAGCGCCGCTCCCTGAGATGATCCCGGCCCTCGCACACCAGTCGTTCGAAGCAGTGGAAGTCGAGGCGATCGGGACCCAGCCGCAGGACATATCCCGGGGGGCGGGTGAGAACGGGGCTTTCGCTCTGGTTGGGCCGGCGCAGGAACTTACGGATCTGGGAGACATACACATGGAGCCCGGCGATCGCCCGGCGCGGCGGATACTCCCCCCAGATCTCCGCGATGAGCTGGTCGATGGGGACCACCTGATCGGCGCGGACGAGAAGAACGGTCAACAGGACCTCGATCTTCCGCGCCCTGATGGTTAATTTCCGCTCTCCTTCTACCACCCGGAGAGGTCCCATGATCTCATATCGCACGATGTGCCCCATCCGAGTCGCCGACGAGTGCGGTCATGGGACAGTCGGCGCCTTTGCCGGAAGTGCCCGCGGTGTTTTCTGGGTGTTTCCTCGATTTCGAGGACGATGTCCGTCTGCTTCCGGAGGCGAACGCATGTGCGGAATAGGCTCTGGTAGTCCGCGCGGCTCGCCGTCCCCGGCCGACCGGGTGGCGCGCGGAAATTGCCACGTCCCCGGAGTCCGGCGACTCCGGAAGGGATGGGAAGTGGGCGCTTGCTGAGCCGCTTGCGTGTGGAAAGTGATCCGGTCGCGCCCCTCTGCGCGGGGACGGGCGCTGCCGCCGGATCCACTGACGCACGCCGTTCGCGACTGCCATTACTCACCCCTCTTTTATCGCGGGCCCTGCCGAGGAATCAGAGAACTGACAAGATCGGACGCCTTCGGCGGGTGCCCCACATCGTAAGCAAGTCCTATGACTACCCACCTCACCTAGAATCCGGATATACACGCCCTCGAGGCGGCGTCCTCGACGGTGCGGAGCGGGTATTCGCAATACGTCCGGAAGATCGGAATCCGGATATCCCGCACTTGAGGTGTTGCAGTCCGCGAATGAGAATACGCGGATCGCATCGGCCGGGACAAGCGAATCTTGCGAGATCATGGGCCCCTTGGTACCGCTTTGATGAGGAGCGGGGAATTCCGGCTCCGCGGGACCCATGAAGGGGATGTCGAATAACCGTCAGGTTTGTTGGTGATTCAGGGCTTGTGGGCCACCACGATCGCGCAGCCGGCGCTCGGCACGGTGGGGAGCGCCGACTTGGCGGCGTCCAGCACCTCCTGGACGCTGACCCCGTGCTGCGCCTCGAACTCCCGGCGGCAGCGCAGGATGCCGTCGATCATCCGGTTGGCGGTGTCCTTCGTGTTCTCGGTGACGTCGGTCAGCTCGTCGAGCACCAGTCCCGCGTCACCGATCAGACCGGGCCAGTCCTCCAGCCGGGTCAGCGAGGTGACCACATCGGGATCGCCGTCCGGCTGGTAACTGCCGTCGCTCGGCGGGGTGACATCCGTGAGCACCAGCCGGCCCCCGGAACCCAGCACACGGGCCATTTCCCGCAGCGCCGTCGGGCGGTCCATGTGATTGATCGATTCGAATGCGAGTACGGCATTGAAACCCGCGTCCTCGAAAGGCATGGTCATGGCGTCGGCGTATTGGAATGCCACCTGGTGGGACAGATCGGCCAGCCGGGCGGATTCGGTCGCCTGTTTGACCTGGACCTCGCTGATGGTGATGCCCAGGACATGGGCACCGGTGGCGGTCGCCACGCGCATCGCGGGTTTCCCGATACCGCAGCCGACATCCAGCACCCGGTCTCCCGCCCCCACCCGCAGCCGTTCGATCAGCAGATCCGTGAAGCGATCCGTGGCCTCCTGGACCGAACGGGTATCGGACGGGCCGTCCCAGTAGCCGAAGTGGAAGTTGTCGTCCCACGCCATCTGCAGAAGCGGTCCCAGCGAGCTGTAGTAGTCCGACACCGTGCCGCCTGGCGGCACGGCCGATGGAGATGTCATGACACTCCTCCTGTGTGCTCGGAGATCGGGTCGGCCAAGGGCACATAAAGGGCTCACCCGCTCAGCGATGGTCATGGGTTCCGATAACGCGTCTCTAAAGTCACCGGCCGCGGCCTATTTGGTCTTGCTTTAGAGCCGCGCCCCACGATGGGCCACGTGCTCGCACCGATCATCAATCCGGAGCGGGAGTGCCGCCCATGACTCAGAACACGCAGATGTTCTCCCAGCGCCATATGGGGTGCGATGGATAGCGCCGCGCCCAACCGGACACCTCAGCATGCGGAGCCCATCGCCGTGGTGGGAATGGCCTGCCGCCTGCCGCACGCACCCAGTCCGCCAGCCTTCTGGCGGCTGCTGCGGCAGGGCGGGAACGCCGTCACCACCATGCCGGAGGACCGCCGCCGGACCGGCACTGCCGCCACCGACGGCCCCGCCACTGGCACTGCCGCCACCGACGGCCCCGCCACTGGCACTGCCGCCACCGACGGCCCCGCCACTGGCACTGCCGCCACTGACGGCCCCGACGCCGACGGCCTCAACCGGTCTGCCCCGACCTGGTACGGCGGCTTCCTGGACCGCGTCGACACCTTCGACGCCTCCTTCTTCGGCATCTCGCCCCGCGAGGCGACGGCCATGGACCCCCAGCAGCGGCTGATGCTCGAACTCGCCTGGGAGTCGTTCGAGGACGCGGGAATCCGCCCCGGAACACTGAAGGACACCCCGACCGGTGTGTTCGTCGGCGCCATTTGGGACGAATACGCCACCCTGCTGCGCCGGGACACCACCGCGGCCACCCGGCACGCCATGACCGGTGTCCACCGCAGCATCATCGCCAACCGGGTCTCCTACGGATACGGTCTGCGCGGCCCGAGCCTCACCGTCGACACCGCACAGTCGTCCTCGCTGGTGGCCGTCCACACGGCCTGCGAGAGCCTGCGGCGCGGGGAGTGCACCCTGGCGCTGGCCGGCGGTGTGAACCTGATTCTCACCGAGGACAGCATGTCGGCCGCCGCCGCCCAGTTCGGCGGGCTCTCCCCGGACGGGCGCTGCCACACCTTCGACGCCCGCGCCAACGGCTTCGTCCGTGGTGAGGGCGGCGCGGCGGTCCTCCTCAAACCCCTTGCCGCGGCCGTACGCGACGGTGACCCGGTGTACTGCGTCATCCACGCCGGAGCCGTCAACAACGACGGCGCCACCGACGGACTGACGGCCCCCAGCCCGGCGGCCCAGGAGGACGTGGTGCGCACCGCCCACCGGCGGGCCGGAGTCGCACCCGACGAGGTCCAGTACGTCGAGCTGCACGGCACCGGAACGCCCGTCGGCGACCCCGTCGAAGCGGCGGCGCTCGGCGCCGCGCTCGGCACCGCCCGGACGGACGGCACCCCCCTGCTCGTCGGCTCCGCCAAGACCAACGTGGGCCACCTCGAGGGCGCCGCGGGCATCGTCGGCCTCCTCAAGACCGCCCTCGGCATCAAGCACCGCCTGCTCCCCGCCAGCCTCCACTTCACCAGCCCGAACCCACGGATCCCGCTGACCGAGCTCGGGCTGCGGGTCCAGGACCGGCTCGGCGACTGGCCCCGCCCGGACCGGCCACTGCTCGCCGGGGTCAGCTCCTTCGGCATGGGCGGCACCAACTGCCATCTCGTCGTCGGCGAGGCGCCCGCGTCCGTGCCCGCGCCCGCGTCCGTGCCCGCACCGGCCGACACCCCCGCGCCCCCTGTGGTGGCCTGGCCGATCTCCGCGAAGACCCCCGCGGCGCTGCGCGCCCAGGCCGGGCGGCTGCGGGACCATCTGGCGGACCATCCCGACCTCTCCCCGGCCGATATCGCACACTCCCTGGCCACCACCCGCACCGCCTTCGACCACCGTGCCGTGCTCCTCGGCGAGGACACCGACGAGCTGCGGAGCGGGCTGGACGCGCTGGCGGAGGGCGCGGAGACCGCCGGAATGGTGCGGGGCAGGGCCGTAAACGGCGGCCTCGCCTTCCTCTTCAGCGGCCAGGGCAGCCAGCGAGCGGCCATGGGACGTGAGCTGTATGCCGCCTGTCCGGTCTTCGCTTCGGCGCTGGACGAGGTGTGCGACTGTCTGGACGCACGCCTGGCGGAGCCGCTGCACGGGGTGCTGTCCGCCCAAGCCCCTTCGCCGAGGGCGGAGTTGCTCGACCGGACCTCGTACACCCAGCCCGCGCTGTTCGCCATCGAGGTGGCCCTGTACCGGCTGGCCGAGTCCTGGGGGCTCACCCCCGGCCATGTGATGGGCCACTCGGTCGGCGAGATCGCCGCGGCCCATGTGGCCGGTGTGCTCACCCTGCCCGACGCCTGCGCTCTGGTGGCCGCCCGCGGCCGGCTGATGCAGTCGGTCTCGGCGAAGGGGGCCATGGCCGCGCTGCAGGCCGACGCGGACGAGGCCGCCGGACTGCTGGCCGGACGGGAGGACCGGCTGGACATCGCCGCCGTCAACGGGCGGTGTTCGGTAGTGATTTCGGGCGACCACGACGCCGTCCACGCGGCCGCCGCCGTCTGGCGCGAGCGCGGCCGCAAGGCCCGGCTGCTGAAGGTCAGCCACGCCTTCCACTCGCCGCACATGGACGGCATCCTCGACGAACTGCGCGCCGTCGCCTCGGAGCTGACCTTCTCCGCACCGGCCATCCCCCTCGTCTCCAATGTGACGGGACGGCTCGCCACCGCCTCCCAACTCGCCTCACCCGACTACTGGGCCCGGCACGCCCGCCACGCGGTGCGCTTCATGGACGGTGTGCATACCCTCCTGGACGTCGGTGTCACCACCTTCCTCGAACTGGGACCGGACGCCCCGCTCACCGCCATGACCCGCGAATGCCTCAGCGCACGGCCGGGACCGGCCTCCGGGCGGCCGCGCCCGGCCGCCGTGGCGGCGCTGCGCCGCGACCGTCCCGAGGCGCGGACCTTCGCCACCGCCATGGCCCAGGCGTATGTCCGCGGCGCCGAAGTGGCCTGGGACCGGGCCTGCGCCGGGCAGCCCCGGCAGCGGATCGCCCTGCCGACGTACGCCTTCCAGCGGGACCGATACTGGCCCGGCACCACACTCGAATCCACCGCACCGGCCACCCACACCACCGGGACGGACGGCGCCACGGACTCGGCGCCGCCCACGGCAGAGACGGCCGAGCCCGCCGCCGCGGCGTGGCACCGCGATCCGCTGGACACCGTGCGGACGCATGTGGCCCTCGTCCTCGGGCACTCCGAGCCGGGTGCCATCGATGCCGGCCTCACCTTCAAGGAGTTGGGCTTCGACTCGCTCGCGGCGACCGAACTCAGCGAGCGGCTCGGTGCGGCCACCGGGCTGCCCCTGACCGCCACGCTCACCTTCGACCACCCCACGCCACTGGCCGTGGCCGACCATCTGCGCGCCCACACCACCCCCGCCACCGGCCCCTCCACCGCCTCCACGGCCATCACACCGCGCGACGCCGGGGAACCGATCGCGGTGGTCGCCATGGGCTGCCGCTTCCCGGGCGGGGTCGACTCGCCCGAGGCGCTGTGGCGGCTGGTGGCCGAGGGCGCCGACGCGATCGGGGAGTTCCCCCGGGATCGCGGCTGGGACCTGGCCGGACTCTTCGACCCCGACCAGGACCGCCCCGGCACCAGCTACGCCCACGAGGGCGGCTTCCTCTACGACGCACCGGAATTCGACGCGGAGTTCTTCGGCATCAGCCCCCGCGAGGCGCTGGCCACCGACCCCCAGCAGCGGCTGCTGCTGGAGACCGCGTGGGAGACCTTTGAACGGGCGGGCATCCGCTCCACCGCCCTCCGGTCCAGCCCGACCGGGGTGTTCGTCGGCGTGACGGCCCAGGACTACGGCCCCCGGCTGCACGAGGCGCCCAAGGGGCTCGACGGCCATCTGCTGACCGGCGGCACCCCGAGCGTGGTGTCCGGGCGGGTGGCGTTCACCTTCGGCCTGGAGGGGCCCGCGGTGTCGGTGGACACAGCGTGTTCGTCCTCGCTCGTGGCCGTCCATCTGGCGGTACGTGCACTGCGGCAGGGCGAGTGTGCGCTGGCCCTGGCCGGAGGGGTGACGGTGATGGCCGCACCCGGCATGTTCACCGGCTTCTCCCGGCAGCGGGGGCTGGCCCCCGACGGGCGGTGCAAGCCGTTCGCGGCGGCCGCCGACGGCACCGGATGGGGCGAGGGCGTCGGCCTCCTGCTCCTGGAACGGCTCTCCGACGCCCGGCGGGAGGGCCACCGGGTACTGGCCGTGGTCCGGGGGTCGGCCATCAACCAGGACGGCGCCTCCAACGGCCTGACCGCGCCCCATGGACCCTCCCAGCAGCGGGTGATCCGCCAAGCCCTCGCCGACGCCCGGCTGTCGCCGTCCGAGGTGGACGCCGTCGAGGCACATGGCACCGGAACCACTCTCGGCGACCCGATCGAGGCCCAGGCCCTGCTCGCCACCTACGGGCAGGAGCGGACCGGAGAGCGGCCCCTGTGGCTGGGCTCGCTGAAGTCCAACATCGGCCACACCCAGGCCGCCGCCGGCGTGGCGGGCGTCATCAAGATGGTGATGGCCATGCGGCACGCAATGCTGCCCGCCACCTTGCACCTCGACGCGCCCAGCCCGCACGTCAACTGGGACAGCGGCGCGGTGCGCCTGCTGACCGGGCCGATGGAGTGGCCGCGCGACGAACGCCCCCGCCGCGCGGGCGTGTCCTCCTTCGGCATCAGCGGCACCAACGCACACCTCATCGTGGAACAGGCCCCCGAGCCGGAACCCGCACCCGCCGAGGCGCGGACGGACGAGACCGGCCGACCGGTGCCCTGGGTGCTCTCCGCCCGGAGCGCCGAGGCCCTCCGGGGACAGGCCCGAGAGCTGGCCGCCCGCATGGCCGCCGACAACACGCCGTCACCCCGGGATGTGGGCTGGTCACTGATCACCACCCGGACGCCGTTCGAGCACCGCGCGGTGGTGGTCGGCGACGACCGCGATGCACTCACCTCCGCCCTCCAGTCGTTGGCGACCGAGGGCACCCACCCGGGTGTGGTGCACCCGGGCACGGCCGCTACCACGGGCGGTGCGGGTCCGGTGCTGGTGTTTCCCGGGCAGGGCTCGCAGTGGGCCGGGATGGGTGCCGGACTGCTGGACGCCTCCCCGGTGTTCGCCGCCCGGGTGGCGGAGTGCGAACGAGCGCTCGCACCCCACGTCGACTGGTCGCTCACCGATGTGCTGCGCGGCGTGGACGGCGCGGGCGATCTGAGCCGGGTGGATGTGGTGCAGCCGGTGCTCTGGGCGGCGATGGTGTCCCTGGCCGCCGTTTGGACCGAGTACGGTGTGCGGCCCGCCGCCGTGGTGGGCCACAGCCAGGGCGAGATCGCTGCGGCCGTGGTGGCGGGAGCGCTGTCCCTGGAGGACGGCGCCAAGGTCGTGGCGCTGCGCAGCCGCGCCCTGCGGCGGCTCGCCGGAGGCGGGGCCATGGCTTCCCTCGGCGTGGGCCACGAGCACGCCGAGGAGTTGCTGACCGGGCTCGGCGATCGGGCCGCCGGCGTGGTCGTGGCCGCCGTGAACGGCCCCGTCTCCACTGTGGTGTCCGGGCCGCCGGAGCAGGTGGCCGCCGCCGTGACCGCGTGCCAGGAGGCGGGCGAGCGGGCGCGGATGATCGAGGTGGACTACGCCTCGCACAGTCCCCAGGTCGACGAGATCGCCGAAGAACTCACCGAACTACTCAGGGGGGTTGAGCCGGTCGGCGCGTCCGGGTCCGGGGTGGTCTTCTACTCCACCGTGACCGGTGGCCGGGCCGATCCCTCCGTGCTGGACACGGGCTATTGGGTGCGGAATCTGCGGGAGCGGGTGCGGTTCGCGGAGGCGGTCCAGGCGCTGCTGGCCGATGGCCACCGGGTGTTCATCGAGGCCAGCACCCACCCCGTCCTCACCATGGCGATGCGGGAGAGCTTCGAGCACGCGGAGAGCGGCGCCACCGCGGTACCCACCCTGCGCCGGGACCACGGGGACCTGGCCCAGCTCACGAAGTCGGTCGCGCTGGCGTTCGTCGCCGGGGCCGAGGTGGACTGGTCGGCTGCCTTCCCGACCGACCCCGCGCCTCGTACGGTCGATCTGCCCACGTACGCCTTCCAGCGTCGCCGCTACTGGCTGAACGCCTCCGGCGGGTCCGGCGGGGACCCCGGCGCCCTCGGCCTGGTCGCCGCGGACCATCCGCTGTTGGGCGCCGCGGTGCGGCTCGCCGACGGCAGCGGCCATGTGCTGACCGGACGGCTCTCCCCGCAGACGCACGGCTGGCTCGCCGACCATGTGGTGGCGGGCGTCGCTCTGGTCCCCGGGACCGTGCTGATGGAGTGGGCGCTGCGGGCGGCCGACGAGGCCGGCTGCGGTGCGGTGGAGGAGCTCGCGCTGCGGCTGCCGCTGGCGATGCCCGCGACGGGCGGCCGGTGTGTCCAGGTGGTGGTGGGCCCGTCCACCGACGACGGACGCCGCGAGATCGCGGTCTACTCCCTCCCCGACGACGCCCTTCGCACGGGCGGGGACACCGACTGGATGTGCCATGCCCTGGGCGTCCTCGGCCCCGCCGTACCGGAGAGCCGAGCGGGGGAGCTGCCCGGGACATGGCCGCCGCCCGGAGCGCGGCCGGTGGACACCGACGGGTGCTACGAACGGATCGCCGCATCCGGATACGCCTACGGAGCCGCGTTCCAGGGATTGCGCGCTGTATGGCGGGACGGCGCCGAGCTGCTGGCCGATGTGGAACTGCCCAAGGCCGCGGGAGAGCCCCATGGGTTCGGTATCCACCCCGCCCTGCTGGACGCGGTGCTCCATCCGACGCTGCTGACCGGCCACCCCGATGCCGGGCCGGAGCCGGACGGGGGGCGGATGTGGCTGCCGTTCACGGTGAGCGGCGTGTCCCTGTGGGCGACCGAGGCCACCGCCGTACGGGTCAGACTCACCCGCCGTCCGCAGACCGCCGAGGACGAGCGGGAACTACGGGTGGTCGTCGCCGACGCCGTGGGCGCCCCGGTGCTGACGATCGACGCGCTGCTGCTGCGCCCCGCCGAGGCCGATCAGCTGCGCTCCCTGAACACCGGCCGGGTGGCCACCGATGGCGGCGGTGGCGGAAGCGTACGGCGGCGCACCGCTGCCGCTGCCGAAGTGCCGTCCGTCGACTGGGGCGCCCGGCTGGCGCGGCTGTCGGCCGTCGACCGGTATCGTACGCTCCTCGGCCTGGTGCGCGACCACGCCGCCACCGTGCTGGGCCACACCGATGCCGAGGCGGTGCGCGCCGACGCCAGCTTCAAGGAGCTGGGCTTCGAGTCGCTGACCGCTGTCGAGCTGCGCGATCGTCTCGCGGCCGCCACGGGTCTACGGCTGCCCGCAGCCCTGATCTTCCGGCATCCCACCCCGGAAGGCATCGCCCACCACCTTGTGGGACGGCTGTCCTCCGACGGCGCCGCCGCCGCCCCTACGGCGATCGTCCCGCCGGGCACGCAGGTGCCACGGCAGCCGACGGGTGAAATGAGCGCCGCCCAAAGGCTGGAGTCCGCCTCGGCGGATCAGGTCCTTGAGTTTATTGACAACGAGCTTGGTGTGTCCTGAATGTGCCGGGCGCGACGATCGCTGAAGGCCGGGTGACCCTCATGGCGAACGAAGAGAAGCTGGTCGAGTATCTCAAGCGCGTTTCCGCCGATCTGCACGATACGCGTCTGCGTTTGCGCGAGGTGGAGGAGCGTTCCCACGAGCCGGTGGCCGTGGTCGGCATGGCCTGCCGCTTTCCTGGCGGGGTCACCTCCCCGGAGGAGCTGTGGGAACTGCTCGTCTCGGGTGTCGACGCGATCGGGGACTTCCCGACGGACCGCGGCTGGGACCTTGAGAACCTCTACCACCCCGATCCGGAGCACTACGGCACCAGCTGTGTCCGGCAGGGCGGATTCGTCGAGGCGGACCGGTTCGACGCGGCGTTCTTCGGCATCAGCCCCAGGGAAGCGCTCGCCATGGACCCGCAGCAGCGGCTCGTGCTGGAGACGGCCTGGGAATCTCTGGAGCGGGCCGGTATCGATCCGGTGTCGCTCAAGGGGACCCGCACCGGTGTCTACGCCGGTGTGTCCAGCCAGGACTATCTGTCCCGGGCCCCGCGCATCCCGGAGGGATTCGAGGGCTATGCCACCACGGGCGGACTCACCAGTGTGATCTCGGGCCGGGTGGCCTACACCCTCGGTCTGGAGGGGCCGGCGGTGACCGTGGACACCGCCTGCTCGGCCTCGCTGGTGGCCATGCATCTGGCGGTGCAGGCACTGCGGCAGGGGGAGTGCGCCCTGGCCCTGGCGGGCGGTGTCACCTCGCTCGCCACCCCCATCATGTTCACCGAGTTCTCCCGGCAGCGCGCACTGGCCCCGGACGGCCGGTGCAAGTCGTTCGCCGCCGACGCGGACGGCACCGGCTTCTCCGAAGGCGTCGGCCTGGTGGTGCTGGAGCGGCTCTCGGAGGCGCGGCGCAACGGCCATCGGGTGCTGGCGGTGATCCGCGGCTCGGCGATCAACCAGGACGGCGCCAGCAACGGCCTCACCGCGCCCAACGACGTGGCCCAGGAACGCGTCATCGGCCAGGCTCTCGCCAACGCCCAGCTGACGTCCGCCGATGTGGACGCCCTCGAGGCACACGGCACCGGCACCAAACTCGGCGACCCGATCGAGGCCGAGGCCCTGACCGCCACGTACGGCCAGCACCGCCCCGCCGACCGGCCACTGCTGTTGGGCTCGCTGAAGTCCAACATCGGCCATACGCATGCGGCGGCCGGTGTTGCAGGCGTGATCAAAATGGTGATGGCGCTCCGGCACCCACAACTGCCCGCGAATCTGCACCTTGACGTCCCCACCCCGCATGTGGACTGGGAGGACAGCGGGCTGCGGCTGCTGAACGAACCGGTGGAGTGGCCCCGCCTGGAACGACCCCGCCGTGCGGCGGTCTCCTCGTTCGGCATCTCCGGTACGAACGCCCATCTGATCCTGGAGCAGGCGCCTGAGGACGATGCGCCCCTGGACCCGGTCTGCTCGGACATGAACGCGGTTCCGTGGGTGCTCTCGGGGCGGAGTGCGGAGGCGTTGCGGGGGCAGGCGGCGGCGTTGGCTGAGTGGGTGGGTGGTGTGGCGGAGCTGTCGTCTGTGGATGTGGGGTGGTCGTTGGTCACCACGCGGACGGTGTTCGAGCATCGGGCGGTGGTGGTGGGTGATGACCGCGCCGGGCTGTTGGCCGCCGTGGAGGCGTTGGCGGGCGGTGTGTCGCATCCGGGTGTGGTGCAGTCGGGTGCGGCGGCGTTGGCGGGTGATGTGGGTCCGGTGCTGGTGTTTCCGGGGCAGGGTTCGCAGTGGGCCGGTATGGGCGCCGAGTTGCTGGAGGCGTCGCCGGTGTTCGCGGCGCGGGTGGGGGAGTGTGAGCGGGCGCTTTCGCCGTATGTGGAGTGGTCGCTGGTGGATGTGTTGCGTGGTGTGGAGGGTGCGGCGGATCTGGGGCGGGTGGATGTGGTCCAGCCCGTTCTGTGGGCGGTGATGGTGTCGCTGGCCGCGGTGTGGGCCGGACACGGCGTGCGTCCTGGGGCGGTGGTGGGTCATAGTCAGGGCGAGATCGCGGCGGCTGTCGTCGCGGGAGCGCTGTCCCTGGAAGACGGTGCCAAGGTGGTGGCGCTGCGGAGTAGGGCGTTGCGGCGGTTGGCCGGTGGTGGGGCGATGGCGTCGCTGGGTGTGGGTGAGGAGCGGGCGGGCCAGTTGCTGTCGGGTCTTGGCGATCAGGCCGCTGGTGTAGGGGTGGCGGCTGTCAATGGGCCCTTTTCCACGGTGGTTTCGGGTCCGCCGGAGCAGGTGGCCGCTGTCGTAGCCGCGTGTCTGGAGGTGGGGGAGCGGGCGCGGTTGATCGAGGTGGATTATGCCTCGCACGGTCCTCAGGTGGAGGAGATCCGTGGGGAGTTGAATGAGGTTCTTGCCGGTGTTCGTCCGGTTGGTGGTGGGGCGGATGGGGTGGCGTTCTATTCGACGGTGACTGGTGAGCGGGTGGACGCCTCCGTGCTGGACACGGGCTATTGGGTGTCGAATCTGCGGGAGCGGGTGCGGTTCGCCGATGCCGTGGAAGCGTTGCTGGCGGACGGGTATCGGGCGTTTATCGAGGCCAGCGGTCACCCCGTGTTGACTCTTGGTCTGCAGGAGACGTTCGAGCAGGTGGGTGTGGACGCGGTTGCCGTGCCCACGCTGCGTCGCGATCACGGCGGGCAGGCCCAGCTCCTCCATTCGCTCGCCCAGGCGTTCACCGCCGGGGCCGAGGTGGACTGGCGGGTCGCGTTCCCGGCCGGCCCCACGCCTCGTACGGTCGATCTGCCCACGTACGCCTTCCAGCACCAGCGCTATTGGCTCGACGGCCTCAGCAGCGGCCGGGGTGCCGATCCCACCGACCTCGGTTTGGTCGCCGCGGGGCATCCGCTGCTGGGCGCTGCCGTGGAGCTCGCCGACGGCCAGGGCCATCTGCTGACGGGACGGCTCTCGGCACAGTCCCATGGCTGGCTCGCCGACCATGTGGTGGCGGGCGCGGCCCTGGTGCCCGGGACGGCCCTGGTGGAGTGGGCGCTGCGGGCCGCCGATGAGGTCGGCTGCGGGGGTGTGGAGGAGCTGGCGCTCCAGGTACCGCTCGTGTTGCCGCCCCACGGTGGGGTCCGTCTGCAAGTGGTCGTCGGCGGGCCCGGCGCCGATGGCCGGCGCGATGTGCGGATGTACTCGCGTCCCGACGACGGTGCCGACGCGGCGGCCGGATGGGTGTGCCATGCGGAGGGTGTGCTGAGCCCGCCTCCCGAGGGCCCCGGACCGGTGGCGGAGCTGGGCGGGCCGTGGCCACCGGCGGGTGCGAAGCCGATGCACCCAGTCGACTTCTACGAGCACATCGCGGCGTCGGGGTATGCGTACGGCCCGGCCTTCCAGGGGCTGCGCGCCGTGTGGCGGGACGGTGCGGACCTGCTGGCCGAGGTGGCGCTGCCCGAAGCGGCGGGGGAGCGGACGGGGTTCGGCATCCACCCGGCGCTGCTCGACGCCGCGCTGCATCCCGTTCTGCTGACCGAGGGGTCCACGAGCGACGACGCCGAGTCGGCCGATGGCCGGGTGTGGCTGCCGTTCACCTGGAACGGGGTGTCGCTGTGGGCGGCCGGGGCGACCACGGTACGGGTGCGGATCTCGCCGTACGAGCCGAGCGCGGAGGGCGAGCGTACGCTGCGGGTGACCGTGGCGGACGCTCTGGGTGCCCCGGTGCTGAGCGCCGACGCGGTGGTGTTGCGATCGGCCGACGCCGATCAGCTGCGTACGGCCCAACGCCCGGGCGCTGATGGGCTGTTCGCCATGGACTGGGTTCCCCTGCCCGTTCCCGCGCTGCCCAACGGCGCCGGGCAGTCCACGGAACACACGGCCGATGACGACGGCTGGGCGATCCTGGGGCCCGGGGACAGGGCTCCGGCCGGGGCCACCGCCGTATGCCATCCGGATCCGCAGGCGTTGATCGGCGCGCTCGACGCGGGCGCGCCCGCCCCCGCCGTCGTACTGGCACTTGAGCCCGCCAGGCCGGTTGATGTGCGGGGTGGCGGGATCGCGGCCGACGGTCTGGCCTCGGCGGAACGGGTCCTGGCGCTGCTGCAGGACTGGCTGGCCGAACCACGCCTGGCCGAGGCCCGGTTGGTGGTGACGACGCGTGGCGCCGTCGCGACCGGGGACCCGGATGGCGTTGATCCCACGGCCGAGGGCGTGGACGCGGCGGGGGCCGCGGTCTGGGGTCTGGTGCGCAGCGCGCAGGCCGAGAACCCCGGCCGTTTCCTGCTGCTCGATCTCGACCCTCACACCGAGGTGTCCGCCCGTCTCGTGGCCGACGCCGTGGCGCGTGCCATGGAGATGGACGAGTCGCAGCTGGCGCTGCGCGCCGGGCGGGCGCTGATGCCCCGGCTGGCGCGTGCCGCGCGGAGCGGGGGCCTGGCGGCCCCGGTGGGGCCGTCCGCGTGGCGGCTCGGACTCGAGGGCGCGGGGACAGTGGACTGCGTGCGGCCGGTGGCCTGCCCGGAGGTGCTGGAACCTCTGCGGGCGGGCCAGGTGCGGATCGACGTCCACGCGGCGGGCGTCAACTTCCGCGATGTGCTGATCGTGTTGGGGATGTACCCCGGGGACGCGGTGTTCGGCGGCAGCGAGGGCGCCGGTGTGGTGCTGGAGATCGGCCCGGAGGTGACTGGGCTCGCGGTGGGCGACCGGGTCATGGGCCTGTTCGAGGGCGCGTTCGGCCCGCAGGCCGTGGCGGACGCCCGTACGGTCGTACCCATCCCCGACGGCTGGACCTTTCGGCAGGCGGCCGCGGCCCCCGTCGTGTTCCTCACCGCCTGGTACGGGCTCGTGGAGCTGGGCGGGCTCCAGGCGGGTGAACGGGTGCTGATCCATGCCGCGACCGGTGGTGTGGGGACGGCCGCGGTGGGGATCGCGCGCCATCTGGGCGCGGAGGTCTACGCCACGGCGAGCCCGGGGAAGCATGCGGTGCTGGACGCGATGGGCATCGATGAGGCGCACCGGGCCTCCTCACGGGATCTGGACTTTGAAGCGACGCTCCGGGAGGCCACGGGTGGCCGAGGCGTGGATGTGGTGCTCAACAGTCTCGCCGGGCCCTTCGTGGACGCCTCGCTCCGTCTCCTCCGCGAAGGCGGCCGGTTGCTGGAGATGGGCAAGACGGATGTCCGCGCCCCGGAGCGGATCGCGGCGGAGTATCCCGGGGTCCGCTATCACGCGTACGACCTGATCGCCGATGCCGGTCCGGAGCGTATGGGCGAGATGTTGCATGCGCTGGGTGAGCTGTTCGCCTCCGGTGCGCTTGAGCCGCCTCCGGTACGGGCGTGGCCGCTGAGCCGGGCGCGTGAGGCGTTGCGGTACCTGAGTCAGGCCAAGCACACCGGCAAGCTGGTCCTGGACGTCCCCGCCCCCGTGGACCGTGAGGGCACCGTGCTCATCACCGGTGGCACCGGCACCCTCGGCCGACACGTGGCCGAACACCTCGTCCGGGCCTGGAACATCCGCCACCTGCTGCTGGTGAGCCGCAGCGGTATGGACGCCCCCGGTGCGCCGGAGCTGCTGGCCCACCTCACCGGCCTGGGGGCCGATGTACGTATCGCCGCCTGCGACATCGGCGACGCCGCCCAAGTGGCCGAAGTCCTCACGGGCGTCGACCCGGCACACCCCCTGACCGGTGTCGTGCACGCGGCGGGGGCGCTGGACGACGCGATGCTGCCCTCGCAGGATCCGAAGCGGCTGGCGCGGGCCTGGGCGGCGAAGGCCGCGGCGGCGGCCCAGCTGCACACCGCCACCGCGCATCTGCGGCTGGGCATGTTCGTCCTGTTCTCCTCCTTCGCTTCCGATCTCGGCACCCCCGGCCAGGCCAACTACGCCGCCGCCAACGCCTTCTGCGACGCCCTGGCCACCCGCCGCCAGGCGGCCGGGCTCCCCGGGCTGTCGGTGGCATGGGGACTCTGGGCGGCCACCAGCAACCTCACCGCACGGCTGGCCGACGCCGATCTGGCCCGGATCGGCCGTCTGGGCATCAAGGCCAACAGCACCGAGGAGGGGCTGGCGCTGCTCGACGCGGCCTGCCGGCACGGCCATCCGCATCTGCTGGCGCTCCACCTGGACACCGGATCCCTCGCCGCGCAGCCCCCCGGCGCACTCCCAGCACCCCTGCGGGCACTCGCCACCGTCGGCGGCGGCGGCCGGGCCCGGCCCACGGCGGCCGCCGGTGGACAGAACACCGACTGGGCCGGCCGGCTCAGGGGGCTGCCGTCCACCGAACAGCACCGGCTGCTGCTCAACCTGGTGCGTGCCCAGGCGGCCATGGTGCTCGGCCACGCCGATCCGGGTGTGGTGCAGCCGGACGCGTCGTTCAAGGACCTCGGCTTCGACTCGCTGACCGCCGTGGAGCTGCGCAACCGGCTGGCCGCGGCCACCGGACTACGGCTGCCCGCGGCCCTCGTCTTCGACCACCCGGAGGCGGCGGTGCTGGCCGAGCATCTGCGCCAGGAGCTCTCGCCGGACGGTGAGCCGGGCGCCCTGGGCCCCGGCGTATCCCAGCCCCATCCCGTCCTCAACGAGCTGGTCAGGCTGGAGAACAGCCTGTCGGCCGTCGTCGTCGAGGACGTGGACTCCGGCGCGGTCACCGCCCGGCTGGAGACCCTGCTGTCCCAGTGGAAGGCGATGTGCTCGCCGGCGGAGGCGGACGACGGCAATGCCGTGGAGCGGTTGCAGGTGGCGACCGCCGATCAGGTTCTGGAATTCATCGACAACGAACTTGGCCTGTCATGAACAACGTGGCGCGCCCTTCGCTGAAGGCCGGGTGACCCTCTGTGACGCACGCTAATGAAGAGAAGCTGGTCGACTATCTGAGGCGAGTGGCAGGCGATCTGCACGAAACCCGTCAGCGGCTGCGCGAGTTGGAGGACCGTTCCCAGGAACCGGTGGCCGTGGTCGGCATGGCCTGCCGCTACCCGGGCGGGGCCGACTCGCCCGAGAAGCTGTGGCGGCTCCTCGCCTCCGGCGCACACGCCATGGGGGAGTTTCCGGCCGACCGCGGCTGGGACCTGGAGGAACTGTTCCACCCGGACCCGGACCACCCAGGCACCAGCCATGCCCGCGAGGGCGGTTTCCTCTACGACGCCGACCGATTCGACCCCGAATTCTTCGGGATCAGCCCGCGCGAGGCGCTGGCCATCGACCCGCAACAGCGGCTGCTGCTGGAGGTCGCCTGGGAGCTGCTCGAACGCGCCGGAATCGACCCGCTCTCGCTGAAGGGCACCTCGACGGGTGTGTACGCCGGGACCGCGCTTCCCGGCTTCGGCACCCCGCACATCGAGAAGAGCGCCGAGGGCTACCTGGTCACGGGCAACGCGCCCAGTGTGCTCTCCGGCCGGGTGGCGTACACCCTCGGCCTGGAGGGACCCGCGGTCACGGTGGACACCGCGTGCTCGTCCTCGCTCGTGTCGATGCATCTGGCGGCGCAGGCGTTGCGGCAGGGCGAGTGCACCCTGGCCCTGGCCGGTGGGGTGACGGTGATGGCGATCCCGAACGTCTTCACCGAGTTCTCCCGGCAGCGCGGGCTGGCTCCCGACGGCCGGTGCAAGGCGTTCTCCGCCGACGCGGATGGCACCGCGTTCTCCGAGGGCGTCGGCCTGGTGCTGCTGGAGCGGCAGTCCGAGGCACGCCGCAACGGCCATCAGGTGCTCGCCGTGATCCGGGGCTCGGCCATCAACCAGGACGGCGCCTCCAACGGCCTGACCGCGCCCAACGGCCCCTCCCAACAGCGCGTCATCCTCCAGGCGTTGGCGAACGCACGGCTGTCCCCGGCCGAAGTGGACGTGGTGGAGGCACATGGCACCGGAACCCGCCTCGGCGATCCCATCGAAGCCCACGCGCTGCTCACCACCTACGGCCGGGACCGGTCCGAGGGCCGGCCGCTGTGGCTGGGATCGGTCAAGTCCAACCTCGGGCACACCCAGGGCGCCGCGGGCGTGGCCGGCGTCATCAAGATGATCATGGCGATGCGGCGGGAGACGCTGCCCGCCACGTTGCATGTCGACCAGCCCACGCCCCATGTCGCATGGGACACCGGCGCCGTGCGCCTGCTCACCGAATCCGTCGCCTGGCCCCGTGGCGAGCGGCCCCGCCGGGCGGCGGTATCCTCCTTCGGCATCTCCGGGACCAACGCCCATCTGCTGCTCGAACAGCCCCCCGCCGACGAGCCCTCCGTCCCGGACCGGACCCCCGGCCCGACCGCCCCGGACACCGCGCCGCAGATCGGCCGCGTAGTGCCCTGGGTGGTGTCCGCCCGCACCGACCAGGCGCTACGGGATCAGGCCGAGGCACTCGCCGCACATCTCACCGCCTCCCCCGGGCTGCCGGCGGCCGATGTGGCCTGGTCGCTCGCCCGGACCCGCTCGGCTTTCGAACACCGGGCCGTGGCCATCGGCGAGGACCACGACGAACTGCTCGCAGCCGTGCGGGCCCTGGCCGAGGGCCGGAGCCACCCCGGGCTGACCCGGGCCACGGTGGCGGCCCGCTCCGGCGGCACCGCCTTCATGTTCACCGGGCAGGGCAGCCAGCGGCCCGGCATGGGCCGCGAGCTGTACCGGACCTTCGCTGTGTTCGCCGCCGCCCTCGACGACGCCTGCGCCCATCTGGACCCGCTGCTCGGCCACTCGCTGCGCGACTCCCTCTTCGCGGCCGAGGACACCGACCAGGCGCGGGCCCTGCACGGCACCGGTGTGACCCAGGCGGCCCTCTTCGCCCTGGAGACCGCGCTCTTCCGGCTCGTCGAGTCGTTCGGCCTCACCCCGTCGTTCCTCACCGGCCACTCCGTCGGTGAGCTGGTGGCCGCGCATGTGGCGGGTGTGCTGTCCCTTCCCGACGCCTGCACCCTGGTGGCTGCCCGCGGCCGACTGATGCAGGCGCTGCCCTCCGGTGGCGCCATGGTCGCCGTCGAAGCCACCGAGGAACAGGTCCTCCCCCTGCTCACCGATCGTGCGGACCGCGTTGCGCTCGCCGCGGTCAACGGCCCCACCTCGGTGGTCGTATCCGGAGCCACGGAAGACATCGACGAGATCGCCCGCACCCTGAAGGCGCAGGGGCACCGCACCAAGCGGCTCCGCGTCAGCCACGCCTTCCACTCGCCCCTGCTCCATCCCATGCTCGACGACTTCCGCGACGTGGCGCGGCGGCTCACCTACCACGCCCCGCGCATCCCGGTGATCTCCAACGTCACCGGCCGGCCGGCCGACCCCGAGCAGCTCCGCGACCCCGAGTATTGGGTACGCCACGTCAGCGCGCCCGTACGGTTCCACGACGGTCTGCGCACCCTGAACGGCGAAGGCGTGACGCGCTACCTCGAACTCGGCCCGGACGCCGTCCTCACCACGATGGCCCAGGACGCCCTGGCCGCCGCGACATCCACCGCCGATGCCTCCGACGCGCCCGACACTCCTGACAGCGCGCCCGTGTTCGCCACCGCCCTGCGCCCGGGCCGCGACGAGCCCCGTACGCTGCTGACCGCGCTCGCCCTGACGCACATCGACGGCGCCGCGGTCGACTTCGCCGCCGCCCTCCCCGAGGACGCGAGCCGTGTCGACCTGCCCACCTACCGGTTCCAGCGGCAGCGATACTGGCGGCCCGTCCCGAACGCCACGGCCGACGTACGCGCCGTCGGCCTCGGCCCGACCGGTCACCCCCTGCTCCAGGCCGCCGTGGAGACACCCGACGGCGGGCTGCTGCTCACCGGCCGGCTGTCCCCGCACACCCACGCCTGGCTCGCCGACCACACCATCGCGGACAGCGTGCCCCTGCCCGGTACGGCCCTGCTGGAGCTGGCCCTCCTCGCCGCCGCGCACACCGGCTGCCGGCTGCTCGACGACCTCACCCTGGAGACGCCGCTGATCCTGCCCGCCTCCGGCGCGGTACGGATCCAGCTCGCCGTCACCGCGCCCGACGAGACCGGACGACGGACCGTCACCCTCGCCTCCCGCGCCGCCGACGAGGGGGGCGAGGCCCTGGACGCCCCGGCCGCCTGGCGCCACCATGCCACCGGCGTACTGGCCGACGCGGTCACGCCACCGCCCGACGACGAACCGCGGGCCACGGCCTGGCCACCCGCCGGGGCCACCCCGGTCGACGTGGCGGACCTGTACGAGCGGCTGTCCGCGCAGGGCTACACCTACGGGCCCGCCTTCCGCGGCCTGCACACCGCATGGCGACTCGGCGAGGAGATGTTCGCCGAGGTACGCCTGGCCCCGGAACAGCGCGGCGAGGCCGACGGCTACGGACTGCACCCCGCACTGCTCGACAGCGCCCTGCACCCGGTGGAAGAACTCTTCGGCGGCGACCACGCGCCCGACGGCGCCGAGGGGACCGTCCGACTGCCGTTCTCCTTCAGCGGGGTGCGGCTCCTCGCCACCGGCGCCACCCGGCTGCGCGTACGCATCACCCCCACCGCCCCGGACACCATCACGCTGCGGCTGACCGACGACCACGGCGCGCCCGTGGCCACCATCGACGCCCTCGAGCTGCGGGCGGTCTCCGCCGACCGCTGGCGCTCCGCCCGCGCCGCCCCGGCCGACGCCCCGCTGTACCGCCTGGACTGGCAGCCATATCCGGTCTCCGCCGACACGCCCCCGCACACAGTGAGTTGGGCCATCGTCGGATCCCACCATCCGGAGGACCCGGACCTCCCGGCCTGTCCGGACCTGGCCGCACTGCGGGCCGCCCTGGACGACGGACAGCCCGCTCCCGACGTCGTCGTCCTCGCATGCCCCGACGCACCGGACACCGCAACACACCCGGACGAGACGCCCGCCCGTGTCCGCGCGGCAGTCCACCACGTCCTCGGCGCGCTGCGCACCTGGCTCACCGACGAGCGGTTCAGCGGGGCCCGGCTGGTCATCGCCACCCGCGGCGCGGTCGCCACCGGCCCCGGGGACCGCCCCGCCGACCTGGCCACCGCGCCCGTATGGGGCCTGGTCCGTGCCGCCCAGGCCGAACACCCGGAGCGCATCCTGCTGCTCGACCTGGACGAGGACACCGCGTCGCGCGATGTCCTGCGCACCGTCCTTCCGGCCGCCGTCGCCGGTGCCGAATCCGAGGTGGCGGTACGGGCCGGAACGGCCCATGTGCCCCGTCTGGTCAAAATCCGTCCCCACCAGGACACCCCGCCCCGCGCCCCCCATCAGGACACCCTGCCCCGCGCCCTCGACCCGGACGGCACGGCACTGATCACCGGTGGCACCGGAGCGCTGGGCCGGCTGGTCGCCCGGCATCTGGTCACCGCCCACGGTGTCCGCCACCTGCTGCTGGTCAGCCGGCGCGGGGGCATCACGGAGGACATCGACGCCTTCGCGGACGATCTGACCGCGCTGGGCGCGGCGGACGTACGCATCGCCGCATGTGACGCCGCCGACCCCGAGGCGCTGGCCGCGCTGCTCGCCACCCTCCCCGCGGCGCATCCCCTGACGGCCGTCATCCACGCCGCGGGGGTGCTCGACGACGGTGTGGTCACCGCCATGACCCCCGGGCAACTCGACACCGTACTGGCCCCGAAGCTGGACGCGGCATGGCATCTGCACCGGCTGACCCGGGACATGGACCCGGCCGCGTTCGTGATGTTCTCCTCCGCCGCCTCCATCATGGGCAACGGCGGCCAGGCCAACTACGCCGCGGCCAACATGTTCCTCAACGCCCTCGCCGAGCACCGCCGCGCCGAGGGGCGGACGGCCCACACGCTGGCCTGGGGGCTGCTCGCGTCCGCCGGTGGCATGACCGGCCACCTGGACGACGCCGACCTCGCCCGGATGGCCCGCTCCGGGATCGCCCCCGTCTCCAACGAGCAGGCGCTCACGCTGCTCGACACGGCGCTCACCACCGACCACCCCACCCTCGTCCCCGCGCGCTTCGACCTCGCGGCGCTGCGCACCCGGGCCGCCGCCGGGCCACTTCCGCCCGTACTGCGGCGGCTGGTGCACCTCCCCACGAAGGCCGCGCGCAACACCGGGACGAGCTCCTTGTCCGGGCGGCTCGCCGGGCTGTCCACCGAAGAGCAGGACCGGCTCATCGGAGAGCTGGTACGCGACCAGGTCGCCACCGTGCTGGCCCACCCCGCGCCGGAGGCCATCGAACTGGGCAGGGCGTTCCAAGACCTCGGCTTCGACTCGCTGACGGCGCTGGACCTGCGCAACCGGCTCAACGCGGCCACCGGCACCCGGATCCCGGCCACCGTCATCTTCGACTATCCGACCCCCGACGCCCTGGTGCGCTTCCTGCGCGAGCGGCTGGCCGGGAGCGCGGCCGGGACACCTCTCCCGCCGACGGCCACCCCCGTGGCGGCCGACGACGACCCGATCGCCATCGTCGGCATGGCCTGCCGCTATCCGGGCGGTGTCGGCTCACCCGAGGAGCTGTGGCGGCTGGTGGCCGAGGGTGTGGACGCGATCGGGGAGTTCCCCGCGGACCGCGGCTGGGACCTCGCCGGCCTCTTCGACCCCGACCCGGACCACACCGGCACCAGCTACACCCGCGAGGGCGGATTCCTCCACGAGGCCCCGCGGTTCGACGCCGAGTTCTTCGGGATCTCCCCGCGCGAGGCGCTGGCCACCGACCCCCAACAGCGGCTGCTCCTGGAGACCGCGTGGCAGGCGTTCGAGAGCGCGGGCATCGACCCGGTGACCCTGCGGGGCAGCCGGAGCGCGGTGATCACCGGGGTCATGTACGACGACTACGGCAGCCGTTTCCTGGGCCGCACCCCGGAGGGCGTCGAGGGTCGTCTGATGACCGGCAGCACACCGAGCATCGCCTCCGGCCGGGTGGCGTTCACCCTCGGCCTTGAGGGGCCCGCGGTGACGGTGGACACGGCGTGTTCGTCCTCGCTGGTGGCGATGCATCTGGCGGCCCAGGCACTGCGGCAGGGGGAGTGCACCCTGGCCCTGGCCGGCGGGGTGACCGTGATGGCCACACCGAACACCTTCGTGGAGTTCTCGCGGCAGCGCGGACTGGCCCCGGACGGCCGCTGCAAGCCGTTCGCCGCGACGGCCGACGGCACCGGCTGGGGCGAGGGCATCGGCCTGCTCGTCCTGGAGCGGCTGTCGGACGCGCGCCGCAACGGCCGCGAGGTGCTGGCCGTGATCCGGGGGTCGGCCATCAACCAGGACGGCGCCTCCAACGGCCTGACCGCCCCGAACGGGCCCTCCCAGCAGCGGGTGATCCGCCAGGCCCTGGCCACCGCACGCCTCTCCCCGGCGGACGTCGACGTGGTGGAGGCCCATGGCACGGGCACCACGCTCGGCGACCCCATCGAGGCCCAGGCACTGCTGGCCGCCTACGGGCAGGAGCGGCCGGAGGGACGGCCGCTGTGGCTCGGCTCCATCAAGTCCAACATCGGGCATACGCAGGCCGCCGCGGGCGTGGCGGGTGTGATCAAGATGGTCATGGCGATGCGCCACGGCCTGTTGCCCGCCTCCCTCCACATCAACGCACCCAGCCCGCATGTGGAATGGGACGACGACGGAGTGCGGCTGCTTACCGAGGCGGTCGAATGGCCACGGGCCGAGCGGCCCCGGCGCGCGGGTGTCTCCTCCTTCGGCATCAGCGGCACCAACGCCCATGTGATCCTCGAACAGGCCCCCGAACAGGCCCAACACACCGCGCGCGAGCCCGATCCCGAGGACTTTCGGGTGGTGCCCTGGGTGCTGTCCGCGCGGGGCACCGAGGCGCTTCGGGACCAGGCGCGGGCGCTGGCCGCGCGGCTGGCCACCGGACCCACGGCCTCGCCCGTCGAGGTGGGCTGGTCCCTCATTCGCTCCCGCACCCTCTTCGACCACCGCGCCGTGGTGGTCGGCGAGAGCCGCGGCGAACTGATGGCGGCTGTCGAGGCGTTGGCGGCCGACGAGACCCACCCGGGTGTGGTGCACCCGGGCGCGGCCGCCACCACGGGCGGTGCGGGTCCGGTGCTGGTCTTCCCCGGCCAGGGCTCGCAGTGGATCGGGATGGGTGCCGGACTGCTGGACGCCTCCCCGGTGTTCGCCGCCCGGGTGGCGGAGTGCGAACGAGCGCTCGCACCCCACGTCGACTGGTCGCTCACCGATGTGCTGCGCGGCGTGGACGGCGCGGGCGATCTGAGCCGGGTGGATGTGGTGCAGCCCGTCCTGTGGGCGGTGATGGTGTCCCTGGCCGCCGTATGGGCGGGCCACGGTGTGCGGCCCGCCGCCGTCGTGGGCCACAGCCAGGGCGAGATCGCCGCCGCCTGCGTGGCCGGGGCGCTCACCGTGGCGGACGGCGCCCGGATCGTGGCCTTTCGCAGCCGCGCGCTGCGCCAACTGGCCGGCGGCGGGGCCATGGCCTCCCTCGGCGTAGGTGAGGAACAGGCCACGGAGCTGCTGTCCGGGCTCGGCGACCGCGCCGCCGCCGTGGTCGTGGCCGCCGTGAACGGCCCCGCCTCCACTGTGGTGTCCGGGCCGCCGGAGCAGGTGGCCGCCGCCGTGGCCGCCTGCCGTGACATCGGGGAACGCGCCCGGACGATCGAGGTGGACTACGCCTCGCACAGTCCCCAGGTCGACGAGATCGCCGAAGAACTCACTGAACTACTCAGGGGGGTTGAGCCGGTCGGCGCGTCCGGGTCCGGGGTGGTCTTCTACTCCACCGTGACCGGTGGCCGGGCCGATCCCTCCGTGCTGGACACGGGCTATTGGGTGCGGAATCTGCGGGAGCGGGTGCGGTTCGCGGAGGCGGTCCAGGCGCTGCTGGCCGATGGCCACCGGGTGTTCATCGAGGCCAGCACCCACCCCGTCCTCACGGTCGGCATGCAGGAGAGCTTCGAGGAGGCGGGCGTTCCCGCCGCCACCGTACCGACCCTGCGCCGGGACCACGGCGATCTCGCCCAACTGGTGCGGTCGCTGGCCCAGGCGTTCACCGCGGGAGCCGAGGTCGACTGGACCACCCTCTTCCCCACCGACCCCGCGCCCCGCACGGTGCCGCTGCCCACCTACGCCTTCCAGCGTGAGCGCTACTGGCTCGAAGGTACCGCCGGCCAGGGTGGCGACCCCACCGACCTGGGCCTGGTCTCCGCGGATCACCCGCTGCTCGGCGCGGCCGTGGAGCTCGCCGACGGCAGCACCCATTTGCTCACCGGACGGCTGAGCGCCGGTGGCGGCGAGGGCTGGCTCGGCGAACACGTGGTGGCGGGCGCCCGGCTGGTGCCGGGCGCGGCCCAGGTCGAATGGGCGCTTCGGGCCGCCGACGAGGCGGGCTGCGGTACGGTCGAGGAACTCGCCCTGCAGGTCCCGCTCGTCCTCCCCGACACCGGCGGGCTGCGCGTCCAGGTGGTGGTGGGCGAGGCCGCCGACGACGGCCGCCGCGACGTACGGGTGTACTCCCGGCCCGACCGCGACGCCGAGACCACTACGGACCCGGTCTGGGTGTGCCATGCGGTCGGCGTACTCGGCCCCCACGGCGAACCGGCACCCCAGCCTGCCGGAGCCTGGCCCCCGGCGGGCGCGGAGCCGGTGGACACGGATGGCTTCTACGAGCGCGCGGCGGCCGCCGGATACGGATACGGGCCCGCGTTCCAGGGCGTCCGGAAGCTGTGGCGCGACGGCGCTGATGTGCTGGCCGAGGTGGCGCTGCCCGAAGCGGCGGGCGACCGGGCCGGATTCGGCATCCACCCGGCGCTGTTGGACGCCGCCCTGCACCCGGCGGGCATGCTCACCGCCGGGACCGAGCAGGAGCGCGACACCGGCCAGGTGTGGCTGCCGTTCACCTGGAACGGGGTGTCGCTGTGGGCCGCCGGAGCGACCACCGTACGCGTCCGGCTGTCCCCGCGTGAGCAGGGCGCGGACGGCGAGCGGGCGCTGCGGCTGACCGTGGCCGACGCCGTCGGCGACCCGGTCCTGACGGTCGACTCGCTGGTGCTGCGCCCCGCCCGTACGGATCAGCTGCGAACCGCCGGCCGAGGCACCGTGGACGGACTGTTCACCCTCGCCTGGATCCCGCTCCCCGAGACGGCGCCCGGCGTTGACACGCGGCTGCCCGAGCCAGTGGCCGGGGACGGTGGCTGGGTGGCGCTGGGCCCCGAGACCGTGGAATGGACCCCACCGGGCGTGGTCCGCCACCCGGACCTGGAGTCGCTGGTCGCGGCGCTCGACACCGGAACACCCGCGCCCTCGGTGGCGCTGACCGCCGTACCGGCCTCGACGACGGCCATGGACATCGGGGCCACCGAAGCCGATGCCCTGACGGCCGTGCGGCGGACCCTGGACCTGCTGCGGGGCTGGCTGGCCGAACCCCGGCTGGCCGAGAGCCGTTTGGTGGTGGTCACACACGGCGCGGTCGCGGCCGGCGGCCCGGTGGCGGAGGACCCCGACGCCGGAGTCGTGGACGCGGCCGGTGCCGCGGTGTGGGGGCTGCTGCGCAGCGCGCAGGCGGAGAACCCGGAGCGGTTCGTCCTGCTCGACCGCGATCCGCACGGCGCGCCCGGCACCGACGAGATCGGCGCGGCGGTGCTGGACGGTGTACTGAGGGCCGTCGCCCTGGACGAACCGCAGGTGGCGGTGGGCTCCGGCCGGGTGTGGGCGCCCCGTCTGATCCGCGCGGGCGGCCCCGGCAGCGGCGGCCTGGTGGGCCCGGTGGGAGAGCCCGCGTGGCGACTCGCCGTGCGGGGCGCGTCCACCGTGGACAATGTGACGCCGGTGCCGTGTCCCGGGGCGCTGGCGCCGCTGGGGCCGGGAGAGGTCCGGATCGCGGTGCACGCGGCGGGCATGAACTTCCGCGATGCGCTGATCGTCGTCGGGATGTACCCCGGAGGCGGGGTATTCCGCGGCAGCGAGGGCGCGGGCATCGTCGTGGACATCGGCCCGGAGGTGACCGGGCTCGCGGTGGGCGACCGGGTCATGGGCCTGTTCGAGGGCGCGTTCGGCCCCTGGGCGGTGGCGGACGCGCGCATGGTCGTGCCGATCCCCGACGGCTGGAGCTTCCGGCAGGCGGCCGCCGTACCGGTGGTGTTCCTCACCGCCTGGTACGGGCTGGTGGACCTGGCCGGGCTGCGGGACGGCGAATCGGTGTTGATCCACGCCGCGACCGGCGGTGTCGGCATGGCGGCGGTGCAGATCGCCCGCCACTTGGGCGCCGAGGTCTATGCCACGGCCGGCCCGGGCAAGCACGGGGTGCTCGAGGACATGGGCATCGACCAGGCACATCGCGCCTCCTCACGCGACCTGGACTTCGAGGAAGTGTTCCGCGAGGCCACCGGCGGACGTGGCGTCGATGTGGTACTCAACAGCCTCGCCGGGCCGTACGTCGACGCCTCCCTGCGGCTGCTGGCCGACGGCGGACGGTTCTCCGAGATGGGCAAGACCGACATCCGCGCTCCCGAGCACCTCGCGGCCACACGTCCGGGCGTCCGCTACCGCGCCTTCGACCTGGTCCCCGACGCCGGGCCGGACCGCATCGGGGAAATGCTGCGCGAAGTGAGCGAGCTGTTCGCGGCCGGAACGCTGCGGCCCGCCCCCGTACGGCCGTGGCCGCTCAGCCGGGCGCGGGACGCGCTACGGCAGCTGAGCCAGGCCCGGCACACCGGCAAGCTGGTGCTGGACGTACCCGCCGCGGTCGACCCGGAGGGCACCGTACTGATCACGGGCGGCACCGGCACCCTGGGCGCCTACATCGCCGAACACCTCGTCCGCACCTGGGGGATGGGCCATCTGCTGCTGGTGAGCAGGCGCGGGCCGGATGCCCCGGGCGCCCGCGACCTGGCCGCCCGGCTGGAGGAGCTGGGCGCGCGGGTGCGCCTCGCGGCGGTGGACGTCACCGACGGCACGGCGGTGGCGGAGCTGGTGGCGGGCATCGACCCCGGGCATCCGCTGACCGGAGTCATCCACGCCACCGGTGTGCTGGACGACGCGGTGGTGACCTCACAGACGCCCGAACGGCTGGCCCGGGTCTGGACGGCCAAGGCCACGGCCGTGGCCCATCTGCACACGGCCACGGCCCATCTGCGGCTCGGCATGTTCGTCCTCTTCTCCTCCGCCGCGGGCACACTCGGCAGCCCCGGACAGGCCAACTACGCGGCGGCCAACGCCTTTTGCGACGCACTCGCCGCCCATCGGCGGGCCGCCGGGCTGCCCGGCGTATCGATCGCGTGGGGCCTGTGGGCGGACGCCAGCGGGATGACCGGACACCTGGCCGGGGCGGATCTGGCCCGCATGTCCCGTACCGGCGTCGCCGCCCTGAGCACCCGACACGGCCTGGCCCTGCTCGACGCCGCCGTCCAGCACGGCGGTGACCATCTGGTCGCCGCCCACATGGACACCCGCACCCTCGCCGGACTGCCCGCCGACAGCCTGCCCGCCACGCTCCGCGCCCTGGCCGCCACGGGCGGCGGTGGCGGCACCGGGCGGCGCACCGCGGCGGCGGCCGGGGAAGGCCGCCAGGTCGACTGGGGCGCCCGGCTCGCGGGCCTGTCCCCGGCCGAACGGCACCGACTCGTGCTCAACCTGGTCCGCGGCCACGCCGCCACGGTCCTCGGACACGCCGATGTGGACGCGGTACAGGCCGAGGCCAGCTTCAAGGAGCTGGGCTTCGACTCGCTGACCGCCGTCGAACTGCGCAACCGGCTCGCCGCCGCCACCGGTCTGCGGCTGCCCGCCGCCCTCGTCTTCGACTACCCGGAGGCGGCCGTACTCGCCGACTACCTGCTGGAACGGCTGGCACCCGGCGACGGAGCCGCGCCGGGCCGGGACGGCGTCGACCCGGTCCTCGGCGAGCTGGCCAGGCTGGACACCACCTTGGCCACCCTCGTCACGGACGACGAAGGCCGGCAGCGGATCGCCAAACGGCTGGGCGCCCTGCTGGCGACATGGAACGGCAGCGGGTCCGGCGCCCCGGCCGACGCGACCGACTTCGACGCCCTCGAAGCCGCCTCGGACGACGAGATGTTCGAGCTCATTGACCGTGAACTGCCCTGATGGAGGCGCGGAACTGATGTCGGGTACCGAAGAGAAGCTCCGCCAGTACCTCAAGAAGGTCACGGCCGATCTGGGACAGACGCGTCGGCGGCTTCGCGAGATGGAGGAGCGATCACAGGAGCCGGTGGCCATCGTGAGCATGGCCTGCCGGTTCCCCGGCGGGATCGCCTCGCCCGAGGACCTGTGGGAGCTGGTCGCCTCGCGCGGGGACGCGATCGGGGAGTTCCCGACCAACCGCGGCTGGCACCCCGAGGCCCTCTACCACCCGGACCCCGACCACTCCGGCACCAGCTACGTCCGCCACGGCGGATTCCTGGACCGGGCCGACGGCTTCGACGCCGCCTTCTTCGGCATCAGCCCGCGCGAGGCCCTGGCGGCCGAACCCCAGCAGCGCCAACTGCTCGAAGTCTCTTGGGAGTTGCTCGAACGCGCGGGAATCGATCCCACCTCGCTCAAGGGCACCCAAACCGGGGTCTACGCGGGCGCCGGAATTCTCGGCTTCGGCACCCCGCAGATCGAAAAGAGCGCGGAAGGATATCTGCTCACCGGAAACACCCTCAGCGTCGTCTCCGGCCGGGTGGCCTTCACGCTCGGTCTGGAGGGGCCGGCGGTGACGGTGGACACCGCCTGCTCGTCATCGCTGGTCGCCATGCACCTCGCCTGCCAGGCGCTGCGGCAGGGCGAATGCACCCTGGCCCTGGCCGGTGGCGTGACCGTGATGACCACCCCGAACACCTTTGTGGAATTCTCCCGCCAGCGCGGACTGGCCCCCGACGGCCGCTGCAAGCCCTTCGCGGCCGCCGCCGACGGCACGGGCTTCTCGGAGGGCGTCGGGCTCCTGCTGCTGGAGCGGCTCTCCGACGCACAACGCAACGGACATCGGGTGCTCGCGGTGATCCGGGGCTCGGCCATCAACCAGGATGGCGCGTCCAACGGGCTGACCGCGCCCAACGGCCCGTCCCAGCAACGGGTGATCCGCCAGGCCCTGATCAACGCCCAGCTCTCCTCCGCCGAGGTGGACGCGGTGGAGGCACATGGCACGGGCACCACACTCGGCGACCCGATCGAAGCCGAGGCGCTGCTCGCCACTTACGGCCGGGACCGGCCGGAGGACCGGCCGCTGTGGCTCGGCTCGCTGAAGTCCAACATCGGCCATACGCAGGGTGCGGCGGGTGTGGCCGGTGTGATCAAGATGGTGATGGCGCTGCGCCATGAACTGCTGCCCGCCACGCTGTACGTCGATGAACCGACCCCGCACGCGGACTGGTCCGGCGGCGCGGTACGGCTGCTCACAGACCCGGTGGAGTGGCCGACGAACGAGCAGCCGCGCCGTGCCGGGGTCTCCGCGTTCGGGATCAGCGGCACCAATGCGCATGTGATTGTGGAGCAGGCGCCTGAGAGGGATGTGGAGTCGGCGTCCTCCGAGGTGAGTGGGGTGGTGCCCTGGGTGGTGTCGGGGCGGAGTGTGGAGGCGTTGCGGGGGCAGGCGGCGGCGTTGGCTGAGTGGGTGGGTGGCTCGGCGGAGTTGTCGTCTGTGGATGTGGGTTGGTCGTTGGTGACGACGCGGTCGGTGTTTGAGCATCGGGCGGTGGTGGTGGGTGAGGGCTGTGGTGAGTTGGTGGCGGCGGTGGAGGCGTTGGCGGGGGGTGTGTCGCATCCGGGTGTGGTGGAGTCGGGTGGGGCGGCGTTGGCGGGTGATGTGGGTCCGGTGTTGGTGTTTCCGGGGCAGGGTTCGCAGTGGGTGGGGATGGGTGCGGAGTTGCTGGCGGTGTCGCCGGTGTTCGCGGCGCGGGTGGGAGAGTGTGAGCGGGCTCTTTCGCCGTATGTGGACTGGTCGCTGGGGGATGTGCTGCGCGGCGCGGAGGGTGCGGCGGATCTGGGGCGGGTGGATGTGGTCCAGCCCGTTCTGTGGGCGGTGATGGTGTCGCTGGCTGCGGTGTGGGCGGGGTATGGGGTGTGTCCTGGGGCGGTGGTGGGTCATAGCCAGGGTGAGATTGCGGCTGCGGTGGTGGCGGGGGCGTTGTCGTTGGAGGACGGCGCGAAGGTGGTGGCTTTGCGGAGTAGGGCGTTGCGGCGGTTGGCCGGTGGTGGGGCGATGGCGTCGCTGGGTGTGGGTGAGGAGCGGGCGGGCCAGTTGCTGTCGGGTCTTGGCGATCAGGCCGCTGGTGTAGGCGTGGCGGCTGTCAATGGGCCCTTTTCCAGGGTGGTTTCGGGTCCGCCGGAGCAGGTGGCTGCTGTCGTAGCCGCGTGTCTGGAGGTGGGGGAGCGGGCGCGGTTGATTGAGGTGGATTATGCCTCGCATGGTCCTCAGGTGGAGGAGATCCGGGATGAGTTGAACGAGGTCCTGGCTGGCATCCGTCCGCTTGATGCGTCGGGTTCGGGTACGGCGTTCTATTCGACGGTGACCGGTGGTCGTGCTGTTACTACCGGCCTGGACTCGGGCTATTGGGTGTCGAATTTGCGGGAGCGGGTGCGGTTCACCGATGCGGTTCAGGCGTTGCTGGCGGACGGGCATCGGGTGTTCATCGAGGTCAGTACGCATCCCGTGCTCACTCTGGGTCTTCAGGAGACCTTTGAGGAAGCCGAGGTCTCGGCCGTCACCGTGCCGACCCTGCGCCGCGATCACGGCGGCCGGGCCCAGCTCCTCCACTCACTGGGCCAGGCGTTCATCGCTGGGGTCGAGGTGGACTGGCGGGCCGCGTTCCCGGCCGACCCCACGCCTCGTACGGTCGACCTGCCCACGTACGCCTTCCAGCACCAGCGTTACTGGATGAACGGCTCGGGCGCGGTCGGCGACCCCAGCGGCCTCGGCCTCGTCGCCGCGGACCATCCGTTGCTCGGCGCTGCCGTGGAGCTGGCCGATGGCAGCACCCACCTGCTCACCGGGCGTATCTCGGCCGGTGGCGGTGACGACTGGCTTGGCGAACACATCGTGGCGAACGCAGTCCTGGCCCCGGGCGCTGCGCTGGTGGAGTGGGCACTGCGGGCGGCCGACGAGGTCGGCTGCGGTGGGATCGAGGAGCTGGCTCTCCAGGTGCCGTTGGTGCTGCCGGAGTCGGGCGGGCTGCGCATCCAGGTGGTGGTGGGCGCGGCGGCGGAGGACGGGCGGCGCGATGTGCGGATCTACTCCCGTCCGGACGGCGAGGGTGACGCGGGCGCCGATGCGGGCTGGCTGTGCCACGCCGAAGGGGTGCTGAGCCCGGCACCGGAAGGCGCGGGCCAGTCGGCCGAGGGACTGGGCGGAACATGGCCTCCAGCGGGTGCGAAACCGGTGGATCTGGTGGGGTTTTACGAGCGTTCCGAGGCGGCGGGCTATGCGTACGGGCCGTCGTTCCAGGGGCTGCGCGCCGTGTGGCGGGACGGCGCTGACCTGCTGGCCGAGGTGGCGCTGCCCGAAGCGGCGGGGGAAGCCGACGGCTTCGGCATCCACCCGGCGCTACTCGACGCGGCCCTGCACCCGGCCCTCCTGCTCGACACCGGATCCGAGCGGGAGGGGGACGGCGGCCAGGTGCTGCTGCCGTTTGCCTGGAACGGGGTGTCGTTGTGGGCCGCTGGAGCGAGCACGGTACGCGTGCGGATCACCCCGCATGGGGACGGCGCCGAGGGTGAGCGCGGGCTGCGGCTGGTGGTGGCCGATGCCGTGGGCGACCCCGTTCTGACGGTCGACTCCCTGGTGACGCGACCGGCGTCCGTAGAGCAGTTGCGGGGGGCCGCGGCGGCACGTGGTGTGGACGGTCTGTTCGTTCTGGACTGGACCCCACTGCCACAGCCCACAGGGGCCGATGGGCCGGTGGCCGGTCGCGATGATTGGGCGGTGCTGGCGACCGAGGGGGCGCATCCGGATCTGGAGGGGCTTCTCGCGGCACTCGATGACGGGAAGTCGGCCCCGGCCGTAGTCCTCGCCGAGTTCCCGCGCTCGGACGCCGACGCCGACACCGCGACCGATATGGCGGCTGCTGGTCTGGCGGTGGCACAACACGCCCTGGAACTGGTGCAGAAGTGGCTGGCCGAGCCGCGGCTGGCCGATGCCCGGTTGGTCGTGGTGACGCGTGGCGCGGTCGCCGTCACCGACGCCGAGGGCGGTACGGATGTGGCTGCCGCCGCGCTGTGGGGTCTCCTGCGGAGCGCGCAGGCGGAGAACCCGGGACGCTTCGCTCTGCTCGACCTCGGACCGGATCTCGACCTCGGACTGGATCTCGACCTCGAACTGGATGTAGATCGAGCCCTCGGCCTTCACCTGCGGGACGCCATCACACAGGCGGTGGACCTGGATGAGCCGCAGTTGGCCGTACGGAACGGCCGGGCGTGGGTGCCACGGCTGGTCCGTGCCTCCGCCGACAGCGGCCCGAAGGAGCGGGGCACCCCGGCGGCGCTCGATCCTGACGGCACCGTGCTGATGACGGGCGGCACCGGCACCCTGGGCGGCCTGGTGGCCGAGCACCTGGTGCGCACCTGGCGGGTCGGCCATCTGCTCCTGGTGAGCCGTCGCGGGCCGGACGCCCCGGGGGCCCGCGAGCTGGCCACCCGCCTGGAAGGGCTGGGTGCGCGGGTGCGGGTCGCCGCCGTGGATGTCACGGACGCGTCGGCGGTGGCCGAGCTGGTGGCGGGGGTCGATGCCGAGCATCCGCTGACCGGAGTCATCCATGCCACGGGGTTGCTCGACGACGCGGTGATGACCTCGCAGACGCCCGAACGGCTGGCCCGGGTGTGGGCGGCCAAAGCCACGGGCGCGGCGCATCTGCACGCCGCCACCGCCGGCCTCCCGCTGTCCCTGTTCGCGATGTTCTCATCGGCCGCTGGGGTGATGGGTAGCCCGGGCCAGGCCAACTACGCGGCGGCGAACGCCTTTTGTGACGCCCTCGCCGCCCACCGTCAGGCCCGTGGCCTTCCCGGGCTGTCGGTGGCCTGGGGCCTGTGGGCCCAGTCCAGCGAGATGACCGGAAAGCTCGCCGCGACGGACCGGGCTCGGATGTCCCGCTCGGGCATCGCCGCGATGTCCAGCGAGAAGGCGCTGGGCCTGCTGGACGCCGCCTGTACGCAGGGTGGCCCGCTGTGTGTCGCCGCCGCCGTCGATCCGGCTGGGGTGGCTGGTGGGGATCTTCCGGCGGTGTTGCGGGGGTTGGTGGCCGGTCGCACCGGGCGGCGGATGGCGGCTGGTGAGGCAGGGGTTTCGGGGTTGGTTGCGCGGTTGGTGGGGTTGGGGGCTGCTGCTCGGTTGGATGTGGTGGTGGAGGTGGTGCGGGGTGGTGTGGCGGTGGTGTTGGGGTTTGGTTCTGCTGGTGAGGTGCGGGTGGATGCCGCGTTCAAGGAGTTGGGTTTTGATTCGTTGACGGCGGTGGAGTTGCGTAATCGGTTGTCGGTGGTGACGGGGTTGCGGTTGCCGGCGACGCTGGTGTTCGACTATCCGACGCCTCGGGTGCTGGCGGAGTATCTGTGCACCCGGCTGACCGGCGAGACCGCCGGGTCGGCCGCGCACGCGCCCGTCGTAACGGCGGCCGACGCAGATGAGCCGATCGCCATCGTCGCGATGACCTGCCGATTCCCGGGCGGGGTCAGGTCCCCGGAGGAGCTCTGGAATCTGGTCGCCTCGGGCCGTGACGCCATCGGGGAGTTTCCGACCGGCCGAGGCTGGGATCTGGACGGGCTCTTCCACCCCGACCCGGACCACCCCGGCACCTCGTACGCGCGCAAAGGCGGGTTCCTGTACGACGCCGATGCGTTCGATGCGGCGTTCTTCGGGATCAATCCGCGGGAGGCGTTGGCCACCGATCCGCAGCAGCGGTTGCTGTTGGAGGCGTCGTGGGAGGTGCTGGAGCGGGCGGGGATCGACCCGGTGTCGTTGAAGGGAAGTCCGACCGGTGTGTATGCGGGTGTGATGTATCACGACTACGCGGCCGGGCTGAGCGGCGGCGACGCGCGGCTGGAAGGCTACGCGATGCTGGCCAGTTCCGGCAGTGTGGTGTCGGGGCGGGTGGCGTACACGTTGGGCTTTGAGGGTCCTGCGGTGACGGTGGATACGGCGTGTTCGTCGTCGTTGGTGGCGATGCATCTGGCGGCGCAGGCGTTGCGGCAGGGCGAGTGCACGCTGGCGTTGGCCGGTGGGGTGACGGTGATGGCCACCCCGGATGTGTTCACCGGTTTCTCCCGCCAGCGTGGCCTGGCTCCCGATGGCCGGTGCAAGCCCTTCGCGGCGGCCGCCGACGGGACGGGCTGGGGCGAGGGCGCGGGTGTTCTGCTGCTGGAGCGGCTGTCGGATGCCCGGCGCAACGGTCATGGGGTGCTGGCGGTGATCCGTGGGTCGGCCGTCAATCAGGATGGTGCGTCCAACGGGTTGACGGCGCCGAACGGTCCCTCGCAGCAGCGGGTGATCCGCCAGGCGCTGGCGAGCGCCGGGCTGACGGTCTTGGATGTCGATGCGGTGGAGGCGCATGGCACGGGTACGACGCTGGGTGATCCGATCGAGGCGCAGGCGCTGCTGGCCACCTATGGTCAGGATCGCCCGGCTGGGCAGCCGTTGCTGCTCGGCTCGATCAAGTCCAACATCGGGCATACGCAGGCGGCGGCGGGTGTGGCGGGTGTCATCAAGATGGTGCAGGCCATGCGCCATGGGACGTTGCCTGCCTCCCTGCATATCGATGAGCCGAGCCCGCATGTGGACTGGGACAGCGGTGCGGTGCGGCTGCTGACTGAGGCGGTGGAGTGGCCGGACGGTGAGCGGCCGCGCCGGGCCGGTGTGTCCTCGTTCGGCGCCTCCGGCACCAACGCCCATCTCCTTCTGGAACAGGCCCCCGAGCCGGTCGAGCGTGTCACGACCGGACCCGTGATCTCCCCCGACGTGCGGGCGGTTCCATGGATGCTCTCCGCGCGGACTGCGGAGGCGCTGCGTGGCCAGGCCGCCGCGCTGGCCGAACGCATGGCCAACTCCCCCGAGATGACGGCGGTCGAGGTGGGCTGGTCACTTGCCACCACGCGGTCGGTGTTCGAGCATCGGGCGGTGGTGGTGGGTGATGACCGCGCCGAGCTGTTGGCCGCCGTGGAGGCGCTGGCGAGCGGTGAGCCACATCCGGGGGTGGTGCTCCCCGACAGTGGCGCGGCGACGGGCAAGACGGTGTGGCTTTTCAGCGGTCAGGGCAGCCAGCGCCAGGGGATGGGGGCCGGGCTGTACGAACGGTTCCCGGTGTTCGCCACGGCGTTCGACGAGGTCTGCGGGCTGCTCGACCCCCACCTGGAACAGCCCCTTCGCGACGTGGTTTTCCACGGTGTGGCCGAGCGGCCGGGGTTGCTGGACCACACCACCTACGCCCAGGCCGGACTGTTCGCCCTGCATATCGCCCTGGCCCGCCTGCTCGACTCACTCGGCGTACGCCCCGACGCGGTCATCGGCCACTCCATCGGCGAGATCGCGGCCGCCCACGTCGCCGGAGTCTTCGACCTCCCCGACGCCTGCCACCTCGTCGCCGCCCGCGCCACCCTGATGGGTGGGCTTCCCGAGGGCGGAGGCATGGTCGCCATCGCGGCCACCGCCGACGAACTCGCCGAGGACCTGGCCCGATACGACGGCCAGGTGGGCATCGCCGCCCTGAACACCCCCGGCAACACCGTCGTCTCCGGCCCGGTCGAGTTGGTCGCCGACATCGGCGACGTCTGGGCGGCGAAGGGCCGCAAGACCAGGACCCTGACCGTCAGCCACGCCTTCCACTCCCCGCTGATGGACCCGATCCTGGAGCCGTTCGCGCAGACCATCGACGGCCTGACCTTCCACCGGCCCACCCTTCCGGTGCTCAGCAACCTCACCGGTGAGCCGGCCGACGAGGAGATGGCCACGCCCGGCTACTGGGTGTGCCACATCCGCCAACCCGTCCGCTTCCACCCCGCCATCTCTCATATCGCGCCCGAAACCGGTGTCTTCCTCGAACTCGGCCCCGACCCCGTCCTCGCCACCGCGACCCAGCACACCCTTCAGCACCTCACCGCCGACGAGGCGACGACCGACGCCGACACCCACGTGGGCGGAGTCGGGGCAGGGTGGCCGACTCCGCTGGTCACAGCCACTCTGAGCCGTAAGCGACCCGATGGGCACGCACTCGGCCACGCCCTCGCCCAACTGCACACCCATGGCACCGATGTCGACTGGGCCCACTGGTTCCCGGCCGACCCGGCGCCCCGGACGGTCGACTTGCCCACGTACGCCTTCCAGCGCGAGCGCTACTGGCTGGCCCAGGGCGGTGGCGTCGGGGATGTGGGCGCGGCCGGGCTGCAACGGGTCGAGCATGCGCAGCTGCCGGCGGCCGTTGGGCTCGCCGATGGCGGGCTGGTGCTCACCGGCCGGATCTCGGCCGGTGGCGCCGGGGGCTGGCTGGCCGAGCATGTGATGGCGGGCGCCGTGCTGGCGCCGGGCGCGGCGCTGGTGGAGTGGGCGCTGCGGGCCGCCGATGAGGCGGGTTGCGGCGGGGTGGAGGAGCTGGCGCTCCAGGTTCCGCTCGTCCCGCCCGCGTCCGGTGGGCTGCGCGTCCAGGTGGTGGTCGGCCTGGCCACCGAGGACGGGCGGCGTGATGTGCGGGTGTACTCCCGGCCCGACCGCGATGTCGAGCCCGGTGCCGAACCGGGCTGGGTATGCCATGCCGAGGGCGTCCTGAGTCCGCCGCCCCCGCAGGGCCCCGCGCGCGCCCCGGTGGACGAGCCGGGCGGGGTATGGCCCCCGGCGGGCGCGGAGCCCGTACGGCTCGACGGGTTCTACGAGCGCGCCGCCGCGTCGGGGTACGCCTACGGGCCGTCGTTCCGTGGCCTGCGAGCGGTATGGCGGAATGGCGCGGATGTGTTCGCCGAAGTGACGCTGCCCGAGGCCGCCGGAGAACCCGAGGGATTCGGTATCCACCCGGCACTGCTGGATGCCGCGCTCCATCCGGCGTTCCTCCTCGACCGGCCCGTGCAGGAGCACGAGGACGGCCGGGTGTGGCTGCCGTTCGCCTGGAACGGCGTGTCGCTGTGGGCGGGCGGTGCCACGACCGTACGGGTCCGGCTCTCGCCCCGGGAGCAGGAGGCGGGTGGCGCCGAGGGCGAGCGGGGTCTGCGGGTCGAGGTGGCCGACGCCCTGGGCGGTCCGGTGCTGACCGTCGACTCGCTGGTGATGCGACCGGCCGACATCGACCAACTGCGGCCCTCCGCCGGGCCTGAGGTGGACGGGCTGTTCACCCTGGAGTGGACGCCCCTGCCCGTCCCCGCACCGGACACCGGCGCCGGACATCGGGAGCCGGATCCGGCGGACGGCGGCGAGTGGGTGGTTCTGGGCTCGCAGGAGCGCGGACCGATCGTGCCGGGCGCGGTACACCATCCGCATCTGGCGTCGTTGGTGTCCGCCCTCGACGGTGACGGCCCCGTCCCCTCGGTGGCCATCGCGTATCTGCCCGCGCTCGGCGGCCCGTCCGGCGGGGACGCGGGTACGGACCTGGCGGCCGCCGGTCTGGCGGCCTCGGAGCGGGTGCTGGAACTGGTACGGGGCTGGCTGGCCGAACCGCGTCTGGTCGACGCCCGGTTGGTGGTGGTCACGCGGGGAGCGGTCGCCATCGACACCTCCGAGGCCGAGGGCGCCTCCGAGACGGGGGGCGCCTCCGACACGGACGGCGCCTCCGACACGGACGGGGCCGGAGACGGTGGCCTGGACGTGGCCGGGGCCGCCGTGTGTGGGCTGGTGCGCAGTGCGCAGGCGGAGAACCCGGGGCGATTCCTTCTGGTCGATCTCGACCCGGACTCCGAGCCGCTCGAAGAGAGTGTGCGCAGCGCCGTGGTGTGGGCGGCGCACCTGGACGAGCCGCAGGTCGCGCTGCGGGCGGGGCGGCTCCGGGTGCCCCGGCTGATGCGTGCCGGTGGCGTGAGCAGCGGGGGTGTGGCCGCACCGGTGGGACAGCCCGCATGGCGGCTGGAGCTGACCGGCGCGGCCACGGTGGAGAACGTGAAGCCGGTGCCGTGCCCGGAGGTGCTCGAGCCGCTCGGACCGCGTCAGGTGCGTGTGGCGGTGCACGCGGCCGGTATCAACTTCCGCGACGCGCTCATCAGTTTGGGCATGGTCCCGGGCCAGACCGGGCTCGGTGGCGAGGGCGCCGGTGTGGTGCTGGCCCTCGGCCCCGAGGTGACCGGGCTCGCGGTGGGCGACCGGGTCATGGGGGTCTTCGACCGCGCGTTCGGTCCGACGGCGGTGACCGACGCCCGCATGGTGGCGCCCGTTCCCACCGGGTGGACCGCTCCGCAGGCGGCCTCGGTGCCGGTGGCGTTCCTGACCGCCTGGTACGGGCTTGTGGAGCTGGCCCGGCTCCAGGCCGGAGAGACGGTCCTGATCCATGCCGCGACCGGCGGTGTGGGCATGGCGGCCGTACGGATCGCCCGGCATCTGGGCGCGGAGGTCTACGCGACGGCGAGCCCCGGCAAGCATGAGGTGCTGGAGGCGATGGGCATCGACGAGGCGCACCGGGCGTCGTCACGCGATCTGGACTTCGAGGAGGCGTTCCGCGAGGCCACCGGCGGGCGTGGCGTCGATGTGGTGCTCAACAGCCTCGCCGGCCCCTTCGTCGACGCGTCGCTGCGGCTGCTGCGCGAGGGCGGCCGGCTGATGGAGATGGGCAAGACCGACCTCCGTGACCCCGAGCGCGTCGCGGAGCAGCACCCCGGGATGACGTACCAGGTCTACGACCTCATCACCGACGCCGGGCCCGAACACATCGGCCGGATGCTGGGCGAACTGGGCGAGCTGTTCGCCACCGGAGCTCTGCGACCGCTGCCGGTGCGGACCTGGCCGCTCAGCCGGACACGTGAGGCGCTGCGCCATCTCAGCCAGGCCAAGCACACCGGCAAGCTGGTCCTGGACGTCCCCGCCCCGGTGGACCCGGACGGCACCGTCCTCATCACCGGTGGCACCGGCACCCTGGGCGCGCTGGTCGCCGAACACCTCGTACGCGCCTGGCGGATCGGGCATCTGCTGCTGGTGAGCCGCCGGGGCCCGGACGCGCCGGGCGCCCGGGACCTCGCCGACCGGCTGACCGCCCTCGGCGCGCGGGTACGGATCGTCGCCGCCGATGTCACCGACGCGGTGGCCGTGGCCGATCTGGTGGCGGGGGTCGACCCGGGGCATCCGCTGACCGGAGTCATCCATGCCGCGGGCGTGCTGGACGACGCGGTCGTCACCGCGCAGACTCCCGAGCGGCTGGCGCGGGTCTGGGCGGCGAAGGCCACCGCCGCCGCACATCTGCACGCCGCGACGGCACACCTGCGCCTGGGCGCCTTCGTGCTGTTCTCGTCGGCCGCCGGGGTCATGGGCAGCCCGGGACAGGCCAACTACGCGGCGGCCAACGCCTTCTGCGACGCGCTGGCGGCCCACCGCCAGGCACGGGGCCTGCCGACGGTCTCGGTGGCCTGGGGCCTGTGGGCCGAATCCAGCGAGATGACCGGCGGCCTCGCCGACGCGGACCTGGCCCGGATGTCCCGCTCGGGCGTCACCGCGATGACCGCCGACCATGCCCTCCGGCTGCTCGACGCGGCGGCCGAGCACGGCGGCCACCAGCTGATCGCGGCGGACATGAACACCCGCACCCTCGCCGGACTGCCCGTCGACGGCCTCCCCGCCACGCTCCGCGCCCTCGCCGCATCCGGCGCCGGTGGCGCGGCGGCGCGGCGTACGGCGGCGGCGGCCGATGCGCGGCCGGACGACTGGGCCGGCCGGCTGGCGGGCCTGTCCGCCGCCGAACAGCACCGCGCGGTCCTCCAGTTGGTCCGTGGCCATGTGGCCACCGTGCTCGGGCATGCCGACGTCGAGGCGGTGCAGGCCGACACCAATTTCAAGGAGCTGGGCTTCGATTCCCTGACCGCCGTCGAACTGCGCAACCGGCTCGCCGCCGCCACCGGTCTGCGGCTGCCCGCCGCCCTCGTCTTCGACTACCCGGAAGCGGCCGTGCTCGCCGACTACCTGCTGGAACGCATCGCCCCGGCGGTCGGGGCCGCCATGGGCCGGGACGGCGCCGATCCGGTCCTCAACGAACTGGCCAGACTCGAAGCCACCCTGATCGGCCTCGAGCTGGAAGACGACGATTCGGGGGCCGTCACGGCACGGCTCGAAAGCCTGCTGGCGAAGTGGAAGGCGACACGAAAGCCGGCGGAGGAAGAAATGACCGCCGCGGAGAGGCTGGAGTCCGCGTCCGCGGCCCAGGTTCTCGACTTCATCGACAACGAACTGGGTGTGTCCTGAATGTGCCGGGCGCGACGATCGCTGAGGCCGGGTGAAACCTCATGGTGAACGTGAATGAAGAGAAACTGGTCGAGTATCTCAAGCGCGTCTCCGCGGATCTGCACGATACGCGTCTGCGTCTGCGCGAGGTGGAGGAGCGATACCACGAGCCGATCGCGGTCGTGAGCATCGCGTGCCGGTTCCCGGGCGGAGTGAACACGCCCGAGGACCTGTGGCGGCTGGTCACCGACGGTGTGGACGCCATCGGGGACTTCCCCACCGACCGCGGCTGGGATCTCGACAGCCTCTATCACCCGGACCCGGACCACCCTGGCACCACGTATGTCCGCCGGGGCGGATTCCTCTACGACGCCGACCGATTCGACCCCCAGTTCTTCGGCATCAGCCCGCGCGAGGCGCTCGCCACCAGCCCCCAGCAGCGACTGCTGCTGGAAACCGCCTGGGAGGCATGCGAACGGGCGGGAATCGACCCGGTGTCCCTCAAAGGCTCCCGGACGGGCGTCTACGCCGGTACGGCGACCACCGGCGGCGCCACATCGGGTGACCTCCCGCAGAAGGGATCCGAGGGATACGCGGGCAACGCACCGAGCCTGCTGTCGGGCCGGGTCTCCTACACCTTCGGCCTGGAAGGACCGGCCGTCACGGTGGAGACGGCGTGCTCGTCATCGCTGGTCGCGATCCATCTGGCCTGCCAGGCGCTGCGGCAGGAGGAATGCACCCTGGCCCTGGCCGGCGGCGTGACGGTGATGGCCACCCCCGAGGTGTTCACCGGCTTCTCCCGGCAACGGGGGCTGTCCCCGGACGGGCGGTGCAAGGCGTTCTCGGTGAATGCGGATGGCACGGGGTGGGGCGAAGGCGTCGGACTCGTCCTGCTGGAGCGGCTCTCCGACGCCCGGCGCAACGGGCATGAGGTGCTCGCCCTGATCCGTGGCTCGGCCATCAACCAGGACGGCGCCAGCAACGGATTCACCGCGCCGAACGGCCCCTCCCAGCAGCGGGTGATCCGCCAAGCCCTCGCCGGCGCCCGGCTGGCCCCGTCCGAGGTGGACGCGGTGGAGGCGCATGGCACGGGCACCAAGCTGGGCGACCCGATCGAGGCCGACGCGCTGATCGCCACTTACGGCCGGGGCCGGCCGGAGGACCGGCCGCTGTGGCTGGGCTCGCTGAAGTCCAACATCGGCCATACGCAGGGTGCGGCGGGTGTGGCCGGTGTGATCAAGATGGTGATGGCCCTGCGGCACGGCGTACTCCCGGCCACCCTTCATGCCGAGGAGCTGACGCCCCATGTGGAGTGGGACGGCGGCGGGGTGCGGCTGCTGACCGAGGCGGTGGAGTGGCCCGCGGGTGAGCGCCCGCGCCGTGCCGGTGTGTCGTCCTTCGGGATCAGCGGCACCAATGCGCATGTGATTGTGGAGCAGGCGCCTGAGAGGGATGTGGAGTCGGCGTCCTCCGAGGTGGGTGGGGTGGTGCCCTGGGTGGTGTCGGGGCGGAGTGTGGAGGCGTTGCGGGGGCAGGCGGTGGCGTTGGCTGAGTGGGTGGGTGGTGCGGCGGAGTTGTCGTCTGTGGATGTGGGGTGGTCGTTGGTCACCACGCGGTCGGTGTTTGAGCATCGGGCGGTGGTGGTGGGTGAGGGCTGTGGTGAGTTGGTGGCGGCGGTGGAGGCGTTGGCGGGGGGTGTGTCGCATCCGGGTGTGGTGGAGTCGGGTGCGGCGGCGTTGGCGGGTGTTGTGGGTCCGGTGTTGGTGTTTCCGGGGCAGGGTTCGCAGTGGGTGGGGATGGGTGCGGAGTTGCTGGTGGTGTCGCCGGTGTTCGCGGCGCGGGTGGGGGAGTGTGAGCGGGCTCTTTCGCCGTATGTGGACTGGTCGCTGGCGGATGTGCTGCGCGGCGCGGAGGGTGCGGCGGATCTGGGCCGGGTGGATGTGGTCCAGCCCGTTCTGTGGGCGGTGATGGTGTCGCTGGCTGCGGTGTGGGCCGGATACGGCGTGCGTCCTGCGGCGGTGGTGGGTCATAGCCAGGGTGAGATCGCGGCGGCTGTTGTCGCGGGAGCGCTGTCCCTGGAAGACGGTGCCAAGGTGGTGGCGCTGCGGAGTAGGGCGTTGCGGCGGTTGGCTGGTGGTGGGGCGATGGCGTCGCTGGGTGTGGGTGAGGAGCGGGCGGGCCAGTTGCTGTCCGGCCTGGGCGATCAGGCCGCTGGTGTAGGCGTGGCCGCAGTGAACGGGCCTTCCTCCACGGTGGTTTCGGGTCCACCGGAGCAGGTGGCCGCTGTCGTAGCCGCGTGTCTGGAGGTGGGGGAGCGGGCGCGGTTGATCGAGGTGGATTATGCCTCGCACGGTCCTCAGGTGGAGGAGATCCGCGATGAGTTGAACGAGGTCCTGGCTGGCATCCGTCCGCTTGATTCCTCCGGTTCGGGTACGGCGTTCTATTCGACGGTGACCGGTGGTCATGCTGTTACTACCGACCTGGACTCGGGCTATTGGGTGTCGAATCTGCGGGAGCGGGTGCGGTTCACCGATGCGGTTCAGGCGTTGCTGGCGGACGGGCATCGGGTGTTCATCGAGGTCAGTACGCATCCCGTGCTCACTCTCGGTCTTCAGGAGACCTTTGAGGAAGCCGAGGTCTCGGCCGTCACCGTGCCGACCCTGCGCCGCGATCACGGCGGCCGGGCCCAGCTCCTCCACTCACTGGGCCAGGCGTTCATCGCTGGGGTCGAGGTGGACTGGCGGGCCGCGTTCCCGGCCGACCCCACGCCTCGTACGGTCGATCTGCCCACGTACGCCTTCCAACGCCAGCGCTATTGGGCCACTGCCACCGGCGGAGTCGGCGATGTGGGTGCTGCGGGGCTGCAGCGGGTGGAGCACCCGTTGTTGCGGGCGGCGGTGGGCCTTGCCGACGGCGGGCTGGTGCTGACCGGACGGGTGTCGGCCACCGGTGGCGAGGGCTGGCTCGGTGACCATGCGGTCGCCGGAGCGCCGCTGGTGCCGGGCGCGGCGTTGGTGGAGTGGGCACTGCGGGCGGCCGACGAGGTGGGCTGCGGCGGCATCGAGGAACTGGCGTTGCAGGTCCCGTTGGTGCTGCCGTCGTCGGGCGGGCTGCGGGTGCAGATCGTCGTGGGCGAGGCCGCCGAGGACGGGCGGCGCGATGTGCGGGTGTACTCCCGGCCCGACCGGGATGCCGAGCCCGGCGCGGGTCCGGACTGGGTGTCCCATGCGGAGGGTGTCCTGAGCCCGCCGGCCGCGCCGAACGCGGCCGAGGTACTGGGGGGAGTCTGGCCTCCCGAGGGTGCGAAGCCGATGGATGTCGAGGGGTTCTACGAGCATGCCGTGGCGGCGGGCTATGCGTACGGGCCGTCGTTCCAGGGGCTGCGCGCCGTGTGGCGGGACGGCGCTGACCTGCTGGCCGAGGTGGCGCTGCCCGAGGCGGCGGGGGACGCCGACGGCTTCGGCATCCATCCGGCACTGCTCGACGCCGCACTGCATCCGATGCTGCTCGCCGCCGACGCCGAGTCGGCCGACGACGATGGAATGCGACTGCCGTTCGTCTGGAACGGTGTCTCCCTGTGGGCGGCGGAGGCGACCACGGTCCGGGTCCGGCTTTCGCCCCGTCAGCCCTCTCCCGATCAGGACGGTGCGGTGACAGAGGGCGGGCTGCGGGTGGTCGTGGCCGATGCCATGGGCGCCCCGGTGCTGACGGTCGACTCCCTGACGATGCGGCCCGCCGATCCTCGTCAGCTGCGGTCCGGGGACGGACGTGGCGTCGATGGGCTGTTCACACTGGACTGGATCCCGATGCCCGACGTGTCGGAGCTGGACACCTCCGACGCGATGGGCTGGGTCGTGCTGGGCGAGGACGTCCTGCACCTGGCCGAGGAGCCCGGACTCGGTGATGGGGGAGTGGTGTGCCATCCGGGTCTCGAAGCCTTGGTCGCCGCGCTCGATGACGGAGCGCCTCCTCCCGCCTTCGCCGTGACCCACCTGCCCGCAGGCGGTGGCCTGCCGGAGGCCGGAGCCGCGGCGAGGGCGGCTGATGGCTTGGCTGCCGTCGGCCGAGCGCTTGAGCTCGTGCAGAGGTGGCTGGCCGAACCGCGGCTGACCGACACCCGGTTGGTGGTGGTAACGCGCGGTGCGGTGTCGACCGAAGCCCCTGAAGATGGGGATACCGGCGCCGAAGAGCTGAATGTGGCCGCGGCAGGGCTGTGGGGCCTGCTGCGGAGTGCGCAGGCGGAACACCCGGACCGGTTCGTCCTGCTCGATCTCCACCAGGCCACCGATCCGACGGTGGGTGATGTGGCGGATGCCGTGGCTCGTGCCGTACGGGCGGATGAGCCACAGGCGGCTCTGCGTGCCGGGCGGTGGATGGTGCCCCGGCTGATGCGCGCACGCCACACCGAGGGTGCCGCCGAGAGCGAATCCGGCGGGCTGACCCCTGGCGGGCTCGACCCCGACGGTACGGTGCTGATCACCGGTGGCACGGGCCTGCTGGGCGGTCTGGTGGCCGAGCACCTGGTGCGTACGTGGCAGGTCAAGCATCTGGTCCTGGTCAGCCGACGTGGCTTGGACGCGCCCGGCGCACCGGAGTTGGCCGAGCGGCTGAGCGACCTGGGCGCGCAGGTGCGAATCGCCACGGTGGATGTCACGGACGGTGACGCGGTCGCCGACGCGGTGGCCGGTATCGACCCGGCGCGTCCGCTGACCGGTGTCATTCATGCGGCCGGGCTGCTGGATGACGCGGTGGTCACCTCGCAGACCCGGGAACAGGTGGCCCGGGTGTGGGCGGCGAAGGCCGCAGCGGCCGCCCATCTGCACACCGCCACGGCAGATCTTCCGCTTCGTATGTTCGTGATGTTCTCCTCGGCAGCCGGGGTCGTGGGCAACGCGGGTCAGGCCGGATACGCGGCGGCGAATGCGTTTGTCGATGCCCTGGTCGCCCATCGCCGGGCGCTGGGACTGCCCGGACTTTCGCTGGCATGGGGGCTGTGGGCCCAGGCCAGCGAGATGACCGGGCATGTGGGCCAGGCGGACCTGACGCGACTGCGCGGGATGAGGCCGTTGTCGTCCGAGCGCGGGCTGGCTCTGCTGGACGCCGCATGCAGGTTCGCGAGCCCGCTGATGGTGGCCGTGGACTTCGATCCGGCTGGGGTGGCTGGTGGGGATCTTCCGGCGGTGTTGCGGGGGTTGGCGGCCGGTCGTACCAGGCGGCGGACCGCCGAGGGCGGCCCGTCGGCCTCGGGGTTGGCTGGGCGGTTGGTGGGGTTGGGGGCTGCTGCTCGGTTGGATGTGGTGGTGGAGGTGGTGCGGGGTGGTGTGGCGGTGGTGTTGGGGTTTGGTTCTGCTGGTGAGGTGCGGGTGGATGCCGCGTTCAAGGAGTTGGGTTTTGATTCGTTGACGGCGGTGGAGTTGCGTAATCGGTTGTCGGTGGTGACGGGGTTGCGGTTGCCGGCGACGCTGGTGTTCGACTATCCGACGCCTCGGGTGCTGGCGGAGTATCTGTGCACCCGGCTGACCGGCGAGACCGCCGAGTCCCGGGCACCCGTCGCGGCGAGGGCAGATACGGACGATCCCGTGGCGATCATCGGCATGACCTGCCGTTTTCCGGGAGGCGCGAACTCCCCCGAAGCGCTGTGGGACCTGGTCGCCTCGGGGAAGGACGTGATCGGGGAGTTTCCGACCGGCCGAGGCTGGGACCTGGACGGGCTCTTCCATCCGGATCCCGATCACCCGGGCACCAGTTATGCCCACGAGGGCGCCTTCCTCCATGACGCCGATGCGTTCGATGCGGCGTTCTTCGGGATCAATCCGCGGGAGGCGTTGGCCACCGATCCGCAGCAGCGGCTGTTGCTGGAGGCGTCGTGGGAGGTGCTGGAGCGGGCGGGGATCGACCCGGTGTCGTTGAAGGGAAGTCCGACCGGTGTGTATGCGGGTGTGATGTATCACGACTACGCGGCCGGGCTGAGCGGCGGCGACGCGCGGCTGGAAGGCTACGCGATGCTCGCGGGTTCGGGCAGTGTGGTGTCGGGGCGGGTGGCGTACACGTTGGGCTTTGAGGGTCCTGCGGTGACGGTGGATACGGCGTGTTCGTCGTCGTTGGTGGCGATGCATCTGGCGGCGCAGGCGTTGCGGCAGGGCGAGTGCACGCTGGCGTTGGCCGGTGGGGTGACGGTGATGGCCACCCCGGATGTGTTCACCGGTTTCTCCCGCCAGCGTGGCCTGGCTCCCGATGGCCGGTGCAAGCCCTTCGCGGCGGCCGCCGACGGGACGGGCTGGGGCGAGGGCGCGGGTGTTCTGCTGCTGGAGCGGCTGTCGGATGCCCGGCGCAACGGTCATGAGGTGCTGGCGGTGATCCGTGGGTCGGCCGTCAATCAGGATGGTGCGTCCAACGGGTTGACGGCGCCGAACGGTCCGTCGCAGCAGCGGGTGATCCGCCAGGCGCTGGCGAGCGCCGGGCTGTCGCCGTTCGACATTGATGCGGTGGAGGCGCATGGCACGGGTACGACGCTGGGTGATCCGATCGAGGCGCAGGCGCTGCTGGCCACCTATGGTCAGGATCGCCCCGCCGGGCAGCCGTTGCTGCTCGGCTCGATCAAGTCCAACATCGGGCATACGCAGGCGGCGGCGGGTGTGGCGGGTGTTATCAAGATGGTGCAGGCCATGCGCCATGGGACGTTGCCTGCCTCCCTGCATATCGATGAGCCGAGCCCGCATGTGGACTGGGACAGCGGTGCGGTGCGGCTGCTGACCGAGGCGGTGGAGTGGCCGGACGGTGAGCGGCCGCGGCGGGCCGGTGTGTCCTCGTTCGGCGCCTCCGGCACCAACGCCCATGTGATCCTCGAACAGGCTCCCGCTCCGCCCGAGGCGGATGAACAGACGGAGCCGGTCTCCTCCGACACGGGCACGGTCTCATGGGTGCTCTCGGCGCGGAGTGCGGAGGCGCTGCGCGGCCAGGCTGCCGCCCTGGCTGCTCGTGTGGACGGTGCAGCCGAGCTCTCATCCGTCGATGTGGGGTGGTCGTTGGTCACCACGCGGTCGGTGTTTGAGCATCGGGCGGTGGTGGTGGGTGATGACCGCGTCGGGCTGTTGGCGGCGGTGGAGGCGTTGGCGGGGGGTGTGTCGCATCCGGGTGTGGTGGAGTCGGGTGCGGCGGCGTTGGCGGGTGTTGTGGGTCCGGTGTTGGTGTTTCCGGGGCAGGGTTCGCAGTGGGTGGGGATGGGTGCGGAGTTGCTGGTGGTGTCGCCGGTGTTCGCGGCGCGGGTGGGGGAGTGTGAGCGGGCGTTGGCGCCGTATGTGGAGTGGTCGCTGACGGATGTGTTGCGTGGTGCGGAGGGTGCGGCGGATCTGGGCCGGGTGGATGTGGTCCAGCCCGTTCTGTGGGCGGTGATGGTGTCGCTGGCTGCGGTGTGGGCCGGACACGGCGTGCGTCCTGGGGCGGTGGTGGGTCATAGTCAGGGTGAGATCGCGGCGGCTGTTGTCGCGGGAGCGCTGTCCCTGGAAGACGGTGCCAAGGTGGTGGCGCTGCGGAGTAGGGCGTTGCGGCGGTTGGCTGGCGGTGGGGCGATGGCGTCGCTGGGTGTGGGTGAGGAGCGGGCGGGCCAGTTGTTGTCCGGCCTGGGCGATCAGGCCGCTGGTGTAGGCGTGGCCGCAGTGAACGGGCCTTCCTCCACGGTGGTTTCGGGTCCGCCGGAGCAGGTGGCCGCTGTCGTAGCCGCGTGTCTGGAGGTGGGGGAGCGGGCGCGGTTGATCGAGGTGGATTATGCCTCGCATGGTCCTCAGGTGGAGGAGATCCGGGATGAGTTGAGTGAGGTTCTGGCCGGTGTCCGTCCGCTTGATGCGTCGGGTTCGGGTACGGCGTTCTATTCGACGGTGACCGGTGGTCGTGCTGTTACTACCGACCTGGACTCGGGCTATTGGGTGTCGAATTTGCGGGAGCGGGTGCGGTTCACCGATGCGGTTCAGGCGTTGCTGGCGGACGGGCATCGGGTGTTCATCGAGGTCAGTACGCATCCCGTGCTCACTCTCGGCCTTCAGGAGACCTTTGAGGAAGCCGAGGTCTCGGCCGTCACCGTGCCGACCCTGCGCCGCGATCACGGCGGCCGGGCCCAGCTCCTCCATTCCCTCGCCCAGGCGTTCACCGCCGGGGTCGACGTCGACTGGCCCACGCTGTACCCGAGTTCCCCGGCACCCCGTGTGGTCGCACTGCCCACCTACGCGTTCCAGCGCGAGCGCTACTGGCTCGACGGCCACGGTGGACGCGTCGGGGACCCGGCCGACCTCGGGCTCGTCTCCGCCGGACATCCGCTGCTGGGCGCCGCTGTGGAGCTTGCCGACGGCCGTGGCCATGTGCTGACGGGCCTGATTTCGGCGCGTACGCATGCGTGGCTCGGTGAGCATGTGGTGGCGGACGCGGCGCTGGTCCCGGGCGCGGCGCTGACCGAATGGGTGCTGCGGGCGGCCGATGAGGTCGGCTGTGGCGGTGTGGATGAACTGGCCCTGCGGGTGCCGCTGGTCCTGCCGTCGTCGGGCGGGCTGCGGGTGCAGATCGTCGTGGGCGAGGCCGCCGAGGACGGGCGCCGCGATGTGCGGGTGTACTCCCGGCCCGCCGGTGAAGGGGACTCCGCCACGGGATGGGTGTGCCATGCGGAGGGCGTGTTGACCGCACCCTCGGACCGTTCCGACGAGGCGCTGGGACTGGGCGGGGCGTGGCCCCCGGCAGGCGCGGCACCGCTCGGCGTCAAGGGGTTCTACGACCGGGTCGCCGCCTCGGGGTATGCCTACGGGCCATCGTTTCAGGGGCTGCGGGCCGTATGGCGGGACGGCGCGGATGTGTGCGCCGAGGTGGCCCTGCCCGAGGCCGCCGGGGAGCAGACCGGATTCGGCATCCACCCGGCGCTGCTGGACGCCGCGCTGCATCCCGCACTGCTGATCGACCAGCTCGACGCGGACAACACCGAGACCGGTACCGAAGCCACCCATGGCCGCGTCTGGCTGCCGTTCGCATGGAACGGTGTGACGTTGTGGGCGGCCGGGGCCAGCACGGTCCGGGTTCGGCTCTCTCCCCAGCAGGAGAATGCCGAGGGCGAGCGCGCACTGCGGCTGACCGTGGCCGATGCCGTCGGCGCTCCGGTGCTGACCGTGGACTCCGTGGCGATGCGGCCCGCGAACGTCGATCAGTTGCGGGCGGCGGTGGCCCACGGCAGCCACGGTACGGACAGCCTGTTCACCGTCGATTGGACTCCCCTGCCGCTCGCGGCCGGGGCCGAAGAGGCGGCGGCCGGGGACGACGGCTGGGCTGTTGTGGGCGCCGGCGGCCACCAGGATCCGGCTGCGCTGGTCGCGGCACTCGCTGATGAGGAGCCCGTCCCGCCGGTCGTCCTCGCCGATATGACCGTCCTGACCAGCTCCATCGGTGCGGGCGCCGAGGAGGCGTCGGCCGAGGCGCTCTCGGCGACGGAACGGGCGTTGGAACTGGTGCGGAGGTGGCTTGCCGAACCGCGGTTGGCGGAGGCCAGGTTGGTGGTGGTCACGCGAGGCGCGGTCGTGGTCGACGGCCCCGAGAGCACCACCCGGGTGGACCTGGCCGCGGCCGCCGTGTGGGGCCTCGTACGCAGCGCACAGTCGGAGAACCCCGGCCGGTTCGTCCTCCTCGACCTCGACGACGACGACCTGGACGCCCAGGCCAACGCCGACCCCAATGCCGACCCCGACGCCACCCCCCACACCGACGCCATGCGCATCGCCGTGGCGCGCGCCGTGGAGATGGACGAGCCCCAGCTGGCCCTGCGTGCCGGCCGGGTGCTGGTGCCCCGTCTGGTCCATGCCGGTGCCGGCGGCGCCGGGCTGGTGGGCCCCGTGGAGCAGCCGGAGGCATGGCGGCTGGACACGGCGGGCACGGCGACGCTGGAGAACGTCGTACCCGTGCCCTGCCCCGAGGTGCTGGAGCCCCTGGGCGCTGGCCAGGTACGGATCGCCGTGCGCGCCGCCGGTGTCAACTTCCGTGATGTGCTGGTCGGTTTGGGCATGGTGCCCGGACAGACCGGACTCGGCGGTGAGGGCGCCGGAGTGGTGGTGGACATCGGCCCCGAGGTGACCCATGTGTCCGTGGGCGATCGGGTGATGGGCGTTCTCGACCAGGCGTTCGGACCACTGGCGGTCACCGACGCGCGGTTGCTGGCGCCGATTCCGGACGGCTGGAGCTTCCGGCAGGCGGCGGCCGTACCGGTGGCCTATCTGACCGCCTGGTACGGACTGACCGGCCTCGCCGGGCTCCGGCCAGGGGAGTCGGTGCTGATCCATGCCGCGACCGGTGGTGTGGGGACGGCCGCGGTGGGGATCGCGCGCCATCTGGGCGCGGAGGTCTACGCCACGGCGAGCCCGGGGAAGCATGCGGTGCTGGACGCGATGGGCATCGATGAGGCGCACCGGGCCTCCTCACGGGATCTGGACTTTGAAGCGACGCTCCGGGAGGCCACGGGTGGCCGAGGCGTGGATGTGGTGCTCAACAGTCTCGCCGGGCCCTTCGTGGACGCCTCGCTCCGTCTCCTCCGCGAAGGCGGCCGGTTGCTGGAGATGGGCAAGACCGATATCCGCGACCCGGAGTTCATCACCGCCGAGCATCCCGGGGTGTCCTACCGGGTCTATGACCTGATCACGGATGCCGGTCCGGACCGTCTCGGGCACATGCTGCGCGAATTGGGCGAGTTGTTCGCCTCCGGACTCCTTGAGCCGCCACCGGTACGGGCGTGGCCGCTCAGCCGGGCGCGTGAGGCGCTGCGGTATTTCAGTCAGGCCAAGCACACCGGCAAGCTGGTCCTGGACGTCCCCGCCCCGGTGGACCCGGACGGCACCATGCTCATCACCGGTGGCACCGGCACCCTCGGCCGACACGTGGCCGAACACCTCGTCCGGGCCTGGAACATCCGCCACTTGCTGCTGGTGAGCCGCAGCGGTATGGACGCCCCCGGTGCGCCGGAGCTGCTGGCCCACCTCACCGACCTGGGCGCCGAGCCCCGGATCGTGGCCGTGGATGTCACCGATGGCGCCGCGGTGAACGACCTCGTCGCGGGCGTCGATCCGGCGCACCCCCTGACCGGTGTCGTCCACGCGGCGGGTGTGCTGGACGATGCGATGGTCACCTCGCAGACCCCGGAGCGTCTGGCACGGGTGTGGGCGCCCAAGGCCGCGGCCGCGGCCCATCTCCATGCCGCCACCGCGCAGCTGCGGCTGGGCATGTTCGTGATGTTCTCCTCTGCCGCGGGGGTGATGGGCAGCCCGGGCCAGGCCAACTATGCGGCGGCCAACGCCTATTGCGACGCCCTGGCCACCCACCGCCAGGCCATGGGCCTCCCGGCGGTCTCGGTGGCCTGGGGACTGTGGGCCGACGCCAGCGGGATGACCGGGCATCTGGACGAGGCGGACCTGGCCAGGATGTCCCGCTCCGGCATCGCCGCCATGTCCGGTGACCAGGCGCTGGGGCTGATGGACGCCGCCTGCTGGCACGGTGCCCCGCAGCCCGCGGCCGTTCAGCTCGACCTCCGGTCCCTGGCCGCCCAGCCCGCGGACACCCTGCCCGCCCTGCTGCGCACACTCCTCGCCAACGGAACGACCACACGTCGTACCGCCGCCACTGGGGCGCCCGCCGCCGGACTGGTCGCCCAGCTCGCGGCGGTGCCCGTGGAGGAACAGCACCGGATCCTGCTCACGCTGGTGCGCACGCAGGCCGCGGCGGTCCTGGGCCACACCGACGCCGGGGCGGTGTCCGCTGACACCCCCTTCAAGGATCTGGGCTTCGACTCGCTGACCGGCGTCGAACTGCGCAACCGGCTCGCCGCCGCCACCGGGCTGCGGCTCCCCGCCACCGTCGTCTTCAGGCATCCGACCCCCTCGGCCATCGCCGCCGAACTGCGCGAGAAGCTGTGCCCCGCGCAGGCGGAGACCTCGGCCTCGGCGCCCGTCTTCGGCGAGCTGGAGAGGCTGGAGGCGGCGATGGCGCGCCTCGTACCCCACGACGAGGCCCGCGACCGGCTGGCGAAGCGCCTCGAGGCGCTGTTGTGGCGCCTGACCGACGGCACACCGGCCGAGGCCACCGGCCGGCACCACCCCACCTCGGACGACGGCGCCCTCGACGCCGCGTCGGACGACGAATTGTTCGAGTTCATCGACAGGGAACTGCCCTCTTGATCGTGAGTGAGGACTGATGTCGGGTACGGAAGAGAAACTCCGCCAGTATCTGAAGCGGGTCACGGTGGATCTCGGGCAGGCTCGTCAGCGGCTGCGCGAGATGGAGGAGCGATCCCAGGAGCCGGTGGCCATCGTGAGCATGGCCTGCCGTTATCCGGGTGGTGTCGGCTGCCCCGAGGAGCTGTGGGAGCTGGTGGCCTCCGGTGGCGACGGCATCACCGCGTTCCCCACCGACCGGGGTTGGGATCTGGAGGGCCTCTACCACCCCGACCCCGACCACCCCGGCACCAGCTATGTCCGGCACGGCGGCTTCCTGGACGGCGCCGACCGCTTCGACGCGGAATTCTTCGGCATCAGCCCGCGCGAGGCCCTGGCGATGGATCCGCAGCAGCGGCTGCTGCTGGAAGTGGCCTGGGAGCTGTTCGAACGCGCGGGGGTCGACCCGGTGACGGTGAAGGGCAGCCGGACCGGTGTGTACGCGGGCGTGTCCAGCCAGGACTATATGTCCCGGATGCCCCGCGTCCCCGAGGGCTTCGAGGGCTATGCCACCACCGGCAGCCTCACCAGTGTGGTCTCCGGCCGGGTGGCGTACACCTTCGGCCTGGAGGGCCCGGCGGTGACGGTGGACACGGCGTGTTCGTCGTCGCTGGTGGCGATGCATCTGGCGAGCCAGGCGCTGCGCCAGGGCGAATGCGATCTGGCACTCGCGGGCGGGGTCACCGCGCTCACCACTCCGACCGCCTTCGCCGAGTTCTCCCGGCAGCGCGGGCTGGCCCCGGACGGCCGCTGCAAGTCCTTCGCCTCGGCGGCGGACGGCACGGGCTTCTCCGAGGGCGTCGGCCTGGTGTTGCTGGAGCGGCTTTCCGACGCGCGGCGCAGCGGGCATCGGGTGCTGGCACTGATCCGGGGCTCGGCCATCAACCAGGACGGTGCCAGCAACGGTCTGACCGCGCCCAACGACGTATCGCAGGAACGGGTGATCCGTCAGGCGCTGGCCAGTGCGCGTCTCGCCGCCGACCAGGTCGACGCGGTGGAGGCCCATGGCACGGGGACTTCCCTCGGCGATCCGATCGAGGCACACGCACTGCTGGCCACCTACGGGCAGGACCGGCCCGGTGAACGGCCCTTGTGGCTGGGATCGCTCAAGTCGAACATCGGCCATGCCCAGGCGGCCGCCGGAGTGGCCGGTGTCATCAAGATGGTGATGGCGCTCCACCACGAGACGCTGCCGGCCACCCTGCACATCGACGAACCGACCCCTCATGTGGAGTGGGAAGGCGGCGGCGTACGGCTGCTGACCGAACCGGTGGTGTGGCCGAGGGGCGAACGACCCCGCAGGGCCGGAGTGTCCTCCTTCGGGATCAGCGGCACCAATGCCCATCTGATCCTGGAACAGGCCCCCGAGCCCAGCCCCTCTGACCAGCCGGGGCCCGCCACGCCCGCGGCCGAGGCAGGGGTGCCCTGGGTGTTGTCCGCCCGCGGCGCCCAGGCCCTGCGGGGGCAGGCGGCGGCGCTCGCCCGCCGGATGGCCGCCGATCCCGGGCCGTCCATCGCCGATGTGAGCTGGTCGCTGGCCACCACCCGATCGGTGTTCGACCACCGGGCCGTGGCCGTGGGCGAGACCCGCGAGGAGCTGATGGCGGCTGTGGAGGCGCTGGCCACCGGCGGGACGCACCCGGGCCTGGTCCACCACGGTGGCGCCGCCGTGGCGGGGGACCTGGGGCCGGTGCTGGTGTTCCCCGGCCAGGGCTCGCAGTGGGCGGGTATGGGCGCCGAACTGCTCGACGCCTCGCCCGTGTTCGCGGCCCGCGTGGCGGAGTGCGAACAAGCGCTGGCGCCGTACGTCGACTGGTCCCTCACCGATGCGCTGCGCGGTGCCGACGGGGCGGCAGACCTGGGCCGTGTCGATGTGGTGCAGCCCGTCCTGTGGGCCGTGATGGTGTCGCTCGCCGCGGTGTGGGCAGGACACGGCGTACGTCCCGGGGCGGTGATCGGGCACAGCCAGGGCGAGATCGCGGCGGCCGTGGTGGCCGGGGCCCTGTCACTGGAGGACGGCGCCAAGGTGGTGGCGCTGCGCAGCAAGGCGTTGCGGCGGCTCGCCGGTGGCGGGGCGATGGCCTCCCTCGGAGTGAGCCGGGAGCGGGCCGGGAAGCTGCTGGCCGGCTTGGGCGACCAAGCGGCGGCCGTCGGCGTGGCGGCCGTCAACGGCCCCTCCTCCACGGTGATTTCCGGACCGCCCGAGCAGGTTGCGCACGCCGTGGCGGCCTGTCAGGAAGCGGGCGACCGGGCGCGGCCGATCGAGGTGGACTACGCCTCGCACAGCCCCCAGGTGGACGAGATCGCCGACGAGCTGGCGGAGGCCCTGGCGGGTGTCCGGCCGGTCGCGTCCAAGGTGGCGTTCTACTCCACGGTCACCGCCCGCCGGATCGACACCACCGGGCTGGACACCGCGTACTGGGTGACCAACCTCCGCGAGCCGGTGCGGTTCGCCGACACCGTCCAGGCGCTGTTGGCCGATGGCCACCGCGTGTTCATCGAGAGCAGCACCCATCCCGTACTGACCGTGGGAATGCAGGAGAGCTTCGAGGAGGCCGGGGCCGACGCGGTCACCGTACCCACGCTCCGGCGCGACCACGGCGGCCGGGCGCGGCTGATCGAGTCTCTCGCGCTGGCCTTCACGGCGGGCGTCGCGGTCGACTGGACCACCCTCCACCCCACAGGCCCTGTCGCCCCGCGCACGGTCACACTGCCCACCTACGCCTTCCAGCGGGAGCGGTACTGGCTGGCCGACTCGGTGTCCTTCGCCACCGAGTCCCCGGCGGACGAGGAGGAGTCCCGGTTCTGGGCCGCGGTGGAGGGAGAGGACCTGAGCGCGCTCTCCGAGACGCTGAGCCTCCCGGACGACACCGGCCACCGGACCTCCCTGGGCACCGTGCTCCCCGCGCTCTCGACATGGCGTCGCGGCCGGCGCGAGCGCTCCGCCGTGGACTCCTGGCGCTACCGCGTCGAGTGGCGGCCCGTCACCTACGCCGCCCCCGCCGCCGTAGGCTGCTGGCTCGTGGTGCACCCGAAGGGCGCCGCCGACGGCTGGACGGACGCCTGCGTACGGGCGCTGGGCGCGGATGGCGGCCAGGCGCACGGGCTGGAGCTGGCCGAGGACACCGACCGGGAGGAGCTCGCCGAGCTGCTGCGCCTCCGGTGGGCCGAGGAGATGCCACCGACCGGCGTCCTGTCGCTGCTGGCCCTGGACGACGACGCGCGGCCACCGCTGCCCGGCGTGGCCCCCGGCCTGACCGGCACGCTCACCCTGCTCCAGGCGCTGGTGGACGCCGCCGTCACCGCCCCCCTGTGGTGTGCCACCCGCGGCGCGGTCGCCATCGACGACTCCGACCCCCTGGACGCTCCCCACCAGGCCCAACTGTGGGGGCTGGGCAGGGTGGCCGCCCTGGAACACCCCGACCGGTGGGGCGGGTTGGTGGACCTGCCCGCGAGCCCGGACACCCTGGACGCGGAGCGGCTGCGCGCCGTGCTCACCGGGGCCTGCGGCGAGGACGAGGCGGCGCTGCGCCCGACCGGTGGGTACGGCCGACGGCTGGTCCCGGACCCGATCGGCGGCCGTGCCCCGCGGCGCACCTGGAAGCCCCGGGGCACCGTGCTCATCACCGGAACCGCCGACGGACCCGCCGCCCACGTCGCCCGCCACCTGGCCGCCGACGGGGCGGAACACCTCGTGATGCTGTGCCCGGGCGAAGCCTCCGGCGCCGTGGAGCTGAAAGCCGAACTGGAGCTGAAGGCCGAACTGGACGCGCTCGGCGCCGGACTCACCGTTGCCGGCCACGCGCCCGCCGACCGGGAAGGCACCGCACGCCTCCTCGAGCGTGTGGCGGAGGAGAACGGACGGATCGGGACCATCATCCACACCTCGGCCTCCGGCGAACTGGCCCCGTTGCTGGAACTCACCCCGCGGCGGCTGGCCGAGGAGATCCGCGCCCATCTGGACGACACCGGGTGCTACCTGGACGAACTCTGCGGTATGGGACCCGAGGACACCGTGGTCTACTTCTCCACCGTCGCCGCGTCCTGGGGCAGCAAGGACCACGGCGCCTACGCGGCCGCCACCGCCTGCCTCGACGCGCTGGCCCGGCACGACCGGGCCGAGGGCCGGTCCACCGTCTCGATCGCGTGGGGGCTGTGGGATCTGCCGTACGGCGGTGACACATCGGACGCGCCGACGGCTCCGCACACCGAGCGCTCCCGGCGGCAGGGCCTGTCCCCGCTGGAGCCACGGCCGGCGCTGACCGCACTGCGCCAGGCGCTCGACCACGACGATCCGCGCGCCACGATCGCCGATGTGGAATGGGAGCGCTTCGCGCCGCTGTTCACCCTCGCCCGCCCCAGCAGGCTCTTCGACGACATCCCTGCCGCCCGCCAGGCCATCGAGGCCGCGCGGGGATCCGCGGAGGACACCGGCACCGACGAGGCGTCGGCGCTGCGGCGGGAGCTGGCCGCCCTGCCCGAGGACGAGCGGGTCGAGCGGCTGCTGGCGCTGGTACGTGCCCATGTGGCCGCCGTACTGCACTATCCGGCGCGGGAGGCGGTCGAGCCGGACCGCCCGTTCAAGGAGCTGGGGTTCGACTCCATCGCTGCCGTGGAACTCAGGAACCGGCTGCGCGCCACCACGGGGCTGAGCCTGCCGACGACGGTGGTCTTCGACTATCCGACACCCCGGGCGCTGGCGGGCCATCTGCTGACCGAGGTGGATCCGGGGGAGGCAGGCGCCGCGGCACATCCGCTGTCCGGACACCTCGACGAGCTTGAGGCCGCACTCGCCGGGCTGCCGACCGGCGATCCGCGGCGGGCCGGTCTGGTGAACCGGTTGCAGGCCCTGGTGTGGAAGTACACGGCGACTGCGCAGGAGGCCGACGGACCGGCGGACGAGCAGGATCTGACAGCGGCCACCGCCGACGAGGTGTTCGCCCTCATCGACCGCGAACTCGGAGTCTGACCGGTGGTCGCGGGCCCCGCGCCCGCGGCCACCGCGCGCGCGAACTCCCCGTACGCGGACCGTACGGGGAGTTCGCGTACGGGCGGTCAGCGAGCGCCCCGGGCAGTCAGCGAGCGCCGCGGGGAGTCAGCGAGCGGCGCGGACCGGCTGGACGCCGCGGGCCAGGTCGAGCAGATCGTCGGCCACCCGCCGCGGACGCTGGGCGTGCAGATCGTGCTCGGAGTCGAGATATTCCCGCATCGTCGCGTGGCGCAGATCGGCCGTGGTCTCCCTGATGCGGGAGCGGATGCGGTCCGCCCATTTTCCGTCCGCGCCCTTGGGAATGGCGGGCATCAGCAGGGTGGGCACCGTGATGGCCGCGTACCACGGCCTCGGCGGCTCGTTCCAGATGCTGTGCAGGATCGACATGTGCTGCTCGGTGGACATGCGCCGGGACAGCGAGCCGTCCGGGTTCACCAGCATCGTGTCCACCGCGGCCTCGATCGCCGCCGGGGACCAGTCCGGGTGGATGGCGCGGAAGTACTCGCTCACGCTCTGCACGGTGGCGCCCTCCAGGGACGCGGGCCGCAGGGCTCCGACGAACGCGTCCCAGGAGGCGAACGCCTTGGCCGGCTCCAGCCAGCCGCCGTCCACGAGGGCCAGCGCGGCCACCAGCTCGGGGTGCTCGGCGGTCAGCCGCACCGAGACATTGCCGCCCCAGGAGTGACCGGCCACCACCACCCGGTCCAGCCCCAGGGCGGCGGCCGCCGCCACCAGATCCGCCACCGCGGTCGGGGTGTCGTAGCCGGTCTCCGGTGTGTCGGAGTCACCGTGGCCGCGCAGATCCACCGCGTACACCGCATGGCCCGCGGCGGCCAGATGGTCGGCCACCTCGTCCCACAGCCGGGCGCTGGAGGCCATGCCATGGACCAGGAGAAAGGGAAGCGACGCCGTTCCCGGCCGGTGCCGGAAATGCAATTTCACATCGTCGGTTACGGGCACGGAAAGATCCATGCCGGAATTCTAGCCGGGCCGCCCAATCCGATTCGACCGCTGGGGATGTGATGTCTGCGCAGATTAGCGGGGCTTAAGCGGGGCGCGAGATGCTGGGCCGCCGGGCGATTCATTTTCTCATGCCGACCCAACTCTTTTACCGACCGTAGACTCCGAGCCGAAGTGAGGCGCTGTGTATCCCCCGGAATCGAGGTTCGCCCAGGTCGACAACATCGACCTCACCGACTTGTCCTTCTGGGCCCAGCCCTACGGCGACCGTGACGCCGCCTTCGCGGCGCTGCGCCGGCGGCCGGAGCCCGTGCTCTTCCGCGAGCCGGTCATGCCCGGGTTCGGGCGTGGGTCCGGCTATTACGCGATGGTCAGGCATGCCGATATCGCCGAGGTGAGCCGCCGTCCGCAGGACTTCGGCTCGCTGCCCACCGCGATCAGCATCATCGATCTGCCGGAGGAGTTCAACAGCTTCTTCGGATCGATGATCAATATGGACAATCCCCAGCATGCGCGGCTGCGCCGCCTGGTGTCCCGCGCGTTCGGCCGGGGAATGGCTGCCGAGTTCGAGGTGGCGTCCCAGAAGGCGGCCCGGAAGATTGTCGACGACCTCATCGTGGACGGGCCGGGCGACTTCGTCCGGAACGTCGCGGCGATCATGCCGATCGCGGTGCTCAGCGGCATGATGGGGATTCCCGGCGATGACTACGAGTTCATTTACGACCGGTCCAATGTCATCGTCGGCACCTTCGACCCCGAATACGTTCCCCGGGCCGACCAGGCCACCACCGCCCTGCTGAAGACCTCACATGAACTCGCCGACTACATCTCGCGGCTCGCCGCCGACCGCACTCGCAACCCCACCGGGGATCTGGTCACCCGGCTGGTGCAGGCGCAGATCGACGGTGAGCGGCTGAGCCCCGAAGAGCTTTCCTCCTTCTTCATCCTGCTCGTCGTCGCCGGCATGGAGACCACCCGTAACGCGATCTCACGTGGTCTGGTGCTGCTCACCGAGCATCCGGAGCAGCGGAAGCTCCTGCTCTCCGACTTCGAGACCTACGCGCCGGGCGCGGTCGAGGAGATCCTGCGGGTCGCGACCCCCATCAACTGGATGCGCCGCACCGTCAAACGGGACTGCGAGGTGAACGGCCACCGCTTCCAGGAGGGCGACAAACTGCTGCTCTTCTACTGGTCCGCCAACCGGGATGAGGACGTCTTCACCGACCCGTATCGTTTCGACATCACCCGGGACCCCAATCCGCATATGACCTTCGGGTCGGTCGGCCCGCACTTCTGCCTGGGTGCTCATCTCGCCCGGATGGAGGTCACGGTCCTCTTCCGTGAGCTGTTCAGCCGACTGCCGGAGATCCGCACCGTGGGGGAGCCGCGGCGGCTGGTGGCCAGCTTCGTCGAGGCCATCAAGCACGTGGACTGCGCGTTCTGACACACCGGCGGAAGCCGCGCACCACCGACAGGAAAACGCCGCGCGGGAGGGATTCGTCCCCCTCCCGCGCGGCGTTGTGCCCTACGGGCCGGACTAGGCCGAGGCGCCGTCACCGGAGGTGACCGCGGCGTACGCCTCGGCGAGGTAGTGGCCGAGCTGGGCGGGGGTGGGGTATTCCAGAATGGCGACGAGGGGGATCTCCACGTCGGTGAGCGTCATCAGATTGCGGGTGAGTTCGAGAGCGGTCAGCGAAGTGAGGCCGTTCTCCAGGAAGTTGCTGTCGTCGTCCACCACGGCGGGTGCCAGGATGTCGGCGAGCTGCGTCCGCACGGTCTCCCGCAGGATGTCCTCGCGCTCCACGGCCGTGGCGATGGCGAGCGCCTGGTGCAGCGCCGCCCCATCGAGTGCGGTCTCGCTCTTCTCCGTCTGCATCGCGGATCCGTCTCCTTGAGGGCCGGCGTCGCCGGGGGTGTGGTTGTTGACGATGGTGTGTGCGTTCATCGGTACTCCCGCCTGGTTGGGGCCGGTCGGCGTGATCACCGACCGTGGTGCGTATGCGGCGTGGCCGAAGGGCCGGAAAGGGCATCGAAGAGCCGATCCGTTCCCAGCTCGGAGGCGTGTGCGGTCATCCAGGTCCAGTCGATGTCCGCGATGACCACGGACGCCGTGTCCGCCATGACCGCCTGCCGCAGCAGAGCGGCGGCCGAGCGGTGGGGCAGTGCGGGCATCCCGTTGGTCCGGAGCTGCTTGGCGGCGCCGACGGCCGTGTCGGGGTCGTCGATCGAACCCCAGCACACCGAGGTCGCCGGAACCCCCCGCGCCCGGCACTCCTGGGCGAGCGCGCTCAGATAGGCGTGGGCCGGTGCCTGGTTGCCCAGGCCCGGGCTGGGCAGGACGCCCGCGATCGAGCACCCGAGCACCAGGGCCGACAGCTCATGGCTGCTGCCGAGGGCGCAGAGGTTCACCGCACCCGCCACCGTCGCCGCCCACTCGTCCTCGATCCGCGCCGCGTCCAACTGCCCCGTTTCGGCGGCCAGCGGTGCCGTGAGATGCACAACGGCCGTCAGGGGGAACTCCGCGGGAATGCCGGCGACCGCCGCGGCGAGCGCCTCCCGATCCGCCACATCGACGGTGGCCACGGAGACCCGTACGCCCGAGGCGCTCAGCTCGGCCACCAGGTCGGCGGCCGGTGGTGCGGTGTCGACCAGCAGCAGGTGTTCGGCGCCGTCCTCGGCCGCCCAGCGGGCGGTGTGCGCGGTCAGTGCGGTGGGCGCGCCCGTGATGAGGACCGTTCCCCGGAGCCGTCGGGCAGGGGTGGCGAGGGCAGTGCGGATGTCGCGCACCAGGCGCCGGGCGAAGCAGCTGTCGCCGCGTACGGCCACCTCCTCTTCGCCGTACGCCCCGGCCAGGACCGCCGCGAGCCGCCGTCCCGCCCGGTCGTCGAACCGCTCCGGCAGGTCGACCAGCCCGCCCCACCAGCGCGGGCGCTCGATCGCCAGCGCACCGCCCAGGCCCCAGAACCGGGCCTGCTCCGGACGGGACAGCGGATCGCCCCGGTCGACGCCGACGCCGCCACAGGTGGCCAGCCACACCGGGGCCTCGATCCCGGCCCGCCGCAGCGTCTCGAACACGTCGAGGGTGGGGGCGAGCGCCGGGCCGCGCCCGTCCTCGGTCGGGGGCTCCACTGCCAGCAGAGAGAGCACCCCGGCGACCGGCTGTCCGGCCACGGCCTCCGACATCCGCCGGGCCCCCGCCTCGTCCTCCGGTGGTGTGGTGTCCGGGGCGAACACGATGGCCTCGGCGCCATGGTCGCGCAGCGCGGTGGTCACCGCGGCCACCATGGTGTCGCCGCTGCTGTCTCCGGGCCCGCTGTGGCCGGACGTCACGACCAGCCAGGTGCCGGTCAGCCGTGGCGACGGCGGGTCGGCGAGTGGCTTCCAGGCGATGCGGTAGCGCCACTCCCGCTGCCGCCGCCAGGTGGCCAGGGCGGGCAGGATCTCCGCGAGCACGTCCTGTCGGTCGGCGGGAACCTCGAGCGCCCGGGTCAGGGCCGCCGTGTCCGTACGGGCCACGGCGTCCCAGAACTCGGCGTCCGCCACGGTCTCCACCCGGGACACGGCATCCGCCGGGGCCTCGTTCTCCAGCCAGAAGCGCTGTCGCTGAAAGGCATAGGTGGGCAGGGCGACGGTGCGGGGAGCCGGATCGCCGTCGAACAGCGCGGCCCAGTCCACGGTGGCGCCCATGGTGTGCATACGGGCCAGGCCGCACATCAGCTTCCGCACCTCGGACCTCTCAGACCCCTCGGCGCACTCGGTCCCCTCGCCCCGGAAGGGCGACAGCACCAGCGCCGCCGGGGCGGAGGTCAGCATCGCCTCCGGCCCCAACTCCCACACCGCATCGGCCTCATCGAGCGAGGGCAGGGGTGGCCGCTCGTACTCCACCGTGCTCGGATCGGTGCCGGCGGCGACCAGGCGGCAGGCGTGGGCGAGGTCGAGAGCACCGGCGATGTGCGCCGCGGCGATCTCACCGACCCCACAGCCCACCACCGCGTCGGGGCGCACCCCCACCGAGGCCAGCAGCCGGGCCAGTGCGACGTAGAGGGCGAAGAGCCCCGCCGGGGAGGACGCGTCGCGGTTCCCCCGCAATCCCAGCAGCTCACCGGCCTCGTCGAAGGCGGTGGCGAAGACGGGGAACCGGTCGTACAGCTCGGAACCCGTCCCCGGCAGGTGGCAGCCACCCTCGCCACCGAAGGCGAACACCGCCCCGCCCACCGAGGCCGCCGCCGCGCCGGTACGGGCCACCTCGGGCCCCACCACCGAGGGATGCGGCTCACCGGCCGCCAGGGCCGTCAGCCCCGCCCTCAGCTCGCCCAGTTCCCGGCCGACCACGACCGCCCGGTGGTCGAAGGCCGACCGTGTGGTCACCAGCGACCATCCGACATCGGCAGGGGACAGCACCGGACCGGCCGCCGCCGTATGCGCGGCCAGCGCACGGGCCTGGCCGCGCAGCGCCGCCGCGCCCCGAGCGGACAGCACCCACGGCACCACCCCCGGATCGCGGGCGCCACCGTCGTCGGCAGCGGGCTCCACCACCGGTTCGGTGAACTCCTCAAGAATCACATGGGCGTTGGTGCCGCTGGCGCTGAACGAGGACACCCCGGCCCGCCGCGGCCGGCCCATCCGCGGCCAGTCCATCCGCTCGGTCAGCAGCCGCACCGCACCCTTGCGCCAGTGCACCAGCCGGGTCGGCCGGTCGATGTGGAGCGAACGTGGCAGGACGCCCCGGCGCATCGCCATCACCATCTTGATCACACCGGCCATTCCGGCGGCGGCCTGCGTGTGACCGAGGTTCGACTTGATGGACCCCAGCAGCAGCGGCCGGTCCTCCGGACGGTCCTGGCCGTACGTGGCGAGCAGCGCCTGGAGCTCGATGGAGTCGCCGAACGCGGTACCGGTGCCGTGCGCCTCCACCGCGTCCACGTCCCCCGTGGACAGCCGGGCGTCCGCCAGGGCGTCGCGGATCAGTTGCTGCTGGGCGGGGCCGTTGGGAGCGGCCATGCCCGTACTGGCACCGTCCTGGTTGATCGCCGAGCCGCGGATCACGGCCAGCACTGGATGCCCGTTGCGCCGTGCGTCCGAGAGCCGCTCCAGCAGCACCAGACCGGCGCCCTCCCCGTACACCATGCCGTCGGCGGCGTCCGCGAACGACCGACACCGGACATCGGGGGACAACTGACGCTGGCTGGAGGCCACTTGGAAAACGCTCGCGGTGTACATGATGGCGGCGCCACCGGCCAGCGCCAGCGTGCACTCGCCCCGGCGCAGCGATCCGGCCGCCAGATGCATCGCCACCAGCGACGACGAACACGCGGTGTCCAAGCTGACCGCCGCGCCCTGCAGACCGAGGGTGAACGCCACCCGGCCCGAGGACACACTGCCCGCGTTGCCGTTGCCCACATGGCCCAGCAGGCCCTCGGGGATCTCGTCCAGACGCGAGGCGTAGTCGTGGTACATCACCCCGGTGTAGACGCCGGTCCGGCTGCCCCGCAGGGTGTGCGGATCGATGCCCGCGCTCTCCGTCGCCTCCCAGGCCAGCTCCAGCAGCATCCGCTGCTGCGGTTCGATGGCCGCCGCCTCCCGGGCGCCGATGTCGAAGAACTCCGCGTCGAAGTCGGCCGCGTCATAGATGAAGCCACCGGCCCGGACGTACGAGGTGCCGTGGTGTTCCGGATCGGGGTGATAGAGGTTCTCCAGGTCCCAGCCCCGGTCGGTGGGGAAACTGGAGACGGCGTCCCGCTCGTCGGCCACCAGGTCCCACAACTGTGCCGGGGTGCGCACACCGCCGGGAAAGCGGCAGGCCATGCCCACGACGGCGATCGGCTCCGCCAGCTCCGCCTGGACCTCCCGCAGCCGCTGCCGGGTCTCATGGAGCTCGGCCGTGGTCCACTTGAGATAGTCGACGAGCTTTTCCTCGTTGCTCATGAGCCGCCCGCACTCACCGTGCTGCGCGGCGTCAGGTTCACCAGCGCCAGCTCATCGGCGGTCAGTGGCGGCTCGGTGAGCTCCGGAAGGACCCGGTCCTTGTGCATGAGCGACAGAAAGCGGCTGGACGCCAGCTCGGACTGCGGGGCGGTCAGGCTGATGACATCGGTCACCACATCACAGACCGCCGAGGAACGGATCGACCGGTCGGCGATCAGATCGGAGAAGCGCTGCCGGGCCACGGCCCCGCCGGACAGCCGCGGATCCGTCGTGCTCATCCGGCAGTTGACGTACTCCACATCCTTGGACGCGGCCATGATCCAGGGATCGTCCACGGTGGCGCTGATCGCGTGCTGGGCCCGGCGGGTCGCTCCCGCGTCGGTCCCGGACCGCTGGAACTCGGTGTCCAGCGCGGCGGCCGCACGAGCCGCGGAGCTCATCCCATGGCCGTAGATGGGGTTGAACGCGGCCAGCGCGTCGCCGAGCACCAGCAGTCCCTCGGGCCAGATGTCCAGACGCTCCGGATACAGCCGCCGGTTGGCGCCGACACGCGAGACCGCTACCGAGGTCAGCGGCTTCGCGAGGTCGATGAGATCGGCGACCAGCGGATGGCGCAGCGTCCGGGCGTAGGGCAGGAAGTCGTCGTCGTGCGCGGGCAGTCCGGCGCCCCGGGTGCACGACAGGGTCACCATCCAGGTGCCGTCCTCCTGTGGATACACCACCCCGAACCGGCCCGGCTCGCGCAGCCGGTGGTCCGCGGCCACGTTGACGGCGGGGAATCCGGTGGCGGCGCCCGGCGGCGCCTGGTAGACGCGGGTGGCGTACGCGATGCCCGCGTCGACGATGTCCTCCTCGAGCGGCGGCACCTCCAGCTCCGACAGCCAGTGCCGGAGCCGGGAACCGCGGCCGGAGGCATCGATCACCAGATCCGCCTCCAGTGTTTCCTGCGCACCGGTGTCCATGTCGCGCACCCGGACCCCGGTGACCCGTTTGGCGTCGCCGACCAGATCGAGGATCTCGGCGCGCTGACGTAAGGTGATCCGCCCGTTGGCCAGGACGCGATCGCGGACCTTCCAGTCCAGGAACGGGCGGGTGCACATCAGGGCGTACTGCCGCGGTGGAAAGCGGTGTTGCCAGCCGTGGGACGTCAAGGTCACCAGGTCCTGATGGAAACCGATCCGGCGGGCGCCCGCGTCGAGCAGTTGGTCGATCATGCCCGGCAGCAGTGTGTCCACGATGCGCGCACCGCTGGACCACAGCACATGGACATGGCGTCCCTGCGGCGACCCCTTACGGTGCCGGGGCCCGTCCGGCAGCACATCGCGCTCCACGACGGTGACGCGCTCCAGATGGCGGGCCAGCACATGGGCGGCCAGTATTCCCGCCCAGCCTCCGCCCAGAACGATTCCGTGCTTGGGTTCGGTCATGGTTCTGCTTTCGTCCCTTCACCGCTTACGGCCTTTTACATCGGACTGGGGCTGCCCTTGGCCTGGACCATCTTGGCGAGGTTCTGGGTGACCGCCATGAAATGCGCGACACCGCTGAGTTCGGGGCCGTCGCCCACTTTCGTATCCGTGATGCCCCAGAACGCCTGGGCGTGATGGACCAGGCCGTCATCACCGAGTTCGATCACGCCGATGATGCTGAAGGTGAGTTTCGCCGGTGCGTACACCGTGACCGTGGTCGGCACCGCCACCCTGCGGCCGTCCATCGAGGTGACCGGACGGCCCGGGGTCTCATGCACCTGGCATTCGATGGACCAGGCGATATGTCCGCGAAGGGCGTCCTTTCCGATGAGCGGGGGCGCGCCGACCGGGTCTTCGAAGACGATGTCGTCCGAGAACAGCTCCAATACGGCCTCGACATCACCGGCGTTCATCCGCCGCGCGTATTCCAGGGCCATCTTCTTGAGGGTCGCCTCATCGGCCATGAACGCCTCCTGCGCGGTGCCGGGGTCGTGGGGGATCAGCCGGTGATGTCAATGTCCGACCTTCCCCAGAACATCTGCAGTTCCTGAATGAGACCGCCGGCCCCCGCGCGCATCATCAGGACGTAGTCCCAGGTGATGCGGGAGTTGTCCGGCGTGTCCGGGGCCGTCAGCCAGCCGCGCTCGGCGAATCCGGGGCCTTTGGGCAGATAGCTCATGGTGGCCGTCACCGGTACCAGGACATGCACACCGTCCTGCCCGGCGACCGGCTCACCGGGAATCTCGCTGATACCCGCCGCGGCCAGCTCCTCGAAATGCTCACGCAGGGCGTCCCGCCCGGTCCTGTGCCCCGATCCGACCGGATCCTCGAAAATGACCTCGTCCGCGTAGAGTTCGAGAAGCCCGTCGATGTCCGCGGCGTTCATCCGGCGGCTGTGCTCGAGGATGAGCTTCTTCCGGCTCCGCTCATCAATCACCGTGTGCCCCCATGTGCATGCTCTCCGTTGCTGTCGCTTCGGCCAAGGTCCTGGTCGATGAACTGGAAGATCTCGTCGGCCGTGGCGTCCTGAATACGGCCGGCCGCAGGCTCTACCTCCGTTCCGCCGTCGTGCAGGGCGCCCAATTTCGACAGCGTGCTCTGAAGGCGCTTGAGCAGCGCTTCCCGCGCCGCCTCGTCCCGCGCCACGGAAAGCAGCGCGCTTTCCATCCTGTCGATTTCGCCCAGCATCGGGGCGAGCGGGTCCACGTCCTCGGGTGCCAGTTCCGTATGCAGATGCGCGGCGAGCGCGGCCGGATTCGGATGGTCGAAGATCAGGGTGGTGGCCAGCCGTAGCCCGGTCACGGCGGTCAGCCTGTTCCGCAGTTCGATCGCGGTCAGCGAGTCGAAGCCGAGCTCCAGGAAGCCGCGCTCGGTCTGGATCCGCCCGGGGTCGGAGTGGCCCAGCGCCGCCGCGGCATGGGTGAGGACCAGACTGAGCAGCGTGCGGCGCTGCTCCTCCAGTGGCAGCGTGGCCAGATGACCGGCCCAGTCGGTGTGCGGCCGGGCGGTGGCCGCGGTGCGCCGGGCCGCACCGCCACCGGTGAGCGCCCGCAGGGGAGCGGGCAGGGTGAGCGCCGGCTGCCCCGCCAGGGCGCGTATGTCCAGATCGATGGCGATCAGATGGTGGTGGCCGTGGCGCACTGCGGCGTCCAGCAGCCCCAGCGCCCGCTCACCGGACATCGCCCCGATGCCCGACCGGGCCATCCTGGCCCGGTCCGCCTCCCCCAGATGCCCGGTCATCCCGCTGGCGTCCGCCCATAGGCCCCACGCCACCGAGACCCCCGGCAGGCCGAGGGCACGGCGATGGGCTGCCAGGGCGTCGCAGTAGGCGTTCGCCGCGGCGTAGTTGGACTGCCCGGAGGCGCCCAGCGTGCCCGCCGTGGAGGAGAACATCACAAACAGGGACAGTGGCAACTCCGCGGTCGCGGCATGCAGATGAGCCGCGGCCGTGGCCTTCGGACACCACACTCGCGCCAGCCGCTCCGGAGTCTGGGTGGTGAGGACGGCGTCGTCCAGCACCCCGGCCGCGTGGACGACACCGGTCAGCGGATGCGCGGGATCGACCCCGGCCACCAGACCGGCCACCGCGTCCGGGTCGGTGACATCGACCGCAGCGATCCGCACCTGGGCGCCCAACCTCGTGAGCCTGTCGATGAGTTCATCGGCACCGGCGGCCTCCGGACCGCTCCGGCTCACCAGCAGCAGATGCCCGACCCCCCAACTGCGCACCAGGTGCTCGGCGACCAGAGCGCCGAGGGTGCCGGTGCCACCCGTGATCAGCACGGTGCCATCGGCGGCGAGTCCGGGGGTCCTCTCCTGCTCGTCCTGGTCGTCGACGGCCGGTCCCCGCGCGGCCGTCGCTGCCGTCGCGCGGACCAGACGGGGCACCAGCACCCGTCCGTCCCGCACCGCCACCTGGGGCTCATGCGACGTGATCGCGCGCACCACGGCCGCCACGACCGCCTCGCGTCCCTCATCGAGATCGAGCAGTACGAACCGGCCCGGGTTCTCCGACTGCGCGCTGCGGATCAGCCCCCACACACCGGCACCGGACGGATCCAGCGCGGTGCCATCGGAGTCCTCGGTGTCATCGGTGTGTTCGCCCGGACGGCTCGCCGCCATCGCACCCCGCGTGACGACCACCAGTCGCGCATCGGCCAGGGCCGGCCGCCTCAGCCAGGACTGCACCAGCCCCAGCAGCTCCTCGACCGCGCCCAGCCCGTCCCCGTGGCCGTCCTCAGCGGCGTACGGATGGGCCAGGACGACGGCAGGGGCGGGCTCACCCGCGTCCACGGCCGCGATCAGCGCCTCCAGGTCCGGATGGCACACCGTGGCCTCCGGACCCACCCCGGCCGCGACCGGGTCCGCCAGCCCCAGCCGGTCCTCGCCCAGCACCACCCAGCCGCCCTCGCCGACCACTGATGTCGGGGACGGTGCGGTGGCCGCGGCGGGCAGCGGCGTCCAGTCCAGGGTGAACAGCCCGTCCACGGCACGGGCGGCCGCGGCCGTGCGCAGCCGGTCCGTCGCGGCCGGACGGGTCACCAGCGAATCGACCGTGAGCACCGGAGCGCCCACCGTGTCCGCCACCGTCAGCCGCAGCGACTGCCGCTCCTCGTCCCGCGACAGCCGGACCCGTACCGTGGCCGCCTCGGTGGCCCACAGGGACACGCCGTTCCAGGCGAACGGCAACCACACCTGGCCGTCGTCCTCCTGACCCTCGGGCCGGTCCATCAGCAGCGACGGATGCAGCGCCGCGTCCAGCAGCGCCGGGTGGATGCCGAAACCGTCCCGGCCACCCGCCGCATCGGGCAGCGCCACCTCGGCGAGGACATCCCGGCCATGACGCCACGCCGCCTTCAGCCCCTGATACGCCGGGCCGTATCCGTAACCCGCCGCCATCACCTGCTCGTAGAAGGCACCGACATCCAGCGGCTCGGCGCCCGGTGGTGGCCACGCCCCGCCCAGGCCCTCCGCCGGTGCGGGGGCCTCGGCGACGGGTGCGAGCACGCCCACCGCATGACACACCCACCCCGCGTCCGTTCCGGAATGGACCAGGGCCTGGCCGGGGCCGTCGGGGCGGTCGGCGCCGTCGAGCCGGTCGGGGCGGTCGGGGCGGTCGGGGCGGGAGTACATCCGCACCTCACGCCGCCCGTCCTCCGCCGCGGCGCCCACCACCACCTGCACCCGCAGTCCACCGGACTCGGGCAGCGCCAGCGGAACCTGCAGCGCGAGCTCCTCCACCCCGCCACAGCCGACCTCGTCGGCCGCCCGCAGCGCCCACTCGACCAGCACCGCGCCCGGTGCCAGCACCGCACCCGCCACCACATGCTCGGCGAGCCACGGGTGGGACCGCGCGGAGAGGCGGCCGGTGAGCACATGGGTGGTGCCGTCGGCGAGTTCCACGGCGGCGCCGAGCAGCGGATGACCCGCGGACGTCAGACCCAGATCGGCCGGATCGCCACCCGGCCCGCCCGCTCCGTCCAGCCAGTACCGCTCACGCTGGAAGGCGTAGGTGGGCAGGTCAATGACGCGGGGCGCGGGGTCGGTGCGGAACCAGCGGGTCCAGTCGACGGCGACCCCGGCGGCGAACGCCCGCGCCACCGACCGCGCCAGCTGGTCCGGGCCGCCGTGGTCGCGCCGCAGGGTCGGCACGGTCACCGCGTCGACCCCCGCTTCCTCGAAGGTCTCCTGCATGCCGATGGTGAGGACGGGGTGGGTGCTGGTTTCGATGAATACGCGGTGGCCGTCGGCGAGGAGTGCTTGTAGGGCGTCGGCGAAGCGTACTTGTTCGCGGAGGTTGGTGACCCAGTAGTCGGTGTCGAGTCCGCTGGTGTCCATGCGGGTTCCGGTGACGGTCGAGTAGAACGCCACGTGGCCGGGCACCGGCTTGACCCCGGCCAGACGCTCATGCAACTCCTCGGCGATCTGGTCTACTTGGGCGCTGTGGGAGGCGTAGTCCACGTCGATGAGTCGGGCCCGGTGTCCCGTCTGTTCGCATGCGGCCACGGCGTGGGCGATCTGTTCCGGCGGTCCGGTTACGACGACGGATCCGGGGCCGTTGACGGCGGCGATGCCCACCCCTTCGGCGGGTTGGCCGAGGTCGGTGAGGAACTCTTTCGCCTGGTGGTGGTTGATGGTGAGGGAGGCCATGGCGCCGTGGCCGGCGAGGCGGCGGAGGGCGTGGGCGCGGAGGGCGACGATGCGGGCGCCTTCGTCGAGGGAGAGGGCTCCGGCGACGCAGGCGGCGGCGATTTCGCCTTGGCTGTGTCCGACGACGGCGGCGGGGGTGAGGCCGTGGTGGTCCCATACGGCGGCGAGGGAGACCATGACGGCCCATAGGACGGGTTGGACGACGTCGACGCGGGCGAGGTCGGCGGCGTTGATGCCGCTGCGCAGGATGTCGGTGAGGGACCAGTCCACGTGGGGTGCGAGGGCTTGTTCGCATTCGGTGATGCGGGTGGCGAAGGGGGGTGAGGTGTTGAGGAGTCCGGCGCCCATGCCGAGCCACTGTGAGCCTTGGCCGGGAAAGACCAGGACCGGTCCGATGCTTCCTGGGGTGGCGGTGGTGTCGGGTTCGATGAGGGTGGGGTGTGTGTCGCCGTTGGCCAGGGCGTTGAGTCCGGCCAGGAGTTCGTCGCGGTGTTGGCCGATGATGACGGCGCGGTGGTCGAAGACGGACCTCGTGTTGATGAGCGACCAGCCGACCTGCTCGGGGGTGAGTTCGGGGTCGGCGGTCACTCGTTCGGCCAGCGCTGTCGCCTGGCCGCGCAACGCTTCACGGCCACGCCCGGAGATCACCCACGGCACCACACCACCCGCCGAAACACCGTCCCGCGGGGTATCCGGTGCGGGGCTGGCCTCGGCCGGTTCGGGAGCCTGCTCAAGGATCAGATGAGCATTCGTACCGGAGATGCCGAACGACGACACTCCCGCACGACACGGCCGTCCGTTCGCCGCCCACTCGACCGGTTCGGTCAGCAGCCGCACCGCGCCCGCGCCCCAGTCCACGTGCGGTGTCGGCTCGTCGATGTGCAGCGAGGCGGGCAGCAGCCCGTGCCGCAGCGCCTCCACCATCTTGATGATGCTCGCCACTCCGGCGGCCGCCTGGGTGTGCCCGATGTTGGACTTGACGGAGCCGAGCCACAGAGGACGTCCCTCCGGCCGGTCCTGGCCGTAGGTGGCCAGCAGCGCCTGCGCCTCGATCGGGTCACCCAGCGTCGTGCCCGTACCGTGTGCCTCCACCGCGTCCACCTCGGACGGCGACAGCCCCGCGTTGGCGAGCGCCTGCCGGATCACCCGTTGCTGCGAGGGCCCGTTCGGCGCCGTGAGGCCGTTGCTGGCGCCGTCCTGGTTGACCGCCGAACCGCGGATCACCGCCAGCACCCGATGCCCGTTGCGCCGTGCGTCGGACAGCCGCTCCAGCAGCACCAGCCCGACGCCCTCGGAGAAGCCCGTGCCGTCCGCCGCCGCGGCGAACGCCTTGCACCGCCCGTCCGGGGACAGCGCGCGCTGACGGGAGAACTCGGTGAACCCGCCAGGCGTGGCCATCACCGTCACCCCGCCCGCAAGGGCCAGCGAACACTCGTCCTGCCGCAGCGCCTGCACCGCCAGATGCGTGGCCACCAGGGACGACGAGCACGCCGTGTCCACCGTGACGGCGGGCCCCTCCAGGCCGAACGAGTACGACACCCGGCCCGAGACGACGCTGCCGAGGTTCCCGGTGGCCACATAGCCCGCCGAGTCGCCGGTCCCCTGGCCGATGAGCGACAGATAGTGGTACGAGTCCACCCCGGCGAACACCCCGGTGTCGCTGCCGCTCAGCGCCTCCCGCGTCAGCCCCGCGCGCTCGAACGCCTCCCATGCCGTTTCCAGCAGCAGCCGCTGCTGCGGATCCATCGCCGCGGCCTCACGCGGGTTGATCCCGAAGAACTCGGCGTCGAAATCGGCCACATCGTGCAGAAACCCGCCCTCGCGCGCGCTGCTGGTCCCGGCGTGCTCGGGATCCGGGTCGTAGAGGTTCTCCAGGTCCCAACCACGGTCCTCGGGAAACGTCGAGATGACGTCCACGCCCTCGTCCACCACCCGCCACAGGTCCTCGGGGGTCGCCACATCGCCGGGGAAGTGGCAGGCCATCCCGATGATGGCGATGGGCTCCCGGGCGCGGTCCTCGACCTCGCGCAACTGCCGCCTGGCCAGACGCAGATCGGCGGTCGCCCGCTTGAGATAGCTGCGAAGCTTCTCGTCATCCGTCATATCGCATCAACCCGATCGTCACGGCGGTCCTGATTTCGGCGGTCCTGTTAGGGGTCCTGATTGAGCGGTCCTGATTTCGGCGGTCCTGTTAGGGGTCCTGATTGAGCGGTTCTGATTGAGCGGTCCTGGTTCAGCGGTCCTGGTTCAGCGGTTCATCGGAGACCCTCGTCGGAGGGGACGGACAGCTCGTTGTCGAGCGCCTGGAACAACTCCTCGTCGCTGGCCGACGCCAGATCCCCGGCGGCGGGGTCGTCGCCGTCCTCGCCATGCCACGGGCCGTCCACCTTGCGCAGCAGCTCCCGCAGCCGCACCGCGATCCGGGCCCGCTGCTCGCGGTCGGCGATTCCCCCGGTCAAGGCGGCGTCGAGGGTGTCGAGCCCGGTGAGAAGTGAGGCCCCCGGCGCCACTCCGGCGGGGACCAGGAGCTCTCCCAGCAGCCGTACCACCGCGGTGGGCGTGGGGTGGTCGAAGACCAGCGTGGCGGGCAGCCGCAGACCGGTGGCGGCGCCCAGCCGGTTCCGCAGTTCCACGGCGGTCAGCGAGTCGAAGCCCAGCTCTCGGAAGTTCTGGGCGGGGTGGATGGCATCCGCCGTGTCATGGCCCAGCACGGTCGCCGTGGCGTTGCGCACCAGCTTGAGGAGCGCCTGCTGCCGGTCCTCCTCGGTCAGAGTGGCGAACGCCTCCGCCGGTGCCGCTCCGCCCGGGCCGGCGGCTCCGGTGGCCGCCTGCGGGGTGGCGCCGCGCACCAGGCCCTTGAAGAGGGGCGGCAGATCGTCGGTGTGGGCCCCACGCCGCAGGGTGGCCAGATCGAGCTGGATGGGCGCCAGGGCCGGAAGGCCGCTGTCGAGGGCGATGTCGAGGAGTGCGAGACCCTGTTCGGTCTCCAGACCCACCATCCCGGCCCGCGCCAGCCGCGCCCGGTCGGCGTCGGTCATCCCTCCGGTCATCCCGGTGGCCTGCGCCCAGTATCCCCAGGCCAGGGAGGTGGCGGGCAGGCCCTGGGCATGACGGTGTGCGGCGAGGGCGTCCAGGAAGGCGTTGGCCGCCGCGTAGTTGCCCTGTCCCGCGGCGCCCAGCAGCCCGGCGGCCGCGGAGAACAACACGAACGCCGACAGCCCCGCGTCGCGGGTGAGGTCGTGCAGATTCCACGCCGCGTCGGCCTTGGCCCACAACACCTCATCGAGCTGATCGGACGTGAGTGCCTCGACCGTGGCATCGCGCAGCAGCCCGGCGGCGTGGACGACGGCGGTGAGCGGATGGCGCTCGGGAACCGTCTCCAGCAGCATGGCCAGGGCGGCCCGGTCGGCCGCGTCACACGCCGCGATGGTGACCCGCGCGCCGAGCCCGGTCAGCTCGGCCGCCAGCTCCGTGGCGCCCGGGGCGTCCAGGCCCCGGCGGCTGATCAGCAGCAGCCGCCGTACGCCGTGCTGGGCCACCAGATGGCGGGCGGTGGCGGCACCGAGGGTGCCTGTGCCACCGGTGATGAGCACCGTGCCGTCCGGGTCGAGGGCGGTGGGGAGCGTCAGCACGATCTTGCCGATATGGCGCGCCTGGCTGAAGTAGCGGAACGCCTCGGGAGCCCGGCGGATGTCCCACAGGGTGGTGGGCAACGGCCGCAGCGTCCCGTCCTCGAACAGGGCCGACAACTCGGCCAGCATCCGCTGGATACGGTCCGGGCCCGCGCCGCCGACCAGGTCGAACGCGCGGTAGACCACCCCCCGATAGCGGGCGCCCACCTCCTCGGGGTCGCGGACGTCGGTCCGGCCCATGTCGATGAAGCGACCACCGGGCGTCAGCAGCCGCAGGGACGCGTCCACGAAGTCACCGGCCAGCGAATTGAGCACCACATCGATGGAACCCGCGGCGGTGCGGAACCCCTCCTCGAAGTCGAGAGTGCGAGAGGAGGCGATGTGACGGTTGTCGAATCCGCGCTCCCGCAGGGCATGCCACTTGGCGGGGCCTGCCGTGGCAAACACCTCGGCCCGCCAGTGGCGTGCCAGCTGCACGGCCGCCAGGCCCACCCCTCCGGTGGCCGCGTGCAACAGCAGCTTCTCCCCGGCCCGCAGCTCCGCGAGATCGGCGAGACCGTAGTAGGCCGTGAGAAACGCGGACGGTGTGGTCGCCGCCTGGGCGTACGACCACCCCGCCGGGATCCTGGTGATCATCCGGACGTCGGTGACGACCAGCGGCCCGGTGCCGTTGAACAGCCCCATCACCCGGTCGCCCACCGCGAACGCGTCAGTGTCCGGACCCACCTCGACGACCACGCCCGCACCGTCGCCACCCAGCGGCCTGGGATCCTCCACCATGCCCAGCGCCACGACCACGTCATGGAAGTTCACCCCGCCCGCCCGCAGCGCCACCCGGACCTCGCCACGGCCCAGCGGCCGGGTGTTGTCCGGGCAGTCGACCAGCGCGAGCTGGTCCAGGCTGCCGTGGCCGGTCAGCCCCAGACGCCACGCGGCCGACCCCTCCGGCGGGGTGAGCCGCTTGGCCGCGTCGTCGTGGACCAGCCGGGGGACGTACGCCACACCGTCGCGCAGCGCCAGTTGGGGCTCGCCGGAGGCCGCGGCGGTGGCCAAGGCGCGTAGCGAGGCGTCCCGTTCATCGAGGTCGAGCAGCAGGACCCGGCCCGGGTTCTCCGACTGGGCGCTGCGCACCAGACCCCACACGGCCGAGGCGGGCAGATCGTGGACATCGTCATGGCTCTGCCGGGCCACCGCCCCACGGGTGACCACCGCCAGCCGGGCGTCGGCGAGTTCGGGGGCGGCGAGGAACTCCCGCAGCACCCCGAGGGCCTGTTTGCCGAGGTCATGGGTGCGCTCGACCGGATCGCCCGGCCCATTGTCGGGAGAGCCGAAGAAGGCGAACACCACATCGGGGGCCGGGACACCGTCCGCAACGGCCGCCCGCACGGCGGCGGGATCCGGAAGGCCCGTGGCGTCGGGCAGCGCATCGGCCAGGAGGCCGCCGTCCGGTCCGATCACGGTCGAACGGCAGGTGGGGGCGCCCTCGGCCGGTGCCATCCGCGTCCAGGCGACCTGGAACAGCGCGTTCCTGCCCGCCAAACGGGCGCGCCCCAGCTGCCCGTCCGGCACCGGGCGCAGGATCAGATCGTCCACGACAGCCACCGCGGCCCCGGTCGGATCGGCCGCGAACAGGGCGAGCCGGTCCGGTGCCGTCGGGGTGATGCGAATCCGCAGGGTGTCCGCCCCGGTGGCGCGCAGCCGCAGACCGCTCCAGGTGAACGGGAGCAGGATCCGGTGCGCCTCCTCGGAACCGGGGGTGACGTCCAGGGCCCGGGCGTGGAGCGCGGCGTCGAAGAGGGCGGGATGGATGCCGTACGCGGCCGCGCCGTCGCGCTCCCCTTCGGGCAGGGACACCTCGGCGTAGACGTCGCCGTCCAGCCGCCAGGCGGCGGTGAGGCCCTGGAAGGACGGTCCGTAGTGATAGCCGTGGTCGGCGAGCTGCCGGTAGAAGTCCTCGACGGGGAGCGGCGTGGCCCCGGGAGGCGGCCAGGCGCCTTCCAGGGCCGGGGAGTCGGCCGCGGACGAGGCGGCGAGCGCGCCGGTGGCATGCCGGGTCCAGGTCGCATCGCCCGCGTCGCCCGCGTCGTTCGCGTCGTTCGCCGGCCGGGAATGCACCGTGATCGGACGCTCCCCGGTGTGATCGGGAGCGGCCACGGCGATCTGTACATCGACCGCCTCACCCTGCGGAATCACCAGCGGCGCGTGCAGGGTCAGCTCCGACACCTGGTCACACCCGGTCCGCGCGGCGGCGTGCAGGGCGAGCTCGGCGAAGGCCGTGCCCGGGAGCAGAACGGTGTCCAGGACCCGGTGGTCGTTCAGCCAGGAGTGGGTCCGCGGCGAGAGCCGACCGGTGAGTACATGGGCGCCGCCCTCCGCGAGTTCCACGGCGGCGCCGAGCAGCGGATGACCGGCGGGCCCCAGCCCGAGGTCGCCCGGGTCGCCGCTGTGGCCACCCCGCCCGTCCAGCCAGTACCGCTCACGCTGGAAGGCGTAGGTGGGCAGGTCAATGACGCGGGGCGCGGGGTCGGTGCGGAACCAGCGGGTCCAGTCGACGGCGACCCCGGCGGTGAACGCCTGCGCCACCGATCGCATCAGCTGTGCGTGGTCGCCGTGGTCCCGTCGCAGGGTCGGCACCGCGGCAGCGGGCACACCGGCTTCCTCGAAGGTCTCCTGCATGCCGATGGTGAGGACGGGGTGGGTGCTGGTTTCGATGAATACGCGGTGGCCGTCGGCGAGGAGTGCTTGTAGGGCGTCGGCGAAGCGTACTTGTTCGCGGAGGTTGGTGACCCAGTAGTCGGTGTCGAGTCCGCTGGTGTCCATGCGGGTGCCGGTGACGGTCGAGTAGAACGCCACCTCCGCCTGGACGGGTTCAATCCCGGACAGTACCTCCCTCAACTCCTGGGCGATCTGGTCTACTTGGGCGCTGTGGGAGGCGTAGTCCACGTCGATGAGTCGGGCTCGGTGTCCCGTCTGTTCGCATGCGGCCACGGCGTGGGCGATCTGTTCCGGCGGTCCGGTTACGACGACGGATCCGGGGCCGTTGACGGCGGCGATGCCCACCTCCTCGGCGGGTTGGCCGAGGTCGGTGAGGAACTCTTTCGCCTGGTGGTGGTTGATGGTGAGGGAGGCCATGGCGCCGTGGCCGGCGAGGCGGCGGAGGGCGTGGGCGCGGAGGGCGACGATGCGGGCGCCTTCGTCGAGGGAGAGGGCTCCGGCGACGCAGGCGGCGGCGATTTCGCCTTGGCTGTGTCCGACGACGGCGGCGGGGGTGAGGCCGTGGTGGTCCCATACGGCGGCGAGGGAGACCATGACGGCCCATAGGACGGGTTGGACGACGTCGACGCGGGCGAGGTCGGCGGCGTTGATGCCGCTGCGCAGGATGTCGGTGAGGGACCAGTCCACGTGGGGTGCGAGGGCTTGTTCGCATTCGGCGATGCGGGTGGCGAAGGGGGGTGAGGTGTCGAGGAGTCCGGCGCCCATGCCGAGCCACTGTGAGCCCTGGCCGGGAAAGACCAGCACGGGGCCCAGGCTGCCGGTGGTCGCGGTGGTGTCGGGTTCGATGAGGGTGGGGTGTGTGTCGCCGTTGGCCAGGGCGTTGAGTCCGGCCAGGAGTTCGTCACGGTGTTGGCCGATGATGACGGCGCGGTGGTCGAAGACGGACCTCGTGTTGATCAGCGACCAGCCGACCTGCTCGGGGGTGAGTTCGGGGTCGGCGGTCACTCGTTCGGCCAGCGCTGTCGCCTGGCCGCGCAACGCTTCACGGCCACGCCCGGAGATCACCCACGGCACCACACCACCCGCCGAAACACCGTCCCGCGGGGTATCCGGTGCGGGGCTGGCCTCGGCCGGTTCGGGAGCCTGCTCAAGGATCAGATGAGCATTCGTACCGGAGATGCCGAACGCGGACACACCGGCCCGGCGCGGACGCTCGCCACGCGGCCAGGGAACCGGCTCGGTCAGCAGCCGCACCGCACCCGACGCCCAGTCGGCGTGGGGCGTCGGCTCGTCGATGTGCAGCGAGGCGGGCAGCAGCTCATGTCGCAGCGCCATCACCATCTTGATCACACTGGCCGCACCGGCGGCGGCCTGGGTGTGCCCGATGTTGGACTTGACGGAGCCGAGCCACAGCGGCCCGTCCTCCGGCCTGCCCTGTCCGTACGTGGCCAGCAGCGCCTGCGCCTCGATCGGATCGCCGAGCGTGGTCCCGGTGCCGTGTCCGTCGACCGCGTCCACCTCGGCGGCGGACACCTGCGCATTGGCCAGCGCCTGCCGGATCACCCGTTGCTGCGAGGGCCCGTTCGGTGCGGTGAGGCCGTTGCTGGCGCCGTCCTGGTTGACTGCCGAACCCCGGATCACCCCGAGAATACGGCGGTTGCGTCGCTGCGCCTCGCACAGGCGCTCCAGGACGATCAACCCGGCGCCCTCGCCCCATCCGGTGCCGTCGGCGGCCGCCGCGAACGGCTTGCACCGGCCGTCCGGGGCCATGCCACGCTGCCGGGAGAACTCGATGAACGCGCCGGGCGTTGCCATCACGGCCACCCCGCCGGCCAGGGCCAGATCGCATTCGCCGTGGCGCAGCGCCTGAGTGGCCAGGTGGATGGCGACCAGCGACGAGGAACACGCGGTGTCCACCGTGACCGCCGGACCCTCGAGGCCGAGCGAGTACGCCACCCGGCCGGACACCACACTGCCGAGGTTCCCGGCGCCGACGTAGCCCTCCACCTCGCTGGTGATGTTGCCGATGACCGACAGATAGTCATGCGAACCCACCCCGGCGAACACCCCGGTGTTACTGCCGCTCAGCGAATCCCGATTGAGCCCGGCGCGCTCGAACGCCTCCCACGCGGTCTCCAGCAGCAGCCGCTGCTGGGGGTCCATGGCCTGGGCCTCGCGGGGGCTGATGTCGAAGAAGGCCGCGTCGAATTCGGTCGCGTCGTAGCAGAATCCGCCCTGGTCCACATAGGACTTCCCATAGCTTTCGGGATCCGGGTCGAACAGCTCCTCGGTGCCCCATCCCCGGTCCGTGGGAAAGCCGGAGACGGCGTCCTCCCCGTCCCGCACCAGCCGCCACAGCTCCTCCGGCGACCGCACCCCACCCGGATAGCGGCAGGCCATGCCCACGATCGCGATGGGCTCCGGATCCTCGGACTCGGCCTCGCGCAGACGCTCACGGGTCTGGCGCAACTCGGCCGTCACCCACTTGAGGTGGTCGAGCAGCTTCTCTTCGTTCGACATCTAGCGGAGGCTCCTTGGCGCGTCGCGGAGGATGGGGGGCGTCGGGCTCACGACTTTCCGAACTCGTCGGAGATGAGGTCGAAGATGTCCTCTGCCGTCGCCGTCTCGAGCTCGCTGTGGGCCGCGGAACGCTCCGTTTTCCGTTCCGTGTCGTTCCACTTGGCCAGCAGCAGCCGCAGTCGCCCGGTGATCCGCCGACGGGCCGCCTCGTCCACCGCCGAGGGCGCCGAGACCGCGTCCCACCGGTCGAGCTCCGACAGCAGATGTCCCTCGGAGGTCAGCTCCCCCTCGACGAGCCGCTCGCGCAGAAAGTCGGCCAGCTCCTTGGGGGTGGGGTGGTCGAAGACCAGCGTGGGCGGAAGGTCGAGACCGGTGGCGGCGGAGAGCCGATGACCGAATTCGACGGCCGTGAGGGAGTCGAACCCCAGCTCCTGGAACGGCTGGGTGGGGGGAACGGCATCGATGGTGGGGTGGCCGAGGATCGCCGCGGCATGCGTCTGGATGTGGTGGAGGAGAAGCTGATGCTGCTGGGTGGGGGTGCTGGTGGCCAGCTGCCGCTGAAGTGAACCGTTCACGGCCGCGGCGTCGTCCGGGGTGGCATCGACGCCCGGCGACGCGGCGGCGGCCAGGTCGGACAGCAGCGGGCTGGGCCGCTGGGCGGTGAAACCGGCCGGGAACCTCTCCCAGTCGATGTCCGCGATGGTGACCGTGGTGTCGCCGTGGTCGAGGGAGTGCTGGAGCGAGGCGATGGCGAGATCGGTGTCCAGGGGACGCATCCCGCGCCGGCGGTAGTACTCGACGACGGCCTCGTCGGCGGCCATCCCCGCATCGCTCCATGGCGCCCAGGCGAGGCTGGTGGCGGGGAGTCCGCGGGCGCGGCGGTGCTCGGCGAGGGCGTCGAGATAGGCATTGGCGGCGGCGTAGGAAGGCTGTCGGCTCCCGCCCCATGCGGCCGCGCCGGATGAGAAGAGCACGAACGCGCTGAGGTCGAGACCCTCCGTGAGTTCATGGAGCAGGGCGGCCGCGAGCGCCTTGGGCCGCAGCACCGCCTCGATCCCCGGAAGATCCAGCTCGGCCAGCGGGGTGTTCTCCGCGATCCCGGCGGTGTGGATGACGGTGGTGAGGGGGTGTTCCGCCGGGATGGTGTCGAGGAGGTGTTGGAGCGCGGTGCGGTCGGTGACGTCGCAGGCGGTGATGGTAACGGTGGTGCCCAGGGTGGTGAGTTCTTGGGTGAGTTGGGTGGCGCCTGGGGCGTCGGGGCCGGAGCGGCTGATGAGGTGGAGGTGGAGGTGGGGTGCGCCGTGGTGGGCGAGCCAGCGGGCGACATGGGCGCCGAGCGCCCCGGTGCCGCCGGTGATCAGGGTCGTCCCGGTGGGGCGCCACGCGGTGGGTGCGGAGTCCGGGCAGGCGGCGCGCTCCAGCCGGCGGGCCAGGGTGGTGGAGCGGATGGCCACCTGGTCCTCGGGCTGTCCGGGCACCAGCACGGAGGCGATACGGGCGGTGGTGCGGGCGTCGACGACGGTCGGGAGGTCGATGAGGCCGCCCCAGAGGTGAGGGTGTTCCAGCGCGGCGACCCGGCCCATACCCCAGATCTGGGCCTGATGGGGGTGGGGGAGCGGATCGGTGGCGACGGCGGCCACCGCACCCTGAGTGACACACCACAGGGGCGCGACCGGCGCCGTTTGGCTGAGGGCCTGGACGAGCGCGGCCGTCGCGGCCAGTCCTAGGGGGACGGCGGAGTGGTCGGGGTGCGGCGTCTGGTCGAGCGCGAGCAGACTCAGAATGCCCTCGGGTGTGCTGCCGTCGGGCAGATGCGAGACAAGTGGGGCAAGGCCGTCGCGCCGGGCGTCCGCACCATCGACCGACAGAAGCTCATGGGCCGCGCCATGGGCGTCGAGCGCCCGGACGGCGGCGCGGACGGCCGGGTGCTCCTCCAGCCCGGACGGGACGAGCAGCAGCCAGGTCCCGCTGAGCGTTGGCGCGGTGGCGGGGTCCGGCAACCGCCTCCACGCGACGCGATAGCGCCAGGAGTCGATGGTGGAACGTTCGCGGTGCCGACGCCGCCAAGTCGAGAGTACGGGGAGCGCGGGCAGCAGGGCGTCGATGCCGGGGCTGTCCTTCTCCAGCTGGAGTGTGCTGGTGAGGGTGTCGACATCGAGCTCTTCGATGGCGTCCCAGAGCCTGGCCTCGGCCGGGTTGTGGCCATTGGCAGTGGCGTCGGCGCGCGGAGCGGGCGGGGCGAGCCAGTAGTGCTGGTGTTGGAAGGCGTAGGTGGGGAGGTCGATGGTGCGGGGGGTGGGGGTGGCGGGGTACCAGCTGGTCCAGTCGACCTTGACGCCGTTGGTGTGGAGTTGGGCGAGGGTGTGGGCGAGGGCCTGTCCGTCGGGTTGTTTGTGGGTGAGGGTGGAGGTGGTCAGGGGTGTCGGCTGGTTGGTGGGGTTGTTCTGCTCGGTGGTGTTGGTGTTGGTGGTGGTGTGGTGGTGGAGGGTGTGGTGGGTTGCGGTGGTGAGGATGGGGTCGGGGCTGAGTTCGAGGTAGGTGTTGGTGTGGGGTGCGGTGTGGGTGATGGCGGGGTGGAAGTGGACGGGTTGGCGGATGTGTTGGGTCCAGTAGTCGGGGGTGGTGATGTGGTTGTCGGCTGGTTGTCCGGTGAGGTTGCTGATGAGGGGGATGGTGGGTGGGTGGTAGGTGAGTTTGCTGATGGCTTTTTTGAAGGGTTCGAGGATGGGGTTCATCAGGGGGGAGTGGAAGGCGTGGCTGACGGTGAGGGTTTTGGTTTTTCGGCCTTTGGCTGCCCAGGTGGTGGTGATGTCGGTGACGGGTTGGAGGGGGCCGGAGATGACGGTGTTGCCGGGGGTGTTGTGTGCGGCGATGCTCACGTGGTTGTTGTGTCGGGCGAGGTCTTCGGTGAGTTCGTCGGGGGTGGCGGCGATGGTGGCCATGCTTCCGCCTTCGGGGAGTGTTCCCATGAGGGTGGCGCGGGTGGCGACGAGGTGGCAGGCGTCGGGGAGGTCGAAGACTCCGGCGATGTGGGCGGCGGCGATTTCGCCGATGGAGTGGCCGATGACGGCGTCGGGGCGTACGCCGAGTGAGTTGAGTAGGCGGGCCAGGGCGATGTGCAGGGCGAATAGCCCTGTCTGGGTGTAGGTGGTGTGGTTCAGCAGTGCGGCGTGTTCGGGGTCGTGGCTGAAGACCACTTGCCGTAGGGGGTGTTCCAGGTGGGGATCGAGGAGGGCGCAGACGTCGTCGAAGGCTTCGGTGAAGACGGGGAAGCGGTTGTAGAGTTCGGCGCCCATGCCGGGGCGTTGGCTGCCCTGCCCGCTGAACAGGAACACGGTCTGGCCGGTCGTATCGGCGGTCTGTCCGGGTCCCACCAGGCCCGGATGGGGCTCTCCGGAGGCGAGGGCTTCGAGCCCCGCCACCAGTTCGTCGCGGTCCTGGCCGATGACCACGGCCCGGTGGTCGAAGAGTGTCCTGGTCCGCAGCAGGGACCAGCCCACCTCGGCCGATGTCACTTCCGGGTCGCCGACGATGTGCCCGGTCAAGGCTCGCGCCTGGCCCCGCAACGCCGCGTCGCTCTGTGCGGAGATCACCCACGGAGCCACACCAGCGGTATTCGACACCTGGGTGGGCTCGATCGGCTCGGGGGCCTGTTCAAGGATGAGATGGGCGTTCGTACCGGAGATGCCGAAGGAGGAGACCCCCGCCCGCCGGGGCCGTTCGCCCTGGGGCCATGGGACGGGTTCGGTGAGTAGGCGCAGGTCGCCCGCGTTCCAGTCGACATGTGGGGTCGGTTCGTCGATGTGCAGTGAGGCGGGCAGCATCCCGTGGCGCATTGCCATCACCATCTTGATGACACCGGCCACTCCGGCGGCGGCCTGCGTGTGGCCGATGTTGGACTTGATGGAGCCGAGCCACAGCGGACGTCCCTCCGGTCGGTCCTGGCCGTAGGTGGCCAGCAGCGCCTGCGCCTCGATCGGGTCACCCAGCGTCGTGCCCGTACCGTGTGCCTCCACCGCGTCCACCTCGGACGGCGACAGCCGGGCGTTGGCGAGCGCCTGCCGGATCACCCGTTGCTGCGAGGGTCCGTTCGGCGCGGTGAGGCCGTTGCTGGTGCCGTCCTGATTGACGGCCGAGCCACGGACGACAGCCAGCACTCGGTGCCCGTTGCGGCGCGCGTCCGACAGTCGTTCCAGCAGTATGAGCCCGGCGCCCTCGCCCCACACCATGCCGTCCGCCGCAGCCGCGAACGGCTTGCACCGCGCGTCGGGCGCCAGACCACGCTGGCGGGAGAACTCGATGAACGCGCCCGGGGTGGCCATCACCGTCACGCCGCCCGCCAGCGCCATCGTGCATTCGCCCTGCCGCAGCGCCTGGGCCGCCAGATGCATCGCCACCAGCGAGGACGAACACGCCGTGTCCACCGTCACCGCGGGCCCTTCGAGGCCGAACGAGTACGCCACCCGACCGGACACCACGCTGCCGATATTGCCCGTGGCCACATAGCCTTCGACGTCGCTCGCCGTATCGCCGGTGAGGGACAGGTAGTCCTGGGACGTCACCCCCGCGAACACTCCCGTGTCGCTGCCCGCGAGCGTGTCCCGGTCCAGGCCCGCGTTCTCGAAGGTCTCCCAGGCGGTTTCCAGGAGCAGACGCTGCTGGGGGTCCATGGCGACCGCCTCGCGCGGGCTGATGCCGAAGAACCCGGGGTCGAACTCGGCGGCCTGATAGAGGAAGCCGCCCTCCCGGACGTAGCTCGTCCCCGCGCGGTCGGGGTCGGGGTCGTAGAGCGCGTTCAGATCCCAATTGCGGTCGGTGGGCATCTCCGCGATGGCATCGCGGTGGGCGACGACCAGGTCCCACAGATCCTTCGGGGAGTGTGCGTCGCCGGGGTAGCGGCAGGCCATGCCGACGATCGCGATCGGCTCGTCCTGGGCGGCCGTGGTGGGGGTGTGAGCGGCGACGGCGATCTGCTGGCCCGTGAGTTCGGCGCGCAGGTAGGTCGCGAGGGCGTTGGGCGTGGGGTGGTCGAAGACGAGCGCGGGCGCGAGGTCGATTCCGACGGCGGTGGCGAGCTGATTGCGCAGCTCCACGGCGGTCAGGGAGTCGAACCCGAGCTCCTGGAACGGCTGGGTGGGCGGGATGGCGTCCGCCCCGGAATGGCCCAGGATCGAGGCCGCGAGCGACTGGATCCGTTCGAGCAGGAGTTGGTGCTGCTGCTCGGGGGTTCCGGCGGAGAGCCGCTGGTGGAGCGAGGTGCCGGCGGACGCGCCCGTCGATGCGCTGCGGGTTCGCTCGGCGGGGTGCTCGGCGGTCGTGATCAGGTCGTCGAGGAGCGGGCTGGGGCGCTGGGCGGTGAAGGCCGCCGGGAACTTCTCCCAGTCGATGTCCGCGACGGTGATGGTGGTGTCACGGTGGTCCAGGGAGTGCTGGAGCGATGCCACGGCCAGTTCAGGGCTCAGCGGAGACAGCCCACGTCGGCCGTAGAACGCGAGCGCCGTCTCGTCGGCGGCCATGCCCGCGTCGCCCCAGGGGCCCCAGGCGAGGCTGGTGGCGGGGAGTCCCCGGGCGCGGCGGTGCTCGGCGAGGGCGTCGAGATAGGTGTTCGCGGCGGCGTAGGCGCCTTGCCGACTGCCGCCCCACGCGGCCGCGCCGGACGAGAAGAGCACGAAGGCGCTGAGGTCGAGCCCCTGCGTCAGCTCATGCAGATGAGTGGCGGCCAGGGCCTTGGGCCCGAGCACATGCTGTAGTCGCTCCGGCTCCAGATCGGCGATGAGCTCGGTGTCCGACGTTCCGGCGGTGTGGATGACGGTGGTGAGGGGGTGTTCCGCCGGGATGGTGTCGAGGAGGTGTTGGAGTGCGGTGCGGTCGGAGGCGTCGCAGGCGGTGATGGTGACGGTGGTGCCCAGGGTGGTGAGTTCTTGGGTGAGTTGGGTGGCGCCTGGGGCGTCGGGGCCGGAGCGGCTGATGAGGTGGAGGTGGGGTGCGCCGTGGTGGGCGAGCCAGCGGGCGACATGGGCGCCGAGCCCCCCGGTGCCGCCGGTGATGAGCGTGGTACCCGTGGGCTGCCAGGTCCTGGGCGCGGTGGCGGGGGCACCGGCCGTACGGAGGCGCCGGGCGTAGCTGCCGGTGGCGCGGATGGCGGTCTGGTCCTCCGGTCGACCGGGGGTGAGCAGGGCGGCCAGCCGGTCGGAGGTGTGGTGGTCGATGACGGTCGGGAGGTCGATCAGGCCACCCCAGCGGCGAGGGTGTTCCAGGGCCGCGGCGCGGCCCAATCCCCATGTCTGCGCCTGCCGCGGGCTCGGGAGCGGATCGCCGGGACCGGTGGCGACAGCGCCCTGAGTGAGGCACCACAGGGGCGCCGGGATCCCGGCGTCGCCGAGGGCCTGGACGAGCACGGCGGTCGCGGCCAGCCCGGAGGGCACGGCGGCGTAGTCGGGGTGCGGCTCCTCGTCGAGGGCGAGCAGGCTCAGCACTCCGGCGGGTTCCGCCTCCGAGGTGAGACGGGTGAGGTGGTCCGCCAAGGCGTCGCGATCGACGGTGTGGGTGCCGAGCACATGGCGGAGCGGGGTGGCACCGTGGGCGGTCAGGGACTGCTCGGCGGTTGCCACGGCAGGATGGTCGGACTGACCGGCGGGGAGGACCAGCAGCCAGGTACCGGAGAGGGCCGGAGGCGCGGAGGGAGCGGGAAGGCGCTTCCATGTGGCTTGATACCGCCAGGAATTGATGACCGACTGCTCCCGGTGATGCCGCCGCCAGGCGGACAGCGTCGGGAGGACGGCGCTCAGCATGGGCTGCTGGTCCGCCGGTGAGTCGATGGTCGCCGCGAGCGCTTCCAGATCCTCCCGCTCCACCGCCTCCCAGAACTCCCTGTCGACCAGAGCCGCCTCGGTGGGCATCGGGTCCGAGGACGAGGCCGACGACAGCCAGTAGTGCTGGTGTTGGAAGGCGTAGGTGGGGAGGTCGATGGTGCGGGGGGTGGGGGTGGCGGGGTACCAGCTGGTCCAGTCGACCTTGACGCCGTTGGTGTGGAGTTGGGCGAGGGTGTGGGCGAGGGCCTGTCCGTCGGGTTGTTTGTGGGTGAGGGTGGAGGTGGTCAGGGGTGTCGGCTGGTTGGTGGGGTTGTTCTGCTCGGTGGTGTTGGTGGTGGTGTGGTGGTGGAGGGTGTGGTGGGTTGCGGTGGTGAGGATGGGGTCGGGGCTGAGTTCGAGGTAGGTGTTGGTGTGGGGTGCGGTGTGGGTGATGGCGGGGTGGAAGTGGACGGGTTGGCGGATGTGTTGGGTCCAGTAGTCGGGGGTGGTGATGTGGTTGTCGGCTGGTTGTCCGGTGAGGTTGCTGATGAGGGGGATGGTGGGTGGGTGGTAGGTGAGTTTGCTGATGGCTTTTTTGAAGGGTTCGAGGATGGGGTTCATCAGGGGGGAGTGGAAGGCGTGGCTGACGGTGAGGGTTTTGGTTTTTCGGCCTTTGGCTGCCCAGGTGGTGGTGATGTCGGTGACGGGTTGGAGGGGGCCGGAGATGACGGTGTTGCCGGGGGTGTTGTGTGCGGCGATGCTCACGTGGTTGTTGTGTCGGGCGAGGTCTTCGGTGAGTTCGTCGGGGGTGGCGGCGATGGTGGCCATGCTTCCGCCTTCGGGGAGTGTTCCCATGAGGGTGGCGCGGGTGGCGACGAGGTGGCAGGCGTCGGGGAGGTCGAAGACTCCGGCGATGTGGGCGGCGGCGATTTCGCCGATGGAGTGGCCGATGACGGCGTCGGGGCGTACGCCGAGTGAGTTGAGTAGGCGGGCCAGGGCGATGTGCAGGGCGAATAGCCCTGTCTGGGTGTAGGTGGTGTGGTTCAGCAGTGCGGCGTGTTCGGGGTCGTGGCTGAAGACCACTTGCCGTAGGGGGTGTTCCAGGTGGGGATCGAGGAGGGCGCAGACGTCGTCGAAGGCTTCGGTGAAGACGGGGAAGCGGTTGTAGAGTTCGGCGCCCATGCCGGGGCGTTGGCTGCCCTGCCCGCTGAACAGGAACACGGTCTGGCCGGTCGTATCGGCGGTCTGTCCGGGTCCCACCAGGCCCGGATGGGGCTCTCCGGAGGCGAGGGCTTCGAGCCCCGCCACCAGTTCGTCGCGGTCCTGGCCGATGACCACGGCCCGGTGGTCGAAGAGTGTCCTGGTCCGCAGCAGGGACCAGCCCACCTCCGCAGCGGTCACCCCCGGGTCGGCGTTCACCCGTGCGGCCAGCGCCCGCGCCTGGCCGCGTAGCGCCTCCGCCCCGCGCGCCGAGACCACCCACGGCACCGGCCCGCCCACCGGCTCCGCCTCGATGGCCTCGACCGCCGCCGGCGGCTCCTCGGGGGCCTGCTCCACGATGACATGCGCATTGGTCCCGCTGATGCCGAAGGAGGAGACCCCCGCCCGACGAGGATGTTCGTCCCCCGGCCACTCCCGCGCCTCGGTCAGCAGGTGGACTTCGCCCGCGTTCCAGTCGACATGTGGGGTCGGCTCGTCGATGTGCAGTGAGGCGGGCAGCACCCCATGCCGCATCGCCATCACCATCTTGATGACACCGGCCACTCCGGCGGCGGCCTGGGTGTGGCCGATGTTGGACTTGATGGAGCCGAGCCACAGCGGATGTCCACCCCGCCGCTCCTGCCCGTACGTGGCCAGCAGCGCCTGCGCCTCGATCGGATCGCCGAGGGTGGTCCCGGTGCCGTGCCCCTCCACCACATCGACCTCCGCGGGCGACAGCCGCGCGTTGGCGAGCGCCTGGGCGATGACCCGTTGCTGTGAGGGCCCGTTCGGTGCGGTCAGCCCGTTGCTGGTGCCGTCCTGGTTGACCGCGGAGCCACGGAGGACGGCCATCACCCGGTGGCCGTTGCGGCGCGCGTCCGACAGCCGCTCAAGCAGCAGAAGCCCGGCCCCCTCGCCCCAGCCGGTGCCGTCGGCCGCCGATGCGAACGGCTTGCACCGGCCGTCGGCCGCCAGACCACGCTGGCGGGAGAACTCGATGAAGGTGGTCGGCGTGGCCATCACCGTCACACCGCCCGCCAGCGCCATGGTGCATTCGCCCTGCCGCAGCGCCTGGGCCGCCAGATGCATCGCCACCAGCGAGGACGAACACGCCGTGTCCACCGTCACCGCGGGCCCTTCGAGGCCGAACGCGTACGCCACCCGGCCGGACATGACACTCGGCGTACCGCCCGCGAGCAGATACCCCTCGACCTCCCGCGCCGAGGAGCTTCCGGAGGCGCCGTAGCCCTGATAGGTGCCGCCCGCGAAGACGCCGGTGACGCTTCCGGCGAGCGTGTCCCGGTCCAGGCCCGCGTTCTCGAAGGTCTCCCAGGCGATTTCCAGGAGCAGGCGCTGCTGGGGGTCCATGGCGAGCGCTTCGCGCGGGCTGATGCCGAAGAACGCCGCGTCGAACCCGGCCGCATCGTGGAGAAATCCGCCCTCGCGCGCATAGCTGGTGCCCAGACGCTCGGGGTCGGGGTCGAAGAGGGTGTTCAGAGGCCAGTCACGGTCGGTGGGCATCTCTCCGACGGCGTCCCGGCCCGTGGCGACCAGCTCCCACAGCTCCTCCGGTGAGCGCACGCCGCCCGGGTAGCGGCAGGCCATGCCGACGATCGCGATCGGTTCGTCGTCGGGGGCCGCGAACGCCGTATGGGTGGTGCCGGAGGGCTTTTGCCCCGTCAGTTCCGTGCCCAGATAGGTGGCGAGCGCATTCGGCGTCGGATGGTCGAAGACCAGCGCCGGGGCGAGCGGGAGGCCGGTGGTGGTGGCGAGCTGATTGCGCAGCTCGACCGCGGTGAGGGAGTCGAAGCCCAGCTCCTGGAAGGGCTGCGCCGGGGGAATTGCGTCCAGGCCGGGGTGACCGAGGATCGTCGCGGCCAGCGTCTGGATATGGCGGACGAGGATCTGGTGCCGCTGTGCGGCCGGCGCCGCGCTGAGCTGCTGCCGCAACGGATTGTCGTCGGCGGTGTCCGTGGGCGTGGCGGGCTCGGCGGCCGACGGCATCAGCCGGGTGAGGAACGGACTCGGGCGCTGCGCGGTGAACGTACTCCCGAACCTCGCCCAGTCGACATCCGCGATCGTGACGGCCGTGTCGTGGTGGGTCAGGGCGTGGTGCAGCGACGCGATGGCGAGGTCGGTGGGGAGAGGCGACAGACCGCGCCGCTTGAGGTGGGAGAGCGTGTGCTGGTCGGCGGCCATGCCTGCCTCGCCCCACGGGCCCCAGGCAAGGCTGGTGGCGGGCAGGCCCCGGGTGTGGCGGTGCTCGGCGAGCGCGTCCAGGTAGGTGTTCGCGGCGGCGTAGGCGGCCTGTTGTCCGCTGCCCCAGGTGGCGGCGTTCGACGAGAAGAGAACGAAGGCCGTGAGATCGAGGTGCTGGGTGAAGTCGTGCAGATGAGCGGCGGCCAGGGCCTTGGCCCGCAGAACGGACTGCAACCGCCCGGGATCCAGTTCGCTGATCTGGCCGAGTTCCATCGTGCCGGCGGTGTGGAAGACAGCGGTGAGGGGGTGTTCGGCGGGGACGGTGTCGATGAGCTGCCGGAGTGCGGCGCGGTCGGAGGCGTCGCAGGCGGTGATGGTGACATCCGTCCCCAGAGCAGTGAGCTCCTCGCTGAGCTCGGACGCACCGGGCGCGTCGGGTCCGGAACGGCTGATGAGGTGGAGATGGGGCGCGCCCCGGTGAGCCAGCCAACGGGCGATCTGGGCGCCGAGACCCCCTGTGCCGCCGGTGATGAGCGTGGTCCCCGACGGCTCCCAGGGGGCGGGGGCGGTGTCGACGGCGGGCACACGGGTGAGGCGGCGTACGTACGTTCCGGTGGTGCGGATGGCGGCCTGATCCTCGGGCTGCCCGGGTACGAGAAGGGCTGCCAGCCGAGCCGCGGTGTGGTGGGTCATGGTGGTGGGCAGATCGATGAGGCCGCCCCAGCGCTGCGGATGTTCCAGCGCGGCCACGCGGCCGAACCCCCAGATCTGCGACTGCTCGGGGTGGGGGAGGAGGTCGCTGCGACCGGTGGCGACGGCGCCTTGCGTCACGCACCACAGGGGCGCGCTGATGTCGGCATCACCGAGAGCCTGGAGAAGAGCGACGGTGGCGCCGAGCCCGGCAGGCACCGCGGAGTGGCCGATGAGCGGTTCCTGGTCGAGTGCGAGCAGGCTGAAGACTCCGGCGGGTTGGGCCTCCTCGGCCAGCCTGCCGAGGCGTTCGCGGAGTGTGGCGCGATCGACGTCATGAGCGTCGACCTCAAACGGCTGCGCCGTGGCGCCATGCGCCCGCAGCGCCTGGACGATGACTCTGACCGTCGCGTGCTCCTCCTGCCCGGCAGGGGCGACCACCAGCCAGGTGCCCGTCAGGGCCGGTGTGGCCGGGTCGGGGAGCTGCTGCCAAGTGGCCCGGTAGCGCCAGGAGTCGATGGTGGAACGTTCACGGTGCTGACGCCGCCAGGCGGACAGCACGGGGAGTGCGGGCAACAGGGCGTCGATGCCCGGGCTGTCCTTCTCCAGCCGGAGCGTGCTGGTGAGGGTGTCGACGTCCAGTTCTTCGATGGCATGCCAGAGCTGCGCCTCGGCCGGGTCCTCGGCAGTCCCCTGGAAGCCCGTACGAGCGGCGGGCGGGGCCAGCCAGAAGCGCTGGTGCTGGAAGGCATACGTCGGCAACCCGACCACTTGGGGCGCGGGGTCGGTGGGGTACCAGCTGGTCCAGTCGACCTTGACGCCGTTGGTGTGGAGTTGGGCGAGGGTGTGGGCGAGGGCCTGTCCGTCGGGTTGTTTGTGGGTGAGGGTGGAGGTGGTCAGGGGTGTCGGCTGGTTGGTGGGGTTGTTCTGCTCGGTGGTGTTGGTGGTGGTGTGGTGGTGGAGGGTGTGGTGGGTTGCGGTGGTGAGGATGGGGTCGGGGCTGAGTTCGAGGTAGGTGTTGGTGTGGGGTGCGGTGTGGGTGATGGCGGGGTGGAAGTGGACGGGTTGGCGGATGTGTTGGGTCCAGTAGTCGGGGGTGGTGATGTGGTTGTCGGCTGGTTGTCCGGTGAGGTTGCTGATGAGGGGGATGGTGGGTGGGTGGTAGGTGAGTTTGCTGATGGCTTTTTTGAAGGGTTCGAGGATGGGGTTCATCAGGGGGGAGTGGAAGGCGTGGCTGACGGTGAGGGTTTTGGTTTTTCGGCCTTTGGCTGCCCAGGTGGTGGTGATGTCGGTGACGGGTTGGAGGGGGCCGGAGATGACGGTGTTGCCGGGGGTGTTGTGTGCGGCGATGCTCACGTGGTTGTTGTGTCGGGCGAGGTCTTCGGTGAGTTCGTCGGGGGTGGCGGCGATGGTGGCCATGCTTCCGCCTTCGGGGAGTGTTCCCATGAGGGTGGCGCGGGTGGCGACGAGGTGGCAGGCGTCGGGGAGGTCGAAGACTCCGGCGATGTGGGCGGCGGCGATTTCGCCGATGGAGTGGCCGATGACGGCGTCGGGGCGTACGCCGAGTGAGTTGAGTAGGCGGGCCAGGGCGATGTGCAGGGCGAATAGCCCTGTCTGGGTGTAGGTGGTGTGGTTCAGCAGTGCGGCGTGTTCGGGGTCGTGGCTGAAGACCACTTGCCGTAGGGGGTGTTCCAGGTGGGGATCGAGGAGGGCGCAGACGTCGTCGAAGGCTTCGGTGAAGACGGGGAAGCGGTTGTAGAGTTCGGCGCCCATGCCGGGGCGTTGGCTGCCCTGCCCGCTGAACAGGAACACGGTCTGGCCGGTCGTATCGGCGGTCTGTCCGGGTCCCACCAGGCCCGGATGGGGCTCTCCGGAGGCGAGGGCTTCGAGCCCCGCCACCAGTTCGTCGCGGTCCTGGCCGATGACCACGGCCCGGTGGTCGAAGAGTGTCCTGGTCCGCAGCAGGGACCAGCCCACCTCCGCAGCGGTCACCCCCGGGTCGGCGTTCACCCGTGCGGCCAGCGCCCGCGCCTGGCCGCGTAGCGCCTCCGCCCCGCGCGCCGACACCACCCACGGCACCGGCCCGCCCACCGGCTCCACCGCGACCGCCACCGGTTCCGCCCCGACCGTCCCCGGCTCCACCTCGGCGGCGATCGGCTCCATCGCCACCGGCTCCATCGGCTCCACCCCGAGGTCCCCGAGCTCCGTCGCGGCCTCCTCGGGGGCCTGCTCCAGGATCAGATGGGCGTTCGTCCCACTGATGCCGAACGAGGAGACCCCCGCCCGGCGTGGATGCGCGCCCCGTGGCCACTCCCGCGCCTCGGTCAGCAGATGGACATCACCCGCGTCCCAGTCCACATGTGGGGTCGGCTCATCGATGTGCAGCGAGGCGGGCAGCACCCCATGCCGCATTGCCATCACCATCTTGATGACCCCGGCCGCACCCGCCGCCATCTGCGCATGCCCGATGTTGGACTTGATGGACCCCAGCCACAGCGGACATCCCTCGTCCCGCTCCTGCCCGTACGTGGCCAGCAGCGCCTGCGCCTCGATCGGGTCACCCAGAGTGGTCCCCGTGCCATGCGCCTCGACCGCGTCCACCTCGGAGGGTGACAGCCGGGCGTTGGCGAGCGCCTGCCGGATCACGCGCTGCTGCGACGGCCCGTTCGGTGCGGTGAGGCCGTTGCTGGCGCCGTCCTGGTTGACCGCCGTGCCCCGGATCACGGCCAGCACCTGGTGGCCATTGCGGCGCGCGTCCAGCAGTCGCTCCAGCAGCAGGACGCCCACGCCTTCGGCCAGGGTCATGCCGTCGCTGTTCGCCGAGAATGCCTTGGACCTGCCGTCCGGGGCGAGCCCCCGCAGCTCGCTGAAGCCGATGAACGGCGCCGTGGAGGACATCACGGCCACGCCCCCGGCCAGCGCCATATCGCATTCGCCCTGCCGGATCGCCTGGCAGGCCAGATGCATGGCGACCAGGGAGGAGGAGCACGCGGTGTCCACCGTCACCGCGGCGCCCTCCAGGCCGAGGGTGTACGCCACCCGGCCGGACACCACACTGGCGGAGTTGCCGATGGTGAAGTAGCCGGCCGAGCCCTCGGGCACCTGGGAGGCGTCGGAGCAGTAGTCGAGGTGATCGCAGCCGATGAACGTGCCGGTCCTGCTGCCCCGCAGCGACTCCGGGTCGACACCGGCGTGCTCGATGGCCTCCCAGGACGCCTCCAGGGCCAGCCGCTGCTGCGGGGCCATCCCGAGAGCCTCGCGGGGGCTGATGCCGAAGAACGTGGCATCGAATCCCGCGGGGTCGTCGATGAAGCCGCCCTCGCGCGTATAGCTCGTCCCCGGGTGGTCCGGGTCGGGATGGAAGAGATTCTCCAGGTCCCAATTGCGGTCGGTGGGGAGTTCCGAGATGGCGTCCCGCTCGGTCGCGACCAGTTCCCACAGCTCTTCGGGGGACCGTACGCCTCCGGGAAAGCGGCAGGACATTCCCACGATCGCGACCGGCTCATGCCCCGCGGACTCGACATCCTTGAGACGGCGCTGCGTCTGCCGGAGATCCGCCGTCACCCGCTTCAGATAGTCGAGCAGCTTCTCTTCATTGCTCGCCATGGTCGGCCACCCCCACTTCCCTCGGTCCGGAACTGAACGCTATTGGCGGCGGCAGTCGTAACTGCCCTGCAAGGTACTTCCGTCGGGGAAAGTGAAGCTCGTGGAGTTCTTGAAATGCCCTCGACCGAGCACCTGGTAGTCATCCATGAGGTCCAGCTTCACGCCCGATGTCTGTCCCGTGGCATTCGGTGTGATCACCTGGGTGAGGGGGCCCTTGAATATCAGGTGGCCGTCCTTCCAGCCGGACGAGGTGTAGTTTCCGGAGGAACCCCAGTTGTCGTGGTACTGATTGATGAATTTTCCGTCGACGGGATTCCAGCCGAAGGCAGAACGGCCGACCACGTTTCCGGGTTCGAGGGTGGCGTCCGTGTAGAAGTAATGCCCGCCCAGCGCCCGCCTGGTGGTCAGCTTCAGCACCGCCGCGGTGCCGCCCGGCGGCGGGGTGTACTCGCAGGTGTAGGAGCCGAGCAGAAAGTCGAGATCCCGGATCTGTGGGGGAGCGGGAAGTGGATTCCTGCCGCGCGGCGGTTTGGCTCTGCCGTCGGGCTCGGCGTTCACCGGGGAGACGGTGAGCGCGATCAGGCTCACGGCGGCCACGCCCACGACACCGGCCGGGACGCGCCGGATCCACTTCCTCCGCCTGGCCGTGCCATCCGGTTCCCGTTCCTCTGACTTCTCGGTGCGCACACTCGACTCCCCATCGTCAATCGGGCACTGACCTGCGGCTGAGCCGCCTGCCGGGCGACCAGTCCGGATACGGCGACCATCATTTGCGCCGTCGCCAAAGTGGGTCTAACGCCCGGCTTGGCCTCCTCCCTGACACGAACCGCTTGATACGAACCGCTTGATACGAACGGCTCGATACGAACCGCTCGACACGAACGGCTCGATACGAACCGATGGATACGAGCCGAGGCGGAAAGGGTCCCCGCGAAAAGAGGCGCACTGGCATCGCGTTAGCCCAGCTTTAGCCCGCCCGTCGAGCATGAATCCGGACCGTGGCGATGAGGAGGATGACGATGAGCGGCTGGCCGACGCTGGAGAAGTACCTCGATCGGGCACCCACGTCGAAGGAGATGATGGCCTGGATCGAACTGATCGTCAGCCAGGGCATTCGCCGGGCGGGCTATCCGGCCGACGGCTGGACCGAGGAGTGGGCCGCGGAACAGTTCCGGGAGACCGGGCTGGCGGACGTGCGGCTGGAGCCGCTGGACACGCCCATCTGGCGGCCGCGGTCCGCCGCCTTCGAGATCTGGCCCACCGGCCGCCCCGATGAGGCCGTCCGGTTCGAGGGACTCGCCCTGCCGTACACCACGCCGACCGAGGGCACCGGGGGCCGGCTTGTGCGGATGGAGGACGGGGAGGTGCGCGGCTCCATCGCGGTCCAGGAGATCGGCTTCACGCGGCTGCCGCAGACCGAGGTGCAGGCCCGGGCCACCGGCTCCTACGACCCCGAGGGCGTGTTCCCCGACCTCGTCCAGACCGTGCCGTTCGACCTTCCCCATGTGCTGGACTTCGACATCGCCATCAAGGACGGTGCCACGGCCTACGTCGGCCTGCTCACCGGACTGCCCTGGGAGACCAGCGACTTCTACTGGCCCTACGACGCCGAACGGCGCCCCATCCCCGGCATCTGGCTGAGTGGCGAGGACGGGCAGCGGGTCCGCGAGCTGATGGCGTCGGGGGAGTGCGAGGGCCGGGTCGTCTCCGACGCCACCATCACCGAGGAGACCACCCACAATGTGGTGGGCACCCTGCCCGGCGCCTCCGACCACTGGTTGATCATCGGCTCACACCACGACGGCCCCTGGGCGTCGGCCGTGGAGGACGCGTCCGGGGTGGCGCTCGTGCTGGCGCAGGCCAAGTTCTGGGCGTCGGTGCCCCAGGAGCTGCGACCGCACAACATGCTGTTCGTGCTGACGTCCGGCCATATGGCGGGCGCCGCGGGCACACAGGCGTTCATCGCGGCGCATCCCGAGCTGTTTCCGCAGGTCGTCCTCGAGATGCATCTGGAACACGCGGCACGCCAGGCGGTGGTGGTCGACGGGGAGGTCGTGCCCACCGACGATCCCGAGGTGCGCTGGTGGTTCACCACCCAGGCGCCCCGGCTGGAGGAGCTGGTGGCCGGGTCCCTCGCGGCGGAGGACCTGCGCCGCTCCTGGATCCTGTCGCCGACCGCCTTCGCGCCGAACCCGGCAACCGACGGTGCCTACTTCTACTACACGGGTGTGCCGCTGGTGCAGCTGATCACCACGCCCATGTACATCTTCGATCCGCGGGACACCCCGGACAAGGTGGACGAGCAGAGCCTGGTGCCGCTCACCAAGGGGGCGGCGCGGATCATCGCCGGTACGGCCGGCTGTGAGCCCGACACCCTCCGAGTGCCGATCCAGACCGCGGGCGACGAGACGGAGTAGGGCCACCGAGCCCCGACGGCCCGCGGGGCAGAGAGCAGGGACGGCCCGCCGTATGTCGGCGGGCCGTCACCCGTTTCACGTCACCCGTTTCACGTCACCCGTTTCACGTCACCCGTTTCATGTCACCCGTTTCACACGTCACCTGTCACCCATCGCCCTACCGGCGGCTCGACAGCCGGCACATGGCCTTGGCGGTGCGGTGCGGATCGCTTTCGGAGCGGGCGGTGAGCATGACCGCCCCCTGCCGTGTGGCGCCCTTCTTCGCGGCCACGGCCACCTCGACATCCACCGATCCACCGGCCTTTGCGGTGGCGAGACGGTTGGGCAGCCAGGCGGACCAGCCCCGTCCGACGGCCCTCGCCGACAGCCGGTAGACATCCGAGTCCACCGAAGTGGCCGCCGATCCGGCCCGGTTGCCCGTAGCGCCTCCGGTGTTGTCGAGGCCGAAGGTGCACACGGCCCGGGAGCGGGCGGCGTCCCCCTTGGCCTCGCCGCGGTGGAGGGCCAGTCCGCGCCGCCGCGGTCCCGCGCCGTCGAGGGACTTCACGGCGATGGTGTACGAAAGCACTCCGGACCGGTCGCGCTTGAGGTCGAGCACATAGAAGTGCAGCCGGTTGGCCCGGTCGATGTACTCGTACTGGCTGCCGGAGTCGGCTCCGGCGTGGAAGAGCGCATCGCTGAGCTGCCGGTAGTCGCCCATGGTGATCTTCTGGGTGGTGCCGTCGGGACGCCGGAAGTCCACCAGGTCGATGTCCTCGGGGTGCGCGTCGACCACCCAGGCGAACGGCGCCCGGTCCTTGTTCTTCGTCTTGGTGAGCAGCACCCCGTGATCCGGAGTGAACGAGTCCATGCCCATGCGGTCGACGATCTCGACGGTGTAGTTGTCGTAGCCACCGCCGTCGCACAGCGGGTCGGCTTTGTCGCAGGACGGCGAGAGATCGCGACCCAGGGCGATGTTGACCCCGGAGAGCCCCTTCTCACCCGGTGGCGCCGAGCGTGCGGTGACGTGGGCGACGACGAGGCCGGAGCTCTTCAGGGCGTCGCGGTCCAGCCGCAGGACGTTCTTCTCGTCGACGATACCGAGCTTCAGCTTGTCGCGCAGTACATGCTGGGAGCCCATCGAGCCACCGGCGGTGGCGGGGATCTGCCAGCGGGAGTGCGGCCCGCCGGGGCCGTTGAACGAACCGCGGGAGAGCATGCTCCAGATACCGGTGTACGAACGGCTGAGGGGCGTGCCGTATGGGTTGTTGTAGTTGTCCCCGATGCCCAGGATATGGCTGAGTTCGTGGGCGTACACGGCCATGCCGGAACTCTCGGCCTGTACCGACGACCCGTCGGCGGCGTTGGGCCAGATACGGGCGGCGGACTGCCAGGACGTCCACGGTACGTAGCGGGTCCGGGCGGAGTTGGCGCCCGCGGTGGCCGGTGGTCCCCAGTCGGCGGGTATGTCCGCCGCGCTCGGGAACTTCATCTGGCCGAACTCCTGCCAGGTGGACGACTCGTCCTGTCCGGCCGTGAGGTAGAAGACGAAGTCGAACGAGTCCGCCTTGTCGGCGCCGACATCGGCTACCCAGGCGGCCTTGCCGTCGGCCCGGATGTCCTGGTCGCAGGTGTCCCCGGCCGGGCAGGCGCCCGGGTTCATCGAGTCCTCGACGCCGTACTGATAGGACTTGCCCGGCATGCGGTACACACCGAAGGCGGTCAGATCGACACCGATGCGGCCGCCGGAGTCCTCCATCCAGTACTCGTTGATGGTGTGACCGTTGTTCAGCGGCCCCGGTGTGTTGAGGAAGTCCTGGTAGAAGCGCGGGAGGCGAGCGCGGGGGATATCGGACGCACTGGCCTGGGGATTGCCGAAGAGGGTGGATCCGGCCGGGCGGCTGACCGCGAACTCCTCGTCCGGATAGTCCAAGAGCACCAGCGCGCCCTTGAAGGTGCGCTGTGTGGGCTTGACGTCGGGGTCCGCCCAGTGCGTCCCGGGAACCGCACGGTAGTCGGCCCAGGTCATGTCATCGGGGTTGCGCCACTGCTGCGGGTCGATCGGCCGCACCAGCGAGGGACGGGCGGAGCCGGCCGACGGTGTGTCATCGGGGGTGGCCCGCGCGGGTCCGGCGGCGATGGCCGCTGCGGTGGCGAGGACCGTGGCGACGACGGTCAACCGGCCGACGGGTCTTCGGGGCAGTAACAAGACTCACCTCGTGTTGGGCGTCTTGGAGCTCAGACATGACAAACCGTACAAGCGGTATGCCTACCGCCGCCCAAGGTAAGGCGGGGAAAGAGGGGGGCGCCAGAGTGCGTCGGTGACGGACGGGGCCATCGCCCGCCGGTTCCGCTCCGGGCTCCGCATCGGTTCCGCTCCGGCTCGCGGAGGCCGTCCCGGTCCCGGTACCGGTGGACGGCTGCCGGACCGGCGGGAAAGCGCGATAGCGTGTACAGGCCAACGGGAGCTGCCGCCTGGGACTTCGGCTCAGCGCAACCCGGGAACAGCCCACCCCGGAAGGCGAGATGCGCCCGCGCCCCGAGGTGCGTCCGCACTCGCCCGAAGCCGGGCACCTGCCCTGTCTCCCGTCCGGCGCGATTCGTGGATACCAGCACTAGGAGCCCTCTTGACCAGCCCGGAACAGCGCATGGCTGACCTGCTCAAGACCTTCGGTGAGCCCGCGGCGAACACCGCGTACCTGCTGTGCGACAGGCACCCGGACGACGCCGTCGCGTTCACTGTGGTGGGCAAGGATCTGACCGGCCACGACATGACGTACGGGGAGCTGCGTGACCGTTCGTCACGTATGGCCGGTGCCCTGGCCGCCCTGGGAGTCGGAGTGGGCGACCGCGTCGCCACCTTGATGGGCAAATCCGCCGACCTGCTGGTCGCGAGCCTTGCGATCTGGCGGCTCGGGGCCGTCCAGGTGCCGCTGTTCACCGCGTTCGCCCCGCCGGCCATCGCGCTGCGGATCGCGGGCAACGACACCAAGGTCGTGATCAGCGACGCCGACCAACGTCCCAAGCTGGACCCGGAGTCGGGCTTCCCCGGCGAGCGCCCCTGGCAGATCGTCACCACCGGGCCCGTCACCGGGTCCGACCTGTCCTTCGCGGAACTGGCCGAGGGGGAGGCCACGCTGCCCGAACCGGTGGCCGTGGGCGGCGACGGGCTCATCGTCGAGCTGTTCACCTCGGGCACCGCGGGCACCCCCAAGGCCGTCCCGGTTCCGCTGCGGGCCGTCGCGGGCTTCTCGATGTACCAGCAGTTCGGCCTGGATCACCGGCCCACCGACGTCTTCTGGAACGCCGCCGACCCGGGCTGGGCGTACGGCCTGTACTACGCGCTCATCGGGCCGCTCGCCCTCGGGCAGCGCGCACTGCTGCTGAGCGGCCTGTTCTCCGCGGAGTCCACCTGGGAGGTGCTCTCCCGCTTCGGGGTCACCAACTTCACCGCCGGGCCCACCGTCTACCGCAAGCTGCGCGCCTCCGGCATCCCCGCCCCCGGCGATCTGCGGCTGCGCTGTTGCTCCGCCGCGGGCGAACCGCTGCCCCCGGACGTCGTCGGCTGGGCGCTCGAGACGCTCGGTGTCCCCGTGCGCGACCACTACGGCTCGACCGAGCTGGGCATGGTGGTCGCCCACGCCTGGCACCCGGCTCTGCGCGAGGACATCAAGCCCGGCTCCATGGGCCGTCCGCTGCCCGGCTGGGGGGTGAAGGTGCTGCGCGAGGACACCAACTCCGCGCTGGCCCACGTGGACATCCCCGGCCGGGTCGTGGTGGACATCGAGGACAGCCCGCTGATGTGGTTCAAGGGCTACCGCGACGCCCCCGAGCAGACCGCCGAGAAGTTCAGCCCCGACGGGCACTGGTTCTACACCGGGGACACCGCCTCCCGCGACGACGAGGGCCATCTGTTCTTCTCCGGGCGCGGCGACGACATCATCCTGATGGCGGGCTACCGCATCGGCCCCTTCGAGGTGGAGACCGTGCTGCAGGAGCACGCCGCGGTGGCGGAGGCCGCCGTCGTCGGCGTACCGGACGAGGAGTACGGCGAGGTCGTGGAGGCGTTCATCGTGCCGCGACCGGGGACGGCGGTGGGCGACGCGCTCGTGGCCGAGCTGCAGCAACTGGTCAGGGAGCGGTACGCCAAGCACGCCTATCCGCGGAACGTCCACTTCGTGGCCGAGCTGCCGAAGACCTCCAGCGGTAAGACACAGCGGTTCCTGCTGCGTCCGCAGCAGCCCGCGCCCGGGCGCCGCTGAGCCGCCTCGCGCGCCGAGGCGGCCTCCGCGCACGCCCCGGAGCCGAACCGAGCACGTCCGGCGCCCCGTGTCGCAGCACGGGGCTCCGGGGCGTCATGCCCCTGCCTTGAGTCACTCGCGGGACCGGGACATCGCCTCCCGCACCGCCTCCTCCGTGCGCCCCACCACGGCCGTGCCGTCGTCCGCCGTGATGATGGGCCGCTGGATGAGCTTGGGGTGCTCGGCGAGCGCCGCGATCCAGCGGCCCCGTGCGCTCTCCTCGCGCGGCCAGTCCTTCAGCCCCAGCTCCTTCGCGGCCGCCTCCTGCGTGCGAGTGATGTCCCACGGCTCCAGCCCGAGCCGGCCGAGCACCTCGCGGATCTCGTCCTGGCTCGGTACGTCTTCGAGATAGCGGCGGACGGTGTACCCGGCGCCCTCCGCGTCGAGCAGGGTGAGCGCGCCACGGCACTTCGAGCATGCCGGATTGATCCAGATCTCCATGCCGTACACAGTATCGCGAGACCGTCTCGTAAATGGCGCCTGACCAGGGGCCTTTGTCAGTGCCCGGCCGTAGAATAGAGGCAGTTGAAGGGAAGGTTTCCCGACCATCTCAGGAGGCTGCCGATGGCCGTTGCCGCACCCCCTCTTCAGGAGCTGCCGAGCTTTCCGACCCTGCCGAAGAAGCGGATGCCTGCCGGGCGTCCGCGTGAGTGGTACGAGTCCCACAACCGCCGTCTGAAGGCCATGCGTCTGGCCATCGCGCTGCTCAACTCCGGTGTCTACCGCCCCGAGCAGGCGTCCAACCGCAAGATACGCTCCACGGCCGCCCGGATCGGAGTGCATCCGCCCTCCGACATCACCTGCCGGATGGTGCGCTCCCTCATCCGCACCGATCACGCCGACCGCCCCGCCCGGGGCTGAAACCGCCGGCCCGCCGTGCCTCCTCGGAGCGCGGCGGGCCCGGCCCGAGGGCGCGCGGTCACCGCATCAGCGTCAGCCGCGCCCACGGCTGTGGTCGCTGTCAACGGTTAACCGAAAACGGATAACGGGTGTCCCGGGCGAGCGAGGGAGCAGGCCCCAGCAGGTCTCATGGACCGACAGCGCGAAAGGGAGCGGCCCCTTCCGGGATCGGCCCCTTCCGGGATCGGCCCCTTCCGGGATCGGCCCCTACCGGGAATGGCGCGGCCTTCGTGCCCGGGTGGGAAATGAAGGGCGAAGAGTGGCAGGGAGAAGGGCGTAGAGGGTCGGGGAAATGTTCCGCCGATAGCCGTGCCGGCGTTCCGGATATCCGGCGGCACGGACCACTCTCGGAGGTTCCGCCGCTTTCCCCTCGCCGCTCCCCGCCGCCTCTCCCGTTGCGAGGGGGCAGGCGCGGGCGCACGCTCTCCTTGACGGAGGGAGGCGGCGATGACCCAGCAACCGCCGTCGGAGGTGGTCGACCGCCCGGTCGTCGGCTCGTTTCCGACCTACGCAGGCGCCCAGCACGCGGTCGACTTCCTTTCCGACAACAAGTTCCCGGTGGAACACATGGCGATCATCGGCTCGGACCTCCGGATGGTCGAGACGGTGCTCGGGCGGATGACCAGGGGCCGTGCGGCGCTGGCGGGGGCCGGTACAGGAGCCTGGTTCGGACTGCTGGTCGGGCTGCTGCTGACCGTGTTCGCCGCCGGGGCCAACAACGTGATCGTGCTGCTGGTGAGCGGTCTCGTCTACGGGGCGGTGTTCGGCGCGATCTTCGGTTTCGTCGGGCATACCATGACCCGGGGGCAGCGCGATTTCTCGTCCCGTAGCCAGATCGTGGCCGCGCGCTATGACGTGGTCGCGGACGCCGAGGTCGCCGATGAGGCGAAGAACATGCTGGCCAGGCTCGCGATGCAGGAGGGCTGAGCGGCTTCCGAGGGTCCTCCGGGGGGCTGTGCACGTACTAACGGCATTAGGAGTAGGGTGTGACTCCGAGAGATCACACCGACCCCCGAGGAGTGACGGTGAACACCGGCAGGAGTATGCGCGCGGACGGAGTCCTTCCGCGACTCCTGCTCGTCGTCGTGCTCGCGCTCGGTGTCTTCGTCATGCACACCCTGGGCCATCCCGACGGCGGATCCGGTCCGGGTGGGAGCCCCTCGGCACACCATGCCTCCGGTGACCTGCGCCCCGCGCCGTACGGCGGCGACCGCGACGGCGGTACGGCCGCCATTGGCTCCGGGTCGCACCAGGCCGCGCCCGCCCCGTCCGCCGAGGCCGGGCATGCGCCGGCCGTATCCGAGACAACGCCACACACAAAGCCACGCGCACCCATGACCGGGATGGACATGGCCTCGCTGTGTATCGCGGTGCTCGGCGTCTGGGTGCTCGGAGCGCTCCTGCGTGCGGTGCTCGCCCACCGCGACGGCCCCTCGCCGAGGCTCCCCGTGACGTCGGTCGCCGTCGCGCGGCCCGACCCTCCGTCACGCGGACCCGACCTCACTGCCTTGTCTGTTCTCCGGATTTAGGCCGAACCGCGCGCAATGCGCCGGTACACCCCATGGAACAGTCAGCACTTGGCAAAAAGAGGTATATCGACATGACCGCATTCACGCATGTCCCGCGTCGGCCGCTTCGTCGCCGTCTCGCGTTCGTGGGCGCCGTCGCCGCCGGAGGGCTGCTGCTCGCCGGATGTGGCGGGAGCGACGACGCGAAGGGCATGGACCACGCGAGCGCGAAGGGGTCCGCCACCTCCGAGGCGACCACGGGCCCCGCCGCGGGCGCGTTCAACGACGCGGACGTCCGCTTCGCGCAGATGATGATCCCGCATCATGAGCAGGCCCTGGCGATGGCCGCACTGGCCGATGACCGGGCCTCGGACGCGCGGATCACGAGCCTGGCGGGGCGGATCGAGAAGGCGCAGGACCCGGAGATCGCCACCCTGAAGTCCTGGCTCAGGGGTTGGGGCAAGCCGGAGAAGCCGTCATCGGGTGGTATGGACGGCATGGATGGCATGGAGCACGGTTCGGGCAGTAAGGGCGATATGGGCGGAATGATGTCCGGGGAGGGCATGCGGAAGCTCGAGGCCGCCAAGGGGCCCGCCTTCGACCGCGCCTTCGCGAGCATGATGATCGACCATCATCAGGGCGCGATCGCCATGGCGAAGGACGAGAAGAAGAACGGGCGTAACGCCAAGGCCAAGAAGCTCGCCGACGAGGTCGTCAAGAACCAGTCCACCGAGGTCGCCACCCTGCGAACCCTCCTCGACCGGCTCTGATCCGCATCGAGCCCCGCCGCCCCGGGCCCCGCGGTTCCTCCGCGTGGCCCGGGGCGGCCACCGAGGCGCGCGGGGGTCGTTACCCCATCCCGGGGACGCAGCCGAGCAGAGGGGGCAGGACCGGTGCGGCCACGGCGGCCGCCACCACCGCACCGCGCAGCGCCGGATGCGGGCGCCGCCGGGCCTCCAGCATCCGCCGCAGCCGGATCACGGCGTCCGGTCCGCCGACGCTGAAGGCTCCGCCAGGAGCATCCCCCGCCGCCATCGCGTACAAGGCGGAGACGAGCGCTTCACGTGGATGGCGGCGCAGGGCCCGGTCGTCCGCGGCCATCTCCAGCAGAAGTGCCGTCTGTGTCCTGGTCTCGCGCGCCAGCGGCAGCCACCGGAACACCCGGGCGAACGCCTCGGTGGCCGCCAGCGCCAGATGGTGGCGGCCCGCGATATGCGCGCGCTCATGCTCCAGTACGGACTCCAACTGCGCGGGGGAGAGCAGTCTCAGCGCGCCCGCGCTCACGACGATCCGCGGCCTGCGGCCGGGCAGGCAGTACGCCGCGGGCGTGTCATGGTCCAGCACGGTGGCGCGCCATCGCGCCGAGCGCCGCCCGACCATGTCCAGTACGCCCCGGTGGCGGGCGCGAACGCGCCGGGCCCGTAGCAGCTCATGTGCGAAGCAGACGAGCGGAAGCAGGGCCACCAAGGCCGGTACCGCGATGGCCGGAACGCCGACCGGGCCCGTGCCCGGGATACGGGCGTCGAACGTCAACCCACAGAACCGGAGCAAGCCGGACATTCCATTATGAAGAGGCCAAGTTGGGGTGACGAGGTGATAAGTGGTCAGAGCCAGTGCGATGGTGAACGACAGGACTAATCCATGCCAAACGGCAATCGCCAAACCGGGTGCGCGATACGGCCAGGCGCTGCGCGCCAGTGCCTTCGGGGCCACCGAGCCGACCACGGCGGCGTAGCAGCCCAGTACGAGGGCGGCCGTCACGCCTGGGTCCGCCGACCCGCGGCCCGCAATGCCTTGCGCAGCGCGCTGACCTCCTCCGGGCCCATCTGCTCGACGAAGTGGGCGAGGGCGGCGGAGCGGTCCTCGCTGGTGCCGAGCGCGTCTTCCATCAGGGCGGCGGTGTACTCCTCGCGGCTGCGGACCGGTGAGTACACCCACGCCCGGCCCTCCTTGGCGCGCAGCAGCCAGCCCTTGTTGTAGAGGATGGAAGCGACGGTCATCACCGTGGTATAGGCGACCGGGCGGTGCTCATTGATGTCGTCCACGATCTCCCGCACTGTGGTGGGACGCTGCCAAGCCCAGAGGCGGTCCATGATCTCCGCCTCGAGCTCCCCCAACCGTCGCATGGACGCTTCCTTCCGCCGTTAGTACGGAGGCCCATAGTAGAGACCCCTCGGGGAGGTCTCGCACGCGGCCGTCAGGAAATCCCCAACTCGCCCTGCCCGCGATAGGCTTGACGCCACGCGCATTCAACATCCGCACGGTTCGAGGGAAGGGAAGTCCGGGTGACTGGTCTCAACAAGGGGCTTCGGAAAATCGAGGTGGCGCTCAAGTGGGATCCGAGTCCCACCGGTGAGCCGCCCCATGATCTCGACATCGTGGCGGGGACGTACCGCGCCGCCGATCCGTACGGTGAGCCCGCGTATCTCGTCCACTTCGACAGCCGCTCACCGGACGGCACCATCAACCTCAACAGGGACAGCCGCACCGGTCAGGGCCTTGGCACCGACGAGTCCATGACCCTCGAACTCGAACGGCTGTCGTCCGAATACTCGCGGGTGGTCGTCGGGATAGTCATCCAGCCGAGCTCGGGACGGAAGGCGTTCGGAGATGTGCCGAACACCAGCGTCCGGATTCTCAACGGATACACCGAGCTGATTAACAGCGACTTCACCGGTGTCGCAGAAGCCACTGCCGCCACGGTAGCGGTATTCACCCGGGACGACTCGGGGGAATGGGGAATGCGGAGCGCTATTCGTGGATTCGACACGGATCCCGAAGAGTTTGGGCGGCTCATGGGCCAGGACTATTCCTGAGGTTCCCGGCGACCGGGGTCCGGTGTGGTGCGCGGCCCGCACGGTGAAGGTGCGGGCCGCGCGCCGATTCCGGACATCGGGTCAGCTATCGGGTCAGGCGTCGCTCGGCGGGCGGCCCGGGAAGCGCGGCCCCCGGGTGAGGGTGTACCCGCCCACCCCGGCGAGCGCCGCCAGCGCCGCGCCGATCACGGTCCACACCCATCGGTCCGACCACCAGCCGGAGCCCCAGTCGTCCTCCGGCTCGGCGACCGCGTACGGGATGCCCCCGTCCTTGTCGTCAGCGGAATCCGAGGACGTGTCGCCCGACGGCTCGGCGTCCGTGCCCGGGGCCGTGCCGGACCGCAGCACCGGATTGAGCGGGGTCACATCCCCGCCGTCGGCGTGCGCCCCGCCCGCGTCCGGTACGGACGCCTCCACCTCGGCGTCGATCGGCAGTCCGAGGTCCTCGGCGGGCAGATCGACGACGGTGAGCCGCACATAATAGGCGCCCTGCAGAGGGTCGTTGGCCCAGCGCTCGGACCAGGACCGCACCTGGCGCAGGGTGCAGCTCACGGTGACCGACCCGTCCTGCTGGGCCGCTCTGCGCGCCGGGGTGCCCGAGGCGCACGGCTGGTGGCGGCGCAGACCGTCGTAGACATCGAGCTGCCAGGTGGCGCTGCCGTGCCGGCTGGCAGCGTCGGGCAGCTTCAGCTCCGCCTCGACCTTGGGGATCTGCCCGGCGGCGGCCGGGAACACCCAGTACAGATAGTCGCCGGTGGAGGCCGCCGCGGTGGCCTTCTGACCGGGCTTGATCTCGGTGGCGGTACGGAAGTTCGTGCCCGCCTCGGTGGGGGCGCCGTCCTTCGTGTCGGCCGCGCTGTCCGCGCCGTCCGCGGCGGCCGGGACGGCGGCGGTCAGCCAGGCGGCGGCACACAGGGTGAGCGCGGCGCCCACGGTACGCAGGGCTCGCATCAGTTGGACCTCCAGACGGTGACACGCCAGCGGGCCAGCCAGCCCCACAGCAATCCCGCGAGCAGCCCGCCCACGGTGAGCACGCCCAGCAGCATCCAGCCGCGGCCCAGGCCGAAGGCGGCCACATCGGCGGGCGGATCGTCGTTGCCGACCACATCGACGGCCAGCTCCACCGGAAGGCCCGGAGCGCGCTTGACGGAAGCGGGCGCGGAGAAGGACTGGCTCAGCTCCAGGCACACCGTTCGCGCGGTCTCGTCCTCGTCGTCGTCCACATCCGCGACCGGATAGCGCAGCCCGCTGGAGAGGACGTCCGTACGGCCGCTGCCCGCCTCGCTGCCGCGCACCAGCTCCCGGCCACCCGGGGTCATCGCCCGCAGCAGCACGCCGTAGTCCGGGTCGACAGCGCGGTCCACGGCCACGCTCGCCGAGGCCCGCAGCTCCTGACCGGGCGCCACGCGCATCCGGTACCAGCGGTGTTCGCCGAAGCTCTCCCGGTCGCTGTAGAGGCCGGAGCCCAGGTACGGGGCCTTCGCGCACTGTGTGGCGCCCTGCACCGGCGTGGGCGTCTGCACGGGGGTGTCGGCGGAGCGCCGGACCAACTGCTTGATACGGCTGGAGAGCTGGTCCCGGTGCTGGATCGCCGTATAGGTGCCACCGGTGGCCTCGGCGATGCAGCTGAGCTGCTCGCGGACCTTGCGGTCCAGCGTCAGCCCGAGCGTGTCGACGACCAGGTGGGTTCCCTGGGCCGCCAGTTCACGGGCCACATCACACGGGTCGGGCTGACCGCAGGAGTCCTCGCCGTCCGTGATCAGCACGATCCGGCGGGTCCCGTCGCCGCTGGAGAGGTCCTTGGACGCGCCGCGCAGCGCGAGCCCGATGGGCGTCCAGCCGGTGGGGCGCAGTGTGGCGACGGCCGCCTTGGCCTCGGTGCGGTCCACCTGGCCCACCGGGTAAAGCTGCTCGCTGTCCCGGCAACCGGCCACGCGGTCCTTTCCGGGGTAATTGGCGCCGAGGGTGCGGATGCCCAGCCGCACCTCCTCGGGAGTGGCGTCCAGCACCTCGTTGAACGCCTGTTTCGCTGCCGCCATCCGGGTGTCGCCGTCGACGTCGCGGGCCCGCATGGAGCCGCTGACGTCGAGTACCAGTTCGACCTTCGGGGAATCGGAAGCCGGTTCGCCGGCCATGGCGGCGGGAGGGGATATCAGGCCGCAGGCGAGGGCCGCGAGGAGCCCCAGCGCGCCTGTTGCCAGACGTTTCTTTATGATCACCGGCGCATCTTATGGAGCTTCATCTGACGGATCCAAAAGCCCGGCCGCCGCGGCCGGGGGCATACCGCGCCGGGTGTACGGCAGGTGTCCGGGTACTCCCCCGGGAGGGGACGAGAATCCGTCTGGTGTCAGCTCCGGCGTTCGCATCCTCCTCTTAGGGTTGCGGGTATGGATCTCCGAAAGACCCGGCTGCGGGGCCGGCGCCTGGCCGCCGCCGTGGCCGCCGCGGCCGTCCTCGCGGGCGCGGGCACCTGGGCGGCCGCCGCCTCCGACGACCGGCCTGCCGTGCACCGCCAGGACCGCGTGCTGGACATGCCGGGGGCGCGCATCGACACCTCGTACTTCACCTCGGGCTCCGGCCGCAGGCCCGCGGTCCTGCTCGCCCACGGCTTCGGGGGCAGCAAGGACGACGTACGCGACCGGGCCGAGGAGCTGGCCCGCGACGGATACGCCGTGCTCACCTGGTCGGCGCGTGGATTCGGCAGATCCACGGGGAAGATCGGGCTGAACGACCCGGACCATGAGGTGGCCGATGCCCGGCGGCTGATCGACTGGCTGGCGAAACGCCCCGAGGTGCGGCTCGACGGCCAGGGCGACCCCCGGGTGGGCGTCGCCGGCGCCTCCTACGGCGGGGCGATCTCCCTGCTCGCGGCCGGATACGACCGCCGGGTGGACGCCATCGCGCCCGAGATCACCTACTGGAACCTCGCCGACGCGCTCTTCCCGAACGGTGTCTACAAAAAGCTCTGGGCCGGGCTGTTCTTCACCACCGGCTCGGCCGATCTCTCCCAGGCCCAGGGAGACCAGGAGGACGCGAACGGCGGGGGAGGAGCGGGCGGCGGAATGGGCCAGTCGGGCGCGGGCGGCGCGAACGGCGGGGCGGGCCAGGGAGTCCGGGCGGACCCGGGAGACGCGAACGGCGAACGGGGCGAGAGCGGTGGGAAGACCCTGGGAGGCCAGGGCTGCGGTCGCTTCGAGAAGCGGCTGTGCGAGATGTACGAGCGGGTCGCGGTCGCCGGAAAGCCCGACGCCGCCGCCCGCCGGCTGCTCGAGGCCCGCAGCCCGTCCGCCGTCGCCGGCCGGATCAAGGTCCCCACGCTGATCCTCCAGGGGCAGGTCGACTCCCTCTTCCCCCTCGGCCAGGCCGATGAGATGGCGAAGTCGATCCGGGCCACCGGGGCGCCGGTCGCCGTCGACTGGACGGCCGGCGGACATGACGGCGGCGACCGCGAGACCTCGCGCGTGGCGGCGCGCACCCACGCCTGGTTCGACCGCTACCTCAAGGGCGACAAGGGCACCGACACCGGTCCCGCCTTCCGGATCAGCCGCACCGGCGGCATCGACACCACCAACGGCGCGGTCCAGCTGCGCGGCGCCGACGGCGACCGCTACCCGGGCCTGAGCGACGGCACCCGGAAGGTGGCACTGCCCGGACGCGAGCAGTCGTTCGCCAACCCGCCCGGGGCGGGGCCGCCCTCCATCTCCACGGTGCCGGGCGTGGCCGGGCTGTCCCAGGCGTCCTCGCTCGGCGTCGGCCTCTCCCTCGACGTCCCGGGCCAGTTCGCGCGGTTCGACTCGGCGCGGCTGGACCGGCCCCTGCGCATCACCGGATCGCCCGAGGTGAAGGTGCGGGTCAAGGCCGACACGGACGACGCCGTCCTGTTCGTCAAGGTCTACGACGTGGGACCGGACGGCCGGCAGGTGCTGCCCGAGCAACTGGTCACGCCGCTGCGCGTCACCGGCGCGAAGCAGGGCCGTACCGTCACCGTCCGGCTGCCCGCCGTCGACCACGAGCTCATCGCGGGCCATCGGCTGCGGCTCGTCCTCGCCTCCACCGATCTCGGCTACGCTTCCCCGACCGAGCCCGCCACCTACACGGTCGGGCTCGTGGACGGCGGCCTGACGGTTCCCACCGCGCCCGCGGTGCACACCCAACCCGCCCCGCTGCCCGCCTGGGTGTGGGGGCTGCCGCTCGCCGCGGCCGTGGTGGCGCTCGGGCTGGTGCTGACCGGCAGGCGGCGTACGGCCACTCCCGCACCCGATCCCGAACTGGCCGGGGTGCCCCTGCAGATCACCGGTCTCAGCAAGCGCTATGCCAAGTCCGCCGACCGTTACGCGGTACGCGAGCTGTCCTTCCGCGTCGAGAAGGGGCAGGTGCTCGGGCTGCTCGGGCCCAACGGCGCGGGCAAGACCACCACCTTGCGCATGCTGATGGGGCTCATCGCCCCCGACGAGGGCGAGATCCGTGTCTTCGGCCAGGCCATCAGGCCCGGCGCGCCCGTGCTCTCCCGCGTCGGCGCCTTCGTCGAGGGGGCGGGCTTCCTGCCGCATCTGACCGGCAGCGCCAACCTGGAGCTGTACTGGCGGGCCACCGGCCGTCCCGCCGCCGACGCCCATATCGAGGAGGCGCTGGAGATCGCGGGCCTGGGCAGCGCGCTGGAGCGTGCGGTGCGCACCTACTCCCAGGGCATGCGGCAGCGGCTCGCCATCGCCCAGGCCATGCTGGGCCTGCCCGATCTGCTGATCCTCGACGAACCGACCAACGGCCTCGACCCTCCGCAGATCCGCGAGATGCGCGAGGTGATGATCCGGTACGCCGCCGAGGGGCGCACCGTGATCGTTTCCAGCCATCTCCTGGCGGAGGTCGAGCAGTCCTGCACCCATCTGGTCGTCATGGACCGGGGCCGGCTCATCCAGGCGGGCCCGGTCGGCGAGATCACCGGTAACGGCGGCAGTGTGCTGGTGGGCCACGAGGGCGAGCTGAGCGACGTCCACGTCGACAAGGTGAACGCGCTGCCCGGTATCGCCTCCACCGCCCACACCGCCGACGGACTGCTCGTCCAGCTCGACGGGACCACCCCGGCGCGGCTGCTCGCCGAACTGGTGCGGCTGGAGATCCCGGTGACCAGCTTCGGGCCCAACCGGCGCCTGGAAGACGCCTTCTTGACGCTGATTGCAGGAGGATCCGCGTGAACTCCCTGTCCCAGGTCGCGCCCGGCTACCGGGCCCATCACACCCTGCCGCTGCGGGTCGAGGCCGTACGGCAGCTGCGCCGTCGCCGGACCCTGGTCATGGCGCTGGTGCTGGCGCTGCTGCCGTTCGTCCTCGTCGCCGCGTTCGCCATCGGCGGCGCCCCGGAAGGGCGGGAGGACCGGGTCACCCTGATGACCACGGCCACCGCCTCCGGAGCCAACCTCGCCGCCACCGCGCTGTTCGTCTCGGCCGCCTTTTTGCTGGTGGTGCCGGTGGCGCTGTTCTGCGGTGACACCGTGGCCTCCGAGGCCAGCTGGTCCTCGCTGCGCTATCTGCTGGCCGCGCCCGTGCCCCGGGCCCGGCTGCTGGGGAGCAAGCTGGCGGTGGCCCTCGCGTTCAGCGCGGCCGCCATGGTGCTGCTGCCGCTGGTCGCGCTCGCGGTGGGCACCGCCGCATACGGCTGGGGGCCGCTGCGGATGCCCACCGGCGGTGAACTGCCGATCGGGGACGCCCTCGTCCGGCTCGCCCTCGTGGTGGTGTACATCTTCCTGTCCCAGCTGGTCACGGCCGCCCTCGCGTTCTGGCTCTCGACCGTCACCGACGCACCGCTGGGCGCGGTGGGCGGCGCGGTGGGGCTCACCATCGTGGGCAATGTGCTGGACGCGGTCACGGCGCTCGGCTCCTGGCGCGACTTCCTGCCCGCGCACTGGCAGTTCGCGTGGGCGGACGTACTCCAGCCCCATATGGAATGGGGCGGAATGGTGAAGGGCGTCTCGGTGTCCGTCGCCTATGCGCTGGTGCTCCTCGCGTTCGCCTTCCGTGGCTTCGGCCGCAAGGACGTGGTGTCCTAGCCGGCCGCGGGGCCACGGGGCCACGGGGCCGCGGGGCCACGGGGCCACGGGCGGCACGGGGCCACGGGGGGCACGGGGCCACGCCCGTCGGGCGGCCCGGTCAGTAGTCCTTGAGCGCATAGGAGTTGACCACCTCGTAGAAGCCGTCACCGATATCGGTCGGGTTGGTGTCGGGCTCCTGCCCGGCCGAGGCGGTCTCCGCGTCCTTCCGCGCCTTGTGGTCCAGCGCGATCTGCTGGTTGGCCGCCACATAGCCCCGAAGCTCGCGCTCGTAGGCGGCGAAAGCCGCGGTGTGGTCGCCGCCTGCGGCCTTCAGCTCGCCCGCCAGGACATAGGCGCCGACCATGGCCACGCTGGTGCTCTGCCCGGACATCGGCGAGCCGCAGTAGCCGGCGTCGCCGACCAGGGCCACCCGGCCACGGGACCAGGAGTCCATATGGATCTGGGCCGCCACGTCGAGGTGGAAGTCGGGCGCCCCCCACATGTACTCCAGCAGCCGTGGCATCTCCCAGCGTGCGTCCTTGTGCAGCTCGGCCACCAGCCGCTTCTGATCCGAGACGGTCCGGGAGCCGAGGAACTCGGCGGGCGGTTCGTCCGAGTCGATGCCGATGTAGACCCGGACCTCGGTGTTCTCGCGGACACTCATCACCATGCCGCCCCAGACGTCGCCGGGCATCTGGTAGATGACCTCCCAGCGGTCGAGGCCCAGATAGTTCGGTGCCGTCCACACGCCCAGATAGCCCCCCATATGGCGAAGGAACTGCTCCTCCGGGCCGAAGACCAGCGCCCGGGTGGAGGAGTGCACCCCGTCGGCCGCCACCACGATGTCGAAGGCGCGCGAACCGCCCCGGTCGAAGGTGACCGCCACCTCATCGGGCCCCTGGGCGAGCGAGGCGATCGAATCGTTGAAGAGGTACTCGATCCCGTCGCCGCCCGCGGCCAGCAGAACCGAGGACAGATCGTCCCGGAGAATCTCCACGTCGGGGCTGTCGAGCCGACCGCCACTCGCGGTGCGCTCGGTGGTGCTGAACAGCTCCTTTCCGTCGCCGTCGACCATCGACATACCGCGCAGCCCGGTGCGGTGCGCCCGGATCTCCTCCAGCACACCCATGCGCGCGCACACCTCCAGCGCCGGGCCTCGTACGTCGATCGCCTGTCCGCCCGGTCGCGGCCGCGCGGCGCGCTCCACCACGGTGACCTGGAAGCCATGGCGGTCCAGCCAGTAGGCGAGGGCGGGCCCGGCGATACTGGCGCCGGAAATCAGGACCCGGGTATTGCGCATGGTGTTGTCCCTTCCGAATTCAACCACCGAATGTGGTGCCTGGAAAAAGACTGGCCGCAGGTACCGACACCGCACCGACGTGGCGCCGACGCCGGGTCGATGACCCGCCGACGCCCCACCGACGCCGCACCGACAGGGCTCCGACCCCCCCGCGTCGTGGGGGAGTTGAGACCGGTGGCGATCGGCCCGTCGGCACGCGGAACTCTCTCATCGGTTAATGAGAGTGTTACTTCGGTGTGTTGTGTGGTTCCGTAGTGATCGATGAGACTAAGGATTCCGACCGGTCAGCCCAAAAGATCGGTCGGCCCGCACTGGTGACGTTCGGTCCGCCCCCCACGATCCGAACAGGATGGGACCTTATGCGCAATTCGCTGGAGCACGTTCGCGTGTCCCCCGCCGCCGTCACGTCCGTCTGCCCGAGACCCCGCCGGAGACCTCACCTCTCCCCGCGCGGATCGGCCACGGTCGCGGCGTAGCCGCCTCTCACCACTCACCGAACGGCGGATCGCCCCGGCCTTCCCGGCGACGCCGTGCTCCGGCCTGCCCGTAGACGCATGCCCATGCAGGCATGCCCGCGGGCCACGTGGTCTGCCCTGACCCCGGCCGGAATGTCCGCGCGCCCACGGCCCGTTCGGTGACGCACGTCTTCCAGAAAGGAACCACTCAGGTGCTTACTTCGCACCACCCACGATCACGCGACTACCAGCAACCCGTGCCCGCCGCTCGCGGCGATGTGGCGGGACCGAGCGGGCGGGTGCTGGCGGTCGGCACACCGGGCCCCAGACTCGATCAGCTGACCCGGACACTCGTCTCGACCGGGCATGAGGTGAGCCATGCGGCGCCCGGCGACGTCAGCCGTCAGATGCGGCAATCCCCTCCGGACGCGATCGTCGCCCTGGACGACGCCGACGACGGGCTGGACCTGATACGCGAGGTCCGCGCCGTGCCCGCGGGACAGGCGCTGCCCCTGCTCGTGGTCACCTCCGACCCCGGGCCCGTCGGCGTCGCCGACATGCTGCGCGGCGGCGCCGACGACTGCGTACCGGACAGCTCCGACCCCGTCGAGCTCTCCGCCCGGATCGAGGCCAAGCTGCGCCGGGTCCCGGTCCCCGTCGAGAATCTGCTGCTCGACCCGCGCACCGGTCTGTACTCCCAGCCCCACTTCCTGGGCGAACTCGACCGGGAACTCAAGCGGATCGACGACAGCCGCGTCGGCGGTGTCGTCGCCATGGTCGGCGTCGCCGAGATAGCCGCCCTCGAAGCCCGACTGGGGCCTCGGGTGCGCCGTGAGGTCGCCGAACGTCTCGCCGGAGTGGCGGAGAAGCTGGGCGGTGTCTGCGACCGGCTCGGCTGGGACGACGACGGCCATCTGCTGATGCTGATGCCCGGGGTGGACGAGGACACCGCGCGCGACGAACTGCAGAAGTTCGCCAACGCCGTGGCCGGGACCCGCTTCGTGGTCGCCGATGAGAACGTACGGCTGACCCCGGCGATCGGATGGACCCCGCTGGCCGACTGCCCGGACCGCGCCCAGGCCGTCGCCAACTCCCGCAACGCGGTCGAGGAATCGATCCGCCACCGGGATCTGCGGCCGGTCAAGTACGCGGCGTGGATGCGCGGCAGCCACCGCCGCCGTCGCCGCCCCCTGGCCACCGCGCTCCGCGCCCTGCTGTCGGCGCTCTCGCCCATCCTGGTGCTTGCCTTCGGCGTGGGCATCCCGTTCGTCTTCTACCAGCAGATGTACGAACTGGGCTGGGACGTCGGCTCGGCCGCCTACTGGGTCGTGGTGTCCGGGCTGGTGCTCTCCGCCGCGATGATCGTGCTGGAGTGCCTGTTCGCACTCGACGCCAAACCCCGGCCCGAACGGCCCGCACAGCCGTATCCGCCGGCCAGCGCGGTCATCGCCGCGTATCTGCCCAATGAGGCCGCGACCATCGTCGACACCATCGAGTCCTTTCTGCGCCTGGACTACCCCAACGAGCTGGAGATCGTGCTCGCGTACAACACGCCGCACCCCATGCCCGTCGAGGAGACCCTGCGGGAGATGGCCCGCCGCGACCCGAGGCTGGTGCTGATGCCGGTGGCGGGCAGCACCTCCAAGGCGCAGAACGTCAACGCCGCGGTCACCCGGGTGCGCGGTGAGTTCGTGGGCATCTTCGACGCGGACCACCACCCGGTGCCCGACGCCTTCCAGCACGCCTGGCACTGGCTTTCAGGCGGCTACGACGTGGTCCAGGGCCACTGTGTGATCCGCAACGGCGAGAGCTCCTGGGTCTCCAAGCTGGTGGGCGTGGAGTTCGAGGCCATCTACGCCGTCAGCCACCCCGGCCGGACCCGGCTCTACACCTTCGGTGTCTTCGGCGGCTCCAACGGCTTCTGGCGTACCGATCTGCTCGCCCGCACCCGGATGCACGGCACGATGCTCACCGAGGACATCGACTCCTCGATGCGCGCCCTGCACGAGGGTGCCCGGATCGCCACCGACCGCACGCTCATCTCGCGTGAACTGGCGCCCACCACCCTCAAGGCGCTGTGGAACCAGCGGTCGCGCTGGGCTCAGGGCTGGCTCCAGGTGTCGCTGAAGTATCTGTGGCGCGGACTGCGCTCGCCGGCCTTCACCGCCCGCCAGAAGGCGGGGCTGGTGGTGCTGCTGGGCTGGCGGGAGATCCAGCCGTGGCTGACCCTGCAGATCCTGCCCGTGCTGCTGTACTCGGCGTGGCGGGCGGGCGGCGTGGACCAGCTCGACTGGGCGGTGCCGGTCTGCCTGCTGGCCACCTTGTTCACCCTGTCCGCCGGGCTGGTCCAGGCGCTGTTCGCATGGCGGCTCGCGGTCCCCGAACTGCGCCGCCGCAGGGCGTGGTTCTGGCGGTATCTGTTGGTGTCCACCTTCTTCTACAGCCACTTCAAGAACATCGTGGCCCGTCAGTCGCTCCTCAAGGAGGTGCTGCGGGACCGCCAGTGGCGGGTCACCCCGCGGCCCGGCGAGAAGGCGGTGAAGCGGACATGAGCACGGTGTCCACGACCCTCACCACCGTGCCCGCCGCCGTTCGCCGGCCGGTCAACGGCACGCCCGCCAAGGGCGCGCCCTCCCGGAACCGGAGGAACGCGGAGATCCAGGGCTTCCGGGGCATGGCGGCGCTCCTCACGGTCGTCTTCCACGTCTGGCAGCAGTACTTCACCTACGACCGGGACGGCGCCCACTCACCGGTGCCCAACCGGTACGCGAACGCGCTGGTGTCGCTGGAGGTCATCGACTTCTTCTTCGTCCTGTCCGCGTATCTGCTGACACTGTCCTACGCACGGGCGGCGATCGACGGGGGCTCGACCCGCCCCGGCCGGGTGTTCCTCTTCCGGCGCGCCATCCGGATCATCCCGCTGTACTTCCTGGCGGTCCTGTGCGTCTGGGCCACCCGCAACCCCACCCTGCCCGGCGAGTGGTCCGATCTGGTGCACCATCTCACCTTCACCCAGGTCTTCGACCAGGAGCAGATCTTCTACACCATCGGCCCCACCTGGTCGTTGTCCCTGGAAATCATGTTCTATCTGGCGCTGGTGGGACTCGGCCCGCTGGCCGCCCGCGCCTGCCGTCCGCTGCGCAAGCGGGCCTCCCGGGTGGCGGTGTGCGCCGCCGGATGTGCCCTGCTGTACATCGGGCCGTTCATCTGGATCGCGGTCGCCCGCTATGTGCTGGAGATTCCGCATACCGAATGGCCGGTGTACTTTGGACCGCAGGCCCGCTTCGGAGGGTTCGCTGCGGGCATGGGCCTGGCCGTGATGATGGTCGCCCTCGGCGACCGGGGCCGGCTCCACGCGAAGGTGGCGATCCCGCTGCGGGTGGCCGCCCTCCTGGGGCTGTATCTGCTGTCCTGGTCCGGTACGGAGGCGGAGGACTTCCCCACCACCTTCTACCATCCGCTGTCCGCCCTGCTGTGGATGCTGCTGCTGTACAGCACCATCCATGTGCGGCGGCAGGGGCGGTGGCACAGGTGGCTCACGGTCCGCTGGCTCACCGGTGCCGGGCTGGCCAGCTACAGCCTCTTCGTCTGGCATGAGCCGATCATGCTGGGCCTGTACAACGCCGGGCTGCTGCCACCCGACGGCCAGGCGGGCTTCCCGCTGGCCGTGGTCATCGTGCTGGTGGTGGCCGTGGCCGCCGCCGCGGTGAGCTATTGGCTCATCGAGTATCCGGCGAGCCTGCTCGGCAAGCTCAAGGACGGTCAGGGCCGTTCACGCGACTTCTATCCGGAGGCCGCGCGCTAGCCATGGACAGACGTTCCCCGGTGTACGGGTGGCCGTACACCGGGGGGCCATGGTTATCATCTCGCTCATTCTTTACTCTGTAGCACGTGTGCGTCGGACATCAGTCCCTCTCGGAACCGGGCCTTCCGGTGCACTGCACCCAACCCATGCCATAACGGGGAGACCAGCGAAATGGGTCGACACAGCCGACCGACCGCCGCTCAGCAGGCGCGTACCACGACGCTCAAAGCGGCTACCGCCCTCGGAGTGGCCGGAACCATAGCCTTCGGCCTCCACTCGACGGCCGGCGGTGACAAGTCCGCGCAGGCCCGCTCCGATGTGAACACACAGCAGGAGCAGGCGCCGCACATCGACCCCGCCGTCGACCACTCGCCCTCACAGAGCCATGTCTCGCCCAGCGAGTCCACGAAGCCGAAGCTGATCTCCGACGACACGGACTCCGCCACTCCCGGTGGCGGGGCGACGGACCGGAGCGCCGGCGCGCAGCGGCCCACCACCCCGGCCACCCCCGACGCGGCCCCCTCCGAGGCCGCGACCACCCACGCGGCCCCCACTCCGGCGCAGCGGGACGACCAGGTCCCCTCGGAGCCCTCCTCGCCCGGCGAGACGACCCCGAGCGCCGATCCGACCACCCCCTCGCAGCAGCCCAGCCAGCCGCCGCAGTCCACCCCCGGCGGGGGCGGTCACCACGGCAAGGGTCTGGTGGGCGGTCTGGTGGACGGTGTCGGGGACACGCTCGACGGAGTGCTGGGCGGTGTGCTCGGCGGCTGAGCGCCGCCGCCTCACCCTGTGGCCAGCGCCTTGAGGCCGGCCAGGCTTCCGTTGAACCTGTTGTGGTCGCCCACCAGCGGTCCGGTGGAGGTGTACTGCCACAGGGTGTGGGTATCCCAGCCGGCCGGCAGGGCCCCGGGGGTGGCGGCGTACCGCGCCAGCCACAGTGGGTTGCGCTCGGCGAAGGCGGCGCTGTTCCCGGTGCACGTCTTCCACCAGCCGGTGGCCGTGTAGATCACCGGCTGGCGTCCGGTGCGCTCCTTGACCCGTGCGGTGAAGTCGCCGATCCAGTCCACGATCTGGGATGCGGTCAAGCCGTAGCAGGTTGCTCCGTACGGGTTGTACTCGAGGTCGAGGACGGGCGGCAGTGTCTTGCCGTCGTCGGACCAGTCGCCTCCGTTGCTCACGAAGAAGTCGGCCTGACGGGTGCCGCTGGAACGATCCGGCAGGGCGAAGTGGTAGGCGCCGCGGATCATGCCCTGCTGGAAGGAGCCGTTGTACTGCGCGGCGAACGAGGGGTTCTCGTAGGTCGTGCTCTCGGTGGCCTTCACATAGGCGAATCGGACGTTGTCGTCCCACAGGGCCGCCCAGTCGACCGAACCCTGATGGTCGCTGACATCCACACCCTCCACTGAGCCCGCTCTGGTGGCCCTGGGGGCGGCGCCGGGGCCGGACGTCTCGTGGCGGGCGATCGTCGAGCCCATCCAGTCCCGCTCGGGGTGCGGGACGGATGCGGGGGCCGGGTCGGTACCGGCGTCGTGGTCGGGGTCGGCCGTCCCGGCCGTGGCCGGGACGAGGGTGGCGAGGACGGCCGCGGTGACCGCCACCCCCAGTGCGCCGATGGCGTGCGGCGAGCGCAGACGCGAAGGGGCCCGGTGGGCGCCCTTACCGGATTTCAGGGACATCTGTTCCTCCGATCCGTTCCGCAACGACGGTATGCGCGCCGAACGAAGAACGTGAAGCGGAACGGGAAATTCTGTCCCTCCGTCAGCGGTCCCGTGCCACCTCGCCGACGGGCCGCGAAGGCACGCCGTAGCCCGCTACCAGCGCCCGGGCGGCCTGGGTCGCACGGGTGGCGACCCCCTCGACCACATCCTTGGGATCGCCGAACTTCCCTTCCAGCAATTGGGCGACATACCCCCGGGCGAGTGCATGCAGCGCGTCGAGCAGCGCCACGGCCGTCGCCGGTCCCTCGCCGGGAGCGATCACCTCGAACGCGCTCGGCAGCAGCAGATCGACGAACTCCCTGGTGCTGTCCCGTAGCTCCGGATGGGTGGCCCGCAACCCCGGGGCGAACAGGATGTCCAGCCCGCCGCGGTAGCGGGCGGCCGCGCGAACGAAGCTGCCCGCCACCGTCGCCAGCCGCTCCTGAGCGGAGCCGGTCTCGGCCGCGGTCTCCAGGTAGATGGCCCGCAGCCGCCGCGAGACCTCCAGCGCGGCGGCCGCGAGCAGCGCGTCACGGTCGGCGAAATGGCGGTACGGGGCACCGGGGCTGACACAGGTGCGGCGCGCGGCCTCCGCGACGGAGAAACCGCGCACCCCGACCTCGTCGATGATCTCCAGGGTCGCCTCCACCAGCGCGGCGGCCAAGTCGCCGTGGTGGTAGGTGGCGCGTCCCTTCGGGGTGGGTGCCATTCGGGTGACCCTACCCGACCCCAGGCTCCGGCTCGCCGGCCCCTGGCCTGCGCCTTTCGGCGGACCGGGCCACCCGAAGCGCCTCCCGCGAGCGCTCGATGCGGATCGGCAGATCCCGCACCCGCTCGCCGGTGGCATGGTGGAAGGCGTTGCCGATGGCCGCCGCCGCGCCCACGATGCCCAGTTCGCCGATGCCCTTGGCACCCACCGGGTTGGAGGTGTTGTCGGTTTCCTCCAGGCACACCACGTCCAGCCGCGGGACATCGGCGTGGGCGGCGATGTGATACCCCGCGAAGTCGTGGTTGGCGAAGTCGCCGAAGACCGGATCGACCTCGCCGATCTCCAGCAGCGCCATCGACAGACCCATCGTCATGGCTCCCAGGAACTGTGAGCGCGCGGTGTGCGGATTGACGATCCGCCCGGCCGCGAACACGCCCAGCATCCGGTCCACCCGGACCTCACCGGTGTCGCCGTCCACCCGCACCTGGGCGAACTGCGCCCCGAAGGTGTGCCGCGACAGATCCGCCCGCTGCCCCAGGTCCTCGGTGGTGTCGGCCACCACCTCAAGACCGCCGTCCGGGACCACACCCGCGTAGACGTCCAGCTCCTTGAGCAGCGCACGGCACGCCTTGTCCACCGCCCAGCCCCAGGAGGCGGTGCCCAGTGAACCGCCCGCGAACGGCGCCATGCCCAGGGACGCGCGGCCGATCTCCAGCCGCAGCCGCGACACCGGAATGCCCAGCGCGTCCGCCGCCACCTGGGTGAGGGCGGTGCGGGCACCCGTGCCGAGGTCGGCCGCGCCGACGCGCACCCGGAACGTCCCGTCCTCCTCGGCGCGCGCCACCGCGGAGGAGGGGAAGGTGTAGTCCGGGTGGTGCGAGGCGGCCACACCGGTGCCGACCAGCCAGCGCCCCTCACACCGGGTCCCCGGCGTCGGATCGCGGTGCTCCCAGCCGAAGCGCGCCGCGCCCTCGCGCAGGCAGGCGACCAGGTTGCGGCTGCTGAAGGGCTTACCGCTCTCCGGGTCGTTCTCCGGCTCGTTGCGGATCCGCAGCTCGATCGGGTCCATGCCCAGCGCCTCGGCCAGTTCGTCGACGGCCGACTCCAGCGCGAACATCCCCGGGGTGTGGCCGGGCGCGCGGAACCAGGCGGGCGTCATCACATCCAGTGGCGCCACCTTCACCGTCGTGCGGGCGTTGGGCGCCGCGTACATCATCCGTGTCGAGGACACCGTCTGGTCGGCGAACGGCACCAGGGCCGAGCGCTGCTGCACCGACTCGTGCTGGATCACCGACAGCCGGCCGTCGCGCCCGGCACCCAGCCGCACCCGCTGGATCGTGGGGGAGCGGTAGGGGATCAGCTGGAACATCTGCTGCCGGGTCAGGGCGATCTTCACCGGCCGCCCGACGGCCCGTGCGGCGAGCGCCGCCAGCACCGTGGGCGAGCGCGGAATGCCCTTGGACCCGAAGCCCCCGCCGATGTACTCGGCGACGACCTCGACCGCACTCAGCTCGATCCCGAACAGCGCGGACAGCAGCTGCGCGCTCATGTACGGGCCCTGATCGGAGTTGAACACCGTCAGCCGGTCCTCGTCCCACACCGCGATGGTGGCATGCGGCTCCATCGGGCTCACATGCTCGACCGGGGTGGTGTACGTCTGGTCCACCCGCACCGGAGCGTCGGCCCACGCCGCGTCGGCGTCACCGCGCTCGACCAGGCCGGCACTGCCGTCGGTCACCGTCTCGGCGATCTCCAGCCGCTCGTCGTCGGCGCGCAGCACCACATCGTGCGGCTCCCGCTCATAGCTCACCCGGACCGCCGCCGCACCCTCGCGCGCCGCCTCCAGCGAGGTGGCCACCACGGCGGCCACCATCTGGCCGTGGTAGGCCACCTGAGGAGACTGCAGTACGAAGAGGTCCGCGCTCGCCTCCGCCTCGGCGTTCAGCCGCGGGGCGTTGGTGTGGTCGAGCACCGTCAGCACACCGGGCAGGGCCAGCGCCGGGGCGGGATCCACCTCCGTCACCCGGCCGCGGGCGATGGTGGCCTGCACCGGCCACACGTAGCTGACGCCCTGAGTGGGGAACTCATAGGCGTAGCGCGCCGCGCCGGTCACCTTGTCCAGGCCGTCGACCCGGGTCATCGGGGCGCCGACGCATCGCGAGACGGTGGTCATGCGCGATCCTTCCTCGCGATGAGGTCGCGGACGCCCGCGACGATCAGATCAATGGCCAGGTCGACCTTGAAGGCGTTGTCCGGCAGCGGCCGCGCCTCGGCCAGCTCGGCCCGGGCCGCCTCCCGCAGCGTCTCCTCGTCCGGCCGGCTGCCGCGCAGCCGCTCCTCGGCGATCCGGGCCCGCCATGGCCGGGGTGCCACCCCGCCGAGGGCGATCCGCACGTCCCGGAGCGAGCCGTCCTCCGCCACGGAGACCGCGGTGGCGGCGCTCACCAGCGCGAAGGCGTACGACCAGCGGTCACGCACCTTGCGGTAGCGCATCCGGGCGCCTGGCGGCGGCGCGGGCAGCTCCACTGCGGTGATGAGGTCGCCGTGGTCCAGGACGGTCTCCCGGTGCGGTGTGTTGCCGGGCAGCAGATACAGCTCCGCCACCGGAACGGTGCGCGTGCCGCCGTCCACGGACCGCAGATGCGCCACCGCGTCGAGCGCCACCAGTGCCACCGCCATGTCGGAGGGGTGGGAGGCCACGCAGTGGTCGGAGGTGCCCAGCACGGCCAGATCGCGGTGCGCACCCTGGATCGCCGGGCACCCGGAGCCCGGTTCGCGCTTGTTGCACGGCTTGGTCACATCCTGGAAGTACCCGCAACGGGTGCGTTGCAGCAGATTGCCGCCCACCGTGGCGACCGTGCGCAGCTGCCCGGACGCCCCGGCCAGCAGCGCCTGGGACAGCAGCGGGAAGCGCTCGCGGATGCCCGGATCGCCCGCCAGAGCGCCGTTGCGCACGGTGGCGCCGATGAGCACGGAGCCGTCGTCGCGGTGCTCGATCCGGTCGTACGGCAGCCGGGAGACGTCGATGAGCAGCCCGGGACCGGTGACGCCGAGCTTCATCAGATCCACCAAGTTGGTGCCCCCGCCGAGATAGGTGGCGTCGGGGCGCTCGGCGATCAGCGCGGCGGCCTCGTCGGCGTCGCCCGCGCGGGCGTAGGCGAACTCCTTCATCGGGCGCTCCCGACCGTGGCAGTGTCCTGGGCGCCCTCGGCGCCCGCGGCCTCCAGCACGGCCTCCACGATGCCGTTGTACGCACCGCAGCGGCACAGATTGCCGCTCATGCGCTCGCGCACCTCCCGCGCGTCCAGCTCCGCGACATCGGCCACCCCGGCGGCGGTGTCCTCGGTGACATGGCTGGGCCAGCCGCGCTCGGCCTCGCCCAGGGCCCCGATGGCGGAGCAGATCTGGCCGGGGGTGCAGTAGCCGCACTGCAGCCCGTCGTGGTCGAGGAAGGCGCGCTGCACCGGGTGCAGCTCCCCGCCGTCCGACAGAGCCGCCACGCCCTCGATGGAAACGATCTCCCGCTCCTCGGCGGTCACCGCGAACACCAGGCAGCTGTTCACCCGCTCACCGTCGACCAGCACCGTGCAGGCCCCGCACTGACCGTGGTCGCAGCCCTTCTTGGTGCCCGTGAGCGCCAGCCGCTCGCGCAACACATCGAGCAGGGTCGTCCGGTTGTCGATGGTCATGGAGTGCGGCGTGCCGTTGATCCGCAAGGTGATGTCGCTACTCGGTGAGTGATGTGAGAGGCTCATACATTGAATGTATCAACCTCTTACATGGGTCGGCGAGGAGATGTGGATTCCATGCGGGACGTCGTAGCGCAGATGCACCGATGGTGGGGCGAGGGAGAGCCGTTCGCCCGTGCCACGGTGGTGGCGACCTGGCACTCCTCCCCGCTGCCGCCCGGGACGAGCATGCTGGTCGGGCCCGATGGCGCCGCGATCGGCAGCGTCTCCGGCGGCTGTGTCGAGGGCGCCGTCTACGAACTGGCGCAGGAGGTGACCGACAGCGGCAGGCCCGTGCTGGAGCGCTACGGAGTCAGCGACGACGACGCCTTCGCGGTCGGGCTGACCTGCGGCGGAATCATCGATGTGTATGTGGAGCGGGTCGATCCCGAAGGCTTCCCCGAACTGGGCGAGGTGGCCACGGCGGTGGCCGCGGGGGAGCCGGTGGCCGAGGTGATCTGCGTGGCCGTCGACGGGCCCGACCCGGAGGGGCGGCTGGGCCGCCGGCTGGTCGTACGGCCCGAGGGCAGCTCGGGCTCCCTCGGCTCCGCGCGGCTGGACGCGGCCATCGCCGAAGACGCGCGCGGACTGCTGGCCGGCGGGCGCACCGAGACCCTGCGCTATGGCTACGACGGCACCCGCATGGACGAGGAGCTCACCCTGTTCGTCTCGGTCCACGCCACCCCGCCGAGGATGCTCGTCTTCGGCGCCGTGGACTTCGCGGCGGCCATGGCCCGGATCGGCGCGTACCTCGGCTACCGCGTCACCGTGTGCGACGCCCGGCCGGTCTTCGCCACCGCGCGCCGCTTCCCCGAGGCACACGAGGTGGTGACCGACTGGCCGCACCGCTATCTGCGCACCGAGGCGGAGGCGGGCCGGATCGACGAACGCACGGTGGTCTGTGTGCTCACCCACGACCCGAAGTTCGATGTGCCGCTGCTGGACGTCGCCCTGCGCCTGCCGATGGCCTATGTCGGCGCCATGGGCTCCCGCCGCACCCACGACGACCGGCTCCGCCGGTTGCGTGCCACCGGTCTCGGCGAGGACGCGCTGGCCCGGCTGGCCTCGCCGATCGGCCTGGACCTCGGCGCCCGCACTCCGGAGGAGACCGCGATCAGCATCGCGGCCGAGATCATCGCCGACCGAGGGGGCGGCAGCGGCGCCCGGCTGACCTCCCTGAGCGGCAGCATCCATCGCCCGCGGTCGATGCGGCCCGCGGCCGGAGACTGAACCGGGGTCACGGCGCGGGCCGGGGGTCGTCACAATGGTTCCCGGCCCGAATGGATGTAGGAGGAATCGAACCAGTCGTGGAGACCGCCCGAAGCAGCGACGACGAGATAGCACCCACCGCCCGGGACGGCGGCACGCCCCCCGGAGCCGGGGACGGCGCCCCCGCCCCGCCGCCGAAAGCCGGCTGGCGCCGCTGGGTGATGGACGCGAGGCCGCTGCGCCACCGTCCCTTCCGACGGCTGTGGACCTCCACCACCGTCACCGCCATCGGCAGCCAGCTGACCGCCGTGGCCGTCCCCAAGCAGATCTACGACATCACCGGCTCATCGGCGTGGGTCGGCTACGCCAGCTTCGCGGGGCTCCTCCCGCTGGTGGTCTTCGCGCTGTGGGGCGGGGTGGTCGCCGACCGGATGGACCGGCGCACCCTGATGCTCGTCACCAACGTGGGCATCGCCGTCACCTCGTTGCTGTTCTGGGCGCAGTCCTTCGCCGGTCTGGACTCGGTGGCGGTGCTCATGGTGCTGCTCGCCGCCCAGCAGGGCTTCTTCGGCATGAACTCCCCGGCCCGCAACGCCTCCGTCGCCCGTCTCGTCCCGGCCGACGAACTGCCCGCCGCGGGCGCCCTGCAGTCCACCGTCGCCCAGACGGGCATGATCATCGGCCCACTGCTCGCGGGCGCCCTGATCCCCGTCCTCGGCCTGCCCACGCTCTATCTCATCGACGCCGTGGCGCTGTGCATCACCCTGTGGGCCGTCTGGCGGCTGCCCGCCCTGCCGCCCCTCGCCGAGGGCGCCGGGGGCGGGGGCCGGCGCGCCGGGTGGCGCGATGTGGTCGACGGCTTCCGGTACATCGCCGCCCACCGCATCCTGCTGATGTCCTTCCTCGCGGACATCATCGCCATGGTCTTCGGCATGCCCCGTGCCCTCTTCCCCCAGCTCGCCTCGCACACCTACGCGCCCTGGGGCGAGGGGTTCGCGCTCGGCCTGCTCTTCGCGGCGATCCCGATCGGCGCGGTGGCCGGCGGTCTGCTGTCCGGGACCTTCTCCCGCGCCCGCCGCCACGGTCTGATGGTCATCGCCGCCGTGGCGGCCTGGGGCGTGGCCATCGCCGGATTCGGGCTCAGCCCGAACCTGTGGTGGGCGGTGGCCTTCCTCGCCCTGGCGGGCGTCGCCGACATGGTCTCGATGGTTTTCCGCGGGGCGATTCTCCAGTCGGCCGCCACCGACGACATGCGCGGCCGGATGCAGGGTGTGTTCACCGTGGTGGTGGCGGGCGGCCCGCGCATCGCCGACCTGCTGCACGGCACCGCGGGCTCCCTCGTCGGTGCCCGCGCGGCGGTCGCCGCGGGTGGGCTGCTGGTGGCCGTCAGCACGCTCGGGCTGGCCGCCGCGGTGCCCGCTTTCCGCCGCTACACGCCCTGACGAGGCGGCCGTGGCGCGACGCCACGAAGGCCGGGCTACGGCGCGACGCCATGAGGGCCGGGCCGTGGCGCGACCGCACGCGGTGGGTGCCACACCCGCACGACGGCCGTGGCACAACCGCACGTACGAGGTCGGTGGCACAACCGTACGAGGAGCGCGGCGCGCACGCCGCGCTCCTCGTACGGGCGCGGCGCACACGGCGCGCGGCCGCGGCACACAACCCACGAGGGCCGTGTCCCCCCCCGCCGGAACGCGGCGCGGGGACACGGCCCTCGCGACGTCAGGCCGTACGCTCGTCGCGGTCGGCGCCCCACATCGTGTGGAACGAACCCTCGCGGTCCACCCGCCGGTAGGTGTGCGCGCCGAAGAAGTCCCGCTGCCCCTGCACCAGCGCGGCGGGCAGCCGCTCCGAGCGCAGCGCGTCGTAGTACGCCAGCGCCGCCGAGAAGCCCGGCGCCGGTACGCCCAGCTCGACCGAGGTGGCCACCACTCGCCGCCAGGCGTCCTGCGCCGCGCCCAGCGCCTCGGCGAAGTGGTCGTCGGTGAGCAGCGTGACGGGCTTGCGGTCCTTGGCGTACGCCTCGGTGATCCGGTTCAGGAACCGCGCCCGGATGATGCAGCCGCCGCGCCAGATCCTCGCGACCGCCCCCGGGTCGATGTCCCAGCCGTACTCCTGGCTGCCCGCTTCGATCTGGTGGATGCCCTGCGCGTACGCCACGATCTTCGACGCGTACAGCGCCTGCTCGACATCGTCGGCGAACCGCTCCGCCGCCGCGCCCGTGAGCTTCTTGCCGGACGGCCCCGGCAGCCCCTGCGAGGCGTCCCGCAGATCCGCGTGGCCGGACAGCGAGCGGGCGAACACCGCCTCGGCGATCCCGCTCACCGGCACGCCCAGGTCCAGCGCGGTCTGGACGGTCCAGCGGCCGGTGCCCTTCTGCTCGGCCTGGTCCTGCACCACGTCCACGAACGGCTTGCCGGTGGCGGCGTCGGTGTGCCCGAGCACCTCGGCGGTGATCTCGATCAGATACGACTCCAGCCGACCGCCGTTCCAGGTGCGGAAGACCTCCGCGATCTCACCCGGCGCCATACCCAGCGCCCGCCGCAGCAGATCGTACGACTCCGCGATGAGCTGCATGTCCGCGTACTCGATGCCGTTGTGCACCATCTTCACGAAGTGGCCGGCCCCGTCCGGGCCGATGTGGGTGCAGCACGGCGTGCCGTCCACCTTGGCGGAGATGGATTCCAGCAGCGGCCCGAGGGACTTGTAGGATTCCACCGATCCGCCGGGCATGATGCTGGGCCCGTTGAGGGCGCCCTCCTCGCCACCGGAGATGCCGGTGCCCACGAAGTGCAGCCCGCGCTCGCGCAGGGACTTCTCCCGGCGCCGGGTGTCGTCGAAGTGGGCGTTGCCCCCGTCGATGATCACGTCGCCCTCTTCGAGGAGGGGTGCGAACTCCTCGATGACGGCGTCGGTAGGTGCACCCGCCTTGACCATGATGATCAGCCGCCGGGGCCGCTGCAGGGAGGCGACGAACTCCTCGGCGCTCTCGGCCGGAACGAAGTTCCCCTCGTGGCCGTGCTCCTCCATCAGCGCCTTGGTCTTGGCGAACGTGCGGTTGTGGAGGGCGACGGTGTGCCCGTGCCGGGCGAAGTTGCGGGCGAGGTTGCTACCCATGACGGCGAGCCCGGTGACGCCGATCTGGGCGGTCGGCTGGGCGGCGGAAGGGCTGGGCATACGGTGTTCCACTCCTGTCACGCGCATCGAATCCTTATGCGAGGCAGCAACGCCGAGGGGAGCGAGGATCTTCCCCATCGTCAGCCGGATATCGCCCGGCCATAGTTGCACGATGTGCGCGACGGCGGACGAGTGTCCGAGGAAAGGGGCCGAGGTGTGTCACTTTTCGCAATGCCCGGCCGGTGCGCCGGGTTGTGGGGTGTCCACAAGGCGGCTGGTGGACGGCTGGTGAGCGTGCGATGTGCGCGTGATGGGCCCGGCGGGGGTGATCTTGGCGCTTGTCGGCGGGCCTGGGCGATGGGTGGCGGGTCTTATGCTGACCGATCGCTGACGCTACTGACGAGGTATCAGGTGGTGGATCCTGAGCCCCGGGGAGACACGGCGACGCCGACGCCAGGGCATGGCTTCGCCTGTCAGCTGCGCGACCATCTCGACCGCGCCGCCAGTGATCGCCGTAACCTTGATCCGCCTGATCAACGGGGGCGGTTCGTCAGCCATGGCAGAGGCGCGGAGTCCCTCGCTCTATGCGGGACCCTCCTCAAAGGTTTGCGCTGTAGGCCAGCACGCGCTGTAGGTCCCGCTGGAGTTCCCCGGCGGCGCCGCCGCTACGGCACTCGCCCTACTCCGCCGGGAAGAGCCGCAGCTTCGCGGTGTCCCCCGCGATGGCGAGAACGGCAATCGACAGCTCGTTGACGGTGGAGGGCCCGCCCTGGTCGGGGCGCTGGCCGAGCAGGTTGGAGGCGAATCCGCTCGCGTCGACCGAGCTCAGGTCCACGCCCTCGGCACCGACGGCACTCACCGTGAACGGTCCCGCCCGAAGGCCGTCGGCGCGCGGGATCTCGGTGCCCTTCGTCACGACGACCGTGCAGCTTCCGTCCGCACACCCCCGCAGCTCGGCCGGGGTTGACGGCGTCATCGGCTGCACCGCGGTCGGCGACGGTGACGAGGAGGGTTTCGTGGGCGGTGGCGAGGCGGGAGACGGTTCGGCCGAACGCGAGGACGCGGCTGGCGCGGGCGCCCCCGTGTCGCCGCCCGAGTCGGAGCCGCAGCCGGTCAGCGCGGCGGCGAGGGCCAGGACGCAGACGGTCCCGGCCGGGCCGCGCGCCGCAGACAGCCTGGTCCTACGGCGGTGGGCCGGTGATTCTGATGGGGTCATGGGACCGTTCTATACGCGGGCGCCCGGGAGGGGTCCCGCGCGCCCGTCACGTCGTAGGACCAGGTCTTCTGCCAAGGAATCCTTGTCGAAGCGCGGCATCGGCACACAGGTGCGTGCTCGACAGATTCAGGCGAGCGCGGGCGGACGGTACTCAAGCGCGTAGCCAGTGCCCTTGCGGGTCACGTGTCCCACTCCGGGCGAGTCCAGGTGGGCGCCGGCGCCGATGTACCCGGGCGTGGTGAGTGGTTCGAGGAGCGCGGTTCGGGCCTTGCGTGCTTGTGGCTGCTCGCCGTCGAGTTCCCAGGACACGTTCGGCTGGGCGAATTGGACTGAGGGCACGTGCAGGGCGGAGGCGCAGGTTCCCGTCGACCTGCGGGAATGTATCCGGCCTCGGGGAACAACGGAACAGCCGTCAGCGCTCAACCGATGATCTTGGCTAGGTCGGGGCTCCGAGGGCGCTGACGCGGTTCGCGTATGCGCGGCGGCCTTGCGCCGTGCCGGGACCGCCGAGGTCCCCGGGGTGCCGCCGAGGGGCTGGCAGAGGCCGAGGAGTTGGCGGTGGACGGCCGGGGTGGTGCTGACGCGCAGGGCGTGGCCCTGGCCGCGCCGTACGGGGCACGCCCTGGTCGAGCGCGGCTCGTTCGGCGGGCCCCAGCTCGGCGGTGCGGAGGAAGTCGGCGACCTTGCCCGGCATGTCGAGGGTGACCGGCAGCTCCGGAGCCGGGACGTACGCGGCGCGCACGTCGTCGGTCTTGTCGGCCGGGACGGCCGGGCGGCGGCCGCCCTCGCTGCCCTTCGTCTCGGCGGCCCGCAGCCCGTCGTACGTCAGCTCGCGCTGGAGGTCACGCTGGAGTTCGCCGGCGGTCGCGAGGGTCTGCGCCATGAACTTCACGGTGGACAGCAACTCGCCGGTGCGCGGGTGGCGGGCGGTGAGGTCCACCGCGGAGAACGCGCCGTCGTGGATGCGCGGGGCGACCTGGTCGCGGTGGAGGACGTCGAGCACGTCGAGGATGTGTCCGGTGGCGCGTACGAGGCGGAACATCTCGGAGATGTGCACGGTGTCGCCCGGCCGCGCATACGTGAGCAGTTCGCGGAACTCGGGACATTGGACGCACCGGCCGCCTGTCCTCAAACGATGGCACCCTCAAGTGATCAATGCTGTTTCTGTAGGGGAGACTCGGCTCCGTGAGGCTCATCAACTCTCAAAAGATGCAGCTCAGATGCCTTACGGTGCTGAGGCTGTCGAGTGCAACAGCTGTCGTGCAAGTGGGCTGTGCTCAAAGAGCGATGGGCGCGGCTCTTCCGGAGCGATCAAGTCGTATCCGTCCTGGTAGCGGGCCTGGCTCCGGTGCCTACAAATAGCCGACCCGGCTCGGGTTGCGGCAGTAAGTTGTGCCGATGACCGAATCCCTGCCGCCCGGCGGCGCTGTGCTCGATGTGGACGAACTGGAGGCTCGGTGGGCGGACGCTTGGCGTCCGGAGCAAGTCGCGGAGCGATTGGACGGGGTCAGTGCACCCTGGTGCATCGCGGCGGGGTGGGCACTGGATCTGTTCCGCGGGGAACAGTCGCGGCCGCACGGCGATCTGGAGATCGCGGTGCCCGCGGCGGAGTTCCCAAAGATTCGGCACCACTTTCCCGAGTGCGTGTTTGACGCGGTGGGTTCGGGGCGGGTCTGGCCGGGGGCGGGAGCTGAGGCCCTGGCAGCTACGCACCAGACCTGGCTGCGGGATCCGGCGAGCGGTCAGTTCCTGTTGGACGTCTTCCGCGAGCCGCACGAGGGCGGGACGTGGATCTGCCGGCGGGACGAAAGGCTCCGGCTGCCGTACGACGCGATCATTGAGCGAACGGCGGACGGGGTCCCCTACCTGGTGCCGGAGTTGGTGCTGTTGTTTAAAGCGAAGGCGCCACGACCCAAGGATCAGGCGGACTTCGACGGAGTGCTGCCGCTGCTGGGCCGGGCGCGGCGGGAAGTCCTAAGCGGAGGGCTGGAGCTCGTGCACCCCGGGCATCCGTGGCTGGCGAAGCTGGCGGAATAAGTGACCAGTGGGCGCCTTGACCAACTCCGGGCCGTCCGACTTCTTCGGACGCCGCCTCTGGTCACTTCTTCAATCCTGTGTTCGAGTTGCTGCGTGCCCCCTGCGGTGAAGCCCGATGACACTCCTCAGTTGTGGCCAGCTTCTCGTTTCGCTGTGAAGTTCGTACGCCACCGGTCGATCAGCGGGGTCAGTTCGCGCAGTATGAACGCATAGAAGTCCTCCATCTCCGCCAGCCGCCGCCCAGCCAGGGTGGATGGACCTCCGGCCGCTGCGAGACCCCGCTCGGCGACTTCGCTCATGGTGGACAGCAGCTGGTTCTGCTGCGACATGAGCCGAGCCCAGGCGCCATCCGGGAAGCGGTAGTGGTCCCGGCGGCTGCCCGGCGCCGGGACCCGCTCCAGTAGGCCGCTCTGGATGAGCTGCTTCACGGCGCCGGACACGGCGCCAGAGCTGATCTGCAGTTCTTCGCACAGGTCGGCGGCGGTCATTGTCTCCTGCTGGCTGAACAGCAGGGAGGTCATCACCCGCGCGGTGGTCTTCTGCATCCCGCCCTGCGCGAGGATCAGCGCCAGCCTCTCCGCCATGTCCCGCAGCTGCTTGTCGTCGCTCATGCCGACACCCTAACCGGAAGCTCCTCACGATCAGAGTATTCAAAGATCTCTGAAAGTTTCATAGGGTCGAGGCTGCGAACGCGACTGAACATCGCGCCCAATGAGCACTCAATACGTCGAGCGGAAAGGCCCTACCCGCCCATGACCCGCAAGAGCGCCGCAGCCGCCGTCCACGGAATGTCCGACGAGACCTGGAAGAGGCACGCCAACCCATGGAGCGTGTGGACTCGTTTCGCCGCCATCCCGGCTTTCGAGCTGGCTGTGTGGAGTCGGCAATGGCTCGGCTGGTGGTGCCTGGCCGCTGTTCTCGCCGTCGTTGTCTGGCTCTGGCTCAACGTTCACCTGTTCAAGCCGGTGGAGCCCACCAGCTGGGCCGCCAGAGGTATCTACGGTGAGCAACTCCACGTCGACGGCAAGGTCCCAGCCGAGCACAAGACGACCCTCAACTGGCTGATCGCGTCCGGCCTGGCCGGCTTCGCGCTGATCGCCTGACCGCCTTGCGGGTTCGCTCCTCCGTCACCCGCAATGGTGGAGTCGGGTATCAGAACTCCCGGAATGCCTCTGGCCGAAAGGGGCATAGGCCCCGAAAAAAGAGGGCTGAGCCGGACGTCTCTCGACCTACGATACGGCCCATGACGATCACGTATGAGTGGCGCGGCGAATTCGACAACGCTGCCGTCAACGCGCTCCACGCGGAGGCGTTCGGTCACGCCCAGTTGCCCATCGATTGGCAGACACAAGTGCACCGTCACAGCCTCGGCTGGGTCTGTGCCCGAGAAGACGTCAGGCTCGTAGGGTTTGTCAACGTTGCCTGGGACGGTGGCGTCCATGCCTTCGTTCTCGACACGATGGTCGCTCAGGACATGCGCAAGACCGGTGTCGGGACCGAACTCGTGACGACCGCAGCGCAAGGCGCCCGTGCAGCGGACTGCGAATGGCTCCACGTTGACTTTGAACAGCATCTGCGTCCCTTCTACTTCGACGCGTGCGGCTTCAGACCGACGGACGCAGGGCTCATCGCCCTGCGTTAGACCAAGCTCGCTCGGCAGACGTCCGGCGGCTGATCTCGGCTGCGTAGGCGGCCCAGTCTCGGCGGCGGCTCGCTGCCACTTGACGGCGACGGTGATGTCGATGCCGAGGGTGCGTGCGAGGACCGCGGCGGGCAGCTCGGTGGCGAGCTGGAACAGGGCGGTCGAGCGGGCTTCCGCGAGCCGGATGCCGAGTTTGCGGAGCCGTTCGCCCGTGGCCCAGGCGCTGATCGGGCGGCCGGGCTGGCCTCCGGATCGCCCGACAGCCCGCTATCCGCCCGCCGCTGCACGGCGCAGCAGCGGGGTGAGGCGGTGCGGCACCAGTTCGCGCATGGCCAGGGCCGTCGTGGTGCGCTCGATGCCCGGGATGGCGAGGATCTGCCCCGCGATTCCGTACAGGGCCTCCACGTCCGTGGAGGCCACCCGTATGAGCAGATCCGTCTCGCCGCTGAGGCCGAAGACCTCCACGACCTCGTCGATGCCCGCCAGCGCTTCGGACACCTCGGCCAACCGGTGCTGATGGACCCGCGCGGTGACGAACGCGGTGAGGGGATGGCCCAGCGCCTTCGGGGTGATCCGGCGCTCGAAGGTGTCCAGCGCGCCGCCCTGCTCCAACCTGGCCACCCGGGCCTGGACGGTGTTGCGGGACAACCCCAGCCGCTCGGCCAGGGCGACGATGGTGGCTCGTGGATCGGCGGCAAGGGCAAGCAGGATCCGCGCGTCGGTGGCGTCCACGCCTCGTTCATCGCTCATGGTGCCCAATCGATGTTCCTCATCCGCCTCGGAGTCTGAGCAGAATGCACAGTCCTACAGGAACATGTTGTGCATCCCAAGGATTATCTGTCTACTTGCGGAGCACAACGTCAATTTTCGCGGAAGCAAGGTGCGGACAGTGGGGTGCGCTCTGTGACGGTCGTGAACTGGGAGCCGAGGTCAGCCGGCGGCAAGGGCTCGGGCGTTGCCCGGGAGGCGGAACTCGCCGCGCTCGAGGCGGTCGAACGGCGCGTGCTGTGGCTGTCCACGGCGATCATCGATCATGCCAACCGGGTGCGGCCGAACCCCTCGGGCCTGAAGGTCGGCGGTCACCAGGCGTCCAGCGCCTCGATGACCTCGATCATGACGGCGCTGTGGTTCCACGCGCTGACCTCCGAGGACCGGGTGTCGGTCAAGCCCCACGCCTCGCCCGTGCTGCATGCGATCAATTACCTGCTGGGTGAGCTGGACGAGTCCTATCTGACCACCCTGCGCGCCTTCGGGGGCCTGCAGAGCTACCCCAGCCGGTCCAAGGACCCCGACCCGGTCGACTACTCCACCGGTTCGGTCGGCATCGGCGCCACCGCGCCCCTGTGGGGAGCCATCGCGCGGCGCTACGCGGAGGGGCATTTCGGCGGGGCCGGTACGGGACGGCAGTACTCCCTGCTGGGCGACGCGGAACTGGACGAGGGCGCGATCTGGGAAGCGATCCAGGACCCGATGGTGCCGGGCCTGGGCGAGGTGGTGTGGGTCGTCGACCTGAACCGGCAGTCCCTGGACCGCGTGGTGCCCGGTATCGCCGCGGAGCGGCTGCGGGGCATGTTCACCGCGGCCGGCTGGCAGGTGATCAACCTCAAGTACGGGCAGCTCCTGCAGGAGTTGTTCGCACGGCCGGGCGGCGAGGCGCTGCGCGCCCGTATCGACGCCATGGGCAACCCCGAATACCAGCGCCTGCTGCGGTGTTCCGCCGACGAACTGCGTGAGCGGCTGCCCGGCACCGGCTCCACGGCCGGGCCGATCGCCGACCTCATCGCACCACTGGACGATGGCTCGCTGCTGGCGGCGGTGCGCAACCTGGGCGGTCATGACATCCCCGCCCTCATGGACGCGTACGACGCCGTCGACGACACCCGCCCGACCGTGATCTTCGCGTACACGGTCAAGGGCTGCGGGCTGCCCACCGAGGGCCACCCGCAGAACCATTCCTCGCTGCTGACCGGCGACCAGATGAAGGTGCTGGCCGACCGTCTGGGGACGGACCTCGACCGCCCCTGGGCAGCCTTCGGCGAGGGCTCGCCGGAAGCGGCCCTGTGCGCGGCGGCCGCCGAACGGCTGCGCCGCCCCGGACACGCGTCGCGGCGGCCCCCCGAGGTGCCCGCCGACCTGGCCCGCCCGGCACCGACCGGTACCGGCAACACCCAGCAGGCGCTCGGGCGCGTCCTGCTGGACCTCACCCGGCGGGCGCCGGAGGCGGCGGCACGGATCGTCACCGTCAGCCCCGACGTCAGCTCCAGCACCAATCTCGGTGGCTGGCTCAACAAGGTCGGGGTGTGGTCGCCGACCGAGCGCCCCAACTGGTTCGCCGACGACGCCGAGACGATCCTGCACTGGCGGGAGCGGCCCACGGGCCAGCATGTGGAGCTGGGCATAGCGGAGACCAACCTGGTCGGCCTGCTCGGCGAACTGGGCACCACCTGGAGCCGCTGGGGCCAGCCGCTGCTGCCGATCGGTGTGGTCTACGACCCCTTCGTCAACAGGGCGCTGGAGCCGTGGTCCTTCGGTATCTACGCCGGTGGCCAGTCCATCCTGGTCGGCACGCCGTCCGGCGTCACGCTCGCCCCCGAGGGCGGTGCGCACCAGTCGATCACCACTCCGTCACTGGGCATCGAGCAGCCCGGCTGTGTCACCTACGAACCCGCGTTCGCGATCGACACCGAATGGTGTTTGCTGGCCGCGCTCGGCAACCTCGGCCGCCCGGACGGGAGTTCGGCCTACCTGCGGCTGTCCACCCGGCCCGTCGACCAGGCCGCGGCAGCGGTGCCGACCGACCCGGCCGCGCGTGAGCGGCGCCGCCGGCACGCGGTCGCCGGAGCCTACCGGCTGAGGCAGCACGAGAACCCGGTGGTGACCATCGCCGCGATGGGCGCACTGGTCCCCGAGGCCCTGGCAGCCGCCGACCGGCTCGCCGCACTCGGCCATGGGGCCGATGTCGTCTGCGTGACCAGCCCGGACCTGCTCTTCCGCGCGTTGCAGGCCCGCCGTGGCCTGTCGGAGGACCCGACCTGGATCCTCGACCAGGTCTTCCCCGCCGAACGGACCACACCCCTCGTCACCGTGCTGGACGGCCACCCGCACACCCTGTCCTTCCTGGGCACGATCCAGAACACGCCGGTCACCACCCTCGGCGTGACCCGGTTCGGCCAGTCCGGTGCGATCGAGGACGTCTACCGCTACCACGGCATCGACAGCGATGGCATCGTCGCCGTGGCGCTGGACCACATCGAGTAGGGCGAGGGGGCGGAGGCGGCGGAGGCCGGCGAGCCTCGCACCTTCGAGGCGCACATACGAGGGTGCCGTCCGGTGGGGGACGGCACCCTCGTATCCGCGGCCACTCCAGCCGTTCCCCGATGTCTGGGTCCGGTGCTATCTCGGCATCTCCGTGGACGTGCCGTTCACCGTTCCGGTGGCCCTGGTGGGGCGCTCCAGGATGCCCCGGGTGTCGGGCGGGGCCGGTTCCGGGGCGCCGGTGGTGTGCTGCGGGCCCGTGGTCTCGGCGGCGCCGGCGCCGCTGTTCGCGGTGCCGTTGTGCGGATGCGCCGACCCGTTGATCTTCTCGATCGCCTGCCGGGCCTGTTCACCGGGGGAGCGGGCCGCCAGTGGCGGTGCGGGGTGGGGCGCCGTGGCCGCGGGCTGGGTCCGCTCCCGCTCGGGCTTGGCGTGAACGCCGATGGTGTGGGTCCCCTGGCGCAGTCGATGGCCGACCGCCTCGTCGAGGCTCACCGGCCGCTGCGTCTGGGCCGCCAGCCGGCCGGCCTCCTGGCCCAGCGCGGCGACCACTTCCCAGGGCAGATGGAGCACCAGGCGGACTTCGGCGTCGCCATCCGGCAGCGCCTGGATGGGAGGGATGAACCGGTCATTCATGGACGGGGCCTCCGGTCTCGGTATCGGCCTGTGCGGGCGGCGCGCGCCCCATGGACAGGACGCACACAGAGCGATACGGGGAACCGGCCCCTGGTGTTCACCCGTGCGACGGCGATCCTTCTCCCCACCCCGTGCCCGGCCTCCTCGTGGCCCGGTGGACCGGGCTCCTGGTGGCCCCGGTGACCGTCAGGTCTTGCTGAGCAGGATCGTCACCGTCGCCAGGATCGCCGCCAGCACCAGCATGGCGATGCCGTAGATCAGCCGCTGCGACCGCAGGAGGGGGAGGAACGCGTCGAGGGAGATCCGGCCGGCGCCGGAGAGCGCGAGCCCGGCCGCGCCGACCCCGATGAGCAGCGGGAACTCGAAACCGCCGAAATAGCCGAGCGGCCAGGCGGCGGCGACGGCGTCGGCCATCGTGCCCGCGACGGCCGCACCGGCGAGCGGGGTGAGCAGCCCCACGGCGAGGGCGAGGCCGCCGAAGGTCTCGGTGAGCCCGGCGATCAGAGCCATGGCCTTGGGCGCCGGATAGCCGAACTGCGCGAAGGCCACGGCCGTCTTGTCGATGCCCAGGCCGCCCCACCAGCCGAAGAGGTGCTGAGCGCCGCGCGCGGCGACGATCAGCCCGACGCCGAGCCGGAGAACCAGCAGACCGACATCATGCGCTCGGCGCACATGCGCCGCTGACCTGGGCGAGGCCGGGGCGGGTGCGGTGGCCTCCTCGGGGTGGGGAGAAGTCATGGCGCCCTCGTCTGGTCGGGCTCGGCGCGGATCGCCGAGCCGAGATCCGATATGCACCTTAAATACTTTTTATTCCACCGAGTTGTGGGGTTCAATCCGGGCACCCGTCGGCCGCGGAGCGCTCTCCGCGTGAGCTGCCGGGCCGTACCGCTGTCAGCACCAGCAGCACGGTCCCGGCCAGACAGCAGCCCCCGGCCGCCATCAGGGCCGTGTCGACGGCCGCGGCCGTGGCGGTGCCGTGTGCGTCGGCGGCGGGCCCGGACATGGCCACCCCCAGCCCCGCCGCGGTAGTGATGACCGTCTTGGTCACCCCCGACGCCTCCCCGGCGCGCTCGGGCCGCACCACCGCCTGGGTGGCGATGAGCGTCAGGGCGCCCGCGACCCCGAGCGCGGCCCCGCACCCCGTGACCGCGACGAGGAAGACCGGCAGGGTCGGCGCCGCGGCGGCGGCGCCGAGCGCCGCCGCCCCCAGCACCAGAGCCCCGGCCATCGCCCGCACCGCGTCCGCCGTGCGGATCCGCCCCGCCACCGGCCCGGCCAGCGCCATCGCCGCCGCCGGGGCCACGAAGGCCGCCCCCGCGCCCGCCGCCGACAGCCGCCACGGCCCCTGCAGCGCCAGGGGCACGGCGAACAGGACGACCACGGTCGCGGCATTGGCCGCCGCCCCCGCCGCCGTGAGCGCCACAAAGGGCCGGTTGCCGAACAGTGTGAGATCCACCAGCGGATGCGCCGCCGCCCGCTCATGCCGTACGAAGACGGCCCCGAGCCCGACCGCCAGCGCCAGGGCCACCGCCGAGGGGCCCGAGGCCCAGCCCCACAGCGGCCCCCGGTCGACCAGGACCGCGACCGCCGCCAGCGCGCCGGTCGCCGTGACCAGCCCCGCCACGTCCACGGACGCCGGCGCGGTGGTGTCCCGCGACTCCCCGGCCCGTGCCGCGCACACCACGGCGGCCAGTGCGAGGGGCACGTTCAGCCAGCACACCGCCCGCCAGGACACCGCCTCGGTCAGCACCCCGCCGACGTACGGCCCGCACACCGTGGCCACGCCCCCGATCCCCAGCGCCCGGCCCATGACCTGCGCCCGCGAACCGGGCGGGCAGGCGTTCGTCAGCAGGGCGAGACCGGCCGGCATGGCCATCGCACCGCCCGCGCCCTGCGCCACCCGCGCGCCCACCAGCACCGGAAGCGACGGGGCCAGCGCACAGACCAGCGACGCGCCACCGAACACCGCAAGCCCCGCCATCAGCAACCGGCGACGGCCGTACAGGTCGCCCAGCCGCCCCGCGCCCGCCATCAGCGCGCCGGCCGCGAGCAGATACCCGCTCACCACCCACTGCAGGCCGCCGCCCGCCGCCCCCAGATCCCGCCCGATTCCGGGCAGGGCCAGGTTCAGCGCGAACGCGTCCAGCTGGACGCAGAACACGGTCGCGGACACCGCCGCCGACGCCCATCGCCCCGCGGACCCGCCACTTGCCGTCGTCATCACACACTCCTCGACACCCGAAAAGGACCTGTCGGATACCGGGGCTGAAAGGAGAGACGAGCGAACGGAAGGAAACGGGCGCGGCCGTCACACCCGGGGAACGGCGATCGGTCAGCGGCGGGGCGGCAGCCGGTGCAGCTCCACGGCGGTCAGCCGCCCGGCCTCGATCGCGGCCGTCAGATACGTACAGTATGGCTGCCGCCGCCGGTCGGTGGGCGAGCCGGGGTTGAGCAGCCGCAGCGACCCCTCGGCCGTGGAGTCCCACGGGATATGGCTGTGGCCGAACACCAGCACATCAAGGCCGGGGAACCGCTCGGCGCAGCGCCGCTCGCGCCCCCGGGCCGCTCCGGTCTCGTGCACCACGCCCAGCCGCACCCCCGCCAGCTCGGCCCGGGCCACCTCCGGCAGCCGCGCCCGCAGCTCGGGCCCGTCGTTGTTGCCGTACACCCCGATCAGCCGGCGCGATCGCTCCTGGAGCAGATCGAGGGTGGCGAGGTCGACCCAGTCGCCCGCGTGGACCACCACATCGGCGTGCGGCAGCCGCTCCAGCAGCTCCTCGGGGAGCGCCTTGGCGCGCCGGGGGAGATGGGTGTCGGACATCAGCAGAAGACGCACACGGACGACCGTACCGCCGCGATGGCCTTGACGAGGACATCGACGGAAGAAATAGTGTGCCAAGCGACTCGACGTGGCGGGGCTCCCAGGGGGTGGACATGGCAGCGCGGTCCCAGGCAAGGACGGCGAAGGAGGCGGCGCAGGACCGCTATCCGCGGCCGCTGGTCCAGGCGGCGGAGGCGGAGTGGATCTGGCGGCAGCTGTCGGTGCAGGCCATGGAGGAGGGCGCGAAGCCGGAGACCGTACGGCTGGCCGTGGTGGTGGGCCTGGCGCGGGCCAGCGGCGCCCGGTACGGCGGACTGCTGCGCTGCACCATGTCGGCGCTGGACCTGGACTCCGGATGGGTGACCATCGAGCACGGCAAGCATCGCGTCCCGCGCCGGCACGGCCTGGACCGCGGCACCGTACTGGTGCTACGCCGCTGGCTGCGGGTGCGGCAGGAGCTCTGCGCCGAGCTGGAGGGGTCGGTGCCGGACGCGCTGTTGCTGACGGTGCACCACACCCATGACAACGGCGTGACCGTGGTCGCGGGGCTGCCCATCACCCGGCAGGGGCTGGTGCTTTCCTGGCGCCGGTTCGTCCACCGTACGAACGCCCGGTACGCCGGTCGCCGCCCTCCGCTGCCCACCCGCTTCGAACAGGTCCGCCGCGTCTGGGACACCTGAGCCCGGACCCCGGCCGGGTCCCGGCCGGGGTCCGTCAGGCCACTGTCAGGTCACTGGCGCAACGTGACATTGTACGCTGGCACTCCGCGCCGACTCGACGTGCCATTCGGAGGGCCGAGATGGGTGAACTCAAGCATCGGAGCCTGGCCACCGTTCAGCACCGGCTGCGCGACCAGGTCGCCCATCAGCTGCGTGCGGCCCTGATAGCCGGTGAACTCCGGCCTGGCGCGGTCTACTCGGCGCCCGGTCTGGCCGCGGACTTCGGGGTATCGGCCACACCGGTGCGGGAGGCCATGCTCGACTTGGCCCGCGAGGGTCTGGTCGAGCCGGTGCGCAACAAGGGCTTCCGGATCACCGAGGTGAGCGAGCGCGATCTCGACCAGTACACCGAGATCCGGGCGCTGATCGAGGTCCCGGTCGTCGGCCGGGTCACCCGCACCGCGACCCGCGCCCAGCTCGAAGCGCTCCGCCCGATCGCCCTGGAGATCGTCGACGCGGCCGCCGCCCATGACCTCGTCGGCTATCTGGAGGCCGACCGCCGCTTCCATCTCGAACTGCTGGGCCTCAATGGCAATGACCGCCTCGTCGAGACGGTGAGCGACCTGCGTAAGCGCTCCCGTCTCTACGGCCTGACCTGGCTCGACGAACACGACCAGCTGCTGCCGTCCGCCGAGGAGCACGTGGAGCTGCTCGATGTGATGCTGGCCGGGGACGTCGAGGCGGCAGAGGCCTGTATGACCCGCCACCTCGGCCATGTCCGTTCCCTGTGGGCCCAGGGCCGCGAGGAGGCGGCGCGAGTGCCCTGACGGGGCACCGCCCCGCCGGGCCCGTTGGACGGGAGCGCGGCGTGGCCGGGGATCAGCGGGACGGGAGCGCGGCGCGGCCGGGGATCAGCGGGACGGGGGCAGTAGTCGGTCCATCCACTCCTCCACCGCATCGGCCGTGCGGGGCAGGGCTGTTGACATCAGGCGGGCGCCGTCGGCCGTGATCACCAGATCGTCCTCGATGCGGACGCCGATCCCGCGCAGTTCGGGCGGCAGGGTCGTGTCGTCGGGCTGGAGGTAGAGGCCCGGTTCGACGGTGAGGACCTGGCCCTCCTCCAGGACACCGTCCAGGTACTGCTCCGCGCGAGCCCGGGCGCAGTCGTGGACGTCGAGCCCGAGCATATGGCCGGAGCTGCACAGGGTGTAGCGCCGGTGGAGGCCGCTCTCGGCGGTGAGCGCCTGTGCGGCGGGGACGCGCAGTACGCCCCAGTCGGCGAGGCCCTCGGCGAGCACGGTGGAACAGGCCCGGTGGAAGGCGCGGAAGCTCGCGCCCGGTTTGAGGGCGGCGATCCCGGCGTCCTGCGCGGCGAGCACCAGCTCGTAGACCCGGCGCTGGACGGGGGAGAAGCGTCCGGACAGCGGCAGGGTGCGGGTGATGTCGGCGGTGTACAGCGCGTCGGTCTCCACGCCCGCGTCGAGCAGCAGCAGGTGCCGTGGGTCGAGCCGGCCGTCGTTGCGGGTCCAGTGCAGCACGCAGGCGTGGGCGCCGGCGGCGGCGATGGTCTCGTAGCCCGTGCCGTTGCCCTCGGCGCGGGCGCGCAGCTGGAAGACGCCCTCGATCCAGCGTTCGCCGCGGGGGTGCCGCAGTGCCGACGGCAGGGCACGGACGACGTCCTCGAAGCCGGTCGTGGTGTGATCCACGGCCTGCTGGAGCTGGGCCACCTCCCATGGGTCCTTCACCAAGCGCAACTCGCTGAGCACGGAAGCGAGTTCGGGATCGCGGGAGGCGTCCCTGCCGGGGGCGAGGCGGGCGAGGCCGGCCAGGTGGGCGCAGCGGACGCCTGTCAGCCGCTCGGCCTCGGCCAGGTCGGGGCGGCGGCCGACCCAGAACTCGCCGTACTTGCGGTCCCGGTAGAACTCCCCGCCCTCGTCGCGTGGTGACCGCGGCCGCAGGTACAGCACCGGCTCGCCGTCCGGCTCCAGGACGAGCACGTGGCCGGGCTGGTCCTCGCCGGTCAGTCCGGTCAGCCAGGCGTACGCACTGTGCGGGCGGAAGCGGTGGTCGCAGTCGTGGGAGCGGACCTTCAGCTCGCCGGCCGGGATGAGCAGCCGCTCGCCGGGGAAGCGGGCGGCGAGCCGGGCCCGGCGGCCGGTGAGCTGCTCGAAGCCGGGGCCGCGGGAGTCACCGGGGGGTGGGGCGGGGGCCCAGCCGTCGGCCATCGAGCGGGCGAGGGCGTCCGATACGGGCAGGTCATGGCTGCCGGTGTGGAGTTGGGCGGCACGCGCGGTCACGGACACCTCCGGTGAAGGAAATCTGGATGACCTTTTCCTGACGCCTTGTCAGTGCAATTTCACATTACTATGTTACAGGTCACACCTCGTGAAGTGAAGGCCGGCGCCTCGGGCCCCCACTCACCCCCCACCGCCTCTAGGAGGTTCAGGTGTTACCTTCGCGTCCCTCGCGCAGACTCCTGCTGGCCGCGACCCTCGTCGCCGCGCTCGTGATGCCACTGGGGCAGGCCGCCGCGGCCGCCCCCGGGGACCCCGCGCCATCCGCCCAACCGTGGCAGCCGAAGGCGGCACCGAAGCCCCCGCCCCGGCCCGCCGACAACCGCTTCGACCACGCCCAACGCCTCCAGCGGGAACCGAAGTTGAGCGAGCCTCCGGCCCCCGCGCCCCGTTCCGTCACCACCGACGGACGGATCCCCGGCCCGCTGTCCGGGCCGGCCACCGCTCACCACGGCAAGAAGCCGGGCGTCGCCCCCTGCACCCTGGACGGCATCACCGGGCTGAGCCCCGATCAGCTGGCCGACTTCCTCGCCGACCCCGCGGTCACCGCCGACGGCTGTCTGCGTGGCCTCATCTGGAACTGGGACTCGCGGCTGATCCCCGTCATGTCCGACGCACATGTCCAGACCGTGGCCCGGCGCATCGCCTCCCTCGCGCCCGGCCATGACGGCGAGAACACCAGCCACCTGTACGAGATGTTCACGTTCCTGCACGCGGTGGCCTACCAGGACTTCTCGCACGAGGAGATCGACACCACCGACGCCCCCACCGTCAACGCGGTACGCGGTGCGGTGGACGCCTTCGCCGCCGCGGCCCACACCTTCGACGCCACCCGGGCCAACGCCGACACCCTGCGCGAGGCCCTGATCGCCTGCAGCGGGCCCGGCGGACGCCAGTACCAACTCGGCCTGGTCAAGAAGGTCCTGGCCACCATGGACCCGGAGCACACCGCCACCAACAGGGACCAGTCCTGGGCCGGCGCCGCCCTCTCCGCGCTCTCGCTGAACTACCTGGGCGTCTACCCCGGCAACCAGGACAAGGAGTTCCAGGCCGCGGTCGCCGCCGACCCCGGCTACCGTGCCGCCTTCAAGGCGTTCGCCGACTACACCCACCTCAAGGACACTCCCAACGCCTGGGTGGTCCGCGACGCCCTCCTCGAATACGGCCGCTTCGGCGAGATCGACTCCCTCGAGCAGCAGACCATCACCGACCTCGGAGCCCTGCTGCCCGTCACCGTCCAGAACTTCGGCGAGGGCAGCGCGCCCTGGGGCAAGGTCGTCTCCTGGCTCATCACCTTCGAGGCGTGCGAGCCCTACGGCGTCTGCAAGGAGGACATCGAGAAGCGGATCTTCCCGCACACCTACTCCTACGACAACGGCGGCATCAAGGTCCGCACCGCCCTCGACCGTGCCACCGTCGATCAGCTCTACTATGCGTCCAAGCAGGTCAGGGCCCAGTTCCACCGGGTGCTCGGCACCGAGGAGCCGCTCGCCGGCGACCCCAACGCCACTCTCGGCATCGTGCTGTACGCCGCACGCTCCGACTACGAGGTCTACCACCCGATGCTCACCGGCATGGGGACCGACAACGGCGGTGTGTACATCGAGCAGGGCGCGACCTTCTACACCTACCAGCGGCGCGTGCCCCAGGACTCCTCCCTCACCCTGGAAGAGCTCTTCCGGCACGAGTACACCCACTACCTCAACGGCCGGTTCGCCGTCCCCGGCTTCTTCGGCGAGGGCCCCTGGTACGAGGGCGACCGCACGACCGCCATGGACGAGGGCAGCGCCGAGTTCTTCGACGGCTCGACCCGTGACGACGGCATTCGCGTACGCCAGTCCCTGGTCCGCGACATCATCAACGACACCCAGGGCGGCAGGCCGCGGATGACGATCAACGAGATGCTGCACGCGACCTACGACCGCGACGGCTTCCGCTTCTACTCCTACGCGGGAACCTTCTTCGAGTTCCTGTGGCGCGACCACCCGGCGAAGCTCCAGGAGATGTACCGGTTCATCCGCGCCGACGACCCCGTCGCCTTCGACAGCTGGCGCCGTCAGCAGGGCGCGGACACCAATCTCCAGCTGCAGTACGATGCCTTCCTCGACGCACAGATAGCCATCGTCGACGACCTGTTCGTACCGGACACCACGTTCGTGCCCAACGAGGACCTGACGCTCACCGACGCCGCCGGGGCGCAGAGCGCCTTCTCCCGGGCCACCGGCAATCAGCCCGTCTGCGAGGACAATGGCGACGGCGAGCACGGCCGGTTCGTCTGCGCCGGCCGGATCACCGCGAACCTCAGCGACCCCGGCAGCCTCAACAAGGTCTTCACGGAGATGTCCGAGGCGGTCGACGCCAACCTGCTCGACCGTTCCAAGCCCGCCGCCGTCGACTTCGGTGATATGAACTGCGACTTCGGCCGGCCCACCGTGACGGGCAACTCCGGTACCGCGAACTTTCGTTGCGAGGGGCCGCTACGGCGGTGACCTGACTTTCGGTACCGCGCATCCGCACCTGCTCGGTGCGGATGCGCGGGCCGATCTCCCGGCGGGCCGGCCGCCGGAATCGTGTTCCGCCGCCCGCCGCCCGCCGCCCGCCGCCCGCCGCCCGCCGCCCGCCGCCCGCCGCCCGCCGTCAGGCCGCGGGCGCCGCGGCCGCCGCGGTGACGGTGAACCGCGCCTGTGCGGTGGCGCCGTTCACGCGCACCGCGAGGGTGGCCGTTCCCGGGCGCAGCGCGGTCAGCTTGCCGCTGGCCGGGTCGTACGCCGCCACATCACGGCGCCCGGCGTCGTCCGGATCGCCGATGTGGACGCCTGGCGAGCCGGTCCAGTCCGCGCTCAGCGGGAAGCCGACCGGCACCCGGCGGGCATCGATCCCCTCGCCCTGGAAGACGGTGGCCGTGATGCCGGCGGCCTGCCCGGTGTGCAGGTCCTCCGGGGCGGTGACGGTCAGCCCGTCCACATGGGCGCGGGTCTGCACGGACACCCAGTCCGGGCCGCCCTGCCACGGTGCGTGGCGCGCGGCCGCCTGGTCCCGGGCCGAGACGTGGTCCACGCCGACCATCGACCAGCCGGTGAAGCCGCCCTGGTTGGGCGGGGTGGCGGGGTTCTTGCCCGAGTTGCCGTTGATCAGGTACGGGACGCCGTCCACCCGTGAGGCGTGGAAGGTGCCGACGTGGCTGCCGATGAACCCCGCGCCCTTGCCCGTCGTGCGGCGGAAGTCGGTCAGCCAGCCCTCCAGCAGCGCCGCCTCCTTGCGGTCGCCGAGCCGGCTGCCCTGCTGCGGGGTGGGGTCACGCGGCGGCACATGCTCGATCACCATCACCGAGCCGACGTCGGGGTCCTTCGCGGCCGCGTCCAGCTGGGCGCGCAACTCCTTGATCTGGTCGAAGCCACCGGCGCGCAGCCCCAGCCGTGAGGTGTCCAGGGTGAGGAAGCGGGTGCCCCGGTGGTCGAACGAGCGGTGGGCGGGCCCGAATGCGCCTGTGAAGTTGTCGATGGAGCCGCCCATCACCTCATGGTTGCCGGGCACGTAGTACCAGGGCAGGTCATCGCCCAGCTCCTCCTTCAGCACGGTGCGGGCGAAGGACAGATCGGCGGGCGAGCCCTCGTCCACCAGGTCCCCGTTGATCACCAGGAAGTCGGGCTTGGCCGCCTTGATCTCCCGCAGGGTGCGGCGGGCCTGAGCGACGATCGGGCTGCCCGGATCGCGGGCCACGAACTGCGCGTCGGACATCACCGCGAACCGCCAGTCGCGTCCCCGCACCTGTGCGGCGGTGGAGATCAGCGGATCGGGGCGCACGCTCTCCGTGGGCAGTTCGACGGAGGGCGGCACCCGCGCCGAGAGGTCGTCGATGACCACACTGCCGGTGTACTGGCGGGTGGCGGCGGTCTCGGCGAGGTAGAAGCGGTTGACCTTCAGCGGATACGCGACCCCGGCCGGGACGGCGAAGTCGACATGACGCCATCCGGTCCAGGTGACATACGGTCCGCGGAGCAACTGGTCCGCGCCCGCGGCGTCCTTGAGGTGCAATGTGGGCCACGCCCCCTTGCCGTCGCCCTTGATCCACAGGCCGAAGGACTGCGGCTGCCCGTCCACCTCGATCTGCTGGGGCGGGGTGACATAGGCGGCGCGGGTGGCCGTGGACTGGGTGAAGTCGTAGTCCAGCTGCAGCCCGGTGCCGGTGTGGCCGTCGGGCGTGGCCTTCGCCGAACCGGAGGCGCGGGCCTGGCTGAAGGTCCAGCCGTCGGCGTCGTCGAAGGACGCCTCCTGCCGCTCGGTCAGGCCGACGGTGATGGCGAGCACCGTGGTGGCGGTGCCGACGCGGACCTTGACCTGCCCCGCGGCCTGGCCGTGGCGCGCCTTGACGGTGAAGGTGCCGGCCCAGGGGTCCGGGGCGATGTCGAACAGTGCGTGGTCGTACGAGAGCCGCACATCGGAGGGTTCGACGGGGGCGCTGGTGCCGTGCGCGTCCAGGCCGACGATGCCGAACCGGCCCGTGGCCTCGGCGTCGGCCAGGCCGACCAGCCGGCTGGTCGGCTGGATCCGGTCCAGCCGGTCCAGGACGGTGAGGCCGAGGTCGCCGTGGGCGGCGCCGCGCCGGGCGGTGACGGTGGTGTCACCGCCGTGGCGGGCGGTGAAGGTGCCGTCGGAGCCGACCCGGCCGATATGCGAATCGGCCGTCCGCCACTGCGGCGCGCCGTCGGCCGGGCCGTACGTCTCGTCGTAACCGGCGGCGGTGAGGCGGCGGGTGAGCCCGGGGAAGACCCGCTCGGGGTGGCCGCCCCGAACCGGGTCCGCGGTGGGCGCGGACGCGCGGTCCATCACGGTGTCCACCCAGAAGCCCTTGAGCCGGCCGCTGCCGTCGGGCGCGGTGAGGGCCAGGCCGTTGGGGACGGTGCGCTCGGCGCCGTCGGACGGGCTGTTCTCCACCCGGGTGGTGTCGCTGCCGGGCTCGCGGGCGACCAGCGTGGAGGAGCCGCCGCCGTCGAGGTTGAGCGCGCTGTAGGCGCCCGCGTCCTTCATCATCAGGCCCAGCTCGGTGAGGGTGACCCCGCCGCTGTCGGCCTGCCGCCCGTCCACGGTGAGGATCCGCATGGTGCGGCCGTCGCGGGAGAAGCCGACCGCGGTGCGCGGCGCCGTGGTGTTGTTGCCCTCGCCGTCGTGGCCGACCGGCTTGCCGTCCACGACCAGCAGTTCCCGGCCGCCGAGGGCCGTGCGCGGCAGGTCGCCGTCGTCGGTGCGCGGCCGGTACTCCATCGACACCGCGTCGCCGACGGCCAGTCCGGACAGCTGGTCGGCCCCGGCGTCCCGGCCGAGCAGCACGGTCGCACCGGCCGGGACCGGGCCTTTGCCGGGCGCGCCGGCCGCCTGGGCGACCTTGCCGTCCACGACCGTGACCTCGGCGGTGCGCCGTGCGCCGTCCACGGTCTGGGCGCGGTCCGCCTCGCCCCACTGGGCGGTGTACGCCCCGATCCCGGCGGCCGGGACGTTGGCGGCGTTGAGTGCCGCGAGCGGATGGGGGCCGTCGGGGAGGGTCAGGGTGCCGTCGAAGTAGAGCTGGAGGATGCGGCCCGCGTCGGCCGGGCCGATGCCGACGGCTTGGGCGGGCCCGGCCGCGGAGGCGGAGTTGACGAGGCGGCCGTCGCCGATGCCGGTGCCCTCGGGGGCGCCGGTCTGGTTGATGTCGAAGAAGTCACCGTTGATCGCCGCGACCGTGCGGCGCCCCGGCCCGGCGTCGTGCTCGGCGGCCAGTTGGGAGACGGTCCGGCGCTCGGCGACCTGGTCGGGGTGGAGATAGTCGACCTTGGTGCCGCCGGCCAGGTCCACCGACAGCGCGTCGACCCGCAGCCATTTGTCCGACTCCAGCCGGTCGTACGAGGTCAGCTTCACTCCCGGGGCGACCGGCCGCGAGGAGCGGGCGGTCTGCAGTCCGTCGCCGTCGGCCACGGACCGGGTACCCGGTGCACCGCTGGCGGCGGGCGGCGCGACCGGCCGCAGCATCTCCGTGGAGACCCGCGGCAGGGGTTCGGGCGCCGGGGCGGGGGTGGTGTCGGCGGTGGCCTGGCCGGCGGCGCCCAGCACAAGGGCGGACACCGCGGCCAGGGCCGCCAGAGGTCTGGCGAACGCGACAGGAGGCACGGCAACTCCATGGGGCCAGGGGACTCGCGTGGTTCACACGCACAGCGCCCCAGCATCGCCCCGGAGTTGACCGGGCACCAGAAGGCGTCGGCGACGACACGGGAAACAAATGACCAAGTCGGAGCGGACCGTGATCGCGCCGGCCGCCGTGAAGCGAGGTCAGTCGCCGGTCACACCGTCGAGATAGACCCAGTCGCCCTCGTGCCGTACGAAGCGGCTGTTCTCGTGGAGCGAGCCCGCGCGGCCGCCCTCGGTGTAGTGGGCGCGGAACTCGACGGTGCCCGTGGTGTGGAACGCGCTGCCCTCGCTGGTGCCCAGGATCTCCAGGCGCACCCAGCGCAGCCCCGGGTCCGGCACGGCGCCGGGCGGCCGGGTGGTGGGGTGCCGGCTGCGCAGCAGATACGCCTCGTCCCCGACGGCGAAGGCGCTGTAGCGCGAGCGCATCAGCTGCTCGGCGGTGGTCGCGCGGGCCTGGCCGCGGTGCAGCCGGCCGCAGCAGTCGTCGTAGGCCGCGGGCAGCCCGCAGGGGCAGGAGGCCGGGGTGGGGCGGGCCGGCTGCGGGCGTCGGGTGCGTCGGGACATGACCCCATTGTGACGGGTGGGACGGGGCGGGGTGCCGCCGAGGTCCGGGCGGCGGCTCAGGGCTCGGCCGCCCGGACGGCCATGGCTCAGGGCTCGATGACGACCTTCAGCTGTGCGGGGTCGGAGAGCGCCGTCTCGAGGGCGTCCGCCGTGCGTTCGAGGGGGAAGCGGGCGGTGACCAGCGACTCCAGGTCGATCCGTCCGGTGGCGGCCAGGGACACCGCCGCGGGGAACTCCCCGGCGTAGCGGAAGGCGGTGACCAGGGTGAGCTCCTGGCGCTGCATCCAGGTCAGCGGCAGCGTGGTGCGGGGCTGGGGCGGGTTGCCGACGGCGACCACGGTGCCGCCGGGGCGTACCGCGTGCGCGGCGGCGGTCAGGGCGGATTCGATGCCGGAGCAGTCGAGTGCGATGTCGAACACCGGATCCTGGGGGAGGGGTTCACGGGAGGTGTCCAGGGCGCGGTCGGCGCTCAGGCGGCGGGCGTGGGCCAGCCGGCCGGGGTTGACGTCGGTCACCACGGTCTCGCCCGCCCCCACGGCGCGGGCGGCCTGGAGGACCAGGAGGCCGATCGGCCCGGCGCCGGTGATCAGCACCCGGTCCCCGGCGGTGACATTGCCGCGGCGCACCGCGTGCAGGGCGACCGCGAGGGGTTCGATGAGCGCCCCGGAGGTGAGGGGGAAGTCGTCGGGGAGCGGATGGGCGAACTCCGCGGGCACGGTCAGATGCCCGGTCAGGGCGCCGTCGGTGGGCGGGGAGCCGAAGCAGCGGCCGTGCGGGCACTGGTTGTAGCGGCCCGCGCGGCAGGCGCGGCAGCGTCCGCATGGGATGGCGGGCTCGATCGTGACCCGGGTGCCCGCGGCCAGGGGGACGCCGCCTGCCACGACCGTTCCGGCCGCCTCGTGGCCGAGCGCGGTGGGGGAGCGGAGCACATTGGGGCCGTTCTCGCCGTGGGCGTAGTAGTGCAGGTCGGAGCCGCACAGCCCCACCGCGCCGATCTTTACGAGGACGTCGCCGGCGGCGGGTCGGGGAAGCGGGCGCCGCTCGATGCGCACGTCCTTGGGGCCGTGCAGGATCGCGGCGGTGGCGTCGTTCATATCGGGGTGGTTCTCCTCGTGCATGAGTGGGGCTCAGGCGGCGGACAGCCGCAGCGGTTCGACGCGCTGGACGACCAGGCCGTAGGTGAGGGCGCCGACCACGCACAGCGCGCCGGACAGCATCAGCGGTGCGACGAAGGAGTGGTGGAAGAAGCCCAGCAGCAGCCCGGTGGTGGTCGAGCCGAGGACCCCGGCCAGGTTGGAGGCGAAGTTCTGGATGCCGCCGAGCGAGGCGACATGGCGCGGGGTGGGCGCGACGTCGGCGGGCAGGCTGGCCACCGAGGCGGCGGAGAAGGCCAGGCTCGCGTAGCTGACGGACAGCAGTGCCAGGGCCCACATGGCGCTGGGGACGAGCACGGCGAAGGCGATGACCGAGGAGAAGAGCATGCCGCACACCAGACAGGTCTTGCGGGCCCGGGTCACCGACCAGCCGCGGCGCAGCAGCGTATCGCTGGTCCAGCCGCCGAGCAGACTGCCGGCGATGGCGACGATGCCGGGCAGGGCGCCGTAGAAGCCCAGCTTGAGCAGGTCGAAGCCGCGGGCGTCGACGAGGTAGCTGGGGAACCAGGTGATGAAGAAGTAGATGACGTAGTTGAGGCAGAAGAAGCCGATCATCATGCCCCAGACCGTGCGGTGGCGGAACAGGTCGCGCCAGCGCACGGCGGGTTCCTCCGGGGCCGTCTCCTCGGCGGGGCTCTCCTCGAGCCGGGCGCCGCCGGCCGTCACGTACGCCCGCTCCTCGGCGCTGAGTCCGTCGCGCGCCGTGGGCTCGCGGTACGTCTTCAGCCACAGCGCCACCCACAGCAGGGCCACGGCGCCGGTGACCCAGAACGCCATCCGCCAGCCCTGCCAGGCGATCAGCGCGGTCACGACCGGGGCGGCGACGGCGGTGCCGGCGCGGGCGCCGTTGTCCCAGACGCTGTTGGCCAGCGCCCGTTCGCGGGCCGGGAACCAGCGGGAGACGGACTTGGCGCACGAGGGGTAGGCCGGGGCCTCGCCCGCGCCGAGGGCGAGGCGGGCGAAGAGCAGGCTGCCGATGCCCCGGACGAAGCCGGTGCCCACGGTGACCAGCGACCAGAGCAGCCCGCCGATGGCGAACATGCGCTTCTCGCCGTAGCGGTCGATCAGCGCTCCGGCGGGCAGTTGGCCCAGCGCGTAGGTCACGAAGAACATGCTGAGGATGACGCCCTGCCACTCGGGGCCGATGTGCAGGTCATCGGTCATATAGGGCAGGGAGATGGAGATGGTGGCGCGGTCGACGTAGTTGACGGTCATGCCCAGGAAACAGAGGAAGACCATCAGCCAGCGGGTGTTGTGCCGCAGGCCGCGTGGGCGCGGTGGCCCGGTCGTGGCCTCGTCCTGGGAGGATGGCGTGTCGGTGGCGGGGGCGACTCTGGGCGTCTTCAAGGCGGCTCTCCTTTGCGGGGGCGGTGCGTGCGGTCAGCGCGGCGGCCGGGGGCCGGAGTCCAGCTCCGCCCGTACGGACGTGACGAGGGCGGTGTCGTCCGCGAGGTCCTCGGCGCCCAGCAGCCGCAGCAGCCGGCGCGGGGCCTGGGGGTGCGGGCCGTCCCAGGCGCGGCGCAGCTCCTCGGCGCGCGGATCGTCCAGGGGTGGTCCCGGGTGCGGCGGGCCCAGGCGGCGAGGGCCGTGGCCAGGAGGGGGGTGTCCCGTCCGGCGGCGCGCAGCTCGCGCAGTGGGGCGAGCCACCGTTCGGGGATCTTCTGGGACCCGTCCATGGCGATCTGCTGGACGCGGTGTTCCATCGCGGGGTTGGCGAAGCGGTCCACCAGGCTGTCGATGTAGGCGGGGAGGTCAAGACCCTCGGTGGGCGGCAGGCTCTGGGCGGCCTCGGCGCAGTAGGCGCGTACGGTCTCCTCGCCCCAGGGGGTGGCCAGGACATCGGCGACGGTCTCGCATCCGGCGGCCAGTCCGAGATAGGCGATGAGCGAGTGGGCGCCGTTGAGCAGCCGGAGTTTGGCGAGCTGGTAGGGGCTCACATCGGGGACGAAGCGGACCCCGGCCGCCTCCCAGTGCGGGCGGTCGGCGGCGAAGATGTCCTGGAGCACCCACTGGGTGAACGGTTCGCCGGTGACCGCGCCCGCGTCGGCCACGGTCAGCGCGCGGGCGGCGGCCCGCCGGTCGGCGTCGGTGGTGGCGGGGACGATGCGGTCGACGACGGTGGCGGGGAAGGCGACCGAGCCGGTGATCCAGTCCAGCAGGCGGTCACGGTCCTCCCAGGCGGTCGCGGCGATGAACTCCCGCACCAGGCGCCGCAGTACGGCGCCGTTGTCGGCCATGTTGTCGCAGGACACCAGCGACACCGGGGCGCCGCCGGCCCGCAGCCGGGCGCGCAGCCCCGCCGCGAGCTGTCCGGCCACGCTCGCGGGGGCGGGCCGTCCCTCCAGGTCACCCCGGACGAGCGGGTCCTCCAGGGCGAGTCCGCCGGTGGCGGCGTCGCGCCGGTAGCCCTTCTCGGTGACGGTGAGGCTGACGACGGTGACCTCGGGGGAGGCGAGGAGCGCGTCGAGCCGGGCGCCGTCGTCGGCGGCGTGCAGCACCTCGGTCACGGTGCCGACCACGCGGGTGGCCCCGTCCTCGGGGCGCCGCTCGGTGAACGAGTACAGCCCGTCCTGCGGGCGCAGGGCGTCCACGACGGACCGGCTGCGCTGGGTGACACCGGCGATGCCCCAGCCACCACCGTGCGCCGCCTCGGCGGCTTGTGTGTAGAGGGCCTGGTGGGCGCGGTGGAAGGCGCCGATGCCCAGATGCACGATCCGGGGGCGCAGCGCCCGCGGGTCGATCGGCGGGCGGCTCTCCGCGGGGACGCCGGGCAGGGTGGCCAGGGACAGGCGCCGTGGGGGATCGGTGCTCACCAGTCGTGCACCGACCCGTCGGTACGGCGGCTCACCGGAAGGTACTTCGGGTCGTACGGGAAGCGGGCGGCCGCCTCCTCGTCGAGTTCGATGCCGAGGCCGGGCGCGGCCGAGGGGTGCAGCGCGCCGTCGCGCAGCTCGTAGGTCGGCCGGAACACCTCATGGGTGAGCGGGTCGTGCGCCATGTACTCCTGGATGCCGAAGTTGGGCACGGTGACATCGAGGTGGACGGCGGCCGACATGCTCACCGGCGACAGGTCGGTGGCGCCGTGCGAGCCGGTGCGCACCTGGTACAGCTCGGCGAGGTGGAAGATCCGCCGCAGATGGGTGATGCCGCCGGCGTGCACGACCGAGGCGCGGATGTAGTCGATGAGCCGCTCGGTGATGAGCTGCTGGCAGTCCCAGATGGAGTTGAAGACCTCGCCGACCGCTATCGGCGTGGTGGTGGAACGGCGGATCTGGCGGAAGGACTCCTGGAGCTCGGCGGGGGTGGGGTCCTCCATCCAGAACAGCCGCACCTCCTCCAGGCTGCGGCCCAGCCGCCCCGCTTCGGTGGGGGTGAGCCGGTGGTGGACGTCGTGCAGCAGATGGAAGTCGAAGCCGAACCGTTCGCGGACCGCCTCCAGATAGCGCGGTGCGAAGTCCAGATACGCCTCGGTCGACCAGGGCTGTTCCTCGGGCAGTGTGCCGGTGGCGGGCTCGTAGACGGTGGCGACCGTGCCGTGGCGGATGCCGTAGGTCCCCGGTGAGCCGGGGACGGCGGCCTGGGCTCGGATCGCGCGGTAGCCCATCTCCTGGAAGCGGGCGACGTCCTCCAGCAGCTCGGGGACGTCGCCGCCGCTGGCATGGCCGTAGACCATGGCGCCCTCGCGGGCCTTGCCGCCCAGCAGGTCGTACACCGGAAGGCCCGCGACCTTGCCTTTGATGTCCCACAGCGCGGTGTCCACGGCCGAGATGGCGGTCATGGTCACCGGGCCGCGGCGCCAGTAGGCGCCCTTGTAGAGGTAGTGCCAGGTGTCCTCGATACGGGCGGGGTCGCGGCCGATCAGCAGCGGTACGAGGTGGTCCTCCAGGTAGGAGGCGACCGCGAGTTCGCGGCCGTTGAGGGTCGCGTCACCGAGACCGGTCACGCCGTCGGAGGTGGTCACCTTCAGGGTCACGAAATTGCGACCCGGCGAGGTGACGATGACCTTGGCCTCCGTGATCGTGGCCATACGCATGTGCTCCTCACTGAGCGGGCTCCCGGGGGTTCCGGAGGGTTCCCGGGGGGCTCCCGGCGGGCTCCGGGGTGGAGTCCGGGCTGTCGGTCGGCTACCATACAAGTACGTCAGCGAGGCGAGTCAAGGGTTCGGAAGGGGTCAGATGGCACCGGCGGAGGGACTGCACGCGGCACGCTCCCGGGGGCGCAACACCCGGCAACTGGTCCATGAGGTGCTGCGTTCGCGCATTGTCAGCCTGGAGCTGGAGCCCGGCTCCGCCGTCTCGGAGAACGACCTGGCGGCCGAGCTCGGGGTCAGCCGCACCCCCGTCCGCGAGTCCCTGATCCTGCTCGCCGACGAGGGGCTGGTCGACATCTATCCCCAGATGGGTACGTTCGTCTCGCGCATCCGGGAGCGCGATGTCGCCTCCGCCCAGTTCATCCGGGAGGCGCTGGAGTGCGCCGCGCTGCGGGAGGCCGTGGAGAAGGCCACCGCGCGGGACGTGGCGGAGCTGCGGGTGCTGCTCATCGCGCAGGAGGAGGCCGACGACCAGTCCGATATGCAGGGCTTCTTCCAGCTGGACGAGGAGTTCCACGCCCGGCTGATGGCCGTCAGCGGACACGCCTCCGCCTGGCCCGTCGTCAGCCAGGCCAAGGCCCAGCTGGACCGCGCCCGCAGGCTGTCACTGCCCATGACCCAGCAGATGTCCCTGCTCATCGGCCAGCACCGGGAGGTGGTCGACCTGCTGGAGGAGGGCGATCTGGACAGGGCCGACGGGGCGCTGCGCTCCCATCTGCGGCTGGTCTTCAGCGATGTGGAGAAGATCCGCGCCAAGCACCCGGAGCTCTTCAGCGACGAGGACGCCCCCCTCAGGCCGCGCCGCGACAGCGCCCGGCGCACGGCCTCCCGGGGAGAGGGCTGACCTGGCCGGGTGCGACCGGCCGGCCCGGGCGCGGCGTGACCGTCGTCCGTCCTCTTCGACCGGCCGTCAGGGACGCGCCCCACGTCACTGACGGCCGAAGAACTCCACCTCGGCGATGGCCGTCCGCCGGTCGGAGCGGGCGCCGTACGCCGCGTCGACCGACAGCCGGATCCGCACCACGTCCGAGCCGTGCACATCGAAGCTCTGCTGACCGGGCTGGTCCTGGAGGTTGACGCCCTTCGTGGTGCGCTTGCCCTCCGAGGTGACCAGCGTGAGGGTGAGCTCCGAGGGCCGCGCCTGGGTCAGGAACTCATCCGCCTTCGCCGAGCGCCCCGAGGTGATCAGCAGCTTCCGCAGCCGCACCGGCCGGTCGAAGTCGGCCTCCAGGTACTGGCCCGTGCCCGGGCCCGCGGTGGCCGGTGCCCAGTACCGGTTGTTGTAGCCGTCGAAGGCCGCCCCGGCCCGGTGTCCCGGCGCCTGGCTGGAGCCGCGCACCGCCGTGGGGTGCAGGGCCTTTGGATCGCCGGTCCGGTCCTGGGTGAAGGTGAAGACCTCGGACAGCTGGGACCGGGCGAACCACGCCGCCGCGGCCAGCACCAGCACCAGGACCGGAAGGGTCAGCCGGGGCCGCGGCCAGGTCCGGTGGGTGGGCCTGCTGCCCGCGGCCAGCGGGCGCTGGGCGTCGCGCCGGAAGATCCGGCGCCACCAGGGCAGCCGACGCGGCCGGCCGGGTTCCGCCGCGGAGTCGAGCAGGATACCGCAGCGCATACAGAGCCTGCGGTCCGACGGATTGTCCGCACGGCACCGGGGACAGGGGCGGCCGGGGCGGCGCGGCAGGGCGTCCGGCCTCGGGGGCGCCGCCGGGGGCTCGTCCGGCGCACCCGGCCGGTGGTCCGGACCGGTATCGGTGTCCTCCGGCCGGTCCCCGGGCCGCCGGGGCGCCGCCGCGGGCTCGTTCGGCCGCACGGCGGGCGGTGTCACAGCGTGCGGAGCGGCGGCTGGAGCGGCGGGCGGAGCGACAGTCGGAGTGGCAGGCGGGGCGGCGGGCGGAGCTACGGGCGGAACGACGGGCGGGGCGGGTGCCGGGTCGGAGGGCCCGGTGCGCGGTCCTTCGCCCGTACCGGAGCCCGGCGGACTGGCGGGCGGCGCCGAGGCCCCCGGCCGCCGGTCCGGTTCCTCGTCCCAAGCCAGGAACGCCTCGCAGGAAGCGCAGAAGTGCGCCCCCGCCTCATTGCGGTGTCCGCAGTCGGGACAGATCATGACGCTCCCGTCCCCTCGACCGCGACCTCCACGCGGTAGACGACATGCGCCGGCACCTCCGCGGCGAGCAGCCGCTCCAGCCGCAGCCGGGTCGGCGTCACCGCCTCGGCGTCCGGCACCGTGAGCCGCACCGTCACCCACGGCCGCGCCGAACCGGGCAGCGGCGCCCCGGGTTCGGTGGACCAGTCCGTGGCACCGCTCTCGATGATCTCCGGTTCGATACCGGTCTCCACGCGCACGGCCGCCGCCAGCCCCTCCCGGGTGCCCCGCCGGCGGTGGCGGGTGACGGCGCTCGCCACCACCGCGCGCCGCTGGGTCACCGGGCGCTCCGGGTCCACCTCCACCGCCACCCACTCGGCCAGCCACGCCAGCAGATCCTCGGGCGCGGTGCGCGGATGCAGATGTGCGGGCAGATTGTCCAGGGTGAGCAGCACCGGTGCCAGCACTTCATCCAGGGCGCTCAGAAACCGCTCCAGGAACGGATGGTCGAGATAGACGGCGGGAAGCTGATGGAGCAGGGGATGGGCCGTGGGCAGCCCGGGAAGTGTTCCGCGCACTCATGCCTCCCGTACCCGCAGCTGGTGCTCATAGCTGAACACCAGCGCATGCCGGTCCAGTTCGATCCTCGTGGTGGCCTCCGCCCGCTGCCCGGTCACCGGGTCCGCCGGGAACAGCCGTACGTCCTCGACGAGATCCACGCCGGGCACCCGCTGCAGCACCGCGAACACCTCACCGGAGTGCACCGGCCGCCCGAACGGCCAGCCCTGCCCCTCCGGCCCGCCGGTCAGCGGGTTGAAGTAGCCGTACAGCGCGGTCAGCGCCGCCTCCCGCAGCCGCTCGGCGGCCACCCCGCGCCCCGCCTGCACCGAGGCGACCACGGTCACGCCCTGGTAGTACGGCGGTCCCACCGACAGCCGGGTGCCGATCGGGCGCCGCTCGTCCAGATAGGCCGAGATCATGGCGAGGGTGTCCGGTGGCGGGATCAGCTCCTCGAACCGGATCCGCCCCCGTTCGTCATCGCGCCCGGCCGGGACGACCAGCAGCCGCACCCCGCCCGCCGGATCCTCCCCTTCGCCACCATGGCCATCGGCCTCACCCGCCGGTACACACGCCACCCGGGCGGCGTCGGGCGCCACCTCGCGGGCCAGCTGCTCGTAGTCATGCGGTACGACCGCCCGGTGCAGGGTGCGCAGCGTCAACGGGCCCCGCACCCGCGCGTTCTCCACCGTCTCGCCGTCCACCCCACCCAGCGCCGGGCGCCGGTTCTCCACCCGTGCCACATACGGCAGTGAGCTGCGCAGCACCCGCAGCGCACCGCGCGCCACATTGCCCCGGTGCCCGCCCCCCGTACGGTAGGCGCGCACCCGCACCGGCGAGCCCTTCGGCGGCACCGCCCCGAACAGCCGCAGGGTGCCGTCGGGCTCCCGCACCGCCGGGCCGAAGTCCACCTGCCCGGAGTTGGGGTCCAGCGTGATGTGCCGGTCGTACGGCGTGGAGTGCGCGAAGTTGTCCACGCGGATCCACTCCACCCAGCCGTGGCCCTCGGCCACTTCCACCACGAACGGCTCTTCGCCCGCCACCACCGGGGGCCGCGCCACCCGGAAATCCTGCCCCGGCACCCCCTCCGACAGGCCCAGGACCTCCTCGACCACGTTCTCCGCGTGCGCGGCCTCCACCGTGCCGCCGATGGTGAACGCACTGGCCTGACGTACCGTCGGGGATGCCACATAGGTGGGCTGGTCAGCCGCCGCCTCCAGCAGCCGGCAGCGCAGCCACCCCCCGGACTCGCGCACCACCACCGAGGCGGTGTGCGTGGCCGGCACATGCAGGATGACCTCGCCGGCCTTGTTGAACCCGCCGGTGTCGTCCTTCTCCACCTCGCAGGAGGCCCAGGCGCTCCCGTCCCACGCCTCCCACAGCAGTGGCGGGCGGCGCGGATCCACGCCCACGCCGTCCACCCGGCAGTCCAGCCGCAGCACCACCGCGCAACCCGGCACCGGCTGGGAGAGACCGAGGTAGAGACAGTCGCCAGGGGTGGGCGTGCGGCCGAAGCAGGGCACATCACGGCCCAGGCCCAGCTCCTGCGAGCGGTCGGTGGCATCGCCGGTGGCCGGCCAGGTGGCCAGATGGGTCAGGTCGCACGGCACCACCGACAGATTGCGGCCGGTGGTGAAGACCACCGCCTCCTCGGTCTCGGTGCGCACCGTGGCCACCTCCGTGCCCGCCTGGATCCGCACCGGCTCCGGCTGCGGCGCCGACAGCCAGAACGTGGCTTCGGTGCGCGCCGCCGTCGGCGGATAGAGCCGCACCCCGATCAGATCGAGGAAGGCCAGATAGTTCTTGTCCGGCACCCGGTTGAGCCGGTACACGAGCTGGTCGACCATGGTGGCGAACGCCTCGATGAGCGTGACCCCCGGATCGGAGACATTGTGGTCGGTCCACTCCGGACAGCGCTGCTGCACCAGCCGCTTGGCCTCGTCCACCAATCCCTGGAATCTCCGGTCGTCCAGGTTCGGGCTGGGGAGTGTCATCCGCCCTCCTCGCCGTGCGGGATCACATAGAACGGGAACACGAGGTTGCGCGGGTCGTTCGCGCCGCGCACCGCGTAGCCGATGTCGATGTAGAGCACCCCGTTGTCCGCCTCGTCGAAGCGGACGGCGACGTCCGCCACCTCGATCCGCGGCTCCCACCGCTCCAGGGCCAGCCGCACCTCGTAGGCCAGCTGCCCGGCCGTACCGGCGTCCGCGGGCGCGAACACATAGTCGCCGAGGGCGCAGCCGAACTCGGGCCGCATCGGCCGCTCACCGGGCGAGGTGGCCAGGATCAGCCGGATCGACTCCTCGATCTCCCGCTCCTCGCGGACCAGGGCGATCGATCCGGTGGCGTCCGTACGGGGTGGGAACGCCCAGCCCGCGCCGATGAACTGCCGCCCCATCCCTCACCCTCCGATCAGTACGCTCGGGCACCCGGACGTGATGGGCGAGCCGCACCCCGCCGTGTCACCCACCCGCGCCGCAGGCCGGCCGCCGATGAGCACCGTGGAGCTGCCGGGCGGGGCGATCTGCGAGGTGCTGTGGGCGGCGGGGGAAGCGCACTGGTGGGCGGTGCCCACGGTGGCCGCGGGCCGCCCGCCGATCAGCACGGTGGGCTCGCCGGGCGGGCCGATCACCCCGGGGTGGCCGGTGGGATCGCCGACGCGTGCGGCTGCTGGCATGTGCTGTGCCCCCTGCCTGGTCGCTGTCTCTTCGCTTGTCTCTTCACACCGGCTCGTCGCTGTCGTGTGCGGTGTCAGTTGATGCGCACCATCGGCGCGCTGACGGAGAGCGAATCCCCGCCCTTGAGCTCGGTGCGGGTGGTGCCGCTCACCGCCACCTGGCTGCCCCGCACCTCCACCGCCCCGCCGGTGGACAGCTTCACCTGGCCGTTGCCGCCGTCCACCTGCACGCCGCCGCGGGCGGTCAGCTTCACCGTGGCGCCGCCCAGCTCCAGCGTGCCGTCGCCCGCGTCCAGGGACACCCCGCTGCCCGCCTTGATGGACACCTGCTCCTTGGCCTCGATCTCCACCGTGCCGTCGCTGTGCACCACGATGGCCGTGCCCTTGCGGTCGAGGTTGATCCTGAGCTTTCCATCGCCGGTGACCAGCCGTACGCCCTGTGGGCCGTTCGCCGCGTCGAGCAGTTCCAGCTTGTTGCCGCCACGGGAGCCGAACGCGCGCTTGTTGACCGCACCGCTGGTGGGGTCGACCGCATCCGCCTCCTGGCCGTCTCCCTGGCCCTGCTGAGGACCGAGACCCTGCCCCTGCCCCGAAGCGCCCTGCCCCTGCCCCGGCTTGTCCTTGCCGTTGTAGAGACCGGCGAGCACATACGGGCGGTCCAGATGGCCCTGCTCGAAACCGATCAGCACTTCGTCGCCGACCTCGGGGATGAACGCCTCCCCGCCACCGGTCCCGCCCGCCTGCGCGGTGCGCGCCCAGTCGCTCGCGTACTCGTCGGACAGCCAGGGGAACCGCACCTTGACCCGGCCGAGCCCGTCGGGGTCCTTGGTGTCGGTGACCGTGCCGTTGGCCAGCCCCGAACAGCGGGAGGCCGTCTCCGCGCCACCACCGCCGGACCCGCCGCCGGTCAGTCCGAAGAGCGAACGCTCCTGCTGCCCGGACACCGTCACCCAGGTCTCATAGCCGCGCACCGGGTCGAACACATGCCGCGAGGAGGTGACGGTGTAGCGCCCCTCGAAGGGCTTGCCGACCCCGGCCAGGGTGACCGCGCCACCCGCCCGCACCTCCGGATTGCCCCGGATCACCGCCTCCAGCTCGGCGAACGACCCCGCGATCCGCGCCGCCAGGGCGCTCGCGGCCTGGTCCACCTGCGCCTGGTGCCCGTACGGCGCGTCGGACACCACAAAGCTGGCCTCGCCGAACGGCCGCGCCACCTCCGCCGCCGTCACCCCCAGGTCCAACGTCGCCGCCTTGCCCGCGTCCGCGCGGCCCACCAGCGGTTGCTTGGTCTTGACGTCCCAGCCCCGCACCTCGACCGTGGACACCTGCTCGGCCGCCGACACCCCGGCCCGGCAGCGCAGCAGATTGTCCCCCATCTCCAGCACCAGGGGGTCGCGGACGGCGCGGGCCGAGGTGTCCGGGGCGCCGCCCGCCTCGGTGGGCTTGGCGACATGCAGCCGTCCGTCCGTCACATACACCTGGGCGCCCGCCTCCTCGGCGAGTCCGCACAGGAACTCCCAGTCGCTGATGTTCGGCTGCGCCACATGCTCCAGCACCGGGCCCGCCACATCGACCTTCCCCGGCTTCAGCCCCGCCCGCCGCGCCACCCGGACACAGATGTCGGCGAGGGTCATGTTCTGGTAGCTGGCCACCTGACGGCCCCGGAAGAGCCGGTGCGACTCGTCCAGCCCGCGCACCACCGTGAAGGTGCCGGTGTCGTCGATCTCCACCTCCAGCGCGGTGACGCTCCCGGTCAGCAGCGGACGCGGCGAAGTCCCGCCCCCGGCGCCGGCCAGCAGCCGCACCTCGGTACCGATCTCCACCCCCGCCTGCTCCAGCAGCACCCGGCTGGGGTCGCGAAAACGCAGCACGAACAGATCGGGCAGCGTACGGCTGTCGTCCACATACCCCTCGACCATCGTGTTCGCCAGCGCGGGGGAGAGCGGACGGCCACCGAACTCCACCACCAGGGCCTTGGCGACGCTCTGCTGGGCCATCGCTCACCACCCCCCGCCATGACCGTCGCCGTGGGCTCCGGCCCCCTTGTCGCGGTCCAGCTCGTCCAGCGCCGGAAGCAGCAGCTCGAGACCGCCCGGCAGCCGCATCGGATCGTCGATCCCGTTGGTCTCCGCGATGACCCGCCATGCCGCCGGATCGCCGTACTCACGCCAGGCCAGCAGCGGCAGCGTGTCGCCGGTGCGCACGCGGTGCACCCGGCGTGCGTGCAGCGCGCCCGACGTCGGATTCTGCCCCGGGGTCTCCCCGGTGATCTCCTCCATCGTCACCTGGCACACCGCCCGGATCGGCACCCCGGAGGTGGTGAACAGGGTGTACTTCGCCTGCACTTGACTGACGTAGCCGGGGAACCCGGTGAGCCCGCCCCAGTGGAATACCACCCATGGCGGCGAGGCCCGCTGCTGCTGCCGGGTCTCGTTGGTCGGCACACAGCAGGTGAACAGCCGCTCCACCGAGGTCACCACGCTGGTGTCCTGGGTGTCGCTCGCGTCGAAGAACATCTCGACGGTCAGCTTGCTGGGCTGCGGCCCCTGATACTCGGGCGGCCCCGCGCTCTTCGCCCCCTTGGCCGGGGTGCGCTTCCAGGCCGCCGCCTTGGTCAGGCTCAGCTCCTTGGGGTTGAACTGGAAGTCGATCCGCCCGCATGGCCCGCCAGGCGTCAGACCGCCACCCGGCGGCGGGGTGCGCAGCTCCAGATAGGCGTGCTCCAGCTTGGGCCGGGCCCCGCCACCTGTCCTGCCCGCGGCGGCCCCGCCGCCCGCCGCGCTGAACGCCACGGGTGAGCTCATGGGTCAGCCCTCCATCACATAGCCGTGGTGGGCGATCTCGATGGTCTCCATGGCCACCTTGGGCGACTCCGGGTTGAACGACGGCCCGGTCCAGCGCACCGGCACCACCTCGAGCAGACCCCACTGGGCCACCTTGTGCCCGTCTCCCGTCCGCGCCTCGATATGCGCGGTGCGGCGGGCGATCCCGGTGGTCATGCTCGCGAACCACTTCGCCACCTTCTCGGTGTCACGGGTCAGCGGCCGGGACAGTTTGATGTTGGGGTACTTCAGCCGAGTGGGCAGCTGCCACAGATGGCTGTTGTTGCCGCCCTCCTCGCGCTGTTCGAGCACCACCTCGCAGCCGAGGCCCTCACAGGTGTTGAACGAGCCGAGCTCGATGCCGTCGACCGTGACGACGAAACAGACGCTGACCGCCGGGTCATCGGTAACGGGCATGCCGTGTCCCTTCTCTCCGCACTTGTCAGTGCCTGGTGTTGATCAGATGTCCGGCCCGTTCGCGCTCCAGCCGCAACTCCGCCTTCAGTAGCCGGCTCAGGGGGCCGTACAGCGCACGGACCAGCTCGTCATTCACCTTGGGCGCCCCGCCCTTGCCACCGTGTCCCCCTGGTTCTCCCGGTGTGCCGTCATGGGGCGCGCCTGCGGGGGACGGCTCGGGAGCGGGCTCGAAGGGCGGGCCCGCCGACGGCGGCTCGGCGGGTGGCGGGGCGGACGGTGGCTCGGCGGGCAGGTCGGGCGGAGTGGGCGGGTCGGGGGCCGGGGCGTCGGGGGGCTCCGGGCCCATGGCGTCGCGCTGCACGGGCGGGAGGAACCGCGCCCGCTGTATCCGCTGTACGGACGGAGCGGGCGGCACGGACGGAACGCGCGGAGGCGGGAACACCACGGAGCCGTCCGCCATGCGCTGTGCCACCCCGGCGGCCACCGCCACCGAACCGGCGTCGACCAGCGGACGGGCCAGGGCCGTCGGGGCGGTGGCCGGTACCGGTGCGGTGGGGCGCTGCCCGGTGGCCCGGGGCGGGGGAGCGGCGGCCGTCGGCGCCATCGACCGCCGGGTCGCGGGCGCCGTCGACCGCTGGGCCGTGGAGGTCGTCGGGGGATTCGTGGCCGACGCTCCGCCCGCGGCCGTCACCCCCGGACTCGTGCGCGCCGGGCCGACGGCGGCGGACCAGCGCACCGGCACGACGGGCGGCTCGGCGACGGGGACCGGACCGGAGCCGCCTGGCCGGTCGGGCATGTCGTACGCGCCCGAGAACAGCGGCACCGATCGCTGTGCCACGAGCGGCACCACGGGCCCGGCCGCCGGTGCGGGTTCGGCCGCCACCGGCGTCCCACTGGCGGTGGCCCGTCGCAGCGGCACGGGCGGGGCCGTGGGCGTGGGCGCGGATGCCGTACCGGTGTCCGCCGTACGCACCGCCAGCGGATCGTCGGTGAGCAGCGGCCTGGACGGCGCATCGCCGCGCGGAGGCTCTGGCGGTACGACTTCCGGCTGCTCGGGAGTCAGGGCCCCGGTGCTCGCCACGGGTGTGCGCTGGGCGGTCGGCGGCAGCTCGGTCAGCGGCTCGCCCAGGCCGAAGGCGGCGGACCGCTGGACCGGTGGCGAAGGCGATGCCGCTTGGGGCAGATCGCCCGCTGCCGCGGTGGGACGCGGCGTGGCGAGAGGCAGCGTGGTCAGCTGCCGTATCCGTTCGTCCGGAGGACGGGCGGAGATCAGCGGCTCGACCACCTCCGGCGTGTCCAGGGTGGCAGCACCCTCCGCCACCCGCTGTACGGGAGCGCTCCGAGGCGTGGCGAACTCCCGCGCCACGACGGGACCGACCTCACGGCTCACCGTCGGTGGTGTGCGGGCAGCTGGGTTCGGCGTATCGGCAGGGGGCGGCGGCGTGGTGAGACCGTGCCCCACCCCCGACGGTGCCTCCGGGCTCACCAGATGGCCGAGCGTCCCGAGGAACGACGCGTTCTGCCACGTCCCCAGCCCCGCCCGGAATCCCGAGGGATCGGTCACCAACTCGGGCGATGCCACCGTTCGTTGCAACGGCGGCACCTCCCGCCACCCCGGTACGGCAGGCGGCGCCGCGCGGCCCGTCCCCGTCTCCGGTCCGGTGTGCGTCGTGTTCCCCGTGCCGCTCCGCCGGTGTCCGGCCAGCCAGGACAGCAATCCCATGTCATGTCACCGCTCGTTCAGCCGGGCAATGTGGTCCACGTAACGCGATCGGTCGGTGTGCTCGAGGTCGAGGATCTGGTCGAGGGGCCAGTGGAAGTGGTAAGCGAGGTACGCGACTTCCTCATGGATCCGGTCGGCCGCGTACGTCACGATTCCCCCAGGCGACCACCACCGGAGAGATCCACCGCGAAGTTCTCCTGGCACGAGGGGCAGGTGACCGCGGCCCGAGTGTGCCCCTCGGCGTTGATCCTGCGGTAGAAGTCCTGCAGAAAGGCGAGGTCGGAGGCGAACAGGTCCTCGACGATGCCCGGATGGATGTCCTCGATCGAGCCGAGCCGGGTGATCACCCGGGAGATCAGCACCACCGAGAGATAGGCGGAGTTCTCCCGCACCCGGTCGTCCCGCAGCGGGATCAGCTCATCGCGGGCGGTGGCCAGCCGCATGACGCCGTCGCGGTGCACCGTCCCGGATTCGTCCACGTATCCGCGCGGCAGCTCGAAGGGGAACTCCGTCCGCAGGGTCTCGGTCTCCCGGTCCGGGGCCGCCCGCTCGGGGGATGCCGCGATGGTGCGCCGCATCAGTCGACTTCCACGCTCTCGTAGGTGATGGCCAGCTTCTCGGTGAGCACGGAGGTGTCGCCGGCCTTGAGCGTGCTGATCTCCAGGGACTTGGGCCAGGCGTTGATGAGCTTGTACCGCTTGATCGGGATGCCCTCGTAGTCGTAGACGATGATGGACCCGTTGCGCCGGGCATTGGTCATCTTCCCGAACCGGGAATCCTTGATCCACTGCTCGAAGCTGTTGTCCTCGGTCAGACCGCGGGTGACCGTGACCTCACCGGCCTTGGGACGGCCGGGCAGCTTCTTGATGGCGTACTTTCCGTCGGCGGTGTTCTGCTTCAGCTCGATCACGTCCTGCTCCATCTTCAGACCACTGACCTCGGTGATCTGCCTGATGAGCACGCTGTCGAATTCCAGCCCGAAGGAATGCCCTACGGAGCTGTCGAGTTCGGGGAGCGGCATACCAGCCTCCTAGGATCGGTCGGTCGTGGTGGTCATCACTCGTCAACCGCTCCCGTGCCCGCGGAGAGCTGGGCGAGCCGGAACACCACGAACTCCGCGGGCTTCACCGGGGCCACCCCGACCTCACAGATCACCTGCCCGGCGTCGATGGACTCCGGCGGATTGGTCTCGCGGTCGCATTTCACATAGAAGGCTTCGTCCGGGGTCAGCCCGAAGAGCGCGCCCTTGCGCCACTCATTGACCAGGAACGCCGAGATGGTGCGCCGGATACGGGCCCACAGGGCGTCGTCGTTGGGCTCGAAGACCACCCACTGGGTGCCCGCCAGAATCGACTCCTCCAGGTAGTTGAAGAGCCGTCGCACATTGAGATAACGCCAGGACGCGTCATCGGCGAGCGTGCGCGCGCCCCACACCCGGATGCCGCGGCCGGGGAAGGCACGGATGCAGTTGAGCCCAATGGGGTTGAGGAGGTCGTGCTCGCCCTTGGTGATCTGCGTCTGGAGCGCGACGGCGCCCCGTACCACCTCGTTCGCCGGGGCCTTGTGCACCCCGCGCGTCTCGTCGTTGCGCGCCCACACCCCCGCGATGTGTCCGCTCGGCGGTACGAAGGCGTCCCGGCCCACGGCCGGGTCGAACACCTTGATCCACGGGTAATAGAGGGTCGCGTACCGGGAGTCGAATCCCGTCGTCTCCTCGCGCCAGGTCTTGATCTGCCGCGGGCTCAGGGCGGGCGGCGGATCAAGAATGGCGATCCGGTCGCCCATCGCCTCGCAATGGGTGATCAGCCCGCGCTGCACCGTGATCACCGTCTCGAGGTCCACCGCGCCCCGCTGATAGGCGCTCATCAGGTCCGGCGCGGCCACCATGGTGATCTCCTCGACCGCCTCCAGACCGCCGAATCCGGTCCGCTGGTCGGGATCCCCTACGTACGAATCCGCCGACAGCGCGTCCGGCACCACCGCCGCGCCGGCCCCCGGGCCGGCACCGGGAGAGGCGGCGAGCGTCACCACTTGCGACTCGGGCCTCGCGGGCGCCGCGCCCTTACCCGGCTCCTCCAGCCTGATCAGCTGGGACCGGGCCCTGACCTGCGTGGCCACGTTCTCCTTGCTGCGCTTGGTGGTCACGGCCGGGTAGGTCTCCACGACCACTCCGTCCCGCTTGACCACCAGCGCGAAGACGTCCTGCGGCGGGTCGTCGCCCTCGGGGTCGGCCACCTCGACGGTGATCTCCCCGGTGACACCGGGCAGGGTGCGGACGACATACGGCCCGAGCTGGGCCGAAGGCCCCGAGGCGACCTCCTTCGCCGTGCCCGCGCGCTCCCCGCCCGGCTCGGCCTCCTCGGCGTCGCCGATGCGCACGACGTAGCAGATGCCGCCACCGTTGGCGAAGAAACCGTAGATGGAGGAGGCGAGGTAGGTGCCCTCGACGAAGTCCCCGAAAACGGTGGTGAACTGCGTCCAGTTGGTGATGAGCGTCGGCTCGTTGAACGGCCCCTTCTGCGCGAACCCGATGAAGGCGGCGACCGAGGTCCCGACCCCCTCGATCGGCCGCGACCCGGATTCCACCTCTTCGACGTAGACACCCGGGGACAAGTACGACGGCATGCCACTCTCCTTGACCGGGGAAACGAGAGCGATTGTTCCCGGGAAAAGGATCAACGGGAACGGGCTTTCGGCCGCCCCCGCGTACAGAAGGCGCTGCCCGAAGAGGCAGCGGATTCCCTTTCCCCATAGGGCAGAAAGTCTTGCCCCCATCGCTACCCGGCCTGCCACGGGCTTGGAGCGGGCGGAACCAGCACCCTGACATACATGTCGCGGACGTATCGCCGACCGCCCGGTGACCGGATGATGCGATGAAGTCTGCCTCGGAGAAGTCCGGGAAGTCTGCCGCGTCGGCGAAACCCGGGGCGAGGGAGCATACGGCGCCGAGGTCGACCCCGTCCCCGGCCCCGACCTCGGTCCCGGCCTCCGAGCAGGCGGCCGCCCCTGTCCCCCCGTCCGCCGCCCCCGGCCTGTCCCCCCGTCACCTCCAGCGTTTGCAGGCCGCGGCCGGGAACACGGCGGTCTCCCGGCTGGTCGCCCAGCGCTACGCGGCGCCGGTGAAGCCTCCACCGGCCCAGGCCCCCGGCTTCCGCAAGGTCCAGTCGGACGTCGCGGCGAAGAAGCGGAAGCTGGCCCAGCACCACCCCGCGACCGCGGAGTCCCGGTCCGCCCAGGACGCTGCGGTGGCGCCGCCGGACGACAAGGAGGCGCAGGGCAAGGCGGCCAACGCGGAGAAGATGAACGCCGCCAAGCCGGGGGAGTTCGACAAGGCGGGCTTTATCGCGGCGGTGAACGAGGCCATCGCCGCACAGGCGCCCAAGAACCTCGACGAGGCCGACAAGTTCGCCGACTCCGGCAAGGCCGACAAGATCAAGGGCGAGGTCGACGGCAAGGTCACCGACGGCAAGCAGGCGTCGTCGAAGGACATCGAGACGACCACGAAGGCCGCTCCCGACACCTCGAAGGCCAAGGAGAAGCAGGTCACGCCCATGGGGCCGGACCAGCCTCCGGCCAACCCGGGCGCACCGAGCGCCGCGGACGCCACTCCGCAGCAGCAGCCGCCCGAGGTGACGGACTTCTCGGAGGGCCCGAAGAAGACCGATCAGCAGATGGCGGACGCGGACGTCACCGAGGAGCAGCTGGCCAAGAGCAACGAGCCGGAGTTCACGGAGGCGCTGGGCGAGAAGAAGAAGGCGGAAAAGCACTCCGCGACGGCCCCGGCGCAGGCCCGGGGAGCGGAGCAGCAGCAACTGGCCACCGCGAAATCACAGGCGGCCGCGGCCGGCACCCAGGCCATGTCCGCCCTGACCGCCACCCGCGCGGGCGCGGGCAAGCAGGTCGACGGCGGCAAGGGCGAGGCCAAGTCGAAGGACGAGCAGAAGCGGGAGGAGGTCACCGCAAAGCTCCAGAAGGTCTTCGACGCCACGCAAAAGGACGTCGAGGGCATCCTCGACGGCCTCGACGGCAAGGTGGACAAACAATTCGAGGAGGGCGAGAAGAAGGCCCGGGACGCCTTCAACACCGACCAGAAGCGCCGCATGAAGGCGTACAAGGACAAGCGCTACGGCGGCTTCTGGGGCCCGGCCAAATGGGCCAAGGACAAGATCGCGGGCATGCCGGAGGAGGCAAACCAGCTTTTCCAGGAGTCCCGCAAGCTCTACGTACGTCTGATGCAGGGCGTCATCTCGTCCATCGCCGACACGATCGGCACGGAGCTGGGCAAGGCCAAGGCCCGTATCGCCAAGGGCCGCGCCGAACTGAAGGCGGAGGTCGACAAGCTACCCGCCGATCTGAAGAAGTACGGCCAGGACGCGGCGAAGGACTTCGCCGGAAAGTTCGACGACCTCGAGTCGGAGGTCAACGACAAATCGAAGCAACTGGTCCAGACCCTGGCTCAGAAGTACACCCAGGCCCTCAACAAGGTCGACGAGGAGATCAAGAAGCTCCAGGAGGCGAACAAGGGCCTCGTCCAGAAGGCCGTGGACGCCGTCGTCGGCGTCATCAAAACCATCAATGAGCTCAAGAACCTCCTGATGGGCATCCTGGCCAAGGCCGCCGGCGCCATCATGAAGATCATCAAGGACCCGATCGGCTTCCTGGGCAACCTGGTCCGCGCGGTGGGCGCGGGCCTCCAGCAGTTCATCTCCAACATCGGCACCCACCTCCAAACGGGTCTGGTCTCCTGGCTGTTGGGCACGAGCGCCAAAGCCGGAATCGAGATCCCCGCAAAGTTCGACCTCAAGGGCATCATCCAGCTGATCGCCTCCCTGCTGGGCCTGACCTGGGCGAACATCCGCTCCCGCATCACCCGCAAGGGCGTCCCCGACCAGGCCATGAGCGCGGCCGAACAATCCGTCCCGGTGGCAAAGGCCCTGGCGACGGAGGGCCCGGCGGGCGCCGCCAAGGAAATCACCGCCGAAACCGGCGACCTGAAGTCCACCATCCTCGAAGAGCTCAAGTCCTACCTGATCCCCACGGTCATCATCGCGGGCATCACCTGGATCCTCTCCCTCCTCAACCCCGCCTCCGCCTTCGTCCGAGCGGTCAAGGGCATCATCGACATCGTCACATTCGTCGTGAACCAGGGCGCTCAGATCGTGGAATTCGTCAACGCGGTCCTGGACGCGGTCGTAGCGATAGCCAACGGCGGCGCAGCCGGCGTCCCCAAGACGGTCGAAACAGCCCTGGCCGCCAGCCTCCCCCTCCTCATCGGCCTCCTCGCGTCGTTGCTGGGCATCGGGGGCCTGGCCAACAAGATCAAGCAGGTCTTCCAAAAAGTCTCCCGCCCGGTCAACCGCGCCATGGACAAAATCGCCGCCAAGATCGCCCAGGCCGCCAAGAGACTGTGGGGAAAACGCAATAAGAATAAAAAGGAAGGGCGAAATGGAGAACCGGATGCCAGCGCGGGCGGCAAGGCTGGAAAGAAGGATGAGTCGCGCAGGAAAGTCCGCGAAATAATCTCAGCGGTGGACGTCAGTGAGAAATTCACTACGTTCGGTCATGTGCATACGATCAGGGCCAGAGGGGATGGGTCCGGGCGTCTAGCCACTTCTCTTGCGAGCGAGGAAGAGGAATTTAAAGCAAAGGTGATGAGGGTGAAAGGGGAAATTGAGAGTTACCCGGCTCCAAGAAAGATCAGAGGCGTCGCGCCGGGTGATATGGCAGACAGGTTGCATACCTCCGTGAAGACCGAGGAGAGGCTGAAAGAGTCATTCGGAGCTTGGAAACGAAAGGAAGAGGCGCGTACCAGTCCCGATCCATCGGCCGCAAATAAAATCAAGCAAATTGTGGATAAGTGGATTGCCGATGGGCGCCCCGAGGTGGTGGATGCATCAGACATACCGAAACTGCCTGAGGGTTTCAATAAACATCGAGAGATGCTTTATGAAGGGGGTGGAAATCACTTTAATCGGGCGAAAATAGCTGTGATAGGGCGCGATTTTCCTGGGATCTTTGCTGAGGTTCAAGCGGTTATAAAGCCTTACAAAGATGCGCGGAGCGCTGGCATGGCCCCTGTAGGTCTTCGAGTCGTGAAGGCTCTTGCTGTCAGCAAACTCAAAGACATGACGATGCTTGGTGCCGCAAAAGAGGATGCCAAGGTGCCGGTTAAGGTTCTGATGGATTTCAAGAGAAAGGGGGATGTGTCAACGGCCAACATGCGAAAATCTTCGAACTGGAACGTCGATCACATCGTCCCTCTTGCTGCGCATTGGCATGCCGTCGGCTATAACTCCGCCGATCGCGAACGCGTGAATGCTACCCCAAATATATCCAACCTGCAGCTTATCGCCGCAGATGCGAACAAGTCTGCACAGGCGGATTATGAAGGCGAGAAGTATGAGTACATGAAGAAATCTCCTGGCCCTGACTTTGAGACGGAAAAGGAAGTGTGGGAATAATGCCAGACGATACCGATAGGGAAAAGGTGGAACGCGCCATCGACAGGCTGCGCAGTGCTGGTTGGCGTGTGCTGCGGGAGGAACAATCCTTCGGAAGTGGCCCTGCGCTGGTAATTCCACAGCTTGACAGGCTCTTCAGCGGAGACGGTTCGCTGCGGGATGACCTCTCCTTCGAGTGGCGAGAGGGGCTGGCGTCCCGCGTTCAGACTGCCTTCGCGCGGGAAGGTCTGGTTGTTCGTGCGGCCCTTGAGCAAGACAGTGGGGTGGCCGTATGTGTCGCAGGTCGGGCTCCAGATTCTGATCTCTGCCGGATCGTTCAATCGTTCAGGGAGTTGGAGGCCGACGGATACATCGCCGAACCCGATTTCTCACTTACGACCACCGGTGGCTGGGAAGACGTTCACCAACGAGTGCAGGGTGAGCTGAGGGCGATCTTCTGGATTTCTCAAGCGCACGTGGACTGTTTTGACGACGAAGGTAACCTGGTGGACGATCTGCCATTGCATTGGGCGGGTGACGCTACTGCTATAGCAGAGGCTCTGCGCAGTACCGGATTGCTGGTCGAGATACCGGAAATCGCCGATATCACTTTCTTCATCAGCCCTGTGGGAGAAGAAGAGGACGACGTTTTGTGACGGCGGCTGTTGATGCATGGGTCGGCTTTGTGAGCAGCGTCAAGGCTGGCGCGTTTGGTGGCTGAGCAGGCAGGTAGTGCTCGACATGACACCGGCGAGCCGCTTTGGAAGATCTTGGTCTGGATGGCGTGCCACTCCCTGGCCCGCGGGCCAGGGGCTGACGATGAACGTTCCGCTTCGCCGTCACGCCATCGCGGGCAGCACATGCGGTGTCAGAGTCGAGCCCAGGCCCGATCAGGGTTCAGATCGTGTCCCACACCACCGCCTCGTACGCCGCGCTCACCCGCCCCATCAGCTCTTCGTCCACCGTGTACGCCACCTCGTCGATCCGCCGCACCGGTGCGAACCCCTGAGAGTTGGTGAGGAAGGCCGACCGGTAGGAGGAGAGGTCCGCGAGAGTCACGTGGCGGCGGGTCGAGGGGAGACGGGGTTCGAGGAGGGCCATGGTGATGCCCCGGAGCGAGGGGGCGTCCGGCCAGATGACGGACTCGCCGTCCCAGAAGGCGATGTTGGTGATCGCGCCCTCGGCCACCACACCCTGCCCATCCGTCAGTAGAGCCTCGTCGTGTCCGGCGCGGTGCGCGGCGGTGAGGTAGTGGTTCTGGCCGAAGCCGCCCAGGTGCTTGATGTGGGGGAGCTCTCGGACGAAGGGGACCGACATCACGGATTTCGGGCCCACCGGCATCGTCTGCGGGGGACGCACCGTGACCATCAAGGTGGCCCGCTCGTCGTCCTCGGGCCAGTAGACGTACACCCGAAGCGAGGCGTCGCGGACGTCGACGGCCTCCAGGGCGTGCCGGACGTCCGCCCGTACGCGCTCCTCGTCGAGGTCGCCGTCGAACAGTTCCCGGGTCGCCGAGCGCAGCCGATCGAGGTGGAGATCGAGGCCGCGCACCCGCCTGTCTCTGATCTGCATCGCCGTGAAGTGCCCGTAGCTGGTGAGCGCGGGCAGCCGCAATGTGTCCGCGGTGGCGGGCGAGCCGTTGATCTCGATGTAGGTCATCCGGCCACCGTAGCGGGGCCTCAGTAGTAGCCCTTCTCGCCGTCGACGAGTTCCCGGATGGTGTCCATATGGCCTGCGTGGCGGGCGGTTTCCTCGATCATGTGGAAGAGGATCCACCGCAGGCTGGTGGAGGTGGCGTCGAAGTCCGGGTAGCGGCCGGTGTCGTCCAGGGCGTGGGTCGCCGTGATCTCGTTGGACACCTGGCACTGCTGGGCGTAGTCCTTGAGGAGCTGGGCGAGCGGAATGCCCTCGACCCTCATGCCGGCGTCCTTGGCGTCATCGTCGAACTGGTGGCCCTGGGCCGGGCGGCCGAGCAGGACGATCTCGAACCACAGGTGCTCCACCCAGCGCATATGGGAGACGATCCCGGCCAGGGTCATCAGCGGCGAGGTCGGGAGGAGGGAGCGGTGGGCGTCCGCCTCGGACAGGCCCTCGCATTTCCACGCGATGATGGCGCGCTGCATATCGAGCCAGCCCAGCAACTGGGTGCGCTCATCGGCGGAGCGGCGCGGGCGGATGCGCGGTGGCGTCGTCATGAGGGGGACGCTAGCGCGGTGTGCCGACGGCACGCACCGGGTTATCGGCGGTGGCTCAGCACATTGATCACGCGGCCGTTGGGGTCGCGGACGAAGAAGCGGCGGACGCCCCACTCCTCGTCCCGCAGGGAGTGCACGATCTCGGCACCGCGGTCGCACATCGCCGCGTAGACCGCGTCCACGTCGTCCACCTCGACGCTCACATCGGGGACCACCGGCCCGGTCTCGTCGTGGGTCAGCACGCTGATCTGGGCCGTGGGGTTGGCGGTGGAGGCGAGCGTCATGATCCAGCCCTGGTTCATCACCTCTTCGAAGCCCAGGAGACCGTAGAACTCCCGGCTCTCCCGCATCGCTTCGGACCGGACGTTGGGTACGACACGGCGGACGGTCATCGTGGGCTCCCGGGGGTGGGTCAGCTGGCGGTGTTGTCGCTGCGCACGGCGTCAAGGTACTCGGAGATCGCGTCCCGGTTGCGGGTCAGGCACTCGATGCGCCGGCTCATGCGGTCCCGCTCGTTCTCCAGCGTGGCGATCATCTCCGGTGTGGCGTCGGAGAAGTGAATGCGCCGGGGCTTGTCGAGACACGGCAGGATCCGCTTGATGATCCGGGTCGGAAGCCCCGCGTCGAGCAGCCCCCTGATCTGCAGCACCCGGTCGACGAGACGCTCGTCGTAGGAGCGGTAGCCGTTCGCACAGCGGTCGGGCAGGATCAGCTTCTGCTCCTCGTAGTAGCGCAGTAGCCGACGCGGGGTGCCGGTGCGCTCCGAGAGCTCTCCGATACGCATGTGTCCGTCCTTGTCTCTCTGCCCGCGTGCCACCGATCCGGCTGACTTTCACATCCATGTGAAGGTCGCAGCCTATCGTGGGGCCGGGGGCGCTCGAGAGGGAACGGAAGGCGCCGGGAAAAATGCCAGGTGATTGAACGGAGGCCCCCGGCACGCCGTACGGATGAGGACGGGCCCGACTACCCGAGCCGGGTCCGCCGTGCCACCACCGGGCTTCGCAGGGAAGGACCTTCGGGTTGTCGCGCCAATCGAGCTCTCATCAGCGGTCGGAAACGGACAAGGGAACCACGGGGCAGGCCCCGACAGAAGGCCCCCCGCCGGAGGGGCCACCTGAGACAGAGGCCGAGGCTGAGGCCACGCAGGATCTCCCCGCCCGGCGGCAGGATGACACCGGGGAGCCGGACGCGGTCCCCGACCAGGAGGTGAGCTCCGACCACGGCACGGCCGCCGCCCCCAAGGGCTGGCGGGTCACCTACCCCGCCGTGGCGCGGGCGGTGGCGTGGACGGCCACGGGGCTTTCCCTCGCCCTCGTGTTCATCGCTCTCCTCCTGCCGACCCGGCTCAGCCTCGTCGAACCCAGCGCCTTTATGCGCATCCCGGTGGAGGGGGTGTTCGGTGCCACGCTGCTGCTCATGCTGCCGTCGATGGCGCGGCGGGTGGTGGCGGTGCTCGCCGGGGTGGTCCTCGGGGCGCTGACCATCTTGAACCTGCTCGACATCGGCTTCAACGAGTTCCTCGGCCGTGGGTTCAACGTGGTGCTCGACTGGATACTGCTGGACGACGCCCAGTCGTACGTCAAGGACGCGCTCGGCGGGACGGCCGCCACCGCCGCCGTGATCGGTGTCGTGGTCCTCGCCGTCGCGGTGCTCGTCCTGATGGGGCTCGCGGTCCTGCGGATCAGCAACGTCATGGCGAGGAACAGTGCCGTGGCGACCCGTACCACCCTGGTGCTCGGCACCGTCTGGGTCATGTGCGCGGCGCTCGGCGTGCAGGTGGCCGGGGCGCCGTTCGCGTCCCGGAGCACCACCGCGCTCGTCCAGGACCGGGCGGAGCGGGTGCGCAAGACCCTCGAGGACGAGCGGGAGTTCGCCAAGGTGGCCGCCGTGGACACCTACGGCGACACCCCCGGCGACCAGTTGCTGACCGGGCTGCGCGGCAAGGACATGATGTTCACCTTCATCGAGAGCTACGGCCGCTCGGCCATCGAGGACCCGGCCATCGCACCCGGTGTCGACAAGACCCTCAAGAACGCCACCAAGCGGTTGAACAAGGCCGGGTTCGCCTCCAAGAGCGGCTGGCTCACCTCGGCCACGTACGGCGGCAGCAGCTGGCTGGGGCACTCGACCTTCCTCACCGGCCTGTGGATCGACAACCAGAACCGCTATCGCACCGTCACCGCGGGCGACCACATGTCCATCACCCGCGCCTTCCAGCGCACCGGCGCCTGGCGGACGGTCGGCATCATGCCGGGAATCACCAAGGGCTGGCCGGAGGGCAAGTTCTACGGCCTGGACCATGTCTACGACTCCCGCGATCTCGGCTACAAGGGCCCGAAGTTCAGCTGGTCGACCATGCCCGACCAGTACGCCCTCAAGGCGTTCGAGCACCTGGAGCACGGCAAGAAGCGCGACAAGCCGCTGATGTCGGAGATCATCCTGACCTCCAGCCACCAGCCGTGGGCGCCCATCCCCAAGACGATCCCCTGGAGCCAGGTCGGTGACGGCTCGGTCTACAAGGCCATCCAGAAGGCCGGCAAGCATCCCGCGGATGTGTTCACCGACTCGGACAAGGTGAAGGCCGAGTACGGAAAGTCCATCCAGTACTCGGTGAACAGCCTCATCGACTATGTGCTGAAGTACGGCAACAAGAACACCGTGCTCGTCTTCCTCGGCGACCACCAGCCCCTCTCGCGGGTCAGCGGCAACAACGCCAGCCGGGACGTACCGGTCGCGATCGTCGCGCACGACAAGGCGGTGCTGGACCGGATCTCCCACTGGGGCTGGGAGGACGGGCTGATGCCGGGCGCGAAGGCCCCGGTGTGGAAGATGAGCTCCTTCCGCGACCGCTTCCTGGACGCCTACGGTCCGAACCCGGGCGGCGGCACGGCGCCTTCCTCGCCGTCGGCCTCGCCGAAAGCGTCGGCGAAGGCTTCCGCGAAGCGATAGTCCTCGATGGTCCCAGCTCCCTCACAGCAGACTCTCGTCCCGGACTGTCCAGCCTGTCCCCAGCTCACGGCGCAGAGCGGCCACGGCTGCGTGCGCCCGCTGCTTGAAGACCTGCCGCTCCTCGTCCGACCACGGCGACGGGTCCGGCGGATACCTCCAGTCGATCGATGACTGGTACCACTCGGACAACGTCGCCAGCTCTTCTCGGGTGGCCGGGCTGATCGGCAGCCTGTCCAGCTCACAGGGGTAGCCGTACGGGCTGTCCATGTCCTCCGGCCACAGGGGAGTGTCCACGCCGGCCTCGAAGAAGAATCGCAGGTAGCGGATCATGCGGCAGCTTCTCAGGCGCCCCCACGCACGGCACGGGCGGGGACTGAGCCGGCGACGGTTGAGCAACCTGTCAGCCCGTCAGCAGGGGCATATACGGGCCGAATTCCGAGGCCAGGGTCAGGCGGCCCAGTTTCTGGTACTCGCGCTGCAGTGCGTGGATGAGGTCGGACATGGTCACCGGGCTGCCGGACTCGGCCGCGAGGTAGGCGGCGGTGACGGCCACCGAGCGGATGTTGCCGCCCGCAAGTTCGAAGGACTCGGCGCAGAAGTCCAGGTCCAGATCGGTGGAGCGGGGGAGGACGGTGCCCAGTGAGCGGTCCCACAGCAGGCGGCGGTGGTCGGCGTCGGGGAGGGGGAAGTCGACGACGAGGTCGAGGCGGCGGGTGAACGCGTCGTCGAGGTTGGCGCGGAGGTTGGTGGCGAGGATGGCCAGGCCGTCGAAGGTCTCCATGCGCTGGAGGAGGTACGCGCTCTCGACGTTGGCGTAGCGGTCGTGCGCGTCCTTGACCTCCGAGCGCTTGCCGAAGATGGCGTCGGCCTCGTCGAAGAGCAGAACGCCGTTGATGCCGGCGGCCTCGGAGAAGATGCGCTCCAGGTTCTTCTCGGTCTCGCCCACGTATTTGTCGATGACGGTGGCCAGATCGACCGTGTACAGGTCCAGGCCCAGGTCGGCGGCGATCACCTCGGCCGACATCGTCTTGCCGGTACCGGAGTCACCCGCGAAGAGGGCCGTCACGCCGCGCCCCCGGCCACCGCCCGGCCGCATGCCCCATTCGCCCAGGACCCGGTCGCGGTGGCGGGCGCGGGCGGTGAGTTCGTGGAGCTGGGCGAGGGTGCCCGGGGGGAGTACGAGGTCGGACCAGCCCACGGCCGGTTCGATACGGCGGGCGAGGCGGTCGAGGCCCGCCGCGTTCTGGGCGCGGGCCCCGGCGCGGATGTGGTCGGGATGGAGGGTGCCGCCGTCCAGCACCGCGCTCTGGGCGGCGCCCCGGGCGGCCCGGGTGATCTGGTCGGGGGTGAGGAGGAACGGGGAGAGCAGGCGGGTGAGGTCGAGGTCCGCGGGGAGCGGGGCGTCGGAGGCGTCCGACCAGAGCGCAGCCCGGGCCGGCGGTTCCACGCGCGGGGCATGCAGCAGCAGCGGCGGACGGGAGGACCACGCGGCGTCCCAGGGGGCGCGGCCGACCAGCACGACGGGCAGCGGGGTGTCGGCCACCAGCCGGATGACCTCGGGTTTGTCGCGGATCAGGGCGTCGATCGGACCGCACACCAGACCCGAGGAGGTGATCCGGGCCTCTCGGGAGAGGATCCGCACGGCCTCGGCGGGATGGGGGTCCCGGGCGAGGCGCTCCAGATCGAGGCCGAGGACGCCGTGCCCCGCCCGGGCGAGGGCGGAGGCCCCCAGCGCCGTGCCCGCGCCGCCCTGGTCCTCCCGTAGATACGCCAGGGGGTCACCGGAGGCGAGGGCTCGGGCGAGCGGCGCCGGATCGCCGACGCCGGACACGTCCTGCCACGGGGCGAGCAGATCGACGATGCGTGGATCGGGTGTGTCATCGCCGAGGAGGTGCGCCGTGACCCGGTCGGGGACGCGGAGCGCACGGGCCAGGAACGGGCGGTCCGGCTCCTCGACCAGCAGCAGACCGCCCGCGCGCAGCGGGGCCTGCGGGGACAGCCCGGCCCGTGCGGCCGCGTCGGCCGCGGAGCGCCCGCACAGGCCGAGGGCGAGACCGATGGAGGGCCGACGGCGGGTGACATCGTCGTTGAGATAGCCGTAGAACCGCTCGAAGCGATCGTCGAGATCCGGGATGAGCGCGATCAGCAGGATCTCCACATCGAGTGCGGAGAGGCCGAACTCGTGGGCCAGGGCGCTCAGTCGGGTCGGCCGGCCCGCGCGGGCCGCGGCGTCGGCGCGCGCTTCGGTCTCGGCGAGGAGAGCGGTGTCGGTGTCGTCGGGAGCCGTGGAATCGAGGGCGCGTCCGGCGTCGAGAAGCCGGTGGATGGTCTCGTCGCTGAGGTAGAGGCCGCGGAAGGCGTCGTCGGGGTTGGGGTCGGTGAGCTGACGGGCGTGGACGGCGCGCCGTATCCGCTGTTCGAGGAGGATGGCGCGGTCGAGGAGGTGGCGCAGGCTCGGGTTCGGTGTCCCTGTCTCCGCGTCCGTCGTGCTCCTCATTCCGTGCGCTCTTCGGCCACGTGGGCGGCGATACCGGTGCGGCGGGCCCCGTACACCGGCAGATTGGCGCCGCCCGGCATCGGCTGCGTGGACGCCGGTGGGGCAGGGGCGTCCCGTGAGGAGTCGGAGAAGCCCAGGCGCACCCCCTCCTCGCCCACCTGCGGACCGGCCGGATAGACGGGCGATTCGGTGACCGGCACGCTCACCACCAGGTCGAGCGAGGGCTTGAGTTCGCCCCCGAGCGCGCTCCACACATCGGCGAACGACCGGTCCTCGGGCGGCGGCAGCGCGACCGTCATGGGTACGGAGACGCCGAGCTCGGCGAGTGTGCCGGTGAGCCGCTCGGCGGGCAGGGCCTCGTACCGCAGCAGACAGGACAGCAGCGAGGAGAGCAGCCGGTGTTCGTCCTCGGGGCGCTTGGTCCACGCGGTGATGAGGTACGAGAGCTTGAAATACCGGGGCGGGCGGCGCCGGGCCACGATGGTGCCCTGCTCGTCGTACTCATTGAGCAGACCGCGCTCCCGGCGCCGCATGTCCTCGCGGATGTCGTACAGATAGAGATTGACGGTGGGGGCGTTGACCTTGGCGGCCCAGTCGCGGGTGGGGGCGTCGAAGACCACGGTCACCTGGCCGCCCGCCAGGGCCTCGGCCCGGAACATGGCGCGCAGCGCCTCGTCGACCTCGTGGATCACGGATCTCTCACCCCCGGCCGGCGAAGTCGGGCGGCTGCAGATGGCGCCGTACGACGAGCACGGGCTTCTCCAGCCGCTCGAGCCCCGTCACCGCGGCGCGGAGCGTGCGGGGACCGAGCCGGTCCTTGCGCAGCACGAGCACCTGGGCCTCGAACGTGCCGTCGCGTTCCACCCGTACGGTCGACCGGGCCGCGGTGACGCCCGGATTCCAGCTGAGCGCGACCGTGGCGCCGGGCGGGAAGTCCTTGCCGCGGGCCACCGCCACATCGCCGGGGCGGGCGACCTTGGGAGTGACGGTCAGCTTGGGCCGCAGCACCTGGACGCGGGCCGTGTCCGTGTTGTCGGCGCGCCGGGGATCGCGCGGCGAACCGCTGACGGAGACCTTCAGGTCACCGCGGATCGCGGTGCGGTAGACGGCCGTCTGGGTCACGGTGATCCGTCCGCCCGGCGCGATGGTGCACGGGGTGGTCCGGGTGCAGCGCGACAGCGTGGAGAGGTGGCGGTCGTCCGCGTCCTTGGTACGGGGCCAGGCGGTGGTGACCACGACGTTCTTGGCCGCCTCGGGACCGGCGTTGGTGAGGGTGAGGCGGGCCCTGGTGCGCAGCCCGATGTAGGTCGGCGTGGGGCCGACGGCGGTGGTGACGGCGAGATCCGCCTCGTCCGGCACGGGGGCCGGGAGCACGGTGAAGGTCGCGGTGCCGGTGCCGGTGTTGCCGGACGAGTCGGTGGCGGTGCAGCTGACCCGCGTCCTGCCGACGGGGAAGCGCGAACCGGGGGCCGGATCACAGCTGACGGGCAGATCGCCGTCGACCGCGTCCTGGGCCGTGGCGGTGAAGTCGACCTCGGTGCCGTTGTCGTCGGTGGCCTCGATGGTGCGGTCGTCCACGGTGATGACGGGGGCGGTCACATCGTTGACGGTGATGCTGATGTGCTGCTGGTAGTCCTCGGGGGTGGGGTCGTCACCGCCGTCCCCGCCGCCGGGGCCGCCGTTTTGGCCTCCGTTCTGTTGGCCTCCGTTCTGTTGGCCTCCGTTTTGGTTCCCGCCGTTCTGGCCTCCGTTTTGCTGGCCTCCGTTCTGGCCCCCTCCGTTCTGGCCGCCGTTCTGCTGACCGCCGATCTCGCCACCGCTCCCGCTGGTGGCTCCGCCGAGCAGCCCACCGATGAGACCGGCGTTCTGGCCGCCGTCGGCTCCGCCGATCACCCCGCCGATGACCCCGGCCACGGAACCGCCGTCCGCACCGTTGCCCCCGGCTCCGGAACCGCCGCTCGCCCCTGCGCCGCAGTCGCCGCCGGAGCCTCCGATGAGTCCGCCCAGCACCCCGGCGATCACGCCGCCGTTGCCTCCGTTGTCCGAGCCTCCGACACCACCCGCCGCCAGGCCGGCGATCGAACCGCCGCCGCAGCCGTCGGATCCGCTCGACACACCACCGGCAGCGCCGCCGATGAGTCCGCCGTTCCCGCCGCCGTCGGTGCCGCCCACCGCGCCGCCAATGGCCCCCGCGACGGATCCGCTGCCGTCGGTGCCGGAGCCGGGGTCGCCGTTTCCGCCGGTGTCGTCCTCATGCGGGGTGCCCGGGAGGCCCTGGCTGTTCCCGTTCCCCCGCTGAACACGGAATTCCCGGGCGGGTATCACATCGTCCGGCATCTGCCCGGCCGGTGGTTTGCCGTCGAGCAGGAACTGCACGCCGCAGTGCACGGTGACGCCCTGCGGCGCGTCGTCCGCCACCGTGATGGTTTCGGTGAAGGTGGCCACCTCACCGCTGGTCACCTGCCGGGTGGCCGGATCCAGGGTGACCGAGAGGGCGGGGTCGCAGCCGAAGGTCTGATAGCTGACGGTGGTGGGCAGATTGGTCAGCCCCTCCGCCACTGTGCCGGCCACTTCGTCTGCCTCGATGTCCTGGAAGAGCCTGCCGCCCGTGGCCTGGACGACCTTGGTCGCCTGATCGGGGTCGTGTGTCGGCTCCTGATTCTGGCCCGGGCCGTTGCCGTTGTCGCCGTTGCCGTTCAGGCCGTCGCCGAGTTCGGTCGCCACATCCACGGCCAGGACGCGAACGCCCGCGTCCTTGAGCGCGTTGATGCCATCGGTGAGCGAATGCCCCTTGCTGGGGTCATGGCTGGAGGCGTCGCCGACCAGGACGACGACGGGGCTGGCGCCCTCCCGGAAGGTGCCGCTCGCCCCGTTGGCGATCTGCCACAGACCGTTGATCCAGTCCTCGGCGGGCCCGGGGCTGTACGAGCCGCGGTCGTCGGTGAGCTGGTCGACGCCGTCTCGTACGTCGCCCAGATCGTCCGTCAGCCCCTGGAGCACGGTGAACACCCGCTCGCCGTCGACCTGTTGGTCTCCGTAGGTGGCGACGGCGAAGCGGGAGTCGGGCTGCTGCTCACGCACCTCGCTGGTGATCTGCTCCAGGTTGGCCTGGACGTTGTCGATGGTGGGCTGCATGCTGCCCGTGCCGTCGACCAGCAGCACCACATCCGGCCGGGGTGGGACCACCGGTGTGCGCACCTTCTTGTCCACGGTCAGCGCGTCACCAGGGTCGAGCGGTTCGTCCACCACGGCCGGGGTGACCGCAGGACGCTCGGCGGCCGCGCGCTTGCCCGCGGCCGCGCCCGGTACGACGCTGATCACCAGGAGCAGAACGGCGGTCAGCGTGCCGACGCGCAACGCGCGAGCCCGCGCGTCACCACGTACCCCGGCAAGCGGTCGAAAGTGCTGGAACCCGCGCACAGAACGCACAGAACACCCCACTCGAGATCGGCGCGCCGGGCTCCACGATCGCGTTTCACCGGGGAGTGGCGCACCGAGGGGTGAGCCAGCCCTTAGGGAAGGGCCGGCTGCCCCTTGAGGCAACGCTCATATCAATCCCTGCCGGAGCGCGTATGCCACGGCATGGGAGCGATTACGGAGATTCAGCCGCGTCATCACGGCATGCAGAACGTTTTTGATCGTGCGTTCGGAGTAGGAGAGCTTCATGGCGATATCCGCCGTGTCATAGCCCTCGGCGACCAGCCGCAGCACCTCGATCTCGCGGGTGGCCAGACCGGTGAAGTTGAGCCCGTTCGGCGCCAGCACCTGACCCTGGAGCCGGCCCACCTGCTCGAGCAGGCTGCCCAGTAGATCCGGAGGAACCCGGCCCTCGCCCTTCGCCACCGCGGCGATCACCTGCACCAACCGCTCCGGCGTCGCCTCCGCGCGGCGGACGACTCCGACGAAGCCGCACTCCGCGGCGTTGACCAGTTGCTGCTCATCGATTTGGGTGGTGACCAGCACCCCCCGCGCGGCACTGGTCCGTTGAATCTGGCGTAACACGCGTAGAGCGCCGTCATCGAGTACGTCCAGGACGACGACCACGACCTGCGGTGAGTCCGGTTCGTCCCAGTCGATGACCTTGACCTCGGGCCGGGTGCGCAGTTGGCTGGCCACTCCGGCCCGCGACACAGGGTCTTGGGCGCGCAGCGCCACCGTAACGCGTTCTCCCGTCGTTTGATTCACGTCGCTCTCTCCCCTCGGGCGACTGAGGGAGGGTCATGACCAAGCATGGTGAGCATGACGTGTCCATGTCATCACATTTCATTCACACTCGCCTCCCTTTAGCGGCCAACCACAGTAATCCTCCTAGTTCTCCAAGGGAATTGGGCGTGGCTCACCGGGCACCGCAATTGCCCGAAAGTGTGACTGCGCGGCCGCTGCCGACGCCATGAACCGGAGAATACGGTGCGCGGCATGAGTGTTTCGGCGAGCCTGGACGAGTCCTCCGTCGTGGTCGAGCCCGGCGGCGAGGCCGAACTCCCCGTACAAGTGCTCAACTCGGGAACCACCGTGGAGGAGTGCCGATTCGAGGTGGTCGGGCCCTGCGCCGACTGGACCACCGTAGAACCGGAGACCCTGTCGCTCTACCCGGGGGCGACGGGTGCGGCCATCGTGAAGCTGCGTCCGCCCCGCAGCCCCCGGACGGCTCCCGGGGAGATACCGCTCGGACTGCGGGTGGTGCCCACCAGCGAACACAGCGAGACCACCGTCCTCGAACGCGGCGTGACGGTGCGGCCCTTCACCGAGGTCACCTCGGAGCTGGTGCCCCGCGGTTCCAACAGCGCCTGGCGCGGCCGTCACAAAGTGGCGGTGGACAACCGCGGCAACACACCCCTTCCGGTGGCGCTCAGCGCACGCGGCGCCACCGAGCGGGCCAAAATGGCCTTCGAGCCCACCGAGCTGACCGTTCCACCGGGCGAGGCCAAGTTCGCCACGCTCAGGGTGCGCCCCACCCAGCGGCTGTGGCGCGGCACCCCGATCACCCATCCGTTCCAGGCGGTGGTGACACCACGGACGGGGGAGGGCCAGGACCCGTACGAGCCGGTGGTCCTGGACGGCACCTACGAACAACAGGCCATCCTGCCCCGCTGGCTTCCCCGGGCGCTCGCCGCCGCCGTCCTGGTGGCCGCGCTCCTGGTGGGCCTCTGGTACGCGCTGCTGCGCCCCACCGTACGGTCGGCCGCCCGGGAGGCGATCACCCCGCAGGCGGTCGAATCCGCCGTGAAACAAGGGGACAAGGAGAGCGGCGGAGCTCAGGACGGGCAGCAGGGCGGCGGCCGACAGGGGGCGTCGGGCGGCGGCGGTCAGGAGGGAGGCCAGGACGGCGGTTCGACCGGCCCCGGCGGCGGCAGGTCCCGCGCGCCGTCCGACGGTTCGCATGCCGAGCCCGGGGAGCCGGGCGGGCCCGCGGCCCCGACCAGCGCACGGGTGCAGGTGCGCGACGCGGTGGGTGGCGGGGCCGCCGAGCGGACCGCGTACACGGTCCCCGACGGGAAGAGCTTCGAGCTCACCGACATCGTGGTGCAGAATCCGCAGGGCGACGCCGGGACGCTGGTGATCTCCAGTGACGATGGACAACTGCTCAATCTGGCGCTGGAGAACTTCCGCGACTCCGATTACCACTTCGTGACCCCCATCCAGGTGGCGGCCAAGGGCAAGGTCACGATCTCGGTGAGCTGCCGTGAGGTGGGCCGGCCGGTGAAGGCCCCGGCGCCGTCCCAGTGCTCGGAGTCGCTGTTCCTGGGCGGCAAGATCTCGGCGACGAAGAGCAACGGCTGACAGGCCAGGGCGGGCCCATCGTGCAGGTGGGCCCACCCCCCAGCCGGTCTATCCCTCGGGCGGGGCCTCCTCCTCGTCCTCGGTCCCGCTCTCGGCGGCCCGCTGGACGAACGATCCCTGGACGTCCGCCGGCTCCTCGTCCTCGTCCGCCTCCTGGCGCTGCACCGGCGGCGCGGCGGTGGAGGGCGCGGCCGCCGCCGGGGCGGGCGCGGGGGCCGGGGCGGGCGACGGCTCCGCCATCACCCGCTCGGCGTTGGCCGACGCCTCCTGTTCGAAGCGGTCGGACGGATCGCTCACCCGGATCCCGCCCGGGGCCTCCGTACCGTCGACCGGGCCGCTGCGCTGCTGGATGACATGGGTCAGCTCATGGGCGAGCGTGGTGCTGCCCTGATGCGAGGAGGGGTCGTAGGCGTCCCGCTGGAAGACCACGTTGTTCCCCACCGTGTAGGCGTGGGCGCCGACCTCCTTCGCCGACTCGTGTGCCGCGGAGCCGGTGTGCACCCGTACGTCCCCGAAGTCGGCGCCGAGCCGGGCCTCCATGTCGCCGCGGGTGTCGGTGTCCAGAGGCTCCCCGCCGCCGGACGCGACGACGTCATGGACGCTCGACCGCCCTTCGCTCTCCTCGCCCCGCTCGGCGTCCCGCTGGATCGCCGCTCCGACGGCCGAGTTGCCGACCGTGCGCTGCAGGGTGCTCATCCCGGAGGGGCCGAGCACCTCCGTACGGCCCGTGGCGGCGGCCCGCAGCAGATGCGGAAGTTCCGCCTGCTCATCAGGGCCCGTCCGCTTCGGCGAGGCGAGGGATTCGTCGTGCTCGTGTCCGTGGTCGTGCTCATGTGCGTGCATCTGCCGCTCCCCGGGGACTGCCGCCCCACACCGGATGTCCGCCTTGAGTCAGCGTCGCGGGGCGGATGCCGCGCCGTCCAGGCCGGGGCCCGCCGGGGAAGGGCAGTGCGGACTGCCCTTTCGGGCAGCGCCGTACGGCCGCGGCGGGGCGGTCGTACGGCGCGCCCCGCGGGTCAGCCGTCCTGCGGCCGGTCCTGTCGTGCGTCGAGCCGTTCCCGTCGTGCGTCGAGCCGTTCCCGCTGGGGCAGGACGGTGTACTTCGGGTCCTCCGCCGACCGGATCCCGGCGTGGAAGACCCCGAAACGGGTGCAGACGGAGGCCGCCACCAGGGCCGCGCCGCTGAGGGCCGCGGCGGTGCGGCTGCGGCGGCCGAGGACGGCGCCGCCGAGGGCGCCCGCCGCCGAAAGTGCCTCGGCGGCACGCATCAGCCGGCCCGCCCGGCCCTCGCGGTAGGTTTCGGCGACCACGCCGACCCGCCGCTCCATGGCCTTGACGGCGGCGGTCTCCAGCGCCGTGCCGAGGACCGCGACCCCGCGCGCCGGGGCGTTCTCGGTGACCGGCGAGACCAGCAGGGCCATGCCGCTCGCCGCCGTGGCGGCCGAGCCGATGAAGACGAACGGCATTTCGCGGTAGCCCTCGTGCCATGCGGGGATGGCCGTGTTGGCGGCCAGCACCGCCGTGTACGAGGCCACCGCCGGGCCCAGCAGCCCCGCGCCCACCGTGGCCGCCCGGCCGGCGCGTGGCAGCCGCCCGGCCAGGTCCGAGGCGGCGGCCGCACCGGCCATCGGGCCGTAGACCATCAGCAGCCATGAGCCGACGCTCATCGGCGAGGTGGGCTTGAAGACCCGCAGCATGTTGGCGAACCGCTCGGGGCGCCCGAGGTCGTGGATCAGCGCGGCGGTGGAGCCGGCCAGGGCGGCCACCGAGGACACCTTGAGCGCGCGGGCCATGACCGGACGGCCGGTCAGCTCGGCGCCCGCCGCGAGCACCGAGCCGGCGCCCGCGAGCCCACCGAGGAAGAAGTAGCCCGCGACGTCCCGGGCGCTCCAGGTGGGCGGGTTGAGCACCGGCCGCCCGTAGTAGGAGGTGAACTCCGCCCGGGGGACCATCGACTGATCGCCCTTGCGGCCCTTTCCGCCTTTGCGGCGGCGCCGCTCGCCGTTCTCCATCCCCCTGCCGACCAGCGCGTCACGGTCCGGCCGGGCGCCGCGGATGCCGTCACGGGTGACGTCCGACTCGCTCATCAGCCCCTCCTTCCGGTACGGCGTCCGCTCATGCCGCCATTTGCCGCGAACACGGCGGCCACGCCGCCGAGCAGGGTCAGCGCCGCGGCACCGGCGTGCCGCCACATCGAGGGCAGATCCCGGGTGGTGACGACCGGGTCCGGCGGCAGCCCGTACACCTCCGGCTCGTCCAGCAGCAGGAAGAAGGCGCCGTCGCCGCCGACACCGTCCTTTGGGTCGTGTCCGTACAGCCGGGCGTCCTCCACCCCCACCCGGTGCAGCTCCTCGACCCGGGCGGCGGCGCGCTCGCGCAGCTCGTCCAGGGGGCCGAACTGGATGGAGTCGGTGGGGCATGCCTTGGCGCACGCGGGTTCCTGGCCGGCGCCGAGCCGGTCGTAGCACAGGGTGCACTTATGGGCCCCGCCGTCCTCGGGCCGTACATCGATGACCCCGTACGGACACGCGGCCACGCAGTAGCCGCAGCCGTTGCAGATGTCGTCCTGGACCACCACGGTCCCGAACTCGGTGCGGAACAGCGCACCGGTCGGACACACATCCAGGCACGCCGCGTGGGTGCAGTGCTTGCACACGTCCGAGGCCATCAGCCAGCGCAGCCCGGTCTGCCCGTCGGCGGACGGGGAGGGCGCCGGGGAGGTGGGGGTGATCGCCGCCTCCCCGACCGGGGTCCCGGAGCCCTGCGCCGCGAGGGCCAGCACATCGACATCGCTGTGGTCGACCGCCGCCTCGGCCCGGCCCAGCGGCTTGCTCTGCTCGATGAAGGCCACATGGCGCCAGCTGGAGGCGTCAAGGCCCTGAGTGTTGTCGAAGGACATGCCGGTGAAGTCCAGCCCGTCCTCCGGGATGGCGTTCCACTCCTTGCACGCCACCTCGCACGCCTTGCAGCCGATGCACACCGACGTGTCGGTGAAGAAGCCGACCCGGGGCGGATGCCCGTCGTGGCCGGCGTCCCCGGCCACGTCCGGTTCGGCTCCGGCCAGCAGATTGCGGCCGATCAGTGACGAGCGCCGGGAGGTGTCGGTCATCCCCGCACCTCCGTTCCGGTCCGCGCCGTGATCCCGGCGCGCCGCCGATAGTCTTCGAGTAGAGCCGTCAGCTCCGGGCCGCGGGGGCGGCGGCCGGGACGGATGTCGGCGCTCAGCGCCTTCACCTCCTGGATGTGGACATTCGGGTCGAGGACGATCGCGGACAGCTCATTGGCGGCGTCCCCGCGTGTGTAGCCATTGGGGCCCCAGTGGTAGGGCAGCCCGATCTGATGCACCGTGCGGCCCCCGGCCCTGATCGGGGACATCCGCTCGGTGACCATCACCCGGGCCTCGATCACCCCGCGCGCGCTGACCAGCGTCGCCCAGCCGGTGTGCTCCAGATGCCGCTCGCGGGCCAGCTCGGGAGAGACCTCGCAGAAGAACTCCGGTTGCAGCTCGGCCAGATACGGCGTCCAGCGGCTCATCCCGCCCGCCGTGAAGTGCTCGGTGAGCCGGTAGGTGGTGATCACGTACGGGAACACCTCGCTGCCCGGCTCGTCCCCGCTGGGATGGAAGGCGTTGTGCTCATCGGAGATCACCTCCCGGACCGGGTTGCGCTGCTGCTCCGGGTAGAGGGGATTGCGCACCGGTGAGTCCTGCGGCTCGTAGTGCGTCGGCATCGGCCCGTCCACCAGCCCGGCCGGGGCGTACAGCCATCCCTTGCCGTCGGCCTGCATGATGAACGGATCCACTCCGCTGAGCGCGTCCGGGCCCCGGGCGTCCTCGGGCGGGCGGTAGGAGGGCGCCCGGTCGGGGATGAAGTCCGGGATGTCATGGCCGGTCCACCGCTCCTGGCTTTCGTCCCACCACACCAGCGCCTTGCGCTCGCTCCACGGACGGCCGGCGGGATCGGCCGAGGCGCGGTTGTAGAGGATGCGCCGGTTGGCGGGCCAGGCCCAGGCCCATTCGGCGGCGATCCAGTCCTGCTCGGTGTGCGGTTTACGGCGGGCGGCCTGGTTGACGCCGTCGGCGTACACCCCGCAGTAGATCCAGCAGCCGCAGGAGGTGGAGCCGTCGTCCTTGAGCTGGGTGTACGCGCTGAGCGGCGCGCCCCGCGCGTCGCGGCCGTTGATCTCGGCCAGGACCGCCTCGGCACTGGGCTCGGCGAGCGGGCCCTCGGTGGGATAGGACCAGGCCAGATCGTGGACGGCCCGGTCCATGGGGTCGGTGGAGTCCTTCAGCCGCTCCTTGACCAGCCGGCCCAGGTGGTACATGAACCACAGATCGCTGCGCGCCTCGCCGTCCGGCTCCTTGGCGGCGAAATGCCACTGCAGCATCCGGTTGGTGTTGGTGAAGGAGCCGGACTTCTCGGTGTGGGCGGCGGCGGGGAAGAAGAACACCTCGGTGGCGATGTCCTCGGTGCGCAGCTCGCCGGTCTCGATCTCCGGTCCGTCCTTCCACCAGGTGGCGGATTCGATGAGGGAGAAGTCGCGGACCACCAGCCAGTCCAGGTTGGCCATGCCCAGGCGCTGCATCTTGGCGTTGGCCGAGCCCACGGCGGGGTTCTCACCCATCAGGAAGAAGCCCTTGCAGACTCCGTTCAGCATCTCCTTCACGGTGTGGTAGGTGCTGTGGGAGCCGGTCAGCCGGGGCAGATGACCGAAGCAGTAGTCGTTGCCGGCGTGCGCGGCGTCGCCGTAGTACGCCTTGAGCAGGCTGACGGCATAGGAGCGCATCTCGCCCCAGAACCCCTTGTCGGTCTTGACGGCCTCGACGAAGGTGTCCAGGTCCTCATGCGCATGGGCATGCGGCATCGGGATGTAGCCGGGGAGCACGTTGAACAGGGTCGGGATGTCGCTGGAGCCCTGGATGCTGGCGTGGCTGCGCAGTGCCTGGATGCCGCCGCCGGGGCGGCCGATGTTGCCGAGCAGCAGCTGAAGGATGCTCGCGGTGCGGATGTACTGGGCGCCCACGGTGTGCTGGGTCCAGCCGACGGCGTACACGAACTCCGAGGTGCGGTCCGGGCCGGAGTTCTCCACCAGCGCGCGGCACACCTCCAGGAAGATGTCCTGGGGAATCCCGCAGGTCTCCTCGACCATCTCGGGTGTGTAGCGGGAGAAGTGACGCTTGAGGATCTGGTAGACGCAGCGCGGATGCCTCAGGGTGCGGTCGGTGGGGACGTCCGGATGGACGGGCGCGCCGCCGGAGCCATGCGACTCGGACTGGGCGGCGGTCGAGAGGGACGCGCCACGGCCGGTGCGCTGCTCGTACAGCTCGTCGGGCGCTCCCTGCGGCGCCTGGACCTGGGCGCCCTCGTAGCTCCAGGTGGAGATGTCGTAGTGGCCGGTCTCCGGATCGAGGCCGGAGAAGATCCCCGACAGATCCTCGGTGTCCTCGAAGTCCTCGCCGACGATGGTCGAGGCGTTGGTGTACTCCAGGACGTAGTCGCGGAAGTCATGGCCGCCGGTGAGCACATGGTTGATGATGCCGCCGAGAAAGGCGATGTCGGTGCCGGCCCGGATCGGCACGTACAGATCGGCCAGCGCGCTGGTGCGGCTGAAGCGCGGATCGACATGGATGACCTTGGCGCCGCGCGCCTTGGCCTCCATCACCCACTGGAAGCCCACGGGGTGGGCCTCGGCGAAGTTGGAGCCCTCGATCACGATGCAGTCCGAGTTCTGCAGATCCTGCAGAAAGGTGGTGGCGCCGCCGCGGCCGAAGGAGGTGCCGAGCCCGGCGACGGTGGAGGAGTGGCAGACCCGGGCCTGGTTCTCCACCTGGATCACCCCGAGCCCCGTCCACAACTTTTTGATGAGGTAGTTCTCTTCGTTGTCCAACGTGGCGCCGCCGAGACTGGCGATCCCCAGGGTGCGGTTGACGCTGACCCCGTCCTGCTCCCACTGCCAGCCCTCGCGACGGGTGCGGACCACTCGTTCGGCCACCATGTCCATCGCGGTGTCCAGGTCCAGCCGCTCCCATTCGGTGCCGTACGGGCGGCGGTAGAGCACCTCGTGACGCCGGGACTCGCCGGTGGTGAGCTGGAGGGACGCCGAGCCCTTGGGGCACAGCCGGCCGCGGCTGACCGGTGAGTCGGGGTCGCCCTCGATCTGCACCACCCGCTTGTCCTTCACATAGACGTTCTGGGCGCACCCCACCGCGCAGTAGGGGCACACCGACTTGACCACCTTGTCGGCGGTGACGGTGCGGGGTCGCTGCTCACGGGTGGCGGCCGAGGTGGCGGCGGCGCCGCGGCCGAGTGGATCGCTTCCGGTCAGCTGGCGGTAGACAGGCCATTCCTGAATCCATGTACGTACGCCCATCGCCCGTCCTTTCGTGCCGTTCTGCCCCGCACCGGCCCATCGGCATGGTCGGATACGGCGCATGGGTTCCCGCCGCGATGCTTTTCACACCCCGCCCGCAACCGGATGCGCCGGATCACTCGTCGTGGGGGTGGACGCCTGCCGTACCGGCTGGGTGGCCGTGACCCTGTGCGAGGAGGGCCGGTTCGCCGGGGCGGATACCGCCGGCGGGCTGAGCGAGCTGCTCGGCAGGCTTCCGGACGCCGCCGTGGTGGCGGTCGACATGCCGCTGGGGCTGCTGACGGCCGGATGGCGCGCGGCGGAGGCCCTGGCCCGTGCGAAGGTGGCCCCGCACGGCTCCCGGGTCTTCCCCGTGCCGCCGCGCGGGGTCTGGGAGGCGGATGACTTCGACGAGGCCAATCTGCGCTGCCGCTCCCTGACGGGTCAGGGGCTGAGCCGTCAGACCTGGGGGCTGGCCGCGAAGCTGCGCGAGGCCAACGCGTGCCGCGACGGGGGCGACCACCGGCTCTACGAGGTCCATCCCGAGGTCTCCTTCGCCGCCGTCGACGAGGGACGGCCCGTGGCCTGGAGCAAGAAGAGCTGGAACGGCCAGGCCGTGCGCCGACGGCTGCTGGAGGACCAGGGCATCGTCCTGCCCGACGACCTCGGACCGGCCGGCCGGGTGCCGTCCGACGATGTCCTGGACGCGGCAGTGGCGGCCTGGAGCGCGCGGCGCATCGCGCTCGGGACCGCCCGGAGCCTTCCCGAACCGCCTCAGGAGGCGGACACCGGGCTGTCCGCCGCGATCTGGTACTGACCGATCCCCGCGCGGATGGCGGGAGGCCGCCCGAGCCGTGCCTCGGGCGGCCTCCCCTTCCCCCACCCCCTGGAGATGGACCTATGGGGTGTCCGGCGGGTCGTTCCCCTCTCCGCCCCTTCCCGTTGCCGGGAGGCGGAGGGGAGCGGTCTGCCGCAGGCGTCACGATCCGCCGGACACCTTCTTGAGGGGCGCCGTGTGTCCGGTGTGAGCCGTCAGAGTCCGACGCCGTTGGAGCGCAGATAGGCGAGCGGGTCGAGGTCGGACCCGTAGTGCGGACCGGTGCGGACCTCGAAGTGGAGATGCGGTCCGGTGGCGTTCCCGGTGTTGCCGGACCGGGCGATCCGGCGGCCCGCCTCGACGGACTGCCCGGTGCGGACCGTCAGCGCCGACAGATGCGCGTAGTGGGTGTAGAGGCCGTCGGCATGGCGGATGATCACCTGGTAGCCGAAGGCGCCACCCCACCCCGCCGCCACCACGGTGCCCGGGGCGGCCGCGCGCACGGAGGTGCCGATGGGGACCGCGAAGTCCACGCCGGTGTGATGGCCGCTCGCCCACCGGGCGCCGCGGATGCCGTACGCCGCGCTGACCGTCCCGCTGACCGGGGCCGTATGCGGGCGGGCGGCCGCCTCGCGGATCACCGTGTGGCTCGAGGTGGCCGAGGCACGGTGGCGGGGCGCCGCCTTGCGCTGGTGCCGGGCGCCCGAGGGCAGGGCGAGCTGCTGTCCCGGGTGGATCAGATGGGGGTTGGGGCCGATGGTCCCACGGTTGGCGTGGTACAGCGCCTTCCAGCCACCGCTGACTGAGGCACGCGTGGCGATGCGGGACAGCGTGTCGCCGCGGACGACCGCGTAGGAGCCGGACGCCGCGCGCCGGGCGGTGTGCTGCCGGGCCCGGGACTTCGCGGCGGACTTGGCCGACTTCTTGGCGGGCTTGGCCGGGTGCTTGGCGCGGTGTTCGGTGCTTCGGCTCGCCACCTCGGCGGGCGGCCCGGACCGGCTCAGCCGACCGTGGACGGAGCAGACCGGCCACGCGCCCGGGCCCTGTTTGCGCAGGACCACCTCCGCCACGGTGATCTGCTGAACCTTGGACGCCAGATCGGCCCGCGGGGCGTAGGCGGTGCCGCCGAACGCCGCCCAGGTGTGCTGGGAGAACTGCAGCCCGCCGTAGTAGCCGTTGCCGGTGTTGATGTGCCAGTTGCCCCCGCTCTCGCACTTGGCGACCCGGTCCCAGGTGCCGGCCGAGGCCGCATGGGCGGGGCCGGTGCCGAGGAACGGCAGGACGATGCCGACACCGCCGGCGGTGAGGGCCGCGCACAGCGGGGAGACCCGGCTGGGCGATGCGGGGCGTCGGTGACTTCCTCGTACGGCCATGAGGCTGGTTCCTCTCGACACAACGGCTCTCCACGTGCCCCTCCGGAGGACCCGGCGGGCTGTACGAGTACCGCAGCCTGGCCCCGCTGGTCACAAGGCGCAGGGGGCCTCATGGACGGCCGTGCGCCGCCCGGTGCCACCCTGGAATCGACTGACGCTCCGTCAGCTCAGCGGCGGGAGGCGCATGGAGGGCCGGGGGCGCACGGCCGTCCGCGGGGCGGGTCCGGCGGGCCGGGGTGGAGGCGGGCGATCACGCCGCGCTGGACGTCCTCGTACGGCGGGAAATGATTCTCCGGGGCGCCGGAGGGGGCGGACCCTATTCCGCCGGATTCGTTTCCCGATGATCGGTGACCGGTCCTGGGTGGGCGGGCCGGGCGAATTGCGGTCGGCGCATGGACGGTTGAAGTGCGGACGAGCGGCCGGCGGCTCAATACGGCGCCCGGTGCGGGCCGGACGTGCGGCAGGGGATCTTCCTCGGCGCTATTGCGTCGCTGCCCGGTCAAGATCGGCCGCTTGGCGGCCGCGCCGCGGCGAGTGGCCGTAACCGCGCGGCACCGCGCTGGAACTGGCCGTTCCGCTCTTCCTGCCGGCGACCCAAGAATGCCGGGGAGTGGAGGAGAGAGGGGAGAGCGGGAGGCGGAGCGAGGGGCGGGAAATAGGACGGCCTTGCGGTGGAGCGGGGGAAGAGGGGACGCATGAGCGAATGCGCCTGGCGGGCCCGGCGGCGGTTCCCTAGGCGCGGCCGGTCCTTGAAACGCATCTACGGGGGCGTGCCGCCGACCGCGGCGTTCAGCGGCGGGGCCGGCCGGGAGCGGGGCGGCCGGGGCGAAGACGCGAGGGGAGATGGTGCCGGACCGAGGATGCCGGGCGCGGAACCCCGGCCCCGGCTCGTCTCTTCTCCGACATCCGGTATGGCCCCGCGGAACAGGGGCGCCGCTTGGTGCCTGAACCAACTAGCCTTCGCATGAACGGACTTGACTCGGCGTTTACCGTATCTCTTGTCGTGCATCGCCTCGCCGACCGCCCGCGCATCGCGGCAGTTCTCCGAAAAGGGCCGGTCGTCATGGTGGCGGGGAACTGGCGGAGAATCACGCGGCCTGTGTATAGCGGGAACCGCGCCGCCGCGCATATCATTGCCTCACATCGACTTCCCCCCTTCGAGCCGCTCTCAGGGGCGGCCCCGAAATCATCACCCTTCACTCCGCCTGTCCGGGACCCCGGGCGACGACGGAGGTCGTGCTTTTCCCGCGATCTCGTCCGCCGCTCCAGGGAAACGGCCGGTTTTGGGTTCCTGCCGGCGGGAGGCGCAGCGCGCCTACGCCATATGCCGGTGGTCACCAGCCGTGCGCGGTGGGTCATCCGGCGTACTCCGCGCTACGCACTGCCGTCGGACGCCGGGCCGGGGGCGCATGGCGGAGCCGGGGCGTGCCATGAACCGCCGGTCGGGCACCGGGCGAGGGCGCAGGAGCGCCCCGGCCGGCCGATCGGCGACGCGACCGCCGAGTGGGGCCCCGGGTAGGGTTGCCGTGTGGCGACCGTTGTCGAGCTGACCTCCTATCCCGTCAAGGGATGCGCGGGTGTTCCGGTATCCGATGCCCTGCTGACGGAGGCGGGTCTGCGACACGACCGCAGCTTCATGGTCATCGGCGAGGACGGAGAGTGCCGCACCCAGCGGCGCGACCCCCGGCTCGCCGTCATCCGCCCCGCCATCGACCTGGACGGCACCCGGCTCACCCTGTCGGCACCCGGCGAGGGCGAGGTGGCCATCGACATCGACACCACCTCCACCCGGCGCGAGGTCAAGCTGTTCCACAACCCCTTCCTCGGGATCGACCAGGGCGATGACGCCGCCACGTGGCTATCGCAGGCGCTGGGCGCGCCGAGCAGGTTGGTGCGGGTGCCCCCGGAGCACGACCGGGTGACCGAAGGATGGATCCCCGGCACCTGCGGCTACGCCGACAGCGGCGCCGTGCACCTCGTCTCCCGGGCCAGCCTGGACGGGCTGAACCGGCGAATCGCCGGGGCGGGCGGCGCCGCGCTGCCGATGAACCGCTTCCGCCCCGGCATCGTGCTCGGCGGATGGGACGAACCCCATCGGGAGGACCGGATCCGCCGGATCGCCATCGGCGGCGCCGAGCTGGGCTTCGCCAAGCTCACCGGCCGGTGCGTCGTGACGACCGTCGATCAGAGCAAGGGCGTCAAGGCGGGCCCGGAGCCACTGCGCACCCTGACCGGCTACCGGCGCGGCCCGGACGGCGCCACCCTGTTCGGCTGCCAGTTCTCCGTGACCCGCGCCGGAAAGCTGGCGGTCGGCGATGAGGTGGACGTCCTCGAGTGGGACGGGCCGCCGCCGGGGGAGTGACCGGGAGCGCTCTGGGCGGCCCCCTCCTCGGCCTGGGCGCACTGCTCCCGCCAGGAGTCGGACTTCGCTGTCGCCCTCAGCACCAGTTCGGTATGGGCCGACCGCACACCGGGGACGGACGGGATCCGGGTCATCAGCAGCTCCCGGGCCCGGTCGCGCCGGGTCGCGTGCAGGGAGCAGTAGACATCGGTGCGGCCCGTGGTCGGGGCGACGAACGGTATCTCGGGCAGCTCGGACAGCCGCCGGGCCACCTGCCACGCCTGCCCCGGGGCCGTGGCCACCCAGAGGTGCATGGGGTTGCCCTCGGCCGGCATCGGCCACTCCACCTGCCCGATCACCCGCAGCAGCCGTTCCTCCCCGAGCCTGGTCAGCCGGCGGCACGGTGCCGGCCGAGCTGCCGAGCACCTCGGCCAGCGCGCTCAGCGGCGCCCTCGGCGCCACCTGCGGGGCGGCCACGGGGCCCGGTTGCCCGCCTCATCGTCCACACCAGATGCATCAGGTGGTCAGGCCGGCGCTGATCAGCCAGATGTGTTCGCAGGTCGAAGATGCCTTTTGCAACTCGTCGTGGGATTCCTGCGAGGCGTGGTAGAAGGTCCGCTCGATCATCCAGCACAGGGCGCGTGCCATCGCTGACGCTTGCTCTGGTTCGGTGCCGGCCTCAACGCCGGCTCGTTCCAGGACGGCGGTGATGGCCGTGATGAACAAGTCAGCCGTGTGGCTCCACAGCTCGCCGATCTCCGGCACGGTCAACGACAGGTCGATCGCCGTGCGCATGACCAGGCCGTGCTCATCCCACAGCTCAACCGTGCGCTGCATGGCTGCTGCGATGGCCTGGCGCGGCTCGTCGGTCTGCGCAGTGGCCCGAGACCGGTCCCACAGGTGCTCAACGGTCCGGGCCACGAGTGCCGTGACCGCTTCTTGTTTGGAGCCGAAGTAGAAGTACAGGGCGCCGCGTGTGATGCCGGCGCCCTGGGCGATGTCGCCGACGGTCATGGCGTCGTAGCCCTTTTGCGCGAGCAGAGCTTCGCAGGTGTCCAGAATGGCCCGCTCTCGGACATCGCCCTTGCGTTCGGTGGCGCGCCGGCTCCGCGCGGGGTGGTGGCTGGGCATCAGAGCTGAGCTCCCTCGGCGAAGTCGGTCGTACGAGAGAGGGGCTCCCATGCGCGGATGTCCTCGTCTACGGCCGTGCGCGCGGCGGTGACCAGTCGCAGCGCGTCCGAGCCCAGGACGAGGTGGGCCGGCGGCTGGTCGACCGACGCGATGTGCACGACGGCGTCCCCGGCCTTGGCCGGATCGCCCAACTGGTTCCCGCTGGCCTTCTGCCGCGCTTCCCGGATGGGGGTGAACAGCTCGTCGTAGTCGTCGATGGACTGCGCGGCACGTGTCATGGACCGTCCGGCCCAGTCGGTGCGGAAGGAGCCGGGCTCGATCGCCGTCACGTGGATCCCGAACTGTGCGACCTCCTTGCCCAGTGCTTCCAGGATGCCTTCCAGGGCGAACTTGCTGCCGCAGTAGGCGGACATGCCGGGCACGGCCATGAGCCCGCCCATGGAGGTGACGGCCATCAGGTGTCCGCGGCGGCGCCGGCGCATGTGGGGCAGGGCTGCCTGCAGGGTGGCCACTGCCCCGAAGACGTTGACCTCGAACTGCCGCCGCACCTCGGCCAGCGGGGTTTCCTCGAAGGTGCCCTCCAGGCCGTAGCCGGCGTTGGCGACGACGACATCCAAAGGGCCGACGCTCTGCTCCACCTCCGCGACCACACTCGAGACGGCGTCGCCGTCAGTCACATCCAGGATGCGGCTGTGGGCGTACCCGGGTTTCAGTCCTTCGAAGGCCCGCAGGTCCTCCTCGGAGCGGACCGTTCCAACGACGGTGTGCCCGGCGGTCAGGGCGGCCTGGGCGAAGGCGCGGCCGAGGCCCGTGCTGACGCCGGTGATGAGCCACTTCTGCTGCTGCACTGTTCCTCCAGAAAGGTCTCACGAGGAGCTGGACCGCCCCTCACCCAGAAAGTCTACACCGTGTCGACATTAATCAACGTTATGTTGATTCTGTCGCCCCCAGCGGCCCCATGCTCAGTCGAGGTCAATCCGGCCCCTCACCGACCCGCTCGCCTGTTCGGGATCTCCAAGTCGGCCGCAGACCGCATCATCGACCACATCGGTCCGCTGCCGGCACTCCGGCGGCAGAGCCGGTTTCGCAGGGACTCCGTCCTCATCGTCGACGGCACCCTGGTGCCCACCCGCGGCCACTCGGTGGCCGAGCAGGCGGATGACGATCGCCGGCGGCGGCTATCAGGGCACCGGTCTGGTCATCCCGCACCGCCGCCGTACGGGCGAAGAACTTGCCCTCCTGGAAGGAGAGACACAATCGAGTACACAAGCGGATCAGGTCTCGCGTCGAGCACGTCTTCGCACGCATGAAGAGCTGGAAGATCCTTCGCGACTGCCGCCTCAAAGGCGACGGTGTCCATCACGCCATGCCCGGCATCGCCCGCCTTCACATCACCTTCACCGGACAGAGGGCCCCAGAGCCGGTGAGCCGTGCCCGAACGCGTGAGAAGATCACTTACGGGACAAGGCTCAATGGTGATCAATCTGGCGATGACCAGCGGTTCTGCCATGTGGGCGCTGGTGGCCCCGGTCTTCGTGCCGATGCTGATGCTGTTGCACATCCCCCGGAGGCCACCCAGGCCGTCTACCGCATCGCCGACTCCTGCACCAACGCCATCACCCCGATGAGCGCCTACTTCGTCATGGCGCTCGGCTTCCTCCAGCGCTACCGGCGCTCCGCGGGCATCGGCACCCTCGCCTCGCTGACCCTGCCGCTCTCCGTGGCCATGCTGGTGGCCTGGACCCTGCTCTTCTACGCCTGGTGGGCGCCGGGCATCCCGCTCGGCCCCGGCGCGCCCGTCCGCTGACCCCGGCCGCTCCCTCATCCACGCCACCTCAGGAAGGACCCCCTCGAATGACCCCCTCCGATCTCGCCGCCGCCACCGTCCGGGCGCTGCCCGAGATGATCGAAGACCTACGGACGCTGGTGGAGCTGGAGACGCCGAGCAATGACAAGCGGCTGCTGAGTGCCGGGCTCGCCACGATCAGCGGCTGGCTCGTCGACCGGCTCGGCGAGCCGGACGGAACCGAGCGCCACGACTGCGGGACGTACGGCGACGTGCTGGCCGTGACCTATCGCGGCACGGCCCCCGGCACCGTGCTGCTGCTGTGCCACTACGACACGGTCTGGCCGGCCGGAACGCTCGCCGAATGGCCCTTCCAGGTGGAGGACGGCCGGGCGAGCGGCCCCGGTGTCTTCGATATGAAGACGGGTCTGGTGCAGGCCGTCTGGACCCTGCGGCTGCTGCGCGAGCTGGAGCTTCCCCACCCCTCGGTGCGGCTGCTGCTCAACGGCGACGAGGAGATCGGCAGCCCCGCCTCCCGGCGCCATATCGAGCGGCTGAGCGAGGACGTACTGGCCACGTTGGTCTTCGAGGCGTCGCTGGACGGGGCGCTCAAGACCTCCCGCAAGGGCGTCGGGCTGTTCGATGTGACCGCCTACGGCATCGAATCGCATGCGGGACTCGACCCGTTCGCGGGCGCGAGCGCCATCCACGCGCTGGCCGAGGTCGTCCCGCAGATCGCCGCGCTCAGCGCCCCGGAGCGCGGAACCTCGGTGAACGTGGGGCTGATCAGCGGCGGCACCGGGCGCAATGTGATCGCCGCACAGGCGAGCTGCGGTATCGACATCCGGATCGCCGAACCGGAGGAGATGAAGCGGATCGACACCGCGCTGCACGCCCTCGCCCCCTCCGACCAGCGGGTGCGGCTGACCGTCACCGGTGAGTGGAACCGCCCGCCGATGGTCCCGGGCGATCCGTCCCGCCGGCTGTTCGAGCAGGCTCACGCGGTCGCCGCGGAACACGGCTGGGAGCTGGAGGAGACCGCGGTCGGCGGTGCCAGCGACGGCAACTTCGTCTCCGCGCTCGGCCGTCCGGTCCTCGACGGACTCGGTGCCCTCGGCTCCGGCGCCCACGCCCGCCATGAGCACACGGTGCTCGCCCCGATCCCGGTCCGTACCGCGCTGACCGTCGGTCTGCTGCACGCGCTGGCGGCGGACGCCTCGTAACGTCCGACGCAGACGGCCGGACGGCCGGAAACCCGTGGGCCGCCGCCGTGTCCGGACACCGCGGCGGCCCACGGTGGCACCGGCGCGGCCGTCGAGAGCGGGCCGGTGCACGGAGGCATATCAGGAGATGAGGAAATCGGCCTCGCCCGCCTTGGCACCCTCGATGAACGCCATGATCTCGCTGCGGGTGTAGATCAGCGCCGGACCGTCCGGATCGGTCGACTGACGGATCGCGACCCGGCCGTCGTCCAGCCTCATGGCTTCGACGCAGTTGCCGCCGTTGCCACCACTCCACGGCTTGTGCCAGCCCTCACTGCCGAGGTCGCTCGCGCGCATGCCGTTGTGAATGCGATCCATTCCGATCAGAGCTCCTTGCGGAAATCGCGGAGGATTTCCTTTGTGCGTCGTGCGGTTGCCGCCTGGGCCGCCATGCGGTCCAGGGCCTCCAGATGGGAGGCCACCTCGATGCGCTCATCCAGGTAGACGGCGCCGGTCAGGTACTCGACGTAGACCATGTCCGGCAGTTCGGGAACAGCGAAGCGGAAGAGGACGAAGGGCCCATAAGTGCCCGGATGGTGTCCGGAGGTGAACTCCGAGATCTGCAGCGTGACGTGCGGCATCTCGACGGCCTCCAGCAGCCGGTCGATCTGGTCGCGCATCACCTCCGCCGAGCCCACCTGGCGGCGCAGCACCGTCTCGTCCATCACCACCCACAGCCGGGGCGCGTCCCGCCGGCTGAGCAGCGTCTGCCGCTCCATGCGGAGCGCCACATGGCGCTCCGCCTGCCGGGGAGCGGACTGGCCGACCGCACCGGTCTGCATGACCGCGTGGGCGTACTCCTCGGTCTGGAGCAGTCCGGGGACGAAATGCGGCTCGTACGCCCGGATCATCTCGGCCGCGCCCTCCAGGCTGACATGCACGCTGAACCAGTCCGGGAGAATGTCGTGGAACCGCTGCCACCAGCCGGGCTTGTTGGCCTCCTCGGTCAGGGTGATGAAGGAATCGAGCTCGTCGCCGGTGATCCCGTAGGCGTCCAGCAGCATCTGCACATACGGAACCTTCAGCGCGACCTCGGCGGTCTCCATTCGACGGACGGTGGCGGGCGCGACCCGCAGCACTCTGGCCGCCTCGTCCCGCTTGAACCCCGCCTTCTCCCGCAGGTCCTGCAGCCTCTTGCCGAGGACGACCTGACCCACGGTCGGGGCCGACCGCGGTTCACTCACCTGAATCCCTCCCTGACCTCCCCAACGCTGATGTTCGCAGTGTGCCATGGCCAGTGCGGAACGGACACATTGCACTTACGACTCTGCACTTTTCAGAGTGCCCCTTGCCAAGTGTGCGCGGCGGTGCGCATAGTTGCGTCATGATCCCGTTACCGCGTTCTGCCGCGGCGACCGCAGGCGCAAGCGGCCCGACCTTTGTGAAGTGCCCCTAGATGACGTACGCCTTCGCCGGTGCGCTGACCGGCCTCGTCCGCGGCCGGTTCGGCCGGCACGGATTCCGTCCGGCGTTCGGACGCCACCGCCTTCAACTGCCGTCGGCGCTGCGGACGGACCGGGCCTATGACGCGGTGGGGATCGCCGAGCGGCACGGCCCCGGGGTCATGGACCTGCTGCCCCGGGCGGGATGTGTCCTCGTCCGCGCCGGTCGCTGGTGGTGGATCGTGCCGCCGCAGTCGGACATCGGGGTCAACTGGCCCGCACCGGCCGTCTACGCGGTCGGCGCCATGGTGACCGGCCCGCCCGGGCGGCGGACCGGTCCCACCGGTTCCGAGGAGCCCGGTGTGGTGCACTGGCCGGGCGACGGGGAGCCGTACACCCATCCCCTGCTGCTGCATATCGCGGTCTGCGCGGCGGCCGGGGTCTCCCCGGCCTGGCCGTGCGACGAAGGGCTGCCACGGTCATGACCTCGGCCCGGTCATGACATCGAGTCGTCCTGGAGGTACGCCGCGGGGCGCGGATAGCGCTGCAGCGCCGGAGTCTGTCCCGTCGGGTCGTCCTCCTGCTCGCTGAGGGGCACCATCGGGGCCGCGGCCGCGGCCTTCAGCGCGGCGGGGTCATAGGTCATGGCCTGCGTCCGCTCCACCGGCGACGGCTCGGGCACCCCGGCGTCCCGCTGACCGTAGACCGGGATCTGGTCGACCGTCGTCTCCTCGGGCCGGAACAGGTTGTACCCGGCGCCTGCCCCCTGCCCCTGAGCGCCCTGGACCTGGACCATCGGAAGCTGGCCGGTCTGCGCCTGGGCGCCCTGGTACTGCGCGCTCTGCGGCTGCGGCGCCATCTGCATGAACGGCGCCTGGCCCTGCGGCGCCTGGCTCTGGGCCGGCTGCAACCGCGGGGCCTGGAACTGCTGCGCCGCTGCCTGCTGCGGGATCAGCGGTTGCGCGGCCTGGGCCATCTGGGCCTGGGCCATCTGAGGCTGGGCCAGCTGGGGCTGCGGCGGCGCCGCCGGGGCCTGGTACAGGGGCGTCTGGGCCGGGGGAGTGGCGACATACGCGGGCGACAGCTCCGCGAGCGGCTGCTGCTGGGCGTAACCCGCCGAGGCACCCGCGAAGGACGCCTGCCCGTACGGGTCGCCGGAGACGACCTGCGGGGCCGGGAGGGCGGCCGCGGAGTACATCGGCTGGGGCTCCTGCGCCATGGGCGCCGCGGGCAGCTGGGGCGGCTGCTGGTAGGAGTAGTCCAGCGACGGCGCCTGCGCGGCGCCGGATCCCCAGGACCCCGGTAATTCCGCGTACCCCGAGGAACCCGCGTACCCCGAGGACAGCGACGGCTGCTGGTCCCAGCCGATCTGCGGGGCGTAGAAGGACGTCCCGTACAGCACCGTGCTCAGCCCGGTCAGCAGTCGCTGCACATCGGGCTGGGAGCGCACCACCAGCCGCATGAACTGGCTGCTGCTGCCCAGCTTGTTGCCGCATTCGCGCACCAGCACCCCGTGCTGGGACAGCAGTTGGTCCCGGACCCAGCCGCCGTCCGTTCCGGCCGGCAACTTGACGAAGACGAAGTTGCCCTGGGAGGGGTAGACCGTCATCCCGGGCAGTCCGGCCAGCTGGGTGGTCATCTGCTGCCGGTCGCGACTGAGCATGCGCAGGCTGTCCACGTACTCCTGCCGGTACCGCTTCAGCATGAAGACGATGACCTCGGCGAAGGAGTTGAGGTTCCACTTGGGCAGCCGGGAGCGGATCTGTACGGCCAGCGACGGATTGGCGACCAGGTAGCCGAAGCGCACACCGTGCAGCCCGAAGTTCTTGCCGAGGCTGCGCAGCACGATCACGTTCGGGCGCAGGATGGCCTCGTCGACGACGCTCGGATACGCCTCGGCGTCCGCGAACTCCAGGAACGACTCGTCGATCACGATCAGATCGAGGTCGGCCAGGGCGTCCATGATGCCGATGAGGGCCTGGCGGGACACCAGCCCGCCGTCGGGGTTGTTGGGGTTGCAGATCACCGCGACCCGAGAGCCCCGGGAACGTACGAAGTTGACGAAGGCGTTCGGGTCGAGTGCGAATCCGCTCATTTCCGGAAGCTGGAACATGTCGACCCGCTTGCCGGTTTCCATCGGCTGGTCGGTCCAGCGGCCGAAGGTGGGGATCGGCACCGCCAGGCTCTCCTTCACCAGCAGATGGTCGATCCAGGTGATGAGCTCGGTCGAGCCGTTGCCCATCGCCATGGTCTGCGGCTGCAGCCCGAGCACATCCGCCAGTTCGGCGGTGATGGTCTCCGCGGAACTCGGATAGTAGGTGAGGATGTCCCGCAGCCTGACCGCCATCACGGCGAACATCGCGGGGGTGGGGAAGTAGGGATTGCAGGGGATGCAGAAGTCCACGAGCTCCTGTCCGCCACCCGTGACCCCGGCGCGGTTGAGCGCGAAGAACGACGGGCTGTGAGCGGTGCCACGGAAAAGTTCCATGGCATCACCGGTATTGCCGACTGCGGCAACAGTCACGGCGGGACCTCCTCGGTCGCATGGGTCGCGTCGACGCGCTGACACGGCCGTTGCGGCTCGTCCCTCGAGCCTGACGCATGATCCCTCGAAGCCGGGCCGGGCGAGGATTTTCGTGGGGCTTGTGAAAACTTCGGGGACATGTGCGCCCGTATCGAATAGAATTCCGCCTCTTGCCCCTTGAGAATGCCGGGCCGGCCTCAGACCGTATCCTCCGGCGGGTGTTCGCCATCGGCCCCCGCGGTGCGGTGCTGTTCCGCTACCCAGACCGCCACCTGCGCACGCGAGCTGAAACCCAGCTTGCTCAAAATGTGCTCAATATGGCCCTCGGCCGTGCGCTGGGCGATGACCAGGGACGAGGCGATCTCCTTGTTGCTGAGCCCCTGCGCGACCAGTTGCGCGATTTCGGACTCCCGGGGGGTCAGCGGCGACGGCCGCCCGCCCACCGCCGTCTCCTCGCTGGGCAGTTCGTCCTCGATCGCGTACACCAGCGCCTCGGCGTAGGACAGCCGGGCGCCGAGCCTGAACGCCGCGTTGAAGGCCGGTTTGCCCAGCGCCCGCCGCACCGTGGCCTCGCACTCCTCGTGGTAGTGGACCAGATGCCCGTAGCCGGAGTGGGCGGCGCCGATGGCGTGCCAGATGGTCCGCAGGGCGCCCAGCAGCCTGGCCGCCCGCGTGTGGTCCCGGTCGGTGGCCGCGATCCAGGCCAGCACCTCCAGATTGACCGCGACGCCCAGCGGATCGTCCAGCGAGCGGTTGAACGTGAGGCTGTCCTTCTCCAGGGCGGCCGCCCTGGCCGTGTCGCCCTGGCGCCATACGTCCATGCCGAGCGCCATCATCGTGTAGGCCCGGTGCCAACCCTCGCCGTACGCGTCGCACACCGCCAGCGACTCCTCGCCCAGGGCGATCGCGCGCGGTGAGTCGCCGATGAAGGAGTGGGCGAGCGAGAGCCGGATGAGCGCCAGGGCCAGCCCCACCGGATCGCCGGTCGCGCGATGGCGGGTCACGGCCTCCTCGTAGAGCGCGATCGCGGATCGGGTCTCGCTTCGGTACATGGCGACCATGCCGGAGTAGAGCGCGGTGTAGGCGAGCACGGGGTCCAGGCCCAGCCGGGTCCCGATGGACCGGCTCTCCTCGAGCATGGCCGCGGCGCTGTCGGTGTCCGACTGGATGACGGCCAGCCAGCTGTCGGTCCACAGGGCCCGCGCCCGTGCCCCGGTGGGTTCGGTGCACAGTGCCAGGGCCTGGTCCAGCCAGCGGCGGCCCTCGCCGAGGTAATAGCTGGTGATCCAGTGGTAGAGCAGATCGGCCGCCATCTCCAGACCGTGTTCGGTCTGCCCGGGCTCGGCCAGGCACCCCTCCAGGGCGGTGCGCAGATTGGCGTGCTCCAGCTGGAGCCGGGCGAACCACTGCACCTGGGCCGGTCCGAAGAGCGCCGCCCGCGCGTCCGCGGCGAGCCCGCGGTAGTAGTCGCGATGGCGGCCCAGCCGTACGGCCTCCTCCCCGGCGGCCGCCAGCCGCTCACGGCCGTAGCTGCGCAGGGTGTCCAGCATCCGGTAACGCACCGCCGTCCGGTGCTCCTCCCTGAGCAGCACCGACTTGTCCACCAGCTCGGTCACCAGGTCCAGCATCTCCTCGCGGTCGATGCCCTCGCCCGAGCAGACCGCCTCGGCCGCGTCCAGGTCCAGGCTTCCGGCGAACACCGAGACCCGCGCCCACAGCAGCCGCTCCCGCTCGGTGCACAGCTCATAGCTCCAGTCGATCAGCGCGCGCAGCGTCTGATGGCGGGGGAGGACCGTCCGGGAGCCCGTGGTCAGCAGCCGGAACCGGTCGTCGAGCCGGTCCAGCAGCTGTTGGACGGACAGCGCGCGCAGCCGTACGACCGCGATCTCGATCCCCAGCGGGATGCCGTCGAGCCGCCGGCAGATCAGCTCGACGGCCTCCCGGTTGTCCTCGGTGAGCTCGAATCCGGGCACGATGGCCGCCGCCCGCTCGGTGAACAGCCGTATCGCGTCGCACCGCGCGAGCGTGGCGAGGGCGGGCCGTGGCCCCTCGGGGTCCGGCAGCCCCAGGGTGGGGACGGCCAGGCTCTGCTCACCGGCCGTGCCCAGCGCCTGACGGCTGGTGGCCAGCAGCCGCAGCCGGGGCGCCGCGCGCAGCAGACGATCGGCGAGCCGGGCGCACTCCTCCAGGAGGTGCTCGCAGTTGTCGAGGACGATCAGCGCCTCCCGGTCCCGCAGATGGTCGACGAGGACGTCAAGAGCCGGGCGGGGGGAGTGGTCCCGTATCTCCAGTGCTTCGGTGACGCCCTGGGCGAGCAGCGCGGGATTGTTCAGCTCGGCGAGTTCGGCCAGCCAGACGCCGTCCGGGAAGGCCCGGCGCGCCTCGTCCGCGACCCGCAGCGCCAGCCGGGTCTTGCCCACTCCGCCGACGCCGGTGAGGGTGACCAGGCGGGACGCGGACAGCATCTCCTTGACCTCGGCCGCCTCATGCCGACGTCCCACAAAACTCGTCACCTCGGCCGGCAGCCTCACTGCCTGCCGTCCGGTCGGGGTGCTCGTCGCCACCGCACCCATCGATGCCTCGCCCCGGGCTCGGGCGGACGGGCCGATGCCCGTACGGACCCGAAGCCCTCTATTCCAGCCTATGCCCGGGCCGGGAGCCACCGCACGCACTTCGGGCGGGCGGTCCGCCTGCCGGGGCGGTGTTTCACCGAGGGTGAGCGGGAGGCAGCCATCCGTGACCTCCCCGGGGGCCGGGGGCGGGTTCGGGTACCGATGCGGGGAGATCTCCCCTCGTCGCGCACCACCCCGCCGACCCACCATGGTGACCTCGGAAACGAGTTCCGCCAGTCCATGACGGAAGATCGAAGGTTCGGACCATGTGCCTCCATCAACCTCCCTGTCCGTCGGCCGACGCATCGGATCATGATTCGGCGCGTCTGGTGGCCAGCCACCCCGAGCAGGGGTGGAGCCTGCTCTGCAACGGAGTGGTGATCTTCGCGGACACGGGTGAACTCCTTCCCGACGGGCGTGCCATCCCCGCCCCCCGGATCAGCCCCGACCAGTCGTCATGAATGCGACCGCCGTCACCCCCTCGCGCCGCGCCCTGGTGAGCACCGAGCGCCGGCCCGAGGCCGCCCGGCCTCCCGCCAGTGGCGGGATGTCGTGGCTGCTGCCCTCCGAGCCCTTGTCGGTGCCCAGGGCCCGGCGGCTGACCATCGCCCAGCTCGGCGTATGGTCGCTGCACGACTTTTCCGACGACGCCGAGCTGCTCGTCAGCGAGCTGGTGACCAATGCCCTGCGGCACGCCGGTGGACCGATCCGCCTGACGTTCTCCCTGTGCTCCGTCGACCGCGCCTTCCGGTGCGAGGTGGCGGACGAGGACCCCGGGCAGCCCCGGGTGCGCCGGACGTGCGGCGATGACGAAGGCGGCCGCGGACTCCACCTGCTGGACCTGCTCTCCCGCTGCTGGGGCTCCACCTGCACGGAGGCGGGCAAGGTCGTCTGGTTCGAACTCCACCCACCTGCCCTCGCGCTGGAAGCCGCCCTGGAGAAGGGCACATGACCCCGTGAACGTGAGCCGACGAAAGGAGACGCCATAGACGACTTCATGCCTCGTACCCACACAGTGATACCGAAGCGCCCGGGGACGGAATGGCGATCGCCCTCACCACGCCTTCCGTCTCCGGGCCTCACTGATCGATATTGATCGCCATGACAGCGGTCCTGTAACCTCCTGATCGCGGCAGTAGCACACTTTTCCGGAAAGTTGTTCGCTTTTTGTGGCCCGAGGAGGCTGTGTGGTGGACCGGAAAAACGATTCCGGTTTACCCGGCACGCTGGTCGGGCGCGCTGCCGAACTCGCGGCGCTGACCGCCCACGCGGAGGCCGCCCACAACGGCCGTTCCGGTCTGGTGGTCCTGTCGGGCCCGGCCGGAATCGGCAAGACCAGTCTGCTGCGCGCGTTCCTCGACAGCGAAGTCTGCCGGAAGATGACCGTTCTGCACGGCACCTGCGGTGAGGTGGTGGCCGGCGCCGGCTACAGCGGAGTGCGCGCCCTCTTCGGGGGACTCGGCCTCTCGGCCGAGGACGCCCAGGATTCCCCGCTGCTGCGCGGCAGCGCCCGCCGCGCCCTTCCCGCGCTCAGCCCCCACCCGGGCGAGGAGGGGCCGTCCACGGTCGCCTCCGTCTACCCGGTGCTGCACGGCCTGTACTGGCTCGCTGCCAACCTGATGGCCCAGGGCCCGCTCATGCTCGTCCTGGACGATGTGCACTGGTGCGACGAGCGGTCCCTGCGCTGGATCGACTTCCTGCTGCGCCGGGCCGACGAGCTGCCGCTGCTGGTGGTGCTCGCCCAGCGCACCGAGGAGGAACCGGTCGCCCCCGCGACCCTGGCGGACATCCTCGCCCAGCCCCGCTCCTCGGTGATCCGCCTGGCCCCGCTGACCGACCTCGAAGTGGCCGAAATGGCCCGCCAGGTCTTCGCGGCCCCCGTCGCGCACGCCTTCGCCGGGCGCGCCGCCGCCGTCTGCGGCGGCAATCCGCTGACCGTCACCCGGCTGCTGCGCGAGCTGCGGACCAAGGGCGTCTCACCCGACGAGAGCGGCCTGCGTGAGATCGCCGAGGTCGGGAGTTACGTGGTCGCCCTGTCCGTGCGCGCCCTCTTCGACGCCCGGCCCGGCTGGGTCCGGGACGTGGCCACCGCCATCGCGGTGCTCGGCGAGGAGGACGTGGAGCACATCGGCGCGCTGGCCGGGGTGCCCGCGGCCCGGGTCGCGGAGGCCGTGGAACTGCTGCGCGGGGCCGAGGTGATGGCACCGGACCGGGCGGACCTGGCCCATGACGTGGTGCGCTCCGCGGTGCTGGAGGCCGCCGGGGAGGAGCCGCTGGCCGAGCTGCGCGCCCGGGCGGCCCTGCTGCTGAGCGATGCCGGACGGCCCGCCGAGGAGGTCGCCAACCAGGTGCTGCTGGTGCCCGGCACCCCTCAGCCGTGGATGGGCTGGGTGCTGCGGGAGGCCGCCGTCCAGGCCGAGCACCGCGGCGCCCCGGAAGCCGCCGCCCGCTATCTCTACCGCGTCCTGGAGGCGGAGCCGGACAGCCTGTCGGCCCATGTCCCGCTCGCCAAGGCGCTCGCGGAGATCAATCCCGCCGAGGCCATCCGCCTGCTCAGGCGCGCGCTCACGCTGGCGGCCGACGTCCGTACCAAGGCGCCCATCGCCGTGCAGTTCGGCCTCACCTGCCTCACCGTCCAGCAGTCGCCGACCGCCGTCCGGGTGCTCAGCGAGGTGCTCGACCAGCTCGAGGCGGAGCTGGGGCCCGACCCCGATCCGCGCGACCGTGAGCTGCGCACCCTCGTCCAATCGGCGCTGCTGATCAGCGGATCCGACGAGAAGGCCACGATCCACACGGTCCGGGAGCGCTTCGCGCGGATTCCCGAACCCTCCGGGGACACCCCCGCCCAGCGGCAGTTGCTCGCCATGATGACGGTCCTGTCCGCGATGGAGGGCCGCTCGGTGCGGCGTACCGTGGAACAGGCCCGCCGCGCACTGGACTCCTCGGACCGGCTCGACAACTGGTCGCTGCTCTTCTCCGCGTTCACCCTCGGCCTGGCCGACGAGGTCGAGGGGGCGATGGAGGCGCTGGACCGCGCGCTGCGCCAGGGCCAGGACAACGCCGCTGTGTGGTCGTATGTGATCACCCTGTCCTACCGCGCCATGCTGCTGCATGGCTTCGGCGCGATCCCCGACGCGCTCGCCGACGCCCAGACCGCCGTCGAGATCATCGGCGAGGAGCGCTGGAGCGGCAATGTGACCATGCCCCAGACCGCGCTGGCGACGATCCTGATCGACCGGGGCGAACCGGAGCGGGCCGAGGAGCTGCTGGCCGCCGTCACCCGGCCGAACCTGGACGGGTTCGTCATGGAGTACCACTGGTATCTCATGGCCCGCGCCCGGGCCCGCTGGGCGCTCGGCGACAGTGCCACCGCGCTGCGGCTGCTGCTCGACTGCGGTGCCTCCCTGGAGGATTCCGGTTTCGCCAACCCGGCGTTCCTGCCCTGGTGGACCGAGGCGGCCTGTGTGCTCGCGGCGGAGAAGCGGGCGGACGAGGCGCGGGACCTGATCGAGCACGGCGCCGAGCTGGCCCGCCGCTGGAGCACCCCGCGCGCCTTCGGACTCGCCGCCCTCGCCCGCGGGGTGACCACCCCCGGCGAGCAGGGCATCGCGTATCTCACCGAGGCGGTCGAGCACCTCTCCGGGTCGCCCGCCCGCGCCGAGCACGCCCGGGCCGAGTTCCTGCTCGGCGGGGCGCTGCTGGACATCGGGCGCCCGCGCGACGCCCGGGAGCGGCTGCGCTCGGCCGTCGACCTCGCCCAGGGCTGCGGCGCGCTCGCGCTCGCCAAGGACGCCCGTAACCGGCTGGTCGCCGCGGGCGGCCGGATGCGCGAGATCACCGCCTCACCGGTCGACCTGCTCACCGGCACCGAGCGCAAAGTGGCCCAAATGGCCTCGCGCGGGGCGGGCAACCGCGAGATCGCCGAGTCGCTGTTCGTCACCGTACGCACCGTCGAGACCCATCTCACCAGCGTCTACCGGAAGCTGAGCGTCGGTCAGCGCGGTGAGCTGGCTTCGGTGCTGAACAGCCCGAGCCTTCCCGACCCGCAGGCACCGGCGTGGGTCTTCGCCTCCCGCGGCCGGCGCTGACGTGCACGCGGGAGCGGGCGCCACGTCCGCACCCCGCCCCAGGCATATAGTCACACCATGCAGCTCAACGGGCTCCCGTTCCCCGGCCGTGAACGAGAGCAGGCCATGCTTGCCCGGACCGTCGCCGATCTCGGCAGGGGCCGTTCCTCGGTGGTGACGCTGATCGGCAGGCCCGGCTATGGACAGAGCCGCCTGCTGAACCTCGCCGCCCGGCTGGCCGAGGACCAGGGCTACCGCGTTCTGCGCGCCCAGGCGACGCCGGGCGAGCGCGAGGTGCGCTACGGCGTGGTGGCACAGCTGCTGGCCCCGATGGACGGACTCACCGACGGCTCGCTGAAGGCCCTGACCGGACGGGGACCCCAGAGCCGCTTACCGGGCCTCATCGAGTTGCTACGGACCGCGCGTGGACAGCCCACGCTGCTGGTGGTCGACGATGTGGAATGGCTGGACCCGGCCTCGCTGCGCTGGTTCGGGGCGCTCATCCGGCGCCTGCCCGACGCCCGGATCGCCCTGCTGATGAGCGGCACCGGCCGGCTCTGCCCCGGCGTCTGCCCCCTCTCCACCGCGCCGCACCAAGTGACCACCCTCGAAGTCGAGTTGGCCCCGCTCGCTCCGCGCGATGTGGCCGCCACGGTGGCGCTGATCTGCGACCGCCCCGGCGAGACCGACTTCACCTCGGCCGCTCTGGAGGCGAGCGCGGGCAATCCCGAAGTGCTGTCCGAAGCGCTGAGGCGCTTCATCAGACGCGGATACGCACCGGTGGCCGGGCGGGTGCCGGAACTGTACTCGATCGCCGAGGCCGTCAGCGGTGAATACGCCGTCCGTGCACTCGGAGCGCTGTCCGACACGGCCGTCGCCGTCGTCCGTGCCCTCGCCGTCTGCGGCGATCTGCTGGACCTGTCCCTGCTGTACGCGCTCGCGGACCCCCGCGCCGCCGGCGAGCCCGGACTGCCCGAGGCACTCCAGGAAAGCGGGCTCGCCACCGCCACCGACACCGGGCTCCGGCTGAGCCGGCCCGAGGCGCGGAGCTGGATCCTCGCCGAGATGCCCGGGGACGAGCGGGCCGAACTGCACGCCCGCGCCGCCGAGTTGGCCTACCGGGCGGCCGTACCCGACGAGGACATCGCCCGGCTGCTGCTCGCCGCCCGCCCGGTCGACGAGCCCTGGGTGATCCCCGTACTGCGCCGCACCTGCGCCGACGCACTGCGCGGGGGCCGGACCGCCCAGGCGATCGCCTGTCTGTCGCGGGCGCTGGAGGAGCCGCTGGACCCGGCGTCGCGTGCCCAGTTGGGCCTGGAACTGGCCGCCATCGAAGTGCTGGCCGTCCCCGAGGCCGCGGGCCGCCGGCTGGCGGAGATCATCCGCACTGGCGACGGCGGGCCCGGCCGGATCCGGGTACGCGCCGCCGACCTGGGGCTCTCCCGCGGTGACGACAAGGCTCTGCGCCGCGCGATCGCCGATGTGCTGCCCTTTACCGACGGCGAGGAACGGGGGGCCCTGGCCGGGCTGTTCTGGCTCACCGAGTCCGTCGGGCAGGAGGACACCGATCTGGTCCCGGACGGCATCCCACCGCTGCCCGCCGACCCCACCTGCCCGGTACAGGCCGCGGCGCTCGCCTGGCGCCTGGCGCTGCGTGGCGAGGACCTGCCCACCGCCCGGGCGCTGGCCCAGCGGGTCTTCACCGTGAACGGCACGGCGGGGGCCCTGATCCTGCCCCGGCTCACCGCCGCCCGGACCCTGCTGCTGACCGACGACCTGGACGAGGCCGAGGTCCGGCTGGACGTGCTCCACACCGATCTGCGCAGGCGGCACGCCCGCGCGGCCGCCGCCCAGGCCCTGGCCGTCCGCGGCGAGCTGAACCTGCGGCGCGGCCGGCTCGACATGGCCGAACGGGACGTGGCCGCCGCGGAGCGGTCACTGCCGCGCTCCCTCTGGCATCGCCGCACCGTCCCGTATCTGATGGCCATCCGGATCCTCATCGCCCTGGAGAACGGCGATGTCGGCCAGGCCGGTGTGCTCGCGGGCGCGTCCGCGCCCGCCGAGTCGCGGGAGGGCTCCTCCTGGGGCTATCTGCTCTTCGCCAGGGCGCTGGTGGCCGTCAAGGACGACCGGCTGCCCGAGGCGCTGGAGCTGTTCCGGTCCACCGGCAGATGGGAGCTGGGCCGCGGGCGGATCAACCCCGCGCTGATGCCATGGCGTTCGATGGCCGCCCGGGTCCACGACGCCCTGGGCGACCACGAGGAGGCACGGCGGCTCACCGATGAGGAGCTGGCGCTGGCCCGGTTATGGGGCGCCCCCAACACGATCGGCTGGGCTCAGCTGGGCGCCGGACGGGTGGCCCGCGAGGGGCAGGTCGACCGTCTCCGCGAGGCGGCGGCCACCCTGCGCGGCACCCCGGCCCGGCTCGCCTACGCCGGATCCCTGATGGAGCTGGCCACGGCCGAGCTCGACGCGGGGAACCCGCAGGCCGCGGCCCCCCTGGTGGCCGAGTTGTTCAGCTTCGTCATCGCCCACCGGTCCTCCAGCCGGCTGGTCGCACGCGTGCGCGCGCTGTCCGAGCGGGCCGGGCCGTCCGCCGTTCGCGGACGCGTTCCGCACCCGGCGTGGGCGAGTCTGACCGAACCCGAGCAGCGCACCGCGGCCCTTGTCGGACTCGGCCATGGCAACCGGGAGATAGCGGAAACCCTCTCTGTCACCAGACGCACCGTGGAGCTGAGGCTCAGCGGCGCGTACCGGAAGCTGGGGATCAGCGGCCGAGCAGAGCTGATCGCGTTGCTGCGGGCGGCAGAGGGAGACGGAACGGATGTTGCTTGAGCGGGAGGACGAACTGGCACAGGTCGCGGAGGCCCTGCGGGCCGCGGCGGCGGGCGACTCGTCGCTGGTGTTGCTCACCGGCCCGATGGGCATCGGCCGGACCGCGCTGCTGCAGCAGTTGCCGATGCTCGCCGACGGCGCGGAGATCCGCGTCCTGCGCGCCAACGCCGCGCCGGTGGAGCAGGACTTCACCCTCGGCGTGGTCCGCCAGCTCTTCGACAGCCTGCTGACCGGTGCCCCCGGGGAACTCCACGAGTTCCGGCTGGGGGAAGAGGGCGACCTCTACCGGACGGTCTTCTCCGACGACGTCACGCCGCGTGACGACGGCGGAACCCTCACCATGCCCGAGGAGGCGCTGTACTGCCTGCGCTCGGCGCTGGCCGCCGTCAGCGCCGACAGTCCGCTGCTCATCCTGGTGGACGATCTGCAGTGGGCCGACGCACCGTCGCTGCGCTGGCTCGCCTTCCTCGTCAAGCGGTTGCACGGGCTGCGCGCCGTGGTCGTCTGCGGACTGCGGGACGGCTACCGGCGTCCCGGCGACCCTCTGCTGCGGGAGGTGGTCGACGCGGCGCGGCGGGTGCTGCGCCCCGCGCCGCTGTCGCTGGGCGCCACCAAGGAAGTGATTCACGAGCAGTTCGGCGTGCCGGGGGACGAGGAGTTCGCCCGCGCCTGCCATGAGACCTCCGCGGGCAATCCGCTGTTCCTGAAGTCGGTACTGGCGGACCTGGCCGCGGGCGGCCTGCGGCCCACCGCCGGGCAGGTCGAGGCGGTCCGCTCACTGCGCCCCGCCCTGCTGCGCGAGCGGCTGGCCGGCTCCCTGCGCGTCCAGCCGCGGCCGGCGCGGGATCTGGCCGCGGCCATCGCGGTCCTCGGCGGCCAGGCGGAACCGGACCTGCTGGCCCGGCTGGCCGGGCTGGACCCGATCGGCTTCCTGGCCACGCTGCGCGACCTCCACGAGGTGGGGCTGCTCGCCGCCGAGCAGGAGCCGCGCTTCCTCCACCGGGTGGTGCAGGACGCGGTCGAGTCCTCGATGACCGTGGCGGAACGGGAGCGGCTGCACGACGCCGCCGCGGCCCTGCTCTACCACAACGGACGCCCCGCCGAGCTGGTCGCGGCCCAGCTCATGGCCGTCACCAACTCGGGTCATCCTTGGGCGGTGGAGGTGCTGCGGGCCGCGGCGGACACCGCGCTGCGCCGCGGAGCGCCGCGGACCGCCGCCCGCTATCTGCGCCGCGCCCTTCTGGACGGCTCGCTGGCGGGGGAGGGCCGGGCCCGGCTGCTGATCGATCTGGCCACCGCGGAGCGCGGCTTCGACCCGGCCGCCTGCGAGCGCCATATCTCCCAGGCGATACCCCTGCTGACCACGCCCCGGCTCCGGGCCGCCGCCGCCCTGCGGATCTCGCCGACCATCGTGGGCCTGGGCCCCCCGTCGGCCATCGATCTGCTGCACCAGGTCGCCGAGGATCTGGGGCCCGCCACCTCGCTGGAGGGCACGGCGCGCGATGTGGCGCTGCGGCTCGAGGCGCGGCTGCGGCACGCCGGGCACGAGGATCCGGCGGAGCTGGCCGCCGCGGTGGAGCGCCTGTCCGCGCTGGGGGAGGAGCCGGCGCTGATCACCGCCGCCGAGCGTGAGCTGACGGCGGTGCTGCTCAACTCGGCGGTGCTCACCGCCCGATGGTCGGCGGCCGAGGTCTCCCGGCTGGCGAACCGCATCCTGGAGCGCGAACCGGCCACCTCAGAACAGGTCCACACCCCGCTGCCGCTGGTGGTGATCGGGCTGGTCGCCGCCGATTCGGTACGGGGGATCAGCTCCTGGCTCGCGATGGAACAGCAGACGCGGCGGCAGGGCGGCACGGTCGCCGACGCGCTCGTCAACGTCCAGCAGGCCATGGTGCTCAGCGCCCGGGGGCGCGTCTCCCAGGCGCGTGAGTACGCCGAGCGCGCCGTGCGGCTGGCCGAGGTGCACTGGCAGGAGGCCGGGGTCGTCTCCACTCTCGCCCTCACCCGCGTCGCCCTGGACCTTCAGGACCCCGTACTGATCGAGCGGATTCTGGACGGGCCCGGGCGGCGCCGCTCCTCGAGCCTGGCCCTGACCGCCACGCTGCAGTTCGCCAAGGCGGCGCAGGACGCCGGGAACGGACGCTGGACCAGCGCCCTGGAAACCCTCCTGGCCTGCGGTCGGCAGCTGGAGGCTTCGGGCTGGCGCAACCCCGTGCTCTTCGCGTGGCGGCCCTGGGCGGCCGAACTCCACCGGCGCGTCGGCGACCCCGGCGCGGCCGGGGCGCTGGCCGAGGAGGAGCTGCTGCGGGCGAAGGAGTGGGGCGCCCCGGTGGCGCTCGGCCGCGCGCTGCGGGTGAAGGCCCGGCTGATCGGCGGTGACCAGGGGGTACGGCTGCTGCGTGAATCGGTCGATGTGCTGCGCGCCTCGGCCGATGGACTGGAACTCGCCCGCACGCTCCTGCTGCTGGGCCGGCAGCTGAGATCGGGCGGCGAGGCGGCGGCGGTACTCCAGGAGGCCGGGGCGCTGGCCGCGGCGTGCGGGGTCCCCTGGCTGGTCGAGCGGATCCGCGCCGCGGACGGCAGTGGTGCGTCGGCCGCCCCGCCGGAGGCGGCCCTCACCCGTACCGAGCGCACCGTGGTCTCCCTCGTGGGACGCGGCCTCACCAACCAGGAGGCCGCCGCCGAGCTGGGGGTGACCTCCCGCGCCGTCGAGAAGCACCTGACGAGTTCCTATCGCAAACTGGGCGTGTCCGGACGCCGCGAGCTCATCGAGCTGCTGCCTCGCATGGATTCGTGAACGTAGCGTTAACGGCGATAATTGGCAGGTGTTTGACGAGGATTCGTGAACCGACCGTACCGGCCCACCGAAGGGGTGGGGTTCGGACCGAACCTTCGGAGCACCCCACCACGGGATTGGGCGGCGACACCCCTGTTGACGTTGACTTCCGTGCTCGTAGATCCCTAGTCTCAATTCTGAAATGAACATTTGGAATTGAATATCTGGTACTCGATTCCGAATTCTGAGAATTAGGAAGGGATGGCAGTCCCTTGGCATTGCCTTTACTTACCGATTTGGCTCGGCCAACCCCCCACGAGCTTGGACACGAGCAGACCGAGTACACGGATCTATTGCGCCAGTTCGACCAGCCAGGGGCCTGTGTCGTCTGTCTTGACCCGTCGCTCGCCGTCCAGCAGGCGAACCGGGAGTTCTTCCGGCAGTTCGACGACGCCTCCACGGACGTGTGCGGCCGTGACTTCAGTGACCTTCTGCACCCCAGTGTGCGGCAGGCGGTGAAGCGGCAGTTCAGCCGGCTCCTCGACGGCTCCCGTCACCGGTTCACCACTCATGTGGTGGCCATCGGGGCCGAGGGGGCCGCCTTCACCAGCGGGCTCACGGCGGTCGCCGTGCGCGAGGGCTCCGCCCATGTGGCCTCGATCCTGGTGGTGCTGCGGCCCACGGCGGGCGGCGAGGAGGTCGACATCGTCACCGACCGTAAGAAGCTCCTGACCGAGACCGAGGCACGCATTCTGGAGGGCATCGCCGCCGGGCTCTCCACGATCCCGCTGGCCTCCCGGCTGTACCTCAGCCGGCAGGGTGTCGAGTACCACGTGACACGGCTGCTGCGGAAGCTGCGGGTGCCCAACCGGGCCGCCCTCGTCTCCCGCGCCTATTCCATAGGCGTCCTCAATGTGGGCTGCTGGCCGCCAAAGGTCGTCGACGACTTCGTCAAATGACGCGCGCCCCGCGGGTGCAGACAAACGCGCCACGGCCGGCCCTGACCCGGGTCGACCGTGGCGCGTCGCCGCGTCAGGACGGGGCCGGGCCCCGGGACAGCCGCAACAGACGGAAGGCGGTGAGCGCCACATGGAGTTGGGTGCGCTGCTCACCCGACTCCAGATCGCAGCCGAGCACCCGCTCTATCGAGTGCAGCCGCTGGTAGAACGCCTGGCGGGACAGGTTCGCGCGCTTGGCGGCCACCGTCTTGTTGCCCGCCGCGTCCAGGAAGGTGTGCAGCACCGGCAGCAGATCGGTGCCGTGCCGCTCGTCGTAGTCCACCAGCCGTCCCAACTGCCGCTCCACGAACTCCTGGAGCCGCACATCGCCGCGCAGCGCGTACAGCAACTGCCGCAGCCCGATGTCGGACAGCTCGTGGAACGCCTTGTCCGGCGTCCCCGGAACGGCGGCGTCCGCGACCCGCGCCGCCTGCTGGAACGACCGGGCGGTCTGCGCCAGCTCCGACACCTCCGAGCCGACGCTGATCACGGCATCCGGACGGGATTCGCGCACCGACCGGCTCAGCCGCTCCACCAGCGGCCGCCAGGGCGTGGCGGCGGGCAGGGCCAGCAGAACCCCTATGTGGTCACCGGGCACCGCGCCGACCAGCACGGCGGCCCCGGCCGCCCCCAGCTCGTCGGTCAGCCGGTCCTCCAGCTCGGTGGTCTCCCCGGCGCCGGGGCCGGGGCTGACCAGCACCACCATCAGCCTCCGGCCCGCGACCGGCACGCCCAGCGCCTCGGCCCGGGCCCGGGCCTCCCCCATCGAGCGGCAGCGCTGCTCCACCAGGTCCAGCAGCAGCGTGCGCTGGGCCCGCCGCTCCCAGCGGGTGTGATGGGTGAGCCGGGCGATGGTCAGGGCCGTGGCGGTGCGCTCCAGGACCATCGCGTCCTCGGGGCCGACCGCCGAGTGCCCGGACCCGTCCGGGAGCATCAGCAGTCGCCCCCACCGCTCGCCCCGGTACTCCACCGCGGTCACCAGCCAGTCCTCCGGGCCGCTCAGCCCGGTCCGGTCGGGCGAGGGCGTGGCGCGGGAGCGCCGCTCCCAGCCGGTCAGCGCCCCCTCCACCCCGCGCCCCGGCGAACCGCAGATCACGGCCTGGTGCACCAGGTTCTCCAGCACCACGGGATGCCCGCTCATCTCGGCCGCCATGTCCACCACCTCCTCGGGCCCGGCGCCCCGCAGGGTCAGCGCGGTGAAGGTGTCATGGACGTCCTGGGCCCGGCGCAGGCTCTCCACCTGGCTGCCGACGATCAGGGAGTGGAGCACCTGGGTGACCTCCACGAAGTTCACGGTCCGGGAGAGCAGGACGAGCGGGAAGTCCCGCGCCAGACAGGCCCGTACCAGCTCCGACGGCGGCCGGTGGTAGCGCCGCACCAGCTCGATGACCAGCCCGGCGGCGCCGATGTCCGCGAGTTCGTCGACATACCGGCGGACCAGCGCCGGGTCCTCGGGCAGCGGCATCCCGGTGGTCAGCACCAGCTCCCCGCCCTTGAGGAAGGACGCCGGGTCGAGCAGTTCGGTGACATGCACCCAGCGGACCGGCCGGGACAGCTGCCCATGGCCGGATACCACCTCCGGCACCCCGGCGGCCAGCACCGGAAGCCGCAGCACGTCCGCGAGGCTGAGCGGGGAGCGCCCCGGGACCCGCGGGGGCCCGGCGGGACGGGACGGCGGCCCTCCGGCGGCGTCGTACGCGGTGCCGCCGGAGCCGTTCATGCCGCTCACTCTGGCAAGCCCCCGCGCCGAGCGCAACCATGACCCCGCCCGGAGTCTTGACAAGACCTGTGTGGGAGCTCGTTGACAGATCGTCCATACCGATCACCACCCCGCGACACAGTGATCATTGTCCTGACCGGGTTCGCCCCCTCACCCTCGAAGTGTCCGAGCGCATCGCCGACCTGTGCGTGTGGGAGAGAACATGACCAATCTGTCGCCGCAGCTCCGTCAGGCCACTCCGGTGGTCGCCGTCCGAGGAGAGGGCGCCTATATCGACGGCGAGGACGGGCGGCGATACCTCGACTTCACCGCGGGCATCGGCGTCACCAGCACCGGGCACTGCCATCCGCGGGTCGTCGCCGCCGCGCAGGAGCAGGTGGGCACGCTCATCCACGGCCAGTACACGACCGTCATGCACCCACCGCTGCGACGGCTGGTCGAGAAGCTGGGCGAGGTGCTTCCCAGCGGCCTCGACAGTCTGTTCTTCTCCAACTCCGGCAGCGAGGCCGTCGAATCGGCCCTGCGCCTCGCCCGCCAGGCCACCGGCCGGCCCAACGTCCTGGTCTGCCACGGCGGATTCCACGGCCGCACGGTGGCCGCCGCCTCCATGACCACCTCCGGCACCCGTTTCCGCTCCGGCTTCTCGCCCCTGATGAGCGGCGTCGTGGTGACTCCGTTCCCCACGGCCTACCGGTACGGCTGGGACGAGGAGACCGCGACCCGGTTCGCCCTGCGGGAGCTGGACTACGTCCTGCAGACCATCTCCCCGCCCGACGACACCGCCGCGATCATCGTCGAACCGGTGCTCGGCGAGGGCGGCTACGTACCCGCCACCGAGGGCTTCCTGCAGGGCCTGCGGGAGCGGGCCGACCGTCATGGCTTCCTGCTGATCCTGGACGAGGTGCAGACCGGGGTGGGCCGCACCGGACGGTTCTGGGGCCATGACCACTTCGGCATCCGCCCCGACATCCTGGTCACCGCCAAGGGACTGGCCAGCGGCTTCCCGCTGTCCGGCATCGCCGCCTCCGAGGAGCTGATGAGCAAGGCATGGCCCGGCTCCCAGGGCGGCACCTACGGCGCCAACGCCGTGGCCTGCGCGGCCGCCGCCGCCACCCTGGACGTGGTCCGCGAGGAGAACCTGGTGGCCAACGCCGAGGCCATGGGGGCGCGGCTGCGCAGCGGTCTGGAGGAGGTGGCCGCCAAGACCCCGGCCATCGGCGATGTGCGCGGCCTCGGCCTCATGCTGGCCAGCGAGTTCGTCACCGAGGACGGGGAGCCGGACCCGGCGACCGCGGCCCGGGTACAGCGCGCCGCCGTGGACGAGGGACTGTTGCTGCTCCTGTGCGGGGCCTGGAACCATGTGGTCCGGATGATCCCCGCCCTCGTCGTCGACGAAGCGGCGATCGACGAGGGTCTGCGCGCCTGGTCCGCCGCCGTCAGCGCCGGAACAGCGGACTCCTGACGCGCACCGCACATCGCCCAACGGGAGCCCGATCCGCCCGCCGGTCCGAACCCCTCGGACCGGCGGCGGTCACGAAGGAGATTGCCCCTATGTCCACCCCCTCGTACCCCTCGGCCGCCGAGGTTCTCGCGGCGGTGCCCAAGCAGCTCTACATCGCCGGGTCGTGGTCCGACGCGGCCGGCGGTCAGACCATGCCGGTCGACGACCCGGCCACCGGTGAGGTGCTGTGCGAGGTCGCCGACGCCGCCCCCGCCGACGGACAGCGCGCCCTGGCCGCCGCCGAGGAAGCCCAGGAGAAGTGGGCGGCGACCGCGCCCCGCGCGCGCAGCGAGATCCTGCGCCGCGCCTATGAGCTGATCATGGAGCGGGCCGACGCGCTCGCCGCGCTGATGACGGCCGAGATGGGCAAGCCGCTGGCCGAGGCGCGGGGCGAGGCGGCCTACGCCGCGGAGTTCTTCCGCTGGTTCTCGGAAGAGGCCGTGCGCATCGAGGGCGGGTTCTCCACACTGCCGGACGGCAGGAACCGCATGCTGCTGATGCGCCGCCCGGTCGGCCCCTGTCTGCTCGTCACGCCGTGGAACTTCCCGCTGGCCATGGGCACCCGCAAGATCGGTCCGGCCATCGCCGCGGGCTGCACCATGGTGCTCAAGCCCGCCCCGCAGACCCCGCTGTCCAGCCTCGCGCTGGCCGGCATCCTGGCGGAGGCGGGGCTTCCGGCCGGGGTGCTCAACGTGGTCACGACCTCCCGCGCGGGCGAGGTCGTGGAGCCGCTGCTGACCGGCGGACACGTCCGCAAGCTCTCCTTCACCGGCTCCACCCAGGTCGGCCGCACCCTGCTCGCCCAGTGCGCGCCCGCGGTGGTCCGCACCTCCATGGAGCTCGGCGGCAACGCCCCCTTCATCGTCTTCGAGGACGCCGACCTCGACGTCGCGGTCGAGGGCGCCATGACCGCCAAGATGCGCAACATGGGCGAGGCGTGCACGGCGGCCAACCGGTTCTTCGTCCACTCCTCCGTCGCGGCCGAGTTCGCCGACCGGCTCGCCCGCCGCATGGGCGCGCTGGAGGTCGGCCCCGGCAGCCGGGCCGGTGTCGACGTCGGGCCGCTGATCGACCAGGCCGGCCGTGCCAAGGTCGAGGAGCTGGTCGCGGACGCCGTGGCGCGCGGCGCCGAGGTCCTGGTCGGCGGCAGCACCCCCGAGGGCCCCGGCTGCTTCTACCCGCCCACGGTGCTCACCGGCGTCTCCCCGGCCAGCCGGCTGATGGGGACCGAGATCTTCGGACCGGTCGCGGCCGTTCTCACCTTCGACGACGAGGACGAGGTCGTCGCCACCGCCAACAGCACCGAATGGGGCCTGGTGGGCTATGTGTTCACCCAGGACCTCAGCCGTTCGCTGCGGGTGAGCGAGCGGCTAGAGGTCGGCATGGTCGGCCTCAACACCGGTCTGGTCTCCAACCCCGCGGCACCGTTCGGCGGCGTCAAACAGTCCGGGCTCGGACGCGAGGGCGGCCGCGTCGGTATCGACGAGTTCCTGGAGTACAAGTACGTCGCGGTGCCGGCCTGACGACCGCCCTCACCGCCGAACCGCCGCACACACCGGAACCGCCGTGCGCGCCCGGGCGTTGCCTTCATGACGCGTCGCCTCCATGAACGCGGCGGTGAGGAGCGGACATGGGCGAGTTGGTGCCCGGCGGGAACCAGGCGCTGCCCGACGGCGCGCTGACCATCCGGGTGCCGGGCCCGTTCGACCTGTCCGCGCTGATCACCGGCGAGGACGGCAAGGTCGCGGGTGACGGTGACTTCGTCTTCTTCAACCAGCCCACCGCGCCCGGCGCCCGGCTGGACGGCGACACCGTCACCCTGCGGCCCCGGGGGCTGCGGCCCGGCGCCGCCCGGGTCACCCTCGTCATCAGCCCCGCCGACCCGGGCACCCCGCTCGGGCGGCTGCCGGCGCCCGTGCTGAGCGTCCTGGACGAGCGGGGAGCGCGGCTGGCCCGATTCGCCCCGCCGCGCCCCTCGGCGGAGACGGTGCTGCTGCTCGCCGAGATCTACCGTCGCGGCGGCGGCTGGAAGATGCGGGCGATCGGCCAGGGATACGCCGACGGACTGGCCGGTGTGGCGCGGGACTTCGGCGTGGATGTCGCCGACGACGGAGCCCCGCCCCCGCCCGGGCCGACCACTCGGCCCATGCCCCCGCCGACCACTCGGGCCGGGACCGCGCCTTTCGCGCCTGCCGCCCCACCGCCCGCCGACGGGGCCTCACGACACGCCCTGGAGGTGGTGAACGCGGGGCGGGCACGGGCCGGGGCCGCCCCCGTGGCCCTCGACGGACGGCTGACCGCCGCCGCCGAGGCGCACGCCCGGGCCATGGCCGTCCACGGTGCGCCTGCGTTGGAGACCCCGGACGGTACATCGCTCTTCCACCGGATCGCCGCGCACGGATACACCCCGCTGACCATCGCCGAGCACATCGTCTCCGGGCCGCGCACCCCGCGGGAGTTCGTGGACTACTGCCTCGAAGGCGACGAGAGCCGGGGCCCGTTCCACGATCCGGTCCTCGTCCACCTGGGCATCGGCCGGGCCGACGGCCCCACCACCGGGGACGTCTACTGGACGGCGGTATGGGCCCGGCCGTTCACCCCGGACGGGCTGCTGCGTCTGGCCTCCGAGGTCATCGCCCTCACCAACGCGGAGCGCGCCGCCGCCCGGCTGGCACCGCTCGCCCCGGACCCGCGGCTGACGGCGGCCGCGCAGGCGCACAGCGATGACATGGTGGCCCGCGACTTCTACTCCCACACCGGCCCGGAAGGACATCAGCCCTGGGACCGGGCGCGAGCCGCCGGGGCCACGCACCGCGGCATCGGCGAGAACATCGCATGCGGCCAGCGCTCCCCGGCGGAGGTGGTGCGCGGCTGGATGAACAGCCCGGGCCATCGCGCCAACATCCTGAAACCCGACTTCACCCATATCGGAGTAGGCCACGCCACCGGCAGCCGCGCGGGCACGTACTGGACGCAGGTCTTCGGCGCCGTCTGACGACCTCGGTCGGCGGTCCTGGTCGATGGTCCCTGGGCCGACGGCGGAAGGGTCAGGTGCGGGACTCCAACTGCTCTCGTGTGGCGGATCCGTACACCCCGTTCGCGTCGCCCCGGATTCCGTACCAGACCTGGAACCGGGAGACGGCCTGGGCCAGGGTCTGGTCGTACTGCCCGTTGACCGGCCCGTCCTGATACACGTTCGGAATCCGCAGCAGCCGCTTCTGGAGCTCGGTCACCTCAGGGCCGGTGTCCCCGAGGGTCAGCACATCGCCCGGGTCGCCCGGCGGCGGTAACGCGCCGTCCGGCGGCCGCGAGGCGGGCGCGCTCGGCGTCCCGGGCGCGGCGGAGGTCGCGGGCGCCGTCGGTGTGGCCGACGCGCCGCCCTCGGCCGCACCGGACGCCGAGTCCCGGGGCACCATCACCACCAGCGAGAGGGCGACCCCCGCGCCGATTCCGGCCAATACCAGCAGGGCGGCCCTGGGGTGGCGCCGCCCGGCCGGGGCGGGCGGCTCGGCCGGACGGCGCGGCTCGGCCGGTGCCCCCTGAACCGGCCAGGCGTCGGCCGCGGCCGGACCGCCGGTGATCTCCTGGGTGTCCGCATCCGCCATGGGCGGCGCCTCGGGGGGAAGTTCGGTGCCCGGCGGCCGGAAGAGGTCGAGCTCCTCCATCCATCCCTCGACCGGCCCCTCCGAGCCGTCGTCGTACTCCGGCGTCGCACGGAAGATCGCGGTCGGCTCGAGCACCTCGCGCCCGGCCGGCCGGTCCGGATCGGGTTCGGCTGCCATACAGACCTCCTTATGCGCCCCACGCCATCACGGGGGGATACGGACGCGGGCCCGGCAGGATTCAAGCCGATCGTGGTCGGGCCCACGCGCGGCCCCGGTGTGGCGTGCCGTCAGGGGGTAATTCCTCCTGAGAGGGTGCCCATGGCCTCGGGGACGTCGAAGGGAGCCGTGAGATGGAGCGGACCACATGCTGTGTGGTGGGCGGCGGGCCCGCCGGGATGGTCCTCGGACTGCTGCTGGCCCGGGCCGGGGTGGAGGTCACCGTCCTGGAGAAACACGGGGACTTCCTGCGTGACTTCCGCGGTGACACGGTCCATCCCAGCACACTGCGGCTCTTGGACGACCTGGGCCTGGCCGACCGGTTCGCGGCCCTGCCGCAGCGGCATGTGCGCTCCATCCGGCTGCCCATCGGACGGGACGGCGATCTGTTCACGGTCGGCGAGATCAGCGCGCTGCCGGGGAAGTACAACTACGTCGCGATGGTGCCGCAGTGGGATCTGCTCGATCTGCTGGCGAACGAGGCCAAGCGGGAGCCCACCTTCCAACTGCGGATGAACACCGAGGTGACCTCCTTCCTCATGGAGCGCGGACGGGTCACCGGAGTGCGCTACCGCGACCGCGTCGCCGGCTCCACCGGCGAGCTGCGCGCCACCCTCACCGTGGCCTGCGACGGCCGGGGGTCGCTCGCCCGCGCCCTGCCCGAGCTGGGGCTGCGGGAATTCCCCTGTCCGATGGACGTCTGGTGGTTCCGGCTGCCACGTGAGGAGCGCGACCCGCAGGGGCTGGTGGGCAACGCCGGTGACCGCTATCTCACGGCCATGATCGACCGCGGGGACTACTGGCAGTGCGCCGCCCTGATTCCCAAGGGTGCCGACGACGCCTGGCGCGCCCAGGGCCTCGACCAGTTCCTCGCCTCGTTCGCCGAGGCCACGCCGTGGATACGGCAGGGCGTGGCCGACCGCGAACCCCGCCCGCGGTCCTGGGACGAGGTCAAGTTGCTGGACGTCCGGATGGACCGGCTCCGCCGCTGGCACCGCCCCGGACTGCTGTGCATCGGGGACGCGGCTCACGCGATGTCGCCCGTGTTCGGGATCGGCATCAACCTCGCCGTCGAGGATGCCGTCGCCGCCGCCCGCCATCTGGTCGAGCCGCTGCGGAAGGGCACCGTGGGCCTCGCCGACGTACGCGCCGTCCAGCGCCGCCGGTGGCCGACCGCCGCCGGGACGCAGCTACTGCAGCGGATCGCCCACGCACGGGTCATCGAGCCGCTGCTGCAGGGGCGTTCACCGGGCACCGCGGGTCAGCCGCTGCGACTGGCCCAGGTGCTCACCAAGGCGCCCTGGCTGAAGCGGGGGCCCGCGTACTTCCTCGCCTACGGCGCCGGCCGTGAGCGGCCGCCGGCCGCCTCGCTGCGCCGTTCCGGATGAGTCCGATCGCGCGGAACCGGGGTGCGGAATCCCTCCGCACCCCGGTTCCGGACAGCCACGTTCAGACGATGCCCTCGGCGATCTCCGCCTGTTCGCGCGCCGTGCCGTACGCGGAGGGCGTGTTGTACGAGCGGCGGGCCACGAACCACCAGATCGTGGCCAGCAGCAGCACCACGGCCAGGGCGATCGAGGCGTAGTTCATCGAGTCGGCCGTCACCGGACTGGACTGCGGCAGACAGAACAGCACCGTCACCACGGCCACCCACACCACCGCGATCCAGCCCACCGGTTTGCTCCAGCGGCCCAGGTGCCACGGGCCCCGCTGGAACCGGTCCCCGGCGCGCAGCCGCAGGAAGATGGGGATGGCGTAGGCGGGGGTGATCCCGATGACGTTGATGGCGGTCACCGCGCCGTAGGCCGTCTCGGAGTACAGGGACGGCAGGGCCAGCACACACGCGACCGCCACCGACAGCCAGACCGCGTGCACCGGCGTCTGGGTGCGGGAGCTGACCCGCTGCCACAGCCGTGAGCCGGGCAGCGCGCCGTCCCGGCTGAAGGCGAACACCATCCGGCTGGCCGCCGCCACCTCGGCGTTCCCGCAGAACAGCTGCGCCACGATGACGATGAGCAGCATCGCGGTGGCACCGCTCGTCCCCAGGGCGTCGATCAGGATCTGCGCCGGGGGCACTCCGGTGGCGCTCTTCTGCGTACCGGCGTAGTCCTGGATGGCGAAGGTGAGCCCGGCCAGCAGCACGAATCCGGCCACCCAGGACACCCAGATGGCGCGGACGATCCCCCGGGCGGCGAAGACGGAGGCGTTGGAGGTCTCCTCGGACAGATGCGCGGAGGCGTCGTAGCCGGAGAAGGTGTACTGGGCGAGCAGCAGTCCGATCGCGCCCACGTACAGCGGATTCGACCAGCCGGTGTCATTGACGAATTCGGTGAAGACGAACTCGGGCGACTGGTGGTGGGAGGGCACGATGGCCAGCGCGCCGACGATGATGGCGACGCCGGCCAGATGCCACCACACACTGACCGAGTTGAGCACGCTGACCAGCCGCACCCCGAACAGATTCAGCGCCGCGTGCACCAGCAGAACGCAGACGAAGATGACCATGGTCGATTCCGGTGTGGGATCGAATCCCCACTGGAGGTTGAAGAGCGCGCCGGTGAACAGGGCGGCGCCATAGTCGATTCCGGCGATCGCCCCGAGCAGCCCCAGCAGATTGAGCCAGCCGGTGTACCAGCCCCAGGTCCGTCCGCCCAGCCGGTCGGCCATGTAGTACAGCGCTCCCGAGGTGGGATACGCGCTGGTCACCTCGGCCAGGGCGAGCCCGACGCACAGGACGAAGAGCCCCACTCCGGCCCAGCCCCACATCATGACCGCGGGGCCTCCGGTGTCCAGCCCGAAGCCGTACAGCGTCATGCAGCCGGAGAGAATGGAGATGACCGAGAAACTGATGGCGAAATTGCCGAACCCGCCCATGCGGCGGGCCAGTACGGGTTGATAGCCGAGTTCACGCAGCCGCTGTTCGTCATCCCGTTGGGGAGCGGGACCCGAACTCGACCATGCCGTGGACATGAATGTACCTCCCGGGTGCTGGGGCGGGCGAGGGTGGTGGTACAGGTGGGGAAATCGGTCTGGCGGAAGGGCAGTCGGGGGAGCGGTGGTCGGGCACCCCGGGGAGGCCCCCGGCTCAGCCGCTGACCCCGGGTCTTGGCCCGCGGGCGCCGGCCAGGGAGCGGACCCGAGCGCGAAGAAACATTTCTTCAGCGACGGCGCGGTCGGCGGGGTCGGGGGTGCGGTAGGCCCAGGGGAGCGGGGTGAAGTACGGCCCCAGCGCCTCGAAGACGCGGGCCGCGTCGGTGAATCGCAGCGCGCCCCACAGGGCGTGCGCCAGATGGTTGAGATCCAGCAGTGAACTCGTCGGGAGATCCGCGTGGTCGAACCAGCCGTGCAGCGCCTTCCGGGCGTCCCGGGTGGCGTCCTCGGTGGCCCAGTGCAGGTCGAGCGCCTTCTCGTAGCCCCGCTCCTCGCGGTACCGCTCGACGTGCACATACAGCGGCAGTACCTGCAGCGCGGACTCCCCGGGCGCGCTTGAGGACACCCACTGCACGAAGTTGACCGCCTCGGCCAGCGAACCTCCGGCCCGCCGGGCGTACACGAACTGCAGCATCCGGTGGTACGCCTCGCGGTTGTACGGATCGCGCCGGTCGGCCTCCGCCAGCAGCCCCCAGGGCCCGGGGAACAGCAGCGGACCGGGCGGGGGCACCCGGTGCTCCTCCTGCCGCTGCTCCTTGTCCAACTGCGCCAGGGCCAGCAGACACACCCAGGGCACCGGATCCGCCGGGGAGTGGTGCGCGGCCAACTGGCAGGACTGCCACGCCTCCCGCCACAGCTCCCGGGTGCGGGGATGTCCCTCGCGGTGGGCGCGCACCGCGCGTTCCACCCCCACCCGGGCGCCCATCACCAGCGCCGCCACGCTCTGCGGCTCCTCGGCCCGCCACGCGTCCACCACATTGGATCCGGCCGCGGCCGTGGCCAGCACCTGGGTCCGCTGGGTCCACAGCGCCCACGTGGGAGTCTCCGCCAGCAGATTGCGCATCGATATCCAGCGTCCGGTGCGCAGATCCTGCAGCGCGATGCGCAGTCCGCCGTCATACCCCGCGGGGTGGTACACGGGGCGGAACTCTTCCTCGGGCATCGGATGACTTTCGTACGGAGCTGACGTACCGGACGCGGAAAACGAGGGGCCTGGGGGATGGTTGCACGGATCCTATAGTCCCGCCGCGGCGGCTCGGGCACGGGGGACCACGGGCGTGCCCGGATCGGCCGTCTTGACGCCCGCCCCACGCCTGCATCAGGCTTTCCGGCAAGATCCCCGCACCGCCCCCGAGCCCGAGCGATCCACCCGCCCCGAGCGAAGAACCGGACATGCTGCCTGCAGAGCGTCGCCACCGCACCCCGGCCGACCCCGCGACCGGCCCGGTCCTCGCCGTCGACCAAGGCACCTCGGGCACCAAGGCGTTGGTGCTGTGTCCCGAGCGCGGGGTGATCGGCTCCGCCGAGGTCTCCGTGCGCCCCCGCTATCTGCCCGGCGGACTGGTCGAGGTCGATCCGGCCGCGTTGCTCACCTCGGTCCTCGAGGCCGGACGCCAGGCCCTGGCCGCCGCGGGGGAGCCGGTCGTGGCGGTCGGACTGGCCAACCAGGGCGAGACCGTGCTGGCCTGGGACCCCGTCACCGGAGACCCGCTGACCGACGCGCTGGTCTGGCAGGACCGCCGGGCGCGGACGGTGTGCGAACAACTCGCGCCGCACGCCGAGACCCTGCGCGCACTCACCGGACTGCCGCTCGATCCGTACTTCGCGGCGCCCAAAATGGCGTGGATCCGGCGCCACCTGACCGACGAGGGCGTGGTCACCACCAGCGACGCCTGGCTGATCCACCGGCTCACCGGCGCGTTCGTCACCGACGCCGCCACCGCGGGGCGCACCGGGCTGCTCGACCTCGACCGGGTCGCCTGGTCCCCGAAGGCGCTGGACCTCTACGGGCTGACCGTCGAACGGCTGCCGCGCGTCGTCGACGCCGCCGGGCCCGTCGGCACCACCATGGCCTTCGGCGGCGAGGTCCCGCTCACCGGACTCCTCGTCGACCAGCAGGCCGCCCTGCTGGCGCAGCGGGTGACCGAGCCGGGCACCGCCAAGTGCACCTACGGCACCGGCGCCTTCCTCCTCGCCCAGACCGGGGACCGGCCCCGGCGCGGCCCCCATGGCCTGGTCTCCTGCGTGGCCTGGCGGCTCGGCGGGCGCACCAGCTACTGCCTGGACGGCCAGGTGTACACCGCCGCCTCCGCGGTGCGCTGGCTCAGCGACCTGGGGGTGATCCAAGGGCCCCAGGACCTCGACCCGGTCGGGCGGACCGTGCCCGACACCGGGGGAGTCACCTTCGTACCGGCCCTCGCCGGACTCGCGGCGCCGTGGTGGCGCGGCGACCTCAAGGGCTCGCTGACCGGGCTCGGCCTCGACACCACCGCCGGGCATCTGGTGCGCGCCCTGTGCGAGGGCATCGCCGCCCAGGTGGTGGAGATCGCCGAGGCGGCCGCCTCCGACTTGGGCGCGCCGCTGACCGTCCTGCGGGTCGACGGGGGACTGACCCGCTCGGCGTTGCTGATGCAGACCCAGGCCGATCTGCTGCAGCGGCCGGTGGAGGTGTCGGCACTGCCGGATGTCACGGCGCTGGGCGTGGGCGCCGCCGCGCGGCTGGGGCTCGACCCGGGCCTGACGGTCGAGGAGGCGGTCCCGGCGTGGGAGCCCGCCGCCGTCTACGAACCGCGGATCAGTGCGGAGCGGGCCGCGGAGCGCCTGGCCGGGTTCCGCTCGGCCGTGGCCGCGCTGCTGGACCAGGCGCCGACGGCCGCCGCCCACGACTGAGGACCCCGCTGAGGACACCCGCCCAGGACCGCCGCGCGCCAGGAGCCGTTCGCACCACCGAGCAAGGGACCACAATGACCGTTACGACCACGGGTGACCTCCCCGGCGAGGTCTACGACGTGGCCATCATCGGCGCCGGGGTGGTCGGCACCGCCATCGCCCGCGAACTGGCCCGCCACCGGCTGCGGATCGCCCTCGTCGAGGCGTCCGACGACGTCGGGAACGGCACCTCCAAGGCCAACACCGCGATTCTGCACACCGGTTTCGACGCCACCCCGGGCACTTTGGAGGCCCGCCTGGTGCGCGAGGGCTACCAGCGGCTGACCGCCTACGCCGCCGAGACCGGCATCCCGCTCGAACCGCTCGGCGCACTCCTCGTCGCCTGGGACGCCGAACAGCTCGCCGCACTGCCGTCCCTCGCCGAGAAGGCCGTACGCAACGGCTACGACGAGACGAGCATCCTCGACGCGGACGCGGTCTACGCCCGCGAACCTCATCTGGGACCCGGCGCCCTCGGCGCGCTCGAAGTCCCCGGCGAGAGCATCATCTGCCCCTGGACGACGACGCTCGCCTACGCCACCCAGGCGGTGCGCGCGGGCGTCGCCCTGCATCTGAACTGCCCGGCCGGGGCCATCACCACCGGCGAGGACCACCACGAGATCGCCACCCCGCGCGGAGTGCTGCGCACCCGTCACCTCGTCAACGCCGCTGGGCTGTACTCGGACGAGATCAACCGGAGGCTGGGCCACGAGGAGTTCACCGTGACCCCGCGCCGCGGCCAGCTGATCGTCTTCGACAAGTTCGCCCGCGGCCTGGTGGACCACATCCTGCTGCCGGTGCCCACCGCGCTCGGCAAGGGCGTGCTGGTGGCGCCGACCGTGTACGGCAATGTGATGCTCGGCCCCACCGCCGAGGACCTCGGCGACAAGACCGCCACCGGATCGTCGGCGGACCAACTGGCCTCGCTCCGGGCGAAGGGCGCGCGGATCATGCCGGAGCTGCTGGCGGAGGAGGTCACCGCGGTCTACGCCGGGCTCCGCGCCGCCACCGAGCACGGCGACTACCAGATCCACGCCGACCCCGGCCGGCGGTATGTCGCCGTGGGCGGCATCCGGTCCACCGGACTCACCGCCTCGATGGCGATCGCCGCGCACGTGGCGGAACTCCTCACCGACTGCGGTCTCGACCCCGGGCCCGAGCGGGAGATCGAGCCCGTGCGGATGCCCACCATCGGCGAGGCGTTCCCGCGCCCCTACCAGCGCGCCGATCTCATCGCCGCCGACCCCGCGTACGGCACCGTGGTCTGCCACTGCGAACGCGTCACCCGGGGCGAGATCCGCGACGCACTGACCGCCACCGTGCCCCCGGGCTCGCTGGACGGCCTCCGGCGCCGCACCCGGGCCCTCGGCGGGCGCTGCCAGGGATTCTTCTGCGGCGCCGCGGTGCGCGCCCAGTTCGACGCGGCCACCGCGGCCCAGGACCGGACGGAGGCCCGACGATGACCCCCACCGACCGTACCCACCGCACCGTCGATGCGCTGGTCATCGGGGCCGGACCGGCCGGACTCGTGCTCGCCGCGCGGCTGGCCGCCGCCGGAGTGGACCGGGTCGAGGTCCTCGACCGCGAACAGCACGCGGGCGGCATTCCCCGCCACTGCCACCACACCGGATTCGGACTGCGCGATCTGCGCCGGCTGATGACCGGCCCCGACTACGCCCGCCACCACATCGCCGCCGCCATCCGCGCCGGAGCGGTGCTGCGCACCTCGGTCACGGCCACCGGCTGGGCGGCACCGAGGACCGTGGACATCACCGGCCCGACGGGCCTGGAGCGGATCACCGCGACGGCCGTCGTCCTGGCCACCGGTGCCCGGGAACGCCCGCGCAGCGCCCGGTTGGTGCCCGGCACCCGGCCGGCGGGTGTCCTCACCACCGGACAGCTGCAGCAGGCCGTCCATCTGCACCATCAGCACGTCGGCCGGCGCGCCGTCATCGTCGGCGCGGAACGCGTCGGCTATTCCGCGGTGGCCACCCTGCACCGGGCCGGGGCCGAGGTCGCCGCCATGGTCACCGACCAGCCCCGCCACCAGACCCATCCGGCACGTCACCTCGGCACCCGGCTGCGCTATGGCTTTCCGCTGGTCACCGACGCCACCGTGGCCGAACTGACCGGCCAGGGGCGGCTGGAGAGCGTGCGGCTGCGGCACCGGGACGGCAGGACGGCGGCCGTCGCCTGCGACACCGTGGTGTTCACCGGCGACTGGATCCCCGACCACGAACTGGCCAGAAGCGCCGGGATCGCCCTCGACCCCGGCACCCGCGGCCCCGCGGCCGACGCCGAGTTCCGCACCGGCGAACCCGGGGTCTTCGCCGTGGGCAATCTGCTGCACCCCGTCGAGACCGCCGATATCGCCGCCCTCGACGGCCGGTTGGCCGCCGGGCCCGTGCTGCGCCATCTCGCCGGCCGGCCGTGGACTCCGGGGGCGCTGCCCGTGCGGGTCGAGGCGCCGCTGCTGTGGGTCTCACCCAACCGGATCGCCCCGGACGGACCCCGCCCGCCGCGCGGCCGTTTCACCCTGCGCACCACGCGGTTCCTGACCCGGCCGGTGCTCACCGTCGCCCAGGACGGCCGGACGCTGCACCGCGGGCGCCTTCCCCGCACGGTGGCGCCGGGCCGGCCGTTCCATGTGCCCGCCGACTGGATCGCCCGGGCCGACGCACACGGCGGCCCCGTACGGATCACGGTGGACTGACCGGCTCTCAGCCGATGTCGCCGGGCGTACCGCGCAGCCGCTCCATCTCACGCCGGTCGCGCTTGGTGGGGCGGCCCGCCCCGCGGTCGCGCAGCCCGATCGGCACCGCGTGCTCGCGCGGCGGCGGAGGCGGGCTGTTGTCGACGAAACACTCCGCGGCCACCGGCGCGCCGACCCGCTTGCGCACGATGCGCGAGACGACCACGACCCGGTCGCGCCCCGCATGGCGCAGCCGCACCTCGTCACCGGGCCGCACCGTGTGCGCGGGCTTGACGCGCTCGCCGTTGACCCGGACGTGCCCCGCGCGGCAGGCCGAGGACGCCATCGAGCGCGTCTTGGTCAGCCGCACGGACCAGATCCAGCTGTCCACCCGTACGGACCCCTCGTCTGAAGCCATACCCCGACTCTAATGTCTAAGGTGCGACGCATGAGCGCACATTTCGACGTGGTGGTTCTGGGAGCCGGGCCGGGTGGCTATGTCGCCGCGATCCGCGCCGCCCAGCTGGGCCTGACCACGGCCGTCGTCGAGGAACGCTACTGGGGCGGCGTCTGCCTCAACGTGGGCTGCATCCCGTCCAAGGCCCTGCTGCGCAACGCCGAGCTGGCCCATCTGTTCATCCATGAGGCCGAGAACTTCGGCATCCGGGTGAACGGCGATGTGACCGTGGACTACCGCGACGCGTTCGAGCGCAGCCGCAAGGTGGCCGACGGACGGGTCAAGGGCGTCCACTATCTGATGAAGAAGAACAAGATCACCCAGTACGACGGTCGGGGCACCTTCACCGGGCCCCACGAACTGCGGGTCACCCTCTCCGACGGTGACACGGAGACGGTCACCTTCGACCACTGCGTCATCGCCACGGGCTCGATCACCAATCTGCTGCCCGGCACCTCCCTCAGCGAGCGGGTGGTGACCTACGAGGAGCAGATCCTCGCCCCCGCCCTGCCCGGCAGCGTCCTGATCGCGGGCGCGGGCGCCATCGGCGTGGAGTTCGCGTACATCATGCACAGCTACGGGGTGCAGGTGACGCTGGTGGAGTTCATGGACCGGATCGTGCCGCTGGAGGACGAGGAGGTCTCCGCCGAACTCACCCGCCGCTTCCGAAGGCTCGGCATGAACATCCTGACCTCCACCCGGGTGGAGGCGATCAACGACTCGGGCCCCGCGGTCAAGGTCATGGTGACCACGGGCGGCCAGCGGCAGACCCTGCAGGCTGCCCGGGTGCTGCAGGCCATCGGGTTCCGGCCGCGGGTGGACGGATACGGGCTGGAGCACACCGGCGTCCGGCTGACCGAGCGGGGCGCCATCGACGTGGACGGCCTCTGCCGCACCAATGTGCCGCATATCTTCGCCATCGGCGACGTCACCGCCAAGCTGATGCTGGCGCATGCCGCCGAGGCCATGGGCATCGTCGCGGCGGAGACCATCGCCGGGGCCGAGACCATGGAGCTCGACTATGTGATGATCCCGCGCGCCACCTTCTGCCAGCCGCAGATCGCCAGCTTCGGCTGGACCGAGGCCCAGGCGCGGGAGCGCGGCTTCGACGTCCGGGTGGCGAAGTTCCCGTTCACCGCCAACGGGAAGGCCCAGGGCCTCGGCGACCCCGTCGGCTTCGTGAAGCTCATCAGCGACGGCCGCCACGGCGAGCTGCTGGGCGGCCATCTCATCGGCCCCGAGGTCACCGAGCTGCTGCCCGAGCTCACCCTCGCCCAGCAGTGGGATCTGACCGTGCACGAGGTGGCCCGCAACGTCCACGCCCATCCGACCCTCGGCGAGGCGGTGAAGGAGGCCGTCCACGGGCTCGCCGGCCACATGATCAATCTGTGACCGCCGATGCCCCGCCCCGGCCGCCACCGGGTGTGCGACCCGGGGATATGCGCTAGACAGAGCATGTGAAGGTGCGCTCGGCGCTGGTGGGCTCGCGCAGTGTCGGCGGGCAGGTGTGCGCCCTGATGCTGATCATCGTGACGCTCCTGGTGCTCGCCGCGGGTACCACGCTGTCCCTCCAGGCCCGCGGCAGCGGGGACAGCCAGGCCCGGGCCAGTGCCCTGACCGTCGCGCGGACCGTGGCCCTCGCCCCCGGCGTCCAGCGGGCGCTGGAGTCCCGCGACCCCTCGATGACCCTTCAGCCCTATGTCGAGAAGGTCCGGCACCGGACCGACGTCGACTACATCGTGGTGACCTCCCCCGGGGGCATCCGCTGGACCCACCCCGTTCCGAAGCTGCTCGGCAGGCACATCGGCCGCAGCCTCTATCCGGCCACGGCGGGCCGGACCTTCACCGACAGGCTCCCGGGCCTCACCCGCTCGGCCCCCTCGATCCGTGCCGCCGTGCCGGTCATCGACGACCGGGGCCGGGTGATCGGCATCGTCAACGCCGGGGTCTCCATCCCCTCCGTGGGCCGGACGGTCGGCCGCCAACTGCCGATGATCTACGCCTCCACGGCGTGCGCCCTCGTCCTGGGCGGGGGCGGTGCGGCGCTCGTGGCCCGGCGGCTGCGGCGCCAGACCCACCGGCTCGACCCGGCCGAGATCACCAGGATGTACGAACACCACGACGCCGTGCTGCGCAGCGTCAAGGAGGGGGTGCTGATCGTCGACGACGAGGGGCGGCTGCTGCTCGCCAACGACGAGGCGCTGCGTCTGCTGGGCCTCACGCCCGACGCGCACGGACGGCAGATCACCGACGTCGGCCTGCCCCCGGAGCTCGCCGGACTGCTCGCCTCCGGCCGTGCGGCCACCGGCGCGGTGCATCAGGTCGAGGACCGGCTGCTGGCGGTCAACCAGTGCCCGGCGGAGCGGGACGGAGCGCCCTGGGGGAGGGTGGCCACCCTGCGGGACACCACCGAGCTGCGCGCCCTGACGGACAAGGCCGACCGGGCCTACGCACGCCTCCAGCTGCTGTACGAGGCCGGTGTCCGGGTGGGCAGCAGCCTCGACATGGAAGGGACCGCCCAGGAACTGTCCCGGGTCGCCGTGCCGCGCTTCGCCGACTACGCCACCGTCGATCTCCACGAGGCCGTACTGCGCGGCGAGGAGCCGGGCGACCGGGACTCGCCGCTGCGCCGGGCCGGCTTCAGCGGCATCCGGCAGGACCCCCCGCTGCGCCGCGTCGGCGAGCGCGTCTCCGCCTTCCCCGTCATCCAGCGGGCCGGCGGCACCGGCCAGGCGCGCGTGATCGCCGTGGAGCAGCTGCCGTCCTACCCCGACGGGACGCCACAGGATCCCGAGCGGCTGGGCTGGCTGGTGGCGTACGGCATCCGCTCGCTGCTGACCGTGCCGCTCAGCGGGCGCGGCGTCCGGCTGGGCCAGGTGGCGTTCTGGCGCTCGGGGGACGCCCCGCCGTTTGACGAGGAGGACCGGACCTTCGCCGAGGAGCTGGCCGGCCAGGCGGCCGTCGCCATCGACAACGCCCGCCGCTACGCGCGCGAGCACGCCACCACACTGGCCCTGCAGGAGAGCCTGCTGCCGCGCGGCCGCCCCGAACAGCAGGCCGTCGTCGCCGCCCAGCGCTATCTGCCCGCCCACGGCGGGGTGCGAGGCGACTGGTTCGACGTCATCCCCCTGTCGGGGGCCCGGGTCGCCCTCGTCGTCGGCGATGTCGTCGGGCACGGACTGCACGCCGCCGCGACCATGGGCCGGCTGCGCACCGCGGTGCTCAACTTCTCCGTCGTGGACCTTCCTCCCGATGAGCTGCTCGCCCGGCTCGACGACGTGGTCGACCAGGTCGACCGGGAGGAGACGGCCGCGAACGGCGGCGTCGGCGCCGCGGGCGCCACCTGTCTGTACGCGGTCTACGATCCGGTCTCCCGGCACTGCACCCTGGCGCGGGCCGGTCATCCGCCCCCGGCCCTGGTCCGCCCCGACGGCTCCGCGACCTTCCTCGACCTGCCCGCCGGACCGCCGCTGGGACTCGGCGGCCGGCTCTACGAGGCGACCGAGACGCGACTGCTTGAAGGCAGCCGCCTGGTCCTCTACACCGATGGGCTGGTCCGGGGCCGCGAACGGGACCTGGTGACCGGGCTCGACCAGTTGCGTGACGCCCTCAGCGACGCCGACCCCGACCCGGAGCGGGCCTGCGACGCCGTGATGGCCGCCCTGCTGTCGCCGCGCCGCACCGACGACGTCTGCCTCCTCATCGCCCGTACCACCGCCCTGGACGAGCGCCGGGTGGCCTCCTGGGAGCTGCCGGCGGACCCGGAGGTCGTGGCCCGGATGCGGGCGGCCGTCGCCCGCACCCTGGCCGACTGGAACCTGGAGGAGGCCGCCTTCACCACCGAGCTGGTGGTCAGCGAGCTGCTCGGCAACGCCATCCGGCACGCCGTCGGCCCCGTGCGGCTGCGGCTGATGCACAATCGGGCGCTGATCTGCGAGGTCGCCGACGGCAGCACCACCGCACCCCATCTGCGCCGGGCGGCCATCACCGACGAGGGCGGACGCGGGCTGTTCCTCGTCGCCCAGATGGTTCAGCGCTGGGGCACCCGCTACACCAAGAACGGCAAGATCATCTGGACCGAGCAGGATCTGCCGGCCGCGGAACGCGCCCCGCGCTGACACCGGCCCGTACGGACCGGGCCCCGGCGGCCCTCCGCGGCTCCCGTCACCGGCGTGCTGCCAGGGGCGCGGTCAGGCCGAGGCCGTCGCCGCGCCCTCGCGCCGCTCCCATGCCACCTGGGCGAGGTCGGCCATGGTGGCCACGAGATCCGCCGCCTCGTCCGTGCCGTTCAGATGCCGGTACTCCGAACCCACCGTGATCACCAGCCGCTCGGGCAGGCCCAGCGCCGGATAGGTGTTCTCGGCGATCAGGGTGCGGGCGGCCTCCAGGGCCGGTACCCCTGCCGTGTGCAGCTCCCGGGTGCGGTCCCGCAGATGCTCCAGATAGCCGATGTGGCCGTGGACCCCCTCCTGGTCGAGGATCGGCCCATGGCCGGGGACGATCACCTCGGCCCCGGTCGCGAGAACCCGCTCGCACGCGGAGATCACATGGTCCAGGGGGCCCGCCCAGTGCACCGCGTGGTCGCCGGGGTCCTGGGGGCCGGAGGCGAAGATGACATCGCCGGTGAACGCCACCTTCTGCCGCGGCAGATACGCCATCAGATCGCCCGTGGTGTGCGCGGACGGCAGACTGAACAGCCGCACCGGCACCTCGCCCACGCGCAGGTCGAGTTCGCCCACGAAGGTGAGCGTCGGCTCGACCACCTCGGTGCCGGACCAGTCGAACCGCCCGAAGTGCCGCTGGAGATACCAGCCGAGCGGAGTCGCCGGATCGCTGCCGTGCACCAGGGCGTGGAGCTGCTGCGGCGAGGGCTCGTACTCGATATGGCCGAGTGCCTCGCGGGTGGCGACGATCTCCGCGTCCGGTACGACCTCCGCGCCCCACAGGTGGTCGCCGTTGGCATGGGTGACGATCACCCGCTCGATCCGGCTCCCGCCGGGCAGCAGGGCCCGGCTGCGCTCCAGGAAGTCCCCGGCCATCCGCCGGTCGTAGGGGGTGTCGATCCAGGCGGCGGCGCCGTCGGGCGAGACGATCAGACCGCAGTTGGCCAGACCCCATCCGGCGCTCGGGGTGGGGGACCAGATGTGCACACCGTCGGCCACGGCGAGGAGGGGCGATTGCGAGATCATGGACGCACACTATTCCCGCGCCGCGCGCCCGCGGCAGGCGGCCCGCCCTCCGGGCGCCGGTGTCCGGGTGTGTCGGTGTCCAGGCGCGTCCGTGTCCAGGGTGCGGGTGTCCGTGTGCCGGTGTCCGCGTGCGCAGGTGTCCGGCCACTGGTGTCGGCCACTGGTGTCGGCCATCGGAGTGCCGCCCCGTCAGGCCGTCATCGGGCGGTCGGCCGGCCCGACCGGTGCCGGGAGCGTCGTGGAACCCGCGAGATAGTGGTCCACGGCGGCCGCGGCGGAGCGGCCCTCGGCGATCGCCCAGACGATCAGCGACTGGCCACGGCCCGCGTCGCCCGCCACGAACACCCCGTCCGCGCCGGTGGCGAAGGACGCGTCGCGTGCGACGGTGCCGCGCTCGTCGAGATCCAGCCCGAGCTGGTCGAACAGCCCGCTGTCCCGCTCCGGGCCACGGAAGCCGAGGGCCAGCAGCACCAGATCGGCCCGGAGCACCCGCTCCGCGTCCGGCCCGGGCCGCCCGTCGGCCCGGGCTCCGATCAGGCGCAGCGCGCGGACGCCGCCGTGCGGCCGCTGCGCGTCCGGTGCCGTCCCCTCGAAGCGGACGGTGGTCGCGGAGAAGACCCGCGCGTCCACGTCCGCCTCCGGAGAGGCCGCGAGCTCCATGGCCTCCTCATGGGCGGCGGACATCCGGTAGATCTTGGGGTAGGTGGGCCACGGCTCGCCGTCGGCCCGTTCGTCGCCGGGCCGGGGATGGATGTCCAGCTGGGTCACGGAGGCGGCGCCCTGCCGCAGCACGGTGCCCAGACAGTCCGCGCCGGTGTCCCCGCCGCCGATGATGACCACATGCTTGCCCTCGGCGGTGATCGGCGGCCGGGCGTAATCGCCCTCGCGCACCCGGTTGGCCATCGGCAGATACTCCATCGCCTGATGGATACCGGCCAACTCCCTTCCTGGTACGGGGAGTTCGCGCCAGGAATGGGCGCCCACCGCTATCACGAGCGCGTCGTAGCGCGCCCTGAGCTCGGCGGCGTCCAGATCGGTGCCGACGTCCAGACCGGGACGGAACTTGGTGCCCTCCGCCCGCATCTGCCCCAGCCGCCGGTCCAGCCGGCGCTTCTCCATCTTGAACTCGGGGATGCCGTAGCGGAGCAGCCCGCCCACCCGGTCGTCGCGCTCGTACACCGCCACGGTGTGTCCCGCGCGGGTGAGCTGCTGGGCCGCGGCCAGGCCCGCGGGCCCCGAGCCGATGACGGCGACGGTCCGGCCGGACAGCCGCTCCGGTGGCTTGGGGGTCACATAGCCGCTCTCCCAGGCCCGGTCGGCGATGGCCACCTCGACGTTCTTGATGGTGACCGCCGGCTGGTTGATGGCCAGCACACAGGCGCTCTCGCAGGGTGCCGGGCACAGCCGGCCGGTGAATTCGGGAAAGTTGTTGGTCGCGTGCAGCCGCTCGCTCGCGCGCAGCCAGTCGTCACGGGAGACCAGGTCGTTCCACTCCGGGATGAGGTTCCCCAGCGGGCAGCCCTCATGGCAGAACGGGATGCCGCAGTCCATGCACCGGTCCGCCTGGGCGTTGATGATGGGCAGCAGGGCACCGGGGGCCTGGACCTCGTTCCAGTCCCGCACCCGTTCGTCCACCGGACGGCGGGGCGGAAGACGCCGGGGTGTGGTGAGGAAACCCTTGGGATCGGCCATGATGACCTCCCACTACCCGTGTCATGGTCTGGCCGCTTTCACTCCACTGTACGACCGCCGGTCGGCCGGTCCAGGGCCGTGGCGGCCTCGGCCGTGATCCGGTCCACCAGATCCGCGCAGCAGGGCAGATCCCCGATCACCTCGGCCACTTTCCCGGAGGCCAGCCCCCCCGTGTCGGCGCGCCGTCCACCATCGACCCCTTCAGCGGCATCGGGGTGGTGGCGCCCAGCGGGACCTGGCTCCGGGTGAGGTCCTTGCCCGTGCCGCATGGCCGGTCCGTCGCGCACCCCCCGGCCGGCTCAGCCCGGCCGGGGGCCACCACGCTCACCACAGGGGCCCGATCCACCCGCCTGCCCCGGCTCTCACCCGGGCGCCGGATCAGAGGCTGACGCCGTGTGACCGCAGATAGGCGAGCGGATTGACGTCCGAGCCGTAGCCGGGGCCGGTGCGGATCTCGAAGTGGAGATGCGGTCCGGTGGCGTTGCCCGTCGAGCCGGAACGGCCGATCTGCTGGCCGCCGTTGACGCTCTGCCCGGCCCGCACCGACAGCTGCGAGAGGTGGGCGTACTGGCTGTACTTGCCGTCCGGATGCCGGATGACCACCTGATAGCCGTACGCGTCGCCCCAGCCCGCCGAGACCACATGGCCCGTGCCCACGGCCTTCACCGAGGTGCCGATGCCGACGGGGAAGTCCACGCCCGTGTGATAGCCGCTCGACCAGCTGGAGCCGGCCGCACGGTAGGCGGTGCTCGGGTTGACGCCGCTGACCGGGGCGGTGAAGCCCGAGGAGGCGACGCGCTCGGTGTTCTGCTCCCGGCTGCTGTGCGGCTTCTCGGCCTTCGGGCGCGGCGCGGGCTTCGCCTTGGGCTTCGGCTTGGGCTCGGGCTCGGGCTTGGCCTTGTGGTGGTGCTCGGGTTCCGCCTTGGGCTTGGCGGTGGCTTTACCGCCCTTCAGGGAGAGTTTCTGACCGGGGTAGATCAGATCCGGATCGCCGCCGATCGCCTCGCGGTTGCTCTCGTAGAGCGCCTCCCAGCCGCCGGTGACATCGTGGGAGTCGGCGATACCGGACAGCGAGTCGCCGCTGACGACCACATAGCGGCCGGACTTCGTGGAGTTGTGCCCCGGGAGGCTGGTGGGGGTGGGCTTGCTCGCCGCCGCCTGCTGGGCCTTCTCGGCCCGCTGTGCCTTCTTGACCGGGGCGGCGGAGGTCTTGACGATCTTCGGCGCACTCTGCGGCGCCGCGTCGCCCCGGGTCAGCCCGGCCTTCCCCGAGCACACCGGCCAGGCGCCGGGGCCCTGGCCGTCGAGCACCTTCTCGGCGATCGCGATCTGCTGGTCCTTGGTGGCCAGATCGGCCCGTCCGGCGTAGGCGGTGCCGCCGTACGCCTCCCATGTGCTCTGCGTGAACTGCAGCCCGCCGTAGAAGCCGTTGCCGGTGTTGACGTCCCAGTTGTCGGTGGACTCGCACTGGGCGACCTTGTCCCAGGTCTCGCCCGAGGCCGCGGACGCGCCCGCGGCGCCGATGAGCGGAAGGGCGATTCCGGCGCCGCCCGCCGTGACGCTCAGTGAGGCACGGGAGATGCGGTTGGGCTTGTAACGGCGGTGGCGTCCCCGTAAGGGCATGGACGGCTCCTTCTCGTGCTGCCGGGTGCGGCGCGCTGCCGGGCGGGCCAAAGATAAGGGGGCCGATTTGGCCACAACAAGAGGGGGATCGCCTGGAAAGAGGGCCACAGCGCGCTGTGCTGCGGCCCTCTTCCGTTTATGTGATGTGCATCACACTATTTCCGTCGGTGGTTCGACCGGAACGCAGGGTGACGAGCCCATCCGCGAACGAGCCGCCGCCCGGGGCCGGGGCCCCGGGCGGCGGAGTGCGGTTGATCTGCCGAACGGTCAGCGGCGGACGGCCAGTGACACCGCGAAGCGGCCCTGTGCGTCGGTCCACCAGCGCCGCGAGTCCATCCCCGCGGCGGCCAGTTCGGCCCGCACCTTCTCTTCCCGGAACTTGCTGGACACCTCCGTACGGACCTCCTCCCCGGCCGCGAAATGGACCGCGAGATCCATGGCGGGGATCTTCGCCGTGAGGTCCTTACGGGCCCTCAGCCGCATCTCGATCCACTCCTCCTCGGCGTTCCACACCGCCACGTGGTCGAAGTCGGAGGGCTCGAAGTCGGCGCCCAGTTCGCGGTTGAGCACCGCCAGCACGTTCTTGTTGAACGCCGCGGTGACCCCCTGCGCGTCGTCATAGGCGGAGACCAGCGTGGCCTCGTCCTTGACCAGGTCGGTGCCGACCAGCAGCGCGTCGCCGGGTGCGAGCAGCTCGCTCACCGAGGCGAAGAACGCGGCCCGCTCGGCCGGCAGCAGATTGCCGATGGTGCCGCCGAGGAACGCCAGCAGCCGCGGACCCGGGGTGTCGTCGGGCAGCGCGAGCCCGTTCATGAAGTCGGCGACCAGCGCGTGCACCGTCAGCCGTGGATGCTCGGCCAGCAGGGCCTCCCCGGCCAGTTCCAGTGCGCTCTCGCTCACGTCGACGGGGACGTAGACACGCAGATCCGGCAGTGCCCGGATCAGATGGCGGGTCTTCTCCGAGGAGCCGGAGCCCAGTTCGACCAGGGTGCGGGCCCCGGTGGCATCGGCGATCTCCGCCGCGCGGGCGATGAGGATCTCCCGCTCGGCACGGGTCGGGTAGTACTCCGGCAGCCGGGTGATCTCTTCGAAGAGCGCGCTTCCCCGGGCGTCGTAGAACCACTTGGGCGGAAGCTGTTTGGGGGTGCTGGTCAGCCCGTCGGCCACATCGGCGCGCAGCGCGGCCGCGGTGGCATCGGCGGGCAGGGTGCGGGTGACGGTGAAGGGGCTCAACGGGAAGCCTCCTTAAGGGCGGTGAGCAGTACATCGGTGCGGGTGGCGGTGAGCAGGGTGCGGTCGGGGACCTCCGTCCAGCCGGGATCCTGGTCGTACGGCTCGGAGGCCACCACCACGCCCCGGTCCGGTTCGGCCAGGTACCACAGGGTGTCGCCCCAGGCGGTGGCGGCGATGGTCTCCCCGTCCATGAGCAGCAGGTTGAGCCGTGAGTCGGGGGATGCCCCGGCGAGCTGCTCGACGGCCTCGGCCAGCGCCTCCGGCGGCTCATGGCCCAGCCGCAGCCGGCGCAGCACCAGCGCCCAGACGAACGCCGAGTCGCACCGTGCCTCCAGGCCGAGCAGAGCTACGGGCGGCAGTGAGGCGGCGAGGTCCGCGACCGCGTGCGGCCAGTCGCGGAGCGCCCCGTTGTGGCTGAACAGCCAGGTCCCGGCGGCGAACGGCGAGGCGCCCGCCTCACCGTCCGCACTCGCCTCGGTGGCGTCCCTTACGGCGGCCATCAGCGCCCCGGTCCGCACCACGCGGGCGAGGTCGGCGAACGACAGATCGCCCCAGATGGGCCCGGCGCGGCGGTAGCGCGCGGGCACCGGGTCGCCCGACGCGTACCAGCCGACGCCGAACCCGTCGGCGTTGACCGTGCCGTGCGCCTGCCGCCGCGGCGCCCACGACTGCCGGAACAGGCTGTGCTCGGGCGCCATGACCACCTCGCCGATGGGGGTCCGCGGCCCGAGATACGCCAGATGCCTGCACATCAGGACGCGTCCCGCGCGGTGCGGAAACCCGAGAAGATCTGGCGGCGGACCGGCAGGTCCCAGTTGCGGAACGTGCCCCGGCAGACGACCTCGTCCACCGCGAAGGAACCGCCGCGCAGCACCTTGTGCGCCGGGCCGAAGAAGACTTCCGAGTACTCGCGGTACGGGAAGGCACGGAACCCCGGGTAGGGCAGGAAGTCGCTCGAGGTCCACTCCCACACATCGCCGATGAGCTGCCGCACCCCCAGCGGGGAGGCGCCCTTCGGATAGCTTCCGGCCGGTGCGGGCCGCAGATGGCGCTGGCCGAGGTTGGCCTGGTCGGGGGCCGGGTCGGCGTCGCCCCACGGATAGCGCCGGGACCGGCCGCTGTCCGGGTCGTGGCGGGCGGCCTTCTCCCACTCCTCCTCGGTCGGCAGCCGCCGCCCCGCCCAGCGGGCGTAGGCGTCCGCCTCGTACCAGCTCACATGCACCACCGGCTCCTGGGGCGGCACGGGTTCGGTCACCCCGAACCGGCGGCGCAGCCACTGCCCGCCCTCGCGCCGCCAGAACAGCGGGGCGGCGAGGCCGTGCTCCTGGACGTACGCCCAGCCCTCGGCCGTCCACCAGCGCCGCTCGCCGTAGCCGCCCTCCGCTATGAACCGCTCGTAGGCGCCGTTGGTCACCGGTGTGGTGTCGATGTGGAAGGCCGGGACCAGCCGGTGGTGCGCGGGCCGCTCGTTGTCCAGCGCCCAGGGCTCGGTCGAGGTGCCCATCGTGAACGGGCCGCCCGGGATCAGCACCTCCTCGGGCAGCGCCGCGCCGTCCGCCGTCTCGGGCGGCGGCGGGGCGGTGAGCGCGGCGGGTCCGCGGCGCAGCTGGTGGGTGATGAGCATCGTCTCGTCGTGCTGCTGCTCATGCTGCGCGATCATGCCGAAGGCGAAGCCCGCGTCGATCAGCGGGGCGCCGCGCAGCTCGATCCGCTCCAGGATGTCCAGCACCCGGCCGCGCACCTCGTGGACATAGCCGCGGGCCTCCGCGGGTGCCAGCAGCGGAAGGGAGGGCCGCTCGGCGCGCGGATGCTCGAAGGCGTCGTAGATCGAGTCGATCTCGGGGCGCAGCGCGTCACGTCCGCCGACCGCACGCAGCAGCCACTGCTCCTCCTGGTTGCCGATATGCGCCAGATCCCAGACCAGCGGGGACATCAAGGGGGAGTGCTGGGCGGTGAGGTCGGGCTCGTCCACGCATGTGGTGAGGGCGTGGGTGCGGTCGCGCGCGGTGCGCAGTGCCAGCTCGGCGCGCCGGCGCAGCGCCTCGGGATCGATGGTGAGGTCGGAGTCGGGGGCGGTCATGACCGTCCCTCCTTACCGGTGAGTGGAGCGAGCAGATCGTCGGCGGGACATCGGCCGCGGGCCACATAGCGGTCGGTGAAGTCGGCGACGGCGGCGATGACGGCGGGGGAGGCGCCGATGCGGGGCAGCGCGTCCAGCGCCGTGGCGAAGCAGCTGACGGCGGCGGCGCGCAGCTCGGGGTCGGCCAGACCGTGGCGCGCCGCGGCCCGCCACAGCCGATTGCCCGGTGCGGGGCGCGCGCCCGCCGTCTCGGCGAGCGGCTTCACCACCCGGTAAACCGTTTCAGCAGCCTGCGGATCGTCGAAGAGGGCGACCGTGACGGCGAGGGGGACGATCCAGCCGTCCTCACCGCTCTGCGCGTCGATCATGCGCAGTTCCAGATGGCCGCGCGGGCGGACGGGGGGAAAGAGCGTGGAGGCGTGGAAGTCGAGATCGTCGAGGGTGGGTGGCCGGGGCAGCCCCGTCCGGGCCCACCGGCGGAAGGTCACCCCGGACGGCACCGCCCAGGGCGCCTTCTCGTCCCGGATGGCCATCACGGGTGCGTCCAGCACATAGTCGGCCCAGGCCGTGCGGGGATCGCCGCCGTCGGGCGGGGCGTGGGTGCGGCCGGGCTCCATCGCCGTCCACACCGCCTGCCGGGTGGAGCGGTAGCCCGTGGGGCGGCCCTGGCGCAGGGGCGAGTTGGCGAACGCGGCGGTCAGCACCGCGCCCAGCAGATGGGCGAGCCGCCAGCGCCGTGCCATGCCGAGCGGTCCGGGCTCCTCGTGCCCGGCGTCCACGCAGACCTGTACGGAGGCGGTGCTGCACATCATGGAGCGTCCGGCCGGCCCCCGGCGGTCGAAGTAGGTCTCCATGCACTCGTACCGGGGCGTGGTGAGGAACCGTCTCGGCGGGCGCCAGGGGTCGTGGCCATGGCCGGCCAGGCCGAGGCCGAGCCCGGAGAGGAGGGATCGTACGAGGACCAGATCGGCGGCGGCGGACTCCACGCACGCGGTGAGGGAGTCGGCCGGGAGGGAGCTGAGCTCCACCTGGCCGCCGGGTTCGAAGGTGATGGCGGACCGCAGCGGCAGTCCGCGCAGGGCGGTGACCGCGGCTTCGAGCCGGGCCGCCTCGATGGGTCGTGCGGGGATGTGCGGGTCGTACAGGAGCCATTCGAGCTCGACTCCGATGCGGCGCGGCGGCCCTGTCTTGAAGCAGATGCCGTGCAGCCGGGCCTCCATCTCGGCCTCGCTGATCGCCTTGTCGTCGGGCACTGTCGTTTCTCCCGTTCCCGTTCCGGCAACGGCTCGCCGTGAAACGAGCCGATATGTCGCCGTCCACCTTTACCTGCAGACGCACCGGGCTCAAGGGCGCCTCCAGAGTTGCACAAGAGTTCATCCGCCGCCGGGTGGGAAGGGCAGGAAGGCTGACGGGCGGCGACGGTTTCCCTCGTCGTACCGACTGGTTAGTATGTGCGCGCGGCGCGGGTACCGCGTCCCGACGATCCGTTTGTGGAGGCCACCGGATGCAGGCATGGCGAGTGCACGACAATGGCGAGCCGGGTGAGGTCATGCGCCTCGACGACGTGCCCGATCCCCAGGCGGGACCGGGACAGCTGCTGCTGCGGGTCCGGGCCGTCAACGTCAACTTCCCCGACGCCCTGCTGTGCCGCGGCCAGTACCAGGTGCGGCCGCCCCTGCCGTTCACCCCCGGCGTCGAGGTGTGCGGCGAGGTCGTCGCCGTCGGCGAGGGTGCCGAGGGCGAGGTGGGCTCGCGCGTCCTGGCCACGCCCACGCTCCCCGCCGGCGGCTTCGCCGAACTGGTGCCCGTGGAGGCGGCGGCCGCGCTGCCCGCGCCCGATGCCCTGGACGACGCCGAGGCCGCGGCGCTGCACATCGGCTATCAGACCGGCTGGTTCGGCCTGCACCGCAGGGCCCGCCTCCAGTCCGGCGAGACGCTCTTGGTGCACGCCGCCGCGGGCGGGGTCGGCAGCGCCGCCGTCCAGCTCGGCAAGGCGGCCGGGGCGACGGTGATCGGGGTCGTCGGCGGCGACGACAAGGCCCGGGTCGCCCGCGAGCTCGGCTGCGACCTCGTCCTCGACCGGCGTGCCGATGACATCGTGGCGGCCGTCAAGGAGGCCACCGGCGGACGCGGCGCGGACGTCGTCTACGACCCGGTCGGCGGCGACGCCTTCGTCAAGTCCGTCAAATGCGTCGCCTTCGAGGGCCGCATCGTGGTCGTCGGCTTCGCCAGCGGTATCGTCCCCCAGGCCGCCCTCAACCACGCCCTGGTCAAGAACTACGCCATCCTCGGCCTCCACTGGGGCCTGTACAACACCCACGACCCGGCCGCGGTCCGCGCCTGCCACGAGGAGCTGACCAAACTCGCCGCACAGGGCACCGTCAAGCCGCTGGTCAGCGAGCGCGTACCGCTGGAGGGCGCGGCCGACGCCGTGCAGCGCGTCGCCGACGGCGTGACCACCGGCCGTGTGGTGGTCGTCCCCGGGCAGCCCGCCGGAGGCGCCCGATGAGCACTACCGGGCAGCACCCCGCCGTGGACGCCGACGAACTGCGCCGCCGCGTCCGCGACCTCCTGGACGCCCATCCGCCCGCCACCACCGCCCCCCTGGACTTCCTGCGCGCCCGCTTCGACGCCGGACTCGCCTGGGTGCACTACCCGGCCGGACTCGGCGGCCTGGACGCCCCGCGCTCTCTGCAGGCCGTGGTCGACGCCGAGCTGGCGGCCGCCGGCGCTCCCGACAACGACCCCCGCCGCATCGGCATCGGCCTGGGCATGGCCGCCCCCACCATCCTCGGCTTCGGCACCGACGAGCAGCGGCAGCGGCTGCTGCGTCCGCTGTGGACCGGTGAGGAGGTGTGGTGCCAGCTGTTCAGCGAGCCCGGTGCCGGATCCGACCTCGCGGCCCTGGCCACCCGGGCCGTGCGCGACGGCGACGACTGGGTGGTCGACGGACAGAAGGTCTGGACCTCCAGCGCCCATATCGCCCGCTGGGCCATCCTCATCGCCCGCACCGACCCCGACCAGCCCAAACACCGCGGGATCAGCTACTTCATCTGCGATATGACCGACCCCGGGGTCGAGGTCCGGCCGCTGCGCCAGATCACCGGCGAGGCGGAGTTCAACGAGGTCTTCCTCACCGGCGTCCGGATCCCCGACAGCCGGCGGCTCGGCGAGATCGGCGAGGGCTGGCGCGTCGCCCAGACCACCCTGATGAACGAGCGGGTCGCCATCGGCGGCGGCCGCGTCCCCCGCGAGGGCGGCATGATCGGCCTGGTCGCCGGCACCTGGCGCGAGCGGCCCGAACTGCGTACCCACGACCTCCACCAGCGGCTGCTGCGGCTGTGGATGGAATCCGAGGCGGCCCGGCTCGCGGGCGAGCGGCTGCGCCAGCAGCTCGCGGTCGGCCAGCCCGGCCCCGAGGGCTCGGCCATGAAACTCGCCTTCGCCCGCCTCAACCAGCACATCAGCGCGCTGGAGGTCGAGCTGCTGGGGGAGGAGGGGCTGGGCTACGACGACTGGACCCTGCGCCGCCCGGAACTGGTGGACTTCACCGGACGCGAGGCCGGCTACCGCTATCTGCGTGCCAAGGGCAACTCCATCGAGGGCGGCACCTCGGAGGTGCTGCTCAACATCATCGCCGAACGCGTCCTGGGCCTGCCGCCCGAGCCGCGGACCGACAAGGACGTCCCGTGGAAGGACCTGCCCCGATGAGCACCCCGGACCTGCTCTACTCCGAGGCGGAGGACGACCTGCGCGCGGCCGTACGGTCGCTGCTCACCGACCGCTGCCCGCCCGCCACCGTGCTCTCCGAGGCCGAGAGCGGCCGGGCCCACGACGTCGCGCTGTGGGGCGCGCTCGGCGCCGAGATGGGCACCGCCGGGCTGCTGGTCCCCGACAAGCTCGGCGGCCAGGGCGCCACCGCGCGCGAGGCGGCCGTCGTCATGGAGGAGCTCGGCCGCACCGTCGCCCCCGTGCCCTACCTCACCAGCGCCGTCCTCGCCGCCGGTGCCCTGCTCGGCTGCGACACCGGCCAGGAGCCGGTGGCCCGGCTGCTCGGCGCGCTCGCCGAGGGCCGCACGGTGGGCACGCTCGCGGTGCCGCTGTCCACCACGGCCGGTGTGTCCGGCCCGCCCGCCGCGACCGTACGCGCCGACGGCGACGGAACGCTCAGCGGCCAGGTCTCCGGTGTCGCGGGCGCGGCGGGCGCCGATGTCCTCCTCGTCCCCGCCACCGGCGCGGACGGATACGGGCTGTACGCCGTGGAGACCGCCGAGACCAGCGTCACCGTCGAACCCCTCACCTCGCTCGACCTCACCCGCCCGCTCGCCGCGGTGACTCTCGCCGGCGCCCCGGCCCGCCGGCTGGCCGGGCCCGACCGGGCCGCGACGGCCATCGAGCGGGCGCTGCTGACCGGGGCCGGGCTGCTCGCCTCCGAGCAGCTGGGCGTGGCCGAATGGTGTCTGACCGAGACCGTCCGCCATACCAAGGAGCGCCATCAGTTCGGGCGCCCCGTCGGCTCGTTCCAGGCGCTCAAGCACCGGATGGCCGCACTGTGGCTGGAGCTGGTCTCGGCGCGCGCCACCGCCCGGTACGCGGCCGACGCGCTGGCCACGGACAGCCCGGACACACCGGTCGCGGTGGCCGTGGCCCAGGCGCACTGCGCCGAGGTGGCGGTGCGCGCGGCCGAGGAGTGCGTCCAGCTGCACGGTGGTATCGGCATGACCTGGGAGCACCCGGCGCATCTGTATCTCAAGCGGGCCAAGAGCGATGAGATCGCGCTGGGCACCCCCGGCCGCCACCGGCAGGCGCTCGCCGGGCTGGTGGATCTGGCGGCCCCCACCGGCTGACCGGCCGGGCCCGGCGAACCCGCCCCCGTCCCGCGATCACGCCACTGGAGTGCCGCACGGCTGTTCGGCGCTCCGGTGGCGAACGGTCGTGCGGCACGTCGGGCGAGGCCGGAACAGGGGCACATGATGAGCGACTTCGACTACATCGTGGTGGGCGCGGGCTCGGCCGGCGCGGTGGTCGCGGCCCGGTTGACGGAAATCCCGGACACGCGGGTGCTGCTGCTGGAGGCCGGGAAGGACGACGCGGCCGAGCAGATCCACGACCCCACCGCGTGGTTCACCCTCATCGGCGGTGAGCACGACTGGGGCTACACCACCGTCCCGCAGCCGGGGCTGGCCGGGCATCCGCAGGCCGCCGCGCGCGGCAAGGTGCTCGGCGGCTCCAGCAGCATCAACGCGATGACCTACGTCCGCGGCCACCTCGGCACCTTCGACGCATGGGCCGCCGACGGCTGCACCGGCTGGGACGCCGCGTCGGCGCTGGAGATCTTCCGCGCCATCGAGCACACCGAGGGCCGTGACCGCCGCTTCCGCGGCACCGGCGGCCCGCTGCGGCTCAACCGTGGTCGACCCCCGGCTGCGCGTCCGGGGCGTCGAGGGGCCGCGGATCGCCGATGGACCGATCATGCCGTCGATCGTCACGGCCCACACCAACGCGGCCTGCGTCATGATCGGCGAGATGGCCGCCGAGCTGGTCCGCGCCGACGCCTCAGACGGCTCGCCACGCCCGCTCACCACCGAGGGGCGATCGCCGGGGAGTAACCCGCACAGCAGATCGGCACCCGTATGGAGCACCAGCCGACGGCGGTGCAGGGGCGATTCTGGGCCACACTGACGGCCGGATTCCGATGCTCCGTGGCCGAGGAGGCTCCCCATGGCCATTTCCATCTCCGTGGTCCTGCTGCTTCTGATCCTGACGGTGGTCTTCCTCCGCAGCGGCGGATTGCGCATCTCGCATGCGCTGGTCTGTGTGACGCTGGGCTTCTACCTGGCGAGCAGCAGCGTGGCGCCCACCATCTCCGAGGGGCTTGCCGCCACCGCGGACGTGGTCAGCAGCGTCCGTCCCTGACCCACGCCCGCGGCGACCGGCCTCTTCCGCCCGGGCTCAGCGGCCGATCTCGACGTCCTCCAGCACACCGACCGCGTCGGGCACCAGAATCGCGGCCGAGTAGTAGGCGGAGACCAGATAGGACGTCACGGCCTGCTCGCTGATGCCCATGAAGCGGACGTTCAGACTGGGCTCGTACTCGTCCGGGATACCGGTCTGATGCAGACCGATGACCCCCTGGCTCTCCTCCCCGGTGCGCATCGCCAGGATGGAGCTGGTGCCCGACTCGCTGATCGGGATCTTGTTGCAGGGCAGCAGCGGAACCCCGCGCCACGCCCGCACCGCGACCCCGGCCACCTCGATGCCCTGCGGATACAGACCACGGTCGCTGCACTCACGCCCGAAGGCGGCGATGGTGCGCGGATGCGCCAGCAGATACTGGGTCTTGCGGCGCCGTGCCAGCAGCTCATCGAGGTCGTCGGGGGTGGGCGGTCCGCTGCGGGTGTGGATGCGCTGGGAGAGGTCGGCGTTGTGCAGCAGGCCGAATTCGCGGTTGTTGACGAGCTCGTGTTCCTGGCGTTCGCGCAGGGCCTCGATGGTGAGGCGGAGCTGCTGCTCGACCTGGTTCATGGGCTCGTTGTAGAGGTCGGCGACGCGGGTGTGGACGCGCAGTACGGTCTGGGCCACGCTCAACTCGTACTCGCGCGGTGCCAGTTCGTAGTCCACGAACGTGCCCGGCAGGACCGGCTCGCCCGCGTGGCCGGACGCGACGGCGATATCGGCCTCACCACGCCGGTTCTGAGCGGGCGCGGACCGCTCCGAAAGCCCCTGGAGATGGTCGCGCAGCGCATCGGAGCGGTCGGCGGCCTCCTGGACGACACGGCGGGGGAGGGTGAGCACCGTGGTCCGGGTGACGGCCCGGACGGTGAACTCCCAGGTGTGCTCCGGACCGGTCAGCACCGCGTCGCCGAAGTACTCCCCGTCGGCCAGCACCGCCAGCGTGGTGCCCTCGTCATAGGCGCCGGGGGCGACCTGGCGGACCTTGCCGTGGGCGATCAGGAACACCTGGTCGGCCGGGCGGCCCGCCTCCACCAGCACATCCCCGGGCGCGTACTCGCGCTGGACGCACCCGTCGGCCAGCGATTCCAGTACGGCGGTGTCCCCGAAGCCGCGCAGCGTCGGCAGCTCGCCCAGCTCCGGCGGGATGACCCGCACCTGCGATCCGGTGCTGATGAACTCCACCCGACCGTCTCCGACCGTGTACGTCAGTCGGCGGTTCACCCGGTACGTACCGGCCGACACCTGCACCCAGGGGAGGACGCGCAGCAGCCACCGGGAGGAGATGGCCTGCATCTGCGGAACGGACTTGGTGGTGGTCGCCAGATTCCGTGCGGCGGCCGTGCCCAGACTCAGCGGCTGCTCACCGGACTCCACGGAAGTGGTCATAAGTGCTCATCACCCATTTCGGTAGATCTTCGGGAAGGTATGCGAAGGCCACGGGCCCGGTCGGGCGGGCGTCAGAGCCCGATTTCCACGTTCTCCAGAATTCCGAGCGCGTCGGGGACGAGCACGGCCGCGGAATAGTAGGCGCTGACGAGATACGAGATGATGGCCTGCTCGCTGATTCCCATGAACCGCACCGAGAGGCTCGGCTGGTATTCGTCGGGAATTCCGGTGCGGTGCAGTCCGATGACCCCTTGGTTCTCCTCCCCGGTGCGCAGGACGAGAATCGAGGTCACCCCGCTTCGGGACACCGGAATCTTGTTGCACGGGAAGATGGGCACGCCCCGCCAGGCCGGCATCGCATGGCCGTTCACCTCCGTGGGCTGCGGGGAGATGCCACGGGCGTTGAACTCCCGGCCGATCGCCGCGATGGCGCGCGGATGCGCCAGGATCAGCCCCGGGTCCTTCCAGACGGTGGCCAGCAGCGCGTCGAGGTCGTCGGGGGTGGGCGGTCCGCTGCGGGTGTGGATGCGCTGGGAGAGGTCGGCGTTGTGCAGCAGGCCGATCTCGGGGTTGTTGACGAGCTCGTGTTCCTGGCGTTCGCGCAGGGCCTCGATGGTGAGGCGGAGCTGCTGCTCTACCTGGTTCATGGGCTCGTTGTAGAGGTCGGCGACGCGGGTGTGGACGCGCAGTACGGTCTGGGCCACGCTCAGCTCGTACTCGCGCGGTGCCAGTTCGTACTCCGCGAAGGTGCCCGGCAGGACCGGCTCGCCCGAATGTCCTGAGGCCAGCGCGATGGCCGCCTCCCCGTGCTCGTTCTGCTCGGCCTCCGGCGCCGAGCGCACCCCGTCCACATGCGCCCGCAGCTGGGGTGAGCGGTCCAGCTGCTCCTCGAACTCCTGCCGGGGCAGGGCCAGCACGGTGCAGGAGGTCACGGCCTTCACGGTGATGCCCCAGGTGCCCGCCTGGGCGGCGGTCAGCTCCGGCTCCCCGATGTGGTCGCCGCCGGCGGCCGAGCCGACCACAGCGGGTTCGTCGAACGCGCCCTCGGTCAATTTCTCGACCTTGCCATGGGCGATGAGGAGAAGCTCATCGGCCGGGCGCCCGGCCTCGACCAGCACATCGCCCGGCGCGAATTCCCGCTGGGTGAAGCGGTCCGCCAGGGCCCCGAGCACCGAGGCGTCCTCGAAACCGCGCAGCAGCGGCAGCTCGCGCAGCTCGACCGGGATGACCCGCACCTCGGACCCGGTGGTGGTGAACTCCACCCGGCCGTCGCCGAGCGTATGGGACGCCCGGCGGTTCACACGATAGGAACCGCCCGGAACCTGCACCCACGGCAGCATGCGCAGCAGCCACCGGGAGCTGAGGCCCTGCATTTGCGGAACGGATTTGGTCGTCGTCGCCAGATTCCGCGCGGCCGCCGTGCCGAGACTCAACTGCGGCTGCGAATTTCCGGTACCGGAACCCGGTTCAACGGACGTCGTCATCGTGAATGCTCACCCATCCCTGTACGGACCTTGAGGACAAATTCCGCTCGAGCAACTGCCAAGCTATCAGCGGACTTTGGGTGGTGCATTCACTCAAAAGAGTGCCTGGGTGATGGTTATGTCGGCGGCCGCGGACGGGTAAACACTTCGAATGCGCGCCGCAGGCCGACGGCCGCCGCGACCCCGTCCGTTCACCCGGCCCCCGTTCACCTGTCGCGCGCCCGCCGCGGGCGGGCGCCGCGGCCTCGCCTCGGCACCCCGGGAACGGTGAGGAAATGGCCGGGGACCACCCGTGGAACTCTTCGCGCAGCACTGCCCTTTGGGCGCGACTCCGCCCGATACTCACTGGCGTCCATCCTGCGTATCCGGCACCAGGCCGGGACGAGAGCCGGGAGGCCCCCATGGTCCGCCGTACACGCCGTGCCTTTGTCGTCACCCTCGGAGCCGCTCTGGCGGGCGGCGCGGCCGCGCCCGCGTTCGCCAGCACGGCCAGCTCGTTCGGCACCACGTCCGTCTCGAAGGACGGCTCGAAGGACCTCTCGAAGGGCAAGCGGCCGCTGGCCAGAGCCCACGCCCACAACGACTACGAGCACCCCCGTCCGCTCCTCGACGCGCTCTCCCACGGCTTCGGCAGCGTCGAGGCCGACATCTGGCTGGTCGAGGGCGAGTTGCTGGTCGCGCACGACGCCACCGACCTCGACCCCACCCGCACTCTGGAGTCGCTCTACCTCGACCCGCTGGCCCGGCGGGTGAAGGCCAATGGCGGCCGGGTCTACCGCGGCCACGACCTGTCGCTGCAGCTGCTGATCGACCTCAAGACCGCCGGGGAGGCCACCTACCTGGAGCTGGCCAAGCGGCTGCGCCACTACGGCCCCCTGTTCAGCGCCGCCTACGGCGGGGTGGACGGCCGGGTGCGCCGCGGCGCGGTGACGGCCGTCATCTCCGGTGACCGCGGCGCACGGGCCCCCATGGAGGCCGCGAAGGTGCGCCACGCCTTCTACGACGGACGTCTGGAGGATCTCGGCTCGGGCGTGCCCGCCTCCTTCATCCCGCTCATCAGCGCCGACTGGACCAAGACCTTCACCTGGACGGGGACCGGTCCGATGCCGCGGGCGGAGCGCGAGACGCTGCACCGCCTCGTCGCCTCCGCACACGCCGCCCGGCAGACCGTGCGCTTCTGGGCCACCCCGGACGTGGCCGGACCGGAGCGCGACGCCCTGTGGCGTGAGCTCCTGGCCGCCGATGTGGACTACCTCAACACCGACGACCTGGCGGGGCTGGAGGCGTTCCTGCGCGCGGCCCGCTGACACCTCGCGGGCGGCGGCGGGAAAATCCCTCGCGCGCCGTCGCCCGCACCGCCATGCTGGCCCGCATGCTGATCAGGACCGCCACCGCCGAGGACTGGCCTGCCATCTGGGCTTTCCTGCGCCGCATCGTCGCCGCGGGTGAGACCTACACCTACCCTCGCGACCTGGACGAGGACCGGGCCCGCGACATCTGGATGCCGAGCCCCCCGAGCCGTACCGCTGTCGCCACCGATCCCGACGGCACGGTCCTGGGCTCGGCCAAGATGAACCCCAACCACATGGGACCGGGCGCGCATATCGCGGGGGCCAGTTTCATGGTGGCGCCCGAGCACGGCGGGCGCGGTGTGGGCCGGGCCCTGGGGGAGCATGTCCTGGCGTGGGCGCGCGCCGAAGGCTACAAGGCGATGCAGTTCAACGCCGTGGTGGAGAGCAACACCCAGGCGGTGGCGCTGTGGCGCTCACTGGGCTTCGAGGTCATCGGCACCGTCCCCAAGGCGTTCGACCACCCCACGAAGGGCTATGTGGGGCTGCACATCATGCATCGCTTCCTCTGATCCCGGCAGGCTCACCGGACCCGGCCGGGTCCCTGAACCCCGCCGGATCGTCGAGGACCGCCTGCACCACCGAGTTGGCCGCGCCCAGCAGGGGACCGTCCGGGCCGAGCCGGGAGACGGTCACCGCCCCGCTGCCCGGACGGGCCGGGTCGGTGAGCCGGCGTCCCAACTCCCGCTCCAGGGCGGGCAGCAGCCAGGGCGCCAGCGGCGTCAGTGCGCCGCCGAGCACTACCTTCTCCGGGTCGAGGAGGTTCACCGCGCCCGCGAGGGCGATCCCGAGCGCCGAGCCCGCGCCGCGCAGCGCGCGCCGCACCCGCTGGTCGCCGCTCGCCGCCCTTACGGCCAGCACGGTGATACGGCCGCCGGGGCCCGGGTGCTGGGCCGCGGCCTCCTCGGGGACAGGCCGCTCGCCCGCAGCACCGCCTCCTCGCCCGCGTACTGCTCCAGACAGCCGCGGCCGCCGCAGGCGCACTCGGGCCCCTCGGGACGCACCGGCACATGGCCCAGCTCGCCCGCGAAACCGTGGGTGCCGCGTAGCAGTTGCCCCTCCAGCACGACCGCGGCACCGATGCCGATCTCGGCCGAGACATGGACGAAATCCCGGGGCGCGGGGTCGTGGCCGCCCCGCCACAGCTCGGCGAGCGCGCTCAGATTCGCCTCGTTGTCGACGGTGACCGGCAGACCGGGCAGCGCCGTGCGCAGCTCGGGGCCGATGTCCACCCCCTCCCAGCCCAGGTTGGGGGCGCGGACGATCAGCGAGGAGTCCCGCGCCACCAGACCGGGCACCGCCACCGAGAGCCCCACCGGCCGCAGCCCGGCCAGCTCCGCCTCCACCGCGACCTGCCGGACCAGGGAGGAGAGCTGGGTGAGCACCGGGGCCGGTGCACGGTCGCGGTTCGCCGAGGCTATCTCGGTGCGGGCCCGCACCCGCCCGGCGAGGTCCACCGCGCACACCGCGAGATGGTCCACCCCGATCTCCGCGCCGAGTCCGGCCGGACCGCGCTCATTGAGCTGCAGGGCGCTGCCGGGGCGGCCGACCGTACCGGGCCGGGAGGGGCCCAGCTCGACCAGCAGCCCGTCCCGGATCAGCTCGTCGACGAGCGTGGAGACGGCGGCCCGGGTGAGCCCCACACGGGCCGCCACCGACGCACGGGACAGCGGGCCGTGGGCGGCCACGGCGCGCAGCACGAGGGAGAGATTGCGCCGGCGCATCGCCTGCTGGGTGTTGGGCAGTGGAGCTGCCACGTGTATCTGTCTCCTCTCGCCCGATCCGCTCATTGTGCCGGGCCGGTACGACACCGGTCCGTCCGGCCGAGGCCGTACGGCGCTCACGCGTGGCGCAGCAGGCCCTCCGCGTCCGCCAGCACCCGGGAGAGCCGCTCCAGCGCCGCCTCGTCGCGGGGCACCGGACCGTAGGACGGCCCTTCGGCGGTCGCCCAGCGCCGTGCCACTGCCGCCGGGTCCTCGCCCAGCACCAGCCCCGCGGCCTGCGCGGCGGCCCCGAGGGCGACCAGTTCCTCGGCCCGGGGCACCTGAACCGGGCGTCCGCTCAGCCGCCGGACCGTCTCCCGCCACGCCGTGCCCTTGGCGCCACCCCCTATGAGCAACAGCGGGGCGTCGGGCGCCGCGTCCGCGTCCAGTACCTGGTCCAGCGCGGTGAGCAGGGCGAAGACGGCCCCGTCGTAGGCGGCCTGAAGCACCTGCCCCGGTGTGGTGTCGTGGCGCAGACCGTGCAGCAGCCCCGAGGCGTGGGGCAGATGAGGGGTGCGCTCGCCGTCGAGGAACGGCAGCAGCACGGCCGAGCCGCCCGCCTCCACCGCCTCCCGGTCGCGGCCCAGCAGCGCCGCGATCCGGTCCACCGCGAGCGTGCAGTTGAGCGTGCACGCCAGCGGCAGCCAGGCGTCCCGCGTGTCGGCGAATCCCGCGACCACCCCGCTGGGGTCGGCGGGCCGGTGGGCCGAGACCGCGTAGACGGTGCCGGAGGTGCCCAGGCTGAGGACCGGCTGCCCCGGGCGCAGGCCGAGCCCCAGGGCGGCCGCCATGTTGTCGCCCGTGCCGGTGGCCACCAGGGCGCCGGTGGGCAGCGGCAGATCGGGCAGCTCCCGTACGGTCCCGGCGGCCTCGCCGTGGCGCAGCACGCGCGGCAGCAGCTCGGGGGAGAGCCCGGCCCGGTCCAGGATCTCCTCGTCGTAGGACTCGGTGGCCGAGGACCACCAGCCGGTGCCCGAGGCGTCGCCGCGGTCGGTGGTCCCATAGCCGGTGAGCCGCTCGGTGAGGTAGTCGTGGGGGAGCCGGACGGCCGCGGTGGCGCGGGCCGCCTCCGGCTCGTTCTCCATGAGCCAGGCCCACTTGGTGACGGTGAAGGCGGGCGCGGGCACGCTGCCGACCCGCTCCGCCCATGCCTTCGGGCCGCCCAGCTCCTCGATGAGCCGGTCGCGCTGCGGCGCGGAGCGCACATCGTTCCACAGCAGGGCGGGCCGCACCGAGCGGCCCGAGGCGTCGAGGGTGACCAGGCCGTGCTGCTGGCCGCCCACGGAGACCGCGGCCGCCTCCCGGGCCGGATTGCCGCATTGCCGCAGCGCCTCGGTCAGCGCCTCCCACCACTGCTCCGGGACGGACTCCTTACCGGTGCCGTCGCTGCCGCCATCGACGGTGTGCGGGGCCTGTCCCCGGGCGACGACCGCACCGGTCGCGGAGTCGACGACGAGCGCCTTGGTCGATTGCGTGGAGCTGTCCACGCCGACGACGAGCGGTCCTTGCGGCACGGGCACGGCTGCTGCTGCCATCTCGCGCTCTCCCTTGCGTCCATGGGTCGTGCGGTGTGCGGGTGGAACGGGGCTTCCCCGGAATGCTCGCGCATACTAATTTGTAAAGCGCCATGACGAAATAGGCGAGGAGCCGCGATGAGCTACAACCCCACCCCCGAGGACAGGTTCACCTTCGGACTGTGGACGGTCGGCTGGCAGGGCCGGGACCCGTTCGGGGACGCCACCCGCCCGGCGCTCGACCCCGTGGAGTCCGTGACCCGGCTCGCCGAACTCGGCGCGTACGGCGTCACCTTCCACGACGACGACCTCATCCCCTTCGGGGCCTCGGCGACCGAGCGCGAATCGCATATCAAGCGCTTCCGGCAGGCCCTGGACGCCACCGGGATGAGCGTGCCCATGGCCACCACCAACCTCTTCACCCATCCCGTCTTCAAGGACGGCGCCTTCACCGCCAACGACCGCGACGTGCGCCGCTACGCGCTGCGCAAGACCATACGCAACATCGACCTCGCCGCCGAACTGGGCGCCGAGACCTATGTGGCCTGGGGCGGCCGAGAGGGCGCGGAGTCCGGCGGGGCCAAGGACGTGCGCGCCGCGCTCGACCGGATGAAGGAGGCGTTCGACCTGCTCGGCGCCTACGTCACCGAGCAGGGCTACGATCTGCGCTTCGCCATCGAGCCCAAGCCCAACGAGCCGCGCGGCGACATCCTGCTGCCGACCGTCGGCCACGCGCTGGCCTTCATCGAGCGGCTGGAGCGGCCCGAACTGTACGGCGTCAACCCGGAGGTCGGCCATGAGCAGATGGCCGGGCTGAACTTCCCGCACGGCATCGCCCAGGCACTGTGGGCGGGCAAGCTCTTCCACATCGACCTCAACGGCCAGAACGGCATCAAGTACGACCAGGACCTGCGGTTCGGCGCGGGCGACCTGCGGGCCGGCTTCTGGCTCGTCGATCTGCTGGAGACGGGCGGCTACGAGGGCCCGCGCCACTTCGACTTCAAGCCCCCGCGCACCGAGGACATCTCGGGCGTCTGGGCCTCGGCGGCGGGCTGCATGCGCAACTACCTCATCCTCAAGGAGCGGGCGGCCGCCTTCCGCGCCGACCCCGAGGTCCAGGAGGCGCTGCGTGCCTCGCGCCTGGACCAGCTGGGCGAGCCGACCCTTCAGGAGGGCGAGACCCCGGCGGCGCTGCTCGCGGACCGCACCGCCTTCGAGGACTTCGACGTCGAGGCGGCCGCCGAGCGCGGTATGGCCTTCGAGCGTCTGGACCAGCTCGCCATGGACCATCTGCTCGCCGCGCGCGGCTGACCGTGTCCGGCCGCCGGTCCCGCCCCCCGACGGGACCGGCGGCCGGGGCTCATCGTCAGGCCGACGGCTGCCAGCCGCCGAGCCAGTCGGCGATCTCGTAGTCCGCGGCCTGGGCGTCGGTCAGCTGCGGCCGGTCGGTGCTCGCCGCGCCGGAACCGGCGCCGGTGTTCTTGTACTCCCCGAAGCGGTCGTCCTTCCAGGGGAAGCCACTCATGTCCGTCCACGGAGTGGTCTTGATCGCCGCTGACAGATCCGTATTGCGGACGATCGCCTGCGGATCGAGGCTGGCGTCGCCGCCGGCGTGCCACGGGCGGCCGAGGTAGAACGACCGGCTGCTGACATCCCCGGTGATGTTGCTGTTGATGAACAGGAAGCCCTTCTTTCCGGCCGCCGTCGAGGGCGCCGCGACATAGCCGCCGGAGCTGCCGTCGTAGCGCTTGGCGAGCCGGATCGCCGACTTGTTGATGACGGCGGAGGCACGGCCGAAGATGAAGTCGACGTTCCCCTGGATCCAGGCGTTGTTGATGTACACCCGGCCCACAGTGGACTTGCTCGCCGAGTCCAGCAGCAGGGTGTCCTGGTCCCCGACCGCCCCGATGTTATCCAGGACGATGCGGTCGCCCGCGGTGCGCAGCGCCACCGCCTGCTTGTCGGTGATGGAGCTGTTGGCCTCGTTGAAGTCGTTCACGAACTGCAGATTGCGGGCCTGGAAGTCATCGGCCTCGACGGCGACGGTCGCGCTGCCGCTGGTGCCGTAGGTGCCTCCGCCGGGCTTGGGGGTGCCGGAGGCGTTGTTGTAGACGATCGTCACATCGTTCTTGCCGCTCGTCGTGCCGACCAGCCGGATATGCGGCTTGTTGGCCGGGACCTTCACCGTCTCGCGGTAGGTGCCGGGCTTGACGGAGATGGTGACGGCGGACGGGTTGTTGGCCGGCACCGCGTCTACGGCCGCCTGCACGGTGGTGTAGTTGCCGCTGCCGTCCTTGGCCACCACGATGGTGGCCGCCGCGGCCGGGGGCGTGGCGGCATGGGCCCGGGCACCGTCGCCGAGCCAGCCGGCGGCCGGGGCGGCGACGAGCCCGACACCCGTGGCCAGGGCCAGGGAGCCGATGAGCGGAGCGGGGCGGCGCCGCCGGGGGCGCCGTGGGCTGAGGGTCATGGTCGGTGACTCCGTCCCGTGGAGACGTGCCGAGGGGGTTGACGCCCTTACGGTCTCCACGGCCCACCCAAAGGTTGCCGCCCCGCCCCCCTTCGGTCCGGCTGGATCTGCCACCGGTCCCGTCCGCCCTCACCGGCCACGGAACGGCGGACGGGAAGGGGCGACCGCGAGGCCGCCTCCGCGCTGGGCCGGCGGGCCGGGGCGCGCTCCTCCCTCAGGGGCGGCGCGGCCGACGCCGGGCGGCCCATCCCGGCCCGTGGCCGGTGGCGGACGGATGCCGCCACCGGCCACGGGCCGCGTCAGCCGCCGGCGCCGGGCATCGCCAGCGCCGCCGCCGGATCGTGTCCGGCCGGGCCCGCCGGCCACCAGCGGCCGCGTTCCTTGCGATACGGCCACCAGTGGCCGTCGCGTCCGTAGCGCACCTGGAGATCGGCGCCCACCACGGTCCAGCGGTTCCCCACGGCGCGCAGTTCGGGCGCCTGCTCGTCCTCCTCCCAGGCGGCGGCGAGCTGGACGCGGGCACGCGCGAGGGCTGCCGCGTCCGGCACCCACTCCTCCTCCAGAACGCTGAGCGCGGCGGCCCCGCCGTGCTCCCAGGCACGGACGGCCCGCGCCAGATCGGCGCGGTCGCGCCCGCAGCCGGCCGCCAGCCGGGCGGCGATCGGCGCCGGGGGACCGGCGGCGGTCAGCCGCACCGTGTCCTGCCACACCGTCAGCGCGGCCGGGATCGGAGAGGAGGCGTGGCCGGGCGAGAGGGCCTCGGCCAGCAGCCGCTGGGCGCGTACGGCGGCGTCCGCCGCCAGGAACTCCAGCGCGGCGACGTCCAGCCCCTCGGCCGGGTCCGTGCCGCCCGCCAGCGCCGGAGGACGGCCGGGCGCCGCGACGGCGGGCGGCGGTGCGGGCAGCGGCGGCGGACCGGGTGCGGCGAACGCCTCCCGGGCCGGTACACCTTCCGGAGCCGGGGGAGAGGCGTCCTCCGCCGCCCGTGGGAGGTGCGGTGCGGCCCGTGCCGCGCTGCGCACCTGGAGCTCGTCCAGCAACTCCCGCTCCCCGCGTCCGCGCATCAGGAGCAGCAGATACGGATCCTCGTCCAGCAGCCGGCCCAGCTGGTAGCAGAGCGCGGCGGTGTGCGGGCAGTGGTCCCACGCCTCGCAACCGCACTCCGGCTCCAGATCGCCTATCCCCGGCAGCAGTTCGACGCCCACGGCCGCCGCGTCCTCGGCCAGCTGCGGAGGCATATCGCGGTCCAGCAGGGCGGCGATATGGCCCGAGCGGTCCGCGACCACCTCCAGCAGCCGGTCCCATTCCGCCTCGGTGAACTCCCGCAGCAGCACGTCGGATCGGTAAGGCGTGCGGTCGCGGTCCCGCACCACGGCGGTGACGCGCATTCCGGCCGCGTCGCCGTACTTCTCGACCATGAAGGCCTTCATCGCCGTCTCCGTTTCTGTTCCCGCCGTGAGAGGCAGGGGGTTCCGTTCATTTCGGAAGCGCTCTGGAAGCCTCAGGCGGCGTTCGGCTGCGGAGAGATGGCCAGACTCTGCTTGACCTGCCGGGTCAGCTCGTCGGCGACGATCTCGGGCAGGCCCGTCTCGATGCCGTCGAGGGCCTGGGTCGCGACGTCGGAGGCGGAGATCTTCTGGTCGGCGGGGACCTCGGCGGCCATGTCGGTGTCCATGTATCCGACGTGCAGCGCGGAGACGGTGATGCCGCGCGGCGCCAGCTCCTCGCGGCTCGCGCCGGTCAGCGCCCAAGTGGCGGCCTTGGAAGCGGCGTAGGAGCCGAGGCCTGCCGGGTGGTACCAAGACAGGACGGACAGGACGTTGAGTACGGCGCCGCCGCCGTTGCCCTCGAGGACCGGAGTGAAGGCGCGGGTCGCGGCGAGCGGGCCGAAGAAGTTGGTGTCCATCTCCCGGCGCACCTGGTCCAGATCGCCGTGGACCAGCGTGGCGCCGGTGGAGATGCCCGCGTTGTTGATCAGCAGTGTCGCGTCGGAGGCGGTGCAGGCGGCCGCCCGGATCGACTCCTCGTCCGTGACGTCCAGGCGCAGCGGGATGACTCCCGGCAGGTCGACCGTCTCGGGGCGGCGGGCCGCCGCGTAGACCTTCGCGCCGCGCTCCACGAGCTGGGCGGCGAGATGGCGTCCGAGGCCCCGGTTGGCGCCGGTGACGACCGCGACCGCGTTCTTGAGCTCCATGTCTGATCCTGCTCCCGGTTGTGGCAGGTACCCGTCGGGCCGCCTGCCTCCAGCTGATTTAGATTATGATGACAATCTAAACACCGGATTACGATAGATGCCAGTCGGCATCCAAGCCGGTTTCGCGCAGGAGGTGGCCATGGGCCGGGTATCGCAGGCGCAGGCGGAGGAGAACCGCAGGCGGGTCGTGGACACTGCTTCCCGGCTCTTCAGGGAGCAGGGCACGCACGTCAGTGTCGCCGACCTGATGAAGGCGGCCGGTCTGACCCACGGCGCCTTTTATAAACAGTTCGCCTCCAAGGAGGCGCTCGTCGACGAGGCCACCGCCCACGCGATCGACGAGCTCGCCCAGCGGTACGCGGCCGGGCTCGAGCAGGACGACGGGCGGCGCGACGCCGCTCAGCGCACGCTGATCGACACCTATCTCTCCGTCGAACACCGCGACACCGCGGCAGCCGGCTGCCCGATCGCCGCGCTCGCCACCGACATCGCCCGCACTCCCGACGGCCAGGAGGCCCGCCGCGTCTACGCCGAGGGGGTGGCCGACTTCGCCGGCTTCCTCAGCGATGACGACCAGGACGGCCTCGCCCGCCTGAGCACCCTGTTCGGCGCGCTCGTCCTGGCCCGCGCCACCAAGGGCTCCGAGCTCTCCGAACGGATCCTGGCCGCCGCGCATGAGGCCCTGACGGAAACCGACTGACCGATGGTGTCGTTTGCCGGGGTTTGCCGGGTCCGCCTCAGGGGTGAAGTGTGGCAGCGGGACCGCGACCTGCCGTTGGATGTCGCGCGCGATCTTGTCGTCGGCGGCCGGTCGAGCAGCCTCGGGGAGTGTGGCCCACGAAAGGTTGTTCGCCCTTCGCCGTGAGCGTATTGCCGTCGATGACGATCGCGCTGGGGGGGGGAGGGTGCGGCGGCCGCCGTGCATGATCTGCAGGGAGATGTGTCCGCCCTCGGCGTGCACCGCCTCGGTCACCCTTGGCAGCCGGCCGCCTGTTCGTCGGTGCCGATGCCCGGCACACCGACCCATCCCTGTGCCCCGTGGTCGGGGTAGGTGCACTCGCTGATGATCAGTCCGGCGCTCGCCCACTGCCGGTAGTACTCGGCCATCAGGTCGCCGGGAACGCTGGTAGAACCGATGTCGCCGCCTCCGTGCTCACCCGCCACTTCCGCGTCCTGCGCTAGACCGGTCTCATCCGGCAGCACGACGTCGGCACCCGCCGCACCAACACGCTGCGCAAGGAAGAGCTGGCCCGGCGGTTCCCCGGACTGCTCGACCTCGTCCTCAAGGAGAGCGTCGGCCGCGTTGAGACTTACGAGAACGTCGAGAGCTGCTGATCGCGCGTGAGCGCCACGACCGCATCGAGGTCCGGTTCGCCATCGTTGTTCACGACGATGTGCCGAGCTCCGGACCAGGCGCACTCCCGGCCCCCGAGCTGCCGCCAGAAAGCTGGCCAGTCGGCCAGTTTGGCCCGGTCCCGTGGCAGGCCCCGCTCGGTCAGCCGCGTACGAACGGTCTCCGGGGAAGTCCGTACCTCGACCACGACGACGGGTGTCCCCGTGGGCCAGGAAGTCTGGTCGGCGGAGGCGGTCAGGAAGTCGGGGTCCGCGAGGTATGCCGCGAAGGGGGCGTCCAGCACGACGGGCAGGCCGAGCCGCAGGTTGTCCGCCGCCGTGGCGAACAGCGCCTTGTACTCGGCCGGCATCAACCGCTCGACGTAGGTCGGGTCGTCCTCGCGGCCTCCCGCGCGCCGGCCGACCAGTTCGAGCGCGGCGTCCACGAGGTCGCCGGCCAGGGAGTCCTTGTCGAGGTAGGCCGCCCGCAGTCGGCGTGCGAGCTCCCGGGCGACATGGGACTTTCCCGAGCCCGCGGGGCCGATCGCGACGAAGGCCGGCGGTGTCCCGGGCGCGGGGGACGCCGGGTCAGGCGCGGGCATCGGCCACCGCCTCCAGGAAGGTCCCGGCCGCCGCGCGGACAGGGTGCGGCCCGCCGGCGTCGCGCCGCGCCGCCTTGGTGATGAAGCTTCCGACACCGACTGCCGCGACTCCGGCGTCGAACCACTCCGACACGTTGTCCGGGGACACACCACCGGCCGGGACCAGGGGGATGTGTCCGAGCGGTTCGAGCACCGCACGGGCATAGTCGCGGTTGAGGACCGACGAGGGGAACAGTTTGACGAGGTCGGCGCCCGCCGTGGCGGCCTGGACGATCTCCGTGGGCGTCGCGGCACCGCAGATGCTGACGGCCTGGTAGCGGCCGGCGGTCTCCAGCATGCCGAGGTCGACCTGGGGGCTGACCAGGAAGCGTGCCCCGGCCTGAATGCTCGCGTACGCCGATGTTGCGTCGAGGACGCTGCCGGCGCCGATCTCGGCCTCGGGGTACTCCTCACTCAGCTGGCTGATCACGTCCAGGGCGCCCGGCGTGGTGAGCGTGACCTCGACCGCGCGTATCCCTGCGGCGATGGCTTCGCGGGCCACTCCGTACGACGCCTCGGCGGTGGGCAGGCGCACGATCAGCACCGTCCCCGTGTCGCAGATGGCATTCAAGGTGCGCAGCTTGCGCATGGGGGTCACCTCAAGGAAATCGGATGGTCGGGGGGTGTTGACAGAGCTTAAGCAGCTCTGTTTCCGTATTGCAATCGATCGCAGCAATCGATCGCAGTGACCGGTTTCAAAGAGCACAATCAGTAGAAGTTGCTCTGTGTCAACAGTTGGGAGACGCGTCGTGAGACGTCCGCGAACGGCCGTGCTCGGTGCCCGGCACTGGCACGTACCCCTGCATGTCAGTGCCTGGGGGGACACTCACGATGTCGTGCTGGTCCAGGACGAGGAGCCTGACCAGGTCACCGACATCGCCAGACGCCTCGACGCGGCCGTTTACGGGGAAGTCGGCGAAGCGCTGGACGCCGGCCCCCTGGACCTGGCCTACGTCTTCGGCCCGCACGACCGCATGGTGGAGACCTGTCTGGCCTTGGTCGATCGCGGCATCCCGTTCGTGGTCGACAAGCCGGGGGGCACGGGGCCCGAGGACGTGGAGCGGATTCGCGATGCGGCCGCGGCAGCCGGGGTGGCGGCGACCGTCCTCTTCGTCCAACGTGGCGGCCCCGTGGACCACGCGCTGTCCCTGGCCGGTGCGCCGACGTATCAACGTACGAGCTTCGTTGTCGGCCCTCCGCAGCGCTATCACGCGGCAGGCTGCTCCTGGATGCTCGACCCCGCACGCTCAGGCGGGGGGTGTCTGGTGAACCTGGCGCCGCACTTCATCGATCTCTTCCTGCGGCGAAGCCGCGCCCGCCGTGTGGAACTCGTGGCCGCCAACGTGTCCGCGAGCCTGCACGGCGAGGGCGTCGAGGACCACGCCACCCTCGTACTGGCGGGCGACGACGGCAGCGAGGCGATCATCGAGGTCGGCTACGCCTTCCCGTCGAGCCCCGCCAAGCGGTACTGCTCCTTCACCAGTGCGGGCAGCGAGGGATACGTCGATGTGGGCGCCTCCGGCCATGTCTCGTTCACGCACGCCGCGGACGGTGTCACCGAATCGAGCACCATCGATGTGGACAGCGATCCGCTGTACGACGTGTTCGTCCGGCAGGTGGCCGACACCTGGGCGGACGGCTTCGCCGGGCTGCCGACCTTGGACGACCTTGCCGACACAATGAGCCTCATCTGGGCCGCGTACGGGCGGTCTTCCATTGCGTCCCTGGAGGTCAGCCATGGCTGAGGTGAGCATCGATGACGTCGCCGCCCGGGCGGGCGTGCACCGCTCCACGGTTTCCCGAGCCTTTTCCCGGCCGGAAGCCGTGAATGCCAAGACCCGCAAGCACGTCCTGGAGGTGGCGGAGAGCCTCGGCTACCGGGTGAACCCGCTGGCGCAAGCCCTGCGCCGTCGTGCGAGCAAGCTCGTTCCGCTGATCGTCCCGGACATCACCAACCCCTTCTACGGTGAGCTGGCGAGGACCATGGCGGCAGCGGCGGCCGACCGGGGCTACCAGTTGGTGCTGTGCGTGACCGGCGGCGAAGTCGCCCAGACCAACGCCTATTTGACGTCCCTTCAGGAGATGTACGCGCCCTTCGGGATCGTCGCGCCGTCGACCACCGTCGACCTCGACGAGCTGCAGAACGTCGCGCTCGGCAGCAAGGTCGTGGTCATCGACCGCGTCGAGGAGGCACAGGTGCCGACCGTGACGGTGGACAGCGCCGAAGGCATCGCCCTCGCCGTGGATCATCTGCGCGGCCTGGGGCACCGGCGCATCGCCTACGTGTCCGGCATCTCCGGGGCGTACACCTCCAGGGACCGCCTGGCCGCCTACGAGGGGCTGGCCGCGGAGCTGGACATGCCTGCGATGGTCCTGGACGGAGGCACCGGGCCGGATGTGGGGGAGCGGGCGGCCCAGCGCCTGGTGGACATGGCACGCGAGGAGCGCCCCACAGCAGTCATCGCGGCCAACGACATGGTCGCCTTCGCACTCATCTCCGCTCTTGGTGTGCGTGGTGTGTCCGTCCCGGACGAGGTGTCGGTGATGGGCTTCGACGGCCTGGAGTTCGGCGCCCGGTTCAACCCGCGGCTGACCACCGTCCGCCAGCCCATCGCCGACATGGGAGTGATCGCCATCGACCTCGCAGAGAAACTCCTCAAGGACGGGGAGACCAGCCATGTCGTCCTCGCCCCCGATCTACTGGTTCGTGAGTCGACCGCGGAGGTGCCCCGATGAGCCTGCCCGCAGGATTCCAGCACGTGGACCATGTCGCGTTCACGGTGCCCGACCTCGGCGAAGCGGTCACCTTCTTCGCAGAGGCCTTCGGCGCCGAGGAGCTCTACCGCTCGACGCGAGGGCCCGACGCCGACTTCATGCCCGCGCACTTCGAGGTCCCGGCCGACGCCCATCTGGAACTCGCCATGCTGCGCATGCCGCCGAACCTCAACGTCGAGCTGTTCCAGTGGTGGAGCACCGACCAGCGGAGCGACTACCCGCGCCACTCGGACGCGGGTGGCCACCACTTGTGCTTCACCGTGGCGGACGTCGACACCGCCGTCGAACACCTCCGGTCGCACGGCGCCCGTGTGCTGGGCGGAACCAAGGAGGTCGGCCCCGACAGCCCGCGCGTCGCGGGCAACCGATGGACCTATCTCCGGGCGCCCTGGGGCCTGTTGATCGAGCTCGTCGACCGCTCCCGCGTCCACAGCCCGCCACCCCTGGTCGGCCCCGACGATTGGACTGGCCCCTCCCGAACCGGAAAGAACCTGTAATGCGCATCATTGGCCACACCCTCGGCACACCGGAACAGACCCTCCCGGAGGCGCTGCAACTCTTCGCCTCCGCCGGTCTGGAGGGAGCCGAGGTCATCTACCAGAACGACTACCGCAGCGGACTGCCCATCGGGGACGAAGCCGTCGCGGCCGAGGCGGCCCGAGTGGCGGACGATCTCGGCGTACCGGTGATGGGACTCTCTCCGTACACCACCGGCATCAACCACGAGGACCCGGCACAGCGCCGCGCCGCGCTCGACGAACTGCGGTCGGCCATCGACTGCGCCCATCGCCTGGGCGCCACCCGGATCCGGGTGTACGCGGGTTCCTGGGGAGCCGATCGAACCGACCACGCCGCACACTGGGAGCGCCTGCGCTCGGCACTGACGGAGCTTGCACCGCTCGCCGCCGACGCCGGAGCGCTCCTGTGCGTGGAGAACCACTTCGGCACCATGACGCAGTCGGCCAAGGACACAGCTCGGCTGATACGCGAGGTGGACTCGCCTGCCGTCCGCGTGCTCTACGACCAGGCGAACCTCACCTTCACCCACGACGAGGCATGGCCGGAGGCGCTGCGGGAGCAGGGCGACCTGATCGGGCACGTCCACGTGAAGGACCTCGTCTTCACCGATCCGGACGCCCCCTTCGTCGCCTCCGAGACGGCCCGGGTGAAGGCGGACGAGCGGGCTGTGCGCTCCCGCGTCGTCGGCGAGGGCGTCGTGCCCTGGGCGGAGATCCTGCGGGCGGTCAAGCAGAACGGTTACGACGACGTCCTCAGCCTCGAGTACGAGTACCGGTGGCACCCGCAGGACCTCCCGGCTCCGGAGGTGGGCTTCGCCCGGTCCGCCCGCGCGCTCCGTGCTCTCCTCGACCAGGCCGCCGGTCTCACGCCCGCGGAGGTGTACCGATGAGCACGACCCCGCTGCGTGTCGGCGTGGTCGGCGCGGGGAACATCGCGCACATCGCGCAGCTGCCCACCCTGGTGGCACGGGACGACGTCGAGCTCGACGTGCTGGTGTCCCGGTGCGAGGACCCCTCCGAACTGGTCCGCCGGTGGGGGTTTTCCACCGCGGTCCGGACCGTCGAGCATGCCCTGGAACGTGACCTGGACGCCCTGTTTGTGTTGACCCCGAGGTCGGAGCATGTCGCCGGCGTGCGCAGCGCGCTGGAGGCGGACGTGGATGTCTTCTGCGAAAAGCCCCTCGCGACCGCGACCAGCGACGCGGAGCGGCTCGCCGACCTCGCCGACGAGCACGAGCGCGTCCTGATGGTCGGCTTCAACCGCCGCTTCGCGCCGACCTACGTCGCCGCCCGCGAGGAGTTCGGGGACGCCGGCGCCGCGTTCTGCGTCGCGCAGAAGAATCGCCGCGGCAGTGAGTACCGCGCGACCTTCGAGAACGCCATCCACATGGTGGACCTGCTGCGCTGGTTCTGCCCGGGCGAACCGGTCGATGTCGCCGCGCACGCCGCCGGTGACGACCCCTGGCAGGAGGACGGCGTCTCTGCCCTGGTCCGCTTCGCCGGCGGCGGTACCGGCGTCCTGACGGCGGCACGGACCGCTGGCGCCTGGGCGGAAAAGCTGGATGCCTACGGCGCCGAGCGCTCGGCCGAGGTGGTGGCTCCGGACACGGTGACCCTCACCCGGGACGGCGTCAGCACCGTGCGCTCGATGAGCCCCGAGGCATTCGGCTGGGCCACCGCGACGAACACATTCGGATTCGCCGCCGCCGTTCACCACTTCCTCGACCGCGTACGTGACCGTGGCACGCCGCTGACATCGGGGCGGGAAGCCGCCCGCACGCAGGCGCTGCTCGACGACATCTTGCAGACCGCAGGTCTCCCCGTGAAGGAGCAGGAGGGCCGCACCTGGTCCAGCCACGCGACGCGCTGATTCCTCCGCGAGCCTCGAACGGCCCCGCCCCGAGGCAGGTGTCGGCGGCATCCATGCTCGAAGAAGGCTTCCGGCACCGCCGACACTTTCGGCCCAACAACTGGACCGCGGCGCTCTCACCCGCCGCTTGTTCGCACAGATCCCATCCCTCACTGCACTGAGGAGCGCTCAATGGCGAACGCACCAAGGATAACCTCACCGAACTCCCCCTCCAACCCGGCCAAAGGAGAAGTCCCGCCCCGCAGAAGGCGGTTGAACATCCTGGCGGGCACCGTCGGCCACTTCATCGAGTGGTACGACTGGTACATCTACGGCCTCCTGGCCGCCGTCTTCTCGAGCCAGATCTTTCCCGGCAGCAGCCCGGCGATGTCGCTGATCAGCGCCCTGCTTACCTACGCGGTCGGGTTTGTGGTGCGACCACTGAGCGGCGTCATCATCTCCCCGCTGGCCGACCGCTACGGCCGTCGCGTCGTGATGGCCGTAGCGGTCGGCGGCATGACCGTGGGCAGCCTGATCCTCGCGCTCACCCCGCCGTTCTCCGCCATCGGCTACGCGGCGCCGCTGCTGTTCCTGCTCGCCCGCGTACTGCAGGGCATCTCGGCCGGCAGCGAGTCGCAGAGCGCCATCGCCTACATGGTGGAGAACGGCTCGACCGACCGGCGCGGCCTGTTCGGCTCGCTGTCGAACGCGGCCAGCGGCCTGGCCACACTGGCCGCCACCGGCATGGGGGCGATCGTCACCTCGACCCTGAGCACCCACGACCTGGAGACGTGGGGATGGCGCATCCCGTTCGCCATCGGCGGCGTCCTCGGCATCGTCGGGATGTTGCTGCGCTCGCGCGCCGACGAATCCCCGGAGTTCGAAGCCGCCGTCGAGGACTCCGCCGCCGACAGCAAGCCCGAGACCCTGCGTTTGCGGGAACTGCTGAGCAGGCACCCCAGGGCACTGCTGCAGACCGCGGCTCTGTCGGCCCCGGCTGTCGCCTACTACACGTGGGCCACGTTCCTGCCCACCTACGCACACCTGACCACCGGACGTGACCTGGGCTCCGCCCTGGCGGGGAACGCCATCGGGCTGGGCGTGCTGGTGATCATTGTGCCGCTGTGCGGAGCCCTGTCCGACCGCATCGGCCGCCGCAAGCCCTTCCCCATCATCGGGGCCGCGGGCATGGTGGTGCTCTTCTACCCGCTGCTGTTGCTCTTGCAGCACCCCGGATTCGGCGTATACGTGACGGTGACCGTCAGCGGCTGGGTGGTACTGGCCATCTGGCAGGGCGTCTACCCGACGATCCAGGCCGAACTGTTCCCCGCCGCCGTCCGCGTGTCCGGCATCGGTCTGGCCCACCAGATCGTCATCGCGACCCTCGGTGGGACGGCCCCGCTCATCGCCAGCTCATTCGTTGAGTCAGGCCATCCTATGGGCGTGGCGGTGTACATGACGGCCATCGTCCTGATCTGCCTCATCGTCTACCTGACGCTGCCGGAGACGGGCTGCCAGGTCACGCACACCACTGACACCACGCCCCCTGCGGCATCTGGAAGCCAAGTAATGCTCAGCATCACGAAACCCACGGCATCTACGAAGGACACCCCATGACCGCCCAACCGCAGATCGCACTGGTCACCGGGTCCAGCGGCGGCATCGGAGCCGCCACCGCCGAGCGACTGCACGCAGTCGGCGCGACGGTCATCGGCTGCGACCGCACGGCACCGGACAGCCTCCCGAAGTGGCTCGCGGACTTCCGTGAGCTCAATGTCACAGACGAGCGGGCGGTGCGCGACACCGTGAACGGGATCCGGGCGGAGTACGGGGCGATCGACGTCCTGGTGCACGCCGCCGGGGTTCTCGGCAACGAGCCGGACCTCCTCACCACCCCGAGCTCCGAGTTCGCCCGGGTGATGGCGATCAACGCCACGGGTGCCTTCTCCGTACTGCGCGAAGTCGGCCTCGTGATGAAGGCCCAGGGCTCCGGCTCCATGGTCGCGGTGGCATCGGTCGCCGCCAAGGAGGCCCGTCGCGCGTACGTGCCGTACAACGCCAGTAAGGCGGCCGTGTTGAACATCTGCTGGTCGCTGGCTCTGGAACTCGGCCCGGACAACGTGTCGGTCAACTGCGTGTGCCCCGGCCCGGTCAACACCGCCATGTGGGCGCAGCTCGCGACCCGCGCCGGCGGCGGCGACCCCGAGGGAGACCGCCGCGCCCGCCAGGCCCGGGCCGCGCAGATCCCGATGGGCCGGTTCGCCGAGCCCGAGGAGGTGGCGGCAACCATCGCCTTCCTCACCGACCCGGCCAACCGTTACCTGACCGGCCTGAGCCTGGATGTCGCCGGCGGCGCCCGGCTCGGGATGGGCAGTTGATGCAGCGGCTCCACCTTGAGCACGGAGTCGTCATGAACTGTCCGATGCGGAGTGGGAGTTCATCCGGCCGTTGCTGCCCGGGTTGAGCAGGGAAAACGTGGGCGCCTGGGCTCACTCGCGGCGGGGTGTGAAGAGCTCACTGCTGCTACTTCAGCCCCTGAACAGTCCAAGGAATCCCGGTCGTAGCCGCCCAGCTCCCGAGCGCACGATGAGGACACCTCAAAGATTGAAGGGAAAGCCCAATGATCATCAACACGTTTTCATATCTTTGGTCGGCAACGGCGACCGATGCGATATCCGAGTTGGTCCAGAATGGGTACAACACCTTCGAGGTTCCCATCAGCTCTCCACACTGCTGGCCGGAAGAGATCTCCAGCTCCGAGCGTTCGGCAATGCTGGCGACGCTCAACGAGAACGGCGCCAAGATCCGCTCCCTGAATGCCGGCGGATACGACATCAATCTGGCCAGCCCTGGCGCCAGCATGCGCCGAAAGAGCATCGAGCACATCACGTCGGTGATCGACCTTGCAGTAGCTTGGGATGTCCCGGAAGTTGTGATTTCACCCGGCACGCGGCGTCCTATGATCTCCCCCTCGCTCGAGAAGGTCCACGGGTGGATGCACGAAGGCTTGGAAGAGCTGATTCCGCTAGCCAAGCGGGCGGGAAAACGACTCCTCTTCGAGAACACCCCCTACTGCTTTGCACCGACGATTGGGGAACTGGCAGATATCGTCGACACGGTCAATGATGATGCACTAAAAATCGTGTACGACGTCGCGAACGCTGCTTACATCCGGGAGGATCCCGTATCGAGCCTGCGCTTGCACCACGGATCGGTTGCACTCATACATATATCCGACACGGGGACGGAAACGTGGGGCCACGACCCCATCGGCACTGGGGTGATCGATTGGAACGAGCTGGGTAAAGCAGTCCAAGAAACACTCGGGGTGGACAACGTCGTGCTCGAAGTCATCCGCGAAGAGAACACCCTTGAAGAATTCGCGAAGGCGATGCGTGACCTCAGTGAAGAGGGTTGGAATCTCGGAGACTGATTTCGAAACTCGGGGTTCAGAGTGACTCCGGGGGTCGCTGAGTAGGCCCGCTGGGAATATACAAGGAGAGTGTGCAATGAGAGTTCTGGTCAGTGGCGGAAGCAGTGGCATCGGCGCCTCTGCAAGTGTGAGGATCGCAGAGGCAGCCCTTGCCCGTGGCGAACAGCCGATGATCGCGGTATCCGGCCTTACTGCGAACACGCGACAAGACGAGGTCGTCCGATTGATCCAGTCGATGGGCGGCAAAGCAATTGCATTGACAGGAGACCTGGGTGATCCCGACATACCCGGTCACCTGGTAACCGCTGCGGTGGACGAGTTCGGCGGCTTGGATGCACTGGTGGCAAATGCCGGAATCGCCAGCCCTGGCGCACTCAAGGATCTCTCCCTCGAGGACTGGGACGGCATGTTCTCCGTCAACCTCCGCGGGGCGTGGCTACTTGCCAAAGCAAGTTACCCGCATCTGAAGGGTAGTCGCGGGTCCGCCTGTTTCACCTCTTCGATGTCCGGCCAGCTCCCACATGCCGAATCGGGTGCTTACAGTCCGACCAAGGCTGCACTCACGATGTTGGCTCAGACACTCGCACTGGAATGGGCGCCTGACGGAATCCGCGTGAACGTGGTGTCCCCGGGCATGACTCGCACACGGATGACTGAACAAATGTACCTCGATCCCGAAGTCAAGAAGGCGCGGGGAAAAATCATCCCGTTGTCGAAAATTGGCGACCCGATGGATATCGCGAACGTGATCGAGTTTCTTGTCAGCCCGCTGGCAGGATATGTCACCGGCCAAGATGTCTGCGTCGATGGGGGTTTCTCCAAGTCCATTCTCAGCCATATTCCCGGTCGGCCCAGCTCCAAGTCCTGACGGGAACTGTTCAACCGGCTTGACTTTCACACAGCGGTGCCTCCTAAAGGGTGTGGCACAAGGCCGTGAATTGGGCATCTCCGGTGTAGGCCAGGGTGTTGAGGGCTGAACGCGTGTGGGTGGAAACACCCACGGGGCTGCGGTTGGAGCAGTTCGGGCAGCTGCTGAAGGCGGTGCGGGAGCGAGGCGGCAACGGCACGCACTGGGGTCGGCCGTGGTGTCTGCCGCTGGCCGAGCGGGTCCTGATCGTGGTCGTGTATTACCGCACGGACCTGACCATGCGGCAGCTCGGGCCGCTCTTTCGGTGTCTAGTTCTTGACGGTGTGCCGGGTGATCCAGAGGCTGAGCCCGCTGCTCGCGCTCGAGCCATTGAGCCTTTTCAGCGTGGCCAATGATCGGGTGACGGGCCGGAGTGTGGGCGGATGCGCAACGGGCAGGGCTCCCGTGCCGTTGAGGGAGGTGTTCGACGTCGCAACTCAGCAGCACAGGAATCCTGTTGGTTCCGTATCCTGCCGCACTCGACCTGCCCCACGCCCTGGTCGAGTGGGCCAGGATGCTCATCGTCAACCGTGAGGGTGACCGACGGTGCAAACTCCCGCCGCACCGCCGTGCGCTGGTCGCACTCGTGTACCTGCGCCGCCACGACACCTTCGCCCATATCGCCGCGGCCTTCGGAATATCCGTCGGCACCGCCCACGCCTACGTCACCGCGGTCACCGGTCTGCTCGCCGAGCAGGCGCTGGGCCTGCTGAAGACGCTGCGCGAGCACGACCCGGACTTCGTCCTCCTGGACGGCACGCTCGCGGAGTGCGAACGCGTCGGCGACGGCAGAGCCGACTACTCAGCGAAGAACAAGCGGCACGGAGTGAACGTGCAGGTCGTCACGGACCCGACCGGCCAGGTTCTGTGGCTGTCGCCGGCACTGCCGGGCCGGACCCACGACCTCACGGCAGCCCGCACCCACAAGATCCTCCGGATCTGCGCACGCCAAGGCGTCCCGATCCTCGCCGACATGGCCTACATCGGTGCGGGCGACTGGATCACCACCGCCAAGCGCCGCCCGCCAGGCGGCGAACTCACCCCCACCGAGCGAACCAGGAACCGGGCCCTGTCTGCAGCCCGGGCACCCGTCGAACGCGGCATGGCACGGCTCAAGTCCTGGCAGGTCTTCCGCAGATCCCGGATCAGCCCCCACCGCATGAGCGTCATCACCAAAGCCGTACTCACCCTGGAGAGGCAACGCTGAAAAGGCTCATTGTCCGAACCGACTGGCAAGCAATCGCGCTCCGCGAACGGGCCCAGCAGTTGGAGATTGAAGCCGACCACGTTCCCGGTCCGCTGGCAGACCGCGGTCTCGTGGCAGCCCAGCAGTTCCGCGACCAAGCTGACGAACATGACCGCACCCGCTTCGCTATTGAGGACATCACGGCATGAGCCCGGCACCCGACGAACGCGACCGCATTCGCGTCTCCATGGACCGCATCCTCGACGGCACTCCTGAACGCTCCAACGGAGCGCTCACCATCGTCGCCCTCGCTATCGAGGCCGATGTTCCCCGCAACGCCCTGACCCAGCGGCACACCGACCTCAAAAACAAGTTCTACGACCGAGTCAGGGCCCGGGGCGGAATTCCGGATGTCGAAATCCGGCTCCGTAGAAAGATCTCCGACCTCAAGACCACCATCACTAACGAGAACAAGGAGATCGTCCGGCTTCGCGACGATGTCCAGGGATTCCTGGCGGAGAACACGCGACTGACCCTGGAGAACAAGGAGTTGCGGGACGTGCTCAGCGGGCGCCCGAGCAACGTCACTCCGCTGCGGGCGGGACCAGGTAGCCGGTGGGCGGTAGCGCGAGACACTATCCCGCGCTGCGAATCCACTACAGCCTGGTAGTCGCCTACCCGTCCGAGGCGAACCCCTCGGACGGGTAGAGCAGGTCGCAGACTCCGTCGGTCTCAGTCTGCAGGGACCCGGTAGCCGACTCCCTGGTTGGACGATGCAGGCCGGAAGGCAGGATATCAGGCTGAGAAGGGAGGCCAGGGCTACACCAGTGCGTACGTTGACGGCGCGTCGGGGCACTTGTGCGCCCGCGGCGACCACGCAGGCGCCGCGCCCTCATGCGGGCTGGGTGGTGATGGTGCACAGGCGCTTGGTGGCCCGGGTCAGGGCCACGTACAGGTCCCTCTCCCCGCCGGGGCGGGCCGTGATGATCTCCTCGGGGTTCAGGACGACGACCCCGTCGAACTCGAGGCCACGTGCTTCGGACGCGGGCACGATGCGTGCGTGGTCGGCGATGCCGTTAGCCGTCAACTGGCTGACCCGGGTGTCCGCGCAGATCACTCCCAGGAGTTCGTCCGGCTGCGCGGTGCTCTGGGCGCGCAGTTCCTCCACGATGGCGGTGACCAACCCGTCCCCATGTGTGGTCACGGTGCGCGGGCTCTCACCGCTGCGCAGTGACCGTGTGGGCCGCTGGTCCGGAGCGATCCGTGCGAGCAGGTCCCGGACGCTCTCCAGGATCTCCTGCGTGGTGCGGTAACTGACCGTCAGGTCGTGCAGTCTGAACCGCGTCCCGACATGCGGGCTTAGGGCTTCCTTCCAGTCGCGTGCCGTCGTGGCCGGGCCCGACTGGGCGAAGTCACCCACCAGCGTCATCGCCCTCGCCGGGCAGCGGCGGACGATCATCCGCCACTGCATAGCGGTCAGTTCCTGCGCCTCGTCGACGACGACGTGCCCGTACGTCCGCTCGGGCGGGCCGCCGACCAGGCTCGCCGCCTCGTCCAGCAACGGCACGTCCGCATCGGTCCACGGGGCGTCCGGGGCACGCAGGAGACGGGACCGCTCCCGCGGGGTCAGGTTCGGCAGGCGCTTGGCCAGGGCGCCGGCATCCGTCAGCAGTGTCTTCACGAGGTCGCCGGGTACCAGCCTCGGCCACAGCGCCTCGACCGCCCGGTCGACACCGGCGTCGTCGAGGAGATCGGCCCCGATGGCGTCCAGGTCCAGCTCGTGGACCGGACCCGGGTCGGCGGCGCCCTCGGCACGGTGCTGGGCGACCCCCGTGAACCGGTCGAGGTTCAGGCCCGTCATCTGCTCGGCATCGGCGTCGATCTGCTCCAGGAGGTCGCCCATGTTCCGTTGCATCGCGTCGGTGACGGCGTCTACCAGGAGTTCCTTGAACACCTGTCGCGCGGGGTTGTGGCCGGATGCGGCCGCCAGGGCGGCGGCGCGTGCAGTGGCGACCTCCTTCTCGGACAGGTGGACCAGTTCCTGCCCGACCCGGACGGTGAAGTCACCGGCGGGGGCCTGGTGGTCTCGCAGCAGGCCGGCCAGGGCGTCGGCGAGGTCCAGGCCGCCCTTGAGGCGCGCCGTGTCGAACGGGTCCACCGCGTCCGGGGACACTCCGGCGAGTTCCTGGCAGGTCGCCAGATCGACGTCGTTCTCCCCGAGCGAGGGAAGGACCTGGGAGATGTAGTCAAGGAAACGGGCGTTGGGGCCCACCACGAGGACGCCTTCCTCCGCGGCGCGCGGGAACGCGTACAGGACGTACGCCGCCCGGTGCAGGGCGACCACCGTTTTGCCGGTGCCGGGCCCGCCCTGTACCACGGTCACCCCGCGGTGGGCGGAGCGGACGATCTCGTCCTGCTCGGCCTGCAGCGTCGCGACGGCCGCGTGCATCCTGCCCGTACGCCGTGCCGACAGAGCCTCGGTCAACGGGCCGTCCCCCACGACGTCTTCGTCGGTCGGGGCGGTCCCGTCGAGCAGTTCGTCGCTCACCGAGATGACCGTGCGCTCCTCGAGGCGCAGGTGCCGACGCCGCCGCAGACCCATCGGGTGGACCGGTGTGGCCTCGTAGAAGGGCCGCGCCGCGTTCGCGCGCCAGTCCACGAGCAGCGGCAGTTCGTCCTCCTCCGTGTGCAGTCCGATCCGCCCGATGCGCAGGGCCGTGCCGTCCGTCCAGTCGATGCGCCCGAAGACCAGCCCCTTCTCGGCGCCTTCCAACCGGCCGATCTCCTTGGTCAGACGGTCGGCGGCGACCTCTCTCTCGTACGCCTCGCTGGCGCCGTCCGCCGGGGCCTTCAACACACTCGCCCGGTTCGATCGCGCCTCGGAAAGCCGCTCGGTGAGCAGCTCATACAACGAGGACACGTAACCTTGCTCCGATTCAACCGCACGCACGGCCAAATCATTTATGTTTGACAACAAGGGACTCCTTCGATTCGAGCCGCACCATACGGCCAAAGTTCCCTAAAGGTAAGTCTTGACTTACTTGTTGCGTCTATGTCCTTACTGCTGACCGCACTTCGTGTCATGCATTCCGTCGTTTCCCTTGAATGCCGGTGATATTTTCCCGTGCACGGGAAAGGCAGTGAGTCCATGGGAAAGGTTCGTGGTCGCGTCACAGGCCGGGACAGGGCTGGCCTGCATTCCAAATGCGGACACCGGTGGCCGCCGTGATCCGGTTGTGCGACGCGGCGAGTTGGGTGATGTTCCCGCCGCCGTGTGCGGCCCGGATGCCGGACCTCAATGACTCAACATGCTGACTGACAGGGAAGATCAGGGTGATGGTCTTGCCGAGCCCCATGTCGTCGGCGAGACAGCCGCCGAGGCCGATCGAGGTCATACGGACCAGCCAGTCCAGGCCGCGCAGCTGATAGTCGCGCAGCGTGGCGGCCAGCGCGGCCGGCTGGGACACGGGCGGCAGCTGTGCGCCGGCGGCCCCCTCGGGGTCGGCGAGATGGTCCCGCAGGGCCTCCAGCCAGCCGGTGGGCCGCACCTCCACCTCGCTGCCGTCGGCTTCCGCGCGACCGGTGAGGACGGCACCGAGGGCGTCGGCGGGGGTGAGCTTGCGGTCCTGCCGGTCGCGGATCCGTCGCGCCGCCTCAGGGTCGAGGAGGACCCATTGGTCGCGCAACCGCACCACCGGCCGGCTGGCCTCGGCGAGCTGGTCCAGCTCGGCGCGGGTGAGCTCCTGGTCGCCCACGGCGAACCGCCAGCTGAAGCGCAGCAGCGCGTCGGCCGAGAGGAAGGCGGGGAACCGGGGCCCGGCATCGTCCTGAGCCTCGTCGTCGCCGTCCGGGCCGATGACGGCACGTGCGGTGAGCCCGCGGGCCAGCTCCCTGGGCCAGTGGACCTGGACCCCGGCGGCGTCCAGCGCCCCGGCCGCCGGGCCGAGCAGCTCGGCGACCTCCTCGTCGGCGAGGTCCAGGGCGTCGGGCACGGCGGCCGACAGCAGCGGGGCGAGCGGCGCCCAGGCGCGGGCCGCCCGCCGCAGGGTCAGCAGCGCGTCCATACGGGCGCGCGGACCGAGGGCCGGGATGACGGGCGAGGTGCCCGCCCAGACATCGGCGGCGTCCGCGACCAGCGCCGGGTCGGTGAGGCTGTGCAGCTGGAGGACGGCACGGAAGTGCGGCCTGTCCGCCTTACCGTTCCCGTCGCCGCTTCCGTGCAGCAGCTCGATACGGACCGAGAGCCGCACCCCCGCGTCATGTCCGGCGGCCACGTCCGCGGCCCAGGCACGCTGTTCGGGCAGCCGCCGTGGCGCGGTGGCGGCGAAGGCGGGGCCGCCCGCGGCCGACGCCGCGGCGGGCGAGCGCGGCAGGCCGTCCGCCACCCCGTCCAGAAACGCGCGCAGATGCCGCTCGGGCTCGGGCAGCAGCACCGGGCCGGAGGCGGGCAGCGGTGTCGCGTGCGCGCTGGGCGGCATGGCGGCGGCCAGTTCGCGCACCCGTGTCAGGTCGTCGGGGGTGAGCGGACCGACGCGCCAGGCGTCATGGTCGGTGGCGGTGAGCCCGGGCAGCAGCTTTCCGCGGGCCGCGAGTTGGAGGGCGAGTACGGCGGCGGCGCCCCAGAAGGCCGTGGCGGGGTCGCACTGCCCCGGACCGGCCTGCGCGGCCCGCGCCCGGGCCCGGGTGAGCACCGGCAGCGCCTCGCCCAGGGGCAGCACGAGCGCCCGTACGGTTCGTGTCCGGACGTCGAGGCCGGTGGGGGCGGGGCCGGTGGAGCCGTCGTCGGGAACGTCCACCGGGAGGGCGACCGTCAGCTCCTCGGCGGAGCCGGTGGCGGGACCGGAAGGGGGCGAGCCGTCCGGCCGCCAGAAGGCGATCCGGCCGGTGCGTGCCGGGTCACCGGGAAGGAAGACGGCGGTGCAGCGGGAGAGTTCGGCGACGTCGGAGGGTGTTGCCGCGGAGGGTGGGGTCACAGCGCTGAGCGTTCCTCAAATTTGACTAGTGGAGCCCGGGCCGCCCGAGGGTACAGGATGACGGCGCGAGGAGGAACCGGGTGCCGTCGGTGTCCGTTGTGTGGAGTGAGTGCGGCTATGGGCCGTGAAGGAGGCGGGTGAAATGTCCACACGCGCGAAGGTCGCCACCGGTGGTGTGGTGGCAGGTGTGATCCTGCTCTGGGTGTTGCCCTTCTGGGCGGCGCTGCTGGTGATCGTGGGGGTGCCGGCGGCGGCCTATCTGCTGCTCGACTCCTCCCAGCGCCGCAGGCTGCACAGGGTCTCCCGTAAGCAGCTGGGTCGCTGAAGCCGGGCCGCCGAGCGCGGCCGCGGAAGGCGACCGGCCGGGCTCGGGGCCACGGGCGGCGCGCAGCCGGGAGTGACCGTGCAGTACCGATCGCGGACCGCCCGCGGCCCCGTTCGGGGCCCGGCCGGCTGGGGGAGCGGTGTCTCAGTGAGGTCGCGCTCTCAGTGGGGTCGCACGGCCAGCCTGTCCAGGGCCGTCAGCAGCTCCGGCAGCTCGGGGCCACGGCCGACCGGCAGCACCTCGCCCGGAGCGTCGTCCAGCAGCACGAACGCGATGTCGTCGGTCCGGGCCACCATGCTCCAGCCCGGGCCGTCGGCCCGGAGCGTCCGCGCGTCGCCGGAGGCGAACGCCGAACGGATCCGGCCCGCCGGCGGGGGCGAGGCCAGATAGCCGCGCGCCTCCTCGAGCACCCGCCGTACGCCCCCGTGCGGCTTCTCGCCCGGGGCCACGAACGTCACATCGCTGTCCACCTGCTCACGCCAGATCGCCCACTGGAGTGCGATCTCATCGGCGCCGAGCCGCCGCTGGGCCGGGCCCCACCGCTCGGAGTCCGGCGGTGTCAGCGGCGCCCGGGAGGCGTCCGCCCCCAGCTCGGCGCCGGGAGCGGGGTCATGGGGAGCCGGAATGCCCGGGGCGGCCACGGCCACCGCGAGCGGCCAGCCGGGAAGGGAGGCGACCACCGTCCGGTCGTCGATGGCCAGGGCGTACTCCATACCGCAGTCCCACGTCGCGATGGCGCACGCCACGAGTGACACATCGTCGGTGACCACCGTCCAGCGGGCGCCGCCGCCGTCCTGCCCCAGCACCAGTCCGTAGCCGGTCTCGTACGGCTCCAGCCCGAGCGCGGCACATGCCTCGGGATAGTCGTCACCGAGCACGCTCGGGAATTGAGCCGGTGTCAGCAGCACCGCGGTCAGCACATACAGTGCCTCGTCGCCTGACTCCTCCGTGGCGGGCACGACAGCCTCCTCTTGCGCATGCGGATCCGAAGGGCGATCCGTCGTCGCGCACCTTAACCACCCAGTAGCCATGGAGTCGAGACATCGGGTCGCGGTCGGCCCTCAGCCGTCGTTCGCCGCGCGGAGTGTGTCGAGCGTGCGCCGCAGCCAGGACAGCTCGGCCTGGCTGGTGGCCCGGGCGATGGTGAGGATGCCACGCCGGAAGGGGTCCTCCACCTCTTCGGCCCGCAGGGGACGGTCGCCTTCGTAGAAAAAGCTCGACGGCTGGCGCAGAAAGGCCATCCGGCGCTCCAGCACCTCCGCCTGTGCCGACGGGTCGTCGAGATGCCGCAGGAACGCCAGCAGGGTGAACCAGCGGTTCTCGTCGGTAATGTCGATGTCCGCCGGATGCGCAAGGCGGCGGCGCAGCTCCGCATGCCCCTCGGCGGTCAGCGTGAGGACGTGCCGGGGTGCCGCCCCCGCGCCGGGCTGGGGCCGGCGGGCCAGCAGCCCGGCCTTCTCCAGCCGCTTGATCGCCGGATAGAGGGTGCTCTCGGCCACGGGTTTCACATGTCCGGTCAGTGCGGCGATGCGCTTGCGCAACTCGTAACCGTGCAGGGGGACGTCGTGGAGGAAGCCCAGGATGGCGAGTTCGAGCATGGGCGCATTGTGCCGCATGATCGCTGTACCTCGCAGAGGCAATACATCGATTCCGATGTATTGGCGATGTAGGGTCGGGTGTCCGATGCGATCCGTAAGGCGGGAGTCAGGCCATGCAGCACGCTTCATTCGGCCCGGAGGGGGCCCACATCAGATGGACCGGCACGGCCGGGGCCGGGGACGGCGATCCGCCGCGGGTGTACGTCCATGGACTCGGCGCGATATCGGCCGTCTATCACGCCCATATAGCCGCCGTCCCGGCCCTCGCGGGCCGTCGGTCACTCTTCGTGGACCTGCCCGGCCACGGGATCAGCGACCGCCCCGCCGATTTCGGCTACACGCTGGAGGACCACGCCGACGCACTGGCCGCGGCCCTCGACGCGGCCGGGGTGCGGGGCGCGGAGGTCATCGGGCACAGCATGGGCGGATCGGTCGCCATCGTGCTGGCGGTGCGCCGCCCGGAGCTGGTGTCCCGTCTGGTGCTCACCGAGGCCAATCTGGATCCGGATCCGCCGCTGACGGCGGGCAGCAGCCGGATCGCCACCTACACGGAGGACGCGTTCGTACGCGGCGGCGGATTCGAGGAGACCCTGGAGCGGGTCGGACCGGTGTGGCGGGCGACGATGCGGCTCGCCGACCCGACCGCCCTGCATCGCAGCGCGTGCGCGCTGGCCCGCGGCACCCGACCGACCATGCGGGCGATGCTCCTCGGCCTGGAGATCCCCCGCATGTATCTGGTCGGCGGGCACGGCGACGAGCTCACCGGGCGCGACGAGCTGACGGCGGCCGGAGTGACGGTCTGCACCGTGCCCGGAGCGGGGCACAACGTGATGTTCGACAACGCCCCCGGCTTCGCGGCGGCGATCGCGGATCAGCCCTGATCCGAACGATCCGGCTCGTCTAGTCGATTTCGCGGACGGCGAGTGCCAGAAAGCGTGCGTCCTCGTCGGCGTAGGACTCCAGGCGCCAGCCGGCGCCCGCCAGCAACGGCCGCAGCTGGGGCTCCGCCCGCAGGTCGTCGAGGGTGAGGGGGCGGCCGTGGCGGGCGGCGAGAGCGGCCCGCCCCACCGGATGGAACAGCGCGAGCCGCCCGCCGGGGCGCACCACCCGGGCCAGTTCCCGCAAGCTTGGCCCGGGCTCGGCGAGATGGGAGATCAGTCCGGCGGCGAACACCGCGTCGAGACAGTCGTCACCCAGCGGCAGCCGCGCCACATCGGCGAGGGCGAGGGCCGCGAAGCCGTCCCGGCCCTCGCGCACGGCGGCGTCCAGCATCGCGGGCGTGAGGTCCACGCCGAGGACGGTCCCCTCGGGACCGACCGCGGCGCGCAGCGCGGGCAGCGCGCGCCCCGTCCCGCACCCCGCGTCGAGGACCGCGTCCCCGGGTCGCGGCCCGAGGTCGGCCACGGCGGCGGCGTAGGCGGGGCCGTCGTCCGGGAAGCGGCTGTCCCAGCCGGCCGCCCGGGGAGTGAAGAAGTCCCTCACGTCGGCCGCACTGTTTCCGCGGGAGGGCTCATGTGGCACGGGAACTCCTCGGGACACCTTGGATACGAACGGGGAAGCGACGCGATGAACAAGCAGCCTACGCCCGCATCGAGTGCAGATTCGGACGCTGGCCGATCGCTCTGGCATCTGACTCTGTCAAATTTCAACAGGTTCCGTAATGCGCCCCCAATGTGCGCCCCCGCCGGGTCTAGCGTCCCTGGCCCAGGGGACATCCGCAGCGCCGCCCGGCACGGCGCATCCCGACCGAGGGAGACCGCCCATGACCAAGCCCCGCAGCGCCGCCGCACGCTCCATGGCCGATCTCGACCGGATCCTGGACGATCTGGTGGCCGGGGCCGGAGGTGTACGCCATGCCGTGGTGCTCTCCCGGGACGGGGCGACCGTCAGCGCGTCCCGTGGGCTCTCCCGCCAGGAGGCCGAGCACCTGGCCGCCGTCGCCTCCGTATTCCACCGCGTCGCCGCGAGCGCGGGGCGCCGGGGGCGCGGCGGCGCGCCCCGGCGGACGATGATCGAGATGGCGGCGGGGCTCCTCTTCGTCGCGGCGCTGGCGGACGGTGCGTGCCTGGCCGTTCTGAGCACCGCGGGCGCCGAGCCGTCCGTGGTCGCCGCGGAGACGTCCCGGCTCGTGGACCTGGTGGACCGGCGGCGCGGGCCGTGGTCCCGCCGGCGCTTCGCCCGGATCCGCCGGGGTACCCGTGGCGGGTCCCGGAAGACCATGCCGACGACCACGGCGAAGGGATGCGGCGATGCGAGCGGTGACCTGGCAGGGCCGACATGATGTACGGGTCGAGACAGTGCCGGACCCGATCATCAAGGAGCCGACGGACGCGGTCGTCCGGATTACCACCACCGGGCTGTGCGGCTCCGATCTCCATCTGTACGAAGTGCTCACGCCCTTCATGACCCCCGGCGACATCCTCGGCCACGAGCCGATGGGCATCGTGGAGGAGACCGGCCCTGAGGTGACGCACATCAGCCCCGGCGACCGCGTGGTGGTCCCCTTCCAGATCGCCTGCGGACACTGCTGGATGTGCCGCTCCGGTCTGCCGACGCAGTGCGAGACCACCCAGGTCGCCGAGCACGGCATGGGGGCGGAGCTCTTCGGCTTCACCAAGCTCTACGGCGCGGTGGCCGGCGGCCAGGCGGAGTATCTGCGGGTGCCGCAGGCCCAGTACGGCCCGATCAAGGTGCCCGAAGGAGTCCAGGACGACCGCTACGTCTATCTGTCCGACGTGCTGCCCACGGCATGGCAGGCCGTCGAGTACGCGGAGATCCCGCGCGGCGGCACGCTCGCGGTCCTGGGACTGGGCCCCATCGGAATCATGGCCTGCCGGGTGGCGAAGGTCCGGGGCATGGCCGACCGGGTCATCGGAGTGGACCTCGTCCCCGAACGGCTGCGCCGAGCGCGCACCGACGGTGTCGAGGTCCATGACCTCGATGACTTCTCCCGTCAGGAGGACCTGGTCGAGGCCATCCTCTCGACCACCGGCGGCCGCGGACCTGACGCGGTCATCGACGCGGTGGGAGCGGAGGCCCACGGCAGCCCGCTCGGCCGGACCGCCCAGCGGGTCACGGGCTTCCTTCCGCGGGACTGGGCCGCCAAGCTCACGGAGAAGGCCGGGGTCGACCGGCTGGCGGCGCTGCGGCTGGCCATCGCGCTGGTGCGGCGCGGTGGAACGATCTCCCTCAGCGGGGTGTACGGCGGCATGGCCGATCCGCTGCCGCTGATGACCATGTTCGACAAGCAGATCCAGCTGCGGATGGGGCAGGCGAACGTGCGGCGCTGGGCCGACGACATCTTCCCGCTGCTGACGGACGACGACCCGCTGGGCGTCGACGGGTTCGCCACCCATCGCATGCCGCTGGAGGAGGCACCCCGCGCCTATGAGATGTTCCAGCACAAGGAGGACGGTGCGATAAAGGTCCTCATGCGCCCGTAAACGTCGAATGGGCGGGGGTGCTCATGAAGGAATGGATTTCGGTCGAATCTCGTTAGTCGGCGACTCCGGCGAGCGCGAGTACCTTGTCGATGCGGACCCTGACCAGCAGCTCGCCCGGCACTCCGTTGCGGTCGCCGAACTCCTTCGCCCGGTCCTCGCCCATGTAACGGGCGGCGATCCGGGTCGCCCAGTCGTGGACCTGCTGCAGATCGTCGATGAGTTCGGCCTGACCCCGCAGCGTGACGAAGGCGAACGGCGGCCTGTCGTCGTCCACGCAGATGGCGACCCGGCCGTCCCGGGCCAAGTTGCGTCCCTTGACCGTCTCCTGACCTGTGTTGAAGAGAAGGTCGTCACCGTCCAGCAGGAACCATACGGGGGCGATGTGCGCGCTTCCGTCGGCCCGCACGGTCGACAGCTTCGCGGTGCGGGTGCCCTCCATGAGGAACTTCTGCCACTGATCCTTGGTCATGTTCTGTGCCATGTCCCCATCTTGCGTCAATCAGCGCACAACCGTGGGGTGCCGGGCGGGACGGGTTGCCCAGACGGCGGCAGTGAGAAAGGCTGGCACGCAGCTGAAGGGGAATCGGGGAGGAATCGGATATGGCAGTGAACAAGGGGCTCGACTGGTTACTGGACGACCTGACCGAGCGGATCGCGGAGATACGGCATGCGCTGGTGCTGTCCAACGACGGGTTGGTGACGGGGGCGAGTTCCACACTGGTGCGCCAGGACGCCGAGCACCTGGCCGCGGTGGCCTCGGGGCTGCACAGCCTCGCCAAGGGGTCCGGGCACCACTTCCGGACGGGCCGGGTGCGGCAGACGATGGTCGAATTCGACGAGGGCGTCCTCTTCGTCACCGCGGCCGGGGACGGCAGCTGTCTGTGTGTGCTCACCGGGCCGGACTCCGATATGGGGCAGGTCGCCTACGAGATGGCGCTGCTGGTCAACCGGGTGGGGGAGCATCTGGGAGTCGAGGCCAGGCAGGAGACCGGCACACCCGGCTGATGCCGCGCGGAAGTTATCCACAGGCCTGACCGGCCGACTTGCTTCGCGGCTATCGTCGTCACTGTCAGTGATTGAGGCAGTGCGGGGGAGGACGTCGCGATGGCGGTGCGGATGGATCAGGAACTGCGGGAGAGCCAGGGGCCGTGGAGCCTGGAGTGGCTCGGCGGGCCGGGCGTACCGGGGCAGGCGAGCGGGCCGGAAGACCCTGGCGGCCCGGCGGAACCGGGCGGAGCGGGCGAGAGCGTCGGATTCGGCGCGGCGGCCCGGGCGCTGGGGCTCAAATCGCGAGAGTTCGAGCTGGCCGTGCGGCTGGGAGAGGTGCGCACCGTCACCACCGGCCTGGGCCGACGGGTGGCGTGCGAGGAGTTGAGGCGGGTGACCGCCGCCGAGGGCTTCCCGGAGGTGCTCATCGCCCGCCTGCGTGTGGTCGGCACGGCGGAGGGCGCGGAGCTGCTCGGCATCAGCCAGGGCCGGCTGACCCGTCTCGCGCGCGGGGGTTTCTTTGCCCCTGTCCGGTTCTATGTCAATCGTTATCGGGCCGTCGTATGGCTCTATCTGGCGTCGGAGCTGACCGAGTTCGCCATCAGGCGGCCGGAGTTGCTGAGCGGCCGCACCCCGCCGGGGCTGAGCGCCGCATTGGCCGCCGGGGAGGACTGGCGGGCCGCGAAATGGCGTAGCCGCCGGATCGGCCAGTTGCTCGACCAGACCGAGGACCTCTGGGAGCGGGCCGCGGTCCTGGCCTCGGTGCTCGGCTCCGTCGAACTGGCCTCGGCCGTGGCCGATCCGTACGAGCGGGCACATCTGCGGCAGCTCCGTCCCGCGCTCGTCCGGATGCGCCCCGAGGCCGGCGCGGTCCGGGATGTCATCGACGCGGTGGTCACGGCCGACGACCCACGGGAGATCCGGCGCTATCGGGCCGCCCTCGCCTCCTCACTGGGCGACGCCCGCCGGGCCCGGCCGGCGCCGCGCCCGGACGCCGGGGCGGAGCGGCCGATGGAGGACCGCACCCGGGTTCCGGGCCGCCCGCGGAGTCTGTGGCAGAAGCTGGTCGGCGGGCGATGAGACGCGGCGCGGCACACACCCCGGGGGCGCTCAGCCGCCGTCGGCGGCTCCTCCGCCGACTCCTTCGGCAGCACTTTCGGCGGACGGCAGCGGGCGGAACAGCCCCTCCTGCACCACCGACACCAGCAGTCGGCCCGCACGGTCGTAGATCCGGCCGCGCGCCAGTCCCCGGCCGCCCGTGGCCACGGGCGACTCCTGGTCGTAGAGAAACCACTCATCCGTGCGGAACGGCCGGTGGAACCACATGGCGTGATCCAGCGAGGCCATGTCGAAGCCCCGTGGGCCCCACAGCGGTTCGACCGGCATCCGCACCGCGTCCAGCAGCATCATGTCGCTCGCATAGGTGAGCGCGCAGGTGTGCACCAGCGGGTCGTCCCCGAGCGGCCCCACCGCGCGCATCCATACGGCGCTGCGCGGCTCGACGCCCTTGAGCTCCTCGTCCGTCCAGCGCAGCCGCTCCACATAGCGGACGTCGAAGGGCTGTCGGCGCTCCATGCGGGCGAACGCCTCGGGGAGCGCTCCCAGATGGGAGCGGACCTCGTCGGCGAGGGTCGGCAGATCCTCCGGGCCGGGCACCTCGGGCATCGGCAGCTGCTGCTCGATACCCGGTTCAGCAGAATGAAAGGAGGCCGTCAGATTGAAGATCGTGCGACCCTGCTGGATGGCGACGACCCGGCGGGTGGTGAAGGAGCGCCCGTCCCGGATCCGCTCCACCTGGTACACGATGGGCACGCCCGGCCGCCCCGGCCGCAGGAAGTACGCGTGCAGCGAGTGCACCGGACGCAGCCCGTCGGTGGTCCGCCCGGCGGCCACCAGTGCCTGGCCCGCCACCTGCCCTCCGAACACCCGCTGCAGCGACTCATCGGGGCTGAGGCCGCGGAAGATGTCCTGCTCGATCCGTTCCAGATCGAGCAGATCGACCAGGCGCTCGGCGGGATTGGCCATCGGTGGTGCTCCTTCACTGAGGGGGCCGGGCCGGTCATCGGCGTGGACCGCGCCCAGGAGGCTACAGCTGGCCCACGTCGGTGAGCCGGACCACCGCCCGGCCCTCCTCGTCGGAAGCGGCGAGATCGACCTCCGCCGAGATGCCCCAGTCATGGTCGCCGTTCGGGTCGTCGAAGGTCTGCCGCACCCGCCACAGGCCGTGCTCGGGGTCCTCCTCGATCAGCAGCAGCTTCGGCCCGCGGGCCTGCGGTCCGGTGCCGAGCTCCTCGTACTCCTCCCAGTACCCGTCCATCGCCTCCGCCCAGGCGTCCTCGTCCCAGCCGGAGTCGGCGTCCATCTCCCCGAGTTCGGCGACCTTGTCCAAAGCGGCCAGCTCCACCCGGCGGAACATCGCGTTGCGCACCAGCACGCGGAAGGCGCGGGCGTTCGCGGTGACCGGCCTGACCTGGTCGGCGCGCTCCTGCGCTTCCTCCGCCGACTCGTCCTCCGGGTTGGCCAGCTGCTCCCACTCATCCAGGAGGCTGGAGTCGACCTGCCGCACCATCTCGCCGAGCCAGGCGACGATGTCCTGGAAATCGTCGGACTTCAGGTCGTCCGGCACGGTGTGGTCCAGGGCCTTGTAGGAGCTGGCCAGGTAGCGCAGCACAATGCCCTCGGTCCGCGCCAGGTCGTAGAACGAGGTGAACTCGGTGAAGGTCATCGCCCGTTCGTACATGTCGCGGATCACCGACTTGGGCGACAGCGGGTGGTCGCCGACCCAGGGATGGCTCTTGCGGTAGAGCCCGTACGCGTGGAAGAGCAACTCCTCCAGCGGCTTGGGGTAGGAGATGTCCTGGAGCCGCTCCATGCGCTCCTCGTACTCGACGCCGTCCGCCTTCATCGCGGCGACCGCCTCACCGCGCGCCTTGTTCTGCTGCGCCGCCAGGATCTGCCGGGGATCGTCCAGCGTCGACTCGACGACCGAGACCATGTCCAGGGCGTAGGAGGGCGATTCGGGGTCCAGCAGCTCGAAGGCGGCCAGCGCGAAGGTGGACAGCGGCTGGTTGAGTGCGAAGTCCTGCTGCAGATCCACCGTCAGCCGGACGATCGGGGCGCCCCCGTCCGCACCGTCGGCGCCCTGTGGCTCCACCCGCTCGACCACCCCGCCGTCCAGCAGCGACCGGTAGATCGCGATGGCCCGGCGGATGTGCCGCAGCTGGTTCTTGCGCGGCTCGTGGTTGTCCTCCAGCAGGCGGCGCATCCCCTCGAAGGCGTTTCCGGGCCGGGCGATGACCGACAGCAGCATCGCGTGGGTGACCCGGAACCGGGAGGTGAGCGGCTCGGGTTCGGAGGCGATGAGCTTCTCGAAGGTGTTCTGTCCCCAGTTGACGAAGCCCTCCGGCGCCTTCTTGCGGACCACCTTGCGGCGCTTCTTCGGATCGTCCCCGGCCTTCGCGAGCGCCTTCTCGTTCTCGACGACGTGCTCGGGCGCCTGGGCCACCACAAAGCCCGCGGTGTCGAAGCCGGCCCGGCCGGCCCGGCCCGCGATCTGGTGGAACTCCCGGGCCCGCAGCGTCCGCACCCGCTGGCCGTCGTACTTGGTCAGCGCGGTGAACAGGACGGTGCGGATGGGCACATTGACGCCCACGCCGAGGGTGTCCGTACCGCAGATGACTTTCAGCAGCCCGGCCTGCGCCAGCTTCTCCACCAGCCGCCGGTACTTGGGCAGCATGCCCGCATGGTGCACGCCGATCCCGTGCCGGACGTAACGGGACAGGTTCCGGCCGAACTTGGTGGTGAACCGGAAATTGCCGATCAGCGAGGCGATCTCGTCCTTCTCGGCGCGCGAGCACATATTGATACTCATCAGCGCCTGGGCCCGCTCGACCGCCGCCGCCTGCGTGAAGTGCACGATGTAGACCGGCGCCTGCTGGGTCTCCAGCAGCTCGGTCAGCGTTTCGGTCAGCGGCGTCGTCCGGTATTCGTAGCTCAGCGGCACCGGCCGGGTCGCGGACCGCACGACCGCGGTGGGCCGTCCGGTGCGCCGAGTCAGATCCCCCTCGAACCGGCTCATATCACCGAGCGTCGCCGACATCAGGATGAACTGTGCCTGCGGCAGCTCCAGCAGAGGGATCTGCCACGCCCAGCCGCGGTCCGGCTCCGCATAGAAGTGGAACTCGTCCATCACCACCTGGCCGATATCGGCGTCCTTGCCGTCCCGCAGGGCGATGGACGCCAGCACCTCGGCTGTACAGCAGATGACCGGCGCGTCCGCGTTGACCGACGCGTCCCCCGTCAGCATCCCGACGTTCTCGGTGCCGAAGAGCTTGCACAGCTCGAAGAACTTCTCCGATACCAGGGCCTTGATCGGCGCGGTGTAGAAGGTGACCTGGTCCCGGGCGAGCGCGGCGAAGTGGGCGCCCGCCGCTACCAGGCTCTTGCCCGATCCGGTGGGGGTGGACAGGATGACATTCGCCCCGGACACCACCTCGATCAGCGCTTCCTCCTGGGCGGGGTAGAGCGAGATGCCCCGCTCCTCGACCCAGGCGGAGAACGCCTCGAAAAGTGCGTCGGGGTCGGCGTCGCTCGGCAGCTGATCGATAAGAGTCACGCACCTATACTGCCTGGTTTCCCCGCCGGGACGGGAACCGGCTGTGCGGACGAAGATCGCCCGCCGCTAGGCTGTGCCGGGCCGAAGCAGTCAACTCCCGCGCGGAAGCGGGAAAGAACAGGGGCGGGGTACGACCATGATGGGACCGGCGCATTCGCTGTCCGGAGCGGCGGCCTGGCTGGGGGTGGGGGCGGCGGCCGCGGCGGCCGGCCACTCGATGCCGTGGCCGGTGCTGGTCACCGGCGCGCTGATCTGCGCGGGAGCGGCGCTCGCCCCCGACCTCGACCACAAGGCGGCGACCATATCGCGCGCCTTCGGGCCCGTCTCAAAGGGACTGTGCGAGGTGATCGACAAGCTCTCGTACTCCGTCTACAAGGCGACCAAGAAGCAGGGCGACCCGCGCCGCTCGGGCGGCCACCGCACCCTCACCCACACCTGGGTATGGGCGGTGCTGATCGGCGCCGGAGCCTCGGCGCTCGCCCTGGTCGGCGGGCGCTGGGCGGTGCTGGGCATCCTCTTCGTGCATATGGTGCTGGCCGTCGAGGGGCTGCTGTGGCGCGCGGCCCGGGTCTCCAGCGATGTCCTGGTATGGCTGCTCGGCGCGGCCAGCGCCTGGATCCTCGCCGATGTGCTGCACCAGCCGGGCAACGGCTCGGACTGGCTGTTCAGCGCACCGGGCCAGGAGTACCTCTGGCTCGGCCTGCCGATCGTGCTCGGCGCCCTGGTCCACGACATCGGGGACGCGCTCACCGTCTCCGGCTGCCCGATCCTGTGGCCCATCCCGATCGGCCGCAAGCGCTGGTACGCGCTCGGCCCGCCCAAGGGCATGCGTTTCCGGGCCGGCAGCTGGGTCGAGTTGAAGGTGCTGATGCCGGTCTTCATGCTGCTCGGCGGCATGGGCGGACTGGCCGCGCTCGGCGTCATCTGAACCCCGGACGGGACGAGGGTGGCCGCGCCGAGGCGTGGCCACCCTCCTCACTGATGCCAGGAGCGCCACAGCGCGGCGTAGGCCCCGTCCGCCGCGACGAGTTCGTCATGGCTGCCCAGCTCGGTGATCCGGCCGCTCTCGACCACGGCGATCACATCCGCGTCATGCGCGGTGTGCAGCCGGTGCGCGATCGCCACCACGGTCCTGCCCTCCAGCACCCGGCCCAGCGAGCGCTCCAGATGGCGCGCCGCCCGCGGGTCCAGCAGCGAGGTGGCCTCGTCCAGCACCAGCGTATGGGGATCGGCGAGCACCAGCCGGGCCAGCGCGATCTGCTGCGCCTGTGCGGGGGTGAGCGCGAGACCGCCCGACCCGACCTCGGTGTCCAGGCCCTCGTCCAGCCCCCGAGCCCAGCCGTCGGCGTCCACCGCGCCCAGCGCCGCCCACAGCTCGGCCTCCGTGGCGACGGCGCGGGCCAGCAGCAGATTGTCACGCAGCGAGCCCACGAAGACATGGTGCTCCTGGTTGACCAGGGCCACATGCTCACGGACCCGCTCGGCCGGCATCCGCGCCAGCTCCGCCCCACCCAGCGTCACCCGGCCGGTGCGCGGGGAATAGATCCCGGCCAGCAGCCGCCCCAGGGTGGACTTCCCCGCCCCGGACGGGCCCACCAGCGCCAGCCGCGTCCCCGGGGACACCTTCATGGACACCTCGTGCAGTACATCGCTGCCCTCGTGGTAGCCGAACCGCACCTCATCCGCCCGCACCTCCCGGCCGCCGGGGACCACCCCCTCATCGGCGGGGCCCTCCTCGATCTCCCGCACCCCTACCAGCCGGGCCAGCGACACCTGCGCGATCTGCAGCTCGTCGTACCAGCGCAGGATCAGTCCGATCGGCTCGACCAGCATCTGCGACAGCAGCGCCCCGGTGGTCAGATCGCCGATCGACATCCAGCCCCGCATCACACACACGCCGCCGATCATCAGCACCGAACCGGTGATCAGCGTGTAGCTCACATTGATCACCGGGAAGAGCACCGAGCGCAGCCAGAGCGTGTAGCGCTCCCACGCCGTCCACTGCTTGATACGCAGCTCGGACTGGGCGATCCGCCGGTCGCCCAGCCGGTGGGCCTCGATGGTCCGCCCGGCGTCCACGCTCTCGGTGAGGGACGCGGACACCGCCGCATAGCCGGCCGCCTCCGAGCGGTAGGCGCTCGGCGCGCGGCGGTAGTACCAGCGACAGCCGATCACCAGCACCGGAAGCGCCACCAGTACCGCGAGACCCAGTGGGGGAGCGGTCAGGGTCAGCGCGCCGAGCAGCAGCCCGGTCCACACCACGCCGATGGCCAGCTGCGGCACGGCCTCGCGCATCGCGTTCGCCAGCCGGTCGATATCGGTGGTGATCCGGGACAGCAGATCCCCGGTCCCGGCCCGCTCCAGCACCCCCGGCGGCAGACCCACCGACCGTACGAGAAAGTCCTCCCGCAGGTCCGCCAGCATCTGCTCGCCCAGCACCGCCCCGCGCAGCCGCACCATCCGGACGAACACGGTCTGCACCACCAGCGCCACCGTGAACAGCGCCACGATGCGGCCGATGTGGAGGTCCTCCTCGCCCTGGGAGAGGTCCTCGACCAGTCCCCCCAGCAGCTGGGGGCCGACCATGGAGGCGATCACCGCGGTCGCGTTCACGACCATCAGCACGGTGAACGCGGCCCGATGCCGCCGCAGCAGCTCACGCACATAGGCCCGCACGGTGATGGGTGTGCCGACCGGCAGCGTCGTCGCCGACTCCGGTGCGGCCGGGTCATAGCCGGGCGGTGCCACGCCGATCATGCCGACTCCTCGATCTGTTCCTCGATCCGCCCGATCTCCCGCGGGCCGTGTCCGGCCGGCCCGGTGCCCCGCCCGGCCCTCCGCACGGCGGCCTCGTCCTCCGTCTCGCGGGTGACGACCGCGCGATACGCGGGATCGGTGCCCAGCAGCTCACGGTGGGTGCCCACCCCCGCCGCCGCGCCGTCGGGCACGAACACCACCCGGTCGGCCCGGTCCAGCAGCAGCGGGCTGGAGGTGAGCACGATGGTCGTCCGGCCCGCCCGCAGCCGCCGCACCCCGTCGGCGATCCGCGCCTCGGTGTGCGAGTCCACCGCGGAGGTCGGCTCGTCCAGCACCAGCACCTCCGGATCGGTCACCAGCGAACGGGCCAGTGCCAGCCGCTGCCGCTGGCCACCCGACAGGGAGCGGCCACGCTCGGTGATCCGGGTGCGCATGGGGCCGGCGTCATCCGCCTCGGCCGCCGACGCCTGCGCCAGCGCGTCCAGCACATCGCCGCACTGGGCCGCCTCGAGCGCCGTCTCCGCCGAGATCTCGCCGGACCTCGGCACATCCAGCAGCTCGGTGAGCGCCCCCGACAGCAGCACCGGGTCCTTGTCCTGCACCAGCACCGCGGCGCGTGCCGTGGTCAGCGGCACCTCGTCCAGGGCGACCCCGCCCAGCAGCGCCGACGGTGCCCCGACGTGGTCCCCGTCGCCCGGGCCGTCGTGGGTGGGATGTCCGCCGAGCCGGTCGGCCAGCCGCCCTGCCGCGTCCGGGTCGCCGCACACCACCGCGGTCAGCAGCCCGCTGGGCGCCAGCATCCCGCTCGCCGGGTCGTACAGATCCCCGCCGAGCGGCGCGGTGGCCTCCTGCGTCTCCCCGCGCTCGCCGCCGTCCACGGCGGCCGCGCCCTCGCTGGCCGAGGAGGAGCGTTGCAGCGCCAGCACCCGGGCCGCGCGCCGCGCGGAGGGCCGGGAGAAGGAGTACGCCATGGCGATCTCCTCGAAGTGCCGCAGCGGGTAGAGCAGAAAGGTCACCGCGCTATACACGGTGACCAGCTCACCCACCTCGATCCGTCCGTCGCCGGCCAGCGACGCCCCGTACCAGACGACACCGATCAGCAGCAGCCCCGGCAGCGCGACCTGCACGGCCGCGATCAGCGCCCACATCCGCGCGCTGCGCACCGCCGCGACCCGCACCTCCTGCGAGGCATGCCGGTAGCGGCCCAGGAACAGCTCCTCCCCGCCGATGCCCCGCAGCACCCGCAGACCGGCCACGGTGTCCGAGGCGAGGTCGGTCGCCCGGCCCGCCTTCTCCCGCTGCTCATCGGCCCGGCGCGCCGCGCGCGGCAGCAGCGGAAGTACGGCCAGTGCCAGTGCGGGCACCCCGACCGCCACCACCACTCCCAGCGCCGGCTGGTAGAGAACCAGGGCCACGCAGACCGCGACGGTGGTGATCGCGGCCGCCGTGAAGCGGGACAGGGCCTCCACAAACCAGCCGATCTTCTCGACGTCGCCCGTGGAGACGGCGACGACCTCACCGGCCGCCACCTTCCGGGTGAGGGCGGAACCCAGCTCCACCGCCTTGCGGGCCAGCAGCTGCTGCACCCGTGCCGCCGCCGTGATCCAGTTGGTGACCGCCGCGCGGTGCAGCATGGCGTCCCCGAGCGCGGTGAGCACGGTGAGCCCCACCATCAGCGCTCCGGCCATCGCCAGCCGGGAGCCGGAGCGGTCCATGACCGCCTGCACACCGAAGCCGATGGCGATGGGGAAGGACACCAGCGCGGCCATGTGCACCAGACCCCAGAGGGCCGCCTTGACCTGCCCGCCCAACTGATTCCTGCCCAGCCAGAAGAGAAACCGCGGACCTGACCGTACGTCGGGTCGGCCGGGGTCGGTATACGGAAGATCGCGAATGTGCATGGCGTCCCAAGGTCGGGCGGGCTGAGGAGGGCTGGTAGGAGACGTGAAAGGTTGACGTTCCTACGGTGCGGAATTCAACTGGTTTTCCCGGCAGCGGCCGGAACACGCCAATCCCGCATACGGCACTGTCCTACGCAGGTGGGACCATGGGGACATGCGAATCTCCGGCACGATGTCCATGCGCGCGGCGGCCGCGGCCGCCGCGGCCCTTGTCCTTCTCACCGCCTGCGGCGACGGCGGCGGGGACGGCGGCGGTGACAAGGGCGGAAACCCGGGCAAACAAGCGCTGCGCGGCGGGGCGCCCACACCGGATCCCACGCGTATCCCTGATGTGGGGGACAAGCTCCAGTCCCGGATCCCGGACCAGTCCCGTCAAGTCGTGGCGGTCTACGGCAAAGGGGTGAACTCCGCGGACGCGACTGTGGTCCTCTATACCAAGCAGGGCAAGGCATGGGAGCGGACACGCAGTTGGGCGGCGCACAACGGTAAGCGCGGCTGGGCGACGAGCCATCACGAGGGCGACAAGCGCAGCCCGGTCGGGGTCTACACGCTCAGCGACGCGGGCGGGGTGCTGCCCGACCCCGGCGCCCGGCTGCCGTATACCGCCTCCGGCTCCTTCGCGGCGCCCCACTACTGGCCCAAGTCCCACTGGACGGACTTCAACTACGTCATCGCCATTGACTACAACCGCGTCAAGGGCGCCTCGCCGCTCGACCAGACCCGGCCCGAAGGGCAGAGCAAGGGCGGCAGCATCTGGCTGCACATGGATCACGGCAGCGGCACCTCGGCCTGTGTCAGCCTCTCCAAGTCCGGTATGGAGTATCTGCTGAAGAACCTCGACCCCAAGCTGCACCCGGTGGTGGTCATGGGGGACAAGGCGCATCTGGCCGCCTGAGCGCGGCGAGTACGGCGTGAAGGCCGTGTGGGCGTAGGGGAAGTGGGTCGCGCCGTGATACGGCTTCGCGCCGCTCTTCCCCCGCGTCCAGCTGCCCTTTCACCACAGCAGCCGCTCTTCCGTCGCGACCTCAGCAGCGGTGGTCCGGGGTGCCGGAGAGGGTGTTCAGCAGATCGCCCAGCGCGTCGCGCTGCTGATCGCTGAGCGGTGCCAGGATGTCCTCCGCGGCGGCCCGGCGCGCCTCGCGCAGCGCGCGCAGCGTCGCCCGCCCGGTGTCGGTGAGCTCGATGCGCACCACCCGGCGGTTGGACGGATCCGGTACCCGGCGCACCGAGCCATGCGCCTCCAGGGCGTCCACCAGCGTCGTCACGGCGCGCGGGACCACCTCGAGGTGCTGCGCCAGGTCCGCCATCCGCGGCGGCTGGTCGCTGTGGGACACGGTGCGCAGCAGGCGGGACTGGGCGGGGGTGATGCCCAGTGGCTCCATATGGCGCTTCTGGGCGCGATGCAGTCTGCGGGTCAGGCGCAGCAGCTGCTCCGCGAGGAGGCCGGATGTCTCGGGGGTGGGCATGATCGCAGTTTATCAGGACCCGGTTCATTGTGAGTATAGGTAACAGTGAGCTATGCTCTCAAAGTCCGCGCCGTCGCGATCACGGCTCGATATGCCGTCACGCGCGGCGGCCTCCCTGACTCCAGAAGGAGCCCATGCACCCCGACACACCACCGTCCTGGACCCCGTCCGCCCCCGAGCCCGAGCGGCCCGCCCAAGTGCGGCGCATCCTCCGGCTCTTCCGTCCCTACCGCGGCCGCCTCACCGTGGTCGGCCTGCTGGTCGCCGCCTCCGCGCTGGTCTCGGTCGCCACCCCGTTCCTGCTCCGGGAGATTCTCGACACCGCCATCCCCGACGGCCGCACCGGGCTGCTCACCCTGCTCGCCCTCGGCATGATCGCCGCGGCCGTCGTCAACAGCGTCTTCGGCGTTCTGCAGACCCTGATCTCCACCACCGTCGGCCAGCGGGTCATGCACGATCTGCGCACCGCCGTCTACGACCGGCTGCAGCGCATGCCGCTCGCCTTCTTCACCCGCACCCGCACCGGCGAGGTGCAGTCCCGTATCGCCAATGACATCGGCGGTATGCAGGCCACCGTCACCTCCACCGCGACCTCGCTGGTCTCCAACCTCACCAGCGTGGTCGCCACCGTCGTCGCGATGCTCGCGCTCGACTGGCGGCTGACCATCGTCTCCCTGCTCCTGCTGCCGGTGTTCGTCTGGATCAGCCGTCGTGTCGGCGCCGAGCGCAAGAAGATCACCTCACAGCGCCAGAAGCAGATGGCGGCCATGTCCGCGATGGTCACCGAGTCGCTGTCGGTGAGCGGAATCCTGCTCGGCCGCAGCATGGGCCGGTCCGAGTCGCTCACCCGGCAGTTCGCCGAGGAGTCCGAGCGCCTCGTGGGCCTGGAAGTCCGCTCCAACATGGCCGGCCGCTGGCGGATGTCCACCATCGGCATCGTCATGGCCGCCATGCCCGCGCTGATCTACTGGGCCGCGGGAATCGCCCTCCAGGCCGGTGGCCCGGCCGTCTCCATCGGCACGCTCGTCGCCTTCGTCTCGCTCCAGCAGGGGCTGCTCCGGCCCACGGTCAGCCTGCTGTCCACCGGTGTGCAGGTGCAGAGCTCCCTGGCCCTCTTCGCCCGCATCTTCGAATACCTCGACCTGCCGATCGACATCACCGAGCCCGCCGATCCGGTGCGGCTGGCGAAGGTGCGCGGTGAAGTCCGCTTCGACGGCGTCGACTTCGACTACGAGGGCACGGCCCCCGGCGCATCGAAGGACGGCCTGTCGAAGAGCGCGAAGGACGGCTCATCGAAGGGCACCCTGCGCGGCATCGATCTGACCGTTCCCGCGGGCGGCAGCCTGGCAGTCGTCGGACCGACGGGTTCGGGCAAGACGACTCTCAGCTATCTGGTGCCCCGGCTCTACGACGTGACCGGCGGCCGGGTGCTGCTCGACGGCGTGGACGTCCGCGACCTCGACTTCGACAGCCTCGCCCGGGCCGTCGGCGTCGTCTCACAGGAGACCTATCTCTTCCACGCCTCCATCGCCGAGAACCTGCGCTTTGCCAAGCCCGACGCGACTGATGAGGAGATCGTGGCGGCGGCCGAGGCCGCCCAGATCCACGACCACATCGCCTCCCTCCCCGACGGCTATGACACCCTCGTGGGAGAGCGCGGCTATCGCTTCTCCGGCGGGGAGAAGCAGCGTCTGGCCATAGCCCGCACGATTCTGCGCGACCCGCCCGTCCTCATCCTCGACGAGGCCACCAGCGCCCTGGACACCCGCACCGAGCAGGCCGTTCAGCAGGCCATCGACGCACTCTCCGCCGGTCGCACCACGATCACCATCGCCCACCGGCTCTCCACCGTGCGCGACGCCGACCAGATCGTCGTCCTCGACGGCGGCCGAGTCGCCGAGCGGGGCACCCACGAGGAGCTGCTGGCCAAGGACGGGCGCTACGCCGCACTGGTGCGGCGCGACACCCACCCGGGGCCCGTGGTCCCTGCCGTCTAGATTGGTTCGCTGGTTCGCTGGTTCGCTGGTTCGCGCACCGCGCTCGTTACGCGGGCACAGTGCCCGCCGGGGCCGAGGTGTCCGTGTCCTGTGCCGGGGCATTGCTCGCCGGGCGGGAGAATCAGATCCTGGCCGAGCACCCGCCAGGATTCCTCCGCCGTGGCGGGGTCGATGCGCCCGTTCGCCAGGTCGTACTCCAGCTCGGCGAAGGCGCGCACGGGGAGCTGGCGCACCATGGTGCCGTGCCGGGCACGCAGTTCCGGACGGATGCCGTCCCGGCGGATGGCACCTATCTCGTCCAGCAGGCGCCGCGACGGAGTGTCCAGATGGTCCTGAAGGACGTAGTCGCGCAGCGGGGGCTCGACGAGGGCCTGCGCGAGGAACCGGGCACACCACGTGGGAGTGCCCGGTTCGATGTGGTTCTCCGACGTTCGGCAGGATCAGGCAGCCGTAGTGCTCCTCCAGGGACACGGTCTCCCGCTCGCGCAGGGCCTCCTCCACCACTCCCGGCACCAGCCCGGGATCGGCGAGCAGGGTTTCGTAGCGCTCCCGCTCCGACAGCAGCATCGTCATCATCTTGAGGATCATGTTCGAGGTGGTCTCGTGGCCCGCGAGCAGGAGCCCGACCACGGTGGCGATGAGTTCGTCGTGGCTGAGCCGGCCGTCCTCGCTGTCGGAGATCTGGGTCGGCTCACTGAGCAGGTCATCACCCGGCCGCGCCCGCTTGCGCTCGACGAGATCGGATGCGTAGGCACGGAACTCCGCCTGCGCCTCGTCCACTTCGGCCTGGGTGTAACGCGTCAACGTCAGCGGCGTCTCCGACCGGCGCGTGAACGTGTCCTGGTCCTCGCTCGGCGCGCCCAGCAGCGCGCGGATGACCCGCAGGGGAAGGGGGAGTGCCACCGCCGCGCGGAGATCCGCGGGTGACCCCTCGGCCACCATGGCGTCCGCCAACTCATCCGCGTCTCCTGGATGCGCGGGCGCCACGCTTCCCTCTTCTTCACCGTGAACGCGCGGCTGAGCAGCCGTCGCCACCTCCGGTGCCCCGGGCCCCCTCGATGTTCGCGTCCCCCTGGAGGGCCGGCTGAACGTCCCCCCCCGTCCTCGGTGGTCGACATGCGGGCGGCGTCCTTGCGGTCCGGATTGCGGCTGAACCGCGGGTCGGTCAGCAGCCCACGGACCTTCTCGTCCCCGGTCAGCAGGCCGACCATGTCCCCACTGGGCATCCGTACGTGTGCCACGGGGGCACGTGGCCCGCGTCTCGGCCCACTCCCGCGGGGGCTCCAGCGCGTTCGGCTGCTCGAAGGGGTAGTCGGGTATGGCTTCCGTCCCGGGGGCTCCTCCGGTGTCGGGGACCTTTGATCACCGTAAGGCGGTCGTCTTATCGAGACAATCGCCTTAGGGGGGACGGCCGGCATTCGACCTGGGTCGGTTGTGGTTGGACCGGGCACACCCGGGGAAGGGGAGTGGAGGGTGGTCGGGCCGCACGCTCAGACGCGGCGGCCGACGCGGTGGGTTCACCGACCCGGACGGGGTCAACAGCTTTCGCCTTTGTCTAAGGAAATTTGCAGACGTTGTCTGCGGGGGCCTTTCGGTGTGCTGTCGGGTCGACGGCGAAGCTAGCATCGACATCGAGCCAGCCGGTGTAGCCGCCGACGACCTCGATGCATGGATGTGAAATCGATGGAGGAGTCTTGGTCGACGCCCCGCACCCCACTGTGTCAATGCCCACCCAGCGGAGCTGCCCCTTCGATCCTCCGGACGGCTACACCCCCCTGCGCGAGCAGGAGCGGATAACGCGCATGAGTTACCCTGATGGGTCGCCCGGGTGGCTCATCACGCGTCACGCCGAAGCGAAGGAACTCCTCACCCATAAAAGCTTCAGTGCGCGCCAGGAAGGGATAATCTCGCCGGTTCCCACGGAGCTGCAGTACGACGGCCGCCCGGCCGACCCCGGCGCCTTCGCGAAGACGGACGACCCGATCCACAGCCAGTATCGCAAGCTGGTCACCGGCTTTTTCACGGTCCGTCGTACGCGTCAGCTCGCCCCCATGATCGAGCGAATCGTGCACGAACAACTCGACGATCTGGAAAAGGCCGGTCCGGGTGCCGATCTGGTCGAGGTATTCACGGAATCCGTTCCCTCCCGGGTGATGTGCGAGATGATCGGCGTCCCCGAATCGGAGCGGAAGACCCTCCAGCGGCACGTGGAGACACTCGGACGCCTCTCCTGCACCGTCCCCGAGGCGCTCGCCGCCGTGTCGGGGATGAGCGGATTCCTGTCCCGCTTCGTGCCGACCAGGATGGACGACCCCCGGGACGACCTCCTCGGTGACCTGATCCGTGGCGGGCAGCTCAACGAGCAGGAGCTCATGGGCATGGCCGCCACGCTGATCACCGGGGCCTTCGACACCACGGGCAACATGCTGGCCATGGGCGTCTTCACGCTGCTCGAGCACCCCGATCAGCTGGCCAAGCTCCGCGAGGACCCGGAGCTCATGGCGGGTGCCGTCGAGGAACTCCTGCGCTTCCTCACCATCTCCCACCTCGGGGCCAGCCGGTGGGCGCTCGAAGATGTCGAGTTCGCCGGCCAGGCCATCAAGAAGGGCGAAGTGGTCACCGTCGCCCTCCCCGCCGTGAACCGCGACCCCGAGCGCTACAACAACCCTGACCAGCTCGACATCGGCCGCACGGACCACGGGCACCTGGCGCTCGGCCACGGCGTGCACCAGTGCCTCGGTCAGCACCTCGCCCGCACGATCCTGCGCGTCGGCTACGAGGCCCTGTTCGACAGGTTCCCCACGCTGCGGCTGACGGTCCCGGGCGACGAGATCCCGATGCGTGATGACTTCGTGCACTACGGCCCCAGGTCGCTTCCCGTCACCTGGGACGACTGAACGAGCCCGGATTCCTGTCCTGAGCCGGCCACTCCGCGAGTGGTCGGCTCATCACCCCGAACGACAAGGTAGGACTGAGACCCGATGAGGATCACCGCCGACCGTGAGGTGTGCTGTGCGGCGGGCCAGTGCGCGCTGATCGCGCCTGACCTGTTCGACCAGAGCGACGAGGACGGCTCCGTCGTTCTGCTCGAAGCACAGCCGGAAGCCGGACGGCTGGACACCCTGCGCGAGGTCGTATCCCGTTGCCCAACCGGTGCGATCCGCATCGAAGAAGACCCTGGCGCGTGAAAAAGACGGGTCGAACCGGAGCGCGAACAGCGGCGGAGAACGCACGGTGGCACGCGATACACGGCCGGTGAAACATTGGTGAAATCAAATCCCGCGAACATGCCCGGGAGTGTTAACCGAGCCTGCGCGGGTTTCTAGGGTTTCCCTTACGGGTGCGGGGCTAGTGTGGCCGGTGTCCGTCTGGCAAGGCGTGTTTTGGAAAATCTCAGGGCCGTTGCGCTCTCCAGCGAACGACGCGTTAAGTGTGGAGTTTTCGATGCCTGCTGCATCCAATCAGAACAAAGCTGTTGAAGCGCTGCGCAAGTCGTTCAAGGAAATCGAGCGGCTCAAGCGTCAGAACCGCCAGCTGATCAGTTCGGCAACCGAGCCCCTTGCCATCATCGGTATGGCCTGCCGATTTCCGGGCGGAGTGAATTCCCCCGAGGCGCTGTGGCGTCTGGTCGCCGATGGAGCGGATGCGATCTCACCCTTCCCGACAAACCGCGGCTGGGACGTGGAAGGGATCTACGATCCGGACCCGGAGCGTCCGGGTACCAGTTACGTACGCGAAGGCGGCTTCCTCCACGACGCGGACCAATTCGACTCCGCGTTTTTCGGAATCTCGCCCCGCGAGGCCCTCGCCATGGACCCCCAGCAGCGGCTGCTGCTGGAGACCTCATGGGAGGTGTTCGAACGGGCGGGCATTGACCCCGCGTCACTGCGTGGCAGCCAGACAGGTGTCTTCACCGGTGCCATGCACACCACGTACGCGTCCGAGGCCGCGCAGATACCGGACGAGATCGAGCCGTACCTCCACAACGGCGCCACCACCAGCATCGCCTCGGGCCGTGTCTCCTACACCTTCGGCTTCGAAGGTCCCGCGCTGACCGTGGACACCGCCTGCTCATCGGCGCTGGTCGCGCTGCACCTGGCGGCGCAGGCGCTGCGTCAGGGCGAGTGCTCCATGGCGCTGGTCGGCGGTGCGACCGTCATGGTGAGCCCCAAGGGCTTCGTCACCTTCAGCCGCCAGCGCGGACTGGCCGCCGACGGCCGGTGCAAGGCGTTCGCCGACGGAGCCGATGGCACCACATGGTCCGAGGGCATCGGTGTGCTGCTGGTGGAGCGGCTGTCCGACGCGCGGCGCAACGGGCACCAGATACTCGCGGTGGTACGCGGCTCCGCCGTGAACCAGGACGGCGCGAGCAACGGTCTCACGGCCCCCAACGGCCCGTCACAGCGCCGCGTGATCCGGCAGGCCCTGGAAAACTGTGAGCTGACCCCCAGCCAGATCGACGTGGTCGAGGCGCACGGTACGGGTACGACGCTGGGCGATCCGATCGAGGCGCAGGCGCTGCTGGCGACGTATGGACAGGACCGGCCCGAGGGCCGGCCGTTGTGGCTGGGCTCGCTGAAGTCGAACCTCGGTCATACGCAGGCCGCCGCCGGTGTGGCCGGTGTCATCAAGATGGTGATGGCGATGCGGCACGGCGTCCTGCCGAAGACGCTGCATGTCGACGCTCCGTCGAGCCATGTGGACTGGTCCGAGGGCCAGGTCGAGCTGTTGACCGAGGCGCGGCCGTGGCCGGAGACCGGGGAGCCGCGCAGGGTGGGCGTGTCCTCGTTCGGGGTGAGCGGGACCAACGCGCATGTGATCCTGGAGCAGGCTCCGGAGGTCGAGACCGAGGCGGAGGTTGCCGAGGAGCCTGCTGACGGTGGCCTCGCGGGTCCGGTGGCATGGGTGGTGTCGGGCAAGACCGACACCGCGTTGCGGGTGCAGGCCGGGCGGCTGCGGGAGTTCGTGGCGGAGCGCCCGGAGCTGGGCGCTGCCGATGTGGCGCTCTCCCTGGCGACGACCAGGTTCGCCTTCGAGCAGCGCGCCGTGGTGACCGGGACCAGCCGTGAGGAACTCCTCGAGCGCCTGGAGGCGGTGGCCGAGGGCGCGAAGCTCCCGGGCGTGGTCTGGGGAAAGGACGCCGAGACTCCTGGTCGTTCGGTGTTTGTGTTCCCGGGTCAGGGTGCGCAGTGGATGGGCATGGCGGTGGGGCTGTTGGAGTCCTCGCCGGTGTTCGCGGCGGCGATCGGTGAGTGTGAGGCGGCGTTGTCGGCTCATGTGGACTGGTCGCTGACGGATGTGCTGCGCGGTGCCCAGGGCGCTCCTGGTTTCGACCGGGTGGACGTGGTCCAGCCGGCGCTGTTCGCGGTGATGGTGTCGCTGGCGAGGTTGTGGCGTTCGGTGGGTGTGGAGCCGGATGCGGTGATGGGTCACAGCCAGGGTGAGATCGCGGCGGCGTGTGTGGCCGGTGCGCTCTCGCTGGAGGATGCCGCGAAGGTGGTGACCTTGCGGTCGCAGGCCATCGCGGCGGGCCTTGCGGGCCGTGGTGGCATGGTGTCGGTCGGGCTGCCGGTCGACCAGGTGAAAGAGCGTCTCGCCCGGTGGGGTGGCGCGATCTCGGTGGCGGCGGTGAATGGCCCGGGGTCGGTTGTGGTGTCCGGTGACCCGGGCGCGCTGGATGAGATGGTCGCGGAGCTGGAGGGTGAGGAGGTGCGTGTTCGCCGGGTTCCGGTGGACTACGCCTCGCACTCGGCCCATGTGGAGGGAATCCGCGCGGAGTTGCTGAAGGTTCTGGCGGACATCGCGCCGCGTTCGTCGGAGGTGCCGTTCTACTCGACGGTCTCCGGTGAGCTGGTGGACACCGCTGGGCTGGACGCGGAGTACTGGTACCGGAACCTGCGGCAGACGGTCGAGCTGGAGTCCACGACGCGCACGCTGCTCGATGAGGGCCACACCGTGTTCATCGAGGTGAGCCCGCACCCGGTGCTCACCCTGCCGGTGCAGCAGACCGTGGAGGCCGCCGAGTCGCGGGCGGTGGTCCTGGGGACTCTGCGGCGTGATGAGGGTGGACCTGAGCGGTTCCTGACCTCCGCCGCCGAGCTGCATGTCAGCGGAGCGAGCGTCGACTGGCGGAAGGTGTTCGATGGACACGGCGCCCGCCGTGTGGAACTGCCGACCTACGCCTTCCAGCACGAGCGCTTCTGGCTCGACGCTCCCGCGGGCGTGGGCGATGTGGGTTCGGTGGGGTTGGGCTCGCTGGGGCATCCGTTGCTGGGCGCGGTGGTGTCGTTGGCGAGCGGCGGCGGGGTGCTGCTGAGCGGGCGGCTGTCCTTGGCCACGCACGGGTGGCTGGCGGATCACGCCGTACACGGGGTGATGTTGCTCCCGGGGACGGCCTTCGTGGAGTTGGTGGTATCGGCGGGCGATCAGGTCGGGGCCGGTCGCGTTGAGGAACTGGTCCTGGAAGCGCCGCTGGTCGTGCCCGAGAAGGGTGGCGTACACCTTCAGGTCGAGGTGGGGGAGGCGGACGCTTCCGGTTTCCGTGAGGTCAGCGTGTTCTCGCGGGAGGAAGCGGAGGGCGAGGGCGCCGCATGGGTGCGGCATGCCCATGGTGTGGTCGGTTCGGCCGCGCCCGTCTCCGGCACACAGTTCGACTTCGGTGTGTGGCCCCCGGCGGGGGCCGAGCCGGTCGATGTGTCGGGTGAGTATGTGCGGGCCGCGGAGAACGGGTTGGAGTACGGGCCGGTCTTCCAGGGGTTGAAGCATGCGTGGCGGCGTGAGGGGGAGGTGTTCGCGGAGGTCGAGCTCCCGGAGGCGGAGCGGGACCGGGCGGGTCAGTTCGGTTTGCACCCGGCGCTGTTCGACGCGGCGTTGCACGCGATGGGTGTGAGCGAGAGCCTGGCGGGTGGTTCGGGGAGTCGGCTGCCGTTCTCGTGGCGCGGGTTCGCTCTGGAGGCGGTGGGCGCGACATCGCTGCGGGTACGGCTGGCGTCGGCGGATGCCGGGTCGGATGCGGTGTCGGTGCTGGTGGGCGATGAGTCCGGGCGAGCGGTGGCGTCGGTCGAGTCGCTGGTGTTGCGCCCGGTTGATGCGGATCAGCTGAAGGCCGCGGGTGGGGCGGCGCGGGAGGCGTTGTTCCGGGTCGAGTGGGTGGACGCGCCCGGGGCCGTCGTGGCGGGGGGTGACGCCGCGCCGCGAACAGAGGTCATGCGGGTGGTCTCCGATGGTGCGGATGTGGTGGGTGAGGCGTACGGGCGTGTGCTGGAGGTCCTGGAGCGGGCGCAGGAGCGGTTGGCGGATGAGGACCGTGCGGGTGAGCGGTTGGTGGTGGTGACCCGGGGTGCTGTTGATGTGGGTGACGGGGTTGGTGTGGGGGATTTGGCGGGGGCCGCGGTGTGGGGTTTGGTGCGGTCCGCGCAGGCGGAGAATCCTGGGCGTCTGGTGCTGGTGGACACGGATGACCTGGAGGGCGTTGATGGTCTTCTTCCGGGGCTGCTGGCTCGGGGTGAGGAGCAGTTGGTGGTGCGGTCGGGCGTGGTGCGGGTGCCGCGTCTGGGCCGGGTGCTGCTGTCGGGTGAGGCTTTGGGGGCGGGTGGGTTTGGTTCGGGTGCGGTGCTGGTCACGGGTGGTACGGGTGTGCTGGGTGGTGTGGTGGCGCGGCATCTGGTGGCCCGGCATGGTGTCGGGAAGTTGGTGTTGCTGTCTCGTCGTGGTGCGGAGGCTGAGGGTGCGGCTGAGTTGCGGGCTGGGTTGGAGGCCGCGGGCGCCGAGGTGGTGATCGCGGCGTGTGATGCGGCGGACCGTGTGGCTCTGGCCGGGGTGTTGTCGGGGTTGCCGGAGGGGTTCGTGTTGAGTGGTGTGGTGCATGCGGCGGGTGTGCTCGATGACGGGTTGCTCACGTCGCTGACGCGTGGGCGGGTTGAGCCGGTGCTGCGGGCGAAGGTGGATGCGGCATGGAATCTGCATGAGCTGACGGCGGGGATGGACCTGTCGGCGTTCGTGCTGTTCTCGTCGGCCACTGGTGTGCTGGGTGGTGCGGGGCAGAGCAACTATGCCGCGGCGAATGTGTTCCTGGACGGTCTGGCGTCCTGGCGGCGCGCTCAGGGGCTGCCGGGCGTGTCGATGGCGTGGGGGCTGTGGGCCGAGGCCAGCGGCATGACCGGACACCTCGGCGAGGACGACATCCAGCGGATATCCCGCTCGGGCGTGGTGCCACTGGCCACGGACGAGGGCCTTGAGCTCTTCGACGCCGCTCTGGTCTCGGACGCGGTGGTACCCGTTCTCTTCCGGCTGGACATCCCGACGCTGCGTGCGCAGGGCGCCGAACTCCCCGCCCTCTTCCGTAACGTCGTACCGGGGATGACCGTCCGGCGTGCCGCGGGTGCCGGAGACACGGACGTGGACGACGTTGCCGCCCGCCTGCGGCGGCGACTGGTCAGCATGTCCGAGGCGGAGCAGGAGCAGTTCCTGCTCCAAGAGCTGATCCGGGTCCAGGTGGCCGCCGCCCTCGGACATGCCAAGACGGACACCGTCGAGGTGGGACGGCCCTTCAAGGAACTGGGCTTCGACTCCCTCACCGCCGTGGAATTGCGGAACCGGCTGAGCGCCGAAACAGGTCTGCGCCTCCCGGCGACACTCGTCTTCGACTATCCGAACCCGACGGTACTGGCGGACTATCTGCGTTCGGAGATCCTCGGATCCCAGGCCACGGCCACCGCGGCGCCGGGCGGACCGTCCGGCGTCCCGTCCGGCACCGACGACGACCCGATCGCGATCGTGGCCATGAGCTGCCGCTTCCCCGGTGGTGTGCAGACCCCCGAGGAACTGTGGCAGCTGGTGATGGCGGGCACCGATGCCACGTCGTCGCTCCCGTCCAACCGCGGCTGGGACCTTGAATCGGCCTACGACCCGGACCCCTCGCATGAGGGCACGTACTACGCCCGCAACGGTGGCTTCCTCTACGAGGCGGACCAGTTCGACCCGGAGTTCTTCGGGATCTCGCCGCGTGAGGCGCTGTCCATGGACCCGCAGCAGCGGCTGCTGCTGGAGACGTCGTGGGAGGCGTTCGAGCGGGCCGGTATCGCTCCCGAGACGGCGAGGGGGAGCCGGACCGGCGTCTTCGTCGGCGTTGTGTACAACGACTACGGCACCCGTCTGCAGGGGCACTCTCCCGAAGGCATCGAGGGCTACCTCGGCATCGGCAGTGCGGGCAGCGTGGCCTCGGGCCGTGTCTCCTACACCCTGGGTCTCGAGGGTCCTGCCGTGACGGTGGACACCGCGTGCTCCTCTTCGCTGGTCGCGCTGCACCTGGCGGTCCAGGCGCTGCGCCAGGGCGAGTGCGACATGGCGCTGGCCGGTGGTGCCACGGTGATGTCCACGCAGGTCGGGCTGGTGGACTTCAGCCGTCAGCGGGCGCTGTCCGCGGACGGCAAGTGCAAGGCGTTCAGCGATGCCGCCGACGGCTTCGGATTCGCCGAGGGCGTCGGGCTGCTGCTCGTGGAGCGGCTGTCGGACGCCCAGCGCAACGGGCACGAGGTGCTGGCCCTCGTCCGGGGTACGGCGACCAACCAGGACGGTGCGTCCAACGGCCTGACCGCCCCGAACGGGCCGTCTCAGCAGCGGGTGATCCGCGCCGCGCTGGCCAACGCCCGGCTGTCGGCCACCGAGGTGGACGCGGTCGAGGCACATGGCACCGGTACCAAGCTGGGCGATCCCATTGAGGCCCAGGCCGTGCTGGCCACCTACGGCCAGGACCGGCCCGCGGACCAGCCGCTGTGGCTCGGCTCGGTGAAGTCGAACATCGGCCATGCGCAGGCGGCCGCCGGTGTGGCCGGTGTCATCAAGATGGTGATGGCGATGCGGCACGGCGCACTGCCGAAGTCGCTGCACATCGATGAGCCGTCGCCGCATGTGGACTGGTCCGCGGGTGGCGTGAGCCTGCTGACGGACGCTATGCCCTGGCCGGAGACGGGACGGCCGCGGCGTGCGGGAGTCTCCTCCTTCGGGATGAGTGGCACCAATGCCCATGCCGTGCTGGAACAGGCTCCGCTGGACGACGCTGCCAGCCCTGCCGCCGAGGACGAGGCCCCGGCGGCGGAACTGCCGGAGATCACGCCGTGGGTGATCTCCGGACGGTCGGACAGCGCGGTCGAGGCACAGGCGGAGCGGCTGCTGACGCAGGTGCGTGAGCGCCCAGAGGTCTCGCCCGCCGATATCGGGCTGTCGTTGGCGACCACGCGCAGTGTGTTCGAGCACCGCGCGGTGGTGCTGGCGGGCGACGGCGACGGCCTCCTGAACGGCCTGGGGGCGTTGGCCGAGGGGAACGTGGCACCCGGTGTGGTACGGGGGACAGCCGGCGCTCGTGACCAGGCGGTGCTTGTCTTCCCTGGTCAGGGTTCGCAGTGGGTGGGGATGGCGGCGGGGCTGCTGGATGCCTCGCCGGTGTTCGCGGAGCGGATCGGTGAGTGTGCGGCGGCGTTGGCGCCGTACGTGGACTGGCCGCTCGCGGAGGTGTTGCGCGGCGGTGAGGGTGCCGCGGAGGCGCTGGAGCGGGTGGATGTGGTCCAGCCGGTGCTGTGGGCGGTGATGGTGTCGCTGGCGGAGCTGTGGCGCTCCTACGGTGTGGAGCCCGCGGCGGTCATCGGTCACTCCCAGGGTGAGATCGCTGCCGCGTGTGTGGCGGGTGCGCTGTCGCTGGAGGACGCGGCGAAGGTGGTGGCGTTGCGGAGCCAGGCGCTGCGTGCGCTGTCCGGGCGCGGGGGCATGGTGTCGGTGTCGCTGCCCGTGGACTCGGTGCAAGAGCGGCTCGAGGCGTGGGGTGAGCGGCTGTCGGTGGCGGCGGTGAACGGGCCCTCGGCGGTCGTGGTCTCCGGCGACGCCGACGCGTTGGACGAGCTGATGGGCGTATGCGAGGGCGACGGGATCCGGGCGCGTCGCGTCCCCGTGGACTACGCCTCCCACTGCGCTCATGTCGAGGCCATCGAGGACGAGCTTCGGCAGATCCTCGCGGGAATCACCCCGCGTGCGTCGTCGGTGCCGTTCTATTCGACGGTGACCGGCGGGGTGCTGGACACCACGGAGATGGATGCCGGGTACTGGTACCGCAATCTGCGGCAGACGGTGCGCTTCGACGAGACCGTCCGTGTTCTGCTGACCGATGGCTTCCAGGTGTTCATCGAGGCCAGCGCTCACCCTGTCCTGACGATGGGGGTGGAGCAGACCGCGGAGGACCATGGCGCCCGGGTGACGGCTGTCGGTTCGCTGCGCCGCGACGAGGGCGGCCCGCAGCGGTTTATGACCTCCCTGGCCGAGGCGTATGTCGGCGGAGCATCCGTCGACTGGGCGGGTCTCTTCGCCGGAACGGCGGCCAGGCGCGTCGATCTGCCGACGTATGCCTTCCAGCGTGCGCGCTTCTGGCTGGACCCCGAAGCAAACGGCGCCGGTGACGTGTCGTCGGCGGGGCTGGACGCGGCGGGGCATCCGTTGCTGGGTGCTGCTGTGCCGCTGCCCGACTCCGATGGGTTCTTGCTGACCGGCCGGCTGTCGCTGCGTACGCATCCCTGGCTGGCCGACCACGCGGTGCTGGGCCGGGTCATTCTGCCGGGTACGGCGTTTGTCGAGTTGGCGTCGCGGGCCGGTGACGCGGTGGGTTGTGACCGGTTGGAGGAGCTGGCGCTGGAGGCGCCTTTGGTGCTGCCCGAGGAGGGGGCGGTCCAGGTGCAGCTGGTGGTGAGTGGCCCCGGGCAGGGCGGGGAGCGCGAGCTCAGTGTGTACTCCCGTCGTGGCGATGGCCCGGACGCGCCGTGGACGTGCCATGCGAAGGGCGTGCTGGCCGTGGCGTCCGCGGCCGATGGGGCGGCGGGTGAGATGGACCTGAGCGCATGGCCGCCGGCGGGCGCGGAGGCGGTTGAGACCGCGGGCTTCTACGAGGATGTGGCGGCCACGGGGCTGGCCTACGGGCCGGTGTTCCGGGGGCTGCGTGCCGTCTGGCGCAAGGGCGATGAGGTCTTCGCGGAGGTGGCGCTGCCGGAGGAGTCGCGGGCGGAGGCGGCCCGGTTCGGGCTGCATCCCGCGCTGCTCGACACGGCGCTGCACGCCTGGCTGGTGTCCGCTGCCGCGGAGAGCGGAGGGAGCTCGGGCGGGATTCGGCTGCCGTTCGTGTGGAGCGGTGTGTCGCTGTACGCCACGGGCGCTACCTCCCTGCGGGTACGGCTGGCCCGCACGGGCGCCGATGGGATGTCGGTGCTGGTGGCGGATGCCGCCGGTACGCCGGTGGCATCCGCGGAGGCGCTGGTCACCCGGCCGGTATCGGAAGCGCAGCTCGCGTCGTCCACCGAGGACACCGAGTCGCTGTACCGGGTGGAGTGGGTCGCGGCGTCCACCAGCGCCCCGGTCCCCGCGACCGACCGGTGTGCCGTGGCCGGGCCCGATGTCTTCGGCCTGGCCCGGGCGTTGAAGGCGGCCGATGGGTCGGTGGAGGAGCACGCCGACCTGGCTGCTCTCGCGGCGCATGTGGGGTCGGGCGCTCCGCTGCCGAACCTGGTGTTCGTGACCGTCTCCTCCGCCCCCGGTGAGGACGTCGTTCCGGCGACGCGGGCGGTGGCCCACCAGACCCTGGACCTGGTCCGGGCATGGCTGACGGAGGACCGGTTCGCCGAGGCGCGGCTGGTGCTCGTGACCCGCGGTGCGTTGGCGACCGAGGACGGCGTGGACCCGCGTGACCTGGCGGCGGCTCCGGTGTGGGGGCTGGTGCGGTCGGCGCAGGCCGAGAACCCGGACCGGTTCGTCCTGCTGGATGTGGACGGCGGCGAGGAGTCGCTGGCCCTGGTGCACCAGGCGGTGTCCATCGGGGAACCGCAGCTGGCGGTGCGTGGTGCCGAGATGCTGGTGCCGCGTCTGGCGTCCGGGGCCGCGGCGGGTGTACTGACGCCGCCGGTCGGTACGGAGGCGTGGCGGCTGGAGGCGTCCGGAGCGGGCACGCTGGAGGGGCTGGCGCTGGCCACGGCCACGGACGCCACCGGGGAACTCGGCGAGCACGAGGTGCGGGTCGCGGTGCGCGCCACGGGCCTGAACTTCCGCGACGTGCTGATCTCCCTGGGCATGTACCCGGGTGAGGCCCTGATGGGCGGCGAGGGGGCCGGTGTGGTCGTGGCCGCCGGCCCCGGTGTGACCTCCCTCGCCGTCGGCGACCGCGTGATGGGGCTGTGGGAGGGCGGTTTCGGGCCGCTGGCCGTCGTGGATCACCGCACCCTGGTGCGGATTCCGGACGGCTGGTCCTTCACCGAGGCCGCCTCCGTCCCGGTCGTGTTTGTGACGGCTCTGTACGCGTTGCGGGAGCTGGCGGGTCTCCGGCGTGGTGAGTCGCTGCTGGTCCATGCCGCCGCCGGTGGTGTGGGGATCGCGGCGGTGCAGTTGGCGCGCGCCTGGGACTGTGAGGTGTTCGCGACCGCGAGTGAGGCCAAGTGGGATGTCCTGCGCGGTCTCGGGCTGGATGAGGCGCATATCTCCTCGTCGCGGACGCTGGAGTTCGAGGAGCGGTTCAAGGCCGCCTCGGGCGGTCGTGGTGTGGATGTGGTCCTGGACTCCCTGGCCGGTGAGTTCGTGGACGCGTCGCTGCGGCTGCTGGGCGAGGGCGGCCGGTTCATCGAGATGGGCAAGACGGATGTGCGGTCGGCCGATGAGGTGGCTGCGGCGCGTCCGGGCGTGCTGTACCGGGCGTTCGACCTGGCGGAGGCGGGCCCCCAGCGCATCGGGGACATGCTCGCCGAGATCGTGGCCCTGTTCGAGCGAGGTGAACTGCGGCCGCTGCCCACCCGGGTGTGGGATGTGCGCAGGTCCCCCGAGGCGTTCCGGTTCATGAGCCAGGCCCGCCATGTGGGCAAGCTGGTGCTGAGTGTTCCGGCCGCGCTGGACCCGGAAGGCACGGTACTGATCACCGGTGCCGGAGGTGTCCTGGGTGGGCTGGTCGCGCGGCATCTGGTGGCCGAGCACGGGATACGTCGGCTGCTGCTGGTCAGCCGCCGTGGCCGCGCCGCCGAGAGCATGGCAGCGCTCGAGACGGAGCTGACGGCCCTGGGGGCCTCGGTCGACGTTGCCGCCTGCGATGTCGCCGACCGCGACGTGCTGGCCGAACTGCTGGCGGGGCTGCCCGATGACGGGCACGGTCTGACCGGTGTGGTCCATGCCGCGGGCCTCCTGGACGACGGCACGGTGACCTCGCTGACACCGGAGCGGCTGGACGCGGTGCTGCGCGCCAAGGTCGACGGGGCGTGGCATCTGCATGAGCTGACGCGCCGGTTCGATGTGGCCATGTTCGCCCTGTTCTCCTCGGCCGCCGGTGTTCTGGGGTCCGCGGGCCAGGCCAACTACGCCGCCGCAAACACCTTCCTGGACGGACTGGCCCAGCGGCGCCGGGCGATGGGTCTGCCGGGAGTGTCGCTGGCCTGGGGCATGTGGGCCGAGCGCAGCGGGATGACCGGACACCTCGCCGAGGCGGACCTGTCGCGGATGACGCGCGGCGGGCTGGTGCCGTTCTCCTCCGAGGAGGGGCTGCGGCTGTTCGACACGGCCGGGCGGCTGGCCGAGGGCCTGGTGGTGCCCGCGCGGCTCGACCTCGGCCACGTGGCGGCCACCGCCGACACCACCCCTGTGCCCCCCTTGCTCAACGGACTCGTACGACGGCCCGTCGTGTCCCGGCGTGCCTCGGCCCAGGACGAGTCCGGTGCGCAGGAGGCGCCGCTGGCGCGGCGTCTTGCCGGGCTCGGCCAGGGAGAGCGGCAGCGGACGCTGCTGCGCCTGGTCCAGGAACACGCCGCCACCGTCCTCGGCCACGGGTCGGCGTCGGCGGTGGACACCGATCGTGGCTTCCTGGAGCTGGGCTTCGACTCGCTCACCGCGGTCGAGCTGCGCAACCGGCTGAACGCGGCCACCGGGCTGCGGCTGCCCGCGACCCTCATCTTCGACTACCCGACCCCCGCCGCGCTGGCCGCACAGCTGAACGCGGAGATCGCTCCCGTGGCGGCGGACGACCCATCGGACGTGGCCGCCGAACTCGACCGGCTGGAAGCGGCGTTGCTCGGCACGGGCGCGGCGGCCGATGAGGACACCCGGGCGATGGTCGCGGGCCGGTTGAAGCGTCTTCTGTCCCACTGGGACGGCGGCCGTGGCGGCCCGGCCCCGGATGGCCCGGCCACCGATTCCGGCGATGCCCAGGATGTCGCCGAACATCTGGAGACGGCGGAGGCCGACGAGCTCTTCGCCTTCATCGACCAGGAGTTCGGGACGTCGTGATCCGACCAGCGGCCGCCACCACGGCGCACCCACGAACCCACACCACCTGCCCGCCGACCACCCCGCTCCCGAAGCGCGACCCCGAGAGGTTCTGATGTCGGAACAAGAAAAGCTGCTCGGTTACCTCCGGCGGGTGACGGCTGATCTGCACCAGGCGCGGCAGCGTCTGCAGGATGTGGAGTCGGCGGCCCGTGAGCCGATCGCGATTGTCGGGATGAGTTGCCGTTTCCCCGGTGGGGTGGGTTCTCCCGAGGAGTTCTGGCAGTTGCTGAGCGGCGCCGAGGACGCCATCACGCCGTTCCCCGAGGACCGTGGCTGGGACCTCGACTCGCTCTATGACGCGGATCCTGACCGGTCGGGTACCTCCTATACGCGTGAGGGGGGATTCCTGTACGACATCGGCGACTTCGATGCCGAGTTCTTCGGGATCTCGCCGCGTGAGGCGATGGCGATGGATCCGCAGCAGCGGTTGCTGCTGGAGACGTCGTGGGAGGCCATTGAGCGGGCGGGTATCGACCCGGTCTCGCTGCGGGGCAGCCGGTCCGGGGTCTTTTTCGGGGCGGTGGCCCCTGACTATGGGCCGCGGGTGCACGAGGCGCCGGATGGTGTCGAGGGTCATCTGGTGACCGGCAGCGCGATCAGCGTGGTGTCCGGGCGGGTGGCCTACACGCTCGGGCTGGAGGGCCCGGCGGTGACGGTGGACACCGCGTGCTCGTCGTCGCTGGTCGCTCTGCATCTGGCCGTGCAGGCGCTGCGCCAGGGGGAGTGCTCCTTCGCTCTGGCCGGCGGTGTGAGCGTGATGGCCACGCCGGGTACGTTCGTCGGTTTCAGCCGGCAGCGCGGGCTCGCACTGGACGGCCGGTGCAAGCCCTTCTCGGCGGCGGCCGATGGTTTCGGGGCGGCCGAGGGTGCCGGGATGCTGTTCCTGGAGCGGCTCTCCGATGCGCAGCGAAATGGGCATCCGGTGCTGGCGGTTGTCCGGGGGACGGCGACGAACCAGGACGGCGCGAGCAGTGCGCTGTCCGCCCCCAACGGACCCTCGCAGCAGCGGGTGATCCGTCAGGCGCTGGCCAACGCCGGGCTCACGGCCGGGCAGGTCGATGCCGTGGAGGCCCACGGGACGGGTACGAAGCTGGGCGATCCGATCGAGGCGCAAGCGCTGCTGGCCACCTATGGCCGTGAGCGCACCGCGGCTGATCCGCTCCTGCTGGGGTCGGTCAAGTCCAACATCGGCCATACACAGGCGGCCGCCGGCGTGGCCGGTGTGATGAAGATGGTGCTGGCGATGCGGCATGGTGTGCTGCCCCGCACCTTGCACATTGACGAGCCGTCGCCGCATGTGGACTGGTCGACGGGCACGGTCGAGCTTCTCACCGAGGCCGCCGCATGGCCCGAGGGCGAGGAACCGCGCCGGGCCGGGGTGTCCTCCTTCGGTATCAGCGGGACCAACGCCCACGCCATCATCGAGCAGGCGCCGGCACCGTCCGCCGCCAGTGGCGTGACGCATGACGACGCCACCGAGGCGGCCTCCGGCTCCGAGGTGGCCGAGGAGGCGCCCCGGACGGCGCTGCCGCTCATCCCCTGGCTGTTGTCGAGTAAGTCCGAGGCGGCGCTGCGCGCTCAGGCCAGGCGCCTGCTGGACCATGTGGAACAGCATCCGGAGATGGCGGCCGGGGACATCGGACTCTCGCTTGCCACGACCCGGACCGCTTTTGACCATCGTGCGGTCGTGCTGGCCCAGGATCGTGCGCAGGCTGTCCGGGCTCTGACCGATCATCTCGCGGGCGGTGGCGCTGCGGGGCTGGTCGAAGGTGTCGCCAGGCGCAGTGCCGGGGTGGTGTTCGTCTTTCCCGGTCAGGGTTCGCAGTGGGTGGGGATGGCGGCGGGGCTGCTGGACGCCTCGCCGGTGTTCGCGGAGCGGATCGGTGAGTGTGCGGCGGCGTTGGCGCCGTACGTGGACTGGTCGCTGGTGGAGGTGTTGCGCGGCGGTGAGGGTGCCGCGGCCGCGTTGGAGCGGGTGGATGTGGTCCAGCCGGTGCTGTGGGCGGTGATGGTGTCGCTGGCGGAGCTGTGGCGCTCCTACGGTGTGGAGCCCGCTGCCGTGATCGGTCATTCGCAGGGTGAGATCGCGGCGGCGTGTGTGGCGGGTGCGTTGTCGCTGGAGGACGCCGCGAAGGTGGTGGCCCTGCGCAGCCAGGCGCTGCCGGTGCTGTCCGGGCGCGGGGGCATGGTGTCGGTGTCGCTGCCCGTGGACTCGGTGCGGGAGCGCCTTGAGGCATGGGGTGAGCGGCTGTCGGTGGCGGCGGTGAACGGGCCCTCGGCGGTCGTGGTCTCCGGTGATGCCGACGCGCTGCAGGAGCTGCTGACGGCGTGTGAGGCGGAGGAGGTCCGGGCGCGCCGTATCCCGGTGGACTACGCCTCGCACTCCGCCCACGTCGAGAGCCTGGAAGAGGAGATCCGGCGCACTCTGGCCGGGATCGCGCCGCGCTCCTCCTCGGTGCCGTTCTACTCGACGGTGACCGGCGAGGTGCTGGACACCACGGAGATGGACGCCGGGTACTGGTACCGCAATCTGCGCGGGACCGTGCGTTTCGACGAGACCGTACGGGTGCTCCTGGACGAAGGCTTCCAGACGTTCGTGGAGGCCAGCGCGCATCCGGTACTGACGGTGGGCATCGAGCAGACGGCCGAGGACCACGGCACCCCCGTGGCGGCCGTCGGCTCGCTGCGCCGTGACGAAGGCGGTCTGGAACGGTTCCTGACCTCCCTGGCCGCGGCCCACGTCGGCGGTATCGCCGTGGACTGGCGGACGGTGTTCGCCGGGACCGGTGCCCACCCCGTGGAACTGCCCACCTACGCCTTCCAGCGCCAGCGGTACTGGCTGGACGCCACCTCGGCTGCCCAGGTGGCCACCGCCGGCGGCGGCTTGAGCGCGGATGCGGTGGACGCGCGCTTCTGGGAGGCGGTGGAGCGCGAGGATTTGGAGGCGCTGGTCCGCACCCTGGAGGTGGAGGACGAGGAGCAGCAGTCGTCGTTGACGGCGTTGCTTCCGGCGCTGTCGTCCTGGCGCCGTCAGCGGCGCGAGCAGAACACGGTGGACGGCTGGCGTTACCAGGCGGTCTGGAAGCCCCTGGCCTCCGCGTCCGAGACCACGCTCTCGGGCACCTGGCTCGTGGCCGTTCCGGAAGCCCGTGGTGACGACGCTTTGGTCGCCGCCGTGCTGGATGGGCTGGCCGGGCGCGGTGCGCATGTGGTTCGGGTGGCCGTGGGGTCGCCGGATGACCGTGAGGTGATTGCGGAGCGGCTGCGCATGGCCCTCGATGGCGTGGAGCCGTCGGCCGTGGCGGGTGTGTTCTCGCTGCTGGGGCTGGACGAGTCGGCGCATGAGTCCTTCGCGGTGGTCCCGGCCGGACTGGCGGCGACGGTGGCGCTGGTTCAGGCGCTGGGCGACGCGGATGTGGTGGCTCCGCTGTGGTGCGGCACCCGGGGAGCGGTGTCGGTGGGCCGCTCCGACCGGCTGGTGAGCCCGGTGCAGGCCATGGTGTGGGGCCTGGGCCGGACTCTGGAGGCGGAGTACCCCCAGCGCTGGGGCGGCGTCGTCGATCTGCCCGAGACCATGGACACCCGCGCGGTGGCCCGGCTGGCCGGAGTGCTCGCGGGCACGGAGGGCGAGGACCAGGTCGCGGTGCGCGGCTCCGGCGTCTTCGCCAAGCGGCTGGTGCGGGCCTCCGCGCCTGATGCCACGACCGCGGATGGCTGGCGGCCGAGTGGTTCGGTGCTGGTGACCGGTGGTACGGGTGCGCTGGGCGGTCACGTTGCCCGTTGGCTGGCGCGCAACGGTGCCGAGCATCTGGTGCTGACGAACCGTAGCGGTATGGAGGCCGAGGGTGCCGCCGAGTTGAAGGCGGAGCTGGAGGAGCTGGGTGCCCGGGTGACGGTGGCGGCGTGTGACGCCGCGGACCGTGAGGCGCTCGCCGCGGTGCTGGACGCGATTCCGCAGGAGTTCCCGCTGACCGCCGTGGTGCACACGGCCGGTGTGCTGGACGACGGCGTCGTGGACGCCCTGACGGTGGAGCGGGCGGCCGGGGTGCTGCGTCCGAAGGTGGACGCGGCGCGGAATCTGCATGAGCTGACCGCCGGGAGGGATCTGTCGGCGTTCGTGCTGTTCTCCTCGGCGGCGGCCACGTTGGGCAATCCGGGGCAGGGCAGTTACGCCGCGGGCAATGCCTTCCTGGACGCGCTGGCGGCCCAGCGGCGTGCGGACGGCCTTCCGGCCACCTCCGTCGCCTGGGGCGCCTGGGCCGGAGGTGGCCTCGTCACGGACGAGGTCGGCGAGCAGATGAGCCGCTCGGGGATCCTGGCCATGCCCCCAGAGCTGGCGATTTCGGCGCTGCAACAGGCACTGGACCACGACGAGACGTTCCTCGCGGTCGCGGACATCGACTGGGCACGCTTCGAAGCGGGCTCCGCCGACACTCCCCTCTTCCGCCAGCTGCGGAACGTGCCGAGCGCGGCCACGGGGAAGCAGATCACGGCGGGCAGTGCCGCCCCCGAGCGGGCGGAACTCCACGACCGGCTGGAAGCCATGCCCCGGGAGAAGCGCGAAGGAGCGCTGCGGGACCTGGTGCGTGCCCAGGCCGCCGACGTCCTCGCGCACGACAGCGCGGACGCGGTCGCGTCGGACCGTGCCTTCCGTGACCTCGGCTTCGACTCGCTGACCGCGGTTGAACTGCGCAACCGGATCGGCGCGGCGACCGGGCTGCGGCTGCCCGTCAGCCTGGTCTTCGACTACCCCACGCCCACCGTGCTGGCACGGTTCCTGCACGGCGAGATGTTCGGCACCGAGGAAGGCGGCGCCGCCGAGACGGCGCCGACCCGATCGGACTCGTTCGACGAGCCCATCGCGATCGTGGCGATGAGCTGCCGGTTCCCGGGCGGTGTGCGGACCCCCGAGCAGTTGTGGGACGTGGTGAACGCCGGAGTCGACACGATCTCCGGATTCCCCGACGACCGTGGCTGGGACCTCGAGGGGCTGTACGACCCCGACCCCGACAAGCCGGGCAAGACCTACGCCCTCACCGGCGGATTCCTGGACAACATCACCGACTTCGACCCGGACTTCTTCGGGATCAACCCGCGCGAGGCGCTGGCCATGGACCCGCAGCAGCGGCTGCTGCTGGAGACGTCCTGGGAGGCGTTCGAGCGCGCCGGCATCGACCCGGCGGCGTTGCGCGGCAGCCAGGCGGGCGTCTTCATCGGCTCGAACTACCAGGACTACAGCGGCCGGGCGATCAGCGCGCCGGACGGTGTGCAGGGCTATCTCGGACTCGGCAGCGCGTCGAGCGTCGCCTCCGGCCGCCTCTCCTACACCTTCGGTTTCGAGGGCCCGGCCGTGACGGTGGACACCGCGTGCTCGTCGTCGCTGGTCGCCCTGCATCTGGCCGCGCAGTCGCTGCGCCAGGGCGAGTGCGACATGGCACTGGCCGGCGGTGTGACGATCATGGCCACGCCGGGCACGTTCGTCGAGTTCAGCTCCCAGCGGGTGCTGTCGCCGGACGGGCGGTGCAAGGCGTTCTCGGCCGAGGCCGATGGCACCGGCTGGTCCGAGGGCGTGGGCTTGCTGCTGGTGGAGCGGCTGTCGGACGCGCGGCGCAACGGCCACCAGGTGCTGGCCGTCGTCCGGGGTTCGGCGATCAACCAGGACGGCGCGTCCAACGGTCTGACGGCGCCCAACGGCCCGTCGCAGCAGCGGGTGATCGGCAAGGCGCTGGAGAGCGCGGGCCTGTCGGCCGCCGATGTGGACGCGGTGGAGGCCCATGGCACGGGCACCTCGCTCGGTGACCCGATCGAGGCGCAGGCGCTGCTGGCCACCTACGGCCAGGGGCGGCCGGAGGACGAGCCGCTGTGGCTGGGCTCCATCAAGTCGAACATCGGGCACACCCAGGCGGCGGCCGGTGTGGCCGGGGTCATCAAGATGGTGATGGCCATGCGTGAGGGCGTGCTGCCGAAGACGCTCCACGCGGACGAGCCCTCGCCGCACGTCGACTGGACCAGCGGCGCGGTGTCCCTTCTGACCGAGGCGACCCCGTGGCCGCAGACGGACCGCCCGCGCCGGGCGGCCGTGTCGTCCTTCGGGATCAGCGGCACCAACGCGCACACCATCATCGAGCAGGCCGACGCCGCGGAGGCACCGTCGCAGGAGACCAGCGGCGAGACCGGCGGCGAGGCCGCCAGTGCGCCGGCCGGCATCACGGTGGTTCCCTGGCTGCTCTCCGGCGGAAGCCCCGACGCGCTGAGCGCTCAGGCCGCGCGGCTGCGCGAGTTCGAGGGTGTGGCCACCGCGCACACCGACGACCTCGCGGACATCGGCTATTCGCTGGCGACGACCCGTTCCGCCCTGTCCTGCCGCGCGGTTGTGGTCGCCGAGGAGCCGGCCCAGTTCCGGTCCGGACTCGACGCGCTGGCGGAGGGCAGGAACGCGGCCACGCTGGTCCAGGGTGTGGCGCGGGCCGAGCACAAGACGGCGTTCCTGTTCTCGGGCCAGGGTGCGCAGCGCCTGGGCATGGGCCGGGAACTGTACGAGGCGTTCCCGGTGTTCGCCCAGGCGCTGGACGAGGTGTGCGCGCATCTCGATGTGCTGCTCGACCGTCCGCTCACCGAGGTGATGTTCGCGGCCGAGGGCAGCGCGGATGCCGACCTGCTGAACCAGACGGCGTTCACCCAGCCCGCGCTGTTCGCCATCGAGGTGGCGCTCTTCCGGTTGCTGGAGCACTGGGGCGTCACCCCGGATGTGCTGATCGGACACTCCATCGGTGAGATCGCCGCCGCACATGTGGCGGGAGTGTTCTCGCTGGAGGACGCGTGCGCGCTGGTGGCCGCCCGTGGCCGGCTGATGCAGTCCATGCCCGAGGGTGGCGCGATGGTGGCCATCCAGGCGCCCGAGGAGGAGATCGCGGCGTCGCTGGCCGGTCGTGAGGCCGAGGTGAGCATCGCCGCCATCAACGGCCCGACCGCCGTGGTCATCGCGGGCGACGAGGCCGCGGTGCTGGAGATCGCCGGACAGTGGGAGCGAGCGGGCCGTAAGACGCGCCGGCTGCGCGTCAGCCACGCCTTCCACTCCCCGCGCATGGACGGGGTGCTCGGCGACTTCCGCAAGGTCGTCGAGGGCCTGTCGTTCGCTCCGCCGACCCTCTCCTTGGTCTCCAACGTCACCGGCACAGCGGCGGACACCGATGAGGTGTGCTCGCCGGAGTACTGGGTGCGGCATGTGCGGGAGGCGGTGCGGTTCGCGGACGGGGTACGGACCCTGGAGAAGCTGGGTGTCACCTCGTTCGTGGAAGTGGGTCCGGACGGTGTGCTCACCGCGATGGCCCAGGACTGTCTGACGGCTGAGGAGTCCGACGGCGGGCTCGCTCCCTCCCTCGTGTCCGTGCTGCGCAAGGACCGGCCCGAGATCCAGTCGCTGACCATGGCGCTGGCCGAACTCCACGTCCACGGCACCACGGTGAAGTGGGACGCGGTGTTCGCCGGGCGTGGTGCCCGGCGGGTGGAGCTGCCCACCTACGCCTTCCAGCGACAGCGCTACTGGCTCGAGACGGCGCCGGCCGCCGGCCGGGATGTGACCTCGGCGGGGCTGGACTCGCCCGACCACCCGCTCCTCGGCGCCGCCGTCGCCCTGGCCGACACCGACACCTACCTGTTCACCGGCCGTCTGTCCGTCGCCACTCAGCCGTGGCTGGCCGACCACGTATTCGCGGAGACCGTGCTCTTCCCGGGTACGGCCTTCGTGGAAGTGGCCCTGCGCGCGGCGGAGCAGGTGGGCTACGAGCGGCTGGACGAGCTGACCATCGAGACGCCGCTGATCCTGCCCGCACGGGGCGCGGCCCAGATCCAGCTCACCGTGGGCGAGCCGGACGAGTCCGGAGCCCGTTCGCTCAACCTGTACTCCAGGTCCGAGGACGCCCAGCCGGACGACCCCTGGACACGCCACACCACCGGCCTGCTCACCAGGGACCCGTCCACCACGGCAGCGGAGTCCGTGGCCGCCGACTTCGCCGTATGGCCGCCCGCGGAGGCGAAGCCGATCGACGTGGACGGTCTCTACGACCGCTTCATCGACGTGGGCTTCGCCTACGGTCCGGCCTTCCAGGGGCTGCGAGCCGCCTGGCGCCGTGGTGACGAGATCTTCGCCGAGATCGACCTGCCCGAGACACAGGAGGCCGAGGCCGCGCGGTACGGCCTGCACCCGGCGCTGCTCGACGCCGCGCTGCACACCGTCGCCTTCAACCCCACCGGCACCGACGGCAGCACCCTTCCGTTCTCGTGGAACGGGGTGACCCTCCACGCCGGTGGCGCGGCCGCGCTGCGCGTACGGCTTGCGAGCGCCGGCGGGGACACCGTCTCCCTGCATGCCACCGACACCTCAGGCGCACTCGTCGTCGCGGTCGACTCCCTCGTCCTGCGGCCCGTGGCCCCGGAGCAGGTGAACTCCGCCCAGCCGTACGAGTCGCTGTACCAGGTCGAGTGGGTGCCCGTGGACACCTCCCGTGCCCCGGAGCCGAACGGGGTGGCGGCCGGGCGCTGGGTTCTCGTCGGACCCGACCGGGCCGAGGTGGCCGGTGTCCTCGGATCGGCCGATCGCACCGTGGACACCTACCCGGACCTCGCGGCCCTGGCCCAGGCCATCGACGCGGGCGCCACCGCGCCCGACGTCGTCCTGGTCTCCACCGTGTCCGGCACCGGCCGGACGCAGGACCTGGCGGAGGCGGTACGGGATGCCGGCCACCGCGCCCTCGACCTGCTCAAGAGCTGGCTGGCCGACGATCGCTTCGGCGCCTCCCGACTGGTGTTCCTCACCCGGGGAGCCCTCGCCGCGGGCGAGGACACCGATGTGGCCGACCCCGCCGCCGCGGCCGTGTGGGGCCTGGTGCGCTCGGCCCAGTCCGAGAACCCCGACCGGTTCGTCCTGGCCGACCTGGACGACCAGGACGGCTCACGCCGGATCCTCCCGGCGGCGCTGACCACCGATGAGCCGCAGATCGTGGTCCGCAAGGGCACGGTCCTGGCCGGCAGGCTGGCCCGGGTCCCGGCGCGCGGCGACGAGCCCGAGCAGGACACGGCCGCGACCGGCGTCAGCTGGGACCCGCAGGGCACCGTCCTGGTCACCGGAGCGGCCTCCGGCCTCGGGGGCCTGGTCGCCCGGCACCTCGTCGGCGAGCACGGGGTGCGCAACCTCGTGCTGGCCAGCCGCCGCGGCCTGGCCGCGGACGGCGCGGCCGAACTGCGCACGGAGCTGGCGGACCTCGGCGCCCACGCCACGGTCGCCGCCTGCGACACCGCCGACCGCGACGCCCTCGCCGGACTCCTGGCCTCCCTGCCGGACGAACACCCGCTCACCGCCGTGGTGCACACCGCCGGTGTGCTGGACGACGGCGTCGTCGAGGCACTCACTCCCGAGCGCGTCGACCGCGTGCTGCGGCCCAAGGTCGACGCGGTGCTCAACCTGCACGAGCTGACCGCCGGCCTCGACCTGTCCGCGTTCGTGCTCTTCTCCTCGCTCTCCGGGACGCTCGGCGGCCCGGGCCAGGCCAACTACGCCGCCGCCAACGCCTTCCTGGACGCGTTCGCGTACCGGCGCCGGGCCGAGGGCCTTCCCGCCCAGTCACTCGCCTGGGGACTGTGGGAGGAGCGCAGCGGCATGACCGGCAAGCTGGACGAGGCCAACAGGCGACGCATCGCCCGGGACGGCGTGGTCCCGATGGCCTCCGAGGAGGCCCTGGCGCTGTTCGACGCCTCGTGCGGCATCGACGCGGCCACCCTGGTCCCGGCACGGCTCGACGCCTCGGCCTGGCGAGCCCAGGACGGGCCGATCCCGGCCCTGCTGCGGGGCATCATCCGGACCACGGCCCGGCGCGGCCCCGCGAGGACGTCCACGGGCGGTTCCGGCGCCGGCTCCGCCGAACTGCGTCGCCGTATCGGCTCGCTGGACCCGGCCGCCCGGCAGCAGGCGCTCCTCGAGCTGGTGACCGAGCACGCGGCCATGGCGCTGGGCCACGACAACCCCCGCATGATCGCTCCGGACCGCGGATTCCTCGATCTCGGCTTCGACTCGCTGACCGCGGTCGGACTGCGCAACCAGCTGGGCACGGTGACCGGCCTTCGGCTGCCCGCCACGCTGCTCTTCGACTACACGACCTCCAGGGCGCTGGCCGGGTACCTGGCCGAAGAGCTCGTCGACGGAGAGACGGACGGATCGGTGGTGCTGCCGGTCCTGTCGGAGCTGGAGAAGCTGGAGAACTCCTTCGCCGAGGTGGTGGCGGACGAGGCCGCCAGGGAACGCCTCACCGCACGCCTGCAGCAGGTCCTGGCGAAGCTGGGCGCGCAGCAGACACAGACAACGAACGGTGGGGTCGCTGCCGCCGACAGGTTCGAGTCGGCGACCGACGACGAGATCTTTGACTTCCTCGACGAGGAGCTCTCGTGACGTGGACGCCCCCGTCCCCAGAAGTCGCCGGCCGAAGGCTTTCCACCCCTGTCCGGGGTTCTCAGAGGAGTGACAAGAAGCGGTGAGTGAGACCAAACTGCGCGACTACCTCAAGCGCGCCACGGCCAGCCTGCACGAGACCCGTGAAGAGCTGAGGGAACTCAAGGACAGGGACCGGGAACCCATCGCGATCGTCGGCATGGGGTGCAGGTATCCCGGTGGGGTCGAGACGCCGGAAGACCTGTGGGAACTGGTCGCCTCGGGCACCGACGCCGTCTCCGCCTTCCCCGTGGACCGGGGATGGGACGAGGACCTGTACGACCCGGACCCGGAGAAGCCGGGCAAGAGCTACACGCGTGAGGGCGGGTTCCTGCACGACGCGAACGGCTTCGACGCCTCGTTCTTCGGCATGAGTCCGCGCGAGGCGCTGGCGACCGATCCCCAGCAGCGGCTGCTGCTGGAGACCTCATGGGAGGCGCTGGAGCGGGCGGGCATCGCTCCGGCGTCCATGCGCGGCAGCCGCACCGGCGTATTCGTCGGTGTGATGTACAACGACTACGGCTCCCGCATCCACTCGATACCGGAGGGTCTCGAAGGCCACCTGGGCAACGGCAGCGCCGGGAGCATCGCGTCCGGCCGTATCTCCTACACCTTCGGTTTCGAGGGCCCCGCGGTGACCGTGGACACCGCGTGCTCCTCGTCGCTCGTGGCGCTCCACCTGGCCATGCAGGCGCTCCGCAAGGGCGACTGCTCGCTGGCGCTGGCCGGCGGCGTGGCCATGATGGCGACTCCAGAGGTGTTCATCGAGTTCAGCCGGCTGCGCGGACTCGCCGTGGACGGACGCTGCAAGTCGTTCTCGAACGCGGCCGACGGCACCGCATGGGCCGAGGGCGCCGGTGTGCTGCTGCTGGAGCGGCTGTCCGACGCGCGGCGCAACGGGCACCAGGTGCTGGCGGTGGTACGGGGCGCCGCCGTCAACCAGGACGGGGCGAGCAGCCGGTTGACCGCGCCGAACGGTCCCTCGCAGCAGCGGGTGATCCGCGATGCACTGCGGAACGCGGGCCTGTCGGCGGCCGAGGTGGACGCGGTGGAGGCACACGGCACGGGTACGACGCTGGGCGACCCGATCGAGGCGCAGGCGCTGCTGGCCACCTACGGCAAGGAGCGCCCCGGAGCGGACCGGCCGTTGTGGCTGGGCTCGTTGAAGTCGAACATGGGGCACACGCAGGCGGCCGCCGGTGTGGGTGGCGTCATCAAGATGGTGATGGCCATGCGGCACGGTGTGCTGCCGAAGACCCTGCATGTGGAAGAGCCGTCGGAGCATGTGGACTGGTCGGCGGGGGCGGTGTCACTGCTGACCGAGCCGACCCCGTGGCCGGCGACGGGGGAGCCGCGCAGGGTTGGTGTGTCCTCGTTCGGGGTGAGCGGGACAAACGCACATGTGATCCTGGAGCAGGCCCCCGAAGCCGAGGCGGTCGAGGCCGCCGGGACCGAGGGCGTCGACGGTCCGGTGGCCTGGGTGGTGTCCGGGCGCGGTGCGGAGGGATTGCGGGCGCAGGCCGGACGGCTGCGGGACTTCGTGGCGGAGCGCCCGGAGTACGGCGCGGCCGACGTCGCGCTGTCGCTGGTGACCACTCGCTCGGTGCTGGAGCACCGAGCGGTGGTGGTGGGCAGCGACCGGCAGGAATTGCTGGCGGGCCTCGGCGCGGTGGCGGAGAAGTCCGCTCATCCGGGCGTGGTGGTGGGCGAAAGCGCGACTCCCGGCCGCTCCGTTTTCGTGTTCCCGGGTCAGGGGGCCCAGTGGGTGGGCATGGCGGTCGGGCTGATGGAGTCCTCGCCGGTGTTCGCGGAGGCGATGGCCGAATGTGAGGCCGCGTTGGCGCCTCATGTGGACTGGTCGCTGGCCGAGGTGTTGCGTGGCGCCGACGGCGCTCCCGGTTATGACCGGGAGGACGTCGTTCAGCCGGTGCTGTTCGCGGTGATGGTGTCGCTGGCGAGGCTGTGGCGTTCGGTGGGTGTGCTGCCGGACGCGGTGATGGGTCACAGCCAGGGCGAGATCGCGGCGGCCTGTGTGGCGGGTGCGCTCTCGCTGGAGGACGCGGCCAAGGTGGTGGCGCTGCGGTCGCGGGTGATCGCGGCGGGTCTGGCCGGCCGTGGTGGACTGGTGTCGATCGGACTGCCGATCGACCAGGTGCGGGAGCGGATCGCCGCTTGGAACGGCGCCGTGTCCGTGGCCGCGGTCAACGGGCCGGGGTCGGTGGTGGTGGCGGGTGATGCGAAGGCGCTGGACGAGCTGTTCGCGGCGTTCGACGGCGAGGAGGTCCGGGTCCGCCGGGTCGCCATCGACTACGCGTCGCACTCCGTCCTGGTGGAGGAGGTCCGGGAGGAGCTGCTGAAGGTCCTGGCGGACATCTCGCCGCGCTCCTCGGAGGTGCCGTTCTACTCCACGGTGACCGGTGAGCCCATGGACACGGCCGGTCTGGACGCGGAGTACTGGTACCGGAACCTGCGGCAGACCGTCGAGCTGGAGACCACCACCCGCAGGCTGATCGCCGACGGGCATTCGGCGTTCGTCGAGGTGAGCCCCCACCCCGTGCTGCGGCTGCCGGTGCAGCAGACCGTCGAGGCCGCTGAGGCGGAGGCCGTGGTCCTCGGCACGCTGCGGCGTGACGACGGTGGACTCCAGCGATTCCTGACCTCTGCCGCCGAGCTGTTCACACATGGCGTGCAGGTGGATTGGGCCGCCGCGCTGGAGGAGCGCGGCGGCCGGCGGGTCGGGCTGCCGACGTATGCCTTCCAGCGCGACCGTTACTGGCTCGAAGCGCCCGCGGGTGTGGGCGATGTGGGTTCGGTCGGCCTGGGTTCGCTGGGGCATCCATTGCTGGGTGCGGTGGTCTCGCTGGCGAGCGGTGGCGGGGTGCTGCTGAGCGGACGGCTGTCGTTGGCCACGCATGGCTGGCTGGCGGATCATGCCGTGCACGGGGTCGTGCTGCTGCCGGGAACGGCGTTCGTGGAGTTGGCGGTGCAGGCGGGCGACCAGGTCGGCTGTGGCCGGGTCGAGGAACTGATCCTGGAAGCACCGCTGATCGTGCCCGAGAAGGGCGGGGTGCGCCTTCAGGTCGAGGTGGGAGAGGCGGATGCCTCCGGCTACCGCGAGGTGAGTGTGTTCTCGCGGGATGAAACGGAGGGAGAGACCGCGGCGTGGGTGTGCCATGCCCGCGGGGCCCTCGCGCCGGTCCAAGGCGCCGGCGACACCCTCTTTGACTTCGGGGCGTGGCCTCCGGCGGCGGCTCAGGTCGCGGAGGTGTCGGAGCATTATGTGCGGGCCGCGGAGAACGGGTTGGAGTACGGCCCGGTCTTCCAGGGGCTGAAGCGTGCGTGGCGCCGTGGCGACGAGGTGTTCGCCGAGGTGTCGCTCCCGGAGGCGGAGCGGGACCGGGCGGGTCAGTTCGGTTTGCACCCGGCGCTGTTCGACGCGGCGTTGCACGCGATGGGTGTGAGTGAGGCTCTCGCGGCTGGTTCGGGCAGTCTGCTGCCGTTCTCGTGGCGAGGGTTCTCGCTCGGGGCGGTCGGCGCGTCCTCGCTGCGGGTGAGGCTGGCTCCGGCGACCCAGGGAAACTCGGGTGCGGTGTCGGTGGTGGTGGGGGACGAGTCCGGGCGTGTGGTGGCCTCGGTGGACTCCTTGACGTTGCGACCGGTTGAAGCCGGTCAACTGAGGGTTGCGGGCGGGGCGGCTCGGGATGCGCTGTTCCGGCTGGAATGGGTGCACGCGCCTGCGGCGGATCGGGCGGAGCCCGTGCCGGAGGCGGAGGTCGTGCGCGTGGTCTCCAGCGGCACGGACGTGGTGGGTGAGGTGCATGGGGAGGTGCTCGAGGCCTTTGACCGGGTGAGGTCGTGGGTGGCCGATCAGGGTTCCGCTGACGGCCAGTTGGTCTTGGTGACCCGGGGCGCTGTTGATGTGGGTGACGGCGTTGGTGTGGGGGATTTGGCGGGGGCCGCGGTGTGGGGTTTGGTGCGGTCCGCGCAGGCGGAGAACCCTGGGCGTCTGGTGTTGGTGGACACCGATGACCTGGAGGGCGTTGATGGTCTTCTTCCGGGGCTGCTGGCTCGGGGTGAGGAGCAGTTGGTGGTGCGGTCGGGCGTGGTGCGGGTGCCGCGTCTGGGCCGGGTGTTGCCGTCGGGTGAGGCTTTGGGGGCGGGTGGGTTTGGTTCGGGTGCGGTGCTGGTCACGGGTGGTACGGGTGTGCTGGGTGGTGTGGTGGCGCGGCATCTGGTGGCCCGGCATGGTGTCGGGAAGTTGGTGTTGCTGTCTCGTCGTGGTGCGGAGGCTGAGGGTGCGGCTGAGTTGCGGGCTGGGTTGGAGGCCGCGGGCGCCGAGGTGGTGATCGCGGCGTGTGATGCGGCGGACCGTGTGGCTCTGGCCGGGGTGTTGTCGGGGTTGCCGGAGGGGTTCGTGTTGAGTGGTGTGGTGCATGCGGCGGGTGTGCTCGATGACGGGTTGCTCACGTCGCTGACGCGTGGGCGGGTTGAGCCGGTGCTGCGGGCGAAGGTGGATGCGGCATGGAATCTGCATGAGCTGACGGCGGGGATGGACCTGTCGGCGTTCGTGCTGTTCTCGTCGGCCACTGGTGTGCTGGGTGGTGCTGGGCAGAGCAACTATGCCGCGGCGAATGTGTTCCTGGACGGTCTGGCGTCCTGGCGGCGGGCCCAGGGGCTGCCGGGCGTGTCCATGGCCTGGAGTCTATGGGCCGAGGCCAGCGGCATGACCGGACACCTCGGCGAGGAGGACCTGCGCAGGGTGTCGCGTTCGGGTCTGGTGCCGCTCTCCTCCGAGGAGGGGCTCGAACTGTTCGATGCCGCGCTGGCGTCGGACGAAAGCGTGCCGGTTCCGCTGCGGCTGGACATCCCCACGCTGCGTGCGCAGGGCGCCGAACTCCCCGCCGTGTTCCGCAACGTCGTGCCCAACGTGACGACACGCCGCACCGCGCGTTCGGAGCAGAGCGACAGTCTTCCCGACGAACTGCGCCGCCGCCTCGCGGGGCTGCCGCGGACCTCGCAGGACGAGACGCTGTTGGAGCTGGTCCGCGTTCAGACCGCGGCCGCCCTTGGGCACGCCACCCCCGAAACGGTGAACACACGGCAGCCCTTCAAGGAACTCGGCTTCGACTCACTGATGGCCGTCGATCTGAGGAATCGGCTCACCGCCGAGACCGGCCTGCGACTGTCCGCCACGCTGGTTTTCGACTATCCGACCCCGATGGCACTCGTCGGCCACCTGCGCGACGAAATCCTGGGCACCGACGGCGCCACCACCTCGGCGGGCGCTGGCGTGATGGCCGCGGCGGGCACACCGGTGGACAGCGACCCCATCGTGATCGTGAGCATGAGCTGCCGTCTCCCGGGCGGGGTCCGGACCCCGGAGGAACTGTGGCAGCTCGTGATGTCAGGCACGGACGCGGTGTCCGAGTTCCCGTCCAATCGTGGCTGGGACCTCGACGGGATGTACGACCCGGACCCCGACCGGGAGGGTACGTACTACGTCCGCAACAGCGGATTCCTCTATGACGCCGACCAGTTCGACCCGGCGTTCTTCGGGATCTCGCCGCGCGAGGCGCTGTCGATGGACCCGCAGCAGCGACTGCTGCTGGAGACCTCGTGGGAGGCGTTCGAGCGGGCGGGCATCGATCCCGTGGCCAACCGGGGCAGCCGCTCCGGCGTCTTCGTCGGCGTCATGTACAACGACTACGCCACTCGGCTGCAGGGGAACCCCCCGGAGGGCTTCGAGGGCTCCCTCGGCACCGGCAGCGCGGGCAGCGTCGCGTCCGGCCGCATCTCGTACACCTTCGGTCTCGAGGGTCCGGCGGTGACGGTGGACACCGCGTGCTCCTCCTCGCTGGTGGCGCTGCACCTGGCGGCGCAGGCGCTGCGCCAGGGCGAGTGCGACCTGGCACTGGCCGGCGGTGTCACGGTGATGTCGTCGCCGAATGTGTTCGTCGAGTTCAGCCGACAGCGGGGACTCTCTCCCGACGGCCGATGCAAGCCCTTCGCGGAAGCGGCGGACGGCACTGGCTGGTCCGAGGGTGCGGGCATGCTGCTCCTGGAACGCCTGTCGGACGCCCGGCGCAATGGCCACCCGGTGCTGGCGGTGGTCCGTGGCTCGGCTGTCAACCAGGACGGTGCGAGCAACGGCCTGACGGCCCCGAACGGCCCGTCGCAGCAGCGCGTGATCCGCCAGGCGCTGGCGAGTGCTCACCTGCCGGCGGCCGACGTGGACGTCGTGGAGGCGCACGGTACCGGCACGCCGCTGGGCGACCCGATCGAGGCACAGGCCGTGCTGGCGACGTACGGGCAAGGGCGGCCCGAGGGACAGCCGCTGCTGTTGGGCGCGTTGAAGTCGAACCTCGGTCATACGCAGGCCGCTGCCGGTGTCGCCGGCGTGATCAAGATGGTGATGGCGATGCGGCACGGCGTGGTGCCGAAGACGCTGCACATCGATGAGCCGTCGAAGGAGGTGGATTGGTCGGCGGGTGAGGTGCGACTGCTGACCGAGGCCGCCCAGTGGCCGGAGACCGGGCACCCGCGTCGGGCCGCTGTGTCGTCGTTCGGTGTGAGCGGGACGAACGCGCACACCATTCTGGAGCAGGCTCCGGAGGACGAGGCGGCCGAGGTCGCCGACGCCGAGGTGGCCGAGGGGCCGGTGGCCTGGGTGGTGTCGGGCCGCAGCCTGGCCGGTCTGCAGGCACAGGCCGGGCAGTTGCGGGAGTTCGTGGCGGCCCGCCCGGAGCTGGGCGTTTCGGATGTGGCGCTGTCGCTGGCGACGACCAGGTCCCCGTTTGAGCACCGTGGGGTGGTGACAGGTGCTGATCGTGAGGAGCTCCTGGCGCGGCTGGGTGCGTTGGCGGCGGACGAGGCTGCCCCTGGTGTGACACGTGGTGTGGCGGATGCGCGGGGCCGTTCGGTGTTCGTGTTCCCGGGTCAGGGTGCGCAGTGGATGGGCATGGCGGTGGGGCTGTTGGAGTCCTCGCCGGTGTTCGCGGAGGCGATCGGTGAGTGTGAGGCGGCGTTGTCGGCTCATGTGGACTGGTCGCTGACCGAGGTGCTGCGCGGGACGGAGGGCGCTCCCGGTTTCGACCGGGTGGATGTGGTCCAGCCGGTGCTGTTCGCGGTGATGGTGTCGCTGGCGAAGTTGTGGCGTTCGGTGGGTGTGGAGCCGGATGCGGTGATGGGTCACAGCCAGGGTGAGATCGCGGCGGCCTGTGTCGCGGGTGCGCTGTCGCTGGAAGACGCCGCGAAGGTGGTGACCTTGCGGTCGCAGGCCATCGCGGCGGGCCTCGCGGGTCGTGGTGGCATGGTGTCGGTCGGGCTGCCGGTCGACCGGGTCAAGGAGCGCATCGCCGCCTGGGCTGGTGCGATCTCGGTCGCGGCGGTCAACGGCCCCGGTTCGGTCGTGGTCTCGGGTGACCCGGGTGCGCTGGATGAGATGGTGGCGCAACTTGAGGGTGAGGAGGTGCGTGTTCGCCGGGTTCCGGTGGACTACGCCTCGCACTCGGCCCATGTGGAGGCGATCCACGAGGAGCTGCTGAAGGTTCTGGCGGACATCCAGCCGCGTTCCTCGGAGGTGCCGTTCTACTCGACGGTCTCCGGTGAGCTGGTGGACACGGTTGGTCTGGACGCCGAGTACTGGTACCGCAACCTGCGGCAGACCGTTGAGCTTGAGGCCACCACCCGCACCCTGCTCGACAGCGGGCATGACGTGTTCATCGAGGCGAGCCCGCATCCCGTCCTCATGCTGCCGTTGCAGCAGACCGTGGAGGCAGCCGGGACGCGGGCCGTGGTCGTCGGCACGCTGCGGCGCGACGAGGGCGGCCTGGAGCAGTTCCTGACCTCCGCCGCCGAGCTGCACGTCAGCGGGGTCGGCGTCGACTGGCCGACGGTGTTCGAGGGCCGCGGTGCCCGCCGGGTCGACCTGCCCACCTACGCCTTCCAGCGGCAGCGGTACTGGTTGGACGCGCCGGTCGGTGAGGTGCCCGCCGGCGGTGAGGGGCTGGGCGCGGACGCGGTGGACGCGCGGTTCTGGGAGGCCGTGGAGCGCGAGGACCTGGAGGCGCTGGTCCGCACCCTGGAGGTGGACGACGAGGAGCAGCAGTCGTCCCTGACCGCGTTGCTTCCGGCGCTGTCGTCGTGGCGTCGTCAGTGGCGTGAGCGGAGCACGGTGGACGGCTGGCGCTACAGCGTGGTCTGGAAGTCGGTGGAGTCCGCCGCTGAGGCTACGCTCACCGGCACCTGGCTGGTCGCCGTTCCCAAGGTCTGTGGTGACGACGCCTTGCTCGCCTCCGTGGTGGATGGGCTGGCCGGGCGCGGAGCGCATGTCGTGCGCGTGGTCGTCGACGCGGCCGATGGCCGCGAGGTGATGACGGAGCGGCTGCGTGGTGCGCTCGACGAGACGGGGGTGGATCCGTCGGGTGTGGCGGGTGTGTTCTCGCTGCTCGGGCTGGACGAGTCGGCGCACGGGTCGTTCGAGGTGGTCCCGGCCGGGCTGGCGGCGACGGTGGCGCTGGTCCAGGGGCTGGGCGACGCCGGTGTGGTGGCCCCGCTGTGGTGCGGGACGCGGGGTGCGGTGTCGGTGGGACGTTCCGACCGGCTGGTGAGCCCGACACAGGCGATGGTCTGGGGGCTGGGACGGATCGTGGGAGTGGAGTATCCCCAGCGCTGGGGCGGTGTCGTGGACCTGCCCGAGACCATCGACAGCCGTGCGGTGGCCCGGCTGGCCGGAGTGCTGACCGGTGCGGAGTCCGAGGACCAGGTCGCGCTGCGTGGTTCGGGGGTCTTCGTCAAGCGGCTGGTGCGGGCCTCGGCGCCTGACAGCACGGCCACGGATGGCTGGCGGCCGAGTGGTTCGGTGCTGGTGACCGGTGGTACGGGCGCGCTGGGCGGCCATGTGGCGCGGTGGCTGGCGCGTACGGGCGCCGAGCATCTGGTGCTGACCAGCCGTCGTGGGATGGAGGCCGAGGGCGCCGCCGAGTTGAAGGCGGAGCTGGAGGAGCTGGGTGCCCGGGTGACGGTGGCGGCGTGTGACACGGCCGACCGTGCGGCGCTGGCCGGGGTGTTGGACGCGATTCCGTCGGAGTTCCCGCTGACCGCCGTGGTCCATTCGGCGGGTGTGCTGGACGACGGCGTGATCGACGCCCTGACGGTGGAGCGGGCGGCCGGGGTGTTGCGTCCGAAGGTGGACGCGGCGCGGAATCTGCATGAGCTGACCGCGGGGATGGATCTGTCGGCGTTCGTGCTGTTCTCCTCGGCGGCGGGCACGACAGGCGGTCCGGGGCAGGGAAGCTATGCGGCGGGCAACGCGTTCCTGGACGCGCTGGCGGCCCAGCGGCGGGCGGACGGGCTTCCGGCCGTCTCCATCGCCTGGGGCGCCTGGGCCGGCAGCGGCATGGTCATCGACGGCGACCTCGAAGGGCACATGGAGCGGGGCGGCGTGGCCCCGATGGACCCAGACTTGGCGATCTCCGCGCTCCAGCGCGCGCTCGACGTGGACGAGACCTTCGTCCTTGTGGCCGACGCCGCATGGGACCGCCTCGGCGAAGAGCTCGGTGGAACCCGGCCGACCCCCATGCTGAGCGAGTTGGTGAAGCCGCGGCGGTCGAACGTCTCGTCGGCGTCGTCCGACCCGGAGCCGGCCGAATCGGCCGCGGCGGAGCTGCGCGCGAGTCTGGAGGGGCTGTCCTCGGCGAAGCGTCAGCGTTCCCTGCGCAAGCTGGTCCGGCAGCACGTCGCCGCGGTCCTGGTGCATGCGACCCCCGACGCCATCGAGAGCGATCGGTCGTTCCGGGAACTCGGCTTCGACTCGCTGACGGCCGTGCAGCTCCGCAACCGTCTGGGCGCGATCACCGGCCTGGAGTTGCCGACCACGTTGGCGTTCGACTTCCCGAACCTCACCGTACTGGCCGAGCATTTGGAGACGAACATGTTTCCGCGGGCCAGTGGCGCTGACCAGAACGACCCCGAAGAAGACCGAATTCGCGAGGCCTTGGCCTCAATTCCGCTCGCGCGTTTCCGTGAGGCCGGACTGATGGACGCCCTGCTGGAACTCGCCCACATCTCGGAGAGCGGTTCTGAGCCGGTGCCCCAAGAAGAAATGAACAGCGCTGTCGACGAGATGGATGTCGACGACCTCGTCCAGAGGGCACTGGGCGGCGCAGACCTTTGATGTTCGTGGAAGTGTGGAGCTACTGATGGCTACGTCCTCCGAAAGAGTTGTCGAAGCGCTGCGCGCTTCCCTGCGGGAAAACGACCGCCTCAAGCTACAGAACCAGCGCCTGATGGCGGCGTCGCGGGAGCCCATCGCCATTGTGGGAATGAGCTGTCGCTTTCCCGGGGGCGTAAGCACCCCGGAGCAGCTGTGGCGACTCGTCGCGGATGGCGTCGACGCCATCTCCGGATTCCCGACCAATCGCGGCTGGGACCTCGAGGGGCTTTACCACCCGGACCCGGACAATCCTGGGACGAGCTACACCCGAGAGGGTGGCTTCATCTACGATGCCGACCAATTCGACCCGCAGTTCTTCGGAATTTCTCCCCGTGAGGCCGTGGCGACCGATCCGCAGCAGCGGCTGGTGCTGGAAGCGTCATGGGAGGCGTTCGAGCGAACCGGGATCGACCCCGTGTCCCTGCGCGGCAGGCCGGTCGGGGTTTTCGTCGGTACCAACGGTCAGGACTACTCGACTCATCTCTATGAGGTGGGGGGTGAACTCGAGGGCTATCTGACCGGTGGCGCGGCCAGTGTGGTGTCGGGGCGTATCTCCTACACCTTCGGTCTCGAGGGACCCGCGGTGACGGTGGACACGGCGTGTTCGTCGTCGCTGGTGGCGCTGCACATGGCCATGCAGGCGCTGCGTCAGGGCGAGTGTGAGCTGGCGCTGGCCGGTGGGGTGTCGGTGATGGCGTCGCCGGGCTCGTTCGTGGAGTTCAGCCGACAGCGCGGGCTGGCGCCCGATGGCCGGTGCAAGCCGTTCGCGGACGCCGCGGACGGTACGGGCTGGGCCGAAGGTGTGGGCATGCTGCTGGTGGAGCGGCTGTCGGACGCGCGGAAGAATGGCCATCCGGTGCTGGCGGTGGTCCGGGGCAGCGCGATCAACCAGGACGGTGCGTCCAACGGTCTGACGGCGCCGAACGGTCCGGCGCAGCAGCGGGTGATCCGTCAGGCGCTGGCCAGTGCCGGGCTGTCGGCGTCCGAGGTGGACGCGGTGGAGGCACACGGTACGGGCACGACATTGGGTGACCCGATCGAGGCGCAGGCACTGCTGGCGACGTATGGCCAGGAGCGATCGGCGGACAGCCCGCTGTGGCTGGGGGCCGTCAAGTCGAACATCGGTCATACGCAGGCGGCGGCCGGTGTGGCCGGTGTGATCAAGATGGTGATGGCGATGCGGCACGGGGTGCTGCCGCGGACGCTGCATGTGGATGAGCCGTCGCGGCAGGTGGATTGGTCGGCGGGTGAGGTGCGGCTGCTGACGGAGGCCACCGCGTGGCCGGAGACGGACCGGCCGCGCCGGGCCGGTGTCTCCTCGTTCGGGGTGAGTGGCACCAACGCGCACACCATCATCGAGCAGGCCCCGGAAGCCGACCGTGATGGGCAGCCCGAGGCGACCGCTCCCAAGGCGGACGGGGCAAAGCGGCCCGCTGTCCTGCCGTGGCTGGTGTCCGCCAAGAGCGCTGACGCGCTCGCCGCCCAGGCGGGCCAACTCCACGCCCATCTGAGCGCCCACTCGGAGCTGACACCGGCGGACGTCGGCTTCTCCCTCGCCACGACCCGTTCGGCTTTCGATCACCGCGCGGCCCTGGTCGCCGGGGACCGGGACGAGCTCCTGCGTGGCCTGGAGGCCCTGTCCACCGGCGAGAACGCGGCCCAGGTCGTCCAGGGCACGACCCGGATCGAGGACACTCTCGCGTTCCTGTTCTCGGGTCAGGGTGCGCAGCGTCTGGGTATGGGCCGGGAGTTGTACGACGGTTTCCCGGTGTTCGCGGGTGCCTTGGACGAGGTGTGTGCGCACCTGGATGTGGTGCTGGACCGTCCGTTGCGGGAGGTGGTGTTCGCGGCGGAGGGGAGCGCGGATGCCGCGCTGCTGGATCAGACGGCGTTCACTCAGCCCGCGTTGTTCGCGGTCGAGGTGGCGTTGTTCCGGTTGCTGGAGCACTTCGGTGTCACCCCGGATGTGGTGATGGGCCATTCCATCGGCGAGATCGCCGCCGCCCACGTTGCTGGGGTGTTCTCGTTGGAGGACGCGTGCACGCTGGTGGCCGCTCGTGGCCGCCTGATGCAGGCGCTGCCCGAGGGTGGGGCGATGGTCGCCGTCCAGGCGTCGGAGGAGGAGGTCGCTCCGTCGCTGGCCGGTCGTGAGGCCGAGGTGAGCATGGCCGCGGTCAACGGCCCGAACGCCGTGGTGATCGCGGGTGATGAGGCGGCGGTGCTGGAGATCGCGGGGCAGTGGGCGGAGCAGGGTCGTAAGACCCGTCGGCTGACGGTCAGCCACGCGTTCCACTCGCCTCGCATGGACGCGATGCTGGACGACTTCCGCAAGGTCGTCGAGGGGCTGTCGTTCGCCCCGCCCGCCATCGACCTCGTCTCCAATGTCACCGGCAGGATGGCCTCGGAGGCCGAGGTGTGCTCGCCGGAGTACTGGGTGCGCCACGTGCGGGAAGCCGTGCGCTTCCTGGACGGGGTGCGGGCGCTCGAGGGACAGGGCGTGACCACCTTCCTGGAGGTGGGTCCCGACGGTGTGCTCTCGGCGATGACGCAGGACTCCCTGACGGAACGGGGCGAGCCTGCCTCGGCGCCCGTGATCGTGCCGGTGCTGCGCAAGGACCGCTCGGAGGCCGTGGCCCTGACCACCGCGCTGGCACGGCTGCACGTTCACGGCTCCGCTGTCGATTGGGCCTCGGTCTTCGACGGTCTCGAGGCCCGCAGGATCGACCTGCCGACCTATGCCTTCCAGCGCCGGCGGTACTGGGTCGAGAAGTCCGTCGATGCGGCCGGTGCCGATGCCGGAATCCGTCGCGAGGTGGATGCGCGGTTCTGGCAGGCCGTCGAGCGCGAGGATCTCGAATCGCTCGCGAAGGAGCTGGACTTCGACGACGAGGCGTCGTTGCGTGCGGTGCTGCCGGCGCTGTCGGCGTATCACCGCAGCAGCCGTGATCGGTCGACGATTGATGGCTGGCGTTATCGGGTGTCGTGGAAGCCGGTTCCGGAGGTGGCTGAGGGGTCGTTGTCGGGGTCGTGGTTGGTGGTGGTTCCGGCGTCTTGTGCCGGGGATGAGCTGGTGGCGGGGGTTGTCGCTGGGCTGGAGCGGCATGGTGCGGGGGTGGTCTCGCTGGTGGTGGATGAGTGCGACCTGGAGGCGAAGGTGCTGGCGGGGCGGCTGCGTGAGGCGGTCGCGGAGCTGCCCGAGGTGGGTGGTGTGCTGTCGCTGGTGGCTTTGGACGAGGAGCCTTGCCCGGGGTATCCGGCGCTGTCGGGTGGTTCTGCGCTGAGCCTGACGCTGGCGCAGGCGATGGTTGAGGCGGAGGTTCCGGCTCGGTTGTGGTGCGGTACGCGTGGTGCGGTGTCGGTGGGGCGTTGGGATGCTCTGGCCGGTGTCGTGCAGTCGCAGGTGTGGGGTTTGGGCCGGGTGGTGGGGTTGGAGCACTCTGCGGTGTGGGGTGGTCTGGTCGATCTGCCTGAGGTGCTGGACGAGCGTGCGGTGGCGCGGTTGGCCGGTGTGTTGGTGGCTGGGGATGGTGAGGATCAGGTCGCGGTGCGTGGTTCTGGTGTGTTCGCCAGGCGTCTGGTGCGGGCTGATGCGGGTGAGGGGGCGGAGCGGCCGTGGCGGGCGCGTGGCACGGTGTTGGTGACGGGTGGCACGGGTGCGCTGGGCGGTCGGGTGGCCCGCTGGGTGGTGCGTAGTGGTGCCGGGCATGTGGTGCTGACCAGTCGTCGTGGCGCCGAGGCGCCGGGTGCGGGCGAGTTGTGCGAGGAGCTGGAGGCGCTGGGTGCCCGGGTTACCGTGGCGGCGTGTGATGTGACTGATCGTGCGCAGGTGGCCGCTGTGCTGGATGCCGTTCCGGAGGAGTTTCCGCTGAGTGCGGTGTTCCATGCGGCGGGTGTTGAGCAGGCGGCCGAGCTTGTGGAGATGAGTCTGGCGGATGCTGAGGCGGTGGTGTCCGGGAAGGCCGCGGGGGCGGCGTGCCTGGATGAGCTGTTGGGCGACCGGGAGCTTGACGCGTTCGTGGTGTTCTCGTCGATCGCCGGTGTGTGGGGCAGTGGTGGCCAGGCCGCGTACAGCGCCGCCAACGCTTACCTGGACGCTTTGGTGGAGGACCGCCGTGCGCGGGGTCTCGCCGGTACGGCCGTGGCTTGGGGTCCCTGGGCAGAAAGCGGCATGGCGACATCGGAGGGGATGGAGCGCGAGCTCGCCCGTCGCGGCCTGCTCGTCATGGCTCCGGAGCTGGCCCTTGCCGCCTTGCGGGGCGCGATCACGGGCGACGACGGTGTGGTGACGGTCGCGGACATGGACTGGGAGCGGTTCGCCCCCGCGTTCACCTTGGAGCGGCCGAGCCCGCTCATCGGCGACCTCCCCGAGGTCGAAAAGGTGCTCCGATCCGGGGGCGGGTCCGGCCAGTCGGAAGCCGCGGCGGGCCTGCGGGAGCGGCTGGCGGGGCTGACCGAGGCCGAGATCGACCGGACCCTGCTCAACCTGGTACGTGGCCATGTGGCCGCGGTCCTCGGATTCACCGGTGGGGAGACGGTTGAGCCCGAGCGCGCGTTCAAGGAGCTGGGTTTCGAATCGCTCACGGCGGTGGAGTTCCGTAACCGGCTGGTGGCGGAGACCGGGCTGGAGCTGCCGACGACGCTGGTCTTCGACTACCCCAACGCATCGATTTTGGCGGACCATCTGCGTGCCGAGGTGCTCGGGACGCGAGGCGCGGTGGTCGCGCCGGTGGCGCTGGCGGCCCCGGTCGACGACGATCCGATCGCGATCGTCGGGATGAGCTGCCGTTTCCCGGGGGGTGTGCGCAGCCCGGAGGAGCTGTGGAACCTCGTGGCCGGTGGCGGCGACGCGATCTCCGACTTCCCGTCCAACCGTGGATGGGACGTGGACGGGATGTACCACCCGGACCCCGACCACTCGGGCACGTTCTACTCGCGCGAGGGCGGCTTCCTGCACGACGCGGGTGAGTTCGACGCGGCGTTCTTCGGCATCTCGCCGCGTGAGGCACTCGCCATCGATCCCCAGCAGCGGCTGCTGCTGGAGACGTCCTGGGAGGCGTTCGAGCGCGCCGGCATCGCTCCCACCTCCGTGCGCGGCAACCAGATCGGCGTGTTCGTGGGCGCTGCCACCTCGGGCTACGGGGCCGGCGTCAACGAGTCGGCGGAGGACCTGGAAGGGCAGATATTGACCGGCAACGCGACCTCGGTCGTGTCCGGTCGAATCTCCTACACCTTGGGCCTCGAGGGGCCCGCCTTGACGGTGGACTCGGCGTGTTCGTCGTCGCTGGTGGCCCTGCACCAGGCCGCGCAGTCGCTGCGTCAGGGCGAGTGTTCCATGGCGCTCGCCGGCGGTGTGACCGTGCTGGCCACGCCGGCGGCGTTTGTGGAGTTCAGCCGGCAGCGCGGGCTGGCGCCCGATGGCCGGTGCAAGCCGTTCGCGGATGCCGCGGATGGTACGGGCTGGTCCGAGGGTGTGGGCATGCTGCTCGTGGAGCGGCTGTCCGACGCGGAGCGCAACGGTCACCAGGTGCTGGCCATCGTGCGGGGCTCCGCCGTGAACCAGGACGGTGCGTCCAACGGTCTCACGGCGCCGAACGGCCCGGCGCAGCAGCGGGTGATCCGGCAGGCGCTGGCGAACGCCCGCCTGTCGGCCGCTGAGGTGGACGCGGTGGAGGCACACGGCACCGGTACGACGCTGGGCGACCCCATCGAGGCGCAGGCGCTGCTCGCGACCTATGGCCAGGAGCGGCCGGAGGGGCGCCCGCTGTGGCTGGGCGCGCTGAAGTCGAACATCGGTCACACGCAGGCCGCCGCCGGTGTCGGCGGGATCATCAAGATGGTGATGGCGATGCGGCACGGGGTGCTGCCGCGGACGCTGCACGTGGATGAGCCGTCGCGGCAGGTGGACTGGTCGGCGGGTGAGGTGCGGCTGCTGACGGAGGCCACCGAGTGGCCCGAGACCGGTCAGCCGCGCCGGGCGGGTATCTCCGCCTTCGGCGTGAGCGGTACGAACGCGCACACCATCATCGAGCAGGCCCCGGTGTACGACCAGGCGGCGCCGGACGAGGACCCCGCCGAGGACCATGGCGTCCTTCCCTGGGCGCTCTCCGGCCGGAGCCCGGAAGCCCTGCGTGCCCAGGCCGAGCAGCTGCGGTCGCATCTGATGGCGCGCACCGAATTGGGCACGCTGGATGTGGCTTACTCCTTGGTGGCGACGCGCTCGGCCCTCGAACACCGTGCGGTGGTCACGGCCGCGGACCGTGCGGAACTGCTGCGCGGGCTCGAGGCCGTCGCGGCCGGTGAGGCTGCCCCGGGAGTGATGCAGTCCGTCGCGCGTACTTCGGGTTCGACGGCGTTCTTGTTCTCGGGTCAGGGTGCGCAGCGTCTGGGTATGGGCCGGGAGTTGTACGAGGCGTTCCCGGTGTTCGCCGGTGCCCTGGACGAGGTGTGTGCGCACCTGGACATGCTGCTGGACCGTCCGCTGAAGGATGTGATGTTCGCGGCGGAGGGCAGCGAGGACGCCGGGCTGCTGGATCAGACGGCGTTCACTCAGCCCGCGTTGTTCGCGGTCGAGGTGGCGTTGTTCCGGCTGCTGTCGGCGTGGGGTGTGGCCCCGGATGTGGTGATCGGTCATTCCATCGGTGAGATCGCGGCCGCGCATGTGGCGGGGGTGTTCTCGTTGGAGGACGCGTGCACGCTGGTGGCCGCTCGTGGCCGCCTGATGCAGGCGCTGCCGGAGGGTGGCGCGATGGTCGCCGTCGAGGCGTCGGAGGAGGAGGTTGCTCCGTCGCTGGCCGGTCGTGAGGCCGAGGTGAGCATCGCCGCCGTCAACAGCCCGACCTCTGTCGTCATCGCCGGTGACGAGGAAGCGGCGCTGGAGATCGCGGAACAGTGGGCGGGGCAGGGCCGTAAGACCCGCCGCCTGCGGGTCAGCCATGCCTTCCACTCGCCCCGCATGGACGCCATGCTCGGCGACTTCCGCAAGGTCGTCGAGGGTCTGTCGTTCGCCCCGCCGGCCATCGCGCTGGTTTCCAATGTGACGGGTAAGCCGGCGGGTGCCGATGAGGTGTGCTCGCCGGAGTACTGGGTCCGGCATGTGCGGGAGGCCGTGCGGTTCGCGGACGGAGCACGGGCACTGGAGGCGCAGGGCGTGACCGCCTTCCTGGAGGTGGGCCCCGACGGTGTGCTCTCGGCGATGGCGCGGGAGTGCCTGACGGCGCAGGAGGCGTCGGCCGCGGTCGTCGTGCCGGTGCTGCGCAAGGACCGCCCCGAGGCCCAGGCGCTGACGACGGCGCTGGCCGAACTCCACGTCCATGGCGTCACCGTCGACTGGGAACAGCTCTTCACCGGACGCGACGCGCGGAAGGTCGAGCTGCCCACCTATGCCTTCCAGCGACAGCGCTACTGGCTGGAGGACACGGGCGGGGCGACAGGCGGTTCGGCCGCTGCCGACAGCGTGGACGCCCGGTTCTGGGAAGCCGTTGAGCGCGAGGATCTGGAGGCGCTGGCCGAGGCGCTGGACGTCGACGGCAAGGGCCCGCTCGGCGAGCTGATGCCCGCGCTGTCGTCCTACCGCCGGCAGCAGCGTGACCGGGCCACGGTCGACGGCTGGCGTTACCGCGTCTCCTGGAAGCCGGCCCCGGACGTGGCCACCGCCACTCTCTCGGGCACCTGGCTGCTGGTGGTGCCCGCCGGACTGGCGGAAGGCGAGGTCACCACGTCGATCCGCCAGGGATTCGAGAAGCACGGCGCCCGGGTGGTGCCGGTGGCGGTGGCCGCGGACACGGACACGGACGGGCTCGCCCAGGCACTGCTCGGCGCACTCGACGGCGAGTCCGAGGTCGGCGTGATGTCGCTGCTCGCCCTGGACGAGGAGCCGTGCGCCGGGGAGCCGGTGGTCGCGGCGGGCCTCGCGCTGACGCTGCGGTTGGTGCAGGCCCTTGCGGGGCTGGAGGTGGGCGTTCGGCTGTGGTGCGCGTCGCGGGGCGCGGTCTCGGTGGGGCGTTCGGACCGGCTCACCAGCCCGGTGCAGGCGGAGGTGTGGGGCCTCGGCCGGGTCGCGGCCCTGGAGCACCCCCGGATCTGGGGTGGCCTGGTGGATCTGCCCGAGGTGCTCGACGAGCGCGCCGTGGGGCGGCTGGCCGGTGTGCTGTCCGCCGAGGGTGGCGAGGACCAGGCGGCGGTGCGGGGCTCCGGAGTGTTCGTCCGGCGGCTGGGGCGTGTCGTGTCGTCGGGCGGCGAAGCCTGGCGGCCGAGCGGCTCGGTGCTGGTGACCGGCGGTACGGGGGCGCTCGGCGCGCATGTGGCCCGTTGGGCGGTGGCCGAGGGCGCGGAGCACGTCGTCCTCACCAGCCGCCGCGGCCTGGCGGCCGACGGTGCGCCCCAGCTCAAGGCCGAACTCGAGGCCATGGGTGCGCTGGTCTCGGTGGTCGCCTGTGATGTCGCGGATCGCGAAGCGCTCACCGAGGTGCTGGCAGGGATCCCCGAGCGGTTCCCCCTGCGCGGCGTGGTGCACGCGGCAGGTGTGCTGGACGACGGTGTGCTGGACGGTCTGTCCGTCGACCGGGTCGCCGGAGTGCTCGGCGCGAAGGTGGCGGGCGCGAGGCAGCTGCACGAGCTGACCGCACATCTGGATCTCGACGCCTTCGTGCTGTTCTCGTCGTTCGCCGGTGTCGTCGGCGGTGCCGGACAGGGGGCCTACGCTGCGGCGAACGCCTACCTGGACGCGCTCGCGGTGCTGCGTCGCGGTGCCGGACTCGCCGGCACGGCGGTCGCCTGGGGGCCGTGGGCCGAGGCCGGTATGGCCGTGGAGGGCCGTGCCGGGGAACGGGTACGCGGCGGTGTGGTGGCCGCGATGGACCCGGCGCTGGCCGTGGCGGCACTCGGCTGGGCTGTCGGCCATGACGAGGCTTCGCTTGTCGTGGCCGACGTCGACTGGGAGCGCCTGGCCTCGGCGCACGCCGCGTCCGGCGGCGGCGCTCTCATCAGTGACATCCCCGAAGCCCTCAGGCACCTGACCGCGGTCAACAGCGGTGCCGAGGCGGAAGCGGCCACCTTCGCCGAGAAGCTCGCCGGGCTGTCGGCGGTCGAGCGGAACCAGGCCGTGCTGGAACTGGTACGGGGGCACGCGGCCGCCGTACTCGGCCATGCTTCGGCGGAATCCGTCGAGCCCGGCCGGGCCTTCCGCGACCTCGGATTCGACTCCCTCACGGCGGTCGAGCTGCGCAACCGGCTGGACATCGCGACGGGGCTGCGCCTCCCGGCCACGCTGGTCTTCGACTATCCGAGCGCCGCCGAACTGGCCGACTACCTGGACACCGAGGCGTTCGGCACCGCCCAGCCGGCCGTGGCCGCCGCTGAGCCGACGGCTGTTGCCGTGGCCCATGACCCGATCGCGATCGTCGCGATGAGCTGCCACTTCCCCGGCGATGTCCACACACCGGAGGAACTGTGGCGGCTGGTCGCCGAGGGCGGCGACGCCATCGCCGGGTTCCCCGCCGACCGCGGTTGGGACCTCGACGGGCTGTACGACCCCGACCCCGAGCGGCTCGGCACGTCCTACGCACGCGAGGGCGGCTTCCTCTACGGCGCCCCGGACTTCGACGCGGGGTTCTTCGGGATCTCGCCGCGCGAGGCGCTCTCCATGGACCCGCAGCAGCGGCTGCTGCTGGAGACCTCGTGGGAGGCGTTCGAGCGAGCCGGTATCGCTCCGGACGCGCTGAGGGGCGCCCGGGCGGGTGTGTTCGTGGGAACAAATGGCCAGGACTACACGGGGCTGTGGGCGGACGCGCAAGGTGACCTCGAGGGCCACCTGGGCACGGGCAGCGCGGCCAGTGTGGTGTCGGGACGCATTTCCTACACCTTCGGTCTCGAGGGACCCGCGGTGACGGTGGACACGGCGTGTTCGTCGTCGCTGGTGGCGCTGCACATGGCCATGCAGGCGCTGCGTCAGGGCGAGTGCGACCTGGCACTGGCCGGTGGGGTGTCGGTGATGTCGACGCCGGGTGCGTTCGTGGAGTTCAGCCGGCAGCGCGGACTCGCTTCCGACGGTCGGTGCAAGCCGTTCTCGGACGGGGCGGATGGCACGGGCTGGGGCGAGGGCGTGGGCATGCTCCTCGTGGAGCGGCTGTCGGACGCCCGCCGTAACGGTCACCCGGTGCTGGCCGTGGTCCGGGGCTCGGCCATCAACCAGGACGGTGCGTCGAACGGTCTGACGGCGCCGAACGGCCCGTCGCAGCAGCGGGTGATCCGTCAGGCGCTGGCGAGTGCCGGGCTGTCGGCGTCCGAGGTGGACGCGGTGGAGGCGCACGGAACGGGTACCTCGCTGGGCGACCCGATCGAGGCGCAGGCACTGCTGGCCACCTATGGGCAGGGCCGGCCGGAGGGAAGTCCGCTGTGGCTGGGCGCCATCAAGTCGAACATCGGTCATACGCAGGCGGCGGCGGGTGTGGCCGGTGTGATCAAGATGGTGATGGCGATGCGGCACGGGGTGCTGCCGAAGGTGCTGCATGTGGATGAGCCGTCGCGGCAGGTGGACTGGTCGGCGGGTGAGGTGCGGCTGCTGACCGAGGCCACCGCGTGGCCGGAGACGGACCGGCCGCGCCGGGCCGGCATCTCCTCGTTCGGACTGAGCGGAACCAACGCGCACACCATCATCGAGCAGGCCCCCGCTGTGGAGGAGCCCGCGGTCTCGGACACCGCGGCCCCCGGCACGGGCGAGTCGGCGGCCGTGGTGCCGTGGCTGGTCTCCGGGAAGAGCCGGGAGGCGCTGCGGGCACAGGCCGGGCGACTGCACGCACATGTGGCGGCCCGGGCCGACCTCGACACGCTGGACGTGGGGTACTCGCTGGCGACTCGCTCGGTGTTCGAGCACCGGGCCGTACTGGTCGGCGAGGACCGCGAGGCCCTGCTGCGCGGTCTCGAGGAGATGGCTCAGGGCGGAATCGGCTCGGGAGCCGTCCAGGGACAGGCCGTAACGGGTGGCAAGACGGCGTTCTTGTTCTCGGGTCAGGGTGCGCAGCGTCTGGGCATGGGGCGGGAGTTGTACGAGGCGTTCCCGGTGTTCGCCCGTGCGCTGGACGAGGTGTGTGCGCACCTGGATGTGGTGCTGGACCGTCCGCTGCGTGAGGTGATGTTCGCGGCCGAGGGCAGTGCGGATGCCGCGCTGCTGGATCAGACGGCGTTCACCCAGCCCGCGCTCTTCGCCATCGAGGTGGCGTTGTTCCGGTTGCTGGAGCACTGGGGCATCACCCCGGATGTGCTGATCGGACACTCCATCGGTGAGGTCGCCGCCGCGCACGTTGCCGGGGTGTTCTCGCTGGAGGACGCGTGCACGCTCATCGCGGCGCGTGGCCGTTTGATGCAGGCGCTGCCCGAGGGCGGCGCCATGGTGGCCATCCAGGCGACCGAAGAGGAGGTCGCCGGCTCACTCTCCGGCCGCGAGCACGAGATGAGCATCGCCGCGGTCAACGGTCCGTCGGCCGTGGTGGTCTCGGGCCATGCGCACGCGGTCCAGGAAGTCGCGGGTGTCTGGGAGGCGAGGGGGCGAAAGACTAAGGGTTTGCGGGTCTCTCATGCGTTTCACTCTTGCCTTATGGACACTATGTTGGACGCGTTCGGCCACGTGGTCCGCGAGCTCTCCTTCGAGCCGCCGACCATGACGCTGGTGTCCAATGTCACTGGTGGGCCGGTTTCCGAGACAGAGGTGTGCTCACCCGATTACTGGGTGAGGCACGTGCGTGAGGCGGTGCGGTTCGCGGATGGGATACGTGCGCTTAAGGCGTTGGGTGTGACCAGGTTCCTTGAGGTGGGTCCCGATGGTGTGCTCACGGCGATGGCCCAGGATTGCCTGGCGGAAGAGACGGATGACACCCCCGGCACGGTTCTCGTTCCAGTGCTGCGCAAGGACCGTTCCGAGGCACGGACGTTGACGACGGCGCTGGCCGAACTCCACGTCAGTGGTGTCTCGTTGGACTGGGAGTCGGTCTTCGCCGGTCGTGGCGCACGGCAGGTCGAGCTGCCGACGTATGCCTTCCAGCGCGAGCGGTTCTGGCCCGAGGTGTCCATGGCCCTGGGAAGCCGGGACACGGAGGCCGCGGACTCGGTGGACGCGCGGTTCTGGGAGGCCGTCGAGCGCGAGGATCTCCAAGCGCTGGCCCAGGCGCTCGACATCGACGGCGAGGCCCCGCTGAGTCAGGTGCTGCCGGCGCTGTCGGCGTATCACCGCAGCAGCCGTGATCGGTCGACGATTGATGGCTGGCGTTATCGGGTGTCGTGGAAGCCGGTTCCGGAGGTGGCTGAGGGGTCGTTGTCGGGGTCGTGGTTGGTGGTGGTTCCGGCGTCTTGTGCCGGGGATGAGCTGGTGGCGGGGGTTGTCGCTGGGCTGGAGCGGCATGGTGCGGGGGTGGTCTCGCTGGTGGTGGATGAGTGCGACCTGGAGGCGAAGGTGCTGGCGGGGCGGCTGCGTGAGGCGGTCGCGGAGCTGCCCGAGGTGGGTGGTGTGCTGTCGCTGGTGGCTTTGGACGAGGAGCCTTGCCCGGGGTATCCGGCGCTGTCGGGTGGTTCTGCGCTGAGCCTGACGCTGGCGCAGGCGATGGTTGAGGCGGAGGTTCCGGCTCGGTTGTGGTGCGGTACGCGTGGTGCGGTGTCGGTGGGGCGTTGGGATGCTCTGGCCGGTGTCGTGCAGTCGCAGGTGTGGGGTTTGGGCCGGGTGGTGGGGTTGGAGCACTCTGCGGTGTGGGGTGGTCTGGTCGATCTGCCTGAGGTGCTGGACGAGCGTGCGGTGGCGCGGTTGGCCGGTGTGTTGGTGGCTGGGGATGGTGAGGATCAGGTCGCGGTGCGTGGTTCTGGTGTGTTCGCCAGGCGTCTGGTGCGGGCTGATGCGGGTGAGGGGGCGGAGCGGCCGTGGCGGGCGCGTGGCACGGTGTTGGTGACGGGTGGTACGGGTGCGCTGGGCGGTCGGGTGGCCCGCTGGGTGGTGCGTAGTGGTGCCGGGCATGTGGTGCTGACCAGTCGTCGTGGCGCCGAGGCGCCGGGTGCGGGCGAGTTGTGCGAGGAGCTGGAGGCGCTGGGTGCCCGGGTTACCGTGGCGGCGTGTGATGTGACTGATCGTGCGCAGGTGGCCGCTGTGCTGGATGCCGTTCCGGAGGAGTTTCCGCTGAGTGCGGTGTTCCATGCGGCGGGTGTTGAGCAGGCGGCCGAGCTTGTGGAGATGAGTCTGGCGGATGCTGAGGCGGTGGTGTCCGGGAAGGCCGCGGGGGCGGCGTGCCTGGATGAGCTGTTGGGCGACCGGGAGCTTGACGCGTTCGTGGTGTTCTCGTCGATCGCCGGTGTGTGGGGCAGTGGTGGCCAGGCCGCGTACAGCGCCGCCAACGCTTACCTGGACGCTTTGGTGGAGGACCGCCGTGCGCGGGGTCTCGCCGGTACGGCCGTGGCTTGGGGTCCCTGGGCCGAAAGCGGCATGGCGGCCGGAAGCGGAGGCGAACAGCTCGCGCGTCGCGGCCTGATCAGCATGGCGCCCGACCTGGCGATCGCCGCCTTGCAGGGCGCGATCACGAGTGACGACGGTGTGGTGACGGTCGCGGACATGGACTGGGAGCGGTTCGCCCCCGCGTTCACGATGGGGCGGCCGAGCCCGCTCATCGGCGAGCTGCCCGAGGTCGTATCGGCCCTGGAACAGGCCCGTGCCGCCGAAGAGGGCTACGCGGAGGCCGGATCGCGGTTGCGGGAACGGCTCTCCGCACTGGCCCCCGGTGAGCGGGAGCGCGCCGTGCTGGATCTGGTGCGCAGTCACGCGGCCGCGGTTCTCGGTTTCTCGGGAATGGAAGGCGTGGAGTCCGACCGGGCGTTCAAGGAATTGGGCTTTGACTCGCTCACAGCGGTAGAATTCCGCAACCGACTCAACGCGGATACTGGGCTGAGGCTGTCCACCACGCTGGTCTTCGACTATCCGAACTCAAGGGCACTCGCAGAACATGTGCGAGCGGGTGTCCTCCCCGACGAAGGGACATCCTCCACTCCGCTGATCGCGGATCTGGAACGACTTGAGGCAACACTTTCCACGGCTGAGCCGGACAATGCCGAGCGGTCGGCCATCGCGACCCGACTCCAGGTGCTTCTCGCCAAGTTGAACGGCGGTGAGGCCGGAGCGGCGAACGCTGAAAGCGTCACGCAGCGGCTTGACGCGGCATCCGATGACGATCTCTTCGATTTCATCGAAAATGAGCTCAGTTAAGTGCGGTCCCGGGGCACATCTCTCTCCGGCCCTTCCATTCTTCAGTCTTCTATGACTCGTTATAGGCAAGGTTTCCATGGTGAACGAAGATAGGCTCCGGGACTATCTCAAGCGGGTGACGGCTGATTTGCACCAGGCGCGTCAGCGCCTGCGTGAGTTGGAGGCAGGAGAGACCGACCCCATCGCGATCGTGGCGATGAGCTGCCGTTTTCCGGGTGGGGTGGGGAGCCCGGAGGACCTGTGGCAACTGGTGGTCGGCGGTAGCGACGCCATTTCCGACTTCCCGTCCAACCGTGGGTGGGACGTGGACGGGATGTATGACCCGGACCCCGACCACTCGGGCACCTTCTATTCCCGCGAGGGCGGTTTCCTGCACGACGCGGGCGAGTTCGACGCCGGCTTCTTCGGGATTTCGCCGCGTGAGGCGCTTGCCATGGATCCGCAGCAGCGGCTGCTGCTGGAGACCTCATGGGAGGCATTCGAGCGTGCGGGCATCGCTCCGGGGTCGGTGAAGGGCCGTCGGGGCGGTGTCTTCGTGGGCGCCTCGACCTCCGGCTACGGGGCGGATGTCGACGAATTCCCGGAGGAAATCGAAGGCCATTTGCTGACGGGCACGTCGGCTTCCGTCGTATCGGGCCGTATCGCGTACACCTTCGGTCTCGAAGGACCCGCGGTGACGGTGGACACGGCGTGTTCCTCTTCGCTGGTGGCGCTCCATCTCGCGGTACAGGCGCTGCGTCAGGGCGAATGCGACCTGGCGCTGGCCGGTGGTGTGACGGTGATGTCGACCCCGAGCGCCTTTGTGGAATTCAGCCGGCAGCGCGGGCTGGCGCCCGATGGCCGGTGCAAGCCGTTCGCGGACTCCGCGGATGGCACGGGCTGGTCCGAGGGTGTGGGCATGCTGCTCGTGGAGCGGCTGTCCGACGCTCGGAAGAACGGTCACCCGGTGCTGGCCGTCGTGCGCGGCTCCGCCGTGAACCAGGACGGTGCGTCCAACGGTCTGACGGCGCCGAACGGTCCGTCTCAGCAGCGGGTCATCCGGGACGCGCTGACAAGTGCCCGGCTGACGCCGGCCGATGTGGACGTGGTGGAGGCCCACGGGACCGGTACGTCCCTGGGTGACCCGATCGAGGCGCAGGCGCTGCTGGCCACCTATGGCCAGGAGCGGCCGGAGGGGCGCCCGCTGTGGCTGGGCGCGCTGAAGTCGAACATCGGTCACACGCAGGCCGCCGCCGGTGTCGGCGGGATCATCAAGATGGTGATGGCGATGCGGCACGGGGTGCTGCCGCGGACGCTGCATGTGGATGAGCCGTCGCGGCAGGTGGACTGGTCGGCGGGTGAGGTGCGGCTGCTGACGGAGGCCACCGAGTGGCCCGAGACCGGTCAGCCGCGCCGGGCCGGTGTCTCCGCCTTCGGTGTGAGCGGTACGAACGCGCACACCATCATCGAGCAGGCTCCGCCGGTCGACGAGGACGAGGCCGAGGCGAACTCGGTTTCCGACCAGGACAGCGGTGTGGCCACGTGGCTGCTGTCGGCTCGTGGCGCGGATGCTCTGCGGGCCCAGGCCGCACGGCTCAGCGCGTTCCTGCTCGAGCGGACCGAGCTGAGTCCCCTGGACGTCGGCCACTCCCTGGTTGCCGCACGGTCGACGTTCGAACACCGTGCGGTGGTGTCGGGCGCGCATCGTGCGGAACTCCTCCGCGGGCTCGAGGCGGTCGCCACCGGCGAAGCCGCTCCTGGCGTGGTCCAGGGCGTGGCCGGAACGGTGGTCAAGACGGCTTTCCTGTTCTCGGGCCAGGGCGCGCAGCGTCTGGGCATGGGGCGGGAGTTGTACGACGCGTTCCCGGTCTTCGCTCGCGCGCTGGACGAGGTGTGTGCGGGGCTCGACCTGCTGCTGGACCGTCCGTTGCGGGAGGTGGTGTTCGCGGAGGAGGGGAGCGCGGAGGCCGCACTGCTGGACCAGACGGCGTTCACCCAGCCCGCGCTGTTCGCCATCGAGGTGGCGCTCTTCCGGCTGCTGGAGCAGTTCGGTGTCACCCCGGATGTACTGATCGGCCACTCCATCGGTGAGATCGCCGCCGCGCATGTGGCCGGGGTGTTCTCGCTTGAGGACGCCTGCACGCTGATCGCGGCGCGTGGCCGTCTGATGCAGGCGCTGCCCGAGGGCGGCGCCATGGTGGCGGTGCAGGCGTCGGAGGACGAGGTCGCTCCGTCGCTTGCCGGCCGTGAGGCCGAGGTGAGCATCGCCGCCGTCAACGGCCCGAACGCCGTGGTCATCGCCGGTGACGAGGAAGCGGCGCTGGAGATCGCCGCCCACTGGTCGGAACAAGGGCGCAAGACGAGCCGGCTGCGGGTCAGCCACGCGTTCCACTCGCCTCGCATGGACGCGATGCTGGACGACTTCCGCAAGGTCGTGCGCGGGCTGTCCTTCCAGACCCCCACCCTGGCGCTGGTCTCCAATGTCACGGGAGAGCCGGTCGGGGCCGATGAGGTCTGCTCGGCGGAGTACTGGGTGCGGCACGTCAGGGAGGCCGTGCGCTTCGCCGACGGCATTCGCTCCTTGGAGGCCCAGGGCGTCACCGCCTACCTGGAGGTGGGCCCCGACGGTGTGCTCTCGGCAATGGCGCGGGAGTGCCTGACTGGAGAGGCGGTTTCGGCCCCGGTCGTGGTGCCGGTCCTGCGCAAGGAGCGCCCTGACGCCCAGGCTCTGATGGCCGCGCTGACCGAAGCCCACGTCCACGGCGTGGCGGTGGACTGGGAAACGGTCTTCGCCGGGCGGGGCGCCCGCACGGTGGAGCTGCCGACCTACCCGTTCCAGCGTCAGCGTTACTGGCTGGAGAGCACGAGCCGAGCATCGGCCGGCTCCGCCGCCGCGGACACTGTGGACGCGCGGTTCTGGGACGCGGTGGAGCGCGAGGACCTGGGCGCGCTGGCGAAGGCGCTGGACGTCGACGGCGGCTCGCTGGGCGAGTTGCTGCCCGCCCTGTCGTCGTACCGCCGGCAGCAGCGCGACCGGGCCACGGTCGACGGCTGGCGGTACCGCGTCTCGTGGAAGCCCGTCTCGGAGAACCCCGCGGCCACGCTGTCGGGGACCTGGCTCGTGGTGCTTCCCGCCTCCGGCGTCGATGACGGGTTCGCCGAGTCGGTGTCCACCGCACTCCAGCGGCACGGTGCCGATGTCGTGCGCGTCGTGGCCGACGAGGACGACCTCGCCCCGGGCGTACTGGCCGAACGGCTGCGTGAGATCGCCACCGGTCTGCCCGGGATCGGCGGTGTGCTGTCCCTGGTAGGCGTGGACGAGCGGCCCTGCACCGAGTACCCCGTTGTCTCCCGCGGACTCGCGCTGACCCTGATGCTGGTGCGGGCCCTGGCCGAGGCGGACATCGAAGCCCGTCTGTGGTGCGGCACCCGCGGTGCCGTCTCGGTGGGCCGTTCCGACCAGCTCACGAGCACGACGCAGGCCGAGATATGGGGCCTCGGCCGGGTGGCGGCCATGGAACACCCGCGGATCTGGGGCGGCCTCGTCGATCTGCCCGAGGCGCTGGACGAGCGCGCCGCCGCGCGGCTGCTCTGGACGCTGTCCGCCGAAGGCGGCGAGGACCAGGTGGCGGTGCGCGGCTCCGGGGCGTACGCCCGGCGCCTGTCCCGCGTCACCGCCGGAAACGAGTCGGCGGAGCGCGCGTGGCGGCCCCGCGGCTCGGTGCTGGTGACCGGTGGCACCGGTGCCCTGGGCGCGCACGTGGCGCGCTGGGCCGTGCGCGAGGGCGCCGAACACGTGGTGCTGACCAGCCGTCGCGGCCCGGCGGCCGAAGGCGCTGTTGAGCTCAAGGCAGAGCTCGAAGAACTGGGCGCGGAGGTGACCGTCGCGGCCTGCGACGCCGCCGATCGGGACGCCCTCGCCGCGGTGCTGACCGCCATCCCCGAGCGGTATCCGCTGAGCGCCGTCGTGCACGCGGCGGGCATCCTGGACGACGGTGTGCTGGACGGCCTGACCGTCGACCAGCTCGCCGGGACCCTGACCGCGAAGGTGGAGGGCGCGCGGCATCTGCACGAGCTGACCGAAGGACTGTCGCTCGACGCGTTCGTGCTGTTCTCCTCCGTCGCCGGCGTCGTCGGCGGCGCGGGCCAGGCCGCCTACGCGGCGGCCAATGCCTACTTGGACGCGCTGGCGCAGCAGCGCCGCGCCCAGGGCCTGGCGGCCACCGCGGTCGCCTGGGGCCCGTGGGCCGAGAGCGGCATGGCCGCGAGCGGCCGAGCCGGGGAGCGGACGCGTGGCGGGCCACTGCCCCCCATGACTCCCTCGCTGGCCGTGGACACGCTGCGCTGGGCCGTCGGCCAGGACGAGCCCGCGCTGGTCGTGGCCGACATCGACTGGGCCGGTATGGCCTCGATGCTGAGCGCGGGCCCCAGCGCCCTCGTGAGCGACATCCCAGAAGCGCGGGAACTCCTGGCCGCCTCGGGCGGTGCCACCGCCCGGACAGAGCCGGGATCCGGTCTGCGGGAACAACTGGCCGGACTCTCGGGCGCCGAACAGCAAGCCGTCCTCCTGGACCTCATCCGCACCCACGCGGCCTCGGCGCTCGGCCACTTCTCGGCGGACGCCGTCGAGCCCGGCCGTGCCTTCCGGGACCTCGGGTTCGACTCCCTCACGGCCATCGAGCTGCGCAACCGGCTCGACCTGGCCACCGGTCTGCGCCTGCCGTCGACCCTCGTCTTCGACTACCCGACCGCCGAGGTGCTCGCCGGCCATCTGCGGCAGGAGCTCGGCGGAGCCCACACCGAGGCGGCCGCCGCCGCGGTGTCGCCTCGTGTGCCCGCGGATGACGACGACCCCATCGCGATCGTGGCGATGAGCTGCCGCTTCCCCGGAGGTGTCGAGACCCCGCAGGACCTGTGGCGCCTCCTGGCCGAGGGCGGCGACGGCATCGCCGGGTTCCCCGGAGACCGTGGCTGGGACGTCGAGGGGATGTACCACCCGGACCCCGAACACCCGGGCACCTTCTACGCCCGCGAGGGCGGCTTCCTCTACGGAGCACCCCAGTTCGACCCGGTGTTCTTCGGCATCTCGCCGCGCGAGGCGGTCGCCATGGACCCGCAGCAGCGGCTGCTGCTGGAGACCTCCTGGGAGGCATTCGAGTACGCGGGCGTCAAGCCGGCCGCGCTGCGGGGCACCCGGACCGGTGTGTTCGTCGGCACCAACGGCCAGGACTACTCCACGATCATGCTCGACGCCCCCGAGGACTTCGGTGGCCATGTGGGCACGGGCAGCGCGGCCAGCGTGGTGTCCGGGCGTATCTCGTACACGTTCGGCCTCGAGGGGCCGGCGATGACGGTGGACACGGCGTGTTCGTCGTCGCTGGTGGCGCTGCATCTCGCGGCGCAGGCACTGCGTCAGGGCGAGTGCGATCTGGCGCTCGCCGGCGGAGTGTCGGTGATGTCGACGCCGGGCGCCTTCGTCGAGTTCAGCCGGCAGCGCGGTCTGGCGCCCGACGGTCGGTGCAAGCCGTTCGCGGAGGGCGCGGACGGCACCGGCTGGTCCGAGGGCGTCGGCATGCTGCTGGTGGAGCGGCTGTCGGACGCGCGGAGGAACGGCCATCCGGTACTGGCGGTGGTCCGGGGCAGCGCGATCAACCAGGACGGTGCGTCCAACGGTCTGACGGCGCCCAACGGGCCGTCGCAGCAGCGGGTCATCCGCCAGGCGCTGGCCAGCGCCGGACTGTCGGCCGCCGAGGTGGACGCCGTCGAGGCGCACGGCACCGGTACGACGCTGGGTGACCCGATCGAGGCGCAGGCGCTGCTCGCCACCTATGGCCAGGAGCGGCCGGACGGCCGCCCGCTGTGGCTGGGCGCTATCAAGTCCAACATCGGTCACACGCAGGCCGCGGCCGGTGTGGCCGGGGTCATCAAGATGGTGCTGGCGATGCGGCACGGGGTGCTGCCGCGGACGCTGCACATCGGCGAGCCGTCGCGGGAGGTGGACTGGTCGGCGGGTGAGGTGCGGCTGCTGACGGAGGCCACCGCGTGGCCGGAGACGGGCCGGCCGCGCCGGGCCGGTGTCTCCTCGTTCGGACTGAGCGGAACCAACGCCCACACCATCCTCGAGCAGGCTCCTGACCTGGTAGAGGCCGCGGCCTCGGAGGCGGCCCCCGAGGCCGCGGTGTCGGCGGCCGTGGTGCCGTGGCTGGTCTCCGGGAAGAACCGGGAGGCGCTGCGGGCGCAGGCCGAGCGGCTGTACGAGCATGTGGCGGCCCGGGAAGACGTCGGCGTGCTCGACGTCGGGCACACCTTGGCCTCCAGGTCGGTGTTCGAACACCGTGCCGTGCTGGTGGGCGAGGACCGGGAGACCCTTCTGCGCGGCCTGCAGGCTCTCGCGCAGGGCGGAATCGCCTCGGGAGTCGTCCAGGGAGAGGCCGTAACGGCGGGAAAGTCGGCGTTCCTGTTCTCGGGTCAGGGTGCGCAGCGTCTGGGTATGGGCCGGGAGTTGTACGAGGCGTTCCCGGTGTTCGCGGGTGCCTTGGACGAGGTGTGTGCGCACCTGGATGTGGTGCTGGACCGTCCGTTGCGGGAGGTGGTGTTCGCGGCGGAGGGGAGCGCGGATGCCGCGCTGCTGGATCAGACGGCGTTCACTCAGCCCGCGTTGTTCGCGGTCGAGGTGGCGTTGTTCCGGTTGCTGGAGCACTTCGGTGTCACCCCGGATGTGGTGATGGGCCATTCCATCGGCGAGATCGCCGCCGCCCACGTTGCTGGGGTGTTCTCGTTGGAGGACGCGTGCACGCTGGTGGCCGCTCGTGGCCGCCTGATGCAGGCGCTGCCCGAGGGTGGGGCGATGGTCGCCGTCCAGGCGTCGGAGGAGGAGGTCGCTCCGTCGCTGGCCGGTCGTGAGGCCGAGGTGAGCATGGCCGCGGTCAACGGCCCGAACGCCGTGGTGATCGCGGGTGATGAAGCGGCGGTGCTGGAGATCGCGGGGCAGTGGGCGGAGCAGGGTCGTAAGACCCGTCGGCTGACGGTCAGCCACGCGTTCCACTCGCCTCGCATGGACGCGATGCTGGACGACTTCCGTGACGTCGTCACGGGCCTGTCCTTCCAGGCGCCGTCTATCGCCCTGGTCTCCAATCTGACGGGCGAGGCGGCGAGCCGCGACGAGGTGTGCTCGCCGGAGTACTGGGTGCGCCACGTCCGGGAGGCGGTGCGGTTCGCGGATGGCATGCGGGCACTCACCGCCCAGGGCGTCACCAGGTTCCTGGAGGTCGGCCCCGACGGCGTGCTGTCCGCGATGGCGCGGGACTGCCTGACGGAGGACCAGGCCGCGGCCTCGGCCGTGGTGCCGGTGCTGCGCAAGGACCGTCCCGAGGCCCAGGCGCTGACGATGGCGCTGGCCGAACTCCACGTCCACGGAGCCTCGGTGGAGTGGGAGTCCGTGGTCGCCGGGCGCGGTGCGCGGATGGTGGAGCTGCCGACGTACGCCTTCCAGCGCGAGCGGTTCTGGCCCGAGGTGTCCATCTCCCTGAACGGCTTGGGCGCGTCGAGCGCCGTCGACTCGGTGGACGCGCGGTTCTGGGAAGCGGTCGAGCGCGAGGATCTCGAAGCGCTCGCCGAGACGCTCGACGTCGACGGCGAGACGCCGCTGAGCGCGGTGCTGCCCGCCCTGTCCACGTACCACCGCAACCGACGTGACCAGTCCACGATCGACAACTGGCGCTACCGGGTGGCCTGGAAGCCGGTCCCGGACGTGGCCGAGAGGTCGCTGTCGGGCACGTGGCTGGTAGTGGTGCCGGCGTCCCGTGCCGAGGACGAGCTGGTGACGGAGGTTCTCTCCGGGCTCGAGCGGCATGGCGCGGGCGTGGTGTCGCTGCTGGCCGACGAGCGGCACCTCGAAGCCGAGGTGCTGGGGGAGCGGCTGCGTGAGGCGGCCGCCGACGCGCCCGCGCTGGGCGGCGTGTTGTCGCTGCTCGCCCTGGACGAGGAGCCCTGCCCGGGACACTCCGCGCTCCCCAGTGGTCTCGCCCTGACGCTGACACTGGTGCGGGCCATGGCCGACGCCGGTATCGAGGCTCCGCTGTGGTGCGGTACGCGGGGCGCCGTGTCGGTGGGCCGCTCCGAAAGGCTCAGCCACCCGAAGCAGGCGATGGTGTGGGCGCTGGGCCGGGTGGCCGCGCTGGAGCTGCCGCGGCTGTGGGGCGGTCTGATCGACCTGCCCGAGTCGCTGGACGAGCGTGCGGTCGCGCGGCTGGCCGGTGTGCTGGCCGCCGAGGCCACCGAGGTCGTCGAGGACCAGGTGGCGGTGCGCGGCTCCGGCGTGTTCGCACGCCGTCTGACGCGGTCCGCCGCGCCCGTCGCCGACGTAACGACGTGGCGGGCGCGCGGCACGGTGCTGGTCACCGGTGGCACGGGCGCGCTGGGCGGGCAGGTGGCCCGCTGGCTGGTGCGCAACGGCGCCGAGCACCTGGTGCTGACCAGCCGTCGTGGTCTCGAGGCGCCGGGCGCGCCCGAGCTGCGCGAGGAGCTGGAGGCGCTGGGCGCCCGGGTGACCGTGGCGGCCTGCGATGTGGCCGACCGCGAGCAACTGGCCGCGGTGCTGGCCGCGGTGCCGGAGGAGCATCCGCTGACGGCCGTGGTGCACGCGGCGGGCGCCAACGGGGCCGGGCCGCTGGCCGAGACCGGGCTGGCCGACGCCGCCGCCGTGGTCTCCGGCAAGGTGGCCGGCGCCGTCAATCTGGACGAGCTGCTGGGCGACCGGGAGCTGGACGCGTTCGTGGTCTTCTCCTCGATCGCGGGTGTGTGGGGCAGCGGCGGCCAGGCCGCCTACGGTGCGGCCAACGCCTACCTGGACGCTCTGGTGGAGGACCGCCGTGCCCGCGGCCTCGCCGGTACGGCCGTGGCCTGGGGTCCCTGGGCCGAGGGCGGCATGGCGGCCGGGGACGAGGCCGACCATCTGGCGCGCCGCGGTCTGCCCGCGATGGTGCCCGGCCTGGCGATCGCCGCGCTGCAGGGAGCGGTCGCGGGTGACGACGGTGTGCTCACGGTCGCCGATGTGGACTGGGAGCGATTCGCCCCCGCGTTCACGATCGGGCGGCCGAGCCCGCTCCTCGGCGATCTGCCCGAGGTCCAGCGGGCGCTGGCAAGCGCCGGCAACGCCGAAGGCGCCGGCACCGGTTCGGCACTGCGGGAGCGCCTGGCGGGGCTCACCGAGGCCGAGATCGACCGGACCCTGCTCGACCTGGTGCGTGCCCACGCGGCGGCCGTCCTCGGCTTCGCGGGTGCGGAGGCGGTCGAGCCCGGCCGGGCGTTCAAGGAGCTGGGCTTCGACTCGCTGACGGCCGTTGAGTTCCGTAACCGGCTGAACGCGGAGACCGGGCTGGTGCTGCCGGCCACGCTGGTCTTCGACTACCCGAGCGCCACGGTGCTGGCCGGCCATCTGCGTGCCGAGGTGCTGGGGACGCGAAACGCGGTGGCCGCGCCGTCGGCGGTGGCGGTCCCGGTCGACGACGATCCGATCGCGATCGTCGGGATGAGTTGCCGCTTCCCGGGCGGTGTGCGCAGCCCGGAGGAGCTGTGGAACCTCGTGGCGGCCGGTACGGACGCCATCACGGACTTCCCCTCCGACCGTGGATGGGATGTCGAGGGGATGTACGACCCCGACCCGGAGCGGTCGGGCACGTTCTACGCCCGCGAGGGCGGCTTCCTCGACGGGGCGAGCGAGTTCGACGCGGCGTTCTTCGGGATCTCGCCGCGCGAGGCGCTCGCCATGGACCCGCAGCAGAGGCTGCTGCTGGAGACCTCGTGGGAGGCGTTCGAGCGGGCCGGTATCGACCCGGCGTCCATGCGCGGCAGCCAGATCGGTGTCTATGTCGGAGCCGCGACCTCCGGTTACGGAACGGGGCTGCACGAGATCCCCGAGGGACTCGAAGGGCAGATGCTGACCGGCAGCGCCACTTCGGTCGTGTCGGGCCGCATCTCCTACACATTCGGTCTTGAGGGACCCGCGCTGACGGTGGACACGGCGTGCTCGTCGTCGCTGGTCGCGCTGCACCAGGCCGCGCAGGCGGTGCGCCAGGGCGAGTGCTCCATGGCGCTCGCCGGTGGCGTCACCGTGATGACCAGCCCGGCCGCCTTCGTGGAGTTCAGCCGTCAGCGCGGGCTCGCCCCCGACGGCCGGTGCAAGCCGTTCGCGGACGCCGCGGACGGCACCGGCTGGTCCGAGGGTGTGGGCATGCTGCTGGTGGAGCGGCTGTCGGACGCCCGGCGCAACGGCCACCAGGTGCTGGCGATCGTGCGCGGCTCCGCCGTCAACCAGGACGGTGCCTCCAATGGTCTGACGGCGCCCAACGGCCCCTCGCAGCAGCGGGTCATCCGCCAGGCCCTCGCCAACGCCCAGCTCTCGCCGGCCGACGTCCAGGTGATCGAGGCACACGGCACCGGCACGACGCTGGGTGACCCGATCGAGGCGCAGGCGCTGCTGGCCACCTACGGCCAGGAGCGCCCGGAGGACCTGCCGCTCTGGCTGGGATCGATCAAGTCGAACATCGGTCACACCCAGGCCGCGGCCGGTGTCGCCGGTGTCATCAAGATGGTGATGGCCATGCGGCACGGGGTGTTGCCGCGGACGCTGCATGTGAATGAGCCGTCGCGCGAGGTGGACTGGTCGGCTGGCGAGGTGCGGCTGCTGACCGAGGCCGCCGCGTGGCCCGAGACCGAGCAGCCGCGCCGGGCGGGTATCTCCGCCTTCGGTGTGAGCGGCACCAACGCGCACACCATCATTGAACAGGCCCCGGTCCAGGACGAGACGGAGCCCGTCCAGACCCCCGCCGACGACCACGGCATGGCCCCCTGGGTGCTCTCCGCCCGGAGCCCGGAAGCCCTCCGGGCCCAGGCCGAGCGGCTGCGCGCCCACCTTTCCGACGGGGCCGAGCCCGGCGTGCTGGACATCGCCGAATCGCTGGTCGCCACGCGATCGGTGTTCGAGCACCGTGCGGTGCTGCTGGGCACCGAACGCGAGACGCTGCTGCGTGGCCTGGAGACCGTCGCCGCCGGCGACGACGCCCCCGGCATCGTCCAGGGGCAGGCGGCCAAGGCCGGAAAGACCGCGTTCCTGTTCACCGGCCAGGGTGCGCAGCGTCTGGGCATGGGGCGGGAGTTGTACGACGCGTTCCCGGTGTTCGCCCGTGCGCTGGACGAGGTGTGTGCGCACCTGGATGTGGTGCTGGACCGTCCGCTGCGTGAGGTGATGTTCGCGGCCGAGGGCAGTGCGGATGCCGCGCTGCTGGACCAGACGGCGTTCACCCAGCCCGCGCTCTTCGCCATCGAGGTGGCGTTGTTCCGGTTGCTGGAGCACTGGGGGATTACCCCGGATGTGCTGATCGGACACTCCATCGGCGAGATCGCCGCCGCCCACGTTGCCGGGGTGTTCTCCCTGGAGGACGCCTGCACCCTGGTGGCCGCCCGTGGCCGCCTGATGCAGGCGCTGCCCGAGGGCGGGGCGATGGTCGCCATCGAGGCGTCGGAGGAGGAGATCACCGGTTCGCTCGCCGGCCGTGAGGCCGAGCTGAGCATGGCCGCCGTCAACGGCCCGAACGCCGTGGTCATCGCCGGTGACGAGGAAGCGGCGCTGGAGATCGCCGGACAGTGGGCGGAGCGGGGCCGCAAGACCCGCCGCCTGCGGGTCAGCCACGCCTTCCACTCCCCGCACATGGACGCGATGCTGGACGGCTTCCGCGCGGTCGCGGAGACGCTCACCTACCACGGCCCGTCCACCGCGTTCATCTCGAACGTCACGGGTGAGCAGGCCGGTGCCGAAGAGGTGCGCTCGCCGGAGTACTGGGTGCGGCACGTGCGCGAGACCGTCCGCTTCCTCAACGGGGTGCGGACCCTCGAAGCCCAGGGCGTCACCACCTACCTCGAGGTGGGCCCCGACGGCGTGCTGTCCGCGATGGCCCAGGACTGCCTGACCGAACCGGTCGACGACATCGCCGCCGAGGACGCACCGGCCCCCCTGCTGGTCCCGGCGCTGCGCAAGGACCGTCCCGAGACGCAGGCGCTCGTCGCGGCCCTCGCCGAAACACACGTCCACGGCGAAACCGTCGACTGGCGCGCCTTCTTCGCCGGACGCGGCGCCCGCCGCGTGGACCTGCCCACCTACGCGTTCCAGCACCAGCGCTACTGGCTGGAGGCCGGCACCGCGGCGGGAGACGCCGCCGCCTTCGGCCTCGACCCCGCCGATCACCCGCTGCTCGGCGGAGCCGTTCCCCTCGCGGGCACCGACAGCCTGGTCTTCACCGGAACGCTCTCGCTGCACACCCAGCCCTGGCTGGCGGACCATGTCCTGCGCGGCGAGGCGGTCCTGGCCACTACGGCCCTCGTGGAACTGGCGATTCGCGCCGGTGACGAGGTCGGCCTCGGCCATGTGGAAGAGCTCGTCAGCCAGGCGCCGCTGGTCCTCCCCCGAGGGAACGGAGTCCAGATTCAGCTCGTCCTCGGCGAGGAGGACGAGTTCGGCACCCGTTCGCTGGAGATGTACTCGCGCGTGGCCGAGCCGGTGGACGACGACGAGGACGAGTGGATCTGCCACGCCAGCGGTGTGCTCGCCCCGGAGCCGGAGGACATCGCGACCGCCGAAGGAGCGGTGCGCTTCGCCTCCGCCGCATGGCCCCCGCCCGGCGCCGAGCGCGTCGACGTGGACGGCATGTACGAGCTGCTCGCCGAAAGCGGCCTCGTCTACGGACCCTCCTTCCGTGGCCTGCGAGCGGTGTGGCAGCGCGATGACGAGGTGTTCGCCGAGATCAGCCTGGCCGAGGAGTCCGTCGCGGAAGCCGAGCGGTTCGGGCTGCACCCGGCCCTTCTGGACGCGGCATTGCAGCCGCTCGGCCTCGGAGTGCTGGACGGCGTGGGGCGCGGCCGCATCCTGTTCAGCCTGGCCGGGGTGTCGCTGTACGCGTCCGGCGCCTCCGAGCTGCGTGTCCGACTCGCCCGCACGGGCCCGGAGACCCTCTCCCTGGCCGCGGTCGACGGAGCCGGCGAGGCCGTGGTCTCCGCCGACACGCTGACGCTGCGCCAGGTCGCCACGGACCAGCCGGAGTTCCCGGCGCCGGAGACGACCGAGACCCTGCCGGAGCCCGCCGCCTCGCCCGAGGCGAGCACCGACGCACCGACGGCCACCGAATCCCCCGTGGCCACCGAAACCCCCGTGGAGGAGACCACCGCCATGCCTGCCCGTCGACGCAGGACCGCACGGCGCACCGCCCAGCGGAGCGGACCCGAGTCCGGGTCCGGGCCGCTCGCCGCGCTGCGGGAGCGGCTGGCCGGACTCTCCGAGCCCGAGCAGGACCGTGTGCTGCTCGATGTGGTCCGCACACATGTCGCGGCGGTGCTCGGACACGATTCCGCCGACCAGGTCCAGGGCTCACAGGCGTTCAAGGACCTCGGCTTCAGCTCGCTGACCGCCGTCGAGTTCCGCAACCGGGTGAGCAAGGCCATCGGCCTGCGCCTCCCGGCGACGGCCGTCTTCGACTACCCGACCCCCGTCGAACTGGCGAAGTTCGCCCGTGCCGAGGTCCTCGGCGCGCTGACCGGGGCGCGGCAGCCGGTGCCGGTCGCGGTGGCGGACAGCGACGAGCCGATCGTGATCGTGGGGATGAGCTGCCGCTATCCCGGAGGGGTGGCCACCCCGGAGGATCTGTGGGACCTCGTCGCCCAGGGCCGGGACGGCATCTCGCCCTTCCCGACGGACCGCGGCTGGGATGTGGAGAACCTCTACGACCCGGACCCGGACGAGCCCGGCAAGTGCTACACGCAGGAAGGTGGCTTCCTGCACGGCGCCAGCCAGTTCGACCCGGCGTTCTTCGGGATTTCGCCCCGTGAGGCAATCGCGATGGACCCGCAGCACCGTCTGCTGCTGGAAACCTCGTGGGAGGCGCTGGAGCGGGCCGGTATCGACCCGCTCTCGGCGAAGGGCAGCCAGACCGGCGTCTTCGCGGGCGTGACCTACCAGGACTACGGCGGTGTCCTCGCCGGATCCCAGGAAGCGGTCGAGGGCCTCGTCGGCACCGGTGTCTCGCCGAGCGTGCTGTCGGGTCGCATCTCCTACACCATGGGCCTCGAGGGGCCCGCCATGACGGTGGACACCGCGTGCTCGTCGTCGCTGGTGGCCCTGCATCTCGCATGGCAGGCGCTGCGCCAGGGCGAGTGCTCGCTGGCGCTGGCGGGCGGTGTGACGGTGATGTCCACCCCGATGTCGCTGGTCGAGTTCAGCCGGCAGCGTGCGCTCGCCTCCGACGGACGCAGCAAGCCCTTCTCGGCCGCCGCGGACGGCGCCAGCTGGGCCGAAGGCGTCGGCATGCTCGTCCTCGAGCGGCTGTCGGACGCCCGCCGCAACGGACACCCCATCCTCGCCGTGGTGCGCGGCAGCGCGGTGAACCAGGACGGTGCGTCCAACGGTCTGACGGCGCCGAACGGTCCCTCGCAGCAGCGGGTGATCCGTCAGGCGCTGGCGAACGCCCGCCTGTCGGCCGCCGAGGTGGACGCGGTCGAGGCGCACGGCACGGGCACCTCGCTGGGTGACCCGATCGAGGCGCAGGCGCTGCTGGCCACCTACGGCCAGGAGCGTCCCGAGGGCCAGCCGCTGATGCTGGGCGCCATCAAGTCGAACATCGGCCACTCGCAGGCGGCCGCGGGCGTGGGCGGCGTCATCAAGATGGTGATGGCGATGCGTCACGGCGTGCTGCCGAAGACGCTGCACCTCGACGAGCCCTCGCCCCACGTGGACTGGACGGAGGGCGACGTCGAGCTGCTGGCCGAGGCCAGGCCGTGGCCGGAGACCGGGCATCCGCGGCGTGCGGGTGTGTCGGCGTTCGGCATGAGTGGCACCAACGTGCACACCATCCTGGAGCAGGCTCCGGAGATCGAGGCGGCCGAGACCGCCGACGCCGAGGTGGCCGATGGCCCGGTGGCGTGGGTCCTGGCGGGCAAGAGCAGCGACGCGCTGCAGGCCCAGGCGGCCACGCTGCGGGAGTTCGTGGCCGAGCGCCCGGAGCTTCGTACCGCCGATGTGGCGCTCTCCCTGGCGACGACCAGGTCCGCGTTCCAGTACCGGGCCGCGGTGACCGGGACCGGCCGCGAGGAGCTCCTGGAGCGCCTGGAGGCGGTGGCCCAGGGTGCGAAGGCACCGGGTGTGGTCCGCGCCAGCGCCGCCGAGGCAACTGGCCGTTCGGTGTTCGTGTTCCCCGGCCAGGGCGCGCAGTGGATGGGCATGGCGGTGGGGCTGTTGGAGTCCTCGCCGGTGTTCGCGGAGGCGATCGGTGAGTGTGAGGCGGCGTTGTCGGCTCATGTGGACTGGTCGCTGACGGATGTGCTGCGCGGGGTTGAGGGCGCTCCCGGTTTCGACCGGGTGGACGTCGTTCAGCCGGTGCTGTTCGCGGTGATGGTGTCGCTGGCGAAGTTGTGGCGTTCGGTGGGTGTGGAGCCGGATGCGATGATGGGTCACAGCCAGGGTGAGATCGCGGCGGCCTGTGTCGCGGGTGCGCTCTCGCTCGAAGACGCCGCGAAGGTGGTGACCTTGCGGTCGCAGGCCATCGCGGCGGGCCTTGCGGGTCGTGGTGGCATGGTGTCGGTCGGGCTGCCGGTCGACCAGGTCAAGGAGCGCATCGCCGCTTGGGACGGCGGAATATCCGTCGCGGCGGTGAATGGCCCGGGGTCGGTTGTGGTGTCCGGTGACCCGGGTGCGCTGGATGAGATGGTGGCGCAACTTGAGGGTGAGGAGGTGCGTGTTCGCCGGGTTCCGGTGGACTACGCCTCGCACTCGGCGCATGTGGAGGCGATCCACGACGAGCTGCTGAAGGTTCTGGCGGACATCCAGCCGCGTTCCTCGGAGGTGCCGTTCTACTCGACGGTTTCCGGTGAGCTGGTGGACACCGCCGGTCTGGACGCCGAGTACTGGTACCGCAACCTGCGGCAGACCGTTGAGCTTGAGGCCACCACCCGCACCCTGCTCGGCAGCGGGCATGACGTGTTCATCGAGGTGAGCCCGCACCCGGTGCTGACCCTGCCGGTGCAGCAGACGGTGGAGGCCGCTGGGGCCCAGGCCGTGGTCGTCGGCACCCTGCGGCGCGACGAGGGCGGTCTGGAGCGGTTCCTGACCTCGATCGCCGAGCTGCATGTCAATGGGGCCGGTGTCGACTGGCCGAAGGTGTTCGCCGGGCACGGCGCCCGTCAGGTCGACCTGCCCACCTACGCCTTCCAGCGGCAGCGGTACTGGCCGCAGCCCTCCGATGACGCCGGGTCCGGCAATGCCCCGGTGTCCGAGGCCGACGCGGTGGACGCCCGGTTCTGGGAGGCCGTTGAGCGCGAGGACCTCGAAGGACTGGCGCGGACGCTGGAGCTCGACGGGGAGGCGCCGCTGAGCGCGGTGCTGCCGGCCCTGTCGTCGTACCGGCGCGGCAGGCGTGACCGCTCGACGGTCGACAACTGGCGCTACCGGATCAACTGGAAGCCCCTGATCGACCAGCCGTCGTCCGGTTCCGAGCAGGAGCGGGGCGCCCCGATCACCGGTACCTGGCTGGTCGTCGTCCCGCCGGTCGACACCGCCCGTGAACTGGCGGAGCGCATCGCGCGGGACGTGGAGCGCCACGGTGCCCGCATGGTGCGGGTCGACCTGGACGAGTCGGAGCCGGAGCGGTCGTCGCTGACCGGACTCCTCCGGGACGCGGCCCCCCGCACACTCTCCGCGGACGGTTCCGAGCAGGAGGGGACGCTCGCGATCGACGGAGTGCTCTCCCTGCTCGCGCTCGACGAGGAGGCACTCGCCGAACACCCGGGCGTTCCGCGCGGCTTCGCCGGCACCGTGACCCTGGTCCAGGCGCTGAGCGACATCGACATCGATGTGCCGCTCTGGCTCGCCACCACCGGAGCCGTGTCCGTGGGCCGCTCCGACCGGGTCGGCAGCGTCAAGCAGTCCCTGGTGTGGGGTCTGGGCCGAGTGGTCGGCCTGGAGTACGCACAGCGGTGGGGCGGTCTCGTCGACCTCCCCGAGTCGCCGGACGCGATCGACGACCGGGTGCTGAACCGTCTGGTCGGCCTGATCGGGCGCTCCGGTGACGAGGACCAGGTCGCGGTGCGCGCCTCCGGGATCTTCGGCCGGCGGCTCGTCCGGGCGCCCTTGGGCGACGCCCGGCCGGCCCGTACCTGGCAGGCCGGCGGCAGCGTCCTGATCACCGGTGGTACCGGTGCCCTCGGTGGCCGCCTCGCCCGCTGGCTCGCCCGTGGCGGCGCCGAGCACCTGGTGCTGACGAGCCGCCGCGGCCTGGACGCCCCCGGCGCGGCCGAGCTGCGGGACGAGCTGACCGCTCTCGGTGTGCGGGTCACCGTCGCGGCCTGTGACGCCGCCGACCGCGGCGCGTTGCGGGAGCTCCTCGACGGGCTGCCCGCGGAGTACCCGCTGACCGCGGTGGTGCACGCGGCCGGTGTGCTGGACGACGGCCTCATCGACACCCTCACCGTCCCCAGGACGCAGGGTGTCTTCCGGCCCAAGGTGGACGCCGTGGTGAACCTCCACGAGCTGACCCAGGACCTGGATCTGTCCGCTTTCATCCTCTTCTCCTCCTACGCCGGAACCGTCGGTGGTGCCGGTCAGGGCAGCTACGCCGCCGCGAACGCCTTCCTCGACGCCCTGGCGCAGCAGCGCCGGGCCCAGGGGCTGGCCGCGACCTCGGTGGCGTGGGGTGCCTGGGGTGGCGGTGGTCTGGTCGACGACGCCACCTCGGCCCAGCTGAAGCGGCGCGGTATGCCGCCGCTGGTGCCCGAACTCGCCGTCGACGCCCTTCAGCAGGCGCTCGATCACGACGAGGTCGACGTCACCGTCGCCGACGTGGACTGGGAGCGCTACGCCCCCGGCTTCGCCTCGGCCCGGCCGCGTCCGCTGCTGAACGAGCTGCCGGAGGTGCGGCAGGCCCTGGAGGCGGCGGAGGCCGAGCTGGGTGCGGCGCTCTCCGGGCTGGCCGAGCGCCTCGAGGGGCTGTCGGCCGTCGAACGCGAGGCGGAGGTGCTCGACCTCGTCAGGTCCCAGGCCGCCGAGGTGATCGGATACCCGAGCGCCGACGCGGTGGAGCCGGACCGGGCCTTCAGGGACATCGGATTCGACTCGCTGACCGCGGTGGAGCTGCGCAACGGCCTCAGCACGGCCGCCGGTGTGAACCTGCCGGTCACCGTGGCCTTCGACTACCCGACACCCACTGTGCTCGCCCGGTTCATCCTGGGTGAGGTGCAGGGCACCGACCCCGCGCCGGTGGACGACCTGCCGGTGGCGACGGGCACCGTCGTGGACGACGATCCGATCGCGATCGTGTCGATGAGCTGCCGCTTCCCCGGTGGCGTGCGCACTCCCGAGGACCTGTGGCGACTGGTCTCCGAGGGCAGCGACGTGATCAGCGCCTACCCGACCAACCGTGGCTGGGACCTCGACGACCTCTACGACCCGGACCCGGAGAACACGGGCACCAGCTACGCGAGCGGCGGCGGCTTCGTCTACGACGCCGACGAATTCGACCCGGTGTTCTTCGGCATCGCCCCCCGCGAGGCGCTGACCATTGACCCGCAGCAGCGGCTGCTGCTGGAGACCTCCTGGGAGGCGATCGAGCGGGCGGGCATCGACCCCATGTCGCTCAAGGGAAGCCGGACCGGCGTCTTCGCGGGCAGCAACGGCCAGGACTACATCGGCCTGCTGCTGGCCGCCCCGGGCGGACCCGAGGGCTACCTCGGAACCGGCAACTCGGGCAGCGTCGTATCGGGCCGTATCTCCTACACCTTCGGCCTCGAAGGACCGGCCGTCACGGTGGACACGGCGTGCTCCTCCTCGCTGGTGGCGCTGCACATGGCCGTGCAGTCGCTGCGCCAGGGAGAGTCCTCCCTCGCGCTGGCCGGCGGTGTCACGATCATGTCCAGCCCGGGCTCGTTCGTGGACTTCAGCCGCCAGAAGGGGCTGTCGACGGACGGACGGTGCAAGGCGTTCGCGGCATCGGCCGACGGCACGGGCTGGGCCGAGGGCGTCGGCATGCTGCTGCTCGAGCGGCTGTCGGACGCGCGGCGCAACGGTCACCCGGTGATGGCGATCGTGCGCGGCTCCGCCGTCAACCAGGACGGCGCGTCCAACGGCCTGACGGCGCCCAACGGCCCGTCGCAGCAGCGGGTGATCCGCCAGGCGCTGGCCAGCGCCGACCTCGCCGCCCACCAGGTGCAGGCGGTCGAGGCGCACGGCACCGGCACCCGGCTCGGTGACCCGATCGAGGCGCAGGCGCTGCTGGCCACCTACGGCCAGGGGCGGCCGGAGAACGAGCCGCTGTGGCTGGGCTCCATCAAGTCGAACATCGGGCACACCCAGGCGGCCGCCGGTGTCGCGGGGATCATCAAGATGGTGATGGCCATGCGTGAGGGCGTGCTGCCGCAGACGCTCCATGTCGACGAGCCGACGCCGCATGTGGACTGGACGGCGGGCGAGGTCCGGCTGCTGACCGCGCCGACCCCGTGGCCGGAGAACGGCGAGCCGCGCCGGGCGGGCATCTCCTCGTTCGGCATCAGCGGCACCAACGCCCACACCATCATCGAGCAGGCCCCGGAGCCGGAGGAGCCGGAGACGGTGGAGCGGGTCCGTACGGACGCTCCGCCGGCCGGTTCGGACACGCTTCCCTGGACGGTCAACGGCAAGGGCGCCGAGGCGCTGCGCGCCCAGGCGAGGAACCTGCACGACTACGTGACGGCCCACCCCGAGCTCGACCTCGACGACGTGGGCTATTCGCTGGCGACCACCCGGTCCGCCTTCGACCACCGCGCCGTGCTCTTGAGCGGCGACCGGGACGGGCTGCTGAGCGGTCTCGACGCCATCGCCTCGGGCGCCACGGCCCCCGGAGTCGTCCAGGGATCGGTGGGCACCGCCGGCAAGACGGCGTTCCTGTTCTCGGGCCAGGGTGCGCAGCGCCTGGGCATGGGACGGGAGCTGTACGACGGCTTCCCGGTGTTCGCCCGTGCGCTGGACGAGGTGTGTGCGCATCTCGATGTGCTGCTCGACCGGCCGCTGCAGGAAGTGATGTTCGCCGCCGAGGACAGCGCGGACGCCGCGCTGCTCGATCAGACGGCCTTCACCCAGCCCGCGCTGTTCGCCATCGAGGTGGCGCTCTTCCGGCTGCTGGAGCACTGGGGAGTCACCGCGGACGTGCTGATCGGCCACTCGGTGGGCGAGGTCGCCGCCGCGCATGTGGCCGGGGTGCTCTCGCTGGAGGACGCGTGCGCGCTCATCGTGGCGCGTGGCCGGCTGATGCAGGCGCTGCCCGAGGGCGGCGCGATGGTGGCGGTACAGGCGTCGGAGGAGGAGATCGCCGGTTCGCTGGCCGGCCGTGAGGCCGAGCTGAGCATCGCCGCGGTCAACGGCCCGACGGCCGTGGTGATCGCGGGCGATGAGGCCGCGGCTCTGGAGGTCGCCGGAGAGTGGGAGCGGCAGGGCCGTAAGACCCGCCGGCTGACGGTCAGCCACGCGTTCCACTCGCCTCGTATGGACGCGATGCTGGACGACTTCCGAGACGTCGTCACGGGCCTGTCCTTCCAGGCACCGTCGATCTCCTTGGTCTCCAACCTCACCGGTAAGCCGGCGGGTGCGGCCGAAGTGTGCTCCCCGGAGTACTGGGTGCGGCATGTGCGGGAGGCGGTGCGCTTCGCGGACGGGGTACGGGCCCTGGAGAAGCTCGGGGTCACCTCGTTCCTGGAAGTGGGGCCCGATGGTGTGCTCACCGCGATGGCCCAGGACTGCCTGGCGTCCGACGAGGACGGAGGGGTCGCCGCCTTCACCCTCGTCCCCGCTCTGCGCAAGAACCGTCCCGAAACCCAGTCGCTGACCACGGCGCTGGCCGAACTCCACGTCCACGGCACGACGGTGGACTGGTCGACGGCGTTCGCCGGGCGTGACGTCCGGCGGGTGGAGCTGCCCACCTACGCCTTCCAGCGGCAGCGCTACTGGCCGAAGGCCCCCGGCGCCATGACCGGCGACGTCGCCTCCATCGGGCTCAGCTCGCCCAACCACCCGCTGCTGGGTGCCGGAGTCGAACTCGCGGGCAGCGACGGATTCCTGTTCACCAGCAGGCTGTCGGTGCAGAGCCAGCCGTGGCTCGCCGACCACGCGATCGGGGGCGCGGCCCTGTTCCCCGGGACCGGGTTCCTCGAACTGGCCATTCGCGCCGCCGACCAGGTCGGATGCGGCCGGGTGGAAGAGGTCACCCTGGCCACCCCGATGGTCCTGCCCGAGAACGAACCGGTCCAGGTGCAGCTGTGCGTGGGTGACGCGGACGAGACGGGTCACCGCTCGCTCAGCCTGTACTCCCGCCCGGCCGACGCGACCTCGGACCAGCCGTGGACGCAGCACGCGAGTGGTGCGCTCGCCCCGGCCGGCCCCGAGCCGTCGTTCGACTTCGGCGTCTGGCCCCCCGAGGGCACCGAAGCCCTGGAGATCGACGACTTCTACGAGCGCTTCGCCGCCACCGGGTTCGCCTACGGCCCGGTGTTCCAGGGCCTGCGGGCCGCCTGGCGCTCGGGCGACGACGTCTACGTCGAGGTCAGCCTCGGGGAGCACGCGTCGGACGCGGTCGACTTCGGCCTCCACCCGGCCCTGCTGGACGCCGCCGTGCAAGCGGTGACGTTCGTCGCCCTGGAGGACGTCGGCCTCTCCCGGCTCCCGTTCTCCTGGAGCGGGGTGTCGCTCCACGCCGGTGGCGCGTCCACGCTGCGGGTGCGGCTCAGCAAGCTCGGACCGGACTCGATCTCCCTCACGGTGGCCGACGGAACCGGCCGCCCCGTGGCGTCGATCGAATCCCTCGTGCTGCGCCCGGTGTCCGTGGAACACATCGACGCGGCCAGGACCGCGGCGTTCCGCGACTCGCTGTTCACGCTGGACTGGACCCCTGTCCCGGCCATCGCTCCGGCCGAGGTGGCAACGGCACAGTGGGCCGTGGTGGGCACCGACCCCTACGGACTGGCCGCCGGTGAGATCGCCGGGGCCGAGGTGACCGCCTACGCCGACCTCGAGGCACTGGGCGCCGCGATCGACGGTGGCGCCACTGCCCCGGAGGCCGTGCTGGTGTCCTACGCGCCCGGTCTCGACGACCCGGCGGCGCAGGGCACGCCCAAGAGCAAGACGAAGGGCCAGGGCAAGGGCAAGGGCAAGCAGGGCCTGGAGCCCGCGGGCGCCATCCACGCGGTGACGCACCACACGCTGGGCATGATCCAGGGCTGGCTCGGCGACCGCCGGTTCGCCTCCTCCCGACTGGTCTTCGTGACCTCGGGCGCCATGGCGCCCGAAGACCGCGACGAGACCCCGGACATGATCCACGCCCCCCTCTGGGGCATGGTGCGGTCCGCGCAGTCGGAGAACCCGAACTGCTTCGTCCTGGTGGACCTGGACCCACAGGAGCCCGCCGAGGCGTCCAAGGCGGCACTGCCCACGGTGCTCGCCGGCGACGAGCCGCAGGCCGTGGTCCGCGAGGGCACGGTGCTCGGCCAGCGCATGGCCCGGGTCTCCTCGGGCACCGCGCTGCTGCCGCCCGCGGGGATTCGGGAATGGCGGCTGGACATGCACGCCAAGGGGACCTTGGAGAACCTGGCGCTGCTGCCCAGCCCCGATGTGACGGAGGAACTGGGCGCGACCGAGATCAGGGTGGCGCTGCGCGCCGCGGGCCTGAACTTCCGCGATGTGCTCAACGCCTTGGGGATGTACCCCGGCGAGGCCGGGCCGCTCGGTGGCGAGGGCGCCGGCGTGGTGACCGAGGTCGGCTCCGCGGTGACGGACCTCGCGCCCGGCGACCCGGTGATGGGCATCTTCGGCGGGTCGTTCGGCCCGGTCGCCATCACCGACCGGCGCGTGGTCGCCCGGGTCCCGGAGAGCTGGACGTTCGAGCAGGCGGCCTCCACGCCCATCGTGTTCCTGACGGCCTACTACGCCATGGTGGACCTGGCAGGTCTCGAGGCCGGTCAGTCGGTGCTGGTGCACTCGGCGGCCGGTGGTGTGGGCATGGCCACGCTCCAGCTGGCGCGGCACCTCGGAGCCGAGGTGTTCGGTACCGCGAGCGAGGGCAAGTGGGACACCCTGCGGGCACTCGGCCTGGACGACGAGCACATCGCGTCGTCGCGGACGCTGGACTTCGAGAAGCGCTTCCTCGACGCGACCGGCGGACGCGGCATGGACGTGGTGCTCGACTCGCTGGCCCGGGAGTTCGTGGACGCGGGTCTGCGACTGCTGCCGCGCGGCGGCCGGTTCCTGGAGATGGGCAAGACCGACATCAGGGTTCCGGACGAGGTGGCCGCCGAGTACACCGGTGTCTCCTACCAGGCGTTCGACCTGATGGAGGCGGGCGCCGACCGCATCCACGAGATGTGGAGCGTCCTGATCTCCCTGTTCGAGAGCGGAGTGCTGCGACCGCTTCCGGTGCGCACCTGGGATGTCCGCAGGGCACCCGACGCCTTCCGCTTCATCAGCCAGGCCCGCCACACCGGCAAGGTGGCGCTGACGATCCCGAGGACGCTGGACGGCCGTGGCACGGTGCTGATCACGGGTGGTACGGGTGGTCTGGGCGCGCTGTTGGCCCGTCATCTGGTGGTGGAGCACGGTGTGCGGTCTCTGGTGCTGACGAGTCGTCGTGGCGTGGAGGCGCCGGGTGCGGCGGAGTTGGTGGCGGAGCTGGCCGGGCTCGGTGCGCGGGCGGAGGTCGTGGCGTGTGATGTGGCCGATCGGGCGTCGGTGGAGGGTCTGCTGGCCGGGATCGGGTCGGAGCATCCGCTGTCGGCCGTGGTGCATGCGGCGGGTGTGCTGGATGACGGTGTGGTGGAGTCGCTGACGCCGGAGCGGGTGGACAAGGTGCTGCGTCCGAAGGTGGACGCGGCGCTGCATCTGCACGAGCTGACCCGCGACCTCGACCTCTCCGCCTTCATCCTGTTCTCCTCCGTCTCCGGAACCTTCGGCGGCGCCGGCCAGGCCAACTACGCGGCGGGCAACGCCTTCATGGACGCCCTGGCCCAGCACCGCAGGGCCGCGGGACTCCCGGCGGCGTCGCTCGTCTGGGGCCCGTGGACGCAGGACGGCGGCATGACCACCGAGCTGGCCGACGCCGACGTCACCCGCATGACCAGGACCGGTATGGTCGCCCTCACCCCCGAGGCCGGGCTCGCACTGTTCGACGCGACCCGCGATCTCGACGGTGCCGTCCTGGTGCCCATGACGATGGACATGTCCTCGGTGGGCGAGCCGGTACCCGCGCTGCTGCGCGGACTGGTGCGAGGCCCCGCGCGCAGGACCGCGGAGTCGGCCGCCACCAGCACCGGGGCCGACCCGGCCGCCGAGCTCAAGCAGCACCTGGCCGGGAAATCCGAAGCGGAACGCGAGCGCATCCTGGTGGACCTGGTGTGCGACCAGGTGGCCATCGTCCTCGGCTACGCGTCGGGACAGGCGATCGAGCCGGGACACGCGTTCAAGGACCTGGGCTTCGACTCCCTGTCGGCCGTCGAACTGCGCAACCGTCTCAACGCGATCACCGGAACGCGGCTGCCGGCGACCCTGGTGTTCGACTACCCGACCCCGGCATCGCTCGGACGATTCCTGCGCGAAGAGGTCACCCCCGCCGACGGGCCCGCGACCGAGCCCGTCTTCGGAGAACTCGACCGCCTGGAATCCACCCTGTCGGCGCTCGACTCCGACGGTGAGACGCGCGACAAGGTCATGGCGCGACTCCAGGGCCTGGTGGCCAAGTGGTCGGCCGGCGGAACCGGGCAGGTGTCCGGCACCGCGACGGCGCTGGACGACGAGATGGACGACGACAGCGAGATCGAATCGGCCACCGCCGACGAGATCTTCAAACTCATCGACGACGAATTCGGAACCTCCTGACGTGGCGAGCTGGAACTCACAGAGTGTTTCAAGGGGCTGGGCATAGTGGCGGAAGACGAAAAACTCCTTGACTACCTCAAGAAGGTGACGGCTGACCTGCGTCAGGCTCGTCGGCAACTTCGACAGGTGGAGGAGCGGGACCGGGAGCCCATCGCCATTGTGGCGATGAGCTGCCGGTACCCCGGCGGTGTGAAGACTCCGGAGGAGCTGTGGCGGCTCGTCGCCGAGGGCGGCGACGCCATCAGCGAGTTCCCTCCTGACCGGGGCTGGGACGTCGATGGCTTCTTCGACCCGGACTCGGAGCGGTCCGGTACCTTCTCCGTCCGCGAGGGCGGGTTCCTGGAGGCTCCCGGCGACTTCGACCCCGGCTTCTTCTCCATGAGCCCGCGGGAGGCGCTCGCCACCGACCCCCAGCAGCGACTGCTGCTGGAAACCGCCTGGGAGGCGTTCGAGCGCGCCGGAATCGACCCGGCGTCGGTCCGGGGCAGCCAGGCCGGTGTGTTCGTCGGCGCGTCGCCCTCCGGCTACGGCGCCGGAGTGAGCGAGATGCCCGAAGACGTGGAGGGGCTGCTGCTCGCGGGCAACGCCACCTCCGTGGTGTCCGGTCGGGTGGCCTACACCCTGGGGCTCGAGGGCCCGGCCGTGACGGTGGACACCGCGTGCTCGTCGTCACTGGTCGCCCTGCACTGGGCCTGCCAGGCGCTCCGTCAGGAGGAGTGCTCACTGGCCCTGGCGGGCGGCGTCGCCGTCATGTTCACCCCCAGCATGTTCGTCGAGTTCAGCCGGCAGGGCGGGCTCGCGCCCGACGGCCGGTGCAAGGCGTTCGGCGCGGGCGCCGACGGCACGGGCTGGGCCGAGGGCGTGGGCCTGCTCCTTTTGGAGCGGCTCTCGGACGCCCGGCGCAACGGTCACCCGGTGCTGGCCGTCGTCCGGGGCTCGGCCATCAACCAGGACGGTGCGTCCAACGGTCTGACGGCGCCCAACGGCCCCTCGCAGCGCCGGGTGATCCGCCAGGCGCTCAAGAACGCGGGCCTGACACCGGCCGATGTGGACGCGGTCGAGGCACACGGCACGGGCACGTCGCTGGGTGACCCCATCGAGGCGCAGGCCCTGATGGCCACCTACGGCAAGGAGCGGCCGGAGAACAAGCCGCTGTGGCTGGGCTCGCTGAAGTCCAACATCGGCCACTCCCAGGCGGCCGCCGGTGTCGGCGGGGTCATCAAGATGGTGATGGCCCTGCGGAACGGCATGCTGCCCAAGACGCTCCACGCGGACGAGCCCTCCAGCCAGGTGGACTGGACCGAGGGCGACATCCGGCTGCTGAACGAGCCGACCCCCTGGCCCGAGACCGAGCAGCCTCGGCGGGCGGGCGTGTCCTCGTTCGGCATCAGCGGGACGAACGCGCACGCGATCCTGGAGCAGGCTCCGGAGGCCGAGGTGGCCGAGGAGACTCAGGCCGAGGTCGCTGACGGTCCGGTGGCCTGGGTGGTGTCCGGCCGTAGCCCGGCCGGCCTGCGGGCCCAGGCGGGCCGGCTGCGGGAGTTCGTGGCGGAGCGTCCGGAGCTGGGCGCGGCCGATGTGGCGTACTCGCTGGTGTCGTCGCGGTCGGTGTTCGAGCACCGTGGCGTGGTGACGGGCGCCGACCGTGAGGAACTCCTGGCGCGGTTGGGCGCGTTGGCCGGTGATGAGGTCACCTCCGGTGTGACGCGCGGTGTGGCCGACGTCCGGGGCCGTTCGGTGTTCGTGTTCCCGGGTCAGGGTGCGCAGTGGATGGGCATGGCGGTGGACTTGCTCGAAAGTTCGCCGGTGTTCGCGGAGGCGATCGGTGAGTGTGAGGCGGCGTTGTCGGCTCATGTGGACTGGTCGCTGACCGAGGTGCTGCGCGGGGTTGAGGGCGCTCCCGGTTTCGACCGGGTGGACGTGGTCCAGCCGGTGCTGTTCGCGGTGATGGTGTCGCTGGCGAAGCTGTGGCGTTCGGTCGGCGTTCGGCCCGACGCGGTGATGGGTCACAGCCAGGGTGAGATCGCGGCGGCCTGTGTCGCGGGTGCGCTCTCGCTGGAGGATGCCGCGAAGGTGGTGACCTTGCGGTCGCAGGCCATCGCGGCGGGCCTCGCGGGCCGTGGTGGCATGGTGTCGGTCGGACTGCCGGCGGACGAGGTCAGGGAGCGCATCGCTTCCTGGGACGGTGCCATCTCGGTCGCGGCGGTCAACGGTCCGGGATCCGTCGTGGTCTCGGGCGATCCGGGTGCGCTGGATGAGATGGTGGCGCGGCTGGAGGGTGAGGAGGTGCGTGTTCGCCGGGTTCCGGTGGACTATGCCTCGCACTCGGCCCATGTGGAGGCGATCCACGAGGAGTTGCTGAAGGTCCTGGCGGACATCCAGCCGCGTTCCTCGGAGGTGCCGTTCTACTCGACGGTGCTCGGTGAGCTGGTGGACACGGTCGGTCTGGATGCCGAGTACTGGTACCGCAACCTGCGGCAGACCGTCGAACTGGAAGCCACCACCCGCACCCTGCTCGGCAAGGGACACGCCACCTTCATCGAGGTGAGCCCGCATCCCGTGCTCACCCTGCCCGTGCAGCAGACCGTGGAGGCCGCCGAGGCCCAGGCCGTGGTCGCCGGCACGCTGCGGCGCGACGAGGGCGGCCTGGAGCGGTTCCTGACCTCCGCCGCCGAGGTGTTCGCGCGCGGCACCAAGGTCGACTGGGTCACCACGCTGGAGGGCCGTGGAGGCCGCCGGGTCGAGCTGCCGACCTACGTCTTCCAGCGCGAACGCTACTGGCTCGATGGATTCGGCCTGCCGCCCGGCGGAAGCGCGGCCGAGGTCACCGGCTCCGTCGACGCGCGGTTCTGGGACGTGGTGGAGCGCCAGGACCTGGAGTCGCTGGCGGGGACGTTGGCGGTCGACAGCGAGGCGCCGCTGAGCGCGGTGCTGCCCGCCCTGTCCGCATATCACCGCAACAACCGTGACCAGTCCACGATCGACGGCTGGCGCTACCGGGTGTCATGGAAGCCGCTTTCCGAGATCGCCGACGGCTCGCTGTCGGGGACGTGGCCGGTGGTGGTTCCGGCGTCCCGCGCGGGGGACGAGCTGGTCTCGGAGGTCGTCGCCGGGCTCGAGCGGCACGGCGCCGATGTGGTCTCGATCGTGGTGGACGAGCGGGACCTCGACGCGGAGGTGCTCGCGGAGCGGCTGCGTGAGGTGGCCGCCGACGCGCCCGAGCTGGGTGGGGTGCTGTCGCTGCTGGCCCTGGACGAGGAGCCCTGCCCGGGGTATCCGGCGCTGTCGGGCGGCTATGCGCTGACCCTGGTACTGGTGCAGGCCATGGTCGCGGCCGAGATTCCGGCCCGGCTGTGGTGCGGTACCCGCGGCGCGGTGTCGGTGGGGCGTTCGGACCGGCTCACCAGCCCGACGCAGGCGATGGTCTGGGCGTTGGGCCGGGTGGCCGGGCTGGAGTTGGCACCGCTGTGGGGCGGTCTGGTGGATCTGCCCGAGTCGCTGGACGAGCGCGGTGCGGCGCGGCTGGCCGGTGTGCTGTCCGTCGAGGGCGGCGAGGACCAGGTCGCGGTGCGCGGCTCCGGTGCCTTCGTACGCCGTCTGGTGCGCTCGGCCGCGGCCGCCGATGAGGGGACCTCGTGGCAGGCGCGCGGCACGGTGCTGGTGACCGGTGGCACGGGCGGGCTCGGCGGCCAGGTGGCCCGCTGGCTGGTCCGTAGCGGTGCCGAGCACCTGGTGCTGACCAGCCGCCGCGGTCTCGAGGCCGAAGGCGCCGCCGAGTTGAAGGCGGAGCTGGAGGGCATGGGCGCCGAGGTGACGGTGGCCGCGTGCGACGCGGCGGACCGCGACGCGCTCGCCGCCGTCCTGGACGCCGTGCCGGAGCACCTGCCGCTGACCGGGGTGGTGCACGCGGCGGGTGTCACGATCGCGGCCTCCCTGGTGGAGACGGAGCTCGCGGACGCGGCGAGGGTGGTGTCGGGCAAGGTGGCGGGCGCCGTCAACCTGGATGAGCTGCTCGGCGACCGTGAGCTCGACGCGTTCGTGGTCTTCTCGTCCATCTCCGGTATCTGGGGCGGCGGCAGCCAGGGCGTCTACGGCTCCGGAAACGCCTTCCTGGACGCGCTGGTGGAGCAGCGCCGTGCGCGGGGTCTCGCGGGCACCGCCGTCTCCTGGGGCCCGTGGGCCGAGGGCGGCATGGCGACCCGCGACGACGCGGGGGAGCAGCTGGCGCGGCGCGGACTGCCCGCGATGGCACCCGAGTTGGCGATCGCCGCTCTGGAACGCGCGGTGGCCGGTGACGACGGTGTGGTGACGGTCGTGGACGTGGACTGGGAGCGGTTCGCCCCCTCGTTCACCGCGGTCCGGCCCAGCCCGTTCCTGAGCGACCTCGACGAGGTCCAGCGGCTGGAGGCCAAGGGGGGCGACGGCGAGAGCTCCGACGCCGCTGGGGCGCAGCTGCGTGAGCGGCTGAAGCCGCTCACCGAGGGCGAGCGGGACCGGGCGCTGCTCGATCTGGTGCGCAAGCACGCCGCCTCCGTGCTCGGCTACGCCTCCGCGGAGATGGTCGAGCCGAACCGGGCCTTCCGCGATCTGGGCTTCGACTCGCTGACCGCGGTCGACCTGCGCAACCGGCTGGCGGCCGAGACCGGTCTCAGCCTTCCCGCCACGCTGGTCTTCGACTACCCCAGCGCCTCGACGCTCGCGGCGCATCTGCGCACCGAGGTACTCGGCGCCTCGTCCCCGGCGCTCACCGCCGGGTCCGGTGCCTCCGCCGTCGCCGGCGCGGACGACGACCCCATCGCGATCGTCTCCATGAGCTGCCGCTTCCCCGGTGGAGTGCGGAGCCCGGAGGACCTGTGGCAGTTGGTCGAGGGCGGCGGTGACGCCATCTCGTCGTTCCCGTCCGACCGCGGCTGGGACCTGTCGGGCATGTACGACCCGGACCCGGACCGGCCGGGCACGTTCTACGCCCGTGAAGGCGGATTCCTCTACGACGTGAGCGAGTTCGACCCCGGCTTCTTCGGGATCTCGCCCCGTGAGGCGCTGGCGACCGACCCACAGCAGCGGCTGCTGCTGGAGACCTCCTGGGAGGCGTTCGAGCGGGCGGGCATCAACCCCACGTCCGTGCGTGGCAGCCAGGTCGGTGTGTTCGTCGGCTTCTCGGGATCCGGATACGGCACCAACCTGACGACGGTGCCCGAGGACGTCGAGGGCCATCTGCTGACGGGCAACGCCGGCAGCGTCGTCTCGGGCCGCCTCGCCTACACCTACGGCCTGGAAGGCCCCGCCGTCACGGTGGACACGGCCTGCTCGTCGTCGCTGGTGGCCCTGCATCTGGCCTGCCAGTCGCTGCGCCAGGGCGAATGCTCCATGGCGCTGGTCGGCGGCGTGACGGTGATGGCGACCCCGATGGCATTCGTCGAGTTCAGCCGGCAGGGCGGTCTCGCGCCCGATGGCCGCTGCAAGCCCTTCTCGGCCGCGGCGGACGGTACCGGCTGGTCCGAGGGCGCCAACGTGCTGCTCGTGGAGCGGTTGTCGGACGCCCGGCGCAACGGGCACCAGGTGCTGGGCATCGTGCGGGGCTCCGCCGTGAACCAGGACGGTGCGTCCAACGGTCTCACGGCGCCGAACGGTCCCTCGCAGCAGCGGGTGATCCGTCAGGCGCTGGCCAGCGCCGGGGTGTCGGCCGCCGAGGTGGACGCGGTGGAGGCGCACGGCACGGGTACCTCGCTGGGTGACCCGATCGAGGCGCAGGCGTTGCTGGCCACCTACGGCAAGGAGCGCCCGGAGGGCCGCCCGCTGTGGCTGGGCGCGCTGAAGTCGAACATCGGGCACACCCAGGCCGCGTCCGGACTCGCCGGTGTCATCAAGATGGTCATGGCGATGCGGCACGGTGTGCTGCCGAAGACGCTGCACGTGGACGAGCCGTCACCGCAGGTGGACTGGTCGGCGGGCGAGGTGCGCCTGCTGACCGAGGCCACGGCGTGGCCGGAGACGGGCCAGCCGCGCCGGGCCGGTGTGTCCGCGTTCGGTGTCAGCGGCACCAATGTGCACACCATCATCGAGCAGGCCCCGACGGACGCCGAAGACGAGCGACCGGCCGAGGTGACGGCTCCCGACGACCGTGGCGCGGCTCCCTGGACGCTCTCCGCCCGGAGCGCGGACGGGTTGCGCGCCCAGGCGCGGCGGCTGCGGGCGCATCTGACCGCACGGCCGGAGCTGAGCCTGAAGGACGTGGGCTACTCCCTGGTCGCCACCCGGTCGGTGTTCGAACACCGTGCCGTGCTGACGGGTACGGACCGCGCGGAGCTGCTGCGCGGGCTCGAAGCCGTCGCGGCCGGTGAGGAGACTCCCGGGGTCGTGCGCTCGGTCGCCACTCCCACGGGCATCACGGCGTTCCTGTTCTCGGGCCAGGGTGCGCAGCGTCTGGGTATGGGCCGGGAGCTGTACGAGGCGTTCCCGGTGTTCGCCGGTGCCCTGGACGAGGTGTGTGCGCACCTGGACATGCTGCTGGACCGTCCGCTGAAGGATGTGATGTTCGCGGCGGAGGGCAGCGAGGACGCCGGGCTGCTCGACCAGACGGCGTTCACTCAGCCCGCGTTGTTCGCGGTCGAGGTGGCGTTGTTCCGGCTGCTGTCGGCGTGGGGTGTGGCCCCGGATGTGGTGATCGGTCATTCCATCGGTGAGATCGCGGCCGCGCATGTGGCGGGGGTGTTCTCGCTGGAGGACGCGTGCACGCTGGTGGCCGCTCGTGGCCGCCTGATGCAGGCGCTGCCGGAGGGTGGCGCGATGGTCGCCGTCGAGGCGTCGGAGGAGGAAGTCGCTCCGTCGCTGGCCGGTCGTGAGGCCGAGGTGAGCATCGCCGCCGTCAACAGCCCAACCTCTGTCGTCATCGCCGGTGATGAGGCCGCGGCGCTGGAGATCGCGGAACAGTGGGCGGAGCAGGGTCGCAAGACCCGCCGCCTGCGGGTCAGCCATGCCTTCCACTCGCCCCGCATGGACGCCATGCTGGACGACTTCCGCAAGGTCGTCGAGGGCCTGTCGTTCGCCCCGCCCTCCCTTGCCCTGATCTCCAACGTGTCGGGCAAGTCGGCGGGTGCGGACGAGGTGTGCTCGCCGGAGTACTGGGTGCGGCACGTCCGGGAGTCGGTGCGCTTCCTGGATGGGATGCGCTCCCTCGAAACCGCGGGCGCGACCAGGTTCTTCGAGGTGGGTCCCGACGGTGTGCTCTCGGCGATGGCGCGCGAGTGCCTGACGGCGGAGGAGGCTTCGGCTCCCGTTGTAGTGCCGGCGCTGCGCAAGGACCGCCCCGAAGCCCAGTCGCTGACCACGGCGCTCGCCGAACTCCACGTCCACGGCACCACCGTCGACTGGGAGGCCCTGTTCGCCGGGCAGGACGTCCGACGGGTCGAGCTGCCGACGTACGCGTTCCAGCGGCAGCGCTACTGGCTGGAGGACCCCGCGAGCGACGACTCCGCCGGCCCCGCCTCGGTGGACTCGGTCGACGCACAGTTCTGGGACGCGGTCGAGCGTGAGGACCTCGAGGCGCTGACCACAGCGCTGCATGTGGACGGAAACGCCTCGCTGACCGAGGTGCTGCCCGCCCTGTCGTCCTACCGCAAGGGCCATCGTGAGCGCTCCACGGTCGACGGCTGGCGCTACGAGATCGCGTGGACCCCGGTGTCCGAGCTCTCGGAGCGGGCGCTGACCGGGACCTGGATAGTCATGGTTCCCGACTCGCACGCCGACGACGAGTTGGTCACCTCGGCGGTGAACACGCTCGAGCGGCAGGGCGCGCAGGTGGCGCGGATCGTGCTCGACGGCGCCGTGGCCATCGACCGCGCGGCGGTCGCCGAGCGGTTGCGCACGGCGGCCGAGGGTGCGTCGGACGGGTCCGTCGGCGGGGTCCTCTCCCTGCTGGCCCTGGACGAGAACCCCCGCCCCGACCACGCGGTCGTGCCGCGAGGACTCGCGCTGAACCTTCTCGCCCTGCAGGCACTCGTGGACGCCGGAGTCGAGGCCCCGCTGTGGGTGGCCACGCGAGGCGCCGTCTCGGTGACCGGATCCGACACCCTGCGCAGCGCCGCCCAGGCGCAGATGTGGGGCCTCGGCCGGGTCGCCGGTCTGGAGCACCCCCGGCTCTGGGGCGGTCTGGTCGACCTCCCGGAGAGGCTGGACGAGCGGGCCGCGAACCGGCTGGCCGGTGTGCTGGGCGGCGGCGCGGGCGAGTTCGAGGACCAGGTGGCGGTGCGCACCTCCGGCGTGTTCACCCGGCGTCTGTCGCGGGCCGCCACCCCGCAGACCACGGCTCAGCCGTGGAACGCGCGGGGCACGGTGCTGGTGACCGGCGGCACCGGGGGAGTGGGCAGCCAGGTGGCCCGGTGGCTGGCAGGCGCCGGCGCCGAGCACCTGGTGCTGACCAGCCGCCGTGGTCTGGAAGCCGACGGGGCCGTCGAACTGCGCGACGAACTCACCGCGTTGGGCGCCCAGGTGACCATCGCGGCATGTGACGCCGCCGACCGCGACGCCCTGGCCGCCGTACTGGCCGCCATCCCGGAGCGGTATCCGCTGAACGCCGTCGTGCACGCGGCGGGTGTCCTGGACGACGGTGTCCTGGACTCGATGTCGGTGGAGCGGGTCGCGGGCGTGCTGCGTCCCAAGGTGGACGGGGCCCGCAATCTGCACGAGCTGACCGAGGGCCTCGACCTGTCCGCGTTCGTGCTGTTCTCCTCGCTCGCCGGAGCCATCGGCGGCGCCGGGCAGGGCAGTTACGCGGCGGCCAACGCCTACCTCGACGCCCTGGCGCAGCAGCGCCGGGCACAGGGCCTGGCGGCCACCTCGGTCGCCTGGGGCCCGTGGGCCGAGGGCGGCATGGCGGTCGACGGGGCGCTGGAGGAGCGGCTGCGGCGCGGCGGTATGGCCCCGATGACCCCGGAGCTGGCGGTCAAGGCCCTCCAGCAGGCCCTCGACCTGCGGGAGACGCACCTGGCCATCGCCGACCTCGACTGGGAGCGCTTCGTGCCCTCCTACGTCGCCGTTCGGGGCAGCCGGCTGCTGGACGAGGTGCCCGAGGCGCGCCGGATCCTGGAAGCCGCGATCGGCGGTGGCACCGCGGCGCAGTTCGAGACCGGTGGCTCCGAACTGCGCGAGCGGCTCGCCGGAATGTCGGAGGCGGAGCAGGAACGAGGGCTGCTCGACCTGGTCACCACGCAGGTGGCGATGGTGCTGGGCTTCCCGTCGGTGGAGTCGGTCGAGTCCCAGCGGGCCTTCCGTGAACTCGGCTTCGACTCGCTGACCGCCGTCGAACTGCGCAACAGGCTGGACGCCGCGACGGGCCTGCGCCTGCCCGCGACGATCGTCTTCGACCACCCGACGCCCGTCGCGCTCGCCCGCCGGCTGCGTACCGACGTCGTCCAGGACGGGATCTCGGCGGCCGCACCGATCCTCGGCGAGCTGGACCGGATCGAAGCGGCGATGGCCACGATCTCCGCCGACGACGTGGACCGGCCCAGGATCACGACGCGTCTGCAGACGCTCCTCCTCAAGTGGGGAGAGGCGGAACAGGATTCGGGCAACTCCGGCAAGAAGGCGGTCTCGGACAAGATTCAGTCGGCGACGTCGGACGAGATCTTCGACTTCATCGACAAGGAGCTTGGGATCTCCTGAGCTGGCGCGGTCGGTTCCCGAGCGTCGTCCCTTACTACTTCCATGGGTGACATAACAATGAACGAAGAGAAGCTTCTCGACTATCTCAAGCGGGTGACCGCGGATCTCCAGCAGACTCGCCAGCGCCTGCTCGAGGCCGAGTCAGCGGACCAGGAACCGATCGCGATCGTCGCCATGAGCTGCCGGTTCCCCGGAGGGGTGAACTCTCCGGAGGACCTGTGGCGCCTGGTGGCGGACGGCACCGACGCGATTTCGGAATTCCCCATGGACCGTGGTTGGGACATCGACGCCCTCTACGACGAGGACCCGGACCGTCCCGGCACCAGCTATACGACCGAGGGCGGCTTCCTGGAGAACGCCGACCAATTCGATCCGGCGTTCTTCGGGATCTCGCCGCGTGAGGCGCTGTCGATGGACCCGCAGCAGCGACTGCTGCTGGAGACGTCGTGGGAGGCGTTCGAGCGGGCGGGCATCGACCCGATGTCCCTGCGGGGCAGCCGGACCGGCGTGTTCGTCGGAACCAACGGCCAGGACTACTCCATGCTCACGCTCGGCGCCGCCGAGAGCATGGAGGATGTCGAGGGCCACTCCGGCACGGGCAACGCGGCGAGCATCGTCTCCGGCCGGATCTCCTACACCATGGGCCTGGAGGGCCCCGCGCTCTCCGTGGACACGGCGTGCTCGTCGTCCCTCGTGGCCCTGCACCTGGCCGTTCAGGCACTGCGCCAGCGCGAGTGCACGCTCGCGCTGGCCGGTGGCATCACGGTGATGTCCACCCCGGCGGCGTTCGTCCAGTTCAGCCGGCAGCGCGGTCTGGCGGCGGACGGCCGCTGCAAGCCGTTCGGGGCGGCGGCCGACGGCACCGGCTGGGGCGAGGGCGTTGGCATGCTGCTCGTGGAGCGGCTGTCGGACGCGCAGCGCAACGGCCACAAGGTGCTGGCCATCGTCCGGGGTTCGGCGATCAACCAGGACGGCGCGTCCAACGGTCTGACGGCGCCCAACGGCATATCGCAGCAGCGGGTCATCCGGCAGGCGCTGACCAGCGCCCGGCTGTCGGTCACCGATGTGGACGCCGTGGAGGCGCACGGTACGGGCACCACCTTGGGCGACCCGATCGAGGCGCAGGCGCTGATGGCCACCTACGGCCAGGACCGGCCCGCGGACCAGCCGCTCTGGCTGGGCGGCATCAAGTCCAACATCGGCCATACGCAGGCCGCCGCCGGTGTCGCGGGCGTCATCAAGATGGTGATGGCCATGGTCGAGGGCGTGCTGCCGAAGACGCTCCACGCGGACGAGCCCTCGCCGCACATCGACTGGACCGGCGGCGCCGTCTCCCTGCTGCACGAGTCGACCCCGTGGCCGGACCGGGACCACCCGCGCCGCGCCGCCGTCTCCTCGTTCGGCATGAGCGGCACCAACGCGCACACCATCCTGGAGCAGGCTCCGGAGGCCGAGCCGGCCGAGGCCGCCGAGGCCGAGGCCGTCGACGGGCCGGTGGCGTGGGTCGTGGCGGGCCGTAGCGCGGAGGCTCTGCAGGCACAGGCCGGACGACTGCGGGAGTTCCTCACGGAGCGCCCGGAGTTGGGCATGGCGGACGTGGCTCTCTCGCTGGCCACGACCAGGTCCGCGTTCGAGCACCGGGCCGTGGTGACCGGGGCCGACCGTGAGGAACTCCTCCAGCGTCTGGAGGCGGTCGCCGAGGAAGCCACCGCGTCCAACGGAGTGGTGCGGGGGAGGACCGGCGACGCCGGCCGTTCGGTGTTCGTGTTCCCGGGGCAGGGTGCGCAGTGGGTGGGGATGGCGGTGGGGCTGTTGGAGTCCTCGCCGGTGTTTGCGGAGGCGATCGGTGAGTGTGAGGCGGCGTTGTCGGCTCATGTGGACTGGTCGCTGACCGAGGTGCTGCGTGGCGCCGAGGGCGCTCCCGGTTTCGACCGGGTGGATGTGGTCCAGCCGGTGCTGTTCGCGGTGATGGTGTCGCTGGCGAAGTTGTGGCGTTCGGTGGGTGTGGAGCCGGATGCGGTGATGGGTCACAGCCAGGGTGAGATCGCGGCGGCCTGTGTCGCGGGTGCGCTCTCGCTCGAAGACGCCGCGAAGGTGGTGACCTTGCGGTCGCAGGCCATCGCGGCGGGCCTTGCGGGTCGTGGTGGCATGGTGTCGGTCGGGCTGCCGGTCGACCAGGTCAAGGAGCGCATCGCCGCTTGGGACGGCGGAATATCCATCGCGGCGGTCAACGGCCCCGGTTCGGTCGTGGTCTCCGGTGACCCGGGCGCGCTGGATGAGATGGTGGCGCAACTTGAGGGTGAGGAGGTGCGTGTTCGCCGGGTTCCGGTGGACTACGCCTCGCACTCGGCCCATGTGGAGGCGATCCACGAGGAGTTGCTGAAGGTCCTGGCGGACATCCAGCCGCGCTCCTCCGAGGTGCCGTTCTACTCGACGGTGCTCGGTGAGCTGGTGGACACCGCCGGTCTGGACGCCGAGTACTGGTACCGCAACCTGCGGCAGACCGTCGAACTGGAAGCCACCACCCGCACGTTGCTGAATGACGGTCACACCGTGTTCATCGAGGCGAGCCCGCACCCGGTGCTCACCCTGCCGGTGCAGCAGACGGTGGAGGCCGCCGGGGCCCAGGCCGTGGTCGTCGGCACGCTGCGGCGCGACGAGGGTGGTCTGGAGCGGTTCCTGACCTCCGCCGCCGAGGTGTTCGTGCGTGGTGTCGCGGTGGACTGGACCGCGCTGCTCGAGGGCCGTGGCGCCCGCCGCGTCGAGCTGCCGACCTACGCCTTCCGGCGCCAGCGGTACTGGCTGGAGGTGTCGGCCGCGGAGCTGCGGGCCACTGCCGACGGTCTCGCCGCGGACGCGGTGGACGCGCGGTTCTGGGAGGCGGTGGAGCGCGAGGATTTGGAGGCGCTGGTCCGCACCTTGGAGGTGGAGGACGAGGAGCAGCAGTCGTCGTTGACGGCGTTGCTTCCGGCGCTGTCGTCGTGGCGCCGTCAGCGGCGCGAGCAGAACACGGTGGACAGCTGGCGCTACAAGGTGGTCTGGAAGCCGTTGGCGGCCGCCACCGAGGCGGCCCTCTCGGGCACGTGGGTGGTCGTCCTTCCCGCGTCGCACGCCGATGACGCTCTCGTGACCGCCACGGTGAACGGCCTGGAGACGAGCGGCGCCGACATCGTCCGGGTGGTGCTTGAGGAAAAGGGCAACGACCGCTGGTCGGTCGCGGAGCGGCTGCGCGGGGCGCTTGACGAGGCCGGGGTGGAGCCGTCGGGCGTGGCGGGGGTGTTCTCGCTGCTCGGGCTGGACGAGTCGGGGCATGCGACGTTCGGTGTGGTGCCGGCCGGGCTGGCGGCGATGGTGGCGCTGGTCCAGGGGCTGGGCGACGCCGGTGTGGTGGCTCCGCTGTGGTGTGGCACCCGGGGTGCGGTGTCGGTGGGGCGCTCCGACCGGCTGGTGAGCCCGGTGCAGGCGATGGTCTGGGGCCTCGGGCGGATCGTGGGGGTCGAGTACCCCCAGCGCTGGGGCGGCGCGGTCGATCTTCCCGAGACCATGGACGCCCGTGCGGTGGCCCGGCTGGCCGGAGTGCTGGCGGGCACGGAGGGCGAGGACCAGGTCGCGGTGCGCGGCTCCGGCGTGTTCGCCAAGCGCATGGTGCGGGCCTCGGCGGCTGACGACGCGGAGAACCGGGGCTCCTGGCAGGGCCGTGGTTCGGCGCTGGTGACCGGTGGTACGGGTGCGCTGGGTGGCCATGTCGCCCGCTGGCTGGCGCGTACCGGCACCGAGCATCTGGTGCTGACGAGCCGTAGTGGCATGGAGGCCGAGGGTGCCGCCGAGTTGAAGGCGGAGCTGGAAGGGCTGGGTGCCCGGGTGACGGTGGCGGCGTGTGACGCCGCGGACCGTGAGGCGCTGGCCGCGGTGCTGGACGCGATTCCGCAGGAGTTCCCGCTGACCGCCGTGGTGCACACGGCCGGTGTGCTGGACGACGGCGTCGTGGACGCCCTCACCGTGCGCCGGGCGGCCGGAGTGCTGCGCCCGAAGGTGGACGCCACGCGGAACCTGCATGAGCTGACCGCCGGGATGGACCTGTCCGCCTTCGTGCTGTTCTCCTCCGGTGCCGGCACGTTGGGCGGCCCGGGCCAGGGCAGCTACGCGGCGGGCAACGCCTACCTCGACGCGCTGGCGTTGCAGCGGCGTGCGGATGGCCTTGCGGCCACCTCCATCGCCTGGGGTGCCTGGGCCGGAGGCGGCCTCGGATCCGGTGAGGTCGGCGAGCGGATGGACCGTTCCGGCATGGTCGGAATGGTGCCCGAGCTGGCCATCTCCGGCATGCAGCAGGCCCTTGAACTGGACGAGGCCTTCATGGTCATCGCCGAGATCGACTGGGATCGCTTCCAGCCGGAGTTCGTCGGTTCACGTCCGAGCGCGCTCTTCCGCGAGCTGCCCGAGCTGAACCGTCCCGCTGCCGCCGCCGGCGCGGACACCGGCGACGGCGACGACGCCGTGTCCGAGCTGCGCCGGGAGATGGCGAAGCTGTCCCCCGCCGAGCAGCCCAAGCTCCTCCTGGAACTCGTGCGCAACCAGGCCGCAGACGTCCTCGGTTACGACAGCGCGGACGCGGTGGAGGCCGAACGTGCCTTCCGTGACCTCGGCTTCGACTCGCTGACCGCTGTCGAGCTGCGCAACCGCCTCGGCGTGGTCACCGGCCTCCGACTGCCGGTCACCTGTGTCTTCGACTACCCGACCGCCACGGTTCTGGCCCGGTACCTGTACACGGAGATGTTCGGCGACCAGCCGGTCACCGAGGGCGGCCCCGCTGCCGCGGCCAAGGGATCGGACGGGCTCGACAGGCCCATCGCCACCGATGAGCCGATCGCCATCATCGGCATGAGCTGCCGGTTCCCCGGCGGAGTGCGCAGCCCCGAGGAGCTGTGGGAGCTGCTGATGGCCGAGGGGGACGTGATCTCCCGGTTCCCCGATGACCGCGGCTGGGACATCGACGGTCTCTACGACCCGGACCCCGAGAAGTCCGGCACCAGCTACGTCCAGGCCGGCGGCTTCCTCGACGAGGTGGGCCACTTCGACCCCTCGTTCTTCGGGATCTCGCCGCGAGAGGCGATGGCGATCGACCCGCAGCAGCGGCTGCTGCTCGAGACGTCCTGGGAGGCGTTCGAGCGTGCCGGTATCGACCCCGTGGCGCTGCGCGGCAGCCAGACCGGAGTCTTTGTCGGCTCCAACTACCACGACTACGGTTCGCGCATCCTGAGCGACACCGAAGGAGTGGAGGGCTATCTCGGACTCGGCAGCGCCCCCAGCGTCTCGTCCGGCCGCATCTCCTACACCTTCGGCTTCGAGGGCCCGGCCGTGACGGTGGACACCGCGTGTTCCTCGTCTCTGGTCGCCCTGCACCTGGCCTGCCAGTCGCTGCGCCAGGGCGAGGCCTCCGTGGCGCTGGCCGGTGGTGTGACCATCATGGCCACCCCGGGTACGTTCATCGAGTTCAGCGCCCAGCGCGTGCTGTCGTTCGACGGGCGGTGCAAGGCGTTCTCGGCGGATGCCGACGGCACCGGCTGGTCCGAGGGCGTGGGCATGCTCCTGGTGGAGCGGCTGTCGGACGCGCAGCGCAACGGCCACAAGGTGCTGGCCGTCATCCGGGGCTCGTCCATCAATCAGGACGGCGCCTCCAACGGTCTGACGGCGCCCAACGGCCCGTCCCAGCAGCGGCTCATCGAGCAGACGCTGGCCAGTGCCCGGCTGGTCTCCGCCGATGTGGACGTGGTCGAGGCCCATGGCACCGGCACTCCCCTCGGCGACCCGATCGAGGCGCAGGCGCTGCTGGCCACCTACGGACAGGGACGTCCCGAAGGTGAGCCGTTGCTGCTGGGTGCCATCAAGTCGAACATCGGTCATACGCAGGCCGCCGCCGGTGTCGCCGGGGTCATCAAGATGGTGATGGCCATGCGCGAAGGCATCCTTCCCAAGACGTTGCACGTGGACGAGGTGTCGCCGCACGTGGACTGGTCGGCGGGCGACCTCGAGCTGCTGACCGAGGCGATGCCCTGGCCGGAGCGGGACCACCCGCGCAGGGCGGCGGTGTCCGCCTTTGGCGTGAGCGGTACCAACGCGCACACCATCATCGAGCAGGCGCCGGCCGACGACGAGCCAAAGGCGCCGCGGGCCGCAGAGGGCCCGGACTCCGCCACGGCCCCGGTGCCGTGGATCCTGTCCGGCCGGACCGACGCCGCCCTGCGGGGCCAGGCCGAACGGCTGCTTGCCCAACTCGCCACCGCCACCGAAGAGTCCATGCCCGCTGTGGACGTCGGCTATTCCTTGGCGACGGCCCGGTCGCTCTTCGACCACCGGGCCGCCGTGGTCGGCGAGGACCGCGCGGACATGCTGCGTGGCCTCGAGGCCCTCGCGAAGGGCGAGGCCGCGCCCGGTGTCGTACGTGGCGTGGCGGGGGCGGCCGGCAAGACGGCGTTCCTGTTCTCGGGCCAGGGTGCGCAGCGCCTGGGCATGGGACGGGAGCTGTACGACGCCTTCCCGGTGTTCGCCGACGCGTGGGACGAGGTGTGCGCGCATCTGGACGGTCTGCTCGACCGCCCGCTGCGGGAGGTGGTGTTCGCGGCGGAGGGGAGCGCGGACGCCGGGCTGCTGGATCAGACGGCGTTCACTCAGCCCGCGTTGTTCGCGGTCGAGGTGGCGTTGTTCCGGCTGCTGTCGGCGTGGGGTGTGGCCCCGGATGTGGTGATGGGCCACTCCATCGGTGAGATCGCGGCCGCGCATGTGGCGGGGGTGTTCTCGCTGGAGGACGCGTGCACGCTGGTGGCCGCTCGTGGCCGCCTGATGCAGGCGCTGCCGGAGGGCGGCGCGATGGTCGCCGTCGAGGCGTCGGAGGAGGAGGTTGCCGGTTCGCTCGCCGGTCGTGAGGCCGAGGTGAGCATCGCCGCCATCAACAGCCCGACCTCCGTCGTCATCGCGGGCGACGAGGCGCCCGCGCTGGAGATCGCCGGACAGTGGGCGGAGCAGGGCCGCAAGACCCGCCGCCTGCGGGTCAGCCACGCCTTCCACTCGCCCCGCATGGACGCCATGCTCGGCGACTTCCGCAAGGTCGTCGAAGAGCTGTCGTTCGCCCCGCCGGCCATCGCGCTGGTCTCCAATGTGACGGGGCAGCCGGCCGACACGGCCGGGGTGTGCTCGCCGGAGTACTGGGTCCGGCATGTGCGGGAGGCCGTGCGGTTCGCGGACGGCGTCCGGGCGCTCGAGGGACAGGGCGTGTCCAGGTTCGTCGAGGTCGGTCCCGATGGCGTGCTGACCGCGATGGCGCGGGACTGCGTGGCGGACCAGCCCGAGGGGACCACCGAGCCGGTCCTGGTGCCGGTGCTGCGCAAGGACCGCCCCGAGACGCGGGCGCTGACGACGGCGCTGGCCGAGCTCCACGTGGGCGGCGTCGGAGTGGACTGGGAACGGGTCTTCGCCGGACGCGGCGCCCGGACGGTCGAGCTGCCCACCTACGCCTTCCAGCGGGAGCGCTACTGGCTGGAGGCCCTGTCGTCGTTCGCCAGCGATGTCACCGCGGTGGGACTCGTCCCGCCGACGCATCCGCTGCTGGGGGCAGCCGTCGAACTGCCCGACGCGGACGGCTTCCTGTTCACCGGCCGCCTCTCGCCGCAGACGCATCCGTGGCTGGTCGACCACATGGTCCAGGACACGATCCTGCTGCCCGGCACCGCCTTCCTCGAGCTGGCCCTGCACGCCGCCGACCAGGTGGGATGCGACCGGGTCGAGGAGCTGACCCTCACGGCGCCGCTGCCGCTGCCCGAGCGAGGCGCGGTGCACCTCCAACTGGCGGTGGGCGGACCGGACGAGAGCGGCGCGCGCACGCTGAACGTGTACTCCCGGCTGGAAGACCCCACCATGGAGCAGCCGTGGGTCCAGCACGCCTCCGGCCTGCTCGTCCAGAGCGGCGCGCCGGACGAGACCGGGCAGGCCGACCTCGCCGTATGGCCCCCGGAGGGCGCGGAGCGGATCGAGATCGAGGACGTCTACGACCGGATGGCGGCAGGTGGCTTCGCCTACGGCCCGGTCTTCCAGGGGCTGCGGTCGGTGTGGATCCGTGGCGACGAGGTCTTCGCCGAGGTGCGCCTGCCGGAGGAGAACGCCTCGGACGCCGGGAAGTTCGGACTGCACCCCGCCCTGCTGGACGCGGCGATTCAGGCCGTCATGTTCGTACCCCAGGAGGAGGCGGGCCTCGCCAGGCTTCCGTTCTCCTGGACCGGCGTGTCGCTGCGGGCCACGGGCGCCTCGGAACTGAGGGTGCGCCTCAGCGCGCTGGGGCCCGACTCGATCGGCCTCGCGGTGGCCGACACCAGCGGCCGTGCCGTGGCCACCGCCGACTCCCTGGTGATGCGGCTGGTCGCGGAGGGGCAGATCCAGTCGGCCGGTTCCCCGGCGGCCGGGCATGACTCGCTCTTCCGGCTGGACTGGACCCCCGTCCCCGTCGGCGCTCCGGCCCCCGCCTCCGAAGGCACCTGGGCCGTGCTGGGCACCGACGACCTGGGGGTGCTCTCCAGCTTCGCGGCCGAGGGTGCCGACGTGGCGTCGTACGCGGATCTGGCCGCGCTGCGCGAGGCGATCGACTCCGGGGCCACGACGCCGGACGTCGTCATGGTGGCGGGCGCCGCGGAGGCGGTCGGCATCGACGACGGCGCGGATCTGGCGGGACGGGTGCGCGCCACCACGTACCGTGCGCTGGAGCTGGTGCGGACATGGGTCACCGACGACCGGTTCGACGACTCCTACCTGGTGTTCGTGAGCCGCGGCGCGATGGGCGCCCAGTCCGCCGGGGAGGTGCGCACCCCGGCCGAGGCCGCCGTATGGGGCCTGCTGCGCTCCGCGCAGACCGAGCACCCCGGGAAGTTCCTCCTGGTGGACCTGGACCCGCGGGAGCACGGCGAGGTGTCCTCGGCGCTGCGGACGGCGCTGACCGCCGGGGAGCCGCAGGTGGCCGTGCGCGACGGACGGGTGCTCGCGGCGCGCCTCGCCCGGGTGGCCCCGGCGGAGGACCGGCCCGAGCCGGAGATCACGCCGTTCGACGGCCGTGGCACGGTGCTGATCACGGGTGGTACGGGTGGTCTGGGCGCGCTGTTGGCCCGTCATCTGGTGGTGGAGCACGGTGTGCGGTCTCTGGTGCTGACGAGTCGTCGTGGCGTGGAGGCGCCGGGTGCGGCGGAGTTGGTGGCGGAGCTGGCCGGGCTCGGTGCGCGGGCGGAGGTCGTGGCGTGTGATGTGGCCGATCGGGCGTCGGTGGAGGGTCTGCTGGCCGGGATCGGGTCGGAGCATCCGCTGTCGGCCGTGGTGCATGCGGCGGGTGTGCTGGATGACGGTGTGGTGGAGTCGCTGACGCCGGAGCGGGTGGACAAGGTGCTGCGTCCGAAGGTGGACGCGGCGCTGCATCTGCACGAGCTGACCCGCGACCTCGACCTCTCCGCCTTCGTGGTGTTCTCCTCGGCCTCCTCCAACTTCGGTGGTGGCGGCCAGGCCAACTACGCCGCGGCGAACGCTTTCCTGGACGCCCTGGCGCACCAGCGCCGCGCGCTCGGCCTGCCCGCGGTCTCGCTGGCCTGGGGCATGTGGGAGCAGCGCAGCGAGATGACCGGGGATCTCGGCGAGGCGGACCTCCAGCGCATCGCGCGGGCCGGGCTGAACGCGCTCAGCTCGGAAGAGGGCCTCGCGCTGTTCGACGACGCGCTCGGGACCGATGAGACCGTGCTCGTGCCGACCCATGTGGACCTCGCCGCCCTGCGCGTCCAGGCCCGCACCGGAGAGGTGCCCGCTCTGCTGCGCGGCCTGGTGCGGGTCCCCCGACGCCGGGTCACGGCGGCGGAGACCGCGCAGACCGGCACCGGATCGCTGCGGGACCGCCTGGCCGGTCTCTCCGCGGCCGACCAGTACCGGGCCCTGCTGGACCTGGTGCGGGTGCAGGTGGCGACGGTGCTCGGTCATGGCTCGCCGGAGACGGTCGAGCCCGACATGGCCTTCAAGGACATGGGCTTCGACTCGCTGACCACGGTGGAGCTGCGCAACCGGCTCAACGCGGAGACCGGGCTGCGGCTGTCGGCCGTGCTGGTCTTCGACCACCCGACTCCCACGGCGCTGGTGGAGCACCTGCAGGAGGAGCTCCTGCCGGACGGCGGCACGGGGGAGCCCATGGTCTTCGCCGAGCTGGACAAGCTGGGGCCCCTGCTCTCCAGCGTGATGGACGACGGTGAGACCCGCACGAAGGTGGCCGAGCGGCTGAAGGAGCTCCTGGAGAAGCTGGGCGAGGCTTCCGATGACGCCGACGCCACCGCGGAGGTGGCCGAACGGATCGGATCGTCCTCCAACGACGAGCTGTTCGACTTCATCGACAACGAACTCGGGCTGTCCTGAACCGTTGTCCAGCGTCTGACCCTGACTGTAGAGAAAGTGACGGCAAACCAGTGAGCGAGACCAAGCTCCGCGACTACCTCAACAAGGTGACGACCGATCTGCACCGCACCCGTCTGCGCCTTCGGGAGGTGGAGGAGAAGAACCGGGAGCCGATCGCGATCGTCGCGATGAGCTGCCGCTTCCCCGGCGGGGTCAGCTCTCCTGAGGACCTGTGGCGCATGGTCGCCGACGGCGCCGACGGGCTCTCGCCGTTTCCGAAGGACCGCGGCTGGCACGAGGAGGTGTACAACCCGGACCCCGACAGTCAGGGCACGAGCTATGTGAACGAGGGCGGGTTCCTGCACGACGCCGCGATGTTCGACCCGGTGTTCTTCGGGATCTCCCCGCGTGAGGCGCTGGCGATGGACCCCCAGCAGCGGCTGCTGCTGGAGGCGTCCTGGGAGGTCCTGGAGCGGGCCGGCATCGACCCGCAGTCCGTCAAGGGCACTACCGGTGGCGTGTTCATGGGCGCCGCGTTCCAGGGATACGGCGCGGCCGGCCCGATCGAGGCCGAAGAGGTCGAAGGCCATCTGATGACGGGGCAGACGCCCGCCGTCACCTCCGGCCGGATCTCCTACGTCCTCGGTCTCGAAGGCCCCGCGGTGACGGTGGACACGGCGTGTTCGTCGTCCCTGGTGACGCTGCATCTGGCCGCGCAGGCGCTGCGCCAGGGCGAGTGCGACTTCGCCCTGGCCGGCGGCATCACCGTGATGGCCGGCCCCGGAACGTTCACCGAGTTCAGCCGTCAGCGGGGACTCGCGTCCGACGGCCGCTGCAAGCCCTTCGCGGCGGCCGCGGACGGCACCAACTGGTCCGAGGGCGTCGGCGTGCTGCTCGTGGAGCGGTTGTCCGACGCCCGCCGCCACGGCCACCCCGTGCTGGCCGTGGTGCGCGGCTCCGCGGTGAACCAGGACGGGGCCAGCAACGGTCTGACGGCCCCCAACGGCCCCTCGCAGCGCAGGGTGATCCGCCAGGCGCTCGACAACGCGGGACTCACCCCGGACGATGTCGACATCGTGGAGGCGCACGGCACCGGCACCTCACTCGGTGACCCGATCGAGGCGCAGGCGCTGATCGCGTCCTACGGCCAGGACCGGCCGGCGGACCGGCCGCTGTGGCTGGGATCCATCAAGTCCAACATCGGCCACGCGCAGGCGGCGGCGGGTGTCGCGGGGATCATCAAGATGGTGATGGCCATGCGGCACGGCATCCTGCCCAAGACGCTGCACGTGGACGAGCCGACCCCGCATGTGGACTGGTCGGCGGGGGCCGTGGAGCTGCTGACCGAGGCCCGGCCCTGGCCGGAGACTGGCCGGCCCCGCCGGGCGGCGATCTCCTCCTTCGCGATCAGCGGGACCAACGCGCACACCATCATCGAGCAGGCCACCGAGGCCGAGGAGCCGGAGTCGGACGGTTCCGGGGCCGAGGCTCCCCACCCGGTCGCCTCCGCCGTCGTGCCCTGGCTGCTCTCGGGCAAGGGCGAGGCCGCGTTGCGGGCGCAGGCCGAGCGGTTGTACGACCGTCTGACAGCTCAGGGCTCCGCCGAGGACGACGATCTCGCGACGGCGTCGGTGGCGGACATCGGCTACTCCCTGGCGGCGTCCCGGTCGGCGTTCGAGCACCGCGCGGCGGTGATCGGCGAGGACCGCGAGAGCCTGCTGCGCGGCCTGCGCGCCGTGGCCCAGGGCGAGGTGACCCCGGGCGTGGTCAGGGGACAGGCGGCGAAGGGACGCAGGACCGCCTTCGTCTTCCCGGGGCAGGGTGCCCAGTGGGTGGGGATGGCGGTGGGGCTGTTGGAGTCCTCGCCGGTGTTCGCGGAGGCGATCGGTGAGTGTGAGACGGCGCTGTCGGCTCATGTGGACTGGTCGCTGACCGAGGTGCTGCGCGGGACCGAGGGCGCCCCCGGCTATGACCGGGTGGACGTCGTTCAGCCTGCGTTGTTCGCGGTGATGGTGTCGCTGGCGAGGCTGTGGCGTTCGGTGGGCGTGGAGCCCGACGCGGTGATGGGTCACAGCCAGGGCGAGATCGCGGCGGCCTGTGTCGCGGGTGCGCTCTCGCTGGAGGATGCCGCGAAGGTGGTGGCGCTGCGGTCGCAGGCCATCGCGGCGGGCCTCGCGGGCCGTGGTGGCATGGTGTCGGTCGGACTGCCGGCCGATGAGGTCAGGGAGCGCATCGCTCCCTGGGACGGTGCCATCTCGGTCGCGGCGGTCAACGGTCCGGGATCCGTCGTGGTCTCGGGCGATCCGGGTGCGCTGGACGAGATGGTGGCGCGGCTGGAGGGGGAGAAGGTGCGGGTCCGCCGGGTTCCGGTGGACTACGCCTCGCACTCGGCCCATGTGGAGGCGATCCACGACGAGCTGCTGAAGGTCCTGGCGGACATCACGCCGCGTTCCTCCGAGGTGCCGTTCTATTCGACGGTCTCCGGCGAGGTGATGAACACGGCGGGTCTGGACGCGGAGTACTGGTTCCGGAACCTGCGGCAGACCGTCGAGCTGGAGTCCACCACGCGCACCCTGCTCGACGAGGGGCACAGCGTATTCATCGAGGTGAGCCCGCATCCGGTGCTGACCCTGCCGGTGCAGCAGACGGTGGAGGCCGCCGAGTCGCGGGCGGTGGTCGTGGGCACCCTGCGGCGTGATGAGGGAGGAACTGAGCGGTTCCTGACCTCCGCCGCCGAGGTTCACGTCAGCGGCGTCGGTGTCGACTGGCCCAAGGTGTTCGCGGGACGTGGTGCCCGCCGGGTCGATCTGCCGACCTACGCCTTCCAGCGTCAGCGCTACTGGCTGGACGCGATGGCGGCCGGCGGCGACGTGGGATCGGTGGGCCTCGGCGCGGTGGCGCACCCCATGCTGAGCGCCGCGATCTCGATGGCGGGCGGCGGCGGAGTGCTGCTCAGCGGGCGGCTGTCGATCGCCACCCACGCCTGGCTCGCCGACCACGCGGTGCAAGGCGTTGCGCTGGTGCCCGGGACGGCCTTTGCGGAGATGGCCGCACAGGCGGGGGACCAGGTCGGATGCGGCCGGGTCGATGAGCTGGTGCTGGTGGCGCCGTTGGCGATGCCCGAGCGCGGAGGGGTGCAGATCCAGGTCGAGGTGGGGGAGGCCGACGCCTCGGGCCGCCGCGACGTCAGCGTGTACTCACGACTGGAGCCGACCGACGACAGCGCCGACCTCGAGCAGCCGTGGGTGCAGCACGCCCACGGTGCGCTCACCCCGCCCGCGCCGGCGGCCTCCTTCGACTTCGCGAAGTGGCCGCCCTCCGGCGCCAAGCCTGTCGACGTCTCCGGCGGCTACGAGCACGCCGAGGAGCACGGGCTGTACTACGGTCCCGCGTTCCGGGGGCTGCGGCGCGCCTGGAAGCGCGGCGACGCGGTGTTCGCCGACGTCGAACTGCCCGAGGACCAGCTCGGCGTGGCGAAGTACTTCGGCCTGCACCCGGCCCTGTTCGACGGGGCCCTCCAGGCGATCGGCGCGAACAACGCGCTGCGCGGCGGCGACGACGCACCGAGCGCGGGCAATCTGATGCCGTTCTCGTGGCGGGGCTTCTCCCTGGAAGCCGTCGGTGCCCAAGCGCTGCGGGTCCGGGTCGTCCCGGACGGACGGCAGGCCGTGTCGCTGGCCATGGCCGACTCCTCGGGCCGCCCGGTGGCCACCGTCGATTCCCTCCTCTTCCGGCCCATGCAGGCCGCCGCGTTGCAGAGCATGAGCCGGACGGCCGGTGAAGCGTTGTTCCGCATGGAGTGGACGGCGGACGGGGCCAAGCCCGCCGAGGGCGTGGCACCCGGCTGGTGGGCGGTGCTGGTCGACGACTGCCTCGGCGTGGGCGACGCTCTGGAGGTGGCGGGTTTCTACCCCGCCGACGTGTACACGGACACCGCGGCGCTCAGCGACACCGTGGCGGCGGGCACGAGCATGCCCGGCATGGTGGTGCTGCCGGTCGCTTCGAGCGGCTCCGATGTGGTGGACGAGGTCCACACACGGGTCGCCGAGGTGCTGGAGACCGTTCAGTCGTGGGTGGCGGACGACCGGTTCGCGGACGTCCCGCTGGTGGTGCTGACACGGGGCGCCGTCGACACCGGCGACGGTGTGGGGGATCTGGCGGGTGCGGCCGCATGGGGTTTGGTGCGGTCGGCGCAGTCCGAGCACCCGGGACGGGTGGTGCTGGTCGACACGGATGATGTCGAGCGGGCGGTGGGACTTCTCGGCGGGGTGGTGGCCACTCGTGAGGAGCAGGTGGTGCTGCGTTCGGGCGAGGTCCGCGTGCCACGGCTGGCCCGCGCCCTGCCCGCGGGTGACGCTCCCGAGTCGGAGGTGTTCGGTTCCGGCGCCGTGCTGGTGACGGAGGGCACGAGCGCTCGGGGCGGTTTGGTGGCCCGGCATCTGGTGGCCCGGCACGGTGTCAAGAAGCTGGTGCTGCTGTCCCGTCGTGATGCGGAGACGGACGGCGCGGCCGCGTTGCGGGCCGAATTGGAGGCCGCGGGCGCCGCGGTGGTGGTCACGACGTGCAATGCCGCGGACCGTGACGCGCTTGCCGCGGTGCTGGCCGCACTGCCCGAGGAATTCGCGCTGAGCGCCGTGGTGCATGCGGACGAGATGCTCGACGACGGGCTGTTCGCATCGCTGACACGCGAGCGGGCGAGCGCGATGCTGCGGACAAAGGTGGACGCGGCCTGGAACCTGCACGAGCTGACCGCGGGCATGGACCTGTCGGCGTTCGTGCTGTTCTCCTCGACCGCGGGTCTGCTCGGCGCGACCGGACGCGGCAACTACGCCGCGGCGAACGTGTTCCTGGACAGCCTCGCGTCATGGCGTCGCGCTCGGGGACTGCCGGGTGTCTCGCTGGCGTGGGGCCGGTGGGCCCAGGACGCCGACGTGGCACAGTCCGAGCAGGAGATGATCGACAACTGGCGCTATCAGGTGTCGTGGAAGCCGGTTCCGGACCCGGCCCGGAGGTCGCTGTCGGGGACCTGGCCGGTGGTGGTTCCGGCGTCCCGCGCCGGGGACGAGCTGGTCGCGGAGGTCGTTGCCGGACTCGAGCGGCACGGCGCGAATGTGGTCTCGGTCGTGGTGGACGAGCGGGACCTCGATGCGAGCGTGCTCGCCGAGCGGCTGCGCGAGGTGGCCGGGCGGGCGCCCGAACTGGGCGGTGTGCTCTCGCTGCTGGCCCTGGACGAGGAGCCTTGCCCGGGGCACCCGGCCATGCCGAACGGCTACGCGTTGAGCCTGGTGCTGGTGCGGGCCATGGTCGAGGCGAGGATTCCGGCCCGGCTGTGGAGTGGTACGCGAGGGGCCGTCTCGGTGGACGGTTCGGAGCGGCTCACCAGCCCGCTGCAGGCGATGGTGTCGGCGCTGGGCCGGGTGGCCGCGCTGGAGCTGCCGCCGCTGTGGGGTGGTGTGGTGGATCTGCCCGAGTCGCTGGACGAGCGCGGTGCGGCGCGGCTGGCCGGTGTGCTGTCCGTCGAGGGCGGCGAGGACCAGGTCGCGGTGCGCGGCTCCGGTGTCTTCGTACGCCGCCTGGTGCGCTCGGCTCCGCCCGTTGCCCAGGGGACGGCGTGGCGCCCGCGCGGCACGGTGCTGGTGACCGGTGGTACGGGCGGACTGGGTGGTGAGGTGGCCCGGTGGCTGGTGCGCAAGGGCGCTGAGCACCTGGTGCTGACCAGCCGCCGGGGCCCTGAGGCGCCGGGCGCGGCAGAACTGCGCGAGGAGCTGGAGAAGCTGGGCGCCCGGGTGACCGTGGCGGCCTGTGATGTGGCCGACCGTGAGCAGCTGGCCGCGGTGCTGGCCGCGGTGCCGGAGGAGTATCCGCTGACGGCGGTCGTCCACGTGGCGGGCGCCACCGGCGGGACGCCTCTGCTGGAGACCGGCTTGGCCGATGCCGCCAGCCTCGTGTCGGGCAAGGTGGCGGGTGCCGTCAACCTGGACGCGCTGCTGGGCGACCGGGAGCTCGACGCGTTCGTGGTCTTCTCGTCCATCTCCGGTCTGTGGGGCAGTGGCGGCCTGTCCGCCTACAGTTCCGCCAACGCCTATCTGGACGCGCTGGTGGAGGATCGCCGCGGGCGGGGACTCGTCGGCACCTCCGTGGTCTGGGGCCCCTGGGCCGAGATCGGCATGGCGGCCGGGGACGACCAGGGCGATCACTTGGAGCGGCGTGGGCTGCCCCGGCTGGCGCCACGGCCGGCGATGGCCGGCCTGGAGCGCGTCGTAGCGGACGACGACGGTGTGGTGACGGTCGTGGACGTGGACTGGGAACGGTTTGTTCCCGCGTTCACCGCGGGCCGGCCCAGCCCGTTGCTGAGCGATCTCTACGAGGTCCGGCGGTTGGACGCGGCGTGGAACGACGTGGCGCGCACCGGGCTGGCGCCGCTCACCTCCGACGAGGGCCTGGAGCTCTTCGACGCCTCAGTCACCTCCGGTACGGCCGTGGTGATTCCCGCCCGGCTGGACATGGCCGCGCTGCGCGCCCAGGGCGCCGCGCTGCCCGCCGTGTTCCGGCCCGTTGTCCCGCAGGCCCCCGTCCGGCGTGCGGCCCGGGCGGCGGAGTCCGAGGTGGACCAGCCCACCCAGCTGCGGCAACGGCTTGCGGGGTTGCCGGAGGCCGAGAGGGACGAGGCTCTTCTCGAAATGGTGCGTACCGTCGCCGCCGCGGTGCTCGGGTTCGCATCACACAACGACATCGACACCGGCCATGAGTTCATGGAGATGGGCTTCAACTCCCTTACGGCGGTCGAATTCCGTAATCAGCTGGCCGCCCTCACCGGCCTCAGGCTGAACACCACGGTCGTCTTCGACTACCCGAGCCCGGGCGAGATGGTGGCTCATCTGCGCCCCCGGCTCGCGGCCGAGATCGCGTCCGCTCCCGCCGTCGGCCAGGTCCAGGAGCAGACCGCTCCGGCCGCTGTGGCCGCCGCGCCCGCGGCCGAGCCCGTTTCCCCGGCACCGCAGGGGAACGCGCCCGACACCCTCGGCTCCCTCTACCGGCTGGCAGCCCAGCAGGGCAAGTCCAGCATCGGCATGGAGCTGCTGGTGAGCGCGGCGAAGCTCCGTCCGACCTTCGAGGACCCGGCCGACTTCGAGGGGAACATCAGGCCCGCGCGGCTCTCCCGGGGCCCTGGGCGGCCCCGGCTGATGTGCTTCGCCTCCCATGTCGCGCTGGGCGGCGTCCACCAGTACGCGCGGTTCGCCGCACCGTTCCGCGGCAACCGGGACGTGGCGGCCCTTCACACCGTGGGGTCGGTCGAGGGCGAGAGCCTTCCGGCCAACCTGGACGCGCTGTTCCGCTTGCAGGCGCGGGTCGTCGCCGAGTACGCGGAGGGCGCCCCGATCGTCCTGTGCGGCTCCTCGGCCGGAGGAATGCTCGCCCACTCGGTGGCCGCCGCTCTCGAGAGCCAGGGCACACCGGCCGCGGGAGTCGTCCTGATGGACACCTACCTTCCGTACACCACGAGGCTCGGCGGGGGCGTCGCGGACGCCTGGCTGGACGAGATGTACGAGCGGGAAGAGGTCGTCTCCATGGAGGGCGTCCGGATGTCCGCCATGGGCTGGTACGCACATCTGATGGAGGGGTGGAAGCCGCCGGAGATCTCGGTTCCCAGCCTCCACCTCCGTGCGTCGGAGGTGTCGGCCGACCCGAACGCGCCGGCGGAGACATGGCAGGCCGACTGGCCCGCCGACACCGTCATCGATGTGCCCGGAAATCACTTCACCATGATGGAGAACTACGCGGACACCACCGCCCAGGCCGTCGAGGACTGGGTGGCCGACCTCTAACGGCCACGCGCCCGCCCGGCACCGTTGAGTACCGGGCGGGCGCCCACGCCGATGCCGCGTTCAGCGCGGCACACAGCTTTGCCACAAGGTTTTTCCACCAAGCAGGAGATAGGTGAGCAGCATGTTGCGCGGGTCCAGCGACTCAGGCGAGTCCGGAATCCAGGCTGGGCCGGATTGCGGCGAGAGCCCAGGCGAACTTCCTTCACTCGCACCGGACTTCAGGGAACTGCCGGACCTCGAACAGCGCAGGGTCCTGTTCGACCTGGTACACGCACACGTCGCCGCGGCGCTGCGGTCCGAGTCACCGCGCACCCTCGACGCGGAGAGCTCGTTCCTCGACCTGGGGCTGGACTCGCTCGCGGCGGTCAATCTGCACCGCGGGCTGGTCGCCGCCACCGGGCTCACCCTCGATGTGTCGCTCGCCTACGACTATCCGACGCCCAGTGAGCTGGTGGACCACCTCCACCGGAAGATCTTCCCCGTCGCCGGGGACGACACCGCTCCCGCGCGTGCCGTCGTGGGCTCGGACGACCCCATCGCGATCGTCGGGATGAGCTGCCGCTTCCCCGGCGGCGTCAACAGCCCCGAGGACCTGTGGAAGGTGGTCTCCGAGGGCGTGGACGCCATCACCCCGTTCCCCACCGACCGTGGCTGGGACCTGGAGGCGCTCTACAGCCCGGACCCGGACCAGCCCGGCACCAGCTACGCCACCGAGGGCGGGTTCATCCACGACGCCCCCGAGTTCGACGCGGAGTTCTTCGGGATCTCGCCCCGCGAGGCGCTGGCCATGGACCCGCAGCAGCGGCTGCTGCTGGAGACCAGCTGGGAGGTCTTCGAGCGGGCCGGTATCGATGTCACCAAGCTGCGGGGCAGCCGGACCGCCGTCTTCACCGGAGCGGAGCACCACGACTACGGGCCCCACCTCCAGAGCACCAAGAGCGGCCTCGAAGGCTATGCGCTGACCGGCATCGCGGGCAGCGTCGCCTCCGGGCGCATCGCCTACACCTTCGGCTTCGAGGGCCCGGCGTGGACCGTGGACACCGCGTGCTCCTCGTCGCTGGTCTCCCTGCACCAGGCGGCGCACTCGCTGCGCCAGGGTGAGTGCGATCTGGCGCTCGCCACCGGTGTCGCCACCATGCCCACCCCGGGGGACTTCATCCTCTTCAGCCGCCAGCGCGGACTCTCCTCCAACGGGCGCTGCAAGGCGTTCGGCGCCGAGGCCGACGGCACGTCGTGGGCCGAGGGCGTCGGCGTCCTCCTGGTGGAGCGGCTTTCGGACGCCCGGCGCAACGGCCACGAGGTGCTGGCCATCGTGCGTGGCACCGCCGTCAACCAGGACGGCGCCTCCAACGGTCTGACCGCCCCCAACGGGCGCTCCCAGCAGCGTGTCATCCGGCAGGCGCTGGCCAACGCCGAGCTGACCGCGGACCAGATCGACGTCATCGAGGCACATGGCACCGGCACCTCGCTCGGTGACCCCATCGAGGCGCAGGCGCTGATGGCCACCTACGGCGAGAGCCGCCCGGAGGGGCAGCCGGTATGGCTGGGGTCCCTCAAGTCGAACATCGGCCACACCCAGGCGGCGGCCGGTGCGGGTGCCGTCATCAAGATGGTGATGGCCATGCGCCACGGCATCATGCCCAAGACGCTGCACGTGGAGGTGCCGACCCCGCACGTGGACTGGTCCTCGGGCGGCGTCGCGCTCCTCGCCGAGCAGCGCCCGTGGCCGGAGGACGGGCAGCCGCGCCGTGCCGGTATCTCCTCGTTCGGCATGAGCGGCACCAACGCACACGCCATCATCGAGCAGGCCCCGCCGCAGGAGCCCGTCGCCGCGACCGACGACGCCGCTATCGAGGAGACGGCGTCCCAGCCCATCTCGTGGCTGGTGTCCGCCAGGAGCGAGGAGGCGCTGCGGGCGCAGGCCGCGCGGCTGCGCGAGCACGTGGTGCGCGACCGCGACGCGAATCCGGTCGACGTCGGATGGTCGTCCGCCGTGACGCGTGCCGCACTGGAGCAGCGGGCCGTGGTGGTGGCGTCCGACCGGGACGGGCTGCTGCGGGGACTCGCGGCGCTCGCCGAGGACACCGACGCGCCCGGCCTGGTGCTGGGCAGGTCCAGGGCGCAGCGGGTGGCGTTCCTGTTCACCGGCCAAGGCGCCCAGCGGATGGGCATGGGCCGGGAACTCTACGAGACCTACCCGCTGTTCGCCGACGTATTCGACGAGGCGTGCGACTATCTGGAGGTACGCCTCGGCACCTCCGTGCTCGACGTGGTGTTCGGCCCCGAGGACGATGCCGCCGACGCCGGGAGCGCGTCCGGTGACGAGCTGAACCAGACGATGTTCACCCAGGCCGGGCTGTTCGCCTTCGAGGTGGCCCTGTTCCGCCTGCTGGAGTCCTGGGGCGTGCGCCCCGACTTCCTGATGGGGCACTCGGTGGGCGAGATCGCGGCCGCGCACGTCGCCGGGGTGCTCTCCCTGGAGGACGCGTGCGCCCTGGTCGCGGCCCGTGGGCGGCTGATGCAGGAACTGCCCGAGGGCGGCGCCATGGTGGCCGTCCAGGCGTCCGAGCAGGAGGTCCTGGAGAGCCTGAAGGGCCGCGAGGACCAGGTGTCGCTGGCGGCGCTCAACGGTCCCACCTCGGTGGTGCTCTCGGGCGACGAGGACGCGGTGCTCGAACTCGTCGGCCACTGGGAGGCACAGGGCCGAAAGACCAAGCGGCTGCGGGTGAGCCACGCGTTCCACTCCCCCCGGATGGACGCCATGCTGGAGGAGTTCCGCCAGCTCGCCGACTGCCTGTCGTACTCGGCCCCGGCGATCCCGGTCATCTCCAACGTCACCGGCGATGTCGCCGGCGCCGAACTGGCCACCGCCGAGTACTGGGTCCGCCATGTCCGCGAAGCCGTCCGCTTCGACGACGGCATGCGCTCCCTCGCGGCCCAGGGGGTGACGACCTGCGTGGAGCTAGGCCCCGACGCCGTGCTGACCGCGATGGGCCAGGACTGCCTGGACGCCATCGACGCCGACGCGGCGTTCGTGCCCCTGGCCCGGTCCGGGCGCGCCGAAGCGCAGACGCTGGCGGAGGCCGTCGCCACCCTGTACACCAACGGCGTCGGCGTGGACTGGAACGCGGTGTACGCCGGGCGCGGCGCCCGCCGGGTCGGACTGCCGACCTACGCCTTCCAGCACAAGCGGTACTGGCTCGAGGCGGGCGGTGCCGTCACCGGCGACGCCCGCAGCGTCGGGCTCGGCAGGGTGGACCACCCGCTGCTCGGCGGCCTCACCGAACTGGCCGACGGCGAGCGCACCGTGCTGACGGGGCGCCTCTCCCTGCAGACGCACCCCTGGCTCGCCGACCATGCCGTGGCCGGCGGAGTGCTCTTCCCCGGCACCGGATTCGTGGAACTGGGCCTGCTCGCGGGCACCGAGACCGGGGCCGGTCGGCTCGGCGAGCTCACCCTCGAGACGCCGCTGCTCCTTCCCGAGCAGGGCGGCGTCCGCATCCAGCTCGTGGTCGGCCCCACGGACGAGTCCGGGGTACGGCCGCTCGGCGTGTACTCGCGCTCCGACAGCGACGAGCCGGGCGAGGAGTGGGTGCGCCACGCCCAGGGCGTCCTCGAGGCGGACAGCGGCGCCGCGGTCACCGACAGCCTGCTGCAGTGGCCCGTCCCGGGCGCCGAGCAGGTGCCGATGGAGGGCTTCTACGAGGGCCTGGCCCAGGTCGGTTACGGATACGGACCGGTCTTCCAGGGGCTGGAGTCGGTCTGGCGGCTGGACGGCGATGTCTTCGCCGAGGTGGCACTGCCGGACTCGGCGGCCCAGGACGCCGGACGCTTCGGCCTGCACCCCGCCCTGCTCGACGCCGCCCTGCACGCCATGGAGATGGGCGACTTCGGCGGCGAGAGCGGGCGGGTGACGCTGCCGTTCTCCTTCACCGGGGTGACCCTGCACGCGGTGGGCGCCGGACGGGTGCGGGTGCGGCTGCGCCCGCAGGGCAAGGACACGGTCGCGTTGCTGGTGACCGACGCCACGGGTGAGCCCGTCGCCTCGGTGGAGTCGCTGGTGGTGCGTGAGGTGGCGCCCGAGCGGTTCGCGTCGGGCCCGCGCTCCACCGGCGGCGACGGAACGCTGTTCCGGGCCAACTGGGATGTGTTCCCCGCCGCGCGGGGCGGCAGCCTGACCGCGGACGGCGGGTCCGCGGCGGTCATCGGCGCCGACCGGGCGCGGGCGGGCGAGCTGCTCGCCGCCTCCGGCGTCGAGTACGCCGAGTACGCCGGGACGGACGAGCTCCTCGCCGCCATCGACGAGGGCGCCGCGCTGCCGGACGTGGTCTGGGCCTGGTGCGGCGCCGCGCCGGACACCGAGGACATCGCCGACGCCGCGCGGAAGTCGACCCACCGGGCGCTGGCCCTGGTGCAGTCCTGGCTGGCGGAGGACCGGTTCGAGGGGTCCCGGCTGGTGGTGGTGACCAGCGACGCGGTCGCGACCGGCCCGGGCGAGGGCGTCGCCGGACTGTCCAACGCCGCCGTGTGGGGGCTGGTGCGCTCGGCGGCCACGGAGAACCCGGGCCGGCTCGTGCTGGTGGACGTCGACCGCCACGCCGAGTCGGCCACCGCGGTCGCCGGCGTGGTGACGGCCGCGATTGCGGCGGGCGAGCGCGAGGTGGCGCTCCGCGTGGGCCAGGGGCTGATCCCCCGGCTCGCCAGGAACGCCGCCGGGCGGGTGCTCGAGGCCCCGGCCGGCACCTCCGCGTGGAAGCTGGGCACCAGCGGCGGAGGCACGCTGGACAACCTCTCGCTGCAGCCCGACCCGTCGGCCGAGGCGCCGCTGGCTCCCGGCTACGTCCGGATCGCGGTGCGCGCCGCCGGTCTGAACTTCCGGGACGCGCTGATCGCCATCGGCATGTACCCCGACGACCACGCCACCATGGGCGGCGAGGGCGCCGGTGTGGTCCTGGAGGTCGGCCCGGGAGTCACCGACCTGGCACCCGGTGACCGGGTCATGGGCATGATCAACGCATCGTTCGGGCCCATCGCGGTCGCCGACCGGCGGCAGATCGTCCCCATGCCACGCGGCTGGACGTTCGCGCAGGGCGCCTCGGTGCCGGTGGTCTTCCTGACGGCCTACATCGGCCTGGTGGAACTCGGCAAGCTGCAGCCGGGCGAGTCCATCCTCGTGCACACCGCCACCGGTGGTGTGGGCATGGCGGCCACACAACTCGCGCGCCACCTCGGTGCCGAGGTGTACGCCACGGCCAGCCCTGGCAAGTGGGACACCCTGCGGGCGATGGGATTCGACGAGAAGCACATCGCCTCGTCGCGTGACCTGGAGTTCGAGCGGCGCTTCATGGAGACGTCCGGCGGCCGGGGCATGGACATGGTCCTGGACTCGCTCGCCCGCGAGTTCGTCGACGCCTCCCTGCGGCTGATGCCCAGGGGCGGGCGCTTCCTGGAGATGGGCAAGATCGACGTGCGCGACCCCGAGGTCGTCGCCGCCGAGCACCCCGGGGTGAAGTACGAGGCGTACGACCTGGTCGTGGCCGACTACGACTGGGTCCAGCGGATGCTGGTCGAACTGGTCGCCCTCTTCGACCGCGGCGCGCTGCACCCCCTCCCGCTGACGGCGTGGGACGTGCGCCGGGCCCCGGACGCGATCCGGCACATCAGTCAGGCCCGGCACATCGGCAAGAACGTGTTCACCATGTCCCACACCCTGAACCCCGAGGGTTCGGTGCTGGTGACCGGGGGCACCGGCGGCCTGGGCAGCGAAGTGGCGCGCCATCTGGTGGCCGAGTACGGAGTGCGCAACCTGGTGCTGGTCTCCCGGCGCGGGCCGGACGCCGCGGGCGCCGCCGAGCTCAAGGCCGAACTGGCCGAGGCGGGCGCGTCGGTGACGCTGGCGGCCTGTGACGTGGCCGACCGCGCGTCGCTGGAGCGAGTGCTGTCCGCGGTGCCCGCCGAGCACCCGCTGACCGCGGTCGTACACGCGGCGGGTGTACTCGACGACGGTGTCATCGACACCCTGTCGCCCAAGCGGATCGACGCGGTCTTCGAGCCGAAGGTCGACGCGGCGTGGAATCTGCACGAGCTGACCCGCCATCTGGACCTGGCGGAGTTCGTGATGTTCTCGTCCGTCGCGGGTGTGTTCGGCAGCCCGGGACAGGGCAACTACGCCGCGGCCAACGCGTTCCTGGACGCGCTCGCCGCACACCGGCGCAGCCTCGGCCTCCCCGCCGTATCGCTGGCCTGGGGTCCGTGGGAGCAGGGCGGCGGCATGACCGGCACGCTCAGCCAGGCAGACATGGTGCGCATGGCGCGCGAGGGCATGGCGGCCCTGTCCATGGCGGGCGGTCTGCGCCTGCTGGACGCCGGACGGACGGGCGAGGACGCCCTGCTGGTGCCGATGCGGCTGGAGACCTCGGCGCTCAGCGGCCAGGCCGACATCCCCACCCTGTTGCGCGGTGTGGTCCGGGTGCGGAGCAAGGCGGCGGCCGACGGCAAGGCGGCCGCTCCGGAATCGGCCCGGGTGAAGCTGGCCGGTCTCTCCGGAGCCGAACTCGACCGTGCGCTGCTGGACCTGGTGCGCGGCAGTGCGGCGATGGTGCTGGGACACAGCGGCGCCCAGTCCATCGAGCCCGACCGCTCGTTCCAGAACCTCGGGTTCGACTCACTGGCGGGTGTGGAGTTCCGCAACCGGCTGAACTCGGCCACCGGGCTCCGTCTCCCCTCCACGCTGATCTTCGACAACCCCACGCCGGCGGCGCTCGCCGAGTACCTGCGTGGCCGGGTGGCGACGGACAGCACGGCCGAGCCGGACGTCGATCCGGAAGAGGCCAGGATCCGTGCCGTTCTGGCGTCGATTCCGCTGGAGCGTCTGCGCCGCGCCGGTCTGCTGGACACGCTCACGGAGCTGGCGAGCGGCAAGGACCAGGCCGAGAAGGACGCCGGTGAGAAGGAGACGGACTCCATCGACGCGATGGACGACGACGACCTGATCGACATGATGCTCGGAGATCTCGACTCCTGATGAAGGCCGAGTCCCCCCGGAGACCTCCGGGGGGACTCGCCCTCTCGGGCAACGTCCGCCCTCGTCGCGGGTGTTCCTCACCCCAAGAGCTTCAAGAAGAAGAAAGGCACAGTGAAACCCGATGACCGCAAAGCTCTTTACGACGGAAGCGGTGCACACGCTTCCCGAGTTCGAGCAGCGGGCCCTGGGCATCGCCGACGCGCTCCGCGAGCGTGGCATCAGCGACGGCACCCGGGTCATGCTGAAGGCGGGCAACTCCGCCGGTTACGTGGGGGCCCTCCTCGCCCTGATGCACGTCGGCGCCTCGATCGTCATGGTCGACCACCAGGAGCGGGCGGAGGCGACACAGCGCATCTGTGACCGGGCCGGCGTCAAGATATGCGTGGTCGACGACGACACCCCGATGCCCGAGAGCGGCCCGGCCCGGGTCACCGTCTACGAACTGCTCGTGGCGGCCATGGAGCAGGACCCCGCCGAGCGGCGGCTGTCCTTCGACACCTGGTGCGAGCTGCCCGACGGCCTGATCATGTGGTCCTCCGGGTCCACCGGCGAGCCCAAGGGCGTCGTCAAGACCGGGGCGAAGTTCCTGAAGAACCTGGAGCGCAACGCCGAACAGGTGGGCCACCGCTCCGACGACGTGCTGCTGCCGCTGCTGCCCTTCTCCCATCAGTACGGGCTGTCCATGGTGCTCATCGCCTGGCTGGTCAAGTGCTCGCTGGTCATCGCGCCCTACCGGCGTCTGGACCGGGCGATGACCATGGCGGGCACCTGCGGGGCGACGGTGGTCGACGCCACCCCGGCCAGCTACCGCAGCATGCTCAACATGATCGGCCGCAAGCCCGCCCTGGCGGACGAGCTGTCCGGTGTCCGCATGTTCTGCAGCGGGGCGGCCCCGCTGGATCCCGGTCTGGTCGGCGACTACGTCAAGAAGTTCGGGCTGCCCCTGCTGGACAGCTACGGCAGCACGGAGGCCGGAAACGTGGCCTTCGCGACCGAGGACAACGTCGTCGCCTGCGGGCGGGCCGTCCAGGGACTGAAGCTGCGGATCGTGGACGACGAGGGCTCGGCCCTCCCCCCGGGCGAGGTCGGGGAGATCCAGGTCCACTCGCCCGACCTGATGGAGGGATACCTGGCGGACGACGGCACGGTGGCCCCCGTCGACCCGGCCAAGACCGACTGGTACCCCACCGGGGACTTCGGCTATCTCGACGGCGGGGACAACCTCTTCGTCCTCGGCCGGAAGTCCGCGGTGCACCGCAACGGCCACACGCTCTACCCCGAGATCATCGAGCACAAGCTGGCCGCGGGCGGCTGTCTCGTCAAGGTCGTGCCCGTCCCCGACGAGCAGCGCGGTTGTCAGCTGGTCTTCTTCGTGGAGGACGAGCAGCAGCGGGAGTCGCGGTTCTGGCGGGAGCCGATCAGCTCCCTGCTGCCCGCCTTCGAGCACCCCAACCGCATTCACGTCCTCGAGCGATTCCCCCTGAACCGCAACGGCAAGCCCGACAAGCGACAACTCGAGCAGCTGGCTCTCGACCTGGCACCCGGAGCGAACGCATGACAGAGCCACAGGCGACCGAGCCCCAGATCGCAGAGGCCCAGACCGCAGAGGCCCAGACCACCGAGCCCCGGGCAACGGAGTCACAGCCGGGCCGCACGGCGTTCGTCTTCCCCGGGATGGGGCCCTTCCGCTTCACCGACGTGGGCGAGTTCCTGCTGACCAACCCCCATGCCCGGCGCCGGCTCGCGATCGCCGACGAGGTGGTGGGGTACTCGGTGTTCGACCGGTACCGCCAGTCGGACGGCGACGAGGAGGGGCAGTACGCCGCCCATACCCAGATCGCCTTCCTGACCGTCTGCCTCTCCCTCGCCGACTGGGCCGAGGAGACGCTGGGCGAGAAGCCGGAGCTGTGCGCCGGGCCGAGCTTCGGCCAGCGGGCCGCGGTCACCTACGCGGGGTCGCTGCCGTTCGAGGAGACCGTGCGGCTCACCGCCGAGCTGGCCCGCTGCGAGGAGGAGTACTTCGCGCAGGAGCACCGTGAAGCGGTCACCCACTGCGTGATCCACACCCCCGAGGAGAGCCTTCGCAAGGCGCTGGGCGAGCTGGACGACGAGGGGGAGTGGCACGACGTCTCCGGCCACATCGACCAGGGCTTCTACCTCGTGTCCCTGCGCGAGCCCGTGCTCGACCGGTTCAAGAAGCGGATCGGCGACCTGGGCGGCTACAACATGTACACGATGTGGCCGCCCGTCCACGCCCCCTCGTTCGGCGACCTGCGCCGCAAGGCGGAGGAAGAGGTCTTCGGCGGGTTCGAGCTGGCCGACCCCGAGCTTCCGGTCGTCTCCGACCAGAACGGCGCGCTGCTGACCGAGGCGGAGGGGGTGCGCACCATGCTGCTCGACACCTTCAACTGCCCGATCCGCTGGCCGGACATGGTGGAGACGATGCGGGAGCAGGGCATCACCAAGGTCTGCATCTCGGGCCCGGACAACCTCTTCGGCCGGGTGAACAGCACCGGGGAGAACTTCGAGGTCCTGGCCATCGACGCCCGCAAGGCGATGCGCCCGCGCGTCCGTCAGAGGAGTGCTCGCCGGGCGCGGCGGTGACGGCCGTTCCGCCCTCGGCCACGGCCGGCCCCGGATCGTCGTCCGCCGTCTGACGGAGGCGCTGCCCTCGGGCAGCGCCCAGTCGGCGGTCGTCGTCCGTGGCACCGCCACTCCTCCAAATTGACTGATCGATCTAGAAAGCTTAGTGTGCCGGTATGGCACGGAGGAAGGAATTCGACCCCGAGGTCGCGCTGGACGCCGCGATGCGGCTGTTCTGGCGCAATGGCTACGAGGGGACGTCCACCAGCGACCTGGTGGACGGGCTGGGCATCGCGCGGGCCAGTCTGTACGGGACCTTCGGGTCCAAGCGCGGACTGTATCTGGCCGCGCTCGACCGCTTTCTCTCCGGCGCCGCGGCGCCGAGTCCGGCCGATATCCTGGCGTCGCGTGCGTCCGCCCTGGACGCCGTCCGGGATCTGCTGGAGACCAGCGCGGCAGACCCGAAGCCGGGTACGCCCCGGGGCTGCTTCGCGGTCAACGCCACAGTGGAGCACGGGGATTCCGACCCCGAGATCTCGCGGCGCCTGGAGGGCAACCGAAGCCGCCTCGAGACGGCGCTCTACGGCGCGCTGCTGAGGGCCCGTGCGCAGGGCGAGCTGGCGCCCGGCGTCGATCCGAGTTCGGCGGCGACCATGCTGGCCTCGCTCAACAGCGGCCTGAAGGTGCTCTCGTGCGCGGGCGAGGGTCAGCGCGACCGCATCACCACCACGGTCGACACCGTCATGGCGATGCTGACCTCCCCGGCTGCCGCCACCGGCTGACGGCGGTGCTCCGCGACCGCGCCGACGCGTAAGACACCCACACCCCTGGGTGTCCTGTGTTTGCCCTAATTCAAGACTAATCAGTCCCGAAATAAGGAGGGCTCATGCTTTTCGGCCATCGTGGAGAACCCGTCCGCACCGGCCGCGCCGCCGTCAACGGCACCAAGCTCCATTACCGAACGGCCGGCTCCGGTCCGGTGGTGGTACTGCTGCACGGAGTGCCCAAGACCGGCTACCACTGGCGGCATCTGGTGCCGAAGCTGACGGCGCGGCACACCGTCGTCGTACCGGACCTCCGTGGTCTGGGCGACGCGGCCCGGCCCGCGGGCGGATTCGACTGCGCCACCATGAGTGACGACATCGCCCAGCTCATGGCCCGCCTGGGGCATGCGTCCTACACCGTCATGGGAGAGGACTGGGGAGCGGTGGTCGCCTACCAGCTCGCCGCCCGGCACCGTGATCACGTCGAGGCGCTGGTGTTCGCCGAGGCGCTGCTGCCCGGCTTCGGCTTCGAGGACCACACCGCCCTGACCCACGAGAATGTCTCGGGCGGGATGTTCCTGTGGCATCTGGGCTTCTATTTCCAGCCGGACGTACCCGAGATGCTGATCACCGGGCATGAGCGCGAACTCATCACGTACATGCTCAAGGACGAGCGCAGCCACCCCGACACCGCCACCGCCGACGCGATCGACGAGTACGTACGCTGCTACTCCATGCCCGGCGGTATCCGCTCGATGCTGGCGATCTACCGGGCGATGCTCGTCGACGCCGAACAGAACCGGCAAGCGGCGCGCACGATGCTGGACATCCCGGTGCTGGCGCTCGGCGGCGACGCGTTCATCGGCGAGCGGAACGAGACCCAGATGCGGCTGCTCGCCCATGACGTCACCGGTCATGTCTTCCGGGCCGGACACGACCTCGCCGAGGAGGTGCCGGACGAGGTGGCCGATGTCCTGCTGCCGTTCCTGGCCGACCGGCTCACATGACCGAGCCGCAGACGCGCCGCGGCCGGCCCGCCGCCCCCGTGCTCTCTTGTGGTGACTCGGGTCCTGTAGGAGAGTGTCCCCATGGGCACCAAGCAGTACACCGGCTCGCCCGAGGACGCCGATCTGATGCGCGCGGACTCCTTGGCGCGGGAGATCTTCGCGGATGTCGCCAACAAGTGGGCGTTCCTGATCATCGAGTTCCTCGGTGAACGCACCCTGCGCTTCAGCGAGTTGCGGAACGAGGTCGAGGGCATCAGCCACAAGATGCTCACCCAGAACCTGCGCATGCTGGAGCGCAACGGTCTGGTCGAGCGGAAGGTGCACCCCACCGTGCCGCCCCGGGTCGAGTACACCCTCACCGAGGCGGGCCGGGCCCTGCGTGCGACGGTCGACGGCATGTGCGGCTGGACCCACACCTACCTCGGCCATATCGAGGACTCCCGGCGCCGCTTCGACGGCTGATCCGGGGGGCTGCTCACGCTCGGACCGCGTGGTGGCCCCGCCTCCCGCGGGGCCACCACGCGGCCACGTCGGCGGCCACGTCAGTCGAGGACCGCGGTGGCTTCGATCTCGACCAGATGCTCGGGCACGTCCAGCGCCGCGACTCCCAGCAGCGTCCCCGGCGGGACCGGGGTGACCCCCAGCTTCGCGGCCGCCCGGGCGGCCCCCTCCAGGAACAGGGGCATCTTGTCGGGCGTCCAGTCGACGACGTAGACGGTCAGTTTCGCCACGTCGTCGAAGGAGCCGCCGACCTCGGCCAGGGCGATGCCGATGTTGAGGTAGCACCGCTCGACCTGAGCGGCGAGGTCGCCTTCGCCGACCGTGACCCCATCGGCGTCCCAGGCGACCTGCCCGGCGATATGGACCAGCCTCGACCCGGTCGCGATCGACACCTGCCGGTACACCTCGATCTCCGGCAATCCGTCGGGGTTCACCAGGGTGATGGCCATGTGCTGCCTGCCTTCTCGTCAGGGGAGCCCCTGGGCTCGCTTCCGTGGAGCCCAAGAGCGCCCGCTCTCTCTCGGTTACTCGGAAACCGTAAGAGAGTTGGCTCTGACATGGAAGAACGCACTTTTCGGTGACTGAGTCACCTTATGGTGACCGCCTGGGCCGGGGGTCTCGCGTACCGATTCCGCGTACGGCCGGGGTTCCGGCCTTGTCATGTACCGGCTACAGTGCCGAGAGTCGTGGGAGCGCTCCCAAGCTCCCGATCCTCATCATCGGCCGAAGGATCGCCATGACCCCCACCTCATATCGCGCTCTGGCCGCCGCCGCGGTGGCCGTGGCGCTGGCACTGACCGCGCCGGCCGCGCCAGCCGCGGCACAGCCGGCGGCCTGTGCCGCCAATGGCTTCTGCGAGGACTTCGAGTCCCAGACCGGGACCACCCCCGCCGGGCGCTGGACCACGGCCGTCGCCAACTGCTCGGGCACCGGCACCGCCACCGTGGACACCACCACGGCTCACGGGGGCACCAGGTCGGTGCGGGTCACCGGCAAGGCGGGGTACTGCAACCACGCCTTCGCGGGCACCTCGCTGTCCGATGTGCCGTCCGGCGGCGACCTCTACGCCCGCTTGTGGGTCCGCCACACCACCGCGCTGCCCGCCCAGCACGTCACGTTCGCCGCCCTGCGCGACGCCAATGACAATGGCCGGGACCTGCGCATGGGCGGGCAGAACAAGGCACTTCAGTGGAACCGGGAGTCGGACGACGCCACTCTGCCCGCGCAGAGCCCGGCGGGCGTCGCGCTCAGCACCCCTCTGCCCGTCAACACCTGGACCTGTCTGGAGTTCCGTCTCGACCGCACCGCGGGCCGCCTGGACACCTGGGTGAACGGCGGGCTCGTCGCCGGTCTGGTGGTCGACGGCACCCCGACCCAGGACGTCGACCAGCAGTGGCTGAACCGGGGCGGGTGGCGGCCCGCCCCGGGTGATCTGCGGCTGGGCTGGGAGAGCTACGGCGAGGGCGACGACACCCTGTGGTACGACGACGTGGCCGTCGGCACCTCCCGTATCGGCTGCTGAGCGCCGGATACCGGACGGAGGGTCAGGGGTTGGTGGAGCATCAGGGGTTCATGGCGGGCGGCACCGGCGGCGCCCGGAAGCCGAGGTATGCGGTGGAGCCGGAGCCGGGCGCGAACTCCAGGCCCTCGACGTTGAATCCGTCGATCTGCTCAGGCACCTGGCCGTCCGCGGTGCCCTTGGCGAAGCCGAGCCGGTCTCGGTTGGCCTTGTCCCGGTCCACCAGGTCCTCGCGCAGGCCCTGGTACGAGCTGACGTCCCCGGTCTCGGTGACCGAACCGTGGGTGGTGGCGGTCGCGGACACGGTGAGCTTGTCCGCGGCGGCGCCACTCTGGCCGGCCTTCACGGTCACCGCCGGGTCGCCGGTGGCGCCGACGGCGCCGGACAGGTACGAGGCGGCCGGTTTGATGGTCGGCGTGCCGTAGTCCGCGTTCCCGGCCACGGCGGAGGCCGGGAGTGCGGACAGCGTGGCGCCGGCCACCAGCGCCGGCGCGGCGGCGTGGACGACCCGGCGGGTACGGCGCGGGGGAGCGGCATGGAACGGGACCATCGTGAGCACCCCTTCGTCAGCTGCGGGGCCGGTCGGCGGACCGGCACACCACCCCGACGATGGATCATTTACCTGGCGGTGCATGAACAACCCCCGAACACACACCACTTCCGGCCCAGGGGCCGTCGGCGTCAGCAGACACCGTCGCCCGGCTTGGGGTTCCCGAGCCCGAAGAGCGGCCGCAGCTTCAGCCCGGCCCAGGTGCCGAGGAGGGCGAAGCCGCCCCAGACCCAGCCGTGCAGGCTGCCGGAGGCGATGCCCGCGAGGTAGGCGCCGATGTTGCAGCCGCCCGCGAGCCGGGCGCCGATGCCCATCAGCACCCCGCCGAGCACGGCCGCGGTCGCCGTCCGCCACGGCACGCCGCGGTGCAGGGTCCAGGTGCCGCCGAGCGCCGCGGCGACGGCCGCGCCGATCATGATGCCGATGTCGGTGAGACTGGTCTTGTCGGCGAGCACCGGACCGGCGAGCATCTCCTTGTTTCCGGGCTGCTGCCACCAGCTCCAGCTCTCCGGGTGGCCGCCGAGCGCTCGCACCAGCTCCGATCCCCACAGGCTGAAGGCACTGGTGACGCCCCACGCACCGCCCGAGACGAGCAGCACCCCGGCGCCCAGCACGGCCAGCGCCAGGGCGCCGACCGCCAGCGGCCAGGAGCCGCGCAGGACACGGGCGGCGGCACCGCGCGCGGAGGGCACCGCACCGATCGGCGGCGGGTTGCGGCGAGCCTGGACGCGACGGCTGACCAGGACGATGGCGGCGAGCACGAGGATCGTCACTGCCCAGGAGCCGAACCAGCCGATGTGGTCCGCCATGACGACCGGCTCCAGCGACGGCAGGTCCTTCCACAGGTCGAACTGCCAGGCGGCCAGGGTCGCACCGCCGATGAAGCCGCCGAGTGTGAGCACGATCGACGTCTGTCCCGAGCCGACCGCGAAGAGGGTGCCGGAGGCGCAGGCCCCACCGAGCTGCATGCCGACGGCGAAGACGAACGAGCCGATCAGCAGCCCGAAGCCGAGCGGTCCGCCGGAGGGCGCCGGTACGGATCCGAACAGCCCGGTCTTGGTGCCGATGAGCAGGGCGAACAGCGTGGCCGTGGTGCCGAGCAGCAGAGTGTGGGCGCGCAGGCCGGTGCCATTGCCGACGGCGACCAGCTGCCGCCAGGCGGAGGTGAAGCCGAAGCGGGAGTGGAAGAGGGCGATTCCCAGGGCGAGGCCGAGCAGCAGCAGAACGCCGGGCTTGGCCCCGTGGGCGGACCAGACATACGCGGTCAGCGCCGCGCCGAGCAGCCCGGACACGGCGAGCGGCACCCGGCGCACCGGCGGCGCGGCGGGCGCCTCCGGCCGGGGCGCGGAGGTGGGTGAGGGGGACAGCAGTGCGGCGGTCTTCGCTGCCTCGGCGGGCGGGGCGGTGGTCACGTGCGGACTCCGGAGACGTTCGAAAGGGGGGGCATCACGCTGGGTGGGCGGGTCCGGCCGGGCGGCGCGGCGCCGGGCGGCGGCGCATGGTGGGGAAACCGGCCGGTTCTGGCTCAGCGGCGACAGAGGATGTCGTCGACGCACCACGCCGAGTTCGCGAACAGCGCGAGACACAGCGGATGGGCGGGTGCGGACATGTACTCGAGGATATGGTCCGGATTTCAAAAACTGGACCCTGGTCTCACCATGTGATCTGTGGAGTCAGCCACAGACGGATCCCATCCCGGACGGTCAGTGCCCGGCCGGTGCCAGATGTGCGCGCTCTCCCTGCGCGCCGAACAGGGAGAGCACCTCCGCGGGCCGGCTGCCGGCACTGCCGATCCAGCGCGGTATGCGGGTGTCGAACTCCGCCGCCTCGTCGGCGCCGAGCCGGAACTCCCGCTCGCCGAGCACAAACCTGGCGTGTCCGTCCAGGACGTAGAACCACTCGTATCCCTCGTGGGTCCGCAGCTTCATCGTGGGTGACCGGCCGGCGGGCGGATAGATGACCTTGTACGCCTGGATACCGTCGGCCCGTCTGGTCAGCGGCACCATCATCAGCCCGGATCGCCGCACCGGCCGCGGGTGGATGCGCGGGTCGCCGGTGGGCGGCGCCGCGACGGGGTCGTCGAGCGGGACGCCGTGTGCCCGGTCCAGGGGCAGCAGTTGTTCCAGCGTGGGGCGGAGCTTGCCGTTCTCGGGACGGGACAGGGTGCTCGCCGTGAGGCCGGTCTCGTTCGCCAGCGACGCCGGCGTGGCGCTCCGCGCCCGGCGCAGGGCACGCAGCCGCGGTCCCACTCCGGCCAGCACGTCTTCCGCGGGGTTGTCCGGGTTGTCCATCCGGTTGTCCATCGATGATGCGGATCCGCAATTTTTCTTGCACGAGCGAAATGGTGGCATCGAGGCTGTCGGTACATCACCGGCGTCGAAGGCGCGTATCGGATCACGCTCGGCACGCCGGCCGACGAAGGGCGACTCAGATGGATGCCACGCAAGGTCGACGACCCACTGGCCACGCCGGGGATCAGGGCACGGCGGACGCGGACGCCGAGCAGTTCTGGGAGCGGCACTACGGCACCCGGCGGAGCTGGGACGCGCAGGTCAACCCGCTGCTCGCCGAGACCGCCGCTCCGCTGCGCCCCGGCGCCGCTCTGGATCTGGGCTGCGGCCCCGGCGGCGACGCCATCTGGCTGGCCCAGCAGGGCTGGCATGTCACCGCCGTGGACATCTCCACCACGGCCGTCGAACGGGTGCGGGAGCGCGCCCGCGATCTCGGCGTCGGGGACCGGGTCGCCACCGAACAGCACGATCTGGCCTGCAGCTTCCCGGCCGGCCAGTTCGATCTGGTCTCCGCCCAGTACTTCCACACCCCGTTCTCGCTGCCCCGCAGCCGAGTCCTGCGTACCGCCGCGGGGGCGCTGCGCCCCGGCGGTCTCCTGCTGATCGTCGACCATGGCTCCACCGCGCCCTGGTCGTGGAACCAGGACCCCGGCATCCACTACCCCACGCCCACCGAGATCGCCGCCGAACTCGATCTCGACCCCGCGCACTGGTCCGTGCTGCGCGCCGGGATGCCCGGCCGCCAGGCCACCGGACCCGCTGGTGAGAGCGCCACCGTCATCGACAACGTCCTGCTCGTCCAGCGAGGCGACCGCCGGACGGCCGCCTGAACCACACGACTTCACGACGCAGAGGAGCGACTCGATGCACGAAAGCAGTGCCCAGCGATCCCGGACTCGGAGGAAGGAAACCGGCCCTCCGGCGACCGGCGCCGATGAGAAGGCCACCCTGCGGGGCTTCCTCGACTATCTGCGGAACTCGGTCGCGGACAAGGCCGCGGGCGTACCGGAACCGCAGGTCCGAACGGGTGGAGTGCCCTCGGGCACCAGCCTTCTCGGACTGCTCAAGCATCTGGCGTTCGTCGAGCGGTTCTACTTCCTCGGCGAGGACGCCGGCGACTGGCCCGCGACCATGCGGCCGTCCGCGCAGGACACCGTCGACGGCGTGCTCGCCGACTACCGCAAGACCGTCGAGCGGGCGAACCGGGTCATCGACGCCTGCTCGGATCTGGCGCTCCCCGCTCCGCGGGCCCCGCGCCGGGGGTCGGCACCGTCGATGCGCTGGGTCCTGGTGCACATGATCGAGGAGACCGGCCGGCACGCCGGTCACGCCGACATCCTCCGTGAGCGGATCGACGGATCCACCGGCCGTTGACACCGGCTACCGCCCAGGAGGGCCGATCTCGCAGCCCAGCAGCCGCAGACAGGTGTCCAGCATGCGGCGTGCGCTCTCCGGGGAGGTGGTGTCGGGGTGCTGGAGCCGGAGGTCGGTCCAGTGGCGGATGACCTCGAAGATCCCGCCGACGAGCAGGGCCGTGAGGGCTGCCGCGTCGGCCTCGGAGACGGCGGGGCCCTCGCCCGCTTCGGTCGCGCGGTGTGCGATGACCTGCTCGGCCAGCCGCCGGCAGGCGGGACGTACGAGGTCGCGGAAGGTGTCGGCCGCCCGCTGGGAGGCGGCACTGGGATACAGGTTGTGGTACAGCTCCGCGTGCTCGGCGGCGAAGTCGACGAGCCGGTGGACGGGGGCCATCGGACCGGCTCCGGCCCGGCCGGGCTCCTCGGTGCCCACGGCCGTGCGCAGGGCATCGCCGACCGCGCCCGCCACGGCGTCGTCGCGGTCACGGAAGTGCTGGTAGAAGACCTGCCGACTGACATCGGCGCGAACGTCCTGTCCCCGCGCGGCGCCGACCAGCCCGCCTGGCTGCCCCGGCCCCGGCGGCCCGATGTGTCAGCGATGCTGAAGATCCTCCGTGACCGACCGGGCCGCCGCCTGACGGACGCCCGGGGTGACCTCCGGCGCGGGCGGCGCCGGCGTCAGCCGCCGTCGCCCCGCTCGGCGGTGTCCGCGAGCCCGACGTACATCGAGTGGTGGAGCTCCGCGACATGGTCCCGGAGGAGGCCGGCCGCCAAGGTGGCGTCCTGCGCGCCGAGCGCGGCCCGGATGGCCCTGTGCTGCTCGTTGCTGCCGCGGAGGTAGCCCATCGGGTACGGCAGGAAGTACGCGTACAGCTCCCCGGTGACCCGCCGGTACATCGCCAGGGCGGCGGACAGCCCGGCGCCCTCGGCGAGGGCCAGATGGAACCGCTGGTCACTCGCGTGGAACTCGGCCCAGCTCTCGGCCGCGTCCATCTCCCGGATGCACTGATCGAGCCGGTCGAGCCCGTTCCGATCGAGCCGCTCGGCGGCCAGATGCGCGAAACCGGCCTCCAGTACGATGCGTTCGTCGATCAGCCGGTGGACCCGTTCGCTGTCCTCCCGGTACGCGGCGACCTGCGCCACGGTGCGGCGGCGGGGCCGCTCCGCGATGAAGGTCCCGCCCGTGCGCCCCGGGCGCCGCTCGACCACGCCTTCACGCTCCAGGTTGCCGAAGGCCCGGCGGACGGTGATCTCGCCGACCCCGAGCGCCGCCGCCGTGGCCTGGATATTGGGCAGCCGCTCACCGGGCGCCAGCAGGCCCAGGTCGACCGCCAGGGAGATCCGGGCCCGAACGGTGTCGACGGCGCTGGTGCGGCGGATCGCGGCGAGCGCGCTGCTGGTCAGGGCGCTCGGTGCGCCGGACGGTTCCTGGGTCGCCATGCCCTCAGGGTAGGGCCCGCTCATGTGGCCTCCCAGCCTTCCCAGAGCCTTCGTACGGGGCCGCCGCTTTGCGGAACCGTGACCTCCGGGGGTTTACCTGATCAAAGTGAGCATGTTTCTATGGCTCGCATTCACCCCTGGACGCCCACTTCAAAGGCACTGATGAAGATCTCCGGACTGCAGACGGCGGGAACGCCCGGCGACGTCGACGCCAACCTCCACGAACTGGACGCGGCGTGCCGCCGGGCCCGTGCCGAAGGCGCCGAACTGCTGATCACCACCGAGTTGTTCGTCACCGGCTATGACATCGGCGACGCCGTCCGGGAGCTGGCCCGCACCGACCTGCTGTCACCGGCACGCGAGATAGCCGCCACCCACGGCATCGCGCTCGTCCTCGGAGCGCCCGAGTACGACTCCGGCGCCTACTACAACAGCGCCTTCTTCATCGACGCGGCCGGAGCGATCCTCGGCCGGCACCGCAAGAACCATCTCTTCGGCGAGCTCGACCGCAGGTACTTCACCCCGGGCGACCTGCCCGCCCCCGTCATCGACCACGCGGGCGTCCGGATCGCGATGCTGATCTGCTACGACGTGGAGTTCCCCGAGAACGTGCGGTCCGCGGCCCTCGCCGGTGCGGACCTCGTCGCGGTCCCGACCGCCCAGATGCAACCGTACGAGTTCATCGCCGAGCACCTGCTGAGGGTGCGCGCCTGGGAAAACCAGATCTACATCGCCTATGTCAACCATGACGGCGACGAGGGTTCACTGCGCTACGTCGGCCGCAGCTCCATCGTGAGCCCGTCCGCGACCGTGCTGGACAGCGTCGAACACGGCAACCGGTTGCTCTTCGCGACCGTGGAACCACACACGGTCCGACAAGCGCGCAAGGCCAATCCGTACCTGGCCGACCTCCGGCCAGACCTCTTCACCCCGTCCGCCCGCGCCACCAAGGACCCGTCATGCTGACCGACTCCGACGCGCACACATCCACCCGGCGACCGGCACACACGAATCTGTCGGGGCGGCTCGGCACCGGTGCCATCGTCTTCATGGTGATCGCCGCCGCCGCGCCCCTGACGGTGGTCGGCGGCAATGTCCCGCTCGCCATCGCCGGTGGCCCCGGCGCCGGAGCCCCCGTGGGCTTCGCCCTCGCCTCGATGGTCCTGCTGGTGTTCGCGGTCGGCTTCGTCACCATGACGCCCCACGTTCCGCAGGCCGGCGCCTTCTACGCCTACGCCACCCGTGGCCTGGGGGACCGCGTCGGAGTGGGCACCGCCGCCGTCGCGCTCGTCGCGTACACGGCGATCCAGGTCGGCGTCTACGGCTACCTGGGCTGGGCCGTCAACGATGTTCTGCACACCTTCGGCGGTCCCACCCTGCCCTGGTGGGTGTGGGCACTCGCGGCCCTGGGCATCGTGGCCCTCCTCGGCTACCGCCATATCGACCTCAGCTCCAAGGTCCTCGGTGTCGCACTCGTCCTGGAGATCGTGGTGGTGCTGGTCCTGGACGCGGGGATCTTCGCCCGGGGCGGCGCCCACGGTGTCGACGTCGAGTCGTTCACCCCGCATGCGGCGTTCTCCGGACCGCTGGGTGTGGCCGTGCTGTTCGCGATCACCGGATTCATCGGCTTCGAGGCCACCGCCGTCTTCCGGGACGAGGCCCGTGACCCGGAGCGGACCATACCCCGGGCCACTTACCTCGCCGTCCTGATCATCGGCGCCTTCTACACGCTGTCCTGCTGGGCGCTGGTCCTGGCGGCGGGCACCGATGACGCCCCGGCCGTCGCCCAGAAGACCCTGGACAGCCAGGGCAACATGCTCATGGACACCGCCCAGGTCTACGTCGGCACCGCGCTGCGGGACGTCATGCAGGTCCTGCTGCTCAGCAGCCTCTTCGCCTGCGTGCTGTCCTTCCACAACGTCATCGCCCGCTACACCTTCACCCTCGCCCGCCAGGACCTCCTCCCCGCACGGCTGGGCGCCGTCCACCCGCGCCACCACTCCCCGTCCGTCTCCTCGGTCGTCCAGACCGTCACCGCGCTGGTCCTGGTCGTCGCCTGCGCCGCCATCGGACTGGATCCGCTGGTGGGTGTCTTCGGCTCCATGGCGGGGTTGGCGACGGTGGGCATGATCCTGCTCATGCTCATCACATCCGTCGCCGTGGTCGTCTTCTTCGCGCGCAACGCCCGGCTCTCCGCGGGCAGGCCCTGGCAGACCCGGATCGCCCCGCTGCTGGCCGTGGCCGGACTGCTGACCGCGCTGTGGCTGGTGTTCTCCAACTTCACCCTCGTCACCGGTGGTGGCGTGGGCGTGAGCACCGTCCTCGGCGTCATCCCCTTCCTCGCGTTCATCGCCGGCCTGATCCGAGGGGCTCAGGGCTCGCGGGGGCGTAGGTGAGACGCGGGCTCCGCCCGGCCGTCGTTTCGGCCGGGCGGAGTGTCAGACCGCGGTCCGCTCCACGGGGATCCACAACTCCGCGTCCGCCTGCGCCGCGTCCTGCGACAGCCGGGTGCGCAGAATCTCCGGCCCCGGCCTGCTCTGGTACGGATTGGACGGGAACCACTGAGTGAAGACGTCCCGCCACAGGTGCTGGAGCGCCTGCGGGAACGGCCCCGAGCTCTCGAAGACCGCCCAGGTCCCCGCCGGGACGACGAGCTCGTCCAGGTCCTTTGGCGCGGCGGCTCCGGTCACCACCCCGTGGTAGTAGTCGAGTTCGGTGCCCTCCGCCCGGCTGGGGTCGAGGTTGTCGCTCACGCCCAGGATCCCCTCCGGCTGCTGATCGGACAGGGCGGCGATCCGCCCTATCGTCTCCTGGCCGATGCCTCGGATGAACTCCGCGATCCGCGGATTGACCCCCTCATGGACGAGCGGAACCCGGACCTTCTTGCCGACCACATGGAATCGCTCCTTCTCCACGACCCGGTATCGCATGCTGCTGCTCCCTTCGACAACGAGGCGGAAGGACATCCGAGGTTGGGAGCGCAGTACGGCACCTGCCCGCCGGGCGTCGCCCGGCCCCACACCGTGCATGGCCCGGAACGCACGCGCGAACGCCTCGCCCGAGCCGTAGCCGTAGCGCACCGCGATCTCCAGGAGCGTCCGCTCCCCGGCGAGCACCTCGGCCCCCGCGAGGGTGAGCCTCCTGCGCCGGATGTACTCCGACAGCGGGATCCCCGCCAGCGCGGAGAACAGCCGGCGGAAGTGGTACTCCGACGTCACCGCGATCCGTGCCAACTCGGCCGTCTCGATCCGCTGATCGAGATGCGACTCGATGTGTTCCAGGGCCTCGTTCAGCCGCTCCAGCACCTCGGTCTCCTTCCCTGACGACCCTCACGTTAGGAAGTCCGCACCCTGCCGGACCCGACATCCTGTGCCCGCTCCGGTCGGGTGTGCGGGATCGCCCTGTACGCCCGTTCGGTCACCGTTTCATCACAACGGTGACCCGGCTCTCCCACCCGGCCGCCCCGGAGCCGCATGATGCACCCCACCATCGACGCCCCTGGGAGACATATGCGCACCCGTACCCTCGAAGCCGCGGCCGTCATCGCCATCACCCTGCTGCTGACCGGCTGTTCCGGCGGTGGTGACGCGGGCGACAAGGGCAAGCCGAGCGGCACCCCGGCCGCCGCCGAGAAGGCCGAGGTCACTCAGCGCTGTGTCGATGCCATCGCCGACCGCGCCGCCGCCCACAAGGGCGGAGCGGTCCGCTCCCACCCCGTCCCCGGACCGTGCGCCCGGCTGTCGGACGCCGACTATCTGGACGCCTACATGGCAGGTCTCGAGCAGGCGCACCGTGTCGCGCAGAAGGCGTCTCAGGGCGAATCCGGCAAGGCGGCCGACGGCGCGGGGAACTGACCCGCCGCCCGGGACTCGGCCCGGGTCAGATGCTCGGCGCAGGAATCCCGTGCGCTCGACCGCGAGCCGTCCGGGCACAGGACGTTCTCCCAGCTCGTCGTCGAGATATCGGCCTCCCGCAGCCGCGCGCCGCGGAGATCGGAGTCGGACACCGCGGCGCCGCGCAGATCGGCGCCGCGCAGATCGGCTTTGATGAGGCCGACATGGGTGAGGGACGCCGCCCGCAGATCCGCGCCGTCCAGCTGTGCGCGATCGAAGCTGACGTCGGTGAGCAGGCCCTTGCCGAGCTTGGCCCCGCTCAGATCGGCGCCGCGCAGGTCGACCTGCGAGAGGGTGGCGGAGGTGAGGTCGGCCCGGCGCAGGTCGGCGTTGCGCAGGTCGACGTTCTCCAGGGAGACACCGGCCAGCCGCGCTTCGTAGAGGTTGCCGCTGCGCAGGTTGGCCTCGGACACCAGCCCGGTCAGTGTGGAGCGTTCGAGGTTGACGCACCGCATCTTCTTCTGCCACAGGTCGCCACCGGAGACGGTGCGGCTGGAGAGATCCTTGCCCGGACGGCCGGAGCAGCTCCGGCCGTGTTCGTCCTCCCCGCACCCGACGAGCAGGGCCGACGACAGGGCGGTCACGACGAGGCAGGAGAGCGTACGGGGCCAACGCGTGGTCATGGGCCGACCCACCGCGGCTGTCAGACGCCGATCAGATCCACCAGATCGTCGGCATGCTCCTCCTCTTCCTCCAGGATCGACTCCATCAGCCGGCGGGTGGTGGGGTCGTGTTCGCCCAGCCAGCGGATGATCTCCTGATAGCTGGCGATCACGATGCGCTCGGCGAGCAGATTGTGCTCCAGCATCGCCTTGAGGTCGTTGTCCGGCGGTGTGGTGTAGTCGGTGTGGGCGCGCTGGGCCAGCGAGGCGGGGTCGAAGTCGGGGTCGGCGCCGAGCTGGGAGACGCGTTCGGCGGCGCGCAGCGCGTGCTGCATCTCCTCCTTCGCGTGCTCGGTGAACTCCGAGGAGACTTGGGCGCGGTCGATCCCGCTGGCGGAGATGGCGTGGCGGGTGTAGCGCAGCCAGCACACCACTTCGGTCGCGATGACGTCATTGAGGATGCCGATGACCCGGTCCTTGTCCAGGCCGTAGGCGTCCGTCACCGGTCCCGCCTCCATCTTCCGGCGGGCCTCGTCGCGGATCTTGGTCACGTCCAGCACGAAGTCGTCGCTCATCAGTGCCCTCTCTGCTCTCCTCGGGTTGGGCGAGTGTTCCCCGCGGGGGCCCGGAGGGCATCGGGCGGAGCGTGAGGATGACTGGATCGCCGCACAGCGCCAGCCGATCGGCGGTATCCGGCCGACGAACGCGGCCGAGAGTTCGGCGCCGGTCGGGCCCACAGCCCGGCCGGCGCCGATCACTCGAGGGCGGGGTCAGCCTCCGAGGCCGGGCTCCGGCACGCTCGTCCCCGCCGACAGGACCCGGTCCGGGCGGATCGGCAGGTTGCGGTGGCGGACGCCGGTGGCATGCCACACCGCGTTGGCGATGGCCGCCGCGGCTCCCACGATGCCGACCTCACCGATGCCCTTGATGCCCACCGGGTCGTCCGGATCCGGGTCGTCCACCCAGTCCGCCTCGATGAGCGGCACATCGGCGTTCGCGGCGAAGTGATAGCCCGCGAGGTCCGGGCCGACGTGGCCGCCCGAGGCCCGGTCCCGGACCGCCTCCTCGTGCAGGGCCATGGAAATGCCCCAGGTCATCCCGCCGACGAGCTGGTTGCGCGCGGTCAGCGGGTTGACGATCCGGCCCGCCGCGAAGATCCCGAGCATCCGCCGCACCCGGACCTCTCCGCTGGTGACGTCCACGGCCACCTCGGCGAACTGCGCCCCGAAGGAATGCCGTTCCTTCTTCGAGAGGGCACCGATCGCCTCGGAGGTGTCGGACCGCGCGGTGATTCCCTCGGGCGGGATGTCGCCGCCCAGGGCCAGCCGCTCGCGCAGCTCGCGCACCGCGATCGACACCGCCCACGCCCAGGAGCGCATGCCCATCGAGCCACCGGCGATCATCGCCGGGCCGAGGTCGCTGTCCGCCATGACCACCCGGACCCGGTCCGGATCCACTGCCAGCGCGTCCGCGGCGACCAGGGCGATGCCGGTCCGGGCGCCGGTCCCGATGTCCGCCGCGTTGATGCGCACGGTGAAGGTGCCATCGGCCTCGGCCGTCACGCCCGCCGTGGACGGGTTGGCCCCGGAGTGGAAGCTGGCCGCCGCCATACCCGTTCCGAGCAGCCACCGTCCCTCGCGGCGCAGCCCCGGACGCGGATCCCGGTCCGCCCAGCCGAACCGGCGGGCGCCCTCCTCGTAGCAGGCCACCAGGTTGCGGCTGCTGAACGGCAGGCCGGAGACAGGGCCCCGGTCGGGTTCGTTGCGGACGCGCAGCGCGATCGGGTCGATGCCGGACGCCTCGGCGAGTTCGTCGAGCGCGCACTCCAGCGCGAACGAGCCCGGTGCCTCGCCGGGCGCGCGCATGAAGGTCGGGGTCGGCACATCGAGCCGTACGACCCGGTCGCTGGTGTGGTGCGCCTCGGCGTCGTACATCACCCGCCCCACCGTGGCGCTGCGCTCGATGAACTCGTGCACGGTCGAGGTGACGCACTCGGACCGGTGGTCGAGCGCGCGCAGCCGCCCCGACGCGTCGGCGCCGAGCCGGACCCGCTGCGCGGTGGGGCTGCGATAGCCGATGGTCGAGAACATCTGGCGGCGGGTCATGACGACGCGGACCGGACGGTCGAGGACGGTCGCGGCCATGGCGGCGGCCACCTGGTGCGGGCGGACCGTCTTGGAGCCGAAGCCGCCGCCGACGTGCTCGGACCGCACCCGCACCGACTCCGCGTCGAGGGAGAAGATCTGCGCCAGCTCACCGGCCACGTAGGTGGTGCCCTGATTGGAGTCGAGGACCTCGAGCCGGCCGCCGTCCCAGTGGGCCGTCGCCGCGTGCGGCTCCATGGGGTTGTGGTGCTCTTCCGGGGTGGTGTACTCGGCGTCCACCACGAACGTGGAGGCGGCGAGTTCGGCCTCGATGTCGCCCTTGGTCGTCTCCGCCGCACCGAACGGCGAGTCCCCGGGGGTGTACGCATTGGGGTGTCCGGCGAAGAAGTCGATGTCGTGCGACTCCTGGTCGTACTGGACCACCAGCGCTTCCGCGGCCTCCCGGGCCTGCTCGGGCCGCTCGGCGACGACCAGCGCCACCGGCCAGCCCCGGAAGGGGACACGGTCGTGCTGGAAGACCCCGATGATCGGGTCGGGCGGCCCGATCATGCCCATGTAGTCCAGGCTGACGCGCGGGGCGTTCTCATGGTGGAGCACCGCGAGGACCCCGGGCATGGCGAGGACGGAGTCGGCCTCGACCGAGCGGACCCGGCCACGGGCGATGGTGGACAACACCAGCCAGCCGTGGGCGAGTTCGGGCAGCGGGATGTCGCCCGAGTAGCGGGCCGCCCCGGTGACCTTTTCCCGGCCCTCGACGCGGGTGCGCGCGGTGCCCAGGGCCCCCGTCGTCGTGGTGGTTCCGGTCGTCGTGGTCATCGGGCGGCCTCCTCGGCGAGTTCGGTCAGCAGGGCCACGACGAGGTTGCGCATCAGCGGCACCTTGTATCCGTTGTGGGGCAGTGCCTCGGCGGCGGCCAGTTCCGCGTCCGCGGCGGCGGCGAACGCCTCGGCGGTCGCCGGGCCTCCGGTCAGCGCCCGCTCGGCCTCCAGGGCCCGCCACGGCCGGGAGGCGACCGCTCCGAAGGCGAGGCGGACCTCGTGGACGACGCCGTCCCGGACGTCGAGGGCGGCGGCGATCGAGCCGATGGCGAAGGCGTACGACGCACGCTCGCGGACCTTGCGGTAGCGGGAGTGCGCGGCGACCGGGGCCGGCGGCAGGGTGACGCCGGTGATCAGCGCGCCGGAGGGCAGCGCCGTCTCCAGGTGCGGGGTGTCGCCCACGGGCAGATAGAAGTCGGCGAGCGGCAACTCGCCCGGCCCGTCGGCGGTTTCGTACCGCACGACGGCGTCGAAGGCGGCGAGCGCGACCCCCATGTCCGAGGGGTGGGTGGCCACGCAGTGCTCGGAGGCGCCGAGGATCGCGTGGTTGTGGTGCTCACCCTCGATGGCCGGGCAGCCGCTGCCGGGGAGCCGCTTGTTGCAGGGCCCGGCCACATCGGTGAAGTAGCCGCAGCGGGTGCGCTGGAGCAGATTCCCGCCGACGGTGGCCATGTTGCGCAGCTGCCCGGACGCACCGGCCAGGACGGCCTGGGCGAGGGCCGGGTAGCGGCGCCGCACCTCGGGGTGGGCGGCGAGGTCGCTGTTGGTGACGGTGGCCCCGATGAGCAGACCGCCGTCCGGCGTCGCCTCGATGCCGTCCAGGGGCAGTTCGCGGACGTCGACGAGGCGTCCCGGCCGCTCGATGCCGGTCTTCATCAGATCGACCAGATTGGTGCCGCCGCCGAGGAACCGTGCGTCGGGATCGGCGCCGAGTACGGCGATCGCCTCGGAGACGTCGAGGACGCGCTGGTAGCCGAACTCCTTCATGCGACGACCTCCTCGGTTCCGGTCGCCCGCACCTCGGCCGCCTGCGCGACCGCCTGCACGATCGACACATACGCGCCGCAGCGGCACAGGTTGCCGCTCATCCGCTCCCGGATCTCATCGGCGGTCAGTGGTGGGGGCCCCGCTTCGGGGCTGACGTCGGCGGTGACCGCGCTCGGCCAGCCCGCCGCGTGTTCCTCGATCACGGCGAGGGCGGAACAGATCTGCCCCGGGGTGCAGTAGCCGCACTGGTAGCCGTCGAGGTCGAGGAACGCCTGCTGCACCGGATGCAGCCGGTCGCCGTCGGCCACGCCCTCGATCGTGGTGACGTCGCGGCCCTCGGCTGCCACCGCGAGCTGCAGACAGGAGACGGCGCGGCGGCCGTCGAGCTGTACCGTGCAGGCCCCGCACTGGCCCTGGTCGCAGCCCTTCTTGGTCCCGGTGAGATCGAGATGCTCACGCAGGGCGTCGAGCAGGGTGGTGCGGTGGTCGACGGGCAGCGTGTACTTCTCGCCGTTGATGGTCAGCGTGATGACGCTGGACGTCGATGGGGCCATGATCAGCCTTCTTTCGCGGATGTCGTGCGCGTCGAAGTCGTCCAATGAGGAGGTCCTGGGGGGTGGGAATGCGTGAGAATGCCGGTCGGCGCTCGGTTCCGGCCATCCCCACGGGCCGTTTCAGCCGGTAAGGTGGACCTAAGCGGACACTTGTCCGCTGTGCATGAAACTTAGCGGACAGCTGTCCGGTGGGCAAGGTCGGCGCTTTGGCGGTGTCCGGAAGGAGGACGAGTGCGGGTAGACAAGGACGCGCGTCTGCGCTCGGACGCGCAAGCCAACCGCGAGCGCATCCTGGAAGTGGCGCTGGCGGAGCTGACCCGTTCGGCCGATGTCCCCTTGAGCACCATCGCGAAGAAGGCGGGCGTCGGGCAGGGAACGCTGTACCGCAACTTCCCCAGCCGCGAGGCCCTCGTGCTGGAGATCTACCGCCACGAGATGCTGCAGGTCGTGGACATCGCGGCCGAGCTGCTCCGTACCCGCGCGCCGGATGAGGCGCTGCGGGAGTGGACGGGGCACCTCGCCCGGTTCGCCATGGCCAAGGCCGGTCTGGCCGACGCGCTGCACAAGGCCCTCAGCACCACCTGCGGCCAGAAGAAACCGGGACACGGCCAGATGACCGAGGCCGTCGCGCTTCTGCTGAAGGCGAACGAGGAGGTCGGCACGATCCGTCCGGACGTGACCACCGACGACTTCCTGCTCGCCATCTGCGGTCTGTGGCAGATCAGCCCCGATGACCAGGGGCCGGTGCGCGCCAGACGGCTTCTGGACCTGGTCATGGACGGACTGCGCGTGGGCGCGCCCGCGGCGGCCCGGCCGGGGCCGACGGCCGACACGGAGAGCTGAGCCGGCGGCTGGGGGCGGGCCGACCGGCGGGGGCCCGCCGGCGAGCGTGCCCCCGTGCGGTTCACGGTCGTCGCCTCGCCCCGCGAGCCGACGACCCGGAAGCTCATCCGCACGTCCCCGTACGCCATATGGCAGCGGGCGGATCCGGTGGGGCCGTTCGGGAAGGCCAGTTCCGCGTCCAGCCACTCGTCGACATCCGGTGCGCCCTGCCGTGCACCGCCCCGGGTGGTGACCAGGTGTGGGGGCCACCGGCCCAGGGCGCGAGCATGCGCTGGGCGTGCGGGCTGTAGCAGCCCAGGTCCATGAGGGCGCCCCGGCCGGCGGGAGGGGCTAACGACCCGGGTGCGGGTGGCCACCGCGACGAGGCGGTGGCCACCCGCACGGGCGGGGCCGACGAGGGAGAGCGCGGAAATCCGGGCGGCGCCCAGGATCCCGATGCGCAGCGGTCCGGCTGTCGTCATGCCTTCCGTACCTCTTCCGTGCCCACGGGGCGGTGCTCGTGCAGGGACAGCGTGCATGCCTCGGCGATCCACCCGGCCTCGACGGCGTCGGCGACGGTACGGGGGGAGGGCCGCAGACCCGCCGCCGCTTCGGTGAAGGCGGTGGGCTCGGCCCGGTACGCGGTGGAGAAGCGGTCCATGAAGAAGTGGTGCGGTGTGCCGCCGGGGAAGGTGGCGCCCGGTTCGACGGAGCGCAGCGGCAGACTGTCCTCCAGGCCCGCGGCGATGCTGTCCGTCATGCCGTGGCCAGGCGGGCGTCGTCACCGCGCGGATTGTGGCGGGTGTTGGAGACCACGGCGAGGGTGCCGTCGTCCAGGGTGAGGAGGGCGGAGGCGGTGTCCACGTCTCCGGCTGCCGCGATGTACTCGGCGCCGCGGTTGGCGCCGGTCGCGTAGATCTCCTCGATCGTGCGCGCCACCGGCTTCTCGCAGAAGACCGGCACGCCCGCCCGTACGGCGGCGAGGACGAACTCGGGGGTGGGCGTCGGTCGCCGCGGCGATCACGACGCCGTCCACACCGGCGGCGAGCACGGCCTCCGGCGAGGCGACCGCCCGGGCGCCGAACCGCTGGGCGCCGGTGGTGGCGGCCGCGGCGACCGGGTCGGTGACCGCGAGGGAGTCCCCCGCGTCGAGCGTGGACAGGGTCTCGGCGTGGAAGGCGCCGATCCGGCCCAGGCCCATGATGCCGATAGGCATGGGGAGTTGTGCCCTCTCTGACGGTGCGGGTGATGAGTGGGTGCGGCTTTGGCGGTGCGGGCTTTGCGGGTGTGGCGCGGAGGGTCAGCCGAGTCCGCCGAGGACGATCTGTGCCCGACGACGGCCCGGCCCTGCCCTCGCCCATCCAGGTCGTCACGCCGTACAACATGCCGCCCGACGCGGCCTGAGCGCCTGCCATCGGCACCCTCCGGCCCCGCTTGGCGATATTCCGTTGCACCATGTCCCTCGTGCCACTGGGAGCCGTCTTTGCCCACGCATAGCGTCGGAAGAGGGCCAGACAGACTGGCCATTACCGCATGTGAGGGAACATTTCATGCTCGCCCAAATCGTCCTGTTCGACGGCTTCGACCTCCTCGATGTGCTCGCCCCCTACGAGGTGCTGGCCGCCGGTGGCATGGCGGCCGAGGGAGCGCTGCGCGCCGAGTTGGTGTCCGCCGAGGGCCCGCGAGAGGTGGTGAGCGGGGTCGGCGGTGTGCCGCTGCGCGCCATGGCCGCCCTGGATCCCGCGACGGCGGACCTGGTCGTGGTCCCCGGTGCGGCCGGCCGGATCGGAGAACCCGGCGAGGTCCCCGATCTCGACGCGGACGCGGACGCGGGCGAGTGGCGGGAGCACGAATTCATTCCCGTAACTCTGGGCCGCGCCGTGAACACCGGCCTGCCGGGGCTGCTGAAGGCGGCCATGGACCGTTCGGAGGTGACCGTCGCCACGGTGTGCGGCGGCTCGCTCCTCCTGGCCATGGCCGGTCTGCTGGAGGGCCGCTACGCCACCACCCACCACATGGGCCTGGACATGCTGGACGCCACCGGTGTCAACGTGGTCAGGGCCCGTGTCGTCGACGACGGCGACCTCGTCACCGGCGCCGGTGTCACCTCCGGGCTCGATCTGGGCCTGTATCTGCTGGAGCGCGAACTGGGGCCGCGGATCGCCCACGCCGTCGAGGAACTGTTCGCCTACGAGCGCCGCGGCACCCCCTGGCGCCACCACGGGCCTTCGCCCGTCGCCCTGTGACCACACCGCCCCCAGCGCGACCCGCCCCGACCCACGCCGAGGAAGCACACCATCATGTCCGTTGAAGGCACCTGGGATCTGTCCATGTCCACCCCCATCGGCCGGATCAAGGCCGTGGCCGAATTCCGCGACGAGGACGGCACATTGACCGGTACGGCCCACGGCGCGGGGGAGGAGGTCCCGCTGGTCGACGTGGCACTCGAGGGCGACCAGCTCACCTGGCGTCAGGCCATCACCAAGCCCATGCGTCTGAACCTCGCGTTCACGATGACGGTCGACGGCGAGACGATGACCGGTACCTCCAAGGCCGGGCGGCTGCCCTCCTCCAAGGTCACCGGAGAGCGCCGGGCCGCCCCCGTGGCAGCGGAGGGCTGAGACTCCCCGTCCGGGGCAGTAGCGGACATGCGGCTCGGCTCAGACGAACTGCTGGATCACCAGCACGGTCGCGCTCGCCACCGCGAGCACCATGGCGACGCCCCTGGTGCGCCGCATGTCCATGCTGCTCGCCAGCGGGCGGGCGAGCAGCACCCCGATCGCCGCGGCCGGGGCGAGCAGGGCGGTGTGCCACAGGCTGTAGGTGTGCACCGCCCCGGTCGCCGCCAGGACGGCCAGACTCATCACGGAACCGGCGAGGAAGAACCCGCTCATCGTGGCACGCAGCCGCGGCCCGCTCAGACCCTGCCAGACCATGGCCATCGGCGGCCCTCCGATGGAAGTCGCCGTGCCCATCAGCCCCGACATCAGGCCGGCCAGCAGCACCGAACGCCGCCTCGGCGCCGGCACGAATCCGCGCAGGCTCACCGCGACGCCCGCGAGGACGACCGCGGCGACGAGGAGGGCGAGTTGCCGGGCGGGCAGCACGGCGACCAGCGCCGCGCCGCCCACCGTGCCCGGCACCCGCCCGGCCAGCGCCCACCCCGCGCCGCGCAGGTCCAGGTGGCCGCCCTCCAGCACCAGGACCGCGGTCGTCACTCCGGTGGCGAGCAGCAGGACCACCACCGGGGTGAGCGAAGGGTCGAATATCGCGATCACCGGGGCGGCCAGCAGGCCGAGCCCGAAGCCGATGGAGACCTGGAGCAGCGCCCCGACCGCCACCGTGATGAAGAGCAGGGTGAACTCGGGCGGGCTCATGCTTCCGTCGGCCCGGTGCCCAGCGGGAAGTGACACAGCCCCTCATGCGGCTCCCGCCCGGGGCCCGCCGTGCCGTCACGGGTGACGACCGGAGGGGCGAGCTCGGCGCACCGGTCCTCGCTCTTCCAGCAGCGGGTGCGGAACCGGCAGCCCGATGGGATGTCGTACGGGGAGGGGATCTCCCCGCGGAGCTGGATCTCGTCGTCGTCCTGGGCCTGCCCGGAGACGTCGAGTGTGGGCGCGGCGGACATCAGGGCGGCGGTGTAGGGATGCAGGGGGCGGTCGAAGACGTCCTCGGTGGGGCCGTGTTCGATGACCTTGCCCAGATACATCACCGTCACCCGGTCGGAGACATGCCGGACCACGGACAGGTCATGCGAGATGAAGACGTAGGAGACACCGAGCCGTTCCCGCAGCTCGGACAGGACATTGAGCACTTGGGCCTGTACCGACAGGTCCAGCGCCGACACGGGCTCGTCGCACACGATGAGGTCGGGGCCGAGGGCCAGCGCGCGGGCGATGCCGATGCGCTGCCGCTGCCCGCCGGAGAACTCGTTCGGGTAGCGGTGGGCGTCGCTCTCCCGCAGCCCGACCAGCGACAGCAGCTCACGGACCCGTCGCTCGCGTGCCTGTGCCGTGGGCACGATGTCGCGGTGGGTGCGCCACGGCTCGCCGATGAGATCGGCCGCGGACATCCGGGCGTTGAGCGAGGCGAAGGGGTCCTGGAACACCATCTGCACCCGGCGCCGCCAGGCCAGCAGTTCCTTGCCCTTGAGGGTGAACGGATCGGTGCCGTTGAAGCGCACCGTCCCCGAGTCCGGCCGCTCAAGCCCGAGCACCACTCTGGCCAGGGTCGACTTGCCGCATCCGGACTCGCCCACCAGCCCGAGGGTCTCCCCGCGCTCGACCCGCACATCGACTCCGTCCAGCGCGGTCAGGCGCCGGCGGCCATGGCCGAACGACTTGGTCACACCGCGGACTTCGAGCAGGGGCGGGGGAGTGGCCGGGCCATCGGCCCGCGGGCCCGCGGGCGTGGTGTCGGTGAGGGGCGTCTCAGACACGGTCGAGCTCCTCGGAGAAGTGGCAGGCGGCCGAACGCGAGGCCCCGACGGACATCAGAGGCGGACGTTCCCGGGCGCAGCGCTCCTCGGCCAGCGGACATCTGGCCTGGAAGACACAGCCGGACGGGACCGCGCTGAGCTCGGGCGGGCTCCCCGGCACGGCGGGCAACGGGCCGCCCCGGACGGCGTGTTCGGGCACCGAATCGAGCAATCCCTTGGTGTACGGGTGGCGGGGCCGGGAGAAGACCTCCGCCACCGGGCCGGTCTCCACCACATTGCCCGCGTACATCACCACGACATCGTCCGCGCGCTGGGCGACCACCGCCAGATCGTGGGTGATCAGCACGAGCGCCATGTCCCGCTCGGTCTGCAGATCCCGCAGCAGCCGCATGATCTGCGCCTGCACGGTGACATCGAGCGCGGTCGTGGGCTCGTCGGCGATCAGCACATCGGGGTCCAGCGCCACGGCCATCGCGATCAGCAGCCGCTGGCGCATACCGCCGGAGAACTGATGCGGATACGCGCGCGCCCGCAGCCGCGGCTCGGGGATTCCGACGCGGGTCATCAGCTCAACCGCCTTCTCCCGGGCATCGCGCCGCGACAGCCCGCGATGGATCCGGAACGGCTCGGCGAGCTGCCTGCCGACCGGCTGTACGGGGTTGAGCGCGGTCAGCGCGTCCTGGAAGACGATCGACAGCACGGGACCGGCGAGCTTTCTGCGCCCCGCCTGGCCCAGCCGCAGCACATCGGTGCCGGACACCCGCACGGACCCGCCCGTCACCTCGGCCGTCGGGTCGAGCAGCCCGACGATGGACAGCGCGGTCATCGACTTGCCGCAGCCGGACTCGCCCAGCAGGGCCAGCGTGCGCCCCTTGCGCACGCTGAAGCCGACGCCGTTCACGGCACGGAGGGTGCCGGAGGGGGTCCGCAGATCGACGCAGAGCCCGTCGACCTCGAGTGCGGCACCGCCGGTCGCGGCGGGCGCGGGCAGGGTGGAGGGCTTCACGCGATCATCTCCGAGGGAACAGCGGCGCGGTTGCCGCGCCGCTTTTGGGGCAGCGTCAGCCGCCAGCGCTGGGCCGGGTCGGTGGCCAGGCGAACCCAGGCGGCGAGCACCGTGGCCGACACCGTGGTGAGCACGATCGCGAAGCCCGGCAGCACGGCGATCCACCAGGCCGTCTGAAGGTACTGGCGCCCTTGGGCCACCATCAGCCCCCAGCTCACATCGGGCGGCTGGATGCCGATGCCGAGGAAACTCAAGGACGACTCGGTCAGCATGACGAAACAGAAGTCGAGCGTGGCCACGGTCAGCAGCGTGGGCAGCGCGATCGGCAGAATGTGCCGGTAGATGATGTTCCGGCTCGGTGTGCCGAAGGTCCGGGCCGCGTCGACGAACAGCCGGCTTCTGAGCTCGGCCGACTCCGCGCGGGCGGTGCGCAGATAGACCGGGACGCGCGCGATGGCGAGGATCAGCACGATGTTCATCGCGCTGGGCGCGAAGACATACAGCACGACGACCGCGATCAGCAGGGACGGGAAGCTGAGGATCACGTCGGCGACACGCATCGCCACGTTCTCGCGCATCCCTCCGTGATATCCGGCCCACAGCCCCAGGGCCGAGCCGATCAGCAGCGAGCACAGCACCGCGGGCACCGCGACGGACAGCGTCGTCCCGGCTGCGTCCACCAGCCGGGCCAGCACGCTGCGTCCCAGCACATCGGTGCCCAGCAGCCCGTAGAAGCCGTGGTTGAGGGAGGGCGGCCGCAGCGAGGCGCGGAGGTCCTGCCGCACCGCTCGGTCCCCGATGAACAGCCGGCCGAACAGCGCGACGAGGAACACCGCGGCGAGGACGACGGCGGCGACGGCCGCGCCCCGGTCCCGGCCGAGCAGCAGCCACCAGCGGGGCGGTCGGGTGGGCGACGGGGCGGCCCCGCCGGAGGGGCGGTCGGCGGAATCGGCGGGCTCGGTCATGGTGGCTCCTTCGCTCACGCCGGCACCGCCTGGCGCACTCGGGGGTCGATCAGGGCGTGGCAGACGTCGATGACGATGTTCAGCGCGAAGATCGTCACCGCCGTGATCAGAACGGCGGCCTGCAACACCGCGAAGTCGCGCTGCAGAATCGAGTCGATCATGAGTTTCCCGATCCCGGGCCAGCCGAAGATCGTTTCCACGATCACCGCCCCGTTGACGAGACCGACCGTGAGATCCCCGGCGACGGTCAGCACGGGCGTGATGGAGTTGCGCAGGGCGTGCCCGAACACCACGCGCTTGGGGCCGGCTCCCTTGCTGCGCGCGACCTTGACGTAGGGCGCGGACAGCGCGCCGACCATGCTGCCGCGCACCACCTGCACCAGCACGCCGAACGGGCGGATCAGCAGGGTGGCGATGGGCAGCACCCAGATCTCGGGGCCGCCCAGGGTGCCGGAGGTCGGCAGCCAGCCCAGACCCACTCCGAAGACCAGCACACCCATGATCGCGAACCAGAAGTCGGGGATGCTGGCCGCGGTCATCGACAGCAGACCGGCGATCCGGTCGATGAGCGAGTTGGGCCGGTAGGCGGCGAGGCTTCCGACCAGCAGCGCCCCGACGATCGCCAGGAGCATGGTCATCCCGGCGAGTTGGAGCGTGACGGGGAACGCCTTGAGCACCATCGAACCGGCCGACTCGCCGGTGCGCAGCGAGGTGCCGAAGTCGAGTTGCGCGGCATTGGTGAGGTAGTCCCACAGCTGCACCGGAATGGAGTCGTCGAAGCCGTGGGCGGCGGAGAATTCCGCGCGCTGCTGGGGAGTGGCGCTCAGCGGGAGGTAGAGGTCGACGGGGCTGCCGGTCAGGCGGGCCAGACAGAACACGCCCAGCACCACGAACACCAGCGGGATCGCGCTGGAGACGATGCGCTTGCGCAGAAAGGACGTCATGTCAGCGCCTCCCCGCCGGCGCCGGACTGACCTCGGAGAGCCGCATCTCGTCCCCGGTGGCGGAGTCCGGGCGGTACCGCACCGACGGCGACAGTCCGAGCAGGCCGCGCATATGAGCCAGGTAGGCGTACTGCGCGACCGATGTGTTCTGGTAGGCGAGCACGTCGGCGAACGCCTTCTGCCGGGCCTTGCCGGAGAGCGCGTCCGCCGCGGCGATGCGCCGGTCGAGGTCCTTGGTGCCGAAGGTGGACTGGGGGCCGTCGCTCTGCAGGTACTGACTCGTGGTGAAGGCCGCGTCCCCGGCCTGGTTGCCGTGCATGATCAGCAGCGCCACCGGCCCGACACCGCGCGGCAGCGGACGCAGCTGGTACTGAAGATGGGTGGCGGTGTCCGCCATGCGTATCCTCACGTTCAGCCCCACTCGCGCCATCTCGTACTGCAGGGCCTCGGTCACTTCCGCGATTCCGGCGAACATGCCGTTGCGTGCGACGAGGGTGATCCGCCGGTGCACCGGGACCCCGTCGGCGGCCGCCTGTTTCACCAGCGCGCGGGCGGCGGCCTCCTGGTACGGGGCGGGGGCGAGGCCGTCGTTGTGGCCCACCACGCCGGGCGGGACCAATTGCGCGGCGGGCTTGGCCAGTCCGCCGAGAAGAGCGCCGATGATGCCCTTGCGGTCGACGGCCATGCCGATCGCCTTGCGCACCCGGATGTCGTTGAGCGGCGCCTCACGGCCGTCCAGCCGCAGGGCGGTCGTCTCGTTGTTGGGGTAGGCGACGGTGTTGCCCTTGTCGGCGCTCGTGTGGTCCAGCGCCGTCGCGATATCGGCCTCGCCCTTGTCGATCATCGCGGCACGGACACTCGCATCGCTCCGCCAGACATACCTGGCCCGGGGATAGGCCGGAGCCTTCCCCCAGTAATCGGCGTTGCGGGCAAGGGAGATCGAGACGCCGGTCTGCCACGACTTGACGGCGTAGGGGCCGGTCCCGATCGGTATGCGCACCTTGGCCTTGGTGTCGGTGGTGCGCGGCACGATCTCGACGAAGCTGAGCCGCAGCGGGAGGATGGGGTCGGTCTTCTCGGTGGTGACGGTCAGCCGGGTGGAGCTGACGGCGCGTACATCGAGTTTCGCGTCGCCGAAGACATAGCCGTCCACGTTGCAGGCGAGATCGGAGTTGACGGCGCGGTCGATGGAGAACGCGGCGTCCTTCGCCGTGAACGGCTGCCCGTTCTGGAAGGTCACCCCCGGACGGATGTCGAAGGTCCACGTCGTGGGCTTCGTCTGCCGCCAGCCGGTCGCCAGCAGCGGCTCCAGCTCGCCCGAGGTGGGGTCCCGTTCCACCAGCGGTTCGGTGATGTTGGAGCGGACGACGACACCGGTCGCGGTCAGCGATGACTCACAGGGTTCCAGTGTCGGCGGTTCCTGGGTGAGGACCACCCGCAGGGTGCGCCCGTCCGCGCTGCCGGCATCACCCGCCGTGTCACTGTTCGCCACGGCGCACGCGCTGGTGAGCAGCATCGTGCCCGTGGCCAGAAGGGCGAGAACTGTACGGGCCCGGCCCCGTTCCGGGAGCGGACTGGAGGGTACGGAGGACTTCATCGTCGGCGTATCTCCGAGGGTGGTGGCGGGTTGCCGCCCGAGAACGACAGTCGACAGGGCTGTCTACACTTGCGTACCCGGTCTGTATTTGTGGACGCTGAAGCTAAACCTGAGGTGCCGGTGCGTCAAGGGATGTGACAACAAACCCAGGTGGAAGGGGTAGTGGTCGGGACAGCCGCAGCATTGACAGCCTCAACCGCCTCGTGCAGAAATGAAGACAGCAGCTACATATGAGGACGGCGGTCATGGCCAGTATGCGCATCATGCTCAACCACCGGATCCTGAGCAGATTCACCGAGCGGCTGAGGGCGCGGATCGAGGGCCCGCACGAGTGGCTGGACGCCTCCGGCTGGGACGCGGCGCGGATCGCCGACGCCATCGCCACCGTCGATGTGTACGTGGGCTCCCAGCTCACCGGGGACGACGCGCGGCGAGCCGGCCGGCTCCGCCTCGTCCATGTCGTCGGCGCGGGCTACGACGGCATTCCCCTGGAGGCGCTGGGGCCGGATGTGACCGTGGCCAACACCCACCACCACGGCAGGTCGATCGCCGAACACGTCCTGATGTGCGTGCTGATGCTGTCCCGGCGTGTGCTCGCCGCCGACCGGGAGCTGCGCGCCGGACGGTGGCGGAACGTCGCCGTGGATTCCGCGCTGCCCTTCGGGGACACCTTGCGGGGCCGCCGTGTCGGAGTCATCGGCTTCGGCGAGACGGGGAGGGAGATCGGCCGGCTGTGCCAGGCGGTCGGCCTGAGTGTGCGGGCGGTGCGCCGCGATCCGTCGGCCCCCCTGCCGGAGGGCCTGCGTCCCGACTGGGTGGGTGGCCCGGAGCGGCTGCCGGACCTGCTGGCCGAATCCGACATCGTCGTGGTCACCGTTCCGCTGAGCCCCGCGACCCGCGGGCTGATCGGCCCGGCCGAACTCGCCGCGATGGGCCCGCAATCCCTCCTCGTCAACGTCGCCCGTGGCCCGGTCGTCCAGGAGGAGGCGCTGTACGAGGCGCTCTCGACCGGCGTCATCGCCGGTGCCGCCCTGGACGTGTGGTGGGCCGGGCCTCCGCACGCGCCGAGCCGCCTGCCGTTCCCCACCCTGCCCAATGTGGTGATGACACCGCACAACTCGGGCCACACCGAGGAGACTTTCGCGGCCCGCGCCACGGATATCGCGGCCAACATTAACCGCCTGGACCGCGGGGAGCCCCTCCGCAACGTGGTGCGCGCCGGCGGTGTGCGGGCCGCCACGCCCGGTGGCGGCGGTGGCCGGACGGACTGACGTGGACGGCTGCTGAAGCACCGTGTGCCGCCACGGCGGGGTGCGGCAGGGGGCGATGGTGAGGTGGCTGATCAGGCCCTGGTCCAGGGTGAAGCGATAGCGAAGGTCGACGGTGCCGCCGGGGAAGTCACCCTCGAGGCGCTGGGTGACGGTGTAGTGGTCCGGGCCGTCGTGCTCGGCCCCGATGAACGTGGTGGTGTAGGTGTACTCGGAGGTGGCGCGGTCCAGCCACCGCTCGATGGCCGGGATGCCCTCGTAGGTGCGGCCGTCGTCGATGACGGTCGCGTCCGGCGTCAGTGCGGCTGAGGCCGCGGGCAGATCGTGCTCGTTGTGCGCCTTCAGATACCGCTTGACGACGCCGGGCAGGTCGGTGGCATCGAAGGGCGTGGTGTCGTCGGTCATGGCTGCCTCGCTGATGGTTTGCTGAGGGATGGTTCGCGGGCCGTTCCCGGAAGGGATGGTGCTCAGAGTGCGGGAACGGTGCCGCCGATCCGGGCGTTCGCCCCGATCCTCGCCCGCAACGGCGGTGGCGCGCTGGTGAACATGCTGTCGCTGGCGTCCTGGGCCGGGTCGCCGGGCTTCCCCGGATACGCCGCCTCCAAGTCGGCCCAGTGGTCATTGACGGACGCGCCGCGCACGGGACTTCGGGAACAGGGCACGCTCGTGGTGGGGGTCCATTCCGGTTTCGTGGACACGGACCTCAGCTCCTGGGCGGACGCGCCTAAGATCACTACCGCCGAAGTGGCGGAACGGACCGTGGAAGCCTTGGCGAACGACCGGTGGGAAGTTCTCGCCGATGCCGATGCCGATGCCGATGCCGATGCCGATGCCGAGACCAGGCAGGCCAAGGCCGCCTTGTCGCAACCCCTTCACGCCGAAACCGGTAGGTGATGTGTCGCGCCGGCCGTGCGCCTGCGCACGTGTCCCGCGACCGTCCGACGGCCGTTTCTCCCACCCCGATATCCTTCAGCGCAGCGAGCGAAGGCGGCGATCGTGTCAGAAGAGCGTCAGGAAGCCACGCCGGGTCAGAAAACCACGCGGGTCGAGCTGATGAGTCGGCCCACACCGCTGGAGGCCGCGCCGCGGCTTGCCCGTGCGATCGGACTGGAGCCCGATGATCTGTGGGTCAAGCGGGACGATCTGATCGGGCTGGGCGGCGGGGGCAACAAGGTCCGCAAACTGGAGTGGACGGCCGGAGCCGCCCGTGCCGAGGGCGCCACCACGCTCGTGACCAGCGGGGCCGCGCAGAGCAACCACGCCCGCCTGACGGCCGCGGCCGGGGCACGGCTGGGCATGGACGTGGTCCTCGTCCTCGCCGGTGCGCCGAGCGAGGGAATGACCGGCAACATCGTGCTCGATGGCCTCTTCGGCGCCCGCGTCGTATGGGCGGGGGAGGTGAGCGAGGCCGAACTCGCGGCGGCCGTGGAGAACGTGGCCGGGGAGCTGCGCGAGCGAGGCGCCCGGCCCGCGGTGATCCCCTTCGGCGGATCCAGTGTGCTGGGCGCCCAGGGCTATGCCGAGGCGGGGACGGAACTCCTGGAACAGGCCCCGGACCTGGCCACGGCGGTCGTAGCGCTCGGATCGGGCGGCACCATGGCCGGTCTCGTCCACGCCCTGGGAGCCGAGCGGGTGCTGGGCGTGCACTGCGGAGCCATCGCCGATCCCGGGCACACCGTCGGCCACCTGGTCGAGGGGCTGGCCGGACGGCCCGCGGCCACGTCCCTGCGGCTGCGCCTGGATCAGGTCGGTCCCGGCTACTCCGCGTTCACCGAACCGGTCATGGACGCCATCACCACCGCGGCCCGCACCGAAGGCATCGTCCTCGACCCCGTCTACACCGGCCGTGCTCTGGCCGGTCTCATCGCGGCCGTTCACGACGGCCAGGTGCGCCCCGGGGAGCGCACGGTCTTCCTGCACACCGGCGGTCTGCCCGGTCTGTTCGGGCATACCGAGACGCTGCGGCGGGCGCGTTCCGCCGTGGCCGACACCGCCGTACGGTGGCCCCGAGGCTGAGCGTCGCACCGGCTCGGCCCCGGCCGGTCGGCCCGCGCGGCCCGGGAGAGCCGCCCGGTCCTGGGCGGCTCGCCCTGCTGGAAGGGGCCGGTGCTACTCCGCCGGGGAAGGCGGCGGCGGGAAAGTGGCCGCCGAACGCTCCGACTCCGCACCCTCGGCCGCACCGGCGACCGCGTCCGCGCAGGTGTCGAGCCGGTGGGCCAGGGCGCGCACATGGTCGCGCAGAGCGTCCGGATACTCGATCACGAACGGGAGATCCAGCCAGGCGAGCACGGAGGGCACCCACTCCAGCCGCTCGGCCCGCAGTCGGACCCGCACCCATCCGCCGCCTTCCCCCTCCCCGGATGTACGGTCCGCCTCCTCCGCGGGCAGTTCCCGCACGGTGGCGAGCCCGGGCGGGAGCCGGTGGCGAACCTGCTCGACCGTGCCCTGGACCCGCAGCGACACCTCGTGCAGGTAGGGCACCCCGGCGAGCCCGGACAGCACCCGGGCGGCCGGATCGAACCCCACGGGCACCTCGAACGACCCGGGCAGTACCGTCGCGCTTTCGATCCGGTCCAGCCGGAACGTACGCACCTCGCCGCTGGCCGAGTCCGCCCCCGTCACATACCAGCGCCCGGAGTGCGCGACGATCCCGTACGGGTGCACGGTGCGTTCGCTGCGCCGCCCCTTCCAGGCGGTGTAGCTGACGGCGACCGGCCGGCGGTCCCGCGCGGCCTCCGCGAGCATCAGCAGCACACTCGTCTCCGGGATGACCACGGGACGGGCGGGGGCGGTGAAGTCGGCGGTGGCCAGCAGGGCGTCCAGCCGGCGGCCGAGCGCCTCGGGCAGCACCCGGCGCACCTTGGCGGCGGCGCTTTCCGCCGCCGCGACGGACGTGGTCACCAGCCCGGCCCGGCGCCCGGCGACCAGGCCGAGCAGCACCGCCAGCGCCTCCTCGTCGGTGAGCATCAGCGGGGGCATCCGGTAGCCGGGGGCGAGCCGGTAGCCGCCGTAGCGGCCGCGCACCGAACGGACCGGGACGTCCAGGTCGATCAGGTGGCCGATGTAGCGCCGGACGGTGCGCTCGTCCACACCGAGCCGGTCGGCCAGGTCGGCGACGGTGCGGGTGCCACCTGCCTGCAGGATTTCCAGCAGGGCGAGCACGCGGGCGGTCGGTCGGGTCATGCCCGAAGTATGGCGCGGATACCGGGCGACTCCTGTCCGGTATCCCTCCTAGCGTGTGGGCCATGGCGACCTACGTACTTCTTCCCGGGTTCTGGCTCGGGGCCTGGGCCTGGCGTCCTGTGTCCGCCGACCTGCGGGCCCGTGGGCACGACGTCCATCCGCTCAGCCTGACCGGGATGGGCGAGCGGGCACACCTGGCGCGGCCCGATACCGATGTGGAGACGCACATCACCGATGTGCTCAACCTGGTCCGTTACGAGGATCTGCACGACGTGGTCCTGGTCGGGCACAGCTATGCCGGTGCGGTGGTGGTCCCGAGCGTGGCGGACCGGATGCCGCACCGGATCAAGCGGATGGTGTTCATCGACAGCGGTCCGCTGCCGGACGGGATGTCCCAGGCGGAGTTCGCCCCGCCAAAGGAGCGGACGCGCAACGCCGAGCTGGTCCGCGAGGAGGGGCACGGCTGGCAGTTGCCGCCACCGCCGTGGCATCAGCTGGCCTCCGGGGTGTCCGGGCTGCCGGACGGCATGCTCGAACGGCTGGTGCGGCTGTCGGTGCCGCAGCCGTGGGCCACCGCCACCACACCGGTCCGGCTGACCGAGGCGTGGGAGAAGCTGCCGAGGCTGCACGTGCTGTGCGGCTTCTCGGTGGAGCGGGTCCGGGCGCGGATCGCCACCGTTCCGGCCTTCCGCCACATGGCGACCGAGAGTTCGGCGTATCGGGAGCTGCCCGGCTGGCACTGGCCGATGTTCGACCGGCCCGGTGAGCTGGCGGCGATCCTGCACGAGGCGGCCTGACCGGCACGACTCACCGCTTGGAGCGGCGCGCCCCCTGGCTCCCGTGGCGAGCCTTGCGAAAGATAAAAATCACCTGTCAGGATGGTGACGTGAATCTGGAGCATGTCTTTCTGTGTGGGAACCCCGCTCTCGACTTCGCCGCGACGTTGCGCGCTCGCCGCTCGGTGCGGTTCGAGATGTTCGTGTCACCGGACCGGCTGGACGCCTGGTACCTGGAGTCCGGAATCGTCGACACCGTCTCCGCCAGTCAGCATGCCGACGTCGAGCGCGCGGTGGCCCTACGGGAGGCCATCTACGAGCTGGTCACCGCCCGGGGCGCGGGGGAGCCCTACGGCAGCGAGGCGCTCGCCGTGGTGAATGACACGGCCCGTGAGCCTGCCGCGGCGCCGCAACTCACCGCGAGCGGGCGGCGGACGGACGCGACATCGCAAGAGGCGCTCTCCACGGTGGCACGGCATGCCGTCGAGCTCCTCAGCGGTCCGGATGTGCCGCTCCTCAAGGAGTGCGGCAACCCCGAATGCACCCGTGTCTACATCGACCGGTCGCGAGGCGGGCGCCGGCAGTGGTGCGCGATGGACCTCTGTGGCAACAAGCTCAAGGCGGCCGCGTACCGCGCCCGCAAGCGGCAGGCCCAGGAGCCGGCCGCGCGCTGATGAGCACTCCGACTGTCCGTCGCTGATCACACACGGACCGCCTCGTGGCCGACGACCGTCGGCGGATGCATGTCTTGCGACTCTAGACAGGACTGGACATGTATGGCTAACTACCGGACATGCCTAAACAGGTCCTCAAGCATCAGCGCATCGCCCGCGTTCTGGCCCGTGAGATTCACAGCGGCACCCTGGAGCCGGGCAGCAGGCTGCCCGGCGAACACGCGCTCACCCGGCGCTTCGCGGTCAGCAGGGCCACCGTTCGGCAGGCGCTGGACGAGCTCAGCAAGCAAGGGCTGATCTCCACCCACGCGGGCGTCGGCTCGTTCGTCACCTTCGACGGCGGTCTGCTGGACAACCGCCTGGGCTGGACCCGGGCGCTGGCCGACCAGGGCGCCCGGGTCACCACCGAGGTCCTCCGCCTCGAAGCGGTGCGCGATGCCCGGCTGGCCGGGGAACTGGGCATCGAGGGCGTCGAGTTCATGGCGCTGGACCGGTTGCGCGTGCTGCCGGAGGGCACCGCGGTCGCGCTGGAGCGCAGCAGGGTTCCGATGGCCCCGGCCCTGGCCGACGTCCCGCTCGGCGGGCTCCTCGACGGCTCGCTGACCAAGACCCTCGCCGCGGTCGGCATCCGCGCCACCCACGGGGACGAGTGGGCCTCCGTACGGCAACTGGCCGCCGACGAGGCGACACTGCTCCGCCGACAGGAGGGCGAGGTGTGGCTCAACACCCGCCGGGTCAGCCGCGGAGCCGATGGCCAGATCGTCGAGCAGGTGACCAGCCTGCTGGACCCCGCCCGCTTCCAACTGCACCTGGGCTTCGGCGAGCAGCCCCAATGAGAGCCCCGATGAGACCCCACGCGGCGCCCGCCCTCCCCGACGTACAGCCTCCGCACCGACAGGAATCCCGAATGAACCACCGGCACGACCGCGCGCTCGGCGCCCTCTACGGCCTGGCGATGGGCGACGCCCTCGGCATGCCCACCCAGATCATGTCCCGGGCGTCCATCGTCGCCCGGTTCGGCACCGTCACCGGTTTCGAGCCGGGCCCCGAAGACAACCCGGTGAGCGCCGGAATGCCCGCCGGTTCGGTCACGGACGACACCGATCAGGCCGTCATCGTCGGCCGGCTGCTGACCGGGTCCGGCGGGCGGATCGAACCGCTGCGGCTCGCGCACGAACTCCTGGAGTGGGAGCGCGCCATGAAGGCCAAGGGCTCCTTCGACCTGCTCGGCCCCTCCACCAAGGCGGCCCTGGAGGCCGTGTCGCGCGGTGTACCGCCGGAGGAGGCGGGCAAGGCCGGTGCCACCAACGGCGCGGCGATGCGGATCACCCCCGTCGGCATCGCCTTCCCCGATACCCCGCTGGAGCCCTTCCTCGACCGGGTCGCGGAGGCGTGTCAGGTCACCCATGACACCTCCATCGGCATCGCCTCCGCCGCCGCCGTGGCCGCGGCGGTGAGCCGTGGCATCGACGGCGGCGATCTGGCGGACGCCTTCGGCGCGGCGGTCACGGCGGCGGCGGCAGGGGCCGAGCGCGGCCACTGGGTCGCCGGCGCCGATATCGCCGCCCGTATCGGCTGGGCCGTGGAACTGGTCCGCGGTCTGCCCGAGCGGCAGGCCCTGGACCGCGTCTGCGACCTGGTCGGCACCAGTGTCGCCAGCCAGGAGTCGGTCCCCGCCGCCTTCGCCGTGCTGGCCCTCGCCGAGGGTGAGCCGTGGCGGGCCTGTCTGCTGGCGGCCAACCTCGGCGGTGACTGCGACACCATCGGCGCCATCGCGGGCGCCGTAGCGGGTGCCGTCAGCGGGGCCTCGGGCCTGCCCGACGAGGCCCTCGCCACTCTGCGCTCGGTCAACGGTCTCGACCTGGAACCGCTGGCCACGGCCCTGCTCGCGCTGCGCGCCGGCACGGCCGAGTGACCCCCACACCCGCCCCCACATCCGCACCGGAGCGCCCCCGGACAGAAAGACAGGTACCACCATGGCGGTTTCAGAGAACGACCGCGTCGGCTCCGTGGAGACCCGAGGCATCGAGCCGGTCCCGGACGCCGAGCGGCACGGCCACGCGAGCCAGATGTTCTGGACCTGGTTCGCCGCGAACATCAGCATCCTCGGCCTGCCGCTCGGCGCGGCCCTGGTCAGCTTCCGCGGCCTGAACATCTGGCAGGCGGCCGTCGTGGCCATTCTCGGGTCCTTCGGCTCCTTCGCCCTGGTGGGCGCCCTCAGCATCGCCGGGAAGCGGGGCGGAGCGCCCGCCCTCACCCTCTCCCGCGCGGTGTTCGGAGTCCGCGGCAACGCCGGCCCCACGCTGGTCACCTGGATGAGCCGGCTCGGTTGGGAGACCATCAACACCACCACGGCCGCCTTCGCCCTGCTGGCACTGCTCGACGTCGCCTTCGGCATCCGGCGGAACACCGTCCTGACCGTGGTGTGTCTGCTGGTCTTCATCGGCTGCACACTGCTGATCAGCGGTCTGGGCCACGCCACCATCATGTGGATCAACAGGTGGGCCAGCTATATCTTCGGCCTGCTCAACCTCGTCGTGATCATCTTCCTCGCGACGACCGTGGACTGGGACAAGGTCTTCCACGCCCCGGTCGGATCGGTGAGCGCGATGGTCGTGGGCGTCGGCATGATCGCCGCCGGTACCGGGATCGGCTGGGCCAACACGGGCGCCGACTACGCCCGTTACCTGCCCCGGCGGATTCCGGGTGGCAGGCTGGTGGCCGCTTCCGCCTTCGGCGCCGGTATCCCGCTGGTCGTGCTGATTTCGCTGGGCTCGCTCCTCGCGGCCGGAGAACCGAATCTCGCCTCCGCCTCCGACCCCGTCTCGGCGATCAACACGATGCTGCCGTCGTGGATGTCCATCCCGTATCTGATCGCCGCGTTCGGCGGACTGCTGCTCTCCAACCACCTGTCCGTCTACTCGGCCGGACTCACCATGATCACCCTGGGCATACGGGTCCGGCGCACCCTCGCCGTCGGCCTGGACGTGGTCGTCACCTTCGCGGGCGGGATCTACTTCATCCTGATCGCCAAGGACTTCTACGGACCGTTCATCACCTTCCTCACCCTCCTCGCCGTGCCCATCAACGCCTGGGTGGGCGTCTTCGCGGTCGACCTGATACTCCGCCGGTCCTATGACGGCGCGGCGCTGATGGACGTCGGCCGGTCCAGCCGCTACTGGTTCCGGGGCGGGATCGCCTGGGCCGCGATGATCGCCTGGGCGGCGGCCATCGTGGTGGGCCTGCTGTTCACCGAGGCGAGCACCAGCGCGACCGACGTCTGGTTCTCCGGGCCGCTGTCCCACAGCTGGATCGGGTCCAACGGGCTGGGGTGGGTGGTGACCCTGCTGCTCGCCGCCGCCGTCTACGCCGTGCTGCGCAGGTTCGACGGCACCGTCCGCGAGGAGGCGTCCGGGCAGCGTCCCCAGCAGCAGGTGCTGCCCGCTCCGGCCGCGCGGGAGCTCTCATGAGCGGCCACGACGGCACCCTCGGAGCCTCCGGCGAGGTCATGGACGGCCGGCTGGTCCTGCTCGGCAACGCCATCGTCGACCTGGTGATGCGGGTGCCCGCACTGCCCGAACGTGGCGGCGACATCGTCTCCACGGGCACCACCCTCACCACGGGCGGCGGATTCAATGTCCTCACCGCCGCCCGCCGCCTGGGCCTGCCGGCCGTGTACGCGGGCGCCCACGGCACCGGGCCGTTCGGCGACCGGGTGCGGGCCGACCTCGCCCGGGAAGGCATCGAGATGGTGCTGGCTCCGGTGGCGGAGGAGGACACCGGCTTCTGCGTCGCCTTCGTCGACGGCGGCGGCGAGCGCACCTTCGCCACCAGCCTCGGAGCGGAGGCCCGGCTGACCGAGGCCCACGCGACGTCCGTGCTCGCCGCGCTGCGCCCCGGCGACCTGGTGCAGATCTCCGGTTACGGGCTCGCCTACCCGGTCAACGGCCCGGTCCTGGCCTCGCTCGTCGCCCGGCTGCCGGAGCACATCCGGGTCTTCCTCGATCCGGGTCCCCTGGCGGACCAGATCCCGGAGGAGGTGCTGGCACCCGTTCTGGAGCGCTGCGACTGGGTCAGTTGCAACCAGCGTGAGGGGCGGCTGCTGACCGGCCGGGACGACGCCCAGGAGGCCGCGGCCGCGCTCGCCGCCCGGCTGGGCCCGCGCACCGGTGTGCTTCTGCGGGCCGACGCGGCCGGCTGCTGGCTGGTCCCGCCCGGCGGAGAGCCCCTGCACATCCCCGGCCGCCGGGTGACCGCGGTCGACAGCAACGGCGCGGGCGACGCCCATACGGGAGCGTTCCTGGCCCTCCTCGGCCACGGGCTTGACCCGGGCACCACCGTACGAGGTGCCAACGCCGCGGCCGCCTTCGCGGTCACCCGGCACGGCCCCGCCACCGGACCGACCCTCGGCGAGCTGGTGGACTTCCTCGACGGCGATCCGCTCGCGGCGCGGCTGTCCTCGGCGCTCGGGCGGTAGCCCGCCCCCGCGCTCGCGTCACGGAGGTTTTTCCCCCGTGACGCGAGCGCGCGCTTCACCCGGCGGTGTCGGAAGTGTCCTTCCCTTCGGGCGTCTGCTCATCGTCGCCGAGGACGTGGTCGCGTACCGCGGTCAGGATGCGGTCCGAGAGGTCGTCGCCCGCGCAGGCCCGTGACAGGACCAACGCCCCGATCATGGTGGACAGTTCGACCAGAATCGTCCCTTCGTCCGGCGAGTCGTCGCCGGACTTCCTCCTGATTCGCTCCATTCCGTCGACCAGGTGGCGCATGCCATCGGCGTAGGCCCGCCGCAGCGGGTCGCCGGGCTCCGCGCGCGCGGCGTCCACCGCCAGTGCCGCGGCCGGGCGGCCCGCGACCACGCATTGGGGGTCGCTGGACCTGCTCGCGGAGCTCGACCCGACGATCGACGTACGGCCCGACGAGCGGTTCGTCGACGACGGTGACGTGATCACCTCCGCCGGGGTCTCGGCCGGTATCGACATGGCGCTGCACCTGGTCGCCCGGCTGGCCTCGCCGGAGCGCGCACGTCAGGTGCGACGTGGCATCCAGTACGACCCGCGGCCACCGGTGTGAGCACACCGCACCGGCGGAGCGGCAGGGGTCAGCCGGGGCTCGAGCGGCCGTGCCGCCAGTACCCGAAGAACGCGATGTCCGGCTTCGGTACGCCGCGGTCCCGCACCAGATGGCGGCGCACCCCGGTCGCCATCCCGGCCTCCCCGGCGACCCAGGTGTAGAACCGGCCCGGCCGCGGCGACGACGTCCTGACCGCGTCGAGGACCAGCCTGCCGGGCAGCGCGTCCGCGCCGTCCCGGGCCAGCCACCGCACCCGTACGCCTTCGGGAGCGGTGATGTCCGCGCGGATGTCGGCGGTCTCCGGCACCTCCAGGAAGACCTCCGCCGCCAGTGACGCCGGAGCGTGCTCAAGGATGGCGAGGATCGCCGGCACGGCGCTCTCGTCCCCGGCGAGCAGCTGCCATTCGGCATGAGCCGGCGGCAGGTAGGTCACGCCCATGTCGAAGATGCCCGCCGGATCTCCGGGTTGGGCACGCCGGGCCCATGCGGAGGCCGGGGTGTCGCCGTGCAGGGCGAACTCGATGTCCACTTCCCCGAGTTCGGGCCGGGCCCGGCGGATGGTGAAGTTGCGTACCCAGGGCCTGCGTGACTTCGGCAGCAGAAGAATCTCCGCCATCCACGCCTCGCTGGAGAGCTTCGGCATTCTCAGCCTGTCCTGCCCCTCGCGGGGAAAGAACAGCCGCACGGTCTGGTCGAAGCCCGTGGGCTTCAGCTGCTCCAGTTCCGGGCCGCCGAGCGTGATGGTCGAGAAACCGGGTGTCAGCCTGGTGTTCCCGCGTACCTCCAGTGTGATCATTCGCCGTGATTCGGGTGTGCGCACCTTGGGCAGCACGTCTTTCCTCGCCTTCCGTTCGAGTCGGCTCGCCGTGGTGTCACAGGTCCACGACGAGCCGCGGGGACAGGGCGCGGGACACACAGGCGTACATGCGGCCCGCGGGGGCGCCGATGTCGTCCCGGTGCTCGGGCTCGCCGTCGATGACGGCGAGTTCGCAACTGCCGCAGACCCCCTCGCGGCATCCGGACGCCACCGGATATCCGGCGTGGGTCAGGGCGTCCAGCAGCGACTCGTCGGGCGGGACCTGAACCGTCTGCCCCGACCGCGCACACACCGCCTCGAACGCCGTGTTGGGGGCGAACGACCTCGGCACCGGGCGGAATCGCTCCGCGTGCAGCCTCCCGGCCGGGAACGCGGCCTCGGCCGCGGCGAGCATCGGTCCGGGGCCGCAGGCATAGACCACGGCACCGGGGCTCAGCGCGGCTCCCAGGGCGGCGAAGTCCGGCCTGCCCCGCTCCCGGGTGGCGACGATCCGTACCCGATCGCCATAGGAGGAGCGCAGTTCGTCGGCGAAGGGCATGGACGCCACCGACCGTCCCATGTACACCAGCGACGCCGGGACGTCCGACGCGGCCGCGGCCCGCAGCATCGGCAGGATCGGGGTGATGCCGATCCCGCCGGCGAGGAAGAGATACTCCGGCGCGGGGAGCAGCGGGAAATGGTTCCGCGGCAGCGACACATCGAGTGTGCGGCCCCGGCGCAGAAACCGGTGGATGTATTCCGAACCGCCCCGGCTGAGGCGGTCGTGCCGCACCGCGACGCGATACGACTCCTGGTCCGCCGGGTCACCGCACAGCGAGTACTGCCGGGTCAGCCAGTTCGGCAGGGCAAGGTCGATATGGGCCCCCGGCTGCCAGGGCGCCAGCGGACCGGTGGCGCCCCGCAGGACGAGGGAGACGACGTCTTCGGCGACCTGCTCGATGTGGTCGACGACGGTCTGTTGCATCGTTGATTCACCTTGTGCCGTGGTCAGTAGAGTTTCCGGTAGCTCTCTTCGAGAGCGTGGGTGAGCACCGTCGGATCGACGTCCGCCCCGATCTGGGCGGCGGCGATCTCACCGACCGACGGCATCTCGTCGGCCAGGGCCTGGCTCGCGGGGTCCCACAGCCGGGAGCGGATGAGCGAGCGACCACAGTGGAAGTACGCCTCCGCCACCTCGACGACGATCGCCAGCACCGGTTCGCTGGCCTCGGTCTGCATCCGGGCGAGTACATCGGGCTCATCGGTGGGATAGCCACGGCCGTTGACCCGCAGGGTCTCCCGCATCCCGGGGATGAGGAAGAGCAGCCCGACCCCGTCGTTCTCGGCGAGGTTGCGGAAGGAGTCGGCGATCTTGTTGCCGGGGCGGTCGGGAATCGCGAGCGTATGGCCGTCGAGGACCTTCACGAACCCTGGGTAGTCGCCACGGGGCGAGCAGTCGGCGCGCCCCGCCGCGTCCGCCGTGGCCAGGGAGAGGAAGGGGGAATGCGCGATGAAGAAGCGGAAGTGCTCGTCGATATGGTCCAGCTTCTTGTCCTTGATCATGGCTTCGGGCTCCCCGAGCCGGGCGTGGACCTCGGCCGGCGACAACCGCCGGGGGCGGGTGCTGGTCTGCGTCATGAGGACTCCTTCCGGGAGGGGGAGCGGCGGGCGCGCGGGTGCCGTGCCGGTGGCCTCCCGCTCCCTGCCGACGACGGTGATTCACCGCTCCGCCGCAGTTCATGGCACCATTGTGAGTAATTACTCAGGTCTTGCGCCACTCGCTTTCCCGGCGCTGCCCAGGAGGTGTCATGACGACCGGCCGTCGCGGACTTCAGCCACGTAAACAGCCACGCCAGGCCCGGGCCGAGCTCACCCGGCAGCGCATCCTCACGGCCGCTGCTCACATTTTCGCCGAATACGGCTATGCCGCCGGGACCACCAACCGCATCGCCGAGCACGCACGGATCTCGATCGGCTCGCTCTACCAGTACTACCCGAACAAGGATGCGATCCTGGCCGAGCTGGTGACCCGTCATCTCGATGCCGGGGCGGCCGCCATCCGGAACCGGCAGGACGCGGAGGAGCCCGAATCCCTCGAGGAGGTCCTCCGTGGTTTCGCGCGTACCGTGATCGAGAACCACCTCGACGACCCGCAGTTGCTCCGCGTCATGGGCGAACAGGCCCCCCGTTCCCCGGAGTTGTTCGAGAAGATCGCCCGCCAGGAGCGGGAGCGGGTCGCCTACACCCAGGACTTGCTCGAGCGCCATCCCGAGGTCGCGGTCGAGGACACCTACGTCGCCGCCCGGCTCATCGTGTCCACGATCGAGCTGGTCGTCCATGTGCTCATCGCGGCGCCCGACTCCATCGACACCACCCGGCTGGAGAACGAACTCGTCGCGATGCTCACCCGCTATCTCACGGCCGCGCCGTCCGGAGCCACGGAACCTCCGGTGCGCGAGGGGGCCTGACACAAGGCCACCGGGACGACGGACGGGGACCTGGTGGCCAGGTCCCCGTCCGTCTCTCGCGGTGCGGTCGAACCGCGGGTGTCAGTCGAGCGTGATGGTGGGCTTGCGCAGGTCCATCCAGGTCGCCAGGTCCAGGGCGCGCTCGATGGTGGCGCGCTGCTGGGTGGTGATGTCCTCCGCCGGTGCGGCGATCGCCTCCTTCAGCGTCTCGACGCGGCACAGTTCGAGGGCCTGGTGTCCCGAGGTGATGAGGTCGCCCGCCTGCTGCTTGATGGCGGAGAGATAGGCGGGGTCGAAGCTGCCGGGGTAACCGCTCTTCTTGCGGTTGGCCACGGACTCGGGCAGCACATCGCGGGTGGCCTCGCGCAGAATGCTCTTCTCCCGCCCGTCGAATGTCTTCAGCGACCAGGGGGTGTTGAAGACGTAGGAGACCAGGCGGTGGTCGCAGAACGGCACCCTGACCTCCAGGCCGACGGCCATGCTCATCCGGTCCTTGCGGTCGAGCAGGGTGTTGACCATGCGGGTGAGATGCAGGTAGCAGACCTGGCGCATGCGCTTCTCCAGGCCGGTCTCGCCGTCCTTGAGGGGGACTTCGTCCAGGGCGCTGAGGTAGTGGTCACGGAGGTAGGTGTCCAGGTCGAGCGTGTCGGTGAGGTCCTGGGACAGCAGGCTCTTGGTGTCGCCGAGCGTCAATCCTCCGGCGAGCCACGGGAAGGTGTCGGCCTCGCGCCGCTCGTCGTGGAACCACGGGTAGCCGCCGAAGACCTCGTCCGCCGACTCGCCCGAAAGAGCCACGGTCGACTGTTCGCGAACGGCCTTGAACAGCAGGTAGAGCGAGTTGTCCCGGTCGCCGAGCCCGGTGGGCAGATCCCTGGCCGCGATGGCTGCCTGCCTGACCGCGGGGTCGGACAGGGCGGAGCCGTCGAGCATGATGTCCCGGTGGTCGCATTTCACATGCTCGGCCACGGCGTGTACATACGGGGTGTCCACGCTGGGCGCCACGTCGATCGCGCGGAAGTTCTCCGCCTGCCCGGGGAAGTCCACGGCGAAGCTGCGGACGGTCTCGCCGTGCTCGCCGAGCTTGCGGGCGGCGAGCGAGGTCATCGCCGAGGAGTCGAGCCCCCCGGAGAGCAGGGTGCAGCGGGGCACATCGGCGACGAGCTGCCGGGCGATGATGTCCTCCAGGAGCTCCCGCACATGGGCGACGGTCGCGTCCTGGTCATCGGTGTGCTCGGAAACCTCCAGACGCCAGTACGCCTGCTCGCGAAGTCCATTGCGGTCGACGACGGCGATGTGGCCGGGGCGCAGCTCCTTCATGCCCTTCCAGATCGCATGCCCCGGTGTCTTGGCGAAGGAGAAGATCTCCCGCAGCCCATCGAGGCCGACCTCGGGGGCGGCGAGCGGGTTGGCGAGGATGGCCTTGGGCTCGGATCCGAAGAGGACGCCGTCGTCGGTCTCGTAGTAGTAGAACGGCTTGATGCCCATCCGGTCCCGGACCATCACCAGCTTCTCGGTGCGGGAGTCCCAGATGGCGAAGGCGTACATGCCGTTCAGCTTCTCGGTGAGGGAGTCGCCCCACTCCACGTAGCCGCGCAGAACGACCTCGGTGTCGGAGTCGGTGGTAAAGCCATGGCCCCTGCGGCGCAGTTCATCGCGCAGCTCGGTGAAGTTGTACGCCTCACCGGAGTAGACCATGCTCACGGGACCGTCGGCGGTGTCGACGGTCATGGGCTGTGCCCCGCCGGGCAGGTCGATGACGGCCAGCCTGCGGTGGCCGAGCGCAGCCCTGCCGGTCACCCACGCTCCGGCCGCATCCGGGCCTCGGCAGGCCATCGTCTCCGTCATGGTGTCGAGGACCTGGCGGTGGGAGGTGAGATCGCGGCGGTAGGAGACCCAGCCGGTGATGCCACACACAGTGATCATCCCTTTCACTCAGCAGAGATGGTTGCCTGTGAAAACCATCTACCTCTCCGGAGGCGGACCGCTACCGGGTGCTGATCCCTGGGGGAGTGGTATTTCTCACTGGTAAATTCCTGTTAATGGTAAGTTTCGCGGTGGCCGCTGGCCGAAAAGCGTCGCTCACTAAATTCCCATTTTACAGCCGATATCCGCGTCACAATTCATAAGTGAAACTCCGGCCGTATACGAAAGAGGCCGGGTCGGTTGAGCTGACGAGCCGTCACCCGTGGCCGTCCTTCGGCGGGCTCCTCCCCGGGCGCCCTGGGGGGTGCCGGGTACCTCCGTGACCTGGGGGGTTAGCATGTGAGCGCCACCTAGCTCGAAAGATGGATTTGTGACTCTCAACGAGGACTCGTTCACCAACTGGAAGCACCGCGAGGAGATCGCGGAGTCGATGATCCCCGTCATCGGGAAGCTGCATCGGGAGCGGGACGTCACAGTCCTGCTGCACAGCCGCTCCTTGGTGAACAAGTCGGTCATCAGCATCCTCAAGACCCACCGATTCGCCCGCCAGATCGCCGGTGCGGAACTCTCGGTCACCGACACCCTGCCGTTCCTGCAGGCGCTCACCGCGCTCGACCTCGGCCCCTCCCAGATCGACATCGGCATGCTCGCCGAGGCGCACCGGACCGACGACCGCGGTCTCTCGGTGGAGGAGTTCACCGCCGAGGCCGTCGCCGGTGCCACGGGTGCCAACAAGATCGAATGCCGTGAGGGGCGCGATGTCGTCCTCTACGGATTCGGCCGCATCGGCCGCCTCGTCGCCCGCCTGCTCATCGAGAAGGCCGGGTCCGGCAATGGTCTGCGGCTGCGCGCCATCGTCGTCCGCGGGAGCGGCGGCCGGGCGGGCGAGGATCTCGTCAAGCGTGCCTCACTGCTGCGCCGCGACTCCATCCACGGCCAGTTCCAGGGCACGATCACCATTGACGAGGCGAACAGCGCGATCGTCGCCAACGGCAACGAGATCAAGGTGATCTACGCCGATGACCCGACGTCGGTGGACTACACGGAGTACGGCATCAAGGACGCCATCCTCATCGACAACACCGGCAAGTGGCGCGATCGCGAGGGGCTGTCGAAGCATCTGCGCCCCGGTATCGACAAGGTGGTGCTGACCGCGCCGGGCAAGGGCGATGTGCCCAACGTCGTCCATGGCGTCAACCACGACACGATCAAGCCCGATGAGCGGATCCTGTCCTGCGCGTCCTGCACCACCAACGCGATCGTCCCGCCGCTGAAGGCGATGGCGGACGAGTACGGCGTCCTGCGCGGCCACGTGGAAACCGTCCACTCGTTCACCAACGACCAGAACCTGCTGGACAATTACCACAAGTCCGATCGCCGCGGCCGCTCGGCGCCGCTCAACATGGTCATCACCGAGACCGGTGCCGCCTCCGCCGTCGCGAAGGCCCTGCCCGATCTGGAGGCGAAGATCACCGGCAGCTCGATCCGCGTCCCGGTGCCGGATGTCTCGATCGCCATCCTCAATCTGCAACTCGCCCGCGAGACCACCCGCGAGGAGGTCCTGGACTATCTGCGCGATGTGTCCCTGACCTCGCCGCTCAAGCGCCAGATCGACTTCACCAGCGCCCCCGACGCGGTCTCCAACGACTTCATCGGCTCGCGCCACGCCTCGATCGTCGACGCCGGTGCCACCAAGGTCGAGGGCGACAACGCGATCCTCTACCTCTGGTACGACAACGAGTTCGGCTACTCCTGCCAGGTCATCCGCGTCGTCCAGTACGTCTCCGGGGTGGAGTACCCGACCTACCCGGCCCCGGTGGTCTGACGCTCGGCTGCCCGCGGTCCCCGTCGGACTGCGCAGAGTGCTGGACCTCGTGGTGGCCGGTGAGGCGACGAACCGGGCCGAGACCGCGCGGCGCAGCGGTCTGGCCCGCTCCACCGTCGGCCAGCAGGTGGACCAACTCCTCGGCCGTGACATCCTGCAGGAGCTGGAGTCCGGCGAATCGGTGCGCGGGCGGCCCCGCGGCTGCTGGCGCTGAGCCCGCGGGCGGGAACCATCGCCGTCGCCGACGTCGACAACCTGGAGACGCGGATCGCGATCGCCGATCTCGGCGGACGCGTCCTCGCGCGGGACACGGTGCTCGTGCGGATCGACGCGGTGCCGGAAACGGTCCTGGAGCTGGTGTGCGACCGGCTGTTCGCGCTGCTGGAGCGGTCCGGGTGCGACCCCGACCGGGTCCGGCAGGTGGTGATGGGGCTGCCCGCCCCGGTGGACCCGTGGCGGGGCTCGCCGCTCAGGCCCAACGGCATGCCCGGCTGGGACGGTTTCCCGGTGGCCGAACGGCTGCGGACCCGGTTCCGCGCCCCCGCCCAGGTCGACAACGACGCGAACCTCATTTCTCCCGGGTGCGGGAGGTGGTGTACCAGCGCGCCCTGCCGCTGGCCACGCGGAAGCTGACCATCACGACCACGCAGCTCGGCGCGGCCTCGGCCCTGCACGGCGCGGTGGCCCTCGCCACCGGGGACGTCTTCAGCGAACGCGGGATAGCCCGGCTGCTCGTCGAGGACCACGGGCTGGGGGTCACGGACCGAGGACTACGACGGACGGGGGCTACGGCTCGGTGCGGTATGCCTCGATCACCGAAAGACGGGTGGTGACGGCCTCCGAGGCGGTCCGCAGCGCCGCGAGCGTACGGGGTACGTTCTGGCGTGCCGTGGGGGCGACGACCGACAGCGCGCCCAGATAGGCGCCGTCCCGGGGCCCGCGCACGGGTATGGCCACGGCGGAATAGCCGAGCCGGTGTTCCTCGCAGTCGGTGGCGTAGCCCTGTGCCTGAATGCGCACGAGTTCGCCCGGGAGCCGGTCGGCGGTGAGGGTGCGGGCGGTCATCCGGCGCATATCGGGGGCCAGTCGCGCCAGCGGGTACTGGTCGGGCAGCAGGGCCAGGGTGAGCTTTCCCGGGGCCGTGCTGTGCAGCTGGAGCAGCCGTCCGCCGATCGAGGCGCCGGCCCGGTTGCGGTGGCGGCCCGCGTTGTCGATGCACAGCAGGTCGCTGCCGTTCGGCACGGACAGGCTCACCGGGCTGTCGAGGGCCTGCGCGAGGTTCTCCAGGGCCGGCCGTGCGGCGTGGCGCAGGGTGCGCTGCCGGGGCGCGCGCAGCCCGATCGAGTACAGCAGCAGGCCGAGCCGGTAGTCCGAGCCGTCCCGCTCCAGCATTTCGCAGGCGACGAGCTCCTGGCAGAGCCGGTGCACCGTGGCCTTGGCGACCCCGGTGCGCGCCGTGAGCTCCGTGAGGCTGAGGGTGAGGTCGCCGTCGCCGAAGGCGGACAGGATGAGCCCGACCTTGCCGAGGACGGACCTGGGGGACCGCCCGTCCGGCCGGGCTTCCTCGCCGTTGCCACGAGGTACCGCTGCAGTCGTCACGACATGCCCTCCTCGCCCGCTGATGCCTGACCAAGGACACCGTTAATTCTGAGGATGGACAATATAGAGATTTTTTTGCCTGGCAGGAATGGTGTGAGTGGTCGGAATCCGGCGGGGGCCACCGGCCGCAGCGCCACGTCCGGTGCGCTCAGCGGCCCCCCACCAGGGCGGTGTCGGCACCCAGCGGGCCGATCGCTCCGGCGCCACCGGGGGTGCCCAGCGGGGCGTCCCGGCCGGGCAGGATCTCCTCGAAGAACCGCCGGTTGTCCGCGCGGTGCTCGGGATCGGCCTTCCGGTCCAGGGTGATCGCCTGCTCCGGGCAGGCGACCTCGCAGGCGCCGCAGTCGATGCACTCCACCGGGTTGATGTAGAGCTTGCGCTCGCCCTCGTAGATGCAGTCGACCGGGCACTCCTCCATGCAGGACCGATCCATGATGTCAACGCAGGACGCGCCGATGACGTAGGCCATGTCAGTTCTCCTTCTCGGTGGAATGCCCGGGGAACAGCGCCGCCTCCGGGTCGATGACCGTGGCGGCGTTGTTGACGGCCGTGGCGGCCTCGCCGAAGCCGACGGAGATCAGGCGCACCTTGCCCGGGTAGTCGGTGATGTCGCCGGCCGCGAAGACGCGGGGGAGGTTGGTGGCCATGTGGGTGTCCACGGCGATCCGGCGCGCCTCCAGGGTGAGGCCCCAGTCCCGCAGCGGGCCGAGGTCGGCGATGAAGCCGAGGGCCGCCACCACGGTCTGCGCGGGCAGGCGCGTGGTGTCCTTCGTGACGCGGTGGCGGACCTCGACCTCGTCCAGCAGCGCACCGCCGTACAGGCCGCTGACCTCGGAGTCCGTGAGGATCTCGATGCCGAGTGCCCGGACCTTCTCCACCGACGCGCGGTGGGCGCGGAACCGCGCGGTGCGGTGCACCAGCCGGACCGAGCGCGCCATGGGGGCCAGCAGGGCCGCCCAGTCGAAGGCGCTGTCGCCACCGCCGACGACCACCACGTCATGGCCGGCGTGGACGGTGGGGTCGGGCACGAAGTACACCTGGCCGCGGCCGAGGAAGTCCTCCCCGGCCGGCAGCGGGCGGGGAGTGAAGGTCCCCACGCCCCCGGTGATCACCACCGCCCCGGCCCGTACGGTCGTCCCCCGGTCGCTGCGGACCACGGGCAGGCCGTCGTCGTAGGACAGCTCCGCCGCGCGGTGGCCGAGGAGATAGCGGGTGCCGTGTGTCTCCGCCTGCGCGACCAGGTTGTCGACCAGGTCGCGGCCGCGGACCGAGGCGAATCCGGCGATGTCGAAGATCGGTTTCTCCGGGTACATCGCGCTGATCTGGCCGCCGCGCTGGGGCAGCACATCCATCACGGCGACACGCAGCCCGCGGAAGCCCGCGCAGTAGGCGCCGTACAGGCCCGACGGGCCGGCGCCGATGATCAGGATGTCCGTCTCGACCACCGCCGCGTCCTCCGCGGCGACCGGCTCAACGTTGAGAACGCTCATGGAAAGGGAGCGTAGGCAGGCCCGGATCACGGTCCAATGGAATCGGTCCGCCTGCCGGGACAGGGCGCGGAACCGGTGGCGCCGGGACACCGTGGCCCGGACACGTGGGAGCGGTGGAACCCAAGGCCCCCGCCGGCCTTGGGTTCCACCGCTCCCACACCCGGACGAGCCGGGCCGTCACCCGGCGAGCGTCACTTCCACCGCCCCCGTGACGCACTCGGAGCCGTCGGCCTTGAGGATGCGCGCGTCCAGACGGACCCGTGCGCCCTCGACCGAGGACACCGTCGCGGCCCAGGTCAGCTGCTCACCGGCCACCGCCGTGGCCACATTGCGCCACGCCACCGACTCCAGCCGGGCGCCCGGCCCGGCCCACTCCAGGGCATTGCGGCTGAGTGTCTCGCCGTGCAACGTCGACTGCACGACCGTGTCGGGAAACCCCTCCGACGCCGCGAACGCGGCGTCGTAGTGGATCCGGTGCGCGTTCCACGACACGGCGCTGAAGCGGAACAGCTGCACACTGGTGTGGGCGTACCGGCGCGGTGGACACTCGGTCCCGGCAGCGGGCGCCGTCATCGGTCACCTCCGGTGGCGTCGAGCACCACGATCGTCTCGTCCACGGACGTCAGCTCGCTCCCGTCGGGCGACAGGAACCGGGTCCGCACGCCCAGGAGGACGAACTCACCCGACCGTCCGTGCTTGTGCCGCGCGGAGACGACCGCACGGGTCGCCGTGATCCGCGTTCCGGCCACCGGGGGCCGGACCAGGCGCACCGACTGGCCGCCGTGCACCTGGCGCACCGGGAGACCTTCGGTGCACGGCGACTCACGCCGGGCGAGGCCATCCGGCCGCAGCTCGTCCTCCGGCGGGCCGTCCTCCCAGCTCATGGTGGCCGCGAGGAACAGGGCGGGCGCCTCGACGGGCCGGCCGTCCGCTTCCAGGGCGCGGGCCCGGCGGATGTACTCGCCGTCGTTGAGGGCGGCGGCGTAACGGCAGAAGTCCTTGACCGTCGGGGTGCCGCAGTCCTCGTCCCGCCACTGGTCGATCAGCTCCCGCGCCCGTGCCAGCACCTCGTCCAGAGCGGGGGAGGACACGGCGGGCGCCGTCACAGCGCCGACCTCAGCGAGCGGCTGATGCCGAGCCCCGCCGTACGCAGCGCGCTGGCATGGGCGATCGCGTCCACCCGGTAGGTCGGCGCCGTGATCGACAGGGCCCCGGCGAGGGTGTTCTGCCGGCCGAAGACCGGGACCGCCATGCTCATATAGCCGAGCCGGACTTCCTCCGCCTCGGTGGCGATGCCCTGGTCGCGTACGCGGTCCAGCTGGGTGCGCAGCCGGCCCGGCGAGGTGATGGTGTGGCGGGTGAACGGCTTGAGCCCGCTCCTGATCACCTCGCCGAACAGGCTGCCGGGGGAGTGGGCGAGGATCGCCTTGCCGGTCGCCGTGCAGTACAGCGGAAGCCGCCCCGCCACCCGCGACTCCTCGCTCAGCCCCCGGTGGGGGAGGATCTTCTCCAGGTACACCACGTCCAGCCCGTCATGGATGGCGAAGTGGATGGTCTCCCGCGTGGCCAGCAGCAGATCCTCCATATACGGCTGGGCCACCTCCCGCAGGATGCGCTGCCGGTGCACCCGCTGCCCGATCTCGAACAGGCGCAGTCCGAGCCGGTAGTTGCAGCCCGCCCGCTCCAGCAGCCCCCATGCGACCAGCTCCTGGGACAGCCGGTGGACGGTCGCCTTCGCCACTCCCGAACGGCGCACCAGATCGGCGAGCGAGAGCGAGTCGTCGTCGGCGGTGAACGCCTCCAGGATGGACCGGACCTTGCCGAGGACGGAGTTCATCGGGTCGGGACAGGCTCTGACCGCTTGGTCGATGGGGACTACGGTCATGGCAGGTACCTCACGATCAGATGGCCGAGGACGCGGCGAGGAACTCCAGGCTGAGCGGGTTGTACAGATCGGCCTTCTCGTGCTGCGGCCAGTGGCCGCACTCGTTGAACACCTCGAGCCGCGCCCCGGGGATCGCCGCCGCGATGGCCTCGGCCTCCGGCACGTCGCCGAGCGGGTTCTTGTTGCCCCACACCACCAGGGTCGGCGCCTTGATCCGGCCCATCCGGTCGGGCCGCAGCAGGTTGCGCTCGCGGGCCTCCGGCTCCTGGAGCGCCAGCAGATTGTGCAGGTTCCGCTGGAAGTCGGGGTGGTGGTAGATGTCGTAACGGATCTGGGTCAGCTCCTCGCCCAGGTCCTCGTCCCAGTGGGCCCACAGCAGCCGCAGCCGCTCCCGGGTGAAGGCGATGTCGTCCTTGAGGGCCGCGTCGCTGGTGGACGTCTTCAGCCGCTCCATGATCGCCGGGTTGATCTTCGTGCCGCCCATGCACAGCAGCTGGAGGGAGGCGATCCGGTCCGGGTGCTCGCTCGCGGCCCACGACCCCACCCAACCGCCCAGCGACTCGCCGACCAGATGGGCGCGCTCGGCGCCGACGGCGTCCAGATAGGCCATCAGGTGCTCGACGTACAGGGGGATCTCGGCCGGGCGGTCGGGCTTGCCCGTGTAGCCGTGGCCCAGCATGTCGATGGAGTGGCAGCGGTAGCGCTCGGCGTGCGCCGGGATGTTCCGTACGAACGCCTCCAGGTGGCCGGTCGTCCCGTGCAGGAACACCACATGCTCGCCGTCCTCGGGACCGGCTTGCAGGGCGCGGGTCTTGAAGTCGCCGGTCTCGACGTAGGCGTGCCGGTAGTCGATGCCCGACAGCTCGTTCCAGATGCTCATGACTGCCTTTCGCTGGTCTGTGCGGGGGCCTGCGCGGGATCGAGGACGGCGACCCCCATGCCGGTGAGCCACTCGGGCATCGGTTCATAGGCCAGCCGCCGGCCCGGGATGTGATCGAGCAGCGCGGACATCAGCAGCCAGGTGCGCAGCTCCTGGGCGCCGTTGCCGGCCACCTTCTCCAGTTCCGCGGTGGTGTACTCGGTGAGGCGGTGCGCCTGTCCCCGCTCCATCCAGGACAGGAACTCCTCGTCGAACGCCGGGTTGAGCGACGCCTCGGCGGCCCGGATGATCTCGCGGCGGCGCACGTCGTAGTCCTGCCAGTTCTCCCGGCCGTTGAGCCAGGCCCCGACCATGAACTCCTCGTCCTCGCCGTCCGGGTCGCGCCAGTCCGGCCAGGGCAGCCGGTGGGACAGCCCGCCGGAGCCGATGACGGCCACCCGGCGGTCGCCGGGGAACGCCAGGACCGCCTCCCGGATCGCCCGGCCCAGCCGTTCGCAGCGCTCCAGGGTGGGCAGCGGCGGCGCGAAGACGTTCACCACCAGCGGTACGAGGTCGACGTCGAGCCCGTCGAGCAGATACTGGACGGCGTGCGACTGGCCGTGGTCGATCTGCAGCCGGGCGGAGAACGCCACGTCGAAACCGGACCGCTCCACGAGCGAACCCGCGAGGTAGAGGGCCAGCTCCCGGTCCACCGGCTGCGGGCCCTTCGGGGTGCCGGACTCGCCGCTGGCGATGCACTCGTCCACCCCGATGGTGAAGCTGGGGATCAGGTCGAGCCAGAACCCCCGGAAGTGGTTGGAGCCGACCAGGACCACCGTGTCGGGGCGGGCCGCGGCCAGCGCCTCCCGCGCCTGGCCGAGGGCGTCCCGGAACCGCTCGGCGCGGTCCTTGTGGTATGTCTCCTCCCAGTGGGTGTTCATCAGCGTGCTGTGCGACGCTCCGACCCCCAGGACGATCCCGGTCATGCCCCTGCTCCTTCCAGCTCGTCGCGGGACCGGGTGACGGTGTCCACGGCCGTGCGGATCAGATGGCGCGTGAGCTTCTCCATGGCCCGCAGCGACACCGTGTTCATGCCGCGGGCGAAGTCGATCTCGAACGGCGCCTCCGCCACCTTGGGCATGCCGACCCGCACGGTGGGGATGCCGCGGCCGCGCAGGATGTTGGCGTCGGTGGCGCCGCTGTTCCCGGGGATCACCTCGTGCTCGCGCCCCTCCAGCGCCTCCCAGGCGGCCGTGGCGCTGCGGTGGATCCACGACTCGCGCGGGGTGCGGGTGCCGGGGATCGCCAGCACCATCTCCGCCCGGACGTCGAGCCCGGGCGAGGCGGCCCGCAGCGCGGCCAGCGCGTCCATGAACTCGCGCTTGGCCCGCATCGGTGTGATGTCCGGGCTGATCCGCAGGTCCACCATGAGGGTGCACACGGCGGGGGTGACCGCCGCCATCCGCGGCCAGCCGCCGCGGATGGCGGAGACGATGCCCTGCGGCGCCACCGTGCCCGAGGTGTGCCGCTCGGCGTACCCCTCGAACCACTTCTCCAGGTACGCGGCCACCTCCCCGGCGCGGGCGATGGCGTTGTCGTACGGGAGCCGGTGGCGGGAGCCCGCGTAGGTGTGGGTGCCGCCGACCGTCACCTCGAACCAGACCAGTCCGACCTCGTCCCATGAGACGGTCCAGCCGGGCTTGGCGATGACCGCGTAGTCGGTCCACACGCCCTGCTCCAGCAGGAACGAACACCCGGCGCCCTGGCCGGTGTTGAGGCGTGTGCCCACGGGCCGGGCGTTGGTGGGCATCCCGCCCGCGCCGAAGGCCGCGACCAGGTCACCGGCGAGCGGGACACCGGCCAGCGAGATCGCCTCGACGGCCATCATCACGCACGCCGCGTGGCCCTTGGGGTTGGCGGCGCCGAGCCCGGTGACCAGGTCGTCGTACATGGTGGCCGCGGGGCGCATGTCCTCGCGCAACTCCGGGCCGATCCACGGCACGTCCTCGCTCTCCTCGCCCACTGTCAGGGTGTCGATGGGGGCGTACAGCATGAGGTCGGGGCCGGTGCCGTCACCGGTCAGCCGCCCCCAGGCGTTGGCCTGGCGGTCGTCGAGGGGCTGGACGGCCGCGTGGCAGCCGGCGGTGCGCAGGGTGTCGGCGATATGGGTGGCCAGCGGGCCCTCGTCGCCGGTGGGGCTGGGGATGTTCACCAGGCCCGTGATCAGCTCGCGGAGCCGGTCGGTGCTGATGTGGCGGGCGGCGTCCAGGGCCCAGGAGCGCTGCCGCTCGTCCAGTCCCGCCAGGCCGTCGGCGGTCACTGGTTGATCCTGTGGACCTGGGTCATCGTGGTCCGCGCGATGCGCTTTGTGGCCAGCGGGATCCCGACGGCGATCGCGGCGCCCAGCAGCAGGGTGAACAGCTTACGGAACATGTCATGCCTTCTCTTCGGGTGCGGACGCACCGTCGACCGCGGCCAGCTTCTTGCCGTACTCCTCCTCGCTCAGATTCCGCCAGGCGGTGAGCGAGATATCGGGCCGGTAGAGCTTCTCCGGCGGGGCGTCGGTGACATCGACCATCCACGCGTCCTGGCCGGAGAACTGGCCGTGGAACAGCCAGCGGATCGCGCCGAGGTACTTGGCGTAGAAGCGCAGGGTCTCCCAGCCCTCGGTGAAGTTGACCATCACACCGACATAGCGGTGGTTGTCCTCGTCGACCGGGACGTAGAACTCGTAGTGGATGAACTTGGGGTAGGCGATGCGCAGCACGCCCGGCATCGACAGGGAGGCGAACCCGGGGAAGTGCTGCGCCTCGATCGTCGGATCGACGCTGTCGGCCTTGCCGGTGTTGCCGATGTTGAAGGTCTCCTTGGGCGGCTGCATCTTCCACCACCGCTTGTTGGACCAGCGGCCCACCCCCGGGAACTCGGCGTCCCAGTGGACCTCGTCCTGGACCCGGAAGATCCACCGGCCACGCGGCACGATCCGGGTGATGTTCCAGGTCGGCATGGGCTTGAACAGCCGCCACAGGGCCGTGCGGTGCAGATACTTGGCGTGGCCCTCGTCGAAGCCGTTCTCGCAGGCGAACCGCCAGTTGCCACCGCGCGGCTCGATCCGGCCGCCCATCACGAAGGCGTTGGAGACGAGCTCTTCCGGAAGCTGGGAGTCGATCGAGTGCGGCTCCTCGTCGGCGATCGGGATGTACACCCACACCATGCCGAGGCGCTCCTCGACCGGGTAGGTGCGCACGCCCAGCTTGCCGGTCAGCCGGCACCCGGGGCCGTCGGTGATGACCGCCGACAGCCGCCCGGTGGGCAGGTCGAAGGTCCAGCCGTGGTACGGGCAGCTCACCGTGCCCGGGAACTGCTGGTTGCCCTCGGACAGCGGCACACCGCGGTGCGGGCACCGGTCGTGCAGGGCGTACGCCGTGCCGTTGTCGCGGATCAGCGCGATCCGCTCGCCGCAGATGGTGAACGGCAGCGGCTTCCCCGTGACCTGGCTGGACCAGGTGACCGGATACCAGTAGCCGCGGAAGCCCGCTGCCGCACCGTCGTAATGGGGCCAGGACGACCAGTCCTGGCGACCGGGCTCGGCGGGTTTTCTGCGGCGGCTCCGGGCGGGGGTGGCCGTGTCGGGAGAGTCCTCGACCGTCATCGTGCGTGTCCTCCTGCTGCCGGTTTTCGGTGGCCCCGAGCATCCGGCGCGACGCGGATCCGCCCAAGGGATCCGGTCCGCTCAGCAGACCGCTCCCTCCCCGGTGGCAGACGAGACGGCGGCCGCGGCGGCGTGTTTCGCTGAGCGGACCCGTCCCGGTGCGCGGACGGCGGGGCGCGGTCTAGCGTGCGCGGGGTCCGCCACACCGAACCGGGCCGTGAGCCCGTGGATACGGAGCGAAAACGTGAGCCACCCGACGTCACAATCCCTGGTGCTGGAGGAGTTCGGCACCCTGCCGCGGCTCGTCGAACGGCCGGTCCCCGAGCCACGGCCCGGCCACACCCTGGTGCGGATGAAGTCGGCCGCCGTCAGCCACCTCGATCTGAACGTCGTCGACGGCAAGTTCGGCATCCTCCCCGACCTGCCGTCGATTCCCGGCACCGCCGGCAGCGGCACCGTCGTCGCCTCCGGCGTCCACCCGGAGGGGAGCCTCGTCCTCCTCCGCGGCAAGGCCCTCGGCATGCGCCGCGACGGTGCCTGGAGCGAGCACGCGCTGGTCCCCGATGCCGCCGTGGAGGCCGTGCCCGAGGGCACGGACCCCGCGATGGCCTGCTGTTACTTCTCCCCGGCGGGGACGGCGTGGGCCTCGGTGCACGCCGTGGCGGGCGTCCAGCCCGGGGAGCGGGTCCTGGTGACCGGGGCGGCCGGTGCGGTGGGCGCACTCACCGTGCAGGTCGCGGCCCGGGCCGGAGCCGAGGTGATCGGCGTGGTGGGCCGCCCCGCCAAACTGCCGCATGTCCCGGCCCCGGCCAAGGTGGTGCTCGCCGCCGACCTGTCCGCCGACGCGGTCGGAGGCCCGGTGGACGTCGTCATCGACACCGTGGGCGGGCCGGTCCTGCGCGACTCCCTGCCGCTGGTGCGTCCCCGCGGCCGGGTCGCCCTCGTCGGCTACACCGCGGGCCGGGAGTTCACCGTGGACCTGGCGGACTTCCTCCTCGCCGATGTGTCGCTGCTGCCCGTGAACCTGATGACCCGTGGGAAGGAGGTCGCCGCCGACACCAAGCGGATGCTCGGCGACCTCACCTCCGGAGAACTCACCCTGCCCATCGAGCACCATCGCATCGACGGCCTGGCGGAAGCCGTGGCACGCCTGCGGTCCGGGGAGGCGATCGGCAAGGTGGTCCTCGATCTCGGCTGAGGGATGCTCCCGGATCCCGCCCGAGGGGTGATCCCGGATCCCGCCCGAGGGACGATCTCGCCCGAGCGATCTCATGCCGACGCGGGGCGCGGTCAGCCCATCAGGACCACGGCCGTGCCCCGGCAGCACACCACATCACCCTGCCCACCGTGTTCGACCAGCTCCAGGGTGACCCGCCCCGTCTCCGGATCGACCTCGCCGACCGTACCGCTCACCACGAGCCGCTCCCCGGCGAGGGCCGGGGCCCGGTTCTGCCACCCGATCTCCAGCACCCGTCCGCCCGGACCCGCGAAGCTCATGGCGGCCCGGTGCATCAGACAGCCGTGCAGCTGCGCCATGACGACCGGGCCGTCCAGCCCCTCGGAACGCGCGAACCCGGTGTCGTAGTGGATGCGGTGGGCATTGCGGGTGACCGCCCCGAACCGCAGCAGTGTGACGGCATCCGGGGTGAACTCCACCGGTGGTACGGGCTGCCCCGTGCGCACCCTCATCGGACGATGAACCTCTCCCGCACCCGGACGAGCGTGCCCCGCTCCGCCGTGTACGTCTTCTCGACGGTCAGCAGCAGGAACGGGCTGCCGCTGCCCTTGCGTTCGACATCCGTGAGGACCCGGCGGACCTGGATCCGGTCGCCCGCCCTCACCTCGCCGGTGAACCGGACCTCTTGGCCGCCCGCCATCAGCCGCACATCCAGGCCATCGGTGCCCGGGACCTCGTCGCGGTACATGCCGTCCGGCCGGAGCTCATCCCGGCCGGCGCCTCCCGCGCCGCGCAACAGGCTCACCAGGTACATCGGGTGGACGGTGAAGTCCGGGTGGCCGGGGTCGACCAGATGCGGTCCGGTCTCCCCGGCCGAGCGCGCGAACTCCGCCGCGTCCTCGGCCCGTACGACCCCCAAGTCCCGGTGTTCCGGGCGGCCGATCGCCGCCCTCGCCCGTTCCTCGGCAACTTCCCACGCGGACATCTACTGCCTTTCTGGGCACGACCACCGCGGACACATTGGACCGGGAGGCTAGCCACCGCCCGGAGGCGGCCACCACGAGACCGGCCCGCTCAGCGGACCGGACCGCTTGGGCGGAGATCACCGGCGCCACACCATCGGGGCATGGACCTCATGAACATCCAGAAGCCGCCGGAGGGCGCCCACGCGGAAGCGGACGGCGTCACGTACCACTACATCGAGCTGGGCAAGCCGGGCGGCAGCCCGACGGTCTTCCTCCACGGCGGCGGCCCCGGGTGCACGGGCTGGTCCGACTTCGGACAGGTGGCGCCGCTGTTCGCCCAGGACCGCCACTGCTTCCTCGTGGACATCCTGCAGTACGGCAAGTCGGCCAAGCCCGTCATCGAAGGCCCCATGTGGGACTACCACGCCGCCAAGACGGTCGCCCTGCTCGACACCCTGGGCATCGAGCGCGCCGACTTCGTGTGCAATTCCTGGGGCGGAACCATCGCGCTGAACCTGGGCGCGAAGTACCCCGAGCGGGTCCGGTCGCTGGCCATCACCGGCAGCATGCCCGTGTTCCACGGCCCGCTGGCCCCGCTGCCCGAAGGCGGCCGGCGCGGCCGCAACGCCCGTGACGTGTACTACGGCGGCACCGGTCCCTCCTGGGGGAAGATGCGGGACCTGATCGCCCGCCTGGAGTGGTACGACGCCGGTGCCATTCCCGACGACACCGTCACCCTGCGCTACGAGCAGAGTCTCGACCCGGAGGAGACCGCCCTCGCCGGCGCCTCCGACAACCCCCGCGGCGACTGGCAGGACCTCACCGCGGAGCTCGGCGCCATCCAGGCCCCCACCCTCTTCATCTGGGGCATGTACGACGCGTTCCTCACCCCCGACTATCCGCTGATGCTCGCCCGCATGGTCCCCAAGGGCAATCTGCACGTCATGGACCTGGTCTCCCACCACCTTCAGGAGGAGCGGCCGCACGACTACTACACGGCGGTCACCGGTTTCCTCAACCAGCAGCACGCCTGAGCATCCCGCGGAGGAGATGTGAGCAACCCGGCCGTACGCGTCGTCGAACTGTCCAGCCCCTTCACCCGGTTCGCGGGCCGGCTCCTGGTCGGCCTCGGATATGAGGTCGTCCTGGTCGAGCCCGAGGAGGGGGATCCGACCCGGCGGGAACTGAACGGTGACGCGTTCGTCCACTGGCACGCCGGTAAACGGTCCGTGACCCCCGCGTCCCCGCGGGACCTGCGGCGCCTGGTGGAGGGAGCGGATGTCCTTCTCGACGGGACACCGGACGGTGCGCCGGAGGCCGTCGCGGGCCTGGACCACCTCGTCCACGTCCGCGTCACCCCCTTCGGGACCGTGGGTCCCCGCAGCCACTGGCAGGGCACCGATCTGGTGGTCGCCGCGCTCGGCGGCATGCTCGCGCAGGTCGGCGACCCGGACGGCCCGCCGCTGCGCCTGCCGGAGAACCAGGCGGAGCAGCTGGCCGGTGTGCACGGCGCGATTGCCGCGTTGCTCGGACTGCGGGCGCGGCGCACCGGGCCGGGCCAGCTCGCCGATGTGTCCGCCCAGGCGTGCGCGGCCGCCGCGCTGGAGGCCGGCACCCTCGCCTATCTGCACGAGGACCGGGTGCCGGGACGTCCCGGCCGGGTGCATCCGCTGGTGCCGCACGGACTGTTCCGGGCCGCCGACGGCTATCTGGGCGGCGGCCTCGGCGGCAGCCCCCGCATGTGGGACGCGCTCCTCGCCTGGCTGCGCGAGGAGGGCGCCGAGGCCGACCTGGCCGAGCCGCGCTGGCAGGATCCGGTGGAGCGCAAGAAGTACCAGGAGCACGTCTTCGAGGTGGTGCAGGACTTCGCGGGCCGGTGGCCGAAGGCCGAATTCGCCGAGTTCGCCCAGTCCAGGAAGCTGCCCTGGGCGTCCGTCGACCTGCCGCACGAGATGCCCGGCAACCCGCAGCTCGCCGCCCGTGACTTCTTCCTCCGGGCCGGGGGCCGCACCGACCTGGGCTTCCCCTTCGCGTTCCCGGAAGGCCACCGGATCAAGGAGCTGGACGTCCCGGAACGGGGCGCGGACCAGCTGCTGCTGCGGGAGCACCGGCCGGCCCCACAGGTGCCCGCGGCGTCCGCGGAACCCGCGCGGCCCGCCCTGCACGGCGTTCGGGTCCTGGATCTGACCTGGGTGCTCGCCGGGCCCTACTGCACCAAGGTGCTCGCCGACCATGGCGCCGATGTCATCAAGGTCGAGTCGCTGGGCCGTCCCGACCCCACCCGGTTCGCGCCCTTCATGCATCTGTCCCGCGGCCCGCACACCGATCCGAACACCAACGGCTACTTCAACGAGGTCAACCGCAACAAGCGCAGCCTGGCCCTGGACACCCGCACGGAGGACGGCATCGCCGTACTCCGCGACCTCATCGCCTCCTGCGACGTCCTGGTGGAGAACTTCAGCGCCACCGTCATGACCAAACTGGGCCTGGGCTACGACGCCCTCCGCGAGATCAACCCCCACCTGGTGTACGTCAGCATGTCCGGCATGGGACACAGCGGCCCGCGCAGCGGCTGGGTGTCCTACGCGGACACCGTGTCGGCCTCCTCGGGGCTCACCGGCCTGACCGGATGGGGCCCGGACGACGTGGTCGGGGTGATCTACGGCCACGGCGACATCGTCGCCGGACTGCAGGCCGCGCTCGCCACCGCCGCCGCCCTGGAACACCGGGAGGAGACCGGGCGCGGACAGCACATCGACCTGTCCCAGCTCGAGGCGATCGCCTCCCATATGGGCACCAGCCTGCTCAACCCCGTCGAGCCCGCCGGGAACACCGATCCGCGGTGGCGCCCGCAGGGCGTGTACCGCTGTCTCGGCGCGGACCGCTGGCTGGCCGTCAGCGTCCGCGACGACACCGAATGGGCCCGGCTGTGCACGGCGATCGGACGCCCCGGCCTCGCCACCGACGAGCGCACCCGCACCGCGGCCGACCGCGCACACCACGCCGACCTGGTCGACGACGCCCTCGCCACCTGGGCCAGGACCCTGCCGGCCGACGCCGCCGCCGAACTCCTCCAGGAGCACGGCATACCCGCGGGCGCGGTGCAGAACGGCCGCGACCTCGTCGAACAGGACCCGCAGCTACGGGCCAGGGGCTTCTACGTCCGCGCGGAACACCCGGTGGCGGGGGCCTTCCTGCACGAGGGGCCGCCCATCCGGCTCACCCGCACACCGGGCGGCGTCCGTACGGCGGCACCCGTGCTCGGCGCCGACACCGACGACGTGCTGCGCGAGGTCGCGGGGCTGCCACCGGAGCGGATCCGCGAACTGCGCGAGTGCGAGGTGCTGCGGTGACCTCCCTGACGATTCCCGGGCTGCTCCACACCGCGGCCCGGGACCACGGGGACCGCCCCTTCCTGCGGATCGGGGGCACCGTCCGCACCTACCGTCAGACGCGAGAGGCCGCCGCCACCATGGCGGGGGCCCTCGTGGCCCGGGGCTGCCGCCCGGGCGACCGTATCGCGGCGATGACGGGCAACCGGATCGAACTCGTCGATCTGTTCCTCGGCGCCGCCTGGCTCGGCGCCGAGCTGGTCCCGCTGAACACGGGGCTGCGCGGCAGCGGGCTGCGGAACGTCCTGGACCAGGCCCGCCCCACCCAGCTGCTCGCGGAGGAGGAGACGGCGGAGCGCCTGCGGGCGGCCGGCTACCGGGGGGCGCTGTGGCTCGCGGGAGGGGACGACGTGCCCCGGCCGGGCCACGGCCCCGCCCTGCCGGCCGCCCCCGTCCGCCCGGGCGACACCGCGTGCGTCCTCTTCACCTCCGGGACCACCGGAACCTCCCGCGGGGTCCGCTGCCCCCACGCCCAGTTCGTCTGGTGGGGGCGCAACGTCTCCGGCGCGCTGCGCCTCACCGCGGACGACGTCCTCCACACCTGCCTCCCGTTGTTCCACACCAACGCCCTGAACGCGCTGGCGCAGGCGATGACCGTGGGGGCGGCGTACACCCTCGCGCCCCGGTTCTCGGCCTCCCGGTACTGGACCGAGGCGGCCGGAGCCGGGGCCACCGTCGTCTATCTGCTGGGCGCCATGGTGCCGATGCTGCTGGCCCAGCCCCCGGGCCCGCACGACCGTGCCCACCGGGCCGTACGCGGACTCTCCCCGGCGACACCGGCCCACGCCTGGCAGCCGTTCCGCGAGCGGTTCGGCGTCACCCTGGTCGACGGATTCGGCTCCACCGAGACCAACCTCGTCATCGGCACCACCCCTGAGGAACAGCGGCCCGGCTACATCGGCACCCTGCGCGACGGCTTCGACGCCCGCGTCGTCGACGAACTGCTCACCCCCGTCCCCGACGGCACCCCCGGCGAGCTCCTGGTGCGCAGCCACCGGCCGTACGCCTTCGCCACCGGCTACCTGGGCGAGCCGGTGGAGCCCGCGGACGCGTGGCGGCGGACGGGGGACCGGGTGGTGCGCGAACCCGACGGCTGGTTCCGGTTCGTGGACCGCATCAAGGACGTCATCCGCCGCCGTGGGGAGAACATCTCCTCCTGCGAGGTCGAGACGGTCGTCCGCGGCCATCCCGCGGTGGCCGACGCTGCCGTCTTCCCCGTGCCGTCCGAGCTGGCGGAGGACGAGGTGATGGTCGCCGTGCTGCCCCGCGCGGGCAGCACCCTCGACCCGGCCGACCTGATCCGCCACTGCGAGCTCGAGCTGCCCCCGTTCGCCGCCCCCCGCTACGTGGACATCCTGCGCGAGCTGCCGCTCACCGAGACCGGCAAGGTGCGCAAGGCGGCGCTGCGGCGGCGTGGCGTCACGGAGACGACGTGGGACCGGGTCAGGGCCGAGGCCGGTCCACCCATGCGGTGACGGCGTCGGCGAACTCCCCGGGCAGCTGCTCGGGCGCCGGTACGTGGCCGCCGGGCAGGACCGCGCTCTCGCAGCCGAGCGTGGCCGCGAACTTCTCCAGCGCGGGCAGCGAGTAGTGGTCCTCCGGGGCGCATACGGCGAGTACCGGGGCCGTGATGTGCGCCAGCCGCTCCTCCATCCGGTACCGGTACACCGCCTGGTGTCCCTCCTCCACCCGGTCCAGCACGGTCAGCGCGTCGATCACATAACGGGTCAGCGCGGCCTCCTCGCCCTCCCGGTAGAAGCCGCGGCGCCTATTCCACAGCTCCACCAGATGCGAGCCGTCCGGCTTCGGATCGACATGATCGACCGGCGGGCGAGCGGGTGCCGCCTCGCGTTTGGTCTCGTCGACGAAGGCCGTGGCCGAGAGCAGCAGACTGCTGACGCGGTCGCCCAGCCGGGCGGCCACCTCCACGGCGACCACACCGCCGGTGTGATGGCCCACCAGGTGGAACGCGTCCAGCCCGAGCCCGTCGGCCAGCGCCTCCACCCCGTCGGCGAACCGCTCGATCGAGTGCGGCCCCTCGGGCTTGGCCGAGGCGCCGAACCCCACGGTGTCCATGGCGATCGCCCGGTGCGCCCGGCCCACCAGGGGCAGCACATCGGCATACTCGGTCCAGGAACGCGGCGTCTGATGCAGCAGCAGCACCGCCTCGCCGGACCCGCACTCCGCGTAGTGCAACTGCCCGAAGGGACTGGGCGCGTAGCCCCGCCGCACCGTGTTCGCCATCGCCGTGAGCCGCCTTCCGATTGACACGAACCGCTCGCCCACTCTCGTCGCCGCCAAGCGGGCGGGACCAGGCGAACGGTCCGCTGTCCGGACCCCGGCGCGGGCGGCCGCAGGACGCTGCCCCGGCCTGCCCCCGGGCGGTTTACTTCGGTGCGGCGGCCGGCCGTACCGCCAGCCCCGTGAACACCGTCCCGCTGAACACGTTCGGCCCCCGCGCCACCCGGCGGCTGCGGCGCAGTAGTCCGGCGATCTTCGCCGACAGCCCCAGCGCCGCGGCCACCGCGTGTACGAACATCGCGCACGCCACCCCGAACGCCGCCATGACCCCCGCGCTGGGGCCGCCCCGGCCGCCCATCGCCACGATGAACCTCATGTCGGGGCCGGGAGTGACGCAGCGGACGAACGCGGCCAGGAGGAACGCCGTGTACAAGGAGGCATCAACCACGGGGGTCATGGTTGGGGCCGGAGGGGGCGGAAGCGAGTGAATGTCGAGGAGTGAGACGGAGCGGGTCAGCCTTTGGAGGGGCGTGGGGCCCGCAGGTGCGCCCGCTCCTTCAGCTCCTCCTCGTCGACCAACGTGAGCATCGGCTGACCCGGCGCGCACACCATGGTCACGACGAACGTGGTCGGCGCGTCCGACAGGGCGTTGGCGTCCTGATAGTGGATCACGTCACCACCCGGCTCCCAGAACGTCCCACCGGCCTCGACCACACGCTCCGGCTCACCCTCGAGCTCGAACCGGACCGCGCCCTCCACCACATAGCCGAACGCCGGCCCCGAGTGGCGGTGCGGAGGGAGCCCGGGGTGACCGGGAGGCCACTCGACACGGATGGTCATTCCCGAACCACCTTCGGGGAAGAAGGGCGGAGTGACGTCTTGCAGCATCTGGACTTCGGGCGGCAACGAGATTTCCGGCCGCTCGTCGGCGGCCCCGTGCGCGGGGTTCCTCTCGGACATGCGTCGCACCTCCGTAACCCTGCCGTGCGCCTTCTGTCTCGCTCGGACAGTTCTGAGACCACTCTGCCCCGCGTCGGCGGCCGCCACAATCCGGGAGCCGACCGCTTCGACGTGCACGTCCCGCAGCACATGACCACCGGCCATCAAGATCAACTTTCGCCAACAGGCCCTGGCGGCGCGGCGACCAGTCCGGACCAGGCCGGACACGTCCCGACGGGTCCGATGCCGAGGCGGGCCGGGCGCCCGCGCATCAGGTGGCCGTGGCACTCCCGGGAGCCGGGGTGGCGAAGGGGCGGAGCGGGACGATGCCCACGCTGTGGCCGCTTCGGTCCAGCAGCCGGCCCATGTGCTTGACGGTGCGCAGCACCACCGAGCGGTCGTCGATGGTCAGTTGCGGCAGCCGCCTGGACAGATGCGCCTCGAAGGCGTGCACATCGCCGACCGCGCGCAGCCAGACGTCGATCACGAGGTTGTGCGGGCCCGCCGTGATCGCACACGATCGCACCTCCCGCACCCCGGCCAGCGCCCGGCTGGTCTCCTCCAGGCGCTCGGCCGGTACGGACGCGAAGTACACCGCGGCCATCGGCCACCCGGACATGGGCCGGGCGAGGTCGCAGCGCAGGCGCACCCGTGAGCCGAGCAGCCCCCGCAGCCTCCGGCGGACCGTGGTCAGAGGCGCCCCGGCGCGCTCCGCCAGGTCGCTGATCGCCATGCGCCCGTCGACGCTCAGCAGCTCCAGGAGCCGCACGTCCAAGGGGTCCCAGCCGGACGCCCCCGGCGGGAGCGGCTCGACCGGCGGGAGCGCCCCCTCGAGCCGCGCGCACTGCGCGGCGTCCAGAGCGCGAAGCCGCCACCGGCTGCCCTCGGAGGGCAGGGCCGTCGTCACATGCGTACGTGTCGCCCGCACCCCTGGCGCGCCCCGGAAGAGGAGCGTGCTGAGCTGGGCGAGCTCACCCAGGTCCGAAGCCTGCAGCGCGATCACCAGATCCCGGCTTCCCGCCGTGAGCTTGACGTTCGCCACCGAGGGCTCGGCCGCCAGGGCCTCGGCCACGTCCTCCCCGACCCCGGGCTCGGTGTCGACCTCGACGATGCCGGTCACCACGACCCGGGAGTCGGACAGCTGCGGGTAGGCGGTCACCCAGGCCAGCCCCGCTTCCTGGAGCCGCTGCCAGCGTCGGGCGGCCGTCACCGGGTTCACCGCGAGGACATCACCGACAAGTGTCCACGGGGCTCTGGGATGGATCTGCAGCGCGTGTACGAGGCCGCGATCCAACTCGTCGAGGTCATGCGCGGCGTAATCCTGCGTTTGCATGGGCGGCGCTTTTCTGCGTATCGCATGTGAATCTCGATGGAATGCTGCATGATAACACCCGAAACACGCGATGGATCGACACTCCTCCCCACCAGTTCCCTCAACGAGGAGTGAGATCTCGCTCATGACGGATGCCACCACGTCCGAGACCACCAGGACCGCTCTGCGCGTGGAGAACGCCACGATGATCGACGGCACTGGGGCGACCCCGATCGCGGACGCCGTCGTCATCGCCGACGCCGAAGGAACGATCACCTACGCGGGCCCGGCGGCGACCGCGCCCCCGGCCTCCGGCGACGCCTTCACCGGTCGTGTCATCGACGCCGGCGGCCGCACCGTGCTGCCGGGTTTCTTCGACTGCCACACCCACCTCGCCTACGCCCATGCGACACCGCCCGGCCGCCGCGGTGAGCTCGACCCGGTCCTGGTCACCTACGACACCGCCACGCGGCTGCGGCAGACTCTCGACGCGGGCGTCACCACCGTCCGGGACCTGGGCGGCCTGGCCACCGGCTACCGCACCGCCGTCGAGACCGGGCGGATCACCGGCCCCCGGGTGCACACCGCCGTACGGATCATCAGCCACACCGGCGGCCACGCCGATGTGCGCCTGCCCGACGGCACCGACCTCAGCGGCGGTGAGATGTCCGAGCTGGCCGACACCGTGGACGAGGCGCGCCTGGCCGTGCGCAAGGTGCTGCGCGCGGGAGCCGACCTGGTCAAGATCTGTGCCACCGGCGGCATGGGAAGCCCGTACGACCAGCCGGACGACGAGGGGCTCCTGGAGGAGGAGATCCGCGCCGTGGTCGACGAGTGCCGGCGCCACGGCGGCAAGCCGGTGGCCGCGCACGCCCAGGGGAACGCGGGCATCCTCAACGCCATCCGCGGCGGCGTCACCAGCATCGAGCACGGCTACGGCCTGGACGACCGGGCCCGGGAGATGGCGGGGGAGCGCGGCGTCTTCGTCGTCCCGACCCTCTCCACCGTCTACGCGGGCATCGACAAGGCCACCATGGAGCCCTATCACTACGAGAAGAAGGTGCGCTGGTCCGGCATCACCAAGGAGAACATCTCCCGCGCCATCGAGCAGGGGACCCGGATCGCGCTCGGCACCGACGCCGCCGTCTGCCCGCACGGCCAGAACCTGATGGAGCTCAGCTACCTCGTCGACCTGGGCATGGACCCCATGGACGCCATCGTGGCCGGCACCCGGACCGCCGCCGAACTCCTCGGCGTCGCCGACCGGCTCGGCACACTGGCCCCCGGCCGCGTCGCCGACCTCCTCGTCTGCGAGGGAGACCCGCTCGCGGACATCGGTGTGCTCGGCGATCCCGCCAACGTCGTGTGCGTCGTGCAGGACGGCCATGTCCGCAAGGACACCAAGGGCCTCCTGCCGTCGGCCACGCCGGCCGGAAGGCGGCCCTGATGCCGACGGTGACCGGATTGCCCGCCCCCGGGGGTACCTCCCCGGACAAGGATCGGCGCGGCGGCCTCGACCGGGTCCTCTCCTTCATCGAACGGGCCGGCAACGCCCTGCCCAACCCCATCGTGCTGTTCGCCGGGCTCTTCGTGCTGCTGGCCGTTCTCTCCACCGTCCTCGCCCTCATCGGCGTCTCCGTCACCGTCCCCGGCACCGATGACACCAAGGACATCGGTGGGCTGCTCACCGGTGAGGGGCTGCGCTGGCTGCTGGAGAACCTGATCCCCAACTTCGCCACCTTCCCGCCGATCGGCGCCGTCCTGGTGCTGATGATGGTGGTCGGACTCGCGGAGAAGACCGGTCTGCTGGAGACCGCGATGCGGGCCTCACTGGCCCGGGTGCCGCGTGCCGTGCTGCCGTACGCGGTGGCGGTCATCGCCAGCCAGGCGCACATGATGAGCGATGTCGGCGCCATCGTGCTGCCCCCGCTGGCGGCCCTGGTGTTCAAGAGCGCCGGGCGCCATCCCGTGGCGGGCCTCATCGGCGGTTTCGCCTGTGTCACCGCGGGCTACGCGGCCGGATTCACCATCGGCTCGCTCGACGCCCTGTACGTGGGCATCACCCAGCAGGCGGCCTCGGTGCTCCCGGTCGCCGAGGGCCTCCATATCCATGTGCTCATCAACTACTTCTTCACCGCCGCCAGCAGTGTCGTCCTGGGGCTGCTCGGCGGATTCCTCATCAGCCGCGTCCTCGAACCACGTCTGGGCCCCTACCGGGCGGCCGAGAGTGGCGAGACCCCGCGGGAGGACCTGACGCTCACCCCGGCGCAGCGCAAGGGGCTCGCGTACACCTGCGCGGGTGTCGGCCTGTACCTGGCGGCGGTCCTCGCGCTCTGGCTGCCACCGGGCGCCCCGCTGCGCGGAGAGGGCGGTGCCTTCGTGCCCTCGCCCGTGCTCAGCGGTGTCGTCCTGGTCCTCTTCGGTGCCTTCCTGATCGCCGGGCTCACCTACGGCTTCACGGTCAGGAAGCTCACGGGCACCGAGGACGTGGTCACTGCCATGACCGACTCGGTGAAGAACATGTCCGGCTACATCGTGATGATGTTCTTCGCGGCCCAGGTCATCGCGCTCTTCACCTGGTCCAACCTCGGGGTGCTGCTGGCGGTGAAGGCCGCGGCGCTGTTCAACGCCATCGGTGTGACCGGCTTTTGGGCGATCATCGCGTTCGTCCTGCTGGCCTCGTGCCTCAACCTGGTGATCCTCTCCGGATCCGCCCTGTGGTCCCTGGTCGGTCCCGTGTTCATCCCGGCGTTCATGCTGATGGACATGAGTCCGGCGCTCAGCCAGGCGGCCTTCCGCATCGGTGACTCGGCGACCGGCGCCATCACTCCCATGAACCCGTATCTCCTCCTCATCCTGGCGATGGTCCGCGAATACGAACCGGAAGCCCGACTGGGGACTCTCATCTCCCGGCTCGCCATCTTCGTGGTGCCGTTCCTGGTGGTGTGGCTGGCGATCCTCGGCATCTTCTACGGCCTGGACCTGCCGCTCGGTCCCGGAGCGGCTATCGGCGTCAAATGACGCTCCCCGATCACATGGTGGTGCCGTCCCCATACCCGTGGGGACGGCACCACCACGTGATCGGGTGGTGCCCCTACCGGTGTCCGTTCTCCCAGATCACCCTGTTGACCGGGGCGGGGCGGGGGAGCGGCCGGCCGTCCAGATGGAGGTCGACCTTTTCGTTGTAGAAGGCGACCAGCCCCGCGATGGGGGAGACCTGCCGGGTCGGGAAGTCGTATGCCCAGGCGAGGTCCGGGTAGGTGGCCGTGTCGGTCCGCACGGCCCAGTAGCCGCTCGTTGTCCCTTTGTACGGACAACCGGTGACGGTGTCGGTGGGGTCCATGCGCGTCCAGTCGAGATACACCCGGTCCAGGTAGTAGCGCGTCGGAAGCCCGGTCTCCAGCACCATCACCGAGTTCGGGGCGTCGGCCAGCACGGTACCGTCCAGTTCCACGCGGAGACCGCGGCCCGAGCGGAGTGCGTCGACGCGGGTGTAGGGACTCCTGGGGTGGACGAACACCTGCTCGTCCTCCTCGTACCAGGCGTCGATGGCCTCCCACCGGAAGCTGACGTGGCCGACGATGCCGGAAGGCGCGTCCTCGGCCCACTCCCAGGCCGCGCCGGGGCGGGTCAGCGAGCCCAGTCGGAGGGTCTGGCGGTGCGCTCCGCCGACCTTCAGCGTCAGGTTCCGGCCCTCGTCGGCCAGTGCCCCCTCGGCGATGTCGTCGCGGGGAACGCAGTACTGCGGATAGCCCGGCCAGAGCCACACATAGCGCGCCCGCACCGTGTCGAAGACGAGGTGACCGGCGACATAGCCGCGGATGCGGCGCGGTACGGGCTCCACATGCCCGACCGGAACGATCATCCCGGGGTAGTCCGGCGGGTACTCGGTCATGCCTCTTCCAGGGCCTCTCCGAACTCGCGCAGCGCCTTGCCGTGCTGGCTGTGGGCGAGCCCGTGCCCGATCGCTATGGCCGCCGCGACCGGCCACTCGATGATCCCGACCACGGCGAGAAGGCCGACGCCCGCGAGAAAGCAGAGCTGTTCCTCCGACGGAAGCTCCACCCGCCGCCCCCCGAAGAACACGGTGACCGAATGGCGCGAGCAGACGCGGTCGGCCGCGGCGCGGGGTCCGTGGGATCCTCTCTTCGCGGCCGGAGCCGGTGCCCGGGAGTCTGCGCTGGTGGGAGATGGTGTCTTGGTCGCTCTGGGCATTGCTTCGATCCGTTCATCGGTCGGTGACGGAACATTCGCGCGATGACACTTTCCACCCTAATCCCACCCCTACAGCTCATGCCCGATGGCAGCTACTTGCCATGATTTCGGCCGGTCCGGCGAGAAGCACGCGGTTGCGTCCACGGCCGGTGTATGCGGTCAGAGTGGCTCGCTCCGGTTGCGGACAGGGGCTCGCAGAAGCATCGGTGGCGGCCTTGGCTTCGAGCCGAATCGTGGCCGCCGGTCACGGCTGACGCAACCGAGGAAGCGAGTACGAGAGCGGTTTTACGCAAGGCACGGGTGATCCGCCAGGTCGCCTCCCGGAGTTCGGTGAGGACCTCCTGGGACTCCTGGTGGGCCTGGTGCAGCAGGGCGTCCACCTGCTCGGGGTTGCGGCCGCGGCGCGCCCGGCCGAGCAGCATGGCGAGTGCCACCAGGCGCTGCTGGATGCCGTCGTGGAGATCGCGCTCGATGCGGCGGCGCTCGGCGTCGACGGACTGGAGGACCGCGGCCCGGCTGGTGGCCAGTTCGTCGATGCGCTGCCGCAGCAACTCCCGCTCCGACGGCCCGAAGCACTCCCGGGCCAGCCGGGCGTCCAGCGCCGCGAGAGAGTAGATGCCCTGCACGTCCAGGAACAGCAGCACACCGCCGAGCAGTGCCTGGGTGAGGAGTTCCTGGAGGTCGAGGCGGCCCTGGACCAGCCGCGTGGCCGGCACCGCGGCGAGGATGACACCGAACCCCGGCAGACCCACGACGATGGTGCACAGCATCCCCGTGTAGCTGCGGATCGCCAGATAGCGCAGGACCTTCTGGTCGGACGACTTGTAGTGCTCGGGGAAACGATCGCCGAAGAAGACGAAGCGGCGCGCCCGGTCCAGCCCCGCGAGCCGACGGGCCCCGGAGGCGAGCGCGGCCAGGGCGCCGGGCCGGGTGCGCGGCCATAGCAGGGAAGGGGGCATGGCCGTGCCGACGATCAGCAAGTAGAGAAATCCGAGCATGGCCGTGGTGTTCTCCGCAGTGCTCGCCCTGCGGGTAACCGCAGATCAGCCGGGTGCCGGGCCACTCGGGCAGACCACGCGCGGCACCCGCCCCTGCCGGGCCGGCTCAGGAGAACTCGGCCCGCACCGCCTCCGTGTGCTCGCCGAGCCCCGGCACCGGCCGCATCGGCGCCCTGCGGCCCGCCACCTCCACCGGCGGCAGCAGACCGCGCAGCGGCCCGACCGGGGAGCCGAACTCGCCCCAGCGGTCGCGGGCGTCGAACTGGGGATGGGCACCGAACTCCGCGATGTCGCGCAGCCGGGCATTGGCGATGCCCGCCCCGTCCAGCAGCGCGATCAGTCCCTCGGCGGTGTGGTCCGCGAAGCACGACTCCAACTCGGCTGTCAGCTCCTCGTCATGGGTACGGCGCAGGGGATTGTCCGCGAAGCGCGGATCGCGGATCAGCTCCGGGCGGCGGAGCACCCGCTCGCACAGCGCGGCCCATTCACGATCGCTCTGCACACTCAGGAACACCTGAGCGCCGTCCCCACAGCGGTAGGCGCCGTACGGCGAGATCGACGGATGGCGCGCGCCGCTGCGGACGACCCCGGCCCCGCCGTACGCCTGGGCGAAATAGGGGTGGCCCATCCACTCGCCCAGCGCGTCGAGCAGGCTCACACTCAGGTCCGTCCCCGCACCGGTGCGCTCCCGCTCGTAGAGCGCGGTGAGGATGCCGGTGTAGGCGTACATCCCGCCCGCGATATCGGCGATCGAGATCCCGGGGCGGGCCGGGGCCTCCGGGCTGCCGGTGATCGACAGCAGCCCCGCCTCGCACTGGATGAGCAGGTCGTACGCCTTCTTCTCGCGGTACGGGCCGCTGTCCCCGTACCCGGAGATCGCGCAGGTGATCAGGCGGGGATACGCGGGCCGCAGCATCCGCGCTCCCAGGCCAAGCCGGTCCACGGCGCCGGGCGCCAGATTGTGCACGAAGACATCGGCGCGGGCGAGCATCGCATCGAGCAGCGCCCGGTCGCCGTCGTCCTTGACGTCGAGGACGACGCTCTCCTTACCGCGGTTGATCCAGACGAAGTACGCCGACGCGCCCTTGACCTCGCGGTCGTAGTCCCGGGCGAAGTCGCCGTGCCCCGGCCGCTCCACCTTGATGACCCTGGCTCCCAGATCGGCGAGCTGGCGGGTGGCGAACGGGGCGGCGACGGCCTGCTCCAGGGCGACGACGGTGATGCCTTCCAGCGGCTGCGCGGACACGGGCGGCTCCTTCGCTTCGATGCGGGTAGCCCCTGTCTACCGTTCCCGCAGACTGAGCGTGAGTTGCACGGGCTCAGCCGGACGCTCCGAACGGGGTTGAGTGTCCTTGTCTGCCGCGTTCGCGCCGCGCCCGGGGCCTGTGGATCGTGTCCGTGGTCCGTGGTCCGTGGTCCGTGGTCCGAGGCTGCGGGGGCCGGGGTTCCTCACGCCCTCGGGTGCCGCTTTCGGCCTGGGCGGTCCGCTGCCCCGCACGATCGCTCTGGTCGTGTGGGGGCGGTGCCGTCCGTCGCCGGATGCGGTGTCCGAGGGCGCGTCGTCCGATCGCGACACTTGCCGCGTCGTGACGGGTGGTTCTGGCTCGGCGGCTGACCGGAGCGCGTCCGCTATCCGGGCAACCAGTTCCGGCAGGCTGGTCGTGGCTCGCGGTAGCGGGCGAACCGGCCGGGCAGCTGGGTCGCCCGCAACTGCGTGTCCGGTGGAAGTGCGGCGCTCAGGGCGGAGAATGACGCCGGCGAACCGCCCGCGTGCGTGAGACACACCAGCCGGATCCGCGGCGCCTGGTCGACCGGGATGGCGCGGAGCAGGCGGCGGTGGTCGTCGAGATCACCGCGCGCACCCTGGCCCAGACCACGGCTGATCAGTTCGCCGAACGCGTCAGGGACGTGGTCTGGGACCGATGCCAGTTGCCGGTCGCCGAGGTGGCGGTCGTCCGCAGGGGAGCACTGGCCAGGGCCTCAAGCGGCAAGACCCAGCGCTCTGAGAACCGGCGCCTGCTGGAAACCGGTGGCTTGGACGGAGACAGATTCTGGCTCGCCTGTGCGCCGGACGGAACCAGCCGGTGCAGGGCACACCTGATGCGCGGCCAGTCACTCCGGCAAGTCCGGTCCGACCGATGGTGCGGCTGACGCTGTCCCGGATAGTCGGCATCCCCGCAGAACGGATTACCGACGACCGACCGTTCGCACACTGCGGGCTGACCTCCAGCGGCGCGCAGCAACTCGCCGCCGCGGTCGAGGCGGTCATCGGGCGACCGATCGACGGCCGGCCTGGTGTCCCCGACCGGGCGGTGCCATTCTTTCGGTGCGGGAGCCGACGGTTTCGTCCGCGCGGACGGCTGCGGAGGGCTGGTACTCAAGACCTTGGCCCAAGCCCAGCGGGACGGCGACAAGATCCACGCGGTGATCCGGGGCAGCGCGATCAACCAAGACGGGGCCAGCAACGGACTGACCGCGCCCAACGGCCCGGCTCAGGAGGCGGCCATCCGTGCCGCGTTGGCCGATGCCGGGGTGCGACCCGAACAGGTCGGCCAGGTGGAAGCGCACGGGTCCGGCACGCCCCTGGGAGATCCGATCGAGTTCGCCGCGCTCGCCGCGACACTATGGTCGAACGGACCCGTTTGACACCGAACGGGGAGGCTGGGCGGCCGCAGGTGGTGAAGCCTTCCCGCTGACACTCTCCGCCGACGGGGCAGCCGAAGCCTCCGATCACCGTGGAGGCTCCGGCTTGCGAGTCGTCGCGGTACCTGCGCGAGGCCGACCGCGTTCAGCGATCGTCGAGCGTGGCCTCGATCCCTTGGACGACGCGCCACATCGGCGCCTTCCGCTTGGTGATCAGGACGACCACGTCGTCGGTGTCCTCCTCGTCGGCGCTCCTGGCCTCGCCTTCCGGTCCCCATGAGTTCTGTACGAACCGCAGAGCGTGATCCATATGGGCCGAGGGGTCCTCCTGGCCGGCGGAGCGGAGCCATGTTCGGAGCGCGTTGTTGTGGGCGGCCACCACGGAGGCGGCGATCACATCGGCGCGCAGTGTGCCGTCGGGCCGGTGCGCGAAGCGTCGGCGCAGGTAGTCGGCGAGGGTGCGCTCGTAGCGCCACACCACGGACAACTCGTGGTGGCGGAGCCCTGGAACGCTCTTGGTCAGGCGGTATCTCTGTACGGCGAAGGAGGGGTTGCGGGCGTACATCCGCATGACGAGGCGCGCGGCATCGCAGACCCGGATCACCGGGTCCTCCGTGCCGCTCCCCTCCTGCAGGAAGATCGTCATCTCTGCCAGGCAGCCTTCGTGGTCGGGGAAGACCACGTCGTCCTTGGAGGGGAAGTGCCGGAAGAAGGAGCTCCTGCCCACCCCCGCGAGCCGGACGATGTCGTCGACCGTGGTCTGCTCGAACCCGTGTGCGGTGAAGAGTTCGAACGCCGCCTCGATCAGGGCGTCCCGCTTGGAGGGCTTCGCGGAGCCGTCGGCTCCCTGGCCGTGTCCCTGTGCCTCGCTCATGCGGGGAACATAACACCATCCTGATCACCTGGCAGTGGACCAATGAAACTCAGTATGCATAATCAAGGTACTGAGTTTCATCGCCCGAGTCCATGCTGACTTTCTTCACGCCCCTGCCGTGCCCGTGGCAGGGCAGAGATCGAGGTATTCCCTCCATGAATCAGGACTTCGACCTTTACCGGACGTCGGAGGAGCACGAGATGCTCCGCGCGTCGATCCGCTCGCTTGCCGAGACGAAGATCGCGCCGTTCGCCGCCGAGGTGGACGAGCAGAGCCGTTTTCCGGCCGAGGCTCTCAAGGCGCTGGTCGCCGCCGACCTGCACGCGGTGCATGTGCCGGAGGAGTACGGCGGCGCCGGCGCGGACGCGTTGGCCACGGTGATCGTCATCGAGGAAGTCGCGCGGGTGTGCGCCTCCTCGTCACTGATCCCTACGGTGAACAAGCTCGGTTCGCTGCCGGTGATCCTTTCCGGTTCCGAGGAGCTGAAGAAGAGGTATCTGGCCCCGCTGGCCGAGGGGGCGTTGTTCTCGTACTGCCTCAGTGAGCCGGACGCGGGGTCGGATGCGGCGGGGATGACAACGAGGGCGGTGCGCGATGGCGACAGCTACGTCCTCAACGGCGTGAAGCGCTGGATCACCAATGCGGGGGTTTCGGAGTACTACACCGTCATGGCCGTGACCGACCCTGCCAAGAGGTCGAAGGGCATCTCCGCGTTCGTCGTCGAGAAGTCCGACGAGGGGGTGTCCTTCGGCGCGCCGGAGAAGAAGCTGGGCATCAAGGGTTCGCCGACCCGCGAGGTGTACCTCGACCATGTGCGCATCCCGGCCGACCGCATGATCGGTGACGAGGGCACCGGTTTCGCCACGGCGATGAAGACGCTGGACCACACCCGCATCACCATCGCGGCGCAGGCTCTCGGCATCGCCCAGGGCGCGCTGGACTATGCCAAGGGGTATGTCCGGGAGCGCAAGCAGTTCGGCAAGCCGATCGGCGACTTCCAGGGCGTGCAGTTCATGCTCGCGGACATGGCGATGAAGCTGGAGGCCGCCCGCCAGCTCACTTATGCCGCTGCCGCCAAGTCCGAGCGCGTCGACTCCGGCCTCACCTTCTACGGGGCCGCGGCCAAGTGCTTCGCCTCGGACGCCGCCATGGAGATCACCACTGACGCCGTGCAACTGCTGGGCGGCTACGGCTTCACGCGTGACTACCCGGTGGAACGGATGATGCGCGACGCCAAGATCACGCAGATCTATGAAGGTACGAACCAGGTTCAGCGGATCGTCATGGCCCGCAACCTTCCGTAGGCGCAAGGCAGCAGCCACAGGTCCCATGGGCGCAGCACACGGCAGGGAAGAGGGGAAGGCTGAACGTCATCTTGCCGGAACAGCGCAGCGGCCCGACGGTGCCCGAGGTCACGTGCTCCGGGGCCCGACGGCCGCGGTGGGGACAGGGGCATCGCCTGGCGATTCCACTGCCACCTGTAGGGGTGCCCGGAAGGACAGCAGGCCGAGCATCGGTGGCTCCTCCGCCCCGGCTGTGAGCCGTACACCTGGCAGGCGGCGGGCGGCTGCCCGCAGCGCCACGGCCGCTTCGGTGCGGGCCAAGGACGCGCCTGGGCAGCGGTGACGGCCAGTGCCGAAGGCAAGGTGGTGGCGGATGTTCGGCCGGTGCGGGCACATCCGCTCCGGATGGGCGAAGACCTCTGGGTCGGATCCGCTGCCCATGAGCATCAGCAACAGCTGTGCACCTGCGGGGAGTTGCACGCCGCCCAGTTCGGTCGTGCAGGCGGTGACGCGACGCCAGGTGGTCACCGGGGGCTCGCGCCGCAGTACCTCCTCCACCCATGCCTCGGCAACACCCGCCTCCCGCGCCACGCGCGGCCACAGTCCGGGCTCCGTGAGCGCTCGGTGCAACACGGTGGAGATGAGTTGTCCGGTGGTGGACTGCCCGGCGATGAAGACGAAGAAGCAGGCTCCGACCGCGGTCTCCACGTCGAGTGGCTTGCCGTCGGGCAGGCGATGGCGGGTCAGCGCCGCGATGAAGGAGCCGGGTGCGGCGGTGCCCCCGCGCACGGCCTGGGTCAGCCACTGGTGAAACTCGCCGACGCGTTCCGCCAACTCCAGTTGGCGCTGAGGTGTAGGTCTGCCCCAGAACAGCTCCAGAGAGGCGTCGCTCCAACGCATCAGGGTCGCCGCGTCGACGTGTCGGATGCCCAGGAGCTCCATCAACACACGGCACGGGAGGGCTTGAGCGAAGGAGGTGAACAGGTCGCAGCCGCCCGTGGTGTCGATCCGGGCCCGTGCCACGCTGAGCAGTTCGTCGGCGATGCGCTCGATCACCGGTACGGCGGACGCGACGCGGTGGGCGTTGAAGAACCGGGTGACCACGCGGCGCAGCCCGGGATGGCTGGCGGTGCCGTTGTTGGCCAGTGCGGGTGGGAGGGTGAAGCCGGCCCGGGCGAGGATCCGTAGCACGGCGACGGGCAGCGGGGTGACGGCGTGCTGGGCGTTGTCCGGGAGGAACCGGTCAGGGTCGAGCAGTACCCGGCGGATATCCCGGTGGCGGCTGACCAGCCACAGTCCAGTGCCGGGATCGTGATGCACCGGCGCCTGGACGCGCAGCGCGTCCAGCCAGGGGTACGGGTCGCCGATGAAGCCGTCATCGAAGAGGTCCGGAAGGCCGAGCGGCTCGCGGTTGCCAAGCGTGGCAGGGCCGGCCGCCGGACCGTGAGGGGCGGTGCCCCTACCAGGTGCGGGTGCGTCCAGGTCCGGGGAGATCACGGCTGGACGCTAACACGCGGATTCACGGGCAGCGTCGATGTGTGCGCGGCATCACTGGCTCACCTGGGTGGCAAGCGGGACCGCTCACCTGGAACGCCCTGCTGAGACATGCGAGAGTGCCTGACATGGTCCATCGCACCGTCCCTCCGGCCACCCCCGCGCCTTCCTCCCCCGCCCGGCCACCGGCCGCACCGGAGACCCCGGTCGCCCCGGCGGGCCGCAGCACCGGATCGTCCCGTGACCGGCCGCGAGAGGTCGCTCCCGAGCCGGCGGCGGTCTTCGACTGGGTCGACCGGCGGGCCGAGCTGCGCCGCCGCGCCGGGCTGACCCGCCACCTGCGCCCGCGTCCGGCCGATGACCCGGTACTCGATCTGGCCGGCAATGACTACCTGGGCCTGGTCCGCCATCCCCGGGTGGTGCGGGCGGCCGCCGACGCGGTGCTGCGCTGGGGCGGCGGGGCCACCGGTTCCCGCCTGGTCACCGGCACCACCGAGCTGCACACCGAACTGGAGGAGGAGCTCGCCGGATTCTGCGGAGCCGAGGCCGCGCTGGTCTTCTCCTCCGGTTACACGGCCAACCTGGCGGCGCTGACCGCGCTGGCCGGGCCAGGCACGCTCATCGTGTGTGACGCCTACAACCACGCCTCCCTCATCGACGGCTGCCGGCTGTCGCGGGCGAAGACCGCCCAGGTGCCGCACTGCGAGCCGGACGCGGTCCGAAGCGCGCTCGCGGACCACGGTGGGGGCCGGGCCCTGGTGGTCACCGACTCGGTCTTCTCGGTGGACGGCGACGCCGCGCCACTGCCGGAGTTGGCCGAGGTATGCCGGGCGTACGGCGCCGGGCTGCTGGTGGACGACGCCCACGGCCTGGGCGTGGTCGGCGACGGGGGCACCGGAGCCCTGGCGGCGGCGGGTCTGGCCGGGACACCGGATGTCGTGGCGACCGTGACGCTGTCGAAGTCCCTGGGATCGCAGGGCGGGGCGGTACTGGGCCCGCGCAGGGTCATCCGGCACCTCGCGGAGACAGCCCGCACCTTCATCTTCGACACCGGGCTGGCCCCGGCGAGCGTAGGAGCGGCGCTGGGCGCGCTGCGGCTCCTACGCGAGGAACCGCAGCGCGCCGCACGAGCCCGCCAGGTGGCCCAGCGACTGTCGGCCGGCCTGACAAACGCACGGCTCCAGGCGAGCACGCCGGACGCGGCCGTGGTATCGGTCCACGCACCCTCACCCGAAGCGGCCGTGGCCTGGGCCACGGCGTGTCGGGAGGCGGGAGTCGCGGTGGGCTGCTTCCGCCCACCATCCGTGCCCGACCGCATCTCACGGCTACGCCTCACCGCACGCGGCGACCTTACCGACGCACAGGTCGAACACGCGGTGGCGCTGATCGCACGATGCGCCCCACACCCCGACACGAAGAGCTAACACTCCACATGTGCCTCGCGGTCCGGTGGGGCCGGCTCATCAATGTCGCCGTGGGCTGGGGGGATTCAGTGTTCAGGGCCGCCTTCGATGAACGTCAAGGGGGGTCCTGGACGGTCCTGCTCGACGCTGCGGGAAGCACCGGCCCGTGACCGATACCGAAGACGAAGAAGCGCCGCAGCTGCTATGGCGCGGCATCGTCCGTGAACGGCTCACGCCACGTCTGTGGGCGTGGTGAACGTCTGCGTGCCGATGGTGTTGAGCAGCGTCAGCGTGCGGGCGTCGGATGATCCTGGCTCGGCGGTGTAGACCACGAGACGCAGGTCGCTGCCCTCGGCGGTGAGGACGTCGCAGTCCAGGGTCATCGGCCCGACCTGTGGGTGGAGGATCGTCTTGCGCGTCGCCGTGTGGCGTGCGATGGCGGTGGACTGCCAGCGTTGGTCGAAGCGGGGGCTCACCTTGCGCAGGTCGGTGATGAGAGCGTGCAGCGGCCCGTCGTCCGGATGGCGTCCGGCCGCGGCGCGCAGATCCGCGACCGCTGCCCGCTCGAAGGCGGCGTCCTCCTCGGGGGTGGCGACGACCCGGGACGGCATGCCGGTGAAGTGCCGCCACAAAAGGTTGCGCCGGCGTGCCGGTTCACCGAGCATGTCGCCGAGCAGCGCGGTGGCCGGCGGATTGGCGGCGACGAGCTGCCATGCCTCGTCCAGGACGATGACGGGTGTATCCGCGAGCCGGTCGACGATCCGGTGGACACCTGGCGTCATGTGCCGGTTCATGCCACCGATACGCGGATCCGCGTGGCCGGCCAGCTGGAACAGGTGGGCGTTCTCGTCATCGGTCAGTCGCAATGCCCGTGCCAGAGCCTCCAGCACTGAGGGAGACGGGTTGCCGGCGCGCCCCTGCTCAAGGCGGGCGAGGTAGTCCACTGACAGTCCGGCGAGGTGTGCGACTTCTTCGCGGCGCAGCCCGGGCGCGCGCCGCAGGCTGCTCGCGGGGAGTCCGATGCTTGCGGGACTGAGGCGATCCCGCCAGTCCCGCAAGCATCGTGCGAGTTCATTGCGATCCACGTATCCAACGTCTCCCATCCGGTGCTCTCAGATCCTGGCGAAAGGGGGGCAGGGTGGTTGTCCTCCCGGCCGACCGGCGGGTGTCTGCCCGGTGCGGCAGACACCCGCTTGTGCGGGAAACCGACATCGACGACGTGCGTCGTCGAACCGTCACAGCTCAGAGAGCATCCGCACGTGCATGTCAGGCGAGGAGACCGGAGCCCTCGCTGAGCAGTTCCTCGACGCGCAGGGTTCCTTGCGGGGTCAGCGCGGTGAGCGGCTCCCGGACATGTGCCGAGGAGATGAGGCCCCTTTGATGGAGGACGTACTTCAATGGAGCCGGGTTGGTTTCGACGAACAGCAGATCCACCAGAGGGTGCAGACCGTAGTGCAGTTCGCGCGCCGTGGCATGGTCGCCGGCCTCCCACGCTTCATACATGCGGGCCACGGCGGCCGGAGCCAGATTGGACACCGCACTGATGAAGCCGCGGCCACCGAGAGCGAGCAGCGGCAGACCGAGCAGTTCGATCCCGGACCACACCAGAAAGCCGGTGCCCGTCTTGTGCAGAACCCGCGAGAAGTGTTCGAAGTCCTTGGTGGTCTCCTTGATGCCCACGATGTTGCCGAAGTCGCGGTGGAGCCTGTTGACGGTGTCAGGAGCGATGTCGACCGCGGTGCGTGACGGCACGTTGTAGATGATCAGTGGCAGGTCGGGGAACTCACGGGCGATCGTCGCATACCACTGATACAGCCCCTCCTGGGTGGGGCGTGCGTAGTAGGGGGTGATGATCAGGGCGGCGTCGGCGCCCGCGGCTTCGGCGGCAGCGGTGATCTCCACGGTTTCATCGAGCTTGGCGGAGCCCGTGCCGGGGAGGAACGGCACCGCGTCGGCGACTTCTTCGGCGACTGCCTTGATGGCCTCGATCCGCTCCGCGACGGACTGGGCTCCCGGTTCTCCTGTGGAACCGCCGATCGAAATGCCGTGTGAGCCGGCCTCCAGTTGTCGGCGGACCAGACCCCGCAGGGATGGCAGGTCCAGGGCGCCGTCGCTGGTGAAAGGCGTGATGACGGGGGCCACGGAACCCTTGATCTGCGTCGGATCGCTACGGAACTTCATGAGGTCCTCACCTCGTCGTGTGCTCGTTCGGCCACCTCAGGCGCCTGTCGTACGGGGGCCGACATATCCGGTCTGGCCGGCTTCGGAACCGAGGGCGAGGATCGGGCCGGACATCTTCTCCTGCCAGATCAGCGATTCCATGCCGATGTGCAGGGGGTGGTCCTGGACGGTGAAGACGCCGAAGCCGTCGGGACCGTGGTAGTGGTCGTGCTCGCTCCACCCGGGGGCCGACAGCAGCAGGTCGCCGGCGCTCCAGTCGACGACGTGTCCTTCGACGACGCTCTTGCCGGAGCCGAGGAAGTGATAATTGATGGCGACGGAGCTGTGCCGGTGGCCGCGGCGCAGCGGCTGCGCCGCGACGCCGGGCGGCATCGAGGAGGCGGTCACGAAGAAGCTGTGGGTGGCCCCGTTGCGGCGTTCGGTCGCCGGGTTGTACAGCGCCATGATCGTCCGCTTGCCGTCGCCCTCCTCCCAGGACAGGTGCTCGCGGACCTCGTTCCAGGCCCAGTGCAGCGGGTTGTTCTCGACAACCTCGATGTCCACGAGGTATTCGTAGCCCCGCAGCCGGGCGCCGGAGTCGTTGAGCTCGATGTCGGGGGCGGTTTCGCGGATGTAGCGCTCGGGCCTGCGGTCGGCAGAAGGCAGGACATTGGGGCCTGCGGCCATCTGCTCGTCGGTGAGCGGCTCACTGTAGAGAACTCCGAGCTTGGCCAGGAGCGGAGCATTGGAGTAGCTCAACCGAACCCAGAGTTCGTCGCCGTCGTTCTCGAAGTAATGGCCCTTCATCGAGGGGATGCTGCACACGTCCCAGCGCTCCATGCGCGTGGACCTGCCGACGACGTGGACAACGCCGCGGCCGCTGATACCGATCTCGACCTGCCCCGTGTTGCGTCGCAGCGGTGTGGTCCGCTCGCCCGGCTTGAGCACGTCGATGGTGACGTCAACGCCGGGAGCGAGTCCCGGGCCAAGGCCCACGGCGTCCGGATGCACGATGAGAGTGCCTCGACGGCCGTTTGCCGGCCGGGGGAGCGAGGCGAGGCGCTCGATCTCCGCCTCGATCCGGGCCCGGGAGATCTTCACCGGCGCCCAGGGCCGGATCGGCTCGGGCTCCTGTCCGCTGATGTCCACGAACCGGGCGTGCACATCCCGTGCGGCGGGGAGGGCGTCGATGCTTGAGGGGGAAGAGGTGACGCTCACGGTAACGGCTCCTTGGTCTATTTCTGTGCAGAGGGTCGGGCGTCGCGGAGCAGCAGTGCGGCGACCGAAAGGTCGGACAGTCCCATGCCCATGCCTTTGAAGACGGTGCAGCGTGGCCGCTCGGGGCGGGCCACCTTGCCGGTGACCAGATCGGCGAGCCGGTGGACCGAAGTCCAGTCGTCGCCGAAGAATTCGCCCAGTTCGCGCGAGCCTCGTCGCGCGTTGGACACACTGTCGACCACGGTGAGTGCTGAGGACGCCAACAGAGCTGCGTCGAACTCCGCGTTGGCGGGCAGGATCGCGCCGACCGCGTTGAGGTGGGCCCCTTCGGCCAGGGAGTCGAGGGTGAAGAACGGGTCGGTGGCACGGGTGATCAGCGTGACGATGGGAGCGTCCTGGGAGGCCGCCTCAACTGTGGGGAACGCTTCAGCGGCGAGCCCGAGGTCCGTTCGCACCTGGGCGGCGAAGTCCTCTGCTCGCTCGGGGGTACGGCTCCAGACGCGGACCCGGCGCAGTTTCCGGACCGCGGCGACCGCGGCCACCTGGCGCAGGGCCTGGCGCCCCGTGCCCAGGACGGCGAGTTCGTCGGCGTCCTGGTGGCTCATCCAGCGTGTGGCGAGACCCGAGACGGCGGCGGTACGCAGGGCACCGGCGACCCCGGCTTGCAGCGATGCCCGCAGACTGCCGTCGGCGGCGGAAAAGGCGGTGAGGACGGCAGTCGCTCCGGCCGGCGTGTTGACCCAGGTCTTGAAGACGACGAGTTGTTCCTCGGTGTCGATCGCGCCCAGCGCGTGGGCACTGCTCATGGGTGCCCAGGTGGCCATGGTCTTGTCGATGTTCCAGGCGGCACCGGCCGCCTCGTGTTCCAAGACACCTTGTACTGCGTCGATGACGGACGGAAGGTCCGCGCGGGCTTCGACGTCCCGGTCGCTCCACTGGTAGGGGCTCATCGGTGTACCTCCGCGTGGTTCAGGGAGCGTGCCTCGTCGGTGACCGGGTTCCGGAGCACGCCGACACCCGACACTTCGACTTCGAGCTCGTCTCCCGGGCGCAGGTACCGAGGGGGATCTTGCCGGTGGCCGATGCCCTGGGGGGTCCCGGTGGCGATGACGTCGCCGGGTCGCAGTGGGGTGAAGGCGCTGATGTATGCGAGCAGTTCGCCGAAGGAGAAGGCCAGCCGGTCGGTCGAGTCGTCCTGCACGACCGTGTCGTTGAGCCGGGTGGTCACCCGCAGCGGGCCGTCCCCAAGTTCGTCGGGGGTGACGAGCCAGGGCCCGCAGGAGCCGCTGGCGTACCAGTTCTTGCCCGCGGTCGCCTGCCGCGTGTGCAACTGCCAGTCCCGCACACTGTTCTCCGCCATGCAGGTGAAGCCCGCGATATGCCGGTCCGCGCGGTCGGCGGTCACCCGCCGCGCCGGGTGACCGACCACGAAGGCCACTTCGCCTTCCCAGTCCAGGGAATCCGTGTCGTACGGGCGGACCACCGGACGCCCCGCGCCGACGAAGGAGTCGGGGAAGCGGGTGAACAGGGTGGGCCACTCGGGCTGCGCCTCCTCGGACTCCACGGCGTGGGAGGGGTAGTTGTACCCGACGCACACGACCTTGGCGTGAGTCCCGATGGGTGGCTGCCAGGTGACGGTGCTGACGGGCCAGCGGGGGTCGTCGGGGCGTGGCGTGGCGTTGTGGAGGTCGGTCAGCATCGCCTCGAAGGAGGCCATGCGGTGCCCTAGATCAACTACTTCATCTCCGTCGACCACACCGAACGACGCCCCGGATCCGTCAGGTGGTGTGTGGAAGCGCGCCAGCTTCATCGGGTGTGCTCCTTGTTCGACTCTGTGCCCACCACGCTAGGTAAACAAGGAACATAAGTCCATTAACGTTTTCTTTTATTCTTCATAAGGCATCGTTTATGGGATGGCTACCGCCCCGCCAGCCTGATGGCGTCCAGCGCGGACGCCTGCAGCGGAGAGAAGTACTTGTCCGTCCGGTAGAACAGCCCGATGCGTTCGTACAGTGCTCCATCGGTGAACTCGATCGCTCGAAGTCTTCCCTCTGCGAGATCACGTTCCACTGAGTAGCGGGGGAAGATGGCCGCCCAGCCGTGCTCGATGACCGCTGTCTTGATCGCCTCGGCATGGCCGAGTCGAATGACCGTGTCGAGCTCGCCGACGCCCAGCTCCTGCAGCTGAGTGTCGATGCTCCTCTGAAACGCCACCTGCCTGGGCACTCCCACTATGGGCAGTTTGGGAAGGGCGCTCAGCGAGACGGAGTTCGCCGTAGGCGGTCCATCGGGACTGGCACACAGGATCAAGGGCTCGTCCAGCAGTGTCTCGGCGACGATGGAGGTCGGGAGGGCGCGTTCGTCGCGGGTCATCACGGCGAAGTCGACTTCGCCGATCTCCACGGCGTGCAGTGCGTGTTCCGGCTGGGCGACATGGACAGTGATGTCGGCTCCGGGCCGCTCGGCGCGCAACGCCGTCATCAGGGGCGGCAGCAGGTAGGTGCCGACGGCCAGGCTGGAGGCGAGCACGACACTGCCTCCCGTGCCGAGTGTCAGCTCCTCCACGTCGCGGCGGACCTGCAGACACCTGGCCAGCATCTCCCGGGCCCACAGGTGGGCCCGGCCACCGGCCTCGGTCAGCACCATGCGACCGGAGGTCCGGACGAACAGCCGCGCCCCGATCCATTGCTCCAGCGCGCGGAGCTGGCTGGAGACCGCCGGCTGGGCGACTCTGAGCCGCTCGGCGGCGCGCGTCACGCTGCCTTCCTCCACTACGAGGCAGAAGACCTCGAGTCTGCGCAGCGAAAGTTGGGATTCCATGGGGCGACCCTCCCGCAGGTCGTTCAGATCCTGGCCTCATTGCCAGTTCTCCATAAGGTATCCGTTATGGAATCATCGAACAAGCGTTACTATGCATATGGCTTGGTTGCCCCTAGAGTTACCCGGCAACGCCGCATCTTTTGAGATGAATGCGCCGGGTCAAGTGCCTCCGCTGGGCCGACAAACGAAGCGCCTGGTATTTGACTCCTCTTCGTGGCCGATCGGCTTAGCCATGCTTGGAGCTAGGGACAATATGAGTGCCATTCTCGGGATAGACATCGGTGGCACGTTCACCGACGCATTTCTGGGTGATGATCAGGGCAACATCACCACAGCCAAAGTTCCATCCACTCCGCCCGATTTTGCGGAGGGGTTTCTCAACGCCGTGGACGAGATCGGCCGCAAGCTCGGCCGGTCCCGCGAGGCGACGCTGTCCGATGTGGACTACATCTGCCACGGAACAACAGCGGCTCTCAACGCATTGGTCACCGGAAACGTATCCCGGGTTGGACTGCTGACCACAAAAGGGCACCGCGACTCGATTTACATCATGAATGTCGAAGGCCGGTACGCCGGCCTTGGGCCGGAGGAGATCCAGAACGTCGCGGCGACCCGCAAGCCTCCGCCGCTCCTGCCCAAACGCATGGTGAAGGAGATCACCGAGCGCGTCGACTACCAGGGAAACGTCGTCGTACGTCTCGACGAGGACAAGGCGCGCGTCGCCATCCGGGAACTACTGGAAGACGGCGTAGCCGCGATAGCGGTGAGCCTGCTGTGGTCCTTTGTCAATCCGGAGCATGAGATCCGGCTCCGCAAGATTATCGAAGAAGAGAGCCCGGGCACCTATATATGCCTGAGCAGTGACCTCAGCCCCAAGATCCGCGAATACGAGCGGACCGTGACCACCGTCATGAACGCGCAGGTCGGTCCGACCCTGCGGGATTATCTGGCACCGCTCACCGAGGAACTCGAGCTCCGCGGGCTGAACGGCGCGCTGCTGGTGATGCAAGGGAGCGGGGGAACGGTCTCGGCGCAGGACGCACCCGCACAGGCCATCACGACCATCGGCTCAGTACTCACCGGCGGCGTGGTCGGAGCCCGTAACCTCGGCCGCAAACTGGGCCACCGCAATATCATCACCTCCGACATCGGGGGCACGACGTTCCTGGTCGGGCTGGTGGTCGACGGGGAACCGGTGTACTCCAGCTCCACCACGCTGAACCAGTTCACCGTCAGCACCCCGATGGTCAACGTCACCTCGATCGGCTCGGGCGGCGGTGCGATCGCCTGGCTGGACGCGGGAGGCAATCTGCGCGTGGGCCCGCGCAGTGCCGGCGCCCGCCCGGGGCCCGCCTGCTTCGGCCAGGACGGCGTCGAGCCGACGGTGACCGACGCCAACCTCGTACTGGGCATCCTCGATCCGAAGACGTTCGCGGAAGGCACCAAGAGGCTGGACGTCGATCGGGCACGCAAGGCCCTGGAGACCCGGATCGGCGAACCTCTCGGCCTCGATGCCGAGCAGGCCGCTGCCGCGGTCTTCGAGATCCAGAATGCCCAGACCGCCGACCTGCTGCGCCGGGTGGTGGTCGGACAGGGCCACGATCCCCGCGATTTCGTCCTCTACGCCTTCGGCGGTGGCGGTCCCGCGCACTGCTTCGCCTACGGCGCCGATCTCGGAATCAAGGAGATCTATATCCCGCTGGGTGACGCCAACGCGTTTTCGGCGTACGGCCTCACCACCTCCGATGTCGTGCTGTCCGCCGAACTCTCGAACCCCGCGACCTACCCCTTCGACGCGGCGCGGGTCGAGCGGCAATTCGCCGAACTCGAGGCGGGACTCACCGCTCGGCTCGAGGCCCAAGGAGTGTCGTTCACCTCCATCGGCATGCGCCGGCAGCTCGACATCCGTTATACGGCGCAAATGTTCGAAGTTCCGACGCCGGTGGGCTCGGGCCCGCTCACCGACGCCGACATGGACACCGTGATATCCGACTTCGAACACACATATGAACAAATGTTCGGCCGCGGAACGGGGCATGCCGACGCCGGCTTCCAGCTCATCAACCACCGTGTCTTCGGCATCGGCTCCACCGCCTTCACCCCTGAGCTGCCGATCGCCCCCAAGGCGGAGAGCGAGGACGCCAGGAGTGCGCTCAGCGGCACCCGGCGAGTCTTCCTGGACTCGCGCAGGGGGTGGGAGGCGACGGCGATCTACGACTACGCCCGCCTCACCCACGGACACCGTCTCCAAGGCCCGGCGATCGTCGAGGCCGGCACCACCACCGTCGTCGTACCCCGCGACGCCTCGGCTCAGGTGGACTCCCTGCGCAACATCATTCTTCACCTTGATGACCGGAGGCCATGATGGCTGTGACGCCCGTACCCGGCTCGGAGATCTTCGCCAGCAGGCCGTATACGAACGAAGAGATCCGTACGGACCTTCCCGCGCGCCTGTCGCTGTACCCCACGGACCTCAGCGGCGCCGAGGTCGACCCGCTCACCTACGAAGTCGTACGCAACCGCATCTTCGCCATCACCGACTTGATGGGCGACGCACTGCGCCGCATGAGCGGTTCCCTCGTGGTCACCGACTGCAACGACTTCGACGTGGCGCTCACCGACCCTTACGGACACATCGTGCAGGTCGGCCCGTACAACACCCAGCTTGTCGCGTCGATCGGGCTGGCCATCGGCTGGATCCTGCGCAATCGCGCCGACAACCCGGGCATCGAGCCGGGAGACATGTTTCTGTGCAGCGACCCGTGGGTGGGCGGCGGCCTCCACCAGAACGACGTGGCCCTCTTCGCCCCCCTGTTCCACGACGGAAAGCTGTTCGGCTGGACCGCGGCCGTCGCCCACCAACTGGACGTCGGCGGAGTCAGCCCCGGCAGCTGGACCCCGCGCGCCGAAGACGTCTTCTGGGAGTCACTGCCCATGCCGCCGATCAAGGTGGTACGCGGGGGAGTGATCCAATGTGACGTCGAGGACGCGTACGTACGCCGCTCCCGCATCCCCAAACTGGTCGCCCTGGACCTGCGGGCCAAGGTAGGGGCCAACAAGCTGGGCCACGAGCGCATCGCCGAACTGATCCGCAAATTCGACGCGGACACCGTCCAGCAGGTCATGCAGTTGCAGATGCGCGACGCCGAGCAGCGGTTGCGGGACAGGCTGGCCACGATCCCGGACGGCACCTGGACCGCCGTCAATCACCAGGAGCAGTCGCACACCGGTGATCGCAAGGCGCACGCGATCCGGCTGAAGCTCACCAAGACCGGCTCCGACCTGCTGTTCGACTTCACCGGGACCGACGAGCAGTCCGGCATGATCAACTGCACCTTCACGGGTCTCTACGGCGGGATCATCTCGGCCATGATGCCCCTGCTCTGCGGCGATCTGCCATGGGCCCCCGGCGGCATCATGCGGTGCGTCGACATCATCAGTGAGCCCGGCACCCTGAACAACGCCACCTTCCCGGCCGCCGTCGGCAAGGGCTCGGTCGCATCCTCCTGGGCGACCACCAACGCGGTGATGGAGTGCCTGTCGCAGATGCTGGACACGCATCCGTCGACCCGGTCCTCGGTGGCCAGCGTCTGCTGTGGCAGCTGGGACCTCAGCATCGTCGCCGGCCTCAACCAGCACGGCGCACCGTTCGCGACCTCCATTCTGGAACCGATGGCCGGAGGCTTCGGCGCGGGCAGTGACCACGATGGTGTCGACACGGCCGGCCTGCCGTTCATCCCCATGGGCAAGGTCCCGGACGTCGAGATGAACGAGTTCACCACGCCCCTGCTCTACCTGTGGCGACGCGAGGAGACCGACTCGGGTGGTCCCGGCCGCTACCGCGGCGGCCTGAGCGGCAGCGTCGCCTTCACTCCGTACCACAGCCCGGCGCCCATCTATCAGGTCATCTCCGGTTCGGGGAAGGCCGTTTCGATGAATCGCGGCCTGGCCGGAGGCCACCCCGGAGCCGCACAGGAGGACATCGCCGTACGCGGATCCGACGCGGCGGAACTGCTCGCCAGGGGCGAGCTGCCTTCCACGGTGGCGGAACTCGGCGGCACCCCCGAGTTCCCCTCCAACCAGGAGGAGAGTCTCCTGCAGCAGGGCGACGTCTACGTCATGCGGTGGCAGGGCGGCGGCGGATACGGGGACCCGGTGCTCCGCGACCCCGAACTGGTCGCCACGGATGTCCGTGAACTGAAGGTGTCGCCCGACGCGGCGCGCACGGTCTACGGCGTCGTCCTCGACGACTCGCTCACCGTCGACGCGACAGCCACCGCCGCATGCCGCGAAGCCGTCCGTGCCGACAGGAGGAACCGTGTCCAAGGCTGACACCAATACCGCGCATCAGATGCCCGCCGACGAGCAGACCGTGGACGACAACCTCGTTCAGCGCCTGGTGGATGGCTCCCCGCACTACGTGTGCCGGCACTGCGACACCCCCGTGGCACCCGCGGGTGCCGACTGGCGCCACCGGCTGACCAAGGTCTTCGAGGGCGCCCCGAGCACCGCCGGCCCCCACCTCAACGACAACGCTCGTCACTACCTCGACGTGGACGTCGTGCTGCGCCAGGGATTCTGCCCGGGATGTTTCACCGCGCTGTTCACCGAGACTGTGCCCGCACGGAACGGAGAGACACCATGAAGGTTCTGGTAACCGGCGGTCTCGGTGTCAACGGCGCCTGGGCCGTACGCCGACTCCTGGCCGAAGGCCACCAGGTCACCGTGCTGGATGTGCGTCCGGACTTCGACCTGCTGCCCGACCTGGAACCCCACTTCGAATTCGTGCAACAGGATCTGATGGACGTCGAGGGGCTGGGTCGGCTGATGGCCAGCCAACGCATCGACACCGTCGCCCATCTCGCCGCCGTCGTGGTGGCGCCGTCCGATCCTTACCGGGCATTCGAAGTCAACGCACTGGGCTCGGTCGGCGTCCTGGAAGCCGCGCGCCAGGCGGAGGTGCGACGGGTCGTCTACACCAGTTCCAAGGCGGTGTACGCCCCGATCACGGGCGAGTTCGCCCACCCCACCTACGTGCCGGTCACCGAGGACTACCCCCGCGGCCCCACACCCGGTCTGCGGGCATACGGCGCCTCCAAGATCCTGAGCGAGGAGGCCGGACGGGTATACGCCGAGCGTTTCGGCATGGACTTCGTGGCCCTGCGGTTCGGCGCGATCTACGGACCGGGCAAGAAGGCCCGCCACGGTCCCGTTGGAGTCCACAGTCGCATCATCGAGAACGCGATGCTGGGCGTTCCCGCCACAGTCGGCCGCGGAGGCCAGCAGGGCGACGACATGATGTACGCCAAGGACGTTGCCCAGGCCATCGTGCGCGCCTGTACCAGCACGAACCTGGGCTCCTGGGTGTACAACATCGGCACTGGCGTGCGCACCACACTCGAAGACTTCGCGGACGCGGTGCGCGCTCGCTACCCGTCTGCCGACATCACCATCGGCCGAGGGTTCGAGTATCTCGGCATCGGCCCCGTGCACGGTGTCATGGACATCACCCGCGCGCGCCGTGACCTCGGCTACGAGCCCGAGTTCGACCTGGCGTCAGGTGTCGCCGACTACGCCGAGTCGCTGACGCGGCTGGGGATCGAGCCACAGGCCCAGACCGACGAGAGCAGTTGGTGATCGCCATGCCCTCGACGGCTCCCCGCACCTCGGCCGTCCTCCTGCTGTGCGCTGTCTGCATGGTCCTCGAGGGCTACGACGTCATCGCCTTCGGCGCCACCCTGCCACACCTCCTGGCGGACTCGGGCTGGAAGCTGACGTCCCGTCAGGCGGGTTTCCTCGGCAGCCTCACCCCCATCGGCATGCTCTTCGGCGCTCTCCTCATGGGATGGGCCGCGGACCTGATCGGCCGCCGACGGCTCGTCCTCATCAGCGTCTCCTTGTTCTCGGGGGCGATGTTCGCCTGCGGAATGGCGCCGAACGCGGAGTTCTTCGGCGTCAGCCGATTCGCGGTCGGGCTCGGTGTCGGAGGGGTACTGCCCACCATCGCGGCGCTCGTCTACGAGTACGCCCCCGACCATCGCCGTAATCTCTACACCACCCTGGCCTTCGCCGGGGCGGGAGTCGGGGGCGCCCTGGCCGCCGTCATCGCCGCCACTCTCGTACCCGGCCTGGGCTTCCGCTTCGAGTTCCTGGCCGGGGGGCTGGCCGCGCTGATCGTGCTGCCTCTCGCCTACTGCCATCTGCCTCGTTCGGCGGATCTGCCCACAGCCGGGCAGGCGGCGGCCGAGTACTCCGGTCCACGGCGCTTCGCCGTACTGTTCACCCGTCCCTACCTCCTCACGACAATCACCTTCGGCGCGGCGATGTTCAGCGCGCTGCTGGTGGTCTTCGGCCTGTCCACCTGGCTGCCCGTCCTCATGCGAACCGCGGGATACCCCCTCGGATCGGCGCTGACCTTCCTCGTCGTCCTCAATCTGGGCACAGCCGTCGGTCCCGTCGTCATGGGCAAGTTGGCTGACCGGATCGGCTCTCGGCGGACAGTGATCATCTCTTTCATGACGGCCGTCGTGGGCGTCGCCACGCTGAGCCAGCCCCTGTCGATGCTGCTGGTGTACATCGCCGTGGTCCTCGCCGGTATCGGCAGCCTGGGCACCCAGATCCTGCTCAATGTGTACATCGCCGGCAGATATCCGGCCGAGTTCAGGGCGACCGCACTCGGCACCGCCCTCGCCCTGGGCCGCCTGGGCGGGATCGCCGGCCCTCTGTACGGAGGAGTGCTGCTGGACTCCCACCTGCCGTCGGCGTGGAACTTCTACGCCTTCGCGCTGCCCGCGGCGGTCGGAGCGCTGCTCATCGTCTTCCTGCCGCATCCCCGGCGGGAGTCCGAGCGGCCGATCAGCCTCAACGCCGTCAGTGATCCGGCGTGACCAGTCAGGGCCTACGCCCCCGCCCCCGTGATCACCGGGCCAACCCCCTGTGCGAGCCCCAAGCCGATCGGAGAAACGCAGTGCACAGCACCATGCAGGGAGTCGGGCTCCAGATTCGCAGACTTCTGGAACACGGTTCCCGCGTCCATGGGGACTCGCGGATCGTCACGGCGGGCCCGCACGGCCCGCGGTCCGCCACCTTCGCCGAAACAGGCCGGAACGCCGCACGTGTGGCGCATGCCCTGCACGGCCTCGGAGTGCGCGGCGGCGACCGCGTGGCCACCTTCATGTGGAACAACCAGGAGCACGCGGAGGTCTACTTCGCCGTGCCGGCGATGGGGGCCATCGTGCACCCATTGAACATCCGGTTGTTCCCCGAGCAGGTGGAGTACATCGCCGACCACGCTCAGGACAAGGTCGTGATCGTCGACCACACCCTGGTCGGGACCCTGGCGTCCATCCTGCCGGGAAGCAAGGCCATCGAGCACGTCATCGTCAATGGCCCGGCGGACCTCTCGCCCCTGGACGGCCTGGGCGTCGCGGTGCACTCGTATCAGGAACTGACCGCCAACGTGCCCGTCTCCTACGCGTGGCCCGATGTCGACGAGAGCGCCCCGGCCGCCATGTGCTACACCTCGGGCACCACCGGCGACCCGAAGGGAGTGGTGTACAGCCATCGTTCCGTCTACCTGCACGCGCTGGCGAGTTCACTGCCGGACGCCTTCGGACTCTCGGAACGGGACCTGGTACTGGCTATCGTCCCGCAATTTCATGTCATGGCCTGGGGACTACCGTACGCGGCATTCCTCACCGGCGCCTCGCTGGCCATGCCCGACCGGTTCCTCTCGCCGGAACCACTGGCCGAGTTCATCCAGGCGGTCCGTCCCAACAAGGGTGCCGGCGTCCCGACTGTATGGAGCGGCCTGTTGCAGTACGCGCGCCGGCAACCCGGGACCGATCTGTCCTCCTTGCAGGAAGCCGTCGTCGGCGGCTCAGCCATGCCCGACTCCCTGATGCGGGCGTTCGCCGAAGAGCACGGCGTGACCGCGCTGCAGGCATGGGGAATGACGGAGATGTCGCCGCTGGGCACCATCGCCCGGCCACCGGCCACTGCCCACGGCGATACCGAGCGCACGTACCGGCTGACCCAAGGCCGCTTCCTGGCACCGGTGGAAGCCAAAATCATCGACAACACCGGCGCCGAACTCCCCTGGGACGACGCATCGGTGGGAGAGCTCCTGGTACGAGGCCCATGGATCACGGCGACCTACATCGGCGACGGGGAACCCGACCCTGACAAGTTCGACTCCGGCTGGCTGCGCACGGGCGACGTGGGACGGATCTCGCCGGACGGTTACCTGACACTCACCGACCGGGCCAAGGACGTCATCAAGTCCGGTGGCGAGTGGATCTCCTCCGTCGAACTGGAGAATCACCTCATGGGCCACCCGGCGGTCGCCGAGGCAGCCGTGGTCGGGGTGCCCGACGACAGGTGGGGCGAGCGGCCGCTGGCTGTGGTCGTCGCGGCACCGGGCCATGACGTCACGACGCAGGAACTGCGGGAGTTTCTCAGCAGCCGTATCGCACGCTGGCAGCTGCCGGAACGCTGGGCCTTCGTGACGGAGGTGCCGCGTACGTCGGTTGGCAAGTTCGACAAGAAGGAGCTTCGGCGCCTGCATGCCGACGGACTGCTCTCCGTCACTGTTCAGTCCTAGCGCCGGCGGCAGCAAGGGGCTGTTCCGTCCAGATGGTCTTTCCGGTATGCCCGTACCGGCAGCCCCAGCGGGACGCGAGCTGGGCTACGAGGAACAGGCCGCGACCTCCCTCGTCGGTGGTACGAGCCCGGCGCAGCCGCGGCTGAGTGTTGCTGGGGTCGGAGATCTCGCATACCAACACGTCCTCGCGGATGAGCCGCAGCCCTACCGGCCCGCCGGCGTAGCGGATGGCATTGGTGACCAGCTCACTCACCAGCAATTCGGTGGTGAACGCGACGTCCTCCACGTCCAGCCCCCAGGCCGCGAGCTGGCGGGTAGTGGCCTCTCGGGCGCTCGCCACCTGGGTCAGGTCGGCGGCGAACTCCCAGCTCGCGACATTGTCCGACGGGATCGCCCGGGTGCGGGCCAGGAGCAGGGCGATGTCGTCCCGGGCCGGGGCATCGCTGGTGCCGGTGAGCAGGGAGCGGCCGATGTCGTCCAGGGTCTGACCAGGGCCGCCAAAGGCGGCGAGGTCGTCGGTCAGTTGCTGGATTCCGGCAGCGAGATCGTGATCTCCGTGTTCGACCAGCCCGTCGGTGTAGAGAGCGAGGATGGATCCGGGCGCCACATGGGTCTCGGCGACCTCGAAGGGCATGCCACCCACCCCGAGGGGAGGCCCAGGGGTGACGTCGATGTCCCGCACTGTGCCATCGGGCCTGACCACGATGGGTGGCGGATGACCCGCGCTGGCCATCGTGCAGCGTCCGGTGACGGGATCGTAGACAACGTACAGGCAGGTCGCACCGACCGTGTCCTGCTGTCCTTGAGGCGCCTCGTTGCCGAGTTGCTGGACGAGGTCGTCGACATGTGTGAGGAGTTCGTCCGGCTCCATTTCCAGGTCGGCAAGGGTATGGATGGCGGCCCGGAGGCGCCCCATCGTGGCGGTGGCCGGCAGGCCGTGACCGGTCACGTCCCCGATGATGAGGGCGACCCGCAGGGAAGGCAGGGGGATGGCTTCGAACCAGTCTCCGCTGATGTCGGCCCCATTTCCGGCGGGCCGGTAGAAGCCGGTGGTTTCGGCCGCTGGAGTGTCCGTGGCGGCGCGGGGAAGCAGGCGCTGTTGCAGGACGACTGCTTCGCGGTGCTCGCGGGTGTATCGGCGGGCATTGTCGACGCTCAGCGCACCGCGGGTAGCGATCTCCGTCAGCAATTCCGCGTCCGCCTGGTCAAATGGCTCAGGCCGGCTGGTCCGCCAGACCACAACGGCTCCGAGCACCAGTCCTCGGGCGAACAGAGGTGCCGCCACCAACGAGTGCCCGTGCTCGGGAATCAAGAACGCGGCCAGTTGCGAGTCGAAGTCGATCATGGCCATGAAGGCCGCCCGGTCCGGTGCCACCACGGTCTCGCCGTGCTGGACCCTGCGCAGGACGGGTACGTCCGGCATCGAGGGCTCATCGCCGAGTTCGGGGGGCCAGAGCAGGGGCGGCCAGGGCTCGACCGATGCCGCGGCGGCCCTGCGCAGGTGCCACTGTCCCGGGCCGGCCAGTTTCGGAGGCTCGTCACCCCCGAGTACGGCTTCGGCGAGGCTGACCCAGGCCAGGTCACCGAGCGCCGGGACGAGAACGTCAACCAAGTCCTGAGCTGTGCGCAGAACGTCGAGGGAACGGCCGACCCGTGTTGCCGCCGCATGGCGCAGATCCAGGTGGCAGCTGGAGCGCTGCTGCTCGGTGATGTCGGTGAACAGGGTGGCGAGGCCGGTGGGCCGCTCCTTCGCATCCTCCAGTCTGAAGGCAGACAGGGACAAGCACCATTCTTTACCGGGCACGCGAGGTGTCCGAACGCGCTGCTTCCGATCGATCATCGGGATGCCGGTGACCAGTACCTGCCGCAGTGCCGCGGCAGCGTCCGGGTCAGAGATGATCTCGCGCAGTTGGCTGTCGACCACCAGGGTCCCGCCGAACATATCGGGGGTGACATTGCTGTGGAGGGTCATCAGGTCCATGTCGTGGATGCCGAGCCCCACCCGGTCCTGCGCCAGCAGCGCGCGCACGACAGCCTCGTTCCGTTCCCAGCCGGTGACGCGGAGCGTGGGCGCGGCCAGGACGAGGAGGTCGGATGTGCCGTCCAACGGCAGTACGTCGAAGGCGACGTCAACCGCGCTGCCGGAACGATGACGCAGCAGCGCCTGCCCCGCGCTACCGGGCCGGCACGTCGGATCCGGTTCCCGGACGAGCAGTCGCCGGAGCGAGTGGCCGCAGACGTCCGCGGGTGAGCGGTCCAGCAGTCGCGCAGCCGTCCGGGACCATCCCCGCACGATGCCGTTGCCATCGACCAGGGCGGCCGCCACGTCGCCGAACGGGAACGCTCCGCCTCGCTCATGATCGCTGAAGGCGTTCATCTCGCTCCTCATTAGCGGTGCTACCTGCCCAGAACGCTGCGTCCATTATGTCGAATCTGGCGGCATATGTTCTATGGATAGACGGCATCCCTCGCGCGGTGAACGGCCCTGGGTGCCTCGGCCCGCCTCGACGGCAGGGTGGACCGCTACTCGGAGCCCGTGTCCGATGACCCGCGGTGTGTGCCCGTTGGCCGGGCCCAGCGGCCATAAGGGGTCGTTTATGCATACATAGAAAAAGAAATAATTGCCTTTATGTATGCGGGGGCCTACCGTTCGGTGTGAGCAAGGTCGCAGTGCGGAGAATACTGGAAAACGACATTGTGCGGCCTATTCGCCCTGCCGGTCATGAGCGCACCAGCATATTGAAGCACTCGCTGGATGCGCCGGACCAATAGGTTCTTCGAACCTGGCGGCGATCTTATGGCCTCATCGAAAGGATCGTCATGATTCCTGAGCGAGCACCCGGAGCCACTCAGCTCAACGTAGATCTGCGCGACCGTGTCGCTATCGTCGCGGGGGCCGGGCGCGGTATTGGAGCTGCCGCGGCGCGGACCCTCGCCGCGGCAGGCGCCGCGGTCGTATGCGGAGCGCGTTCACGGGACGAACTCGACGCACTGGTGAAAGAGATCGAGGAGGCGGGAGGCGAGGCGACTGGTGTTTGTGTGGACATCGCCGAACCGGACTCCGTGGAGGGTCTTGTGCAAGCGGCGGTCGACCAATACGGTCGCCTCGATCTCGCCTTCAACAACGCCGCAGCGCATGCCGAAGGGCCGTTGCACGAACTGACCATCGAGGATTTCGACCGGGTGGTCGGCGTCAATCTGCGTGGCACGTTCATATGCCTCAAGCACGAGATCAGCGCCATGCTGTCCAGTGGCGGTGGCGCCATCGTCAACACGGCATCGGTGGGTGGCGTTATCGGCGAGAAATTCATCTCTCCGTACATCGCCAGCAAGCATGGCGTCGTCGGACTGACCAAGGCCGCGGCGCTCGACTACGCGGACCGCGGTATCCGGGTCAATTGTCTCGCGCCCGGCGCGACCCGTACGAGGATGCTGTTGGACTGGCTCAGTACCGACGAAATGATGGAAGCGATAGTTGGCAAGACCCCGATCGGCCGCCTCGCGGATCCGCAGGAAATCGCCAATGTAGCGGTCTTCCTACTCTCCGACGCCGCGTCCTTCGTCACCGGTGCGACCTACTTGGCAGACGGTGGACTGGTCGTCCCCTAGCTTGGCCCCTTCTTCGCTCATACAGATTCACGATCATCACCCTATGTCTCACTCAACGACGAGGAGTACTCATGGAATTCGCAGGCAAGATAGCGGTGATCACCGCCGGAGCCGGTGGGATCGGCCGTGCGTGCGCCGCCGCGCTCGCCCGCCATGGCAGTACGGTGGTGATCGCGGACATTGATGCCGAGGGTGCCGCACAGACTGCCGAGGAGATTCGCGCTCTGGGCCATGAATCGGTCGGTATCCGCTGCGACGTCACAAGCGACCGCGAGGTACAGGCGCTGGCCGATCATGTGGTCGAGCGGTTCGGCCGCGTGGATCTCCTGCACAATCACGCGGGTATCGGCGTGGCCGGGTCTCCTGACCAGATCCCACTTGAGGAGTGGGAGCGGGTGTTGCGGTTCAACGTCTTGAGCCAGGTGCGCGGCGTGATGGCCTTCCTGCCCCATCTGAAGAAGAGCCGCGGGCACGTGGTCAACACGACATCGAGCCTCGGAGTCGTCGCCGGGCATCCGATCTCGCCGATGGTCGCGCCGTACATCACTTCCAAGAACGCGATCGTCGGTATGACGCAGTGCCTCGCCGAGTGGCTGCGGCCTCAAGGAGTGGGGGTTTCTCTGCTGGCTCCGGACCACACCGCGACAAATTTCGATAACACCGTCAAGTTCTACGGTGTTCCGGTGGATCAGGGCGATGACGGTGCGGCAGCCATCGAGGACAAGGTGCCCTACGGCATCCAGCAGCCGGAGGAGATCGGCCGGGCCTACGTCGAGGGGCTGCGGGAGGGCCGTTTTCTGCTCTCCTCGACACCGGATGTCGCGGATCTGCTCCGTCGTCAGGCCGAGGGCCTGCTCGACCCGAGCGCGCTTCACGGCGTCTACGTTTAAGCCCCTTCATCCACCGGTTCCCCCTTCATGAAGCGAATTCGGCGGTCCGCGTCGCCGGGCGGGATTCCCATGACCTTGGGGCCATCAAGGTCGTGCTCCTGCCCGATCGGTAGAGAGTTCCGGTCGCCGTCGTCGCACCGCGATCGGACTGGAGAAGCCGCTCATGTACCTGTTGGTGACCCATAAACAGAGCATCGCTGAGAATGTCGTCGCCTTGACACTGAGCGATCCCGATGGCTGCCCCCTACCAGCGTGGACACCCGGCGCCCATGTCGATATCGCGCTCGAGCCCGGACTCAGCCGTCCGTACTCGCTGACCGGAGGCGTGGACAGCGGCGTTTGGCGCGTCGCCGTGCTGCGGGTGCCGACCGGCCGTGGATCGCGGTATCTGCACGACACGGTCGCCCCGGGGTCGGTACTTCGTATCGATGGGCCCCGAAACGACTTCCCGCTGATACCCGCTCGCCAGTACGTGTTCATCGCGGGCGGCATCGGCATCACGCCGATCCTGCCCATGGTGTCGGAGGTGGAGCGTTCGGGGGCCGAATGGCAGCTTTACTACGGAGGGCGGCGTCGCGCCTCCATGGCATTCCTGGACGAGCTGGCCCGGTACGGGGACCGGGTGCACGTGTACCCGGAGGACGAGCAGGGCTTGCTTCCCCTGTCCACGGCGCTGCGTGGTGCCGCCAGCGGGACCAGGGTCTACTGCTGTGGACCGGAGTTGTTGCTCGACGCGGTGCGGCAGCACGTTGACGAACGGCCCGGGAGTACCGTCCACTTCGAACGGTTTCGCCCCACGGGCGATGCCCTGGGTGAGTGTTTCGAGGTTCGGCTGGCACGGTCCGGCCGCACACTTACGGTTCCGCCGGGCAAGTCGATCCTGGAAGTCGTCGAGGAGGCGGGCGTCGAGGTCCTGTCCTCCTGCCGTACGGGCACGTGCGGAACGTGTGAAACGGCGGTGCTGGGGGGCATCCCCGATCACCGCGACGACGTTCTCTCCGCCGACGAGCGCGAGTCCGGCGACGTGATGATGATCTGTACCTCTCGTTCCCTGACTCCCCAGCTGGCCCTCGACCTCTAGGAGGATGACCATGTCCGTTGACCTCGCCTGGCTGGACAACATGACCTTGGCCGAGTTGGAGACCGGTGCGGACCGTATCTTCTCCCGGCTGCGCAAGGAGGCTCCGATCGCCTGGGTACCGGCGCTCAACGCGTGGATCGCCACCACCTGGAGTCACTGCCGCGAGATCGCCGAGGACGCCGAGCACTTCCGGGGCGGCACGAGTCCCGCGCACGATCGCGTGTTCGGTCAGCCCAACGTGCTGAGCGCGGAGGGGCAGACGCACGGCGAGCTGCGGCGAGTGATCGACCCGCCTTTGCGTCCGCGTGCTTTCAAGCCGACCCTGGACACCACCGTGCGGGCGGCGGTTCGTGCTCGCTTGGACGAGCTGGCCGGGCGAACACACGTCGATCTGCTGGCCGACTATTTCGAACCGGTCAGCGTGCGCTGCGTGGCGGACCGGTTCGGGTTCACCCACATCAGTACCGATCGGCTCCAGCGCTGGTTCCACAGCCTGTCCCACGCCGCGGCGCGCGGTCTGGTCGACCCCGAGGCGTACAAAGGGGGCGACGCCGCCGCGGCGGAGATCCGTGAGGTTGTCGAGGACATGGTTGAACGGCTCCGCGGCCGGCCGGACGAATCGGCGATCTCGCACTGGCTGCACGACGGCATGCCCGATGGCGAGGTGCGCAGCATCGAGCACATGCTGCCGTCCCTGTTGATCATCTTGCTCGGAGGGCTCCAGGAGCCGGGCCACGCCTGCGGGTCCACCTTCCTGGGGCTGACGACCCGACCCGAGCACCTCCGTCGGGTCGTGGAGAACCCCACCCTGCTCCCGAAGGCCGTCGCAGAGGGGCTGCGCTGGTTGTCGCCGCTGTTCAGCGGGGCCTCCAGGGTGCCGAACCGCGACATTGAGCTGTCCGGTGTGCGGCTGCGTCAGGGTGACACGGTGTGGCTGTGCTACGGCTCGGCGAATCACGACGAGGCCGAGTTCGACCGGCCGGAGATGTACGACCTCGACCGGCCTGCGCATGGTCATCTGGCTTTCGGCACCGGCCGCCACGCATGCTCCGGCAGTGCCTTCGCACCGCAGATCGCACGCATCGCGCTGGAGGAGTTGCTCGCTCGCCATCCCGGTATCCGTCTCGAACCCGATCACGAAATCATCGTCCGCGGGTGGATGTTCCGGGGGGCCACCGAACTACCCGTTCGCATGCCGCGCTGACCACGGAAGAGCCGGGCGGCGTCGCGATATTCGTTCCGCGCTCGATCGGTTGGGGAAGCAGAGACGTTCCGCGCACCACCCCAGCCGGACGGGCGGGGAACCGCCGATGGCGACCGCGAACGGCCGCCATCGGCGCGAGGACCCGACACCGATCGGGCGGATCACTTACCGCAGAGGGCAGTGTCGACGAAGTCGATAACGTGGTCCGCGGCGGTCTGCTGACCGGCCTGGTCGGTGGGTAGGGCGTTGGGCAGTGCGGTGACGGTGACCGAGACGGCGCGGCCGTCTTCGGTGGCGCCGCCGCGGGTTTCGTAGCCGGGGATGTCACCGCCGTGGCCCCAGACGAGGCCCCCGCAGCTCAGCGGGGTACTGATCAGGCCGAGTCCGTAGCGGGCCCCGGGCCAGAGATCGGAGGCCGGGACGGTGGTGCGCATCTGCTTCAGCTGCGCCGGCTTGAGGAGCTTGCCGCCGAGCAGGGCGGAGTAGAAGCGGTTGAGGTCGCTCGGGGTGGCGACCATCTGTCCGGCGGCCCACGCCCAGGACGGGTCCATCTCGGTGATGTCGCGCATCGGATCGCCGGGCTTCGGCACGTGATAGCCCCGCGGATGAGGTCGCCGAATGTCCTGGTCGCCGATGCCGGGGAAGTAGGTGTGGCGCAGCCCGGTGGGCTTGATGACCCGCCGCGTTATCTCCTCGGCCACCGGGCGGCCGGTGACTTTCTGGATGAGCAGGCCCGCGAGGAGATAGTTGGTGTTGCTGTACTCGAACTTGCTGCCGGGGGCAAACTTCGCCTTCTCGGCCAGCGCCAGGTCGAGCAGGTCGCGCGGTTCGGTGTAGGTGTGCCGGCCCTTGAAGAAGTCACCGCCCATGGCCGCGACGTAGTCGGGCAGGCCGCTGGTGTGCTGCAGCAGCTGCCGCACCGTGATGTGGCGGCCATCGATGCCATCGCCCCGGACGAGCTGCGGTAGGTACGTCTCGATCGGTGCGTCGAGGCTGACGCGGCCTTCGCCGACCAGCTGCAGGACGACCACGGCGGTGAAGCTCTTGGTGGTGGATCCGATGCGTACCTGCCCGTCGGCCGGCACCTTCGTCTTGTCTTCCCGGTCGGCGACGCCGGCGGTGTAGTCATGGGTGCTGCCATCGCGACCGCGGACAGCGGCCAGGGCCGCGGGAAACGCGTCGTCGCGCACCAGGCGGTCCATCCGCCGCTGCACCACATCGTGACGCTGACTGGCCTGATCCCCGGATGCCGACGCCGACGATTCGCAGCCCACGATGAGACTGCCCAGCACCGCCAGTGCGGCCGCCGTCCTGGCCGCTCGTCGGTGCCTGGACGGCGACGGGGTGTGAACAGACTGTACAGCGTGGCGATAACGGGACACGAAGAACACTCCTTGCTGGTGCCCTGCCCGGCAGGGCGGGGGTTGAGCCGTGATGAGCCATGGGGCTTCTCCGGCTGCTGTGGGGGGTGAGGGTGCGCGGTAGCCGACGGTGCGGCAGATCATGCGCACCGCGCGGTACGGGCGATGTGACACGTCGTTCGGGTACGTCAGCCCGGCAAAGCCGTGCTCTGTGTGGCTGTACCGGGGAGGGGCTCGCCGAGCATGCGGCAGACCGCGGCGTCCACCAGGGGCCGGTACGTGGCGGCGGCCTTCTGTTCGCTGAGGCCGAAGACGGTGGTGGTGAGGATGGCGACGGTGCGGTGGCCGGTGCTGTCCGTGTAGTTCTGGCTCGCGTAGCCGGGGATGCCACCGGTGTGTCCCCATACGGTGCCGCACGGGGTGCGGACCTCTTCCAGACCCAGCCCATACCTGGTGGCCTCCGGCGCGGCGGGGTCTTCCGGGACGGTCGTGCGCATCTGCCTCAGCTGAGCCGGGGGCAACAGCTGGCCGGACATCAAGGCGGTGTCGAAACGCGCCCAGTCGGCCGCGGTGGAGACCACGGCCCCGGCGGCCCAGGCCCAGCTCGGGTTGATCCCGGCCGTGTCCACGTGGTCGTCGTGGCTCGGACCCGCGAAGGACGTCCCCGGGGGCATGCCGGGAGGCAGCAGGGGGCCCAGATGAGCGGCGTCGGGTTCATAGCCGTGCGCGTGCGTCCGGTCGTCGCCGGGCCGCCAGGCGGCAGTGGTGGCGAGGTAGGTGTGGGTCAGACGCAGCGGTTGGACGATCCGCTCGTCGATCAGGTCGGCCACGCTACGGCCGGTGGCCTTCTCGAGCACCATGCCGAGCGCGATGTAGTTGGTGTTGCTGTAGGACCACTTCTTGCCGGGAGTGAACAGCGCCTGGTGCCTGGTGGCCAGCGCGAGCAGTTCTTCGGGGGCCCACTGCCGCTGGTCCTGGCCGGTGACCGAGGCGAGGCCGGCGGGGTCGTCGGTGTAGTCGTACAGGCCACTCGTGTGGTTGAGGAGCATGCGTAAAGTGATCGCGCGTCCGCCGGGGACCAGGCCGGGCAGCCAACTCTCCACCGAGTCGGTCAGGTTGACCCGGTGCTCGGCGACGAGTTGCAGGATCAAAGTGGCCACGAGTGTCTTGGTGTTGGAACCCATGCGGAACTCGTCGTCCACCGCGAGCTTGTGGTCGGCCACGGTCCAGGGGGCCTGCCCGACGGACTCGACAGCCGGACCATGACCGTCGTCGATCCGCACCGCCACTCCCGGAACACCGGCGTCCACGGTCTGCCGGACCAGCGTGGCCAACTGGTCCGCTCGCGCCGCTACCGCGCCGGCGTGACCGGTATCGGCCGACCACGCGTCAACCCGCGCCGCCTCGGTCCGCACCGGTGCGGCCGAGGCCGCGACCGCCGCGCCGGCCGTGGTCAGGCAGGTGGCCAGGGTCAGCGTCAAGGCTGCCCGCAGACGGCGACGCGACACCGGCGCTCGCTCAGTCATGAGATGTCTCCGTGGGGTGAGATATGGCCCGACCGGGCCGGCAGTGGATGAACGTCGAGGCCGGGCCGGTGTCGAACAGTGATCACTTTGGTCGACAGTGGCCGTCCCGTCGATCCGGCCAGCAGCAGCATGCGGGTGGGGTTATCCCCACTCGGTCCCAGTTCAGGCTTCGGCGGAGTAGCGGGGGCGCCACGCCGGACCATGGTCCGAACCGCATACCCCCGCGACCGCCGTCAGACACTGATCACGGGGTGGGGCTGCCCGGCGGCGCGCGAGGGCTGAGCGACCAGAGAAATCGGCGCACAGGTCGGGGTCAGCGTCCGATGTGGTGGCCGCCTTCGGCGGGGATGACGGCGCCAGTGGTCCAGCGGCTTTCGTCGGACAGCAGGAACAGGGCGGCGCGGGCCATGTCGTCGGCCAGGGCGATCTGGTTCATCGGGGACTTGGCGGCCAGGTGCTCCTGGAATTCGATGGGGAGCATGTCCCACATCTCGGTGCGGGTGGAGCCCGGTGCGAGGGAGTTGACGCGCACGTTGGAGGAGGCCAGTTCCAGGGCCGCGCTCTTGGTGAGCCCGTTGACGGCCCACTTCGACGCGACGTACTCCGAGATGCCTGCCACTCCCACCATGCCGCCGATGGAGGAGACATTGACGATCGAGCCGCCCCCGGCGGCGAGCAGCGCGGGGATCTCGTGCTTCATGGACAAGAAGACGCCCTTGGCGTTGACCTCCATGACCCGGTCGTACATATCGGTGTTCTTCTCGTGCAGCGGTGTGCCGTCGCTGGTGATGCCGGCGCTGTTGAGCGCGCCGTCGAGGCGACCGAACCGCTTGACCGCAGTGGCTACGGCGGCTTCCACCGTGGCCTCGTCGGTCACATCGAGCGGCACGGCGATGACCTGGTTGTCGGCGGTCGACAGCTCGGCCGCCAGCGCCTGGAGGCGGTCGGTGCGCCGGGCGCCGGCCACGACGTGTGCCCCCTCGGCGGCGAAGCGACGCGTGGCGGCTTCGCCCATGCCGGCGGACGCGCCGGTGATCAGGATGACCTTATCCGCCAGCCGGCGGGCCTGGATGGTCACGGGCGCGGGGTGGTGATTGGGGTGGGACGACATGATGGTGTTCTCCAAACGTAAGAGATATGGGTGATGCGCAAGCGAGCTCAGTGGTCGAGCGCGGTCTTCAGTGCCTGGGCGGTCGTGGGCCAGACCGTCTCGCGGCTGACGCGGGTGACGAGAAGCGCGGCGTCACTGTCCGCGACGCCGTAACCGCCCTGCCAGGTGATGGCTGTCTGCCCGTCGGCGGGCTGCAGTGAGACGGTGGTGCGGGAGGTGGAGACGGGGATGGGTGGGTCTCCCCGGAAGCTGTAGGTCAGCGTCATCCGGGCGTGATCCAGCTCGTCAAGACGTTCGGTCACCGTGCTGCCATCGGTGAGCGACAGTTCACGTACGGCACCCGTCCGTCCGGATGTACCGCCCGCCAACCGGCTACTGTTCACCTGCGGGTGCCAGTGCATGTCCTCGAAGGCAGCCAGGAGTTGCCAGACCGCTTGCGGGTCGCCTTCTATGACAGCGGTGTATTCGACCGTGATGTCCACGTCAAATCCAGCTTCCGCCGTTGACGACAAGAGCCTGTCCATTGATCCATTCGGCCTCCGGCAAGGCGAGGAATCGCGCCACGGAGGCGATGTCACTCGGCTCACCAAGGCGTCCGGCGGGCGCGGAGGCGGCGACGTACTGCGTCATCTCAGGGCTGAGGACGCCGTCCCCCGCAGCGAGGAAGCCGTCACCGACAGCGCCGGAGTGAATGCTGTTGGCAGTGATGCCCCGCGAGGCGAGTTCCTTGGCCAGTGTGCGGATGGTGGCGTTGGCGCCGTTCTTGCTGGTGGCGTAGGCACCGAAGCCGGCGCCCGCGCTCTGGGTGGAGCTGCTGGAGATATTGATGATGCGACCGCCGTCGGACAGCCGGCGGGCAGCCTCGCGCAGTACGTAGAAGACCGCGCGGGTGTTGACGGCGAGCACGCGGTCGAACTCGGCGTCTGAGATCTCGGCTACTGGCTGCAGCCGCGAGGCGACGCCGGCGTTGGCCACCACGATGTCCAGGCCGCCGAAGTGTGCGATGCCCAGGTTGAACAGCTCCTGCACACTGCTGCTGCGAGTGAGATCCGCAGAAAGCGGCAACACATCGACACCGCGCTTGCGGATCACCTCCGCGGCCTCGTGTGCCTCCGTCTCCCGGCTCCGGTAGTGCAGGACGATATTCGCCCCCTCCTCCGCGAGCGCTTCGGCGATGGCCCGGCCGATGCTGCGCGGTGCCCCGGTGACCAGTGCGGTCCTTCCGCCCAGGCGGCGGCCGCCAGGGCCTCGTGGCCCATTCGATTGATGCACGATGACGCTCCTCGAGAAGGGCGGCCGCCGATCGCGGTCGCCTCCACATCACCGTGCCCGCCATCCGCTGCCGGCACGAGAGGCCGCTTCTGCCTAGGACTGACAGGGCGATGCTCACCCGCTGTCTCTGGGCGACGATGGACACGTGGATCGCATCGAGTTCGCGCGTTGCCGGCCTCACTGGCGGGACCGCTCAACCCTGCGTGGGACTCCCCGCGAGCAGCCTGCGGCACGCGCCCGGGCTGCGCCGCGAAGAAGTCGCACACCTCGCCGGACTGTCAGTGGACTACCTCGCCCGCCTTGAGCAGGGGCGCGCCGGCAACCCGTCTCCCTCAGTGCTGGAGGCTCTGGCACGGGCATTGCGACTGACCGATGACGAGAACACCCATGGTCCACCGGATCGTCGACCGGCTCGCGGATACACCCGTCATCGTCCTGGACGAGGCATGGCAGCTCGTCGCCGCCAATCCGCCGGCCACCGCGCTGCTCGGCGACATGCTCGGTGAACCGGCACGCCGGCGCAACCTTTTGTGGCGGCACTTCACCGGCATGCCGTCCCGGGTCGTCGCCGCCCCCGAGGAGGACGCCGCCTTCGAGCGGGCAGCGGTCGCTCCCGTGGTGGTGCACCAGGGCGTCGCGTACGTCAGCGACCGGCGTCCCTGGAAGACCGCCGGATCGCCTATAACAGCGAGCCGCACCCCGCGAAGCGACACCTTGATTCTCTGCCAGTCGTTGGTCACAGGAGCGGATCCTCCCACTGCTCCAAGAGGGACTCCACCGTCCCCTGTGTGCCTGCCGCGCCGTCGTCGAGAGTCTGCTCGGCCCAGATCACCTTGCCGTTCGGCGTGTAGCGGGTTCCCCAACGCTGCGCGAACTGGGCGACGAGGAACAGGCCGCGCCCGCCCTCGTCGGTGGTCTTGGCGCTGCGCATGTAGGGCGATGTGCTGGAGCCGTCGGACACCTCGCAGATCACGGTGCGGTCGTACAGAAGGCGAACGGTGATGGGTTCGCTGCCGTAGCGGATGGCGTTGGTGACCAACTCGCTGAGGATCAGCTCGGTCGGGAAGGCGGTCTCCTCCAGCCCCCAGTCGGCCAGCTGCCGGGCGACCCGGCTGCGGATGGAGGCGACGGCGGCAGGGTCGGCGGGTACGTCCCAGGTGGTGACCTGTGTGGAGGCGAGCATGCGGGTTCGGGCCATCAGCAGTGCGATGTCATCGCTCGGATCGTCGGGTACCAGTGCGTCCAGTACCGCCTGGCAGGTGTTGTCCATGCTGCGGTCCGGATGGCCTGCCAGGGCGCTGCCGAGGAGTTCGAGACCCGCGTCGATGTCGCGGTGGCGGTCTTCGACGAGGCCGTCGGTGAAGAGGGCGACTTGGCTGCCTTCGGCAAGCTGGAGTTCGACGGCCTCGAAGGGCAGGCCCCCGAGGCCGAGGGGCAGGCCGGCGGGCAGATCGGGAAATTCCACGGCGCCATCGGGATGGACGATGGCGGGTCCCGGGTGTCCGGCCCGTGCCATGGTGCATCGACCGGAGACCGGATCGTAGATGGCGTACAGGCAGGTGGCCCCCGTGGCTCCTTCGCCCGTACTCTCGGTCGTCCGGTCCTGGTCGATTCTGGCGACCAGCTCGTCCAGGCGAACGAGGAGATCGTCGGGGGCCAGGTCGAGGGCCGAGAAGTTGTGCACCGCGGTGCGCAGCCGCCCCATGGTGGCCGCTGCGTGCAGTCCGTGCCCGACAACGTCGCCGACCACCAGGGCGACTCGGGTGCCGGGCAGCGGGATGATGTCGAACCAGTCGCCGCCCACACCGGCCCGGGCGGGCAGATACCGGTACGCCACTTCCAGAGCGCTCTGCTCGGGCATGCCGCCGGGAAGCAGACTGCGCTGCAGGGTGACGGCCATGGTGTGCTCTCGGGTGTAGCGGCGGGCATTGTCGATGCACACCGCCGCACGGGCGGCCAGTTCCTCGGCGAAGGACAGATCCTCCTCCCCGAATAGCTCGGATTGGTCAGCGCGCCAGAAGTCGACTGCCCCCAGCACCACCCCGCGGGCCTGCAACGGCACAGTGATCAGCGAGCGCACGCCATAGTCGAGGATCCTTTGGGTACGTTCCGGGTCCTGAGCCTTCCAGCCGGGCGCTGCATGCAGGTCGGCCTCGAGGGTCGGGCGGCCGCTCGCCATACCCAACGCAGTCGGCGCCGCGGGGACAAACCTGACCAGCTCGCCCACCGGGTAGAACGGCGGATCATCCCGGATGCCGCAGAAGGCCGTGCGGCGCATCTCGCTGCTTGGCCCGACCGGCTCCTCACCGCGCAGAACGGGGTCAAGGAGCTCTACGGTGACGAAGTCGGCGAACCCAGGGACTGCCACTTCCGTCAGTTCCTCGGCAGTACGCACCACATCGAGGGTGGTGCCGACCCGGACACCAGCGTTGTAGAGCAGTTGAAGCCGCTGGCGGGTCTCCTCGGCCCGGCCGGCGAGCGCATGCAGCTCGGTGGTGTCCCGCAGCGTCGTCACGCTCCCCGGCGGGCCTCCTTGACGGTCGGTCGGCCGAACATTGACCGCCAGTAGCCGGTCACCGGCTGGGCACACCTTGTCCGTGGCCTCACGACCGGAGAGCAGCAGCTGCGCGATTCCAGGAGCCAGGCCAAGGTCGGTGACCGTCCGTCCTTCCACGTCCGCGGGCAGCTCCAGCAGCCGTCGGGCCTCGTCGTTGGCCAGCAGCAGCCGTCCGTCGCCCTGGACGATCACCACCCCTTCGCGGACCGCGTGCAGTACGGCGTTGTGGTGGTCGTACATCCGTGTGATCTCGGCCGCGCCCAGGCCGTGCGTCTGCCGTCGCAGCCGCCGGCTCGCCAGCACAGAACTGCCCGAGGCGAGAAGGAGTGCACCCGCCGCCGAACCCAGCACCACCGGCAGCTGTTCTGCCACCATGGTGTTCACCCTCTTCATGGTGATCCCGGCCGAAACCAGGCCGACCAGCTTGCCGTCCGGCCTGGTCACGGGCACAGAGGAGGTCATGCTGACGCCTGTGACCGTGGGGAAGCTTCTGATGAAGGGCCGATTGGCCCGCGCGGCGTCGAGTGTTTCCTCGTACGGGCCGACGATGTGCTTCCCGATCTTCTTGGGGTCGGGGTGCGTGTACCGGATCCCAGCCGTGTTCCACACCACGATGTAGTCGAGGCGAGCGTTCTTCCGGGCAGCCTCTGCGAGCGGCTGCAGCACGTGCGTGGGATTCCGGTCGGACAGGGCTTCGATCATGCCGGGCGAGTGCGCGAAAGCCTCGGCTGCGGCGAGTGTTCGGTCTCGCGCATCCCGGGTGCTCTCGCGCCGAGCCTGCAGCACAAGGGCTGCTACCGCGGCGGCGACGAGCAGGACAATGAGTATGACCTGTAGGACCAGCATTTGGCTCGCGACACTGCGCGTGTCAAGCAGGGAGCGAAGAGAACCGGTCGCTGAGCGTGCTTCTGGTGGTGTCAGGTCTTTTTTACGCCGCGTAAATGAGCGGAAATTTACCTCCATATCGCATTTTTACCACTCCTCGGAATTTTGGTGACTACTGCCGACGCCGATCGAATACTCCAGGATGCCTGGGGCCGGATAGTCGGCGCCTTTCACCTCTACGTCCGGGCTCGTGACGCACTGGGGTGCGAGGAGGGCGACTGGCGCCGAGGTGGTCTGCTCCAGGCGGCCCATGGCATGGGTATGACGCGCGCGTCCATTTTCCGGGTCGACGGCCGGTGGAGAAGTGCCTCGTCGACAGCGTTGATCACCTCCCGGAGGGTGACATCAGGTGCGGGTCGTACGAGGTCCCGACACATGGTGCGGCAGCACGATTGGTCGACGGCATTCAGGCGACGCTGCGTGAAGCGCTGGACACGGACAGAGGTGACTGTCCTTGTTCCCGTAGCGGGCGCTCAGCTCTCTGTCGAGAGCGGGGCCTTGAGACCGAATGCCCCGTAAGCCGTACGTGCCCGCTCGGAGCCGAGAAAGCACACCAACTCCGACGCGGGGGACCACTCGGCCGCAGCCGTGGACGGCGCGATGCTGAACTCGGTGTCGTGCGCGGCGTCGGCGGGGAAGGGACCGACCACATCGACGCCGGGGACGGTCATCAACTCACTCACCTGCTGCACCGCCAGGTCTGCCCTGCCGTCCAGCAAGGTGGCGGCGGCAAAGCCCTTCTGCACGATCGTGGCCCGTGCGTTCACCGCCTCCGCGATGCCGAGTCGGCCCAGCAACTGAGCGAAGTAAATGCCGCTGGCCCCCGTTCTGGAGTAGGCGACCGAACGGGCGCCGAGCAATGTCCGCACCAGGTCGTCGACGGTCGCGATCAACGGTCGCGGCGTCCGCGCCCGGACGGCGAGTCCGATGCCCGTTCTGGCGACCGGCAGGCGCGCCCGACCGTCGACGGTTCCCTGAGCCGACAATTGCCGGATGTCATCGGTAACGGCGATCAGGACATCGGGGACCTCTCCGGAGTGGATACGCTCCAACAGCACCGATGTCGGATCGAAGTCCGGCTGGACGCCGATGCCCGTCTCCTCGGTGAACTCTCTGAGCAATCGCTGTTCCAGGGCGGCTTGCACCGCCAGGGTGCTGAAGAGGGATACCTGCCTACCAGCGGAGACCTGTCCGCGCATGGCTTCTTCACCCTTCCTCTGTATGGATGAACCGCGTCAGCCACCCGAGCCCCTCGGCGGTACCGTTCGCGGGGCGGTACTCGCAGCCGATCCGGCCCACGTAACCGAGTGACCGCAACCGGTCGAAGACGAAATCCCAGGCGATCTCCCCACTGCCGGGCTCTGCCCGCCCGGGCACGTCCGCGACTTGGAGGTGCGCGATCGACGGCAGGAACGTCTCCAGCCGGGTGGTGATGTCGCCTTGCTGAACCTGACAGTGGTAGACGTCGAAGAGGATGCCGACCTGGTCGTTGCCGATGGCATCTACCACACCCGCAGCCTGCTCCTGGGTATTCACGAGATATCCAGGAATATCGCGGGAGTTGACCGCTTCCAGGACCAGCCGGACACCGGCCGTGGAGGCGAGCTGCGCGGCCCATGCGACGTTTGTGACGTATTGCGAGAAGGCCGTGTCCCGCTGGACCTCGGGTGGCCTTACTCCGGCGCGCAAGTGGACCAGTGGGCACTCCAGCTCGACCGCGTAGTCGAGCGCCTTGGTAATGCCGTCGCGGAACTCCCGCACCCGGTCGGGCAGACACGCCGTTCCCGCGAATGTGGAAGTTCCCGGAGGCCCCACCGGGCTGTTGATCAGCGCTTGGCACAGTCCCGCCTCCTGCAAACGGCGTCGCAGCGTGAGCGGTGAATGGTCGTACGGCGACGCATACTCCACGGCACTGAATCCGGCCTCGGCCGCGGCGGTGAAGCGTTCCTCAAAGGGCACTTCACCGAAGAGCCAGCCCAGGTTCGCGCAGAAGCGCAATCCTTTGTCCACTGTGGTCACGGACCAGTGACGGCGGCGACGACTTCGATCTCGACGCAGGCGCCGTGCGGGAGTTGAGCAACCCCGATGGCGCTGCGGGCGTGCCGCCCGGCCTGGCCGAGGCTTTCGATGAAGACTTCCGACGCCGCGTCGATGACCCTTCCGTGCGCCGTGAAGTCCGGTCCCGAGGCGACGAATCCCGTTATCTTGAGGATGCGCTGGAGTCGGCGCCCTTCGGTGAGTTCCCGGTTCAGGACATTGAGGCACGCCTGTGCGCAGAGCCGTGCCGCCTCGCGCGCGGAGTCCAGGTCGACATCCGCCCCCACTTTTCCGTGATAGGCGATCTGACCGTCCTTCCGGGGGAGCTGGCCACTGACGTACGCGAAGCCTTCATGTACCACGAGCGGGGTCACATAGCCGCTGGGGGCGGATGCTGTCTTGTTCGCTGTTGTCATCGTCTACTCCCTAAGCCTTGAGATCATTGACAAAGCCGGAGATTTCCCGTGCGAGCGCTTCGGGTTCTTCCTCCGGGATGTAGTGACCGCTGCCGGCAATGACGCCGCCGCGCACGTTTTGGGCCAGTGGCCGCATGCTCTCGTAGAGATCCGGCGCGGAACCGACCTCACCGCCGAGGGCGAGCACCGGGACGTCGATCTTCCGCCGCATCAGCGGGGTGTTCTGCTCGATGTCCTCCAGGACCGCGCGGTAGTAGCCGAGCATGCCCCGTAGTCCGCCCGGGGTCTGGTACACGCGCTCGTACTCGTCGATGTCGGCGTTGCTGAAAGTGGTTCGCCAGTTGGCGGTCTTACGGCTGAAGAACCATTCGATGAGGATGCGCTCGCGCCCCTGGAGCAGTGCCTCGGGCAGGTCGGGGATCGGGTTGAACAGGAAGTGCCAGTTCCGCCAGTTGTCCGGGCCGAGCGTGATCGTCGGCCGTAGCGTGACACCCGGGATGTTGCCGTCGAGGAGCACCACTCCTCGCAGGTCGGCGGCGAACTGATGGGCGTAGGCGTACCCCACCCAGGCGCCGATGTCGTGCCCGACCAGCACGTACCGGTCCTCACCGAGGACCTTCAGCAGCGAGCGCAGCCGCTTGCCGGTCGTCAGGGTGTCGTAGCCGTCCACCGGCTTATCGGAGTCCCCCTGTCCAGGGAGGTCGACGGCGATCACATGGAAACGGTCCGCGAGCAGCGGCATCAGGCGCCGCCACGCGTAGGAGCTTTGCGGGAAACCGGCGACCAGTACGATCGTGGGTCCTTCACCGGCCTCCACGATGTGAAACCGGAGGTCGTCCGCCCACACCATACGGTGCTGGAGCTCGATATCACTCATCGCTGTCCTCTCAGGAACTGTTGTCGGGTATGGCAGTCGGCCATGCGGTGCGGTAGGCGCGCCCAGGAAGCCGCCTACGAGGAGGTGAGGTCAGCGACCACGGTCGAGTTGTGAGACCTCTTGGTCGCTGAGAGCGCGAGTCGGTATTCCGCGCAGGAGCAGGAAGAGCTTCGCCGTCTCCTCCAGCTCTTCGATCGCCGCCGCCGCGGATTCAAGAGTCGCGCCGCTGACGATCGGCCCGTGGTTGGCAAGCAGGATCGCGTGGTAATGGGCGGCGAGGTCGTAGATCGCGGTGGCCAGCGCCGGGTCACCGGGCCGGTAGTAGGGGACGAGGGGCAGTCGGCCGATCCTCATGGCGAAATAGGCGGTGAGCGGCGGAACACACTCGACCGGATCGAGCCCCTCCATGCAGGACACCGCCGCCGCGTAGGTCGAGTGCAGGTGAACGATGCCACCGGCGTCCCGTCGCTGCCTGTACAGCGCCAGATGCAGGAGGCTCTCCTTGGTCGGGCGGTCTCCGCCGACGTGGCGCCCGTTCTCGTCCAGCTTTGACAGCCGATCCGGATCAAGAGTGCCCAGACTCGCGTTGGTGGGCGTCATCAGCCATCCGTCACACACCCGCACACTGAGGTTGCCGCTGGTCCCGGTGGTCAGTCCGCGGGCGAACAAGGATGCGCCCAGCGTGGTGAGCCGTTCCCGTAGCTGAGATTCGTGCCCTTTCGTGATCAGGTTCATGGCAGCCGCTCCCAGGCGTCGAGGAAGAAGTCGCGCGAGCCGAAATTCCCCGACTTCAGCGCGAGCGCGAGTGGCCGAGGAGTGCCAAGCGTCCACGTCCACGGGACTCCTGGACTGATCTCGGGCCCTATGACCAGCCCCGTAACGCCAAGTGACCCGACGACCGCACCCGAGGTCTCCCCGCCGGCGACGATCAACCGGCCGACCCCCATGTCGACGAGGCCCCGAGCGATCGAGGCGAGGGTGTCCTCGATCCGTGAGGCGGTGTCGTCCGGAAGCCGTGACTTCGCCGCTGTGACATTCCGCGCCGGTTGCGTCGCGTGCAGCAGGACCGGACCATCCGCCAGGAGTGGGCGGGCCCAGCGCAGTGCCGCTGTGACGACGTCCTCGCCTCGGACAACCGCGCAGGGGTCGACGGGGAAGGTCGGGTACACCGCGCGCGCCGCCTCGACTTGGGCGTTCGTCGCCGCTGAGCAACTGCCCGCGATGACGGCCCGTGCCCCACCGAATGGCACCGGGGCGTGGGGATCACCGTCGGTGAGACCATGTGGCCGGGCACGGGGAGTCTCCGTGAGCCCGATCGCGAGCCCAGAACTCGCCGTGACCAGCGGCAGATCGGCGCACGCGCGGCCGATGGCGAGGAGGTCGTGGTCGTCGGTGGCATCAACGACCGCGAATCGGATTCCCGCCGAGCGCAACGCGTCGAACTCTGCGCGGATCCGCTCCGGCCCCTGAGCCACGGTTCCGTGGCCGACCAGACCGACTCGCGAGGCAGTCTGCCGCCGCATCAACCGCACCACGTTCGCGTCATCCATCGGGGTCAGGGGATGCTGACGCATGGAAGTCTCGTCCAACGGCGCATCGCCCACGAAGAGCCGGCCGTCGCGGACGGTTCGGCCGTTGGCCGGGAGCGCTGGGCATATGACGGTGAAATCCATGCCGAGGGCGTCCAACAAGGCGTCCGCGACCGGGCCGATGTTGCCCGCCGGGGTGGAGTCGAAAGTCGAACAGTACTTGAAGTAATAGCGTTCGCAGCCGATCTCCCGCAGCCACCGCAGTGCGGTGAGGGACTGTTCCACCGCGTCGGCGACCGGCGCCGTGCGGGTCTTCAACGCGATGACGACCGCCTCCGCGCCCGACCGCACAACCTCCTCCCCGGTCTCGGGGACGCCGATGACCTGCACCGTTCGGATCCCCTGCGCCACCAGCGCGGAGGCGAGATCGGTACCGCCTGTGAAGTCATCGGCGATGCATCCGAGCAACATGCCCGCGCCCCTTTCCGATCACGTCGGCCGACGGGCCCGCAGGGGGACAGCGGCGGTCACGCGGCGGCATGGACGGCCTCCTTCAAGGCGAGGACGGCTGTCTGTGGAGCGGTGTAGACGGGCACGCTCACCCGTGCGCGGACCCGCTCCACCGCCTGCGAGGTGGAGAAATGGGCCAGGACGATGGCGTCGCAGCCGGAGAGTCTTGGTGCCTGCTCCGCGACCAGCCGGTTGTGTGAGCCTGCGTCCCCCGCACGCAGCAGCTCGATCGCGGAGTCGACGACGATCGATCTGAGCTTCGCAGGGGATCCCAGACGTTCCGCCTCGGCGGCGAATTCGTCCTCCATGGTCGGGACCGAGGGTGCGAATGTGGCAAGCATCCCGACATCGGTGCCGCGCGCGAGCGCCGCCCGGAACATCGCCTCGTTCGGTTTGACCACCGGCACGGGCAGCAGAGCCGCCGCGCGGTCTATCGCCGGACCGAACGCCGAACAGGTCGCCAGGATGCCGTCGGCGCCGGTGCGGTAGGCATAGCGCACCAGATCCACAAAACGTTCGGTCAACTCCTCAGCCAGCTCTGTCTGACGTGCCCGCTCGGTGGTGAGCCCGTCATCGAGCAGATTCGTCAGCTCGGCCTCGGGCCATTCTCTTGCGAACGCGTCATGGACGGGCGCCATGGCGACCGGCGTCGCGTGGATGAGGACAATACGTGCTGTGCCTGTCATTGCTTTCTCTGCTCTGTATGTCACACCGGTTGCCGCCCGCTGGCGGGCGGCTGAATCGGCTGGTCAGGAACTCTGTGACAAAACGGCCGTGATGGACTCGATGATCTCAACGTGGTCGTCGAGTGGAAGCCTGTCGATCGTCATCTGCAACTGGCCGAGCCGATCGACACGGCTGTCGTCGATGGCCTGGCCGATGGTGACCGCCGCGGTGAGGACGTCGTGCTCGGACTGCGCGTGGAAGTGCTTGAGCAGGCACGGGGCAAGATCGGGCCGCAAGCTCGCGACCGCTCCGAGCAACCCGTAGGCACCCCAGTTGGCGACACCGGAGACGATCAAGTGGTCGGCGCCGGTGCGCGCGGCGACCAGGGCACCGTTCGGAATGTCCTCCTCGACGATTTCCCGGGGCAGTAGCCCCATGCCGATCTCGTTGCCGCCGTCACCGATACCGATGGTGGTCCAAGGCGAGCTCCAGCCGTCATCCTCGAACAGATAGTCCAGCGGCGCGGTGTCATCCGAGATGTCCCACCCGTGCTCGCGGTGCGCCCTTCCATCGGCGCCCAGCGAGCAGCGCTCGATCGCGATGAGGTGGGTGAGCGGCTGCTCCGCCGACTCCAGACGTCCGCGCAGGCTCCGCACGGCGTCGGAGTCCACCGATACAACCTCCAGTGCGACCCTTCCCGGCAGCACACCAGTGACGGCCCATACCGCCTTGGCGCACGGCGCGTCGGTGATCACCGTGACGGGGATACCGGCCTCGATGAACCCCGCGGCGAGCTGTCCCATGCCGTTCAGGCCGTCTGTCTCAGGTGACGGCGGTTCCGCGTGCCGGACGAAGAACCCGCACACGATGCCGATGTGCGGCGAGGGATGGTCCGCTATCGACTGGGCGGCGCGCTCCAGATTCCCCTGTGCGAACGCGACCAGCCGACTGATGTCACGGCGCACCGTACGTCCGACGATGCCTTCGATCTCGGTGATAGGCGTTGGCATTTACCCTCCAAGGCGTGGCGTATACTTAACGTATATGTGGCGCCCGGGTGTGTCAACCACACTCCGGACCGGCCGGTGCGCAGCCGAACCGCCGATGGACCGTTCCCCAACTGTTCGCGGAAGGGGTGCGCTGGGAGGGTCGAAGGCTGCGTGGTGCCGGCGCTCCTGCTGCGCCATGAGCGCGCGGTCCCACACCGCCGGCTCGGTGCCCGACCGTGCCGTGCGCGGCCGGACCGAGCCGCATCCCCGCAGCTCACGCCCCACCTGCGAGACCGGCCGCGTCGGCCCCACCCGGTCGAGCGCTCGCACCGGATCGACTCCGAGGAGTTCTGCCGCCTCCTGGACGGCGTCACCCTCCACGATGCCGAGGTCTTCGACGACACGCGGTGCGGTGCCCTCCGAGCAGCCCAAGCCGTGTACCCCGGGGTGTCTGGCCGCCGGAAGTTCAGTGCGCGGCGTTCGATGGCGATGAGGTGGGTGGGTGGATGGGCGCCGTCGTTACGGTGCTGTGCCCCGTCTTCGCGATCATGGCTGATTTTCGCCCAGATGACGTAAATATACGCGACGTATATTACTGGGAGTGACGGGGTCGGCGCCCGGGTTGGTCGGATGGATGTGGGCCCTTGACCTGACACTCAAGGCATATATACGTTCCGTATACCTCGTTCTGCTGGAGGCAACATGCCTGAAGAACTGCTCCCCCGCCCCTCGGATGTGGGCGTGAATCCGCCACCCCCGCAACGTCGACAGATCGCCAACGCCTTCGCGGCCAGCCTGTCGGGCACCGCGCTGGAATGGTATGATTTCGGGATTTACTCCGCGTCGGCCGCGCTTGTCTTCCCCGTTCTGTTCTTCCCCGACTCCAGTTCCGCAGCCGCAGAGCTGTTCGCGTTCTCCACCTATGCCGTCGGCTACATCTCGCGCCCGTTGGGGGCGTTCGCACTCGGGCGGCTCGGTGATGTCATCGGACGCAAACAGGTCATCGTCCTGACACTGCTGTTGATCGGCGCGGCCACGTTCGTCATCGGCTTGCTGCCCACGTACGGCACCATCGGCATCGCCGCGCCGATCCTGCTGGTGTCGCTGCGATTCGCGCAGGGAGTGGGCGTCGGCGGAGAGCTGGGCGTGGCTCCGCTGTTGTCCAGCGAGTTCGGCGCCCCGGAACGGAGGGGGCTCTGGTGTTGTGCGCCGCAAATCGGTCCGCCGGCCGGGAATCTGCTGGCGAACGGGATGCTGGCCCTTCTCACGGTGTCGATGTCACACGACGCCTTCCTCTCATGGGGCTGGCGAGTCGGGTTCCTGACGTCTGCGGTCTTGGTCGGGGTCGGACTGCTGATCAGGCTCCGGCTCGAGGAGACGCCGGTGTTCCGCGCCATCCGCGACAAGGGGGAGAGCCCGTCCGCTCCCGTCCGTGAGGTCTTCTCCACCGAGCGGCGTGGCCTCATCGCCGCGTCGTGTGCCCGGGTGGGACCGGACGTCACTTACGCCCTGTTCGTTGTGTTCAGCCTGGTCTACGGCACGAAGGAAGCCGGCTTTACGTCACAGCAAGTGCTGATTGCGGTACTGATCGGCTCAGCCACGCAACTCGTGCTCATCCCGCTCGCCGCGGCACTGTCCGACCGCGTCAACCGCCGCCGGATGTACGCGGTGGCCGCGGCACTTGCGGCCATCTGGCCGTTTGTGTTTCTGCCGGCCGTTCTGAACGGTTCATTCGTCGTCCTCGTCGGCGGGATCGTGGTCGGGTTGGGTCTGCATTCATTCATGTACGGACCGCAGGGCGCCTTCATCACCGAGCAGTTCTCACCCCGTCTTCGCGCGAGCGGCAGTTCGCTGGCCTTCGCGATCGGCAGTACGTTCGGCGGCGCCATGGCCCCGCTGGCGTTCACGGCCCTCTTGAGCTGGCAGGGAACGTGGCTGCTCCTCGCCGTATACAGCGCTCTCGCCTGCGCGGTCACGATCGCCGGGACTCTCTGGCTAGGTCGTGACTACGACGCGGAGGAGGAGCGCCAGTTCGCCGAGAGTCTGCTCTGAGAAGCATTCCGCTTGCCGGCCGAAAGGCTTGGCCGGCCGAGCACGATTCCCGTTCCGGTGATGCGTAGTCGGGACATAACGGCAGGGCTTCCTGGTAGCTCGGGATGAGGTTCCCATCAGAGCAGCGCCAGGAGGCCCTGCCTCGGCAGCACTTACTGCTCGGAGGCCACGGCAGTCAGCCCCTGTCGGTGGTACGGACCGTGGGGCGTCGGTCGGCAAGAATGATGGCGCGGGCGCCGGGGACGGGCCGGCCGGGTATGGACCCGGCGGCGTAGGCCGGGACGATGACGGCGAGTCCGATGGCGCCGCCCAACCGCTGGACCGTCTGGAGCAGGTCGGAGGCCGGTCCAGCGTGCTCCGGCCCGACCCCGCCCATCACCAGGGAGGCGGCCGGCATGAAGGTCGGTCCGGCCGAGACGCCGTTGATCGGCAGTGGGCCGCGGACCGCGGTGACGTAGCTGCTGGTCGTGTCGACGTCGCTGAGCCAGACGTACCGCCGAGGCCGAGGCCGGCGGGCCCGCCCCCTGCTGGAGCTGGTGCGCTTTCTCGGGTCCGAGCAGGCGCGTTCGGGCTGTGGGGGCATACGGCCTCAGGGCCGCGACCGGCAACGGGACCCGAGCGAGCCGGGCCATGAGCCGGGTGTGCTCAGTCCCCCGGGAGAACGAGAGGGCGCAGCTTGACGGGGAATGGGGTGACCGTGTTGCTCTGCAGTAGCCGTACCAGCCGGTCCTGCGTGGCGCCCGCGTGCTCCGGCAGCACCTCGGTGAGCGTCTCGCGGTCCTTGTCGCGCACCGCTTCGATGATGCGGTCATGCTGCCGGAGATTGAGCTCGAACTGCTCGTCCTGCTGCTCGGGCAGTGCCGACTCGAGTGTGTAGAGGTAGACGAGCAGCCGACGCACATGGCGGTGGGTCGATTGGGCGAAGCCGTGGAAGAAGCTGTTGCCGATCCACTGGTTCATGCGCATGTGGAACTGCTCGTTCAGCGCCGTGATGTTGAGGTACCTGCGGTTGCCGACCTCCACGCGGTACAGCGTCTGAATGCGTTCCAGGTCGTCGGCCAGCGTCTCGTCGTCGAGCCTGCACAACTGAGCGAGGTTGTTCTCCACCAGTTGGTGAGCCACCACGATCTCACCGATCTCCGCCAGGTCGAGCTTGCGGACGAACGTGCCACCCCGGTTGGGCACGATGTTCACAAAGCCCTCCGCGGCCAGCTGGTTGATGGCCTCTCGCGCCGGGGTCCGGCCCAGCTGGAACTCCTTGAGCAGCAGCGGCTCGTCGATCCGGCTGCCCGGCGGGATCGTCAGGTCGATGATGCGGGAACGAATCTTCTCCACGGCGGCCCCGGTCTGGGAGACCTTTTTCGGGGAGGCAGGGGTCCGGCCCATTTCGGCGTTCGTCTCCACCGCCGGGGCACTGGGCTCAGTCGGCCCGGACTTCGACATGGCAGCCGCCGCTTTCCGGCTTTCCGGCATTCATCACTCTCCTGCGAACGGGAACGACGGGTGAAGCGTCATCCGGACGTTCCGCTGTGGTCCACGGCGTCGGCCCGGGAGGGAAGGCCGTTACGTACCCCTTGGCCGCCCAGACGCCACCGATGGTAACCGGCGTCCGCCTCCGCGCGCGGGGGTGGGCGTGGCATCCCATCGGTCCGCTACCTCGGTAAAACCCCCGTTTCACATGCTCAGACCCGTGTGAGAACCCTGGACGCGCCACCGATACGCCAAGTATACGTTAGGTATCCATTCGGAAGGCGGAACCATCCATGCCGAGTACACCCGACAATGATCTGTCACGATCGCGACCGGCCGTGACCGCGGCCGGGGCGGCGGCCGCACCGGCCACCCGCCACACGTCGACGGGGCCGGAGTGCGATTCCGGGCTGGCGCGAGGACTCAGTCCGCGGCACATGCAGATGATGTCCATCGGCATGGCCATCGGTGTGGGGCTGTTCCTCGGCTCCGGGCGGGGCATCCACATCGCGGGTCCCGCGCTGCTCATCGCCTACGCTCTCGCGGGGGCGGTCGTGTACTGCCTCATGCGCGGCCTGGGGGAGATGGCCGTCCATTCGCCGCACGCCGGATCGTTCAGCGAGTACGCCCGTATCCATGTGAGCCCTTTCGCCGGGTTCGTCACCGGCTGGACGTACTGGCTGCAGTGCATCGTGGGCCCGATGGCAGAGCTCACGGCGAGCGGTGTCTACATGCACTACTGGTATCCGGACCTTCCGCAGTGGGTGCCCGCGCTCATCGGCCTGGTCCTGCTGTTCGGTGTGCACTGGATCTCGGTCCGGATGTTCGGGGAGTCCGAGTTCTGGTTCGCCCTGATCAAGATCATCGCCATCGTGGGACTGATCCTTTTCGGGGCCGTCATCATCGTCACCGGTGTGACCGCGCTCGGCCATGGTGCGAGCCTGAGCAACCTCTGGAGATTCGGCGGCTTCTTCCCGAGCGGCGGGCACGGCTTCTTCCTCACCCTGCAGATCGCCGTCTTCGCGTTCATCGGGGTGGAGATGCTCGGCATCACAGCGGGCGAGGCGGCACACCCGGAGCGGACGATCCCCAAGGCGGTGGGCAACGTCATCTGGCGCATCATCGTCTTCTACATCGGAGCGCTGTTCGTCCTCATGGTCGTCCAGCCGTGGACGCGGTACACCGCTGACGTGAGCCCGTTCGTTTCGGTGTTTTCGAAAGCGGGACTGGCGGGCGCCGCGGGAATCATGAACTTCGTCGTCCTGACCTCGGCTCTTTCCTCCTGTAACGCGAATATGTTCTCGGCCAGTCGGCTGCTCTACGGCCTGGCGTCCGCGGGTTCGGCGCCGCGGGCGCTCCACCACACAACACGGCGCCAGGTGCCGGGGCGGGCGCTGACGGTCACCTCGCTCGCCGTCGGCGTCGGGGTGCTCTTCAACTATCTGGCGCCCGCTCATGCCTTCATCACGCTGACCAGTGTCGTCAGCGCCTCCGGGCTGTGGACGTGGAGCATGATCGCTATTTCCCATATGCGGTTCCGCCGTCGGCTGGCGCTGGAGGGCGCACCCTTGCCGGCGTTCAGGTTGCCCGGCGCTCCCTGGACGAACATCTTCGTGGTCGCGATGGTGGTCATCGTCCTGGTGAGCCTGGCATTCGAGGGTGACACACGAGTGGGTCTGTACACCGGTGCGGTCTGGTTCGCCCTCCTCACCATTATCTACGTCGTCCGCCAGCGGGTCGCGCGGGTGTGGTGAGGGCGGTGTCGCCGGCCGGGGCGCGGTCCGGCCGGCGACACCGATCACGGTGACGGGAACCGCCAACAGGGCGATCACCAGGGCGGAGGGCTGCGGCCCCCGCGGGCCAGTCTCGCCCAGGCCATTCGATGCGCGTGGCGATGGTCTCGTCGATGGGAGCGGCCGACCCGGTGGGCAGGTCCCATTCCGTGTCACCGGACATCGGCGCCGGCGCAACAGGGTCCCGGGCGTGGAGGGCGATGCCTTGAACATGGTCGCCGTGCCTGCGGGCAGCCAATCGTGGGCGGTCGGCCGCAAGCGCGGCGGTCGTGGTCGCCCACGGGGCCGGCGGCTGGCCCTCCGGCGCGCCGTACGACCGGGCGATCTCCACCTACGCCATCGACCAGGTGCCCTGGGTGTGTGTGGCAGGGAGGGAGGAGACGCGGCCGCACAGGAGGATCGTCACCCTGTCGGACCGGCTGGGTCCCACCTCTGGCCAAGGGCCTGGACCGGTTCGGCGACCTGGAGACAGTGCCGTGCACCGACCGGCGGTGGGACGAACAGCCTCCGTGATCCGGCGCAGTGGACTCAGGACGGCTCGCAGACCGCCAGGTGGTCGGGGTGACCGTGCCGGCCGAGATATCCCTCCCCGACCGTGCTGGACGCGCCCGGCGGCAGCGTGGAGCACAGGCTGGTCGCGCCGTCCTGGTAGACGACCATCACATCCACGGTGTCCGCGCAGTTGTTGGCGGCATCGGTGTATCGCCAGCTCTCGTACATCGCCACGCAGGCCGGGGTCGGCCCGGGTGTCCGGTCTCCGGCGGCGGCCGGCGCGGACAGGCCGAGCGGGAGAATCAACGCTGTGACGACTCCTGCAAACACTGCGTTCCCTTTAATCCAACTACGCACCATCTACTCCTCGTCGCGCTGACCGAATATGTACATGTAGTTGAATGCTTCGCCCTCAACGTGCCGCGAAGCCTTCAGGAGTTGAAGGTTCCGGTGGGGCGAGCATGAGCGCAACCCGGTGAGCCCTCTTTCGGACAGCCCGGCCCTTTCGGAACCGGCGCGAACGGGCCCCTGGGGCACCTGGGGGCCAGCTGACGCTTCAACCACTCCAGCCGCGCTCTGGGGACGCGCGCCGTCGAGCCAGGCCCCTCCGCAGAGCGTTCGAGGACGGAAAGGCTGTGGCGGGCCGCTGCGGCTTCCCGAGTGCGAGGACCTTGCAGGAAGGTGAGGGTGAGGAGGCGTTGGCACTGTGCCGCAGCGTGGTTTTCGCGCAGTGCGTCGAGCCGGGCGGCCTGCTGGGCGACGACGAAGGTTTCGCGCCGACACCGATCTGCATCAGCTCGAGGGCGAGCTTCTGCCGGTTCTCGAAGCCTCGCACCCCATAGGTGCCGTCCCCTCGGGTGGGGGCCGGCTCGCCGTTGGCGAGCACGTTGAGCCGGTAGGAGCGGCGACGGTGGCGGTGGCGGGCGCCTTCCGCGCGGGGTGGTCGGCGAACGCGGCGATCCGGTGCGCTCCGGACGGCCGACTGATGCTCTGCGCCCAGTTGCCGTAGCGGAACATGCCGACGGCCGGGCTGCCAGCTTCTTCGCGCGTTCGGTACGGAGGACATGGCCCGGCCCCGGACGGTGAACTCCCCGCGCTCCGCACCGGGTCTGTCGGGATGACGCGCGGCTCCTGACCCGACCGCGACCAGTGCACCATGTGCCCGTCAACGGTGACGCCGCGGACTCGGTGCCCTTCAGCTCGAGGTTGAATGGGGAGAGGGCCTGCGTGGCGCGGCCCTTGAGGGCGGTGGTGGCCGCGTAGCTCTCCAGGTTGCAGGCGCAGCTTCAGGAGGCAGTGGCGTACGTCGCAGCCGCCGTCGCCGAGGCCGGAGTGTCCGCTGCCGGCGTGGCTCACGTCTGAGACCGGGCCCATGCCTCGAACCGGGCGTCGAGACTCAGCCGGCCGGCGCCAGTGATGAAGAGCACGAGCGCCCCCGTGGCGAAGAAGAGGGAGTTTTCGTGCGTCAGCCCCGGCTCACCGCCCCCGATGAGGGGCTTGCCCAGGCTGGAGGTCAGCCACGTCGTCGTCATCAGGATGGTCATGAGCACTGCCGAGAGCCGTGTGAGCAGACCGGCCACGACAGCCAGGCTGGTGCCGATCTCGCCCAGGATGCTGAGCCAACTCGCCACCTCCGGGGACGGGACCCCGAAGCCGCGGGAGAGCGCTATGCGATGCGCCGGGTCGCCGAGCCCTTGGAATCCATGGATGACAAGCAGTCCGCCTACGGCAAGACGCAGGATGAGCAGAGCCGTGTCGTCCAGTGTGTTCCGTGGTGTCAGAGGGGGCTTCCTGGGGTCCAGCATCAGCAGTGGATTGAGCATGACTCCTCCTGGGACCGAGGGATTTCGGAGATCGGGTGACATGTCGCCGGTGAACGGTCGGGGACCGGCGTGCCCCAACGCATCGGTTCCGCTCAGCGGGGCACTCGCCGGTCACCCACGGAATCGACCGGCGGCGCGAGACTGCCCTCGTGGAGCGCGCGCAGCAGGGCCAGCAGGCTCTCCTCGTCGTTCGGGCTGATGCCGGGGGGCGACCCCTGGGCCAGTCGCCGCGCGATCGGTGCGAGGTCGTCAAGGCCGACTCCAAGCTGTCGCAGACCGGATGGCGCTCCGAAGGCGCGGGCCAGGCGTAGGAGTTCCGTACACAGGTCCCCGCCGTCGGCTGAGCGGGCCATCAGCTCGCGATGCGCGGCCGGCAGCCAGGGCTCTTGGTGGCGCAGGACGAACGGCAGAACCAAGGCGTGGGTGGCGGCGTGCGGGGCGTCGAACCTGCCGCCAAGCAGGTGGCACAGCCGGTGGTGCAGGCCCATGGTGGTCGAGTCCAGGCAGATGCCGCAGAGCCAGGCAGCGTACAGCGCCTCATCCCGGTCACGGTCATTCCAACCGCCGTCCAGGCCGCGCAGGGCCCGGGTCATCACCGCGATCGCCTCACCGGCGGTGACGGCCACCAACGGCGAGGTGTCAGGGGCGTAGACGGCCTCGACCGCGTGTGCGACCGCGTTCAGGCCGCTGAGGCCACTCACCGATCGGGGAAGGCTGTCGGTCAGCTCGGAGTCGTAGACGACCACGCGCGCCACAACCCGGGCGTCCCGGCCGGTGCGCTTCTCGCCTCCCTTCGTGATACCCCAGACGTCGGTCATCTCCGAGCCCGAGTAGGTCGTCGGCAGACACACGATGGGCAACCCGGTGCGCAGGGCGACCGCCTTGGCAAGACCGATGGCTGAGCCTCCTCCGACGGCGACCAGCGAGTCGGCACCCGACTCCTCGACTGTGCGCACGTGCTCGTCGACCAGGTGCTCGGGCACGTGCATGCGCGCCCGGTCCGAGGTCGCGGCGGGGGCGAGGGCCCCGTCCGCGAGGCTCGCCGCGACACCCGCTACCGCTGCCGCGGATCCCGGCGAGGACACGCACAGCGGAGCACGTACGCCGAGGGTCCGCAGCTCCTGCGCGGCCTCGTGGCGGCGTCCGCGGCCGAAGACGATCCGTGACGCATGGGACTGGTGGATGAAGCGTGTCGCTGTGCTCACGTGGACCTCCACGACATGGCATCAGCGTCCGGCGCGAGCACCAGGTCCACCCGCAGCACCTCGGCGATCGACGGAACGGGCGGGCCACCGGGATCGACCACGAGGTCGGCAAGGTCGCCGTGGTCGCCGTCGATGGTCTGTCGTTGCCGGATAAGGCTCGGACGCACAGCGAAGACCGCGTCCGAGTCGAGGTGTGGGGAGTCCGCCAGGAAGATGTGCGTGGTCACCTCCCGACAGCCTGCGGCCGAGACCTGAAAGTGGAGGTGAGCCGGCCTGTACACCGGCCGCGAGGCAGCGGCCAGCAGCTCGCCGACGGGCCCATCGCTGGGGATCGGGTACGGCGCCGGCGCGACGGTCTCGAAGTAGAACCAGCCGGCGCTGTTCGTCGTGAACAGTCCGCGGCCACTGCCCGGCGGGACCACATCCGGGAGCTGCACGTCGTAGTAGCCCTCGCCGTCGGCCTGCCATACGTCGATGATGGCCGAGGGGACGGCCGCGCCGGTTGTGTCACTCACGCGGCCATAGACGAGGAGACGCTCGCCGCCCGCGCCCGCGATTGACGAGCCCAGTTCGCGCTCGGGTGAGGTGGTCATGTGGAACGGTCCCAGCACGGTGCGCTCGGTGGCTCCTCCGCCCTCGCCGCGCGCCTCTGCGAGGACCTCGACGAGCATGCTCGCGCCGAGGACGTCGGAGAGGAGCACAAATTCCTGTCGGGTCTCCGAGCAAGTCCAGCCGGTGCGGGTCAGGAAGTCGACCCCGGCGTACCACTCCTCGATCGTGACGTTGTTCTCCCGCAGGAAGGCGTGCAGGTGCGCCGTGAGCGACTGCAGCAGCATGCGGAGCCGGTCGTTGCCGGACCGGTCGAAGCTGGCCCGAACCTGCCGTTCGAGGTTATCCGTTGCTGGCGAAGCCGCGACCGTCGTTGGGTTCACGTGGCTCTCCTTTCGATCGTCGGCGTCCACGATCCGGCCCAAGTGATCAGCCCACCAGCGCCGGCGTCCGCTCAGTGGGATCCATCAGTGGCCTGGAAGCGGGCCCGCGCGGTGCGATGGTCATCGATCTCATAGAGAGGTGGTCTTGGTGCAGCAGCACAACGAACAGAGGGACGCCGACGAGCGCAGCATCCGCGCGCTCATCAACGACTGGGTGGTCTGGCGCGACGCGGGCGACTGGTGCCGGTTCGCGACGCTCTGGTCGGACGATGGCACGATGAGCGCGACCTGGTTCCAGGGCTCGGCGCACGATTTCATCGAGGCGAGCCGTCGCGGGTGGGAGAAGGGGGTCCGCATCTGGCATCAGCTTCACGGGTGTTCCGTGAACCTCGCGGGGGAGCGCGCGATCGCGCAGACGAAGATGACGATCCTGCAGCGTGCGAGGGTGACCGGGGTCGAGGTCGATGTCACCTGTCACGGCCGTTTCTACGATTTCCTCATGCGCGGTCGTGAGGGCTGGCGGCTGTGCCACCGCCAGCCGATCTACGAACGGGACCGGCTCGATCCCGTCAATCCGGCCGAGCGCCCCGCCTTGGACCGGGAGCGCCTGCTCGCCTGGCCCGAGGGGTACCGTCACCTCGCCTACGTCCAGGCCGAGGCGGGTTACCGCGTCGTCGCCGACCTGCCCGGCCTGACCGGAGAGCCGGTAGAGCGGCTGTACGCGCGCGGGGATCTCTGGCTGGAGGGCGCGGCCCTGACCTTCGAGCCGCTGCCCATCTGACGGCGCCGACGGCCCGCTCTTCCTGAAAGGATCGGCTCATGGCGGGCAACAGCCGTGACAGCGGACGCAGCACTCTGGACCGGACGTTCACCCTGCTCGACGCATTCACATTGGCCAAGCCGTCACTGCGTCTGACTGACCTCGTCGAACTGAGCGGTCTGCCGCGCTCGACCTGCCACCGCATCGCGATTGAACTCGTCGAGCTCGGAGTCCTTGAGCACACCGACGACGGACGCTACGCCGTCGGCCTGCGGCTGTGGAGCCTGGCCAGCAGCTCGCCCCGCCACCAGGAGCTGCGGCGGGTCGCGGCACCTTTCATGGCTGATCTCTACGAGGCGACCCGGGAGAACGTGCAGTTGGCCGTCCCGGACGGTCTCGTCGCCCGGGTCGTCGAGAAGGTGTCGGGGCCCGGGTCGGTCAGGAACGTCACGACCCCGGGCGGCCCGCTGTCGTTGCACTGCACCGGCGTCGGCAAGGTCATCCTGGCCTTCTCCGACCCCAGCCTGCTGAGCCAGGTGCTCGACGCCGGGCTGGAGCGGCACACGGCGTATACGCTCGTCGAGCCCGGCCGGCTGACCGCCAACATCGCGCAGGTGCGCCGGACATCACTGGGCTGGGCCATCGAAGAGCTGACCCTCGGAGCATGCTCAGTCGCCGCACCGCTCTTCGATGCTCAGGGCGAGCTGAAGGGCGCGCTGGGGATCGTGGCCCGTTCGTCGGCCAATCTGGAACGGGTCTCGAGCGCGGTCCGCATGGCAGCGCTCTCGGTGAGCCGGCTACTTGCCTCGCCACCGGCTTTGCCGGACCCGCACCGTCACCGGCGTACATCCCACTGAGCGGACGCCGACGCTGGTCGTGCAGACAGGTCCGCTGCGACCGTCACGACAGCCCAGCGAAGGAGGCTGACGATGTTGAAAGTCACATCCACCGATACCCCTCCCAACAGCTCAATGCCCGACGTGTGGCCCGCCGTGCTCTGCTGGATCGCGGTCGCGCTCGACGGGTTCGACCTCGTGGTACTCGGCGCGGTGATCCCCACCCTGTCCAAGACGGGAGACCTCGGTTTCACCGACGCCTGGCTGACGACGGCCTCGACTCTGGGTCTCGTCGGCGTCGGTCTCGGGGCTGTGGCAACCGGCCCACTGACCGATCGCTGGGGCAGGCGCCGCACCCTGCTCGGCAGCATCGCACTCTTCTCGGCCGCGACCCTCGCCGGCGGGTTCGCCCCCACGATGACTGCCTTCATCGTCCTGCGCTTCGTCGTCGGCATCGGACTGGGTGCATGTCTGCCGACCTCGCTGGCGTTCATCTCCGAACACGCCCGCGAGGGGAAGAACGCGACGGCGGTCACCATGGCCATGACCGGCAACCACGCTGGCGCCGTCCTGACCGCGCTGCTGGCACTCGTCCTCGTGCCCGAGCTCGGCTGGCGGTCGATGTTTGTGGTCGGCGGCCTCCTGGGCACCGCGCTGCTCCCGCTGCTGTGGGCCAAACTTCCGGAGTCCGAGAACTACCTCGCGGCCGGCCGGCAGCGAGAGACCTCGCCCGCGCCCGCACGGCGGAACCGAGCCGACGTTGTCCGGGGCGCGAACCTCGTCACCAGCCTCGCCCTGTGGGCGGCGTCGTTCATGGGCCTGCTGCTGGTGTTCGGGCTGAACACCTGGCTGCCCCGGATCATGGGTCAGGCGGGCTACTCGATCCAAGCGGGCACCGCCCTCCTGCTGGTCCTCAACATCGGGGCCGTGATCGGCCTGATCGTGGCCGGCCGGGTCTCAGACCACACTGGGCAGCACAAGACCACGACGCTCGCGTGGTTCGCCATCGCGGCCGCGCTGCTCGCGCTACTGTCGATTCGGTTGCAGAGCCAAGTCCTGGTCTTCTGCGCCGTGCTCGTCACCGGGATCTTCGTCTTCAGCGCCCAGGTCCTCGTATATGCCTGGACAACCCAGCTCTACCCCCCAGAACTGCGGGCGACGGCCCTGGGCCTCACCGCCGGGATCGGTCGTCTCGGAGCCATCCTCGGCCCCTTCCTGCTCGGCACGCTGGTCACCGCCGGCATCGCCTACCCCTGGGGCTTCTACGCCCTGGCCTGCGCCGCAGCCATAGCGGCGCTCGCCCTCTCGCCGATCTCGGTCCACCGCGAGCCGACAGTCCACGACTGAACCGGCCCCGGGCTACAACCGAGTACCCAGCCGGAACGCACTCGATGCCGACGGTGGAGACCTCGGTGAGCGGTGGCGACCCTGCCGGCCGAACCGCTGAAGGTCGCGATTGACGGCGTGATGACCATGGATCTGAAACATCGCCTTCGACAGATCGAGCGGCAGGTCGGACAGATCCGTCAGGTTCCAGCTTTCGTTGGCCCTGACGACTGGGGCTCGTCCGGCGGATCATGGGCCGAGCCAGGGCCGGACCGAGCCAGGGCCGGACCGAGCCAGGGCCGGACCGAGGCGAGGGCCGGCCAGTGCCCTAATCGTGTTGACCGCCCCCGGCAGACAGTGCTGGAGTCGGCACGTGGACAGCATCCCCGCCAACCGGCGGCTCTGGAACCAGATCAGCGGCGCCTACCAGCACAAGCACGACCCGCGAATCGGCGCCACACCCCGGCTATGGGGCATGTACTCCATCCCCGACGCGCACCTGCACGCCCTGGGCGACGTCACCGGCAAGCGCGTCCTCGAACTCGGCTGCGGCGCCGGCCAGTGGTCCAGGGCGCTCGCGGCCGAGGGCGCCACCGTGGTCGGGCTCGACCTGTCCGAAGCCCAACTCGCCGCAGCGGCGCGCGCGATGGGAGCGACCCGCTACCCGCTAGTGCAAGGCGCCGCCGAACAACTTCCCTTCGCCGCCGACAGCTTCGACCTGGTGTTCTGCGACTTCGGTGGGCTCAGCTGGGCGCCCCCGCACCTGGCCGTCCCGCAGGCCGCACGCGTCTTGGGCCGAGGCGGGCGCCTGGTGTTCAACGTCGCCAGCCCATGGTTCGAAGCTTGCTACGACGAAGCCGCCGGCCGCGTGACCACGACGCTGCAGCAGGACTACTTCGGGCTGAACACCATCGCCGAAGACGACGGCGCGACCAGCTATCAGCTCACCTACGGCGACTGGGTCAAGGTCCTGCGCGGCGCCGGTCTCATCATCGACGACCTCATCGAGCCGCGGCCGGAACTCGGAACACTCAACGGCTACAACGAAACCGATCCACCCGACTGGGCACACCGCTGGCCGGCGGAACTGCTCTGGGTGACCCACAAACCGTAAGGTCCGCCGCGCCGAGACGTCGGAGATCGGCACTCGGTCGGCGCGCTCCTCGCGGATGGTGCGTACGAACCGCTCAGCAAGCGCAACCCATGCACTCCACCCGGACGCCTCGAAGATGTCCGGGTCCCTTGAAGCGCTAACCGCTTGAGCTGGCCATCGTTTGCCGACAGGCCGGGGCGGTAACCGTTGCGTGCTGATCGTCAGGCTTGGACCGTGGGGCGGACGACGATCTCGCTGACGTCGATGCCATCGGGCTGCTCGATCGCGTAACCGATGGCGGAGGCGATGGCCGAGGGCGGCATGGCGATCTCGTCGCGCAGCTGGATCATCGTCGCTGCTGTTTCGGGGCTTGCTCCCTTGCCGACGCCCTCCGTGTCGGTGATGCCTGGCGAGACGAGGGTGACGCGCAGGTCCGGACCGGATTCCAGTCGCAGTCCTTCGGTCAGGACCTTCACCGCCGTCTTCGTGGCTGCATACACGCCCTGGGGGGACTTCACGACATAGGCTGCGGTGGAGGCCACATTGACGAACTGTCCGGAGCGCTGCTGCCGGAAGATGGGCAGTGCCGCCCCGATGCCGTTCAACAGGCCCGTGATGTGGGTGGCGACCATGGCGTCCCAGTCGTCCTGGCGCAGCTCGTCGAACGGTGAGACCGCCATGGTTCCCGCGTTGGAGACCAGGACGTCGAGTCGGCCGAAGTGGTCGACTGCCGCATCGGTCAGGCGCTTGACGTCTTCGCGGCGTGTCACGTCGACCACAATCCCGATGGCTGAGCCGCCCTGCGCCGTGATCCGCTCCACCACCGTGTCCAGCCGGTCCTTCCGCCGAGCTCCGAGCACCAAGCTGGCCCCTCGTTGGGCGAGATAGGCCGCTGTCGCCTCCCCGATGCCGCTGCTGGCGCCTGTAAGTGCGATGACCTTGCCCTTGATGCCTGACATGACCAGTCCCTCAGTGAGGTGTGTGCAGGCCAATACCTTGACCTACAGTGGAATTGGGGGCGCCTCCGATTAATGACACCATAAGTGGGCGCGCCCCCGTTTAGCAAGCGGGAGAGCCTGAGAAGGGATGGCGAGCGCTTATGGCCGAGGGAGCGCAACGGCCGTTGCGAGCTGACGCGCGGCGCAACCGGGAGAAGATCCTCACGGCGGCAGTGCGCCTGTTCGCAACGGAGGGGCTCGACGCCCACTTGGAACACATCGCCAAAGAGGCAGGGGTGGGCAGTGCCACGCTGTACCGCAACTTCCCCACTCGCGAAGCGCTGGTCGAGGCCGTCTACCGCAATGAAGTGGCCCAGCTGTGCGACGCGGCCCCCACCCTGCTGGCAGCGAAGCCGCCCTTTGAGGCCCTGCGTGCCTGGACCCGCCTCTTCCTGGACTACGTGACCGCCAAGTACGGCATGATCGATGCCCTGCGTGCCATCGCCGCGACGGGGAGCAACCCCTACGGTCACAGCCGGGAGATGATCCAAGCCGCCCTGAGTGCCCTCATGGCCGCCTGCGCGGCCGCCGGGACGATTCGTACCGATATCAGTCCCGCCGATATCGGCGCCGCCCTCGAAGGAATCGCCCTCACCTCGGCGAGCCCTGAACAACGGCAGCGAGCAGAACGGCTGCTCGACCTCACCCTCGACGGCCTGAAGGCTCGTCCATCAAGGTCGGCATGAAGCGCAGCTCCGTCCTGGTGCGACAGTGCCTCGTGTGCTTCATCCCTCGTCCGCCTCAGCCTTGTCCAGCTCGGGCGGCGAGTCCGCGGCGGGATTTCTGCACCGTGAGCCGGCCGGTGCACTTGGCGCCGGTAGACGTCGTCGACCGGGTCAACCACGCGCAGCAGGTGCTCGGTCTCGGCAATCCGCCCGTACTCCGCGAACGCCGTGTCCGGCGGGGCGGACGGCATCACGATGCGCCGGGGCTTCGCCTCCCCGTCCCCGTCGCCTTTCCTCCCACTTTCCGCCGCGTGAAATGTCAACGCGCCATTCCGGGGACTTCCTTGCCGGGGCTCGGCCCACTGGGGTTCGCTGGTCCGCGGCGCCACCACCGCACCGCCTCCTCCTCTCGTCTCCGAGACCGCATGTCCTGTTCCCCGTGCGGACGGTGTGCGAAGGGGCGCCGCCCCAGTGACGGTTCGTCCCACGGGAAAGGTGAAGATGTCGGAAACAGTCGACGCGGCAAAAAGGTTGGACGTCATCGTCGTCGGAAACGGTGTTCTCGGGCTGACTGTCGGCGTGCAGTACGCCCGCGCCCATCCCGATGTCCGGGTGGCGGTCCTCGGCAAGCCGGCGCGGCAGTACGGCGCAACGCCTGCGGCCGGTGCCATGCTCGGTGCCTTCGGCGAGGTGACGGCCCATCTGCTGGCCTCGGAGCACGGCAGGAAGAAGCATGCGCTGGCCGTCCAGGCGCAGCGGCTGTGGCCGGAGTGGATCGGCGGCCTTGAGGCCGACGGCGACGGATCGGAGCGTATCCGCACCTCGGACGACACCGTGGTCCTGCTCAACACCGTGGGGCACACCGCCCTGGACGACGCGAACTTCGCCGCCGTGCTGACGGCACTGAAGGAGGCGAACGCGGCACACGAGGAGATCGAGGTCTCCTCCGTCGACTGGATCGATCCGGACCCCAACTCCCGCCCGCTGCGGGCCCTGCACATCGAGGGCGAGGGCTCGGTCGACTCCGGCGTGCTCCTGAGGTCGCTGGAGCGCTCCTTCCGGCAGGCCGGTGGCGTGATGATCGCCGCGGACGCCACGGAGATCAGGACCCGTGACGGACGTACCGAAGGTGTCGTCACCGACGCGGGCGACTTCCTGCCGGCGGGCCAGGTGGTGGTGGCCGCGGGTGCCCGAAGCCAGCGGCTGGTCGCCACTGTCCCGGGCCTGGAGCACCGGATTCCGAGGGTTTACGACGGCGTCGGGGTCTCCGCGCTCATCGACACCTGGGACGGCTCGGGGCCACCGACCGTCCTGCGCACCTCCAACCGGGCGTTCGCTTGCGGTCTGCACCTGGTGCCCCGGTCGGGCGGGTCGGTGTACATCGGCGCGACCAACGCGGTCTGCCTGGAGCCCCGGGGCGGGGCCAGCATCGAGGAGGTGGTCTTCCTCTTCAACTGTGCCATCCACCAGCTGCACCGCAGCCTCAACGGCTCGGAGGTCCGTAAGGTCCAGGCCGGCAGCCGGCCGGCCTCGATCGACGGCTTCCCGCTCATCGGCGGCACCTCGGTGGAGGGCCTGTGGGTGCTCTCCGGGACGTACCGCGACGGTCTGCACCTCTCACCGCTCATCGCCCGGCACGTCGTGTCGCTCATGTCCGGCGGGCCGGGGCTCCCGGACCTCGCGGAGTTCGCTCCGGAGCGGGATCTGATCTCCGCGTGGAGCCGGGAGGAGGTCCTGGAGGACGTGGTCCGGCACACGATGGCGACGGGGTACGAATTCCCGTGGCGGCTGCCGCTCGAGTGGCCGCACATGATGGAGACGTTCCTGCGTGGCCCGTTCGCCGAGCTGGCGGACCGGCTGAGCGACACGTACACCCCGCCCGCCGACCTGATGACCGCGATTATGTTCTCCGAGCCGGAGGACCAGGAGGAGCTCATCCGGTACTACGGAAACGTGTACCGGGAGTGGCACTGACCCGGCGGCCGGGGCGCTGAGCCCCGGTCGGCCGACACGGTCACGTGCCGGGGGCACCCCGGCACGTGACCGATCGCGTGTACGGGCGGGCTTCGACGGGGCGGAGGGGGCGAAGGATGGCGACACTGACGGTGGGCGGTGGGCGGCAGGTGCGCTATCGGCGGGCGGGCAGCGGCCCGCCCGTGGTACTCGTCGCCGCGGGCGGGCCGGGCGACTTCTGGCAGGTCCATCAGGTACCCGCGCTGGCCGCCGCCGGCTATGAGGCGATCACCCTCGAGCTGCCGGAGGCCGCCGGGCCGCGGGACGAACTGACCGCGCTGCTGGCGGAGTCTGTCGAGCTGCTGGGCACCGGGCGGTGCGCGCTTGTCGGATTCTCCTTCGGCGCGCAACTCGTCCAGGAGCTGCTCGTCCACCGCCCGGACCTGTGGATGCGGGCGGTGCTCGTGGCGACCCGGGGCCGGCCGGACCCGGTGGGCGGCGCCCTGCTCTCCGCGGAGCGCGCGCTGCATGCGGCCGGGGTCCAACCGCCGCCGCGCTACCAGGCATTCTTCCAGGCGGTGCTGCACCTCGGGCCTCGCACCTGGGAGCGGGAGGGCGAGATTCTGGACTGGCTGGACCTGTTCGAGGCCGGCGCGCGGGCCGGCGGCGTACCCGCGGAACCGCCTGGCGACCAGGCCGACCAGCTCGCCGCGTTGCGCGGGGTGAGGGGCCCGGTCCTCGTCCTGGGCTTCCAGTACGACCTCGTGGCCCCTCCCCGGCTGGGCCGCGAGGTGGCCGAGGCGCTGCCGGCGGGCCGTTACCGGGAGATCCCCGACTGCGGCCACTACGGCTGCCTGGAGCGGCCCGGCACCGTCAACGAGGCGATCGTGGGGTTCCTCAGCACCCCGGCCCCGCGCTGAGGCAGGGCCGGGGCTGCCGTTCCCGGCTCAGCCACCCGCCTCCGCGCCGCTCCCGGCTGCGGTCCACGACCGCCAAAGCCGCGCGTACGCGCCGTCCTTCTCCAACAGCTCATGGTGGCTGCCGAGTTCGACGATCCGTCCGGACTCCATGACGGCGATCAGATCGGCGTCCTGGACGGAGTCGAGCCGGTGCACGATCGAGATGACCGACCGCCCGGCGAGCAGCGCGGCCATGGACCGCTCCACCTGGCGGGAGGCGGTGGGTTCCATGAGGGCCGTGGCCTCGTCGAGGACCAGGGTGTGCGGGTCGGCGAGCAGCAGCCGGGCAAGGGCGATCTGCTGGGCGGTGACGGCCGGTACGTCTGTTTCCTCGGTGGCGACCGGGGAGTCCAGCCCGTCGGGCAGCTTGCGTGCCCACTCCTCCAGGCCCACGGTCCGCAGGGCGGCCCACAGCTCCTCGTCGCCCCAGGTGTTGTCGTCCGGCCCGGTCCTGCCGCCGGGGCCGCGCCGTTCCGGCAGGGTCAGGTTGTCCCGGACGCTGCCCGCGAAGACGTGGTTCTCCTGGGTGACCAGGGCGACCTCGCTGCGCAGGGTGCCGATCGACATCGCGCTCACCGGGGCGTCCCCGATCTCCAGCACGCCCGCCGTCGGGTGGTGAACCCCCGCCAGCAGCTTGCCGAGCGTCGACTTGCCGGCTCCGGAGGTGCCGACCACGGCGATGCGCCCGCCGGGCGGGATGTCGAGGTCGATGCCGTGGAGGACTTCGCGGCCGGCGTCGTAGCCGAACCGTACGCCACGCAGCCGGATCCGACGGCCGGTCGGTACCGCGCCGGTGTCGGACCGCTCCACGGGAAGGCGCTCCACGCCCAGGATGCGCCGGAGCGCCGCGCTGCCGACCTGGAGTTCGTCGGTCCAGGAGAGCAGTTCGACCAGGGGGCCGTTGAGGCTCTGGAGATACAGCATCATGGCGGTGATCTCGGCCAGCCCCACCCGGCCGTCGCGGTAGGCGGCGCCGCCGGCCAGCAATGTGAACGCCATCGGGACCATGGTGGCCAGATCCAGACTGGGGTACCAGACCGTCTGCAGCCCGGTGATCCTGCGGCGGTGGCGGACGACCCGGGCCACGGCGCTCCCGTGGTGGTCGATCCGCCGCCTGGCCAGGCCGAGCGCCTCCACGCTGGCGGCACCGCGGACAGTCTCATGGGTGCTGGTGAGCACCTCGGCCTCGTCCTTCAGCAGCTCCTCGTAGCCGCGGGTGGCGCGTGGCCGGTACCAGCGGGTGGAGAACACCGCGAACGGCAGTCCGGTGAGCAGGAGCAGGGAGAGCAGGGGCGAGGTGAGGAGCATCGCGACGACGGTCAGCGCCAGAGTGACGGCCGCCATCAGGATCCTCGGCATGGCCAGCCGGATGCCCTCGTTGAGCCGGTCGACATCGGAGGTGGCGCGGCTGAGCAGGTCGCCGGTGCCGACGGACTCCACCGTGCCGAGCGGCAGCCGCATGACGCGCCGCACGAAGCTCTCCCGGGTCTCGGCGAGCACCTTCTCGCCGAGCAGGGTCGTCTGCACCTGGGCGGCCCGGGTGAGCAGCGCCTGGACGGCGAGTACGGCCACGAGTACGAGCGCGACCATGTCCACACGCCAGGTGGTCGTGGAGCGCTGGACGGACTCGACCAGGTGGCCCAGCAGCCGGGGGCCGACGAGACCGGTGGCCAGGGCGAGCCCGAAGAGGGTCAGCATGGCGGTGATCCGGCCGGAGTTGCCGCGGACGAACGTCCAGAACCAGTGGTGCACCTCCTGCTGCCTGGCCAGCGGCAACCGGGTTCCGGGCTGCTCGTCGGCGGGGGGCGCCAGAGGGGTGGCTTCGGCGGTCCGGGTGGTGGTCATGGCGTCCGCCCCCCTCCGTGGTCGGCGTGGCCGCCGGCGGCGGCCACCGGGGCGAGCGTGACCACCTCGTCGGCGGCGTTCGACCACAGCGGGCTGCCGCTGAAGACGAGAGTGGTGCGCCCCGCGCGGTAGCGGGCCACCCGCCGGGCGATCAGCGCCTCGGTGGAGGAGTCGACCGCGGACGTCGGATCGTCGAGGACCAGGACGTCGGGGGCGGCGAGCAGGGCACGGGCCAGGATCAGCCGCTGCCGCTGTCCGCCGGACAGCGAGCGGCCGCCCTCGATGACGGCGTCGTCCAGCCCGTGCGGCAGCGCCTCGACCACATCCTCGGCGGCGGCCGCGTGCAGCGCCGCACGCAGCTCCTCGTCGGTACGGGCCCGGTCGCCGGCGAGTTCGGCCCGGAGCGGGCCGCTGAACAGGATGTCGGCGTGGCTGCACAGGACGAGCCGACGGCGCAGCTCCGGCAGGGCGATCCGGTCCAGCGGGACGCCCGCGAGCCGGGTGCCGTCCACGGGGGTCGGGGGTCCGTACCGGGTGATCCTGGCCGCGGTCCGCGAACCGTGCTCGCCGCTGGTGGCCACGGCCGTGAGCCGGCCCGCCGGCGCCTCGATGCCGGTCGCCCGGTCCTCCAGCGACAGGGCTCCCGGGGGCAGCACCAACGGGTCGTCCGGCGGCGGGGGATCGGGGACCAGGCTGAGGAAGCGGCAGATCCGTCCGGCCCCGACATGAGCCTGGCTGATCGACTCCACGGCCTCCGTCGCCGTGCTCACCGGGATGACGAGGAACACCGACGCGCCGTAGAACGCGACGAGTTCGCCCGGGGTGATGACATCGGAGAGGACGAGCCGGGCACCGAGCCAGGCGACGACGATGGTGACCAGACCGGGGAGGAACACCCCGGCGGCGCCGAGCCATGCCTCCAGCCGCCCGGCCGACTCCCCTGCGCGCCGCACCTCCTGGCTGACGCCCACGAAGCGCTCGGTGAACTTCCGCTCCCCGCCGATGCCGCGCAGCACACGCAGCCCCGAGCAGATGTCGCCGGCTTGCGCGGTCGCCGTGCCCAGCCGGTCGCGCTGCTCCTCGTTGCGCCGCTGCAGCGGCCGGAGCAGCGGGCCGATCCCGAGCAGGGCCGCAGGTACGCCGATGAGCACCACGACGCCCAGGACAGGCGAGGTGACGGTGAGGGCGACTGCGATCGCCACGAAGGAGACGACGGCTCCCGAGGACCGGCCGACGACCTCGAAGGCGCTGCCGATGCTGGGGATGTCGCCGGCTGCGACTGCCACCACGTCGCCGGAGCCGGACTTGAGCCGTAACGAGCCGCCCAGCCGGGTGGCCTGACGCAGCACGACCCGGTGGCTGGTGGCGACCGCGTGCATCTGGCCTCCCACCGCGGCCTGGATGAGTCCCGCGCCGGCGACGGCCTGGACCACGGCCAGCACCGCGACCACGATGACCCAGCCGGTGAGCGAGGAGGTCGATCCGCCGTCGATGCCGTCGTCGATGGCGTATCCGACGACCAGCGGGAGCAGGGCGAGCGGAAGCATCCACAGGGCGCCGAGGGTGGCGCTCAGCACCAGCAGCCGTGGACGGATCCGGATCAGCCACCACAGGTAGCGCCAGGCGCTGCGGTGGTCGGCTTCGGGAACGGTCGCCGGGGACTCAGCGGGCCGGAACATACCGACGGGCAAGAGAATTTCTCCCAACAACTGTGGCGGAAGGCGAGAGCCGGGACATGCGGGTACGGCTGCGCATGACTCTGCCAGGGCACCGGCCGCACGACGACCGGCCGTGTCGCTCACGCTACGGTTTGCGCCACGATTTCAACCGCTCCGCTGGCTGGTTCCTGTCGTTCGAACAGCACTGCTTTCCCGGTTCGTACCGGCTGAATGGCCCACGGCCGCGGCGCGCCGATCATCTCGTCCGGTTAAAGGACATGTCAAGGAGATTCCTTGGTGTGGAATGTCGACGACGATTCCTCCCGGCCCCAAGGGCATTCGTGTGTCGCGCCGTTGACGCCGGGAAGAACGGTGGCGAATCCTGTGACCGGCAGGCCCGCAGCTCCCGAGGAGGGAACGCGCAGGGCGTCGGGAGGAGGAATTCCACCGGTGAGGATCCGCTGATGCGCATCGTGGTCGAACATGACCTGGAGATACCGCTGCGGGACGGCACCGTGTTGCGGGCGGACCTTTATCGGCCGGATTCCCGCGTTTCGCTGCCGACGCTGATTCGCCGTACCCCCTACGGCCGTACCGGCGAATCCGCCGGACCCGGGCTGGACACCCGGCGACTGCTGACGGCCGGCTACGGCCTGCTGGTCCAGGACGTCCGCGGCCGAGGCTCCTCGGGCGGGGAGTTCGAACCGTTCTGGGCCGAGGGCGCGGACGGCGCCGACACGGTCGACTGGGCCGCGGCGCAGCCGTGGTGCGACGGCAGGGTCGGCATGCTGGGGCGGTCGTACGAAGGCAGCACCGCGCTGCTGGCGGCGGGCCATGCCCCAGAGGCGCTCCACGCGGTCTCCGCGTACATGGCCGGGTCCGAGTTCCGGGAGGGCTGGTGCTACCAGGGCGGTGTGTTCCAGCTCGGCTTCGTCCTGCACTGGGCCCTGGCCGACCTGTTGCTGCCGGGGCTGCTGGCGGCCGACTCGGGCAGCACCGGCGCCGGGGCGGAGCGGGTGCTCCACGCCCTCGACTCCATCGAGGACCTGTACCGGACCCCCGGCCTCGCCTGGCAGCTCCTGGACGAACTGGCCCCGTACGTGCGGCGGTGGCGCGAGCACCCCCGGCCCGGCCCGTACTGGCGGCGCGCCGCACCCAACCAGACCTATCCGGCCATGCGGGCGGCCGGACTGCACATCGGAGGCTGGTACGACATCTTCCTCGGCGGAACGCTGGAGAACTACGACGGGGGACGCCGGCACGGCGGTTCGGCCGCGGCGCGCGAGCACGCCACGCTGGTCGTCGGCCCCTGGTCGCACTGCGTCCGCGGCGGGGTGTTCCCCGGACGGCGTTACGGGGTCCGGGCCGACGACCAGGTGCTGGACGTGACCGGGCTGCACATCGACCACTTCGACCGGACGCTGAAGGGGACGGGCGGGCCGCCGGGGGAGCGGGTGCGGCTCTTCCTGACCGGCGTCGACCGCTGGCAAACCTTCCCGGACTGGCCGGTGCCGGACGTCAGCCCCGCGGCGCTGTACCTGACCAGCGGCGCCCGGCATGCCAACTCCGCCACGGGCGACGGTGCCCTGCTGCCGGACCCGCCCCCTGCGGCCGGCGCGGACCACTTCCTCCACGACCCCGACGACCCGGTGCCCACCACCGGTGGGGCGACCCTGATGACCGGCATGTTCGTCGGTGCCGACTGCGGGCCGCGGGACCAGCGGGCCGTGGAACGCCGCGCCGACGTGCTCTGCTACACCGGCGCACCGCAGACCGCCGCGCTGACCGTGGTGGGCGAGGTGACGCTCGTGGTGTACGTCTCCTGCTCCGGGCCCGCCACGGACATCGCGGCCAAATTGGTGGACGTGGCACCGGACGGCCGTGCCGAGATCCTGTGCGACGGGATCCGCGCCGGCTACGCGGAGTGCACCGACGGGCCGTCGCCACCCGGCCGGACCGTCGAAGTCACCGTGCGGCTCGGCGCCGTGGGCCATGTGTTTGCCCCCGGCCACCGTGTACGGCTGGAGGTGGCCGGCAGCAACTTCCCACGTTTCGAGGTCAATCCCGGCACCGGCGGTGACCCGGCCGAGCCCTGGGCCCGGCCGTACGAGACGGTCACCGCCACCGTCCACCACGGCCGGCGACTCCCCTCCCACTTGCTGCTGCCGGTCCTCATCACCCGCTGAACACCTTTGCCGCAGAAGGGCGTCCGGCTGCGGGCGGACGACGCCGACGACCCCGCTGTTCCACCTGCTGCACCTGGGCGCGTCCACCGCCGCGCGGCCACCGGAACTCGCCGCGGCACTCGACGCACTGGGGCTGCTCGCCGACCGGGACGACGCCGCGGCTCGACGCCCACACCGACGCGCTCGGGGCCCGCCGCTTCTACCCGAGTTTCCTGCTGCTGCGCCAGGCTGCCCCCCCGGGGGGCAGCCTGGACTGTACGGGCCGTCTGCGGCTGGTGCGCGAACGCGGGGACGAGGCCGTCTCCGCCGCCTGTCGGCACGGGGATCCCCGGCGCGGTGGTCACGGAGGTGTTCGGCGACGCCGTGGAACGGCATCCCGTGCACAGGTGCGGTCTGCGCGCGTTCCTCAGCGCCTTGCCGGGAATGCCGTAGCGGGCCGGCGGCGTGCGCGGTGTGCCCGGGCCGGGGCACACCGCACGGTGAGGGGGTCAGTCTTCGCCGCCGTCACCGCCGAGGACTTCGCTTCCCCCGGTGTGCACCACGAGCGTATGCACGGTCGCCTCTGTGGTACCCGGCTCCTCCCAGACACCGCGCACCGCCCACTCCCGGGCCGGGGATCCGCGGGTCCACAGCACCTCCGCGGACCGCAGGGTGCGCCCCCCGCCGGTCTCCCGCCCGTACCACCGCCGGAATTCGGGCGTGCGCCACAGGTGGAGGGGGACCCATCGCTCACCGGCCCGCCGGCGCGCGCCCGTACCCAGGCGGCGCAGGGCCTCGGCGACGGCCTTCTCCAGCGAGTTGGCGACCGGGACGGCGTGTTCGCGGGCGAAGTGCAGCAGGTACTCGTTGCGCCGGGCCTCCGGCGGGGAGCCGAGGACGGCCCGGCCCGAGCGGTGCCAGGCTCCCCACTTGACGTTGGTGACCAGGCCGGGGAGTTCGGGCAGGGCGCGCGGCACATAGAAGAGGATCACGTCGCTCATGCCCATCGCCTCCTCCTCCCATGCGATGTGCTCCTCGTAGGAGAGCGGCCGGCCCGGTTCCGGCTCGGGCAGGAAGACCACGGGTCCGTGGCCCTCAAGCCCTCCGTCCGCGACGAGTTCGCGGATCCGGCGGAGGGCCTCGTCCCGCCAGAGCGGGGTGTCGGGGTTCCGTGCGGTGGGGCCGCAGAGGTAGAGGGAGGCCGACCAGGCCCCGGGGAACGGCTCTCCGGCGCGGACGACGGTGACGTCAGCGGGCACGGCCGGCTCCCGCGGGCTGGGAGGTGCAGCGGGCCGCCTGGCCCAACCGGGCAACGGTCCGCATCACCTCGGCCGCGGCCCGCCGGTGGGGCCCGGGGTCGGTCGAGCGGCGGACCAGCAGACTCACCGAGGCGACCGTGGCCGCGCCGCGCTGTACGGGGGCGGCCACCAGGTCCCAGCCGGGCAGCACCGAGGGGGTGCGGGCATGGTTGAGGTCCCGGATGCGGCGCAGGACCGGATCGCCCGGAGCGACGCCGGGCAGCCGCGCGAGGAGGACCAGCCCGGCGGCGTCGGTGTACAGCGGCGCGCGGAACAGCGGGCCGGAGCGGTCGCCATCGGCAAAGCTGGGCGCCAACTCGCCGCCCGGGTCGTAGCAGCAGCACAGAATGACCCGCAGCGGGGGCCGGAGCATGACGGGCACATGGATGAGCGCGGCGTCCCCTGCGCGGCTGCGCAGGGCGGACAGTTCGGTGTGCAGGGTCTCCAGCGAGAACGGCAGGTTGACGAGCGGGCCGGTGACCGGGCTGACGGCGGAGGGGGCCAGCCGGTACCTGCCGTATCCGGACTGGAGGACCGCGCCTTCGCGGACCGCGGACTGGAGTATGCGATGAGCGGTGGAACGGGCCAGCCCGGTGAGGCGGGTGAGGGTGTCGAGGGAATGCGTGCCCGGACCGAGCGCGTCCAGCGCCCGAAGCACGCGAAAGGCCCGGTCAGCGGCCGTTTTGGGGGAAACTTCCGAAGTAGTGGACACAATTCTCCCAGCAGACTGCACATCGGCACGGGTGTGGGTGCTACGAGACATATCCTTGCGGGCCGCCATTCCCTTCCGCAATGAAGGCGTCATTTCCAGAACCAATGGCTTCCGAAACGCTCCATAAGCGACGTCGGATGCCGCAGTGGAGGCTCGCCGGTCCGATGTGCCACCCCGACCTTCCCCGCAATGAACCGCCCTGCGGAGTCGCATTTCAGCCACCCGGGGTCGGCCAGCATTTCAAGCCAACGCGGGAGGCCGATACTAACCTCTTTTCCACCGTCCGCACTAAGAGGTGTGACTCTTGACACAGAATCGCCTATCGAGACATGATCGGGGCAGCCATGGCGGCTTTGGGTTTAACCTGGAGGGAAGGCGTTGAGTGCAGGACACTCGGGTATAGACGAGGTAAGAAAGCACCTTGGCCGGTTATTGCGGAAATGCCGCGCCCGGACCGTGGTGGAACCCGGTGATCCCCGCACTCAGGGGCGCCGCCGGGGCATTTCCCAGGAAACCACGGCCGCCCTCCTCGGCTGTTCCACGCGATGGTACGCGACGCTGGAGTCCGGACGTATGAAAAATCCCACTGCGGAATTCCTGGAAAGCGTGGTCGCGGTCCTGCGGATGAATGACCAGGAGCGCCAGTTCCTGTTCCTCTACGCCACCGGAGAGCTTCCCCCGGCCCCCGGCCCGGCCGACTACGCGCTCCATCCCGGCTGGGCCCAACTGGTCGAGCGCCAGCCCCATCCCGCCTGCATCCACACCCGGCGCTGGGACCTGATCGCCGCCAACGCCGGCTACCTCGACCTGCTCTTCGGGGCGGAGGCCGGAAGCGTGGCCGAGCTGCCCGACCGTAACGTGCTGCGCTGGGTCCTGCTGAACAAGGCCTGCCGCGCCGAACGGCTGGTCGACTGGCGCGACAGCTGGGCGGCGCCGATGCTCGGCGAACTGCGCGCCGCGATCGCGGCCGATCCCGACAGCCAGGACCTGATGACCCTGCTGGACAGTCTGCTGGCCGACCCGGTGGTGAAGGAGCTCTGGGACGCGGAGGTCGGCGTCTTCCGCACCCACCCCGACGGCACGATGCTGAGCATCGATGACCCGGCGCACGGCCGTGTGGACTTCACCATCCTCGCGGCGAACGTCATGCACGCCAGGGAACTGCGCTTTGTGGCGCTCATGTCCACCGGGCCGGGCTTCCGCCCCGGCTCGGTGGAGGGCCGGGGCGCCGCGCCCGCCTACCTCTGAACCAGGAACGGCCCCAGGGCCAGGGCATCGAGCGGTGCACGGGCGAAGGTGGCCAGGGCGTCGCGGGGTGAGCAGACCACGGGTTCGGCGTTGCCGTTGAAGGAGGTGTTCAGCACAACCGCCCGCCCGGTGCGCTCCTCCACCTGTCCCAGCAGTCGGTGGTAGAGCGGGTTCGCCCCCGCCGAGACGGTCTGCGGGCGGGTGGTGCCGTCCACATGGGTGGCTGCCGCGAGGTACCGCCGGTGCCGCTCGGGCACCGGGGTGGTCACGATCATGTACGGCAACGGCCGGTCCAGTCCGAGAAGTTCGGCCGCCGACTCCTCGCGCAGGCTGGGCGCGAACGGACGCCACCGCTCACGGTCCTTGATGGTCAGGTTGATCCGGTCCTGCTGCTCGGCCGGGTACGGCACGGCGAGGATGCTGCGGTGCCCGAGCGCCCGGGGACCGCCCTCGCTGCGCCCCTGGTGCCAGCCCACGATCCCCCCGCGGGCGAGCATGTCCGCCGTGGCCACCGCGATGTCAGCCGGTTCGGTGTAGCGCGTCCCGGTCGCGTCCAGCACCTGCCGGACGGCGTCGGGGCCCCACCGCGGCCCCCACGCGACCGTGCCCGTCATGGGTCGGACCCGTTCCCCGGCCTGGGAGGCGACCCAGCCGGCGGCGCCCAGGCTCACCCCCTGGTCACCCGCGAGCGGCTGGACGAAGAGGTCGTCCACCTCCGGCAGCCGCATCAACTTGCCGTTGAGTGTCGCGTTGAAACCCACGCCGCCGGCCACCAGCAGGGTCGACTCCCCGCTGTCGCGCAGCAGTCCGCGCACCAGGGCGAGCACGCACTGCTCCAGCGCCTCCTGTGCGGTGGCTGCCAGGTCGCGGTAGTCGTACGGGTCACGAGCGGTCCGCTTGGTGTAGCGACCGAGCATCGGATCGAAGCCGCGGGAGACGGCATTGGGCGGCAGGGTCAGCGTCTTCTCCAGCCGGTTCATCCACAGCCGGATCGTGTCGTCCTCCTCGTCGGTGCGGCCGCGCGAGAGCAGGTCCTCCGGCACGGCGTCGACGCTGTAGCCGTCCCCGTGTACCTGCAGCGCACCGCCGAAGGTGGTGTCCCCAGGCGTCCCGTACGGGGCGAGGCCCATGAGCTTGCCGGCGGCGTCGGCACCCAGACCGGCGTATTCGCAGACCGCGGCGTAGAAGTACCCCAGCGACCACCCCGGCGAGATCGACCGGAGCAGTTTGAGGTCGCCACCGCTGCCGACGGCCAGGGTGGCGCTCTCGTTCTCGCCCTGCCCGTCGAGGATCAGCACCGCCCCACTGTCCCGGCCCGAGAAGTAGTAGGCGCTCGCGGCGTGGGCCATGTGGTGCTCGACGAAGATGAGCCGGGGATCCCGGCGCCTGGGGAAGACACCGCGCGGCAGCAGGAAGTCCAGCGCCTCCTCCGGGGTGGGGAACCATTCCAGACCGCGCCGGGCGAACAACTCGGGCATCTCCCACCCGTGGGCCACGAAGTCGATGTCCTCGATGGACAGCCCCGCCTCGGCCAGGCACCACGCCACGGCGTGGTGCGGGGCCTGGCCGTAGGAGTGCTTGGCGCGGGTGAAGCGCTCCTCCTCGGCGAAGGCGATGACCTCCCCGTCGACAAGCAGGCAGGCCGACGCGTCGTGGCTCGCCCCCGGCCATCCATTCACACCGAGAATACGCATGGAATTCTCCTCCGAGTGATACCCGTGGGGATTCGCTATTGACAGCGACTCGCCCTCATGTCAAAACTTGGGAAAGCGCCCGCACAATAAGGAATTCATCCTTGGCGGGTTTCCCATCCCATTCCTTGCTGGAATTGGATTCTCACTTTGAGAGGGCATCGACCTCCTGTCAAGAGAGGTCCCACGATGCCTGTCCGGTTTCTTCGCTTCGATCTCGTCGGACCGGGAGGTCTTCCGGATGCTGCACGTTCGAAACGCCGTTGAAGAACCACTGGGAAATATCGCGGGTACCGGCCGGAATGCGTCGGACGACTTCCACCAGGACTGGGAGCGCCTGCTCTTCCTGCGCCGGCAGGGGGTCGCCGTGCGCTTCACCGAGGTCTGGGAGGACACCCGGTGCCTGGCCACGATGCTGCTGGAGGAGGCCGACGGGTCCTGGTTCATGTGGAAGGGCCCGACCGGTGTGCCCGACCCGGAGGTCCTGAGCCGGCTCCTCACCGACATCGCCCGGCTGCCGCGGGTCACCCTGGTGCTCCAGCCCGCGTGGACGCTGCCCGGAGTACTGGCCGAGCACGGTTTCCGGCCGGGGCCGGAGTTCACCACACTGCTCGTCGACGCCACCGGAACCGACGAGCAGATCCTCGCCCGGATGCGCCCGAGCACCCGTGGCCGGGTCCGGCGGGCCCTGCGCCACGGCTTCACCTTCACCGACGACCCCGGACTGCTGGACCGGTTCCACCCGTTCTACACCGCGGCCATGCAGAACGCGGACTCGCCCGACTTCGCCCCGCTGGAGTACCTGCGGGATCTGCTGGAGCTGGAGCGTGTGCATCTGTTCGGAGCCGTGTATGGCACGGAGATGGCGGCGGGTTCGGTGTGTCTGGTGAACGGTGACGCGATGGAGTCCCGCTATGTCGCGACCAACCCCGCGTACCGTTCCCAGGCGGCACTGAACTTCGTCCACTTCCAGACCATGAAATGGGCGGCCGAGCGTGGGCTGCGGCATCTCGATCTGAGCGGTATCGACACCGGGGAGACGAGCGAGAAGACCCGGCTGATCAACCGCTTCAAACTCGGTTTCGGCGGATCGGAGTTCCGGTACGCCACCTATTCCCGCTGAACGGGAAGCGGGGCGGGCGCGGGCGTGCGGAAGACCGACAGGTCGGCCACGGGCTCGATGACCCGCCCCCGCTCCCGATGGGCCCGTCGCAACCGGACCCGCTGGGCCGGGGTCAGTTCCGGACAGTGCTGGGGGACGGCGTGGAGCATCCGGGTACGGCGCGCGGCCGCCGGCATCCGATGGCGCACCCCGAACGGGTCCCGAAGCAGGTGGTAGAGCGTCCCCGTGTGGTACGTGGCCTGGAGCAGCGCGTAGAACGCCGCGGCGAGCGGCCCCTTGACCCGCGCACAGCCGAGCAACGTCCGCGCCGAGTCGTACAGCCGCCACAGCACGGGCACGGCCGGCGTGGTGAAGACGCCCAGTTGCTGGCCGATGCCCTCGCCGATGCCGTAGCGCCAGTAGCTGCGAAGGTTCTGCAGACCGTGCTGGGCGTCGTGGTGGATGACCGCGTCGGGCAGGTGGACCACGGGGATATCGGCGAGCTGGAGCCGGAAGTCGAACTCCCGGTCCTCACACCAGTGGACCAGCGGGTCGTAGTGGTACCCGCCGATGTGGTCGGCGACCCGCCGGTCGTAGATCAGCGGTGGGGAGAGGGCGCTGACGTAGTCCCCCTCGTCGTACTCGCGGACCCGGGCGGTGAGCAGGCTCAGCACCCCACCCCCCACCCCGTACACCACCTGGCCCTTGACCACGGGGTGTTCGAGCACCGCGCGGACCATCATCCGCACCACGCCCGGGGCGAAGACGCAGTCGGAGTCCATGTAGAGCAGGTACTGCCCGCTCGCCGCCTCGGCGCCCGCGTTATAGGCGGCCCCGAGGTTGCCCGCGTCGGGGATCTCGGTGATCACGAGCGGGCGCGGGTGGTCGGCCGCGATGCGGCGGATCTCGTCCGAGGCGCCGTTGAGCGCCAGCACGATCTCCACCTCAGGCTCGTCCACCGACGCGATCGCTTCGACGATCCTGACGTCGTCCTTGAGCGCGATGACGATACTGGTCCTGGCGAGGCCCGCGGCGAGTTCCGCCTCGGTGACGGTCATCCTCTTCCTCTCTCTCCTGGTCGTTGCTCCCGCTGTTCCCGCCGCGCGGTCACTTCCTGCGCAGCACATAGACGTGCGTGGTGTGGCTCGGGGAGTACGCGTCGCTGTCGATGTTCCGTACGGCGACGGTGTGCAGCCCGTTCGCGCGGGCGACCTCCTCCAGGGTGAAGGGGTCCACCACGTACTGGATGTGCGTCTCGCGCCACAGGATCTCACCGCCGCGGCTCAGGGTGAGGACAGTCCGGCTCCGGTCGTGCGCCCGTTCCCAGACGTGCCGGCGGTGCAGCGTGTGGCCGTCCTTCTCCTGGGAGTACTCCAACGCCGCCCAGTCCGCGGAGAGCACCTTGCGCGTGGAGTAGTCGAACACCATGTGGCCGCCGGGGCGCAGCGCGTCGGCCGCACTGGCCAGGCAGCCCGCCAGCGCCTCGGGCGGCAGGTAGTTGAGGGCGTCGAACCCCGACACGACGAAGTCGAACGCGCCGCCCGGGAAGCCCTCGCCCGCACGGAAATCGGTCATGTCGCACACGATCTGACGGGCCTTCGGCACCTTGCCCCAGTCGAGCATCTCCGGGGAGCGGTCGAGCGAGGTCACCTCAAGCCGGGGCAGCAGCTCGCCCAGGACGCGGGTGCCGATGCCCGTACCGGCACCGAGGTCGAGGACCCGGCCCGGGCCGTCGGCGAGTTTGGCCAGGTCCGCTGCGATTCCCTGCCGCCAGGTCTCTCGCGCGCTCTCGCCTTCGAACAGCTCGTAGGTAGCGGCCCACTGGGTGTAGGCGATCGGCATCGGCTTCCTCCTGGATGTCGGTCGGTGCAGGACGGTCGGTCGTGCGCGGGCGCTCCGGGCGCCCGGTGGCGCTGTCAGCGGAAGCGGGAGCCCACCGGCCGCACGGCGCCGCTGAGTCCGAGTGGCAGTCGGTCGAGGACCTCGTACGCCATGGCCTCAGCGCGGGCCGCGTCGGTCCCGGTCACGATCACCCCGGCAAGCGGGTCCGCCCCGCCGCTGTACGGCGGCAGTGTCGCGCCCACCCGCAGCTCACGGCCCCAGAACAGGTCGTACACCTGCGGCGGGGTCCGGACGGCGGCGAGGTCGCCGACCCAGTCGACGGTTCCGCCGTGGGCGGGGAGGAAGCGCTGGACGACGGCCTGCCCGCCGCCCGGTACCAGCTCGTCCAGGACGAGCGAGCGGCCGAGGGCCAGCCGTACCGCGTTGGGGAGCGGATCGACCCCGGTGCCCAGCGGCATGATCTCGGTGGCGATCCGCGCGCCGGTCATCCGGCAGGTGATCTCCAGCAGGTGGACACGGCCGTCCGGGGTGCGCAGCACGTCCGTGTTGACCACGGCATCCCGCAGTCCGAGGGCGCGGACTCCGGCCCGCACCGTGTCCACGACGTCGTCCACCGCGCTCGGGGCCAGCGCCGAGGGCATGGTGTCGCCGCCCTCGAAGAAGTGCGGCGCGAACTCCTCCTTTCGGCCGTACTCGCGGTCGGCGAAGCCGGTGACATGGAAGGTGTCACCGGCCACCAGCCCGGCCACGGTGTGCTCGGTGCCCTCCAGGAACTCCTCGATCACGATGCGGCCCGTCTCACTCAGCCGCAGCGCCTCGCGGATCCGCTCCGGCGCGGTGTCGGGTGCGTCGAGCTTGGCCACGCCGGCCGAGTCCGACAGGTCGCGCGGTTTCACCACGGCCGGCAGTCCGATGTCCGCCAGCGCCGCCAGCGCGCCGGACAGATCGTCGGCGGCCCGGTTCCGCGGCACCGGGAGTCCGGCGCGTTCCAGCACCGCCAGCCGCCGGTCCTTCAGATGACAGTCCAGAGCGGTCTCCTCGTCGACGCCCGGGCAGCCGAAGCGGCGGGCGAGCCTGGCGACCACGGGCGGGTTGTCGTAGCCGAGCGACAGCACACCATCGACATCCCGCAGTCCGGCCTCGCCGACGGCCCGCCGTACCGCCTCGTGCCGCCCGGGGTCGGCCACGAGCACCTGATCCGCCACCCGCGTGACCCGTTCCGTCGGCTGGTCCGTGATGATCACGAGTTCAAGCCCCATCTCCTTCACGGCCGCGAGCGAGCGGTCCATGCCGGAGCCGATACCGCACACCACGAGCCGGTCGGCCATGGCTTCTCCTTTGATCGGTGTCCGGGGCGGGACGGGTGCCCCGCCCCGGGGGCGACTACGAAGCGGGTGGCGCGCCCAGGCTGATGACCTCGAACACCTCGGCGTGCGTGGTGCCGGTGGCGACGGCCCCGCGGTACCGGGCGAGCGAGCGCACCGCGTCGTCCCAGGCCGCGTGGCGCAGCTGTGACTGGTACGCCCGCATCGCCTCCACCTTCTGGTCGACGAACCCGGTGACGTCCTCGGCGTACTGGAACTCCGCCAGCGGCGCCCACACCTCGTAGCCGAGGACGAGCCGGGGCGTCGGGGCCGGCTTCCCGGTCTCCCCGAAGAAGTCGGAGGTGGCCATCCACAGTGCCTCGGTGGCGAGTTGGTTCACCATGCGGTGCTCCACGTCGCCGTCCTTTCGGTGCGGTATGTAGAGGATGTCGGGCCGTACCTCGCGGATCAGCCGGACGAGGTCGAGATGGGCCTTGCGGCTCGGCAGGAAGTCGCGCGACGGCTCGTCCCAGAGCTCCCAGCGGTGCACGCCGAGGGCGGCGGACGCCTTGCGGGTCTCGTCGGTGAAGTCGGCGTCGCTGCGCAGCTCGTCGTGCAGGCTCCGTTCCCTGGCGATCACGATGGCGACGGTCACCTCGGAGCCCTCGCTGGCGTGCTTGGCCATCGACGCGCCGCAGCCGATGACCTCGTCGTCGGGGTGCGGCGCGACGACCAGGACATGGGTCATGCGGCCCTGCCCTCGCGGGTGCGGCCCAGGCCGATCCACTCGGCCCAGGCGGCGGTCAGCGCCATGCCCGCGTCCAGGGTGGTGGTGCAGCGCACCCCGAGGGCGCGGGCGGCCCGGTCGGAGGTGACCCGCCCAGTGGCGCGGTACAGTTCGGCCTCCCAGTCGGGCACCGCCGCCTCGGACGCGTCCGCGGGTGCCGCGGTCAGCCGCCGGATCGACCGGATGTGGTCGAAGAACCCGCCCCAGGTGGTGAGCTCCTCGGCCGCGAGGAGGAACCGCCCACCGGCGGCGTCGGGGCGGTGGCAGGCGGCGAGGACCGCGTCAACCACGTCGTCCACGTAGACGGCGTTGCACACGCCGCCGTCCCCGCCGGACGGTAGTACCGCGAAGTCTGCGGCGGGCCGTTCCAGTTGGGCGGTGGTCCACTGGCCGCCCCACGGTCCGTACACCACGCCGGGCTGGAGGACGACGACGTCCATCCCCTCGCCGGCCGCGGCGAGGGCGAGCCGCTCAGCGGCGAGCTTCTGTTGCTCGTACTCGCGGTCGGCGGGGTCGACGGCCCGGGCCGGAGCCTCCTCGTCGAACGCCCCCTCGGTCGGCGTGTACACGTCGACGGTACTGAGGTGGACCACCCGGCGTACCCCTGCGGCCCGGGCGGCGGCCAGCAGACGCGCGGTGCCGTCCACGGTGGCCGCCCAGCGCTCGTCGACCTCGCCGGAACTGCCGAACGCGCAGTGCACGACGGTGTCGCAACCCTCTAGGGCACGGCCGAGCGCCGACGCGTCGGTGAGGTCGGCGACCCGGAAGCCGAGCCGGTCCTGCGGCAGCGGGGCGAGCCTGGCGGCCCGTCCGAAGCCGCGCACCACCGGGCGTACTTCGGCGTCGGTGCCCAGGATCAGCCGCTCCACGACGCGGCCGCCGATAAAGCCGCTGGCGCCGGTGACCGCGATCCGGCCGCCGGCCGATCCGGAGAACTCCGTCAGGTCGCTCATACCGCGCTCCTCGTCCGGTTGACGGTCCACGGCTGGGGCGCGGCGCGCCGGGCGGGGCCGTGGTAACAGGCGTCGATCAGGTCCACGACCCGCTTGCCGTCCTCGGCCGTGGAGTAGGGCGCGACGGCCTGTGGGCCGCAGGCCGCGGCGAAGTTCTCCAACTGCTCGACGAACAGGGCCTCCCACTCGCCCTGCGCGGGGGCGATGGGGGCGACGTCTCCGCGGTGCAGGACCTCACCGGAGCGGGTGACCAGCGTGCACTCCCCGGCGGGGAAGTCGGTGCCGATGGTCACCTCGGCCTCGGTGCCGGTGATGGTGCAGCGGGTGCCGAGCGGGCGCAGCCGGCTGAGTTCGACGATGACGTCGACCGTGCCGAACCGCAGCCAGGTCCGGCTGTCGCTGTCCAAACCGCCCATAGAGTCGTCCTGATGGTCCATCAGGGTCATGTCCTCGCCCAGCCACCAGAACAGGCTGTCGAAGACATGCGAGCCGGTGTCCGTGAGCACACCGCCGTGGGCCAGTCTGCGGTCGAACATGGACCAGGTGACCGGCTCCCAGCTGTAGGGGTGGCCCTCGGTCCAGTGCACGCGCTTGACGGTGCCCAGCGCGCCGTTGCGGATCAGCCGGTGCACCCAGGCGTACGCGGGGAACAACCGGCGCGGATGGGCCATGGCCAGCACGGTGCCCGGGTGGTCTGCCGCGGTCTTCAGCAGCATCTCGGCGTCGGCGGGCGAGGTGGTCATGGGCTTCTCCATGAGCACGTGCTTGCCGTGCCGCAGGAGGTCGTCGGCGAGCTGGGCGTGCCGGGTGTGCGGCACGGCGACCACCGCCGCGTCGAACGACCCCAGCGCCTCCTGCCAACTGGTGGCCGGCTGGGGAGAGCAGCTCCCGCCGTACTGGCGGTAGACCTGGAACGCCCCCTCGGCGTGCGCCGTGTCGGGGTCCACCAGGGCGGTGAGCCGGGCGCCGGTGACCTGGGGCAGCGCGGGCAGATGGCAGGCCCGCGCGGCGGCGCCACAGCCGATCACGGCCAGGCGTATGGAAGACATGAGCACTCCGTTCGGATGGCGGGGAATGTCGACGCGGTGGTTGCGATCGGGAGACTGATGGCGGCATCAGACAGGGTGAAACATCCAGACGTTGGGCTCGGTATAGGTGGCCGAACCGTCCGGGTCGGCCTGTACGGGGGCGAGGGCGCCCGGGACCACATAGCCGCCCGGGCCCGGCATCGGGAAGCCCGCGGCCTGCTCCCAGCGCGCCACCGGCTGGCGGATCACCAGGGATCGCTCAGCGATGGCGAGCCGCTCGGCGCCCAGCCGCAGATGGGTGCGGAGCCAGGGGTCGAACGGCAGGCCGTCCGGGGTCCGCCAGCGGACGTACTCCGCCATCGGGACCAGCGGGTAGCGGGCCTTGCCGGTGGGGCGCACGGGGATGACCAGCCCGCGCAGCCCGGCACCGGACGCGTCCTCGCGGGCCCGGCGCAGCAGCAGCTCCGGCAGGCGTCGGCCGCGGTGCGAGGCCGCCACCGAGACCGACAGCAGGCACAGTGCGGTTGGCCGCTCCGCGAGATCGCCGTCGACGGCGCCCACCAGCACGTCGTCGGCGCCCGCCGGGAGACCGTCCGCGGTGCCGTTCCAGCGGACGGGCAGGCCGTGGGCAGCGGCGACCAGGGTGCCCCGCCCGTCGGTGACGCAGAGTTGGTGGGTGGCGAAGCTGCCGTGCAGGTGATGCCAGCGCCAGTTCCCCGGGGACTCCCACGTCATGAAGGCGGGCATGTTCTCGGTCACCAACCGGTCCGCGGCGTCCGCCAGTCCGGGGGCGTCGCTGAGCCGGCTGACCGTCAGCTCCGCCGGGCCGGTACTCGCTCGCACGGCTGGTCAGCCGATCAGCCGGGAGCCGGCCAGCGCTCGCATCTCACGGGACTTGCGCAGGTCGCTGGTGACGTTGACGCGCTTGAGCCAGCGGTCGGTGCCGTCGTAGCGGGCCCGGAAGGGGACCCGGCCATGGACCGCCAGGTGGTTGTTGACGCAGAGCACGTCACCCTGCCGCAGGGCGACTTCGCCCAGCGACCGGTCCAGGACCCCGGTGACGGCCTCCAGCGCGGCACGGGCCTGTGGGTCGTCCTCGGGCGTCTCCATGAAGTAGGGGTCGAGCCGCATGTACGGGCCGGAGCGCGAGCCGTACAGCACCGCGACCGGTTCGCGGTCGTTGATCAGCCGCTCGATCGTGGCGAAGCGCTTGGCGGACTCCTCGTGGTCCCCGGCCGAGTTGTTCTTGGGCAGGTGGGACTCGTCGGGGGCGATATGGAAGCGCTTCTGGAACAACACCTCGACGTGCTCGGGGGCGAGGGCGTCCAGGTCCAGTTCGCCGATGGTGGTGGCGACGTCGTCGGGGTTGCGCAGCGCCGAGAGCAGCAGGTAGTCGCCGCGGTACGGGTGGAAGGCGTCCTCGGTGTGCCAGGTCAGGAGTTCGGAGCTGCCGGTGCCGAGCTGCTCGTGCTCGTGTTTGCGGATCGGGAACACGTCGTGGACGAGCCGCCCGTCCTGCTGGGTGGACCAGCCGAACGGCTCGCCGATGACGGCGCCGTAGAGGAGCAGCAGGATCTCCTCGGGGAATTCCGCGGCGGGCCGGGCCCGGGCCCGCCAGTGCTCCGGGGTCGGGCCGATGCGGCCGGTGTCGATCCGGTGGCCGCGGAGCACACAGTGGCCGTGCTCCTCCTCCAGCGCGAAGGCGCGCAGGAACTTGCGGGTGCGCTCGGGCAGCATCGCCGCGAGGAACGGCAGGTCGAACAGGAGTCGTGGGTCCTCGGGCGAGGCGTACTTCCCGGCCAGTTCGATGCCGAGGTCGGCGGAACGGTGCGCTTCCTGCGGGGTCAGTTCGAGGACGTTGCTGGTGCCGGTTGCCATGGTCGCGGATCCTTTCGGGTGCCCTCGGTGGCGAACGGGGCATGCGGGTGCGCGTGCGGTTCAGGGCTGGGTGACGCTGCGTCAGGTACGGTCGCTGAGGTGCCTGGCGAGCCGCCGGGGCGTGGGACAGTCGAACAGCGTGGCGACGCGCAGCCCGGCGGCCGCGGGCACATCCGTCCGCAACGCGCTCACCAGGCGCATCGCCAGAATCGACTGGCCGCCGTGGGCGAAGAAGTCGTCGTCGGGACCGAGCGCGGGCGCCGCGAGCACGTCGCGGAACCGGTGGAGCACGACATGCAGGGGCTCGTCCACGGTGGACGGTCGGTCCGGACCCGGCTCGGCGCCGGTCTCGGGCGGCGTACGCACGGGGGCCGCGACCGTCGCCGCCAGCGCCGCCATGTCCACCTTCCCGTGCGGGTTCTTGGGCAGGTCGGCCGTCCAGTACAGCCGGGTCGGTACGCCCCAGCTGGGGAAGGCCGCGGCGGTCGGCCCCACCACCTCTCTGCGCTGCCCGTCGGTGAGCCGGGCGGCGGTGCCGGGCTCCGGGGCCAGCGCCCGGTCGGCCGGGACCAGGCAGGCGATCAGCGAGGTGGCGTCACCGGGGTCGATCAGGACGACGGCCTGGGCGACCGCGGGCGTGGACTCCAGCGCCCGCTCCACCGCGGCCGCCTCCAGGCGGTGGCCGCGCACCTTCAGCTGGCTGTCGATCCGGCCCAGGAACTCCAGGGCCCCGCCCGGCAGCAGCCGACCCAGGTCCCCGGTGGCGTAGACCCGCTCTCCGTCCGCATGCGGGTCTGGGCGGAACCGCAGCTCGGTCTGCTCCTTGTCGTGCAGATAGCCGCGCGCCAGCGAGGGACCGGCGATGTGGATCTCCCCGGTCCGGCCGGGCGGCAGCACCCGCCCGTCGGCCCGAACGGAGACGGCCGCGTTGGACAGCGGTGTGCCGATGGGCACTTCGGTGGCGTCCCCGGGCAGTCGACCGGTGTACATGGTGGAGGTCACCGTGCACTCCGTCAGCCCGTACACGTGCACCAGCGCGGCCGGCTGGCGGCGCTGCCAGGCCCGGTAGGTGCCGGGTTCCATCCGCTCGCCGCCCACGAGGACCGCCCGGAGCGCGGCGGGGGTGGTCTCGTCGGCGGCGTCCAGCCAGCGGGCGTACTCGCGCCAGTACTGGGTCGACAGCTCGGCCACGGTCGCCTCGCTCTCCCGCAGCACGCGGTGCAGCTCCGGCGGTTCCAGCGGCAGGGTGTCGGGCCTGCACACCACGGCACCGCCGGTGGCCAGGACGGGGAAGACCTCCTCGATCACCACGTCGAAGCCGAGCGAGGCGATCTGCAGCCAGCGGTCGGCCGGGGTGAGGAGCAGTCGCTCGGCCACCGCGTCGGCGAACGCAGCGAGCGCGCCGCGCTCGATCACGATGCCCTTGGGCCGACCGGTGGACCCGGAGGTGAACAGGGCGTACGCCGACTGCGTGGGGGCTGCCGGGACGCCGGTGTACGGCGCGGCGGCGGGCCCGGCTTCCATGGTGGCGAGGTCCAGACATGGCGTACCCAGCGGCAGCGGGGGCCCCTGCCGGGTGCTGTCGTGGAGCCAGAGCACGGCGCCCACCCGGGCGACCAGATCCTTCCGGGCCTCCGGCGGCAGACCGGGCTCCAGGACGCTGAAGGCGGCGCCGGTCCTGAGCACGGCGAGCATGGAGAGGACCGCGTCCCGGGGCCGGTCGAGCGACAGACCCACCACGCTCCCACGGCCGGCGCCCCGTGCGGCAAGCACCGATGCGAGCGCGCCGGCCCGCGCCTCGACCTGGGCATAGCTCCAGCGGACCGTTCCCTCGATCAGGGCCGGTGCCCCGGACCGGGTGGCGACCTGATGGTCCCACCGGTCGAGGAAGTCCGGCTGCCGCCCGCTCATCGCCCGCCCCGCGCGCCGCGCAGGAAGCCGGAGAGGCGGTCGAGACCGGCGGCGAACTCCTTCTCGGCACCACCGAATCCGAGCCGTACTCCGTGCGGGAGGTCGAAGGCCGTGCCGGGCACCAGGAGCGTTCCGGTCCGGTCGAGCAACTCCAGGCAGAACCGTTCGACATCGGCCACGTGCGGCAGCTCCAGTAGCCCGCAGACGCCGCCGTGCGGACGCTGCCAGGCGACGACGTCCGCGTGCCGCTCGACCCAGCGGTCCAGCAACTCCAGGTTGCGCCGGGCCTGTTCGACGCGAGGGCCGATCAGCCGGGGTGCTGCGCGTACCGCATGGAGTGCGATGCGTTCGACGAGAGGAGAGAGGAAGAGCGTCGTGCGATCGCGCAGCGGAAACGTACGCTCGATCAGTTCCGGCGGGGCGATGCACCAGCCGAACCGCAGTCCGGGCAGGCCGTATGCCTTCGAGAAGGTTCCGTACGAGACGGTGTGCGGGTACAGCATTTCCGGGTTGGGCAACGGATCGGCGCCATGGGTGATTTCCGCGAAAGCCGCGTCCCAGACGAGCAGGGCGCCCGAATCCGCCACCCGGTCGAGGAACGCGCGGTATCCGGTGCCGGAAAGGCTGAGGCCGGTCGGATTGTGCGGGAAATTCGCCACCACGGCCTTGACTCCCGGCCCGATCGTGTCGCGCAGTACGGCGTCGGGAAAGGCCCCGTCGGACAGCTCTCCGAGCGGCAGGGTGCGGATCTCGCAGCCGCGCTCCCGGGCGAAGTGGCCGAGCGAGTGGTAGAGCGAATCAGACAGCACCACCCGGTCGCCCGGCTCCAGGAGGGTCCCCAGGGTGAGCGCGATGGCCTCGCTCGAACCATGAGTGACCATGACGTGTTCGCGGCGCCCCCCGGCGTACCGGTCGGCGATCGCCTGCCGCAGCTCCGGCGAACCCTGCGAGGTGCTGTCGTCCATGACGATGCCGTCGAGCTCGTCGTGGCCGATTCCGGCGATGCGGCGCAGTTCCGCGAAAGAATACGGCTGGACCCCGCTGGAACTGATATCCAGTTCGGCCCTATCCAGATATCGCCGGTACCACTCTTCCAATATCGGTGGTGCTGGCAGACTGGTCACTGCGCCGTCGTTGCGTACGGGCGACAAATGGACTCCCGGATCGAGAACGGAGATAGCGGGGCAGTGGTTGCGCTTCATCGGAAGCAAACCCGACGCGTACTGCGGTCCGCAAGCACTCCCGGCCCTTGGGGAGTTCACCTTCCATCGGGCGGAAACTTGTTTCGGGTCGGTTACCGCCGGGGCAGGGTGGGGCCATGGAGGCGTCAGCGCTCAGCGTTCCGCACCTCGTTGACCACGCCGTTCGGCACGGCATCGCGGTGGTCCCCGGCTCGGCTGTGGTGGACGAGTCCGGCTGGGACTTCCGCGTCGTGCACTGCCGCGACGAGCACGGCCGGGAGTGGATCCTGCGCTCCCCCCGACGCGCGCAGGTGGTCGCGCCCGCGGCGGCGGAGGACCGGCTGCTGCGACGGCTGCGCGACCGGCTGCCGACCCGGATCCCCGAGTGGCGGGTGCACACCCCGGAGTTCACCGCCTACCCGCGGCTCCCGGGGACGGCGGCGGGGGCGGAGGACCCCCACTCGCTCCGCTACCGGTGGGCGGTCGACCCGCTCGGCCCCGCGGCGGAGTACCTGGGCCCACTGGCCGGTGTACTGGTCTCGTTGCACGCCCTGCCGCCCGCGACGGCCGGCCTGCCGGACACGGCACCTGACCGGCCCCGCGAGCGGGTCGCCCGCCAACTCCATGAGGCGCACGCCGCGTTCGGGCTGTCCCCAGGCCGCCGAGCCCACTGGCTGCGCTGGCTGGAGGACGACTACGGCTGGCCGACCGCGACGGTGCCCGTCCACGGCGACGTGCACCCCGGCCACACCCTGGTCTCCCGCCGATCGGGCGGTGGGGCCCGGCTCGAGGGCCTGCTCGACTGGACCAACGCCCGGGTCGACGACCCCGCCGCGGACTTCGTGGACCTGTACTACGCGGGCGGTCCCGCCGTCCTGGACGCGCTGCTCGCCGCGTACCGGGGACAGGGCGGCACGGTACGGGAGGGAATGCGCGAGCACATCGTGGAACTGGGTGACTTCCTCTGGGTCCGGGTGGCCCTGCTGGGCCTGCGCACGAACCGCCCGCATCTGGTGACGACAGCCAGGGCCCGGCTCCGGGAGCTCGGGACAGTGCCCTGACGGACCCGCTGCAGCCAGCCGCTGCGAGTGGTCTGCCGGGTCGTAAGGCGCCGAGCACCGCGGATGCCGAGAATTCCGTTCAGCCTGGTGAGAAGCGTGTCCAGAGGGTTTTTGCAGGTCAACACCTGTGAGGTCCCTCTTTTCACGCTCCCGTTTCTGGCGTTGGGGGTGAGCACGCCGCTCACCGACACGTTGACTCGGAGGCTTTCTCCACGTTGTTGCTTGTGGACCTGGACAAGATCACCGCAGGGCTCCCCAAGACTCGGTAGCGCTACCTGCGGGACCGGACCGCTCGCTGCGGGCGGGCAACTACCCGGAGACCACCCGCCGCAACTACCTCCTCGCCCCCGCCCAGCTCGTCCGCTACCTGAACGAGAACGCTGCGCCCGACCTCGAGGTGGAGGACGTGGCCGAGGACCCCACCGAGGTCACCCGCGCCCACCGCGAGGCCTTCCAGAGTGCCTTGAGTCGTCGCGCTTTGTGATCCGTGACCGGGACGGCGAATACACCGACTCCTTCGACGCGGCTTTCGCGGCCACCTGTTGCTCTGGAGCGAACGCCACGCTCTCCGCGTTCTCAGCACCTACGCCGGACACCACAACGGGCATCGACCGCCCCGAGAGCGACTACCTCCACTCGCCGACCATCGCCCGGCGCCCAGGACCTACCCGGAAGTCACAGATGCCTGACCGGCGACGCGTTGTGGCCCCGCCGGGTGGTCGGCTGATCCTGCCGAGGGCAGCGGAAGCGCCAGCCAGTCCTGGCACTTACCTCCGAGTGGAGCCACAGCGATCATTCCTGTCAGTCCTTGATCTCGCAGATGACCGCGCCCGAGGTGACGGACGCGCCGACCTCGGCGGTCAGGCCCTTGACGGTGCCCGCGCGGTGGGCGTTGAGGGGCTGTTCCATCTTCATGGCCTCCAGGACGACGATGAGGTCGCCCTCGGCGACGGTGTCGCCCTCGCCCACGGCGACCTTGACGATGGTGCCCTGCATCGGGGAGGCCAGGGCGTCGCCGGAGGCGGCGGAGCCGGACTTCTTGACCGCCTTGCGCTTCGGCTTCTTCGAGCCGCCCGCCGGGGCGGTGGCCACGCCCAGGGAGGCGGGCAGCGAGACCTCCAGCCGCTTGCCGCCGACCTCGACCACGACGGTCTCGCGGGCGGTGGGCTCCTCGTCCTCGTCGGGGCTGACGGGGGTGAAGGGGGTGATGGTGTTGTTGAACTCGGTCTCGATCCAGCGGGTGTGGATCGTGAACGGCTCACTGGTGAACGCCGGGTCCACCACCACGGCCTGGTGGAACGGGATCGCGGTGGCCATGCCCTCGACCTGGAACTCGGCCAGGGCGCGGGCGGCGCGCTGGAGGGCCTGGGTGCGGGTGGCGCCGGTGACGATCAGCTTGGCCAGCAGCGAGTCCCACGCCGGGCCGATGACGCTGCCGGACTCCACGCCCGCGTCCAGCCGGACACCGGGCCCGGCGGGCGGGACGAAGGAGGTCACGGTGCCGGGGGCGGGCAGGAAGTTGCGGCCCGGGTCCTCGCCGTTGATGCGGAACTCGAAGGAGTGGCCGCGCATCGGCGGGTCGTCGTAGCCGATGGCTTCGCCGTCGGCGATGCGGAACATCTCCCGGACCAGGTCGATGCCGGTGACCTCTTCGGTGACCGGGTGTTCCACCTGGAGACGGGTGTTGACCTCGAGGAAGGAGATGGTGCCGTCGTTGCCGACGAGGAACTCGACGGTGCCGGCGCCCACATAGCCGGCTTCCTTGAGGATGGCCTTGGAGGCGGCGTAGAGCTGGTCGTTCTGCTCCTGGGTCAGGAACGGGGCCGGGGCCTCTTCGACGAGCTTTTGGTGGCGGCGCTGGAGGGAGCAGTCACGGGTGGAGACGACCACCACGTTGCCGTGGGTGTCGGCCAGGCACTGGGTCTCCACATGGCGGGGCTTGTCGAGGTAGCGCTCGACGAAGCACTCCCCGCGGCCGAACGCCGCCACGGCCTCGCGGACGGCGGAGTCGTAGAGCTCGGGGACTTCTTCCATGGTGCGGGCGACCTTCAGGCCGCGGCCGCCGCCGCCGAAGGCGGCTTTGATGGCGATGGGCAGGCCGTGCTGTTCGGCGAAGGCCACGACCTCGTCCGCGCCGGAGACCGGGTCGGGGGTGCCGGCGACCAGGGGGGCGCCGGCGCGCTGGGCGATGTGGCGGGCGGCGACCTTGTCGCCCAGGTCGCGGATGGCGTGCGGCGGGGGGCCGATCCAGGTCAGGCCCGCGTCGAGGACGGCCTGGGCGAATTCGGCGTTCTCGGAGAGGAATCCGTAGCCGGGGTGGACGGCGTCGGCGCCGGATTCGGCGGCCGCGGCCAGGACCTTGGCCTGGTCGAGATAGCTGGCTGCCGGGGTGTCACCGCCCAGCGCATAGGCTTCATCGGCCGCGCGCACATGACATGCGTCCCGGTCCGGATCGGCGTAGACGGCTACGCTCGCGATCCCGGCATCCCGGCAGGCACGGGCAACACGGACAGCGATCTCGCCACGGTTGGCGATGAGCACCTTCGTCAGCATGTCGGCTCCAGGGTCTGGTTCGGGGCGGCGTCGAGCTGGTCGATGGTTTCGAATGTCAGGTGGCCGCCTGAAAGTACGGAGAGGCCCGGGAGTGCCGCAGCCTCGGCGAAGACGATGGCGACGATCTGTTCCGGGGCCTGGTGCGGGCCGGTGTGGATGGCCTCGTAGCCGGTGTCGCGCAGGCCCCGGGCGATGACGTTGGCGCCACGGTCGTGGCTGTCAAGCCCGGGGCCGGCGATACGGGTGCCTGGTACCGGCGCGGTACCGGCGCGAGCTGTCCGCTGTTGCGGAGTATTCATGGTCTCTCCGTTCGAATGGTCAGCGGGGCGGGAGGGCCCCACCGGCCGCCGGGGCCAGGGAGTTCGCGGTGTTTGTGCGACGACGTCGCGGCTGCGGGCCCCGTGGATTCCTCAGCGTGGCCAGTAGGAGCTGCGCCACGCTGCCGGGCCCGGCTGGGGCGGGGCGCTGCACGAGAAGTTGCGGGTTTTGACCGCCCATTCGTCCAGTCGCCGCGGCGTCGCAGGGACGGCTGAGGTCGCTGCGGCGCGGGCTTGGATCACCACGAGCGCGGCGGCCAGCTCTTCGTGAGTGGGGTTGCCCCGTACGACCGTGAACGCCATTGGCCGCCCTTTCCGAAGTCCGTGAGGTCAGTGAGGTCAGTGAGGTCAGTGGGGTCAGAGGGGGATGTTGCCGTGCTTCTTCGGGGGCAGCGACTCGCGCTTGTTCCGCAGGGTCCTCAGTCCGCGGACGATGTGGCGGCGGGTCTCGGAGGGCATGATCACCGCGTCGACGTAGCCTCGCTCGGCCGCGGTATACGGATTCAGCAGGGTGTCCTCGTAGTCCGCGATCAGTTCGGCGCGGGTGGTCTCCGGGTCGTCGGAGGCGGCGATGGTGCGCCGGTGGAGGATGTTGACCGCGCCCTGGGCGCCCATGACCGCGATCTGCGCGGTGGGCCAGGCCAGGTTGAGGTCGGCGCCCAGGTGCTTGGAGCCCATGACGTCGTACGCGCCGCCGAATGCCTTGCGGGTGATGACCGTGATCAGCGGGACGGTGGCCTCCGCGTAGGCGAAGATCAGTTTGGCGCCGCGCCGGATGATGCCGTTGTACTCCTGGTCGGTGCCGGGCAGGAAGCCGGGCACGTCCACGAAGGTCAGCACGGGCACGTTGAACGCGTCGCAGGTGCGCACGAAGCGTGCGGCCTTCTCGGAGGCGTCGATGTCCAGACAGCCGGCGAGCTGCATCGGCTGGTTGGCCACGATGCCCACCGGGTGGCCCTCGACCCGGCCGAAGCCGGTGATGATGTTGGGTGCGAAGAGCGCCTGGGTCTCCAGGAACTCGTTGTCGTCCAGGACGTGCTCGATGGCCTTGTGCACGTCGTACGGCTGGTTGGCCGAGTCCGGGATGAGGGTGTCCATCTCCCGGTCCTCGTCCGAGACCTCCAGATCGGCCTCGTCGGCGAAGGCCGGGGGCTCGGAGAGGTTGTTGGAGGGGAGGTAGGCCAGCAGGGCCTTGACGTACTCGATGCCGTCCTTCTCGTCGCCGGCCATGTAGTGCGCGACACCGGAGGTGGTGTTGTGGGTCCGGGCGCCGCCCAGCGCCTCGAAGCCGACGTCCTCGCCGGTGACCGTCTTGATCACATCGGGGCCGGTGATGAACATGTGCGAGGTCTGGTCGACCATCACCGTGAAGTCGGTGATCGCCGGGGAGTAGACCGCCCCGCCCGCGCACGGGCCCACGACCAGGCTGATCTGCGGGATCACTCCGGAGGCGTGGGTGTTGCGGCGGAAGATCTCGCCGTACATGCCGAGCGAGACCACGCCCTCCTGGATGCGGGCGCCGCCGGAGTCGTTGATGCCGATGACCGGGCAGCCGGTCTTCAGCGCGAAGTCCATGACCTTGACGATCTTCTCGCCGAACACCTCCCCGAGCGCCCCGCCGAAGACCGTGAAGTCCTGGGAGAAGACGGCCACCGGGCGGCCGTCGACTGTGCCGTAGCCGGTGACGACCCCGTCGCCGTAGGGGCGGTTCCGCTCGATGCCGAAGTTGGTCGAACGGTGCCGGGCGAACTCGTCGAGCTCGGTGAAGGACCCCTCGTCCAGGAGGAGGCCGATGCGCTCGCGCGCGGTCAGCTTGCCCTTGGCGTGCTGCTTCTCCACCGCGCGCGCGGACCCCGCATGGGTCGCCTCTTCGATACGGCGCTGCAGATCCGCGAGCTTCCCCGCGGTGGTGTGAATATCGATGTCGGCCGGCAGCGCGGGCTCGGTGCTCACTGCTTGGCTCCCTTCTGAGTGTTGGCGCTGGTGGCGTGCCAGGTGGTGAGCGAGAGCCCGGTTGCCGAGGCAGCTGTGAATGAGTTTCCGAGCGGGAACGGCACTGCCAGCCGCACCGGGGAACCCGGAATGAGGGTGTCCGGTGGGTGAGGCGGGGCCGTCAGACCGGCGCCTGGGGGCACCGTTACGTCATTGCGTCTCAGTGTTCTTGGCAGGAACGAATCGGACGGAATCGGGGGGCGGCGTGGTAGGCGGCAGCCAGGAGGGGACATTGCAGGTACTCCAGAGGTGATGGGCAATGGCCTGCGGGGCCGAACTCAAGGTCAGAAGGTGTCGTGGGGACGTACACACCCCAGACGTCGCTGGAGCGGGTGGGCGTGCTGCCTCGACCTTCATCGCCACGGAGGCTGTGGAGGCTCGCTGAGGCGGAAGAGGAGTGCCTGAGGGCCGGACTCGATGCCTTCCGTCAGACACACCGGGGCCCCGGCCCGCACGGTGAGCGGCGGCACGCCGATGACCCTGGAACACAGCCAGAATCCCTCGTTCATGTTGATGGTGGCGAGTGCGCACTGTCTCCCGGAGCTCCGGCCCATGGCCAGGACATGACGGATGACCCCGGTGCCGCAACTGAGCTCCCAGGCGAGATCGGTGGAGGCGCAGACGGGACACAACAGACGGCGGAAGACTGCGGTCCGACACCAGCGGCAGCGCTGGAAGTACAGCTCTCCACCCCCCACTCCACCCAGCGGCACCTGCGGGGGGCAGTCCGCCTCCGGGAGTGGGCTCGCGCTTGGATCGACCTCCCGTTCGATTGGGGCGCTATCGGTGGTTTCGATCGCTGTATGGAGCACGGTGTCCTCCTCCGTTCCCGTCCCGAAATGACCCGTGACGGGAGGCGAGGTTCTCACCGATCACGGCTGTAGCACGTCGGCACCGCTGTGGCGGCGTGATTCACAAAGTATGGGACTCAGTTCCGAAAGTAAAGGACTCAGTCCCAGCGACTTCATGTGATAGGGGCCTCGCCGCGTCACTCGGCGCCCGATGCTCGCAATGCGGTGTTCGGTCCCGTCGAGACGAGGCAAGTGGCGTCTGCGCGGTGAGACGGGGAAAGATGAGCGGTCATGAGCAAGCCACCTGCACGGATCCGACTGGCAGACGCCGCATTCGCGCTCTTCGACGAGCGCGGATACGAGCAGACGACCGTCGACGACATCGCCGAGCGAGCGGGGCTCGGGCGCACGACGTTCTTCCGGAACTACCGATCCAAGGAAGACGTCATCTTCCCGGACCACGACCGGCTCCTGGAGTTGATCAGAGATCGGCTGGCGACCTCGAGCCACAGCACCGCTCTGGTCGCCGTGTCAGACGCGGTTCGACTCGTACTGCTGCACTACCTGGAGGAGGGCGACCTGGCGAGGCGGCGATATGCCCTCACGAGCAAGGTGGCTGCCTTGCGTGACCGGGAGATCGCCAGCGTGGGCCGCTATCAGCGACTGTTCCGGGAGTTCATCGCCGACTGGATGGGGGGCCCGACGGAACCGGCGTCGCTGAGGGCCGAACTCATGGCCGCAGCGGTGGTCGCCGCCCACAACCACGTGCTGCGTCGCTGGCTTCGGGGCGAGTCGTCCGACCCGGTCGCCGAGGTGGACGAGGCGATGCGTGAGGTGCTCGCCCTCTTTCCGGCGCCCGGCTCCTCACCGGCGCCCGGCGGTGGGACCACCGTCGTCGCGTTCAGGACCGGGCAGGACATCGACACCCTGCTCCCCTCGCTGCGACGTCTCGTCGAGGACGACGCCGGGCACTGAAGCCCGCTCCGTTTGATCGAGTGATGCCGCGCACAGCGGAGACAGGGGTGCGAGGGGCGTGCGTGGCGTGTGTACCGAACAGAGCGACCGAGGTGTCCCGGCGGTCGTGTGCTGCCGCTCGACGGGGTTGAGCACGGTTCCCTCTCCGGGCGAGTGGTCGGCCGGCTCCGTCCGGATGTCGGCCGGGCGGTAGGTGTTCTTCACTGGAACTCAGGAGGGCAGGGGGTGTGAGCTGCTTCCGGCAGGGTGCGGGTGATCCGGTCGCGCATCGGCGGTACCTCCTGGCCTTGGAAGGTGTCGGGAATCCGTCCTTTGCGCCGGGGGACGAGCAGGAGGAGGTGGTCCCCGGTGGCGTATGCCTCGGCGGGGTCCGCGACGGCGGGGTCGGCGAGGTCGAGGCGTGCCGTGGCAGGGCCTGTGCCGGGCTTGAACCACCGGTCCACGGACACGGTCACCTGTACCCGGCCCTGGCCGGCCGGACGTACCGCGGTGAGGTCACCTTCTACTACGGCGGTCGCGCAGGCGAGCGCTTCGGGGAAGGTCTGTCCCCGGCCTGTGGTGTCGGCATCCTTTCCGGAGCCGTCGCCGGCGGTGACCGTCACCGTCACGACGATGGCGGCGGCGCAGGCGGCTGCCGCCGCGGCGAGTGCCACCCGCACACGACGCCGTCCGCGCTGGGAGCGGGGCGCGGTGGCGATGGTGCGGACCGACACCGGTGGGTCCGCGGGCGCCGCGGTGGGGCCCGGGCGTCCGGCCTCTTCTCCGATCAGTGCGAACGCCCGTCGCAGTCGGGTCTCCTCAGTCTCGGTCGGTTCGGTCACCGTGGATCACCTCCGTCTCGCGCAGCCGGGTGCGCAGTGCGGCCACGGCCGTGTGCAGGCGGCTTTTGACCGTGCCTTCGGGGACGCCGAGTACCCGGGCGATGTCACGCACCTTGAGATCGGCGTAGTAGCGCAGCGTCAGTACCTGGCGCTGGTGAGGGGGCAGGGAGCCGAGTCCGTCGGCCACCGCGAGGGCCGTTGTGCGGTCCTCTTCGGTGTGTTCCACGACGGGCTGCCGCGCCCAGCGGGCGGCGAGCCGGGCACGCAGCCCGTCGTCGCGCGCACCGGCCCGGTGCCAGTCCGCGGCGACGCGGGAGGCGACGACGCTGCTCCACGCGGAGGTGTCGCGAACCGCCGCGCGAGCCGGATCGGCGCGTTGTTCCAGCAGCTTCAGCCGTACCTCCTGCACCCCGTCATCGAGGTCGCCCCAGGGCACGCCACCCAGGGCCAGGATCGCGCGCACGCGCGAGACGTCCACATCGGTCCTGGCGGGCGTAAGGGCGTCGGGCGTGTGTCTGTCGGGCCCGCGGGGGTCAGTGGCGTCGGCGCGGCGCCCGATACGGCGTAACGTGCGGCGGCGTCCGGTCATGGGTTCCCTCCCTGTCCCTCCTGGGACGGAGGAGTACCGGGAAACGTTCGGCTGTGCCTGGCGATGAGCGGTCTTCCCGCAGACCGGCGTCTTTACAGGAAGGCTCTGCCCCGCGCATGGGCGGTTGGGCGGCGCGGATGGGCGGGACCGGTGGGCGGTGCGAAGGATGGCATATCAGGTGTGAGGGAGGGGACTGGCGATACGGGCCCGTCCGGACAGCCGTGCAGCGTTCGATCCCTCGGTCATAAGAGAACGCGAAGTGGGGGAGCGGTACTGGACCGGACCATGAGCCGGGTGGACAGCTCGGTCCGGATCGCCTCCGGTATCTCGCCGGTCATCAGCCGCAGCAGCGTGCGCAGCGCCGCGGCCGCCATCTCCGACAGTGGCTGACGGACCGTCGTCAGCGCGGGCGTGATCCAGCGGGCCTGCGGCAGATCGTCGAAGCCCACGACGCTGATGTCCCGCGGCACCCTCAGCCTCCGTTCCCGGGCCGCCTGGTACACACCCGGCACCATCTGGTCGGAGCAGACGAAGACGGCGGTGGGCGGCTCGGGCAGATCCAGCAGCTCGGCCATCCGGTGGCGCGCCCCGGCCTCGGTGATATCGCCGTAACGCACATACGCGGACGGCACCGGCAAAGCGGCCGCCGCCATCGCCGACCGGTACCCGGCGACCCGGCCACCGTCGCGCACCGCCCGCCCCAGGCCGCCGATCACCGCGATCCGGCGGTGCCCCAGCTCGATGAGGTGCTCGGTCGCGGCCATCCCGCCCTGCCAGTTGGCGGCCGCCACGGACGGCACCCCGGGCGGCGGGTCGTGCGCGGGGTCGATCATCACAAACGGGATCCGGTGCTCATCGAGCCAGGAGTACTGGGCGGGGGCGAGTTCGACGGCTTTCGACTGGCCGACGCGATCGACCTGCGTCCCGCCCGCTGACCACGCGGACCCGCGCCCGTACGAAGCTCAGCCGCCCGCACGAGGCTCGGCCGCCCGCACGAAGCTCAGCGGTCGATCCGCGCTCCGCGCGGGCCCGTGTCCGGCACCTCCCCGACCCGCGCCGCGGCCGGGTTGAGTACCCGGGTGAGAAAGGCGCGGGTGCGGGGATGGACCGGATCGGACACCACCTGCTCCGGTCCGCCCTCCTCCACGATCACCCCGTCGTCCATGAACACGACCCGGTCGGCGACCTCCCGCGCGAAGCTCATCTCATGGGTGACGACCAGCATCGTCATCCCCTCGTCCGCCAGGGCGCGCATGACGGCGAGCACATCGCCGACCAGCTCCGGATCGAGCGCCGAGGTCGGCTCGTCGAAGAGCATCAACTCCGGGTCCATGGACAGCGCCCGGGCGATGGCCACCCGCTGCTGCTGTCCGCCCGACAGCTGGGCCGGATAGGCCGACTCCTTGTCGCTCAGGCCGACCCGCCGCAGAGTGTCCCGCCCGATCCGTACCGCCTCCGCCTTGTCGCGGCGCAGCACCCGCCGCTGGGCGATGGTGAGGTTCTCCAGGGCGGTCAGATGCGGGAAGAGATTGAACGCCTGGAACACCATGCCGATCCGCCGCCGCACCCGGTCGATGTCCACGTCCGGGTCGGTGACCTCGGTCCCCGCCACGGTGACCGAGCCCGAGGTCGGCTCCTCCAGGAGGTTGACACAGCGCAGCAGCGTCGACTTACCGGATCCCGACGGGCCGATGACACAGACCACCTCGCCCCGCCGGACGGTGAGATCGATGCCCTTGAGCACCTCCAGCGCGCCGAAGGACTTGTGCAGCCCCGCCACATGGATGGCGATGCCGTCCGCCTCGCCGGTCTCCTTCACCACCGTCGTCTCCTTCACGCCGGTCACCTCGCCTTCGCCGAACGGGCCTCGAGCCGGCGCACCAGATGGCCGAGCGGCACGGTGATGATCAGGTAGCACACCCCGGCGACCAGGATCGGGGTGAGGCTGCGGTGCTGATTCAGTGCGTCCCGGCCGAACTTGGACAGCTCGTACTGGTCCAGGGAGAGCCCCAGCAGATAGACCAGGGAGGAGTCCTTGGTCAGCAGCACCAGTTCATTGGTGAGCGGCGGCAGGACGATGCGGAACGCCTGCGGGATGATGATCGAGGCCATCGCCCGGCTGTGGGACATGCCCAGCGAACGCGCCGCCTCCATCTGCCCCTTGGGCACCGCCTGGATGCCCGCCCGCATCGTCTCCGCGATGTAGGCGGCCCCGACGAGCCCCAGTGCCAGCATCACCGTGACGTGCCGGTCCAGCGCCACCTGGAAGGCGAGCGGCACCCCGAAGCCCAGCGCGATGAACACCAGCAGCGCGGGCACTCCGCGGAAGAACTCGATGTAGGCGACCGCCAGCCAGCGGTACGGCGGCACCTGTGAGAGCCGCATCAGCGCCAGCACGACCCCGAGGACCAGGCCGAAGCCGAAGCCGAGCAGGGTGTAGACGACGGTGTTGACCAGGGCGGTGGTGATGATGTCGGGGAACAGGGACCGGGCGACCTCGGCGTCGAAGAAGGCGCGCCGCAGTTCACCCCAGTCCGCGGCCAGGACGATGGCGAGCAGCAGGGCGATGAGCACGGCGTACTGCACCGCTCGTATCGCCCGCGCCCGCTGCCGGCGGGTCATTGCCATAAGTGTGCGGACTCCTCAGCTCCGATGGCCGTCAGCGGGTGTCACTTCTTGGGCGCGGTACCGAACCACTTCTTGTAGATACGGTCGTAGGAGCCGTCCGCCCGGGCGTCCTTCAGCACCGCGCCGATCTTTTTGCGCAGTGCGTCATTGCCGGTCCGCACGGCGATGCCGTACTGCTCGCCGGTGTCGAACTCGGCCGTCACCGTGGTGTCGGCGTTGTCCTTGACGTAGTCGTAGAGCACACCGTTGTCGTTGATGCCGGCGTCGGTCTGCCCGGTCTTGACGGCGGTCAGCAGCAGCGCGAGATCCTCGAACTGGACCAGCTTGGCGCCCTTGGCGTGCTTCTGGGCGTAGCTCTCACCGGTGGTCCCCTGCTGGACCGCGAGCTTCTTGCCCTTGAGGTCGGCGAGGGACTTGTAGGGCTTGCCCTTGGTGGTGAGCAGCGCCTGCGTGGCTTCGAAATACGGGGCGGAGAAGTCCAGGTTCTTCTCGCGTACGTCGGTGATGGTCATCCCGGCGGCGGCCACGTCGCACTGGTTGGTGTTGAGGTCCTCCCCGGACTGGATGCCCTCGAAGGGCGTGTCCAGGATCTCCTGCTTCACATCGAGCGCCGAGGCCACGAGGTCGACGATGTCCACATCGAAGCCGACGATCTTCTTGCCCTGCTTGGACTGGAAGGGCGGGTAGGGCAGATGCGTGCAGGTCGTGAGCTTCCCGGAATTCACCAGGCTGATGTCGCTGCCGCCGGACCCGGACGACTTGGTGCTGGTGCACCCGGCCAGGAGGGCGGATACGGCAGCGACGGCTATGACGGGCAACGCGGAGCGAGCGGACACGGCACCTCCGGGACAGGGGTCGGCGGACGACCACGGACCTCATGATCAGTGAGTCGGCCCGAATCCTCCCACCGGATATGCCGCGGTGTCTTTACGCGCGCAATTGCGACCGGATAACGGAGAGGCGAGGTCAGCGCCGCCGGCGCCGCTTGCGGCGCTTGCTCCAGAACCATCCGGCCGGCGGCTCGTCCGCCCGCCAGGGCTGGGGCTCGGGCCCGCCGCGCCGCCACCGCGCGGTCAGCATCCGGGTGCGCGCGGCGGGCTCGGCGACCTCGGCGTCCCGTATGAAGTCCTCGTCGAGGGTGACGTCGTCCCAGCCGTCGGCGTCATCGTCCCCGCGGGGGGTGGATCCGGTGCTCAAGGGGCACCTCCCGTTGCCGTGGTGCCGCTCGGGCACTAGAAGGCCGATGAAGATCTTGGTGAGGGGCTGTCCGGCCGGAGGCCGGATGGCCCCTCTTCGTTATGTGGTGGCTGGGGCGAGGTGCCAGGCGCCGTCGATGCGGGTGAGTCCGAGGTTGATCAGTCGGCGGAGGTTGAGGGCGGCGGCTCGGGTGTGGAGCCAGGTGTCGTTCTTGAGGGTGCCGCGGTAGCGGAGTCGGCGGTTGCCGTGGTGGACGAGCCATGCGACGGCGCGTTCGACCGGTGGTCTCCAGCGGCGGTAGTCGGCCTGCCAGTCAGGATCGGTGGCGGCCTGGTGGCGGGCGGCCGCTTGGAGGTCGTGGTGCGGGCGGATGGTCAGGATGCGTCCGGCCTTGGCCTTGGTGCACTGCTCGCGCAGGGGGCATCCGGTGCATAAGTTCCCGAAAGAGGCTTTGCGCTGGTGGTGCTGCCCGCCGGGGTCGGACAGGCCCACGGCGTGTCCGGCCGGGCAGGTCACGATGGCGGTGGTGGTGTCGATGGCGAAGTCGTCGAGGGTGAAGCCGCCGGGGACGGCGGGCCGCAGCGGGGCGGGTTTGAGGAACAGCCGGTGCCCGGCCCGGTCCAGGGCCTGGCGGGCGTCGCCGGTGGAGTAGGCGGTGTCACCGAAGGCGTCCACCGGGGTGTCCTCGTCGGCGAGCAGCTCAAGACCCACGGCAGCCTCATGGTGCTCGGGCCCGGAGCCGGGCCGCAGGGCGACGGCGGTGTATAAGCCGGTCTCGGGCTCGATGGCCAGATGGGCCTTGAAACCGTCCTGCTGGTGGCTGCGGGTCTTGTGGATGTGCCGGGCTTCCGGATCGATGGTGGAGACCATCCGGCCAGGGACGGTGCCCCGGGTGATGCGCCAGCGTCCGTCGCGGCCGTCGGAGTCCTCGGCGGGCTCGACGTCCTGACCGGCGACCAGGGCCAGGATGCCCACCGCGTTCGCGGCCTTCTCGCCGAGTTGCTGTTCGGGCAGGTGGCCCAGCAGCCGCAGCGCGTCCGTGACGAGTGCGTCGACCAGCTCGGCGCGGGCCTGCTCGTCGTTCCAGGCGATCTTCGGTTTGCCTGGGTCGGTGTAGTCGTGGGCGGTGCACTGGGCAGCGGCGGCCGTGTCGGCGCCGGGGACTTCGCGGATCACCGCGCGGACGGCGGCGATGATCTGGGTGACGGTGTCCTGGGTGGCGACCGCGTCGTCCAGCACAGTGGAGTCCAGAGCCCGGCGGTGCTTGCCCTTGAGGACACCGGTGGCCTTCACGACCTCGCGTACGGTCTCGAAGATGCGGTTCGGGCGGGCGGAACGGGCCAGCCGGCGGCGGAAGTAGGCCAGCAGCGATGGATCGAACGCCATGTCGTTGAGGCCCAGGCCGCATGCGGCCTTCCACCGCAGGTCGCACCGCAATTCCTGGACTGTCTCGAAGTCCGACAGCCCGTGCAGGGCCTGTAGCGCGATCGCGGCGGCCAGGATCTGCGGCGGCATGCTCGGCCGTCCATTCGCCGACGGATACATGTCCACGAACATCTCAGCCGGGAACAGCTCGCCACGATGCTCGGCCAGGAACGCGAACACACTCCCGGCCGGAATCAGGTCCCGGCAGGTCTCCCACACATCCGGCCCGACCATCTCGCCGACCCACTCACCCATCGCCACAAGACAAGTCTGGCCCTGCCGCTGACACGGCAGGGCCAGAACCCAAGATCTTCACGAGCCTTCTAGAGCGTGTTCCTCGAGCGGTGAACGCATGGGGTGTCCGCCGAGTTCCGGTGGCCACCGCGTGGCACATGCCGGGGCCCGGTGGAGATCAGCCGGTCCGGGCGTGACCGAAGACCAGCAGGTCAGGGGCCTGGTCCGGTCCTGCGAGGGTCAGCCGGCCGGAGGCTGGAGCGGGGTCCACACCCGCATCGCGCCGGGCTCGCGGTTCGCCCACGCGTAGTACGGGATCGCGGTCACCGGCACCGGATCGAGGGCTTCCGCGCCGCCCGTGTCCAGGCCCGGGCGCGCGCCGCCGGCAGAGCCCGCGCCGCCGTCCCGGTACGGCCACCAGCCATCGCGGGCGACGGCATGGCGCAGGGCCAGGGAGGTGATCACGGTCACCCCGCCCAGCAGCTCCGGCCGGTGCTCCGCGCTCAGCGTCGCATCCGGGTCGAGGGCGATGTCGTCCAGCCGCAGCCCGGCGGGCTGGTCGGGCTGCTCCAGGCAGTACACCAGCGGGCCGCGCTCGATCGCGGCGCAGCCGCGCACCCCGTCGGCCCGTGGATCGGGCCGGGTGAGCCGGGGGGTGAGGGACAGGCTCAGCACGACCGTCTCGCCGGGCCGCCAGCGGCGCCGCAGCCGCAGCCAGCCGTTGTCGGCCCGCTCGGCCACCGGCTCTCCGCCGACCGTCGCCTCGTACGCCGTCGCCCAGTGCGGGATGCGCAGCGACAGCGTCCAGTCCGTGTCCCGCGGGGCCGTGTCCACGACCACCGCGATCCGCCCCTCCCACGGGTAGCCGGTCCCCACCCGCACCGCCCCGCCGCCCGCCTCGTACGAGCCGGACGCGTACTGGTGGAGCTGCAGCCCCTGGGCGTCGCCGCTCGCCATGTAGTGCGGCAGCGAGGCCAGCAGCCGCATCACATTGGGCGGACAGCAGGCGCACCGGAACCACGGCGTCCGGTGGGCGCTCCGGCCACTGGTGGCATCCTTACGGCTGTCATCGTCCTGGCGGACCTGGAGCGGATTCACATAGAGCCAGCGCTCACCGTCGATCGACACACCCGACGCGAAGCCGTTGAAGAGGGTCCGCTCCACCAGATCGCTGTAGCGGGACTCCCCGGTCAGCAGTGCCATCCGCCATCCGAAGTGGATGGCGGCGATGGCCGCGCAGGTCTCCGCGTACGCCCGGTCTGGCGGCAGCTCGTACGCGTCCCCGAAGGACTCCAGCTCGTGCCGGGACCCCACCCCGCCCGTCAGATGGGTCTTCGTCGTGGTCATGTCCTCCCACAGCCGAACCAAAGCGTCCCGCAGCCCCGCGTCGCCGGTCTCCGCCGCCACATCCGCGGCCCCGGCCAGGAGATAGAGCTGGCGCACCGCATGCCCGGCGACCGCCGTCGCCTCCCGCACCGGGATGTGGTCCTGCCAGTAGGCCGCCCCGGGCCGCGGGCCGGGCGAGCCGTCCGCCGGGCCGTCGCCGAGGCTGCCCTGCCCGCGCCGGTCCACGAAGTACCCCGCCAGATCGAGATAGCGCCGCTCACCGGTCTCCCGGTACAGCTCGACCAGCGCCGTCTCTATCTCCGGGTGTCCGCACACCGTCTCGTTCCTGCCGGGCCCGAACGTGGCGTCGACGAGATCGGCGCAGCGCACCGCCACATCGAGCAGCCCGTCCGCGCCGGTGGCCCGGTGGTGCGCGACCGCGGCCTGGAGGAGGTGGCCCGCGCAGTACAGCTCGTGCCCCCAGTGCGGTTCCGCCCACCGCCGGGCATCCGGCCCCAGCTGGTAGTGCGTCTGCAGATAGCCGTCCTCGGCCTGCGCGGCCGTGACCAGCCCGGCCAGCCGCTCCACCTGCCGGGCCAGCTCCTCGGCCGGCCCCTCGCCGCCGTCCGCCAGCTGCCAGGAGGCGGCCTCGAGCCACTTGTGCACATCGGAGTCCTGGAACGGGAAGTCGCCCCGGAAACCGGACTGCGCCGGCGCCGCGCCCGCGGCGGCCCGCAGGTTGGCGAGATTGCCCGCCCGCTCCAGCCGGTCCGGCCCCTGGGGGACGCTCACTTCGGCGTTGACACGGCGTCTGGTGGCCCAGAAGCCTCCGGTGATCCGCGCCGCGGTGGCCGGGCGGAGCGCGGTGTGCGCTCCCTGGGAGAGCCGGATCGGACCTGTGGACATGCTCTGCCCCTTACGCCGCGCCGCCGGCCGTTCCTGTCTCCCGGCCGGCAGGAGTGGAAAGCGATTTCCGCCGCGAGCATAAGGAGGCGTTCTTCCGGCCGACAAGCCTTTGCACACACCATTCATCAACGTTCAGCAAGCGGTCACGGTGGGCGGGCGAGACGGTCACGGCGGTGGCTTTACGCCGAGGTCAGCGTCCTCCGCTCGGCCACATGGGCCACCACGCAGGTGACATTGTCCGGCCCGCCCGCGCGGTTGGCGAGGGCGACCAACTGCCGTACGGCCGTGCCCGGGTCGTCCTCCGAGGCGAGCACTCGCCGGATCTCCTCGGCGGGCACGACCCCCGTCAGCCCGTCCGAGCACAGCAGATAGCGGTCCTCGGCGCGGGCGTCCCGCAGGGCGAAGTCCGGCTCGAACGCCGAACCGCCGCCCATGGCGCGCAGCAACAGCGCCCGCTGGGGGTGCGAGGCGGCCTCCTCGGGGGTGATCCGCCCCTCGTCGAGCAGCGACTGGACCACGGTGTGGTCATGGGTGATCTGGAACAGCTCACCGTCGCGCAGCACATAGGCGCGCGAGTCGCCGATATGGACCAGCCCCAGCCGGGAGCCCGACCACACCATCGCGGTGAGCGTCGTGCCGACATCCCGCAGCGCGGGGTCGGACGCGGCCAGCGCCGAGACCGACTCCCGGGCCCGGTGCGCCGCCTCCTCCAGGGCGCTCAGCAACTCCCCGCCCGGGACGCCCGCGTCCAGCGGTTTGAGCGCCTCGATCGCCGTCTCGCCGGCGTGCCGTCCGCCCCCGAATCCGTCGGCCACGGCCAGCAGGCGCGGACCGGCGTACCCGGCGTCGTCATTGCTCTCCCGGACCGAGCCGGTGTCGGAGAGCACGGCGTAGCGGATTCCCAGGGTGGTGTGGTCGGAAGACATCGTGGTGTCCCTCCCGGACAGATGGCCGACGAGGAAGGCGGCCAGGTTCCTTCTGGCCGCGGTGTCGGCCTCGATCCGCGCCCAGTACGCCCGCACCTCCCGCGCGGCGGCCTCCGGCTCCAGCTCGCACACCGCCCGGATGCCGGCGAGCGGCATGCCGAGCCGCCTCAGCCACGCCACCAGACGGGCTCGCTCCAGCTGGGCCGGGTCGTAGAGGCGGTAGCCGGAGTGCGGATCGACGCGGGCGGGCGGCAGCAGCCCCAGCTCGTCGTACAGGCGCAGCGCCTTGGGGGACAGCCGCGACGCCCTCGCGAACGCACCGATGGTCAGCAGCCCCATGTTCGCCCCTCCTCGCCGCCGGGCACCTCGCCCGGCGACCACGATGCTCGGGCTTCCCCCTTGGGGAAGGTCAACCGCAGGTCCCCGATCAGAATCTCTTCTCTCGCACGATGAATTTCCACAGCAGGCGAGCGCATTTAATCGAATATCAGTCCCTCATAACAATGAATCGGTCATATCCGTACATCTTCCTTTCTTCGGGTATCCGCCATGCTTTCCCGGGAATTGACGGTGTATCCGTGCACTCTCGTGGCTTCACGAGAAGAGGGAGGTCCTCTCATGACCGTTTCCACCACCCCCGGCACCGTCTGGGGCACCTGGATCAATCTGCAGGGCGGCATCCACTCCGAGCCCGCCCCGGTCGCGTTCGCCGACGACCGGGTGCAGGTCTTCATCCGGGGCGGGTCCAACGTCCTGTGGAGCAGGGTGGAGGCCCGCGACGGCAGTTGGGGTCCGTGGCAGCAGTACGCGGGCCTGTCCGTCGACGGCATCCCCGCGCCGATCCGGGGCAAGGACGGCAAGGTCCGGGTCTTCTACCGCACCCCCGGCAACAACCTGCAGGTCATCACCCAGACCGCCATCAACTCCGGGTACGGACCACCCCAGACCCTGGCCACCGGGATCGGGGACGACCCGGCCGCCGCGCTCGGCGCCGATGGCCGCATCTATGTGTTCTTCCCCGGCGCCGACAATGCCCTGTGGTACCTGCGCAACCAGGATCTGCAGTACGAGACCTACACCCCCGCGACCTCGCTGGGGGGCGGCATCTTCGCCACGCCTTCCCCCATCCTCGACGGGGGAGGGCGGCTCGTGGTGGCGGTCAAGGGCTCGGGCGAGACCCTCTACACCATCCAGCAGCAGACCGAGAACTCCACCCTCTGGGAGGCATTCTCCCTCGACGCCACCAACGTGACCAGCCGTCCGTCGGTGTGCCTGGACGCGGCCGGCCGGGTGCAGATCTTCTACCGGGGTTCCGACGGGACCGTCCGGCGGGTCGGGCAGAGCGACGACTACGACTCGTTCGGCGCCTCCGTGAGCCTCGGCGCACAGATCGTCTGGCGGCCCACCTGCGCCCTGGCCCAGGACGGCCGGGTCAACGTGTTCATCAAGGCCACCGACAACGCCCTGTGGGTCGCCGTGCAGACCACGGAGAACGGCACGACCTACAGCGGCTTCCAGTCCCTGGGCGGGGTCATCGGCTCGGCGGGCGTCGGCGTCCCCATCCTCAACGAGGAGAATCTGCTCTACGTCTTCATCCAGGGCAGCGGAACCGCCAGGGACCTCTGGCTGCAGCGTCAGACCTTCGTCTGATCCGCCCCTCGCCGCATCGCTGATCCGCTCGCCTCACCGCACCACCCATCGCGCGTCTTCCAGGGCTCCCCGGTTTTCGAAACTTTCGCACCCCCTCCAGGGGCTGTCGAAAGTCATCAGAACCCTTAATCTCCGAGCAGATTCGATTACTTCGGATCGCAGGAGCCCTCTGATGCCCCCGGATGCCACCCGACCCTGGAGAGCGCCGGCAGCGCTGCTCGCGCTGCTGGCCGCCCTCGCTCTCGTGGTTCCCCTCACCGCGAGCCGTGTGCACGCCGCGGAGCACGACCGGAGCCACGGGAGCGGACGCGCCGTGCGGCAGTCCACCATGGTCTCGCGCTATCTGTTCACCGCCTTCACGAACAGCGGCTGCCCGGCTACCACGCCGACCCCGATGTGATGTACGCCGAGGGCCGGTACTGGATCTATCCCACCGAGGACGGCCACCCCGGCTGGAGCGGCACCCGCTTCAACGGCTTCTCCTCACCCGACCTCGTCCACTGGACCGACCACGGCCCCGTCCTCGACCTCGCCGATGTCTCCTGGTGCCACGAGAACGCCTGGGCCCCGTCGGTGGTCAGGAAGGGCGACACCTACTGGATGTACTTCAGCGCCTGCCAGTCCATCGGTGTCGCCAAGTCCGCGGAGGACCCCGGGGGGCCGTTCACCGACGCGCTCGGCGAACCGCTCGCCGCCGAGGGGCAGTTCGGCCACCAGGCGATCGACCCGGACGCCTTCATCGACGACGACGGCACCCCCTATCTCTACTTCGGGCAGGGCGCCTTCGAGGCGGCCAGGCTGACCGACGACATGGTCTCCTTCGCCACCCAGCCGGTGAAGATCACCCCGCCTGGCTACAACGAGGCGCCGACCGTCTTCAAGCGTGCGGGCCGCTACTACGCGACGAGTGGTACATCGTCCATCACCGCTTCGCCCGCCCCGGCGGCGACGGCACCCATCGCGAAGTCGCCATCGACCGGATGCGGTTCACCCCCGACGGCACCATCCAGCGGATCCGCCCCACGCAGGCCGGCATCACGCCCGTCCGACCCCAGGCGCATCACCAGCGAGAGCAGGAGAGAACCGCATGAGCCACAGCGCAGAACACCCGCCCACTCGCAGGCGTGTGGTGATGGGCGCCCTTGCCCTGGGGGCGGCCGCCGGAGCACCCGGTATCGCACAGGCCGCTACCCCCAGCGCACCGCGGGCCGCCGCCGAGGCACCCTCGTACGCCAATCCGCTGGTGCGCCGGCGCGCGGATCCGCATATCCTCAAGCACACCGACGGCTACTACTACTTCACGGCCACCGTCCCCGAGTACGACCGCATCGTCCTGCGGCGCTCCAGGACCATCAGCGGGCTGGCCACCGCCGCCGAGTCGGTGATCTGGAAGAAGCACACCAGCGGTGACATGGGCGCCCACATATGGGCCCCGGAGATCCACTTCATCGACGGCAAGTGGTACATCTACTTCGCCTCGGCGCCCGCGAACGACGTCTGGAAGATCCGGATGTGGGTGCTGGAGAACACGGGCGCCAACCCCCTCGCCGGGACCTGGGCCGAGAGGGGCCGCATCGTCACGCCCATCGACTCCTTCTCTCTGGACGCCTCCACCTTCACCCACCAGGGCACCCGCTATCTCGTCTGGGCGCAGAGCAACCCGGACGTCGGCAACAACTCGAGCATCTACCTCGCCCGGATGGCGAACCCATGGAGCATCACCGGCCCCCAGGTGGAGATCTCCCGGCCGACGTACGACTGGGAGACCCGTGGCTTCAAGGTCAACGAGGGCCCCTCGGTCCTGCAGCGGAACGGCCACCTCTTCCTCACCTACTCCGCCAGCGCCACCGACGCCAACTACTGCATGGGGCTGCTGACCGCCTCGGCCGGGAGTGACCTGCTCGCCGCCGCGTCCTGGAAGAAGAGCCCGCGGCCGGTCTTCACCAGCGATGACACCACCAAGCAGTACGGGCCCGGCCACAACTCCTTCACCGTCGCCGAGGACGGCCACACCGACCTCCTCGTCTACCACGCCCGCCAGTACAAGGACATCACCGGCGACCCGCTGAACGACCCCAACCGGCACACCCGCGTCCAGGCCCTCGGCTGGAAGGCCGACGGCACCCCGGACTTCGGTGTGCCGGTGGCCGACGCGCCCGCGCGGGTTCCGCGGCACCGGCGACTGGGCGGGCTGGGGAAGCCGGCGCGAGGGACCGGCGCTGGCGCGCCTGGACAACGGCGGCTGGCGGATCTACTTCGACGGCTACACCGAGCAGAAGTACTACTACAGCGACAGCCTCGACGGCTTCCGGACCTGGACCCCGATCCAGGAGTTGCCCGGGCTCACCGGATTCGCCCGCCACTTCACCGTCCTCAAGGAGACCGTGTGATACGCGGGTGTCCGTGGACCCGTTGGGCGATACCTCCACGGTGCACATGATGTCGGACATTGTTCGTAATTTCGAACCTCAGTGAGGGCAGTCATGAGCGAACCAGTCGGCAGACGGCATTTCATCACCACCACCGGCACAGGGGCCGCGGCCGTGGCGCTCACCGTCGCGGCCGGATCCACGGCCGCGGCGGCGCCCCCGGGTGCCACCTCGGCCGCGACCCACCGGGGGCCCAAGGCGCTGACCGGCGTCCGCCCCTTACCGCTCACCGCCGTGACCCTGCTCCCCGGCGCCTGCAAGGACAACCAGTCCCGCAACACCGCCTATCTGCGCTTCGTGGACATCGACCGGCTGCTGCACACCTTCCGCCTCAACGCCGGTCTCCCCAGCGGCGCCCAGCCCTGCGGCGGATGGGAGAGCCCCACCACGGAACTGCGCGGCCACAGCACCGGCCACCTCCTGTCCGGACTGGCCCTCACCTACGCGGCCACCGGCGACACCGCGCTACGCGACAAGGGCCGCACCCTGGTCTCGGCGCTCGCCGCCCTGCCAGGCCAGGTCCCCGGCCGCCGGCTACGGCCAGGGCTATCTCTCGGCGTTCCCCGAGAACTTCTTCGACCGGCTGGAGGCCGGCACCGGGGTGTGGGCCCCGTACTACACCATTCACAAGATCATGGCCGGGCTCGTCGACCAGTACCGGCTCGCGGACAACACCGAAGCCCTGCAGACCGTGCTGCGCCAGGCCGTCTGGGTCGACACCCGCACCGGGAAGCTGAGCTACGACCAGATGCAGCGGGTGCTGCAGACCGAGCTACGAGCGCACCCTGCTCAACCAGATGGAACGGCACGGACGGGCATGTCGTCCTCGCCGACGACCTCCTGGCCGGCGCCCGGGAGTACACCCTGGCCACCTGGGTCCGGCTGGACGGCACCCCCGCCGCCTGGACCCGGATCTTCGACATCGGCACCGGGGTGACCGCCCATATGTTCCTCACCCCCGTCGCCGACTCGGGGAAGCTGCGCTCCGCCGTCACCGCGGGCGGCGGCGGAGCCGAGCAGCGCATCGAGGCCGCCCCGCTGCCCACCGGCCAGTGGGTCCATGTCGCCGTCGCCTATGGCACCGGCACCGCCGTCCTCTACGACGGCGGGCGCGAGGTGGGACGCGACACCGCCGTCACCGTCGAGCCCGTCCACTTCGGCAACCACCTCCGCGCCGGCTATCTCGGCAGGTCGCGGTACCCGGACCCGTACCTCAAGGCCGCCTTCGACGACTTCCGCGTATACGGCAGAACGCTCAGCGGGAATGAGGTCGCCACTTTGCCTCGGAACTGACAAGCTCAGGCGGGCGGGCCGTCCCACGGCCTGCCCGCTCCCCACCGCACCGTAAGGACAAGGACGACGCGCATGGTCCACCTCGCCGCCGAGAACCGCTACGAGTCCATGCAGTACCAGCGCTCCGGGCGCAGTGGTGTGCTGCTCCCGAAGGTCTCGCTCGGCCTGTGGCACAACTTCGGCGACACCCACCCCCTGGAGACCCAGCGTGCTGTGCTGCGCCGCGCCTTCGACCTCGGTGTCACCCATATCGATCTGGCCAACAACTACGGTCCGCCGCCCGGCAGCGCCGAGACCAACTTCGGCTCGATCTTCGCCCAGGACTTCCGCCCCTATCGCGATGAGCTCTTCATCGCCAGCAAGGCCGGATACCTCATGTGGCCGGGGCCGTACGGCGAGTGGGGCTCGCGCAAGTACGTCCTGGCCAGCCTCGACCAGTCGCTGTCCCGGATGGGGCTGGACTACGTGGATGTCTTCTACTCCCACCGCTTCGACCCGGACACCCCGCTCGAGGAGACGATGGGCGCCCTCGACAGCGCGGTGCGCCAGGGCAAGGCGCTCTACGCGGGCCTGTCCAACTACCCGCCGGAGGCGATCGCCGAGGCCGCCGCGATCCTGAAGGACCTGCGCACCCCGTACCTGATCAACCAGCATCCGTACTCGATCCTCCAGCGCGGGGTCGAGGGCGGGGTGCTGCAGGCGTCCGCCGAGGCGGGCGTCGGGGTCATCGCCTTCTCGCCGCTGGCGCAGGGACAGCTCACCGACCGGTATCTCCACGGGGTGCCGGCCGATTCGCGCATGGCGCTCGGCCACTTCCTCAAGCGCGAGACGCTCACCGAGGAGCGGCTGTCCCTGCTGCACGCACTCAACAAGCTCGCGGAGGGGCGCGGCCAGACCCTCGCCCAGCTGGCGCTCGCCTGGGTGCTGCGCGACCCCCGGGTGGTCTCGGTGCTGATCGGCGCGAGCAGCGTCGCCCAGCTGGAGCAGAACGTCTCGGTGCTGGACTCGCCCGCCTTCAGCGACGCCGAGCTGGCCGAGATCGACCGCCTCTCGGCCGAGGCGGGCGTCGAGATTCCCTGACGGGTTCGCTGACGGTCCGCGGGCCGGGGATCGGCCCGGCCCGCGGCCGGATAGCATGAGCGGTCACCCCGAGACCGCCACGAACCGCCGCACGGAGACGCAACCTTGGCCACACAACGGATTCCGGTCATTCTCGTCACGGGTTTTCTGGGCTCCGGGAAAACGACGATGCTCAACCATCTGATGCGGGACAGCGCGGATACCCGCATCGGCGTCATCGTCAATGATTTCGGATCCATCAACATCGACGCCATGGCTGTCGCCGGGCAGGTCGATTCGATGATCCCGATCGAGAACGGTTGTCTGTGCTGCGCGGCGGACGCCTCCGAGATGGACGAGATGCTCGACCGGCTCACCGATCCGGAGCTGCGCATCGATGTCGTGGTGATCGAGGCCAGCGGCCTCGCCGAGCCGCAGAGCATGATCCGTACACTGCTGTCCAGCACCAATGAGCGGATCGTCTACGGCGGCCTGGTCGAGGTCGTGGACGCCGCGGAGTTCCCCGACACCCGCGTCCGCCACCCCGAGCTCGACCGCCATGTCCGCGCCGCGGACCTCATCGTGCTCAACAAGACCGACCGCGTCGCCGAGGACGAGCGGCGGGATCTTGTGGAGAACATCCAGGAGATCGCCCCCGGTGCGCCGGTCCTGACCGCCGCGCACGGGCGTGTCGACCCCGCGCTCCTCTTCGACCACCGGCCCCGCGAGACTTCCGGGGAAGGCTTCCGGCAGCTCTCGTTCGCCGATGTGTGGGGCGACGACGCGGGTGCGGGGGACGTGTGCGGCGAGGACGTGTGCGGCGACGGCCATGACCACAGCCACCACCTCCACACCGCGTACGAGAGCATGGAATTCACCGCGGCCGAGCCGCTCCATCCGCGTCGGCTGATGGCCTTCCTCGACAGCCTCCCGGCGGGGCTGTACCGGGCCAAGGGGTTCCTCCACTTCGCGGGCGCGGGCCGGGAGCGGAAGTTCACCCTGCACGCGGTCGGCTCGTATCTCCGCTTCGCGCCCTCGCCCTGGGAGCGCGATGAGCCCCGCACCACCCAGCTGGTGATGATCGGCACCGGGATCGACGCCGACACCCTCACCAAGCGGCTGACCGAGTGCGTGGCGGCACCCGCGGAAGAGGTCGACGACACGCACATGATGGGCGTGCTCCGCTATGTGGACGAGGCGGACTAGGGAAATCCCTGGAAACGGCGGTGCAACCCTGAGGCGGCGTCACGGGTCCTGGTGGGTGTACATGAGGTAAACGCTCATCAACGAGCAGGAGGATCTGTGCGCTCCCGTTCCCTCACCACCGTCGTGCGCTGCGCGACCGTGGTGGCACTTGTGACCACCCCCGCCTTACTCGCCCTGCCCTCGGCGGGCGCCGCCGAGGCCCGCACCGCCGCGGCCGCCGCCCCCAAGGTCGACTTCAACAAGGACGGACGCGCCGACCTCGCTGTCTCCGCCCCCGTCGGCACGGTGGGCGGCAAGGCCAAGGCGGGCTACGTCGCCGTGGTCTACGGCTCCGCCTCCGGTGCGGACACCGCCCACCGCCAGGTCATCAGCCAGGCCACCGAGGGCGTCCCCGGCGACCCCGCCGCGTCGACGTATTTCGGGGCCCATACGGTCGCCCGCGACCTGGACGGCGACGGCTACACCGATCTGGCGGTCCAGACCGGAGACTCCCCGGCCATCACGGTCCTGTGGGGTTCCGCGAACGGCCTCACCGGTGGCACCCAGCTGCCCGCCGGCAACGGCGACCACTGGGGCTCCAGCGACATCGTGGGCGGTGACTTCAACGGGGACGGCAAGGCCGACCTGGTCGATGTGGTCACCGTGGACGAGGGCTCGGAGGACGAGAAGACCGGCCTGCGCGTCCGTCTCGGCCCGTTCACCCGCGACGGCAAGGACGCGGGCAGCTCCTTCTCCGACACCGGCAGGTTCGACGGACCGACCGGTCTGACCGCGGGCGACATCACCGGGGACGGCAAGGACGACCTCGTCTCCACCCACGCCTTCGAGGAGATGTCCCAGTCCAGCCTGTTCTTCAAGGGGGACGACAAGGGCCTGTCGCCGAAGGTCAAGGACCTCACCGACGCCGCCTCCGCGACCATCGGTGACGTCGACAAGGACGGCCACGGCGATCTGGTGCTGCGCACGGTCCCGGGGAACGTCGTCGAGGACCTGCCGTACGACCACGGCACGTTGAAGGTCCTCTACGGCACCGCGTCGGGGCCGAGCACCACCCGCACCACGACCATCGACCAGAACACCGCGGGCGTCCCCGGCGTCAACGAGGACGGCGACCAGTTCGGCTACTCGCTCAGCTCCGGCGACGTCAACGGCGACGGCTACGCGGACATCTCCGTCGGCATCCCGTACGAGGCCCTGGAGGCCGGCCAGAAGGGAGCGGGCAGCGTCGTCCAGCTCTACGGCGGCCGGGGCGGGCTGTCCGGCACCGGAGCCCAGGCGTTCACCCAGGACACCGCCGGTGTCCCCGGCGTCGCGGAGGCGGACGACCACTTCGGCATGGCCGTCCGGCTCGTCGACACCGACGGCGACGGCAAGGACGACCTGGCGGTGGGCGCCCCCCACGAGGACGGTGCCCAGTCCACCAGCGGTGCGGCATGGGTGCTGCGCGGCCAGTCCGGCGGCCTCACCACGAGCGGGGTCGTGTCCTTCGGGCCCGACTCCCTCGGGGCGCCGGAGGCCGGTGCGGCCCTGGGCGCGGGATTCCAGCAGTAGCCGGACCCCGGCCGTAACCGCACCACCACAGGGTCGAACTCGAGTCTGTGTGCAAATAGTTGACGACCCCTCAGATCTACTGGACGGTAGGTCCATGCCGACTCATGAGACGCGAGGGATACGGATCGGCCGCCCCCGACCGGGTCGCACCCGGTCGCTCGGGGTGGCCGCTGCGTTGCTGGCGGCGGTCGCGGCCCCGGGCACTCCGGCGGCCGCGGCCGAGGCGCCCTGGTTCGACGGCCGGGCGGCGGACCAGATGACCGTGGACGGCACCCGGTTCGCCGACGGACACGGCCGCGAGATCGTGCTGCGCGGCTTCAATGTGTCCGGCGAGACCAAACTGGAGGAGAACGGCGGGCTCCCGTTCGCCACCACCGCCGACGCCAGGACCTCCGCCGCCGCCATGCGGAACCTGACCGGAGCCAACGCGGTGCGCTTCCTGCTGTCCTGGGCCCACGCCGAGCCCGAGCCCGGCCAGGTGGACACCGCCTATCTGGAGAAGGCCACCGCGCAGATGAAGGCGTTCCTGGACGCCGGAATCCGGGTCTTCCCCGACTTCCACCAGGACCTGTACTCCGGCCGTCTCTTCGACAAGGACAGCTGGTACAGCGGCGACGGCGCGCCGAAATGGGTCATCGACGCGGGCGGATACCCCAAGGAGTCCTGCGGCATCTGCGTCCACTGGGGTCAGAACATCACCCAGAACCAGGCGGTCAGAGACGCCACCCGCGACTTCTGGCGCAACCGCGCCCTGACCACCGGCGCGGGCACCGTCCGCGTCCAGGACGCCTTCCTGGCCACCGCCGGGACGACCATGACCTACCTCGCCCGGCACCTCACCGACGAGCAGTTCACCCGCGTCGCCGGCTTCGACCCGCTCAACGAGCCGTACGCGGGCGCGTACGAGGACGGCCAGAACAGCCGCATCTGGGAGAAGAGCGTGCTGTGGCCCTTCTACGAGAAGTTCCGCGCCCGTATGGACGCCGCGGGCTGGCAGGACAAGCCCGCCTTCGTGGAGCCCAATATGTTCTGGAACTCCAACCTGGACTTCCAGCGCCAGGAGGGCGGACTCCTGGACGCCGGAAAGCCCCGCCCCGACTACGTCTTCAACACCCACTACTACGACCAGAAGGCCATCTCCGGCATCTTCATGCCCGGCAAGGCGGCCGACGGGCAGTACGCGGGCGACTTCGGCGCCCTGCGCGACCGCTCCACCGCCCTGGACCTTCCGGCCGTCATGAGCGAGTTCGGCCATCCGCTGACCGGCTTCACCTCCGACAAGGCCCCCACCGTCGTCAAGGGCATGTACCAGGCACTGGACTCCCGGCTCCCCGGCGCCACCTGGTGGACCCGGCCGGCCGCCTCCGGCGCCGTGCTCTCCTCCACCCAGTGGCAGTGGGACATCTACAGCGGCCGCCACCACGAGGCCATGAACGGCAACACCGGCAAGGTCCTCACCGAGGGCGACGCCTGGAACGGCGAGGACCTCTCGGCCGTCCGCCTCGACGACTCCGGCGACGCCGGGCTGCGCCAGGACACACGGTTGCTCGACCGGCTCTATCCGCGCGCCGTCGCGGGGCGCACCCTCGCCTTCACCTTCGAGGACCGTTCACGCGACGGCTCCACCACGCTCAGCTGGAACCGCGTCCCCAGCAGCCTGCCGAACGTGGCCGAGCTGACCGGCTCCGGCCGCTACGGCATGCTGGTGTGGCGCTCCGACGGCGGCACCGAAGCGCCCACCGAACTGCGTCTGCCCCGCGACTTCGACCCCGCCCGGACCACCGTCGTCTCCGATCTGGGCACCGTCACCGGGCCGCCCGCGTACACCGCACACGGCCACACCGCCGATCACCCCATCGCCACCGCCGCGGAGCCCGGCGGCACCGACGCGCGCCGGCTGGTGCTCTCCGCCCCGGCCGACGCGGGCACCGTGCACTACGCGCTGATCGCCGACGGCACCGCCGCCCCCTCGGCGGAACTGCGCGCCGCCGCCCGGCGCGAGCTGACGGCGTGGGCGGCGGACGCCGGCTTCTGAGCTTCCCGGACCACCGTTACCAGCGAGGGTGCACCCGGGCCCGCAGCCGCCGGTCGTACAGGTCGCCGACGGCGTCCAGCGTGGCGTCCGGCAGCGGGGGCAGCCCCGCCGCGTCCGCGTTCGCCCGAGCCTGCTCGGGCGAACGCGCCCCCGGGATGACCGAGGTCACGCCCGGCTGCTGGACGATCCACCGCAGCGCCGTCTGCGCGGGAGTGGCTCCCTCGGGCGCCAGCTCCGCGAACTCCACCGCCGCCTCGATACCCTCCTCGAAGCCCACACCGGAGAACGTCTCGCCCTGGTCGAACATCTCGCCGTGCCGGTTGAAGGTGCGGTGGTCGTTCTCGGCGAAGACGGTGTCCTTGGTGTACTTCCCCGACAGCAGTCCGGACGCCAGCGGCACCCGCGCGATGATCCCCACACCGGCCTCCCGCGCCGCCGGCACCACCTCCTCCAGCGGCTTGAGCCGGAACGGGTTGAGGATGATCTGCACGCTCGCCGTGCCAGGGCGCGCGATCGCCGCCAGCGCCTCCGCACACGTCTCGACGCTCACCCCGTACGCCGCCACGCGCTCCTCCGCCACCAGCGTGTCCAGCGCGTGGAAGACCGCCTCCGAGGAGTGCACCGGGGACGGCGGGCAGTGCAGCTGCACCAGATCCAGGGTGTCCACCCCCAGATTGGCCCGCGACCGGTCGGTCCACGCGCGGAAGTTGTCCAGGGTGTAGTTCTCCTCGAGCTGCGGCAGCCGCCGCCCCATCTTGGTCGCCACGAAGATCCCGGCGTCCGGCCGCTCCCGCAGATACCGCCCGATGAGCTGCTCGCTGCGCCCGTCCCCGTACACATCGGCGGTGTCGAAGAACGTCACACCCGCTTCGACGGCCGCGTCCAGCACGGTCAGGGCGTCCTGCTCGCCGACCTCGCCCCAGTCCGCGCCCAGCTGCCAGGTCCCCAGGCCCACGACCGAGACCTTCCCGCCGAGCCGGCCGAACTCACGCTGCTCCATGTTCCCTCTTCTCTCCTGCTGCGACGCTCACCGTACCCCCGCTCACCAGTCGTGCACCGTGCCGTCCGTCAGCCGGTTCACCGGCAGGTAGGCGGGCTGGTACGGGAACCGCCCGGCGGCCTCGGCGTCCAGCTCGACGCCCAGGCCCGGGGTGTCGGACGGGTGCAGCAGCCCGTCCTCGAAGCGGAAGGAGGTGCGGAAGACCTCCAGGGTGTCGGCGGTGTGCGGCATGTACTCCTGTATGCCGAAGTTGTGGATGGCCAGATCCAGGTGGAGCGCCGCGGCCATGCCCACGGGGGAGATGTCGGTCGGGCCGTGGATGCCGGACTTGATCCCGTAGACCGCGGCCAGGTCCAGCAGTTTGCGCATGGCGGTGACCCCGCCGGTGTGGGTCACCGCCGAGCGCACGTAGTCGATCAGCCGCTCGCTCAGCAGGGTGGTGTAGTCGTGGACGTGGTTGAAGACCTCGCCGATGGCCAGCGGGGTGGTGGTGTGCTGCCGGATGAGCCGCAGCGCCGCCTGGTCCTCGCCGGGGGTGGCGTCCTCCAGCCAGAACAGGTCGTACGGCTCCAGCGCCTTGCCGAGCCGGGCCGCCTGGATGGGCGTCATCCGGTGGTGGCCGTCGTGCAGCAGCGGCAGCTCCGGGCCGAACTCCTGCCGTACGGCCTCGAACACCGTCGGCACATGGCGCAGATAGGCCCGGGTGTCCCAGCTCTCCTCGGCGGGCAGCACGCGGGACCCCGACCCCCGGCGCGCGGGTTCGTAGTCGTAGCGCTCCCCGCCGCCCGCGCTGGCGGAGGCCACCCCGTAGACCGAGGCCAGCCCCGGGATGCCGGTCTGCACGCGGATCGCGCGATAGCCCTGCTCCAGATGGGCGCGGATGGAGTCGAGCAGCTCGGGGACGTCCCGGCCGGAGGCGTGTCCGTAGGCGAGCGCCCCGCTGCGCGAGGCCCCGCCCAGCAACTGGTACAGCGGCATCCCGGCGGCCTTGGCCTTGATGTCCCACAGCGCGGTGTCGACGGCCGCGATGGCGGCCATGGTCACCGGCCCGCGCCGCCAGTACGCCCCGCGGTACAGGTACTGCCAGGTGTCCTCGATGCGCGAGGCGTCCCGGTCGAGCAGCAGCGGCACCACGTGGTCCCGCAGATACGAGGCGACGGCCAGCTCACGGCCGTTGAGCGTGGCGTCCCCCAGCCCCGTGACGCCGTCCTCGGTGACGATGCGCAGGGTGACGAAATTGCGCCCCGGACTGGTGATGACGACCTCGGCCGACTCGATCCTCACCGCATACCCCATTCCCCTTGTTCCGCTTGTTCGGTCCCTTCCGGCGATCACGCCGTACGGGCAGCTCTACCCGCTTCCCGCCGCCGGGATCCGGGGGGCGGCACGGCCCGCCTCCCCCGTTATCTTTTTCGCGGTCCTGCAAGAGGGCCGCTGGCCTCCGGGCCCGGCATGACTGTTCCCCCCCTGTCGAAGGGATGACCTGGGGGGTGGTGTCACCGGGTCCGAGAGGTGCCGTTGGAGACGCTGATGAGAGGTCCGACTACCGCCTGGCCTGGCGCAATGCCCGGCTGTTTGCAGGCGGCAGGTCTGCATAACGTGGATGCGCGCACACGGCGCCGATGCCCTGGCCAGCACCGCACGAACCCCGTACGGGAGGATGGGTTGGACGACATCGACGACTGGGAGTCTTCCTCGGCCTGGACGTCGGCAAGAGCGCCCATCACGGGCACGGCCTCACCCCGGCCGGCAAGAAGGTCTTCGACAAGCCCCTGCCCAACAGCGAGCCCAAACTGCGAGCCGTCTTCGACAAGCTGGCCGCGAAGTTCGGCACCGTTCTGGTCATCGTGGACCAGCCCGCCTCGATCGGTGCCCTGCCCCTGACGGTCGCCCGGGACGCGGGCTGCAAGGTCGCCTACCTGCCCGGGCTCGCAATGCGGCGGATCGCCGACCTCTACCCGGGCGAGGCGAAGACCGACGCGAAGGACGCCGCGGTGATCGCGGACGCCGCCCGGACGATGCCACACACTCTGCGCTCGCTGGAACTGACCGACGAGATCACCGCCGAACTGACCGTGCTGGTGGGCTTCGACCAGGATCTCGCAGCCGAGGCCACCCGCACCTCCAACCGCATACGTGGCCTGCTCACCCAGTTCCACCCCAGCCTGGAGCGGGTCCTTGGCCCACGTCTGGACCATCAGGCCGTGACCTGGCTGCTGGAACGCTACGGCTCCCCAGCCGCCCTGCGAAAGGCCGGCCGGCGCAGGCTGACTGAGGTGATTCGGCCCAAGGCCCCACGCATGGCCACCCGGCTGATCGACGAGATCTTCGACGCACTCGACGAACAGACCGTCGTGGTCCCCGGGACCGGCACCCTCGACGTCGTGATCCCGTCGCTGGCCCGCTCGCTCGCGGCCGTCCACGAACAGCGACGCGCCCTGGAAACACAGATCGGGCAGCTGCTGGAGGCTCACCCTCTTTCCCGGGTCCTGACCTCGATGCCGGGGGTCGCGGTCAGGACCGCAGCCACCTTGCTGGTCACCGTCGGCGACGGCACCAGCTTCCCCACCGCCGCCCACCTCGCCTCCTACGCCGGACTTGCCCCCACCACCAAGTCCTCCGGCACCTCGATCCACGGCGAACACGCTCCAAGAGGCGGCAACCGCCAGCTCAAACGCGCGATGTTCCTCTCCGCGTTCGCCGCCCTGCACGATCCCGCATCCCGCACCTACTACGACCGGTGCCGGGCCCGCGGAAAGACCCACACACAAGCCCTCCTCCGCCTGGCCCGCCACCGCATCAGCGTGCTGTTCGCGATGCTCCGCGACGGCACCTTCTACGAACCCAGAACCCCACGCCCCGCTTGACGAAAGACATAGAGGCACCCCCCTCGTCAACTCCCACGCCCGCGGGTAGCGTGGCGGCATGCTGTGACACCTGCCTCGTCCCAGGGGCCCGCCCGGACACCTCCTTCGCGCCGTCCGCACGTCATCAGATACCGAAGGAGGCATCCGCCATGACCACCCTCACCGTCGCGCTGCTCCAACTCGCCCAGCCCGGACCTGAGTTGTCCGTGAACCTCGCCCTCGGTGAGGCGGCCTGCCGCCGGGCCGGGGCCATGGGCGCCGACATCGCGCTCTTCCCCGAGATGTGGAGCAACGGCTACAGCTGCTCCGTCCCGGACGGCTTCGCCCGCGGTGATCGCTACCGCCATCCGTCGCTGTGGGACGAGGCCTCGGCGGCACCGCGGCCCCGGGCGGTCTGGCTCGGCGAGCCGATCACCCGCGACTCGCCCTTCGTCACCCGCTTCCGTGAGCTGGCCGCCGAACTGGAGATGGCCATCGCGCTCACCTATCTGGAGCGCTGGGACGGAGCGCCGCGTAACACCCTGTCCCTCATCGACCGGCACGGCCGTCTGGTCCTGACCTACGCCAAGGTGCACACCTGCGTCTTCGACCTGCCCGAGGCCGCGCTGACCCCGGGGGAGGGGTTCGAGGTGTGCGCCCTGGACACGGCGGTGGGCGAGGTGATGACCGGGGCGATGATCTGTTACGACCGCGAGTTCCCGGAGAGCGCCCGCGCCCTGATGCTCGCCGGAGCCGAGATCGTTCTCACCCCGAACGCCTGTGAGCTGGAGATCAACCGGCTCTCCCAGTTCCGCTCCCGCGCGGGGGAGAACATGACCGGTATGGCCATGGCCAACTACGCCGGTCCGGGCTGGGGCCACTCTGTCGCCCATGACGGCATCGCGTTCGCCGGGGGGCGGTCGCGGGACACCCTGGTGGTCGAGGCGGGCGAGGCCGCGGGGGTCTATCCCGCGGTCTTCGATCTCGACGCGCTGCGCGACTACCGGCGCCGGGAGACCTGGGGGGACGCATTCCGCCGCCCTGCCGCCTACCGGGGCCTGACGGGCCGTGAGGTGCGCGAACCATTTGTCCGGCTGGGACCCGAGGGCGGACCGGTACCCGGCCGCAGCCTCCCGTAAGGGCGGGAATGCTTTGTCAAGTACCTACAAAAACACGATCTGAGCTGGGGCGATTGCTGACGGGGTACCTGGTGAGTAGGGTGTCCCGCATGTCAGCACTCAACGTGGAATTCAGCGATCGGGAACTTGAGGACCTCCGCCAGATCGCCAAGGAACGCGGTACGACGATGAAGGCCCTCGTCCGAGAGGCGACCGTGGCCGACATCGCGCGGCACCGCGCTCTGCAGGAGGGTGCCGAGGTCTTCCGGCGGTTCTTCGCGGACAACGCGGACGCCTTCGCGGACGCGTTCCCCGACGATGAGCACCGCCATCCCGGGCAGGCCGCTTGACCATGGCCCCGTTGCTGCATATCGACGTTCCCTGGCTGCTGCAGCGCCATGAGGAAGTCATGCCGGAACAGCCGGCCATCTCGGACTTCTCGGGTCTGGTCGCCGCGGTCGCCCGCCACCGGGTGGACCCGCCGCGCCTGGGTGTCGACCCCGACCCCGCGTGGCGGGCCGCGGCCCTGCTGCACACCATCGCGCTGCTCAGACCGCTCCCGGCGAGCAACGCGCGGTTCGCCGCCGCGACCGCGGTCGCCTATATGCACGCTTCGGGCGAGGGCATCGACCCGCCGTACGGGGCGCTGATCGATCTGGTCCGCGACATCCTCTCCAGCAAGGCCGATGTGTTCGACGCGGCCGGCCGCATCCGCTCCTGGCGGATCTGAGGGGGAAACGGACCGGCGGTGGCTCGGGCACGGGCTTGGGGGGTCAGTCGACGTCACCGCGTGTGGTGCCGACCTTGAGGTCGTCGATGTAGTTGACCACACGGCTGTTCTCGGCCCCGTACACCCCTCACTTGGGGTCATTGCTGCTGTCGAAGGTGCGGCAGGCCCAGCGGGTGGTGCCGTCGCCGAACTTCTGCCGCTGACCGTTGACCCAGAGCTGGACCCGGCCGCTCTTGGTCTCGTCGGACAGATGCAGCCCGATGGTGTAGTGGTTCCACGTGTTCGCCGAGGCCGGGGTCGACCAGATGGTGAAGACCTGGTTGCCGGGCTGCCGCTGGATCATCGTGGTCCGGCCGCCGAGCGTCTTGAGAACCACCGGCCAGTTCTGGATGGATGCGGCGTCCGCGGGCCAGGCGAACGCGAGACCCGCGACCGCCACGGCCGCGGGTACGGTGAACCGGAGCGCGGCGATGCGCTGGGGGGACCGTAAGGAAGCCATGCCACTCCTCGGAAGGGCCCCCGTTCGATGGTGTGCGCACCGGACTGGAGCCCTCCGAGTTGGTCCATGCCTGTCCCGCCGAGCGCGCCGGGCCGGCTCGCGTCAGCCGGCCGAGCCGAACTCCTCGGCCAGCGCCTGCTTCTCCAGTGTCTCCCGCCGCTCCTCGGCCGGGGTGTGTCCGGCCGCCTCCGCCGCCTGGACGCGCTCGGCCTCGGCGAGCAGCGAATGCCCGGTGGCCAGGACACCGATGCCCAGCGCGACCGCCGCGGCCCCGATGTAGAAGGGCAGATGCACCCCGCTGTGCTCGGCGATCTTGCCGGCGGCGTACGGGGCCAGACCGCCGCCGATGAAGCGGACGAAACCGTAGGAGGCGGAGGCGACGGGCCGCTCCACGGGGGCGACGGTCATCACCGCCTGGGTGGTGATGGTGTTGTTGATCCCGATGAAGGCGCCGGCCACGATCACCGCCACGATCAGCGTCGTCTTGGAGTCGGTGAACAGGCCGATGACGAGGATGTCGAGCGCGAACAGCGCCAGGTTCAGATACAGGGAGCGGGCTATGCCCAGCCGCGCCTGCAGCCACGGGGCGCCGAAGACCGAGAAGAAGGCGACGAGCAGACCCCAGCCGGTGAAGACATAGCCGAGCTCATGGGTGCCCAGGTCCATCGGGAAAGGCGCGTAGCCCAGCACCGTGAAGAAGCCCCAGTTGTAGCAGAGCGCGGTCAGCCCCATGGTGAGCAGTCCGCGGTGGCGCAGCGCCTTGATCGGGTCGGCGATCGAGGCCCGGCGCGTCGGGGTCGGGGTGGGCTGGACCAGCACGATGGTCGCGATCAGTGCGATGGCCATCAGGGCCGACACGCCGAAGAACGGCCCGCGCCAGCTGATCCCGCCGAGCTCACCGCCCAGCAGCGGGCCGATCGCGATGCCGATGCCCAGGGCGGTCTCGTAGAGGATGATCGCGCCCGCGAAGCCACCGCTGGCCGAGCCGACGATGACGGCGAGCGAGGTGGCGATGAACAGGGCGTTGCCCAGGCCCCATCCGGCGCGGAAGCCGACGATCCCGTCGATGCTGCCGGACGCCCCGGCCGCCGCGCTGAAGAGCACGATGAGCACCAGACCCGCCACCAGAGTGCGCTTGGCGCCGATGCGGCTGGAGACGAACCCGGTGACCAGCATGGCCACGGCGGTCACCACGAGATAGCTGGTGAACAGCAGCGACACCTGGCTCGGCGTGGCATGCAGCTGGGAGGAGAGGGAGGGCAGGATCGGATCCACGAGGCCGATGCCCATGAAGGAGATCACGCAGGCGAAGGCGACCGCCCATACGGCCTTCGGCTGCTTGAAGGGGTTGGGGGCGCTGGGATGAGCGGACAAAAGATGCTCCGTCGTTCAGGGTCCCAGCCGTGACGACATGGCAATGCCGTGGCGCGGCAGGGTGCCGGTTGATCAGGAAGCGGTACTCCCCGGGGACTTCCGTGCCCGTGCCGCGTTGTCGACCAGCCGCTGGAAGGCGGGGGCGGCGGCGTGGACGGCGGTGGCGAGGGCCTGTTGGTCCTCGGGGGAGAGGGTGGCCAGCAGCTCGGCGAGCCGGTTCGTACGGCCGCGGCGCCGCTCGGCGAGCAGCTCCCGGCCGGCGTCGGTGATCGCCACCAGCACCACCCGCCCGTCGTGCGGATCGTCGACCCGGGTCACCAGACCCTGCCGCTCCAGCCGCTGGATCAGCTGGGTCATCGAGGGCTGGGTGACTCCCTCGTCGGCGGCCAGGGCCGTCAGCCGGGAGGGGCCCTCCCGGCTGAGCCGGCCGAGGGTCGAGGCCGTGGTGAAGCTGATGTCCCGGTTGGTCAGATGGCGTACCGCGAGGAACGCCAGCTGTTCCAGCGCCTCCGCGACCTGCTCACGGGTCGCGGGGACGTCGGGTTCCCGGGGGCCGGACTGCTGCGTGTATTCCACATCTAGATTTATATCACGCTTCTATATAGGCAGCCTATGCAGATGGCTGTGCGGAGCCTCACAGGCCGCTCATGGCACCTGAGGGAAGGCCGCCTCAGCGGAAGATTCCGGTGTGGCCGAGGGAGTAGCGGCCGGGCTGGGGGTAGACCGCGAGCCCGTGGGGGCCGCCGCCGACCGGGATCCGGGCGCGCAGCCGGCCGTTGCGGGTGTCGATCGCGTAGACCTCGGCGTTGTAGCGGCCCGAGAGCCACAGCACCTTGCCGTCGCCGGACACCCCGCCCATGTCGGGACTGCCGCCGCCGGGGAGCCGCCACCGCCGCACCAGCTTGCCGGTCTTGAACGACAGCACCGAGATGGTGCCCTCGCCGCGGTTGGAGATGTACATCGAACGGGAGTCGCGGCTCACGTAGAGGCCGTGCGTGCCCTTTCCGGTGGGCAGCAGCTTCGGCTTGCCGAAGGTGTCGCCGTTGAGCACCCACAGGCCGTTCGCCACCATGTCGGCGATGTACCACGTCTTGCCGTCGGGCGAGATCTTGACGTCCTGCGGCATGGCCCCGGCGATCGGCAGCCGCTGCTTGGCGACCACCTTCTTCTTCGCGGTGTCCACCTTCAGCAGCTCACCGGAGAACTCGCACGAGACGATGAAGTAGCGCCCGTCCGGCGAGAAGTCGGCATGGTTGACGCCGTAGCAGTTCGCCGGCACCGACGTGACCACCTTCATGGTGTGCGCGTCCCGGAAGACCAGCGCCCGGTCCATGGAGGCCATCACCACGGCGTATTTTCCGTCCGGGGTGAAGTAGAGGTTGTACGGGTCGTGGACGTCCACCGGGCGGCCGACCCGGCCGCTGGCGGGGTCGATGGGGGTGAGGGAGTTGCCCAGGTCGTTGTTGACCCACAGGGTCTTCAGATCCCACGAGGGCACCACGTGCTGCGGCTGATGGCCCACCTGGATGGTGCGGACGACCTTGAACTTCTTCGGATCGATGACGCTCACCGTGTCCGAGAGCGTATTGGGCACATACACCCGCGACGGAAAGTCCTTCACCGCCCGGGACAGCTTCCCCGGCCGGTCGGCGGCGTAGAGGTCATGGGGGTCCAGCGGGGGCGGCATCCCCGGCAGCAGCCGGGCCGCCGCGGCCTTCTTCTTCGCCGCGGCCTTCGCCGCGGCGGCCTCCAGCGCGCTCTGCCGCGCCGACGCCGACTTCGCCCCGTCGGGCCGGTGCTCGCTGGTGGACGCGCAGGACGGTACCGCGGCCCCGCACAGCAGCAGGACCGCCGCCGCCCGGACCGTGGCGCGCGGCCGGAGTGCGCGGGAGTGGGAGCGGGACGAGCCACGGGCCACGGGTTCCTCCAGCGGTGGGGTGGGCTTCGGCCGTCACCCGCACCGTGGCCGGCCATGGCCTCACCCTGGCACCGCCCCCGCCCACCGGCATCCGCCGGCGGCCAAGCGGGGGAGGGGCGTACCGCCCTCGGCCGAAGCGGGTGGGCCGCACGGGCGTAGGATCGCGGCCGACTCCGGGGAAGGCCCCGGAGCTTCGCGTGGAGGGGGACGGACAGTGCGGTTCGGACTGCTGGGCACCGGACACTGGGCGGCCGAGACCCACGCGGCGGCGCTCGCCGCGCACCCGGTGGCCGAACTGGCCGGGATCTGGGGCCGCGACCCGGCGAAGGCACAGGCGCTGGCGGATCGCTGGGGCACCCGCGCCCACGCGGACGCCGACGCGCTGATCGCCGACGTGGACGCCGTGGCCATCGCCCTCCCGCCGGACATCCAAAGCGGCCTCGCCGAGCGGGCCGCGCTGGCCGGGCGCCATCTGCTCCTGGACAAGCCGCTGGCGTTCGGCACCGAGGAGGCCGACCGGATCGTGCGCGCCGTGGACGAGCGCGCACTGGCCTCGGTGGTGTTCTTCACCAACCGCTTCGCGGCGCCCGTCGAGACCTTCCTCCAGGAGACCGCGGCGGCCGGTGGCTGGGACGGCGGCCGTGCCACCGCCTTCGCCTCGATCTTCCAGCCCGGTGGCCACTACGGCGGATCCCACTGGCGGCGGGAGCGCGGTGGACTGTGGGACGTCGGCCCGCACTCCCTGTCCGTCCTGCTCCCGGTCCTCGGCCCGGTGGCCGAGGTCACCGCCCTGGAGGGGCCGCGTGGCGCCGCGCATGTACTGCTGCGCCACCACTCCGGCGCCATCGGCACGCTCGCGCTCACCCTGGACGCCCGGCCCGCCGCCCAGGGCTTCTCCTGCGACTTCTACGGCGAGCGGGGGATCGCCCTGGTCCCCGACGCCGGGACCACCGCGGTGGCGGCCTTCGCCACGGCCGTCGACCGGCTGCTGAGCGGCGCCCGCGAGGGGGGCGCGGCGGACCCCTGCGACGTCCGGTTCGGGCGCGAGGTCGTCGCCGTCCTGGAGGCCGCCGACCGCTCCCGCCGCGAGGGGCGCACCGTCGTACCGCGCTGAGTGACGGCCGCACCGCACTGAGTGGCGAAAAGGTCCCGATTCCGCCGTCACGCCCCGCATATTCCGGCGTTCCCGGGGGAATCGGCGGCCATGACCAAGCTCAGCCTGCCCGATTCCATCCGGGCCTGCCTGTTCGACCTCGACGGCGTGCTGACCAGGACCGCCGTGGTGCACGCGGCGGCGTGGAAACAGACGTTCGACGAGTTCCTGCGGCGGCGCGACGGCCCCTCCTTCCGTCCCTTCGACTCGGCCCACGACTACGACGAGTACGTGGACGGCCGCCCGCGCGCCGACGGGGTGCGCACCTTCCTGGCCTCCCGGAACATCGATCTCCCCGAGGGCGGGCCGGACGATCCGCCCGACGCGGACACCGTGCACGGCCTGGGCAACCGCAAGAACATCCTGGTCCTGGAGAAGATCCGCGAAGAGGGAGTCGAGGCGTACCCGGGCTCGGTGCGCTTCGTGGAGGCCGCGCGCGCCGAGGGCCTGCGGATCGCGGTCGTCTCCTCCAGCGCCAACTGCCGCGATGTGCTGATCGCCGCCGGTATCGAGGACCTCTTCGAGGTGCGGATCGACGGTGTGGTCGCGGCCGAGCGCAAGCTGCCCGGCAAACCGCACCCCGACACCTTCCTGGAGGCCGGACGGGAGCTGGACACCGCGCCCGAGGCGGCCGCCGTCTTCGAGGACGCCCTGGCGGGCATGGAGGCCGGGCGCTCGGGGCACTTCGGCTGTGTCGTCGGCGTGGACCGGGTGGGCCAGGCCGACGCGCTGCGCGCACACGGCGCGGGCATCGTGGTCAAGGATCTCGCCGAGCTGCTGGAGGACGACTCGTGATCACCGACTCCTCATATGTCGTCGACCCCTGGGTGCTGCGGGAGATCGATCTCCGGCTCGATCTGCTGCCCCAGAGCGAATCGGTCTTCGCGCTCTCCAACGGCCATATCGGCTGGCGTGCCAATCTCGACGAGGGGGAGCCCCACGGCCTCCCCGGCACCTATCTCAACGGCGTCTACGAACGGCGTCCGCTGCCCTACGCCGAGGCCGGATTCGGCTATCCCGAGGCCGGCCAGACCATGATCAACGTCACTAACGGCAAGATCATCCGGCTGTTGGTGGACGACGAGCCCTTCGATCTGCGCTACGGACGGCTGCGCTCCCATGAGCGCGTGCTCGACCTGCGCGCCGGGGTGCTGCACCGCACCTGCGAATGGACCTCGCCCTCCGGCACCAGTGTGCGGGTCCGCTCCACCCGGCTGGTCTCCCTCACCCAGCGGGCCATCGCCGCCGTCGCCTACGAGGTGGAGGCCGTCGACGCCCAGATCCGCGTCGTCGTCCAGTCCGAGCTGGTCGCCAACGAGCAGCTTCCCGAGCGCGCCGGTGACCCCCGGGTGGCCGAGGCCCTGGAGTCCCCGCTGAACCCCGAGGAGAACGCCGCCAACGACAAGCGGCTGCGGCTGATCCACTGCACCGAGGTCAGCGACCTGCGGGTCGCGGTCGCAGCCGACCACCTGATCACCGGGCCGCCGCCCACCCGCCACGCCAGCGAGAGCGGCGACGACGTCGCCCGCCTGACCGTCACCTCGGTGCTGGAGCCGGGCCAGGTCCTGCGGCTGGAGAAGCTGGTGGCCTACGGCTGGTCGGGCGCCCGCTCGCTGCCCGCCGTACGGGACCAGGTCGAGGCCGCGCTCGCCGGGGCCGCCAGCACCGGCTGGCGCGGCCTGGTGGACCAGCAGCGCGCATGGCTGGAGGACTTCTGGTCCCGTGCCGATGTGGAGGTCGAGGGCGACGCCGAGATCCAGCAGGCCGTGCGCTTCGCGCTCTTCCACGTCCTGCAGGCCGGCGCCCGCGCCGAGGAACGGGCCATCCCCGCCAAGGGCCTCACCGGCTCCGGCTACGACGGCCACACCTTCTGGGACACCGACACCTTCGTCCTGCCCCTGCTCACCTACACCTTCCCCGAGTCCGTGGCCGAGGCGCTGCGCTGGCGCCAGTCCATCCTGCCCGCCGCCCGGGAGCGGGCCCAGCAACTGGGACACGATGGCGCCACCTTCCCCTGGCGCACGATCGAAGGCTCCGAATGCTCCGGCTACTGGCCGGCCGGCACCGCGGCCTTCCACGTCAACGCCGATGTGGCGGACGCGGTGGTGCGCTATGTGGCAGCCACCGGCGACGAGGAGTTCGAGCGCGAGACCGGCGTGGAACTGCTGGTGGAGACCGCCCGGCTGTGGCGCTCCCTGGGCCACCACGACCACCACGGCCGCTTTCATATCGACGGGGTGACCGGCCCCGACGAGTACAGCGCCATCGCCGACGACAACGTCTACACCAACCTCATGGCCCAGTCGAACCTGCGAGCCGCCGCGGACATCATCGAACGCCACCCGGACAAGGGCTCCGAACTGGGCGTCGACGACGAGGAGGCCGCCGCCTGGCGGGACGCGGCCGAGTCCATGTCGGTCCCGTACGACAAGACCCTGGGCGTCCACGAGCAGTCCGCGGACTTCACCGGCCACCAGGAGTGGGACTTCCAGGGCACCCGCGCCGACCAGTACCCGCTGATGCTCAACTTCCCCTACTTCGACATGTACCGCAAACAGGTCGTCAAACAGGCCGACCTGGTGCTCGCGATGTATCTGCGCGGCGAGTGCTTCACCGAGGAGCAGAAGGCACGCAACTTCGACTACTACGAACGGCTCACGGTCCGGGACTCCTCCCTGTCCGCGTGCGCCCAGGCCGTCATGGCCGCCGAGGTCGGCCATCTGCGGCTCGCCTACGACTACTTGGGCGAGGCGGCCCTGATGGACCTGAAGGACCTGGAGCACAACACCCGCGACGGTCTGCACATCGCCTCGCTCGCCGGTACCTGGATCGCCCTGGTCGCCGGGTTCGGCGGGATGCGGCACCGCGACGGCAGGCTGGAGTTCTCGCCCAAGCTGCCCGAGAAGCTGGCCCGGCTCGCCTTCACCATGCAGGTGCTGGGCCGCAGGCTGCGCGTGGAGATCACCGGCCGCAGTGTCACCTACTCCCTGACCGAGGGCGCCCCCATGGAGATCCGGCACTACGGACGGCCCATCACCGTCTCCGAAAAGACCCCCCGGACCTGCGACATCGCCGAGCTGACGGCACGTCCCGAACCCCGCCAGCCCCCCGGCCGACGCCCGAACCGCCGCGCCTGAGGCGCGAAGGCACACACACCGCGGACGCCGCACACAGCGAGGAGCGCGTGATGGACCCCCTGGAGGCCCTGGACCGGATCGCGTTCCTTCTGGAGCGCGCCCAGGCGCCGACCTACCGGGTGCGTGCCTTCCGCACGGCCCAGGCGGTGCTCGCCGGTCTGGACCCCCAGGAGGTCGAGCGGCGTGTCACGAACGGCACCCTCCGGTCGCTCAAGGGGTTCGGGCCGAAGACCTCGCAGGTGGTCAAGGAGGCGCTGGAGGGCCAGGTGCCCGGGTATCTGGCGAACCTGGAGGCCGAGGCTGCCGAGGCCGAGTCGGAGCCCGACGAGGACGCGGTGAAGCTGTGCGCCGCGCTGCGCGGGGACTGCCATATGCACTCCGACTGGTCCGACGGCGGTTCCCCGATCGAGCTGATGGCCGGTACGGCGGCGCGGCTGGGGCACGCATGGGCGGTGCTCACCGACCATTCCCCACGGCTGACGGTGGCCCGCGGCCTCTCGGCGGACCGGCTGCGCGCCCAACTGGACGTGGTGGCGGAGCTGCGCGTGAAGCTGGCCCCCTTTCAGCTGCTCACCGGGATCGAGGTGGACATCCTCCCCGACGGCTCCCTGGACCAGGAGCCGGAGCTGCTGGACCGGCTGGATGTGGTGGTGGCCTCGGTCCACTCCAAGCTGCGGATGGACGCCCGCCCCATGACCCGCCGGATGATCACCGCCGTCAGCGATCCGCTGGTCGATGTGCTGGGCCACTGCACCGGACGGCTGCTCGGCGGAAAGCGCCCCGAGTCCGCCTTCGACCATGAGGAGGTCTTCGGCGCCTGCGCGGAGGCGGGCACCGCCGTGGAGATCAACTGCCGTCCGGAGCGGCTGGATCCACCGCGCAGGCTGTTGCGCGAGGCCGTCCGGGCGGGGACCTTCTTCTCCATCGACACCGATGCCCACGCGCCCGGCCAGCTCGACTGGCAGCGCAACGGATGCGCCAGGGCCGCGCAATGCGGGGTGCCGGTGGAGCGCGTCATCACCACCTGGACGGCGCGGCAGCTGGTGGAGTGGACCCGCACGCGCCGGCCCCCGCGCCGTGCGAGCTGACGCCTCCATCAGCCATGCGCGTCAGCGGCGATACGTGAAATGCGCGATGAATTCACCTATGCGCGGTAAGTCCTCGTATCATCTCCCCCTGCCGGGCTACCGCACAGGCGCCGCCACGCGTTCATCCTGAACATCCGCAGGCCCACCGTCCATGTCGCCATCCCGCGCAGCTGGCGCACCCTGATCAGAAGCCCGGCCGGGGCGGTCCTGCTCCGGCACGAGATCTCGCATCTGCGCCACGGCGACGCGGAGTCGGCGGACCGGCTGTCCGCCTTCCTCGCCCAGCAGCACGAGAAGAACCCGGCGCGCCAGAAGGCCGACCGGCTGCCGGCCCTCTCCCGCGGCTGGACCGGCGGCCACCCCGCCCCCTACGCCCGCTCGTGCCGTCGCCGCCGCATGGGCCTTCGCGGCCGGCGTCTGTATCCCGGCGATCGGGATCTGGACGGGCGTCCTGGACGGGGCGTCCGGGCGAGGGATGGTCAGGGACGGTCGCAGATCGACGAGCCAGCGCTCCCGAGGCTCCGTCGAGCCGCAGCTGCGCGAGAGGACCGGAATGGGGTGAGGGGCCGCGCACGGTCCAGGCGCGGTCCTTCGCCTGCGCGGGCCCGGTGATGAAGAGCGTCATGGCCAGGACGCCGCAGAGCGGAAATGCCACAGCGAGGCGTCGGTAAGATCTCGCCGTTGTTGCCTCCCGAGGCGGATACGTTACTGAGTCATCCGATAACTGGGGAGGGATCGGGCAGTATTGCGCCCCATCGAGGGTCGTTGGTGCCCGAGAGATCGGATCTATGGCCGGACCGCTTCCGGGGACGGAGCCACGGGGTGGAGGGTCGGAGGATGGACCCGCGTACGGTCCGGACAGGGAGGCGCACACGATGAGCGGCACGGCTCGACCCGACGACCCGGACCGGGAGACGGCGAACCGGGAGACGGCGAACGGGGAGACGGTGAACCGGGAGACGGCGGACCGGCAGACGGCGGACCCGGCGCCCGCCGAGCCCGAGGGCGGGGAGTCCGCCTGCTGGCTGGACCGGGTCTGCGCCGACTGCGGCGCGATCCAGGACACCGCGCCCTTCGCCCGCTGTGCGCGCTGCGGAGCGCTCAGGGAGTGAGCACACGGGGCGCCCCGCCCGCCCCGGTGCCCAACTCCCTTGGGCAGCCCACCAGGTACGGTCTGATCCTGACCACCGGAGCACGGGTGCCGGCCGCCGGAGACCGCGGTCGCCGTACCCCGCCCGGACGACCCACGGCATCACGGATCAACGGGGGGCTTCGCCGTCGTGTTCTCCACCTCCACCTCCGCCCCGCCGACCCCCTCGGGGGCGGCCCATATGGTCGTGTGCGGTGACGACGCGCTCGCGCACCGCCTCGCCGCCGAGCTCCACTTCGTCTACCGGACACGGGTGACGGTCGTCATCCCCGGCGGCGCCCCCTTGGCGGACCCGGCCGGGCAGCGCGTGGCCGGATGGCGGTCGGGCGGCCGTGCCTCCGCGCTCTTCGGCCGGTTCAGCGCGGCCGTCGGACGGGTCCCGCTGCCCCGGCAGACCGCGGATGACCCTGCTCCGGACGGGGGAGTGCGGGTCATGGAGGTCCCGGCGCTCGACGAAGAGGTGCTGACCGAAGCGGGTGCGGAGCACGCGACGGCGCTCGCCCTGGTCCATGACGACGACGAGGCCAATATCCACGCCGCCCTCCACGCCCGCCGCCTCAACCCCCGGCTGCGACTGGTGATCCGGCTCTACAACCGCAAGCTCGGCCAGCATCTGGAGGAACTCCTCGACGAGGCGGCGCGGGTGGCCGATCCCGGTATGGACCCGGCCGAACTGGACGCCACCACCACCGTACTGTCGGACGCCGACACCGCGGCCCCCGCCCTGGCCGCCACCGCCATCGCGGGCACCAGCAAAGTCCTCCAGGCCGACGGGCTGCTGCTGCGCGCGGCGGAGCGCACCCCGCCCGGCCCCGACGAGGTGGCCCGCCCGGGGCTGTGCACCCTCGCCCTGCTCTCGTCCACCACCAGCGACCCCGGCGGCAGTGAGGGCTCCGACAGCAGCGGGGACGAAGGGCCCAAGCTGCTGCCCGGAGACGAGGAAGTGGCCGCCGCCACCGGCCGCGACACGGTGGTGCTCGAGGCCGTCTCCGCCACCGGCCCACCGTCGGCGCCACGGCGGCTCGGCACCCGCAGACTGCCCCTCGCCTCGCTGTTCTCCCGCCGGCTGCGCTGGTCCGTCGCAGGAATGGCGATCGCAGTCCTCGCCCTCACCATCGCCTCCTGGCAGCTCACCGGTGCCGGTCTGCTCCACGCCGCCTACCTCACGGTGCTCGATGTGCTGGCGATCGACGACCCGGCGCTGGACGAGCCGACCGGACGCAAGGTCCTCCAACTGCTGTCCGGGCTGGCCGGACTGCTGATGCTGCCCGTCCTGGTGGCCGCCGCGCTCGAAGCGCTGGGCACCTTCCGCACCGCCTCCGCGCTGCGCCGCCCTCCGCGCGGCCTCTCCGGCCATGTCGTGCTGCTCGGGCTCGGCAAGGTCGGCACCCGGGTCCTGGCCAGACTCCGGGAGATGGACATTCCCGTGGTGTGCGTGGAGGAGGACCCCGGGGCGCGCGGCATCCCGCTGGCCCGCAGGCTGGGGGTGCCGACGGTGATCGGCGATGTCACCCAGGAGGGCGTCCTGGAGGCCGCCAAGATCCAGCGGGCACACTCCCTGCTCGCCCTGACCAGCGTCGACACCACCAACCTGGAGGCCACGCTGTACGCCCGCTCGGTCAAGCCCCGGCTGCGGGTGGCGCTGCGCCTGTACGACGACCGCTTCGCCACCGCCGTCTACCGCACGCTGCGCGCGGCGCATCCGCGGGCCCTCACCCGCAGCCGCAGCGTCTCCAGTCTGGCGGCCCCGGCGTTCGCCGGAGCGATGATGGGGCGTCAGATCCTGGGCGCCATACCGGTCGAGCGCAGGGTGCTGCTCTTCGCCGCCCTGCATGTCGCCGGGCATCCGCAACTGGAAGGGTGTACCGTCGCCGAGGCGTTCGCACCGGGCGCCTGGCGGGTGATCGCGCTGGACGCGGCGGAACCCGCCGACCGGCAACGCGACCTCGCCGCGGCGCCTCGTTACGACGGCGCCACCCAGGAGCCCGCCCTGGTGTGGGATCTGCACCCCGGCTATGTCCTGCGGCCGGCCGACCGCGTGGTGCTGGCGGCCACCCGCCAGGGCCTGGGCGAAATCCTCGCGGGGGCGGCGGCCCGCCGCGACTGACGTCGAACCGCCCGTGGTGCTCCCAGGAGCGGGGGCCACATGGTGCGGCGGTGTCCGGGATGCGATGATGCCGGGCGACAAAGGCGACGGCGGAACGAGGAAGCCGGTGTGAATCCGGCGCGGTGCCGCCACTGTGATCGGCGAGCGGATCCCGAACAGCCACTGCCCGTACACGCGGGTGGGAAGGCCGGGACGAGCATCGACCCGAGAGCCAGGAGACTCACGCGGTCGCCTCCTCGACGGAAAACCGGGGCGGACTTCCCCGGAGGAGGGCGATGGGCCATGCCTGTCAGGCCGACCGACCCGGTGCCATGCCGGGTGACCGTATGCCGGGACTGCTGCTGCGGCAGCCCCAAGGTGACCGGAATCGACCATGCGGAACAGATCGCGCGGCTCCGTGAGGAGGCGCCCGTACGCGTCTCCGCGTGTCTGGACGTCTGCGATCAGGCCAATGTGATCGTGGTGCAGCCATCGGCGGCCGGACGTGCCGCCGGGGGCAGGCCGGTGTGGCTCGGCCTGGTCAACGACCCGGATGCGACAGAGGACATCGTGGCCTGGGTCACGGCGGGCGGCCCCGGTGTGGCACCGCTGCCCGACATCCTCGATCTGTACGCCTTCTCGCCACGGCGGCGCGCCTCGCCGGAGGCGTCATCCGGCGGGCGCTGACCCGTCGAAGTTCCCTGCGGCATACGGGAGTTGCTCATTGAGGGCAGGAGTCTGGTGGGCCCGCACCCGGTGGGCTACCGTCGGTAACACATTGCCGTCGCGGCAACCCCCTTCGCCTCTCCCGCACCCTCCGAACCCCCTTCCGGAAGGCAGCCCATGGAGAACTCCACAGAGAATGCCGCCTCGCTTGCCGGGATCAGCCGCCGCCGCGCCCTGACGGCGGCGGGTGGTGTGCTCGCCGGCGCCGCGCTCGCCCAGGCGGCGGGCCCGGCCTTCGCCGCCTCCGGGGCGTCTTCGGACGCGGACGCCATCGTGGTCGGCGGCGGGCTCGCCGGGCTGGTCGCCACGGCGGAACTGGCGGCCGCGGGACGCAAGGTGCTCCTCCTCGACCAGGAGCCCGAGAGCAACCTCGGCGGCCAGGCGTTCTGGTCCTTCGGCGGCCTGTTCTTCGTCAACTCCGAGGAACAGCGGCTGATGGGCATCAAGGACTCCCATGAACTGGCCTGGCAGGACTGGCTCGGCACGGCCGGCTTCGACCGCGGCGTCTCCGATCCCGGCGGCCAGGACTACTGGGCCCGCAAATGGGCCGAGGCGTACGTGGACTTCGCGGCCGAGGAGAAGCGGTCCTGGCTGCACGGGCTCGGCGTGCAGTGGTTCCCGATCGTCGGCTGGGCCGAGCGCGGCGGCGGCCTCGCGGACGGGCACGGCAACTCGGTGCCGCGTTTCCATGTCACCTGGGGCACCGGTCCGGCCGTGGTCGAGCCGTTCGAGAAGAAGGTGCGGGCCGCCGCGAAGGACGGGCGGGTGACCTTCAAGTTCCGGCACCGGGTGGACGATCTGGTGGTCACCGGTGGTGCCGTCACCGGGGTGAGCGGCGCGATCCTGGAGCCGAGCGACGCCGCCCGCGGCAAGCCCACCTCGCGCACCGTGGTCGGCCACTTCGAGCTCAACGCCCAGGTGGTGATCGTCACCTCGGGCGGTATCGGCGCCAACCACGATCTCGTACGGCGGAACTGGCCCGACCGGCTCGGCTCACCGCCGAAGTTCATGGTCACCGGCGTCCCGGCGTATGTGGACGGCCGGATGCTCGCGATCACCGAGAAGGCGGGCGGACGGATCGTCAACCCCGACCGCATGTGGCACTACACCGAGGGCCTCAGAAACTACGACCCGATCTGGCCGGGCCACGGCATCCGCATTCTGCCGGGCCCCTCGTCGATGTGGTTCGACGCGAAGGGCAAGCGCTTCTCCACCCCCGACATCCCGGGCTACGACACCCTGCACACCCTTGGGACGATCACCGCCACCGGCTATGACTACTCCTGGTTCGTCACCACCCAGAAGATCATCGCCAAGGAGTTCGCGCTCTCGGGCTCCGAGCAGAACCCGGACCTGACCAACAAGGACATCCTGCAGCTCCTCTCCCGCATCTGGCAGACACCCGAGCCGATCCAGCGGTTCCGGGACAAGGGCGAGGACTTCGTCGTCGCCAACACCCTGCCCCAACTGGTCGCGGGCATGAACAAGCTGACCGGCGACAACCTGATCGACCTGGCGGACCTCACCCGGCAGATCGAGGCCCGCGACCGCGAGATCGCCAACCCGTACACCAAGGACGTCCAGGTCATGGGCATCCGCAACGCGCTCGCCTACCCCGGGGACACGCTCAGCCGCACCGCCTCCGCGCACCGGATCCTGGACCCGTCCGCCGGACCCCTGATCGCCGTGCGCCTCAACATCCTCACCCGCAAGACCCTCGGCGGCCTCCAGACCGACCTCACCGGGCGCGTCCTGGACGCCTCCGGCAACCCGATCACCGGCCTGTACGCGGCCGGTGAGGTCTCGGGCTTCGGCGGCGGGGGAGTGCACGGCTACCGCTCCCTGGAGGGCACCTTCCTCGGCGGCTGCCTGTTCTCGGGTCGTGCCGCGGGCCGTGCGGCGGCGGCCGCGACCGCGACCTGAACCGGCGGGCGCGGCGGCGGTGGCGCACCGGGCACATGGCAGACTCCTCCTGCGGTCCGCGGGCGGCCGGGGGCATCCCCGGCCTGTCAGGTCGCTGAGGCAGGGGAGGGCGCATGGGCGGGGACGATCCGCATATCCATGTCGAGTCGAAGGTGGTCCGAGGCGTCGCCGCCGTCCGCGACATGATGGCGTCCACGTTCGGGCTGGCCGGTGACCTGCCGAGCCGCATCGCCACCGGATGCGGGCTTCGGGCACCGTACGCGATGACCTCTCCGCGGCCGGAGAACGTCACCTGCCTTGCCTGCCGTGAGTATGCGCGGCTGGAGCATCTGCGCTTCGCGGACGAGCTCGAACGGCTGGGGCGGATGCCCGGATCGACCATCAGCGCGGACCAGGCGAAGCTGGCCGCGGACCGGCATCGCGACCTCGCGAAGCGGTTTTCCGTCGCGGAGTGAGGGGGCGGGCGGCAGAGCGTCCGCCGCCCGCCCCGCCCGTGGACGGATGCCGCTACGGCACCCGCCCGGGGTCTGACCGAGCAACGGTGGGCTCCGCCGCTGTGCGTGGCGGCGTCACGCCTTCCGGCCGCTGTCGGCGCCGCCCGGGGACGGCTGTGGGAGCGGTGAGGACGGCCAGGCAGGCGAGGACGAGCGCGATGCCGGTCCAGCCTACGGCGGGGAGGCGTTCGCCGATGACCAGCACGGCGAGGACGGCGGCGACGGCCGGTTCGAGCAGCGAGAGCGTGGTCGCCGTACTCGCGGGCACGTGCGCCAGTCCCCAGCCGAACAGGACGTAGCCGGTGAACATGGGCACCACCGCCATGTAGGCACCGACGGCCAGCGTGGACCCGGAGCCGAGCAGCGGCGCGCCGGTGACCAGGAGGACGGGCACGAGGAGCAGTCCGCCCAGGCCGAACACCGTGCCCATCGCCGCGCGGGAGGCGATGCCGTGGGTGATCAGCCGGTGCGCCGCCCAGGAGTAGAGGGCGTAGGTCGTGGCCGCGATGAGGCCCAGCCCCACGCCGAGCATCGTGGCGGCCGTGGATGGCTGCACCCGGTCGCCGGGGTCCTCAGTGGCTTGGGCCGCGCACAGCATGAGGGTGCCCAGGAGACCCAGGGCGGCGCCGAGTGTCCAGCGGCGCGTCAGCCGGCGCCGGTCCACGACGCGTTCGATCACGGCTGAGGCCAGTGGCGCCATGCCGATCGACACCACGGTTCCCACCGCCACTCCTGCCAGGTGCATCGAGCTGTAGAACGCCAGGGGGTAGACCGCCACCGCGAGCGCGCCGAGCAGTACGGTGCCGCGCCGCGCACGCAGCCGCGGGGCCTGACGGGCGATGCGGGGGGCCGCGACCAGGGCTTGGAGCAGCCCGCCCAGGCCCATGGCGACGGCGCCGATGGCGAGAGGCCCGACGCCCGGGGCGAAGGTCGCCGCGGTGCCGGTGGTGCCCCACAGCAGGGACGCGGCGAGCACACACAAGGATCCGGCGCCCGCCGAACGGGCGCCGTGTCCGGTGGGCCGCCTCACAGCCTGTCCAGCAGGGCCGCCGCCATCGCGCGGGCGTGCCGCAGCCGGCTGCCGTCGCCTTCCAGCCCGGCCCGCGCCATCGCGCCCTCCAGCAGGAACGACAGGTGCTCCGCCATGGTGCGCACGTCGTCAGGACGCTCGGGCAGCAGTTCTTCCAGGTGCCCGGCGATCAGACGCTCGACCTGCTCCTTGTGGCGGCGTACGACACTCCGCCCCTCGTCTCCGGCGGGCAGCTCGGCGGCCGCGTTGAGCAGGCCGCAGCCGCGAAAGCCGCGCTCGTAGGCGAACGCCGCGTGATCGGCGTAGGCGTCGAACGCCGCGAGGACGCCGTCACGGGGGTTCTGGGCCTGCTCCAGCCGTGAGGTGTACAGCGCGATCCACTCCTCGTGCCGGGTGTCGAGATAGGCCCTGACGAGATCGGACTTGGAGGAGAAGTTGTTGTACAGGCTCATCTTCGCCACGCCGGCTTCGGTGGTGATCGTATCGATTCCGGTCGCCGTCACGCCGTCGGCGTAGAAGCGCCGCGCGGCGGCCGCCAGCAGGCGCTCCCGGGCCGGCCTCCGTCTTCCGGGGTCCGTCGTCCTCGTACCGGTCTCACTCATCGCATGCATCCCGACAGATTAGGTAGGTAGGTCTACCTACTGTAGGGGGCGGCGCAAGAACCGGGAAGTGAGTTCCACCAGCGGTCGCCCCCGACGCCGCCCGCGGGACCATCGCCGACTGAGCGGGAGAACGGCGGGCACTCGAACGGGCCAGGACGACCTGCCCGGACGATGGGTGATCTTCCAGAGGGCGGAGGAGAGATCATGGCTGCCGAGACCTATGCCCCCCGGCGAACGGCAGTGCTGCTCGTCGACCCGTACAACGACTTCCTCTCCGAGGGAGGCAAGGTCTGGCCGGTCGTGCGGAGCGTGGCCCAGAAGGTCGGCCTGCTGGACAATCTGCGCGCCGTCGTCGGCACCGCCCGGCAGTCCGGGGTGCGGGTGGTGTTCGTTCCGCACCGCCGCTGGGAGCCGGGTGACTACGAGTCGTGGACCCACCCCAACCCGACCCAGCGGAACATCATGGTCCGGCACAGCTTCGCCCGGGACACCTGGGGCGGGGAGTTCCATCCGGACTTCCAGCCGCGGGCGGGGGAGGCGGTGGCCCATGAGCACTGGGCGCAGAGCGGGTTCGCCAACACCGACCTGAATATGCAGCTCAGGCAGCACGGCATCACCCATGTGATCCTCATCGGACTGCTGGCGAACACCTGCATCGAGTCCACCGGACGCTTCGCCATGGAACTCGGCTACCACGTCACGCTGGTCCGTGACGCCACCGCCGCCGCCACACCCGAGATGATGCATTCCGCGCATGAGCTGAACGGCCCCACCTTCGCCCACGCCATCCTCACCACGAGCGAGCTCCTCACCGCGTTGCCGGGGGAGGGCTCCGGGGCGTAGCGGCGGTGCCCTACGGCGCGGGGGCCGAGCCGGAACCGACGACGCGGCCCTCCGGGATCTCGCCACGGGGCGAAGCATCCTCGGCGACCAACTCGCGGCCCCGGACGGGTCGTACGGGTGAGGCCGTGGCCGAGGAGGCAGGGCCGAACGTCCTTGACTTCACGTTCGGTTCAACTTTTACGGTCGGTTCTCGTCGAACGAGTTCAAGCAACGACGGAGGGACCGGCCATGGAGTACTCCCACAGCGACGCCGAACTGATACGGCAGCCCATCGGCTACTGGAGTTGGGCGGCGTACAAAGCCGTTGTCACCCGCATCCGGACCACGCTCGCGGGGATCGGCACCACCCAGCCACAGTGGTGGGTCCTCGCGCAGGTCGCCCACGCCGACCCGGCCAAGACCCGCGAGGAGGTGTCCGACCTCCTCAGCAACTATCTCGAAGCGGGTCCGGAGGTCATGGAGGAGGAGATCGACCGGACCATCGCCCAGGGCTGGATCACCGAGGACACCGAGGGACGTCTGGGACTCAGGGCGGAGGGCAGAACCTTCTTCGACAAGGCCGCGGCCCTCCAGGACGAGCTGTGGACGGAACGGCACGCGGGCATCTCCGACGAGGAGTACCTGACGACGATCAAGGTGCTGCAGCGCTTCATCCACAACACGGGCGGACATGCGTGGCACCACTAGGTGGTTGATGCGCTATCGCGCGCTGGTCAATCACCGCGTTGAGTGCCAGGAGTCGCTGGACGACCCGGGTCCATAAGCCGGACTGGCGGGGGCGGTTCTCCGGCTCGGCGAGCATCAGCCGATCAGCATTGCCGGATACGAGAGGCACTTCGGGCCTGGGGCGGGCTGCGGATCATCGGGCGGCTGGGTGGCGGCAACCGCGACGAGGTGGTGGAGGTCATCGGCGATCAGGGTCGGCGACTGGTCGCACGACTCAGCAGGCGCACTGAGGCGGCGCTGGACCGGGAGCTGGACCTGCTGGAGCGATTGGGCAGTCTGGGATTCTCTGTTCCGGCAGTGGTTCCCACCCTGGACGGATGTCGCCGGGTGGCGGGCGTCGTCGTGCGGGAATGGATGGACGGCGACCCACCCGGAGCTTGGGACTGGGCAGCGGTGGCCGGGGAGTTGCAACTCGTAGGCGACCGTGAACAGCAGGCTGCGATGGGCGACGAACGGATCCTCGGTCATGCCGTGGACGCTACGCCGGACGACTTCGCGGCGCGAGGCCATGACGAACACACCGCCGACCGTCACCGATGAGCTGTCCGCGAGCCTGCTGGACCGGCTCGGCCCGGCGGCGCTGGTCGAACTCGCCGTGTACATCGGCTTCGCCAACTTCGCGAGCAGGTGCAATACGGCACACGGAATCACCTCGCAGGGCTACTCCGACGCCTGCGGGATTCCGCTGGCCGGGCCTCGGGCTCGGACACCTCACCGAGCTGCTCGAGCAGGGTTTCCCGGAGCTCGGTGGGGAGCTCCCCCTTCGGAACGCGTAGCGGCAATGGTGTTCTCCCTGTGCGGTTGCCTGTTTGGCATGAAGACACCGCCGGGCCCGCGCATGTGACAGCGGTCGCCACCGTGCCTGGATCGTCAGTGTCACGGTGGCGCGCCACGGTCAGTAGGTGGTGGTGAGGATCTCCAGGACCTGAGTGTGATCGGGGGACAGGGGATTGTTCGTCGTCACCGCGTCCGCCACCGCCCCGGCGGCGATGGCGGGCAGCATGCCGCGGTCGGCGCCGAGCGTCCGCAGGGGGCGCTTCACCTCGACGGCGCCCGCGATCTCGCGTACCGCGTCGATGGCGGCCCGCGCCCAGTCCCCGTCGGCGGGCGGTGCCAGGCGCATGGCGCGCGCCACCTGTTCATAGGCGCCCTGCGCGGCGGGGGCGTTGAACTCCATCACCTCTTCGAGGACGGCGGCGAGGGCGACACCGTGCGGGGTGCCGGTGTGTGCGGTCACCGCGTGGCCGATGCCATGGACCAGCCCGAGCCCGGAGAGGCTGAGCGCCTGGCCCGCGAGATGGGCTCCCAGCATCAGCTCGGCGCGGGCGTCGAGGTCCGCGCCGTCCCGGTACGCGGCGGGCAGGGCGTGGCTGACCATGGTCACGGCCTGTGTGGCATAGGCGGTGGAGACGGGGTTCGCGCCGCGCGAGGCGAGTGACTCGATGCCATGGACCAGGGCGTCGATACCGGTGGCGGCGGTGGCCGGTGCGGGCAGGCCCAGGGTGAGCTCCGGGTCGAGCAGCGCGACGCGCGGCTTCACGGAGGGGTGGCCGATGTACACCTTGCGGCAGGCGGTGGTGTCCTCGATGACCCCGAAGCCGTTGGTTTCGGCGCCGGTGCCGGAGGTGGTGGGGATCGCGACGAGTGGGAGTCCGTCGGCCGCCTCCCAGAGCTCGTCGGCGTCGCCGGCCGTGGCCTTCGGGTTGCCGACCAGCAGGGATATGCCCTTCGCCGCGTCGAGTACGGAGCCGCCGCCGAGGGCGACGACCGCGGCGGTGCCGAACGCACGGGCCCGTGCGGCACCCGCGTCGACGTTGGCGGTGGAGGGGTTGGGGGCCACCTCGTCGTAGACGGCGTACTCCAGCCCCGCGGCCCGGAGGGTCTTGAGAACTGGCTCGAGGACGCCCGCGGTGCGCAGGCCGTGGTCGGTGACGACGAAGGCGCGATCGTGGCCGGTGGCCGCGATCAGTGCGGGGAGCCGGCCGATGCGGCCGGGACCGAACTCGACACGGCAGGTGGGGTCGATGCTCAGCGGCGTGGGACCGCCGGGCCCGGGAGAGGTCATGGGGTGCGGCTCCTGGCGTCGTGGTGCGGGGTGGCGTTCGCTGCTTCTCAGACCGCGAGGGTCGCGTCGGCCGGCGTGATGGTCGGGTCGGGCAGCCGGAACTCCTGCCCGGCGAGGGCCTCGTAGAGGCGGACCGGGCTCATCTCACCGGCGAGCTCGCCGTGATGGGCCTTGGAGCGGCGGTAGATCTGCTCGACCAGGGCGGACAGTTCGGTGGACACGCCCAGGTCGCGGCCGAGGTCGACGGCGAGCCCCAGATCCTTGCAGGCCAGTGCCATGGCGAACGAGTCGTCGTAGTCACCGTCGGCGAGGATGGACATGAGGTCCTTCTCGACGAAGGCGGATGCGGCCGGGCTCGCCAGCAGCGAGCTGCGCAGCGTCCCGAGGTCGACGCCCGCCTTGACGCCCATGGCGAGCACCTCGGAGGTGGCGACCACGTGGCTGAACCAGAGCAGGTTGAGCATGAGCTTGACCGTGTAGCCCGCGCCGGGCGGGCCGACGTGCAGAATCCGGTCCGGATCGCCCATGGCCTCGAGGACGGGCAGGGCGATGCGGAAGTCGTCGTCCGTACCGCCGGCGAAGATCTGCAGTGCTCCCGCCTCGGCGCCCCGTGCCATGCCGCTGACCGGTGCGTCCAGCCGGCGCACCCCGCGCCCGTTCAGCACATCGGCGGCTACGCGGTCCGCGGCCGCGGGGGTCGAGGTCGACATGTCGATCCACAGGGCGCCGGGCGGCAGGGCCTCGGCCGCGCCACCGCGCAGCAGCACGTCCTCGACGATGCGCGGGGTGGGGAGCATCGTGATCAGGAATTCCGCGCCTTCGGCACAGGTCGCGGGGGAATCGGCCCAGCGGGCGCCGAGCGCCAGATGCTCGGCGGCGGCCTCGGGCCGGGTGTCGTGCACGGTGACCAGGTGGCCCGCGTGGATGAGATGGCGGGCCATGTGGCGTCCCATGTTGCCCAGGCCGATGAAACCGATCCTCATCGTTGTCCTCGCTGTGGTGAGAAGAGAAAAGTGAAGAAGGGAAAGAGGGGAGGGGATGAACAGGTCCGTGCGCCATGGCCGGTTCAGGCCAGGTTGATCCAGGTGGTCTTCAGCGCCGTGTACGCGTCCAGTGCGTGCAGGGACTTGTCGCGGCCCGCGCCGGTGGCCTTGAAGCCGCCGAAGGGGGTGATGACATCACTGGCGTCGAAGGTGTTGATCCAGACCGTCCCGGCCCGCAGCCGCTTGGCGGCGCGGTGGGCGACGGCCACATCACGGGTCCAGACGGAGGCGACGAGCCCGTAGTCGCTCTCGTTGGCCAGCCGTATCCCCTCGTCGGCGTCGCCGTCGTAGGACACGATGGCCAGGACCGGGCCGAAGATCTCCTCCTGGCCGACGGCGGAGGTGTTCACCACCCCGTCCAGGACGGTCGGTTCGACATAGCTGCCGCCCGACTCGGTGAGGGTGCGGCCACCGCCGAACACCACGCTCGCCCCGTCCTCCACACCGCGTTCGATATAGCCGAGGACCGTGGCCAGCTGGGTCTCGTCGACCAGGGGGCCCATGACGGTGGCCGGGTCGAGCGGGTCGCCCACCTGGAAGGTCTCCGCGGTGATCCGGCGCAGGGCGTCCAGGAGCCGGTCCTTGACGGAGGCGTGCACCACGACACGGGAACCGGCGTTGCAGGTCTGTCCGGCGTTGTAGAAGATGCCCCAGGCCACCGCCGACGCGGCGGCCTCGATGTCGGCGTCGGGCAACAGGAGCTGGGGCGACTTGCCACCCGCCTCGACGGCCACCTGCTTGCCATTGGACTCGCCCGCGTACACCTGGAAGAGCCGGGCCACCTCGGCCGAGCCGGTGAAGGCGATCTTGTCGACCTCCGGGTGGCGGCCCAGAGCCTGTCCGGCGACCTCGCCACGGCCCGGGACGACGTTGAACACCCCGTCCGGCAGACCCGCCTCGGAGGCGAGGGCGGCCAGGCGCAGGGCGGCCAGGGAGGTCTGCTCGGCCGGCTTGAGGACGACGCTGTTGCCGGTGGCCAGCGCCGGGCCCAGCTTCCAGCTGGCGATCAGCAGCGCGTAGTTCCACGGGACGACCGCGCCGATGACACCCAGGGGCTCCCGGGTGATCAGGGCGATCGCGTCCCCGGGGGTCGGCGCCACCTCGTCGTAGGTCTTGTCGATGGCCTCGGCGTACCAGGCGATGGTCTCGGCGGCCTTGTCCACGTCGATCCGCACGGACTCGGTGATGGGCTTGCCCATCTCCAGGGTGTCGAGGAGGGCCAGCTCCTCGGCGTTCGCCCGGATCAGATCGGCCCAGCGCAGCAGGACGCTCTTGCGCTCCCTGGGCGGGAGGTCGCGCCAGCGTCCGTCCTCGAAGGCGGCGCGCGCGCCGCGTACGGCACGGTCCACGTCCTCGGCCCCGGCCGCCTGCACCTTGGCGAGCACCGAACCGTCGCGCGGCGAGACGCTGGTGAAGGTGTCGCCGGAGAGGGCGTCGGTGAAGCGGCCGTCGATGAACAGCCGGGTCTCGATGGTGAGTGTGCCGGCCGCGGCCACCCACTGGTCGTACGAACGGGCGAGCAGGGCGTCGATGCCGTGCGTCATGTGATCCTCCACCGGTCGATCGCGTCTTCGTCGAGCTCGATGCCGAGGCCCGGCCTCGCGGGTATCTCGAGGTCGCCCTCGCTGTCCACCCGCACCGGGTCGGCGAGCATGAAGTCCCGGCGCTCCGGGGTCCACCCGGGCGGGTCGTAGGGGAACTCGAAGAACGGGCCGCCGCCGACCCCCGCCGCCACGTGCAGATTGGCGAGCACGCCGATGCCGTTGGTCCAGCTGTGCGGGGTGAAGTGGCGGTGCTTGAGCTGGGCGATTTCCGCCAGGGTCCGGGCGCGGTGCATGCCGATCGCGAGCACCACGTCCATCTGGTAGATGTCCAGGGCGTCCTCTTCGAGGTAGCGCAGCAGCTCGGTGGGGGAGTGGTGCATCTCGCCGGCGGCGATGCGCACCCCGGGGTTCTCGGCCCGCAGGCGCTTGAAGCCCGCCAGGTCGCCGTAGGGCAGCGGCTCCTCGACCCAGAACACGTCGAGCTCGGCCAGCCGCGCGATGGTCTTGCGGGTCCGGGCGAGGTCGGTGGCGCCCGCGGTGTCGCCCGCCATGCGCCACGACTGGTTGAGGTCCACCATGATCTCGAAGTCCGCGCCCAGTTCCTCGCGTACGGCGCGGACCGCGGCGATCCCCTCGTCCACCCGGTTGCGGTCGATGCGGATCTTCATCGCGCGGAAGCCCGCTTCGCGGAGCTTCAGCGCGGTGGCGACCCGCTCCTCGGGCGACTTGAGCTCACCGCAGGAGGCGTAGGCGGGCAGCTTCTTGGCCGCGTTGCCGAACAGCTCCGCCACCGGGCGGCCGTGGACCTTGCCGATGATGTCCCACAGCGCCGCCTCCAGCGGCCAGTAGTGGGCGCCGTGGAAGTTGGCGGTCTCGATGGCCTTGACGTGCCGGGTGATGTCGAGCGGGTCCTCGCCGACGAACAGGTGCTTGTAGGTGTCGAAGCCGTCCATCAGATCACCGGAGCCGATACCGGTGATCCCCTCGTCGGTGTGGACGCGGACGATCGTCGCGTCGAAGTGGCGCCGTGGCTCGGGGTCCCACGCGGCCCGGAACGGCGGGTCCAGCTCCAGGCGCAGCCGGTCCAGGGTGATATCCGTGATCTTCATCGGGTGAGCACCTCGGTGGTGGGGGCGTAGAACGGGTTGGCCGGGCCTTCCTCGGCGGCCGCGAGGACATCGGCCACGGTCGGAGTGCCGGTCACCGCTGCCCGCACCGCCTCGTACGCGGCCGCGCGCTGGTTGCGGAAGGACACATCCAGGTCGTCGACCGCCGGGTTCACCCAGATCGCGGCGATGATCAGCAGAGCGTCGGCCTCCTCGGCGGACAGCAGACCGTCCCGGACCGCGTCCGTGACCCCCTGCGCCAGACCGGCCTGGGCGGAGCCCCATGTGGCGCGCTGGTGCAGCTCGCCTTCCGCTGCGGCCTTCGGTACGAACAGCGTCAGCGGCTTCACCGGGACCGAGGGCCGCACGATCGTCACGAAGGGGACGTGTCCGGCGCTGGGCGTGGCCAGCGCCGTGGCCCAGGCCGTCTCGACGGGTCCGCCCTTGCGTCCGATCACGACGTTCGTGTGCGCGGCGTTGGCACCCTCCCCGGCGAAGGACTCGCCGATGAGGGCGGTCGGGGCAAAAGGCGATGGCATGGGGATCTCCTGGATCTCCGGGAGCGGGGAATCGACGGGCCACAGGGGAGGAACCGCGCATTCGCCGCAGTTCCCCGGTCCGATGCGGCGAATCTAGAACCGCCGCCACCCCGCCGACAAGGCGCCGAGGCGAATCGAAATGCCGGTTGCTCTCATGACAACTCGGCGGCTGACCTGGGGCTTCCGTGGTGTGCGCCCTAGGATGTCGCGCGTGACGAACCTCCCCCCTCGCGACACCGATGGTCCCGAGGACCTCGCCGATCCGCACGGCACGGGCCCCGCCTCCTCCTCCTCCTCCGGTCCCGCGGACACCGCTGCCCCGCGCGGCCACGGGCTGCGCCGTGACATCGACCTGCTGGAGGCGCTCGCCTCCGACGAGGCCCAGAACGCCGGCGGGCTCGGCGTCGTACGCCTGGCGCATCTGGTGGGCCGGGAGAAGACTCAGGTCTCGCGGGCCCTCAAGGCCCTGGCCGCCGCGGGGATCGTGGAACGCGACCCCGACACCCTGGAGTACCGCCTGGGCTGGCGGCTCTTCTCGCTCGTCGCGCGGACCTCGCAGAACCGGCTGGTGCGCATGGCGGAGCCGGTGATGCACGCGCTGTCGTCGGACGTGGAGGAAACCAGCCATCTGTGTGTCCTGAGCGACCGCGAGGTGCTCACCCTGCTCTCGGTCTCCGGACACTCCTTCCGCGTCCACGGCTGGGAAGGACGCGGAGTGCCCGCGTGGCAGACCTCGGCCGGGCGCGTGCTGCTGGCCGATGCCACCCCCGACGAGCTGTACGTCCGCTTCGGCACCGCCTCGACGCCACCGATCCCCGAGCTGTGGTCACTGATCCAGGAGGCTTCGCGACGGGGCTACGCGAGGGTGAGCGAGGAGTTCGAGACCGGTCTGGTCGGGGTCTCCGCACCCGTGCGCGACTTCCGGGGACGTGTCGTCGCGGCGCTCAACATCTCGGCGCCCAAGTCCCGGCTCGGCGACCGTCTGGACCAGGCGGGCCGCACCACGGCCAAGGCGGCGGCACGCGTCTCCGTGATGCTGGGCTGGGAGCCGCGGCACACCTCCTTCCCCAGGGCACGGCTCACCTGAAAGCACGGGGGCCGTGCGGCCCCGCCGGGTGCGGGGGCGGGCACGACGGGGAGTTGCCCTGACAGCAACCACCATTGCGATCCGAGAAGCGGTCTTGTCGGCCGCATGACGCGCTCGTAAATTCACCGCGAACCGGACCAGCCCTTGTTCGGAACGGAGAAAAGAGCAGCTCATGAACCTCCCCGGCATAGAAACCCTCGTCAAGGCGCCGTTCGCCGAAGGCGATGTGTTCATCGCCGGCCGCTGGTGTGCGGCCGAGGACGGACGGACGTTCCCCGTGCACGACCCGGCCACCGCGGAGCTGATCCGCGAGGTGTCCGCGGCGGGCCCGGGGGACGCTGTGGCGGCGGTCGAGGCGGCCCAGGCGGCCGCCGCCGGGTGGCGGGCGACGCCGGCCCGCCGTCGTTCGGAGGTCCTGCACACGGCGTTCGCGCTGATGCGCGAGCACACCGACACGCTCGCCCGGCTGATCGTCCTGGAGAACGGCAAGGCATACCGGGACGCGGTGTCCGAGGTCGGTTACGCGGCGGAGTTCTTCCGCTGGTTCGCCGAGGAGGCGGTACGCATCGGCTCCTCGTTCGGCGACGCGCCCGGTGGCGGCTTCCGGCACGTCGTGCGCAGGCATCCGGTGGGCGTCACCGCCTTCGTCACACCGTGGAACTTCCCGGCCGCGATGGCCACCCGGAAGATCGCCCCGGCGCTCGCCGCCGGCTGCCCGGTGCTCCTCAAGCCGGCCCCCGACACTCCGTTCACCGCCCTCGCGCTCGCCGCCCTGCTGAGCGAGGCGGGCCTGCCCGACGGGCTGCTGAACGTCCTGCCGACCGACCGCGCGCCCGAGGTGGTCTCCGCCTGGCTCCGCGACGAGCGGGTCCGCAAGTTCTCCTTCACCGGCTCCACCGCCACCGGTCGGACCCTCCTGGGGCAGGCGGCGGCGAACGTGGTCAACGTGACCATGGAACTGGGTGGCAACGCCCCCTTCATCGTCTGCGAGGACGCCGACGTCGACGCCGCGGTGCGCGGTGCGATGGACGCCAAGATGCGGGGCGGTGGCGAGGTCTGCGTCGCCGCCAACCGGTTCTACGTCCATGAGTCCGTCGCCGCCGAATTCACCGGGAAGTTCGCGGCGGCCATGACCGCGGTACGCGCCGGAGCGGGTCTGGAGGAGGGCGTCACCCTCGGCCCGATGATCAACCGGACCGCCGTGGAGTCCATCCATTCCCTGGTCGACGACGCGGTCACTCGTGGCGCGAAGGTCGCCGCGCGGGGCAGCGTGCCCGAAGGCCCTGGCTGCTACCACCCGGCCACCGTCCTGGTGGACGTGCCCGAGGACGCCCGGATCATGAACGAGGAGGTCTTCGGGCCGGTCGCGCCCCTGGCCACCTTCACCGACGAGGACGAGCTGGTGGCCCGTGCCAACGCCACGGTGCACGGCCTCGCCTCGTACATCTACTCGCGTGACGTGGGCCGGGCCCTGCGCCTGGCCGAGCGCCTGGAGACCGGCATGGTCGGCCTCAACCGGGGCCTGCTGTCCGACCCGGCCGCGCCCTTCGGCGGCGTCAAGCAGTCGGGCCTGGGCAGGGAGGGCGGCCGCGAGGGCATCGAGGCATTCCTGGAAACGCAGTACATCGCCCTCGACTGGCCGACCGACTGATTCCCCCTCTCCCCACCGCTGTTCCCGGGGCCACTCCTCCCCGGCCGCTCTCTCCCGGGGCAGCGGTCTCCTCCCCCTCTCAGCGAAGGACCCGCGCATGGCAACGACGCCTGTGACCGAGCAGAACGAGCCCAGCACACCGCCGGGCGCGCCCGCCACCGAACGCGAACGGAAGCGGCTGCACACCAAGTTGAAGCTGGCCACCCAGATCGGCCAGGGAATCGACGGCTACATCATCGGCGGCATCGGCCTGGCGATGGGGGCGATCACTGACGACCTCCATCTGTCCTCCATGGAACAGGGGCTGGTCGGCGCCTCACCGCTGATCGGCATCTTCATCGGAGGGCCGCTCTTCGGCCGGCTGGCCGACCGGTTCGGACGCCGGCCGGTGTTCCTGATGGACATGCTGATCTTCCTGATCGGCTCGGTGCTCCAGTTCTTCGTCTTGGACGGCCCCCAGCTCATTCTCATCCGGCTGGTGATGGGTGTGGCGATCGGCGGCGAGTACGCGATCGGCGCCCCGCTGCTGTCGGAGTACGCGGGCCGGCTGGGCCGCGGGCGGCTGCTGGCGAGCCTGGAGATCAGCTGGTACGTGGGGTACGCGCTGGCCACGGTCGTGGGGGCGCTGTTCACCTCCGTCGACGGCGGCTGGCGCTGGTCCCTGGCGAGCAGTGCGGTGATCGCGGTGGTGTGCGTGGCCCTGCGTGGTGGCATCCCGGAGTCCGCGCGCTGGCTGCTGAGCAGGGGACGCCGGGACGAGGCCGAAGCGCTGATCGAGAAGTACGGCATCGAGGTGGACGTCGAAGCGGAGCTGGATGACCGCGACGAGGTGCGGCAGGACGGGTTCCGGGCGCTCTTCAGCCGGCGGCATCTGCGCTCCACGGTGTTCGCCAGCGTCTTCTGGGCCGCCCTGGTGCTGCCGTACTTCGCCATCGGCACCTTCTGGACCGAGGTCTTCGAGGCACTGCACATGGGGGACAACGCGGTCGCGGCGCTGCTCGTCTACTCCTTCACCGCCGTGGCCGGTGTCACCGCGGGGTGCCTCGTCGTGGACCGGATCGGCCGCCGCAAGCTGCTGATCCCGCCGTTCTGGATCACGGCCGGGTGTCTGGCCCTGGTGGCGGTGTGGCCGTCCTCCACCCCCGTCATCGTCGTCGGCTTCCTGTTCTTCATCTTCCTCAACGCCGCCTCCAGCGCGCTGACCGCGGTCTATCCGCTGGAGGTGTTCCCCACCGCCCTGCGCACCACGGGCGTCGGCTTCGCGACGGCCATGAGCCGGGTGGGCGCCGCGATCGGCACATTCCTGCTGCCGATGGGACTCGACCACTTCGGAGCGGAGTTCGTGCTCCTGATCGGGGCCGGAGTGCTGGTGGTCGGCGCCCTCGTGTCCCAGTTCCTGGCGCCGGAGACCACCGACCTGGACCTGGCCCGGGCGGCGCGAACGGCCCGCGAGGGGGCGTAGCGACAGGCGGCGACCGGCTACCCGGCCGCGAGACGGGGTGCGCCGACGGTGCTGCGGAAACGCGCGCGGTAGACCGTCGGAGAGACCCCGAGGGTGTGCTGGAACACCCGCCGCAGCGACTCCGAGGAGCCGAACCCCGCCTGCCGCGCCACCTCCTCGACCGTGCCGGTGCCGTCCGCGAGAAGCGCCTGGGCGGCCTCGACGCGGACGGCTTCGACATAGCGGCCGGGCGTGATGCCGACCTCGGTGCGGAACAGCCGCTCCAGGTGGCGGGCGCTCACGCCGCCCGAGGCGGCCAGCGTGGCCCGCGTGTGGCACCCCGCGGGGTCCGCGGTGACGCGGTCCATCACCCGGCGCACCGCCGGGTGCCGTGGCTGACGCGGGGCCAGCCGCGCGCTGAACTGCGCCTGCCCGCCCGGGCGGGCCATGAAGACCACCAGTTGCCGGGCCACGTTGCGGGCCACCTCCGCTCCCCAGTCCTCCTCGACCAGGGACAGCGAGAGGTCGATTCCCGCGGTGATGCCGGCCGATGTGGCCACATGGCCGTCCCGGACGAAGACGGGATTGCCGTCCACGCGCACCTGGGGGTAGGCGGTGGCCAGCTGCGCTGCCAGCTCCCAGTGCGTGGCGGCGCGGCGGCCGTCCAGGATGCCGGCCTCGGCCAGTACGAAGGCTCCCGCGCACACGGACGCCACGCGCTTGGCCCGCACCGACAGCCGGGTCACGAGCCCGACCAGGTCGGTGTCGGCCACGGCCGAGCGCCAGTCCCTCCTCCCCGGGACCAGCAGGGTGCCCAGGCGCGATGGCAGCGTGCCGGGCGCGCCGTCAGCGCCGATCACGAGCCCGGAGGAGGTGGTCACGGCGTCACCGGCGAGGGAGACGACCCGTACGTCGTAGTCGGCGCCGTAGTGGTTGGCCGTGGTGAAGACCTCCACGGGGCCGGTGACATCCAGCAGCTGCACCCCGTCGAACGCGACGATCACGACGGTGCGTCCGCCACGGGACGCCGGTGACGCCCGCCGCGCTATTCCGTCCACGGCGAATCCAGGATCGTCCGGACGAAGTTCCCCCGCTCGAAGCCGGGGACGAAATGCTCCAGCACATCCGCCTTGACGTTGCCGAACGTGGTCTGCGGCTTGGGGCGGATGCCATCGGCGAACGCCCGCAGAATCCTGTTCTTGAAGTCGGGGCGCGGATGCAGCGCCACGACCGCCGCCCGGTCCTCAGCGGAGAGATCCTCATACCCGATGCCGAGCACGTCGTACTCGACACCGGCCGTCACCAGCGCCACTTCCGGTTCCATGAACTCCGGAACCCCGGGAGTGGTGTGCAGGGCGATCGCCGTCCAGACCCGGCGGATGCTGTCCTCGGGTACGCCATGGGCCTGCAGAAACCGCTTCGCCTCGGCCGCGCTGTCCACCTCGAAACGGCGGCCACTGCCATGGAACGCCTCGTTCAGGCCCACGTCGTGGAACATCGCCCCCAGGTACAGCAGCTCCGGGTCGAAGCTCAGATCGCGCCGGTGGCCCTGCAGGCTGCCGAAGAAGTACACCCGACGTGAATGGTGATAGACGAGCTCGCTCGTCGTGTCCCGAATCAGCTCCGTGGCCTCGCGCGCCAGCGTCGTGCCCGGCACCTTCACGCCTGCCGCGACAGCAGTGTCAGTCGTCATGTGTCCGCTCTCCGTGTGCGTAGCAGTACGCCCCTGTGGGGCACTGTCCACAGCCTCGCGTGGCGGACGGCCCACCTGCCATGACGATAGCGCCCTGTATCCCACGGATAGCGACAGGAAACGCCGGTGGTGGCCCGGCGTCGGCCGCTCCCCGGGTACACGTCGTACGACACCGCAGACCGGCCTGTCCCGGTCACCGGATAGAGTCGAATCGAGAAAAGAGGAACATCGAGGGCCTTCTCATGCAGAAAGTACGCCACGACCTCGATGCCACGGACCGGCGGATCACGGCCGTTCTGCTGGCCCTGGAGCGCGGGACTGCTGACCCGGGAGGAGTCCGGACACCTGTGGCCGAGCGCCGATCCCGCGCCCGAACCCTTCTCCCGCTCCCGGAAGACGAAGCGCTCATCGACGCGTTGGTGGAAGACTCCCGGATGACCTATGGAGAGCTGGCCCATCGCACGGGCCGGACTCCACGGGCCGTACGGCGCCGTCTGGACGCCCTGGTGGAGACGCATGGCGTGCGGCTGGCCACCGAAGTCGATCTGGCCCTGCTGGGGGTGCACGCCGAGGCGCTGCTGTGGATCACCGCGGATCCGGGGGCGCTGGAGGAGACCGGGCAGATCCTCAGCAGGCATCCGCAGGTGCGCTTCACCGCCGCCACGACGGGTTCGAGCAGTCTGCTGGTGGCGGTGGCCGCCACCGATCTGAGCGCGCTGTATGTGTTTCTGACCGGCACGGTGGGGGCCTTGCCGCACATCTCCGGTATTGAGGTGGCCCCCATTCTCTCCGGCGTCAAGCGAACCGGCCTGGTACGTCCCGCGTCGATTTCCGTGTGAGGGGCCCCGTGAGCCTCAGCCGAAGTGCCGGATCCGTGCGGTGGCCTCGGGTGCGTACGGAGGCCAGTCGACCGGAGTGCCGCCGGCGATGAACGCGGTGACAGCTGTGGCGAAGGCCCGGCCCATCGCCCGCTCGGCGTCGGAGGGGCTCCCCAGCATCGGACTGTCGGGGTAGCTGTCGAAGGTGTCGAAGAGGAAGGGCAGTTCACCGCAGTGCGTGGCGCCGAGATGGCCGGGGTCATGGGCGGGACGGTAGTCGAACTGGTAGACGTACGTGGCATTGCCACCCGCGGCATGGTGGTCGGCCATCCGCAGGGCGCCGTCGCGGAACAGCTCATCGGTCTGCAGTGCGGTGAAGACCTGGGCGGAGGTCGCGTGCGGAAGCCTGTCGGCGTACCGCTGGTAGACCTCCGGCGCCTCGTGGCCGAGCCGGCTGGCCAGGAGGTCGACGGCGCCCTCCCGGGTGAGCGACTGGATGCGCGGCTCGAAGGCGAAGAAGGCGGTCATCTCCTCCTGGGCGGTGCCGATCAGCAGGGCCTTGCCGGCCGGCGCCCCGTCCACGAGCGCGTCCTGCCAGGCCCGTGGCATACCGGCGCCGCCGAGAACCGGGTACATCGGAGGGGCGATATTGCCCGGGCGTGCGAGCCGGACCGCCAGCTCGCCGTAGGCGGACAGAAGACGCTCGACGGGAAGCGAGCGCAGCACCTGCCCGGGCTCCGCGCCTCGCGGGATGTCCAGCAGCCGCTGGTACTCCTCGGCGGCCTCGGCTGCCTGCTCCGGACTCTGCGGCTCAAGGCCCCAAGGGCCGCTCTGCAGGAGCACACGGTCGACGAGCCCCCCGGTCGCCGGATCCAGGGCCAGCGACAGGGCCGAGTACGCACCGGCCGACTGCCCGCCGACCGTCACGGCTCGGGAGTCGCCGCCGAAGGAGGCGATGTTGTCGCGTACCCAGCGCAGCACGGCGGCCTGGTCCTGAGAGCCGAGGTTGTCGGCGCCGATCCGCGGGAGATACAGATAGCCGAGCGGCCCCAGCCGGTAGTTGGCGGTCACGACCACCACATTGCCGACCTCCGCGAGGCGGGCTCCGTCGTACCAGTCCCACCCGCCCGAGCCACTGCTGAAACCGCCGCCGTGGAACCAGACCAGAACCGGACGGGGGGCCTTCTCCTCCAGCGCGGGCCGCGGAGCCCACACGTTCAGGGTGAGGCAACCGTCCTCGGCCCAGTCGGGCCTGCGCGTCCCCATGACCCGTTCCAGCCGGGACGGCGCCTGAGGCACAGCCGGTCCCGGCCGCACCGCTTCCCGTACGCCCGTCCACCCCGGGTGGGTGTGCGGGGCCGCGAAGCGCGCCGCGCCCACCGGTGAGGCGGCGTAGGGGATTCCCCGAAAGGACACCACCGCACCCTCGTCAGAGCCCCGGAGCTTGCCCCGGTCCGTGGCCACGACCTGGTCCGCCAGGTTCGTCATCGACTCCACCTCTCTCGCATCGCCGACGTTCTGGTCTCGTTCTATGTCGGCCTGCGCGGAGGAGCCAGAAGAGCGGGTGAAAGCGAGGAATCGCAGACAAATGATCTCCGGATCAGCCGAAAGTGCGACGTACGGTACGCACCCGTGCCACGTCAGCCTGGCTGACGTGGCATCGGCGAAACGTGGGACGGGTGGCGGCGGTCTACGACTGCTCGTTCTTCTCGAGCCAGCGGAAGAAGGCGATCTGCCGGGACATGACGGAGATCAGCTCGTAGGCGGTGTGCGAGGCGGCCACGGAGGTGATCTCGGCGTGGTCGTACGCCGGGGCGACCTCGACCAGGTCGGCGGAGACCAGATGGCAATCGCTGAGCCCGCGCACGATCTCCAGGAGTTCCCGCGAGGTGAGGCCGCCCGCCTCGGGGGTGCCGGTGCCGGGGGCGTGTGCGGGATCCAGGACGTCTATGTCCACGGATATGTAGAGCGGCCGCTTGCCGATGCGCTCCTTGAGCTGCTGCACCACCTCGTCCACCCCGCGCCGCATCACATCGGCCGAGGTGACGATCCCGAAGCCCAGTTTGGTGTCCTCGTCCAGGTCTTCCTTGCTGTACAGCGAGCCGCGGGTGCCGACGTGTGAGAGCGCGGAGGTGTCCAGGAGGCCCTCCTCGGCCGCGCGGCGGAACGGCGTTCCATGGGTGTACTGGGCGCCGAAGTAGGAGTCCCAGGTGTCCAGGTGCGCGTCGAAGTGCAGCAGCGCCACCGGGCCGTGCCGGCGGGCCACCGAGCGCAGGATCGGCAGTGCGATGGTGTGGTCGCCGCCCAGCGTCATCAGCTGCGCGCCCGTGGACAGCAGAGCGTCCGCTCCCTCCTCGATGCTCTCGACGGCCGCGTCGATGTTGTGCGGATTGGCCGTGATGTCACCGGCGTCCGCCACCTGGGTGTAGTGAAACGGGTATACGTCCTGGGCCGGGTTGTAGGGGCGCAGTTGGCGCGATGCCTCCCGGACGGCGTTCGAGCCGAAGCGGGCGCCCGGCCGGTAGGAGACACCCGCGTCGAACGGCACCCCGACCACGGCGATATCCGCGGTGCCGACCTGGTCCAGACGGGGGACACGGCCGAAGGTCGCCGGGCCCGTGAAGTGCAGGGTGGCATCGGTCTCATGGGGCGGAACGGGCATTGAAATGTCGGGAGGGTTCGCGGTCATGCGTGCTGAGTCCTTCTTCTGTGGGGGGAATGTTCCGTGGGGGGAATGCCGGCCTGGTCGAGGCCGTGTTATGTGGTTGATGAAACAGCCCGTGGGTGAACGGGGAAGGGCGCTCACCTGGCTCCGCGGCAGTCCTGCGCGCATCGCCAGGTGGCCCGCTCGGCGCCCAGGGATCGCGGACGCACGAAGCGGTCGTCAGTCGGTACTCCCGCGGGGGAAGGAGTGCCGCGCCTAGGACATGTGGCGGAGGGGCCGGGGGCCGGCCATGGGGCCCGGGATTCCCGGATCCGAGAAGCCCGTTCCAGGAAACCCCCGGTCAGTGGGTCTTCGGCTCTCCGCGGCGAGGCAGCGGCGCCCGCGACAGCCGCTCACTGGGCGCCGTCCCGGCGTTCGCTCACTCGTCACACCCCTTGTGGTCCGCCGCCTCGCGGCACGATGCGGGCAGCCCAGCACACAACCGCTGGCCTCTGCACGTACCTCGGTCATGTCCGATCGTAGAACCGGCAGTTGCAGCCCTCCCACCCGGCCTCTGATGACTGCTCGCGCCGGGCGAACGAGCGGTTGGACGCGCTACCCGTTACGGGCCTCCAGGCGGGCCACGATCCCCTTCGACGTCGGTTGGTTGCTGATCTCGGCCACGCTGTCGAGCGGCACCAGGACGTTGGTCTCGGGGTAGTACGTGGCGGCGCAGCCGGGTGTGGTCGGATACGGGACCACCTCGAAGTCCTCCGCGCGGCGCTCCACATCGTCGGACCACACGCCCACGAGGTCGGCGAACTGCCCCTAGACCAGGCCGAGTTCGGTCATGTCCGCCGGATTGACCAGTACCATCCTGCGCCGTCCCCCTGATCGAGTTCAGCGAGTCCAGCCCGTGGGCGCGAGGCGGATAGAAGCCGAACTCGCGCCTGGTGCAGATCGTCCAGGCTCACCGTGCCCTTGCCGGTGCCCAACGTCTCGTGCAGCGCGAAGCCACTGGACTCATGGCACATATTGCTGCGGTCGGGCAGGTTGTTGATGCCGAAGGCGCTGGCGAATCTCCGAGCCGCCCGGCCGCCCGCGGCCGGGCCGCCGAGGCCGCGAAGATCCGCCGCACCTGCCTGGGGCAGTCCGAGGCCACCGCCGCCGGCGCGGAGGCCGCGGCCGCGAAGCAACCGCCCGCCGCCCGGTACCGCGAGCTCTTCGCCCCCGGCCAGGCGACCAAGACCTGGTTCGGCGTCATCTTCTTCAGCGCCCAGGTGCTGCCCTACTTCGCGATCTACCCCTTCATGCCGCAGGTCCTGGCCACCTTGCAGATCTCCGGCGCCGACACCCAGAACCTGGTGCTCAACCTGGCCCTGCTGCTCGGCGGCGTGATCGGACTGAGCTGCCGCTGAACACCTGGTGGCATGGGGGCGGTGGTGAACGACGGACGACACACCACGCTGTATGTGAACGGCTGCCCGGTGGCGCGCGATCCCTCGACCCCGGCGACCGGCCTCACCACCCTCGGGCTGCTCCGGCTGCTGGGCGGCTATGAGTACGGCGGGAAGATCGACCAGATCATGCATGGCTGGATCGGCGACGTCCGCCTCGTGGACCGGGCCCTCCCGGTCCACGACTTCAATGTCCTCCCGACCAAGGGCTCCGGGGGCTCCAGCGGCCCTTCTGGGCCTTCCTGGAGCCCCTGGAGCCCAGGGCTCAGTGCGTCAGGGTGTACCAGCCGGCGCTGCCCAGCGTGACGCACACGGCCCCGGCCCACCGCAGCGCTTTGGGCGAGACGAGGAGGGCGAACCTGACGTGCTCGTCGACGTTGACCTCAAGCCGTCGCTGATGCCGGCGGCCTCGGTCGGGTGCGGAAGGGGTGTCGTGGTCGGGTGCGGAAGGGGTGCCGTGGTCTCCACCGTTGGCCGGGTGCTGGTCGGCCGCGACAGGAGGATGGCTCTCATCGCGGCCGTCACCGGTTCCACCGGGGCCGAGACGTGCTTCGGCCATACGGGTATCTCCTTGGTCTTCGGGGCCCGCGGTGACGTGCCGGGGCCTGTCTGGTGAGGGATTGACGGGGTGTCCGGCTCCAACTGCCAGGAAGGGTGGAACACCACGTCGGGACGTACGCCTGCTCGTCGACAGGTGTCGTGTAGTTAACGCAGCCACGTCCCCATACGCAACTAAACCCGCAGTAACCGCTGACCCGGCGTCAGCCAGTTTCTGTCGGAGGGAGGCTCTACAATCCGGCTGCGCGCAGCGGACATTGAGTGGCTTATCTCCTATTGCCGACCATAGCGACTAAACTTACCGGCGAGTATTTCGCAAGTTTGCGATAGGGAGCGCGCATAAATTCACTTAACGCGCCAGTTGAGCCCCCGTCGGTATGGCCAACGCCACACTCCGGGAGACGACGAAGCACCCGAAGCCGGACCTACCCGCGCATCACCGCAGAGATTTCGCATAAGCCCTGCGTCCGGTGTGCGAACAAGGGTGTTTCGCGGGGGTTTTCAGGCCACGAGGCCGATCGGCCGCTCTATTCGCGTCTTGGCTCGAGGGGTACGCGCAGTCTGCCCGATGTCCGCTCATTGCCGCTCGGTTTGGCAGTTTCCTGCAGGTCGGCTAAGTGATTGCCCGGACGGACTATCCATGCTGGACGCAACGATGAGATCGCGAATGCAAATTCGACGCGAACGGCCACGATGAAGCGATGGACAAAAGCTGTCATGGCCGGAAACCGCCGCCCCTCCCTTCCTGGCAGTTGGAGCAGGGGCGGCGGCCCTCACCAGACGTGGAGCACCACGCCTGCTCTTCTTCATCGTTGACCGCGCGGATCTGTGGACAGCGTCGCTGTTCCGACCTCCGCCCAGTCAACGACCGGATCGAGGATAGTGTTCTTCTGTAGGGTTCGGATGCACAACGAGGGTGAAGTTTGTGTTATTCGCACCACTGTTTCGGCTGTTCAGAAATATGAAAATCTGCGGCCGCGATCCCGATCTCTGAGGGCGTTCTGATAGCGGAACCTCCGATCCTGCCGGTACAACGAGGTGCCGCCCGGTAAGGATGTGGGCGGTTTGCGCCACGGCTCCGATGTGACATGGGCCAGCCGTTGTCCGAAAGCCCGGCAGTGCGGGCCGCCGTCCAATACCCGGCCCAATTCGGCGCGGCGGCCTTGAGCGAGCGCCGCGGTACGGCTCATCGTCCGCCGGCCTCGCCCGAAGTCACAGCCATGTCGTCGCCGGCCAGATGGCCACGGCCGCGGCGATGAGCAGCGTGATGTTGAGAGCGACCTGGCGGTCTCCGCGGCTCAGATGGACCCTGGTCGCGCCGGTCTGGAGGACCACGAACCCGATGGCCGCGGCCAGGGCCAGCCAGGGCGCGATGCCGGTCAGCGGCGGGAGGATCAGCCCGATCGCGCCCAGCACTTCGATCACCCCGATGGCCCTGACGGCCGGCATCGGTGTGGTGTCCACCCAGGCCATCATCGGCCGGAGCCGCTCACGGCTCCGGACCACCTTCACCCCGCCCCCGTAGAGGTAGAAGAGGGCGAGCAGGCCGGCGACGGTCCAATAGGCGACGTTCACGACGCCGACTCCGTCCTCTGATCGAAGTCGGTGGCGGGCTCGGTGGCGTAACGGCGCATCACCTCAATGTTCGCCTGCGGGGTCAGCGCCTGGCCGCCGGCGATCATGTCCTGCAGGTCCCGGAAGTACCGCACATACAGGTCCGGTGTGAACGTGCTGAGCATGACGGCCGGTTGGCCGGTCGTGTTGGCGAAGGTGTGCGGGGCTCCGGGCGGGACCATCACGAGCGTGCCCGCGGTCGCGTCGTAGTCCTGTTCTCCTACCGTGAACCGCACCGTGCCGGAGATGATGTAGAAACCCTCGTCGTGCTGGGCGTGGCGGTGCTGCGGCGGTCCGGGCGTGTGCGGCGCGAGGACGGACTCGGCGAGCCCGATGCGGTGCCCGGTGTTGCTGCCGTCTTCGAGGATGCGCAGTCGCGTGGTGCCCAGGACGATCGTCTCGCCGTCGCCCGGGCCGACCACCGATACGGCGGGGTCGGCCATTGGCTCACTGGTCTTCGGTTCATCAGTCACGCTTCGATTCCAGTGCCAGGGCCGGCGACTGTCTAAGACCCATGCTGCGCTGTCGATACCGTACGGGTATCGTCCCACCATGGAGCTACGGATACTGCGCTATTTCGTGGCGGTCGCCGAGGAACTCCACTTCGGCCGGGCGGCCGTTCGGCTGCATATGAGCCAACCGCCACTGAGCCGGGCGATCAAACAGCTGGAGACCGAGCTCGGTGCCGCGCTGTTCCGCCGATCGTCCGCCGGTGTCGCGCTCACTGCGGTGGGGGCGGTGCTGCTGGACGAGGCGCGCGCCCTGCTCGACCAGGCCGACCGGGTACGCGCACGCGTGGCCGCGGCGGCCGGCGCCGCCACCATCACCGTGGGCCTCCTGGCCGACAGCTCCGACCCGGGCGCGACCCGGCTGGCCGGCGCCTACAACCGGCGGCACCCGGGCGTCGAGGTCCACATCCGCGAGACCGACCTGACCGATCCCACCTGCGGGCTGCACGCCGGACTGGTCGACATCGCCCTGACCCGCGGGCCGTTCGACGAGACCGGCCTGACCGTGCACGAGCTGCGCACCGACCCGGTGGGCGCGCTGCTGCGCGCCGACGATCCGCTGGCCCGCCGCGCCAGCCTGAAACTGGCCGACCTCGCCGACCGCCGCTGGTTCCGTTTCCCGGCAGGCACCGACCCCCTCTGGCAGGCGTACTGGAACGGCGGGGAACCTCGCCAGGGCCCGGTGGTGCGCGGCGTCCAGGAATGCCTGCAAGCCGTTCTGTGGAACGGCACGGTGGGCATGACCCTGGTGGACCACGAACCGGCGGCGGGGCTCGCCGTGGTGCCGCTGATCGACATGCCGCCGAGCCGTGTGGTGGCGGCGTGGAACGAGGACGACACGAGTCCACTGATCCGTTCCTTCGTCCAGATCGCCATCGCCGCCTACCGCGACTGACTCACCGGCGGGTCACCGACTACGGCCGGTGCGACACACCGGCGGTGTCAGGCAGCGTCCTGTTCCATCCTGACCAGGTGTACGGCTGTGCTGGCCCAGTCGCCGGGCCGGAGGTCCGGGTGGAATCCGTACGCGGCGAGCACGGTGGCATGGTGCACCTCACCGGTGCGGGTGTCGCGGTAGCGGGCGCCGGGGGTGAGCCCGCGCAGCCGCACCGGCGGCCGCAGGACTCCGTGGCGCGGGCCGCGCTGCCAGGCCAGTACCAGGGTCTCGGCGCCGTCCTCGGCGGTGTACTGCACCACGGTCGGCAGCTCGCCGTGCGGCCCGGACAGCCGGTACAGGGCGCCGTGCTGGACGAGGTGGCGCACCCGCTTGTACTCGGCCACCAACTCGGCGCCTTCGGCGAGTTCCTCCTCCGACCAGCGGGTCAGATCGCCGCCGATGCCCAGCAGCCCGCACATGGCCACGTGGAAGCGGAACCGCAACGGCACGGTGCGGGAGGTGAGTTGATGGGGCACGTCGGTCACCCACGCGGACATCGTGCGCGCCGGGTGGAGCTGACCGAAGCCGTGCTGGATGACCAGACGGTCGACCGCGTCGGTGTTGTCCGACACCCACGCCTGGTCCGTACGGGTGAGGATGCCCAGATCGACGCGTCCGCCACCGCCGCTGCAGGTCTCGATGCGCAGCCCGGCATGGTCGGCCCGCAGCCGGTCCAGGACGCCGTACAGCTTGGCCACATAGCCCGTCCACAGCCGGTCGTTGCCGTCCGGGGGGCCGGGCCAGCCGGCCTCGCTGAGGGCGCGGTTCATGTCCCACTTGAGGAAGTCGATGCCGTGGTCCGCGACCAGCCGGGTCAGCCAGCCGTAGGCCCAGTCGGCGACGTCGTCGCGGGCGAAGTTCAGCACGAGCTGGTTGCGCAGCTCACTGCGGGCCCGGCCGGGGGTGTGCAGAACCCAGTCGGGGTGCGCGCGGTAGAGGTCGCTGTCGGGGTTGACCATTTCCGGCTCAACCCAGATGCCGAAGCGCATGCCCAGGCGGTGCACCGTGTCGGCCAGGGGGCCGAGGCCCTCGGGGAAGCGGTCCTGGGCGGGGGTCCAGTCGCCGAGCCCCGCGTGGTCGCTGCGCCGGGCCCCGAACCAGCCGTCGTCGACGACGTACAGCTCCACCCCCAGCGCGGCGGCCCGCTCGGCCAGCGCCTTCTGGTTCGCCTCGTCCACGTCGAAGCCGGTGGCCTCCCAGGAGTTGTAGAGCACGGGCGCCACCTCATGTCCGTGCGGCAGGACGTGGTTGAGCGTGTACGCGTGCCAGGCCCGGCTCGCCGCGCCGAACCCGCCGTCCGTGAACAGCCCGGCGAACACGGGGGTGATGAATTCCTCGCCCGGCGCGAGCGGCACGCAGGTGCCCTCGTGGCCGACGCCGCCGGAGAACCCGGCGCGTCCGTCCGGTGTGCGCTGGACGGTGAGGCGCCAACTCCCGCTCCAGGCCAGGGCCGCGCCGAAGACCCGGCCGTGCTCCTCGGTCGCGTCGCCCGCGTCCACCATCACCCAGGGAGCGGCGTGGTGGCTGGTGATGCCACGCCGGCTGGTCAGCACGGTCTCCCCGTGCGGCAGGTGTTCGCGGCGCAGCTGACTCTCCGCGGACCACTGACCGGTGACATGACTGAGCCGGTAGTCGGCCGTCGCCGGCAGGGACCAGGCGGCCGAGTCGGCCCGGACCAGGCTGAGGTGCTGGTCACCTTCGTTGCTCAGCACCGTCCAGCGCTCGATGACATCCGTGTCGTCCCGCACCCTGTAGTGGAGGGCGACGCGCAGCGGGTAGTGGCGGTCGCGGAATTCCAGCGAGAGTTCGTGGACGCCGTCGGAGGGCGTGATGACGCGGTGTCCGGCCGGCTGCCATTCGAAGGCGCGGGAGCCGTCCGGGTAGCGGACCTGGAGGGAGGGCGTGCCGTAGCGGGTGCCGCCGTCGACCGGCAGTTCCTCGCCCACCGCGGGCCGTCCCTCGAAGCTGCTGGCCGCCTCCCCGGCGGGCACGACCAGCTCCTCCGTCTCCGGCAGCGTCAGCCGCGGCCCCCAAGCGAGGTGGCAGGGCGCGCCCGTCTCGTCGATGCGCAGGGCGTATGACGTACGGGGAGTGGTCAGCAGCCAGACCCCGGTGTCCGGGGCATGGGAGATCGTCGGCATCGGGCCTCACGTTCGGGAGACGACGGGGGAGCGGCGGGTGCCGCCCGCGGATGCGGGGCGCTCGGTGACGGGGACGAGGATCGCCCCGTAAGCCAACGAGACCTTCGATCGCATGTCAACACCCGCTGTATGGCTGGCTTTGGAGCCGGGGGCAGGGCTCACAGGCAATCCTCAGGAGATTCCTGCTTCTTTCATTGACAGCGGAAAATAAGGGGCCTAGGTTCCCGGCCATGTCCTCGCCCTCTGCCGTCGAGTCGTTCCCCGCGAACACATCGGCCGCCGCGCAGATCTTCACCACGGTCCTGTCCCGGGGCCCGCTCACCCGTAGGGAAGTGGCCCGGCGGGCGGGGCTGTCGGCCGCGGCCGTCACCAAGGCGGTCCGTCCCCTGATCGAGGCCGGCTACCTGGTGGAGGACGTGGACGAGGACGCGCGCCCGGCGCTCGGGCGGCCCGCGAACCTGGTGCGGGTGGACGGCGGCCGTGCGCTGTTCATCGGGGTCAAGGTGACCGGAGACAAGATCATTGGTGTGCTCACCGACCTGTGCTGCCGGATCCTGGTCGCCCGGCACATCCCCCTCGCCGCCCGGGACCCCAAGGCGGTGCTGGGGTCGGCCACCGAACTCGTACGGGAGTTGCTCATCGAAGCGGACGGCCTCGGCGTGCGCGTCGCGGGTCTGGGCATGGCCGTCTCCGGCGACGTGGACCGCGCCGAGGGCGTCGTGCGCTACTCGCCCTTCCTGGAATGGCGCGATGTGCCACTCGCCGAACTCGCGGCCATGACCACGGGGCTGCCGGTCACCGTCGACAACGACGTGCGCGCGCTGACCGTGGCCGAGCAGTGGTTCGGGGCGGGCGTGGGACTGTCCGGCTTCGCCGTCGTGACGGTCGGCGCGGGCATCGGCTGCGGCCTCGTGGTCCACGGCAGGGTGGTCGCCGGGGCCCACGGCGTGGCCGGCGAGATCGGCCACGTCACCGTCGACCCGTCGGGCCCCCGCTGCCACTGCGGCAACCGCGGCTGTGTGGAGGCCATCGCGAGCGACGACGCCATCGTCCGTCAGATGCGCGCGGCCACCAGGATCCAGGTGGCCGACGCGGTCCAGGCCGCCGGACTGGCCCACGACGGCGTCGCCGGCGCGCGGGAGATCTACGCACGGGCGGGCGACGCCATCGGCCGTGGCATCGCCACCGTGGCCAATCTGCTCGGCCCCGAACGCGTGATCATCTCCGGCGAGGGCCTGGCCGCCTACGACCTCTTCGCCGACCACATCCGTGCCGCCTTCGCCGCGGCGGCCTTCGGCTCCGCGGCGCAGTGCGATGTGCGGACCCGGCCGCTGCCCTTCGACGAATGGGCCCGCGGCGCCGCGGCCACCGCCATCCAGTCCTTCATCAGGTCGGACGCGAACCAGTACATACGAGGAGCAGCCATGACGCAGCACGCCTGAAGGGGACCGCGAAACACCGAGAGACACCGTGCCCTCCGCGACCCGCTCCCGCTCCCGTCGCGGACGCGGCGACCACCGCTCCCTCGCGGTCGCCACCACCCGCCGCTGATCGCCCGGCCGGCCGTCATCCGGCCGCCCGCCCCCGCCCCGATCGCGCTGCCGTTCCCCGAATGGCCGCGAGCCCACTACGTCGCCTGCCCCGGCACCCGTTCACCGGCGCACTCACCCTCGGTTCGGGCACGGCCCAGCCATCGCCGCCGTCTCCCCGAACCCCGCCGCGTCCCCCCGCCACCCCCTTCCCCGGACCACACCTCCAGAAGGCAGGACCCATGCGGTCGTCCTCGTACCCCCTCATGCCCGTACGCGGCCTGGGAACCGTCGTCGTCATGGCCCTCGCCGCGGGCTTCGCCACCGCCGTCCCGGCGGCGCAGGCACAGCCCGGCGACAACAAGGCCACTCCGGCATCCCCGGCGAGCCCGGCCACCGCCGCCGCCAAGCCCTATATGGGCTGGACCAGTTGGAGCATGCAGTCATCGAAGTACCCGGGCCTCAACCCGAACGGCGACTACAGCTACCTCACCGAGGCGAACGTCCTCAAGCAGACCGACGCCATGGCCGCCAAGCTGAAGAAGTACGGCTACGAGTACGTCAACATCGACGCGGGCTGGTGGCGCAACTACGCGTGGACGCCCGAGTTCGACGAGTACGGCCGGCAGAAGGCCGATCCGGTGCGCTTCCCCAGCGGTATGAAATCGGTCGCCGACCATATCCACTCCAAGGGTCTGAAGGCCGGTATCTACCTACCCGTCGGCCTGGAGAAGGAGGCGTACGGCGGGGGCAAGGTGCCGATCTGGAAGGCCGAGGGCTGCACCACCGCCGACATCGTCTACGACGACCTGCGCACCACCAACGGCTGGGACAGCGCGTACAAGATTGATTTCTCCCATCCCTGCGCACAGAAGTACATCGACTCCCAGGCTCAGATGTTCGCAGCCTGGGGCTATGACTTCCTCAAGCTCGACGGCGTGGGCCCGGGCTCCTTCAAGAGCGGCGACAACTACAACAACGTCGCCGATGTGGCCGCCTGGCAGAAGGCGATCGCCGCCACCGGCCGCCCCATCCATCTGGAGCTGTCCTGGTCCCTGGACATCGGGCACGCCGCCGACTGGAAGAAGTACTCCCACGGCTGGCGCATCGACACCGATGTCGAGTGCTACTGCAACACGCTCGTCAGCTGGGAAAACTCCGTCGACGACCGCTGGAGTGACGCCCCCGCCTGGACCCGGCACGCCGGCCCCGGCGGCTGGAACGACCTCGACTCCCTCGACGTGGGCAACGGCGAGATGGACGGACTGACCAAGGCCGAGCGGCAGAGCTACGCCACGTTGTGGGCCATCGCCAAGTCCCCGCTCTACACCGGCGACGACCTGACCAGGCTGGACTCCTACGGCCTGTCCCTGCTGACCAACCGCGAGGTCCTCGCCGTCAACCAGAGCGGCAACGCGCCCGCGAAGCCGGTCACCCCGTCCGACCCGCAGCAGGTGTGGGCCGCGAAGAACAGCGACGGCACCTCCACGGTCGCCCTGTTCAACCTCGCCGACAAGCCCGCCTCGGTGACCGCCGACTGGTCGACGCTCGGCTTCACCGGCAAGGCCGCCGTCCGGGATCTGTGGAACCACGAGAGTCTCGGCAGCTACAAGGACAAGATCACCCAGGCCCTGCCCGCCCACGGCTCCCGCCTCTTCACGGTCACCCCGCGCGGCGACGCGCTCACCTGGACCGGCATCGAGGCCGAGTCGTCCGCGAACACCCTCAGCGGCAACGCCTCCGTCGCCGACTGCCCGGCCTGCTCCGACGGCCACAAGGTCGGCAACCTCTACGGCGGCGGCAAGCTGACCCTCAACAACGTGGTCGTCGACAAGGCCGGCACCTACCAGATCAAGGTCGCCTACATCAGCGGCGACGCCCGCTCCGTCGCCGTCTCGGCCAACGGCGGCGGCGCCACGAGCCACGCCTTCCCCTCGACCGGCGACTGGTCCACCGTCAGCAGTGTCCACGTGCCGGTGGCGCTCAAGGCCGGCTCCAACACCATCACCTTCGACAGCGGTTCCGGCTACGCGCCGGACATCGACCGGATCGACGTACCGAAGTCCTCCTGAACTCCCGGGGGCCCGGCCCCGGCCGGGCCCCTCGCCGATCTCAGACGTCTGGAGCCGCCATGGACCCCCGCCCGACCGACGCCGGCAGTGAACCCAGCAGAGAGCCCAGCAGAGCCCCCGGGAGTGACCCCAGCAGAAGAACCGCGCTGTCCCTCGCGGCGACGGCCGGACTCACCGCCGCCCTCGGTGCCCTGCCCGCCTTCACCGCCTCCGCCGCGCCCCGGCGCCCGGCCGACACCCCACCGCTCACCGGCACCTCACCGCTCACCGGCACCTCACCCGACCGGCTGTGGTGGCAGGCCCCCGGCGACGAGGGCTCCCTGATCGAGCAGGGCCTGCCGGTCGGCAACGGCCGCCTCGGCGCCCTCGCGAGCAACGACCCCGGCCGCGAACTCCTGCTGATCACCGACGCCACGATGTGGACCGGCGGCCTCAACGACACCCTCGACGCCGACGGTCAATTCCCCTACGGACGCGACGACTTCGGCTCCTTCACCCTGCTCGCCCGGCTCACCGTGGACATCCCCGACCACGACCTGTCCGGCGTCAACGGCTACCGCCGCAGCCTCGACCTCGCGCAGGGACTGGTCACCAGCTCCTACGTCCGCTCCGGTGTCACCTACCGGCGCCAGGTCTTCGCCAGTCACCCCGACGACGCGATCGTCCTGCACTTCACACAGAGCGGCGGCGGCCACTACACCGGCACCATCACCCTGGGGGGCACCCACGGCGAAAAGCCGTCGAATGCCGAGTCGTTCGGCGCGTCCTTCCCCAACGGGCTGCGGTACGGCGCGGCGGTCACGGCATACGGCAGCGGCGGCCGGGTCCGCGTCAACGGCACACGCGTCGATTTCTCCGGTTGCAAGGACCTCACGGTGGTGGTCAGCGGCGGCACCAACTATGTGCCCGATGCCGCGCGCGAGTACCGCGACCCCTCCCTCGACCCCGAGAAGCTGGCCCGTACGAAGGTCCGCGATGCCGCCCGGCACTCGGCGGACACCCTGCGGCGCACCCATATCGCCGACTACCGCGGCCTGTACGAGAAGTTCAGCCTCTCACTCGGCAGCTCCACGGACGCCCAGCGATCCCTGGACACTTGGCAGCGCCTCACGGCACGCGCCCGGGACGGTGTGCCCGACCCCGAACTGGAGGCCGCCTCCCTCCAGTACAGCCGCTACCTGATGATCTCCGGCTCGCGCGACAGCCTTCCCCTGAACCTCCAGGGCCTGTGGCTGGACGGCAACGACCCGGACTGGATGGGCGACTACCACACCGACATCAACATCCAGATGAACTACTGGATGGCCGACCGGGCGGGTCTGTCCGCGTGCTTCGACGCCTTCGCCGACTACTGCCTCGCCCAGCTTCCGTCCTGGACCGAGCTCACCCACGACCTCTTCAACGACCCGCGCAACCGCTATCGCAACTCCACCGGGAAGGTCGGCGGCTGGGCCGTGGCCTTCTCCACCAACATCCACGGTGGAAGCGGCTGGTGGTGGCATCCCGCGGGCAACGCCTGGCTGAGCAACAGCCTGTACGAGCACTACGAGTACACCCAGTCGCGGGAGTATCTGGCGAAGATCTACCCGCTGCTCAAGGGCGCCTGTGAGTTCTGGGAGGCGCGGCTGCTCACCACCACCCTCCCCGGCACCTCCAAGGAGGTGCTGATCGACGACAGCGACTGGTCGCCCGAACACGGCCCGCAGGACGCCAAGGGCAACACCTATTCCCAGGAGCTGGTGTGGGCCCTGTTCGGTAACTTCGCCGCCGCGGCCGCCGAACTGAAGAAGGACAGCGGCTACGCGGACACGATCAGCTCGCTGCGCGAGAAGCTGTACCTGCCGGAGGTGAGCCCGAAGACCGGATGGCTCCAGGAGTGGATGTCCCCCGACAACCTCGGCGAGACCACCCACCGCCATCTGTCCGCCCTGATCGGCCTGTTCCCCGGCGACCGCATCCGCCCCGACGGCTCCACTCCCCAGGAGATCGTGGACGGGGCCACCGCCCTGCTCACCGCGCGCGGCATGGACAGCTTCGGCTGGGCCAACGCCTGGCGCGCCCTGTGCTGGGCGCGGCTGAAGAACGCCGACAAGGCATACCAGCTCATCGCCAACAACCTCCGCCCCTCCATCGGCGGCAGCAACGGCACCGCGTTCAACCTCTTCGACATCTATGAGGTCGAGAAGGGCCGTGGTATCTTCCAGATCGACGCCAACTTCGGCACCCCGGCCGCCATCAGCGAGATGCTGCTGTACTCCCGCCCCGGCCACCTGGAACTGCTTCCCGCCCTGCCCGACGCCTGGGCCGCCTCCGGCTCGGTGACGGGACTGGCCGCGCGGGGCGGCTTCGTCGTCGATCTGCGCTGGAAGCAGGGGGTGCCGACGTCGGTCCGGATCCACAGCGTCGGCGGCCGCACCACGACGGTGGCCCACGGCGGCTCCTCCCGTACGATCCGCCTGGTGCCTGGCGAGTCCCACACGCTGAACTGGTTCGCCCGATGACGGCCCGCCACGCCGCCCTCGGCGGCGCGGTCGCCGCACTGCTCGCGGCCGCCGCCCTCCACGTCACCCCTGCCGAGGCGGCGGCCGGCCGGCACGACGTCGTCACCTGGGCGGCGAGCGCGGATCGTCTGGGGGACGGGACGCCGGACCGCGGCTACCGGATGGTCGTGCACACCAGCGTTGGCGGCAGCGATCTGCGCATCCGTCTCTCCAACGCCTTCGGCGACCGGCCGCTGACCCTCGACAGCGTCTACGCCGGTGTTCAGAAGTCGGGTGCCGAGCTGAAGCCGGGCAGCAACCGGCGGCTGACCTTCGGTGGCGGGTACTCCGTCACCGTCCCGGCGGGCGGGACCGTGCTCAGCGACGCCCTGCCCGGCGGACTGCCCACCGCGACCAACTTGGTCGTCAGCCTCCACACCCCCGACGCCGCCGGTCCGGCCACAGGGCACGGGATGGCCATGCAGACGTCGTACACGACCCAGGGCGATCACACGGGCGAGGAGAGCGCCACCCCCTGGACGGAGACCACCGGCTCCTGGTTCTACCTCGACGCCGTCACCGTCCGCACGTCCGCCGCCACCGGGGCCGTGGTGGCGCTCGGCGACTCCATCACCGACGGCTGGCAGTCCACCACCGACCTCAACCGCCGCTGGCCCGACTACCTTGCGCGCCGGTTGCAGAAGGCGGCCTCCGACGTCCGGGGAGTGGCGAACGAGGGGATCTCCGGCAACAAGGTCCTCGCCGACGGCGCCGGGCAGAGCGCACTGAACCGGCTCGACCGCGACGTGCTGTCCCTCCCGGGCGTGCGGACCGTGTTCCTCTTCGAGGGGGTCAACGACATCAAGGCGCACACCGGTGTCACCGCCGCGGACATGATCGACGGCTACCGCCAGATCATCGCGCGGGCGCACGCGGCCGGGAAGTGCGTGGTCGGCGCCACCGTGGGCCCCTTCAAGGGCTGGTCCGAATGGGACGCAGCCGCCGAGCGGGTACGCCAGGACGTCAACGCCTTCGTCCGCGGCAGTGGCGAGTTCGACGCGGTCACCGACTTCGACCGCGTCCTGCGCAGCCCCTACGACCCCGAGCGGGTGCTGCCGTTCCTCGACAACGGCGACCATCTGCACCCCAACGACAAGGGCATGCAGGCGATGGCCGACGCCGTCGACCTCACGGCGCTCGACTGCACCGACGGCCCGCGCTCCACGGGCTGAACACGGGCCGATGGCCTCACGGGCTGAACACGGGCCGATGGGCGGCGCCGGGCGCGGCTGGTGGAACGCCGCGCCCGGCCACCCGGCTCGATGGGGTGCGCCGGTCATGCCCCTGCCGTCGCGGAGGACCGGCGCGCCCTTCTCACTGCTCGCCCGGGCGGCGTGCCGGAGGCGGTGGGGGCAGGACCTCGCCCGAGGTGAAGCGGCCCATGGACGAGGCCGATCAGTACTGCGACCGGGTCGCGTCGATGCACCGCGGCCGGATTCACGCACTCGGCACGCCCGGCGAGCAACGCTCCGAGCTGGCCGGCCGCCGCCGGGCGGAGGGCGAGGCCGATCCGAAGCCGACTCTGGAGGACGTCTTCCGGGACGTCGCCGGAAGTGGCCTCGACGAGCAGGGAGGAGATTTCCGCGATGTCCGGAGCACCCGTCGCACCGCGTCCCGGGTCGGCTGATGCCGCAGGGCTCGTCCCGGACGGACGGCCCGATCCGCTGCAAGGCATTCGCCTCCGGGGTGAAGGCGCCGATCCAGGCGGTCGTGGTGATCGTCATCCCGGCGCTGCTCGGGGTGGCGCTGACCTGGAATCCGCTGCGGCTCCTCGGGGTGGCCGTCGCGGTAATCCTGGGCTCGGCCTTCTTCTCCTGCCTGTCGATGACCATCGCCGGGATCGTGCTGACCCGCGACCGGCTGATGGGCATCGGGCAGGCCATCACCATGCGGCTGTTCTTCGGCTCCAACGCGCTGTACCCGGTGGCGCTCATGCCCGGCTGGCTCCAGGCCGTCAGCACCGCCAATCCGCTGAGCTACCAGGTCGACGCGTTGCGCGGACTGCTGTTGGGCACCCCGCACCATCTCGCACTCGACTACGCCGTCCTGTTGCTGGCCGCGGCGGCCGGTATCACGGCGGCCTCCTCGCTGCTGGGACGGCTGGCGCGCTGACCCACTCGGTGTGCGGAGCGCGCCACACCGTACTGTCGCCGGGGCGGCGGTCATCAGCGATGCCTAACGAGGACGAGAGGAACACGCGGTGCGGTACGAGGACGGCTCCCCTTACGCCTACACCCCCGGCATCGGGGTGCCCCAGGGCGTCCAGGCGGTCAATGTCGGGTGGCTGGAGCGGCAGGAGTTTCCCCGCGGTGAGGTGCCGACAGAATTCGTCCACGCCCTCGCGGTCCTCTGTCGGGACAACTCCACCAATCGGATGCGGGGTTGGCAGAGCTGCACCCTCCCGCACCCGGAGGGAAAGCCGCCCTATCCCGTCGTGGTGAACGTCGACGGCACCGAGATCACCCTCGGCAGCGCCGAGATCAGGCTCCTGGCCCGCGACGGCCGGTGGCTCATCGCCCCCAATCTCGTCCTCCACTACGTCACCGCCCACGGCTACCTCCCGCCACGGGAGTTCATCGAGGCGGTGACGGCAAGGCGGGCGATCCCGGAACCGCTCTCCGGAATGCCGCGGTTCTAGCCATTGGGGCCATTGGGGCCATCGGGGCAACCCTGCTTCCTGACGCGACGCGACGCGACGCCGGGGAGACCGGTGCCCGCACCCCGGCATGCGGGTGCGCCGCTGTCGGGCGCATGATGGAGACAACGGAGCAACCGCGGACTGACAGGCGACAGTCCGATGGTCGGGCATGACCGATCGTCCGGATCGCAACTGGCGCCTGAAACAGAAGAGAGCGGTGGTCGAATGAACACGGCGCAGAAGGTCGCCATCGTCACCGGGGCTTCCCGAGGAATCGGCGCGGCCCTGGTCGCCGCCTACCGCGAGTCCGGCTACGCGGTCACCGCGACCGCCCGCTCCCTGGACGAGTCGAGCGATCCCAGCGTGCTGACCGTCAGTGGTGACGTGTCCGAACCGGGCGTGGGCGCCCGTATCGCCGACGCGACCCTGACCCGGTTCGGGCGAGTCGACACGCTCGTCAACAACGCCGGGGTCTTCGTCTCCAAGCCGTTCACCGACTTCACCGACGAGGACTATGACCTCGTGACCGGGGTCAACCTGACGGCGGCGATCACCGCGGTCATCTGAGGCGACGGCCGCCGCACGTCCCGTGGTCGAGCCGAAGGTCTGACGGGCATCCGTGCAAGCGGTAGTCCTCCTCGCGTCGGACCCCCTGGGGGATGGCGCGGTCAGACGGTGGTCGCCGTGGTCGCGAGCATGTCGAGGGAGGTCTGCCACAGGCGGGCCGCGTGGTGAGCGTCCAGTGCGTGGGCGGCCACTCCGCGCCGGACACCGGGCTGATGGGGTCCGGCCTCGTTGCAGTCCTCGAAGTACCGGCCGGTCACGCCCTCGGTCAGCGGGGAGGCGGCGAGCAGCACGGAGGTCGCGGCCCCCTGCTCGATGTTCTTCCAGGACACGTCGGTGCTGGTGGGGTCGAACGAGGCGGGGCTGTGGGAGATGTCCCCGATGTGGCGGCCGAGCCGGGTGCTCGTGATACGGCCGGGGTTGAGGGCGTTGACGGCGATCAGGTCCGATGCCCAGCGGCGGCTCGCCTCGACGGCGAACAGCACATTGGCGGTCTTGGACTGGCTGTAGGCCGCCCACGGGTCGTAGGGGTGTCGCTCGAAGTTGATGTCGTCGAAGAGCACCTCGCCGTTGACGTGGCCGACCGAGCTGACCGCGACCACACGTGCGCCACGGGCCGCCGCCAGGGCGCCGTGCAGACCGGTGGCGAGGGCGAAGTGGCCGAGGTGATTGGTGGCGAACTGCGTCTCCCAGCCCCTCCTTCGTCCGCTGAAGTGGAGAGGCCATCACACCGGCGTTGAGGACCAGGATGTGCAGCGGTCCACGCCAAGCATCGACGAAGGCGCGCACCGAGCTCTGGTCGGCGAGGTCGAGCATCGTGGCGTGCACCGTTCCCGGTCCGCTCGCCGGGCGGATCTCCTCGGCGGCCCGCCCGCCCACCGCCAGGTCGCGGACGCCGATGGTGACCTCGGCACCGGCGGCGGCCAGGACGCGTGCGCTTTCGCGTCCGATGCCGGAGGCCGCTCCGGTGACGAGGGCGCGCTTGCCGGTGAGGTCGACGCCGTCCAGGACCTCGGCGGCGGTCGTCCGGGCCCCGAAGGGGGTGGTGATGAGGTGGTCGGTCATGACGCGCTCCAGGCAGATGGTGACATGGGGGCGAGCGCGCGGCCGGTGGCGCCATGGCGGTGGGTCGTCGTACGCTCGTATCCGGAACGGGTTCCGGTTCGCTTTCTCGACAGTAAGCGGAACCAGTTCCGTTTGCAAGTGGTGGCGAGAGGAGACCCGGATTGACCGGCATCGAGGGGAACGCGGCGCGGCACCGCAGGCCGCTGCGCGCCGACGCGCAACGCAACGAGGACCGGCTGCTGGAGACGGCGGCGGCCGCCTTCGCCCGTGAGGGATCAGGGGCCTCGGTCAAGGACATCGCCCGCGAGGCCGGCGTCGGTGTCGGCACCCTCTACCGCCGGTTCCCGTCCAAGGAACTCCTGGTCGAGGCCGTCTACCGGCAAGAAGTGCGGCGCCTGTGCGAGGCGGCGCCGCACCTCGCCGCCACGCTGCCACCGGTGGACGCGCTGCGGACCTGGATGGAGCGTTTCATCGACTTCATGGCCGCCAAGAGCGGGATGGCGGACGCGCTGAGAGTGGTGCTGACCGACGACAGCGAGCGGCTGCAGACCCGGACCCTGCTGGCCGAGGCGATCGACCACCTGCTGTCGTCCGGGGAGGGCCGGTCGGCGGCGCGGCCGGAGGTCGACCCGCAGGACGTGCTGATGGCCCTCGGCGGGATCAGCCTCATGGCCGCCGACGAGGATCAGCGTGACCTGGCCACCCGGCTCATCGACCTGCTCCTGCGCGGCGTCGTGAGGAGCTGACACGGTCGGCGCTGTCGAGACGATGGAAGCCCTTTGGATACTCCCGGTGGCGGTCATGCTGGATTGCCGGGTCCATCAGGCGCAGGACACATCATGCGCAGGACACCCTGGAACGGCTGGTCGACGCCCGGCTGCTGACCTCCCCGAGCCCCGACCGCTACCACCTCAACGACCTGGTGCGGGCGCCGGCCCGGGAGGTGGCCGAGGAGTCACCGGTCGGCCCGGCAGCGCGATGGGGTGACTTCGGACCCATCGCGAGGGTTCTGAAGCGTCGCGGACCGGTTGCCCGACGGCCGAGATGCGACGCGCTGTGCGCACATCCGGACTGCCAAGATAAGCGAATGATCTATCCAGCCGATATAGACCGGTCGACTGCGGATCAGACACGGCTGTTACTGATCGAGGACGACCGGGAAACCGCAGACATGCTGGCGGAATTGTTCAGCTCAGAGGGCTACGACGTCGAGGTGGCATTCGACGGCCACCGGGGGCTTCATCTCGGGCTCAGCCGACGACATCAGGTGATGGTGGTCGATCGCATGATTCCGGGCATCGAGGGCCTGGACCTGGTGAAACGATTACGGCGGGTCGGTGTGACCACCCGGGTTCTGGTGCTGACCGCACTGGGCGAACTCGGCGAGCGTGTCACCGGCCTCGATTCGGGCGCGGACGACTATCTGGTCAAGCCCTTCGAAGTGGACGAACTGCTGGCCAGGGTGCGGGCGCTGCACCGGCGCGACCTCTCGGGCGCCGAAATCCTTCCCCTCGGCGAGGGAGAGCTGGACCTGCGGCGCCGCGAGGTCCGCCTTGCCGACGGCACGGGCATCGAGCTGTCCTTGCGGGAATTCGGCCTGCTCCACGCGCTCGCCGAAGGCCCCAAGATCGTGCACGACCGTTCGCACCTTCGCGAGCGGGTGTTTCCCGATACCTCGGCGGAGTCCATTGTCGACACCTATGTCTACTACCTGCGGCGGAAACTGGGCCGTGACGTCGTCCGCACCGTGCGCGGGCGCGGCTATCAGATGGGGACGCTGTGAATTCGATTCCGCTCCGTTTCCCGCGTCGCACGGCGCCGACCCCCGAGCAGCGGAGACTCTCCTCCGCCCAGTGGACGATAACCCGGCGCATCTCGCTGGTCATGTCGGTGATCATGTTGATCATCGGGGTCATCGTCTATGGCGTCATGCTGTTCGCCCAACGCGCCGACGCGGAGCGCGAAACCCAGTGGGGGATCGACCACAACACCATCGACAGCCCGCCGGTGTGCGTGTGGATGACCGTGGAGCGGGACGGGGCGATCAGCAGCACCCCCGGCACCCCCGCCGGGCTACCCGTGAGATCCAGCCTGGCCGCGGTCCGCGCGGGCGTTCCCACGGTGCTGGAACGGGTGCGGCGAGGTGGCGAGGAGTACACGGTGCGCACCGCATGGCGTGGCGCGGAGGTCGTGCAGGCAGCCTACGGCGAACGGTTCCAGCGCGCCGACCGCAACCATCTGCTGCTCGCCTTCGCGGCGGCCGAGGCGGTCGGTCTGCTGCTGGTCGCCGTCGCCAGCGGCGTGCTCGCGCGACGGGCGATGCGGCCGCTCTCCGAGGCACTGGACCGGCAGCGGCGGTTCGTCGCGGACGCCAGTCATGAACTGCGCACACCGCTGACCCAGTTGCACACCCGCGCCCAGTTGCTGGTCCGGCGCTCCGGCTCGGCCACCCCGCAGCAGCTCGCCACCGACCTGCGGCGCCTGGTGACCGGAACGCGGCAGCTCGGTGACGTCATAGACGATCTGCTGCTGTCCGCGCGGCTGTCCCAGTCGCCGGGGTCCCGCGATCCGGTCGACCTGGCCACGCTCGCCAAGGAGGCGGTGTCCGCCGAGGACGCCCGGGCCCAGGCGATGCGGCTGACCGTGGCTCTTCGGTGCGGGCCGGGGCGGCATGTGGTGATGGGCACCACGTCGGCGTTGCGCCGGGTGATCGCCGCGCTGGTCGACAACGCGATGGGGCACACTCCGCCCGGTGGGGAGGTCGTGGTGTCCGTGGACGCCCCGCTTCCCGGCATCGTGTCGCTGTCCGTAAGCGACACCGGCGTGGGGTTCGCACCGGAGGAGGCCACCCGCATGTTCGAGCGGTTCGCCAGGGGGGCCGCCGGCCGTGGCAGACGGTTCGGGCTCGGACTGGCGCTGGCCCGCGAGGTGGTCGAAAGCCATGGCGGGCGGATCACCGCCGCCGGACGGCCGGGGCACGGTGCGCTGTTCACCGTGGAGCTGCCGGCGGCGCGGGTGGGGGAGACCATTCCACGGCAACGGACGATCGCCTCCTGCCTCTCCGCGGGAGGCAGACGGCAGGATGTTTCCGGGCACTGACGCGATCGGGGCCAGGGCCCGGCTCATGAGGTGTGCGGCCGGCGCCAGTCGAGGGCACCGCTGTCGAGATCTTCGGCGAGCCCGGCCAGCGGCGACTCGGCGTCCCACACCAGCCGGGTCCGGCGCCACAGCCGGCCGTTCGCCAGCCGTTTCAGCGCGACCCCCGGGCAGTGGTCGCCCGGCGCGAAGAAGGCCCCGATCGCGTTCCCGGCGCTCACGATGGCCGCCGCGGTCGTCTGGTCGGCGCCGAAATACCGGAACCGAGGGGTGAACCCCGCACGCTCGCAGGCGATCCTCAGGCTCAGACCGAGACCGTCGGAGCGGTCGCCGGGGGCGACCCAGGTGTCCTCGGCCAGTTCTTCCAGGGTGATCAGTTGCCGATGGGCCAGCCGGTGGCCGGGGGAGAGGCCGATCAGCACCGGTTCGGTATCGAGGTCGCGGACGGTGAACTCGCGGACCGGGGGCGGCACGACATCCGGGAACTCGCTGATGACCGCGAGCGCGATCTTCTCGGTGCGCAGCAGCTCCAGCACGGCCTGGGAGGAGGGTTCCAGATAGGTCAGCTGTTCGTGATGCGGCAGCCGCTCCCGGATGAGCACGGCGATCAGGGGCACCCAGGGGTTGTCCACCCCGCCCAGCCCGACGGCCTGTGGCGGTTCGGCCGGCTGGGCCAGGGTCCGTGCCGTGGAGAGCAGATCACCGAACTCGTCGAGCAACTGCCGTGCTCTGCCCAGGACATGGACGCCGAGTTCGGTCGGCTCGACACCGTGCGGGCGGCGGCGGAACAGCGGCCCGCCGAATTCCTGCTCAATGCGTCTGAGCTGGGTGGACAGGCCGGATTGGGCGATCTTCAAAGTGGCGGCCGCATGGCTGATGCTGCCCGACTCAGCCACGGTGAGCACGATCCGAAGATGGCGCAGCCCCATGTCCACTTCCTGCCTCCGTCGTTGATGGTCGCGGCCGGAAATATCCGATGACGAGAACGGCACCGGCCACGGACAGCAACGCCGTCCACGCCGCGGTGACGTACATGGCGTGCAGATAGGCCCGGTCCGCGGCGGCGAGGAGATCGGGGCGGCTCAGCGACCGCGCCACCGCCCGGGTGGCCTCCGCGGAGTCCAGGGCCGTCTCCCGTGACCCGGGAGGCAGATCGGTGAGCGAGGGCCGGATGGCCCCGCGGTAGGCGGTGGCGAGCACCGAGCCGAGCACCGCGACCCCGAGGGTGCTGCCCACCGGCCGGGCCGCGGCGTTGATCGCCGCGCCGGCGCCGGTGTAGCGCGGGGGCAGGGAGGCCATCATCTCCGCCGTCATCGGCGCCACCACCAGGCCGATACCGGCGCCCTGCGCGAACAGCATCCCGGCGATCCAGGCCACCGGGGTGCCCTCGTCGAAGAACACATAGCCGCCGAAGGTGATGCTGGACAGGAGTATCCCGGCGACCGCGCACCAGCGGACGGCCAGCAGCCGGGACACCGCCGGGGAGATCTGGTTGCCGAGGACGATGCCGCCCGCGGCGGCCGACATCACGGCCCCGGCGGCCAGCGTCGACAGCCCGTGCACCCCCTGCAGATAGAAGGCGCAGTAGAAGAGCTGCCCCGCCAGGCCGAAGAAGAGCAGCAGCAGGGTCACCGTGCCGCCCGCGAAGCGCGGCTCGGCGAACAGGCGCACATCGAAACCCGGCGCGGCTCGGCGGCTCTGCGACATCACGAACGTCGCCAGCAGGGCCAGACCGACCGCCAGGGGCAGCAGCGTGGCAGGGCTCGACCAGCCGGCCGGGCGGCCGCCCCGGATGACGCCGTACACCACAAGACCCAGCCCCAGTACGGAGAGCGCAAGGCCCAGTGGGTCGAGCACCCTGCGCTCGGCATAGCGCAGCCCGGGCACCAGGAGCCATGTGCCGAGCAGGCACACCGCCACCACCGGCAGGTTGACCAGGAACACCGAGCCCCACCAGAACCGGGTCAGCAGCGCACCGCCCACCACCGGTCCGAGCGCGACGGCGGCGCCGCCCGCGGAGGCCCAGACCGCTATCGCCCGGGTCCGGTCGGCCGGGGCGCTGGCGCGGGTGACGATCGCCAGCGTCGCCGGGGTGATCAGCGCCCCGCCCGCGCCCATGAAACCGCGGGTGACGGTCAGCTCGGTGGCCCCGTCCGAGAACGCGGCCAGTGTGGAGGCGCCGGCCAGCAGCACCAGCCCGGTGACCAGGATGCGGCGCGGCCCGTAGCGGTCGGCGAGAGCGCCTCCGGCGAAGCTGCCCGCGGCGAAGACCAGCGAGTACGAGGCGTTGGCCCACGCCAGGTCGGCGGAGCTCGCCCCGAGCCCGTGCACCGGATCGGCGAGGGTTTCCATCGCCACGTTGAGGACCGTGTTGTCCAGCAGGACCAGCGTCTGCGCCAGGACCGCCACGGCCACGGTCCACCACTGCCGGGCGGAGGTGGCCATGGCGCGGCCCTCGCCCCCGGCCGGCGTCGCGGGCCGGTGTCTCACGGCTCCAGCGCTCGTCTGCCCGCGACCAGGGTCCGGGTGAGTTCCGCGACCCGGTGCCCGAGATGTTCCGCGGTGGCGAGGTCGGACTTGTGCACCGCACCGGATCGGTCGTCCACCGCGGACTGCGCGGCGGCGCCCTGGAAGAAGCCGAGCCGGTTCAGGTCGAATTCGCTTCCGGAGGAGGAATTCCACCCGGGGGGCAGGCCGAGGCTGGCCCAGAGCATGCCGTGCTGTGCGGCGAGCGTGGCGAAAAAGCCCAGGGTGCCGGCCTTGTCTCCGGCCATCGAGCCGGAGTTGGTGAAACCCGCCGCCAGCTTGTCCTGCCAGCGGCGGGTGAGCCAGCGTCGGGCGCTCGCCTCCGCGAAGGCGTGGAAGGCCGACGAGGCCGTGCCCATATAGGTCGGCGCACCGAAGACGATCGCGTCGGCGTCGTCGAGCCGATGCCATTCCTGACCGGTGATCCGGTCGACTTGGATGGAGGCGACCTCGGTGTGCGGGACCCGGCTCGCCCCGGCTCGTACGGCCTCCGCCAGCCTGGCGGTGTGACCACGTCCGCCGTGACAGGCGATCGAGATGCGTACCGGGTCGGTCAAGGTGGTCACAACAGCCTCCTCGAAAACGCGGTTTTCGGCTCCGGCGGAATAGCTGTCGGACAGCCTGTCAGAGCAATCTCAGAAATTCCTCAGAGCCGCATAACCGCAGAGTGATGGAGATTCGATATCCGCTCGGCTCTGCGTGGACGTGCCATTCTGACCGAGCAATCCCCCTGCGTGGTTCGCCCCTTGGGAGAGGTGTGCCTGGCACATGACCGATATTGGTAAATCATTCCGGATGCGGCGGCTCTCGGGCGTCGGGGACGGAAGATATCTTTTCGTCCCGCTCGACCACAGTGTGTCCGATGGGCCGGTGGTGTCCCAGGCCCGCTGGAACGGGCTGTTGAGGGCGCTGGTGGACGGTGGCGCGGACGCGGTCGTCGTCCACAAGGGCCGGGCGCGGGCGATCGCACCGGATATCCTGCGCCGCTGCGCCCTGGTGGTTCACCTGAGTGCGGGTACGGTGCACGCGGCCGACACCGATGCCAAGGTGCTCGTCGGCGACGTCGAAGAGGCCGTACGGCTGGGCGCGGACGCGGTGAGCGTGCATGTGAATCTCGGATCGGACACCGAGCACCGGCAACTCACGGATCTCGGGGCCGTCGCGGCCTCGTGCGACATCTGGAACATGCCGCTGCTCGCGATGATCTATCCGAGGGGGCCGCGGATCGCCGATCCGCACGATCCCGCGCTGCTCGCCCACGCGGTCAACATCGCCGCGGATCTCGGCGCCGACCTGGTGAAGACCTCGATCGCGCTGCCGATGGACCGCATGGCCGAGGTGGTGAACAGCTGTCCGCTGCCGGTACTCGCCGCGGGTGGCCCGCCCGACGGCTCGGACCTGATCAGTCACGCGACCTCGTTGATGCTCGCCGGCTGCCGCGGCCTCGCGGTCGGCCGTCGGATCTTCTCCTCGCCCTCACCCTCCTCGCTGGTGGCGCGGCTGGCCGCAGTCGTGCACGCCGTCGATGCCGGAACGACCCCCCACCCTCCGACGATCGCGACAGGAGCCGCATGAAGTTCGCATGGATCGATCTCCGAGCCGTTCCGCAGCCCCAGCTCGAATCCATCGTCGACGCCGCCATCCATACGCGGATGCAGGGCGTGCTCTGCGATGACGCGTCCGTCCTCGCCGCACTGCCTCCCACCGTCACCGGCGTCACCACCACGGTGGTGACCGAGGAGAAGGAACTGTACGACCTCGGCGCCGACACCGCCGCGTGGGTCGAGGTACACGACGAACCGTCGCTGAGGCTGGCGTGCGAGGCCGCCGTCGCACTGCCCCTCACCGTGGTCCGCTTCGCCGACCCGACCAAGATCCCACTGGAGATCGTGCTCGCCGCCGCGGACCGCTCCGCCGGAAAGCTGATCACCGTCTGCGCCGATCTGGAAGAAGCCGCCACCGTCCTGGAGGTGCTGGAACGCGGTTCGGACGGAGTCCTGCTGGCTCCCTCCGACGCCGGCGAGGTGTTCGCGCTGGCCCGGCTGCTCGAGGCCGGCACCTCTCCGCTGGAGCTGACCACGCTGACCGTCGACCGCATCGAGCACCACGGGCTCGGCGACCGGGTGTGTGTGGACACCTGCACGCATTTCGCCGAGGACGAGGGCATCCTGGTCGGCTCGTACTCGACCGGCTTCATCCTGTGCTGCAGCGAGACCCATCCGCTGCCGTACATGCCGACCCGCCCGTTCCGGGTCAACGCCGGCGCCCTGCACTCCTATGTGCTCGGCCCGGAGAACCGGACCAACTACCTGAGCGAGCTGCGCTCGGGCAGCACGACGCTTGCGGTCAACGCCCAGGGCAGGACCCGGCCGGTCACGGTCGGCCGGGCCAAGCTGGAGTCCCGGCCGCTGCTGACCATCACCGCGAGATCGGCCGACGACATCGTGGTGAGCCTCACCGTCCAGGACGACTGGCATGTGCGGGTGCTCGGGCCCGGCGGCAAGGTCCACAACGTCACCGAGCTGCGGCGCGGCGACGAACTCCTCGGCTACCTGGCCACGGACCAGCGCCATGTGGGCTTTCCCATCGGCGAATTCTGCAAGGAAAACTGATGAGCGCCCCGATGCGGGAACTCCTCGACACGTTGTTCGACGCCCATCCCGACGAGCTGCCCTACCTCGTCCACGGTGATCACCCGGTGAGCCGCGGAGAGGTCCGGGCCGCCGTGGCCGCGGAAGCGGCGGTCTTCGCCGGGCACGGCGTCGGCGAGGGGCATACGGTGATGCTCCAGATACCACCGAGCTGCACCCAGATAGAGGTACTGCTCGCGCTGTGGCGGCTGGGCGCCCAGGTGATGCTGGTCGACCACCGGCTCAAACCGTCGGAAGTGGACGCCCTGCGCTCGTTGTGCCACCCGCAGTTCATGGTCGGCGCGGGTACGGCGGGCCGCTCGTCGCTCAGGTTCGAGCCCCGGTACGAGGTGGTCACCTCCCGGTACCCGGACGGCCGCCCGGCGGCGACCGAGCACCCGCTGGTGCAGTTCAGCTCGGGTTCCACCGGCCTGCCCAAGGTGATCGGGCGGACCGCGGCCTCCCTGGCGGCCGAGATCGAGCGCTTCACCCGGATCGAGGGGATGCCGACCCCGGGCGAGCGGGTGCTGCTGCTCAGCTCGACCGCGCACAGTTTCGGCCTGATCGCCGGGGTGCTGCACTCCCTCGCCGCGGGCGTCTCGGCGGTCTTCGCACGGCGGGTGTCGGCCAAGGACATCCTGGCCGCCGCCTCGCGTCACGACGTCCACGTCATCTTCGGCACGCCGTTCCACTACGAGCTGCTGAGCACCGCCCGGGACCTGCCCGCCCTGCCCGCCCTGCGCGCGGCGGTCTCGGGCGGGGAGATCATGCCGTCGCAGACCGCCGCGCAATTCGCCGACCGGTTCGGCACCGGGGTCGGCGAGTCGTACGGGACCACCGAGACCGGCGTCATCGCGATGGAGGTGAGTGGCGCCTCGAGGCCCTCGGTCGGCCGGCCGGCACCCGGTGTGCGGCTGCGCGTCCGCGAGGGCGAGCTGGACGTCTGGCTGCCGGACGGCTCACCCTATCTGCACGCTTCCGGTGGCGACCGGTACGCCGACGGCTGGCTGCGCACCCATGACCGGGCCGAACTGGATTCCTCCGGCGCCGTGCGACTGCTGGGCCGTGGCGACTCCCTGGTGGTCATCGGCGGCCTCAAGGTCGATCTGACCGAGGTCGAAGGCGTGTTGTGCCGGCACCCCGGGGTCGACGGGGCCGTGGTCGTGCACGCCGGCGCCACCGAAGCCTATGTGTCCGTCGCGCCGGATGGCCCCTCGTCGGGGGAACTGCTGCGCTGGTGCCGGGACCGGCTGGCCGACTACAAGGTGCCCCGCGTCGTCCACGTCCTGGCGAACCTGCCCCGCACCTCCAACGGCAAGCTCGTCAGGCGCCGCGACGCCCTGCTCGCCCGCACTCCCGACCGTTGACCCGCCGATCGCCCCTTGCCGCCCATCCCCATCGATTCCCGTGGCACAGAAAGGTTGCGCACCATGCAGACGGCGTTGCAGAAGGAGATCCGCGACTTCGTGCTCAGCACGATCAGCGAGGAGATGAACCATCCGCTCGACGCGGACGAGATCAGCGATGACAGCCCCATGGGCACCGGCGGAATCGACATCGACTCACTGGGCCTGATCGAGCTGCTCCTCCGCCTGGAGCGCCGGTTCGACGTGAAGTTCCCCGACGGTGACATCGAACAGGCCGGTGCGATGAACCTGGGCGACCTGATCAACGAGGTCGTCGGGCGGCGGGGCGCCACGGCATGACCGCGGAATCCGAGGCCCGGCCGGGGATCACCGTCGACGCCGTACGGGAGCTGCTGTCCGACCCCAAGATCTTCGCCGAACTGCCGCCCGGCCTGGACGACGACGCCGAACTCGCCCTGGACTCACTCGGGCTGGTGTGGTTCCTGCACCAACTGGAGCTGCGGTACGGCCTGGAGATCGAGCCGGCGGAAGCCTTCCTCGCCGAGTTCACCTCGATCCGCCGGATCACCGACTACCTGGTGGACGCCCATGAGTCGTGAGGTGCTGCTGACCGGATTCGGGGTGCGTACCGCCTTCGGCACCGGGGCGGACGCACTGCGGGAGGGCGTCTTCGACGGGAGACCCGCGTTCGCGCCGATCACCCGCTTCGACATCGGCCCGTACCGAACGGGCCTGGCCGCCACCTACGGCCCGGCCGCCCCGCTGCGCGACGTGCTGGCCGAGGTCGCCGCGGCGGCGGTCGGCATGGCCGGGCTGCCGACGGGTGCGCGGGCCGCCGTCCTGGTGGGGACCGCGGGCGATTTCACCGGGCTGACCCGCTTCTGGCGCGCCCGGGACTCTCCCGACTCTCCCGGTGCGGCGGTCTCCGGCGGCGCGGCTGAGACCGTGCCCGCCTGGCAGGCAGAGGCCCTCGCGGACACGCTCGGCGTGCGCGGCCCCCGGCTGGCGTTCACCGGCGCGTGCGTCGCCTCGGCCGCGGCCATCGCGCATGGCTGCCAGCTCATCGCCTCCGGCCGGGCGGAGACCGCGATCTGCGCGGGGGCGTACCTGGTGGAGGAGGAGAACCTGGCCAAGTTCGACTCGGGATTCGCCCTCTCCCGGGACGGGATGGTGCGGCCGTTCTGCGCCGACCGCAGCGGTCTGCTCCTCGGGGACGGAGCCGCCGCCATCGTGCTCGAATCCGTCGACGGCGCCCGGCGCAGGGGAGCACGTGCGCTCGCTGCGCTGACCGGCTGGGGCGCCGCCGGCGACGCCCACCACATCGCGCGGCCCCATCCGGAAGGCGCCGGGCTGGTCGCGGCCGCCGGCCGGGCCCTGCGGCGTGCGGGCGGCCCGCGGATCGACTACGTGAACGCGCATGGCACCGCGACCCGGCACAACGACCCCGCCGAGACGCGCGGACTGCGCACGCTCTTCGGCGCGGACGCGGCCCGCACGCCGGTGAGCTCGACGAAGAGCACCACGGGACATCTGCTGGAGGCGGCCGGTGCGGTGGAACTCGTGATCACTCTGCTCGCGCTGCGGGACGGGGTCCTGCCGCCCACCGCCGGATTCACCGAACCGGATCCACACTGCGATCTCGACTATGTGCCGAACCGCCCCCACAAGGCCGACCTCCGGCGTGCGCTCACGGTCAACGCCGCGTTCGGTGGCGCCAACACCGCGCTGGTACTGGAGCGAGCATGATCGCCGCGATAGCCGGTCCGTCCGCGCCGCCCGTCGCCGGCTTTGTGGAGTCCGCCTTCAACCCGATGGTGTACCAGGCCGTCGAGCGATGTCTGACCGCCGGGCCGGGCGACGGCTCCAGGACCGCCATGGTCCTGGCCAGCACGATGGGGGATGCCGCCACCCTCGATCTCGGCAGCCGTCTGCTGGTGGCCGGGCAGGTGCACAATCCGCTGTTGTTCATGCAGTCCACCGCGAACGCGGTCCTCGGCCGACTCAGCCTCGAGTTCGCCATCACCGGACCGCTGCTCTGCCTGTCCACCGTGGCGGACCCGGCCGGTGAGCTGCTGGCCACCGCGGAACTGCTGCTGGAGGACGAGGAGCTGGACCGGATCGTGCTCATCGGGGTCGAGCTGACCGGCACCGAGCGCACCACGGCGGCGTACCGCGCGTTTCGTACCGGCCCACCCGCCGCGGATCTGGCCGTGGCGATCGTGCTGGACCGGGACGATCCGGTCCCGAGCCTCCCGCCCGACATCCCGCCCACCCCCTCGGGGGAGTACGGCACCCTTCGCGGCCTGGTCGAGCTGGCCGCCCGAATCCAAGGAACCACATCATGATCACCAAACAGGAACGCGCGCGGATCAGCGAGGACGCCGCCCTGGGGGCCGGGAATGTGATCCACCGGCTGAAGGCGTACGGCAGAGAGCCCGACGAGCAGGTCCTGTGGACCGACGCCACCTGGCAGGCGCCGGACGGCGGCCACCCCGAGGTGCTGACCCTGGGCGAGCTGCACGAGGCCGTGGAGATCTACGCGAGCTGGTACCACGCACAGGGCGTCGGGCCCCGCGACCCGGTGGCGATCCAGACCTATTCCAGCACCGAGTTCGCCATCAACTTCCTCGCCCTCACCTCCCTGGGCGCGATCCCCTCCTTCGTCAACAGCAACCTCCGTCCGGAGATCGCCCGCGAGTATGTGCGGCGGCAGGGCGCGGTAGGGGCCGTCACCGACCGGGCCCATCACGGGGTCCTGGCCCCGGACCGTGGCGAACTGGGCCTCGGCTTCTGTGTCACGGCGGCCGACATCCGCGCGGAGAACCGCGAGCCCCTCCCCGCGGCCTATCCGTACTCCCACCACGCCACCGATCCGATCATCATCTCGCACTCCTCGGGCACCACCGGGATGCCCAAGGCCGTTCCGCACACGCATCAGACCCTGCTGTATGCCCAACTGCACCGGCTGAAGCTGTCGGTCGGCTCCGCGATGGGCAGGCTGCTGGTCGCGCTGCCCGGCTCGCACAACGCCGCCATCTCGGTCATGCTGTTCGGCTTCCTGCTGCGCTCGCCCGTATCGATGCTCTCCAGCCAGCGGGGGATCGACGTCCTGGACGCCATGGAGTCGTTCCGCCCCACCACGGTGTTCGCGTTCGCCGGAACCTACGGGGAGATGGCGGCCCAGGATCTCTCCGCGCGCGATCTGTCCAGCGTGGAGGCGTGGTACAACACCGGGGACGCGGCGCACGAGACACATATCAAGGCGCTGATCGAGCAGGGCAGCCATGAGACGGTCGGACAGGATCTGAAACGGCGCCGGGTCCCCGGTTCCGTATTCACCGATGGACTCGGCTCCTCCGAGACCGGCTACTCGCTCTTCCACAACGGGCACAAGCCCGGCAGGTCGTCCTTCTCGCGCTGCGTCGGCAAACCGATGAGCTTCGCCGAGGCGGCGGTGCTCTCCGAGGACGGCACACCGCTGCCCCCCGGCGAGATCGGCCGCCTCGGCGTGCGCTCGCCCACGCTCACCCCCGGATACTGGAACGACTCGCTGACCTTCCACCGGCTGCGGCTCGGCGGCTACTGGCTCACCGGCGATCTCTCCTACCGGGACGAGGAAGGAAACTTCTACCACCTGGACCGCGTGCCGGACGCGATCCGCACCCCCACGGGCATCGTGTTCAGCACCCGCACCGAGGAGTTGCTGCTGCGCGAGATGCCCGAGCTGGACGACTGCACGGTGGTGGCGGTCGCGCCCCAGGGCGTACGAGCGGACTGGGACGGCGACGGCACCGCAGACGCCTACGCCCTGTTGCAGGTATCCGCGGACGCGGCGGACACCGCGGACGCGGCGGACACCGCGGACACGAAGACCGACGACGCCCGATGGACGGCCGAGGTCAACCGGGTGCTGATCGCCGCGGGCTTCCCGCAGCTGACCGGAGCGCTCCGGATGGACGCGAGCGAGGTGGTGAAGGGAGCCACCGGCAAGGTGCTCAAGCGGGAGATGCGCGAACGCTTCCGGGCCCGGGTGGCCGCCGGCGAGCTGGACGGGAAGGTGCGATGACCGAGGTCGACCGTACGAGTCCCGGTACGAGCCACGGTACGAGCCCCCGGCCCAGGACCATGGACGTGTACCGGCAGTGGTGGCTGCACGACGCGCGCTGGTACCAAGGGGTGGCGAAGCGGTTCGGACACGCGGTGGCCAATGAGATCAACGCCGAGGCGCTGCGGTATGTGGCCGTCCAGGTGGGCAAACGGATAGCCCGTCAGTTCGGCGGTAAGCCGGCGGTGGACCTCGAGGAGCTCCGCCGCCGGTACGACGCCTGTTCCGAGTGGATGTTCCCGAGCGAGCTGCGGGACGGGGCGACCGCGGTGCTCCCGGACGGGGAGATCGAGCTGACCATGCGGCAGAACTTCGCCGTGGTGATGGTCCGGATGGCCGGTTCGCTCGATGGCTACAAGTGCCCGTGCACCGACATCCACGCCGGCTGGTCGGAGGGGCTCGGGGTCGAACTCACCCGCAACCGCGCCACCGCGTGTCTGCGGGACGGCGACCCCGCCTGCCGGCTCCTGATGCGGGTCGGGAGCCCGGTATGACCGCGCGTGTCCTTGTCGCCGGGGCCACCGGGGTGATCGGCCGCGCACTGGTTCCGCTGCTCCGTGCCCGCGGCCATCATGTGACCGCGCTGGTACGGGAGCCGTCCCGGGCGGCCGGGCTGGACCTGGACGGCGTCGTGGTGGCCGACGCGCTGGAAGCCGAGGCGGTGCGCGCGGCGGTGCTCTCGGCCCGGCCCGACGTGGTGGTGCATCAGCTGACCGCCCTGCGCGGCCCCACCGCGGAGGGCCTCGAGCCGACCGCCCGGCTGCGCACCGAAGGCACCGCGCATCTGATCGCGGCCGCCGAGGCCGCCGGGGCGGAACGGATGGTGGCGCAGAGTATCGCGTTCGCCACCGCTCCCCGCGGCGGGCCGGTGCTCACCGAGGACGCACCGCTGTATGTCGACGCACCGGATCCGGGCTGGGCGCTCACCACGCGCGCCATCGCCGAACTGGAGCGCCGGATACTGGCCGCCGCACACCTCTCCGGGACCGTACTGCGCTACGGAACCCTGTACGGGCCGGGCACCCTCTATCACCGCGCCGGTGCGATCGGCGGCGCGGTGGCGCGCGGCAGGCTGCCACTGCCGGAGCCCGCCGCCGGGATCACCTCGTTCCTTCACGTCGAGGACGCCGCACGGGCCGCGGTGTGCGCCGTGGAAGCGGATACCGACGGGGTGTTCAACGTGGCCGATGACGACCCGGCCGAGGCCGCGGTCTGGCTGCCCGAGTACGCCCGCCTGCTCGGAGCGCCCCCGCCCCGTACGGTGCCGGCGCAACTGGCCGAGCGGTTGCTGGGCTGGCTCACCAGCTACCAGCTCACCGCCATGCGCGGCGCGGCCAACGACCGCGTACGGCAGGCGCTCAACTGGAAGCCAGCGGTGTCGAGTTGGCGGACACGACTGGCCGACGACTGACCGGGCGGTGGGCCCGCGAACCGCAATGGCCGCCTACGGGCCGTCGGGTTCGGTGAGGCTGGGGTGATTGATACGTCGCCGCATCGCGGGGAGGTGGCCGGCGAGCAGGGCGATACCGAGCATGTCGACGAGGGCGAGGGCCGCCATCGGTATCCAGGTGGCGGCCGGCCCGCGGGCGAGAAGCATGGTCATGAGCGCGGGTGTGACCACGTCACCGATGCTGAAGGCCATCTGGGAGAGGGAGTTGTAGCGGCCCCGACTCGTCGCGGTGGCACAGTCGTTGACGATGGGCGACACGATCAGGCTCTGGATCAGTTCGCCGACGGTCACCAGGACGACCGCGGCGAGAGCGCAGCAGATGCTGAGTGCCGATGGCACGTACGCACAGCACAGCACCGCGATGAAGGCACCGCCGACGATGGCCTGCGATGCCATCAGGCTGCTCCATCGCCGATGCCCGGTGAGCGCGGCGCTCACGGGGGTGGCGCCCACCGCGCCGAGTACGGCGTTGACCGCGAGGACGGTGCCGGGTATCCACGGCGGTAAGTGCACCGTGTCGACGAGGAAGACGGGAACGGCGAGGCCGAAGGCGAGTGAGAGCAGGGCGAGTCCGAAGTTGAGGCCCACGAACCCGAGGAAGGGCCGGTCCCGGAGCGTGCTCGCCCAGCCACCCTTGGCGGTCGTGCCGCTGACGCTTATGGCATGAGCGCCGACTGAGGAGGAGTCGAGCCGTGTCAGGATCGCCGCGACGGTGAACGACAGGGCGTTGACGGCGACGATCGTGGTGTATCCGTTCACCCCGCCGATCGCGACAGCGAGGCTCGCGCCGAGAGCGCCGACGCCGAGTCCCGCATGGCGCAGCGTGGTGATCAGGGCGAACCAGGATTCCTGCTGCTTTCCCTCGGCGACGTCATGCACCAGGGCCGGGTAGGCCACCCAGAACGCCGAGTTGCCGAGCTGTACGACGACCGCGGCGATGAGCAGGTGACCGAAGGACCCCACGAACAGGTAGTTGAAGAACCCGACCGCCTGGGTGAGATTGGAGACGATCACCGTGCTACGGGCGCCGAACCGATCACAGAACATCCCGGCGCCCGCGGTCGCCGGAATGCGCACCAACGCGGCGATGGACAAGGCCAGTCCGACCCTGCCGAGGGTCAGATCGGTCGTCGCGGTGAAGTAGAGGATCGAGAACGGCAGAAAGAGGCCGGTGCCCAGGGCATCGATGGACAGCGCGGAAAACAGGCGCCGGTGGCCACGAGCGTCGGGAAGCCATGCGCGCACAGCAGAGCCCTTTCGGGGACGTTCCAGCCGCACCACGTCTCGTGCGACCCCACCCCGAAAAGGGCAAGACGAGCAACATATGAAGTGCCTGAACAGTGTGTCAAGCCTATGGACGCAGGCGGTGCGACCCGGAAGCGGACCGCACCACTCCGGCGGCCGACGCACCGCCGCGTCGGTTCGCGAAGGTCAGGTGCCGATCGCTTGGGGATAGCTGAAGAAGTTGGTCGGGTCGTACGTCCGGTTCACTTCGACCAGCCGGTCGTAATTCGCGCCGTAATAGGCCCGCCGCCAGTCCTTCAGGGTCGGATCCGGGAAATTCTGATAGGACTGCGACGGGGGAGTGTCACCGAAAATGCTCTGGTAGAACTCGCTGAGCCAGTGAAGATTCGCCGTGGCGACGCGTGGCGGGTCGTAATCCGCCCAGGAGGTCTCGGCGGCGAGGATGAAGACCCCGTTTCGGTGGACGAACGCCGTCGCGTCCGGCGGCACTTGGTTGATCTCGCCGCCGAGGGCGAACATGGCGAACCCCGCCCCTTCCTTGTTGTCGCTGCCGGGCCACTCCAGCAGCCGCTCGGCAGCGGCACCGATCTGCTCATCGCTCAGGAGTGTCCGGGAGGTCAGAACCGCCGACTTGGTGGCGAACTGTTGCACCGGCGTGGTCGCGCTCAGCAGCTCGCTCGCCTGCCCCGGGGTGACCTCCCGGACGGACGCCTTGTTGCGGGCGCGCTCCTCCGCCGTGCCGATGCCGAGCATCGGGGCCAGGATGGCGCGCAACTCATCGAGGTCACCGTAGTACTGGCCGATGGCATTGAGGCCCGCGTTGGCGTGGATCTCGTCCCTGGTGAGCCCGTGGGTCCCCATGCCGACGCGAAGATGGAATCGCTTGTCGTCCAGGGTGTCCACGGCGATCTGTTGCGCGGCGGCGAGCACCGGCAGCGCCGAGTCCAGGCTCCAGCGCAACTCGTAGAAGCCCACGTCGCCCTGGAACCGCTCGTACTGGAACGTAAAGGAGGTGTTGACACCGAAGTTGTTCCCCGCCCCGCCGCGACAGCCCCAGAACAGATCGGAGTGGGAGTCCTCGCCGGCCTCCACCACGCGGCCGTCGGCCAGTACCACGGTCGTCGAGACCAGCCGGTCACAGGTCAGGCCGAACATCTTGTCGCTGAAGCCGATACCGCCGCCGAGCACCAGCCCGGCCACCCCGACCGTGGGGCAGCGGCCGGTCGGCACGAACATGCCGCGGTCCTCCAACATCGGGTGCAGGTCGCCGTTGGTGACGCCGGCTCCCACGGTGAGGGTGCCCGCGCCATGAACGACCCTCATCCGCCCGTAGGACCGGGTCCGGGAGCGGGCACCCGGCAGCGGGGTGGAAACGATGCTTTTCATGCGGGCCATGTTGAGGAGCAGACCCGTGGTGGCGGAGTACCCGGCGTAATTGTGGCCCAGCCCGGAACGAGGGACGGCGGGCAGTCCCACCGCGCGGGCCCAGCGGACCGCCGCACGGACATCCCTGGTGGTGGCGCACGCCACAATCCCCGCGGGGCAGATCCCGGCGTACCGGTGGTTGAACGGGAGCGCCAGCGGCGGGTAGCCGGAGTCGCCCGGCCGGTAGAGGGTGGAGCGCGACGACAGCGCCTGAGCCAGTAGCTCCCAGTCGCGTTCGCCGACCCGCTCCGCCACCTCGGTGGGTGGCGCGGCAGCGGCGGGCGAGGACGGCAAGCCCGCCACCTCCGTGCTCAGGACACCCACCGTGCCCGCCCGCAGTACGTTCCGCCTGTTGATCAACGTGGCTGCCCTCGCAAGAAGTGCTCCGGAGACGCGATCGTCTCCCTCCCTCACAAAGTCAACCGGCGATGGATCGGCGCAGCCGCGAAACGGGTTCCCGTCCACAGGCCCGCAACCCGAAAGGGGGCCGGCCTGCCGCCGAATGCCCCAGCCCGGTATGACGAACAGGCGCGCTTCAGCTGTCCGCCGTCGACGACGAAGTCGGCGGAACACAGGACCGGGCTGGACGGTCGGTGCCTCATCGCCTCATCGCCTCATCGCCTCATGCGCCCGCGGATCGCTAGGGCGGTGAGGCGCCGATCTCGAAGGTGACCTTGCCGCCGACGGGCGGCACCAATGGCTGTCGCCTCGTGCTTCGGGGAACCCTGGGGCAGGGCGAAGCGTGGCAGCAGCAGGATGGTCAGGAGCATCGAGGCTGCGAGCCGACCGAGCGCGCGTGAGGCGCGCAGGCCGTAGCCGGACAGCAGACAGTACGCCTGGAGCAGCCACCGATCCGCCTCGCTCCAGGTGCGGCTGTGGCGGCGCATCTCCATCTCGCCGTCATAGAGGTCGGCGGTTCCCGGTTCGTCGCGGGCGTCCTCGCGGGCCTTGCGCAGTTGCCGGTAGGCATCGGCGAGGGCGGCCGGGTACGGAGCCGGTCCCGGGGTCTGCCAGCCCCTCCACCACGCCTCTTCGACGATGACGTGCCGTCGGGTCCTGTTCCATCGACGTCAGGGTGCATCGCTCGGCCAGACGGGTGTGCGAGAGGTCGATCGATGCGCCGCTCGCCTTCAGAAGACGAGGTGCCCGGCCAGGGTCGTGCCGCCGTCCGTGCGCCGCATCTCGTCGGGTGTCCGTACAGCCGGCGGGCATCCGACGCGTCCCCACCGCGTTCACATTTCGGGGTCGATTTTCGAAGAGAGGAAGAACAGGCCGAGAGCGAGCACCAGGAACAATGCCGCCAACTCACTGTCCCGGAAGTACAGAACGACGGTCACGACGCAGGAGGCGAGTCCGAGCAGGCCGGTGATACGGCCGAGGATCCGCCGAGGACGGGCAGAAGGCCCGGACAGGCGCTCGGGGACCGGGTCCTTGGCGTTCCGCCAGTACGGAAAGGGCCCCGGCCGGTAATGCCAGCCGTCCTCCCTCAGCTGCTGAACCGCCGGGTGGCGGCGCGCGTGGCGCAGACGGCGGGGCGCGAGGCGGTTCCAGGGCAGCCACGCCTGGCGGGTCGCGAGCCACATCAGTGTGGGAAGGCAGGCCACCACCGCCCATATCGACGCGTTGACTCTGCCGCCCGATGCGCTCGGCAGGATCCCGAGCAGCGTGTCCAACTGACCGCCGGCGGCATACGCGATCGGCGCGGCGACGGAGAGCGCCATCATGGACTGCTCGATGATGTGGCCGTGATGGCACCGCTCACAGCGTGGCACACGGACGCTGTCGCTCTGCCACTTGGTGCGGATGCCCAAATACCAGGTCGGGTTGGACTGCACATCCCTGTGCAACCCGACGACACGATCGTGCCGCATGGCCGTGGCTTCGCTCCCGCAGAACCAGCACTGTCGCGTCATGAGCATCTCCTGGAACCGTCCCGTCGGGCGGCCGACATGCGAACCATGCCCGTCACCGTAAGGCCCCGCGCCGGGACCCGTCCCACATCTCGCGCGGTCGGTTGGGCCGCCTGCTGCCGGGCGGTGATGTCTGGGACGGCCTGTTCGGCGCCGGCTCCTGCCCGGCGACTCAGTGGGCGGCGGCCGGGCCACGCCGCCCGCGGCACCGTGACCGTCTGCACCACGACGTGGGCTGCTGAGGGCGAAAGCCTGCGCCATCTCCAGGGGGCGGTGAACTCGGCGCTGTGCGGCAAGAGCCGCTGGCCGCCATGCGCGCCGACGTGCCGCATCGGTCGACGGCCTGCAAGTCGCCGATCACGTCACCGAGTTCGGGCTCGGTACGGCCAAGGGTCTGGAAGCCCCGCCTGAACAGCTCTGCCGTGCGTTGCCGCGTGGCCGCGCTCCGGACGAGCTGCTGGAACAGGGCGGCATCCGCGCGTACGTGGGCCGGAGTCGGCCGGCTGATGGCGTTGATGACGGCTTTGGCCGCTCGGCGCGGTTCGCGGCCCGGTGGCCATCCCGGCCGTCAAAGCGGGTGCTCGTCGAGTCGCAGCACGGCCGAGGCGGCGATCTCCCCGCACTCGGTCACACATCCGGGTGACCGAGTGCCCCGGTTGGCGGACGTCCCAGGTCGGAGCACTCATTCGGCGGTGGTCGGGCGCGACCGTGATCGGATTCGAGGTGGCAGGCTTCCCGGGGCGTGGCCCGTACCACGCTCCCATCGGGAAGGCGGTACCGGATGCGTGGCCTCGAAGTGATCGTGGTGGTGCTCGCCGCGGTGCTGACCATGAGCTGGCTGGCTCACCGCCTACGCTGGAACGAGCCGGTCATGCTGGTGGCGGGCGGCTGCCTGATCGGCCTGATCCCCGACTTCCGCGGGCTGGCCCTGTCGCCCGAGGTGGTCCTGCTGCTGTTCCTGCCCCCGCTGCTCTACTGGGAGTCGCTGACCACCTCGCTCCGGGAGATCCGGACGAACGTGCGCGGCATCGTGCTGCTCGCGACCGGTCTGGTACTGGCCACCGCCGCCGCCGTGGCCTCGGTGGGGCACGCGCTGGGCCTTTCCTGGCCACTCGCCTTCGTCCTCGGTGCCGTCGTCGCCCCCACGGACGCCATCGCCGTGGCGGCGGTCGCCCGCGGGCTGCCCCGCCGGATCCAGACCATCCTCCGGGCGGAGAGCCTGATCAACGACGGCACCGCGCTCACCCTCTACGCCGTGGTGATCGGCGTCGCCGTCGAGGGGCTGGCCGTCACCTGGACGGACACCACCGTGCGATTCCTGCTCGCCTACGCGGGCGGTGCCGCGATCGGCTGCGGATGCGCCGCCGTCGTCGTGGCTCTGCGCAGGCGGTTGCGTGACCGCAGGGTGGAAAACGCCTTGGGCGTGCTCACCCCGTTCGCCACCTATCTGCCCGCACAAGTGCTCGGCGTCTCCGGCGTTCTGGCGGTGGTCACCTGCGGTCTCATCCTCAGCCAGGCGGGCCCCAAGGTGATCAGTGCGAGCTCCAGAGTGCAGATCATCTCGTTCTGGGAGGTGAGCACCTCCCTTCTCAACAGTGCCCTCTTCGTCCTGGTCGGCGTCCAGACGCCCGCCATCGTCAGTGCGATCGGCTCCGTCTCCCCGGGACACGCGGTCATCACCGCCGCGCTGGTCAGCGGCGTAGTGATCGCCACCCGACTGCTGTGGCTGTACTCGGTGCCCTACATCATCCGCGCCGTCGACCGCCGCCCGGTCCAGCGCACGCTGCGCTACGGCGCCCGGCAGAGGTTCCCGGTCGCCTGGAGCGGGGTGCGCGGTGCCGTCTCGCTCGCGGCCGCGCTCGCCGTCCCGACCGCCACCGCCGCGGGCCGGCCGCTCGCGGGACACGGCCTGCTGGTCTTCACCGCCGTAACCGTCATCCTGGTCACGCTGGTCCTCCAGGGGACGACGATGCCCGCGGTGATCCGCTGGTCCGGACTGCGCGGCGATCCCGACGAGACCACCGAGGAACGCCATGCCCATCGCCAGATCATCGCCGCCGCGCTGGAGGCCCTTCCCGACCACGCCGAGCGTCTGAGAACACCGCCGGAGACGGTCGACGCCATCCTGAGCGAACTGCGCCAGTACGCCGCCGAAAAGGCGGGACCGCCGGATACCGACAACGCCGGTGTGCGGGCCGGGCTCGAACTGCGCCGCGCCCTGATCGGCGTCAAACGCAGCGCCCTGATCCGCCTGCGGGATCAGCGCAGCATCGACGACATCGTCCTGCGTCGGCTGCAGTCGCTGCTGGACAGCGAGGAGATCAGGATTGAGCTGGCACTGCGTGCCTTCCCCGGCCGGCCGCCGTAGCCCCGGCAGCCGGACGCATCGCTCACCGCGAAGTCCTTCGTCCCCGGTCTGCGCACGGCGCTGCGCGACTCGTGCCTGTCCGGCAGGGCGCGGACAGCGGATGGACTGCACCCGCGCGTCCAGGCGAGTGGAGCGGTACGCGGTGCGGAAGAGCTGGTCGTGACCGGCGGCGCTACCAGCTCGGCCGGGTGGCTTCTCGCCGCGCACCGTGGTGACGTCGCGGCCTTCGCCTCGCCGTCCGACTCGGAGAGCGCCTGTACGGCGGTCGGCCCGATGGGTGCGCCGAGGGTGACCACCTCGTCGATGGAGCTGTCCTGCCGGCCGTGAGGGAGTACGCGCTGCGGAGTGGCCTTCGTGGAACGCGGTAGGCTTGAGGCGCGACGTTAAAGCGCTTTAAGTTTTTGGTACTATCGGCGCGTTTCCTGGAGGCGTCAAGGGTGTTGCCCGAGGAGATGGCCGCGGGAGGTATCAGTGGACGACGTCGGTTCCGAGCGCCACCGCGGTGGCGCGGACAAGCGCCCCCGGCTGGAGGACGTGGCCGCCCGGGTGGGGCTGTCCACGGCGTCGGTGTCCCTGGTCCTGCGTGGTGTGCCCGGCCCCAGCGAACGCACACGGCAGCGCGTCCTGAAGGCCGCCGCCGACCTCGGCTACCAGGCGGACCGCACCGCCAGCCTGCTGGCCAGCAGGCGCACCCGGCTGCTCGGCGTGATGGTCGACATCCACAGCCCCTTCCACGCCGAGCTGGTCGAGCACCTGCACACGGCCGCCGAGGAGGTCGGTTACGACCTCGTCCTCAGCACGCAGACCCGCACCCGCGACGAGCACACCGCCGTCGAGACCCTGCTGGCCTTCCGCAGCGAGGCCCTGATCCTGCTCGGTCCGACCGCCCCCGCCGACACACTCGCCGCTCTCGACCGCAAGGCCCCCGTGATCGCCGTCGGCCGCCGGATCGCCCACGCCGAGCTGGACGTCGTCCGCACCGCCGACGACGACGGTGTGCGCCAGACCGTCCAGCATCTGGTCGGCCTCGGCCACCGCGCGATCGTCTACGTGGACGGGGGCAAGGGCGTCATCGCCACCGACCGGCGCCGCGGCTACCGTACGGCCATGCGCCGCCTTGGCTTCGGCGCGCACATCCGGATCCTGCGCGGCGACAACACCGAAGCAGCCGGTGAGCGCGCCGCTCGCCACCTCCTCGACAGCGGCGAGCTGCCCACCGCGGTCGTGGCTTTCAACGACCAGTGCGCCATCGGTGTGCTGGCCGCCTTCTCCCGCGCCGACATCGCCGTCCCGGGCGAGGTGTCGGTGGCCGGATACGACGACGACACTCTCTCCCGGCTCAGTTGCTTCGACCTGACCACCGTCAGCCGGAACGCGCGGGAGCAGGCGCGACAGTCGGTGGCCGCGGCCGTCGAACGCCTCGACCAGGGCCGCACCGAGCCCCGCGAGGTCGTTCTCCCGCCCCGCCTCGTCGTACGCGGCAGCACAGCCGGTACGGCCTGAGCGGGGGGGGGGGGGGGGCTCCATCCGTTGGCACCGTCGGGACCGACCGCTCACCGGCGAGCGACGCGCCGGCGGAAATTCCCTACCGTGGTGGCCGGAATGGGTGGAGACTCCTCTCATGGCGGACATGGGGGCGTTCCGGGAAGCGGTCATCGCGTGGGTGGCCGGTGGGCCCGGGGACCGCGCCCGCGAACTGGCCACGCGGCTGCCCGTCCGGGCGGCCGTCCTGCTCGAAGGGCCGAGCGATGTCGCAGCGGTCGGCGCACTGGCCGCGAGTCGTGGACGGAACCTGGCGGCCGAGGGAGTCTGTGTCCTGTCGATGGGCGGTGCGATGAGTGTCGGGCGCTTCGCCCGCCTCCTCGGGCCATCCGGCCTGGGTCTTCGCCTCACGGGACTGTGCGATGAGGCGGAGCGCGGCTACTACGCGCGCGGCCTGGAGCGGGCCAATGCGGCACAGCCCAGTGCGGCACAGTCCAACGCACCGCAGCCCCATGCGGCACAGCCAGATCCAGCACAGCAACGGATCTTCGTCTGCGCGGTGGATCTGGAGGACGAGCTCATCCGCGCGCTGGGCGTGACCCGGGTGGAGGAGCTTGTCCGTGCGGAGGGCGACCTGCGCGCCCTGCAGACCTTCCTGCGCCAGCCCGCACAGCGGGGCCGCAGCTCACAGCAGCAGTTGCGGCGCTTCCTCGGCACGAAGAAGGGGCGCAAGATCCACTACGGCCGCGTCCTCGCCGAGGCCCTCGACCCTGCCCGCATGCCCGCTCCGCTCGACGGCCTGCTCACCAGCCTCTGACCGCCGGGCCGACGACGATTGCCGCCGCACGGACCTCCGGTCCGCTCGGTGGCGATGTCCTCTCGGACCACGGGAGTCGCGGCGGTGGGCTGCCGCGTCAGGGACGGCTGGTCAGGTAGCCGCCCATGGAGGTGAAGTACTCCGTGGCGGCCATCTCATGGCCGTCCTCGGTCCGTACGCGTGTGATGGCCAGGCCGTGGTTGCGGCCGGTGCGGGCGTCGGCTCCGGCGACGATCACCACGCCGTCGCCCTCGCGGTAGAAGATGCGGCCCGGAGTGCCGCCGTACCGGCCCTGGGACACCACCGCGGCCAGGATTTCGAGGCGCTTGCCCTTATGGAAGGCGTAGGTGCTGGGGTACGGCTCGGACTGGGCGCGGACCAGGCGTTCGAGGTCCTCCGCCGGCCAGGTCCAGTCGATGCGGATGTCCTCGATGGACCGCTTGTGGAAGAAGCTGGCCTGGGACCGGTCCTGCTTGGTGAACTCCGTCTGCCCGGAGGCGATGAGGCCGAGCGCTCCGATGGTGACCGGGGCGATGAGGCCGACGGTCTTGTGAAAGAGGTCGGTGGCGGTGTCGGTCGGCCCGACCGGAACCGCCTCCTGCCGGACGATGTCGCCCGCGTCCAGTTCGTCGTTCATCATGTGCGCGGTGACACCCACTTCGGGCTCGCCGTTGATCAGGGCCCAGATCAGCGGGGAGAAGCCGGCGTACTTCGGCAGCAGCGAGTCATGGACGTTCAGTGTGCCGCGGCGGGGCAGGCCGAAGATGCGCGGGGGGATCCACGTCCGCCAGTTGTTCGCCACGATGATGTCCGGATCGGCCTCCTTGAGGCGCTCGAACAACTCGTCGTCGTCGGGGCGGTCGCGGATCAGCACCGGGACGCCGTGCTCTTCGGCGAGGTCGGCGACGGAGTCGCTCCAGATCTTCTCGTACGCGTGCTCGCTCTTGGGGTGCGTAACGACGAGTACCACGTCGTGCTCGGAGTCCAGGAGGGCTTGCAGGGTGCGGTGCCCCCAGGTCTGGTAACCGAACATGACGACCCGCATGGGGTTCCTCCTCGAAGCAGGGGATGGCCGGAGCAAGTAAAGCAAGGCTTACCTTAGCTCGCAACGGTCGTATGTGGTGGCGTAGTTGGCGACGCGATGGCCTGATCCGTCCTATCGACAGGCCCGCGGGTTTAGCTTAGGCTCACCTAAGTTTCGGTGGGCATGCCGCTTCATCGGCCTGCCCACCGCGGCTTCCCCACGCCTGACAGGCGATTGCCCCGCACGATGGGAGTGACATGTCACAGGTTCTTCCTGGTGGCGCATCAGTGGTCCACGACCTCATTGGCATCGGCTTCGGGCCGTCCAATGTGGCCATGGCGATCGCACTCAGCGAGCACAACGCACGCGCCGCTGGCGGAGAGGAGATCAGCGCTCACTTCTTCGAGCAGCAGCCGCGCTTCGGCTGGCACCGAGGCATGCTGATCGACGACGCGACCATGCAGGTGTCCTTCCTCAAAGACCTGGTGACGCTGCGGAACCCGGCCAGTGAGTTCAGCTTCCTCTGCTATCTGAAGAGCAAGGGGCGGCTGATCGACTTCATCAACCACAAGAACCTCTTCCCGCTGCGGGTGGAGTTCCACGACTACTTCGAATGGGCCGCGGCCAAGGTCGGGGACATGGTCTCCTACGGCCATGAGGTCGTCGGCGTGGCGCCTGTCGTCCGCGACGGAGCCGTGGAGTACCTGGATGTGACGGTCCGGTCGGGGGAGGGGCTCGCGGTCCACCGCGCCCGCAACCTCGTCATCGGTACGGGTCTGCGTCCCCTCATGCCCGAGGGTGTGGAACGCGGTGAGCGCGTCTGGCACACCTCTGAACTGCTGGCGAAGGCCGACGGCCTGGAAGGCACCTCGCCCTCCCGGTTCATCGTCGTGGGCGCCGGGCAGAGTGCCGCCGAGAACGTCGCCTACCTGCACCGCCGCTTCCCGGAGGCCGAGGTCTGCGCGGTCTTCTCCCGCTACGGCTACAGCCCCGCGGACGACAGCGGCTTCGCCAACCGGATCTTCGACCCCGAGGCGGTCGACGAGTACTTCGCCGCGCCCGAGGACGTCAAGCGCCGGCTGATGGACTACCACGGGAACACCAACTACTCCGTGGTGGACATCGACCTGATCGACGACCTGTACCGGCAGATGTACCAGGAGAAGGTCCTCGGCGTGGAGCGGCTGCGCTTCCTCAATGTGTCCCGGCTCGCCGACGTCAAGGAGACGGCGACGCAGGTCCGTGCCACCGTGACGTCCCTCGTCACCGGCGAGGAGACGCTCCTGGACGCGGACGTGGTGGTCTTCGCCACCGGCTACAGCCCCGCCGACCCCCTCGGCCTCCTCGGCGAGATCGCCGAGAGCTGCCTCCGTGACGACGAGGGCCGCATCCGTGTCGAGCGTGACTACCGCGTCGCGACGGATCCCCGGCTGCGCTGCGGTATCTATCTGCAGGGCGGTACGGAGCATACCCACGGCATCACCTCCTCCCTGCTGTCCAACACCGCGACCCGGGTCGGCGAGATCCTGGACTCGCTCATCGACCGGGGCGTCCCGTTCGCCTCCGACCGGGCCCGGCCGGTCGCCGACGGAGTCGGCAGCACCGCTCGCTAGGGGGATGACGTACTGAGACATGGGCATGACTGCGATGGAACGCCCCTTGACCTGGGGCACGACAAAGGCCCGTCGGCGGCGGGTCGTGGGCCTGGGCACGCTGGTGGCGGTCCTCGTGATCGCGGCGGCGGTGTCGCTGGCCGTCGGTGCGCGCGCGCTGAGCCCCGCCGAGGTGTGGCACGGGTTGTTCGCGGCGCCGGACTCCGACCAGCGGCTCACCGAGATCAGGCTCATCGTGCGGACCGTGCGGATGCCCCGGACGGTGCTCGCGATCGTGGCGGGCATCGCGCTGGGGGTCGGCGGGGCGCTGATCCAGGGGTACACGCGGAATCCGATCGCCGACACGGGCTTGCTGGGGGTGAACTCCGGCGCCTCGTTCGCAGTGGTGTCGGTGATCGCCGTGTTCGGGTTCGCCGACCCGTTCCAGTACGTCTGGTTCGCCTTCCTGGGGGCGGCGGGCTCCGGTGTCGTGGTGTTCGGGCTGGCGAGCATCGGCCGAGGGGCCGGCAACCCGCTGACGCTCGCACTGGCCGGGCAGGGGATCACCGTATTCCTGGCGGCGATGACCACGGCGGTCGCGCTCTCGGACCAGGCGTCGCTGAACGCGCTGCGGTTCTGGAACGCGGGCTCCGTGGCCGGTGTCGGATTCGACGTCATCTGGCCGGTGGCCCTGTTCGTCGCGGTCGGGCTGGTGTTGGCGGTGACCACGCTGCCCGCCCTCAACCTGCTCAACCTGGGTGACGATGTGGCGCGGGGGCTGGGCGTGAACATCGCGCTGAGCCGGACCATCGGCATCGCCGCCATCACCCTGCTGGCGGGCGCGGCGACGGCGGCGTGCGGCCCCATCGCGTTTCTCGGGCTCATGGTGGCCCATATGGCCCGGTATCTGACCGGGCCGGACTACCGCTGGCTGGTGCCGTACGCGGCTCTGCTCGGCGCCGTCGTCCTCCTGCTCTGCGACATCGTGGGGCGCTTGGTGGTGCGGCCGGGCGAGTTGGACGCGGGTGTGGTCGTGGCTCTGCTGGGTGCCCCGTTCTTCGCGGCTCTGGTATGGCTCGGAAAGTTCAAGAGCGCATGAACGGGACAGATGTGAAGCGATCGGTGGCGCCGGTGGCGCCGGGCGTGCGGCTCGGCCAGGTGTCGTTCGTATGGCGGCCCTGGCTCGTCTGCGTCACGCTGCTGCTGGCGGCGGCCACCTTCCTGGTGTTCTGCCTGTCCATCGGCGTCGGTGACTTCCCCATCGGGCTGTCCCGGGTGATCGCCACGATCTTCGGCGAGGGTGAGCGGGTCGACGAGTTCGTGATTATGGACTTGCGGATGCCGCGCGCCCTGGCCGGGCTCGTCGTGGGGATCGCGCTGGGGGTGTCCGGTGCGCTGACGCAGTCCATCGCCCGCAATCCGCTGGCGAGCCCGGACATTCTGGGGATCACCGGGGGCGCCGGCGCGGTCTCGGTGTTCCTGGTGACGGTGTCGGGCGGGACCGCCGCGGCGGTCGTGAGCGCGGTGGGTCTGTCCTCGGCGGCGCTCGCGGGCGGTCTCGGCACGGGACTGCTGGTGTACTTCCTGGCGTGGCGGCGCGGGATCGACGGCTTCCGGCTCATCCTCATCGGCATCTCGGTGAGCGCCATGATGGAGGCGATCACGACATGGCTGCTGGTCACGGCCGATATCAAGGATGTGGCCCGGGCCCAGGCATGGCTGGTCGGCTCGCTGGACAACCGCTCGTGGAGCGAGGTCCGGGTGGCGCTGTGGTGCACGCTCGTCCTCTTGGCCGTCGTGTTCTGTGTCGCGTTCCAGTTCAAGCCGATGCACTTGGGCGACGAGGTCGCCGCGGGCCTGGGCGTCCGGTACGCGAGGGTGCGGGCGGTCCTGCTGCTGTGCGCGGTCCTGCTGGCCGCTGTGGGGGTGAGCGCGGCGGGCCCGGTTCCGTTCGTCGCGCTGGTGGCGCCGCAGGTGGCGATGCGTCTGGCGAGGTGCCCTACGCCGCCGATGGTGGCCTCCGGCATGGTGGGAGCGTTGCTGCTGATCGGTGCGGACCTGGTCGCGCGCACGGCGCTGCCGATCACCCTCCCGGTCGGTGTGGTCACCGCCGCGATCGGCGGCCCCTTCCTCGTCTGTCTGCTGGTGCGGGCGAATCTCAGATAGATGGCAATACAGTTCAGGCAGACCTCAATACAGGGGGACTTGTGAGCGCCGAGCGCACCACCGAGATCGAGTCCGGGGCCCAGGGCATCCCACGGCTGGCGGCCGAAGGCGTCTCGGTCGGGTACGGGGGCCGGGCCGTCATCGAGGACCTGGATGTGACGATCCCGCCGGGTGTGATCACCACGATCATCGGCCCCAACGGCTGTGGCAAGTCGACCTTGTTGCGCACCCTGACGCGGCTGCTCAAGCCGGCCAAGGGGGCCGTGGTGCTGGACGGCGAGGACATCGTCAAGCTCAGGACCAGGGACGTGGCCAAGAAGCTGGGCCTGCTGCCGCAGGCGCCGGTGGCGCCGGAGGGGCTGACGGTGGCCGACCTGGTGGCCAAGGGGCGGCATCCGCACCAGAGTTGGCTGCGGCAGTGGTCCTCGGACGACGCCGGTGTCGTGGAGCGCGCGCTGGCCATGACCGGGGTGTCGGAGCTGGCCGACCGCCCGGTCGACTCGTTGTCCGGCGGGCAGCGTCAGCGCGTCTGGATCTCGATGACCCTGGCCCAGGGCACCGATCTGCTGCTCCTCGACGAGCCGACCACCTATCTGGACCTGGCGCACGCGATCGATGTGCTCGACCTCGTGGACGACCTGCACGAGTCGGGCCGCACGGTGGTGATGGTGCTGCACGACCTCAATCTGGCCACGCGCTACAGCGACAACCTCATCGTGATGCGGGCCGGTTCGATCCTGGCGCAGGGGCATCCGCGTGATGTGATCACCGCCGATTTGCTGGACGAGGCATTCGGGCTGCGCGCCATGGTGATTGACGACCCGGTGGGCGACCGGCCGCTGATCGTGCCGATCGGCCGCACCCACGTCCCGCTCGAGCAGGTTCCGCAAAGGAATGCAGAAGTAAGGCTAGGCTAGCCTCACTTCATCGGGATAAGGTTTGGCTGCCCTTAGTCAGGGGCGCAACGGACAGCGCGACAGCAAGGGATCCCGGATGCTCCTCCATCGAACGACGCGTAGGACGCCATGGTGGCGGTTAGTGGCGGCGCTGTCCGCCGCGGCCCTCGGCGTCGGCCTCCTCGCGGGATGTGGTTCCGACTCGACGGACGAGGCGAGCGACGACGCCCCGGCCGCCGTCTCGGGTGCGTTCCCGGTCACCGTGGACCACGCGTTCGGATCCACGAAGATCACCAAGGCTCCCCGGCGGGTGGTCTCCGTCGGCTACACGGACGACCAGGCCATGCTGGCGCTCGGGGTGAGACCGGTCGGCATGGTCGACCAGTATCCGAACCCGGCGGGCGAGAAGCCCGACATCAACACCCAGTGGCCCTGGGTGAAGGACAAGTGGGGCGACACCCGGCCCGAGGTCGTCATGAAGAACGGCGACACCGGCCCCGACTACGAGAAGATCGCCGCCCTGCGGCCGGACCTGATCGTGGCGGTCTACTCCGAGATCGACAAGGCCGCCTACGACAAGCTCTCCCAGATCGCCCCGACCGTCGGCCGCACCAAGGGCGAGAAGGAGCCGTTCAGCGCCCCGTGGCAGGACAACGCCGTGCAGATCGCCAAGGCGCTGGGCCAGGAGAACGAGGGCACCAAGCTGGTGCAGGGCATTGAGGACAAGCTCGGCGCGGCCAAGAAGGCGCATCCCGAGTTCGCGAACCAGACCGCGGTCATGTTGTCCTGGTACAAGAACTCGGTGGCGCCGTTCACCTCCACCGATGTGCGCGGGAGGCTGGTCACGGGCATCGGCTTCACCTACCAGACCAAGATCGACAAGATCGCGGACGGGAAGTTCTTCACCGTCCTGTCCCCCGAGCGCATCGACCTGGTCGACGCCGACCGCGTCTTCGTCATCAACGACGGGGCCGACCAGCAGGCGCTGAAGAAGTTCCAGCTCTTCACCAACCTGGACGCGGTGAAGAAGGACAAGGTGTCCTACCTGCTGGACAGTGAGGGCCCGGCCGTCGGCGCGGCCATCTCCCAGGGCACCCTGCTGTCCCTGCCCTACGCGATCGACCAGCTCGTCAAGTCGGTCGGCCGGGGGTGAGCACCACCGAGGCGCGCCTCACCCCGGCAACCCTGCGCACGGCGACCGGACGCGTGGCCACCCGATGGGTCGCGGCGCACTGCCGCGAGGTGCCCTGGCTGACGGCCGCAACCGCGCTCACCACGGTGGCCGGGGCGGCGCTCCAGGTGCTCCCGGTGATCCTGCTCGGCCGGGTGGTCGACGGGGTCGTCGCGGGCGAGCCGCGCTCGACCCTGGTCACGATCGGGGTGGTGATGGGCGCCGCCGCGCTGCTCGGCGCGGCGGCCACCGCGGTGTCGACCTATCTCATCGGGCGGCTGGGCGCGGATCTGCTCGCGCGGCTGCGCGAAGGCGCCGTCCGCGCGGTGCTGGGGATGCCGAGCGCACGGATCGAGCAGGTCGGCCGGGGAGATGTGCTGTCCAGGGTCGGTGACGATGTGGCCGTGCTGTCCAAGGGCATCCGCACGGCCGTCCCCACCGTGTTCTCGGCGGGCGTGCTGGTCGTCATCGCCACGGCCGGCATGTTCGGACTGGACTGGCGGCTCGGCCTGGCGGGCGCCGGTGCGCTGCCCGCGTACGCGCTGGCCCTGCGCTGGTATCTCCCCCGGTCCGCCCCGCTCTACCAGCAGCAGCGGGCGGCCCAGGCCGACCGTGCGCAGGCGTTGATCAGTGGTCTGAAGGGGATCGACACCGTCCGGGCGTACCGCCTCGAAGGCGCCTTCCGCGAGAAGGTCAGCGCCGAGTCATGGCGGGTGCGCGATCTCGGTATCGAGGTGTTCCGGTTCTTCGGCCGCTTCGTCGGCAGGGAGAACCGCGCCGAGTTCATCGGACTGGTCCTGATCATCGTGGTGGGGTACTCCCTGCTGGAGGCCGATGCCGCCGGCCTGGGCGACGTCTCCTCGGCCCCCCTGATCTTCCATCGGCTCTTCACCCCGCTGGGCTCCATCATGTTCACCTTCGACGAGGCACAGAAGTCGGGCGCGAGCCTGACCCGCCTGGTCGGCGTGGTGGGGGAGGCCGCGGAAGACCGGCTGGTGGGCGACGCGGCCGTCTCGCCGGCGGACACCGGGCCGTACTCGGTGACGGTGGAGGGGCTCACGTATCGCTACCCCGATACCGAGGAGCCGGTCCTCCGGGATGTCAGTCTGACGATCCCGGCAGGTGGTTCGCTCGCGCTGGTGGGGGCGACGGGCGCGGGCAAGTCCACGCTGGCCGCGCTGATCGCGGGCATCGGGACCCCGCAGGCCGGGTCGGTGCGCGTCGGGACGACCGACCTCGCCGGTCTGGACGAGGCCGGGGCGCGGGCCCTGGTGAGCATCCTGACGCAGGACACCCATGTGTTCTCCGGGCCGCTCGCCGACGACCTGCGGTTGGCCGCGCCGCAGGCGAGTGATGCCGAGCTGATGGACGCGCTGCACACGGTCGGCGCCGAGGGATGGGTCGACGCGCTGCCCGATGGGCTGAACACCATGGTCGGCGAGGGCGGAGAGCGCCTGGACGTCACCAAGGTGGCCCAGATCGCCCTGGCCCGGCTGGTGCTGGGCCGGGCCCCGGTGGTGGTGCTCGACGAGTCGACCGCGGAGGCGGGCAGCGAGGGCGCCGCCGAGCTGGAGCGGGCCGTGCTGGCCGCGTGCTCGGGCCGGACCACGCTGTTCGTGGCGCACCGGCTGACCCAGGCGATGGCGGCGGACCGGATCGCCGTGCTGGACGCGGGCCGCGTGGTGGAGCAGGGAACGCACGAGGAGCTGGTGGCCCTGGGCGGCCGGTACGCACGACTGTGGCGGGCCTGGCGCGAGGGTAGTTAGACACCCCTGATTCAGGTGAGCTTTTCATGACGTGGAAGGGATGCTGAGTCTTCGATGTCTTCGATGGTGGAACCGGGCGCGCGTCGCGTACTGCTTTCTCCCGGACAGGTTGCCGACGTACGCCGGCGGATCGGTGACTTCTCCGACCGGACCATCGCCGAAGCGTGTGCCATCGGGCTGTCGTACTGGGCGACGGGTCTGAGCCCCGATGGCATCGACCTCACCCCCGGCACCCTGTTCGCCGATGTCCTCGGCTGGGTCGACAACGGCGGGGCGGGGCCCGCCGGTTGGGAGGTCGGCGCGGACGACCGGAGCATCACCGTCCCGGAAGGCGTCGGGCCGGACGATGCGCGGCTCGCGCTGGAGGACCTGACCGATTTCCCGGACCGGCCGATCGGCACCATCTCCCCGTCCGGCGTGGCGGCCAGGCTCGATGCCCTGGCCGGGTGGAACGACACCGAGGCCGACCGGGTCCGCCCGACCATCGTGGAGATGTTCCGTGAGCAGGCGCGGTCCAGGCCGGACGCCGTCGCCATCGTCGACGAGCACCGGTCGCTGACCTACCGTGAGGCCGCCGAGCGCTCAAGTCAGTTGGCCCATCACCTGATCGAGCGCGGACTGGGCCCCGAACAGGTCGTCGGCATCTCACTGGGCCGCTCCGCCGAGATGGTGATCGGGCTGCTCGCCGTACTCCAGGCGGGGTGCGCGTTCGTGCCGCTCGATCCGCAGTGGCCCGCCGCGCGCCGCGCCGTCGTCATCGACGACGCCCGGGTCGTGGCGCAGCTGGGCGCCTCGGCCGAAGGCGACCCGGCCGAACCGGAAGCCGTGGCCGTCGACCTCGAGGACTGGGGCTTCGGTGCCCACCCCACCGAGGGCACCGGGGCCACCGTCCCCGGCAATGCGCTGGCATACGTGATCTTCACGTCCGGTTCGACCGGGCGGCCCAAGGGCGCGATGATCCGGCATGAGGCGATCAGCGAGCGCCTGCTGTGGCAGGGCAACGAGATCCTGGGCTTCGGCCACGACGACGCGTCGCTGTTCAAGGCGCCGTTGTCCTTCGACATCTCCATCAACGAGATCTTTCTGCCGCTGGTGCACGGCGGCAGGCTGGTCATCCTGAGGCCCGGCGGCGAACGCGACCCGCACCACTTGCTGAGCGTGATCGCCGAGCAGCGGGTCACCTTCACCTACCTGGTCTCGTCCATGCTGGACGTGCTGCTGGAGATGGTGGGCGACTCCGGGCGGCTGGACAGCCTGCGCCATGTGTGGTGCGGCGGCGAGGTGCTGACCCCGGAGCTGTACGAGCGGTTCCGTGCCCGGCTCGACATCCCGCTGTACCACGGCTACGGCCCGGCCGAGACCACGATCGGCGTCTCGCATGTCATCTACCGGGGCGCCGCCGAGCGCGTGTCGACATCGATCGGCAAGGCCAACCCGAACACCCAGCTGTATGTGCTGGACAACGAGCTGCGCCCGGTCCCGGTCGGCGTCGGTGGCGAACTGTACGTGGGAGGGTTCCTCCTGGGCCGTGGGTACATCAACGCGCCCGGCCTGACGGCGTCCCGCTTCGTGGCGAACCCCTTCGCCGGGGACGGGTCCCGGCTGTACCGGACCGGAGACCTCGCGCGGTTCGCCCCGGACGGCTCGCTGGACTTCCTGGGCCGGGCCGACAACCAGATCAAGATCCGCGGTATGCGGCTGGAGATCGAGGATGTCGAGGTCGGTCTCGCGGAGCACCCCGGGGTGCGGTACACCTGCGTCGTCGCGAAGAAGAACGCGGCAGGCGGCACCTACCTGGTGGGCTATGTGATCCCGGCCGCCGGGAGCGAGGACCTGCGCGCGGACGAGGTCAAGGAGTGGGCCGCCGGGCACATGGTGGAGTACATGGTGCCCGCCCATGTCGTCGTGATGAAGGAGTTCCCGCTCACCGCGAACGGCAAGCTCGACCGCCGTGCGCTGCCGGAACCCGCGATCGGGACGGGCTCGATCGTCCAGCCCACCACCGAGAACGAGCGTGTGCTGTGCGCGGCGGTCGCGAAGGTGCTGCGGCTGGACGAGGTCGGCGTCGACCAGGACTTCTTCCAGCTCGGCGGAGACAGCCTGCTGGCGATCTCGCTGCTGAGCGCGGTGCGCGACGCGGGTCTCCACCTCACGGCACGGCAGATCTTCACCGACAGCACGGTGGGGGCGCTGGCGGCGGTGGCGAGCCGGGAGGGCGCCTCCACCGCGGACGACGGCGATGTGGCGACCGGTGCCGTCGTGGGATCGCCCATCGTTCAGTGGCTCGGCGAGACCACCGACGCGATCGACGGCTTCGTACAGTCGGTCGTGCTGAACACTCCGGCGGAGCTGACCGCCGACGCCCTCGACGCGATCCTCGTCGCCGTGGTCGGGCGGCACGACATGCTGCGCGCCAGGCTGGTGCGCGGCGAGCGCTGGAGCTTCGACATCCCGGTGGCGGACCGGGCCACGCCGTCGTGGCAGGAGAGCGACCGGCCGGTCGAGGAGTGCGTCGCGCTCGCCACCGGCGGGCTGGACCCGGACCGGGGCGTGATGCTGCGTGCCGTCTGGCGGCGCGCGGCACGGCAACTGGTGGTGGTCGTCCACCATGTGGTGATCGACGGCGTGTCCTGGCATGTCCTGATGGACGACCTGGCCACGGCATGGCGGCAGTTGTCCTCGGGCGCGCCGATCGAACTGCCCCCGGTGGGCACGTCGTTCCGGCGCTGGACGCAGATGCTGGGGAATGCCGCCTTCGACGCGGACCGTGGCTACTACGAGCGTCCCCTGCCGGGAGCGGACGGCCCCGTGGGCAGGCGCGCGCTGTCCGAAGCCGACACCGTGGCGCGGGAGCGGGTGCGGACCGTCTCGGCCGGCCCCGAGGTCACCGCCGCGCTGCTGGGCGAGATCCCCGCGACGTTCCACGCGGGCGTGGGCGATGTGCTGCTGACCGCGCTCGCCGTCACCCTCGCCCGATGGCGCCGCGACCTCGGACAGGATCAGACGTTCGCGCATATCGAACTCGAAGGCCACGGCCGCGAGGGACGTTTCGTGGCGGACGCCGCCGGCTTCGAGCCGGAGCTGTCGCGGACCGTGGGCTGGTTCACCACCCTGTTCCCGGTGACCGTGGACCCCGGAGCGGCGGCCGATTTCACCGCCCCCGACTACCTGGCCGCCGCGCTCAAGGCGGTCAAGGAAGACCTCGCCCGGGTGCCGTCCAACGGCGTTTCCTACGGCGCCCTGCGGTATCTGACCCACACCGAGTTCGACGCCCCGGCACCGCAGGTGCTCTTCAACTACCTGGGCCGCTTCGACGCGGGCGCGGCCGGAGACTGGCGACTCAGCGGCAGCACAGGTCAGTTGGGGGAGAAGCGCGACCCCAGGATGCGTCTGCCGCGCCCCCTGGAGTTCAACGCGATCGCCGAACCCGCGTCGAGCGGCGCGTACGAGCTGATCACCACCATCTCCTGGCCCGACGGGATGTTCACCGACGAGGACATCGCGACCATCGGCGCATACTTCCAGGAGACCCTGACCGCGCTGGCCGCGCTCGACCGGGGCGGCCACTCGCCCAGCGACTTCGGCCTGGTGCGGCTCACCCAGGCCGACGTCGACGTCCTGGACGGCCCGGCGCTGCGGGACATCCTGCCACTGACCCCGCTGCAGGAGGGCCTGTACTTCCATTCGGTCTTCGACGACGACTCGGCGGGCGCCTACGTCGAACAGCAGTCGCTCAGGCTGGACGGCGAGGTGGACGCCGGTCGGCTCGCGGCGGCGGCCACCCGGTTGCTCACGCTGTACCCGAACCTGGCGGCGCGGTTCACGGCCCTCGCCGACGGCCGTGTGGTCTCCGTGCTGGAGGGCGGAGTGCGGGCGCCGTTCACCACGCTCGACCGCCCCGGGATCACCGACTCCGAGATCCGCGAGTACGCCGAGCGGGACCGCCGCGCCGGGTTCGACCTGGCCACCGGCCCGCTGATGCGGTACACACTCATCCGCGCGGGCTCCGGCCGGAACATCCTGGTGCAGACCGTGCACCACATCATCGCCGACGGCTGGTCGGTGCCACCGATGCTCCGCGCGCTGCTGGCCGAATACCACGCGCCGGGGACCGTGTACCCGCTCGGTGGCTTCCCCGACTACGTACGGTGGCTCGCGGAGCGCGACGACGAGGAGAGCGACCGGATATGGCGCGATCAGCTCGCCGAGCTGCCCGGGCCCTCGCTGGTCGCCGAGGGACACACCCCGTCCGGCCGGTTCGCCGACATCGCCGTGGCACCGGGGGAGGACATCGACTCGGCCGCCCGGTCGGCCGGTGTGCCGCTGAGCGTGGCCGTGCACAGCGCCTGGGCGGTCACGCTCGGCGGCATCCTGCACGGCAGTGATGTGGTGTTCGGATCCACGGTGTCCGGGCGCGACGCGCAGGTGCCCGGCATCGAGGACATGGTGGGTCTGTTCATCAACACGATCCCCGTGCGCGCCCGGTGGGCCGGTACGACCACGGCCCGCGACCTGCTCGCCTCGGTGCGGGAACACCAGAGCGCGGTGCTGCCGCACCAGCATGTCTCGCTGGCGAGGATCGGCCGCCTGGCCGGCGCCGGCTCCCTGTTCGACACCCTGGTGGTGTTCGATGTCGCGACCGATGTGGCCGCCCTGCGGAGGCCGGGCGACGATCTGGTCATCACCGACATCGTGAACGAGGGCGCCCCGCACTACCCGTTGACGCTGGTGGTGGAGCGCGCTCCCGACGGCCGTCCCCGCTTCAAGCTGATCTACGACGGCGAGCTGCTGCGAGAGGCGGGCGCCCAGGCGATCCTGCGCACGTTCACCCAGACCCTCACCGGCCTGCTCATCCGCCCGGACGCCCTGGTCGACGACGTGGCGCTCGAAGACACCCGGCATCCCGCGCCGATCACTCCGACGACCCTGGGCGGACTGTTCGACGCCGCCGCGCGCCGTGACCCGGCGGCCACCGCCGTCACCCAGTGCGCTCTCGACGGTGCGACCCGGTCACTGACCTACGGCGAACTGTCGGCCGCGAAGAACGAGCTGGCCTCCGCCCTGCGCGCGGCCGGGGCCGGGCCGGGCAGGCGCGTCGCCGTCGCCGTCCCGCGCTCCGTGGAGCAGGTCGTCGCCCTGGTCGCGATCGTCACCGCGGGCGGCGCGTATGTACCGCTGGACCTGGCGTACCCGGACGAACGGCTGGAGTACATCCTCGCCGACGCCGCTCCGCAGGTCGTTCTCGTGGACCGTGACCAGCGCGAGCGCCTCACCCGGCTGCTGGCCCGGGCGGGCGTGGCGGCCCGTGTGCTCGTATCCGGAGACGAGCTGCTGCGGGCCGGTACGGAGGCGGGGCCGGAGGCGAGCTGGCACGACCCCGCCTACGTCATCTACACCTCTGGATCGACCGGCACGCCCAAGGGCGTTGTCGTTCCGCACTCCAGCGTGGTGACACTGCTCGCGAACACCCGGCCCGCCATGGACTTCGGTCCGCACGACGTATGGGTCCAATTCCACTCCTTCTCCTTCGACTTCGCGGTCTGGGAGCTGTGGGGCGCGCTGGCGCACGGCGCCGAGCTGCTGGTGCCGGAGTATGGGCTGACCCGCTCGCCGGTCGACTTCCACCGGCTGGTGCGCGAGCGCGGAGTGACCGTGCTCAACCAGACCCCGTCGGCGTTCTACCAGTTCATCGAGGCCGATCGGCATGCGGGCGAGCCGGTCACCGCGCTGCGCCGGATCATCTTCGGCGGCGAGCCGCTGGATCTCGGGCGGCTGCGCGGCTGGGTCGAGCGGCATGGCACCGGGGCGCCCGAGCTGGTCAACATGTACGGCATTACCGAGACCACCGTCCATGTCACCCACCGGGCGCTGACCGACGAGGACTTCGGCCCCGGTGGCGACGTCAGCCCGATCGGCGGTCCGATCCCGGGCCTGGCCGTCTATCTGCTCGACGACCGGCTCCGGCCGGTGCCGCCGGGCCGGGTGGGCGCCATCTACGTCGCCGGCGACCAGGTGTCCCTCGGCTATCTGGGCAGGCCGGGGCTGACCGCGGGCCGTTTCGTGGCGAACCCGTTCGCGGGCGACGGCTCCCGCATGTACCACACGGGCGACCTCGCCCGCCGCACGCTCGACGGTGAGCTGGAGTTCACCGGCCGCGCCGACGACCAGGTACAGCTCAAGGGCTTCCGTATCGAACTCGGCGAGGTGGAGTCCGCCGTCAGGGCACTCGATGGTGTGGTCGACGCGGCCGTCACCGTGGCGGACAGCGGCGATCACCTGGTCGCCCATGTCGTGGGCCGGGTGCCCGCCGATGTCACCGCCCTGCTGTCGGCGAAACTGCCCGTACATATGGTGCCGGGCCGGGTGCTGCCCGTCGACGCCCTGCCGCTGACGGTCAACGGCAAACTGGACCGGAAGGCCCTGACCACACGCGCCGCACCGGACGACACTCCGGCGGCCGGCCCCTCGGGCTACGGGGACGCCGTGCTCACCGCACTGGTCGGCATCTTCGCCGACACACTGCCCGAATCCGCCGTGGACGGCGACACCGACTTCTTCCGGGCCGGGGGCGACAGCATCGTCGCCATCACCGTCATCAACCGGGCCAGGTCGCTCGGTCTCCCGATCGCGCCGCGGGACGTGTTCCTGTTCAGGACACCGCGCGCACTCGCCGAGCACCTGGGAACGAGCACACCGCAGGCCGGGCCGCCGGCGCCCGAACGCCACGCGGACGGCCCGCTGCCGGCGACGCCGATCATGCTGCGCCAGCGCGAACTGGGCGGCTCGCTCACCCGGTTCGCCCAGGCCAGAACGGTGGTGGCCCCCGACGGCGCCGGGCTCGCCGACGCCGAGCGCGCCGCGAACGCCGTCGTGGCCGCGCACCCGGCCCTCCGGCTGCGGCTGGACGTCGCACACGGGGTGTGGGCCCTGCGCACCGAACCCGCCCGCGAGGTCACTGTCGTACGGGCGGAGACGTGCGACGCGACGACCGCGGCGAACGAGGCCGCCGGACGGCTCGACCCCGAGTCCGGGGAGGTCATCGCGTTCGCGTGGCTGGAGGCGAGCCGGACCCTGGTGGTCACCGTGCACCACCTCGCCGTCGACTCGGTGTCCTGGCTGATCCTGCTGGACGACCTGGCCGCCGCCCTGCGCGGGGCGCCCCTGGCGCCGCCGACCACGTCCTACGCCGAGTACGCGGAGGCGCTGGCGGCCCGGTCCGCCCATGCGATCGAGGACCTCGGGCACTGGCTCACCACGCTCCAGGCGCCCGCGCTCCTGCCCGCGGTCGAGCGAACGCGCGAGACCACGGTCGTGCTCGCGTCCGAAGTGAGCGACCTCGTGACGCGTACCGCGCCCACCGCACTCGGCGTCGGTCTCACCGAGCTGCTGTGCGGCGCGCTGCGCACCGCGCTGACCCACATCCAGCCATCGCCCACCGACCTCGCGGTCGAACTGGAGCGCCACGGCCGGGTTCCGGCGCTGGAGCACCACGACTACACCCGCACGGTCGGCTGGTTCACCTCCATCGCGCCCGTGCGGCTCACGGCGCACAGCGACCCCGTCTCCGCGGCGTACGAGGTCGCCGAACGCCAGCCGGACGAGCGCGCACACGTCGCCTACGGCCGGCTCAGGTACCTCAACCCGCAGACGGCCCCGCTGCTCACCGCCCGCCCGCAGGTGCTCTTCAACTACCTCGGCCGGGGAGGCGAGTCCCAGGCCCCGCACCTCACCGGCGGCGATCCGGGCAGCCCGTACGCCGTCGAGGTGAACGCCTGGACCGACGCGGCCACCGGCAGCCTGCACGCCGTCTTCACCCTCGCCGAAGGCATCCCGGACGAGATCACCGACCACTGGCGGAGCGCACTGGAACGCATCGCGGACGCCTCCGCGACGGCCGAGCGCACGGCACCGGTCACCCCACTCCAGCGGGGCCTGTACTTCCAGGCCCAGATGGCGGGTCCGGCGGGACACTACGTGGCGCAGAGCTGGTTCACCTTCGACCGGCGTCTGGACCCCGACGCACTGTCCGAGGCGATGGCGTATGTGATGGCGCGGCACCCGGTCGTGGCCGCGGGCTTCGCCACCGACGACGACGGAAACCCGGTCCAGGTCCTGGGGGCGGGCCGGCGCGTCCACGTCCGTACGGTCGAGCTCACGAGCGACGCGGACGTCGAGGCGCTGCGCACCCGGGACCGCGACACGGGATTCGACCCGGGCGAGCCCCCGCTGATCCGGATGACCGTGGTGCGGCTGCCCGGCGGCCGCGACGGGCTGCTGCTCAGCTACCACCTGCTGCTGTGGGACGGCTGGTCCCGCGAGATCGTGCTGCGGGACCTGTTCGACGCCTACCAGGCCGTTCTCGCGGGCGAGTTGCCCGACCCGGCCCCGGCCACGCCGAGCTTCGAGGACCACGCCCGGGCGCTCGACGCCAAGGACTCCGCCGCGTCGGAACGCTTCTGGGCCGAGCACCTGGCCGGTCTCCCCGGCCCGACGCTGCTCGCCGGACCGGCGCCGTCCCTTGCCGACGACCTGCCGCGCGCGCTCGTGCGCACGCTGTCCGCCGAGCGGTCGGAGCTGCTGCGGGCGGCGGCCAGGGTGCACGGCGTCACCCTGAACTCGGTGCTGACCGGCGCGTTCGGCCTGCTGCTCGGCGCCCACACGGGGCGCGACGACGCCGTGTTCGGTGTGACCGTCTCCGGCCGGGACGGTGAGGGGCTGGACGGCATCGTCGGCGTGCTGCTCAACACCGTCCCCCTGTGGACCCGGCCCCGGCCGGACGACACCGTTCGCGGGTATCTGTCGGACGTACAGGCGGCCAGGGTCGAGGCGATGGTCCACGAGCATCTGGGGCTCGGCGAGATCCAGCGGGCCACCGGGCACGACACCCTGTTCGACAACCTCTTCGTGCTCCAGAACTTCCTGGACATGGACGCGTTCGCCGAGATGAACGCCAGGCATGGCATCACCTCGGTGACGGCCGACGATTCCACCCACTACCCCTTCACCTGGGTCGTCACCCCCGGCGACCGGCTCACGGTCAAGCTGGAGTACCGCGACGAGGACACCGCGAAAGCCCGGCGGCTCCTCGACGACTACCTGCGGGTGCTCGACGACCTGGTCCGGGCCACCGGGCCGGTCGGCGCGCTGCGGGGACTGGGGCCGGAGCCCGTGCCCGTCGAACGCACCGACATCGGCATGGACACCGTGGTCGACCGGTTCGACCGGGCGGCGGACCGCGACCCGCGGCGGACCGCGCTCGTCGCCCACGGCTCGACCATGACCTTCGCCCGGCTGCGGGACCGCAGCCGCGCGGTGGCCGGTGTGCTCGCCGGGCGCGGCATCGGCCCCGAGACGACCGTGGGCCTCGCCATCCCGCGCTCCCTGGATTCGATCGTGGCGCTGTTCGCCGTGCTGCGCGTCGGCGCCGCGTATGTGCCACTGGAGCTGGACCACCCGGACGAGCGGATCGCCGCGATCGTCGCGGACGCCCGCCCCGATGTGATCCTCACCGTGAGCGGCGTGTCCCCCCGGCTCACCGGCGACCTGATCGAGCTGGACCGCCCGCTGCCCGAGGCCGAGCCGTACCGGACGTATCGGCCGCAGGACCCGCATCGCCTGCGGCACCCCGCGTACACGATCTACACGTCGGGATCGACCGGGAAGCCCAAGGGTGTGGTGACCGAGTACGCCGGGCTGACCAACATGCTGATCAACCATCAGCGCCGGATCTTCGAACCGGTGCTGGCGGACCACGGGCACCGGGTCTTCCGGATCGCGCACACCGTGTCGTTCGCGTTCGACATGTCGTGGGAGGAGCTGCTGTGGCTCGCCGACGGCCACGAGGTGCACATCTGCGACGAGGAACTGCGTCGTGACGCGCCCCGGCTGGTCGAGTACTGCCTCGAGCACCACATCGACGTCATCAATGTGACCCCGACCTACGCACAGCAGCTGGTGGCCGAGGGCCTGCTCGACCACCCGGAACGGCGGCCGGCGCTGGTGCTGCTGGGCGGCGAGGCCGTCACCCCGGCGCTGTGGCAGCGACTCGCGGAGACCGAGGGGACGGTCGGCTACAACCTGTACGGGCCCACCGAGTACACCATCAACACGCTCGGCGTCGGCACCTTCGAATGCCAGGACCCGGTGGTGGGCGTGGCGATCGACAACACCGATGTGTATGTGCTGGACCCGTGGCTGCGGCCGCTGCCCGACGGCGTCCCCGGCGAGCTGTATGTGGCGGGCATCGGCATCGCCCGCGGCTATCTCGGGCAGCCCGACCAGACCGCGCACCGCTTCGTGGCGTGCCCGTTCGGCGCACCCGGCGAGCGCATGTACCGCACCGGCGACCTGGTGGCCCGCCGGCCGGACGGCAATCTGACGTACCTGGGCCGCATCGACCAGCAGGTCAAGATCCGGGGGCACCGGGTCGAACTGGGCGAGGTCGAGGCGGCGTTCGCGGCGCACCCGGCGGTGCGGTTCGTCGCCGCGGTCGCCCAGCCCGATCCACAGGTCGACGGCGCCTACCGGCTGGCCGCCTACCTCGTCCTGGACGGGTCCGAGCCGGCGGAGGTCGCCGCCGAAGTGGGCGCAGGGCTGCCGGACTTCCTGCGCCCGACGCACTACGCCCAGGTGGACAGCATCCCGCTGACCGTCAACGGGAAGGCTGACACCAAGGCGCTGCCGGAGGCCAAACCGCTGGGCACGCTGACCACGGCCGGGGAGCGGGGACCGCGGACCGAGAACGAGACCGTGGTGTGCGAGTTCTTCGCCGAGGCTCTGGACCTGGAGGACGACGAGGTGAGTGCGGTGAGCGATTTCGTGTCCCTGGGAGGGCACTCCATGCTGGCGGTGCGGCTGATCGGGCTGCTCCGCCGCGAGTACGGCCCTGTGATCACCATCCGTGATCTGTTCACCCTGCGAACCCCGGAAGCGATTGCCCGCCACCTTGATGACCACTCCTGACACCCAGCGGCCCCGCCCGGGGGCAGACATCCTCCGGACCGCACTGCGCCGCAACATCGGTGCCATGACCTGGGGCACCGTCCTCATGGGCCTGTACCAGGCCGGAGAGACCGCCTTTCCCATCGCGCTCGGCCTGATCGTCGAGCACACGATGCGGGACCGCACCCTCGGCTCGCTCGGCCTTGCGGTCGCCGCGCTGGCGGTCATCATCACGACGGTGTCGCTGTCGTGGCGGTTCGGGATGCGCGTCCTGCAGAAGGCCAACACCACCGAGGCGCACCGCTGGCGGGTGAAGGTGGCGGCCTACGGCCTCCAGCCGGTGGCCAGGGACGTCGACCTGAAGTCCGGTGAGGTGCTGACCATCGCCACCGAGGACGCCGACCAGACCGCCGACATCATCGAGGTGGTGCCGCTGCTGGTCAGCTCGCTGGTGGCGGTGCTGGTCGCGGCGGTCGCGCTCGGCCTGGCCGACGTCCGGCTCGGCCTGCTGGTGATCGTGGGCACCGTCGCGATGCTGTCGATCCTGAGCGTGCTCTCCCAGCGGACCGGCTCCAGCACCCGCGAACAGCAGGCCCGGGTGGCGCGGGCGGGGGCGAAGGTCGCGGACCTGATCACCGGCCTGCGCCCGCTGCACGGCTTCGGCGGCAACCACGCGGCGTTCGGTTCCTATCGGAGGGTCAGCACTGAGGCGAAACACCAGGCGATCACCGTCGCCAAGGTCAACGGCGTGTACGCGGGCACCGCGTTGGCCCTCAACGCGGTCCTCGCCGCGGCCGTCACCCTGCTGGCGGGCTCACTGGCCTTCAGCGGCCGGATCACCATCGGGGAACTGGTCATGGCCGTGGGGCTGGCGCAGTTCATCATGGAACCGCTCAAGCTGTTCTCGGAGATGCCGAAGTACGTGATGATGGCGCGCGCGTCCGCCGAGCGGATGGCGCTGGTGCTGGCCGCCCCGCCGGTGGCGGCCGGTGGGCGGGAGCGCCCGGCCCCGGGCGGCGACCTCGACGTCGACCGCGTCCGGTACGGCTCGCTGCGCGAGCTGAAGTTCACGGTGGCCGCCGGCGAGTTCGTGGCGATCGCGCCCTACCAGCCCCGCGCGGCGGCCGACCTCGCGTCGATCCTGGCCGTGAAGGTCCCGCCCGGCGCGTACGAGGGAGCGGTGCGGGTCAGCGGACGGGAGCTCGCGGACCTGTCGATCGAGGCGGTCCGCGAGCACATGCTGGTGAACCCGTACGACGGGGAGATCTTCGCGGGCACCCTCGGCACGAACATCGATCCCTCGGGCACCAGCCGGATGGTCGCCGAGGCCGTCGAGGCATCCATGCTCACCGATGTCGTCGCCCTCCACCGCGAAGGACTCGACTACGGCGTCCGCGACCGCGGCGCGAATCTCTCCGGGGGGCAGCGCCAGCGGCTGTCCCTGGCCCGCGCCCTCGCCGCCGACACCGACGTGCTCGTCCTGCACGACCCGACAACCGCGGTCGACGCGGTCACCGAGCAGCTCATCGCGCGGAACATCGCGAAGCTGCGCCGGGACCGCACCACCATCGTGATCACCAGCAGCCCGGCGCTCCTGAACGCCGCCGACCGGGTCCTCGTCCTGGACGACGGCGTCATCACGGCCGAGGACACCCATCGCAACCTCCTCGCCACCGACCAGGACTACTGCCTGGCGGTGGCCCGGTGACCCGGCCCGCTAACCGAGCGCCCAGGCGACATCCCTGAGCAGAGCGTGCCGCCAGCCCGCCCGGTCGTGGCCCGCCGCCGACCGCGAGACCCGTATGGTCGCGCCGGATCGCCGGACCAGGGTCTCGGCCAGCTCGCAGTGCGGGAGCATCCGCGTCTCGTGCTCCCCCACGTCGAACGCGACCCGCAGACCGGACAGGTCGGGGCGCTCTCGCAGCCGCGCGGCCATGGTGCCGCCGACCGGGCCGCCCATGGGGTCCGGCAGGTCCATGGCGCCTGGTGTCCACCAGAACGACCCCGACTGACAGGCCACGCGGGACACCAGGCCCGGGAACTCCAGCGCCGCGTACAGCGCGCTCAGCCCGCCCAGGCTCTGCCCCGCGACCACCAGCCGGTCCGGGTCGGCGGGTGCGCCGGATTCCGCCACCAGCGGCAGCAGTTCGTCCCCGATCGCCTCCCACAGCGCGGGGCCGCACCCGAACTCGGCCTCCCTGTCCTTGCTCGGCAGGAAGACGAGCGTGACGGCGGGCATCTCGCCACTGGCGACGGCCGAGTCGAACGCGGTCATGGCCGGGTGCAGATACAGCCAGTCGTCCCCGTCGAGCAGCAGGACCACGGGTCCGCCGCCGCCCACCGGGTGGACGCGGACGGTGCGCCGCCCGCCGAGCCGTGCGCTGTTCCAGCGGATCCGGTTGTGCGGGAGGGGCAGTACGGCATCGGCGCCGATGACGGGCCAGTGCGGCTGGTCCGGGGCGTCCGGGGTGGCGGCGATGGATCGGTCACCGCCCGCGCCGACCGGGTTGAACGGGTCGGCGTGCGCCGCGTCGCCCGTGAGGAACTGGTAGGTCACCCGCAGCCGCGCGGGCATGCGCACCTCGGCGTACCAGCAGTCCGTGTCACCCCACCGGCGCAGGGGGACCGGCTCCGACCAGCTCTCGAAGCCGATGCTCGCCGGAGAGCCGCGCCACAGGAACAAGGTCGTCCATCCGCCGCCGCCGGCGGGCACCGACGCGGGTGTCCCCGCCGCCGCCCAGAACTCGTCGGTGCCGGGTGTGCCGGGCAGGCCGAACGCGAGGAAGGCGTTCTCCCCATCGGTCGCACTCAGGCGCATGAACGTCTCCTTGTGAGAGGGAAGGGGCAAAGCCAAGCTGCTGTCGATTAGGCGAGGCTAACCTAAGTATTACCTGTGAACCGCCCCGGCACCCAGGAGAGTTCCGGCACACCCTGGAGAGCGGCGGCCATGAACTCCACTTCGACGGTGGCGCGGTGGAGACCTGCGACCTGCTCATCGGCGCGGACGGCACCTGGTCCCGCGTCCGTCCGATGCTCACCGAAGTCGAGCCCGCGTACTCCGGTATCAGCCTCAGCAGGGCCGGGCCGGTGAAGAAGGTGCCGATCAGGGAGGCCCGTCACGATATCCGGTCGATGAGGAGCAGGCCGAGGACGGCGCCGACGAGCAGGAAGAGGTCGTAGGTGGCGCCGGCCGCCAGGTCGCCCCGGACGGTGTGAGACTCCGGGAAACCCGGAGGAAGGCCGTGGCCGGTCGCCGCGTGGGGGAGGGCAGGTGGCCGGCTTGTGACAGCCGAGCCAATTAGCAGATCGGTCCTCGACCGCGCAATCCGTGTGACGCCGACGGCGGCGAATTCGCTTGTGGTGCCCAGGGCCATGGCGACGGGCCACGGCCGACTCTACGGTTTCGGACACGTCTGGTGCTTCCGGCGCACAGCGACGCGTCGGCGGTCTCAGGAACACCGGGAGCGCGTCAACCGAAGGAGCACTTCCATGCCGGTCCCCCCACGCCACGTACCGCCACGGAGCCGATGGAGCCGCGTCGCGGCCCGGCTCCTCCCCGTCGCCGCCCTCGTGCTCGGTGCCGTTCTCGCCGGGCCCGCGCCCGCCGCGAACGCCGCGGTCACCCTCACGAAGGTGAGCGACTTCGGCTCCAATCCTGGCGCGTTAAACATGTACGTGTACAAGCCGGCGTCGCTGCCCGCGAACGCGCCCGTGGTCGTCGCGCTCCACGGGTGCACACAGAGCGCCCAGGTCTACGCCGACAACTCAGGGCTGCCCGAGCTCGCGGACCGCGACAAGTTCGTCCTGGTGCTCGCCGAGACCACCTCGTCGAACAACCTCACCAAGTGCTTCAACTGGTTCCAGGCCGGTGACATTCGGCGTGACCAGGGCGAGGCCCTGTCGATCCGGCAGATGGCCGGCCACGCCGTGTCGGCGTACGGCGGGGACTCCCGGCGGGTCTACATCACCGGACTGTCCGCGGGCGGTGCCATGACCTCGGTCATGCTCGCCACCTACCCCGATGTCTTCTCCGCCGGCGCGGTCGTCGCGGGCCTGCCCTACAACTGCACGAAGAACAGCAGCCCTTACCTGTGCATGAACCCCGGGCTCGACCTCGGTCCGGACGAGTGGGCCCAGCGGGTGCGCGAGGCGTACCCGTCGTACCAGGGACCGTGGCCGCGGGCCGCCATCTGGTACGGCGACCGCGACACGACGGTCGTGCCGCGCAACGCCACCGAACTGCGCGATCAGTGGACGGCGTTGCACGGGCTGTCCCAGACGCCCACCCGCACCTCCAGCATCGGTCCCAACGCCACCCAGCACGACGAGTACGTGGCATCCGACGGCACGGTGGCCGTCGAGGTCAACAAGGTCCCCGGCATCAACCACGGCACGCCGGTCGACCCCGGCACCGGCGCCGAACAATGCGGCAGCACCGGCGCCCCGTACTTCCTGGACTCGATCTGCTCCAGCTACTGGATCACCAAGTTCTTCGGTCTCGACGGCTAGGGGCACCGTCGCCGACCGCGGCTGCTCCCGCTCGCGCATAGGCGGCTGTCGTACTCGGCGAGGCGAAACGGCCCGTCATGGTGTCCGGCACCCCTGTCGGGCCCGCCGCGATGGCGGGCCCGCATATGTCCTGTGTGGTGACCGTGCCCCTAGCCTCCGGCTCGTCCACCACCCGACTCGCAGGAGAATCGGATGTCTCCAGCCCGCACGGCCTCCGCCCCACCCCGCGCACGGCCCGGACGGCGCGCCGCTCTCGGAGTACGGTCGCTCGTGGGCGCCTGTGCGCTCGTCGTCGCATCGGTCGCGGCGGTGCCCGCGGCCGGTGCGGAGGGGACACCGGGCGGCCGCTGCCCCGGATCCGTCCTGCCGCACGTACCGGGTGCGGCCCACCAACAGGCCGACTGCCTGGACGAGTTGACCACAGCCGGAACGGTGGCCTCGGGCCACACCGATCCGGCCGACTTCGCGGGACTCACCCCCAAGGATCTGCCCACACCGAGCGGCGTTCCCGGGATCCAGATCGACGGTTACTTCCCCGACACCTCGGCCACCAACACCAACCACGGCTGGAACCACGACGCGCAGTTCGTCATCCGGCTGCCCGACCACTGGAACGGCGGTCTGGTGGTATCCGGCACACCGGCCAACCGCGAGCAGTACGCCAACGACCGCGCGATCTCCGACTGGGTGCTCTCCCGCGGCTACGCCTTCGCCGCCACCGACAAGGGCAACACCGGCCCCGCCTTCTACCGCGACGGTCGCAGGCCCGGTGACGCCGTCACCGAGTGGAACAAGCGCGTCACCCAGCTCACGCGCGCCGCCCGAGCCGTCGTCGCCCAGCGGTATCACCGGCCGCCCGTCCGCACCCTCGCCACCGGCCTGTCCAACGGCGGCTACCTGGTGCGCTGGCAGCTGGAGAACCACCCCGAGCTGTACGACGGGGGAGTGGACTGGGAGGGCACTCTGTGGCGCTCCGACGGCCCCAACCCGCTCACCTTCCTGCCGCCCGCGCTGCGCGCATACCCGGTGTACGCCGCCGGCGGAGCCGGGGCCGAGGACGCCTGGAAGACCATGCGCAAGGCCGGCTACCCGGCGGGCTCGGAGTTTCTGTGGCCCTACCACCACCGGGTCTACTGGGACCTGACCCAGCGGATCTACCGCGAGGAAGCCGACCCGGACTTCGACGGGGCGACCGAGGCGGGCACCCCCTACTGCGCCCCGGGCACCCCCGGCTGTGACGCCGACTACGACTACGCCACCCGGCCGCCCGCGGTCCACCGTGCCGTCGACCGCATCGCACTGACCGGACGCATCGGCAAACCGCTGATCATCCTGCACGGCACGCTCGACGCGCTGCTGCCCATCAGCAAGGACTCGGACGTCTACGCAAGCATGGTGCACCAGGCCGGTCGTGGCGCGCTGCTGCGCTACTACCGTATCGAGGACGGCACCCACGTCGACTCCCTCGTCGACGCCCACCCCGACAAGCTCCGCCCGATCATCCCCTGCCACCGCTCCGCCTTCGCGGCACTGGAACAGTGGCTGACCGGAAAGGGCCGCCCCCCGGCGGACCACACCGTTCAGCGCCCGGCCGACGCGGATCCCGCGACACTGCTCACGAGCTGCCCGCTGGACTAGCGGAGGCGGCGGTGCCTGTCAGCCGAACCAGGTGGCCTGGAGCACCACGATGCGCTCGCCGCGTACGTCGGTGAGCATGCGATGGCCCCTGGCGGGCTCCCCCCCCAGCGGCCCGGGGCGGCGCCTCATGCCCCGGGTCCGCTGACCGCCGTGCCGCGTGTCAGCTGAGAAGCCACATGTACGACGAGGTGAGGCCCGAGGCCAGCCAGAACGATCCCGAGGCGATCCCGATGATGATCAGTACCGCCAGCGTGCTGTCTATCTTCTCCACCCGCGGGGACGGACGCCGGGGCTCCAGGTCATGTGAACTCACCCGTCCACCATATATGGCAAGAAGTGGGTGTGTGTGGCGGCTTTGTTGAGGACTCCGACGAGGCGAAGTGATCGGAGCCCGAACCGACCGGCGGCGTCCGGGCATCGTCCCGGGCCCTTCGTCGCGAAACCCGCCGACGCCGGTACGGCTACCGGCGTCGGCCCGCCGGATTCGACGGGGTCGCTGGAGCCGGTGTTCTTCGCGGGCCCGCGCTTGCCGATGCCGATGCTCGAACCGCCGCATGCCACAAGGGTGGATCGGTCCGGCGACGAGTGGAACCCTCGTACACCACGGCGTATGCGGAGTGCCGGTCGTGTAACCGAACGGCGTCAAAGGAGCCGGGGTGCACGCGCGGCCGTCAGCCGGACCGCGAACGGCCTCCATCGGGCCCGGCACCGCCGCCCTCGCCGCCCGTACCGGCTCACCCCTGTTCACCTGGCCCGCCCTCGTCCCCTACGCGCTGCTCGTCGTCGCCTGGGCCGCGGTCGCCCGCCCCTCACTGGGCCACGCCGCCGCGCACGTGGGAAGCCCGAAGGGCCGGGCGTAATCCCCTGCCGGGCGCGGTGCCGGTCGCGGTGCCGCTCAACCGAAATTCGCCGCACAGGTCTTGACCTCCGCCACACGCCGCCCGCAGAGTGCTCGGTAATGCGCAGAGGTAATGCGCATTACCAATCGACGGAGAGAGGGAATCACGCGTGGAGCAGTCGAGGAAGCGGGCGAAGCCGGGGCGCAATCCCGGCTCGGTCGGCCGTACGTCACGTCCGCGGCAGGCGGAGGTGGCCCAGCTCGCCGGAGTCTCGCAGGCCACGGTCTCGCTGGTGCTGTCGGCCCGCACGGACGGCAAGGCGGCGACGATCTCCGAGGAGACCCGGCAGCGGGTCCTCGACGCCGCCCGCAGCCTCGGGTACGTGCACGACCCGGCCGCGCGGCGGCTGGCCGCCGCCCGCAACAACCTCCTCGGCGTCTTCAGCTTCACCGCGACGTTCCCGACGGACGTGCAGCACTCGTACTACCCGTTCCTCGTCGGCGTCGAGCAGGAGGCGGCCGCCCGCGGCTATGACCTGGTGCTCTTCACCGGGTCGAGCGCGGGCGGGCCGGACGCGCTCAGCCGGGTGCGCCTGGCCGACGGCTGCCTCTTCCTCGGCCGCCACGCGCCGGGCGCCGAGCTCAAGCGGCTGGTGGCCGACGGGTTCCCGGTGGTCCACCTGGGCCGCCGCGAGGAACTGGAGGGGCTGGCCTGGGTCGGCGCCGACTACGTCAGCGCCAGCCGCGCCGTCGTGGAGCATCTGGCGGCACTGGGCCACCGGCGCATCGTCCTGGTGCGCGAGGACGACGACGCCCCGGCGTCCACGGACCGTCAGCGCGGCTTTGTGGAGGGGCTGGCGGCCGTCGGCGGCGACGCGGGCCCGGAGGCGGTGCTGCGCTGTGCCGACCCGGCGGGCGAGGTGACGGCGGAGCGGGTGCGCGCGCTGGTCGAGGACGGGGTGACGGCGTTCGTCGCGGAGGAGACGGACACCGGTGCGGCCTGGCGGGCGCTGGACGCCGCCGTCCGGGAGGCGGGGCTCGGCTGCCCCGGGGACGTCTCGCTCGGGCTGCTCGGCGGCCCGCCGCCGGACCTGGCCACGGCACCCGTGCCCATGGGATTCGACGTGCCCCGGCACCAGCTCGGCGCCGCCGCTGTCCGGCTCTTAGCCGCCATGGTGGCCGGCGAGGAGACCCACGAACCACTGGTGGCCTGCGCATTCCGTACCGGCGAGACGGCGGGCCCGCCCGGCCGGCGCCCATGACGCCCCCTGACGCAACACCGCGGTTCGCACATCGCGGTTCGGACACGACCCCAAGGAGCAGCGTGATAGCGGAACCGGACATCCTGATCGTCGGTGGCGGCCTCGGCGGGGTCGCCGCCGCGCTCGGCGCCTGCCGGGCGGGCCGACGTGTGGTGATGACCGAGGAGACGGACTGGATCGGCGGTCAGCTCACCGCGCAGGCGGTGCCGCCGGACGAGCACCCCTGGGTGGAGCAGTTCGGTACGACGGCGACCTACCGGGCGCTGCGCGAGGGAATCCGCGCCTACTACCGGCAGTGGTACCCGCTGCGGGCCGAGGCGCTGGGGCTCGCGGAGCTGAACCCGGGCGCCGGCCGGGTCAGCAAGCTGTGCCATGAGCCGCGGGTGGCGCTCGCCGTCCTCGAGGGCATGCTCGCGCCGTACCGGGCCGCGGGCCTGCTGACCGTCCTGACCGAGCACCGCGCCGTCTCCGCCGAGACGGACGGCGACATGATCCGCGCGGTGACCGTGCGCGACCTGCGCTCCGGCGGACGGACCACGTTCACCGCCCGGTACGTCGTCGATGCCACCGAGACCGGTGAACTGCTCGACCTCGCCGGTGTGGAGCACGCCAACGGGGCCGAGGCGCAGGACGAGTTCGGTGAGCCGCACGCCCCCGCCGAAGCACGGCCCGAGAACCAGCAGGGCATCACCGTGTGCTTCGCTCTCTCGCACCACGAGGGCGAGGACCACACCGTGGAGCGGCCCGAGGACTACGGCTTCTGGCGTGCCTACCGGCCCGACTTCTGGCCGGGTCCGCTGCTCGGCTTCGAGGCGCCCGACCCGCGCACCCTGGAGTCCGTGCCCCGCACCTTCGTGCCCAACCCGGACCTCGACCCGCTGGCGGTCAGCGCCGATCAGAGCGCCGACGCCGGGGACAAGGAGCTGTGGGGATTCCGCCGGATCCTCGCCCGCGGGCTGCACCGGCCGGGCGCTTTCGGCTCGGACATCACCCTCGTCAACTGGCCGCTGAACGACTACTGGCTCAAGCCGTACATCGGCCAGGAGGCCGAAGCCCTGCACGAGGCGCGCCAGTTGTCGCTGTCGGTGCTGTACTGGCTGCAGACGGAGGCACCACGGGCGGACGGCGGCACCGGCTTCCCCGGGCTCCGCATCCGCCCGGACGTCACCGGCACCGCGGACGGTCTGGCCAAGGCGGCCTATGTGCGCGAATCGCGGCGCATCAAGGCGGTGACCACGGTCGTCGAGCAGGACGTGGCGATCGACGTGGTCGGCCCCTACGGCAGGACCCGCTACCGCGACTCGGTCGGGGTGGGCGGTTACCGCATCGACCTGCACCCCTCCACGGGCGGCGACAGCTACATCGACGTCGGCTCCGTACCGTTCGAGATCCCGCTCGGCGCGCTGGTGCCACGCCGGGTGCGCAACCTGCTGCCCGCCGGCAAGAACATCGGCACCACCCACATCACCAACGGCTGTTACCGGCTGCACCCGGTCGAGTGGAACGTCGGCGAGGTCGCGGGCGCGCTCGCCGCGCACTGCCTGGACGAGGGCGTGGAGCCCCACCAGGTGCAGGCCGAGGACAAGCGGTTCGAGGAGTTCGGCCGCCTCCTGGACCGGGCGGGTGTGCAGCGCCGCTGGCCCGACGTCCGCGGCTACTGACCCCGTCCGACAGCACTTCCAGCCCCCGTCTCCGGACTACCTGAAGCACGTCAACACACAAGGAGGTGCCCGCCATGACTCCAGACCGCCGCATCCGCGTCGGCATCGACGTGGGTGGCACGTTCACCGATGCCGTGGCGGTCGACGCCGTCGCGCTCACACTGGTGGGCCAGGTGAAGGTGCCCACCAGCCACCACCACGAGGACGGTGTCGCCCACGGCATCGTCGAGGCGCTCGAACAGCTGCTGGCGAAGGTCGACCGGACGGCCGGCGACGTCGTGTTCCTGGCACACGGCACGACGCAGGCCACCAACGCCCTGCTGGAGGGCGATGTGGCCACGGTCGGGCTGATCGGGATCGGCGACGGGCCCGGCGCGGTGATCACGCGCCGGCTCGCCGCCTTCGGCAAGCTCGAACTCACCCCCGGCAAACGGCTTCCGCTGGTGTACGCGCACGTGGCCGACCCGTCCGCGGAGACCGAGGTGCGCGCGGCCGTGGAGCGGGTGCGCGCCGAGGGGGCCGAGGTGCTCGTCGCCACGGAGCCGTTCGGAGTGGACCGGCCCGAGGGCGAACAGGCCGTACTCGACGTGGCGCGGCCCACGGGGCTGCCGCTGGCCGCGGCCCACGAGATCACCTCGATGTACGGGCTGCACAAGCGGACCCGGACGGCGGTGGTGAACGCCGCGATCCTGCCGCGGATGCTGGCGACGGCCGATCTGGTGGACGCGTCCATCACGAAGGCCGGGGTGACCGCGCCGCTGATGGTGATGCGCTGCGACGGCGGTGTGATGTCGCTGGACGAGATGCGCCGGCGTCCGCTGCTGACGATCCTGTCGGGCCCGGCGGCGGGCGTCGCCGGGGCGCTGATGCAGGAGCGGGTCAGCGAGGGCGTGTTCCTGGAGACGGGCGGCACCTCGACCGACATCAGCGTGGTGCGGCGCGGAAAGGTGGCGGTGCGCCACGCCACGATCCTCGGCAAGACCTCCTACCTGAGCGCCCTCGACGTGCGCACGGTCGGGGTCGGCGGCGGCTCCATGGTGCGGGTCTCCCGCGGGCAGGTGGCCGGCGTCGGTCCGCGCAGCGCGCATATCGCGGGCCTGCCCTACGCCTGCTTCGCCTCGCTCGAGGAACTGCGGGACGCCCGGGTGGCGATGGTGCGGCCGATGGCCGGCGACCCGGAGGACTACGTGGTCCTCGACGCGGCGGGCGGCCGGTTCGCGGTGACGATGACCTGCGCGGCGAACGCGCTCGGACGGGTCGGGGAGGAGGACTTCGCACGCAGCGACCAGGAGGTCGCGCGGGCCGCCCTCGCCCCGCTGGCCGCCACGCTCGGCACGGACGTGGCCGGTGCGGCGCGGTCGGTGCTCGACGCGGGGACGGAGCAGGTCAAGTCGGTGGTGGACGCGATGATCCGCGACTACCGCCTGGACCGGGACACCGCCCTCCTCGTGGGCGGCGGCGGGGGAGCGGCGGCGGTGACCCCGCACCTGGCCGCCTCCGCCGGGCTCGAAGGACGCATCGCCCGCCACAGCGAGGTTATCAGCCCCATCGGGGTGGCGCTGGCGCTGGTGCGCGAGCAGGTCGAGCGCATCGTGCCCGGCGCCACCCAGGAACAGATCCTCGCGGTACGCGCCGAGGCCGAGCGGGCCGTCGTCGCCCAGGGCGCCGCCGCCGACGGCGTCGAGGTGGAGGTGACCGTCGACCCGCAGACCAACACGGTGCGGGCGGTCGCGACCGGCGCCACCGAGCTGCGCACCCAGGACCGGGCGCACCGCGCCGATGCCGACGAGCGGCTGCGCGCCGCCGCCACCAGCCTCAAGACACCCGAGACCCGCGTGCGGACGCTGGCCGGCACGGACGCGTACACGGTCTACGGCACCGAGGTGCGGCGCCGGTTGCGGGCGGACCGCCATCCGGTGCGGGTGGTGGACGCGGACGGTGTGGTGCGGCTCGGCGCGGCGGACGCGCGGGTGGAGACGATGACGGTGGAGGGCTCCGGCGAGGCGCTCGCCGCGCTGGTCCGCGACGCGACCTCCTACGGCGACGGAGGCGTACGGGCCCCTGCCGTGCGGCTCCTGGTGGGCGGCCGGATCGCGGACCTCTCCGGTGTCCTGGAGCCCGAGGCGCTGCTCGCCCTGGCCCGCGCCGAGCTGCGTCCGCGCGGCGCCGGGGAGCCGGTCGTCGCCGTCGTGGAGTCGCGGACATGAGCGGCGACCTTGACGTGGACCTCGCGGTACGCCTGCTCGGAGGGACACCCACCCACGAGGGCCGCGACCCCGTGCTGCTGCGCCACTGGGCGGTGGCGGCGACGGAGTTCGGCCACCGGATGACCCCGCGGGCCGCGACCGTGCGGGTCGTGGAGCGGGACGGCGGGCTGGACGCCGGGCTGCTGGCCCGCTACCGCTCCCGGCCGCCGGTGGTCGAGGTGTACACCGACACCGTCGAGCGGGCCGAGCGGCTGGTCGTCGAGCGCGGCTGGCGGCACTGGTTCCCGGAAGGGTCGGTGCGCGCCGCCGCCCTCGCCCACGAGCAGGCGCACGCCTGGCTTCACCACACCGCGGTGCGCGCCGAGTTCAAGCGGACGCTGGGCCACACGGCACTGCGGTTCGGGCGGCGCCGCCTGTACGCGTACGTCGCGGGCGCGGACGAGGTCGCCGCGCACGCCTACGCCCACGCCGCCTGCGGCCTGGGCCGCAGCCCTCTGCTGCTCACGGAGGCGCTGGCCGCCGCCGTGTCCTGTGAAAGCGAGAACTGATCGATGGGTGTCGTCATTCTGCTCGTCATGGCGGCGGGAGTCGCCGCCATGCTCACCCGCAAGCTGCCCACGGCGTTCGCCCTGGTGCTGCTCGCCGTGGTGATCGCGTTCCTGGCGGACGCGCCGCTCACCGGCAAGGGCAGCGTGCTCGACACGGTGCTCCAGGAGGGGGCGCCCGCGCTCGCCGCCACGATGATCGCGATCCTGCTCGGCTCGTGGCTCGGCAAGCTCCTGGAGGAGACCGGTATCGCGGGCACCCTGGTCCGTAAGATCGTCGAATTCGGCGGCGACCGGCCGGTGTTCGTGGCCCTCGGCGTGCTCGCCGTGTCCGCGGTGGTCGGCACCGTGACCGGATCGGCGCCCGCCGCGATGCTCGCCGGTCTGATCGGCATCCCCGCGATGATCGCGGTCGGCATCCCCAAGGTGACCGCGGCGGGCACGGTCCTCATGGGGATCGCCGTGGGCGTGCCGTTCGAGCTGCCGGTGTGGCAGTTCTTCTCCACCGCCCTGGACCTGCCCGTCGACACGGTGCGCGGCTTCATGGTGAAGCTGTTCCCGTTCGCCCTGGTGGCCGCCGTCGCCTACGTCCTCGTGGAGTCCCGGCGCCGCGGCGTCGAGCACACCTGGTCCCTGAAGTCGGTGCAGGCCCGGCCCTCGCGCGGCGACCGCCGCCGACGGCTCGGCGACGCCCCCTGGTACGCCCTGCTCACCCCGGCGGTCCCGCTCACCCTCGCCCTCGGCCTGGACGTGGCCATCATCCCCTCGCTCCTCGGCGGCGTGCTGTACGCGCTGGTGACGACGACCCGGCCGCGGGAGATGAACCGCCGCCTGCTGCGCACCCTCTACGGCGGATTCGAGGTGGCCGCCCCGCCCATCACCCTCTTCGTGGCGATCGGCATCCTGCTCGCCGCGGTCAAGCTGCCCGGCGCCGTCGACGCCCTGCAGCCTCTCGTCAAGGCCGTCAGCCCGCAGAACACCGTCCTGTTCATCCTCGTCTTCACCCTGCTGGTGCCGCTGTGCCTGTTCCGCGGCCCCCTGAACGTCTTCGGTCTCGGCGCCGGCATCGCGGGCGTCCTCGTCGCCACCGGCATCTACCCGGCCGTCGCCGTCCTCGGCATGACGGCCTCGTACAACCAGGTCTTCGGCGTGTCCGACCCGACCAGCACCCAGACCGTGTGGAGCGCCCAGTACGCGGGCGTCTCCCCGCACCAGGTGATGCTGCGCACCCTGCCGTACGTGTGGGCCGTGGCCCTCGGCGGTCTGTGCGTCACCGCTTTCACCGAGCTGTGACCGAAGCCGTCCCGCCCCACGCCTCGACCGCCCCGCGCAGCCACCCGAACGCGTAGCCACCGAATCCCCGGCCACCGAATCCCCGGCCACCGAATCCCCGGCCACCGAATCCCCGGCCACCGAACCCCCGGCCACCCGAACCCGCAGTATCCGACCCAAGGAGCCGATCATGCCCGAGCCGCAGTCCGGCCTCGACCGCCGTATGTTCCTGCGCGCCACCGCCCTCTCCGGCGCGGCGCTCACCGTCGGCGGACTGGCCACGCCGTCCGCCTCGGCCACGCCGTCCGCCTCGGCCGCGCCCGGCGGATTCCCGAGCTACACCTACGTCCGTACGCTGCTCACCCCGTCGAAGCTGAAGTACAACCCGACGGGCGAGATCATCTTCCCGACGATCCGCGGGGTCTACGACAAGCTGGCCAACCCCCTGGGCCGGTACTACCTCTACTACGCGCCGCACGACGCGCCGGGCGGCATCTGCCTGGCCTACGGGGACTCCCTGGAAGGCCCGTTCACCGAGTACCCGTCGAACCCGATCGTGTCCAACAGATGGGACCCGCACTACTCCGTCAGCCACGTCTCCTCGCCGCATGTGCTGTGGAAGGAGGACGTCAAGGAGTTCTGGCTGTACTTCCACGGCGAGAACACCACCACCCGCCTCGCCCGCTCGAAGGACGGGATCCACTTCACCTACGACAAGGTGGTCCTGAGCACGTCCATGATGCCCGCCGGCACCACCGAGACCTCCTACGCCCGGGTGTTCCGATACGACCTGCCCTCCCGCGGCGCCCACTACGTCATGCTGTTCATGATCAACAACACCACCGACCACCGGGACATCGGCTGGGGCTGGTCCGCGGACGGCCGCAACTGGACCTTCGCCCAGACGCCGCTGGTGCGCCACTCGGACGTCGGCGCGGTCAACGTCGGCGGCCCGCACCTGCTGACCCGCGGCGGCTCCGCGTTCGTCGTCTACAACAAGGACAAGGCGAGCGGCGGCGACCTCATGATCACCGAGGTGGGCAAGGACTTCTCGCTCCGCAAGCACCTCGGCGTCTTCTACGACTCCCATTCATCGGCACCCGAGAACGGCCGGGCCGCGGCCCCTTCCTTCGGCACGGACCACGGCGTCCCGTACATGATCTACGAAGCGGGCGAACGCCTCGCCGGATCCATCGCGATGGCCCGGGGGTAGACACCGTCCCCGCCGGCCCCGGGTACCCACCGCCTGACCACCGGCCCTTCTGAGGAAGACAGTCCTGCATGGCACTTTTCGACCTTCCACGCGAACAGTTGCACCGCTACCGCAGCGCTTCCGCCGAACCGGAAGACTTCGACGCGTTCTGGTCCGCCACACTGACGGAGGCGCGGCAGCACGACCTCGACGCCCGCTTCGAGCCCGTCGACACGGGCCTTGTCACGGTGCGGGTGTACGACGCCACGTTCGCCGGCTTCGGCGGTCACCCGGTGAAGGGCTGGCTGACGCTGCCCGCGGCGGCCGCCGAACCGGTGCCCCTGGTCGTGGAGTTCGTGGGGTACGGAGGCGGGCGGGGACTGCCTCACGAGCATCTGCTCTGGGCGTCCACCGGCCGGGCGCACTTCGTGATGGACACCCGCGGACAGGGCAGCGGCTGGGGCGGCGGGGGAGGCACTCCGGATCCGGTGGGCGCCGCCCCCGCCTACCCGGGATTCATGACCCGCGGAATCGACGCGCCCGAGAACTACTACTACCGGCGGGTGTTCACGGATGCCGTGCGGGCGGTGGAAGCCGCCCGCACGCATCCGCTCATCGACGCCTCCCGTACGGCGGTCATCGGGGAGAGCCAGGGCGGCGGGATCTCCCTCGCGGTGGGAGGGCTGGTCCCCGACGTGCTGGCGGTCGCCCCGGACGTGCCGTTCCTGTGCGACTTCCCGCGCGCCGTCACCCTGACGGACTCGGCCCCGTACCGGGAAATCGGCCTGTTCCTGCGCACGCATCGCGGTCGCACCGAGGAAGCGCTGCGCACGCTCTCCTACTTCGACGGCGTCCACTTCGCCGCTCGCGGCCGGGCACCCGCGCTCTTCTCCACCGCCCTCGAGGACCAGACGTGCCCGCCCTCCACCGTGTTCGCGGCCTTCAACGCCTGGGCCCACGAGGAGAAGTCCATCGAGGTGTACGACTTCAACGGCCACGAGGGCGGCGGGCCGTACCAGGCGGCGGCGAAGCTGAGGTGGCTCCGGCTTCTGATGTGACACGGGTGGCGGACCGGACCGCCGCACGACCCCCGAAACGGCCGGTGGGCGGCCCTGCCCCCACCGGCCGGCCAAACCTGCCCGGAAACACCCCGGCCGCACGGACGGCCCCGTGAAAACGGGTGAACGGCTGACGTCGCACCCGTTGACGCATGGACCGGACCGTCGAAGAATGTGCGCCGCCCCTCTTTTGACAACGTTGTCCATCCTGCGAGGTATCGCCCCGTGTCGCATCAGCCCCTGCCCCTGGACCGCCGCCGCTTCCTGCACCTCGCCGGTCTCACGGGTGCGCTGGCCGCCCTGCCCCCGCTCACCGCAGCCGCGAGCGCCCAGGCGGCGCACGGCAGCACGGACACGCCGCCCGACGCCGTCGCGGCCACCTATCTGCGGGTGCTCCTGGACCACACCCGGTGGTCCGAGACGCAGTGGGACGAGGCCCAGGGCCACTACCGCGCCAAGGACTTCGGGTTCGCCGTGGTGCTCGGCAACGCGGTCCTGCTCACCCACGGCACCTATGACGCGGCGCGCGCGGGCACCGACCGGGAGACCCTCGAGCGGCGCACGCTCGCCACGATCCGTCACTTCGCCGCGTCGAACCGGCTCACCGGCGGCGACGAGTGGGGCCGCAAGCTCTTCTTCGACACCACCTTCCAGTCGTACTTCGTCCTCGCCGCCCGGCTGCTGTGGAAGGACCTCGACACCGCGACGCGGCAGAACGTCGAGACCATCGTCCGCGAACAGGCCGCCTACACCGTGTCGCTGGGCAGCGGCGACGACCCCGCCTCGGGCGACTGGACGCCGAACGGCCTGAGCGGCGGATACGTCGGCGACACCAAGCTGGAAGAGATGGGCCTGTACGCGCAGACCCTCGCACCGGCGCTCGCGTGGGCCCCCGAGGACCGCCGCGCCGCCGACTGGGCCACGTGGTACGGCATCTGGTCGCGCAACGAGGCGGGGCTGCCGCCCGCCGACCTCGCCAACCCCGCCCGCGTGGACGGCGTCGCCGTCTCCGAGAACACCGCCCGCAACCTGTACGACACCTTCATCGTCGAGAACCACGGCTCCTTCGGCCCGCACTACCAGGAGGAGCTGTGGCGCACCTCCGGCCGCAACGCCGCGCACTTCCTGGCCGCCGGACGCCCCCTCCCGCAGGTCCTCGCGCGGCAGCCGAACGCCCAGCCGCTGTGGCGCACCCTGCTGGGCGTCATGAGCGACGCGGGCGAACCGCTGATGCCGATGGTCGCCGACCGCGAGCACCTCTACGGCAGGGACGTCATCCCGCTCGCCTTCCTTTCCCAGGTGATGCGGGACCGGGCCGCGGCGCGCGCGGAGCAGGAGCTGGCGTCGCGGCTGGAGGCGTACCAGCAGTACCCGCCCGAGCACCGGATGGCGAAGTTCTCGGGGGAGCCGAAGTACGAGCCGGAGGCGCGCGCCGAGATCGCGATCAGCTATCTGCTGCATGTGTGGGCGGCGGCGTCCGGGCGGCCCGTCGAGGCGCTCTCGCGTGAGGAGATGTTCGCGCGGGCGTCCGGCGTCACGGACTTCGGGACCGGCCCCGGACTGGTGTCGCACCAGTCGCGCACCGCGTGGGCCGGTGCCGTGACGAAGCCCGGGTTCGTGAAGTTCGCCTGGCAGCCGGGGCACGACGACTGGCTGTTCCGGCTCAGCGGCGCCACCCCGATGTTCCTGCCCGCCTCCGACGCGAAGATCCAGGGCCGTACCGTGCGCGTATACGAGTCCCTGCGCGACGGCTTCGACGGCAGCGCGACGCTGCTGCGCCTCGACGGCGGCTGGGCCGGGTTCGCGACGCTCCCGACAGGCGCCGTCGTCTACGCGAGCAGCGGCATCGCCGACGCGGAGGGCCACCTCGAGGTACACAACCTGACGATGCCCGGCATGCCGGGGCTCGACGGCGCGCGCACCTACCGCTTCGAGGAGGGCGAGGCGACCGTCCGCGCCCGCGACACCTCCACCGACACACCCGCCGGACGGGTCGACGACCTCGGCTTCACCTCCACGACGGTGCGCCACGTCCGCATGCTCGGCGTGCGACCCGACCCGGCCTACGGGTACTCCCTGTACGCCTTCGAGGTGCGCGACGGCGCCCAGGGCGCCGACCTCGCGCGCGGCGGGTCCGCCACCGCCTCGTCGGCCGACGCCGGGAGGGGCGCGCCGCTCGCGGTCGACGGCGACGCGGCCACCCGCTGGGCGGTGTCGAAGGCCGACCGCCCGCGCGCCGACAGCTGGCTGGCCGTCGACCTCGGCGCCGAGCGCCGGATCGACCGGGTCACCTTGCGCTGGGAATCGGCGGCCGGCCGCGCCTACCGCATCCAGGGTTCCACGGACGGCCAGCACTGGAGCGACCTGGCAGCCGGGCCGAGCCCGGCGGTGAGCAGCCGCGGCGGCTGGCTCGACGTCGACGGGCGCGCCGGGCTCGTGGTGCGTGACGGCCGGAGCCCGATCGGCGTCTACGACGACAAGATCGTCCTCGGCGACGGCCCGGCGGCACCCCTCCTCGTCGAGGGCTTCCCCGGCACGTCGGCCGGGAAGCTGCGCGCGACCGCCCGGGGTACCGCACCCACGGCGGAGGACACCGCGGTGCGCACGACGCTGACGGACGGACACCTGACCCTGTTCAACCTCTCCGGCGAGCCCGTCAGGACGCGGATCACGATCCCGCGCACCGGCACGGAGGACACGGTGGTCTTCGAGGGCACGCAGCGGCTGACCGCCGACGGCACGTCCTTCGAGGCCGCGCTGCCCGCCGCCACGGCGGCCGTACTGCCCCCGCGCTTCACGCTCACCCCCCTCACGCGCCGATCCCTGCCGTCGGGACTGCGGGTCCAGGTCGTCGACGGCGCGACCGTGCGCCTGTCCGGGGCCTCCTGCACCCTGCGCGTCCGGGCCCAGGGGCGCAGCCAGGTCGCCGTCGTCCGAGCGGGCCGGACGATCACCGTCGTCCTGGCCGGCGCGGCCGCCTACCCGCACGACGACCTGGCTCTCGGCAGGCCCGTCTTCCCCACGAGCCCGCTGCCGGAGGGCATGTCCGACCCCGCGGCGGCGGTGGACGGCGACGCCAACACCGCGTGGACACCGGGCACGCGCGGCCGCATGGTCGTGGACCTCGGTGCGGCCCGCCCGGTCCGCCTGGTGGAGGCGGAGTGGACGTCGGGCGCGGTGCCGGGAGCGAAGGTCGGCTTCAGCACGGACGGCATCACCTACCGGGACGCCGGGAGCCTCACCGGCCGGGGCCGCGCGCGCCGGCTGACCGCCGCCGGGACGGCCCGCTACGTCAGCCTCGAGCTCGACGGATCGGAACATGCGGCGGTGTCACGCCTGCGGCGGCTGACGGTGCGCTGACCGCCCCGCGCCCGCCGGGCCGTGCGGCCGTCGACCGCGCCGACGCTCGCCCGGCGGGCACCAACGCCACGCTGGACCAGGTGCTGGCCTGGAGCGGGGCCCTCGCCCCGCTGCGCGCCGCGTAACGGACACGACTGGCCGCCTGAGCGCCGTCCCGCGGAGGGCAGGCGGGGCGGTCAGGCCGACATGGGCTCGGCCGGTGGGACCCACCGCGGTGACGACGACGTCACCGCGGGGACCCCGCCGGTCCGGCCTGCCCGTGCGGAGGTCGACAACCGGGCGCGCGATACCATCACCCCACCGCTCGCTCCCGGGCTGTCGGATCCAGCACCGGCCTTCGGAGATGGGGCGTGGCCTCGGACATAGACGGTGACTCGCGCCCCGTTGACATGGGTTGTTCCGTACTCGCGGAAGTAGCGCCGCAGAGTGCTTGCCTTCGCTTCCTCCTGCGGGTTGGTCGGCGACTGCGCACCCGCCGGGCCGCGGACCGCGACGATCCGGTCGAATTCCAGCATGCGTGCCGCTATGTCCTGGGCGGGAAGCTCGACACCGGCAAGTGTGTTCGACGAAACGGCGTCCTGTGCCAGGGCCAGATCCGTCAGGAAACGGGTGTCCCCGGGGCTGGCCGCGGTGAAGGCCCGGTACTGGCCGGAGAGATAGAGCAGCCCGTCGCCGGGACGGCCTTCCTCGCGTACGGCGGCGCCGACGGCGGTGACGTCATTGCTCCGGCTCTGGGGCGTCCTCAGCGAAAGGCTCGGCGGGACGAGCGCGGCCAGTACGGCAACCGCCGCGATCCACACGGTGCGGGAAGACCGCCGTCGGTGGAAGTAATCCATCCAGGCGCCCAGCAGCAACGCGATTCCGATATTGCTGTAGAGCACGTACCGGTCGACGAAAAGGGGCTTGACCAGTGAGGCGATCAGCAGCAGAAGGCCCGGAAGCACAAGAATCGGCACAGCCAGCACGGAAAGCCGCACGGGCCCCCTCACCCCCAGGCGCGCTCGGGCACACGCCACGCCCACGACCGCCACAACCAGGAAATAGCGAAGCCGCACCGGTCCGCCGATCCAGGACACCTGCCCCGACTGCCCCGCACTGCGGATCGCCAGGGGCAACAGCCCGGCCACAACGCCCGCGGCAGTCACACTCCACGCCCTCAGCACCGGTCGTGGGACACGGGAGACGACCAGTGTGACGCCGTGTGCGACCAGGGCGAGGACCGCGAACTCATGGAGCAGACAGGCCAGCAGCATGGTGGAGCCATAGACCGCCCACCGCCACCGGGCGCGATGCGGGACGCTGACCACGAGCGCATAGGTGGCCCACGTGACCAGGGCACAGACCATGGCATACGAGCGGCCTTCCTGCGCGTACTTCTGTACCTGCGGAAGGAGCGGAAACACCAGCCCGGCCAGCAGCCCGGCACGGGGTCCCGCCAGGCGTAGCCCCAGAAGCCCGATTCCGCTCGCCGCCACGGACATTGCCAGCACAGACGGCAGCCGCAAGGTCAGCAGGCCTCCGCCGAAGAGACCGAAGATCTCATGCATCACGGTGTAGTAGAGGGCATGGACCAGATCAATCTGCTGGGCGGTGAACCATATCCGCGAAAGATCGCGGTGCGCGAGCTGATAGGTGACGGACTCGTCCCCCCACATGGTGTTCTTCCTGCGGATACCCCAGAGCCCAAGAGCGATGGTCAGCGACAAGGGCGCGATGACGACAACGGCTTTGGCCGGGCCCGCTGATCGCCGACGGGCGGGCACGGGAGGGAAAACCGTCCTGGCCACGGCGGGGCCACGTTCAGCAACGGACATCAGCGGCAGGGCCTTTCAGCAGCGGTGGAGAACTCCGCCAGCGTGCCGGGACCTCGTTGACCGGCCGCTGACCCAACCTGACCGGACGATCAGGAAGGCGGGCCGGCGCTGTGCGAGGCTGCACCGCATGCGCATCCTGGTGGTCGAAGACGAGGTGGACCTTGCCCACACCCTGCACACCGGTCTCACCGCCGAGGGCTACAGCGTCGACCTCGCCCATGACGGCAGGCAGGGCCTGTGGATGGCCCGGACCGGCGAATACGCTCTCGTCGTACTGGACTTGATGCTGCCCGGACTCAACGGCTACAAGGTCTGCGACCAGCTGCGCCGGGAGGGCAACGCGACCCCCATCCTGGTGCTCACCGCCAAGGACGGGGAGTGGGACCAGGCGGAGGCCCTGGACACGGGGGCCGACGACTACCTGGCCAAACCCTTCTCCTACCTGGTGCTCGTCGCACGGCTGCGGGCCCTGGTACGACGAGCCGCCGCGGTCGCCCCGCCCGTCCTCGCCGTGGGCGACCTCTCGTTGGACGTCGCCGGCCGAATCTGCCGCCGGGCCGGGACCCGGGTGGACCTGACACCCCGGGAGTTCGCGGTGCTGGAGCTGCTGGCCCGCCGGGCGGGCCAGGCGGTCCCCAAAACCGATCTGCTCTATCACGCGTGGCCCGACGAAGCCCTGGATCCCAACCTGGTGGAGGCGCGCGTCAGCACCCTCCGCAAGAAGGTGGACACCGCGTTCGACCGGCAGTCGCTACAGACCGTGCGGGGTACCGGCTACCGACTGGTGGACGACCGTGAACGCGACTGAGCCGCGACGCCGCTGGTGGCCGCGTTCGGTACGGTCCCGCACGGCTCTGGCCGTCGCCGCGACCGCCGCCGTCATCCTGGCCGGCCTCGGCTGGTGGGTACACCACGACGTCTACCGCCAGAGCACGCAGATCGCCGAAGGGCAGGCGGAGAAACAGCTCCTGGCTTTCCTCGATCAGTTGAAGGAGGGTGCGGCTCCCGTTCGCCGAAGCACCGTGCCGTACGAGGTCGTCGCGACCGGCCGACGCGCCGCTGTCGCCTACGGCGGAGGCATGGAGGAGTTCGATCCCGGCACCCGCCATGTGCTGCCCGCCCCACCGAAGGCCGAGTCGCCCGCCCCACCGGATGGCGGGACAGCCTGGGGCTATACGACCCGTCCCATCCGCATACCGGCGCCCCACGACTACAAACCCGGGGGCGCATTCGACAAGGACGGTGGGACCTACCTGGTCATGTACGCCGAGATCAGGGCCGATGAGCTGAGCGGCGACGAAGTCGCCGCTCTGGGTGTCGCCGCCGACGCCCAACTGCGGGTCTATGTGGTGGTGCTCCCGCGCGCAGCCGAGGATATCGCCGAGGCAATCACCAGGGCCACCGACGGCCGGCTGCTGCGGGCCGGGCTCGTCGGCCTCGTACTGATCGCCGCCGCCGCCTACTTCGCCGTCCGTATCGCGCTGCGGCCGGTCGAAGCCATCCGCGTCCTCACCGCCTCGGTCACCGCGAGCGACCCCCGCGAACGCGTCACCGTCCCCGCCACGGGACACGAGATCACCGCCCTGGCCACCACCATCAACACCACCCTCCAGCGCCTCGACAACGCCGCCGCCCAGCAACGCCGCTTCGTCGCGGACGCCGCCCACGAACTACGCAGCCCCCTCACCACACTGCTGGCCAGCCTGGAAGTCGCGCTCGCCTACCCGGAACGCACCGACTGGCCCGCCGCGGCCACCACCGCCGCACGACAGACCCGCCGCCTCCACACCCTCGCCGAAGACCTGCTGCTCCTCGCCCGCCTCGACACCCGCACCCCCACAGCCGACCCCGAAACCGTCGACCTGACGGCCCTCGTCACTCGGCTGACCGAGCAATACCCCCTCACCGAAAGGCCGTTGGCCCTCACCTGCGACAGCACCGCCCCCGCACACGCACACGGAAACCTCGACGAATACGAACGGCTGCTGCGCAACCTCATCGACAACGCCACCCGCCACGCCGCACACCGCATCCAGATCACCATCCGAAACCAGGACGCCTGGGTCGTCCTCACGGTGCACGACGACGGACCGGGCGTGCCCACCGAGGACGCCGAGCGCATCTTCGAACGCTTCGTCAGGCTCGACGACGCCCGCTCCCGCGACCACGGCGGCACCGGCCTGGGCCTCGCCATCGCCCGCGACCTGGCCCACCGCCACCGAGGCACCCTCACCCTCACCCCCCGGACCCTCGGAGCATGCTTCCAGCTACGCCTTCCCCGAGCCCCCGCCCCAGCCGAGAAATGACGGCGTGCCAGGCGCTCGCGCCGCCTACTTGGCGCCGGAGGTGGCGGTGTCGGGAGGCGGGTTTCCGCGCCGGCCCTGCCCCCGAATGGACACGCGGCCTGGTCTCAAACCTGCTGCCGGACTGACAACACCCACACGCCGGTGCCTGGTGCCCGGTGGGGCAGAGATCCGCGCTTTGAAGTCCCGCCGTGACAAGGTCACGCCTGAGCGGGCGGGTCTGCCCGTGTACGGCAGTCGGCGGGTTCCAGGGCTGCGGCGGAGCGAGGCCGCGATGCTCGCCGGAGTGAGCGTTGAGTACTCCACCCGTCTGGAGCGCGGCAGCCTGGGCGGGTTGTCCGAGGGTGTTGGGACTGTCACACCCCAGGCGCGTTCCATAGCTCGCTGAGCTCCGCCCAGTCCGGGGCCGGTCCCGGCAGGATGGTGGTCTGATCGGCGGCCGGGGGGCGCAGTCCGGCGAGAACCAGGTCCAGGTAGCGCAGATGGAGCGCAGTGGCACGCTCACCGGTGACGGGAATCCGCGCAGCGAGATGTTCGAGCAGCAACGGGATGTCGGCGGAGGTGAAATCCGCACGTAGCACGCCTGCCCGGTGCGCGCCTCCCACCAGGTCGTCCAGGGCGGCCCGCAGCCGGTCGGCGGCGGCCACGACTTCGTCCGTGGCCGGCAGCCGCCCGCCGACCTGTGGGAGAAGCGGACCGCTTGACCCCTGGGCCGACAACGCGTCGTGCAGGAATCGGGCGAAGGCGGCCCACGCGTCCGGTTCTTCGGCGAGTGCCGTGTGTGCCTGGGCGACGAGCTGCTCCATGCCCGCGAGCCGCATGCGCTGGGCCAGTAGTTCCTTGCTGGGGTAACGGCGGTAGAGACTGCCCATGCCGATGCCCGCTCGACGGGCGATCTCCGAGACGGGGGCGTCCCAGCCGCGCTCGGCGAAGACTTCGCGCGCGGCCTGGATGAGACGGGCGTCGTTGCGGTCCGCCTCACGTTGGCGGCCTCGCGGTTTGCCTGTGTGCGTATCACCCATGACGCAGCATTCTCCCTTAAGAACGCGCCACCCCGTGCCCACCGTCGACGGTGAGCACCGAGCCGGTGACGAAGCCGGCATCGTCGCCGACGAGCATCGCGATCGCGCGGGCCACGTCCTCCGGCTCCGCGACCCGTCCGAGCGGGGTGCGCTCCACCAAGCGCTGCTGGAATTCCTGCGGCATCCCAGCGCTGGCCTCGGTACGCACGAAGCCGGGCGCCACAACATTGACCTTGATGCCGAGTGGACCTGCCTCGTAGGCGACGAAGCGGGCGAAGGTGTTCAGTGCGGCCTTGGCGGTGCCATGGGCGGCCATACCCGTGGTGGGTGGACCGTCGGCCACGGCACTGGAGACGTACAAGATCCGTCCCTGCCCTCGCGCGCCCATGATCGCCAGGGCCTGCTGGGTGAGGGTGTAGACGGATGACAGTTCGTCCGTCACCTTCCTCTTGAAGTCATCCCAGGGCAGGGTCTGCACGGGGGTCGGGGTGAAACGGGCGCCGGCGTTACAGACAAGGACATCCAGGCGTCCGTCGACGGCGGCGCGCTTCAGCAGTTCGGCTGCCTGGTCGGGGTCGAACACATCGGCCTGCACGGCGAAGGCGTCGCCGCCGTCGGCCTCGATGAGCTTGACCACCTGGTCGGCCGCCTCACGGTTCGAGAAGTAGTTGACCGCCACGCGGTATCCGCGAGCCGCGAGTTCACGCGAAGTCGCCGCGCCGATTCCCCGGCTGCCGCCGGTCACCAGAGCCGTCGGCCTGCCTGTCGCCTTCATCTGTCCTCCGTGTCGGCGGAACGAAGTGTGTCGCGTTCAACCTATCGGAGCGGAGCGCTCCGTTCAAAACGCTCCTCCGGCCGACGGAACAGAGAGAGCACGGCCCGCCCCGGGGCGGGCAGGTCCTGCTCGGTGTCCGCACACTGGGGCCGATGGCGCGCTCCGTCAGGACGGAGGCACCTCCCGGCTCTTTCACATGGATGCCACAGACGGCGCTCTGCGAAGCCATCTCGGGTCCAGCGAGAGGGAAGCGGGGGCGTCCGACGTGGGCGATCACTTCGTCGGCCGCGCGCAACGCAGCCTGAATCACTTGTATGTCCGCTTGCTCCCGCCAAGGCGGCCGCCGCCTCATGTGAGGATGTGGCAATGGCATCGCTGACGAAGCACGGCAGGCGGAGGGCCGGGCTCGTGGCCGCGGCGAGCGTGGCGCTGGCGCTGACCGCCTGCGGCCGGGGCGGCTCCGACGACGGGGACTACGGCGGCCGCGAGGCGAGGTACAAGCGCGTCATCGAAGACGCTCACCCGCGCCCCGCCAGTGTCATCGAGGCGGCCGGCGCACCCACCGACGTCGTCCGCGCCGAGGACGGCTCGCTGCTCCTGACGTACAACGCCGGCAACGTCGAGGACGACGAGGGGCCGGCCGCCACCGCCTGGCGCATCGTCGGCCCCGACGGTCATACGGTCGCCGAGCACGCGGAACACGCGGACGCGGAGGCGGCGCCGGCCGCGTTCAAGGGGGTGCGCGGCGGCTTCGTGCGGGTACCGCCGGGCGAGGGAGCCGAGGGAGCGTACGCCCTCGATGTACGCGGCAAGCCGCACAAGGTCATCAGCACCGAGACCCCGCTGCGCACCCGCCCCGGCGACGTCCTGCTCGCCGAACTGGAGCCGTCCCTCATCTACCGCCCCGCCACGCGCACTGTGGCGCCCCCGGCCGGAGTGCTGGACGACGCCATCCGCCTCGCCATCGACGAGCGAGGCACGGCCTGGAGCCTGGACCAGCCCCTGACCGAAGACCCCAACCGCGTCGTATGGCAGCACGACGGTCGCATCCTTGGCTCCACGGCCGTCCCGAAGCCGTACACGGGGGGCATCCTCGCCGCGCGGGGTGGCACCGTGGCGCTGTCCCTCACCCGGGGCGAGGGCGTACGCGGCCTGTTGGTGACGACGGACGGCGGCGAGCACTGGCGGACGGTCCTCACCGGCGGCATTCCCTGGCGAGACCTGAAGCGTGGCCCGGAGTCGCTGGTCCTGGAGGTGCTTGCGGACGGGCGGCTGCTCGTCGGCGAGGAAGGCGGCCGCTACTGGCTCGCCGATGACCACGCCAACAGCGCCTTCCACGAAGTGAGGACGCCGGCGAAATTCACGTCGATGACCGTCGACGGCACGACCCTCTACGGCATCGCGGACGCGACGACGGCGACGTACGACCTGGTGAAGGGCGAAGGGCTATGGATCTCTCGCGACGGCGGACGCGAGTGGCGGCGCTACGAGCAGCACGGGTAGCGGCGTAACGAGTGCGCGCAGCCCGGGGGCCGGGTGGTAGCCGCCTCGTCAGCGCTGATGCGCTGACGAAAGCGCAGGTCGCCAGGGTTCCGCACAATGAGACACCTAAAGGTGTCCATTGACAGCGGCTTCTGCGATCACGACCATAAGGGATATGCACTCGACGCATCCGGGCGTGCTCTGCCGCTACGTGGACTACCTCCGCACCTCCAGCGCTCTCTGTCGCTGAGCGGCGATTCTCACCGTCCCTGGGAGCGCTCGGCACCTTGCAGGTGACCGCTTTCCGCCACCGGCCCGGCCCGGAATTTCTCTTCGACTCCCGTGATGTGGGGGCGATCAGACGCGCCCACATCACGGGAGTCGCTCCGGACCTCCCCCTCGGGTCCGCGTCCGCCGCGCCGATCGCCACGCTCCCGGGGGACCGGACCGCCGCGGGCGCCGCACTCCGTACGACCACCGTGGCCGCCGCACCCGTACGACCATGACCCCCGACGCGACAGCCACTCCGGAGACCCTCATGACCCCCACCACCGACCGGACCCACCGCCCCACCGCCCTGCCGCCCCTGGACCTCGACCGGCTTCCCGCGCTCACCGCGGCACTGGCCGCCCGCGCCCCCGCACACGACCGCGACGCCTCCTTCCCCGCCGAAGGGGTCGCCCTGGTCCACGAAGCCGGGCTGCTCACCGCCACCGTTGCCACGCGGCACGGCGGGCCCGGGGCCGGGCTCGCCGACACCGCCCGCATCCTGCGCGCCCTCGGCGCCGGGGACCCGGCCGTGGCCCTGGTGGCGGCCATGACGCTGTTCGTCCACGCCGCCGAGGCCCGCACGCCCGCCTGGCCGGCCACCGTCTACGGCGACTTGCTCGCCGAGTCGGCCGCGGGCCCGGCCCTGGTCAACGTCCTGCGCGTCGAGCCGGAACTGGGCAGCCCGATCCGCGGCGGGCTGCCCGCCACCACCGCGCGGCGCGACGGCGGCCACTGGCTGCTGACGGGCCGGAAGATGTACTCCACGGGGGCGATCGGGCTCAGCCGCATGCTGGTCTTCGCGCGCACCGAACCCGGCGACGGGGAGCCCGTACGCGTCGGCACCTTCATCGTCCGCGCGGACAGCCCCGGGCTGACCGTGGAGCCGACCTGGGACCACGTCGGTCTGCGGGCCAGCCGCAGCGACGACGTCGTCCTGGATTCGGTACCGGTCCCCGCCGACGACGTCATCGGCCTCACCGAGCCCGGCGACACGCCGGGCGCCCGCCCCGACCCGGTGACCGGGGCCTGGAACGCCCTCGCCCTGACCGCGCTCTACCTCGGCGTCGCGGGCGCCGCCCGTGACTGGCTGACCGGCTTCCTCCACGAGCGCGTGCCCACCGCCCTCGGCGCGCCGCTCGCGACCCTGCCCCGCTTCCAGAGCGCCGTCGGCGAGATCGAGACGGCCCTCATCGGCGCCGACACACTCGTGGACGCGCTCGCCGCCCGCGTCGACGCGGGCGACCCGCAGGCCGTCGAACAGGCGGGCGCCGCCAAGGTCCTCGGCACCCGCGCCGCCATCACCGCCGTCGACCAGGCCCTCACGCTCACCGGAAATCACGGCCTCACGCATGCCAACCCCCTCCAGCGGCATTACCGGGACGTGCTCTGCAGCCGCGTGCACACCCCGCAGGACGACTCCGTCCTCACCGCTGCCGGCCGCGCGGCACTGGCCCGCCGGTGCACATCCGCCGCATCCAACCCGCCACCCTCGAAGGGCAATTGACCCATGGCCCCACACTCTCCGGCGCCCGCATCGTCGGTCGACTTCAGCGGCATGATCGAGACCCAGGAGACCCGATGACCACCGCACCCACCGTGCCCGCCACCACGGTGCGCAGCTGGCAGCCACCCACCGGAATCCTGCCGCGGGGCACCCTCCTCGTCCTGCCCGGCCGCGGCGAACACGGCGGCACATACGAGCGCTTCGGCCGCAGACTCGCGGCGGACGGCTATGTCGTGCACGCCCTCGATACAGCCCCGGAGCACACGGCACGAGAGGTGCTGACCAAGGTGGCGGCGGCCGCGGGTGAACGCCCGACCGCGCCGCTCGTCCTCATCGGCAGCGACACCGGCGCCCTCCAGGCCCTGCACATGGCCGCCGACACCGATGCGCCGCTCACGACGACGGGCCTGATCCTCGCCGGAACCGCGCCGACGACGGATGGGCCCGCGCCAGCCGCGGCCGACGACCACGACTCCGGCTGGGAAGCCGAGTTGGCGGCGCGTACCGCTTGCCCGACCCACCGCAAGAAGATCACCGACGACCGGGAGTTCGTCCGAGGTCGCCTCTTCGGCCCCGTACCGGCGCATCTGCTCCCCGACACCCGGCCCGACCTCCCCGCCCTGGTCCTGCACGGCGAGGCGGACCCGATCTCTCCGCTGGAGCAGGCCCGCGGCCTGGCCCGACGGCTGCCACACGCGACCCTCGGCGTACTGCACGAGGGCGTGCACGACGTGCTGAACGACGCCACCCACCGCACCACGGCAGCCACCATCGTCCTGTGGCTGGAACGCCTGCGCGCCGACCGGGGGATGAGCCCGATCCTCACCCTCGAAACCGGCGCACAGCCCGCACATTCCTGACCATCCGGCACCGCCCCCTGGGAAGGGAATCAGCATGACCGTGTCCACCGACCGCCCCGCCACCGAGCCGGCGACCGTCCCCACCGGAGCCGATGGGGGCGACATACTCCGACGGACCCTGCGCCGGCACGCGGCCGGCGTCACGGTCATCACCGTGCCGGGTCCCGCCGGGTTCACCGCGACCTCGTTCACCTCCGTCTCCCTCGATCCGCCCCTGGTCTCGTTCTACCTCGGCACCACCGCCTCGACCGCCGGTGCCGTCCAGCGCGCGGACCGCTTCGCCGTCCATGTGCTGGGCGCCCACAACGCCGCGCTCGCGGAGGGGTTCGCCCGCAGTGGCACCGACCGCTTCTCGGGTGTCTCCTGGCAGGATGCGGGCGACGGTCTCCCGGTGCTCGACGGAGTACCGGCCTGGCTCACCGCCCGCGTGACCCGGTGTGAACAGGTCGGTGACCACTTCCTCGTCATCGGTGAGGTTCGGTCCGGAGGCGGTCCCGCGGAGGGCCCCGCCCTCGTCCACCACGACGGCGCGTTCGCCACCGCCGTCGGCCTCACCTCGTTGACCGTCATGTGACCAGGAGCCGCACCATGCCGCTGACCTCGAAACCCTTGCGGAAGCTGGGTTTCTTGACCATAGGGCTGTTCGACGAGGCCGACCCTCGCCGGGGCCATGAGTCGACCTTGCAGATCATCGAGATGGGCGAACGGCTGGGCTTCGACAGCGCCTGGGTGCGCCACCGCCATCTGCAATACGGCATCTCCTCGCCGATGACCGTGCTGGCGGCGGCTTCGCAGCGCACCAGCCGCATCGAGCTGGGCACCGCGGTCATCCCCGTGGGATGGGAGAACCCGCTGCGGCTGGCCGAGGACCTCGCGACCGTCGACATCCTGTCCCGGGGCCGCCTCAACCCGGGGGTCAGCGTCGGTCCGCCGAACCACTACGACCAGGTCAAGGGCGCGCTCTACCCCGACACCGCCGACGTCGAGGACTTCAGCCACGAGCGGGTGCGACGACTGCTGGACTTCGTACGCGGCGAACCGGTCACCGACTTCAGAGGTGTCGAGGGCTTCGAGGTGTTCTCCGACCGTGTGCAGCCGCACTCCCCGGGGCTCGGCCGCCGCATGTGGTACGGCGGTGGCAGCCTGCGGTCGGCCCGGTGGGCCGGTGAACACGGAATGAACCTGCTCACCAGCAGTGTCGTGAAGGCGGAGGAGTCCGAGGACTTCGCCGAGATCCAGCTCTCGCACCTACGGACCTTCCGCGCCCACCACCCCGACGGCGACCGTGCCCGTGTCTCCCAAGGGCTCGTCGTCATCCCCACCGACACCGCCTCGCCGGAGCAGCGCGTGAAGTATGAGCAGTACGCCCTGCAGCGCACGCCGCGCACCGCCACGCCTCAGGGACCGGCGCGCATGATGTTCGCGCCCGATCTCGTCGGCACTTCCGAGGAGATCGCCGAACGGCTCGCCTCCCATGCCGCTTTCCGGGAGGTCGACGAGGTGGCGTTCGCCCTGCCCTTCACCTTCGACCACGAGGACTACGTCCAGATCCTCACGGACATCGCCACCCGGCTCGGCCCGGCACTGGGCTGGCAGGCGGCCCCGTAGCGCGCATCACCTCCTCGTCACCCGACGCGGGCGTCTCACAGCGGGCGCAGCACCCATGACCAGCGGTAGGTGCCGGGGCCCAGCCGGTAGCGCGGGAGGGTGTCCGGACCGCAGGACGCGGTGCCCAGGCCACGGTGGGCGGCGTCGAGATGGACCACGCACCTCGGCCTGGGGGCCAGTTCGTCGTGGTGGGAGGCGGCCGCGAGGTCGGCCGCGCGGTACCGGGTGACCGAGACCTGGCGGGGCGCGTCCAGCCGTACGCCGAGACCGGTGCCGGTGTCCGACAGCAGCGCGAAGCGGCGTACGCCGGACCGGCCACCGCTCTCCTGCGGGCGCAGATAAGGGGTGAACAGGCCGTCCACGCGGGCCCGGTGGTGGCCCACCGGGCCGCCCGTCCGCCGGTCCGGGTAGGTCTCCCAGGGTCCCTGGCCGTACCACTGAAGGTGGTTCAGCCCGGCCACCGTCTCGAAGACCGTGCCCACGCGTGCGACATCGATCAGCCCCTCGGGGAGGACGGCGGTCTCCTCGATGAGCAGGCCGTCGTCATTGAGGAGGCCGAAGACCTGCTGGTGCTCGACGGGCCCGGCGCCGGTCGGGTAGGCGGAGCGCACGCGGATACGGCCGTCCGTCCGGTCGACGGAGACGGGTTCGCGCACGAGCCGGTCGAGGCCCAGCGTGCGCCAGTGGTCCGCGGCGCCGCCCAGCAGGTCGTTGTCGGTGGGCGCCCGCCACAGGCTCAAGGTGGGCGGACAGGTCAGCAGCGGATGGCGCAACAGCCCTTCCGCGTCGATGTCGGGGGAGTGGGCGGACACCGCCACGGACACCGCCGCCGGCGGCGCAGGGGCGGGCCGTTCGCGCACCTGGATCTGGGGCGCGCACACCTCGGTGCCGCGCGGCGCCCAGGGCTCGTCGTGGCGTGTGGTCACATGCAGCGTCAGCCATGCCTCGCCGCCGCCTGCGGCGCCCGCGGCGGGCAGTTCGGCCAGCAGCCCGTGGGGCAGGGGCAGCTCCGCCGAGGTCCCGGGCGGGAGGTGGGGCAGTACGGCCGGGGCGGTGCGGGTGCCGCCGTCCTCGACGGACAGCCGCCACTCGGCCGTCAGCCAGGACACATCGCGGAAGTGCTGGGCGTTGGTGACGCGCGGCGGGCGGCCAGGTTCGCTCCGGGCCAGCCGCACCGGGGCGGCGATCTCGCGGTGCTCGTACAGGGCGGGCTTCGGGGTGCGGTCGGGGAAGACCAGACCGTCCGCGCAGAACGCGCCGTCGTTCGGCACATCGCCGAAGTCCCCGCCGTACGCCCAGCGGTAGCCGTCGGCCGCCACCCCGTGGGCGTAGGCGCCGGACGCGGAAGGGCCCGCGGGGCGGCCCGTGGCCAGGCGCTGGAGGATGCCGTGGTCCCAGAACTCCCAGATGAAGCCGCCCTGGAGACCCGGGGTGGTCTCGATGGCCGCCCAGTGGTCGGCGAGGGTACCGTTGCTGTTGCCCATGGCGTGCGAGTACTCGCACAGGATGAGTGGCCTGGTCTGCTCGCCGGAGGCGGCGTGCGCGGTGATCTCGTCCAGTGACGCGTACATCGGGCAGAGGATGTCGGAGGCGATGTCCGCCCCGGACCAGTCGGTCTTGGCCGCCCCCTCGTACTGCAGCGGGCGGGTCGGGTCGTAGCGGCGCAGCCAGCCCGCGGCCGCGTCGTGGTTCGCGCCGTAGTCGCTCTCGTTGCCCAGCGACCACACGATGACGCACGCGTGGTTCTTGTCCCTCAGGACCATGCGTGAGACCCGGTCCACGAACGCGCCCAGATAGCGGGGGTCGTCGGCGATCTCGTGTGCGTGGTCGTGGCTTTCGATGTCGGCCTCGTCGACGAGGTAGAGGCCCAGCTCGTCGGCGAGGTCCAGCAGTGCGGGGTCGTTCGGGTAGTGCGAGGTGCGGACGGCGTTGAAGCCGAAGCGCTTGATGGTCTCCAGGTCGGCGCGCATCTCGTCCGGGGTGACGGTGCGGCCGGTGAGCGGGTGGAAGTCGTGCCGGTTGACGCCACGTATGAAGACGCGTTCGCCGTTGATCAGCAGGTCGTTGCCCACGATCTCGACGGTGCGGAAGCCCACGCGGTGGCGGGAGGTGTCGGCGATGGATCCGTCGGGGCGGTGCAGCCGGATGTCGAGCCCGTACAGCTCGGGGGTCTCGGCGGACCAGCGGCGTACGTCGGGCACGGTCGCGAGGAGGCGCGCCTCGCCGAGGAAGTCCGAGACCCGGTCCTCCCGGACGCACCAGGCGGCGTACTCCTCATCCGGTGCGAGCCCGCCGACCCCGTCGAGGTGTCCGGACACGCGCCAGCCCGCGGGCAGTGGCCCGTCCGCGTGGCGCACCTGGACCTCCACGCGCAGCCGTCCGTCGGCGGGGGCGCTGATCTTCACGTCGGCCAGATGCAGCGGGTCGGTGGCGTAGAGGAGGACGGGGCGGGTGATGCCGCCGTGCCACCAGTGATCCTGGTCCTCGATATGCGAGGCGTCGGACCACTTGACCACGGTCAGCCGTACGGTGTTGGCCTCCCCGGTCCGTACCGCGTCGGTGATGTCGAACTCGGACGCCAGGTGCGAGTCCTTGCCGATACCCACGGCCCGGCCGTTCACCTCGGCGATCAGCACGCTGGTCGCGGCGCCCACATGCAGGATGACGCGGCGCCCGGCCCACTCGGCCGGGATGTCGACGTCGCGCTCGTGTACGCCGGTGGGGTTGGCGGCGGGGGAGTGCGGCGGGAAGTCGGGCCAGGGCATCCGCCAGTTGGTGTACTGCGGCACGTCGTCGGTGTCCTGTGTGGTCCAGGCGCCGGGCACCTTCAGATGCCGCCAGTCCTCGGACGGGGGCACCTCCGGCGCGGGCAGCAGCTGGAAGCGCCAGTGGTCGTCGTCCAGCGAGAGGGCGCCCGCCCCGCGGTCCACGGCGTGCATCGGCAGCCGCCGCCAGGAGGTGAGTTCGGGTGACTCCCAGGGACGCAGGTCCATCGGGCGCGGATACGAAGAAGGCGTGTTCAGCGGACGCGGATCCATCAGCGGATGGCCCCCTTGGCGAGGTCCGCCATGATCTGGCGGGCGCCGATGAAGAACACGACGAGCAGCGGGATCAGGGCGAGCAGCGCACCGGCCATCACCATGCCGTAGTCGGTGGTGCCGTTGACGCTGTTGAGCTGCGAGAGGGCGACCTGGAGCGTCACATGGTCCGGGTTGATCAGGGCGATCAGCGGCCAGGCGTAGTCGTTCCACTGGGCCATGAAGGTGAAGATGCCGAGGAAGGCGAGGCCGGGCCGGACCACGGGCAGCGCCACATGCCAGTACTGGCGGAGGAAGCCGCAGCCGTCCAGCCGGGAGGAGTCCATCAGTTCGTCGTGGATGGAGCCCTTCATGTACTGGCGCATCCAGAAGATCCCGAAGGCGTTGGCGGCCGCCGGGATGACGAGCGAGGTGAGGGAGCCGATCCAGCCGAGCTTCGCCATGATCACGAACTGCGGGATGGCCTGGAGCTGGGCGGGCACCATGAAGATGCCCATCATGATGACGAACAGCGCCCGGCGGCCCGGGAAGTGGAACTTCGCGAAGACGAAGGCCGCCAGCGAGTCGAAGAACAGCACGAGGAAGGTCACCGAGACGGCGACGATCAGGGTGTTGAACATCGACCCGAAGAAGTCGATCTTCTGGAAGAGATGGTGGACGTTCTCGTCGAAGTGCGAGCCCGGCAGCAGCTTCGGCGGGTACTGGAAGATCTCGGTCGACGAATGGGTCGACATCACGATGGTCCAGTAGAACGGGAAGAGCGAGACGAGCACACCGGCGATCAGCGAGATGTGCAGGGTCAGCCCTCTGGCGCGGGTACCCTTCATTCCTTTCACTGCGGTCTCCCTCTACTTTTCCCCGCGCTGTACCAGGCGCCAGTTGACGATCGAGAAGATGGCGACGACCAGGAAGATGCCCCAGGCGATGGCGGCGCCGTAGCCGAAGTCGTTGTTGTCGAAGCTCTGCTGGAAGAAATAGAGGACCATCGTCTGGCCGGAGTTGCCGGGGCCGCCCGCGAAGGTGGAGGTGTTGTTGGTGTTGGCCAGCAGCACCTGCGGCTCGGTGAAGCTCTGCAGACCGGTGACGGTCGAGACGACCAGGGCGAAGAGGATGATCGGCCGCATCATCGGCACGGTGATCCGGAAGAAGGTCTGCACGGGCCCGGCGCCGTCGACGCGGGCGGCCTCGTAGAGCTCGCTCGGAATGGTCTGGAGCCCGGCGAGGAAGATCAGCGCGTTGTAGCCGGTCCACTGCCAGGTCATCAGCACGGCAATGGAGACCTTGATGCCCCAGTCCGTGTTCAGCCAGGCCACCTGGTCGAGTCCGAGCCCTTGCAACACGGCGTTCGCGAGGCCGAAGTTGGTGGAGAAGATCGAGGTGAAGATGATCGCCACGGCGACGACCGAGGTGACGTTCGGAAGGAAGTACGCGAAGCGGTAGAAGTTCTTGAACCGCACCGCGGAGTTGAGCATCACCGCGGTCACCAGCGCGATGAACAGCATGGGCAGGGTGGCGATCGCCCAGATGATCAGGGTGTTGGTGAGGGAGTTCCAGAACTGTCCGTCGCTGAGGAGATAGCGGTACTGCGACAGGCCCGCGTACTCCATCGAACCGAGGCCGTCCCACCGGTGGAAGGAGAGATAGAGCGAGAAGCCCACCGGGATCAGGCCGAAGCACAGGAAGAGCAGATAGAAGGGCGAGATCGCCAGATACAGCCGCCAGTACCCGAGCACCGAGCGGGGCTTGGCGCGCGCGGGGACGGATCTCACACCGTCGTCGGCCGGCGCGCCGAGCGTGGGGGCGGCACCTACTCCGGTCATGTCAGCACTCCCAGGTGGTCCGCTATGCGCCGGCACTTGGCCATGGCGTCCTTCCACGCCCGGCGGGGATCCTTGCCCAGGGCGTTCACATTGCGCAGTTCGTCGGAGACCGCTTGGTCCAGGGGGTAGTCGTACGGGCTGTGGTAGGCGATCGGGATCTTCTCGGCCGTGGGGCCGAAGACATCGATGGTGGCCTGGCCGCCGAAGAACGGGTCCGGCGCGCGCATCGCCTCCTGCTGGTACGAGGCGGGGGTGGACGGGAAGAGCGTGGCATCGGTGAAACCGCGGGTCTGGTTGTCCGCGTTCAGCAGCCAGGTGACGATCTCGAAGGCCAGCTCGGGCTTCCGGCAGGACTTGGTGATCGCCAGGAAGGAGCCGCCGTTGTTGGCCGGGCCGCCGGGCAGTGCGGCCACCCGCCACTTCCCCTTGGTCTTGGGCACAGTCAGCTTGAGGTCGCCGGCCACCCAGGAGGCGCCGATCTGGCTGGGCAGCAGGCCGTTCTCGATGGCCGCGTTGCCGTCCGGGGTGCCGGACTGGTACCGGGAGCACAGGCCGCGCTCATACGCGTCGATCGCCATGTTCCAGGCGCGGCGCACATGCTCGTGGTCGCCGATGAAGCGCCGTTCCTCATCGACGTACCGCTGGGTGCCCTGCGCGATCATGTACTGGTAGATCGTGAGCGCGTCGATGACCATATGCGCGCCGCGGACCTTCTTCTTCAGCCGCTCACCGGCCGCCAGGTACTTCTCCCAGGTGTCCATCTCCTTGCCGACGTCCGCCGGATCGGTCGGCAGCCCCGCCCGGTCGAACACCTCGGGCATGAAGTAGTGGGCGACCGGGCCGGTGTCGATGGGAAAGCCGATCATGCTGCCGTCGGGAGCGATGCCCTCGGCCCACTTCCACGGCAGGTACTGGTCCTTGAGTTTCTCCGCGCCGAGTGTGCGCAGATCGATGAACTGCTCCGCGTTCGGCAGGTACGAGGCCATGTCCTCGCCCTTGAGACCGGTGATGTCGGGTACGTAGGCGCGCCCGGTCATCGTGGTCAGCAGCTTGGATTTGAAGTAGCCGCCGATCTGGGCGGGTTTGAGCGAGACATCGGTGAAGCGCTTCTTGGCGTCCGCCACGACCTTGTCGCTCAGCCCGCCGGTCCAGTACCAGAGGGTCATGTTCCGGCCGGTCGAGCCGTTCGGAACCGAGCAGCCTGCCGTGGTGCCGCCGAGCGCCGCGGTCGCCGTGGTGGCGAGGCCCGCGTACAGCAGTGCTCGTCGCGAGAGGTGCACCGCTCCCACCGCCTTTCGGGTAGTACGCACTGCGATTACAGGGTGTGGGGGGTGACGGGTGTGGTGTGCGGGGCGGGACCGGGGTCCTCGGGGATGCGGTCCGCCAGGAATCCGTAGTCGCTCCGCAGCGCGGGGTCGCGGCTGCCGGTGGTCCGCCACCACTGGTCGACGCCGTGCCAGCCCGGTGCGGCGAGCGCGCCGCCGTGCCGGGTGACGGACAGGCCCGCGGCCAGTCCCGCGAAGCGCAGCCGGTCGGCGAGCGGCCAGCCGGCGAGGGTGGCGGCGGTGAAGCTCGCGCCGAAGACGTCCCCGGCTCCCGTCGCGTCCACGACGTCGATGTCGAGCGCGGCGACGTCGGCGGTCTCGCCCGTCGTCTGGTCGACGGCGAGGGCGCCGTGCGGGCCGCGTGTGACGACGGCGACCGGCACGATATCGGCGAGCTCGCCGAGCGCGGCCCGCGCGCTGTCGGTGCGTGTGTAGCCCATCGCCTCGCCCTCGTTGGGCAGGAAGGCGTGGCAGCGGGAGAGCTGGTCGAGCAGCTCGCCGGACCAGGCCCCCGTGGGGTCCCAGCCGACATCCGCGAAGATCTTGGTGCCCGCGGCGGCGGCCTTCGCGATCCACTCCTGGGGCTCGGCGCCGAGGTGTGCGATGGCCGCCCGTGCCTCCGGGGCGCTCGCCAGCAAATCGTCCTGCGGGTACGGGGGTTCCTGGCCGTGTGTGATCAGTGCGCGGTCGTGTCCCTGGGCGATCGAGACGGTCACGGGCGTGTTCCAGCCGGGTGCCGTGCGCGAGAGCGCGAGGTCGATGCCCTCCTGCCGGGCGAGGATGTCGCGGCAGTACGCCCCGTAGAAGTCGTCGCCGAAGACGGTGGCCAGCGAGGTGGCGAGGCCGAAGCGGGCGGCGGCCACCGCGAGGTTGGCGATGCCGCCGGGGCCGCTGCCCATGCCCTGGGTCCAGATCTCCTCACCCGGTGCCGGCGGTCGGCCGAGCCCGGTCATCACGAGGTCGTAGAAGAGCAGACCGGTCACCAGGACATCGGGTCCCGTGGCGTCGGGAGCCCGTTCCCCGGGCGGGGGAGGTTCGGCCACGAGCTCCTCCTCTCGTCAAAAGTGTGCAGAGACTGCAGGGCATTGCAGAGGATCGTGCGGGCTCTGCGCAAAAATGGCAAGAGGGGTGCACGCGGATGCATAGAAATGATTGAGATTGACGAGTAGGCTGCTCGCCGTGCTGGCTGAACGACGACATCAGATGATCCTCCGCGCCCTGCGGTCCGGGGGCCCGGCGGCCGTGACCGACCTCTCCGAACAGCTCGGGGTCTCCGCCGCGACCGTCCGGCGCGACCTGCTGAAGCTGGAAGAGGAGGGACTGCTCACCCGGGTGCACGGCGGCGCGGTCGTCGAGGAGGGCGACCAGCCCTTCGCGGAGGTCGCCGGAGTGCGCGTGGCCGAGAAGGACGCCCTGGCGGTGGCGGCCGCGGACATGATCGAGGACGGGCAGTCCGTGCTGCTGGACATAGGCACCACCGCCTACCGGCTCGCCCGGCAACTGCACGGCCGACGGCTGACCGTGATCACCAGCAACCTGGTGGTGTTCGAGGAGCTGGCCGACGACACCGCCGTGGAGCTGGTGCTGCTCGGCGGGGTGCTCCGGCGCGAATACCGCTCCCTGGTCGGATTCCTCACCGAGGACAACCTCCGCCAGCTCCACGCCGACTGGCTCTTCCTGGGGACCAGCGGCGTCCGTCCCAGCGGGCAGATCATGGACACCACGGTCATCGAGGTCCCGGTGAAACGGGCGATGATCGCGGCCAGTGACCAGGTGGTGCTGCTCGCCGACGCGGGCAAGTTCCCCGGCACCGGCATGACCAAGGTCTGCGGCCCCGAGGATCTCGACGCAGTAGTGACCAACGCCCCCTCGGACTCGGCCACGTGCTCGGTGTTCGAGCAGGCAGGAGTAAAGGTGGTGCGGGTGTGAAGCTGACCATTCTCGGCGGCGGCGGGTTCCGGGTGCCGCTCGTGTACGGGGCGCTGCTCGCCGACCGCGCCCCGGGCCGCGTCACCCACGTCACCCTCCACGACCTGGACGCCGGCCGGCTGGGCGCCGTCGCCCGGGTCCTGGCCGAACAGGCCGCGGCCGGCCCGGGAGGCACCGAACGGCCGGAGGCCGGGGGAGCGCCCACGGTGTCCCACACCACCGACCTCGACGAGGCGCTGCGCGGCGCCGACTTCGTCTTCTCCGCGATCCGCGTCGGCGGCCTCGAAGGCCGAGCCGCCGATGAGCGCGTCGCCCTGGACCACGGAGTCCTGGGCCAGGAGACGGTGGGCGCGGGCGGCATCGCCTACGGGCTGCGCACCGTCCCCGTCGCCGTCGACATCGCCCGGCGCGTCGCCCGCCTGGCCCCCGACGCCTGGGTCATCAACTTCACCAACCCCGCGGGCCTGGTCACCGAGGCCATGTCCCGCCACCTCGGCGACCGGGTCATCGGCATCTGCGACTCGCCGGTGGGCCTCGGCCGCCGGGTCGCCCGCGCGCTCGGCGCCGATCCGGACCGCGCGTGGATCGACTACGTCGGCCTGAACCACCTCGGCTGGCTGCGCGGCCTGCGCGTCGCCGGGCGCGACGAACTGCCGCGTCTGCTGGCCGACCCCGAGGCCCTCGGCTCGTTCGAGGAGGGCAAGCTCTTCGGCCCCGAGTGGCTCGCCTCCCTGGGCGCGATCCCCAACGAGTATCTGCACTACTACTACTTCAACCGGGAAGCGGTACGGGCCTACCGCGAGGCCGAGCAGACCCGCGGCGCCTTCCTCCGCGACCAGCAGGCGCGGTTCTACGAGATGACGGAGCAGGGCCACGCCCCGGCGCTGGCGACCTGGGACCGCACCCGCGCCGAGCGCGAGGCCACCTACATGGCGGCCAACCGCGAGGCGGCGGGCGCCGGCGAGCGCGACGCGTCGGACCTGGAGTCCGGCGGCTACGAACAGGTCGCCCTCGCCCTCATGCGCGCCATCGCCCGCGACGAGCGCACCACCCTCATCCTCAACGTCCGCAACCGCACCACGCTGGGCGCTCTCGACGAGGACGCCGTCATCGAGGTCCCCTGCCTGGTGGACGCGAGCGGCGCGCACCCCGTCTCCGTCGACCCGCTGCCCGGCCACGCCACCGGCCTGGTGTGCGCCGTCAAGGCCGTTGAGCGCGAGGTCATGAACGCCGCCGACAGCGGCTCGCGCGCCACCGCCGTCAAGGCGTTCGCCCTCCACCCGCTCGTCGACTCGGTCGCCGTCGCCCACCGCCTCGTCGACGGCTACACCACAGCACACCCCGGCCTCGCCTACCTGAACCGCCCGTAGGAGCCCTCGCCATGCATGACGAACGCCGCCGCATCGAGGACCGCGTCCAGCGTGTCCTCACCCAGCGCGTCCAGCCCGCCGCCCACTCGGCCTCCGTGCCCTTCACGATCGAGGCGTGGCAGGCGCCCGGCGAACCGGTGCCCTTCGCCGAGGCGGCGCGGGCGCCGTACGAGCCCTTCACCACCGGGACCCCCTGGGGCCCGCCCTGGGGCACCACCTGGTTCAAGGTGCATGGCGAGGTCCCCGCCGCGTGGGCGGGCAAGCGCGTCGAGGCCGTCTTCGACCTCGGCTTCGTCGGCGACTGGCCGGGCAACCAGGCCGAGGCACTGGTCCACACCCCCGACGGCGCCCCGCTCAAGGCGGTCAACCCGCAGAACCAGTACGTGCCGGTGGCGCACCCCGCCGAGGGCGGCGAACACGTCGCGTACCTCATCGAGGCCGCCTCCAATCCCGACATCCTCGCCAACGACTTCAGCCGCCCCACCCCGCTCGGCGACAAGCTCACCGCGGGCCGCGCCCCCCTCTACACCTTCGCCCGCGCCGACCTGGCCGTGCTGGACGAACAGGTGTGGCACCTGGGCCTGGACCTCACCGTGCTGCGCGAGCTGATGCTGGAGCTGAGCGAGCACGACCCCCGCCGCCACGAGATCGCCCACGCCCTCGACCGCGCCCTGGACCGGCTGGACCTGGAGGACATCTCGGGCACCGCCACCGACGTACGCGAGGCCCTGCGCGGTGTGCTGGAGCGCCCCGCCAACGCCAGCGCCCACACCCTCTCGGCCGTCGGCCACGCGCATATCGACTCCGCCTGGCTGTGGCCCATACGCGAGACCAAGCGCAAGACCTCGCGCACCTTCTCCAACGTCACGGCGCTCGCCAAGGAGTACCCGGAGTTCATCTTCGCCTGTTCGCAGGCGCAGCAGTACGCCTGGGTCAAGGAGCACTACCCCCAGGTCTGGGACCGCATCCACGAGGCCGTGGCCAACGGGCAGTGGGCGCCGGTCGGCGGCATGTGGGTGGAGGCCGACGGCAACCTGCCCGGCGGCGAGGCCCTGGCCCGCCAGCTCGTCCACGGCAAGCGTTTCTTCCTGGACGAGTTCGGCATCGAGACCAAGGGCGTGTGGCTGCCCGACTCCTTCGGCTACAACGCGTGCTTCCCGCAACTGGCCAGGCTGGCGGGGAACGAGTGGTTCCTGACCCAGAAGCTCTCCTGGAACCAGACCAACAAGCTGCCCCACCACACCTTCTGGTGGGAGGGGATCGACGGTTCCCGGGTCTTCACCCACTTCCCGCCGGTGGACACCTACAACGCCGAGTTCTCCGGCCAGGAGATGGCCCACGCCGTACGCAACTACCAGGACAAGGGGCGCGGCACCCGCTCCCTGGCACCCTTCGGACACGGTGACGGGGGCGGCGGGCCCACCCGCGAGATGATGGAGCGGGCACGCCGGCTGGCGAATCTGGAGGGCTCCGCGAAGGTCGTCATCGAGCACCCCGACGACTTCTTCGCCGCCGCCCGGGCCGAATACCCCGACGCCCCGGTGTGGACCGGCGAGCTGTATCTGGAACTGCACCGCGCCACCTACACCTCGCAGGCCCGCACCAAGCAGGGCAACCGGCGCAGCGAGCACCTGCTGCGCGAGGCGGAGCTGTGGTCGACGGCCGCCGCACTGCACGCGGACCGCCCCTACCCGTACGAGCGTCTCGACCGGCTGTGGAAGACGGTGCTGCTCCACCAGTTCCACGACATCCTGCCGGGCTCGTCGATCGCCTGGGTGCACCGCGAGGCGGAGGCGGAGTACGCGCGGGTGGCGGCGGAGCTGACGGAACTCACGGCGGAGGCGATGGCGGCGCTGAGCGGCGCCGCCGTGCCCGGTTCCGGCGCGCGGGTGTTCAACACGAGCCCGCGCCCGCGCGCCGAGGTCGTCGCCGTCCCCGAGGGCACGGCCGAGGGCCAGCCGCTGGCGGACGGCACCGTCGCCGTCTACGCGCGGGTGCCGGCGTCCGGCACCGCCCCGCTGACCGCGGCCCCGGCCCCGGAGGCCGTCACCGTCACCGATGGCCGCGTCCTGGACAACGGCCTGGTCAGGGTCGAGCTCGCCGAGGACGGCACGCTCGCCTCGGTTCGGGACCTGGTGGCCGATCGTGAGGTCCTGGCCCCGGGCGCCGCGGGCAACCTCCTCCGACTCCACAGCGATCTGCCCAACTACTGGGACGCCTGGGACATCGACAAGCACTACCGGCAGCGCTGGACCGATCTGCTCGACATCGACGCGGTCACCGTCGCGGAAGAGGGCCCGCTGCTCGGCGCCCTGCGCGTGGAGCGCGCCTTCGGCAAGGACGGCCGCTCGCGCATCGTCCAGACCATCACCGTCCGCGCGGGCAGCCGCCGTATCGACTTCGCGACCGAGATCGACTGGCACGAGGCCGAGAAGATCCTCAAGGCCGCCTTCCCCATCGACATCCACGCGGACCGGTCGACCGCCGAGATCCAGTTCGGCCATGTCCACCGCCCGACCCACACCAACACCAGCTGGGAGGCGGCCCGTTTCGAGGTCTACGGCCACCGCTGGGTGCATGTCGCCGAGCCGGGCTACGGCGTGGCGGTCCTGGGCGACTCGACCTACGGTCACGACGTGGCCCGCACCACCCACGAGAGGGGCGAGGGCGCCGGCGGTACGACGACCACCGTCCGGCTCAGCCTGGTGCGCGCCCCGCGAGTGCCCGACCCCGATGCCGACCAGGGCATCCACCGCTTCACCTACGCCCTCCTGCCCGGCGCGAGCATCGAGGACGCGATCGCCGAGGGCTACGCGCTCAACCTTCCGCTGCGCGTCGCCGACTCCGGCGCGGCCGTGGCGCCGATCGTCACCACGGACGGCCCGGCCGCCGTCGTCGAGGCGGTCAAGCTCGCCGACGACCGTTCGGGCGATGTCGTGGTGCGGCTCTACGAATCGCTCGGCGGCCGTACCCGCACCACCCTCCGCCCCGGCTTCTCCCACACCGGCGCCACCGTCACCGACCTGCTGGAACGCCCGCTCACCGAGGTCCAGGACGTGCCGAGGACCGATGCGGACGGCAACGTCACGGTGAATCTGCGCCCGTTCCAGATCCTGACCCTGCGGCTGAAGAGGAGCTGACGCCATGGCCATGCGACCGTGGTTCCCCGACGCGAAGTTCGGGATCTTCATCCACTGGGGCATCTACGCCGTGGACGGCGTGCAGGAATCCTGGTCCTTCTTCGAGGGCGACGTCCCGCACGAGACGTACATGGCGCAGCTCGACGGATTCACCGCGGCGAACTACGACCCGCGCGCATGGGCCGCCCTCTTCGCCCGCGCCGGAGCCCGCTACGCCGTGCTGACCAGCCGCCATCACGACGGCGTCGCCCTGTGGGACACCGCCCTCGGCGACCTGAACGTGGTCCGGCACACCCCGGCCGGCCGCGACCTCATCGGCCCGTACGCCGAAGCCCTGCGCGAACAGGGCCTGAAGGTCGGCCTCTACTACTCGCACAGCGACTGGAACCACCCCGACTACGCCTCCACCCGCTACGAGGGACGGCCACCCGAGCAGGAGAACAACCCGTACGCCGAGGTCCCCGAGGAAGAGGAGGACCTCGACGCCTGGGCCCGCTACCTCGCCTACCGCGACGGCCAGGTGAACGAGCTCACCACCCGATTCCGCCCCGACCTCCTCTGGTTCGACGGCGAGTGGGAGCGCACCGAGGAGCAGTGGGGGATCCGCGAGCTGGCCCGGCTCATCCGCGCCGAGGTCCCGGAGTGTGTGCTGAACGCGCGCATGCTCAGCGAGGGCGACTACGCCACCCCCGAGCAGGGCGTGCCGATCGAGCCGCCCGCGGGGCCCTGGGAGCTGTGCCTGACCTTCAACGACTCATGGGGCTTCCAGCACCACGACCACAACTACAAGACGACGACCCAGCTGATCCGCTACTTCACCGAGACCATCGGCGCGGGCGGCAATCTGCTGCTCTCCGTGGGCCCGAAGGAGGACGGCACGATCCCGGACGAGCAGGTCGAGCGCCTCGAAGGCATGGGCGCCTGGATCGCCCGGCACGCGGACGCGGTGTACGGCACCGTCGCGGGGCTGCCCGCCGGGCACCACTACGGCCCCAGCACCCTCGCGGCCGACCGCCGCACCCTCTATCTGACGGTCTTCGACATCCCGCGCGCCCCCATCGGCGTACGGGGCCTGGTCACCCCCGTACGCCGCGTGACCGTCCTCGGCACCGGTACCGAGCTGGGCCACCAGGTGATCGGCGGCCTGCACGAGGTCCCCGGCGTGCTGTGGATCGACCCGCCCGCGGCCGCCGACCTCGACGACCACGCCACGGTCCTCGCCGTCGAACTCGACTCCGAGCTGGAGCTGTACCGGGGGCACGGCCGGTCCTGAAGGGGGGGTCAGCCGAGATACGGCCGAAAGGGATAGCAGCGCGTTCCTGGGAGGGTGACTGGGCTTACGGCGGTGGTTATGGGTGGGGTCTGCCGGTGCCACGGGAGTCGAGCGTACGGGGCGGACGGTCGGTGCGGGCGGGGTTGTTCGGGGCGGTTGTATCGGCTGGTGATCGCCCTGGTACGGTCCCGCGCGGAAGTGATCGTTTTCGGACCATGGGGCGGGAACCGGCAGCGTGACCTCAATAGAACGGACCGCGTACCCGCGGTTCAAGCGGCTGATGTCGGCGCGGGAGATGCACGTCTTCTTCACCCCCAAGCGCGAGGAGATCGAGTGGGTCCAGGAGCGGACCCGTTCCGGGGAACACCTGCTCGCCCTAGCCCTGGCTCTGAAGTGCTACCAGAAGCTGGGGTATTTCCCAAAGGCCGCCGAGGTGCCCGGGACGGTGGTGGAGCACGTGCGCGGCGCCCTGGAGCTGCCGGAGGGCACCGGGCCGCACTACGAGTCGGCGAATACCGCCAAGCTGCACCGCAAGCTGGTGCGCGAGCGGCAAGGCATCTCCTACGACCAGGAGCGGGCCCGGCAGATCGCCGAGGAGGCGATCCGGCGGGCGGCGCTGGTGAAGAACAACCCGCCGGACCTGATCAACGTCGCGCTGGAGGAGCTGGTCCGGGCGACCTGTGAGCTGCCGGCGTTCCGCACCCTGGACGAGATGGCCGCGCGGGTCCGCCGGGAGGTGAACGAGGACATCTTCGCCACCGTCAGGTCCCGCATGACTATGGAGGACCGGGCCCGTGTGCAGGGGCTGCTGGAGGTGGGCGGGCTGGACCGCAAGAGCGGGCCCAACCGGCTTAAGGAGCCCGCGAAGCGGCCGAGCTGGAGCCATCTGAAGGAGCAGCACAAGCAGCTTCAGTGGGTGGACGGGCTCGGAGACACCGACGCGTGGCTGGAGGGGATCGCGCCGGGGAAGATCGCTGACTTCGCGGCCGAGGCGGGTGCGCTGGACGCGGCGGAGCTGCGGGACTACGAGACGGGCAAGCTCATCGCGCTGCTGGCCTGCCTGGTGCACGCGGCCCGGCGGCGGGCCCGGGATGACCTGGCGGAGATGTTCTGCAAGCGGGTAGCCACCAGGCTGAAGAACGCGAAGGACGAGCTGGAGGAGATCCGCAAGCAGCAGCAGGCGTTGGTGGAGCGGATGATCGGCACCTACCGGACGGTGCTGGAGCGGATCGACCCCGCCGATCTTCTGCCACGCGGCCCGGACGGGGCCCCGGCTGCCTTCCCTGCGGGGAAGAAGGCTCGCCGCAGGGCGGCGCGGGCGCTGGCCGGGAAGCGGGCCGCCGCGCTGGCGATGGCGCAGAAGGCGGTCCCGTCCTCTGGGTCGTTCGCGGCGGAGTTCGCCGACATCGAGGCGGTCTCCGCCCACCACGGCAACAACCATGAGGTGCTGGTAGCCCGGTTCTACAAGCGGGATCGGGCGCCGATGTTCGACCTGGTGGGCACGCTGGAGTTCGAGGCGGTCAGTGAGGACCGGCGGGTGCTGGACGCGCTGGCGCACGCGCGGGCCCACCAGAGCGCGACCCGCGAGTACATCTCGGAGCTGTACGAGGGCCAGCCGCTGGATTTGGGCTTCGCGTCGCAGAACTGGCAGCGGGCCGTACGTGACCGCAAGAGGCCCGGGATGCTGGACCGGCGGCGCTTCGAGACGCTGGTGTTCACCTACTTGGCCGAGCACCTGCGGACTGGCGATGTGGCCATCACCGGCTCGGACACCTTCGCCAACTGGCTGGACCAGCTGCCCGACTGGGAGGAGTGCGGGCCGAAGCTGGCGCAGCTGTGCGAGGAGACCGGGCTGCCGGACACAGCCGCCGCCTTCACTGCGGCCTTGCGCGAGCGGCTGGAGGCCACCGCGGCGGAGGTGGATTCCGGGTACCCGGACAACGCGGACCTGGTCATCGACGAGAACGGGGTGCCGGTGCTGCGCAAGCAGCGCGCCAAGGGCGTCAGCGCCCTGGCCGAGGCCCTGGAGACGGAAGTGAAGGCGCGGATGCCGGAGCGGACCCTGCTGGGCATCCTGTCGCGCACGGCGTACTGGGTGGAGTGGTGGCGCCGGTTCGGCCCGGCCTCCGGCAGTGACCCGAAGCTGAAGGACCCGTTCGGCCGGTATGTGCTGACGACCTTCGTGGGCGGCATCAACATGACGTTCGCCGAGGCCGCGCGGCACATCTCCGGGGTGTCCGCGCACGAGTTGAGCGCGATCACGAACCGGCACCTGAGCGTGGAGAAGATAAACGAGGCGATCGCCGACGTCGTCAACGCGTTCATGCGCCTGGACCTGGTCAAGGCGTGGGGTGACGGGACGTCCGTGGCGGCCGACCGCACGCAGATGGACACCTTCATCGACAACCTGCTCGCCGCCCTCGGCCAGCGTCCGCTACCGGCACATCGACGCGCTGTTCGACCAGGGCGGGCGCAACGTCATCGACTGGCGGCTCGTCGAGGCCCATTGGCGGGACCTCATGCGTGTCAGCATTGCTATCCGGGAAGGGCACCCTGGCCTCGCCGCTGCTGCTGCGGCGCCTGGGCAGCAACTCCAAGCGCAACCAGATCTACCGGGCTTTCCGCGAGGTCGGCCGCGCTGTCGCCTCCGTGCAGCTGTTGCGGTTTATCTCGGACCCGTCGCTGCGGCGCCGGGTGACGGCGGCCACCAACAAGGTCGAGTCGTTCAACAACTTCACCGACTGGCTGGCGTTCTGCAACGGCGGGGTGATCGCCGAGAACGACCCGGCCGAGCAGGAGAAGGCGGTGAAACTAACGTCTCTGCTCGCCAACTGCGTCATCTTCCACACGGGCCCTGGACCTCATGAACATCGTGCGGAGCTCCAGGCAGAGGGGTGGCAGTTCACCGGGGAGGACCTGACCGCGATCAGCCCATACCTGACCGATCACATCATGAGGTTCGGCACCTACGCCACCACGGAGCTGACCGTGCGCCCGGACGCCTTCGACCCGCACCTGGACGTCGAGTTCGAGGCGGAGAAGGAAGTGCCGACCATGGCCTGAGAGCCACCCCACCAACATCAGCCCGCCTGTATGACGAGGGCCGTCTCTCCTCGCTTCCGACTGGGTGAGACGGCCCTCCGCGCGAGCAGGCCCGGCCGGTGGCGGCGTCCGAGGAGCCCTTCGTCAGGCACGTCGCCCACCCCGGCGTGCGCATGGGACCTCGCCGGCAGTGGCCTACGGCAACTCTGCTACCTGAGGCTTCTCGGGCCCGTCGGTGAACAAGTGATGCGCTGGTACAGCTCTGATCTGCGACGATACGACTGGAAAGCTGCTACTTGTTCACCGACGGGCCCATGGCCTGCCGCCCGTCGGGCGGCACTCTCAGTACAGACCGCTCGTGTCCTCCCGGTAGGTATTGTCGAGGATGTTGTTGAGGAAGGTCCCGAACCCCGACTGGAGGTGAAGGCCGCTGCCCGGCTCGTAGGCGAACAGGCCGGGACAGACGCTCTCGTCGAGACTGCTGTCGACGAAGAGCGCGTACGAGAAGCGGTCAGGCTTGGCCCCGCCGCTCGGCGGCTGGCGCACCACACGGTGGGCCACCGCGGCCACCGGTGTGGCGGTCCGCCGGGTCAGGATCTCCATCGCGCAGCCAAAGTTTACGATGAAGGTGCCGGGGACCGGGTCGATGGGGTGCCACTCGCCGTCCCGGTCCACCTCGAGTCCGCGCTCGGTGGAGCGCAGAACCGTCACCCAGCCGGAGTCCTTGTGGATGTTCAGGCCGCGCGCGGCCACTTCCGGGCGGAAGTGGTTGAAGGTCAGGGTGTGTGTGCCGTGTGGGGTCAGGCTGTGTCCGGTGGCCTTGTCCCAGAGTGCGCGCGGCAGGTCGAGGCGGGCGAGCACCGCGCGCTGGACGTCGAGCGCGAAGTCACGCATGCGCTCGGCCTGCCGGGCGAGTGCGGCCGGATAGATCTGGTCCCACCAGGCGCTCTCCAGGAAGAACTGTTCGGTCTGGTCGGCATCGCGGCGGAAGTAGCCCTGGTGGCGGCTGAGGTGCTCGGCCGTCCAGCGGTGAAAGCCCCGGTACGGGTCCGGGTGCTCCGCGGTGGGGCTTGCCGGGTCCTCGGCTGGGAGGTAGAAGGAACGGGCGAAGCGGTCCCCCGCCGACAGGTCCGTGCCGGCGGGCTGCTGCACGTAGAAGAAGCCGTCGTTCAGGGCGCGCAGGAGTCCGTCCTCGGCGGTGAAGTAAAGCTCGCCGTCGCACAGTTCGGCCAGCTGCCAGCCCTGCAGCGCGGTGGTACGTGGATGTCCCGCCGCCGTGCTCATACGCGGGAGTGGAAGTCGTAGCCGAGCTTGCCCGCCTTCTCCACCGAGAAGTCGCGGAAGCTCTGGTATTCACGCAGTCTCCCCTCGGTGTCGTACTGGTAGAGCGGCATGTCGTAGCGGGGCCCCATGTAGACAGTGAACGAGGAGCGGTCCGGGACGCCCGCGTCCGGGCGCAGCTCCGGCACCCGGTGGTAGACGGCGGTCACCGGCCTGGTCAGCTTCCTGGTCAGGACCCGGAAGGCGTCGCCTAGATGATCTATTCCAAGGGGTTAGTGATCGTAGGCGGTCAGGGAACGTAGGACGGTGTGTCCGGTGGCGTCGTTGTGCCAGACCGCTGCGGTCAGGGCGAGGATTCGCTGCATGACGCGGGCGACCACGCCGCCGGGTGTGCGGCCCCGGTGCTGTTCGAGGTCAAGCTGTCCCTTGAACGTCTCGTTGATCGACTCGATGACCTGCCGCAAGGGCTTGAACAGATGCGCGCCCGGCCGCTGCCGTTCGCCCTTGCGGGCGGGCCGCAGTAGTTGGATTCCGTGCTCTGCGAGTTCATGTTCGAAGGCGCGACCGTAGTAGTTCTTGTCGCCGATCAGCGTCTGCCCGGTTCGACCTTGGAGAAGGCCGGGTTCGGCGGCGAGGAGGTCGAGGAGGGTCTCGCGCTCGTCGGCTTTTGCTCCGGTAAGGGCGAAGGCGACTGGCAGGCCCTGGAGGGTGCATATCAGGTGCAGGCGCAGGCCCCAGAAGAATCGGCTGTGGCTGGCGCAGTAGCCGTACTGGGCCCATCCGGCCAGGTCCGAGCGTTTGACGGTTTCGCGGGATCGGCCACATTCCACCGGGGTGGAGTCCACGACCCACACGTCGTCGCTCCACACCGAGGATGTGGTGGCCAGGATCCGGGTGACCCGTCGCAGCAGGCCGGCGGCCTTGCGCAGCCGCTTGTTGTAGCCGGGCTGCTGCGGCAGGTACGGGAAGAGGTGCCGCAGATGGGTACGGGCGTGACGGATCCACCTGGCCTCGGAAGTGAAGCCGAGCAGGGCCTGCATCACGGCGAGGGTGACCAGTTCGGCATCACTCAGGCGGGGTGCGATGCCGACCGGCGGGCGCCATGATGCCAGGTCCGGACGCTCCTTCAGCAGGTCGTCGGTGGTCGCGTAAAGTGCGGTCGCGAGGGTGTCCTGGTTGTTCGTCACACAACGATCTTGGACACCCTCGTTCTCATGCCCGCACACACCCCTTGGAATTGATCATCTAGGTTGACGGTGAAGTGGCCGGGGCGCTCACGCACCGGCAGCCAGTGGCCTTCGTGGAGGATCTCGTAGCCGGGCTGGTCGGTGCAGATCGTGGTGATGAACCCGCTGTCGGAGTGCTCGACGATCCCGGCGCGGTCGCTCAGGCCTGCGCGGTAGTGGTTGACTGTTGTGTAACACAAGCCCGTGTCCTGCGGGGCGCCGCCGGTGATGAGGTCACGGTCGGCCTCGGGCACCCACGCCGCGTCGAACACGCCGTAGAGGACGTCCAGGGTCAGCTGCCGCATGCGCCGCAGCACTGCGGTGACCTCGTCCGGCAGGTACTCCTGCCACAGGAAGCTCTCCAGCTGGAGCTGCTCGACTTGGTCGGGCCGGTCCTCGTAGCCCAGCTTGGAGGCTGGATGGCCGTGTTCGCGGTGGCCTCGGTGGCGGTCGGCCGGATCACCGGTCCCCGGCTTGTAGAAGGTGCGGCAGAAGTCGAGTCCAGCGCGCACGTCGAGGTCCTCGGGGACGGCCACGTTGAACGCGCCGATGCAAAGCGCCCGTTCGGTGTCGTCCGCGGTGGCGAACCGAAGGGTGCCCGCGTCGACCTCGGCTGCAGGGAGGATGAGGTGGGCCTCCTCCTGCTTTCCCCGCTGTGCCTGCTGTGACTGCGCAGTGTCCGTCATGGTGCGACTCCCGTCTCGGTCGGTTTCCACCGGTGCCGTGTTCGTGCTCCGGCTACAGCGCGCCGTCGTTGTCATAGGTCCGGCTCACCTCCTGAGCGGCGAAGTCTGCGACCGACTGCACGGGGTGCGCCGTGCCGTGGTCGAGCCGGTAGACGGTGCCGTCGAGGGCGGAGTCCAGGAACGTCACGTACGAGATGCGGTCGGCCCGGCCGGCCGAGCGCTCGGTGGAGACCACGCCGTGCACGTTCGCGCGCACGGGCCGCGGCAGGGCGGAGGTGAGCACCTCGAGCGAGCTGCCGAAGTTCACGATGAAGTGGCCCGGCTCAGGGTTGACGGCGCCCAGCTCTCCGTCGATGAGTGCGAGGAGGCCCGGCTCGAAGGAGCGGAGCACGGTCACCCACCCGGAGTCACGGTGGAACTTGCAGCCGCGGGTCTCCTTCTGGGAACGGAAGTGGTTGAAGGCGAGCATCTGGTGGCCACCGTTGTCGGAAAGGCCACCGGACACCTCGCTCCACAGGTCCTGCGGTACCTGCACATGCCGCAGCACAGCGCACAGGACAGCGACGCCGAGGCCGGTCATCCGGTGGCCGAGTTCGGTGACCTCGGGCGGCAGCAGCGACCAGTTCACCCTCTCGATGTAGAAGTTCTCCCACTGATCGTGCTCGCGGTCGAAGTAGCCCTGGTAGGTGCCAGGGACATCGGCGTGGCGGTATCCCCGATAGGGGTCCAGGTCGTCACTTGCCGGGTCCTCGTGGAAGTGGGCGGCGAACCGGTCCCCGGGGCCGGTATCGAGGCCGTCGGGTATGCGCAGCAGGAAGAAGCCCTTGGCCAGGGCACGGTCGAAGCCTCCCTCGCGCTCGAAGAGCAGTTCGTCCCCGTCGAACCAGGAGCGTTCGAGGTCCACCGGCGGGTAGGCGGCCTGAGCCTGCTGCTCGCCGGGCATGGGCGGCAGGCTGACCGGGGCCCGGGCGGTGGTGGGGTGGAAGTGGGCCCGGGCGGTTCGGGAGTTGGCGGTGGTCATGGGGTCGGCTCCCTCGGGGTTGGGGTGTCGCGCGGCGAGCCGGAGCCGGGTTCGGGCCGGATCGTGATGCTTCCCGGCCGTGCCGGGCGCGGCATGGACGCATGGTGCTTCAGCTGGAGGTCGGTACCCTGCGTGGCGACCGCGTAGCGGCCGTACAGCTCTGCGAGGACCACGGACTGCATCCGCACCGAGAAGAGCCGGCCGGGGCACTTGCGGGGGTTCCGGTCGGCGTTGACCATGCTGAACGAGTTGATCTCGTAGCGGCCGCGGGAGAGTAGCGAGGAGACCGTCTCCCGGTCGGAGCGGACGATGGCCTTGATGTTGGCCGGGGCGAAGCTTCGCGGCTCGGGGAAGATGGCGGGGTCGCGGTTGGCCTGCCGCCGGTCCAGCCACATCATGGTGCCCGGTGGAAGGGTTACCGAGGCGCCCCGGTGGCGCAGGGTGAACGGCTCGGTCGTACGGCGCCACAGGGCACTGGGATTGCTGCCGCCGAGGCGTACAGCCTCCAGGACCGCGAGGTCGATCACGGATGGGGTGGCGCTCGCGTGCGGAGGCGGGTCCGTGTACGGGCACCCCGTCCCGGCCGCCGTCCCTGTGTCGCGCCTGGCCTCCGCCACGACGGCGTCCTTGACCTGGGGCGTGACCTCCACATAGCCGATTGCCCACATCAGGCTGAGCGCCGTCGTGTCGTAGGTGGCGACGATGACCGTGCCCAGTTCCTTGATCCGCGCGGCGTCGAGCGCGGCCACGGAGCGCTGAGTGAAGGGCAATTCCCACAGGGCGAAGTGACGCCGAATCATGTTGGACCGGGGCGCGTCGGCCAGGGCGTCGAAGTTGTCCGTCAGGAGGTCGCGCACGAACGGCACGATGACGTCGAACTCGCGCATCGCCGCCGGGTTGTCGTTGCTGATGACGTCGGAGGCGAGGTCGAAGAAGCCGCGCACCACACGGCCATACTCGGCGGAGTCCAGGTACTCGGGCAGCGGCCGCTGGGTGAGATCGAGGACGCCGGGGATCATGCTGTCTACGTATGCCGTCAGAGACAGCGTGAAGTCGTCGAGCGGGACGGGCTGGCCGGCCGCGCGGCCGAGGTAGTCGACCGTGTACCTCCGGACGGCGGGCTCCAAGCGTTCGACGAACTTGGCGTTGCCGAGGGAGCGTTCGACCACGGCCCGCTTCCGCGGGCGGTCCGGGTGGTCGTGGGGCAAGGAGCCCATAAAGTCGCCGAACAGCTCGCGGTTGGCGTCGGTGGAGGGCGCGAGGACGTCATCGCCGACGAGCGGCTCGTTGGTGATCTGATAGACGGCGAGCTTTCGGCCCATCCAGAACGTGCACAGACCGCCGTTCTCCTCGGCACAAGCGCTGATGCCGGAGGCGCGGAAGTAGTGCGAGGCGGGCTCCCCGCGCACCACGGTCGCCTCGTGGAACGCCGGGGCGTGGCCGTGCAGCCGGCTGGGTCCGTCGTGGTGGGCGACGATTCCGAGGAAGGGCGCGCCGGGGGCCTGCGGCAGGTCAACGTTCCTGCCCTGGCGCGGGGCGCTGAGGCGGTCCGCCGAGACGCTCATGACGTACCGCCTCCGCTCGCGCCGACGGCTTTGGCGATGCCGAAGTCGGCGTGCCGGTCGGACCAGGTCTGCTCGTTGAACTCGCGCAGGAAGTCCTCGGAGCTGCGCACGGGCGCAGCCGAGCCGTCCTCACGTACCTGGTAGAGGTCGCCTGTGGCTGGTGGGTTGGCAAAGGCCGCGAAGGAGAAGCGGTCCGCGGCGCCCGGGACCGGAGCGCACTGCCGAACCTGGTGCAAAATGGCCTGCACCGGGCGGTCGAGGGCCGCAGTGAGCAGTTCGAAGGCGCCGCCGAAGTTCACCACGAAGTGGCCGGGCACGGGGTCGACGGGCACCCAGTCGCCGTCGACGGACGCTTCCAGACCGGGCTCCTCGTTGTAGAGCACGGTCACGAATCCGGTGTCCTTGTGCGGGGCGCAGCCCAGCTTGGCGCGCTCCGGCCGGTAGTGGTTCGCCGCGAACCAGTGGGTGCCGAGACCGTCGACGGCGCCACCGGTGATCTCGCTCCACAGCGCGGGCGCGATGCCCAGCTCGGTCATCGCGTCACGCAGCACAAGGAGCGTCAGAGCACTCATCTGCTCGGCCATGGCGAGGAGTCCACGCGGGAAGTGCCGGATCCGCCCGGGGCCGTCGATGAGCAGGTGCTCGGTCTGGAAGTGCTCCCGGTCGAAGTAGACGCCCGGCACGTCCTTGAAACCCCGGTACGCCCGAGTGGCCGTCGGCCCTTCGCCGGGTGCCCGGTGGAACTCGCGGCACAGAGTGATGCCCGGGCCCGGGTCGAACCCGGCGGGCATGGCGAGCAGGAAGCAGCCGTCCCGCAGGGACCGGGATAGGCCGTCGGCGGCGTCGAAGCGCAGGCCGGTGTCCGTCACGGTGGCATGCTGGAGGGTCATGGCATCGACTGTCATCGGCGTACCTCCTTCGTGGTGGGGTGCTCATCGGGGCGACCCGGGGCGATGGTGGTGTCCGACCCGTCCGGCGCGTCCGTACCGGCGTAGATCTCGTAGTCGTTCTCGTCGATGAGTTCGCGCGAGCCACAGACGCGCTCGAGTCCGCTGCCGTGTACGTAGCGGTAGATGCCCTCGTCCTCTCCGGGCAGGCAGCCGCTGGAGCTAAAGTGCCCGAAGCTGGACCGGTCGTCCTGTTGGCGGGCGACCCTGTGCATGATGGCGGCCACGGGCATGCGGCTGCCCGCGGTAAGGATTTCCATGGACAGGCCGAAGTTGACGATGAAGCAGTCCGGGTCGGCCGGGACGGCCTCCCAGTTGTCCTCGCGGCTGACTTCGAGGCCCGGGGCGGTCGTCCGCAGGATGGTGAGGAACCCGTCGTCCTTGTGGGAGCTGAGCCCGATGTCCTCGTACGCGGGCCGGTAGTGGTTGAACGTCAGGTGATACGAGCCCGCGCGCTGCGAGCAGCCGCCGGTCGCCCGCCGCCAGTCCCGTTCCGGTATGCCCACCGTGGAGAGGACGGAACACAGAACTTGCCGCGAGAGCCGGGTGAGCGACTCGCCCAGGGCGGTGATCTCCGGCGGATAGGCGACGGCCCAGAACCGGCGTTCGAGGAGGAACTGCTCGATCTGGTTGATCCGCTGGTGGAAGCCGAGCAGCGGATCCCCGAAGTGGTCGCTGCCGATGTCGCGGAACCGGCCGTACGGCGCCACGGCCGGACCCTCATAGAACTGACGCGCGAACGCGTCACCCGCCGACACGCCGAGCCCGCTCGGAATCTCCAGGAGGAAAACGCCGTCCCGGAATGCCCGGTTACGCGCTCCGGAACCACCGAAGTCCAGCACCCCGCCTTCTGCGCGGGCCCTTTCGAGGCGTGCTTCGCCGAGTGCGGGACGGTCGGGTGAACGCTTCTCGTAAACGTCCTGGTATATCTTTCCCCGCCGTATTTCGGGGACCAGGTCACGAGCTTCGCCTGTCATGCTCACCGGCCTTTCAGATGGAGGGAGACCACGACGAGGTCACGCAGCTGTTTCGGGGCTCCCGGATGCTCGCCCTTGGCTATCTCGGACAGGGTGCTGAACGATCCGGGATACACCATGACCGGCAGCCCCTGTTCTTTGAGACAGGCGAAGATGGCGAACTCTTCGAGAAAGTAGTCGTTGGACATCCGGATGCGTTTTTCCCATTCGGCCTCGCCGATGCCGTCAGCCCGCTTCCGGTGATAGGCGTGACCGAACGATTCGACCGAGGAACGGAACGCCTCGTCCTCATCGAAGAACGCCCGCAACTTGCTGTGGAACTCGGCGTACCTCTCGCCGGCCTGCACTTCACCGCAGGTCAGAACGGTGAAGTCGGTGCTCTCGCTGTACTCATCGAACACCTTCTCCTCGACCTCCGCAAAGCGTCGGCCAAGCTCCAGCGCCCGTTCCCTGGCACGGTCGGGGGGCAGCCCCTGAGCCGACTCCAGAGTGAGCCGGTGAATGCTGTCGCCGATGAGCACGGTGCATCGTCCGAACCTTCGGGAGATCCACTTGACCATGCTCGTGAGTTTGGGAGTGGTGAAGTTGCTGTTTTCTAGGCTGACACCGAGAAAACATGTTTCGTATTGCTCGAAGGTGTTCCTGCTCGAATCCGGAGAAACCGAGGCAATCTCCGCCTTGTAGCGCGTCCTGCGGGTGGGTGCTATCCGGCGTATCGGAGTAGCAGCACCCTGCGCATTTAACGACATCACATCCGCCTGATCCATGGGGGAGAGGTGCAGGAATGGCATTCGTCTGCCGCATGAAATTACTAACAGGAGGCTGATCCGGAAGCCAAGACCCCTGGGTGGGGATCAGGCCGCTCCGCCGAGCAATCACGTTTATCGGGCGCTTCACGGCGCCTGACCAGGCACTTGGTCGGTATAGGCAGTACGAACCCGGCGGGTGGTACGGGTGGTGACGGCGTGGTCGCGCAGTGTGCGGTCGGCGGGGTCGTGCCGCGAGACCTCTCAATCCGCGGGATGGCCAACGCGCGGCGCTCAACTGGGAGTTCGAGGCGCGGAGGTCCGGAGCGCGACTCTGCGCCAACGGGGGCGGGGGGCGCCTCAATGCGACCGGAGGGTCACAGCCCGCGGCATTCCCTGTGATGGCTGAATGCTTTCCTCGCGCCTGATAGGACACCATATACCGGCAGTTCAACGCGGATTCCATGAATCGACTGACTTCTTCCGCTCCCCGGGTCCGCACAGGGACGGGTTGGCAAGTGCCCGGGGGTCAGTTACGGTGATCTCGTCCCGACCGCCCGTCGAGGCGTGGGCCTGCGTACGTCATCCACGCAGCAGTCCTGTCGACGTGGCACATCGGACTTCCCGTGGACAGCGCCTCCATCCCGGCCCCCACTTCTTCATCTCTTCTCCTCTCCCGCAGCGGCGCTCCGTGTCCAGGAGCGCTCTTCGGCTGCGACCTCCCCCTCACTATCAGCGTCTCGTGCCGCCGCACGGCCGTGCGGCGGCAGCAAGGACCACCCCCAAAGGGGCCGACCATGAAGAGAAGCGAGCAATCATGAGCAATGGCGCGACCTTGAGGAACGGTGCCAGCGGTGCGACGCCGCCGCCCTTCGCCACCCGGCGATGGGCACTCCTCGCCATGTCCGTGGGTGTGTTCTGCATCCAGCTCGACTCGTTCGGCCTGAACCTCGCCCTGCCGCAGATCGGCCGCGACCTGCACGCGGGCGGAGACGGTCTCCAGTGGGTGATCAGCGCGTACCTGCTGTCCACCGGCACGCTGATGCTGGGGGCGGGACGGCTCGGCGACCTGTTCGGCCGACGGCGGCTCCTGGTCGCGGGGCTTGCCGTGTTCGGCGCGTCCTCGCTGGTCTGCGCGCTCGCCCCGACCTTGCCCGCCCTCGTGGGCGCCCGGGTGGCCCAGGGTGCCGGGGCCGCGATGATCATGCCGGTGGGGCTGTCCCTGCTGACCAACGTCTACCCCGCCGAACTGCGCGGCCGTGCCACCGGCTGGGCCCTCGGCATCGGCGGGATCGCCACCGCCTGCGGTCCATTCATCGGCGGTGCCCTGACCGAGTCGGTGTCCTGGCGTGCCGTGTTCTGGCTTAACGTCCCGCTCGCCGTACTCGGTGCGGTCTGTGCTTCACGTACCGCCGAGAGCTACGACACCAGTGCGCCCCGCAGCGTCGACTGGGGCGGCCTGGCTGGTGCCACGGCCGCGCTCGCCGCGCTCTGCGTCGTCATCGACCGCGGACCGCGCTGGCCGTGGCCCGTCGCGCTGGCGGGCGTGGCTGTTGCGGTAGCCCTGCTGATCCTGTTCGTACGGCGTGAGCGGGCCGCAGCCCATCCGCTGGTGGAGCTCAGCCTGTTCCACAACGGACCGTACATGGCGCTCACCCTGGCCGGTGCCGCGGCGAACACCGCCACCGTGATGTTCCTGTTCGTCGTGCCCCTGACGCTCCAAGGCCAGTGGAACCTCTCGGTCGTCCTTGCGGGCACCGCGTTCCTCGCCCCCGCGCTGGCCATGGCGCTCGCCGGGCCGCTCGCCGGGCGGGTGCCGCCACGGGCCGCGGCACGGCTGATGGCGGGCTGCCTGTGCGGGGGGGCGCTGGTTCTGGTGTGCCTCGCCCGGACCTCCTCCCTCACCTTGTATTTAGCTGTGGCCACTGTGGGCGGCGCGGTCCTGGGAGTGGCCAACTCACTGACGCTCATCGCCACCCAGGCGGTGATCCGGCCGGAACGGGCCGGGGAGGCTTCGGGAGTCACCAAGACGGTCATTACCGTGGCCGCCGGCCTCGGCGTCGGACTGGCCGGGGCCGTCACCGACCAAGACAGCGACGTGGGTTCGGAAACGGCCGCCGACATGGCACTGCTGATCACCGCATCGGGCTCTCTCGCTGCGTGTGTGGTACTCGCCATGTGGATCAGGCTGCGGGAGGGCATGGTGCGGGCCGGGTCGGCGGAATCGGGGGGATGACTCAGTTCCTCGGACGGTACGTCGCGGAGCCATCGCCGAATCGGGGCCGCAGCCCGGTCCTCACGGGGTGTGAGTAGGAACCGCGCAGAGAGTGCAGTTCGGTGTCACATGAGTTGACATTCCCGGTCGGGTGACTAGCCTGCGTGTTTCATTTTGGGCCGTGTCCGGATCATGAGCGGAAAAGCAAAGGTGCCTTCTGACCTGGGACGATGAGGCTTGTCTAGAGTCTCTGTCAGCCCAGCAGGAAGGCACCTTCAGAGTGCACACTACCGGGTCACGTCCCCGACTTGTGGTCTCGGCCGACGGGCGTGGAGTGGTCAGCCATGCCGGGTCCCGCCTGCTGGCGGATTTCGCCGACGCAACTGGCCTGGCCGGCACCTTCACCGACGCGCTGCGTCGGCTGCGTCCACGTGGAACCGGGTACGACCCCGGGCGGATCGCTGTCGACCTGGCGGTGATGCTCGCCGACGGCGGCGAGGCCATCGCAGATCTCGCCCTCCTGCGCGACCAGCACGAGGTGTTCGGCCCGGTCGCCTCCACCCCCACCGCCTGGCGCCTGCTGGCCGACATCGACACCTCCACGCTGGCCGCCCTGCGCGCGGCCCGGGCCGCCGCCCGGGAGACCGCCTGGCTGCAGGTCGCCGAGAGCCGTGACGGGATACCGGCCTCCCGCGCGGGCGGGCGTGATGTGCCCGGCCTGGTCCTGGATATCGACGCCACCCTGGTCACCTGCCACTCGGACAAGGAACACGCCGCCCCGACCTACAAGCGCGGTTTCGGCTTCCACCCGCTGCTGTGCTTCCTGGACAACACCGGCGAAGGCCTGGCCGGCCTGCTGCGGGCGGGCAACGCCGGCGCCAACACCGCAGACGACCACATCACCGTCCTGGAAGCGGCCCTGGCCCAGATCCCCGACGCCCACCGCCACGGCACCGACCTCCTCATCCGCGCCGACAGTGCCGGAAGCGCGAAGGCATTCCTGCACCACATACGCACCCTGCGCTCGCGCGGGATCCGCGCCCGCTTCTCCGTCGGGCACGCCATCACCGAGCCGGTCCGCCGCGCGATCCAGGCCCTGCCCGACCAGGTCTGGCACCCCGCCCTGGAACAGTACGGCTCCCTGCGTGACGGAGCACAGACTGCCAAACTGACCGGCATGGTCGACCTGACCGGCTACCCGGACGGCACCCGGATCATCGTGCGGCGTGAGCGGCCCCATCCTGGCGCCCAGCTATCCCTGTTCGACCTGGACGAGGGCATGCGCCACCAGGTATTCCTCACTGACACCCCTATCGCGGGCGGCGGACCTCTGCAGCACCTGGAGGTGCGCCACCGAGCACATGCCCGCGTCGAGGACCGCATCCGCTGCGGTAAGACCACCGGCTTCGGGCGCTTCCCCTCCCGCCGTTTCGCCGTCAACGCCGCCTGGCTGGAACTGTCCCTGACCGCGATCGACCTGCTCGCCTGGACCCGGGCCCTGCTGCTGGACGGCGAACTCGCCGACGCCGAACCCAAGAAACTCCGCTACCGGCTCCTGCAGACCACCGCCCGCATCACCCGCAGTGGGCGCCGCCTCTACCTGCGGATCGCCGAAACCTGGCCCTGGCGCCACGTTCTGACCACGGCATTCGCTCGCCTCGCGGCCCTGCCCCAACCGGCCACCTGACCAGCGAACCCGCCACTGTCCGACCACAACCCGAGGAACCTGGAGCACCCGGCCCACGCGCCGGGCCCTGCCCATGTCCTCCTGGCACCAAGCATCCGCCGACCACATCAACCCAGCTCAGCCGACCCCAACCGAAACGCGGAGGCTAGTGGACAAAGCCACTGGCAAGCACGCCAACCGCCCCGAACTGCGCACCGCGCTCAAGGTGCCCCGCGCTGGGGACGAGTTCACCATCACCAAGCTCGACCGGCTCGGCCGTTCCATCCGCGACCTGCACGAGATCGCCGATTCCCTTGCCGAACGCGAAATCCGCTTCATCATCATCGACACCGGGATGATGGTCAACTTCAATGACCCCTTCGGCAAGATGTTCTTCGGGCAGCTGGCCCTGTTCGCCGAGTTCGAACGCGACCTGGTCGCCATGCCCACCAACGAGGGCCTGGCCGCCGCCCGCGCCCCGCGGCCGCAAACCCAAGCTCACCCCCGCCGCCATCGGCCAGGCCCGTCTGATGTACGAGGCCAGGGGCGCCGACGGCAAGCGGCTGCATACTGTCGCCGAGATCGCCGACGCGTTCAACGTCACCCGCGGCGCCATCTACCGCGCCTTGGAGAAGACCGAGCAGTCACCCGTCCCCCACCTCCAGAGCCTGGCTGGCCCCCTAGCCGCGGGCGCCGAGGCCGACGAGCGGTGATCCCACCCCGTACCGTAAAGGGGGGAGCCGCCCAGCTTGGCGCCGCTACGTACGACGAACCCGTTCTGAACTGCGCGGACCAGTCCGCAAGGACTGTAGGCCAGAGCGTCCGGCACCACCCTCAACGGGCCCTGCTATCCCTTTCGGCCGTATCTCGGCTGACCCTCCTGAAGGCACGGCACGTCAGCCGACGGTGAATGACGATCTTGCCCGGGGTTCGTGGGTTGCCGAGGCCGTGCTTGACGCGGGGCGGGGGCGTCAGGACCGGAGCCGGGCTGCCGGGCCGGGCCTGGCGCTGACGTCGGAGGGGGACAGGGAGGTATGCCCCCGCTCGCACTGGACCATCACCCGCACCGGCGCTTCGCACGTGTCGTGCCGGAGATCGAGGACCGGCCCCTCCTCGTCATCTCCCGTGTACGCTTCGCCCCACTGCTTCAGCGCCACCAGTACGGGCCAGAGGTCCCAGCCCTTGCGGGTCAGGCGGTATTCGTTGCGCGAGCGGCTGCCGGGTTCCTGATACTGGATGGTCTTCAGGATGCCGGCCGCGGTCAGCTTTCGGAGGCGATTGCTGAGGACCGCCTCCGACAGGCCGATGTGGCGGCGGAACTCGTCGAAGCGGCGGATGCCGTTACTTGCGTCGCGCAGGATGAGCAACGTCCATTTCTCCCCGACCAGATCAAGCGTGAGCTGGACCGGGCAGTTCTCCGTGCTCGCCTCAAGCCACTCCATCCGTTCATGCTAAGCCCCTGACTTCGTCATTGACAGTCAGACGCCCACGGGGCTAGCTTCGCCATTCGAAGTCAGATCGGGAGGAGCGGGGTCGTGGGACGAACGCGCACGTACGAGTGGGAGGACCCGGCGCTCACGGCAGCGGCCGTGGGGCAGTCTTCCGGTCTGGATTTCCTGCGTGAGTTGCAGGCAGGCCGGCTTCCCGGGGCGCCTGTGGGCGCGACCGTGGGCTTCTTGCTCGACGAGGTGGAGAAGGGGCGTGTGGTGTTCTCGCTGGTGCCGGGGGAGGAGCACTACAACCCCATCGGCAGTGTGCACGGCGGCATCTATGCCACGCTGCTCGACTCGGCCGCCGGCTGCGCCGTCCAGTCGATGCTTCCACCGGGCATGGCCTACACCTCACTCGACCTGACCGTGAAGTTCCTGCGCCGGATCACTGTGGAGACAGGCACGGTCCGCGCGATCGGCACGGTGGTCAGCAGCGGCCGCCAAACCGCTCTTGCCCAGGCCCAGTTGGTCGACGCGACGGACCGTGTACTCGCCCACGCCACCAGCACCTGCATGTTGTTCCCGCTCTCGGCGGTGTGAGCCGCCCCGCACCAGAGCGTTGGCGGCGGCCGGCCGTGGCAACCGCGGACGACGGGGCCACGGCCGCGGCGGCCGGACCCGCGGCGGCATGGCTCACGGCCGGACCATACAAGCGGTGATGTCTCCGGCCATGGGGGTCCGGATGGTGACGACCTCGTTCGCGATCGTCACAGAGCTGTGCACCCTGCCCGGCCAAGGGATCGGCCGGGGGCCGCGGGGCTCCTTTACCACGCTCGCTGTCCGCTCGGAGGGACGGGCGCCGGACACCGCATGGTGCCAGATCGGGTCAGTCCCCCGGGCGGGTGACCAGGCGGCCCCGGACCTTGCCGTGGCGGAGCCGGTCCAGGCCCTTGTTGAGGTCGGCGAAGGGGATCTCTTCCACGATCGGGGTGATCCGGCCCTCCGCGATGAAGCCGAGCACCTGGCGGTATTCGTCCTTGCTGGCGCCGTAGGAGCCGCGGAGTTCCACGCTTTTGCGGATGAGGCTGCCGTTGGAGAAGGTCGTGGTCTTCGTGCCGAGGCCGACGACGACCACGCGGCCGAGGCGGCGTACGGCATCGAGGAGAGGCCGCACTACCGTCCATGAACGTCCATCACCGCAGGTTCCGTCGCGAGCGAGACGATTCATGCGCAAGTTGATCACTGCGAGCATCTCGGCTCCGGCGGTCGGTACCGCCCTGCTGGCGGGAGCCGGCGCGGCTCGCGAGGAGACTGCACAGGTCACCGAACAGTCGAACCTTGTCGGCAGTGCCGAGACTGCTCACCCTGTGCAAGCTGCCGGGTGGGAGCGCGTCAACTGGTACTTCAGCTTCAACAACTGCACTGGCCACCGCCCCGCTCCCGAGTTCTACCTGTTTCCCTCTCCTCGCGGTGCCTGCGGAGCTTGGGCGGATCCGTGTCTGGCACCATCCTTGTGGGCAACGCTGACCGATGAGAACAAGGTGGGATCATTCCAACACCGGACGAGCTCGAGGGCCGAAGCTGCTATGTGCTCGAGACCGCAAATGACGCCCAGGTGGTTTGGAGCGTCTTTTTCGTCTACGGAGACCGCGAACACATCCGCTTCCTGCTACGGAACATCTTCGTCGAGAACGACAATCCGGACATGGTCGACGCACACTTCGACCAGACGGCTGACCTCTGGTTGATCGAAAATGGGCGCCGGATCGGACACGTCGATCTGCATTCCCTCATCTCGGTTCCTGACGATGCAGGGACGGGACGGGTGTTGATCGACTGGGTCCGCTTCGATGAGCTCGTCCCGGCTTTCCTGACCGGTTTGGTACTACGCCATGGCGAGGAGCTGCGGCTGCCGGCTGCGCAAGACGACTTCGCCGACACGCAGAGCAACTTGCCACTCCTGTACCCCGACACGCCGATTGGCTACGGGATGCAGGTGTGGGTGGAGGGGGAGCTGACCGATCAGCCGTACGAGATCTATCCGGACCCTGATCCCGCGATGAGGGACTGATGCGTTCTCGCCCCCCGCGCCGAGGCGGATCCCGCATGCTCACCGTGTCACGGCCCGCTGTCGGCCGGAGTCTCAGGGATGCCGTTGGCGGCGGGCGTAGGCGTCGGCCAGGGCTGCGAATGATTCCTTGGGCTCCCAGTGCCAGGGAGAGTTCGGATCCGCCGGGCGGTCCCGGATCACTTTCACCAGGCTGTAGCTCGCCATGTCCAGGTCGAGTTGCTGCTCGCGGCGGTGTGGGGCGTCGGGCGTGAGGAAGGTATAGGCCATGGCCGCGTACAGGTTCATCGACTCGAGAACGCCGAGCACGTCGGTCAGGTACGCGGCCTGGGTGTGCTCGCTGCGCACCAGTCCCTTCTTCACCTGCGGTGGCGTCGTGGCGTAATCGACGACGTCCCAGGCCATGCCGCCCAGACGCGGTGCACCCTTGAAGGTGCAGGAGCCGAACTCGGTGATCGCGAGCGGCTTGCCGTGACGCTGATACGTGTGCAGCTCCCGGACATGCCCGGAGCCGTCCGGATACCAGCCGTAGTAGTCGATGCACACCAGGTCGAACACGTCCCAGTCCACGTCTTCGTCCTGCGCGGCGCCATACGACAGGGGGCCACGGAAGACCGAGCGGCCGACGGCGGCTGCCCGCGTGGTGAAGCGGCGTAGTCGCTGGGCCGTTTTCACCGGGTCGTAGTTGCCCTTGACCAGGTTGTCGATCCGTTCGGCCGCGGTGGCGCCGGGCACGATTCCGGGAACGAACAGCATGAACTCACAGCCGACGTTCAGGTGCACCCGCACGCCCTGCCTGCGCAGTCGTTCCGCGAACCGTCCGGTCTCCGCGAGGTGGTCGAGGATGTCGTCGGCAGGCACGTCGCCCAGGGTCGGCTCCAGCCAGAGGTGCAGACCGTTCTCGGCTGCCTCGGTCGCGGTGCGCGTGAGGCGTTCGACGCCATCGCCGGTGATTTTCACCGTGTCGGCGTGCAGCTCGCGGCGGATCGACCGCAGATCGGCCCGGGTACGAGCCGCGCTCCATCCCGTCGCTGGGGTCTCGCCCTGCCCGACTTCGTAGACGACCCCGCGATAGCGCACGCCGCCCGGCCTCGCGTCCCCTGTCCGCTTTCGATCGGGCGAGGAGTGTGTTCCGTGCTGCCACTCCACCGCCGCGGCGTACCCTGCGGGAAGCGCCGCACCGACTGCGACGGCTCCCGCGAGCCGCAGCAACCGCGCCCTGCTGACCTGGGTTGCACCCATCTCGTTCTCTCCCGTCTTCCGGATGGCAGCAGCCTGCAGGGGCCACCGGGGCCGGCACCATTCGCCGATGGTCTGCAAAGAGGGAGAAGGCGTGAGGACGAAGGACCTGCCGCCGTTGCCGAAGGAACGACCCGAGATGCCGTATCGGACCACGGCCCCGGCACCGAAGCGACGGTCGGCGTCACCTGCCTGTGCCAAGTGGCCAAGGCGGTCTGGCCGGTAGGCCGATGTGCCGCCCTCGCGGCCCGCATACCCTCACCTCATGACCAACGGCCTCGACCCCGTCCTCCCGGCAGGCCGCACCTGGCGCGACTGGGCGGTGGACGCGGTGCTCTTCTGCGCGGCCGTCTTCCTCGGCATGGTCGTCCTCGGCGTGGTGGAGGAACAGGGCGAGCTGTCGGGCCGGGTGGCGGAACTGGACCCGCTGCTGGGGCTCGTGACCTGCCTCGCGCTGTGGTGGCGGCGACGTTTCCCGCTCGCGGTGGCCCTGATCGGGCTGCCCGCGGTGGCGCTGTCGACCAGCGCGCTGCCCGCGGGCGCGGTGATCGTCACCAACTTCGCGCTTCGCCTCCGCTGGCGGCAGGCACTGCTGACGCTCGGTGCGTACGTGGTGTGCATGGTGCCTTCCGGCCTGCTGCTGTACGGGCGGGGTGCGGACCTGTTCGTCGATGCCGTGTTCTGCCTGGCCTACCTCCTGACCACCTTCGCCTGGGGCCATGCCCTGCGTTCCCGGCGGCTGCTCCTCCAGCGGCTGCGGGTGGACGCCGAGCGGGCCCGGGCCGAACACGAGCGCCGGCTCGCCGACGCCCGCCGCGGCGAACGCCAGGCCATCGCACGTGAGATGCACGATGTGCTGGCGCACCGCGTCTCCCTGCTCTCCGTGCACGCGGGCGCGCTGGCCTACCGCACCCGGCAGGCGCAAGCCGGTGCCGGACCCGCACTCGACAGCGCCGAGGTCGCCGAGAGCGCCGAGGTGATCCGGGGGAGCGCGCACGAGGCCGTGGAGGAACTGCAGGAGGTGCTGCACCTGCTGCGGGCGGAGGGCGACGGCGAGCCGGTGTCGCTGCTGCCACGGATCGAGGACATCGACTCTCTCGTCGCGGATGCCCGCGCCACGGGCCAGCCGGTGGACTTCCACCCCGAACTGACCGCCGACGCCGTCCACGAGCTGCGCAGCCAACTGCACCGCACCGTCTACCGCGTGGCCCAGGAAGGCCTGACCAACGCCCGCAAGCACGCGCCCGGCGCACCGGTCAGCGTATGTCTGGCAGGTGGTCCGGGCCGCGGCCTCACCGTGGAGGTACGCAATGAGCTGCCCGCCTCTTCCGGTACCGACGAGGCGATCCCGGGCACCGGCGCCGGTCTGACCGGGCTCGCCGAACGTGTCCGCCTCGACGGCGGCACCCTCGACCACAAGGTTGCCGACGGCATCTTCACGCTGTGCGCCCGGCTACCGTGGTCCGCGAGGTGACGCCATGATCCGAGTGCTGCTGGCCGACGACGACCCCCTGGTACGGACCGGGCTGAAGATGATGCTGCGCGGGGCGGGCGGCATCGAGGTCGTGGCGGAAGCGGCCGACGGTGCCCAGGCGGCCGCCGCCGTCGGTGAACACGAGCCCGATGTGATCCTCATGGACATCCGGATGCCCGTCATGGACGGCCTCGCGGCCACGCGCGCACTCACCCGCCACGGTACGAAGGTCCCGCAGGTGATCGTGCTGACCACCTTCGACGAACACCGCCTGGTCCTGGAGGCGATGCGCGCGGGCGCCGCCGGGTTCCTCGCCAAACACACCGCGCCCGAGGACATCGTCGCCGCGGTACGCCGGGCCGCTCGCGGCGAGCCCGCACTGTCGCCGTCCGCCGCGCGCGCTCTGATCGAGCACGCGGCGGCCGGACCGGACGACCGGGCCGAACACGCCCGTCAGCGGCTGGCGTCGCTCACCGAGCGGGAGCGTGAGGTGGCCGAGGCGGTCGCCGAGGGATTGTCCAACACCGACATCGGCACCCGCCTGCACCTGTCCCTCGGCACGGTCAAGGCCCACCTCTCGAGCGCCCTGGCCAAACTGGACCTGGACAACCGCGTCCAGCTCGCGCTCCTCACCCACGACGCTCACCCGCGGTCCTGACCGGAGCGAACGGATGGTGGCCGCAGGTGACCGCGTCTTCCACCGATCGCGGCAGCTCAGACGTAGAAGCGGGACAGACTCTGCACCACGGCCGCGGGCTTCGTGCCGCCGTCCGCCTCGATCGTGCCGTCGACGGCGATCTGGACGCCGCCGGGCACGTCCTCGACCGAGCTGAGCCGGGCGGCGAGCCGCAGGCGGGATCCGACCCGCACCGGTGCGGGGAAACGCACCTTGTTCAGGCCGTAGTTGACCTTGGTGGTCACGCCCCGCACCTCCAGCAGTTGGGTGAAGAGGGGGATGAACAGCGACAGGGTGAGGTAGCCGTGCGCGATCGGCGCGCCGAAGGGGCCCTGAGCCGCTCGCTCCGGGTCGGTGTGGATCCACTGGTGATCGCCGGTGGCATCGGCGAAGGTGTCGATGCGGTCCTGTGTGACCTCGATCCACTCGCTGGTGCCGAGGTCGCTGCCGGCGAGCTTCTTCAGTTCGTCCAGGCCGTTGACGGTGATGCTCATGAGTCCGCTTTCTGCTCAGGGATTGGGGCGCCGTAGCGGTGGCGCACCCGGGACTTGAGGAGCTTTCCGGAGGCGGTGCGCGGAAGTTCGTCCGCGATGACCACGGACTTGGGGATCTTGTACTTGGCGAGGTGCCCGGACAGTGATGCCAGCACCTGCTCCGGATCGAGTTCGGTGCCCGCTGCCGGGACGACGACCGCGCGGGGCACCTCGCCCCACTTCTCGTCCGGTACCCCGATCACCGCGCACTCGGCGATGCCCGGGTGGGTGAGGAGGAGGTCCTCGATCTCGGCGGGATAGATGTTCTCGCCACCAGAGATGATCATGTCCTTGATGCGGTCGACGATGTACACGTATCCGTCTTCGTCGACCCGGGCCGCGTCCCCGCTGCGGAACCAGCCGTCCGCGAAGGCGGCCTCCGTCTCCTCGGGCAGTCCCCAGTAGCCGGACATCACATGGGGTCCGCGGACCACCACTTCGCCGGTCTCGGCGATGTCGACCGGGGTGAGGTCGGGCCGTACGACCCGTACGTCGCTGAAGAAGTGCGGTACGCCTGCCGAGCCCGCCTTGTCGGTGGCGTGTTCGGCGTCCAGGAAGAGTGCGCCGGGCGCGGCCTCGGTCATGCCGTAGCCCTGGAGGAAGGTGAGCCCGCGCTTCTGGTAGGCGGCGATGAGCGGGGTCGGCACCGGTGATCCGCCGCAGGTGAGGATGCGGAGCGAGGACAGATCGGCATGGGCCCAGCGGGGATGCCGGGCCACCTGGTCGAACATCGTCGGCACTGCGAACACGAAGGTGATGCGGTGCCGTTCGATCAGGTCGAGGGTCGTTCCCGGGTCGAAGGCATCCACCAGGACGCAGGTGCCGCCCTTGAGCAGCACCGGCAAGGTGATCATGTTCAGGCCGGCGGTGTGGAACAACGGTGCGGATACCAGAGCGCGTTCATCGGCGAACAGGTCGTGGTCGACCAGGACATTGACGGCGTTCCAGGTGACGTTGGCGTGGGTGAGCATCGCGCCTTTGGGGCGGCCGGTCGTCCCCGAGGTGTACATGATGAGGCAGGTGTCGTCGGGGGTGACCGGTTCGTCGATCGGCTCGGCCGACGCGGCTGCCAGGGCCTGTTCGTACGCGTCGCCGATCTCGAGACAGGTCCGTACCCCGGTGTCGGCCGGCAGTCCGGCGACGAGCCGGGCGTGTGCGGGGCCGTGGATGAGGGCCTTGGCACCGGAGTCGGCGAGCTGGTAGGCGATCTCGGGTCCGGAGAGGCGGGTGTTGAGGGGGACGAAGACGGCGCCGAGGAGGCCGGTGGCGAACAGGGTCTCCAGGTAGGCGGGGTGGTTGGGGCCGAGGTGGGCGATGCGGTCGCCGCGTCGGATGCCTCGGGCGCGCAGGGCGTGGGCGAGGCGGGTGGTGCGTGTGTGCAGAGTGCGGTAGTCGGTCGACCGCTCGCCGTGGATCAGGGCGGTGCGGTGCGGGGTTTTGCGGGCCCGGCGTGCGGGCCACGATCCCAGTCCCTCGTTGCGCATCTGGCACCTCTCACGGTCGCGTCAGCCCGAGCAGGCGGGCCGCGTTCTCCTTGAGGATCTTCGGCTTGACCGCGTCCTTGAGGGAGAGCTTCTCGAAGTCGGCCAGCCATCGGTCCGGGGTGAGCACCGGGAAGTCCGAACCAAACATGACCTTGTCCTGCAGCAGCGTGTTGGCGTACTGCACGAGCTGCGGCGGGAAGTACTTCGGGGACCAGCCGGACAGGTCGATGTGCACGCCGGGCTTGTGGGTCGCCACCGCCAGGGCCTCGTCCTGCCAGGGGAACGACGGGTGCGCCAGGATGATCTTCAGTTGCGGGAAGTCGGCGGCCACATCGTCCACATGGAGCGGGTTGGAGTATTTCAGGCGGATGCCGCCCCCGCCGGGAACACCGGCGCCGATGCCGGTCTGGCCGGTGTGGAACAGCGCGACGGTGCCGGTCTCCTCGATCACCTCGTACAGGCCGTACGCCACCGAGCGGTCGTTGGGGAAGAAGCCCTGGATGCTGGGATGGAACTTGAAGCCCTTCACACCGTACTCCTCGACCAGCCGCCGGGCCTGCCGCACGCCGGCCTTGCCCCGGAAGGGGTCGATGGAGGCGAAGGGGATGAGGACGTCCGCGTTGGCGGCGGCGGCCTCGGCGACCTCCTCGTTCGGGACGGGCTCGGTGCCGGTCGCGGACTCGGCGTCCACCGTGAAGATGACGGCGGCCATCCGCCGCTCGCGGTAGTAGGCGGCCGTCTCCTCGAGTGTGGGCTTCCGGTTGCCCTCGACCTTGAAGTAGGCGGAGGAGGCGTCGTGCAGGTCGTCGTCCAGGGAGGAGTGGCCCGTGGAGGACACCTCCGCGTGGGTGTGGACGTCGATGGCGACCAGATCCTGGAGGTCCATCACGCCTCCGGAATCTTCGGCGCGGGGATACCCACCGTCTGCGGTTCGGCGCCGATCGATGTGGGCCAGGCATCGGCCAGGGCGCGGGAGGTCCAGCCGCCGTCGGCATAGGCGGCCCGGATCTCCTGCGGATGCGACCAGAGCGCCACCTTGTCGCCGCCGATGCCGATGCACTGGCCGGTGATGCCGCGGGCGGCGTCGGAGGCCAGGAAGGGGACGAGCGCGGCGCAGTCCTCCGGCGTGCCGAATCCCTCCCCCTTGCGCAGGAAGTCCGGCAGCGGCCGGCCGTTCCTGAGGGCGTCCACATACGGGGCGAGGGCGGGCATGGTCTCGGTCATCGCGGTGGCGGCGACCGGCACGATCGCGTTGACGGTGATGCTCGCGCGGGACAGTTCCATGGACCAGGTGCGGGCCATGGAGGCGATTCCGGCCTTGGCGGCGGCGTAGTTGGTCTGGCCGAAGTTGCCGCGCTGCCCGGCCGGGGAACCGACGAGGACGAGCGTGCCGCCTTCGCCCTGCTCCCGCATGCGCACGGCGGCGGCGCGGGCGCAGGTGAAGGTGGCCCTCAGGTGGGTGGTGATGACCGCATCGAAGTCCTCGTCGGTCATCTTCCACAGCACCTTGTCGCGCAGGATGCCCGCGTTGGTGACCAGGACGTCGAGTCGGCCGAATGCCTCGACGGCACGGCTCACCAGCCGGTCGGCCGCCTCGGCGCCACCGACGGGGACCACCTCGGCCACGGCGGTGCCCCCCGCCTCGGTGATGGACTTGACGGCCTGTTCGGCCGCGTCCTCGTCGATGTCGTTGACGACCACGGACGCGCCGTGGGCGGCGAGGGCGTGTGCATAGGCGAGGCCGAGACCCCGGCCGCTGCCGGTGACGACGGCGGCCTTGCCGGTCAGATCGATGGTGGGCACGAGCGAGTCCCTTCGCACGGGGTGCGCCGGTTAGGCGCGGGGAGTGGCATCGAGATCGAAGTTAAGCACAATAATTGTTGTCGTCAACAGTTGTTGTCTGCCTCGGGTGCGTCATACTGGACTCCGCACACGAGACCAGCCCTTCCGGGGAGCCGAGACCGGCGCCCCGGGGCCGAGACCAGGGAGCCCGTCATCACCCGCCCGCACACCGACGACCCACACCCCATCGACGCGGACGAACCGTGGATGCGGGCGCTCCACGCGGACACGGGCTATCTGCTCTACCGCCTGGGTCTGCGCTCCGGTCAGCTGTTCAACACCTTCCTCCAGGAGTCGGGGCTGCGGCTGCGGCACTACGCCGTCCTGCGCTTCCTCGCCACCTGTGAGGGCGCGTTGCAGCGAGAGCTCAGCGCTCAGCTCGGTTACGACCCGAGCGCGATCGTCGGCCTGGTGGACGACCTGGAGAAACTGGGCTTCGCCGAGCGCCGCCCCGCCCCCGACGACCGCCGCAGCCGCATCGTCGTCCTCACCGAGGACGGCCGCGCGTTCCTCCGCGACACCGATCAGGCGGGTCAGGAGGTGACCGACGAACTGCTCACCCCGCTCGCCCCCGCCGAGCGGAAGACGCTGCACACGCTCCTGCTGCGCGTCGCCGGAGACGGGCTCGCCTGATGCTTCATCCAGGGGACGCCGGGCGATAGCCGTCGACCGGGCGCCCGGTCGGCAGGTGCCCGCCGGGTGCCGGCTGCCGCGTGCGCGGGGGCCTCGTAATGTATGCCTGTGACCGGTCCAGCCCTCCGCCCCCAGTCCCTCCTGCTCAGCTTCCTCGGTGACGAAGTGCTGGGCCGCGGGGTGTGCGTGTACACAGGGAGCGTCATCGAGGTGTTCCGGCGCGCCGGAGTCGGAGAGCAGGCCACCCGGTCCACCCTCACCCGCATGGTCAGCCGTGGCCTGCTGAGCCGGCGGCGTGAGGGTCGGCGGACGTACATCGGCCTCACCGACCGCTCGGAGGCGATCCTCCGTGACGGCGAGCGGCGCATCTGGAGGACGGGCGCGGTCAACCGCGAATGGGACGGCACCTGGACCCTGCTCGGCTTCTCGCTCCCGGAGTCCTGGCAGCGCCAGCGGCACGATCTGCGCTCCCAGCTCACCTGGGCGGGCTTCGGCGCGCTGTTCAGCGGATTGTGGATCGCGCCGGGCGAGGTCGATGTCTCCGGGATCGTCGCCGAGTTGGGCCTGGCCGCGCATGTGAAGGTCTTCCGCGCCCACGCGGACGCCGGCATGGACATCGCCGAGATGGTCGACGACACCTGGGACCTGCACGCGCTGGGCGCCGGATACCGGGACTTCGACGCGTCCTGGCGGCCGTACGCCTCAGGCCGCGTGGACTTGTCCGGCGGAGACGCCCTCGCGCTGCGCCTCCGATTGACCGCCGAATGGCTCCAGGTCATCCGCAGTGATCCCCGTTTGCCCGTACGGCACCTGCCGGAGGACTGGCCCGCGGCCGGGGCGGAGGAGACGTTCCGCGCGGTCCACGGTCTGTTGGAGGCGCCCGCCCGGGACGCGGCGCAGCGGTCGATCGAGACCGTTCTGGCGTAGCCGTCCTCACGCGTGCCGCACCAGGGCGCGCCCTGAGGTGAAATTGTGCATTGCGTTGACGGCTGCAAGAAATCAGCCCTACATTCCTCCACACCTTCGTTCAGCGCGCTGAGCACGCACCCCCAGGTCCCCCGCTCCGCAGCCGCCCACAAGGAGCCACCTCCATGTCCGCTCGCACCCGTCTGCGTGTCGCCCTGGCCGCCCTGGCGTCCGCCGCCCTCGCCGCCTGTCCCTGGGCAGCCGCCCACGCGGACCCGACGGCCACTACCCACCTCACCGGCACCCTCGCCGACGGCGCCACCTGGATAGCGGACGTCCCCGACCGCTGGAACGGCACGCTGTTGCTGTTCAGCCACGGCTTCGGCCCCACCGTCGCCCAAGACGCCCCTTCCGGCGCCGTACGCATCCAGTTGCTCGCCGAGGGCTATGCGATGGCCGGGTCGTCGTACGGGCAACAACTCCTGGAACCGGGGCGTCGACTACGCCCGCCTGCTCGCCGGTTCCGCCCATGCCCGGCAGGTCCGCGCGCTGTATCGGACGGCCGGACTCGACCTGCGCGCCGACCTGGCATCCCTGACCCGGGGCGCCACCATCGCCGCCGACCCCGCCGCCGTCCGTACGGCGCGGCGCACCTCGTCAGCCGGTCAGGGGCTCGCCGTCCCGCTGCTGGACGTGCACACGATCGCCGACAACCTGGTACCCGTCGAGCAGGAACGGCAGTTCGGCGACCGGGTGCGCAGGGCCGGGGACGGCGCGATGCTGCGGCAGGCCTACGTCGAACGGCAGGGCCACTGCACGTTCACCACCGCCGAGACCGTGGCCGCCCTGCACGCGCTCGAACACCGCGTCACCACCGGCCGCTGGGACGACGCCGCGACCCCGGCCGCGCTCCAGCGGTCCGCCACGGCACTCGGTCTGGACGGGGCGGCGTACGTCCCGTACCGCCCGGCACGCCTGACGGTCGGCCGTGACCGCCCGGAGCACCCCGCCCGCCACTGACGTTTGGACCCTCTCATGTCCGACGCATCCCCTTCTTCTCCCTCCGCATCCGCCGCCCCGCGTCTCCTGCCCGGCACACTCGTCGCCGGCTGTCTCGCCGTCTGCCTCGCGCAGATCGGCCTCGCGATACCCTGAAACGGCTGTGGACCGGGTCGATGGACATCACAGCCGGGATTTACGTGCTGTTCGTGACCGCGGGCGGGATCACGGTGATGGGATATGAGACCGTCCAGACCCGGTATGCGCTCAAACAGATCGCCCCGCGCCTGCTGATCGGGATGATCGCCTCGGCGATGTCGCTGACCGTGATGGGCAAGGCCATCGCCCTGGGCAATACGCTCTCCCACGCGATCGTGGGCATCGACATGGCCGACGCCGGGCAGGGACTGGTCGATCGAGCCCTTCCCTTCTCTCTGTTCGGTGCTCCCGGGCTGAAGATCTACCTGCTGATCGTGTCGATCGTCATGATCGTGCTGATCCTGGCTGTGCTGATCGGCTTTGTCGTACGGGTCGCGGTCATGGCTCTGCTTGCCGTCTCCGGTCCCTTGGCGCTTGCCTGCCATGCCCACCCGCTCACCGACCCGGTGGCGCGGCTGTGGTGGCGCGGGCTCGCCGGGTGTCTGGTCATTCAGGTCGCGCAGTCGATGACGTTCATCGTCGCGCTCCAGCTGTTCTTCGCCCCCGGCGCCACCGCGCTGGGGATTCCGTACTCGGACCAGCTGGGCACGATGCTGGCCGGACTCGCCTTGTTCTGGGTGCTGTTCAAGATCCCCCGCTGGACGATGCAGGTCGTCTTCCGCTCCACCCCGATCCACAACCCCCACGCCCCCACCGCTGTACGCCTCCTGCGGACCCTGGCCCTGTGCCTCATGGACCGCTACCTCCCCGGCACATCCCTGCTGCGCCGCGGCCCTGGCGGAGGTGGCCAGCCCGGTGGCGGGAGCGGGCGTCCCGGCCGTGGCGGCGGAGGTCCACCACGGCCGGGACCACAGCCAGGCTCGCCACTGGTCCGCAGGTGGCTCGGCACTGGCTCGGCTGCCACAGCGAGCACAGCACCCGGTTCGGGGCCCGGAACAGCCACTGGCTCTCCTACTCCCGGCAGCCTTTCAGGGCCTGTGGGCGCGGGCGTGGCCCGAGCCGGAGCCCCAGCGACCGGCTCGACAACGGCGCCCACGCTCCCGAGGGGGCCGGCGGGCCGCCTGAGCACCGGCTCGCGATTGGCCTCACCTGGTACTTCTCAGCAGAAGGGTCCGCGCACCGTGGTCCATCCCGTACAGGCGCGCCGCAGGAGGCAGCTGACGTTGCCCGTGGCTGCGCAGCGCGTCTCCTCCCGTACGCCGCGGCCAGTCCAGACCTGGTTGCCGATCCGGGCCGAGCGCGTCCCGCGACCCCATCTCACTACCAGCGGCTCGGCCTCCCCGTCGTCCGCGCGTCCTCCCGTCGGCCGGTCCGTTCCGCGGATGGCCTCGCGGCAGATGGTGTTGCGGATTCCGGCCGAGCGGGTGCGTGTCCGGCCCGTTCGCCCGGTGCAGTTGCGGCTTCCTCTTGAACCGCCCCGGAGGTGAGTGTTCATGACAGATGGATACGACGACGGTGTCGCTACGACCCGGATTCCGGCGGATATCGCGCGCCCGGACCGTGTGCTGGGTCCGCTCACCGCGCGGCAGACCGCCATCCTGGCCGGGTGCGTACTGGTGCTGTACGGCGGGTACTGGCTCGCGCGGCCGTTCATGCCGCTGCTGGCGTATCTGGTGATGGTGGTGCCCGTGGCCGGAGCTGTCACCGCGGTCGCGGTGGGCGCTCGGGAGGGCATCGGCCTGGACCGGTGCTGGAGCCTATGGGTCCGGAGGCGCTTGAGGTGCACGCTCGTACCCTCGCGATCGGGGGTCATCTGGCTTCCACCCTGGTCGTGACCGGCTACCCGGCTGAGGTCAGCCCTGGATGGCTGGCGCCCCTCCTTGCCTTCCCCGGGCATGTGGACATTGCGCTCCATATCGAGCCGGTCCCGAATCCGGTCGCGGCGGCCGGTCTGAAGAAGCAGCGTGCCCGGCTGGAATCCGGCCGGCGCGGCGCCTTCGACAAGGGGCATTTGGACAATCCGGAGGTCGAGGCTGCCGCCGCGGACGCGGCCGATCTCGCCTACCGGATCGCCCGGGGCGAGGGAAAGCTTTTCCACGTGGGCCTGTACATGACCGTCCACGCCGGGGACGAGGAGACTTTGGCCGAGCAGGTCGCCGCGGTCAAAGCGGTCGCGGAGTCACTGCTGATGGCGGTCGCACCGACGACCTACCGAGCGTTGCCCGGCTGGCTGGCCACCCTGCCCTTGGGCATCGATATGCGGAAGATCCGCCGCACCTTCGACACTGCGGCGCTCGCCGCCTGCTTTCCCTTCGCCAGCCCCGAGCTACCCGCTCCCGCCAGTGTGGCCGAGGAGGCCGGAGCGGGGTCGCAGGTGCTGTACGGGCTGAACGCCGTCTCCGGCGCGCCGGTGTTGTGGGACCGCTTCGGATGCGACAACTACAACTCGGTCACCCTCGCGCGTTCCGGGGCCGGCAAGTCGTACCTGGCCAAGCTGGAGCTGTTGCGGCTGCTGTTCACCGGGGTCACCGCCTCCGTCGTCGACCCGGAAACGAGTACGTCCGCCTGGCCGAGACCGTCGGCGGCACCGTGGTCGCGCTCGGTGCTGACGGTGTGCGCCTGAACCCCTTCGACCTCCCGTGTCATGGCGAGGCCGACGGTGAGGACGTCCTGACGCGGCGTGTGCTGTTCTTGCACCGTTTCCTGGCCGTGCTCTTCGGCGCCGAGGTGAAGGGCGCGGAGGAAGCTGTGCTCGACCGGGCGCTCCTGGCCACCTATGTCCGGTCGGGGATCACGGCGGATGCGCGGACCTGGACGCGGACCCCGCCGGTACTCGCCGACCTCGCGGAGGTTCTTCACGAGGACGGGAGTGAGGCGGCTGCAGGGCTGGTGGAGCGGCTGGCGCCGTATGTCACCGGTTCGCATGCCTGCGTCTTCAACGGCCACAGCACGGCGAGCACCACCGGACATTTGGTGGTCTTCGCGTTGCGGGAGTTGCCGGAGGAGGTGAAGGCTCCGGCGATGTTGCTGGCGCTGGATGCGATCTGGCGCCAGGTCACTGATGCGGGCAGGGGTGGCAAGCATCTGGTGATCGTGGACGAGGCGTGGCTGCTGATGCGTGACGAGGCCGGGGCACGTTTTCTGTTCCGGATGTCCAAGGCCGCTCGTAAAAACTGGACGGGGCTGGCCGTCATCACTCAGGACGCAGATGATGTCCTCGCCTCGCCGCTGGGGCGGGCGGTGGTCGCGAACGCGGCGACCCAGATTCTGCTCCGGCAGGCCCCACAAGCGATCGACACCATCAGCGAGTCATTCCGGCTCTCTCATGGTGAGCGGGAGTTCCTGCTGTCCGCCGGGAGGGGCGAGGCGTTGCTGCTGGCCGGGGAGCGTCGCAAGGTCGCGCTGATCTCCGTGGCCGCCCCGGGGGAGCACGAAATCATCACCACCGACCCCGGAGAACTCGCCGCCCAGCAGCCGACCGAAGACACCGATCCCGACGCCCCCCTCTCCCGCGTTCTCGGCGAAGAGAGATGGAATCAGTGACCGCCACCGCGCTCGTCACGGGCCCGGCACCCCATGGCCCGGTGGCGGACTTCCTCACCGACCCCACTGCCTTCTGGGCCTTCATCACCCGAACCGTTCTCGGCTGGGCCGCCCCTTACATGCCAGTGCTCGTGCCGGTCACGACGGCGGCCGCGGTGTGCGTCACCACCGCCCGCGGCCGGATGCGGCACCGTCGCCAGCGGCGCTTCGCCGACGACGCACGCTGCGTCGAAATCCTCGCCCCGCCCCAGATCCCCGCCAAAGGGGGTGACGTGTTGTGGGCGCAGCTGGCGGGTCTGCTGCGGCCGTGGTGGCGACGCCTTACCGATGGCCAGCCGCATCTGGGGTTCGAATACGCGTGGTCACCGACGGGACTGGGGATCCGGCTGTGGGTGCCGGGAACGGTGCCGCTGGGGCTGGTGCGGCGGGCGGTGGAGGCGGCCTGGCCCGGAGCCCACACCCGCGTCCAACAACCACCGGAACTCATCCCACCCGGGCATGTGGTGACGGCGGGGCGGCTGCGCCCGGCCCGGCCGGAAGTACTGCCATTGCGCACCGAGCACGCGGCTGACCCGCTCCGGGCCGTGTTGCAGGCGGCCACCGGAATGAGCGAGGAAGAGACCGCGCTTGTGCAGATCCTCGTCCGCCCGGCAACCGGCGCCGCTGTGCGGCGGGCCCGCCGCACAGCGCGGCGGCTGAAGGCCGGAGGCTCGGCCCCTCGGCTGGCGCGCTCCTGCTGCACCGGCCACAACCAGTACTGACCCGGCGCCAGGATGTCGAGCACGGTGCCGCGGTCCGCCAGTCCGCCGCCAAACTCACCGGCCCCCAATGGCACACAGCCATCACCTACGCCGCCACCTACACACGCCAGGAGGAGCGTGCGCGGGATGTGGTGCGGGGGCGTGCGCACGCGCTCGCCTCCGCGTTCGGCCTGTACTCGGAACTCAACTGGCTCGCCCGCACCCGACTCGCCCATCCTGAACGATGGCTGGAGGGGCGGGTCTTCCCGCAGCGTGCGGCGCTGCTGTCGGTCCCGGAACTGGCGGCCCTGGCCCATCTTCCCGTCGACGCGGACGCCCCCGGCCTGCGGCGTGCGGGAGCCCGCTCAGTCCTCCCACCCCCCACGGTCCCGGAGCCCACCCCCGGTGCCGGGGTCAAGGCGCTGGGCCGCTCCGACACCGGAGCCCGGCGCCCGGTGGGTCTCGCGGTCGCGGACGTCCGCCACCACATCCATCTGATGGGAGCCACCGGTTCCGGCAAATCCACCCTGGTCGCCCACCTCGTTCTCGACGATGTCCGCCACCACCGGGGCGCGATCGTCATCGATCCCAAGGGCGACTTCGTCACCGACCTCCTCGCGCGGCTGCCCGACACCTGTGCCGACCGCCTGGTCTTCATCGACCCGGATGACTCCCACGCCCCGCCGTGCCTGAACGTGCTGGACGGGGCGGACATCGACGTGGTCGTCGACAACCTCACCGGCATCTTCCGCCGCATCTTCACCGCCTTCTGGGGGCCCAGGACCGACGACGTCATGCGCGCCGCTTGCCTGACCCTGCTCAAACACCGCGCCCACACAGGTCAGCTCGTCACCCTCGCCGACGTCCCCCGGCTCCTGGGCGAACCCGCCTACCGCCTGCGCCTGATCCCCACCATCAAAGACCCCGTCCTCCGCGGCTTCTGGGCCTGGTACGAGTCCATGTCCGAACCCTCCCGCGCCGCCGTCGTCGGGCCGGTGATGAACAAGCTGCGCGCCTTCCTGCTGCGCGACTTCGCCCGCCGCGCCATCTCCGCCGGCCCCTCCACCTTCGACCTCACCCAGGTCCTCGACGGCGGCATCCTCCTCGCCCGCCTCCCCAAGGGCGCGCTCGGTGAGGAGACCGCACGGCTGCTGGGCTCCTTCATCGTCGCCGGAACCTGGCAAGCGGCCTCCGCGCGCGCCCGCACCCCCGAACACCAGCGCATCGACGCGTCCCTGTACGTGGACGAGGCGCACAACTTCCTCACCCTGCCCTACCCGCTGGAGGACATGCTCGCCGAAGCCCGCGGCTACCGGCTGTCCATGGCACTGGCCCACCAGCACCTAGCCCAGCTCCCACGCGACCTGCGCGAGGGCATCTCCGCCAACGCCCGCAACAAGATCTTCTTCAACACCTCGCCCGAAGACGCTACCGCCCTGGAACGCCATACCCTCCACACCCTCACCGCCCACGACCTCGCTCACCTCGGCCCCTACCAAGCCGCCGCCCACCTGCTCACCGCCGGCGCCGAATCCCCGGCCTTCACCCTCACCACCCGGCCCCTCCCACCGCCCGTTCCCGGCCGCGCAGCCGATCTCCGCACCGCCGCAGCGGCCCCCACCCACACCCGCACCACCCGCCCCTGACCACCGAATCCGCCACGCGCCCCCTCTTCCGCTCACCCGGCCTTCTCCCGACCGATGCCCTGGTGGTGAACCGCCATGCCCGCTCTGCCCCGCCCCGCCTCCGGCCCCGGCTCGCGTTACACCGCGCGCGCCGCACTCACCCGGCCCCGGCCCACACCAGCACGGCACCGCACGGACCCTGCTGCCCTCACCCGCAGCCTCACCGCCCGCGATCTGTGGATCACCGCCATGGTCCACGAACACCGCGTCCTGACCACCCCACAGATCGCCCGCATCGCCTTCACCAGCCAACGCTCCGCCCAACGGCGCCTGCGTGCCCTTCACCACCACGCCGTCCTGGACTCCTTCCGCCCCCTGACCCAGCACGGCTCCGCACCCGAGCACTACACCCTCGGCCCCACCGGCGTCAGCGTCATCGCCGCCCACGCCGGATGCGAACCCGCCGCCCTCGGCTGGCGCCCCACCACCACCGGCCGCATCGCCTACTCCCCATCCCTCGGCCACGACATCGGCGTCAACGAACTCCTCACCCACCTCGCCGCCCCCACCCCACACGCCACCCACGGCCACCTCACGCTGTGGCTGTCCGAACGGTCCTGCGCCAGACGCTGGGACGACATGATCCGCCCCGACGCCTACGCCCACTGGCACGACCCCACCACAACCAACGCGGACAGCCCGGTCCTGCTGTCGTTCTTCCTCGAATACGACACCGGCTCCCAGCCCCTGCCCCGCGTCGAAGCCAAACTCGCCGGCTACGCCGCCTTCACCACCTCCACCAATACCCGCCCCGCCCTCCTCATCCACACCCGCACCGCTTCCCGCGACCGCGCCCTCCGCCACCGCCTCACCCAACCCGCCCGCGACCTCGGCCTGCACGTCGCTACCTCCTCCGCGGACTTCACCACCCACACCCCCTGGGGCCCCTGGTGGACACCCCTCCACCCCACAGCCCCACGCACCACCCTCACCGGCCTCACCACCCAGTGGCCCCACCTCACCCCCGCCACCATCGACCCCACCGACGCCGACACCCCCCTCACCCTCCCCATCCCACCCCGGCCGCCCACAACGGCGGACGGCCGATGAGCCTGCTCGCCAAGACCACCACCGGAATCGGCTGCGCTCTCATCACCCTCCCCCTCCTCGGCACCCTCGCGATCACCGCACTCCTCAGCTCGCTCATCCCCGGCTCCAGCGGCACCACCACCGCCCCGGGCAGGAACGCGCTGCGGGACATCCCTTCGAGCATGCTGGCGCTGTATCAGCGGGCCGCCCCCGAGTGCCCGGGCCTGTCCTGGACGATCCTCGCCGCCATCGGCAAGGCCGAGACCGACCACGGACGCCACCCCACCATGCGATCCTCCGCAGGAGCCGTGGGCCCCATGCAATTCCTACCGTCCACGTTCAAGCTCTACGCACATCCGGTACCCGCCGGTGGGCGCAGACCGCCGACGCCGTGGGATCCGGTGGACGCGGTGTTCGCCGCAGCGCGCCTGCTGTGCACACACGGTGCCCGACACAACAAGAACCACATCGAGCGGGCGATCTACGCCTACAACCCCTCCCACGCCTACGTCGCAGACGTTCTACGCATCGCACGCCGCTACGCCGCCGCCCTCCCCACAACCTCCGCTGCCGGCCGGGAGGTGGTCGCCTTCGCCCGCCGCCAGCTCGGCACCCCCTACGTCTGGGGCGGCGACGGCCCCGCCGAAGGCGGCTTCGACTGCTCCGGCCTCACCAAAGCCGCCTACGCCACCATCCACATCAACCTCCCCCGCGTGGCACAGGCCCAGTACGACGCCGGCCCCCACCTCCCCGTCGGAACACCCCTCCTACCAGGCGACCTGCTGTTCTTCGGCACCAGTCCGCGGGCCGTCACGCACGTCGGCATCTACAGCGGCCACCACCACATGGTCGACGCACCCCACCCCGGCGCCGTGGTCAGAGAAACCCGCGCACAGCTGACCGGCCCCACCTACCAAGGCGCGACCCGCCCAAGCCCGCACGGTGCACGGTGAGCACGCACCCCACCCCCGCCGAGATCGACACCTTGATGCGCACGCTGGTGCGCATCCTGGCCGGCGTCGCCGCCCTCGCCCTCATCTTCACCGCGGTCAACGTCACCCTCTTCGCCGTCGACCACCACATCCCCTGGCCGATCGCCGTCCTCCTCGACCCGATGGTCGCCCTCACCCTCACCAGCGTCCTCTACGCCGACGCACGACTCGCCGCCTGGAACATCCCCCCACCACGCTGGTCCACCGCCCTGCGCTGGTCCGCCGGCCTGGCCGCCACCGTCATGAACACCTGGACCTCCCTCTGGCCCGACGACCACATCGGCTGGCCCCGCCACGCCGACCCCGCCGGAGTGCTCCTCCACGCAGTGCCACCCCTGCTCCTCATCGGCCTGACCGAAACCGTCGCCGCCTACCGCCGCTGCACCTCCCAGACACACCCGCACCCCACCACCGCACCCCACGACAACCACCGCGAGGAGCACCCCAAGAACACGCCGGGAGCACCCGCACCCCCCACTCCACCACCATCCGAGTGCACCGACACGGAAGACGTCGACCCGACAACGGCCGCCACACGCCACGACAGCCACGAACCCACCCCCAACGGGCCCGTGGACCAGCCCGATGGACACAGCCGCGCAGACGCCGATATGTACGCGCGGGCTCTCGCACTGGATCTGGCAACCCGCCAGCACACCGGTCAGCCAATCAGCATCCGCCAGCTCCGCCGCCACCTGCACCTGGGCCAACACCGCGCCCGAGAACTCCGCACCCGCCTCGACACCGAGCGCACCCCGGGAGCACCCGCACCTCACCCCGCACCCGGCGGCGGGCCACCCCAAGAAGCACCCGCGGGGGTGACGGGAGCGGCTTGACTAGTCGGCCGCCGCAGAGCGTTCATAGTCGTCGCCGCGGACCACCGCGTAGGCCACGCGCCGCGAGCACCCCGGCCGGGGCTCTCTCCACAACCACCCACCACCCCACACGGGAGACCCCACCATGCCAACCACCACCAACACCGACAACACCACACCCACCCCCAACCACCCCGACCTCACTCAGCTGTCCGGCGCCACCGCCGCCGTATGGGCCGCACTGAACAACCAGCCCGGCACCACCAGCACCACCCTCGCCCAAGCCGCCGGCGCCGGCCAATCCACCACAACCAAGGCCCTTCGCTACTTCGAACAGACCGGTCTCGCCAGCCGCGAGAGCGCCGCCCCCGATGGGCAGCGGCCGCCCCGTCAACTACTGGTACCCCACGCCCACACCCGACCCTGACACCAGCACTGCACCGGACACGACCGACGAGCCGCCGAACGCTGACAACGACAGCCACGAGCAAGAGCACCACGACCACCCCCCGCCCACTGCAGAGTCCCCCGCCCCCGAGGACGACACATCAGAACACGACGACGCTGACGAAGACGAGCAGCGGGGTTCTGCGAGCGAACCCTCGCAGGGAGTAGAGAGCGACGATGCGCCAGCACCCGTGTCGGAGCCTCCGACAAGGGAAGCGGCCTCGGGGCACACAAGGACCGAGGAGCCCCAGCCGACCGTCAGCCAGAGCGGCCACCGGACCCGCCTCGCCCCTGGCGCCCTGCGCCAGATGGTCATCGGCCACCTCACCGCTCACCCCAACGAGGCGTTCACCGCCACCCGCATCAGCCGGATCATCGAGAAAAGCTCCGGCGCCATCGCCAACGCCCTGGTCACCCTGACCAAGCAGGGCATCACCGAACAGGTCACCGAACGCCCACGCACCTACCGCATCACCGCCGCAGCAACCAGGAGCGGCCAGGCATAGACCGGCACAAACGGACCAGCAGCCGGGTACCACCATTCAGTTGGGGCTGTACCCGGCCGCTCAGCTTGGAGTCATCAGGAGCCAGTTCGGAACGCGTCGCGATATACCTGGCGACGTCGACGGCCATCCCGGGATACTGGCCGCCATGGATGAGGCCAAGGTCGTCGTCTGCCATTCCGAGCGCGCGACCCTGCGCGTCGGCGACGTGTTCCTGAAGGTGGACGCAGATCAGGCGCGCATCGACGTCGAGGTCGAGGCGATGGCCCTGGCGCCGGTCCCGACTCCGAAGGTCCTGTGGCGCAAGCCGCCCGTGCTCGCGATCGCCGCGGTCCCGGGGACGGCGCTCGGCCCTCAATCCTCGCCGCCCTCACCGGTACCAGCGTCGACAACGCGACGGACTGGACGAACTTCGTCAAGCGCAACTGGACCGAATACATCGACAGCCGTCGAAACGGCAGCTGATCACCTGCAGACCTGAAAGGTGTCTTCACCCATCAGGCTGTGCGGCCTCCCCTGCCGTCTCCGCGGTGATGGCCCAGCGCTCGTGGTCTCGCCATTCGCCGTTGATGAACTGGAAGGCGGTCGAATAGCCCTCGCGCTCGAAGCCCAGGCGCTTGACCAGGGCCAGTGACTGCGTGTTGTCGGGCTGGATGTTGGCTTCCAGCCGGTGCAAACCCAGTTCACCGAAGGCGTGCTGGATGAGGAGCCCGAGCCCTTCGGCCATGTAGCCGTGGCCGGTCGTAGAGGCGTATGCGGTGTAGCCCAGAGTTCCGCTCTGGAGGGTGCCTCGGACGATGTTGTTGATGTTGACCCCGCCAACAATGGCGCCGGTGCTGCGAAACCGACGAGTTCGCCAGATCTCGACGAACTCAGTCGACGAACCGGCGGTAGTTCTTCGCTTTCGCGTTGAGTGTGCCATGGGTTCGCTCGAACCTGGGCGCGATCTTCCGCCAGGCGGCAGAGCCAGATCGGTCCACGGAAGCGCAGCGAGGGGGGCGGGCTCTGCGTCTTCCCATGGAGTCGACGGCACGCGAGTGCATGCTTGATCCCCGTGCCTGCGCCGCCGGCACGCAACCCCGCGGCGTACCCGTATCGGGCGGACCTAGCTAGCCTCGCGCTTTCATGAAGCGGGCTGCCCAAGAGCTGACCAGAAACGAGGAAAGCGCCCTTGACCTGCAAGGACTTGCTGAGGGTTCTGTTGACTGCAAGGGAAAGAAGCACTTCCCAGGTGAGAGCCTGTCTCGTCGTACCCGCGTGTCCGTGTCCAGGGGGACGGCCGCCAGGTGGTCTCACAGGCCGGTTCGGTCCTGCTGGTGGAGACGGTCCGCAAGGCCGGTCTTGACCAGATATCCGCCGCGCTTGCTCCGTGGCGGAGGCCGCGGGCCGTCCACGACCCGGGGAAGGTCGTCCTGGACCTCGCCCTGGCGGTCGCGATGGCGGGGATTGCCTGGCCGATGTGGGCATGCTGCGGGCCGAGCCGGCCGTGTTCGGGCCGGTGGCCTCCGACCCGACGGTCTCCCGGCTGATCGACACTCTCGCCGCCTGCGGCGACACAGCTCTTCGGGCGATCCGCGCTGCACGGAGCGAAGTCCGCGGCAGGGTCTGGTAGTTGGCCGGCCGGAAGGCGCCAGACGCGGACGGGACGGTGACCATCGACCTGGACGGGGTGCTGGTGATCGCGCACTCCGACAAGCAGGATGCCGCCCCGACCTGGAAGCGGACCTACGGCCACCACCCGCTGATGGCGTTCGTCGACCATGGCCCGGGCGGCACCGGGGAACCCGTCGCGGCCCTGCTCAGGTCGGGCAACGCTGGTTCGAACACCGCCTGCGACCACATCACCGCAGCCTGCCTGGCCCTCGCTCAGCTGCCGAAGAAATACCGGCGCGGACGGCAGACCCTGATCCGCACCGACTCCGCGGGCGGCACCCATGACTTCGTCGCCTGGCTCGCCCAGCGCGGACGCTGGCTGTCCTACTCGGTCGGCATGGTGATCACCGACGCGATCCACCAGTACGTGCTGAAGGTCCCGGCGTCGGCCTGGACAGCAGCCGCCGAGCCGGACAGCGAGATCACGGCGCCTGGGTTGCCGAACTCGCCGGCGACGTCCTGGCCGGCTGGCCGAAGGGCATGCGGCTGATCGTCCGCAAGGAACGGCCTCACCCGGGCACCCAGCTGAGGCTCACCGACGCGGACGGCATGCGGCTGACCTGCTTGGCCACCAACACCATTGCCCAGCCGATCGCCGACCTCGAACTCCGTCACCGCCTGCGGGCCCGGGCCGAGGACCGCAGCCGGGCCGCCCGGGCCACCGGGCTGCGGAACCTGCCCCTGCATCACACCGCCCAGAACCGCATCTGGCTCGAGATCGTCCAGATCGCGTTGGACCTGCTGGCCTGGGTGCCGATGCTCGCGCTGACCGGCAAGGCCAGGCTCTGGGAACCCCGCCGCCTGCGGCTCCGCCTATTCATCGCAGCCGGGCAAGTCGTCACCACCGGGCGCCGACGAATCCTCCGTCTCGCCAAGCACTGGCCCTGGACCCACATCACCGCCGCCCTCGACCGGCTCGCCCAACTTCCGCACCCGCGCTGACCAGCAGATTCACTGTCCCGACGACACCACCCGACCCGGAGCAGAGGAACCCGGCGCCCACCCGAGGCGACACTCGGGCCGCCGCCCTGCCCGCCCTCAGCCTCAGAACGCGAAATGGTCCGCCAACTCCGTCGGCGGACCATCACGAAAGATCGAGGCTAATTCATGACACTCCCGATTTGTCTATGCGGATCGTTCGATATCCCGCTGCATAGCCTTTAATGTAATGAGGGGGACCGGGGTTCTGGAGCAGAGAATGGGACGCAGGAGTCACCTCACGGGGTCGTCGAGCGCGGTGACGTCGCTCGACGCCGAAGAGCAGATGTTCGTCGAGACGCTGCAGCAAGCGGTGGGTGAGCTTGGGGCAACGATGGGATCCGTGATGTTCCCGGTTGATGACGAGCAATCACTGGTCCACGCCGTCGTAGTGGGCGATCCACTGTCGATCTACACGGTAACTGATCAGTATCCGGCGAACGACGATAGGTACACCCCAGACGTTGCCTACCGCACGGGCCGCCAGTGCGTGCGCGTTCGTGAAAGGTCCCCTAGGGGGCTCCTCCCGGCCATGCCGTTCCCGTATGCGATCGTTGCTACGCCATTGATCGCCGCCGTCGGGCGGTCACTCGGAGTGATGGTTCTCATCTGGGCCGACCCGGTCGAATGGGGGGAGGTCTCTGCGATGGTGCAAGACCGCTGCAGGCGCCTGGCAAACGGCCTCTCCCGCAGCCTGGAGCGGCAGGGCGGCGTGTCCCGGCCAAAGCGCTTTTCGTCGGCACCGAGATTCATTCTGCCTTCCTTTCCGGGGCAGGACAGGCCGACGGAGTCGCTGAGTCTGTCGCTGGTGTACCAGATCAACTGGCTCGCCACTCAGCTCACCGAGGCTCTGCAGCTCCAGGACATTCTTGATGCAGCGATCCAGCGGATCATGAAGCCCTACGGAGCTTGGTGCCTGGCCGTCTCGGTCATCGACGCAGGACGGTCACGACTGCTCGGCTACAGCGGATGCAGCGCTGTGCTCGCCGAGCGGCTCACCACGGCCTCAGCGGGCACGCTGGAAGAGGAGACGGACATCGGCGAGCTGTCGCTCGTCGACCAGCCGCTTTTCTTCCATGACGCGGCAGGGGGTGAATCAGTCGCGGCTTACTGCCTGCTGCCCCTGATCATTGGCGGCCAGAACACCGGTACCCTCGCCCTCGGCTTCGACCACCAGCGCAACTTCCGGGCAGATGAACGCGCCGCCCTCGTAAGGATGGCGCAGCTCCTCGCCCCATCCATCGGGCGCGTACGCCAGGGCGAGGCGGAACACCGACTGGCCCAGGAAATCCAGCAGGGCCTCCTGCCCCCGGCCCTCCCGCAGCACGCCGAAGTGGACATCGCCACCCGATACGCCACGCCGACGTTCGGAACTGCCGTCGGCGGCGACTGGTACGACGTGCTCAACCTGCCCGACGGCGCTATCGGCCTGATCATCGGCGACGTCGAAGGACACACACCCCGCTCGGCAGCGACGATGGGCCAGATCCGCACCGCGATCCGCGCCTACGCCGCAGAAGGGCACCGCCCCGCAGAGGTGCTTACACGTACCAACCGGCTGCTCGTAGAACTCGGCATTGACCTGCTCGCCACCTGTTGCTGCGTACGGCTGGACCCCGAGGCCGAAACCGCCGAGATATCCACCGCCGGTCATCCGACGCCCCTGCTCCGCCACCCCGGCCAGCACTTCCTGGAACTCGAACTTTCCCCGGGAATACCGCTGGGTGTCCAGCCTGACACCGCCTATAGCTCCACATGGTTCCCGCTGCCGGAGGGAACTACCTTGGTCCTCTACACCGACGGACTTTTCCACTCCCACTCGGCGCGGCTTGAGGATGGCATCGCCACACTGCACAAGCGCCTGGACACACTCGGCGTCGACCTGAGCCTAGAGGCACTGGCCGACAGCCTGCTCGAGATTACCGGCACCAAAGAACAGCGAGACGACGACGTCGCACTGCTGATCGCACAGTTTCTGGGCACGCGTGCAGGCCGACGCCAGCGAGTGGGGCGAACGTTCGTCGACCGCCACGATCTGCGCGCTGTCCGAGACGTGCGCAGGTTCCTGCGCGAGCAGGCCCGGCTTTGGGACTGTGAAGTCGTCGTGTCCGATCTCGAGCTTGCAGTAACCGAACTGGTCACCAACGCACTCGTGCATGCCGACAGCGAGGTCGAGGTCCGGCTGCGCGAGTACCCTGATCGGCTTCGCGTAGATGTACGCGACTCCGACCCGCGCCCTCCCGTGCCCGCACCTGTGCTGGCATCGGGGGAGGCCGACACCGAATCTGAACATGGCCGCGGGCTGCTCATCGTCGAGGCCCTGGCGTCGTCCTGGGGCAACTCACCTAGCGGGCGCGGTAAATCCGTCTGGTTCGAGCTGAGCAAGCACTGACTGCCTCTGCGTGATCAGCCCTGTGACCAGGGTGGCTAAGGTGCGGAACGTTGATGTGGTGAAGCCCCTCCACTCGCCCGGCACTCCGGCGGCAGGTGCACCCGTCGTGAACCTGTCCGGGCATACCCGGCAGCACCACCCGCAGCAGGTGGGGTGGAGCTGCTGCTGGGCTCATCGTGATCGCGATCGGCTCTTGCCTGGCACGGCGTCCAGCAGGCTTGCCGTGTAGGGATCGCGCGGGCGGGTGAGGACCTCCGCGGTCGGACCCTGCTCGACGATTGCCCCTTGCCGCATGACGGCCACTGTGTCGGAGACCTGGCTGATCACCGCCAGGTCGTGCGAGATGAACAGATAACTCAGCGCGAAGTCCTTCTGCAGTTCCGCCATGAGCCGCAGGATCTGCGCCTGGATGACCACGTCGAGGGCGGACACCGGCTCGTCGAACACCACGAGGTCCGGGCGGAGCGCGAGTGCGCGGGCGATGGCTACCCGCTGGCGCTGCCCCCCGGACAGCTCCCGCGGCTTGCGGTCCGCGACCGTGCAGGGAAGCGCCACCTGGTCCAGCAGTTCCTTCACACGGGCGGTACGGCTGCGGCGCGTCCCTTCCCTGAACGCGTTCAGCGGCTCCGCGATGATCTGACGGATCGTCATCAACGGGTCGAGCGCGGTGTACGGGTTCTGCGCGACCAGCTGGATCCTGCGGCGGAACGGCCGCCGCGCCCGGGGGCCGAGGCCTTCCAGTGCCACCCCGTCGAAGAGGACGGTCCCGGACGTAGGCTCGGTAAGTCCCGTCACCATACGAGCCGTTGTCGATTTCCCCGAGCCGGACTCTCCCAACAGGGCAAGAGTACGGCCCCGTTCGACACTGAAACTCACGTCGTCGACCGCCCGCAGCGCCCCGGCGCCCCGGCCGCCTCCCACCGTGAAGACCTTGCTGAGCCGGCGGACGGTCAACAGCGGGCGTGCCGACGGGCTCTGCTCCCGGTCCGCCGCGAGACGCGGTATCGACGCGAGCAGCAGCCCGGTGTACTCGTGCCGCGGCGCGTCCAACACCTGTTCCGCCGGACCCTGTTCCACGATCCGGCCGCCCCGCATCACCACGATCCGGTCCGCGCGGTCGGCCGCCACCGCGAGATCGTGAGTGATCATCACGACCCCGGTCCCCGACGACCTGGCCAGTCGCTCGATCTGGTCCAGCACCCGTCGCTGCACGACGACGTCCAGCGCGGACGTGGGTTCGTCCGCGATGATGAACCGCGGTCCGGCGGCGAATGCGATCGCCGTCAGGACGCGCTGGCGGTAACCGCCGGACAGTTCGTGCGGGTAGCAGTCGGCGACCCGGCCGGGATCGGGTACACCGGCCCGCTCCAGGTTCGCCAGCACGGCGGCCCGCTCGGTGTCCGGGGCCGACAGCCGGTGGATGCGCAGCGACTCGGCGACCTGCCGCCCCACTCGCTGCACCGGGTTCAGCGCCACCCCGGGATCCTGCGGGATGAAACCGATCTCCGCCCCTCGTACGCGCGTCCACTGCCGTTCCGAGAGCCGGTCCAGGCGGGTGTCACCGAGCTCGACACGGCCGTGGGCGATCTGAGCCGAGTCCGGCAGCAGGCCGATGAGGGCGTGCGCCAGCGTGGACTTGCCCGAACCGGACTCGCCGACGACCGCGACGATCTCGCCGGGCCGGACCTCGAAGCTCACTCCGCCGAGTGCGTCGGCACGGCGCCCCGCGGCGCGGTAGGAGACCCGCAGGTCGGTGACCGCCAAGGTGGCGGGCGAAGGTGCCGAGAGCGCGTTCACCGGCGCCCGCCCCGGTCCGTCAGCCGTCGTCCGAGACGGTTTGCCGCCATGACCGAGACGACGATCACCAGGCCCGGCACGGTCATCATCCACCAGGCCACTCCCAGATAGTCCCGCCCGGAGGCGACGAGCGAGCCCCAGTCCGCGGCTGGCGGAGGAGCGGCGAAGCCGAGGAAACTGAGGGCCGCCATGGCCAGGATCGCGTTGCCGAGTTCGAGGCTGGACATGGCGAGGATGGGCCGCGCCGAGTTCGGCAGGATGTGCCGGGCCAGCGTCGTGGCCCGGCCGGTGCCCGCCACCGTCGCGGCCTCGACGTAGGCCGCCTGTCGCACCCTGAGTACCTCGCCGCGCGTCATCCGGGTGAAGCCCGCGGTCGCGGAGAGCCCGACAGCGACCGCGACGTTCACGGTCCCGAACCCGAGGATCGTGATGATCGCCAGGGACAGCAGGAAGTTCGGCACGGCGAGGAGCATGTCCACCACCCGCATGACGACGTCGTCGGTCCACCCGCCGGCCGAGCCCGCCACCACGCCGAGAAGCGCGCCCAGGAGCACGGCGATCCCGACCGCCAGGGCCGCGGCCGACAGGGAGAGGCCCGCGCCGTACACGACACGGGTGTACAGGTCGCGGCCGAGTTCGTCGGTGCCGAACCAGTGGGAGCCGCCGGGCGGTCGGAGCCGTTCGGCGAGCACACCCGCGGCGGGGTCCCGGTGGGTGAACAGCGACGGCCACACGGACCAGCTGAGCAGCACCGCCAGCAACAGCCCGGACCAGCCGATCCGCCGGACGCGCGTCATCGGTCGCCTGCCGAAGCCATCGTGGCCGCCGAGGAGGCCCCGTCGAGGACCCGGGCGGGTGCCCGCTCACCGGGCCGCCCGGCCGGGCCCCGGACCAGCACGCGCGGGTCGACCAGCGGATAGACGAGATCGACCGTCAGGTTGATCAGCGCGAGACAGACGGCGGCGAGCAGCACCAGCCCCTGCACTATCGGGATGTCCTGCGTCCGCACCGCCTCTTCGGTGAGCCGGCCGATGCCGTCCCAGCCGAAGACCGTCTCGACGACGACCGAGCCGGACAGCTGCCAGCCGACCAGCAGTCCGAGCACGGTGAGCGTGGGCATCATCGCGTTGCGCAGCGCATGGCCCCACAGCACCCGCGACCGGGACGCGCCCTTCGCCCTGGCCGTGTCTGCGTAGGGTTCCCGCACCGCCTTGATCAGCTCCGCTCCCAGGATCTGCCCGATGAACGCGGCGGACGGGACCGCCAGCGTGACGGCCGGCAGTACCAGTGCGGCGAAGCCGGTACCGCCGCTGGTGGGGAAGGCCCGGAGAGTGAAGGAGAACAACTGCATCAGCACGAGCCCCAGCCAGAACGTCGGTACGGAGTTGAACAGCGACGGCACGGCCAGCAGGGTTGCGCGCAGCCGGGGTGACGAGGTGTACGCCGCCGACCAGGCGACGGCGCCGCCGAGCAGCGTGCCGAGCCCGAGCGAGCAGCCCGTCAGCGCCAGGGTGTTCGGCAGTGCCCGGGTCAGTTCGGTGACGACCGGCACGCCGCTCTGGATCGACCGGCCGAGGTCGCCCTGGAGAGCACGGCCGAGATGCGTGAGGTACTGCACCACCACGGGCTGGTCGAGCCCGTACTCGTGGCGCAGCCGGGCGAGTTGACCGGAAGTGGGCCGTACCTGGGGGCCGATCATGATCTGTACGGGATCGGAGGGCAGCAGATAGAGCAGGAGCGAAGTGACGGTGAACGCCGCCCAGATCACGAACACGGCCTGGCCCAGCCGGCGTAGCAGGTACCTGGGCAGCCCGGAAGGCAGGTGCACGGTCATGGACGCAGGTCCAACAGGGTGACGGGCGCCGAGCGGTGGGCTGCCGACCGCACCGACGGCCAGTTCTGGCCCGAGTACAGCACGTTGGCGTCGGGGTGGATCCGGCCGAGGGCAGCGAGGGCGAGCAGCGGGTCGCCCTCGGTGAGCACGCGGTACCTGCCGGCCGCGGCGGTGAAGAGGACCGGCTCGGGCAGCAGTCGGCGGCCCGGCACGACGGTCGTCTCCGGCAGCGGGCCCGGCTCGGCCGCCGCGTCCGGCCGCAGGGCATAGCGGTGTCCGCGCAGCGCCTGGCCCAGGTCGACGCGCCACCCGTCGGCGGAGACGGCGGACCCGCGTACGAGTCCGGTTTCCGGGTCGCCCGCGAGGTCGAGCGTGGCGGTCCCCGCGTCCGCGGGGCTCGGACCGCGAACCAGCCGGGCGGTGACGGGCCGGTCGGCCGCCGGTCCGTCGGAGGGCGAGGTGGGGGGCAGGTCCGCGAGGTCACGGCGCGGGAGTTCCAGGTAGTCCGCGGCGGCGGGGACGAAGAACAGCGGGTGTTCCTCGCCGTCCAGTACCGCATCGGGCGACCAGGACAGCTGGTAGCGCGGAGCCAGGAGGTCGTGGCGGGACACCACGGCCGGGAGCACGGAGCCGCCGGGCCACTGGAAGCCGTAGGCGGACGGCCGGGCGGGGCCCGGCTCGCCCAGGACGGCGGCCGCCGCGAACCGCACCACCGACCGGTGCGCGATTCTGCGTGTGGTCAACTCCAGTACGAAGCGGTCGCGTTCGTCGGCGATGCCGCGCAGTCCCTCGGCCATCACGAGGAGCCGCGTCTCAGCGGAAGGGTCGAACGGGATGAGCGCGTCACGCAGCAGGACGAGCTGGTACAGCCACTCGTTGTACAGGTTGCGGGCGGGGTGGCCGCCGGCCGCCCCCATCAGCCAGTCCACTACGGCGGGCGTCCAGCCGTAGCCGACGCACGGGCTGCGCAGGTCGGCGACGGCTCGCCCTTCCCTGGAGCCGGTGCCCGCCCGGACCAGATCGAGGATCAGCGCTCCGGCTGCGGCTGCGCTCGCGGCCAGTTCTCTGCGCGCTTCGTTGCCCGTCGAGGAGGTGTCCAGTCGCAGGGTCGCGTAGGGCCCCGCCGGATCGAGGGTGGCCTCCAGCCCGGCGACCAGGTCGGCTCTGATCTCGGCCGAGGGGCCGGACACCGCGTGGACCGCGCCGTCGAGCAGGGCCGCGGCGGCGGCCACGAATTCCGCGGGCGTGACGGTCCGGCCGTCGCCGAAGGTGTTCCAGTGCTCAGATGTGTCGCTCACTTGCCGACCTCCGCGTCGTAGAAGAGGGGGCGGCTCGACGCGTCGAGCCGGATGCCCTTGACGGTGTCCGCGACACCGACCGACGCGGCCTGCTCGAAGAGCGGAATGCCGTGTCCGCCGTCGAGGATGAGGTCGACCGAGGCGTCGGCGGCCCGCTGGCGGCGTGCGGTGTCGAGCGTTTCGCCCACCGCGCTGATCGACTGCTCCAGCTTGCCGGGCGTGGTCCGGCGCAGCGGGTTGGCCGAGCCGACCGGGAACACGGTGGAGAGCACCGACGGGTCTCCGCGGGTGACCGCCCAGGACACCAGGTCGTAGTCGCCGCCGGCCTGGCGCGCGTTGTTCGCGGCGTCGTCGAGCGGTGTGAGGGCCAGGTCGACGCCAATCTTCCGCAGCTGTTGGGCGATCAGCTGGTAGACGGAGCTGTAGGGGTCGGTGGAGGCGTAGACCAGCCGGACCCGCAGTGCACGTCCGGCACGCTGCCGGATCCCGTCGCCACCGGGCACCCAGCCGGCCTTGTCCAGCAGCTCGGTGGCCTTCGCGCGGTCGTAGGAGAGTTGCGCGGAGCGGTCCGAGTACTGGGGCGTGGACGTGGCGAACAGGCTCGTCGCCGGTTTCTCCGCCCGCGACAGCAGTGGTGCGAAGGCCGAACGGTCGATCCCGCGGCTGATGGCGACCCGCACCGCGGGATCGGACAGGACGGCGCTGGTCTCGTTCGGCAGGAACGTGTAGACGAGGCCCGGGCGCACCTGGGACAGCAGGGTGAGCTTGGTGCCGGTGAAGGAGTCCACGTCCTGCGGTTGCACCTGGGCGTCGACGTCGGCCTGTCCGGAGACGAGATTGCCGTGCCGGACCTGGGCGGCGGGCACGATCCGGAAGGTCACCCCGCCGACGCGGGCGGCGCCGGTGTGCCGGGCCAGTGGGGTCGGCCAGGCGTAGTCACGCCGTGTCTTGAGCACGAAGGACTTGTCGGCGGTAGTGGTGGTATCCAGGGTGAACGGGCCCGATCCGGCCAGTTCCCTCGTGCAGCGCCGCGCGGAGCTGCGCTTGAGCGTCGCCGGGGACAGCAGGCCGAGCGTGGGGGTGGAGGTGGCCTGGAGGAACTGGGCGCTGGGCTTGGAGAACTCGACGGTCACCGTACGGGAATCGCTCGCGACCGCCGAGCGCAGGTTCGCGAGGTAGCTGATGCCGAGCGGCGACTTGGCGCCCAGGGCGGTGATGTCCTTGAGGTTCGCCACGACCGCAGCCGCGTTCACCGGAGTGCCGTCGCTGAAAGTAGCGCCGCTGCGCAGGGTGAAGACAAACCGGGTGGCGTCGCTGTTGACGGTCCAGCGGCTCGCGATCCAGCCCACGATCTTCCCGGTCCGGGGGTCCTGGTCGGTGAGGGAGTCGACCAGTTGCCGCGCGACGTTCAACGCCGAGGTCTGCGGCGCCTGGTGCGGGTCGACGCACGCGACGGACTCGGCGAGGTCGACCGTCACCGTGCGGTCGGCGTCCGCCGGGCTGCCTGAGCAGCCGGCCAGCGCCGCCATGGCGATCAGCGCGGACGACAGGGAGGAGACTCCGGACCGCCGGGAGACTCGGCGGAGGTCGGTTCTTGGCATCGTGCATGCTCCGGGATCGGGAGGTACTCGGGCGACCTGCTCACTCTCGGCAGCGACCGGGTCGCGACACAGAACCGATTTCCGGTGAGTGGAAAGAGCCGAGGGCATTTCATACGCGGGAAACAATCGCGGACTCCCGGCCGCTGCGGGGCGGTGTGCCCGACTCCGCGCCGGTTTTCCATTGAACGGAAGCCGACGCGTGGCACAGGTCACTCACCGCTCTAGCGTGTGGCAACCCCGCTGCGGCGATTTCGGCACAGCGAGGGACCGGAGAAGGAATTCCCCCTGGAGGCGCAATGAAAAGAGAAGAGTTCAAGGTTGTCTCGGCATCCGCGGTGGGAACCGCGTTCGAGTGGTACGACTTCTTCCTCTACGCCTCTCTGGTTCCGGTAATCGGCGGGAAGTTCTTCGGCGGATACAGCGAGACGACCCAGACCGTCTTCGCGCTTCTCACGTTCTCAGTGGGTTTTCTCGTCCGTCCGATAGGCGCCGTGATATTCGCCCGCCTCGGCGACAAGGTCGGCCGCAAGGCGGTCTTTCTGCTGACGCTGATCATCATGGGGGCGTCCACCGTCGTGGTCGGACTACTGCCGACGGCTGAGCAGATCGGCGCCGCGGCCCCCGCGCTCCTGCTCGTGTGCCGGATCGCGCAGGGCCTGGCGGTCAGCGGCGAGTTCGGGGCGGCGGTGACGTACGTCGCCGAGTACGCGCCCAGGAACCAGCGGTCGTACTACGTGGGCTGGCTCAGCGGCACGACGGCGCTTGCGTTCAGCCTGTCGCTCGCGGTCCAGCTCGCGGTCCAAAGTGCGGTGGGCGCTGACGCGTTCGCCTCGTGGGGCTGGCGGATCCCGTTCGTGATCTCCGTGCTCCCGCTCGGCTTCTCGGTGTGGATTCGGAGCAAGCTGAACGAGAGCCCGCTCTTCCTGAAGATGAAGGAGCAGGGGAGCCATGCGAAGGCCCCGCTGCGCGAGGCGCTGCGAGACAAGCGCCACCGCCGGATGATCGCCGTGGTCTTCCTGATGGCGGCTGCCCAATCGATCATCGGCTACCTGTCGACGGTCTACATGCTCACCGCCATGAGGACCAGCTTCCAGGTGGACTCCCTCACGATCAGCTGGATCTTCATGCTGGTCTTCCTGATCGGTTTCTTCCTCTGCGTGTTCTTCAGTTGGCTGTCGGACCGAATCGGCCGGCGGAAGGTGATGATCTCGGGTCTGGTGCTCGCAGCCGTCACCCTTTTCCCGGTGTTCAACGCCCTTACCGGCGCGGCCAATCCGCAGCTCGCCAAGGCGCAGTCCAACGTCGACGTGATTCTCAGAGCGAACCCGCACGAGTGTTCCTTCCAGTTCAATCCGGCCGGGAACCGGAAATTCACGTCGGCCTGCGACCGGGCCCGCGCGGTTCTCCAGACGAGTTCCGTGAAGTTCCGCCGCGAGGACGTCAGCGGCGCGACCGAAGTCGTGGTCGACGGCCGGCACGTCACCGCGGGGCCCGAGATGGAGCAGAACATCACCGCGGCCGTTCAGCACGCCGGATACCCGGTGGCCGGGGCCGCGATCAAGGTCAGCGGCATCACCGGCTTCCTGTCCCTGCCGGCGCTCAAGGTCGTCGCACTGCTGCTGCTCCTCGTGGCTTACGCGCAGATGGCCCAGGGCCCCGCGGCGACCGCGATGGCCGAGGTGTTCCCCACCCGGATCCGCTCGACCGCCATGTCGCTGCCCTATCAGGCGGGCGTCGGAATCTTCGGCGGATTCCTCCCGGCCACCGTGGTGGCGGTCGGCGCCGAGACCGGCAGCGTCACCAGCGCGCTGTGGTACCCGGTCGTCGCCATGGCCGTGGGCGCCGTTGTCCTGTTCTTCGTGCTGCCGGAGACGCGGGGCGTGGACCTGGCCGAGATCGGCGGGGACAACCCGACGACGACGGACACCGCCACCGCGCCCGTCGCGAACGAAGTCCCGGGGGAGTGAAGTGCCGATCATCGAGGTGTCCGTGCTGACCGGACGCGACAAGGACCGCATCCGGAGCCTGATCCGCGCCCTCCACGAGACGACCGTGCGGGTGCTCGGCGCGCCGCCGGAGTCCGTGCGGGTGCTGATCCGGGAGATACCCCCGGAGCACTGGGGCTCGGGCGGGTCGACCATGGCGGAGAAGCGCGCCGAGGCCCGTACGGAGATCACAGAGGCCGAGGAGGTGCGCGGCGATGACGCCCAGTAGATTCCACAACCGACGGACGTTCATGACCGTCACGGCGGGAACCCTGGCCGCGGCCTGCTTCGGCCGCGTCGGCCCGGCCGCCGCGGCCGACACGGACCGGAGCAATGAAACATCACAGGGAAGGAACCACAGCACAGTGCCGATTCAGTTTCTGCTGGTGCACGGCGCCTGGCACGGCGCGGGACATTGGGCGCAGCTCAGCGCGGCCCTGACCCGGCGAGGGCACGACGTACGGGCTGTGGACCTGCCGGGGCACGGCATGTCGGCCCGCTTCCCCGCCTCTTACTTCGAGGCGGGGCAGAAGACCCTGGCGCACGACGTCTCACCGATCGGGAAGGTGACCCTGGACGTCGCCGCCGAGTCCGTCGTCGCCGAACTGGAGGCCCTGCGCCGCGGACAGGGCGGCGGGCGTCGGCACACCGTGCTGGTCGCCCACAGCATGGGCGGCGCGGTCGCCACCCGCGCCGTGCAGCGGGCGCCGGAACTGGTCGACCACGTGGTCTACGTGTCGGCCTTCGTGCCGACCCTGCTGGGCACCGCGGGCGCCTACCTGGCGCTGCCCGAGGCGTCCGGTGCCTCGGGTGCCGGTCTCTATCTCGGCGACCCCGCCGAGACCGGCGCGGTGCGGATCAATCCGCGGTCCACCGATCCGGCCTATCTGGAAGAGCTGCGCGCGACGTACTACACCGGGGTGCCCACCGCGGCTTTCCTCGCCTACGCGCACGCCCTCACCCCGGAGCAGCCGCTGGGCTTCCTGACCGGCGAGGCCGGCGCGACCGCGGACCGCTGGGGCGCCGTACCCAGGACCTTCGTACGGTGCCTGCGGGACCGGGCTCTCCCACTGCCGCTCCAGGACCGGCTGATCGACGACGCCGACCGGCTCACCCCGGGCAACCGCTTCCGGCAGGCCACCCTCGACAGCGGTCACGCGCCCTTCGCGTCGCTCCCCGGCGAACTGGCCGACGTGCTGGTACGAACCTCGGGCTGAGCGCGGCCAGCCGACGCGGCCGCCGTGGCACGACACCTCTCGTGCCACGGCGGCCGCGGTACCGCGCGACCCTGGCGCGCTACGGCAGCGCGGTACCACGCACCACCTCGGTGAGGATCTCCGACAGCGCCCCCGGCTGTTCCTCGGGCAGGTAGTGGCCGCTGTCGTCCACGAGGCGGCTGATCACCTCGGTCGCCGTCGCCTGCTGGACGGAGTCCAGCCAGCTCAGCCCGATTCCGTGGGCTGCGCCGACCACCGCGACCCGCTGGGTGAGCGGGGCGGCGACGCTGAGGGCGCGGTTGTCCGCGATGTCCGTCGGCAGGGCGCGGTAGTGGCCCATGGAGGCGCGCACCGCGCCGGGAGCCGCCAGACTCCGCGCGTAGACGTCCAGCGCCGTCGCGTCGATGGCATCGGTGACGTACAGGCCGATGGAATCCCGGAGGAAGAGGAATTCGAGATAGCCGCGTTCCCGTCCCGCGAGCAGCAGTTCGGGAAGGTCGGGGACCATGTTGAAGCCGAAATGCCAGGAGCCGCCGCGCAGTGGATTGGCGGCGTCCTCACTGGCGCCCAGACCGGGAATACCCGCCTCGACGAATGTGACGCTCGCGACGGATTCCGGGAACTGGGCGGCGAGCGGATAGGCGACCTGCCCGCCGACGTCGTGTCCGGCCACGTGGTAGACGTCGTGCCCGAGTTCGGTCATCAGAAGATGCAGCAGGCGGGCGACGTTCTTCTTGTCGTAGCCGTCGCGCATCCGTGCACTGGCGCCGAAGCCCGGCAGGTCGGGCACCACGACCAGGAAATGCTCGCTGAGCAGCGGGGCGACGAACCGCCAGGCGTGGCTGGTCTGTGGCCAGCCGTGCAGCAGGAGCAGCGGTTCGCCGGCTCCGAGCGTCGCGCAATTGAGGACGGCACCCGGGACGCGAATGCGCCGCATGGCTGCCGGAATGAGATCACGATGAGGCACACCCGGAGTATCCCGGTGTCACCGCCGGATCTCGGCGCCACGGATTCCGGTGAGTGGAAAACGCCGATTGAACAACTGCGGGGCATCGGGCTGACTGGTCGAAACGACGTCCTGAACAGTTCGTGAAACGAGGAAAACAGCGTGATCGAAGGTATGAAGGTCCTCAGCTTCTCGCACTTCGTGCAGGGACCGGCTGCCTCCCAGTACCTTGCGGACCTGGGCGCGGACGTGACCAAGGTCGAACCGCCGGCCGGCTCCTGGGAGCGCCGGACCGGCAGCGCCGGAATCCGGCTCGGCGACCAGAGCGTGACGTTCCTGTCCGTCAACCGGAACAAGAAGTCGATCGCCGTCGATCTCAAGCATCCGGACGCGATACGCGTGCTGCGTCCGCTGATCGAGCGGTGCGACGTCGTCATGGAGAACTACCGCGGCGGAGCGCTGGAGAAGCTGGGGCTGGGCTACGACGCGGTGCGCGCGTTCAAGCCGGACATCATCTACGCGTCCGCTACGGGCTGGGGTTCGTCGGGTCCGATGGCCGGCAGGCCGGGCGTCGACCTGCTGGTCCAGGCCCGCTCCGGCCTGGTGTCGGTCACCGGCGACGGAGACGGACACGCCACCGCCGCGGGCACCCCCGTGGTGGATCACCACGGCGCCGCCCTGCTGGCCATGGGTGTGCTGGCCGCCTACGTCCGCAGACTCGTCACCGGACAGGGCACCCGCGTCCAGTCCAGCCTGCTGGCCGCCGGGCTCGACCTCCAGGCCGAGTCGCTGGCCCTCTACTACTCCGGCGGCAAGAGCCGTGCCGACATCCGGCGGCCCGGTGCCCTGGCGACCTGGTTCATCGATCCGCCCTACGGCATCTACCGGTTGCGCGACGCGCACGCCGCCATCGCCCTCAGTGGCACCATGGACGACTTCGCCGCGGCCCTCGGCTCCACGGAGCTGGCCGCCTTCGACCAGCGGGCCCGCCGCGACCACCGCGAGCAGTACACCCGGATCCTCGAACTGACGCTGGCCGCCTGGACCTACCAGGAGCTGGCTGCCCGGCTGGAGCCGCTCGGCTTCTGGATCGAGCGGGTCGCCGACTACGACGATGTACGGGAGGACGCCCAGGTCGCCGAGGAAGGACTGCTGATGGACATTCCCGTCGGCGACGCCCGGGCCACCGTCCTCAGCCACCCGGTCCGCTACGACGGCGCGCTGCCGCCGCTGCGCACCCCTCCCCCGCGGCTCGGCGAGCACACCCGCCCCCTGCTGCGCGAGGCCGGGTTCGGCGTCGCGGAGATCGACGAGCTGATCGGCTCCCGCGTGGTGATCGCCGACGACGAGGCGGCCCGCGGATGAAGGCACTGCTCTGCACCCGCCTCGGCACTCCCGACGTCCTGGAGGTCGCCGACCTGCCGGTGCCCCGTCCGGGCCCGGGGCAGATCGTGATCGAGGTGGCCTACGTCGGCCTCAACTTCCATGACACGCTCGTCGTCGCGGGCCGGCATGTGGTGAAGCCGGACCCCCCCTTCTCGCCGGGCAGCGAGTACTCCGGTGTCGTCACCGCCGTCGGCGACGGTGTCCAGTCGGTGGCGGTCGGCGACCGCGTCGTGGGCAACGAGGAGTACGGCTGCGCCCGGGAGTTCCTGCTCGTGCGCGCCGACCGGGTCACCGTGCTGCCCGACGGCGTGTCCGACAAGGACGCCGCCACCGTCCTCGTCGCGTACGCGACCGCCTACCACGCCCTGGTCCAGCGGGCCGGGCTGCGGCCCGGGGAGACCCTGGTCGTCCTCGGAGCGGCCGGCGGCGTGGGATCCGCCGCGGTCGACGTGGGCCGCCTGCTCGGCGCCGAGGTCATCGCCTGCGCCTCCTCGCCCGAGCGTGCCCGGGCGGCCCTCGCCCAGGGAGCCGGGCAGAACCTGTCCTACGGCGAGGACGGCATCAAGGAGCGGATCAAGGCCGCCACGGCGGGCCGCGGTGCCGACGTCGTCTTCGATCCGGTGGGCGGCGATGTCGCCGCCGCCGCGGTGCGGGCGACGGCCTGGCGCGGCCGGTACCTGGTCGTCGGCTTCGCCTCGGGCGCCATTCCGTCCGTCGGGCTGAACATTCCCATGGTCAAGGGCGCGTCCGTGGTCGGTGTCTTCCTCGGCGAGTTCGTCCGCCGCGAGCGCGACGTGCACGAAGGGAACCTGGCGCGGATCTTCGCATGGTCCCGGAACGGAGACCTGAGCCCCCACGTCCACGCGGTGCTCCCGCTGGAGGAGGGCGCCGCCGCACTCACCGAACTGGCGACCGGTCAGGTGCGGGGCAAGGTCCTGCTGCGGGTCGGCGGACGGACGGCGTGAGGGTATGACCGCTTTCCAGGACACGGCACTCCGGCAGGGGCAGGCGGCCCCCGGCCGGGGGGTGCTGGTCACCTTGATGACGGGAACGCTGCTCGCTCCCCTGAACTCCTCCATGGTGGCGGTGGCACTCGTGCCCGTGCGCGAACACTTCGCCGCCCCACTGCCCTCCGTGGTCTGGATGGTCACCGCGTTCTACCTGGCGGCCTGTGTCGCTCAGCCGGTCATGGGGCGGCTGGCCGACCTCTTCGGCCCCCGTCCGGTCTTCGTCGCGGGTATGGCGCTGGCCGCTCTGGCGTCCGCCGCCGCCCCGTTCTCGCCGACCCTCGGCACGCTGGTGGCCTGCCGGGCCGTGCAGGCCGTCGGCGGTGCCGCCGCCTTTCCCTGCGCCATGGTGCTGCTCGCCCGGCGCGGCCGGGCGACCGGGCACGCGCTGACCGGCATCGCCGCGGCGAACACGGTCAGCGGCGCCGTCGGCCCGGTGCTCGGCGGGGTGCTGGTCTCGCTCGGCGGATGGAGCGCCATCTTCTGGATCAATCTGCCGCTGACCGTCGGCGCCCTGGTCGCCGCCCTGCTGCTGTTCGAGTCGGCGCCCGCACCCGGCCGCGGGCACGGCCGTCGGACGCGTCGCGGGATCGGCACGCGCGGCCCCGGCCGGTCCGCACCGGCCGGGGCCAGCGGTCTGATCGCCGTCTACGTACTGTTCGTCCTGTTCAATCTCGCCTACTACGGCGCCTTCTACGGGCTGCCCCAGTGGTTCCAGGACGCCCGGCACTTCACTCCCGCCCAGGCCGGTCTGCTGGTTCTTCCCATCGCCGCGACAGGCGCCCTGGCGACCGTCGCGGCGCCCGCTCTCCTGCGCAGGGTCCGACTGTCGCGCCTGCTCCTGTCCGGAGCGCTGATGCTGGTCGCCGGGCTGGCGGGCGTCACTGCCTTCGGCACCGGCACTCCCGTGTGGCTGCTCGTCGCCGACGGCGTCCTGCTCGGTGTGCCCTACGGGCTGTGCAACCTCGGACTGCAGCGGCTGATGTACGAACGGGCTCCCGCCCGGTTCGCCGGTACGGCGGGTGGCCTGTTCCAGACCTGTCGTTACGTGGGGGCGATCCTGGCCGTCGGACTCGTGGGGCTGCTCCCGCCGCAGGCCTCTTCCGGCGGCCGGGGCGGTCTCATGGGCCTGGGCGTGGCGATGACCGCCGTCGCCGGGGTGTTCCTCCTGGCCATGGCCGCCGACCTCGGACGCCGCCGCAGTACTGCGCACCGGGGCCAAGAGCTAGAGTCGACCTTGGAAGCTCCGGGCAAGCCCGGGCTCAACGCGACCTCAGAGGTTGAACGTGGCTGACAACACTGAGCTCAACAAGTCGGTTTCGCGGCGGGTGTTCGCGCTGCTGAACGCGTTCACGCTGCGCCAGCCCGCCCTGCGCCTGGTCCAGCTCAGCCAGGCCACCGGGCTGCCCGTCTCCACGGTGCACCGGATGGCGGCCGAGCTGGTGGAGATCGGTGCTCTGGAACGGGAGAGCGACGGCCGCTACCGCATCGGGCTGCGGCTGTGGGAACTCGGTTCGCTGTGTTCACGGCCCAACACGCTGCGCGAGGTGGCGCTGCCGTACATGCACGACCTCTACGAGGCCACTTCGGAGAACGTGCAGCTGGCCGTCCTCGACGGGGCGGAGGCCCTGTACATCGAGCGCGTGTGGGGTAATCGCTCGGTGCCCGTCGCGTCCCGGGTCGGCGGCCGGCTGCCGTTGTACGCGACGGGCGTCGGCAAGGTCCTGCTCGGTTACGCTCCCCCGACCCTCCAGGAAACGGTGCTCAGGGCCGGTCTGCACCGCTACACCTCGCACACGGTCGTCATGCCGGGCGCCCTCGCGCGCACCCTCCGGGACGTCCGGGCCTCCGGCATCGCCCGCTGCATCGAGGAGATGACCCTGGGCACGATGTCCGTCGCGACGCCGATCTTCGACAAGAACCGGCAGGTGGTCGCGGCGCTCTCCATCGTGATGCACTCCCGGGTGCGTTCCCCCGAGGCCACCGAAGCGGCGCTTCGCGTGGCGGCCAGCTCCATATCCCGGCAGCTGGCGAAGAACCAGTACCAGGCCGGTGACGACGCCGAGATGTCACTGGCCGAGAAGCTTCCGCGCCGTGGCTGAGGCCACCCGGTCCCGGTCGGCCGGGGAGACCTCCAGCGCGGCCAGCGTGGCCGCGGGCTCGAAGTCGGCCAGTTCGAAGGGGTAGTCGGTGCCGAGCAGGACCTGGTCGGGGCCGAAGTCCTCGACCAGCCGCGCCAGCAGAAGCGGCGAGAAGGTGGCGCTGTCGACGTACAGCCGACGCAGGTAGGCGCTGGGCGGCAGCGGTACCGTCCGGGCCACGTCCTTGCGGTGCCAGCCCAGGTCCAGTCGGCCCGCCAGTGCCGGCAGGCAGCCGCCGCCGTGGGCCAGGCACACCGTGAGTTCATGGCGTTCCAGCACTCCGCCGAAGATGAGCCTGCTGACGGCCAGTGCCGTCTCGGCGGGGTAGCCCACCAGCTGAGGCAGCCAGTAGGAGCCGAGCCGGGCGCCTCCGGACACGGTGTTGGGGTGCAGAAACACGAAGGCGTCGCGTTCCGCGAGGAACTCCCACAGCGGCTCGTGGACCGGATCGTCCAGGTCGCGGCCCGCCCCGTGGGAGCCGATCGCCACACCGGCGCAGCCCAGCTCGTCCAGGCACCGGCGGGCCTCCTCGACGCCCTCCGTGATCCCCAGGGGCACGGTGCCGAGGGCGAGCAGCCGTCCGGCGCCCCGGTCGGCGAACGCGGTCAGCGCGTCGTTCCCGCGGGCGACGACCTCCCGGGCGAGTTCCGGTTCGGCTCCGGAGCAGGTGACGAACGGCGGCAGCGACACCGCCTGCCGGGACACCCCCATCCGGTCCATGTCGGCGAGCCGGTGCGCCACGTCGTACTGCGCGCGGTGCAGGGGGATGGGGGTGCCTTCGGGCACCCCCGAGATCTCTGACGCGAGGCGGACGACCCCGTGGTCCACCTCGGTCGTGTCCGCCAGCCCTCGGTCGGCCAGCCATGTGAGCAGGTCGGTGGGGGTGGCATGGGTGTGCACGTCGAAAAGTCGACCGGTCGTCTCAGAGGTCATCCGAGCTCACCTGCCCGCGCCGGTCGTCCGTCCACCGGGCGCGCAGCGCACGCCGGTCGACCCTTCCCATGACGTCGCGGGGCAGGGCCGCCACCGGCAGCACGCCGACCGTGTGCACACCGGCGGCGCGCAGGCATGTCCTGATCCGGTCCACGTCGTCGGTCCGCGGCGCCGTCGGTACCGGACCGGTCAGTGCGACGAGGACACCGTTGTCCTCCGGCAGGGCCACGACCGCGGCCGATGTGACGCCCGCCTCCGTCTCCAGCAGCGCTTCGAGATCCGTGGGGCACAGCAGCGTCCCGTCCTGGTCGAGGGTGTCCCCGATCCGGTTGAGGTAGTGGAGGTAGCCGTCCTGGTCGGTCCGGCACACGTCGCCGGTGCGCAGCCATCCGTCACGGAACGGTTGTCCGGCGGCCGTTGCGCCTTCGTACCCGGCCGTCACCGTCGGTCCCGTGACACACACCTCGCCGGCCACGCCCGCAGGACACGGTTTGCCGGCGAGGTCCTGCACCTGCACGGTCATCCCGGCGTACGGCAGGCCAAGGGATGTCCGCCGCGTCGGTGACAGATGGTCCTCGGGGGCGAGGAACGCGATCGTTTTGGGGGCCTCCACCTGGCCGAAGACTCCGCACAGCACGTGTCCGAACAGCGTGTGCGCCCGGTCGATCTCAGCCGGGGTGAGCACGGCCCCGCTGTAGATCAGCAGGCCGACGTCGGACCAGTCGACGCCGTCCGCCTCGGGGTGGGCCAGGATCTCGCGCAGCGCCGGGGGCATCGCCAGCAGTACGTTCGGCCGGTGCTCGGCAGCCGCGTCCAGAAAGCCCTGTGCGGTGAACGTCTCCAGCATGACGAAGGTGCCGCCGCGCATCAGCGTCGGCACCACCATGTTGCCGAAGCCGCCGGCCACGGACTCCGCGCACAGGACCCTCGGCCGGGCGGGCCAGTCCGCCTGGGCCAGGTTCAGTACGGCGACGCCGCACAACGCCCCGCTGGACAGCAGCACGGCCTTGGCCGCTGCGGTGGCGCCGGAAGTGTAGCCGAGACGCACCACGGTGTCGGCGGGCGCGGCCGGGCCGATCGGCCCGGCCGACTGCCCTGCGGTGAAGGCTCGCAGTTCCGTCCAGCCCTCCGGGAGGTCGCCGTCCGGGGCGGGGCCGTCCGCGACCCGGATCACGCCCCTCCCCGGGATGTCCCACTCGGCGATGTCGGCCACCCACGAGGGGTCCGCGACCACCAGCGCCGGACCGGCGGCGGCCAGGCGTGCGCGGAGCGCCTCGGCGGGCAGGCCGTGCGGCGGCAGGGTGACCGAGCGGTATCCCGCGATGTAGCAGGCCGCGGTCGTCAGCCACTGTGCCGGCCGGTTGGCGGTGATCTGCGCGACGGTGTCGCCCGGCCGCAGTCCGGCGTGCTCCATCGCCCCCCGCAGGCGGGCCACGGCGTCCCCGACCTGCGCGTAGGTCAGGCGTTCCGTGCCGCACACGAGCGCCTCGCGGTCGCCGAACCGGTGCACCGCCGCGATGATCGCGTCGCCGATCGAGCCCGTCCCGGTGCGCGCGTCCGGTCCGTCGACGGTCACAGCCGCTCGTCCGGCATCACGGTTCCGCACTTCTCGCAGGTACGGGCCTCCACACTGCCGAAGAAGCGCTCGTACGCCCCCGCGACCGGATCGCTCCGGTAGTCGTCGATGTGGACGCTCTCCTCGTGCAGGAAGGCGTCGCAGCCGGGGCAGAACCAGCGGAAGCGGTCGAGTTCACCGGGCTTTCTGAGCCGTTCGATCACGAGGACGAAGGCGTCCGGCGGGAAGCGCGGCGAGTGGGCCACCCCGGTCGGGGTGAAGATGGAGGAGCCCTCCGGGATGACCGCGACATCCTCGGAGCCGTCGGGGTTGCGGTAGTGGAGGTTCATCGAGCCGCGGATCATGAACATGACCTCGTCGCTCGGGTTGATGTGGAACTCGCTGCGGTACTCGCGCCCGCGCGCGATGAAGGCCAGGGACTCGCTGTGCTGCCACAGCACCCTCACCCGGCGTCCTGACGCGGCCAGTTCACCGGCAAGTGCGTCGAGACCGATGATCGGCATCTCGCTCGGAAGCATGGTCGTCCTCTCGGTGCTGTTGAAAAGTCGGTTCGGTGCTGTCGAAGGTCAGTCGTCCGTCAGTTCGCCGTGGCGGTCGAAGACGATGTGCCCGCCGACGACGGTCACGTCGGCGTTCAGGGCCAGGAGGGTCTCGGGGTCCGCGGCCAGCGGATCGCCGTCCAGGACCACGAGGTCGGCCAGCGCGCCGACCCGCAGCGCGCCCTTGGTCCTCTCCTCGCCGGTGTGGGCGGCGCCCGAGGTGGTGTACAGGCGCAGCGCCTCCTCGCGGCCGACGGCCTGACCGCCGCCGACGGTGCGGCCCTGACGGTCGCGCCGGGTCGTCATGGCGTACAGGTTCTTGAAGGGGTTGAGGTCGTTGATGGGGAAGTCGGTACCGGCCGATACCCGGTCGATGCCCATGACGTCGGTCATGGACCGCAGCGGGACGGCGCCCTCGGCCCGGTCCGGGCCCATGCGTGCCGCGATGGCGTCGCGGTTGCGCCACAGGAACGGAGCCTGCGCGGTCACCATCACCCCCAGGTCCCGTGCTCGCTCCATCTGGTCCTCCTGCATCAGGCTGGCGTGGATCAGGATGTCCGGGCCCGGGTCGGCCGCCCCGGCGGTGCGCGCCTCGGCGAAGACGTCGAGTGCGAGGTCGATCGCGGCGTCGCCGACCACGTGCACACCCACCCGCCAGCCCCGCTGCCGGGCCCGCGACACGAGCATCGCCAGACGGGAACGGTCGATCAGCAGGTCGCCGGCGTAGGCGCTGTCGGTCAGGTGCGGCTTGCGGGTGGCCGCGGTGCCCAGGGTCATGCCGCCGTCGAGCTGGAGCTTGATCCCGAGATCGCGCACCCAGGTCCCGTCGCCGTACCGCCGGGGTCCGGCCTTGACCAGGCTCTCCCATTCCGGTTCCGACACCGAGGGGATCAGCTCTCCCGACGGCAGCACCATGGCGGCCACCCGCAGCGTCGACCGTCCTTCGCGGGCCAGACGCCCCAGCACGGCGACGTCCCGGGGGTGCATCGCGCCCGCGACCACGGAGGTGATGCCCCAGCCGTTCAACACCTTCATCGCGGTGAGCAGCTGCCCGGCCCGCTCCTGCTCGGTCCACTCCGGTACGACCCGGGCGACCAGGTTCTGGGCCTCTTCCCACAGGTATCCCGTCAGCGTCCCGGAGCCGGGGTCCCGGCCCAGGCGTCCGCCGTCGGGGTCGGGGGTGGTCTCGTCGATCCCCGCCAGGCGCAGGGCCGCGCTGTTGGCGCACGCGCTGTGCCCCATCGGCAGATAGACCGGACGGCCGCCACCGACGGCGTCCAGCTCCGCCAAGGTGGGCACGCGGCCCTCCTCCAGCTGCAGCACGGGGTTCCAGATCTGTCCGCGCACCCACGCGTCGGTGTCCAGGGACCGGGCCGTGGTCCGCACCCGTTCCAGGGCCTCGGCCATCGTGGTCGCCCCCCGGAAGGAGACGGTGTCGCCGTCCATGCCGGCTTCTTCGAAGTGGCAGTGCGCGTCGACGAAGCCGGGCATGACGGTCCTGCCCCGCAGATCCAGCACGCGTGGCTCCGGGCCCGCGGCGTCCAGGACCTGCCGCTCGTCCCCGACAGCCGCCACCTCGCCTCCGCGGAGCAGCAGCGCGGTGGCTGTCGCTGTCGCCGTCGGGCCCACGAGGTCCAGGGTCAGCACCTTGCCGCCCCGCAGCACCAGGTCGCGCGGGACGCGGTGACCGGCGGACGTGCCGGTCACTCGGCCACCACGGCGGCGACGCAATCGATCTCCACCAGTACCCCGGCACGATGCGCCTGCGCGATGACCGTCGTACGCGCCGGGAAGTGCGGCACCTCTTCGAAGAAGCGGCGGTAGACGGCGTTGAAGGCCGGGAAGGAGTCGGCCGAACGCAGATAGACGTTGCACTTCAGGATGGTCTCCTTGGCGCCGCCCGCCGCCTCGACCACGGCCAGGAGATTGCGCAGTGTCTGTTCGACCTGGGCTTCGAAGTCGTCCGAGACGACGGTGCGGGTCCGCGGGTCGAGCGGGCCGGTGCCCGAGCAGTAGATGGTGGAGCCGTGGACGACGGCCTGCGACAGCGGAGCCTTGGTCCCGTTGGAGAAGCCGACGGTCGGGGCGCCCTGGGTCGAGACGGAACGGATGGTCATGGTTGTCCTCACCGGTAGTTTTCCCGCCCGTCAGGCCGGGGCGATGTTCATGACGACGGCCTTGGGCTCCGTGAAGAACTCACGGCTGAAGTTTCCGCCCTCGCGGCCGACGCCGGAGTTCTTGGCGCCCCCGAACGGAGCGCGCAGATCACGGACGAAGAAGCAGTTCGTCCAGACGGTCCCGACGCGCAGCGCACGCGAGACGCGGTGCGCCCGCGAGAGGTCCGTGGTGAACAGCATGGCATTCAGTCCGTAGGGGGTGTCGTTCGCGGCCCGGACGGCCTCGTCCTCGTCGTCGAACGGCAGGATGACCACGACCGGGCCGAAGATCTCCTCCTGGGTGACCCGGTCCCGTTGGCCCGCGCCCGCGATCACCGTGGGGAGCACCGTCCAGCCCTCTCCCCGGCCGCCGGAGAGAATGCGGGCTCCGTCGCGGACGGCCAGGTCCAGATAGCCCGTGACCTTCTCGTGGTGCTCCTCGGAGGCGAGCGGCCCGATCTGCGTGGTGGCTTCCTTCGGATCGCCGACGACGAGTGCCTCGGCGGCGGCGCAGAAGCGCTCGACGAACTGCCGGTAGACGTCCCGCTGAACGTACAGGCGGCTGCCGGCGAGGCAGACCTGGCCGTTGTTCGTGTAAATGGCCTTGATCGACCACGAGACGGCCTGCTCCAGGTCGGCGTCCGCGAAGACGATGTTCGCGCCCTTGCCCCCCATCTCCAGGCTGAGCGGGGTCAGATTGCGGGCGGCGGCGGCCGAGATCGCCCGGCCGGTGTTCGACTCGCCAGTGAAGGTGATCCTGTCCACCGCGGGCGACTCGGTGAGGGCCTGGCCTACCGAGCCGGGCCCGTACCCGTGCACGACGTTGAGGACGCCCGGGGGGACCCCCGCCTCCAGGGCGAGGCGAGCCAGCAGCGTCGCCGACGCGGGGCTCTGCTCGGCGGGCTTGAGGACGACCGTGTTGCCCCAGGCGAGAGCGGGGGCGACTTTCCACGTCTCCATCATGAGAGGGAAGTTCCAGGGGGCGATCGCCGCGACGACACCGGCCGGACCGTATTCCGTGTAGGCGTGGAACCCGGATGCCATGGGAAACCGCTCGGCCGCCGTGACCGTCGAGTGGTCTGCGAAGAACCGGAAGTTCTGTGCGGATCGCGGGACGTCGTGTCCCCGTGTTTCGGCAATCGGCTTTCCCATGTCAGTGGTGTCCGTGAGCGCGAGGCGTTCGCCGCCGGCCTCGATGAGATCGGCCAGTCGATGCAGAATACCCGCGCGTTCGGCGTAGCTCATCCTCGGCCAGGGGCCGGAATCGAAGGCGTTCCGCGCGGCCGCTGTCGCCCGGTCCGCGTCGGCCGGGGAGCCGAGAGCCACTGTCGCCCACGGTTCGCGTTCCCACGGGTCGACCGATTGGAAAGTGCTGCCGTCCGCGGACGGCACCTCCTGTCCGTCGATGACGTGGCCGAAAGACTCCACCATTTCCTCCTGCGTTGGACGGGCCGAACGCATCAACCGTCACCGGGCAGGACCGATTGCTCAATGAAGCGCTTCCGCTCACCGGAAAAAGCTTCCCCGCACTTTCCCCGCGTCTTTCCGGGCCGTCGGGGAGCGCTTACCGCTGGTTGGAAAAGGATCCTTGCCCACCCCACGGGAACGCCCGATCTTGGAGCCGACCCCCAGCCCCGGAAGGCACCGTGAACGCAGTGGAAAAAAACGCAATGGACCACGGAGAACATGCCCGGACACTGCTCCAGGCCTACGACGATCGTGCGGGCGTCCACCTCGCGGCAGCGGGCGGCGCGCGGCTCACCGTGGCCGATGGCTATGCCGTCCAGCACCACCAGGTACGGCACTGGGAGCGGCAGGGGCACACGGTACGGGGATGGCGGATCGCCGAGACGGCCGGTGTGGCCGGCTGCGGGGGCCGGCCACCGCTCGCGTACGGCCATCTGATGTCGACGGTGTTCCACGCGGAGTCCCGGCCCGTCGACGCCAGGGCCTTCGTGGCCCCCCGGGCCGCGCCCGTGATCGCGTTCGTGCTCGCGCAGCCACTGAGCGGCACCGGCCTGCACACCGTCGACGTGGCATCCGCGATCGCCCACGCCCTGCCCGCTCTGGAGATCCTCGACTCCCGGCTGAAGGAGGTGACGTCGTCGGCCGACCTGATCGCCGACAATGCGGCCGTCGGCGGTGTCGTCCTCGGCTCACGCCAGGGCCGGCTGGCGGACTTCCAGCCCCGCATGGAGGGCTGCGTCCTGTATCAGGGCGGCCAGCTGGTGGCGACCGGGGTCGGCGCGGCCGTCCACGGCTCGCCGCTCAACACCGTCACCTGGCTGGCCAACACCCTCGGTGACGCCGGACGGGTTCTGCCTGCGGGATCCGTCCTGTTGTCCGGGCCTCTCACCACCGCCGTGCCCGTCAGCGACGGGCAGTCGGTGACCGCCGCCTTCACTCATCTCGGCAGCGTCACCGCGCATCTCGCCCGCCCCTGATCAACAGCCCCACACCCTTGCCCCTCGATCGTTGGAGACGACAGACATGACGTGGACCGCGCCAAAGGTGGCGCACACCCTCCTGGACGCGGAGAACCGGCGGCAGGACCTCGAACCGTTCACCGACGAGTGGGCCGAGTTGGATCTCGAAGTGGCCTACCAGATCCAGGATGAGACACTTGCCCGCCGGGTCATGCGGGGCGAGCAGATCGTCGGCGTCAAACTGGGACTCACCTCCCGGGCGAAGCAGCAGCGCATGGGCGTCGACTCGCCGCTGACCGCCTGGCTGACGGACGCCATGGTGCTGGGTAGCGGTGTGCCGGTCCCACTGAACTCCCTCATCCACCCACGGGTGGAACCGGAGATCGTCTTCCAGCTGGGCAAGCCGCTCGCCGGGCCGGGCGTCACCGCCATGAGCGCGCTGGCGGCGGTGGAGGCCGTGTACGCCGGCATCGAGGTCATCGACAGCAGATACAAGGACTTCCGGTTCCGGTTGGCCGACGTCGTGGCGGACAACGCCTCGTCCGGACGTATCGTCGCCGGAAGCGTGGCACTGCCGCCGCAGCGGCTGGACCTCGCACTCGAAGCGTGCGTGCTGCACATCAACGGAGAGGTCGCGCACACCGCCACCGGCGCCGCGGTGCAGGGGCATCCGGCGGAGGCTCTCGCTCTGGCCGCCAACACGCTGGCCGCACGGGGCATCACCCTGGAAGCGGGCTGGTGCGTCTACACGGGCGGCCTCACCGATGCGGTCCCCCTGACTGCCGGTGACCAGATCGTGGCGGAATTCGGGCACTTGGGGTCGGTGACCGTCACCGGGGAATGACGCGGCAGGTCCGCAGCGAGCGGCCGCCGGACCGCGGGCAGCCACGGCCCGGCGGCCGCTCGCTGCTGCTACTGCGGACGCGGGGGACGGCATGCGATGTGTACGGTGCCGCATCTCCGTCGGGCCCGTACGCCACTGTCATGCACTGCGCACAGCCGCCGCCCATGCCGACCAGTGCTCGTGGAATGCGGCCGAGCTGATCGCGTCGAGCTGATGAGCGATCTCCGCCCGCAGGGTCGATGCGAAGTCCTTGCTCAGGCTGGAACGGATGAGCTGCTTCGTCGCGGCTGCGACCGTTGGCTCGGCGTCGGCGAAGACCTCTGCCTTCGCCAGGGCGTGAGGGAGCGGATGCGCGGCGATCTCGGTCAGCAGCCCGCGACTCAGTGCCTCCTCGCTGAACACTTTGCGGCCGGTCAGCGTGATGTCGAGCGCAGCCGACGCCCCTGCCGTCCGGGCCAGCAGCCAGGAGACTCCGAAGTCGGGGACCAGAGCCATCTTGATGAACGGCGCCGCGAACACGGCGGTTGCGCCACCCACCCGGATGTCACATGCGAGGGCCAGAGCGAGACCGGCTCCGACGGCTGGCCCTTCGACCGCGGCCACGGTGATCTTTCTGGAATCCAGCAACTGTGCCGTGGATTCGAATTCCCGGGCCATCCGACCGGCCGCCTGTGAAGGTGATTCACCCTGCATGTCCCCGATGACCGCGAGGTCGCCTCCCGCGCAGAAGGAACCGCCACGGCCCGAGAGCACGATGACACGCACATCGTCGCGGCGGTTGAGCTGCCGCAGCAGGACAGGGAGGCCGTCCAGAAGGGGGCGATCCAGGGCGTTCCGCCGGTGCGGGCGGTCGAACTCCACCAAGGCCACACCGGCCTCGGGCCAGGACACGGCCAGGCCGGGAATTTCCAGTACTTCCCTCGCTTTGTCAGCGGAAGAGGAGTCTTTCTGTCTCATGCTCATACGGCTCACCCTGGCGCACCCCGGCTGAGCAGCCTACGACCGGTTTTCACCCAGCGGGAATTCCCCATGGCATTGCGGCGGCCCGCGCAGGATGCTCTGAGCGGGAATCAAGACAGTGGAGGATGCGTGAACGCTTTCGAGAAGGGCAATCCGGCCGAGGGGCAGCTTGCGGGCAGGATCGCCATTGTCACAGGTGCTGCCTCCGGTATCGGCCGCGAGACAGCACTGCTGTTCTCCTCCCGGGGCGCACAGGTTCTCGCGGTCGATCTGGCCGCGGAAGGGCTCGAATCCTTGGCCGAGCAGGCCGAGAGGCAGGGCAGCCCTCTCGTGACCCACGTTCAGGATCTGCGCGCGGAACGAGCCGCCCAAGAGGTGTTCGACGTCTGCCGTGCCCGGGTGGGTGTACCCGACGTACTCGCCAATATCGCGGGCAAGGCAGGGGACAAGTCAGCCGACAGCACCACGGACGAGGACTTCGACTTCTTCGTTTCGGTGAACCTGACGACGACGTTCCGCATGGCCAGGCAGGCCGTCCTGCACTTCGAAGAGGGGGGGTCGATCATCAACACCTCCTCGGCGTTCGCGGTCGTCGGCGTCGGCGGATCGGCCCCCTACTCGGCGGCCAAGGGAGCCGTCAGCAGCCTGACGAGACAGATGGCGGCCGACTACGGTCCAAGGAACATCCGAGTGAACGCTGTTGCGCCCGGCCTGATCGAGACCCCGGCCACCGCACCGAGGATCCGCGCCGGGCAGTTCGACGACACGGTGACGAAAGCCCGCCCCATCCCCAGGGTGGGGCAGCCGCGGGACATCGCGGCCGCTTTCGCCTTCCTGGCATCCGACGACTCGTCATTCATCACCGGGGTGACACTGCCGGTCTGCGGAGGATGGAGTACCACGCGCTACCGCGCCTGAGAGGCCGCTTTTCGCGGACGGCCGAGCGGACCCACGGCCGCGTCACGCTCCACTACCGCCTGACTCGCGACTACGGCTCTCCCGGCCCGCTCCAAAGCATGATCCACCTCGCCATGACCGACCCCGTGAGCCGCCGCTCCGCGAGGCAAAAGGGCCGGCCGCCTTGCCGAGTCCCTGACTTCACCCCTGGAGGCATCCGCATGCCCGTTCCGCACCGCCGCGCGACTCCGAAAGGGGCACGCCCATGAGTGCCCTGGAGTCCACCGATGCCGTGGCCAAGGCGGCAGCCGCACTGGAAGAGGCCATTCGCACAGGCATGCCCTGCCCCCCGGTGCGCTCCCTGCTGCCCGAGGCAGACGTCGAAGCCGCCTATGCCGTGCAGCGCCAATACGTCGAACGGGGTCTGGCCGACGGTCGTCGGCTGGTGGGTCGCAAGATCGGCCTGACCTCACCCGCCGTGCAGCGTCAGCTCCGCGTCGGCCAGCCGGACTTCGGGGCGTTGTTCGCCGACATGGCGGTGCCTGAGGGGCAGCCGATCGCGAGCGGTCGGCTGCTGCAGCCGAAGGTGGAGGTGGAGGTCGCACTGGTGCTGGAGGCTGATCTGCCGCACCAGGACCCGACCGTGGCTGACCTGCTCCGCGCCACGGCTTTCGCCCTGCCCGCGCTGGAGATCGTGGACAGCCGGATCGCCGACTGGGACATCACCATCGTCGACACCGTGGCCGACAATGCGTCTTGCGGCCTGTACGTCCTCGGCGGCACCGCGGTACCGCTGGACCGGGTCGACCTGCGCGGTGTCCGCATGACGCTCACGAAGAACGGCGAGACGGTCTCGCACGGCCGTGGCGCCGATTGCCTGGGCAGCCCGCTCACCGCCGCGCTCTGGCTCGCGTCAACCTTGGCCGGGCTCGGCGATCCGCTGCGGGCCGGCGACATCATCCTGACCGGCGCTCTGGGCCCGATGGCCGTCGCTGCCGACGGGGACGAGTTCACCGCGAGCATCGAAGGAATCGGCACGGTCGCCACCGCGTTCGCGGCATCCACCACGGAAGGAAACCCGGCATGACCACGAAGGCAGCCGTCATCGGGTCGGGCAACATCGGCACCGATCTGATGATCAAGATTCTGCGGCTCTCCGAGTCGCTGGAGATTGTCGCGATAGCCGGCATCGACCCCGACTCGGACGGCCTGGCGCGCGCTCGCAGGCTGAAGGTCACCACCACGCACGAGGGCGTGGACGGCCTGGTGAAGCTCGATGACTTCGCAGACGTGGAGCTCGTCTTTGACGCCACCTCCGCCAGCGCCCACCGCCGCCATGACGAGATCCTGCGCGCGCTGGGCCGGACAGTCGTCGACCTGACTCCGGCCGCGCTCGGTCCGTACGTCGTCCCTCCGGTCAACGGCGACGCGCACCTGGACGCGCCGAACGTCAACATGGTCACCTGCGGCGGCCAGGCCACGATCCCGATCGTCGCCGCCGTCGCCGCCGTGACCCCGGTGCACTACGGCGAGATCGTGGCCTCCATCTCGTCCCGCTCGGCAGGCCCCGGCACGCGGGCCAACATCGACGAGTTCACCGAGACCACCTCCGCGGCCATCGAGAGGGTCGGCGGCGCGGCCCGCGGCAAGGCGATCATCGTGCTCAACCCGGCCGAACCGCCGCTGATCATGCGGGACACCGTGCACTGCCTGGTCGGCGACTGCGAGGACGCGGCGGTCACGGCTTCGGTGGAGGAGATGGTCGCGCGCGTGCAGACGTACGTCCCCGGCTACCGCCTCAAGCAGAAGGTGCAGTTCGAACGGGTCGCCGCCGATGACCCGCTGAACACCCTGGCCCCCGGCGGCGACGCCGTGAAGGTGTCCGTCTTCCTGGAGGTGGAGGGCGCCGCCCACTACCTGCCCGCCTACGCAGGCAACCTCGACATCATGACCTCGGCCGCGCTGCGCACCGCGGAACGCATGGCCGCACACCGTACCTCGGAGGTGGCGTCCCGATGACCCGTCTGTACGTCCAGGACGTCACCCTGCGGGACGGCATGCACGCCGTCCGCCACCGCTACACCGTCGACCAGGCCCGCACCATCGCCGCTGCCCTGGATGCAGCCGGAGTGCGAGCGATCGAGGTCGCCCACGGCGACGGCCTCTCCGGCTCCAGCGTCACCTACGGCGTCGGCGCGCACACCGACTGGGAGTGGATCGAGGCGGTCGTGGGCGCCGTATGGCACTCCATCCCCACCACCCTCCTCCTCCCGGGCATCGGCACGGTCCACGACCTCAAGCAGGCCCACTCCCTGGGCATCCGCTCGGTCCGCATCGCCACCCACTGCACCGAGGCCGACATCTCCGCCCAGCACATCGCCGCCGCGCGCGAGCTGGGCATGGACGTCGCCGGGTTCCTGATGATGTCCCACCTCGCCGAACCCGCCGAACTCGCCCGCCAGGCCAGGCTGATGGAGTCCTACGGCGCGCACTGCGTCTACGTCACCGACTCCGGCGGCCGCCTGACTATGGACGGCGTCCGCGACCGCGTCCGCGCCTACCGGGACGTCCTCGACCCGGTCACCGAACTGGGCATCCACGCCCACCACAACCTCGGCCTCGGCATCGCCAACTCGGTCGTCGCCGTCGAGAACGGCGTCACCCGCGTCGACGCCTCCCTCGCGGGACAGGGCGCCGGGGCCGGCAACTGCCCGCTGGAGGCGTTCGTCGCGGTCGCCGACCTCATGGGCTGGGAACACGGCTGCGACCTGTTCCCGCTGATGGACGCGGCCGACGACGTCGTACGACCGCTCCAGGACCGGGAGGTCAGGGTCGACCGGGAGACGCTCACCCTCGGCTATGCGGGCGTGTACTCCAGTTTCCTGCGACACGCGGAGACAGCTGCCCGCCGCCACGGGCTGGACACTCGCAGCATCCTCGCCGAGGTCGGACGGCGCAAGCTGGTCGGCGGCCAGGAGGACATGATCACCGACATCGCCCTGGACCTGGCCGTGCGTTCCGCGTGAAAGCTCGGGTTGGAGTCGCTGTGAGGTCCGCCCTGCGGTCGTTGTGGCCGCCGCCGCTGGTACTCGCAGTCGTGGCCGGCGGCCGGCAGTTCTATGTCACGGTCGCCGGAGTCGATCCCACAGCTCTGCCTTCCCCCGCCCGGGTCGTCGAACACGGCGGGCTGAACCGTGGAGACCTGTGGGCGCAGACCCTGTCCACGCTCCAGGAGACCCTGCTCGGTTTCGCGCTGTCCATCGCGGCGGCCTGGCTGGTGGCCGTGCTGCTGGACTTCTCGGCGGCGGCCCGCCGCGGCCTGTACCCGCTCCTGGTGGCCTCCCAGACGATCCCGCCGTCGCCGTGGCGCCCCTGCTGATCATCTGGTTCGGCTTCGGGCTGCCGCCGAAGATGCTGGTGGTGACGCTGACGACGTTCTTCCCGCTGGCGGCGAACCTGGCGGCCGGCTTCGCCGGCCGGGTAGCGTTCCTCATCACCGCGACGTTCGGGGTTGATGGTGGCCGGTGTCGTCCATGGACGCGGCAGGGAACCGATGACGGCGTACTGACAACGAAACGCGGCCGGTCACGGCCATCACCGCGAACAGCCGAGACCCGTCGGGGAGCTGGAGATTCAGCCGGGGTACGCCGCGGTCGAAGCGGCGTTCCTCGCCGTCCACGCTCGCGGCCAGGGTGCGTACCAGTTCGATCAGTTCGGTGTCCGAAGCCGCCACCGGGGCACCTGGCTGCCAGGTGCCGTCCGCACGGCGGATCCACACCGCATCACACCCGTTGACACAGATGTTCTCGATCGTCTCATCCGCCAGCAGCCGCTCCAGCGTGCCGCTGCCGAACAGCGCATCCATAACAGCCTGCGCGATACGTTGCTCCGCCGTGCGGCCCATTGCACCACCGCCCCGGGCGAGGGCGGCGCGGGCCAGCGAGGCGAGCTCCACTTGATCTCCGCCACCTGCCTGACTCAGGACAGAAAGAGGTCTGGAAAGACCTGTGCGGAAGAGGTCCGCGACCATCTCACCGAAGCTGCCGACCTCGCCGACCGTACGGGGGAGACACGGGCCTGGCACCTGAACTTCGGCCCCACCAACGTCGGAATCCACCACGTCAGCCTCAACACCGACCTTGGCCTGCACTGCGAGGCCGTACAAGCGAAGAACGGGGTCCATCCCGAGACTCTGGCGGAGGCTCCTGGGCGGCAGGCCGCGTTCCATGCCGATCTGGGCCGGTCGCTGACTCATCTGCGGGGCCGGGAAGCCGATGCGGTCGCCGCCCTGCTGACCGCCGAACAGATCGCCCCGCAACGCATCCACGCCAACGCGCCCGTGCGAAACACCGTCGAATATCTCGCTGATCGGCAGTTGCCCACCCGCGCTGCCCGGGATCTGCGGGGTCTGGCGCACCGCATCGGCCTGCCGCTTTGACTAGTGGCTCTGCTCGATCAAGTGACCCGGGAAATGCCGCGGCGGCGGGTGCGCTTATTCGCGGTGCCGCCAGAACGCGCCCGGTTGGCCGCCCGGGGACCGGTGGCATGACGGCGCAGACGTGATCGGCAGTGCGAATGTGAGTCGGCCCGATCGGGTGACTCAACGCTGGTGATGGCTCGGGTGTCTCGGCCCTTTGGGGAGCAGGCGGATAGGTTGAGCGGGATCCGGTCGCTGAAAGCGGTGCTGACGAGGCCGAATCCCCGGCCCCGCAGTCCAGTCGCAGCAGGGAGTGCCACCACCGGCATGGACGTTCTCTTCATCACGAGCGTGGCGGTGGTCGTCGCCGACCCGCCCCTGAGCCGCAAGCTGTTCATCGAGGCTCTTGGCCTCCCCCTGGAGGGGGAAGGCAACGGTTACTACTCCAGCGGGCGCGTCCCCGGCAGCAAGCATTTCGGCCTGTGGCCGCTCTCGCAGGCAGCCGAGGCATGCTTCGGCACTGCCGAGTGGCCCGCCGACCGGGCGGTCCCGCAGGCATCGATTGAGTTCGAGGTGGCGAACGCGGAAGCCGTCACAGCCGCCGGTGCCGAGCTACAGCGCGCGGGCTTCGACCTGGTGCACCAAGCCCGCACCGAACCGTGGGGCCAGACGGTGACCAGACTTCTCACGACGGACGGCTTGATCGTCGGGATCTCCTACGCCCCCTCCTTGCACGACTCGCAGGACGACCAGCAGCCCGAGTGAGCCCAGCTCAGCAGCCGATCATGCAGCAGTCCCGAACGATCAATGGAACTGAGCCACTAGCAGCATCCTCTGCCGAGGCTGTATGCAGGCGCCCGCGCCTGAGTCATAGGCCGGACGTGGGCGAGAACTGGCTCTGACGTCGTGATTCGGCCCCGCCTGGACGGCTAGAGATGGCTCCGATTCGTGAAGATCCGTGACGGCTTCAAGTGGCTCCTCCTGGTGACCGCCGCCTGGTCAAGGCCATGCCCGGATGGGGCCGGTTCAAGCCGTCACTTCACCTTTGGGGGCCGGGTGGGACGTCTTGGTGGGGCCACTGGACAACGTCGAAGCCACCGGGCTCGCACCGTGAGGCGGCGCCCTGCGTTTCGAAGGCTTGGCGCCGCCTCCGGCCCATGTCGCAGGGTTCTGACGCAGCTCCTGCTGACTTCGCAGTGCTCTCGCACGCGCCGCGCGTCGAGCAGGTGTCAGCAGTAGGTGCGTAGCGCCCGGACGAGACTCCAGTTGATCTCGGTGGGACCGGAATCGGCGGGAGCGACATGGTTCACGGAGCCGTAGTAGTCGAACATCTTGACTATGCCGCCTCCGGGAAGGCGGTTGTCCCAGTATCCGACGCCGCTCCAAGGCATTAATGCGGACTCGCCGCAGTGCAGGACGAGCTGGTCGCCGCTGCCGCTGGTGGCGCAGAACGCGTCGGGCACGGTGCACGGAGCCGCAGCCGCACGGCTGGTTGAGAAGTTGTCGGTGGCGGCGGCGCCGGTGGTCGTGCCTGTCAGCGCCGCGGCCGAGAGGGCGAGGACGGTGAGGGCGGTGCGTGTCTTGCGCATGTGTGCCTGCTTTCGTGTGAGTCTGGTTGCTGTGGTGGCAGCGTGCTGGAACTGGTGTGGGAGAACCTGGGCCGAATCTTGAATTGTGCCGGTGGTCGGCGGTGCGTACCACGATCGGGCACGCTGGGTCTTGTGGCAGTGCTGCGCCTACGTACGTCTAACGCTTGAGGCTTGCGGCCCACCGCGGCGCAGTCCTGTCTGCGGCGGGCCTTGCGTCCTGACGGACATCGGCGACCCACGCGCGGGCCGCCGTCAGCACCAGGCTCGATTGATGGCGCTCGTTGGAATCGGCCACCTGGTGATCTCTGGTGGCCCCGGACCTGCTCGATGGATCTCCCCACCCACACGGCTCTTGGCCTGCGGACGGACGTCACGAGGGAGGGGCCGCCGCCCAGTAGCCAGCCAGGTCCAGGGACGGGGCGGGCTGTCCAGGGTGGGCGAAGCCCAGCGCGAAGCGCCGCCGACGGCGCCCTTGACCGGCCGGTGTCGGAGTAGGGACGCGGAGGGCCCCGCACGAAACCGGGAGGTCGGGGGTTCACGTGCGGGGCCGCTCACGGGGTGTGGGCCGTCAGACTCCGATCAGGGTGTACGTACCCGTACCGTCCTGCCTGCCGCTGGAGTACTGGCGTATGAACTCCCCGTCCGCGTACCGGTCGTGGCCCATCATGGAGCCGGTGTACTTGTTCTGCACACCGATCTTCGAGCTGCCGGGTACGTCGCGGTAGATGTAGAACCGCTGGAGGTCGTCTTCCGCGCAGGGGGCCGTCATCAGGACCGCCCGTTCGGCGGCCGGGTTCTGCCCGGCGATGGTCGCGCACCCGCCGTTGCCCCAGTTCCACAGGGACGCCTCGAGGACCCCGTTGCGCTCCGTCACGTTGCACAGGCGCCAGTTGTCCAGGTGGGCGCTGAAGATCGTCGAGGGTCGCAGGCGGACACCGTCGTCCGCCAGGACCGGCGCGCCCCAGGACAGGGGCTTGCCGGGTACGGCGATCTTGTAGACGCTGGCCTGGCAGTCGAGAGCGGCCCGCGCGCTACGCCCGGTGGCCTTGGACGGTTCGGTATACGTGCCGCTGGTGGGAGCCGGGCGCTGTACGAGGCGGTCCCGCTTCTGCTGCGCCGTTGGCGCCACCGCACCCGCCGGGTGCTCGGCCTTCGCGGCGGCCGAGCCGCAGTCGAGGAGGGTTTGCGCCTTGGCCATGATGCTGTCTGCGGGCACCTGGTCCTGGCAGCGCACGGCGCCTTCTTCGAGGGTGGTGTAGGTGGTGAAGTTGCCGCCGTCGGGCCCCTCGATCCACTTCAATGCCCAACTGCCGTCGCCCTGTTGCACGCGGTTGCAGTTGAGGCTTCCGTACGTACCGGTGACCTTCTTGGTGCCCTTGTACACGCCGTAGTAGCCGGGCTGGTTGAAGTTCCACGCGACCGAGTTCGATTCGCTGCTGGTGGAGGAGTACTCGACCTTGACGTTCAGGCCCACGCTCACGCCGGCCTTGCCGAGGGTCTCGGCGGCGAAACTGCCCTCGATATTGTTGTTGAGGCCGACGGAGACCGAGATGGTCGTCTGGGTGCTGGTGGTGACGGTGTGGTTGCCGGTTGTGCCCTCGGTGACGTACCAGCCCTTGAAGTGGGTTATCGTCGGGGACACTTCGGTGGTCTTGATGTACGGGTGGCGTGTGCCGAGGTCGGCCGCCGTGCAGGTGTCGCCGGGCCGGGGCGCCGTCGTGGTGGTGGGTGCTGCGGTGGCCGGTGAGGCGGCAAGGCCCATGGCGGTGACCGCCCAGGCGGCCGCCGTAACGGTCACCGCCATGAGTGATCTGCCGGTGCGGCTGACGGGTCTTATGGGGCGCATCGTTGTCTCTTTCCCCCTGGTGGTGCACATGTCCAGTCGGGGGTGAATGTAGCGGCCACAGGGGTGGTGGCGTGAGACCGGAACTGGCCACGCAGGATCATGGATGGGCTTATTCCGCCCCTGGCACAGACCGTTGCCGGGCCGGTTCGATCCCCGGTGGACCCGTACGCCACCGAGTATGGGGGACCACCCTTTGAAACGCGCCAGGCACCTGCTCGCGGGCAGTAGCCGCACTCGCCCTGACCGCAGCCCTCCTCGCCCTGGGCGCCTCACCGGCCGCCGCCGCACCGTCGGCGGCCAGCCGAGCGGCTCCCAATCCAAGATCAATCTCACCGATACTGGCTGCTCCGTTGGTCCCCACGGCCGGACACGGCCCGCACACTCCACGAGCGGGCGGCCCTGGCCGACCACGCGCACCGTGCTCGTGCCAACTCCCCACTCTGTTGAACTCCGGAGCGAGTGAGGCGACGAGTAGCCCTGGCCGATTTCAGGGCTCTGTCCGCAGTTCCGTGAAGGTCATGGCTGGGTGAGGATGCGGGTCCGGAGGAGTTCGAATGAGGCCCGGCCATACATGGCTCGCTTGAGCGTTTTCACCCGGTTTACGTGCCCTTCGACAGCTCCCGAACTCCACGGCAGGGTGAGGCCGGCGGTGACGGCGTCGAGGTCCCTGCGGAGGAAGCCGGCGAATCCGCTCATCGGCTTCGGCGCGTCCTGCTCTGCCTGGCGGATCCACTGCGGCAGCAGGTATCCGCGCTGGTGACGTACCAGATCGGCGAAGCTCGGGCGAGGTCGCAGGCCCGGGTGATGTCCGGGCAGGCGAGCCGGATCTGAAGCAGCCGCTCCTCCTGGCTCTCGGTGAGCGTGTCGCGGGGCCGCATGATCCAGGAGGTGATCTTCCGGGGGCTGGGGATGTCGGCCCGGACCGGTTCGGCGGTGCCCGCGCGCAGGGCGGCGAGGTGTTTGCGGACGACCTGGCGGCTGCCCTGGTAGCCGCGTTCACGGATCTCCAAGAAGAGGCGGATGCCGCTGGCCTGGCCCTGTGCTTCGGTGAAGCGGGCGTTGAGGTATGCCTTGAGTGGTTCCAGAACGCCGTTCGGGCGACGGTCGCGGGCGGAGGCCAGCATCTGGTCGAGGTCGGTGTCGCGGAAGCGGCGCACGGTCTTGCGGTCGAGGTTCAGCCTGCGGGCGATGGCGCTGATCGTCCAGCCCTTCTCCAGCAGTCGGTGGACGTCCTCGTAGCGGTGGCGGGTGCGTTCGATGATCTGCGTGCGGGGCAGCTCGGCGGGCGGTAACAGCATCGGTTGCGGCTCCGGCACGTCCATCACCGTCTTCGCCACCTCCTCTTCGGTGTGTTTGCGCAGGCAGTTGCGGTGCTGGTGGCAGGTCTTCTCCACCGCGGCGGACAGGTTCTGCAGCAGGTGCCAGCGGTCCGCGACTTCCAGGGCGTCCGGGGCGGCCCCCTTGACGGCCTTGGTGTAGGCGGTGGCCCGGTCACGGCAGATGATCTCGGCGCCGGGATGCCCGGCCAGCCAGGCCGCGAACGTCTCCGAGGTGCGGTCGGGCAGCACGTCCACGACCCGGCCGGCTTCGACGTCGACCAGCACGGTGCCGTAGGTGCAGCCCTTGCGGAAGGCGAACTCGTCCACTCCCAGCACCTGCGGGGCGCGGTCCGGCACCGCCGGCGCCTTGAGCAGCCGCAGGAGCCGGGTCCGGCCCGCGGCCAGCCGCAGACGGTGACACAGCCGCGCGGCCGGACGGCCACCAAGCTCGACCGCGATCGCCCGCAGCCAGTCCGTCAGGCCGACGCTCGACCGGCGGTGCCGCTCAGTCAGACCGCCGACCTGCTGGACGAACGTCCTGCGGGAACAGCTCCTGCGGTCGCAGAAGTACCGGTGCACCCGGAGCCGGACCATGACCTGTCGGGAGCCCAACGGCCTTTCTGTCAGGGTGCGTTGGTATGAGCTGTGCACGCGTCGCGCCTGCTTCCGGCAGTCCGGGCAGCGGCCCGGGCGCGCGGTGGATACCGCCTCCACCACCAGGCTGCCGGAGGAGTCGCTGACACGCTCCACTCGCACATCGATCCCGGGAAACAGCACATGCTCGACCGTCTTGCTCGCCATGGCAGGAAACACCCTGCTGAAACGATCCCCCGTTCCCGTCCCTGACCTGGGGATTCACGGAACTGCGGACAGAGCCGAGGTAGCGGCGTCCGATCCAGGGGATGTCCCCGACGCGGGTCTCCTGGGTGTCGTGAAAGGTGCACAGGAGGGCGTGGCCTCCTTCCCGATCGTGACCGCGATCGTTGACCCGCACGGCGCCTTGCGCCAGCTTTGAGGGGCGGCCCGTGCGCGGAGCCATCCGAGAAGCCCCAGGTCACAACCACAACCTGAGCTCTGTAATGAACCCGGGGCGGTGCTGGCGGTGGCTACGCCAGCGCCAGCACCGTCGTGAGGGGCGTGAGCCGTGGGGTATTGGTCCAGATACCCCCTCGGACACGTACTGATAGCCCACGGGTATCGCGTGAGTGCTGGTTGAGTCTCATCTCGGCCAGCACTTTGTGTTTCCCGGAGCCGTACGTGAGCCGCACCCCGAGCTGCCGGTGGATCTCGGCGTTGTCCTGCGGCTCGGCCTGGCGCACCACGGCGGCCAGGTCCTTGATCGAGCGGACGAGCCGGGCGATCTCGTCGCGGGACATCCGAGTCCCCGCCTCCTTCGGTGACGCGCGCAGTTCGGCTTCGACCCTGGCCCGGCGGGCTTGGGCTTCTGCGATCCACTGGGTGACGGCGGGGTCGGCGCCGGCTTCGAGGGTGGCGCGGTGGGTGGCGAGCTTGGCGTCGCAGTCGGCGATCACCTGACGGGCAGCCGCAATGGCCGTGGTCTCTCGTGCGGGGGCCGCCGCGGTAGCCATGAGGTCGATGGTGTCGTCGAGACGACGTGGGAGGAACACCTTGGCCAGCCAGTCGTCGAGCGGGGTGATGACCCAGCTCTCGCGCAAGTAGACGTCACGGGGGTGGTGGATCCTGTTGGCGAGCGCGAACTGGTCGGGGAAGCGACGGCAGTAGTACGCCTGCTCATGGACCCAGTGGCCCTGCATCTTGCGCTCGCAAGCCGCGCAGATGATCGCTCCTCAGAGCAGGTAGGGCATGCTCGATGAAGGCCGCAAACTCGCCGCCCAGCAGAACATCACCAACATCGACTGGCGACGCGGCGACTCCACCACCCTGCTCGGCATGAACCTGGAACCGGTGCTGCTGACCGTGATGGGCGCGGCCTTCCACTGGATGGACCGTGACCGGACCCTGCACGGCCTGGACCAGCTCATCGAGCCGAACGGGGCCGTCGTCCTCGCCTCCGGCGGCGCCCCCGGCGACGTCGAGCCCGCCCTCTGGCTCCAGGTCATCACCGACGTCCGCACCCGCTACCTCGGCCCCGCGCGCCGGGCCGGATCGAGCACCTACACCCACCCCAAAGAACGCCACCGGGACGTGCTGGCCCGCTCCCCGTTCTCCACCGTCGAAACCGCCCACTGGGACCGCGTCGTCACCCGCACCCTGGACGAGGTCGTCGGCCTGCAGTTCTCCTACAGCTACTCCAGCCCCGCCCAGCTCGGCGACCGCAAGGACGCCTTCGAACGCGACCTGCGCCAAGCTCTCACCGACTTCAACCCCGACGGCCGCTTCGAGGAGCTTGTACGCACCGAGGCCATCATTGCCACCCGCCCCTGACAATGACAACGTGCTTGATGCTACCTGGCCTGTATGAGTCGACGCCTGCCTTCGACGGTGAGTGACGCGTTCTTGTGTCTTATGCAGTGGGTCCCGGGGCAGAGGCGCGCTGCGCGGTGTCCCCCTGGCTGATGGCTTCGGCGACCTGCTCGATAGCGGTACGGATCGTGTCGCCGTAAGGGCCTTGGGGGAGGTTGGGGGCGTGCTCTTTGGCCGCGTCGATGTGCGCGGTGGCGGTTTCGAAGGTTCCGAGTCGGCGGTAGTTGTCCGCGAGGTTGAGGTGTAGGGACGGGTAGAAGCCCGCGATATGGAGGCTGGCGTGATGCTCTTGAACGCGTTGTTCGGTCACGGCGTCGGCGGCGTCCAGGGCTCGAATGTCCCAGGCCAAAGCCTGGGCGGGATCTTCGTAGAGGTCTGCCAGGTAGTGCGCGAGGGTGCAGCGGTGCAGTGGGTCGCCGGCGACCCCGATCGCGGTCCACAGGCGCAGGAGTTGGTGACGGGCGGAGGCGACGTTGCCGAGGCGGCCTTCGGTGACGGCGTGGCCAATGGCTTCCATGGTCGGGTCGGGGTCGGCGGGAGTGGTGGTCATGGGAGTGGTCCTCGTCGTCTTGCTCAGGCTGAGTGGTCGGGCTTAATGGGCATGGCCAGGGTGGTGAGATCACCGCGATCGGCCGAGCGGATGGTGACGGGTTGGTCGGGTCCCCGCAGGTCGAGCATCACATCGGGGCCGAGGGCGACGCTGACCGCCGGATAGAGCGTGGTCAGGTGGAAAGAGATCTGCAGGCACCGCCCCGTGACCGCGGCCGGGATGTGCGCGTCGGGGTGTGCGTCACCCGCTGGCAAGACGTTCATGCCCTGGTGGTCCGCGCGCAGCGTGATCCGCTCGCCGGGATGCTCTTCGAGCGCTCGCAGGAGCAGATCCTTGGAGACCGTCACACGGGCGGTGACCTCGGGCAGTGACGCGAGCATCAGCCGGTAATCGGGGAATTCCTCCGTCAGCAACCGGCAGCACTGGTCTTCTCGGTCCGCGAGGCGTAGCCAGACTCCGTGCGGCGTCGCCTCGACACGCACCAGCGCGCTGCGGCGGATCTCGGCGACCGCCGCCCGCAACTCGTCGCCGTGGAGTGTGGCAGCCCATGTCGCAGTTGCTGGTTCGCCGGGCACCAGGGTCCGGGTGGAGAGCCGGTAACGGTCGGTGGCGGTCAGCGTGATCGCTTCTGGCGTCGCCTCAAGGCGTAGGCCGCCGAGTACCGGCATCCCTGGCTCGCAGGCGGTCGCGGTCAGGACCTGCTCGACCGCGTCAGCCAACACAGGGCCCTTCAGCGCGGTGATCGGCAGACTCGGCGTGTCGACGAGCGAGGACTTGAGAACCACGGCGGCGCGCTGCGCGGCTACCGCGTCCCCGAGAACTTTGGCGACGTGCTCGTCAATCAGCCGGAACGCCTCGTCAGGCCCGGCGTCGAGAACGGCCGCGACAGCGGTGAGGGGCATGGCGATCTCACGGAGCTGACGTAGCGTGGTGGCATGTGCTACCTGGTCGGCGCTGTAGTAGCGGTAGCCCGAGACCGGGTCGACTTCGGCAGGCCGCAGCAGCCCGGAGTCGGCGTAGAACCGCAAGGCGCTTGAGGTCAGCCCACTTCGCTGGGCGAAGACCCCGATCGGCATCAGCTCAGAATTCAGCACCCCGCCATCATTGGGCTTCAACCAACTCGAAGGTCAACGCCGGCTGGACAGCGCCAGCGACCCGGCGAAGCCAACCGCCTGGCCGGTCTCGAGTGCCGGATCGCCCACTTCCGCAGCACCTACTGGCGCCAGCACCTCACCACCCACGGCACCGCCAATAACCTCCTCATGGCCTACCAGCACCAATACCGCCTCTCCGACCGCTTCACCGAAATCCTCGCCGAGGCCGCCGACCACAACCGGCTCATCCAGACCCAGGAAAACCAGCAGTTCAGCGGCGCCCTCGGCATCCTCACCATCCTCGGTCTACCCCTGGGCACCGCCCTCGGCGCACTCCAAGTCCTCGGCGACCAGAACCCCTGGCACCTCCTCACCGCCACCACCGGCGCCCTCGCCGCCACCGCCGCACTCCTCACCACGCGCTACCGCCGCCTCGTCCTCACCTCACTCCGAGGTCGTCCCCTGACGGATCGCGACAACTGACTTGTTGTCACCGGGCCTGCTGAGTGCCGCGAACTCCTGTTGTCGGAGCTTCGCCATACGCTGAATCCTGCGCAGACCGTGCCGCACGTACAGCATCTTGTGCCGTGGAACGACGCAAGACGGGATGGACGGGTACGTGCTGGCCCAGAGCCCTGCTACGCGTCCCGCTCCGACTCGGCGAAGGGGGCCGGATCGAATCGTGCCACGCACAACCGCGTTGCGGGCGAAACGCGTTGCAAGAGAGGATGTTCGAGGCACAGGCTGTCCCGCCCACAGTTGGTGGATGCCGGAGGCGCTCGCGGCGACGACCTCGCCCGCGCACAGCAGTGCGGCGCCGCCGACGAGAAGCTGTTTGCGGCCGAAAAGGTCGCCCAGCACACCGAAGGAGAGTTCGAGGATGGTCACGGGCAGCAGGAACGCGTCGGAGATCCAGGTGAGTTGGGACCCGACAGGGTGGAGGTGTTCCTGGAACAGGCCGTTGAGGGTAGCCGGCGCTGGCCGGTCTCGGCGCCGCCGCGCTCTTTCCCACCTCGCTCGCCATGATCGCGGCCGGCACGCACACCGGCGCCCAGCGCGCCCGCGCCATCGCCCTGTGGGCCTCCAGCTTGTCCGCGGGCGGCTTCCTCGCGCCGCTGCTCGGCGGCATCACCGGCACTTATGGCTCGTGGCGCTCGGCGTTCGCGGTGGTGGCCGTGCTGGCCGCGGTCAGCGCCCTGGTGAGCCTGTGGCTCGCCGTGAACTCCCGTGCGCCAGAGGGCCGTTCGCTGGACATCGGCGGCCAGATCACCATCGGCGTCGGTCTGTTCGCCCTGTTGTACGCCGTCATCCAAGGGCCGGCCGGCGGCTGGGGATCGACTCCCGTGGTCGTGGCGTTCGTGACCGCCGCTGTGTTCCTGGGCCTGTTCATGGCCGCCGAGAGCCGGGCCCGCTCGCCCCTGCTGCGCCTGGGCCTGTTCGGTAACCGTTCCTTCGCGATCGCGTCGGTCGTCGCGGTGGTGGGCATGTTCAGCTTCCTGGGCACCGCCTACGCGGTGAGCATCCGGCTCGGCCCCGTCCAGCACCAGAGTCCGATGCGCACCGCCTTCGCGTTCCTGCTGCTCAACGGCATCACCCCGGTGCTCACCCCGCTGACCTCCCGGCTGCTGCACCGGCTGCCCGCACGGGCGCTGCTCACCTCCGGTCTGGCACTGATCGCCGTCGGCGACTTCCTGGCCGCCGGGCTCGACATCGGCGACCCAAACCTGACCTCGCTGATCGTGCCGCTCGGCCTGGTCGGCATCGGCTTCGCCCTCACGGTGTCTTCCATCACCGCGACCGCCGTCAACACGGTGCCACCGCAGCTCGCGGGCATGGCCAGCGCGGCCACCAACCTGCTGCGCGACTTCGGTTTCACCCTCGGACCCGCGGTCATCGGCGCGGTTGCGCTGAGCCAGGCGGCGTCCCGGGTGAACTCGTCGCTGGCCACCTCGTCGTCCCTGAACGCGGAGTCGAAGGCGGCGGCGCACGACGTGCTGACGGAAGGCGGCCCCCTCGCCCTGAACTCCGTCCCCGCCACCTCCCCGCCGGGCGCGGCCCGCGCGTACGCCCTCGACGCACTCGGTCACGGCTACGCGATCGGCTTCATGGTGTGCGGCTCGGCTGCCCTGCTCTCGGCACTGCTGGTGCTGACGGCGCTGCGGGGGCGCACGGCGGAGAGCGCGCCGGGAGCGGAGGACGGCACGCAGGGGACCGTACTCACCACGGGATGAGACCTGTCCCGCCTCGCCCCTTACGCCGGCTGGCCCGAAGCCATGACGGCGATCACGGTCGCGAAGCAGGTCTTCCCGGCCCGAGCGGGGAAGGAGCCGTCAGAACTTCTTTGCCCCACCGCGCCGCCGAGCGACTTACCGCTCGGCGGCACGGCGCGCTCCACGAAGCGTGAACGCGCCCGGCGGGCAACCACGAGCGAAAGGGGAAACACTCCTATGCGAGAAGCAGCCATGTACCGGGCGGTGCGCTTGTGAGCCGGATCCTGGTGACCGGTTCGGCGGACGGCCTCGGACGTGCCGCGGCGGACTCCCTGTTGTCCGCGGGGCACGACGTCGTCGTACACGCCCGGAACCACGAGCGTGCGGCGGGCCTCGACGCGCTGGTCGACCGGGGAGCCCATCTCGTCGTGGGCGACTTCGCCGACCGTGACGCCGTACGGCGTATCGCCGCCGAGCTGAACGACACACAGCCGCTGGACGCGGTCATCCACAACGCCGGCGTGTGGAGCGGACGCCCCGTCATGCCGGTCAACATCATCGCCCCGTACCTGCTCACGGCCCTGCTGCCCGGGCCGCGCCGGCTGGTGTACCTCAGCAGCAGCTCGCACTTCGGCGGGCATCCCTCGCTCGCCGGGATCGACTGGCGGGGCGAGAGGGCGGGCTCGTACTCCGACAGCAAGCTCTTCGTCACGACCCTCGCGGCCGCGCTGGCCCGCCTGCGTCCCGGGACGCTGAGCAATGCCGTGGATCCGGGCTGGGTGCCGACCAAAATGGGCGGACCAGGAGCACCGGACGATCTGGAACTCGGTCATCGGACGCAGGAGTGGCTCGCGACGAGCGAGGAACCCCAGGCGCTGAGCACCGGCGGGTACTGGTACCACCGTCAGCGGCGGCAGCCGCACCGCGCGGTCCACGACGAGGAGTTCCAGGACCGCCTTCTGCGGACACTGGCCGAGGAGACGGGCACCGCACTCTGACCCCGACCGGTCACCGCGGGCAGTGCTGAGGGGCTCCACGTCGTCGACGTAGAGCCCCTCGGCGTGGAGCCGGGCCACTGTCCTGGCGCGCCACTCGGCCGCGGGACCCGATTGGGCCAGTGGCCGCGGGGGTGAATCACGTGTTTCCATCACTTGACCGGCCCATGTCCCCGGCGTACTGGTTCCCCACCGCAAGGCGCCTCGGGCAGGGGCGAGACCGTCTCTGGCCCACCTGGAACAACGGACTACGGATCAGCCAGCACACGGATGTCGGCTTGCGGACTCCCAAGCGCCGTAGGTGAGGGCCGGCACGTTCGTCGTGTCCCCGCTTCTCCGCTCGTCCTCGCTGTCTCTCTCCTCCTCGACGAGGAGCGCTGCGATGACGCAGACCCGAACGGAAACGGCCCCCGAGCCGCCGCCCGACAAGGCCGAAGTCGCGGTACCGGAGGCCGAGGCACCCGTCTGCTCGTTCCATGCCTTCGCGATCATCCTCACCCGCTGAAACCGCTAACACCGCTCACGGCGCGAGGACGAGTGATCGGCACGCGGCCGGGGTTCCCCAGGCATCACGGAGGGCGCGGGCCTTGCGGATCCACAGGGACAGATCCAGCTCCTCGGTGTAGCCGAGCGCGCCGTGCACCTGCAGGGCCGTGCGCGAGGCGGCGTAGGCCGCCTCGCCCGCGGCCACTTTCGCCGCCGCGCACTCCCGGCGGGCGGACGGGGCGTCCGAGGCCAGGGCCAGGGCGGCGGAGTGGACCAGAGGCTGGGCGAACTCCAGCGCGAGGAGAACGTCCGCCAGACGGTGCTTCACGGCCTGGAACGAGCCGATGGCCACTCCGAACTGGGTGCGCTGGGCGGCGTACGCGACGGTATGGTCCAGCAGCGCGCGGCCGAGCCCCAGTGCCTGGGCGGCCGTTGTCAGGGCCGCCACAACGGTGGCGTACGCGGTCGCTGCCCGGACCGCGGGTCCCTCGACGAGGACCGTCGCGCCCGTCGGGCGGGACAATCGGCGGGCCGGGTCGGAGGAACGCTGCGGCGGGCCGCACCCCACTGCCCGCCATACGGTGTCGTCCTCGACGACGAACACGGCGTCGGCCGCGTCCGCGTCGAGTGCGTAGGGGCTCCCGGCATCGGGCGCGCACAGGGATACGAGCGCCGCGCCGGTGGCGATCCGCGGCAGCCACGTCTCGGCAGAGGCGCGGTCGCCGAGCCGGTCGAGGAGGGCCGCCGCGGCGACGGTTTCCACCAGCGGGCCCGGTACGGCGTGGCGGCCCAGTTCGGTGAAGGCGACGGTCAGTTCGACAGGCAGTGGGCCCAGGCCCTCGTGTCGCTCCGGTACGGCGAGGCCGAAGACTCCCGCCTCGGCGAGCCGGCTCCACAGGGTGCGGCCGGGGCCCGCGTCCCCGGCCGCCCAGGACCGTATCGTGCCCGGTGTGTCCGACGATCCGAGCATGCCGTCCAGGGTCTTCGCGAACGCACGCTGCTCGGTGTCGAGGAGGAAGCGCATCACCGGCGTCCTTTCGGCAGGCCGAGCAGCCGCTCGGCGATGATGTCGCGCTGGATCTCGTTGGTTCCGGCGTAGATGGGGCCCGCGAGGGAGAAGGTGTAGCCCTCGGCCCAGCCACCGTGTGCCGGCGCGTCCGTGGCGTCATCGGCGAGCTCCCCATAGGGGCCGAGCAGGTCGAGGGCGGTCTCGTGGAGCGCGATGTCCAGCTCCGACCAGAAGACCTTGTTGAGGCTGGACTCCGCGCCGATCGACTCTCCGGCCGCGATCCGCGAGACGCTCGCGTAGGCGAAGAGTTCATACGCGCGGGCGCCGATCACCGCGTCGGCCACGCGGTCGCGCAGGGCCGTGTCCGCCGGGTCGGCCTCATCGCGCCACAGCCGCGCCAACCGGTCCGCGGCGGCCGTGAAGCGGCCGGGGCTGCGCAGGGTCAGCCCGCGCTCGCTGCCCGCGGTGCTCATCGCCACGCGCCAGCCCTCACCCGGCTCTCCGATGACGTCCTCGTCGGGTACGAAGACATCGTCCAGGAAGAGTTCGGCGAAGGCGGGCTTGCCGTCGAGGCGTCCTATGGGCCGCACCGTCACGCCCGGCGCGTCCAGGGGGAACATCACATACGTCAGCCCCCGGTGCGGCTTGTCCGCCGCCGGATCACTGCGGAAGAGGCCGAAGGCCCGGTCGGCGAAGGCGGCCCGTGATGACCAGGTCTTCTGACCGCTCAGGCGCCAGCCGGCCTCGGTCCGCTCGGCGGTGGAGCGCAGCCGCGCGAGGTCGGAGCCCGCCTCCGGCTCGGACCAGGCCTGAGCCCAGATGACTTCGCCACTCGCCATGGGCGGCAGGACGCGGGCGCGCTGCTGCGGTGTGCCGTGCTCGAAGAGGGTGGGGGCGAGGAGATTGATGCCGTTCTGGCTGACCCGGCCGGGTGCGTCCGCCGCGTAGTACTCCTCCTCGAAGATCAGCCATTGGAGGAGCGAGGCACCCCGGCCGCCGTATTCCTCCGGCCAGGAGACGACCGACCACTGGTCTGCGAAGAGGGCGCGCTCCCACTCCCGGTGGGCGGCGAACCCCTCTGCGGTCTCCAGGGAGGGCAGGCGAGAGGTGGGCACATGCGCGCTGAGCCAGGCGTGGGCCTCCGCCCGGAACGTGTTCTCGGCGGTGCTGAAGTCGAGGTCCATCAGGTGCCGGCCTCCTTCATCGCGCGGATGTCCATGCCGCCCAGCGAGTCCGGGGCGGTCTCCGCGTTGTGCGCGTGGGCGAGATGGTGCAGTCCGAAGACCGAGTCCAGCCCGGTGTGCAGGCCCTGCAGGTCCTCGGCCTGGTTGACGGCGCGTTTGGCCAGCGCCAGCCCCAGGCGTGGCATGTCGGCGATGCGCGTCGCCAACTCCATGGTGCGCTCGGAGAGTTCGGCGCGCGGCACGATTCGGTTGACCATCTGGACTTCGTACGCCCGCTGGGCGCTCATCCGCTCGCCGGTGTAGAGGAACTCCTTGGCGATCCGCGGGGGCATCACCCATGGGTGCGCGAAATACTCGACCCCGGGGATGCCCATGCGGACCACCGGGTCGGCGAAGAACGCGTCGTCGGAGGCGATGATCAGGTCGCAGACCCAGGCGAGCATCAGCCCGCCCGCGACGCAGGCGCCCTGTACCGACGCGATGAGCGGCTTGGGCAGCTCACGCCACCGTCGGCACATGCCCAGATAGACCTCGGACTCGCGGGCGAAGCGGCTCTCCGCGCCCGTCTTGTCCGAGTGGTCCCACCACAGTCCGGCTTTGCGGTCGAACGGCAGATGGGCGTCCCGCTCGGGGGTGCCGATGTCATGCCCGGCGGAGAAGTGTTTCCCCGACCCGGCGAGGATCACCACCTTGATCTCGTTGTCCTCGGCGGCGCGGTAGAACGCGCGGTCCAGGGCGTAGGTCATGGCGGAGTTCTGGGCGTTGCGGTACTCCGGCCGGTGCATGGTGACGAGTGCGACCGGGCCCCGTGTCTCGTAGCGCACCGGTTCGTCATGGGCAGCGGGCATCCCGCACACTCCTTTTCTAACAAGTGTTTGGTAGGTTAGCGTACGGCCATAGCGCCGTCGAGGTTCGAGGAGGCCCATGTATGACTGCCATCGGCCCGCCCCCGTATGTCCCCGGCCACGCCCTGCTCGACGGCCGCACAGCAGTGATCACCGCGGCCGCGGGCGCCGGGATCGGCGGAGCCACCGCGCGCAGATTCCTCGACGAGGGCGCCCGCATCGTCATCGGTGACGCCCACGCGCGCCGGCTGAAGGAGACGTGCGACGCGCTGTCCGAGGAGTTCGGCGTCGACCGGGTCGCGGGCCTGCCCTGCGATGTCACCGACGAGCGGCAGATCTCGGACCTGCTCGACCTCGCCGAGGAGCGGCACGGGCACCTCGACATCGTGGTCAACAACGCCGGGCTCGGCGGCACTGCCCCGCTCACGGAGATGACCGACGAACAGTGGGGCACGGTCCTCGACGTCACCCTGAACGGCACCTTCCGCTGCACCCGCGCCGCGCTGCGCCGGATGAAGTCGGCGGGCGCCGGAGGCGTGATCGTCAACAACGCCTCGGTGGTCGGCTGGCGCGCACAGGCCGGGCAGGCCCACTACGCCGCCGCCAAAGCCGGAGTCATGGCGCTGACCCGCTGCGCCGCCGTGGAGGCGGCCGACTACGGCGTGCGGGTCAACGCGGTCGCCCCGAGCCTGGCGATGCACCCGCATCTGGTGAAGGTGACCACGGCCGAGCTGCTGGCCGAGCTCACCGAGCGGGAGGCGTTCGGCCGCTATGCCGAGCCCTGGGAGGTCGCCAACGTGATCGTCTTCCTGGCCGGCGACTACTCCTCGTACATGACCGGCGAGATCGTCTCGGTCAGCGGCCAGCGGGCGTGAGACGACAATGGCCGGGTGCCGAACACAAGGAACACCAGCGTGCCGGGGACCGGCAAGAAGAAGCCCGCGATGAGCCCGTCGCCCGCGCGACGTGCCGAACTGCTCGCGGTCGCGGCCGACGTCTTCGCCGAGCAGGGCTACAGCGCGACGACCGTCCGGCAGATCGCGGACGCGGCGGGAATGCTGGCGGGCAGCCTCTACTACCACTTCGACTCCAAGGAGTCGATGCTCGACGAGATCCTGTCCGGCTTCCTGGACGAGCTGTGGGCCCGATACGACGCCGTACTGGAAGCGGACCTCGCCCCCCGGGCGACCCTCGAGGCCCTGGTCACCGAGTCCTTCCGGGAGATCGACCGGCACCGCGCCGCCGTGGCGATCTACCAGAAGGAATCCCGGCAACTGTCCGCGCAGCCCCGCTTCGCCTACCTCTCCGCAGCGCAGGAGAAGTTCGAGAAGGCGTGGTTGGGGACGTTGGAACGGGGCGTCGCGGCCCACGCCTTCCGTGCCGATCTGGACGCCCGGCTCACCTACCGCTTCGTACGGGACACCGTCTGGGTCGCCGCGTCCTGGTACCGGCCCGGCGGCCGTCACAGCCCCGAGGAAATCGCCCGCCAGTACCTGTCGATGGTGCTGGACGGGATCGCCGTACAGACATAGAGACCCCGCGAAGGAGCAGCAGCCATGCCCGAGGCATTCATCGTCGAAGCAGTACGCACCCCGGTCGGCAAACGCGACGGCGCCCTGTCCGCCGTGCACCCCGCCGACCTCGGCGCCCATGTGCTGAAGGCGCTGATGGAGCGCTCCGGTGCCGACCCCGCCGCCGTCGAGGACGTCGTCTTCGGCTGTCTGGACACCGTCGGCCCGCAGGCCGGGGACATCGCGCGCACCTGCTGGCTGGCCGCCGGGCTGCCGGAAGAAGTACCCGGGACCACGGTGGACCGTCAGTGCGGCTCCTCCCAGCAGGCCCTGCACTTCGCCGCGCAGGGCGTGCTCTCCGGTACCCAGGACCTGGTGGTCGCGGGCGGGGTGCAGAACATGTCGATGATCCCCATCGCCTTCGCCAGCCGCCGGGCCGCCGAACCGCTCGGCCTCGACGAGGGCCCGTACGCGGGCTCCGAGGGCTGGCGGGCCCGCTACGGAGACCGGCCCGTCAACCAGTTCTACGGAGCGGAACTGATCGCCGAGAAGTGGGGCATCAGCCGGGAGGCGATGGAGGAGTTCGCGCTCCGCTCCCACCAGCGCGCGATACGGGCCATCGACGAGGGCCGCTTCGACCGCGAGCTTGTCCCGTACGGGGAGGTGACGGCCGATGAGGGGCCGCGCCGGGGCACCTCACTGGAGAAGATGGCTTCTCTGGCACCGGTCGTCGAGGGCGGCCGGCTGACCGCCGCTGTCTCCTCGCAGGTCTCCGACGGCGCCTCCGCGCTGCTCGTCGCCTCCGAGCGGGCGGTCGCCGAGCACGGCCTGACCCCGCGCGCCCGCGTCCACCACCTGTCGGTGCGTGGAGAGGACCCGATCCGGATGCTGTCCGCCCCCATCCCGGCCACGGCCTACGCCCTGAAGAAGTCCGGGATGTCACTCGACGACATCGACCTGGTGGAGATCAACGAGGCGTTCGCACCCGTCGTGCTGGCGTGGCTGAAGGAAACCGGCGCGGACCCGGAGAAGGTCAACGTCAACGGCGGCGCCATCGCGCTCGGCCACCCGCTCGGCGCGACCGGCACCAAGCTGATGACGACGCTGCTGCACGAACTGGAGCGCACCGGGGGCCGGTTCGGTCTGCAGACCATGTGTGAGGGGGGCGGCCAGGCCAACGTCACCATCGTCGAACGGCTCTGACGCACACACCCCCGCCTGCCGCCGCCGACCCGGTCACCCGGGTCGGCAACGGCCCGCGGATCGGCCGGTGCGCAGGGCGCTCAGGTGGCCTGAGGCAGGCGTCCCAGCGCGGCATGCGCCTCAGCCATGATCCTCTCGACCAACTCCGCGCACGACGGCAGGTCTTCGATGAGGCCCGCGACCTGTCCCGACGCCATCACTCCGAGGTCCGTGCGGCCGTCGACCATGGAGGCCCGCAGCAGCATCGGGGTGTTGGCGGCCAGCAGGACCTGGCTCCAGGTGAGCTCCTTGCCGTGCTTCATGGCCAGACCGTCACGGACCATCCGCGCCCAGCTCAGGCCGGACAGCTTCCTGAAGGACGCGGCGTGGCGTACGGCGCGCAGCAGCGCCGCCGTCCGGCCGGAACGCTCCAGGGTGTCGACCAGTTCGCTGCGCAGCATCCGGTGGGGGAGCCCGTCCACCTTCGTGGTGACCGTGACGTCCTGGACCGAGGCTTCGAGATAGCGGGCCTGCACGGCGCGTGGGACGGTGCTGTCCGACGTCAGCAGGAATCGGGTGCCCATCGCCACCCCCGCCGCCCCGTAGGCGAGCGCCGCGACCAGGCCACGGCCCTCGAAGAAGCCGCCCGCGGCGACGACGGGGATGTCCACGGCGTCCACGACCTGGGGCAGCAGGACGGTGGTGGCGACGTTGCCGGTGTGGCCGCCGCCCTCGGAGCCCTGGACGACCACCGCGTCGGCGCCCCAGGCGGCGACCTTCTCCGCGTGCCGGCGCGCGCCGATGGACGGGATCACGATGACTCCGGCGTCCCTGAGCCGGGCGATCAGCTCACGGGAGGGGGCGAGGGCGAACGAGGCGACCCGCACGCCCTCCTCCACGATGATCCGTACCCGCTCGGCCGCGTCGCTCGCGTCCGCCCGCAGATTGACTCCGAACGGCGCGTCCGTACGGGACCTGACCTCGCGGACCGCCGCCCGCAGCTGACCCGGTGTCATCGTCGCCGAAGCGAGGATGCCCAGCGCACCGGCGTTCGCCGTGGCCGAGACGAGCCGGGGTCCGGCCACCCATCCCATGCCCGTCTGGACGATGGGATGGCGGACCCCGACCAGTTTGGTCAGTGGCGTCGCGATCGTGACGCCGTTCATGCCCGCACCTCGCGGTCGCGCAGCGCCTTCGGGTCGAGGACCTCCCGGATCAGGCGCAGTTCCTCCGCCGACGGCATACGGGTGTGCGGCACCTCGTCCGGGACGGTCAGTGGGAAACCGGTGGCCTCCCGCACCTGGTCCACCGTGACGCCGGGATGCACGGAGCGCAGCCGCAGCGAGCGGTCGGGGGTGGCGAAGTCCAGCACCGCCAGATCGGTGACGACACGGCGGATCTCGTGGAAACGCCTCGTCGCGGGCTCGGCGGCCGCCGCCCGGTCGTAGCCGACCCCCGAGACCATGTCCACCCGCTCGACGAAGACGCGTGGCGAGTGCCGGGGGACCCAGTAACTCGTCGGGTTGTTGAGCGTGTTGATGGGGGCGCCGCGTACGCCGAGGAGCTGCCGTCGTGGCTTTGCCCAGTCGCCGACGCACGAGATGTTCTGGTTGCCGTAAGCGTCGAGCTGGCTGGCGCCCATCATGACGTGGCGCCGCCCACCGGCGACCATCGCCAGGTGCCGGCGGTACGGCAGCCAGCCCTCGGTCACCTGGGAACCGCTGCCCACCGCCGGGACGTCGCCGATCAGCAGCGCCTCACCATCGGTCAGCAGCAGGTCGGGGGAGAAGGTGAGCTTCGCCAGCCGCGCGCCGATCGTGGGCACGGTGCCCATCGGGCTCGCCAGGATCTCCCCGTCGCCGCGCCACGCCTCGGCGCAGGCCACCACACAGCATTCGGCCCGGGTCACGCTCTCGCTCATGTGGCCTCCTTGGCGAACGCCGCGACAGCGGCCTGATAGGCGTCTTCGTCTCCCGAGAGGAACTGTTCGGCGAACTTCCACCACGCCTCAGGATCGGCGGCGGCCTGCGCGTACGCCCGCTGGAAGGTCTCGTCGCGGCCGTAGTCGGGGACGCATGAGGTGAAGTGCGCACCGCCCGGGGCCTCGACCACTCCGCTGACGAACGCCCGGCTCACCAGCAGGGTCTGCGGGCCGTGTTCCTTGAGTAACTCCGCGCTGTCCACGATCCGTTCACAGGAGAGATACGCCTGGTCCGCGGCCTCGCAGAACAGGTCGTCGAAGTAGGGATCGGGCCCGAGGTACTGGCCGTTGCCCTGCGCGTCGGCCCGGTTGAGGTGGACGAGCGCGGCATCCAGGCGCAGTGCCGGGACGGCGACGAGTTCCTCGCCGTCGTCGTACGGGGAGCGCACCGTGCGCAGCTGCGGGTTGACCCTCATCACATCCGAGCCGAGGCCCGCCCGGATCGGCATGAACGGCAGACGCTGCCCGGCCGCGGTCAGCCCCCACATGAACATCGCCTCGTCCAGCTCCGTCATCTCGAACGCGCCGCGCTCCCGGGCGGAGCGGAAGTGCGGTTCGAGGGGTATGGAGTCGAGCGTGACGAACGCCGCGATCAGCTTGCGGATTTTCCCGGCAGCGGCCAGCAGGCCGACGTCCGGGCCGCCGTAGGAGACAACGGTCAGATCGGCGATGTCCGAGCGCAGGAGGGCCCGTATGAGAGCCATGGGTTTGCGCCGCGATCCCCAGCCGCCGATGCCGATCGTCATGCCGCTCTCCAAGCGGGCGACGACCTCATCGGCGGTCATGGTCTTGTCCCTGCTCATGACTGCCCCTCCTCGCCTCTGTCCTTGTCCGAGCCGAAGGCGGCGCGGACCCGGTCGGCGACCCCGCTGAGGTTCGCCTCGAAGGTGAAGCCCTGCTCGAAGCGGTAGCTGCGCCGGACGTCCACGGGATCGATGCCGTTGATGGCGGCTTTGGCCAGCCGCAGCAGATAGCCGTCCTTGGCGGCGATCTCGCGGGCCAGTTCCCGGGCAGCGCCCAGCAGCTCGGCGCGTGGGACGACCTTCCACACCGAGCCGTGCCGATGAAGCTCCTCGGCGGTGGCGGTGCGCGAGGTGTAGTAGAGGGCGCGCATCAGATGCTGGGGGACCAGCCGTGCCAGATGGGTCGCGGCCCCCAGTGCGCCCCGGTCCAGTTCCGGCAACCCGAAGACCGCGTCCTCGCTCGCCACGATCGCGTCGGCGTTGCCCGCCAGCCCGATGCCGCCACCGAGGCAGAAGCCCTGTACGGCCGCGACGACCGGGACTTCGCACTCGTACACCGCGGCGAACGCCTCGAAGCAGCCGCGGTTGGCTCCGATCAGGGCACCGTGGCCCTCGTCGCGCTGCATTTCCTTGATGTCGACGCCCGCGTTGAATCCGCGTCCGGCGGCGGTGAGCACGACGCACCGCACGCCGGGGTCCCGGCCCGTCACGCGTACCGCGTCGGCCAGGTCGTACCAGCCCCGCACGGGCAGGGCGTTGACGGGCGGAAAGTCCACGCTGACAACGGCGACGCCCTTTTCCGTCTCGGAGGTGGAGACACCCATGAGCGCATCAGCTACCTTTCTACCAAGCATTTGTTAGGCACGGTAGCAGCGGATCGCAGACAGCGGGAGGTCCATGGTGAGCGTGGCCTGCGACCTGTCGGGCCGGGTCGCCGTAGTGACCGGCGGCACCCGGGGTGTGGGCGCGGGGATCGCGCGGGCCTTCCTCGAAGCGGGCGCCGAGGTCGTGGTCTGCGCGCGCAGAACCCCGGACGCCACGGTGGAGGCGGATGGCCGCACGGCCCGATTCCTCCCCGTCGACCTGCGCGATCCGGAAGCCGTGAGGGAACTTTTCGCCCGGGTGGCCGCCGACCACGGACGGCTGGACAGCCTCGTCAACAACGCCGGGGGCACCCCGTTCCGGACACTGGGCAACGGCGGGCCCGAGCGGCACGCCCGGGTGATCGAGCTGAACCTGCTCGCCCCGCTGACCGCTTCCCTCGCCGCGTACGAGGTGATGAGCCGTCAGGCGGCAGGCGGTTCGATCACCATGATCGGCAGTGTCAGCGGCACCCGCCCCTCCCCGGGCACCGCCGCCTACGGCGCGGCCAAAGCGGGACTGGAGAGCCTCGCTCGCTCCATGGCCGTGGAGTGGGCACCGACCATACGGATCAACACGCTCGTCCTCGGCATGGTCCGCACCGAACTCACCCCTTTGCACTACGGAGACGAGGCGGGCGTCGCCGCAGTCGGCCGCACCGTGCCGCTCGGACGCCTCGCGGAGCCTTCCGAGGTCGGCGACGCCTGCATCTTCCTCGCCTCGGACCGCGCCGCGTACATCTCCGGCGCGAGCCTGCTCGTCCACGGCGGCGGGGAACGCCCCGCCTTCCTCGACGCCGCCACAGCCAACAAGGAGACGTGAAGATGACCCGAATCTGCTCCGGACGCGTCGCCGTCGTCACCGGGGCCGGCCGCGGACTCGGCCGGGCACACGCGCTCGCCCTCGCCGCCGAGGGAGCGAAGGTGGTGGTCAACGATCTCGGTGTGGGACTGGACGGCGCCGCGGAGACGGACGGTCCGGCCCAGCGGGTCGTGGACGAGATCAGGGCCCTGGGCGGTGAGGCGGTCGCGCATGGCGGTGACATCGCGACCACCGACGGCGCCGCCTCGCTGATCACGACCGCGCTGGAGGCATTCGGGCGGCTCGACACCCTGGTCAACAACGCCGGGTTCCTCCGCGACCGGATGCTCGTCAATCTGGGCGAGGACGACTGGGACGCCGTCATGCGGGTCCACCTCAAGGGCCACTTCCTGCCACTCAGACACGCCGCCGCACACTGGCGCGCCGAGGCGAAGGGCGGCCGGACGCCCCAGGCGCGGGTCGTCAACACCAGCTCGGGCGCCGGCCTGCTCGGCAGTGTCGGTCAGGGCAACTACTCCGCCGCGAAGGCCGGAATCATCGGCCTCACGCTCGTCGCCGCCGCCGAGATGGACCGCTACGGCGTACAGATCAACGCCATCGCCCCGGCCGCGCGCACCCGCATGACCGAGCACACCTTCGCCGAGACGATGGCGGCGCCGGGCGAGGGCGGATTCGACGCGATGGCCCCGGAGAACGTCTCCCCGCTGGTCGTCTGGCTGGGCTCAGCGGCCTCCACAGGGGTCACCGGGCGCGTCTTCGAGGTGGAGGGCGGCCGGATCACCGTCATGGAGGGCTGGCGGCCCGGGCCGACCGCCGACAAAGGGGCCCGATGGAGTCCGGCGGAGGCGGGCGAGGCGGCGCTGGGGCTGCTCGCCGCCTCGGAAACCCCACAGCCGGTCTATGGCACCCGATGACCGGTCCGCGGCCGATCGGCGCTCACGGCGCGTCGGTGAGCGGAGCCCGGTTTGGACCTGCGGCGGGCGCGATGCGCGGCGCTCGGCGGCGCGGCGGCACGCTCGGTGTGCCGGATCTCGCGTTTTTCGAGATCCATTTTCGAGATCCATGAGGAGTCGGCCGGGGTCGCGGCCGAGGCCGCGAGAACACTGGGCGTCCCCTTGGCGCGGATCAATGTGAACGGCGGGGCGCCGGCCTGCGGGCATTTGCCCGGCATGTCGGGTGCGCGCATGGTCTGACGCCGGCCTACGAGCTGCGGCGGCGCGGCGGCGGTACCGGCGCGGTGGCCGTCCGCGCGGACGACGGGCAGTGCGAGGGGCTACTGATCAATGCATAGGCGCGGCGGCGACACACAGGAGAATCGGATGCGGGACTTCGACGGCCGACCGGGTGCGGCCGTGATCGCTGGTGCCACTGGTGGCATCGGAGCCGCCATCACCCGCATGCTGGCCGAACGCGGCAGCCATGTGGCACTGACGTACCGGAAGAACGCCCAGGCCGGGGCCGCCCTGGTCGCGGAGGCCGAGGCGACGGGCGTCCGAGCGGCAGCCTGGCCGCTGGACCTGTCGGACGCCGACGCGACGGCGCGCGTTCTGGACGAGGCCGCGGACCGCTTCGACGGCATCCACACCCTCGTCTACGCGGCTGGTCCGCATGTGCCCATGGTGCATCTGAGCCGGGTGACGCCGGACCGGTTCCGGCGGCAGATCGAGGCGGACACAATCGCCTTCTTCAACCTGGTGCAGCCGGCCCTGCCGCGGCTGCGCGCGACCAGGGGCGGCATCGTCGCGGTCACCACCGCCGCCACCCGTCGATTCCCGGTCCGGGACGGCCTTTCCGCCGGGCCGAAGGGGGCCGTCGAAGCGCTGGTACGGGGATTCGCCGCGGAGGAGGGCCGGTTCGGGGTGCGTGCCAACTGCGTGGGCCCCGGAATGCTGCTCGACGGAATGGCCGCCCGGCTGATCGGTTCGGGCGACCTGGATGAACGGGCCCTGGAGGTCGCCCGCGGCAACATCCCCCTGCGGCGGTTCGGATCCGCCGGCGACATCGCCGAGGCTGTGTGCTTCCTGGCCTCCGACCGAGCCGGTTTCATCTCCGGTCAGATCCTCGACGTCGACGGAGGTTACGGGGTGTGAGACAGCGCGTCCCGGCTGAAGAGGAAGACCCGCTTGATGTGGCCTCCGACTCTTCACGCCGGGAGGCGGCCGAGCGGGTTCTCGAGATCACCGGCGCAGATTTGAGCGCGGTGCTGCACCACGCGGGCCCTACCACGACAGGGTTCTTCGAGGACCTGTCCGGCGAGCCATGTCGGCACATCCTCGAAACGCATCTGATAGGCGCGATGGATCTCACCCGCCGCCTCCTGTCTGCCGTGAGGAACAACGGATCCGGGCGGATCGAGGTGATCTCCAGCAACGCGGTCAACGTTCCGCATCCGATGTTCTCGGTCTGCGCGGCGGCCACGGTTCTTCGGGGCGGACGTCAGCATGGAACAGCTTGCCACGGTGAGCTTCTGGCAGGACAGGAAGGGGGGCAAGGACATCACGGAGTTGCCGGAGCCCAAGCCGACACTGGCCCCCGATGACCCGTCACTGCTCACCTTCACCTTCGGCGGCGTCCGGATCGACCCGGACGGGGGGCGCTCAGCGCGGACGGGACGCCGGTGCCCGGTCTGTACCTGGGCGGCGAGGCTGTGGGTGGCCTGTTCTACAGCGATTATCCCGGTGGTGCCGCCCTCATGCGCGTCGCGGTGTTCGGCCGTGTGGCCGGAGCCACCGCCGCGCAGGAGACGAAACCTGCTCCTCACCCGGACTGAGGGGCGCGGAGCAGACCGGACAGGGACGGGCCGCGGTAACGCTCGTCGATCCGGCCCACCATCGCCTGGCTGCCTGGCTGCCTGGCTGCCTGGCTGCCTGGCTGGTTGCCCGCCCGCACATCGGGTGGGCGGCCAGGCGGAATCAACCGGTGACCGTCAGCGAAGCCTCGTCCATGCCGGCCGTGGCCCCGTTCGACGAGCGACCGTCGCCGAACGGGTTGATGTAGGGCAGAGCGCGTGTCACCCGTGCAGCACGCGGCCTGCCGGACCAGACATCAGCAAGCGTGCAATGGCCCAAGCACGCGTCTATTGCATAAGCGTGCTTACGCCAGACTCTCGATGCCCGGTCCTCGACACGGCGCGTTTTCGGGCCGTCCTCGGGCACTTCCCCAGTGGTGTCACCGCCATCACGTCGCACGATGCGCGGGGCAGGCCGGTGGGCATGACGGTCGCCTCGTTCACCTCGGTCTCCCTCGCCCCTCCGCTGGTGGCGTTCCTGCCCGGCAAGACGTCATCGACCTTCCCGGTCATCGCCGGGCGCGGCACCTTCTGCGTGAACGTTCTCGCCACCGACCAGGAGTGGATCTGCCGCGCGCTGTCGGTCTCGGGCGGCGACAAGTTCGCCGAGGTGCCCTGGCGGCCCGGGCCGCACGGAGACCCGGTCATCGACGGCGCGGTCGCCTGGATCGGCCGCACGATCGAAGCCGTACACGATGCCGGCGACCACCGCATCGTCATCGGACGTGTCGACGACCTCGACGCCGACAGCACGGCGTCACCCCTGCTGTTCTTCCAAAGCCGCTACAACCAACTCGTATCCGCCTGATCGGCGAGCGCCGCGCAGTCGCACGGGACGACCTCGGAACCGGGGCTGCCTCAGTTCGCTGATCGGAGAAGGGCCATCACCATGGACTGCGGAGTCCCGCGCGAGCTGCTCGACGATCTCACGGCGGAGTTCGACTCGCTGCGGACACTCGTCCCCTCGGGGACAAACCTGCGGCTCCCCACTCCGGCCGTCGGTTGGGACGTTGGAGCCGGCGTGTCGCACCTGATCGGTTGCGACCTTCTGGCCGAGGAGGCGGTGGGCGCCCCCGGTGAATTCCGGCGTGCCCGTCCTGCGACGGACGTGGGTCCGGCCGAGCCCCTGGAAGGTCACATCACGGCCCGCAAAGATCTCCCGGTGGAGCGGCTGCGACAGGAATGGGCCGACGCCTTCGCGGCAATGCTGAGGGCTTTCACGTCCTCGCGTCGGGAGCAGAGGGTTCCCTGGTTCGGGCCGCCGATGAGCCCGGCGACGCTGGCCACCGCTCGTCTCATGGAGTACTTCGTTCACGGCCAGAATGTCGCCGACGTCCTGAAGATCGTCCGCCGGCCCACGGACCGGCTCCGGCACGTCTGTCACCTCGGGTTCGTCACCTTCGAGTTCAGCTTCGCCAACCGCGGCCTGCCCGTGCCGCCGTCTCCACCGCGCGTCGAACTGCGCCTGCCCAGCGGCCGGTCATGGGCCCGCGGCCCGGAAGACGCCGATGCCGCCGACTCCGCCCAGTGCGCCACGGCAGGAGGCTGGAAGGCCGGGTGTCGCGGAACCGGATGCCGCGAGCACCGCCGCGGACAGGGCGCCGTCGCCGCGCTCGAACATGCCCACTGTGCCGGAGATCCCCGGTGCATCCCGTCCCGCGGGTATCCGGGACTCGCTGCTCGCCGCCGAGTTCGCGCGCCGCCGAGGGACCCTCCCTCCGCCCCGTCAGGTACAGAGTGGCCCCCGCCTTGTACCGTGCGGATCTGAACGTCTGAAAGGAAACCGTTGTGAAGACCTTCACCATGCCCGGCACCGACATTCTCGCCCCGAACGTCGTGCTCGGCCTGATGCGTATCGCCGACAAGACCGACGAGGACGTCCGCGAACTCGTCCGCACCGCGCGCGATGCGGGCATCGACTTCGTTGACCACGCCGACATCTACGGCGGCGAGCTGCACGCTTGTGAACGCCGCTTCGCCGACGCGATGGCGCTGAGCCCGTCGCAGCGCGACGAGATCACGATCCAGACCAAGGCGGGAATCGTGACGGACGGGCCGTACTACGACTTCTCTTACGAGCACATCGTCACATCGGTCGAGGGCTCACTCGCGGCCCTGCGGACTGACCGCATCGACATCCTGCTGCTGCACCGCCCCGACGCGCTTGTCGAGCCTGAAGAGGTGGCCCGCGCCTTCGACGAGCTCGAATCCTCGGGCAAGGTACGCGCCTTCGGTGTCTCGAACCACACCCCACGCCAGATCGACCTGCTGCGCAGGTACGTGCGTCAGCCCATCGTGGCCAACCAGCTTCAGCTCTCGATCACACACGCGCCGATCATCGCTCAAGGGGTCGCCGCGAACATGCACGCGGAGCAGCAGTCGGCCACCCTCGACGGCGGAGGGATCGTCGACTACTGCCGTCTGAACGACATCACCATCCAGGCGTGGTCTCCCTTCCAGGCCGGTTTCTTCACGGGTGTCTTCCTCGGCTCGCCGGACTACCCCGAGCTCAACGCCGTTATTGACCGCCTCGCCGACCAGTACGACGTCCCCGCCATCGCGATCGCGACTGCCTGGATCACTCGCCACCCCGCTCAGATGCAGGTCGTGCTCGGCACGACCAGCCCGGAGCGCGTCGTGGGCGCCGCCCAGGGCTCCGAACTTCGACTCACCCGGGCCGAGTGGTACGAACTGTTCCGCGCAGCCGGTCACCTCGTTCCCTGAATCCGGATGCGGGGCACCACCTGATCACCCCACGAACGATGGCGAGGATGGTGTCGCCTGTCGGCGCACCGGTACTTCGTAGCGTGGCGGGATGGAACAGGACGGTGCCGCGGCGGCGCGCAGGCGGTCGTACCGGAAGGGCCCCGAGAGGCGCGCGCAGATCATCGCGCGCGCCATCGAGTCGTTCGCCGTGCAGGGGGTGGGCGCGTCGCTGCGGGCGATCGGCGACTCGACCGGTGTGTCGCATGCGGCACCGTGGTACTACTTCGCGACGCGCGACGATCTGCCGCCGGAGGTGTACCGCGCTCACGAGGCGGGAGGGGACGCCAAGCCGACGCCGGAGGAGGAGTCTCGCTGTCGGGAAGCGTTCCTCCCGGGCCATCGGCTGCCCGCGATGCGGATCAGCTCATCCAGGGTGGCCCCCGCCGGGCAGAGGCGATGGAGCGCGCTGGGTCGGGATGCCTGTTCGCCGCCGGCATGTCTCAGGCGGAGCCGGTCGTGTCAGGTCCGGTGGCCTCCGACCCGACGGTCTCGCCTGGTCGGCAGCCTGGTCACAGGAGGGAAGTGGTTTGTGGCCGCGCTCCGCACGGCCACAAACCGCTGTATCCGGCCGCCTCGGCCGTTCTGGCTGCTTCGACCACGTTGCGGATCCACCCCCGACCTCTGGGGCGGACGAAGTCCGAGCTTCACGAAACCGTTGGTGAACAGTTCGCTGACGATCAGCTCTGTGGACTCGGCTCGTCAGACGTCCTCCGGCGGGACCCCCGTCATGGCCCGGGTGCGGCCAACGGGCCGTTGGCTGACACCGACGGCAGCGACACGGGCGTCCGGTGACTCCGCGCTTGCTCTTCACCCGGGAAAGGCGTTCATGAGCCACAGGGAGACCATCACGGTGCGGTGTCCAGACCGATCAAGCTCTGAGGCGGCGGTTCGACGCGAAGTGGTCCGGTCTTTTGCCGGCCACACCCTGGTCGGGGCGGATCCGGTACCGGAACGAATCCCGGCAGGGACGCTCCCGGACCGGACAGAGGCGCATCCGCCCCGCCCTCGGAACCCCGTCTAGGGCAGCACCCTGCACAGCGCGTCCAGTGCGCCTGCCCACGCGCTGTCCGAGGGCGCCGCGTAGTTGACCACCAGGGCGTCCCGTTCGGGCAACTGCCATCCGCGGTCCGCCACTTTTACTTAGTCGGCGAGTGCGGTGCGCAGCTCCATCCGGCCGCGGGCGTCGCCGTAGCCGAAGGCATCGTGTGGCGCGGCGGTCAAAGCCCGGCGAGCCGCGGCGGTGAGCCGGCCCTCAGCGACCAGCTCCGCGTAGGCCTCGACCACGGTGTGACGCGAGAGGCCGAGATCAGCACCGAGCGAGCGGGAGGCCGGCAGCCGGCTGCCGGGCGCCAGACGCCCCGTCCGCACGGCCTCCCTCAAGGCGTCGGTGAGCTCTGCACGCAGCCCGGGTCCGCGCAGCTCCAGATGCAGGTCGGCACCGAACGCGGAGGGCGGACCGGCCGCGGAACGGGTCTGGAAATCTGCCATGTAAATGAACCGTACTCCCACATGATCCACTGGCCAGTGGTCCCCTTGGGCCGCGCTGCGCCCACCGCAGCCTCGTCGCGGTGACGAGGAGGTGAACGAAGACGACATCGGCAAGACGATCCCGGAGCCGGCGATCCGTCAGCTCGACGCACGACTCGACCTGCTCGGTGAGGCCCTCTCTGTCCTGGAGCTTGTCGCCCCTGATGGGCGTGACGAAGGTCAGGCGCGGCGGCCGTAGGTGCGCGGATCCACGGGCTGCTCGGACTTGGGAAGCCCGCTGACCACGAGACGGTAGGAGTCGATCACGAGCGCCCCGGCATGTTGGTCATGAGCATGAAGACTTTGTCGCGAGCCTTGTAGAGGCGCCAGCCGGCGCCCAAACGATGCTCCAGATCGGTGCCGGGCAGTCCCACAGCGCAGTCGCCCGCGATCTTCTGCAGCTCCTGTCCGTCCAAGGTGATCAACTCCTCTATCGATCGGAGTGCCCTGACCGCCCGGCCAGGGGATCAAGGTGGCGTCTCCCGCGTGGCGGCCACGAACGGCGGCGGTCGGGTCCGACATGGCCTGCGAGCGCGGTGAGTTCGGCGGCGTCGCGGCCGAGCCCCTTCATCTCGTACACCGTGAGGATGACGCGCCCGCCGGTCGGCCTGTGGCCGTCACTGCCTACGGGCGTACGCGGATGACCGTCTTCCCGTTGCGCCGCGTGGTCGGGTTAAGGGCTCCCACGGCATCATCGAAGCTCGCCACGTCATCGATGTTCGTCCGTAGCCGTCCGTCCCGCACTCGCTGCACGATCTCACCCAGTTCGGCACGATCGGCCTCGACGACGAAGTCCACCGCCAGGCCGTCAGCGGGCCGCGCCTCGACCGGGCCGACGATGGACACCAGCGTTCCTCCGGCCTTGATCAGGGCAGCGGACCGCCTCTGAACGTCGCCACCGATGACATCGAAGACCAGATCGACGTCGCCGACGTCTTGCAGCGCGTCGTTGTCGAGGTCGACGAACTCATGTGCGCCGAAGTCGAGCGCCTTCTCACGGTCGGCGGTGCGTCCGGTACCGATGACGTAGGCGCCGGCCTCGCGTGCGAGCTGGGTCACCATCGTCCCGACTGCCCCGGCCGCGCCATGGGCGAGGACGGTCTGGCCGGCCTGAAGGCGGCCGTGCTGGAACAGCCCCTGCCACGCGGTCAGACCTGAGATCGGCAGGGACGCGCCTACAGCGAAGTCGACGTCGCCGGGCAGCGGCGCGAGGTTGCGTGCTTCGATCGCCACGTACTCCGCCAGGGTGCCGTCGCGGTGCCAGTCGGCGAGGCCGAACACCCGCTGCCCGACCGACAGCCCCGTCGTGCCGTAGCCGAGGGCGGTGACCACTCCGGCCAGCTCGTGGCCGGGGATCGACGGTGTCTTGTCACGGCCGGCGCGATCGGCCCAGGTCGATGGCCACTCCAGCTCCGTCGGGACGAAGCCCGATGCGTGAATCTGAACGATGACGTCGTTGATCGCTGCGGGCGGCTCAGGCCGCTCGGCCAGCGTCATCCCGGCGGTTCCCGCGGCCTGGTCGGTTACCACGATGGCTTTCATTGGGATTGTCCTCTTTCTCATATGCGTTGTGGGTTCTGGGTTTCCGAGTGGGTGTTTAGACGAAGGTGGCCTCCAGCGGCGTGGCCTCGTTGCCGAGCTCAGCGGCCGCCATCATGGTCAGGCCCACCGCCAGGTAGGTCTGCTTCTCCATCCAGTGGTTCAGGTCCTTGTAGCCATAGTTGCGCAGATTGAGGAAGTTTCGAGTCATTGATTCCCGCAACTCCTGCTTTGGCAGGTCAGGGAACCGGCCGTCGGCCTTCTCCTTCGTGCACACCGCCTCGAGGTGGCTCTCAGACACATCTGCCCGGGTGGTGAGGAGTGATGGTGTGCGACGCGTTCAGGACCTTCTCGCCGTTGTCCTGGAATCGTTCGCCCCGGTTGTTGGCGAGCCGCTCTTTGCCTTCGGGCGTGGCGAGGACGTAGAAGTGGTTGGGGCTGTACGTTCACCGACGAGGGCGTCGAGCGCAGGAACCTCAGCAGCTGCTGAAGTGTTTCCTCCGGAATGGTCTTGCTGGGGTCGAAATACCTGGTGAGGTGCTTGTTCATGAGCTTGTGGAGGTCCATGTCGGCCTGCCTTCTTCCTGTGATGAATGGGTGAGGAGCGGCGGTTCGCCAGGGGCGGGCTAGTTCTTGCCGCGGGCAAGTAGTTCGCTGATGCGCTCGAAGCTGATTCCTGTCGTCGCGGCGGTGAGGTCACCCGTGACGAGAGCCTTGGCGGCCTATTCGGGTGCCCCCATCGCGTGGGTGTAGAGCGCCGGACCCACGCTGATGCGCTTGACTCCGGCCTTCCGCAGTTCAGCGACGGTCAGTACCTTGTCCGCCGGCGAGATGAGGACGTTGACCGGCGTTGGTGCGACGGCGGTGACGATCGCGGTCAGGGCATCGAGGTCGGGTGGGTAAGGGGCGTAGAGCACATCCGCGCCGACCTCGGCGAAGGCCGTCAGACGCCGGATGGTGGCGTCGAGATCGGGCCGCTGCTGGATGAATGTTCGAGATGAAGCCGAACTGTGCGCCGATGGTGTCGAGGGTGCTCTGCGCGCCGGCGGGGACATCGTCGGGAGCGGGAACGGTTAGCCGTGACATGGCGGATCAGCCTCCGGTGGGTGGGTGAGTGGTGATCGTCGGACCCGGGCCGGGCTCGTGGTGCTGGAAAGGTCCAGTCCCCGTGGTGATTACGGCCGTATCCGCATTTTTTGGGCTGTTCAGCCCACTTCCTAGAGTTAACGTCCCTCGGTCCTGGGCTGTCAAGCCCAATCTGGAGTTATCCTGGACCATGACCACCAACACGGCAGCTCCGGCGCCTGGCAAGCTCACGGCCAAGGGGAAGGCGACGCGTACCCGCATCCTGGAGCATGCTGCTGAGCTGATTTACACAAAGGGTGTCCACGCGACGAACAACGAGCAGCTCCGCCGCGCCGCCGGCGTCAGCGGGTCGCAGCTGAACCACTACTTCCCGAGCAAGGAGAGTCTCGTCCTGGCGGTGATCGCCTGGCAGGCCGAGCGCGTCCTGACCTTCCACCGCAGTGAGCGGTTCACTTGCTTCGACAGCCTCGACGCGTTTCGGGCGTGGGCGGATTTCTACGTCGGCTACGAGCGGGCTTACCAGGAAGGCTGCACCCTCGGCTCCCTCGCGAGCGAGATCATCAAGACGGACCTTGACGTTCACGACGAGCTCGCGAGTGCGTTCGACCAGTGGAGGGTCATCTTCCGTGATGGGATCGCGCGTATGCAGCAACTCGGCCGCATCAGCCCTGAGGCGGATCCCACGCGGCTGGCCAATCTGCTCCTCGCCGCCTTCCAGGGCGGTATGCTGCTCGCTCAGGTCGCGCGGGACATCGCCCCACTGAAAGACGCGTTGCAGTCAGCCATCGACTACGTGCAGACCTTCGCGACCTCTCCCGACCGCGGCGTACTCTAAGCTCGGTAGCCGCTTCCACGTGTATGGGTCAGCGGAGTTTGGCATTACGTGCTTGTCGGTGATCCGGGTGGCTGCCCTTAATCACGTGCGTGACGTGTTGATCCGGGGCCGGACTCGGGCCATGGGTTCTCGAGGACGAGCCGGAATGGACTCACCTGGCTGACCCGGTGCTCGCCCTCAAGGAGGCGCACCGGGTGCTGGGGGTGGGAGGGCTTCTCGCCGTCAGCGCGGTCAGTCGGCACAATGATCCCGCGCTGGCGCCATTCCTCCCGGGCTGGGGGAAGCCGCTGAGCTTCGAGGCGGAGAACGGGCCCGAACAGCTTGGCGGTGTCTTCGATGTCGTCGATGTCCAGCGCTGGGACCGGCCCATGGTCCACCTCTCAGCTGTGGCGCCTTTCGCGAGCCGCGCACAGGGCATCACAACCGCCGACCATCCCAGAAACCAGGCGAGGAAGCAGTACGTCCCGGGCCGCCCCGGCTCCGCGCCGTGCGACCCCGAGGTGTGCGTCGTCCGGCCGGCCGCGCCCTCGCCGCGCGCCTCGGACAGGTCGGGAGAGAAGAAGCGGGCGTATCACCATCGGTGCGCGGAACGTATCGCTGCCGACGCACCCTGTTCAGCCGGTGACCACGGGGCACTCGCCTTCGCCCCGCTCGGGCAGGGCGGCCGCGGCGGTGTGGGGGAGGGCGATGGCCTGAGGGAGGAAGGGGTTGGGGTCGGTGGTACGCCGGGTGGCATAGCCCCGACGGGTGTGGGCGGAGTCGGTGAGCCGGACGAGGCGTGTGCCGGATGCGTCGGGTGAGGTGGAGGTGTCCACGACGGCGAGTTCCGGTGCGATCGCCACCCCCAGGCCATACCGGCACACCGCCACCGACGCGTGCCGGCCGAAGGATCTCCTCGCCGACGAGGTCGCCCAGCGCCGCGAGACCTGGTACGACGTCGACGACGTGGTACGCGCGGTCAACGTCACCGATCCGGAGGACCGCGACGCCTTGCTCACGCTGGTCGATGGCATGCGCGACAGCCCCCGCTTGCCCGGCTGGACCTACGAGGAGCCCGAGTCGCTCGACGACATCCGGGTCTCCGTGTCGCCCGCGCAGACCGTCGCCCACGACAGGACCGCTACCACGACCAGGTGCACGCGGCCTGGCTCGGCCGCGTCGTCGGCTGCAATCTGGGCAAGCCCGTCGAGGACGGCGACCACTGGACCGTGGAGCGCATACGCGACTACCTCAAGCTCACCGATTCCTATCCGCTCACCGACTACGTCGTCGCCCTCGACTCTCAGCCGGAGGGCTTCGCGTTCCGTGAGTGCCGGCCGGAGACCACGCGCGGGAACATCGACGGCTCAGCGGGCGACGACGACATCGACTCCACGATCCTCGGCCTGCATCTGCTGGAGACCCACGGCCGTGGGCTGCGCCCGGAGCACGTGGGCACGGCCTGGACCGAACTGTTCCCGCTGCGGCAGATCTTCACCGCCGAGCGCGCGGCCTACCTCAACCTGGTCAACGGGCTGCGGGTACCGCAGATCGTCTGGGATCTGGCGATCGGGCAGTCCGTCGGGATCAACACGAACTTCAGGGACACCGCGGGCGCCGCCGACTACCTCAAGACGAACAGCGAGTACGCGGCCGACTCCCTCGGACTGCCGACGAGCTGGACATGGAGCAACTTCACCTCGGCGTGGTCCCAGGCCAACATGGGTGCAGGCTTGTGGAACTCGCTGCTGATCGTCCTCTGCACCGGGCGATCACGTGCGTGGTCGCGAGCCTCGCCGCCTATGCCCTGGCGCGGCTCAAGGTGCGCGGGTTCTCGGCGTTCATGTCGACGACCTTCTTCACCTTTCAGCAGGGCTTCACCCAGAACTTCACGCTCATCAGCGCGGCCGGGTTCATCATGATCGCTCCGATGCTCATTCTCTTTCTCCTGCTGCAGCGCAGGTTCATCAACGGCCTCGCCAACTCCGGGATGGGAGGCATATGACCTGAGACCGGGCGGCGCGAGCCGCCCCGCACCCCACGGCTGGTCAGCCACCGATCAGCGCAGCGGTCCGAGTTGCGGAAGCCGCAGAAGCACGATCAATTCAGGAGCGCGGTCAAGCTCGGAGGCTGTGCGAAAGAGTGATCCGCGGAGAAGTGAGCCAGTCCAGGCTTATAGCCGGCCGTCGCAATTCACACCTACATGTGAAAAGGCTCCTGAAATTCGTCGCTATCGCGTTGTGGACTACGTGTGCTGTTCGGCTTGCAGAGATTCGGCAGCCGTGAGCAGGGAAGCCCCCAGCAACACGATGTCTTTTACCAGGAACTGACCGGCGAGAGAGAGCTTTGGTTCTCCGCGCCTCTCCTGCCATGCCTCGGGCGTTGTGGCCAGGAAACTGAGAGTGGTGGCGAATATCCCAGCAGCCCCCAGGCTTCCTAGCGCCGAGGCTTTCGGCGCGAACGGTTTCGCCGCGATCAGTGATCCCGCAACCATCTCTGTCACACCGATGACCCTGGCCAGTTTTTGTTCGCCGAGTTGGGTGAGGAGTCGAGAGAATACAGGGCTCGCGGCGATCAAGGGCCGAATGTTATCGACCTCGTAACTTTCGAACTTGAGCCGTCCAATCGACAGGAGATTGAGCGCCAGTCCATAGCGGATCGTTGAGAATCCTGTGCTCTGAAGGCCCTTACCGGCCGTGGAATACATTCTCATGCGGGTGTCCCTTCACCTGTGCACCGCAGAACTCCCTACAACTGCTCAGCGTACGCCAGGTCCCACCTCCTAGCACGCCGACCCCGGATCCTTTTCCGCATTTACTGAGAGGATGTCTTATCTGGCGAGGTGTCGGTGCTCAGTCGACGTCCTCGCGCGATTACTTCATTTTCTTGCCCGCGGCGCGCAGGTTCTCGCAGGCCACGCCGACCCGGGCCGCCGTGCCTGCCTCGGCGGCCTTGCCCCAGGTGCGCGGGTCGTAGGCCTTCTTGTCGCCGACCTCGCCGTCCACCTTCAGTACCCCGTCGTAGTTGCGGAACATGTGGCCGGCGACAGCGCGGGTGAAGGCGTACGGGGTATCGGTGTCGACGTTCATCTTGACCACGCCGTCGTCCAGGGCCTCATTAATCTCCGCGATCATGGGGCCAGAGCAAATGGAGAGGTTGGCTGCGAGGGGCTCCGCGGAGCCGTTCCGCATGTGTGACTGAAAGAGCGGGTTTTGACCCTGGGCGACGCGCTCGCAGGAGATCGCCAGCAGCGGGCGCACGTAGCCGTCCAGTTTGTCCTTCGGGCAGTGGTCGGTATGGAGGGCGACGTTCACCGGGTACTTCTCAGCCACGATGTGCGCGAACTCCGCCAGCGCGACGGCGCCGGTGACCATGTCCTTGTTGTACTGGCCGCCCAGGAACTCGGCACCGCCAGGTGAGATCTGGACGATGCCGTCGATCTCCGCCTCGGCAGAGCCGCGCAGAGCAGCGCGCAGCGTCTGCGACGAGGTCACGTTGGTGGACGGGTAGGCGAACTTGCCAGCCTTCGCCCGGTCCGGCATCTCGTTGTAGACCTAGGGAGTTGCGATGGGCATCTGTCCGCTCCTCACGGTGCGGCGGGATGGAGCGGGGGAATGCCGGAGACGCCGTCAGCCTTCATCTTCGCAGGCCCCGGTTAGAGTTCCACGGTAACCGTGCCGAGCATCCGAAACACACGTGCTGAGCTTTGCTGTGGAAGCTCCAGGTCAGCGACGGCCGCCAGACCGTGGGCCGGGCAGCAGAGAGCGGCCTCTGCGTTCTGGCCAGGCGGCGTCTCGGGGTCCACAGCGCAGTCGGCGTGCAGGTGCAGCAGTGATTCCAGTCGCCTCATGCGAGACGCTGCCTGTGCGCAGAGAATAGAAGGCGTGGGCGCGGTGTCGCGGGGCTTCGATCCTCCGGAGACCTGGAGGCAACGCGGTCTTGCGCACATGCGGATCTTTCGATGGTTCCGTGTTCGCTCCGCAGGGCCTTCGACGCTGCGACGAGCGGTGCGAATCGGATTTGTCATGCCCGCAGTTGTAGCGATTGCCATCGAGTTCGTCGGCGACCGGGAATTTGCGATCTTCGCGGCATTCGGTGCCCTGGCAGGCTTGCTGTTTGTCGACTTCAGCGGTCCGATGCACGTACGGCTGTCAGCGCAGACCGGTCTGGTGCTGTCCGGGGCCGTGTTGGTCTGCCTGGGAACACTGGCGTCCCAGGTGATCTGGGTCGCTGCGGCGGCCACCCTCGCCATTGTCTCCACGCTTCTGTTCGTCGGCGTGGTCAGCTCTGTGCTGGCCAGCGCGACGACCGCCCTCCTTGTGAGCTTCATCCTGCCGGTCACGATGCCTGGCTCGGTGAGTTCGATCCCGGACCGGCTCGGCGGCTGGCTGCTGGGCGGGGCGGCCTCGCTGATCGCCATCGCCGTGCGCTGGCCGGCACCTGTCCGCGAGCCATTGCGGCTGTCGGCCGCTCGCGCATGCGGATTGCTTGCTCGGCAGCTGCGCGCCGAGGCCGAATGCGTTCGCAGAGATTTTGAGCCGCAGAGCAGAGCGGCGCTCGATGTGCTGACCGAAGAGGCCGCCGCTGCCGTGACGGCCGTACGCACGTCCTTCTTCAGCACATCGTACCGGCCAACCGGACTCAGCACGGCAGCGCGCGCCCTGATTCGGGTGATCGACCAGGTGGTGTGGCTGAATACGATTCTCAAGCGAGCGCCGCTGGAGTCTCAGCCCGAGCCGGCCGCGACAGCGGTTTGCTCAGTGAAGTTGGAATCCGCGGCTCTGCTGGAGCGGGGTGCTGCATTGCTGGAATCAGTCGTCGGTGCTCCGAGCGAGCTGGACGCCGGTCTGAGGCGTCTGGAACAGGCACGGGCAGCCATGGAGCGCACGGTCACGTCTCTCGTTCCACTACACCGCGGCGAGACATGCCCGGGGGCGGTTCCGGACGTGGCGGTGTCGGAGTTTGTCAGGTCATTGCAGCCGAGCTTTCACGCCCAGCAGATGGCCTGCGCGATCTCGGCCATCGCCGTGAATGTCGAAGTCGCCGCGGCCGCCCATCAGCGCAGCTGGTGGCAACACCTTCTGGGGTGTCGGACCGAGGGGGTGGAGTCCCCGCTCTCCTCCGCGCGGGAACGCGTGAGTGCGCAGGCCGAACGGCATTCGGTGTGGCTCCACAACAGTGTGCGCGGGGCGACCGCCTTGTGCCTCGCCGTGCTCGTGGCCGAGTTCACTGGCGTCCAACACTCGTTCTGGGTCGTCTTCGGCGCGCTGACCGTGTTGCGCTCCAATGCGCTGAACACCGGGCAGAACGCCCTAAGCGGCTTGCTGGGAAACGCCGTCGGGTTCCTGATCGGCGGAGGGCTCATCATCGCTCTGGGCACGCACCCGGTAGCCCTCTGGCTGCTACTCCCGCCGGCCGTGGCCTTCGCCGGAATCTCACCCGAAGCTGTCTCGTTCACCGTCAGCCAGGCCGGTTTCAGCACCGCACTGTTGATCTTGTACAACATCGTCGAGCCCGGGGGATGGAACATCGGGCTCGTCCGCCTCGAGGACGTGGCCATCGGCTGCGCAGTGAGCCTCGTGGTCGGGGGGTTGTTCTGGCCACGGGGGGCAGGCTCCACACTCGGCAAGGCCCTGTCCGAGACCTTCTCCGACAGCGCTCGCTACCTGCGCAGCGCGATCGAATGCAGCCTCACCCGCTACGACGTACGCGTGCCGACGGCTCCGATACCAAGCGACGACAGAGACCGTGCAGTATCGGCGGCACGCCGACTGGACGAAGCCTTCCGCGGCTTCCTCGCTGAACGCGGCACGAAGCACGTCCCGCTGGCAGGTGTAACGACATTGATCAATGCGGGCGTCATCATCCGACTCACAGCCGACGCCGTCCTCCACCTCTGGAGGGGTGAGGATTCGGCGTTCAAAGAGGGTCGTACCGCGGAACGTGCAGCGGTCCTTGAGGCAAGCGTGCAGCTTGTCGATTGGTACGAGAAGACAGCGCGAGCGCTGGCGGGCACGGGCACCGTTCCCGACCGCATCGAAAGCCGGCTCCCTACCTGTCTCCTCGTCCAGGCGGTGCGCCGCGACCTCAGCGAAGCGGACGGACGTGGAACCGCAGCAGCCGTGAAGATGATATGGACCGAGGACCACATCGATGCCGTCAGACGCCTGCAGGAAACAATCCTGGGACCCGCGCAAGCAGCGTCTCGGCAGTGCCTGCCCTGGTCATGGCTTGGCGGACGCCGAGCCTCGGCCACTCAAGGATGAGCCCGGGTTCCAGGTGACCAACCAGCGGTATCTGAAGTAGCCCACGATCCTGACGGCCGATGTCGGCACTTTTTGATGCAGCGGCCGACTACGAGGAGTACGCCGACGGCCGTCCGCGTGTCGACGGCGTACGGGCCTTTCCTGACCTCGCGTTGCCCGAAGGCTCGGACGACGAGCCTCCGGAGCTGGAAACCGCGCACAATCTCGGGAACCGCAGGAACGTCCAGCCGCCGGAGCAGATCCACACGCAGGGCGTAGAGGCGTACACGGGCTCGTCCGTACGTTGAGGCCGTGCGGGTGGCCGGACTGTCCACTGCCGTGGTCTCCTCCGGTGCCAACGCTCATGGTGTCCTGGTGTCGTAACCGCACCTGGACACCTTCCTCGAAGCTGCGCATGACCGGGGCGTCGAGCCCGGCGCGGCCGAGGTCTTCGAGGACGTGCCTGTCGGCGTGGAGGCTGGACGGTCAGGCCACCTCGGATACGTCGTCGGAATCGACCTGATCGGTCAGGCGGACGCGCCGCACCAGCACGGCACGGACGTCGTCGTGGGTGACCTTGACGAGGTGGTGGAGGACAGACCGTGATTACGCACTCTGCCTACGTGGTCGAGCCCCGGCGCGTGCGCGAGACCGGGCTCCGCTGGGACGTTCTGGATGCCTTACGAACAGTATCTGAAACGGTTTCCGGCGTACCTACGGCAACTCACCATGGAGTCGAACGGCAAGCACGTGACCGTGGACGGCCACGTGGTCGACTACGACACCGGACCCGTCTACTGGGGAGAGGCGGGTACCAACGGCCAGCACAGCTTCTACCAGCTCATTCACCAGGGAACCCGGCTGATTCCCGTCGATCTGATCGGTTTCGGCAAGAGCCTCAACCCACTGAGCGACCACCACGACATTCTGTCGTCGAACGTCTTCGCTCAGGCTCGAGCGCTCGCCTTCAGCAAGACCGAGCAGGAAGTCCGGGACGAGGGCCCCCCGCCCGACGTCGTGCCGCATCGGGTGATGGAGGGCAACCGCCCCACCAACGTACTGCTCGGCGAGATCCTGACACCCCGTCTGCTCGGGGCTCTCATCGCGCTGTACGAGCACAGCGTGTTCACCCAGGGGGCAGTCTGGGACATCGACTCCTTCGACCAGTGGGGTGTGGAACTCGGCAAGGTACTCGCCGTCCAGATCACCCCCGGACTCACCTCCGCGGTGGAGCCGGAACTCGACCACGACTCGTCGACCAATGCGCTCATCCGCCGTTACCGCGCACTGAAACACCGAGGGCACTCCTAGGGATCTCCTAGGGAGTGTCCTGGCGATCATGCGCGGAGCCAGATGACGAGTGCGGCTGCGGTGACGGTGCCGAGGTAGACATAGCCGTGTTTGTCGAACCTGGTCGCAACCGCGGGGAAAGCCTTCAGCTTGTTGATCGCCCGTTCGACGGTGTTGCGCTTCTTGTAGCGGTCCTTGTCGAAACCAGGCGGCCGACCGCCGGCGCTGCCGCGCCGGGCCCGGTTGGCGGCCTGGTCGGCTTTCTCCGGGATGACGTGCCGGATTCCTCGTCTGCGCAGGTAGCGGCGGGTGCGGCGGTTGCTGTAGCCCTTGTCTGCGCTGACGCTGTCCGGCTTTGTATGAGGCCTGCCAGTGGCGAGCCTCGGCACGCGGATCTCGTCCATGACCGGCTCGAACTGGGTGCAGTCGGCGCACTGCCCAGGCGTGATGACCAGCGAGAGCGCCCGGCAGCGGCCGTCCGCACTCATGTGGATCTTGGTGGTGAACCCGCCGCGTGAGCGGCCGAGCGCCTCACCTCCCGCACCACCTCCGCCAGCCGGTCGATCAGTTCCGCCCGGATCCGAGCGGCTTTGACCGCCCAGACGAAGCCCCTTTTAACAGCGGGCGGCGGAGCCTGCAGGGCGCCAGCGGCGTGGTGGCGCGCGCGCACGGATGTCGAGTCGACCGAGATGTCCCAGTCAATCTCGCCGACCGCGTCCGCCTCGGCCTGGACCCGCTGGAGGAGCATTTCCCACGTTCCATCCGCTGACCAGCGGCGATGCCGCTCGTGCGCCGTCTTCCACGGTCCGTACCGCTCAGGCCGATCACGCCACTGCACGCCCGTGCGTATCCGGTAGAGCACCCCGTTCACGATCTGGCGGTGATCCCGCCACCGACCGCAACGCCCGTTGCTTACTGGTAGAAGCGGCTCCAGCCATTCCCACTGAGCATCCGTCAAGTCGCCTCTGTCTCCCACGGTCCCACCAACGACTGGACTGATCGTCGGGACATCTTCCAGCCTCCGGCGATGTTCGGTGCTGACCGCTGAATACGGTGGAGGGGCCCGGTTGAATGAGAGGACGCGAAGACGTGGATGTGTATGAGGCCGTGGACAGTCGCCGGGCCGTACGGGCGTTCAGCGATGAGCCGGTGCCCAGGGAGGTACTCGAACGAGTGCTGACCGCAGCGATGCGGGCTCCGTCCAGTGGGAACCTCCAACCGTGGCATGTGTATGTCGTGACTGGCGAACCCTTGGCCGAACTGAAGAGACACGCAACCGCCAGGGCACTGGCGGGAGACCCGGGTGATGAGCGGGAGTACCCGATGTACCCGGACGAACTGACCTCGCCGTATCTGGACCGCTTCTCCGCCGCGGCCGCCCAGCGGTACAAATCCCTGGGAATCGAGCGCGACGACCCTGACCGGCCCCAGAAGATCGCCGCCTTGAACTCGGAGGCGTTCGGGGCGCCGGTCGTCCTCTTCTGCTACCTCGACCGGACGATGGGGCCCGGACAGTGGGGTGACGCGGGGATGTACCTGCAGACGGTCATGCTGTTGCTGAGGGCGGAAGGATTGCACAGCTGCCCCCAGGTGATGTGGACCATGTACCGCAAGACTGTCAGCCAGATAGTCGGAGCCGATGACGGGCTCGTGCTCTTCTGCGGCATCTCAGTGGGATTTGAGAAGGAAGGCGTGCCAAGGCTACGTACCGGGCGGGCGGACATGACGGAAACGGTGAGCTTCATCGGAGTGTGACCGCTGACAGCCGAGATCGACAGGACACTGCCTAGGAGCTCAGCGAGATGTTGCACCTACAGCCACGACCGATAAACAGTCAGGCGAACTCCCGTCTTCTCGGTCTATGCGAGGCGCGTCACCGCGTCGTGGGCCATCAAGCCGGATCGATTGACAACGCGTGCTAGAGGAGAGCAGCCATGGCCTGACACCCCGATGCGGCTCGGTATGATCGGGCTCGGCCGGATGGGCGCGAACCTCGTACGCTGGCTGACGTGCGACGGCCACCGGTGTGGTCTATGACGTCAGCGAAAGCGCCGTACAGCGGCTACTGCCTCATGATCGGCGGCGAGCGGGAGCCCGTCACCCGGCTCGACCCCATCTTCCGCACCATCGCGCCCGGCACCGGCATTGCCGAGCCCACACCGAGCAGACACGCCAACGGGTCGGCGCCGGAAGGCTATCTGCACTGCGGTCCCAGCGGGGCAGGCCACTTCGTGAAGATGGTCCACAACGGGGTCGAGTACGGAATGATGGCCGTGATCGTCGAGGGGCTCAGCATCATCGAGCACGCGGACGCCGGCTTGCGCAAGCGCGCCGCCGACGCGGCTCGATATCGGCGGAGACTGGTACGACGCGTTCCTCTTGCCCGACGGTGCGGTCGCACTGGAGACCGGCGACGCCCAAGGGCACGACGTGGAGCCGCAGCTTTCATGGGACAGGTGCGCTAGTCCATGCGCGCGATCACCACCCACGAACCGGGGCCGGGAGCCGTGCTGACACGCACCGACGAGCTGCTCGTCACCATGGACGCACGACGCTTCGCCGACTGCACCATGCTGCGTATCGATCCGCGCGATGGACAGGTCATCGACACCAGCGTAGGCCACGTGCCGCTGCTCTTGGCACGCGACGACCGCAGCCATGACATCCGCATACTTTCCGACGGGCCGGTACTGGGAGTCGTGCCCGAGATCGACTACCCCGAGGAGACCTTCACGTTGGAAAGAACACCGCGCTGGTCCTGGACACCGACGACGTCGTCGAAGGGCCGGGGCTGACCCTGGAAGCCGGGCTGGAACGAGCGGGAACGTAGGCCGGCCAGGCTCGCCTCGACCGCCTCGACCGCCTCGACCGCCTCGACCGCCTCGACGTCGAGGCGACGGCGGACCGAATCCTCGACGCCGCGGTCGCGGTGGATCACCTCGACGACGTGGCCGTAGTGGTGATCCGACGCGCTTAGAGGTCGCGCAGATTGGCCGGCCAGCATTGACCAGTGAGTAGACAGGACAGGCACAGGTTTCGCGATCACAGAGTTGCGACACCCTGTGCTCATCGGGGAGGCGTGTGCCTGTGCTGCCATCACGGCCGGAACGTCGTCGACGACACCGCACCTCACCGACCACCCGGCTTGTCCTTCAGGCTCTACCTCCTTACCACCTGATGGACTACGCCCTCGGGTCGTCGACCTTGAGCTTGTCTCCGGTGTTGGAGACGTAGACCACCAGGAGCTTGGCCCGTTCGGTCCGGCTGGTGTTCTCGGTCAGGAGGTGGTGAGCGCCCGGCCGCTCGACCCAGTTCTCGCCCTGGCGGTAGGTGCGCTCGGGCTTGCCGGCGAGCTGGCTGCGCACGGTGCCTTCGAGGACGTAGGCGTAGACGAACGCCTTGCCGTGCCGGTGCGGCATCGCGCGTGCTCTGGGCGGGAAGTCGACGACCACCGAGGTGAACGTCTTGCCCTGCACATTCGGGAGGGCCTGCTGGAGCAGGGGCTTGACGGTTTCGGTGGGGTGCTTCGATGTCACGGCCGCGGTGGGCGTCTTGGCGTGGGCGGGCTGGTCCGAGGCGGTGCAGGCCGTGGCCGCGGCCAGCGTGGCGACGGCCAGCAGGCCACCGGCGATCCGCATTCCGGTCACGATGGGTCTCCTGTTCAGTCTTCCGCGACGCGGATGATCGCCTTGCCCGGGGTGCGGGTGGCGGGGGCGAACGCGGCGGGTGCTTCGGTGAGTGGCCGTACGGCGCCGACGACGGGCTTGAGCCGGCCGTCCCTCACTCGCGTGGCGAGGTTGGTGAGCCGGGCGCGGTCGGGTTCGACGACGAAGAAGACGGCCCGCCCGTCCTTGGGCTGGACCTTGGGCGGCATGACGACGGTGACCAACGTGCCGCCGGCCCGGACCAGGGCGGTCGAGCGGTCGAGGATGTCTCCGCCGATCACGTCGAACACGACGTCGACCTCGCCGACGTCCTCCAATTTCTCGGTCTGCAGGTCCAGGAAGGTGTCGACGCCCAGCGCGAACGCGGGGTCCCGGTCGGCGGACCGGCCGGTGCCGATGACGCGGGCGCCGGCCTCGCGGGCGAGCTGTACCGCGATCGAACCGACGCCGCCCGTGGCGCCGTGGATGAGGACGGTCTGGCCCGTGGCCAGGCGGCCGTGGTCGAAGAGGCCCTGCCAGGCGGTCAGCCCTGAGATCGGCAGTGCGGCGGCCAGGGTGTGGTCGACGTCCGCCGGCAGCGGCGCGAGATTGCGGGCCTCCACCGCGACGTACTCGGCCAGCGAGCCGTTGCGGGCCCAGTCAGCCAGGCCGAACACCCGCTGGCCGACACTCAAGCCGGTGGTGCCGAACCCCAGCTCTTCGACGACACCCGACAGTTCGTGCCCGGGCACGCTCGGCGTCCGGTCGCGGCCTGCGCGATCGGTCCACGTGCCCGGCCAGTCCAGCTCTCCGGGGGTGATGCCCGCGGCGTGTACCCGCACGACGACGTCGTTCTCGGCCGCGTGGGGGTAGGGCATGTCCGTCAGGGACAGCCCGGCGAGACCGGCGTTACGGTCTCGGACAGTGATGGCTTGCATAATGGTCCTTACTGGGGAGGGGCGCATGAGCGCGCAGCCCTTTCGCGCAGGGCTCATCGCGGCTCGTCGGCAGAGGAACGCAGCAGGTGGAAGCATGCCGTCCGCATGATCGATCTCATCTGCCCGTGAGCGTTCCTTCGTCTGTCCCGATGTGGTTCTCATCAGGGAGACGAGACAGCCCCTCGGGGTGTGACGGCTCAGACGTGAGAAAGCTTGTCCGGGTTGACGACCCTGCGGTACGCGGTTATCAGACCGTCTGTGATCTGCAGCGTGTCCATAAAGTGGACACGGCCCTCCCGGCGGAACACCAGGGCGAGCTCGCCGCCGACCTCGGCGAGGTCGATGCGGTCCGGACGCCACTGGCGGCCCACCCGCACCATCACCTCTGCGACGCGCTGACCACCGTGGATGAGCTTGCGTGCCGCGGCAGCCTTGCCGCCGCCGTCGGTGACGTAGACAGCGTCCGGGTGTAGCAGCCTGACCAGGCCGGGGGGCACGTCCTCGGCATCGGCCACACTCCCCAGCAGCCGGTAGGCCACACCGAAGACCGAGGGCCGATGGCTCTCCCAGTCGGCTCCGAGCACGTCCTCCCGCCCAGACAGCCCCGGTGCGTGCCCGTCACCCATGCAGACGCAACCTCCTCCAACTCGCGGGATCCAGAGTAGCCAGCCGAACTCGTGATCTGCGGTGCGCCGCACCCGGAGGAAGGGCGGATGCCAGGCGCCGCGTTCCAAGGGCCCCTGCGGCTTCAGAGTGCAGATGCCGGACAGACCCGCCGCCGAGCGCGACGAGGAAGCCGTCGCCATATGGCGGGAGGTGACCTGGGCCATTCCCATCGGCGCGGTGCTCGGCAGCCTGCCGTCCGGCACCTTCTCCCGCGGCCACTGCCACGGCCCCATCGTCAGCGGCTGGAGCATGGCCATCACGGGCCTCGGCTTCACCGGGAACCCTGGGTGGCCGCCGCGTTCCTGGCGCTCGCAGGCGTCGCCGGCATGGTCTCCATGATCTTCTGCCGCCGTGCTGGTCCTGGCTTTGACGGCCCTCGCCTCGCGTATGTATCGGATCTGACCGCCCCGCACTACGGCGCCCCGTCACCAGCGAGCACCGAAAACAGCGATTCCCGCAGTGGACCAGGCCTTTTCTCCCGGGGCGATTCCGGTTGAAGGGGGTATCTATACGGCTTGAATGCGGTGAGTCTCGAAATACTTGCTGTGTCGCAGCAACAACTCAACGTATTCCGGACCCTTATCGGTGGCATGGTCGTTTCCGGTGCGCTCGTCCGGGCCGTGCGGCTCGACATGCCGTACCCGTGGCGCGGGCAGTGCGCCCGGCCTTGCCCATCACCCGCCCGCCAGGAAGCTCCAGAATTCCATGGCCGCCGTCCGGGCTCATAGCAGAAGCGTGACCAGTCCCGGTTCCCTTCCCGGAGCTGTCGCTGGGGCCCGAGCCTCCTCATGCCGGCGCGCGCATCGTGTCGTGAGCCACGAGGATGGGTGATAGGAGCCGAATGCCGGAGTCTCGCAAAGCCGGCCGCAATAGTCGGCATCCTGCAAACGCAGCTCCCGAGAAGGGAGGGACACCGTGGGGCGACTCAGGATTCTCGTGGTGGGCGCAGGCTTCGCGGGCGTAGCATGCGTAGGCCGTCTGGAGCGCCGGCTGGCTCCCGCCGACGCGGACATCGCGCTCGTCACGCCGGTCTCCTACCAGCTGTATCTGCCGCTGCTGCCGCAGGTCGCGGCGGGCATACTCACTCCGCAGTCGGTGGCGCTCTCGCTGCGCCGCGGAAGGTACCGCACTAGGATTATCCCGGGCCTTGCCATCGGCGTGGACGCCCGAGCGAAGGTCTGCGTCGTCCGCCGGATCACCGGCGAACTGACGAATGAGCGCTACGACTACATCGTGCTCGCGCCCGGCAGCGTGACCCGCACCTTCGACATCCCCGGCCTGAAGGAACACGGGCGCGGCATGAAAACGCTCGCCGAGGCCGCGTACCTGAGGGACCACGTCATCGCCCAACTCGACCTGGCCGATGCCGCTGTCGACGAGCAGGAAAAGATCTCCCGACTGCAGTTCGTTGTCGTCGGAGGCGGCTACGCGGGCACTGAGACGGCGGCCTGCCTGCAGCGGCTCACCACCCACGCGGTGCGGCGCTACCCACGGCTCGATCCGAGCCTGATCAAGTGGCACCTGATTGACATTGCGCCGAAACTCATGCCCGAGCTGGGCGACAAGCTCGGCCGCAGCGCGATGGAGGTGCTCCAGCGGCGCGGGGTGGAGATCTCGCTCGGCGTGTCCGTCGCCGGGGCGAGGCCGGACCAGGTCACCTTCACCGACGGCCGGGTCGTCCCCTCCCGGACCTTGATCTGGACCGCAGGAGTGGTCGCCAGCCCGCTGGTGGGAACGCTGGGGGCCGAGACGGTACATGGACGGCTCGCCGCCACCGCGCAGATGACGCTGCCTGGCTTCGACGGCGTCTTCGCGCTGGGCGACGGCGCCGCCGTACCCGACCTTACGGGGGGCGACGGCGCCGTCTGCCCGCCCACCGCGCAGCACGCCCACCGGCAGGCCAAGACAGTGGCCGACAACGTCATCGCCGCGCTCCGCGGCGAGCCGCTTCGGTCCTACCGGCACAGGGACCTCGGTCTGGTGGTCGACCTGGGCGGCAGGGACGCGGTCGCCAAGCCGGTGGGCATCGAGCTGCATGGTATGCCCGCGCAGGCGGTGGCCCGGGGCTACCACATGGGGGCGATGCGCACCAATGTCGCCAAGGCGCGGGCGTTGACGAACTGGATACTGAACGCGGCTGCGGGCGACGACTTCGTACGGATCGGGTTCCTCGCGGAGGAACAGCCGTCGCTGCGGCACTTCGAACAGACCGACGCCTACATGACGCCGCAACAGGTGCGGGAGCACACCGCCTCGCTCAACGCCGACCAGGGCTGACGCCGCCGACCCGGCATGTCGTCGAATCGTCATACGACGGACGCCACCCTTAGGCCGTCCGTGGCGGCTGACGGGAGGAGGTTGGTGGGGCATGCCGGGCAGTGCTGCCGCACCGGTGCGTGGACCGGACTGGACCGATCGGGGGTGCTGCCGCCCGGTACGGGTGCGGTGTCGCCCGCGGAGACGGCGGCTCTGCACGCTGAGATGCTCGGGGGCACCGGCTCGTGGCCGGCAGCCGTGAGCCACGCGACGAGGTGGTTCTTGAGTTCATAGCCGGCATGGTCCGAGCCGAGGTGCACGCGCATGCCGCGGAGTGTGCCACGGTCGGCGTTTCGCGCCCGTATTCCTCAGGTGTTGCATGTCGAGTCACCGCCGCTTGGCGGAAGCAGCGATCTGGGAGAGAAACCCGCTGCAGGGCCGGACCACTCCTCGAAGTCGGCGGAGCACGGGAGCCGACGAGCGGCTCTGAGCGATGACACACGACTCGTGGCGAGAACCCGTTGGAATCTGTCAATGGAGCCTATCTCCGTTGTGAACACAGGCTCCTGGCATCGAGGCGGAGTCGGTGATCGTCGGCTCCCGGTCCAATGAAAGTCACTCACATGCACGTCCAGATCGCAATCGGAGGTGCCTCCGATTCATGGTCGCGGCAGACCGCGAACTACGCCTGGGGCCGACGCCCAGCGCAACCGGGACCGCGTCCTCGGGGTGGCGCGCACGGCCTCCGCTGCCGGACGGACGCCGACCCTGGAGGCCACCGCCCGCGAGGCCGGCGTCGGGATCGGCCCCCTGTATCGGCACTACCCGACCCGCGAGGCGCTGATCGAGGCGGTCTACCGCACCGAACCTGCGGAGGGATCCGTCCGACACCGGTCCCTGTGCGCTCGTCGACACCCTGTCGGCTTCGGTGTCGTGGCGGGGCCGCGTTCGCGGCGCGTGCTCGGGCAGGGATTTCAGTGAGTCCGCCGCTCTTTCCCGGATTAACGGATTTCTGGTGCGGTGTTGACGTGCATGGGTGATCATCGGCTTACTCGAAGTTCGATCACGGAGGCGTACATTCATGAGACCGACGCGTGCCGCTCTGCTCGTCGTGGCCACCGCACTGACCCCAGCTCTTCTGTTCACCGCCCCGGCGCTTGCCGCCGGTTCGGCGGCCGGGGCCACCACCACTTCGGTGGCGGCGGTGTCCGGGACACCCGTGGACGAGATGTCGGAGGATGAACTGCGTGCCGCCATCGCGGTCATCCTGGCCGACGAGGACAGCGGCCGGGGGGTCGTCCGGGAGGCCAATGAGGCCCTCAACGGCACCGTGGAGGACATGCGGGCCTTCTTGAAGACCGGCTATCGGCTGGCTCAGGCCGAGGACGACCGGGTCGCCATCGCCCGTATCCTCCACGTGGCAACACAGAACCATGACAAGCGGGTCATCGAGGAGGCCAACAAGCTCCTCGACAGCGATTCTCCGGAGGAGATGCGCGCCTGGCTGGAGACTGGCTATCGGCTGGCCCAGGCCGAGGACGACGCCGTCTACATCGTGCGCATGCTCACGGACCCGAACATCAGCGATGCCCTTCGCGCCGCTGTCAACGCAGCCCTGGACGACGGTTCCCCGGAGACTCTGCGTTACTTCCGTGAGGTGGGGCAGTACGAGGTGGACGGCTAGGCCGAGCCGGGGGCTGCCGCCCGAGGCGTCACGCGGCCACCGGGTCGATGACGCGGTGACGTCCGCCGGCGTGCTGGGGCACCCGGCGACCGGTGCGGCCGTGGGCCCGGCGCGGCAGCCCTGGACCTGCGGGGCGGTCGCGGCGAGGACCCGCCGTACGCCCGGGGTCTCCATGACCGTCTCGCGCACGACGTGGTCGTGGGCGGTGAGCCGGCGCAGGTCGGCACACTGCTCACCGCCGGAGCCGCGGAAGGGGCGCTTTGGGCAGACGTACTCCCCGACGACGTCGTCAGCACCTTGGTGGGCATCTTCCTCGCGACCGACGATCACGAGCAGGCCGGACGCATGCTCGGCCTGCTCGTCGACGGCCTGCGGGCCGGGACGTCGGCGAAGCGCGGCTGACCGGGGATGGCTCTCGCGCCAGCCCCAGGGCTCCGGGCTGCTCGGCCGAAGGTCTGGTCTTGTCGGTGAGGCGCTTGGGCGCGTTTTGAGACAACGGCCGAGACGTCAGTTCGCGTATCGGTCAGCGGCCCCCTCAACGGTCAGCGCCCCGGTGGGGAGTCGTGAACGGGGTGCTGGGGAATGACGTGACGCCGATCATGAAGATCGTGGGACATCGCGTGCCCGTCGACAGGTGTACGGCCCCGCCCCGTGGTCCTGGACTTTCCGGGTTTCAGACCTGAGCCGTGCTGGGTGGGGTGTTGAGGAGGGCGATACCGAGGGTGGTGGGGCTGTGGAGTGCCGTGTTGCGGTGCCGGACGGTACGGATCAGTTGAGCCGCGCGCAGAGTGGTCGCGTGTTCGCTGGCGCTGGGAGGCGCGATGCCGACGAGGGCGGCGAGTTCCTTGGTGGAGCAGCCGGGGTGCTCGGCGATGGTGTGGAGAACGGCGGCTCGGGTCTGGCCAAGAAGGAGGGCCAACGGCGATCGGGCTCCAGGCGGGGGCGAGTGTGCTGGTAAGACGGACAAGGACGGTGGGTCCGAGGGCTGATCGTGGCTGATGGCGTATCGCAGCACGGGCTGTGGCTCGGCGTCGATGTCGATGGCTGGTGCTTCTGCTCCGAAGACCGAGGGGACAAGCATCAGGCCCCGCCCGTCGAGGTGCAGGTCGCCGTCGAAACCCGAGGCCATCGCCATCTCGAGGACGGGCGGATTCCAGCGGATACGCCCCGGGTGGAGCGAGGCGAGCAAGTGATCCATACCGCCGGCGAGCACCTGCCGCATCCGTTTCCCGCGATCTGCTGCGGCTTCGCCCGTGATGTGTCCCCAATGAGGGGACAGCAGCACTTCGTAGACGTGGTTCAGGCTGTCGCACAGCTGCCGTAGCAGGTCGGAATCGTCTGCCAGATGGTGTGCCCACGGCGGGAGCGGCTGCCACTCTGCCACGTGGGCAAGATCCTTACGGATCTGGGAACGGGGTGTGGCCCGTACCCGCTCCAGTAACTCCTGCGGGTTGCCGATGCCGGCGGAGGTGAGAAACGTGGGCGCCCAGCCGCCGGGTGGGATCAGGTCGAGGACCATACGCGCCTCAGGGTCCAGACGGGCGTGGGCGGCATGTCTCCAGGCTTGGAAGCGCAGCGGCCGGCTGCGAGTCTGCAGGTTGCGCACCGCGGCGCCCAGTTCCATCAGCGGCGGGGGCTGCGCCACTCGTGTCCGCGCCAGATCCTCAAGCGTGAAGTGAAGGCGGTAGACCACAGTTCCCCCAGGTCACGTACGGAACGGTCTCGGCTGATTCTTCCGGAAATGCCGTTGTTCGGTCCATACCGAATCTGGTCGAGAAGTGGCCCGCTGATGGGGAGATTGGGCATCGGGTGCCGGTGTGTCCGACACCCGGCCAGTCTTGACCACCGCAGATCAGAGGGGAACATCATGCGCATGCGACGTGCACTGGTGAGCATGGCCCTGGGGGGTGCGCTCGCTCTCGGAGGCACAGCTGTGACGGCCCAGGCGGCCGATGGCACGGCGTCACCGCAGCTCTCGGCCGACGAGACGAACGCTGTTCCGGCCAGCTGGCACTTCTACCGCGCCTACTGGACCAAGGCCGCCTGCCTCACCGAGGGAGACGCTCTCGGCGGCACCTACACGTGCTCCTACGGAAAGGGTAACGACGGCAAGTACAAGTGGTTCCTGTACCGCTGGTACTGATCCCGCACCTCGAACTCTCGTGACGGCGCGCCAGTCCATCTGGCGGGCCGTCACGGCTGTTGGACGGCGCCTTCATAGTCCGTGCGGATGCGCGGGCGGGCGCTGGATCTGGCGTACATCCGGGGAGCTTCTCGCCTCCTGTCGGCACTCTCCCGGTAGCCGGTACCGTGGGTGGCGCTTCGAATACGAACGGGGAGTTGACGTGTGGGGAGACAACGGCCGTACGGCAAGGTCGTTATGGGGCGGCGGTCTCGCGCTGCTGCTGGCCGTGGTGCTCGCGGGCTGCGGGGACGGCGGCGGACAGTCCGAAGGCCCGACCGGCTCGGCGACGGGTGCGCCCAAGGGATCGGCGTCCGGTGGGTCGGGCGGTTCCAGGACCGGGCTGCTCTACCGGGACAAGGAAGTCTCGCTGAGTAATGTCCAGGCGATCAAGAACGGATGCCCGTCCGATTTCAACTTCTATGTGGAGTTCACGGACAGCGGGCCTCGCGTCCTCGGGCCCGATGAGTCGAACCCGCGCCTGAACGACGACGGGGACCAGACGGACGAGGGCAGGCCGCCTGTCCTGTCATGGGAGCCTCCGTGCTCCTGGGACAACGAGGTGTTGGACTTCGACGACGTGCCCGTCGCCAAGGTTGCCGCGGACGCCGGGGACCTCGACCAGGCGGGCTGCCAGGATGCCGCACGGGCAGCGGTCGGCGACGGCACGCACGTCGACCGCTACAAGACCCGGGCCCTGGCGGCGGGGGACCGGTTCTGTGAGGACTTCGCCGCGGGCGGCCGCGTGGTCCTCCTGCGCGTGGTGAAGGTGAGCGGATCCCCCGTCGGGGAGCTGACCTTGTCGGCGACCCTGTGGGCCGGACCGGCGAAGACCGAGGGTGCACCGGCGCAGCCCGGTGACAAGGTCTACGAGAACCAGCCCGTCACGGTGTCCGACGAAGTGGCCAAGGGGCACGGCTGTGTTCTCGGCAGCGTTGGGCTCGGTTCGGACATGCCGGTCGTTACGTACCGGAGCAGACTGAACGGCGGCGGGGGAGACATCGAGTACTTCCCGAGCTGTCTGTCCGGAAGCCCGAAGATGCGGTTCAGCGCATACGTGGCCCGGGTGAAGGGCACCGCCGAACTGGACCTCACCGCTTGCCAGGACGCCGCGGCGCGCGGCGAGAGCAACGAACTCGAGGTACCGGTCTCCGAACTGCGGACCGGGGACCGGTTCTGCAGGTTCGACAGTCTCGACAAGGACGTCGCTCTGCTGAAGGTGACCGCCGTAACCGCCAAGGCCCCCGCCTCGGTGACCTTCTCGGTTACCCGCTGGGAAGCTCCCGAACCGTCGTAGCAGTGACCGGGGGCGGCCCCTGATCTTCACCCCACCCGGCAGGCGCAGCGGAGGGCACATGAATGCCGCCGTGACGGTCGCCCTGTGGCTGGTGGACGCCGTTCCCGGTTCGCGGTGTCCCGCCCTGTGCGCTCGCCCAACTCGCGGGCTCGGTGGCGGGGACAGACCTGGCGCGCCTGGTGCGGGGTGACGCGGTCTCCCTGTCACCGGTCGATTACGGCGCGATCGGGCATCGCTCTCCTCGGCCCCCTCAGCGGAGGCTCGATCAACCCCGCCCGCCAATTCGGGCCTGCCGCGCTCTCCGGGCAGACCAGCGATCTGTGGATCTGTCTGATCGCACCGATCCGCCTCTGAACGAACGAGGCCGCTATGTGATGGTCTGATCACATAAGGCGTTCGGCTCCAGTGAGGCGGGGCCGACAGTGGCTGGAGTGAAGGGAGCCCTGGTGAATTTCGGACTCGCCGGGGAAGCGTCGGCGGTGGCCATGACGGGGCGGGGCGGGGGGATCGTGCGGATGGTGGCCGGGGTCGGCCGGTCGTCCGGGCGGTATGTGTCAGATGGTCGAGGTGATCGCTCGGGTGACGGTGGTGATCGCCGGGGTGGGGTGGCCGGGGAGGCGTGCCACGAGGACACGGCGGATCTCAGGTGGCGCGCCTTCGACGGGTACCAGGCTCACCCCGGGCGGTAGCACCGGTGAGAGCCGCAACGGCACCGTCGTCACCCCGAAGCCGCCTGCGACCAGCTGGAGTTTTGTCAGCCAGTCGCGTGCGCGGTGGACGATGTGCGGTCGTCCGGGCAGGCCGGGCCAGACGCCGAGCAGTGGCTCGGAGTTCGAGGACGGGGTGGCGATCCACGCGGCGTCGACCAGCTCGTCGACGTGCACCGTGGTGCGGCCGGCGAACTTCCCGGTCGACGGCACCGCCACGACCAGTTCCGTGTCCGCGACGGTATCGACGTGCAGGCGCGGCGAGTCGCTGTCCAGGGGCCGGTGGGGCGGGCGGGACGTCAGCACGGCGAGGTCGATCGAGCCTGCCCGCAGCGCCCGGATCAGGGCGGGCGTGGTGCCCTCGGTGGTCGTGACGGTGATCTGCGGGTCGGTTGCGGTGAGGCGGGTGAGCGCGGCGGGCAGGATGATCGCGCCCGCGCTCAGGAACAGTCCGAGCCGCACCAGTTCGGTCCGTGGGACGGTGCCGGTGAGGTCGGACTCGGCCGCCGCGAGGCAGTCCAGGATGGTGCGGGCGTGGCGCAGCAGGGTCAGACCCGCGGGGGTGAGCCGCACCCCGTCGGGGCGGCGGTCGAACAGGGTGGTGCCCGCACTGCGTTCGAGGGAGACGGCCTGTCGTGAGACCGCGGACTGCGTGTAGCCGAGCCTGGCGGCTGCCGCGGTGAAGCTGCCGGATTCGGCGATCTGCTGCAGAACCCGCAGACCCGTACTGGAGATGTCCATGCGTTATACGCATACCACAGATGCCGGATCGTCGCTTCCCGCATGATCGCCGGACTCCTAGTGTCGATGCCGAAGGACCCGGACGAACATGGAGGTCATCGCATGCGAGCAGCGGTATTGACGCGGTTCGGCGCCCCGCTCACGGTGCGGGAGGTGCCCGACCCTGAGGCCGGCGGCGGTGAGGTGGTGGTCGAGGTGCTGGCTACCTGCGTCCCCCCGTACGCGGGCGAGGTCTTCGGCGGCGAACGGAACTACCCCCTGGTCCCTCCCGTCGTGCCCGGGATCGGCGGCGTGGGACGGGTCGTCCACGTCGGCCCGGACGCCACCCGGCTGCGTGCCGGGGACCTGGTGTGGTGCGACTGCACGGTGCGTTCGCGGGACGACGCCCTGACGCCCGACATCACGCTTCAGGGCTGGAGTTCCCGCGGGGAGGGCGGCGCGCGGTTGGCCCGGTACCTGCACGACGGGTCGTTCGCCGAACGTATGCGGGTCCCGACGGAGAACGTCTTCCCGCTGCCCACCGTGGCAGGGGACGACCCGGCCCGCTGGGCCGCGCTCAGTGTGCACACCATCCCTTACGGCGGGCTGCTGGCAGGCGGGCTCGCAGCCGGCGAGACGCTGCTCGTCAGCGGGGCCACCGGCAACCTCGGCAGCAGCGCGGTCGCGGTCGCGCTCGCGATGGGAGCGGGCCGCGTGGTCGCCCCGGGCCGCAACCGGGCAGCGCTCGACCTGCTCGCCGACCGGTTCGGTCCGCGTGTGCGCCCGGTGCCGCTGACCGGGGACGAGGACACGGACCGGGCGGCGATGTCCGCGGCGGGCGACGGCCCGATCGACATGGTGATCGACCTGCTCCCGCCGAGCGCACCCAGTTCCGCGTCGCGTGCGGCGGCCATGACCGTGCGCGAATACGGCCGCGTCGTCCTCATGGGCGGCGTCGGCATGCTCGGTGGCGACGATCTCGCACTTCCGTACCCATGGATCATGCGCAACTCGGTCACCGTGCGCGGTCAGTGGATGTACCCGCGCACAGCGAATGTCGGCATCATCCGGCTCCTCGCCTCGGGCGCGCTGGACCTCGCCCCCGAACGCGTCCGGACCTTCGGTCTCGATGCCGTCAACGACGCCGTCGCGTGCGCCGCCTCCCACGGCGGCCCGTTCGACCGCACCACCCTCGTCCCGGTGGCAACGGTCAGGCCCCCGGGCAGGTGACCGCGACTGTCGTGAGCCCACCGGACCGCGCTCGCGCGGTCCGGCGTGCGGTCGGGTCGCATGAACGCGCTCGCGGTGAGATCGCCCCGCCTCTTCACCCGTCGAGCGGACCGAGTGCCAGGCCGTGGCCCGGGGAGTCGAGCCGTCGGGACCTGCGACAGGGCAGTGGCCCACTTGCTCGCCGCACGGTTCGTCGACGACCACACCTGGCAGCCACTCGTCGAGCGTCCCCTCGGCGGCGCCCCGCGTCCTGCTGATCGAGTGCCGGACGGTCTCGCGTTCGTCCGGGCTGTTCCAGCAGTTCACCAACCGGCGGCATCCGCGACCTCCCCGCGCTGTTCAACGGCCGCGAGCGACACGTGGTGGTCGACACGGCCCCGCCTGCAGCCGACGGTGATCGTCACGGGTGCGGATGCCGGCGACCGCACCGCCGCGCAGGTGCTGCTCGCGCCGGTGGCCGCCGCGCACCGGCGACTGGAGCTCGTCCGGGCGGACGGCAGCCTCATCGCCCGCCGCCTGACCGCGCTCGTCCTGGTGCCGGCGATCGTCGCGGGGCGCCGACATGCCGGTTCGAGGGCGGTCATGGCTCCGGATCGGGTCAGAAAACGGTGGTCCGGGGTTGCCGAATGACCCAGGTTTTGAAGGTCTTGCGGAGTCCAGACGGACCCGCGGGGTTTCCAGTAGGCCGGAGCACGGTCAGGCGGGCACCGGCACACGTGCGTCGTGCTGGGCCACGCTCTTGGCCCGGGGCGAGGGCCACCGTGTGACGGGACACTGCGGCGCGGAGGCGGTACGCCTTCCCGGCCGCGGATGGGGTTCAGAGGCCGGCTTGACGCTCCCTTTAGCTAACCGCTATCTATTGGGGGTCGCAGAGGAGGGTGGTCCGTGCAGGACGTGGTGCTGGCGCTGCTGGTCAAGGAGCCGTCGCACGGGTACGACCTGCGCGCGCGGCTGGTAGCGGCGCTCGGGCCATTGGGGGAGACGCTGAACGCGGGGCAGATCTATGTGACGCTCACCCGGCTCGAAAAGGCGGGCCTGGTCGTCCAGGAGCGTGAGGACGCGCCGGTGCGCGGCCCGCGGCGCAAGGTGTACGCGCCGACCGCGGCCGGGCATGAGCGGGTGGCCGCGTGGATGGCCGAGAGCGCCGGACCCAGAGCGGACGTGACGGAGTTCCACCTGAAGTTGGTGGCCGCCGGTGAGTCTGGTCTGGCCGATCCGCTCGCGCTCGTGGACGCGCGGCGGCGGGAGCTGATGCGCAGCCTCGCCGAAGCCCAGCACGCTGCCCTTGCTCACGACACGGACTCGGAGGCCGGGCTGCTTCTGGAGGGCATAGCGCTCCGGTTGCAGGCCGATCTGCGCTGGCTGGAAGCGTGTGGGCGGACCTGGTCCGCCCGCACACCGCGGGGGAAAGGCAAGGGAAACGGATGACGAGAGACGGTCAGCGGGGCAGGGCCCGGTCGCGGCGGAGGGGTACGGACGACGGCCCGGGCGCGGGATGGGCCGGCCGCCACCCCGGAGAGGCGGCCGGGCCGGTGCTGCGCACGGTCGGCCTGGCCCGGGTGTACGGGGAGGACGAGAGCGCGGTGTGGGCTGTCGGCGGGGTCGACCTCGTTGTTCCCACCGGGCAGACGCTCGCCGTGACCGGGCCCAGCGGCTGTGGCAAGTCCACACTGCTCCAGCTTCTCGGCGGTCTTGACCGGCCTACCGAGGGCGAGGTGTGGCTCGGTGGGCGGCGTGTCGACGACCTCGGCGAGCGGGCGCTGGCCCGGCTGCGCCGCCGCGCCGTCGGGTTCGTCTTCCAGGCGTACCACCTGATGGACGAGCTGACCGCGGCGGAGAACGTCGAGCTGCCCGCGCTGCTCGCCGGCGCCTCACCGCGCACCGCCCGCCGCCGTGCCGCCGAACTCCTCGATCAGGTCGGACTCGCCGACCGGGCCCGGCATCTGCCCTCGGAACTGTCCGGCGGGCAGCGGCAGCGGGTCGCCATCGCCCGTGCCCTGGTCAACAAGCCGCTGGTGGTCCTCGCCGACGAGCCCACCGGAAACCTCGACAGCGCCGCGACCCACGACATCCTCCGGCTCTTCGACGAGCTGCGCACCGCCGGCCAGACCCTGGTCATGGTCACCCACGACGAACGCGTCGCCGCCACCGCCGACCGCATCGTCTCCCTGCGCGACGGCACGCTGGCCGACGACACCCCCCTGAACACCGGCAGCGGCAGCGGCAGCACACGGCTCGGCACGCTCTTGAGCTGGGGGGACTGACGGTGGGACATCTGCTGCTGACGTGGCGCCTGGTCCTGCGCGATATGCGCCGCCGACCCGGTGAGGCCGTCATGTTCCTGCTCGCCGTCACCATCGCCGGTGCCAGCCTGACCCTCGGACTGACGACCAACGACGCGGTGGTCAGCGGGTACGAGAAGACCCGCGCGGCCACCGCGGGGCCCGACATCATCGCCACCACGACGGCCACGAACCCGTCCCACGTGGCCGAACGCCTCGCGGACGCGCCCGGTGTGGCCGCGCGAGCCGACCCGGTCTTCGCGTTCGACACCTACATCAAGGCGCACGGCCGAACCGCGCACTCCTCGGTCGAGGGGCGCGAGACCGCACCATCCGCCGTGGACCGACCGCTGGTGACCTCCGGCACCTGGGTGCGTCCCGGCGGCGCGGTGGTCGAGCGCGGGTTCGCGCAAGCACTCGGCGTGCGCGTCGGCGACCGCGTCACCATCGGCGGACGCGGCTATCCGGTCGCCGGGACCGCGATCAGCGCGGCCACCGGGGTGTATCCAGGGAGCGACGCCGCGCAGGGGGCCGGGCCGTCCGACTACGGCGGCAGGATCTGGCTCACCTCAGCCGACGCCCGCGCGGCGGCGGGGGAGGAGCCCAGCGTCCACCTGATCCTTCTGAAGCTGACCGATCCCACGGCGACGGAACGATGGCAGGACACCGTGTTCGGGCGCGACCGCGAGGTCGACTCCTCGGTCAACGTCCACTACTGGCAGGACGTCCTCCAGTCGGACCTGTCCATGATCCGGGCCATCCAGCCTGCCCTGGTGGTCGGCGGCTGGCTGCTCGCCGCCGCCGCGATGGTCACCCTCGCCGCGCTCGCCACCACCCGCGCTGCCCGCGACAACCGGCGTGCCGCACTGCTCAAGGCCGTCGGCGCCGGACCCGCCACCGTCACCTCCGTCCTGCTGGCGCAGTACCTGCTGCTGACCCTCCTGGCCTCCGCGCTCGGGCTGACCGCCGGAACGCTGGCCGCACCCCACCTGGTCGATCCCAGCGCCGGGCTGCTCAACACCATCAGCCCTCCGGACTCCGGCACCGTCACCGCCGCGATCTTCCTCGCCGTCGTGGTCGCTCTGACCGGTGCGCTCGGCCCCGCGCTGCGCGCCACCCGCACCAGCACCGTCCACTCCCTGGCCGACCCGGCGCACCTGCTCACGCGCCACCCCCGCCTGAACGCCATGACGGCGCATCTGCCCACCTCGCTCCTGCTCGGCATCCGGCTGCTCGCCCGCCGGCCCGGCCGCGCCGTCCTGGCCTCCGCCGGTACGGCCACCACCACCCTCATGGTGACCGCCCTGCTCACCTGGCACACCGAACTCGGCGGGAGGCCCGACTTCAAGCGGTTCGGCCCCGTCGAAGTGCGGGTCGACCTGACCGGCGAGGTGCTGCTCGCCGTCACGCTCACGCTGGTGGCGCTGTCCACGCTCAACACCGTGCTCCTCGGCTGGAGCACCGCCGTGCAGGCCCGGCGCGCCCTGTCCATCGCCCGTACCCTCGGCGCCACACCCGGCCAGGTCGTCGCGGCGCTGTGCGTGGCGCAACTCCTGCCCGCCGTACCCGGAGTGGCGGTGGGTATTCCGACCGGGCTCGGCCTGTACTGGGTGTTCGGCAGCACGGTCACACCCTCGACGACGTGGTTGCTCACCGCCGCCCTCGTCATCCTGCTGGCAGTCGGGGTGTTGACCGCACTGCCCGCGTGGATCCACACCCGCAGGCCGACCGGGCGCGTCCTCACTGCCGAACCCGCCTGACGGGGCCCTACGCTGCCTCTCACCTGCGATTATCTATGCGCCGAAGTCTCTTCGCGGGGCGGCGCCGTCGAGGCGCGTACCACGAGTTCGGTGGCGAGTTCGATGTGATGGGACTCGGCCTTCTCGCCTCTGGCCAGTCGGAGGGCGGTACGCAGGGCGGCACCACCCATCTCCCGTAGTGGCTGGCGCACGGTGGTCAGTGGCGGTGAGGCCATCTGGGCAAGGCTTGTGTCGTCGAAGCCGACCACGCTCAGGTCTTCGGGGACGCGCAGCCCTCGGGCGCGGGCGGTCTCGATGACACCGAGGGCGATCTCGTCGTTGCCTGCGAAGATCGCCGTCGGTGGCTCTTGCAGGCCCAGGAGTTCCGTGGCGCCGAGCAACCCGGTCTCGTACGTGAATTCTCCGGGCCGGACGCAGGCGTCGGGTACCTGCGCTCCTTCCGCCTCCATGGCGGCACGGTAGCCGTGCATGCGTGCCTGGTTGCACACGGCCATGGTCGGTCCGCCGAGATAGGCGATGCGGCGGTGGCCCAGGGAGAGCAGGTGCCGGGTCGCGGCCAGGCCGCCGGCGAAGTTGGTCGCCCCGACGCTGTTGACCCGGCTGTCTGGCAGGTGCAGTGGGTCCAGCACGACCAGCGGCAGCCCGGCCCGGGCCAGTTCGTTCAGGTGCGCTGTGGTGTACACGCTGGTGACCGCGATGACGGCGCGGCGCCCGGCTGAGACCAGGTCCCGGGCCCAGTGTGGGGCGCGGGACGCCTGACCGATCACCACCGAGGCCCCCAATTCGGCGGCGGAGTCGATGATCCCTTCCAGGGCCTCGGCCACGTACGACTTGAGGCCGCCCTTGAACTGCACTTCGATGGTCGGGCTTTCGATGGCCTCGGTGTGGCGGAACACGGGCGCGAGGTAGTGGTGCTGATGCAGCAGTTCCTGTACCCGGGCGCGGGTCCGCGGCGCCACGTCACCGCGACCGTTGACCACTTTGGACACGGTCGCGACGGAGACCCCGGCCGCTTGGGCGATGTCCGCCAAAGTGGTCCGCCTGGTGTTCGGCCGCATCGGTTCCTCCCAGCTGTACGTCCACCGGTGTGGTGAGCCGCCGGTCGGGTCGGCAACGCGGGTGGAACCGGGTAACTGTACGGCAACCGGCACCGGGCCCGTCCGGGGAGGTGCCGACGAGCCCCTCGACCTCGGCACGTCCGACGATCTGCGTGAGCTCGCGTCCGGTGAACGGGGTCCGATCGGCATGCACGCCGACCGGTACGCGTGTGCTTGCGCCCGGCTCCAGCCGTACCTGGGCGAAGCGGGCCGACTGCCGGACTGCCCGGGGCGAGCGCGCGGATGGCGTGGGATCTGCACCCGCGACGTGCCGGTGAGCCGGGTCATCGCGTCACCCCCCGCTCCCAACCAGAATGTTTCGAAAAATTTTCGGTCCCTCCAAGGGTTCCTCGAGGGCCGTTCTCGCCCGATACTACGCAGCCGATTGCTGGCCGACAACGTGCCTGCACATGCCTTGACAGGGTGTCAGTCCGAAACTTAATTTGCACGAACGGAACTCAAAGAAGGTTATTTCGAAAAGTTTTCACTATGGCTCACGAGAAGCCGGTGGCTCTCAAGTGCGGAGAAAAGACATGGCGATCCCCCTCTCTCGACGTACTCTCCTCGGCCTGGCCGCCGGCGTGCCCGTCTCCGCGGCGCTCGCGGCCTGCGGCTCGTCCGGTCCCAGCAAGAGCGGTGGTGGAGCCACGTACTGGTACATAAGCGGCCAGCCGAATGAGGGTGTCAGGGGCGGCGCGGTGGACGCGTTCAACAAGGCCCACCCCAAGGAGCAGATCACAGACACCACCTTCCAGAACGACGCGTACAAGACGAAGATCAAGACCGCCATCGGGGCGGGGAAGGCGCCCACCATCATCTGGGGCTGGGGAGGCGGGACGCTGCGCACCTACGCGAAGGCGGGCCAGGTCGAGGACCTCACCTCGTGGTTCGACGAGCACCCCGAGGTCAAGAAGCGGCTGTTCCCGTCCTCGTTCGCCGCGGCGACCGTCGACGGCAAGATCTACGCGATGCCGTGCGATGTCGTGCAGCCGATCGTCCTCTACTACAACAAGAAGGTCTTCGACCGGGTCGGCGTGGAGCCACCGAAGTCCTGGGACGACATCATGGCGCTGGTGCCCAGGTTCAACGCGAAGGGCATAGCGCCCTTCTCCCTGGGTGGCCAGTCCCGGTGGACGAACATGATGTGGCTTGAGTTCCTGTTCGACCGCATCGGCGGTCCGGAGGTGTTCCAGGCCATCATCGAGGGCGAGAAGAACGCCTGGTCCCATCCGGACGCCATCACCGCGCTGACCAAGGTGCAGGATCTGGTCAAAGCCCACGGGTTCATCAAGGGCTTCTCCTCGATCACCGCGGACTCCAACGCCGACCAGGCGCTGCTGTACACCGGCAGGGCCGCGATGATGCTCCACGGCTCCTGGTCGTACGGCATCCAGCAGACCGAGGGCGGGGACTTCGTCTCCAGCGGCGCGCTGGGCTACATGAACTTCCCGCCCGTTGAAGGCGGTAAGGGCGATCCGAGCAACACCGTCGGCAACCCCGCCCAGTACCTGTCCATATCCTCGAAGGCCAGCGCCGAGCAGAAGAAGATCGCCAAGGATTTCTTCGCCACGGGCGTCCTCCAGGAGGACGAGATGAAGAAGTGGATCGGCAACGGGGCGGTTCCGATCCGGCTGGGCACGGAGAAGCTGCTGGCCGCCTCCAAGAGCGCCGATTTCCTGCAGTTCACCTACGACATCGCCAGCAAGGCCAAGGTGTTCGGCCAGTCCTGGGACCAAGCGCTCAGCCCGGCGGCCGCCGAGGCCCTGCTGGACAACATCGTCAAGTTGTTCCAGCTGTCCATCTCGCCGCAGGGGTTCGCCCGCAACCTCAACGAGGTCACCGGCAAATGAGCGCGCACACCGGCCATCCGCCGCGTCGCGAACCGCGCAGCATCCTGCCGTGGCTGGCCACGCCGGCGCTGGTGGTCTTCGTCGGCTTCGCCGTGATACCGCTCGTCGGTGTCTTCGTGCTGAGCTTCACCACGTGGGACGGGATCGGCGCCATCCACCCGTCGGGGCTGACCAGCTGGCGCACGGTGCTCAGCGACCCCGGGCTGCCGCACGCCCTGTGGGTGACATTCCTGGTGATGGCCGTCTCCTGGGCCGTTCAGACGCCGCTGAGCATTCTGCTCGGCACGTTCCTGGCCGGCCGCCAGCGCTACCGTGCGGTGCTGGGCGTGGTGTACTTCATCCCGCTGATGCTCAGCTCCGCGGCGATCGCGATCGCCTACAAGGCCCTGCTGGACCCCAACTTCGGGCTCGGCGCCGGGCTGAAGATCCAGGCACTCAGCCAGGACTGGCTGGGGCGGCCCGGGCTCGCGTTCGGGGTCATCATCTTCGTCGTCTCCTGGCAGTTCATCCCGTTCCACTCACTGATCTACCAGGGTGGTGTCCAGCAGATTCCGAAGTCCCTGTACGAGGCCGCGCAGTTGGACGGGGCCGGACGGATCCGGCAGTTCTTCAGCATCACGCTGCCTCAGCTGAAATACACCATCATCACCTCGTCCACGCTGATGGTGGTCGGATCGCTGACCTTCTTCGACCTCATCTTCGTCCTGACCGAGGGCGGCCCCGGAGACGCCACCCGGGTCCTCGCACTGGACATGTACAAGCGGGGATTCCAAGCCAGCCTGATGGGACCGGCCAGCGCCATCGCCGTCATCCTGGTCCTGGTGGGTCTGTCCCTCGCCCTGCTGCTGCGCAGGCTCGGGGGCCGGGACGCCGGTGCGAGCCAACTCGAAGGGGCCTGACGTGTCCACCACGCTGATCGAGCCGCGAGGACCGCGGAAGGCCACCCACCGCGAGCGGCGATGCCCCTCCCGTCCGGCGGCCCGCCGGCGCAACTGGGCCGGTGGCCTGGCCGGATGGCTCTGGCTCGCGGTCGTCGCCGTCCCCCTGTACTGGACCCTGATCACCAGCCTCAAGCCCAAGAGCCGTTACTACGCGAGCAACCCGCTGGTGCCCTCGGCTGACCCCACGCTGGAGAACTACCGGCTGGTCGTCGAGTCCGACTTCCTGCGCTACTTCGTGAACAGCGTCGTGGTCACCGCGGGCGCCGTGGTGCCGGCGGTGGCGGTCTCCTTCATGGCCGCCTACGCGATCGTCCGCGGTTGGCGCATGCGGACCCTGCGCGCGATGAACGGGCTGTTCCTCATGGGGCTGGCCATCCCACTGCAGGCGACGGTGATCCCGGTCTACCTGATCATCATCAAACTGCAGCTGTACGACAGTCTGCTGGCGCTGATCCTCCCGTCGATCGCCTTCGCCATCCCGCTGTCCGTGCTGGTGCTCGCCAACTTCATCCGCGACGTGCCCAACGAGCTGTTCGACTCGATGCGGGTCGACGGCGCCACCGAATGGACGACACTGTGGCGGCTGGCGGCACCGCTCACCCGACCGGCCATCCTCACCGTGACCATCTTCAACGCACTGACCATCTGGAACGGTTTCCTGCTGCCGTTGGTCCTCACTCAGAGCCCTGACCGCCGGACCCTGCCCCTCGCACTGTGGACCTTCCAGGGCCAGTACGGGGTCAACGTCCCTGCCGTTCTCGCCGCCGTCGTCCTCACCACTCTGCCCATCCTGATCCTGTACGCGTTCGGCCGCCGCCAGCTGCTGAGCGGTCTGACCGCCGGATTCAGCCGTTGACCGACGCCGACACCGACGCTGTGGCCGGTGGTCGGCCTGTGGTTCGGGCGGCATGCCCTGCATACCTGTTCGCCTGTCCCGCCCTGCCCCAGGGCCCGGCGGGCGTGGGAGGAAAGTGAACGCCAACGTGGCCGTAGAGAACACCCCCGAAGCCTCCCTCTGGAACGACCCCACCCTTCCCGTCACCGCGAGAGTCGACGCCCTGATCGACGCGATGACCCTTCAGGAGAAGACCGCCCAGCTGTACGGAGTGTGGGTGGGCGCCTCCGATCAGGGCGGTGAAGTGGCCCCCCATCAGCACGACATGGAGGAAGCCGTCGATCTTGACGCACTCCTGCCCACCGGACTGGGCCAGCTGACCCGGCCCTTCGGCACGGTCCCCGTCGACCCCGCACTGGGTGCGCTCTCCCTGGCCCGCACCCAGACCCGTATCGCCGCCACCAACCGGTTCGGCATCCCCGCTCTCGCACATGACGAGTGTCTGGCCGGCTTCGCCGCCTGGGGGGCGACGGCCTATCCCGTTCCGCTGTCCTGGGGCGCCACCTTCGACCCGGACACGGTGCGGCGCATGGCCGCCGCCATCGGCCGCGACATGCGTGCCGTCGGTGTCCACCAGGGACTCGCGCCCGTCCTGGACGTCGTGCGCGACGCCCGGTGGGGCCGAGTCGAGGAGACCATCGGCGAGGACCCGTACCTCGTCGGCACCATCGGCACGGCATATGTGCAGGGCCTGGAGTCCGCCGGGATCGTCGCCACCCTCAAGCACTTCGTCGGCTACTCGGCCTCCCGCGCCGGTCGCAACCTCGCCCCCTCCGCCGTGGGCCCGCGCGAACGCGCCGACGTTCTGCTGCCTCCCTTCGAGATGGCGATCCGTGAAGGCAGCGCCCGGTCGGTGATGAACGCCTACACCGACACCGACGGCATGCCTTCCGCGGCCGACGAAAATCTGCTCACCGGGCTGCTGCGTGACACGTGGGGCTTCGACGGTACTGTCGTCGCCGACTACTTCGCCATCGCCTTCCTGAAGACCCTGCACGGCATCGCGGCCGACTGGGCCGGCGCCGCCGGCGCGGCGCTGCACGCGGGTATCGACGTCGAACTGCCCAACGTCAAGACGTACGGCGCGCCCCTGGCCGAGGCCGTCGCCGACGGCCGCATACCGGAGGCGTTGGTCGATCGCGCCCTGCGCCGGGTACTCACCCAGAAGGCGATGCTCGGCCTGCTCGACCCGGACTGGGACCCCGTACCGGCCGCGCTCGACGGGGCAGACCTGGACGACCCGGCCGCCCTGCGCGGCCGGATCGACTTGGACGGTCCCAAGAACCGCGCGCTGGCCCGCACGGTCGCCGAGGAAGCGGTCGTGCTGCTGAGCAACGACGGCACTCTGCCGCTCGCGAGGCCGCGCCGCATCGCTCTGCTCGGTCCCAACGCCGACGAGCCCACCGCCGTACTGGGCTGCTACTCCTTCCCCCAGCACATCGGCGTCCGCCACCCCGGGACCCCACTCGGTATCGAGCTGCCCACGCTGCGCGACACTCTCGCCGCCGAATTCCCCGACGCCGAGATCACGGTCGCCCGCGGCACCGGAATCGACGACGGAGATCTCTCCGGCATCCGCGAGGCCGCCCAGGTGGCACGCGAGGCCGACGTCGCCCTGGTGGTGCTCGGCGACCGCGCCGGGCTCTTCGGGAGGGGCACCAGCGGCGAAGGATGCGACGCCGAGGCGCTGGTGCTGCCCGGTGCGCAGCAGCAACTGCTCGACACGCTGCTCGACCAGGAGACACCCGTGGTCACCGTGCTGCTCGCGGGACGGCCGTATGCCCTCGGCCGCGCAGTGGAGGAGTCCGCCGCGATCGTGCAGTCCTTCTTCCCGGGTGAGGAGGGCACGCACGCGATCGCCGGGGTGCTCAGCGGCCGTACCAATCCCTCCGGACGTCTCCCGGTCAGCGTGCCGCGCGGGCCGGGCTCCCAGCCGGCCACGTACCTCGGGGCGCGGCTCGCGCACGCCAGCGAGGTGTCCAACATCGACCCGACCCCCGCCTTCGCCTTCGGCCACGGCCTGTCCTATACGCGGTTCGAGTGGGCAGACCTGAGCGTGGACGCCCAGGAGGCTCCGACGGACGGCGAGTTCACCTTCGCCTTCACCCTCCGCAACGCAGGCGCACGGTCCGGAACCGAGGTCGTCCAGCTCTATCTGCATGACCCGGTCGCCTCCGTCGTCCAGCCGGTGCAGCGCCTCGTCGGCTACGCCCGCGTCGAGCTGAAGCCGGGCGAGACCCGCCGCGTCCGGGTCACGGTCCCGGCCGACCTCGCTTCCTTCACCGGACGTGACGGTCGGCGCGTCGTCGAACCGGGCGAGCTGGAGGTGCGGTTGGCCGCCTCCAGCGCGGATCCGCGTCTGACGGCCAGGGTCACGTTGACCGGAGCCGAGCGCCACGTGGACCACACGCGGCGGTTGCACGCCACGTTCGGCCAGGAGCTGGTCGCCCGGGCATGAGCCGGTTGTGCGCAGCGCACGCCGCGGCAGCGGCAGCGCTGCGCACACCGGACCGCGCGGCCATGCCTGCGGTCACCTCACAGCACGCCGCGCCGGGCGAGGTTGCGCATCAGCGCTCGTACGCCGATCGTCCACGGCGTGGCCTGCTCGCTGGGGATCACGGTGTTGACCAGAGCGCCGAGCCGCGGGCTGGAGATCCGCACGATGTCGCCGTACTCGTGGGTGAACCCCGCGCCGGGTGCCTGTCGGTCCTCGGTGGGGGCGAACAGCGTTCCGGTGAACAGCACGAAGCCGTCCGGGTATTGATGGTGCGGACCGTACGTGGCGGCCACCAGGTCCAGTACGTCGCGGCTGATCTCGCGCATGGAACTGCTGCCGTGCAGCACGTAGCCGTCCGTGCCGTCGATCCGCAGGTCGATGTCGAGCCCGCGTACGGTGTCCAGGTCGAAGCCGTCGTCGAGCAGGCGGATGAACGGGCCGATCGCGCAGGAGGCGTTGTTGTCCTTCGCACGGGACAGCAGCAGGGCGCTGCGTCCCTCGACGTCGCGGAGGTTGACGTCGTTGCCGAGCGTCGCGCCCCGTACCCGGCCGCGTGAGTCCACGACGAGGACGACCTCGGGCTCAGGGTTGTTCCACACCGAGGCGCCGAGCACCCCGATGTCGGCGCCGGTGCCGACCGCGGACAGGACCGGGGCCTTGGTGAATACTTCCGGGTCAGGCCCGATCCCGACCTCCAGGTACTGCGACCACAGTCCTTCGGAGACGAGCAGTTCCTTGGCCTTGTCCGCTTCCGGCGATCCGGGACGGATGCCGTCGAGCGCGCCGCCCACCAGCTGCTGTACGCGGGCCCGCACCCGCGCGGCCTGCGCCGGATCGCCGCCCGTGCGCTCCTCGATGACGCGTTCCAGCAGACTCCGGGCGAAGGTGACGCCCGCGGCCTTGATCACCTGCAGGTCGAGGGGGGCGAGCAGATGCGGCACGTCACGGCGGCCGGCCGGTGCCTGCAGCAGTTCGTCCAGGTGCCAGGCGTGTCCGCCATCGGCTTCGCGGACGATTGCCGCCGCGTCGTCGCGTTCCATCAGGTCGGAGACGGTGGGGGTGACGGCCGTCAGGTCGACGACCTGATCGCCGCGGACCGCGGCCACACACGGTCCGTCCGATTCCGGGTGGTGGACGCGCGCGACGAGGGCGGCTCGGCCGAAGTCCTCCGGCAGGACGGAGCCGGCTGTGAGGACCGGACGAGGGCGCGCTGCTGCCGATTCCACGATCGATGCTCTCCTGGATTCGAGGGGGTGCGGTCACCTGGGGCGGACTCAGTGGGAGTCGCGGGGTACCTCGTGCCCACGGCTTCCGCGCAGGAAGCCGAAGTCGGCCCCCTGGTGGGCCTGTTCCACGTTCTGGGTGTAGAGCCAGGCGTAGCCGCTGGTGTGCCGCTCGGCGGGGGCCCGCCATGTCTCCCGGCGCCGGGTGAGCTCGGTGTCGTCCACGTCCAGGCGCAGGGTGCGGTTCGGGACGTCGAGGACGATGGGGTCCCCGTCGCGCACCAGGGCGAGAGGTCCGCCGACGGCGGCCTCGGGCGCCACGTGCAGCACCACGGTCCCGTACCCGGTGCCGCTCATCCGGCCGTCACAGACGCGCACCATGTCCTTGACGCCGGCCTTCAGCAGCTTGGCGGGCAGCGGGACGTTGGAGACCTCGGGCATACCGGGGTAGCCCTTGGGGCCGGCGTTGCGGATGACGATGACGGTGTTCTCGTCGATGTCGAGTTCCGGGTCGTCGGCCACCTCGTGATAGGCCTCGGGGGAGTCGAAGACGCGCGCGGGGCCGCGGTGGGTGAGCAGGTGCGGTGAGGCGGCGGACTGCTTGATCACGGCTCCGTCGGGGCACAGGTTGCCGCGCAGCACGGCGGTGCCGGTGCCGGCCGGCTGGAAGGGAGCGTCGAGGCCGGTGATGACGTCGGAGTTGACGCGTTCGGCGCTCTCGGTGTTCTCGGCGATGGTGCGTCCGGTGACCGTGATCCGTTCGCCGTGCAGCAGTTTGCCGCGGAGCAGCTCGGCCATGACGGCGGGCAGCCCGCCCGCGTAGCAGAAGTCCTCCATGAGGTAGGTGCCGCTGGGCATCAGGTTGACCAGGGTCGGCACCGCGCGGGCCAGGTCGTCGAAGTCGCGCAGGCTCAGCTCGACGCCGACGCGTCCGGCGATGGCGGTGAGATGGATGATCGCGTTCGTGGAGCCGCCGATGGCCGCGTTGACCCGGATGGCGTTCTCGAACGCCTCCCGGGTCAGGATCTGAGAGGGGCGTAGCTCCTCCTCCACCATCCGCACGATGCGCTGCCCCGCCGCCTGCGCGGTCTCCATCCGCCGGGAGTCGACCGCGGGCCAGGCAGCCGAGCCCGGCAGCTGCATGCCGAGCGCCTCGGCCATGCAGGCCATCGTCGAGGCGGTCCCCATCGTCATGCAGTGGCCGTTGGAGCGGGCCATGCACCCTTCCGCGAAGAAGCACTCCTCCTCGGTCATCCGGCCGGTCTTCAGATCCTCCTCGAACTTCCACACATGGGTGCCGGATCCCACGTCCTGGCCCCGGTACTTGCCGTTGAGCATCGGCCCGCCGGTGACCATGACGGCGGGCACGTCGACGCTGGCGGCGCCCATGAGCATGGCGGGGGTCGTCTTGTCGCAGCCGGACAGCAGCACGACACCGTCGAGCGGATTGGCCCGGATCAGCTCCTCGACCTCCATGGCCATGAGGTTGCGGTACAGCATGGCGGTGGGGCGCATCAGGGTCTCGCCGGTGGCCATGGTGGGGAACTGGAGTGGCAGACCGCCCGCCTGCCACACGCCGCGCTTGACCGCTTCGGCGACGCGTGTCAGATGGGCGTTGCACGGGGCGAGTTCGGAGGCACTGGTCGCGATGCCGATGACGGGACGTCCGTCGAACACCTCGTGCCCGAATCCCTGATTGCGCATCCAGGAGCGGTACACCATCCCGCTGCGGCCCTGTGCGCCGAACCACGCCTGGCTGCGGCGGCTCGTCCTCTGACCGTCGGTCATGTAGGCACTCCCGTGGTTCTCGCGTGGTCCGCTTGCGCGGTGGGGCGATGTCGGGTGAGGGCCCGCAGGCCGTACCCTGGAGCTCAATCATTAAATGATTCGATGAATGGCGTCCAGAGGGTGAGCGGAGATCGTGGTGCACTTCCTGACCACGCACCAGCGCGTGGTCGACGAACTGGGGCGGCGCATCGTGGGCGGCGCGTGGGAGCCGGGGGATGCGTTGCCGGTCGAGGACGCGCTCGCGGCCGAGATCGGCGTCAGCCGAGGGGTGTTGCGGGAAGCGGTCAAGGCACTGGTGGCCAAGGGGATGCTGCACGTACGCCCGCGCACCGGCACGCGCGTGCTGCCCCCGGAGCACTGGAACCACCTGGACCGTGACGTACTGCGCTGGAAACAGGCCGGGGACGCCACGGCTCTGCTGCGCGATACGGGTGAACTGCGCCGGATCGTCGAGCCCGAGGCGGCCCGGCTCGCCGCCGGCCGGGCCGGCCCCGACGACGTACGAGCCCTGTACGACGCCCTGGCCCTCATGGAGGCCGCCGCGGCGGCACCCGGCCGCAGCGGCTACGTCGAGGCCGACATCGCCTTCCACCGGGCCCTGCTCGACGCCAGCGGCAACCGTCTCCTCGGCTCACTGGGCCGCGCTGTCGACATCGCGCTGGAACACAGCTTCCTCGTCAGCACACAGACTCCCGGCGCGGTGAAAGCCTCGCTGCCGGGTCACCGCGCCATCGTGGAAGCGGTCGAGGCCCGCGACCCCGCGGCCGCGGCGGCCGCCGTGCTGGCGATCGTCGAAGCCGCCGAACAAGAGATCGCCCAGTCACCCGGGCTGCCCAGCGATGCCGTATGACCTGTCACGGCCGCGACCCCGCACCTTCACCACATGGTGATGTCGTTGTCGGCCGCCACCCGCGGCGTCTGCCGCCTGCGCCACGTGGCCCAGATCTGCCGGGACTGGGTCGCGGACTTCGCCCACCCGGCCGTCTTCGGTGCACGCCCCGCGACAGCGGCCCACGGCTCAGTTCCCGGCACGGCGCGCCACGCCGGTCCGAGGGCGGAAGCGGACGTGGTCGTACGCGGCCGCATCGACGCCGATTCCGGGCCCTGCTGTCGGTCGGAGTGGCGCGCTGGGACGAGGCCATTGGGCCCGCACTACCTGGAACGCCTCCGTCACCTCCGCGACCCGCTCGCCGCCGATGGCGAGGACGTCACCCACGCCCGGCCCGCCTGCTGCAGCGGCGTCGGCTCCACTCCCGCGCTCAGCACGGCCGAAGCCGACGGACAGGTGGTGCTCGTCGGCCTCGACCGGCTGTACCGGGAGGAGTAGCCCGACCGCGGCAGCGAATCGGGCGGTGCCCCGCGGTGATCCGTTCAGCCGGGGATGCCGTTCGCAGTCCCGGCCCGGTCAGGCTCCTCCTGGCCGGCCGGTTCCAGGCGGTCGGCCATGGACTGCCGGCGGTCGGCGAGCGTCGTCGAACGCCGGATCGTCGAACAGGTCCGGACAGCCGATCAGCCGCCCGTGGCTGATCTGGACGCCGAGTGCCGCCACGCGGGGCGGGCCGTCGAGGGCGAGGGATGGGGCCGACCGCGCAGTCCGGGGTCCTTCGCGGAGCAGCCCCGGCTGCTGGACCGCACTCCGCAGGGCAGCCGCACGCGCGCTCGCGTCAGGTACCCGCGTCACTGGCCGCGGTGGTGATCACCACGGTGACGGTGTGGGCACTCGCCCGGGACGGCGGCGGAGGGCCGGGCGATCCGCGGCTGCCCGCGCTCGTCCTCGCCGCGGGAGCGATGGCGGTCTCGACCGGGCTCAGCGGGCAGGACCTCGCGCTGGACCGGACGGCCGCGATCCGCTGGGCACCCCGCAGGGCGGTGCACGTGCTGCTCGCCGGCGCGGTCGTCGCCGTGGTGCTGCTGGCGGTGCAGGCGACGGGGAAGGACCTGGCCACCGCCGCGTTCGTCGTGCGGGACAGCGCGGGCCTGATCGGGCTCGCCGCCGCCGGGGCGGCGGTGTGCGGGGGACAGTACGCGTGGACGCTGCCGTTCGCCTGGCTCTCGTTCTCGTTCTTCGCCCCGCCTCCGACGAGTGTGCCGACGCAGGTGGCGTCCTGGATGATGCTGCCACCCGGCACGGCGGCGGGCACCTGGACGGCTCTGGTGCTCACGATCGCCGGCACCACGGCCTACGCCGTCGCGGGACCGAGGCGGTAGCCGGTCCGGGCTACCGGACCGGGGTACGTCAGGGGTCGTGTGCGCTGCGGACTCGCCGCGGCGCAGACGGGGCGACCGGGCGGCCGCGGCGGGCCACCGGCCCGTAGGCGTCGGCCGGGCTCGGCCAACGGGACAGCCGGGGTCTTGGCCCCGAATAGTACGGCTGGCGTGGAGGCCGGTGACGATCACGGGGTCGACGACGTCGTTGTCCAGGCCGCGGAAGCCGAGGTCCGCGAGTGCCCCGAGGCCGGCGGCGCGCAGGTGGGCCAGGATGTGGTCGTGGCGGGCGGCCGTGTTGTCGTGGGTGCGGCCGGGCCGGGCGACGGATATCCAGATCAGTCGGCCGCGTTCATCGGTCAGGGCGAGGAAGTGCAGGCCGCGATGGTGGTGTTTGCCGCAGTAGTTGCGCCGGTCGGCCTTTCCGGTGCGGTGCTGGGTGGGGATGAGGGTCCCGTCGATCAGGACCAGCTCCCCACCCTGCTCGGTGGCCTTCTTCAGGGCGCGGTCCAGGCGCGGGGCCTGGGCGGTGAGCGGTGCGGGATCAGCATCACGGCCCGTCCACCCACCTGCCCGGGCGCCGGCATAGCCGAGGCGCGCTCGTCGGCGAGCTGCTCGCTCACCCGCTCAAGGTCACGCTTCAGCGACAGCGAGTTCATCCCGCTCCGCCCGTGCCTCCGCCACCTGCTTGACCAGCTGTTCCTCGAGTTCGTCCAGTTCCGCGCGCCGCGCGGTAATCCGTTCCAACAGCTCGGGATCCAGCATGCAGCGGATCGTAGAAGGCCGCTGTACCGCGGCGAGCAAGAACCGGACAGTCGACTCCTTCCTTCCAGGGGAAGTGCCGCGGTCATGCCGCCAGGCGGGTGCCGCGGCGCCAGACGGCGCGGGTGTTGAGGGTGTCGCTGATGTCGTGGGTCGGGTCGCCGTCGACCAGCAGGAGGTCGGCGCGGAGTCCCTCGGCGATGCGGCCCCGGTCGCTGAGGTGGAAGCGGCGGGCCGTGGTCGCCGTGGCCGCCCGCAGGGCCCGGGAGGGCGTGAGTCCGGCGGCCACCAGATACTGCAGTTCGTGGTGCAGGCTCGCTCCGTGTGCCAGGCCCCCGAAGAACGTCTCGGGCATGGAGACGTCGGTGCCGGCCAGCACGTCGACGCCGGCGGCGTCCAGGGCGCGCACGGTGGCGTACACGTCGTCGAGCTTGCCCTGCGGGTAGCGGTTGTAGCTGGAGCGCAGGGTCCGGTCCCACTCGCTGTCGAGGCGTGCGGCAACTCGGGGGTCGTCGGCGAGCTGGCTGCCGGTGATCCCCATCATCGATGCATTGAGGGTGATGCAGGGAATGACGAACATGCCTGCGTCCTTGACGATGCTGATGATCTCGGCGGTGTGCGGCTGGTCCATGAACACGTGGGTGACGCCGTCGATGCCGGCTTCGGCGGCCATCCTGGTGGCCTCCACGGTCAGCGCGTGGGCCACGGTGAGGACGCCGTACTTCTTGGCTTCGGCGACACCGGCGTTCACGGTGGCCTGGTCGAGCGAGGGCAGCCCGGGGTGTCCCTCCACGCTGCCGTCGTCGATCATGAACTTGATGAAGTCGGAGCCGCGGGCGAGGAGCTGAGGCACGAAGGCGGCCGCTTCCTCGGGCGTGGTGGAGAACGGCATCAGGGGCATCACCGGGGGGAGATCCCACTTCGGCCGGAAGCCTTCGGGCATCAGCTCGCTCGGGTGGCCACCGGGCGGTGTGATGGCGAAGCCTGAAGAGCGCACGTCAGCCAGGGTGTCGTCGTCGGCGATGGGTCCCCGGTTCTCCCGGGTGTTCATGCCCTGCATCTCCAGTTCGGTCGTCACCCCGAACCTCAGGGCGAGAGCCAGGGAACCCGGGGCGGAGTGGACATGGGCGTCGATGAGCCCCGGCAGCAGCGTGGCGCCGCTTCCGTCGACGATCTCGCTGCCCTGAGGAGCGTCGCCACCGACACGGGCGATCCGCCCGCCGTCGATGACCACGGTCCGCACGCCTGTCGTCTTCTCCCCGTCGAAGATCTGCGCGCCTGTGATCGCGGTGAGTGCCATAACGGTCCGCTTCATTCCCTCGCTCGTTCATGATTTACATACCTGATGCTATGCAAATACCTGGTGGTATGCAAATGTGCGGACCGGGCCTAGACTCGGTCACATGAGCAGCGCGTCCTTCTCCGAGCAGTCTTCCGACGACCTGGCGCTGGATCAGATCGGCCCGGCGCTGTCACGGTTGCGCCGCCGCGCACCGGCATCGGGCAAGGACCTGTCCCGCAACCTCGTACTCAATGTGATCGCCGATGCGCCGGGCGAGATGACCGTCGGTGGCCTTGCTGCCGAGATGGGCGTCGCCCAGCCGGTGGCCAGCCGGACCGTCGCCGCCTGCATCGCGGACGGTCTGCTGCGCCGGACGGCGTCCCAGTCCGACGGACGCCGCACCGTGCTCGAACTCACCGAACACGGCGAGGCCGAACGCAACCGCTTCGCCGCCGAACAGCGCAAAGTGTTCCAGGAGATCACCGCCACCTGGTCAGGGGAGGAGCGGATCCAGTTCGCACGCCTCTTGGCTCGATACGGAGCTGACGCCACCGCGTGGTCCAGGAAACAGGTAGCCGACCGCGACTGAACGAGCGGTGCCCCGACACCGCACCATGGCGTGGAACCCCTCCGTGGTGGACCACGTCTTCTCCGCAGAAGATCATGGTCATAGGAGAGGACACAAGGTGAGTGACCGCGAACGAGGCCAGGACACCGAACCCGCGCCCACCGGAGACGCTTCGTGGTGGGCCGGGCTCAGGCTGACCGGAGGAGTGGTCCTCGCTGTGAGCGGGATAGGGCTGCTCTCGTGGCTGATCCTGCACGGAGGCACGGCTGACAACGACTGGTCCCGCTACTACGGGGCCGGCAAGATCATGGCCATCGGATGCGTCATTGTCGGCACGACGCTCCTGGCCCGCCGCCGCTAAGGCGGTGTCCTACGGGAAAGGGCGGACGAGTGCGCCACCGAACTCCTGCGCGCTCCGCTCGTCCTGACGAGCCTCAAGATTAACCGCTGACGGAGCCCACCCCTGAGGCTGATCCTCCGGAGTGGGCGCTCTGACGATGGACCTCGTAGGTCCAGGAAGGGATGTCCAGGTGGGGCGCCGGCCTCCGTACCCGGAGGAGTTTCGGAAAAGACGCCGCCGCGTTGTACCGGGCCGCCAGTGGCCCGCCACGCTCAGCGGTTGGCCGCAGGGCGGGGGTCGCCTCTCCGACCCTCTCGAACATCCACCTTGTCCGGCTGGACCAGTTCATCGAGCAGCATCTACTGCCTGAGTACAACCGGGGACGGCATCGGCGCCCCCACCGGGACCACCGGATCGTCGGGTACGCGATCCAACGGGCCAAGCGGCACGGCGACCCGCTGCGCCGGGGCGCGGCCACCCCGGACCCGAGCGTCGATGATCAAGCCCGATGTCAGTGTCAGCGTTGGCGGCGGACATTGACGTCACTCGATCCGGGGGACAGGGGCGGGCCTGCCGCATCAAGACCGTGACATGGGATGTGTTCAGTCGAGCGCAGTTGAACCGCCTGACTATGGATCGTCGGCAGGAACGCCCTTTCGCAGGTGAAGGCAGAAGAGCGTGGCCATCGGCGAGCGAGGCGCCCATGAAAGACTTCCCGTCCCTTTTGGAACATGGGAGGTCCTGTTAGCGTGGCATGGCGTGAGCAGGGAGTGTGGAGTTGGCCTATGTCATTGACCGACAAGGCAATCGCCCGCATCAGGGAGCTCATCCAGTCCGGCGAACTACCGCCGGGCGCCAAGCTACCGCCCGAGCAACAGCTGGCCACGGAACTTGGTCTGTCCAGGAATCTGATGCGTGAGGCGGTCAGAGCGCTTGTTGTCGCGCGGGTCCTGGACGTCAGGCGGGGCGACGGGACCTATGTGACGAGCCTGGAGCCCGCGCTGCTGCTCGAGGGGCTGGGCGCGGCGGTGGAATTGCTCCACGGTGACACCCTGCTGGAACTGACCGAAGTGCGCAGGCTCTTCGAGCCCGTTGCCACCAGCCTTGCCGCCACCCGGATCTCCGACCACGACCTCGTCGAGGTCAGGCACCACCTGGACGCGATGAAGGCCGCCCGCGACGATGTCGAGCTGCTCAACGAGCACGACGCCGCCTTCCACAGGGCGGTGATCGCAGCCGCCGGGAACAGCACGCTGGCGACCCTGCTGGAGGGCATCTCCAGCCGCACCGTACGCGGCCGGGTCTGGCGCGGCATGGTCGACGCCCACGCCGGTGACCGGACCATCGCCGAGCACGAGGCGATCTACGCCGCCCTGCTGCGCCGGGACTCCGCACTGGCCGAGGCCGCGGCGCTGATGCATGTGAGCACGACGGAGCAGTGGCTGCGTCAGCACCTGGACCACGACGAGCCCGCCCGCCGGCCGGGTCCGGCCGGCGACGAGGCGTCGTAGGGCGCGTACGCGGGATAGCCGGGAGCCCCGTCGACGGTGCACGGGTCGTTCGCCCCCCTGGCTCAGCCCGCAAGCGTGGACTGGGGAATCAGCCCTGCGTTCAGAGGGGGCGGCGAAGCCTGCCTCCACGTCCCAGGACGTCTCGTTGTTCTGGGCGCTGAAGACCACGTCCGGCCGGCCGTGGCGGGTGCGATGGAACAGGCCCACCTTGGTGCGCACGTAGTGGGAGCCATGGGCATTCCCGTCGGACGCGACGATGTCCATCTTCGACGAGGGATGTCGGACCTGTGCAGTTCGACGGCCGCCAGGCGCGAGGAGCCGACCCACACCGTCAGCGTGCCGTCTGTCTGCCGCACCGGCTGTAAGCCGTCCCGCGTGTCGGCAGATCCGCTGCCGCAGGCGGCGACGGCCACCAGGGCGAGCACGCCGCCTGCGGCCATGGCCCGTCCCCGTCGTGGCGGTGCGTGAGGCACGCCGGCTTCAGCGCCAGTCCGGCACGATCGGACCGCACGCACCGGTGCCGTCCCGGCGGCACGCGGCCAGGCGGGGTCGGTGCGCCCCCCGCCACCACGGCGATGCCGTCGCGGTGGCGGGGGGCCCGGCCGCGCGTCAGCCGTCACCCGCCTGCCCGTCCCGGGACAGTGGTGGCGTCGGCGGTGAACCGCCACCAGTCCGCGTTGACCAGATAGCCGCTGCCGCCCGCGAACCGCAGATACAGGTCCTGCGTACCCGTGGCGCCGCTGACTGGACAGGACACCGTCGTCCAGGTCTGCCAGCCGCCGGTGTTCGGCACGCCGCACCGGCCCACGACGGTTCCGTTGGGTCCGCCCAGACGCAGTTCGATGGCGCTGCCGCCGGTCGCCGAGGCCACGCGTGCGGTGAAGGAGGACGGGCCCGCGCCGAAAGCGACACCTTTGACCTTGATGTAGTCGCCGTTCTCGGTGTACCCGACGTTCCTGCCTCCCTCGCTGGACGGCTCCGTCTCGATCCCGGATTCCCAGGCGATCGTTTCGGCCTCCTGACGGATGTATGGGTCGAGCGTGCCGACCTGGGGCGCCCCCGTACTGGTCATGTTGATCGTCGGGATGGTGCCGTCGGGGTGGTAGGAGAACGTCTCCACGCCGACCGAGCGGGTGTAGCCGCTCCCGCCCGGAAGCGCGCCGTTGTGGTAGAAGAAATACGAAGTGCCCTTGAAATCGACGATGCCCGGGTGGTTGGTGAAGCTGGCGCCCTGCGTGGGCATGATCGTTCCGCGGTAGGTCCACGGCCCGGTCGGGCCGGGGGCGGTGGAGTAGGCGATGAACTCCGAGCAGCACTTGGCGGCGTACACGATGTAGTACAGGCCGCCTCGTTTGTAGACCCAGGGCCCTTCCTCGAACAGCGTGGGCCGGTTGGGATCACCGGTGCGGGTGCCGAAGCCCGCCGTGGTGAGCGGGATCTTGGCCGGGCTGCCGGAGTAGGAAATCATGTCGGCGTTCAGCCTGACGTACCACAGGTTCGGGTTGCCCCAGTACAGATACGCCTGTCCGTCATCGTCGATGAAGACGGTCGGGTCGATCTCGCCGTTTCCGACCAGCGGGTGGCCGAGGGCGTCGCGGAACGGTCCGGTGGGGCTGTCCGACACCGCCACGCCGATGGCCATGCGGCCGGTCGCGCGCTCCGTTGTCGGCACGTACCAGTAGAACTTTCCGTTGCGGGCCACGACCTGGCCCGCCCACGCGTTGGCGGACGCCCAGCTGAAGGAGGCCACGCTGAGCGGAGAGCCGTGGTCGGTCCAGTTGACCATGTCGGCGGAGGACCACACCCGCCACTCTTTCATGGTGAAGTTGGTCGAGTTGTCCTCGTCGTGCCCGGTGTAGAGGTAGACGCGGCCGTCATGGACCAAGGGCGCGGGGTCGGCCGTGTAGACGTGCTGCACGATGGGGTTGTCCGCCCTGGCCTCCGTGGGAGACACCGCTGCGGGCGCGAGGACGACGGCCAGCAGGAGACTGGCCGCCCAGGCGACCGCTCGCGTGAGTCTCGTACGAGTGGGCTGTGGTCGTCTCCTCATGTGCGGGTCCACCTCTGGTTGCTCTGACCGTTGCAGGTCCACAGGATCAGCGGGGATCCGTTGGCGGTGCCGGCTTGATCGACGTCCAGGCACAGGCCGGCGTGGACGTTGCGGATCGAACCGTTCGCGTCGAGTGTCCATTTCTGGTTGTCCTGTCCGTTACAGGGCCAGGTGATGATGCGTGTGCCGTTGGCGGTGCCCTGGTCGTAGGCGTCCAGGCACTTGTCGCCGAAGACGCGTATCTCGCCGCCGGCCCAGGTGGTCCACAACTGGCCGGCGGCCGTGTGGCAGTCCCGGATCAGCACCTTCGCCCCGGCCGCGGTCGAGGCGTTCTCCACGTCCAGGCAACGGCCGGACCCGTCACCGCGCAGCCGGGACGTGGTGGCGGCCAGCGGAGTGCCGCCGGTCACCCGGAACGCGGCGACACCGTGCGCGGGCACACTCGCCGATACCTGTCCGGTCGTGCTCGATGTGCCGCCGGTCCACAGGTCGGTGAGGGTGAACGACCCGCCGGACAGGCCGACCTGTGCCGCCGTGGCGGTGACGGTCGCCGTGCTGTTCCCCCGGTTGAACAGGCCAACGGCGACCGAGCCGTCGGACAGGGGCTTGGCGAACACCTCGGTGTCTCCGTCGTCGCGCACCCTGCGCCCGCCCGCGCCCAGCGGGTCCTGGTTCACCGCAAGCAGGCGCGGGTTGCGCAGGACCGCGCTCACATCGGCCGACATGGTGCGGATGTCGTTGCCCGCCATGAGCGGCGCGGCCATCAGTGCCCACAGGGCGAAGTGGGAGCGGGACTCGGTCAGCGACAGCCCGGGGCGGCCGACGACGAGCATGTCGGGATCGTTCCAGTGGCCGGGACCCGACTGCGCGGCCAGTGGCGCGGTGACGTCCACGACGTTGCCCACGCCCATCGGGTAGCTGTTGGTGTTGCCGTTCTGCCAGATGTCGAGCAGGTCCTCGGTCGTCCGCCACAGGTCGGCGACCTCGCCCCAGTTGTATGTGTCGCCGGTGATGGCGTGGTAGCTGTTCGGGTTGATGCTGTAGACGATCGGGCGCCCGGTGGCGCGCAGCGCGTCGCGCATGAGCGTGAACCGCGCGACTTGCTCGTCCCGGGTGCCGGCGGCGGAGCACCAGTCGTACTTGAGGTAGTCCACACCCCACGAGGCGAACGTGCGAGCGTCCTGGGCCTCATGACCCTTGCTGCCGGTGGACCCCGGGTAACCGCCCCCGCCCTGCGCACACGTGCGCTCGTTGGGCACCTGGTAGATGCCGAACTTCAAGCCCTTTCCGTGGATGTAGTCCCCGAGCGCCTTCATCCCGCTCGGGAATTTCGTCGGGTTGGCCCGCAAGTTGCCCGCGGTATCGCGTTGCGGGTCGAACCAGCAGTCGTCGACCACCACGTATCGGTAACCGGCGTCCCGCATGCCCGAGGAGACCATCGCGTCGGCGGCCTGCCGGACCTGTGCCTCGGTGACCCCGCACCCGAAGCTGTTCCAGCTGTTCCAGCCCAGCGGCGGGGTGAGCGCCGGACTGCCCGGGGCCGCCTGGGCGGCCGAGTGGCCCGAGGCCGTGGTGAACACGGTGCCGATCAGCGCGGCAGCCGTGAGGAAGCGGAGTAATCGTCTGCGTGGTTTCGACACGAGATGGGTTCCTTCCTGGAAGGATGCGACGGGCCCTCGCCCGCGGTGCGCGCGATGCGGCGGCAGACGGATGCCGGGCAGGCTGCCGACCCGGATGACGGCCGCCGCATCCGGTGGTGTGTCGTGACCTCCGGCCCGGGTCACGGAGGACGGCGGCGGTCGTCGGGACCGGGGAGCGCCCCGGTTCAGCGGTACCCGGCCGCGGTGATATTGGCCTGCACGGCGCTCTCCGTCTGGTCGGAGGGGTAGCCGGAGACCATGGCTCCCTCGTAGAACGTTCCGGCGCTGAGGTTGGTGTTGCCGTTGCAGCAGTCACCGCCGCTGCCCAGGATGATGGCCCCCTGCTTCTTCATGGGGTTGTAGCCACCGGGGAGGGAGCCGGCGTACAGGGTGGTCAGGCTCCCGGACTGCGCGTTGCTGCCCTTGATCGCGAACCGGGTCGTCCCGTTGTTCTTCAGTGTGGCGGTGACGAACTTGCTGGTGAAGGCCCTCTGGTTCGGGTTCCAGGACTGGCTGCCCCCGGAGTACAGGCCCCATTCGAGGTCTGCCTGGACCCACGGGCCGTTCCCGGAGCATCCGCCGAACCAGCATTGCGTGCTGAAGTTGATCGCGTCCATGGCTCCGGGGCCGTCGGCCTTGCGGGTGGTCTCGCTGTTGCCGTAGTCGAAGCAGCAGCCGCCGTTGACGTGCGTGCCACTCGTCACCATGTACATGCCCTCAGGCGCGCTGCCGGTGGGGACGCCCGTCGTGTGGCCGTCACGCCAGTAGCTGTTCCTGGGATTGATGTACAGCGAGTAGGCCCTGTTGCCCCCGACCGTCAGCGATTCACTCGTCGCGTTCGCGGCGGTGTCGGAGCCACCGACTCCGCCCGGCCCCTGGTAGCCCAGGTTGTTGCCGTGCCCGGACTGGTCGTAGACCCAGGTGATGACGCATGAGGTACCCGCGCAGAACGAGTCCTGGGCGGCGGCGTCGGCGGCGCCGCCTGCCGTCAGGGCGCCGATGTCCCGGGTCGCGTTGTCGGACGAGCGCCTGACTTGGTACAGCTTGCCGGTGTACGAGCCATAGAGCGCCCGCACCGTGCTGTGCGCGGCCACACACGGCGTGCCGCCCGACGCGTAGATGTCACAGGGGCCGGTGCCGGCGGCGGACGCCGGCCCTGGTCGGCCGAACACCGCCACCAGTACCGCAATCAACATCAGCGCCGAGCCGGTGGCCAAGGTGGCGGGCGAGCGCCGTCTGCGGGGCACACCGCCCGGCACGGAAACCAATGAAGACTGCACCGTCTCCTCCTGGAGGGGGAATCTGATCAGGGGCATGACATGTCGCGGGCCGTGCCTCGGGTCAGCTGGATGGAGTGGGGCACAAGAAGCGGTCGTCTGATATCTCGAACTGCTGTCGAAACACCGGACAGAGATGGATGATAGGGGAGCCTCGAAGGCTGTCAAGACCGCACACCGGGCGGGTGTGGAGATCGCGATGAAAACCGCAGTCCGGCGGTGGTCCCGCGGGGCGGAATCGTCGGCGACATGTGATGTCTGGCCTCTCTCGCCGCCCATGCCACAGGGCGGTCGTCCCGAGTTCCGCGGCAGGCGCCCGTATCGTTCGACGTCAAGCCTCTTGACAGCCCCAAAGGTCCCATGGGACCCCTAGAGGAACATGGGATGTATCGGCGCGCTCCGCTGCCCGTCCCGTGCTCCCGCCTCCGCACGTGCCGCCGGAAGGTCATGTCATGACGATCATCAGGCGCGTCTTCCTCACCGTCCCGGGCGCGACAACGCCGGGCCGACCGCACCGCGACGGCCATCACCACCCTGGACGGCGGCCACTTCGCCCTACCGCCGGGCTCGCGCCTCCGGCGGTGGCGGCCGTTCCACCGCCGGACTGACGCCCGTATCCGCCCCCTGAGCAACCTCTGCAGGATTCCCTCGCACGCTGGCGCACCGCGCCCGTGCGCCCCGCTCACCCCTACAACACCAAGGAGTCACCCATGTCGATGCGACGGCGAACCTTACTGGGCCTCGGCGCCGGCGCGGCCACGGGCGTGGGCATGTCCCTGCTCGGCAGCAGCGCGGCCGCCGACACCCTGTCACCACGAATGGCCTCACCGCGGCAGGCACCCACCGCGCAGTTCGCCATCGGCGTGCGCCAGTTCTACTGGTCGCGTGGCAACCGCCAACTGAACACGAAGATCTTCTACCCGGCCTCCGGAACCGCGGGTGGCAACCCCATCCCGAACGCGCCCATCGCGAGCGGCGTCTTCCCCATCGCCGAATGGAGCCACGGCATGGGGTGCAACTCCGACTGCTACTCCTCCCAGACCCACGATCTGGCCGCCGCGGGCTTCATCTGCCCCGCCCCCTCGTTCTCCGACAACACCAACATCGGCAGCGTCTACAACGGCAACTGGTCGAAGGACGTCTCCGAGGTCCTCACCCGGACGCTGGCGCTCAACAACACCTCGGGCGACCCGTTCGCCGGGCACATCGACACCCGCGCCGGTGTCGGTGTGTCAGGTCACTCGATGGGTGGGATGACCACCCACGGCCTCCTCACCTCCTGGCCGGACAACCGCATCGTCGCCGCCGTCCCGGTCGCCTGCGTGGACATGGGCAACCCCGCCGGCCTCCACGCCAATGTGCTGTTCATCCACGGTGACCACGATCCGACCTGCGACTACAACTCGGCGCGCGCCGCGTACGCGGAGCTTCCGTCGCCCAAGGCGTTCCTCACTCATGTCGGGGCGGACCACGGCCAGTACCTGACCCCGGACTACCGGTACTACGCCCAGACCAAGAACACCTTCCTGGACTGGTTCCGCTGGAGCCTGTACGGCGACACGGCCGCCCGCGACCGCCTGGGAAGCGACGCCACCAGTAACGGCACCTCCTGGCAGGCGGCCCTCACCTAGATGATCTATTCCAAGGGGTTAGTGATCGTAGGCGGTCAGGGAACGTAGGACGGTGTGTCCGGTGGCGTCGTTGTGCCAGACCGCTGCGGTCAGGGCGAGGATTCGCTGCATGACGCGGGCGACCACGCCGCCGGGTGTGCGGCCCCGGTGCTGTTCGAGGTCAAGCTGTCCCTTGAACGTCTCGTTGATCGACTCGATGACCTGCCGCAAGGGCTTGAACAGATGCGCGCCCGGCCGCTGCCGTTCGCCCTTGCGGGCGGGCCGCAGTAGTTGGATTCCGTGCTCTGCGAGTTCATGTTCGAAGGCGCGACCGTAGTAGTTCTTGTCGCCGATCAGCGTCTGCCCGGTTCGACCTTGGAGAAGGCCGGGTTCGGCGGCGAGGAGGTCGAGGAGGGTCTCGCGCTCGTCGGCTTTTGCTCCGGTAAGGGCGAAGGCGACTGGCAGGCCCTGGAGGGTGCATATCAGGTGCAGGCGCAGGCCCCAGAAGAATCGGCTGTGGCTGGCGCAGTAGCCGTACTGGGCCCATCCGGCCAGGTCCGAGCGTTTGACGGTTTCGCGGGATCGGCCACATTCCACCGGGGTGGAGTCCACGACCCACACGTCGTCGCTCCACACCGAGGATGTGGTGGCCAGGATCCGGGTGACCCGTCGCAGCAGGCCGGCGGCCTTGCGCAGCCGCTTGTTGTAGCCGGGCTGCTGCGGCAGGTACGGGAAGAGGTGCCGCAGATGGGTACGGGCGTGACGGATCCACCTGGCCTCGGAAGTGAAGCCGAGCAGGGCCTGCATCACGGCGAGGGTGACCAGTTCGGCATCACTCAGGCGGGGTGCGATGCCGACCGGCGGGCGCCATGATGCCAGGTCCGGACGCTCCTTCAGCAGGTCGTCGGTGGTCGCGTAAAGTGCGGTCGCGAGGGTGTCCTGGTTGTTCGTCACACAACGATCTTGGACACCCTCGTTCTCATGCCCGCACACACCCCTTGGAATTGATCATCTAGTGAGTCGGTCCTTGAGCCTGCTCGTCACCGCGTGAGTCGTGTTCCATTTCAGATCATGGCTCTCAGCAACACCGCGGTCGCCGCCCGGCCGGGTGTCGACCGGGGCACCAGAAGCAGCGGATCCAGGCGCTGAACGACGCCGCGCGGACGTGTGCCGCGCCCCGCCGAGCAGCCTCGGCGGGGCGGGGACCTTTCCCGACCGCTCCAGCAGGTCCGGGAAACCTCAGCATGGCCGGCCCACTGAGGGTCGTCCCGTTCACCGTCAAGGGGATCGGACAGTGAACACCCAGGTACCGGAGCCGACTCGGTACGAGACCGCTTGGTCGGTGACCTGTGTCCTCCTCGCTTCGGTGGGGGCTTGGACGCGGTGGTCCTTGTCAGCCAGCGGTACCCGTACCACCGCGCGGCTGTTGGCCGGGATGGTGACGGTCAGCCGCAAGGTGCCCCGTGCCTTCTTCCAACGGGCGGCGACGCGGCCACGCACCGTTTCCTGCGAGGCGGACACCTGGTCGAGGGAGCCGGGGATCTGTGGCTCGACCGCGATGTCGCGGTAGCCGGGCTCGGTGGGCCTGATCCCGGCGAGAGCGGTGTAGAACGAGGTGTTGATACCGGCGAACATCGCGTGGTCATGGGTTTCCATCGACGAGCGGTAGAGCCACTGCTCCCAGGTGGTGGTAGCCCCGTTGGCGAGCTGGAAGCCGAAGCCGGGATACGTGCGCTGGTGGAGCATGGTCATCGCCAGGTCGATCCGCCCGGTGCGGGCCAGCGCGTCGACCAGGTAGCGGGTGCCGAAGATGCCGGTGTCCAAGTGGCTGTCGTCGTGTTCGACGATGGTCCGGGCGAGTTGGTCCCCGACGTCGTCGACCTTCCCGGCGGGCACCAGCCCGAACGCCAGCGGGAGGACGCTGGTCACCTGGCGTCCGCTGCCGTACGTATCGCCGGCTTCGTTGAGGAAGTGTGCGTTGAACGCGTCCTTGATGCGGCCTGCCAGGGACGCGAAGTGGCGCGCGTCCTGCCGGTGCCCGAGAACTCCCGCGGCCTTCGCCGTGGCCTCGGCCTGCTGGTAGGAGAGGGCGGTGTTGACCAGGGAGACCTCACTGAAGCAGTCCCCGGCGGAGGGGCTGCCCATGCCGTCGTTGGCCTGCGGCCCGTGATCGGGCGGGCACCAGTCGCCGAAGCCCTTGTCCGCGGGCCAGATGAGCCCGGGGACCTCGTCGGCGTTGCGGTCCACGAACCGTTTCATGTCCGGATAGGCCGTCTCCAGTGCGTTCCGGTCGCGGTACTGCTCGTACAGGGTCCAGGCCAAGGTGACCTGACCGCCGGCCATGTCGGGGTACTGGGCCTTGACGTCGTCGGAGGGCAGCGCCGTGCCCGGCGGCAGGTCCCGCAGATACTTCGCGTAGAAACTCCCCATGCCGAATTCGCGCGTCGCGGCGTCCCGGTAGGCCTGGACATCCATGGCCGGAGGGGTGCGCTCGTCGCGCACCGGAGTGTCGGTGGGCGTGCTCATGGAGTTGTTGAGAACGCTCCAGCGGTTGTTGCGCCAGATGCGGTTGAGAAGCTCGCTGGAGGAGCTGAAGGTGCCGGTCGACGGCACATCCGCGTGGACGACGCGTACGCGCACGTCCCCGGGGCCCGCCGTCCCGGGGAAGCCGGTGACCTCCAGGTAGCGGAAGCCGTGGTAGGTGAAGCGCGGTTCATAGATCTCGCGACGGCCCGTCCCCGCGAGGGTGAAGGTGTCGGTCGCCGCGGCCTCCCGATTGGTGGCGGTGTCCAGCGTGCCGTCGGCGTTGAGTTCCTCGGCCGCACGCAGGGTGATGCGGGTGCCGGCCGCACCCTTGGCACTCAGGCGTGACCAGCCGGCGATGTTCTGGCCGAAGTCGTAGACGTAGGTGCCCGCTCGGATCTCGGTCACCTTCCGCGGCTTCAGAGTGTCCGTCACCCGGACCGGCGGCATGGTGTTGGACCGCGGTGAGCCCTGCGGGGCGTCGACCACCGACACGCTCTGCCAGGAACGGTCGTCGAAGCCCGGCTCGTCCCAGCCGTCCTGTTCCTTCCGTGCGTCGTAGGACTCACCGTCGTACAGATCATCCGCAGTGATCGGCCCGATGGACCACTTCCAGGACGGGTCGGTGGTGAGGCGACGCCGGGTACCGTCGGTGAAGGTGACGTCCAGCAGCGCGACCGCCTGCCGCTGACCATTCCAACGGAAGCCGTACCGGCTGAAGTTCTCCCCGTAGCCATGGCCCAGCCACAGTCCCACGGTGTTGCCACCCTTGCGCAGCGCCTTCGTCACGTCGTAGGTGTCGTACAGCACCCGCCGGTCGTAGGGCGTGTTCGCGGGGGCGAGGACGCGGTCGCCGACCTTCGCGCCGTTCAGGCGCAGCTCGTGGAAGCCGAGACCGGCCACATACGCCCGCGCGCCGGCCACCTCCTTGTCCAGGGAGAACTCCTTGCGCAGCAGGGGAGCCCCGGCCTTCGGATCGGATGGGCCGATCCACCGCGCACCCTCCCAGTCCTCGGGCGCGCTCAGCGCCGTCTCCCAGAAGGAGGGGGCGCTCCAGGCCGACGCTCTGCCGTGCTCGTCCCAGACGCGAACCTTCCAGTGGTAGCGCGTGCGTGGGCTGAGCCGCTGACCGCCGTAGGGCACCCCCACGGACTCGTCGGAGCGTCGTTTGCCGCTGTCCCAGACGTTGCCCTGGTTGTGCGCCAGCCGTTCGGCGGACGTGGCGACCAGGATCTGGTAGGCCGATTGCATGGCGTTGTGCGACTCGGTGTTCAGCTTCCACCCCAGCAGAGGGCGAGCGGCGTCGACTCCGAGCGGTTCGGCCCGACCATCGACGGTGGCGCCACCGATGTGGAGTCCGCTGTCGGCGACGGCGGTCGGGCTGCCGGTGACCAGTGCCGTGGCCAGGAGGAGCGCGGCGGCACCAAGCGGCGCGAGCACACCTCGGGCAGACGTGAGTCTGCTGCGTCCGCACACGTTGAGGACCTTTCGCAAGGGATATCGGCCACATGTCGCCGACAGGGGAGGCTAAAACGATTCAATCAGTGGGTCGGTTATAGCAGCGCCAGTCAGGCGCGGCTAGTACTCCCGTTGCGGCTCGTCATCGCCGCGGTCGAGGGCCAAGCCCTGGGCGTCGAGCGACGACCGGGCCGCTGAACGGTGGGTGTGGTGGGGTGGCCCGTTGAGCGCGTCAGTGGGTGAGGTCGTCGGATGCTTCCGGAAATTATCGGTCGCTGTTGGTTCCTGTGTGGATGGCTCATTCCGCATCGCATAGCTGACCTGAGGCTGTTGGATCGTGAGGGAAATGCGGTGTCGACGTGCTGGGGGAGTCGTACTCAGCGAAAAAGATCCAGAAAGGTTCCGAAAGTTTTCATCATGTGTTCGGCGCCCCTGGTGGCCAGTGCGTTCGGTGGCGAGTAGGCGAGTCTGCGGGGAAAACACCCGTCCTCGTGGCGCGCGGAAGCGCGCTGGGCGAGTAGGGACGGATTTCGGCCGCCGAGTGGAAGTGTGTCGCTTCTGGGGGTGCCTGGGGGCGCCTTGCGCCAACATTGGGCACAATATTGTCGGCCGTCATGAACATGCCTAATCTCGTGAGCGAATCTCGTGATCACTAGGAGGTGGTTGCATCATGACGGCAATCAGAACCGTGCTGGCGGCTGTCGCCGGCGCCTTCGCACTCCTCGTCTCCGGCCTCGTTCTCGCGCCGCAGGCAACGGCGGCTTCGCTCGTGGAGGTGACCAGCTTCGGCAGCAATCCGGGCAATCTGCGCATGCACGTGTACGTACCGGACTCCCGTCCGGCCAAGCCGGCGATCGTGGTCGCCATGCACGGCTGCGGTGGCTCGGGGCCGGGGTTCTACCAGAGCAGCGAGTTCGCGTCGCTGGCCGACCAGCGCGGCTTCGTCGTCATCTACCCGACCGCTACGAAGCAGACGGCGATGAGCAATTGCTTCGACGTGTGGTCCGATGCCTCGAAACACCACAACGGCGGCAGCGACCCGGCCTCGGTCATCTCGATGGTGTCTTATGTGGAACAGCACTACAACGGCGACTCGCAGCGGGTCTTCGTCACCGGCAGCTCGTCCGGCGGCATGGAGACCAGTGCGCTGCTGGCCGACTACCCGGACGTTTTCAAGGCCGGCTCGGCGTTCATGGGAGTCCCCTTTGGTTGCTTCGTGAACGAGGCCGACTTCCCACCGTGGACGAGCAAGTGTGTGAGTGGGAACATGCACAAGACGGCACAGGAATGGGGAAATCTGGTCCGGCAGGCGTACCCGGGCTACTCCGGCACCCGTCCTCGCGTGCAGCTTTGGCACGGCACCAACGACACACTCGTGCCTTTCCAGCTCATGCAGGAAGAGACCAAGCAGTGGACGGACGTCTTCGGGCTGAGCCAGACCCCGGCCTCGACGGACCAGCCGCAGCCGAGCTGGACGCGGCAGCGCTTCGCCGGGGCCGACGGCGCTGTGCGGCTGGAAGCCATCAGCGTCTCCGGGGCCGGGCACCAACTGCCGATGGGTGGCATGGCCGCCGCGGCCGTGCAGTTCTTCGGCCTCTGATCCTGTTGCGCGACCTCGGCAGTTCGCCTGACCTGCTGGGTTCGAGTCCTTCCTGAAACAGCCGGACGACCGTTCCTCCCGCTCCGAGGCGTCGATCGAGGTCGTGCGGAGGAACGGCCGCCGGTCGAACCGTCCGGGAGCCGTCTCTCGCTCAGCGGGATGCGCCGGGCCCCGGACCGGCACGGGAACTACGTCAGCCCGCTGTGGGGCAGCTGTTGTCGACGGGCACAGACCGGTGCCCTCGATGGCGACCGGTCCGACACATACGACTTCGTGGACCGGGTTCCGGCGACGGCCGAGGGCGACGCGCCGAGATGGCGAGGCCGGCCAGACCCATGAAGCGGGCCGGCCGGAGGGGCGAGGCCGTTGGCGCTGCCGTGCGTCTTGTCTGAGAGCGTCCGGGGCCCTACATTCCGGAAAACCGATGGGAGCGCTCCCAAAGTGCTCTCGGCCATCGAGAAGGGAATGTCGTGATCACTCCCATGAGGTCGGTGACGTCGGCACTGCTGACCGCACTGGCGTCCCTGTGCGGCCTGCTGACCGCAGCGTTACCCGCACACGCGGACACCATGCTGTGCGACCAGTACGCCAGCACCACCATCCAGGGCCGTTACGTGGTGCAGAACAACCGCTGGGGCACGAGCGCGACCCAATGCGTCAACGCCAGTGGCGGCGGTTTCACCATCACTCAGGCGGACGGCTCCGTGCCCACGAACGGGGCCCCGAAGTCCTATCCGTCAGTCTTCTACGGCTGCCACTACACGAACTGCTCGCCGGGAACCAATCTGCCCAAGCAGCTCAGTTCGATCGGCAGCGCACCCACCAGCACATCCTTCACCTACGTCAGTGGCGCCGTCTTCGACGCCTCGTACGACATATGGCTCGATCCGGCGCCGAAGACCGACGGAGTGAACCAGACCGAGATCATGGTCTGGTACAACAAGGTCGGGCCGATCGCCCCCGTCGGTTCCCAGGCCGGCACCGCCACCGTCGGCGGCCGGTCCTGGCAGGTGTGGACCGGCTGGAACGGCACCAACAACGTGATCACGTTCGTGTCGTCGTCCACGCTCTCCAGCTGGGACTTCAACGTCATGGACTTCGTCGCTCAGGCGATCAACCGCGGCCTGGCCACCCGCTCCTGGTACCTGACGAGCATCCAGTCCGGCTTCGAGCCGTGGTCAGGAGGGGCAGGTCTCGCGGTGAACTCGTTCTCCGCTTCCGTGAACTGACGTGGGTGCGCCTCAACGCGCGGATTGGCCGCGCGGCGCTCAGATCGGACCGCGCCAGTAGCCGTTCCTTTGTCCACAGCGCGTCGAGCATCGCGGCCTGGGGCGCGCCGACGGTTCGGCTTCAGCGGCGGGTCTCATCAGGAAGTCCCAACCTGTCAGCTAATCGCGGCGAGTTCACGGAGCTGGAGAGTGAGGAACGCGGCCAGGTCCGCGGTGACGACCACGCGCTCGGGATCGAAGTCGTAGAGGACCTCCGGGTGGGTCACCGAGTCGGGCAGCGCCCCGCTCTCGTCCTGGCGGTCAACCGGCAGCAAGAACTGGTCCCAGGCCAGTTCGGGCGCCCCGGGCACCAGGGCGAGGGCGTTGAAGCAGTGGGCAACGTGTGGGAATGGAGCGCCGAGTGGTGGGCCACGGCTCACCCCCGCACCATCGTCGACCGCGTCGACCCCACCGGCCCCTGCCACAGCACCGTCCGGGTCATGCGCGGGCGCTCCTACCTGTGCCACGCGTGCTACTGCAACCGCTACCGCGTTGCCGCCCGCACCGGCAACAGCCCCGACTGCACCGGAGGCGACACCGGCTTCCGCCGCGCCTGGGCACTGCAGACCCGCAGCGCACCGACCGTGACCTGACCGACCCGGTCACCTGTGGGACGGTTCACACGCCGGTGATGGTCCATGCGTTGTTGGTGCTGGAGTTCGGAGTCCACAACACCGTGGTCGAGCCGGCCGTGGCGCTGCCACCGCCGTCAAGGGCGGTACCGGTGCCCCGATTGATGATCTGGTAGCGGTTGCCACATGTTGCGCGGATACCAATCGTTCCCGAACGCGGGAACGCTGAAGGTGCCCCAGTGGTAGTAGATGCCGAACGTGGCGTCCTGGAACCAGGCCGGGGCCGGGGGTGCTGGTCCACGGAGGATCAGCTCGCGGTGCAGCTTCCTGGGCCGTCGGTCGCGGCGGCCTCGGGGGCGGACCGCAGCGGGCCGAAGGCCGTGGCCGCGCCGGCCGACGCCAGCAGTCGGCGCCGGCTGAGCGGCGGGGAGGAGAAAGACAGGAGGGCCTCTCGGGGAAATGACGGGGCAGGTGCGGTAGCCGGTGATCGTCGGCGGGGCATCGGATCAGTCGCGCGTCCACTTCTGGTTGCCGCTGCCGTTGCAGGTCCACAGCTGCAGCAAGGTGCCGTTGGCCGTTCCCGCGCCGGTGGCATCCAGACACAGGCCGGACTGGGCGCCGGTGATCGTGCCGTCGGTTTTGATCGTCCACTGCTGGTTGCCGCCGCCGTCGCAGTCCCAGATGTCCACCTTGGTACCGGGGGTGGTGCCCTGGTTCGCGGCGTCCAGACAGTCGCTGCCGTACACCCGCAGCTCACCGGTCGAGGTGTTCGTCCACTGCTGATTGCCGCCGCCGTTGCAGTCCCACAGCTGCACCTGGGTGCCGGCCGTCTGTGACTGGTTCGGCACGTCCACGCAGCGCCCGGAGCCGACCCCGACGATCGGGCCGGTCGTGCCGCCGTTGTTCCCGCCGCTGCCGGGGGTGATGGACAGGTTGTCGAACTGCGCCGTCTCGCTCTGGCTGGTCGCGTAGCCGATCTGCCCGCCGGCCCAGGTGCGGTCGTTCACGGAACCGACCGTGTCGCCGTCGATGGCGGCGGTGATGGTGGTGCCGGAGAAGGTGAGGGCCAGGGTGTGCCACCGGTTGGTGCCCAGCGCGGTGGTCGTGCCACGGGCCAGGGTGGAGACGTTGCCGCCTGTGGTGGAGTTCAGGATCGACCAGGCCCCGGTGTCGCTCACCCGCAGGTGGTAGGCGTTGAGCCCGCCGGTGCTGCTGTAGTCCTGTGCGCCTGCACGGCCGATCAGCTCGGTGTATCCGGCCTGTTCGAGCATCACGTCGGACGAGACGGTGTAGTTGCTCCAGCCCACGTCACCGAGCAAGGCGTGTGGATCGGACAGCGCGTCCCAGGTGATCGGTTTCTGCGGGCTCATCTGACGCACGCACCTGCCGCCGCGACCGCCGCCGCAGCCCACCGCCTCGAAGGCGCCCTGCCAGTCCATGAGGTACTTGGCCTCGGTGCCGGTGGCGTAGCTGTCGAAGGAGTCACTGTACGGCAGACTCATCGAGTGCTGGGCTGGGCCGGTGGCGGTCCCCTTGCCCTGACCGGTCGTGGTGGTGAGGGTGTAGACGTGACCGGGCTGCACGGTCAGGCTGAAACCGCTGCCGGACGGCGTGACGTCCGTGGCGTGCACGAGGTAGTCGGCCGTGTTGTTGGAATTGACGTCGGTCGACCAGACGTGGACGGTTCCGGTGGACAGTCCTCCGGTGACGGTGAAGTTCAGCGTCTGGGGGCCGCCGGCGTCCATCGTCTCGATGACCGTGGAGTAGTCGGAGTTGTTCTTGGACTTCAGCGAGACGTAGCTGCCGTTGTTCCGGTTGCCGCCGAGGTAGCCGCTGGAGGCGTCAAGGTATTTCCACCCCGGGCTGGTGAACTGGCTGGTCTGTGCCATCACCCAGGCGTTCTTGCCGATCCTGTAGTGCCCGGACCACGGCTGCGCGGCCAGAGCGAGCCCCATGGTGGGGTACGGCAGGTTGGGTGTGAGCGCGGCGACCACCGGCCAGTTGAGATACGAGGTCATCCGGCCGTCGATGTATCCGCGGTTGATGCCGCGGGCCACGGCGGGGGCTCCCGCGTTGTAGTCGTCCGAGCCGTTCTCGCTGGCCCACAGCGCCTTGCCGGACGATGTGGCGGCCGATGGCACCGAGCAGTTGGTCTGGGACGACCGGTAGCCGCAGGGGTAGTGCGTGCCGATGATGTCCACCGAGGCGGCGAACGCGGGGTTGGAGTTGATGTCGTTCGCCACGGCCCAGTCGGAGTCCGCCGCAACGATCTTGGTGCTGCCGTGGCCGTTGCTGTTGAGCGCGCTGCGCAACTGCTCGTACCAGGAGACGTTGTAGCCTCGCTCGTTCCACCCGCCGAGGTAGTCGATGGTCAGCCCGTGCTGCTTGGCGCAGCCCAGCCACGAGACCAGGTAGTTGATCATGTCGGTGGACCAGAAGTTTCCGCCGCCGATCCAGCCGGGCGCGCCCCAGGCGAGCCCGTACAGCTTGATGTCCGGGTTGCGGGCCTTGGCCTGCTCCATCAGCCACCATTCGTAGCCCCGGTCGCAGTTCAGGTCGGACCGCGTGTGCTGGTGACTCGGCTCGGCCCCCGAGGTGGAGTTGGTGTCGCCGCCGATCTCCGCTTTGAGGATCTGAAGGGAGGCACCGTAGCCGGGCCGGAACAGGTAGTCGAGGACCTGGCCGCGCTCGGGCTCGGGATAGTCGATCAGAAGTCTGCTGTTGCCGCCCCCGCCGCTGATCGCGCCGACGCCGTCGAAGGTGCGGCCGCCGGACGCGCCGTTGATCGTGATGGAGGTGGCTGCCTGGGCCGGCCCGGCAGCCGTGCCGACGAGGCCGCCGGCGGCCAGGACGAGGCCGGTGAGCAGGGCCGTCGAGGCGCGCAGACGCCGGAACAGCCGTCTGAATGCTGACACGGTCGGTTCCTTTCGCAGGTCGGAGGCGCCCCGTGGCCGCCGGGTCCGCCATGGGGCGCGGTGACTGTGCTGCTCGTGCTGCGCGTGCTGCTCGTGGTGACCGTGGCTCCACGGTTGCCGGAGGTCGCTCGCGGGCCGGCGTCCGTTCAGCCGTGGTCGGCGGAGGTTGAAGGGCTGGACGAGCGGATCAAGGAGGCGATGGCCCCCTTTCGAGGCGCCCTGGCCCTGCTCGACACCATCCCCGGGATCAACCGGGCGGCCGGGATCCGGGTCGTAGAGTCCCTCGATGGCAGCGCCTACTTCACCCGACGCGACCCGGAACGCGCACCCGCCGGGCCATCAACCAGCTGAACCAGCTCGGTTGGACCGTCACCCTCAACCCGAAGGAGAACGCTGCCTGACCGACAGGGCCGGACACCCGGCGGCCTGTCACGACCGCCGAGCGCCCAACCCTGCCCACACCCACCCTGAACAGGCTCTCTTTACGCGTCAGAAGCACTTCTCAGGTTGGTGATCAGGCTTCGGACAGTCCACCCGGTGAAAGCGCCAGGTCAGCGCTGCAGGGTCAGAACACCCGGCCGCCAGGGCAGTTGGTCGTAGGGGCCGCCGGCGGAGGGGGACTTGCCCTGGTAGAGGAACTGCAGGTTACAGGGGTCGATGGTCATGGTCTGGTCGGGGTTGTTGCGGACCAGGTCACCGTGGCTGATGTCGTTGGTCCAGGTGGCACCGCTGTTGGCCTTGCCCGCGAAGGGGTTGTTCTCGCTGCTGGCCTGCGGGGTCCACGAACCGTTCAGGCTGGAAGCGGTGAACGAGCGGAAGTAGCGCCCGTTCGCACCCATCGCCTCAACGATCATGAGGTACTGGTTCTGGTCCTGAACCTTGTAGACCTGCACCCCCTCGAACAGGTTGTTCGTCGAGTCGCTCATGATCGTCGTGTACGACGAGCCGAAATTGCCCGGGAAGTTCCCGATCGGCATGCTCGCTCGGTAGATCTTGCCGTTGTCACCGGCGAAGAACAGGTACATGTTCTGGCCGTCACCGATCAGGGTCTGGTCGATCGGACCGGTGCCGGAGCCGGAGATGCTACCGGTGAACAGCGGCTGCGGCGAGGACCAGCCGTTGGGGTTGGTGGGATCGCTCGACGTGCGGTAGATGAAGGGCCACGCACCCCACTGGTACGCCAGCACCCAGATGTTCTTGGGCGCGAAGTAGAACAGCGTGGGCGCCACCGCGGACTGGCTCATCCCGGTCTGGCCGGCCGACCCCATGTCCGACCAGTTCGTGAAGGGAGCGAACCTCATCGAGCCGTAGGACGATCCCGACACGTTCGACGCGTAGACCAGGTGCTTGCCGTTGTACACCACGTTGGTGAAGTCCTTCAGTGAGACCCACCCGTTCGCCGGCTGCGCCAGCACACCCGTCGAATTCCATCGGTACGTCGACGGAAGAGAACACGCGCTGGTGGCCGCCTGAGCCGGGTTGGCGACGAGCGTGGCCGCCAACGAGGCCAGGGCCGCAGCCGAGGCGCCGAGCATCACAGACAGACGTTTGCGGTTGAGACTTCCTCCGCGCATGAGGACCTCTTGATTCTTGAGTAGGCGGTTCCGGCCGGCCCCGTCAGAGGCTGTCCGGACGGGTTCGTCGTTAGTGCAGCTCGCCGCACGGTGACTCACGTACTCCGCGAGCCGTTCGAGGTCTGATCGAGACCGGGGCTCGCGAGTCCGGCTCGGTCGCCGTCCCGCATCGCGGGGTGGCCGAGCTGGACCGTGGTGGTGGAGGTGGAGCCCTGGACGCGGCCGGTGGTGGCAGCCGGCGCGCGACGACGGGAGGGTTGATGCGGCCATGGCATATGCATGTGCGGCGTGCTCCTTGCGGCTCGGTCGTTCCGGTGGGCGTGGCCCGGAAGTGTCCTGCTGTGCGAGTGGAGCAGCTGAGCTATGTTCGCGATATCGAACAAGGGTCGAAGTATCGAGCAATCTGGATGGTAGGGGACCAGGGAGCGGCGTCAATACCTCTCGCAAGATTCGCGGTGGCGCCGGAATATCTCGCAGGGCTTGTGGAGGGCGACGCGGCACCGCGTTCTCGTGCCGCGACGCCAAGACCTCCCCATCCTTGGCCACGCGGTGGCGGGCACCTTGACCGGATTCCGGACCGGCGCGGTGACGGCGGAAAGTGGCATCGGCCATCCCAGTCGCCATGCAGGCCGCGTGCCCTGCGCGGGGGAGCTGCGGGCCCGACCCGGAATCGACGTTCCGGGCGGGACGGGGTCCGCGTAGGGCTTCGTGGCCGGGTTGTTGCGGACGGTGCCCGTGGCCCGGTCGCGGGGCGGGGATGAACCGGGCCACGGGAGTCCTGGATCAGTAGCCGTAGATCATCTTGTAGGCGGCCTCGGGGAGGAACTGTCCGGCCGAGGAGCCGGCTCCGACCCCGCAGTTGCCGTCGGACTCGCCCGGGGTCTTGATCCACAAGAGCATCTCGGCCCCTCCGCCCAGCTGGGTGGAGGGGCCGATGCGACGGCCTGAGGGGTTGCACCACTGGCCGTTGGAGCCGTTGCCGTTGCGGCTGGTGTCCACGACGAACGGCTTGGTGTAGCCGTAGCGGGCGTTGAGTTCGCTGTTGACGGCGTTGCCGTAGGCGGTGTTCTCGTTCGTGGTGAAGTAGTTGGAGACGTTGAGGGAGAAGCCGTGGGCCTGTCGGAGGCCGGCTTCGTGGAGGCGCCGGGCCATGGTCGCCGGGTCCGCCCAGCCCGGGTTGCCGGCGTCGAGGTAGACCCAGGTGTTGGGGGCCTGGCGGCTGAACTGGGCGAGGGCGCCGGTGAGCATGCCCTCGCGTTCGTCGATCTGCGCCTGGGTCATGCAGCCGTAGTCCCCGAGAGAGTCCGGTTCGAGGATGACGACGGCCGGGCGGTTGGCGATCCCGCCGGCGAACTGGGCGATCCAGGTGGCGTAGGCGGACGGCGAAGCGGCCCCGCCCGCGGAGTGTCCGCCGCAGTAGTCGCGGTTGTATATGTTGTAGGCGACGAGGATGGGTAGTTTGTCCCCATTGTCTGCGGCGCCCGCGTAGGCGCCGGTAGCGGTGCCGATGGTGCCGCTCCAGGAGCCGAACCAGCGGGCCATCGGGGTGTTGGCGATGGAGGCGTCGATCGAGGACGCCCGGCCGTCACCGGGGTTGGCGGCGACCCACCTCTTCGCGCTGGAGTCGGGGTCCACATAGAACCCGTTGGTCATGGTGGTCGGGTCGGCCGCGTGCGCGGACGGCGCGATGGCGAGTGCCAGCGGCAAGGCGAAGAGCGCTGCCATCAAGGCGCGGAGTCTGTGGCGCATGACTGTACCTCGGTTTCCTGACAGGGATGTGCCGCACGCTCACGGTCACGAGCGAGCGACGCGCTGAGGAAGTGCGGTGGTACGCGCCCCCTTGTGTCGGCGACTCTCCGGCGGGGACGGCGGGTCCGAAGGTCGGCAGCAAGCCTTGGGAGCGCTCTGAATGGGAGCGCTCCCAATGACACAGAGAGCACTTGAGATGTGGCCCGTATCGTGTTGCGGGCTGTTCAAGCTGTCAAGAGTCGACGTACAACTCGCCCTTCACACAGCGAGAACAAGGCTCTACAGTCCCGTAATTGGAAGCGCTCCCAACGGAGCCGGGGCGAGGCGCTTCCCGTCCGATCGAGAGGGAAGGGCTCATGGCTGATGGCGGAAGACGCGCCGCGTCGGCAGCCGACGCTCGACGAGGTGACCGAACTCGCCGGCGTCTCCCGTTCCGTGGCCTCCCGCGCGATCAACAACGCACCGCACGTCAGCCGCGCCGAACGCGAGGCGGTCGAGCGGGCCGTCCGGCGGCTCGGTTACGTGCCCGATCCGACCGCCCGCGCTCTGGCCGCCCGCCCGACAGGGGCGGCCGCTCCGGTCGTCTCGGGAGAAGACCCGTCGATCTTCGCTAGTCCGTTCTTCGACCAGGTGATCGTGGGGGCGTCGGCCGCTCTGGAGAAGAGCGGCCTGCATCTGATGCTGTGTCTGGCCGCCTCCGACCGGAGCCGCAAGCGGGTGGGGGAGCTCCTTCGGTCCGGTCCATGTCCGCCCTCGTCGAGATCCTGCTGGACGCCTGCGCCCGAGGCGAGGTCCACACCCACGCCCGCATGGTCACCACCGGCCGGCGCGATGCCCCCTTTCACGGGGAGGAGGGGCCGCGGTCCTGCTTGCCTTCTTCCTCGCGCCGCCCGTAGTCGTTGAGCAGCAGGTGCGTGGTGACGTTGATGTGCCGGCCGAGCGCCTCGACGACGCCTGGTACGTCCCGTTCGATGGCGCGCTCGCAGATGGTCTTGTGCTCTGCCGCGATATCGCGGTTGCTGTGCTCGGTCGGTGTGCGGGCCCAGCAGCGGTAGACCTCCGCCGCCTCGCGCAGCTGTGTTGCGATGTCCCGCAGCTGCCGGTTGGAGCATCCCTCCAGCAGGACACGGTGGAAGCGGGCGTGGGCGTTCAGCCAGCCTTCGTTGATCTCGCCGGTGTCGGCGACGAGGGGAACGCGGGCGAGATGGTGGTGCGCGGCGAGCAGCTCGGACTCCCACTCGATGGTGCCGGCGGTGACGGACTCCCGGACAAGGTGGGTCTCGATGAACACGCGGGCCTCGGTCAGTTCCTCCAGGCGCTCGGGTGAGACGGTGACGACGCGGAACCCCTGCTGCGGCGCGAAGGTCGCCAGCCCCTGGCCGACCAGCCGGGGCAGTGCCTCCCGCAGTACCCCGCTGCTGGCGCCGTACTTCTCCTTCAGTGCCTCCACCCGCAGGCGTGAACCGGGTTCGTGTCGTCCGTTGAGGATGTCCGCGCGCAGCCGCTGGTAGATCTCCTCGGCACGGGTCATGGAGCTGGTAGTCGCCATGTCGCAGATTCTAGCGCACCTAGATATTCCAAAGAAATCTCGAGATTTTCTTGTCGTGTCGACTGTGAAGGGCGTTGACTCCAGTCATCCAGAAGCGGGAAGACCGGAGGCGGCGCGCTATGCGGACGACGACCAGAGCAGGACGGATGTGCCTGGTGACCGGGGAGGCGGTGATCGATGTCGAGCAGGCCAGTGCGGGCCGGTTCCCGGCTGATCCGCTGACAGTGTTCGAGGAGTGGGACGCCTTCCGGTCCTGGGCCGCTGCGCTGGAGGCCGCGGGTGTCCAGGCGCCGGCGGGGCCGGACGGCAGCGTCTCGCCGACACCGCGGCAGGTGTTCGCGATCGGGCTGAACTACCGCGACCACGCCGAGGAGGCCGGCCTGGCGGCGCCTGAGTCCCCGTCGGTCTTCACCAAGTTCGCCACGTCCCTCACCGGCCCCGACACACAGCTGCGGCTGCCCGGCCGCCGCGTTGACTGGGAGGCCGAGCTGGTGGTGGTGATGGGGCGCCGGGCGGAGCACGTTGCCGCCGGGGACGCCTGGTCCTACGTGGCCGGGCTGACCGTGGGGCAGGACTACTCCGAGCGCGATGTGCAGTCGGTGGGCCCCGTGCCGCAGTTCTCTCTCGGCAAGTCCTTCCCCGGATTCGCGCCGACCGGCCCGGTACTGGTCACGGCCGACGAGTTCGCCGATCCGGACGACCTGGCGATCGAGTGCCTCGTCAACGGGGAGAGCGTCCAGAAGTCACGCACCTCTTCGATGATCTTCCCGGTCCCGGAACTGATCGCCCGGCTGTCCGCGGTGTGCCCGCTGCTGCCGGGCGACCTGATCTTCACCGGCACCCCCTCAGGAGTGGGACACGCCCGCACCCCCCAGCGCTACCTGCGGTCGGGAGACGAGGTCCTCACACGTATCGAGGGCATCGGACAGCTCCGACAGACCTGCGTCGCCGCCTGAGAGAGGGGCACACCCCATGGCTTTGCACAGGCTTCAGTCACTCACCGTCGGAGTGCCGGATGTGGCCGAGGCGGCCGATTACTACGCCGACTTCGGACTCGAGCGGGTGGCACCCGGACGGTTCGCCACCGTCGAGGGCGGTGAGCAGTTCTTCCTCGAGTACTCTCCCGTCCGGCGGCTGCTGGGGATGGCGGTCGCCGCCGACGACGGCGAGGACCTGGACCGGATCGCAGCGAACCTGGACCGGCTCCAGCTGCCGTGCGAACGCGACACCGGCTCCCTGCGCACCAGGGAACCCATCGCCGGTATATCGGTCGAGGTCCGTGTCGCACCCCGGCTGACCCGGGTCACCGTCGCGGCCACCCCGTACAACGGCCCCGGACGCCTGGACCGCGCCGGCACCCGGGCGCCCGTGCTCTCGCGCACCGACCCGGTCCGGCCCCTGGCCCTCGGCCACGTCGTCATCGGTTCGGTGGAGCAGGAGTCGACCCAGCGGTTCTTCACCGAAGGGCTCGGTTTCAAGGTCAGCGATGTCGTCCCCGGCACGGCCGCGTTCATGCGCTGCTCCACCGACCACCACAACGTCCTGGTGCAGCAGGCGCCATTGAACTTCCTGCACCACACCTCGTGGCAGGTGACGGATGTCGACGAGGTGGGCCGGGGTGCCACGAGCATGCTCACCGAGCACCCGGAACGTCATGTGTGGGGGCTCGGCCGCCACCACATCGGGTCGAATTTCTTCTGGTACCTCAAGGACCCGGCCGGCAACTTCAGCGAGTACTACGCCGACATGGACTGCATCGTCGACGACCAACTGTGGACGCCACGCTCCTTCGAGGGCATGCAGGCGCTCTATGCCTGGGGACCTCCGCCTCCGCCGTCGTTCCTCGCCCCCGAGGACCTGGCCGCGCTGATGACCGGTGCCCATACGGCCAACGGCTGAGTGTCCCCGGCACCGTGAAGCGCGGCGGGACACGCGGTCCCGCCCCACGCCCTGCCCGCTTCACACCGACGAGGCCCGAACCGCCCCTCCTCGAGCCGACCCGCTGTCGGCGCCGCACAGAAGTACCTTCGCCCTTTCCCGCAGCGCCGCGGTCAGCGGTCGCGACGGGTGAGAGCGCCGAGATCGGAGTCGGAAGATTGAGCACACCAGCGTTCGCCCGTCGGGGCGGCCGGTCGTCCCCGGGGCCTTCATCGCCGGCGGGCACCGCACTCGCCGTGGGCCTGGCAGTGATGACACTGGAGGGTTTCGACCTTGTCGCCTTCGGCGCGACGACACCGCTGCTTCTGGACTACCGACCCTGGCACCTCTCCGTTGCCTTGGTCGGCCTGCTCGGCAGCCTCACCCCCATCGGCATGCTCGTCGGCTCCTTGCTGGTCGGCCAGTTCACCGACCGGTTCGGCCGGCGCCGAACGACGCTGATCAGTATCGGGGCCGTCAGCGCCGGGATGTTCGCCTGCGCCGTGGCCCCCGTTCCGTCGCAGTTCGGCGCGGGCCGATTCGTCGTCGGGCTCGGTGTCGGCGCGATCTATCCGGCAATGGGCCCACTGATCTTCGAACTCGCCCCGGCCGGACGTAAGAACCTGTTCTCAGGGATCGTGCAGTGCGGGACCGCCGTCGGCGGTTCCTTCGCGGCCCTTGTCGCCAACACCGTGCTGACCGGGCACAGCTTTCATCTGGAGTACCTGGTCGGCGGCATCGCCGGTCTGCTTCTGCTGCCCGTGGCCTTCGCCTGGCTGCCCGAGTCCACGGAGTATCACCGGGCGGTCGGCGCGTCGGCCCCGGTCCCCGACCGCCGCGGTGTGTGGCTCGTGCTGAAGCCGCCCTACCTCGGCACCACGGCGATGTTCTGCGCCATGGCGGCCCTGTCGTTCCTGCTCATCTTCGGGGTGAACACCTGGTTGCCGCAGCTGATGCAGACGGCGGACTATCCGCTGCAGGACTCACAGACCTTCCTCATCCTGCTGAACCTCGGCGCCACGGTCGGCGGGCTGGCCATGTCGCTCCTGGCCGACCGTGCCGGATCACGGGGGCCGATCACGGCCTGCTTCCTCCTCGGAGCCGTGGCGATCGTCACCATGAGCACCCGGCTTCCGCTGCCGGCGCTCTACGCCATCGTCATCGTCGGCGGCTGCGGCGCGGTCGGGGTCCAGGGGCTGATCAACGTGTACATCTCGCGCTCCTACCCGGTGACCGCGAGGGCCAGCGCGGTGGGCGTCGCGCTCGGGGTGGGCCGCATCGGTGCCATCGCCGGCCCCACGCTCGGCGGCTGGATTCTCGCGGCCGGCCTCCAACCCCGTTGGAACTTCATCCTCTTCGCCGTCCCCGCCGTCCTCGGCGCGGCCCTCACCCTGGCTGCCGGCGGACGAACACCGCGGAATCAGGGCCGCCCCGCTCCCTCGCCACGCGCCAAGGAGCCGACGGCCGGACACCCACAATGAGAGAGCACACCATGGACACCTACGATGTCGCCGTCGTCGGCTGCGGCCCGGTGGGGCTGACCCTCGCACGGCTGCTGGCGATGAAGGGGCTGCGGGTCGCCGCCATCGACCCCAACCGGCTCGTCTGCCATCATCCGCGCGCCACCCATCTCGACGACGAGATCATGCGCCTACTGCAGACCCTGGGCGCGCAGGACATGGAACACCGGTTCCTGCGCCAGACCGCCTGGACACTGCACCGGGAGGACGGGCGGGCCTTCCTGCAGCAGATGCTGCCCGAGGAGGAGTCGGACCAGGGCTGGCGCACCGACTACCAGTTCCACCAGCCGGACTTCGAGTCGCGGCTGCGGGGGCTGCTCGCGGCCGACGCGAACGTGGACCTCCGGTTCGGCTGGACGGTCAGCGCGATGGAGCAAGATGACACAGCGGTGCGGCTGACGCTGCTCGACCGGTCGACCGGAGCCGAAACCACGCTCACGGCCGGCTACGCCGTCGGCTCGGACGGCGCCAACTCCTTCGTCCGGCAGGCGATGAACGTGGCAGTCGAGGACCTCCATGGCACTCAGCGCTCCCTCATCATCGACATCCACCCCTTCGAACACCCCGCACAGCTTCCGGCGGACAGCGGATTCATCCTGTGCCGCGGGAAGCGGCCCGTGACCTACCTGCCGATCTTCCCGCCGATGCTCCGCTTCGAGTTCATGCTGCTCGACGAGGACGACGCCGCAGAACTCGAACGACCGCAGTCGGTGTACGACCTGCTGAGCCGCTGGCTGGAACCGGGCAGCTACCGGATCATGCGCACCGACACTTACGAGTGGCACGCCCGGCTCGTGCGCGGCTGGCGGTCCGACCGCCTGCTGCTCGCCGGCGACGCCGCACACCAGATGCCGCCCATGCTCGGCCAGGGCATGTGCTCCGGGCTGCGCGATGCCGCGAACCTGGCATGGAAGCTCGCCGCCGTCGTGAAGGGCGAGAGCCCCTCTGCGCTGCTCGACACCTACGAAAGTGAGCGCGCCCCGCATGTGCGCCCCTACATCGAGGAATCCGCCCGGCAGTCCAACCTGATCGAAGCGCTCGGTACGGGCGCGGTTCCCGAGCCGAACGGAACGCAGACGGTCGAGAGGTTCCGGCCGCTGCTGGGACCGGGCCTGGCCACCTGGCCCGGCGGCGCCATCGGGCAGCTGAGCCCGCAGCCGCGCGGCCCGAGGGGGGAGAGGCTGGACGATACGAGCGGATACGGCTTCACCGTTGTCGGGAACCCGGGGGTGACCTCCGCCGTGTCCGCGGACGTGCGGCAGATGTGGCGCCGGCTGGACGCCGTGGTCGTCCCGGAGACCGGACCGGCCGTCGACCGCTGGCTGGCCGCCCACTCGGCGGCCGCGGCGATCATCCGTCCGGACCGCTACACCTTCGCGCTGGCCACCGACACGGCGGAACTGGAGCAGGCCACCCGCGACCTGGCGCGGACGGTATCGATACAGGAGGCGGTGGCGTGAAGGAGTACGCGGCCGGGATGAGGTGGGGGGAGGGCCCCCGCTGGCAGCGCGGTGCGCTGTGGCTGTCCGACACACAGGGTGGGAAGCTGTGGACCGACCACGACGGCCCCTGGCGGGGCATCCCGCTGGACGCGGTACCCAATGGCCTGTGGTTCCTGCCGGACGGGCGGCTGGCCGGCGCCATGATGCATGAGCGGCGCATCGGAGTGTGGACCGGTGAGCGGTTCGCCAGCTACGCGGACCTGAGCGCGGTGGCCACCGGTCCGCTCGGCGACATGGTCGGTGACCCGCACGGCAACCTCTACGTGGACGATGTCGGCTTCGCCGCGCACGCCGGTGAGCCGCCACGGCCCGGCCGGTTGGTGCGCGTCGCGGCGGACGGGTCGGTACGCGTGGCCACCGAAGACGTCGAGTTCCCCAACGGTCTGGCCCTCGTCGACGGCGGTCGCACCCTGCTCGTCGCGGAGACCACCCGGCAACGGCTGACCGCCTTCACCGTCGCGGACGACGGGGCGCTCACGGACCGGCGCACCTACGCCGACCTTGCCCGTCTGGTCGGCACCCACGCCCGGCCGGACGGTATCTGGCCGGCACAGGACGGCGTCTGGGTGGCCACCACCACCGGCCACGCCGTCGCCCTGGTCCGGGAGAACGAGCTGGTCACCTCGGTGGACACCGGGGCGCTGCTGCCGATCGCGTGCTGCGGCGACGGCGGGAACCGGCTGTTCGTCACCCTCGCCGACACCCAGGGCCTCCCTCTGGGGGAGGCCCTGGCCGCGAAAGCGGTGCGCACGACGGTCGCACTGCTCGAGGCCACGAAGGAGGGGGACGCCGGATGAGCACGAGGCGACCGGACTGGACCCCGACTCCACAGGCCGTCGAAAACTCCCGCATCACCGACTTCGCGCGGTTCGCCTCGCCGCGCGCCGGACGTGACCTGGTTGGTGACTACCACGCGCTGTGGGCGTGGTCGGTCGACGACGTGAACGGCTTCTGGGCGGCGGTGTGGGACTACTTCCGTCTGCCCGAGCGCCCGGCGGGGCCCGCGCTGGCGGCCGAGGCGCTTCCGGGAGGCGTGTGGTTTCCCGGCAGCACGCTGAACTACACGGCCGAAGTCTTCCGCGACCGGACCGGCACCGACACCGCCGTCATCACGGTGACCGAGGACACCGGCCCGGTGGCCATCACCTGGCACGAACTGCGCCGTCAGGTCGCCTCACTCGCGCAGGCGCTCACCGAACTCGGCGTGCGCATGGGCGACCGGGTGGTGGGGTACCTCCCCAACGGCGTGCAGGCCGTCGTGGCCTTCCTCGCCACCGCTGGTCTGGGCGCGACCTGGGCGGTGTGCGGGCAGGACTACACCGCCGCCGCGGCCGAAGCGCGGTTGGCGCAGCTCCGGCCGACCGTGCTGATCGCCGCGACCGGCTCTCTCCACGGCGGAAAGCACATCGACCGCCGCGCCGATGTGCAAGCCCTGCGCGACGCGCTGCCGACCCTCACGGCGACCATCGCCGTGGGGGACGCGGCAGGGGCGGTGCCCGGTGCCCTCTCCTGGTCCGCGCTCACCCAGCGCGACGCCGAACTGGCCCCCGTACCAGTCCCGTTCGACCACCCGCTGTGGGTCGTGTTCTCCTCGGGCACGACGGGACGGCCGAAGGGCATCGTGCACGGGCACGGCGGGGTCGTGCTCGAGCAGCTCAAAAACCTGGGCCTGCACCTGGGCCTGCGCTCCGGGGACCGTTTGCTCTGGCACACCACACCGAGCTGGATGATGTGGAACGTGCTGGTGGCCGGCCTGCTACTGGGCGCAACGCCCGTCTGTTACGAGGGCAGCCCCGCCTATCCCGGCACCGATGCGCTCTGGCGGCTCGCGGCCCGCCTGGAGGTGAACGTCCTGGGCACCAGCCCCGGCTACCTGGCGGCGTGCCGCAAGGCCGGTGTGCGGCTCGCCGACCCCCATCCGGCCTCTCTCGAGCGCCTGGGGGTCACCGGCTCGGCGTTCCCCGCCGACCTGCAACACTGGGTCGCCGGCGAACTCGGGTCCCGGACACAGGTCGTGTGCACCAGTGGCGGCACCGACGTGGTCACCGCGTTCCTCGGCGCCGCACCCACCACGCCGGTCTGGGCCGGTGAGCTGTCCGCCCCTTGCCTGGGCGTGGCCGTGGAAGCCTTCGGCCCGGACGGCAGGCCGGTGCGGGGCGAGGTGGGGGAGCTGGTGGTGCTCCGGCCGATGCCGTCGATGCCGCTGTACTTCTGGGACGATCCGGACGGCTCGCGCTACCGCGGCGCCTACTTCGACGTCTACCCGGGGATATGGCGGCACGGCGACTGGATCACCATCACCGACCACGGCTCGGTGATCCTGCACGGCCGGTCCGACGCGACGCTGAACCGCCACGGCATACGCATGGGAAGCAGCGACATCTACGGTCCGGTGGAGCAGCTCGAGGAGATCGCGGAAGCCCTCGTCGTCGGGGTCGAGCAGGACGGCGGCGGCTACTGGATGCCGCTGTTCGTCACCACCACCGAGGGCATCGACGTCGATGACGTGCTGAGCGAGAAGATCCGCGACGCCATACGCCACGGCGCCTCCCCCCGCCACGTCCCCGACGAGATCATCCAAGCCCCCGGCATACCGCACACCCGCACCGGCAAGAAACTCGAAGTCCCCGTGAAACGTCTGCTGCGCGGAGAGGCCCGGCGCTCCGTGGTCGACCCCGGCAGCGTCGACAGACCCGAACTCATCGACTGGTACGCCCACATCGGCGCCGCCCACCGTAGGCGCGACGGCACCGCTGCCGGTCCCGCCGCGTCCCGGTCACCGAACGGCTGACCGCGCGGCGTCGACCGCCGCCCCGGCCGTGCGGCGGCGCGACCGGCGGCATCGCCCCTCGGCAGCGGCCGGGCCGTCCGGAATCCGCCGGGCGGGGCGGACACGTCTCGCCCCGCCCGGCAGGCAGCCGGTCTTCGGGCTCATCCCGTCGCCGGCCACCGGCACACCACCACAAGGACATGCGACGAAGGAGTCCTGCCATGACCTACATCGCCCTGGAAGAAGCCTTCATCATCCCGGAGCTGTTCGCGCGCCAGCCCTCGACGCCCCAGAAGATCCAGGTCAACGACGAGTACGCCAAGGACTGCCGACGCCGCCTGGCCGACTTCGAGGAGCACCGTCTTCCCGAGATGGACGCGCACGGCATCGACATCCAGGTCCTGTCGCTGAGTGTCCCCGGCATCCAGGCCGACACCGATGCCGGCGCCGCCGTCGACAACGCCCGGTTCGCCAACGATCACCTGGCCCGGACCATCGCCCGCCACCCGACCCGCTTCAAGGGGTTCGCCGCCCTGCCTCTGCAGGACCCCGCCGCCGCCGTGATCGAACTCGAACGCTGCGTCGAACAGCTCGGCTTCAGGGGAGCGCTGGTCAACGACCACACGCAGGGCCGGTACCTGGACCATCCCGCGTACGGGGAACTGTGGAGCGCACTGGAGGAACTCCGTGTGCCGTTGTACCTCCACCCCGGCTCACTGCCCCGCGATGACTGGCACGTGATGCGCGGACGGCCGGAGATGTACGGGGCCAGCTGGAGTTGGCAGGCCGAGACCGGCGGCCACGCCATGCGGCTGATCTATGCCGGAGTGTTCGACCGGCACCCCGGTGCGACCCTGATCCTTGGGCACCTCGGTGAGTTCCTGCCGTTCCAGCGCTCCCGCTTCGACTCGCGCTACCGCTCGCTCCAGGTCACCGCGCCGCTTGAGCGGATGCCGTCGCAGTACTTCGGGAGCAACATCCTGATCACCACGAGCGGGGTACTGGCCCCGGAGGCCGTGCAGGCCGCCGTGCTGAGCATCGGGGCCGAAGCGGTCATGTTCGCGATCGACTACCCGTACGAGTCCACCGCCGAAGCGGTGGACTCGATCGAGAAGTGCGACCTTTCACCCGAGGTGAAGGAGAAGATCGCCCATCTGAACGCCCGGCGCGTGCTGGGCATCTGACCGGCATGAAGCCTGGTGCTCGCGGCAACCAGCGCAGGCACCGGGTCGCCGACGTCGGCTGTCGACCGCGGTCCGCCGGCGTGACGTCCGGCGCCGCCTCATCCGGCGAGGGACGGACGGCCGCGCCAGGACGCGGGGAGAGACATGGTCGCCCCACCGGTCACCGGCGCGGCGCCGGGTCCGCTCACAGGAGGCGGAAGCAGGCCGCCCATGCCGATGCCACGGCCCCTACGCGCCTCGGAGTCCGGCAGGTCCGGACGCCCCCTCGCCCTGGGGCAGGAGGACCTCGATCTCGGCCGCCGGCCGGCCGGTGTGCAAGCTGATCAGGTCGGTGATCAGACCGTCCAAGGGCGGCCAGGGGATGGCGCCGTGGTCGTTGTGGAGGCTGACCAAACCGTGCAGGGCGGTCCAGAGCATGAGTCCGGCCTGCCACTGCTGATCCGCCGCGCACCGCTTCCGCTCCCCGGTGGTCGCAGCCGCCAGGGAGGCGACGACGGCGCCGAGCAGCTCGGCCCCGGCGCCGTGGGCCGTACCGGGGACGAGGTCGGCGGGCATCCGGCCGCCGAACAGGGTGCGGTAGTGGCCGCGCTGGTCGACTCCCCAGTGCACATAGGCCGCGCACCGGGCGACGAGGTCGGCCAGCGGGCTCGCGGCGGGCCGCGCAGCCTCGTCCATCAGCCGGGCCAGCTCCTCATAGCGCAGCCGCAGCACGTGTTCGATCAGTGCGCCCAGGTCGGGGAAGTGGCTGTAGATGCTGGCCGGTGCGACCCCGACCTCACGCGCGACCTGCCGGAGCGTCAGCGTCTCCGGTTGATCGAGGGTGGCCAGCAGCTTGGCCGCGGCGTCCACAAGCTGGGCCTTGAGCACCTGTCCCTGCCCGCGTGGATTGCGGCGACGGGGAGCGGACCACTCCTGAGACGACACCTTCGCTCCCTTCGGGTCAGGGTGAATGGTCCAACAACAGGTGTTCACCTTACAGGTGGCCTCACTTTGACACCGGTAACCAACGGTTGTTTACTTAAGTCGCCAACAGTTGTTCAGTAAGGAAGTGGATGATCATGCGCATCGCAGTACTCGGAGCCTCGGGCCGGACCGGCGGCACGCTCGTCGACCAGGCGCTGGAGCGCGGACACGAGGTCGTGGCCCTGGTCCGCACGCCGTCCAAGGTCACCGTGCCCGCGCCACGGCAGGTCGAGATCAGGCAGGCTGATGTCACCGCCCCGCAGAGCTTCCCCGGCCTGACCGACGTCGACGTGGTCGTCTCGGCCATCGGCATCGGCAAGGGCGACGGCCCAGGCGCGCTGGTCGCCGCGGCCAGGAGGCTCGCCGCGGCGAACGTCCGCACGGTATGGCTCGGAGCCCTGGGCTCGGGCGTGTCGAGCCGGTCCGGCGGCCTGATCTACGCGGGGGTGATGCGGATGTTCGTCGGATCGGAACTGGCCGAGAAGGCCAAGGCCGACGAGATCGCCCTCAAGGCCGGCGCCACGGTGTTCCACGCTCCGGACGTCACGGACGGCCCCCTCAGTCCCACCCGCCGCGTCGTGCCGCTGGCGGAGCTGCGGCGCCCGCTGCTGCCGCCCAGGATCTCCCGCACCACGCTGGCCGCGCTGCTGCTGGACGAGGCGGAGGCGGGCAAGCACGGCAACGGCATCCTCGTGCCCCTCAGCTGACCGTCGGCCGACGTGACAGCCCTGGGATCCACGGGGCGAGCGGGTTTCCCGCCGGCGACCGTGACCGCGGTCGCGCGACCGGCCGCGGCCGGAACCAAAATCAGGAAGGACGGCGGGAGGCGCCGGCGGTCCGCGTCGAGATCGCCGACGAGGACGCGGTCCGGACGGCCGTCCAGCGCACGGTCGAGGCGTACGACGGCCTCGACTTCGCCGTGAACAACGCCGGCCTGCACGCGTTCCCGACCGCCCCCGCCTACGTCGCCGCCAAGCACGGTCTCGTCGGTCTGACCAAGGTCGCCGCTGTGGACTACGCGCCGCGCGGTATCCGCGTCAACGCCGTCTGCCCCGGCCGGCCCGCACACCCGGGTTCGAGCGAGTGGTGGCCGGCACCGGCATGATCGCGATACAAGAGGCGATCACCCCGCTCGGCCGGATGGCCACACCGGAGGAGGCCGCGGCGGCCGCGGACTGGCTCTGCTCGGACGCCGCGGCCTACGTCACCGAAATCCGCCTCACCGGCACCCTCCACCTCACCGGCCCGGTCCGCTGCGTCGGCCACGGCTGTTTTGCTGCGCACACCGGCGCGCATCGGCTGACAGGAGACCGTCGACAGTCTTGTGCCGTGGGGCCTTCTGTTCGATGCTGACGATTCTTGATGCCTTCAGTCCGGAGTCGCGAATGAGTGCAGAGAGAACCAGTTCGAACCATCCGCGCCGTCGTACGGTGCTCGCCGCGGGCGCCCTGGCGGGTTGGGCCGCCTTCAACGCCCAGAAGTTGGCGTTCGCCGCCGAGGGCGATCCGTGGGACGCCGCCCCGCGGATCTTCCAGGTGAACCGTGAAACGGCGCGAGCCCGTCTCGTGCCGTACGCGGGCCCGGCCGACGCACTGCGGGGACGGTTCCAGGATTCCCCGTACTACCGTTCGCTCAACGGAAGCTGGCGCTTTCGATGGTCGCGGAACGCGGACCAGCGGCCCACCGGGTTTCAGGCCCCGGGCTTCGACGACAGTGGATGGAACCACATACCGGTGCCCTCCAACTGGGAGATCGAGGGCTACCCGGAGCCGATCTACCTCAACATCAAGTACCCGTGGATCGGCTATGAGACGCCGAACCCCCCGCAGGTGCCCAAGGACTTCAACCCGGTCGGCTCCTATCGCCGCACCTTCACCGTGCCCGCCGACTGGTCGGGGCGGCGCACCCTGCTGTCGTTCCAGGGGGTGAAGTCGGCCTTCTTCGTGTGGGTGAACGGTGAGCGGGTGGGCTACAGCGAGGACAGCTACACGCCCGCCGAGTTCGACATCACACCGCATGTGCGGAAGGGCGACAACGTCCTCGCGGTGGAAGTCCACCGCTGGTCCGACGGCAGTTGGCTGGAGGACCAGGACATGATCGACCTGTCCGGGATCTTCCGGGACGTCTACCTGTACTCGATCCCCCCGGTCCACGTGCAGGACCTGTTCGTGCACACCGGGCTGGACGCCGCCTACCACGACGCCGTGCTGACCGTCGATGTCACCGTGCGGGACCGTGGCGAGGACGGCACCGCGGGACACCGCGTCGCGGCGGAACTCTTCGATGCCCGGGGCCGCCGGGTGGTCCGCCTCTCGGGTGACGCGGGCGACGGCTCGGCGTCCCTGAAGGGTGATGTGCGGGCTCCCGCGCTGTGGTCCGCCGAGGACCCCAACCTGTACACGCTCGTCGTGACACTCACCGACGCACGCGGCCGGACGACCGACGTCCACAGCACGCGGATCGGATTCCGGCAGGTGGAATGCGGGTCAGGGCGGTTCACGGTCAACGGCGAGCCGGTGATGTTCCGCGGCACCAACCGCCACGAGTCCGACCCCGAACGGGGCCAGGCCCTCGACGAGGCGCGGATGATCGAGGACATCCGCCTGATGAAGCAGCACAACATCAACGCCGTCCGCACCTCGCACTACCCCAACCACCCGCGCTGGCTGGAACTCTGCGACGAGTACGGACTGTACGTCATCGACGAGGCGAACCTGGAGACGCACGGCGTCCGGGACACGGTGCCCGGTTCCCTGCCGGAGTGGACCGACGCCTGTGTGGATCGGCTGCGGTCCATGGTCGAACGGGACAAGAACCATCCGTGCGTGGTCGTCTGGTCGCTCGGCAACGAGGCGGGGCAGGGAACGAACTTCAAGGTCATGGCCGACTGGGCGCACGCCCGCGACGCCTCGCGTCCGGTGCACTACGAGGGCATGAACTCCGTCGCCGACCTGCACAGTGAGATGTACACCAGCCCGGACGGCGTGGAGGCATACGGCAGGTCCGGTAACCAGACCCCCTTCATGCTGTGCGAGTACAACCACTCGATGGGCAACAGCGGCGGAAACCTTAAGGAGTACTGGGACGTTTTCGAGCGCTATCCCAACCTGCACGGCGCCTTCGTCTGGGACTGGGTCGACCAGGCCATCAGACTGCCGGTGCCGGGCGACTCCCGGCACACGTACCTGTCCTACGGCGGCGACTGGCACGCCGGCTATCCCACGGACAGCAATTTCTGCTGCAACGGACTGGTGGCCGCGGACCGGTCGGTCCACCCCGGGCTGATCGAGCTGAAGAAGTGCTACCAGCCGGTGGGCATCGCGGCCGACGACCTCTCCGGCGGGTCCGGGGGCACCGTGAAGGTCCGCAACAAGCATCTCTTCAGCGGCCTGGACGCCTACACGCTGCGCTGGTCCGTGACCCGGGACGGTGAGACCGTGCAGCACGGCACGCTTGCGGCCCCGGCCGTGGCCCCCGGCGAGGAGGGCGTCGCGCACATCCCGTACCGCACACCCTCGTCCGCCGAGTCCGGGGGCGAGCACTTTCTGAACCTCTCCTTCGTGCTGCGCGAGCGGACCCGCTGGGCCCCCGCCGGGCACGAGGTCGCCGCCGAGCAACTGGCGCTGGACCGGCACGCCCCGCCCCCCGGCGACACCCCGGCGACCGGCACCCTGGCGGTCACCGAGACCGCGACCGAGATCACGGTGAGTGGCCCGGAGGTGGAGGTGGCGGTGTCCAAGTCCTCCGGAACCCTGGCCTCGTACACCTGGAAGGGACGGGCCCTGCTCACCGGGGGCCCCGTGCCCAACTTCTGGCGCGGCCCCACGGACAACGACATCGGCCGCGGCTTCCAGAAGACGGCCGCGACCTGGCGGGACGCGGGAACCAAGCGGACGGTGACCTCCGTGACGGCCTCGCAGCCCGCGCCCGGCGAGGTCGTCGTCGAGGTCACCTGCACGCTGCCCACCTCACCCAGGACCGCCACCTGGAAGACGGCGTTCCGGGTGCGGGCCGACGGTGAGGTGCGGGTGCGCCACACCCTCGACGCCCCGGCCGGGCTGCCGGACCTGCCCGTGGTCGGCGCCCTGCTCACCGTGCCGGACGGCCACGAACGGCTCGAGTGGTTCGGGCGCGGCCCCCACGAGAACTACCAGGACCGCAAGACGTCCGCGTTCGTGGGTCGGTGGCGCTCCACGGTCGATCAGCAGGTTGCCCCGTACGTACGGCCCCAGCAGACGGGGAATCAGACGGACGTCCGCCGGCTGTCGCTGACCGACCGCTCCGGCCAGGGTCTGACCGTCGTCGCCGACCCCGCCGAGGGCGAGCCGCTGCTGGAGACCAGCGCCCTGCACTTCACGCCGTCGGACCTCGACGGCCCCAGGCACCCGTATCAGCTGAAGCGTCGCGACGAGACGGTCCTGCTCGTCAACCACCGCCAGATGGGTGTCGGCGGCATCGACTCCTGGGGCGCGGCCCCGCTGGAGAAGTACCTGTTGCACTCCGGGCGCACCTACAGCTACGCCTACCGGCTGCGTCCCGCCTCCGCCTGACGGACCCGCCCGGCCCTCAGCAGCCGCCCCGGGCCTGGTCGTCCAGCACGGCCGGGCCCGGGCTACGCGATCTCCTTCATGCCTGGTCCGTAATTCGTCCGGGGCCCTGGCAGCGCCCTCACCGAGGACCTGGTGGCGGCGAAGGCGGGGAAGTTCGCCTGGATCGACGGAGGCCGGCACACGCGCCGCACAGGAGCACCTGCGCGGCGGCCCGGGGGTGTACGGAGTGGACGCGCCGGTACGCCGGATCGCCGCCGAGCCGGGCGTCGGCATGGCGATCCGTCACCGTATCCACGGGGTGCCCGGAATCCGGGCGCGCTCGGGAACGGCGGATCCTTGACGTCCACCAACGCGGTAGCGGGCACCCGGCAGCTCGACAGATCGTGACGCTGAACCTGTTACAGGCTGGGTGGGCTCCGTGGACTCGCGAGCACGTCCTCGTGAGCATGGACAGTCGTACGTTGAGCCAGACGGTGGAGACGCATCGGGTGCGCCTTCACCGCTGAATCGGATTCGTGCCGTCGGGTCATGCGCAGGCCCTGCCGCATGGTGGTGCTCACGGGCAGGGCCTGGCGTTGGCGATGACGAGGTGCTGCGGAAGCGCCTCGCCGCTTGCTAGGCGGGGCCTTCCAGACCGTGGGCGCGGGTGCCCAGAACGCGTCGTGACACTTCTGCTTCCATCGTGCTGTCGAATGGCGTTGCCGATGCTGCTTCGCGGGCCTCGGTGGCACGCCGGGCGTCTTCGAGGATGAGGTCCATGTTGATGGCGCCACCTGCGGTGTTTCCGGCGCCGGCGGACTGGGGCACGGCAGCGAGGACGTCGCTGACGTTCCCGGCGGCCCACACGCCCTGGACGCCGGTGAATCCGGAGGGGTCGACGGCGACCTGGACGCCGGGGACGGCGGGGTGGGGGGTGAGCGTGAGGCCGAGGTCTTCGAGGAAGCCGCCGCGGGCGGTGAAGGTGGGGGCGACGACGAGGGTGTCGAGGGGGATGACGGTGCCGGAGGCCAGGCGGGCGCCGGTCAGCTTGTCCTGTTCGGTGTCGGTCTCCAGGGCGGTGACGGTGCCGTGGATCACTTCGATGCCGAGGGCGGCGAGCTGTTCCCACTGCTCGTCGGTGAGCTCCGCCGGTGCGTGGTGAGCGAAGAGGGTGACCTGGTCGGTCATCTGACGGAACAGCAGGGCCTGGTGGAAGTTGCCCAGGACACCGACCTTGGTGTCGCGGGCTTCCCAGCCGTGGCAGTACACGCAGTGGATCACATCGTGCCCCCACCGCTCCGCCAGGCCGGGGATGTCGGGCAGTACGTCGATCAGGCCGGTGGTCACCAGGACGCGCCGGGCACGGGCGCGCTGTCCGTCCTGGGTGGTGATGGTGAAGGTGCTGCCGCCACGCTCGACGCGCTCGCCCCGGCCGTTGACGACTTCTCCGCCGTAGGAGGCGACTTCCTCCCGGCCTATGCGAAGGAGCTCCAGGGGGGAGATGCCTTCGCGGCCCAGGACGTTGTGGGCGCCGACTCGCGCGGCGGGGGCGTTGCGGGGTTCACCTGCGTCGATGACGAGGACGGAGCGCCGTACGCGAGTCAGCAGCAGCGCGGCGGACAGGCCGGCGGCGCCCCCGCCGACCACGACGACGTCCCAGGTACGGCCTTCGGTGCTCTTCAGCTCATTGGTGTCCATATCGGCACCGTCACCCCACACCACCGTCCATAGCAAACAGCTTTGCTGTTCCTGCAATGAATTGGGTCATCGGTTCGAGCTTTACGTATTCAGCATGTTCGTTTGACGCTTTCAGGCGGTGTCGCGTAGGAGGCTGCCTGCTCGTGCTCGGCAGCCGCTTCGCACCCGTCGGCAAACCCGCTTCCCCGTCGCGGACCTGCGCAGCTTCTTCGGACAGCTCGATCAGGCACGCACCTGACGACGCCCGCACCCGCTTCCGTCGTTTGCTGGATCAGCAACGCGGCTTGCCTACTGAGAAGCGGGTGGGGACTTTGGTCACGAGGGGCCCGCCTTCCGCGCCTGTAAGGAGATCTTGATGACCACACCTGACAGCATCGAGCCGGCCCGGTTCTGGGAGGACCGCTATCGCAAGTGCGGGCGCGTCTGGAGCGGCCGGCCGAACGAGCTGCTGGTCCGCGAAGCGGGCAATCTGACACCGGGAAGTGCACTGGAGCTGGGCTGCGGCGAGGGCGCGGACGCCTTGTGGCTGGCGTCCTGGGGCTGGCAGGTGACCGCTGTCGACATCTCCACCACAGCCTTGCGGCGGGCCGCCGTCCGCGCGATCGAGCTGGGCCTGTCCGCACAGGTCACCTTTCAGCATTTCGACCTCGGGCAGACGTTTCCCAGCGGCAGTTTCGACCTCGTCGCCGCGCAGTACCTGCAGTCACCGGTCGCTTTGGACCAGACGGCCATCCTGCGGCTGGCGGCCCAGGCCGTCGCACCGGGCGGCACATTGATCATCGTCATGCACGCCGGATGGCCGACCTGGAGCACCGCCGCGCAGCAGCCCGCCGATGTCGTCTTCCCCACCCTGGAGGGCCTGCTGACCACCCTTGCCCTGCCTCCTACCTGGAAGGTGGACACCCTTGCCGGCGTCCAGCGGCCCGCCCCCTCATCCGAGGGGCGCCCCGGCACCCGCACCGACCATGTGTGGCGCCTGACCCGCACCACCTGAACCGCCCCGCCTCCGTACACCCGCAGCGGGCGGAGCCCCCTACCTCCCCACCCGATGAAGAAGAGAGCCATGCCCATCACGCCGACCGAGGACCAGCTCGTTCACGACACAGAGGCCGTGCTCGGCTCGGTCGGGCCCCGTCTGCGCGACGCCCGCCGAGCCCGCCGCATGACGCTCGCGGACGTCGCCGAACGCAGCGGCATCTCCATCAGCACCCTCTCCCGCCTGGAGGGCGGCCAGCGCCGCCCCAACCTGGATCTGCTGCTGCCGCTGGCCCACGTCTACCGGGTCGCCCTGGACGACCTGGTCGGAGCCCCGCCCACCGGTGACCCTCGTGTTCACGTCAAGCCGATCCGCAACAATGGCACCACGTTCGTCCCTCTCACGCGCGGTGGAGCGCCCGTGGAGGCGTTCAAGATGGTTCTCCCGCCCCTGCGGATCGCCCCGAAGCCCTCACTGCGCAGGCATGGCGGTTATGAATGGCTGTACGTCCTGACCGGTGCCATCGACCTCACCCTCGGCACCGCGACCACCCGCGTGAGCGCCGGCGAAGCCGCCGAATTCGACACCCGCATCCCCCACGTCCTGAGCAGCGCCGCCCACGACGCGGCAGCCGAAGTCCTGGCCCTGTTCTCCACCAGCGGCGAACAGCTCCACGTCCGCCAGTGTTGATCACAGACACGTCCTGCGTTTGCGTCAGACGCAGCGCCCCGGCTGCGCCAGTAGTGGCCACCCGATCCGCCGACTAGAGGCACCGGCTTGGGCTGGTGGGCCGCACTTTCTGGATGCAGCCTGCCCGCACAGGTCTTTAGGCGGCACGGACTCGGCCGTGTTCCCTCATGTTCCGGGAACCTCTCCGGCGCGGGCGGCACTAATTGGCTTACAGGGCAAAGGGGGCGGCGGATGGAAAATCGCCATGTCGTGATCATTCCGATCGAGATCGACGAGGAGAAGGAAAGCGTGTATCTCCACGCCTGGCGGGACGCCGCAGACGTGATGGCGGCTCAACCCGGTTTCATTCGAACCTACATGTTCCGCACGATCGTTCCGGGGAGCAAATTCTCTCTCGTCAACGTGGCGGAATGGGAGTCCACAGCTCACTGGGAAGAGGCGATGAACGTCTGCCCGGTGATGGGACAACAGATAGCCGTCGCCCACGCCTCTAACTACGAGGCGATCTGGACGGTCCTGGTCCCGGCGGACGCCAGCGTCTCCTTCGGCCGTACTCCCGTCACGGACGGCGACACGTGCGAGGTGGACGGGCACCTGGTGCTGAGCCGCCGGTGAAGACCGCCACCGCGCGTCCGTCCTCCTCCAGGGCATATGAGGTGTGGTGCGGGGTGTGGCCCGGGGTGGCTATCGCACGCGGAATCAGGCTGGGCGTCAGCTGCGAATACTTTGACGAAGAGCCCTTTGCCAACCAAGGCTTGGCCGCTGCTGCTGCGTGGATCGCCGCACCATGTGCGACCTCCGGCCAAGACCGACATCCTCGACGCCAGGGGCACCAGCGACTGAGTCCGGCATACCGGATTCGCCAGGACCGCCTGCCCTCGTAGACAGGACCCTGTCGACAGGCGCCGCTCCTCGGCCAGAAGCACCCCGGTCGAGCGCAAGGCCGCGAACAGCTCCTTCTCTCGCTCGTCCGGCAGCCGCCGAGACCGTGTCAGCTCGTGGCGCCCGCGCCACGGGCGCCACGGCCACCCGCGGTGTACGGCGCTTGCTACCCGTTGGAGGCGCGGACCGTCTTCCGGGATCACTCAGTGATCGCTCAGCTGCCTGGTACGTGGCTGTCGCGGCAGGTGTAGCGTGAAGCGGATTCGGCCGGTCCGTCCGGCGTACGTGTGTCCTAACGGGGGGCCTTTCGCCATGCATCTTCCTCGCGTCGCCGCTTTCGGCGCGCTCGCCGCCGCCCTTCTCGCTCTCTCGGCCTGCTCCAGCAGCGGATCGGGCGATGCGTCGTCCGACGCCGGGAAGGACGGGAAGAAGAGCACGAGCGACAACTCGCCGAGTTCGAAGACCGCATCGTCGCCGTCCGCCTCGGCGAGTGGGGCGACCGGCGGATCCGGCACCGCTCAGGCGGTGACGTCCAAAGTCGAGGTCAGCATCAAGTCGTGCCAGCTGCGCGACGCGTCCAAGCTGTTCGCGGTAGTCCAGCTCGACAACGCGAACGGCGCGGCGGACTACGCCTACACCGTCAAGGTCCGTTTCCTGAACTCCGCACATCCCGACCAGGCGGTCTACACCACCCTCACCAACCAGCCCGTCCAAGCCGGAGCCATGAAGAGCGCACTCGCGTCAGCCGCGTGGAAGGGCGACTCCGCCGCCATGCCGAAGACCTGCCAGGTTGCCAAGGCGACCAAGGTGAAGACGGCTGGCTGACCCCGGTCCGCGTACGGCGCAAGGCGCGCCGAGGGCTCCTTGGGCAGCACGACCTCGCGGTTGCTGGATCCAGTGGCGGCGATCAGCGCCTTGTCGGGGCGGTCTCGGTGGCGTTGGTACCTTCTCCTCGGTACTCGGCGGTGAGGGACCACCGAGTACCGCCCCGGGCCTCCGCCGAACGGGGGTCGACGTGGCCCGGAGCGTCCGTCAGGCCGCAGCCGGGACAGAGGTGTCGAGGTCGATGCCGCGCGGCGCGTCGAGTACGTACGCGTCGAAGCGGGCCGGGTACTCGGCGGCGGCCAGGCCGGCGACGCGGCCGCGGGCGTGGCTGATGGCCTGCGCACCGGCGCCGGACGCCGCGAGGACCTTGTCGACGGTGTCACCGGCCAGGCGCTGGCTCCATCGCCGGGCGGCGGACTGGTGCCGGGCGCGGGCCTGGTCGCGCTGGCCACCCGGGGGATCGGCCCCCGCCGAGGTCCGGTCATCCGAACACCGCGTCGTGGAAGGCGATTTCCGCCTCCAGCATGCCGGCGAACCAGCGGGTCAGCCGCTCCTGGGGGATGTCGTCCGGCAGGGCGTCGACCTCCGCCGCGAGCGCCCGTACCCCGTCCCGGAACGCCTGATCGGCGTGGAGCGCCACCCAGGCGCTCATCGCGCCGTCGGGGACGGCGCCGCGTTCGTGTGCCCGGGCGCACCAGGTGAGGTAGAGGCTCTCCGCGGCGAACAGCATGGTCATCACCGCCGGGTAGCCGCCTTCCCGCGCCGCGTCGAGTGCGTACCGCGACAGCACCTCGGCCCGCCGGGCGGCGCCCGGCCGGGCGGGGACGGGCCAGGCGGCGCGGGCTTCGCGGAAGTAGTCCGCCTGGGTGGTGGTCAGCGAGTGGACCGCGCGGGCGTTGCGCTCCAGCGCCGTCCGGTCCGGGGCGCCCCACACGGCCAGTCCGTGCAGCCGGGTGGCCGTCTCCACGAACGCGGCCTCGATCTCCAGGTAGTCGGCGTAGTCGGCGTCGCTGATCGTGCCGGCCGTGACCTCGGCGACGAAGCGCATGCGCAGTGCCTGTTCCATGACCGGGGCGGTGGCCTTCAGGAGCCGCTCGGACCGGCTCACCGGGAGAGCCATTCGACGAGGCCGCCGAAGACCCGGGCGTAGCCGTCCCACTGCTCGCAGAACGCCGCGGGCGCCCAGTGCGGGGAGCAGTCGGAGGTGAACACCGCCGACCGTCCCGCGCCGTACTCGGCCACCGCCACCAGGGGGTCGCCGCCCAGGGTGGCCAGGACATCGGCGCCCGGACGTGGCCGGACGCGGTTGTAGCCGAGCAGCGGCGGCCATTCGCCGGTCACCCCGCCGAGGGCGGGATGGCCGGTGCCGACGGCCGACGGGCGGCCACCCGCGGGGAGTTCGACGCGGTCGTCCTCGGGCAGCAGCTCGACCGGCAGCACCTCGTGCAGCGCGGTGTTGCGATAGGCGGCCTTGCCCTCGAAACCGGTGAAGGAGAGATAGCCGCCGACCATCAGCAGCCCGCCGCCGTCGCCGACCCATCCGCGCAGTGCGTCGATCCGGTCGGCCCCCGGCGTACCCCGCTCGAACACCTCGGGGGAGAGCTGGAGGGAGTTCGCCCCGATGTCGGAGAGGATGACGACGTCGTAGCGGGCGAGCGCCTCGGCATCGCCCGGGAACTGCGCGGGTACCAGATGCGCGGGCAGGTGCGTGACCTCGTGCCCGCGGCCCTCCAGCGCCCGGCGCAACGGCTCGACTCCGGTCACATAGGCACTGGTGGTGAACGAGTCGACCCCCTTGATGTGTGTGGACTGGGAGATCCAGCTCTCACCGGCTATCAGGACGCGGCTCACAGGGTGCTCCTTTGCGACGGGTTCGTAACGGGAAGTGATGGAAACGGTGGGGCGTGGTCAGGACGCGGCGGCGTGCTCGAACAGCCGGGCCGGGTTGGTGTGCAGCAGGCCCGCGGTGGCCTGCCGGGGCACGCGGTGCTCGACGAGGCGGGGGAGGAACAGCTCGGGTACGTAGCGGAAGCCGTTGCCGCCGTAGGCGGTGAGCATGCTCTTGAGGAACACGTCGTGGCTGAGCAGCAGCCGCTCGCCGTGTCCGTGGGCGATGAGCCCGGCGATCGCGCGCGCGGTTTCGTGGGGTGCCGGGGACTGCCCCTCGCCGGGGTAGTGGAACGGCATGCCGATCATGTCGAATTCGAGCCAGACGCCGCGGTCGGCCACCGACCGCTGATAGTCCGGGTCGGCGTGCGAGGGGTCCATATGGCACAGCACCACGGCGGCCGGCGCCACCCCGTACTCGCCCAGTACCAGGTCGAGGACCTCATGGGCGCGGCGCTGCCAGCCGGGCAGATGGACGTAGAGCGGGACACCGGTCTCGCGCTGGGTGCGCGCGGCGGCGCGCAGCGCGGTGTGCTCGCCCTCGGTGAACCGCGGGGAGACCCCGATCTCGCCGATGACGCCCGGCCGGATCCCGGTGGAGTCGGCTCCCTCGGTGAACTCCGCCAGCAGTGCGACGGCAAGCGGGCGCTCGTCCGCCGGTGACAGTGGCCGGGGATGGTAGGGCTCCAGGTACCAGCCGCTGCCCATGACCACACGTACGCCGCTGTCCTCGGAGAGCGCGCGCAGCGCCGCCGGGTCGCGGCCCAGTCCGGCCGGGGTGACGTCGACGATCGTGCCGCCCCCGGCGGCGGCGAACGCGCGCAGGTCGGCCAGCATCCCTTCGGTGTCGTCGAGCACACAGTGGTCGAGGCAGGCGTAGGGCCGCTCGCGCAGCAGCCAGGCCAGTTCGGGCGTGGTGCGGGCGTCGCGCAGATCACCGAGCCGCGGGTCGGCCGGGCCGGTGACGGCCTTGCGGACGTCGTTGCGCAGATGCTCATGGGCGAGGGTGAGGCCGAGCCCGGTGCTGGGCACGGGCCCGGTCACCGTGGTCACGGTGGTGGGGGAGGGGCCGCTCATGAGCGGCCCGTCAGATGGGCGAACAGGTCGGCCATCGCCCGGCCGCGCAGGTTGAGCCAGATCGCGGCGAGCAGCACCAGTCCGGTGACGATGGGGGTGAGGAACGGGCTCACGCCCAGCAGGTTGAGGCCGTTGGCGATGACTCCGGTGATGAGGGCGCCGATGACGGTGCCGAGCACGGTGCCCCGGCCGCCGAACAGATTGGTGCCACCGAGCACGACTGCGGCGATCACGGTGAGTTCGAAGCCCTGTCCGGAGTTGGCGGAGCCGGAGCCGAGCCTGGCCGCGGTGAGCAGCCCGGCGATACCGGCGGCCACACCGGTCAGCATCAGGGTGATCATCTTGATCCGGGCGGTGTTCACCCCCGCCCGTCGTACCGACTCCTCCTGGGAGCCGATGCCGTTGACGTAGGAGCCGAACGGCAGCTTCGACAGCAGGACCGCTCCGACGGCGACCGTGGCCAGGGCGATCCAGGCCAGTGCGGACAGCCCGAGGAAGGAGGCGTCGCCGATCTTGGCGACGAAGAGCCGGGCGTCGATGGGGACGGAGAACCCCTTGGTCCACAGCTGTGCCAGACCGCGGACGACCGACATGGTGGCGAGGGTGACGATGAACGGGGGGATCTTCTGGTACGCCGACAGCCATCCGTTGACGGCGCCCCAGAAGAGCCCGGCGAGCAGCGCCACGACGATCACCAGGGAGGAGTCCCAGCCGGCCTGCAGCATCTCGGCGGTGCAGGTGGCGGTGAACGCGAGGATCGAGCCCACGGACAGATCGATCTGCCCGGTAGTGATCACGAAGGTCATGGCGACCGCCACGATCAGGGTGATCGCCACCTGGGTGGCCAGGTTGGCCAGATTGGTGAAGGTCAGGAAGTTGGGGGCGGCGATACCGAAGCCGAGGAAGAGCGCGACCCCCACGCCGAGCATGGCCAGGGTGGCCTTGTTGGCGCGCTGCCAGCGGCCCGGGGGCCGGCCCGGTACGGCGGTGGTGCGCATCGCGGTGTCGGCGCTCATCTCAGGCCACCTCCTGGGTGCCGGGCCCGCCGTTCGTGGCGCCGGATCGGGTGATCATGGCGACGAGCCGTTCAATGTCGAGATCGGAGATCGGGGCGTCCTCGACGCTGCGTCCCTCGTACATCACGGTGATCCGGTCGCAGACCTCGAACAGGTCCTGCAGCCGGTGGGTGATCAGGATGACGCCGACGCCCTGGGCGGCGACGTCGCGGATCATCTTCAGCACCTGCCGGACCTCGGCGACGGCGAGCGCGGCGGTGGGTTCGTCCAGGATCAGTACGCGCGGGCGGAACGACACCGCACGGGCGATCGCCACGGCCTGCCGCTGCCCTCCGGACAGCTCGCCGATCTCCTGGTAGGTGGATTTCACCCGGACGTGCAATTCGGAGAGGGTTTCGGCCGCTTGGGCATGCATCGTCGCGCGGTCGATGAAGGGGCCTTTGCGCGGTTCACGTCCAAGGAACAGATTGCTGGCCACATCGAGGGTGTCGCACAGGGCGAGGTCCTGGTAGACGATGCCGACCCGCTCACGGCGGGCGTCGGCGGGGCTGGTGAAGCGGACGTCACGGCCGTCGATGGAGATCTGCCCGCTGTCGTGCTGGACCGCTCCGGCCAGGACCTTCATCAGGGTCGACTTCCCGGCGCCGTTGTCGCCGACCAGGCCGAGCACCTCGCCCGGGGCCAGGGTCAGGTCGACGCCGCGCAGCGAGCGGACGGCGCCGAATGATTTGGTGATTCCTCGCAGGGAGACCAGCGCGCTCTCGCCCATCACTTCTCCAGGTAGTAGAGGTAGTTCTTGACGTTGTCCGGGGTCACCAGCTGGGTGGGGACGGGCACGTTCTTACGGGCGGTGCGGCCGCAGGCCAGGTCGATCGCGGAATTCATGGCCTCGTAGCCGAACCGGAAGGTGTTCTGCTGCAGCACACCGGTGATCCAGCCGGCCCGCAGTCCGTCGACGGCCTGGCTGGACAGGTCCCATCCGACGACCTTGAGGTCCTTGGTGCGGTGCTGGCTGACCACGGCGGCCGACAGGCCGATCAGGGCGGGCTCGCCGGTGGCGTAGGCGTACTTCAGGCCGGGGTCGCGGGTGAGCAGGTTCTCGGCGGCGGTCTGGGCGTTCTCCTGGATGTTGCGGCCGTCGACCACGTTCTGGATCTTCATGCCCTTGGCGGTGACGGCGTCGGTGAAACCTTTCTGCCGCTCGTTCTGGATGGTGCTGTTGAGCGCGCCGACGACGCCGATCCCCCCGCGGTTGCCGGCCGTCTTCAGCAGGGCCTCGCCGATCCGCCGGCCGCCTTCCGTGTTGCCGACGCCGACCTGGGTGGAGACCGCGGGGTCGTCGACGGTGGCGTCCACGGCGACGACCGGTACGCCCGCCGCCTTGGCCCGGCGGATGGCGGGCTTGATGCCCTCGGTGTCGACCGCGTCCACGATGATGGCGTCGTAGTGGTTGGCCACCAGGTCGTCGATGGCGTTGGCCTGGGTGGCGGAGTCGTCGTTGCCGTTGACGATCTGGGTTTTGACCCCGGCCTTGCGGGCCACGGTCCGGGCGCCGGTGTTGATCTGGTTGAAGAACAGCGCCTGGAGGTTGATGGGCACGATACCGATCTTCGGAGCGTGGCCGCGGACGGTACAGGAGCGGGCGACCTCCGCGGGCGGCGGCGGGCCCTGTTCGGTGGTCTTCTTCTCGGCCGCCATCTCGCGGCGGGCCTGGGTGTCGCAGCCGACGGTCGTCAGCAGCAGGCCCAGCGCGACCACGGCCGTCACTTTCTGGCGCATCTGCTCTCCTTGTCCTACGGGGTACGGGTCGGCTCCGGGATTTCCGGGGTGGGGTGGGCCGCGAGCCAGGATTCGACGGCCCGCCGGTCGGGCAGCCCGTCACGGGCGCCGGGGCGGGTACAGGACAGACCGGCGGCGACGGCGGCGAAGCGCGCCGCCTCCAGCGGGGACCGGCCCCGGTCCAGTTCGGCACAGTATGCGCCGGTGAAACAGTCTCCGGCCCCCGTGGCGTCGACCGTGTCCACCTCGATAGCCGGACCGTCGTGGCGTTCACCGGCCGGGGTCAGCAGGGTCCAGCCGCGCGAACCGTCGGTCACGACCAGATGGACGTCCATGTCGGCGGCGGCCCGGACCAGGGCCGGTTCTCCGCCCAGCAGCGCGACGGCCAGCGGCCGGCCGACGACGGCGTGATCGGCCGCGGACAGCGCGGTGCGCATCGCCTCCGCCCCGTCGCAGCCGTCGAGGTCCACCACCAGGCCCGGTCCGGGCGTCCCGGGCGGGGCGTCGGCGGCGGCCTCGGCCAGCGCGGCGGCGGCCTCGGGGAAGCGGTAGCCGTCGAGGTAGAGCCAGTCGGCCCCGGCCTCGCGCGCGGCCCGTACCGTACGGGTGATGTGCCGGGCGTCCAGCTCGTCGTCCTGGCTGATGACGGCACGTTCGCCGTCCGGGGTGAGCAGCACGACGGCGGTGGTGAGGGTGCCGTTGCGGGCGGTCCAGTCGGTACGGACCCCGTCGTCGGCGAGTGCGGCGAGGAACGCCGTGCTCCGCGGCTCCGGTCCGACCACACCGGCGAACCACGCGTCGGCCCCCGCACGGGCCGCGGCCGCCGAGGCGTTGGCGGCCATCCCACCATGGCCCTGGCGGACGGCGGTCGCCTGCACGCGGTCACCGGGAGCGGGCAGCGCGGGCACACCGACGGTCAGGTCGATGTTGGCGTACCCGCAGAAGACGATCACGGGAGCACCACTCCGGCCTTGGCCGCCGCGGTGGTCAGCTCGCGGACCTTGGCCCGGTCGACCCGGCCCCACCAGCGGCCGTTGTCCTTCACCGAGGACGCGACGATCACCCCGTCGCAGGCCGGCAGCAACCCGCCGATGTTGTCCGCGGTGATACCGGAGCCGATCACCACCGGCAGGGTGGTGTGGGCGGAGATGCCCTCGACCTCCTCCAGCGAGGCGGCGTCCCCGGTCCGCGAGCCGGTGGCGATCAGCACATCGGCGCCGAAGAACTCGGCGTCCTCGGTCTGTTCGGCCAGCGTGCGGTCGGCGACGATGGCGTGCGAACCGTGCTTGACGTGCACATCGGCGAAGACCTTGACCGGGCCGGCGCCGATCCGGCTGCGATAGCGGCTGGCGTGTGCCGACTGGCCCTCGATGATGCCCTCGTTGGCGACATAGGCATTGGCCCACTGGTTGACCCGTACGAATCCGCCGCCGCCGGACCAGGCGGAGGCGATGGAGCACTCGGCGGCGTTGGACAGCACGCTGACCCCGAGCCTGCCGCCGGCCCCCGCCAGCACGGCGTGCCGCACCCGGTCGGTCACCACGGCCATCGCCGCCGATGTCTCATAACCGTGTTCGCCCGGCTTGAGGAACGGGATGTCCCAGTGGTTCTCCACGATCAGCCCGTGGCAGCCGCCCTCCAGATAGGCCCGCGCCTCCTCGACCGCGAAGGCGCAGATCTCGTCCAGCGGGGTGCCCTCGTAATGCGGGCTGCCGGGCAGCGGCGGCAGGTGCACCACGCCGATGACGACCTTCGGGGCGCCGAACAGCTCCTTGATCGCGTTCGGCCGGGGCGGGAACACCCCAAGGCCGCTCGTGCTCCCGGACATCGTCATAGCGCCACCTCAATGCAATCGATTACAGCTGAGTTGCGGAGGACCGTAGGCAGGGGTCAGGTGTCGTGTCAAGGCTCTATGCTGATTCAACGCGCCAGGTCACATCGGCGTTGGAACCATGTGACGGACATGTTTCCCGGCAGGAAGGTAATCGATTGCAACGGGTTACGATCGCTCAGGTCGCCGAGCGGGCCGGTGTCTCCACGGCCACCGTGTCGCGGGTGCTCTCCCGGCGGGGCCAGGTCTCGGCCGCGGTCGAACGCAAGGTCCGCCGCGCCGCCGACGACCTGGGCTACCAGGTCAATGTCATCGCCAGGGCGCTGCGCAACAGTCGTACCGACACGGTGGGGATGGTCGTGCCCAGCATCACCAACCCGTTCTTCACCTCCCTGGTGGAGAGCGTGGAACACGCCCTGGGGAAGGAGGGCAAGGAGCTCTTCCTGTGCGACGCGCGCTCCGATCCACAGATCGAGGCGCGCCGGCTGGCCTCGCTCGCCGCGCGCAACGTCGACGGCATCATCGTCAGCCCGAGCCACGGCGTCGACAGCCGGCCCGCCGTGCAGCAGACCGCGGACCGGCTGCCGCTCGTCCAGCTCGACCGATTCGTCGACGGCACCACCACCGACTGGGTGGGCGTCGATGACGTCGCCGCGATGCGGCAGGTCGTGGACCACCTCCACGACGGCGGGGCGCGGTCGGCGGCCTTCATCGGCTCGCTGATGACCCACTCCTCCACGGAGCAGCGGTTCGCCGGGTTCCGGCGGCGCGCCGAGGAGCTGAACATCGAGGTGAAGCCGGACCAGGTGCTGCTCGGGGACTACAGCGTGGAGTGGGGCGAGGCCGCCGTGGCCCGGCTGATCGCGGAGGGCGGCCTTCCGGACGCGCTCGTATGCGCCGATGACCTCATCGCGCTCGGGGTCACCCGCGCCTGCCGGGCCCACGGTTTCTCGGTGCCAGGGCAGGTGCAGGTGACCGGCTATGACGACATCGAGTTCTCCCGGCTGACCGAACCGGCCCTGACCACGGTCCATCAGCCCCGCGACCGGATCGCCGCGGAGGCGGTACGGCTGCTGGCCGCGGCGGGAGCCAAGGATGCCGAGCGTGGCCCGCACGCGCACATCTCACTCGTGCCGACCCTGGTGGTGCGCGACAGCACCCGGGCCACGCAAGCGTCCCCGGACCGCATATGACGGCGACTCACCACAACTCCAGGAGGAGCCCGATGGACGACGCGGACACCTGGCGCGGTGTGACGGACCTCGCGCGGCGGCTGGTGCGGATCGACACCCGGGGCGGCCGGGAGGCACCGGCCGCCGCACTGGTGGCGGACCGGCTGGACGGCGCGGGGTTCGACGTCCGGGTCGAGGAACCGATATCCGGCCGGGCCAACGTCGTCGCCCGGTTCGGGCCCGCGGTACCACGGGTGCCGGTCACCTTCACCGGACACCTGGACACCGTGCCCGCCGACCCGTCGGGCTGGTCGTTCGACCCGATGAGCGGGGAACTGCGCGACGGCCGGCTGCTCGGCCGCGGCAGCAGCGATATGAAGGCAGGTGTGGCCTGCCAGGTCGAGGCGGCGATACGGGCCGCCCGGGAAAGCCCGCGGGACACCGCCGTACAGCTGATCTTCACCTTCGGCGAGGAGACCGGCTGCCACGGGGCCGAGGAGATCGACGCGGCGTCACTCACCCCCACCGACCTGCTCATCGTGGCCGAGCCGACCGGCAACCGGACCGTCCTCGGCCACAAGGGCGTGCTGTGGCTCGCCGCGACGGCCCGTGGGGTCTCCGCGCACGGTTCCCGGCCGGAGCTGGGCCGCAACGCGATCGCCGCGCTCGCCGCCGCGGCGAGCAGGATCCACGCGCACCATGACTGGCCGGTGAGCGCGACCCACGGCCCGGCCACGGTCAACATCGGCACGTTCCACGCGGGCGAGCAGCCCAACCTGGTGCCGGACCGCGCCGAGATGCGGCTGGACGTGCGCACCGTTCCCGGCTTCGGACGGGACGAGGCGATCGCCGAGGTCGCCCGGCTGTGCGGCGACGGCATCGGCCTCGAACCGCTGCTGGACCTGCCCGGCATCGCCACCGACCCGTCGGCTGCCGCCGCCGCGCGGGAACTCCTGGCCCCCGGCTCCTCGGCCGGCCCGGCCGAGTACGCGACGTACTTCACCGACGCCTCGGTGCTGACCGGCCGGCTCGGCGATCCGGCGGTGGTGGTGTACGGCCCGGGCGACCCGGATCAGGCCCATGTCACCGATGAATCCTGCTCGCTGGCCGCCATGACCGAGTCCGCGGAGGCGATGCACCGGCTGCTGCGGTGCTTGTAGTCCGACGGCGAAGCGGCCCGAGCGCCGCTTCGCCGTCGTAGGTGCCGTAGGGCTCGGACGCAGCCCCCTCGTCTCTCTGCGGAAGAGAGCCGCCGCCCTCATGAAGGGTCACAGCGTCGTCGGAGGTCTGCCGTCACCGGATGGGAGTGCGGTGCACGGCGCCGTCCCGCATGACGAAGTCGGTGCCCGCAAACGGCCGTGATGCCGTCGAAGGGGCCGGCGGGCAGCACGACCGGGTTCGCGGTCGCGCCGGGCTGGAGGCGTCCGAGGCCGGGCCGGTCGAGCAGGTCGGCGGCGACGCTGGTGGCGCAGACCTGTACGCGATCCCCGTGCCGCTGAGGGCCGGGATCGCCGTCGCGTGCGAACGCACCGGCGTCTACGGTGTGCCCGCCGCGCCGGGGCCGGCCGGCGTGTGCTTCACGGTGCGGACGGTCGGTGCGCTACGGGCTCAACGTGCCAGGGCCGCACCGCGCCGGCGGCATCGCCGGGTCCGACGACAGCTCGCGTGACGCCGCGCCATGACCTGATGTCAGGCTGTCTCACCGTGGCTGCCGCCCAGCGCGCCCAGCGTGGTTCGCACAAGCAGATTGATCTTCGCACGGTCGCGGTGGTGTCCGCCGGGATCTCGACGTTTCGCGCGGTGGCCTGGAATCGCTCAGCGAAGATGTCGAACTTCGGGACGCCGCGATGCCGTCAGCCCGGCGGTCACGGCGTCGATCATCGCCTGGGGACCGCGGATGTAGAAGCGGGCGCGGCGGCGGATCAGTTCCTCGTCGATGTGCTCGGCGGTGACCCGGCCGAAGGCCGAGTAGTGCACGCCGATCACGTCCTCGGCATCCGGGCGGCTGTAGTGGTCGATCACCGTCAGCCGCGCGATGGCCTCGTCGAGCTTCCGCAACCGGTCCGCGAACGGATGGGTCCTGCGGTTGCGGTTGCCGTGGTGCGGGACCACTTCGGGGACCGAGCCGCCGGTGGACGCCGGCGGCTCGAGGTGGCCGAGGAAGGGAGTGATGCCGACACCGGCCGCGAGCAGCACCACCGGTTGGTCGTGGTCGACCGGGATCGCGAACAGGCCGGACGGCACGGTCACCAGCCGCCGGGCTCCGGCGGTCAAGCCGCGGTGCACGACCGGGGAGAACACACCGCCCGTCGATCCGCCGGACCGCGAGCCGATACGTTCCGAGAGCGTCGCTCCGTGCCGCGCCGGTCAGCGAGTACGCCCGGGTGGTGCCCGGGGCGTCGGCTTCGGCGCGGGTGATGTGCAGGCCGGGCCGGAACTCCGGCAGCGGACCGCCGTCGGCCGGGCGGAGCAGAGGCTCCCGGATGTCTTCGGTCACGTCGTCGGCCGACTCCACGACGAACTCGCGATGGTCGTGGTGGTCATGCCAGTTCCTCCGGAGCGAGACTGCGGGTGAGGAGGTCCATGAGGGCGTTGACGAGGGCATGGGGGGCGGCCGCTTCGGCGGAGCGGGAATCGAGCGGTGGAGGTGCGGCGAGCACCTCGTACCAGAGGAGGCCGAAGACGATCCGGGCGTCGAGCGCCGGTGAACGGGCTGCCGGAAAATCCCCCCGCTCGACGGCGCGGCCCGCCAGGACCTCGAAGGCGGCGCGGCGGCGGGCGAGGAACTGCTCACGGAAGCAAGCGCCGAACTCCGGGTCGATCTGCGCCTGGGCCATCAGCGTGCGCATCACGCGCATCACCGAGGGGTCCAGGCCCAGCGTGAACGACCGATCAAGGAATTGGCGCAGGTCTGCCGCGTAGCTGCCGTGGTCGTCGAGCCCGGTGTGGACGTCGGCCTTGAGCACCAGCGCGTCGAGCAGCACATCGGCCTTGGACGGCCACCAGCGATAGACGGTCTGCTTGCCGGTGCCTGCCCGCGCGGCGATTCCCTCCACCGTCAGGCCCGGATAGCCGAGCTCGACCGTGAGTTCCCAGGCGGCGGTGAGGATCGCGGTGCGGCTGCTCTCGCTGCGCTTGCGGCCGGGGCGGACCGGCTCGGGGACGGACGGCATGGTTCCGAGGCTACCTGAAGCGAACCGAGACGTACCGATTCGTCATGGCGTTCACCGACGCGGCGGCGTTGATGGGGTCCGTGCGCTACACTTGATCTCGCTGCAGCCGCCCGAACTCCGGGCAGCTGGACGCGCGTTGGTGGTCCAAGGAAAGACGCCCCGCTTCCTGCGGGGAGATGCAGGTGCAAGGCCGGCCCAGCGCTCAGAAGACGAGCCCACCCCCGTATGCGGGGGTGGGCTCGTCTAGTGTACGCCCAGAAGGCCGCGCGGCCCACGGGGTGGGCGGCAGAAGGCGACGGTGGCGTTGTCCGGCGGTTCCGCGTGATCAAGGCTGCTGCGCGGACCCTTGCCGGTTACGGCGACCGGCTTTTCCACCGGCTTCTTCCAGAAGGCGCCCGTCCAGACGTTGGCCGGCATTCCCGCGGTGAGCGGGTATGCCTTCCGGTCGGCGGCGGTGCGGGCGGCCTGGCCGTCGACATCGTGGGGCCACTTGGCGTCACCGCAGGTGAGAGCCGGGAACATGGTCGCCTGGTGGTCCGTGGGGACGCCCGGCGGCACCGGAGTTTCGGCGAAGACCTGCTGGAGCACCGCCTTGCCGGCGCCCGTGGTGCGTGCGTGCCTCACCCGCCCGCCGGTTATGCCCCGCTCTGCCATCGATTCACAGCAGAACGACGCACCCGCGTTCCTCCAGCTTGGTGAGCAGACCCTGGGAGGGCGTGCGGGTGTTCCAACGAAGATCCAGCTTCTCCAGGGCGGGCATCCGCGCGACCCAGTCCGGAACCTGGACGATCCGGTTGCTGCGGAGGTCGAGTTGCCGAAGCCGGGGAAGGTCGGCCAGCGGCCCGGGCAGTTCGGTGAACGCGTTCTCACGCAGGTCCAGGTGCCGTAGTTCGCACAGGCCAGTCACCGTCGACGGCAAGGTGTTGAGTGCGTTCCCTCGCAGCCAGAGTTCGCGCAGTTTGCGGAGGCGGCCGATGGTGTCAGGCAGTCCGGTCAGCCGGCTGTGCTGGGCGCGGAACTCGATCAGCTCCGTCATCCGGCCGACGGTTTCGGGCAAGGCGGTGAGAGGGTTCTCGCCGACGTTGAGATAGCGCAGCCGCGTCAGGTTTCCCAGCGTGTCCGGAAGCCTGGACAAGTTGTTGTCGTGCAGGTAGAGGCAATCGGTGAGTTCGACCAGGTCGCCCAGTGAGTCGGGAAGCGAGGTCAGTTCGTTGTGGCCGAGGTCCAAGTCCTGACACACCGGGGCAAGGCAACGCGAAACCAGCCCTCGATGCAAAGGACACTCACGCACCCTGCCCAAACCAGCGCTGACCCGGCCTTCCTGGCGGGACTCCGCCATCGCGCGCGACATCCTGCGCGGCCGCGCGGCCGTCACCGCCGGTATCGGCGACCTGGAGGCGCAGCCTTCGGATGAACGTGATTGCCCGGCCAGGAGGACTGGTTCATATCCCGGCTGCCTCGAAGTGGGCCGCGGCGAGCACCAGGTCCTCCCAGGCCATGCCCACGCTCTTGAAGAAGCGCGGTCGCTCCGGCGGGATCTCGTGCCTGCCCGAGACGACATCGGCCAGGCCCACCAACTCGCCGGGATCGAGGGCGCCCGCCTGAACCGCCTGGACCACATCGCCGGCTTCGCGCAGCGCGGCCGAGACCGCTTCGACGATCACTGTGGACCGGGCGACCGCCGTCTCGTCGACCTCCCGGGCATCGGGTTCGTGCGAGCCGACGGCCACGATGGTCGCCGATGGAGGCAGCAGGGCGCCGTCGAACAACGGGGTACGTGCCGTCGTGCAGCACGCGACGATATCCGCGTGCACGATGTCGTCCACGGTGCCGGCCCGCGCCCCGACCTCGGCCGCGAAAGCGCGGGCGCGGTCGGCGTTCCGGCCGACGACCACGACATCCTGGATCGGCCGGATGCAGCTGAGGGCCTCCAGATGGGACCGGGCCTGCGGCCCTGTTCCGAACAGGACAAGACGGCTCGCATCCGGCCCGGCCAGCGCGTCGGCGGCCACCGCTGACACGGCGGCGGTGCGTACGGAGGTGAGGGCGATCCCGTCGAGCAGGGCCAGCGGTGTGAGGGTTTCGCCGTCCAGGAGCAGGTAATTGCCCTGAATGCGGGGGAGGCCACGTGCCGCGTTGCCCGGTGCCGCGGTCACCATCTTCACCCCGGTGTAGTTCCCCCAGTGCGCGGGCATGAGCAGGAGCTGGCCGTGTGGCACCGGGACGACGGAGCGCGGCGGCCCCGCCTCCGGGTCCAGTCCGTCGAGCAGGCTCTTACGCAGGACATCGATGGCGGCCGCCATGGGCGGGGCGCCTTCCAGGACAGGGATCACAGGTAGCAGCCTTCCGGGAACGGATCCTCCGGATCGAGGAAGAACTGCGCGGTTCCGGTCAACCACGCACGACCAGTGATCGTAGTGGTGGCAGCCGGGAGCGAGGCAACGGTCGTTGTGCCGACCAGACGCCCCTCGGGCCGGGTGCCGAGAATGGCCTCGTGTACGAACGGTTCGTCGGGCAGCACCGATCATGGCGTCGGCGGTCAGGTCGGAGTGCCCGCCGACCTCCACCACCGTCAGCACCTCTGCTGAGAGGGCCTGCTGGGCAACGGCGGCGATGCCGAAGACGGTAAGGGTGGCGTTGGCAAGTGTCTCGAAGAACACCACCAGGTTCGGCCCGTCAGTAGCTCAGGCAGGCGGCTGGCTTCGTCGGCGCGCAGGAAGGTGGAGGTGATGCCGACCTGAGGCAGGTTGTGGTCCCCGGTGCGGCCGTGGGCAAGGAACCTGGCGGCTTCGGCAGCCGTACCGCTTGGCGGGCTGTTCCCGCCCGGAGCCGCTGTGGTGAAGCGGATGAGACGGGTGAGGTGGCGAGGGCATCGTGTGGTTCAGAGGACCTTGAGCAGGCGTTCCGCCAGGTGAGATGCCGATGCGGGGTTCTGCCCGGTGTACAGGTTGCGGTCGGCCACCGTGTAGGGCTTCCACTTCTCGCCCCTGGTGAAGTCGACGCCGAGCGCGATGAGTTCGGTCTCCAGCGTCCAGCGGGCCCTCTGGGCGAGGCCGACCTCTTCCTCTTCCTCGTTGGTGAAGCCGGTGACCCGGTAGCCGGCGAAGGGCGACTTCCCGTGGATCCTGGTCGCCAGCATCGCCGCCGGGGCGTGGCAGACGATGGCGAGGGGTTTGCCCGAGGGCAGGGCCGCCGTCAGCAGGCGGCCGGCGTCGGCGTCGACGCTCAGGTCTTCCATGGGACCGTGGCCGCCGGGGAAGTAGATGGCGTCGTAGTCGTCCAGTCGGGCGTCCGCGAGGTGGATGGGGCGCCGCATCACCTCCGCGGAGCGGATGATCGCCTCCAGATCGAGCGCGATCTGCGCGCTGCCCGCCATATCGGGTCGGAGGCTCATCATGTCCACCGTCGGAACGGCCCCGCCGGGGGTGGCGACGGTGATCTCGTGGCCCACCTCGGTGAGGGCCTTGTAGGGGGCGGCGAACTCTTCGGCCCAGTAGCCGGTCGCGTACCTGGTGCCGTCCTTGAGCGTCCAGTACGACGTACCGGTCATCACGAAAAGTACCTTGGCCATCGCGCAACCGCCTTCCTGTCCGTGTTCGACACGACTAGCGCATATATCTCCCTTAAAGCATGGTATGAGCGGGCAGCGGCTCGCCACATTTGCGGTGATCATGGGCACGTAAAGCCGGGCAGGAGGCGGGTGACCCGGCCAGGGTCGGTGCGGAGCTTGGTGAGAATCCACCAGTTCTTAAGGTGGGCGAAGCGTGCTCGACAGGTGCGCGTCCGACGGCGAGGACTCGGTTGGCTTCCTTCTGGCCCGGGGTGAGCGTGTGGGTGCGGGTAGCGGTGTAGCCGGTGACGATCACGGGGTCGAGGATGTCGTTGTCCAGGCTGCGGAAGCCGAGGTCGGCCAGTGCCCCGAGGCCAGCGGCCTGCAGGTGGGCCCGGACGCGGCCGTGGCGGGCGGCGGTGTTGTCGTGGGTGCGGCCGGGCCAGGCGGCGGATATCCAGATCAGGCGGGCCCTTCTCGTCGGTCAGGGCGAGAAAGTGCAGGCCATGGCTGCGGTGCTTACCGGAAAGGCCGTCCGGCCGCAGAGGGCCGGAACCGGACTGTCAGCTCCCGCCACGCCTTCAACGGCACCGTTGATCATTGGCCTACTCGGCCGTCGATTCTCTCGCGCAGGAGGTCGGCGTGGCCGCAGTGCCGCGCGTACTCGGCTATCTGCGCCACCAGGATCTCGCGAAGCGGCGCCTCCCCGGTTCGCATGCCGAGGTCGGCGAAGCCGGCGATGAAACGGTCGGTCACCTCGCTCTCGGCCCGCCACTGCCGCCAGGCGTCCTCGACGACCGCGGGGTCGGCGATCGCCCCGTTCCAGTCCCCGTCACGGTCCTCAGCGGTGCGGTAGATCCTCGGCGAGTCCTCACCGGCCATCCGGCGGAAGTGCCGTTCGTCCTCGGCCATGTGCCGCACCAGCCCGAGCAGGGACATCGTGGACGGCGGTACGGAGCGCCGGGCCATCTGTTCGGCATCCAGGCCCACGCACTTCATCTCGATGGTGAGGCGGAAGTGGCGCAGACTCTCCAGCAGCGTGCCGCGTTCGTCGACCGTCTCGACTTCGGTCTCGCGCGGGTCGTCATCCGGGTCGACCCACATATCGGGGTAGATGGTGGAAGGAGCCCACCGAGTCACCGCTGCTTCGTTGTTGCGCTCGCCTGAGTCCATGATCGCATCGTGGTGCTCATCGACTGCGCCCGCCACTGATATATCGCATCCGGGCTCGCCGGAGGCCGACTGCCCCGTCTCGCTTCTGCGGAGTCCAAGTCCATGAAACCGGACGCATGCCGCTATTTCCCCCTGATAGTCGCGAGCCCGTCGCTCACCAACTGGCCTCCTCGGCCCGTCGAGAAACTACGTGCAGAGATCAGCACAACCATGCTGACAAACGATCTACACGGCAGACAGCCGCCCGCGACCAGCATGAGTGCCCTGGCGTCAGGTGGTCTTCCGGTTCGGCCCCGAGCTGCCGGTTCCTCGCTGGCGCCCCTGGGCACCAGAACAGGGCTCAGCGACCGTCCGTGACGATCCGAGAGTCTGTCGCCCGCAGATCCCCGGCCAGCTGTCCTGGACGCATCAGCCCAGGACGCTGACGATCGAGCACGCGCATCGGATCGCGGACCGCTCCTTCATCTCACCACGCCCGTCAGGGTCCCCCGGCCCATCCCGGCGGACCGGCTCAGGGGACTCTTGGACCAGGCCCCCGGCACCAAGGACAAGCTCGCTCGCGTCCTGATGGCTGTCTATGCCATCCGCCCCAAGCAAGTTGCCGAGATCCGGCTCGACGACCCCGACCGCTCCGCCGGACTCCTGCGGATCCGCAGACCGAACCGGCTCGACCACGAGGTCTGCCTGGACGACTTCGCACTACGACTCGTCAAGGGCTGGCTGATCGAGCGCCACCAACGGTGGCCGCTGAGCACCAACCCCTACCTGATCGTCAGCCCCATCACCGCCCTTCACGTCGACCGACCTGCGGTTGGCCCCTCCAACTTCAAAGCCCTCTGCGACCGGATCGGGATCAATGCCACACAACTCCAGCAGGACCGGTTCCTCGGCGAAGCACGAGAGACCGCGGACCCGGTCCGGGTCCGGATGATGCGCTTGTTCGGCATCACCTCTCACACAGCGATCCACTATGTCCGCGCCGCCCATCCCGAGTACTTCACGATCGATCCCACCCAGGCTTAAGGGGCCTGGGCTGCTGGGTCACTCGGAGCGAGATCAGCCTTTGGCCGTTAGGCAGAAGGGATGCCCAGCTGGATCGATTAGGACCCGCCAGCGATCTTCATTGGGCTGGTACTCCGGCTTGCTTGCGCCCAGGTCCAGGAGCCATGCCTCAGCCTCGTCCAGGTCGTCGACATCGAAGTCGAGGTGGAACTGCTGGGGAACGGTCTGGTCGGGCCAGCGGGGAGCCCGGTACTCGTCGACCCGCTGGAAACCGATGAAGAGTCCGTCCTCGCGGTTGAGACCGGCGAAGGCGGCGTCGGACTTCGGATGCGGTTCGAGGCCGGTGGCCTGCTGATAGAACGCAGCCAGCGCTAGGGGGTCTGAGCAGTCGAGTGTTATTGCGGACAGCTTCATCTGCGGTGGCATGACAGCTCCGGGCCGGTCGGTGACTCGCGATGTCACACACTAAAGGGCCAATGCAGACCCGCTGAACTCACGCGTCCCCGACAGAAGGACATCCCCGTCACCAGTGGGTTCACCGTGCCGGTGCCTTGAGAATCCGCGAACCCGCTGGGCTCCGTCTACAGCTCGAAGGAAGTGCCGGACCGCCTTCGCACGAGGACTCAGCTCAAGGAGCAGGGGCTCAAGCCGCCCGAGGGACAAAGGCCGGTTGCGCTGCTACGAAAGGGCGTTGTCAAGTTGTTGGTGTGGTGGCTGGTTGAGGCTGTGTCGGGGTGTGGTGGGGCCGGTTCCGCTTGTGGTTCAGGATGTGGTGGGGCATGGCGGTGGTGCCGGTGATGTCGTTCCGGGTTTCGAAGCGGTGGTGCATCTCGATTCGGTATTCGGCGGCGGTGAGCAAGTGGCGTCGGGGTCGGAAGTACGGTGAGATCCGATGGCACCCGCCGCCGCTTCTTCATCAGCTTCGCCATGAACCGTCTGGCTGCATTGGCGTTGCGCCGGGACTGGACGAGGATGTCGAGGACGTTGCCGTCCTGGTCGACGGCCGGCCACAGGTACTGCCGTACTCCGCCGATCTTCACGAACACCTCGTCACGCCTGACGCCCTGCGGCGGATGGCCCAGCCGCGGCTGGGCAGGGAATTGGGGGCGTGCCGGAGAAGATCCGGGCGGTGGGGTCGGTGAAGTTGATCCGCCGGTTCTTCAGTGGCAGCGGCCGAACGCTAACGACAAGCTCAACCTTCGCTGCGCCGGAACACGATGGGACATGCCCGCAGCGGCACGGCATGTTCTCTCCAATGAGCGATCGGAGTGCGATCCACGCGCGATATGCGCGCGTTTCGTTGTAGAGTAGCGATGGGAGGTGGGCTCTTGTCCAGAGAGGAAGAGCTGTTCAGTGCCGTTGACGCGCTGCTGGAACAGGCGGTGCTCGATCCGCTGCCGGAGCCCGCGGAGCGTAAACGTCTGCGCGAGGTGGCCGGGCTGACGCAGGAACAGATCGCGAAGGCTCTGCAGACCCGACGAGAGGCGGTGGGGAACTGGGAAGCCGGACATACCGAGCCGCGGCCGCCGAAACGTGCCGCATACGCGCGACTCCTTGAGGGCCTCGCTGCCCGCTTCCCCGCGCCCCCGTCGAGCGCCAGCACGTCGACCGCGGCCGCGAGCGCCAGCCCGACCGTCGCGCCCGCTCAGGAGGCGCCAGCGCCCGAGGCGCTCACCGGCCCTGCGTCGGAGCCCAGGGCCATGACGGCTCCGGAGAACACCGCCACCGCTCCGGCCGCTGCGGTGCGCCCGGCGGCCACCACCAAGCCGACGTCGACGTCCCGGCGCCCGGGTGCGAAGAAGGCCGCCCCGAGGCAGCTCTCCGCGGTGGCGGACACTTCCGATCCGCGGTTCGCCCATGGTCCACTCGCCGTCATCGATGCCGGCGCCGATCGCCGGGTCACGGCGTACTGTGTCGACGGCCTGGTCCTGGACGTGCCCGCCAAGTCGCTCCCGACGCTGGTGGAGTGGACGCTGAAGGAGGCACAGCTCGGCGCGCCGCGCCTGAACGGCGCGGGCAAGGACGCCGACCCGCTGCTGGTGCTCACCGAGGCCGCGTGTGAGCGGTACGGGCTTCCGGCCCGCCTCCCCGAGGAGGACCGGCTGGCCGGGCGGCTGCCAGAGGGCCACAAGGTTCTGGGGCAGCTCAGCAGGGCCGAATGGAAGCTGACCAAGCGCGGGTTCGGGCCGTGGGCGCGGATCTACGGCCCGGCCACAGGAGGCGAGCGGCAGTGCGTGCAGTTGTGCCTCCCGTCCTGGGACGCGCTCGATGCCCGGCACTGGGGTGGTGCCGCGCAGCTTCCGCCGCCGGAACTGGCCCCGCTCCTGGGCACCTACGCGAGCCGGGTGATGACTCCACGCGGGTCGACCGCCGTCACCGGCTTGGAGCTGATGACCGCTTTGCGTCCGCCGACCCGGGCCAGCGCGCCGGATGCTCAGGGCAAGCGGCACAGTGAACACAGCCCCGGTTCGCTGGGAGTGGAGCCGGTCGAATGCGCGCCCTGCGAGGCCCCCGACGGGCACCCGCTCCTGGCGGACCTGCCTCGTTTCCATGTGCGCGGGCCCGGCGAGAAGCTGTTCGAAGAGGCGTACGACTGGGCACGGCCGATTACCGACACGGAATGCGCCAAGCGGTACCTGGTCGGCATCGACGTCAATATGGCCTTCGCCGCTGGGGCGAACGGGCTGATCGTCGGGCTCGGTGCGCCGACGCACGTCAAGGCGCCGGTGTTCGACCCGAAGCTGCCGGGCTCGTGGCGGGTCGATCTGAGCCACGTGGAGATGTCCCGCGTGAAGGCCGGCAAGGAATGGGTGGAGCTGGACGGCGACCTGCTGCCGAGTCCGTTCACGCCGAAGGGCGAGCGCCCCGAAGGCCCGGCCTGGTACGCGACGCCCACCGTGGCATACGCGGTGGAGCTCGGGTACGAGGTGCGTCCGATCGAGGCGTGGGTTCGCCACGACAGCGGCCGGTACCTGGACGGCTGGTACAACCGGCTGCGCGACGCCTACCTCGCTACGATGGCGGACCTCGGCGTCGACGCGGACTTGGCGCCAGCCGACTTCCTGGCGGCGATGGACGGCTACAAGGAGCGTGACCCGGAGTTGGCGATCGTGGTGTCCGCGATCAAGGCGACGGTCAAGGGCGGCGTGGGCAAGCTGCGGGAGCGGCCCCGCGGTGAGGGCTGGCGTCCGGGCGAGCGGTGGCGAGCCCTGATGCGGCCCACATGGCGGCCGGACATCCGCGCGGCGGTCATCTCCCGCACACGGATCAACCTGCATCGCAAGATCGTCAAGCATGCGGCGTTCACCGGGCAGTACCCGGTCGCCGTTCTCTCCGACTGCGCCGTGTACCCGTCCGACGGGACGACGCCGTTGGACTTCCTGCCCTACCGGGACGGCAAACCACTGCCCGGCGGTTTCAAGCTCGGCGTCAACCCGGGCCTGGTGAAGTGGGAGGGCACCCAGACCGTCCTGTGGGGCGAAGGGGTCCGCGAGCAGTTCAACGCCCCGGAGCTCAACCTCGCCCGGTACATCAAGGACGGCACCGTCACCGACGTCGACAACGGGGAGTAGCAGGCAATGACCATGTTCGGGGACGGCCTGGACGCCGCGGTGCAGAAGACGTTCACCCGTCCGGCGCCCAAGAGCGCAGGTGTGCAGATGCGGTACCTGGTCAAGCAGCTCAAGGGCACCAGGCCCGTTGCCGAGCTGCTGGGGATCTCCCAGCGCACCGTCGAGCGGTACGTGAAGGATCAGATCAAGAAGCCACGGTCACAGCTGGCCGCGCGCCTGGAACGCGAGGTGAAAAAACGGTGGCAGCCGCAGATCCGGGCCAAGGCCCGGCAGCAGGCGGCAACGACCGGCGGCATCGTCATCGACACCCAGGCCCGCCTCGGCTACACCGCGCCGATCGGGACAACGGACCAGGACCGCATCCGGCACCTGACCGTCGCGCTACCGCCCCGCTACGCCGCTCGCCTCTTCGACGCGCAGGAGGCCGGCGCCAGCGACCAGGAGCTGCGGATGATCGCCGCCGAAGCACTCAGGGAGGTGTACTTCCAGGACAACGGCCGCCGCGCCGGGAGCCTGGAGGAGGTCCGCTTCACGGACATCGGACACCTGGAGTTCCAGCTGTAGAGGCCCCGTCGAGCGCACGCTGGAGCGGATGGCCGCCCCGTACGCCGAGCACGGCCTCATGGGCTAGTGTCCTGCGCCGGAGATCCGTCGGCAGAATTGGGCGAGGGATTCGAGGATCTCCTCGGCGGTCTTGGTCCAGATGAACGGCTTGGGGTCTGCGTTCCAGTCCTTGACCCAGGCGCGGATGTCGGCTTCGAGGGTCTGGACGCTCTTGTGTGCGCCGCGGCGGATCTTCTGGTCTGCCAGGAAGCCGAACCACCGCTCGACCTGGTTGATCCAGGAGGATCCGGTCGGGGTGAAGTGCATGTGGAAGCGTGGGTGCTTGGACAGCCACGTCCTGATCGCGGGTGTCTTGTGGGTGCCGTAGTTGTCGCAGATGAGGTGGATCTGGAGGTGCGCGGGCACCTCCTTGTCGATCTTGACCAGGAACTTCTTGAACTCCGTCGCCCGGTGCCTCCGGTGCAGGGAGCTGATGACCTCGCCGGTGGCGACATCGAAGGCGGCGAACAGCGTGGTCAGGCCGTTACGGACGTAGTCGTGGGTGCGCCGCTCGGGCATGCCGGGCATTATCGGCAGTACCGGCTGGGACCGGTCCAGTGCCTGGATCTGGGACTTCTCGTCCACCGAGAGGACAACCGCGCCCTCGGGCGGGTTGAAGTACAGCCCGACCACGTCGTAGACCTTCTCCACGAAGAACGGGTCCGTGGACAGCTTGAAGGTGTCCGTCAGGTGTGGCTTGAGCTGGAACTTCCGCCAGATCCGGCCGACGGTGGACTTGGACAGACCGCTGTGCTCGGCCATCGACTTCCGCGACCAGTGCGTAGCGTTCTTCGGGATCTCCTCCAGCGTGGCGACCACGACCGCCTCCACCTGCTCGACACCGATGGTGGGCGGTCGCCCCGGCCGGGGCTCGTCGGTCAGGCCGTCCAGTCGCTCGGCCAGGAACCGCCGCCGCCACTTGCGGACCGTGTCGGCGGCCACCCGCAACTCGCGGGCGACCACCACGATCGGCGGCACCTCCGGGCCCGCACACGCCAGCACGATCCGCGCCCGCAGGGCCAGCGCCTGAGCCGACGTTGCCCGACGCGACCACCGTTGCAACACCGCCCTCTCCTCGTCGGAGAGCAGCAACGGTTCAAGCTTCGGGCCCCGACGAGGGACCGAAGCACCAGCAGCAGAAGAAGTCATGCAGTAACTAACGATCAACTACTGGCGCAGGACACTAGGAGCGTGTCTCAGTAACCAGCGACCCGCGCAACGTTGCGAGTATCCGCTGCGTTGTCACACGTCATTCCCGGTGAGAGCCAGACGGACGCCGAGGCCGACCATCACCGTCCCGGACACCGCACCAATCGCGGACAGGCGGTGGGGCGACCCACGGAACCAGCCACGTGCCGTCCCGGCCAGGAGCCCCCAGGCCGAGTCTGAAACCAGAGCGACAGCGGCGCAGACGATGTCGAGGAGCAGGAGTTGCGGCGTCACGTGCCCTGCCGAGCGGTTGACGAACTGGGGCAGCACCGCCGAGAAGATCAGGAAGCCCTTCGGATTGCTCACTCCGACGACGAAACCCTGCCGGACGATGCGCCGCACGTTCGTGGGTGGCCGTTGCTGCGCGTCCGTGACGGCCGGTTCCCGCGGAAGCAATCCGGTGCACATCGCCGATTCTCCGCGATCAGCACCGCCGCCAGAGTGGTGCCGATGCCGGACAACTGCGGCCACCCGGCAGGGCCGGCGTGCGTCGGGACGTTCGTCGCCGATGCTGAAAGCGGTTGATCACATACGTCGGGCCTGCGTAGACTCCTTGGCTTCGTGCACCGGTGACGGGCGAGTGGAGGGCGACACGTGACCCTGGCGGACAAGGTCGAAAAGCGGTTGGCCAGCGAGCTGTTGCCGGGGGAACACGTGGTCTACGGCGTCCTCGGCTTCAGGACCGGCGGAGTGCGCAAGACCATGGTCGGCGGTGCGCTCGGGATCGCCGGAGCGGTGGGACCGATGTTCCCGCAACGGCACTGCCGCTTCCCGGCCGGTTCATCGTTGGGCTCACCGCTCAACGCTTGCTGGTCTTCTCGATCGGGGGCGTCTTCGTCGGCAAGCCAAGGAAGCTGCTGCACGCCTTCGCCCTGGACCGGATCGTCTGGATGTCCGAGCCGGAACTGATCACCGGTGTGGCGCAGGCGCTCCGGGTCTCCTTCGGGATGGCAGGCGAAGGGGTGTTGAGCTTCGAGTTCCCGAGGCTGCAGGTTGCCGATGCCCGCAACATGGTCAATCGGATCAGGCACAGCCTGCCCGACGAGCAAGAGACCACGGAGTAGGCGGAGCCGGCCCAGATGCTGAGCCAGGCCCGCAGGCCAGCCAGCCGCTTGCAGAATGTCCGCGGCCGCGGCCAGGTCCGCCTCGCCATTGTCCTGTACGGCAGTGGTTCGTCCCGGAAGTCCTTCGGGGGCCGACTTCGGAACCGTCGGCACTACCCGAAGTGGCCCCAACGCGTGGCGCCGATATGGCCAAGGCGGCCCGATTCCGGACGTCGGGTGTTGCGACGTTCATGAGAACCCGAGGAATCGGTGCGGGGCACGGACTCACCGAGCAGGGCAGCACCTACTTGATTCCGCCCCCAGCCCAGCGGCACTCTCCGACATCACTTCCGGCTGGCGAAGACGCCGGCTTCAGCGCGGGCAGCCGCGGTGGCCGGGGCCTCCAGACCCCGGCGAACTCTGAGAAGGAGAGGGCGAGCGCCCCGGCGAGTGCGCAGACCGCGGCGGAGAGTCGACGTTGTTGCCAGAAATTTGCGAAACGCACCCAGTGCGCGCCCTCCCCTGACTCGTGGCACGCCTCGCGCACCTGGCCGACGGGCCGTTGCCGGGCCGGACTCGTCGGGGTGATCATGAGGGTCAGGGGAGTGGACGGGGAGGGATGCCGTGGGCATGGGCGCGGTGGGCCGGCGGGGTGCGCAGCGGGGCGGCTGGGACGATCCGGGGCCCGGCAAGGGGCTGCCGATCGCGGCGAACGTGGTGTTCTGGGGCGGCGCGGCGTGCTTCCTGGCCGGGGTCGCCTGGTTCTGCGTGATGACCGGCTGGCCCCGGGTGTGGGCCGAGTCCTGGTGGCAGCCCGTCTGCCTGGCCGGCGGGGGGATCGCCGCGTCCGCCGTTGAGGGAGTGATCGGGCGGCGCACATGGCGGATCGAGCGCTTCCTCGCCTACCGGGAGATGCTGGAGAACCCGGCGCCGGGCGCGGCCGACCCGGGTGCGGAGGATCCCAGCGTGTTCCGGCTGCTGTCGCCCCTGCACAGTCCCGTGCCCTTCCGCGACCGCGACGACGAGCTGGCCCGGCTGCGGCGCTGGTGCGAGGACGGGACCGACACGCCGGTCATGCTGCTCGCCGGTGACCGCGGCGTCGGCAGGTCGCGGCTGGCGCTGGAACTCGCGCGGGCGCTCGGTGAGGAGTGGACCGCCGGACGGCTGCTGCGCGTCTCCGAGCACAAGCTGTTCCCGGCGCTGCGCGACCGGGGCAGGCCCGCGCTGATCGTCGTGGACGAGGCCGACCTGCGCTCCGACGTCGACAGCCACCTGCACTCCCTCGTGCGCGCGACCGTCGTTCCGCTGCTGCTGGCGTTCGAGGCGCGCCCGCGGGACACGCCGCCGGTGCGCCTGTTGTTCGTCGTGGGCCACGCGGAGCGCTTCCGCGCGGTGGTCCGCGAGGAACTGGACTACTCCCGCGGCGGCCCCGACCTGCTCCACCTCCTCGCCGACGCACCCGTCCTGCGTCTCGCGCCGCCGGCGCTCGACCGTGCCGCTCTGGCCGAGCGCCAGGCGGTGGCCCTGGCCGCCTTCACCGCCGCCCTCGGTGGCGGCACCGGCGCCGGGCGGACCGACAGGACCGTCGCCGCCCCGGTCGACACCCCCGTCCTGCCCGGCCGGACCCCGCTCGACCTGCACGCCCAGGCCCTCGTCAGCGCGCTGACCGGGACCCCGCTGCCCGCTGTCCCCCGGCCCCTCGAGGAGGTCGCCGGGATCCTCTTCGAGCACGAGCGCGGGCGCTGGCGGCGCTCGGCCGCGGCCTTCACCGCTCCCGGTGTCCCCGCCCTTCCGGGGCTGTCCGACCATCCCGGCCTGCCCGAACGCGTCATGCTCACCCTGCTGTCGGCGGGCCATAGGCAGTACGTCACCGCCGCGCACGTCCTCGAACGCCTCCCCGAGTTCGCGGGGTCGGCCGCGGAGGGGGCCCGGTCCGCGATGTGGGCCTGGGTGGACTGGGCCCTCGCGCTGCACGGCGGGACGCCTGCGCCCGCGCGTATGGCGGAGCCCTGGATCGGACCGGAGACCTTCACCCACTGGTTCGTGACGACACGGCTGCACGCCGATCCGGAACTGTTCGACCGCCTCCAGACAGGGCTGGACGGGCACCGCTCCGAGCACCTGGCGGGCGTACTGTCCCGGGCCTGCGAGGACTTCCCCGAGGCGGGCGAGCTGCTGCGGCGGTACGTCGCCCACTACCCCTCGGCTCATGGCTACAACGCCGTGCGCGGCGCCAGGGTGCTCGCCCGCCCCGAGCGGGTGGACCCCTGGATCGCCGAGGGTCTGCGCGCTTCGTGGCAGGGGTTCCGGCCCAGCTTCAGCGCGCCGGTCTCGCGCGATCTGTACACGCTGCTCCTGCAGGCCCGGCCCGAAGTGGTACCGCTGTCCCACGCTGTGCTGGCCCGCGCGTACCGGCGCGCCCGCCGGGCCGAGGAGAAGCAGGAACGACGGCGCAGAAGGGAACTGCGCGGCCGCGGGCGCGGTTCGCGCGCCTGACATCCGCCCCGGCCGTGCCGCCACCTCTTACGAAGTCATGTGGTCAACCCGCCCGTATCTCGCGGTCTTCTCTGCGGCATGATCCCGGTATGCATGGCGGGGATGGGCTGTTCGAGGTCGAGCCGGGCGGGAAGAAGCGGCCGCAGCATCGTCCGGCGGCGGTGGACAAGACGTTCCGGGCGTTCGACCCGCACCAGGTCCTGCTGCTGCCGCCGTCGCTGGACGACTGGCTGCCCGAGGATCATCTGGCCCGGTTTGTCGCCGACCTGGTCGACGAGGTACTCGACCTCTCACCGATCCTGGTGGACTACACCGAAAAGCGCGGCTTCCCGCCGTATGACCCGCGGCTGATGCTGCGGCTGCTGATCTACGGCTACACCACCGGCATCCGCTCCTCCCGGGCGATCGAGCGCCGGTGCGTGGACGATGTCGCGTTCCGTTTCCTGGCCGCTGGCCAGGCTCCGGACTTCCGGTCGATCGCCCGGTTCCGCCGCCGCCACCTGGACGCCCTCGCGGACCTGTTTCTCCAGTCGCTGCACCTCGCGCAGAAGCTCGGCATGGTCAAGATGGGCCGCGTCGCCCTGGACGGCACGAAGCTGGAGGCCAACGCTTCCAGGCACAAGGCGATGAGCTACGGCCGCCTGGTCGACAAGGAAGAGCGGATCGAGGCCGAGATCGCCAACCTGGAGGCCAAGGCTGCCACTTTGCTGGCCGACGCCGAGCACGTCGACACCGCCGAGGACCAGGCCTCCGGCGTCGACGGCAAGGACACTGACCTGCCTGCGGAGCTGGACCGACGCGAAAAGCGGCTCGCCCGGCTGCAGGCCGCCCGCACGCAGATCGAGGCCGAGGCGGCCGAGATGGCCCGCCGCCACGCCGAGGACAAAGAACGCCGCCGACAGGACCGCACCGGCGTCAGCGACGATCAGGCCGTCACCGACGCGGGCGAGCAGGCCGCCGCGAAGGCGAGGCCCAAGCCGAAGGCCCAAGCCGAAGGCCCAGGCCAACTTCACCGACCCCGACTCGCGGATCATGAAGAACAGCGACGGCGCCTACATCCAGGCCTACAACGCCCAAGCCGTCGTCGATGAGAAACACCAGGACATCACCGCCGCCGACGTCACGACCAACCCCTCGGACGCGCTGAACTACACCAGCATGCTCGACCAGTCCGCCGCCAACACCGGTCACCACGCCAAGCAGGCCCTCGTCGACGCCGGCTACTGCTCCGAGAGCAACCTGGAAGCCGCCCAAGAGCGCCAACTGGCATGCGGCACCGACACGTTCATGGCCACCGGCCGCCTGGCCCACGACGAACAGGTTCCGCCCGCACCACGCGGACGCATCCCCAAGGACGCCACCGTGAAGGAGCGCATGGCCCGCAAGCTGCGCACCAAGCCCGGCCGGGCCGCCTACAGCCGCCGAAAGGCCATCGTCGAACCCGTCTTCGGCCAGATCATGACCTGCCACCACGGCCGCCAGCTACTCCTGCGCGGCGAGGACGGTGCCCGAGGCGAGTGGCGCCTGCTGGCCGCCTGCCACAACTTCCGCAAGATCTACCGACACGCCGGGTCGACTGGCCTCGCCGCGGCGATCGCCTGACCGACCCGGCCGTCAACCCTCGTCCGGTCAATTCCCGAACCGGAAAGACCGGCCACCGCCGCAGGACAAACCGGCCGGGCGACCGGGCGATCCCAGGAATCACGCCCCCGATCCGTTGCCCGTTACTGACACACGCTCCTAGCGGACGGACGGTGGACGCCACCGCCGCGGGGCCGACGAGCGGCTACCGAGGCGATCCGGGCTGTTCACGCCGAGTGCCTGCACCGCTCGAAGGAGAGACGGGCAAGGCGAAGGTTGTGATCACCCGTCCAGGGCACGTCGTCGCACTGGATACCACCCCGCTGCCAGTGAAAATCCTCGACTTTGTGTTCGGCAACCCGATGACCGCCCACCTCACCCTGGCTCTCGATGCCTCCTCACATTCCCTGGTCGCCTTCCGGCTCACGCCGGTGTCGGAGTCGTCGGTGGAGGTGGCGATGCTGCTGCGGGATGTGCTGCGGCCGTTGCCGATGCGTCCGGACTGGGGAGAGGAGATGGCCTGGACCTGTCCCGGAGTGCCAGCCGCGCTGGTGGCGGAGTTCGCTGGACGCCCTGTGGCGGGGCTGCCGTTTTCGCCCCGGAAACGGTGACTAGTGCGTGACTAGTGCTGGGATCGGGATGGTTCACCGTGATCGGAAGGCGGCTCGTGGGACGAGCGCACGCGGAAGGGCTGGTATTACTGGGGCATGCAGGAAGAGACCGCACGCTCCGCGATCGACATGTTCATTTCCGCGTTCAACGCCTCGGACGACAGCTATGTGACTGCCCTGCTCTCCCAGGCCCTGACCTCAGACGTGGTCTTCTGGGGACCGTTGGGTCGCAGCGAAGGAATCGCGGCGGTCGAGCGGTTCGTGCTGGACATCCGGCGCCACCCGGCGGGGACCGGCACGATGGTGCGCTGCTCAGCGGTGGACATGCCTGGCGAATGGGCCCGGTACCAGTGGGTCTTCACCACGCCTGATGGAGGCCCCCGCCTGGCCGGAACGGACGTCGTCCATCTGCGACGGAGCCTCATCGACCAGGTCATCGTCTTCGCGGGGGAGATCGAGCCGTCCGCCTCCTGAGTCACCCTTCTGTCGCTGTCCTTCTCCTGAACTCGCCCCTTCGGCGTTCGGGAGCTGCGGTTCGCGGTTGATCAGGCTGCGGTGTTGAGGGGGCGTCCGCCCCAGCGGATGCCCTTTTCGCTGCGGATGCGGGCGCGTTCCTTGCGTTGGGCGGCGAGTACGTCGGGGTGGCGATGCCGTTGGCTGTCTCATCGGCTCCCGCGGACTGCTCCGTGTTCCCAGGCCCAGGCCGCTATCTCGACCCGGTTGCGGGCGTTGAGCTTGGCTTGGATGCGTGCCAGGTATGTTTTCACGGTCGACAGCGACAGGAACAACTCATCGGCGATCTCCTGGTTCGTGCGCCCTACGGCCACCAGCCGGACGATGTCCCGCTCCCGTTCGCTGAGGGCGGCCTCATCGGACGCCGCGGCCGCCTGTGCCGTCCCGTGTTCCGTCGCTTCCAGCCTCCGCAGGAGCCGCACGGTGACCGCGGGGGAGACGAGGGCGTCTCCCCGTGCTGCTGCGTGGACCGCCTCCACCAGAAGGGCGGGAGAGGCGTCCTTGAGGAGGAAACCGCATGCGCCGTTGCGCAGTGCGGTTCGCACATAGTCGTCCTGGTCGAATGTGGTGATCACGACGACGTTCATCGGATCGGCCACGCCGGGACCGGCCAGCTGTCGCACGACCTCCAGCCCGTCCAGCCGCGGCATACGAATGTCGGCCAGCACGACCCGGGGACGCAGACGACGCGCGATTTCGATGCACTCCACACCGTCTGACGCCTCACCGACCACCGTGATCCCTGGCTGCACACCAAGGATCAGGCTGAATCCCATCCGCACCAGTTCCTGGTCGTCGGCGATGACGACGTCAATCTGGGGTTCGGGCACTGACCCTTCCTCTCATCACGGGGCTGGGCCGGCTCGGGTCGGCCCGGGTCGCCTTGGCAGGGTCCGGCTCGAGCAGGGCTCGGCCCGGGGTCATGACGGTGCAAGCGGGAGGGCGGCGGAGACTTCCCAGCCGCCGTCGGGCAGCGGCCCGGCGCGCAGGGTGCCGTCGAGGGCCTCGATGCGCTCCTGGAGCCCGAGGAGGCCGAAGTCGCCCCGGCCTCCGGCCGGTATGAGTGCCCTGCGGTGCGGTGGGGTGTTGGTGACGGTCACGCGGAGTCGCTCCGTATCGGCGTCCAGGCGGACGATGGTGTGCGCGTCCGGTGCGTGGCGGCGTACGTTGGTCAGGGCTTCCTGGACCAGGCGGTGGGCGGAGGTCTGCACTTCGGGGCGGAGTCGGGCCACCCGCGCCGCCGCCGTGGCCTCGAGGCGTGCCGTATCGGCTTCGGCGGGCCCGGAGCCGGGCGACGCGGCGGCGCAGTGGGCGGACACGAGTTCACCGAGGTCGGTGAGCAGGTCGCCGGGCCGCAACGGTGTGTTGCTCTCCTCGCGCAGGACGCGGACCAGACGGCGGGTGGATTCCAGGGTCTCGGCGCCGGCCTGGGCGATGTTGCGCAGGATGGGCTCGATCTTGTCAGGCGCGGTGGCCTGGATGGACAAGGCGGCGTTGGCCTGCACGATGATGCCGGTCATGTGATGGGCGATGAGATCGTGCAGATCGCGGGCCAGGGCGAGGCGCTCCCCGTAGCGGACCTCGCGGGCCGTGCGCTCCCTCCGCGCTTCCAGGGCTCGGATGGTGTAGCCGAGCGTGATGGAGATGGCGAGGGCGATGGTCAGCACATAGCCGCCGCTGTTGAACGCCTGCCATGACCCAATCCGCAGGGGCAGCAGAAGTACGGTCACGCTGATCAGGACGGTTTCCGCCACCGCGACGACCGGTCGGCCGGGTTGGGCCGAGGTGCGCAGGGCCATGCACAGCAGGCCCAATGTCTCCAGTGCTCCCCACCACGCCATGGTGCTCTGAACGATCAGGCTCCACGCGGTCAGGACCAAGGACGATGACACCGCGGTGGCGACGCACACGCCCAGCGACGGCGACCAGGAGGTCTGGGCGACAGCCAGGGCGATCAGGGGGCCGGTGGCCACGACGGGCAGCCAGGGGATTCCGAATGTCAGGGAATCGTTCCTGACCAAGGCGATGTCCGCCAGCCAGGTGAGAGCGAACGCGAACAGGCCACTGACGGTGATCAGCCGTTTGACGTGCGGAGCAGTCCGAAGATGTCGATCCACGACGCTCAGCGTAGGAGGGCGGGTGGGGGCGCGGCTGTCGGTCGAACGGCCGACAGCCGCGCCCCCACCCGGTACGTACGGCTGACGTGCCGCCCCGTGTCCCGGGCCGACGATGGTGATGCGGACAGCCGACGACATTCACCAAGGGTCGGCTTCCGCCCATCGCGCCGTCCCAGCAGACGGCGTGTACAGCACGTCCCTGTCCCGGCATCCCGTCCCAACTTCGCATAAGTAGAAAGTTTTTCGTGCCCTCATGGCCACCTTCTTGCACTCGATCGGTCGGACCGCTTTCAAGCGGCGCTGGCTGGTGCTTCTCTTCTGGGTCGTCGTCCTTGCCGCGGTGAGTGCCGCTGCCGCGCGGACCACCAGCGGTACGACGTCCGCCATCACCCTGCCCGGCACCGAGTCACAACGCGCGAACGACCTGCTGAGCAACAAATTCCCCGCGGCCAACGCGAGTGGCGCGACCGCCCGCGTGGTACTGCGGTCCCCGCACGGGGAAAAGATCACCAGTAGGGGCAACCTGGCCTCGGTGACCACGATCCTGAAGAGCCTGTCGGCCTCCTCGTCCCGGGTCAGTACCGTCAGCGACCCCTTCAAAGACGGAACCGTCAGCAAGGACGGCGCGACCGCCTACACCACGGTCACGTACCGGATCACGCCCGCCGAACTCACCGATCGTGACCACGAGCGGTTCGACGACGCTCTGAGCGAGGGCAGGAAGACCGGGCTGACGGTCGAAGCCACCGGCAACGCGGTCGCCACGGAGGAGGAGGGCACCTCGGCCGAGGCCATCGGCTTCGCCCTGGCGGCGGTCATCCTCTTCCTTACCCTCGGCTCGTTGATCGCCGCAGGTCTTCCGCTGCTGACGGCCGTGGTCGGAGTGGGCATCAGCGTCGCCGTGATCACAACGCTGAGCCCGGTCTTCGATCTGAACAGCAGCACGTCGGCACTCGCCTCGATGCTGGGCATCGCGGTCGGGATCGACTACGCGCTCTTCATCGTCTCCCGCTACCGCTCCGAACGTGCCGCGGGCTACGACGCCCGCGAGGCAGCGGGGCGGGCGAACGGCACCGCGGGGTCGGCCGTCGTCTTCGCCGGCCTCACCGTCATGATCGCCCTCGTCGGCCTGGCCGTGGTCAACCTCCCGGTGCTGACTGCCATGGGCATCACCGCCGCCGGAGCCGTCGCCGTCGCCGTCCTCGTCGCCATCACACTGATCCCGGCCATTCTCGGCTTCGCCCCCGAACGCGTCCGCGGACGTTCCCGCAACCGTGCGGAGGGCCGCGACAGCGGTGAGGCCAAGGCGCAGTTCGGCCGACGGTGGGTCACGGCGGTGGTGAGCCGACCGGTGCGGACTCTCATCCCCGCCGTGGCAGCACTGATCGTGATCGCACTCCCGGTCAGCGGACTGGAGGTGGGACTGCCCGACGACGGCTCCAAGCCACCGTCCACCACCCAGCGCAAGGCATACGACATGCTCGCGCAGTCCTTCGGAAAGGGCTTCAACGGCCCCCTGACCGTGGTCGTCACCGACCAGACCGCGGCCACCGCCAAAAAGGCAGCCGCCACCATGGGTTCGAAGATCCGCGCAATGGACGACGTGGCCGTGGCGACACCCGCGGTGTTCAACCCCGCCGGTGACACGGGCATCATCACCGTCATCCCCGACAGCGCGCCGTCCGACGACGCGACCAAGGACCTCGTCAGCCACATCCGCTCCCTGGCCACGACGACGGAGCGTTCCACCGGCGTCCAGTCCATGGTCACCGGCAGTACCGCGCTGAGCATCGACGTCTCCGACAAGTTCAAGGCCGCCCTGATGCCCTACCTCCTGGTCGTCGTCGGACTGGCCTTCTTGATCCTGATCCTCGTCTTCCGCTCCCTGCTCGTGCCGTTGAAGGCGGCGCTGGGCTTCCTGCTGTCCGTCCTGGCCTCGCTCGGCGCGGTGGTGGCCGTCTTCCAGTGGGGGTGGCTGAAGGATCTGTTCGGCGTCGAACAGCCCGGGCCGATCATGAGTCTGATGCCCATCCTCACCGTCGGCATCGTCTTCGGCCTGGCCATGGACTACCAGGTCTTCCTGGTCACCCGCATGCGCGAGGCATATCTCCACGGCGCCGATCCGCGTCAGGCCGTTGTCACGGGCTTCGAGCACAGTGCCAAGGTCGTCACAGCCGCGGCCCTCATCATGATCGGCGTGTTCGCGGGCTTCATGAACTCCACCGACTCCGTCATCGCGGCCCTCGGACTCGGTCTCGCGGTCGCTGTCGCACTCGACGCCTTCGTCGTCCGCATGACGATCGTGCCGGCGGTCCTGACTCTCCTCGGCCGCCGGGCGTGGTCCCTGCCCGCCTGGATCGACCGCGTGCTGCCCATCGTCGACATAGAAGGCGAACGGTTGGCCAAGTCCCCAGCGGCCGGCGCGCGGCCAGAACCCGCGACCGAACTCAGCCCCCTGCACTGACCCGATCCGCGGATGACAGCGGCGCACACCAGTCGGCAGCAGATCTCAGACCTGTGGGGTCGGCTCCATGGGTTGCTGACCGTGCCGAACACTTCCTCGTACTCGCGGCGCCGCTCGGCCCACTTGGTGGCAACGCCCGCCGGGTGGGCCTCAGAAGGGCGCACATCACCATGGTCGCCCGCCGCGAAGAGATGCCGATCGCGCGGGCCGAGGGGGGAGAGTACCCCAGCGCCGCTTCGCCATCGACTCCGAGATCCGCAGGCCGATTACCTACCGAACGTTGCTCGAGGATGCGCCGGCGTTGCTTGACACGAGACTGACTGTCCCGGTCAATCCATGCCCCTCTGCCAGTGGCGTGCGGCGCGGCGTGCGGCGTAGCGCGCTTTGCGGTTGGCGGCCCTGACCCATCCTTGCCATTCCTTATACGCTGAGCGCTCCTGGGTACGCGCGCAGCATGGCCAAGGGGAGGCCATTCCGGTGACCGTGGCCCATCGGCAGCGGGTACCAGCGTCCTCCCGGGGTGGGTGTGACGGAAGGTCGCAGGGGCCGTTCCGGTGGTCGTGCAGGGGCAGGCCACCGTGCTCGCGGTGGCGTACCCACGATGGTTTCGTCTTGTCCGTGCGGGACATCTCGTTCCTCCGGAACCAGCCGCCCGGGGTCCCGGGCTCTCCGGGCGGGCGGCTAGTGCAACTGCGTCATCACCATCTCCTGCTCTGTGCCTGTGCCTGTGCCTGTGCCTGTGCCTGTGCCTGTGCCTGTGCCTGTGCCTGTGCCTGTGCCTGTGCCGGGCAACGTAAACGTCGGCCCGCTTCTTCCAAGACTGCGGCTCGTCCTCCAGACTGCGGCTCGTTTCTGCCCATTCCCAGGCCGGGTTCGGCCGGGGGCAGGGATCGAGGTCGCCGCCGCACGCGGTCACCTCCCCAAAGGGCTGGTCGGTTCGCCAATCTCTCCGCCGCCCACTCGTGACCGGCCGCACCGTCAGCCAGTGGGGCGCGGGGTCGGTGACGATGCCGGTACGGCCGGCCAGCCCATGATCTTACGAAGGGTGCCGCCGGACAGTGCGGTCTTCTCCGCTTCGGAGAGCTCGTCGCGGTCGAGCAGGTAGTGCAGTCCTTGGGCGTATGAGTGGTAGCCGGGATACCTCGGCACTGGGTCGAACACCTGCGGACTGGTCCACTACGAGCGGCTCGTCCGAGCCGAGCAGTTGATGCCTGCCACGCAGGTGCCCCGAACGTCATCTGACCGGCAGGGGCCGGCAGCACTGACCGTTGCGCGAGCGCGTCCTTGCCGATGACCTCGTTGGTCCAGGTGGCCCGGTAGCCGGCATGTTCCAGCCGCCGGACCGCCGCCCGCGGGCAGTGTCGATCAACTGTCGCACCGGCATGCAGGCTGTCCAGGTCCTCCAGGGCACCGCGGTGCACCTCGGTCCCGGCTGCGGTCAGCGTGGCAGCGGAGGCGTCCGATCGGGCCAGGCCGAGCACCTGGTGCCCAGCGACCAGCGGCTTCCGCACGACCGCGGCCCCGACGAAGCCGGTCGCACCGGTGACGAATGCGCGCATGATTGTCGGGCCCCTTCGACCAGGTGACTGTCAACCGGCTCCGACAGGTGCCGGGCCGACCCTTCCACCCTGCCCTCGGACGACCTCCCCGATCCAATGAAACCTCCGTATCACGCAATACGGCTTGAGCGTCACCCCAGCTCATCACCCCAGCTCATCACCCCAGCTCATCACCCCAGTTCATTACCCTGTGCATGACGTGGTCGAGGACTACTCTGGGGACATGCCCGACCTGCCGACTGCCGTGGACCTCGATCTGCGGCTGGTGCACAGCTTCACGGTCATCGCCGAACACCGGCATTGCGGCCGCGCCGCCGAAGCCCTGCACATCACCCAGCCGTCGCTGAGTCGGCAGATCCACCGTCTGGAACAGCAACTCGGCGCCCGGCTACTGGACCGCACTCCGCGGGGCAGCCGCCTCACCGAGGCGGGCCAGGTATTCCTGCCACAGGCCGAAGCGTTGCTGCGCGCCGCGGCTGAGGCCATCGCGCGCGCCAAGGCCGCGGCCCAGCCCAGCCGCGTCACCGTCGGCTATACCGCCAGCCTGATCGTCGCACCCGCCGTACGCGAGATGCGCCGGGCAGGCCGTGGCTGTCTTCGTCGGCCACAACATCCAGGCCCTGCGCCCCGACCTCACCTCGATTCCGCTCGACGGCGTCGATCCGGCCCACGTCGTACTGGCCACGCGCGCCGACGACCGCAGTCGCCTGGCCGCCGCGTTCCGTAAGTACGCCCAGACCCACCTCAGCAGACCGGACTCAGCCGACCCCCCCCGGTCCTGACGCGTGTTCCCGGGGCCGTTGGGGGACTGGGCTGATCCGTTCGGTGTGTGTCCTGGCCCGGCCGCACCGGCAGCCACGCAGCCGGGCTCCAGTCCGCCCCGGCCGTGGGCCATGTCGAGAGCGTCGACGACGAGCTCGGCGCGGTGGTGGTCGGCCATCGCGTGGCCGACGACCTCGCGGGTGGCCGGGTCCAGCCAGCAGGCGAGGTAGAGCCAGCCCTCTGCTCCTCCACCGCGGCTGTCTGCTCGTTCAGCGCGATGATCAGCCGGGCATGGGCGGTGGCGGTGGCCGCGTAGGCGGCCGACTGACGGCAGGGCCTGCGTCCCATTCGCCGCCCACCCCGCACAGCCGGGCCGCCTGCACCGGGCTGAGGCCCTGCCGTCGATCGTCTGTCGCTACAGCTGGAAACCCGCGGGGCCGCGTACCGTGGCCGCAGCGAGTTCCTTGACGCGGGCCGCGGGGACGGGGACGGCGTCGGCCTGTTGGGCATAGGCCACGAATTCCTGGGGAGTGAGCCCTGACGGCGGCTGCTCGGTATAGGCAAGGGCGTACAGCGGGGTGTTGGGGCCGGTGCGCCAGCTCTCGGCCAGCGTGCCGAGGTCCACGGCGTCGAAGCCGAGAACGTCCAGCAGATCGGCCACCTCCTTCTTCGCGGTCGCGTCGTCGCCGTGCAGCGGCAGTGCGGTGCGGTCGTCGGCTCCGGCGGGGCGGAACATCTCCAGCAACCCCTTGGTGCCGTAGTTGTGCAGAGCCTTCACCACTCGGCTGTCCGCGAGGTGGCGCTGCACCAGTTCACTGGAGGTCAGCTCGTTGTTGTCGAGTTCCGGAATCGAGAAGCCGGGATATAGCGCGTAGTTCATCGGGTCGATCACGGTCTTGCCGGCAAGCTCCGCTCGGGGCAGGCGCTCATGCTGTGCCAGCGGTACGGCGGCGAGGACCAGATCACCGGCGTTCGCCGCTTCGGCCGGGGTGGCCGCGGTGGCCCGGTCGCCGAGTTCTGCGACCAGACCGGCCAGCGTCTCGGGACCACGGGAGTTGCTCAGGACGACGTGCAGACCCGCGTCGATCGCGCGGCGGGCCACCGCGCTGCCGACCATGCCGGTGCCGATGATTCCCAGGGCTGTCTGGCTCACTTGTGTTCTCCGTTCATGTCTTTCCACCCCGCGGCGGCCGGTGATGGGGCCGCTGTGGAGGTCTCACCTCCATCCCAGCGGCGACGACCCCGGCGAACAAGAATCAGAATCCTCCAGCAGCGATCACACAATGTGATAGATCAGAGGGGTGGAGCTGAGGGCGTTGCACTACTTCGTGACCGTCGCCGAGGAACTGCACTTCGGGCGGGCGGCACAACGGCTGAGCATCGTGCAGTCAGCGGTGAGCCAGCAGATCACCCGGCTCGAACGCGAACTCGGGGTGCGGCTGCTGGAGCGCACCTCACGGCGGGTGCGGCTCACCCCGGCCGGCGAACGGGTGCTCGCCACGGCCCGTGAGACCCTCGCCGCGGCGGCCCGAGTGCGGGTCGTCGCCGGAGAACCGGCCGCGGTCCTGCGGATCGGGACGGCGTCCTGTGCCACCTGGCGGCTCGACCGCGCGTTGGACCGCCTGCGCGTGAGTGAACGCCCCGCCGAGCCGCAGCTGATCGATCTCCCGGTGACCGCGCGCTTGGCCGGCCGTCCGCGACGGTGAGCTGGACCTGGCGCTGGTACGAGGCGCGATCACCTCATCGGGAGATGGCCGACCTGCTGCGGGACGGCGCCCGCCGGGGCATGCGAGCCCCGGTCCGCGCGGTCGGCGACGGCGCCCTGGGCTTTGGGAAGGCACGGGCGCAGCAGCGGTGGCGGGCAGTGAACGCGCCCCACCTCGTGGTCCTCGTCCGCGCCGGAGCCCGCTTCGAACGCGGCCGCCTCGTCGAACGCCCTGAGGGGGTCGCGGTGTGAGCAAGCTCGCGGCCCAGGCCATCAGCACCAGGCGGCTGGACGTGCTGCCGCTGCGCGTGGATTACGCCGAGGAGATGGCCGCGGTGTTGTCCGATCCGGCCCTGTACACCTTCATCGGCGGCACTCCGGACGCCCCGCAAGCGCTGCACTCGCGCTACCAGCGCTTGACCGCAGGTTCTCCTGATCCGGCCGTCTCCTGGCTGAACTGGGTGATCCGGCTCCGTGATGAGTCCTGCCTGACGGGCACCGTCCAGGCGACGGTCAGTCCCTCCGGCCATGGTCTCATCGCCGAGATCGCCTGGGTGGTGGGGAGCCTGTGGCAGGGGCGCGGTATCGCCACCGAAGCGGCCCGAGGACTCGTCGACTGGCTCAGCCGGCAGCCGGTGCACGCCGTCATCGCCCACATCCACCCCGGACATCGGGCATCCGCCTCTGTCGCCACTGCTACCGGTCTCACACCCACCACCGAATGGCACGAAGGCGAGATCCGATGGCACCGAAGCATCAGACGGTGACTTCAACGATCCACAGATCTTGACCCCTGCTCTATGCGGGGAGGACGGATGAGACTTCCCGGCACGGGCAGCGCCGCCAACAGAGCACGTACGCACGGATCTTGCCTGTCGATCACGGTCCGCTGCCGCTGGTCATCGACATGCCGGTAGCCCGGACAACCGCACCTGTCAGCCCGGGAACTCAACCATCGTCCGGCACGACTCCTCTTTCGTAGGCAGTTACCGGCGTAGGAGGCACACCGGTGGATCGTAGGCGGTTTCTTCACCGGACGGCAGTAGTGGGTACGACGGCTATCGGGGCAGAGACACTCACGGCAACGGCTTTGGGCACCGAGGCAGCGGCTGCTGCGACACGTCCGCTGCGCGTTGACATCGTGATGTTCGACGGAGTCGAGGAGTTGGACTGCATCGCTCCGCACGAGGTCTTCTCCATCGCTTCCGCGCACAGCCAGGGCGGGGTCAAGGTCCGGTACGTGACCACAGGGCGGCCCAGGTCTGTACGAGCCTCTTTCGGCACTCGGATCGAGGTGGAACACCGCTGGGCTCCGGCGGAAGCGAATCTGATCGTGGTGCCCGGCGGCGGCGCCTACACCCGCGGTGAGGGCCCTGGTATCTGGGACGAAATCCACAGTGGCGTCCTCCCGCGAGCGCTGGCCGCTGCCCCGCGTAAGGGGCTGACGATCAGCTCACTCTGCACCGGAACCATGCTGCTGTCCGCCGCCGGCCTGACCAAGGGGCGTCCTTGTACCACCCACCAGGTCGCGAAGGCGGACCTTGAAGAGCAGGGCGGTGTCGTCAAGAACGCCCGCGTGGTTGACGACGGGGACCTGGTCACCGCCGGGGGCGTCACATCGGGGCTCGAGTTGAGCCTGTGGCTGGTCAAACGCGAGCGCGGTGCGGAAGTCGCGACAGGCGTAGAAGGCATGCTGGAATACGAGGCGCGCGGAACCGTCTGGCAGGCGGGTCTGTGCTGAGCGGTCTGGTCCAGGCCGGCGAGGAGGTGCTCATCCCGGTGGCCGAGGAGATGGGTATGTCATTGAGGCACATGGCGAGGGGGTTCGTTGCCACGCACCCCCGGTGTGTGGTCAGGACGGCATGTCGTGGAGGCGATGGTCGAAGCTGCTCAGTGTGGTCCGGATGGCGTCGAGTGCCTCGCGCGGATCGCCTGCAGCGCGGCACCGAGCAGGTCGTACGTGGTGGATTCGGCGGGCGCGTCGGCGATCGCGTCTGCGACCCGGTCGTCGAACGTCGCGGTCGGCCCGATCGCGCCTTGGGCGCCATCCGGGCAGGGCTCCGGCGGTGCCGCGGCACGGCCCCTGCTTCCCCAACGGGGTGACCGGGCCCCGGACCGGCTGGCTCTGCGGAGCGGGCCGCATCTGCCGAAGGGTCCGGACCCAGACGAGGGCCGGCCTGTCGGCGATCACGCCGGCTTCTCTCTACTCGGATACGGTCCGGCGAAGTCCTCGTCGGGGAACAGCTCGCCCGGCTTCGGCGAGCGGCACGGAGAAACGGACGGGTGGCAACTCCGGCACCGCGCTCCATGCACTGCGGCAACCACATCGAGTGGTACGACGCCGTCCTGTACCCGCTGGGGGTACCCCGCCACGACCAGCGACGCATGAGAAGGTTCTCCCGGCAGCGGGCTGCCCGGACCCGAATCTGAGTACGGGGGCGGGGAGACCAACCGCTGCGGCGGTCCAGCCGATGAGGGGTGAGTCACCGTCGGACACCCGGAAGCTGTGTAAGTCCCGTTCACGTTCGATTCACATCTGATCGGGCTCTGTACGACCTCGGCAAAGACTATTTAAAATCAAGGAGTTGGCCGACAAGCCCTGGCAACGTTGTCGGGGGGACGGAGGCGAAGCATGGCTATGCTATGGGGTGTCTCCTTCGATGCAACCCCCATATCTGGCGTGGTCGTCGAGTTCGTGAAAATCGCCCGGCATTTCCATGATCGTGGCTACGAGGTGCATCTGGACCTCGGTTACGACATCAAGGCAGATAAGAACCGATTTTTCCGTCCCTACCACGACGAGGCCCGGCTGCTGCCACCGTGGGTGCGGTTATCGCGGATACCGGCGCTCGACAGCATCGATGGCTACGATGCCTCCCTGGTGACCGCCGTCCTGCAAGAGGTGGTGGAGAAGGGCGACTTACGGCTGATGCCGGAGGTGGAGCGGATCACCGATGCCATCTGCGAGCGGCTGCTGACGCTGTGGGAGGAAATCGGCGTCACCCGAGTGCTGGTCGAGAACGGCACGCTGCCGGAGAACATCATGGTCACGCGGGCTTTGCAGCGGGCGATCACCGTGTACGGGGCTCGGCACGGCCTTGGCCGCTTCGTGCTGTGGCGCGACCACGACCTGATGTGGCAGAGCGAGCCGGGCAATGGCAAGTACGGCAGTCCGCCGTACCCCCATGTGCCGCCGCTGCTGGACTCGGGCCACCTGCGCTACCTCGCACTGCACGAGCGGGCACGGGAGTTGACCCAGGCGTGGGCCCCGCACGTGCGGCACATCGACGTGTTACCGAATGCCTTCCCGTGCCGGGTGGCCGAAGTCACCCCGGCGAACGCGTCTTTCCGCGCCGCCCACGGGATCCCGGCGGGGGCTCGCCTGATCGCGCGTACCACCCGGATCATCCCGCAAAAGCGCATCGACCGCGATATCCGCTTGGTGGCCGCCCTCGCGCCGACGATGGACGTGCGGCTGTTCGTCGCGGGCGACACCGGCGAGAACCCCGGCGAGTACCGGCGGCTGACCGCGCTCGCCGCCGGTCTCGGCGTCTCGGAACGGATCGTGTTCGGAGGGTGGCTCACACCGGACACCGAGGCGACGGGGGTGGCCCCAGGCGGTGGCTGGTCGGTGCGCGATCTGCTGGCCCACGCCGACCTGGTGTCGTTCCTGACGTCGTACGACTACGAGAGCTACGGCAACCCGGTCGGCGAGGCGATCGCCGCGGGCGTCCCCTATCTCACCAGTGACTACGAGCTGTACTCGACGGTGTACGGCGACAAGGGCTTTCGCGCGCCCGTCCTGCGTGACGACCTTCCGACCCCGACCTTCGTGAGCGAGGTGGCGCACTTGTTGAACGACGACACCCTGCGGGCGGCTACGGCTGAGCACAACCACCGCCTCGGCGAACAGCACTTCGGGCGCACCACTGCGGCGGAGCTGCTGGATCGGCTTGTCCTCACCCCCATGGGCGCGAGGACGCGGTTGAGCGTGGTGCTGCCGGTCTACAACGAGACGGCCAACCTGCCCGCCGTGCTGGATTCGCTGTACGGTCAGCGCGACCTCGACGGCGGTCGCCTGGACCCGGAACTCTACGAGATCGTGCTCGTGGACAACAACTCCACCGACGACACGGTGGCGCTGGCGAAACGTTACGCTGCGGAGCACCCGGACCTCGCCGTGCATGTGGTGCACGAGCCCGAGCAGGGCGTCTCGTGCGCGCGCCGCACCGGCATGCTGTTCGCCGCCGAGCGCAGCACGGGTCGGCCCGCAACCGCCCCGGCCGCGGGGGAGCGGTTCTACCTGGTCTCGGCGGACGCCGACTGCAAGGTGGACCCGCGATGGCTGTCCACCCTGCTGTCCGCGATGGACGGCTCGGGAGCGGCGATCGGCGTGTGCGACTACTACTACCGGGAGGAGCACTTCGCCGGCCGTCCCCGGCTGTGGGACGCGATCGAGCGCACGCTGCGCTGTCGAGCGGTGGCCTTCTCCCTGTTCGGCGGGTTCCCGGACGGCAAGGGGTTCGCCGTCGAGCGGGAGGCGCACGACAGGGCCGGCGGGATCGAGATCTTCTACCAGCTGGAGCGCGGGCGGTTCGTCAACCACCTGTCGGATGACTGGGATTTCGGCATCAAGGTGTCGGCGCTCGGCGGCAGCCGGGTATATGTGCCCGGCTCCCGGGTGGAGATCAACCCGCGCCGGGTGGACCACGCGCTGGACGAGGTGATCGAGGGCAAGGCGTACGGCTCGCACGGCACCATCGTCATGCGGGACATCCGGCCGGAGGCCGACGACTGCGGCGGCGAGGCGGCCCCGGTACGCGACCTGACCGAGGAGGAGGCCCTACGCGCCTGGCAGTTTTCGATCAAGGACTTCCTGCCCAAGAACCTGCTGTTGCCGCTGCTGCTGGACCCGGAGCTGCTGGCGACGGCGCCTGTCCGGGAGTTCTTCGGCGATGAGCTGGCAGACGCGCTGCGGCGGCGTATCGCGGAGATCGTCGACGAGATGCGGATCGTGGACTTCACCCCGATCCACGCGTACAAGACGCCCTCGTTCCGGCTGTACTTCGAGTTCGCCGACGAGCTGTTCGCGCGGCTGCGGGCGGCGGCCGGGGACGACATCGGCTTCCCGCCGCCGCTGCCGGACTGCCTGGCGGACATCCCGCGCGAGCGGTTCCGGGAGTTCGTCCATTACTACTGCGAGGACCGGGAGTCCGGAGAGGCACACGACTACTTCGGAAATGGGGGTGTGTTCTGATGCGGGCACCGACGTCGGCTGTACCCACTCCGGACCCCGCTCTGGCCTCGCTCCTGGCGGTGGACCCGTCGGCCCCCGTCCCCGCGGCGGTCGAGGCGCTGGCGGCGCCGGACAACCGGCACCTGCTGGAGTACGTGCGCGAGGACCCGTTCGGCGCCCACGTCTTCCCCGGCAACATCGAGGGCTATGACCCCGAGCGGTTCCTGGACGACCTGGACGAGCAGTTGCGCACCACACCGCCGATCCACCTGTGGGCGTATATCCCGACCTGCTCCTACCGCTGCCGCTTCTGCCAGTACCCGGTCGTTGTCGTCAAGGGGCCCGAGGAGACGGTGGCCCGGAGGGCGGCACAGTGGGTGGACTGGAACATCCGGGAGGCGCGGCTGTGGCTGCGCAGGGTGCCTCACCTGGCGAGCGCGCCGGTCGGCGAGTTCAACGTGTTCGGCGGCACGCCCTCACTCCTGCCGGCCGGGGAGATCCGGCGGCTGCTGGACTTCTACCGGGAGCACTTCGCCTTCGGCCCGGACACGACCGTCCGGTTCGAGGGCGATCCCACGACCTTCACGGCCGAGAAGCTGGAGCTGCTCGCGGAACTCGGCTGCACCAAGGTCTCCAGTGGGGTGCAGTCGTTCGACGATCACGTGTTGCGGCTGAGCGGGCGTGAACACACCGCGGCCGACTGCCGGGAGTTCGTCCGCCGGGCGAAGACCACCGGGTTCGAATGGGTCAGCATCGACCTGATGTACGGGCTGCTGGACCAGACGCTGGACAGCGTCCGGCGTGACCTGGAGACGGTCCTGGAGGTTGAGCCGACGGCTGTTGTGTGCACCAAGTTGCACCTGCGTGACTACAGCGATACCCGCACGGGCGTGTCCGGAGTCCGGCCCGCGGCCTGGCAGCTGCCGGACTACCGGGCCCGGTTGGAGTCGCGCGGGCACCGCTGGCCGACGCTCGGCGAGCAGTATCAAATGCGGGAGGTCCTTACCGGTGGCCTGCGGGACGCGGAGTGGACGGAGCATCCGACGATGTACTTCGCCCGGCCCGGCGCGGGTCCGGAGAAGTGGAAGGCGATCATGGCCGACCAGAACCAGCAGCAGCCGGAGGTCGCCATCGGCCTCGGCGGCAGTTCCAGCTGCCGCCGTTCCGAGGGGATGACGAACGTCGACTGGCAGCGGTACGGCGCCGCGGTGGATGCCGGGCGTGTGCCACTCGGCTCGGCCACCGGGTTCACCGAGCAGGCACAGGAGACGCGGGCGGTGAACATGGCGCTGACCACACTGCAGCCACTGCGGGAGGAGGTGCACCGGCGGCGCTTCCCCGGCGGGTCGCTGTTCTCCCCCCGGAGGCGGGCGGGCTTCGACTCGCTGCGGCGACGAGGCCTGCTGGAGATGGACGAGCAGGCCGGGACGGTCACGCTGACGCCGGTGGGGGAGACGCTGGTCGAGGCGATCATCAACACCGAACTGGTGGCGGACGTGTCGTAAGGACAGGTGGGTTCGGTGCCTTCGGCCCGAGCTGGGGTGGGACCTGGGCTCGGGCCGAAGGCCGGGGTAGTCGCTGTGCGTGGGGGTGCCTCCCCCGGGGCCGAGGGGTGCATGTTGATCACCAGGAAGCCGTGCGCGGAGTCGGCGCACAGCTCGCGCAGTAGGTGTCGGAGCAGTGCACGCCGGTCGCGTTCATCTGGCTGGTGCGCGGGGTCGGTTCCTCGATCCGCGCCAGGTCGTCCGCACTCGCGCTGGAGATCCGCATGACCAGTTCCAGCGAGCGCAGGAAGTCCTCGTCCGGGCCGGTGAAGGCGGACTGCTCGGCCGTCCGGCGGAAGCCGGCCTGGTACATACGGCGCCGCTGACGCGAGCCCTCGGTGACCGTGGCCGGAGTGAACTCGGGTATGTCGGGCAGGGCGAGCACCTGTTCGTGCGCATAGCAGCGCACCTCGGGCGGATGGAAGGCGACCTCCGCGCGCTCGGCGGCAGTCGGCGCGGCCGTGGCCGTGCCACGGTGCTGGACTCGTCGAGGGCGGCGAACTGGACGGAGGACTCCGACAGGAATGGAGGACAGGGGGTGACCGCTGCATCGGGCAAGATCCTCAACCATGGCGAACCCCTCCGCACCCATTCCCTCCGCCTCCCTCCGCCGGAGGTCACGCGGTAACGGTGCCGCCTCCGCCTTCCGCCATGTGACCGACCAGGAACGCCGCGCGCGGCTCGCCGTGAGACACGCGCTGGCCCCGACCAGCCGAGTCGAGTCGCCACTGGCCGCTACGCGGGCGATGACCGTGCTGCATGCAACGGAACCCGCCACCGTCTACCTGTCCTGCCACGCCCGGGTGAACTCACTGACAACCCAAGAGGTGGACCGCGCGCTCTACACCGACCGCGGCCTCGTCGAACAGCTCGCCATGCGGCCGCGTCCCGACTCCGCCTCAGCGAAGCGGAGCTGGCGGAACTCGACGCGGCCGCGTAACCGACGCTCGGCCGAAGCTCTGTCCCGAGAAACCGGTCGACAGCGGGCACGAACACGCCCGGTGCGGGCGGTGGGGGAGTGGCCCCTGACGCGACGGCGCCCACGTCGTCGGGAACAGGTATGTCAGGAGAGCGCCACCTGGACCGCCTACGCCTCTACGTCTGCGAACTGCGGCGTTCCATGCGGGCGGCGGCGACAGGTGGGTGCAGCACACCCAGGCCCCGGCACTCCACGGCGTCTAGTGTGGTGTGCGGGAGGCGGGCACGAGGTGCCTGCGCCTGGGGCAATCCGCTGCTCAGCGCTGCCGTCCATGTCCCCCATCCCGGGGAGCGTCCCGCGGAGAGCAACGCAACAGAGCCCGGCTCCACTTGAGCCCCACCACACCGACCGGATTGCCGGTACCACCCACTGTTTCCGAGAGAACCGAGCAGCCGTGATACTCCCGTTCGACGAAGCCGGCCAGGGTCGGCCGATCGTCCTGCTACACGCCCGGCCCGTCGACCGCACAATGTGGCGGGCACACCTTCGCCTGCTCGCCGAGGCCGGCGTCCGGGCCATCGCCCTGGATCTGCCCGGACACGGCGACGCCGCTACGGCCCACCGCGACGAGGTGACTCCCTGGGCCGATGTGCTGGACACACTCGACCACCTAGGTGTCGACCGTTTCACCCTCGCCGGGAACTCGCTGGGTGCCCTGGTGGCGCTCCAGATCGCCGTCACAGAGCCCCGGCGTGTGCAGGGTCTGGTGTCCATCGGCTACCGACCGCACGACCTGCCGCCCTCCTTCCGCCTGCAGACCGCGTGGGACAGGGAGCGTGCCGCGCTGGAAGCCGACAACGTCGAAGCCGCCGCGCGGGCCGGTGTCGAGGCATGGACGTCGCCGAAGGCATCCGACGACGTCCGCGCGCAGGCCGCCGTCATGATGCGCAACCAACTGGTCGCGCGCGTCACGTACGGCGAACCGAAAGTGGCGGCGGACCCGCTGAGCAAGGACACGGGTGCCTTGCGCGCCCTGACCGTCCCGACGCTGGTCGGCGTCGGTGAACTCGACATGCCCGACTTCTTCGAAGGCGGAGCGGTTCTGAGCGACGAGCTCGGGGCCGGCGAGGTCGTCGTCCTCTCGGACGCCGGACACCTCGCCCCGCTGGAACAGCCCGAAGCCTTCTGTGCTCTGCTGCTCGACTTCGTGGGCCGCCTGTCCGCCTAGTCACCCTACGGCCGCGTATGGATGCGCCGGCCGCACGGACGAAAATGACGAGAGAGGAGAAATCATGGAGACCGTCTTCGTGATCTACAGGTCGAATGGAGAAGACTTCCGGTTCGATCATGACTACTTCGCGTCCCAGCACCTCCCGCTGGTGCGCAAGGCATGGGAACAGTACGGTCTGCAGTCCAGCACCGCTGTCTACCCGAAGAGTGAGGGAGACATCGTGGTCGTAGCGGTGAACGAATTCCGCGACGAACACGCCGCCATCGCGGCGTTCAGTTCGCCGGAGAGCGAGGCGGTGATGAGTGACGTTGTTCGCTACACCGACCTCACCCCCATCCGGCTCCGCGGTGTCCCCTTCACCTACTGAAGCCTGCAGCACGACGTTGATGTGATCGGTCAGGTACGGCGAGGTGGGACCAAGTTTCCTGGTCCCATCCCGCCGTCCTGCGCCGGCGGTTGCCGGATGACCTCCGCCGAGGTCTTGGGCCTGGGCTGGCGGGCTACTGGTCAGCCGCGACCCGTCGGCGTCCGTGAAGCGCAACTGGGCTCCGGGTGGGGGCGTCCCTTGCGGACGATCAGCCGCAGTCCCTTCGGCCAGCCGGTCAAGCCACAGCGTCCGACCTCCACCGCAACGACAGTGCCTCTCCGGGCCCATCGTGAAACACGCGGAGCACACGATAGAAGAGAGCCGTGACGTCGGAGCTGAGACGTTCGTGTTCGGCCGGGTTGCGTTCGAGATCGGCGGTGATCTGTGCCGCGTATGGGGACGTCAGATCGGTGTTGTCGGCAGAAGTCTCCATCACAAGGTCCCTCGTCTGGGGCGGCGGTCAGCCGGATCGCGCCTTGAGGGAGCCGACGAGTATGTCGACGAGTTCCTCACCGCTGGTGTCCCATTTCTCCGCCGCGAGGTGCCCGCTCAGTTCCATGCCGGCTATTCCGTGCGCACTCGACAGCAGGAGCGCGCCGTACCGGCGGGACTCGTCCTTGCCGACGACATCGGCGACCAAGCCGAGGAAACGACCATGTGACTCCGCCACCGCATCGAACAACGCGGCGGTGTCGCTTTCCGGGGTACGAAACATCAGTGCGTACAGGTGAGGTCGTTCGCGTCCGACCTCGATGAGCGCCAGCAGGGTGCGTTTGAGTCTGGTGACCGGCGCGAGCCGGGGATCGTCCTGGATGCGGCGCAGCTCATCGGCCAGGGTGTGCCAGGCATCGATCGCGAGCCGGGTGAGCAAGTGTTCCTTGTCGGTGAAATGCCCGTACGGCGCCCCCCTGGACACACCGGCGCGCGCGCCCACGGCGCGAAGTGTCACGGCGTCGAGCCCACCGTGGTCCAGAAGGTCCGACGCGGCGCGGAGCAATGCGTCGCGTGTCGCGGCTGCCGACTCGGCGCGGGTAACCATGCCCCCATTCTAGTTGACAACGTCATGCGAGTGCGTGCACGCTTCTTCGTATGACAGTGTCACATGGAAATGCGATGGTCTTCATCTCCGGTGCCTCCACAGGCATGGGCGCGGCGACCGCACGCGAATTGGCACGCCGTGGCTACCACGTGCTCGCCGGGGTCCGCAGCCGCAGCGATGCCGACGCTGTTCGTGACACCCGCATCGAGCCCGTCCTCCTCGACGTCACGAACCCCGAGCAGATCGAGGCCCTTGCCGGCAGGGTCGCCGACGACCCCCATCAACGAAAGCTCGTCGGCCTCGTCAACAACGCCGGCATCGCCGTGAACGCCCCGGTCGAAGCCCTTCCCCTCGATCAGTGGCGGCGGCAGTTCGAGGTCAATCTGTTCGGCCACATCGCCGTCACACAGGCGCTTCTGCCGTTTCTCCACGACAGCCGCGGCCGCATCGTCAACATCAGCTCCGTGGGCGGCAAAATCGCCATGGCCACCTACGGGGCATACGCCGGCGCGAAGTTCGCGCTCGAGGCCGTCAGCGACGCCCTCCGCCGCGAACTCGCCCCGCACGGCGTGCAGGTGGTGATCGTGGAGCCCGGCGGCGTCCAGACGGAGATGACCGGACACGTTATCCAGCGAGCGAAGCAGTTCGTCAAGGACATGACGCCACCGCAGCGCCAGCGTTACGGCGGCCTCATGCAAGGAATCATCAACCAGGCCACCGAGTTCACCACGCAGGGTGTGACGGCAGACGAGGCCGCGCTCGTCATCGCCAAGGCCGCCACCGTCCGCAAGCCTCGAACCCGCTACACCATCGGGCGCGACGCCGCGCTCATGACACGCCTGGCGTGGCTGCTCACCGACCGTGTACTCGACCGCGTCGCAGCCGCGAACCTTCGCGCCCACCTCCCCAAGGCCACCGCCAACACGTGAGACTCCAGGACCTGTGCCTGACCTTGGCGCGACAGGCAGGATTCGCCAACGGCGTCGCTGCAATGCCAGGGTCGGGGCGTTGTCATGCGGAGCGGGAAAGGGGTGACCATGCGCACTGCCCGGGGCCGGTCGGCGTCGCGGTCCTGGTGGCGGGTCCGGCCGCGGACGCGTCGGCCGGGACTGACGGGCTTGGCGAGGCGGTCAGCTCTGGTAGCCGTAGAAGAGGCGTTCGGTCACGGTGCGGGCGCGGCGGGTCGTGCGGCGGTAGTCGTCCAGCATCTCGCCCACATGGCCCGGGGCGTAGCCCAGGTAGTGGGCGACTGCGGCCAGTTCGCGGGAGTCGGTGGGGAAGGTGTCGCCGGGGCGGCCGCGCACCAGCATCACCGTGTTGCGGACCCGGGCCGCCAGCACCCAGGCATTGTCCAGGGTCTGGGCGTCGTCGCCGCTGATCAGACCGGCGTGGTGGGCGGCGGCCAGGGCCCGGCGGGTGCGGGTGGTGCGCAGTCCCGGTTCGGCCGCGCCGTGGCGCATCTGCAGGAGCTGCACCGTCCATTCCACGTCGCTGAGACCGCCGCGGCCCAGTTTGGTGTGGGTGGCGCGGTCGGCGCCACGGGGCAGCCGTTCGGACTCCATCCGGGCCTTGAGCCGGCGGATCTCACGGATCGCGTCCTCGCCCAGCCCCTCGGCCGGATAGCGCAGAGGGTCGATCAGTTCGATGAAGCGTGCGCCGAGGCCGGGGTCGCCCGCCACCGGTTCGGCGCGCAGCAGCGCCTGGCTCTCCCAGGCCAGTGACCAGCGGCGGTAGTAGGCGGCGTACGAGGCGAGGGTGCGCACCAGCGGCCCGGACTTGCCCTCGGGGCGCAGATCGGCGTCGATGAGCAGGGGCGGGTCCACGGTGGGGGGCTGGAGCAGCCGTCGCAGCTCGTTGGCCACGGCGAAGGCGGCGCGGGACGCCTGGTGTTCGTCGGCGCCCGCGCGGGGTTCGTGGACGAAGAGCACATCCGCGTCCGAGCCGTAGCTGAGTTCGTGGCCGCCGAAGCGGCCGAGGCCGATGACGGCGAAGCGGGTGGGCAGTTCATCGCCCCAGGTGCCCTGGACGGCGGCGCGCAGGGCCCCGGCGAGGGCCGCGGCGGTGATGTCGGAGAGGGCGTCGCCGACCATGTCGACCAGCGCTCCCGGGCTCGCGGGCTCATCGAGGAGCGCCGTACGGCCCGAGGGACGGGCCGGGAGGCGGGGTTCGACGTGGCGCGGCGCGCCGGGGATGCCGGCCGCAGGTCGCGCGCCGCGCGGGGTGTCTGGCGTCGGCGGGGCGGCCGGGGCGTTGTCGCCGCCGGGCGGCGGGCAGCTCGTGGTGGGCCTGACCGCCCTGTCGGCCAGCCGCGCGCTCACGATCACGTCCGCCGCGGCTGTGCGGAACAGCTCGCGCCGACGTACCCCGCGCGCTGCCGCGACCGCCTGTTCGGCGCCGTCGGCGCGGCCGACCGTGGCCAGCACCTCCTGTTCCAGACGGGTCCGGCCGCGCGGGCGCAGCCCCTCCGGGTCGCCGAGCAGGGCGACCGCCTCGGGGGTGCGCAGCAGCAGGTCGGGGGCGAGCCGCCCGGCGGAGAGCACCCGCGCGAGGTTCTCCGCCGCGGCGCCCTCGTCGCGCAGCAGCCGCACGTACCAGGGCGTCCTGCCCAGCGTGTCCGCGACCTTGCGGAAGCCCAGCAGCCCGGCGTCCGGGTCGGCGGAGTCGGCGAACCGGCCCAGCAGCACGGGCAGCAGCGTCCGCTGGATCGCCGTCCTCCGGGTCACACCGCGGGCAAGGGCCTCCAGATGCCGTAGCGCGCCTGAGGGGTCTGCATAGCCCAGGGCCTCCAGCCACCGGACGGCTGCCTGCGAGCCCAACCGGGCCTGTCCGGTCTCCAGCCCTGCCACCGCCTCCAGCAGCGGCCGGTAGAACAGCTTCTCGTGCAGCCGCCGCACCTCGCGCGCGTGCCGCCGCCACGCTTCGCCCAGCTCCGTCACCGGCTCCGTGCGGAACCCTAGCGACCGGCCCAGCCGCCGTAGATCCGTCTCGTCCTGCGGCACCGGGTGGGTGCGGCGCAGCCGGTGGAGCTGGACGCGGTGCTCCACCGAGCGCAGGAACCGGTACGCCTCGTCCAGCGCGGCCGCGTCCGACCGTCCCACGTAGCCGCCCGCGGCCAGCGCCGCGAGAACATCCAGCGTGGTGCCGCGGCGCAGCGACTCGTCCGACCGGCCGTGCACCAACTGCAGAAGCTGCACCGCCGATTGGATGCCCCGCAGGCCCCCCGGGCCCGGCTTCAACCCGCGGCCGGTCTCCGCGACCGGGGTGTTCTCCACCACCCGGCGGCGCATCCGCCGCATCTCCGGCACGAAGTTCTCACGCTCGGCCGCCTGCCAGACCATCGGCGCCAGCGCGTCCACGCACGCCCGGCCCAGCGCCCCGTCACCCGCCACCGGCCGGGCCGTCAGCAGCGGCTGGAACTCCCACGTCCTGGCCCACCGCCGGTAGTACGCCACATGGCCGGACAGCGTCCGCACCAGCGGGCCGTCGCGCCCCTCCGGGCGCGGATCCGCGACGACCGGCCAGATGGTGCCCTCGGCCGTCCCGTCCGAGCAGATCCGCATCAGCCGCGCGGCCAGCCGGGTGGCCGCCTGCACGGCCCGGGACTCCTCCACCCCGTCCCGGGCCTCCGCGACGAAGACGACGTCCACGTCCGAGACGTAACTCAGCTCCCGCCCGCCGAACTCGCCCGTCCCCACCACCGCCAGCCGGCACGCCGCCGCGTCCCCGGGTCGCTCCTGCGTCGCGATCTCCAGCGCGGCCCGCAGCGTGGCGTCCGCCAGGTCCGCCAGCTCGGCGGCGGTCTGGGTGACGCCCACCGCGCCGCACACATCCCGCGCGGCGATCGTCAGCAGCGCCCGCCGGTACGCCACGCGCAGCGCCTCTGGCCGGGCCAGCCTCACCCCCGGCTCGCCCCAGATCTCCTCGGCCAGCGTCTGCTCGAAGCCAGAGGCGGCCGGGTACGGGGCTACCGGCTCGTACGCCGTCACCAGCGCCTGCCAGTGCCGCGGATGCCGGGCCAGATGGTCACCCAGCGCCTCGGAGACCCCGAGCACCCCCAGCAGCCGGTCACGCAACGGTTTCGCCGTGACCAGGGTGTCCAGCAGCGTCTTCCGCGAGCCGGCGCACTTCTTGTCGTCCCCGTCCCCGGGGATCTCCGCGAGCGCCTGGAGCAGCCGTACCAGCCTACGCAGCGCCAGATCGGGATCGGCGGTCGCCCCGAGCGCCTCCAGCAGCACCGGATCGCCGAGCACCCCGGCCGGCTCGGGCGCGTCCAGCAGCCGCTGGGCGGCCGGGGGGTCGGTGAAACCGTGCCGCAGCAACCGGGTGACGTTGCTGCTCCTGCGTCCCTGCGGTAGGGCCATGCGCGCCGCCTCCATCCCTGTCCCACATTCGCGCCCTGCCTGCCATGGCCAGGGCCCGCTGACGAGCCCTGCGCGAACACATTGCTTGCGACCCGGATCATTCCTGAGAAAAATGATTACTGACCGACGTCGCCCCACCGACTGGGCCGCACTGAGGCATCATGAAAATCCCCTCGTCCCCCATGTGTCTCATGTCGGGCGGGCTGGATGGCTGCTTTTACGGGGCCATCCAGCCCTTTCTGATCGGACGACTCGGAGGTCGCCACGGCCTGCCTTTGCCCGGTTGGCAAAAATGCAGACACAGGCGGCCCTGCGATCTTCTTCGCCGCATCCTTCCGCCGGTTTTTCGGCAGATGTTTTTCGCCGTACCCCGCGCCAGGTGGAACGCTTGAATCCGGCGGCAGAAACGTAGGAGGCGGCGTCGGTGGTGGTCAAGGCAGAGGCAATAAAACGTTGAGTGATACATTGATGTGCGAATGGGGGCAAAATGGATTCGCTTAACACTGTGTCCGCGAGGTTTTGGACAGCGCCTTTCCCTGTCGATGCCCCGGCCTCTCTGGCAGCTCTTTGAATCAATATTCACCGAGTATTGGTCTGTGCTTTAATGTGTGGTGGGTGCGGTAGCCGGTTCCGGCCTGGCTGTCCGCCTTGGTTCCCCGCGGGCGGTAAAGGGATTCCTGCTGTGGTAAAGAAATTCCCATTGCGGTGGCCGTGACGGTTCAGGTCCGGCGGGCGGTGTGCTGGCGGGCTGTCCGGAAAACGAAGGGCGAGACGTGGCGCAATGTGAACGCGCTGCCGGAAGAGCGTGCAGGCGTCGTCCTTTCCCGGAGGGCGGGGGAGTGGGGCGGCTCTACGAGGGCTGCGGTGGACGGCTGGAGCCGGGTGCTGCGGCTCGTCCATGGGGGTTCTCCCGGGTGAGCTCACCGCGTCCACCGGTCGAATGCGGCAGTTGCTCTCCGTGCATGGGGGTCGCTGAGTGAGATGGTTGACACCAGGCGCGGTCCGTCGTTCATTCCACGCTGCGTCCCAAGACGGTGAGCGCCCCGGCTGGGGCCCGCGCTCGCGGCATCCGTACGCGAGGGGCCTGTTGAGTCGCCACGGAGCGCGGCGGTGCCGGTGGTGCCGGTGGTGCCGCAGGCCGGTCTCTGCGGCCCGCTCGCCGGGCCCGGCGCCGGCCCGCCGCCGATCACCGGCAGGGCCTTCTTTCGCTCGGACTGTCCTGCCCGGCACGGCCGGGAACGCCGCCGTCCGTCGTTGCCGCCGACTGGATGCCCGTCGGCACGCTCGCTGTGCGGTGCGGGGGACCGCTCGGTGGCTTGGCCGGCGCCGGTATCCATGCCCGGGTGGAGTGCTCGCGGGGTCTCCGGCCCGCGCCCCCGGCCGTAACCCAAGCAACCCGCGTAACCCGCCACCGCCACCGCCACCGCCCCCGCCGCCGTGGGCGGCCGGTGTCTTCTGACGGGCGGTCAGGGATCGGCGCGCGGTAGGCGGCGTGCAGCGGCAGCTCGCGTCTTCGGGGCCCGGATCGTCGTCCGCGTGCGCGTTGCCCCCCGCGCGGATCGGGCGCCGCGGCGGTCCGGCACCGCCGCCATGAGCACCGTGGTGGCCGCCGCCGTCCAGGGGCCGTCCGCGGGCCGGTCAGCCGCGACGTGAGAAGTAGATGGTGGCGAGGATGTAGGTCACGCCGCCTGCCCCGCACAGCACATCCCAGGGGTGACCGCTGTGCCCGCGGATCAGCTCGGTCACGAATCCGGCCAGGAGCACCAGCACGAGGACGTTCAGCGTGAACGCGGACGCGCGCTGGTTGATGGCCCGACGGCGCTCGTCCGTGGTCTGGCCGCGCAGCAGCGCGGCGGACTCCGACCGGCGCGACGCCAGGACGAGGATCAGCACATAGGCGGCCATGATGGCGAAGCCACCGGCAGCCATCCCGGGCTCGTCCCGGGCCAGGAAGATCGCGATGAAGACGACGCCCATGGCCAGCCCCACGGCCGGAACGGCCCAGCGCTGGCCGCGGGTGGTCTCTGGCTTGTGGTCAGTCGACATGGAAGATCTCCTCAACTGTCTTACCGAAGTGCCGGGCCATACGGATCGCCAGGGGCAGCGATGGGTCATAGCGAGACTGTTCGATCGCGTTGATCGTCTGCCGGGAAACGCCCAGCGCCCGCCCCAGCTCCTGCTGGGAGAGCCCCATGACGATGCGCAGCTGACGTACCTCGTTCCGCATATGTGGAAAGTAGGCTTTACATCCGGAGAGTGTCAAGTGACCTTTACATCTCCGGGGGTGGCGAAGGAACTCTGCGAGGTTGTCTCCGCCCTCCCGCCGCCCGTCCGCGCCGCTCGACCCCGTCCACCGGGCCGGTCATGGGTGTCTGCTCCTGTGCCGCGGTGTCACCTCTCAGCGCACCAAGACATGGAAGGAACGGCCCGGCCCGGGCGCGACCCCGACCCTGGCCCTGGCCCGGCCCCGGGCGCGGCCCTCAGGCGCGACCCCGACTCCAGCCCCAGCCCTGGCCCGGTCCCAGCCCTGGCTCAGCCCCGGTCGCGACGTCCGCAGAGCTTCAACATCCACATTTCAGCCCACTTCCACAACGATTGGTTGTGTCTGGTAGGGGGTGCGGTTGTTTGATCACACGCTCTTCAGGGTGGTGGAATCGTCGTATGTCTACCCGCACAGAGCAGGTCATGTATGTCCAGACGCCCGAGTTCGCGCGCCATGCGGAGCGAATCGTAGAGGTGACCGATGCGACGTCTCGACTGAACGTGCTGCCGTTCAGCGACAGCAAAGGTCGTGCTGAACTACTTTCTGTTGTGTTTGGTGGCCCGCTCCCGGAGTCGGTGACGATCTACCCGCCGTTCTTCACCGAGTACGGGCTGAACACGACGTTCGGGGAGAACGTCTTCGTCAACCAGGGATGCACGTTCATGGACAAGGGCGGGATCCGCATCGGCGACGGTGTCATGATCGCCCCGAAGGTCAGCCTCATCACCGGGGGGCACCCTCTGCCGCTCGCCGAGCGTCGGGAGTATCTCTCCTTCGCCCCGATCGTCATCGAAGACGACGTCTGGATCGGGGCGTCTGCCGTGATCTTGCAGGGAGTGACCATCGGTGCTGGTGCGGTGGTCGCTGCCGGTGCGGTGGTCAGTCGTGATGTTCCTGCCCGCACCCTGGTCGCGGGAGTCCCCGCCCAGGTGATCAAGACGATCGACTGAGCCCGGCCGGGCCGTCGGCCCGGGGCGAGCAGCACGTCTGCGGTCTGATTCGGGTGTGACCCAGATACGGGTCAAAGGGGCAATGAGTTGATCTTGAAGCCCTGATGCGTCCGGGCTCATTCGGTGCTGTCGGCGTCCTCGGCGAGGATGCGGTAGACGGTGGCGACCGAGGGCCGCTTGCTCTGATTCTTGCCCGCGGTTCTTCTTCGAGTACGGTGTCGACACCCCGTTGTGGCCAGGTCCGTCGCACATGCCCGAATTCGACTGCCCTTTCGGGTATCCCTGTGTCCCGGAGAAGCTGCCTATCTCTCCGGTCACCAGCAACGAGCTCACGAGACTCGCCGGCAAATCGACCGCGGCCTGGAGTTCGCCGCCGGCGCGGTCAAGGAGGTCCTCGGCGGCCCGGCCGTCGTCATGCACCGCCTTCCCGCCTTCCCGCCTTCCCGCCTTCCCGCCTTCCCGTCTTCCCGTCTTCCCGTCTTCCCGCCTTCACCCCGCACCGCAAGGGCAAGGTGGAGCGGTTGAACCTCACCATCGAGCAGACCTGATCTCCCAGCTCCGGGCTTCACCGGCGGGCCGTGCAACATCAGCGGGATGCTGTACGGGCCGGTGAAGGACTCCGGCGCAGCCCAGCGCGCCGCCGAGTCGGCCGCCGAGGGCATGCTGGCACACACTGGCGGTGGGCCACGGACACCCGGTCTGGGCGCGGGGGCTCACTTGCCGAGTTGGTACCGCTCCGCCAGTCGCGCCGCGCCCTCCTCCGTCAGGGAACCGTGCAGCCGCAGCCGCGAGATGCCCCCGTCGGGGTAGATGTCGATGCGGGCGTGTGTGGCGATGGCCGCTGTGGCGAGGACAAAGCGGTGGTTCGTGTCGGGCTGGAGACGGGTACGCGGCAGGACTTCGGCCCATTCCCCGTTCTCGCCGTTGCGTACCGACACCGAAGCCCACCCCGCGGCGTTCCCCTTCAGATAAGCCGTGTCGATCTCGATCGCACGGATCTCGGACTGGGCGGCCAGCCGGTAACGGATCCAGTCGTGCCCCTGGTCCCGGCGGCGGCGGGTCTCCCAGCACTCGTGCATCACCCGCGCCCGGCCCGGCTGAATGGTGTTCGTGGCGGGCGAGTAGAAGAGGTTCGAGGCGTCCTCCGCCTGGCCGCCGTTCTCCAGGGCCACGACGTCGAAGGTGCCGAGCGCGGCGAGCCACGCGGGATCCGGGACGACTTCGCCGTAGACCCTGAGACGGGCGATGCCGCCGTCGGGGTGCTGGTTCACACGCAGGTGCGTGAAGCGCTGCTCGACGGACACGGCGAAGCCGTTGGCCGCGTGGCCGCCGACCGGGGTGCGGGGGACGAGCGTGGTCCACTTCACGTTGTCCGCGAGGAGTTCCTCCGGGGACGGGGCGCCGGGGAGGGATACGCCCTCGACCGACACGGCCTGGGGGTAGTTGCCGCGGAAGTGGGCCGTGTCGACCACGACGCCCCGCACGACGCCCGGGGCGCCGAGCCGCACCAGCGCCCAGTCGTGGGTCTCGGCCGTCGGCCACGGGTGGTCCGCCGAGGCGCCGCGGCGCCTGCGCGTCTCCCAGCCATCCATGATCTTGCCCTTGTGCCCGAAGTGTTCGGGGTCGAACTCGGGACGCTCGGGCACGAGGAGGTTCTCGCGTTGGGCGAAGAACTCGTCGTTGGCGGCGATGACTGCGGCACCGAGCCGGCGGTCGGCGAGGTTGGCGTGGTGAGTGAAGGGGAAGTCGGCGGTGCGATAGTCCGCGTAGGGGTCACCGCCTCCGTAGGGGTTCGCGTCGCCGGTGAAAGTCGGTATCGCCGTCACTGTGATCAGGTCTGCCTTTCGGTGTGGACCGCTGGTGGTGCGGAATGGGCATCAGGAGGGCCGGGTGAGGAGTTGGCCCTTCGGTTCGGTGAACTCGCCGTCCGTGGCGATGCGTTCGCCACGCAGCCAGGTGGATCTGACCACGCCGTACAGGGTCCTGCCGGCGTACGCCGTGACGTGGTTGCGGTGCTGGAGGGCCGCGGGGGCGACGGTGAACGTCTCGTCGGGGGCGAGCACGGCGAAGTCGGCGTCCCGGCCCGCCTCTATGGCGCCCTTGCGTGCGTCCAGGCCCACCAGCCGTGCCGTGCCCGTCGACATCCAGCGGACCACGTCTTGCAGATCGTGGCCCCGCTTCCGTGCCTCGGTCCATACCGCCGACAGGCTGAGCTGGAGACCGGAGATACCGCCCCAGGCGGTGGCGAAGTCGTGGGTCTTGAGGTCGGCCGTGGACGGGGAGTGGTCGGTGACCACACAGTCGATTGTGCCGTCGGCCAGTGCCTGCCAGAGCGCATCCTGGTTGGCGGCCTCGCGGATGGGCGGGCAGCACTTGAACTCGCTGGCGCCGTCGGGGACTTCCTCGGCCGTCAGCGTCAGGTAGTGCGGGCAGGTCTCCACCGTGATGGCCACACCCTCCCGTCTGGCCGCGGCGATCAGCGGCAGGGCGTCGCTCGACGACAGGTGGAGCACGTGCACACGGGTGCCGTGCCGCCTCGCCTGTTCGATCAGGGTCGTGATGGCCGTGACTTCGGCGCCACGCGGGCGCGAGGCGAGGAAATCGGCGTACTTCGGGCCACCTTGCTGCGGAGCGGAGGCCAGGTGGTGCGGGTCCTCGGCATGGACGATCAGCAGTCCGCCGAAACGGGCGATCTCCATCATCGACCGGCCCAGTTGCTCCCTGTCGAGTGCCGGGAACTCGTCCACGCCCGACGGCGACAGGAACGCCTTGAAGCCGAAGACGCCTGCGTCGTGCAGCGGCCGCAGGTCCTTGACGTTGTCAGGGAGCGCGCCGCCCCAAAAGCCCACGTCAACGTGTGCCCTGGCTGCGGCGACTTCCCGCTTCGTACGGAGGTGGGCGACGGTCGTGGTCGGCGGGAGGGAGTTGAGGGGCATGTCGACGAGGGTGGTGATGCCACCGGCCGCCGCTGCGCGTGTCGCGGTCCAGAAGCCCTCCCATTCGGTGCGTCCGGGGTCGTTGATGTGCACATGGGTGTCGACGAGTCCGGGCAGCAGGACGTCGTCGCCGACGTCCTCCAGCCGGGCTCCGGCCGGCACCTCGGCGTCGTGCGGGAGCACGTCCACGATCCGGCCGTCGGTCACGGTGACGGACGCGGGGCGCGTGCTCTCGGGGGTGATGACGCGCGTTGAGCGCAGTACGAGCTGTACGTCGGGCAACGGACCCTCCTCCTGTGCTGGTTCTCTGTTCACGGTCGTCCTTCACCCACCCCTGGAATGTCGAAGGGCGGGAAGACATCTTCATGGCCGGATTCTGCGAGTCAGTACCTTCCCGGCCAACCGGGCCGCATCACAGCGGCCGGACCCGGCCTCGACGCCCCCATCCGCATCAGCGCGTCCGCGGAGGCCAGTTGACCATGCGCTTGGGCCGCGGCGGTGCGTATGTGCGCACCTTCGAGGTCGACAGTCCGAGCCGGACGAGGGACTCGGCGATCGTCACGGCGGCACTCACACCGTCGACGACGGGGACCCCGGTGCGTTCGGCAACGCGCTCGGTGAGGCCGGACATGCCTCCGCAGCCCAGGCAGATCACTTCCGCCCGGTCGTCCTCCACCGCGCGGGCGGCCTGCTCGACGATCGCGTCGACGGCAGCCTTCTCGTCCCGTTCCAGATCGAGTACCGCGAGCCCGCTGGCGCGCACGGAGGCGCACCGGGCGCTCAGGCCGGCGACGTGGAGACGCTCCTCGATGAGCGGAACCGTGCGGTCGAGGCTGGTGACGACGGAGTAGGCGCGGCCGAGGAACTGGGCGGTACTCGCGGCGGCCTCGGTGATGTCGACGACGGGCACGTCGAGCAGCTCCTGCAGGCCTTCCCGTCCGTGCTCACCGTATCCGGCCTGAATCACGGCGTCGAACGGCTCGGTGTGAGCGCGGACGGCCTCCATCACGGCGACGGCGGCGAGGTAGCTCTCGTAGTTGCCCTCCACGGACTCCGCTCCGAAGGAGGGGGTCAGCGGGACGATCTCGGTACCGGGCGACGCCGTACCGGCCGCCTGCTCACCGATCGAGTCGGTGATGGACTGCGTGGTGTTGACGTTCACGACGAGGATGCGCATGGATCGGCTTTCTGGACGGATTCTGGTGGGCTCTGCTGACCGGTTCACTCGGCGGCGACCGCGATGGCCTCGCCGTCCACGTCCCGGATCAGGATGTTGCGGTCCGCGATGACGGCGTACAGCCCGGCGCCGAGGATGGCGCCGATGAACCAGGAGAATCCCGCCACAGCGTGGAAGGCCGGCATCAGGGCGATGACGACGGCGATCGTCGCGGAGGGCACAAAGGCCCAGATGGCCCGCGGGTTGTAGCCACGGCGGTAGTGGTATTCGCCCTGCGCGTCCTCGCTGTAGAGGTCGGGCACGTTCACCTGGGCCCTGCGCAGCAGCCAGTAGTCCGCCATGATCACTCCGAAGAGCGGCCCGAGCAGAGCACCGAGCCCACCGAGGAAGTATTCCACCGCGATCGGGCTCTTGTAGAGGTTCCACGGCAGGATCACGAGGCCGATGACCGCGCTCACCAGGCCGGCCCGGCGGAAGTTCAGATGCCGTGGGAAGAGGTTGACCAGCGCGTAGATCGGCGCCACGAAGTTCGCCAGCAGGTTCACCGCGATCGTCAGCGCGATGAGGGCGAGCGACGCCGCGGCCAGCAGGATCATGTTCGGGATCGTCCTGACGATGTCCGTGGGGCTGGTGATGATCTGGCCGTCGAGCTTGAACTGCGCTCCGCTGAGGACGACCACGATGACGGCGAAGAAGAGCATGTTCACCGGGATTCCGACGACGTTGCCGCGGATGATGGAACCGCGGCTCCTGGCCGACCGGGTGAAGTCGCAGAAATTCAGTACGAAGGTCCCGTAGATCACGACCCACAGCGCGGCGCCCTGGAGGACGTGCAGCCACATCGCGCCGCCGGTGAGCGGGTGGCCGTTGGACAGGGAGATCGATCCGCCCGCCCGGAAGAACATCCAGGCGGCCAGCGCGCACATGGCGATGAGAGTCGTGGGCGCGGCGAAGGCCATGTAACGCCGGATCATCTGCATCCCGTAGCTCACGATGAGGACCTGAAGGAGCCAAAGGATCATGAAGGTGATCCAGCCGAGCAGCGTCTGGCCGAGCACGGAGTGGCCCTGCAGGGCCCGCAGACCAGGAAACATCGCCAGCAACAGCGCGCTCAGGACGGAGGAGGCGAGGTAGGTCTGGATGCCGAACCAGGCGATGGCGACGGCGCCGCGGACACCCGCCGGTATCTTCGCGCCTTTGATGCCGAACGCGATGCGGCTCATGACGGGAAAGGGGACGCCCGTCTTGTGCCCCATGAATCCCGACAGGGTGAGCAGCAGGAAGAGCAGCAGGGACGCGAGCACGAAGGCCGCCAGAATGCCCCACACGTTCAGGCCGAGCGCGAAGAGACCGATCGCGAACGCGTAGTTTCCGAGGCTGTGCACATCATTGGCCCAGAGCGTGAAGACGTTGTAGGCGCCCCAGCGGCGCCCTTCCTTCTTGGTCGGGGCGAGATCGTACGTGTAGAGACCGGAGCTGGCGGTGCCATTGGTTTCCACGGGCGATCGGTCATCCACAACAGGAGGCATACGGGGCTCCCGGGACAGGGGAAGTTGGATGTTTTCTGCATGCCGGAATAATACTTTCGGCATGCAGAACGTAGTTTTCGCCGGGGGTACCGTCAAGAGTCCAGGCGAAATTGAAGCGGGACAAGGGCAAACCGTCGCTAATCGGCTGGAACGCTCCATGTCGAGCCTGGGTGGGTCACCGGCCCAGCCGGGCGGGTCTGAGTGGGCTCTGCGCTGTCAGCGGTCTGCCGCTGCCTGATGCGTACGCTCGTGGCCTGCGGATACGTCCGTCAGCAGCCCGACCGCCGGTATGCGCTCGGCCCCGGCTGGTCGAGGAGTGCGGCGAGACGGCGAACATGGCACTGCTGGATGGCGATGAGACCGCGGACGTGGGGCAGGTGCCGTCCAGGCACTCGACGCGTATGTTCACCGAGGTGGGCCGCCGGGCGCTGCCGCACTCCACGGGCGTGGGCAAGGCGGTATTCGCGGGCTTCACGGGCCAGGAGGGTTCGCGTCCTGCTCGCCCGTACGGGCATGCCCGCCACCGCGGAGAAGACGAGCACGGCTTCCTGACTGCCCTGGAGGACATACGCCGCCTCGGGTGCGCGGTCGACGACGAGCAGGAGATCGGGGTCCGCTGCCTGGCCGCCTCCGTGCCCGAATCGCCGACCGCCGCCGCGATCTCGATCTCGGGCCCCGCAGGTCGAGTGGCGGCCCCGGTCAACCGTCGCTGTCGACGGCTCAGTGACCGCACCGCTCGGCGGGGCACCCTCTCGATCACCACGGAACGCCCGCAGACCGCGGTGATGTATCGGCTGCGCACCCGGCCCGACGTGGTACCGCGGGCAGGACACCCGGGATCGGGCCTCGTGGTCAGGTACGGCACGGACAAAGGCACCGTCGGCAGGCCCTGGCACTCCTGACGGCTCGGGGTTTCCTCCGGTGTCACGGCGACGGGAAAGATCTGCCCCCATCCGGTCTGACCACATGCTGCCCGCCGGTTGGTCAGGCGCGGGCGGGCAGCACCCTCAACTCAGAGCCGTCCCGAGCTCAGCTCGGCGGACAGGCTCTCGGCGGCGTTGAGCAGCAGTGGTACGGCCCGATCGATCAGGTCTTGGGTCATCCGCGGCGCGGGGCCGGAGATGGAGAAGGCGATCCTCGACGGCGCGTTGGGGATCTTCACGGCCACACAGCGGACGCCGATCTCCTGCTCGCCGTCGTCGGTGGCGTAGCCGTGCTCGCGGACCCAGGTCAGCTGGTCCTGGAAGGTCTGCGGGTCGGTGATGGTGTGCTCGGTGTGCTCCGCCATACCGGTGCGCCGCAGCAGTGCCCGGACATCGGCCTCGGAGAGGTCGGCGAGCAGAGCCTTGCCGACGGCCGTGCAATGCGGCGAGACCCGGCGGCCAACTTCGGTGAACATGCGCATCGAGTGCCAGCCGGGCCTCTGCGCGACATAGACGATCTGATCGCCGTCGAGCATGGCGAGGTTGGCGGTCTCGCCGAGGGAGTCGACGAGTCTTGCCAGGTGGGGCATGGCCCAGGTGGACAGCATCCGGCCGGCGCTCTCGCCGAGCCGGATCAGCCGCGGGGCGAGCACGTACTCCCGGGACGCCTCCTGGCGTACGTAGCCGAGGCTGACCAGAGTCCGGACCAGCCGGTGAATGGTGGGCAGCGGCAGACCGGACGTCTCGGCCAGCCGGGACAGGCTGGCCGCGCCGCCCTGGTCGGCCAGCGCCTCGAGCAGTTCGAAGGTACGCACGATGGACTGGACGCCGCCAGACCGCGCCGGAGACTCCTCGGGGCTCTGCGTTTTTCGCATGACGGAAGCATACTTCCTCAGTTTGGGCCGCTGCGGGGACTTCGGTCGGCTCTTGTGGACGACGTTCGCCGGGGCAATGGGCCGGCACTCGGCATGCGGGGCCGGCCCCCGAAGTCGTCTGGTGTCCGCCGGGCCTCCAGGCGGTGCGGGCCTCGGTTTTTCGCGTGGTGGACGTCGCGTGTTCCCGGGGTGACTCGCGGCGGCTCGCGTCCGTAAGGCCCCTGGAGGCCCTTGACTTCTGCAATGTGGAAGTTAAGCTCCGCGATATGGAAAACGAGGTTGACCGTAAGATGACGCCCCCGACTCCTGGCTACTCGATCACCATGCGTGTCGAGGGTCCCGCGGAGACCGCGATGGCTTCGGTGATCGCCGAAGCCATCGGGGAGGCGGGCGGGGCACTCACCGCGCTCGAGGTCGCCGAGCGTCGGGCCGACCGTATGGTCGTCGATGCCACCTGCGATGCCCGCGACGCAGACCACGCGGAGCAGATCGGCAAGGTCGTGGCCGCCGTCTCCGGGGTCACCGTCCTCGAGGTCAGCGATCGGACGTTCCTGGTCCACCTCGGCGGGAAGCTGGAGGTGACGCCGAAGGTCCAGCTCAAGCACCGCGACGACCTATCCCGCGCGTACACCCCCGGAGTGGCGCGAGTCTGCACGGCCATCGCCGAGGACCCGCCCGCCGCCCGCCGCCTGACGATCAAGCGGAACACCGTCGCCGTGGTCACCGACGGCTCGGCCGTGCTCGGACTGGGCGACATCGGGCCTGAGGCCGCGCTCCCTGTCATGGAGGGCAAGGCCGCGCTGTTCAAGAAGTTCGCGGACGTCGACGCTTGGCCGGTCTGCTTGGACACCCAGGACACCGACGAGATCGTCTCCGTCGTCAAGGCCCTGGCCCCGGTGTACGGCGGGATCAACCTGGAGGACATCTCCGCGCCGCGCTGCTTCGAGATCGAGGCCCGGCTGCGCGAGGCCCTGGACATCCCGGTCTTCCACGACGACCAGCACGGCACCGCCATCGTGGTCCTGGCCGCCCTCACCAACGCCCTTCGCGTGGTGGGCAAGCGCATCGAGGACATCACCATCGTGGTCTCCGGTGTCGGCGCGGCCGGCCACGCGATCATCCGGCTGCTGCACAAGCAGGGCGCCGGGGAGATCATCGGCTGCGACCGGCGCGGCGTCCTCGACCCCGAGCAGGAGGGGATGGACGACTTCCGGCGGTGGATCGCCGACAACACCAACTGCTCCGGCCGCCGTGGCACGCTCAGGGAGGCGCTGGGCGGCGCCGACGTGTTCATCGGAGTCTCAGCGCCGAACCTCCTCACGGAGGAGGACATCGCGGCGATGGACGAGAGCGCGATCGTGTTCGCCCTGGCCAACCCGGACCCGGAGGTCGACCCGGTCGCCGCCGGCCGGCACGCCGTGGTGGTCGCCACCGGGCGGTCCGACTACCCCAACCAGATCAACAATGTGCTGGCCTTCCCCGGCTTCTTCCGCGGACTGCTCGACGCGGGCGTCTCGGACATCACCGGCGAGATGATGACCGCCGCGGCCCGGGCCATCGCCGCCGCCGTGACCCCGCGGCAGCTGTCGGCCGGCTACATCATCCCGAGCGTCTTCGACGCCACGGTCGCCCCGGCCGTCGCTGCCGCCGTCCGTGAGGCCGCCGCTGAGCGCACCATCGCGCAGGCCCAGGACCAGGACCGCGCCGAGCTCTCAGGAGGAAACAATGCCTGACATCGAGGTGACCGGCGCCCACGTCGAGGGGGCCGAGCGAATCCTGACGCCGCAGGCGCTGGACTTCGTGGCTGGTCTGCAGCGCCGCTTCGGCGCGCGGCGCGAGGAGCTGCTGGTGGCGCGCACCGCGCGGCGCGAGGAGATCTCTCGCACCGGCCGGCTGGACTTCCTCCCCGAGACCGCGGAGATCCGCGCGGCCGAGTGGAAGGTCGCCCAGACGCCTGCCGCCCTGCTCGACCGCCGGGTGGAGATCACCGGTCCCACCGACCGCAAGATGACCGTCAACGCCCTCAACTCAGGCGCGCAGGTCTGGCTGGCGGACTTCGAGGATGCCACCGCTCCGACCTGGTCGAACCTCCTCCAGGGCCAGGTGAACCTGATCGACGCCTTCGAGCGCCGGATCGGCTTCACCTCACCCGAGGGCAAGGAGTACCGCCTGCGGCCGGACGCGGAGCTCCCCACCGTCGTGGTCCGCCCACGCGGCTGGCACTTGGAGGAGCGTCACCTGCTCGTCGACGGCAAGCCCGTCGCCGGCGCCCTGTTCGACTTCGGCCTGTACTTCTTCCACAACGCGCAGCGGCTGATCGCCCGGGGCGCGCAGGATCCGAACAGCGGCTCGTACTTCTACCTGCCGAAGACCGAGAGCCACCGCGAGGCGCGGCTGTGGAACGAGGTGTTCGTGCACGCTCAGGAGGCGCTGGGCATCGAGCGCGGCACCGTGCGCGCCACGGTCCTGATCGAGACCATCACCGCGGTCTTCGAAATGGAGGAGATTCTGTACGAGCTGCGCGAGCACGCCGCCGGCCTGAACGCCGGCCGCTGGGACTACCTCTTCAGTGTCATCAAGAACTTCCGCGACGCCGGTGAGCGCTTCATCCTGCCCGACCGCGACACCATCACCATGACGTCGCCGCTCATGCGCGCCTACACCCGCCTGCTGGTGCAGACCTGCCACCGGCGCGGCGCCCATGCCATCGGCGGCATGGCCGCGTTCATCCCCTCGCGCCGCGACCCCGCGGTCAACGAGGCGGCTCTGGCCAAGGTCACGGCGGACAAGAGCCGCGAGGCCGGTGACGGCTTTGACGGCTCCTGGGTGGCTCACCCCGACCTGGTGCCGGTCTGCCGGGCCGCCTTCGATGCCGTTCTCGGCGACCGGCCGAACCAGAAGGACCGGCCCGTCGAGAACGTCGTGATCACCGCCGAGCAACTGCTCGACGTCGCCGGCACCGAGGGCGTCTGCACCGAGCCCGGCCTGCACAGCGCCATCGCGGTCGGCCTGCGGTACATCGAGGCGTGGCTGCGCGGCCACGGCGCGGTCGGCATCTTCAACCTCATGGAGGACGTTGCCACCGCCGAGATCTCCCGCTCGCAGATCTGGCAGTGGGTGCACAACGACGTTGTGCTGGAGGGTGGCCAGAAGGTCACCGCCGAGCTGGTACGCCGCCTCGTCTCCGAAGAGCTGTCCAGCCTGCGTGAGTCGCTGGGCGACGCCGCGTACGACGCCGGCCGCTGGCAGCAGGCCGGCCCGCTGTTCGAGCAGGTCGCCCTTGACGGTGATTTCGCCGACTTCCTCACCGTGCCCGGCTATGCCCTGCTGGACTGACCGGCCGCTTTCGCGACCCATCGGCCACTGCGCCCCGCTCATATCCGACCTCCCCGCCCGACGACGACTTTTTCGTCTCAGCGCAACTCAGAGAGAAGGTCCCCATGGCACACATGTTCCTGAACGGCCAGGCGATGGAGGGTGGCCCGTTCCACCACCACCTCCAGGGCGCCCCTCTGGTGCACAAGACCCGTACTGCTCCCGGCTACCGCTTCTTCTCCATCCGCGAGACCTGCCCGGGTCTGCTCCCCGACGCCTCCGTCGACACAGCCGTCGAGGGCGAGGTCTACGACGTGCCCATGGATGTGCTGCGTGACGAGTTGCTGCCTACCGAGCCGGCCGAGCTGGAGTTCGGCATCATCAAGCTCGAGGACGGCTCTGCCTGCTTCTCGATGATCCTTCGCCGGGGCGAGCTGGAGCGGGGCCTCCACAAGGAGATCACCGAGTTCGGCGGGTGGCGCGCCTACCTGACGGCCCTCGGCCGCGATGCCTGATCCGGGGTTCGCAGTAGCTGACGGCGATCCACGCCGGTGCGGCGCGTCGTGCCAACGCCTGGGGGCGTCCCCGAGCGCTGCCCGAGGGGCGTCCGTCGGTGCCCCCGCGGCATCTTCGGGTTCATCGGGGACATTTCGTGCATGGAATCTCTTGATGGCAGCCCGGATCCACAGATAGTCATTCCAAAAATCAGAATCGCACTTCCAGGAAGCGGAAATAGAGATGCATCAGCTTCGGTATGAGGTCAACCTGTCCATCCTCTTCACCGAACTCCCACTGCTGGAGCGTCCGGCCGCGGCGAAGGCCGCCGGGTTCGAGGCGGTCGAGTTCTGGTGGCCGTTCGCTGGGGCTGTGCCGTCCGACCGGGACATCGACGCGTTCGTCGATTCCGTGCGTAACGCGGGTGTCCAGCTCGTAGGGCTCAACTTCTTCGCCGGCGACATGGCAGGCGGCGACCGCGGCCTGGTGTCGTGGCCCGCCCGGTCCGCCGAGTTCCGTGACAACATCGACGTCACTCTCGGGGTCGGCGAGCAGCTCGGCTGCAAGGCGTTCAACGCGCTGTACGGCAACCGGGTGGAGGGCGTCGGCCCCGAGGCGCAGGACGACCTCGCCGCGGAGAACCTGGCCCTCGCGGCCAGGGCCGCGCAGCGGACCGGCGCGACGGTCCTGGTCGAGTCGGTCAGCGGCGCTCCGGCCTACCCGCTGCTCACCGCGGCGGACTCGATCGCCGTCATCGACCGGGTCGAGCGCGAGAGCGGCGTGGACAACATCGGTTTCCTCGCCGACCTGTTCCACCTGACCGTCAACGGCGACGACGTCGACGCCGTGATCGCGGCTCATGCCGCCCGCATCGGCCACGTGCAGATCGCGGACGCGCCGGGACGCGGCGAGCCGGGCTCCGGCCAGATCGGCCTGGAGGACCGGCTCGCCCGGCTGGAAGCCTCCGGTTACCGCGGCTGGGTGGGTCTGGAGTACAAGCCGACCGTCGCCTCGGCCGACAGTTTCGGCTGGCTCCCCCGGGAGCGCCGCGCTGGCCGAACGGCCCTTTGAAGATCCGGTCCGCACGCAGAAAATCGACCAAGGAGAAGCGTTGAGTACCACCCCTCGGAAGATCGCCTTCATCGGCCTCGGCATCATGGGCAGCCCGATGGCCGCCAACCTCGTCAAGGCCGGCCACACCGTCACCGGCTACAACCGCAGCCAGCCCGCCATCGACAAGCTCGTCGCCGCCGGCGGCAAGGGCGCGGGCAGCGTCGCCGAGGCCGTTGCCGACGCCGAGGTCGTCATCACGATGGTCCCCGCCGACCCGCAGGTCGAGGAGGTCGTCCTCGGTGAGGGCGGTGTCCTGGAGAACGTGAAGCCGGGCACGCTCGTCATCGACATGAGCAGCATCACCCCGCAGACCTCCGTCAAGGTCGCCACCGCCGCCAAGGAAAAGGGCGTGCGGACCTTGGACGCCCCCGTCTCCGGTGGCGAGGCCGGGGCGATCGAGGCTGTTCTGTCCATCATGGTCGGTGGCGAGGCGGACGACTTCGCCGACGCCAAGCCGGTTTTCGACGCCATGGGCACCACGGTCATCCACGTCGGTCCGACCGGCGCTGGCCAGACCGTGAAGGCCGCCAACCAGCTCATCGTCGCGGTGAACATCCAGGTCGTGGCCGAGGCCGTGGTCTTCCTGGAGAACGCGGGTGTCGACCTGCCGGTCGCGCTGGACGTCCTCGCGGGGGGCCTGGCCGGTTCGACCGTGCTGAACCGCAAGAAGGCCAACATGGTCAACCGCGAGTTCGCTCCGGGCTTCCGGATCGACCTGCACCACAAGGACATGGGCATCGTGACCGCCGCCGCCCGCGCCGTCGAGTCGCCGCTGCCGGTCGGTTCGCTGGTCGCCCAGCTCGTCGCCTCGTCCCGCGCAAGCGGCGACGGCTCGCTCGACCACTCCGCATTGCTCCGGGGTGTCGAGCGCCTCGCCGGACGAGAGGTGAACTGACATGGCGCGTATGACAGCGGCCCAGGCCGCGGTGGAGATCCTCAAGCGTGAGGGTGTCACTCACATGTTCGGGCTGCCCGGCGCGGCGATCAACCCGTTCTACGCCGCGATGCGGACCAACGGCGGGCTGACCCACGTCCTGGCCCGGCACGTCGAGGGTGCTTCGCACATGGCGGAGGGCTACACCCGTGCCAAAGCCGGCAACATCGGCGTCTGCATCGGCACCAGCGGCCCAGCCGGCACCGACATGATCACCGGCCTGTACTCGGCCGCCGCGGACTCGATCCCGATTCTGTGCATCACCGGACAGGCGCCGGTGTCCAAGCTGCACAAGGAGGACTTCCAGGCCGTCGACATCGCCTCGATCGCCAAGCCGCTGACGAAGGCGGCGACCACCGTCCTCGAGGCCGCTCAGGTCCCCGGTGTCTTCCAGCAGGCATTCCACCTGATGCGTTCCGGTCGTCCCGGCCCGGTGCTCATCGACCTGCCGATTGACGTCCAGATGACCGAGATCGAGTTCGACATCGACACCTATGAGCCGCTACCGGTCTACAGGCCGGTCGCGACCCGGGCCCAGATCGAGAAGGCCCTGGACATACTCCAGGCCGCCGAGAAGCCTCTGATCATCTCCGGAGGCGGTGTCATCAACGCGGACGCCTCCGACCTGCTGGTCGAGTTCGCCGAGCTGACCGGCGTGCCGGTCGTCCCCACCCTCATGGGCTGGGGCACGATCCCGGACGACCACGAGCTGATGGCCGGCATGGTCGGTCTGCAGACCTCGCACCGCTACGGCAACGCGGCGCTGCTGGAGTCGGATTTCGTCCTGGGTATCGGCAACCGCTGGGCCAACCGCCACACCGGCGCGATCGACAAGTACACCGAGGGCCGCACCTTCGTCCACGTCGACATCGAGCCGACCCAGCTCGGCCGCGTGTTCGCACCGGACTTCGGCATCGCCTCGGACGCCAAGGCCGCCCTGGAACTCTTCGTGCAGGTCGCGAAGGAACGCAAGGAGGCCGGGGCGCTCAAGGACCGTTCCGCGTGGGCGGCCGGTTGCCAGGAGCGCAAGGGCCGACTGTTGCGCAAGACTGACTTCGACAACGTGCCGGTCAAGCCACAGCGGGTCTACCAGGAGATGAACAAGGCATTCGGCCGTGACACCCGCTACGTCACGACCATCGGTCTGTCACAGATCCAGGCCGCACAGCTGCTGCACGTCTACGGACCGCGCAACTGGATCAACGCCGGACAGGCCGGCCCGCTGGGCTGGACCCTGCCGGCCGCGCTCGGTGTCGCCACGGCCGACCCCGAGAGCCAGGTCGTCGCGCTCTCCGGCGACTACGACTTCCAGTTCATGCTGGAAGAACTGGCTGTCGGCGCGCAGTTCAACATCCCCTACATCCACGTCGTCGTGAACAACGCGTACCTGGGCCTGATCCGCCAGGCGCAGCGTGCCTTCGACATGGACTACCACGTCCAGCTGGCCTTCGAGAACGTCAACGCCCCCGAGGTCGACGGCTACGGCGTGGACCACGTGAAGGTCGCCGAGGGGATGGGCTGCAAGGCGATCCGGGTTTTCGACCCGAACGAGCTCGGTGCCGCGTTCGACCAGGCCAAGAAGCTCATGACCGATTACCGCGTCCCGGTGGTCGTCGAGGTCGTCCTGGAGCGCGTCACCAACGTCTCCATGGGCGGCGCCGGCCTCGACTCGATCAACGAGTTCGAGCCGGTCGCCCTCCAAGCCTCGGACGCGCCCACGGCGGTGCTCAACACGCTCGACTGACCGGCCCCGCGCCCGCAGTCGCGTAGCGTCGGAAAACTCCTCCCGGCGGCGTGACCACATCCGGTCGTGCCGGGGCCGCCGGGAGGCGCCCTCCCTCCTTCCTCACCTCGTCATTCTTCGTTTCGAACCGCTCCGAGCAGCTTCCCGGAGCCCGGATCTCCCGGAAGTGAGATCGTGCAGATGATCCAGTCGGCACCCGCCGGCGGCCATGTCGTCATCGCGTCGGACAAGTTCAAGGGCTCGCTGACCGCCGTCGAAGTCTCCGACCACATCTCGGCGGGCCTGCGCGCAGTGATCCCGACCCTGCCGGTCCGCACCATCCCCATCGCTGACGGCGGCGAGGGCACCCTCCGGGCGGCCCTGTCCGCCGGCTTCCTCCGCGTCGACGTCACCGCCGACGGGCCCACCGGGGAACCGGTGCAGGCCGCCGTCGCGGTCAAGGACCGTACGGCGGTTGTAGAGCTGGCGCAGGCGTCAGGGCTGCACCTCCTGCCCGACGGCAGACCGGACGCCCTGAACGCGTCCAGCTACGGCGCCGGGCAGCTGATCCGGGCCGCCCTGGACGGCGGGTGCAGTCGCATCGTCCTCGGGCTGGGCGGCAGCGCCTGCACCGACGGTGGCGCGGGCCTCGTGCAGGCCCTCGGAGGGGCCTTGCTCGACAGCTCCGGGACCGAACTGCCGCGCGGCGGGGCGGCTCTGGCCAGGCTGCACACCATCGACCTGACCTCCTTGGACCCACGCCTGCGCCAGGCGGAGGTCATCATGGCCGGTGACGTCGACAATCCGCTGCTCGGTCCGCTGGGCGCCGCCGCTGTGTACGGCCCGCAGAAGGGCGCCACGGCGGAGGACGTCGAAGTGCTGGACGCAGCCCTGGCTCACTGGGCCAGGGCCACCGCCGCGGTGGTGGGCGACGAGCATGACCGGCGACCCGGCGCGGGAGCCGCCGGCGGCGTGGGCTTCGCAGCCATGGCCTTCCTCGGCGTTCAGCCGAGCGCGGGCATCGAGATCCTCATGGATCTGCTCGGCTTCCGCCAAGAGCTGGCCGGAGCCCGGCTGGTGATCACCGGCGAGGGGTCGCTGGACGCGCAGAGCCTGCACGGCAAGGCACCCGTCGGCGTGGCCGGCGCTGCTGGCACCCAGGGCGTCCCGGTGGTCGCGGTCGCCGGCCGCACCGAGCTGTCCGTCGAGCAACTGCGCAGCGCGGGCATCCGGGCCGCCTACTCCCTCACCGACATCGAATCCGACTCCGCACGCTGCGTCCGCGACGCCGGTGCACTGCTCGAACAGCGCGCCGCCGCGATCGCTGCGGACTGGCTGCTCGACCCGCCCTCGGCCGCCGGCCCGCACCCGGGCGATCACGCTGACCACCTGGAGAGGTTCCCCTCCGATGCGTGAGGCCACCGCTCACCGCGGTCGGGCAGGGCGGCCAGTCCGTCGCAGACGAGTATCAGCACGTCACGAACGCCCCGGTAGCCGTCCGTGGTGACCGCGATGGCCACGTAGACGGGCCGGTTGGCGACATGACCGGCCCCGGTACCGGTGGGCTCTCGTATTCAACTGTCGCCTGTTCCCCGTGGAGCCCAGCCTGCTGGTGACCGTGGGCGGCTGTTCGGCTCGGCGGCGACGGCGTCCAGGTGTTCGCGGGTGTGGGCGGACCAGGTCTGTGCCGATTGTGCGGAGGGAAGCCTTCTCCCGCAGCTGGTCCGCGATATGTATGCGCTCCTTCTCGCGCAGGGACCGCCGTCCGGAAACAGAAGCCGGTTCGGCCGGAGTCGGTCCGTCCCTCATTATGCTCATCACATGGCCTTAACACTCGCCCTGAACTACCCCGCCGCGGTACCCGCGGGACACAAGATCGAGGTCACCGAGTTCGTCGACATACGGCCGGAGAAGAAGCGCCACAAGCCCCTGACCTGGATGGACCCGTGTCAGTACCCGGTCATACTCGACCTGGATACCGGCATCCGGTACATGAACCATGTGCACGCGAGCCGAGGGGGCAACGGCGGCCTGATGCTCCATCCCTATCCGCTGGTCCCCCGCGGCGACCTCCAGGTGAGCCGGGTCTATCAAGCGGTGGTCAAGGCGTGCGCACTCGTGATGGTGGAGGGCTATGACAACCAGCACACCACGCTCCTGGTGGAGCCGGTGGAATAGTCCGAGTCGTCCCGGCAGCGGTGACTAGTGCTGTGACCGCGTAGGTTCGCCGGGTTGGTGTTGACGTGACGTGCTCGATGAAGCGGATGTGCTGGTATGCCTCAGCGGTAGTCGGCCAGGCCGTCCGCGAGTTCTTCTTCGTCGTTGTCGCGGACGGCGTAGAGGGCTTGCTGCAGGGCGAATGTGCCGCGGATCGCGGCGATGCGGGTGCGGAGTCCGTGGTTTGACCAGTTGCCCAGGGCGAGCACTCGCTCCAGGAGCTCGGGGCCGTAGCTGGCGCCGATGGCTGCGAGGTCTTCGGCCGGATCGCTGAGTGTGACATCGTCCCAGTCGAGTACGCCGGAGAGGTGCGGCAGGCCCTGCGTCCACTCCCACAGGACGTTTTCGGCACCGAGGTCGCCATGCACCACTGCTCGGGGGAGATGGGGGAGGCTGTCGAGTGCTGCGAGTTCCTGCTCGGCCCGTAGGCGCCCGCTGTCGGACATGAGCTGGAACAGTACCGCGCGCACGTTCTCCGCGAACTGTCGCCACCGGTCTTCTGGCGCCTGAGGGAGAACTGCTCGTACCGTCTCGTCGGTGCCGGCACGCGCCAGAGCGGACAGCAGCGCGGCGTACTGCGCCGCCACGGTGTCGACCATGCGGGCATCGTTGAGTGCGTCAGTCTCCAGCGGTTCCCCGGGAACGCGGCTGAGTACCAGGAACGGCACCTCGTCGGTGCCGTGGGCGCTGCCCTGAAACAGCGGCTCAGGTGTGCGGAAGCCGAGGTCGAGGGCGGCGAGTGCGTGAAGTGAGGCCGCCCGCTCGGGCAACCGGGCGGCCGCTGCCCGGGTGCGAGGCAGGCACACGACACGGTCTGAGCCAATGACCACCATGTGGAATTGCCCCTGACGTACTGCAAGGTCGTCCGGTTTGTCGTCGGGCAGCAGTCGGCTCAGCAGAGCACGCTGCGTCGTACGGATGCTCACGAGTGTGACCTCTGGATCCTTCGATGGGTCGGAGGCGATGTGCGCGACGTACTGTCAGGCCACGCCGGCGAGCGGGCGTAAGCCCCAGCGAATGCCCTTCTCGCTGCGGATACGGGACCGTTCTCGGCGTTGCGCGGCCAGGACGTCGGGATGCCGGGCGCTGGCGTTGCGCCAGCGCAGGTAGCGGTGCGGGGCGCGGGTCTGCGCGGGGTGGCCCGACGCCCGGCCCTGCACCAGCAACACCGGGCGAGCCGAAGCCCGCACACCCTTTCTCCGCTCGGCAACCCTCCAGGTCAGTGCGACTAGCGGGCCAAACCGCGCATCAGGAGCTCTGAGAGCTGAGCGTAGGCATCGGCATCGCCGAGGCCGGTGGCTGCGGCTACCTGGCGCTGTTGGATCCGCACCATCACGGCAGTGATGACGTCGGCGGCGAACGCCACGTGCACATCGCGGAACACACCCGCTGTGACGCCCTCGTCGATCAGCTGTTCCACGCGGCGGGCGGCCGCGCGTGTGTTGCGCTCGTAGATCTCCGCGGCAGGCTCGAAAACGGCCACGTCTTCGAAGAACTGAGGAGACAGCGGGCCGAGCTCGGCCGCCACAGAGTGGAGATACGCCGCCAGCCGGGCCGCGGGATCGCTCTCGGCGGCCACGGCGGCCTCGACGCGCTCGGTGGCTCCCCGGAAGAAGTGCACTACCGCGGCGCGGACCAGCTGCTCCTTACTGTCGGCCAACCCGTACAGGGTGCGCTTGGAGCAGCGAAGACGTGCCGCCACCTCGTCCAGAGTGAAGCGGGCGAAACCTTCCTCGGTCAGCAGCGCCACAAGCTCCTCGAACAGCTCGGAGCGCCGGGCGGAGCCCCGGCCTGTGAGCTTCGGGCCGGTTGGTGGGGAGGCCTTGATCATCTGGCAAGTATCCCAGAGGTGACACCACGACCGTTAAGCGCTACCTTGAGCGGTACTGACGTACCGCTTTAAGTACCGCTTGGAGCTGTGATGGCCGTCGACCGCATGCTTCCCACGCAGGAGGCCGAGGATCTGATCGACCTGACCCGCGAACTCGCCGAGAAGGAACTCGGCAAACGGGTCGAGGAGCACGAGGTGGACGAGCGCTACCCGGACGGGCTGTTCGCGCTGCTCGGCCGGGCTGGACTGCTGGGCCTGCCGTACCCGGAGGAGCACGGCGGCGGAGGCCAGCCGTACGAGGTATACCTGCAAGTTCTGGAAGAACTGGCGACCCAGTGGGCCGCCGTCGCAGTGGCCACCAGCGTGCACACTTTGGCCTGCTACCCCTTGCACGCCTTCGGCACCTCGGCACAGCAAGAACGCTGGCTGCCCCGCATGCTGGCCGGCGAATTCCTCGGCGGCTACAGCCTGTCCGAGCCCCAGGCCGGCTCAGACGCGGCAGCCCTGACCTGCAAGGCCGAACGCGTCGAAGACGGATACCGCATCAGCGGGACCAAGGCGTGGATCACCCATGGCGGCAAGGCCGACTTCTACGCTCTCTTCGCCCGAACGGCGCCGGGCACCCGTGGCATCTCCTGCTTCCTCGCACCAGGTGCGGCAGAGGGCCTCACCTTCGGCCGGCCCGAACGCAAGATGGGCCTGAATGCCATCCCGACCACCTCAGCGATGTGGGACGGTGCGGTCATTGATTCCGACCGACTGATCGGCGACGAGGGACAGGGCCTTGAGGTCGCGTTCAGCGCCCTGGACAGCGGGCGACTGGGCATCGCCGCCTGTGCCACTGGGCTCGCCCAGGCAGCCCTGGACACGGCCGTCGCCTACGCCAACGAGCGCACCACCTTCGGCCGCAAGATCGTCGATCATCAAGGTCTGGGCTTCCTTCTCGCCGACATGGCCGCCGCGGTGGACTCCGCCCGTGCCACCTATGTGGACGCTGCGCGTCGGCACGACCTGGGACGCCCCTTCAGCCGCCAGGCCAGCGTCGCGAAACTGGTGGCCACAGACGCAGCGATGAAGGTCACCACCGACGCCGTCCAAGTACTGGGCGGCTACGGCTACACCCGCGACTTCCCTGTCGAGCGATACATGCGTGAGGCAAAGATCATGCAGATCTTCGAGGGCACGAATCAGATCCAGCGACTGGTCATCAGCCGCTGTCTCGCCCGCTGACGCCCGAACACCCCGCCACCACCTCATCCCGCAGCCTCACGGCCTTCGCAAGGGAGAACCATGGACCTTTCCGGAACCGCGGCGCTGGTCACCGGCGCGGCCTCGGGTCTGGGCGCCGCGACCGCCGCCGCCTTGGCCGCGCGCGGTGCCGCCGTCTACGGCTTGGATCTCGAGAAGGCTGTTACCGCGGCCGGCCCGCAGCCGGACGGCATCACCCTGCTGGCCGCCGATGTCACCGAGGAGGAACCGGTCCGACGGGCGCTGGCACGCATCGACACTGACGGCGCGGAACTGCGACTCGCTGTCAATTGCGCCGGAATCGCTCCGTCGGCTCGCATACTGGGCCGCGGCGGCCCGCACAACCTTGACCTCTTCCACACCGTGCTCAAGGTCAACCTCCTGGGGACCTTCAACGTTCTGCGCCTGGCAGCCGAGACGATCGCCCGGTACGAGCCGGACAGAAACGGCCAGCGCGGGGTCATTGTCAACACCGCGTCAATCGCCGCGTTCGAAGGACAGGTCGGCCAGATCGCCTACTCCGCTTCTAAAGCCGGCGTCGCAGGCATGACCGTCACCGCGGCCCGCGACTTGGCCCGGCACGGTATCCGCGTGGTCACCATCGCCCCCGGCATCGTGGACACCCCCATGATGGCTGGCTTTGACGACGACGTACGAGCCAGCCTCGCGGGGAGCGTGCCCTTCCCCCAACGCCTCGCTCAGCCCAGCGAGTACGCGCTTCTGGTCACCGTGATCGCCGAGCACGACTACCTCAACGGCGAGACCATCCGTATGGACGGCGCCCTTCGGATGGGTGCCCGGTGAATGTCACCTTTCCGTAGGACCTCGGCAGAAAGAGCGGAAAGAACGTACTGTCGGCGCTGGGCTCTGTCCCCGGCGGATCGCAGCTGACGGAGGAACCAGTCCTCGGTCCGGGTTTCCTGCTGCCTTTCGGCTACCGGCATCCGGTTGGACAGGCCGCTGGACGAGATGCCTGTGGCCAGGCCCTTCGGGCGCGCCTGACGCACCAGGACACGCTTCCCGCAGAGCTGACCGACGTGTTCGGGAATCTCGTGCAGCCCCACCGTGGGCCACGCGAAGGCGAGACCGCCCAGCAGGCCACCTGCGGTTGCAGCTCCCCCTGCCCCTTCCTCCGGACCGCCCGCGCCTTGGTGTGCGCCGAGGCTCCTCGGATCACACGCCGCTTCTCCTCCTCGTCCACGCGATCACCTCTCGGGGCCCGCCCCTGGGGACCGCTGTCGTCTGAAGACAGCCCGTCTCCCGACGATGCCCGGGCGGTCTCGGCCTTTTGCTCGCTGTCGTCCCATACGGGCACGGCGCCGGCGGCGGGCAGCACGATCTGTTCCGCGTAGGAGCCGTAGGCGTACACCCAGGCGACCGGTCGCCAACGGCGAACTCGGTCACGCACGCGCCCAGCGCGCTCACCCGGCCGGCGCCCTCCATGCCCGGTACAAAAGGCGGTTCGCCGGTGGCCGCGTCGAGCGGGCGGGCGCCGGGGTCCATGCAGTTCCCCCCTGCCGCGGTTGTGTCCACCCGGATCTCTCCCGCTCCGGGCTCCGGGGTGGGCCGGTCGGTCAGCTGCAGCTGTTCCGGGCCGCCCAGTTCTTTCACGACGGTGGCCCGCGTCTCGCCTCCCTCTCTTCGGTCTGCATTCGCGACCTTCCCTCGTTTACAATGGACTGGCAAGTCCAGAATTTGAGGAGGGTCCGTGACCACCAGTGGAGCGTCCGCGCCGCGGCTGACCCCTAAGGGCATGGCCACCCGGCGCCGCATTGTGGAGGGGGCTGCCGAGGAGATCCGCGGGCGGGGCGTCACCGCGACGACGCTCGACGACATCCGCGCCCGTACCGCTACCAGCAAGAGCCAGATCTTCCACTACTTCCCCGGCGGGAAGGAGGAGCTGCTGCTGGCGGTGGCCGCCCGTGAGGCCGAGCGCGTCCTCGAAGACCAGGAACCGCACCTCAGCGGCCTGGGTACGTGGTCAGCGTGGCAGGACTGGCGTGACGCGGTCGTGCGGCGGTATGAGCGGCAGGGCGTCAACTGCCCGCTCGGCATGCTGATCACTGAGCTGGGCCGCGCAACTCCGGCCGCGCAGGCGCTCACGGGCCAGTTGATCAGACAGTGGCAGTCGGCCCTGTACACCGGCATCCGGCGCATGCAGGACAGCGGCGAGATCGACCGGCAGCTGGACGCCGACCGAACCGCGGCCGCGCTCGTCGCCGCGGTGCAGGGTGGCGTGACCATTCTGATGTCCACCGGTGCCATCACACACCTTGAGGCGGCACTCGATACGACGCTGACGCTTTTGCGCACCGCTGCTCCTACGGCGCGTTGACACGGGAACGGCTCCATGAGCGGACTGCTCGCATGGCGGCGGCCCTGCGAGCGGAGTTGAAGACCGTGCGCAAGGAGCATCAGAAACTGGCCACCGAACGGGACATCCCGCGCACGGCAACAAGGTTTTTCGCACAAGAGATGACCGGGTGAACCGCTGCCAGCTCCTTGAGGACCGTCGCCGGGCCTGGGGAGTGAAGCGGTTGTGTGCCGTGCTGGAGGTGGCCCGCTCCAGCTTCCGCAAGCCGCGGGCCGACCCCGCGGCCCGTGCCGCCCGCGAGCGGGCGGACGCCGTGCTTGCCGAGCAGATCAGGGCCGTGCATGCCGAGTGGAACGGCACCAACGCCTCGTCCCCGCATCACAGCCGAGCCGCGCGGTGGGGGTGAGCGCGCGAACCCCAAGCGTGTCGGACCGGTGATGCGGAAGTTCGGCATCGCCCGGCCGCGACTGCGCAGGCGCCAGGTCACCACCGTGCCCGAACCGTCCGCCGTACCCGTGCCGTACCCGTGCCGGACCTGTTCCGGACCTGTTCCGGTGCGACTTCACCGCGAGCGCGCCGAACACCAAGTACGTCGGGGACATCACCTACCTGCCGGTGGTTACGGCGAGCTTCTGTATCTGGCGAGGGTGATCGGGTGAAGACCGCAGCCTCGATCGGCGGGGACTCTGCCCTCGGGGCGATCACACGGTTCCGTGCACACAGCCGACTCGCGGTGGCCGCGAACTGGCCGCGGCGTCCGGGCTCCCTTCGATGCCAGGTCTGCGATCCATTCGCCAGGCACATGGCGGCGGTGACAACCTGCCTCGGATGACAACGGGCCTCCCGCTCCGGGGCCGGAGCGGGAGGCATGCCGGTTGCAGGGTCAGCGGAGCTTGCGGAAGGTTTTCCGGAGGTCGGAGGTGAAGGCTTCGGGGTTCTCGTAGTGGACGAAGTGGCCACCCTTCATGTGGGCATTGACGTTGACCACGTTGAAGGAGCTGCGCGTGAGCCCGTTCTCAAAGGCGGCGATGCGCTCTTCGACGGTGCTGACGGCGGGCGGATAGGCGTCGCCGAGGAGGAAGGTGAAGCCGGCAGGCGGCTCGACGATGGGCTGCCGGTTGTGGGAGGGCACCCACGGGTAGCGCACCGCGTTGCGGTACATGCGGATGGAGGTGCCGATGGACTGGGTCACCCAGAAGGTGGTGGCCTGGGTGAGGATGAAGTCGCGGGGGAAGTTCTCCTCGAAGTCGCCCCGCTTGTCGCTCCACTTCTTCCACCGCCGAAGCAGCCAAGCGAGCATGCCGATCGGTGAGTCGTTCAGGCCGTGGGTGAGGGTCGATGCGTCCAGCATGTGGACGGCGACGTGGGAGACGTAGGTGTCAACGAGGTTCTCAAGCCCCGCCCGCAGCTCCGGCGAGGCATCCTCGGGAATCTTGGCGCCGTCTGTCAGGTCCCAGAACCGCTCGTTGGCGAACTGGCCCGGAGGCATGTCCTGACCGTAGTGCAGGCCGATGATGCTGTCGGCGTACTTGTGGCCGAGTGCGCTCGTGACCAGGGCGCCGTAGTCGGAGCCGGCCACGCCGTACTTCTCGTAGCCCAGCACCTCGGTCATGAGCGTGTGCATGATGTCGGCGATCTTCCAGTAATTCAGGTCACCTCTGCCGACGGGGGTGGACCAGGCGAAACCGGGCAGGTCCGGCACGATGACGTCGAACGAGTCGGCCGGGTCACCGCCGTGGGCGGCCGGGTCTGTCAACGGGCCGATGAGCCCATAGCTGAACTCGCCGGGCCACGGCCAGCCAGGGTTAATGATCAGTGGTACCGGGTCGGGGCCCTTGCCGCGCTCGTAGACGAAGTGCACCGGTGCGCCGTCGATCTCGACCTTGTGCTGGTTGTAGGAGTTCAGCCGCTTTTCCTGAGCACGCCAGTCGAAGCCGTCCGCCCAGTACTCCACGAGCGGCTTGAGGTAGGCGGTACTGATGCCGTAGTACTCGTCCTCGTTGTCCAGGTCCTCGAAGAAGCGGGTCTTCTTCAGGCGGTCCTTGAGGTCGTCCAGGACGTCCTGGGCAACGTTGATCTTCCATGGTTCCAGCGCGCTGGTCCCGCTGTTGTCACTCATGGCAATTCTGCTTTCGTGAAGTCGGTGAAGAGGGGGGAGCTGTTGCCCTGGGGGCGGGTGCCACTGCATGGCGGAGTCGCGACCGGCCCCTGCCTGGGGGTGGCCCGCCCCGAGGCGGGGGAGTCAGTCGGTGAAGTCCAGGCGGACCCGGGTCTGCTTGAGCTCGGCGATGAACCACGTGCCGTTCGTCTTGGCAAAGCGTGCGTGGTAGTGGCCGAAGCCGTGCATGCGCCGGAAGGGGATATCCTCGGACGCCTCGGCGTTCTCGGGCCTGGTGATGATGTCCTCCATCGCCCATACGCCGTGAGCGGTGGTCGCCGAATCGACATCGATCTCGTCGGAGAACAGGTGGTGGACCAGGGTGACGCCGGGGCCGCCGCTGGCACCGACCGTCTCGGCGATCTTCTCCCGGCCCTCCATACGGAACCACACTGACCCATCCGGCTTGTGTGGTGTGAACGTACCGTCCGGTGTGAACAGGCCCGCAAGATCCTTCCAGCGCTGATGATCCGCGTAACGGACGTAGCGAGCCATCAGACGACGAAGATCCTCAGTGGCACTGAGACGCTCAACGGCATCCATAATTGATCACACTTCCTCCCGTGACGCGGACAGGCATCCACCCGCGAGGCGGTTTGCTCGGCTCGGTCCGTCAAGCGGACAGCGTGTCTCGCACACCGACGGGCGGCCTGGTGAGGGCTGTCGGCCAACCTGCTCGATGATGCGAACACCGCCGAGGAGGCCAACCCCCTTCTGGACTTTCTGGTCCACTCATCATGCGGCATCATAAATGGACCGGCAAGTCCAGAAAATGGGTAACGCGATCATGTTCTGGAGTGAGAACTGCGAATGCGAGGACCGGGCCACGGAGCACAAGGACGGCGCACGGTCCGGCCGCACCCGCAAAGCCCGACCGGCTCACCTTTCGGCGCGGGCGGCGCAGTCAGCGGTTGCACGCCGTGGTGCAGGTGATCGCACTGACGCCGGCAGGACGAGCCGGCGCGGCGCCCGCCTGGCCGCCGTCCTCAGCGCGGCGGTCAGCCGCCCCACCCCGCCGCTGTGGCTGATCCACGCCCTGCCCGACCCGCGCCGAAGACCCCGCGCGTCCTCGGCGTCGACGATTTCGCCCTGCGCAAGAGCCACGTCCACGGCAGCGCGCTGATCGACGTCGAGACCTGCCGACCCATCGACCTGCTGCCCGACCACGAGGCAGCGACCCTGACCCGCTGGCTGGCCGACCAACCCGGCATCGAGATCATCTGCCGCGACCGCGCCAGCGACCGAGCCCACGCGGACGCACGAGCCCGCCCGGCCGGAGATGCCTCGCAGCATCTGGAGCCCTGTCGATCGACACCCGCCGGCAGGGAGGGGGCAGGCGGGGCGCGGGGTCGCCATTGGGGGCGTTGGTGACGTCGCCGCCCAGTGGGCGGGCGGTCAACCGGCCGTGCTGTGCTCGGTCTCCGGCACCAGGGGCAGCCAGTGCACGGCGTTGTCACGGAAGGACGCGTGGATCGGCACGAGGTCTGGGCCGCTGGTGTCGTCAAGGGCGGTGACGTTGATGCCGATCTCTGGGATGTTGCTGTCGATCGCCGCGAGACGGCTGCCGCAGGTCGGGCAGAAGCCGCGCTTCGCCTCGCCTTCGAAGGTCTCGTACCAGGTTGGCTCGCCGCCCTCACCGGTCCAGGTGACTGTCTCGAATCCCACCCACCACATCACTGGTGTGCCGCCGAGCTTTTGACAGTGGCGGCAGACACAGGTGTGGGGGAAGACGGCCGACCCTCGGGTGGCGAAGCGCATGCGGCCGCACAGGCAGCCGCCGGTACGTTCCCCTGCTGTTTCGGCTCCCTGTGCGCCGGCGGGGGTGGCGTTCATCAGGTGATCTCCCGGGAACGATAGGCAAGTTGAGCCCATCAGTGTGCCATTGCTTCCATGATCGGCAGGAAGCTGTTGGCTGCTCTGGCGTGTCCCCGGCCGCGTGCGCCGATGGCGGAGGCGCACGGGCCGGGCGACAAAGGTCCGTCCGGATCAGGGACGTCCGAGGGCGCGGAAGGCCCGGCCAGTCTCGCGCCAGGTGTCGGTATTGAGGGTGCCGCGGTCGTCGATGACGCGTGGGGTGGCGGTTCGGGCGGCGAGTCTCAGCTGGCCGCCGCTCATCGTGGGGTCGAAGAGCCCACGATGAGCGGCGGTCCCGGAGCCTCGGGTCGGTGATCTCGTCGACGTGGCGCCAGGCGGCGTCGGAGTCGTCGCCGATACCCAGCTCCGGCTCGCCCGGCCCCTCGCCGCGGACCTCCGCCGGCCCTGGGAGAAACCCACCGCCTCCGACCGACTCACCCCGGACCGGGTCCGCCGGGGTTTCAGGAACATCCGCGCCCACCTCCCCTGCCCGACCCGCGTTCCCCACCCCCGAGGCACCGGCCCCGGACGGCCACCCGGCGCCAAGAACAAACACCGGGCACCCCGCTACGACGTCGGCAAGACCGTCCGCAGCTGTCCCGCGCACGGCCTGGCCGCCGCGTGTTTCCGCCACTATTGGGCCGCTCCAGGATGCCGCTGCCGCAGGATTACCTCCTTGTGTCCCTTCGCGGTCTGCGTCCGGACGGTGTCTGGGACGCGGTGCACTCCAAGGGCCTGCTGGAGTCGACTGTCGCCGCGTCCGCGCTCTACAACGAAGTCGTACTGATGGAGGTGTGCGAACGCCGATGCTCCGGGACGCGCGAGGGCTCTGCACGCGTCTTGCACGCTGCGGGCACTTCACTCGTTCCTTGCTCAGCCGGCGGTGAAGGCGGGGTAGTCGGTGTAGCCCTCGGTGTGACCGGCGTAGTGGGTGTCCCGGTCGCCGTCGGCCAGTGGGTGGCCCTGCGCGAAGCGCTCGACCAGGTCGGGGTTGGCGATGAAGGGGGCACCGAAGGAGACCGCGTCGACTATCCCGTGGTCGAGGATCTCGTTGCCGAGGGCCTGAGTGAAGCCGAGGTTGGCGACGATGTTGCCCTGGTAGTGGGCGCGGTAGCGGGAGAAGAGGGCGATGCGCTCCTCGATGGTGCCGGGGGTGCCCAGGAGGTGCAGGTAGGCCAGGTTGCTGTCGTTGAGCTTCCTGAGCAGCTGGTCGTAGTCGGCGAGTGTCTCCTCGTCCGCGGTGAACGCGGTTCCGCTGGTCCAGCCCGGGGACATTTTCACGCCGATGCGGTCGCTGCCCCACACGTCACTGACGGCGTCGAGGATGTCGAGGAGGAACCGGGCCCGCTTCTCGCTGCTGCCTCCGTAGGCGTCGGTGCGCTGGTTGAGACGGGGGTTGAGGAACTGCGGGATCAAGTGGGATACCTGGGCATGGAGTTCCACGCCGTCGAAACCGGCGCGGCGGGCGTTCTCGGCCGCATGACGGTAGTCGACGATGGTGTCGGCGATCTCAGCGGCGGTGTAGGCGCGCGGGGTGAGGGTGTCCTTCGGGCCGGAGGGAGTGAAGGACTTCTCGCCGGGGTTGATGGCCGAGGGTCCCGCGGGCAGGCGGCCGCCGAGGTGGTCGGGGTGGGAGGCCGCTCCAACGTGGCCGAGCTGGGAGATGATCCGTCCGCCCGCCTCGTGGACGGCTTCGGTGACCTTCGCCCAGCCGGCGGTCTGCGTGTCGGTGTAGATGCCGGGGACGTTGATGAAGCCGATCGCGTCGGGGCTGACCCAGGTTCCCTCGGTGACGATCAGCCCGGCGGTGGCGCGCTGTGCGTAGTAGGTCGCGTGCAGGTCGGTGGGGGCCAGCTCGCCGTTGTGAGCGCGGGCGCGGGTCATGGGGGCCATGACGACGCTGTTGGGGAGCTCCAGCGCGCCGAGGCGGACGGGCTGCAGCAGGGGCTGGGTGGTCATGAGTAACTTCCTGATGCCGAGGGGCGGATGGGGAGGAGAGCGAGGAATGGGCGAGGGCCCGGCTCAGTCCTGTTTGAGGGCGTGGAGGGCGGAGAGCGGGCCGCCGAGTTGCATGAGGCGTCCGCCCTCGCGCAAGGAGCCGAGGTCGACGGGGGCGAAGCCGAAGGCGGCGGTGAGGTCCTTGACGGTCGTCTTGGCGTCCACATCGTCACCCGCGAGGAACAGCACCTGGCGTCCGGCCTGGTGGCGCGGGTCGGCGGCGATGTACTGGCTGTAGAGGGTGTTGAACGCCTTGACGACGCGGGCTCCGGGCAGCAGTGAGGCGACATATTCGCTGCCAGTCAGCTCGCCCAGGTCAGCGATCTTCGGGTGCGGGGGCGGGGAGGCGAACTGATTGGTGGCGTCGATGACGATGCGTCCGTCGAAGTGCGGCAGGCCGGCTGTCGCGTCCGGGATCTGGGGCCAGCCGACCGCGAGGAGTACGAGTTCCGCCGCGGCGGCTTCCTCCGGGCTGCCGGCGTGGGCGAGCGGTCCGAGTTCGTCGACGAGCCCGGCCAGGGAGGCGGGGCCGCGGCTGTTGCTCAGTACGACCTGGTGGCCGTGGGCCACGGCGTGATGGGCGATGGCCTGGGCGATGGTTCCAGAGCCGATGGTTCCGATCTTCATGGCAGTGCCCTTCGTGGGGTTCAGGATGCGGGGCTGGTGAGCAGGACGGTTCCGCTCTTGCCGGGGCGGCGGACATGGTCGATGGCCTTCGCGAAGTCGGCGAGGTCGTAGCCGGCGGCGACCTCGAAGAGTTCCGGGGCGGTCGCGGCCAGCCGGGCGGCGAAGGCGACGTCCTCGGCCCGTTCCTCAGGTGTGCGGGCCATCCACTGGCAGATGGACACGCCCCGCACGGTCAGGGCCCGCGGTGTCAGTGCGAGCGACTCGAGCGGCGTGCTGCCGGAACCGAGCTGTCCGTAGGTGATCAGCGTGCCGCCGTCGTCGAGCAGCCCAGCCAGCTCACCGGTCAGGGATCCGCCCACCGCGTCCAGTACGACCTGAGCCCCCCGGCCGCCGGTCGCGTCCCGGACCTGAGCGCGCCAGTCCGCGTCGGCCGTCGAGATGGTCGGCAGTCCGGGGAAACGCTGCCGCAAGGTCTGCGCCCCCGTGGCGCCGCGTACCAGGTTGACCAGCGGGATGCCGTGCTTGAGCGCTGCGGCGCTGACCAGTTTTCCCACCGACGAACCGGCGGCTGTCTGCACCACCGGACCTGCCTGGCCGTGCTGGGCGTCCTCGACCGCCCGCAGCAAGGTGAGCAGGGTGAGCGGGTTGACCAGCATCAGGGCCGCGGTCTCGTCGCTGACGCCCTCGGGTACCGGCACCACCAGATCGGTCGGTGCCGTGAGGAGTTCGCTCCACGCGCCCGGCACCGGGAAGAACGCGACCCGCTGACCGGGCCGCAGATCCTGCACGCCCTCGCCGACGGTCTCGATGACGCCCATTCCCTCCAAGCCGGGAATCCGTGGCGTGGCGAACCGCTGTTGCGACTCACCCGGAAAGCCCTGCACTACCGCCAGGTCGCCGGGGTGGATCGGCCGGGACAGCACCCGTACCTGCGCCTGCCCTGCTGCGGGCGCAGCAGGGGGCGGCTGCTCGCTCAGGCGTAGTACCTGTCTGGCTTCTCCGCGCTGGTCGTGGGTGATGGCACGCATGACGCTCCCGCTCCGTGAATTATTAATGATGGGCATCATTGGAATCTGACTATGATGAGAGGTATCATCAAAAAGGTCAAATCGAGAGCGACGCGAGAGGACGGCAATGCCGCGGATCACCAAGGAGGACAAGGCCCGCAATCGGCAGAACATCCTCGAAGCGGCGGGCCGCATGTTTCGCTCGCAGGGGATCGACGCGGTTGGCATCGCCGAGCTGATGAAGGAAGCCGGACTCACCCACGGCGGCTTCTACAACCACTTCGCCTCCAAGAACGACCTGGTCGTGGAGGTGTACGGCGCCTCCTTCGCCGCCTCACTCGGGAGCCTGGCCCGGACGATCGAGGACGGTCCGGACCAGGGCGGCCCTCCGCTGAAGCGGGTCGTGGCCGGATACCTGTCCACGGCGCACCGTGACGCCCCGGACGGCGGCTGCCCTTCCGCTTCCCTGGTCACCGACGCCGGACGGCACAGCGAAGCCGTGCAGAGCGCGTACGCCGAAGGGGTCGAGGGTTATCTCCTCGGCTTCGCCGCCGAGTTCCTGCGCGAAGCCGAGGAGAAGGGTGACGAACTCGACCCGGGCGAGGCCCGCCACAGGGCCATCCGCCTGCTCAGCGAAATGGTCGGCGCGCTGATGCTCGCCCGGGCCGTACGCCACGTTGAACCCGAACTCTCCGACGAGATCCTGCAGACCGGCCGCAGCCAGGCCCTCGACTGATGCGACTCAGCTTGATTTCTCTCTACCAGGGTGAGTTCGGGGGTACGGCGCTGCGGATGGCCCACCGTGCCCCAGAGGGCGCGCCCTGCGCCGGAGATGCTCGCCGCCCGCTCGCTCCGCCCCCGCGCGGCGTACGCAGCCGCCAGCAGGTCGAGACCCAAGGAGATGCCGAATGGGTCATCAAGGATCCGCTTGCCCGTGAGCATCGCGCGGGCATGGGTCACGGCCTCGTGGGAGGGGTCCTGGAGCAGCGCGACGTCCGGTCAGCCACAGACCACTGCCGCCGACGCCTCGGCGTCCGGCGATCAGGGAAACCCACACCTGGCGCGAGTCGGCCCTGAGGCCGGATCGCGCCTCACAGCCCTGGGCTGTCATCTCGTCTGGCCTACGACCTGGATGGAGGAGGCTCGTCTCCCCGCGCATCGGACTGCCGAGGCTGCCCATGGTGGAGTGGCCCACCGGTCGACCGACCGTGCCGATGAGGGCCCGCGTGGCGTGCACTGGAAGACCCACCACCTCATCGAGTGGGCCAATGGCCCCGTTCATCCGGGTCGACGACGAGATCAGCGCCCATGGACCGCCTGTGGGGCGAAGCCAGTCGTCGTGGGTCGTCGTTGCTCTATCGCGTCGACGCGGCCAAGAGCCTCATGAACGCCGACTTCGCGGCGCTCGCCGATCGGCACTTGTGGGTGCACCCTGTTGCCATTTGACCGCTTCCCCGCACCGCGCCGTATGGAGCTTGACGGCCCGGAAGGCCTGCTCGCGTCATTCCTGCTCTGGGCAAGATCCGTTTGAAGACGGACCCTAGTACTGCAACGGTGTTTGAGCTGACTGCTGGCCAGTTCAGGGGCTGTGTCCGCGTCGTTTGTAGTGACTGGTGCGGGCCTGGTGCTGGCGTCTGCGGCGCCAGGTGGACCAGTGCAGGATGTGGGCGGCAGGTGTGGGACGGCGATCGGTAAGGCGGGTGATCAGGCGTCGGATCTCGGCGAGGCCGAGGTTGATGAGCTGGGAGGATCCGTTTCTGCTTTCTCCGCGTCCAGCTCGCGGGCCCGCAGAACGGTCAGGCACGCGTGGGCGGCCATGGCCAACGTCATGTGGCGGTGCCAGCCCGGGTAGCGGCGGACCTGGTAGTCGTCCAGGCCGCATTCCTGCTTCGCACTCTGGAAGCACTCCTCGATCGCCCACCGGCTGTCGGCGATGCGGATCAGCTCGTCCAGGGTGGTCTCGGCTGGGCAGTAGGCAATGTAGTAGGAGATCTCGTCCGGTCGGCTGACACTGCGGCGGGCGAGAACCCAGTGCCGGCGGTCGGGCCGGTGCCAGGGCCTGACCTCGACCCGTGCCCAGTCGTAGATGCGCCGTCCGTGGGCGCCGTCGCCACAGGAACGGCGTTTCCACTTCTGCCTCGCCAGGCCGGGAAACAGGTCGTGGACGGGGTGGTCGATGGCCCAGCGGGTCACGACGGTGTCGTGGCGGGTGGTGGCCATGACGTGGGAGACATCGGCCCGCTCCAGTTCCGACCGCCAGCCTTTGGAGAAGCCGTAGGCGGCGTCCGCGGTCACCCACCGGAACGGGATCTTCTCCGCGATCGCGCGGCGGACCATCGCCTTGGCCATCGCCACCTTCGTCTCGAAGGCCACCTCGTCGCCGATGCCGGCCCGGCGGCACCGGGCACGGTCGTCCGTCCAGGAGGTGGGCAGGTACAAACGGCGGTCGATCAGTGTCCGGCCGCCAGCTGCCGCGTAGGCGAGGAAGACGCCGATCTGGCAGTTCTCCGTCCGCCCGGCGGCGCCGGAGTACTGCCGTTGCACCCCCGCCGACCGCACCCCCTTCTTCAAGAAGCCGGTGTCGTCCACGATCAGGACGGCGTCCTGGTCACCCAGGTTGTCGACCACGTACCGGCGCACGTCATCGAGGACCTCCTCGGCGTCCCAGTCAATCCGGTTCAGCATCCTCTGGATGCGGTCAGGACCTGCGTGACCGGCTTCCTCCGCCAAGGTCCAGCCGTTCTTGCGCGGCAGCGGAGCGATCAGTCCCCGCATATAGGCCAGTGCCGACTCTCGCGGCTCCAACCTGTTGAAACGGTGCACGAACCGCTCGTGCACAGCGTTCAGTTCACTCGCCCACAACCTGACATCAGCAAGGTCCCCACCCATAACTAGAGTAACGACCGACCTGGTCAGCAGTCACGGCAAGCACCGTTGCAGTACTAGTCCAAGGCGAGGCGGACACACCGAAGTGCTGTCTGCCACTTGACGGATTGGGGATGAGGTAGGGCAGATAGAGGCCCCACGAGAGGTCGGGGACCCAGCCGACGATCAGTCCCCAACGATGCCAGTCAGCGGGTGTACAGCGCGATGCCCACAGCGGGCAGTGTCTGGAGGATGATGACACCTCCTGCGGATCGATACCGAGTGCGTCGATGCGGAGCATGCCGCACGGGTTTGTGTCGTGCTGTCCGCCGCTGGCCCCGGGGTGGGGAACGGCCGGGGCAGGCCGAGCCGCCCCTGGCAGTTGGCTCGGTCGGCATGACCTTGTGGCCGACCGTATGGGAACGGGGCGGCAAAGCGGGGCTTACGGCTACTTTGCACCCGGGGTCATTGGCAGGTCCTGGCACGAAGCGACGCGCAGCCGCTCCGTCAAGAGTCAGCCTGCGGCTCTGCTTGCGGTGTGATACGAGCTAGGACGTCGTCGAGCATGCCCAGCGCTTGCCTGGCCTCATCGAGTGTGACCGTCATCGGCGGTGTCACGCGAAGGACGTTGCCCAACAACCCGCCCTTCCCGATGAGTAACCCGCGCTCACGGCACTGCGCGAGAACGGCGTTCGTCGCTGCGACCGCCGGTACCTTGGTCTTCGGTGCGATGAGTTCGAACCCGAGTATGAGCCCGGTGCCTCGGACCTCTCCAATCAGCGAGTAGCGGGTAGCGAGTCCTCGCTGTCCGTCAAATAGAAAGCGGCCGTGCTGGCCACCGCGATCGCCGACCGCGATCCGCGCGCCGCCGCCGGAGCGGCCGAGGCCCATGTCGCCCAGACGGAGTGATGGCTGCGCGCCTTCATGCCGCCCATTGAGGAGGACTCCCCGGCCTGACGCGTTGCGTTGCGTTTGACGCGTCAGACCATTCCGCGTTCGCAATGCGCCTGTGGGCGCCGGAATCTGTGTCACCCTATGCGACCTGCGAGTGTTCGTGGATGAGGCCGCCGAGTCGATCGTGTCGACTGATGCGAGTGTGGTCCTTGGCGATGGGCGGCTCGGGGTCGGTGAGTCGGTCTGGTGCCTGTTGTCCGAGGAATCGATGCGGTCGGTGTCTGTTGTAGTGCTCCGCGTGCTCGCTGACGACAAGGCACAGGTGGCGCTCTCCGGTGATCAGGACGCGGTCGGTTGCCTCGCGTCGGCATGATGCGATCCAGCGTTCCGCGATGGCGTTCATTCGGGGCACCCGGGGCGGTGTCGGAATGACGTGCACGCCGATCGCCCGGAAGACGGCGTCGAAGCTGTCGGTGAAGTAGGTGCCACGGTCCCGGATGAGGAGGCTGATCGACTCTGCGCGGTCACCGAGGTCCACGAGGTAGTTCCGTGCTTGCTGGGTGATCCAGGGGCCGGTCGGGTGCCGGGTGATGCCGGCGATGTGCACGTGTCGGGTGCCGTGGTCGATGAAGAACAGCACGAACCAGCGGCGCAGGAAGACCGTGTCGATGTGGAAGAGGTCGGTGGCCATGATGGCGGAGGCCTGGGCTTTGAGGAAGGCGGGCCAGGACTGGTTGGTGCGCTGGGGTGCGGGGTCGATCCCAGCCTTCTGCAAGATCTCCCAGACGGTCGAGGCGCCGAGTTTGCGTCCCAGGCCGAGCAGTTCGCCGTGGATCCGTTGATATCCCCACCTCGGGTTCTCCCGCGCGAGGCGCAGGACCAGCTGCCGCAGTGCTTCCGGCGTCGGTGGTCGGCCCGGACGGCGGTGTGGATAGGTCCACTTCCGGGCCACGAGGCGTGGGTGCCAGCGCAGGACCGACCGTGGAGTGACCAGCAACGCCAGCCGTGCACGCTGCTGCTTGTTCACCATCCGGAGCAGCGCTGCCATGACAGCCCGATCGCTCCAGGAAAGTTGAGGTCGTGGCTGGATGCGTTGGGCGACACCGAGCTGGTGCCGGAGCATCAAGATCTCGACGTCTTTCGCCGCACTCGACCGTGTGCTTGCCGATAACTTCATCCGTGCAGGTCATGCGGCATGCTGGTATTCGTGGAGGAGGCCGCCGAGGCGATCACGTCGTCGTATGTCGAGGCGGGTTAATGTGTCCGGGTCGTCGATCGGCGCAGGTAATGGGTGCAGTGGGCGGGCGTTGGCGATGCCCTGGTGTGGTCGGTGTGCGTTGTAGAACTGCTCGAACTCTCGTAGGGCGTGGAGCAGGTGCCGGTGGTTCCAGATCAGGGTGCGGTCCAGGAGTTCCCGTCGGCAGGTCTGCACCCACCGTTCCATGATCGAGTTCATTCTCGGCATCCGAACGCCGCTGAGCACGACCTCGATCCCCGCATCCGCCAGGACGGCATCGAACAGGGCGGGGAACTTCCCGTCCCGGTCGCTGATCATGTAACGCGCTCGGCATCCTACGTCCTCAAGGTCCATGGCGAGGTTCTTCGCGGCCTGTGCCACCCACGCTGAGGTCGGGTGCGCGGTGGCACCCAGCACCCGGATCCGTCGGCTGGCATGCTCGATGACGGCCAGCACGTACATCCGAGCCCCGGGCAGGGTGACCGTTTCGAAGAAGTCACAGGCCAGCAGGGCATCGGCCTGGGAGCGCAGAAAGTCCGCCCACGTGCTGGAGGACCGCTCGGGTGCCGGATCGACGCCGGCCTCCTGCAAGATCTCCCAGACGGTGGAAGCGGCCACCTTAACGCCCAGGACGAGCAGTTCACCGTGCAGGCGCCGATACCCCCAGCCAGGATTCTCCCGCGCCAGGCGCAGCACCAGGGCCCGCACCGAGTGCACGGTCCAAGGCCGTCCCGAGCGCCTGGGCCGCGAGGCGGCAGCATGGCGGCGGGCGAGAAGGTCGCGATGCCAGCGCAGCACCGTATCCGGACGCACCAGCAGCCGCACCCCGCGGAGCACGTCCACGGGAAGCCGGTGCAGCAGCGCCGCCAGAAATGCCCGGTCGCTCGGCGTGAACCGCACCCGATCCTTGCCGAGTTGGCGCTCCAGCACCACGATCTGATGGCGCAAGGCGAGTATCTCGACAGCCTTGTCCCGATCGCCCATCGGTAGCAGGCGCAGCATGGCGAACGCATGCGTCACGCCCCAGTAAGCCAGTCGCAGCAGCACAGTCGATCATCTTGCCGCCGCGAGCGCCAGCCTCGCGAGAGCACCCGCTCGGGCGACTCCGCCGGTCGACCTCCCGTACACCGCGCACACCACCTCCCACCAGGGCGGATGATATTTTCGGCAAGCGCAACGTCGACTACGCGCGGGCCGCCGCCGAGGCAGGAGTGCACGAGCTGTTCGTGGACTTCGGGCAGACACCCGCCACCCTCGCCCAGCGCGTCGACCTGGCCGGCCGCTTCATCGAGGGAGCCCGCCACGGTTGACGGCGCTTAGCGCCACGAACGGCCCTCGGGAACACGTGGACACATGTGTTCCCGAGGGCCGTCGGTGTGTCAGGACGCTCCGAGGCCGTTCAGCAGGGTGTCGACGACGACATCCGCCGCCTGCCCGGGGCTCAACTCGGGCAGCTGCCGGGAGACGAGGTGCATGAGCTGGGGGAGCAGCGCGCTCGCCCAGCCCTCCGGGAGACCGGGGCGCAGGAGCCCTTCGTCGGTGGCGCGTTGAAGGAAGGCGTCGACCTCGCGGACGGACATGTCGCGGCGCGCGGAGACGCTGTCGTCGGCGAGCATGCGGGCGAGGTCGACGGGCCAGGTGCGGTTGACGGCGATGATGTTCTCGACGTAGCGGTGCAGGGCGACGGCGACGGGTGCCTCGCGTAGCCGTGCGTCCTCGATGGCCTGCTCGATGGCCGTCAGCCGGGACTCGTAGATGGCCGCGAGGAGGTCTTCGCGGGAGGCGAAGCGGCGGTAGACGGTGCGCCGGTCCACTCCTGCCTCGGCGGCGATGCTGGCGATGCTGGCGCCGGGGTCGGCGGCGAGCATGCGTGCTCCGGTGGTCAGGACGGCTTCCAGGTTGCGTGCTGCGTCGGCTCTCACCGCGCCGAGTCTAGTGGCGGAATGTGAAGCCTGAGACATCTAGCGCCTCTCGGGAGTAGAAGCATGCCTAGTAAGTGCTACAGTGAAGTGACAGATTAATTCTTTAGTGTCATATCACTGTGCACCACTTCCAGAAGGGCAAGTACCGATGTCGAAGGCATCCACCTCCCCCTCACCCAAGGCGGGTGGTGTCGCCGCCGCGATGAGCGCGCTGATCCTCGCTGTCCTCCTCGCGGCCCTCGACCAGACGATCGTCTCGACCGCGTTGCCCCGGATAGCCGAGGACCTGAACGGGTTCGACAACATCGCGTGGGTCAGCGCCGCGTACCTCCTCGCGTCGACGGCGGTCACCCCGCTGTGGGGCAAGCTCGGCGACATGTTCGGCCGCAAGCGGCTGTATCTGGCCGCGACCTCGATCTTCCTGATCGCCTCGGTGGCCTGCGGCCTGGCGCAGAACCTGCCCGAGCTGATCGGCGCCCGCGTACTGCAGGGCGTGGGCGGCGGCGGCATGATCGTGCTGACCTTCGCCCTCGTCGGTGACATCGTCGCCCCGGGCGAACGCGGCCGCTACCAGGGCATGTTCGGTTCGGTCTACGGCGTCGCCAGCATCGTCGGCCCCCTGCTGGGCGGCGTCTTCACCGACCAGCTGTCCTGGCGGTGGGCGTTCCTGATCAACCTGCCTGTCGGCATCATCGCCCTGACCATCGCCGCCCGGGCGCTGCCCGCGGCCACCCGGGGGGCCAAGGCACGTATCGACTATTCCGGCGCCACCATCCTGGCCGCCATCGCGACCGGCCTGGTCCTGATCACGTCCTTCGGCGAGCGCTGGGGCTGGGGCTCGCTGGCCATCGTCGGCCTGATCGTCGCCACCGTCGCGCTGGCCGTGCTGCTGGTGCCGGTCGAGCGCCGCGCCGCCGCCCCGGTCCTGCCGCCGGCCATGCTCGCCTCCCGGACCGTGGTCTTCTCCTCGCTGATCGGATTCTTCGCTAACGCCGCGATGTTCGCCGTACTGGTCTACCTGCCGACCTACCTGCAGATCGTCCACGGGGTCTCGGCCACGCTCTCCGGCATCCACATGCTGCCCCTGGTCGCCGGTCTGGTCGTCAGCCAGTCCCTGGCCGGGCGCTGGGCCTCACACGTCGACCGGCTGCGGGAGATCCTCCTGGTGGGTCTGCTCGCCAACCTCGCCGGGCTGCTCCTGCTGGGCACCATCGGCGCCGCCACCAATACGCTCGTGCTGAGCGTCTACTTCCTGATCACCGGTGTCGGCATCGGCATGGTGCCCATGGTTGTGCTGACCACTGTCCAGAACAGCGTGCCCGCCGCCGATCTCGGCGCCGCCAGCGCCGTGGTCACCTTCGCCCGCTCCATCGGCGCGGCCTTCGGTGTCGCCGTCTTCGGCACTCTCCTCAACACCGGCTTCGCCGACCGCACGCGCGGCCTGCCGACCGCCGGCGGCTTCGACGCCACCCGCCCCGACACCATCGGCCGGCTGCCCGGCGCCCTGCGCGACACCGCGCTGGACGCCTTCGCCCATGCCACGGCCATGGGCTACCTCTGGATCGCCCCGACCCTCGCCGTCGGCACCCTCCTCGCACTCTTCCTCAAGTCCGCGCGGAAGACCGGCAAGACGACCGACACCTCCGAGCCCGTAACCGCGCAGGACGCCGTTCCGGCCGCCTGACCCGCCCGACAACGCGCCCTCGACCGGCCGACGCCCTCGCCGGGTGCCGGTCGGCGGCGTTTCCGGACGCCAGCGGGGCTCGCATGGTGCCCACGCGCCGCCGTCCGCCGAGGCGCTCTCCGAGAGCCTCTTGAGCTGGGCCAGCCACAGAGCGTCCAAGCGCCGCGTCCACAGAGGGGACAACGCCGCGACCGCGGTGAACAGCCAGGCCTGGTACAGCTGCACACCGGTCCCGATGCCCGACCAGCCGAGCCGGTGATGCGGGACGTGTTCTCCCACGAAGATCTCGAACCGGTGCCCGTGGAACCACACTTCGAAGGTCCGGGCGAGCGGCCCGGCCCGGACCTCGGTGACGCACGGAACCCATTCCGGCCACCGCGTCACCTCGGTGAGCAGCGTGAACGCGGTGGCGGGCGGAGCGTGTACGACGGCCTGGGCCTGACAGAAGCTGTGGGCCTCGTCGGGCGAGAAGCCCGACGGCCAGTGGATGTCCGGATGGCCATCTGAGGCATCGAGCATCCGGTTCCCCTCTGGTGGTGCAGGGTGGCCTCAGGTGTGGCCACCGGGGGGAGGACGGCCGCTCGGACATCCCCGCGTCCACTGTGCGCGAAGGCCCGGAGCCCGGCATACGTCAAACGACTGAGGGAACGCCGGGTCCTCAGTCCTCTTCGGCGGGCAGGTCCAGGCCGGAGAGCGCGTCGCGCAGCGCGGCCCGCGACGTGATGCCCGGCTTGGGATAGATCTGGTACAGGTGCGTGCCGATGGTCCGATGCGACAGGAGCATCCGCTCGGCGATCTGCTTGTTGGCCAGCCCGGTCGCCGCGAGCGTGGCGATCTGCAGCTCCTGAGCGGTCAGCGCCACGGCCCTCGGCCTGGCGGCGGCGGGCGCGGACCGGCCGCCCGCCCGCAGCTCCACCGCGGCACGCGTCACCCAGGGCTTGGCCCCCAGGCGCTGGAAGGCCTCCAACGCCTGGGTCAGCTGCTCCCGCGCCTCCGCCATGGCACGCAGCCGCCGCAGTCGTTCGCCGTAGAAGAGGCGCACCCGCGCGATGTCGAAGGGCCAGCGCTCCGGATCGGGCAGGGACGGGGCCCGCTCGAAGAGGGCGGCCCCCGCCTCCCCGGGTGTGGTCAGCGCCTCGCAGGCCACGACCAGCATCTCCAGCCGGGGCGACGGCCCGGCCATCGAGGACTCGCGCATCGCTGCCGCGTGGGCCGCGGCCTCCTTCACCCGGCCGGTGCGGACGGCCGTCTCGACCAGATCATCGTTCCCCACATGGCGATCGGGACATAGGGGGCGACGGTCCTGGGCGGGCTGAGCGTGCAGGCGTGCTGGTACGCCGTCTCGAAGTCGCCACTGCCGAGAGCGGCCAGCGCCCTGGCATGGCAGGCGAAGGATCGGGCGCCGTAGGTCCCGCCGGGCATCGCCCACCGGACGATCTGCTCGGTCAGCGCGGCGCTGGTCTCCGCGTCGCCCTGGGCCGCGGCCACGGCCGCCTGGATGTACTGGAAGTACCACGCGTAGAACCGGTAGTCGTGGTCCTCGCACAGGGTGAGCCCCTCGGCCGCCAGCTGCGCGGCGTCGTCCCACCGGCCCAGGTGGAAGTAGTCCAGGCCCAGGTGCATCAGCGCGCCCAGGTGGCGGCGGACGGGCGCGGCGCCCGTGCGGCCCTGGTCCACCAGTCGGCGCGTGGCCCACCGGAAGTCCCCGAGCCGGTCCACGAACACCGAGGCCGTGCCGACGCGGATCACGAGGGTCGGGTCGTCCCCCACCGTGGCGATCATCTCCGTCAGCTGAGGCAGCACCGCGGCACCGGTGCGCGCCGGGTCGCCGAAGGTCTGGGTGATCACCCACAGCAGCACCGGTTCTCGGCGAACGTGCAGGTCATCATCGATGCCGACAGCCGCCTGGTCGTCGCACCGGCCCGGCCGGCGCCCGGGAACAAGGCCGACGCCCACCCCCTGGGACCACTACCCAGGAACCCACGCCAAGGCCTAAAACAACGGCATGACTCTGTTGGTGATGTTGTCGGGGTCATGCGGTAGTTGTCGGTGGGCTGGCACAGTGGCAGGGAGGCTGTTCCAGGGGGTGGGCTGCGATGTCGTTGCGACCGAAGAGCTATCAGCGGATCCCGGCGAAGACAGTGCGGACGGCGCGGGCCGCGTGTCCGAAGGGCACACCGGCGATGCTGATCCGGGATCGGTTGGACGTGCTGTTCGAGGACGAGGAGTTCGCTTCTCTGTATCCGGCCGACGGCCGTCCGGGTCTGTCACCGGGGCAGTTGGCGCTGGCGTCGGTGCTGCAGTTCGCCGAGAACCTCTCCGACCGGCAGGCTGCCGACGCGGTCCGCACCCGCATTGACTGGAAATATGCCCTCGGGATGGAGCTGGACGATGCCGGGTTCGACTACTCAGTGCTGTGCGAGTTCCGGGCCCGGCTGGCCGAGGGTGATGCCGCCGACCGGCTGCTGACGGTGATGCTGGAGCGGCTGGTGGAGGCCGGGTTGCTGAAATCCGGAGGTCGTCAGCGCACCGACGCCACTCACGTGATGGCGGCAGTCCGCACGCTCAGCCGGCTGGAACTGGCCGGCGAGACGCTGCGGGCCGCGCTGGAAGAGCTGGCCGAGGCCGACGGGGACTGGCTGCTGCCCTTGATCGAGCCGGAATGGGACAAGCGCTACGGGCGCAAGATCGAGATCGGGAAGGTCCCCGGTGGGAAAGCCGGGGTCACCGCCCTGGCGGAGACCTTCGGCCGGGACGGCCAGAAGATCCTGACCGCCGTGTGGGCACCCGACGCCCCACCCCGACTGCGGGTGTTACCGCAGGTGGAGATCCTGCGGCAGGTCTGGGTCCATCATTACTACTGGGACACCCACGGGCGTCTGCGCTGGCGCGACGGCCACGCACTGCCCCCGGCACACCTGCGGTTCGACTCCCCTTACGACACCGACGCCCACTACTGCGTCAAGCGGGACACCGCCTGGAGCGGCTACCGGGTCCATCTGACCGAGACCTGTGACACCGACCGGCCCGAAGTGGTCATCCACGTGGCCACCACGATCGCCCCGGTCCAGGACGGCGAACTCACCGAACAGATCCACGACGACCTCGCCGACGCCCGCCTGGCCCCGGCCGAACATGTTGTCGATGCCGCCTACATCACCCCGGCCCGGATCGAACGGGCCCGCCGGGTCCATGGCATCACCCTGCTGGGCCCGGTGGTGCCCGACCACAGCCACCAGGCCAAGAGCGGCAGCGGCTTCGACAAGTCCGCCTTCGCCGCGGACTGGGACAACAAGCAGGTCACCTGCCCCCGCGGGCACATCAGCCGGCACTGGGGACCACTGCGCATCAACGGCCACGACTACATCCAGGTCCGTTTCGACAAGGCCACCTGCCTTGCCTGCCCCGACCGCCCTCAGTGCACCACCTCCGCCACCCGTCCGCGTGCACTCGCGCTCCTGCCCACCCGTAAACTCCACGAGATCCAGACCCGCAACCGGCTGGACCAGCAGACCAAGGACTGGCAGCAGCGCTACGCGATCCGTGCCGGCATCGAGGCCACCCTCTCCCAGAACATTCGCACCTGCGGCCTGCGCCGATCCCGCTACCGCGGCCTGGCAAGAACCCACGTCCAGCACGTACTGACCGCACTGGCCTGCAACCTCACCCGCGTCGCCGACTGGATCGCCGAGCCGACCCCCACCCGCCACCGATCAACACGCTTCCACTCTCTCTGCACCACCGCCGCATGACCCCAGAAGATCACCAACAGAGTCACGGCATTGCCTTGAGGAGCCCCGCCGTCCTTCGAGGGTGTCAGCGGACGGTGGCGCGGGCGGCCTTCTCGATCACGTCGGCCACCAGGTGCGGGTGGGAGACGGCGACCGAGTGGGAGGCGGCGACCTCGGTGATGTGCGCGTGGGCGCGCTTGGCCATGAAGCGCTGGACAGCGGCGGGGATGTTGGGGTCCTGGGTGGTGACGATGTCCCAGCTGGGCTTGGTCTTCCAGGCCGCGCTGGTGGCCTTCTCCTCCAGGGCGGCCTGGGCGATGGGACGCTGTTCGGCGGCCATCAGGGCGGCCTGCCGCGCGGGGACGTCGGCGGCGAACTGGTGGCGGAACTTGTCCTGCCGGATGTACAGGTCGGTGGCGGTGGAGCCGTCGGCCTGCTGGTAGGTGACCGGGTCGAGGGCGTCGGGGAGGGTGGAGCCCGGGTACTTGGTGGTGAGCTCCAGGGCGGTCTCACCGGGGGCGGGCAGGAAGGCGGCGACGTAGACGAGGGCCTTGACCTCGGGGTCGTTCGTGGCGGCCTCGCTGATGACGTTGCCGCCGTAGGAGTGGCCGACGAGGATCTTCGGGCCCTTGACGTGGTCCAGGACCGTGCGCAGGGCGGCGGCGTCGGAGGCCGGGCCGCGCAGCGGGTTGGCGGCGGCGACGACCGGGTAGCCGTCGACGCGCAGGTCGGCGAGGACACCGTTCCAGCTGGAGCCGTCGGCGAAGGCGCCGTGCTCCAGGACGATGGTCGGCTTGGGGTGCTTGCCGGTGTCGGCGGCCTCGGCGGTCCTGGTCGCGCCGTCGGCGGTGCCGCTGAGGGCGAACGCTCCGAACGCGGCGCCCGCCGCGACCGTCGAGAAGACACCCGTCACCAGCCGCTTGCGGCCACCGTTGATGCTCACCACGACAAACCCCTCTCAGGAATTTTTCTCGGTACATACGGTGTTCCGGTCTTACCGGCGTTCGTCACCGCTTGGACTGGTGACGAATTTTTCAGGCGATTCATCACCTGTCAAGGTGGTGACGAGTGTGTGGGGGTTCCAGGCCGACGACGTGCGAGCCTGGAGCCCTGCGCGAACAGACGCGAACGGAAAGGTGGGGTGCCATGAGTGACGCCGAGGAGACGGCGCTGCTGGCGGGAGGCTGCTTCTGGGGCATGCAGGAGCTGATCCGGGCGCTGCCCGGTGTGGTGGGCACCCGGGTCGGCTACAGCGGCGACGACGACAAGCCCAACGCCACCTATCGCGACCACGGAAAACACGCGGAGTCGATCGAGATCACCTTCGACCCCACGGCCACCGACTACCGCACGATCCTGGAGTACTTCTTCCAGATCCACGACCCGAGCACGAGGAACCGGCAGGGCAACGACATCGGCCTCAGCTACCGCTCCGCCATCTTCTACTTCGACGACGAGCAGCGCCGTGTCGCCGAGGACACCATCGCCGACGTCGACGCGTCCGGGCTGTGGCCGGGACCGGTGGTGACCGAGGTGGTCCCGGCAGGCCCGTTCTGGGAGGCGGAGCCGGAGCACCAGGACTACCTCCTGCGCTACCCGGACGGCTACACCTGCCACTTCCCGCGCCCGAACTGGCGCCTGCCCAAGCGCAGCGAGTCCTGAACACCTGAGCACGTGAACACCGGCGCGGCCGGGAGGGCGATGTCCTTCCCGGCCGCGCGCCGTTGTCACGGGTTCGCCAGGCCCGTCGCCCTACTTAGCCCACGGATCCCGCACGATGATGTCCGCCAGCGCCGACGCACAGCCGGAGAGCATCCGCTCGCCCTTCTCCGGGCTCGCCGCCCGGGCGTCGCCCGTGACCCCGGACTCGGTGATCCGGTCGAAGGACACGGCCGTGTACACCGGTTCGGTGGACTCGGCGGGCAGTGTGATCCGCGGCCCGTGCGCCTCGTCCAGATGCTCGGTCCGGATCAGCTCGGGGTAGGCGGCCATCATCATGGACGTCTCCCCCTCACGCGTGCATGAGGCCGTCCTGGGTCTCCAGAGTGTCCCGTACGACCTCCCGTCCGGCGCCGAAGTAGCTGGCGAACGCGATCGGCGTCGACAGTTCCGCGGTCAGCTCGGTGGTGAGGGCGTTCAGAGCGGTCATGTTCCCGCCGTGCCCGTTGACGATCAGGATGCGCGAGAAATCCACCCGGATCACGGAACGGCAGATGTCCCGCAGCAGCGCGTGCAAGGTGGGCAGGCTGAGTGTCAGGGTGCCGCCGAAGGCCATGTGATGCTCCGACAGACCCGTCGGCACGGAAGGCGTCACCACCACACCGATGTGCTCGGCGGCCAGCACCGCCGCCCGGCGGCACACCTCCGTCGCCAGGAAGTCGTCGACGCCGGTGGGCAGATGAGGGCCGTGCTGCTCGGTGGCCCCGATGGGCAGCAGCACCACCGCGTCCCGCGCCGCGAGGGCACGCAGCTCGGCGGCGGTCAGACGGTTCCACTGGACTCCGCTCATCAGGGACTCCTGCGGATCTCGAAGCTCACAGATGGTCGGCGTCGACCACGGCCTGGGCGAAGACGGTGGGCGCCTCCTGCGGCAGGTTGTGGCCGATGTCCGCGATGGTGCGGTGCGCGTACGGACCGGTGAAGTGGTTGCGGTAGGTGGAGCCGTCGCCGGCCAGGGTGAACGGGTCGAGAGCCGCGTCCAGGGTGACCGTGGGAACGCCGATGGAGGGCTGGGCCGCGAGCAGCTTCTCGTAGCGGTCGTAGCGCTGCTCACCCTCGATGAGACCGATGCGCCAGCGGTAGTTGTAGAGCACGATGGCGGCGTAGTCGGGGTTCGTGAAGGCCTCGGCGGTGCGCGCGTAGGTGGCGTCGTCGAAGTTCCAGTTGGGGGAGACGAGGGTCCACACGTAGCGGCACAGCGCGATGCGCTCCTTCTCGTTCTCCATGGCCTTCTTGCCGCGCTCGGTGGCGAAGTACCACTGGTACCACCAGTTGTGCTCGACGGCCGGGAGGGCCGGCTCGAGCTGCGTCTTGACGTTGGTGATGAGGTAACCGCTGGTGGAGACAAGGGCCTTGACGCGTTCGGGCCACAGCGCGGAGATGATGTCGGCGGTGCGCGAGCCCCAGTCGAAGCCGGCGAGGACGGCCTTGTGGATCTTGAGGGCGTCCATCAGGGCGATGATGTCCAGCGCGATGGCCGACTGCTCGGCGGTGCGGCGGGTGTGGCGGGACAGGAAGCGGGTGCTGCCGTGACCGCGCAGGTAGGGAACGATGACGCGGTAGCCCTGGTCGGCGAGGAGCGGGGCGACGTCGACGTAGCTGTGGATGTCGTAGGGCCAGCCGTGCGGGAGGAGGACGACGGGGCCGTGGGCGGGGCCGGCCTCGGCGTAACCGATGTTCAGCAGGCCCGCCTTGACGTGCCTGATCGTACGGAACTCGGTGTGGGTGCCCGGGGTGATGGTGGGCACGGTGGGAACGGAAGTGCCGCCCTGCGTGGACGATGCGGTCGCGGCGGATGCGTTGGCCTGCAGGCCGGACGGCGAGACCGCGGCCGCGCCGGTGCCCAGACCGACGGCCTTGCTGAAGGTACGCCTGTTGATCATGTGAAACCCCTCCGTGGTGTGTTTCCGGTGACCGGCCCGAGCCCGGGAGACCTCCCGCTCGCGGCGCGACGACCCTCGCACAGTAAGTGTCACCTGTCAAACCGGTGACGCGGGGTGCGGGGTGGGGTCGGTGGCACATACTCTCGTCCGCAGCGAACCCGGACACATCAGTCATATGACGGTGAGCCGCGGGCGAGTCGTTCGACTGAGAGAACACACCTCGATGTCCTGCACTCATACGCCCTGTCCGTCCTCCAGCCTGGCCAGGGCGTCGCGCAGCGCGGCGCGCGAGGTGACGCCGAGTTTGGGGAACACCTGATAGAGGTGTGAGCTGACGGTGCGTGGCGACAAATGCATGCGTTCGCCGATCTCCTTGTTGGTCAGTCCGCTCGCGGCGAGATCGGCGATGCGGCGTTCCTGCCAGGTCAGTGCCGCGAGGTGTGCCGAGGAGGCGCGCGTGGCCGCACCGGTGGCACGGAGTTCGGCCCGGGCCCGTCCGGTCCAGGTGGGGGCGCCGAGCCGTTCGAACGTCTCAGCAGCCAGGGTCAGTGACAGCCGCGCCGCCTTCTTCCCCTGGGTGTGTCGGACGTGGATGCCATCGCCGAGGCCGGCGAAGGCGCGCTCCACCCGCTCCTGCACGCCCGCGCCGCGGCGCACCACGTCACCCCAGGCGTCCTGGTAGATGCGGGAGTTCGGAGGCACCAGGTCGCCGAGCGAGTCGAGAAGCTCATGAGCCCGTTTCCCAGTACGTCTCGTCGCTCGCGTACTGGCTGATGACCAGGAGCTGGTTGACCAGCCGTGCGAACACCTCGCTCGGTACTCGCACACCGCGGTCGCGGATGCTCTCGAGCGCCGCCAGGATCTGGCGATGCGAGGACCGTACGTCCCCGTCCTCGTACAGCGCGACGTAGACCGATGCGATCACGGCGGCCGGGGACTCGCTCATGCCGGACGTGATGTCGGAGCGGGCCAGCTGCTGGGCCCTGTCCAGCAGCTGGCGTGACCGGCGATGAACGCGGCGTCGCCCAGCCTGCGGGACCGTTCCTCGGGGCTCTCGCTCAGCTCCGCGGCCCGGGTCAGCCAGGCCACGGCGGCCTGCGAGCCACCCCGCCGGGTGGCGGAGTCCGCGGCCGCCTTCAGCGCGGCCGCGACCCTTTCGTCCGGGTCGACCGTGGAGGCCGCCAGGTGCATGGCCCGCCGCTCCACGTCGTCGCGGTGCACCTGGGCGAGGGCCGCGTGGGCCGCGCGCCGCTCGTTGGGCATCGCCTTCTGTACGACCGTCGAGCGCGCCAGGGGATGGCGGAAGACGAAGTCGCCGCTGAGCGGATCGATGTCCAGCAAGGCCGCAGGCCGACGCCTCGTCGGCGTCCACCATGCGATAGCGCGTGCCCCGGGTGCGATCGGCTGCCGTGCCCGCTCCCACGCCGTCCAGCGCACCGCACAGCAGCTCCGCGCGCATCGCCTCGCCGAGGGACTCGATGCGCGTGCCGTGCACCTGCTGCAGACGCCGGGGCACCGGCAGCGGCACTGAGGCATCGTGCGGGGCGACAGGTTCCGCGGCCGGACGTCCCCGGGTGACCGACGTGAAGGTGGGCGGGCAGTTCGAGCAGTGCCAGCGGGTTGCCCCGCGCCTGGTCCAGCACCAGACGGCGCACGCGTGTGTCCAGGCCTGGGCGGCGCAGGTCGAGAAGCCGCCGGGCTTCCTCGCCCGGAAGGGCCCTGACCGGCAGTGCGGGCAGGGCCGCGGTGTCGAACTCCGACGCCACGCCCGAGCGCAGAGCGACGACGAGCTTCACCGAGCTGCCGGCGAGCCGGCGCCCCGCGAACCCGATCACCGCGACGCTGGAGGAGTCCAGCCACTGGCCGTCGTCGAGGAGCAGCAGCGGCTTCGTCGAGTAGGCCAGGGACAGCAGGTCCAGGACGGCGATGCCGAGCGACATGACCGACGGCGGCTTTCCGGTGCTCCGCCCGAAAACGGTGTCGAACACCTTGCGGGTGCACCTGGTCCAAGCCCTCGACGGAGGGAAGCAGGGGATGGAGGAACTAGGGGATGGAGGAACTGGTGCAGACCGGCGAACGGGAGCCCGGACTCGGCCTCGGCTCCGGCGGCCCGGATCACTTCGTGGCCCGCCTGCCCGGCCAGCTGCGCGACATGGTCGAGCAGGGCGCTCTTGCCCACCCCCGCTTCACCCCTGAGGACGAGGGCCTGCCCCTCGGCGGCTGCCATGAACGTGGACAGCCGCTCCCGCTCACCGTCCCGGCCGATCATCGTCACAAGCGACTCCACCGCGCCTCACTCCCCTTCACGACCGAACCAGCCACGTGCGTGGACCTTTGAGCCTATGTGTGCGGAGTCCCGCTCTCTCGGCGAATCCGAGGCAGGACGGGTTGCGCTGCGGACCTCGGCATCTCTGCGCTGGTCAAGCGACCTGGCCCCGCACAGCCGGCGGGTCCTGGGACCGCTGACGTGGGACGCCGACCCCGTGCAGATACGTGTCGACCACCACGTCGGCCGCCTGCCCGGGGCTCAGGTGTGCCTGCCGGTGCGCGGCGAGGTTCACCAGCTCGGGCAACAGCGGCCCCGCCCAATACTGCGGCTGGTCCCGGCGCAGCAGGCCTTCGTCGGAGGCTCGCCGCCGGAAGGCCTCGACCTCGGCGACACAGGCGTCCCGGCGCCGGCGGATGGTGTCGTCGGCGAGCATGCGGGCGAGGTCGACGGGCCAGGTGCGGTTGACGGCGATGATGTTCTCGACGTAGCGGTGCAGGGCGACGGCGACGGGTGCCTCGCGCAGCCGTGCGTCCTCGATGGCCTGCTCGATGGCCGTGACGCGGGCTTCATGGATGGCCCCCAGAAGTTCCTCACGGCAGGCGAAGCGGCGGTACACGGTGCGCCGGTCCACACCTGCCTCGGCGGCGATGCTCGCGATGCTCGCGCCGGGATCGGCGGCGAGCATGCGTGCTCCGGTGGTCAGGACGGCTTCCAGGTTGCGTGCTGCGTCGGTTCTCACTCCGCAAGAGTACCTCGAATGTGCTCCTATTGAATATAAGTGCTACATTTGCGTGACAGTTTGATGGCCTGCTGCATCGAAAGCACCGGAAGAGAGAAAGCACATGATCACCTACGACCGGCTTTTCATCGGAGGTTCCTGGGTCGAGCCGAGCAACCCGCAGCTCCTCGACATCGCCTCGCCGCACGACCAGTCGGTGGTCGGCCGCGTCGCGCAGGCGCAGCCGGCGGACATCGACCGAGCGGTCGCCGCGGCACGGGCCTCCTTCGAGGCGGGGGAGTGGCGGCTGACCCCGCCGGCAGAACGGATCGCGACCCTCCGCCGCTTCAACGCCCTGCGCGAGCAGAACGCGGAGAAGATCGCGCACCTGATCTCGCTGGAGAACGGCTCCGCAGGCTGGTTCACCCGCGCCGGACAGCCCGGCCTGACCCGGCAGGCGAACGCCTACCTGAAGGCGGCGGAGGAGTTCGCCTGGGAGGAAACACTCCAGCCCTCCGACCCCACCTCCCCGGTACGCAGCGTGGTGCGCCGCGAGGCGATCGGCGTCGTGGCCGCGGTCATCCCATGGAACTCGCCCTTCTCCTCGGCCACTTCGAAGATCATCCCCGCCCTGGTCGCCGGCAACTCCGTAGTCCTCAAGGTCTCCCCGGAGAACTCCCTGAGCATGGGTTTTCTGGCCGAGCTCCTCGAGCAGGTGGGCCTGCCGGAGGGCGTGATCAGCGTCCTGCCCGCAGACCGGGAGACCAGCGAGTACCTGGTGTCGCACAGGGACGTCGACAAGATCGCCTTCACCGGCTCGACCCGGGCCGGCCGCCGCATCGCCGCGATCGCCGGCGAGCAGTTCAAGCGGGTCAGCCTGGAACTGGGCGGCAAGTCCGCCGCGATCATCCTCCCCGACGCCGACATCGAGAAGGCCGTCGCGGGCCTGAAGTTCGGCTCCCTGCTCAACAACGGGGAGTCGTGCATCGCCCAGACCCGCATCCTGGCCCCGCGCAGCCGGTACGAAGAGGTCGTGGCCGCACTCAAGGAACTCGTGGAGTCGCTGAAGGTCGGCGACCCGAACGACTCCGACACCTTCATCGGCCCGATGATCCGCCCCGACCAGCAGGAACGGGTGCGCAACTACATCCAGCTCGGCATCGAGGAGGGCGCCCGTCTGGTCGCCGGCGGCCCGCAGATCCCCGAGGGCCTGGAGAAGGGCAACTACGTCACACCCACCGTCTTCGCCGACGTCGACAACTCCATGCGGATCGCACAGGAGGAGATCTTCGGCCCGGTCCTGGTGGTCATCGCCTACGACGACGAGGACGACGCCGTCCGCATCGCCAACGACTCCGAGTACGGCCTCTCCGGCGGCGTCTGGTCCTCCGACGAGGAGCACGCCCTGGCCGTCGCCCGCCGCGTCCGCACCGGCACCATCACCGTCAACGGCGCCTCCGTCGCCTTCGACGGCCCGTTCGGCGGCTTCAAGGCGAGCGGTATCGGCCGCGAGTACGGCGCGGTCGGCCTCGGCACCTACACCGAGTACAAGACCATCACCGTCTGACCGACCCTGGCGGACCACACGCCACAAGATGACCGCCGACGGTGGCAGGTGCCCCGACCTGCCACCGGCGCGGCGTTTCCTGTGAGGCTCAGAGCACCGCGTTGTCGGCGGCCCCCGGGAAGTCCGTACTGAACGCCAACTCCCGGCCGACCTCGAACTCGGCCCGCACCTGGTCCAGCCTGACCCCGATACGCCGCTGGGCGTCGCTGTCCCAGGACGACCCAGTGGGCCAACTCCGGTGCGCTGACGGCCTGATGGATCGCCTCGGCGGCACGCACCGCGGCCTCGCGGTCCGCGGGCTCGGTGACGTCGAGCCTGACCGCCAGAGCGGTCTCCGGATAGCGCGCGGCCAGCTCGGTGGTGGCCTGCGTCGAGCTGGCCGTCGCCACGACCTGACCGCCGTGGGCCAGGACGTGTTCGGCGAGGGCCTTGCCCAGTCCACTGGAGGCGCCGGTGATGAGCCCGAGGCCGTCCTGGCGCACCGCGATCGCATGTCCGCCGACTGGAAGGACGACGGCCAGGTCGAGTGGGTCAAGTCGGCCGGCATCGACCTGCTGCGCGGCCATGGGCGGCTGGCGGGGGAGCGCGAGGTGTCCGTGGAGACTCCCGACGGCGACACCGTCCGGCTGCGGGCCCGGCACGCCGTCGCCATGTGCACCGGCAGCCGTGCGGCTCTGCCCCCGCTGCCCGGGATCGAGATCCTGCGGCCCTGGACCAGCCGGGAGGCGACCAGCGCCCAGCGGCTGCCGCAGCGTCTCGTGATCGTCGGCACTGGTGTCGTGGGTGTCGAGATGGACACCGCCTGGCAGGCCCTGGGCGAGCAGGGTAACCCTGCTCGGCCAGGAGGACGTGCTGTTGCCCCGGATGGAGCCGTTCGCGGGCGAGTTGGTGACCGAGCGCCTGCGGGAGGCCGGTGCGGACGTACGTTTCAACGTCTCCGTCGTCGGCGCGGAGCGGGTGGGCGGCGACGGCCACCGCGAGGTCCGTGTCACCTTGTCGGACGGCGGTGTGGTCACCGCCGATGAGATCCTCTTCGCCACCGGCCGCGCCCCGCGCTCGGAGGACATCGGGCTCGACACCGTGGGACTGAAGCCGGGGGACTGGCTCGCCACCGACGACAGCCTGACCGTCACCGCCGTCCCGGGGGGGACTGGCTGTACGCCGTGGGCGACGTCAATCGCCGCGCCCTCTTCACCCGCCACGGCAAGTACCAGGCCCGCGTCGCCGGGGCCGTGATCGCCAGCCGGGCGCGGGGCGAGGAACTCGACACCGGCCGCTGGGCCCCGCACAGCAGCACGGCCGATGTCGAGGCCGTCCCGGGTGTCGTCTTCACCGATCCCGAGGTCGCCTCCGTGGGTCTGACCGTCCGAGAGGCCGAGCGCACCGGCCGGGACGTCGAGGTCGCCGACTACGAGATCGGCCACCTCGCGGGAGCCGTCCAGTACCGCCCCGACTACCGGGGCCGGGCCCGGAACCTCATCGACCGGGATCGTCAGGTCGTCGTCGGCGCCACCTTCGTCGGACCGGGCGTCGCCGAACTGCTGTACTCGGCCACCGTCGCCATCACCGGGGAGGTGCCGGTCGAGCGCCTTTGGCACGCCGTACCCGCCTTCCCCACCATCAGCGAGGTGTGGCTGCGCCTGCTGGAGGCGAGGAGGGACTCATGACCACCGCACGGGACCTCACCGTCTGCTGGACCAGGCGAGTATCTCGCTCATCCGGCAGGAGCCTTACGAGACGGTCGACGACTGCCTGTGGCGCCGGGGCGGCGACCTCGCCGCGGCCTACGTCGGCGACTTGGAGAGGGCCGGGCTCCTCACCCGTCCACGGGGCCACGGGTTCCGGCTGCGGTCCGCGCGGGCCGTGCCGGCCGACACCGAGGCACGCCGCGGTGCGGAGGAACGCAGGGTGTCCGACGAGCCCGTCCTCGCCGCCCTGCTGGCGGAGGCGGGGATCGGGGAGGACTCGTCGGAGGCGCGCGAGAACCTCATCGGGGACGCGGTCGCGACGGTGCTGGCCGCCGTCGGCGACGCGGTGACGCGGCTGGAGGCCGTACGACTGCGGCGCGACGTCGAGAACGCCGCCTTCGAGAACATGTGGCGGGCATAAGGACCCCGCCGGCGGGCGCGCCCACGGGCGGAGTCATATCCGCGGGCGGTCCGAAAACGGATCCTGTCCTGGTCCTCGTCGACACATGAGTGAACCTTTCCCCCTCGCCGTTCGTGGAAGTAGGGGGAACAGGAAAGCCCCGTCGGTCCTGTCGTGAGGAGAAAGCGCGCTCGTGAAGATCGGTGTGGGGCTTCCCCATCAGATCCACGATGCCCGGCGGACGGGGTTCTGCGGGGAGGAACGGGCGGAGGTGTCAGTCGGAGTCCGGCTTCACCAGGGTGTACATGACGGAACGCTGTTGCTTGTGACGCCTGATACGTCCCTTGGCGACCAGGGATTCGAGGGTGTTCCGCACCACCTGAGGTGTGGGATTGCGGTCCGGGTGCTTCCCGAGCAGTTCGTCCCGCAGTTCCTTCGCCAGACGCGGCTCGTCGTACTTGGCGAGCAGGTCCACCAGAAGGTCACCGAGCAGAGGCTGGCGCGACTTCTCCTTCGCACCGGCCTTCGCCGTCTTGCCGGACGCGGCGGTCTTGACCGGTGCCGTGCGCCGCGAAGCGGCTTTGGCGGGGGCCTGTTCCGCCTCCGCGGCGACGGGCTCGTCCTGCAACTGCTCGGGCAGACGGGACGCGTCCGCAAAGTTCTCGTACCGCTCGGCGAGGTTGAGGATGTCTGCCAGGAGGGCTTCCTCCTGCTTCAACACCGTGATCCTCTCCGCCAGCTCCTGCTGTCGCCGGCGGTTTTCCTCCAGGTCCGACGCGGCTTGTGCAACGTACCGCGTTCGGAGCGTGGCGGCTGACTGGCTGGTCACAACCGTTCACTCCCTCGATATGAATGACGTTGCGCATGGTACCCACGGCGAGGGTCCCGTGCGGATAGGTGTCAACGCCAGGTGGTTCGCCTGGCATGCCCACCCTTCACGATAAGCGCTGATGTGCCTGCGCATGGAGGAAGTGTGGCCCTTCTTCGGCCACCCGGGGTCCGGCGACATCCCTCGCACGAGGTTCTCTACGGCCATACTGCTCGGTAAGTGTGTTGTTGAACGCGTTTCCGTGGCCGATCCGGGTCGGTCCGTCGTCACCTCGCGGCGTGCTCACGGGCCGTCAGGGCGGCCTCCTTGGCCTACCCGTGGTGCACGGGGCCGTGGCCGGGCAGGACGAGGTCCGCGTCCAGGCTCTCGATCAAGACCAGGGAGTCCAGCGCCCGGGCACGGTCGGTGTGGAACATGTCGGGCAGCAGCTGTGGGCCGCTGATACGTGACGTGGGATCCGCGGTCACCAGAGCGTCGCCCGTGATCAGGATGCCGCTTCGGGCAGGTGCTAGGCGCAGTGACCCTTGGTGTGTCCCGGTGTGTGCACGGGCACCGGCGCACCGGGCAGGTCCAGGGCTCCCGGCGCGGGGAAGGCCTGCGGCTCGCAGTCGGGAACATGGGTGGTCCCGCCGGCCCGGAGGGCGTGTACGGCCCACGGGAGCACACCGGGCCGCCATGCCTGCGCGAGCACCTGTCCGACCGTCACCTGGTCGAGGAAGTCGCGGCGGGCGTGCGGCACCTCGTCCTGGTGCATGAGGACCGGCACGTCGTACGCGGCGCGCAGGTGCTCGGCCGCGCCGATGTGGTCGTTGTGCGCGTGGGTGACCAGGACGGCGGCCACGGAGCGTGCGTTCAGCCCGACCTCCTCCAGCGAGGCGAGCACGACGTCGCGGTCGCCGGGGTAGCCGGCGTCGACGAGGTGCAGCTGTCCCCGTCCTTGACGATCCCCCAGTTGGTGTTGCTCCCGGACACCGAATAGACGTTGCTCTCGACGCGAACGATGTCGTCCTCACGCAGAAACTTCGACATGGCCGCTCCGATCCTCTCGTCGCGCCCAAACCTACCTGAGAAGAGTCACACGTGTGACTGCTGCTCGGGGAGCCACGAAGGATCGCCGTAGACCCTCAACGCCATGACGGCCTCGCGCACCTCTGCCGGCAGGGCGGCGGGCAGCGAGGAAGACCGCGTACCGGGACGGCTACGGCTCCACAGCGGCCCCTGGGGCCGTGCCCCCGTCGTGTCCCGGAGCACCGGGCCCGGGGCCGGCGGCAGCCGGAAGTCGGCGGCCGCCATCACGGCGACGGCCCGGGCCGCGACCTCGACCCGGGCCGTTTCAGGGCCGCCAGGACGCTGTCGCCGAGCTGCGGGGCCGTCAGGGCCCGGAATCGGTTGTCGACGAAGCGGATCCTCGTGACCTGGCCGCCTGCGCCCACCGTGACCTCCACGACGCCGTCTCTTGAACGCGCCGTCACCGACAGCGCCTTCAGCTGTTCCCGGGCCCTGGACCAAGCTCCGTACTGCTCGGCGAAGTCGGCAAGGACCTTCTCCAGACGGCTCCCCGGTGACGTCTCCATGGTCCACCTCTGCCTTCCGACATATGAAGGACACGAGACGACCGCACATGAGGTTCACATGTCGGAGAAACCTCGTGTGTGGACCCCGGCATTCCTCAGGGCATAGCCTCGATCACACGTGCGCCGGGCATGCTCCGCGCCGGACCGTCGCCACACCTGGAGGACCCCTTGTTCAGCATCACCGTACGTGACCACATGATGGTCGCCCACAGCTTCCGCGGCGAGGTCTTCGGGCCCGCCCAGCGGCTGCACGGGGCGACGTTCGTCGTGGACGCGACGTTCCGGCGCCCGGAGCTGGACGACGACAACATCGTCGTCGACATCGGTCTGGCCACCACCGAACTCGGCAAGGTGATCGGCGAGTTCAACTACCGCAACCTCGACGACGAGGAGCAGTTCCACCAGGTCAACACCTCGACGGAGTACCTCGCCAAGGTGATCGCCGACCGCCTGGCCGAGGCGATCCACGCGGGCACGCTGGGCGAGGGCGCCCGCGGGATCCGCGAGGTGGTCGTGACGCTGCACGAGTCGCACATCGCGTGGGCCGGCTACGAGCGCAGTGTGTGACGGGATCCCCATTCCTGTGAGTGCTGCTCAGCCGCGCACGGTGACCGGGGGAGTGTTGTACCCCTCGGCCCGCAGCTTCGGCCGGCCGGAGGGCAGGGCGGACGCGGGCCATGACAAGGTCACCGTGTGTGTCTCGCCTGGCAGCAGCCGCAGGTAGTTGTCGTCGTAGAGCGTCGGCAGGACCCGGGCGCCGTCCTCCTGCAGCAGGGAGAGCCGGACCATCGCGGCGACCATGGACCCGCGGTTGTGGACCGTTGCGGTCCGTACGCCGGTCTCCGTCGCGCGACACCCGCGTGAGGGAGGCCGACAGCTTGGCCTGCTGGACCTGGTTGAGGGCGCGTAGCGCCTCGGGTGTGCGGCAGCGCCAGTAGGTGTTGCGGGACAGCGTCTGGCCCCAGTCGTCCGTCAGGGTCAGCCGCAGCAGGCGCAGGTCCGGCAGGTCGCCCGTGGGCGCCGAGGTGAAGGCCACGGCCGAGGCCGCGGGGTCACGTCCACGCGCGCCTGCCGGGTGCTCGCGATCCGGCGGCCGGACAGGTCGTCTCCGCGGTGAGCTGCGGAAGCGGTATCCCGAAGCTGTCCGCGGTCTCGACCGGCTGACCGAGGAGGACGACGCGCTGGCCGGGGGCCTCGACGAGCTGAAGAGCGTCATCGCGCGGATCGCCGAGGAGCGCCGGGTCGGCGGATCGGTGAGCTGGGGGCACGCGATGAAGGAGGGGACGCTCACCTCCCACCGCGTCCGGGACCGGCTCACCGGGCAGTTCGCCGCCGAGGAACCGCTGCTCAGAGCGCTGCTCCCAAGGTCCCGGACGAGGATGTTCTGAGGCTTCGCAACGCGGTGACCGACGGGGTCCGGCGCGGCGGGCCGCACCTGGTCCTCGGCCTCCTGCAGTACCCGAAGCCCGCGGCCGGCCTGGACCACCTGTACGCCCGCCTGCCGCCGCCCGCGCGCTGGGCCCGGCGGATGCTGATGAACAAGTTCCGCAAGACCCTCAAGGACCTCGCAGCCGACTGACGCCGGCGTTCGCCCGGGACCGTGCGCCGTCCCGGTCAGGCGGTCGCGAAGGACCTCGCGATCGGCTGAGCCGGGGGACCGTACGCCGCTCCGGTCAGGCGTTCACGGCGGGCGCGGTCTTCTTGCGGGCGCGGTAGGCTGCGGCCTTGATCTTGTTGCCGCAGGACTCCATGCCGCACCACTGTCGCCGCATGCCCCGGGAGCGGTCGATGTAGACCCGGGTGCACTCGGGGTTGCCGCACTCCTTCATCAGGGGGACGTCCGGTCCGCTGAGCAGTTCGACGGCCTGCCGGGCGACGGTCGCCAGCGCCTGCTCGGGCGTCGCCTCGGTGTGTCGGCCCGTCCGGGTGAGCTGCGGCGTCACGGGGGTCTTGCGCGCGGCCGCGTTGACCACGGCGAGCGCCTCCCGGTCGAACTCCTCACCGAGCCGACGGTCGGTGACGAGCCGGTAGATGGCCTCGCGCACGGTCGTCGCCTCCCGCACGTCGTCCTCCTCGCCGGGCGTGATCGAGTCCACCAGCCCGGACTCCAGGTACCAGGCATTCAGCCGCTCCGGCGTCACGAGCATCTCGAACCGGGTCGAGCGCCGGGCCCGGAGGGTGGCCGCGAAGTCGAGGGCGGGGTGCGCGCATACGAATACATGGTCGAGATTCACATCACCATCTTGACAGGTGACTCCTGTCGGGCGCAAGAAGCGTCACCGTTTCAGGCAGTGCTCCCTCGCGAGAGTGCCCTCACCTCCTGGTTCCAGACGGAGTTCGCGGCCCTGCCACCGTCGCCGCAGCCAGCGGTCGTGGCTCGCCACGACGATCGCGCCGGGGCCCGCACCCAGTGCGGCCTCCAGTTCGTCGCACAGGCGCGGGGAGAGGTGGTTCGTCGGCTCGTCGAGCAGCAGCAGCTGGGGTGGGCGGGCCACCAGGAGGGCCAGTGCCAGGCGTCGGCGCTGCCCCACGGACAGCTGCCCGACCGGTTTGGCCAGGTCCGCCTCGTGCAGGAGACCGAGCGAGCTCAGCGGCACCCTCTCGGCTCGCGCCGGGCCCAGCGACAGCTCGTATGTGTCGCGGACCGTGCGGTCGGGCCGCTCGAAGACGGTGTCCTGGGTGAGCAGCCCCACCGTCAGCCTGCGTCGCCGGTGCACCGCGCCCTCGGCCGGGAGATGTCCGGCGAGCACGGCGAGCAGCGTCGACTTGCCCGCCCCGTTGCCGCCGGTGATCAGCAGCCGGTCCGTGGCCGCCACCTCGAGACCGTTCAGTGCGAGCCGGCCGGGTACCCGCACGTCGTGCAGGGACACCAGGGGCCGCGGCCCCTCCTCGGTGTGCGCGGCCAGTTCCCCGGCCGCGAACCGCAGGGGGCGCGGTGGCTCGGTGACCTGGGTGCGCTCCAGTTCCTCCAGCCGCCGGGTGGCATTGCGGACCCGCCGTGAGATCTGGTTCTGCACCCGCCCGGCCCGGTGGCCATACCCCATCTTCTCGTTGTCGGTACGGCCCCGGTCCGGCGCAACGCGGTGTGCGGTCACCCCCGCCGACCGGCGTACCTCCTCCAGTTCCTCCTGCTCCTCGGCGTACCGCCGCTCCCAGCGCTCCCGCTCGGCGCGCTTCTCCGACAGGTAGGCGCTGTAATTGCCGCCGTAGCGGACCGGGCCGTCCGCCGCCGGGTCGAGGTCGATCAGGTCGGTGCAGACGGCGTCGAGGAACGCCCGGTCGTGGCTGGCGATCACCACGGTTCCGGGCAGGCCGCGGATCTGCTCCTCCAGGAAGGCGGCGGCGCCGTCGTCGAGGTGGTTGGTCGGCTCGTCCAGCAACAGCGCCGACGGACGCCGTACGAGCAGCGCGGCCAGGGCCAGCCGACCGCGCTGTCCGCCGGAGAGCGAACCGAGCGTGCGGTCGTGCCCGAGCGGGCCGAGGCCCAGACCGTCCAGGACCAGGGCGGCGCGGCGGTCGGCGTCCCAGGACTTTCGGTCCTGGGCCTGTTCGAGGCGCCTGCCGTAGGTGTCGAGGAGTTCCTGGTGGCCGGGGTCGTCTTCCGGGACGCGGGCGAGCTCCGCGCCGAGCCGTTCGAGCTCGGTGAGGTCCTCGCGGGCTTCGCGCAGCGCCTCGTCGAGCACCGCGTCGATGGTGGAGTCGGCGGCGTACGGCATCTCCTGGTGGAGGTAGCCGAGGTCGGCCGGGCGGGTGACGCTTCCCGCGTCGGGTTCGTCGACACCGGCGAGTACGCGCAGGAGGGTGGACTTTCCGACGCCGTTCTCCCCGATCAGGCCGATGCGGTGGCCGGGGGAGGCGGTCAGGGAGACGCCGTCGAGGACGCGTCGGCCGCCAAGGTTGCGGACGAGGTCGTGGGCGAGGAGGGCGGGCTGGGGCATGGGGAACCGTCCAACGTGATCGGTGGTCGGCCCGCCGGGCACGGGGCCTCGGACGCGGGCCACGTCACACGTCGGCGGCTCACACCGCGGGAGCTCCCGTCTCCTTGAGTGTGCCGTCGGCCAGCCACAGCCAGCGGTTCACGCCGATCTCGGCGAGGAACCGCTCGTCGTGGCTGACCACCATGAAGGCGCCCTGGTAGGAGTTGAGCGCGCCCTCCAGTTGGCCCGCGCTGACCAGGTCGAGGTTGTTGGTCGGCTCGTCGAGCAGCAGCAGATGCGGGGCCGGCTCGGCGCACAGCACGCAGGCCAGGGTGGCGCGCAGCCGTTCGCCGCCGGAGAGCACCCGGGCGGGCAGGTGTGCCCGCGGGCCCCGGAAGAGGAAGCGGGCGAGCAGGTTCATCCGCTCCGCCTCGGGCCGCTCGGGGGCGAACGCGGCGAAGTTCTCCGCGACGGTGCGCTCCAGGTCCAGCAGGTCCAGGCGCTGCGAGAGGTAGGCGATGCGGCCGTTGCGCTTGATCTCCCCGCTGTCCAGGGCGAGTTCGCCGGTGATCAGACGCATCAGGGTGGTCTTGCCGGCGCCGTTGGGCCCGGTCAGCGCGATGCGTTCGGGGCCGCGGACGGTCAGGTCGACGCCGCCCGCGGTGAACACGTCCTTGTCCCCGAGGCGGACCTGCATGCCCTCGCCGAGGAAGAGGTTGCGCCCGGCGGGCACCTGGGTGTCGGGCAGGTCCAGAGTGAGGCGCTGCTCGTCGCGCAGAGCGCGTCCGGCCTCGTCGAGGCGGGCCTTGGCCTCGCTGACCCGGGAGGCGTGCATCGTGCCGGACTTGCCCGCGGCCTCCTGCGCGCCCCGCTTCATGTTGCCCGCGAAGATCTTGGGTAGACCGGCGTTCTTGAGGTTCTTGGCGGCGTTGTTCGCGCGGCGCTCGGCGCGCTCGCGGGCCTGCTGCATCTCCCGCTTCTCCCGCTTGAGTTCCTGCTCGGCGTTGCGGACGTTCTTCTCGGCGACCTCCTGCTCGGCGCGCACGGCCTCCTCGTACTCGGTGAAGTTGCCGCCGTACAGGCGCAGTTCGTCGCTGCCCAGCTCGGCGATGCGCTCCATGCGGTCAAGCAGGGCGCGATCGTGGCTGACCAGGAGGAGCGTGCCCTTGAAGTCCGACAGCACGTCGTAGAGCTTGTGCCGGGCCTCCACGTCGAGGTTGTTGGTCGGCTCGTCGAGCAGCAGTACGTCGGGGCGCTTGAGGAGCTGGGCGGCGAGGCCGAGCGAGACGACCTGGCCGCCGCTGAGCGTGCTCAGGCTGCGGTCCAGGGCGAGGTCGGCCAGGCCCAGGCGGCCGAGCTGGGCGTGGGTGCGCTCCTCGATGTCCCAGTCGTCGCCGATGGCGGTGAAGTGCTCCTCGCCGACGTCGCCGGACTCGACGGCGTCCAGGGCGCGGATCACCTCGTCGACCCCGAGCACCTCGGCGACCGTGAGATCGCCGGTCAGGGGGAGGCTCTGCGGGAGGTAGCCCACGGTGCCGCCGACGGACACCGCGCCGGTGGCGGGCTTGAGTTCGCCGGCGATCAGTTTGAGCAGGGTGCTCTTGCCGGATCCGTTGGGGGCGACCAGGCCCGTACGGCCGGGGTTCACGGTGAAGGACAGGTCGTGGAAGACCGGGGTGTCGTCGGGCCAGGCGAAGGAGAGGTTCGAGCAGACGATGGCGGCGTCGGACATGGAGGCGACCTCGAGCGGCTTGAGGGCAGAGATCAGACTTCTGCCCTGGGCAGACGTGGGAAAAGGGGTACGACGAGACGGACCACCTCGGCAGCGCTCCTGAGCGCCGGCCGGTGGCCGTCAGATCCGGATCTCACCCGGAGATGTCGTCTTCACCCACCACGTCTGTGACTCCTCGATACACGGTCAACGTCACCTCACAGCCTAGCAGCCGTCGATTCATACGTTTGTTGTTGACAGCTCCGACACCCCCATGCCAGCATCGTCACCAGTTAAACCGGTGACGATGTCGCGCAAGGCTCGGCAGAGTTCACACGTGTCCGAAGGAGCACACCATGGCGGAAAAGCCGAAGCCGAGGTCCGGGGGCGCCCCGGTGGGCCGGCGGGCGATGCTGGGCATGCTCGGCGCGGGTACGGCGGGGCTTGCTGCCGCGCCGTATCTCCAGCGCGGCTGGGAGAACTTCCTGGCCGCCGCCTCCGAGGTCGATGCCACGGGCCTGACCGGTCTGCTGCCCAATCCGGGCGGCTTCCGGTACTACAGCGTCGTCGGCTCGGTGCCGCACAAGAACGAGTCGAACTACGAACTCACGGTCGGCGGGCTGGTGCAGAAGCCGAAGACCTACACGCTCGCCGACCTGCGTGCGATGCCGCAGACGCGGGTCGTCCACGACGTCGTGTGCACCGACGGCTGGCGCGTCGAGAAGACGCCTTTCGACGGCGTGAAGCTGGCCGACATCCTCGATGACGCCGGGGTGCGTTCTCCGGGGGCGGCGATCCGGTTCACCTGCTTCGACGGCGCCTACACCGAGAGCCTCACCCTGGAACAGGCGCGCCGCTCCGACGTCCTGGTGGCGCTGAACATGCAGGACAAGCCCATCAGCCACGACCACGGCGGCCCGGTCCGCCTCTACGTGGCCCCCATGTACTTCTACAAGTCGGCCAAGTGGCTGTCCGGTATCTCGGTCACCGACAAGGTCGTCCCCGGCTACTGGGAGGAGCGAGGTTATGCGGTCGACGGCTGGCTCGACGGCGCCGACCGGCACAGCGCCTGACCCCTCCGAGAGGGTCCGCCGCTTCAGCACCGCCGAGCGCATGGTCCACCGGGCCACCGGCTTGCTGATGCTGGTGTGCCTGGTCTCCGCCGCCTGTCTGTATCTCGGGCCGCTGGCCCTGCTCGTCGGACGGCGGCATCTGATGGTCACGGTCCACCAGTGGTCCGGTATCTCGCTGCCCCTGCCCTTCCTGCTGGGGCTGTTGTCTCCCAGCTTCCGGGCGGACCTGCGCCGGCTGAACCGCTTCGCGGTGTACGACCGGCAGTGGCTGCGCGCCGTCCGCAGGCGCCGGAAGTCACCCGAGGCGCGCCCGGCCGGCAAGTTCAACGCGGGCCAGAAGCTCTACGCCGGCTGGATCGCCGGCGCCGTGCTGGTGATGATGTTCACCGGCCTGCTGATGTGGTTCATGGGCCTGCTGCCTTTCATCTCCCGCACCAGTGCGATCTTCGTCCACGACATCCTGGCCTGGGCGATCACCATCGTCGTGCTCGGACACATGCGCAAGGCGTTCGAGGATCCCGAGGCGCGGCTGGGGATGCGCACGGGGTACGTCAGCCGGTCGTGGGCTCAGCGGTACTACTCGCGGTGGCTTGGGGAAGAAGACCGGCCCGGCGTCGAATGACCTAACGCGTCCTTCATACGGCCCGACCGCTTGCGCTGGGGGCGGACCGTCAACTGACTGTTGTCGGGATGTGCGGCGCATCGCCAGAGTGAGCCATGCACATGTGAGCCATGCATAAGTGAGCCACGTACATGTGTCGCCGTGCTGAAGCGCACACCTACTTCTTGGATGGACAATCGATGAGACGACTTCTCACTGTTCTCGCGGCCGGTGTGCCGCTGGCCGCGGCGGTGTACCTGCCGACCGCCTCGGCGGAGACACAGAACTCCGCGTCCACGCCGCTCAGTTGCAGGACGGTCTCGGTGAAGGCCCCGGCCGGCACCGAAGTGGAGTCCGTGACGGCGGTCCGCCGGCCAGGCGGCACCATCACCGGTACCGGCATCCTGCAGGGGACGGTCACCGGCGTCCCGGCCTTCTGCGAGGTGACGGTCACCCTCACCCACCCGGGCGACAACGACCATGCCAAGGTGCAGACCTGGCTGCCCGTCAGCGGCTGGAACGGCCGCTTCCAGGCGCTCGGCGGCGCCGCCTACGGCGCCGGGGACAACGGCGCCGGCCTGGCCACCGCAGTCAAGAGCGGCTACGTGGCGACCACCACGGACGCCGGCCTCGGTGACGTTCTCGACACCAGCTGGGCGCTGGACAGCAAGGGCCAGATCAACACCGCCCTGCTGGAGAACCTCGCCTCCCGCTCCCAGCACGAGGCGGCCGTCGTCGGCAAGCAGGTCGTCGCCTCGGCCTACGCCAAGCGCGCCTCGTACTCCTACTTCACCGGCTGCTCCACCGGCGGCCGCCAGGGCTACGCGGAGGCCCAGCGCTACCCCGGCGACTACGACGGCATCCTCGCCGACGCTCCCGCGATCAACTGGGCGAAGTACGAGGTCGCCACCCTGTGGCCGCAGGTGGTCATGAACAACGAGAAGACCTACCCGACCGGCTGCGAGCTGGGCGCCTTCACCGACGCCGCCGTCAAGGCCTGTGACTCCCTCGACGGCGTCAAGGACGGCCTGGTCAACGACGCGTCCCGCTGCGACTTCGCCCCGCGTCGGCTGATCGGCACCAAGGTCGTGTGCGACGGCAAGGAACTGACCATCACCGCGGCCGACGCGGCTGTGGTCCGCAAGATCTGGGACGGCCCGCGCACCGCCTCCGGCAAGAAGCTGTGGTCCGGCGTCCCGGTCGGGGCCGACCTGATGGGTTTGGCGGGGACCGAGGTGGCGCCCGACGGCACCGTCAAGGGCAAGCCCTTCCCGGTACCCGCGCTCTGGGTCCAGCTCTGGCTGAAGAAGGACCCGTCCTTCGACATCTCGACGATCACCTACAGCCAGTTCACGCAGCTGTTCAAGCAGTCCGAGGCCGAGTACGGCAAGGTCATCGGCACCGACGATCCCGACCTGTCCGCCTTCCGCGAGTCCGGCGGCAAGCTGCTGACCTGGCACGGCCAGGCCGACGAGTTCATCCCCACCCAGGGCACCGTCGAGTACCGCGAGCGGGTCGAGCGGGAGCTGGGCAGCTCCAAGAAGGTCGACGACTTCTACCGCCTCTTCCTCGCCCCGGGCACCAACCACTGCGGCCTCAACGGCACTGACGGTTCGGCCGACGGCCTCGCCGCCCTCACCGCCTGGGTCGAACACGGCAAGGCGCCCAAGACGCTGCCCGCCACGCTGATCAACGCCGACGGTCAGCAGGTCGACCGGAACCTGTGCAGCTACCCGCAGGTGTCCCGCTACAAGGGCTACGGCGACCCGGCGCTCGCCTCCAGCTTCCGCTGCGTCTCCCCGACCCGGCACTGACCTGACCGCCGACCACCCGACGACTTGAGAAGGGCCGAACCATCATGAGCACGCAGACGGCGACACCCACCGCCCCGGCGGCCACGGGCGAACGCTCCTCCCTGCTGAGGCTGTACCTGGGCCGCGGCGTCCTGGCCGTGGCGTGGGCGCTGGCGTTCGCCGGTGCCCATGAGGACCTCAACGCCCTGGCGATCACGTTGCTGGTCGTCTACCCGCTGATCGACGCGGTGTCCTCAGTGATCGACTACCGTGCTCTGCCCGACGGCTCGGAGCGCCAAGTCACCGCGTTCAACGGGCTGCTGAGCACGCTCGCCGCGATCGCCCTCGCTCTCGCGGGCGCCGGTGGCGTCGCGCCCGTGCTCCATGTCTTCGGTGCCTGGGCTGTCATCTCCGGGGCGGCCCAGGTGATCGTCGGACTCCGGCGGCGCGGGCCCGAGCTGGGCAAGCAGTGGCCGATGCTGATCGCGGGCGGGCTGTCATTCCTCGTCGGCATCTTCTACAACATCCAGGCCGCGGGCGACAATCCCTCGCTCGACGTGCTGTCGGTCTACGCCACGGGCGGCGGGGTGTTCTTCATCGCGCAGGCCGCCCTGCTGGGCTGGAAGTCCCGCCAGCTGCGCACCCGGACCGTCTAACCTTCTCGTACACCGCACAACGCATTTCGACCCGCGGCTCCCTGGAGCCGCGGGTCGAAACATGTCCGGACTCCCGGTGATCACAAGGACAGGTGAGTCACAAGGACAGGCCGAACTCCTCCGCCAGGAGCGCGTACGAACGCTCACGTGTCCCGAAGTCGTGGATCAGCGTGGTGAGCATCAACTCGTCCGTGCCGGTGTGCTTCTGCAGATCCGTCAGGCCGGTCCGGACGGTGCCGGGCGTACCGTAAACGACGCCGCCCAGCCATCCGTCGACGAATTCCTGCTCCCGTGGCGTGTACGGGTACTGCTCCGCGGAGTCCGCGGCCGGTACGGCGGACTGCTCACCCCGCCGCACGCGCATCATCATTTCAAGGTACACGTGTGCGGGGGCACGGAAGGTTCACGGGTGGCGGTAGCCGGGCAGGCGCGGCCATGGCTGGCGGCAGAGCCGGGCGAATGCGGGCGGGCACAATGGACCGGTGAAGCCCGTGGAGACGAGTCCGAGCCCTACCGAATCCGGCGCACCCCCGCGCCGGGCCGGCGCCCGTCGCAACCACGAGCGCGTCTTCGCGGCGGCGCTCGAGGTCTTCCAGGAGTCCGGCCTGCAGAGGGCACCGCGCCGCAGATCGCCGAACGGGCCGCGGTGGGCAAGGCCCGGCCGCCGGGTGGCGATCGCGATGGCCGGTGCGCCTCCCACCGGGGATGACTGTCATGTGGTCCTCACCTTCATGGTCACGGCAGCGGGAAACACGCTCCCCGCCGTCGACGAGGGCACATGTGCTGTGCCGAAGTCGGCCCCAGCCACATACGTATCTGCGGAGCGGAGTCTACCGCCGCCGTCGAGCGTGCGGCCCGGACGTGTGCGCGTGACACATGTGTCAGCCAGAGCCGGGACGGGGCCTCCGCTACGGCCGCACCGGGCCCGTATGCTCATGTCCATGAGTGCTGCGCAGCCCGGCCGTCGCCGCGATGCCGTGGCGACCCGTGAGGCGATCCTCGCCGCCGCGGTCGTCGAGTTCACCGAGCATGGATACGCGAAGGCCGGAGTCCGGCAGATCGCCGAACGGGCTGGCGTGACGGCGATGATGATCAATCGCTATTTCGGGTCCAAGAAGGACCTCTTCGCCGAGACCGTGGACCGTTCCTTCGGACCGCCGACCATCGTCGGCGACGAACCCCGCGGACTGACGCGTGCCATGGCGCACACGCTCGCCGAGCGCACTGCCTCCGACGCCGAGCGCCTGGATCCGTTCCTGCTGATGCTCCGCTCGGCATCGGACCCGGAGGCCGTGGACATCGTGCGGCGGGGCATCGAGACGCATGTCGGCACACGTCTCGCGGGACTGCTCGGCGGTCCTGAGGCGGAGGTGCGGGCCCAGCTCGGGCTCGCCCTGGCCGCCGGGACCTGGCTGCTGCGCGCGGTGCTCGGCACGAACGCACTCGCCACGGCCGACACCGACCGCCTCGCCGAGCTGCTGGCCGACATGCTCGAACCCATCACCTGGGAGACCGGCGCCGACGACCCCGCCGGTGCCGCTGGACAGCGATAGCCGGAACGCTCACCGCCACCGTCCGGCTCGCTCAGAAGGCGGAGCGGATGAGACCGCCGTCCACGCGGATCGTCGCCCCGCTGACGTACTGGGCGTAGCCGCTGCACAGGTAGGCCACCGCCGCCGCGATCTCGTTCGGCTCGCCGAAGCGTTCCTGGTCGTTCGGGATCAGGGCCTCGACGGCGTTGCGGTGGATCTCCTCCCAGGTCTCGCCCCACCCGCGGGCGGGCCCGATCCCCATGACGAGGTCCTTCGTCGCCTCGACGAGGACCGCTCCGGGCGAGACCACGTTCGAGGTGACACCGGTGCCCCTGAGCTCTCGGGCCAGTGAGACGGCGAGATTGTGCCGGGCGGCCAGAGTGGCGTTGTACTGCGGGTGGGTGTTCATCGGCTGGGAGGCGAGCCCGCCGCCGATGGTGACGACCCGGCCCCAGCCGCGTTCGCGCATGGCGGGGACCAGATGCTGGATCATGCGAACGCCGGAGACGACGTTGATGTTGTAGGTGTCGTTCCACTCAGCGGGAGTCGCCTCGGTCCACGACAGATGCCGGTAGAAGCCGGCGTTGTTGACGAGGATGTCGATGGGGCCGTCCGCGGTCGCCGCCCGGGCGACCTCGGCGCCGCCGTCATCGGTGGCCAGGTCGCCCAGCACGGTGGTGACCCTCCCTCCGGCCGCGCGGATCTCGCCGGCCACCTTCTCCGTACGGTCCTTGTCCCTCCCGTGGACCACGACCGCGGCGCCCTCCGCCGCCAGCAGCTTCGCCGTGGCCTCGCCCAGTCCCGCGTTGGAGCCGGTGACCAGGGCGCGCTTGTTGGTGAGTTCGAGGTTCATGTGCCTGCTCTGCCTTCCTGGGATCTCCGGCGCGCTGTGACCGCGCACGGAGGCTGTCACGGATAAGTATACAGTCGTAGACTTGGCGGGGCCGGCGAGCCTCCCGCCGGGAGGGACCGCGAGACATCTCTGGCGCCGTTAGGCACACATATCTGCACGGTTGTGACCGGGGGGAGTCGGCGGGTGAATCGCGGTGTTCGTCACGTGTGAGTGGCGGGTCGCGTCGGCGCGCCCCGAGCCACCCCGTCTTCCCTCACGGAGAGGCACACCCACACCATGAACGCCGTGACAGGAACACTCGTGGACATCGCCACCGCGGACGGCATCGCCGACGCCTATCTCGCCCACCGGGACGACGGAAGGGCACACCCGGGTGTGCTCATGTGCCAGGACGCGTTCGGGGTGCGGCCGCATCTGATGGCGCTGGCCGACCGGCTGGCGGCCTCCGGGTACACGGTGCTCGTCCCGAACGTCTTCTACCGGCACGGGCGCACTCCGGTCGTGGAGCTGCCCGAATTCATCGACATGGAGGCCCGCCCGGACATTGTGGGGAATGTGGTCCCGCTCATGGAGGCGCTCACGCCCGAGCTGACGGAGCGCGACGCCGGTGCCTACCCGGGGTGGCTCGCGGAGTCGCCGCTGGTCGCGGACGGGCCGGTGGGGATCACGGGGTACTGCATGGGAGCCAGGCTCGCGCTGTACACGGCCGGCACCCGTCCCGCCGCCCGGCATCTCTCCTTCGGCCACGGCATCCACCACTGCCTAGGCGCCCCGGCTGGCCCGCCTGGAGGCCCGCGTCGCCCTGCATACCCTGCTCACCCGCGTCGCGCACCTGGGACTGGCGGTCCCCGCCGACTCCCGCGACTGGTTCCCGGCCGGCATGGTGTGCGGCGTGCTGTCGCTGCCGGTTCGTTACCGCCTCGGGTGAGGCCCGCTGTGTTCCACAGCACACACGCATCAATGCGTCACCGCCTTGACGGGTGACGCGGCGGGAGTGCAGGCTGACAGTGGTCCCGCCGTCCGACGGGGTCCGTCCACGATCGACGAAGTGGAGGCTGGTCATGAACCAGGAGGCCACGATGGACACCGCCGCGGCGGCACGGCACGCGCGCTTCGGCAAGCTGCCCGAGCGCATCCGGTACGAGGACATGACCGAGGTGGTGCCGCCCGCGCCGAGCGGCGCGGCGAACACCTCGCCCGAGGACGTGGCCGCGTATCGCACCTTCTCGTGCCTGGCCCTCGACCTGGGGCTGTAGGTCATGAACATGTACGACCACCCCCGCTTCCCGGGCCGCCTGGGCAAGGAGCGGGAGGCTCTCGATGAGCTTCTCCGCCGGGTGAACTGCAACGACCGGCGGGAGCAGGACCGGGAGCCGGACCTCGAGACGGAGGAGTACACCAGGGAGAGCCACCGCCTGGCGGCCGTCACGTTCCTCAGCGCTCTGCTGTGACAGCCGCGTCGGCGGTGAGGGACAGGGCGAGCGGGGCGGTCGCCGTGTAGTCGTCCGCCGGTTCGACCGTCTGCCAGGCGGCTACGTCGTCGACGTAGCCGGCGCCGTGCCCGTCGAAGTCGGACCACCGGTGTCCGGACGGCGCGGCGCTGCACGCGCGCATGCTGTCGAGCCGGGCCAGGCCGTCCAGCAGGCCCGCCTTGTTGGGGCCGTTGACCACGGCGCCCCGCAGGATGTCGCCCCGCTCGGAGTGGCTCATCGCGAGGTTGGCCACCTGGTGCTGCGGGCAGCGCGGGTACGTCTCGCCCGCGCCGACGACGAAGCTGCTGCCCCAGGCGTTGGCGCCGAAGACCCAGGCGCGCTGCCGGGAGGCGAAGGCGTCGTAGCGGTGGTCACCCGTGGCACGTGTGCAGAGCCCGGCGGTGGCCACCAGCCCGAAGGCGCGCGAACTCGGTGGGGACGACACCCGAGCCGAACGGGCCATGCGCGGCCTGCCGGGTCCCCTGCGTGAACTGCCGCCTGAAGTCCGCTTCGAGCGAGGCCCGCGTGACCTCGTCCAGTCCGGGCGAGGACAGCAGATCCGGGTGGAACAACTGGTGACCGCGGTGACGAAGCGGTTCTTCCAGCAGGCGACCGAGCAGATCGAGATCACCGTGGTCGCCGTGGCCGATCCGAGACAGCGCATCCCGGCCTACCTGTCGGGGCCGGAACGACCCGGAGCTGCCGACGGTCGCCCGGCCCGAGGACGCCGCCCGCTTCGTCGACGAGCGGATCGTGGAAGGCGCGGACCGCCAGGGCCACGTCCAGCAGGATCTTCCCCGGATCATGCACCGCCCGAGGAGGCCGCCACGATGCGAGCGCCGCCGAATCGCGGTGTCCAGGCCGCTCTTGCGGACCATCTCGACCATGAGCACCCCTCCGGCCTGGGAGACTACCGCCCTCGATGCCGACACGTGGATAGGACCCGTATCCGACGGGGCCGGAGCCTATGACGATGACCTCGCGGACCTCGCCTGCGGTGGTGGGCTCGGTCACGGAGCTCACGCCTCCTGCTTGGCGTCAATCTCGGCGATCAGCGCCTGGATGCGGGTCTTGATCTCGTCGCGGATCGGGCGGACGGCTTCGACGCCCTTGCCCGCGGGGTCTTCCAGGGCCCAGTCGAGGTACTTCTTGCCGGGGAAGATGGGGCAGGCGTCGCCGCAGCCCATGGTGATGACGTAGTCGGACGCCTGGACGGCCTCGGTGGTCAGGATCTTCGGCTTGGCGTCGGCGATGTCGATGCCGACTTCCTTCATGGCCTCGACGGCGGCCGGGTTGACCTGGTCGCCCGGGATGGAACCGGCGGAGCGGACCTCGATCCGGTCGCCCGCGAGGTGGGAGAGGAATCCGGCGGCCATCTGTGAGCGGCCGGCGTTGTGGCTGCAGACGAACAGCACGCGCGGGAGGCCGCTGCTGGGTGCGCCTTCGACGCCGGGCGAGCGCGTCGAGGCGCTCGGTGGCCAGATGCTCGGCCAGCACCACCAGATGAGTGCGGACCGGGCGTGCTCAACGAGACGCTCGTACGAGTCGCTGACCGCGCGCTGGATGGTCTCCGGCTCTTGTAGTCGGCGGTGATCTTCTCGATCACCTTGCGGACGTCTGCCGGGGAGTACCAGCGGTGGGGGTTGCCACCTGGCCTGACGCCGACCAGGTCACCGACCTTCAGCCCGGTGCGGTCGTTGCCCGGGTTGGCCGACAGCAACTTGTCGGCCCAGGGGTCGTAGCCGATGCCGTTGACGATCGTGTACGGGCGGTGGCGACGGCGCGTCCGTCGGCGGCGGTCGGCTCGTAGTCGTGCGGGTCGGTGGCGGGGTTGTCGATGATGCTCTTGACGTGCACGTGGCTCCCGTCGAGCTGCTGGGCGATGCTGCCCCAGAAGTTCTCCGCTGCCACGACCGGGATCACCTTGCCGGAGACTGTCTTGCCTCGGGCGGATTCATCGGCGGTGTCCGAGGAAGCGGTGGAACAGGCGCCGGCGCCGACAAGCACGGCTACGACGGCGACACCCCCGGCGAGGGCGCGGGGGCGGCGGGCTATGGCAGATCTCATCACACGGTCTCCTCGGTGCTGGGCGAACACCGGCAACGCTAGATGAAAATGGTTTCCAAAACGACGCGAGAGACTCCGAGATGAAAACCATTGCCAGAACTTGACTCGGACACCGGCTCTCACGAGGTGACGGCCGGGTACCCATCTCCCCTTCATCGGTGGCGAGTTGACAGGAAGGTCACGCCTCGGAGAGTCTCGTCTAGCGAACATGACATTCACATTCACCTGGAGGTGATGCACGGCCATGCGCATCGCGTTCGTCGGCAAGGGCGGAAGCGGGAAGACCACCCTCTCCGGCCTCTTCGCCCTGCATCTGGTCCGTTCCGGCGCCCCGGTCGTCGCCATCGACGCCGACATCAATCAGCATCTGGGGACCGCCCTGGGGCTGGACGAGGACGAGCTGTGCGAGGCCGTCCCGCTCAGCACCCGCCTCACCGAGATCAAGGAGTACCTGCGCGGCGACAACCCCCGCATCCCCTCCGCCGAGGTCATGGTCAAGACCACCCCGCCGGGAAGCGGCTCCCGTCTGCTGCGCCTGCTCGGCACCGATCCGGTGCACACCCGCCACATCCGGGAAGTCGCCGGAGTCGGGCTGATGACCACCGGCGTCTTCGCCGAGGAGGACCTCGGCGTGGCGTGCTATCACTCAAAGCTCGGCGCCGTCGAGCTGTACCTGAACCATCTGGTGGACGACCCCGGGGAGTACGTCGTCGTTGACATGACCGCCGGGGCCGACTCCTTCGCCTCCGGGCTCTTCACCCGCTTCGACATGACCTTCCTGGTCGCCGAACCCACCCGCAAGGGCGTATCCGTTTACCGCCAGTACAAAGACCACGCCACCGAGTTCGGCGTGCCCCTGGCCGTGGTCGGCAACAAGGTGACCGGCGAGGACGACCGGCTCTTCCTCAAGGAGCACATCGGCGACGACCTGCTGGCCTGCTTCGGCCACTCCGACTGGGTCCGTGCCCGTGAACAAGGCCGTCACACCGGCGACCTCGAGTCCGAACACCGCCTTGCGCTCGATGAGCTGCGGACCGCCGTGGACTCCCGCACCAAGGACTGGGAGACCTTCCAACGGCAGGCGGTCGAGTTCCACCTGCGCAACGCTCACGCCTGGGCGAACCGCTCCACCGGCCAGGACCTGAGCACCCAGGTCGACCCGGACTTCCGGCACGGGCCAACCGCACTGCCCGGGAATCACGCACCAGAGGCCCACGCCGGGACCGTCGGCTGAACACCACGCTTCATCGCCCGCAACCGACCGATTGGACACCGATCCGCCATGTCGCTCAACGTCGCACCGGAACTCCTCGCCCAGGCCGAGCAGGGCGAGATCCCTGAGCAGGACTTCGTCGCCACCGTCCGGGAATCGCTGCCGTACGCCTACGACCTCATCGCCACTCTGACGGGCACGCTCCGCGAGGGCGACGCCGAATTCGCCGACAACCAGACGCCGCCCCCGTCCGAGGCCGAGCGTGGCCAACTGCTGCGCGCTCTTGCCAGCGACGCCATCCGCGGCAGCCTGGAACGCCACTTCGGCGTCACCCTGGCCTTCATGAACTGCCACCGGGTGGCCGTCTTCCGCCCGGGCACCGAGGAAGGTCCGACCTACGCGAGGTTCACCTCCACGCGATCCCAGATCCTCAACCAGTCCCCCGAGTTCCGCGACTGCTGACCAGCTGTTGGGAAACCGGTACTGAGTATCTGCTCCATTCGGGTGATGTGCCGTATCGCTGCCTGGCCGGCTGGCACTGTATGTGGGAACCGTGTGTGGATGGGCGCCCGCCCCGGTGCCGGAGAGTGGCGCCTCCGGTCCGGGCCGAGCTTAGAGCCTTCTCCCTGGGCAGGTTCAGAAGCCGTGGCCGAAGTTCAAGTCGGTTCTATGGCCGGTCGCGCTTCTCTTCGACGGTAAACGCATCGCGGGTGCCGGACAGCCGCAGGATGCGGGCGAGGAAGCACGGGACGGCGCAGAGCCGCAGCTCGACGTGAGCGGCTTGAGCGGTGCGGGCGGCGGCCAGGAGCGCGCTCAGCCCCGTGCAGTCGCAGAACGTCAGTTCACCGAGGTCGATGACCACGACACGGTTATCGCCGACGGCCCTCTGGAGTGCCTGGCGCACCTCGCCGGCGGTGACAAGGTCAAGCTCGCCCGACACCGCGACCCGGCAGCTGTCGGGTCCGGTGGCCTCCCGGTCCACCCTGATCGTCTCGTGCACCAGCGCGCCCCCTTGGCGCGAGGCAGCCCCAAGGGTCTAAGAACTCCTAACAAAATGATCTTTAAGGTGGTTGGATCACTCCGGGACCGTGATCCGGGGGTGCTGGGTGGCTCGGCCGAAGCAGTGGGAAGTCGACGACGAGCTGTGGGCGGTGATCGAGCCGCTGCTGCCCAAGGTCGAACGTCGGATGCGGCACCCCGGCCGCAAACGGCATCCAGACCGCTTGGTGTTCCAGGGCATCCTGTTCGTCCTGCACACCGGGATCGCCTGGGAACACCTGCCGCAAGAACTCGGCTTCGGCTCGGGCATGACTTGCTGGCGCCGCCTGGCCGAGTGGACCGAAGCCGATGTCTGGCCCCGGCTGCACGAGGTCCTCCTCGCCAAGCTCCGCACTGCGAACGCCCTGGACTTCTCCCGCGCTGCCGTCGACGGCTCCCACATCCGCGCGTTAAAGGGGGTTCCAAGACTGGACGAAGCCCCGTCGACCGGGGCAGGACGGGCAGTAAACACCACCTGATCACCGACGCCACCGGCATCCCCCTCGCCGTCACCCTGACCGGGGGCAACCGCAACGACGTCACTCAGCTCATCCCGCTCCTCCAAGCCGTGCCGTCCGTGCGCGGCAAGCGCGGTCGGCCCAGGCGCCGCCCAGACGTGGTGCTGGCCGACCGCGGATACGACCACGACAAGTACCGCCGGCTGGTCCGGGACCTCGGCGTGAAACCGCTGATAGCCCGCCGCGGCATCGATCACGGTTCCGGACTCGGCACCCAACGCTGGGTCGTGGAGCGCGCGTTCGCTCACCTGCACTGGTTCCGTCGCCTGCGGATCCGCTGGGAGATCCGCGACGACATCCATGAAGCCTTCCTCACCCTCGCATGCGCGCTCATCTGCTGGAGGCGCTTGAAATCAGCGCGATAGGAGTCCCTAGAACTTCAACAAAGTGACAGGCTGATCAGTCGGCTGACCCGAACGAGGCCAGGAATCAGGTTCCAGCGATCGTTCGGCCTGGCATCGGCTCTGCGAGCGCGGCTCGCCAGGGCGGCGCTCCGAAGGGGTCGGCGAAGTACTGTGTTTCGTGCACCACGTGCTGGTCAGCGAATTCCATGATGCTCACCGAGTACGAAGGCACACCGTCGTAGGTGATCACGCATTCGCTCACCCACAGATTGGCGTGGCCGGTGATCCGCTGGACGGTGAAGTGTCGGTCGGCCGGGTGTCCGCCGCGTTGCGCCGAAATCGTCGCGCGGCCCCGGAACCGCTCACCTGACTGCGGGTAGTCCAGGATCGCGTCCGTGGCGTAGATGGCGTGCTCGACATCGGTGTTCCCGCGTTCCGAGGCCCGCCAATGCTCCTCGATCGCGGCCCTGGTCCGGGAGTCCTCATCCATGGCACCGCCCTTCCGTAGCGGTGACAGCCTAGATGATCTATTCCAAGGGGTTAGTGATCGTAGGCGGTCAGGGAACGTAGGACGGTGTGTCCGGTGGCGTCGTTGTGCCAGACCGCTGCGGTCAGGGCGAGGATTCGCTGCATGACGCGGGCGACCACGCCGCCGGGTGTGCGGCCCCGGTGCTGTTCGAGGTCAAGCTGTCCCTTGAACGTCTCGTTGATCGACTCGATGACCTGCCGCAAGGGCTTGAACAGATGCGCGCCCGGCCGCTGCCGTTCGCCCTTGCGGGCGGGCCGCAGTAGTTGGATTCCGTGCTCTGCGAGTTCATGTTCGAAGGCGCGACCGTAGTAGTTCTTGTCGCCGATCAGCGTCTGCCCGGTTCGACCTTGGAGAAGGCCGGGTTCGGCGGCGAGGAGGTCGAGGAGGGTCTCGCGCTCGTCGGCTTTTGCTCCGGTAAGGGCGAAGGCGACTGGCAGGCCCTGGAGGGTGCATATCAGGTGCAGGCGCAGGCCCCAGAAGAATCGGCTGTGGCTGGCGCAGTAGCCGTACTGGGCCCATCCGGCCAGGTCCGAGCGTTTGACGGTTTCGCGGGATCGGCCACATTCCACCGGGGTGGAGTCCACGACCCACACGTCGTCGCTCCACACCGAGGATGTGGTGGCCAGGATCCGGGTGACCCGTCGCAGCAGGCCGGCGGCCTTGCGCAGCCGCTTGTTGTAGCCGGGCTGCTGCGGCAGGTACGGGAAGAGGTGCCGCAGATGGGTACGGGCGTGACGGATCCACCTGGCCTCGGAAGTGAAGCCGAGCAGGGCCTGCATCACGGCGAGGGTGACCAGTTCGGCATCACTCAGGCGGGGTGCGATGCCGACCGGCGGGCGCCATGATGCCAGGTCCGGACGCTCCTTCAGCAGGTCGTCGGTGGTCGCGTAAAGTGCGGTCGCGAGGGTGTCCTGGTTGTTCGTCACACAACGATCTTGGACACCCTCGTTCTCATGCCCGCACACACCCCTTGGAATTGATCATCTAGGCGCCCCGGGCCACAGCCGGCCCCCGGTCGGGCAGACATGGGCTGCCAAGTCCTCCCTTTGGGCGGATCCCAGGCGACAGCCGTCCACCGTGGCAACGGCTTCGAGAGATCGTCACCCGGCTCACCCCACCTTCGATCCATTCTGTTAGGAGTTTTAAGTCCAGGAAAACTCCTGACCGGCGGTTCTGTCCACCGTCACCCCCGTGCAGCACTGGCGCGTGCCTGATCAGCAGGTTGATCGTTGGCCCGGTGGGAGGCCAGGATGGGGCACTGGGTGTACGCGTTTTCGGGTTGTCCGGAGCTGGACGATCAGCAGCATGTCGGCCACGAGGCCGAGCCGGGAGCCGCGATTGTGCGGAAGCGTCCAGGGGACCCTGGCATCGTGGACGGCTATGTGCGTGAGGGCCTCGATGAGGTGATGATGGTGGCCCGCTACCGGTGGGTGGCCAGTGGTGATCCGGCCTCGGTGACACCTGCGGTGTGGCGGGCCGCGGGAGCTCCTCCGCTGTCGTGAGTGCAGTGGCGGAGAGCTGATCAGGTGTCTTCATCGAGCTGATCCGGCCGGGATGTCAGTGGTCCGGCCCGTCGGGGTCACGAACCCGCCCGAGTCACCACCACATCGTGGTACGGGTCCTTCGGAGCCGGGACGCGCCGGACCGCGGTGGCGTCCAGGGCCGGGCTCGCATCGTCCGTGCCCACCTTTCCGGTGGGGTGCCAGGTGCCGGTGACGGTCACCCAGGCGTCGGCGGACGGCGCCGGTGCCCCGTGCACCCGCACCTTGCGCACCTGGGCGTCGGCGGCGCAGCAGCTGATGACGAGGCGGCTGACGTACCAGGTGCCGTGGCCCCCGGGGGTGACGAAGCCGGTGAGCCGGACGATATGGCCCTTGAGGGTGCCGTCGGTGTCCCAAACCGCCCGGGAGCTGAAGTCGTTCAGCGTCATCGGTACCACACCGGTGTCCGGCAGGGCCGGGAAGAGGCTGTCGCCGCTGGCGCCACTGTCGCCCGAGGAGGAGGGGGCCTTGGGGGCCTTCGCCTCGTCACGGGACGCGGTGTACGAGCCGAGCGCGGGCGGCGCCAGGAAGAGGATGGTCAGGGCCGGTATGTACAGCAGCCAGGCGACCTTCGGGCCGCCCGCGTGGCTGTGACCGTGGCCGTGTCCGTCGCCATTGCCCGGGTCGCCGTCGTGGCTCCGGGCGCCGCCCGTACGGGGACGGTTGAACGGGAAGCCGTCGCGGGCGGCGCTCACCGCGCCGAGCGCGATCAGCAGCACCCCGGAGGCGATCAGCGCGGGCCGCAGCCCCGGGCGCACATAGCGCAGATACAGATCGGTCAGCAGGGAGATGTGCAGCAGACCGACCCCGAGGAAGAGGAGCAGCAGCACCTGGATGTTGCGCTTCACAGCAGCCACCACCCCACCAGAGCGCTGCACAGCACCGCGACCACCCAGGTGGCCGACGAGAAGCGCACCGCGAAGGCGCGCCCGAAGGTGCCGGACTGCAGGGCGATGAGCTTCAGGTCCACCATCGGGCCGACCACCATGAAGGCGAGCCGGGCGGTGGGCGGGAACCCGGTGAGCGAGGCGGCGATGAACGCGTCGGCCTCCGAGCAGACCGCGAGGACCACCGCGAGCAGCCCCAGCATGGGCAGCGAGAGCCACGGGGAGTCGGAGAAGAGCCGCAGCACGGAGTGCGGCACCGCCACATTGAACGTGGCGGCGGCCGCCGCGCCCACCACGAGGAAGCCTCCGGCGTGCAGAAAGTCATGCTGGAGCGAGACCCGGAACTCCTCCGCCCGGCTCGCGCCGGGCGTGTGCCCGGTCGGTCCCTTCGGCAGCCGCAGCCACTCCTCGCGGCCCGCCCGGATCCACAGCCAGCCCATGGCGACGGAGGCCAGCAGCGAGGCGATCAGACGGGCGGCGACCATCCAAGGGTTACCGGGGAAGGCCACATGGGTCGCGACCAGCACGATCGGGTTGATGGCCGGGGCCGACAGCAGAAAGGCCAGCGCCGCCGCCGGGGCCACCCCGCGCCGCATCAGACTGCCGGCCACCGGCACCGACGCGCACTCACACCCCGGCAGCACCGCCCCGGCGACACCGGCCACGGGTACGGCGAGCGTCGGGTTGCGCGGAAGCACCCGGGTGAACACCCACGCCGGTACGAACGCGCTGATGGTGGCCGACACCACCGTGCCCAGCAGCAGAAACGGCACACCCTGGATGACGATCGCGGTGAACACCGTGCGCCACGCCGCCACCGCCCGATCGTCCAGCGCGGCGGAGGTCTCGGGCCCGAGCGCGAGGGCGAGGCCGCCGAGCAGCATCACTGGGAGGCCAGCGATCAGCGCATGAGAGGTGATGCGTGCTGCGGTGCGCATCCCGCCGGCCCCGGCGGGGGGAGACGTCACCCCACCACCGTCGCGGTCCGCGGACGATGACGGCGGCGCGAGGTCGACATCGCTGCCCAACCTTCCTCCTCTCACAGGGCCTTCACCAAACGAACATACGGCGACCCACCTTAGCGGCACGGCGTGTCCGCGAATTCGAGTCCCGACGAAGCATGACTCGTCATTCATGTGGTGACGGATTTCATTTTCAATCAGGCTCAGAATCGTACCGCCCCTGCCGCGCGCCAGTGGAGGTGATCTGCCATGACCAGCCGGAGAACCCGGCAGCGAAGCGCCATCCTGCGCATCCTCACCGGGTGTCAGGACTTCGTCTCGGCGCAGGAACTGCACGCGCTGCTGACCGCGGCCGACGTTCCGACCGGGCTGACCACGGTCTACCGCGCCCTGCGGGATCTGGAGGCTACGGGTGGCGTCGACGTCGTACGCGACGAGGTGGGAGAGCGGCTCTACCGCCCGCGGCCCGCCGAGGGACACCGTCACTACCTGATCTGCCGCTGCTGCGGCCGCAGTCGGCCGGTGGACTCCGAGATCGTGGAGCGATGGGCCGACCGGCTCGGAGCGGACACCGGATTCGCCGCGGTGGAGCACACCGTCGAACTCACCGGCATCTGCGGCGACTGTCAACCCGCCACCGACGAAGGAGAACCCGCCGCCATGCCACTGGGAACCTGTCCGGGGCAGAGCCCGCAGCTGCGCGAGCTGAGGCAGTCCGTACGACGCCTGCTCGGGCTCGACGACGACACCGGCGTCGTCATCCGACAACTCGCCTGCGCCGAACCCGGCTGCCCACCCTTGGAAACGGTCATCGCCGTCCTTCCCGTGAATGGCCAGGCCCACCGATGGACCCTGCACACCTGAAGGGTGTCTTTATTGCCGTACGGTGGTTGACCTGGGGCTTTGTGATCGTCCACGTATGGGCATGATCACTGATTGTGGGTCTGCGACTGCTCTACTTGATCTTCTGCCGACTACTGGGTTGCCTCCTCGTGCTGGGCCAATCGACCGCCGCGAAGAACGCCGAGATCCTTGCCCTTCGTCATGAGGTCACTGTGCTGCGTCGGCAGGTCCAGCGGCCGCGGCTCTCATGGGCTGATCCGTGCTGTGCTCTCTGCTCTCGCGCGGCACCTGCCATCCGCCTTGCGCCGCCATCGGCTGGTCACCCCGGGGACGCTGCTGGCCTGGCACCGTCGTCTGGTGCGTCGGAAGTGGCCGCAGGCACCAGTGAGGCCCGGTCGACCACCGTTGCCGGAAGGCGTTGCGGCGCTCATCCAGCGCCTGGCACGAGAGAACCCGACCTGGGGATACGTCAGGATCCAGGGTGAGCTACGTCGGCTTGGTCATCGGGTTGCCGCCGCCACGGTCCGGCGCGTCCTGCGCCGCTCCGGCCTACCGCCCGCACCGCAGCGCGCATCCCAGCAGACCTGGCGTACCATCCTCCGAGCCCAGGCTCACACGCTTCTGGCCTGCGATTTCATGCACGTGGACACCGTCTTCCTCAAACGCCTCTACGTCTTCTTCGTCATGGAGACTGCCACCCGGCGCGTTCACGTCCTGGGCGTCACCGCCCACCCGACCGGCGCATGGGTCACTCAACTCGCCCGCAATCTGCTCATGGACCTCGGCGACAGGGCTGGGTGCTTCCGGTTCCTCATCCGTGACCGGGACAGCAAATTTACCGCCGCGTTCGACGCCGTCTTCGCCGGCAACGGCACAGCCGTCTTACCGACTCCGCCGCAAAGTCCCCGGTCCAACGCTTTCGCCGAACGATGGATACGTACAGCCCGCGCCGAATGCACCGACCGCCTCCTGATCATCGGTGAACGACACCTGCGTACCGTCCTCAACCTGTACGCCGAGCAGTACAACACGGGCCCACCGAAGCCTTGGCCTACGAGCACCCGAGGACGACCCGAACGTCATCCCCCTGCCCGCTGTTGCGGTCAGGCGCCGCCAGGTACTTGGCGGACTACTCAACGAGTACCACCACCACGTCACCCCGTCTGCCTCACCACACACAGGAAAGGCCCAGCTCAGCAGCCTAAATGGAATATTGACACCCTTCAGGACTCTGTTGGTCGATGTGATCTGGGGTTTCGTCGATCAGGCCGCGAGGCTGAGGACGAGCTGTTCGCAGTGGGAGACTCGTGTCGTGCCCAGCGGGGGTCCGGTCCACCAGGCGTCGAGTCGGTAGAGGTTGAGTGCGGCCGCGGTCAGGACCTGGGCCAGTGAGGTCTTGGCGAGGCCGCGGTAGCGAGTACGCCGGGTGCCGGAGCGCCGCACCGCCTGCGAGATACTGCCCTCCACCCCGGCCCTGGTGTGGTACCGCTTCTTCCATTCCTCGGTCTGCTGTTCTGCCCGACGTTGTTGGAGGAGTTCGTGCTCTTCGCGCGGGAGCAGTGTCAGGACGCGGTAGGCGGCCGTGGTGCAGGTGTCCTTGGCCGGGCAGCTGGTGCATCCGGCGCCGGAGAAGTCGATGTGGGTGCGGGGTTCGCCGCCGATGACGGTGTCACTCCAGCGGGTGCTGATCCGGCCCTGCGGGCAGGTTGCTTGCCAGGCCTGCCAGTCGATGTGGAAGTCGGTGGCGGCGTAGCCGCTGTCGTGTAGGGCCGGTCGTCCGCCGGCCTGTTTGACCGGCCCGATGACCTCGATGCCCTGTGCACGGGCCTGAAGGATGATTTTCGCGCTGGTGTAGCCGCTGTCCATGTAGTGTTCGGCCGGCTTCAGGCCGCGCTCGGTCAAGGTCTGGTGGACGGCATGGGTGAGCTGGTGGTCGTCCGTCGTGGCCGGTGTGGTGGCCGTGCATGTGATCAGGTGCGGGAGGTCGTCGTCGCAGCTTTCGGTGAGATGGGACTTGTAGCCGTCCCAGGCTGATCCCCGCTTCACTCCGCAGCGCGCCTGCGGATCGTGTGGGGAGACGATGCGTGCCGCTCCCGGCGGGCGTTGTTTGTTTCCGCGCCAGCGCACTCCGCGGGCGTCGCGCTGGTACTCCTGGGCCCACACGGTGCGCAGGAGCACGACCGCCTCGAGGCCGGCGAGGTGGGCGGGGGCCGTGGGATCGTCGAGAGTGTCGAGGAGTTCGTAGCCGTCGCCCCCGACGTTCTCGGCGAACGCGGTGCGCTCGGCCTCGCCTTTGGGAAGCCGGTAGGAGTCGGCGCGCTGCTGGTAGCGCGCGAGCCAGTCCGCGTTGACCGCGTCGGTGCCGGCCAGCCAGGCGGGAGCGGCCACCGCCAGCGCCTCAAGGGCGCAGCGCATGGTCTCGGTGACGAACTCCAGCCGGTTCAGGTCACGGATGCAGGCGATGACGTGGGTGGGTGGAGTCGGTGCGGGCCCGGCCGCCGGCCCGCAGCAGGCCCTGCTTGTTGCACTGCGCGAGGATGGCGTCCAGGATCTGCTGTTCCAGGCGGTGGGCGATCAGCCGGTCGCGGAACTCGCTGAGCACCGAGAAATCAAAGCCAGGATCGGCCAGTTGGAGGCCGAGGGCGTATTTCCAGTCGATTCGGCCACGCACAGCATCAGCGGCCTGCCGGTCGGTCAGCCGCTCTGCGTACTGCAGCACGCTGACCAGCGCCAGCATCCCTGGAGACACGGACGGACCGCCCCGATGCGCGAACGCCGCCACGAACCTCTCGCTTTCAAACACCACCCCGAACTCGTCCCTGATCCGCATGGCCAGACACCCGCGCGGAAACGCAGCACGGGCGACCCTCGCCGTGGACTCAGGCACCGCGGGTGCAGGCAACGGACGCATCGACATGATCTCCCCCTCGGCCCCAGGAAACAGACCCGGCAACGAGCAGTGTCCAACGCACCCGAAGGTCATTTCACGTGAACCATCACATCGACCAACAGAGTCCTTCAGGGGAACGCGGGTCGGGCAGGGGAGGTGGGCGCGGGTGTTCCTGAAACCCCGGCGGACCCGGTCCGGGGTGAGTCGGTCGGAGGCGGTGGGTTTCTCCCAGGGCCGGCGGAGGTCCGCGGCGAGGGGCCGGGCGAGCCGGAGCTGGGTATGGGCGACGATCAGGATCCAGGTCCAGCGGTCCGCCGCCTCGGGAGTACGGAGTTTCAGGGTGGTCCAGCCGAGGGTCTGCTTCGCGAAGCGGAAGGTGTGAGGTCGGCTCGGGTCGGCCTGCCCCGGTTCTGCTGTCCCTCCTCCCACCGCGCATCACAACTCTCGGTGATCACGACGGCACTGGCTGGTTAGCGTATGCCGCCAGGCGTGGGATCGGGAAGGGGGCGCTCGACACTGCGCCGCAGCACCGAGAACCGTCTGGGGACGCAGGAACTTCCGCAGGAACGCCTCATCCGCTTCCCGGGACTGCCCGAAGGACTGACGGTGAAGGAAGTGGTCAGCCTGCTGGGGCCCTTGGTCCGTTCCCCGCTGCACGCGAGGAGCGGGGTCGTGCCGTGTGAACTGTCCGGTCTCGCCAAGAGGACGGTTCGGCACAGTGGTCTACGCGTCATCGATGGCAGAGTTCCATCACCTGGTCCGTCAGGTCCACGAGAGAATCCAGCAAGGTTGAGGTTGGAGCACATGAGCCCAGACGACGGGGCCGTTCACAGTAGGCGCTGGCTGATCCTGGCAACGGTGGCAGGGTGTTTTCTCCCGGTGGCGGCGGACGCGACAATCCTCAATGTCGCCGTGCCGTCGCTGACGGAGGCACTGGGAGCCTCGGCCCGGGAACTGCTGTGGATCGTGGACATCTATCCCCTCGTGATGGTGGGGCTGGTGCTGGTCACCGGCCCCCTGGGGGACCGGGTGGGGCACCAGAGGCTGCTCCTGACCGGCCTCGGGGTCTTCGGAGTGTCCTCCGCACTGTCCGCCCTGGCCACGGCCCCCGCCGCGCTGATCGCCGGGCGCGCCGCACTGGCAGTCGGCGCGTCGATGATCATCCCCGCCACCCTGGCCATCATCCGGCAGGTCTTCCACGACCCCCGTGAGCGGGCCTTCGCCATCGGCCTCTGGAGCGCGATCGCCGCGAGCGGCGCCGCCGTGGGGCCGGTGGCGGGCGGGCTGATCCTCGCGCACTACTGGTGGGGCGCCGTCTTCCTGATCAACATCCCCCTTGTCGCGGCCGCGCTCTTCCTCGTGTTCTCGCTGCTCACCAACCAGGTCCCCGAGGACAAGGACCCCTGGGAAGCCACTTCCCCGGCTCTTGCGGTACTGGGGACCGTCGGCATCGTGTACGCGGTGAAATCGGCCGCGCACCAGGGCTCGGCGCCCATCGAGACATGGGTGCCCGGAGTAATCGGACTCGCCGCCGCCACACTCTTCCTGCGACGCCAGCACCGCTCCGAACAGCCCATGCTTGACCTCGCCCTCTTCCGCGAGCAGCACTTCCGCGTCGGTGTGATGGCGGCAACCTTCCCGGTCTTCGTGCTCGTCGGCTTCGAACTCCAACTGGCCCAGCATCTGCAGTTCGTGATCGGGAAGTCCCCCTGGGCAGCGGGCATCTTCCTGCTCCCCATGCCGATCGCCGCGTTCGCCGCCGCACCTTTGGCCGGACTTCTCTCCTCCCGGTGCGGAGTGTCGGTCATCATCCCCGCCGGACTCGGGCTGGCAGCCCTCGGATACGTCGGCATCGCCATAGCGGTCGACAGCAGCGCCTCACTCGCTCTCGCCGGCTGTCTGATCCTGATCGGAGCAGGCCACGGAGGGGTCCAGGCCGTGGCTTCTGATGCCATCATGACCGGCGCCCCGCCGAACCGGGCCGGAGCGGCGGCCTCGATCGAATCGGTGTCGTACGAAGTGGGAGCCGGGCTCGGCATCGCGCTGCTGGGCAGCCTCATGGCCGCTGTGTACAGCCACACCTTCGCCCTGCCGCCCACTACTGAGGCAGCCGTCCCGGACAAGGCGTCGGACTCCATCGGCGAGGCTGTTTCCCTTGCCCACAAGGCTCAGACCGATGTGGGCCAGGCCATCACCGCCGCCGCCAAGGAGGCATTTATTCACGCCTACCGTGTCACAGCGATGAGCGCCGCGGTCATCGTCGCCGTCACCGCGGTGGTAATCGCCCTCATCCTCAAGCGGAGCATGCCTGGCCATGGAGAAGAAGAACAGGCCAGCCACCGATCTGACCCCATGCCTGATAACCGTCGCTGAGCCGCGTCAAAGTGCCTCATTTTCATCGGTTTTGGCTCACCTTCCGTGAGGTGGCCACACTGAGTGACGGGAGTGGTCTGCTGGATGACTCGGGAAGTTGACCCGGAGGCGGCCTGAAAGTCCTGCAGATGGGGGGATCATTGATGGTGTGGCTGACATCGTCCATGTGATCACAGCCTTGGAGGATTTGGCCCAATGCGGATCTACATCAGTGTGGACATGGAAGGCATTACGGGGCTCGTTGACACCGATGATGTCCAGCCTGGCGGCCGGGACTACGAGCGCGGACGTCAGATGATGGCCGAGGACGTCAACGCGGCCGTCCGAGGAGCGGTCGCAGCAGGTGCCACCCACATCACCGTGAACGATGCACACGGCCCCATGCGCAACCTTCTGCCCGAGGCCCTGCACCCGGCGGCCCGCCTCATCCGTGGCAAACCCAAGAACATGGGCATGCTGGACGGTCTCGCTGCCGACCACGACGCCGTGATCTGCGTCGGGTACCACTCCCGAGCCGGCACACTCGGTGTGCTGAGCCATAGTTTCACGGGGCATGAAATCGAGGACATGTGGCTGGACGGACGGCCGACCGGTGGGTGAGATCGGCCTGGCCCAAGCAGCCGCAGGAGCTCTTGGTGTTCCCGTGGCGGTCCTCACCGGCGACGACCGCGCCTGCGAAGAAATGACGGAGTGGGACGCCTCGGTCACCACCGTGGCCGTGAAGTACGCCCGCGACCGCTTCGCGGCCGAACTACGCCCTGCGGTCGAGGCACGTACGGCAATCGAAAAGGCCGTTGCCTCAGGTTGTGTTGCACCGAGGGTCCCGTCGACGGCTTCGGAACCGGCTACCCTCACGGTCCGATGGCAGTCGGCCTCGGTGGCCTCCGCGCTTCAGGGAATCCCCGGGGTCACCGCCACGGACTTCCGGACAGTTGGGGCGCAGGGCGCCCTGCCCAGCCTCTACCGTCAGTTTGGAGTGTGGATGCGGGTGGCGGCTTCCATGACCAATCAGCCACCGTACTGCTGACCGCTGTAAACAGAACTGCATCGCACGGTCTCATCCGACGTTACACAGCACCGAACGACGGTGGGTAACGAACGCGGACTCACCGGTCAAGCCCTCGAGCGGCCAGGGCGGCAGCCGGGCTGCCGGTATCGCAGCAGCCGGTCTCGGCGTTCAGCCGCCCCTGTTCTCTGGCCCAGGCCGTTGAGGTGACTGGCGAGGCGCGCCAGTCACCTGTACAGCAGGACCCGCTTGCGCAGGAGCGAGAAGTTGGCGCGGCCGAACATCTGGCGCTTGACGGGTGTGGAGGCTGGGCAGGTCGTCCTGCCGGACGGCGTCCAGCCAGTCCGGCAGGCGTTCGCCCTGGTGCTCGGTGAGCATGACCGCGAAGGAGCGGACATGCCGGGTGAGGGCGTCGAGTTCGGGGCAATGGGGGCGGACGGTCTTGAGCCGGAGCTGCTCGGGCTCGGTGAGGGTCTCCGGGGGGTGAGGATCCGTCCGGCGGCCTTCGGCGGAGAGGGCGACCGGGCGGTCACCGGCCGCAGCGAAGTGCGGTTCCTGCGCAGACACCTCACGTTGCTATGCCGTCAAGCCGCGGCGGCCAGTTCCGTGGGGAAGGCGGTGTTCTCGTCGAACGGTTCGCGGTGCTGGAGGCAGTGGTAGAGCTGTCCGATCATGCGGTTGAAGAGGTTCCTCTGGGCAGCTGCGTGCCAGTCTCCTTGTTCGCGTCGGCGCCGGTAGTGGACGTTGGCCCCGGCGGAGGCCCGGAGCGAGGAGAAGGCCCAGAGGTAGCCGGCGTGGTTGAGGCGGTCGTTCTTCACCCAGCGTCGGGTGATGCTGGACTTCTTGCCGGACGCGCGGGTGATGGGCGAGGAGCCCGCGTAGGCCTTCAGGCCGCGGGCGTCGGCGAAGCGGGTGTGGTCGTCCCCGATCTCAGCCAGGATCCGGGCGGCGAGCTGGATGCCGAGCCCGGGGAAGCTCAGCAGCACTTCGGCGTCCGGGTGTTGAGGGAACGACTCCTCCACCGCCTCGGCGAGGTCGTCGGCGGCGGTGCAGGCAGCTTCCAGCTGGACCAGGAGGGCGAGCATCTGCTTGCCGAGCGCGTCCTCGACCAGGGGCGGCTGGTGGGCCCAGTCGGCGCGGAAGACCTCGCGGAGCCGGTCGGCCTCGGCCTCGATACCTCGCTTCCGTCCGGCCCGCTTGAGGGAGGCCTGAATCTGCGTGCGGCTCAGCCGTGCGGCCCTGGCGGGCGTCGGGGCGGTCTTGAGGAGTTCGCGGGCTTCGGGCCTGCACAGGCCGTTGGTCCAGGTGGCGAAGGCGTCCAGGGCTGCTGGGTAGTACTCGCGCAGCAGGGAGCGAAGCTGGTTGGCGGTCTGTTGCCGGTTCCAGGTGGCGTCCTGCTGGGCGCGGGCGAGGACGGCGATGGCGCGGCCGAGGTCGCTGTCGTCGGGCAGCTGCCGGTGGGCGTGCATGTCGGTGCGCAGGATGTTCGCCAGGACCAGGGCGTCACCGGGGTCGGACTTCTTGCGCGAGACGCTGTGCCGGTCGCGGTAGCGGGCGGCGGCCATCGGGTTGATCGCGAACACCTTCCGCTTGCCCGTCCGCAGTACCGCCACCAGCAGGCCCCGGGACGTCTCGATCGCCACCGGGATCGGATTCTCCTCGGTGTCGCCGTACTCGGCGAGCAGGTCCAGCAGCAGTTTGTAGCCGGCCGCGTCGTCGGTGATGTGCCGCTTGGCCAGTAACTCACCGGTGTCGTCGACCAGGGCGATATCGTGCGTCCGTTCCGCCCAGTCGACTCCGCAGTAGATCAAGGGTCTTTCCTTCCCGATGTACAGGTATTTGCGCTGGTCACGAGCGCATGCGGGCCACGCAGCGACCTAATCCCAGGCCTCAACCGCGGCGCGGCCGGGCCGCCACCTCACTAGCCGTTCGTGGCACCAGCGCACCCCACGGGCCTCGGTCTGTGCAGGAGCTCAGCGGGCTCGGGCGTATCGAGAGGTCACCGTGCGATGGGCTCGCACCACCAACACCAACGAGTGATCAAGCGGTGAGTTGTTGACGGTGGTGGCGGTCGCGAAGACGCCGAACGTTGCCGATCTGCGCAGAGGCATAAGAGGCCAGGTAGGCGCGAGGCATCCGCCCGGCGTCCACGCGACCGCCACCACCATGAGCACCAGGACCGCGCACACGATCTACATTCAGGCGTTGCCCGCCCGGCTGCCCTTATTAGTCACGATCCGGCACTCGAACATCCCGAGAAGCACCCGCTCATCGGAACACCCTTAACTACGGATTAGGTAGGCGCGGACGCGCTGATAGCTGCCTTTGCAGCCGAGCGGCACGATCTCCTCCCAGAGCTTCCAGGCGCTGGTTCGGTCCTCGCTGCAGCGGTCGTCGAGGTAGGTCTTGTACTCGTCGAGGACAGAGGTCCGGTTCTGCCACTGCCCGGCGAAAAGCTCTTGGGGCGTGTCAGCACGGGAGAACCGCAAGACAGTGTTCTGGCTCATGCCGAGTTGCCGGGCCACGGACCGCTTGCTGTGTCCGGCGGTCGGCAGTGCGTGAATGGTGGCGTGCTTGGCACGGGTGCGCTCGGCGAACCGATGGCCCGTCGGCCAGGGTGAGCTGGACGGCTTCTCTTCGGAGGCGGGCTCCGGCTCGGGTTCGGAGGCTGTAGGAACGAGGCTCGGAGGCAGTGGCGGTGCTGGGCGACGGCCCGTTCGGCGGCTTCGCTCAGGTTGTGCCAGAGGTGCCACCGGTCCGCGACCCGGACGGCCTGCGGGGCGTCGGCGGCGGCGCCCTCGGCGAAGAACGGTGCTCCCGGCAGATGACCTCGACGCCTGGTTTGCCGACGCTGCCCCCCTCTGCGGAGCGAAGGCCAACCAGGACTGCACCGAGCCGGTCGAGCCGGTCGAGCCGGGCGGCGAAGCGGTCTCGCGAGACCACGGCCACCACGAGCGGATCATCCCGATCGTGAAGGAACGCGAGGCTGCCGCGAAGGCCAAGAAGGCACGGGGAGAAGAGGACCAACGGACGGGCCGGGGAACCACGAGCCTGGTGCCCGCGTACAAGCTGATGAAGATCTCCTGCCCGGTATCCACGCCAAGCCGAATGGTGTGCGCTGCCCGCCGGGATCCCACCAGGCAAGGCGGGACCTCCTCATGACGGTGGTGTGCCTGCTCTGCACACCAAGCGCGAGGAATTGCGGAGGCAGCCACCCGTGGGGGTGAATCCCCTCAGGTGAGGCCCCGCGGTAGCCGGGTCCGGCCACGGTGGTGGGCATGATGATGAGAAGCTGTGTCAGCAGCCGGTGATCCGTGACCTTCTGTCGCCGAACGTTTTTCACTTCCGATTCACACAGTTGGCCTCAGAAGCTGTGTCACGTCCTCTTTCCGGAGGTCGCCGCGGTCACGGTCAGCTGAGTGCAGTGGTTGGCGCGTAGCGCGGTGAGGATCCCGAGGGCGGAGATGGCTGCGAAACCGAGCAGGAGATAACGCGCGGAGGTAGCCGTTGAAGGGCCGCCCAGATTGACCAGGAGGCCGGCGACCGCCGCGCCGAACGCTGTCGACATCGTGAGCACAGTTGCGATCGCCGCGGCGGCCTTCTCTCCCTCCTCTGTGTCCGGCGTGCTGTCCATCGCGGCAACGGACAGGTGGGGCATGGCCAGGCCGATTCCTGTGCCGGCGAGGAGAAGAACCGGCAGCCATGAGATGACCAGAAGTAGTGATGCGTCGCGGTGCTGCAGCAGGGCGAGCACGGCGAGCCCGGCAGCGAGGAGCCCGGGGCCGGCTACCCGGAGCCGCCGAACCGTCCGCCGCTGACGTGCTGAGGAGCTGATGACTTGGCTTGCTGACCAGCCGAGCGAGAGTGCTGCTCCGAAGAAGCCGGCGACAGCTGGTGGCAGTCCGCCCAGGCGCTGTCCGAACAAGGGCAGGAACGTCTCTGTGGCGACGCCGGCGGCGAGGAACACGATGGTCAGGTAGACCCACCGCAAAGCGGAGCCGGTCTGGTAGGTCGGGCGTGGCAGGACTCGGACCTGGCTCCTTTTCTCCGTCATCACGAAGGCCATGACCAATGCCAGTGCCAGCGCGATGAATACCACCATCATGGCCCCGTTCGAGAGAAGGCCGGCGACGCTCACGGCGCCTGCGGCCCCGATGACCAGCATCAACGAGCCCAGTGGTACCGGAACCGCCTCCACCTGGCTCCGGCCGCTTCCGGGAAGTACTCGCGGGACGAACGCCGCCATCACTGCCGAGGCGACAGCCAACACGACGAACGCCAGCCGCCAGGATCCGAACTGGGCGAAGAGCCCGCCCAGAGTCGGGCCGACGAAGTTGCCCAGGCCGAACATGGCGGAGATCAACGCGCTGCCCCGTACCCACAGGTGGCGCGGCAGTGCCGAATAGATCAGAGCGAACCCCAGACCGGTCAACAAGCCCGCCCCAAGCCCTTGCGCGCCACGGCCGGCCAGCAGTACCGGCATGGTCGGACTGGCGGCGCAGACGACCGACCCGGCGGCGAAGACGCCAAAGCCAAGCAGGTAGGAGCCGATATTGCCGTGCCGGGAAAGAGTCCGGCTCACGAGCATGGTCGCGACAACTTGGGCGGTCAGGAAGACGGTCATGTTCCATGCATAGAGGCGTTCACCACCGATGTCCGTGACCGCCGTCGGCAGCAGGCTCGCGGCCAGGTAAATGTTGACGGCGCCGACGAGTACGCCTCCGGCCAGCACCACAGCGGTGCCGAAATAGCTGCCGAGTTCCCGCCACGACCCAACGCTCTGACTGTCGTCCACGTGCGAACCCCGTCCTTGAGTGGCTTCCTTCCGGGCATCATGACGGGACGGGGGGACCCGGTAATCCGGCAAAACGGACGTGACTCACCTCACACTTTCACCCTCGCGGTAGCCGCCTGAAGACCACCTCCTGCCCCGGCTCCGTGCGGTGATCCTGAGCGTGTGAGTATCAGGAGTGAGTACCCAGTGAACGCCAACCAGATCTATCGGGCTCTTGTGGCGTTGGGGGCCGAGCCGCTCTTCGACCCGGAGGTGCGGCCTGAGGGCCCGCAGGAAAGGGCCGTTTGCGCTTGCTCGGCGCTCTGCCGGCCAAGACGGACCTGAAGCTCACTGCTTCGCCCCGGTCGGCGGACGAACAGATGGAGGACGTCGCCGAATCGGTGATCGGCTGGATGGAGGAGGCGGGACCCGACTCCGATCTGTCGGCCAACGTGCTGTCCAGCCGGTTGTAGCGCACTGGGCTGCAGCTCCTGGGTCAGGAGGAGGGGGCGCCGCCGGGCCGGACGGCGTCCTGCATGGCCGTGACTGCCCCGGCAGACATGTTCAGTGCGCATCTGCACTCCCAACGCGGTGACGCGGGCGGCACCCGGCGAGCCCTTGGCCGGGCGGAGGTGTCCGTCATCCAGGTGCTGCAAGGACTGCATGACCTCCGCGTCGTCATCGGCGGCGTCGAGGAAGAGGAGGAGTAAGACGGCGGTTGGCCGTCGGCCGAGTCCAGCAGCTAAAGTCCTACGGCCGCGCCTGGGTCTCGGTGAAGCATGTATAGGGTCTGACCGTGGCCCCAGCGGGACGCTCGGCCCTGGACAGCATGCTCGCCACCTGCGTCTGAGGCAAAGCCCCGGTGAGCAAGAGGCAGTGTCCACACTGTTCTCCGGCGCTCGACGATTACAGGGCCTTGCGTAATGCCCGGTTGATCTGAGGGTCTCGTCCTGGGCGGTACGGGGTGATGGGGAGGTAGCCGCTTTGTCGGTAGAGCGCGAGGGCTGCCACGTTGGCCACGCCGGTCTCCAGTTGCATGTGCGTGTATCCGCGGAGACGGGCGTCGGTCTCGAGGCGGAGCAGGAGTTCCCGGCCGAGTGACTGGCCGCGGGTATCGGGGTGCACGTACATGCGTTTGACTTCGGCGGTGCTCGCGTCCAGGCTGCGCCATCCACCGCAGCCGGCCGGGCGGGCGGTGACCTCCCGGGCGAGGAGGAAGAGGCCCTGGGGCGGGGTGTAGTCCTCGGCCGGGGTATCGGTGGGATCGTCGGCGTAGCCGTACATCTCCAGCTGGGCGGTGTGCAATTGCCAAAGGAGCTGCTGTACATCGGGGTTGTCATAGCGAGCAGGCGTCACTGTCCACGACCGGGGCGGCTGGGTGCGTGTCGGGCATGTCATGCATCTGATAGTCCCCGGTCGATGGCAGCGACGGTGGAGGTCTTCGAGGGCGGCACGGGCAAGCCGCCGCGGAGCAGGCCCGCCGGGAGGCTGCCCGTGCGGCTCCCAGGAACCCACGGAGCGCGAGCACCAGGCCGTGGCCGTGGACGCGGTTTTGCCAGGTGCTGCCGTGCGAGGGGCGGGATCGGGAGCCGGACGGTGCGAGGCGTGCGGCTGCCGGCGCCGGGCCCTGAATCGATCCGGCCTGCCGCCGCTTCTGTCGCGGGCCAGGGGCTGTGAGGAGGGGGTGCGGTGGCTGCTCGTACCGGTCGCAGGAGCTTCGGCGGGATTTACGCCCTCGGGCAGGCGGTGCGGAGCAGGTTCATCGTTCCGAGGCCAGGTGGGGAGGGGACATGGCGGGAGTGCTGCGGTTTCCTGATCTGCGAGATCTTGGACCGTTGAGCCGGGTGGAGTGGGAGACACTGCGGTCGTTGAACCGAGCGTGTGTGGATCTGGAGCAGGAGTGGGAGGCGGCCCGGGTCCAGACCGGCCGCGCGATGGCGCGGGTGGAGGTGACCGAGGGGTACACGGAGCACAGCCAGTTTCGGTACCACGCGGCGGGCATGGATACGGCGTACGATCCCGCTGTCCAGTACGAGCGGCGGATCAGCGAGATCACCTGGCGGTACGCAAGCGCGAGCGTGCTGCTCGGTATCACCGTCCTGGACCGGGGCGCTTCGACGCTTCCAGCGCCGGTGGCGTTCATCGCTCGCGTGCGCCGAGCTGATCGCCGACGACATCGTCTCCGTCGACCTGACCGGCCACATCAAGACCGTCACCGACACCACCGGCACCGTCCACCGCGCCAAGGCCGTGATCGTCGCGACCGGATCCGGCCACCGCAGACTCGGCCTCCCGAACGAGGAAGAACTCTCCGGCCGCAGCGTCTCCTGGTGCGCCACCTGCGACGGCTTCTTCTTCCGCGACCACAACATCATCGTGGTCGGAGGCGGCGACCCGGCCATGGAGGAAGCCACCTTGCTCACCCGCTTCGCCCGCTCCGTGACCGTCATCCACCGCCGCTCCACCCTCCGCGCATCCAAAGCCATGCAGGACCGCGCCTTCGCCGAAAAGATCTCCTTCGCCTTCGACAGCGAAATCACCCAGATCACGGAAACGGACGGCAAGCTCACCTGCGTGGTCCTGCGCGACACCTTCACCGGCGCCACCCGCGAACAGGCCGCCACCGGACTGTCCATCGCCATCGGCCACGACCCGCGCACCCACCTGTTCACCGGCCAGCCGGAACTGGACGCACAGGGCTACCTCAAAGTCGACGCACCCTCCACCCGCACCAACCTCCCCGGCACCTTCGCCGCCGACGACGTCGTAGACCACACCTACCGCCAGGCCATCGCCGCCGCTGACACCGGCTGCGCCGCAGCCCTGCACGGCGAAGGCGCCAACTCCGTGTAACCGCAGGCGGAAGCGCGATGACTGATCGCGCCGCTCGGTTCAGGATTGAGGGGTCTGCCTGGTGACACTGGCGGCGAGGGTGGCCAAGACGAGGCAGGCGGCCATGACTGCTGCCATCGGTGCGGGGCTGTGGGTGCCGAACAGTCCGACCAGCGGGGAGACGGCCGCTCCGAAAAGGAACTGGCCGCTGCCCAGGAGGGCGGAGGTGGCTCCAGGTGCCGTGCGCCCGCGGCCTTGGGCGATGGTGACCACAGCAGGGAAGAAGACCCCGAACGCGGTGAGGGAGAGCAGAAGGCACAGCCACGTCACGGGTATGGTGCTGCCGATGGTCACCTGGACGAGCAGCAGGGCTGCTGGGCCTGTCATCGCCAGCACGGCGCTGGCGGTGAGGAGGGCTTCGGCGGACCAGCGTCTGGCCAGCCGTCCGCAGGCCAGGCTGCCGGCCATGTTGCCGATGGCGTTGACGCCGTAGACGAGGCTGGCAAGGCTCGGGGCCAGGTGGTAGATGTCCTGGAAGACGAAGGCGGTCCCGGCGATATAGGCGAAGACCGCGGCCCCGCCGAAGGCCAGGGTCAGTACCGGGGCGATGACGGCGCGCTGGGCGGCAACCTGTCCGATGGCGCGAAGGCTGCCGACCAGTCCTCCGGTCAGGCGCGCGTGCGGCGGATGGGATTCCGGAACCCACCGCAGTACACCCAGGAGAAGGAGCAGGCCGATGAGGGCGAGGACTGCGAAGACGTAACGCCACGACACCACCAGCAGCAGAGCTCCCCCTACCAGCGGGGCCAGGACCGGGGCCGTGGCGCCGATCGCTCCTAATCGGGAGAAGACCGTGGCGAGTTCACTGTCGTCGAACAGATCGGCGACGACCGCGCGGGCGATGACGATCCCGGCCGCTCCCGAGAAGCCCTGCCCGACCCGCGCCGCGTTCAGTACAGCCAAGGTCGGGGCCAACGCGGACACCACGGAGAAGAGGGCGAACAGCCCGGTCCCCGAGACGAGAACCGGGCGGCGTCCGATCGCGTCACTGAGCGGTCCCAGGACGAGCTGTCCGGCGATGATGCCCGCCAGGAAGCCGGTCAGGGACATCTGCGCGCCGGAGGCGTCGGTTCCCAGTGATCGTGCCAGGTCCGGAAGTCCGGGAATGTACATGTCGGTCGCCAGCGGACTGGCCGCGCTCAGCCCGGCCAACACCACCAGCAGCCGGGCTCGTTGCCGGGAAGCGCCGCGAGGGGCGTGAAGAGGCCGGGCCGCGTTCTCAGCGTGGTGAGCGGTCATAGCGGGGGAGCAGCCCCCTCTGTGTCCGTGTGTGCTGGCGTGCTTCGCGCCTTGGTGGCGACCTCGGCCGCAGCCACCTGCTCTATCAGTCCGGCGGCGATCTGCAACATGCCGCGCTCGGCAGGCGATAGCGTCTGACGCAGCGCCTCCGCCAGCCACCTGTTGCCGTCTCGGACGTGCTCCTGCAGTGCGTCCCGTCCCGCGTCCGTGAGCGCGATGTTCTGGCGGCGCGCGTCCACCTCACTGCGGGAGCGGCGGATACGCCCCTGCTCCTCCAACTCGTTGAGTACTCGGGTCAGGGACTGCACCTGAAGCCCTTCGACGGCGGCCAGTTCGGAGGGCGTCAAGGCGCCGCTGTGCCGAAGGTTCGCCAGTACCGAAGCAGCCAGTCGCGTCAGGGTCCGGCCGCTTCCCGGTTGCTCGGCGCGGAGCCGTGACGCCAGTCGGGACACCCCCACCGCAACGACTCGGCCAGCAGGAGATCCGCTTTCTCCTGCCTGTCTGTATCACCGTCCACAGATAGAAAGCTAAAACTTGGTGTATATGAGTGGCAAGGCTTGGTGGGGCGCCATTTTGTAAAGCATCAGCTTGCTTTCTGGCGGAGGGAGGCTTGGCAGTCGAGGGGGCGGTCGGGGTGGACTTACCAATGCCTTGCCGACCGGCACCCCTCACCGCTCGTCTTGGCCGTGTGGGGCGGGCAGCGCCAGGGCCAGGGCGGCAATGCCCGTGCACACGGCCGCAATGGTCAGGAACACCGCCCGGTAAGAGGCTGCAGTACCGGGAGTGGTGGCAGCGAGGGTGCCCAGGGCGGCAAGGCCGAGGGCACCGCCGATCTGCCGGGTGGCGTTCATCAGTCCCGAGGCCGCGCCGGCATCCTGCTCGGCGATGCCGTCGGTGACCGTGGTGGTGATGGGGGTGATCAGTAGGCCCATACCGGCGGACATGGCGACCGCGGGCCCGAGCAGGCCCTCCAGGTAGCCGCTGCCCGTCTCGATCCGGCTCTGCCACACGAATCCGGCCGCGGACAGCAGCGCGCTGCCCATGATCAGGGTCCGGGGCCCGGTGTGCTGCATGACGGCGGGGGCCAGGCGGGCGGCGGCGATGCCGACCAGGGTGTGCGGCAGGAACCCCGCTCCCGTGGCTAGTGCTCCGTAGTGCAGCTCGCCTTGCATATACAGCGACAGGAAATACCACATGGGGATGAAACAGGCCCCGGCCAGCAGTATCACCACGTTGCCCGCCCAGACCGGACGCATCCGCAGCAGGCGTGGCGGCAGCAGCGGAGCCGTCGCGTACCGGGTTTCCACCGCCGCGAACACGGCCAGCGCGGCAACCCCGACGCTGAGGCCCACCAGGACCGCCGGTGAGTGCCAGCCGTGTGCGCCGACCTGGGTGACCCCGTGGACGAGGGCGCTCACGCCGAGCGTCGCCAGCAGCGCCCCCAGCAGGTCGAGCTTCCCCGACTCGCTGCGAGCGTGGTCAGCGGGCAGCAGCCGTACGGCGGCGAGAACCGCCGCCGCGCCGACGGGGACGTTGATCAGCAGGATGGATCGCCAGGACAGGGAGTCGGTGAGGACGCCGCCGAGCAGGTTGCCCGCGGCTCCCCCTGCGGAGCTGACCGCGGTCCAGGTGGCCAGTGCCCGGGTGCGGCCCGGCCCTTCGGTGAAGGTGGTGGTCAGGATCGTCAGCGTGGCCGGGGCCAGTACAGCGGCCCCCAGCCCTTGCACGGCCCGCATCGCGATCAACACCGCCGGTGTGGTGGCCAGTCCGCCCACCAGGCTGGAGGCGGTGAAGAGCACCAGCCCCCACAGGAACACCCTCCGGCGGCCGTACAGGTCCGCCAGGCGCCCGCCGAGCAGCAGGAATCCGGCGAAGACCAGTGCATAACCGCCGACCACCCACTGCAGACTTACGGAGTCGAAACCCAGGGCGGCTTCGATCGAGGGCAGGGCGACGTTCACCACCGAGACGTCCAGCACCACCATGAACTGCGCCGCACATGCCAGCCACAGCACCGCCGATGCCCGGCGGCTCGGTGTCCTGGCCGGCTGGGTCGTGGTGTCCGGTGTGCTGCTGCCCTCGTGTGCTTCGTGGAATCCCATGTCCCTCCACCCGTCGTCGCTGCCCAGTTTTATCGTACGGCGGTACTATGAAACCGGGTTGCCGGACGGAGAGGGGATGGGGTGCCGAAACGGGTCGATCACGCCCAGCGTCGCGGGCACATCATCGATGCGCTGGTCCGGGTGGCCGCGGCCGAGGGGCTGCATGCGGTGACGATGCGTGGGGTTGCGGCGGAGGCGGGCATGTCGCTGAACCTGGTGCAGTACTACTTCGACTCCAAGCCGCAGCTCATGCACGCGGCGCTGGAGCGGCTGGAGCAGCAGAGCCATGAGCGTTGGTCGGCCAGGCTGGCCCGCCTGCCGCATACTGTGACCGCTCATGCCTTCATCGAGGCGTTCTGTGCGGAGGCGCTGCCCACTGACGGGCCCAGCCGCGCCTTCCACTTGGTGTGGACTTCATACGCGGTGCTGGCCATGACCGATCCGGAGCTGGCCGCGCAGCCGTTCGTCGAAGGCCCCAATCGCCTGGAGCGGCAGCTCACGGACGTACTGCGGCAGGCCCAGGCCGCCGGCGAGCTGGCCGCTGACGTTGACGCGTCTGTTGAGGCTGCGCGCCTGCTGGCCATGAGTCACGGTCTGGGCACCAGCGTTCTGGTCGGACAGCGCACCGCGGAGGCGGCGAAAGCCATGATGCGTCATCACCTCAGCGGGCTTTTCGGCCTACCCGCCGAGGTATAGAGGCGGCGGGAGCTGTGCTGCCCGCCGGGCACGGTCGTTGTGGCCGCTCAGGCGGTGGTGATCCTCGTGTTCTGGACGGTGCAGACCCACCACGCGCCGTCCTTCCTGGTCAGTACCCAGGTGCCGGCGTTGGCGCCGCTTTCCTGCGGGGTGGCCCAGTGCTGCCGGGTGGACACCACGGCGACGTCGGCGGCCGGGAAGGTGATGTGGTCGATCTCGAGCGAGGTGCGGAAGCCCTCGGCGTGATGACGGGACGATCCCGCTCACCTGGCTGATCGCCCAGTGGCCCGAAGGCGAGACGGAGCCGGTCAAGTACTGGATCTCGAACCTGCCCGCCGACATCCCCGCGAAAGATCTGGTCCGTCTCGCGAAGTCCCGGTGGCGGATCGAGCACGACTACCGCGAGATGAAGACCGTCCTGGGCCTGGACCACTTCGAGGGCCGCTCCTTCAACGGCTGGCACCGCCACGTCACCCTCGTCACCGCCGCCCACCTGTTCCTGACCGAACAACGGAGGAGCCCCAAAGCCCCTGCCAGGGCCTGACTCTCTACCAGGCCCTGGACCTCCTCCAACACCTCATCGCCACCTGGACCGGCACCTGCCCCACCTGCCAACGGACCGTCCCCTGGCAGCCCTACGACACCACCTAACAAAGCACTACTAGAAGGCTCGTGAAGATCTTGGGTTCTGGCCCTGCCGTGTCAGCGGCAGGGCCAGACTTGTCTTGTGGCGATGGGTGAGTGGGTCGGCGAGATGGTCGGGCCGGATGTGTGGGAGACCTGCCGGGACCTGATTCCGGCCGGGAGTGTGTTCGCGTTCCTGGCCGAGCATCGTGGCGAGCTGTTCCCGGCTGAGATGTTCGTGGACATGTATCCGTCGGCGAATGGACGGCCGAGCATGCCGCCGCAGATCCTGGCCGCCGCGATCGCGCTACAGGCCCTGCACGGGCTGTCGGACTTCGAGACAGTCCAGGAATTGCGGTGCGACCTGCGGTGGAAGGCCGCATGCGGCCTGGGCCTCAACGACATGGCGTTCGATCCATCGCTGCTGGCCTACTTCCGCCGCCGGCTGGCCCGTTCCGCCCGCCCGAACCGCATCTTCGAGACCGTACGCGAGGTCGTGAAGGCCACCGGTGTCCTCAAGGGCAAGCACCGCCGGGCTCTGGACTCCACTGTGCTGGACGACGCGGTCGCCACCCAGGACACCGTCACCCAGATCATCGCCGCCGTCCGCGCGGTGATCCGCGAAGTCCCCGGCGCCGACACGGCCGCCGCTGCCCAGTGCACCGCCCACGACTACACCGACCCGGGCAAACCGAAGATCGCCTGGAACGACGAGCAGGCCCGCGCCGAGCTGGTCGACGCACTCGTCACGGACGCGCTGCGGCTGCTGGGTCACCTGCCCGAACAGCAACTCGGCGAGAAGGCCGCGAACGCGGTGGGCATCCTGGCCCTGGTCGCCGGTCAGGACGTCGAGCCCGCCGAGGACTCCGACGGCCGCGACGGACGCTGGCGCATCACCCGGGGCACCGTCCCTGGCCGGATGGTCTCCACCATCGATCCGGAAGCCCGGCACATCCACAAGACCCGCAGCCACCAGCAGGACGGTTTCAAGGCCCATCTGGCCATCGAGCCCGAGACCGGCTTATACACCGCCGTCGCCCTGCGGCCCGGCTCCGGGCCCGAGCACCATGAGGCTGCCGTGGGTCTTGAGCTGCTCGCCGACGAGGACACCCCGGTGGACGCCTTCGGTGACACCGCCTACTCCACCGGCGACGCCCGCCAGGCCCTGGACCGGGCCGGGCACCGGCTGTTCCTCAAACCCGCCCCGCTGCGGCCCGCCGTCCCCGGCGGCTTCACCCTCGACGACTTCGCCATCGACACCACCACCGCCATCGTGACCTGCCCGGCCGGACACGCCGTGGGCCTGTCCGACCCCGGCGGGCAGCACCACCAGCGCAAAGCCTCTTTCGGGAACTTATGCACCGGATGCCCCCTGCGCGAGCAGTGCACCAAGGCCAAGGCCGGACGCATCCTGACCATCCGCCCGCACCACGACCTCCAAGCGGCCGCCCGCCACCAGGCCGCCACCGATCCTGACTGGCAGGCCGACTACCGCCGCTGGAGACCACCGGTCGAACGCGCCGTCGCATGGCTCGTCCACCACGGCAACCGCCGACTCCGCTACCGCGGCACCCTCAAGAACGACACCTGGCTCCACACCCGAGCCGCCGCCCTCAACCTCCGCCGACTGATCAACCTCGGACTCACCCGCATCGACGGCGCCTGGCACCTCGCCCCAGCCACCACATAACGAAGAGGGGCCATCCGGCCTCCGGCCGGACAGCCCCTCACCAAGATCTTCATCGGCCTTCTAGGCTCTGTCTCAGGGGCAGAAGCGGTCACCGTGGCCATACCACGCGAAGGAGGCCCAGCATGACGATCCAGCGGATGGACAACGTCCTCATAGTCGTCGACGACCTTGAGGCTGTCATTGCGTTCTTCGTCGAACTCGGCATGGAGCTGGAGGGCAAGGGGCCCCTCGAATGGCGCGGGGCGGAGCGTGTCATCGGGCTCGATGACGTCCGGCAGGACATCGCCATGCTGCGGGTCCCGGACGGCCACGGGCGAGTAGAGCTGGCCAAGTTCCACAGGCCGAAGGCCATCACCCCCGAGCCGAAAGACGCGCCGGCGAATACGCTCGGCCTTCGTCGCATCATGTTTGCCGTCGACGACATCGAGGCCGTCGTTGCCCGCCTGCGGGCCCAGGGCGCCGAACTCGTCGGCGAGATCGTGCAGTACGAGAATATCTATCGGCTCTGCTACGTCCGCGGCCCCGAGGGAATCGTCGTCGGGCTCGCCGAGCAGCTCAGCTGAAGGCCGCCGAAGGGGCCGTGCACCCACAGGGCAGGCGGCGCCACCTCAGCTGACTTGCGGCTTCTACACATGTCGGAACGGCCCAGCGCCCCGTGTCACTGAGGGCGAGGGCACGGCGGTGGTGGGCGCCTTCAGCCCCGACAGCTCGAATCCGGGCGCTCCCGGTCCGCTGGCGTGGGCCGAGCCGGCTGACGGTCAGAGCGTCACGGCCCAGGTCATCCGCCGCCTGCACCGGCCCGGCGCCGGAGGCGGCTGGTGGCGTGGTGGTGCCAGTCGGTCCAGGAGCGGCCTTCGAAGTGGTCCAGGCCCAGGTCGTGCTTGAGTGCGCGGTAGTCGTGCTCGATGCGCCGGCGGATCTTTGCCAGGCGGACCAGGTCGGCGATCGGGGTGTCGTCGGGCAGGTCGGACAGCCAGAATCGGGTCGGTTTGTCCTTGCCGTCGGGCCATTCGGCCAGCAGCCGCACTTCGGGCAGGACACCGTCCCAGCGGCCGTGCTCAGCCGCCGCTGCCGCCTGGGCCGGCCGACGCGAACGCGCCCCGGCCGGCCGGACCCGGATCGCGAGGAAACGCGAGGTCATCGGGCCCCGGGACCCTTCCCGCCAGGTCACCTCGCCGAAGGCGTCCCGTCCGGCGGCCGCGGCCAGTGCCGCCACCGTCACCGGTGGCTGCCGGTAGCGGGGCCTGGGCCTGCGGCCAGTGCCGGACCAGGCGGGGGCCGTGGGGTGCGCGTCGTGCGGCTGGGCGGTGATATCGCCGCGGATGCCGACCACGTACACGTGTCCCCGCTCGGCCGGGCCGGCGCGGAAGTCCGCGTTCTGGCCGTAGCCGGCAATCGGCCACCACGACCGGCGGCACCAGTCCCCATCCGGCCAGTTCATCCAGGGCCTCCAGTGCCGGCCGCCACTTCTGGCGGTGCCCGACGTCCTCGGGCACGCCGGTCCGCCGTCGCCGGACGGCGTCCTCCGCCCACTCCCGGGGCAGGAACAGCCGCCGGTTCAGCGGGCACGAGGCCGTATCGGAGACCGCGTGCCCGCTGACCGCGACCTGGCAGTTGGCCTGCTTGCCCCAAGCACCGCAGTACTGATGCCCGACGCCGGCCGACATCCTGCCGTCCTTGGGAAACGACACGTCATCGACCGCCCAGGCATCCGGCCCGATCCGCGGCACCATCCGCTCGGCGATCCGCCGGCGCACCGGCACCGGATCCCAGGTGGACTGGTTCACGAACTGCTGCAGGTTCTGCTCGTTGCCGTCCGGCAGCCGAGCGGCCATGGCCTGGACCGACTTGCGGCGGCCGTCCATCATCAGCCCCCGCAGGTAGCAGTCACCCTTGGCGCGCTGATCCTTCCGAGGTACCGAGGCGAACACATCCGCCACGAATAACGCCAACCACGCCCGAACACGATGCACTTCATGTGCATCCACACAGCCCGCAAGCCCCTGAACACAGGCGACACACAGACCTGACGAAGTCCCACTAGTGTCCTGCGCCAGTAGTTGATCGTTAGTTACTGCATGACTTCTTCTGCTGCTGGTGCTTCGGTCCCTCGTCGGGGCCCGAAGCTTGAACCGTTGCTGCTCTCCGACGAGGAGAGGGCGGTGTTGCAACGGTGGTCGCGTCGGGCAACGTCGGCTCAGGCGCTGGCCCTGCGGGCGCGGATCGTGCTGGCGTGTGCGGGCCCGGAGGTGCCGCCGATCGTGGTGGTCGCCCGCGAGTTGCGGGTGGCCGCCGACACGGTCCGCAAGTGGCGGCGGCGGTTCCTGGCCGAGCGACTGGACGGCCTGACCGACGAGCCCCGGCCGGGGCGACCGCCCACCATCGGTGTCGAGCAGGTGGAGGCGGTCGTGGTCGCCACGCTGGAGGAGATCCCGAAGAACGCTACGCACTGGTCGCGGAAGTCGATGGCCGAGCACAGCGGTCTGTCCAAGTCCACCGTCGGCCGGATCTGGCGGAAGTTCCAGCTCAAGCCACACCTGACGGACACCTTCAAGCTGTCCACGGACCCGTTCTTCGTGGAGAAGGTCTACGACGTGGTCGGGCTGTACTTCAACCCGCCCGAGGGCGCGGTTGTCCTCTCGGTGGACGAGAAGTCCCAGATCCAGGCACTGGACCGGTCCCAGCCGGTACTGCCGATAATGCCCGGCATGCCCGAGCGACGCACCCACGACTACGTCCGTAACGGCCTGACCACGCTGTTCGCCGCCTTCGATGTCGCCACCGGCGAGGTCATCAGCTCCCTGCACCGGAGGCACCGGGCGACGGAGTTCAAGAAGTTCCTGGTCAAGATCGACAAGGAGGTGCCCGCGCACCTCCAGATCCACCTCATCTGCGACAACTACGGCACCCACAAGACACCCGCGATCAGGACGTGGCTGTCCAAGCACCCACGCTTCCACATGCACTTCACCCCGACCGGATCCTCCTGGATCAACCAGGTCGAGCGGTGGTTCGGCTTCCTGGCAGACCAGAAGATCCGCCGCGGCGCACACAAGAGCGTCCAGACCCTCGAAGCCGACATCCGCGCCTGGGTCAAGGACTGGAACGCAGACCCCAAGCCGTTCATCTGGACCAAGACCGCCGAGGAGATCCTCGAATCCCTCGCCCAATTCTGCCGACGGATCTCCGGCGCAGGACACTAGTGTCCTGCGCCGGAGATCCGTCGTTAGTTTGTGTATGACTGCTTCTGCGGATGTGCCGGTGCCTCGTCGTGGTCCGAAGTTGGAACCGTTGTTGCTGTCGCCTGATGAGCGTGTGGTGTTGGAGCGCTGGGCCCGCAGGCCGTCATCTGCGCAGGCAGTGGCCTTGCGTGCCCGCATCGTGTTGGCATGCGCCGGTGCTGATGTGCCGCCGATTGTTGTGGTGGCACGGGAGTTACGGATCGCGGCGGACACGGTCCGCAAGTGGCGTCGCCGCTTTCTGGCGGCCCGTCTGGACGGGCTGGTGGACGAGCCCCGGCCGGGGCTCGTCGGTCAGGCCGTCCAGTCGCTCGGCCAGGAACCGCCGCCGCCACTTGCGGACCGTGTCGGCGGCCACCCGCAACTCGCGGGCGACCACCACGATCGGCGGCACCTCCGGGCCCGCACACGCCAGCACGATCCGCGCCCGCAGGGCCAGCGCCTGAGCCGACGTTGCCCGACGCGACCACCGTTGCAACACCGCCCTCTCCTCGTCGGAGAGCAGCAACGGTTCAAGCTTCGGGCCCCGACGAGGGACCGAAGCACCAGCAGCAGAAGAAGTCATGCAGTAACTAACGATCAACTACTGGCGCAGGGCACTAGGGAAGCGGCGGACACCCGGTCTGCCGTCCCAGGGCTCGCTGACGCAGAGTCAGTCGCCGTCGGGCGGCAGTGGCACGTCGTACGCATTGAGGATCGCCGAGATGGCGGCATACTGCGCGACGAGGAAGACGAGTTCAGCCATACCGGAGTCGCCGAAGGTGCGGACCCCGGCTCGGTAAAGCGCTCCCGGCAAAGGCGCGCCGCTGTGCAGCCGGGCAGCCACATCGTGAGCGACCGTTTCCTCGACGGTCATGCCTGCCGGGCGCTGCCCCGCGACCAGGCCCTCGATGATGTCCTCCGGCAGACCGACGTCGAGCGCAACTCGGGAGTGCGAGTACAGCTCGTAGGCCGCGGCATACCGCGAGCCCGTGGTGAGAATCGCAACCTCGCGCACCCGGGGCGGGTGCGATCGCTTGCTTCACCCCTAGGTCTGCGCCTGCGGCATCTCGGGCAGAGGTGATGCCTTGGTCGAGCAGGAGCGACAGGTTGCGCTTTGCTTCGTAATACTGCAGGGAGAAGGCTTGTTGTTCGGCGCGTGTGAGGTTGAAGTCTCGGGCCATCACGTGCACGTGGCAGTCGAACAGCCCGGGGAGGACCGACTTTCCAGAGCAGTCCACAACGTGATCACCGTCCAGATCGGTCCCGACATCGACGACGTGGCGGCCTTCGATGACGAGGTCGGCTATGCCTGCTGCGGTTCCGTCGAAGACCGTTCCATTCTTGAAGACTGTGCGGATTGCCATTGCTCCTCATTTCATGAATGTTCGACTGCGCAGGTCGGGCGCGGGGGGCGCCTGACGCGGCTCGGGCACTTGACAACGTTGACGGCCAGCCCGCTCAGGGCCGTCTCCTTGTACTTGTGGTTCATGTCTGCGCCGGTCTCACGCATGGTGGCGATGACCTGGTCCAGCGAGAGGTGCTGGTTGCCGTTCGCCCCAGAGCGCCATTCGCGCGGCGTTGATCGCTTTCACTGCACCGATCGCGTTGCGTTCGATGCAGGCACCCGTACGAGGCCGGCAACGGGATCACAGGTCAGCCCGAGATGGTGTTCCAGCGCGATCTCGGCGGCGTTCTCCACCTAGCGTGGCGTGCCACCGAGGATCTCTCGGTCAGTCCGGCTGCAGCCATCGCCGACGCGGAGCCAACCTCACCTTGACAACCCACGTCGGCACCGGAGATCGAGACGTTGGCCTTACAGAGGCTGCCCACCGCCGTGGCGGTGAGCAGAAACCTCTCGGCGATGTCGTTGCGTGAATCGTCGTCGGCGCCCTTGCCGGCAGCCGTGTAGTTCAATGCGTAAAACGGTATGGCGGGGATGATGCCGGCCGCACCGTTGGTCGGTGCGGTCACGACGCGGCCGCCGCTGGCGTTCTCCTCATGCACTGCCAACGCGATGAAGTTGACACGCTCTTGCCAGTATTGGTCATGCGCTTGGGGTCCTCGCGGTCCAATCGCGACGCCCATGCACCGGCTCGCCGACGGACACCGAGGCCACCAGGGAGCACCCCTGTGCGCGATACAGCCGAGGTGACGCATGTTTGCATCGTTTGCCATAGTTCTCGCAATCCCTGGTTGAGGTCGGCGCTCGAGCGCCCTGCGAGTTCGTTGTCGCGTATCACTTCGCTGATGCGGGAACCTGTCTGGCCGCAGACAGCGAGCAGCTCCGCCGCCGTGCGGAACGGGTATGCAACCGACGTCGATTGCACGCCGGAGGGGCGCTCCTCGTCGCCGTCGCGGACAATGAACACGAAGTCCTCGATCCGGCAGGGGATTCGCTGCCCTGCGCCGAGGCTCACTGTGCCGGATGCCGTGATGTCCGCCAGCCTTCGCTCAACTTCGCCGGAGTCGGTCCTGGCTGATTGCGCACCATCCAAGCCGAGAAGCACTGCGGTGAACGTGCCGTGCCCGTGTCCGGTCGCGGCGAGCGAGCCGAATATCTCCACTCGCACTGATTCGACGCTGTCCGCCGTGCCCGCTCGTCGTAGGTCCTTCGCAATGGCGGCGGCTGCCTTCATCGGTCCGACTGTGTGCGAACTTGAGGGCCCGATCCCGATGGTGAACAGGTCGAAGACACTGACAGGAGCTGTCGAGGTGGTCATGAAGCGGGACGGTAGTCCGCGTGTGTCATGGTCCCGGCCTGTTGCAGGATTTTACTCGAAAGACGGGTTTGGCTGAGGCATATTGGTCAGCAGAGGGCTGAATTCGCCAGTGGCGTGCCCATGGGCAGTGAGGCGGTGTCCTTCCTTCTTGACCGTGCGCAGCACGACGGAGCGGTCGGCGATGCTGACGCCGGGAAGTTTTTCCTCGAGGGCGGCCTCGAGCCGCTGCACGTCAGCCAGCGTCGGCAACCACACGGCGAGGACGAGGTTGTACTGTCCGACAGTTGAAACCGCGAGGCGGATCTCGCCGATACGCGTGAGCACCGACCCGACGCGCTGCACGAGCGCGGCAGGGACACGGAGGAAGTACCACGCATGAACCGGCCGGCCTGATTGCGCTTTTGCCATATCCAGGCGGGTGTCCAACCGCCCTTGTGCAGTCATGGCCGCAACCGCATCCCGTACCCGACGTTGGCCCACGCCGACGCTCCTCGCCAGGAAAGCCACTGTCGCCCTGCCATCCGCTCCCAGAAGGCGAAGAAGTTGGTCCTCCAGCTGAGAGTCGACGCGGCCCCTCGGGGATCGCGAGACCTCGATGCTCCGCTCTACCGCAGCGATCTCCTCGACTGACAGGGAGCGAAGACGCCACTGACCTCCGTCCACGAAGGGTGACGTGAACAAGTGGGCCCGGGTCGCCCGAATCCCGTCAAGTTTCGGTACCCGCATCATCAAATACTCCGTGAGGGCATCCATGCTGGATGTGGCCACCAGCACGAGCATCTCGCGTCCCCCGGCCGTGAGGTCCACCGTGAACGCTTCACTGTCCGCCGAGATCTCCTGTGCGAGACCGAGCGTGGCGGCAGGGTGGGCTTCGATTTCCAGTATGGCCGACGGCCCTCTCAGCTCCGGGCCGGGATGTCCGGACACCCATGCGATGCCGGCCTCGACGATGCGTTCCCAGCGCCGGGCGAGGGTGACCGCGTCGACCCCGATAATCGGCGCCAGCGCAGCCCAGCGTGCTCGCGGGTTGATCTGGAGGGCATGGATGAGCCGCCGATCGAGCTCATCGAGGTCGTAGTCCTGCCGACTCTCGTCCAAATGACTCATAAGACTTGACTCTATGTTACGGGAAAAGGTTGATGTTTCTGCGGGCATGCGGTTGTTCAAGCGCAGTGTGCCGAAGCATCCCGACGTGGCTCCGTGCGGAGATTCCAGACGCCGCAACTCGCGACGCCCTTTGAGTGCCAGCGTGGAGCTCGTGACGCTGGCCGAATTGTGGCAGAAGGACACGCCTGCCTGCCGTCAAACTTCATCGCGGTCGGCTTCTGGGGATTTTTCCTGCGTTGCCGGTCATGACGCTTCCTCGCGGAGTAATGATCTTCGCATTAGTGCGAGAGCGTCGGTATCCCGGCGCTGACGAAGGAGGACGACCTTGGCGACCATGTCAGACCCTCGGTGGGAAGGCCACGTGCCACCGACCGCATTTGAGGAGTACTCAGAGAAGTACGCCGCTTTCTTCAAGATGCGCAGGGAGAACGGGATCATCGAGCTTCGGCTCCACACTGACGGCGGTCCGTACATCCACAACTGGGCCGCCCACAACGCGTGGAACCGGGTGTGGCAGGACGTGGGCAACGACCCCGACAACCATGTCCTCATCCTGACCGGCACCGGCGAGACCTGGTTCCGAGGCGACCCCGAGGAGACGTGGCCGCGGCCCATCGTCGACGAGGAGCCCGACTACATCTTTCAGCAGACCATCGATGCGTGGAAGCTGATCGAGAACTTCGTCAACAACCTCGACATCCCGACGATAGCGGCGGTAAACGGTCCCGGGATCCACACCGAGTTCGCGCTACTCTGCGACATCACTCTGGCCGCGGAGGACGCAGACTTCATGGACCCGCACTTCATGGCGGGCACCGCGCCGGGAGACGGACTCTCGCTCGCCCTGCAGCACCTGATGGGCACGAAGCGGGCGGCCTACGACATCTACAGTGGCCGCTCCATCCCCGCGCGGAAAGCACTCGACTACGGGCTCGTCAGCGACGTACTTCCGCGTGAGGAGCTCCTGCCGAAGGCGTGGGCGATCGCAGGCGACATCATGAAGCGCCCGCGGTTCGCTCGCTGGGCAACCCACAACATCGTGTCTCGCCCCTGGCGCAAGCTCGTTGCCGAAGACTTCGGTTTCCACTTCTCGCAACAGATGCTTGCCACCGTCGCTGCCAAGCGACAGGTTCCCGACCCCGACCTAGTCGTCGAGGCGCGCTCACGCAACGTGTGGTGAGAACCTGAGGGACGGAGCAGGTTGTCGGCCGCCGTCACGGACGGCGGCCGACACTTGTCTACTGATCTCCTCGGGGTGTTGCCGGATGGCGAGTCAATTTCGCGCGAGCGCCGTGAAACAGCTGCCGATCAGAGCGGGGCGACTGTTCGCGCGCCTGGACGAGGCCGTCACGACCCGGAATGCCCAACTGGCCCGAGAACTGCTGGCCCGCGCCAACGCGACCGCCGCGCACGACCGCATCGAGGACGAGGACCGGATCGCGGGCGCCGCCGTCGACTTCGCGGTCGCGCAGCCCCGAGTGCAGGGAGCCGCGAACGCAGAGCGAGCCATGGAACGGGCAGAAGAGGAGTTGGCGGAGCTGACCGCGCGGGCCGCCTTCGAGACGGTGCGCCGGGTCGTGAGAGATCTGCGACACCGTCCGCGGCGCCGCACGTCGAAAGCGACGCTGTACAGCCAGGCGCAGTTGCTCGTCGAAGAGGCGGCCAAGGCGGGCAAGTACGTCACCGTGTCCCAGCACCAGGAGATCGACCGCTGGATAAAGCGTGCGGAACACGCACAGGCTGGCGCGCCCGCCCCGACGGCTCCTGCACGGACCGTGGGGAAGGACCCGGTGTCGTCGAAGCCGCGCGCGAACGCGGGCACCGGAACAGCAGAGCAGTCCGACACGATCACGGTGTGGGTGTGGAAGGACCGCTACGGCGGCGGCCTGCACGCCGCCGACACGCAAACCCGCCCAGAGGCGTCCGTGCGGCATGATCGATCCGCTGACCGACATGCCTGCCGTACACACACGCGACGGAGGGATCGAAACCCTCGCCCCGCAACGCCTGCCCATCATCTCCCGCTCGCCACCCTGACCATCGGCCACGGTGCGGTCTGGGTGCGCACCGAGAACGGCGCCGTCTTCCTGGCGCCCCAAGGTGATGAAGGGAGGCAACTACACCACCGATTATGGCGGCGGAGGGCCGAGGGCGCTTGCCAAGCTCATCGACACGCTGCTGGACGACATCACCAACCCAGCGCCCGACTATGGAGCAGAACAGCCGTCGCCCGGTCTCGTGTACGCCACACAGGAAGGGTGGAAAGGCCGTACCCCACCGTTCACCCTGACCCGGGGCGAGCTCGAGAATCTCCGGGACGGACAAGGTCCTTCGTCCCTGCCGTCTGGGCTCGGGCCATCAGCACGCGACTTCGGTCTGCGTCAGCTCGCGCAGGAGGCCGCTTCCCATTTCGGTCCGATAGTCGTTGACCTGCTGATACGGGGTCCAGAAACGGGGCCTGTCAGGGCCGGTCAGGCCCCGTTGGCCGACGACGGCCCCTGCGGCCCGCCGCTCAGACCGGAACCGAGCAGACGGACAAGGGACGGCCGACATCCCGGATAGGTGGAACCGCCTCCGCCAGGGCATTCACCAGTTGTGTATCTGTGGATGGTTCACTCTTGCCTTGCCCTCATCAAGGGGCAAGAGGCGAACCGTTCAGGGACTCGCAAGACGGGGAGGACACGAGATGCTGATCGAGAGGGTATTCCGCAGCGAGGACTTGCCCCCGGCCGACCGGTTCGACTGCTGGCGCGAACTGGTCGGCCAGACCCATGCTCCACTGGAGCTGCGCAGTGACCACTGGGCGGATTTCCGGGCTTCCCAGCGCCTGCTGGACCTCGGTGCCGTATCCGTGTGGCCGACAGCCTTCCAGCCACTGTGCTTTCGACGGACGCCGAAACTGATCCGGCAGTCCGATCCCGAGGGGCTGCATATCTCTCTGCCTCTGAGCGGGGCGCTGCGCGCCGTCCGGGGCGAGGAAGAGGCCGTCTACGGTCCGGACAGTCTGTGCGTCGTCGACACCTCGCGGCCCGTCGACATCCACGGGGGTGACGACGCCAGCCTGCACACGGGGGTTGGGCTGGAGGTCCCCAAAGCACTGCTGCCACTGCCCCGTAACCAGCTCGACCAGGTAACCGGGCTGCGGCTGTCAGCGCAGGAAGGGTTCGGCTCCCTGCTGGCACAACTGCTCACCCAGCTGGCAAAAAGCACCGATTCCTACCAGCCGACCGATGGGCCCCGGCTCGGGACCGTCGTGGTCGACCTGTTGTCCGCACTGATCGCCCATGCCCTGGACTCGGACAACTCGCTCCCACCGGAAACCCGCCAGCAGGCGCTCGTCATACGCATCCGCGCCTTCATCCAGCAGCACCTGCACGACCCGCACCTGACCCCACGCGCCATCGCTGCCGCGCACCACATCTCCACCAGCTACCTTCACCGCCTCTTCCAGAACGAAGAGGAAACGGTCGCGGCCTGGATCCGCCGCCAGCGTCTGGAACGCGCCCGTCACCACCTCGCCGACCCGGCTCAGCGCACCACACCCATCCACGCCATCGCCGCCCGCTGCGGCTTCCCACGCGCATCCGACTTCACCCGCGCCTTCCGCAGCGCCTACGGCATCCCACCCAAGGACTACCGTAACCAGAGTTCACAGCATTGCCGGACAGACGGCTGTTGATCACCTCTGGGTCACCAGGTATCGGGTGCGCCGACGAATCGGGCCCTGAGGGACCTTTGCCGGGAGGTGACTGAGTTCGGCACGGTAGAGCTTGCGAGGCTCATCGACGACATGTTCGCCACCAACCAGGTGGCGGAGGGCGCGGGGCTCGCCGCCAACCGGGTGGATGTGGATCTGCAGTTGTTCGTGTGGGACATCACGGACGAGTGGGGTATGCGTCATGTCGGGCACACTGCCAACCCGGTCCTTGAGGAAGTATCCGCCGACGGCCGCCGCCTGGTGGAGGAACTCGAAGGGTGCCTGTCCGTCCCCCGTCCGGACCGCGTCCGTCACAGTGTCCGGCGTGAGCAGCTGCTCTCGGCCCTCGAAGCCGGTCACGGCCGCAGCGTGTAGTCCGGCAAGGCCGTCGGCCGACGCCGGGCGCCCGCTCCGGGCAGCTCCATACCGAACCGGGTCACCGTAGAGCGAGTTGTGGTCCCCTCACGAACGAATTACCAGCCTGCCACGCCGGGCGGGCGTCGCACGCCTCTCCCGTCTACCTCACCGGGAGTTCACCTCCGAATCCGCTCACGTGAGTGGACTGGCTGCCAACAAACTGGCGACTGTCTGCTGACGACGCGGCTACGCTCTCCCGCCATTCTGGTGATGCGTTGCCCAGTCCCGTTGCCAGGCGGGTCGGCCTTTGCGGAGGAACGGGAGACATGCGCATCAAGAGGCGAGTCTCCGCCGCGATCGGGGCGGCCGCGCCGATCGGAGTCGCTGCCGACGCCACCCCGGCCACTTTCGAGGAGAAACGATGAGGAAGACAGCTCGGCGGGCCGCCAGCCTGCTGGTGGCGACTGCCGCCGCCGTGTCGGTCATGAGCGTCACGGCGCCGCAGTCGCAGGCGTACGACTGGAAGTGCAATGGCAAGAAGGTCAGCCGCTGCATCACCAAGTCCGGTGGCAAGTTCACCGTGAAGTTCACGAACAACACGAACAAGAAGGTGAAAGGACGCTTCGGCATCACCTGCGCCGGCGACAAGGGACAGAAGCTCTACACCGTGCGGACGAACCTCGCCGCGAACTCGGGCGTCATTCCCGCCCTGCGGACCTGCCCCAAGGGCTTCCGCTACAGCGCCGTTGGCTGGCAGGTCAGCGCCGACACATACTACACGCCGTACATCCGCTTCTGACGCCTGGCCCGGTGGCCCGGTGGCCCGGTGCGGAGCCTGTGCCGGACCGCGGCTTTCGGATGCGAGTTCACACGGAGTCAAACCGCCCCCTCCGGATACCGCATGCCTTCGGCATACCGGCTCGGACGCTGCTTCGTCAAAGTGTTGGTGAGGTCCGGGTTGGGCTGGCGGGCCATCATCCCCATTTCATCGCAGCGGGTAGTCAGTCGAGTTCGTTGCGTATGCTGCCCCAGGGCGGGACCTTCCACGCAGGAAGTTCGTGCCAACTGTCCTAAGAACTCCTAACGGAATGACTCTTTGGGGTCGGCTGCCCGGCGTGGGGGCTGTCGGGCAGCATGGGCCGATGGACTTCGAACAGCCGCTGCCTCGCGAGGTGAAGGTCATCGAATCGGCCTCGCTGTTCAGACTGGAGGAGCGGGCGGGTGGCCTCGGCCTGAGCCAGCGGTTGGACCCGGCGTGGGTGCAAGCGAATGCGGCGCCTGACGGCACCCACTACCTGTGGCCGGCCCTGTGGCACAGCTTGTCCCACCGACCGGACGTTCCACGTCACCTGCGGTGCGAACTGTTGATCACTCTGCGCGCGGGAGACCGCGTGCTGAGCCTGCTGGATGTGATTCCTGACGACTTCACCCCGCTGCCGAAGGTGACCTCACGAGAAGAGGGGATGCGGGTCAGGCGGCTCCTTGACCGTGCTCCTTCGGTCAGGGAACGGCTAATGGGGGAGGGCGAGGGCACTGGCCTGCTGTGACAGGCGTCGCCAGCAGATGAGCGCGCATCCACGGTGAGGAAGGCTTCGTGGATGTCGTCGCGGACCTCCCCGCGGATCCGCAGGCGGCGGAACCAGTGCAGGGGGCGGTTGGGTCGGCCGCGCGGCGAGGTGCTCGCCGTGGGCGAGTCCTGTTCCGCGCGGCCTCCCGCCGAACCGGACATGACGGTTTCCCAGTCATCCGGCTCTCCAGTGATTACGGCGTGAGTGATCTGGCTGGCTGTTCTGAGTGGATGCGGTCGTGGCAAACGTCGCAGGCCACGACCGTTTTGCGGCGCCGGTGGAGCATGACGCGCGCCCAGTCGAGTGGCTGCCATCCGGCATGTGCGAGGTCGGCGAGAGCACGGACGTGGTGCACTTGCACGTTGCCCTTGCTTCCGCAGATCTCGCAGGTGTCCGCCAGGAGTCTCGCGATGAGTTCCTTTTGTGGATAGTCCACCCGGACCGGCTCGCGGTCGGCGAGTTCCGCCGCTCGCTGCCGCTGGAGGGGAATCCCACCGAACCGTGCCACCAGTGGTTTCCTGTTATTCCGCTCGATACGGGCCTCGAAACAGACTCGGGGCCCGTTGGGTGTGTCGATTCTGGCCTTGTGCTTTGCTGCCATCTTCGACACCGACGAACGGTGCTTGGCCGCTAGGGTCTTGAGCATGGAGGTTTCCATGACCCATTGCAGCCGGTGCAGCCGGAAGACATCTCCGGCGAGCAGGTAGTACTGGACAACGCCCCGGTAAACGGTCCCGAAGGTCGCCACGATCGCGTGATCGCTGCTGTTGATCAGGGCCGTCCTCTTCGCGGGGTTTCCGCGGGCGAGATAGGGGGCGCACTTGGCTTTGACCACGTCCTGTGGGACACGGAGAGCGATCTGGCCGTTGACCCGTCGGTAACGGCCGGTCTTCTTCGTGTCGTTGTGCTGGGTCGTGATTTCGTAACCGAGGAACCTCGCTGCCCCGGTGCGGGCATGAGTGATCAGCGTCTTTTCCTGGGACAGTTCCAGTTTGAGTTTGTCACGCAGGAACTGGGCCAGGCGCTGTTTGATCTGCTCGGCTTCGGCTTTTGGTCCGGTGAAACCAAGGAGATGATCGTCCGCATAGCGTATGTAGCGCAGTCTGCGGTATGCCGGATCGTTGGGATCCGCGCTCGGCAGACTGACCATCCGCTGACGTAACGCACGGGCCTGGACCCGGTCGCCGCGCCGGCGGGCTTTCGCCAGCAGATTCTGCACCTCCAGATAGGCCGGGTTTCGGGCCCGGCGCTTCCCTCGGGTGTACTCCGGAATCAGAACTGTCTCGACAAACTCGTCCAGCTTGTGCAGGTAGATGTTGGACAGGACTGGGGAGGCCACTCCGCCTTGCGGCGCTCCGGAGAGCGTGGCACCCCACTTCCAGTCCTCCAGGTATCCGGCTGTCAGCATGTTGCGCACCAGCCTCAGAAACCGCTGGTCATGGATCTTCTCGCCGAGGATCGACAGCAGCACCTGATGGTCCAGGCTGCCGAAGCAGTCGGCGATGTCCCCTTCGATGAACCAGGACGTCCCAGTCCAGGTGTGGTCCACCTCCCGCAGAGCGGTATGGCAGCCACGGCGGGGACGGAATCCATGGGAGCGGTCGGAGAACATCGGCTCGTAATACGCCTCCAATAACAGGCGAATCACTTCACCGACGAGCTTGTCCGACCAGGTCGGCAGCCCCAGCGGACGCGTCTTCCCGTTCTTCTTCGGGATATGGACACGCCGGACCGGATGGAAACGGTAGCGCTCGTGACGCATCGCCTCGATGATCCGGTCGATCTTCCGCTGTGACATGCCGTCCACGGTTTCCGACGTGACCCCCGGCGTCATCGCACCATGGTTGGCGTAGATCCGCCCGTAGGCCAGCAGATACAACTGCGGGTTGAACAGTTGCCGATACAGTTCATTGCACGGCAGGCCACACCTGCCGCGTTCACGCAGGACACCCAGCACCGTTTCGGCGTTCTGCATTTCGCATACCTCCCGACTCTGTGGTGTCCGAATCACCTGGCCCCCTTCGCCCGATGCGGACGGCTTTCCCGTCCTCCCTGGCCGGTCGTTACTCCGGCGACTACTACGGGGCCTCCGTCGCCATAGGACTCGCATCCCGTAGGCGATCCCACGTTCGTCCCTGTCTGCACGTTCTAGCGCTACTTAGGCGTCCCACTCATCTCCTTGAATGCCCTCGCTGGACATCGCTCCGAGCTCCGGAAGTGCACCGGACAACCTTCGAATCCAGGGCAGAGCACGGCGCCGGTTTCAGTCGTCTTTCCGGCGGATGAGAACTTGCATCTTCTGGAGATTGGGCTTCAAACAATCCAGTCTTCGCCATATCACGCGGGCCGCCCAGCACACCGTCCCTGACAACTGAGCCCGGTCACTGGTTTTCTGACATGCTGTTGTCCCCTTCACCTTTCGGATCCAGGTAAGTCATTCGGCCCAGGAACCTCCTTCCGAGTTCCTCCCAGCTGAGCCGGGGATACAAACAGAGCGCCTCGTGGCGCACAAGGCACGCTCGACCACCCAGCGCCTGGTGCCGAGTCCGGAGCCGGGTTCGGTGCCGCGTCGTGCGATCAGCGGCTTCACTCCCAGCGCGCGGACGAGGCGGCGGTACTTGTCGTGGTCATAGCCACGGTCACCGAGCACGACGTCGGGGCGGCGCTGGGGTCGGCCACGCTTGCCCCGCACTGGCGGCACTGCCTGGAGCAGGGGGACGAGCTGGGTGACGTCATTGCGGTTGCCGCCGGTCAGGGTGACGGCGAGCGGGATGCCGGCGGCATCGGTGATCAAGTGGTGCTCGCTGCCCGTCCTGCCCCGGTCGACGGGGCTTCGTCCTGTCTTGGAGCCCCTTTTAGCGCTCTGACGTGGGAGCCGTCGACCGCCGTCAGGGAGAAGTCCAGGGCATCCGCGCTGCGGAGCTTGGCCAAGAGCGTTTCGTAGAGCCGGGGCCACACGGCGGCCTCGGTCCACTCGGCCAGCCGCCGCCAGCACGTCATGCCCGAACCGAAGCCGAGCTCCTGCGGCAGATGTTCCCAGGCCATCCCGGTATGCAGCACGAACAGGATGCCCTGGAACACCAGCCGGTCCGGATGCCGCTTCCGTCCCGGATGCCGGGCCCGACGCTCGACCTTGGGCAACAGCGGTTCGATCAACGCCCACAACTCGTCATTGACTTCCCACGGCTTCGGCCGAGCCACCCCACACCCCGATCAACGGTCCAGGAGCGATCCAACCACCTCGAAGATCATTTCGTTAGGAGTTCTAAGTGCAGTGGTTCTTCAGGCCGAAACCGGCCAGGCCAGCCGCTGACCGACTGACGTGCGGCTTGCCCGAGACGGGCCTGACGTCTGGTCTGATCTGCGTGTTCCTGCGATTCCATGCCTACGGCCGGGCTGCGGTGTAGCAGCCGCTCGCCAGTCTCCTCGCTGGCCCGGCCCGCGTTGTCTGCCCGGCCGGGCGGGGAGGGCTGGCGGGGACGTTTGCAGGTCGCCGCACGTCGCATCTGTGATCTGGAACACGCGGCTTTGGTGAGACGCAAGTGGAGTGCGATTAACGATGGTTAGTTGTCGTTAGAACGGCATTGTCATCGGTGGGTAAAGGGTGCAGGTGAAGGCATCTGTCGCACCCTCCGTGAGGGCGTGACCTTGGGAGCCGTCGGCGTGCAGTCGGGAACAGATTCGAACGAGAGTAACCGCCCGGTTGCTTCGCGTATAAAAATCTCGAGTGTGCCGTTCAACGTTTGGGCCTCGTGGTCGATTAGCTGGTGATCGAGGGCAAGGACGCTCTCCAGCGCCCCGAGGGGGGACCAGGCGCTGCTCACCTTTGTTGACCAGAAGGGTCTTGCACTCGTGACTCACGATGTCGCCAACCGCGTGCTGGCTTCGGCTATCGCGCTGCGCGTATTCACCCCGGACGCCGTGGCACTGGCCTGCCGGCTGCTCGGGGCCGGGGTGCGTGTGGGGGCCGCGGCCTTGGTGGAACGCCGCGACGACACCCCGGCTGCCTGCGCTGCCCGCGAGGACGGTGGCCCGGAGTGAACGACCAGCACACGTCGCAGTCCAAGCCCGCCCTGATGGTGCCGCTGCCACAACTGCCGAAGGCATTCTGGGCGTTCCACGACCAGTACTACCGTGCCTACCGCCGCTACGCCCACGTGCATCTGGGTGATCCGCACGCGGCCGGTGAGCTGGTCCACCAGGTGCTGATGCACCTGGCGATGAACTGGGCCCACCTGATGGAGGAGGCGAACCCCGCCGCCTCCGCCTGGGCTCTGCTCAAGGAGAGTGTCGCCGGGGAGCTGCGGATCCAGGGCCGCAAACCCGCGGTGCCCGAGACGGCCATGCTGCAACTCGTGGTGCGCGCGGTGCTGGAGTCCAGCCGCCAGGAATTCGAGGTCATCGAAAGCGCTCTGGGTCTGTATCCGGCGATAGCCAGGCTGCCCGAGCGGCAGTTCGACGTGATGGTGCTCCGCTACGTCCTTGGCTCCTCCACCGACACCGTCGCCCGCATCATGGGAGTCACAGAGGCCACAGTGCGTTCGCACTGCCACTTCGCGCGCCGGAAGATCGCCCGGGAACTGGGCATAGGGTTCGATACGGACTGCGACGATGAGGAGTGACATGACACCGCGCAGCCTCGATGAACTCCTGGCCGATGCCGAGGTCCTTCAGCATGAGTACGACGATGAGGACAATGCGGCCTCACGTCTGCGGATCGAACGCGAGGTCGCCGACACCTGGTGGCGCAGCGCGCTACTGCTGGAGTCCTCCGCTCAGCGGGTCAAGCCCTGGCTTCCCGAGGACGCCCCCCGCCACCGCACCCCCTTGTGCACGGCCCAGCACGAACAGGCCGCACAGGATCTGCGCAAGCTGTCCACCCTGGTGATCCGCGACTCCCGGGCCGCTCACCACATCGCGCTTCTGGCGCAGTCCTGCCGCGCCGAGCCCGCCAGCGCGCTGATCTTCGCTTGCCTGCTGCACCTGGCGGACAGGGAGGGAGCACAGTTTTGGTGGCAGTTCTCCGCCGGTGCCGGAAGCGCCACCGCGGCACTGTGCCTGTATCTGATGCACATGCAGCGCGGAGAACTCCGCGATGCCGAGCACTGGGCACACGAAGCCGCCTGCCTGGAGCACCTGGAGAACCAGACCAGCCCCAGTGACGACCTGGCCGGCCTCCTGCGCCGGCCTCCCAGCCAGGGACACCGCGGCAGCTGGTACACCCCCCAGTCCATGATCAACCGCACCATGGCGATCCTGCACTCCGGCGTCGCGGCCAGCACGCGCGTCGTGGACAACCCAGCCCTCGCCGACCAGCCGCTGTGCCAGTCACTCGCCGTGGCCGTTCAGCGCCTGGAGAGCAAATCCGACGCCGACTACGGCGCCATCCCCAAAGCCTCCTTCGAACTCGCCGCCCGGCTGGAGGACTGCGCGGCATCGTCCCCCTGAGCCAAGACCCCCACGGGTGCACACAGCTGCCGCGAGAACCGCTGAGCGGGCAGCGGCGGGTACGGCTCCCGGGCCGTGCCCGCGAGGAGCTAACGAGAGCCACTGATCGGCTCTATGTCTGGCCGTGCCGCTCTTCGATGGTGAAGGCGCCGTGTGTGCCGGACAGCCGCAGGATGCGGGCGAGGAAATGCGGGACGGCGCATAGCCGCGGCTCGACGTCACCGGCTTGAGCGGTGCGGGCAGCGGCCAGGAGCGCGCTCAGCCCCGCGCAGTCGCAGAACGTCAGCCCTCTGAGGTCGATGACCACGACACGCTTCTCGCCGACGACCCTCTGGAGGGCTTCACGCACATCTGCGGCGGTGACAAGGTCAAGCTCTCGCCGTTATCTAGTGCTGTCCAGCAATGAGCTAGGTCAGAGCGATACATGCCTTTGAGGCACATGAGGCAAGTCGGTGGTGCATGCCCGCCGACGCGGCGTGAGATTCGGGTTTCTGAGGGTGCCCACCATGAGGCCCTGTCCGAATGACCACGCGCCGCACGGATCGAAGAAGATCCGATTTGCTCTAATGCGCTCAGTCCGTCACCCATTCGGGTGATTGGCGGTAACTGCCCCCGCGCGGAACATTGGAATAGTCGGCGAAGAACGCCAGGAGGATGGCGATAGGGCGGCACCGAGCCCGTCTTCCTCCCACCCGTGGCCGCAGCAAGGTAGATCGACAAGTAGCCGGGGCCTTGCCCGGAACGAGAGCCAGGCTGACGGCTGCAACCTCTGACAAGACGGCGACCGTGGCTCCTTCAAGTCCCGTGCAGCCGGAAGCGGGCGTATCGGTGCCGTACAAATTGCGGCTGCCGCACCGGGGCCGTCCGGTGCCTGATACTCGGGCGGTTCGTGCTGTGGAATGAGGCGTGAATGTCCTTGCAGACCGATGAGCGGTGGACGGCGAGACGATTGGCGACGGGTCCTCCGGTGACCGGCACGGTGGTCGCCTGGGGTGATGACACCTACGGTCAGACCGCAGTTCCGTCGGGTTTGACCGATGTGGTGGCGGTGGCCGCGGGGCAGTTCCATACACTGGCGTTGCAGCCCGATGGCACAGTGACGGCCTGGGGACGCAATGACAGCGGCCAGACCGACATCCCGGCGGGCTTGGGCCATGTGGTCGCGATCGCAACGCACCGTGACCACAATCTGGCATCGATATCAGACGGCACGGTCGTCGCCTGGGGCAGCAACACCAATGGGGAGGCGACCGTACCGCAGGGCCTGACCGGAGTCGTGGCGGTGGCCGCAGGCTCGACCCACAGCATGGCGCTGCGCTCGGACGGCACGGTCGTCGCCTGGGGCAGCGATCTGATGGGGCAGGTGGATGTCCCATCGGGCCTGACTGACGTCGTGGCCATCGATGCGGGCGGGCATCACAGCGTGGCCGTGAAATCCGATGGGACGGTCGTCGCGTGGGGGTGGAACCGGTATGGCCAATCGACGCTCCCGCGGTGCCTGCCGGCCTCGATTGGCGTCAGTTGCACCCGGTTCGGCAGCCTCGTGCTGCTGGCCGACCAGACCCTCTTCGGATGGGGCAGCGACCAAAACGGTGAGACGACCATCCCCTCCACGTGCGGTGTCAGCGCTTTCAATGCCGGCGGCTATCACATTCTGGCGATCAGAGTGGATGGCACGCTGGTGGGTTGGGGATCCAACGTTAACCGCCAGCTCGACATCCCGCCGGGTGTGAACAACGTGCTCGCCGTCGCCGCGGGGTTCCATCACAGCGTCGCGCTGATCGGGCCGACCACCCGTGCTGCCACCGCCACCGCACTGACCAGCAACCCGAACCCGTCGGTGTTCCACCAGCCGATCACCGCATCAGCCACCGTCACCCCCACGTCCGCCACGTCGCAAACGCCAACCGGGACGGTGGATTTCTTCATCGACGGATTCGGCATCGAACGTGCCGCTCAACCAGGCTGGAACAGCCCACACCGAATTCCAGGCACCAGAAGTCGGCACACACCCGCTGATCGCGATCTACAACGGCGACATGAACTTCGCCGGCTCGGAAAGCGGGACGGTCATCCAACGGGTCAACGCCGGTGCCACAAAGACGACACTGACGTCCACCCCGAACCCGTCCGCACTGGGGCAGTCGGTCACGTTGACCGCCAACGTCACCGCCATACCGCCTGCAGGCGGAATCCCCGTCGGCACCGTCACCTTCACCGTGGACTCCACCGTGCTGGCCGCCGTTTCGGTGGACTACCGCGGGGTGGCGACTACGACGGCCTCCTCACTCACCGCAGGAACCCACACACTCGGCGCCAGCTTCCAGGACAGCTTCCGCTACACCACATCCAGCGCCGCCCTCGTCACGCAGCAGGTCAACCCCTGAATCGGACGGCGACAGCCCTTGCGGTTCAGGCCATCGGGTGGACCAACGACTTGTCCACGCGCCCGCTGCCTTTTCCGAGCCCCCCGACGGGTGCGGTCGTGGCTCCTGCGATGTGTCTCGGCAAGGGGCAGAGCATCCACGCAAAGTGATGTTGACACTGCTCTTTCCGCCTGAGGACCAGGTTGCACACATTCACCTGGGATTGCGTTGCGAGCGATCACAGGTCGTGGACAGGCCGCCTTTATCGAACTCTTTCGCAGGTAAGGAGGCACCGGCGATGGTAGCGCCCACGATCACCAGTCTCAGCCCGTTGTCCGGCACAACCGCCGGCGGCAACCCGGTGGTACTCAAGGGGAAGAACTTCAACACCCCCGCAGTCACCAGCGTGACCTTCGACGGCAACAGCGCCACCTTCACGATCAACTCCGATGAGCAGATCACCGCGACCGCGCCCACGCACCCGGCGGGGTCGGTGACCGTCACCGTCACCAACGCCAATGGCAGCGCCACCGCCGGCTACTCCTACGGCAGTGGCTTGACGCTGAGCCCGACTCAGGGGCCGACCGGCGGGGGGACGGTCGTGGACATTTACGGCATGGGCCTCGCCGGTGCCAACTCGGTGCTGTTCGGCTGCACAGCAGCCAGGTCCTTCACACAGCTGTCCGCGACCCACCTGCAGGCGGTCAGCCCAGCCGGGGGTGGAGAGGTCCACGTCGTGGTAATGGCGAAAGGCACCGCCAGCGCCCCGGCGTACTTCTACTACAACCCCGCGCCCTTCACCTCCGGCATCAACCCGGTCGCCGGGCCCCTGGCCCGGGGGACAGCGGTGACGATCACGGGCCAGAACCTGTACACCACCACCGCCGTCACCTTCGGCGGGATCCCGGCCACCTCCTTCGCCGTGGTGTCCGACAGCCAGGTCACGGCGGTGCCCCCGGCCAGAGCAGCGCCGGGCTCGGTCCAGGTCAAGGTGACCACCGCAGGCGGCGTCGCAGGAAACCTGTCGTTCACCTACGACACGACCCCGACGATCAGCGGCCTCAGCCCATCGTCCGGCTCCACCAACGGCGGTGACACGATCACGATCAACGGCACCAACCTGGCCGACACCAAGGCGGTGACCTTCGGCGGAAACCCGGCCCACTTCGGCGTCATCGACAGCAACACAGTCACCGCGATCACGCCCCCCAGCCCCGCAGGACCCGCCGACATGACCGTCACCACGCCCGGCGGCACCGCGACCGACCCAGGTGCCTTCACCTACCAGGCCCCGCCTGGCGGTTGAGGACATGGCCCAAGACCCACCGGCCCGTTGCGCGGCACTATCAAGCTCTGCGAAGCCTCCGGTACGACAAGGGGACGGCTCCTGCCGCACCGAGGTCGTCAAGGTCGGGTATCTGCCTGCGGGGCGACGGACAGCGCGTGTGGATGCAGGCCCGTTGCGAGACCTGCCGCACCGCCGTTCCCAACGGCCCGGCCCCGGCCAGCGGCACGGACCCTGCATAGCCGAGGGCCCCTATGCCGGACCTGCGACCTTTTGGCCGGCCCTCCACGGCGCCCTTCCGGACTCCCGTCACAGCTTCACCCGAAAGGGTGAAGCTGTGACGGGAGTCCGTGCTTGAAGCGGCTGGTCAGCGTCGATGAGCCGTCATATCGCGGAATCGGCACGGTGTTTGGGACCGTTCGCGAGGCGCGTTCATATGATTACGATACGTGCCCGTCTGAGTTGATCTCTGATGGGACCATGACATGACCTGCACCGATGAGGACGTCCGCGAAGGCCGGTCGCCTCATGGACGAAGGCCGCGACAACAGGCTGTCGCTCGGCGAGAAGCTGCTGGCGGTCGCCGGACTGAACAACGACAGTGTCTTCGAGGAGTTCTGCGGTCGGATCGGGCTCGCGCCCGCCTGCGGGGGAATACCGCCACACCGCCCGCATGGCCACCCCGGCGATATGCCAGTTAATCGCCGAAGGCACCATGCACGTCAGCTACAGCACGCTGCGTGAGGGCGCCCGGCCCAGGCCAGGCGGCATACCGGCGGACGAGGGCTGGGCCAAGCTCCGCACCTTGCTGAAGGAGGCCCGCGAGGCGGGCCGCGACCGCGTCACCCTCGCGTACTACCAGCAGGTCCTGGGCACCGCGCCGGCCCTCAAGGAGCTGGTGGGGTTCTGGCCCAACTTCTGTGGTGCGGGCACGCTCAGTGAGTTGCTCGACGAGGCCGTTACGGCACCGATGCGATGCCCCCGTCGACGCGCAGGTTGATTCCGTTGATGTAGCCGGCCAGCGGGCTGACGAGAAACGCGACCGCTGCCGCGATATCGGCCGCGGTGCCGAGCCTGCCCGCCGGGTTCGGGGCGTACTCGGCCACCACCAGCGGTTCCAGCTCCGGCCATTGTCCGGGCCAGCCTCGTGCGGCCGCTCCGTCTTCGAACATCTGTCGCATGCCGTCCGTGACGATCACACCGGGGCTCACCGTGTTCGCGGTGATGCCGGATCCGGCCAGATGTTGGGCCAGGCTGGTCGTCATGTTGACCACCGCTGCCTTCGCCGCCGAATACTCGACCATGTTCGGCAATGGAGTCGTCGCGGCCCGGCTGCCTACATTCACCACCCGCCCCCACCCGCGCTCGCGCATCCCAGGCACCAGGGCCCGGATGAGCCGCACCGCGGACACGACGTTCCCGTTCACCGCGTCCAACCACATCGCCGGCTCCGCAGTTTCCCAGTCATGCTCGGAGAAGGGGCCGGCGTTGTTGACCAAGATCTCCACACCCCACTCGAGGGCCTGCTCGGCCACCGCCCCGGCGGCGTCCTCATCAGCAAGGTCTCCCAGGGCGACGCCCACTACTCCGCCGACAGCACGAAGCCGCGCTGCAACCTCGCCGACACGCGCAGGGTCGCGGCCATGCACCAACACCGCGCACCCTTCATCGACCAGCCGCTCGGCCACGGCGGCACCGATGCCCCCGCTGCTCCCCGTCACCATCGCCCGTCGTCCCGCAAGGTCCAGGTCCATACTTCGGGAGGCTAGACCACGCCTGTGACAGCCGGTGCCGACCGCAGAGCGAGGCCCGCGATGACGGCGTCGAGATCACGTTCGAGACCGTTGACGAAGGTGTGCATGCTGGGCAAGTCGTCAGTGCGGACCGCCGCGATCCATTCGAGGAGTCGGTCGCCCTGGAGCTGAGCGAGCATCTGGGCGAAGGAACGGACATGCCTGGTCAGAGCGTCTAATTCAGGGCAGTGTGACAGGACGGACTTGAGTTTGAGCCGGTCAGTCTCCGGGAGGGCATCGGGGTGAGTGAGGATCCACCTGGTGACCGTCCGAGGTGTAGGTGGGCGAGTGTCCGCCGAGGTGGCTCTGCGGAAAGCGACAAGGTATGCGCGAACGGTTCCGTATCCGCCGGCGGATCCGTGAGCCTTGATCTCCTCCCAGAGGGTCCACGCGTTCGTGCAGCCCTCGGCCCACCGTTCGTGAAGGTAGGGCTTGAAGCCGTGCGGGAGCCGGGCGACGTCCTCGTCGCGGACCTCATGTCCCTCGGCCCGCAACCCGGCTCACCGGGCGCGGTGCGGGAGCTGTCGGAAGAGTGCGGCTGTCGCCCGGCGGCGGCCGTAGGCGATCCAGCCGAGGATCGCGGCGAGGATGAGCGGGGTGTACCAGTAGGTGGTGTCCAGATAGGCCCACAGGAAGATCTCGGCGCCTGCCATGAGTCCGGTCAGGGCCAGGGCGGCGAGGCCGGCCAGGCGTGGGACCAGCAGGCCGATGGCGCCCGCCACTTCCAGGCCGCCGACCAGGTACATGAACCAGTCGCCGTAGCCGATCCGGTCAAATGACTCGGCGGCAGCCGCTATCCCGGCCAGCTTCGGGAAGCCGCTGGCGACAGCGAAGAAGAGGGCGAGGGTGATCTGGGTGGCCCACAGCGCGACACCGGTCCGGCGGGAGACCCCCGGCGCTGGAGCGGCGGAGGTGGTGTGGGTGGTGGCAGTGGTCATGATGGGTCCTTGAATGTCGGTGGGCAGTGCGCGGCAAGCGCGGTCACCTGTATGACTGCGATCGCGGGCAAAGTTCATCGCTCCCGGATGCCTTCGCCCCGCGGTCCTTTGACCGCGGGGCGAAGCAGCGTTGCCGCGTTGACCGGCATGCTCGGCACCTGTGCGTGATGCGCCTCGGCACAGCCCCTTGGTGCGCTGGCGGTCCGCGCCGGTGGCACGGTGGGCGGTGCCCTTGTGACATGGCCCTGTTCTCGTATTGCTGATCAGTCGTTAGCAGCCCTGGCCCGGGACGTTGCTCTCGGCCGGACTGTTCGAGTGATGGTCCGCCACGCCTGTCGTATAGCTATCCGATGCCTTGCCGTTGAGCGGCGGGCGGTCTGGCTACGGCGAGGTGGCGTGTAGCGCAGAGTGAGTAGCTGTTTGCGATCCCGGGATCTTGAACGGCTGATCGGGTGCAGTGCCGGGTCCTTGGCCACCCTTCTGCCGTGTCAAGTCCTGCTGTGTTGCATGGGTGCTCGGGGCCTGCTTCCGTCACCAGACCCATGGCTCGGCTCAACCTTGCTTGAGATCCGCCGTTGCTTGGAACTCGTCGAGGTCGAGAATTGCCCGTCGGATCACGCGAAGGTCTTGGGCCGAAACGTCGAGCCCGATGTGTTGCTCCTCGCCGTCGTCGCTTTTGAAGGGCAAGAGACCTTGGGGAGCGTAGTTGGTGTGGAGCAGATCGATCAGCCAGACGTCGAAGCGCTCGCCGGGCTGATCTCGCTCAGGTGCCGGCGCTCAACGCGGGCTGCGCCGACTCCGGTAGGCCGCGACGCTGGCCCGGTGTGCGCAGGTTCGGGTGCAGTACTGCTTCGAGCCGTTGCGCGAGAGGTCCACGAAAGTGGCCCGGCAGGTCGGCCCGGCACATACGCCGAGACGAGCGGGACCGAGCGTGGCGATCACGGAGGCCAGCGCGCTGAGCGTAGCCGCGGCAAGGTGCGCCGAGCAGCGGTCGGTGTCGGAGGTCACCTCGGTCCACCAGCGGTCGTCCTCGTGGCGCAGTACCGGGGTGGCGCGGCTGCGACGCAGACCGTCGTTGATCAGAGCCGCAGCTTCGGCCGCGTCCGCGTTCGCCCGTTCGAGCACCTCACGCACCGTCTCGCGCAACGCGCGGACTTCCGCCAGGTCGGCGCGGGTGAGATGCCGCGGACCGGTCCCTTGGTTCGCGGCCGAACTCGGAGGCTCGGCCGCGGGATGGTCGTCAAGGAAGTCCCGGAGCTGCTCCACGGTCTCGAGCGCGTCCTCTCCCTTGATCGGCCTCAAGGTGTTGGCCAGGTCGACGGCCGTCTGGACCACCAATGGGCTGTGATACGCATCCTGCATTTGACGTATCTCCTCACTGCTCCGTAATGTTACACCCAAAGGAGCTTTAGCATGTCACTACATACCCGGCAGGGGACGACGCCGCAGACGATCCGGTCCGGAGGGGCCCCGGCACCGGAGCGAACCGACGCCCCGGACGGGCGTCGTCTGGGGCTGACTCTGGGGATGCTGGTGCTGCCGATGTACGTGGCACTGGGAGCGCCGTCGGTGGCCCTGCCGGCCATCGGCCGCGCACTCGCGGTGCCGTTCGGGGCCACCGCATGGATTCTCGCCGCGTGGTCGCTGACCTCCGCGCTCGCGATGCCGGTCGCGGGTCGGCTGCTGGTCCGCTGGAGCCCCTTCCAGGTCCTCGTCGCCGGGGTCGTGGCGCTCGCCGCGGGCTCCGCGCTCGCCGGAGCCGGGCCGACACTGTCCGTCGTGATCGTCGGCCGACTGATCGGCGGCGCCGGGGCGGGCGCGACCGTGATCGCCGTCTTTGCCGCGGCCACCGCCCTTCCCCGGCGGCAACGGATCCGCGCCCTGGGAATCATCGCGGCCGCCAGCGCGACGGCGTCGGGGTGCGGGACACTGCTGGGCGGGGCGGTGACCGCATGGCTCGGGTGGCGTGCCGTGCTCGCGATCCCGGTCCTCGCGCTGCCCCTCCTGCTGGCCGCATTGCCGAGTAGGCGCGCGCTGACGCGGAGCGGTAGCGGCGAGCGAAACGGCTCGACCGGGCGACTCGATATCGTCGGCGCGGCCGTGCTGTCGGTACTCGCCGGCTCGTTGATCACGTTGCTGCAGGCACACTCGGTCGGCCTGCCCGCTCCGGTCACGCTCGTCGTGGCTGCCGCCGGGGTGCTCGCCGCCGTGGGACTGTGGTGGCGCCTGCGAAGCACGCCCGAGGGGTTCGTGCCTCGGCGGGTGATCGCGGCCCGCGGTTTCCTGGCGGCCGGGCTCGTCGGCGGGACCGTCTTCGCCGGCTACTACGGGGTGCTGTTCCGCGCCCCGTCCCTGATCGAGCAGGCCACGGGCGGTGGCCCCCTGGAAGCCGGCGTGCTCTTGGTCCCGGCCGCCGCCTGCTCGGTGCTGGCCGGGCGGCTGGTCGGCACCTTGACCGACCGGTTCACCGGCTGGCAGGTGTCGGCCGGGCTTGCGGCACTTACCGTGGTCGGTGTGCTCGTGGTCGCGGTCTTCAATGGGCCGATCCCCATTGTCGTCGGCACGGCGTTGACCGTGTGCGGGTTCGCCGGCGCCCAAGCCGTACTGGTGAGCCTCGCGCCGGACCTGGTCGCCGCGGACGACCGCGACACCGCACAGGGCCTGCTCAACTTCATGAACGCCCTGGGTGGCGGGATCGGTCCGGCCGCTGTCGCGGGTCTGTCCGGCATCGTGCCGGTGCCGGTGGCCCTCGCCGCGCTCGCGGCACTCCCCCTGGCCGGACTCGTCCTCAGCCTGACCCGGCGCCCTACCGCCGACCGCCGCCCCCAACCCGACGCCACGCGTGGGAGCCCGCGATGACGGTCCACCTGCATCTGATCCGATAACGCCTTGACCAGTAAGGAGCCTTGCCATGTCCGCCGAGCCATTCGAGGTCAGCATCACCGAAGCCGAGATCGCGGACCTGCGTGAACGATTGCGACGGACACGGTGGCCCGAGCGCGAGCCGGTGGACGACTGGTCACAGGGTTTGCCGCTGGCGTATGCGCAGGAGCTTTGCCGCAGCTGGGCCGAGGACTACGACTTCGGGTTCGCCGAGCGGCTGAACGTGTTCCCGCAGTACCGCGACACGATCGACGGGCTGGGCATCCACTTCCTGCACGTCCGCTCGCCGGAGCCGGACGCGTTCCCGCTCGTGCTCACGCACGGGTGGCCGGGTTCGGTGCTCGAGTTCCTGGAGGTCCTCGGCCCGCTCACCGACCCGCGCGCGCACGGCGGTGACCCGGCGGACGCGTTCCACGTGGTCGCGCCGTCGTTGCCCGGGTACGGCTGGAGTGACAAGCCGTCGACGACCGGGTGGGGCGTCACTCGCACCGCGCGCGCCTGGGACACGTTGATGGTCTCGCTGGGTTACGAACGGTACGGCGCGCAGGGCGGTGACTGGGGTTCGGCGGTGTCCGGGGCGCTGGGCGAGGTGGCGCCCGAGCGGGTCGCCGGCGTGCACCTGAACCTGGGATCCGTGGCGGCGGGCACGTTCGACGACCCGACGCCCGCGGAGCTGGCGAATCTCGAGGCCGGGAAGGAGTTCCAGCGCACCGGCCGGGGGTACTCGGCGATCCAGGCGACCCGGCCGCAGACGCTTGGCTACGGCCTCACCGATTCCCCAGCGGGGCAGGCCGCCTGGATCGCCGAGAAGTTCTGGGCGTGGACGGACAACGACGGCCATCCCGAGGACGCGTTGTCGCGGCAGACGATCCTCGACGAGATCTCGGTCTATTGGTTCACCGCGTCGGCCACGTCGTCGGCGCGCCTGTACTGGGAGAGCTTCGCCAACTTCCGGGACAAGGTGACCGCGCCGTCCGGGCTGTCGGTCTACCCGCGCGAGATAACCCGTCCGTCGAGGCGGGAGGCCGAGCTGCGGTTCACCGACCTGCGCTGGTTCGAGGAGCTGCCGCACGGTGGCCACTTCGCCGCGCTGGAGCAGCCGGAGTCGCTGGTCAAGCAGGTGCGCGGGTTCTTCCGCCTGTTCCGCTGACTGTCCGTGCCATCCCCTGGGAAGCCCGCGCCCAGGGGATGGTCCTGTCCGTCCCCCGGTTACCGGCACATCACGTTGTGGGGCGGTGCAATGGACGAACGTTGTCCGGCTCGCCGGCCACAGTCCGCGCGGTGCCGTTGGACCATGACCTCCGTCAGCCTCGGTCCCGACAGTCTCTGAAGCCCTGTCCGGGTTGCGGGGACAGGGCTCGGCTCACTCCTCGGCCCCGGTCGTCCTCTGCTGCGTCCGGGTCCCGGAAGGGGCGCAGGCTCTGGGCGGGGCCGCTGGCCTCGGTGGTGAACAGGTAGCGGTCCAGGACGTTGATGTGCCGGTCCTTGAGCGGGGAGAGGCGGGCGACGTCCGCGTCCTTGATGTCGTGGCCCTCGGCGCGGAGCTGGACGACGGCGGCTTCCAGGTAGCGGGTGTTCCACAGCACGACGGCGTTGAGGACCAGGCCGAGGGCGGCGAGCTGTTCCTCCTGGCCCTCGCGGTACGCCTGGCGGATCTGGCCGCGGCCGCCGTGGCAGATCGCGCGGGCGAGGCGGTGGCGGGACTCCTGCACGGTGAGCTGCCGGTTCATCAGGCGACGGTAGGTGTCGTCGACCGGGTCGACCGGGTCGACCGGGTCGACCAGGGCGAGCAGGTGCATCGTCTTGTCGATGCGCCCGTACTCGGCGAACGCGGCACTCAGCGGGGTGGGGTGACCCTCGCGGCCGAACATCCGCAGCAGGTCGTAGGCACGGACCTGGTTCGTGATCAGCGACCAGGCGACCCGGAGCATGTCGGGCCAGTGCGTGACGACCCGCTTGAGGTTCACCTTGTTGCGGGCCACGGCCTGAAGGGGCCCGTACCCGGCGGCCGGCGAGCGACAGGAGCATGGCGACGAGAGAGCGGCCGGAGATCACTGCGGCCACCATTCCCGCGTCGCGTTCCTCCAGAACGGGGGTCCGGAAATGCGGGTGACTTCCGATCTGAGCCGCCACGAAATCCCATGTGTCGCGGTGGCAGACCAGCGTTGTCGACGAGACTTTCCCTGCCCCCATGATCGCCCAAATCTTTCCCGCCGGGCTGAAGGGCGAGGGCCCCTGCACCGAGGCGTCGTCTGAGGCCCGGGCACCGGCGCCACGCTCAAGTCTCCCGGTCCGGGGTTCACTGACGGTGACGGCTGCCAGGCTTGACCTTCCATCGTCGTCCAACTGCGGCGCACGTCGGTCCATGCAGTAGCAGAAGACATGTCTGCGGATGGCCGAGCCGACGCGGCGCGGCGGCGGATTCCGCCCGGTGGCCCTGTGGGGCCCCGGCCGTTCGCTGACGGGCGGGGGTGGCAGCACCTCCGCCAACGACAGTTCGGGTGGCGGCGGGGAGGAAGCCATGAGAGGTATGGAGTCATTCGCCGCGGGCGCCGTGGTGGTGGCGCTCGCCGTCATCGCGGCGGTGCTCTCCAATCGGCTCAGCGAGCGCTTGTGCGTGCCTGCTCCGGCCCGCCGCCGTCGCTTCCGACCTGGTGCCGGCGCTGCGGAACGTGCCGATCCGTGCCGTGCCGGTCGTGGTGACGCTGGCGCTGGTGGTCCTGCTGTTCCACGGCGGGATGGACCCCGGATGGCGCCGCTTCCGGCCGAACGCCGGGGCTGTGGTGGCCTGCCGGTGCCGCTCGGCTGAACCGCGGCCGGGGTCTGGTCCCGGCTGTGCGAGGTCCTCCTCGCCGCTGTTGGCCGACTGCGGCTACGACCACGACAAGTGCCGCCGTCCAGTCTGGGCGCTCGGTGAGAAGCCGCTGAGCCTGATCGGAATCAGGGACCTTCGACCCTGCCCCTGGACTCTTCGGCCCTGTGCGGCTAGTTCCCAACCCGTGATCATGTTGTGAGCTGGAAAGAGTGGCGGCTTCTTCATGCGCTGCTCTTTCCGGCTTTTCGGGATGGATCGAAGAGGCAGAGGGTGCGGCTCGGTGGACGGAATGAGTACCAAGGGGAACCACATCAGGGGAGTTGCTCCCGGAACCGGATCCCCGCCGACGCGCAGGCATGTCCTGGTGGAGTGGCTGACGACAACCGATCATAAAAAGATCGGGACGCTGTATCTGGTCTCGGCCTTCGTCTTCTTCCTCGTCGGCGGCCTGATGGCGCTGGTCATGCGGGCCGAATTGGCGCGCCCGGGGACCCAGCTCCTGTCGAACGAGCAGTACAACCAGGCATTCACGATGCATGGCTCGGTCATGCTGCTGCTCTTCGCGATGCCTCTGTTCACCGGGTTCGCCAACTGGATCATGCCGCTTCATATCGGGGCTCCGGACGTGGCCTTTCCTCGGCTGAACATGCTCTCCTACTGGCTGTTCCTGTTCGGCTCGCTGATCGCCGCGGCCGGATTCCTCACCCCTCAGGGCGCCGCCGACTTCGGCTGGTTTCTGTATGCGCCCCTGTCGGACGCCATTCATTCACCCGGTGTCGGCTCCGATATGTGGATCATGGGCGTGACGCTCTCCGGATTCGGCTCCATCTTGGGCGCGGTCAACTTCATCACCACGATCACCTGCATGCGCGCTCCGGGCATGACGATGTTCCGGATGTCCGTCTTCACCTGGAACGTGCTGCTGACCTCGGTGTTGATTCTGCTGGTCTTCCCGGTGCTGGCCGCCGCGCTCCTCGCGCTGGAGTGTGACCGTAAGTTCGGATCGCATATCTTCGACCCGGCCAATGGTGGTGCCCTGCTGTGGCAGCATCTGTTCTGGTTCTTCGGACATCCCGAGGTCTACATCCTCGCGCTGCCGTTCTTCGGTATCGTCTCCGAGGTCGTCCCGGTGTTCTCGCGCAAGCCGATGTTCGGCTATGTCTCGCTGATCGCCGCGACGATCTCGATCGCCGGTCTCTCGGTTACGGTGTGGGCCCACCATATGTATGTCACCGGTGGTGTGCTGCTGCCGTTCTTCTCATTCATGACGTTCCTCATCGCGGTTCCCACCGGCATCAAGTTCTTCAACTGGATCGGAACGATGTGGAAGGGGTCACTGTCCTTCGAGACGCCTATGCTCTGGGTCACCGGATTCCTGATCACCTTCACCTTCGGCGGTCTGACCGGTGTGATCCTGGCGTCGCCGCCGATGGACTTCCATGTGTCGGACTCGTACTTCGTCGTCGCGCACTTCCACTACACACTGTTCGGCACCGTCGTCTATGCGATGTTCGCCGGATTCCACTTCTGGTGGCCGAAGTTCACCGGAAAAATGCTCGACGAACGGCTTGGAAAGATCACCTTCTGGACCCTCACCGTCGGGTTTCACCTCACCTTCCTCGTGCAGCACTGGCTGGGGGCCGAGGGCATGCCCCGTCGATATGCCGATTACCTGGCGGCCGATGGCTTCACCGCTCTCAACACGCTGTCCTCCATCGGCTCGTTCCTGCTCGGCCTTTCGGTCCTGCCGTTCTTCTACAACATCTGGAAGACCGCCAAATACGGCAAGAGGGTCGAGGTTGACGACCCCTGGGGATACGGACGCTCCCTGGAGTGGGCCACCTCGTGCCCCCCACCACGGCACAACTTCACGTGGCTGCCCCGGATACGCAGTGAATCCCCGGCCTTCGATCTGCACCATCCAGAGTTCCGCGAGCTCGATGCCGAGCGGCGCTGAGCGGACCGCCACGGTCCCGATGCCCTTGCCGATGTCCAGGTGTTGTTGATGGAGGAGAGCGCCATGTCCCATGCCGTCCTCGCGCTGGCTGCCGCGGTGTCCTGCGTCGGCGGCTGCGTCTGGTCCCTGCCCGCGGTGGCGGACATACGGGCCCGAGACGACCGACCGCTGTCCCGGCGGATCGCGGCGGCCGGATGCCTGACCGGCTGGGGTACCGTCGCGCTTCTCGCGGCGCTGCTTCTCACCCCGGTGTCCTGGAGTGTCATCGGTGTCGTGGCCGCGACGGGCGCGGCCACGGCCACGGCGCTGGCCGCCCGGTCCCGCGTTCACCGGGCACGCGAACTCCGCGAGACGGAGAAACACTGGGCGGCCTGCGGATATGGGACCCCGCTCCGGTCCACCTCCTCGCGCTGCCGCACCTTCCTCGTATGGCTGCTGCCCGGACTCATCGTGGCGACCGTCGTGGCTGCCGCGGTCCTCTGGACGGGGCAGACGAACCTGGGCCGCACGATTGCGGCGGCGTTGATGGCGGCGGCCGTCGTCAGTATGTTCCTCGTCATCGCCATCGTCGGCGCGGCCCGGGGGCACACCGTGCGCCGTGGCGAAGCGCCGACGGGGCCGATCCGGCCGTAGAGGTTCGGGACCGTCGATGACATCGAGCGCGTGAACGTGAACGAGGGCCCGGACCGGGCCCTCGTCACGGTTCCATCCGAGCCGGGCGGGAGAGGTCTCCGCGACGGGGCCTCAGCCCGCCGTACGTCCTCCGCGCCACGGCGGCTCCACCGGCCTGCCGGCCGCGCGCCCGCCGTGGGTGGCCTGGTCCACCTGGCGGCGCATCCGGTCCCGCAGCCGGTCCGCGACCTCCCGGCCGGTGACTTCCCGGGCGTGGACGATCACGACGGCTCGACCCACCCGGAGGTTGGCCGTGGCCGACCAGGGGCGCTCGACATGGGGAGCAGCCGCCTTGACGATCCTCACTTCGCCGGTGACCACGGGCAGCCCCGGGCGGGCCAGGACCGCGTGGACCTTGGCCCGCGCGTAGCCGAGCGTCTCCTCATCGATGCCGTTCTCGGCGCGCACCGTCACAGCCGCGTCCTTGTCGTTGGTCCCGAGAGTCATGTCCGATCGCTCCTTGTGCCGTTGACAGCGGTTTCGGCTCTCCCCGGTGGCGCGGCGGGGCCCAGGCCCGATCGGTCTCGGCGGGCGGGGTGGTGTGCCCGGCCCACCGGGAGCGGGAGTGAGGCCGAAGACCCGGCCGAGCGCCGGGGGCGGCTTTCAGTCGTGCGGTACGACGGCCACCGGAACGGTGGAGTGGTGGAGCACCGCGTGTGTGACCGGGCCGATGTGTGTACCGAGGGCGGAACGGTGTGTCCGGCGGCCGACCACCAGCAGCCCGGCCTCGGCGGTGGCCCGCAGCACGGCCCCGGCCACGAACGCGAGATCGATCGTGCGTTCCACCGCAACCTGCGGGTACTTCTCCCGCCACGGTTCCAGGGCCCTTTCCAGCTCCCGGTTCACCTGGCCCTCCAGATCACCGTCCAGGTAGCCGACGGAGGCCGTGGCGAGGCCGTACCCGTAGTCGGACGACGGCAGCTTGCGGACGTGCACGGCCCGCAACGTCGCCCCGCGCGCGGACGCCGCGGCGAACGCGAAGTCCAGCAGCGGCCCGGGGGCCGCCTTCAGGTTCTGGAGCGCGACGACGACCTCGTCGCCCGGCCGCTCGGCGGTCGACCGTTCGTTCGCGCGCACCATCACCACCGGGCACGTGGCCCGGGCGAGGACCTGCTGGCCGACAGCGCCGAGCAGGAAACCGGTGAGGGCGCTGAGCCCACGCGAGCCGAGCACCAGCATCTCGGCGCCCTCCGCCCGCTCCAGCAGCGCTGTGACGGCCGTGGCGGGCACCTGCTCCGCGGTGAGCGGAAGCTCCGGGTAGCGGCCGGTCAGTTCCTTCCCGCCGTCGCGCAGGATGCGCTGTGCCCAGTGCCTCACGGTGTCCTCGCTGTCCGCGGCGGGCAGATCGCCGGCCTGCCGGAGCCAGGCGTGTACCAGGCTCAGTGGCAGCCCGCGGCGCTGGGCCTCGCGGGCCGCCCAATTGGCCGCGGTGAAACTCTCGGGGGAGCCGTCGAGCCCGACGACGACGGGTCGAAGCATGACATCTGCCTTCACGTATGAGGGGGTGGGCAGCGGGGGTTCCGCGCCGGGGAGGTTCATCGCTGGACGGTCGTCGCGCTGATGTCGGAGATGAGGTTGGTGGCCAGGTCCGACCGCAGGGAGAGATAGGTGTACGTGGGGTGCTCCCCGGTGCCCCAGGTGAGCCGCACCCGAGTCCAGGTGTGTCCCATGGCGCTGTCCTCGTAACTGACCTTCCAGGCCGTGGGAGCGCCCTGAGCGCGCAGCACGCCGTCGGCGGCGTGCTGGTCTTCCCAATCGGCCAGACGCCGGAGGAGAGCGGCGGTCAGATAGTGACGACGCAGCTCCTGGCCGAGCCGTTCGCTCGCGGAGCCGCGTGCGTCGATATAGGCGCCGTAGAAGTTCGCGACGTGGTCGAAGGCGGACTCCGCGGCACCCGACCGGTCCGCCGGCACGGTGTCCTCCGCGGCCCCCGCCTCGCGCGGTGTCGCGGCGGCGGTGTGTGCGGCCGTGGGCACGGCCGGAGTCACTGTCAGCAGGGCGGAGGCGAGGACGGTGGGCAGCACGGTTGTGAACATGGATGGTTTCCCTTCGACGAACGGACCGGGAACGGTGTCGGCTTCGCGGCTGCCTCTCGACGGAGCGTCAGCCGTGCGCGATCACCGCCACCGGCGCGGTGGAGTGGTGCAGTACCTTGTGGGTGACCAGACCGACGCGCGGGCCGGGCCGCGGGCCGTGGGTGAAGCGGCCGACGACCACCAGGGCGGCGTGGGCCGATGCGTCCACCAAGTGCTCCGCGGGGCTGCCGATCACGGCCTGCTCGCTCACCTCGACGCCGGGGAACTTCGCCCGCCACGGGCGGAGTACGTCAGTCAGCTCGCTCGCGACCTGAGCGGACGCGCCGGTACCCAAGGGGGCCGGGTAGCCGGAGGCGGGGGGCGGGCTCCATCCGTGGATGACGCACAGTGTCGCCGCCCGGCGGGCGGCGGCGTCGAACGCGAAATCGAGCAGCGGGGCGGCGGGCCGCCGGAGGTCGAGCCCCAGCACCACATCGCGGCGCGCGAGGCGCGAAGAGGCGGTGGCGGCCGAGCGGGGCCGGTGGCCGCCCTTGCCCACCCCGCCGGTCCGTACCAGGACGACGGGGAGCTCGGCCCGGGCCACGACCGCAAGCGCCACGGAGCCGACCAGAACCCCGGTGACCCTGTTCAGGCCCCGGGAGCCGAGAACCAGCAACTCGGCGTTCTGGGCGGCCGCCAGCAGCGACGGCACCGGTTCCCGGGCGACCTGCTCGTGGACGACCCGCAGGTCCGGGTGGTCGCGTCGCAGCCGCGCCGCGGTGTCGCTCGGCAGGCGCTCGGCCCATCGGGTCAGCGATTCGACTCCGGTCAGCGGCGCGTAGGTGTACGAGTGCCAGTCCAGCGCGTGGACGAGGCGCAGCGGCATTTCGCGGCGCTGGGCCTCGCGGGCCGCCCAGTCCGCCGCGGTGAGGCTCTCGGGTGAACCGTCCAGACCGACGGTGACGGTACGGGGCATGGTGCGGACCTCCTTCCGGGACGCGCTTCCACCCTCTCGACGCGGACGGAGTGGCGGGATGGGCCCCAGGTCCCCTGAGCGCGGCCGACCGGCCCCACGCCGTGCCCGCGCGTGGTCGGGCACGTCCTCACCGCCGTGCCCGTGCTCGACGAGCAGGACCGGCCGGTGGGGGTCGTCTCCGAGGCCGATCTGTGGTGCGACGAGGCAGCCGGGGAGGGCCCGGGCGGATCGGCGCTCACCGCGCGGCTGCCGCCGGACGCCCAGCTCGAACACCGGGCGAAGGACGCGGCCGGGGTCCCGTCGGCGTAGCGGTCACGACGCCGCGGTGGAAACACGGGTGACCAGGCCCGCACGCACCACATCAGCGAGGTCGAGCTGCTGGGCTCGGTCTTTCCGGAGTCCGTGGCCCTAGGCGCGAGTTCCCGCGGCCCCCGCACGTGTCGGCTCGGCCGGCCAGCGGCGGGTGCCGTGGAGGGAGCGGATGCGGTCGGTGTGCGCGAGGATGGCGGTGGTCAACGGCTCGACGGGTTCGGCGGGGGCGTGCGGGTTGGTGAGCAGGACGAGGTCGAGTTCGCCGAGTTCGGGCAGGCCGGTGCTGCCGGGGAGCTCGACCAGGTCGCTCGGCAGGAGGCTGCGGACAAAGATCGCGAGGCCGAGCCCGGCGCGGGTGGCGGCAGGACGGCGTTGACCCCGCGCGCTGTGCAGACCACGCGGTGCTTGATGCCCGCCTGTTCCAACGCTTGCACGGCCAGATCCCGGCTGGGACTGGGCGCCTGGTACACGATGAGCGGCACCGGCCGTTCCTCGTCCCACCGCAGGCCGGTACCCTCGGCGGCTGCCCAGACCAGCCGGTCCCGGCGGACCAGCCGTCCTCGCCCGTCTCCGCCGTTCGTTTTGACGAAGGCGACGTCGACGTGGCCGGATTCCACTCTGCGTTGCAGATGCACCCCTTGGGAGACGGTGAGGTCCAAGGTGACACCGGGGTCGAGGTGCCGGAAATCCCGCAGGATCCGCGGCACTTGAGTCAATGCGAGATCGTCGGTCACTCCGAATCGCAACCGGCCCCGCACCCCTGTGCCCGCGCACTCCGGCCGGCGCGGCGGCGCAGGCGGAATGGGGCCGACCGGCCCTGGTCCTTCGGCCCGAATACGAGAAGGATCCTGGTTCGGTGCCCGATCCCGACGCGATCGGGCATCGACGGAACGTGGAACCTACAGGGAGCGATCCATGGCGGACAGCGAGCGGCCCGGCCCCGGCAACCCCACCCGGGTCTTCCTGCTGGACGACCACGAGGTGGTACGGCGTGGTGTGCGCGACCTGCTCGACGACGAGCCGGACATCAGCGTGGTCGGTGAGGCCGGGACGGTGGAGCAGGCACTGGTCCGCGTCCCCGCGCTGCGACCCCAGGTGGCCGTCCTCGACGTTCGCCTGCCCGACGGTGACGGCGTGTCCGTGTGCCGGGAGTTGCGCTCGCGCATGCCCGAGCTTGCCTGCCTGATGCTGACCTCTTTCGACGACGAGGAGGCCCTGCTGGACTCCATCATGGCGGGCGCTTCCGGGTACGTCCTGAAGCAGATCCAGGGCTCGGACCTGGTGTCCGCGGTACGCACCCTGGCCGACGGCCAGTCCCTGCTCGACCCGAGCGCCACCACCAGACTGATGGCCCGGCTGCGCGGCGGGCAGCAGCAGGAGGAGCCCGACGCTCTGCCCGGCCTGACGCAACGGGAGCGCGAGATCCTGGCTCTGATCGGCGAGGGGCTGACCAACCGCCAGATCGGCCAGCGGCTCTACCTGGCCGAGAAGACGGTGAAGAACCACATCTCCCGGCTGCTGGCCAAGCTCGGTGTGGAACGTCGTATCCAGGCCGCGGTCATCGCCACCAAGGCCCAGGACCGGCAGCGGCGGGAAGGGCGCTGAAGACCAAGGAAGACCGAGGCCGGTGGACGCCACGACTTCTCGACGGACTCCTCCGCGCCCTCCTTGGCCGCCTTCCGCCCGCTCAGACGGCGCTGTCGGCGCCGTACGGGGCGTAGAGGTCCAGCAGCCGGGTCCTGGCACAACGCAGCCGGTGGGCGAGCACCTCGCCGACCCACTGGGTGACGGCCCGGCCGAGAGCCGGGTCGTCCTGGCACATGGAGCGAATAGCCGTGGCATCGAATTCGTAGGCCCGCACGGGTGTCGTCGCCGTGGCGCCCAGATGCCACACATGCGGTGCGAACAGCCAGGACCAGCCGACGAGTTCGTTGGCACTCAGCGTCTCCACGACGGCGGTACGCCGACCGGGCACCTGCGTGTCGAGCTCGACCGAGCCGGTGCGAAGGATCCAGAACCGGTCCGCGCGGGCACCTTCGTCGAAGAGACGCGTTCCCTGCGGGAAGGACACCTCCCGGGGGAGGCGCATGAGCCGTCGCCGGTGATCGGCGGGCAGCGCGCGCAGCATGGTGGGGGTGTTCATGACCTGCCTCCCGAAGTGGGGTCTGAAATCTGCCGCCTCCAGCGTGCGGCGGCGGTCGGGCCCGGACGAGGGGCCATCGGGGCCCGTACGGCGGGCCACCCGGCCCCGCCGTGCGTCGCCGCGCGGTGGTCGTGAGGCGTCCACCACCGGGACGCGGCCGCCTCACACCGCCGGACCGGTCCCGCCAAGCGCCGAGGAAGTGGGCAAAGCCCCTGCGGAACGCCTTGTGATGCCGTGCCGCTCGTGTGATGCCGTCGCCTTCAGCCGGTAGCCGGTCACGAACTCGGCACGGATGCGGACCACGTGCTCCATCTCCGTGTTGATCCAGGGCGTGAGCTCGGTGCGGTAGCGGGAGAGCGTCCGCGGGTCCGTGACCCGGCTCGCGGTGCCGGTGACCATCACGCTCCAGCCGGTGTGCGTGGCCTCGTCGATCTGGTCGGCCTCGTACACCACCACCTCGGACGCCGACGCGGTGGCCAGCAGCGCGGCACCGGCGTGGGTGCGGATGACGAGGTCGCCGTCGTCGTTCACGAGGTGGTTGACCGGCCGGATCACCGGGAGTGCCTGGTGGGTGAAGCCCACCCGCCCCATGGACACGCTCGTCAGTAGCCTGAGCGATTCCTGCCGGTCCAGCTCCACCATACGGGTGCCGGGAACGGGAGGAAGAGGCTGAACGGTCATGACGGTTCCCGGGAAACGGTCCCGTGCATGGCACCCCGCGGCCAGATCACCTCGACATCGACCCCGTGACTGCGCGCGTAGGCCACCAGATGCGCCGTGATGTCGCGGCCGTTGGACGGTGAGCCGTCCCATACCGCGAGCACGCGGGCGCAGTGGCGCAGCAAGCTCTCGTCCGCGGTCACGCACGAGCCGCGGTCGCCGGGGTCGTACTCCACCAGCCGCACCTGATCCGACAACAGCAGCAGTTCGCCGGCGGCCCTGCGGTCGAGCTCGGCCAACTGCGTGGGCACGCCGTTGCGCGACGGCAGGACCGTCACCAGGGCCAGCCCGGCCTTACGGGCGGCCCTCCCGAACGCCGTCGGCAACCCCTTTCCGGCGCGGACCAGACCGGCTCTGCCCGCCCGGGCGAACTCGGCCAGCCGCGTCCGCAGTTCCTCCTCCACCAGCACGAGCGTCGACGCGCTGAGATCGGCATGCCCTACGACAGCGATCATCCCCGACTGTCCTTTCTCCTCACCGCCCACTGGTCCGCTTGATCGTCTCCGGGCCCGGGCGCGGCGCGCCAGAGCCGGGCGGAACGCGGAAAGGGCCGGTCGGTCCTTGCGGAGGGGGAAGCCGTCTCGCTCCGGTTTCCGCCGGTCCGCGCGCGAACGGCCGAGCCCGGCGAGCCAGCCGACTGCTCCGGTCAGGGCCAGCAGCCAACCGATGCGCCGGCTCGCCTCTCCTGGGCGGGCCCGGCTCATGCGGCGCGCCCGGTACGCGACGCGGGAGCCGAGTCGGTGCGCACCACGGGTGCCGCGGTGGCCGCGCGACGCCGGGAGACCAGATAGGGGCGGAGGAGATAGCCGACCGGGGCGCTCCAGACGTGGACCAGGCGGGTGAACGGCCAGGCCGCGAAGAGCAGCCAGGCGCTCAGGGCGTGCAACTGGAACAGGAGCGGCGCCCCGGCGATCGCCTCGGGGCGCGGATGGAGCGCGAAGACACCGCGGAACCAGATGGAGACGGTCTCGCGGTAGTCGTAGCCGGGCCCGAAGAGGTTGTGGGCGGCGGTGGCGGTGATGCCCAGCAGGACGGTCGCCGAAAGCACTCGCCGGTCTTCCAGTCCCGTACTACCCCGCCGGGCTGGGCGAGTTCATCCGGTGTGTCGTGCGTGTCGCGCTGCGGTGGAAGGCGCTGGCGGACGCCGGTGAGGACCACATCGAGGCGCTGGGGCTCGGGCCGGCCGCCCGGTACCCGACCCGGTGGTGATGGAGATGTCGGAGGCCGCGCGCACGGAGGACGCGCCTGCGTCTGCCGGACATCGCCGGGACCCGACGGCTGCTGCACCTGACCGCCGTCGCCGAGGCCCGCAACCACGCCAACTCGTCGCGCACCGCCGAAGCACGCGCCTGGATCACGTCCCCGGGGTCGGACAGGCCGTGCGGCATCCCGGTCACGGCCCTCGGTCCGCAGGATGCGGCCGGACGCATGCCGATGCGGGACTTCACCGGCCCGCTCCCCACACCGCATCCGCCCGCCCTCCGCTTCGAACGCCACGCCCAGGTCGCCCTGTTGTGGACCTTTCACGACCGCGGGAAGGACTGGCTGAACGCGGGCCAGGCCCTGCAACACGTGCTGTTGACGGCAACGGCGCACGGCGTGCGCACCTCGCTCCTTCACCAGGCGATGGAATGGCCGGACCTGCGCGCGGCCATCGGCCTCCCGCGTCGGCGATGCCATCCCCAACTGCTGATCCGCTTCGGCTACGGGCCGGACTCAGGCCGCACGCCCCGCGCCTGCGGGCAGGCGGCGGCCGAAACGCCGTGAGCGGCGTGGACGGCCCCGATCCCGGTAACATGAGTGTCCTTGAGGGCGCTTGCCCGCCGCGGCGCGGTCAGCCCGCGCCGCGCATGCCGGAAACCTCCCGGCCGGTGACCATCTCGGACTCGATGCGGACGAAGACGTCATCGCACGTGACCACCCAGGAGCGTGGGCCGACCCGCGAGAGCCGTTCATGTTGGGCGGGGTCGGTGACCACGGTCGCCCGGCCGGTGACGACGACGCTCCACCCGGAGCGGGTCGCGGCGTCGAAGTCGTCGGCCTCGAAGGCCACCACGGCCCCGCCGATGGCGTGCACGAGACCTGAGCCGGCCGAGGTGCGCAGGAGCACGGAGGAGTCCGCGTCCAGGGAGAAGTTGACCGGGAGCACCGCGGGCAGCGCCTGCCGGGTGTACACGACACGGCCGACCGGCACCTTGGCCAACAGGCGCAGGCACTCCTGCCGATCGAGCACGCGAAAGCCGTCGTTGTGGAACATCAGTCCATGCTGCCCTCCGCGGCCGGGGCACGGTTAGGGCCGTAGGGCCTCTGTCCATGCGTGGCGACGTGTTCGCCTTTGTCGCCCTGCTGGTCCCGGCGAACAAGGCGGGCCCGGTCACCGGCGTTGTTGGCGCCGCGGGTGGCCTCGGAGGCTTCGTCCCGCCGCTGGTGATGGGCTCGCTGTACGGCGCGTACGGCTCGCACGCCCTCGGCCTGGTCCTGCTCGCGGTGGTGGCGGCCGCGGCGCTCACCTTCACCGGCACGGGCGTGCGCCACGCGGTCACCCGGCGGGTTCCCCACCCAGGCGCACTGAGCGGAAAGGAGAGCCACGCGATGTGCGAGTACTGCGGCTGCCAGGCACTGGAGACGATCGACAAGCTGACCCAGGAGCATGAGCGGGTCGTGACGCTCATCAGTCACGTCCGCGACGCCCACCGCGACGGCGAGGTCACCCGCATGGCGGAGGTCGCCCGTGAGATCACCGCCGTGCTCGGCCCGCACACCCAGGTCGAGGAGGAGGGGCTGTTCCCCGGACTGGCCGGCGGCTCCCCCTGCCTGCGCGCCGCTGCCGAACCGCTCCCCGGGGCGCCGTCGATCCGCGTCCACGCGTCGGGCATCCTGGTGGGGTCGGCGTGAGGGAAAAGCGGAGCAACTGTGGTGGACGAGTGTGGCCAGGAGCCCCGCGATCCCCCGGTGTCCGGGGCCTTGCCCCAGTTGCGGCTGGATGAGCTGCTGGAGGGTCTGCAAGAGCAGGTGGCGCAGGTGCGGTCGGCACGCGACCGCATCCACACGCTGCTGGACGCCGTGCTCGCGATCGGCTCCGACTTGGAGCTGGAGGTGGTGCTGCAGCGCATCGTGGAGTCGGCCGTCAGCCTGGTCGACGCGGAGTACGGGGCGCTCGGTGTGCTGGGTGAGGAAGGCACGATCAAGCAGTTCCTCACCGTCGGCATCGACGAGGAGACCATTGCGGAAATCGGTCACTATCCGCGCGGTGAGGGCATCTTGGGGCTGTTGATCCGCCATCCGGAGCCGCTGCGTCTGGCCAACCTGGCGCGGCATCCCTCTTCCGTGGGCTTCCCGTCCGGGCACCCGCCGATGACCAGCTTCCTCGGCACCCCGATCAAGGTGCGCGAGCAGGTCTTCGGCAACCTGTACCTGACCGAAAAGCAGGGCGCCGCGGAGTTCGACGCCGACGACGAGGCGGTGCTGCGCACCCTGGCCGCGGCGGCCGGTGTGGCGATCGACAACGCCCGGCTGTACGACGACGCCCGCCGCCGGCAGCGGTGGCTGGCGGCAAGCAACGAGCTGACCCGCAGCCTGCTGTCCGGAACCGAACCCGCCGCGGTGCTGGAGTCCTTCACCGCCACCCTGCGCGAGATGGCCGGCGCGGACCTTGTCACCCTGGCCGTCCCGGTCGGCGACAGCGGGGAGCTGGTCATCGAGGCCGCCTCCGGAACGTGTGCGGAGGATGCGCGCGGTCTGGTCCTGGGCCCCGCGACGCTGGCCGCGAAGGTCTTCGCCTCCGGGGAGACCATCACCAGCGACGCGGTCAGCGCCGATGCGCGCGCCACCGGTGGCAGCGCCGCGATCGTGGAGCTGGGCCCCGCGTTCTTCGTCCCCCTCGGCACCCGCGACCATGTGCGGGGCGTGCTGCAAGTGGCCAACATACCGGGCGGCCCGGTCTTCACCGACGCCGTCATCGACATGGTGATCGGGTACGGCAACCAGGCGGCGGTGGCGCTCGAGGTCGCCGAGCACCGGCAGGACGCCGATCGCATGCTGGTCCTCAACGACCGTGACCGGATCGCCCGCGATCTGCACGACCTCGTCATCCAGCGGTTATTCGCCGGGGCGCTGACCTTGCAGTCCGCGCTCGGCCGCCTCGCCGACAGGCCGCAGGTGGGCGAGCGGGTCCAGCGGGTGGTCGACGACCTGGACGACACCATCAAGGTCATCCGCTCCACCATCTACTCGCTCGGCGAGCAGGAACGGTCCCGGAGCGAAGGGCTGCGTGCCCGGCTGGTGGCGGCCATGGAGAGGGCCGCCGAAGCGCTGGGCTTCGCGCCCGCGCTGCGCATGACCGGCCTGCTGGACACCAACGTCCCCGCCGGTCACGCCGAGCACATGCTGGCCGTGGCCGTCGAGGCACTGTCCAACGCGGCCCGGCACGCCCGAGCCACCGCCGTCGACGTCAGCGTGGAGGTCACCGACATGGCGCTGCGGCTGAAAGTGGCGGACAACGGCCACGGCGTCGACCCGGCCGTCACCCGCCGTAGCGGCCTGGCCAACCTGAAGCAACGCGCAGAGGAACTGGGCGGCTCGTTCTCCCTCCGCCCGAACGAGCCGAGCGGCACCGTCGTGGAATGGGCCGCGCCGCTGCGCACCGCCCCGTGACGTCCCGGCCGCTGTCCGGCCGTCAGCCGGGCCCTGGGGGTCGGCGCTTCGCATGTGGCGTACCCCCAGGGCGCGCTGCTGTGCCACGGGCTCCTGATCACGGCCGACGAGCGGCGCGCCGCGCTGTTCAGGGAACGCGGCTGGGAATCACACAGTTCTTCGGCTGTTCCCGGCCGGTGGGCCAGCCCAGGCCGACGAACTTCAGCTTGCCGCGGCCTCCCCGGCCCGGATCCAGCTGGACCACCGCGACCGGTTTGTCGTATGCGTTCCCGCTGCTGGTCAGGCAGATCAGGCCGCTCGTACCGCGCACCCGGTGCCGGGACTGGAGCAGCGACCACTGAGCGCCGACGTCCTCACGGCTGGGCACCGCCCCGGCGCCTCCCTCCTGCGCCTGGTGCAGCGCCTTTCCGATGGTGATGAGGCCGTCGTACACGAGCATCGTCCGGGAGTCCTCCAGGTTCGGGGCGGAGCCGAGGTCGATGCCCTCCTCGCGTGTTGTCCCGATGCGTTTCTTCAGGGTGTCCAGGGCCGCCTTCGGCTCGGTGAGGTACTGGGGGAGTTCCGCCTTGGTGGGCTCGCGGTCGTGGTGGGCTCGCCACTCCCGCTTCCAGCCGGCCAGCCCGGTACTCCAGGCGTCCGGGTGCGCGGGGGCGGCGTACTGCACGGTCACCTTCGCCTTGCCGTCCGCGCCGCGCAGCTGTTGCCAGTCCTTCTCCGTCATGTCCTGCCGCAGCGAGGCCGCGTCGGAGCCGCTGACGATCGTGTAGTGCCGGTTCTGGCAGTCCACCTGCGCGAGCTTGAGCGCGAAGATCCGCAGGTGCAGCGTGCGGCCCGCGAAGTAGATGGTGCCGGCGCCGGAGTCGCATATGTTGTTGGCCGTCTGGGTGAACTGGTTGCCGGTCGAGCCGGCCTCGTCGATGGCCGGGGACTCGAAGGGCATCGCGGCGGGACCGGGCGGGCCCTTCTCGTCGATGCCGCTGAACGCCTTCGCCAGCGACTCGTTGTAGGCGTCGCTGCGCTTGTCGTAGACCAGCACCGTCCTCCGGTTCTCCCGGCCCCGTTCGCCGCTGAAGTTGGCCAGTGCCTGGGCCGCGTCGTGGTTGGTGGGGATCAACCGGGCCAGGCCGGGGAACCGCAGCTCGGCCGTCCCGTCCGTCCGGTCCTCGTTCGCGATCTCGTCTCCGCTGATCCGCGAGGCGAGGACCGGGACCTTGTGCTCCGTCAGCCGCTTGACCGCCTCTCGCGTGTCATCGAGGCTGAGGTTGAATCCCGTGACCGCGCGCAGCCGGTCCTTGGGCGAGTCGGCCATCCGCAGCAGCGTGTCCACGACCTTCTGCTGCTGCTTGTACGCCCGTCCGGGGTTGGCCAGCACCAGCCGGATCCTCGGCGGTTCGCCCTCGCCCTCGTTCGCCTGCCGCTGCCCCAGATACGCCCCCTGGAGGTCGCTGAGCATCTGCCGGCGCAGCGCGGCCCTGTCCGACTGGAGTGGCAGCATCACCGCCACGGTGACATGCGGCTGGCCGTCGATCCTCTTGTTCTCGCGTGCGATGGCCCGGGAGACGTCATGGATCTCCGGCGTGCCGAAATCGTAGCCCGCGCCGTTGACGCCGACGCACTCGCCGCCGGTCCGCTCGACCCCGTCGGCGCAGGTGTCCGGCTTCTGGATGAAGTACAACAGGAGCCAAACACACACCGTGACCGCCCCCGCAGTCAGCAGCGCATAGAGGATCTTCTTCCATCTGGGCATACCCGTTACCCCCTTCGCCCCAGTTGTTCGGTACAGGCGCAGCGCAGCAATGGTTGCTCGTTCGCCGCCAGCCCGCTCCAGTAGGTGGCCACCTTGCCGAGCTGTCCCGCCCCGTCGAACTCCATGATCGAGAGAAGCTCCAGCAGCTTGGCCAGTGTGCGGGCCGTCTCCTGCCCGGTCGGCCTGGTCCGTTCCTCGCACAGCCACACCGCGTGCAGCAACTGGTCGACGGTGCGGCGCAGCGCGGGTCCCTCCGGCGTCACCAGGCCCTGGGCGCGCTCCCGCCGGGCGTCCGCGCCGCCCGGATACGGTGCCTGGGCGATTTCCAGCAGCTCCGCGCACCACTCCCGGGGTCGCCCGGGCAGCGTGGCGGCCAGATGGTCGGCCACATCGGCCGTACCGCCGGACACCAGATGGTGGTTCATACGGTGTGCGATGACCGAACCGAACGCCCCACTGTCCGGCGGCCTCCCGTCCGCCGCCGCTTCCGCATAGTGGTCTCGCAGGAGGTGGTGGTCGGCGTACCAAGCGGCGCCGTCGGGGCGCAGCCCGTACAGCCGGTGCACCAGCATCTGGCGCAGCCCGAAGTCCCCCACGAAGTGCCGTTCGCAGCTGGGCCATCCGGTGTCGGTGAGCAGCTTCGACACCTGGTGCGCGGTGAGACGGTTCACATGGCCGGACTGATGATGCCGCAGCAGGACATCGGCGCACTCCTCGTCGTGTGCCACTGACAGATGGGTGAGCAGATCCAGCCACTCGCCGCGGTGCTCGGTCGGCAGCCCCACCGGTAACTGGTCCATGAGCAATTCCTGGAGCAGCACGTCCGCCACCGGCCGCTCGGTGGCGCTGTCGCCGGGGAGTCGCAGCGGGGCCTCCAGCAGGTCCCGGTCGTTGGCGTCCGCCGACATCCGGAAGGCGGCGGCGGCGTCGGCCAGCCGGATCACCGTGTGCGGCCGGCCGCCGCTCAGCCGCGCCACGGCGGCGTCGATGCGACGGCGGTTCGCGCCGCCCTCCGGCTCCCCACGCGTCTGTCTGCGCTCGGTCTCCCGGCGCAGTTGGTCCCCGGTGAGGAAGGGCATCCGCAGCAGCAGCACCCCGTCGGCCAGCGGAGCCCGTTCCGACCCTCCGCCCAGGCGCCGGGACCACTCGGGCGGGCCGCAGTCGGAGGGACGGAACTCCGCCGGGGACGCCACCTCCTCCGGCGGCAGGCCGCCGTGCAGGAAGGCGCCGCCGTCCGCCCGGCGCGCCGTGCCCACGATCACTACGCGGTCGCGCTGCCCGCCCCGGCGGTCGGTGAGCACGGCGCGCAGCAGCCGTTCCCCCAGCGACGATTCGGCGTGGTCCAGCAGCAGCGCCGGGCGGCCCACCCGGCGCAGCCAGCCGGACGCCGAGGCGTACGCCGCCTCCAGATCCTCGCGCAGCGCCCGGAAGAGGAAGCCCTCCGCCAGCTCCCGTGCCTCGCCGCGGGCCTGGAAGTCGGCGGCCAGGTTGCTCAGCCCATGCATGGGCTGGCCGGCCGCGCCGGGATAACCGCCGTAGACTCGCTCCAGTTCCACCATGCCCCGGGGCGCCAAGGACTGGAAGAGGGCTTCCAGCAGCGCGTTGCCCACGGCCGCGGAGTACGGGTCGAGCGCTTGCCCGGCCATGGCCGTCAGGAGGTTCTGGAGGGATCCGGAGATCACGCCCTTCCAGAAGTCACCCGTCCTCAGGCCGGGCAGACGCCGCTTCTGGGGCAGCTCCTCGTACCGTTCGACTTCCGTCGCGACCGCCGCTGGGGTACCTTCCGCGGCGCCGGTCGCGATCACCGCGAGGCCCGCGAAGAGCCGGGGGAAGGCGAACGAGCCACCCGTCCCCTGCCAGGTGCACAGCCGCCGGGCCATCTCGACCAGGGCCTCGGTCGCGGACGAGCGGGCGCCCGGCTCCGGTCCCGCCCGGTGCGCGTACACCGGCGAGCCGCAGTCCAGACGGACTACCGGTACCTTGGTCGCGAAATGGTCCCGCACCGCGTGCAACAGCCGTCCCTTGCCCATGCCGGGCCCACCGGTGAGCAGCACCACCGGGAGGTCGGGGCCGTACAGCGGATCGCGGCCGGCGCCCGATGGTGACCGCCCGAGCAGATGCGCGAAGAAACCGTCCTCGCTGAGCAGCTTCTCGAACCCCAAGTCTTCATGCACGGACTCCTCCCCCGTGGAGTGCTCTCCCGCCCGGGATCGGGCGGCTGGTGCTGATGAGTCAGGAAGATTAGTGGAAAGTTCGACCGATTTTTGTGGACAATGATAAATCCCCGGAGGGGAGTTGACGGGTCGATCGCGCGGGAAGTCCGGTGCGAGATGGCCTCCACGGTCAGCCGTCCGACGCCCGGCCAGGAGAAGACCTGCTCGGTGAGGATCGCCCCGCCGAGCAGCCCGCCGAACTCCAGGCGGATCACGGTGACGGTCGGCAGCGAGGCATTGCGCAGCCCGTGCGCGAGCACCACCTTCGCCGGGCCGAGCCCCTTGGCCCTCGCGGTGCGGATGTGGTCCGAGCCGTGCTCGTCGCTCTGCCCGCCGTGCGCGGGCGAGGCTATGCGGTCGATGACGAATACGCGGAGCAGGACGTCCGCGCCATCGCGGCCCCGGTGCTGGGGCCGGGCGACCGGGTCGCCGGGGCGGTCGGCATCCTCGGGCTGACGTTCACGCTGGACGAGGAGAGCGTGGCGGTGCTGGCGCGGCGGCCGCCTTGTCCCGCAGGCCGACGCGCTCCAGCAGCCGCTCGGCGCGTTCCTGGGCCCGGGCACGCGGCACTCCCAGGGCGGAGACGGGCGCCTCGATCAGGTTGTCCATCACCGTGAGGTGCGGGAAGAGATTGAAGTTCTGGAAGACGAAGCCGATGTGGGTGCGCTGACGCAGCACCTCGCGCTCGCGCAGCTCGTGCAGCCTGTCGCCGGCCCGCCGGTAGCCGATCAGTTCGCCGTCGATGGTGACGGTGCCGCGCTTGACCTTCTCCAGGTGGTTGATGCAGCGCAGCAGGGTGGACTTGCCGGATCCGGACGGGCCCAGTACGACGGTCACCTCGCCGACGCGGACCTGGAGATCGACGCCCTTGAGTACCTCGACCAGGCCGTAGTTCTTGTGGACGTCGCGTATGTCGACGACCACCCGGGCGGGATCGGCCGCAGCCTCGCGGGAACGGCCGGTGGCGGAAGGCGATGTCGTGGTCACCGCGGGGTCCCTTCATCCGTGGCGGCCGCGCGGAGGTTGCGGATGGCGAGGCGCACCCGCTCGACGGGGGTCGGCGGCAGCGCCCGCGTCGTGCCCTTGGCGAAGCGGCGCTCGACGTAGTACTGGAAGATCGTCAGGAGGGTGGTCAGCAGGACGTACCAGGCCGTCGCGACGAGCAGCATGGGCACGATGCGCGAAGTGCGCCCGTAGATGACCTGGACGGTGTAGAAGAGCTCCATGATCGCCATCACGGAGACGATCGAGGTGTTCTTGAACAGTGAGATCAGCTGGTTGGCCGCGTTGGGCGCGATGGTCCGCATGGCTTGCGGCAGCACGATGCGCATGAGCTGACGGCGCCTGGGGATCCCCAGCGCGGCGGCGGCTTCCAGCTGGCCGTGGCTGACGGACAGCACCCCCGCACGGACGATCTCCGAGGCGAAGGCGGCCTCGTTGACCGAGAGCGCGATGACGGCCGCACTCACCGAGCTGACCAGATGGGTGGTGCTGAAGGAGAAGAACTCCGGCCCGAACGGCACCCCGATGCTCAGACGCGCGTACAGGTAGGAGATGTTGAACCAGAAGAGCACCTGTACCAGCAGCGGTACGGAGCGCACGCCCCAGACGTAGCCGTGGCGGTCACCCGCAGCAGGGGGTTGGGGGAGAGCCGCATGAACATTCCGTGGCCGCCCCTACCCCGACCTGATCCTCACCGCGGTCATCAGCCTCGGGATCGACGCGGTGCAGCGCGTCCTCGTCGCCGGCGACACGGCCAACGACCTGCTCGCCGGCACGCGCTCCGGAGCCGGACACGTCATCGGCGTCCTCGGCGGAGCACACGGGAGGGAGCGGCTCGAGGCCGCTCCACACACCGCCATCGCCGAGAACCTGGGAGAAGTGCTCGCGCACACCCGGACGGCGTGAGGAGGCCGCCGCCCGCGCCCCGCACGAGGCCCGCACATCCGGGCCGACGGCGGCCGTCACGCCCGCGCAGGTGAGGGCCTGTGTTACGGTGCCGCGCCGATCATCCTCGACTGCGACGACCAGGGTGATCCCGTGGCAACGCTCTCGCTGCTGACTGGGGACAACCGGGCTGCCGCCTACCACGTGGTGGGCCCGCTGCCCCGAACGGGTGCCGAGGATCGAGGATGACGGCCGCCACATCCCCGATCGTTGAGACACCCTGTCAGTCACCACGGTCTCGCCGTCATCAGCCGCCATTGCGGATCCGCTCGCCCGCCGGGGGACCGGGACCCGTGCGGGGGCCGCTTACCCGACCTCGGAGGTACCACGGCGATGACGCCGAACGACCCACCGCTCAGAGCTCCGACCAGCTCGCCCCGCCACCCGGGTGTCCCGCGCATCGAAACGGCGAGCCCCCGCACGGCGGGGAGCATGTCAGCCCGCTCGCCGTGCCCCTGAGCGGGCCCCCGGTTCCATGTCGAACCCAACCTCCTCTACCAGGAGATGCGCCGCGAACACGGTGCGGTCGCCCCCATCGTGCTCGAGGGCGGCATCCCGGCGTGGCTGGTTCTCGGTTACCGCGAACTGCACCAGGTCACCGCCGGTCACGTGCTCTTCACCCGTGACTCCGAACTCTGGAACCAGTGGGACCGCATCCCGGAGGACTGGCCGCCGCCCCCGCTGATCGGCCGTGGGCAGCCGTCCACCCTGTACACGACCGGTGAGCGGCACCGCGTACGGGCCGCGATGATCAGCGACGCGCTGGAGTCGGTGGACCCCTTCGAGATCCGGCAGCACGCCGAGCGGCTGGCCGACGAACTGATCGACGGCTTCTGCTCCGAGGGCAGCGCGGACGTCATCGCCCGGTACGCGATGCCCTTCCCGGTGCGTGGTCTGGCGAAGGTCTACGGCTTCCCCGACGAGCAGGGGCCCGGACTGGCCGCGGCGGCCATCGACCTGGCCGACGGCGGCGACCTGGCCCAGGCGGCCCAGGTCCACCTCGCCGAGGCCACGGCGGCCCTGATGGCCGAGCGGAAGTCGGGGAACGGCCCCCGGGACGTCGCCGCCCAACTGGTCGGCAACACCCTCGGCTTCACCGACGAGGAGATCCTCCACGACCTGATCGTGCTGGTCATCGCGGGCCACACACTGACCGCGGACTGGATCGGCAACTCGCTGCGGCTGATGCTCACGGACGAACGGTTCACCATGTTCCTGGCCGGCGGACTCAAGAGTGTCTCGGAGGCCATGAACGAGGTGCTCTGGGAGGACACCCCCGCCCAGAACGGCGTCGGCCGGTGGGCGTCCCGCGACACCGTCCTCGGCAACCGCCGGATCAAGGCGGGCGACATGGTGTGCCTCGGAATCGCCGCCGCCAACAAGGATCCGCAGATACGCCCCCGACGGCACGATGCTGACCGGCGGCAACAACGCGTTCCTCTCGTTCGGGCACGGCGAGCACCGCTGCCCGGTCGCGGCGCAGGAGATCGCCATCCGTCGGACATCTGTTAGCAGATCGGTTGCCGACCGCGCAATCCGTGAGATGCCGACGGCGGCGAATCCGCTTGTGGTGTCCGGGTCCATGGCGATGGACTACGCCGGACTCTACGGTTTCGGACACGCCTGGTGCTTCCGGCGCACAGCGACGCGTCGGCGAGTGCTGGCCGGAGAACACCGTCCCCGCTCACGAGCCCATTACGGCTACGTCGGCCTCGAAGCGCTGAAGGTACCGGCCTTGATCGCCCTGGGCGCCACGGCCCTGACTGCCCTCCAGCACCAGTACCGCGATCCCGTGGCTCACATCACCCCCGACGTCACCGCTCGTCGCACGCCGACGTCACCGAACAACGGCATCGCGCCCAGGGGCGGCCGGGAGTTGACCTGGACCCGCCGGTTCTGCTGCGTCTAGCCTTGGCCATGACCTGACGTCTCATCACGTGGCATGAGCGGGGCCGTCGTGCCCTGTCGTGGTGCCCCGTGCCGTATGCCATGGGTGCGTACGGCCGGTGACCGCCGCCGCTCGCCCAGGAAGCGCTCCGTCATGATCACCACCCCCTCCACGGCGCCCGACATCCTCTCCCCGGAGTTCGCGGCGGACCCGTACCCCGCCTACCGGACCATGCGTGCGGACTTTCCGCTGATCCACCACCACACGACCGGCGGCTACATCGTCTCCCGCTACGAGGACGTCGCCCGGGCCTTCAAGGACCCGGTGTTCACCAGCCACAACTACGACTGGCAGTCCGAGCCGGTGCACGGCCGGACCATTCTCCAGATGGACGGGCGTGAGCACTCCGTGCGTCGAGCACTGGTGGCACCCGCCTTCCGGGGGAAGGACTTACGGGAGAAGTTCCTGCCCGTCATCGAGCGCAACTCCCGGGAACTGATCGACGCCTTCCGGGACGCGCCGGAAGCCGACCTGGTGGGACAGTACGCGACCCGCTTTCCGATCAACGTGATCGTCGACATGCTCGGGCTGGACCGGGCGGACCACGGCCGGTTCCACGTCTGGTACACCTCGATGATCGACTTCCTGGGCAATCTGAGCCAGGACCCCGAGATCGCGGCGGCGGGGCTGCGCGCCCGGGACGAACTCGCCGCCTACATGATCCCGATCATCCAGGACCGGCGCGCGCACCCGGGGGACGATCTGCTCTCCGTCCTGTGCACCGCCGAGATCGACGGCACGCGGATGAGCGACGAGGACATCAGGGCGTTCGTCAGCCTGCTGCTCGCGGCGGGCGGTGAGACGACGGACAAGGCCATCGCCGGTCTCTTCCGCAATCTCCTGACCCATCCCGGGCAACTGGCGGCCGTGCGCGAGGACCGTACGCTCATCGCGGCGGCATTCGCCGAGACGCTGCGCTTCACACCTCCGGTGCACATGATCTTCCGTCAGCCATGTGAGGACGTGGAGATGAGCGGTGGCACGATTCCGGCGGGTGCCACCGTCACCTGCCTGATCGGGGCCGCCAACCGTGACGAGAGCCGTTACGCCGATCCCGACACGTTCAACATCTTCCGCGAGGATCTGACAACCGGCAGCGCCTTCTCGGCCGCCGCGGACCACCTGGCGTTCGCACTCGGGCGGCACTTCTGTGTGGGGGCGCTGCTGGCGAAGACCGAGGTCGAGGTGGGCGTCAACCACCTGCTGGACGCCTTCCCGACGATGGCCTTCGCCGATGGCGAGGCCCCCGCCGAGACAGGAGTGTTCACCCGGGGCCCCGGCTCGCTGCGGGTGCGGCTCGCCCGGCGGGCCTAGGCGCGGGCCGGGGTTGCCCCTGGCCTGAGACCTCGAAACCCACTGGGTCAGCGGCCGGGGCCGTCCGGGTCAGCGGAAGGCCGCGTGCCCGGTCAGTGCCTGGCCGAGCGCGAGGGTGTGCATCTCGGATGTGCCCTCGTAGGTGAGGACGGACTCCAGGTTGTTCATGTGGCGGATGACCGGAAATTCGAGGGAGATGCCGTTGGCGCCGAGGATCGTCCTGGCCGTGCGGCAGATCTCGAGGGCTTCCCGTACGTTGTTCAGCTTGCCGAGGCTGATCTGCGCCGGGTGGACGCCTTCGGCGGAATCCTTCAGGTCCGCCAGCCGCATCGCGGTCATCGTCGCCTTGTGCAGTTCCAGGGCCATGTCGACCAGCTTCTGCTGGGTGAGCTGGAAGGCCGCCAGGGGCTTGCCGAACTGCTCGCGCCGGGCCGCGTAGTCGGCGGCTGTCCGCCAGGCTGAGCGGGCCGCGCCGGTGGCGCCCCAGACGATGCCGTACCGCGCCTCGTTCAGGCAGGTGAGCGGGGCGGAGACGCCATGGGCCCGGGGCAGCGTCGCGGATGCGGGCAACCGGATGGAGTCCAGGACGAGTTCGCTGGTGACGCTGGCCCGCAGCGACATTTTGTGCTTGATCTCGGGCGCGGAGAAGCCGGGGGTGTCCGTGGGTACGACGAAGCCCCGGATGCCGTCGTCGGTGCGTGCCCAGACGACGGCGACCGCCGCCACCGAGCCATTGGTGATCCACGTCTTGCGGCCGTCGAGGATCCAGTCGCCGCCCTCGCGCCGGGCGCGCGTGCGCATCGACGAGGGGTCCGAGCCGTGGTCGGGTTCGGTCAGGCCGAAGCACCCGATGGCTTCGCCCGCCGCCATACGCGGCAGCCACTGGTCCTTCTGCTCCTCGGAGCCGAAGCGATGGATCGCGAACATGGCCAGGGAGCCCTGTACGGAGACGAAGGAACGCAGTCCCGAGTCGCAGGCCTCCAGCTCACGGCAGGCCACTCCGTACGCCAGGGCGGACATGCCCGCACAGCCGTAGCCGTCGAGGTGCATGCCGAGCAGACCCAGCTCCCCGAAATCGCGGGCGAGGGCGGCCAGGGTGGGGAGCTCGCCCTGTTCGAACCATCCGGCGATGTGCGGTTCCACCCTGTCGTCCAGGTAGTGGCGCACGGTGTCGCGGACGGCCCGCTCCGTGTCGGTGAGGAGGGATTCCAGGCCGAGCGGGTCGACCGGGTCGAGCGTGGTGGACGGCATGGTCAGGCTCCTCGAGGGTCTGAGTGCGGGTGTGAGTGCGGGTTCGCGTGGTCGAGCAGGTGGGTGATCTCGGCCTCGCCGTAGCCGAGTTCGGCGAGCACGTCGCGGCTGTGCTGGCCGAGCGTGGGCGGGGCGGTGCGCACCGGTGGGCGCTCGCCGCGGAAGGTGACGGGGAAGGCGACCTGCCGCAGCGGTCCGATGGCGGGGTGGTCGACGGATCGGACCATGCCCAGCGCCTCGGTCTGTGGGCAGTCGTAGACCTCGTCGAGATGGCGGATGGGGGTGACCGGGACGCCCTCGTTCCCCAGCAGGGCGCACCAGTGGGCCACGGTGTCGTCGACCAGGACGGCCTGGAGCTTGGCGTTGAGGGCGGCGCGGTGCGCCACCCGATCGCGGTTGGTGGTGAACCGCGGGTCGTCCGCCCAGTGCGGGTGGCGGAGCGCCGCGCACAGCCGGCGGAACAGCGCGTCGTTGCCGACGGCGATCACGAAGTGTCCGTCGGCGGCCGGGTACGCCTGGTACGGGACGAGGCTCGGGTGGCCGGAGCCCAGGCGCCCGGGGCGCTCCCCGGTCGCGAAGTAGCCCGTGGCCCAGTTGATGTGCAGGGCGAGCTGGGACTCGTACAGCGAGGTGGTGACGTACTGCCCGCGTCCGGTCCGCTCCCGCTCGACGAGCGCGGAGGTCACCCCGATGAGGCCGAAGAGGGCGGCGGCCAGGTCCCCCATCGCGTATCCGGCCTTGACGGGCGGGCCGTCCGGCTCGCCCGTGAGCGACATCAGACCGGCCGAGGCTTGCGCGATCATGTCGTAGCCGGGCTCGTCGCGCAGCGGTCCGTGGTCGCCGAACGCCGAGATGTGCAGCAGCACCAGGCGCGGGTAGCGGGCGGACAGATCCTTGTAGTCGAAGAGGCGCGCGAGGGAGCTGCCGGGGCGGAAGTTCTCCACGACCACGTCGGCGGTCGCCAGCAGCCGGTGGACGGCCTCCTGTCCCTGGGGCGACTTCAGGTCCAGCGTCACCGAGCGCTTGCCGCGGTTGGCGGCCAAGTAGTACGTCGCGTCGGGGCCGTTGAAGGGCGGGCCCCAGCCGCGCGTGGGATCGCCGCCGTCGGGGTGTTCGACCTTGATGACATCGGCACCGAGGTCGGCGAGCGACATCGTCACATACGGTCCGGCCAGGATCTTCGACAGATCGACGACCTTGATCCCGGCGAGCGGAGCGGCCGCGGGCTGCTCATGCACGGGCGGCCTCCGTCGTCTGGTACCCGGCGTTCCCGGTGTTGATCGCGGGAACCAGGGCGAGGGGCACCCGGCCGCCGTCGGCGAGTTCGGCGAGGTGGTCCAGCGCGGTGCGGGGGAGGGCGTCCGGGTCGTTCAGCAGGGCGAGATGGGCGTGGGCGACCAGGAACGTGCGGCCGTTGCCGGTCGCCTCGGCCTCGTACTCGGCCTGCTCGAAGAGGAGCGTGGCCATGACGGTGCGGGCGAGTTCGTCGGCGTACCGGCCGATCCTCATCTCCGCTTCCTCCCCGGGGAGCTCCAGGAGCCGGTCCCCCTTCTCGCGCAGCGCCTTCCAGCGGTCGGCGAGGCGCCCGGTCCCGTAGGTGTCGGCGAGGGTGTGGTGGGCGCTGCGGCGGCGCAGGCAGCGCAGCACGTCCAGCGCGATCACGTTCGAGGACCCCTCCCAGATGGAGCCGAGGTGGGCGTCGCGCAGCAGACGCGGGTTGACCCAGTCCTCGATGTAGCCGTTGCCGCCGCGGATCTCCATCGCCTCGCCGGTGACGGTGCGGGCGCGCTTGCACAGGGTGTACTTGGCGAGGGGGGTGAGGACACGGATCAGGTCCCGGGCGTCGGTGGACCCGTCGTCGGCCTCGGTCAGGCGGGCGGCCGCCTCGAGCACGAGACCGAGTGCGGCCTCCGCTTCGACGACCATCGGCAGCAGGGTGGCGCGCATCAGGGGCTGCTCGAACAGTGGCTTGCCGAACACTTCGCGGACGCGGGTGTGGTCGATGGACTCGCGGACGGCGCGTCGCATCAGAGCGGTGGCGCGCATGGCGTTGGAGAGGCGGGAGACGTTGACCATCTCGGCCATCTGGCGGAATCCGCTGGTGAGTTCGCCGACCGGGGTCGCATACGCCTCCTCGAGGAAGACCTCGGCGCTCGCGATGGACCTCGAGCCGAGCTTGTCCTTCAGGCGGTCGATACGGATGGCGTTGCGGCTGCCGTCCGGGCGCAGCCGCGGGACGAGGAACATGCCGAGCCCGCGTGTACCCGCTCCCTGCCCCGGGACGCGGGCGAGCGTGAGGATCACATCAGCGGCCGGATTGGAGGCGAACCACTTCTTGCCCGTGAGCGTCCAGTGCGTGCCGTGGTCGGTGGCGAGGGTCCGCGTCAGGCCGACGTCCGTACCGCCCTGCTGCTCCGTCATGAACATCGCCCCGGTGGCGCGGAGTTGATGGTCGGTGGAGGACAGGGCGGTGATCTCGTCGGCGTACCGCTCCGGGGCGAACAGGCGCAGCACACGGGCGGCGGAGTCGGTCATCGACAGCGGGCACGCCATGCCGAACTCCGACTGGACGTACAGGTAGGAGAGTGCGTACTTGACGGTGTGCGGGATCGTGGTGGGCCAGCCGTGGACGCCGGGGCGGTGCGACATCGCGGCGAGGCCGAACCGCTCGTACGCGATCGAGGCCACCCGGTCGTGCGCCGGGTGGTACTCGATCTCGTCGACGCGTTCGCCGTCCGGGGCGTACTGGCGCAGCTTGGGCGGGTTGGCATCGGCGAGCGCGGCCTGCCGGTCCAGCTCACCGGCGGCGAGCTCGCCGAGTTCGGTGAGCAGCGGTTCCACGCGGGCGCGGTCCTCGGCGGACAGGATCCGGTCGAGCAGCGGGCGCAGGGCGGGGTCCTGATCGGCGTAGTTCACGGACGGTTCTCCTGTCGGGTGTGGCGGTTCAGACGGGCGAGGCGGCGCGGGCGGTGACGGCCGGGGAAGGGTCACCGGTGCGGGCCAGCAGGGGCAGCACCCCGAGGAGGGTCACGGCGGTGTAGCCGAGGCCCAGACCGACGACCGGCCAGATCGAGCCGGAGGCGGTGAGCAGGTACTGGGCGACGATCGGTGCGGTCCCGGCGAACAGCGTTGTGCAGAGCTGGTACGACAGGGACATTCCGGTGTAGCGGACCTCGACGGGGAAGACCCGGGCGAGGATGCCCGCCAGCGCCGCGTAGTACATGGCGTGCGGGAAAGTCGCCAGCCCCATCCCGAGGACGGCGAGCCAGAAGTTGCCGGTGGCGCAGAGCATGAACATCAGCGGCAGGACGACGAACTCCGGCACGAGCATCCACAGCACGGCCTTCTTCACCGGCCACCTGCCGGCGAGAACGGCGCCGAAGGGCTGGACCACGACCTGCACCACGAGGGTGAGGGAGATGGCGGTCAGAAAGGTGGTGCGGTCGAAGCCGATGTCGGAGGTGGCCCAGGAGAGCGCGAAGGTCGTCTTGATGTAGGTGATCGCGACGCCGGCCGTGCCCGCGAGCACGCCCAGGGCGACGAGCAGCGGATAGCGGGTGAGCACGACCTTGATGGGCAGCTTGGCGGTTTGCTTGCGTTCCAGGACGGCCAGCATCTCGGGGGTCTCCGCCAGCCGCAGCCGGATGACCAGGCCGATGGCCACGAGGACGGCGGAGGCGAGGAAGGGGACGCGCCAGCCCCAGGACTCGAAGGCGGCGTCCGGGAGCCTGGCGATGCCGAGGAAGGCGAGCGTCGCGAGGAGATTGCCGACCGGGGAGCCCTGCTGGGCGAAGGCTCCGTAGAGCAGCTTCCGCTTCGGCGGGGCGTACTCGGTGGCGATGAGCACCGCGCCGCCCCATTCCCCGCCCATCGCGACGCCCTGGACCATGCGCAGCAGGACGAGGAGGACGGGAGCGGCGACGCCGATCTGCGCGTATCCGGGCAGCAGTCCGACGCAGAAGGTGGCCGTACCCATCATGACGAGCGTGGTGATCAGTGCCTTCTTGCGGCCGTGGCGGTCGCCGTAATGGCCGAATATCAGGCCGCCGAGGGGGCGGGCGAGGAACCCGACCCAGAAGGTGGCGAACGCGGCCAGTGTGCCGACCGCGGGCGGGATGTCGGCGAAGAAGACTTTGCCGAGGACGAGCGCGGAGGCGGAGCCGTAGATGTAGAAGTCGAACCACTCGATGGTGGTGCCGACGAAGGCGGTGATCCCGGCGCGCCTGGCGTCGCGGGCCGTGGGCGGCCGGTCGGCCGGAGTGATGTGCTGCATGACGAGCGTCCTCTCGTAGCGGCAGATCTCGCCACGAGAGCGTGTGGAGGAAAGCGGTGCGGCCGCTCGGCGCCCCATCGCGAGATGGGCATCACTGTGCACCCGCCGTTTCAGAGGTGTCCAAGACCGATTCCGCCCATCGGTCAGACGTCATCCGTCACAATCGACGGCCGACCGCCGTCATCCGTGGAAGTCGGCCGGGGTGGGCAGGACCCGGTCGGCGACGCGCAGCACCGCTGCCAGCGCGGCGGACTGGTTGCCCGAGCGCCAGCCCAGCGCGATCGGCAGCACCGGTACGTCGTCCCCGGCCAGGGGGCGGAAGACGACATGTTCCAGTTGAATGTTGCGTGCCGACTCCACGACCACCGCGAGGCCGACACCCGCGCCGACCAGGGCGAGCATGGTGTACGCATCGGGTGCCTCCTGAGCGATCCTCGGTGCGAACCCCGCCTCGTGGCAGGCATGCATCATCGCCTCCCGCACCGCGGAGCCGCGAGAGAGCGGGAACGTCACGAACGGCTCCCGCGCCAGCTCGGCGAAAGCCACCTCGGCGCGGTCCGCAAGAGGGTGGCTGTCCGGCAGCGCCAGTTGCAGCCGTTCCAGGCGGACGACGCGTGCGCCGACCCCGCGCCGTACGGGCAGCGCCACGAAACCGAGGTCCAGCGACCCCTCGGCGATCCGTCCCAGCGCCTCGCCGGCATAGGTCTGGCCTTCCAGCACCAACTCGATACCAGGGTGTTCGGAGGTGACGGCACGCGTCAGCACCGGCAGGGCGGAGTAGCTGCTGGCGCCCGCGAAGCCGAGCGTGACGCGGCCGACCTCGCCCAGATGCGCCGCCTGCACGGTCCGCCGTGCGGCCGAGGCCTCGGCCAGTAGACGCCGGGCAGGCTCCAGCAGCGCCTGCCCCGCGGCGGTGAGCTGCACGGACCGGGTCGTACGGTCGAACAGCCTGACCCCGAGGTCCCGCTCCAGCAGCCGGATCTGCTGGCTCAGCGGCGACTGGGCGATGTGCAGCCGCTCGGCTGCCCGCCCGAAGTGCAATTCCTCGGCGACGGCGACGAATCCGGAAAGGTGACGTAGCTCCACGCACCCGACCATGCCATCCACACCGCTCCAAGAGGACTGACGCGGCATGCACATTACTTCGGCCGAGGCGGGTTCTCGCGTAATTCATAACACCCCGGGAACGCCAGTGTGAAACGACTGTGAAGAAGGTTTCGGTTGGGCTGACCAGGCAAGGGGGAGCCCCATGAGTTACCCCCCCTGACCGCGTAGCGGATAACAGTCAGTACAACAGCGATGGAAATCGCCCATACCATGCCGACCCTGCTGGCTATCCTGCCGCCAATCGGCGTCGGGCGGGCAATGGAGGGGGTCTGGGTACAGACAGGACAGCGCTGGTCATTCACACCCTCGCGGACATTGCCGCGGGTTTTCTGGCGTTGTGGATCCTGCTGTACATGCTCGACGCGAATCAGGCGAATGTCTTCGTCGACTTCGTGCACGGCGTAGCGGACTGGCTCGCCGGCTGGTCACAGGACATCTTCACGATGGACGCGCTGCACCAGCAGGACGCCACCGCGCCGGCGAAGAACGGTGCGCCGGCCGTGGCCGAGGGCGCGAACATGCCGTGCACACCCGAGGCGGTCGAGGTCTTCCGCGGCGCGCGGATCCTGTTCGGACGGGCAAGGCCGCCAACGCGCCGCCAACGCGGGCGGGGTGGCGACCTCCGCGCTCGAGATGCGGCAGAACGCGTCCCGCGAGAGCTGGAGCTTCGAACGCACGGAGGACCAGCTCGCCACCATCATGCGGCAGGTGCATGCGCAGTGTCGCGCCACCGCGGAGACCTACGGCGGTGACACCGACGACTACGTGCTCGGCGCCAACACCGCGGACTTCCTCCGTGTCGCCGAGGCCATGACCGCCCAGGGGGTCGTCTGAGCACCACCGTCGACATGACGGGGCGGGGCCGTAGGGCGCATCGGCCCCCGCCAGGCCACCGGCGCGCCGCGACGCGCCGAAGTACCGCTACGAGCCCGACGGCCCGGTCCAGTCGGCGGCCACATGGCCGATACGCACCCGCTGCGGGTGGTCGCCCACCGACACGGACGCGGTCTTCTCGCCCGTCGCGAAGTCGATCGCGGTGACCCGGTCGGCACCGCTCTCGGAGACGACGCACGCGGTGCCGTCGCCGCTGACTGTCGCCCAGTACGGCTTCGAGGTCGGCACCAGGGGGCCTTCCTGGAGCGATTCCCGGTCCACGACGGTCGCGTAGTCGTCCATCGTCCCGGCCACGCACAGCTTCTTGCCGTCCGGGCTCATCGACAGGCCGTGGTGGCGGGAGTCGTTGACCCAGGTGGTGCGGTCCTCGCTGGTCTCAGGGTTCTTCGGGAGGGTCTTAGCGCGAGTGATCTTGTCCTTGGCCACGTCGTACTCCAGGAACCCGTTGAAGAAGGAGACCTGGAAGTAGAGCTTGGACTCGTCGGGGGTGAAGGCGACGGGCCGGACGGCGTCGGACAGGTCCTTGCGGCCGAAGGCGTCGAGCCGTTCGCGCATGTCGATGACCTTCACCTGGCGATAGGTGTTCGCGTCCACCACGGTGATGTGCCGGTCGCCCTTCGTCCAGTCCATCGACGGCTCGTCCAGGTCGGTGTTGACCTCGCCGATCGACATGTTCCAGAGATACTTGCCGCCGTCGGTGAAGACGTTCTCATGGGGCTTGTCACCGGCGGAGAACGAACCGAGCTGCTTCCCCGTCACGATGTCGAGGACATGCACCGTGTTCGATGTCGAAGCCGACACCGCGACGCGTTTGCCGTCGGGGGACACGGCCATGTGGTCCGCGCGGAACCCCGACACGGGGAAGCGCCAGTTGACCTTGCCCGTCGCGACGTCGATCGAGACCACATCGGCGAAGCTGGGCCGGGAGACGACGATGGCGGAGCCGTCCGGGGTCGAGTACATGTCGTCCACGAACTGGTCGTGCCCTTCACCCGGCCCCAGCCGGATCCCCAGGAAGAAGGCGAGCTTGATGGGGTTGAGGTAGATCTCGGTGAGCCGCTGGTCCTTGTCCGGTATGACGTTGATCCGGCCGATCCTGGCCAAGTCGCCGGTGGACTTGATGACGTCGGCGGTGCCGTCCCAGTTGTTGCCCACGAACATCACCTCCCGCAGGCCGGCCGCCTTCGGCTGTGCGGAGGCGCTCACCGCCGTGGAACCGGTCACGGCCAGCGCCACGGCGGCGGCGAGAGAGAGCAGCATTCGGGCGGAGCCACGGTGCTCGGGAGCCATGGTCACTCCATTGGAGGTGGGAGTCTGTCATCGTCGGGGTGCCACCTACTGGAAAGTAATGAAGGTGGATACCTCTCACAAGAGCTCTGACGGCAAAAAATGACAGGCTCTCAACTTCACGAGGGCCGGGGTCCGCTGTGATGCGCTGAACGCGGACGACCGCTGCCGACTGGAAGGGGCGGTGTCCAAGAGCCGTCAGGAACGCCTTGGGGCCTGGCCGCCGAAGCTCACGCGGAGGCTGCCGTCCGCGGCGAAGGACCACTTCAGCGCGCCGGTGTAGGACGAGCACCGGGATCCGTTCGTCCCGGACCAGAACTGGTTCGAACCGTCGGCGTCACCGATGATGCGGTCCTTCGTCCCGCTGCTGCCGCCGCGGCACGACGCATTGTCCCGGAACACCGAAGTGCCGCCGTCGAACGAGAAGTTGCGCTGGCCGTTGTCGATGCCGACGTTGCCCGACACCGACATACGGCCGGGGTTGCTGTTGTAGGTGAACCCGTGCTTGCCGTTGTGGTAGGCGATGCTCCGCCGGATGACGTGGTCGACGGCGATGTCCGAGCCGCCGAGCTTGTAGCCGTTGCGGTCGCCGTTGGAGTTCTGGGTGCCGTCCGAGAGGGTGCCGTTGCCGTAGGCGAGGGAGTCCTCGATGGTCACCGGGCCGATGGGGCCGGTGTCCTTCTTGGTGTAGAGGTCCCAGCCGTCGTCGATGTTGTTGTGGGACACGTCGTAGCGGAACACGTTCCCGGAGCCGACCGTGAGCTTCGCGGCGAATCCATCGGCGTCCTCGCCGTCGGAGTCGGCGTTGTCATGCGACTCCGAACTCACGACGAGGTTGTTCGACGGCCACTGGTTCTGCGGGGTACTGGAGGCGATGCGGGAGATCTGGAGCCCGGTGTCGCGGTTGAAGCGGGTCACCGTGCGCTCGATGACGTTGTTGCTGCCACCGACGAAGATTCCGTTGTCACCGGCGCGTTCGACGGTGATGCCGGAGACGCGCCAGAACGACCCGTTGAGGGCGAGCCCGCGGTTCGCCGAATCCTCGCTCATGGCCGAGAAGTTCAGCACCGGGGTCTCGCCGGGGTAGGCGACCAGCTCCTTGCGGGCGCTCGACGTGCCGTTGTTGCCCGGTGCGATGGCGACCGTCTGCGAGAGGTCGTAGGCCCCGCCGCGCACGTAGATCGTGCCGCCCGGGGTGATACGGGTGATCGCCGAGGCGAGTGTGGTCGGAGAGGACTCCGTCCCGGGGGCGTCGGCACTGCCCTTCGGCGACACGAATAAGTCATCGGCGGCGAAGGACGCGGACTGCGCCCGCGAGACGGGCGGATGGACGGCGAGCAGACCTGCCGACGCGACCAGGGCCGCCGCCGCGGCGACGAGGGTGCGAGGGAATGTCCGGGAGTGCTTCATGGCGCTGAGACCTCCTGATGTGGGGGAGCTGCCGTGGAGACGACAGACAGCACATGAGAGCGATTGCTGACCGTTTCCCATCGTCAGAGTCCAGAGGTGAACGGCATGTGATGGGTGACGGTGTGGCAATGCGACTCGGAAAATTAGCAAGCGCTTTCCGGTGCGTCAATGTCCCTCACCAAGACGGCGATTGGCCTTCCGGACCTGTCGTGCGCCGGTTACAGTGGCGGGTTGGGAGCGCTCCCATGTTCTCGACCCTCTTCTTCGACGCCACTGTCACAGGCGTGGTCTAGCGTGCCGCATATGGACCTGGAGCTTGCGGGACGACGGGCGATGGTGACGGGGAGCAGCGGCGGTATCGGTGCCGCGGTGGCCCGGCGGCTGGTCGACGTATTCGGCGGCGAGGGCGGCGGTGGTCAACATGACGACCAGCCTGGCCCGGCATCTGGCCGGATCCGGCATCACCGCGAACACGGTGAGCCCCGGTGTCATCGTCACGGACGGCATGCGGCAGATGTTCGAGGACGGGGCGGCCGCGCGAGGCTGGCCAGGGCAATGGGCAGAGCTGGAACCGCTGGTGGTGGCGGAGTACGCCCCGAATCCGACGGGCAGGCTCGGCACCGCGGCGGATATCTCGGCGGCGGTCGCGTTTCTCGTCAGCCCGCTGGCCGGGTACATCAACGGAATCAACCTGCGCCTCGACGGGGCATCGCGCTGGTGCCGTAAGGCCGACCGCCCAACGCGTGATGCTCGCCCGCACACGCCCAGCTCGTCCCGTTCGGTGTGCCATGACGCGAGTCGGCTGGTCGAACGCCCCCGGAAGGCAACTGGCATCGATCAAGGGCATCGGCGCCAGGGTTACCAGACCCATTGGGCAAACCGCCCAGCATGTGCATACCGGGCCTCTCGGAGCTCGTGTGGAAGGCTCCTCCAGGATCTTCGGCATGGCGAAGCGCGCGGTCCATCGTCGGGCCCGGAAGATAGTGGGCGAGGAGCCCGTGGCCCTGGTCTGGTGCGAGATCCACAAGCCCATTCCCATGCCGTCCAAAGAGGTGCACCGCGCCGCGGGCAGGGGACGGCTGAAGCCGGGCCTCGATCAGGCCCGGGTCGAGGGCGAGGCGGGCCAGCCGTGCGGATTCGCCACGTTCCGGCTCCGCTTCGCCGACGGCTCCTGGCTGGAAGCGGGACGGCTGGGCGAATCCGAGGACGCGGACCACTTCCTTCGCACCATCAACGGCTGATCACCCGTCATGGCTATCTCTCATTCGCCCCAGTCCCGCGACGACCGGCGCACCGAGCTGCGGGAGTTCCTGCGCAGCCGCCGAGCCCGGGTCTCGCCGGCCGATGTCGGCATGCCCGACGGTGGCCGGCGGCGCACGCCGGGTCTGCGGCGCGAGGAGGTCGCGGTGCTGGCAGGCGTCGGAGTCTCCTGGTACACGTGGCTTGAGCAGGGGCGTGACATCAAGGTGTCCGAGCAGGTCCTCGACGCGATCGCCCGGGCGCTGCTGCTGGGCTCCGCCGAGCGTGCCCACCTGTACCGCCTGGCCGGACTCAATCCGCCGCAGGCCCCCTCCGCGCCCTCGGCGGCACCCTCACCCGAGGTGCGGCGGTTGCTGGATGCCTGGTCACCGCGGCCCGGCTATGTTCGCGACCGCCACTGGAACTTCACCGCCGTCAATGACGCGGCACGCGTGGTGTTCGGCTACCGCGAGAGCGACCACAACTGCCTGGTCTCCTTCTTCACCAACGCCCGCTACCGGGTGCTGCACCAGAACTGGGCCGCGACCGCACCCGATGTGGCCGCTGCCTTCCGGGCCGACGCGGCGTGTTACCCGGACGATCCGGAGTTCGGCCGCATCGCCACCGACCTGGCCGCGGTCAGCCCCGAATTCGCCGAGCTGTGGGCGCGCCACGACGTGGCCGAGCACACCAGAGCGGTGAAGGCGGTCGAGCACCCCGACGCCGGGACGATGATCTTTGACGCCACCTTGCTGCCGCTGCCCGAGCATCCCGGGCACCATCTGATCCTGCACAACCCACGTCCCGGCACCGACACCCAGCAACGGCTGGAGACGCTGCTACGGCAGCACAGCCTGGTGGTGCCACACCCAGGATGAGGGGACACTGCCCGCGTCGCCGCCGTGCCCGCAGGATCGGGGACATGAGCAACAGCAGCAGGCAGATGATGAAGGCAGTGACCATCCCCGAGTTCGGCGACGCCGAGGTGCTCCGCGTCGCCACCGTTCCCGTCCCCGAGCCCGGGCCGGGCCAGGTCGCCATCGACGTGGCGTACGCCGGCGCCAACTTCGCCGAAGTCCTCTACCGGCGCGGCGTGGTCGACGTGCCGCTTCCCTCCGTGCCCGGTATCGAGGTGGCGGGGCGGATCCGGGCGGTCGGTGAGGACGTCGAGGGCCTGACCGTCGGACAGCCGGTGGCCGCGCTCTCGATCGTCGACAGCGGTGGTTACGCCGAGGTGGTGGTCACCTCGGCGGACTTGGTCGTACCGCTGGACGGCCTCGGGATCGGGATGGACGTCGCCGCGGCGCTGCCGTCCAACAGCACCACGGCGTTCCTCGTGCTCGACCGGGTGGCCCGGATCGAGCCCGGAGAACGCGTGCTGATCCATGCGGCGGCCGGCGGCGTGGGAAGTCAGCTCGGCCAGGCCGCCCGTCTGCTGGGCGCGGGCCACGTGGTCGGCACCGTCGGCAGCGCGGCCAAGATCGAGACCGCCAAGCGCTTCGGCTACCACGAGGTGATCACGCGGGACCGGATCGCCGACGCCGGCGAGTTCGACGTCGTGGTCGACATGGTCGGCGGCCCGGCCCGCCGCGCCGGCCTGGACCGGCTGGCCCCGATGGGGCGCCTGGTGGTGATGGGCAACGCCTCCGGCGCCGAGGACATCGGTATCCCGGCCAACGAACTGTGGTTCACCAACAAGACCGTCTCCGGCTTCAACCTGGCCGCCTTCTCCGCCGCCTTCCCCCAGGAGACGAGCCAGGCGCTGGGCCGCGCGGTGGCGGCCGCGGCGACGGGAGATCTGCGGGTGCGGGTCGAAACCCTGCCCCTGGAGCAGGCCGCCGAGGCCCACCGCCGTATCGAATCGGGAACCACCACGGGCAAGCTCGTGCTCGAGGTCGCGGCGTTGTGACCTACGGCCGAGGGCCTCAGAGGCTGTACCTCCCGGCGGCGAGTGCTGTGATCGCGCACTCGGCCGCGTGCCGGGCCGCGACGCGGGCCGTTGCTCGGGCCTTGGCCTGCTCCAGTTCCAGAGACAGGTCGTCGAGGACGCGGTGCATCACCTTGCCGGGCATCCTGCGCGGACTGAACCGTGCGGCCGGTAAGTCGTCCTTGGTCGCGGTCGTCGCTCCTCCAGCTCGCGGTCTCTCAGTGCCCGTAGGGCGGCTCGAAACAGCCGGTCTCCATGAAGGGCCCGTTCGTCTTGACCTCGTAGTTGGTCTTCTGTACGAACGCCGTGACGCAGGCATCGTCATGGACGCGAAGGCCGATCAGGGCGCCTTCGGGCGTGACGTTGTGATCGACCTCGTAGCGCGGATACATCTCCCGTACGGTGAGGGTCCCGCCGAGGCGCTTTCCTTTCGGCCCGGTCCGCTCCTCTTCGTACCCCAGCTCAAGGAGCGCCGCTCGCACGCTCTTGGGATCCCACTTCCTCTGTCCCCATAGCCGCTTGAGCACGGGCTCGATGCGGTCGGCTTCCTTCTGCGCGTCCTTGGCACTGGCGGGGGACATCTCGCCTGAGCGGCGGTAGGCGTTGTTGTCGCCGTTGTGCGGGGCACCGTCAACGGTCCCGGGCTCCACGTAAGGAGAGGCGCCGGGGGAGCTGGGGCTGGACCGTGGGGATGTGGTCGAGGAGCCAACGGCCACGTCCGTGCCGCGCTGCTCACCGCAGGCGGTCAGTGACACAGCGGCACCCAGGAAGAGGGCGGTGGCAACGAAGCGTCTACGCGCCCCTGGCGTTGAGGTCAGCATGCCATGACTCTGTCATGGCATGGACGGTTGCGCTGGAGTCCGGAGCCTTTTCGCGGTAGCGCACGTGCCCTTCGGGCGAATGCCTCCCGCATCCCGTGGCCGATGGCGTCGGCGATAGCGGGTGCGCTTTTCCGGACTAACCGATTCCTCGTGCGATTTCAGCGCGCATGGGTGATCATCTGCATACCTGAAGTTCGAACACGGAGGCGTATATTCATGAGACCGACGCGTGCCGTTCTGCTCGTCGTGGCCACCGCACTGACCCCGGCCCTCCTCTTCACCGCCCCGGCGTTTGCCAGCGGTTCGGCGGCCCCGGTCACCACCACCGTGGTGACCACGTCCGACACCCCGATGGACGAGATGTCGGAGGACGAACTGCGTGCCGCGATCGCCGCCATCCTGGCGGACGAGGAGCGGCCGGGGGGTCGTCCGAGAGGCCAATGAGGCCCTCAACGGCACCGTGGACGACATGCGCACCTTCTTGAAGACCGGCTACCGACTGGCTCAGGCTGAGGACGACCGGGTCGCCATCGCCCGCATCCTCTACGGAGCAACGCAGAACAATGACAAGCGAGTCATCGGGGAGGCCAACAAGCTCCTCGACAGCGACTCCCCGGAGGAGATGCGCGCGCTTGACCGGCTACGGGAACACCTGTTCCGATAACGCCTGTGATGCGAGTGGTTAGCAGTAAGTAGCAGCTCGGTAAACGAAAGTAGGGGAGGAGCCCATGCCTCAGGGGAGGAGCATGTGGCCCCCGAGGTCTGGGCTGACTGACTTCAAGGGAAGGAAATACGTGCGCAAGCACCGATTACGCAACAGAGGACGCTCGCTGCCAGCACGGCTCTTCTGCTGCTCGCTTCAGCGAATGCCACCGCTGCATCGCCGGAGGAGGACAATCCCGATCCACCCGTCGAAAAGCTCACAGATGCTGAACCGCCTGCACCGTCGGTAGAGGGCCCCGGTACACCGGTCGCGCCGGAAGGCGAGATGCCCCCCGAGGACCAAGCAGTCACCGTAGACTCGGCGGAGGAAGAAAGCCCTGAGCCGCCCGCCGGAAAGCTCACAGATGCTGAACCGCCTGCACCGTCGGTAGAGGGCCCCGGTACACCGGTCGCGCCGGAAGGCGAGATGCCCCCCGAGGACCAAGCATCAATCAAGGCCGGCCCCCATTACCGCATGTACACCGATGATTCCGACAACGGTGGCTGGGTGGAGTTTTTCACCGTGGGTGACGAGGTCCGGATGGGCGACCGGGCGTCGGACGGCCGTGGCGTCGAGATCGACGTATGGAACGAGTCTTCGGACCCGGACAGCTACGAGTTCGGATGGTACAAAGGCCGCGGCAAGGGAAAATGGCAGTACTCCAAGGCGAGCATGGGACAGCCATGGAACATGGCTGAGGGCGACTGCTCCAAATTCCGTATTCGACTGGTGGACAACGGCAACGTCGTCCCAAGTTCGACAGACTACGCACAATGGTGGAACAGAAACGGCGCCGGGCAGGGCGGGAACTGTGACAGCGTAGAGTAAGTTAACAGCACGTAGCGCGGCGGCGAGGATGCCAGACAATCCTTGCCGCCGCACCTGCAGAGGACCCAGCCAAATGACCGCATCAAGGCGCGGACGGCGGCGAACCCGTCCCGCGCGAACCGTGCTGTTCCTGTTGTTCTCCGCGCTCGCCATCGTCGTTGTGCTCACCATGCATGCCCTGCAGAATAAGCCTACGTACGAGAACGAAGGCCTTGGGGATAACGAAAAGGTCATGATGGACACGGTGTGGCTGATTGCCGATGAAACGGGGTATTTAGCCGATGCCGACCGCAGCAGGATCAATACGCTCATCGACAGGTGGCGCGCCCAGTGCCGCCGTGGCGATGCTGAGAGAGCCCAGGCCATCGAGCGTACGCCCGGCGTCGGCCAGCTGACTGGTACTGAGCGTAGTAAGATTCTCAATTCTTACAAGGGCCTGTGCTCACAGTGAGGGGCTGATGCCCGGGCCGTTGCGACTGTCTCGAACTTGCTGGTCACGGGCCGCGTACGGTCTCGTCGCGAGACCGCCGACGCGACCAGAGACGCGACGGGAACCAGTTCTACGGCGTCCAGGTGGCGATCTGCTTACCGCGGCGGGGCAACCGCAAGGGGGTCGTGGAGAAGGCCAACCACTCGGCGGCGCAACGGTGGTGGCGCACAGTCCCGGACGCGCTGACGGTCGAGCAGGCCCAGTCCGGCATCGACAAGCTCGCCGTCCGGATGGACGAGCGCCGCCGCAGCGTCGACGGCGTCAAGGTGACCGTCGCCGAGCTTGCCGCCGCGGAGCCACTGTTGGACCTGCCCACACTGCCGTTCCCGGCCGAGCTGGAGGTCGTGCGGACCATCAGTCCGCAGGCCCTGGTGTCCTTCGAGGGCAACCTCTACTCGGTCCCACCTGGGATGCCGGGGATGCAGGTCACCGTCCGGCAGCGGCTCGGCGAGAACTACCTGCACATCGTCACCACGGGCCGGGCGGTCGTCGCCCGCCACGAGCTCGCCCCGCGGGGCCGGGCGGAAGGTCCGAGACGCGGGGCATGTGATCGCACTGGAGCGGGCGGTCCTCGCGCAGGTCAGCGACCGGGCCCCATGCAAGACCAAGATCCGCCGACCGCTCTCGCCTGCGGCCCTCGCGGAGGCCGAGCGGCTGCGCGGGCAGGCCCCCGGGGCCGGCTCGGCCGAGCGGGTCGTGATCAACCTCGACACCTATGCCGTCGTGGCCGACTGGCTGCGGACCGCTCCGACACCCGAGGAGGAACCCGGCGAGTGAGCACATCACCGGCCCACATGAGTGAAGCGCGCCGCTATTCGCAGCTGCGGGCCCACCTGTCCTAGCTGAAGCTGAACGACGCGTTCGACGCTCTGCCGCGGGTGCTGGACCAGGCCAGCGCCGAGAACCTGTCGATGACGGCCGCGCTGGAGCGGCTGCTGGAGATCGAGGTCGAGGCCACCGAGTCCCGGCGCCTGGCGGCCCGGGAGCGGTTCGCCTGTCTGCCCGAGCCCTGGACGTTGTCGGACTTCGACTTCTCGGCCCAGCCCGGGGTCGACGAGAAGCTGATCCGGGATCTGGCCACGCTGCGGTTCCTGGACGACGCGTCGAACGTGTTGTTCGTCGGGCCGCCCGGGGTGGGCAAGACGATGCTGTCCGTCGCGCTCGGCCGGGCGGCGGTCGACGCCAGCCACCGGGTCTACTTCACCACCGCTGCCGAGCTGGCAGCCAAATCCCACAAGGCCGCCCTCGAGGGTCGCTGGAAGACCTGCATGCGCTTCTTCGCAGGTCCCAGGCTTTTGATCATTGATGAGCTCGGCTACCTCCCGCTGCCCGAGGACGGCGCCTCGGCGCTGTTCCAGGTGATCAACCAGAGGTATCTGAAGTCGAGCACGATCCTGAGCACCAACGTCGGCATCGCGGACTGGGCCTCAGCGTTCGGGGACGCCACCGTCGCCGCGGCGATGCTGGACCGGCTCCTGCACCGGGCCGCCGTGGTCGGCATCGACGGCCCTTCCTACCGGCTCCGCCACCACCAGAACCGCGCCGACAGCCTTCGCCAGGGAGTGAACGCCCGTGTCTCGTGAACTCGACACCATCAGCGGCGAGTTGGACCGCACCTGCCCCGAGTGTCAGACCGGGTTCAGGGGCGATTCCCTGACCAGCCGGCGCAAGTACTGCTCGCCGAGTCACCACAACCATCAGCCCGAAGCGCCTGTTCTGCTCGGGCGAGTGTCGCACCGCCGCCCGCGAGGCCCAGACGGAGACCCGAACCTGCCCGGTCTGTGAGAATTCCTTCGAAGCGAGGCGCACGGTCCGCACCCGCTACTGCTCGGCGGTCTGCCGCCGCGAAACCGAGCACCGCCGGGACCGGGCCCTGGACGAGGAACGGGCCCGCCGCCTCGGCCAGGCCCCGTTATGTTTTTCGCGGTCCCGCAATGGGGCCGCTGGCCTCCGGGCCCGGTATGACTGTTGCCCCCTGTCGACGGTATGACAATGCCGTGACTCTGTTGGTGATGTTGTCGGGGTCATGCGGTAGTTGTCGGTGGGCTGGCACAGTGGCAGGGAGGCTGTTCCAGGGGGTGGGCTGCGATGTCGTTGCGACCGAAGAGCTATCAGCGGATCCCGGCGAAGACAGTGCGGACGGCGCGGGCCGCGTGTCCGAAGGGCACACCGGCGATGCTGATCCGGGATCGGTTGGACGTGCTGTTCGAGGACGAGGAGTTCGCTTCTCTGTATCCGGCCGACGGCCGTCCGGGTCTGTCACCGGGGCAGTTGGCGCTGGCGTCGGTGCTGCAGTTCGCCGAGAACCTCTCCGACCGGCAGGCTGCCGACGCGGTCCGCACCCGCATTGACTGGAAATATGCCCTCGGGATGGAGCTGGACGATGCCGGGTTCGACTACTCAGTGCTGTGCGAGTTCCGGGCCCGGCTGGCCGAGGGTGATGCCGCCGACCGGCTGCTGACGGTGATGCTGGAGCGGCTGGTGGAGGCCGGGTTGCTGAAATCCGGAGGTCGTCAGCGCACCGACGCCACTCACGTGATGGCGGCAGTCCGCACGCTCAGCCGGCTGGAACTGGCCGGCGAGACGCTGCGGGCCGCGCTGGAAGAGCTGGCCGAGGCCGACGGGGACTGGCTGCTGCCCTTGATCGAGCCGGAATGGGACAAGCGCTACGGGCGCAAGATCGAGATCGGGAAGGTCCCCGGTGGGAAAGCCGGGGTCACCGCCCTGGCGGAGACCTTCGGCCGGGACGGCCAGAAGATCCTGACCGCCGTGTGGGCACCCGACGCCCCACCCCGACTGCGGGTGTTACCGCAGGTGGAGATCCTGCGGCAGGTCTGGGTCCATCATTACTACTGGGACACCCACGGGCGTCTGCGCTGGCGCGACGGCCACGCACTGCCCCCGGCACACCTGCGGTTCGACTCCCCTTACGACACCGACGCCCACTACTGCGTCAAGCGGGACACCGCCTGGAGCGGCTACCGGGTCCATCTGACCGAGACCTGTGACACCGACCGGCCCGAAGTGGTCATCCACGTGGCCACCACGATCGCCCCGGTCCAGGACGGCGAACTCACCGAACAGATCCACGACGACCTCGCCGACGCCCGCCTGGCCCCGGCCGAACATGTTGTCGATGCCGCCTACATCACCCCGGCCCGGATCGAACGGGCCCGCCGGGTCCATGGCATCACCCTGCTGGGCCCGGTGGTGCCCGACCACAGCCACCAGGCCAAGAGCGGCAGCGGCTTCGACAAGTCCGCCTTCGCCGCGGACTGGGACAACAAGCAGGTCACCTGCCCCCGCGGGCACATCAGCCGGCACTGGGGACCACTGCGCATCAACGGCCACGACTACATCCAGGTCCGTTTCGACAAGGCCACCTGCCTTGCCTGCCCCGACCGCCCTCAGTGCACCACCTCCGCCACCCGTCCGCGTGCACTCGCGCTCCTGCCCACCCGTAAACTCCACGAGATCCAGACCCGCAACCGGCTGGACCAGCAGACCAAGGACTGGCAGCAGCGCTACGCGATCCGTGCCGGCATCGAGGCCACCCTCTCCCAGAACATTCGCACCTGCGGCCTGCGCCGATCCCGCTACCGCGGCCTGGCAAGAACCCACGTCCAGCACGTACTGACCGCACTGGCCTGCAACCTCACCCGCGTCGCCGACTGGATCGCCGAGCCGACCCCCACCCGCCACCGATCAACACGCTTCCACTCTCTCTGCACCACCGCCGCATGACCCCAGAAGATCACCAACAGAGTCATGCCGTTGCTTTAGCACTCATTCCCACCGGTGATGCAGAGTGACGATCACGGGTGGACGGTGCTGGCTGCTGGGCTCGCCGGGAGCCTTACTGCCGTAGCCGGTGATGCATGACCGGATCTTGCGGGGGCAGTCACGAAGCCGACGACGAGGCAGGAGGCTGTGGCCGATCTCGGTGAGTCCGAGGTGCCGGTCGCGTCTGCGGGCGGAGGGGGGAAAAGCCGCTGGGTGAGATCACCGTGCGGCGGACGACGTGCAGGGTCCGGGTGAACGAGGTCCGCTCGGCGGTGCTGGAGTGCAGGCGGGCGGCTTCGTCCAGCAGGTCGCGGGTGGCGTGGTGCACGATCAGGTGTGCGTAGATCTCCTGCCGCACCCCGTCCGGAGTCTGCGATCTGAGGACTGGCCGGCCGCGTTGATGGGTCTTGATCTCATCGAGGACCAGCTCGATCTCCCAGCGTCGGGCATAGAGGGCGGCGAGCTCGGCGGCCGGGTACTTCTCGTGGTCAGTCAGGCTCGTGATCAGGCGGACGATGTCGGGCTGCCCGTCGATGCGGTACTCGATCACCCGCACCAGCGCCGGCGGGGCCTTTGCCGTTCCGGCTGCCTTGCTGTGTTTGTTCGCCTCGATCCGGGCCAGGTAGCTGCCGTCGGGCAGGACGTCCTGGACCTGGCGGGCCTTGCGCCGCTCGATCCGCCATAACAGGTGAGTGCCCCGTTCCCGCAGGCGGTGCCAGCGAGCCAGGCCCCAAAGGCCGCGATCGGCCAGCAACAAAGTGCCAGCTCCGATGTGGGCCTCGAGCGTGTCGGAGACGATGCGTTCGGACTCCTTGAACCCGCCGATCACGGCGTCGAGCACCGCGTGGGAAGAGCACTCCGCGACGGCGACAACCCTTGCCTGCGGATATCCCATGGGACTGCGCTCGGAGCCCGACTTGCCGAAGGCGTCGTTGTTCCCTGCTGAGTCGGGCACGGCCAGCAAAGTCCCGTCCAGGGCAAGGACCCGCAGACCGCGGAACAGCTCTCCACTCCCGCCCAGGGGCCGGGCCACGGCACGAAACAGATCCCGCATCACGGCCCATCCGAGCCTCTGCCGGGCCCTGGTCAGCGACGACTTGTTGACCCCGGTCCACGACCGCAGTCCCGGATCCCCGGTCTTCACCAGGCGCAAGACCTCCAGGTAGTCGGCCTGCGGAAACAGGCACATCGCCAGCACGAAGTAGACCGTGAACCGAGCAGACAGCAGACGCCGGCGCCTCTCCGAGCGACCAGCGTCACCGACTACCCGGTCCACCAAGTCCGGCGGGCACGACCGGGTCAGGACGCCCAGCCCCAACCGCTCCAGACGGCATATCAGCACATGGGCTCAACCGGCCGACCGCCTCAAAAGCAACGGCATGACTCTGTTGGTGATCTTCTGGGGTCATGCGGCGGTGGTGCAGAGAGAGTGGAAGCGTGTTGATCGGTGGCGGGTGGGGGTCGGCTCGGCGATCCAGTCGGCGACGCGGGTGAGGTTGCAGGCCAGTGCGGTCAGTACGTGCTGGACGTGGGTTCTTGCCAGGCCGCGGTAGCGGGATCGGCGCAGGCCGCAGGTGCGAATGTTCTGGGAGAGGGTGGCCTCGATGCCGGCACGGATCGCGTAGCGCTGCTGCCAGTCCTTGGTCTGCTGGTCCAGCCGGTTGCGGGTCTGGATCTCGTGGAGTTTACGGGTGGGCAGGAGCGCGAGTGCACGCGGACGGGTGGCGGAGGTGGTGCACTGAGGGCGGTCGGGGCAGGCAAGGCAGGTGGCCTTGTCGAAACGGACCTGGATGTAGTCGTGGCCGTTGATGCGCAGTGGTCCCCAGTGCCGGCTGATGTGCCCGCGGGGGCAGGTGACCTGCTTGTTGTCCCAGTCCGCGGCGAAGGCGGACTTGTCGAAGCCGCTGCCGCTCTTGGCCTGGTGGCTGTGGTCGGGCACCACCGGGCCCAGCAGGGTGATGCCATGGACCCGGCGGGCCCGTTCGATCCGGGCCGGGGTGATGTAGGCGGCATCGACAACATGTTCGGCCGGGGCCAGGCGGGCGTCGGCGAGGTCGTCGTGGATCTGTTCGGTGAGTTCGCCGTCCTGGACCGGGGCGATCGTGGTGGCCACGTGGATGACCACTTCGGGCCGGTCGGTGTCACAGGTCTCGGTCAGATGGACCCGGTAGCCGCTCCAGGCGGTGTCCCGCTTGACGCAGTAGTGGGCGTCGGTGTCGTAAGGGGAGTCGAACCGCAGGTGTGCCGGGGGCAGTGCGTGGCCGTCGCGCCAGCGCAGACGCCCGTGGGTGTCCCAGTAGTAATGATGGACCCAGACCTGCCGCAGGATCTCCACCTGCGGTAACACCCGCAGTCGGGGTGGGGCGTCGGGTGCCCACACGGCGGTCAGGATCTTCTGGCCGTCCCGGCCGAAGGTCTCCGCCAGGGCGGTGACCCCGGCTTTCCCACCGGGGACCTTCCCGATCTCGATCTTGCGCCCGTAGCGCTTGTCCCATTCCGGCTCGATCAAGGGCAGCAGCCAGTCCCCGTCGGCCTCGGCCAGCTCTTCCAGCGCGGCCCGCAGCGTCTCGCCGGCCAGTTCCAGCCGGCTGAGCGTGCGGACTGCCGCCATCACGTGAGTGGCGTCGGTGCGCTGACGACCTCCGGATTTCAGCAACCCGGCCTCCACCAGCCGCTCCAGCATCACCGTCAGCAGCCGGTCGGCGGCATCACCCTCGGCCAGCCGGGCCCGGAACTCGCACAGCACTGAGTAGTCGAACCCGGCATCGTCCAGCTCCATCCCGAGGGCATATTTCCAGTCAATGCGGGTGCGGACCGCGTCGGCAGCCTGCCGGTCGGAGAGGTTCTCGGCGAACTGCAGCACCGACGCCAGCGCCAACTGCCCCGGTGACAGACCCGGACGGCCGTCGGCCGGATACAGAGAAGCGAACTCCTCGTCCTCGAACAGCACGTCCAACCGATCCCGGATCAGCATCGCCGGTGTGCCCTTCGGACACGCGGCCCGCGCCGTCCGCACTGTCTTCGCCGGGATCCGCTGATAGCTCTTCGGTCGCAACGACATCGCAGCCCACCCCCTGGAACAGCCTCCCTGCCACTGTGCCAGCCCACCGACAACTACCGCATGACCCCGACAACATCACCAACAGAGTCACGGCATTGGACGGCATGACCTGGGGGGTGGTGTCGCCGGGCCCGGGAGGTGTCCGTCGGAGACGCTGATCAGAGGTCCGGCCACCGTCCGGTCCGGCGCAACGCCGGACAGTTCGCGGGCGGCAGGTCTGCATAACGTGGATGCGCGAGCACGACACCCGAGCCGAGGCCGGCACCGTCAACACCCCCTGGGAAGGGGCACGATGTTCAAGATCGAAGACGTGGGCGTTTTCCTGGGCCTGGACGTCGGCAAGAGTGCCCACCACGGCCACGGACTCACCCCGGCCGGAAAGAAAGTCTTCGACAAGCCGCTGCCCAACAGCGAGCCGAAACTGCGGGCCGTCTTCGACAAGCTCACCGCCAAGTTCGGCACCGTCCTGGTGATCGTCGACCAGCCCGCCTCGATCGGCGCTCTGCCGCTGAACGTCGCCCGCGATGCGGGCTGTCAAGTGGCCTACCTGCCGGGCCTTGCCATGCGCCGGATCGCCGACCTCTACCCCGGCGAGGCCAAGACCGACGCGAAGGACGCCGCGGTGATCGCGGACGCGGCCCGCACCATGCCGCACACCCTGCGGTCCCTGGAGGTGACCGACGAGATCACCGCGGAACTCACGGTCCTCGTCGGCTTCGACCAGGACCTCGCAGCCGAAGCCACCCGCACCTCCAACCGGATACGCGGCCTGCTCACCCAGTTCCACCCCAGCCTGGAGCGCGTCCTGGGTCCGCGCCTGGACCACCAGGCCGTGACCTGGCTGCTGGAGCGTTACGGCTCCCCGTCCGCCCTGCGCAAGGCCGGCCGCCGCAGACTCGCGGAGCTGATCCGCCCGAAAGCCCCCCGCATGGCCCAGCGGCTGACCGACGACATCTTCGACGCACTGGACGAACAGACCGTCGTCGTCCCCGGCACCGGCACCCTCGACATCGTCATCCCCTCTCTGGCCGCTTCCCTGGCCGCCGTCCACACCCAGCGCCGGGCGATGGAGGCCCAGATCAACACCCTGCTGGAGGCCCACCCTCTTTCCCCGGTCCTGACGTCGATGCCCGGCGTCGGCGTCAGGACCGCCGCCGTCCTGCTGGTCACCGTCGGCGACGGCACCAGCTTCCCCACCGCCGCCCACCTCGCCTCCTACGCCGGACTCGCCCCCACCACCAAGTCCTCCGGCACCTCGATCCACGGCGAACACGCACCCCGAGGCGGCAACCGGCAGCTCAAACGGGCGATGTTCCTGTCCGCCTTCGCCTGCATGAACGCCGACCCCGCCTCCCGCGCCTACTACGACAAGCAACGAGCACGCGGCAAGACCCACACCCAAGCCCTCCTCCGACTCGCCCGCCAACGCATCAGCGTCCTGTTCGCCATGCTCCGCGACGGCACCTTCTACGAACCCCGGACACCGAGAGACCTCGAACTCGCCGCCTAACCCCAGCAACCCCGAACCACCCCAAAACCGACAGGGATGCCTTGACGGAAGACATAGAGGCACCCCCCCCGCGCTGCCGGCCCGGATCGAGCTCCCTCCGCTGCCACCGGTCCGCACCGCCTCCCGGCAGCCCGCGGCCGTCCGCGACCCGCTGGAGCCGACCTCGACCCGGAACTGCCCCCACTGCCAGCAGCCCGTCACGATTGTCGCCCTGCTGGCCACCCCGGAGGCCGCCCGTCCGACGATGCCGCACCACCGCACCGACGTCGTCCCGCTGCGGCGGACCCCATGACCGGCCCCTTCACGCTCGCGCAGGTCGACGAGTCGGTCACCCGCAGCCACAGCGACGGCGTCACCGATCTCGCCGCGGCCGCGCTGATCGAGCACGACGCCAAGTTCCTGCTCGTCCGCACGGCGACCCGGGACCTGGACACGCCACCGGCCTGGGACCTTCCGGCTGGCCCTGTCCTGCCCGGGGAAACCGTGGTCGACGGCCTGCACCGCATCCTCGCGCAAGCCCTCGGCTACTCGAATACGAAGATCACCGCCTTCTTCGGCATCGTCGACGCCGACAACGGCACCCGCACCTTCGTCTTCTCGACGACCGTGGACCAGCCCGACAGCGTCTGCTGGGCCAGCGACATCCCGCACCGCTGGATCGATACCATCACCATCAGCGACCTGGTCCCCGAGATCAACCACGTCCTTCGCGCCTACCGCGGCTGGATGCGCGTCTACGCTCACATGCCCGACCACGGCGCCCACACCCGCCAGGCTACCTGTCTGATCGGCGGTACCGACTCGACCAGCCCCTACCGGGTGCACCCCCAGCGAGTGCTGGAGAACAAGTGGGTCGACCTGGGCGTGTTCAACTTCACCGGCCCTCCAACGGTGTCGCTGGACAGCGACACCCAAGACGGCACCGGGGATGAGGACATCGCCTGGGACTCGGTGGCATTCCAGCCGCTGTCGGCGAAGCCGAAGAACTTCGTCGTCGCGATGGGCGACTCGTACTCCTCAGGCGAGGGCGCGACCGAGCCGGGCGGCAAGGACTACTACGCCGAGTCGGACTACTACGACAAGGCGGAACCGAAGTCGAAGAACTCCTGCCACAGATCCAAGATCGCCTGGTCGCGTCAGGCAACCCTGCCGGGCTCCAGCAAGTCGATCGGCGCGCTGGCCGACAGCCGGGACGCGAACATGGACTATCACTTCATCGCCTGCTCCGGCGCCCGTACCTTCAATATCCTCAACACGGGCAGGAGCGGCGAACTCGCGCAACTCAAGCAGGGCTACCTCGACCAGAACACTAGCCTGGTCACCCTGTCCGTCGGCGGCAACGACGCCCGATTCACCGACATCGTCAAGAAGTGCGTCCTGCCCACCATATGGAACTGCCAGGCCGAGTCGCTGGACAACATCGACCCGGACAACGGCGAGAAGACCGGTGGCGACACCGGAGGGCTGGACGAGTGGGCGCCGAAGTGGCTCCACGAGCAGATCCGGCCACGCATCACCGCAACATTGAAGACGATCCACGACAAGGCCCCCAACGCCGAGATCGTCCTCATGGGCTACCCCAGGCTTCTGGAGGACAACGGCTCGTGCGTCCTCGGCATGGAGGACGTTGAGGGCAAATGGGTCAACAGCGTCGCCGACATCCTCGCCGACGAGATGAAGGGCGCAGTAGACGACGCCAACTCACAGTACAAAGCCAAGGCGGTGCTCTCCGACCCGCGCGGAGTGTTCACCGGGAAAGCGGTCTGCGGCGATCCGGAATCGGTGCATGGCATCGTGATCTCCGGCCAGGCGCAGGCGGACAACGACCTGCCGAAGCCGTCCATGCAGTCGTTCCACCCCAAGCCCGCGGGTGCGCGCCTGTATGCCGACTCCCTTGAGAAGACACTCAAGTGCGAGTAACACCTCATCGTGTGGAAACTGCGGGGTCCTGCGTATGGTACGCAGGACCCCACGGCCTCTGGAAAGCGTGGAATGAACCATGTCCCGAGCGGTACAGTCCCTCAAGGGAGCGGCAGTCACGGCTGTGGCGGTACTCGTATGCCACCTTATCCTCAGCGCCGGTTACGCCGCCGCACGGGCCCAGAAACGCGCAGACCCCGACGGCGGCTCATGGGGAAGCGCTGAAATCCACGCGGTCACATTTGCTCTGGGGATCTTACTCGTGATGCCGCTGCTGCTCTGGGCAGGAATGCGTATTCTCCGCGAAAGGGACAACTACCTGCTGATCATAGTCGGCAGTCTGCTCTGGTTGATCGGGGCCGGATTCAACCTCAGCCACCTGAAGTACACGCCAGGCGCCCACCTACCGGTGCTGCTGCTCGCGGGCATGGTGGCCGTCGGAGCCCTATTGGCTCCCGCCTCGCGGCTCTTCCGTTGACCACAGGAAGGCCGTATGTCCGTCATGGGTGTACTTCGGCAGGCACATCAGACTCGTGGGCATGAGCGTCTGGCCGAGCTTCCTCGACACTCATCGCTTCGACCGCGAGCACACCGGCATCCTCCGCAACCTTGACTCCGACGCCGTCATCGGCACCCGGCTCTTCATCGCCACGGCCAGGACCAGATGCTGGCGACACAGTGAGGAGAGGACAGACAGTGCCGGGACTCGACGCCGTCCACGTCAGCGCTGCGTCCGGCCGCGCTCCGCGCGCCCTCTATGCCGCGCCTGTGCGAGCAGGCGTCTGAGCTCGGCGACGGCCTGGGAAGAAGGGGTCCGGTAAGCGCCTCTCTCCTGTTGGCGATGTGCGCCGGTTTTCCGGACGGTGTGTGTCGATGCTGGTTCTTCTCGTGTCAGGTGGTGCTGTTCACGTGACGGACCAGCCACGTGAGCATGGCGTCGAGGTCGTCGGCGGCCGCGAGGACTTTGCCGACAGCCTCAGGGGTGTGGAGCCAGTCGTCGCAGCCGAGGGGATAGGCGGCGATCAGTGAGCGGTGGCGCAGCAGGTCCGTGCAGGAGTGGTCGCACGGATAGCCCCGTGGGGGGCGCTTCATCACGTCCCCGGAGATGTCGTAGCCCTTCGCCCTCAAGTCCTCGATGATGGAGAAGAGTTCGTGGCCGCTTCCCTCGGTGGCGACGGCCTTGCGGAACGTGGTGACCTGGCCAGGGGCGGGATACCACCAAGCGCCTTGGATCCGCAGGCCGTCCAGGTCGAACCGCAGACCGATCTCGATCTTGTGGCCGAGGCGGATCACCGCGCCCTGATGCTGCCACCACCAGGAGTTGGTGCGGTAGTGCCAGACAGAGAAGTCCTCGTACCGGGGATCGGCGTCTGCCACATCATTGAGCAGCGCGATCATCGGCTGCCGGACGAGACGTTCCCGATCCGCGCGGTACTGCTCGCGCACCACGCGTGATGGCTCGCCCTGCAGGTGCAGCAGCACGTCCATGGCTCGCTTGGGCCAGCCGGTGAACCGTCCGCTCATGCGGGCACCATAGCCCACCAACCCACCCACGATCCGACAAGGATGCAGTGCGACGGGGCAAGGAGGGGCAGCCTGGCCCGCGGGATACAGGCCAGGCAGACGTTGCAGCGCCCTCACTGCGGGGACGGCTGTTGACTGCGGCTTGACCGCGGCCCGGTTCCGGGAAATCCCACATGGTGCCTCGGCTCAGACGATCGTGCCGATGTCCTGGGCGGTGATGGCGTCCATCGCCCGCTCGGCCACGGCTGCGATGGTCATCGATGCGTTGCACGCTCTCGAGGTGCCCAGGATCAGCGCACCGTCCAGGACGTACAGACCGCGCTGTCCGTGGACCGCCACGGCAGGCGTGCGCTTTGCGGCTGGGAGGCAGGACCTTGCCATCCTGCAGGCCCTGTCGCCCCGTGAGCTGCGGTGGTGCCGGTGCGCTGCCGGTCGTGTGCTGGAAGGGGAAGGTCTGTGGTGCGCCGCGTCTTCGGCCGCAGGGCCTCCGGGACCGGGCCCCCGACCGTGTCGCGTGGCCGGGGGCTGGCGGAGGCGGCGTGGCGTGTTCCTGGGTGGGTTACTTGCGGGGGGAGCAGGGGTCGCAGCAGGAGGGGGCGGGATCGACGCAGACGGTGGCGGTGTCGGTGTTGTTGGTGGGGTCGGGGTCCTTTTCGTTGCCGGCGGCGGTGGCGGTGTTGGTGATCCGGCCGGTCTTGGTGGCCTTGGCTCGCAGCACGAGGGTGGCGGTGGCGCCGTCGGCCAGGTCGTCCACGGTCCATTGCCCGGTGACCGGGTCGTAGCTTCCGGGGGTGCCGTCGGCGGACAGGAAGGTGAGGTCGTCGGGGAGTTGGTCGGTGACGGTGACGCCAGTGGCCGGGTTCGGGCCAGTGTTGTGGACGGTGATGCGGTAGGTCACGGTCTGGCCGACGGTGACGGTGGTCGCGTCGGCTGCCTTCGCCACGGTCAGATCGGCAGCCGGCTTGACCTCCGTGATCTGCTCGTTGGACGTGGCCGTCAAGGGCTCCGGCGTATCACCGAGCCGGTTCTCGTAGGTGGCGGTGGCGGTGTTGCTGATGTGCTTGTCGGCGGCGGCCAGGTCGATGACGGCCCGGTACTCCACCGTGGTCCCCGGCGGAAGGGTCCCGGTGTTGGGCAGGCTGCCGCCCTCCACGCCGGAAGCGCCGTTGCCGAGATGGAAGACGACCTTGTTTGCCTGGGCGTCGTAGTACGCCTGGTCGTCACCTTTCGCGTCGCTCTTCGCTCCGGCGTTCGGGCCGTCGACGATACGCAAGGAACCGGGCAGATAGGTCGTGCCCTGCGGGATGACGTCGGTCAGGATGAGGTTCTCGGCCCCGCCACCGCCCTCGTTCTTGGCGGTGATGCGGTAGGTGACGGCATCGCCCACCTCCAGCGGCCCCGCGGGAATGGCGGTCTTGGCGACCGTCACGTAGGGAGCGGTGCCGAAGAAGATGCCGTCCAGGAAGTTGCCGACGCTGCGGTTGCCGCCGGCGGCGGAGACCGAGCGGAAGGCGAAGCGCGTCAGTGTCTGGCCGTCCGGGACGGTGTAGGTGCCTGTGTAGTAACCCCAGGCGGTGTTGCCGTCGGTGAAGCGCCTTTGCTCCACCGTGGAGCCGGGCGCGCCGATGTCCAGCGCCATGGTGTCCTCGCCCTGGCGGCCGCGGTGATACAGCCGCCAGTACAGCTTCGTGCCGGGCGTGGTCGGCAGGTCCTGGTAGAGCGTGGAGACCTGGTTCGCGTTGAGCTCGGCGAACTGGACGCCCTCGGCCGCCGGCACACCGTTGAAGCCCGACCGCCACAGCTCGATCCTGTGGTCGGAGGCCGTGGTGAGCCAGCCCGGGACCCGCTTGGCCGCCTGCGTCTGTGAGGCGTCCGGCAGGATCTCCACACCGGTTACGGCGGGTTCTTCGAAGCTGCCGTTGGCCAGGGCGACCCGGAGCGGAGCAGCGGGAGGTGTGGTCATGGTGATGTCCCTCGAATCGATGCTGCTGGAATGCACCGCCGGGCCGTGGCGACGCCGGAACAGCCAGTAGCACAACGCGTTCAGGTAAACACGTAAAGTGATTAACGAATGAGTCCGGCCAACCCTGCGCAGCACGTTTGCGCACCCCACCCCCAAGCACCCCGCGCCCCGCCGTCCCCACAGGCCACCGGTCGGCACACCCCTCCCACCACACGCCCCTCCCCACTCTCACCCACCACACCGGTCATGGCCGAAAGCGCCCGTCGCACTACCCGCGCTCACCCCCGCGCAGGGTGAATCAGACGCCAGCGAAGTTGACGATCCCAGGACTCCGGACCTGATCCACCGCGGCGAGCGTGGCGCCGACCGGGACCGTGCCGACGTGGCGCTGCTGCCGGATCCACCCTTTGTCGACTGTGCTGCGAGGGAGAGGCCGGGCAGCACTGAGGCCGACATCGACGCGGCGCCGCTGTACCGGCCCGGCGGGCTGGAACACCTTGCCCAACTGCGCGAGCGTGGTGTGCTCGGCTCGCCGGATCAGTCCGCCTGACGGTCGGCGCGGGCGGCTGGGATGTCCGGAGGCTCCTGCCCGGCGGGCTGTGCCGGGCATACGAGCCGGCACGTCTCAACTGCGGTTGCCAGGCGCAGTAGTTGGGGCGTGGCGTGCGGCGTTACGCGGGCCGAGAGGCGGAGGCCCTGCACGCCCCGTTGTTCTGTCGACGGAGGGTCCTTTATGCCTCCAGGCCAGCCCCCGTTCCTTGCGTCCGGCGCAGTAACGTGGCCGGCAGGCGGCCGCCGTCGTCGGTCAGGTGCATGGCGGTGGTGCGGGAGGCGCTGTGCCCGCTCAGGGCCCTGCGGCGCCCGGGTTCACAAAGCGCTGGTCGCCGCCGCAACCCCGCTGTCGGCGCCGGGAACCACGCGGGTGCGTGCCTCGACCAGCAGGCGGCCGCCGATGCGGGCTGCCAGCAGGTCGTGTGGCTGGACCCGGTGGAGCGCCGCTGGGTGGAGGAGATGGGCGGCATGAACCTGATTCCTCGTCCGGGGGACCGGACCGGACGCCGGCGTGGTGACGCCCCCGCTGACCGGCACGCTGCTCTCCGGCGTGATTCGCGATTCCCTCATGACGCTCGCGGCGGCTCCACGGCATGCGACCGGCGCATGTGGCACCCGCAGTGGCACGACCTCCTCGACTGTAGGCCCGCAATCGGAGTGTCCTATTCCGGCGATGGCTGCGGTGAGGAAGAGGTGCCTAAATTAGACCAAGGCGCTGCGTGTCCAGGGAGTGCTTGGCGTCGCGGGGCGCGGACGTTTGGGGCTGACCCGCTGGTGTGGTCCGCCGCCCGCTGAGGGGCGGCGGGTCATCCGCGCTACTTTTGGAGGGCGTGTGCGAGGGCTTCGTCGAGCAGTTCCCGCAGGGCCGAGGAGGTCGGTGCGATGGCGGTGGCGAGCAGTGCCGGGCCGTCGGCCAGTGGTGTGAGGACGGCGCACCCGTCCCGGGAGCCCTCGCGGAGGAGGACGGGGCTGTGGTGAATGCCCATTTCGGGTGCGACGAGCAGGAGTTGGCCGACAGCGCGGTGTCCGTGCAGGACGGCCGGGCCGTCCCAGCCGGGTTCTGGGTCCCCGTATGCCGTCTGCTGGTCGAGCAGTGGTCTTCCGGCACGGTGGACCAATAGCCGGCTGATGAGGTGGCCCGGATGCTCGTTGGCCCGGCCCAGGAGCTGCTCCTCTCGCAGCAACAGCCGTGCGGTGGCGGCGAGTTCGACGGTGTAAGTCTGCCGGAGGTTGCTGCCGGCGGCGCTGATCAGCGGCTGGGGCAGCCAGTGCAGGCTCGTGTGTTCCCCGGCGGTGAGCCGTACGTCGTAGGTGGCCGGGGCGGTGGTGGGGCCGCGCAGGGCGAGTGTGGCGGCGGCCGTCGTGACCTCCAGTACGGCCCGGTCCCCGGCGGTGACGTCGATGGTGAGCCGGTCGCCGCCGAGTGGGGCGCTCATCGCACCGATGATCCCCACCTTGGCGGTGTTCCCGTCGGTGCGCATGCGTCGGAGGTGGAACGGGCCGTCACTGCGTAGCTGCGGAAGTGTGGTGACGCGTCCGTTGTACGTGGCGTGGATGCGGGCCGTGGCATGCACCCCGTCCGGGTGCCCGGCGGGCTCCTCGGCTCCGGAGCGGGCTCCGGCCAACGCTGCCCGGTCTGCGGCGAGTTGTGCGGCGAGTTGTGCGGCGAGGCTCATACGGCCGCCTTGGAGCGCCACTCGGCGAGGTGCGCGGTAACCCAGTTGGCGACCTCGCGGATGCCGTCGTCCAAGGTGAGGCTGGTGAAGATGACGGGAAGGTCGCCGCGTTGCCGTTTGGCGTCGGCGGCCATGGTGGCGAGGTCGGCGCCTACGTGCGGGGCGAGGTCGGTTTTGTTGACGACGAGGAGGTCGGCGGTGGTGATGCCGGGGCCGCCTTTGCGGGGGATGTCCTCGCCGCTGGAGACGTCGATGACGAAGATCTGCACGTCGACGAGGCCCTTGGAGAAGGTTGCGGTGAGGTTGTCGCCACCGGACTCGACGAACACGAGGTCGAGGGGATGGAGGGCCGCCTCCAGGTGTTCGACGGCCTCGAGGTTGGCTGAGATGTCGTCGCGGATCGCGGTGTGCGGGCACGCGCCGGTCTCCACCGCGGTGATCCGTTCGGGCGGCAGCACGGCCTCTCGCAGCAGGTACTCGGCGTCCTCGCGGGTGTAGATGTCGTTGGTGACGACGGCGATGGACCAGCGGTCGCGCAGGGTGCGGCAGAGCGCTGCGACGCTGGCTGTCTTGCCGGAGCCGACGGGCCCGCCCAGACCGACACGCAGAGCTCGGCGGCTGCCGTCGGCGCGGAGCGGCTCGGCGCTGTGGGTGTGGCGCTGTGGCATGGTCACGGGGTGGTCGAGGTGCACGAAGAGCTCCAGGTGGGAAGGGAAGGCTTCAGGAGGCGAAGAGCCGGACGGTCCAGGCGGCGTGTTGTTCACCGGTGATGTCCAGCAGCGGGGAGGACGCCGATGGCAGGGCGTCGATGCCCTCGGCCGTGACGCGGTCCGCGGCCTGGGCGGCAGCTGTGGCGACGGCGTCGGTATCGGAGCTGAGGCGGGCCAGCAGCCCCGAGGCGTCGAGCGGGTCGAGGCTCAACAGGCGCACTGCCGCGGTGGCCGGGCCGCTGGCGTTCTCGTACGCGGCGGCATAGGCGGCGTCCAGCGGGGTGAGCCCTGCGGCCCGGGCGGCGAGGCCCAGCACGAGCGGCTGGTGGGCGCCCTGGGGACGTTCGGCGGCCAGCCGTTCCAGGTCCTCGGACGGGAAGGTGGCACGGGCCGCGCGCATCATCTGCCGGCCGAGCCGACGGGCGACGGCGCGCAGCGCGGGGACGGGGGTGCGTGCGTCAGCGGCGTCGTCCAGCAGCAGCGGGTCGACTCCGGCGGCGGCCGCGGCGGCCAGGCCGGCCATGGTCAGGCCGGTGGTGTGCAGACGGCCGCGGCAGAATGCCTCCAGGCTGTCGGTGTCGTGTACGGCTCCGTGGGCGACAGCGGCTTCGACGCCCCCTGAGTGGGCGTGCCCTCCGGCGGGGAAGCGGCCGTCGGCCAGCAGGAGCAGGGCTGCACGGCTCATGGGTGAGCGGCTGCCTTTCGTGGGGTCGGAAGTTGTGCCGAGCGCGGGCGGGCCTGGCCTGCCCGCCCGAGGGCCCGGCCGCAGTGCTGTTGCTCCGACGGCCCGGCTGGTGGCGGTTCAGAAGAGGAAGTACCGCTGTGCCAGGGGTACTTCGTTGACGTAGGAGCGCGGCACGGTCGCACCATTGAGTTCGGTGCGGGCGTCGGTCGTGGTCGCACCGCCGATGGTGACCTCGAAGCTGTTGTGGTCGACTTCGAGGCTCGTCAGCGCACTGCCGTCGTTCAGTTTCATGTCGGACTTCATGACCTGCCGGGTGCTTGTGATGTCCACGAACTCCTTGTCGAGACCGAGACCCGGAATACTGCTGGTGCCGTCTCCGTTCAGTTTGCCGGCCACGCCCGGAGCCACGAAGTTCACCGAGTTGCGTCCCGGGGAGCGGCCGGTGGAGCCCCAGACCGGGCGCGGCATGTAGGGCTGCGGCGTTGTGATCGACGCGTTGGCGTCGCCGACCTGCGCGTATGCGAGCTGGCCGCCCTTGAGGAGCATGTGCGGTTTGACGCCGAAGAACTTCGGCTCCCACAGCACCAGGTCGGCGAGCTTCCCGGTCTGCACGGAGCCGACGTGGCCGTCGATGCCGTGCGTGATCGCCGGGTTGATCGTGTACTTGGCGACGTACCGGCGCGCCCGGAAGTTGTCGTTCGGCTGCAGCTGCTGGTCGTTGAAGGAGTGGTTTGTGTCGTCGGTGATCGTGCGGACCTTCGCGGCTTCGAGGTCCTCCTTCAGTGCCCCGTAGCGGCACTTCATGACGTGTGCGGTCTGCCAGGTACGCATGATCATCTCACCGATGCGGCCCATTGCCTGGGCGTCGGAGGACATCATGGAGATGGCGCCCATGTCGTGGAGGAGGTCCTCCGCGGCCATGGTGGACGGCCGGATCCGGGAGTCGGCGAAGGCCATATCGGCCGGAATCTGCGGGTTGAGGTGATGGCACACGATCATCATGTCGACGTGCTCCTTGACGGTGTTGACCGTCAGGGGACGCGTCGGGTTGGTCGAGGCCGGGAGGACATTCGGTTCCTTGACCAGCTCGATCATGTCCGGCGCGTGACCACCGCCAGCACCCTCGACATGGAAGATGTGGATGGAGCGTGCCTTCTTCTTCGTGAACTTCCCCCCAGCGTCCCTGCCGTCGCCCGTGAAGGCTGCCCGTGTGCTCTCCAGGAACCCCGACTCGTTCAGTGAGTCGGCGTGCAGAGCAAGCTGGACACCGCGCTCTTCACAGATGTCCAGGGCCCGGTCGATCACCGCGGGCGTGGCGCCCCAGTCCTCGTGAATCTTGAAGCCACAGACACCGGCGTCAACCTGCGCGTTGAGCTCGTGCTCGTTCATCGTGCTGCCCTTGCCGAGCAGGCCGATGTTGACCGGGAACTCGTCCAGCGCCTCGAAGAGCCGCCTGATGTGCCATGCGCCCGGGGTCACGGTGGTGGCCGTACTGCCCTCGGCCGGTCCCGTGCCGCCGCCGATCAGGGTGGTCACACCCGAGGCCAGAGCCTCGTGGATCTCCCCGGGGCAGATGAAGTGGACATGGGTGTCTACGCCACCCGCGGTGATGATCCGCCCGTTGCCGGAGATGACCTCGGTGCTCGGCCCGACCACGAAACTTACCGGCGTCAACGGAACCGGCTCCGTATTGCCCATAGTTGTACGGTTCGGCATCTCGAACCTGTTGCTCGGGATCGGGTCCATCGTCTCGGGGTTGTACGCCTTGCCGATGGCCGCGATCCTGCCGTCGCGGATGCCAATGTCGGCCTTGACCACGCCCCACCAGTCGAGGATCAACGCGCCCGTGATGACGGTGTCCACGGGCCTGTGGTCCGTGGCGTCGCCTTCGCCGTTCCTCCCATCCCTGGCGAGGTGCGACATTCCCATAGACTCGCGGATCACCTTGCCGCCGCCGAAGACCATCTCATTGCCGCTGTACGCAGGGCCGCCGCTCCAGTCGGCCTCGATCTCCAGCGTGAGGTCGGTGTCGGCGAGCCGGACCCGGTCCCGCGTGGTCGGCCCGTACAGCGCTGTGTAATCCGCCCGCGTCAGCTCATTGCTCGGCTTCGGCCGGCCCTTCACAGGCTTCGGCACCTGGCCGCGGCCCTGTCCCTGCGGGTTGTTCATCGGACGATTCCTTCGCGCAGTCCCCGGATCTTGGCCAGGTCGCTGGTGTTGCTGCCGCCGGCCGTGACATCACCCTGGATCTGCACCAGTTCCACACAGCACTCGTCGCCAGGTTCGAAGCGCACCGCCGTGCCCGCGGCGATGTTGAGCCGTCGGCCCTTCGCCGCATCGCAGTTCCAGAGACTGCGGTCATGGGGGACTGTCCGACCGGCAGGGACCTCGATGCTGATGACCTTGAGCTCCGGGTTGACCTCGGCGAAGTGATAGTGGGAGGCAACCTGAATGGGACGGTCCGACTCGTTCTTCACCTTGATCTTCGTCTTGCCCGGCCCCGGCAAGGTGGTGGCGTCCCTCTGCAGGCTGACGCCCTGCGTGTCCCCGTCGAGGTGCACGTTGAAGTGGATCGCGTCGTACCGGGAGACTGTGTCGTCGTACTCGTAGCAGCTTACGGACGAGTTGCCGCTGTCGTCGCAGTCGACCGGGGAGTCTGGCTTGCGGGGCGGCTGGGGGTGCTCGACCTTGCCCGGGTAGACCTCGTGCTCCTCTGGCGCCTCCGGAATGGGGTCGTCGATGGTGACCAGCTTGGTGCCGTCCGGGAAGGTGGCCTCCACCTGGACGTTCTTAATCATCTCCGGGACGCCGTCCATCACCTCATCACGGGCGAACAGCTGCCGACCCGACTCCATGATGTCGCTGACCGTCTTGCCGTCGCGTGCCGCCTCGAAGACGTGCACCGTCAGCAGGGCCATCACTTCTGGATAGTTGAGGCGCAGCCCACGGTCGCGGCGCCTGTGTGCAACGTCGGCCGCGACATGGATAAGCAGGCGCTCCTGCTCATGCGGAGTCAAATGCACGATAAGCCATTTCTCTTGGTCGGACAGTGCATGCGGCCAGGCATGCCGGAGATCACGAACACGTTCCCCCAGGACGGCAACCGGGCGCTCTTCGAGCATCAGCGGGCAGGATCAGCGAGATGGCCAAACCGCGGATGAACCACACCATCTGATGAATCCGCGATGCGGAATACGCAGTCGCCACCCCGCCGGGCAGGAGCTGACAGCGTCGTCCAGGCAAGCCCCTCACGAGCGGGCGGTGGTCCACTCCTCCACCGGGGCAGCGACACGATGAGCCACCACTCCCGCGGACCACCGCCCCTATACCCGACCAGCGGAAATGCAGTCCTCACGCGCGGAAGGCAACAGCTTCTGGGGACATGTGCCGGTTTTCCGGACGGTGTGTGTCGATGCTGGTTCTTCTCGGGTCAGGTGGAGCTGTTCACGTGACGGACCAGCCACGTGAGCATGGCGTCGAGGTCGTCGGCGGCCGCGAGGACTTTGCCGACAGCCTCAGGGGTGTGGAGCCAGTCGTCGCAGCCGAGGGGATAGGCGGCGATCAGTGAGCGGTGGCGCAGCAGGTCCGTGCAGGAGTGGTCGCACGGATAGCCCCGTGGGGGGCGCTTCATCACGTCCCCGGAGATGTCGTAGCCCTTCGCCCTCAAGTCCTCGATGATGGAGAAGAGTTCGTGGCCGCTTCCCTCGGTGGCGACGGCCTTGCGGAACGAGGTGACCTGGCCAGGGGCGGGATACCACCAAGCGCCTTGGATCCGCAGGCCGTCCAGGTCGAACCGCAGACCGATCTCGATCTTGTGGCCGAGGCGGATCACCGCGCCCTGATGCTGCCACCACCAGGAGTTGGTGCGGTAGTGCCAGACAGAGAAGTCCTCGTACCGGGGATCGGCGTCTGCCACATCATTGAGCAGCGCGATCATCGGCTGCCGGACGAGACTACAGCTCTCAGGAAGAAGATGCCGCGCCGCGCTCAGCCGTACCGGCGGCCGCGTCCGGGGCAGCAACCGAGTAGAAGACGGACCTCTGCTGCTTGGTGCGGTGAGCTTCGCCCTTGGCGACGAGTGACTCGAGAGTGCTGCGCACGACCGTGGCTTTGACCTCGCGGTCTGGAAGGGCCTGGGTGAGGGCAGCGGTGACCTCGGCTGCGGAACGCGGTTCAGCGTGCTGGGTGAGGTCATCACGGATGAGGTCCCGGAGGGTGGAAGAACCCGCTTCTCGCACCCGCTTGGTGCGGATCCCGCCTGACTCCGTTCCCTTCTGCTTGCCGCTGGCTGTGTCGGTCTTCTTCCTCGGCTTGCGCGTCGCCGACCGGTCCGCGGACTTCCGTGCAGCGGATGCACCATTCTCAGAGCCGCTGACGTCGGTGTTCTCCGGAACGTCACCGGCGGCTTCGTCGCCAAGGCTCTGCCGCATGCCGAGCAGCAGTACCCGGTTGTTTTCCAGCACCAACAGCTGCTGCTGTAGTGCCGTGATCTCGGAGGTGAGACGTTCGTGGTCGGCGGAGTTGCGTTCGAGATCGGTATTGATCTGTGCCGCGTATTGGGACTTGAGTTTGGTGTTGTCGGCAGAGGAGTCCACCACAAGCTCCCTCGTCTGGGGCCTTTTCATGTTGGTGGTGGATGGTACCTCTGCGCGACGGCTATGCGGCTACTGGTTCGCTCACCGTGGCCAGGGGCCTGGTGTCGTCCACGTCGTTGGCGTAGTCATGGCGTTCCTGGGCCAACCAGGTGGAGGTGCCGCTGTCCCAGGCTTCGGCGAGCGACACCATGTGGTCGATGTCCAGGCCGCGGGTGCCTTGCACATCGATGTCGTCCTAGTGTCCTGCGCCAGTAGTTGATCGTTAGTTACTGCATGACTTCTTCTGCTGCTGGTGCTTCGGTCCCTCGTCGGGGCCCGAAGCTTGAACCGTTGCTGCTCTCCGACGAGGAGAGGGCGGTGTTGCAACGGTGGTCGCGTCGGGCAACGTCGGCTCAGGCGCTGGCCCTGCGGGCGCGGATCGTGCTGGCGTGTGCGGGCCCGGAGGTGCCGCCGATCGTGGTGGTCGCCCGCGAGTTGCGGGTGGCCGCCGACACGGTCCGCAAGTGGCGGCGGCGGTTCCTGGCCGAGCGACTGGACGGCCTGACCGACGAGCCCCGGCCGGGGCGACCGCCCACCATCGGTGTCGAGCAGGTGGAGGCGGTCGTGGTCGCCACGCTGGAGGAGATCCCGAAGAACGCTACGCACTGGTCGCGGAAGTCGATGGCCGAGCACAGCGGTCTGTCCAAGTCCACCGTCGGCCGGATCTGGCGGAAGTTCCAGCTCAAGCCACACCTGACGGACACCTTCAAGCTGTCCACGGACCCGTTCTTCGTGGAGAAGGTCTACGACGTGGTCGGGCTGTACTTCAACCCGCCCGAGGGCGCGGTTGTCCTCTCGGTGGACGAGAAGTCCCAGATCCAGGCACTGGACCGGTCCCAGCCGGTACTGCCGATAATGCCCGGCATGCCCGAGCGGCGCACCCACGACTACGTCCGTAACGGCCTGACCACGCTGTTCGCCGCCTTCGATGTCGCCACCGGCGAGGTCATCAGCTCCCTGCACCGGAGGCACCGGGCGACGGAGTTCAAGAAGTTCCTGGTCAAGATCGACAAGGAGGTGCCCGCGCACCTCCAGATCCACCTCATCTGCGACAACTACGGCACCCACAAGACACCCGCGATCAGGACGTGGCTGTCCAAGCACCCACGCTTCCACATGCACTTCACCCCGACCGGATCCTCCTGGATCAACCAGGTCGAGCGGTGGTTCGGCTTCCTGGCAGACCAGAAGATCCGCCGCGGCGCACACAAGAGCGTCCAGACCCTCGAAGCCGACATCCGCGCCTGGGTCAAGGACTGGAACGCAGACCCCAAGCCGTTCATCTGGACCAAGACCGCCGAGGAGATCCTCGAATCCCTCGCCCAATTCTGCCGACGGATCTCCGGCGCAGGACACTAGTAGATTGTCGCTGCTTAGCTGTGGCGTGTCTGGTGGGTTCCTCCTTCGTGATTGCTGGACAAGACTGTCGTCGTGGGTTCACAGAAGAAGCGGCCGGTCAGGTTGACCGCGCAGGATCGTGAGGATTTGGTCCGGGTGACCACGACGGGTGTTCGTGGGGCTTCGATGATCATGCGTGCGCGGGTACTGCTCGCGCTGGACACCTCGGAAGGTGAGGTGGATTCCAAGACGGTGATCGCGAACCGGCTGGGCGTCTCCGGTGAGACGTTACGGCTGGTCGCCAAGCGTTTCGCTGAGACCGGTGGCGATGTGCACGCCACGATCGCGCGGAAGAAGCGCGACCTGCCGCCGGTGCCCTCGCCGGTGACCGGTGAGGTCGAAGCCCGGCTGATCGCGATGGCGTGCTCACAGCCACCCCAGGGCCATACCCGGTGGTCACTGCGGCTGCTGGAGAAGCACGTTGCGCTGGCCGAGGACATCCCCGATCTGGACCACTCCACCATCGGGCGGGTCTTAAAAAAACGGAACTGCGCCCTCACCTGAGAAAGTGCTGGACCATCCCGCCACGGGCGAACGCGGAGTTCGCGGCCCGGATGGAAGACGTGCTGGCCGTCTATGCCCAGCCTTATGACCCGGCACGTCCGGTGGTGTGCATGGACGAGAAGCCCTACCAGCTCCTCGCCGATGCCCGCGACCCACTCCCGGCCTCGCCCCGGACACGACGCCCGCCAGGACAGCGAGTACATCCGCCGCGGCACGTGCTCGATCTTCGCGTGGGTCGAACCCCTGCGCGGGTGGCGCCGCGTTCAGGCGCTGTCGCAGCGGACCCGAATCGACTGGGCCGGCCAGGTCAAGCAGTTACTGAACGTGGACTACCCCAATGCCGAGACCGTGGTGCTGGTGATGGACAACCTCAACACCCACGGCATCGCCTCACTGTACGAGGCATTCGAACCACACGAGGCCTTCGCCCTGGCCCAACGCCTCGAGATCCACCACACCCCCAAGCACGGGTCATGGCTCAACATCGCCGAGATCGAACTCTCCGCACTCACCCGGCAATGCCTCGACCGCCGGATCGGCGACCTCGACACCCTCAATACCGAACTCTCAGCCTGGCAGAACACCACCAACACCGACCGACGTCAGGTGAACTGGCAATTCACCACCCACGACGCACGCATCAAACTGCGCCACCTTTATCCCAAAAGTTAGCCGCGACAATCTACTAGAAGGCCGATGAAGATCTTGGTGAGGGGCTGTCCGGCCGGAGGCCGGATGGCCCCTCTTCGTTATGTGGTGGCTGGGGCGAGGTGCCAGGCGCCGTCGATGCGGGTGAGTCCGAGGTTGATCAGTCGGCGGAGGTTGAGGGCGGCGGCTCGGGTGTGGAGCCAGGTGTCGTTCTTGAGGGTGCCGCGGTAGCGGAGTCGGCGGTTGCCGTGGTGGACGAGCCATGCGACGGCGCGTTCGACCGGTGGTCTCCAGCGGCGGTAGTCGGCCTGCCAGTCAGGATCGGTGGCGGCCTGGTGGCGGGCGGCCGCTTGGAGGTCGTGGTGCGGGCGGATGGTCAGGATGCGTCCGGCCTTGGCCTTGGTGCACTGCTCGCGCAGGGGGCATCCGGTGCATAAGTTCCCGAAAGAGGCTTTGCGCTGGTGGTGCTGCCCGCCGGGGTCGGACAGGCCCACGGCGTGTCCGGCCGGGCAGGTCACGATGGCGGTGGTGGTGTCGATGGCGAAGTCGTCGAGGGTGAAGCCGCCGGGGACGGCGGGCCGCAGCGGGGCGGGTTTGAGGAACAGCCGGTGCCCGGCCCGGTCCAGGGCCTGGCGGGCGTCGCCGGTGGAGTAGGCGGTGTCACCGAAGGCGTCCACCGGGGTGTCCTCGTCGGCGAGCAGCTCAAGACCCACGGCAGCCTCATGGTGCTCGGGCCCGGAGCCGGGCCGCAGGGCGACGGCGGTGTATAAGCCGGTCTCGGGCTCGATGGCCAGGTGGGCCTTGAAACCGTCCTGCTGGTGGCTGCGGGTCTTGTGGATGTGCCGGGCTTCCGGATCGATGGTGGAGACCATCCGGCCAGGGACGGTGCCCCGGGTGATGCGCCAGCGTCCGTCGCGGCCGTCGGAGTCCTCGGCGGGCTCGACGTCCTGACCGGCGACCAGGGCCAGGATGCCCACCGCGTTCGCGGCCTTCTCGCCGAGTTGCTGTTCGGGCAGGTGGCCCAGCAGCCGCAGCGCGTCCGTGACGAGTGCGTCGACCAGCTCGGCGCGGGCCTGCTCGTCGTTCCAGGCGATCTTCGGTTTGCCTGGGTCGGTGTAGTCGTGGGCGGTGCACTGGGCAGCGGCGGCCGTGTCGGCGCCGGGGACTTCGCGGATCACCGCGCGGACGGCGGCGATGATCTGGGTGACGGTGTCCTGGGTGGCGACCGCGTCGTCCAGCACAGTGGAGTCCAGAGCCCGGCGGTGCTTGCCCTTGAGGACACCGGTGGCCTTCACGACCTCGCGTACGGTCTCGAAGATGCGGTTCGGGCGGGCGGAACGGGCCAGCCGGCGGCGGAAGTAGGCCAGCAGCGATGGATCGAACGCCATGTCGTTGAGGCCCAGGCCGCATGCGGCCTTCCACCGCAGGTCGCACCGCAATTCCTGGACTGTCTCGAAGTCCGACAGCCCGTGCAGGGCCTGTAGCGCGATCGCGGCGGCCAGGATCTGCGGCGGCATGCTCGGCCGTCCATTCGCCGACGGATACATGTCCACGAACATCTCAGCCGGGAACAGCTCGCCACGATGCTCGGCCAGGAACGCGAACACACTCCCGGCCGGAATCAGGTCCCGGCAGGTCTCCCACACATCCGGCCCGACCATCTCGCCGACCCACTCACCCATCGCCACAAGACAAGTCTGGCCCTGCCGCTGACACGGCAGGGCCAGAACCCAAGACCTTCACGAGCCTTCTAGTAGATTGTCGCTGCTTAGCTGTGGCGTGTCTGGTGGGTTCCTCCTTCGTGATTGCTGGACAAGACTGTCGTCGTGGGTTCACAGAAGAAGCGGCCGGTCAGGTTGACCGCGCAGGATCGTGAGGATTTGGTCCGGGTGACCACGACGGGTGTTCGTGGGGCTTCGATGATCATGCGTGCGCGGGTACTGCTCGCGCTGGACACCTCGGAAGGTGAGGTGGATTCCAAGACGGTGATCGCGAACCGGCTGGGCGTCTCCGGTGAGACGTTACGGCTGGTCGCCAAGCGTTTCGCTGAGACCGGTGGCGATGTGCACGCCACGATCGCGCGGAAGAAGCGCGACCTGCCGCCGGTGCCCTCGCCGGTGACCGGTGAGGTCGAAGCCCGGCTGATCGCGATGGCGTGCTCACAGCCACCCCAGGGCCATACCCGGTGGTCACTGCGGCTGCTGGAGAAGCACGTTGCGCTGGCCGAGGACATCCCCGATCTGGACCACTCCACCATCGGGCGGGTCTTAAAAAAACGGAACTGCGCCCTCACCTGAGAAAGTGCTGGACCATCCCGCCACGGGCGAACGCGGAGTTCGCGGCCCGGATGGAAGACGTGCTGGCCGTCTATGCCCAGCCTTATGACCCGGCACGTCCGGTGGTGTGCATGGACGAGAAGCCCTACCAGCTCCTCGCCGATGCCCGCGACCCACTCCCGGCCCCGCCCCGGACACGACGCCCGCCAGGACAGCGAGTACATCCGCCGCGGCACGTGCTCGATCTTCGCGTGGGTCGAACCCCTGCGCGGGTGGCGCCGCGTTCAGGCGCTGTCGCAGCGGACCCGAATCGACTGGGCCGGCCAGGTCAAGCAGTTACTGAACGTGGACTACCCCAATGCCGAGACCGTGGTGCTGGTGATGGACAACCTCAACACCCACGGCATCGCCTCACTGTACGAGGCATTCGAACCACACGAGGCCTTCGCCCTGGCCCAACGCCTCGAGATCCACCACACCCCCAAGCACGGGTCATGGCTCAACATCGCCGAGATCGAACTCTCCGCACTCACCCGGCAATGCCTCGACCGCCGGATCGGCGACCTCGACACCCTCAATACCGAACTCTCAGCCTGGCAGAACACCACCAACACCGACCGACGTCAGGTGAACTGGCAATTCACCACCCACGACGCACGCATCAAACTGCGCCACCTTTATCCCAAAAGTTAGCCGCGACAATCTACTAGGTCGCTGCGTGGCCCGCATGCGCTCGTGACCAGCGCAAATACCTGTACATCGGGAAGGAAAGACCCTTGATCTACTGCGGAGTCGACTGGGCGGAACGGACGCACGATGTCGCCCTGGTCGACGACACCGGTGAGTTACTGGCCAAGCGGCACATCACCGACGACGCGGCCGGCTACAAACTGCTGCTGGACCTGCTCGCCGAGTACGGCGACACCGAGGAGGATCCGATCCCGGTGGCGATCGAGACGTCCCGGGGCCTGCTGGTGGCGGTGCTGCGGACGGGCAAACGGAAGGTGTTCGCGATCAACCCGATGGCCGCCGCCCGCTACCGCGACCGGCACAGCGTCTCGCGCAAGAAGTCCGACCCCGGTGACGCCCTGGTCCTGGCGAACATCCTGCGCACCGACATGCACGCCCACCGGCAGCTGCCCGACGACAGCGACCTCGGCCGCGCCATCGCCGTCCTCGCCCGCGCCCAGCAGGACGCCACCTGGAACCGGCAGCAGACCGCCAACCAGCTTCGCTCCCTGCTGCGCGAGTACTACCCAGCAGCCCTGGACGCCTTCGCCACCTGGACCAACGGCCTGTGCAGGCCCGAAGCCCGCGAACTCCTCAAGACCGCCCCGACGCCCGCCAGGGCCGCACGGCTGAGCCGCACGCAGATTCAGGCCTCCCTCAAGCGGGCCGGACGGAAGCGAGGTATCGAGGCCGAGGCCGACCGGCTCCGCGAGGTCTTCCGCGCCGACTGGGCCCACCAGCCGCCCCTGGTCGAGGACGCGCTCGGCAAGCAGATGCTCGCCCTCCTGGTCCAGCTGGAAGCTGCCTGCACCGCCGCCGACGACCTCGCCGAGGCGGTGGAGGAGTCCTTCCCTCAACACCCGGACGCCGAAGTGCTGCTGAGCTTCCCCGGGCTCGGCATCCAGCTCGCCGCCCGGATCCTGGCTGAGATCGGGGACGACCACACCCGCTTCGCCGACGCCCGCGGCCTGAAGGCCTACGCGGGCTCCTCGCCCATCACCCGCGCGTCCGGCAAGAAGTCCAGCATCACCCGACGCTGGGTGAAGAACGACCGCCTCAACCACGCCGGCTACCTCTGGGCCTTCTCCTCGCTCCGGGCCTCCGCCGGGGCCAACGTCCACTACCGGCGCCGACGCGAACAAGGAGACTGGCACGCAGCTGCCCAGAGGAACCTCTTCAACCGCATGATCGGACAGCTCTACCACTGCCTCCAGCACCGCGAACCGTTCGACGAGAACACCGCCTTCCCCACGGAACTGGCCGCCGCGGCTTGACGGCATAGCAACGTGAGGTGTCTGCGCACGGGACGGCTTCCCGCGCACGACCTGACCTGCGAGGCGTAACCCTGGCAGCGGCACCCGAAGTCGCGGGCGGTGCTGGCGCCGCCGGGGCGTGGCGCCATCCGTGGAGCGGCACGACCTCGCTCAGAACCGCTATGGCCGGCCGGCGTTACATGACCGGCTGCCTCGTGGCGGGGACGCGCTGATCGCCTACGTCCTGAAGGTCGGCGAGGACGGCATGCACATTCTGCGTGCCGTCCACCAGGACGACGCACCGCCGGGACTGCGGGACCTGCCCGCCGTGCAGGTATCGCGGCAGGTCTGGGTTCAGCAGTACTGGTACGACGGTCAACGCGCTGCTCTACCAGGGCCGCACCAGCTGCCAGTGGGACCTGCTCCCGCACGACTTCCCGCCGCCCGGCGCAGTGAAGTACTACTTCTACACCTGGCGCGACGACGGTACCGATCAGACCATCCACGACCTGCTGCGCTGGCAGGTGCGGGAGAAGGCGCGGCCACCGGGATCTCCCGCAGCGCGAACCCATCCTCGGTGACGGTCACCTGGAAGACAGTGCCGGTGGTGAAGGAGCCATCCAGGGCCTCGATGGCCTCGGAGTCCTCAAGAGCAGCGGGGCGGTACCGGTAAGCCGGGTCGTCAGCAGCGACCATGGCACGACGCTACGACCGCTCCGACCACGGCAGGACGGGTTTCGGCCGACCACGCCCGGTCCCCGGCCCAAGGCTCCAGGGCGAGAGCTGACCAACCCCGCTCGGGCGGCGGGCGACGCGGCGCCCGAGCGGGACAGGAGGCGTCAGTTGAGGTCGGGCACCTCATCGCGGGTGACGACATGGTCGTGGCCGTAGACCTTGACCAGGTGGTCGACGGTGTTGCTCTGTGTCAGGTGCTCGACATTCCAGGTGTTGAACAGCACCCAGCCGGTGCCGGTCGACACGAGCTCGTCCGGGTCCGGGATGGGGCCGTTCTCGTGTAGCGCCACCGGAATGGTGTCGCCGACCACACCGGTCGTCGCGTCGTACATCGCCTTCTGCGGGTCGTAGTTCTGGTCACCGGCATATGTGTCGGCGCCGACGATGTCGACGTATTCCTTGCCCGGGTAGCAGGAGGCGGAGGCGGCGGGCTCGCCGTTGAAGCCCATCAGCCAGATGGCGTTGGTGACCTTCTTCTCGGTGAAGCGGTCGAAGGCGTACTTCCACAGCCGCTGGTATTGGTCGCCGCCTTCCTTGCTCCACCAGAACCAGGTGCCGCCGGCCTCGTGGAAGGGGCGCCAGATCGCGGCGGCGCCGACCTCTCGGAGCTTGTTCATCTGGGCGGCCGCGTTGTCCAGTCGCTCGACGAAGGACTTGTTCTCGGCGGTGCCCGCGGTGAGCACCTTGTCGATGGAGACGGTCTGCTTCGAGCCGTCGTAGTCGTCGGAGTACGTGGGCGCCCCCATGTGGTAGCCGAACATGGGGATGCCGCCGGCCTGCCACCAGGCGATGGCCCGCTCCGTGGCGCCGCCCGGCGCGTCGCAGATGTCGAGGCCGCGGATCGCGGGGTACTTGCCGGTGTGCTCGCGGATGTAGTTCATCTCGTAGTCGGGGCCGTCGATCCAGGTCGACTCCTGCTGCCCGGAGATGATCTTCTTCCGGTACTGGGCGGTCACAAAGGCCAGTAGTTTCACGGCCTGCTGGTTCGCGCCGGGCGCGACCGGCCCGGCAGCTTTCTTCCGGGCGCCACGAGGGGAGACGGTCTCGCCGGCAGACGCGTTGCCCGCCACCGCGGCCGTGCCGGGCACGGCGAGGATCGCAGCGATCTCTGTCATGCGGCGGAGAACCGTGCGACGGGAGGCATGTTGTGGGGACATGACCAACTCCTGTGGGGGGATACGGACGATGCGATGAAAGCGCGCCGTGCACCACGGTGCGCAGGACGGGTGGTCCGCCCGGCGGCGATGTCCCTTGGCTCTGGCGAGCCTGTGGCCCCCGGCGTCACTCACCCGTTGGCCACCGACGGTAGGAGCGCGGCCGGAGGCTGGCAACACCTTCCGCAGAGAAACTTCGGAAACCGATGAAAGTTTCCTGGGCCCGATTCATCGAAGGAGCGCGGTCCACCGCTCCAGCGATCGCATGACCCTCGGCAGGTCCCGGGCCGCGAAGGTGACCATGCGAAGCCCAAAGGCACGCTGGCCGGTGTCGGCCTGGCGGTGGCCCAGCGCCAGCCACAGGCACCAGGCCATGGTGGCTAGTTGGCTGCGCAGCATGCCGGCGAACGCGGAGACCGTTGCCGGGCCGCCCGGCCCTCCGCGATCGAGATAGGCCGCCAGCAGCGGGCGCACCACGCGGGGATCGCCCTCGGCGGTGGGTCCGTTGAACGGGGTGGCGACCCGGAAAGCGACGTTCACCGCTTCCCACCAGGGGACGTCCGCCCGGACCACCTCCCAGTCGATCAATGCGTATCCGTCGGAAGTGCGCAGCACATTGGCCCGGGATGTGTCCCCGTGGACCAGTACGGTGCCGGGAGGATTGCGCAGCGCGTCCTGAATCAGCGTGGTCGCGTCCGCGACCACGGGGAGGAGGGCATGCGCCGACGGGGCGACCGGGTGGTCGCTCGCACCGGCCTCGCCCACCCACTCCTGCCACTCCGCCAGGGAATGCAGCGCGATGCCGTCATCGGCGCCGGCCCCTGAACCAGTGCCCAGGAGGGCGATGCGGGCCAAGGTGCTTCCCACCCACTCCGCCGGCTTCGAGAGGTCGGCATCGGATGGGGCCTCGGCCCGCCGCAAGTCGTGCCCTTCGAGCCATTCGCTCACCCGCACCAGCGCCTCACCCGCTGGGTTGTGCCAGAAGCCGATGGCCGGAGAGGGGGGCTCGACGGGCCGCGGTATCGTGATCCCCGCTTCCCAGGCCGCGCTCTGTAGCCGGTGCACCCGGTGCGCCTGTTCGCGATGTCACTCGCCCAGCAACCGGTCCGTCCGCACCACCCACCGGCCTCGCGTGGTGACCAGCACACGGCTGTCCGACGGGCGCCCCCGTTGGCCAGCGGGCGCCATGGCCCCAACGGCCGACCCAGCCCGAAAGCCGCAGCGACTGCGACGCAATCGAGATGCATCCGAAGAGTCTGCTCCACATGGCGGCACTGCCGCATCCGGCTTCTCCGGCCATCCACAGATGTCACGAACAGTGCGCCCGGGTATCCGCGCAGGCCGCCGCCGCCCGTGCTCAGCCGAGTGGGTCAGCACGTCCGTACGAGCGGACGGCCCGGCCCGGACGGCGTCAAGGGCGCCGGGGGCGGAATCGCTGCCGCCCCCGGTTGCGCCCCGTCAGGCGGGTGCGGGCCCCGTCGTGCCGCGTTGCACGAAGTGGGCCGTCGGGGACCAGCGCTCGGTGACGGGCCTGCCGTCGATGTGGTCCAGGGCGGCTTCCGCGACCACCACCCCGAAGCCGTGCACGTCGACGGTCATGGTGGTCAGCGGCGGTGAGGCGAGGCGGCAGAGCGTGGAGTCGTCCCAGGCGATCAGCGACAGGTCGGCGGGGGCCTCCAGACCAAGCTCCTTGGCCGTGGCCAGTCCGGCGACCGCCATCACGTCGTTGTCGTAGAGGATCGCGGTGGGCCGGGAATCCCGCTTGAGCAGTTCGGCGGTGAGCCGGGCCCCGGACTCGGCCGTGTAGTCGCCGTCGACGACCACCGACTCGACGCCCGCCTCTTTGCACGCCTCCTCCTGGGCCACGGTGCGGGCCTGGGTATGCAGGAGGGAGCGCGGTCCCGCGACACGCGCGATGACACGGTGTCCGAGGTCCGCGAGCCGGGCCACGGCGTCGCGGACGGGGCCGCCGTCGTCGGTGCGCACGGCCGGCAGGTCGGGGGCGTCCCGCCAGGTGCCGACGAGGACCGCCGGCAGCCCCAACTCGCGCAGGACGGCCGGCCTTGGGTCGTCCTCGACGAGGTTGACCACGGCCACCGCGTCGACCAGACCTCCCTCGGCCCACCGGCGATAGGCGGCCACCTCTTCCTCGTACGTCGGGACGACATGGAGCAGCACCGACATGTCGCGTGTGACGAGGCACTCCTCCATTCCGGCGATGAACTCCATGAAGAACGGCTCCACGCCGAGCAGCCGGGTCGAACGCGCGAGGACGAGGCCCAGGGCACCCGGCTGGGTGCGGTCGCGATGGGCAGGGGTCATCCGATCTCCGGTGTCGTGGGGCAGAGGCTGTTCACGGAACGCAACACGGGTACGGCGGTCAGGACAGCGGGATCGAGGGTGTGGCGGGTGCGGACGTGGAAGGTGTGGCTCTCTCCGGGCAGCAGGGTGACGAGCATGTCGTCGACCGTCGCGTCGTCGGCGACGTGGTCGGCCAGCACGGCGACGTCGCGGGCGAACGAGGTGGCCCGGACGTCGACGCGGTAGCCGCCCGGCTCGGCGTGGGCCTGTGCGCTCAGCGCGTCGGGCCGGTAGGCGAGGTCGCGGTCCTCGCAGAAGGTGTGGACGGCACGTACGCCCTCCGACGACGCCACGAGCACCTCCTGCCTGGCCTCTTCCGGTGTGAGCAGTGAGTCGTCCGGTTTCACGCAGACTACCGAACGGGGCCCCACCCGGAGCTCGACTTTAGCATCGGCCCGGACGACACCCTCGAGCGTCTGACGCTCGAGGACCAGACGGCCGGCCCAGGTTTCGCCGGTGTCGTTGACCACGACGACGGCGAGCCTGCCCTCCCTGGGCTGGAAGGTCAGCAGACGCGGCGCGTAAGCGCCGCGCAGCGCGTACCACAGGGGCTTGGGGCGCTCGTCGCTGTCCACCGCGGCCCAGGAGGTGACGGGCCAGCAGTCGTTGAGCTGCCAGACCAGACTTCCGGCCGTCCTCGGCCACCAGGAGCGGAAGTGCTCGATGCCGAAGGCGACGGCGCGGGCCTGGTTGAGCTGCGTGGCCCAGTGCCAGTCCGTGAAGGAGAGCGGGCGGGGCAGGTGCGGAGCCATGCCGCGGTCCAGCTTGCCGTTCCCGTCCTCCGCCTTCTGGTGCAGCAGGAACGCGGGCGAGGAGGGGGTGAGCGGTTCGTCGTGGATCCAGCGGGTGAGGGTGGCCCAGGTGGGCGGGCCCTGGAAGCCGAATTCGGAGCAGAAGCGCGGAATGTGGTCGCGGTAGGTGGTGTAGTCGAGCCGGTTCCACACCTCCCACTCGTGCCGCGTGCCGTGGTTCTGGTCGTTGGGGTGGGTGCCGCCAACCGGTGCGCCGGGGGTGTAGGGGCTGCCGTCGGCGTAGGGCGTCGTCGGGTCGAGGTCGGCGACGATCCGCGGCAGCACCTCGGTGTAGTAGCCAAGTCCCCAGGTGCGACCGACCAGTTGCTCGGGCCAGCCCCAGTCGGCGTAGCCCCAGAGGTTCTCGTTGCCGCCGTTCCACAGGGCCAGGCTGGGGTGTCCGGCGAGCCGGGCGACGTTCTCGCGCGCCTCGGCCTCGACCTCGCCGCGCAGCGGCTCCTCCTCGGGGTAGGCGGCGCAGGCGAAGGGGAAGTCCTGCCAGACGAGCATGCCTCGCTCGTCGCACACGTCGTAGAAGTCGTCGGTCTCGTAGATGCCGCCGCCCCACACGCGCAGCATGTTCATGTGGGCGCCGAGGGCCTGGTCGACGCGGCGTTCGAGGCGTCCGCGCGTGATGCGGGTCAGGAAGTGGTCGTCGGGGATCCAGTTGGCTCCCTTGGCGAAGATGCGGGTGCCGTTGACGACGAAGGTGAAGGGGGTGCCGGTCTCGTCGGGTGCGGTGTCGACGGTGATGTTCCTGAAGCCCACGCGCCGGTCGACGGCGTCGAGAGGCTCTTCGGGCCGCTCGGCCGTGGCAAGGGTGACCCGAAGGTCGTACAGGGGCTGGTCGCCGTATCCGGCGGGCCACCACATCCGGGCGCCGGGTACGCCGCCCCGGAGCACGGCGGTGGTGTCGCCGGCGGCGAGCACGGCGCGCGCCCGGTGCCCGCCGACCTCGGTGGTGAGGACCAGCTGCGGCCCTTCCGCTGCGGCCCGTTCGATGTCCGCGTGGACCTCCACGACTCCGGTGCCGTCGGGTTCGACGCTCACCAGGGGCCGGACGCGGCCGAGTCGTGCCGTGTGCCAGCGTTCCAGGCGGACGGGCTTCCACATGCCGGCGGTCTGCAGGTCGGGGCCCCAGTCCCAGCCGAAGCTGCACGCCATCTTGCGCACCATGTTGAAGGCGTGCGGGTAGACGTGGTCGCGACGGCCGAGTTCCGCTTCTTTCTCCTCCGCGTACTGGAGGGCGGAGGAGAAGTCCACGGTGAGTTCGTTGGCACCGTCCACGAGGTGGGGACGGACGTCGAAGCGGTAGCTGCGGTGCATGTTGGCCGTGGTGCCGATCAGTTCCCCGTTGAGGGTGATGGCCGCGACGGTGTCCAGGCCGTCGAAGACCAGGTCCACGTGCTCCCCGGCCTGCGCGGCGGTGGCCTCGAACGTGAGGCGGTACTGCCAGTCGGTGCGGTGCATCCACACCAGCTCCGCCTCGACCCGGTCAAGGTAGGGGTCGGGGATGAGGCCCGCGGCCCTCAGGTCGAGATGCACGCTGCCCGGCACCGCGGCGGGCACTGTGCGCCCGCGGACGGCGTCCGGCACCGGCCCACGCGTCGCGCTCAGCCGCCAGCCCTCGTGCAAGGTCGTACGCGCCATGTTCACTCCCGTCGGATCGGAGCCTGCGGCCGGGACATCCGTCATCGCTGGACCCTCGTGTCTTCCGAGCGAGGCCATAGACTCGCTCGCGAGCATTGTTACGTTACCAAATTAAGTAAGTCAACGAGACCCAGAACACCCCGGAAGGGAGACGAGTCGATCAGTGGGTGCGGGTGGCGCGGATCAGCCAGAGCGTGGCGGTCAGACACAGCGCCGAGACACCGCACAGCAGCAGCGGCACCGCGCGGATGCCGGACCACTCGATGGCCTTGCCGAGCACGGGTCCGGCCGCGACGCCGCCGATCATGGACGCGGCGATGACCACGGCCCCGGCCCTGCGGGCCCGCGGGGCCGCCTTGTTGAGCCAGGGCAGGCCCGTCGGAAAGATCGGTGCGATGAACAGGCCGACACCCGCGTACGCGTACGGGGCGAGTCCCGGCACCGTCGCGAGCAGCAGGCACACGGTCATGCCCGCGCAGGAGACGGTGATGATCGCCTGGGCCGAGAACCGCAGCGCGATCGGCACGACGAGGAACCGGCCGACGGTCATCATCAGCCAGTACACGGACGTGGCGGTCGCGGCCACTCCGGCGCCGAAGCCGACGGTCTCCAGGTGGGTGGGCTCCCAGCCACCCACGCCCGCCTCAATGCCGACGTGCAGCACGTAGAGCGCGATGAACACGCCGAGCACGGAGGCCAGGCTGCGCCCCAGCGCGCCCGTGGACGCCGTGGCCTGTGCCGAGGAGGCCGACTCGGGCGCCCGGTCGCGTATGCCCTTCAGGCACAGCAGGAGCGGCAGGTTGACCACGGCGAAGCCAAGGAAGACCGCCGGGTAGTGCGTGGCGCCGACTGCGCCGATCAGCATCGGGCCGAGGATCGCGCCGATCCCGAAGTGGGCGTTGAGGATGTTCAGCATGGCGGTCGACCGGTGGCCGAAGCCGATCGCGAACAGCTGGTTGAGGCCGTAGTCGATACCGCCGAAGCCGAGCCCGGCGAGCAGCGCGGCGGCCAGGGCGAGCGGCCAGGCCGGCGCGAGCGCGACGCCCGCGGCGCCGACCGCCATCAGGACGTAGGAGCTGGCCAGGATCTGCCGGTTGCCGAGCCGCCCGAAGAGCCGGTCGAAGAGCAGCACCCCGGCGACGCCGCCGACGAAGTGGGCGCTCAGGCCGAGGCCCGCGCCGGAGGGGGAGAGCCCGAACTCCTCACGGAAGGCCGGGATCGCCGGACCGTACAGGGCCTGCAGCGCGCCGATGAGAACGAAGCCGACGCACGAGGCGACGACGGCGGTGTTGTTGAACAGCGGTGCGGTGCAGGCCGGTCGACCGGTCTTCACTCGCTGGGCGGCGTGGTCGCTCACACGGACTCCAGATGACGGCCCACGATCTCGTGGGCGTAGGACATGATCGTTCCCTGCGGGCTGATGCCGGGGGCACCGGGCAGCACGCTGGCGTCGCACACGTGCAGGTTGCGGAAGCCGTGCGGCCTGCCCGTCTCGTCGCACACCCCGCCGCGCTCGGGCCGCGCCATGGGGCAGCTGGCCATGCCGTGCACGGACACCAGCTCCCAGTCACGCGGCCGCACCTGGGCGCAGTACGCGTCCACGTCGGTCAGGTCGCGCAGCGGCCCGGCCGTCGACGTGGGCGGCAGCAGCTCGACGGCACCCGCCGCGAACAGGAGCCGCGCGGTTCTGCGGAACGCGAGCCGCAACATGTGATGGTCCGCCTGGGTCATGCCGTGCCGCAGCAGCGGCGCGCCGCCCACGCTCGCGATGATGCCCGCCGGGCCCTGCATACGGACCTGCGTGGTGAACATGCCCAAATAAGCGCGAGCGTCGAGGAGCGCCTCGACCTGGCGCGGGTCGCGTCCGGCCAACGCGGCGCCCAGGCCGCCCGGGGTGAGGTTGGACGGCATGACGAGGATGCCGAGCCCGGAGTGCTCCTGGACCTGGGCGGTGAACATGGTGCCGCGCGCCGCGTCCACGACCCGGGAGAAGCGGGCGACGGTCCGCAGGTTGAGGTGCAGGGCGAGGCGGCGCCCGGCGGTGTGCCGGTGGACGGAGCTGCGGCGCAGCAGCACGGGCGTGCCGATCGGGCCCGCGGCGGCGAACACGGTGCGCGGCAGGTAGCGGACGGGCCGCCCGGCCGCGTCCGTGGCCTCCACGCCGGTGACCACGCCGCGCCCGTGCACGAGCCGCCGCGCCCGCACCCCGTCGTGGATCCGCGCGCCGAGCGCCTCGGCCTGCGGCAGATAGCTGACGGCCATGCTCTGCTTGGCGCCGCTGGGACAGCCAGTGGCACACTGGTTGCGGTGCTCGCAGCCTCGCACCACCCGCTGCGGATGCTGCCAGCGCCAGCCGAGCGACTCGGCTGCCCGGGCGAGCAGCCGGGAGTCCTCGTTGCCCTCGCCGTGCTCCTGAACGATCATCCCCAAGCGCTGCTGTACGTCGGCGAAGCGGGCGCCGACGGCGGGGAAGCGGTAGCCGCCGTAGCCGGACCAGGCGGCCCAGCGGTCCAGGACCGTCGCCGACGGCTCCCACAGCAGACCGCCGTTGACCACGGTGGTGCCGCCGACCACGCGGGCCTCGCCGTAGGCGATGGCCGGGGTGCCGAGGACGGCGATCGCCCCGCCGCCCCGGTACAGGCGGCGCATCGACTCGGCCGGGCTGGCCGCCGCGAGCTCCGCGGTGGTGACGCGCGGCCCCTCCTCCAGGACGGTCACCTGCCGCCCGGCGCGGGCGAGTTCGAGCGCGGCGACGCTGCCGCCCGCGCCGGACCCGATCACCAGGGCGTCGCAGTCGATGTCGTACGCGGCACGCCTCATCGCACGGCCCCCAGCGGCGGGTGCGCGGGGCGGGGCGCCGTACCGTCCAGGGCCCCATACAACGCCAACGCCGTGGTGGCGCGCAGCACATCGGCGTAGCCGGGCCGGGCACGCAGCTGCCCGAGACCGTGGCGCAGTCGTTCCGGGGAGGCGGAGTGCGGGCTCGTCCACGTCACCGCGCGGAAGGCGACAGGGAACAGGCGCAGGGCCGCGACCGTGCCCCACCGGTAGGCGGCGGGCATCAGGGCGAGGCTCGCGGCGGTGTGGCGCACCGCCCGTTCCAGGGCGCGGGAGTCGCGCAGAGCCGCGTAGGACCCGGCCCAGCAGGTGGGCAGACCGCTGTCGTAGAGGGCGCGCTCAAGGGCCCGTGCCCGCGGCGTACGGTCGCCGCTCACGCGGTCACCTTCTCCCGCACCAGTCCGGCGAGGAGCCTCGAGGCGCCCTGCCCGAGCACGTCGTCCAGGGCCTTCATGAACAGGTCCACCTCGTCGTCCTGCGCCACCAGCGGCGGCGAGACGATCAGCGCGATGAGCCGGTTGGACCCGAAGAAGGTGAGGATGCCGTGGTCGCGGTAGAGGGCGGCGACCACGGCGCCGGTCAGCAGCTTGGAAACGGCCTGCGGGTCCCTGGCCACTGACGTCGGCAGCATCTCGCGCAGCCTGGCCGGGACGTCGGGCCCCGGCGTGAGGAACACCCCGTGCAGCGCGCCCCGCCCCGTCACCTGCCGCACCAGACCCGGATGGCGGACGGCCACCTCCGCGAGACCCCGTTCGAGGCGCTCCCCCAGCGCGCGGGCGCGCCCGGGGAAGTCCTCGTCGACGGCGACCGCCACCGCCTCCAGCGCGGTCGCGGTCTCCTCGCCGAAGCCGTAGTACGTGGTGCTGTGCAGCGTCGCGTCGGACAGGTTGTCGTACGCCGCCCGGAAGATCGGCTCGCGGGCGACGTAGCCGGAGATGGACGCCTTGCCGCCGCCGAACGACTTCGACGTCGTCACGATGTCCGGCACCAGACCCGGGTGGTGCATGAAGTGGAAGAGGGCGCCCGTCTTGCCCCAGCCCGTGTACACCTCGTCGAAGATCAGCACGATGTCCCGCTCGGTGCACAGCCGGCGCACCCGGCGCAGAAACTCCGGAGAGCACTCGCGCAGGCTGGACGCGCTGAACGCCTCCAGGACGACGGCGTACACATCGCTCTCCCCCGAGGAGGCGGTGTGCCGGTCGAGCGCGAGAAGGAACGAGGACAGATCGTCGTACGCGAACGTGTCCGTGCCGGGGATCTGTGGATACGGGAAGTGGATCTCGGGCGAGGCTGTCAGGCTGCCCGCGCCCAGGAGCTTTCCGTGGAAGGCGATATCGGTGTGCAGGACGGTGCCGCGCCGCCCCCGGTGGTACTTGTAGGCGAGCTTCACCGCGCCCTCCACCGCCTCCGCACCGGAGTTGGGGAAGTAGCTGATGTTCAGGTCGCCGGGCAGCAGCTGCGCGAGATTGTGGCTGAGGGCCGCGACGTACGGCGAGAAGTAGTTCTTGTGCACCTCCATACGGCGCCGCTCCTGGAAGCGGCGGCGCGCGGCAAGGATACGCGGGTGGTTATGGCCGTGGCTGAGGACACCGACGCCGCCGGTGAAGTCGAGGATCCGGCGCCCGTCGCGCAGATGGATCCACGCACCCTCGGCATGATCGACGAGGTCCCGGCCGAACCCGAACGAGCCGATGAGGGAGACCTGGCTCCGGGAAACGTACCGCCGGTACAGGTCATGGGCCTGCTCCGTGGTCATTGCCTCCGCCTGGTCCAAGGTGATCAGTTCAGACATGGGCGCTCCCGGCGGGGGAGGCGGCACGGAGACGGTCGGCGATGAGACGTCCGGCGCGCCGGCCGGCGCGCACCGCGTAGTTGGTGCCGCGGTCCTCGGGGAACACCTGCGCCATGCTCGACAGGTACAGGCCCCGCACCCGTGACTCCACAGCGGGCATGGCCCGGCTGTAGTGCGGCGTGATGACGGGTTGCGCGTGCTCGGCGCGCCAGACGTGAAACCGCTCGACCCAGCTGCGGTCGAAGCCCGGGAACATGCGCCGGATGTGCGGCAGGCTGTACGCGAAGACCTCCTCGTCCGGCATCCGGTACAGCTCGGCGTCGGTCGGCAGATACTTCGACAGATACACAACGTGCTTGCCGTCGTAGCGCTCGGGCCGGTCGAGATTGGTGTGCTCGATGACACCCACGAACGGGAAGTCGGGGTCGTTGACGTTGAGCCAGTACGTATCGGAGAGCTTGCGGTTGTTCTCCAGGACCAGGCACAGGTTGCCAAGGTAGTCGATGGCCGACCAGCGCCGCTGGAGCTCCGGCACGGCCGGGTGGTCGGCACCGTCGTGGTCCAGCAGTCCCACGGCCAACTGCGGGGCGACGGTGACGAGCATCTGGCCGGCCGGGTGGAAGACCCCGCCCGCGCTCACTCCGCTCACCCCGGCCCCCTCGGTGTGCACGGCATCCGCCGCCACTCCGGTGAGGATCTCGGCCCCCAGGGACTCAAGGCGCCGCCGCAGCGCACCGAGCAGTGCCTCGCTGCCGCCCTTGATGTAGTAGAGGGTTTCCTTGCCGGAGCGGGTCCGGCTGCCGCCACGCAGATGCAGCTTCGTCCACATCCAGGTGGCACCGACCTGGTCGGCGTACTTGCCGAACTTACCTTCGAGGAGCGGCCGCCACACCACCTCGTACACCCGCCGCCCACCCAGCGATATCAGCCACTCGCGCGCGGTCAACGACTCCAACTCCCGCCAGTGTTTCACCCGTTGGGCTCGCAGAGCGAGCACGCCAAGGCGGATCCGGTCGCGCGGCGGAAGCGGTGCGAAGCGCAGCACGTCCAGCGGCGCGGACAGCCGGTACACCGAGTTGGCGTAGTAGACGCCGGTACGTGTCTCGTGCGCCTCCAGGAGATGGGCTATGCCGAGGCTCTCGCACAGCCGGATCATCTCCACGTCGGAGGAGAACCAGTGGTGGTAGAAGCGTTCGAGGCGCTTGCCGTCGCCTATGTCGAAGCTGGAGGCGAGGCCGCCGATGGTCTCCTCGCGCTCGATGACACGCACGCTGCGGCCCTGGAGAGCGAGTTCGAGCGCGGCGGACAGGCCGGTGAACCCGGCGCCGACAATGACAGCGTCCACGGCGCCGGCTTGCGTTGCCGACTGCGGTGTGATCTCCGCGCTCACAGGGCGACACGCTCCTTGCGGGGCTGGCGGGAAGGGGGTGCGGAGGTGAAGGTGGCGGGGCGGTCCGCGCAGCCAAGCCGGTCCTGGACCACGTAGTCGGGGCGCCCCTGCACCTGCCGGAAGACGGCGTGCAGATACTCACCGACGACACCGAGCGCGATGGCGTGCGCGCCGAAGGCTCCCGGCCGGGCGAGCAGACGGGCGTTCCGCCGCGTCAGGGCGGCCACACATCCCCCTGTCAATACGGCCGTTCCGACATAGGTGGACAGCCGCAACGGCGCCACCGAACCGGCCAGCAGGCCGCGCCGCGACAGGGCGAGCATCTTGCGCAGGGTGTACTTCGACTCGCCTGCCTGCCGGGCGTCGCGGTCGTACGTCACGCTGGTCTCGGGCAGCCCGAACCAGCTGACGGCACCGCGAAGGTACAGGTTCTTGTCAGGCACGCCGGTCAGCAGCGCCACCAGCTCCCTGTCCACGAGCCGGAAGTCACCGGTGTCGAGGGCGAGCGAGTGGTCGGAGAGTGAGTTCAGCAGGCGGTAGAAGGCGTAGGCGCTGGCCCTTTTGAACAGCGTCTCGCCGTCGCGGCTGCGGCGTCGCGCGGACACCACGGACCAGCCGTCCCGCCACAGGGCGGCGAGCTCCGGGATCAACTCCGGCGGATCCTGCAGATCCGCGTCGATGACGACGACCGCGTCGCCCACGGACTCACGCAGCCCGGCCAGGCAGGCGGCCTGATGCCCGAAGTTCCGGCTGAGCCGCACGCCCCGCACGGAACAGGGCTCTTTGGCAAAGGAGTTGATGACCCCCCAGGTCCCGTCGGAACTGCCGTCGTCCACGTAGATCAGCTCGTACTCGAATCCAGTGAGCCCTTCGAGGACGCGGGTCAGGCGGGTGTGGGTACGGGCCAGCACCTCCGCTTCGTTGTAACAGGGCACGACGACGCCGAGGACTGGCCGCCGGTTGTCGTAGACACGCCTCTCCTGCAGCACGGCACACCTTTCGCGTAGGGGGACACGGTGAGGGAACGGTCTGGTGGTACGCGGATCAGGACTGACGGGGCTCAGCACGACGCTTCGGTGGAAGCTACGGTCGCCGACGGAGCCGATCGCAGGGGGGCACGTCCACCAGTGCTGGACTCTGGTGTCTTCGGAACTCTGGTGTCTTCGGAGCGAGGCCGATAAGCTCAAGCATTGTTACGTTGCCAACTTAAGTAAGTCAATGAACGCACGGACACCCCCACTGTGAGGAAGTGCCAACTGTGTCAGCTGAAACCCTCATGCCCGGCTCCGAACCGATCCACCTGCGCGCTGCGGGCACCGCCCTCGTCCTGGACCTGTCGGCGGACATCCTCCCCCGTGTCCTGCACTGGGGGGCCGACCTGGGAGAACTGTCCGCCACGCACCTTCACGCGCTGCGGCTGGCGTCGCAGCGTCAGCCGATCGGTTTCTCCGTGGACCAGCCCGTCGAGGTCTCCGTACTGCCCGAGCAGTCGGCGGGCTGGCTGGGCACTCCGGGGCTGGTCGGCAACCGCGGCGGAGCGGACTTCTCGTCCGCCTTCCGCATCACCGGCACTGAACTCACAGCCGGCGGGGACATCGACGATGACCGGCCCGGCAGCCTCGTCGTGTACGCACGCGACACGGCCGCGGCCCTTGACCTGACACTGACCATCGAGCTGACCCCCGAAGGGCTGGTGCGCCAGCGCGCGAGCGTCACCAACCTCGCGGACACCCCATTCGCCGTGGACGCGGTCAACCTCACCCTGCCCGTGCCGACCGCGGCCGTGGAGCTCCTCGACTTCACCGGTCACCACCTGCGTGAACGCAGTCCGCAGCGCACCGCCTTCACTCAGGGGCTGCGGGTCCGCGAGAACCGAACGGGCCGCACCGGTTTCGACTCGGCATACCTGCTCGCGGCCGGTACCCAGGGCTTCGGCAACGGCAGCGGTGAGGTGTGGGCCGTGCACACGGCCTGGTCGGGCAACCACCGCACGTTCGCGGAGCGCACCTTCCACTCCGTGGCGCTGCTCGGCTCCGGGGAACTGCTGCTCTCCGGCGAGATGGTGCTCGGCCCCGGCGAGAGTTACAGCACGCCCTGGCAGTACGGCGCCTACGGACGCGGCCTGGACGAGGTGTCGGCCCGCTTCCACCGCCATCTGCGAGCCCGCCCGCACCATCCGTCCTCGCCCCGGCCCGTGGTCGTCAACACCTGGGAAGCGGTCTACTTCGACCAGGATCTGGACCGGCTCAAGCGGCTCGCGGACACGGCGGCCGCGGTAGGCGCAGAGCGGTTCGTCCTGGACGACGGCTGGTTCGGCGCGCGCCGTGACGACCGCCGGGCGCTCGGCGACTGGTACGTCTCCGACGAGGTCTGGCCCAAGGGGCTCGGCCCGCTGACGGACTATGTGACGGCGCTCGGCATGGAGTTCGGGCTCTGGGTGGAACCGGAGATGATCAACGAGGACTCCGACCTCGCCCGCGCACACCCCGACTGGATCATGGCCACCGGCGGTCGGCTGCCGGGCGCAGCCCGCAGCCAGCAGGTCCTGGATCTGGCCCGGCCCGAGGCGTACTCATACATCCTCGAGCGCCTTGACGACCTGCTGTCGACGTACCCCATCTCCTATCTGAAGTGGGACCACAACCGCGACCTGGTCGAGGCCGGGCACCAGCCGACAGGGCGGGCCGGTGTGCACGATCAGACCCTGGCCATTTACCGGCTGCTGGACGAACTGCGTTCCCTGCACCCGGGCGTGGAGATCGAGTCCTGCTCATCGGGCGGCGGGCGAGTGGACCTCGGCATCCTGGAGCGCACGGACCGGGTGTGGGTGTCCGACTGCATCGACACCCTGGAACGGCAGCAGATCCAGCGATGGACGAATGCCCTCGTCCCGCTGGAGCTGATGGGTACGCATGTCGGTTCCCCCGTGTCCCACACCACCGGCCGCAGCCACCCGCTCGACTTCCGGGCCGGTACCGCGCTGTTCGGCCACTTCGGCATCGAATGGGACCTGACCTCCGCCGGACCGGAGGAGGTGGAACGCCTGAGGCAGTGGGTGGCTCTGTACAAGGAACTGCGACCCCTGCTGCACTCGGGGACGGCCGTGCACGGCGACCATGCCGATCCGGCGTACCAGGTGCACGGAGTGGTCGCCGAGGACCGGACCGAGGCCGTCTACGCACTTGTCGCCACCGGGACGTCTGAGCTCTACCCGACCGGCCCGGTGCGGCTGCCCGGCCTTGGCGAGCACGCCGTCTACCGCGTTCGCCCCCAGGCCCCGGGCGACGTCCCGGACGGCAACGCACACCACTGGGGTCTGCACCTGCCCTGGTGGACGGGGGACGGCGTCGAACTCCCCGGCGCCGTGCTCGCGGACGCCGGGCTGCAGGCGCCCGCGCTGTACCCGGAGCGGCTGGTCCTGCTGCGGGTGACGCAGGTCTGATCCCGCGCCCGGCAGCGCAGAGCCAGGGGCCCACCGACGTGACGTCGGTGGGCCCCTGGCGGTGACGGGTCCTACGGGTTCGGGCTGAGCCGCACCACGCGGGCCGTCGGCGCCTGCGTCGCGCTGTCGAGCCGGAGCTCTCCGCAAGTGGCGTCCCAGTGGGGGTTCCAGTGGGTGTTCCAACCCGTCGCTGCCGCGGGGAAGAGGACCTGCGACCGGGCCTCCCAGCCGTCCGGGCCGGCGGGGAGCGGACACCGATCACCTCCGGTTCGAGCCAGATGCCCGGCACCACGCCGCGCTCCCGGATGCGGTCCAGGCCGGACCGAGACCGCCGGGGGAGCGTGTCGTCGAGGGGCCGGTGGCTGCCGGGGAACCGCCCCTGGCCGAGGACCTGCACCTCGACCAGGGGGGGCGGCATCCGCGACGGTTCCGCGGCGGGTGCCGCGCCCGCAGGACGCGGCGAGAGCAGCCGGACCGGTCGATCAGGGGCGACCCCGAGCGTCAGCTCGACGTCGCCGCCGGTCCAGTTCGGGAGTTCGTCCGTGCTCCTCATGTCTCACCCTGCCACGGCGGCGTCGGAGTCCGTTGCGGCATCGATGTCGATCCACCGCCCGGCCTCGTGGTCGTACGTGAGGTGATGGCGGTCGGAGGCCGCCTGCGGTTCGGGTTCTGACGAGAGCAGGCGGCCGCGCAGTTCGGGGTTCGGGGCCGCGGCGGCCAGGGTCTGGGTGTACGGGTGCTGGGGGGTGAGGATGACGTCGTCGGCCGGGCCGCGCTCGACGATCCGCCCGCGGTTCATCACCAGGATGCTGTCGGAGAAGTGCCGCGCCGTGGCCAGGTCGTGGGTGATGTAGAGCACCGCGAGATCGTCCTCCCGTTGCAGCCTGGCCAGGAGGTTGAGGACGCCGAGCCGACTGGACACGTCCAGCATGGAGACCGGCTCGTCGGCGACGATCACCCGTGCTCCCGGCGCCAGGGCGCGGGCGATAGCGACGCGCTGACGCTGTCCGCCCGAGAGTTCGTGCGGGCGCCGGTCCATCAGCTCGACCGGCAGGCTCACTCGCTCGAGGAGTTGTGACGCCTGTTCCCGGACCTGTTCGCGGCCCTTCGCCCGGCCGTGCAGCACCAGGGGGCGAGCCAGGTGGTGCTCGATGCTGTGGAAAGGATTGAGCGAGGCGAACGGGTCCTGGAACACCATTTGCACGTGGTCCCGGTAGTGGCGGTCCTCGATCCGCGTCCCGTCCGGGCCGACGGCGGCGATCGTGCCGGACGTGGGCTTCTCCAGACGGGCGATCATGCGGGCGACGGTGGACTTGCCCGAACCCGACGCCCCGACCAAGGCCACGGTGCGGCCGGGCACGAGGGTGAAGTCGACACGGTGCACGACACGCAGCCGGGTGCGGCGCAGCCCGGACCTGAGCGTGAACTCCTTGACGAGATCGCGTACTTCCAGCGTGGTCATCGCATACCCCCGTCAGGACGAACCTGTTCTCGGTCTGCCGCGCCGGGCCCGGTGGGTGTCGTATCCGGAACGGTCTTCGGCGCGACTTGCCTGCCGTCCCGAAGGAAGGCTCCACGTTCCCCCGTCAGGCGGGGGAAGGAATCAAGGAGTCGGCGCGTGTAGGGATGTCGTGGCTGCCGGTAGATCGTCTCCGCGGCCTCGCACTCGACGATCTCGCCGCGCAGCATCACCGCGATGCGGTCGCTCAGTTCGAGCAGCAGCGGCAGGTCGTGGGTGATGAAGATGACGGCAAAGCCGAGCTCTTCGCGCAGCCGGAGGATCTCTCGCAGGATGCCGCGCTGTACCAGCACGTCGAGGGCGGTGGTTGGCTCGTCCATGATCATGACCTGCGGGTCGAGCAGCAGGGCCATGGCGATCATCACTCGCTGGCGCATGCCGCCGGAGAGCTCGTGCGGGTAGGAGTTCATCCGGCGGGGCTCGACTCCGACGAGTTCGAGAACCTCCGCGCAGCGTGCCCGACGGTCCTGCTTGGACATGCCGGGGCGGTGCGTGGTGAGTACGTCCTCCAGCTGTGCTCGTACTGAGGTGACGGGGTTGAGAGCGTTCATCGCGCCCTGGAACACCATCGACAGCTTCGACCAGCGGAACCTGCGCAGTTGCTCACGGCGCAGGGCCGGCAGGTCCAGGTCCTGTCCGTCGCGGTCGTGGAAGGTGACCGATCCGGAGGTGACGTCGGCGGGCCACTCGTGGAGGCGGTTGATGGCGTACGCGAGGGTGCTCTTGCCGCAGCCGGACTCGCCCGCGAGGCCGAGGATCTCCCCCCGGCGCAGGGTGAAGGAGATGTCCCTGACGGCGTGCACGGGAGGGTCGCTCTGGTACACGACGTTCAGGTCACGCACCGTCAGGACCGGTGCCTGCGAGGCAGTTCCGGGTGCCGGAGCGGTGTCCGGTGACAGGTCGGGGGTCATGCGGCGGTGCTCCTGACGGCAGAGTTCCGGCTGCCCCCGGATGCGGCGCTGGCGGCGCCTTTGCGGACGGGGCGGCGCAGCCGCGGGTTGATGATCTCGTCGAGACTGAGGTTGATGAGGGCGAGCCCGCATCCGAAGGCGGCGATGATCAGGCCGGGCGGTACGAACCACCACCACGCCTCCCGCTGAAGCGCGAAGCCGTTCTGCGCGAAGTACAGCATCGTGCCCAGCGTGGAGGAGTTGGAGGCGCCGAGGCCCAGGAAGGACAGGCCCGCCTCACTGAGGATGGCGGCGATCACCGAAAAGACGAACTGCGAGGCCAGTACCGGCAGCAGGTTGGGCAGGATTTCGACGCAGATCACGCGCCAGGGCTTCTCCCCGGAGACTCTGGCCGCGGCCACGTAGTCGCGGTTGCGCACGGAGAGGGTCTGTGCGCGCAGCACGCGTGCGGAGGCAGCCCAGCCGGTGACGGCGAGAACCAGGGCGATCGTCCACGATCCGCGCTGGTCGGCAGGGACGAATCCGGAAATGACGATCACCAGCGGCAGACCGGGGATGACGAGCATGACGTTGGAGAACAGCGAGAACGCCTCGTCGACGATGCCGCCGAGGTAGCCGCCGATCACGCCGAACACCGCGGACAGGGCTGTGGCCATGACACCGACGAGGAGACCGATCTGCAGCGATCCCCGCGTGGCGTGGGTGAGCTGGTCGAGCACGTCCTGGCCAGTCTGCGTGGTGCCCAGCCAGTGGTCACCGCTCGGTGCGGTGAGGCCGATGTTGCGGATGGTGTCCGGATCGCCGGCCGGCACCGGCCCGATGAGCCCGAACAGCGCGATGGCGACCACCAGGCCGAGCCCGGCGGCCAGCTTCGGTGTCCAGCTGGGCAGCATGGCGCGCCAGCCGGTGCGCCGGGTGGACGCGGGTGCGGGCACGGCCCCGGGCCCGGCGCCGGGAGGCAGGTCCTCCAGCCCGCTCGAGGGGGGAATGACACTCGTCACGGATGATCCTTCCGGTCAGTTGCTCGCTCGGGTACGGGGGTCGATCAGCCCGTAGAGCAGATCCACGAGCAGGTTGGCGCCCAGGACCGTGACGGTGATGACCAGGAAGATTCCCTGCATCAGCGCATAGTCGTTGTTCTCGACGGCCTGCAGCAGCCGGCCGCCGATGCCGGGGTAGGAGAAGACCTGCTCGGTGATGACGGATCCGGACACCACGAAACCGAGCGAGGTGGCGAACCCCGCCACCGAGGGCAGCGCCGCGTTGCGTGCTGCGTAGCGGATCATGATGCGGTTGCCTCGCAGGCCCTTCGCGCGTGCCGTGAGGATGTAGTCCTCGGCCGCGGTGGACACCATCATGTTGCGCATGCCAAGGAGCCATCCGCCCACGGAAGAGATCACGACGGTGAGCGCGGGCAAGATGCCGTGGTAGATCGCCGAGGAGATGAACGGCCAGTTCCAGCCCATGGAGAGGGACACGTCGTATCCGCCGAGCAGCGGGAACCAGTGCAGGGTGGAAGAGAGCAGCGCCGCCAGGATGAGGGCCAGCCAGAAGTAGGGCACGGCAGCCAGCACGGTGGTGCTCGGGATGATCGAGTCCAGCCAGGTGCCGCGCTTCCAGCCCACCACCGTCCCGAGGACGATACCGAGCACGAAGGAGATCAGCGTCGCCATACCGATCAGAACGATGGTCCAGGGCAGGGACTGCCCGATCACGTCCGACACCTTGGCGGGATACGAGCTGACCGAGACCCCGAAATCGCCGTGCAGCAGATTGCCCAAGTACGAGACGTATTGCTGCACGAGTGAGTCGCTGCGGTCGGCCCCGAGGAGGAGCTCGTAGGACCGGCGTACCGACGGGTCGACCGTGCCGCCGCGCTGCTGCAACTTCGCCATCAGGATGTCCACCGGGTTCCCCGGCATCATCCTCGGGATGAAGAAGTTGAGAGTGACGGCCGCCCACAGGGCGACGAGATAGAAACCGAACTTGCGGGCGTAGTACCTCATCGGTCACTGCCGATCATGATGCGCTCCTCCTCGACGGGCTTGTTCACGTCCTCATGCCTCACTTGGCGGGCTTGAGGTGCAGGAAGACCTGCGAGTTGTCGGGGCGGCCCCAGACCGCAGGGAAGGCGTAGAGGTTGTCCTCGCTGGGCCAGCCGGTGAACTTGCCCGCGTTGTACTCGCTGGTGGTGCCACCGGTGAGGACCGGGATGTACGGCATCGACTTCTCGATCTCGGTCTGGATCGTGTCGTAGTACGGCTGCCGGGCGGTGGTGTCCTGCGGGTCGATGGCCTTCAGTGCGTCCAGGGCGTCATCCACCTTGGCGTTCTTGAAGCGCGCGAAGTTCGGGTTGGCGCTCTTGCCGACCGGCGCGGTGGTCTTCGAAGAGAAGAAGTAGCTGTACGTGTAGTAAGGGTCGGGGGCGGGCCCCTGCGACAGGGAGTCGATCAGCAGCTGGTACTGGCCGCGGCCGCGGGCGTCCGACCACTCGTTCCACGACACCTGCTGCACGGTGAGCTTGATGCCCGCCTTCTTCAGCTGCTCGGCCATCGTGTTGACGGCGGTGATGTAGTCGGTCCAGCCGGAGACGACCTTGACCGTGAGGTTCAGCTTCTTGCCACTCTTGGCGTAGATGCCGTCGGAGCCCTTGGTGTAGCCGGCGTCCCGCAGCAGGCCGGTGGCCTTGTCCGGGTGAGGCTTCATCGGCGCGATGGGGTCGGTGAGCTTGTCGGACACCAGCGCCTTGTCCCGCTCAGGCAGGGCGAAGCCCGGGGAGATCTCGCTGGCGGTGTTCTCGAAGGCCAGGGCGTTGAGCTGGGTGCGGTCCAGTGCGTAGTAGATGGCTTTGCGCACCGCCTGATCAGTCTGCGGTCCCGTGCATCCGAGGTCGGCGCTGGAGCAGGTGAACAGGGCCGCCTGGTTCATCGGAACGGTGATGGCCTGGTAGCCCGGGTAGTTCTTCGAGACGTTCTTGATGTCGGGAACGGGGCCGGTGTTCCAGTCGATCTGGCCGGCCTTGAGAGCGTCGGCGCCGGACTGGTTCCCGGAGAGCGCCACGAAGCGAACCTTCTTCAGGGCGGGGGCGCCCCCGTAGTAGTCCTGGTTCGCCTCAAGGGTGAACGCCTGCGGTTTGAACTCGGCCAGCTTGAAGGGGCCGGTGCCCACTGGCTTCTTCACCACGTCCTCGGCCGGCTTGCCGACCTTCGACCAGATATGCTTCGGCACGATCCAGGACTTTCCGAGGATCTGCGGGCCGTCACTGAAGGACGGCTTGCCGAAGGTGATCTTTACGTGGGTGGCGTCGACGGCCTTGGCAGTGCCGGAGTACCCCGCACCGTTCATGCCGGGGTTCTTGCGGATCATGTCGAGGGTGAAGACGACATCGTCCGCTGTGAATTTCCGCCCGTCGCTCCACTTGGCGTCTGGCCGGAGGGTGACCGACAGCTCGGTGCCTTCCTTGTTCCAGGAGTAGGCGGTGCCCAGGCGCGGCCGGGGCTTGTCCTTGCGGGCGATGTTGTAGAAGAACAACGGCTCGAAGATCGCGCCGGGGCCGTCGATCACGGTCGGCGAGTACGGGTTGAAGTTGATCTGATAGTCGCCGTTCTGGCCGGTATAGGCGACCAGTGTGTCGGAGCCACCCCCACCGCCGGTGCCACCACCTCCGCCGCCGCACCCCGTGAGGACGAGGCCGAGGGCCATGGCCCCCGCGATGCTGACACGACGCGATTCACTACGAAACCTGAACATATGGGCCACTCTCTCGAGGCGGTCCTTGCCGGAGGCCGGGGCCCCGGGGCCGCCTCGCGGGGCGCCGGGGAACCATGCCTGTGTGGCGAGATTGTTAAGCTGGCGAAGAAAGAAAGTCAACACATCGGCGGGAAGTCGGGGCTGTTTCATTGGTCCGCCGCACCGGACACGGAGGCAGGCCCCACGGCGGCCATTGCCGCGGTATCTACACCCTCGACTGTGCGACAGCACTGCTCATCAGGCCTCTCCGCTGCTATGTTCGTCCAGCAAATAAACTGATCGATGCCGGAGTCTCCGGCCGAACGCAGCGCCTGTTGGCGCCGGGAGGATGTCGATGGGAGGGTCGGCGAGGGACATGCCCCATGCGACCAGCAGGGCCGCGGTGCTGGACGTCATCAGGGCTGCCGGAACAATCAGCCGCGTCCGGTTGATCAAGGCGACCGGTTTCACCGGCGCCACGATCTCGACCGTGGTGCGGCGCCTGATCGACGACGGACTGGTCACCGAGGTGGGCCGCTCCGAGTCCACTGGAGGTAAGCCGCGAACCCTGCTGGCGCTCAACGAGAGCTCCCGTTACGCGGTCGGCGTCCACCTCGACCACTCAGGCATCACTTACGCGCTCACCGACCTCGGCGGCTCGGTGGTGGCCCGGATGTCCAGGGCCGGGGCAGGCACCGACAATCCTCCCGTGGTAGTGGCCCGCATGGCCGACGAGCTGGACAAACTCATCCAGGGGGTCGGCATCAGCCGGGACCTGGTCCTGGGCCTCGGCCTGGTGTCACCCGGCCCGCTCACGCCGGCCAGTGGCATGCGCCTGACACCTCCGACGATGCGGCACTGGGAGGAGTTCCCTCTCGACCAGGCACTGGCGGAAGCCACCGGCCTTCCGGTCGTCCTTGAGAACGACGCCACCGCGGCGGCCCTGGGCGAGCACTGGTCCGGTGTGGTGCGCGGCACCCCGAGCTTCGCCGCCGTCTACATGGGAACCGGCATCGGCGCCGGCCTCATGATCGACGGCGTCGTCTACCGCGGCCGCAGTGGTAACGCCGGCGAGATCGGCCATATGTCTCTCGACGTCGACGGCCCCGACTGCTGGTGCGGCGCGCGCGGGTGCACCGAAGCGCTCGCGGGCCCGGCCGCCGTGGTGACACAGGCCCGCGCCGACGCACGCATCTCCCGGGCGGCCGGCCTCGCCCAGGGCCCGGGCGGCCAACGCCCCTCGGTAGCCGCCGACTTCGCGGCGGTGTCGCGGGCGGCCCGGCTCGGGGACAGTGGCGCCCGGGAACTCCTGGAGCGCTCGGCACGCTGGCTCGCCCTGGCCACGCGAGCACTCGCCAACGTCATGGACCTGGAGACGGTCGTACTCACGGGCCCCAGCCTGGCTGTCGCCGGTTCCGTCTATCTGCCCGTCGTGCAGGAGGAGTTGGACCGGACCTTCTTCGCACGCGCCGCGCATCCGGTGGTCGTGCGCCTGTCGGACTCGGCCGCCACCGCTCCCGCCATCGGAGCGGCGACCATGATGCTGCGGGCCGAACTGGTGCCGTTGCGCCAAGGAAGCCTCCCCCTTTCGAGCGCGCTCGGGGAGCCGGAGCCCGAAGTCGCGGTCGGCGCCACCGCGGGCCGTGCACGCCCCGTATCGTCCCGCCGGAAGGCGATCTGACCTCCACGTCGCGCTGTCGGCCGGTACCGGCCGACAGCGCGACACTTTGATTAGCCGCAAAACTTACTCCTCCGGTAGTCTTGCCTCGTTCCGCCGCGCTCTTGACGTCGTGGACACTGGCGACCCCGGCACGGGCCGCACAAGCCCGGCCGTACCGAGCCGCGAGCTTGTGGGTGTCGAAAACGGTGTCACCCTATGCGACCTGCGTGTATTCGTGGATGAGGCCGCCGAGTCGACCGTGTCGATGGATGCGAGTGTTGTCGGTGGCGGTAGGTGGTCCGGGTTCGGTGAGTCGGTCCGGCGCCCGTTGTCCGAGGGATCGGTGTGGCCGGTGTTGGTTGTAGTGCTTCGCGTACTCATCGACGACGAGGCGTAGGTGGCGCTCTCCCGTGATCAGGATGCGGTCGGTCGCCTCGCGTCGGCATGATCCGATCCAGCGTTCCGCGATGGCGTTCATCCGCGGTACTCGGGGCAGTGTTGGAAGGACGTGCGTGCCGATCGCCTCGAAGACGGCGTCGAAGCTGTCGGTGAAGTAGGCGCCGCGATCCCGGATGAGGAACTTGATCGACTCGGCATGGTCGCCGAGGTCCATGAGGTAGTTCCGTGCTTGCTGGGTGATCCAGGGGCCGGTCGGGTGTCGGGTGATGCCGGCGATGTGCACACGGCGGGTGCCGTGGTTGATGAAGAACAGCACGAACCAACGCCGCAGGAAGACCGTGTCGATTGTGGAACAGGTCGGTGGCTACGATCGCGGAGGACTGGGCTTTGAGGAAAGCAGCCCAGGAGCGGTCCACGCGCTGCGGCGATGGGTCGATCCCTGCTTGCTTCAGAATGGACCAGACGGTGGAGGCGGCGACCTTGCGACCCAGGCCGAGGAGCTGTCCGTGGACGCGGCGGTATCCCCATCCAGGGCTCTCCCGTGCCAAACGCACGACCAGTTGCCGCAGGGCCTCTGGTTTGGGTGGTCGGCCCGGACGACGGGAGGGGTAGGTCCACTTCCATGCGATGAGCCGCGCGTGCCAGCGAAGGACTGACCGCGGAGAGACCAGCAAGGCCACCTGGGTACGCCGCTGCTTGCTGACGATCCGGAACAGTGCCGCCATGACGGCTCTGTCGCTCCATGAGAAGCGGGGCCCTGGCTGGGCACGGCGTGCTGTGGCGAGCTGATGCCGGAGCTTCAAGATCTCTGCGTCCTTCGAGGCATCCGAACGGGCAAGCAAGGCAAGCCATCGGAAGGTCTGGCAGGCGAGCAGGTAGATCAGCCGTATCACCACGACCAGCACGCTGCCTCAAAACGGCTCGCCGCTCCCGAGATCTGGGCAGATCCGAACCAGCAGGTCAGCCTGGGTGACATAATTCCCGGCACCCACAGGCCGCCAGCGGGAGCTGACGGCCAATCACGAAAGATCGAGGCTAACTCCTTGACCACAGCTCCAACTTGCCTGGTCAGGCGGGCGGTTCGGCGCTGGTAACGCTCCAGGACTCCGGGAACCTGTTCGCGGAAGGTGTGGCGGCAGCCGAGCGTGGGACACACCAGACGCCGCACCCGCACACGGACCACCACCCGACGGTCATCGATCGGCACGTCGGCCACCGTCCGCAGCTGATGACCATAGACCGCTTCGACGGCGCCCCGCACACCGGGCAGACCGCGGCCTCCTTTGGCGTCCGAGCCTGCACCACAATCCGCTCGCCCTAGTCGGCCACCTCCTCTATGACCAGCGGGGACAGTCCCGAAAAATCCGCCTGCACAAGCTCGTTGACATCGTTCACGCCAATATCAACGACCCTCACGACGCTCCGTCACCAGCGAATGTGTGACAGGGGCGAACGTTTTACAGTCCCAACCACCTTGCAATCAGCGGGTGTCGCTAACCTCCCGGCCTTGGGGAAGGACCCCACTTCAAGGATCCAGGCTGAGGTTGTCCCCTTGCGCGAGGGGTTACATTTGCTCACCGGGACGGCTGATTTGGCCGGAACGAACCGTGTTACCAATGAGTTCAGCAGCGCTGCGGATCTCGATCATCGGGGAGAGCAGCTCCAGCAAGGCGAGAGTAGCTCTGTGATGCTCCTCGCTGACACCAGCGCATGCATCCGAGACAACTGTCACCGCGCGTCCCGCATCCACAGCGCCGAGAGCGGTGGAGAGTACGCAACAGTCTGTGGCGACCCCACATATCGTCAGCGGGGCGCCCGCGGTTATGCGGTCGAGTTGGTCACCCCACTTGCTGAACGTCGGAAGGGTTACCATCGGTGTGCCCGGGAGCACAGGGATGGTGACGTTCCACAGGGGCGAGTTCGCGGAGCAGCGCATGGAGTGCCACCGGTCGTAGTACGCCGCCCACTGCCCTGGCTCCTCAGGGTCTGGAACGAAACGGGTGATGACCGTGCGCCCGGCGAACCGCTCGCACAGCTCCGAGACGACCGGCTCGATCGTGCCGTAGTCGGGAATGCCCCAGACGCTGTCAGGGTCGGCGAACGCTGTTTGCATGTCGATGACGACCAGCCACGGCTGAGTGAGGGTGTCCGTGCTCATGTGCGCCCTTCTCGGATCTGAGCCTTTGTATGGTACGGCGCGATGAATATCGCTTCTGCGTGTCAATGGTTGCGAGGTCGAAGGTGAGTCTGCTGCACGTGGCGGAGGCATTGTCTGGCCAGCCCCCTGCTCAGCCCTGTGGAGCGGGCGAGTTCGGCGGCGTTCGCCGAAGTCGAGCCTCCTTTGCGTTGGGTATCCAGTGCGGCTGCGACTCGTTGCAGAGCCCATGGGGGAAGCGAGTGCGGCATGTTCTTTGCTCTCGAGCGAAGGAAGGACAAGAGGTGTGGGGGATGACTGAAACCGCCAGGTGGCGCCACGCCGTATGCGGCGATCGAAGGCCCGGCGGCGGGGCCCGTCTGGGCAGACTTGTCATCGCGGACTTCTCCGCTCGCTTTCTGCCGGACCCTGCGCAGAACCGGCCCAGGGATCCACAGTCGGCCAACATCATGCCGTCGCCCAGATCGGGGGTAGCCACGCCATCCTCGACTCGATCAGGTTCGTGGAGTAGACGCCTTCCTTGACCAACGGGTCCATCAGCGGCGGGCGGCGCCCCGAATGTACGGCCGCCGCCCCCCAGTTGGCGTTTCGTCAGTGATTGCGCGAAGCCATCGTCCTGGAACGGTCCTGTTCGCCTGAGGTGCGGCGTGTCTCGCCAGCGCCCTTCACCCACAGCGGTTTGAGCCGGTAGGTCAGCAGGTACAAGGCCGCGCCTGCTCCGGTTGCGACGAACATGCTGAGGTCGCCGGCGCCCGGATGGGCCACCGAGAACGGTCCGGTGTAGAAGTCGGACTGCCAGAACGGTACGGATGCGGCGACCCCGCCCGCCCACGCTACGAAGCCCCAGTCCAGCACGCGGGAGCGGTCGTAGAGTTCGGGGATGCGGCTCGCGTCGGAGCGGCCGCCCAGGTAGTAGTCGAGCAACAGCACCGCGACGAAGGGGGCGATGAAGTACGCGGTGAGGTTGAGGAAGACCTTGAACTTGGCCTCGGTCCCGGACTCGCCCCACAGGCTGAGGGCGTACGCCAGCACGCAGATGCCGATGACTGCCTGGCTGCGGGTGACGGGCACCTTCAGGGTTTGGATGGAGATGGCGCCGCCGTAGACGTTGAGGAAGTTCTGCGCCAGTGCTGACAGTCCGACCGCGAGCAAGGCGGGAAGGGCGAATGGGCCGGCGAGTTGGTGCAGGGCGGTGATCGAGTCGGAGCTGGTTGCGCTGCCTCCGACGACCACGCCCAGGATGCCGAGCCAGCAGATGGTGACGAAGTTGCCGAGGCCGGTGTACCAGGCGGTGCGTGTGATGACCGCGGGGGTGTCCGGCAGGTAGCGGGAGTAGTCTGATGCGAAGGGAGCCCAGGCCACCAGGAAGGACAGGAACCAGCCGCCGAAGGTGACCAAGCCGCCGGTGGAGCCGATGTACCCCTGTGCGTCGGGGTTGGCGTGGAAGATGCTTCCGCCGCGTATGACGGCTACCACGGTGATCAGCGCGAACAGGGGCGTCAGGACGTAAGTCAGCGCCTTCTGCAGGAAGTTGATCATGTTGTAGCCGAAGACGGCGACGACCATCTCGATCAGTGTCAGCAGGCCGGCGCACAGCCAGAACGGCATATGGGTCAGCCCGGCGAACGCCTTGCCGCCGAGGATGACGGTGACTGCCGCCCAGCCGATGCCGGCGAAGACGTTGATGTAGGCGACGGGAATGAAGTTGCCGAAGAAGCCCAGCGGTCCGCGGGCCTGAATCTGCTGTGGTACACCGAGCCGCACGCCCATCCGGGACATCACGGCCATGAGCAGGGAGCCCAGTGCCGCCCCGATGACGATGGCGGTGACAGCGGCCGGGAAGCTCAGTCCGAACCAGGCGGCACTGAATCCGAGCAGGATGATGGGGAAGTTCAGTCCGGCGGCGAACCAGACGAAGAACTGCGAACTGGGCTTTCCGTGCCGCTCGGTTTCGGGAATGTGGTCGACCCCGAAGGGTTCGACCTTTGTTACCGCGCTGCCGTACACCGGTGCCGAGGCATCGTGGGTCATGGCGTGCTCCTGGAGACGGAGGAAGGAGGCTGCTTCAGTGGGTGAGAGTGCGACTGCCGAGGGGGCTCACGACGGCGGGTCGTCGCTAGATGTCGGACGAATTCGGCTGTAGACCAGCCGGGCGGGGTTGCGGGTGACGGCGCCCCGGTCGGGCTGCGACCCGAGGAAGGCCGACAAGCTGCGGTTCGACAGCTGGCGAACGGAGAGTGGTCGCCCCGGAGTGCGGCGACCTTCCTGGGCCACGGAGGCGCCGGGCAGTCTGGTGTTACTGGAACGCGGGCATGACTTCCTTGATGAACAGCTCCAGCGACTTGCGCTTCTCCTCGTGCGGCAGGCTGGTGTCGATCCAGAAGCTGTACTCGTCCACGCCGAGCTCTTCGTAGGTGCGCAGTCGTTCGATGATTTCGGCAGGGGTGCCGAGCATCGCCGTCCTGTGCAGCGACTCCGGTTCGAACTCGGGGCGGCCTTCGAACTTCGACTCCGGGCTGGGGGCGAGGAACCCATTCTGCGGGGTCGTCTTGTTGTCGAACCAGGCGTCGAAGGTCCGGTAGAACCGGCCGATCGCCTCCGCAGCCGGCCGCCATCCCTCGGGCTCGTCCGGGGAGTGGACGTGGGTGTGCCGCAGCACCATCAGCTCCGGACGCGACACCTCAGGGTGGTTGGTGACCGCGGTGTCGAACTTCCGCTTGAGGTCGACGACTTCCTCGTCCCCCTTCATCAGCGGGGTGACCATGACGTTGCAGCCTTGGGCGACGGCGAAGTCGTGGGAATCGGGGTCGCGGGCGGCGATCCACATGGGCGGGTTGGGCTGCTGCACCGGCTTGGGGACGCTGGTCGAGGTCGGGAACTGCCAGATCTCGCCGTCGTGGGCGTAGTCACCCTGCCAGAGTGCCCGGACAGCCGGGACCAGCTCGCGCAGGTGCTTCCCGCCGTCGCGGGCCGACAGGCCGCTGGCCAGCCGGTCGAACTCGAACTGGTAGGCGCCCCGGGCGAGGCCGACTTCCATCCGGCCGTTGCTGATGACGTCGAGCAGTGCGCACTCACCGGCGGCCCGGATCGGGTTCCAGAACGGGGCGATGATGGTCCCGGCGCCGAGGCGGATGGACGAGGTCTGCGCGGCCAGGTGGGCGAGCAGCGGCATGGGGCTGGGGGAGATGGTGTATTCCATCGCGTGGTGCTCGCCGATCCACACGGTGCCGAACCCGCCGGCCTCGGCCATCAGGGCGAGTTCGGTGAGATTCTCGAAGAGCTGGCGGTGGCTGACCTCCTCGTCCCAACGCTCCATGTGCACGAACAACGAAAACCTCATGACTGCCCTACCTTTCTTGTGGGTTCGAAATGATCATTCGTAAGATCACCGGGACCCAGGGGTTCCGGGTATGGCTGTCATGTGGTCGCCCGCAGATGGCTCAAGGAGCTTGGCCGCCCGGAGTCCCGCGACGACTCGACCGCCAATTGGGATCTGCGACTCGATCGCTGTGTAGGGCAACGCCGGCGAGGTCGTCTGCTGGGTGACGTTGACCATGAAGAGCTGGCGGAGGTGGCTGTGCCCCGGATCTGGGCCGGAGTGGACATCGGCAAGGAACATCACCACTGCGTGGTGATCGACGCGGACGGCCGGCGCCTGCTGTCCCGCCGGATCCTGAACGACGAGACGGCCCTGCTGGAACTGCTCAAAGACGTCTTGGACCTCGACGAGGACGTCCTGTGGGCTGTCGATCTCAACCATGGTGGCGCCGCCTTGCTGATCGGGCTGTTGGTCAGCCACAACCAGCCCTTGGCTTACATCACCGGCCTGGCTGTGCACCGCGCCTCTGGGACCTACCGCGGTGAGGGGAAAACTGACGCGAAGGACGCCTTCGTCATCGCGGACCAGGCGCGTATGCGCCGCGATCTTGGACTGTTGCGGCCCGGTGACGAGATCGCCATCGACGTGCGCACACTGACCACGCGACGCACCGACGTGGTCTGCGACCGGACCCGGCAGATCAACCGTCTTCGGGCCCAACTGCTGGAAATATGCCCCGCGTTGGAGTGTGTGCTGGAGCTGACCAACAAGGGCCCGGTCCTCCTGCTGACCGGCTACCAGACTCCGGCGGCGATCCGCCGGGCTGGGGTGAAGCGCATCGAGACATGGCTGCGCAACCGCAAGGTCTACGGAGCCGCTGCGCTGGCCAAGGCGGCCGTGGATGCCGCCGAGGCCCAGCACACCGTACTGCCCGGCGAGAAGCTGGCTGCCGCCATGGTGGTCCGCCTCGCCAAGGGGGTGATCGCCCTCGACCAGGAGATCGCCGAGCTCGACGCCCTGATCGAGGCCCGGTTTCGCGAGCATCCGCACGCCGAGGTGATCCTCAGCATGCCCGGCATGGGCAGGCTGCTCGGCGCCGAGTTCCTGGCCGCTACCGGTGGCGACATGGACGCCTTCGGCAACGCCGACCGCCTGGCCGGATACGCCGGTCTGGCACCCGCCCCGCGTGACTCCGGCCGCGTCAGCGGCAATCTCCGCCGTCCCCGCCGGTTCCATCGCGGGCTGCTGCGAGCGTTCTACCTCTCCGCGCTGTCCAGTCTGAAGTCCTGCCCCGCCTCGAAAGCCTTCTACCAGCGCAAGCGTGCTGAGGGGAAGGGACACAAACAGGCGCTGCTGGCGCTTTCGCGCCGCCGTGTCAATGTCTTGTGGGCCATGATCCGCGACGGAGCGTGCTACCAAGCCACACCACCTGTCACGGCAGCGGCTTGACATCAGCATTGGGAAGCTCCTTGGCTTGCGGGCCGGTCGGGTGTCGGCTCGTGTCCCGGCCGCTGCCGTCGGTGGTCGCGCCGGACGGTCCCGTGCCGGCGGTGTCCATCTCTGTGAGGGTGACGTCGCCGGTGGCCCAGTGGGAGCGGGGCACCTCGTGGACGACGACACGGATGTGTTCGGGGCGGGTGTTCGTGGTGCGCAGGACCGCGGCGTGGACTTCGTGCAGCAGGTCCCGGATCTGGGTCGGGGTGCGGCCTTCGGCGAGGGTGATGGCGACCTGTGGCATGTCAGCTCCGCATGGTGAACGGATCGGCCACGGGCTCCTCGCTCGTGTTGATCCAGACGCTCTTGAGGCGCGTGTACTCCTTGATGGTCTCGGTGCCGTGCTCGACGCCGATGCCGCTGGTCTTGAAGCCCTGCCGCGGGGACATAGGGGACATGGCCCGGTAGGTGTTGACCCAGACGGTCCCCGCGTCGAGGCGCGCCGCCAGCCGGTGTGCCCGGGCAAGGTTCGTGGTCCAGACGCCGGCGGCGAGTCCGTAGTCCGTGTCGTTGGCCAGGCGGACGACCTCGTCCTCGGTGTCGAACGGCATGACGGCCAGGACAGGGCCGAAGATCTCCTCACGCACGACCCGCATGCTGTTGTCGACGTCCACGAGGATGGTGGGCTCGTAGAAGTAGCCGCCGAGCCCGCCGTCGGTGGTGTGTCCACCGGTCAGCACCCGGGCGCCCTCGCTGCGTCCGAGGTCGACGTATCCGGCCACCTTGGCGCGCTGGTCCGCGAAGGCCAGCGGGCCGAGTTCGGTCTGCTCGTCCAGGGGGTCGCCGATACGGATGGTCTTGGCGCGTTCGGCGACGCGCTCGAGCAGCTCGTCGTAGACCGACCGGTGGGCGAAGACGCGGCTGCCGGCGATGCAGGTCTGTCCGGCGGCGGCGAAGATGCCGGCGACGACACCCATCGCGGCGTTCGGTATGTTCGCGTCCTCGAACACGATGTTGGGTGACTTGCCGCCGAGTTCGAGCGTGGAGCCGATGAACCGGCTCGCGGTCGCCGCGGCGATGCGGGCCCCGGTGGCGGTGCTGCCGGTGAAGGAGATCTTCGCCAGGTCGCGGTGGTCGACCAGGGCCTGCCCGGCCTCGGCCCCGAATCCGGTGACGACGTTCACCGCGCCCGGCGGGAACCCGGCGGCGAGTGCCAGCTCGGCGAGCTTGAGGACGGTGGCCGACGTGTACTCGGAGGGCTTGATCACGACGGTGTTGCCGGCGCAGAGCGCCGGGGCCAGCTTGCTGCTGGTCAGCGTCAGCGGGGAGTTCCAGGGCGTGATCGCTCCGACGACGCCCAGCGGCTCCCGGGCCGTGTAGTTCAGCACCCGGCGGTCGGAGGTCGGGATGAAGTCGCCGTGGATCTTGTCGGCGAGCCCCGCGTAGTAGTGGTAGTACTCCGGCAGGGTGGCCAGCTGCCCCTGCATCTCGCGCAGCAGCTTGCCGTTGTCCAGGGTCTCCATCCGGGCCAGCTCTTCGGCGTTCTCGGCGATCAGCTCACCGAGGCGGCGCAGCAGGTGGCCCCGGCGTGTCTGGCTGAGGTCGCGCCAGCGCGGGTCCTCGAAGGCGCTCCTCGCGGCGGCGACGGCCCGGTCGATGTCGCTCGCGTCGCCGCGCGCGGCCCGGTAGAGGACCTCGCGGGTAGCCGGGTTGGTGCTCTCGAAGTACTCGCCGGACGCGGGCTCCACGGACTCCCCGCCGATGAAGTGCCGCAACGTGGTGAGCTCAGACATGAGGACACTCTCCGAGGAAGGTGGTGAGGGAGTCGACGAGCGCCTGGGGACGCTCGACGGGCAGCATGTGACGCGCCTCGGGGACGACCACCGCACGGCAGTCCGGAAGCGCCGCGGCGAGCCGCCGGGTCATCTCGGGGGTGGAGCCCGGATCGTTCTCACCTGTCACAGCAAGTGCGGGTACGGAGATGCGGCCCAGGTACGGCCCGAGTTCCGCGTCCGCCGAGGCGAACACGCGATAGCAGCCGAGGAAGGAGTCGACGTCGCCTGCGAGCAGCGTGGCCTCGGTGCGGGCCACCCACTCGGCGTCGACGTCCGTGCCGTCGTACCACCGCTTCAGGCTTGCGGCCGCGCTGGCAGTGAAGTCGGCTTCCGCGGTGCGCAGTCGGCCGAGGACCGAGGTCCGCTCCTCGGCCGTGCGCCGGCACACCGAGCTGACCGAGGTCAGGGTGGCCACCAGCTCGGGGCGGTGTAGTGCCAGGTGCTGGGCGACCAGCGCCCCGAGGGAGAATCCGACCAGGTGTGAGCCGGCCGGGATCTCGCCGGCTACCCCGTCGGCCAGGTCGGCGAGGATCACACGATCGTTCACCGGCGGGCGGGTGCCGTGGCCCGGCAGGTCGGGGGTGATCACGGTGAAGCGGTCGGCCAGGAGTGCGGCGGTGGGCTCCCACATGGTGTGGTCGAGTCCGACGCCGTGCAGCAGGACCACGGTCGGCTTGCTCATGAGCACCTACTGTTCGGTCGTGAGCGGCGCCAGGCGCTGCTGGGGGCGTCCCTGAGCGGCGGCGGCGAGTGCGATGACGATCTCGTTCGGGTGCGGGGCGTCGCTGATGCGGACCTCGAAGCTCTGGTGGTGCGAGCGGATCGTTGCGTCGGTGATGTGCTTCAGCGGGATGTCGAAGACCACGCCGGCGGGGCCGCGCTTCTCGACCGCGGGCAGCAGGGTGGTCGCATTGGCCGCCTTGCGGAAGTGATCGCCGAACTTGAGGGTGTGGATCAGCCCCGAGCCGTGCTCGATCTCGCCGTCCAAGCCGACGATGGCGGCCTTCCCGTACGCCTCCGCGGGCTCGCCGAGGGCGTCGAGGACCGCCGGGGCCAGCAGGGCGCCGAGGTCGGAGGCGGTCGCGTCGATGCCGGGGCCGAGGTCCTCGACGAAGCCCTGACCGGCCCAGGGGTTCTCGATCACCGCTGCGACGACAGCGATGCGAGCGGGGCGGTTGACCTCTCGGCCACCCTCGGCGCGGATCTCTTCGACGATGGTCACGATCTTGCGGACGCTCATGAGGGGACAACCTCCAGGGTTTCGGTGGTGACGACGGGGTCGGTCATGCGGTCCCCGATACGGGGGTGCGGCCGGGGCCCCGTCGACGCGGCTGCGATGACGACGATCTCGTCCGCACGCGGCGCGTCGGGTACGCGGGCGCTGATGGTCTGGTAGTGGCTACGTGTCGCGGCATGGGTCTTGTGCCAGAGGGGGACGATGAGTGTCTCTCCGGCCTCGGCCCGCGTGTCGGCGAAACAGATGATGGACTCGCCCTGGAGGAACTCTCTCACCAGGTTCCCGAAGTACGGGGTGTGGATGAGTGCCCCGGCGTGCTCGATTTCGCCCGCCGTGCCGACGATGGCAGCCTTGCCGAACGCTTCGATCTTGTGCACACCGCCCATGGATGCCATGAGCCGGTCGGTCAGCAGCTTCGCGAGTACCGGAGCGAAGCGAGCCTGTTCCATGGACAGGTCGGTAGAAGGGCCGGAGCCCACCCATGGATTCCGTATGACCGCAGCGACGCTGGCGCGTTGCACGGGCCGTGCGGGTACCTCGCCCGCTTCGGTGAAGACGACATCGCGGTAGAGCACGAGCTTGCGGAGACCGATGCTCTCGTCAGTTTGTTCCAAGCTCTCTTGCATGGCACAGGACGATAGGTGTGCACTTTCGAGTCAGTCAAGGGCTTGAGTCGAAGGGCTTTCGCTGGCCCTTCACGTGACCGCGTCGGCAACCGCGAAATGCCCTCTGAACTGCAGGTTTATATGTTCGGTGAAGTTGGGGTGCGATCCGACGCCCGCGAACCCTTGACGCTCTACCTGTGGCATGTCTTACTGCTTCTTGTATGCCAGTGCGGGGCCGGGTGTCCGCCTCGTGGCCTCAGTTGGTTCCGCATCCATTCACCTTCGGGCGGGTACGAAACTGTGCCCCGCAGCCATCAGGGCAAGGGGAGAAGCCACCACGAACGAGACAGCCGAGGGCGGCGGCCAAGAGGACGAGCGTGGTTCCGCTTCCGCCGTTCAGCTCGTGCCTCCGGCAGCGTGCTGGCACTCCGGCTCCTGTCGGCGGACCGACCGCACTCCGCATTGCCGCCACCGTGAAAGGAGAAGAGATGGCACACAACGACGCCCGCCGAGAACTCATCGAGAAGGTATGGGCCCAGGCATGGGGGCACGGCGACGTCGACGCCCTCGACGCGTTGCTGAGCCCGGCCTACCTACGCCACGGAACGGACCCGTACCCGCATAACCTGGACGCCTTCAAGGCGGCGATCGTCACAACGCGGGCGGCGTTCCCGGACCTGACCACCACCATCGACGACATCGTGGTCGAAGGCGACAGGGCCGCGATCCGCTGGCACAGCAGCGGAACCCATGTGAATTCGTTCCTCGGTGTCCCGCCCACCAAGCGGCGCGTCGAAGTCAGCGGCGCCACGTTCGCCCGCTTCGAAGGGGACCAGGTCGTCGAGGAGAACGTGACGTGGGACCCCCGGGCGCTCCTCTCGGCACTGGGCATCATCACCGTGGGACAGGACTGACGATCAAAATGCCAAGGAGCTTCCCAAATGCTGATGTCAAGCCGCTGCCGTGACAGGTGGTGTGGCTTGGTAGCACGCTCCGTCGCGGATCATGGCCCACAAGACATTGACACGGCGGCGCGAAAGCGCCAGCAGCGCCTGTTTGTGTCCCTTCCCCTCAGCACGCTTGCGCTGGTAGAAGGCTTTCGAGGCGGGGCAGGACTTCAGACTGGACAGCGCGGAGAGGTAGAACGCTCGCAGCAGCCCGCGATGGAACCGGCGGGGACGGCGGAGATTGCCGCTGACGCGGCCGGAGTCACGCGGGGCGGGTGCCAGACCGGCGTATCCGGCCAGGCGGTCGGCGTTGCCGAAGGCGTCCATGTCGCCACCGGTAGCGGCCAGGAACTCGGCGCCGAGCAGCCTGCCCATGCCGGGCATGCTGAGGATCACCTCGGCGTGCGGATGCTCGCGAAACCGGGCCTCGATCAGGGCGTCGAGCTCGGCGATCTCCTGGTCGAGGGCGATCACCCCCTTGGCGAGGCGGACCACCATGGCGGCAGCCAGCTTCTCGCCGGGCAGTACGGTGTGCTGGGCCTCGGCGGCATCCACGGCCGCCTTGGCCAGCGCAGCGGCTCCGTAGACCTTGCGGTTGCGCAGCCATGTCTCGATGCGCTTCACCCCAGCCCGGCGGATCGCCGCCGGAGTCTGGTAGCCGGTCAGCAGGAGGACCGGGCCCTTGTTGGTCAGCTCCAGCACACACTCCAACGCGGGGCATATTTCCAGCAGTTGGGCCCGAAGACGGTTGATCTGCCGGGTCCGGTCGCAGACCACGTCGGTGCGTCGCGTGGTCAGTGTGCGCACGTCGATGGCGATCTCGTCACCGGGCCGCAACAGTCCAAGATCGCGGCGCATACGCGCCTGGTCCGCGATGACGAAGGCGTCCTTCGCGTCAGTTTTCCCCTCACCGCGGTAGGTCCCAGAGGCGCGGTGCACAGCCAGGCCGGTGATGTAAGCCAAGGGCTGGTTGTGGCTGACCAACAGCCCGATCAGCAAGGCGGCGCCACCATGGTTGAGATCGACAGCCCACAGGACGTCCTCGTCGAGGTCCAAGACGTCTTTGAGCAGTTCCAGCAGGGCCGTCTCGTCGTTCAGGATCCGGCGGGACAGCAGGCGCCGGCCGTCCGCGTCGATCACCACGCAGTGGTGATGTTCCTTGCCGATGTCCACTCCGGCCCAGATCCGGGGCACAGCCACCTCCGCCAGCTCTTCATGGTCAACGTCACCCAGCAGACGACCTCGCCGGCGTTGCCCTACACAGCGATCGAGTCGCAGATCCCAATTGGCGGTCGAGTCGTCGCGGGACTCCGGGCGGCCAAGCTCCTTGAGCCATCTGCGGGCGACCACATGACAGCCATACCCGGAACCCCTGGGTCCCGGTGATCTTACGAATGATCATTTCGAACCCACAAGAAAGGTAGGGCCCCCCATGGCCGCACTTGCCCCGACCCCCGACATCGACGTGATGAAGCAGGCCAACCGGCAGTTCGTCACCGGTGTCACGGTCGTCACCGCGATGGATGGAGAGACCCCCAGAGGGCTGGCCGTCAACGCGTTCTCGAGCATCTCGCTCGACCCTCCCACGGTGATGGTGTGCGTCCAGCACACCTCGTCCACCCATGACTGTCTGTTCCGGGCGGACCACCTCGCGATCAACATCCTTTCCATCGACCAGCTCGACGTCGTCGGCACGTTCGCGAGCAAAGCCGCTGACAAGTTCAAGGACCTCGACTGGGGAAGCGGCCCGTTCGGCAGCCCGCTGATCGCTCGAAGCAGCGCGCAGATGGAAGTGCAGATCCGCGAGCGGCTCCAGGCCAGTACGCACACGATCTTCATCTGCCGAGTCGTGCACGCCGCAGTCGCCGAGCGCCACCCCATGGTCTACAGCGCGGGCAAGTTCTTCGACGGCGGCGCACTCACGCCTCTGGGATGATGCAGCGGGTGGCACGGGAGATGGAGGAGTACTCGGTGAATCGCGCAAAGAGCGAACCGAAGAACGGATCGATGCAGGCCACGGTGATCGCCGAAATGCGCAGGCGCATCATCAAGGGCGACATCGAACCCGGAGCTCCGCTGTCGGAGCTCGCCCTGGCGGACGAGTTCGGCGTGAGCCGTACGCCAGTGCGCGAAGCCCTCAAGCAGCTGCAAACCGAGGGGCTGGTCGAGATCCGGCCCCGCGTCGGGACGTTCGTTACCATCCCCTCCCGCCGTGAGATCACGGAACTATTCGAGATGAAGGAACTGATCGAGGGTGCTGCAGCCCGCCTGCTCGCCCAGCGCGGCCGTGTGCCGGAGATCGACCTGATCGAGCGAAACTTGCGCGAGGCCGATGAAGCGGTGGAGCGGGACGACCGGGAACGGTACGCAGAGCTGGTCCAGGAGTTCCATGACCTGCTCATAGCTGGCGCCGACAACAGCAAGTTGGAGGCCCACTACCGGATGCTGATGAATCAGCTGGCGTACTCCCGGCTGGTGAACACCTCGCTCAGCCAGCCGGGCCGCGCCACCCAGTCCGACCGCGAACACCACCTCGTTCTGGAGCTGATCCTGGCAAAGGACGGTGACATTGCCGAGCAGGTGATGCGGGAGCATGTCAGGGCAAGCCGACGCGCTCTACTGGCGGGCCTGCCCATCGGTGGCCCGCACGAGAGGTTCGGCGCGGCGAGCTCCTAATCTTGGGCCCATCCAGCCTCTCATCGCTTCCGCCTGTCGAGCCGGAACGGGGCCGGCGAGGTGCCGGTCCCTTCGTGCGTCCTCGGGCCGCGATGGATGGCCGCTTGCCGACTTTGGAACCTTTCGCCGACTCCGCGTACGCCACATGAAGGAGGCCTGTAGCCCTTGTTCCTGGGTGGGGCATCGGCCAGATCAGTGTGCCGAGGCGGCGGCATCGTCATGGTCGAGCGTGTCGAGTAAGGCTTGCAGTTCGGTCCTGGTCGGGTAGGAGTTCTGGGCTCCGCGGCGGGTGGCGGCGTAGGCGGCGAACGCTGCTGCCGCGTGCGCGGTGTCGACGACGGTGCGGCCGTCGGCAAGGCCCGCGAGTACCGCCCCGGGGAAGGCGTCCCCGCAGCCGGTGGCGTCGACGGCGCTGACGGTGACCGGCGCGATGCAGACGACGCGGGCCTGGGCGTCGGGTTGCCCGGGCAGTCGGCATGGGTCAGTACCACCGCGCCGCGGGCTCCTGCGGTCACCACCGTGCGGCGGATACCGAAGCGTTCGAGGAGTACACCGCAGATGTTTTCCCACGACCTTTCCGCCAGGTCGGTTCCCACCTGAGATTCGCACGCCACTGGCCCCGGACCGACATCATTACCGGCGCCCTGGCACGACCATGGATGGAGGGTCTCGCGGTCCGTGCCATATGGCAGCGCTGTGACCTGCTCCTGCATCTGGTGTCTCACACCGTGGCCTTGTAGGTCTGTCTTACAGTCGTGTCCGAATCATCAGGCCGCCTACGCGGAACGGGCGGCTGTACGGCGGAAACGAACAGCCAGGTCGCACGGCCGTGGAGTCGTGAGTCTCACGTCCACGGTGCCCAGACAGCAGTAGGCTGCCTCGCAGTGATGATGCTCACGAGGCGGCCTTTGCTGGTTGGTGCTCAGTGGTTGTTGGCGAGTGCGCCGCTGAGCTTGTCATGGAGATCGGCGCTGGGCCGGTTCAGGCCGATGATCTCGACTTCCTTGCCGCGCTGGGCGTACTTGGTCTCAATCGCGTCGAGGGCGGCAACGGAGGAGGCGTCCCAGATGTGGGTGGCGGACAGGTGTGAGGTGACCCCCTGGATGTGGGCACAGGGGTTTATGCCGCGAGTGAGAGTTTAGCCGTCGTGTGGTGCTGCTGTTCGAACTCCATTGGGGACAGGTAGGCCAGCGCACTGTGACGCCGTCGCGCGTTGTAGTACGTGAGCCACCGGAAGATCCCCAGTCGGGCCTGACTCATCGTCGGGAACGTCGTCTTGTACATGGCCTCTCGTATCAGGCTCTGCCACAGGCTCTCGGCCAGGGCGTTGTCGTAACTGGAGCCGACCCGGCCCATGCTCCGCCGGACCCCGTATCCGTCGCAGACCTGCGCGAACGCCGCCGAGGTGTACTGCGACCCGCGGTCCGAGTGGAAGACCACACCGGCCACGTCCCTGCCCCGGGCCGAGACCGCCATCCGCAGTGCGTCGATGACCAGCTCGGCCCGCATGTGCGGGGCCATCGACCAGCCGAGTACCCGGCGCGAGCAGATGTCGATCACGCAGGCCAGGAACAGCCACCGCCCACCGACCTGGATATACGTGAGGTCGCCGCACCACCGCTCATCGAGCCGGGAGGCGGTGAAATCCCGTTGCAGCAGGTCCGGCGCCGGCGGCGCGACGGTGTCGGGGACCGTGGTCTTCTTCTTCCTGCGCAGGTGGCGGCCGACGATGCCATGTGCGCGCATCAGCCGTGCCACCCGCTTGCGGTTCACGTGATGTCCGAACCCTTGCAGATCGGCGTGGACCCGCAGGACCCCATAGGCCTCACCGGACTCAGTGTGGATTTCGCGGATCTTGGCTACCAGGGCGTCGTCCGCAGCCTGCCGGGCGGACCGTGCATCCGCGCCGGCCAGCCACCGGTAGTAGCCCGAACGGGAGACCCGCAGCACCCGGCACAGCCGCTGGACGCCGAACTCACCGGCGTGCGCGGAGATGAAGTCCCAGCGGCGGGACGTCACTTCATCTCCTTGGCAAAATACTGGGCCGCCCGACGCAGGATCTCCCGCTCCAGCTGCCACTCCTTCTCCGCCTTCTGCAGCCGGGCGTTCTCCGCATCGGCGGATCCCGACTGCCCCGAACCACCCCGCCGAGGCCTGGCCGCCGCCCTCGGCCGCTCGCACCCACACCCTCAGTGTCTCGCGGGTGATGCCCAGGTCAGCGGCGACGTCCTTCATCGCCCGCTGACCCGCCGAAGCCCTCCACAACGCCACCGCGTCCGCCCGGAACTCCGGGGTGTATATCCGCCCTGCCATATGAACCATCTTCCCGGACCATCAAGATCCGCCATCAGAGTGTCCACACCACAGGGGTCATCTCAGTCCATGACGAGGTTCTTCGCCGCTTGCGCTACCCAGGAGGCGATCGGATGCGTGGTGGCGCCCAGGACGCGGATCCGGCGACTGCCGTGTTCGATCACCACGAGCACGTACATCCGTGCCCCCGACAGGGTGACTGTTTCCATGAAGTCGCAGGCCAGCAGGGCATCAGCCTGGGAACGCAGAAAACTGGCCCAGGTACTGGAGTTCCGCTCGGGCGCAGGATCGATGCAGGCCTCCTTCAGGATGTCCCAGACGGTGGACGCGCCCACCCTCACCCCCAGTACGAGGAGTTCGCCGTGCAGGCGTCGGTAGCCCCAGCTCGGGTTCTCCTTCACCAGGCGCAGCACCAGGATGCGGACGGAGCGCACGGTGCGTGGTCGTCCCGGGCGTTTGGGTCGGCAGGAGGTGGCGTGGCGGCGTGCGACGAGGTTGCGGTGCCAACGCAATACCGTGTCGGGGCGTACGAGCAGCCGTAACTGTCGCAGGACGTGCAGTGGCAGCCGGTGCAGCGCCGCCAGGAACGCCCGATCGCTTGGCGAGAACCGGATCTTTTCCTTGCCGAGTTGGCGTTCCAGCACGGTGATCTGGTGGCGCAGAGCGAGGATCTCCGCGTCCTTGTCCCGGTCGGTCATCGGCAGCAGGCGAAGCATCGCGAACGCGTTCGTCGCACCCAGATAAGCCAGTCGCAGCAGCACGATCGATCATCATGACGCGCTGACGGCAGCTGCGCGAGAGCGCCAGCTTGGGCGACCGCGGCCAGATTTCGGGAAACCCGATGCACCGGCCTCCACCAGGACGGATGAGATTTCCGGCAAGGGCAGATTCAGGCCGCAGACGCATGGGCTGCGGCCGGTCGAGATGGCGCGGGCGCGCCGGCGGAGCGTGTGCGTGCTGCGCAGCGCGGGTGATCTCGCCTCGCTGGCGCTGGAGGGCATCGGGGCGACCGTCGTCCCCCTCCCGGTGGCGGAGGCCATCGTCCCAGCCGAGCACGCCGACTGCGGGCTGCGCCTCGACGACCCACAGGCGCTGCTGCCGCCGGCCCTCGCCCACCCCGATCCCGCCTCGACCGCACCTGCGGCGCGGGCGTTCCTGCGGCTCGCGCTCACCCGCCTGGCTCCTGATACCGCGGCCGCTCACGGATAAGGCGGACCCGCCGCCTCGCAGGAGACGGCGGTCCTGGGAATGTGGGTGGCGGTTTTACTGGGAGAGTTCCTCCAGCGACGCCTGCTTGGTCTCGATGCCGAAGACAGCGGTGACGACCAGCCCGATGACCAGGACGGCCGCGAAGAGTCCGAAGACGGCGGCGATGCCGTGGTCGACGAGTGCTCCGATGACCGTCGGGGCGAGGACGGCGGCGAAGCCGCGCCAGGAGCTGGCGCTGAGGGCGCCCCAGGAGCGCATGCGGGTGGGATAGATCTCGGCGGTCCAGGCGTATACGAGCGGGTCGACGCTGCTCACGCCGAGGAGCATCAGGCCGCCGCTGGCCAGGAGCGCGGGCCAGGTGTGGAGGTTGCCGGTGGCGGCCAGTACGACGGCGAGCAGGGCGCCGGCGAGGGAGATCACGTATCCCGTGAGGAACCAGCGGCGCCGACCCACGCGGTCGACGGTGGTTCCCACGGCGATGATCAGCACGATGGCGGCGAGGGTTAGGGCACCGCTGAGCAGTGCGGCGGTCGACGGGGAGACACCGACGCGCTTGACGTAGAGGCTGGGCATCCAGGCGGTGGCGCCGAGCAGGGTGAAGAACACGGTGAACCACAGCACCCAGGCCGTGAGTGTCCGCCTTCGGTACTGGGGTGAGAGCAGCTCGGTGTGCCGAGTGGAGGCCAGATCGGCGCTGGGCGCGCTCGCGGGCGCTGACGTGGAGTCTGCCGGGGGAGCGGCGGGGGCGGAGCCCGCCGAGGCTTCCATGGCGGTGACGATCCGCTCCGCCTCGGCGAAGCGTCCTTGCCGGATCAGGACGCGCGGCGACTCCGGCAGCAGACGCCACGCGACCAGGGCGATCAGCAGCGGGGCGCCGCCGATGGCGAACAGCAGGCGCCAGGCGTTCTCGGGACTGGTGGAGGCGAGCAGGGCCGCCGCGGTCAGCGAGGTGGCGAGGTTGCCGAGCGGCGAAGCCAGCTTGTAGAGCACGGTGACCCGGCCCCGCTGCCGGGCTGCGACGAACTCGCCGAGCAGGGCCGAAGCGACGGGCACTTCGGCGCCCAGGCCGAAGCCCTGGATCAGCCGGGTGGCGCCCAGGCTGGTGCTGTTCCAGGCCAGGGCCGAGATCAGGGCGAAGACCCCCATCACGGCCAGGGCGGCGAGGAACACCCGGCGCCGCCCCAGGCGCTCGCTGACCAGGCCGAACCCGATCGCGCCCACCGCCTGGCCGAGGAAGCCCGCGCTGACCAGCAGACCGGCCTGGCTGGAGCTCAGCCCGTAGGTGGCGGATATGGCGCTGAGGACGGTGGCGACGGAGACGATGTCGAACGCGTCGAAGAAGGTTCCCGCGCCGAGCGTGCCGACGACGCGGGCGTGGAATCGGGAGACCGGCACCTGGTCCAGCCGCTTGACCAACTGGTCGGCTTGCAGGGCTTGTTGAGTGTTCTGCGTATTTGTCGCGGCCATGGCGTCAGCTCCTCGTCGAGCTTGCAGGGGGGATGCGGTCCTTAGCGGGAGCCTACTTTCACTCAACGAAAGTGGCTTGTTCTAACCGGAAGGAACCAAAGCATCGGGGCCGGAATGACGTCAAGAGGCCGGGCGCCGTGGACATTCAGGCGGCCCCGGCGCTATGGTCCCAAGGAAGTTTGAAAGCTACTTTCATTCAGTGGAAGCGGGGTCGCCATGGAGTGGTTGGGACTGGAGGGCCGCCGGGCGCTGGTCATGGGAGCCGGCGGGCTGGGAGCCGCCTGTGCCCGGGGGCTGGCGGAGGCAGGGGCGCGGCTGGCCGTGGTGGACGTGGACGCGGCGAAGCTGAAGGCGCTGCGGGATGAGCCGGTGCTCGCGGATGCCGGTGTGCGCGTATTCCCGGCCGACATGACGACCTCCGAGGCGTGTGACGAGGCCGTCACGGCAGTGGCCGGTGAACTGGGCGGGCTGGATGTGCTGGTGCACGCGGTCGGCACGAACGACCGACGCCCGGTGGTGGACACCCCGGACGAGGTCTGGGAGCGGATCCTCACGCTGAACCTGTCGAGCGCGTTCTACGCCGGGCGGGCCGCCGGACGCCTGATGCGCGAGGGGGGAGGCGGCAGCATGGTGTTCTTCTCGTCGGTCTCCTCCCGTCTCGCGCACAAGCATCACGCGCCGTACGCGGCGACCAAGGGCGGCCTCGACCAGTTGGTGAAGGTGATGGCCCGGGAGTGGGCGGCCGACGGCGTGACCGTCAACGCGGTCGGCCCCGGCTACACGGAGACAGAGCTTACCAGGACGTACCTAGACAAGCCGGGAATGCGCCAGGAGATGGTCGGCCTGGTACCGGCTGGGCGTCTGGGCACGCCCGAGGACGTGGTCGGCTCGGTGCTGTTCCTCGCCTCGCGGCGGGCGTCGTTCGTCACCGGGCAGGTGCTGTACGTCGACGGCGGCCGCACGCTCGTATGAACCGGCGGATCTCAGCTTCCGCCGAGCAGCCGGGTGATCTCCCGGCAGGCGTCCAGCAGCGGCGGACGCAGCTCGTCGTGCAGGCGGGCGACCGGGAACTCCATCGCCGGTACGGCCACGTTGACGGCGGCGACCACCGCGCCGGACGCGTCGCGCACGGGCGCGGCCACCGAGCGCAGCCCGTAGGCGAGTTCCTCGTCCTGCACCGCCCAGCCCTGCTTGCGGATCTCGATCAGGGCCGGCCGCAGGCCGGCGAGCGACCTGATCGCGTTGGGGCCGATGATCCCGGCGAAGGACGCTTCCGTCAGGCGCTGGTCCAGTTCCTTCTCGTCGAGACCGGCGAGCAGCACCTTCCCGATGGAGGTGCCGGCGGCCGGGAGCCGAGAGCCGACCTGGATGTTGGCGGTGACCAGGTCGTTGTTGCGCAGTCGGATCAGATACAGCACGCGGTCGTCGGAGAGCGTGCCCAGATTGACCGTCTGCCCGGTCGCCGCGGCGAGCCGGCGCAGCGGCCCGTCGGCCAGCTCCACCAGATCCATGCCGCGCAAGGCCGAGAAGCCGAGCGTGAGCACCTTCGGGGCGGGCCGGTAGGCACCGTCCGGAAGCTGCTCGAGGAACCCCTCGGTGCCCAGGGTGGCCGCCATCCGGAAGGCGGTGGGCAGCGGTACGCCGGTCTCGGCGGCCATGTCGGTGAGCTTCATCGTGGTGCGCTGCTCGGAGAACAGCGCGAGCAGCCGCAGCCCCTTGGCCAGGGCCTCGACGTGATAGCTGCGCTTCGACGCGGGGGCCTCGGCGGTCGGGAGGATCGGTTCATCACGGGGCGGCACTCGGTGCTCCCTTTCTGTTATCGGCATGCGCATGAGGGGCAACTTTCATTCTACGGAAGTCGATATCACGCATAGGGCCACTTTGCACAGGAAGGCTTGAGGAGGACACATGGGAGCGCGACTGGCCGGGCTGCTGCCCTGCCAACTGGACGAGGAACAGGCGGAGGTCTACCGGGCCATCACCGGCGGCCCCCGCGCGGCCGGACCCCAGGCGTTCGCGCTGACCGATCCGGAGGGGCGGCTGCGCGGCCCGTTCAACGCGATGCTGCTCAGTCCGCCGGTGGGCCTCGCGGTCCAGGCCATCGGCGCGGCCGTGCGCTACGGCTCCGTGCTGGGCGACCGGGCTCGCGAGCTGGCGATCCTCGCCGTGGCCGCACACTGGAACAGCGCCTTCGAGCGCGCGGCCCACGAGGCCGTGGGCCGCGCGGCGGGCCTCACCGAGCGGGAGATGGCCGCACTGGGAACCGGAGCGGTGCCCGAACTCGCCGACCCCGTCGAGCGGGCCGTCCTGCAGGCAACCTCCGCACTGCTGAGCCATGGCGCCCTCAGCGACGAGGAGTACGCGGACATCGTGTCCGTGGTAGGAGAGCGGGCCTTGTTCGAACTGACGACCCTCGTCGGCTATTACGGCACCCTCGCCCTCCAGCTCCGCGTTTTCGCAGGTGAGGGGCCTTGACAGCCCGTAGAGACCCATAAATACTCACGTCACGTTCACCCAGCGAACTACACTTTCATTCATCGAAAGAAGGCAGGGAATCCCGTGAAATTGATCACCTTCGACGACGGACGGGTCGGCAGGCTGGAACTGGAAGAGCGGCTGGTACTCCCGCTGGAGGTGGGCAGCACCCGGGAGTACTTCGAGCGCGACGGCCAGGTGTCCGAGACCGGTGAGCGGCTCCGCCTGGACGACGTGAGGCTGCGCGCGCCGATCACGCCGAAGAAGTTCTTCCACACCTCCGGCAACTTCCGTGAGCACGAGGACGAGTCGAAGAACGTCGACTGGTCCCACCCCATGCACAAGGGGATCGTCTTCTTCCAGAACGTCGACGCGATCGTCGGCCCCGACGAACCGGTCATCTACCCCGAGCACCTGACCAGCGAGCTGGACTACGAGCTGGAGATCGCCGTCGTCATCGGCAAGCCCGGCAAGTTCTTCGGCGTCGACGACGCGCCCGACCACATCGCCGGGTACGTCGTCTTCAACGACATCACCGCCCGCGACATCCAGCGCCGCGAGATGGAGTCGGGGGTCTTCTCCTTCTGCAAGGCCATCGACACCTTCTGCCCCCTCGGCCCCTACATCGTGACCGCCGACGAGATCCCCGACCCGCAGAACCTCGACATGGAGCTGCGCGTCAACGGCGTGGTTCGGCAGAAGTCGAACACCAACCGCATGTCGGTCTCCATCCCCCACCTGGTCGCCTACCACTCCCCGCAGGGCTACAGCGCCGGCGACCTGCTCACCACCGGCACCGTCCAGGGCGTGGCCGGCTTCAGCGGCGACCCGGACATGTACCTCAAGCCGGGAGACGTCATCGAGGCCGAGGTCGAACGCCTTGGCGTGCTGCGCTCCCCGATCGTCGGCTGGACCGAGGGGCACGGCACCCCCGTACCCGAGAAGGTGGACTGGTGAGGCTGGGCGTACTCGACGGACGGGCCGTCGTCGTCCGCGGCGACCGGGCCGCCGACGTGGCCACCGCCTCGCGTGGGCTGCTGCCCGCCGACCCGATGGCGCTGCTGGAGGACTGGCCGCGGGTCCGCGACTGGGCCACCGAACTGCCCGAGGACGCCTACGACCCGACAGTCGATCCCGCCGCGCTCGGCGCACCGGTACCGCACCCCCGCCAGGTGTTCGCGGTCGCCCTCAACTACCCGCCGCACGCGGCGGAAGCCGGCTACACCCCGCCCGAGGAACCGCTGGTCTTCACCAAGTTCCCGGCGTGCATCACCGGCCCGCACACCACCGTCGCCCTCCCCGAGGGCAAGGTGGACTGGGAGGTCGAACTCGTCGCGGTGATCGGACGCGAGACCTACCGAGTGAGCGAGGACCGCGCCGCGGACGCGGTGGCCGGCCTGACCGTCGGCCAGGACCTGTCCGAACGCGTCTCCCAACTGCGAGGGAAGCCGGCCCAATTCAGCCTGGGCAAGTCCTTCCCCGGCTTCGGGCCCATCGGTCCGGCGCTGGTCACTCCTGACGAGTTCGACGACCCCGACGACCTGGAGATCACCGGACTGCTCAACGGGAAGGCCGTCCAGCACGACCGCACCAAGTCCATGATCTTCCCGGTGCCGGAGCTCATCGCCCGCCTCTCGGCCGTACTGCCCCTGTACCCGGGCGACCTGATCTTCACCGGCACCCCGGCCGGTGTCGGCAACCGCATGAACCCGCCGCGCTACCTCACCGCCGACGACGAACTCGTCAGCCGGATCGAGGGCATCGGCGAGATCCGCCAGCGTTTCACGGCCCCCGAAGACCTCTGAGCCTCGCGGCTCCCAAACCACTGCACCGTTAGACAAGGACCCGCATGTCCCCGCAGAAAACCCCCGTCCCCCGCCGTTTCGAGGGCCGCACCGTCCTGGTCACCGGCGCCGGCACCGGCTACGGCGCCGAGATCGCCGTCCGCGCGGCTCAGGAGGGCGCCCGCGTCGCCGTTCACTACCGCAGCTCCGCGGCGGGGGCCGACAAGACCGTCGCCCGCATCAAGGACGTCGGCGGTGAGGCGTTCACCGTGCAGGCCGACATCGCCGTGCACGCCGACGTCATCCGCATGGCCGACGAGGTCTTCGACCGCTTCCACGGCCTCGACGTGCTGGTCAACAACGTCGGCGACGTCGCGGGCGACCAGATGTCGTGGCGGGACCTCACCGAGGAGTCCATCGACCACGTGCTGGCCGTGGACGTCAAGGGAACCATGCTCTGCGTCCACGAGATCGGCTCCCGCATGCTGGAGCAGGGCCACGGCGCGATCGTCAACATCGGCTCCACCGTGATCGTGCGGGGCAGTGCCCGTGCGCCGCAGTACGCCGCCGCTAAGTACGGCATCCTCGGCATCACCAAGTCCTACGCCCAGGCGTTCGCACCCTTCGTACGGGTCAACACCTTCGCGCCCGGCTTCATCGAGACCCAGACGCTCCTCGACCGCGCGGACTGGAAGTCCGGCCGCCGCGAGGACATGATCGCCAAGACGCCGATGGGCCGCATCCCCGGCCCGGCCGAACTCGCCGGCACCGCCCTCTTCCTGGCCACCGACGACGCCTCCCACATGACCGGCGTCTACCTCAACGCCGACGGCGGCTTCAACATGATCGGCGCCTGACAAGGGCCCCCTGCAGACCGGGGGCGCGGCGGCCCGGTCAATGCCCTGATTCCCCTGTCGCGCTCCCACTCTCCCCTCTCTCCCACGGAAGGGCCTTTCATGGACAAGGTCTGTGCGAGCGCCGCGGAAGCGGTCGCCGACATCCCCGACGGCGCGTCCCTGGCTGTCGGCGGCTTCGGCCTCAGCGGCATCCCCGACACCCTCATCCACGCCCTGCACGAGCAGGGCGCCACAGGCCTGCAGGTGGTGTCGAACAACTGCGGCGTGGACGGGCAGGGCCTGGGTGTGCTGCTGGCCGCCGGCCGCATCGCGCGCGTGACGGGCAGTTACGTCGGTGAGAACAAGGAGTTCGCCCGCCAGTACCTCTCCGGCGGACTGGAGGTAGAGCTGGTCCCGCAGGGCACGCTCGCCGAACGGCTGCGGGCCGGCGGGGCGGGCATCCCCGCCTTCTACACCCCCGCAGGGGTGGGCACCCAGGTCGCCAACGGCGGACTGCCCTGGCGCTACGAGGCCGACGGGTCCATCGCCGTGGCCTCGCCGGCCAAGGAGATCCGTACTTTCGCCGACCGCCGCCATGTCCTGGAGCACGGCATCACCACCGACTTCGCCCTGGTACGGGCCTGGCGCGGAGACCGCCACGGCAACCTCGTCTTCCGCAAAGCGGCGGTCAACTTCAACCCGCTCGCCGCGATGGCCGGCCGGATCACCATCGCCGAGGTCGAAGAACTCGTGGAACCCGGCGAGTTGAACCCGGACGCAGTGCACCTGCCGGGCATCTACGTCCAGCGGGTGGTGGAACTGACGCCCACTCAGGCAGCCGACAAGCAGATCGAGAAGAGGACGGTAAGCCTCTGATGCCCTGGACCCGTGACCAGATGGCCGCCCGCGCGGCCGCTGAATTCACCGATGGCTCTTACGTCAACCTGGGCATCGGCCTGCCCACGCTGATCCCCGGACATCTGCCGCCCGGCCTGCACGTCGTGCTGCACTCGGAGAATGGCATCCTGGGCACCGGCCCCTACCCGACCGAGGACGAGGTCGACCCGGATCTGATCAACGCGGGCAAGGAGACGGTCACGGTGCTGCCCGGCGCCTCGTTCTTCGACTCGGCGCTGTCCTTCGGCATGATCCGGGGTGGTCACATCGATACCGCGGTGTTGGGTGCGATGCAGGTGTCGGCCTCGGGTGACCTGGCCAACTGGATGATCCCCGGCAAGATGGTCAAGGGCATGGGCGGGGCCATGGACCTGGTCCACGGTGCCCGCCGGGTCCTCGTGCTGATGGAACACACCGCCAAGGACGGCACCCCGAAGATCCTCACCGAGTGCACCCTGCCGCTGACCGGCGAACGGTGCGTCCATCGCATCATCACCGACCTCGGCGTCCTCGACATCACGCCCGACGGTCTGGCCCTCGTCGAGACCGCGCCGGGCGTCACCCTCGACGAGATCACTACGAAGACCGACGCGCCCCTGCGGGTCGACGTCGCCACCTCCGCCTTCTGAACACGCCGGATCAGCCCGCGGCGCCGGAAAGGTGTGGGGCTCGAATGATCGTCGCTCCTGGTCAAGCGACATAGCTGTACTCGTTGATCACGCCGCCGAGGGTGCGAGTGCGCAGGATTCTGCGGCTGGCCGGCTTCAGGACCGGAGGTGGTTGCGTCTGCTGCCGAATGAGCGACCGGAACAAGGATGCGGAGATCTTGTCTCTCCGACATCAGATCACGGTGCTCGAACGCCAACTCGGTGGTGCCCGAGTACGGTTCACTCCGGGCGACCGGGGGTTCCTGGCGGCGCTGCTGCACCGGCTACCGTTGCCGGTTCTGCGGCGTGTGCGGCTGCTCTGCGTCCTGGTACGGCGCTGCGCCGGCACCGCGACCTCGCCAGGCGCCGTCATGCCGCCCTACCGCCGCCCAAGCGACCCGGTCGACCTCGTACCGAGCGCTCCATCCGAATTCTGGTGCTGCGTCTGGCCAGGGAGAATCCAAGCTGGGGCTACAGGCGCCTGCATGGCGAGCTGCGCGTGCTGGGAGTGAAGGTGGCCGCGTCGACCGTCTGGAAGATCCTGAAGGATGCCGGCGTCGATCCGGCGCCCGGCCGGAGCTCCAGCACGTGGGCCGGCTTCCTGCGTTCCCAAGCCGACGCCCTCCTGGCGTGTGACTTCTTTGAGGCGGTCACCCTGTCCGGCGCGCGGATGTACGTACTCGCGGCGATCGAACACAGCAGTCGTCGCATCCGGGTCCTGGGCGCCACCGCACACCCGACCACATCCTGTGCCGCTCGAAAAGTCGTCGCTGCATGTCATGCCGCATATCTGTACTCGTTGATGACGCCACCGAGGATTCGGTTGCGTAGGACTTTGCGGGGGTTGAGGTCGTGCCCCGTGGCGGGTTGGTGGTCAGCGTCGGGCGGTAACTGGCTGCGGGCTTGATGGGGTCGGTGCTGGTTGTAGTGCTGCTCATAGGTTGCAAGGACCTGGCGGGCGTGGGCCTCGTTCATGATGAGGATGTGGTCGAGGGCTTCGCGTCGGATGCTGCCGATGATGCGTTCGCAGTGCGCGTTCATGCGGGGAGCTCGCGGGGCACTGTTCAGGATTTCCATGTCCTCGGCCTGGAAGACGGCGTCGAACGCCTCGCCGTACTTGCCGTCGCGCTCGCGCAGCAAGAAGCGCAGGGAATCGATACGTGGGCCCAAGCCGGAGGTGAGATTCCGCGCCTGCTGCACGGCCCAGTCCCGTGTCGGGCGAGCGGTGACCCCGGTGATGTGCAGCCGCCGGGTGCCGTGCTCGAGGAACACCAGCGCGTACAATCGCCTGCCGAGCGCGGTGTCGATGTGGAAGAAGTCTGCCGCGACGATGCCCTCGGCTTGCGTGGTCAGGAACTCGCGCCAGGTAGGACCAGCGCGGCGCGGCGTCGGATCGACGCCCGCCGCATGCAGGATCTGCCAGACCGTCGACGCGGCCATCCGATGCCCGAGTCGGGTCAGCTCACCATGGATCCGCCTGTGCCCCCACCTCGGATTCTCCCGGGCCAACCGCAGAACAAGCATCTTGATCGCTGCTGGGGCGGGTGGGCGTCCGCTGCGCCGGTGCGCGGTGTAGTCCCACTTCGCGGCGATGAACCTGCGGTGCCAGGCAAGCAAGGTGCCGGGAGTGACAGGGAAGACCTCGCGCCAGCGGCGCCGGGGTATCAGCCCGGACAGGGCAGCGAACCAGAACCGGTCAGCGGGCTCATAGCGGACCGTTCCGGCCAACTGGCGACGCAGGACGGCGTTCTCGTGCCGCAGCACCAGCAGTTCCGCCTCCTTCGTCGTCCCACGACGGAGGAGCACCGATGGAACCATCAGCAGCTTCCGAGTCACGCTGTACAGCAAGGACACGATCACGGAAGACATCATCCCAGCGGACTGACTGCTCCCCTGCCTACCTGCGGCGATGACTTTTCGAGCGGCACAGGTTCGTCGACCACGGCCCGGGCGGCACCGGTGAGGCGGTGACGGCCCTGCTCAGGCCGGGGAACGCGGGCTCGAACACGGCCGCCGACCACATCACCGCCACCCGCCTGGCGTTGGCCCAACTGCCGAAGAAGTACCGGCGCGGGCGCCGGACCCTGATACGCGCCGACTCCGCGGGCGGCACCCACGACTTCGTCGCCTGGCTCGCTCAGCGAGGCCGGTGGCTGTCCTACTCGGGCGGCATGGTGATCACCGAGGCGATCCACGAGCACGTGCTCAAGGTTCCGGCCTCGGCCTGGACGCCGGCCGTCGAGGCGGATGGCGAGATTCGTGACGGCGCCTGGGTCGCCGAACTCACCGGCGACGTCCTGAACGGCTGGCCGAGGGGCATGCGGCTGATCGTCCGGAAGGAACGGCCGCACCCGGGGGCCCAGTTGCGGCTCACGGACGCGGACGGCATGCGGCTGACCTGTTTCGCCTCCAACACCTCAAGCCGACCGATCGTCGAGCTCGAGCTCGAGCTCGAGCTCCGTCACCGGCTGCGGGCCCGGGCCGAGGACCGTATCCGGGCCGCCCGGGCCACCGGCCTGCGCAACCTCCCCCTGAAGCATGCAGCCCAGAACCGGATCTGGCTGGAGATCGTGCAGATCGCTTTCGACCTGCTGGCCTGGATGCCGATGCTCGCGCTGACCGGCAAGGCCAGGCTCTGGGAACCCCGCCGCCTGCGGCTGCGCCTGTTCACCATGGCCGGACAACTCGTCACCACCGGCCGCCGCCGGATCCTCCGCCTAGCCCGGCACTGGCCCTGGACCAGCCACATCACCGCCGCTCTCGAACGGCTCGCGCTCCTGCCGAACCCCGGCTGACCAAAGGTTTTCCCGTCCCTACGACAGCAGCTCAACAGCCGGAACAGTGGAACGCCCACCACGAGGCGACACTCGTGCCCTCGGCCAGCACAGCCTTCGCCCACGGCACGAAAACGGTCCACCGACTCCCGTCGGCGGACCGTCACGAAAGATCGAGGTTAGGGCGAGGTGGTACGGCGTGGGCCTGGAGGGCGGACGACGGGGAGGTCGTTGCGGTCCTCGTCGTCGGCGAGTGCGTCGGCCGGCAGGCGGCGGTAGCGGTGCAGGAGGGCGGCCAGTCGCTCGGGCTCGACGACGGTTGTGGCTACCAGCGCGGCCAGCAGTTCGGCGCGGGAGGTGCGTTCCCCGGCTGCCGCACAGGCACGGACCAGGATGTTCAGCCTGCGGTCGACGTCCCCGGGCCAGGTCACCGAGGTCGTGCGGTGCTTTTGGTGGCACAGCAATTCCATGGCGCCCCCTCGGTGACAGTTACCCATAACGAATATATATTGCGCGTATGGTGAGGCTGCTGCAAGACCGTCAGGCATCCACCGTGCTCGAGTCCGTGCCGAGTGCGGTGCAGGTGGCGGGCCGGGTGCTGCAGCCGACGCCGGTCTTCGACACCTATTGGCGTTTCGCCTCGGCCCGGCAGGCCGTGTACGAGGCCCGTCTGGCGGGCCGGAGCCAGCCGTGGACCGACCTTCAACAAGGAATCCACCTGGCGGCTGCTGACCCGCGGCCTGGGGGACGTCTGCTGGGAGACTTACGACTACCGCAGCTACGACCGGGTGCTGTCAGCCGCGTTCGCGCGGGGGGAGCGCCTGTACTCGGCGGCCTGCATCGTGCCCCCGCCGCAGTTGGGAGAGGACCGCAAGCACCGCAACCATCTGCGGCTGCTGGAGATGATGATGACCTCCGGGGCAGCCGAGCGCGTTGCGGAAGCGGCGACGATGCGCCAGGCCTACGAGGTGCTCCTCAGCTATCCGGCCATCGGCCCGTTTCTGGCCTACCAGTTCACCATCGACCTCAACTACGCGCCGCAGCTCGCGTTTTCTGAGATGGACTTCGTCGTGCCCGGGGCCGGAGCGCGCGATGGAATCCGGAAGTGCTTCGGCCCTGCCGCTGACGGTATCGAGGCGGATCTCATCCGCTACATGGCCGACTCCCAGCGTGACCACTTCGACCGCCTGCAGCTGCCCTTCGCCGAGCTGAAGGGGCGGCCGTTGCAGCTGATCGATTGCCGGAACCTGTTCTGCGAGGTTGACAAGTACGCGCGAGTGGCCCACCCGGAGATCGCCGGCATCAGCGGCCGCACGCGGATCAAGCAGGCCTACCGCCTGGATGCCGCACCGCTGCGGGCCTGGTTCCCGCCCAAGTGGGGCCTGAACACATAGTCCCGCGCGGCGCCATCGCCCTCCGCGGGCGCCCGGGAGCCGTCTGGCTCATCCCAGGCGATGTGGTTGGTCAGGCCCCGAGGCCGAACAGTGGTGTGGTCAGTGTGTGCTGGAGGGCGCTGAGCTCGGACTTGGTGCAGTCCAGGCGGGCGCATCCGGCCATGACGGTCAGCGTGCCCGGCGTGAGCTGGGTGTGCCGGGCGACCCAGGCGTACAGGTGCCCCAGGGCGAGGTAGTTGCCGTAGGCACGGTCGAACATGTAGTGGCTGCGGTAGTAGGCGGCCAGGTGCACGGTGTCGGTGGCACTGTCGAACTGGAAGGAGCAGTGGCTCAGGCAGGGAAAGTCCAGCGTCTGGGTGTCCAGGGCCGCGGCCCTGATCACGGCCTCGGTGCTGACGCCGGTCGGTACCGGTTCTTCCTCCTGCGGGGCGTCGTCGTCTGTGACATGGGCGGTGCCGGCCTCGTAGACGGCGCTCCACTTCGCGGAGGAGCGGAGCTTGTCCAGCCGCCGGATGACGCGGGCGAGCTGGTCGACCGGTTCCGGCTTGTCGTAGGTGCCCGGGTAGGCGACGAGCCGTCCGAAGTAGGTTCCGCGCGCGTTGCGCCTTACCTCACACAGCCGGGGATACAGCGCCCGGTAGCGGCTGGTCAGCTCCTGGTGAGTGTCGCAGGTCGCGGCGAGCTCGACGGGAAAGAGGGTGTTGACGACAGTGTCGACGGGGTAGAGCAGGGGCTTGGTGCGAGCGGCGCGCAGCCGGTCGAGTTCTGCGCGCAGGTGCGGATCCTCCTGCAGCGGATTGGTGATGCGGACGACCGTGTGGAAGGCCCTGTTTTCCGGCAGTCCGGCGAGGCGGGTGCAGGCTTCCAGCCACGCACGGGAGACGTCAGGGGGCTCGACGATGAACGCGTGCATCGGCTCGCTCCTTGATCGGCGGGTGGGTAGGGCCCGTGCGGTGGTGGGGGCCGTCAACCCCAGAAGTGGTCGGAGCCTTTAGTGCGTGTTTTCGAACTCTCCTCGTCTCACGTGGGCTGGTTCGCTGGGATACGGCTGGCGCGATCGTGAACTCGGCACTTCGAGACCCTGAGAGCCCATCGCCTGTGTCTGGGATGCTCCGGGACGGCCACGACAGGTGAGCCCTCCTTTGTGCCTATGCGCTGGGGCGTGAAAAGTGCACCGGTCCGCCCGATGAATGTCAGTAGTGCGCGCACTTGCAGGTGCGAGTCACCATGCGCTCGCCCTGACGGGTGAATGAATATTCTGCCTATTGCGGCCAGATATTAGTTCGGTGGTTACTTAAGTGGAGGTATCCGAGTAAGCGGGTTGCCCTTTCTGGGTGTGACTTGGCGTGCGCTGTTCGTGGCCGTAACCGCTGATGGACGACAGGTGGGCCCACGGTCTTGCGCAATCTGTCTCGCGACTCGCATCAAATCAAAGGAGACGTCATGGCGCCCTTCATCACGTCGATCAGCCCTACCCAGAGCCATCACGCTGTCCCCATGACCATCACGGGAACGGGGCTGTCGAGGGTGATCAGAGTCAATTTCGGCACCAGGCCAGTCACGCCGACCAGTGTCACCAGCACGACCGTGACCTGTATGATCCCGGAACTGCCTGCTGGCCAGTACAACGTCTCTGTGACCGACGGGAGCCTGACGAGCAACTCGCTGCCGTTCTATTACATCGGCCCGCCGAAGGTCACTTCCGTAACCCCCAACACAGGGCCTCTCACCGCGACGTCCCTGTCCGTCTTCGGCGAAAATCTGGTTACCACGACCTCCGTGGCCTTCGGCGATGCGGGGGTCGCAACTGACGTGGTCATCGCATCAAACACCACGCTCACTGTGGTCACACCTGAGCATGCGCCCCTTGAACCCGGTACCTGCACAGACACTGTGGACGTCGTTGTCACTACCGCTGGTGGCACCAGCTTCTCCACTGGCGCAGGGAGTCAGTACACCTATTACGACGCCCCGGTGGTCACGGGTATGCGGCCTTCATCGGCGTCGGTCGGCTCAACTTTCACCCTCTCCGGTTCCTGCCTGCTGGGGGCCACCAGGGTGACGTTCACTCCAACCGCAGGAGGTCAATTACTCCAAGCCGACTACGTTGTCCTCTCTCCCGCACAGATCAGCGCTATCGTCCCGCCCCACCTTTCTCAGAACACCTACAACGTCCGGGTCACCACCCCAGGGTGGCCAAAGCCCCATCACTCCCGAGACGGTATTCACAGTGATCGGCTGACAGCGCGCAGTTCCGCATCATGCGGCTGACTCCGCAAACCAATACACAGATAGGGAAGGGCTGGAACTGGTCTCGATCCTTGGCCCCAGGCCCGAGGAGTGGACGGGCAGTTAAGCGTCGGCTGGCGCCGGTTTCCTCGGCCAGCTGGGGGTGGCGCCTTTCCGGGCCAGGCGCCTGCTCATGAGGGTGATGGCAGCCCAGGTGATCAGCGTCTCGGAGTGCTGGACGAGGCGTTCGTAGTCCCGGGCATGCCGGCGCGCGTGCATCATCCACGCAAGACTGCGTTCGACGACCCATCGACGAGGCAGTACGACGAAGCCGGAGGCGTCCTTGGGGCGGCTGACCGGTTTGATCGTCAGATTGAGGTGCTGTTTCGCCCAGTCGACGAGCTTGCCGGCGTAGGCGGAGTCGGCCCACACAATCGTGATCTCAGGGTGCATCAGACGGAGTCGGAAGAGGACTTCCTTGGCCGCGGCCGCGTCGTGCAGGTCGGCTGGGGTGACCATGACCAGCAGGGGCAGGCCGCGTGTGTCGACGACCATGTGGCGTTTGCGGCCGTTGATCTTCTTGCCCGCGTCGTAGCCGCGGGAGTCGCGACTGACGGTCTCGGCGGCCTGGACGCTTTGGGAGTCGATGACGGTGGCGACCGCGCGGGGCCCTTTGCCCATCTCGCGGCGGATTCGGCCGGCCAGGTGGTCGCGGATCTGACCGATGACGCCGATGGCGGCGCACCGGGCCAGTGAAGTAGGCCGCCGGCGAGGTGCCCGTGGTGCGGGTCCTTTTCCGACGGCCCCTTCCCGAACGGTGCGGGAGGTTGGGTAGGCCGCCAGCGAGGTGCCTGTGACCAGGTCCTTTTCCGACGGCCCCCCACCGAACCCACCGTGCTAGATTTCCCAGCAGTGGGCTCTCCAGTGCCTTTTCTTCTTCTCATGAGTTCTGCCGCGAGCGACTCGCACCGTAGTGGATGTCCTCGTGGCAGACGCGGCAGACGACCAGGGTCTTCCGACGGCGCGCGGCCATCATCTGGGCCCAGGCGGGCTTGGCGGCCCGCCCCCGGACATTCAGGTCTTTGAGGTGCCGGATGTGGTGCACTTCGACACCGTCATGGGACCCGCACATCTCGCAGGTGTCGGCGAGCAGGCGCTTGACCACTTCGTTGCGCGCGCTGTTCCACACCTGCGTCGGGTGATCGTCGAGGCTGCCGATCCTGATCTTGCGCTTCAGCGAGACTCCGCCCCACTGCGCCACCAACGGCTGTCGTCCTTCGCCGCGTTCGACGGTGACCTGGAGTCCCCGGCGGGGACCCTGGTCGGTCTTCAGCACGGTACTGTAGCGCCGGTAGATCCTGGAGACACGGACGCGGTACTTCCGCGCGAGCGTCTTGACCAGGGAGCGCTGCATCACGTACTTCAGCCGCCCTAAGCGGTGGAGGTTGAAGGCGAGCTGGTAGTAACCGGCGATCCCACGGAACTCGGCCTGGTACTGGGCGACGATGGAGAAGTCGCTGTTGACCGTGCGTTCGGTCCGCCGGATCGGTCGGCCATGGTGCATGTAGAGACGGCACTTGGCGCGGATAACGTCAGCAGGCACTTTCAGCCCGATCTGCGCGTTGATGCTGCGGTGACCGCGCTGGTCGTGCTTGGTGTCGTTGTCCAAGACCACGATCTCGTAGCCGAGGAACCGGGCGGCACTCGTCCGCCCGTGCGTGATCAGGGTCTTCTCCTCGGACAGCTCCAGCTTGAGCTCGTCGTGCAGGAACCGGCCGATGTCGGCCTTGATCTCCTCGGCTTCCCGCTTCGGTCCGGTGAACCCGAGCAGCCAGTCGTCCGCGTAACGGCAGTAGTTCAGCCGACGGTAGCCCGGATCATCAGGATCGCGGGAGGGCATGGTCTTCATCTGCCTGCGCAGAGCCCGACCCGCCTCCAACTCCCCTTGCTGTTCCAGACGGAAGGCGCGCTGCCACAGCCGCATGTATGGACGATACGGCGTGCGCCGGGCTCCCCGGTTGTAAGCGGGCAGCAGGTTCGTCTCGATGTACTTGTCCAGCCGGTCCAGGTAGATGTTGGACAGGATCGGCGAGATCACGCCGCCTTGCGGCGAACCGCTCAACGTCGCGTGATAGCGCCACTGTTCCAGATACCCGGCCCGGAGCAGTCCGCCGGTCAACCGTAAGAAACGGTTGTCGTGGATCTTCTCCGCCAGGATCGACAGCAGGACCTCATGGTCCAGACTGTCGAAACAGGCTTTGATGTCCCCCTCGACGAACCATGTACTGCCCCGCCAGCCGGGATAGATCGATTGCAGGGCGGTGTGACAGCCCCGGCCGGGCCGAAATCCGTGGGAGTGATCGGAGAACTGCGGCTCGTAATACGCCTCAAGCAACAGGCGCATCACCTCTTGCAGCAGCTTGTCCGACCACGTCGGCAGACCCAAACCGCGCCGACTCTTCGTCCTTCCCTTCTTCTCGATGTAGACGCGGCGCGTCGGTGACCAGCGATAACGCTCACTGCGGAGCGCATCGATGATCGCCTGGATCTTCTCCAGGCGCATGCCGTCCACGGTCTCGGCCGTGACGCCGGGCGTCATCGCACCGTCGTTGCGGTAGATCCGCCCGTAGGCGAGCAGGTACAACTCCCGGTTGAACAAGCATCGGTAGAGACGTTCCAGCGGCAGACCTCGCCTGCCGCGTTCACGGATGATCCCCAGAAGGGCTTCGGCGCTCTGCATTTCGCATACCTCGCCATCGTGAAGATCTGTTGACACCTGGGGTCCTTCGCCCGTGTAGACGGCTTTCCCGTCCTCCCTGGTCGGGCGTTACTCCGACGACTACTACGACCCCTCCGTAGCCATAGGGCTCGCGCCCCGTAGGCCATCCCGTATTCCTCTTGCGCTGGACGTATCGAGCGTGACGTAGGCGGCCCGGTCCGTCCCCTTGAGCGAACTCACTGTCCGCCGCCCGCCGGCCGGAAGGGTTGAGACGGCAAAAGTCAGGACCGTCCGATGCCGACGGCTGCGACCTCAGGCGTCGTGTCGCAGGGTGTGCGTCTTCCACCGCTGGTGACTGGGCTTCAAGCAGTGTGGCCTTCGCCGTATCACGCGGGCCTTGCGCGGCAGCGCCTTCGACGCCTTCTCGATGCTCCACGCTTTCCCGCCATGCTGTTGTCCCCTCGCGCTTTCGCGTCCAGGTAAGGCGGGTGGCCCCAAGGTCACCTCCTTCCGAACCTCGGCCCCCTGCGGGGGCGATCCAGCGCCGAGTGAAACGGCGCACGCTTATGACCGCATCCGGCTCTCCAGTGCCTTTTCCTTATGAGTTCTGCCGCGAGGGGCGTCCGCTGTAGTGGATTCCTTCGTGACAGACTCGGCAGACGACCAGAGTCTTCCGATGGCGCGCGGCCATCCTTCAGGTGCCGAATGTGGTGCACTTCAATACCGTCATGAGACCCGCACATCTCGCAGGTGTCAGCAAGCAGGCGCTTCACAATCTCGTTGCGTCCGCTGTTCCACACTTGCGTCGGTTGATCGTTGAGACTTCCAATCCTGATCTTTCGCTTCAGTGAGATTCCGCCCCACTGCGCCACCAGCGGCGGTTTTCCTTCACCGCGTTCGACGGTGACCTGGAGCCCCCGGCGGGGACCTTGGTCGGTCTTTGGAGGTCATCTCATTTGGTGAGTCTGCGGTAGCAGATGAGGGTGCAGGCGATGCTGGTGAATGCCAGGAAGTGGACGGCTTTCCGTTCGTAACGACGGTGTAGTCGTCGGCATCCGGCGAGCCAGGACATCGTGCGTTCGATGGTCCAGCGGTGGCGTCCCAGCCGCTTGGAGGACTCGATGCCTTTGCGGGCGATGCGGTGCCGGATGCCGCGCTGCCGTAGCCATCGGCGCGGGTGGTCGTAGTCGTAACCTTTGTCGCCGTGGAGCTTGGCTGGCCTTCGGCGGCGAGGTCCGCGGCGGGAACGGATGGGCGGGATGCCGCGCACGAGCGGTTCGAGCGCCTGGCTGTCGTGAAGGTTGGCGCCCGAGATCCCGATGGAGATGGGCAATCCGGTCCGCTCGGTGATCAAGTGGATCTTCGAACCCTTCTTACCCCGATCTACGGGATTCGGACCCGTCAGGTCCCCCCTTTGAGAGCCCTCATGTTCACCGAGTCGATCGCGCACCGCGACCAGTCCAGCTCGCCACGCGGCCCGAGCTCATCCAGGACCAGGCGGTGCAGCTTCGCCCACACCCGCGCCTGGGACCATTCCATGAACCGGCGGTGAGCGGTGGCACCGGACGGGCCGAACACGGGCGGGACCTGCGCCCACGTGCAGCCAGTGGTCGCCACGAAGATGATCGCGGCCAGCACCTCACGATCTCCGTACCGGCGTCGGCCACCGCCCTGCGGACGGGTCGGCACCTCCGGAACCACCCGCTGAAACAACTCCCACAACCCGTCCGGCGCCAGACGTTCAACCATCAACACACAACCAGGCTACCGGCGAGCCCAAATGAGATGATGTCTTAGAAGCCGTTGCTCTATCGAGAGCGGTGATCACTGGTTCGAGTGCAGCGACTCGGTTGGGTGATCTCCAGCCCAAGCAGGCATGAAAGCAGGGCCTCCTCGGCGGCTGGATCGCGGTGAAGACCGCATACGCGCACCCGGAGCGGGTGAGCCGAATCGTGCTGAACACTCCCGGCGGTGCGCTCTCCGACCCGGCTGTCCGCAAACGGATCCGGACGCTGTCCCAGGGCGCAGCCGACGACCCGAGTGACGAGCGTATACGCGCCCGCGTGAGCTGGCTGATGGCCGACCCGGCAAGCGTCACCCAGGAGCTGGTCGACGTCCGGCGGACCCTCTACGCCCAGCCGCCGTTCGCCGAGTCGATGCGGAACATCATGTGCCTGCAGGAGGCAGACGTCCGGGCACGCAACATGATCACCGACGACGAACTGGCGGCCATCACCGAAGCCGCGCTCGTGGTCTGGACCAGCGACGACCCCTCGGGACCCGCCGCCGTCGGGCTGCGTATGGCAGAAAAGCTCCCGAACGGGCGTTTCGAGCTGGTCGAGGGCGCGGGGCACTGGCCGCAGTGGGAGCGGCACCGCCGGTTCAACGAGCTCGTCCTGAACTTCCTCGGACAGTGAGAGGGCGCGGACCTGTGACTTCGACCCGGCTTCAGCCATGACGGCGACGCCACCACCGTCGGCGATGGCACGCTGCCCGTCCGCAACCCCCGTACCGGGCGCGTCGATCACCTGATCCGTCCGCCCGCGCCTGCCGAGGTGACCCGCATGTGTGCCGGCCTCCGCACGGCCCAGTCGGCATGGTCCGCGGTCGGCTTGCCGGGGGTCTTCTCACCTCGCTGGCGCTGGTCGGCGGGCCCGACGGGATGCGCGGCGCGATGCGCTCGTTCGCGCGGACCATCGAGGGGTGGTGGTCCGACTCGGGCACGCCGCGTCTCGACGAGGATGTCCGTGCCCGGCTGATCGCCGCCGCTGACGAGGTGCTCAGCAACCGGCCGATCAACGACGTCCTCGCGGCCCGGGACGCGGCCGCGGTCGACGTGCTGGCACTGCGGCACGTCCAGGACCGCGACGTGCCGCCTGGGGCATGAGCCTATTCGCGACGCCGGTGGTCGGCTGCCGCCGTGAACCGGACGGCTCCATCGTTGTGCGGTCCCGGATCTACAGCCGACTGGGGACGCGCCTACGTGAACATCGAAACCCCGGCCGGATAGTCGCCACGGTGGCGTTGTCGTGGTGGTCAACGGCCCGGCTGGTCAGCCAGTGGCCGCGTGTGTTTCGGCTTCGAGCCGCGCCGTGATGCTGGCTCGCATCGCGTTCTTGTTGATCTTGCCTACCGGCGTGCGGGGGAGCGCCTCGACCAGCTCCACCCGTTCGGGCCACTTGAACTTCGCTACCCCGCGGCCCGCGAGGTACTCCCGCAGGTCGAGCAGGTTCGGCGCGGCGCCTGGGACTGGAACGATGAACGCGCAGCCGCGCTCCCCGAGCCGCGGATCCGGCATCGCTACCACGGAGACTTCTGCGACCTTCGGGTGACCCGTCAGCAGGGACTCGAGCTCGTCGACGCTGATCTTCTCGCCCCCTCGGTCGATGACGTCCTTCAGCCTGCCCTCGATGGAGAAGCAGCGATAGCCCTCCTCGAAGCGCACCATGCCCAGGTCGCCGGTCCGGTAGAACCCGTCGGAGGTGAAGGCTCGGGCGTTGTGCGCCGTTGTCTCCGCGGCTTCCGGCTCCGGTCGGACATCGAAGTAGCCGGTGATCGTGTACGGGCCGCGGACACACAACTCGCCGACCTCGCCGTCCGGGAGTTCGGTCTCGGTCCCCGGCGCGAGGATCACAACGTCGTCCAGTTCGCTGATCGGGACTCCCACGGAGTACCGGCGCGCCGCACGGGGTGAGTCGAGTGGGGTGACGGTGAACAGGCCCTCGGCCATGCCGTAGAGCTGTCCAGCCCACACCCCGGCAGCCTCGAATGCCTCGAACATGCCCTCGGGGGGCTTGGAACCGGAGAGGATGACCCGCTTCAAATGCTCCCCGCGCTCCAGCAGCGGCACACTCAACGCGGCCATCGGGGTACCCGCGATCAGGTCGGTCACGTGTTCCGCCGCCACGGCGGGAAGGACGACCTTGGGGTCGGGGGGCAGGAGGATCGCGGTGGCTCCCACGCTGTGCGGGCCGTGCAGGCCGCATACTATTCCGGCGTTGTGGATGATTGGCAGCAGGTGGGCGACCCGGGCGTCGACGTCCCAGCCCAGCACCTTGGCGTACCGCGCGGCGTTGTACCAGTATTCGTGGTGCAGCCGCGGGATCAGCTTAGGGGTACCCGTAGTGCCGCCGGAGAGCTGGAGGACGGCGATGTCGTCCGGGTGCCGGGCCGCCTGGATGGACTCGACCCGCGCCCGCGCGGCCTGGGGGTCCCCGGTTCCGGCGAGGTCCTCGATCCTGGTCCCTGCCGTGTCTCGGCCGGCCCCGAGCGTGAGCCGCACCCGCAGGGTGGGCACCGCCGCGGCCATCTCCTCGGCGAATGTGTGCACGTCGAACCGCGGTTGTTCCTGGACCAGGTGCGCCGCGGCTCCGGCCCGTCGCGCAATCGCCTCGATCTCATGGTGTCGGTGAGCCGGAAGCGTGCACACCGGTACCAGCCCTGCCTTGAGCAGGCCGTACCAGGCCGAAACGGTGCCGACAGAGTTGGCGCTCTGCACGATCACCCGGTCGCCGGGGACGAGTCCCTGGTCCAGGAGGCCGACGGCGATTCGGTCACTCGCGAGTGATAGATCGGCGTAGCTCAGCCGCCCGTCCGGGGCGACGACGGCCTCCCGATCCGGGTGGGCGTCCGCGACGCGCTGCCACTGTTGCGCAAGTGTTTCGGCCCGCCACGCACCGGCCAGGCGGTACTGGTCGACGAGCTCAGGGGCGCGGGTCGTGAGTCCGGTGTGAACCACGATGATCTCTCCTTGGATCAGCGGCGAGTGGTCAGCGGAAGCGGACGAGATCAACACGACCGGCGAGCAGGGCGCCGACCGCGTCGGCCCTGGCAGATTGAGGCACGTCGACACCAACGGTAGCGCCGAGGTCGAGACGGAGCCGCTCGGCCAGGGCGCAGCGGCTCAGGACGTCCGCGCGCGCCGTGGCGTCGCGGTCCTCGAGCCACAGCGCGCGGGCCTGTAGTCCGCGTGCTCGCTCGACCACCGCCGCGCCGTCGGCTCCCCAGACGTCGGCGATCGGCCCCGTGGGCACGATCGCGGTGTCGGAGCTCAGCTCTGTGACCGTGCGGTCCTCCAGGACCAGATCGGCGAGCGCGTCCGGCTCACCGGCCTGTGCGTTGCTCGGCCTGCTGCCAGTCAACACCTCGGTGGCATCCGCGACCACGTCCGGGTGCAGGGTGGCGAAACCGTCGACGGTGATATTCCCGGCCCGGGTCATGAACGATGACATGATCGTGGCCGGGGCGAGGTCGAGCCGGCGCGGGAAGACCTTCCACCAAGTGTGGCTGTGCTCCGCGATCCGTTGGAACCGCTCGACCCGGGGCCGGCGCTCGCTCTCGTAGCGGGCCAGCGCCGTCGCGTCGTCCGTCTCGTCACGCAGCGCCGCGGCCAGCGCGATGGCATCCTCCATCGCGAGCTTGGTTCCCGAGCCGATCGAGTAGTGGGCGGTGTGCGCTGCGTCGCCGAGCAACACCACGCCGTTGTGCCGCCAGCGCCCGCAGCTGATGGTCGCGAATCGTTGCCAGCGGGTCCGGTTGCCCAGCAGGCGTCGGCCTCCGAGGACGTGCGCGAACACCTCGGAGAGGTAGTCAAGGCTCGCTTCGTCCGACGAGCCGCCCGGGGTACGCGCGTCCGTGGTCTGGAGCCCGGCCCGTCGCCAGGTCGCGTCGTCCGTCTCGACCAAAAACGTGCTCCGGTTCGGTCCGTAAGGGTAGGCGTGGACGACGAACACCCCGTGCGGTGTGCGAGCCGGGAGGAACGTCGCCCGGTCCAGGGCGAAGTCCGCACCCGCCCACAGATAGAGCGCATCGTCCAGGTCGACCCGGGCGGCGAACTCGGCCGCCAGCTTCTCGCGGGTGGCGCTGCGCACCCCGTCTGCAGCGATCACGAGGTCCGCGTCGAGGTCGGACACCTCGACATGGGCGTTCTCTATCCTCGCGCCGGCCTCGAGGGCGCGCTGACGGAGGATCTCCAGCAGGGAGGCTCGTCCGATGGCGATGTTGTCCCCGCCATCGAGGACCACACCCGCTCCGACCCGCATATCCAGGCCGCGGCCCAGGTGACCGGTCCGGCGGATCGCCGCCGCCGACACCGGGTCGGCCGCGTCCAGACTGCTGAGAGTGCTGGCCGTCAGGCCGACCCCGAACCCGAACGTCTGCCCGTCGGTGTTGTGCTCGTACACCGTGACCTCATGGTCCGGGCACGTGAGACCGATCAACGCGGCCGCGTAGAGCCCTCCAGGGCCGCCCCCGATGACGGCCACCTGCCGTTCGCTCACTTGACTCCTCCTTCTGACGCCACTTTCAATGATGTAGAATAACTTCCATTGATGTCAATCTGCTGTCGGAGGTGTCGCGGGTGAGGATTCACCGCGTGGGGTTGGTCGTCCCGAGTTCGAACGTCACGGTGGAGACGGAGCTGCCGGCGCTCCTGGGACGCCACGAGCACGCTCGCTTCTCGTTCCACTCCTCACGGATGCGCATGCGCGCCGTGTCCGCTGCCGAGCTGGCGGCCATGAACGCACAGCGCGAGCGCTGCGTCCTCGAACTCGGTGACGCCGGTCCGGACGTACTGCTGTACGCCTGCCTCGTCGCCCTGATGGCGGGTGGCCCCGGCGAGCACACCCGGGTCGAGTCGCTGGTCGCCGAACAACTGTCGACGGGGGGCTCGCGGGCGCTGGTGCGCAGCAGCGCGGGCGCGCTGGTCGAGGCTCTCCAGGAGCTTCGGGCCCGACGGGTCGCACTTGTCATGCCCTACCTCACTCCGCTCGCCGAACAGGTCGTGGCATACCTGCGCACGCCGGTCGCCGAGGGCGGCGCGGGCGTCGAGGTCGCCGACTGGCGCAGCCTCGGCGTCGGTAACAACGCCGAGGTCGGGTGCATCCCAGGTGCCCAGATCATGCGGGCCGCTCGTTCGCTCGACCTGCGCGACGTCGATGCCCTGGTGCTCTCCTGCTGTGTGCAGATGCCCTCGCTCGATCTGATCGCGGCGGCCGAGGGGGAGTTCGGCCTTCCGGTGCTGTCGGCGGCGACCGCAGGTGCCTTCAGTGTGCTGCGCGCTCTCGGCCTCGCGCCCATCCTGCCCGGAGCGGGGAGCCTGCTCGGCTCCCGCGCCCCGCTTCACGCCTGAGAGGAGATCACCATGTCCGAGCTGCGTCACCTGGCCCGTGGGGTGGACCACGTCGCCTTCCCGACTTTCGATCCTGCGGGCACGGTCCGCTTCTACCGAGACGTCCTCGGCTTTCCCGTGGTGCACTCGATCTGCGCCGCAGGCTGGGGCCCTGAAAACCACCCAGACTTCATCCACTTCTTCTTCGACATCGGCAACGGCGACCGGATCGCGTTCTTCTACTACTTCGGTCTGGAACCGGACGTCGCGGGCGGGTCCGCACCCGAGGGTCCTGTTGCGGCGAAGGGCGACGTCTACGCGCGGTTCGGTCCCGAGGTGCCGGACTACTTCGTCCGGTCCCGCCACCTAGCCCTGCACGTCGACTCCGAGGAGGACCTCCTCGAGTACCGGCGAAGGCTCGACGCAAGCGAGTGGCCGGTGGAGCTGCAGTTGCAGCACGAGACGATCGAGTCGATCTACACCCACGACCCGAACGGTTACATGTTCGAGATGACCCGTGCCCTGCGTCCGGTGCTCCCGCAGGAGGACCTGGACGCCCAGCTGACGATCGAGGCCCTCCTCGACGTCGTCACAGAGCCTCACCCCTCGATGGCTGCCCTGGTCGCCCGCAAGGCTGAACTGATCGTGACCAAGGCCGAAGCCTGGTCCGCCGAGCAGTCCGCGGCCCAGCAGACCGGGAGGGTCTCGTGATCACGCTCTACGTGCTCGACGTGCCTGAGAACGAAGGACTGGTCCGGCAGGCCGAGGCGATGGCGGAGGTCAACGTCCGCACGGTCGGGCCTTACTTCGAGCTGTCCACGGGCACCGAACTCACGATCGACCGGCGGGCCACCGGAATGCGCCACGCTGTCTGGTACTCGTGCGTGGCGGGCACCGGAGGCGGAGCGATCATCACCCAGTGGGACAAGGACGCGCTGCGCGTGGAGCCCCAGGTGAGCCCCGAGCGGCTCGGCGCCGGTCGCCATTTGCCGGTCGCCGAGCCCCCGGCGGGCACCGTCATCTCCCTGCACCGGCTGACGACCGCGGACGGCGCCTCCGTCGACGGCGTCCTGCGGACCGTGCCCGGCGCGGAGACTGTCGTGTGTCTCGCTCACCCCCGCCAGGACGTCACACACCACCCGCTGGTTTCGGAGCTGCTGGCACGTGGCGTGGCGGTCTGGACACAGGGCACCCGCTCGGTCAACAACGACGTCGCCCTCGTGCACGAGCAGGCGCTGCTCGATCTCGCTGCCGGCCTGTCATTCCTGCGCGACCGCGGCTTCGCACACATCGTTACGCTCGGGCACTCGGGTGGTGGCGCACTCTACGCCTACTACCACGAGCAGGCGGGCCTGGTCGGTGACCGTCGCGTGGCTACGACCCCAGCGGGCCGCCCGTCAGGGCTCGTCGACGCCACACTGCCCTCAGCGGACGGGGCGGTCTTCATGGCACCGCACTCCGGGCAGGGGATCTTGTTGTCCCGGCTGATCGACCCCTCGATCAAGGACGAGCAGGACCCCCTCTCCGTTGACCCCGAGTTGAATCCGTTCGCCTCGGCCAACGGGTTCGCCCCGCCGCCGGAGAGCTCGCACTACCCTCCCGAGTTCGTCGACCGCTACCGCGCCGCCCAACTGGCCCGGGTCGAGCGGCTCGACATAGTGGCGCGGGAGCGGGTCGCCGAAGCCGCGCAGGCCCGCCGAGGCGATTCGACGGCCGATCGGCGGCGGGCGATCGCTCCCCGCCTGATGACGATCTACCGAACGGACGCGGATCTGCGGTGTGTCGATCTCTCGCTCGACCCGAACGACCGGCCCTACGGCTCGTTGTTCGGGCGTAGGCCCGATCTCACCAACTACGGGCTTGTCGGATTCGCCCGCCAGGTGACCCCGGAGGCGTGGTTGTCAACCTGGTCGGCTCTGTCGAGCAACGCCGGCTTCGTGCGGGCGGCTCCCGGGGTCACCGCCCCGACACTGCTCGTGGAGCTCTCCGGCGACCAGGCGTGCTTCCCCAGTGACATCACCGAGATGTCGGCGGCGCTGGGTGCGCGCGACCTCACCATCACGCGCGTGGCGGGCACGCACTTCGGTGGCCCGATCGCGAAGGGCGAACCGACGGGTGCCTCCCTGGCCGCCGCCGAGATCGGCGGCTGGCTGGCGAAGAGGTTTCCCCTCGCCTGAGACCGATGCAGAGGTCGTCCTCCTCCACGAGGGAGTCTCACCGCACGCCTGGCCGTGTCACCTTCCGTGGACGTTGTTCGGGCGTCATCGGGGGATCATTTGGCAGTCGGGTTCATGATCAATACCAGTGAGTTCGATCCCGCTCGCGTGTTCGCCAGGGAAGGGAGCGGGGCGAGAGGGCGGGACGTTGTGCGTTCGGCTGCCGCCACCCGTGACGCGTCCGCGTGCCCGACGGCGCGCAAGGAGATGTACGCGGGGGAGAACGTCCGCCGGTTGCGCCACCTACCCGGAAATCCGGCAGGCGATCGCGCGTGCCGTGCAGATCATGACGGAGCGCTAGCCTCTTTCGCGCTGGTCGGCGAGCAATTGCTCGAGATGATCGATGTCCTCGCGGAGCAATGCGATCGCCCCGTCGGTACCACGCTCTCGGGGCAGCCGCTCGTCGGCACGGCGCAGGCTGGCCACCGCCATCTCGGCGAGTGTGTCGGCCACGGCGTCGGTGTCGTCGCCCTCGTGATGCCACCAGGCGACCCAGTTGCAGAGCCCGATGACCCCGAGGGCGCCGGTCCGGGCGTCGATGGGGCGGAAATCAGCAGACCGGATGCCATCCTGCACGACTCGGACGAACGCCGACAGGACTTCTCGGCGGGCCTCCCGGTGAGCGTGGGAGATCTCCTCCGGCAGCTCGGACTCGGACTTTACGAGCAGCCTGAACCGTGCGGCTTGGGCGGCGATTCGGGAGACATTCAACCGGGTCATCGCGCGCAGCCGCTCGGCTGGGGCGAGGTCGCTACGATCGGCGATCTCGTGCACGTCCACGGCGGAGGTCTGGGTGATCTCGCCGACCAGGCGCGCCAGAATCGCCTCCTTCGTCTTGAAGTAGTAGTAGACGGCCGGCCGGGTCACGCCGAGGGCGTCGGCGATATCCTGCAGCGTGGTGCTCGCGAAACCTTTCTCGGCGAACAGGCGCGTGGCGTGCTCGTAGATCTCGCTCTCGACCAGCCCACGCCGATTCGTAGGACCCTTTGCCTTTCCTGAGTGTTCAGAATTCTTCGTCCGAGCCATGGCACCAGGATAGTTCCCCCGATCCCGCCGCCGGCGGGCGGCGTCCGCCCACGATCTCCCCCGGCAGGGTCCTGACGTCGGTGGAGAGGTGTCACCGCTTCGCGCCACGACCAGGTCCGGCCGGACGAGAGGGACGATCGGAAGTGCCACGCGCGAAAAGGGGCCGGCGCCACATAACGTCGGCCCTTTTCCGCGCGCGGCGGAGAGCTACTGCGTGGACGGCGGTGCCGCCGTCGCATACACCTTGAGGTTCTGGAACTCCTCGATCGCCGCGGGCCCGCAGAGCTTGCCGTAGCCGCTCTGCTTGACCCCGGCCTCCTCAAAGTGCTCGGTGAGCAGGCCCCAGGTGTTGAACCAGACCAGGCCCGCCCGGATCTCCCGGCCGACCCGACGAGCCCGCAGGTCGTTCCCGGTGAACACCGACGCCGCGAGCCCATAATCCGTGGCGTTCGCCCGCCGGATCGCGTCCGCCTCGTCGTCGAACACCTCAAAGGTCTGGACTGGGCCGAAGACCTCCTGCTGCACCAGCGGGGCGTCGAGCTCCTCGATCTCCAGCAGGCTCGGCCGATAGAACGCGCCCGCCTCCAGCGCGGGGTCCTCCAGCGGCCCGCCTCGGACGAGCACCTTCGCGTACGAAGTCGCCTCCTCGACCAGCTTGTCGACCCTCTCGACCGCGGCCTTGTCAATCAGCGGGCCCAGCTGGCTCGCTGGGTCGTTCGCCGGCCGCACCTGGACCGACTGCAACGAGGCGGAGAGCTTGGCGCGAACCTCGTCAGCCACCGCGCGGTGCACGAGGACCCTTGACCCGGTGACGCAGAACTGCCCGTTCATCAGGGTGCAGGCCCCGACCAGGAGCGGGAGCAGGGAGTCGACATCGGCGTCGTCGAACACGATCAGCGGGGTCTTGCCGCCCAACTCGAGGCTCAAGCGCTTGACCGTCGGTGCCGCGGCCGCGGCGATGGCTCGCCCCACCTCGGTGCTCCCGGTGTAGCTCAGCACGTCCACCGCGGGCGAGGAGACGAGTAGCGGCGCCACCTCGTTGCCCGCCTCGGTGAGCAGGTTGACCACGCCGGACGGGATCGACGTGGTCTCCTCGATGACTTCGCCCAGCAGAGCGTTGGTCAGCGCGGTCTGGCCGGGCAACTTCACCACGACGGTACATCCGGCCCCGAGCGCGGGTCCGATCGCCCGGGCAGTGAGAACGATGGGTGAGTTCCAGGGCGAGATGATCCCGGCGACGCCCGCGGCCTCGGGGGCCGACTGGAAGTACAGGCCCGGCGCGGGCTCGGCAGCACGACCGGCAATCTGGGTCAGCGCGGAGGCCGCGCTGTAACGCAGCCAGTCCACCGCCAGCGCGACCTCCCAGGTCGTCTCCCGCAGCAGTTTGCCGTTCTCCCGGGAGAGCATGGTCGCGAGATCGTCCGCCCGTGCTGCCAGGTTGTCCGCCAACTCGTGGATCGCCTTGGCGCGCGGCGCGGCGGCCCGAGACCAGCCCGTGGTGTCGAACGCGGTGCGCGCGGCCGTGATCGCGGCTTCGGCCTCGGTCCGGCCCGCGGAGTGGAAGGTTCCCACCACCTCGCCGGTCGACGGGTCGACCGATGTGTGCACGGGGCCGTCCGTACCAACTCCGCGCGGCGTATCGCGATCCGCTCCTGCACCTCGGGATCCACCTTGCGCCGGATCGTAGGGAGGAGAACGAGGCGGCGGACCGGAACAGGCGAACTGCCCTGCCCGACGATCTACATGCTGGACACTGCCCCACCACCAGCCCGAGCAGCCTCACCCGCCATCACACCAGAGGTCCTGACCAGCCAGAATCAAGATGGCGGAGCTTCGGTCTTGCGCATGTCCTGAGCGACCATCGTGTCGAGAACGAAGGCATGGACGCCACCGTCCCAGGCAACGTTGACAAACCCTACGAGCCTGACGTCTTCTCGGGCACAGACCCAGCCAAGGGCTGTGACGGTGCACTTGTGTCTGCCAATCGATGGGCAACTGGGCGTGACCGAACGCCTCCGCGTGGAGCGCGTTGACGGCAGCGTTGTCGAAGTCGCCGCGCCAGACGGAAGGTTGGCTCGGCGAGGTCGAAGGTCTCCAGGTCAGCCTGGCTGGCGCCGAGGAGAAGCTCCGCCAGCTCGATCGGGGCCATGGGCAGAATACGGCCGTGGACCTTGGCATCCCCACTACGCGTGGTGATCGATGAGTCCACGAAGGTGGACTGCCGCATGGCCCTCAATCAAGATCGAGAACAAGTTCAAAGAAGCGCGCATCAAACGCCCTTCAGAACACGATCAAGTGCCGCGCGGCCTACAGGTCCCCAGTTCGGCTTGCCGCCGGGAAGGCCCCGATCCCCGTTCTGCCCCATGAGCATCAGAAAGAGGCTCTTCATCGCGGCCAGCCCGCGGGCGCGCCGGATCGCCGCCTCGTCTGCATGCGCGTACATGTCGAAGAACCGTGAGGCCGTGCCTGCGGGCAGCAGCACCCATGCGGCGGCGAGGTCCCACGCGGGATCGCCGGCGAACATGTCACCGAAATCGACGATGCCCGAGAGCGTTCCGTCCGAGACCACGACGTTCGCGGGATGGAGGTCGCCGTGGACCCACACCGGCGGGCCTTCCCACGCGTGGGCCGCAACGGCGTCGTCCCAGAGGGCCCGGACGTCGGTAGCGGTGTCGTCGGGGGCAACGGCCTGGAAGAAGTTCTCGAAGCCGTCCGTGCAGTTCTTGGGATGGGCACCGCGGTCCGTGGCGATCGGCGCCTCGGCGGGCGCCTCCACATGGAGCGCCCGGAGGAAACCCGCCAGCGTGTCGGCAGCGTGGTCGCCGCGGCTGATCGAGCCGTGGTCCAGCGGCTCGCCGGGAACCCACGTCATCACGGTCCAGTACTTGGGGAAACGCTCGGACGGTTCGCCGAACCGCACCGGAGTCGGCACCGGGAGCGGCAGGCGCGGAGCCAGCACGGGCAGCCACCGCCGCTCCTTGAGCTGGAGTTCCGGGGTGGGGTCCATGCGCTGTATGCGCACGGCCAGCTCATCCCCGAGGCGCCACATTTGGTTGCCCCAGCCGCCCGCCACCTCGCGGATGGCCAGCCCTGCAAGATCTGGATGTTGCTCCTGCAGCAGGTCGCGGACCAGGTCTGCGGTGATCTCGATCTCGGTGTCGGTCATGCGAAGTCACAGTACTGAGGCGGCAGGCGGAGTGGCTCTCGCTCCGGAACATTTCGCTGTGAAGGTCGGCATGGATGACGGACTGGCCCGCATGCTGCGGGGCGAGTAGTCGTGCTCCGCGCCTCACGGCGTCGGGGCGAGGCCGCCCAGCGGCATGCGGACACCCTGCGGTTCGTGTTGTTCGAGGCCAGACCCGCGGGGCTGCTGTTCTCTCAGTTGACCCGCGCGAGCGGGCTGCCTCCCAGCCAGGTCAGATCGGGGCTGGCCGCTCTGCGCGACATCATCGCTGAAAACGGCTGGCCACCGCTGATCTGGACCAGGGCCGACAGCGACCAGCTCGGCGCCGAACGGGCGGCGCTGGAGGCATACGAACGGGCTGTGCTCGCCGGGAAGCTGACCGAGTTCCGCCCACCCGCGCGACAAGTGGGTCAAGCACATCATCGCCCAGCTCAACTCCATCGAATGTGCCTGTCCTCGACTGCCCGGAGGGAGCGAAGCTGCCATGCGCCGCCGCTATCCCTCCGACACCACGAACGCGGAATGGGCCCTGATCGAACCGCTGCTGCCGACCCCGGCCTGCGAGACTCACCGCGGCGGCCGGCCGGAGGAACATCCCCGGCGCGAGATCGTCGATGCCATTCGCGACGTCGTCGACACCGGCGGCAAGTGGAGAGCCTTGCTTGTGGACTTTCCGCGCTGGCGCACGGTCTGGGGGTTCATGGTGCGCTGGGCGGCGGCCGGGGTCATCGGGCAGATACGCGACCAGCTCGCCGGCCGGATCCGCCGCGACCTGGGCAAAGGCCCCCGTGCGGTCGCCACGGTCATCGACTCCCAGACGTCAAGGCCGCAGAGACCGTGGGGAGAGACAGCCGCGGTTACGACGCGGGAAAGAAGATCAATGGTCGGAAGCGTCACCTGGTCGTGGGCACACGCGGGCTGGCCCTGCTGGTTATGTCACCCCGGCCGATCTGCACGATTCCGCGGCGGCGAGGGAAGTCCTCTTCCGCCTTCGGCTCATGCGCCCCCAGATCACCATCGTCTGGGCGGATTCCGCCTACGCGGGGAGGCTCGTGGGCTGGGCGAAACAGCGCCTCAACCTGACCATCAAGCCCGTCAGCCGTCCCAAGGACACCTCCGGGTTCGTCATCCTTCCCCGGCGCTGGGTCGTCGAACGCCCGCTCGCTTGGATCATGCACGCGCGTCGTCACGCCCGCGACTACGAGCGCCTGGTCCAGCACTCCGAGACCCTCATCACCTGGGCTGCCATCACCTTCATGACCCGACGCCTCGCCCGCCGCAAGAACCATCCGGCCGAACGCCGCGACAGCACCCACGGCCACGTGGTGGCCGAAGCCGCCTGACCTACCGATCGGCCCGATGGAGAGAGCAGGCTCTCAGGCTCCCTCGGGAGTGATCAAGCAGAAGGGATGGCCGACGGGGTCCTCGTAGACCCGGTAACCGATCGGCTTGTCCGAACCATCCAGCAGCGTCGCACCGAGGGCGAGCACCTGGGGCTCGGCCGTATCGAGGTCCGCGACCATCACATCGATGTGCATCTGCTGAGGGCGCGCGGAATCCGTCCACCGCGGCGCGCGGAAGTCGTCCACCCGTTGGAAGGCGACCACCGGGGCGCCTTCGGCGTTCTGGAGCACGACGAAGTCACCGGTGTCCTCCTGTCGTGAGAGCGACAGCAGCTTCTCGTAGAAACCGGCGAGCTCACCCGGGTCGGGGCAGTCGATGACAACGGTGTACAGGCGTCCGATCATCCGGCTCACTATGCCACTCGCCCGCGAGCGCTCCGGGACCGACCTGGGGGTCGGTACAGCGCCACATGCGAGAATGCCAAGCGGCCAGCACCCAGCCCAGGTTCAGGGACAGGCTCTCGGCTTGTTTTTTATGTGCAGGATTTTCCGGGCTTGCCGATGGCCTTGGGGGTCTCGGGGCGTTTGAGGGTTTTGCCGGTGTCGTAGCGGGGTGCCCGGTGTTTTGTTGTTGGTGCCGGGTGGCCGTCCGGGGCTGGTGCCTCGGGGGTGGGGGACACGGGTCGGGCAGGGGAGGTGGGTGCGGATGTTCCTGAGCCCCCGGTGGACTGGGCCGGGGTGAGTCGGCCGGAGGTGGTGGGTTTCTCTCAGGGCGGGCGGAGGTCGGTGGCGAGGGGCCGGGTGAGTCGGGGCTGGGTGTGGGCGACGATCAGGATCCAGGTCCAGCGGTCTGGCGTCTCGGGGGTACGGAGTTTCGGGGTGGTCCGGCCGGGGGTCTGCTTCGTGAAGCGGAAGGTGTGCTGCGGATCGAAGCGACGCGGAAATGCTTGCCGGAAGCGGTCCCCCTCGTCCGGGGTGGCGCCGGTTTTGGAGGACCATAACCGCACTGGCGGGGCATCTCGTTCCTTCGGCAGATGCTCGATCTTCAGTCGCGTCAACGTGCCTTCGACCGGCGGAAGTTCACCGTCGTGGTCGGGCCAGGAGGAGCGGTGGGTGAGCTTTGGGTGGACCCGGTCCTATGCCTGGGGTTTCGGCCTTGCCGTAGTTGGTCGTGTCCGTGACGGTGGTGGTCGCGGGCTCGGGTCAGGTCTCCGGCTTGGTGAACCGGAATTCCGGGCCGTTTTTGGGCGGCCGGCTGTTGTCTCCGTGCGTTCTCGGTGGTTTCGGCAGCCGCATCACACGGTCGGAGCGGACCCGGCCGACCAGTCGGCCGGCAGGTCGTGCAGGACCCAGGCCAGGCGGGTGACGTCGTGGCCGGTATCGCTGACGATCAGGATATGCGGGTCCCCGGCCTGTCATTGACCAGCGGCGATGAGTTGCTCGACGACACCTCGCAACTGGGTGGCGGTGATCGCGGTTGCGTCGTCCGCCGGTCCGGGCCGGATCGCGGTCCAAGGTCGCGGTCCGGGATGTGGCGCCCGGCTCCAGCACGGCCACGAAAGAGTGGGGCCAGCCCGGAATGAGCTGCGAGGCTGTCTTCGCGCGCCCGTAGACGTGGCAGGACAGGCGCTCGGCCGAGCATGGCGTGTCCGGGCGAAGCCGCGGCGACGCATCGACTGCCAGGACCGGACGCCCGCCGTCGAACCGCGGCAACGACAGCCCGGCCAGCACCGTCCGCAGCCGGGCGATGTCCGTGGTTTTGATGTTGTGGCCGTGGGTGGGGAGCTGGACGAGGGTGGTGTTCAGGTAGCGGGTGTTCCTGAGGACGACGGTGTTGGGGACCAGGCGAGGGTGGTGAGCTGGTTCTCCTGGTCTTCGTGGTATGCCTGGGTGGATCTGGCGGCGGCCGCCGTGGCATTCGCGGGGGCGAGGCGGTGGTGGGACTTCTGCTCGGTGAGTTGCCGGTTCATCAGGCGCTGGTAGGTGTTGTCGGCCGGGTGGGCCGGGTGGGCCGGGTGGGCCGGGTGGGCCGGGTCGGCTGGGGCGGCCGGGTCGGCCGGGTCGGCCAGGGCGAGTAGGTGCATGGTCTTGTCGGTGCGTGCGTGCTCGGCGAATGTGGTACTCAGCGGGGTGGGGTGGCCCTCGCGGCCGGACATCCGCAGTAGGTCGTAGGCACGGACCTGGTTCGTGATCAGCGCCCCGGCGATCTCACCGGGCCGTCGGCGCTGAGTACCGTGTCCGCCGGCTTGAGCGACTCGTCGCGGCGGGCGGTCGGGCATGCGTGGAACTCGTCCTGGATGCGTGAGGTTTCCGCCGGTGTTTCCCTCCGGGCGGTATGAGGGAGCGGGTTCGTCCTCAGGGCTTTCGTCGTGATCACGCGCACCTTGGTGGGAGCGCGTGATCAGACGGAGGCTGCTCCCGTGTCTGGCGGGCCCCCGGGTGAGCGGCTCGGTTCGAGGCGCTGTTCGAGGGCCGGGGGGAGAGGACAAGTTCATCGGGGGAGAGGCTGGGGGAGGCCTGTGAGCCGGATGCCGGTGTGGGTCTTGTAGCGCTTGTTGATCCCGATCAGCAGGGCGGTGATCCGTTCGCTGATACCGCTGATGTCCAGTAGGCCGCAGTCGATGGTGCGCAGCCCGGGGATACGGTCGATGAGATCCGCGGCCAGGACCTTGTCGGCCTTGTGATCGCCGCAGAGCAGTACGTCCTCGTCCAGCCGGAGCTCGGTGTTCTGCAAGGTGGCGGCGCTGACCGTCTGCAGAGCCGAGACCAGGCCTGTGCCGTCCGGGAGCAGGGCCTGGGCCTGTTGGGCGGCGGAACCGGCCCAGGGGGCGATGGGGCGCAGGCCGCGGGGGCCGGCGGGCAGAAGCGGCGCGGTCGTGTCGATGACCAGTTGTCCGGGCTGGATGACTTTCGCAATGGCGCGCATCGTCTCGGCGTGTGCGCTGAAGGGCACAGCGACGACCACCGCCGCCGCGCCTTCGATCATGGTGGTGTTGTCCCCGCCGACCGCTCCGGGGAGTTTGTCGGCGCAGCCCTGCGCCGCTTCCGCACGCCGGGATCCGATGCGGACGTGGACGCCGCTGTGGGCCCACCGGGTGGCGAGCCCGAGTCCGAGGGCGCCGGTGCCGCCGACGATGGCGACGGTGTTCTCGTGGTGCGTTGTTGTGGCGGGGAGGGAGTCCGGCTGGGTGACTGTCATGGGTGGTCGCTTTCGGTCGGCTGGTGGCGGTGGGGGAGAATGCTGGTCATTCGCTGAGGGGGTGGCTCGGTGCGTTGTGTGCGGGGCCGATCCACACGCTCTTGACGTTGGTGAACTGGCGGAGTCCGAAGGCGCCCAGTTCGCGCCCGTAGCCGCTGCGCTTGATGCCGCCGAACGGGAGCCGTGGATCGGAGGCGACGGTTCCGTTGACGAACACCGCGCCGGCCTCGATGCCGGGGATCAGGCGGTCGGCGCGCTCCAGGTCGGTTGTCCACAGGGCGGCGCCGAGACCGAATTCGGTGGCGTTGGCGATGTTGACGGCCTGGGCCGGGTCCTTCGCGGAGACAACGGCGGCCACTGGCCCGAACGTCTCCTCTGCTGCGACGGCCATCGTCGGGGTGACCTGGTCGAGGACGGCGGGTACGTAGAAATACCCGGGGCCGTCGAGGACCGTGCCGCCGGTGACGAGTCGGGCGCCTGCTGCGGTGCTGCGCTCGACCTGGTCGACGAGGTCGGAGCGGAGACCGGACCGGGCGAGCGGGCCGATGTGTATGTCTCGGCGGAAGGGGTCGCCCACGGCCAGGGCGGCGACACCGGCGGTGAACGCGTGGGTGAATTCCTCGACGACTGTTTCCTCGACGATGAACCGCTTGGCGGAGATGCAGCTCTGGCCGGCGTTGTGCATGCGTGCGCTGACCGCCGCCGCGGCGGCGGCGGGGACGTCCGCGTCGGCGAGGACGATGAAGGGGTCCGAGCCGCCGAGTTCGAGGACCTGTGGCTTGAGGTGGTGTGCGGCCATGGCGGCGACGGCAGAGCCCACTTCGGTGGATCCGGTGAGGGTCACGGCGTGGATGCGGGGATCGGCGATGAGGTCCGGCACTGTGTCGGGGCCGACGAGCAGTGTGGTGAACAGGCCGGGCGGGCAGCCGGCCCGGTCCCAGATGTCGGCGATGGCCAGGGCGCAGCGCGGCACGTTCGAGGCGTGTTTGAGTACGGCTCCGTTGCCGGCCAGCAGCGCGGGCGGCGCGAAGCGGAACACCTGCCAGAGGGGGTAGTTCCAGGGCATGACGGCCAGGACGAGGCCCAGCGGGTCGAAGGCGACGTGGCTGCGGGTGGCCCCGGTTGCCACGGGCTGGTGCATCAGGAGTTCCGGTCCCTGCGTCGCGTAGTACTCGCAGCACCAGGCGGACTTGTCGACCTCGGCTTCGGCTTCGGCGATGGGCTTGCCCATCTCCTCGGTGATGAGTGCGGCGAGTCGGTCGCGTTCGGCGCGCAGTAGCGCGGCGGCCCGCTTGAGGTGCTCGGCCCGTGCCGGTACGGGTATCGTCCGCCACCTCCTGGCGGCGAGGGATGCCCGCTCGACTGCCGCGTCGACAGCTGTCGGCGAGTGGGGGGTGAACTGGGCGATGATTTCCTCGGTGGCCGGGTTGACGGAGTTGATCTGGCGAACGGCCATGGTCGGTTGCACTCCCTGGGGGTTGAGGTGATGGTCCGCGAAGGGCGGGCATGTGCGCCGGTCGGTGTCCCGGGGCGCTCCTCGCGTGGCCGGATCAGGCGACGGAGGTGCGGCCGACCAGCTCCGGATCGGGGCCGCTCCACAGCACGTCGTCGCCGGCGACCCGCTCGTGCGCGGTGGGCGAGGCAAGCGCTTCGAGGACTTCGCCGGCGACCTGCTCGTACCATCGCGCCACTTCGGCGGGATAGTCGGCGTAGCTGCCGTTCTCCCGCAGGACGGGTCCCTCGACGGTCGGGATGTCCGTGACGCCGTCGTAGGTGACGGTGTAGGGCTTGCCCAGACGGGTCGCTGTGGGCGCGTCGATGGTTGCGTCCAGCTTGATCCACCGGCCGTTGAGGAAGGCTTCGCCGAGCGAGTGCCAGGGCAGTGGCCGTCCGACCGGCCCTCCCCACAGGGTGCGGACCTCCGGTGAGAGGAATTCCATCTTCGGGGCGTGGAGCGCCTGGAACGCGATGCGGGCAGGGATACCGGCGGCCCTGGACAGGGCGACGAACGAACTCGCCTTGCCCATGCAGAAGGCGACGCCGTGGGCGAGGACGTCGCTGGCCGCCGATTCGCCCTCGGCGAGATAGCGGAACGAGGCGAGGATGTCGTAGGGCAGGTCGCGGACGTAGTGGTAGATGCGGCCCAGTCGTTCGCTGTCGGTGGTGGCACCGTCCGTCAGCTCTCGTGCGGTGGATACCACGAGCGGGTGGTCGGAATCGATGTAGGCGGTCGGCCTCAGGTACGCCTCGTCGATGGTGGTGAGCTCGTTGTGCGCGGTCGTCTCGGAGGTCACGGAGTAGCCCTTCGTTGAGTCGTCGGCGTCGTGGTCGCGCGGCTGGGTCAGGCGGGTTGCGTGTGCCGTGCGGGCTTGATGTGGGGCAGGATCTGCTCCCCGACGACGTCGAGGTAGGTCGAGTCCGCGACGTCGGGGATGGTGAACAGGAAGTGGTCGATGCCGGCGTCCTGGTAGGCGCGGATGCGCTCGACACAGGCTTCCGGCGTCCCGGTGATCAGTCCGGTGTCGGGAATCGACTGGAAGCGGCCACGCAGCTCGTCCTGCTGTGCCGGGGAGTCGGTCGGTGCGAGCAGGGTGGTGATCGACAGGCGCAGGGTCGCCGGGTCGCGGCCGATCGCCTCGCACTCACGGTCCAGCAGCGCGCGGCGCTCCGCGCACTTCTCGGCGGGCCACCATCGGACGTTGACGCCGTTGGCGTGGCGGGCGGCGATGCGGTGGACCCGCAGCCCCTCGCCGCCCACCCACAGGGGCGGATGCGGCTGCTGGAGCGGGGGCGGATCGCAGACCGCCCCGTCGATGCTGTAGAAGTCGCCGTGGAAGGCCGGGTGCGGTTCGGTCCACACCTGGCGCATCACCTGGAGCGACTCGCCGAGCGCGGTGACCCGGTCCCCGGTCGGGGGGAACGGGATGCCGTATGCCTCGTACTCCTGCTGGAACCAGCCCGCTCCCATGCCCAGGTCCAGTCGGCCGCCGGAGATGACATCGAGGGTGGCGGCCATCTTGGCGAGCACGGCGGGGTAGCGGTAGGAGTTGCACAGCACACTGGTGCCCAGGCGCACGGTGGTGGTGTCGCGGGACAGGGCCGACAGCGCGGTCCAGCATTCGAGCAGCGGGACCGACGGCGAGCGGCTCTGCTGGGCATCGCCGTCGCTCTCGGGTCCGGCGGTGATGCCCGCGTCCCGGACGTAGTCGTCGGGGCTGAGGGTCAGGAAGTGGTCGCACAGCCACACGGAATCGAACCCGTAGGACTCGGCCGCCTGCGCGGCGCGGACCATGTCGGGATAGTTGCCCACGGCGAGGCCGCGGATGGTCAGGGCCAGGATCAGCCCGATGTGCGGCCCGGACTCATAGGCGGGACCGGGGCCCGCGCCGGAGGGATCGGTCTCGTTCATGGACGTCGCCTTTCTGTCATGTCGGTCATGTCGGTCATGCCGACCGGGGCGCCGGAGACGGTGCGGGGAAGGGTTACGGTGAATCCGTAGCGTTCCGGGCGGTAGTGGAAGATCACGACTTCCAGTGGACGGTCGTCGTGGCCGAGGCTGACCCGCTCCAGGACGAGCACGGGTGCGGACTCGTCGATCTCCAGCGCCGCGGCGACGTCCGGAGAAGCCGCGGCCGCGTGGATCTGGTGCCGGGCCTGCGCGATCCGCACCCCCAGGCGCTGCTCCCACATCGTGTACGTGGTCTCGGTGGCGGGTTCGCCGGAGCGCAGCGGCCCGGCCGCCTCCAGCACCCGCGTCGGGAGGTGGATCGTGACGAGCGCGACCGGCTTCTCCCCGTCCCCGTACCGGCGCCGGATCGTCAGTACCTCGGACTCCCCGAGGACCTGCGCGACGTGGGGCGCAGCGGATTCGACCCCGAAGCCCAGGACGTCGATGTGCGGTGTGACGCCCTGTTCGAGCAGGACCTCGGTGATGGTGCGCACGCCGGAGGACAGCTCCTGGTCCACCGGTTCGGAGACGAAGGTGCCCAGTCCTTGCTTGCGCACCACCCAGCCCTGCGACTCCAGGGCACCCACGGCGGCACGGACCGTGATGCGGCTCAGACCGGTCTCGGCGATCAGCTCCCGTTCCGTGGGCAGCCGCGTTCCCGGCGGCAGCTGCTGCTTGAGGATCAGTGCCTTGATCTGCTCCGCCAGCTGCGTCGTCGCCGGTGTCCGGCCCCGTTCGATCCGGAATCCGGCGGCCGACAGGTCGAAGCGGGGCTCGTTGCCCATGTCAGATGTCATAAGTCGTATTGAACCCGGCGACAGGCCCGGACGCGTAACACCCCCTTCGGGTGTCACGGCCGGCTGGATCACCGAACCCTTGACGCATGTCATGAGACGTTTTATAACGTCTTACATCTGGTGGGCGCAAGTAGCCCCCGCCGAGAATCAAAGGAGCCCCCGTGTCGGACCAGAACCACGTGACCGTGATCGCCCGCTTCACCCCGGCCTCAGACCGCGCTCCGCAGCTGCGGGCCCTGCTCGAAGGAATGATCGCCCCGACCCGCTCCGAGCCGGGATGCCGCTCCTACGACCTCTACACCACCGAGACGGAAGCCCCGGACTTCGTCCTCCTGGAGCGCTACCAGGACTCCGCGGCCCTGGAGGCGCACCGCACGACGGCCCACTACAAGGCGTACCGCGCCCAGCTGTCCGACCTCCTGGCCAAACCGGTCGAGGTTTCCGTCCTCAGGCCGGTCAACGTCATCGGCTGACGACGGGCACGTCACGACGTCGCGCGACCGCTCAAAGGAGAGCACCATGTCCGACCTGCAAAACGACGTGTCGCCCCCCAGAACTCTCAGCCCGTCCCCAGCCGTGCCCCACATCGACAAAAGCAGCCGCCGGGCGCTGTTCGCGTCCTGGCTGGGATGGACCTTCGACGGGTTCGAGACCTACGCCCTCGTCCTCGTCGGCCCCACAGCCGTCATGGCGGTGGGCACCGAAGCACAGCTGGCAGACCTTCCCACCTACATCAGCGGCCTGCTCGCGGCCACCCTCGCCGGCTGGGCGCTCGGCGGGATCCTCGCCGGCTTCGCGGCCGACCGGCTCGGCCGGCGCCGCACCCTCATCCTCTCCATCCTCTGGTACGCCCTCTTCACCGGTCTGACCGCACTCGCACCCGACTACTGGTGGCTGCTCACCCTGCGCTTCATCACCGGCATGGGACTGGGAGCGGAGTGGGGCAGCGCCACCGCCCTGATCGGCGAACTCTGGCCGGACCGTTCACGAGGACGAGCCGCCGCAGTGCTTCAGTCGGGCTTCGGCGTCGGCGCAGTCTTCGCCGCGCTGGCCTGGTACCTGCTGGAGCCCGTGGGCGACAACGCCTGGCGCTACCTCTTCCTGATCGGCACACTCCCGGCACTCATCGTCCTCTACGTACGGCGGGCCGTCCGCGACCCGGAGATGTGGACCTCGGTCCGCGACCGGCGGCGCAAGGCCAAAGCCGCCCAAGAAGCCGGCGACACCGTCACAGCCGCAGACAGGGAACTCCTGCGCTCCCCCTTCACCGCCGTCTTCAGCCACGCCCACCTACGCCGTCGCGGGCTGCGGCTGCTCGTGCTGACCGTCGTGTCGGTCATCGGCCTGTACGCCGTGTCGGCCTGGATCCCCGCATACACCGCCCAACTCGCCAAGGACACCGGCGAGACGGGCACCCGATGGGGTGCCAACGCCGGCCTGGTGTTCAACGGCGCCTCCGTACCCGGCTACCTCCTGCTCGGTTACCTGGCCGACCGCTGGGGCCGAAAACCCACCATGCTCCTCTACTACTCCGTATCCGCGGCCGTCGTCCCGGTCTTCTTCTTCGCCGTCCACACCCCGCAGGCGGCACTGGCCGTGGCAGCCGTGGCCGGGTTCTTCGTCCTGGGCCAGTTCGCCTGGATGCCCATCTACATGCCCGAGCTGTTCCCCACCTCGGGCCGCGCCACAGCGATCTCCGCGGTGTTCAACTCCGCGCGCATCGCAGGCGCGCTGGTCACCCTCGGCACCGGAATGCTCATCAGCCTGCTCGGCGGGATCACTGCCGCTGCCACGGTCGTCGGAGTGGTGATGTACGTCATCGCCATCGCCACCGTCTGGTTCGTCGGGCCGGAGACCAAGGGACAACCCCTCCCTCAGTGAGCCGCTTCCAGGTCCCCACCGGCCACGACCGCACAACGGCAGCCGGTGGGACCACCAGTGAACACCGCCTGGCCGGTCAGACCACCCGGCCCTACGCCGAGAACGTCGGAGGGCTCCCGAAGGCTCCGCGCCCGTGATCCACAACGGCCGGCCCACCCGAGCCACACGGCCGACTGGCGGACACCCTCTCGTTCGGGACGCTGTTCCTCTCCAACCCCGACCTCGTGCACCGCCTCCGCCTCGGCGCCGCTCGCCGCGGCCGACGAGACCACGTTCTACCGCGGCGACCACCGCGGCTACACCGACTACCCCCGCCTGGGGGAAGTCCTCTCGTGACCGTCGGCGTTCATTCACCTCCCACGGTCTACTCGCGCAGGCTTCTCGGCCCTCTCTCCGTTCGCTGGGCTTTGAAGAGCTGTTCACCAAAGCCCTGGCCGACGAAGCGTAAGCCTCGTCCCACAAGACGCCACGGCCCCGGGAAGACCAGACCAGCCATGACGCTTTGACTGAGCTGGTCCAGGCGCAGGCGGACAATCCCACCGGCTTCGTCCCCCCGCACCGCTGGGCACAGATCCTGGAACGGCACTTCCGGCCGGACCTCCCCGACCCCGGCCACACTGCCGAACAGCCGCACCATGGGGCACACAGCACCGGGTCAGGGGCTCCTTCGGAGGCCCGCACCGGCGTGAGCTTGGGCGCAGGGCCGGGCCTGGGCTGCCCCGGACCAGCCCGCGTTGCCGGTGGTGGCTGGAAGGCTGGAGGGATGAACGGCGATGAGCATCTGCTGCGTGGCCGGGTCTACGGCTGTGACCACGACGACCCCGACCCGGGGCCGCTCCCGCACCAGACCTAGCCCGCGCTCATAGGCGGGCCGCTGGATGGGTTGCTGCTGGACATCACCGGTTGGCGGCCCGGGGAAGTCGATGGTGGCGTAGCCCTGGCCACCGAGCTCGGTCAGTTTCCCGGCGGGCGGTCGCTGTACGATCCCCGCCCCGGCGAGCCTCGCACACTGGGCCCGGGCGTGATCTGCCGCTTCTACCACTCTGCCGACACGCCCTGACCGACACGCCCTGACCGACACGCCCTGACCGACGCCCCGACCGCGTCAGGTCAGCGGCCGGTTCGTCTGGCCTGAACCTCCGGCTACGGCCTGCCATGCTTGAGTGGTGCTACTCGCTGATCACGAACATCGCATCAGGCTGCGTCCGCTGCGCTATCAGTTCCCGGTGGTCAGCGGCGACGAGTATGACGACAATTGGCTGGTGGCCGAGGGCGAGGTGATCACGCCCGAGGGCAGTTGGTCCTTCGCCGAACCCTGCCTCCTGACCGATGAGGCACGCCAGATCTCTCCATGGCTGCGCGCCGTCGGTGGAGCAACGCCGGCGAGCACACAGCCGGACCTTTACTTCCTGGAGCCCGTTGTGTCCTTCAGCCACACTGGCTCGGGCTTCGTGCGAGTCCATCTCTCTCAGGAGGCGGCGCCCCCATGGCTGGATGGCGATGAGCACTTGGACGAGTACGTCATCGAGATCAAGGCCACCGCCGCCAACCTGCGCCAGGCGGCGGACGAGTGGGATCGTTGTCTGGCCCCGTTCCCCCCGCGATGATGGTGCCCTGTGCCCTGTGCCCTGTGCCCTGTGCCCTGTGCCCTGTCACCTGCGCTTCTGCTTCGAGGCCGGCGTTCCGCACACCCCTTTGTGGCCAGACGACGTCAACAGTGCCCACGGTTCCCCCTGCGAGCTGGAACGACTGCCTATCAGCACGGCCACGCGGGAGGAGCTGGGCGAGACTGTGCGAGTGGTACCAGCCGTCCATCGAGTGGGAGTACCCATCGGGCCCGTCGCCGTGGACCGAGGAGCAATGGGCCCTGTTCAGGCAGCAGGCGGACGCCGCACTGGAGGCTCTGCACCGGGAACTGAGTGACGGCTGGATAGTCGAGGACCGTCGCGACGGCCCGTGACACCTGTACGCAGCAGCGGGCTGGCCCGTCAAAAGGGCAGGCACACCACTCGTTACGTCGATGTCGGCGGTGTCTCAGAACGCGCCGGGCGCTGTCACCGGCCGTCGGTAGGGTGACGGCCGTGATGGTGGGCAGTGAAAACACCCGGCTGGTCGTCCTGCGCGGCAACAGCGCCTCGGGGAAGTCGTCCGTCGCCGTCGGCCTCCGCGAGCGGTTCGGCCGCGGCCTGGCCCTGGTCGGCCAGGACAACCTCCGCCGCATCGTGCTCCGCGAGCGGGACAGGCCCGGAGCAGCGAACATCGGCCTGATCGACCTGACGGCCCGCTACGGACTGGATGCCGGGTATCACGTCGTGGTCGAAGGCATCCTCTGCGCCGACCGCTACGGCGACATGCTCGCCCAGCCGCGCGCCGACCACCGCGGCCCGACCCACGGCTACTACCTGGACGTACCCCTCGACGAAACCCTCGCCCGACACGCCACCAAGACGATCGCCGATGACGTCAGCGAAACGCAACTGCGTGACTGGTCACGGCCGCGCGACCTGCTGCCCGACGGGCTCGAGACCGTCATCGGCGCCGACAGCGTCCTGCACGGGACCGTCGACCGCATCCTGCTCGAGACCGGCCTGGCCCACCTGCCCGCACTGGACTGCTGACCTGGGTATGCGCACCAGATCACCCGCGCGCCCTCGAATTCGCCGGATTGACGTCGTTTTTTGGCTTCATTGCTCACCGCCGCGAGACCCTCCGGCCCGGTTCGGCTGAGAGTCCGGGCGTGAGACGGTCACGTTCCGTGGTGAACCTGAGGAACCGACGATGGGCACGACTCGCAGACGCCGAAGCAGGGCGGCAGAGCCCGCCAGGCACAGCCACTGACCAGCACGTAGATGATCGCCGCGAGCAGCGTCTCATCAGGCGTGTCCCGGCCTCCCGCCGCCCTGCGGCCGCACCTTCGACGGCGGGATCAACAGCTTGGCGGTCTCCCGCAACCCGTCCCTAACAATCCAGCACCGCCCAGCCGCGGGCGCGGCGCAGGGTCGCGGCGTGCGCAGCCGGTCGTCGCCTGTACGCCTGCCCACACCCCGGTGGCAGGGTGCAGAGGGCACCGCAAGAAATACGACAGAGGGTGTCGGTTTTTGTGGAGACAGTGGGGGCGCCGGCCGGTGCCGTGTGGTGGCGCGGGCCGGGACGACGGACAGACAAGGACCCTCATGCGCGAAACACCCGACGACCTCCACCGGCTCCAAGCCCTCCTTGACGCCTCGCTCTCTCGCTCCACGGCGCACCTGCGGTCGATCATCAGCAGCGAGCGCACGCTCACCGCCGAGCAGCTCACTCGCGTGCTCACCGGCATGTGCACGCTCGCGCTGTCCACCGTGACGGCGAAGGGCGAGCCGCGGGTCAGCGGCGTGGACGGGCACTTCCTGCACGGAAAATGGCACTTCGGCACCGCGCGCGGCGCCGCCAAGGCACGGCACCTCGCCGCCCGGCCTGCCGTCAGCGCCGCGCACATGCGCGGGGAGGACCTGGGCGTGTTCACACACGGCACCGCGGAGACCCTCAACCCCCACCGCGGCGAACCGGCCGCCGACTGGCCGGACCTGCTCACGTACTTCCGGGACTTCTACGGCGACGACGCCTTCGACTGGGACAACGACGTGGTCTTCTACCGGCTGCACCCGCAGTGGATGGCCGTGTTCGCCCCCGACCTCGCCAAGCTCGGCGGGAAGGCCGACGAGGCGTGACCCGGCCCGTATCGGACACGCGCATGCCGGCCCCCCACGCCGCCGGGGCCGGCAAGACCCGCGACACCATCGACGTCGTGGGCGCCCGCACCAACAACCTGCGCGACGTGTCCGTCAGCATCCCCAAAGGCCGGCTCGTCGCCTTCACCGGCGTCAGCGGCAGCGGCAAAACCTCACTCGCCATCGACACCCTGCACAGCGAGGCCCAACTGCGGTACCTGGAGGGCCTTTCGCCGTTCGTACGCCAGTACATCACCCAGCGCAACCGCCCCAAGGTCGACCGCATCCTCGGCCTCGGCGCCACGCTCGCGGTCGACCAGCGCCGCCTGAACCGCAACCCCCGCTCCACGGTCGCCACCATCACCGGGATCGACGGGCACCTCGGACTGCTCTACTCGCGCCTCCCGCGGATCGCCCCGGACCCGGACCCGGACCCGGACCCGGCCGCGGGCGCCGGTCCCCTGACCACTGCGCACTTCGACCGCCACACTCCCGAAGGCAGCTGCCCGGACTGCCACGGCGCCGGCGGACGCTGGCAGGCCCAGGAAGACCTCGTCGTCACCCGCCCGGACCTCCCCCTCTTCGAAGGTGCCTCCCCCTGGTACGCCAAGTGGCGGTCCGGAGAGCACATGTTCGTCCCCGCACTCGCCGCCAAACGCGGCGTGGACCTCGGCCGCCCCTGGCAGTCGCTGCCCGCGGCTTTTCAACACGAGGTCCTGTACGGCACCGGCGAGGAGGCGGTCGAGGCCACCGTCGACATCCCGAACAAGAACCAGACGGCTCGTATGACCTACACCTCCAGCCAACCGCTGCGCGGCGCGATCGCCGAGGTGGAACGGGTGTTCGTCAACGCCCAGACGGCCGACGCCAAGCAGCGCTACCTGCCGTACATGCGCAAGCAGGCCTGCGGCACCTGCCACGGCAGCGGATTCGATCGGGCCGCCCGGTCCGTACGTCTCGGCGGCCTGACCTACCCCGATCTGCTGGACGTGGATGTACGCGAGGTCCGCCGCTGGGCCGGGCACGTCGCCGACTCCCTCGACACCCGGCAGCGCACCGTCGGCGAGCCCCTGCTGCAAGACCTCGGACGCCGGCTCCGCCTCCTGGACCGGCTCGGCCTGGCCCATCTGCAGCTGTCCCGCAGCGCCGCCACGCTGTCCGGCGGTGAGTTGCAGCGCACCCGGCTCGTCGCTCAGCTCGGCACCGAGTTGAGCGACGTCATCTTTGTCCTGGACGAACCCGGCGCCGGGCTGCACCCGGCGGACAAGAAGCACCTCCTCGACATCGCCCTGGAGTTGCGCGAAGCCGGCAACACCGTCCTCCTCGTCGAACACGACCCCGAACTGATCGCCCGCGCCGACTGGATCGTCGACATGGGCCCCGGCGCGGGCCGCCTCGGCGGCGAGGTCCTGGTCTCCGGACCGCCCGCCCTGGCCGCCGCCGACCCCGCCTCGGCCACTGGCCGCTACCTGGCCGGCAACGGGCCGCGGCTGCGCCGTACCCCCCGCCCGGTCCGCGATGACGCCGGCTGGGTGGAACTGCACGGCCTGCGCGCCCACAACGCGGCCGCGGAGCTGCTGCGCCTCCCTGCCGGGCGGCTCACCTGCCTGACCGGGGTCAGCGGCAGCGGCAAGAGCAGCGTCCTGGGCGCACTCGCCGCGGGCGTGGCGGCCGCACTCAAAGGCACGGCCGCCGACACCGTGCGCGAGGTGACCGGACTCGACGGATTCGGCTGGGTCGCCGTGGTCGACCAGGAACCCCTTGGGCGCACGCCGCGGTCCAACCCGGCCACGTACAGCAAGGCGTTCGACATCGTCCGCAAACTGTTCGCCGCCACCGACGCGGCACGCGCGCGCGGCGTCGACGCCTCCTGGTTCAGCTTCAACACCACCGGCGGCCGCTGCGAGACCTGCACCGGCTACGGCCGCAGGCTCGTCGACATGCACTTTCTCCCCGACATGTGGGTGGTGTGCGACACGTGCGACGGCCGGCGCTACGGGCCCGGGGCCCTGGAGGTCACCTACCTGGGGCTGTCCGTCGACCAGGTGCTGGGCCTGACCGTCGCCGAGGCCGGGGAGGTCTTCACCGAACCCCGGCAGCTCGCGGAGACCCTCGCTGCGCTCGACCGGGTCGGGCTCGGCTACCTCCGGCTCGGCCAGAGCGCCACCGAGCTATCCGGCGGCGAGGCCCAGCGCCTCAAACTCGCGTCCGCGATCCAGCGGGGCGCGGCGAGCCGCAAGGCCGGCCTCGTCGTCCTCGATGAACCCGTCTCGGGCCTGCACCCGTCCGACGTCCAGCGGGTCGTCGACGCGCTCGACATGCTGCTCGACTCCGGCAACACCGTCGTCGTGGCCGAACACGACATCCCCGTCGCCGCGTCCGCGGACTGGGTGATCGACCTCGGACCGGGAGCCGGCCCCAACGGAGGCGCGGTGGTCGCGCAGGGCACCCCCGACACCGTCGCTGGCGCGGACACTCCCACCGCCGGATACCTCCGCCGGTACGCGGCCGGCCTGCCACTCCTGGACGCCTCGAAGGACACACGGCGCTGATGTCCAGGAACGGTTTTTCTGATCAGTAGTGGGCGGTCTGGCCTGCGTTGATCAGTTTGTGGTGTGTCTGCGGGCGGGGGATTGCGGTGTGCGAGTAGCTGTAGTGGTTGTGGGTGTTGTGTTTGAGGGAGGGCCTGGCCTGCGGGTTTGTCGCGTAGCTGTTGGGTGATCAGGTTGTGTCAGCTGCGTTGTGCGAGGTTCAGATTCAGTGTTCGTTGGTATGTGGCGGCGTTTGGACGGGCTTTGAACTGGACTGCGTTGACGGGATGCTCGCCTCTATCGCCTCTATCGCCTCTATCGCCTCTATCGCCTCTATCGCCTTTGTTGATGATCATGTGTTCGCCGGGCTCGGGGGGCGCGTGTCCGTGAGGTCGTCTCGGGTTACTGGTTGTCGGCCCATGTAGGGACGGGGGTAGGTGTGGATGTCGCCGAGTGCGAGGCGGAGGGGGCCGAGGAGGCGGTGGGCGAGGCTGGGGGAGAGGTCCTCGATCGCGAGCGCCGCGGCGGCGAAGCATACGGACTTTTGTTCGTCTGAGAAGTCCGTCACGCGTTTGCACGTGGGTGCGGGCTGCTCGGTCCAGTGCTGTTTCGGTGTGTTTGGTCAGGGCGTTCTTCAGTTGGGCCCGGTTGGTGGTCGTAGCGAGGTTTTGTTGTCCCGCTCGGGAATACGATTCTGGGTTTGGCCTGCGGCTTCTCCATGCAGGGAAACGGCCTCCGCAGCACCTGGGACGATCCTTCGATGCCGCTGTCGATCGTCACCGCACTGGTCCGGAATCTGATCAGAGTGCCCGCCGCCGTGCTGCGCAGCCGGGTGGCCAAGGATGCGGAGGTGCTGGCGTTGCGGCACGAGAACGCGGTGCTGCGCCGCCAGATCGCTCGGGTCCGCTATGAGTCCGCCGACCGGTATGAGTCCGCCGACCGGATCTGGCTGGCCGTCCTTTCCCGGCTGGTCCCGCGAGAGCGCTGGCGTCAGGTCTTCGCGGTCACGCCGACCACGCTGCTGGCCTGGCACCGACGCCTGGTCTCCCGGAAGTGGACATTCACCGAGCGCCGCCATCCGGGACGGCCCCCCGACTGCGCCCACCGTCAAGCAGCTCATCCTGCGTCTGGCGCGCGAGAACAGCACCTGGGGCCACCGCCGCATACAGGGCGAGCTCGCCCGCCTTGGCTACTCCATCGCCCCGTCCACCGTATGGGAGATCCTGCAGTCCTCAGGAGTTGCCCCAGCGCCGCATCGCTCCGGCCTCACGTGGCGCCAATTCCTCACCACCCGGGCCCACGGCATCATCGCCGCCGACTTCCTGCATCTCGACACCGTGGCGCTGGGGCGCCTGTACGCCCTGATCTTCATCGAGCACGGCACTCGCCGACTACACCTCGCCGGCGTCACTGCCCACCCCACCGCGCAGTGGACCGTCCAGCAGGCAAGGAATCTCTCCATGACGTTGGGGTGCCGGATGGACTCGCTGCGCTTTCTGCTGCGGGACCGGGATACGAAGTACACCGACGCCTCCGATGCCGTCTTCCAGGTCGACGACGTACAGATCCTGCTCAGCCCGCCGCAGGCACCGAAAGCGAACGCGATCTGCGAGAGAGCCGTGGGCACCCTCCGGCGCGAGCTCCTCGACCGGATCCTGATCTACAACGAGGCCCACGCCCAAGCGGTCCTGGCCGAGTACATCCGGCACTACAACCAGCACCGCCCCCACCAGTCCCGGCGGCAACTGCCCCCGGACAGCACCAAACCACCCGCTCCAGCCACCGTCACCGACCTCCAGGCCCACCGAATCCGGCGACAGCCCCTCCTCGGCGGCCTGATCAATCAGTACCAGAGGACCGCCTGACCGGACGGCCTCGCCGCAGCTCACAGCACCGAATCGTATTTTCGAGCGACACAGGCCAAGTCTTCGGCTTCGGCGAGTCCAAGGCCGAGCAGACGCCTTCGCCTAAGCCCTCGGTATCCGCCCCGGCGGCACGCTGATGACCCGGCGCCGACCACGGCTGCGGCTGCGCAAGCCTCGTGGCACGGGCGAGCACATCGCGGCCGGAGTCGTCGCCCTGGCGGCAGCTAACCTGCTGCTCCAGATGGTCCGCGCCGCACGGGACGCGGTAGTCCGCGGGTGGCCACTCCTCCTCGTCCTGGCCGCCAGCGGCCTCGCCTATGGGCTGTGGCGAGTGCTTCGCGCAGCACGAGCGCGGCAGACCCGGGCCGAGAAGCTGGCGCTTCTGCGGATCACACTTGCCGACATCGACGCCATGGACGACCAGGCGTTCGAGTTCGCGCTGCGAGACCTGCTCATCCGTGACGGCTGGTCGGCCCGCAAGGTCGGCCGAAAAGGAGACCAGGCAGCCGACGTCATCGGCGACCACCCACAGCGCGGTCGGATCGTCGTGCAAGCCAAGCACACACGTGTCGGCGGGAAGGTGGGGGCATCGGTGATGTACGCGGTGAAAGGGACGGCCGGACCGGTCCATAAGGCCGATCACGCTGTCGTCGTCACCAACGGCGCCTTCACCCGGGACGCCATGACGTGGGGCGACCGGCACGGCGTTCACTGGGTCGACCGGGAGAAGCTGCAGCGCTGGGCCGAGAGCGGCGCCGCCCTACACGAACTTCTCGGAGTCTCCGCGCGCTCTCGGCCGAACCGGTTCAAGCGCGCAGCCTGACCGGCGGAGTCCCTGGTCAGCTTTCATCACGTCTGAGGGTTTGGTGTTCGACGAAGACGGGTCGCTCGACCCGGTACTGAAGTTCAGCCTGTACGCAATCCTCACGCTGGCCGCGGGCAAGATGCTCTGGGAGTGGCTCACCGAGGACGTCAGCCGGTGGATCACCGTTGACCTGTGGGGCCTGATAGCCGATCACCCGTGGTGGACCGGGCTCATCGTCGCCATCGGGCTGTCCGTGCTTCTCCTACTCGGCAGACTCCTGTCATTCCTGCTCGGTGCCGACATCTACGTCGGCCAGCAGGACACGTTCGCCGATCCGTCTGACGACTCGGCCGACCCTGACGTACTGACGTTCAAGATGAAGCAACTGTCCGCGATGAGCGCGACGGGCTTTGAACAGGCGTGCACCGACCTTCTGGCCCGTGACGGATTCCGGAGTCCGCGGCGGGTCGGCGGCGCCGGGGATCTCGGCGTGGACGTCACCGCCCGTGATGACGAAGACCGTCTCCTGATACTGCAGTGCAAGCAGTACCAGAACCCAGTCGCATCAGGACACGTGCAGAAGTTCAACGGGACAGCCCGCCTGCACCACGGAGCCGACCTCCCCATCATGATCGCACTCAACAGCTTCACCCAGCCGGCAGTCGGCTTCGCCCAGCACCACCAGCTCATCCTCATGGGCCGCCCGGAACTGAAGAAATGGGCCCACGGCCAACACCTCTACGACGTCCTCGGTATTCAGACCACGACATGGTGACACCAGTTTGACGCCATCCTGCAGCCGACCCGCGAGATCGGTGCACACACCGCTCTCTCGAGCGGCATGCACCGTCCGGTCTGTGGACTGTCTCGCACCATGCGGGGGCGGGCCCCTTCGCGTGAACCGCTCGACGCCGATTCAGCGTGGTCCGACACCCGGCCGCCAACGATCCGCATGATCTGCGCTTCTTCACAGGCCCCGCCCGAACCACTCCCGCAGCATCAGACGCTGCACATCGCGACTTCCGCCATCAACTGATGACGTGGCCCAACTGTGGCGCGCGCTGCCCGCCCGGATCTCCCGCCCCGCACGGCTGCCTCCGAGAGCCTATGGTTCTCGGACGCTGTTGCGTCTTGGGGTGGCTGAGGCAGGAGGCAGGGTGGTTACGTCGAAACGGCCAGAACTCAGCGGAGTGCGGGCCCCGAGTCTCTGAACGGGACTTTCGCGAACGGGTGTTGCGGGGTGACGGGAAAGTGGCTGTCGGGGTTTCGTGTAGTTGAAAAGACCGGTAGTCATGTTCGCGTCGAGATCAGCTCGTAACCAATACAGGCGAGCGGCCCGGGTCCGCGCGTGTCCGCGAGTGGTTCGCAAATGTGCGAGTCGGGGGGGACGCACGCGAGCGCGTGTCTGGACGTGAGGAGTGATGTGACCGAGCAGTCAGGGCCTGATCATATACCGCCGGGGTGCACCCCTGCTGATCAGTGGTCGTGGGACGCCTACCTCGTCGGGGCGCCGACACAGTCCCGGTTCCCGGAGCTCACCACGGACAGCCCCGCCTCCGACACCGTGGAGCGGGTGGTCGCAGCCCTCCCCGTCGAGACCTCACGGATGATCGAGCGACTCGCCGCCGAGGAGCGGACGACCACCGGCGTCTTCTTGGCGACCGTCGTGCAAGCGACGCTCTCATGCAGCGCCGACCAGCCCGAGGTGCTCATCGCCTACCTCACATCCGCGGCGCCACCGGGCCGCACGCTACCGCTGCGCTGGATGCACCAGGAGGCGCATACCTTCCGCGACCGGCTGCGGCACAACGCCGTGGCTGCCGTAGGCACCACCGCAGCCGGCAGTGTCCCCGCGTTCCCAAGCCACGTCCTGGTGACCGCATCCGCCCGCCGCCCCGCGGCCCCGTCCCCGCACGCGGTCAAGAACCACCACCTCGACCACGTCGGCCACGAGGCCTCCTTCCGCTTCCACTCGGGCCAGGACGGCACTCTCGCCTTGGCGGCCGACTACCGCAGCCGGAGGTTCAACGCCGACGGCGCCGCGCTCGTCACCGGCCGCCTGCTCTACCTGATCGACGCCGTCGCGCGCTCTCCCGAAACCCCCGTCCGCGACCTGCCCGTGGTGCCCGACGATGAGCGGGCACGCCTCCACTGCCTGACCGCCACCGGCCGAACACGCCCCGACGCGCCGCGCTTGCACGATCTGGTGCGGGAACAGGCCCGGCGGACCCCCGACGCGATCGCGGTCCAGGACGAACAGAACCAGCTCACGTACCGCCGCCTCCTCGAGCAAGCGGAGGCGGTCGCGCGGCAGCTGCGCCTGCGGGGTGCAGGGCCGGACACGGTCGTCGCGGTGTGCGCCTTGCGGTCGGCGGCACTGGCCGTGGCTCTGCTCGGCGTCCTCCTCGCGGACAGCGCGTATCTGCCGCTCGACCCCGGCCACCCGCTACAGCGCATCCGAGACATGCTCGCCGAGACCGGCACCCGTGTCCTGCTCGCCGACAAGGACTGCCGCGACACGGCCCGCGCCGCTGCCCCGGACCAAGTGACCGTTCTCCCTCTCGATGCATCCGGCGCCCCCGCAGCCCCGGGAGGCTCAGCTGGCGTGCCCTCAGCCCCCCGCCGCGGTGCACCTCGGGGCGACAGCGACCTCGCGTACGTCATCTACACCTCCGGCTCCACCGGGCGTCCCAAAGGCGTGGCCGTCGAGCACAGGGGCATCGTCAATCGCCTCCTGTGGATGCAGTCCACCTACCGGCTGCGCTCCGACGACGTGGTGCTGCAGAAGACCCCCTACACTTTCGACGTTTCGGTGTGGGAGTTCTTCTGGCCGCTCATCAGCGGCGCCCGCCTGGTGATGGCCCGGCCGGGCGGACACCAGGACCCCCGCTACCTGACGGCGGTGATCCAGGAGTTAAGGGTGACCACCGTGCACTTCGTGCCCTCGATGTTGGGAATCTTCGTCGAGGAACTCTCCGTACCGGTCTGCCGCTCGCTGCGCCGGGTGTTCTGCAGCGGCGAGAGCTTGCCGGCCTCCCTGGCCAACCGGTTCCGGCAAGTCAGCGGCGCCGAGCTGCACAATCTCTACGGTCCCACCGAGGCGTCGGTCGATGTGACCCACTGGCCCTGCCGTCGGGCGGAGCCCGCCGGAACGTTGCCGATCGGCTATCCCATCGACAACGTCAGCGCCTATGTGCTGGACCGCTCCGGGCGGCTAGCGCCGCTGGGTGCGCCGGGGGAGCTTTGGCTGGGTGGGCCGGCCCTGGCACGCGGCTACTTCGGGCGACCGGGGCTCACCGCGGAGCGGTTCGTGCCCGACCCGACCGGTTCGGGACGGGGGCGCAGGCTCTACCGCACCGGGGATCTGGCCCGTTGGCACCTGCGGGGCTATCTGGAGTTCCTCGGACGGCTCGACCATCAGGTGAAGGTGCACGGGGTCCGGGTCGAACCGGGCGAGATAGAGGCTCAGTTGCGCAGACATCCGGCGGTGCGGGAAGCCGTGGTGACCGTGCGGCACGACATGGGCGCCAGCGCTCGGCTGGTCGGCTATGTCGTGCCGTCGTCCCGTGAGCCCGCGTCCGCGGCCGAGCTAACCCGGCATTCGGCGGAGTATTTGCCCGAATACATGGTGCCGTCGGCCTTCGTAACGCTGGAGGCCTGGCCGTTGACCGCCAGTGGGAAACTGGACCGGGAGGCTCTTCCCAAGCCGCAGCTCAAACGTCGACGAAGATAATCCATCAGGAATATGCCAACCCTATTGACCTTCCTGGAAGTCATCGCCTAAACTTCCTTCCGGAAGCACAGGATAAGAGCAAGTTCAGGCACGATGCTCAACCCTCTTGGCGGAGGGTGCAGAGAAACACTTACCGACCTCACCCGGAGGGAAGTGTCATCGGAGAAAATGCCGGACTCGAGGCTCTCCTGTTTCCTCAATTGCTGATTCATTCTCCCTCGACTGGCTCGTCTCGGTGAGGCGTGCCCCATGGATGGCCGTGGTGCGTCCACGGCTGGTTGGTAGTGCCCCCTATGTTCCCAGAAGGAGGTGACTCGATATGACCGCCGAAGACTTCCTGGCGTCCCGCGAGGCGGGAGAGGCCGCGACGAAGTGGTAATCGTCGAAGCCGGCAGATAGCGGGATGCCGGGGGAGCTGCCCAGCCGATGAGTTCACCCGGCATCCCGTCGGTCCAGGACACCGAGACAGGGGAGGGACATGCTGCAAGACCTCGCGAACGAAACGTCCTTGGGCGGACTCGCCGGCCAGGAGTACCGCGACCGGATCGAGCGGATCGAGAAGGCGCTGGCCGACGCGGCCGATGCCGACCTCTCCCTGCCGGACCTGAGCACCTGGGCGGTCCGGCACCCGGACTGGAACGTGCGGCGGCTCGCCGTCGAGACCCTCGGCGCCAGATTCTCCGACGTCCCGCAAGCACGCGAGGCGATCAGCGAGGCGATCCACGACGACGTGGACTGGGTTGCCTTCACCGCGATCAAAGTGGCAGGTCAACGCCGCATCGCCGAGGCCGTACCGCATATGATCCGGATCTCCGGATGGCCGAGCAACTTCACCAAGCCCGCCTACGCGCGCAAGCCGGTGGGCTGCGGGGCGGCTTTCACCAAGGATGCACTGCTGCGGTTCTTCGGCTCCACCGACCCGGATGAGCTGCGCAACCTGGAGAACGAGCACTTCGCCTCCCTGCACGCCCAGGTCGCCGCCGCACGGCGCGAGCCCGACCTGCGGGACGCGGTACTGGTCCCGGCCGGTCCCTTCATAGCCGGGGCCCGAGTACAGGAGATCGGCCCGTTCCAGATGGACAACACCGATAACCCCCTGCGTGTGGAAGAACTCCCTGCCTACTTCATCGACCGGACCTGTGTGACGAATCAGCGTTACGCTGAATTCCTTGAAGCGACGACAGGATCACACGAATTCGGGCATCCGGACGAGCCCGACGGTAAAGACTACACGCCGGCGCACTGGCACGATCGGCGGTTCAACGACCCGAAGCTTCCCATTGTCGGAGTCGACTGGTACGACGCCTATGCGTTCGCCAAGTGGGCTGGCGGGCGACTTCCGTCCGAAAACGAATGGGAAAAGGCGGCGCGCGGCACCGACGGACGTATCTATCCCTGGGGTGACGCCTGGGATAACTCAAAAGCCCGGAGTGTTTTCACCGCATACGGCCGCGACGACATCCAAGACCTCGCCGGCCTCGAAGAACTTCTTGTCTCCACCACGGTCGACTGGCCCGAGAATCCGGTGGTGCCCGCCGATTCCCATCCGTCCGGCGCCAGCCCGTACGGCCTGCTCAATATGGCGGGGAACGTCTGGGAACTGACCCGCACGAATTTCTTCACACGCGAGGACATGGCCCCCTACTTCAAAGGCAGAAGCGGCCAGGAGTTCATGAACCGGCCCGAGGCTTTCCACGTGCTGCGGGGCGGGACGTGGACATCACCGCCGGTCTGTCTGTCCACGTTCTACCGCGGCAAGGATCTGCTGACCGACCGACACAACGAGGTTGGATTCCGCTGCGTCTACGACGCCCCCACCAAGTGAGGTCACCGATGTCTGCACCGTCCGCCCCGGCAGCGACCCGGCCCGGCACCGCACCGGGACGCGAGGAGGTGCGGCGTTCCCTGACCGAGGCCGTCCACCTGCTCGCCGAACTCGGCTACAGCGAAGGCATCGCCGGACATGTCAGCGTGCGGGACCCGGAAGACCTCGACGCGTACTGGGTCAACCCCTTCGGCATGGACTTCCATCACGTCACCCCGGACAACCTGCTGCTGGTTGGCGCCCAGGGCACCGTCCTGGAGGGCACCGGCGACCTCAACCCCTCGGTGGACCCGCTCCACGGCGAACTGCACCGCAGCCGCCCGGATCTGGTGGCTTTCGCCCACACCCACTCGATGTACGGCAAGACCTGGTCATCACTCGGCCGGAAACTCGACCCGATCACCCAGGACGCCTGTGTCCTCTACCAACGGCACGGCCTCTACGGCCAGTTCATGGGACTGGTAAACGCCCGCCAAGAGGGCAAGGAGGTCGTCAAGGCGATGGCGGACGGCACCGCCGTCATCATGCAGAACCACGGCTTCCTCACCGGCGGCCGCAGCATCGGCGAAGCGATCTGGCTGTTCGTCGTCATGGAACGAGCAGCCCAGTCCCAGCTGATGGCCGAGGCCGCAGCCTCCGCCCCCCGGCTGATCCCGCACGATGTCGCCGTCGACACGGGGCAGGCACTGGCGAAACTGGAATTCGCGGACAAACAGTACCGCAATCTGTACGAGACGACATGCCGACGCCGATGAGCCGCGTACCGCACCGGAAGAGGACGTCTCTATGAAGCTGGGGATCAACTTCCTGCCGACCGTCGGACCCGACGAGGTGGCGGCCCACCAGTTCTACGACGAGTGCATCGAGCTGAGCGCCGTCGCCGACGAACTCGCCTTCAGCCACGTAAAGATGGTCGAACACCACTTCCACGAGTGGGGCGGCTACAGCCCGGACCCGGTGGCTCTCCTGTCCGCCGTGGCGCGGGCCACCCGCCGGGTCCGCCTGGTCACCGGCGCCGTGACCCCGGCGTTCAACCACCCCGTAAAGCTAGCGTCCTCACTCGCGGTCCTGGACAACCTCTCCCACGGCCGGCTCGACGCCGGATTCGGCCGTGCCTTCCTGCCGTCGGAATTCGAGGCGTTCGGCGTGGCCCTGGCCGACAGCCGCGCCCTGCTGGAGGAGAACGTCGAGGCGATCAGGCGGCTGTGGAGCGACGAGAACTTCCGCTGGCAGGGCCGTTTCCACCGCTTCGGCCCCCTGCCCCGGATGCTGCCCCGCCCCGTACAGCAGCCCGCGGTGCCCATTTTCATCGCGGCGACCTCCTCGCCCGAGACGTTCAGCTGGGCCGGAGAGCATGGCCACCACCTCATGATCATCCCCATAGTGGCGAGCCACGAGAAGCTCTCCGGGCTCCTGGAGACCTACAGGAAGGCCCGGACCGACCACGGCCACACCCGCTCCCACCGGTTGCACGTCAGCTACCACTGCTATGTCGCCGACAGCCACGCGGAGGCCGTCGACCGGGCCGGCCAGCACTACGAGGCCTACCGGGGCAAGCAACTTGAGGCATACGGCAGCTGGCGCGGCATCACCTCCCGGCAGTACCCGGGCTACGAACGCATGGAGGACGCCGCGCGCACGACCACGGTCGCCTCCCTGACGGCCGCCGACAACATCATCGTCGGTGGAGTCTCGGAGGCTGGAGCGACGCTGCGCCGCATCCACGACCTCTACCCCGGTGCGGAGATCAGCCTTCAGTGCCGCTTCGGATCCGTCACTCACGCGGAGGCCCTGCGGACCGTACGGCTACTCGGCGAGAAGATCCTGCCCGACCTCGCGCAGCTCGGCCCCGAAGAAGCCGGCCTTCTCTGACCCCGAATGACGATGACGGTGATCCAGTGACAACGCACCACACCCCGGGAGACCGGGCCCAGGCTGCCACGACCCACGGCCTGGTCGAGCAGCTGGCCCGCACCCGGCCGGACACCGTCGCCCTGCGCGGCCCCGACACCTTCGTCACCTACGGGCAGCTCAACACCCAAGCCGACGGCCTCGCCCGCGCACTCGCGGACGCCGGAGCCGGACCAGGGGTACCGGTTGCCCTCACACTGCCCCGCTCCTGCGCCCATGTCGTGGCAACCCTGGCCATCTGGAAGCAGGGCGGCAGCTGTGTCCCGGTCGACCCGCTGCTGCCCGCACAGCGCGCCGAGCGGCTGATGGCGCTCTCCGGGGCGCGGATCACGGTCGGCCCCGGCCTAGAGGTCTCCACCACCCCGGCACCTGGCGACCCGCACACCTGGGCGGCCGGCTCCGCACCGGCAGACCGCATCGCCTACGTGTTCTTCACCTCCGGCTCCAGCGGCGAGCCGAAAGCCGTCGCGATCCCGCACTCCGGCATCGTCAATGAAGCACTGTGGACCGCCGAGACCTACGACTTCGGCCCCGGCACCGTGGGCAGCTGGCTGTCCTCTCCCGGCTTCGCCATCACTCGCTGGGAACTGTGGTCACCGCTGACCGCCGGGGCCTGCGTCGCCGTCGCTGAAGAAGGCACCGAATGGGACGCTCCGGCCGTCCAGCGATGGCTGTGCGAGAACGGCGTGACCTGGAGCGTGGTGGTGACCGGCCTCGGCGAGCGGCTGATGGCGCTCGCCTGGCCCAGGGACACCGCTCTGCGGGTCCTGATCACCGGTGGGGAACAGCTGAGGTCCTGGCCCGAAGGGCTCCCCTTCGAGGTCGTCAACTCCTACGGCGTCACGGAGACCTCCGGGGTCCGTCTGGTCGCCCCCCTCACCCCCCACGACGCTCCGGGCGCACGGCCCGAGGGCCTGCCACCGATCGGCACGACCATCCGCGAGACGTCCGCCCACGTCCTCGACGCGGACCTGCGCCCGGTCCCCGACGGCGAGACGGGCGAGCTGTACATCGGCGGCACCGGGCTCGCCCACGGATATCTGGGCCGCCCCGGACTGACCGCGGAACACTTCGTGTCCGACCCCTTCCGGGGCGCCGGACACCGCATGTACCGCACCGGAGATGTCGTACGCCGTACAGCGGACGGATCCCTCGGATACGTCGGCCGGGGCGACGGCCAATCCAAGGCCCGTGGCGTACGCCTCAACCCCGCCGAGGTCGAGTCGGTGCTGCTCGCCCACCCCAGTGTCACTGCGGCAGCCGTCCTCGTCCGCCCCGACGGCGTCACCGGATACGTGGTGCGCCAGGACGGGACCGACCTCCACGCCCATGACCTGCGTGCCTTCCTCGCGGGCCGGCTGCATGCGGCGGCCGTGCCCACTGTCCTCGTTGAACTACCTGCGCTTCCCGTCCTGCTCAGCGGCAAGACCGACCGCAACGCACTTCCCCGACCCACAGCGGACAACACACTTACCGACCGCTACGCCCCACCGCTGGGTCCCGCGGAGGAGACCGTCGCCGAGGCATTCGCCGCGATCCTGAGCGTCCGCCAAGTCGGCCGCGACGACGACTTCTTCGCCCTCGGCGGCGACTCCCTGGGAGTCGCCCGTCTCAAAGCCCGCATCGAACAGCGGTACGCCGTACTGGCCCCTGCCGCAACGCTCTTCGAGGAACGAACCCCGCGCCGCATCGCCACCGCCCTCTTCCCCCACGACGGCCCCCTGCCGCCCCCGCCGCCCGTCGAGCGCGCCACCGGCCCGGAAGCCGCCGACAGCCGAACCGACTGGGTTGCTACCCTCAGCGACGACGAGGTGGAGGACCTGCTGGCGGTCATGGACCGGATGGAGGAAACGTGACCACAGAGGCCTCGCACCCCCACAGAGCCGATGGGAAGGACCGCCGCGCCGACGGCAAGAGCCGGCGCCAGGAACTCGCCGAACGCCTTGGCCAGCCCGACACCCTGGCAGGCACCACCCGCGCCCCACGGATCGTGCCGCCTTCCAGCGGCCAGCGCGGACTGTGGTTCCTGGAACAGATCGCCCCGAAGACCGCCGCCTACGCGGAGACCGTGGCGATCCAGCTCGACGGACCGTACGACACCGCCGCCCTGCGCTCGGCGCTCGCCACTGTGGTCGACGGCCAGGCCGCGCTGCGCACTGCCTGCGTCACCGGCCGCTCCGGCCCCGTACAACTGGTCCACCCGCCCGCCACGGTAACCGTCCCGCTCCAGGAGAGCACCCACCCGGGGGACCCCGACGACCCGCACACCCTCCAGGCCCACCTGGAACACGACGGGATGCTCGAGCCGTTTGACCTGGGCCGTGCACCACTACTGCGGGCCCGCCTCTACCGTGTCTCACCCACCCGCGCCACCCTCGTCCTCGTCGTCCACCACCTCATCTGGGACGGCGCGTCCATGGGAGTGCTGCTGGCGGAACTCACCGCCGCGTACGAGGCACAGACCACCGGCCGTAGGGACACCACGGACCGCACGGGGCCGGACTACACGGACCTGACGCTGGCCGAACGCGGCCGGGAGAGTGACGCCGACTACCAAACCTCCCTGGATCAATGGGCGCGGTTGCTGCGCGACGCCCCTGTGACCGTCCTCCCCGCGACGACCGGCCCCGGCGACACCGCAGAGGCGGCACCCGCCGCCCCCCGCCGCAGCGGCGTCGTACGGCGCACCATCCCCGCCCCGACCGCCGAACGCCTTCGGGCCCGGGCCGCCGAAGCGGGCTGCACCATGTTCATGATGGGGATCGCCTGTCTCACCGCCGCCCTGCGCCCCGGACCCGCGCCCCTCCCCGTCCTCGTAGCGGCTCCCATGTCGGTACGACCGCCGGACGCCGAACGGCTCATCGGCTACCTGACCAACACCGTGCCCGTCCTGGTCACCCCGCCGCCGGGCAGCTCGCGGCGGGCGTTCCTGGAAGAAGTACGCCACAGTTGTGTGCGGGCATGGGCCCACCGCGCGGTGCCCCTGGAAGACATCGTGGCGGCCGCTGCACCGGCCCGCACCGTCGGCACCGCCCCGTTCGCCGACGTCCTGTGCAACTACACCGCCTTCCCGGAACCCGTCCGCGATGCGACCGGCCTGACCTGGCAGGCCCACTGGCTGCCCAGCCGCAGTCCACGCTGCGCCCTGCTGGCCTCCTGGAACGAATCGCAGGACCAGTTGCTCGTCCGGCTCGAATACGATCCCGGCCGGCTCACGCCCGAGACGGCGAACGACATCGCCGACGCGATCCTCGCTGTGGCCGAGCACCTCGCCGAGGCCGCCGACACCCCTTACGACCTGCTGCCCGCCCTCGCACCCCTGGCTCTCCCGACCCGGGCAGCGGCCGAGCAGGCCATCCGGCCCGGGACAGAACTCCCCGGCGCCGCAACCGTCACGTCCGGGGTCCGGGCAGCGGCCGAGCAGGTGTGGCGCGAGGCCCTCGGCCTCGATGAAACCGACGAACTCGACGACGAGGACGACTTCTTCGAGCTCGGTGGCCGGTCCCTCGACGCGGCCAGGATCGCGACGAAACTGAGTGCCGCGCTGGGGCGCGACATCTCCCTGCGCACCGTGCTCGACACGGAATCCTTCGGTGAGTTCCTGGCCCAGGTGGAACTGGCCCCCACCACCGCGATGAAAGGGGCCTGACATGCCCGATCCCTCGGCGACCTTCGGCACCGGCGCAGCACTGCCCCTCGCTACCCGGACCACGCAGCTCAGGTCCTCGGCCATCGGCACCGTCCTGCGGCTCGCCGAGGCGCCCGGGATCATCTCCCTCGCCGCGGGCAGCCCCGCACACGAACTGTTCCCCGCCGCAGCCGTCGAAGAGGTGTCGAGTCGGCTGCTGCGTGAGCACGCCGACATCCTCCAGTATGGCGACACCGCCGGACTGCCGCAGCTGCGCGAGTGGATCGCCACCCACGTCGGGGCACGGCTGAGCGCACTGCCCAGACCCGAGCACACGATCCTGGCGCACGGCTCACAGCAGGCCCTGGACCTCGTCTGCAAGGCCCTGCTGAACCCCGGGGACACGGTGGTCGTCGACCGGCCCTCGTACGTCGGGGCACTCCAGGTCTTCCGGCTGTTCGAGGCGGAGCTCGCCTCGGTCCCGCTGGCCTTTGACCCCGAACTCGCCGCTCTCGCCGACGCGCTGGAGCAGGGGCTACGGCCACGTCTGGTGTACACCGTGCCGGACTTCGCGAACCCCACCGGCGCCCGGCTCACGCTGGTGCAGCGCAGGCGGCTGGCCGACCTCGCCGACCGGTACGGTTTTGTCATCGTGGAGGACGACCCCTACGGCGAGCTCCGCTACGACACGGAAGGGACCACGGCGCCCCTTCCCTCGATAGCGTCCCTCTCCGACCGGGTGATCCGCCTCGGCAGCTTCTCCAAAGTCCTCTTCCCCGCCGCCCGGCTCGGATACCTCACCGCACCCGCACAACTGGCCCCGGTGCTCGGCCTTCTCAAACAGGCATCGGACCTCGGCAACTCGGGGTTCATCGAGCGCATCGTGCTGGAGCTGGTCACCCGCCCCGGCTTCGTGGAGGACCAGAGCGCCGCGGCCCGCACTCTGTACGTCGCGCGCCGCGACGCGCTCGCCCTGGCCCTGCGCCGGGAGTTCGGCGACAGACTGCAATTCGAGGTGCCCGAGGGCGGATTCTTCATCTGGGCCCGCTTCGCCGACCGCACCCACGCCGCTGACCTGCTGGCCGACGCGCTCCGCCACCGAGTGTCCTACGTTCCCGGTGCCGAGTTCTACGCAGCCGACCCTGACCAGGCGACGCTGCGGCTCTCGTTCTCCGGCTGCTCCACGGGCGACCTCACACGCGCCGCCGGACGTCTGCACACCACCTGGAGCGCGGCGGCGGACCGCAGCCCGGCGAGCAGCACCCCGGGCAGTGGGGCGGCCCGGTGAAGAAGACCCTCAAGGCAGTCCGCCGGAACGGCACTTTCGGGCCGCTCACGAACGCCCCTTTCGACGTGGACCGCTTCCTGGCCAGGCCGCTGGTGGCCCGGTTGGCCACGGACGGCCCGACGGTGCGCCCGGTGTGGTTCCTGTGGGAGGACGAGTCGTTCTGGGTGCTCACTGGCTCCTGGTCCCAGCTGCCGCGGCGGCTCGCGAAGAACCCGGCATTCGAACTCGTCGTCGACATCTGCGAGTTGGAAACCGGCGTCACCCAGCAGGTGGTGGCTGGCGGGCAGGGCCGAATCGTGCCGCTCGACACCGCCCGGGCGCGACGCAAACTGGTTCGCTACCTGGGTCCGGACGAAAGGGTGTGGGACCCGCGGTTCGCGCCCAGCGACGCCCCCGAGAGCGGGGGTACCCTGTGGGCCCACCTTGTGCCCGACGTCCTGCGGATCGCCGATCTGTCGTTCACACCCCCGGGCGTCACGACGGGAGAGGCGGGCGCGCGTGGGTGAGCTGGACACCGGCGGCACACCGGCACGAGACACGACAGGAACAGGCATGGGGACAAAGACCGAGACGGGACCTGCCAACCGATCCTACCGCGAAGTGCTGCGCAACCGCCGCGTCGCCGCACTGCTCACCGGCGACCTGCTGTCCTACATGGGCACTGGTATGATCATCGTCGCGATGCCCGTACAGACCCTGGACATCCACGGCTCGGTGCCACCGGCCATCGCGATCTCCGTCGTGGAGACATCACCGTTCGTCCTGTCCACCGCCCTGGCACTCGGCATGGGGCTGGGACGGCTGCGCGTACCGCCCCGCGTCTTGCTGCTTGCCGACTGCCTGCTGCGGTTCGCCGTGTTCATCACGCTCGCGGTCCTGTCCGCCAACGGCGACCTCACGCTGCCCGTCCTCGTCGCGGGGCTGCTGTTCGGCTCAGTGTTCCGGCTCGTCGGATCCAGCGCGCGCAGGCTTCTGGCCACCTCGATGGTGGGGGAGGAGGACCTGTTCGCCGTCAACGGCCTCCTCGGCGTCAACAGCAACTTCGCCCTGTACGTCGTGGGGCCAGCGGTCGGCGGTCTGGCCGTGGTGGCCTGGGGGCCCGGCACGGTCCTGCTGTTCGACGCGATCGGCTCTCTGCTGCTCTTCGCCGTCGTTCTGCTCTGGGTACCGAGCCAGCCCCCGGAAGAACAGCAGACTAAGGAGAACAAGAACACCGAGACCGGGTGGCGCATCCTGCGCCGCAGGCCGCAGACCGCCCGACTCTTCGCCGTCGTCTTTTTCTTCAACTTCTTCTACATGCCGGTGGAGATCGCCCTTCCACTCCTCGTGCAGGGCCCGCTGAACTCCAACGGGGCAGGCCTCGGAGTGCTGTGGGGCGCCTTCGGGGCGGGCGCACTCCTCGGCGCCGTCGTCACCAACTACGCACGCAAACTGCCCGAACACATCCTGCTGATCACGATCATTGCCCTGTGGGCGCTGTGCCCGCTGGCGCTCGCGATTTCGGGGAACCTCGTCGCTGCGGTGCTGGTCTTCGCGCTCGGCGGTCTGGTCTGGGCCCCCTTCACCCCGGTCGTCTACAGCTTCGTACAGTCCGCGCTGCGCCCCGACGAGCAGCAGCCCGTGGTGACGCTGTGGGTCGCGGGATCCACACTCGCCGCGCCCCTTGGCCTGGCAGCGGGCGGCCCGCTGATCGAATACGTCGGCACCCGCGGTGGCCTGGCCCTGTCCGGGCTGCTGACCCTGCTGCTCGTCCCGCTCGCCGGGGTGGGCCTCCTGACCTCGAAGAGCAAGGGCGCCCCCGGTGCCTGACGAGAACGCCACCGTGTACGACGTCGTGTTCAACGAACAGGACCAGTACTCCCTGCGGGCCAACGGCACACCAATGCCCGGCGGATGGCGGGCCGAAGGCTTCAGCGGGCCCAAGGACGCCTGCCTGTCCTACATCGACAGGACCTGGACGGCGATGCAGCCGCCCGGCACCCGGCAACCAGGAGAAGAAAGGACAGCCACATGAAGCAGTTCGACAACGCCGATTCCTGGGACCGGCTCGACGCCTACGACAGCACCGAATGGGCGGTCGGCAACGACGAGGATGAGGCGAGCGCCTTCCTGGCGAAGGCCGCGCAGGGCGGCCCCGCACTCGAACTCGGCGTGGGCACCGGACGCGTCGCGCTCCCGCTGGCCCGCCACGGGATATCGGTGACCGCCATCGAGTCCTCACCCAAGATGATCGAACAATTACGCACCAAACCCGGTGCCGCCGAACTCCACATCGTTGAAGCGGACTTCACCGAAGTGCCCGTCGACTGCGAATTCAGCCTGGTCTACTGCGTGTTCAACACGTTCTTCCTGCTGCTAAGCCAGGAGGACCAGCTGCGCTGCTTCGAGCACGTCACCGCCCGGCTGCGCCCCGGCGGCGCGTTCGTCCTGCAGACCTTCGTCCTGACCGCCGAGCACTACGGCCAGGAACAGCTCACCGAGACCATGTACGTGGGCGACGACCAGACCGTGCTCCTGGCCTCGGTGCACGACCCCGTCGCCCAGCGGTTCAACCGCCAGCAGATCGTGCTGACCTCGACCGGCACACGGTTCCTCCCGATGTCCTTCCGGTACTCCTGGCCGTCCGAACTGGACCTCATGGCACGCCTGGCGGGGCTGACGAAGGAGGCACGCTGGAGCGGCTGGAACGGTGAACAGTTCCGCCACCCCGGCCCGTGCGTCACCGTCTACCGCAAGAGCGCGTAGGGGGACACCTGCATGTCCGGACACCGCACCGTGCACACGCAGACGGCCTCCGACGCACCACTGGCCTGGGGCCAGGAGAACTACTGGTACGTCCGCTTCCTGCGGACCGAAGGCAGCTCGAAGATCGCGACGTCCTGGGCCGTCCCGGAATCCGCGTCCCGGGAACAGATCACCGCGGCCGTCCAGGAACTCCTGCGCGGCCACGAGTCGCTGCGCACCACCTTCCCGCAGGGAAACGACGGGCGCCCGGTACAACGTGTCCATCCGCTGCGGCCCGTCGACGTACCCGTACTGGGCCTGGAGCCGGGACAGAGCCCGGCCGGGCTCACCTCCCGCTGCGCCGAGGCCCCCATGGACCCCGAGACCGACCTGCCGGTGCGGTTCGCTCTGATGACTTCCGCCGGCCGACCGTTTCGTCTGATCATCGTGCTCAATCACATCGCGGCCGACGGGGCGGGCATCGAAGCGCTTTGGCGCGACTTCGAGGCCCTGCTCGGCGCCGGGCCGCACCCCCAGCGGCATCCCGCCGCCCGCACCCCCAGCGAACAGGCAAGGCACGAACAGAGCGAAGACCTCCACGAGCACCGCAAACGGGCCCTCGACTACCTCCAGGAATGCTTCAGCCAGGCACCACGGGCCACCTTTCCCGGGTTCCGCCCTGCCGCGGCGGATACCAGACAAACCGGCGCGCCGCCGGACGTCACTGAGCCTGGAACGGGACAGCCACTTACGGGCCCCGGAGCCGGGCAGCCAACCGCCGTCTATCACAAGGCGGCCCTGCGCTCCGCACAGCTCCACGCGAGCGTGGAGACACTGGCACGCCGAAATCGCACGCTGCCGTCCCTGGTCTATCTGGCCGCCTACGCTGTCCTGCTGGGCGCGCACTGCGGCCACAACCGTTTCGTCCTCCAGTCGTCGTTCGCCAACCGTCCGCCGGAGCTGGAACACGTGGTGGGCTGCTTCTTCCAGCGCGGTCCGGTACGCATCGACCTGTCGGGCGCCACCACCGCCAGCCGGGCCCTGCGCGCTGTCAAGAACTCGGCGATGGACGCATGGGAGCACGCCCACCACTCCTACTGGGACATGCGCGATGCCAAGGCCCAGGCGGAAGCCGAACGGGGCCACCCCGTACGGATCGGCGTCGGATACAACTACTTCGCCTCCGACGTGCTGTCCCGGGCCTGGTACATCGAGCCCGACACCGCACCCGACATGACACTGCAGTGGAAGAACCCGGGCAAGACCGACGACGCGCTCGACGCCCACCTGGAAGTGCTCCTGGACGGGCCGGTCGTCGAACTGTCCCTGCTGGCACACCGTTCCGTACTCGACCGGCACACCACCGGCACACTCCTGCACGCCGTCACCGCCCTGATCTGGCGCTGGGCCGCGGCCCCGGCCGGCACCGACCTGGAGTTGGCCGCCCTTACCGCCGAACTCGGCTTCCCGCCCACCCGATTTCCGGCCACCTGGCAGCTCGCCGGACACAGCTGGGTCAACGTTCCTCGGCTGACCGGGTGCCTGCGGTCCGCCCCCGGCGCCGCCACGGCGCGGGTGTTCGCCGTCCCCGCCGCGCATCGCCCGGGACAGGTCGGCCTGGAGGCGTACGTCGCGGGGACACGCCGCCGCCCCGGCCTTGTCCCGCTGCTGGACCACGTGCGGGCCTCGGTCGCGGCCCACGCGGACCTCATCCCCCCCGACCGGATCGTGCTCTGCGACCGTCCGCCGCACAGCCCGGACGACCTCGCGGCCTGGCACGCGCTGCCCGGGCACACTCGGGAAACCCACGGCACCGCTGCCCCAGCCACCGCCGTCCGCCCTCCGCGCGGTGACGCAGAAGAAGCGCTGTGCGCGGCGATCGGCAGATACCACCCAGGTGCCGAGGTGGGCATCGACATTCCCTACGCGGCAGCGGGCGGAAGCGCGGCCGCCGCCGTCGCGGTGGCCCGCGAACTAGACCACGCAGGTTATCAGGGCCTGCACCCCGAGGAACTGCTCAGCCCCGTACCGCTGCGGACCCTCGCCGCGCGTCTGCGCCGGTGAGCGAGCACCGCACCCCACCCGCCCCGTTCGAAAGGCCCGGATCACATGAGGACGCTGCTGGTCACCGGAGGGAACGGCTATGTCGGCACGGAGCTGACCGTCCAAGCACTTGCCCAGGGTTGGCGGGTCTTCACCCTCGACACCCGGCCACGCGACGGGGCCCCCCTCCCGCCGGGCGACCTCACCGAGGTCGCCGGGGACATCCGCACCCCGAAGGAGTGGAGCAGGGTCCTGCGCCACGTCGACCACGTCGTCCACCTGGCCGCCGTGGTCGGCGACCCGGCCTGCGGCGCCGACCCCGACGCCGCTTGGGAGACCAACTACCTGGCCACCGTCAAACTGGCCGAGGCATGCCACCGCCACGAGATCCGCGAGCTCGCTTTCGCCTCGACCTGCAGTAACTATGGAGTAGCCGCCGACCACATGGCCCACACCTGGTCACCCCTCGCGCCACAGTCCGTGTACGCGAAGTCGAAGGTGTTCGCCGAACATCACCTGCTCTCCGCCCGCGACCGCGGACTGCGTGCACGCATCCTGCGGTTCTCCACGCTCTACGGCTGGTCGCCCCGCATGCGCTTCGACCTCGTGGTCAACCGGATGACGGCCGACGCGACATGGGACGGCGTCATCAATCTCGTCGGCGGCGAGCAGTGGCGCCCCTTCCTCCACGTACGCGACGCTGCAGGAGTGGCCCTGGCCTCCCTCACTGCCACATGCGCCGAACTCATCCACAACTGCGGTGTCACCAGCGAGAACTATCGCATCGCCGATGTGGCCCGCATGGTCGGCGAGGCCGTGCCCGAGGCCCGGCTGCTGCATACGCCGGGCGGCTCCGACCGGCGCGACTACCGGGTCGACTTCGACGGCCTGGAGAAGAGCCTCGGTTTCCGGCCGAGGTGGACGGTCGCCGCGGGGATACGCGAGATCGTCGGACAACTGCGCTCGGGCCACGGGCCGACCGGTGTGGGCGGCATGGCCGCAGTGATGAACTGATGGGCCGCCTCCCCGCCATACTCGGCGGCGTCCCGCGCTTCGGCCAACGCGTACCGGTGACCCGCCCCACCTTGCGGACGGACGACGCACTGATGACGGAGATCCGCGTTGTCCTGGAGTCGGGGATGCTCACCTCCTCCAGGCATGTACGGGCCTTCGAAGATGAAGCCGCACAGTTCCTCGGCGTGGCCGACGTCGTGGCAGTCAGTAGCTGCACCACCGGTCTGATGCTGACCCTGCGCGCTCTGGGGGCGACCGGGGACGCAGTCCTGCCGAGCTTCACCTTCATGGCAACCGGCCATGCCGCCGCATGGCACGGCCTGACCCCTGTACTCGCCGACTGCGACCCGTCCACCTACACCCTGGCCACCGAATCGGCCGCGGCCGCGCTCACCGGCGACACCGGGACCGTCATCGGTGTGCACACCTTCGGAGTTTGCTGCGACGCGGACACCCTCCATGAACACACCGAGGACCGCGGCATCCCGCTGGTTCTGGACGCGGCACACGCCTTCGGCGCCCGCTACCCGGACGGAACCATGGCCGGAAGCAAAGGAATCGCCGAAGTCTTCAGCCTCAGCCCGACCAAGGTGCTGCCCGCAGGTGAAGGCGGACTCATCGCCACCCACTCCACCGCCCTCGCAGCCGACCTCCGTCAGGCACGCGAATACGGCAACCCCGGCGACTACGACGCCCGCATGATCGGCCTCAACGGCCGGATGACCGAGATCAACGCCGTCCTCGGCAGGGCGGCCCTGCGCGCCCTGCCCGGCCGCCTCGCCCAGCGGACCGAACTCGCCGACCGCTACCGCAGCCGGCTGGCCCAGCTGCCCGGGCTCGGCTTTCAGACCGTCCCCGATGGCGCCACCAGCACCTACAAGGACTTCACAATACGGATCGACGCCGGCCGACTGCGCCTGACACGCAGCCGGCTGACAGCGGCCTTGGACGCCGAGAACATCGACTCCCGCACATACTTCGACCCGCCCCTGCACACCCAGACCGTCTACCGCACCCTCGCCCGCCGCCCCACGGCCCTGCACGCCACCGAGAGCCTCTCCCGCACCCTGCTCACCCTGCCCCTCTACAGTCACATGGGTGTGGACACCGTGGACAGGATCTGCGAGACCATCGCCGAGCTCCATGAACAAAGCCAGATCATCAACGCCGCCGCAGACGCCCATGGCACGGCGGAGGCCGCGGCGGCAGACGGAACAGTGAGCGCTTCATGAACTACGTGATGGACCTGCGGAAACTGGTGGGCTCCCGTCCACTGCTGCTTCCGGGCACCTCGGTGCTCATCACTGACGACCAGGGCAGGCTGCTCCTCGTGGAACGCGTCGACACCGGAGACTGGGGGCTGCCCGGCGGTCTTATGGAGCCGGGGGAGTCCTTCGAGGAGACAGGGATGCGCGAGGTCCGCGAGGAGACCGGCCTGGACATCCACGACCTGCAACTCTTCGGCGTCTACTCCGGCGCCGACTACTACTATCGATACCCGCACGGCGACGAGATCTACAACGTGACAGCGGCCTACACCGCCCGCGTCGCGGGCGGCCGGCTGGCTGCGGACGGGGCGGAGACCAAGAGGCTGCACTTCTTCCCCCTCGACGAGCTCCCTAAGGACATCCTCGCCCCCGAATTGCCCATCGTCGAAGCGTTCCTGCACAGGACGGGCCCCGCCGCGGGCCGGGACCCCGGGTCGGGACAGCCATGAGGGCCGTCCGGCTCCTCACGGCCCCCGCACCCGGCCGGGCCGCCAACGAGGACGCCTGCGTGCACGCCGGCAACTTGATGGGCGTCCTGGACGGGGTGACCCAGCCGCCCGGGCTGGTCTCCGGCTGCCAGCACGGAGCCGCTTGGTACAGCGCCCGCCTCGCCGCCCGCCTCGCCGACGTGCACGGCACCAGCCCGCAATGTGCCCTGACCGACCTGCTCGCCGAAGCCATCGCGGTCGTACGCGGGGACCATGGCGGCCACTGTGACCTGGGCCGACCCACCACACCGGCCGCCGCAGTGTGCCTGCTGCGCGCCTCACCCGGCCGCGCCGACTTCCTGCTTCTGTGCGACACGACCCTGGTCGTGGAGAGCCCCGGCGGGGTCCGGACGATGACCGACCACCGCCTCGCGGGCACCATCTCCCGCCTCCGCACGCAGGAACAGAACAGCGACACCACAAGCGCGAGTCTGACGGGCGAGAGCGCCGAGGAACGGGCTGTACGGTACGCACTCGTGAAGAGCGCGTACACCAATCGCCCCGAGGGCTACTGGATCGCCGCCGCAGACCCCGCCGCGGCGGAGCATGCGCAAAGCGGAACTCTCCCGCTGGACGGCCCGGATGCCGTCACCCGCGCGGCCCTTCTCACCGACGGCGCCGCGCGCGCGGTCGATGTCTTCTCCCTGTTCGGCTGGCTGGGACTGCTCGGCCTGCTGGCAGGCGAGGGGCCACAGGCGCTGGTCGACTCCGTGCGGAAGGCGGAGTACGCCGCTGCCCGCAACGGCGGCCTCGGTGCCGAGAAGGCACACGACGACGCGACAGTCGGCTACATAGAGTTCTGAGACCCCTGAGCCCCCGCCCCCAAGGATGCGCCCCATGCCGGATGACAACGGACGCCCGCCCTTCCAGTCGGGCGACCTCGACACTGTGCGAGACCAGCTCCGCTCCCATCCAGCCGTGGAGCAGGCCGACGTCCGCCTCGCGGCAGGGGGCAGCCTGACCGCCTACGTCGTGCCCGCGCACAGTTCGCAGGGAGATGCCGCCGGTGTGGCCGGGGGCGTTGTCCCGCCCGATACGGAGACGGTCGACAATTGGCGGTCGGTCTTCGACGACTGCTACCGCGGCACCCGCATCACCACCACCGGGGCCGATACGGGCAACCGGCCCGAACCGGAGCGGAGCGCGGCCTCCGAGACCGAACTGACCGCTGGATGGACGGACAGCTTCACCGGACGCCCCATCCCCGCCGACGACATGGCCGAGTGGGTGGCCACGACCGTGGCGCGGATCCTGGCATTCGAGCCGACCTGCCTGCTGGAAATGGGCGCGGGCACCGGGTTGTTGATGTCCGACCTGACAGCCCAGGGGGAGCTGCGGGAGTACACGGCCACCGACCTTTCCCCCGAATCCGTACGTGTCCTCACCACTGTCGCCGCACGGCTGAGACGCACGCGCCCGGCGCCGCTGTCCCTCGCGGTGCATGAGGCTCGTGCCACCACCCCGGCCCCGCCGTCCCTGCACGGGGGATACGACGTGGCGGTCCTCAACTCCGTCGCCCAGTACTTCCCGTCGACCCGTTACCTGGAAGATGTCCTCCACCGGATCGTTCCGGTGATGCGTCCCGGCGGCCACATCTTCCTCGGCGACCTGCGCAACGAAGACCTTTTCGAAGAGTTCGCGTGCATCAAACACCACCGCCGTGCCACGCCCGGCACCCCGCCCCAGTGGATCGCCCGGCAGATCACCCGCGAACTGCGCCGCGACGGCGAACTGCTCCTGTCACCCGGCTACCTGCACGGGCTGCCCGCCCGGCTCGGCGCCATCACGGCGGTGGAGACGGCACCGCGGCGCGGCGCCGCCTGCAACGAGATGACGCTCTTCCGCTACGATGCCGTGCTCCACGTGGGCTGCGAGGCACCCGCGACGGAGCCGGACTGGCACGACGGGACAAAACTCACCCTCCCCGTCCTCGCACATCAACTTGCCTGCGAAACCGGCGCGTTCGGCTACCGTTCCCTGGTCAATGCGCGCCTGAGGGACGCGCAACGCCTGCGCCGCACCTACCTGCCCGAACACTCTGCCCCCGCCTCAGCGGAGGCCGTGGCTCTGGACCCGGAAGAGGTCTGCACCCTAGCCGAAGGGTACGGCTGGACTCCCCGTCTGCGCTGGACCCCCGGGGCGGATTGCGGCGAGTTCGATCTGTGGCTCGCGCCGCCAGACGGCACCTGTGAACACTTCCGGTTCGCCATCCCGTGGCAAGATCCCGACCCCGGGCAGGACCTTGGCGCCTCGCCGCGTCATCGGATGTTCCCGCCCCGTGCGGAGCACGACAGGAAGACCGAGCTGACGTCCTTCCTCACCCGACGGCTTCCCGAGCGGCTCGTGCCGTGCGACATGGTCTTCACCGAGCGGCTTCCGTGCCTGGCCGGGCACTCTCACCGATAACCGTCGAGCCGGTCGCTAGTGGTGCCAGCCGTTGAGCACAGCAAACTGCTGTGAAGCGATCTCCGGCGAGCCGTGCTGGAACCACAGAGCCGCGCGTACTTCTCCCATGCGCCGGGCCCAGTCGCCCGATGTAGCTCTGAACATCCAGCGCACATGCAATGGTCTCCGTCTATCTGCACCGACGTGGCGTCGCCCGTGGACTCCCAAACGGCTGGCCACCGCCGGGTGCAGTCACGTCGGTGCGGTGCCGTTGTTCAGCAGCCGGGCCGCGGCTGCCCATAGGACATGGCCCGGGAGCCATCGGCCCCGACCGCAAGGCGGCCGGTCTGCTCGAGATAGGCGACGACACCGTCACTGTGGTTCAGCGGTCAGAGCCTGCAGCCTGCTGCGCTGCTGACTTGTCCTGTGCCGCAGCTCCGGCGGCCTCTGGGGCGGTGTAGAAGACAGACGCGCCCTGCTTGGTGCGCTGGGCCTGGTTCTTGGCCACGAGGTTTTCGAGCGTGGTGCGCACGACGGTGGTCTTGACGTTGCGCTTGGGGTACTGCTTGTCGAGCTCGGCGGTGATTTCGGCTGCGGAGCGAGGCTCGCCCTGGCCTGTCAGATGCTCGCGGACCAAGTCGACGAGAGTCGGCTGGGCCGATGGTACGGCGGATGCCTTGGGCGTGTTCGTCTTGCGGGACTGCTTGGGAGCCGGGGTGGCGGACTTCTTTGCCTGCGGCTGCTTGTCGGCCTTCGACGTGGCAGTCTTCTTCTTGCGGGGTGCGCGCACTGCTGTGCTGGACTTGGGTACAGCGGGTGCTGCCGACGCCCCGAGGGCCTGCTGGACGTTCACCAGGACGGTGTGGTCCTGCTCCAGAGCGACCAACTGTGCCTTCAACGCTTCGATTTCACCGCTGATTCGTTCCTGTTCCTTGCGGTTGAGGTCAAGGTCATCCGCCACCTTCGTGCTGTACTGCGAGGTCAACTGGGTGGGCGGCGCAGTGGTTTTCGACATGTGTTTACATCCCTTTCCGGGTGCCACGGCCGACGGGGCGAAGCTCGCGGCGTGTGCGAATCTCATGCGTGTGCTGTCAGGGCATGCTGCCACGTGTGCAGGAGCAGGAACTCCCGCACGGCAATGTCGTAGTGATAGTACGGAAAGGGCATGCGTTTTGCTCCGCCGTGCGACGCCAGACGCAGCGCATCCCGAAGTCTGATGATGGTCAGCGCGCACCTGTGACGACATACCGGTGAGGAGCCAGACAGGCTGACGGGGGCAGTTCACCGGTGTCTCGCAGACGGTTCCGACGCAGGGGGTGACCGGCTCACTCACTGCTGCACAGCTGGCCCGCTCCGCTGATGCCTTCTTCTCCGGCACTGGAGGCCAGGGCCCCATCGACAGGCCCTCGCGCGACTCGGGCGGCGGCACAGCCACGTTGCACACCTGAAGCGTGCGTAGAGGACCTTCTGTCCTCCCCGGGGCGAACGCCTCCACCACGGCCCCCCGTTCCGCCGCCTTCTACGTGGGACTGTGCCAGCATGGTGCGAGCCATCACCAGAGGAGAGAGATGTGACCAGGGCCGTGGACGCTGGAACATGCGCTCCTGCCTCGTGTCTCAGGGACAGGACCGGGTGACCGCGATGGGTGTTCCCGCTAACGGGGACGAGATGCCCTGGGTCCGTAAGGCCGGTCCCGGTGACGAGGCTGTCATCGCCCGCCTGGTCCCGGCGGCCCTCACAACATCCGATCCCCGGTACGACGCCCGGGAGTTCGCCGAAGCCATGTGTGCGGCCCACGGTGAAGCGTCCGTGCCCCACGGCACCAGCAGGCTCCTTGTGGCCGGACAGCCCGGCACACTGGCTCCCGCCGGGTTGGTCTACTTCCTTCCCCCCCCGTACGCCTGGTGAACGCGCACGCTGACGCTGGGCCCTCAGCGCAGTCGCGGCTGGCCGGACAGATCACGGAGGTCGAACTCCTCGCTGTCGACCCGGACGCGCAGGGCACCGGCCTTGGCACCGCCCTGCTGCGGGCGGCAGAGCAGGTCGCCCGCGACCACGGGGCACAGGGGGTCTTGCTGGCCAAAGTGGCGAAGAACGACTTCCCCGTGCTGCGGTGGTGGCGACACCGCGGCTACACCCTGGCCCAGCCAGGCCAGGAAGTACGCCTCGCTCTGGGATGGGCCACGGTCAGATGCGACGACGGCGGCACCGGCCACCGTATAGCTGTCGCCCCGACGCACCCGGACGGCCGGGTACAGGACACCAGATCCGGCCTCCGCGTCACCGCACCGCCTGTCACCATAGGCAGCCGACCATGACCTGCCTCAGCTACGACGCCGCAGCATCCGAGGAACTGCGCACCCGCACTGATGACGCTCCCTGAAAGCGGCCACCCCGTACTCGGGGGCGACCCCGGACCTGCTCGATGGATCTCCCCACCCATACAGCACCTGAGCTGCGGACGGACGTCACAAGGGAGGGGCGCCGGGTAGCCGGAGGGGATCTCACCCTCCGGCCCCCACAGGGTGAAGTAGGCCGCCGGCGAGGTGCCCGTGGTGCGGGTCCTTTTCCGACGGCCCCTTCCCGAACGGTGCGGGAGGTTGGGTAGGCCGCCAGCGAGGTGCCTGTGACCAGGTCCTTTTCCGACGGCCCCCCACCGAACCCACCGTGCTAGATTTCCCAGCAGTGGGCTCTCCAGTGCCTTTTCTTCTCATGAGTTCTGCCGCGAGCGACTCGCACCGTAGTGGATGTCCTCGTGGCAGACGCGGCAGACGACCAGGGTCTTCCGACGGCGCGCGGCCATCATCTGGGCCCAGGCGGGCTTGGCGGCCCGCCCCCGGACATTCAGGTCTTTGAGGTGCCGGATGTGGTGCACTTCGACATTCGTCATGGGACCCGCACATCTCGCAGGTGTCGGCGAGCAGGCGCTTGACCACTTCGTTGCGCGCGCTGTTCCACACCTGCGTCGGGTGATCGTCGAGGCTGCCGATCCTGATCTTGCGCTTCAGCGAGACTCCGCCCCACTGCGCCACCAACGGCTGTCGTCCTTCGCCGCGTTCGACGGTGACCTGGAGTCCCCGGCGGGGACCCTGGTCGGTCTTCAGCACGGTACTGTAGCGCCGGTAGATCCTGGAGACACGGACGCGGTACTTCCGCGCGAGCGTCTTGACCAGGGAGCGCTGCATCACGTACTTCAGCCGCCCTAAGCGGTGGAGGTTGAAGGCGAGCTGGTAGTAACCGGCGATCCCACGGAACTCGGCCTGGTACTGGGCGACGATGGAGAAGTCGCTGTTGACCGTGCGTTCGGTCCGCCGGATCGGTCGGCCATGGTGCATGTAGAGACGGCACTTGGCGCGGATAACGTCAGCAGGCACTTTCAGCCCGATCTGCGCGTTGATGCTGCGGTGACCGCGCTGGTCGTGCTTGGTGTCGTTGTCCAAGACCACGATCTCGTAGCCGAGGAACCGGGCGGCACTCGTCCGCCCGTGCGTGATCAGGGTCTTCTCCTCGGACAGCTCCAGCTTGAGCTCGTCGTGCAGGAACCGGCCGATGTCGGCCTTGATCTCCTCGGCTTCCCGCTTCGGTCCGGTGAACCCGAGCAGCCAGTCGTCCGCGTAACGGCAGTAGTTCAGCCGACGGTAGCCCGGATCATCAGGATCGCGGGAGGGCATGGTCTTCATCTGCCTGCGCAGAGCCCGACCCGCCTCCAACTCCCCTTGCTGTTCCAGACGGAAGGCGCGCTGCCACAGCCGCATGTATGGACGATACGGCGTGCGCCGGGCTCCCCGGTTGTAAGCGGGCAGCAGGTTCGTCTCGATGTACTTGTCCAGCCGGTCCAGGTAGATGTTGGACAGGATCGGCGAGATCACGCCGCCTTGCGGCGAACCGCTCAACGTCGCGTGATAGCGCCACTGTTCCAGATACCCGGCCCGGAGCAGTCCGCCGGTCAACCGTAAGAAACGGTTGTCGTGGATCTTCTCCGCCAGGATCGACAGCAGGACCTCATGGTCCAGACTGTCGAAACAGGCTTTGATGTCCCCCTCGACGAACCATGTACTGCCCCGCCAGCCGGGATAGATCGATTGCAGGGCGGTGTGACAGCCCCGGCCGGGCCGAAATCCGTGGGAGTGATCGGAGAACTGCGGCTCGTAATACGCCTCAAGCAACAGGCGCATCACCTCTTGCAGCAGCTTGTCCGACCACGTCGGCAGACCCAAACCGCGCCGACTCTTCGTCCTTCCCTTCTTCTCGATGTAGACGCGGCGCGTCGGTGACCAGCGATAACGCTCACTGCGGAGCGCATCGATGATCGCCTGGATCTTCTCCAGGCGCATGCCGTCCACGGTCTCGGCCGTGACGCCGGGCGTCATCGCACCGTCGTTGCGGTAGATCCGCCCGTAGGCGAGCAGGTACAACTCCCGGTTGAACAAGCATCGGTAGAGACGTTCCAGCGGCAGACCTCGCCTGCCGCGTTCACGGATGATCCCCAGAAGGGCTTCGGCGCTCTGCATTTCGCATACCTCGCCATCGTGAAGATCTGTTGACACCTGGGGTCCTTCGCCCGTGTAGACGGCTTTCCCGTCCTCCCTGGTCGGGCGTTACTCCGACGACTACTACGACCCCTCCGTAGCCATAGGGCTCGCGCCCCGTAGGCCATCCCGTATTCCTCTTGCGCTGGACGTATCGAGCGTGACGTAGGCGGCCCGGTCCGTCCCCTTGAGCGAACTCACTGTCCGCCGCCCGCCGGCCGGAAGGGTTGAGACGGCAAAAGTCAGGACCGTCCGATGCCGACGGCTGCGACCTCAGGCGTCGTGTCGCAGGGTGTGCGTCTTCCACCGCTGGTGACTGGGCTTCAAGCAGTGTGGCCTTCGCCGTATCACGCGGGCCTTGCGCGGCAGCGCCTTCGACGCCTTCTCGATGCTCCACGCTTTCCCGCCATGCTGTTGTCCCCTCGCGCTTTCGCGTCCAGGTAAGGCGGGTGGCCCCAAGGTCACCTCCTTCCGAACCTCGGCCCCCTGCGGGGGCGATCCAGCGCCGAGTGAAACGGCGCACGATTTCCCCGCACACGGCTCTCCAGTAGTCATTTCCGAGTAGCTGCTGTACTCCGTCCCGCGTGGATATCCTGATGACAACGCTCGCAAACCACAAGGGTTTTCCGTTTACGCATGGCCATCAGACGTACCCACGACGGCCGTTCCGCCCGTCCCGGTTTGTTAAGATCGGCGAGTTTGCGGACGTGGTGGACTTGCAGTCCATCTCGCCCCTCGCACATCTCGCACTGACCGGCCAGGAGTCGGTGAATCAACTCGTTGCGCCGAGCAGTGGCCATGACGGGCTGGCGGTCGGTGATGACGGCTTTTCGCTGCCGTTTGAGTGAGATCTCGCCGAAGCGAGCGATCAGCGGTTTCTTCCCTTTTTCACGCCGCACCGTGACCTGGAAGCATGTCCGCCGGCCGTCAGGAGTGCTGATGGTCGCCTTGTATCTGCGGGCCATCTTCATGACGGTCGACTTGTGCTTACTGGCCAGGGTCTTGAGCATCGACGTCTCCATGACCCAGCGCAACGGGCCCAGGCGTGAAACGTCCTGGGCGAGAAGGTAGTACTGAACGAAACCGCGATACTCGGAGCCATACTTCGCGACGATCGTGAAATCCTCGTCGTGGAGCAACGGGCCCCGCATAGCGGGTTTTCCCCTACTCATGTAGCGGGCGCATCTGTCCCGGATCACGTCCCTGGGAACGAACAAACCGATAGCACCGTTGACCGACCGGCGGTTCCGGGTGATCTTCGTATCGGAATGCTGCGCCCTGATCTCGTAGCCGAGGAAGCGCGCTGCCTGGCTGGCAGCGTGCGTGATCAGAGTTTTGGACCCGGACAGTTCCAGCTTGAGCTCGTCATGCAGGAACACCCTGATCCTTTCCTTGATCTCCGCGGCCTCACGCTTGGGACCGGCGAACCCGAGTAGGAAGTCGTCGCAATACCGCACGTATCGAAGACGTCGATAGCCTGGATCGTTGGGGTCTTGACTCGGCAGGGAACGGCGTTCGCGTCGCAGCGCCCGCATCGCCTCCCGATCGCCGTGTCGCCTGGCCCTCACGATCTGGTTCTCGACAATCTCATACGCACGGTAGGTGCGTCGTCTCCTACCTCGGGTGTAATCCGGAATCAGCTGCTGTTCAACGAACTGATCGAACCGGTCGAGATAAATGTTGGAAAGGATCGGTGACGCAACGCCGCCCTGCGGTGCCCCGCTGAGCGTGTCGTTCCACCGCCAGTCCTCCAAATACCCTGCCTTGAGCATCCGTTCGATCAGCTGGAGGAACCGGCCATCGTGGATCTTCTCCGTCAGAATCGAGAGCATGACTGAATGGTCAAGACTCCCGAAGCAGTCGGAGATGTCCCCCTCGATCATCCAATGTGTTCCCTTCCATACCGACACCACCTCATCGAGAGCGGTGTGGCAACCCCGCTTGGGGCGGAAGCCGTGTGAGCGGTCGGAGAACTGAACGTCGTAGTACGCTTCAAGGAGCATGCGCACTACTTCCGCGACCAGCTTGTCCGACCACGGAGGCATTCCCAAAGGGCGCTTCTTCCCGTTCTTCTTGGGGATATACACCCTTCTGGCCGGAGACCACCGATAGGACTCCGCACGCAGAGTCGCGATGATCCTGTCAATCTTGGCCAGGGACATGCCGTCCACGGTCTCCTGGGTGACCCCGGGCGTCATCGCACCCTTGTTGGCGTAGATGCGCCCGTAGGCCAGCAGGAACAACTCCCTGTTGAACAGCTGCCGGTACAGCCTTTCCAGCGGAAGGCCACGCCTGCCACGTTCCCGGATGACGCCCAGCACGGTTTCAGCACTCTGCAATTTCGCATCCCTCCCCGTCTGAACATCATGATTACCTGTGCCCCTTCGCCCTCATTCCGGCTTTCCCGGACTTCGCGGCCGGTCGTTACTCCGGCGACTACTACAGGCACTCCGTCGCCATAGGGCTCGCGCCCCGTAGGCGATCCCGTGGTACGTCTTCGCTGTACGTATCGAGCACGACTTAGGCCGCCCACTCATTCCCTTGACCGCCCTCGCTGGGCGGCGCCCAACGCCATGGAGGTTGCCCGGACTCACGGTTCACGCCCAGACATGGCATCGGCATCGGTTACAGGCGTCATTCCGACGGAGCGTCACTTTCACTCTGGGAATTAGGCTTCAAGCAATTCAGCCTTGGCCATATCGTGCGGGCCTTGCGGCACGACGTCCTGAACGCCTCCGGAACGTCCACCGCTTTCCCGGCATGCTGTGGTCCCCTCCCGCTTTCGCGCTCAGGTAAGCCGGGTGACCCAAGAACCTCCCTCCAAGTTCCTCCCGACTGCGTCGGGGATACAACAAAGCGCCTCACGGCGCACACCGTGCGTAACGATCTCTCGTTACACGGCTCTTGTCGCTCTGATCACCAGGAGCACGCGCCAGTTCTTGAGGTGGGCGATTGGTCTGGTGCGGGGTGCTGAACGCACCGAGCTGTGGCATGGAGTGGCTGGACGGGCCGACCCCAGCCCGTCCCGATCAGCGCCACCCGCGTCCACGCCGACGGAAATGAGGGCGGCCCGCACGTCCTCGAGGTAGCCGCGGGGCCCCAAGGTCTCGTGTGTAGCGGGCAGCGGGTCTCCGACGGCGCTGGAGGCCGACGATGTGCCGGACCGACCACCTTCGCTTCGGCCAGGGCCGCGGACCTGCCATTGCGCATCAGCCAGCAGGTCGGCGTCTGGAGCAGCTGCACGTCCTCGTGCCCGGCACCGCAACCAGCGCCGGGCGTCAAGAAGGCCGGTACGCCTACCGTGTGGCGAGTTCGCGTACCGTCGCCATGTCGCTGAACGGCAGCAGTTCCTCGTTGACGATCTGGTAGGGCTCGCTGCCTTTGCCCGCGATCAGGATGACGTCGCCGTGCCCTGCGGCGGACAGGGCGAAGGAGATGGCGCGGCGGCGGTCGGCGAACCGTTCGAAAGTGGTGCCGCTCGCGAGCAGGCCCGGGACGATCTGATCCATGATCGTCCGGGGGTCTTCGTTCCGGGGATTGTCCGAAGTGAGAACGCACAGATCGGAGTAGGTGCCGGCGATCTCCCCCATCCGGGCGCGCTTGGTGACGTCCCGGTCCCCGCCGCAGCCGAAGACCGTGACGACCCGGCCAGAGGCGAAGCCGCGGATGGTGGTCAGCACCTTCTCCAGTGAGTCCGGGGAGTGCGCATAGTCCACGATGACGGACGTGCCGTCCGGGGTCTCGTAGCGTTCGAACCTTCCCCGGATCGGGGGCATCTGCTCGAGTGCGGCGACCAGTCCGGCCAGATTGTGCCCGATGAGGTGGCAGGCTGCGACAGTGGCAAGTGCGTTGGAGACGGAGAACCGTCCGGGCACGGGGATCGCCGCCGGATACTTGTGGCCGGCGTGGTGCAGGGTGAAGCGGGTGCCGACGGCGTCCATGGTGAGGTCGGTCGCCCGGTAGTCCGCCTCCGCGTCGATGCCGTACGTGACGACCGCGCCGGGCATCATGGCCCCGATGCGGGCTCCGACCGGGTCGTCGGCGTTGACCACCGCACGCCGGCACAGCCCCTGGAACAGACGCAGTTTGGCGTCCCGGTAGTTTTCCATGGTTCCGTGGTCGTCCAGATGATCCTGCGTCAGGTTGGTGAACACCCCTACATCGATGAACGAGTGGTCGAGGCGGTGGGTCAGCAGGCCCATCGACGTGGCTTCGAGCGCCACGGTGCCGACACCACGGTCGCGCATGCACCCCAGCAGATACTGGAAGTCCGGCGACTCCGGTGTGGTCAGTACCGACCTCGGCATCGGGATCAGTTCGTCGCCGATCCGGCTGCCGCCCGTCCCGATGACACCCACCCTGGCGTGCTCGGCGATCCTCAGCACCGACTCCACCATGGAGGAAACCGACGTCTTCCCGTTGGTGCCCGTGACGGCCACCATCTTCATCTGCCGGCCTGGCTCCCCGTGGTAGCGGGAGGCGACGACCGCTGCCGCCTTGCGCGTGTCCGCGACGGCTACGACGCATACACCAGCTGCCGACGCCCAGGTCGCGACCGGAAGGTGCGCCGTCGCGGAGTCGATGAGTATCGCCACCGCGCCGCGTGCGAGAGCCGGTCCGACGGACTCGGGGCCGCCCCCGCGATGGCCGGGCACCGCGATGAACAGGGATCCCGGAGCGGCGCGGTGGGCGTCGAAGCCGGTGCCTCCGGTGATCCTCGTATCCGGATCGCCCTCGATGACTTGATGATCGTGCCCGGCGAGCAGCTCGCTCAACTTCACAAGGGTCCTCTCGAAGATGCACCGGCTGCCGGTCGTCCGGCGGTCGGCGCGCAAGCGGCGCCAGGGCGCCAAGGGATGACAAAGCAGGAAATTATGTCGAGGGCCGTCGCCGTACGGTTAGAGAGGCGGGGAGGGGCTGCCGCGCAGAAAGTGGTCCGCTCGCAGGGGCGGAATGATCTCGGAAATGCCGAGAATTACCTGGAATCGCTAGCCGTGGCCGTGCAACGCGCGACAGTAGATCGCCGACGCGTTCACCGGGTCGACGGCCGTCGCGCACACGGCGGACGGGCATACGGCATGAGCGGCCTGGAACAGGCACTCCCTCACTGCGCATGTGCGACCCATGTGTGGAGTGTACGTCCAGCCGCGGGGGCGATCGGCCACCGCTCGTTCGCACATCTGCGTTACTGCTGCCGCACTGTCTCCGGCACCCGCGCCGCGAGGAACGCCGTGCGGCGGCGCAGCCGAAGGCCCGGCGACTCGCACAGTCGGATGGCGTTGGTGTTGCGCGCGGAGGTGTGCGGGAAGGGCCTCTCGTCGCGGGCACGGACGCCGGGGGCCACCGCCAGTACCAGGCGGGCGGCCATGCCCTGCCGGCGGAAGGCCGGGTCGATGCGGACTGCACTGATCTCCGTAGCTGGAGCGGATCACGGCTCGCCGCAGTGAACTGGACGCGCTCGCCGAGCGGGTCCTGGTCCGGCTGGCCCGAGCAGGACCGGGCCGCGGCGGAGGCCGCCGTGGGCGGCGCTGCTGGTCCCGCACCGCAGCGAGACTCCCGATGAGACCGCCCTGCCCGGCGACTACCGCAAGATCCTGGCGATCGTCCGGGCCGCCGACGGCCCGGTGCAGGCCAAGGGCAGTGCACTGGGGAACGACGAGCAGCACTGGTCGTTTTCAGGGCTCTGTCCGCAGTTCCGTGAAGGTCATGGCTGGGTGAGGATGCGGGTCCGGAGGAGTTCGAATGAGGCCCGGCCATTGAGGCCGGCGGTGACGGCGTCGAGGTCCCTGCGGAGGAAGCCGGCGAATCCGCTCATCGGCTTCGGCGCGTCCTGCTCGGCCTGGCGGATCCACTGCGGCAGCAGGTATCCGCGCTGGTGACGCACGAGATCGGCGAAGGCTCGGGCGAGGTCGCGGGCCCGGGTGATGTCCGGGCAGGCGAGTCGGATCTGAAGCAGCCGCTCCTCCTGGCTCTCGGTGAGCGTGTCGCGGGGCCGCATGATCCAGGAGGTGATCTTCCGGGGGCTGGGGATGTCGGCCCGGACCGGTTCGGCGGTGCCCGCGCGCAGGGCGGCGAGGTGTTTGCGGACGACCTGGCGGCTGCCGAGGTAGCCGCGTTCGCGGATCTCCAGGAAGAGGCGGGTGCCGCTGGCCTGGCCCTGTGCTTCGGTGAAGCGGGCGTTGAAGTATGCCTTGAAGGGTTCCAGAACGCCGTTCGGGCGACGGTCGCGGGCGGAGGGCAGCAGCTGGTCGAGGTCGGTGTCGCGGAAGCGGCGCACGGTCTTGCGGTCGAGGTTCAGCCTGCGGGCGATGGCGCTGATCGTCCAGCCTTTCTCCAGCAGTCGGTGGACGTCCTCGTAGCGGTGGCGGGTGCGTTCGATGATCTGCGTGCGGGGCAGCTCGGCGGGCGGTAACAGCATCGGTTGCGGCTCCGGCACGTCGGTCGCCGTCTTCGCCACCTCCTCTTCGGTGTGTTTGCGCAGGCAGTTGCGGTGCTGGTGGCAGGTCTTCTCCACCGCGGCGGACAGGTTCTGCAGCAGGTGCCAGCGGTCCGCGACCCAGGGCGTCCGGGGCGGCCTCCTTGACGGCCTTGGTGTAGGCGGTGGCCCGGTCACGGCAGATGATCTCGGCGCCGGGATGCCCGGCCAGCCAGGCCGCGAACGTCTCCGAGGTGCGGTCGGGCAGCACGTCCACGACCCGGCCGGCTTCGACGTCGACCAGCACGGTGCCGTAGGTGCAGCCCTTGCGGAAGGCGAACTCGTCCACTCCCAGCACCTGCGGGGCGCGGTCCGGCACCGCCGGCGCCTTGAGCAGCCGCAGGAGCCGGGTCCGGCCCGCGGCCAGCCGCAGACGGTGGCACAGCCGCGCGGCCGGACGGCCGCCCAGTTCGACTGCGGTCGCCCGCAGCCAGTCCGTCAGGCCGACGCTCGACCGGCGGTGCCGCTCGGTCAGACCGCCGACCTGCTGGACGAACGTCCTGCGGGAACAGCTCTTGCGGTCGCAGAAGTACCGGTGCACCCGGAGTCGAACCATGACATGGTGGGAGCCCAACGGCCTTTCTGTCAGGGTGCGTTGGTATGAGCTGTGCACGCGTCGCGCCTGCTTCCGGCAGTCCGGGCAGCGGCCCGGGCGTGCGGTGGATACCGCCTCCACCACCAGGCTGCCGGAGGAGTCGCTGACACGCTCCACTCGCACATCGATCCCGGGAAACAGCACATGCTCGACCGTCTTGCTCGCCATGGCAGGAAACACCCTGCTGAAACGATCCCCCGTTCCCATCCCTGACCTGGGGATTCACGGAACTGCGGACAGAGCCCTGAAATCGGCCGGGAACGCTCTGCCCTCCACTTCGTTGCGTCGTGAAGCATGTGGGGAATGTGGGGAGTGAAGAGCGCGTGTGAGGGTCCAGCGACCGAAGCCGCCGGCGCCGGCCTGGCGGCCGTCCAGACCGGCGGACGGGGCGATGTCATGCGGGGACGCCGAGCGGGGGGTGCTCGAGCACGCGGGGCTTGTACTCGACCAGCTGGATGCGGCCGTCGAAGGTGCGGTGCTCGATCATCTCGAGGGCAATGTCCGGATAGCCGTCGTAGATGCGTTCTTCGCCCGTGGCCCCGGTGATCACCGGGAACATCACGACCCGGAAGCGGTCGACGAGTCCGGCTCGTAGCAGGGACCGGCACAGGCTGAGGCTGCCGATCGTGCTGAGGAGCCCCGAGCCACTCGACTTCATGGCGCGGACCGCCTCGACGGCGTCGTCGCGGACGAGCGTGGAGTTGGCCCACGTCAGTGGCTCCTCGAGTGAGGAGGAGAACACCACCTTGGACGCTTGCGTGAGCTCGTCGACGGACGCCTCTTCCTCGGGCCTGAACTCGTCTTGGCCATTCGGGACCTCGCCTGCGGCGAAGCCCGACATCAGGCGGTAGGTGTTCGCTCCCATCAGGTAGGTGGCCCCGGGCTGCTCGCCGAGCCATGCGAGGTACTCCGGGCCCTCGAGGCCCCAGAACCCGGGCCAGCCCTCTCCCGATGCGTGGCCGTCGAGGGAGGTGATGAAGTCGACGAGAAGCTCCGACATGGCGGTGTCCTTTCCCAGGGTGTCACGAGCTTGGACCGGCCGGGAGCCACAAACTCATCGGCCGCGCTGTGGAGTAACGAGAAAACCCATGACGCTGCATCCGATCAGGCCGACGGAGCGGCACTGCTTCGGAGAGCCGGAGGCCTACACGATTGCGCTACGCACGCAGCCGGGTAATGATCTCCACGTGATGGGAAACGGCTGTTTGAGTTCTGTCAAAGCCCGAGCACTGCCCCACCCGCGAACGGCCCACCATGCTCTGCTGGGTGATCAGCGAGGCCTCGCTGCCCCGACGTCGACAGCGGGTACTTCATCCACTCACCTGCGACGGCGGCGGAGTACTTCCGTGAGTACGGCCCCGCTCCGATCGACGGCGAACCGATCACGCTGGTCTTCGCCAGCGACGGCGGGGGCCATCTGTTCGTGATCGGAGCCAGCGGACAAGTCTGGAAGTCCACTACGGCCTCCTGGTTTGACGACTTCGAGGTCACCGCGTCCAGCTTGCAGGAGTTCCTCGAACAGCTCGGCCGCCGGATTACGGTCTGCCGGTATCCCGTGGACCGACCTCCGAACTGATCGGGCTCAGGCCCATTCCACGCCCAGTTCGGCCAGAGCGGCTCTGTCCAGGAGCGGTCTTTCTGATCGGTGGGTCATCGGGTTGGCCTGGGCTGATCAGTTTGGTGCTTGGTGGTGGTAGCGCTTCAGGCTGGGTTGTTACGGCTCGGTGATGGAGGGAACGAGGGCTTGGGCTGCGTGTTGAGCTGGTGCTTTGTCAGGTGGGATGAGTGTTGGTCAGCTGTGGTCAGTTTCATTGCATGTTGATCAGGTTCGTTGAGTGTTCCTTTGCGCTCGTCGTGGTGTTGGTGGGGTGGTTGAGCCAGTAGAGGGCGGTGTCCATGTCGTGTGGGGTCCAGTTGTGGATGGGGGTTGGGGCGGCGGCCAGGAGTTGGTCGATCGTTTCGATGTAGCGGCTGTAGCGGCCGGGTGCGTGGCTGAGGGGGATGCCGAGGGTGTGGAGGGCGCTGTGGGCTCGCCGGTCGTAGATAGCCATGCGGTCGGGTGCGGCTGCCGTGAGGATGGTGGAGGCGAGGGCGTCGCCGGTGCGGAAACCTGGTAGGGGAGCGAGGGCTGCTCGGCCGGCTTGTGCTGCTGCGCTGCGGCTGAGAGTGGTGTCCCGTGCGGCGGTGGTGGCTGCGGCGGTTGCGCCGCCCGGATGGTGTGTTGTTGCACCTGCCGTAGCGGCATGTGGTGTCGTCGAGGCACCACAGCACGAAAGGCTCCGTCTGCGATGTACCCCTCTGTCACACCGCCCCGCCAGGTCAAGATCGGCGATGCTGCCGCCTTCGCCGGGACCACCCCACGCGCTATCCGCCACTACCACCAGATCGGTCTGTCCGGAACCCGAGCGCGGTGGAGACGGCCGCCGCCGCTACGGCTACGACGACATGATCCGCCTGTTGTGGATCCGCAGAATGGCGGAGGTCGGCATCAGTCTGGAAGACATGCGAGCTGCCTTCGACGAACCCGGGGACATCGAGGAGACTCTGGGCCGGCTGGAGGAATCCCTGGCTGCCCAGGAGGCCGACATCAAAAGTCAGCGCGCGGCCGTCGGGCGCCTGCGGGCTGTGGGCAGCCCGCAGGGCCTGCTCTCCGAGCTGGTGACGGATCGGCTCAGCCACCTGCCCCCTGGCGCATTGCGCGCCTCCGACATGGAGGCCCTGCTGGTCACGGAACGGATCTTCGGTCCGCTCGGCTCCGCACTACAGGCCAGCGTGTACATCGTGCTGGCCACCCATCCCGACCTACGGGCCGAGGAGGACCGTCTCGACGAGGCTGAGGCCGCCCTCGACGACGGCGTCGCCGCGCGTCGAGGAAATCGCCGTACAGCGATACACCCACCACATGGCTCTCGTACAGGCCATCACGGCAGCCGGGCTGGACACGGCCGATGACGAGCTCTTCGAGACCTACGACGCCGACCTGGCAGAGGAGGAGGACACGCAGATGGGCGCCTCGGAGGCGATCACCAAGATGCCCTACGACTTCTCTCCTGCCCGGATGCGCTGCATGGAGCGCGTGGCACAACTCGTCGGCCAAGACGCCTGCGCAGACAGTTGATCGCCTGTGCCCGGTACAGACCTGGCCGGCAGCCTATCTCGTCCACCTGTACGTGACCGGCCACATCAGGAACCGGTCAATCCGAAACCGAGAGTGACATCTCAACTGGCCGTACGTGGGGATTCCGGACAGGCCGCTGACAGAACGTCCTCCCCGGGCTCATCGGCTTCCGCCTCCGGCTGCTGGCCGAACAAGATCCCCCACACCGCACCCTCGGTTGTGGCGCGGGCGCGGGCGGCGATGACCTTCTCCCGGCGGGTGCCATGTCCGGCGGCGGCGCGTTCCAGCAGCTCGCGCAGGGCGAGCGCCAGGTCATGTTCGTGCTGGGCGCGGTCTGCGCGGCGGGCGACGGTGCGCTTGATGTGCTGCCAGGTGAAGTCGGTGAACGGGGCACTGACCAGGGTGTGGTGGATCCACGGCACCGCCTCCCACGCATATCCGCCTGGTCAGACTTCGGCAGGCGTACCCATGCCTGGCCGGGAGCGTGCGGGTTGTAGTGGATCTCCCACAGGCCGTCCGCCGCCGGCGAGCGCTCGCCGCGGTAGGGGTTGAGGACCTTGTGGTCGTAGGTGCGGTAGTCGATGCGGATGCCGTAGTCGTTGATCTTCTGCCGCTTGACAGGCATCAGCTCGATGTAGTCTTCGCGACCCAGCGGCACCGGGATGTACCCGCACACGGCGACCAGCGCCGCCCACATCTCGTTCGGCGACAGCGCGCAGCGGGGCATCATCGGGTGCCGCAACCCATCGTGCTCACGTTCCTGCCACCCGCAGATGATCCACTCCTGGAACATCTCGGCCAGCTGGGCCAGCGTCCACACCGCCTCGCCTTCGGCGTCCTTCCCGCGCTCGCCGGTGTGCGAAGCCGTATAGGCGGCCACATGCTGCACGAACAGCGTGTTGATCGAGGAGAAGGTGCGCTCCACATGCCCCTTGGCCGGCCCGTTGCCCGGCGGCGCGGGCTGCACGGAAATGCCCAGCGACTCGCAGGCGGCGATGAACGAGGACGAGACGAACACATTGCCCTGGTCGACCACGATGGTCTGCGGGGTGATCACCGGCCGCGCCGCTGCGCCCTCCAGTCGGGCATCCACGCTCAGCAGCCGCTCGTAGGGCACCACCGAGTGTTCCATCGCCAGCGCCTCGGCCCAGCCGGGCCGCATCGGCGCCGGAACCACCATCTGCGCCAGCAACTGCGCCGCGTCCACGCTGCGGGTCCCTTTCGCACGCAGCACGGCCGCGCAGATGGTGCGGGTGGCCACAGCCAGAGCGATGTTGTGGTGGTGGTTGTGGGTTGACCGTTGACCGCTTCGAGGCTGTTGGGGCTACGGCGGGTTGGTGGGGCAGGGCTCAGGGCCGTCGGCTTCGGTCTGGTTGGTTGATGTGGGTGATGTTGTGGCTGGATTCCAGGGCCTCGCGGAGGCGGGCGTTGTCGAGTGCGAGTCGCTGGATGTGGGCTGCTGCGTAGCGGAGGTTTTCGGTCAGGGCCCGGTTGGCTCGGCGGAGTTTGGCGTTTCTGGCGATGAGGACGTTGTGGGTACTGGGCCGTGCTTCGTCGCCCGCCGGTGAGGACGGGCTGCTGCGAAGGGCTGAGATTTCCTTGGTTAGTTCGGGGAAGTGGCGGCGGAAGGTGGTGTTGGACAGGCCGAGCCTGGTGGCGAGGGCGAGGACGCTGGGGCGTTTGCCGTTGTCCTTGCACTGGCTCAGGTATTGGTCCGTGGCCTGGCGGGCGCGGGCCTGGGTGGGGATGTCGGCGGGCCGAGTCACGGGGTGGGCCCTTTCGTGGTGTTCCGTTTCAGGAATGCGGTGATCTCGTCGCGGCGGGCCTCAAGCCTGTGCCGCAGCAGCGGTGGCAGGGGCGGGCGGGTGGCGAGCCGTTGGTTGATGCGGTTGATTTGGCGTTGCCACGCGGCGGTGTTCTCGACAGTGAGGGCGACGTTGCGGCAGGCAAGTGGCTTGCAGCCCCCGTGATCAGGAAGGCCCTCGCTGCGCCGGTTCCGGGCTTTTTCGCAGAGGGCCTTGGTGTGGTCGTGGACGCAGGTGACGTACTGGCCGGGATAGACGGCCGGATCATGCCGGGCCATCAGGCGCCGTAGCCGGATGTCGTCCAGGACGATCTTGCCTTGGAAACGGGCCTGGCTGCCAAAGGCTTCCAGGCGGCGGGTGGCTTCGTCGGCGGCGGGGCCGGTGAGGTGGGTGTGTTCGTGGGCGTCGATGGCGGCCATGAGGTGTTCGCCGCGGGCGAGGGCTTGTTCGCTTTCGACTTCGGCGCGGAAGCCGGAGTCGCTGGTGCCTGCGTAACCTTCGAAAACTTGGATGCAGTGGTGGCGGTAGGCGAGGGCGCCGGCGATGACGCCGCCGGGGCGGCGGGCGATGTACCAGGCGAGTGTGCGCCGGAACTGCCGGTTGGTCAGGTGCCAGGGCCGGCCGTCGACCGCGGGAATGCCGTCACTGCGACCGTGGCGGTGGCAGTAGTCGTTGATCCAGGCGGCGTAGCGGTTCAGGCGGGCGTTGGTGGCTCCGCTGGCCAGGACCTGGTTGGCCGCGTCCGGCTTGGCGCCGGGCGTGTGGGGGAGAGGCCCGAAGAGGTAGTCGCTTGCGGGTGGCTGCAGCTGTTCCAGGACGGTGATCGCGCGGGCGGCGGCTTCCCCGATGCTCCAGACCGCGGGAACGCCGGCCGGATCGTGTTCGGCTTTGAAGGCCAGGCTGCGCATTTTCCATCGGTAGGGCGTGCCGTCCGCGTCGCGTTCGATGATCAGGCTGCCGCGTTTGAGGTGTTTGATTTCGCTGTCGCGGGCGCCGGAGAGGAACGCCAGGACCACGTAGCAGGCGTCTTGGAGGTGGCGGGCGAGGACGGCGAGGCTGTCGCGTTCGGCGAAGTCGGCCAGGACCGCCTCGATCCAGGGACGGTCGTCGAGCCGGCCGAAGGTCGGCTGGTCGCTGACCGTCTGCGGGCGGATGCCGATGACGGCAACCGCCTCGTCGATCATGTGCTGGTGGCGTGCCAGGGAGATCCGGCTGCATCCCACGGCGTGGGCGATCGCGGTCAGACTGGGCTTGCCCCGCCAGCCGGGCAGCGGCCGGCCGGAGGCGATGAGCTCATCCAGCCACGCCCGCAGCAGCCCGTATACCTGGCCGTAGGCGGGCGGCTTGGCATGCGGTGGGGGCGGGGTGCGCCATGCGCGGTCTGCGGCGAGGACGTCGGCGCTGAAGTCGTCGATGAACCGCATGGACCAGACGAACAGCGGTCCGAGGACGTCTTCGGGGATGCGGGCGGTGGTGTTCTCCTGCCGGTGTGTGGTGGTCTCGCCCCAGCCGTCGATGTGGGCGGGGTCGAACCGTAGGGCGCCGCAGGGCAGGCAGTTTCGCCAGAGCCAGAACTTGCGGGCTCCCGCGCGGGCGCTTTGGCGGGCCCCCACCAGGGGCAGTGACTGGATCAGATACCGCTGGTAGTCCTCCAGGTCCGCGCCACCCAGGGCGTCCAAACGCGGGGCACGGCCCGCGGCCCAGCGCAGGAAGCGGACGTGTTCGGTGAATGCGGTGCGGATCGTGGCGACCGCCGGCCGTGTCTCGCCGGCAGGCACGGGCCCGGACAGCATCGCGTAGCAGAGCTCTTTGCCGACCTGGCGGTGGGTGGCCGGGATGAGGCGGAAGTCCAGGATGAACCGGCGTTCATGCTTCTTGAGCAGGGCCGGCCCCAGGTTCCACACGTCGTCGCTGAACCGGGAGGTCTCCTCCAGGCGGCTTTCCGGTTGCAGGCGGCAGCCGTTGAGGACGAACGGGTCGCTCTCCCGCTCCAGGGACGGGGGCGGGAAGGGTGCGGGCAGGAGGTGCGGCGCGGTCGTCATGGCGTCTCCCACGGGTTCTCGACCAGGTCGAGAGTTGCGTCGTGTGGCTTGTGGGCCTGGGCTTGCTCGAGTTCTGCGGGGGTGAACCGGGTGAGGATGTCGTGGCGGATGGCGGCCCAGGCGGACCCGTAGCGCTGCCACCACTGCTCTTGCGGTAGTTCGCGGCGGCGCTGGGCCAGAGCGTCGACCAGGCCGAGCAGGCGGGGCAGGTGGTCGCGGGTGATCAGGCAATTCCCGCAGTGGAAGCAGCCCAGGAAAGAGACCTCACACGACTGCCCGGTGAGGGGATGGTGGTCGTGGTCGACGCAGGCGCTCCAGCCGGTGTCCAAGCCGCCGTCCGCAACCTGCCGGGCCGAGGACGGCGCGACCCCGGCTTCCTTCAGCGCGGTGGCCCCGGACGGCCCGGGCAGAACGCGGGGGCCTCCCCCCTGGACCTGCGCTGCTCGCTCGTGGGCCCGGCGGGCCGCCTGCTCGGCGTCGACGAGCGCCTCACCGAGCACCTCTTCCGCCCACGCCGTGATGACCGGATCCCCGCTGAGGTAGTTGCGGAACAGCACCGGAATCGTGTTCGACTTGGCGGCCGAGGGCAGGTGGCCACCCATCCGCTTGGTGCGCCGCACCTCCATGCTGGTCTTGATCCGGTTGAAACTCACCTGCAGCGGCAGGCCCTCACCCGGGCCTTGCGAGGCACAATCTCCGGGCTGCGGGTCGGCCAGCAGCGGACGCGGCCGATTGGCCGCCCACGCGCTGGGGAGGATCGGGGTTCCCCGCAGGGACTGCTCGAAGGGCGCGCAGTGGTCGTCGGCGACCTTGAGCCCCGCTGCGTACCCGTTGCGCCAGACACACCACAGCAGCGGCGATGGCGAGCCGCGCAGCCGGCGGCTGCGGGCGGTCAACTCCAGCAGCAGAAGGTACAACCCGCCCGGAGTGTGCAGTTCCCGGCCCGGGGCGCCGATCTCCCAGGTGACCGTCTCCAACCAGCGGCGCGCCCCGCGTCGGCGCTTGACGATGACCAGATCGACCGCCCGGCCTTCCAACAACCGGTGCGCAATGGGCAGTTCCTTGATCGTCTCACCGTTGCGTTCGGACAGTGCGGCGGCGAGCAGCATCAGCGGCGGCAGGTCCCGCAGGGTCAGGAAGAGCCGACCGGCCAGCTGCAGCCGCTCGGGAGCGAACGGGTTGGGGCGTGCACCAGGCGGTACCGGGACCTTGCCGGTGACGGCCATCTGCTCCAGCATCCGCCCCACGGTGCGTTCCCTGTCGTCCAACGCCAGCGGATCGGTCTGGTAGCGGCGCAGCAAGTCCTCCCCGGCCCGGATCCGGTCGCGGATCCTGGCGGCATCCGCCCGCAGCGCGGCCAGCAACCGGGCCAGTTCACCGTCGGTGTAGCCGGTTGTCAGCCGTCTGGTGCCGCCAGCCGGCGGCGGACACGCGGCGCGGGTCCCTGCAGCCAGCGGCGGGGACGTCCGGGGTGCGGGCAGGCGCCGCTGAAGGTAGTCGATCACTTGCGGTGACACGTGCTGTCGCAGTTCGGGCAGGCTGAACAACAGCCGGGCCCGTGTGAGGTCCTGGCGTGCGGTGGCCGGAGCGGTCGCGGCCCGGTGGGTGTGGAAGGCCGCCACATGAGCGGGCGTGAGTTCGCCCGGCGTCGTGGGCGGTTCGGGCAGTGAGTCGAGGAACCGCATCAGCCGGACCAGGGATCCCCAGCCTGTGCCGGCCGCGGAGAGGGTGCGCAGCCCTCCAGCCGGGCCAGTCCGTGCGGCGAACGCTGCGGCCAGCACCTGGTGCCAGCCCGGCAGCGGCAGCCGGGAGACATCGAAGCTCCTGCTGCGGCCGTCGTCCCCGCAGAAGGCCACCACCAGCGTGCCGTCCGCCCCTTGCTGCACGGGGGCGGCAGGCGTGTAGGCCCCCACGGGCATCGCGGCCGGCCGGCCGGGGCCGGTGCTGCCCCGTCCCCGCCGGCTCATCCGGTGTCTCCGGCCGATTCAGCCGGCGCGCGGGTGTCGTCGCCGATCCGCTGCAGCGGCGTATCGCGAGGGTCTTCCCAGGTATCGGGCACCAACGCCATGCGGGTCTCCATCTCCAGCTCCTGCAGCGCGTGCAGATAGACGGTCGTGGTCACCACGGAGCGGTGGCCCAGCCTGCGGCGCACCCAGTCCAGCGGATCACCGAAGATGCGCGTGTAGTGGCCGCGCTGCGCCTCGTTCAGCTCGCCGAGAGCCGCGATGTGGCCGCGCTGCAGCTGCTCCAGGGTCACCACGGCGAAGCTGTGCCGCAGCAGGTGGGCATGGCACGACAGCACGACCCCGCGGGTCTTGCAGCGCTTGTTGGCGTCGGTGAAGATGCTCTTCCACGTCGACACCGCCAGCGGCTGACCGTCCTCACCGAGCCAGAACAGCGCCGGCTCCAGGCCGTCCAAACTCTCCACCAGCAGCCGGCGCCGCTCCGTCGGCCCAAGCTCCCGCACGCTCACCGTGCGCCGAGTGGCGCTCCCAGTGACCCGGGCCAGCTGCGGCCGCGCCGGGTCGTCGATCACCAGCGGACGACGCCACCTGCGGTAGACGCCGGACGCGCGAGCATCCCCGACCACTTCCGCCCGGTCCAGCTCCGCGTAGACCGCCAGCTCACGCACCACACTGTGCGGGACATAGACCCAGCGGGCGGAGAAGTACTTCGCGATCGCCCCCGGCAGCCAGAACCGCTGATAGCCGCCCGTTGCGGGCCGGACCGGCATCTCCGCCGTGGTCAGGTGGGCCTGCTCCGACAGCCGCATACCGGTGCGCACCATCAAGTCGGTGAACGCCGCGTTCCGCGCCGCCCAACGCCCCCGAAACCGCCTCGACGGCAACCCGTCACTCCCGTACCCGCGCAGCCCCACGTCCCGCCACAACCGGTACGACGCCGGCGGCAGCCACTCAATCCGCTCCCCGCCCCGGTCATGCGCGTAAGTCGCCGGGACCGTCTGCGCACGGGAGGCGGACGGCGTGCCCCACGGCGGCAGCTTGGGTGGCCGGTGCGGGATCGGCACCGCACCCACCTGCCCCTGCCCGGCCGCCCACACATAGAACTGGTTGACGTGCGAGACGTCCTGGCTCCACGTGCCACCCGACACCCGCGGCCCGGCCGTATCCCGCCGACGCCACTGGTGATACGCCAGATGATCAGCGTCAGTAGCCTCCCGCCACCCCCGCCCGCCCCGCGCCCGGTACACGAACGTCAAGAACCCGGCCAGCGCCCGGGCTCGGTTGGCATTGCTGTTCCACGGCGCGCCCACCAACTGCGGGCGCTGGAAGTAGGAGTTGAGCACCACGTCGTACTCCCACCGCGGTGACAGCAAGAATGGCAACCCGTCAGGCAGGCCCGCCCTATCCAGCCATGCATCGAGACCACCTGGCAGCCCCCGCAGCCCCTGCACGACAGTCTCCGGCTGCACGACATCACGCGAAACGAAATGCACACTCCACGCTGGCTCCTGCATGCGTGAGGCCACCCTTCGACGTGAGCAAGCCCGTCCTGGGCCGACCTGACGATCGCTTGTGCACGGCCGGTCACTGACCGCCGCACGCCTCCCAGTCAAGGCGGGCTCAAATGCCTCACCTGCAAAAGCGGCGAACGCGTCATCAGCGACGAGCGGATGCGTCAGGATGGACGGAGAGTGCGTCCTTCTCCCGGGGCACCCGCGCGCGGCGTGGACTGGCCAAAACACCCGCCGCATAGTCCGGACGGCCCCGGAACAGCGCACTGTCCGACCGCGCGGGCACGGCTGGCCTCTCGCCGAACCGCCGCCGCTACGCCATGAGCGCCAGCTATACGCGGTTTCGTATGCGCAAAGTGCGCTTCCTGCCCGGCAGGCTAAGTAACTCGCAGATCGGGTGGTCCCTGCGTGCTGGTCACCCGCCGGTGTGCCTCTGTTTGGGGCGCCGGGGCCGCCGCGCCGCATCGCCGTCAGCCCGGCTATGACTGCAGATTGTGCTGGATCACTTACGCAAGAGTCATGATTCGTGCTACTCGTCTACCGGGGTGATGTGAGCGAGCTTGGCGGGGGCGTATGACATCGGATGGCGTGGAGGTGCGGACACGGAGGGCGAGCCGGGTCCAGGATGCTGTGCGCATTCTGTTTCTGTTGGACCACTGTCCACAGCCGGATAGCGAGTGTCCAGCCCATCCGGACGCAGTGGCGGTGCTGCGCGGGCAGAAGAAGCTTCAGGCGCTCGACTTCTGGCTCCGCAACCCTGATTACCTTGCCGATGAACTGTTGAACGTCGCGGAGGCCGGCCGGAGCGTTTCGGGAGAGCAATTGTCAATAGTTGTGGATCACGTGACATGTGATCCAGCCGGTCATCCCTCGTCGTAGCAGAGGCAGAAGGGGTGGCCGGCGGGGTCGAAGAGCACTCGGACGTTCTCCTGCGGCTGGACCTCCGCGATCGTGGCGCCCAGGGCGACCGCCTCGGCGACCGCCGAGTCCAGGTCGCCGACCTGGAAGTCGAAGTGCATCATCGGGCGCTGCTCCCCGTCGGCCGGAGGCCAGACCGGAGCCCGATAGTCGTCCGCCTGCTGGAAGACGAAGAAGGGGCCTTGCGGTGACGCAGCGACGATGGCCGTTCCCGGCTCCTCGTGTCCGATGTGCCAGCCGAGCAGGTCGGCGTAGAACCTCCCCAAGCCGCTGGGGTCCGGCGCCTCGATCGCCGTTCCCCACCACATACCATCAGTTCGAGACTTCATTCCGGCAGCCTGCCTCACGATCCCGTGCTTGTCGCGCATGAGGCGTGATCAGGCAGCGGTGGTCTCCTCACGCTCGACCAGGACGCCGTCTTCGAAGCGGGATCCGGCGCGGACCAGAGCCACGAGGTGAGCGCCGGTGATTGCCCGCCAGCGTTCCTGGGCGGTCTCGACGAGCTTGAACACCATCGCCAGGGCGGCGGCGGGGCTGCCGGCGCCGCGGGTGACCTTGGTGCGGAGTTTGACCGTGGCGAAGGTCGACTCGATGGGATTCGTGGTCCGCAGGTGGATCCAGTGCTCGGCGGAGAAGTCGTAGAACGCCAGCAGTTCCTCGGTGTCGTTGGTGATCTTCGCGACGGCCTTGGGGAACTTCGCCCCGTAAGTCTTCGCGAACGCCTCGATCGCCTTCTGGGCATGGGCGCGGTTCTCGGCGTTGTAGATCTCCTGCATCGCCTTCGTCGCGCCCGGCTGCGCGGACTTCGGCAGGGCGTTCGTGACGTTGCGGGCCTTGTGCACCCAGCACCGCTGATGCGGGCGGCCGGGAACACCTCCGCCAGTGCCCTCCACAAGCCCATCGCGCCGTCGCCGACCACCAGCTCCGGATCGCGCATGCCGCGCCGGCGGCAGTCCCGCAGCAGATCGGCCCACGACTCGGTCGACTCTCGCAGCCCCTCGGCCATGGCGATCAGCTCTTTGGTGCCGTCCAGGCGCACCCCCATCAGCACCAGCACGCAGCTGTGCGCCTGGCCCAGACGGACCTTGGGATGCACCCCGTCCGCCCACACGTACACGTAATCGTTCCTGGATAGATCCCGGGCCTGGAAGGCGGCGTGATCGTCGCCCCACTGCCTGGTCAGCCGTGTGACGGTGGCCGGTGACAGTCCGGCCGTGGAGCCGAGGAACTGCTCCAGCGCGGGCACGAAGTCCCCGGACGACAGCCCGTGCAGGTAGAGCAGCGGCAGCACCTCCGAGATCTTCGGCGACTTGCGGCACCACGGGGGCAGGATCTTGGAGGAGAACCGCTTGCGCTCGCCAGTGTCGGCATCGACCCGCTTGTCGTTCACCCTCGGCGCCGCGACCTCGACCGGCCCCGCGGCAGTGGTCACGGTGCGCGGCCGGTGGTGCCCGTTGCGTACCACCAGGCGGCGGCCCGCATCGTCCCGCTCCCTGCCAGCTCGGCTATGTACTGGTTGACCTCCGCCTCCAAAGCGGCGGCCAGCATGCGGTGGGCGCCTCCCCGGACGATCTCATCGATCAGGGAGCCGGACTCGGTGGTCCCGTCGGAGTTCACTACGCTGAGCACGGGGTGTACCTTCCCGACCCGCGCTGCAACGCGGGTCTCTACTCGGTGACTTGTAGATCACTCGGGAAGGTACGCCCTTCGCGCGCTCCCCGGGGAACCGATCCACAAGTCCTGAGCATTGCTCGGCTGCCTCTCCTGAGGTCAAGCTGTGGCTCACGGGCCAGGGAATCGCTCGGGACAGCGGAACGATCATGTCGCGCAGCTTCTCGTACGCGAGGATGCAGTCCACGTAGGACTGACGCCTAAGCTCACGGTGCCATTTGCTGAGGTCGCGGGCCATTTGAGCCTCGGCCTGCCCCCTTGCGGCCCGCGGCACCATGCCGTGGCCGGCAAGCGCGAAGAGGCCCGCAACCACTACACCAACAAGCGGCCAGACCGGCGTCCAGTCGAAGCCTGTGCCCTTCCCTCCAGCGGCGAGGGCAGCCCCTATCGAGTTCATGGCGGAAGTGTGCTGGTTGCCTGCCCAGTTGGCGAAGCCCGCAGATGAATGGCACAGTCACAAATACCGGTCACCGTCTGACGGGCCCCTCCGGGCCGCGTGGGCGAAGCGGACGCCCGGGGATCGGGGCTCGCAGGATGGACGTCCTGACCACGGCCCGCTACTGAGTAGGGAGGGCTGGCGGTTCGCCGTTGTTGCTGCGTGCTTCCCTCTGCTGCCGAATTAGGTCTCTCCTGTGCTCGTGCTCGGTCCGAATGGAAGGGGCGTTGGCCAGCTTGTAGCTGTCTGACAGAGCCTTCACCGCATTCTGGATCTTGCCGAGTTTTTCTTCGATCTGTTTCGTCGGCCGGTTCTTCATCAGTGACTCCGCCCAAGTCCCGAAGTCGACCACGTACTCAAGAGACTCCACGCTTCCGCTGGGCCCTTCGGATTCGACGGTGAAGGTGTAGGCGGTGGGCAGGTCACTGTTCTCGAACCGGTCCTGGTTGTCCAGGAGGAACTCGAGCCGGCGCCCAGGCGGCAGCATGGGAATGGCGCGGGACAAGGCGCGTTGCAGCATCTCCGTCAGGTCGTCTCCCCACCCGGAGACCAGGGGCGGATCGCAGGAGATACGCACGTTACGAGCCACGGTCGGGCCGATGTTCTCGATGACGACCACGAGGGTCCCCGAGGCGGGGTCTGAAGGCTGGATGTCGACGATTACGTACGGCTCGTTCTGCTCCCGATGGATGCGTTCTGCCAGCGCCAACTGCTCGCGGTGCAGACGTTCTGCCTGTTGAAGTTGCTCATTGGCCACACGTACCTGCTCGTCGGCTGCACGGGCTTGCTTCTCGGAGTGGCTTGCTGAGGCCGATGCGGTCCTTGCCTGCCAGATAGCGATGGCAGCGGCGCCCACCGATGCGGCGCCCGTGCTGAGTGCAATCCAGTCTCCTGCGTCCATGAGGCGAAGCTAGCGGGAGGGGCTGACATACACCGGGACGGCTCCCTCGATCACCGCCGCTTGCACAGACTGGGACAGCACTGCATCTCTTGGCGTGGTGACCCACCGCTCACCGTGCGCTGACAAAACGTCCCGGGCTCTCCGTGCCGGACAGGGCATCATGCCCATTCGATGCCCAGTTCCCGCAGTGCGTCGAGCTGGTCCTGGGTGAGCTTGTCTCGCCTCGATTTGGTGTTGGAGACCCACACGCCCAGTTTCACAGCCACCGGGTCCGTCTCGTCGTCGACCGCGATCTCTTCGCTGTGGCCCCTCGGCACCGGCCGTTGGCCTTCCCGTTCCACCCACTGTGTGAGGGCCGCGAGACCGCGCTGGAACGCCTGCTGCGCCTTGCTCGGCCCCTTCTCCGCGCTGCTCGCCGCCGGAGCTGAGACCGGGGCCGGGGCGGGAGGCGGCGCCTGAATGCCCAGTTCGGTCAGCCGGTCCTGCTGCTCGGTCGACAGCTGTGCCCAGGTGCCCGGTTCCTGCTGTCGCCACCTCCAGGTGCCGATGTCGTCGCCGTCGAAGACGACGCCTGGCGCGATGTAGGGCAGGACGCCGTCGGCGTCGACGAGATCGGCGAGGACGCGGTAGTGCCGCTGCCAGCTCAGCGGCCATGGGCAGTTCCAGTCCGGGTCGATTGCCGCCAGCTGCTCCGCGCGTGCGGCGGCCCGCTTCGGGTTCTTCCCGAGGCCGTCCTTGCGGCGCAGATTGGCCATGTGCTGCCCCACCGGCATCATCGCCTCGCCCTCGCCCCACGCGGCGTCCTGGCGGGGCGCGAGGTGCCCCGTGGCCCGCCGGTAGGACCGCAGCGCGGCGAGCTTGGTCTCCCAGGCTTCCTCGCCGGGTTCCCACACCATCCCGGCCTCCGGCAAGTCGAGCAGCTCTTTGCGCCGCGGCTCCAGCTCACCCGCCCGCAGCGCCTTCCTCTGCTGGTGGACCCACCGCCCCAGCGGAAACGACTGTGTCGCGCCGACTTCGACCTCGGTGTCGTAGGGAATGGTGTAGAGGCCGGTGATCTGGTTCTCCGCCCGCCAGCGGAGCAGGGCTTGGTAGCCCTCCAGCCACACCAGGGACTCCGGCCGGTAGACCCGGGTGCGCAGGAACGCGGCGATGGTCGCCGCGTCCCGGGGAGAGGAGAAGTGGAGCAGGGCCGACTCGGCAGCGGCGTCGGTGTCGTCGTGTTCCTGGTCCTCGCCGTCGCTCTCGCCGCTGGCCCCGACGATCCGCCCGTCCTCGTCACGCTGGACGTGGACCTTGCGCTTGCCGCTGGTGAGGGCACGGGAGGCGAGCTGCTCGACCAGGCGCTCATCGTGGCTGCGCAGGCCCTGGAGCACGGCTACGAGGGGGCGGAAGCTGGCGCTGGCGACCATGTCGGTCGGGTCCTCGCCGGGCTCCAGGAAGACCGGGACGATGATCCTGGCGACCTTGGTGGAGCCGTCCTTGTTGAGGCGGAGCGCGCGGCCGATGTTCTGCACGATCTCCACCTGCGAGCCGCGGGTGTCGGCGAAGCAGATCGAGTCGACTCCCCGCTCGCCGGTGATGTCCACGCCCTCCCCGAGCACGCGAACGCTGGCGAGGAAGGCGCGGTGCACCCTGCGTCCGGCCGCGTCGATGCCGTTGGCGAACTGGCGCAGGACCTCACGCCGTTCGCTGACGAGGTGGTCGCCGCACAGCCACGCCGACCAGACCCGGTCCGGCGGGACGTGGCGGCCGGCCTCGAGTTCGTAGAACTCCGCGTCGATGGATGACTTCGGGAGCTTGTCCGCGGCGGCCAGGTCGTCGTCGGTGGTGTCCTTGACGTACAGCTCGGCAGCGGTCTCAGGGAGCTTGTCCGCGAACGCGGCGGCCTCCTCCACCTTCTGGTGGAACGTCATCACCGTACGCAGGTTGTACGCGGCCGCGTGCTCCAGGAGCGCCGTTTGCAACAGAGCCAGGCGCCGGCCGCGCAGCGCCTCCGCCGACTCACCGACGACGGGGGAGGGGTCGCGGATCTCCAGGACGTCGATCTCGAACCCAGCGAGGATGCCTCGCTCGATGGCTTCCGAGAGCCCGAGTTCGGCGCCGGGGAGCCATGCGCCGTACGTGCCGTCCGGGTCGTCGGCCATGGTCGCGATCTCCGCCTCCTGGCCGTCCGCGCCCTTCTGGGGGCGAGGCGCGGCGAGGATGCGCGGGGTCGCGGTCAGGTAGAGCCGGAAGTCGGCGGGGATCCGCTGGTTGTCGTGGATCGCCGCCCACGGACGCCCAAGATCACCGGCGGTGCCGTGGGCCTCGTCCGTTTTACCGACTCTAGAAGTGATCGGCAGGTTCCTGAGCTGCTTCGATGCGTCGTGGCCATGTTCGCGACGTATAGATTGAGGTGACACTGGCAGGTGCCGACGACGTGCCCTCTGCCGTCGTTGCCTCAGCCTTCAGATCCGGTCAGAGACCAGCCAGCAGTATGCGCACTGTGTGACTGGACAGGTGTTTTCTGTCGTGCCCAGCTCTGTGGCAACCAGCGTCCGGCTCATGGGATCTGGGCGGTGGCTTGGCGGACGCGTGCGCTGTTGTCGGTGCGGAGTCGTTCGGTGATGGCTTCGTACTTGAGGCGTTCGCCTGGGGGGAGCTCAGCGAGGATACGGGCCAGATTGTGGCGGACGCTGGTGTTGGAGTCCTCGGCGAAGACGCGTGCCAAAGACGGATCCCGGTGATCGGCGTGGCCCCAGCAGATTACGGCCGTCTGCCGCACGAACTTTGAGGGGTGGTTGACCGTCAGGGATGTCGGCGTGGGGGCCAACCGGTCGAGTGCGAGCATGGTCTGTGCCTGTAGCCAGCCGTGGCCTCGTTCTTGTTCGGCACGGCTCAGGTGCGGGAGCAGGCGCTGTTGGACGCGCATCGCTTGCTCGGTGGTGTTGGCGAAGACGGCGGTCGCGTACAGGATCTCTGCGGACAGACGCTGGTCTCCTTGAGCATTGATCTTGTATCGGCTCAGAGGGTGCTGGGTGCGTCGGTCGAAGGCGTCGACCGGGTGTTCTCCCGGATTTGGGTACAGACCCATGAGCCGTTCGAACATGTCGTCTCGTACTGGCGCTGGCAGGGTTTCAGCGAGGATGGACAGTGCGCGAACGGCCTCGGAGCGCCGGTCGGCTGTGTCGTTGCGGTCTTGGGCCCACAACAGCAGGTGTGCTGCGACGCGTTCACGCAAGAGTCTTGCGCCCACGGTGCTCTGGCCCTCGCACGCTATGAGGAAGGCCGCGCACTGCCGCGCGACGGTTCCCATGGCATAGAAGGGGCGGACGGTCCCGACCGGTTCGGCCAGCACGGTGTCGGCCAGTTCCCGCGCGGTCTCAGTGACAGAGGGGTCGTCCACCCGCCAGTCGGCCAGTACGGCGGTGGCCCCGCGGTGTCCCTGCTGCGCCCGTTCGCGTACCGCTGGCACGGCTGACGGCACGTGGGCATGGAGGCCGGCAAGCAGACTCTCAGCGCCGTTCACATCGAGCTTCCACGCGTCCATCAAGGCTTGGATGGCTCGGTCCGCTACAGGCAGTTCGGCCTTGATACAGGCACCGAGGAAAGCCAGCATCTGTTCATCGATGTGCCGAGAGGTATTCGGCTCTCTGGGAATACATTCAATCAACAAGGGCAGCACCTGTTGCGCTGATGCCGCTGGCAGTCGCTCATCGAGCGCTCCCAGAGCTCCGAGAGCCTGCATAACCGGATGAAGGCCCGCCAGCTCCGACTGCAGGCCCGTGATGACGATGTCCGTCAGGCGGGCAGCGATGCCTGCGACAGCATCATCAGGAATGAGATCCGCTTGCTGGCCGATCACCGCTGCGGCTGCGCTGCATACCCACCGTGCACGCACCTCCAAGAGGTCGCGTACGTCGAGAAACTCGGGTACCGATTCGGTGGCGGAGAGTGCGTCCTTTCTGCGGCCGGCAAGGACGTATTGACGCACGGCGTGCTTCGTTTCTCCGGCGCGGTTGAAGACTTCGCCGTAGCGCTGGTGGGCGAGGTTCTCGTCGGTCAACGCACCGGAGATCCGGTCCTGCCACAGCCACTGGTGCGCGGCTCGTGAGGCGTCCGGCAGCCTGTCGTCGACCAGGGCTTCCAGCGCGCTGACTGCCGGGTTGAAGGAGAGGTCGATGAGTCGCGCGCCCTTGGCGCCGACCGTGCGGGCCGAGAGCATGGCTTGGGACGATTCCCTGAATCCGACGTTGTACTGGTCGGCCAGGTAGGAAATGGATCGCAGGGCGTGCCGGGCATCGCCTCCCAGGCCCTCTCGGGTAGCGGCCAGTACAGCGCGCCGGTAGGCCTCGACTGCTTCACTTCCGAGGTCGGCCAGGGCCAGGGCGCGTCCGCGGCGCATGTGCACCAGGACCGCGAACCGTTCCGGTATGCGGCCGCCCAGAGCGCGCCGGTCGAGGTCGGCATACGACTCTTCCGGGCTCTGTCCGGCGCGGACGGCCAGGTCTGCCAGACAGCACTCCAGCCGAATCCGCAAGAGCCCTGTCTGGGAGGGGAAAATCCCGAAAGCCAGGTCAGACAGCCTCGCCGGATGATCGTCGGGGTGTTCGTCGACCACGATCTGCTCGATGACTGCCAGCACCAAGCGGGCTGCCAGGGGATCGCACGCCTGCACCACAGTCTCAAGCGCGGTAGTCACCGGCGGGAGGTCGTAGCCGTACTCGAACCAGTCCCCCAGCGCCTTCAAGACCACGTAGATGTCAGATGCCGTGCCGCCGGCGTCGGGAGCGAGCCGCTTCAGGTGCTCATCCACGAACATACGATCGCCGGAATCGTACCGGTCAAGCATCAACTTAGCCGCGACGGTGAATGCTGCGTCGGCCTGTCCTGCGGATGCCAACAGGTCGCGTTGCCGAGTGCGTAGCTGGCGGGCATGCCCGGTAAACGAGGCATGTTCAAGTGCATCCGCCAATTCGCCGAAGAGCTCGGCAGCCGGCCCAGGCTCCGTCTCCGCGAGCTGCTGGGCGCGGTGCAGTGCGTCCGCCAGGCCCAGGTACTCGAGGGGGTCGTTCAACAGCGCGTAGCCATGCGGCAGGGACGGCACCGGTGGCGTCTCTACCCCGCAGAATGCCTTGGCCCACTCTGGACCGAAGACGCCAGCGACAATGGACGGGCGTTCCCGCAGGAATCGGGAAAGGGCGCGTGCGTCGTACAGATCGATGTCTATGTCGTCCTGGTACTGCTCCTGCAGGGCGACGAGTTCGTCTTCCACGGCCGTGTCATCGACGATGCACCCTGCTGCCAGGACAAAACGCACAGTATCGAACCGACGCTCGGACCACCCCTCTTCGGGGGTCGTGGTACGGGATGGGCCGGTGAAGTCGGTGACGGCCGCACGGAGCGCGGGCGCGGACAGGGAGACGATCCTGCGCACCTGGTAGACGTGCGTCTTCCCTTTCCGCCTACCAATGAGATCGAGTCCGCCCTGGTCCTGTCCGGATCGGCCGTAGCCGCGGATGTCGTTCATCCCATCGACAAGCCACATGACCTCGCAGACCACGCGTTCGAACCCAGGCGGGGACAGCTCGCCGAAGGGCAGCGCATCGGGGGCAGACAGGGGCGGGGTGAGGGGTAGTGCGCTGCGCCGGCTGACAAGCGCACTGAGACGGATCTCCTCCGCGGGCAGCCTCGCAGCCATCCTGCACTCCTTACTCGCCACCGGCAGGCACGGCGGACGTTACCGGAACGTACGCAACAGATCTGCGACGCTGCTTCGGGGGCGGGTAGCCATCTGGTGTGGCCGCCCTTTTCCGGGACCGGGTGCCTCTTGCAGACGGGGAGATCGGCGGAGAACGAGGTGGCGTGCTTGGAGCAAGGCCGACATGCGTGTGACAGCCGCAGTCGACACAAGGAGGGGAATGCATCCGTCCGGTTGTCAGTGGCAGGTGGCACTCTTTGAGCATGGCCTTCCGGGGAAAGTGTTCATATCGAAGGTATTCCGACGTACACGGGCGGTGCTCCATGGGCGGTGGTCGGGTGATACGCGTACATCGCAGGGAGCTGCCGTCTCCTGACGGCTGCCGCTGGTGTGGCGACGATCCGGGCCACCACGGGTCTCAGTGGGTGGCTTCGGCCGGCCTGCATACGTGGGAGGCGCCGACGCCGCAGCAGCGGCTGATGCGTATGAAGGCGCGGCGCGCGGCGCGTCAGGCCGGGGCGGCTACCAAAGATGAGGCCCCGAGTCCTGCGCGCGACTGACGAGAGCATCGAAGACCGTGGACAGGGCGGCGGGGATGCGGTCCTGGGCGAGATGGGCGGCGATGCCGACCATGAGGTCTTCCTTGTTTTTCGGTCCCTCAGGGGAACCGCCCTTGAGCAGGTCCAGTAGTTGCGAGCTGAACTTGCCAGCCCGCAGCTCTTCGATCTCCTGAGGCTGCCAGGGGCCGCGTTCGGTGTTCGGCCTCCACAGCGCGTTGGCTGTCTCGGCCCAGTCGTCGTTGGTGAACAGGTCTTCGAGCTCGTTGGGGGAGCCAAGGTAGAGGCACTCCTGCTTGAGGTCGAAGCCGTGCTCCTTGAGCTTGTCGTCGCGGAAGACGTGCTTTTGGTTGGTGCGGCTGTCTTTGTCAACTACGAAGGCGACGTCCCGCCCGTGATCTTTGAGGAACCGGGCGAATCGCAGCGCGCCTTCGTTGCTGCCGCCGGCCCACAGGCAGATCCCGGCGGACTGGATCGGGAAGCCAGCGTGCTTGCGGAAGAGGATGGGGAACGCGGATGTCTCGGATACGCCCTCAACGGCAACGAAGAACCGCTCGTGCAGGAGGACGCTGTTGCGGAACCCCAGTGTTGTCGCGATCGTCGACAGGTGTCGGCGCACATCCTTGTCCGCGCTGTCCTCGCTCAGGACCTCCGCCCGAACCCGGCCTTCCTGGGTACGCAGGTGCACCACGGAGGAGATGTCGACGCCGTCGATCAGGTTGAGCGAGTGCGTCGCGACGATGACGCGCGCGTTAGGCCGCGAGGACTGCAGTTGGAGGAGCGCCATGATGCGCCGCTGATGGGAGTAGTCGAGGTGGGTGTCGGGCTCGTCGTAGACGAACAGGACATCCGACTCGGGCGTCTGCGTGGCGTCGTGCTGCCCCAAGAGTTCGTTGCTGCTCTCCCACAGGGCCAGGGAGATCCGGCGCGAGCGGCCGGTGCCGGCAGACGACAGCGGGAAGCGGCGGCCCTGGGAGTCCAGCACATTCAGCTCGACGCCGACCAGGGTCGGACGCACCTGCACCTGGGGAGCCAGCTCCACCGACGGCAGGGTGCACCGCTGCGCGATGTGACTGCGGATGCTGTCGATGTCCTCTTTCAGCGACTCAGCGAGATAGCCCTCAAGGTCTGTTACCCGCTTGGCCACTTCGTCGGCCCGCGTATATTCCCGCAGCCGGGAGTTGAGCAGACTCTGGATCACGGCCTCGGGCGCCTGGACGGAGTCTCCCTTGAAGTACACCATCGTCGGCAGGGCCGCGGCAACCTCGGAGGACGCCGACACCCACGCGTCCACCTGCTTCAACTGCTGAGCCAACGCCCGAAGCGGCTGCTCCCAGCTATTCCTGGCACTCGCCTGCCCGACCGGCTCGACCCCGTGAACCGCCGCGAGCTCCTTCAATCCCGGCAGCTTCACTGCCGCCAGGTCACGCAGTTGAGGGTCCTGGCAGACACGTCGGTGGACCTCGAGGAACATGCCTGCCTCCGGCCGGAAACGCCGCCGGATTCGTACCTGCTCGGGCAGCTCGAGACGCAGTTGCTCCTCGGCATTGAGGCTGAAGCTGCCTGTCACGACTGTCTGGGGCACACGCGCGTGCGGGGCGGCTGTGTCGCTCCCTGGCTCCTGGAGATCGCCGTCGCCGACGTAGGTGAGATCGTGCTCGCTCAGTGCTGTTCCGTGCAGCAGGAAGTTCAGCGCGTCCAGAAGAGCGGTCTTCCCGCCCTCGTTCTGCCCGGTCAGAATCGTCTGGGAAAGGACCGGAACCCCGGCGACGTCTGCAAGGCAGCGAAAGCCCTCAACAGAAACGGAACAGATCTGCACGCGTGCCTCAACTCGACGACGATGGACGGGACCTGGATGGGTGCGTCAGCCCGAGACACGGTGGTAGACGTAGCGGCCCTTCACGAAGCGAGCCAGGAAACCGCCTGTGACGTGCCGTTGAAATGCCAGTAGAGGTGTATCAGTGTCGTGCCACTGCTAGAAGGCTACTGATCGCCCCTCACCTGCCTTCATGCTGATGTCGCTCGTGGCAGGAGGTGAGAAACCTGACTGGTGCCTAGTGGCATCTAGGCAGGACAGATTCGTGAGACTTCCTACTGTCCGCGATCTCGCCCGCCGGGCCGCCGTTCGCGCGCACCGGGAGTGCGGCGACCGGTTTGCGGAGCAGCTTCGGCAAGCGTCGCGGGGCAGCGTCCGCTCCCAAGCGGCGGGGCAGTTTTCTTTCAGCGCCGCCGCAAGGTCTGCAGGAGCTCACCTGTCTCGTCGACCGTCCAAAACCCCCAGCCGTGACTCTGTTGGTGATCTTCTGGGGTCATGCGGCGGTGGTGCAGAGAGAGTGGAAGCGTGTTGATCGGTGGCGGGTGGGGGTCGGCTCGGCGATCCAGTCGGCGACGCGGGTGAGGTTGCAGGCCAGTGCGGTCAGTACGTGCTGGACGTGGGTTCTTGCCAGGCCGCGGTAGCGGGATCGGCGCAGGCCGCAGGTGCGAATGTTCTGGGAGAGGGTGGCCTCGATGCCGGCACGGATCGCGTAGCGCTGCTGCCAGTCCTTGGTCTGCTGGTCCAGCCGGTTGCGGGTCTGGATCTCGTGGAGTTTACGGGTGGGCAGGAGCGCGAGTGCACGCGGACGGGTGGCGGAGGTGGTGCACTGAGGGCGGTCGGGGCAGGCAAGGCAGGTGGCCTTGTCGAAACGGACCTGGATGTAGTCGTGGCCGTTGATGCGCAGTGGTCCCCAGTGCCGGCTGATGTGCCCGCGGGGGCAGGTGACCTGCTTGTTGTCCCAGTCCGCGGCGAAGGCGGACTTGTCGAAGCCGCTGCCGCTCTTGGCCTGGTGGCTGTGGTCGGGCACCACCGGGCCCAGCAGGGTGATGCCATGGACCCGGCGGGCCCGTTCGATCCGGGCCGGGGTGATGTAGGCGGCATCGACAACATGTTCGGCCGGGGCCAGGCGGGCGTCGGCGAGGTCGTCGTGGATCTGTTCGGTGAGTTCGCCGTCCTGGACCGGGGCGATCGTGGTGGCCACGTGGATGACCACTTCGGGCCGGTCGGTGTCACAGGTCTCGGTCAGATGGACCCGGTAGCCGCTCCAGGCGGTGTCCCGCTTGACGCAGTAGTGGGCGTCGGTGTCGTAAGGGGAGTCGAACCGCAGGTGTGCCGGGGGCAGTGCGTGGCCGTCGCGCCAGCGCAGACGCCCGTGGGTGTCCCAGTAGTAATGATGGACCCAGACCTGCCGCAGGATCTCCACCTGCGGTAACACCCGCAGTCGGGGTGGGGCGTCGGGTGCCCACACGGCGGTCAGGATCTTCTGGCCGTCCCGGCCGAAGGTCTCCGCCAGGGCGGTGACCCCGGCTTTCCCACCGGGGACCTTCCCGATCTCGATCTTGCGCCCGTAGCGCTTGTCCCATTCCGGCTCGATCAAGGGCAGCAGCCAGTCCCCGTCGGCCTCGGCCAGCTCTTCCAGCGCGGCCCGCAGCGTCTCGCCGGCCAGTTCCAGCCGGCTGAGCGTGCGGACTGCCGCCATCACGTGAGTGGCGTCGGTGCGCTGACGACCTCCGGATTTCAGCAACCCGGCCTCCACCAGCCGCTCCAGCATCACCGTCAGCAGCCGGTCGGCGGCATCACCCTCGGCCAGCCGGGCCCGGAACTCGCACAGCACTGAGTAGTCGAACCCGGCATCGTCCAGCTCCATCCCGAGGGCATATTTCCAGTCAATGCGGGTGCGGACCGCGTCGGCAGCCTGCCGGTCGGAGAGGTTCTCGGCGAACTGCAGCACCGACGCCAGCGCCAACTGCCCCGGTGACAGACCCGGACGGCCGTCGGCCGGATACAGAGAAGCGAACTCCTCGTCCTCGAACAGCACGTCCAACCGATCCCGGATCAGCATCGCCGGTGTGCCCTTCGGACACGCGGCCCGCGCCGTCCGCACTGTCTTCGCCGGGATCCGCTGATAGCTCTTCGGTCGCAACGACATCGCAGCCCACCCCCTGGAACAGCCTCCCTGCCACTGTGCCAGCCCACCGACAACTACCGCATGACCCCGACAACATCACCAACAGAGTCCAGCCGTTGCGGTTGGGCTTCACCTGCGGCTTCAGGGCCTGCAGAACCGCGCTGGCCGCCCCGCTTGGAGTGCGGTAGGAACCGGCCGCGGGCCCCTCGGTGATCGTGAGCGCCTGGGTGGTCGGGTCGTACCGCCCCGGGACCCGGACGCTCTGGTAGATCACATGGACCGCCACCGGTCCGTCCGCTGGTGCCTCGGTTACCCGGGCGGCGGGGGAGGGCTGCTGGAAATGCTCCACCAGCCGGCGCACCGCCTCCCCGGGCGTCACTTCCCAGGCACGGGCGAGAAGGTAGACCTGGGCATGCGTGGCATCGTCCACGGCAAGGCTACGGCTCATACCGGCACTCTAACCCGCATGCGAGGAAATGTGAGCAAAACTGAGAAGCCTCACCCGGGTGCCGGGCCGAGGAAGGCGGACCGGGCGGACGTCCCGGCCCAGCCGCTCTCGCGCGGCCGACAACCGCTCGCCCCGGGCTGCCCGCCGTCGGCAGGCCGTCCTGCGGGACGGCGAACGCCGCCGACGATCTCTACAACGGAGGCCGAGCACCCCGGCGGGCGATGAAAAAGCAGTTCATCGGTCAAATCAGCAACTAGGCTTATTCGTACGTGCGGGACGCCTGGAACGGGTGTGGCGTAGAGCTGTTCACTGGGGAGGGAGCGCGATGCGCCTGTCCAAAGTCAAGGTCACCAACTTCCGGAACTTCCGTGACCTTGTGATCGACCCGTTCCCGACCCCGGCGGTGATCGTCGGGGAGAACGGGGCCGGCAAGAGCAACCTGCTGCACGCCCTGCGTCTGGTCCTGGACCCCGACCTGTCCAACCGGTGGCGCCGGCTGCAGGCCGATGACATCCACGACGGCGCCCCGGGGCTGCACGAGGGAGTGGAGGTCAGGGTAGAGGTCGAACTCTCGGACTTCGACGAGGATGCCGATGCCATCGCCACCCTCGACGGCGCCATCATCACCCAGGACGGGCAGCCCCGGATCGCCCGCCTGACCTACCTGTTCCAGCCCAAGGCCGCGTTCGACGCCGTCTTCCCAGCACAGCCGGACCAGGCACTGACTCCGGATGACTACTCCTGGACCATCTACGGCGCCGACGATCCGCGAATGGACATGCGCCACGCCAAGGAGTACGTCCCGCTGTGGGTTCTTCCGGCCCTGCGCGATGCGGAGGGCGACTTCACCCGCGCCGACCGCAGCCCCCTCATCCGGCTGCTGCGTGAGCGGCAACCGTCCCCGGAAAACGTCACCTCCACCTTGGCAGCCCTGAAAGAAGCGCGCAGCCAGCTCGCACAAGACCCCGCCATGGAGCAGGCGGTCAGCGAGCTCGCCGCTCGGTTGTCCGCCATGACCGGCCCCCAGCTCCCGCTGGCCCCCGCACTGGACTTCGCCAGCCGGGAAGAAGACCTCATCCGCAGCGTCCAGCTCTTCACCGACCCTGGCAGCCGCCGCGGCATCCAGTACACCTCCACCGGAACAGCCAACGTGGTCTACCTGGCTCTGCTACTGGAATGGATCAAGCTGCGGCGACAGGCGACCGACGGCGAGGACACGCTCCTAGCCGTGGAGGAACCCGAGGCGCACCTGCACCCCACCCTCCAGCGCAAGGTGTTCGCCCACCTCCTGCACGGCCCCAACCGGCTGCTACTCACCACGCACAGCCCGCACATTGCTGCCGTCACCCCGCTCGCCAGCCTCGTCCTTGCCAGCACACGCGGCGAGCACACTACGGGCACCGTCGTGCCGCCCGGTCTGCTCACTCCCGCCGAGACAGCCGACCTCGAGCGCTACCTCAACGTCACGCGCGCCGAGATCCTCTTCGCCAGGGGCGTCGTCTTCGTGGAAGGCGCAGCCGACGCCTACCTCCTGCCCGCCCTCGCCGACGCCGTCGGATTTCCCCTGGACGACCACGGCATCGTCATCTCCAGCGTCGAAGGTACCGACTTCGCCCCCTACGCCACCCTCCTGGGACCTCAAGCACTGCGCCGCTCCCACTGGATCCTCACCGACGGCGATGCTGCCGACGCCAAGTACCGGCACACCAAGGAACCGGGCCTGTGGCGGGCCCGCCACCTGGCTCAGATCGCCGGCAACGACGAACTGCACCAAGAACTCGAGCGCCACCTGAACGCCCTCGCCGCCCAGGACCTGCCCGACAGCGGCTCCCGCACCGGCCGGAGGGCCGCCGTGGCCGCCGCGGCAGGCATCGGCGTCTACGTCGGCGACCACACGCTGGAAACCGACCTCGCACCCCTGCTCCACCAGGAGATGACCGAGGCCTTCCACGACTTCAAACAACGCGCCGACACTCGCGCCGCCTTCGGCGCAGCCCTGACCCCGGTCAAGGACGGCACCGCCACCAGCGAGCAGCGTCGCGTCCTGGTCGACAAAATCGAAGATATCGGTAAGGGCCGCTACGCCCAGCGCCTGGCCGCGCACGTCGCCGCCCTGCCGGACCTGCCCCGCCGCGTACGCGGGCTCCTGGGCCCTCTCCCGGGCCCTCCCACCCGCGAGGACCTGCTGACCATCGCGGGACCGGGCACGCTCCTCGCCCTGCTGGACGACCTCAGCCGCACCTTCCGCGACCTTCCCCTCTTCCCCTCAACCCCCCACGCCGCAGCCGCGACGACCCCCACCCCTGATCCGGACAGCAGCAGATGACTGCTGCCCGCCAGCCCTCCACGCCCCCGGCCCCGTCGGCCCCCACGACCGGACCCGCCATGCTGCCGCCCGCCCTGGCCGCGGAAATCCGCCAACTGCACCCCGACCAACACGAAGCTGCCACCCACCAGGGCAACCTCGCCGTGCTTGCCGGCCCCGGCGCCGGCAAGACCCGCACCCTGGTCGCCCACGTCGGATACCTCCTGGCCACCACCAGCCGCCACTGCGGCGTCGCCGCCATCACCTACACCGAAGCAGCCGCCAACGAAACCACCGCACGCCTGCACGCCCTCGGACTGCGCCCCGGCCGCCGCCTGTCCAGCACCACCGTCCACGCCTTCTGCCTGCACCACATCCTGCGGCCCTACGGGCGGCTGATCGGCGATCCGCTTCCCGAGGACCTCACCATCCCCGACACCGCCGCCTGCACCACGCTGTGGGATACCGCCGCCTACCACTGCGGCCTGGACATCGACCGCCGAAACCGCCCCACCCTCCAGGTCCTGCGCCGCCTGCTGGCCGCCAACGAACCCACCGCCGACTACCCTGCCGAATATCCGCGCACCGTCCGCGCCTACGAGCAGCTCCTGCGCCAGCACCATGCCCTGGATTTCGAGGCCATGACCATCCGCGCCCTCACCCTGCTGCGCCGCAGTCGCACCGCACGCGAGCAGCTCGTCGCCCGCTTCCCCTACCTCGTCGTCGACGAATACCAAGACCTCGGCCCGGTCCTGCACGCCCTGGTCGAAACTGTCCTGAACGCAGGAGCCCACATCACCGCCGTCGGCGACCCCGACCAGGTGATGTACGCCTACCAAGGCGCCAGCCCCCGCTACCTGAAGCAGCTCAGCAAACGCCCGGACTTCCACACCGTGCCCTTGAAGGTCAACTACCGCAGTGGCAGCGACCTGGTGGCAGCCGGTCATGCGGTACTCGGCGAAGACCGCGGCTATCAGGCAGCCCCCGACCGAGACGACGTCGGAGCCGTCACCATCCTCGATGCCCAGGGCGACTTCGAGGCGCACGCCGCCCGGACCGTCGAGGTCCTCCACGACCGTCTGGCAGCCGGCACACCCCCAGAAGACATCGCCGTCCTCTACCGCTCCCAAGGGCCCCTCCTGACCGCGTTGACCACAGCACTTAACGCCGCCGACATCCCCTTCGACACCGAAAAGCAGCGCCGCCGCCCCAGCGGCCCACTCGCCGATCTGATCGCCGCCTGCACAGCCCGCCGACTAGCCGGGCCACTGCCGGGCCGTGCCCGCACCGGCAGCGCAATCCCCCGCCGCATCGGCGCCGGTGTCGCCCCAGCCCGCTCCCTGCGCGAACTCGCCGCAACCTGGCACCGCCAACTCAAGCTGGCCGGCCTCACCACCCCCGAGACCACCTCTCGCACCCTGGCGCGCCGGATGGCAGCACTCCTGGATGCCCCAGACCGGGAAACCCCAGCACACCCCGCAGCCACCTTCCTCACCGCCCTGTGGAACACCTTGGGCGGCACCCCGCTGGCACAAAGCAGCCCCGACCAACGTGATCGGGCCACGGGTGAGGCCACGGCGGACATTGGCGAGCTGACCATGGCGGAACTCGCCGGAGGACAGATCCCCGGCCACATCGCCCTGACCACCTACCACAGCGCCAAGGGCCGCGAATTCGACATCGTCATCCTGCCGGGCCTCATCGAAGGCCTCGTCCCCTTCTACTACCCTGGCAAGCAGCCAACCGGTGAAGCCGTGGCGGAGGCGCGCAGAGCCTTCTACGTCGCGCTCACACGCGCCAGAAACGAAGCGGTACTCATCGAAGGCGACCACTACACCATGCCAGCAAATCAGTGGTACGCCGCGCGCGTCCGCCCCTCAAGACGCTCACGCTTCGTCGACGAAGTCGCCATCCACCTCCAGCGCCCGCCCAACTGATCGCCGCTCACCCGCTCCCGCCCGAAGACACCGCTGCACCCGAGCCCCCAGAATTTTCCGCCACGCACTCACCCTCACATCCAGAAGACACCCGCCCGTGCTACCGCCCTCCCCCCAACCGCTGCCGCCCAGGCATGGGCTCCCGCCTGGCCCGCGCCCGCCATCTGGCCGCTGCCCGCCCTTACCGTGCTCACCACCACCCGTGATGACCCGCAGTTCATTCACCTAGCCTTCTGGGCCCACCGGCCCCCGCCTCGGGCGTATCACCCTCCACCCGCCCCCTGGTGGGGTCCGGCGCCTACCTGGCCCACGACCTGATACGCGGCTTCGGCAAGCACCCGCCCCTGCCCGACCGGGCACCACCCGCGCAGCGGACCTGCGCAAACTCCCTGAGCACGCGCCCCACACCTGCTGGAACCGTCTCCGTACCGGTCTCCCGCCCCGATAAGGTCGCCACCCGCACGGTCGCGCTTCAGCGCAGCGCGGTGAGCCCACTCCCGCCGCTGGGCCGGAAGCCAGTCGCGGCGGTTGTGCCCCGGGGCGCACCTAGCCCACAGGCTCTACCCAGCCGTGCGTACCGCAGGGTCGCCCACGGGGCCACCGGCCGTCACACGTGATTTGCCGTGCAGCCAGTTCCACACCGTCTTGCTGTCGGTGCCCCACCGGGCAGCCAGCGCGATGGTGGAGGGACGCTGGCCTTGCGGCAGGCCCCAGTAGTCTTCCCGCAGCGCACGTACCTGTGCATCGGCCACCTTCACCATCCGATGGGCCTCCCCGCGCACGTGATTGGTCCGGCCCGCCGCCCCAGGAATCAGCTCTCCGGTGGGACCGCCCGCCTCCGGACGGCTGCGGCCATGCAGCAGCCGATGAACGGTGCCCCAGTACACGCCGTATCGCTCTCCGAGAGAGACCAACGTGGGCCGGTTGCCGCGCGGGGCGTTCCAGTACACCTCCCGCATTTCTCGGATGTCATCATCGCGCACCTTCGTCGCGAAGTGCTCGTCGCCGCGGGCATACCTGCCCGCCGCCATGCGGTCGTGCATATTCTGTTTCTGTGTCCCAAGGCGCAGATGACGCGGGTTGCAGCACCGCGGGTTGCCCCCGCCGGGACACACGTGCCGCAAAACATCACCGAAGATGCTTGCCAAGGGCAACCCGTGGTGAAGGGCATAGGCCACGCGTCCGGCCTGAGTATGGACGCCCTCCCAGGAGACCGAGCCATACCCGAAATCGTGCTGGCTTGCTGCCGTCCAAGGCCAGCACGTCTCCTCGCCGCCGCTCGCGTCGACCTTCTGCCAGAACTCTGCCTCCAGGGCCTGTCGCTCCAGTGCCGCAAGGTCACCGACGGGGAGCCGCCACCCACCAGTCGGGGGCTGCGCGGGCGTGTCCACCGGGTGAGGGCCCCGCTGGTCTCGGTGGAGACAGAAACGGTCACGCATGTTCTCCTTCTGCGTGCCCAGGACCAGGTGCGCCGGATTACAACAGCGCGGCACGGCGCACAGGTGCCGGACAAAGATCTTGGAGGAAAAGTTCTGCGTCATACCGTGGGCGAGCAGATACGCCACTCGGTGCGCACTGACGACGTCGACCAGCGACCGTCCGGCCCAATACTGACCGTAGCCATCGGAGTTGCGCCGCCCGCGAAAGAGCCAGCACTTCGCTGCGCCGGGGCTGGTGTCCACCAACGCCCAGTACTTAGCCTCCCGAAAGATCCTTCGCTCCGGCACTTCCTGAGCACCTCGGAAGGTCCCTGTCCCGGCCAGTGGCTGCGGCCTGCAAAAAGGCCTGGGCAGTGACCGGTAGCTCCGGCCACCGACCAATTCGTCGATCACACCCCGCGACACCTGCAATTGCGCTGCCGCCGCTGTCCTGGTGACCTGGCCCAAAGTGACGGCATACAGCGCCCACAGGGCCTGCCCGTCGGTTAAGGAACGCTGATTTCGAGGCATGCCGGAAGGTACCGCGAGGCACTGACAGCCCCTTCACTGCCTCGCGCAGCGGCCGCTGCGCTGAGAGCCGGGTGCGACACCGAACCGTGCACATGCACGATTGCGCGGTGTCAGTTCAGGTCGTCGAAGAGGGAGTCCTGGACCGGAGGTGCGTTGCGCGGGCGAGGGAGGGGCTTGCGCTGGTGTGGAGGCGGCGCAGGAGCGCCGGCGGCGCCGTCGGTCAGGGCGTACTCGCAGGCGGCCCGCAGGTCCGGCAGGTGCATCTGCGCGCCCATCAGGCCGAGGAAGTCCGCGACGCTCCAGTCGATGAGTGCGCCTTGGCGGGAGAGATAGAGCCCCACGGTGTCGATGCTGTAGTTGTCGCTGTAGTCCAGCAGAAGGTAGCCGGCCAGCTGGTAGAGCTCGGCGCGGCCCATCCGCTCGGGGCGGATGGTGGCCTTGCAGTCCACCAGCGCTTTGGCCAGGATGAAGTCGGCGTCGGCTCCGCCCACGTGCAGACTGCCCTCGAAGACCGGCCCGCAAATCCGCTGTGGCGCGGCAAGCTGCCGCAGACGGTCGAACGGGCCGGGCTGCGCGGCCAGTTCCATCTGCCGTCGAATGTCGTCGACGATGTAGAACGGCACGGCATCAACCATGTCATCCAGACACGCGCCGGGCGGGGTCAGGCCCAAGGCGTTGCCGCGTACCCAGCCCACGTGACGGAAGATCGCCTCGAAGCCGGAGGAGAGGTGACACAGTCGAATGAGGCGATCTTCGGCCTCATCCTCCAGGACCAGCGGCTGACCGTCCTCGCTCTCGTACGTGCCCAGTTCTTCTAACAGCTCCGTGCCCGCGGCCTGCACCGTGTCAATGACCTCGCGGCTAGGCCACCCGTCATCATCGATGACGGCCCGCACCACTCCCTCGCTGATCGGTGCGCCGGTGGGCGCTCCGAGACTGATCCTCAGCCGGTGATCAACGGTGTGGCCCAGCATCCGGTACTCCGGACGCTGCCCCGCCCCGGCAGCCGGTCTCACTGGCGCGGCATAGCGCGCCAGTCGCGCACGGTAGTCACTCAACACGTCCTCGACTACCGGCAGATGCTCGGCGAGGAACCGAGACATCGCCGAGGTGGGGTCCTTGAGGCAGGAGGTGAGACTCATGCGTGCATCGTGCCGCACACCGCCGACACCGCGGCCAACAGCCGCAGCAGGTACCGGAGGGTAGCCGAGACTTTGCGTCATCCCATTTCACGCCGCGCCACACCCGTTGTCAGACCCTGCCCCTACAGTGCCCCGCCCATTGCCGGGTCGCAGTGCCACCGGGTGCGTACTCGCCTCGCCCGACTCACGCACTGACATGGGAAGGCGCCTCAACCGACCACACTGCAGGGCAACCTGCTGGCCGGGACGACCCCGGGCACTTGACGGGCGCCGGACAGGCGCTACACGCGTTGCATCCCCGGCTGCGCACCGCGGACGAATGACCGGAAAGATCTTATCGCCCCTAGTCCCGCCCTAAGTTCGAGCCGTTCGACGAACCACTCGCGTCCCGCATATCTGGCCGGACAACGCCTCCAACATCGCCCAGGCGTCGACCATTCCCCCCTCCGCCGTCCCCACCGGGGCAGCCCGAGGGCGGCACACCCCACTGCGCTGCGCTTCGCCTACCGGGCAGCGCCACCAAGAACGGGACCCCAACCAGCCCGCCGGCCCTGTCGGCACATGTGCCCGGCCTGCCATGACGCCACACGGGCTGTCGGACGAACCAAGGAGGAACATGGGCTTCGGAAAATTCGGTGCTCAGGGCACGCACGGCGCCACGGCACTGGCGATCGCACTGGACGAAAGGGTCTTCGAAGACGATCGCTGGAAGACGCCGGAGGAGAAACTCCGGCGCGCACTGATCTACCTCACGCGCTCAGGAGCCGGCTACCGGGCCATGGAGGACGCAGGCATCACCGCCGATGCCCGCACCCTCAGCGCGTGGCTGTCCCAGATGCGCAACCCCAACCGGGACCGACAGGCCCGCCTGGAGACCGCCTACCAGACCCTGCGCCGACGCAACATCGCGCCGGCCCTGACCCGGTCGCTGAACGCAGATGGCGGCACCCGCATCGAGATCTACCCCGTCGATGAGACCGAGGTCCAGATGTGCCACCGGCGCGTCGTGCCGTGGCGCTGCAAGAACATCTACCGCTGGAACACCATCGTGGCCGCGTGGTCGGTGGGGGACCAGATGCGCTTGGCCGCGGCGTGGGAGCACACCATCTGCGACCTGGACTCGGACTGGCGCAAGTACGAGTACGTCTCCTATATCGGCATGCCCATCTGACCCGGCCGGCCGCACGCTCACAGCCCTTCTTGTTCTCAGGAGCAGCCCCCTCATGGATGAGCAACCACCCGACAGCGCGTCGGCCGCGCACCCCCAGGCCGCCACACATCGCCGGGAGCGGCAGATGCTGACCACCCCGGCGATTCGCCACCTGATGACGCTGGACGCCCGCGGTGAGCTCACCACCGCCCACGTCCGACTGGTGGCCCAGACCCTGGACCTGCACATCCGCACCGTTTGGAAGCGCCTGGCCGACGCCAAAGCCAACGGCACCGCCGAACGCCTCAGCCGCGCCCGCTTCGAGATCACCGAAGACCTCCGCGTCCAACTCGCCTACCATCGCGGCAACATCAAGCGCCTGCACGAGGAACTGCGCACCGAAGCCGAAGAGAACAACACCACCGCACCCAGCCTGGCCACCCTCTACCGCGCCATTCGCCGCGACCTCTCCCCGGGCGACCTCGCCGGCCTGCGCCAAGGCCTGCCGGCCTCCCGGGGCCACGACCCGCACCTGCGCCGCCCGCCCGTCTGCCGCAACGAGGAGTGGGAGGGCGACCACAAGCAGGTCCCCGTCCTGGTGCTGGCCGGCGACCGCCTCCTCAAACCCTGGGTGACCTGGTTCATCGACTGCTCCACCGCCATGACCATGGGCTGGGCCCTCACCCCCCACTACCCCCACCGCGGATCCATCCTCGCCGCCCTGCGCTCGGCCATCCTGCGCGATGACACCCACGGACCGGCCGGCGGTCTGCCCCAGCGGCTGCGCATCGATCGCGGCCGCGACTTCCTCGCCCGCGCCGTCCAAGAAGCCCTCGGCGCCTTCACCGTTGACGTCTACATCCTGCCCCCCTACACCCCACACCTCAAAGGCAGCATCGAAAACCTCAACCGCGCAGCCACCAGCATGTTCTTCTCCACCCTGCCCCGCTACACCGAAGCCCAGCGCCTGGACTCCCGCCACCGCTCGGGCGAGAACGACCCGCCACTCACCTTCGAAGCCTTCGTCGAGCTGTTCGGGCAGTGGGTGCGCCGTCGCAACGCCGAACACCGCATGACCGCCCGCGGCAACCTCACCCCCCTGGAGCTGTGGAACGAGGACGACACCCCCCTGCGGGAGGCCGCCCCCGAGGACCTGCACGCCTTCCTGCTCGAGGCCGACCGCTCCACCCGCAAGATCCAAGGCCACGGCATCCGCTGGCGCGGCCGCGACTACATCGGCCCCTGGATGACCGGCCGCACCGGAACCGAAGTCCGCATCCGCTATCAGCCCCACCACGAGGACACCATCGAAGTCTTCGACCTGCACACCCACCGCCACCTGGGCACCGCCCACCTGTCCGACCAGGCAGACCCCGACCAGATCAACGCCGTCTACCAGGCACGCAACGAACGCGCCCAGCGCCTGCGGCAGGACCTGCGGGCCGCCGAGCGCAAGCGCCGCCGCCGCTTCAAGGCCGCCACCGCCCCCGCACCCGCCCAGGCCGAAGGCGCCATGACCCGCAAGGCGGCCACCGAGGAACTGCGCACACTGCGTGCCCCGGCCCACCCCGACGAGCTGCCCGAGAACTACATGCCGCGCCGGCTCGCCCCTGGCGCCGGATGGGTCATCCCCACCACCCCCTGTAAAACCACCTCCGAAGAGGACTCTCATGAGAGCTGAGCTCCCGCCCGGCACCCACCCCCGCCTCCTGCGCCCGGAGGGCATCCACTGGCGCGGTCGGCTCTACCACGCGAGCTGGATCACCGGCCAAGTCACCGCCCAGGTCGTAGTGCGCCCCCACGCCTCCCCAGGGGATGGCATCGACGTCTACCACCCCAGCGGCCGCCGCCTGGGCACCGCCTTGCCCATCACCCTTGCCTCAACCGAAGGAACACCTATGACCGACACCACCGGCACCGAGACCGCGGCCGCCGACGCAAGCGGAGCCGAACCCGATTTCTATCTCAACCTGGCCGATGCCCGCATCGTCGCCACCGAGGCCCTCCTGGAGGCCGGGGAGAACATCGCCGATACCATCGACGCCCGCGCCATGTCCTGCATCTACGGCGACGCCGGTCTGGGCAAGACCTTCTCCGTCCTGGCCGCTCTGAAGGAAGTGGCCGCCGACCTGGTGCTGTTCCTGCAGTTCCGCTCCCGGCCCACGCCGCGCGACATCCGCCACGAACTGTTCACCCTCCTCAATCTCGAGGGCAAGGCACCCACCCACCCCAGCGAGTTCGACCAGCTACTCAAGCGATCCCTCGCCCGCCGCCCCTACGTCCTGGCCTTCGACGAGGCCCAGCAGTTCAGCCGCGAGTGCTTCGAATTCGTCCGCCACCTGTGGGACACCGGCCAGGGAAAGAATCGCCCCGCCGTCCTCTTCATCGGCGGCGAGGAGTGCTACAAGACCCTCTACAACGATCCCGCCCTCGCCTCCCGGATCTACATTTGGCAGGAATTCACCCCGATGGAACCGGACGAGGTCCTCAAGAACATCCCGCACTTCCACCCCCTGTGGGCCAACACCTCACCCGAACTGATCAACTACATCGACCAGGAGGCCGGCGCTGGCACCTTCCGCATGTGGTCCAAGATCACCCACCACATCCTCGAGGGCATGAAGCGCCGCGGCCTGGACGAAGTCGACGAAACCATCGCCCGCTGGGCCATCCGCCGCGTCCGGCCCCCCAGGCAGCGCCACCGCCGAGACGAGAGCCGATGACCCCCAGCGCCCCCACTCCGCACAGCGCTGCCCGGCACTACCTCAACCTCCCCCAGGCCCGCACCGTGACCACCTCACAGGTGCGGGCCGCCGCCAACGCCCTCCACACCACCGTCGAGCAGCAGGCCATGATGTGCCTAAGCGGTCCGCCCGGCACCGGCAAAACCTTCACCCTCCACACCCTGATCGCCCAGCACCCCCACTGGCAGACCCTTTCCCTGCTTGTGCGCCCCCAGGCCCGCCCCGAAGACCTGCGCGCCCGCCTCTACCGGGCCCTGCAACTGCCCGGCACCGCCCCGAAAAACCCCGGCATCTGCGATGACCTCATCCGCCACGCCCTGCATCATCCGCCGCGGCTGCTGGCCATCGACGAAGCCCACCAACTCTCCGCCTCCTGCCTGGAATACCTCCGCTTCCTGCACGAGGACACCCACACCCGCCTCGCCGTGCTCCTGCTAGCCAGCGACCACCGGATCAAAGCCCTGCGCGCTCAACCGGTACTGACCAGCCGCGTCCACACCTGGCACCACTTCCAGTCGCTGACCGAGCCCGAACTCCTCACCACACTCCCCGCCTTCCACCCCCAGTGGCACGACACCGACCCCCAGCTGATCACCACGCTCAACACCGCCTGGGCACACGGCAACTTCCGCCGCTGGGCGGCCCTGACCCACCGCCTGGCCAGCCTCGCCCACCGCACCGGCCGCCGCCCCCTACACGACGCCCACCCGCTGCTGAAGCAACTCCAGCCCCGACCCACGACAAGGCCATGACCCCGACCGCACACCTCACCCCCTCCACACCCCTCGTCGATCCCAAGGCCTGGGAGCCGGTGTGGTCACCCGGTGAAACCGACCCTGCCCTGCCGCCCCTCACCCTCATCCTCGACCCGCACGATCACCCGGCCCTCACCACCACTGCCCTGGCCGCCCACCGGCCCAGCGCCGGACGCATCACCGTGCACCCAACCCCCCTGACCCCCACCGGCGCCACTTTGGCCCACGACCTGATGCGCGCCTACGGAAAACACCTGCCTGTCCCGGAGGACCTCCACCCCGAACCCGCATGGGTCCGCCACACCGACGACAGCTGGCGCAACACCGCCGCATGGACCACCGCACTCGGCATCACCCACCTGATCGTTTGCCGGGCCCACCGCCTCCGCTCCGGCTACATCCAACACCTGCTGGCCCTGCGCGAACACGCCCGCCTGAAGCTGACACTGCTCTGCCACGGCTCCTTCACCGACAACGTCCAGCAACTGCTCTCCACGGTCCGCCACGACGACCTCAACACTCCTGACGCCGCCCTGCGGCACCTCCAGCATTCCCCACCGCCTCTCACGGACGGGAACTTCCCGTGGTGGCAGGTACGCCCCTCTTTTCCCGCCCGACCGGAGGAGACCTGGTTCCGCCTGCCACCCCCGCCAAGCGGCCGCCACCGCTGGGAAGACCGGCACTACGCCATGATCGCCGCCCAACCACCCCCCGACGCACGCCTCCTTTCCCTGCCACCGACCCGCTGGGACCATACCCACCCCCACCTCGCTCCGGCCATCGCCCGCATCCACAACCGCATCGCCCATCCCGTGCACGCCGCACGCGTCGCCCTGCATCTCCTGACCGGCGCGCCCCCCGACCAGCTCAACCACCTCCCTCACGACGACCTAACCTCCTCCGCCAGCCCCGACCACGGCCAACACCCCACCGAAGGCTTGCCCCCATGGGCCCGACCTCTGGCCCAGGCCGCACTCGCCCTCACCGAGCTGCGCGGCTACGTCCACGCCAACACCCCCTTGTTCATCCCTAAATGGGAAGAGCACGAAGTCAGTCAGGCCATCGAAGGCTGCCGCCTCCTCCTGCCTGCGCCAGCCCGCACGCCCGCTGCCGCCCGCAGACGACCGGCCAGACGGTCCTGACCACGGCCACCGCAGGACGCCCCACCACCCCACCCCGACCGACCTTGAAGCCATTCATCCCGACCAGGAGCCAGCATGCATCCTGCCTTCGACCCGGAATCCATCACCGATGCCCTCGACCGCGCCGACATGGATCTGTGGACCCGCCAACCGCCCCGATCAGACAGCGCCCGCCTGCGCTTTCTCCTCTCCCAGTACGCCGACCACCACACCCTGGCCGCCCGCCTGCGCATCTCACCCGCCGAACTACAGGCGGTACTCCCTGGACGACAGGGAGCCCCCAGCGAGCAACTGCACCACGCCATCACGCGGGAAGTGGCCAGGCTGTGGCAGCCGCTCATTCGCCGCTGGGCCCACCAATCGCTCGTCGTACGAGGCGGCTTGATGGTGCACTTTCGCGGATGGTTCGGATTCACCGGAGCCGCTGGCTCCTCCGACGACGGCCGCTACCGCCTCCTCACCGAACAACTGCCGACCCTCTACATCGGTCGACTGTTCCGGGCGCGAGAGCGTGAGGCGGATGAGGAAACGCTCCGCGGCATCGTTGCGGACGCGGTCGGCGAGGCGTACTTCCGCGTCTCACCTACACGCGGGCTGCGCATGGTGGAGCTCAAGGACATCGACTACATCGAGTTCTCCTACTGAGCCCGGCCCTCCCTCACGCCCAGGATCCGCCCGATGTGAGCCGAAGCTTCAGATCCTCGCCACGGGAGCCCCCAGGCGGACCAGCATGGACTCGACATACTCGTGTCCCTGCTCTGGCGGTGTACCTTCTGCGCCGCTCGGTCGGAAGAGTGCGAGTTCACGGAATCGTGGATACTGTGAGAAGGAAACCTGCATTCGGAGCAGGGATCCTTCCGACCATCGAGCTGTGATGTCGTATCCCCCATCTACTGGCCGGCGGGGATGCCATGGATGCCGAGAAGCGTCAGTACACCCTCCTCGCGCTGCCGACGCACCTGCGTGAGGCGGGCGACTGGTCTCGGCTCAACCGACTGCTGACCAGCTTCCGCTTCTTGCAACAGAAGACCACAGTCCTGGCCATGCTCGACCACTGTTTCCTCGCCGCGATGGTCGCCCACGCCGTTGAAAGGGGGGCCGGAGAAACGGTCCAAGCAGCCTCGTTTCCCTCACTCTGGCAGAAGTGCGACGGCTCATGGATCTTGCCCATCTCCCAGCAGCCCACCTACTTCGGACCGAACACAGGCTCTGCTGGTCGTACTGGAGACGACACCACCAAGCCGTCGCCTGCCACTTCCACTATCAATGCCGCACGCACCCCGATCGGGTGAGTCACGAACCACCGCCGCCATGACCACCCGCCAACCCACTACGCTCGAGAAGGCGCTGTGACCAGCGAAAATGGAGAACTGCGACTGGAGTACTAGGGGCATGTCCTTTGACAACCTCGGTGCTTGTGGCCGCCGGCTCGGCAGGTGGGGGCCGGTCATGCGTCAGGGGGTGGCTCTGGGGGCAGATGCCAACGCAGTTCACCGGCCTCCGCAAAGCGTTGCCAGCCGTCCAGGAGGCGTGCGCGGACGAGACGGTCGAGTAGCTCTTCCACCTGCCCCAGGGAGAGCCCGCACAGGCGGGTGAGCAGGTCCACCTCCACGCTGCCCGACCGGCCTGAGGTATGCACGGCCAGCGTCAGCGTGGTGAGCTGCACCGCGGGCGGTGCCTCGCGCGTGGCCGCGAGTGGGATCGGGTGCAGGGCCCAGTGGGCGGCTCGGACGCGAGCGCGGCGGGGAGGGGCCTGGTCAAGGACGGCGGCATCCAGCAGCTGTGCCACAACGCCGCCGTATGTCCGCCGTGCGGTGGGGGAGAGGCAGCTCAGCCACCCGGCGTGGGTGAGTTCGTGCCAGGGCGCGGCGTATCCGGCCAGCCGCATGCTGCGCAACAGGCCGGCCGGCAGGCGGACCCGGCCGCCGGCATCGGCACGCAGTGCGCATTGCACGGCCAGAAGCCGGGCGGTGGGCGAGGAGAACCGGGGGAGCGCGGCACCGAGGTAGGTGAGCATCTCCCGCACCCGCACCTGCTCCTGTGGCCCGGGAGTGTAAGGCCTCCGCGGACCGTTGATCCGGGCACAGCATGCCGCCGGGGGAGCGGTGACAAGGATATTCGGGACCACGGACGCCTGTTCGGTGGCGGCGGCGCAGGCAGCGCAGGCATCGGTCAGGCGCCATCGTCGCCCGCTTCGGTCGCCCGTCAGGACCAGGAGGACGGAGCCGGCGCAGCCGCGGTGGCGTGGGTGCCAGTGGCAGCCGCGGGCCTGGCACTGACAGGTGCGCAGATGATCCGGTACGGCGTTCTCATGGGCATGCTGGGACAGATGGGCCAGCGCGACTGATCGTGCCGAGACCGCCGCGACAGGGTGCGGTTGGGGCGGGCACTGGGAGCAGGCCAGCATCGGTCCGCCCGGCTGGGGGCGCAGTTCCACGGTCCAGGTGCGCCGCACCGCGATGTCGGTGGGGGAGAGCCTCATCGGGCCCGGCGTCCTCCTGTTCGGTCCGCAGTGGTTCATAACGCCCCGTTCCCGGGGCTGGTCGGGGCGGCGGTCGGCCGCACCCGTGGTGCAGACCCCCGCACTCTTGCAGAGCCGGTCGAGACCGTCCTGTACCGGTTCAGATAGTGCAGAAGTCTGCACTGACAGGGCGAGGTTCTGCACCGTCGGATAGGGCAGTGACGATCTTCCCGCCCGATCCCAACCTCACCGCGCTGCGCGTGCAGCTCGCCCGGCTGAGGGATGAGCGCGGCTGGACCTTCGATGAACTCGCCGAGCGCAGCGGCCTGTCCCGTCGCACCGTCATCGACCTCGAACACGGCCGCACCACCGGGTCCGTCACCACCTGGCACGCTCTCGCCCACACCTTCGGCGTCCCCCTCGGCCCCCTGCTGGGCACCCTCTGCGACGGCCACACCCCACCCGCCGAACCCCCAGCCTGACCCTGCCGCGCCGACCCGCCCGCGCCGCGCACACATCACCCGAACCGACGAACCACCACCGAACGCCCAATCGGCCCTCGTACGCACGTCCCTGCGTAATTGGGCTGTCCGCGCGAACCGCACGGCGCCACCCCGCCCTTCCGGCGCGGCCTCTGGCACGGTCACCGCCATGCAGCCCACCCCCGCCACCGAGGGCCGTCACCGGGACGGCAGCCCCCGCCACCGCTCCCTGCGCGTCGCCCCCTACAGCCCCAGCCGCCTGCTGCGCGCCGGACAAGGAGCCCGCTGCCGGCACTGCGGCCACCGCCTGGAGTGGTTCCACACCAGCAACGGCCAGCCGATCGCCCTGCACCCCGCCGAGATCCCAGCCACGACAGTTCCGGAATCCTGCCGCTGGCATCTCAGCTGCGGCACCGCCTACCCCAGCGGTGACGGCAGCGCATGGTGCCGCATCCCGCACACCCTGCTCTGCACCCACCACACCGCCCCCGCCCCGCTCAGCGCACCCCTGCAAGCGGCCCGCCGTCAGCTCGCCGTCCGCACCCGCCGCCTCCAGGCCCACACCTTCACCCCGCCGCCCTCGCCCCCTGCTACCAAGCCGCGTCCGCAGCCCTGCCGCCCGGCCCGCCCGGTCGTACAGATCCTCTACACCCGCTACCTCGCCGCTCACCCCATCGAGGAACTGCGCTGCGTGGCCCAGACCCGTCACCGCCACCGCTGCCCCAGCCCCATCCTCGCCACTACGCCCGGCACCTGGACCCTGCTGCCCACCGGACCAACCCACGGCCAACTCGCCCTGCCCCAGCAGCTGATGGCCGTATACAACCTCAGCCACCTGCCCTACGCCGAGCAGATGCGCTGGCGCACCCAGCGCTGCCCCGCCCACACTGCCGCCCCCGGCGCCGCCGACGTCACCCTCCCCGGCTGGGAAGTCTTTGACCCGCTCCTGCACCACCGACACATCCACAGCCGACTGCCCAACGCCGCCCGGCAACACCACCCCCGCTGACGGCCGCACCACCCGCCAACCACCCCCGGCCATCGCCGTCCGCCAAGACTTGACCACCCGTCCGCCCCAGGCGCCGCACCCCCAGTGCACATCGCCGGCGCCGCCCCGCCATCCTGGACCGCCTTCGTGCTGAACCCCACCGATGAACAGGCCGCCGCAGCCGACGTTTTCCGCACCGGGGACCACCTGGTCCTCCAAGCTGGCGCCGGCACCGGCAAAACCACCACCCTGGCTCTCCTGGCCAAAGCCACTACCCGCCGCGGCCGCTACCTCGCCTACAACCGCGCCATCGCCCAAGAGGCCGCCACCCGCTTCCCCAACACCGTGATCTGCAAGACCGCGCACGCCATGGCCTACGCCGCCATCGGCCACCGCTACGCCCGCCGCCTGGGCGGCCCCCGCCAGCCCAGCTGGCGCACCGGCCAGGCCCTGGGCATCACCAAACCCATCCGTATCGGCGGCCGCGACATCAGCCCCCGCACCCTGTCCAACACCACCCTGCGCACCGTCACCCGCTTCTGCCACTCCGCGGACGACCACCTGCGCCCCCACCACGTCCCCCGCCTGCGCGGTCTGGAAGGTGACGACCACTACGCCCAGTTCGCCGAGACGATCGTGCCCTTCGCCCGCAAGGTCTGGGCGGACCTGCAGCACCCCGAGGACGGCGTAGTCCGCTTCGACCACGACCACTACCTGAAGATCTGGGCCCTCACCCGCCCGCAGACCACCGCCGAGTACCTGCTCCTGGATGAGGCCCAGGACACCAACCCCGTGGTCGAGCAGATCTTCACCGCCCAGCGGGATCACGCCCAGCTGGTCATGGTCGGCGACTCCGCCCAGGCCATCTACCACTGGCGCGGCGCCCGCGACGTCATGACCGGTTTCGACGGCACCGCCCTGTCCCTGTCCCAGTCCTTCCGCTTCGGTCCCCGCCTGGCGGCCGAGGCCAACCGCTGGCTCGCCCTCACCGACGCCCCGATCCGCCTGACCGGCAGCGAGACAGTGCTCACCGAAATGGGGCCGGTAGAGCAGCCGGAGGCGGTGCTTTGCCGCACCAACGTCGGAGCCATGGCCACCGTCATGGACCTCCTGGCCACCGGCCACCAGGTCGGCCTGGTCGGGGGAGGGGGCAGCCTCCAGGCCCTGGCACTGGCCGCCCGAGACCTGAAGGAAGGCCGCCGCACCGGCCACCCGGAACTGGTGCTGTTCACCTGCTGGGGCGAGGTCCAGGACTACGCCGCCCACGACCCGGCCGGCCGCGACCTCCAGCCCCTGGTCGACCTCGTCGACACCCACGGCACCGACGCCCTGCTCACCGCCATCAGCCGCATCCTCCCCGAAGAGCAGGCCCAGGTGACCGTCTCCACCGCCCACAAGGCCAAGGGCCGCGAATGGCTCCGCGTCCGCATCGCCGACGACTTCACCCCGCCCGAAGACAGCGATGACCACGACGAGACCGGCGCTCCGGTGCCCGGCCCGATCGACGACGGCGAAGCCCGCCTGGCCTACGTCGCCGTCACCCGAGCCCGCCGGCAACTGGACCTGGGCGGCCTGTCATGGATCAACGATCACCCGCCGGAAATCCGCAGTGATCGTACTGCCCCGCACCAATGCCACCGAGCACTTGTCGATCCACCCGTTGGGCTAGGCCGTGTCTTTCGGATCGTCGCGAAAGACACGTGTTGAGGCTCGGCGCCATCGGGGCTACCGGTGTCGCAGGGCGTGGAGATCCGGCAGATGGCGTTCGCCGACGTGGGGCAGGGTGGTCTTCCGTCCTTGGCTATCGCACAGACGTACGCGCTGCCTCGGTGGGGACGAGTCCGTCTCCACGACGATGTCCTGGATGTCGGGCCACACCCACTTCCGCACCCCGTGTGGCCTACTTGGCGGCCCAGCAGCCCAAGTTGTTCCGCTTCCCTCCGCCGCCCGGCGCGGCGCGTCCGGCGATCCCAGCAGACCGTACGGCAGGTACCCGGACCGGACACCGAGTTCCCACCCATGGACCTGGACGGCGAGGCAGGCCAGGGCGAGGGTGCCGAGGGGGAGGAGGGACCGGGGCGCGGGATCACCGGCATCGGCCTCGACGCTCTCCCGGTACGCGACCAGCCGGGCGACGAGGGCGTCCTCGAAGGCGTGCTGGTCGTCGTCGAGGAGTACGCGGAGCAGCCGCTGGTCCGCGCTCAGCGCGTCGCCGACCTCGTCGAGCCGCCGGGCGGCCTCCGTGCGCTCCCCGGCGTCCGGCTTGCGCAGCGGAACCGTAGGCGTCGTCGAGTAGCCGGGCGCCATGTGCGGGGCCTTGGGCCACCCCGACCAGCCTGCCGCGTCCGGCTCTGCGCAGGGTGGTCGGGGACCCGTAGCGTTTCAGCAGCCAGTTCACGGCCTGATGGTCCAGTCACGGGCCGAGGACGCGCCCCAGGCTGGTGTGGAACTGAGTAAGCAGGCCGCGTATCCGGTTGGAGGTGCGGGGTGGCCTCGCCCGCCAGGTCCTGAAGACATGGAATTGCCTCTTGACAGCGATGTTCTCCCGAGCTCAGGACCCGCCTGGCCGCGCTCGCCCTGCCACGGTGCGGGCATGACGATGACGATGTGCCGTTGGGCCGTCGCTGCGACCACCGTGCTGGCCATGACCAGTCTCCTCGCCTTCGCCCTTTCGAGCTGGGCCACATCGAGTGCAGCGCCTGGCGGCTGCTCAGTCTGTGCTTGACTGGTCGTCTGAAGCCAGGCCATTGCACTTAGTGGCCGCAGCCCGGCAGGTGGGCGGATTCCACACGGCGCCGGTAGTGGATGCCGACACGGACGCGGAACCGCCGTGGCTTGCCACCGCCTACATACCGGGCCCGACACTGTCCCAGCTGCTCGCCCCACGTGAGCCAATGGGCGAGCAGACGCTCCGCCGACTCGGAGCTGCCCTCGCCGAGGCATTGCAGGCCATTCACGCCTGCGGACTCGTTCACCGCGACTTGAAACCAGGCAACATCATCATGGCCCAGGATGGCCCCAGGGTGCTGGACTTCGGGATCGCACGGGCTCTGGAAGGCTCCCGCCTGACCACGACCGGCACCACAGTGGGCACTCCGGGATTCTTGGCTCCGGAGCAAGCAGAGGGACACCCCGTCAACGGGGGTCGCCGATGCCCAGGGCATCTCCCTTGGTCGCAATGGTCGCTGTCGTGATTTCTCCTGGGACGCCGTCAGGGGTGTCACCCACGCCGAGAACGGCCGCGGATACGGGCTGACGATCACCGTCGCGCTGGTCAATGGCACTACACACAGCTGCCGAGTTACCACAGGTGATGAAGATGAACTCGACGAGTGGATCAACCAACTCGGTACTATTGTCAAGCATTTTCGCCCCAAGAAATGAACCCAACTACGGGCCAGCTCAAGTCCTGTTGCTGCTGGTCGACGTCCAGACCACGGTCTCATCAAGCCTGGACTGTCCAGGCGCTCCTGTGGACGGAGCGCGTGTTTAGCACCCCGCCTCCCCGGATTGGTTCGCTACGCGATGGCGCCCTGTCCGTAGACATCACCGGTAAACCGCAGCGGTGGTCGCCCGGCGGGCACCGTCACACGGGTTGGGGAAGCCAGGACGTCAGATGTCCGCATATGGGCGAGCTTGCACTCCGGGCTCACCCGCGACCCGCCGCGCTGGGCCGACGCCAGATGTCACCCACAGCTCATCCAGCCGGGACATCACCGCCACCGCGGTCTCCATCTCCGGCCGTGATGTCCAGGACTACCAAGCTCGGCTCGCATACATGCACCGCGTTCTGGTACGTCAAGGGCGGCTGGCGGGGGAGCCCCGGACAACAACCCCTTGCCGTTTCGCACGATGCGTCTCTCGAACTGCACCCTCCCCATGGAGACACGCGCTCTGAATAGGGGCACGGACAGAACGGGGCTCCTACTGCTTTCGGACTTGCCGGAACAGACCTGTCGAAGCTGCAAATCCAAACAGGCCAGGGAGTCGGCTGTGATGGGGTACAAAGGTCTCGTCGTTGTGCCTGGCGGCCAGGGGAGGAGTGGCGGCATGGGGGAGTCCGTGCACAGCGCCGCAGCCAGCGCGCTGGGCTACCAGCATCAGACCTGGTGGGCGCTGCTGGAATTGTTGCGGGCGGATCATGCACGCCCCGACGCGGCGATCTCCCTGGAACTTCATGACGACGTCGCGTGGGAGCAGGCCGAATCAGCGACGGAGCTCTTGCAGATCAAGCATCATCAAAGAGGTGAACGCCGGCTCACGGACGCCTCTCCGGACGTGTGGTCGACGCTGAAGACCTGGATGGACACGGCGGTCCCGTCAGATGTCGAGGGGCCGACGCTGGTGCTTGTCTCCACTCAAGAAGCGAACCCCGGCAGTGCGATGGCCGCGCTCCGCCCGGACTCACGCGATGACGAAATGGCCTTGAGCGCGCTCGAGCGTGCTGCCCTGCGGCGAGCTTCCGGACGTACCCGGGAGGCGCGCGAGCAGTTCCTCGAGCTGGGGCCGGCGGACCGGGCCGCGTTTCTCTCACGCATCACCGTGATGGACGCCTCGCCGCATATCGATGACGTTCCGGCTCTCGTTCGTGCGGAACTCCGGTGGAGCCTGCCAGTCGGGCACGAGGATCTCTTCCTGGCTATGGTGTGGCGCTGGTGGGACGAACGGGCTCTGGAACTGCTGCAGCGCCGCAGGAGGGCCGTTGACGTCGGTATGGCGCGTGCGGCCATCGCCGATCTGCGTGATCAGTTCTCTCGGCAGAGGCTTCCCACGATCGTCGGTCATGAGGGGACAGCCGACGACGTACTCACCGCGACTTACGGCAACAGTCCCTTCGTGCACCAGATGAGGTGGGTGGCTTATCCGCCGGTGAACCTGCGGCATTCGGTCATCGACTACCACCGTGCCCAGGCCCAGGCCATCCGCTGGATCGCTGAAGACCTCGTTGCAGCAGACGAGCTCAGCAGCCTCAGCCGCGACATCGTCGATGAATGGGAGAGCGAGTTCGAATGGATGGGACTAGAGCTCGCAGATGCGGCCGATGAAGCGACCAAACAGCGAGCAGGAGCCAGCCTCCTCAAAGACCTCTCGCAGCGTAACGGCCCCTGCCTGCACGGCAGGTATCACGAGGCGTTCTTCGTCCGCGGCCAACGTCATGAGCTCGCGGACACGGGGCGAGTGGGATGGCACCCCGACTTCCAGCACCGCATGCAGACTCTGCGGGCGGAATCGTGACCACGCCACCGACTGGGCAGATCCACGCCCCAGCCGCAGACACCGCCTGGAGCGAACCGTCGGCTCTCGTCGCCGCCATGCTCAACCCGGCACTGATCGCCAGCCTCTTGTCTGTTGCCGCGGGCTCCTACGAGCGGCAGAGAGTGTCGGGCATGCCGTGGCACCTATCCTTCATCGTCGCCCCCATGACGCTGCACCGAGGCACGCGGCAGGCGTTGCCTGCCAACACACGAACGCACCTTTCCACCTGGGTAACACGTAATCCCATGCTGCGGGCCGGCTTTCCCCGCCAGGCCAAGGCCTTAGTCATGCCGGTCCAAGCCGGCCTGAGATTCGCACTCCTGCATGACGTGCTGGAACTGCGCAGCGATTGCCTCAAACCGCGGACACGGCTGCGAGCAGGGGCGCCCGAACGTACAGAACTGGAAGACATCCTTCACAGCGCCCGCCTGATCGGCAGCTGGATGGCCAAGAACGAGACAGCCGCAGTCTTCGCCAGTCTCGGCGTGAGACCCTGAGCACGTGCAGCTGCTCGCCATCATCCTATACAGCACCGACGGGGCCCGCCGCGTCGTGGACTTCAAGCCAGGCGCACTCAACGTGATCACGGGGCACTCAGCAACAGGAAAGAGCACGCTGCTCGATATCTTCGAGTACTGCACGGGGCGCAAAACAGTCATGTTCCCTCTCGGCCCCATGACTGACGCAGTCTCCTGGTACGCAGCCCTGTTTCAGATGAGCAAGACGCGCGCATTCGTGGCCCGGCCAGCACCCGGACCAGGCAGGAAGACAACCAACCCAGTCATGTTGAAACTTGGGGCAGATCTCGAAGCCCTGCCCTACGAGGACCTCGCAGCGAACACCGACCGTCACACGCTGCGCCAACAGCTCAGCCAAATCATCGGGATCGCGGAGAACCACAACCACGATACCCACGGCCAGGACGGCATCGGGACCGAGGCCCACCTCGGCCACGCAACGTTGCTGTGTCTTCAAGGCCAGAGCGAGATCGCCGACAGTAACCGACTCTTCCACCGTCAAAGCGACCACCACGTCGCATTTGCCCTGAAGCAGACTCTGCCGTACTTCCTCGGAGCAGCCCCTCACGACCAGGCGCGTAAACACGCGCAGTTCACCGCCGCACGCAGACGCCTCAAGCAGGCAGAGAACAACCTCAGCCAGGCCCAGCGCGCAAACGACACAGCCCAAGAGACACTTGCTGCGCTGTGGCATGAAGCCCATGCCCTGAGCCTGGTCTCATCACCGACTCCTCCCGACGATCATGTTCAGGCATTGGAAACCCTTCACGACGCCGTCCAATCACGTGCTGAGATGCCCAGTGCGGAATACGAGAGTCAGCGCACCCTTGAGCTCGAGCAGACATGCGCCGACCTGCGCGACCAGCTCAGAGCTCTCGCGGCAGATCGTCGACTGCTCCTGGCCGAGACTGTCGCTGCGGACGACTACTCAGCCGCCGCACGTATCCCACGAGACAGGCTGGCGAGCCTCGGTCTCATCCCGTCGCCCAAGGACGACGACGCGACCACATGCGTTTTGTGCGGTTCGACTCTGCCTGAACCGGATCTGACAGTGGCGACGCTCAGGCACAGCCTCCACCGGCTCGACAGACAACTGGACGGGATCGACTCGATACGCCCGGCAAGGCGAGCGGCTCTCGAGGCCATCGAGCAGCGGACCGCTCGACTGCGCAGCCAGCTCAACGCGGCCGAGCACGCCTTGCAGGCTCTCGCGGAAGGAGAGGCAGCAAGCAGGCGCCTCCCGTACACGGATCGCAGCGACTTTGTCCGTGGCTGCATCCACGGCATGCTCACCGCACTACAGCGCACCTCAGGGGCTGACCTAACACGACTCAGGCGGGCACGGGACACGGCCAGGGCCGCAGTAGAGGCCCTTAAATCCGAACTCGACCCCGAAGCGGAGCGCGACCAGCTCCTCGCCCGACTCGTTCCCATCAGCCGGGACATCACACTATGGGCCCACGAGCTGCAGCTCGAGCACGGTGACGGCGGTGTGCATCTCAACTTAAGCAGGCTGACCGTTGAGTTCGACACCCAGGAGGGCAGGCACCCCCTTTCGCGTGTGGGCAGCGGACAGAACTGGGTTGGCTATCATGTTCTGTCCCATTTGGCCCTGCACCGCTATTTCGTGCGCCAGCGGCGACCGGTTCCGCGCATCCTCTTCCTGGACCAGCCCTCACAAGCCTGGTATGCCTCCATGACTCACGATGGCGACGAGCAGGGTCACGAAGATAATCTGGCGGCAGAACGGCTGTTCAGGCTAATCCAGGAAGTGGTTCAGGAACTGGCACCCGAACTGCAGGTCATTGTGTGTGACCATGTGAACCTCCCGGCACCGTGGTTTCAGGAAACCGTGGTACAGAACTGGCGGGAGAATGAAAAGCTCGTACCAGTACACTGGATGGATACAACGAGCCCGCGCAGCACACACCGCGAAGCGTAGTGATGCAGGTCCACAGGGCCTGTCACCGTGTCGCGAAGAGACTGTTCCCACCTGCATACAGGCCGCCGTCAGTTGACGCTGTCCTGCCTCAGGCTCTCCGACTCATTCGGTCGCTCCCTGCGCGGGAGGTGCCCAGGGCCAGCAGCTTCGGCGATGCTGCGGCGCCCTTTGCATGCACGGTTGGCGGTGAGATGTCGGGCTCCTGATCGTCGATCATGGTTGTGTGGTAGGGAACGCGGATCGTGAACGATCACCAGTGACCGAAGGATCACGGGCCCGTCGGCCGAAGTGATCGCTGATCGTCGAGCAGTCTGGTCGCGCTCGTCCATCTCCGTCAGGGGGACCACGCACGACGTGCTGGCCTGCTGGTTCGGCGTGGACCGCTCCACCATCACCCGGGCCATCGGGCGAGGTGCGGCCCCTGTTCGCTGAGTGAGGGTGTACCGTCCGCCCGGGCATGTGGCTGCGGACTCTCGCTGAGGTCGTCGACCATCTTGGCGCCAGCAGGAAGACCGGCATTGTCAACGGCAATGGATTGGGGTCCGGTGCTCGGCCGCCGGACGCAAGGACCGGGACGCGTTCATCTCCGGCAAGGGCAAGCAAAACGCGGTCAAGGTCATGGTGGTCACCGACGAGGACTGCTGCGTGCTGTTCTGCCCCGACCGCCTAAGAAGCTGCCTCCCGTGGCCCCGCTGATCGTTTGGATATTGCTTGTCCGGGAGGTGCTAGATTACGCCAAACAGGGGAGCGGTGGGCTGGTTCGTGGGGGATTCGCTTGCAGCCGTCGGCGCCGTGTCTCGTCGTGGCTGTCATGACCCGGCGAGGGAACTGTCGTTGGTACAGGCTCGACCACAAGTGGGGAACGTGGCGCAAGCAGGGTCGCATTCGGCGGCAGGCCAGATGACCGGATACCTCTACCAGTGCGAACTGGCCTTGCTGGAACTTGCCCAGCGCAGCTGGGACGACATCACGGTCGAAGTCCGTATGGAGGTCCTCGACGACATCGAGTTCCTGTACGAGGACACGGGCGACCCGTTCGAGCTGCTGCAGTCCAAACACCGTGAGAACGCCGGGCGGTTGAGCGAGACCGGCAAGGACTTTCTGGCGCTCTGTCGCCTCGTGGATCGACGCGCTGATCGTACTGGGGAGCCTGTCCGCCGGGGCGATGCCCCTGCTGCGGCTGGTCACTACCCAGGTGGCGGCCGGAAGGCACTTCCTCCACCAGCTCCGCCCCGGCCCCGGGCGCTCTGTGGCCGATGCCCTGGTCGGCATGGAGCAGATCGCTCAGGCATCTGAGCCCGAGAACACAGCAAAGGACCGCAAGAAGTTCACCGACCTCACGCCCGCGCAGCGCTACCGGCTTGTTGCCGCCATCGAGGTCAACGATGCGTCGCCCCTGATGTCAGACCTCAACTCTAGTCTGGCCCGGACACTGGGGATCAGGGGCCAGCACGCCCGCGCCATCCTCGACGACATCAAGGGTTGGTGGTACGGCATGGCCGTCGAATTGCTGGACCGCAAGAACCGGACTCGGGCCTCGGTCACCGCCCAGGAACTGCAGTGCGCCTCGAGGAGATCACCGACCGGTACGCAGGGAAGAAACCTGCCCATCACCGAGACCTGCGCCGCCTCACCGTCGCCGAGATCGACGTCTACAAGGACGACCTGGTCGTGGCCCAGATGCAGTGGATCGGACTCAAAGACGCGCACCATCGCCACCCCACGCTGCGGGACTACCACTACGCCCGCGCTCAGCGCTCTGAATGGCTTCGCACCTTCCAAGATCACCGAAGAGGGGCTCGAGGACTACGAGCGGCTCCTGTGGGACGAGTGGGACCACGTCTTCACCCCCACACCGACGCGATCGAGGACGACACTCCCGCCGGAGAACGTAGGGCCGCTGGCAAGCGCGTCCTGGACGACACCATGGACAAGGTCGCCGACAAACCCGCCCGCCGCCGGCAGCACCACCGAAGGATGGGATCGGCCGCGGCACCATACACAGCCTCGCCGGCCGGGCACAGACCGCTGATGACGACGACTCCGTCGGCTGGCACCCCGACTACCCCCGACCTGTGCCGGACCCGCGACGAGCCATGGGACCAGTGACCATGACCAACCACCGCCGTCCCGAAGCACAGACGCTGCTCAACAGGCCTTCGGCGGCTACCTCCTGGCCACCAGTGTCCACGCCGCCACCCAGAAGGCCGGCCGCCTCCTGCCCTGGCCCAGCGCCTTCCTCGTGCTGCCCTTCGTACTTCCCGCAGACACACGCAAGGACCTGCCCACACAATCCGTCCACTCCATGTCCGCGTGGCTCAATCGAACATCCCAACACCAAGCCGCCTTCGCGCAACGCGCCGCCGCACTGACCGAATACACCCGCGCCAGCCTGCGCACCGCCGCCCGCCACCACGCCATCGACGTCACCGCTTCAGGACTGCGCTGCCCTCGCGCGCCGAAACCCGCCTCGGCCGCTGCCAGTGAGGAAGTCGCTGACTGCGCCCGCCGCGCAGGCCTCGTCGGACGCTGGCTTGCAGTCGTCGACCCCTCCCTCGCCTTCAACCTCCTCGGCGTCCGTCCCTAACCACCCCCACAAGGAGCTCGCGAACCACCATGCAGCTACTCGCCCTGGCCCTCTACCACCGAGACGGCAGACCCGCCCCAGGGTCCTGCGTTTCCGCCCCGGGGCGCTCAACATCCTCACCGGCGAGTCCGAGACCGGGAAATCCGAGATCCTCGACATCGTCGACTACTGCCTGGGACGCAGCACCCCCAACCTGCCCGACGAACCCATCGACCGGACCGTGGGGTGGTATGCGCTCCTGGTGGCTTTCCGCGACAGCCGTATGGTTCTCGCGCGACCCCGGCCCGCAGGCGCCTCGACCACCCAGGCCATGATTCGCACCGGTGACGAGACCCTCGACCTCCCCCGCGCCGACGAGCTGACGCCAAATTCGAACGTCGCTGCGCTGCGCAGCCAGCTCAGCGCCCGTCTGGGAATCGAAGACTTCCGCTTCCAGCCGCCCCCCGGCGCCGCACGCGCGGCCTTCGACGTCTCCATCGGCCAGGCAGCTCTCCTGTGCTTCCAGAACCAGAATGAGATCGCCGACAAGAAGGCCCTCTTCCACCGCCAGACCGAGAACGGCATCGCCCAGGCACTCAAAGACACCCTTCCCTATTTCCTCGGAGCCGCAGGGCCTGAACAGGCCCTGCACCGATACCACTTGAACGAGGCCCAGCGAGCCCAGCGGGCCGCCCAGCGCAAGCTCGACGATGCCCACCGCCACGCCGCAGCCGTGGACGCCAGCGGCCTTGCCCTGCTTCGCCTCGCTCAAAGCGAAGGAATCCTGGAAGAGGTCCCGGCAGCTCCCGCCCCCTCGGAGACCCGAGCTCTGCTCGAGCAGGCACTCACCGTCACGGTGTCGACCATAGGCCCGGTCGACCTCAGGGACCGGCG